>NZ_CP056051.1 GCF_021559775.1 Gillisella vitis | reverse complement strand
ATGCAACGCATTTGAGATCTTTGCTCCCTGCTGGGCAATCTCGATATCAAATCTGTTGGGCTGCAGATGGCTCATTTTGCAAACTATATCCCGGAGGGCCTTAATTTCGAAAAAATGGCCACAACGCCATCATTTACGAAACTATCCCGCGATTCCCGGCTGGCTGCAAGGAATTTAAAGTTAACAAGAAGTTAACGCGATTGACCCAATTTTTTGATCCGGGTTGATTCATCGTTGAATCGTAATCGCTTAGCCTGCAGCATTGGCAAAAATTAATTGGACCGCAAGTGCAGATTTGCACATGAAATCAACGCTGCACTAGATCGATTGCACTCGCAAATCGCTCCTTGAACACCCGACTCATGAGAATCACTGGGTGCAGATCTGCACATAGCCACACGCTGAACGAGATGTTTTCTCTCCGCATCGTTTGTTGTTGCGGAGATCAACATGCTGATTCTGACCGTCTCGCCCGGCCAATATGAACACCAGACCACTTACCTGAAGCAAATGCACCGGCTTCGTGCCGAAGTGTTCGGAAACCGTCTGGAATGGGATGTCGCAATCGAGGACGGCGGCGAACGGGATCAGTACGACGCCCTCAGCCCTACCTATATCCTCGCGACGCTCAGTGGGCAGAGGGTGGTCGGCTGCGCGCGGCTCTTACCCGCATCAGGCCCGACCATGCTGGAGCGGACGTTCCCGCAATTGCTGGCAGCCGGCTCTCTCAGCGCTACCACGGCAATGGTCGAAAGCTCACGCTTCTGCGTCGAGACGACATTGCCGACGAGGAGGGCAGGAGGCCAACTGCATCTCGCAACGCTCACCATGTTTGCCGGCATCATCGAATGGTCAATGGCAAACGGCTACGACGAGATCGTCACCGCAACCGATCTTCGCTTCGAGCGCATCCTGAAGCGCGCCGGTTGGCCGATGACACGACTGGGCGAACCCGTCGTGATCGGCAACACCGTCGCCGTCGCCGGACATTTGCCCGCCGACCGAATGAGCTTCGAACGGGTCTGCCCGCCGGAATACCGTTCGATTATCGCCGACGACAACGGCCGCCCGTTCAGGAGCGCCGCGTGACCCAGCTTCGCTCCCATCCGCGCCTTGTCCGCAAACTCCAGGACGCACTCGGCGACCAGCTCTGCGTCGCCCTTGATGACGCGACGGTCGTCGAGATCATGCTCAATCCCGATGGTCGGCTGTTTATCGAGCGGCTCGGTCATGGCGTAGCACGAGCCGGCGCAATGACGCCTTCCGCCGCCGAAGTCGTGATCGGCAGCGTCGCCCACGCCCTGCAGTCAGAGGCTGACGATGAGCGGCCGATCATATCCGGCGAATTGCCGATCGGCGGCCACCGTTTCGAGGGCCTGTTGCCACCGATCGTGTCCGGGCCGGCATTTACGATCCGGCGGCGGGCGTCGCGCCTCATACCGCTCGACGATTATGTAAAGTCGAAAGTGATGACCGAAGCCCAGGCGTCTGCCATCCGCAGCGCTATCGATTCCCGTATGAACATCGTCATTTCGGGCGGAACTGGTTCGGGCAAGACGACGCTTGCCAATGCCATCATCGCCGAGATCGTCGCGGCCGCTCCGGACGATCGCATGGTCATTCTCGAAGACACCGCCGAAATCCAATGCGCCGCCGAGAACGCTGTCTCACTGCATACCAGCGATACGGTCGACATGGCCCGCCTCCTCAAAAGCACGATGCGCCTGCGTCCCGACCGCATCATTGTCGGCGAGGTTCGGGACGGCGCCGCACTGACCCTGCTGAAAGCCTGGAACACCGGCCATCCCGGCGGTGTCACCACAATCCATTCCAACACCGCGATGTCGGCACTGCGCAGGCTGGAACAGCTGACGGCCGAAGCAAGTCAGCAACCGATGCAGGAGGTGATCGGCGAAGCCGTCGATCTTGTCGTCTCCATCGAACGCTCGGGAAAGGGGAGGCGGGTCCGCGAGGTCATTCATATCGAAGGATACCGCAACAGCCATTACCAGACCGAACATTACGCCCAGATCGACGAGGACAGCCATGTCGCGTAAGACCCATCTTATCCTCACAGTCACAGCACTGGCCCTCGTCTCGCTCGGCTCCCTTGATGGGGCACTGGCATCTTCCGGTGGCGGCAGCCTTCCCTGGGAATCCCCACTCCAGCAGATCCAGCAGTCGATTACCGGTCCCGTGGCCGGCTTCATCGCACTTGCGGCCGTCGCCATCGCCGGTGCGATGCTGATCTTCGGCGGGGAGCTGAACGACTTTGCCCGACGGCTTTGCTACGTCGCGCTGGTCGGTGGCGTGCTTCTCGGCGCCACCCAGATCGTCGCCCTGTTTGGCGCGACAGGGGCGTCGATCGGCGAGCTTCATTCGCAGGCTGGCCCGTTCGATTATTCCCCCTCCGCCACGCTCATTGAAAGAGGGGAGGGGAATCGTGGCTGACGCCGGCTCCAATCTCATCCGGTCGCGGGTCCATCGGGCGCTGTCGCGTCCGAACCTGTTGATGGGCGCCGACCGCGAACTTGTCCTGCTGACGGCGCTTGTGGCCGTCATCCTGATCTTCGTGGTGCTGACCTGGTACGCCGCGCTGTTCGGGATCGCGATCTGGCTGGTCGCGGTTGGAGCCCTGCGCATGATGGCGAAAGCCGATCCGTTAATGCGGCGGGTCTATATCAGGCACATCTCCTACAAAACCTTCTACCGCGCGACATCGTCGCCATGGCGCAAGTTCTGAAGAGGTCGAGATGGTCGCCCTCAAATCCTTCCGTCATTCCGGGCCATCCTTCGCCGATCTGGTGCCTTACGCCGGTCTGGTCGACAACGGCGTCATCCTGCTGAAGGACGGCTCGCTGATGGCCGGCTGGTACTTTGCCGGCCCTGACAGTGAGAGTTCGACGGACGCCGAACGCAATGACGTCTCTCGGCAGATCAATGCGATCCTGTCGCGGCTCGGCTCCGGCTGGATGATCCAGGTCGAAGCCGTCAGGGTGCCGACTGCGGATTACCCGCAACAGCCCGACTGCCATTTTCCTGATCTTGTCACCCGCGCGATCGATGCGGAGCGACGTGCACATTTCCAGAAGGAAAGAGGGCATTTCGAGAGCCGGCATGCGCTGATCCTGACCTGGCGGCCGCCGGAGCCGCGGCGCTCCGGCCTGACCCGCTATATCTATTCGGACACCGCCAGCCGGTCCGCAACTCACGCCGACAAGGCGCTGGACAGCTTTCTCTCCTCGATCCGGGAGGTCGAGCAGTATCTAGCCAATGTCGTGTCGATCCGCCGGATGATGACGCGCGAAACGTCGGAGCGCGGCGGCTTTCGTGTTGCCCGCTATGACGAGCTTTTCCAGTTCATCCGCTTCTGCGTGGCCGGCGAGAACCATCCGGTGCGCCTGCCGGATATCCCCATGTATCTTGACTGGCTGGTGACGGCGGAACTCCAGCACGGGCTGACGCCGCTCATCGAGAATCGCTTTCTCGGCGTCGTCGCGATCGACGGCTTGGCCGCAGAAAGCTGGCCCGGCATCCTCAGCGCGCTCGATCTGATGCCGCTGACCTATCGTTGGTCGTCGCGTCTTATCTTCCTGGACGCGGAGGAAGCGCGGGCAAAACTCGAGCGCACCCGCAAGAAGTGGCAGCAGAAGGTCCGGCCTTTTTTCGACCAGCTATTCCAGACCCAATCGCGATCGCTTGATCAGGACGCCATGATGATGGTGGCGGAAACCGAGGATGCGATTGCCGAGGCGTCGTCGCAACTCGTAGCGTATGGCTATTACACGCCGGTTATCGTCCTGTTCGAAGAAGACCAGACTCAGCTTCAGGAAAAGTGCGAGGCGATCCGCCGTCTCATCCAGGCCGAAGGGTTTGGTGCCCGGATCGAGACGTTGAATGCGACCGATGCCTTTCTCGGCAGCCTGCCCGGCGTCTCCTACGCCAATATCCGCGAGCCGCTGATCAATACGCGCAATCTCGCAGACCTCATCCCGCTCAATTCGGTCTGGTCCGGAAGCGCGGTCGCACCGTGCCCGTTTTATCCGCCAGCCTCACCGCCACTGATGCAGGTGGCGTCGGGTTCGACCCCGTTCCGCCTCAACCTGCATGTCGACGATGTCGGTCACACTCTGATTTTCGGTCCGACCGGATCCGGCAAATCCACCTTGTTGTCGCTGATCGCTGCGCAGTTCCGGCGTTATGCCGGTGCGCAAATCTTCGCATTCGACAAGGGCGGCTCGATGCTGCCTCTGACGCTCGGGCTCGATGGCGATCATTATCAGATCGGCGGAGATGCGACTGGGGGAGGGGAGGGGAAGGCACTTTCGTTCTGCCCGCTCGCAGACCTCACGACCGACGGCGACCACGCCTTCGCGGCCGAATGGATCGAGATGCTCGTTGCGCTGCAGGGTGTGACGATTACTCCCGATTATCGCAACGCCATCTCCCGACAGGTTGGGCTGATGGCGGAATCACGCGGGCGGTCGCTATCGGACTTCGTGTCGGGCGTGCAGATGCGCGAGATCAAGGATGCGCTGCATCACTACACTGTCGACGGGCCGATGGGCCAGCTTCTCGACGCCGAGGAAGACGGTCTGGCGCTGGGCAGCTTCCAGTGCTTCGAAATCGAGGAGCTCATGAACATGGGCGAGCGCAATCTTGTCCCTGTCCTGACCTATCTGTTCCGTCGTATTGAAAAGCGTCTGACCGGCGCGCCAAGCCTGATCATCCTCGACGAGGCCTGGTTGATGCTCGGCCATCCGGTCTTCCGCGACAAGATCCGCGAATGGTTGAAGGTGTTGCGCAAGGCCAACTGCGCCGTCGTTCTTGCCACCCAATCGATCTCGGACGCCGAACGCTCCGGCATCATCGACGTCCTGAAGGAGAGCTGCCCGACCAAAATTTGCCTGCCGAACGGGGCGGCCCGAGAGCCGGGCACGAGAGAATTCTACGAGCGCATCGGCTTCAACGAGCGCCAGATCGAGATCGTCGCGACCGCCATTCCGAAGCGAGACTACTACGTCGTCTCGCCGGAGGGCCGTCGTCTCTTCGACATGGCGCTCGGACCCATCGCGCTTTCGTTCGTCGGCGCTTCCGGCAAGGAAGATCTGAAGAGCATCCGAGCTCTCCATTCAGAACACGGGGCCTCGTGGCCTCTTCAATGGCTCCAGCAAAGGGGGATCGCCCATGCCGAAACGCTCTTTCAAACTGAATAAGGTTGTCTGCGTAGCTATTGGCGCCGCCGGCATCTTACCGATCGTCCTGCCCGCCTCGGCGCTCGCCGGCGGCGTGACGGGGCAGGCGACGGAATGGACGCAGCTTGCCAACAACACCGAGCTGATAAGCCTCGTCGGCAAGTCGGCCGAACAGGTCAACAACCAGATCACCCAGATCAATCAGCTGGCCGAGCAGATCCAGAACCAGCTCAATATCTACAGGAACATGCTTCAAAACACTGCGCAGCTGCCGGACCATATCTGGGGGCAGGTCGAGAACGACCTCAAAAACCTGCAGAACGTCGTCAACGAGGGGCAGGGCATCGCCTTCTCAATGGGCAATGTCGAAGATGTCATGAAGCAGCGTTTCCAGAGTTTTGCCGAGACGAAGAGCAATCTGCCTGATGGTGCGAGCTTTTCCACGACCTACCAGAACTGGTCCGACACCAACCGCGATACGATCGCCGGCACACTGAAGGCCGCGAACCTGACGTCGGAACAATTCTCCAGCGAAGAAAGCACCATGTCGTCGTTGCGCTCCATATCGGAATCATCCGACGGCCAGATGAAGGCCCTGCAGGTCGGGCATCAGATCGCCGCCCAGCAGGTGGCGCAGATGCAGAAGCTGCGCGGTCTCGTCTCGCAACAGATGACGATGATGGGCACCTGGTATCAGTCGGAGCAGGCACAGAAGGATCTGGCTCAAGCGAGGCGTGAACAGTTCTTCAGCGGGACCGAACACGACATCCGCGGCGGCCAGACGATGGAGCCACGCTGGTGAGCTCGCGTCTGATCGTCATTCTCGCGCTCTTGGCCGTCGTCGCCGCAGCAAGTGCAGGCATCGGCACCTGGATTACTGTCCAGCCGGAGCCGGCCTCCGGATCTGGCGCGGCCGCGACCGATACTCCTTCGAGTGAAGAACAGCGCCGGCGTCGTGATCAGTTCTTCGGCGGGGATTCAAATCGTGACATCCGCGGCGGCCAGGAGATGAAACCGAGATGGTAGTTCACCCTTCCTCCAAGCTCGAACTGGCTTTCGTCGCGATCGGCCTCGTCCTGCTGGCAAGTTCGCCGGCGCTTGCGCAGCAGGGACAGGTTCTGACCACGCTGGAAAACTCCGTTGTCACCGCCGCCAAGGGCTGGGAGACGACGGTCATGAACGCCGCGCGATCGTTGTTCTGGATCCTCGCCGGCATCGAGGTCGGAATCGCCGCCGTGTGGCTGGCGATCAACGCCGCCTCGCTCGACAGCTGGTTCGCCGAACTTGTCAAACGCATCATGTTCATCGGCCTGTTCGCCTTCATCCTCGACAGGGGCCCGGAGTTCGCCAAGGCCGTGGTCGACAGCCTCTATCAGATCGGTGCGGGCGGCGGTTCGGCCTCGCCTGCCAATATCTTTGACGCTGGTATTCGCGTTGCGACTAAAATGTCTGAACAGGCCAAGTTCGGACTGTGGGAAGACAATGCGCTGGCCATCGCTGCCGTCTTCGCCATGGTCGTGGTCGTCGTATCATTCTCGCTGGTGGCCGCAATCTTCGTGGCCGTGATGGTCGAGATGTATGTCGGCCTGCTCGCCGGCATGATCATGCTCGGGCTCGGCGGCTCCTCTCATACCAAGGACTTTGCCGTCAAATATCTGGTTTACGCCTTCTCCGTCGGCATGAAGCTGATGGCGCTGGTGATGATCGCCAAAATCGGCTCCGACATCCTGCTCGGCCTTGCCGAAGCGCCGACGGCGACATCTGAACAGTTCATCACCACCTTGGCGATCGCCGGCATCTCGGTCGTGGTCTTCGTCATCGCCATGTATGTACCGCCGATACTGCAGGGTGTGGTCCAGGGCGCATCGGTCGGCGGTGGCATGGAGGCCATCCGCCACGGAGGACAGGCAGCCTCCGCTGCCCTTGGTGCCGGCTTCCTCACGATCGGTGCTGCAAATCGGGGCTTTGAGGCAGCAGGTGCCGCGAGGGCAGGGGGAGCGTCATTGGCAGGTGCCGCCATGCGCGGGTTGGAAGCCGGCGTTGGCGGAGCGGCCGGCGCAGTTGGCTCGGCTGCCAAGGACAAGGCTATCGGCTCGCCCGGTGCCTATGCCGGTTCGATGCTCGGCCTCGCCAACGCCAAGCTCGACCAGCAATCCGGCCGGGCCGGTACAAAGCCGCCACCGCCGATCAATGACAAGAAGTAAGAGGCTGACAGCGCATGGCTGGACCCACTCCACCAGACAACCCCTATATCGCTGCGCGCAACGAATGGAACGAACGCTACGGCTCATACGTGAAAGCGGCCGCCGCCTGGCGCATTGTCGGCATCACCGGCATGACAATGGCGGTGATCGGTTTCGGCTATGCGCTCTACCAGAGCACGCAGGTGAAGCTGATCCCCTATATCGTCGAGGTCGACAAGCTCGGCACGGCCGTCAATGCCGGCTTTCCGCAGCAGATCGAATATGCCGATCCGCGCGTGGTGCGTGCTACGCTCGGCAGTTTCGTCTCGAACTTCCGCTCCGTCACGCCCGACGCCGTCGTCCAGAAACAATACATCGACCGGACCTACGGGCTGCTGCGGACATCCGATCCGGCGACCGAAAAGGTCAATGCCTGGTTTCGCTCGAATTCGCCGTTCGAAAAGGCGAAGACAGCGACCGTGGCCATCGAGGTCAACAACATCGTCGCGCTATCGAACCAGAGTTATCAGGTCGACTGGACCGAATTCGAGCGCGATCGGCGAGGCAAGGAAACGGCGACACGCCGCTTCCGCGGCATTGCCACTGTGACGCTGACGCCACCCCAGGACGAAGGCGTCATCCGTCTTAATCCAATCGGTCTCTATCTCCGCGACTTCGACTGGACTGCACAGCTTTGAAAGGCATGGCCCGAGAATGAATATCAGACACAGAAGACAACGGGCTACGCTGGCCATCGGCCTCTTGGTTTTTGCGATCGTCCCCTTGACCGTCCTCGACCCCCGGACTGTGCTTGCCGCTGATGGTGTCACCGCCAACGAGGCGAAAGGCATGGGGCTCTCGACCCAATGGCGCGGGTCGAAAGGCCTGGTCACCAAGGGCGCGGACGGTAAGGTGATCTTTCTCTATGGCGAGGTTCAGCCATCGGTCGTCTGCTCACCGCTGCAGGTCTGCGATATCGAACTTCAGGGCGGCGAGGTAGTGCGCGATGTGCTGGTCGGCGATACGGTCCGCTGGAAAGTGGAGCCGGCGACATCGGGCGCGGCCGGGGGCCAGGCCATCCATCTTATCGTCAAGCCATCCGAACCGGGACTTGTCACCTCGATGGTGGTGACCACATCCCGGCGGACATATCATATCCAGCTCAAGTCGCATCCCACGCAATATATGGCCCGCGTCGGCTTCGAATACCCCGAGGATGTTTCCACGAAACTCGCCGACGTCAACGCGCGGCTTGAAGCCAGTACGATCCCCGGCGCCGGGGTGCCGGCGGAGCAGCTGAGCTTTTCCTATTCCATATCAGGCAGCGCCGGTTGGCGGCCGACACGGGTCTATTCCGATGGCCTGAAAACCTACATCCAGTTCCCGCGGTCGATCTCGGGTCAGGATGCGCCGGTTCTCTTCGTCGTCTCCGGTGGCCAGAACCGTATCGTCAACTACCGCATGAAGAGCAATATGATGGTGGCCGATTACAACATCGATCGCGCTGTGCTCGTCTCAGGCGTCGGCTGGAAACAACAAAAGGTAACGATCACCAGGGGAGGGCGGTGATGAAGATTCTTGCCTTCATTCGACGCCCCCTGAACCTTATACCTAGCCTTGCTGCCGCCTGCATCCTCGCCATCCTCCATTCCGGGTGCCAATCGATCGACACAGAAGGTCTTGTCGCCAGCAACGCGCCGCCCGAACTCTCAGGACCAGCGGCGAGCGCCATTGCCGGTGACATGGTCAGCCGCCTTGCCGAACAGATCGGGCCGGACAAGGCAACCGTTGCACTAAAGGTCGATACTTCACCCTTCGGTCAGGCAATGGAGGCGGCGCTGAAGGGATGGGGTTATGCGGTCGTCACCGACCAGAAGACGGATAGCGGAACGACCGTCGTCCCACTTGCCTATGCGATCATATCATTCGACGGGCAGGTGCTGGCGCGCCTTTCGACCAACAGCGTCGAACTCGGCCGCGCTTACACGGTGACTTCGACCGGTGCCACGCCGACGAGCGCGCTTGCGCTGATGCGGCGCGGGTGAGGGGAGAATATCATGGTACAATCCCTCAAACTCGGCGGCGCGCAAAACAGTCAAGCGGCATCGGGGATCCGGCGGATCAATCGCCTGCCGATCGTCGTCGTTATCGTGCTGGCAGTCGCCTTCCTTGGCATCATCTTCTATGGGCTTGCCTCGCGTGGGCTTTATTTCGGGAGGGATAAAGGCCCGGAGACCAGTTCCGGCGATCCTGCCTCAACTTTTGCCGATCAGATCAAGCGCGGTGTCACCGACGGTATTATCGGCGAACCGCAGCAGCAGACAACGTTTCAGCCGACTCCGGTCGAAACAAAACAGGTTGAGGAGAAAGCGGCCAACCCCTTCACTCAGCAACCGGCACAGAGACAGGAGCAACGGCGCGGGCAGGAACTGGAACCGGAGGAGGTCTGGCGGGCACGGCTTGCCCGTGAACAACAAGAGCAGATTCTCCGCGAGCAACAGCGCCAGCGGATGGCCCGGATGCAGGCCCGGGACACGGCATATGACGCCCCGCTTGCCATCGACCGCGGCAAACTGGAAGCGCGATCAACAACAGATGACGCGACTGCGGGCAGAACATCCACTGCAACGGCAACAACCTCGGCAAACCCTTCGGACCTCTATTCGGCCGCGCTGCGCGCTGGCCTTGACGGCCAAAACGTCGATCCGAATGGACAGCGACCCAAGGAAGACTTTTTCAATGCCGATCTCAAGGATCTCGGTTACCTGTCGAACCGCGTCGTGCCACAGCAATCGGCATTCGAATTGAAGCGCGGCTCCGTCATTCCTGCGACACTCACTACAGGGATCAATTCCGATCTTCCCGGACGCATCACCGCCCAGGTGAGCCAGAACGTCTATGACAGCGCGACCGGACATCGCCTGCTGATCCCGCAAGGGACGAAACTGTTCGGCCGTTACGACAGCAAGGTATCGTTCGGCCAGAGCCGCGTGCTCGTCGTCTGGTCCGACATCATCTTCCCGAACGGCTCGACACTGCAGATCGGTGGCATGGCCGGGACGGATGCCGAAGGTTATGGCGGGTTCAGGGACAAGGTGAACAACCACTACCTTAAAACATTTGGCTCGGCTGTACTGATTGCCCTGATCGGGACCGGCATCGATATGGCAGTACCGGAGAGTTCGACGCTAGCAACACAGGACACGGCCTCGGATGCAGCCCGGCGGAATTTTGCCGAGACCTTTGGGAGAGTCGCCGACCGGACGATTCAGCGCAACATGGACGTGCAGCCAACGCTCGAAATTCGGCCCGGCTACAAGTTCAATGTGCTCGTCGATCAGGACATAATCTTCCCGGGCAGCTATCGATGACTACATTCGCGCCGCTGGAATGGCGTTAGAGATTTATAGGGGAGCGACTTAAGTTTAGGCGTAGTTCTTGGAAAGATCTTCAAAGATCGAAATCACTGCCATCAGGTCGCTACTTAATTTTTCGCCGTAAGGCTTGATGAAGGACCAGTGGAACTCTTCATCAATTTGTACAGGGCGGGATACGCCGCCACGATTGACGTGATCCTGTGCTGTGAATGGGTCGAGGATCGCCACCCCGAGACCTTTTCTAACCAGTGCAGCAATAACCGGTGAAATAGGCGCTCGCGCATTTACGACTGGAGGCGTCGTCATGTGCGCGAAACGGTGATCAAGCATCCGGCCAGTTGCCGTAGCATCGGTATAATTGATGAACTCCATGCCAGAAAGGTCCTGGAGCCTTATTATCTCGTAGGCCGCTAGAGGATGCCCGTCAGGCATGACACATCTATACGGAAGTGACCCCGATTTAACCACGTCAACTTCATTGGCGTGATGGGTTGGTGAGGTCAACCCGAGAGGACATTGTCGTGTAGCGACCTGACGGACGATGCTTTGGGTCGGCATCGCAAGAAGTTCAAGACGAAAGTCTGGGTGAGATACACGAACATCCGCCATCACGTCCGGCAGGATTGTCTGCGCCAATGCCGGCATCACCGCAACCGAAACCGTTCCGCGTCGTCCTTGTCGGATTTCTCGAGCGGCCTGCTCGATCACGCGCAAACCGAGGAAGCTGCGTTCGATTTCAGCATTAAACTCATGGGCTTCGCGCGTCGCGACGATGCGCCCGCCATGTCGGCTAAACAAGCGCAGTTGCGTGTATTCTTCGAGGTCCCTGACTAGGCGGCTGACGGCCGGCTGGGATACGTTGAGCTCCTCCGCTGCGGCCGAAACGGTGCCTGTGGTCATCACGGCACGGAACGCTTCCAGAGCGCGCTGACTGATCATGGGATCCTCCCTATAACAAATGCGGATGCTCACCGAGCATAATTTTATTTGTCTTATACCAGATGGCATAACAAAACTTCTTCATCAACATTGCGACGGGCGAAGATGCGGGATCTAGGGACGAGAGACATCGTGGTCGTTGGCGGCGGCCTCATCGGTACAGCAGTTGGTTTGGGCCTTGCGACGCTCGGCGCCGATGTTGCTCTCCTAGAGGGCGAGGACACCAATTTTCATGCTGCGCGCGGCAATTTCGGCTTGGTCTGGTCTCAGAGCAAGGGCGCGCGCGGCCGCGATTATGCCAGTTGGACCTGGAGCGCTGTCAAAGCATGGCCTGAGTTTGAGGCAGATATCCGGCGCTTGAGCGGAATCGACACCCACTACCGTTCCGGGCTCGGTCTGTCGCTGTGCCTTTCAGAGCAGGAATTCGAGAAGCGGGCAAAGCTGATCAATCGCGTTGCCTCCTACGGATTGCCCGGGAGCGATGGCCGCATGATTGGCCGCAACGAGGTGCTTGAGATACTGCCTGGCATTGGACCAGATGTGGTGGGCGGCTCCCTTTCTACACTTGATGGCGATTGTCATTCGCTCGCCCTTTACCGGGGCTTATACGGATCGTTCATAGCCGCGGGCGGCAAACTGCGGAGTGGCAGAGCTGTCGACAAGATTGTCTCCCGTGGCAGTCACTATGAGGTTTTTGCAGGGGATGTCGTTGTCCGCGGCCGAAAGGTAGTGATCGCTGCCGGGCTCGGAACGAACGCACTTGCCGTTCCTTTGGGATTTCGTTCCTTCGTGCGACCGGAGAAAGGCGAAATCCTGGTAACCGAACGGATCAAGCCCTTCCTGCCAATTGTACTCGCATCACTGCGTCAGACCCCAGAGGGTACCGTTCTGATGGGAGATACGAAGGAAGATGCCGGCCTCGATGACCGCTCGACGCAACGTGGCATGTCCCACCTCGCCAGCCGGGCGGTGAGAATGTTTCCCCTGATCGGACAAAGCCGCGTCATGCGAAGCTGGGCTGCGCTGCGGGTGATGACCAGCGACGGCGATCCAGTCTACGACGAGTCGCCGACCCACCCCGGCGTCTTCGTCGCTTCCACACATAGCGGCGTCACTTTGGCGCCGATGCATTGCGGTTCTCTTGCGCGCTGGATTGCAGGTGACCAGAAGCCTCCGGAATTCCAGTCCTTCAAGGCGTCTCGCTTCTTGGGCGCGGAGGTGGCGGAGGCTGCACATGCCGATCACTAGAAACACACAGTGTGCAGCCTTGACTGCCTAACAAATCGACGGACAGGTACGACAGTTCCTGTCCACTCATCCATCCACGCAGGAGTATGACCAATGTATCGAATAGGCTTCGATGTCGGCGGGACCTTTACCGACTTTACCGCAATTAACGTAAAGACCGGCGAGGCCAGTCATTACAAAACCTCGTCCACGCCACATGACCCTTCAGAAGCGATCGAGACTGGTCTAGCCTATTTCATCAACGAGCGTGGCTTTCGGCCGGAAGATATCGAATTCGTCGGCCATGGCACCACAGTTGCGACCAACATGGTCATCGAACGCCGTGGTGTACCAACCGGCCTGATCACGACGCGAGGCTGCCGTGACGTGTTGGAGATTGGCCGCCAAACCAGGCCAAACCTATACGACTACAGCGTTGTAAAACCTGAACCGCTCGTTGAGCGATGGATGTGCATCGAGGTCGCGGAACGACTAAATGCCAACGGCGACATGCTCGTCGCACTTGACGAGGAAGCTGTGCGAAACGCAGCCGAGCAGATGAGGCAGGCGGGAATGAAAGCCGTCGCCATCGGCTTCCTGCATTCTTACATTAACGATGCGCATGAACGTCGGGCTGCGGAGATCGTACGCGATGTACTGCCGGACGCCTACATCAGCATCTCTTCCGACATCCTTCCTGAATTCCGTGAATTCGAACGATTCTCGACCACGGTCATCAATGCATATGTCGGTCCTCGAATGGATCGCTACCTCCAGCGTTTCGTAGAACGGCTGAAGACGCTCGAAATCGCATCTCCACCACGCACGATCCATTCCAACGGCGGGCTGATGTCTGTCGACACGGTGCGTGCTTATCCGGTGCGGACCTGCCTGTCAGGTCCAGCAGCAGGCGTTGTTGGAGCAGCTAAAGTTGCGCAGCGCTCTGGCTTCTCCAACATCATCACCTATGATGTGGGAGGAACAAGCACGGACGTCTCGTTGGTGCTCGATGGGACCCCTGCCTTTACGACCAGTCGTCTCGTTGCCGATTATCCGGTTCGCGTACCGATGCTCGACATTCACGTCATCGGCGCCGGTGGCGGCAGTATCGCTGCAATCGATGATGCGGGAGCGCTCAAGGTCGGCCCTCGTAGCGCCGGCGCACACCCTGGTCCGATTGCCTATGGGCGCGGCGGCACTGAGCCGACAATCACCGACGCCAATCTCGTCCTCGGCCGCCTCTCGTCCGACACCTTGCTTAGCGGCCGTATGAAGGTCGACACGGAGGCTGCGCGCCGGGCCATCAATGAGCAGATCGCTAGCCCCCTTGGTCTCAGCGTTGAAGAAGCGGCATTGGGCATCATTCGTATCGCTGTTGCCAGCATGGGCCGCGCCATTCGGGCAGTGTCTACGGAGAAAGGTCATAAGCTTTCGGAATTTGCTCTGTTCGCCTATGGCGGCGCGGGTCCCTTGCACGCAGGGGCAGTAGCACGCGAAGTCGGTCTCTCTGCCGTCCTCGTCCCAACTCAGCCTGGCACGATGTGCGCGCGCGGCATCCTGCTTTCTGACATCGGTTTCGACTTCGTCCGATCGGGCGTCTTCGAAGCGACGGAAGAGAGCTGGCCAAGCGTTCATGCGCAATTCGAGCGTATGCAGGTCGAGGGTCAGGCATGGCTTGACGGGGAAAATGTCGCGGCAGACAAGAGGTCGATGTCTTATGTCATCGACGCCCGCTACGATGGCCAGAACCATGAAGTCCAGGTCTTTATGCTGGACGGAATCAATACGTCCTATCAGACTTTTGTGGAATCGTTTCAAGCGGCGCACCGCCATGAATATGGCTACGATATCGATGGCCGGGCCATTGATGTCGTCAATTTGCGCCTCAGCGTTAGCGGTGCGGTCGCGGCCAAGGCTGATTCCGAACACCAGCCGGATGGTGGTGAAGGCAAGGTAGGATCGAGGCAGGTCTACTTCGATAAAGGCTGGTTTGAGACAGCGATCTACAATCGCTCGGCTCTGCCTATCGGAGAGCCGGTTGAAGGACCCGCCATCATTCAGGAAATGAGTTCCACCACTATCGTCGAACCTGGCCAGTCTGTGCGTGTTGATGCAACAGGCACTATGATCATCGAGGTCCTCTAATCATGAGCAACACCGAAACACTTATCGACGCTGAGCGCATTGCCGATCCCATCGCAATGGAGGTTTTCACCAACCGCCTGCTGGCAATCGCCGACGAGATCGCAAACGCAATGATCCGCGCTTCGTTTTCGTCCAACATCAAGGAGCGCAAGGATTGCTCTGTCGCGCTCTTCTCGTCCGATGGACGCCTTATCGCGCAGGCTAGTCATATTCCGTTGCATCTCGGTTCGCTAATGGGCTCGGTTCATGCGGTTCTAAAACGATACTCTCTCCAGAAAATCACCGCTGGCGACGTCTTCCTCTGCAACGATCCCTATGTTGCGGGCGGCACGCACACGCCGGACATCTCGGTGATCACCCCGGTGTTTCACGAGGGCAAAATTCGATATTTCACTGCGAATATCGGTCACCATTCGGATGTCGGCGGCACTGTTCCTGGCTCGATCCACGGCGGCGCCATATCGATCTTCGAGGAAGGTCTTCGCCTCCCGGTCATGAAACTCTATCGGGCCGGTGTTCTCGATGAAGATCTCCTGTCCATGATCTCGTTGAACTCCCGGTCTCCAGAAGAGCGCTGGCTCGATATCAAGGTGCAGGCGGCAGCAAATGAACGCGGGGCACGGCTGATGCTTGAGCTGACCGACGCACTCGGTGCGGAGCAGGTCACTCGTTCGATCGAGGACGTCTTCGCCTATACCTCCGCCCGATTGCGCAACCGCATTGCTGAGATGCAGGACGGAACAGCTTCGTTCACGTCTTCTATCGAAAGCGATGGTCTCGGCGACACGCCGGTGAAGATCCAGGCGAATGTTACCGTTTTGGGTTCGAAGCTTAGCGTCGACTTCAACGGCTCTGGTCCCCAGGCGCGCGGCGCGATGAACGTCGCAGAAAGCGCCCTCCATGCCTCCGTCTATTACGTGGTCAAGACGTTGCTCGATCCCGGCCTCTTGCCGAATAACGGTATGTTCACAAATATCGAGATCACTGCGCCAGCGGGAAGCATTGTAAACCCGTCGGCTCCTGCGGCTGTCGGCGCTCGCTCCATCACCTGCAACAAGGTCGTCCGCGCACTGATTGGCGCTTTCGCTCAGCTGTTGCCGCCCGAACGCGCAATGGCGGCCGGACAGGATATTGTTCCTGTGATGGTCTTCGCTGGCAAGCGACGTGGCCGCAAGGATGGGTACGTGTATCTCGAATCGATCGGCGGTGGATCGGGTGCGCGCCATGACGTCGATGGCATGGACGGTGTCCACGTCCACGTCACCAACACATCAAACCTGCCGATCGAGCCGCTTGAGACCGAATATGATCTGATCGTCAAGGAATATGCGCTGGTCAATGGCTCGGCGGGTGCGGGCGAACATCGCGGCGGGATGGGAATTGCCCGCGAGATAACGGCTCCCAACGGCAATGTCATTTTCACTGCCCGCTCGGATGGACACCGTGAAGGCGCTCCAGGTGCAGGCGGCGGTGGATCTGGAAGACCAGCGCGATTGGTGATGACGGCCGCAAACGGCGACGAAAAGTTGCTCAACCCGATGATCGCAAACTTGCCGCTTCAACCGGGTGACAGCGTTCGCCTTGAAACCCCTGGCGGCGGCGGCTTTGGTGCCCCCGGCCTGCGGAAGAACTCAGACCTCCGTCGTGACTTGCGCGATGGTCGGTTAAGTGCGGCGGAAAGCGAGGCCCAATACGGCGCTTCCAAAACCGCGGAGGCGCGGCACTAGCCGCGTCGCTCGACGAATTGCAATCGTGAACCGAAAGAAACCCCGCGATAGCAAACGCGGGGTTCTTGTTATTCAGTCCGCTGTTGAGCTTAAAGGCTTGCCGAAAACCCCCCAGTCCATCATTCCCAGCGATCGGTTATCGCGAGCAAGCGGCGGCCGAGACGACCACTTCGATGAGTATACCCTTGCCAAGCTCGGCAACACCGATGGTCGCGCGGGTCGGAAGGATTTCGGCCGGCAGCCATTCCAGCCACGCTTCGTTCATTCCGTCTTTCTGCGAGAAATCCGTGATATAGAGCATCGCGGTCAGGAGTTTGTCCTTTGAGGAGCCAACCTTGGCGAGCAGCGCATCGATTTTTGCACAGATTTCCTCGGTCTGTCCCTTCATGTCCTTGCTCTTGTCGTCGGCAACAAGCCCGCCGAAATAAAGCACACCGTTATGTTCGACCACGCGGTGGTTGATCGTATGAGGCTCGTAACGTTTAATCATGGACCTCAGTCTCCTTCTTTGTGTTGCTCATTGCTCCTTCGCCATGAACCGCGGCAAGTTCCGAAAGAACAAGCGGTTTCAATGGCGGTCGAATGCGGTAATAGTCGATGGTTTGCGGGGTCTCGCCTCGCTCACGCGCAATGATTTCGGTGACGGGCAGACCACAAACTCGACCTTGGCATGGCCCCATGCCACACCGAAGAAATGATTTGAGCTGATTGGGTCCTTGTACGCCGAGCGCAATGTTGCGACGGATATCGCCAGCGGTCACCTCTTCGCAGCGACAGACGATCGTCTTGTCATCGGGGAACAAGACTTCCTCGGAAGGGGCATAGAGGCTTTCAAGGAGAGGTCTTACCGCACTGTCCTTGCCGAGTTCCGCGATCAGTTGCGTCAACCGCTCGCCGTTCCCGCGCCCCGATCGTTCCGCGACCTTCAAAGCCGCGATACGTCCGCGAAGCGCCGCTGACACCGCGCCGGCGATCCCCGCGCCGTCGCCGGCTACAAAAACACCAGGAACGCTGCTTTCGCCGAAGTGATCAAGAACTGGCACGAAGCAGCGTTGATCGCCGTTCCATTCGTGTTTGCAACGCAATAGTCGGGTGATCTGCTGATTTGGGACAACGCCCTGATGGAGGGCAACCGATGAAGTGGCGAGATGAATCGGTCGGCCACGATGATCGAAGGAGATACCTTGCACCGATCCTTCGCCCTCGATGCGCACATTGCTGGCTTTGTGATAGAACGGTATGTCTGCTTTCTTGATGTCGCGAAGAAGGCGGAGCCCCTTCGCAAGGTAACGCCAGCCCTTGAGTGCGCCCGGTAGATGATTGAGCACGGCCCGGACGGGCATCGACTGCCCCATATCGACGATCGCCCTTGGTGGGGCGCCCGCTTTTATCATCTGAAACGCAATAAGATAGATAAGCGGCCCCGACCCAGCCAGTACGACATCGTCGTTGATGGCACCGTGCGCCTTTAGCAGAATCTGGAGGGCGCCTGCCGTTGTAACGCCTGGCAAGGTCCAACCTGGAAGTGGCATTGCTCGCTCTACGGCACCGCTTGCGACGAGTACGGATTTCGCTGAGATCCGGTCCGACGTGCCTGCCCTTGCGTAATCTATCGTATAACTGTCCTCGATGTTCCAGACAGTACCTGAAGGAATATAGGTTATGCCGCTGGCACGAAAGGCTGCGACGAGATCAAGTCCAGCTGCGTAGTCTTTGCCAAGAACAGCGAGGCGTTGGTGGTCCGCGGCTTCGACAGAACGATAGATCTGCCCGCCTGGCGCCGGCTGCTCGTCAATAAGGGCAACGGTCAATCCGGCCGCGTCCGCCTCGATCGCGGCAGCCATACCTGCCGGGCCCGCACCAATGATGGCCAGGTCGTAACTTTGTATCATCCCTGCAACTCCGCAGCGCCGCGCTGCTTGCGAACGGCCATACCTTCTTCAAGGAGGGTCATGCAGGCTTGCCGGTTCGGGACACCATTGATCTCGACGAGACACTCGAAGCAGACGCCCATGAGACAATAGGGGCCGCGTGGCGAACCGGAGACTGACGTGTTGCGCGTCACCTGCTCCGAGGCCAAAAGAAGTGCCGATGCGACAGTGTCGCCCTTGCGTGCACGCAACACGTGCCCTTCAAAAGAAAAGGTCAATTCTGCCGCACTTAGCCCGGCAATATGTTTGAACATCGTATCCCTCAAAATGTCACGACGCGTCGTTTCGATGACATACTGTCAAGCGCGGCCAAGTTAGGCGTGAGGAGGCGCAGCCGGACAGTTTGATCCCGGAAAAAATAACACGTCGGATTGATCGAGATTTATCAGTTTATAGATAGGCCCTATGTCAAAACATTATACGCGCCACTTGGAGTGCGACAGGAAGAATTCGATAGATTGCGCCTCTATCGACGCGAGATCATATGCCATCGCACCCTCCCTATAATAAAACTGAATACTGAATACTGATAATTCTATTGGCGTTATCCAGTCACCAATGCGAGCATTTGAGCGTTGCACGATACATGCGGAGCAAGGCAATGTTTCTCAGCCTTGCATTCGAGAAACCAATAAAAGGGGTATGCAACGTGTTGGGAGAAAAGGAAAAATCCGTCCAACTCGACGTCAGCTTTACGTGCGGTTTGACCGCGTGTGACGGTGGCGCTGCCTCGGGCCAAGGCCCCGTGCCGCTTAAGACAGCCTCCCGGAAGGCACCTGGTATCTTCCGGTTTCTGTAGCGCTTCGGGCCAAGTGCAGACGCTAGCGCAGTTCTAACTCAGGATGGATTTCATGGACAACGTCAGTCGCATTACTTCCCTTTCTCGCAGAGGGTTCGTCTTGGGTTCGCTTGCGACAGGAGCGATGATCGCTACCGCACCACATGCGATGGCACAGTCTGCTGGCCAGTTGCGTTTCGGGCTATCGTCTTATCCAACCAACCTCGCCCCCTTTCAGCATGGCGGAACCGCAGCGGGCGCCGTCAAACTCGCTATCCATCGGGGACTCTTCGGTTATGCGCCCGACGGTAAAGTTCGGCCGGAGCTGGTTGAAAAATGGAGCCGCGAGGGAGACCGGCAGTGGACATTCACCTTGCGGAAGAACGCGGTCTTCCACAACGGTGACCCGGTCGACACTGCCGCCGTCAAATACATGTTCGATCAGATCACGGCGGAGAAGTCGACTGCCTACCTCAAGGCGGCTTACCAGGAGATCGAGAAGATCGACCTTGTCGACGCGCTAACCTTTCGCCTGACGCTCAAAGAGCCAAACGAAACGCTTCTCTACAATCTCGCGAGTTTCAACAGCCCCGTCATCTCTCCGAAATCGACACAGGACCAGATTATCGGCTGCGGCCCCTATCGCATAACGGAGCAGGAGAGGGGGTCTTGGATTCGCGTCGAGGCCTCCAAAGCTTTCTATCGACCCGGCCTCCCCAAAGTGGCAAAGATCGAATTCAAAGCATTTGCAGACGAAGATTCGCGCGTCGTTGCGTTGGAATCGGGTGATGTCGATATCGTCGAATTCGTACCCTGGCAGAGTATGGCGCGCATCGAAGGCGAGAGCAACTTGCGTCTCGACGCGGTCGATGGGCCGTGTCTCGGGATAACTTTCAACATGAAACAGGGGCCGTTCGTTGACAAGCGGATCCGTCAGGCTGTTGCATATGCAGTCGACCGCAGCGCAGTATTGCAGGCCTCGTTCTTCGGGCGCGGTTCCATACTCGAAGGTCTGCCCATCCCGAAAGATTCCTTTGCGTTCGATCCGGCCCTGCAGGGCCACTGGAAACGCGATGTCGAGAAAGCGAGAAAGCTGATGCAGGAAGCCGGTGCATCCGGTGGGATTGCCGCAACAATGCTCTCGACATCGCAATACGGCATGCATCGATCCGCCGCGGAAATTTGCCAGCAAAACCTCGCGGACATCGGCATTGCAGTCGAACTACAGCTTCCGGACTATCCGACGCGCATGCAACTTGGTAATCGCGGCCAGTATCAGTTCTCGATCACAGGCTATCCGGCTCCCTATGCTGACCCGGACGCCCTTAGCGTCATTCTCTCGGGCAGCCCGACGGGATCGTATCTCCGCTCTTATGGATATGAGAACAAGGAGGTCGATGATCTCCTCAAGCGCGGCCGCGCAGTGGCGGATCTCAACGAGCGCAAGAAGATCTACAGCCAGATCGCCGTCAAGGCCCTGGATGACGCAGCCTTCGTCGGACTAACCTGGCGCTCTGAAGGCTATGCCATGAAGAAATCGGTGCAGGGTTTCCATAACTTGACTGGCCCCGCCACGATCTTCTCACCGACGACGCTCGAAGAAACCACACTCTAATCCTCTCTGCGGGGCATTTCGATTGGTCATTCGTGGCCGGCCAAAGCCTTTAGTTGCGGGCCGACTGCGGTGGTGTGAGCTCTTCACCACAGTCGGTGACATGGATAGTCGCCGAACAGGCCAAATCGAGCCTGGCGGTCAAAAAGGAGACATCATGTTTGCTTACGTCGCCAGACGGCTTGGTACAGCGCTCATTATCGTTTTTTGTGTCGCAACTGTGGTCTTTTCTGCCCTTCATTTGGTGCCGGGAGATCCGGTCGAATTGTTGCTGTCCGGCGGAGGAGGCGTTGCACCTCCTCCAGAAGCCGTAGCAGAATTGCGCGAACAGTTGCATCTCGACCGACCGGTATTCGAACAATATCTTGGGTTCCTAGAGAGAAGCGCCCGGTTCGATCTCGGTCGCTCGTTCCTTGATAACAGCGAAGTCGCCAGCCAAGTTGCTTCTCGTCTGCCCCGGACGCTGGAACTCGTCCTGGTCGCACTCGTGCTCGCGCTTTTAATTGGCCTGCCGAGCGGGACATGGGCAGCCTACAATCACAACGGCACTATCGATCGCACCGGACTCGCTATCTCTTCGTTCTTTCTCTCGGTTCCGGTCTTTGTGATTGGCGTCGCTCTCATCTACGCGTTCTCGCGCAAACTTGGTTGGTTCCCGTCAGGTGGCTTTGTCCCCATCACCGATAACGTTCTGCAGCATTTTCAAAACCTATTCCTTCCTGCGCTTTCAATCGCGCTTGGATTGAGCGCAATATTCTTCCGCATGATCCGAACTACCGTGCTCGAAACGATGCGGCGTGATTGGGTACGGACCGCCCAGGCGAAAGGCGTTCGCCCGAGCCGGATTGTAAGGATGCATGTTGTCAGGAACGCGCTCGGGCCGGTCGTCACTCTCGTCGGCCTCAATGCCGGCCACATGCTCGGCGGAACCGTCCTCGTCGAATACATCTTCAACTATCCCGGCCTGTCTTCCCTTCTCGTGCAGGCCGTCGAACAACGCGACTATCCGATTGTGCAAGGCGTTGTGCTGACCATTTCTGTCTGTTTCGTCCTTATCAATCTGGCTGTCGACATCATCTACGGCTCCCTTAACCCGAGGATCCGTGGATGAACGCCATATTCTCAACCCGTTTCGTGAAAGACAGCCGGACCCGTGCTCTGATTTTGCCGGGCGCGATCCTCATGATGATCCTGCTCGTTGCTACCCTTGCCCCGATCATACCGTTGTCCGATCCGACAAAAATGAACGTCGCCCAACGCTTCAGTTCACCTACAGCAACCTACTGGTTGGGAACTGACGAATTTGGTCGCGATATCCTGAGCCGGCTCATTTGGGGAGCACGTGCGACCCTCGCTGTCGCGCTTTCCTCATCGATTATTGCCTGTGTAGCGGGTGTGTCACTGGCCTTGATCGGAGGTTACCTTGGGGAGTTGGCGGAAACCGTTACCGTGCGGCTGACAGATATCATCCTCTCGTTCCCGACCATCCTGCTCGCTCTGCTTGCTGTTACTATCCTGGGGCCGAGCCTCTGGACCTTGATCTTCGTTCTTTCAATTTTGAACACGCCCGGCTTCACCCGCGTCGCATACGGCGAAGTCCTTGCGCTGCGGACAGCAGAATTTGTTGAAGCGGCTCAAGTGCTTGGTCTTCGAACGCCGAGGATACTTCTCGGGACGATCCTGCCGAATATCCTGGCCCCTATACTCGTTCAGTTCTCGCTCACAGTCGCTTCCGCCATCGTGGTCGAGTCCGGACTTTCGTTTCTTGGCCTCGGCGTCGTGCCCCCGACACCTTCCTGGGGAACAATGATCCGTGGCGCGCGGGCAGCACTCGACTTCAACGTGCTCGTTCTTGTGTGGCCATGTCTTGCCCTGATTATCTCAATATTCACGCTCAACTGGCTTTGCGACGGACTGCGTGACGCTCTCGACATTCGTTCCAGAAAGACCGGAGACGCCGAATGATCACGCCTCCTATGCCTTCGCTCGAAACGCGCAGTTCACCGGAAGTGGTACAGCCCGTTCTTTCGGTTGCAGATCTGAAAGTATCGTTCCAAATGCCAAACGGCTGGAAGCCGGTGGTCCATGGCATTTCGTTCGATATCAAGCCTCGCGAGACAGTCGCCATTGTCGGCGAATCCGGCTCGGGCAAAAGTGTCACCTCGCTTGCGATCATGCGGCTGCTGCCCGCAGAGCAAAGCCGAATAGAGGGGAGAATTCACCTCCACGGCAAGGAGTTGCTATCTTTGCAGCCTTCAGAAATGCGGGAGATCCGCGGCCGCGACATCGGTATGATTTTTCAGGAACCGATGACCAGTCTCAACCCATCGATGAAGATCGGCATACAAATCTCCGAAGCCTTGATCAGTCATCGCGGCATGGATTGGGACGAAGCTGCGAAAGAGTCGGTGCGCTTGATGGAGCGCGTGCGCATTCCTGTGGCTTCCCGGCGATTTCACGACTATCCGCATCGTCTGTCGGGAGGCATGCGCCAACGCATCATGATCGCCATGGCGCTTGCTTGCTCACCACGCCTTCTCATCGCTGATGAGCCTACGACCGCGCTCGATGTGACCATTCAAGCCGAAATCCTTTCTTTGATGCGCGAGCTTCAGGAGGAAGAGGATATGTCCGTCCTTTTCATCACCCATGACATGGGCGTGGTTGCGGAGACGGCTGACCGAACTCTCGTTATGTATCATGGCAACATGGTTGAGCAGGGTTCTACTGAGCGGCTGTTTTCAAAAGCGGAGCATCCCTATAGCCGTGCGCTCATCTCGGCCGTCCCGCAGCTCGGCTCGATGAAAGATATCACAAACCCGGTCCGTTATCCGGTGATCGATGTGAAAACGGGCGAAGAGACGATAGGCGCCCGTGCAATGCAATCCTCACCGAAGTCGGAGCAGGTACCGTTACTCCAAGTTCAGGATCTGCAGGTTCGCTTCAATATCCACTCAGGGCTTCTCGGTCGGGTTAGCGGTCGCGTACACGCGGTCGAAAACGTTTCCTTCGACTTACAGGAGCGGGAAACGCTTGCGATTGTGGGAGAGTCGGGCAGTGGTAAGTCAACGATCGGTCGAGCGATCACACGCCTCGTCAATACGGTCGGAGGCGATGTCCGGCTCCGAGGGAAAAGTGTTCTTGACTTGAAGGGTGAAACAGCCCGCCAGATGCGCCAACAGGTGCAAATGATCTTCCAAGATCCCTATGCGAGCCTCGACCCTCGTAAGTCAGTCCGCAAGGCGATTGCCGAGCCGATTCTTGCACACAGTCTTGCACGCGCCAGCGAGATTGATGGAATCGTGTCCGATCTATTGATGAAGGTTGGCCTCCCGCCTGAGGTGATGCACCGACGTCCCCATGAGTTCTCCGGCGGGCAAAGGCAACGGATATGCATCGCGCGCGCTCTCGCCCTGAAACCAGCTATTCTCGTGGCTGACGAGGCCGTTTCTGCGCTCGATGTCTCCATCAAAGCGCAAGTCATCAATCTGATGATGGATCTGCAGCAAGAACTCGGACTGTCGTACCTCTTCATCTCGCATGATATGGCTGCGGTGGAACGGATCAGCCATCGCGTTGCAGTTATGTACCTGGGGGAGATTGTAGAGATTGGGCCGCGTCAACAGGTGCTGAACAATCCCTGTCATCCCTATACCCAGAAGCTGATCGCCGCCGTGCCGGTTCCAGATCCTGCTTTACGGAACAGGGACAAGCCGAAAGACAGCGCCGGCGAAATACGCAATGCGGTTAGACCGGTCGATTTCGTCGTTCCGGAAAGGCGGTACCGAGAGATTTCTGCAGGACATCTCGTGATGGATGCCTAACCTGACGCCGTTATAGGTAGCAGAGACTTGAGTGGGCCATCGCGGATAAGCCCGGCGGGCTGGAATTGTGAGTAGTCGAGCCGTAGCGTGCATGGCTATTCCCCAGGCGCCGCAATCGAACATGGCCTCCCGACAGGACGATCTCTTGTCTGTCACCCAAAGATCGGCGACTGATACTCTTCCGCCAGGAGGTGTATCTCCTGCGCAAATTGCCTAGCAAGCTGTGACATCGGTCGTTGCTGAGCAGTTACCATGGCGAATCCAAAATCGAGCTCGGGAACCAGCAGACGTGCTTCAATCCCGCGGCCGAGAAAATTGATTGCCGTGAAAGCGTCAATGATCGTCACCCCTAAGCCTCTGGCAACGAAAGAGCAGGCGATGGCGGAGAGGGGCGTTTCGATAGCGCCAGGGCTACCGGCGCGCGTTCCCAACGCCCGCTCGATGGTGTGGCGAAGGTAGTTCCCGCGGTCCAGCATCACGATGCGTTCGTTTCGCAACTGATCTGCCGATACCGTCTCATTTTTGGCCAGCGGGTGCCCCTCCGGCATCACCACGACTGCGCGTGCCTTGATCGGTGTCGTGTTGAGCATCGGGCGGTCCGCCGGGACCGCTGCAAATCCCAGCTCGAATTGCCCTCCAGCCACCCGCTCCAGAACGAGGTGCGATGGGATACCATCGAGTGTGATTGAAAGCTTGGGGCGAGTTCCGCTAAACTTTGCCAAACAATATGGCATGAACCCGAGAGCCATCGCAGGAAGTGCAGCGATCCGCAACGATCCTGTCAGGGAATTGCGCAGGTCAACCGCGAAGGTGCGCAACTGGTCCATACCAAGGTACGATCGTTCGACTTCGGCCAAAAATGCGGTTGCTTCGACCGTCGGAGTGATTTGGTTCCCCCTCCTATGAAACAACGCGATTTTCAGATCGTCCTCGAGGTCGCGGATCAGGCGGCTAATTGCTGGTTGGGTAATCCGCAAGGTCTCAGCGGCGGTCGTCATACCACCGGTTAACATGACGGCGCGAAAGGCCTCGATCTGGCGTCCAAAGTTTGACATCCCTCCATAATATTTATGCATCGAAGACCGTCAATAATGAATTTGACTTTATCGAGCCGCGACACAAAATCGAGGCGCAAAAAAATATCCCAGAGGAGAACGAAATGTTTATCAGATTCAAGATCGGGGTCGCTTGTGGCGTTTCGACGCTGGCGCTCGCAATGGCATCGGGGGCAGTAGCCCAGGATCAGCTGATCATCGCAGGCTATGGCGGTTCCACCGAAACCATTATCCGGGAAAAGATCCTTCCAAAATTCGAAGCAGCTAACAATGTCAAGGTGACCTACGTCGCCGGCAATTCGACAGATACGCTGGCAAAGCTGCAGGCGCAGAATGCCAATCAGGAAATCGACGTAGCGCTGATCGATGATGGTCCGATGGCAAGAGCGGTGTCGCTCGGCTTCTGCGCCCCGATCGCCGGCGTCGATTTTTCTACCCTCTACGACACTGCTGCTTTCCCGGACCACAAGGCATCGGGGCTCGGCATTGTTGCCACAGGCCTGATGTACAATAAGAAGGTCTTCGCCGACAATGGCTGGGCTGCTCCTACGTCGTGGAACGACCTGAAGGATCCGAAGTTCGCCGGTAAGGTTGTCATTCCTCCCATGAACAATGGCTATGGCCTCCTGACAGTTGTCATGCTCGCCCGCATGAACGGCGGCGGTGAGAAGAACATTGATCCCGGTTTTGCTGCGTTCAAAAACGATATCAACAAGAATGTCATTGCCTATGAGCCGTCTCCCGCGAAAATGACCGAGCTCTTTCAGACAGGGCAAGCCGTCTTGGGCGTTTGGGGTACCGCTCGCGTGCAGGCGTTGGCCGCCACCGGCTTTCCCGTCGATTTTGTCTATCCGGTCGAAGGCGCGCCGGCCGTCATGACGGCAATCTGCCCGGTCGCCAAGAAATCCGTCTCGCCACTGGCCCAGGCGTTCGTCAAGACTATGCTGTCGAAGGAAGCCCAAGAAATTTTGGCGGAGGAAGCAGGTTCTGCTCCTGTCCTGAAGGACGCTGTCGTAAAGTCTCCAGGAATGATGCCTTATGGCGACGCAGCCAAGAAGCTCGTCACGGCGGATTGGGAAACCATCAATGCCGCCCGTGACGACTGGAACAAGCACTGGACTCGCGAGATCGAGCGATAACAGGGACACAATGCGTTTCCCGCCACGAAGTGGCTGGGAGACGCTCACTATGCCCTCATCGGACAAAGCAAGGTGAAAGCAACGCCGCCTTTCAGGTAACACTCGCCGACGCCGTATTGTCCGTTTTCTATTTCAAGGAGAATACTGTGTCCTATCTTCGTCTGGATAGACTGCGCAAGGTCTACGGGCCCGCCGTCGCCGTAGACGGCATCAACCTCAATGTTGAAAAAGGGGAGTTCGTATCGCTCCTCGGCCCGTCCGGTTGCGGGAAAACAACCACCCTTCAGATGATTGCCGGGTTTGTGGAGCCGACGTCAGGCAGTATTAGTCTCGATGGTGCCGAGCTTTTGAAGCTTCCGCCCAATCGCCGGGGCCTTGGAATCGTATTTCAGAGCTACGCCCTGTTTCCGCATATGACAGTTGCCCAAAACCTGTCTTTTGGGCTGGAAATGCGCGGGGTGTCGAAGGCCGAAATAACCAAGCGCGTCTCTGAGATGCTCGATATTGTTGGCCTTTCCGACAAGGCGGCTCGCTATCCCCGCCAAATGTCCGGCGGTCAGCAACAACGCGTTGCGCTCGGCCGCGCGCTCATCATAAAGCCTGCAATCCTGCTTCTCGATGAGCCACTTTCCAATCTCGACGCAAAAATGCGCGAGGAAATGCAGATCGAGTTGAGGCAGATACAACAGACCCTCGGCACGACGACCGTTCTCGTTACCCATGATCAGCACGAGGCTTTGGCTCTTTCTGACCGTATCGTTGTGATGAGCGCTGCGAAAGTCGAGCAGATCGGCACACCCCAAGACGTTTACGAAACTCCGGCCACTCCTTTCGTGGCGTCGTTTCTGGGCAAGACGAACGTCTTCGAGGGAACAACGTCCGCAGACGGCCTGACGTTTGGCGATTACACCGTTCCATTCAGTCGTACCCACGAAGGCCGGGTGTCTTTCTCCGTCCGACCAGAGAAAATCTCGATGTCGTCTGAGACCCAGCCTGGTTTGCGGGGTCGGGTGAAAACGCGCGTCTTCCAGGGCGACCACTGGCTCCTCCAGATCGATACGGCCGCAGGTCGCGCGATTGTCGTCAGTCCAAATAATGGCACTTTCATTCCTCTCGAAAACGCCGAGGTCTGTCTCACCGTCAAGCCGGAAGACCTGATCGTCAGTAAAGCGGCGGGGGAGCGGATATGAGCGTCCGCCGCGAAGCTTACATTTTAACGACGCCGGCAGCGCTACTTTTTCTTGGTATCGTTGCCGTACCTCTCGTCATGACGGTCATCCTTTCCCTCAATGAATGGAGCTCGACCGAGGGCATCATTCCGGTTCTGGTGACCAAAAACTACAGGGAAATATTCTCCGACAGCTACTTTGCGGAGATTTTCTTCCGAACTCTCCGGATATCCCTCCTGGTGACGTTGACCAGCATTCTCATCGGTGTGCCGGAGGCGTACATTCTCCGACGCATGCGTGAACCCTGGCGCTCCATGATGATTCTGGTCGTCATCGGGCCGCTGTTGGTTTCCGTCGTGGCTCGAACGCTTGGCTGGGCGCTGATCCTAGCTGGTAACGGTATCCTTTCACAAAGTCTGCAAAAGCTGGGGCTCGTCAACGCGCCTGTCTCGCTGATGTTCACGGAAACGGGGGTCGTCATAGCGCTGACACACGTTCTCGTGCCGTTTATGGTCCTCGCCGTATGGGCCTCGCTCGGGCGCATGGATCCGTCGACCGAGCGGGCGGCCTCGTCACTTGGGGCCGGACCGGCGACTATTTTCAGGCGTATTGTTCTACCCCAAGCAATGCCCGGTATTTTATCAGGCAGTATCGTCGTCTTCACGCTTTCCGCCAGCGCCTTTGCAACGCCTGCGATTATCGGGGGCAGGCGGCTCAAGGTGGCTGCAACGCTCGCCTATGACGAGTTCCTGAATACGCTGAACTGGCCGCTTGGTGCCGCGATCGCCGTCCTATTGCTGATCGGCATCGTGTTCCTTGTCATCGGATGGAATCGTCTCGTGGAACGTCGCTACTCACAGGTATTTTCGTCATGAAAAATGGGCCCATCGCACTTCTGTTCAACACCCTCTTTGTAATTTTCCTTCTGGCACCGATGGTGCTCGTTTGCCTGATCGCGTTTACGCCGGAGAACTATCTCGCATTGCCAACCAACGGTTTCTCATTGCGTTGGTTTCAACGGCTAACCGAACGACCGGAGTTCTTCGAGTCGTTTAAAACGAGCGTCGGAATTGCACTTGCATCAACTGTCATAGCACTGCTGTTCGCTGTCCCGGCTGGCCTCGCGATCGCCCGCTATCGTTTCCTCGGTCGCGCAGCCTTGAATGCGCTGTTTCTGTCACCGTTGATGCTCCCGCATGTGGTTCTTGGTATTGCCTTTCTTCGCTTCCTGACCGAAATCGGCATTTCCGGTACCACGACAGGCCTAATCATCGGGCACATCGTGATCGTGTTCCCGTTCGCAATGCGTATGATCCTTGCAAGCGCCTCGGGGATGGATATGCGGATCGAAGACGCGGCCGCTTCCCTCGGCGCCGGTCGACTGACGATATACAAGCGGATCATTCTGCCGCTGATCGTACCGGGAATTGCAAGTGGCTTTGCATTATCGTTCATTCAAAGTTTTGACGAAACCACGATGACCATCTTCGTCGCATCGCCGACGACAACCACGTTGCCGGTCCAGATGTTCAACTACATTCAGGATAATATCGACCCACTCATCTGCGCCGTCTCCGCGCTGCTTATTCTTTTCACCGTTATCCTCATGGTGATCTTGGATCGGTTGTACGGACTTGAGCGCCTCTTCGTTGGTGAGGGTCAGGCGTGATATCTGCAGCCATGAATTCTAATCGCGACGAGAGTGACGTCGTCGTCATCGGCGGGGGCGTCGTAGGGATGACCCTCGCTTATGGTCTGAGCCAGCGAAACCAGTCCGTCATAGTTCTTGATGAGGGCGATGATGCCTTTCGGGCCTCGCGCGGCAACTTTGCCTTAATTTGGGTTCATGGCAAAGGTCTGGAGAACCCCGCTTATGCCCGATGGAGCGCAACGTCTGCAAACCTTTGGGAGAGCTTTGCAAGTGAGCTTTCGGACGAGGCAGAGATGCCTCTTTTTTACTCCCGGCCTGGCGGTTTCATCGTGTGTCTTAGCGAAGACGAGCTTGAGCAACGGGCCTTTGCTCTTCGGAGGTTGCACAATATCGCTCCTGATACCGCTAGCTTCGAAATCCTCGACCATGCTCAGATGAAAAAGATGATGCCGGGCATCGGCCCGGACGTGGTAGGTGGCACTTACAGCGCCGCAGACGGACACATCAATGCGCTCCGGCTGCTCGGAGCGCTTCACAAGGTAGCGAACCAGCGTGGTGTCTCGTACCGGGCTGGTGAGCATGTCGCGACAATCACGCCCTCGAGCAGTGGATTCCGTGTCCGTAGCGCAAGCGGCGAGGTCTCGTGCAACAAGATTGTCCTCGCCGCGGGGCTTGGCAATAAAGATCTTGCGCCGATGGTCGGACTTACCGCCCCGGTCGCACCTGAACGGGGACAGATCATCGTCACCGAAAAGCTCGAACATTTTCTCGACTATCCGACCGGGTCCGTCCGTCAGACGAACGAAGGGGGAGTTTTGATTGGAGACTCGAAGGAAGATGCAGGATTCGACAAGAGCACTGACAGCAGAACGCTGGCAACGATCGCCAAACGCGCTGTTCAAACGTTTCCGCGGTTGGCATCGGCTCAGATCGTTCGAACCTGGGGTGCTTTGCGAGTGATGAGTCCTGATGGATATCCGATCTACGATGAGTCGATAACCTGTCCAGGCGCTTACGTCGTCACCTGTCATAGCGGCATAACATTGGCGGCCGCTCACACCCGAATTATAGCCGAAGCGATTGCCGCTGGCGATTGGCCGGCGGTTCTCGACCCCTTTAGCGCACGGAGACTTGCCCATGTTCCGGCATCTGAGTGAAGCAAAGGTGACCGTCTGCCTCACCGTCGACGGCCATTTGGTTGCCGCCTCACCTGACGATACAGTCGCCACGGCGCTGCTTATTGCAGGCGTAACCCCTTTTCGGAAGACCCCGGTAAGCGGCGCGCCCAGGGCGCCTTACTGCGGCATGGGCGTGTGTTTCGACTGTCTCGTTACGATCGATGGTGAAGCAAACCGACAGGCATGTCTGACGCCTGTTCGCGAAGGAATGACGGTTACGACCGGCGTTCCCGGCCCAAGCCACAAACGGAATACGCGCGCATGACCCGGGAACTCATTGATATTGTCATCATCGGTGCTGGCCCGGCCGGTATGTCTGCCGCAGTCGAGGCTCGCAATGCCGGACTATCCGTAACTTTGATCGACGAAGGCATTGGAGCCGGTGGCCAGATATATCGATCTGTCTTGAACGAGCGTCCGGACCTGGGGACCATCCTGGGCCCTGATTACCTAGCTGGCCGGCAACTGGCCGAAGATTTCCACGCATGCGGGGCAACCTATTTGCCCCGCACAACAGCATTCATGATCGAGCAAACAAGCGAGCAACTTTCTATTGGCATATCCGCCGCCGGTCGAGCACGCTTCATCGGAGCGCGGTTCGTAATTATCGCAACTGGTGCGCTGGAGCGCCCATTTCCAATCAAGGGATGGACACTGCCTGGCGTCATGACCGCAGGCGCTGCTCAGACGATGTTGAAGGCAAGCGGGACTGTCCCTGGCGGCAGCACGTGCCTCGCAGGCTGCGGCCCGCTCCTGTATCTGCTCGCGGCACAATATATTCGGGCTGGCGTGAATGTCTCAGCTGTTCTGGATACGACGCCATGGTCAAATGCTATCAGGGCTTTGCCATTTGCCCCAGCGTTCCTTGCCACTCCTTACTTCCGGAAGGGCATCAAGCTGATGCGCGAAGTCCAAGCGAAGGTGAGGGTAGTCCGCGGCGTCTCAACGCTCGAGGCGGTAGGCGAAAATGATCTTACCAGTGTAAAATATACGCTGCGTGGCAAGAGCCACACGGTAGAGGCTGAAACACTTCTTCTACACCAGGGTGTCGTACCGCAAGTTAATCTCGCGATGTCGGTCGGTGTCAGGCACGACTGGAACGACGAGCGATTGGCTTTTGAACCTGTCCTCGATGACTGCGGTCAGACTTCGGTGCGAAACCTTTTCATTGCCGGGGATAGTGCCAGCATCAGCGGGGCCGAGGCAGCATCTTGCAGGGGTCAACTTGTGGTGGCGGGCATTCTCAAGATGCTCGACAACAAGTCGCGAGATGCCAGTAAAAGCGAAGCTGCGGCACGGAAACAGCTCCGTAAAGCCAGCCGCGGACGCCTGTTTCTCGAAAAGCTCTATCGGCCCGCGCCTCAGTTCCGAATGCCGGCAGACGACGTGATCGTTTGTCGGTGTGAGGAGGTACGGGCGGGGGAGATCCGCGCAATTGCAGCTCGCGGCGCGAAGGGCCCGAACCAGGCAAAGGCTTTCAGTCGCGCTGGAATGGGGCCGTGCCAGGGTCGATCGTGCGGCCTAACAGTATGTGAGTTGATAGGAGATGCGACCGCTCAACCGCCCGGCCAAGTGGGATACATGAATATTCGAGCACCTGTTAAACCTGTTACCTTGGGTGAAATGGCCCGCAGCCAAGACTATCCGTCTGATTGACCGATGTATCTGGTGCATATCCATAAAGAAAGGATTGTATCGCAAAGGACTTTTTTGTCGTTGTGGAAGAATTGGTAGCCTTCTCTTCCTATCTCCATGCCTTAACTTGCAACGGTTTGCTTAACCGTCCTCTATTTATTTCATTCTGTATATCGCCCTAAGGGAGGGACAATGCTCAACTGTTCCATCTGACAAAATACGGAGATGAATAATGCAGCACTAGCTGGACAAGCTGACTGATCTTGCCGCGATCGAAGGCGATGAGTGCATCCTGAAGACCGGGTTGGCGGACATCGCCGATCATTTCGGCTTCACCGGCTATGCCTACCTCCATATCCAGCACAGGCACATCACCGCCGTCACCAACTATCATCCCGAGTGGCAGTCGGTCTATTTCGACAAGAAGTTCGACGCTCTCGACCCGGTCGTCAAGCGCGCAAGATCCCGGAAGCACATCTTCACCTGGTCTGGCGAGCACGAGCGACCGACACTGTCGAAGGACGAGCGTGCCTTCTATGCCCACGCAGCCGATTTCGGCATCCGCTCCGGCATCACCATACCCATCAAGACTGCCAACGGCTCGATGTCGATGTTCACGCTGGCATCAGAGAAGCCGGTGATTGATCTCGATCGGGAAATCGATGCAGTGGCAGCCGCGGGAACCATCGGGCAGATCCATGCCCGTATCTCATTCCTCCGCACCACCCCTACCGCGGAAGATGCCGCATGGCTCGATCCGAAGGAGGCCACCTATCTGAGATGGATTGCCGTCGGCAAGACGATGGAGGAGATCGCCGACGTCGAAGGGGTCAAGTACAACAGCGTCCGCGTCAAGCTTCGCGAAGCCATGAAGCGCTTCGACGTCCGCTCCAAGGCTCACCTAACCGCGCTGGCAATCCGACGAAGACTCATTTGAGGGGGGTTAACCATCCAAGTTTTGCGAAGCGCCGATCCGAGCGCTTCCATCGCATGGATGGTACGCTCGCTCCTCTCGTTTTCCAAACCCGAGTTCACCTTCTATTTGCACGTGGTCGAAATAGCTTACAAGGCCAAACCGATCGAGCTTTCATCGCTGAATATCGGCGGCTCCATTTGTCACCAATCCGAAACGTATCCCCATTTGTTGAAACGCCAGCATGGTCGTCACTGCCTCGTCTACGAGTTGGATGCTCGCGCTTCTCGCTCTTGTAAAGAGGTCGCTGAACGTAGTCCCCTCGTGCTGCGATCCGAGAGCGGCTATGCTAGCCCGAGCCTCCGTTGTCATAATTTCACGGGCCTGGTTGATCCCGCCGAACGATCCAAGGCGAACTTCTTTCGCTTGCTCGGATGACGTCCAAAATTCGTGCAGCGCGGTTTCGACGCGGAACGCAGCACCAACTAACTTGTGTAGCTGAGATGTTCCAACTCGGTGGCCACACCGAGAATGATTGCCCTCCGATTCCTGCCAGGATAGTATCATCCAGATCAAAAAGGATCGTTTCAGGTCTACGGAGGGTCATAACAACAGACCATGCTTCAGACGTATCCGGAAGAGCCAAAACGCTATTTCGATCGTATGACTGCAACTCTCGGCCGGCTGCAGGAGGGGGAGATCTTCTGCGTTGTCGGTACGAGGCTCAATGCCAAGCGCATACACACCTGATTGGTAGGGCTCGCCGTATCGCCAGCTTGTTGAGGTGCCTGCGGCAGAAGAACAACCCTACCGATATGTCGAGCAACGGGTTTGACAGTAGGATGGGATCGGACTTCGGGATACCACGGTTATCAATGGCATCCACACGTCCGCCGTACCTTTTATGGGGCACAGGTGGATGAACCAGCAGCTTCGCCGCCAGGAGTTTAGGTAAACCTGTTAACTCCGGAGGCCTGAGGCTGTCCGAAACAACGTGCGCCTTCACCTCGTCCGGCCAGTGCCGGGGAACCTCGTGTCCTGGCTTCCTAGGGGTGAGAATCTCCAATGGACTCTCCATGGAGAAACTCCTGTTGCGCGTCCTTTGGAAAAGCGATCACAGATTTGGATGGGGAGGACGACGTTGGGGCAGAACATCGGTTATAGAGTCTTGAAATTATGAACGAATTTACCAATGCACAAACTAATAAAGATGACTTAGCAATAAATCCTGCCAACAAAAGACGTCAGGGCTTACGTGAACCACGAATTCTGCTTGCAATAATTGGTCATTTGAATGTGCTGCTTTTTCTGCTTCTCCCGACCCCACATAAAGATGATTTAGGCCAATAAAGTCATGCGTCTGACGTATGCAGTGATCTATTTTACCGCTAAGTCGCGAAAGTTGGGCCGGCAAATTGGACTTTCCCGCCCCGATCCTTCTATTTAATGGCCAACTTACCGGGGGTCCATACCACAAAATCCTTCCAATTTTACAATGACCAAGATAGCTATTCTCGGCGCAGGGAACCTTGCTCTCACCCTTGCCGGCGATATCGCTCTGAGGCTCAGCGGTCGAGTCCATGCCGTTATCTGGGCACCACCTTCCAACCGAAGCAATTACACTCAAGTCAGAAGCATAGTCACGCTGCAACTGGTAGGCCCGACCTATGGAGGCAGCTTCGAGCCGCAGTTGGAGGATGATCTCCAAGCCATAATCTCGGACGCAGAGTTCGTCTTTCTGACAGTTCCAACGTTGGGACATGAGGGTATTCTACGGCAGTTGCTGAATCCGACCTGAGTCACTCTGTGCTCGTAGCTTTGCCGGGCAGTGCAACGTCTTTGACTTGCAAGAAAATCCTATCCCCCAGTTTGTCGCCTGCTGCAATCATTGAGTCAACCACATCCCCATATGCCTGCCGCCGTGTGGGTAAACGCGTTAATATGCTTGGCGTGAAAACCTGTTTCGAGGTTGCGGCAACACGGCCTCTCAGCGAGGATCTCACAAGTCGCTTTGAGGCGCTTTTCCCAAACCGACTGCAGTGGTACAAAAATACTGCCTCCATATTTTTATCGAATACCAACCCGGTTGCACATCCTCCTGGCATACTAGCGGCAAGAGTCGCGATGAATGCGGGTTGAGCCCTCTCCCGAAATTCTACCGGGGGTTTGTGCCGCAAGCGATCGAGCGTGTTCTCGCATTAGACAATGAACGCCTTGAGATTGTTCGCGCGCTCGGTCAACACTCTGAAACAGATTTCGAATACTCGAAAAAATGGTATGGAGGGCAGGCCCCAGCAATGAACTCTGTTATCGAGGAGGCCGGCCTTGTTCTCGAGGAGAACCTCTTTGAAACTGGCCGAACTCTTGCTTCGCTGGGGTTAGCTCGCGCGCCCCTGAATCGCATCGTTGAGGCACTCAATGGAAACTGAAATCCGTCTCTCAGCTTGATCTGATGTAATATATTGTGATGCATAGAAGCATCCAGGGTGTGTTTTAATTTTCTGTTTTGCGAGAGGTTTGAATAATGTCTGGCACGTTCGATACAATTGGCCAGCACTACTGTATAATATATTATATTGTGAAATATTACGCATTTTCTTATTATAGATTCACAAATAAATTTAGTTTTAAACAAATAATCTACAAACAAAACGAAAACACAATATAATAACAAACTATATCGACAATTCCGATATTTAACATTGCGAATAAACACCAAAAACGCAAATAGGAACATAAAAGCGTTTATTCAAACATACATATTACATTAACGACAATAGAATGTCGCCCTTATACCGGGAAACTTAGCAACAAAGTCCCCGTCAGGTCGCATCATAATAAACACACTGCGTACAATTTTATTAGCTATATAACAGTAGTATTGTACGCCTTAGAAGTAGGGAGCAACGGTATTTTGGAGAATTGCGCAGATAGGCAAGCCTACTGCTACTGAAATGGAGGTCCCTCCCCACCAGCAAGCGAGGGCAAGGGAAGTTCTTGTTCCTGTTGACGGGCGTAGCAGAGATATTCATGCGCCATACCGTGCACCAACTGCTCAAGTTGACGACGGTTCAGGCTTGTAAGTGCATCCATCTCCAGACCCTGCTTCCCAGCAAATTCTATAGCATAACGATAGCCACATATTCCCTCAAGTGTGGCTCTCAGCGCAGTTGTCTTCCAGACAGAGACCAGTTCTCCCAAAAATGAATTTCCCTGCTCATCCGGTTGCATCATCTGATTGATCCTCTTCTTCGCCGCTGCCAGAAAAATCTCTTCACCGCCGAGGTGAAGTCGGGTGACATGCCATGTAAAGCCACAATTCCAATAGCTGCTTTGAGCCATACGTTTGAACAGTGAGATTGAGCCCCCCTCAAGTATCACCCCACCCTCGGGCTTGTGAGCTTCGACTGCTGCGACGAGACATTCATGAGCTCGTTCAGCGCTGATTACACCTTCATCAAGCGATCCTTCAATCAGGTAAATACGCCTGGTTCCTTGAAATTCTGCAGCAGAAGGTCGCCCACCTCCAACAGAAAGCTGGGAGTAGCATTGGATTCGGTCCAGTACTATCACAGGAAAACCAGTTCTTTTAGCAAGAGCTATTGCAACTGAAGTTTTTCCCGTAGATGTCGGCCCGAAGATCAAGTGTGCTTCCATATTTTGTCTGCTCAATATCTTGTAGTTTTGAGCGCTTGGGTTTGGATTTGCAAAATGGCCAATTTATAGAGCGATATCTCATATGGTAACATTCAGTATAACTGATTGACGGTCAAATCGATTAGCTCTCTCAACAACTGGTGGGGACACCATTCGACTTTTGGTAAGGCGCGCCGCATTTGTTGAAATCTCAAAGGTGAACTGAGCAAGTGGCCCAGACAATGAACTGCTGACCTTTATAGTCTGTACAGCGACGATCTGTAAGAAGCAACAATAGTGAAGCGATGACGGAAGTGCTTACGTCTTCCCTACAACGACAAACTTTTTCCAATTAAGTCTTCGGAGGTGGCCCACCCTTCGCATACAGCCGCCCCGCACTAAGAAGGAATATTGACTAATTGCTCCAGAGCGCCAGCAAGCGGGGTCAATCATTCTGTCGTTTTGCAATCACCTACAGACAAAGGCGAGGCATTTGATGTTTCGGCAGGTGGGAAGCACTCGATTGACACTTACACTTTGATATATCCTGCCATCAGCCACTCGATCATATAGGAGGCGAGCAATGATGGTTCTGGCTCAACGATGAACCAGTTGGAAAACGGCGAAGCTGTTCGTCGGATACGCAGTCACCACGACGGGCGAGCCAGGAAAAGCTTCAAGCGCGACGAGAGGAGATGAAAGCTTTCGGAATAATGTTTCACCTCCTTATGTCGATGGCGGATGACGCTTTTTTTCCAATAGAATCAACTACGTGGACTTGGTAGGCACACTTGGCAATATCGAGATCAACAACACTAACTTGAGCATCATGAACCTCCGGGTTGACACGTCTCCATCATTTCTCGCGGCTGCCTCCGGCGGAAGGGGGCCATACCATCATACAAGACGACCGTTCTTCTCCCTGGCGGATCTGGAAGCCAACGCGCCGAAAGGCGGGGCAAAAGCGGCGCCGCGATCTCACCGGCTGCCATCGAGATAGCACGGCGGTTCGATGCACCGTTTACGATCGAGCGTATTAATGTGTCGGCCACGGTAGCGGCGGAATAGTCCAGCCGCGGGTGAAGTAAAAATCGGCGACCTATTTCCTTCTGCAATGAGCGCAGGAGGAACAAGGGATCTACAACTTGGAAATATATCTCAAGGTTCGTCTGGCGGTCTGAGAAGGGATGACGCAGCGTCAGGCAGCGAAGCGTTTCAACGTACCGCCCGACAGCGTGGCTAAGATGGTAGCCTATTCGACGCCCCCTGACTATCAGGGGCGTTCACCGATCCTGCGTCCGAAGCTGGATGCGTTTGTTTCGACGATCGAGCATTGGCCTGATGAGGATCTGAAGGTTCCGCGCAAGCAGCAATGTACGACCAAGTTGGTGTTTGACCGGCTGTATGAGAAGTGCGGGTTAACCGACGGCGCCACGATCATCAAGGATTACATGCGCGAGCGGGATCAGCGCCGTCACGAGGTGTTCGCGCCGCTGTCGCATCCGCCCCGCCATCCGCAGGCCGACTTCGGTGAGGCGACTGGGGACATGCTTCAGCCTGATGTGCTGGTGGCGATGTTGCGGCTAAATGATCTTGGCCGGAGCGCCAAACGCCTTTCGAAGGAGTTCGGATGCGGTCATCAGGACCTCTGGCTCAGAGGATATGTCGACTTATACCAGCCTGCGTTGAGGCTGACTCAGGTTGTGGATTCCCAAAGCGATGAAAGTGTGAATCAATGGCGTCCTGCATCGAAAGGACGTGGCGATGGGACAAGCGATCGGCTTGCGGGAAGATTTTGACGGAGCGTCGCTCCGGCGACTGGCGCGATTATCAAAGAGCGCGCCGCAGGCCCGGCGACTGCTGGCCCTGGCGCAGATCTACGAGGGGAGCAGCAGGAGCGAGGCCGCAAGGATTGGCGGGGTGACCCTTCAGATCGTGCGGGACTGGGTGATCCGGTTCAATGCCCGTGGCCCCGACGGTCTTCTGGACGGCAAGGCGCCGGGCAAGCCGTCGATCCTCAACGATGCCCAGCGTCGTGCGCTGGTCGAGGCGGTCGAGCGCGGGCCGATCCCGGCGATCCATGGTGTCGTGCGTTGGCGGTTGATCGACCTTGTGTATTTGCTGCACGAGGAGTTCGCGGTGTCGCTCGACGAAACCACCGTGAGCCGCGAGTTGAAAAAGCTGGGCTATGTGAAGCTGACCGCGCGACCACGTCATCATGCGCAGAACGAGCTGGCCATGGAGACATTCAAAAAGGGGGCTTTGCTGCCGAAGTGGCAAAGGTCCGGACAAGCCTCCCGAAGGGCACGTCCATAGAAGTCTGGTTCCAAGACGAGGCCCGCGTCGGTCAGAAGAACACCATCACACGGCGCTGGGCCAGACGCGGAACACGACCCTCGGCGCCCAAGGACCAGCGCACGAAATCGGCCTACATCTTCGGAGCCATCTGCCCCGAACAGGGCAAGGGTGCCGGGCTGATCCTGCCCTTTTGCAACACAGAAACGATGTCGCTACATCTCGCTGAGATCGCGCTCGCCGTAGCGCCGGGCGCGCACGCCGTGGTGTTGATGGACCAGGCCGGATGGCACATGACCGACAAGCTCGAGGTCCCCGACAACATCAGCATCATCGCGCTACCCGCCAAGTGTCCCGAGCTGAACCCGGTCGAGAACGTTTGGCAATTCATGCGCGATAACTGGCTTTCCAATCGCGTTTTTACCTCCCACGACAATATTCTCGACCACTGCTGCGAGGCTTGGAACAAGCTGGTCGATCAGCCTTGGCGCATCATGACCATCGGCCGCCGAAAATGGGCTCGTCAGTTCTGATCAATGCAGGTTGGTATTAGTCGTGATCGACTGCCGCGGCGAGATCATTACCCGCCATCCGCACTTCTGAGGAAAATTCGCGGCGTTGACATACCTGCCGCTGGTCGAGCAGAAAATCTCGGCTGAAATGCGCGATTTTAAAACTGTCGATCCAAGTTCTGCCGCCTGTCGGCAAGAAGAAGCGATATCCTGCCTTGGACCTTACCGTCATCCACGCGGTGGAGCCTAACCCTCCAGCCAGCCGCAAGCGTATAAATTGCAAGCTACTGACCGATCTTGAGGTGAATAGCTGCGAGGACATAGTCGGAAAAATAAAATGGTACGCGATGCGCTGGAAGATTGAGGTCTTCTATAAGATCCTCAAGTTCGGTTGCCGGGCCGAAGACGCGAGACTACGAACGACCGACAGATTGGCAAACCTCTTTGCCGTATTTTGCATCATGAGCTGGTCAGTGCTCTGGTTGACGATGCTCGCGCGCACTTGCGCCAGAAACACCACCAACCGCGCCTCTCATCGAATAGGAAATCGATATCCTCGATCAAATGGTCAGCAACGCAGGCAACAGGCAGGCGACGCTGAGATCGTTAAACTTCTATCTCATCAAACTCGCTCGTTTGGGCGGTTACCTTGCAAGAACATCAGATCCGCATCCGGGAAATACGGTTGTCTGGCGCGGCCTCAGTCGGCTGACAGATATTCGCCTTGGAACCGAAATGCGGCGACACTCAAATGTGGGTAATTGCAAGCAACGCCGGAGGGGTGCGACGGATGCACGGATGCACGGATGCACGGATGCACGGATGCACGGATGCACGGATGCACGGATGCACGGATGCACGGATGCACGGATGCACGTGACATCACCATATATCCTGTCAAGACTTACACAATAAGGGCGCCGTTGTCTTCCAGGAGAATTCAACGTTGTAATTGTTTGCTATTGCCCTGTTTCAACATTTGACTTTGGAGCAGGTAGACAGGCGACCTTTGACCAAATTCTTTCTCGCTAAATAGCTGACGCTAGCATTAATCAACCCAAATTTTAAAAAAAATTCCATAATATAAATACATTTCGAAGTATTGCTAGAAGATGTATTAATGCTTTAATAAGCATTCCATTATCGCTCTGAAATACTTTTGCAATTAAATTTGCGTTTGGTACCATCCATTATAATACTTACTACTCTAATTTGCAATTATTTTCGCTATTTTTCACATATACACATAACTAGAATATTTTATTACATTATACGAAATAAAAAACGTAACGTTATGCGTTATAGCATCCTTTTTATGTCTACAGGTAGACACTACTCTAGTAATGATAGTTAACGAACTCGTTTGTCAGGGGGTTATCGCCGCTAATTAAGCCGCCAGCATCTCTAATCGTTGCCATCGCAGCGTTACATGCAGTCTGGATAGCGCCCTCCACCCATCCGCCAGAAAAGGAACAACTGCACCCGGCCAAACAGACACGTCCATCAGGCTCTCCGTTCAGTCGAAGCGGCTGAAAGAAAAGCCTTTTTGAATAGACGTCTTCGCATCGGCGATTTAACTTGAAAGCACCGCCTGCATATGGGTCCAGAATCCAGTCGTGCTGGATGATGTTGTTATCGTAATCCCCATCAGCCGGCTCAAGCAAATCCGCAAATCTAGGATATGATTTTGCGAGATCGCGCTTCAAGATTTGAAATCTTTCTCCTTTATCGAATGTCAGGAGTTTATGGGAATCGTCTTCCCAAGTGTAGCTCAAAAGTACAAGGCCTTTTCCGCTCGGTTTATCAGGCTCGTAATCCAGACAGTAAACTGCTTTGGCAACACCGGTTGTCAGTATGCAGGAAGGGAGTTCTTCAGCTTTCCAGAACTTATTCTGCGTGAGAACAAACAGCTTTGATGAGCCTGTCATGTGGCTGTTCTCGATCGCTTGGTTAACGTCGTAAGAAAAAAAGCTGTCATCATTGGTTAAGAGATGCCTCAACTGAATATTCGTAAAGCCAGATGTTACGATCACGCGATCAAAGGTTGCATGCATTCCTTCGCCAATAGCTAGCGAGATTCCTGACTCGGTCCTAATTATCTCCTTCACCTCTTTGTGGATTATCCGATCCCGGATTGAATATGACCCAACTTTCTGCTGAGATAGCCTTCGTGGGATTTCCTCTATTCCATCAAGCAGCAACATTACATTGTCTTCATAGCCATTCACTATCAACCGCAATATCTCGATGAAGCCGCACCCAAATACCGGACCGAATCCGCCCGACCCCACTCCGAGCTCTTTGAATAGCTCCATGTCGACATCTCTGGTCCATTTCTCCCCACCTGGTGGGTGAGCACCCCTAAAGATTCTCTCTATTCCGGACGAAAATGTTTCGCTGCTGAAGGCATCCAGCCACTTCTGCCAAAGCGAGGAAGCGAACTCATAGTTACGAAGCCGGAGACACTCAGTTAGTGTAAACGGGGACGCGAATGCTGCAACACCATCTACAAAACCCGCGTGCAAGAATGTACGCCAGCCTTTATGAACTCGATTGAAAATTGCTGGGGGGAGGCTATGAGCTTTCCAGTTGTAGCTTCTCCCGCGGTAGTACAAGCCGGTATCAACCGTTCCTGGATTTGGAAATTTAGTCATTGCATTGATTCCTAGATATTCCAGCAGGTAGAACAAGCAAGCTTGGCTGCGAGGAAACCTCATTGCACCAAGTTCCGCGCAGACCGACGGTTCGCCTTTGAAGAAGTGTGTGTGGGCTCTACCTCCCACCACGTTTTTGGCTTCGAATATGGTAACGTCGTCGATACCGTTTCGCAGCAAAAGTGTTGCGGAAACCAATCCTGAAATACCGGCTCCAATGACGGCAACTTTTGGTTTTTTAGTTTCTTTAGGGAAAGAGGTGACCCCTTCGCTAAAAGCTCCTCCCTCGAGAAATCCGCGATAGTCGTAGAGAACATCGATTTGAGGAAACTCACAACTGACGCCCCTAGGCATCAAATTTCTTCCAAACGCGACAGGAGAGTGCACACTGTCTTTTGTGATCGAATAACCAGAAATTACCGGAAAATCCTTCCCAAGACTTGGAGACTTTTGCATTAGAGCCATCTGCAGCGGTAGGACCAAGAAATATGCTAAATCTTCAAAGGAATATTCGTAGCTTGTGACTAGTGCTGCAGCTTGCATCAGCAGGACTTGAGGGACTTGCTCATCATAGGGCGGCAAATCCGTTACGAAGATTTTCCCAAGCGGGGCGTCATCATGAGGCATTGTCGAAAGTAAACCTTCCAGCACGGTTTTGCTTGTGTAAGCGAACCCCATCAATATTTGTCGACAGACGCTTGCTCTGTGCCCCCTAGGATGCAAGCAAATCTCGCAAATGTTGGTTTGCCGCGTCTTCTCGAGCTCATCTTTCAAGCGACCTTTATCTTCAATGTTGAGCAAGTTCTTGGTGGAGTAGCTTCTGTTTGTGATTCTAGAATAGAAAAAATTAGCCATTGAAAATAAGAAATATTTCGATGCTGTTTCTGCTCTGTGCTTAAAGCATCTTTTATAGAAGTAACTTTTAACCGAAAAATCATTTTGATTAATAGTGTAGGTCCCACGAAGACAATTTGCAGAGCTGGTCTGGAGGGTTGTGCGGAAGAAAAGTCTTCAATCTGCAACAGTATCCTTGCACGCCTATTCAAAATTGAAGGGACCCACTGTCGGGCAAAGTCAACTCATTGAATTTAACCCCGTAATTGGCGGTGTAATTGTATTACAAAATTATAATTAAGGGTACTCGTCATATAATATCAAAAAAATAGAGCCGGTCTTGCTAGTAAAATGGTTGAAATATCATCAATTTCGCAGACGTTGAGAGCTCTAAGGAGGAAACAGTATTCATGTCGGGACCTAGTTGAGTCTTTGGTCTCCCGTTCGGAATCTGCAACCCACTTGAACGCCTTCGCTGCAACTGACTGGCTTCATCTAAGAAATGAGGCAGATCGTGTGGATAGGAACGGATCCGGCGGGGTGGGCCTTATGGGTATCCCCCTTTGTTTCAAAGCAAACATAGCGACTGGAATATTCCCGACGTCCGCTGGCACACAGGGACTGCTTCGGCACAAGCCAGCTATTCCGGCAAAGATAGTAGAGCGACTTCATTCAGCCGGTGCACTGATTGGGGCGTCTGGAAATATGCACGAGTTATCTTTTGGTATAACAAATGACAACAAGACGTTTGGTCCCGCACGAAACCCTTGGAACCAGGCTCTGATCTCTGGTGGATCGAGTGGGGGCGTTGCTGTCTCGGTAGCAGCCAATTTGATGTTGGGCGGCATAGGAACTGACACCGGCGCTTCTGTTAGGCTTCCGGCGGCACTATGTGGGGTTGTTGGTTTTCGTCCAACATTTGGCAACTATCCAACCGATGGCATTGTGCCGGTGAGTCCGTCGAGAGACACTCCTGGCCTCATTGTCCGCTCGGTTGAAGATGCGGTTCTATTGGATCGGATCATTCGCAACAAGTGTCCTACTCAAAATATGTCACTCAAGGGGCTTCGGTTGGGTCTGCCTCGATCCCACTTCTTTGATAATCTCGAACCGCATGTTGCGGCAGCCTCGGAACGAGCAATTCGACGTCTGGCTACCAACCAAATGACGTTCGTGGAAGCGGACATTCCGAATGTTGCGGAGCTAACCCGCAAAGTGAGCTTGCCAGTTGCTATTTATGAGTTTCCCCGAGCGCTCATGGCCTATCTCTCGTTTCACGGGATTGGAAACACGTTTGATGAGTTGATACAGAATATTCAGGATCCACAGGTCTATGACCTCGTGCAATCTCAACTATCAAAAGGACTTATTTCAGAGTCGGTCTACCGGAGGGCGCTTCGGTGCTACAAGCCCAGGCTAAAAGCAACATATGAGAATTATTACTCCTCCAACGGCCTTGACGCTGTTTTATTTCCTTCAGTTCCCCTAACCGCCAAACCAGTAGGGCTGCAGACTACGCTTGTACACAACGGCGTCGAGACTGATACCTTTGGAATTTTCGTTCGAAACCTAGATCCTAGCAGTAACATCGGGCTGCCAAGCTTGAGCGTCCCAGTGTCGTTGACACCCGACAGGCTACCGGTTGGAATACAGATCGAGGGCCCGTTTGGGTCGGACGATATGGTGTTAGCGATCGGGCGTGCTGTAGAGGAAATGGTCAAATTCGGTCAAGAATATTAGTAATATTTAATTTCAGTAAGTTTCCTTTGCCCATTAGTGGGGTATGTAGCAAACATATATTATTTATTTTTATGTTTTTGCAATTCATTTTCTATATTATATAAATACCGCTCCAATTAAACCTCGCAGAACCCTAACTAAATATTAGCATCATTAACATCCATCGCATTTTCAATAACGGGAATTCTCAATATATTGTAAAAATCGTGATTTTAATTAATAAAGTATAACGCGTCATACTTACGTTTGTATTATTAGAAATATTGAACAAACAATTATATTAAAGACGGACACCGAAACTTACGACATTTGACGGCTTGGGGTCCAATCTTGCTTCTCAATGAACTACGGAATCAATTATTTTATCACAATTTTTTCTTCTTATGACGACGAGCTTAATTGAACAATAAGAATGCTACGGCTAGGATTATTTGATTGCGGGTACTCATCACAAATTACAGCATTTTGTTTACATGACAATACATCCTGCCACCAGCCACTTGGTCGTGTAGGGGGGCGATGCTGTTTATGGCTCAACGATGCACCGTAAGCGGCAAGGCGACCCCGTCTGGCGAAGAGGGTTAGCGGTCGGATATCGGTAGCGGACGTTGTCAGCCGAAGTGAGCTTCTATGTCTGCGCCTAGGCTGTGGTGACGATTTACGTTTTTGGGATTCCCGCGGGGCGTCAAATCAGGTTCAACACTGGCTTTTGGAGTTCGGTGATGGATTGCGATGCACTGCGGGATGATGATCAGTGGGAGCGGATCAAGGGTTGGACTTGCCCGGAAGAAGTGGAGAGCGAATCCCTAACCTTTGATAGGATTTCGCCCTATGACGAACACGAAGAAGAATTCACCCGGCCGCCACGCCAAGTTCACAGATGCTTTCAAAGCTGAGGCTGTCCGACTTGCGCGCACCAGCGGCAGGCCGTTGCGTGCAATATCCGATGATCTTGGCGTTGGGCTCTCGACGCTTGGGAAATGGGTGAGCGCCCACAAGGAAGCCGACCTGCTTTCTGGACCACACGAAGATACTGCCAAGGAACTGGCGCGTCTTCGCAAGGAAAATGAAATTCTGCGTCAGGAGCGCGATTTATTAAAAAAAGCAGCCGCCTTCTTTGCAAAGGAAACCATGAAATGAAATTCAAGGTCATTGCGGCAGAGAAGGCCAATGTTCCTGTTCAGCGTGCCTGCACGCTTCTGGGTGTCAGTGAAAGCGGATATTACGCTTGGGACATACGCAAACCAAGCCTGCGGCAAAGGACGGACATGGTTCTTTTGGCTCATATCCGGGCTCAGTTCACCACCTCACATGAAACCTATGAAAGCCCACGCATGACGGTGGAACTGAAGGAAGACGGGGTTTGCGTCGGTCGCCACAGGGTTGCTCGCATCATGCATGACAATGGTTTGAAGGCATTGCAGATGCTTGAGCCAGGGCCAGCGCTTGCTCACGCTATCGAGCATCAACTGCGCCCCGGCGCTGTCGGAGATGTCGGCGGGTGTGAGATTGACCATCAGCAAGCGGCCATCGGTATCGACCGCGATGTGGCGCTTGCGTCCAACGATCTTCTTGCCGGCGTCGTAACCTCTTTTCTTTGCTGCTGGAGCCTTGACCGACTGGCTATCGATAACCCCGCCCGTCGGGCTCGCTTCGCGTCCCGAGCGCTGGCGGTCGAGCATCAGCGCGACATCATGGATCGTCTGGAACATGAAACGCCGGACGAAGCGACGAAACCACCAATAGACGGTCTGCCATGGCGGGAAATCCTTGGGCAGCATCCGCCAACCGCCGCCCGAGCGCGCCAAATAACGGATCGCGTTCAAAACCTCGCGCAAATTCGTCTCAACTGGACGACCGTTCCTACGCGCGCCGGGTAGGAAAGGCTGTATGCAGGCCCATTCCTCATCGGTCAGATCCGTCGGGTAGCGTTTCGTCTTCTTGGCAATGTCGGCCATTCGGCCACGCGTCGTTGAGGTCCACATCCCAAGCTTGAATCACATGACACAAAGCCGTTCAAGGGGTTCTCAAACAGTCTCTCACCGAGATGCTCGCCGTTCTTGCCCGTGAGTCCGATCTGGAATGGCTGATGATCGACAGTACCATTGTGCGGGCGCATCACCATGCCGCCGGTGCACGACAGTCAAAAGGGGGGCGGATGCCCAAGGCATGGGTCGGTCGGGAGTGTCAGGAATTTCGTGTACGGGCGTGCATAATGGGTACAAAGGAGATCACCCATGGCACGACGGAAAGAGCCTATTATCCCGGATAGTATTTTGGACCAGCTTCTGGCGGGTTCGGACGCGAAGACAGCTTTCGAGAGCAATGGACTGCTCGATCAACTGAAGAAGGCGCTGGCAGAGCGGGCTTTGAATGCAGAGATGGATCATCACCTCTCTGGCGAAACGACCCCCGGCAACAGCCGGAATGGCTACGGCCGCAAGACGGTGCTGACGGATAGCGGCTCGCTTGAGCTTTCCATCCCGCGCGACCGGCAGTCGAGTTTCGATCCTCAATTGCTTGCCAAATATCAGCGCCGCTTCCCAGGCTTCGATGAGAAGATCGTATCGATGTACGCGCGAGGCATGAGCACGCGCGAGATCGTCGGGCATGTCCAGGAGCTTTACGGCATCGACGTGTCGCCAGACTTGATCTCGGCCGTCACCGACGCGGTGCTGGACGAGGTGGCGATATGGCAAGCGCGGCCACTAGAGCCGGTCTATCCGCTGGTATTCTTCGATGCGCTGCGGGTCAAGATCAGGGATGAAGGCCACGTTCGCAACAAGGCGGTGCATATTGCGCTCGGCGTACGAGGCGATGGCACGAAAGAAATTCTCGGCCTCTGGATCGAAACCAACGAGGGCGCGAAATTCTGGCTGCGGGTGATGAACGAGCTAAAGAACCGTGGCGTCGAGGACATCTTGATCGCCGTCGTTGACGGCCTGAAGGGCTTTCCCGAGGCCATCAATGCAGTCTTCGCAGAAACGACGGTGCAAACTTGCATCGTACACCTGCTACGAAACTCGCTGGATTTTGCCTCTTGGAAAGACCGCAAGGACCTGGCCCGAGAGCTGAAATCCATCTACGGCGCTATCGACGACAAGGCGGCGGAGGCGGCCCTGACGACGTTCGAGGGTGGCTTCTGGGGCCGAAAATTCCCCGCCGTCGCCCAGATTTGGCGGCGAGCCTGGCAGGAGGTCATCCCCTTCTTTGCCTTTCCCAAGGACGTGCGCCGGATCATTTACACCACGAACGCCATCGAAGCGCTGAACTCCAAGCTGCGCCGCGCTGTCCGGGCAAGAGGCCATTTCCCAAATGACGACGGTGCGACCAAACTTCTCTATCTGGTCTTGAACAGATCGGAGAAAGAGTGGAAGATGCCACCCAGGGAATGGGCGATGGCAAAATCGCAGTTCTCAATTCTCTTTGCGGACCGCTTTCAGGCCGCAAGGGCGTAGACGCGAATGTTCAACCGCACGCCCGTACACGAAATTCCTGACACTCCCCGTTGGCCTGACGAAGCTCGCGGTTCTCCCGCTCAAGAGCCTTCATCTTCTCAACCACATCGCTCCGCAATCCAGCCCGCTTACCAGTATCCACCTCAGCCTTTTTGACCCACTCATGGAGTGTATGCGGCGCACAGCCTATTTTGGCCGCTATCGATGAGATCGCGGCCCAACGGGACGGATGTTCGGCTTCATGGTCCAAAACAAGCCGCACCGCTCGGGCCCGAACTTCAGATGAAAATTTGTTTGTTGTCTTGCTTGTCATGGCTCCACTTTCTCACGAGTTGGAGCCTCCGGTAAACACGGGGCGGTTCACACGGGCAAAATCAGTCGACATTTACTCGCGTGTGACATATGACTTCAAAATCCTCAGTGGTCGCTTCGACGTAAGCCTCCGTTGAATCTTGCAATTACCCATAAGTAGCTGACTCCTTTGGGAAAACTTTCGTTGAAATCTTGAATTGAAAGAATCACTTGTGATTCTGTGTCGAGCACCTGATTCTTTTGAGGCGGTGCTTTATGTCGGTTCGTGACGATGTGATGGCTGATAGTGACGGCCATTGGAGCAAGCAGGAAATAGACGCGGGGTGTTTCAAGGATGTTCGCCTTGGCCGACGCTGCACAGAACTTTTACGACAGCTCGGGGAGCACATGGGCGGCTCTATTCCTTTCGCCTGCCAGGATTGGGCCAACACGAAAGCGGCTTATCGGTTTTTCTCCAACCCGAATGTTGAGGAAGGCGATATCCTCAACGGTCATTTCGCCGCGACCGCTCAGCGCTACGATGCTTCCCAAGGTCCGATCCTGGTGCTGCGGGACACAACTGAGTTCACCTATCAGCGCCGTAATCCGCATGCCGTTGGCTTTACCAAGAGCGTCAACAGTGGCCGAGACAAACAGGAGCGGCTGCGCCACCACACGGTCTGCGGAATATTGATGCATTCGAGCCTTGCTGTAACTTTGGATGGGCTACCCTTGGGGTTGGCGGCCGTCAAATTCTGGAGCCGCGACAAGTTCAAGGGCACGGCCCAGCTCAAGCGCAAGATTAATCCGACGCGTGTTCCGATCGAAACCAAGGAAAGCATCCGTTGGCTTGAAAATCTGCGGCAATCCGTCGGCCTGCTTGGCCAACCTGACCGATGCATTCATGTAGGCGATCGCGAAAGTGATATCTACGAACTCTACTGCCTGACCAAGGAGCTTGGCACGCACTTCGTCGTGCGCACGGTCGTCGACAGGTTGGCTGGCAACGGGGATCACACGATATCGGCTGAAATGCGCGATGTTGAAACTGCCGGACGGCACCTTATCGAAGTTCGCGCCGATACCGACGAGGTCACTAAAGTCCACCTGGATATCCGATTCAAACGGATCCGGGTGTTGCCGCCCATCGGCAAGATGAAACGATATCCTGCTTTAGACCTGACCGTCATCCACGCGGTGGAGCCCAACCCTCCGCCCGGCAGCAAGCGCATCGAGTGGAAGCTACTGACCGATCTTGAGGTACATAGCTGCGAGGATGCCGTCGAAAAAATCAAATGGTACGCGATGCGCTGGAAGATTGAGGTCTTCCATAAGATCCTGAAGTCGGGTTGCCGGGCTGAAGATGCAAGATTACGAACGGCCGATCGACTGGCAAACCTCGTCGCCATGTTCTGCATTATGAGCTGGAGGGTGCTCTGGTTGACAATGCTCGCGCGCAGTGCGCCCGAAATACCGCCAACTGCGGCCCTCACCGAACAGGAAATTGAAATTCTTGATCAAATGGTCAGCAACGCAGGTAACCGGCAGGCGACGCCGGGATCGCTAAACTTCTATCTCACCAAACTCGCTCGTTTAGGTGGTTACCTCGCAAGAACATCAGATCCGCCACCAGGAAATACGGTCGTCTGGCGCGGTCTCAGCCGGCTGACGGACATTCGCCTCGGAACCGAAATCGCAGCGACACTCAGATGTGGGTAATTGCAAGCCGTTGAATGCCGCAGTTCAGACCCTTACCGTCCATGTATGCTTCTGGCGTAAAACCGGGGGCGTTCATCGACTACTGGCAAATCTGACGACATCCGCTTTCAGCCCTAATCCTCTCTGCATGCGCAGTAATTTCAATGTAATTGTAAATGTGAATTTAGTATTATCAGCACATCAGGCGCAGTTCTTCTTCTCTATATAGGTTTCAAGTCTATTAATTCCTCAATATCGTCGAGAATGTGAGTGGGATTGCTGTACGCCAAAGCTTCTCTTTTGGCATAACCCCACGTTACTGCTGCGGAGGCAATATTTTGGCTCGTCGCCGCCTCAATATCACGTACCTCATCTCCGACAAGAAGGACTTCATTCCGAGACTTATTACACCGACGAAGTATCTTATTGATCCTTTTGCCCTTCCCAAATATCGGCGAGCTACCCTCTATATGAGCAAAGTATCCCTCCAATGGCCCGAGCACGCGCTGAATATTTTCAATGCTGTTCGAACTTAAGATTGCAAGCTCCACCCCTTGATCTTGGAGGAGAAATAAGACCTTTTCTGTCCTAGGGAATATATGGAACGTGGCCTCGCGAGCCAGTTCACGCAAATCTTTCACGATCAGAGGAATGCGCCAAATCGGAACTCTCAGCCATTTCAAAACCTGGCAGACTGAAAGGCCACGCAGATATTCAATCTGAGTGTCGTTGGGCGTTATAAATCGGTGACGTTCGGACATTTCCCTCAGAGCGCTTATCATCCAGCCGCCGCTGTCGGCCAATGTACCATCAAAATCAAATATTATTAGCTTATAGGCGTCCATTTTTCAGCCCTTCCATATTTCGTATATCTTCCCAATCATCATCATAAATAACGTTCTAATATTGTAGATATATTTATATATCGCACATTAATACATAGTTATAATGGACGCCTCTTAGGATTACCGCTTTTTGTATCAATATTTTCATAGATATATCGAGTTTTCATTTTTGACCGCGATCTTACTTGACGACTATCATTCCCTGACAGCTCGTTAAACAGAAACTGTGTTTCAATAGTAACGTCCGCGATCGGTTTGCTGCCGAGGCATGCTGGGGAGCCCCGTCAGTCGTTATTCAGCGCTACCGAATTCAATCAAAACGGCTAGTCACCGGAATCTGAAGTTCGGCTCATTGTTTTTTGGCAGAATCGCTTGACGGAGGCGAGGATTTGGCCGGCGGATTTCACCCATCTGTATGGCTTGGGATTCTCGTTGTGCGTTGCGATAAACGCGTCGATGTCGGCTTCCAGTTCGGCGGTGGAACGATGACACCGCGTTGCAATTGCTTGCGCGTCAGCTCTGCAAACCACCGCTCGACTTGATTGATCCAGGAGGCTGACTGACGTTGGCGTGAAGTGAACATGCCAATGCGGGCGGCGTGCGAGCCAGGCCTTGATCCTCGGCGTCTTGTGGGTCGCATGGCAATGTAAACTTAGCGCTTCGCAGTCATGATTTGGGGTTGAGGTTCTGGTTTAGGCGGCTTGAATGCCAGCGATTTGGTACCATGTTTGCATGGCTGTTTCTCGCAATTCGCGATGATGGGTGGATGGAATGTCGTGGCGGGGAACGTGAAAGAGGTTGGCAATCGGATCGTGGATGGAAACGAACCGTTGGCAGTTATCAAAAAGCGCATGCAGGACTGGTCACCGGAGATGGTGTCCGATCCTATTCAAGAAAGCTTGCTGAAGCTCATCGCCGATAAGAAGAAGGCAAAGAAACCGAGCAAAGCGAAGGCTTCGAAATCCACAAAGGGCGACGACGAGGAAAAGAGCAACGTCGTCAACATCATGGATGCCTTGAAAAAGTCGGTTGCCAAAGAACTCAAATCCCGCAAAGCCGGATGATCTCTGCCTATCTTGAGCGGCGGCGACGCCACCTAATGGCTTCTTGAAGCGGGCAATGTATGGTCACGCAGCCCGCCTCATAAGTTTCTCCAAGCGCTTGATCGCCTGCTCTAGCGGCCTTTGACCATCGCAATAGTCCTGCCACGCCGTATTATCCTTCAGAAGTCCAGGCACCGTGCGAATTGTGAACCGCTTCGGATCGAGACCTTTTTTTACTTGAGCCCAGTTCAAGGGCATCGAGACGGTTGCTCCCGGCCGGGCACGGGGCGACAGGGGAGCCACCGCCGTCGAGGTGCGGTCGTTTCTCAGATAATCCAGGAAGATACGGCCTTCACGCTGCGCCTTGGACATCTTGGTCAGGTAAAGCTCGGGATTGTCGCGGGCCATCTGCAGACACACGTCGTGCGCGAAAGCCTTGCCTTCGTCCCAGCTCAGCTTCTTGCCCTTCGGAACAGCGAGCGGCGTTACAACATGGAGCCCTTTGCCGCCCGTCGTCTTGCAGAAGCTGACCAGACCCAGCTCTTCAAGCCGATCCCTGATTTCTCGTGCACCTTCTACCACTGTCGCGAAGTCGACATCCGGGCCTGGGTCCAGATCGAAGACGAGACGACCGGGGACTTCAGGCTGATAGGGTTCGCAGTTCCACGGATGTAGCTCGGCGCCGCCGATCTGTGCGATCGCGGCCAAACCCTCGACGCGGCCGATCTGGAGGTACGGCTGCTTGTCGCCTGAGACTTTCACCTGTTCGATCAGGTTTGATGTCCCCTGCATCGCATGCCTTTGGAAGAACTGCTCCCCGCCAATACCGTCAGGCGTGCGAATGATTGAGCACGGCCGGCCCTTGATATGATCGATGAGCCAAGGCCCGACTGCCTCATAATAGTGAGCGAGGTCCACTTTCGTTACGGGTTCGCCATCAAGTGCGTCAGGCCACAACTCCTTGTCCGGGCTGGAGACCAGGACGCCCATGACGTCGACCTTTGCACCCTTGCGAAGACGGGAAGATGTCGTCGGCGTCGGGGCCGGCTTGCGAGCAGTTTCCGGGTCGGGCGTATCGACTTCGGCAGGTTCTGCCGGCTTCTCGGCCTCGACTTCTTTTGCGGGCTTATCCTCTCGCAGCCCCTTGAACGCAGCCTGGCGCACTTGCCCATCAGCCGTTTGAGCGTCTACATCGACGATGGCCGGGTCGAAATCGACACGGATGTTGTTGAACAGCCCCTTTATCAGCCCTTTTGTGGTTTAGGTGGCCTATCTCTCCAGGCTTCGACCATGGCCGCGTAGGCTGCCTCCGCCTGTGCAACAAGCTCCATCTCTCGATGGCGGATTTCCTTGATCCAGTAATCGCGGGCGGGACCAGCTGGCCCATGTGCTTTGGCTGCGCCGGCACGCAGCTCAAGCTTGCGCATCTTCATAGCAACAAAGGCGGGCCGAGCCCATCTGTAGGGGGCCTTCTTGGTCAGCAACTGCCAGATCAGATTTGCGATCTTGCGCGCCGTAGCGACCGCCGCGACGTTGAGGCCTTTGCGGTCCTTGATCCGGAGAAAGAAGGCACGCAGCGGCCCCGGAACCGACGCGGCCGACCAGGCAGCTTCAATCAGCATCGTTCTGGCAATCGCGTTTCCCTGTTTCGAGATGCGGCCATGGACTGCCCCGCGGTCGCCGGACTGGCGCACCCGCGGGGTCAAGCCGAAGTAGCTCGCAAGCCGGTCGGGCGTCGGGAACCGGGAGATGTCGCCAATGGCGGCCATCACCGCCGTGGAAACCACGGAATTTATCCCGGCGATCGTCATCAGCTTGCGCGTGCGAGTGTCGTCGAGCGCAATTCGCGCCATGGCGCCATCCAGCTTTTCAAGCTTGCCCTTCAGCCAGTCCAGTTCATCGAGATGGCGAGGAGGTCGCGCTCTGCATTGGGCAACGGGGCCGTCGAGAGCCAGTCCCTGCCGCCTTTTCCGAACAGATGTCCCGAGTATTTCGGCACGAGATTGGCGTGGAGAACGGCCTGGACCCGGCTCTTCACCCGTCGCACTGATCGCACGAGCGCCGCGCGCTCCGACACGAGACGACGCAGGTTCAGGGTATCGTCATCCGCGGCCCAGACCTCTGGCAAAAAGCCGGCGGCATGAAGCTGCGCCAGAATCCTCGCGTCGACTTTGTCTGTCTTCACGCGCGCGTGGGCGATGGCCTTCACCTGAAGCGGGTTCGCGATAACGACCTTGGCCACGAAAGGCGTTAGCAACCTTACGATGGCCGAGGTGTTCCCGGTCGCTTCCAGTCTGACTTCGTCATCTTTTCGAAGCTTCTGCCCAAAGGCCACCACAGCGTCGTAATCCAGTTCCACCCGGAATTCTTCCATGACCTTGCCCCGGTCAAGAAACGCGACCTGCGCAAAACTTCGATGCACATCCATTCCGATCGACCGCATGTAAAATCCTCCATGTTGTTGATGGGGGAGTGCGCGGGCTGTGCGACATCTACGGATACGCGCTCGCAGCGCAGACGGGATAGTCGCAGGGGCGGCCAGATAACAACGCGAGCTCGCAGCTCAAAGTCAATTCGGCCTGCCCGCATCTTCGCACTCCGACGCCCCTGTCCCGACACGACAATTCTAACATGACAGGATCGAATCTGCCGAGCGTTCGTGGGGCGCCGATGGCAACATGCCCGATAACAACAGCGTCGAGCGGACCATCAGGCCCCTTGGCGGACCTGAGTCATTGTGCAATCCTTCTCTAGGTATCTGTAAACATTGGAAGCGTCTCCGCATCAGCAATGCGACACGGGCGACCCTTTCGCACTATCGCGGCTCGGACGTTCGCAGAATTGAGGTCACTGGCCCGGATTTGATACGGTGCGCCGGGAACCACCTGCTCGGCAGACAACACCCTCGTCTTGATCAAGTGTCGTATCCGGTGGTTGGTCACGCCCAAAGCCGCCGCAGCCTCGGTCATGGCCAGCCAGTCGCCGTCTTTGTCGGCTGATTTGTATGCGTGGATGGCGCGTACGCGCCTCACCGAAGCGACACGGTGCGCGGTCCAGGTTTTTCCTTGCCCGGTCGGCATGCCCATTCGATTGAGCGACGCGGCGATATGTTCATCGGACCAGCGTCCAGCCATGCTCCGCATCACTGCCAAGGCGTCTTCCGTTGTGGCGCACCCGTGTTCACCGCTCTGAGGCTTGCGAACTCTCAGCTCCGAGTGCTGACCGCCCTTCCAATGGATCGTGAGCACCACGTCGCGCACCGCATCGTCAACAGCTTAGATACATGCAAACTATTATATGAATGCACGAATTAACGAACATGACATAACGATAAATCCTGTCATACGTCACTGCTTACAGCCAAATAACGTAACGGTAAACGTGCGTAGGCGCTTACGTACATCTAAGCACCTAACCCGTAATGATAGGTAGTTAAGGACGCCGCGTGTCCAACATCGCTTTCTCGGGTCCATTTTTTCATCAACTGCGCTCAGCAGATAAATAATTGAAGGCATGAAATTCAAGCTTCCTACGTACGCAGTGACCTATCTATCCGAGAAATTCAACACAGCTGTGCTGGCAACTTGAAGGGACCCACCCCCCTTCTCCCTATTTAAGGGCCAAAGAACGAGGGAACCCTCACCTCAAAACTTCTTCAAAACCAATCTCACAATGTCCAAAGTAGCAATTCTCGGTGCGGGGAACCTTGCTCTAACGTTTGCTGGAGACATCGCTCGAAGGCTCAACGAGGAAGTCACAGCTGTTATCTGGGCACCAACCACCAACCGAAGAAATTTCAATGAAGTCAGGGGTATCGGAACCTTGGAGCTGGTCGGCCCCGACTATGAAGGCGCTTTTACTCCCCAGTTGGAGGATGATCTTGAAGCGGCAATCTTGGACGCTGAGTTCATTTTTCTAACGGTACCGACTCTGGCGCAGGAGGGAATTCTGCGCGAGTTGGTGAAGTTCGATCTGAGCGAAACTGTGCTCATCGCGTTGCCAGGTAGTGCAACTTCCCTGACTTGTAAGAATATCTTGTTCCCAAGCCATTCACCCGTTGCTGTTATTGAATCAACAACGTCGCCCTACGCCTGCCGCCGTATCGGCGAACGCGTTCATATGCTTGGCGTGAAAGCCTGCTTCGAGGTTGCCGCAACAAGCCTTCTGAGCAACGATCTCACAAGTCGTTTTGAGGCCCTTTTCCCAAACCGACTGCAGTGGTACAAGGATGCTGCCTCCATATTTTTCTCAAATACCAATCCGGTTGTGCATCCTCCAGGGATCCTGGTGGCGAAAGATGCGATTGAAAATGGTATGAGCCCTCTACCTAAATTCTACAGGGAGTTTGTTCCGGCAGCCATCGAGCGTGTTCAGGAATTAGACAATGAACGCCTCGAGATTATTGCGGCGCTCGGCCTCGAGTCCGAAACAGGTTTCACATATTCTAAAAAGTGGTATGGCGGCCAGGCCACCGAGTGGAAGGAATTCTTTGAGACCTACGAAGGTTATGCTGAAGTCGGGACACCCACAACAATGCATCACCGCTACTTAACTGAAGATGTCAAACACATCATGGTGCTCTGGGTTCAGATAGCAGAAGTGGCCGGAGTGCAGGTTCCAGCGATGAAGTCTGTCATAAAGGAGGCCGGGAACGTTCTCTACGAGGACCTCTTTATGACTGGCAGGACTCTTGCCTCAATGAACTTAGGTGGCGCTAACCCATATCGTATTGTCGACGCGCTCAATGGAAACTGAAACCCGTCTTCCAGCTTGATCTGATGTAATATATTATGATGCACTGAAGCATCCAGCGTGTGTTTTTATTTCTTGTCTTGTGAGAGGCTTGAATAAGGTCTGGCATGCCCGGCGCCACTGTATAATATGTGATATTGTAAAATATGCTGTATTTCCTTAGTTGAAATTCACGGAAAAATTTGTTTTTAAATAACTTAAAAAATAAATAAACGAAAAAATACACCAACAATCGATATTAATGCTTCTAAATTTCACTTAGCGCGAATAAATATCAGATACGCCAACAAGAACATAATAACGTTTATAAAACATGCATATTAAATTACTGGCAACAATAATATGTCGCACTTACACCAGAAAACTACATGACACAACCAACCGAAATCACAATTGACACACTGCGTACAAGTTTTATTTAACTATATAAAAGTGATGTTGTACGCTTTAATAGTAGAGAGCAGTAAATATTCTTGGCAAATTTTGCAGATAGGCAGGCCTACGGCAACTGAAATGGAGGCCCATCCCCACCAAGCGAGAGGTTAAGCAGAATTAGGACATGAGCCCCAAGCGATGATCGGATAGCTGACTAGATTGCCCAACTGAAACTCTCGGTCTAGCACTTCTTCCTCTTCCTCTTCCTCTTCCTCTTCCTCTTCCTCTTCTGCTTGTTCGGTGTAGTTGCCACTTCTTGCAAAGAAGTCGTAAGATACACCATTGATCTCATCAGCGCCAGGACGTACGAATATGCAGCTTCGCATGATAGCGAGAAAGAATGCGTTTTTATGTGGGCCCTCATAGTAATTGACTAGGCCCCCTTCGTCAGTTCCCTCTCGAAGGAGGCGGTTCAACCGCGGCGGATCCAACAGCCACGGGGGGATGGCTGTTGCCGCAGCGCCGAAATTACTTGAACTGGAGGGTAGAAGGCGGTTCATAGCGCAGCTTTGGGCAGTCACTCCATCAGCATAAACGTAAGTCAAAGATTGATCGGTCATTATATATTCATCGTCAAATTGACCAGGAGTACGCGCCGAAGCGTTGAAGTAACAGATTGATCCTACCGTGGCCCGGAAATCGTTGCGGGCCTGCTCCAAGCGAAGTGAGAGTTCCCGAGCACTCGATATTTGAGTTAGGTCACGAACAGCCCATCTCGGTACCGCCATAGCAATGTCGAAATGCCTTGAGATAGCACCACGGTTCATCCGACGTATTTATAGAAGTGTGCCAACGCAAGAGTTGGGCATTTCGCAAGAAGACTACGGAGCAGTGTGACTTTCCATGATACTAGCTCAATCATCGCCCTGATTTCATGCATCGCCGTCCTAGTTGACAATGTCTCAGCGCACTTTTGATTCTTTTGGATACGCCCTTACCCAAAGACTTTGACGGCGTCAGTTGAGAAAGCGACGTGTTGCTCAAGACAATTCTTCGGGGGCCACGCGGTTCGAATGTCAGTGACAGCGTCAGCACCGCCCTTTGGCAAAAGGCTCAAATCAAGCACGCCGCAGTGTGAACAGATTCGGCCGCCCGCTAGTAAAGTCAAAAATGTGCAGCAATTAGGTCCAAGGGACACCCAATCAATCAGCGGAAATCATGGAGTGATCAGAATTCTTCAGAGAACTGACAAGCAATTTCAAAAATTGCGTGCTTGATCTTGGAAAATTGCGCAAGTCGATTGTAATATACACTGACATTGGGCATCATTCAGTAAGTGATAATCTTAGAAGCAGGTATGTTTTTTCAAAATCAAATTTCTGAGGGCGGTAGCAACTACTGAAAGTACGTCTGATTTTTTTACAACTAAATATATCCTGCCGCCGCCGTTGTCACCGCGGCAATGACGATCGCTCGCGTGCCAATCGCGTCGGCGCGAGAGTGCCGGATAAAAGCGCTCGCCTATTCTCCGGCATTGAGTGTCACATCGGGCTGAGCGTTTAAAGTAAGCGTCCGGTCAGGCCATTTCTAACGGATCTTGCACGTTCCACGTTAAGAGCCCGTCAATCCGGTTGATGTTATGATCGGCGAGCGGTTGAGGACCTCCTGCAGGTAGGCTTCCGGATCAAGGCCCTTGAGCTTTTCGGCCTCGATCCACAACAGGATTACACCGTATGCGGCGTCTGCGCCCCATTGATTTTTCAGTTGCAGCGGCTTGATAGTTTTGCCTTTGGGGCCTCACGATGAGCTCACCGACGAGTATCTGACGAGCTCATTGTGAGGCCTTTATGCGGGCGGCATAGGCCCAAGGCATTGAACCGCCCCGTGTTTACCGGAGGCTCCAACTCGTGAGAAAGTGGAGCCATGACAAGCAAGACAACAAACAAATTTTCATCTGAAGTTCGGGCCCGAGCGGTGCGGCTTGTTTTGGACCATGAAGCCGAACATCCGTCCCGTTGGGCCGCGATCTCATCGATAGCGGCCAAAATAGGCTGTGCGCCGCATACACTCCATGAGTGGGTCAAAAAGGCTGAGGTGGATACTGGTAAGCGGGCTGGATTGCGGAGCGATGTGGTTGAGAAGATGAAGGCTCTTGAGCGGGAGAACCGCGAGCTTCGTCAGGCCAACGAGATTTTGCGCAAGGCATCTGCTTATTTCGCCCAGGCGGAGCTCGACCGCCCACTGAAGCGATGATTTCCTTCATCGATGAACATCGTTCGGTGCTCGGGGTCGAGCCGATCTGCAAACTGCTGCCGATTGCCCCATCCACCTATTACGACACCGTCGCCAAGCGCACAAACGTGGATCGCCTGCCGGTCCGCGTTCGCAGCGACATGAGCATGAAGATCGAGATACACCGCGTGTTTGACGAGAACTTCAGGGTATATGGTGTGCGGAAAATCTGGCGGCAGTTACAGCGAGAAGGCTTCGATGTCGCTCGATGCACCGTCGCTCGGCTGATGAGAACGATGGGCTTGCAAGGCATCATTCGCGGCAAGCCTGTCAAAACCACCGTGTCCGACAAGGGCGCTCCATGCCCGCTCGATCACGTCAACCGTCAGTTCAAGGCTCCCGCGCCAAACAGGCTGTGGCTTTCCGATTTTACGTATGGTGCGCCTCGCCCCAATCGGGGAGGCATATGACTGGAATGCAAAGAGAAAGGAGGTTTCGAAGATTTGCCTGCTGTATGGGGGCATGAGCCCAAGCGGCGGTGACCTGCTGTCAACTGGCAGGGTGACGTAGCCCGCAGGTAAAGGGGATTGAGGCGAAGTCGTTACGCCGAGATGGTTCCCGAGGCTATAGTATTGGAAGGTTGAGGAACACGAACCGGTAACCCGCATCTGAGGGCTGAAATGTCGCCTCCGCCTACACGGCTTAACAGGTGGAATGCTGATGAAGCTGCCTGACACGTAAGTCGGCGGCATCCGAATACGGTCGTATATGTAGGTCGCCCGTATGGGGTCATGGGGAGAATGCAGCCAGACCATGACATCGGCATCGACTTGCGGAACGCAAGGGAAAAGACTGCGACCGGCAGCCTCACCAATACGCTGACGTCCAGCATATGAACGAGGGAAGGCATGATGGAATGACAACGAAAGTATTGCGTCGCAAGGGAGTTGACCCTGATGTCCATCATGTTGGCGGAGTTCTCGTAGTAGTCCGTGGCAGGGAAAGCCTGCCACGTGGCGAAGGGGAACAGTTCAAACTGCTTGAAGTGCAAACCATCTGACCAAGCGAGGTGAAGACCTTTGATAATCAGCGAAATGCAGCACAAGCTCGCAACATGGGCCGAGAGCGATCCGAACCGGAGGTTTGATCGGCTTCTTCGGTTGATTGCCAATCGGGAATGGCTTGCCGAGACCGCTCGGATGGTTCTTGCGTCGAGTGGCGCACGAACGCCGGGTATCGACGGAATGGATAAGCAACGACTGCAGGTCAAACTGGACCAGCATCTGGACGACCTGCGGACAAGCCTGCTGGAGGAGAGTTATCGCCCCCAGCCGGTCAAGCGCATCTATATCCCGAAACCAAACGGCAAGCTACGACCACTGGATATTCCGACCCTGACGGATCGCATCGTTCAACGCGCCATGTTGATGGCCATGGGGCCGATCTGGGAGAGCGATTTCCATCGCTTATCCTACGGCTTCCGGTCGGAACGGAACGTGCATCATGCCGTCCGCACCGTAAGGATACAGCTTCAGGATGGAGCCGACACGACGAGGGGCCGCTGGATCATCGAAGGTGATCTGGCCAGCTACTTCGACACGGTCCATCATCGGCTGCTTCTGAGATGTGTGCGGCGACGGGTGCAAGACGGGCGGTTCGTCGATCTTCTCTGGCGGTTCCTGAAGGCAGGGCACATTGATCGTGGCCTGTTCACGGCCTCCAGCGAGGGTGTTCCGCAAGGGGGTTTATGGTCCGCTGACCATAAACCCCCTTATGACCAGCGCTGTAAAATGCACAGTGCTTGGTTGCAGGGGCGGTTTTGTTGGGCTCCTGCACGTAAACACTGCGCATAATCACCGATAAATTGATCACCTGGCCTGGCACGGTGTCGGGCCTGTGATTGGAGATATTGGTGATGGTGGCTTTATCTGCATTGGTTGTTGACCTGGATCGCGAGTTGCTGCGTCTTGGGTATAAAGACTCGACGATGATCTGGTATCGCCAGTGTTGGCGTCGCTTGGAAACATTTTTCGCGGATCTGGGAGTCGAGGAGTTCAGCCTGGAGATCGCGATGGCGTGGGTCGACGCCGCATGCGATTTTTTTGCGAAGGAGCAATCAGGCACGCTCCCGGCAGACGGACGTCTATTTGTTTCGGGTCGCTCAGATGCTGGGAGACTTTGTGGCTCACGGCGCTGTGTTGCGTCGCTATGATCGCCGGGGCGATAAGCTCGCAGCCCATCAGGCTGAGCTGATCGGTAAATTCCAGGCCGCGTTACGTGCCGAGGGTTGTGCAGTTTCGACGGTGCGCACGTATGGGACGCTGGCCGGAGAGTTTCTTTCGTTTGTGGACACGCGCGGCCGACTTACTGAATGCGATGCCAGAACAGTCGAGGCGTTTGTTGCCACCTTGTCCGGATACCAAGCAAAGACGGTCGAACAAAAGCTGTGCGCGGTCCGCTCTTTTCTCAGATACGCGGAGCGCCAGGGGCAGGTCAATGCCGACGTATTGAAGGCTGTCCCGGCGGTGAAGTCCAGCAAGCATGCCAGAGTTCCATCGGTGTGGGATCCCGCCGATGTGGCCAGGATTTTGGATGCCATCGATCAAGGCAATCCCAGCGGCAAAAGGGACTACGCGATTATTACGTTGGTCACGCGGCTCGGTCTGCGGAGCATCGACGTCAAGCGTCTGGAATTGGATGATTTCGACTGGCCGGGCAATCGGCTCTGGGTGAGGCAGACCAAGACCGGGCACCGCATACAACTGCCGCTATTGAAAGACGTTGGCTGGGCGATAATCAACTACATCCGTCATGGCCGACCGTCTACCGATTGTCGGCAGGTGTTCTTGCGCCATACCACGCCGGTTGGGCCGTTTTCTGACCAGGATCATCTGCACCAGATCCTGTGCAAACACGCACGAGTGGCGCGTGTGACACTAAGCGACCACCGTCGCCACGGCATGCATTCGCTGCGGCACACGTTGGCGACCCGATTGATGGAAGGTGGAACGCCGATCGAAGAGATCGCCGACATTCTTGGACATCAGTCGGTGGGCACGACGGGCGTTTATTTGAAGACATCACTGGGGCTGCTGCGTCAGTGCGCACTCAACCCTGACGCCACTTCCGAGGAGGTTCTGTGATGAGCGCGCCTCTGACAATGATCGATGCCGTCGAGGCGATGGTCGCCCAGAAGCGTACGGTCGGTTATAAATACGAAGTCGAGGAGGCTGTTCTCTACCGGTTTGTTGCGTTCACACGCAACCAGTTTCCCGGATTGGAGACCATCACCGAAGTTTCTGCCAATGCTTGGATCGAGGCGGCGCAAAAGCGAGCAGTCACGCCAGCAACCCTGCAGGGGCTGACTTCGCCGGTGAGGCATTTAGCTCGATGGCTGATACTCCACGACGTTGCAGCCTATGTGCTTCCGACAGGCGTGTTACGTCGGCCTGCGGCCTACATTCCGCACATTTATTCCGACGAGGAACTGGCCGCCTTCTTCGCCCAGACGGATCGCTGCCATTACTGCAGCGATGTGCCGCTGCGGCACCTGGTAATGCCGGTCCTGTTCAGGACGATCTACGCCTGCGGTCTGCGCTGCTCCGAAGCCCGCTTGTTGCGCGTCGAGGATGTTGATCTGGCGACAGGGGTTTTGCTGATCCGCGACGCCAAGGGCGGCAAAGACCGTCAGATTCCTGTGTCCGAGCCGATTCGTGTTCGGTTGGCGCACTATCATGCCCAGTTCGACTGGATGGGGCATGAGTGGTTCTTCCCTGGCAGACGCGGTCAGCGCCTGAGGCTTTCAAACGTTTACAATAATTTCCGCCGGTTTCTATGGCAGGCACGCATCAGTCACGGTGGTCGCGGCCACGGACCGCGCGTCCACGATTTTAGGCACTCATTTGCGGTCCATAACCTGCGGAATTGGTTCGCTACCGGCAAGGACGTCGGCGCGATGTTGCCGATCCTGCAGACCTACATGGGGCACTACTCCATCGCAGACACCGCCTACTATTTGAGGCTGACCGCCGAGTCGTATCCGCACATTGTCAGGCGACTGGATGAGGCGATCGGTCACGTCGTTCCCTGCCTGAAGGGAGACCTGCACCATGGCAACTGATTTTGCGCTGCTATTGCAGCGGTTCCTTACAAGCCACCTGGCAGGACTACGTGGCGCTTCGCCCAACACGGTCGCCTCCTATCGCGACACGTTCAAGCTTCTGGTCATCTATTTGCGCGATCAGAAAGCGATACCGCCTGAGAAGCTTACCCTAAACCGCATCGACGTCGAGATGATTACAGGGTTCCTGAACTGGCTTGAGAGCCGCCGCCAGAACAGTGTCTCGACACGGAACCAGCGCCTGGCGGCGATCAGTTCGTTTTACAACTGGATGCAATCGCAGGAGCCCGCACTGATGGCGCGTTGCCAGGACATCATGGCAATCCCGGTCAAAAAGGGAGCTCAAGCCTGCGTGCATCATCTGACAGTTGAGCAGACGCGATGCTTGCTAAACGCACCGGATCGCACCACGCGCAGCGGCAGGCGCGATGCGACAATACTGGCCACTCTTTACGATACCGGTGCCAGAGTCCAGGAACTGGTTGACCTGACCGTTCGGGATGTCCGTCTGCAAAAGCCGGCAGTCATCACGTTGACGGGCAAGGGTCGCAAGACCCGTCATGTCCCTCTTGGCGCCAACACGGCAGCGCTCCTGGCCAGCTACTTGACCGAGTTTCGCCTCGATATGCCTGGTCGCGATGGCTATCCGGTATTCTTCAACCAACAACACGCAAAGCTTATACCAGCCTGCGTTGAGGCTGACTCAGGTTGTGGATTCCCAAAGCGATGAAAGTGTGAATCAATGGCGTCCTGCATCGAAAGGACGTGGCGATGGGACAAGCGATCGGCTTGCGGGAAGATTTTGACGGAGCGTCGCTCCGGCGACTGGCGCGATTATCAAAGAGCGCGCCGCAGGCCCGGCGACTGCTGGCCCTGGCGCAGATCTACGAGGGGAGCAGCAGGAGCGAGGCCGCAAGGATTGGCGGGGTGACCCTTCAGATCGTGCGGGACTGGGTGATCCGGTTCAATGCCCGTGGCCCCGACGGTCTTCTGGACGGCAAGGCGCCGGGCAAGCCGTCGATCCTCAACGATGCCCAGCGTCGTGCGCTGGTCGAGGCGGTCGAGCGCGGGCCGATCCCGGCGATCCATGGTGTCGTGCGTTGGCGGTTGATCGACCTTGTGTATTTGCTGCACGAGGAGTTCGCGGTGTCGCTCGACGAAACCACCGTGAGCCGCGAGTTGAAAAAGCTGGGCTATGTGAAGCTGACCGCGCGACCACGTCATCATGCGCAGAACGAGCTGGCCATGGAGACATTCAAAAAGGGGGCTTTGCTGCCGAAGTGGCAAAGGTCCGGACAAGCCTCCCGAAGGGCACGTCCATAGAAGTCTGGTTCCAAGACGAGGCCCGCGTCGGTCAGAAGAACACCATCACACGGCGCTGGGCCAGACGCGGAACACGACCCTCGGCGCCCAAGGACCAGCGCACGAAATCGGCCTACATCTTCGGAGCCATCTGCCCCGAACAGGGCAAGGGTGCCGGGCTGATCCTGCCCTTTTGCAACACAGAAACGATGTCGCTACATCTCGCTGAGATCGCGCTCGCCGTAGCGCCGGGCGCGCACGCCGTGGTGTTGATGGACCAGGCCGGATGGCACATGACCGACAAGCTCGAGGTCCCCGACAACATCAGCATCATCGCGCTACCCGCCAAGTGTCCCGAGCTGAACCCGGTCGAGAACGTTTGGCAATTCATGCGCGATAACTGGCTTTCCAATCGCGTTTTTACCTCCCACGACAATATTCTCGACCACTGCTGCGAGGCTTGGAACAAGCTGGTCGATCAGCCTTGGCGCATCATGACCATCGGCCGCCGAAAATGGGCTCGTCAGTTCTGATCAATGCAGGTTGGTATTAATCGTGGCGGAGTTGCGTGGATCATCGACAAGTACCGAGCACTCGCGGACACACAAGAGCTTGCCCGAGCCAGAATAAGCCCCCATATTCTGAGGCATAGCAAGGCCATGCATCTATATGAGGCTGGTATCCCGCTGCCCTACATCCGAGATATTCTGGGCCATGTGGATCTATCGACCACCGAGATCTACGCGCGTGCTTCCACCGAAGCCAAACGGAAGGCTCTGGAGGCCGCATATGTCGACGTCATCTCCGAGGACATGCCGGAGTGGAGTCAGGACGCGGGACTGCTTGCCTGGCTGACATCTTTATAGTCATCGATTATGCGCAGTGTTTACGTGCAGGAGCCCAGCAAAACCGCCCCTGCAACCAAGCACTGTGCATTTTACAGCGCTGGTCATAAGGTGGCGTTCTGTCACCGCTCCTGTCCAACATCATGCTCCACGAGTTTGATATGTGGCTGGAGGCGAAATACCTGAACAAGAAGGCCCGCAAGGATCGCTGGGCATGGAACTTCGGCATCCAGCAAGGCAGGCCCATTACGGTTCGAGAAAACCGGCAATGGAAACCGGCCGTTGCCTATTGCCGATACGCTGACGACTTTGTCGTGATCGTGAAAGGAACCAGGGCTCAGGCAGAGGAAATCCGTGAGGAATGCCGGACGTTTCTGGAAGGCGAGTTGAAGCTGACGCTGAACATGGAGAAGACCCATGTCACCCACGTTAATGACGGCTTTGTGTTTCTGGGACACCGGATCATTCGCAAGCGAGGGACGCATGGACGGATGTCCATCGTCACGACGATACCCAAGGAAAAGGCAAAGGGGTTTGTTCGCAGGCTCACCGAAACCTTATCCGGCAATCATAGTGTCAGTACGGTCGACATGATCGCCAGCCTGAATCGCCAGTTGGTGGGATGGGCGGCGTTCTACAAGTTCACCGACTTCACGGCGTACGTCTTCCGGCGCATCGACCATGTCGTGTTCTGGAAAATGGCGCATTGGCTGGGACACAAGTACCGATCCCGCATCAAACCCTTGATGCGGAAATGGTTCAGGGTCCCGGAACCGGGCAAGGCGAAAACCTGGCTCGTGTTTGGTCGCAATGAACGCGGTGACCCTGTCGGAAAAGCGCTACACCGGCTTGTCTCAAGCCCCAAAGCGCAATTCCGGTGGCGTAATCCGGAAGAAAACCCATACATCTTCCGGATCGAAAACCGCAGTACCGTCACGTCGCATTACCACGAAGTTGCTATGGCCATGGGCCAAGCTTGAATGGAGAGCCGTATGCGCTGAAAGGTGCACGTACGGTTCGGGGAGGAGAAGCGCATCTGCGCTTCTCCTCCACTGGCCACCTGGCAGGGCTTCGTTTACGTGGCTTTTGTGATCGATGCATTTGCTCGCCGCATCGTTGGCTGGAGAGCAAGTAGAACCACACACACACACCAGTTTTGTCCTTGATGCTCTGGAGCAGGCGCTTCATGATCGGCGGCCCGTCAAACGCGGCGGACTCGTCCACCACTCGGACAGGGGTGTTCAATACGTGTCGATCAAGTATTCCGAGCGGCTGGCGGAAGCCGGTATCGAGCCCTCCGTCGGCAGCGTTGGAGATAGTTACGACAACGCTCTCGCAGAAACGATAAACGGTCTTTACAAGGCTGAGGTCGACGAGGGCCGTGGCGAAACTTCGAAGCCGTTGAGTTCGCAACACTCGAATGGGTGGACTGGTTCAACCATCGAAGGCTTCTGGAGCCCATAGGAAATATCCCAACAGCCGAAGCCGAGGAACGATACTATGCCATGCTGGACGAACCAGCTATGGCAGCATAACTTAAACCAAACGGCCTCCGGTAAACACGGCGCGTGTATGGATGGCCCCGGTTTGGCAAGAAGATTTTTTGACGGCTGTCCGCGAACGAGGAATTCTATCGGTCGTGTGTCAGGCCTCTTGATGTGGCCTGATTAGCCACGGGCCGGGATGCAGTTCGAAGAACAGGTGCCACATCGGTTCAGAGAGCTTTTTGCTCGAGCGCCGGGACTGGTTTACCCCATTCTGAACATTGAAGTCCTTTCCGCATCGTTCCGTCAGTCGATCTTCTTACCGGGGCTGTTGGCCCCAGGCATCACCGCATTGCCTTTCGAGAAAGGCAGCGGATCACGCCATTCTGTAATTCTGCTCCCTGGTCATCATTGCCCAAATGATGCGCGCCATCTTATTGGCGAGCGCGACAGCAGCCACCATTCGAGGCTTTCGGTCCAGAATGCTTCCCAACCAGTTATCCGGTAACACGCCCTTGCGCACGATCCAGCGGATCATGCTCATGGCTCCGACAATGAGGAGCTTTCGAATATCGGTCTGCCCCATCTTGCTGACACCGCCCAGTCGTGTCTTGCCACCCGTTGAGTGCTGCCTGGGCACAAGGCCGAGCCAAGCAGCAAAGTTCCGGCCGCTCTTGAATGCACGAAGATCGGGAGCAAACGCGAGGATCGCGCCGGCGGTCACGGGGCCGACGCCGGGAACGGTGCAAAGTCGACGCATATCTTCATTCGCCTTGGTAGCTTCTCGAAGCTTCAGCATCAGGCCATCGATCTTCTCGGTCAGCAGCCTGACATGCGTTGCCGCCCATCGATCGATCATGGCGCTCAGCGGTTCGGCCTCCGGTCCCGGATGCAGCTGCAGGAACCGGTCGAACCGCAAGAGCAACAGAGGCTGCGAAGTGTATTTGTATCCCCTGCGCCGCATCATCCCGACATGCTCGGCCATCATTTCGCCCAGCACGCTGGCGAACGGCCTGGGCTGGCGCAGTTCGGCGAGAGCCTGTTCGGGATCCCGCGATGCCAATGCCCGCCAGATCGGCATGCACTGCTTGATATTGCACACATCGCGCAGAGCGGTGACGGGATTGTGTTCGATCGCGCCGATTTCCACCAGGCGTTCGAGGAAACGGTCAATGATACGGGTGCGGTGTAGCCGCGTCGTCGCTGCCCAGCATTCGGCCGATTTACGCAGCCACGCAATCAGCACTTCCTGACCAAGTGCATCGTAACGTTCGGCGACATCCTGGGAGTCATGCAGGACCTGCCGATAACAGGCTCGGCTTTTCATGCTGTGCAGATCAAGTATCGCAACATAGCGGTCAATGATCGCGCGGTCGGGATCGGGCCAGCGGGCGGTCATGCCAGCACCTCCATTCCCGGCACCTCAAGCGCAATGGCCCTGAGGTCCTCGGTGGCGAGCTTGAGATAGGGAGCCGTCGATCCTGTCGAACGGTGCCCCAGCACGTCGCCGATGACCTTTTGAGGTACCGCGACCCGCAACATCTCAACAGCGCGCGCATGGCGGAAGATATGGGGGCCACACTTACCAGGCGGTTGGACACCAGCGTCACGGAGCAACCGGCGAACCACGCTGTAAAGCTTGTCGAGCTTGCGATAGGGCGCGCGCGTGCGGAGGAAGATTTCCCTGGCATCCGTCACGGGCCGCCCGGAACGCAGATAAGCAAGCAACGCTTCGCCGACCGGCTCCATCAGGGGCAGCGATGTGCTGGCTCGCGTCTTGTGGTGGCGAACATGGATGGCTTCCGTCCGCCAGTCGATGTCCTCGATCCGCAGATTGCAAATCTCTCCAGACCGTAGCCCATATGTTGCAAGGAATTGCAGGATTGCATAGTCCCGCAGCCCCGCTGGCGTCTTGTCCGCCCTCGCGGTTTCCAGCACCGCGGCGATCTGGTCTCGCTCCAGGATTGAGGGCACTCCCTCATAGGCATAAAGCGTCGGAGCTATCACATGCCCTGACAGATCCGTTGTGACGCGACCCGTGATGTGGAGATATCGCAGCAGCGAGCGAAGCCGCTCCGCGACAGACTTCAGCGAGCAGCGCGTCAGTTTCGCCGCGCGCAGATCCATGTAACGGTCTACGGCAACGATGCTCAGCCCCGCCAAGCCGCCGCTTCCGCAATCGATCTGCCAGGCAAGAAAGTTCCGGGCTTCCCACATCAGCGCTGCGACGCTGGAGCGAGCCAACCCGCGTTCCTCACGCAGCCAGATTTCGTATTCGTCGCAAACTGCAAATCGGGCCACATCGGCCGCGCAGATAGGCTTGATTGCTGGCGGCCATTGACCGTGAGCAAGTCGCAACAGCGCATGAATCCCGGAACGCGGAACTTCGTGCCAGCGTGCGCTGGGACGTCGACCACGCTCCCTTTCGAACGTTACGATCGCGTGCCGCAGGTATTGCTCTACCTGCACGTCGATCACATCTGCGACCGGGATGCCCCGCTGTCCCAGATAATCGAGAAATCCAGATGCGTAGGTGCAGTAATTCCTCACCACGACCGGGCTGTATCGCTGACTGAGAAGCGAGGAAATGAGTGCGGCAATAAGTTGGTGACGGTTATCGAGCATTGGCGGGTCCTCTCTTGGTCGATTGACCCGCAGAGGTTCGGCACCGAATAATGCAAAGCAAGCCTATCCGAAAACGGCGAAAATCCGCCGATCAGGCTGCGCTCCTCCGCATTATGGGAACCTCGTGATTAGCTAAGGCGCGACATTTTGATTTCGTTTGTAACATGCGACTGTGCGTCGATTGAAATCGGTAGCGCGTTTAACATACAGATGGATGAAAGGCCTCATCTAAAGAAACACGCAATTTCTGCTCGTATTGCTCGCAAGAGCGAATCCTCCGGAGGTTATTTTATGATGGCAGAGTCACTCAACAATTGTCGGAAGGGTCGCAGCCTATGATATCGGAGCTCAATCCAGAAAACGTCAGTGTTGCGGCCTTGGATCGGTTCGGCCACGAGATTTTTAAAGAATGGCGACCAAAGCGGCCCTTTCTCCACAGGCAGGACGGTGTATACGTGGTCTTGAGGGCGGACGATGTTTTGGGCTTAAGTAGTGATCCGCGCACACGTCAGATAGAGACGGAGTTGATGCTCAATCGCGGCGTCAACGAGGGAGCGGTCTTCGACTTTGTTCGCTACAGCATGCTGTTTTCGAACAAGGAAACCCACCGCAGGCGTCGCTCTCCTTTCACTCGGACTTTCGCATTCCGGATGATTGAAAATCTACGGCCACAAATAAGACAATTGACGGAGATGCTTTTTCGAGATTTGAAGGAGCTTGGATCCTTTAATTTCGTGGCGGAATATTCTTCGAAGCTCCCAGCCGTCACGATAGCAAGCCTTTTAGGCCTCCCGTCAAGCGACATTCCCTATTTTACTCAACTCGTCTACCGCGTAGCTCGGTGCCTGAGCCCTTCATGGCGAGATGCTGACTTTCCGGACATCGAAAAATCAGCGGTCGAGTTTAAGAACTACGTGCAAGCAGTCATTAACGATCGCCGAACGGATCCGCGTGATAACTTCCTTTCATCCTACATAAATGCAACGCGAGAAGCGGAAGATCTCTCACCCGTTGAGGGCCTGACACAGCTGATGCTCATCATCTTGGCTGGAACTGACACGACCAAAACCGGCCTCACTGCATTGACGGGACAGCTTTTGCAACATCGACAGGCCTGGGATGCGCTACTGAAAGATGTTACTCTCGTGCCCGCCGCCGTCGAGGAGGGACTACGCTTTGAGCCTCCAGTCGGATCTTATCCCCGGTCAGCAAGGGTAGATATCGATCTTGACGGGTTCATATTACCAAAAGGTAGTCTTCTCGCACTTTGCACAATGTCGGCGCTAAGAGATGAAAAACATTATGCCCATCCCCAGCTCTTCGACATTCATCGCAAGCAAATGCGCTGGCATATGGTATTTGGCGCCGGTGAACATCGATGCCTTGGCGAAGCGTTGGCTCGTTTGGAAATGCAAGAAGGACTTGCTACGGTGCTTAGACATGCTCCCAATCTCTCGATTGAAGGCGAATGGCAAGGGATACAGGGTCATGGAGGTGTGCGCCGAATTGCAGAGATGAGGGTTGGTTTCATGCGAGAAAATTAAAAGCGCTATAGTTTTTCTAATTGGCTGAAAGAGCGCGCAAAGGAGTCGCCGCCATATTTTTGTCTGACCAGCTTGGCTTGTTTCGTCACCACCGAAATGCGGAGTAAACAGAAACTGCATCAAATCACCGGGCGTCGCCGGTTGCACGATGTCTGTGAGTTGGATTGGCTGTCAGAAGGCGAGGGGACCGCATGGTTTGGGATCATTTATCACCTTCCCGCAGGGTTCTGCTCGATATCAAATCATGGTCTGTATTGGTATTGGTAATGGCCGCGATATTTTTTGCGGTTCTGGCCATAGGATCTTGGCAAGACAACGAAAGCAACGAAGCAATCCTGACAGAGCTGCAATCGATCGAAGTGAATTGCGCAATGCTGCAGCGAAACGTGTTGCGTGCTCACGCCGGCCTTCTTCGAAATTACCATCCTCTCATCGTTCCTTTGGGACGAATGCGTACGAGCGTGGCGGATCTGCAGCAGCTTTTAAAGCAGGCGGGCCTTGGCGAGGCCGGCGAATTTTCTGAACTACTGGCGCGGATGAAGAGGTCAGTAGATGCGACCGGCGCAGCCGTTGCAGCGTTCGGTAGGCAAAATGTAATGTTTCAGGATTCGGTGGCGACCTTTAACCAGTCGATAGCTTCGCTGCAGAGTTCCTTGGATACGAGAGATTTGAATTCGCTAGAAGTCTCTGAACTGGGCTATCGGATGCTCCAGTTTTCGTCTCAGCCAAATTTCGAGCTTGCTCGGGAGATTAACCAACGTCTCGGCCGGCTTCAGGTTTCGGCGAGTCGGGATACGGCAGGCGTCCAAGAGATCGTCCGCAGCGCGAGGATTATTCTGACCCTACTGCCGCGATTGGAAGGCACCATTGGAGTGATCCAAGCTTCTGAAACAGTCGCTAACACGAAGAAATTGCAACGAGCATACTTGGAAGCTTACAGCTTGGCCAGTGCCGGTGAACAGCGGGTACGATTCTTCCTCGGCGCCGTTTCGGTTTTCTTTTGCTTTTGCATAATTTCCTTGGTCCGTAGGTTACATCTGCGAACCAAAGTGTTGACGAGGCGACTGGACTTCGAAGAAGTGATCAAAAGGATCGGGCTCTGCTTCGAAGATTCTGCAGCAGCAAAACCGTCGTTGGAATCCTCAACCAACGCCGCGCTGGGAATTATCCAATCATTCTTTGCAGCTCATCAATGTGTGCTGGGATTAGTAGACGTCAATGAGAATGATATTGCCGGCACCTTTTTTGGAAACAATCCTCCGCCAAAATGGAATGAACGACGGGTTCGCGATATTGCTTCCAAGGTAGAGTCTGAGGAGGGCGGGCGGGTCTTCCGAGACTATCCTCTACGAAAAACGAGCTGCTTTGGTGAGGATTCTCCTTGTCTGTGGGTGCAGCTTGCGTTCAAGGTATCCGATCGAATAGTCGCTATCTTCGGCCTAGGATTTGATCGAGAGTATCTACAGCCGCCGACCTCATGTGAAATGCAGCTTATGGAACTGGCGGCTGGGTGTGTTAGCCACTATACGGTCATTAGGCGCAAGCAATCCCAGCGAGATATTCTAGAACGTCGTTTAAAACATGCGGAACGGCTTGAAGCAGTTGGTACGCTCGCCGGCGGCATTGCCCATGAATTCAACAACATTTTAGGTGCAGTTCTCGGTTACGCTGAAATGGCGCACAACGTTCTGCGCCGCCGTACTCATGCTCGCGACTATATCGATCACATCATTTCCGAAGGCAATCGAGCGCGGTTAATCGTCAACCAGATCCTTGCCCTTAGTCGAAAGCGTGACCGAACAACAAAACCATTCGATCTTTCGGAATTGGTGACGGTAATCGCGCCGTCGTTACGGGTTGGGTTGCCTCCGGGCGTCGAGCTCGATTTTGAATTTCATGGCCATCCAATGGTTGTCGAAGCCAACCCACTTGAGATCGAGCAGATACTGATGAATTTGTGCAAAAATTCCGCTGAAGCATGCTTAGGATCAGGGCGTGTGGAGGTCAGCGCAAGAAGGTCTATCATAAGGAAGTACAAGGTGCTTGCGAGCGGAACCATTCCCACCGGTGAGTATGTCCTTCTTTCAGTCGAGGACAACGGCGCAGGCATAACAGAGGACGCACTACCGCACATTTTCGAGCCTTTCTTCACTACTCGCGCCCGCAGCGGTGGCACGGGCTTGGGATTATCCACGGTTCACGGTCACGTTAGCGCTATGGCTGGTTACATCGACGTGGTATCAATTGTCGGCAGGGGTACGCGCTTCGACCTCTACCTGCCACCTTCATCGAAGCAGCCTGTAAATTCACAGAGTTTTTTTGAGCCTGGAAGAATCCCGCTCGGGAACGGAGAGATTGTCGCGGTGGTCGAACCCGACATTGCGACGCTGGAAAGGTACGAGGAGATGATCGCGGCGCTCGGCTATGAACCAGTCGGCTTTAACACGTTGAATGGTCTAATCGACTGGGTGTTGGAAGGTAAAGAACCTGATCTTGTTCTAATTGACCAACCGTCTTTTCTGGATGAAGACGGTCCAGTGTCCTTACTCTCAAAGTTAGCAAAATCGCCTGTCATCATTGTTGGGGAGAACCCGAAAAATGTTCCCCTTTCGGCGGATCGGGAGGGATCTGCCCGTTTTTTGAAAAAGCCGATTTCAGCCAAGACGCTCGCCTACGTAGTTCGTGCGAATATCAGAACCCAACTACGGATAGCTCGAAAAGCACCGACATGGTGATCGCTTCGTAAGCCGTTATACCTTCTGACTGGCCGCGGTCTATCAGCCCGGCGCACGGTCTCGATCACCTTCCAATTGCGCGGGATCCATTCGAGCTCGGTAATGAGTTCGGGCTCTCCGTGGTATACCAAGCTCCAGTGTCGTAAAGTACCATGCCGTCATCCCGCCGTAAGCGGCGTCTGCGCCCCATTGATTTTTCATTTGCAGCGGCTTGATAGTTTTGCCTTTGGGGCCTCACGATGAGCTCACCGACGAGTATCTGACGAGCTCATTGTGAGGCCTTTATGCGGGCGGCATAGGCCCAAGGCATTAGGGCATCGATGTCTTTGGCGATGTGGCCGTTTGCGAGGCGGGTGAAGAGGTCGCACAGATAGGCGTAAGGCTCAATTCCATTCATTTTACATGTGCCGATCAAGCTGGCAAACCGAGCCCAATTTCGGCCCCCTTCATCGTGGCCCGCAAAGAGCGCATTGCGGCGGTTCATGGCCGGGCGGCGGATCGCGTTTTCCACCAGGTTGGAGTCAATATCGACATGGCTGTCGTCCAAGAACAGCCTGAAGCCGTCTTGCCGTGTCAGCATGTATGCCAAGGCTTTTCCAAGATCTGACTTGCGTGAGACACGTGCAGCCTGAGCCGCGATCCAGGTGAAGAACTTGTCCACCAACGGGAGCGACAGCTCCTGTCGGACTGCCCGACGATGTTCGGGCTCATTGCCTCGAATACTGTCTTCGATCTTGTAGAGCGCGGCGATGCGAATGAGCGCTTCATCAACGATGGGTGATCCGCTCTTTGGCGCAGCCTTGATCAGCTTTCTGCGCCCGTGTGCCCAACAGAAAGCCAGTTTCCAGGGATCGCCGCCCACACGGTCCGACGTGGCAAGGTGAGAGTAACCACCGTAGGCATTGACCTGGATCGTGCCGTTAAATCCTTCGAGGATTTCGGCGGCATAGTCGCCTTTACGCCCAGGCCGATAATGGAACACCACACCTGATGGCGCAGAACCGTTCCAGCCGCGGTCGTCACGCAGCACGGCCCGGAGATAGCCCGTCTTCGTCTTGCCTCGCCCCGGATCCAGCACCGGGGCGGTCGTCTCGTTGACATAGAGCCGCGTGCTTTCCCCCAGAAGCTGTTTAGCCATATGGTCAACCACCGACCGGATTTCGCTGCCCGTGCGCCCCATCCAATCGGCCAGGACCGGGCGGTCTATCGGCCCCCCGTGTCGCGCCATGACCTCAGCCTGCCGGTTGAGCGGCATATGTTCGGAATGCTTGGAGACGGCAATTTCCGCCAGAAGGGCTTCGGTCGGCCAGCTCCCTTCCAAAAGATGTGCCGGCGCTTTGGCCTGGACAACGCCCGTTCGCCCCTTGGGGCATGCGTATTTCGGGCGGATCGTGACGATCACCTCGTAGCGCGCCGGGACCCGGTCGAGCCGTTCCTCGCCGATCCGCACCATGTTGCCGCAACCGCAGGGGCAAACGATGCTCTCGGGCTCGATCACGCGCTCGACCCGCGGCAGGTGTTCAGGCAGTGCACGGGCCTTGCGCTCCTTGCGAGAAACGGCCTTGTCCGGATCGCCAACCTCTCCAGGATTGATTGCACTGGCTTCGATCTTTTTCTCAACGGCGGCAATCCGCGCCTGTGTTTCGGCAATCGCCGTTTCAAGCTCTTCCAACGCCAGTTCCATCTGCGCCGGATCGAGCTTTTCCGATTTCGGCCCGAACTTCGCGCGCCGATATTCATGAACCTGACCCTCAAGCGTCTCGATCAGCTCCTTCAACTCGGCGATGAACAAATCCTTTTCGGCCACCACAGCCTGCTCATGCTGACGTGCTGCACGCTCGACCGACAGCTCGAACTGCATCTCCGCGAAGGCTTTGGCGACCTCTGATGGAAGGTCCGGATACAAGCTGAGATCAATAGGTTGCGACATGCCGCTTTATAGCAAAATGGCATCAAAAATCCAAATAAAACAATGCGATAGCCGCCAGAATTTACCCCGCCGCAGACGGCGCAGTCACCCGTTGCGCCATCACCCGTCGCCAGTCCAGACCTTCGAACATGGCCTCATACTGACCCCTGGAAAGACGCATCGTTCCATCCTGAACCTTGGGCCAAGCAAAGCTGCCTTGTTCCAGAATTTTATAAATTAGCACCATTCCGCGGCCATCCCACACCAGGATTTTAAGGCGATCTCCGCGCTTCGACCGGAAGATGACCGTAATCCCGGAATGCGGATCGAGCTTCAACTCGGTCTGCACCATCAGAGCCAGCGCCTGATGCCCACAGCGGAAGTCCACCGGACGCGTTGCGATCAGGATCGGCAGTCGTTGGCCCGCGACAATCATGGCGCTCCTCGCACAGCGCGAACCAGAGCGGCGACCCGTTCAACGGATACATCGTTCGGAACCCGCATCACAACGTCTGAGCCAATCTCCAACGTCAAAACCTGCACCTTCGGCCTGTCGGAGGCCAGCTTCGGCAGCGGCAACCGATTGACAGGCTCAGGCGCATCCGCAGCGATTGCCAGAGGCACGAATGCCGGCTCGATACCATCGTGCTCCGACGGCGTCGTTGCCGCCGCAAACGGCAGAACCAGAATGCCGTCGCGCACCTGACGTCGCCAATCGGAAAGCTGGTTTGCTATAACGCCGTGACGGCGCGCGACATCAACAACGCGAACACCAGGCTCAAAGCTTTCCGCCACGATCCCCTGTTCGTTGATAAGGTGCAAGACATAGTCGGCCTTTACATGTCGCCACCTGATCGGGCAGTCGTGCTATGCGTGGATGAGAAATCGCAAATCCAGGCACTGGATCGCGAGCAGCCGGTTCTGCCCATGGCGCCGGGCATCGCCGAGCAGCGGCGCACCCATACCTATGTCCGCAACGGCACGACATCCCTGTTCGCCGCGCTCGACGTTGCGACTGGCGCGGTAATCGGCCAGTGCTACAAACGTCACAGGGCGACCGAATTTCTCGACTTCTTGAAGCGGATTGACGCCGAGATGCCCAAGGGGCCGGACGTGCATTTGGTGATGGACAACTATGCGACCCACAAGACGCCGAGGATCAAGGCCTGGCTCGCACGCCGCCCGCATTGGCATGTTCACTTCACGCCAACGTCAGCCTCCTGGATCAATCAAGTCGAGCGGTGGTTTGCAGAGCTGATGCGCAAGCAATTGCAACGCGGTGTCATCGTTCCACCGCCGAACTGGAAGCCGACATCGACGCGTTTATCGCAACGCACAACGAGAATCCCAAGCCATACAGATGGGTGAAATCCGCCGGCCAAATCCTCGCCTCCGTCAAGCGATTCTGCCAAAACAATGAGCCGAACTTCAGATTCCGGTGACTAGTCTACCGGTTACGCTGAAAATAAGCTGTAGTTACTGTCACATTACACGTATTTGTCCAAGCGACCGCTTCCAGGGTGCTCTTTGAATTACAGAATCAGTCAGACTGTAGTCTCAAGTCCCGGCACGCAGACAGACTGCATTCACAGGGGCACCGCTTATGATCGTGTTGCATGGAGTGGTGTAGCTGGATTTCATAGCCATGGCTGATCTCCAATAGGTTCGGGTTGCTTAGAGCTACCTTGCTGCCGGTCTTTACATGCGCCTGCGCGATCGCTTTTACCTGTAGGGGATTAGGCGGTGTGGACGGATTGCCGCAAGTTTAATTTCTGCGATTCCCAAATCAGTATTTGAATGATTCATGGGTTGCCGGTTTCAGAGGAGATCGGCGATGCTGACGAAGATGACAGAAGCGGACTGGGCGGTCGCACTTGAGGTTTTCCGCGCCTCGCTTCCGCGGCGGGGCGACAAGGGTCGAGATGACCGGCTGTTTTTGGAGGCCCTGCACTATTTCTCCGTCAACAATATCACCTGGCGCGGTCTGCCGGAGCGCTATGGACATTGGAACAGTGTCTGGAAGCGCTTTTCCCGATTGAGCAAGGCGGGTGTTTTTGAGATTTTCTTCGAGCACCTTGGCAGCCTGAGCACGTCGGCCGATCTGGTTCAGATGTTCGACAGCACCGTGGTGCGCGCGCATGTTTCGGCAGCAGGAGCAAAAGGGGGCAATATGGCCAAGCGCTTGGCCGCTCGCAAGGCGGCTTCTCGACCAAAATCCACCTGAAGACCGATTTCGACGGACATCCCATCGCCTTTGATCTGACCGGGGGCGAGAAAGGTGACGCTCCGCACTTTCCAATCCTGCTTGGCCTTGGCCCCGATGTAGATCCCCGCGCCGCCATGGGCGACAAGGGCTATGACAGCAAGGCTAACCGCCAGGCCGCAAGAAGGCGGGGTGCGGTTCCCGTCATTCCTTATCGTTCAACGGCAAAATCAAAGCCGACGTTCTTTCCCAAAGCGCTCTACAAAGGTCGCGCCCGCATCGAGCAAGCAGCCGGAAAACTCAAGCCCTTCAAGCGCGTTGCGCTACGATGCGAGAAGACCAAACAAAATTTCTCCTCCATCGTCGCAATCGCCGCAGGCTTCATCTTGATCAAATCCGTCCACACTGCCTAGCAATCACGCCCCGTCGCACTGATACAGTTTGAAGGGTTCGGATCAGATAGAGCCATATCAACTATGTGACTCATCAAGAATTACATATGAAACGCTATATGCGTTTAATGACGGAGGTTCGGATGATATACTTCCTAAATACTCAATTCTATTCGCAGCCCGGATTTTGCGCGAAATGTGGCCGCTGCAGAAGCCCGCAAATATCGTGCACGGTAATGAAGTTGATCGGACGGCTTGCGTCCCCGCGCAGGCTACCGGCTGAAGGCGCTTACCGTCGATAGTCAGGTTGACTTAGCGGGCAGTTTGGCAATTTCGGTGCTTTGAGCGATCTTTGTTTGTAGAAGCAAGTTGGACACCGTGCGCCAGGATAGCCTGCTCTGGGCTTTTCGGGCTGTAACGATGGAGGAGTACTCTAATGTGCACCGATAATTTCCATTCGATGTGTCTGGGGTGGATTTAGAATCAGAATAGCAGGAACCGAAAAAGTTGTAATTTCTGCAGGAGAAACAAAGAAATGGCGATCAGCGAACTAAATGTGAATAAAAATATGCCTGTCTTGTCAGGCGAGGAGCCGCAAAAATTTCACATGGAGGAGTTGAGCGACAATTATCAGCCAAATGGTTTTACGAGTTTGGATCTCGACATGATTGAACTGGAGAATTTCGTCCTCCAGTGCCCACTCCCCGAAGACAACCTAGCTGGCTAAAAGGAGTTATATGATGGATCCGAAGGCCTATGGCGATGGTAAATATATTAATGTGACAGACGGAAACGACGCCCAAAATGCTGGTGTCGACGATCCAAAACGCCAGAAGACGGAAGGCGCAAATTCGAACACGCTCTTCGATGTTCATATGACGGGTAGCCATGAAACTCTCGAACACAATATGCACGAGAGCCCTACGCATACAGAAGATCTCGAATCGCATTTCGATGAGGGAACGCTTGGTTATCAGTCAGGCCATGATTCAACCAGTGTCCACGGCTACCAGTCTGAGGGTGAAAATGATTTATCCAGCTTGTTCGCGAATATGGCATTACCAGGCCATGACCGACGGCCAGACGAGTATATTCTTGTACGGCAGACTGGGCAGGACAGGTTCGCAGGTACTATTAAAGGTAACCTCAATCATCTGCCCACCAAGGCGGAATTCAATGCGAGTTGCCGGCTATATAGGGACGGGGTCGGTAACTACTATCCCCCACCCCTCGCGTTCGACAAGATCGATCTCCCGGAGCAATTGGGTGCAAGCCTGCATAAACTGGAGCCAAAAGAACGGAGCAAGCCGCGCTTTCAATACAAGTTGGAAGTCTGGAATCGTGCTCACGCCGAGATGGGTATTACTGGCACCGCCATTTTTTATCAAACTAACAAGAATATCAAGCTCGACCGCAATAATAAATTGAGGCCTGAGGATAGATATATACAAACAGAAAAATACGGGCGCAGAGAAATTCAAAAACGCTATGAGCACGAGTTTCAAGCTGGTTCACTGCTGCCGGATATTCTAATCAAGACTCCGCAAAATGACATACATTTTGCTTACAGGTTTGCCGGCGACGCCTACGCTAATAAGCGATTTGAGGAATTCGAACGCGCCATCAAAAATAAGTACGGCAGCAATACCGAGATCAAGCTGAAATCCAGGTCTGGCATTATGCATGACTCAAAATATTTGGAATCATGGGAGCGAGGCAGTGCGGATATCCGTTTCGCTGAGTTCGCAGGCGAGAATCGAGCTCACAACAGACAGTTCCCCGCTGCGACTGTGAATATGGGAAGGCAGCCGGACGGGCAGGAAGGGACGACCAGTGATCGTCACGTGAGCGTTGACTACCTATTTCAAAATGCGCCCAATTCCCCTTGGACGCAAGCCTTGAAAGAGGGAAAGTTGTGGGATCGCGTTCAGGTCCTGGCTCGCGACGGCAACGGTTACATGTCACCTGCAAGACTGGAATATTCTGACCCCGAACACTTCACCCAGCTGATGAACCGAGTCGGTCTGCCTGTTTCGATGGGTCGGCAAAGCCACGCGAATAGTGTCAAGTTTGAGCAGTTTGACCTACAGGCGTCGGTTATTGTTGCGGATGGCCCGAACTTACGTGATGTTCGAGATCTGTCCCAGGAAAAGCGGCAACAACTGACTCAAAAAGATGTCCTGATATCGGATCGCAATGAAAAGGGTCAGAGAACTGGCACTTACACCAGTGTTGCGGAATATGAGCGCCTGATGATGAAATTGCCCGACGACGCAGCGCAGCTTCTCGCTGTACCAACCGATAAATATTCGCGTGAGTTTGTCCGGCCAGAGGCAGCATTGCCGCCGATTAGTGACAGTCGGCGCGGTTACGAAAGCCGACCTCGTGGCACGACCGTAAACAGTCTGTAGAATTCCCGCTACCGCGTCGGTGACAAAGCCCATTAGCTCGAGACATGCCAATGAAAGGGTTCAACAATGGTCGACACGACGAAAAAAAGTGTCGCGAAGTCGCTTACGGCCGACATGCGACGTTCTGCTAGGCGGCTTTATGAGCAAATGCGTAAAGCGTTGCTTACAGAGGAAGAGGCTTCAAGGAAACGAGCCCGGTTCGAAACCCTTGAACAGAAGCAAAAATATGCCGCCGATATGCAGATAGTCGACAAGCTGGGCGCCGACTTCCGAGGCGAAATAAGCTATAAAAGGCTTGGAAATAAACGGGTTCGCGTCGGCAACTCAAAAGAATTAACACGGGAGCATGGTATCCTAAGAAAGACAAGGAAGGTTCTGAAACGTAGCGCAGAAACCGGCGATGTTTACCTTGGTTTACACGAAAAAAGGACTTGGAGGAGCGTTAGTAGCCATTTCTATGCCGAGGACGGGACACTTCGCGCGAAACATGTGAAATACAAAGACGGGCGCTTTGAGGAAAAATGGGAGCGAGACGAAAATGGCCTACTGATTCGGACGCAGTACGTCAACCGAAATAGGCTTTTTCAATCAATTTCCGAGAGGCTGAGCGCGCCCTATCGGAGTGGCGCAGAAAACCGGCTTTTTCGAGAACTAACCCGCCAAAAAGGTTCCACGCAGGAAACATTTGAGCGGGACGACAAAGGCAATCTAGAGCTGATCGGCAGGAAACGGCTCGGATTTTCCAAGACATTGACGAAAACCGCAGACCGTCAAACCTCTCGGACAACGATACGAAAACTTGGTGGCGCATTTAGCAAATCTTATAGCTCCCTCCTAGATAAGGAGGGGAACGAACTCGGCCGGGATATATCTAGTCACCGCCGGCTGTTAAACAAGCGATCGGCCGTCTACGATGATGCTAGCGGGCAATTGAAGAGCACGAAGCATACCTTCGGTAAGATCTACAAGAGTGAAACAGCCTATCTGAACTCCGATGTCAAAAAAGTCTCAAAAAAGATACTGGGCGTGACAGTTCGTCGGAAACTGACGGCGCTAACTGGACAAGAACGTGAGGCTCAGAAGCTGCGCAATTTGGAATCCACTGAGCATAGGAAGGCTTGGCAAGAGCGCTCAATTATCCCCATATCACTTCTACCGACGACGCGGTCGCATTCGGTCAGTTTTGTTGGAGACGGCCGTCGTAACGAGGCCGAAAGTAAGGTTGTGCCTGCAAAAGACCAACGAACTGATGCCGTTGTACCAACGTCATCCTTGTTTCGCCAACCGCACTCCGAGCGACAGGCCGTTTCCCAAACACTACCTCCGTCGTCGAATGGGCATCTCTCATATCCAGCTTTTAAAGCCGAAGAGGCTAAGCCGTACAAAAGGCCGGTCGCGATCAATCTCCAGCGCGATAATGAAAGGAAAACGCAAGAAGAGAAAAACCTCGGTGAGTGGCGAGGACATCTCTTTCGACCAACCGGGTCAACAAAAGGGGTGTTTTTTACCGCATCGCCGGAAAGAACAACAGTGTTTGGTTCGCCGGAGCCCTCACTAAACCGATCTGCCGATCCGCAATTGTCGGTGGACAGAACGGTTTCCCAAGGGCCGTCGGTGCCATTATCTCCGATCAATAATCACCAGTCAGATCCAAACGAACAAGAGCTCTTGAGTTTTCTGCACAACGCGCCGGTCCCGCCGTCGTTGGGCGTGCATAGTGGACCGGTAGGGCGTGCTGAGGAAAGCCTCCAGGGAGCTTTTGAAGATAGCCCGGTGCGAAAGAGTTTAGTGTCGGAAAGTGTAGTAGAAGAACATTTGCAAGGGCCTTTGGAACGCGATCATTCGATCAATACAATAAGCGAGCGCTTTGATCCGCAGTCATTGTTTGGCGAATCGGGGTTGTCGCACGTCTCAGAAGGCCGGCAAGAACCTTCGATGCAAGGAGACCATCTTACGGATCCGGAACAGCAAGCGTTGCTGAATGAACTGCTTAGTGTTCCATTGCCGAAGGCGGATAACGAGCGATCGAGGGTTTTGGAAAGCTCACGGAACCGAGAGCGCTCCATGTCAGCAGGGCTTTCACTTTAGAATAGATATGCCGATCCACATACGTCTAGCATCCGCCCATTTGGCTTGATTGAAACAGACCATTCGTCGAAAGGCAGATTGCTGCTGATCAGGGCGGCACCTCGCTCATAACGTGAGCGTCCGGTGAGCCGGTTTTGGTCGGGCGCATAATTGGCGCACGTTACGTCACAGATGATTCATTTGTGACGTAACAGGGTATGAATGGCCAAGGTTGAGATCCTGACGGGTGCCGAGCGACAGCGGCGGTGGTCGACAGAAAAGAAGCTTTCAATATTGCGCGAAGCGTTCAGCGCGGATGGCAGCGTTTCGGATGTAGCACGTCGGCACGACGTTCTTCCGCAGCAGATTTACGCCCGGCGAAGGAAGCTCTTGCCACCCGAATTGAAAGTGAGCGTCCGGTGAGCGGATTTTGCTGATTAGGCAAAACGGGCGATGTTCTGGCATTAGAAGCAGCATTAGTGCTGACATTAATACCAGAACGAAGAGGTTGCATGGCTCGCATGGAGATCATGTCCGGCAGTGAGCGTCGGCGACGCTGGTCTGACGCGGCGAAACTGAAGATATTGGCGGAAGCTGATCAACCTGGTGTTCGCATTGGTGATGTGGCTCGCCGGCATGATATTTACCCATCCCAGATCCGTTTGTGGCGGCAGTCCTTCAGCTATGTCGGTCGACCGGCGATGTTCCTTCCGGTGGAAATCACCGAGGAGGTGAGCGCTACACCGGGACCTGACACGCCACCGACGCCAGCGGTTATTGAGATCTCGCTACGAAACGGTCGATGCTTGAGGGTTCCGGCTGACATAGAGCTGAGGATGCTCGGGTCGTTGATCGCGTGCGTGGAGGCGGCATGATCGAGCCTTCTGGGAATGTGCGGGTCTATCTAGCCTGCGGAGTGACCGACATGCGGCGTGGCATTGATGGGCTTTCGGCGCTGGTTGAGACGGTCGTAAAGGAGGCACCGGGCTCGGGTGCGATCTTCGGCTTCCGCGGAAAACGCGCCGATCGGATCAAGCTTCTCTGGTGGGATGGCCAAGGGTTTTGCCTATTTTACAAGGTTCTTGAACGCGGATACTTTCCCTGGCCGAGGGCGAAAGAAGGCGTTGCGCCCCTGACGCAGGCGCAGCTCTCGATGCTTGTGGAAGGGATCGACTGGCGCCGGCCAGCGTGGACTTCGGCTCCGGCGAGAACGGGCTAAAGCGCTTATTTTGCAGCGAAATCCGCGCGAAGCACTGGCGTTTTGGCGCAAATCGGCTACGTTTACGGGCATGGAAACAGGACCGCTGGACGGTCAGGAAGAGCTCACTGCTTTGCGCCCACTCGTCGCCGAACAGGCGGCGAAACTTGAGAGCCAGGAAGCCGAGGTCATCAAGCGAGACTCCATAATCGGGCTTCTTCGCGCGCAACTGGAACTGCTCCGCCATCGACAGCATGGCGCCTCTTCGGAAAAGATTGACAGGAAGATAGAGCAGTTCGAGCTGATGCTGGAGGAGATCGAGGCCTCTCGTGCCGAGGCTGAGATGCGCTCCGGGAAAGCGCCTTTGCCGGAGTTGGGCGACGCATCCGAAAAGCCGAAGCGCAAGCCTCTGCCCGATGGTCTTGCCACCGAAGAACTGGTCTATGCGGCTCCCTGCAATTGCCCGACCTGCGGTGGCACCTCGTTCTTGAAGGCTGCCGACAAGGTGGTCCAGATTCTGGAGCACGTGCCCGCGTCGGTCAAGATTGTCCGCCATGTCGAAAAACGCATGATCTGCAGGGAGTGCGATACGATGGTGGCAGGAGAAATGCCGACCTTGCCGATCGAGCGCGGCAAACCAGGGCCGGGACTGCTCGCCCATATCATGATCGCAAAATTCGACGATCACATTCCCCTCTACCGCCTGTCCGAGATGTACGACCGGTTAGGGATAGACATCTCCCGATCCGTGATGGCCGACTGGGTCGGCCGCGTATCCGCTTTGCTGACACCACTCACCCGGATCCAGGATCACCCCAAAGACCGACTTGAAGACCTGTTGCCATGGAACTGGACGCCAGCAACCGCTCGATGCGAGGCCCCCTAATGGCACGCGCGAGGTTCATCTACACACTCAGGCAAGTCGCCAGCATGATCGGCGAAAATCTCGAACTGATCGAAGAGGTGACGGCCAACTCGGACAACATCTCCGATGGCGAACTGGTTTACGTCAGCGATGGCAGTGAAGATGGCACGAAGGGTCTGACCGAGAATGGCATTGAAGAACTTCAAAGTCTCCTCGCCGACATCAGGACGTGGGATGGTGGTATCCGCCAGTTCCTCGTCGACGAACAATGCGATCCCAAGATCATTGAGCGCGTCATGGCCGATGAAATGAAACGCGTCCTATAGCATCGCCAGATCGAACCACCAAAAATCCGTTCGCCGGACGCTCACTTCATAACGATGGGAGATCAGCTCGAACAGCGATTCCGCACCGGTTTTCGACAGCGGCACGAAACCCAACTCATTGATGATCAGCAGCTTGTTGGCTGCCATCTGCTTCTGGAACCGGAGCAGTCGCCGCTCGTCTCGCGCCTCCATCATCTCGCTGATCTGTAAGCGGCGTCTGCGCCCCATTGATTTTTCATTTGCAGCGGCTTGATAGTTTTGCCTTTGGGGCCTCACGATGAGCTCACCGACGAGTATCTGACGAGCTCATTGTGAGGCCTTTATGCGGGCGGCATAGGCCCAAGGCATTAGGGCATCGATGTCTTTGGCGATGTGGCCGTTTGCGAGGCGGGTGAAGAGGTCGCACAGATAGGCGTAAGGCTCAATTCCATTCATTTTACATGTGCCGATCAAGCTGGCAAACCGAGCCCAATTTCGGCCCCCTTCATCGTGGCCCGCAAAGAGCGCATTGCGGCGGTTCATGGCCGGGCGGCGGATCGCGTTTTCCACCAGGTTGGAGTCAATATCGACATGGCTGTCGTCCAAGAACAGCCTGAAGCCGTCTTGCCGTGTCAGCATGTATGCCAAGGCTTTTCCAAGATCTGACTTGCGTGAGACACGTGCAGCCTGAGCCGCGATCCAGGTGAAGAACTTGTCCACCAACGGGAGCGACAGCTCCTGTCGGACTGCCCGACGATGTTCGGGCTCATTGCCTCGAATACTGTCTTCGATCTTGTAGAGCGCGGCGATGCGAATGAGCGCTTCATCAACGATGGGTGATCCGCTCTTTGGCGCAGCCTTGATCAGCTTTCTGCGCCCGTGTGCCCAACAGAAAGCCAGTTTCCAGGGATCGCCGCCCACACGGTCCGACGTGGCAAGGTGAGAGTAACCACCGTAGGCATTGACCTGGATCGTGCCGTTAAATCCTTCGAGGATTTCGGCGGCATAGTCGCCTTTACGCCCAGGCCGATAATGGAACACCACACCTGATGGCGCAGAACCGTTCCAGCCGCGGTCGTCACGCAGCACGGCCCGGAGATAGCCCGTCTTCGTCTTGCCTCGCCCCGGATCCAGCACCGGGGCGGTCGTCTCGTTGACATAGAGCCGCGTGCTTTCCCCCAGAAGCTGTTTAGCCATATGGTCAACCACCGACCGGATTTCGCTGCCCGTGCGCCCCATCCAATCGGCCAGGACCGGGCGGTCTATCGGCCCCCCGTGTCGCGCCATGACCTCAGCCTGCCGGTTGAGCGGCATATGTTCGGAATGCTTGGAGACGGCAATTTCCGCCAGAAGGGCTTCGGTCGGCCAGCTCCCTTCCAAAAGATGTGCCGGCGCTTTGGCCTGGACAACGCCCGTTCGCCCCTTGGGGCATGCGTATTTCGGGCGGATCGTGACGATCACCTCGTAGCGCGCCGGGACCCGGTCGAGCCGTTCCTCGCCGATCCGCACCATGTTGCCGCAACCGCAGGGGCAAACGATGCTCTCGGGCTCGATCACGCGCTCGACCCGCGGCAGGTGTTCAGGCAGTGCACGGGCCTTGCGCTCCTTGCGAGAAACGGCCTTGTCCGGATCGCCAACCTCTCCAGGATTGATTGCACTGGCTTCGATCTTTTTCTCAACGGCGGCAATCCGCGCCTGTGTTTCGGCAATCGCCGTTTCAAGCTCTTCCAACGCCAGTTCCATCTGCGCCGGATCGAGCTTTTCCGATTTCGGCCCGAACTTCGCGCGCCGATATTCATGAACCTGACCCTCAAGCGTCTCGATCAGCTCCTTCAACTCGGCGATGAACAAATCCTTTTCGGCCACCACAGCCTGCTCATGCTGACGTGCTGCACGCTCGACCGACAGCTCGAACTGCATCTCCGCGAAGGCTTTGGCGACCTCTGATGGAAGGTCCGGATACAAGCTGAGATCAATAGGTTGCGACATGCCGCTTTATAGCAAAATGGCATCAAAAATCCAAATAAAACAATGCGATAGCCGCCAGAATTTACCCCGCCGCAGACGGCGCAGTCACCCGTTGCGCCATCACCCGTCGCCAGTCCAGACCTTCGAACATGGCCTCATACTGACCCCTGGAAAGACGCATCGTTCCATCCTGAACCTTGGGCCAAGCAAAGCTGCCTTGTTCCAGAATTTTATAAATTAGCACCATTCCGCGGCCATCCCACACCAGGATTTTAAGGCGATCTCCGCGCTTCGACCGGAAGATGACCGTAATCCCGGAATGCGGATCGAGCTTCAACTCGGTCTGCACCATCAGAGCCAGCGCCTGATGCCCACAGCGGAAGTCCACCGGACGCGTTGCGATCAGGATCGGCAGTCGTTGGCCCGCGACAATCATGGCGCTCCTCGCACAGCGCGAACCAGAGCGGCGACCCGTTCAACGGATACATCGTTCGGAACCCGCATCACAACGTCTGAGCCAATCTCCAACGTCAAAACCTGCACCTTCGGCCTGTCGGAGGCCAGCTTCGGCAGCGGCAACCGATTGACAGGCTCAGGCGCATCCGCAGCGATTGCCAGAGGCACGAATGCCGGCTCGATACCATCGTGCTCCGACGGCGTCGTTGCCGCCGCAAACGGCAGAACCAGAATGCCGTCGCGCACCTGACGTCGCCAATCGGAAAGCTGGTTTGCTATAACGCCGTGACGGCGCGCGACATCAACAACGCGAACACCAGGCTCAAAGCTTTCCGCCACGATCCCCTGTTCGTTGATAAGGTGCAAGACATAGTCGGCCTTTACATGTCGCCACCTGATCGGGCAGTCGTGCTATGCGTGGATGAGAAATCGCAAATCCAGGCACTGGATCGCGAGCAGCCGGTTCTGCCCATGGCGCCGGGCATCGCCGAGCAGCGGCGCACCCATACCTATGTCCGCAACGGCACGACATCCCTGTTCGCCGCGCTCGACGTTGCGACTGGCGCGGTAATCGGCCAGTGCTACAAACGTCACAGGGCGACCGAATTTCTCGACTTCTTGAAGCGGATTGACGCCGAGATGCCCAAGGGGCCGGACGTGCATTTGGTGATGGACAACTATGCGACCCACAAGACGCCGAGGATCAAGGCCTGGCTCGCACGCCGCCCGCATTGGCATGTTCACTTCACGCCAACGTCAGCCTCCTGGATCAATCAAGTCGAGCGGTGGTTTGCAGAGCTGATGCGCAAGCAATTGCAACGCGGTGTCATCGTTCCACCGCCGAACTGGAAGCCGACATCGACGCGTTTATCGCAACGCACAACGAGAATCCCAAGCCATACAGATGGGTGAAATCCGCCGGCCAAATCCTCGCCTCCGTCAAGCGATTCTGCCAAAACAATGAGCCGAACTTCAGATTCCGGTGACTAGGGCTAGCCATAGGCGTAGACATAGATCCTCACAATCAGAGAAAATCAGATCCCTGATGCCATAACGTGATCACCATCAGACTTGCCAGATGGGGTCTGCTTGTCGCTTACAGAAGTCTCCAATCACGAAATCGAACGGATTTGCTTCAATGCTTCAAATGAAACCAAGAGTAAGGGCAATAAAATCAGAGAGTAACAGATCCCTAACATCATCGCGACTGTTAACGGTTGAGTCATCTCATGGCTCATCAGGATTAGTGCGGTACCGAGGGGAATAAACGAATGCTGAAGGCGGCGGGATCTTTCGGGATCATTCTTCTGATGATCCAGCCAAGCAAAGCTGCGCCGCTGTCTTTCGCCGAATTCAACCAGCTCGCTCGCGAATGCGCGCCTTCAGTCGCTCCATCTACACTCGGAGCGATTGCGAAGGTCGAAAGCCAGTTTGATCCACTCGTGCTGCATGACAATACGACCGGTGAAACTCTTCATTGCAGGAACCATGCGGATGCTACGCAAAGCGTAGACCATCGTCTCGTAGCCGGGCATTCAGTTGATGTAGGCCTAATGCAAGTAAACTCCAAGAATTTCGCGAACTTGGGCCTGACTCCCGGCACTGCAATCGAGCCATGCGCGTCCTTGTCCGCCGCGGCGCATCTGCTTGTACGGCATTATCGTGGCGGCAACACTGTAGAGTCAAAACAACTCGCCCTCAGGCGGGCAATCTCGGCTTACAATACCGGCGACCCAACACGCGGGTTCGCAAACGGTTATGTGCGAAGGGTCGAAGTGGCGGCTCAGCAACTCGTGCCGCCGCTGGCTCAGTCGGCGAAAAAATCCGATCGTGGTGAGCCAAACTCAGAAGAACCCTGGAACGTCTGGGAGTCATACGAGCGCTCCCACTCAGCAATTGGAGCGGACGGCTCATCCGCGCCGCCGGAGGCGCAGGAACTGAATGACCGCGCGCCCTCCGAACAAGATCAAGTTTTTCGAACTGACTGATGGAGATGCACTATAATGGCATGCTTTGAGAAATACCCCGAGCTCTCGAAAATCCGTGACCTCAGGGACAGAGTTGTGAGCCTGCTGGTTCCGCACTTGCCGAGCGTCAGTGGCGCGATCGGCTGGAGTTTGTTTTTCCGCGAGCCAGCTGCCGCGCAGGCCGCTGGAGGCACTGACCCGGCCACTATGGTCAACAATATCTGCACGTTTATTCTCGGTCCATTTGGTCAATCGCTCGCCGTTCTTGGTATCGTAGCCATCGGCGTTTCGTGGATGTTCGGCCGCGCTTCCCTTGGTCTTGTGGCAGGTGTTGTTGGCGGAATCGTTATCATGTTTGGAGCCAGCTTTCTCGGCCAGACACTTACCGGGGGCGGGGGATGATTAAGGATCTTGAAGAAGCCACACTCTATCTGGCGGCGACGAGACCTGCATTGTTCTTCGGGGTACCGCTGACGCTTGCTGGAGTTTTTATGATGTTGGCAGGGTTTCTCATCGTTATTGTGCAGAACCCCCTCTATGAAATTGTTCTCTTGCCGCTGTGGCTTGGAGCGCGGCTCGTCGTAGAGCGTGACTATAACGCGGCAAGCGTGGTCTTGCTGTTTCTCCAGACGGCAGGGAGAAGCGTTGATGGCCACACGTGGGGCGGGGCGAGCGTCAGTCCCAATCCCATCAGAGTGGCGTCGCGAGGAAGAGGAATGACGTAATGTTCGGAGCAAATGGACGGACCGAGAGATCTGGGGAAATCTACCTGCCTTACGTGGGGCACCTTAGCGACCATATCGTTCTTCTGGAGGACGGTTCCATCTTGACCATGGCGCATATCAGTGGCCTTCCCTTCGAACTAGAGGAAGTAGAGGTCCGTAATGCGCGCTGCCGTGCCTTTAACACGCTCTTTCGCAATATCGCCGATGATAACGTCTCAGTATATGCCCATCTCGTCCGTCACAGCGATGTGCCAGCACCGCCGGTACGCCATTTTCGCAGCGCCTTCGCGTCAAGCCTAAGCGAAACGTTCGAGCAGCGTGTTCTCTCCGGTAAGCTGTTTCGAAATGACCACTTCCTAACACTCATTGTTTCTCCTCGCACCGCTCTCGGCAAAGTGAGAAGCAGATTCACCACGCGCTATGGGAAAAACCTAGGCGATCTTGCGCATCAGATCCGGCATCTGGAGGATCTTTGGAATATTGTCGCTGGCGCGCTTGACGGGTATGGACTTCGTCGCCTTGGCATCCGAGAAAAAAATCAGGTGCTTTTCACGGAAATTGGTGAAGCCCTCCGCCTGATAATGACTTGCCGTTTTCTACCAGTGCCGGTTGTTAGCGGCTCCCTCGGCGCCGCCGTTTATACAGACCGAGTCATCTGCGGTAAGCGTGCCCTAGAGATTAGAGCGCCAAAAGATCGTTACGTTGGATCAATCTTTTCATTCCGCGAATATCCGGCAAAGACGCGGCCCGGAATGCTTAACATACTCCTGTTATCAAGTTTTCCACTCGTTTTGAGCCAGAGTTTCTCTTTCTTAACACGTGCACAGTCTCACGCCAAACTCAGCCTTAAATCTAACCAGATGACCAGCTCGGGTGACAAAGCAGTCACCCAGATCGGTGAGCTCGCCCAAGCAGAAGATTCATTGGCCAGTAGCGAATTCGTTATGGGTTCTCATCATCTCAGCCTTTGCGTCTATGCCGATGATCTCGATACCCTTGCCGACTACGGTGCGCGAGCCCGCACAAGCTTGTCGGACGCGGGGGCTGTAATCGTGCAGGAAAGCATTGGAATGGAGGCTGCATACTGGTCTCAGTTTCCAGGAAACCATAGATGGCGTACCCGTCCTGGAGCTATCACGTCACGTAACTTTGCTGGATTGGTTTCATTCGAAAACTTCCCTATCGGCAGAAAGTCGGGCCATTGGGGCGGTGCGGTTGCTCGTTTCCGTACAAACGGCGGGACACCCTTCGATTATATTCCGCACGAAAACGACGTTGGTATGACCGCGATCTTCGGGCCGATTGGCAGAGGAAAAACAACACTTATGACCTTCATCCTGGCAATGCTCGAGCAGAGCATGGCTGGCCGCAGCGGGACGATCGTTTTTTTCGATAAGGATCGTGGCGGTGAACTGCTTGTGCGTGCCACGGGGGGCACTTACCTAACGCTACGAAGAGGTGTCCCAAGCGGTCTTGCACCTTTGCGCGGCCTAGAGGATACGGCAGCGGCGAGGGACTTTCTCCGCGAGTGGATCGTGGCACTGATTGAAAGCGACGGCAGGGGAGGGATTTCACCGGAAGAAAATCGCCGCTTAGAGCGCGGTATTCAACGGCAACTCTCATTTGAGCCAAACATGAGATCCCTTGCGGGCCTAAGGGAGTTCTTATTGCACGGCCCCTCCGAAGGAGCGGGAGCTAGGTTGCAGCGGTGGTGCCGAGGCAATGCTCTCGGCTGGGCGTTTGACGGGGAATCGGACGAAGTGAAGTTAGATCCTTCGATTACGGGCTTCGATATGACGCATCTCCTCGACTATGAGGAGGTATGTGCGCCAGCCGCAGCATATCTTTTGCATCGAATAGGAGCGATGGTAGATGGTCGGCGCTTCGTTATGAGCTGCGATGAGTTTCGTGCCTACCTGCTTAATCAGAAATTTGCAGCAGTCGTTGACAAGTTCCTGCTGACCGTCCGGAAGAACAACGGAATGTTGATTCTTGCGACACAACAGCCCGAGCACGTACTCGATTCACCGTTGGGCGCAAGCCTTGTAGCACAATGTATGACCAAAATTTTCTACCCATCACCCACTGCAGACCGCTCTGCTTACATAGACGGGTTGAAGTGCACCGAACGAGAATTTCAGGCTATTCGCGAGGACATGGCGATCGGCAGCCGCAAGTTCTTGCTTAAGCGCGAGAGCGGAAGTGTCGTCTGCGAATTTGATCTGCGCGATATGTCAGAATACGTCGCCGTTCTCTCCGGACGCGCCAACACTGTGCGTTTTGCTCAACAGTTGCGCGAGACCTGTGGAGAGGATCCCTCTGCCTGGCTGGACGAATTTATGACGCGCTACCGCGAGGCACAGGATTGATACAGGATTGATATGGAGATCCAAGTTATGAAAACAGCAAAGCTCGCGATAAACGCACTTTTCATATGCCTAGCTCTGTCGGGTTCTGCCAAGGCACAGTTTGTCGTCAGCGACCCCGTGACGGAGACGGAGACGCTTACTACGGCGCTGAATACTGCGGCGAATCTCGAACAGCTGATAACGATGGTGACAATGTTGACAGCGCCCTTTGCTGTTACCGGTATACTGTCAGCGCTTGACCAAAAAAACCAATACCCATCCGCCGGCGAGCTCGACAAGGAGATGTTTTCGCCCAAGACGCCTGCTTCGACGAATGCGCGCACAATTACCTTGGATGCCGATCGCGCAGTCGTGGGTGACGACGCAGAAGCAAATCTTTTGCGCCGGCAGATCGCAGGAGCCGCAAACGCGGCCGGTGTCGCAGCTGATAATCTGGATGCAATGGACAAGCGCCTTAAGGCAAACTCGGAAACATCGGCCCAGCTCTCCCGCTCACGCAATATCATGGCGGCCACCGTCACCAACGGCTTGCTTCTCAAACAGATCCATGACGCAATTATTCAAAACATTCAGGCGACCAGCCTTTTGACGATGACCACCGCACAGACCGGGCTGCACGAGACGGAGGAGGCGGCGACCCAACGAAAGGAACATCAGGCAACTGCGCTTATATTTGGCGCCGCTCAATTGCATTGATCCCCCTGTTCGGGCAGGCCCCTCTCCGAAGAAAACCAAGACTAATCCAGGTAAGGGCAATGAATTTTAGCATTCCTGCGCCTTTTACGGCGATACATACGATCTTCGACCTTGCCTTTACCGTCGGGCTGGATACGCTGCTTGGGGACATTCAACGGGCAGTCAGCGCGCCTCTTGTGGCCTGCGTGACGCTATGGATCATTGTCCAGGGCATCCTTGTAATGCGTGGAGAAATGGACGCACGGGGCGGAATCACCCGCGTAATCATGATATCGGTCGTTGTTGCTCTTGTCGTTGAGCAGGCGGAATATCATGATTACGTTGTTTCGGTGTTCGAGGATACAATTCCGAATTTCATTCAACAGTTCGGTATTAGTGGCCTTCCTTTGCAGACGATTCCTGCTCAGCTCGACACGATGTTTTCACTCACTCAAGTAGCCTTTCAGAAGATTGCTTCTGAAATTGGGCCGATGAACGACCAAGACATCCTCGCCTTTCAGGGCGCACAATGGATTTTCTATGGAACGCTTTGGACTGCGTTTGGAATATATGATGCCGTCGGGATCCTCACCAAAGTGCTATTGGCGATCGGTCCATTGATCCTCATTGGCTATCTCTTTGATCGTACTAGAGATATGGCCGCGAAATGGATCGGTCAGCTTCTCACTTATGGGATACTTCTGCTTCTATTAAACGTAGTGGCAACGATCGTTGTTCTGACGGAAGCGACAGCGCTCGTGCTAATACTCGCGGCCGTCACTTCTGCTGGCACAACGGCAGCCAAGATCATTGGTCTCTATGAACTCGACATGTTCTTCCTAACCGGCGACGCCCTGATCGTCGCTCTTCCGGCAATCGCCGGGAATATTGGAGGTAGCTATTGGAGCGGCGGGACGCAAACTGTCGGTAGTCTAAATCGTCATCTCGCCCGGACAATCCGCCGTTAGTTCCAGCTTCACAAATGGAGGGTTTCCTTGAAGTACTTTCTATTGTTTCTGATCCTCGGTTTGGCGTCCTGTCAGACAAGCGATCAGTTGGCGACTAGTAAGGGGCCTGTTTTTCCGCTGAACGTCGGGCGCTGGCAGCCTACTCAGTCGGACCTTCAGCTTACCAACGCAGGAGAGGCTAATGATCGACTCTGAATACGCGCTATTGGTAGAGCGGGAAGCATTGGCGGACCACTATAAGGAAGTAGAAGCATTTCAGTCCGCACGTGCTCGATCAGCTCGGCGAATCTCCAGAGCCTTGGCTGCTTTGGCAATCATTGCAGTCGCAGGAAACCTGGCGCAGGCCTTCGCCATCGCCGTTATGGTTCCGTTGAACAAACTTGTGCCCGTATATCTGTGGGTGCGCCCGGACGGTACAGTTGACAGTGAAGTATCTGTTTCGCGGTTGCCGGCCACGCAGGAGCAGGCGGTCGTGAATGCGTCTCTATGGGAGTATGTCCGTCTGCGTGAGAGCTACACATCGGATACAGCTCAATACGCCTATGATCTGGTCTCGAGCTTTAGTGCCCCAACGGTGCGCCAAGATTATCAGCAGTTCTTCAATTATCCCAGTCCTAGCTCCCCCCAAACCATCATTGGTAAGCGCGGAAAACTGGAATCTGAGCACATCTCTTCAAACGAACTTATGCCCGGCGTTCAGCAGATCCGCTACAAACGCACTCTCACCATGGAAGGGCAAGCTCCAATAGTAACGACATGGACCGCAACGGTACACTATGAAACGGTAGCTAACTTGCCAGGCCGACTGAGGCTGACAAATCCGGGCGGTTTAATCGTTACCTCCTATCAAACTTCGGAAGATTCCGTTTCGAACACGACGCGGAGCCAGCAATGACCAAGAATTTGTTTCTGGGCTTGGTTTGCATCCTCTTTGTAACTAGTGGCGCGAAGGCGGAAGACACGCCGGCGGCAGGCAAAATGGATCCACGGATGCGCTATCTCGCCTACAATCCCGATGAGGTTGTGCACCTTTCAACCGCTGTTGGAGCCACATTAGTCGTGACATTTGGGCCCAATGAAACGGTGACAGCCGTCGCCGTTTCCAATAGCAAAGATCTCGCTGCGCTCCCACGCGGCAATTATCTATTTTTCAAGGCCAGCAAAGTGCTGCAGCCGCAGCCTGTGATCGTCCTTACCGCAAGCGACGCGGGAATGCGGCGCTATGTTTTCAGCCTAGCGACCAAAACGATGTCTCGGCTCGATAAAGAGCAGTCTGACCTCTACTACAGCGTGCAGTTCACTTATCCTGCCGACATTGCCGCTGCTCGCCGAAAAGAAGCCGAACAGAGAGATCTTGCGGGTCTGATGCGGGCGCAAGCACAATATCAGCGTCGAGCCGAGGACTTGCTGGGACGCCCGGCAGAAGGTGGCGACTCAGGCGCGAAAAACTGGAGTTATGTCGCGCAAGGAGACCGGTCGCTATTGCCGATCGAGGTTTTCGACAACGGGTTTTCCACGACATTTCGTTTTCCCGGAAACGTACGTGTGCCTTCAATCTACGTGATCAATCCAGATGGCAAGGAAGCCACTGCCAATTATTCAGTGAAGGGAGATTACGTCGAGGTCGCATCAGTTTCCAGGGAATGGCGCCTGCGGGACGGTCATACAGTACTGTGCATTTGGAATAAATCATTTGACGTTGTCGGACGGAAGCCGGGGACTGGCACAGTCAGACCCGATGTAGTGCGCGTGTTGAAGGAGCCGAGGTGATGGAGGAGGTGAGTGCCCAATCCAGAGAGGGTATCGACGCCCCCGGATCCCTCGTTACCGATCTTCACGGCCGGCGCCTTTCAGGATCGCAAAAGCTCCTTGTTGCTGGCTTGGTTCTGGTACTGTCGTTGGGCCTTATTTGGCTTGGTGCGCGTCCAAAGAAAAAGACCGAGCCGTCACCACCAAATACAGTGATTGATGCCAACACGAAGCCCTTTCGTCCGGCCCCGATTGATATTCCCACAACGCCCCCGCCAACTTCAGAAGCAACGGTCTTGCCGTCGGATCAACATCAGCGAGAACACAACGAACTGAGGCCCGAAGAAACACCGATCTTTGCTTACAGCGGAGGTACTCAGAATGGCGTCAAATCTGTGGCGAATGCTGAAATCAAGAACGGCGACGACGACGATAGAAACCCCGACTCCCTAGCAGTGTCTGAGCATTCGGCTGAAAACGATCTTTCGGCCCGCTTGAAACCGACAGTGGTGCAGCCTAGTCTCGCTACACTTTTGCCGCACCCAGATTTCACTGTTACGCAAGGAACGATCATTCCCTGCATACTGCAAACCGCCATTGATACACATCTCGCGGGGTATGTGAAATGTGTATTGCCACAAGACATACGCGGAGCAACCGGAAATGTTGTACTTCTGGATCGTGGAACGACCGTCGTCGGTGAGATCCAGCGTGGACTGCAGCAGGGAGATGCCCGCGTTTTCGTTCTCTGGAATCGCGCGGAGACGCCCTCACACGCCGTCGTCTCTCTTTCGTCTCCGGGGGCCGACGAACTCGGCCGTTCCGGACTGCGCGGTACGGTCGACAATCATTTCTGGAAACGCTTCAGCGGGGCAATGCTACTGAGTGTCGTTCAGGGCGCAGTCCAGGCGGCAAGTAGCTACGCAGGGAATTCGGCCGGCGGGACCAGCTTCAATAGCTTCCAAAACAACGGCGAACAAGCGGCCGATACGGCCTTGAGAGCGACCATAAACATTCCCCCAACCCTGACAAAAAATCAGGGTGACACGGTCTCTATCTTCGTCGCGCGGGATTTGGATTTCTCAGGAATTTACCAGCTTTATGTGACTGGTGGATCGGTGAAACGCCGGCGTCTGCCCTAACGCACAGATAGCCAAAGCTGCGAGGTGCATCCAATGGAAGTAAATCCGCAATTGCGCGTCCTTCTTAAACCAGTCTTGCAATGGCTCGATGACCCGAGAACTGAAGAAGTCGCCATAAACGGACCGGGAGAAGCCTTTGTACGCCAAAGTGGCGTCTTCACGAGGTTCGCTGCACCGTTCTCTTGTGATGACCTTGAAGACATCGCCATTCTAGCAGGGGCGTTGCGAAAACAAGATGTCGGCCCCCGGAACCCTCTTTGCGCCACCGAACTCCCTGGCGGCGAGCGGATGCAAATCTGCTTGCCGCCAACTGTACCCTCTGGCACCGTTAGCTTGACAATTCGACGGCCGAGCAATCGTGTCTCGGAATTGGGAGAAGTCTCCGCTCGCTACGATGCCCGTCGATGGAATCAGTGGCAAATCAGGACGCAGCGACGAGATCAACTAGACGAAGCGATCCTGCGCGACTACGACAACGGCGATCTAGAATCATTTTTACGTGCATGTGTTATCGGTAAGCGGACGATGTTGCTTTGTGGTCCGACCGGTAGTGGCAAAACCACGATGAGCAAGACCTTGATCAGCGCTATTCCACGGGAGGAAAGGCTGATAACCATTGAAGATACGCTCGAACTGGTCATTCCACACGAGAATCATGTCAGACTGCTGTACTCCAAGAGTGGGGGCGGGCTAGGTGCGGTAACGGCGGAACAATTGCTTCAGGCAAGCCTTAGGATGCGTCCTGACCGAATATTACTCGGTGAGATGCGCGACGACGCTGCGTGGGCTTACCTGAGTGAGGTTGTCTCAGGTCATCCTGGATCAATTTCAACGATACATGGTGCGAACCCCGTCCAAGGCTTCAAGAAGCTGTTCTCACTTGTGAAGAGCAGTGCCCAAGGTGCGAGTTTGGAAGATCGCACATTGATTGATATGTTAGCCACGGCTATCGATGTGATTGTTCCCTTTCGTGCGTATGGCGATGTTTACGAAGTGGGCGAGGTTTGGCTCGCCGCCGATGCCCGCCGGCGCGGTGAAACGATAGGGGATCTTCTAAACCAGCACTAGAGATCCATGGATTTTGCTCACGTAGATTTTTCAGGGTTACAGTTGTAGCAAGCCGTAACACCTCCTGTAATCAAATTGAAATATTCCATTAGCATGTTTGTCATGCCCGCTCGGCCGAAATTTTGCCGAACTACCCGGATAGTGGGAGAAAAAACGAGTTGAGGCTGGCGCATACAGCCTTTACTTGCAAGAATCTATGGTTCTGCAGAATCCTGAATGGAGGCGAACTGGTGAAACACGTTCTTGTCATTGATGACGATGCCGCGATGCGCCATCTTATCACGGAGTATCTAACGATCCACGCGTTGAGGGTGACCGCCGTATCCGATAGTCAGCAATTCAACCGCGTACTCGCATCCGAGACAGTCGATGTCGTTGTCGTGGATCTCAACCTGGGACGTGAGGACGGACTTGAGATCGTGCGCGGTCTGGCCACGAAATCCGATATCCCTATAATAATCATCAGTGGAGACCGCCTCGAAGAGGCGGATAAAGTTGTCGCGCTCGAGCTGGGGGCCACGGATTTCATAGCAAAACCTTTTGGGACACGCGAGTTCCTGGCACGCATCCGTGTGGCATTACGCGTGCGACCGAATGTCATGCGAACCAAAGACCGGCGCTCATTTTGTTTCGCTGGCTGGACACTTAGTCTCAGACAACGGCGGTTGACATCCACAGACAATGGCGAGGTGAAACTGACTGCTGGGGAATTTAACCTGCTCGTCGCGTTCTTGGAAAAGCCTCGCGACGTCCTTTCTCGAGAGCAGCTGCTCATCGCGAGCCGCGTGCGTGACGAGGAAGTATATGACAGAAGCATCGATGTTCTCATTTTGAGACTGCGCCGAAAGCTTGAAGAGGATTCAGCCAGCCCACACTTGATTAAAACGGCCAGGGGTGCCGGCTATTTCTTCGACGCCGATGTGAATGTCTCCTTCGGCGGCATGATGGCGGCTTAATGCAACGACGCATATTCCTTTTCAATTTGATCCCGTAGTGAACAGGCTATTCTTTTTGTTGGAACGGGCCGCCTAACTCCGGGCCCATTTGGATCATCACCACCATCACGTGATCGGACGATCATTTACCTTCTTTTCTTGTCTTCTCTGTTGCAAAGAAAGATGCAAGGGCGGCCGTAGCCAGTTTGTGACCAAAAGCGCGAGCAGTTTCCAGTCTCAACGGATCAAAGTGATTGCGTGCGAGCTCTAAAAGCGACACCGGGAACATGCGGGAGGTCTGAACAATGATAGGCTTATTGACGACATGCGAGATCGGGTAGCTTTTTGGGGCCGTGCTGAACGATCCGTCCTCTAACATGCTCTCAAAATCGGCGAGCGCACGGCGCAAGATCATCTGCAGCGACTTGGAAGCGCTGTACTGCAGAATCAAGGTGTCATATATTTTTGATACCTCAGGAGCTGGCGGCCGCGCCGAGAGGAAGATCTGGATTTTTTCGGGCGCAGCTGCAGAACTCAAGGCGTCCGCCGTTAGCACTAATTGCCGATCAAAGTTGTCGCGACGCTTGGCGGCGGTAGGAAGAGGTCGATCTAACGGTCTGCCTCTTTCAGGTAGCCGAGGAGGCTGCGCGCCTTGCGAGAAACGGGTTGGAACTGTTTGCACGATCTCCGGTCGCGCGGCAGCAAGCCGTTTTGCTTCACCGACAGACAAAGCTGGTTTGTGGATCCCCATCTTCAATTTCCCAAGGTTTTGCCAATTAGCTCTGAAATTGTCACGAGTTCCTCCATCGCAATTCTGAGGTTCCGCTCAAGGAGGCGCATCGTCGGATCATTTGTTGTGTTTAACAATGTGAGATGCAACATGCCACGTTCCTTCATTGCGGCGAATGCGTCTCTCTCATGCATTGGAGATTGCACGACAGGCAGGTTCGCCAGCATGTTGGACATCGCGCGCTGCGACGTGGTTAATCGCCCCACTGGGACTCGCTGGCGCAACACTGCGGTCGGAATGACCAAGTTCTCGCTCAGCAGCAGTTCGATGACATAGCGGTATGTCGAAAGTGCCTCATCGATATCGAGTGGAGTTAACATTGTGGGGATCAAAAGCAGGTTTGAGCTAGCGATGATAGTGTTGTTGAGCTCGCTCGAACCACCATGCGTATCGGCCAACGCATAATCAAATTCCCGAAGCTCGGCGTCCTCATAAGCCGCTTCAAGTAGCGACATTTCTTCTGCAGCGTACACCTCGCAGGATCTATCCCAGGTATTGCTGCGTATGGCGTTTTCTTTCCAGCGCGTTAAAGGCCGGTTCTCATCGGCGTCGAGAAGAGCCACTCGTTTGCCGTCTCTTGCAAAAGCAGTACAAAGGCCCATGAGCGCCGTCGTCTTGCCGGCGCCTCCTTTAAACGAGCAAAAAGCCAGAAGTTTCATGTGTTTGTCCTGTAGACTTTGTGAGCGCGAGTGCGTTGTTATTTTTATTCGTATGTGCAACTGTGTATTAAAACGAAAGTTACCAGATTTATATTTCATATATATTGTTAGATAATTGCAAATGTAACCTCTTAGATCCAAAAATATGCAAATTATTATTGATTTTATTCTGCTCGAGGCTAGGCTTCGCCACTCTTGACTGGAGAAATCCGCTACCAGCGAATCCAGGTCATTCCGCTTTCTATGGAGCATAGCGATGTCCCAAAGCGCAAAATCACCCTCAGATAACATTGTCGACCGGCGCGAAGGCTCGACGATTGAAGGTTTCAAGGTTGTTAGTACCCGTTTGCGATCGGCCGAATATGAGAGCTTCTCCCGCCAAGCCCGCCGGCTGGGGCTTTCCGATAGCATGGCCATAAGAATTGCGGTCCGCCGGATCGCCGGCTTTCTCGAGATCGATGCAGAGACTCGTCATGAAATGGAAGCCATACTTCATTCCATAGGAACACTCTCAAACAACATTGCCGCGCTGCTAAACTCCTACGCTGAAAATCCGACGACGGATTTGGGTGCTCTTCAAGCTGAACGTAACGCTTTCGGTAAAGCGTTCGCCGATCTCGATGGCTTACTCCGTTCAATTTTGTCCGTATCACGGCGAAGGATTGACGGTTGCTCCATGCTGGCGGACGCCTCGAAGCACTGACATGCTATTGGCAGGAAATTTGATAGATGCCCGATCGATCTCAAGTCATCATCCGCATTGTGCCAGGAGGTGGGACGAAGACCCTCCAACAAATTATTAATCAATTGGAATATCTGTCCCGGAAGGGCACCTTGGAGCTGCAGCGTTCAGCACGGCATCTCGATATTTTCGTACCACCGGATAATATCCGCGATCTCGCCCGAAGTTGGATTCAAGAAACCGGGACCTACGACGAAAGTCAGCCCGACGAGGAAAGGCAAAAGGAATTGACCACCCATATTATTGTAAGCTTCCCTGCTGGTACAAGTCAGCCAGCGGCTTATGCAGCGAGCCGCGAGTGGGCAGCCGAGACGTTCGGGTCAGGCGAAGGGGGAGGTCAATACAACTATCTTACGGCCTTCCACACTGATCGCGATCACCCACATTTGCATGTCGTCGTTAATCGTCGCGAACTCTTGGGACACAAGTGGCTGAAAATATCCCGGCGCCACCCTCAACTGAATTACGATGCCCTGCGCACTAGAATGGCCAAGGTTTCGTTTCGTCATGGCATCGTCCTGGAAGCGACCAGGCGAGCTGAGCGCGGCATCACCGAGCGGCCAATGACTTTTGCCCAGTATAGGCGCCTTGAGCGGCAGCAGGCCAATCAAATTCGTTTCGACGATCCTGATTTCGAACATTTCACGCCCGGCGAAAACGATCGCGAACCGGAACAATTCTTCGATTCGTCGTACGGTGAGCGACCGCAAAACCTGCCAGAAAGTCCGGAACGAAACGAGCATCTGCAACCGATGTCCGAAGGGCGTTCCCGGGCACGAATCGGATCGAACGGCGATGGCCGGGATGTTGAAGGCGCTTCCGGTACTGGTTTGGCGATCGAATCCGTCACGCACCCAACAAGCGAGGACGACGTTCAGCAACGACTTCATCGAAAACGCCCTCGTGGTGATGAGGATGAGGACAGAGGCGCAAAACTGACTAGGGTAAACAGAGTTCGGGCGGGAGTGGCAATCACGGACGTACCGGTTACCGGGGACGGTCCGACATCGTCAATACAGGCTCCTGGATCAAACCCGTCGCAGACCGACATCGCTACGGATGGATTGCCTGCCACAGCCGATCGCCCGCAGCAGGGGGGCCCAAATTCTAAGCGTCCCCGTGATGAGGAAGCCGAGCCGAGCATTCGCAAGCGTTCAAGGGACGGACGCAGCCAAGAAGATGAGGGAAATAGAAGATAGTAAAGGATTGATTATGGCAGACGAAGAACCTCGTAGAGACTTCAGCCGCTCCGCTACGGTGAACTCAAATCACGGAGGTGCCAGAAGCGCACCGATCCAGGTCACACCGCTATCGACTGCTGTCCGAGACAACCGAACAGAACCCTCGATAAGGACCGGTTTCTTACGACCGTTAGTTCCTGCTGGGACCGATCTTTCAGGTATTTCCCTCGGAAATCAACAGCCTGAAACCCATGCCCAAAATGCCTCAGAGATACTTCCGGTGAGATCAGCGGAGGTCCCGGCAGGCCCAAGGGTTATGACGAGGAGCATGGGGTACTTTCGTACCGCCATGCAATACCTTCGGGAGCTGGAAATGCAGTCCATTTCTAGGGCGGACCACGAGGTGATGTCGTCGTCACGTTTTGGCAACGGGGAATTAAATCGGCTGCGCGAACACGAGCAAACCAGTGATCAAAGTAAATCAATGGTGAAGCGAAATATCAGTTCGGAATTGCAGGTGGGAACTATTGCCGCGTCTTTGACTATGGAAGATGGCTTGACCGCGACGCCGGCTATGCAAGGGGCGCACCGGTCTGTCATGGGGCTGGATGATATCGAGACGGGAGAGAGTGATATGCAATCTCAGCACGAAATTGCGACGCTACCCATCGACACAAGCACTTTTGGCTCAACTCAAGATGCAATCATTCCTGGAGAGGGTCAGCCCGAAGAAACATTCGACGGCGCACCGTATTGGATCGAAGACACCGGTGATAGCGAGACCAACAATATTCAGTCGGCGCAACAAGGCTTCTCTGGGCCAGGGCTAGATGACATTGATTTGCTCGCTGACAACAGTTCGCCGCTCAGCACTCCCGTTGCTCCTACTGAAATAGCTGCCGCGAATTCAAGCACAGAGGCAGGGTCCACCAACATCGAAAGCATCCAAATCTGCGGCGACAGTGCCTATTCCGATGACGCGACCGAAATCGGTAGCCAAACAGTCGCATTGATCGATTACAGTTCAGTTCGATCGCTTGGCTCGCCAGAGGAACGCTTCGACGACTTCCCCGAGTTGACCGACGAGGATCTGGCGCGGATCGACGCACTCTCCGAAATCCGCCCGACTGCCAGACGGGAAGTTGCGAACACTATTCATACGGTCAGGTTGGACGACGCTTTCTCATCGGAGGATTTTACCGAACGCCTCGGTGGGGGGCTCACGAATCCTGCGGTCCGCCAGGAAGGTTCGCGGCAGGAGCCGAGCCCATCAGACCCGAAGTCCGACGACTTCCCCGAGTTGACCGACGAGGATCTGGCAAGGATTGACGCACTTTCTGAAGCCCGCCCGACTACCAGGCGCGAAGTTGCGAACACTATTCATGCGGTCAGGTCGGATGGCGCTTTCTCACCCGTGGGTTTTCCCGTAGGCCGCGGAGGGGGGCTCACGAATGCTGCGGTCCGCCGGGAAAGTTCGCGGCAGGAGCCGAGCCCATCAGAACCGAAGTCCGACGACTGCCCCGAGTTGACCGACGAGGATCTGGCAAGGATTGACGCAATCTCGGAACCACATTCCAAGAGATATCGTTTTGAGCAGGGTGTTGGGGAAAATTCTCATAAACTCAGTGTGAAGGAGGCTATCCGAGAGGTGGGCTGGCCCAATGCTGTTTCGGGAACAAAAGCCGCCCGGGCGGCACCCGTCGCTCTCGAAAGCGGAGTACCTAGGTTACCGCAGGCAAACGAGACGGAGCCTACCGCTTCGGACGTTGCGCGTCCGCTGCAAATCGACAACCCGCCGTCTGCCGATACACGGCGAGATGTTTCGGATAAAGGCAAACGAAAAATCTCGCTTCATTATGAGGTTCAGCAAAATCCTGGGGCGACCTGTGCTTACCGGCCGCACCCGTCAACACGAGCGGCTTTTGATGCTGAACAGCTTGGTGACAACCTGCTCATTGGGCATGAGCCAGTTCCTCGGTGGCCCCACCCTTTGGACCAAGTTGTTCTTTTTGAAACCGGAAAGCAACTATTTGAAAGATTAAGGAGGTGGCCCGCTGCAGAGGAGCTGGAAAAGAGTGTTATCCTCGTCAAAGCGGATGGCGCGCAAAGATCCTATATGCCGCGAAATCAGCTCCTTTTGCATCTCGGACCCGAACAGTATCTCGAACGAATGAAAGCGCTCGGTCTCCCCGGTAACACCTTCAGCGGATTAAAGTCCGATAGCAAATATTTCTATGATACACCTGCTGGACTACGGGTCAGCGAACATGATTATGAGTTCCCGCGGCAGGCTGGCGTTCATAATCCGGAGGTGATGGTCCAGCATCCAAGCGGAATGTTCTTCGCGTTTTGGCCAAAACTTCTCAGGTTGGAGAGGCTTGCCACCGTAACGAATACGTATGGGGCGGAAAATGTTTGGCTTAAATCGCCAACCAACGCTTACATGACGCCGGAAACCTATAATTCCAAGGCTGCAAATGGCGCCGAAAACCTTTTCATCGAGTTCCTACGTCCCGATCCTGTCCACGACCACTCGGACCCTGGAACTTCAAACACAAAAACTGTTGACGGCCGGAACGAAGGTCGCGCGCAACAGGCCGAGCAGCTAGCAGATCGGCCGATGGGCCGGAACGGGGATGGCCGTGACGCGCAGGGCGGCAAGAGGACGCTGGAACCGCGCGTGCGCGAAACGTATGGGCTGTAGATCCAGCTCCCGTAAAACAAGCAACCGCGTCCAATAGGATGAACGGAGCATGGTCATGTGATGAATTCAGGCAAGTACACGCCAATAGGCCTAGCTGCGATCATTGCATGTTCACTGGCCGTTGGTTTTTGTGCAGCAAGTCTCTATGTCACATTTCGCCATGGATTTACGGGCGAAAAGATGATGACTTTCAGCGTTTTTACGTTCCTGTACGAGACACCACCTTACTTGGGGTACGCAAGCCCTACGTTCTACCGCGGACTTGCCATCATCGTGGTGACGTCGACAGTTGTGTTGCTAGGCCAACTGTTGTTATCGATGCGCGATCGCCAACATCACGGCACCGCTCGCTGGGCCGGTTCAAGCGAGATGCGGCACGCCAAATACCTCCAGCGCTACAGTCACGTCACGGGTCCCATATTCGGCAAAACATGCGGACCGCGCTGGTTCGGTAGCTACCTGAGTAATGGAGAACAACCTCACAGTCTTGTTGTTGCCCCAACCCGCGCTGGTAAGGGCGTAGGCGTCGTTATCCCGACGTTGCTAACCTTTAAGGGCTCAGTAATCGCTTTGGATGTGAAAGGCGAGCTATTTGAACTCACATCGAGGGCGCGCAGATCAAGCGGCGACGCCGTTTTCAAGTTCTCGCCCCTAGATCCAGAGCGGCGAACCCACTGTTACAACCCCGTGCTTGATATTGCCGCGTTGCCGGCCGAACGGCGCTTTACAGAAACGCGTCGCCTTGCTGCGAATCTCATCACAGCCAAAGGAAAGGGAGCGGAGGGTTTCATCGACGGCGCACGGGATCTTTTCGTAGCAGGCATATTGAGTTGTATTGAGCGCGGCACACCAACGATCGGCGCGGTTTACGACCTGTTCGCTCAGCCGGGCGAAAAATACAAGCTATTTGCGCAACTGGCGGAGGAAACACAAAACAAAGAGGCTCAGCGAATCTTCGACAATATGGCCGGAAATGACACCAAAATACTGACGTCCTACACATCGGTGCTCGGCGACGGCGGCCTCAATCTTTGGGCCGATCCACTCGTTAAGGCGGCTACAAGCCGCTCGGATTTTTCCGTCTACGATTTGCGGCGGAAAAAGACTTGCATTTATCTTTGTGTCAGCCCGAATGATCTCGAAGTCGTAGCGCCGTTGATGCGTCTTCTCTTCCAGCAGGTTGTATCAATCCTGCAGCGATCGCTGCCCCTTGGGGATGAACGGCACGATGTTCTATTTCTCCTCGATGAGTTCAAGCACCTGGGCAAGCTGGAAGCCGTAGAGACGGCGATTACTACGATCGCCGGCTACAAGGGCCGCTTCATGTTCATCATACAGAGCCTGTCGGCTTTGACCGGAACCTATGATGAAGCTGGTAAGCAAAATTTCCTCAGCAATACTGGTGTGCAGGTATTCATGGCGACCGCTGATGACGAGACGCCAACCTACATTTCTAAAGCTATCGGCGACTACACGTTCCAAGCTCGCTCGACTTCGTACAGCCAAGCGCGCATGTTTGATCACAACATCCAAATCTCCGAACAAGGAGCGCCGCTTCTGCGTGCCGAACAGGTCCGCCTACTCGACGATGACCATGAAATAGTCCTTATCAAGGGCCAACCTCCCCTTAAACTGCGAAAAGTGCGATATTATTCGGATCTCATATTGAAGCGGCTCTTCGAAAGCCAACAGGGTTCCCTTCCCGAGCCCGCATCTTTGAGGCTGCCGGAAGATACGAACATCTTCGAAGGCAAGCTTGACCAGAAAGCAGTCGATCCAATATCGCAAAAACCGGTGCAGATTGAAGAGAGCGACTACGGGAAAGTCGTTACCCCCGTAAGCAGACCTGTGGCCGAGGGAGAGCACAGCGCGGTGATAGAAGTTCGCACCGGTTCAAACGAAGTTGATGACAAACATGAATACAGGGGCGCGGACGCCGCAACCTCCGAGGAGCTTCTGGACATTGCTCCAGCTCTTCTGGCGCAACGCGAACTCCTTGAACAGATCATTTCTCTCCAGCAACGAGGTGGAACAGATTCCGGCACTTGAAGCTCAGTGTTATACCGCTTCGGATCAAGTCTTGTTGGCGCCGTCAGAAGTCCCGCTTCGTGAATGCACTAACAACGCTGAAGGTTGCCGATTGATGAGACATCGCCATGAAAACATCGGGAAGCTCGCAAAGCGGATACGGTGAGTCGGCTAGATCCTCGGCAGAGGTTAACACCGGGATTACGCCTGTCCTACATCCCAAAGTGCCTTCGAACCGTTTCGCTGGATCCACATCCGACGGCCAAACGGATCATTGGGAAAATTCGTGTTCGCCATTCTTTTATGACGGAATGAGACTTGGCGCCGCCGAGCGGTCCGCGTACGAGACATGGGACAGAGCGGACAGGCCGGGTTGGAAAGATCCGATAATAAACGCTCGCATGAGCGCGATAGACAGTTCCGATTGGAATCTCGATTTCAGAGAAAGTACCTCATCGACGTTTGTTTATGAGGGTGTGCCCCTGGTGGAAGGGGAACGGCGCGCCTACGAAGAATGGATGGAGCCGGGACAACCCAGTTGGGAACAACTCGTTGTAAACGCGCGTATTGAACAGCTACACGCCGCTTCTTCGATTCCGAACGAGTGTGATTTCGTTCAGCAGGAATTCCGGTCCGATGCCTCCAAGCGCAGGCGGACAAGCTCGATCGATCAAAAAATCGGTTTCCCTCACGCATTCGAATTTGATGGGATGAGACTCGGCTCACCTGAGCGCGAGGTATATGAGAATTGGAGTAAATTACAGGCACCATCCTGGAAAGACCTAATAATCGACGCGCGTCTTGAAGCGATCGACAGCTCTGGCTGGCTCAACGAATCAAATAACAGCTCGGTCTTCGAGTACGAAGGCCTCCCACTTGGGGAGGGTGAACGGCTAGCATACGAAAAATGGCTCGGGCCCGCGCAGCCAGGATGGGAAGATCTCGTTGTTGACGCACGCATTGCTGAATTGGACCGGGTTGCTTCGATGTCGTGCTCACATGAAAGAGGCAAGGAAACTCCTTCCAACGAATGCGAGCGCGTGCCCCGCGTCCCAATTGATGACGATGAGGTGTCGTGTGCGTCCTTTGTGTACGATGGAGTGGCGGAGCGCGCTGCGCATAATCGCGGGAGCAAGCCGTACCAGCCCACCTGGGAAGATCTTATCATAGACGCACGCCAAGCTGTAATCGAAGGTGACGCCGAATCGAATCCGGTGATCGGGACGACACCTTCCTCAGTCTTCTCATATGAGGGAATGTCGCTTGGCGATGCGGAACGTCGGGCGTACGGACATTGGAAGCAGCCAGCCCAGCCGCGTTGGCAAAATCTGGTCGTGAACGCGCGCCTGGCAGAGCTCGACCCCGCGGCCTGGATTCCCGATGAACATGATCCGTTTGAGGATGGCAAGGTGACTGGTCTTCTGTCGGAAGCAAGTACGAACAGTAAGTCCCGTCTCAGTTTGGTTGAACAACTTGAAGCACGCCCACTTTGTCTCACACGGGATGCAGCACAAGAGCAGACTAACGTGCAAAATCTCGCATGCACGCAATTGGAAGCAAGACGCGTACTCAATTTCGGGCCCTCTGGAAGTGACACAGATCAAACCGGAAGCATCGCCAAAAGTAGTCCCCTGGACGACGTCACCAAAGTTAAACGGCTGGGCAGTAGGAGCCGTCGAGGCGCCAGAGCAGCGGCCAATGACGAAATTTTCCACACGAAAGGGTCGCCGTCCCACGGGACGGGGTTGACGCCCCAGTCCACTCAGCCAGAAAAAGCCGCTAGCACGAGAAGCGACAATATTGGCACTTATGGAAGTCGTAAAAACGAACGAGCGCGGCTTGCGACCGAGACCGGAAAATACGAGTCGGAGCATATTTTTGGGTTCAAGGTTGTCCACCATACCCTGCGCTCGACAAAAGAGGGCCGGCGTTTGGAGAGGCCGATGCCCGCTTACCTCGAATGCAAGGAGCTTCATCGCCAACATGTTGGTACCGGAAGGGGGCGGACCGGACTGGTGGGGCGCGGGTGGCCAGATGACGCGAGCTACCGGTCTGATCAAAGGGCAACCCTGTCTGACCCTGTTGCGTCCACGGAAAGTGTAACGGCTTCAAATGGGTATCAATTAAACCAGCTTGGCTACGCGCACCAACTCGCTAACGACGGGTTGCAATGTGAAACGCCAGATGGGGTGATCATGCCACTTCAGGTTGCGACTACCAGCTACAACTATACAGTAAGCCGCGATCCGGTCCTTTCCTCACCTTGTAAAGATCAGACTTCTGAATTGCTGCATCTTGGGCCCCGTGGCCAGACAGAAGCTGTACTCGCCCGCGAAACGGCATTGACAGGAAAATGGCCTACTCGCGAGCGTGAGCAGAAAGTATATCGAGAGTTTTTAGCCCTTTATGACGTTAAGAAGGACCTAGAGACCATGCCACTTGGATTGAGGAAGAAAAAAGCTTTGCTTGTTTCCGCGTTGAACCGTACCGCGGCCTCGATAGGCGCATCAAAAGCTGAAAATGCTTTTGACGAGTTTTATGAACGACGGATTTATGATCCGCGCGATCGGGCACGAGATAATATCAGTGCCCGATGAAGTTGACTCACGGGATTCCGTTTTGAGACAAATCATGCTTCAACATGGCGGAAGGAGATTTCGCGATGGGAACGGCACTCGATATCCGTCGGGACTACACGGCTGAAGACCTGCGTCAGCTTGCCAGAAAGAGCCGGGACACGGACTGGTCCCGGCGATTGCTTGCTTTGTCAGTGATCTACGAAGGCGGCTCGCGGAGCCAAGCCGCCTCTATGGGCGGGGTCGGTTTGCAAATCGTCCGCGATTGGGTCGAGCGCTTCAATCAACACGGTCCAGACGGCCTGAAGACCAGAAAGGCCAAGGGCCGTGAGCCGCTGTTGAACGACAAGCAGCGCAAAGCGCTCATTGAGATCGTCGAGAAAGGTCCCGTTCCCTATCTCGATGGTGCCGTGCGCTGGAGACTTGTCGATCTGGTGCAATGGCTTTGTGAACCGCCCCGTGTTTACCGGAGGCTCCAACTCGTGAGAAAGTGGAGCCATGACAAGCAAGACAACAAACAAATTTTCATCTGAAGTTCGGGCCCGAGCGGTGCGGCTTGTTTTGGACCATGAAGCCGAACATCCGTCCCGTTGGGCCGCGATCTCATCGATAGCGGCCAAAATAGGCTGTGCGCCGCATACACTCCATGAGTGGGTCAAAAAGGCTGAGGTGGATACTGGTAAACACGGCGCAGTTCAATCTAGGCAGTGTGGACGGATTTGATCAAGATGAAGCCTGCGGCGATTGCGACGATGGAGGAGAAATTTTGTTTGGTCTTCTCGCATCGTAGCGCAACGCGCTTGAAGGGCTTGAGTTTTCCGGCTGCTTGCTCGATGCGGGCGCGACCTTTGTAGAGCGCTTTGGGAAAGAACGTCGGCTTTGATTTTGCCGTTGAACGATAAGGAATGACGGGAACCGCACCCCGCCTTCTTGCGGCCTGGCGGTTAGCCTTGCTGTCATAGCCCTTGTCGCCCATGGCGGCGCGGGGATCTACATCGGGGCCAAGGCCAAGCAGGATTGGAAAGTGCGGAGCGTCACCTTTCTCGCCCCCGGTCAGATCAAAGGCGATGGGATGTCCGTCGAAATCGGTCTTCAGGTGGATTTTGGTCGAGAAGCCGCCTTGCGAGCGGCCAAGCGCTTGGCCATATTGCCCCCTTTTGCTCCTGCTGCCGAAACATGCGCGCGCACCACGGTGCTGTCGAACATCTGAACCAGATCGGCCGACGTGCTCAGGCTGCCAAGGTGCTCGAAGAAAATCTCAAAAACACCCGCCTTGCTCAATCGGGAAAAGCGCTTCCAGACACTGTTCCAATGTCCATAGCGCTCCGGCAGACCGCGCCAGGTGATATTGTTGACGGAGAAATAGTGCAGGGCCTCCAAAAACAGCCGGTCATCTCGACCCTTGTCGCCCCGCCGCGGAAGCGAGGCGCGGAAAACCTCAAGTGCGACCGCCCAGTCCGCTTCTGTCATCTTCGTCAGCATCGCCGATCTCCTCTGAAACCGGCAACCCATGAATCATTCAAATACGGATTTGGGAATCGCAGAAATTAAACTTGCGGCAATCCGTCCACACCGCCTATTAACGTGGAACTAAAGTAGGCATCATTTTATTTTGCTTCTGTTGTAACAGCGGGAGTTTGATTGATGGTCGGCAGGCAAGCGGGCTTTGTCGCTCTGAGCGACGAGGATAGAAATTTTCTTGAGTCTCAGGTGCGTCGGCACAAGGCGCCGCGCTCGCTGTCGGATCGATGCCGGATAGTTTTGCTGTGCGCGCAGGGCTTGCGGAGCAAAGATGTTGCCGAACGCCTTGGCGTCCACGAGCACACGGTTGGCAAGTGGCGCCGCAGGTGCGTGCAGGGTGGCATTGACGGGCTGACCGACGAATATCGCGCAGGTCGGCCACGAACCGTCTCTGACGCCCAGGTAGCTGAGGTCGTCGAACGGACATTGAACACCACCCCGAAGGATGCCACGCACTGGTCTATCCGTTTGATGGCAGCCGACCGCGGGCTGTCGCACACCACCATCCGTCGGATATGGACCGCGTTTGGTTTGCAGCCGCATCGTTCGGAGACATTCAAGCTGTCTTCCGATCCCCTGTTCGTTGATAAGGTGCAAGACATAGTCGGCCTTTACATGTCGCCACCTGATCGGGCAGTCGTGCTATGCGTGGATGAGAAATCGCAAATCCAGGCACTGGATCGCGAGCAGCCGGTTCTGCCCATGGCGCCGGGCATCGCCGAGCAGCGGCGCACCCATACCTATGTCCGCAACGGCACGACATCCCTGTTCGCCGCGCTCGACGTTGCGACTGGCGCGGTAATCGGCCAGTGCTACAAACGTCACAGGGCGACCGAATTTCTCGACTTCTTGAAGCGGATTGACGCCGAGATGCCCAAGGGGCCGGACGTGCATTTGGTGATGGACAACTATGCGACCCACAAGACGCCGAGGATCAAGGCCTGGCTCGCACGCCGCCCGCATTGGCATGTTCACTTCACGCCAACGTCAGCCTCCTGGATCAATCAAGTCGAGCGGTGGTTTGCAGAGCTGATGCGCAAGCAATTGCAACGCGGTGTCATCGTTCCACCGCCGAACTGGAAGCCGACATCGACGCGTTTATCGCAACGCACAACGAGAATCCCAAGCCATACAGATGGGTGAAATCCGCCGGCCAAATCCTCGCCTCCGTCAAGCGATTCTGCCAAAAAACAATGAGCCGAACTTCAGATTCCGGTGACTAGGGATTACCATACCCGCGGTCGGCAAGCCCAAAAAGACTGCGCTCCAAATTCAGTCGACCATCAATGGCTCGATCAATCATTGCTCGGAAATAGCCGCCAGGTTTAGAAATCTGCTCAGGGTCACGAATTGACTTTTCAAGTACTGTCGCCAAGATCGCCGCGGCAGCGTAAGGGCCAACTTTCTTCTGACCATCAGCCCAGCCCGCTTCGGACAGACCTATCATCCGGCGAAGCCTCTCCCCAGATCGACCGAGTGCAGACCAGCTGTCAAACTGCTGTGCAATCATCGCCTGGGCCCCTGGACAGGCTGCCTGGAGGAGCCCCACAGACACGGAGCCCAAAACCTCACCCTGGACTGTGTCTGCATCACGATCCTCGCCGTCAGTCTTATCTTGCATCGCAACCGTGGCATTCGTAGGATTTTTTTCAAAAGCCCCTTCGGCCGCGTAGCGGCCGTTTTCTTGAAAAATGCCCCGCTCGTTAGAGCGGGTCGGCATTTTATTACTTTCAGAGAGAGATTCTGGGTTTGTATCGATATCTGGAGTGACGCCGGTGTCACCCTCGCATGTCATATCGAACGGAACGTATTCTGGGGCCAGCCTAGCTAACGTCTGTAGGTGTAGTTGCCTTATCCGCTCCGCCCGCTCAATAACGCCGTCGCTATCCCCCAATATCGCCTGGAGTTCCAATTTTTCAGTCGTGACACCTGATGGATTACAGGTGCAAAGGTCTTCGATTGCACGTGACAACCGGCTGATGTCGCGCTTGGCTGCCAGTTCGATGTTCAGTCGTTGTTGGTACTGATCAACGGCCTGCTTTAGTTCGTCAGCCCTCACTCGGGCTGGTGTGAAATCGATTCCAAAGCCGGCCATCACCTCACCAGCTTTATTGCGGTATACAAACCGTCGGCCCGTTGAGCTGTCTCGATAAGCCGCGATACCAGCTTCAACTAGCCGTCGGATACATCTATTTACCGTGCGTTCTGAACGCATTATATATTCCGCCAGCTTCGCATTCGATATCGCCACAATCGGACGACCAGAGCCCCTCCAGTCATCGGCCCGAGAAAGGCCAAGAAGGATATCCATGACGTGATAGGTGGGGCCGTCGATGCCTAAAATTGGAGCTGCCTTCTTCAAAAGCAGCGCTATTTCGGACTTGGTTGTATCAGGAACATTGTTTGCCATTGCAAGACGCGCGCTTGCAGCAATTCCGGGAGTGACGCGTCGAAATGACGCGACTGACGATAATTCAGTCATGGCTATCCTGCTGCGGATCACAAGATCGCAGTCCCAATCAATCAATTTTCAGGAAGCCCACGGATCGCTACGCGCAAAAATCCGTCCCTGGCAGTTACAGAGACTTGATTAACACCCTCGTCCGTCTTATAATCTGTTCGCTATAGCTGATGTTGATGGTGCATAGACGCTCCGTTGGCCGCTAGTTCAAGGGTCTATCGATTGCAGTCGATGGGCCCTTTCCGGTTCTGGCGACTAGTTCATTCTAAAACCTTTCGTTGTCCCATTGAAACTCTTCAAAAAGATCGGGTAGCCGTTGCAGCAGCCAGTCCGAAAGCCCGGGAAAGCGATTGTCAGGAATTGAAATATGTGTCGGCTTATCGGTTTGTTTTGCTACAATGATAATACCATCGTCCAGCGACACTTCGACCAAGTCTGGCCCGCATTTAGTAGAACGATTGAAGGCAGTCATGATCAATGCGAACCGCCGGGCGCTTCCGATTTTCTCCCATGCAGGAGAGGCAGTGACATCTGCGAGGATTTTCTTCCGCCGAGCGCTCAGATTTCGATTATTAATGAAAGCCCCCAGCTTTTCCCATTTTGGACGCCCCATGGAGGGCGGCGATCCCATCGGCCGGATGAGCTCTTCAGGAATCAGCGCAGCCGTATTTATAAGGATCGAGATATAGGCGCGGCGCTGGCCCTGATTGCGACCTAGCGCGTCTGATATCAGCTCCCGCGAGTATTTCCGCTCTTTTAGGTTCAAGGCAAATAGCGCCTGCTCATTGAAAGATAGATTGAGACGCTCCGAGTTCTCGATCCCTTGTGAAACAACGGGTTCCTCGTCGCTCAACTCACGTACGATCGCCTTGGCGGAACGCTTCAATATCTGGCACGCGGGGAGGCGTCGGTGGCCGTAGGCAGCTCGATAGTGAGCCAGCTTCCCCGCCAAGGGACGCACGAGAATGGGAAGCTTCTGTCCAGCCTCTTTGATACCTTCGACGAACGTATGAAAGCTCTCATCGCCTTCGATGTCCAAGCGATTATTAATGAACGATGGAGCGACGCGATCAGGGTCGAGTTCAACGGCTGATCCTGATGAAAGCAACTGATTATGAAGACGCCTATTCTCATCTTCGATTGAAACGAACGCACGATCCATTGACTTGACGACCGCCGAGCCAACACGCAGCTTTTCCTGCCCGAAACGTAAGGGCGACGATTGTTTCGCGAGACCGTCAGTATCGATGTGCCCGAACAAGCTGTTCATCTGCTGGCTTCGTTCCTCGGGATTGACCATCATCTACCCCACACGTTCTTAACATAGAGGAAGATTTCTCGGTTGACCGAATCTACCGACTCGAGTGCACGGGAAAGTGTATCGCGCCCAACGCTTCCTCTCGACAATTCATAAAGACTTTTCTTTTCGAGGCCCGCGATCGCGATCGCGGTGGTTTCAACGACAACGGGGGCCAAAACATCTTCTTTGAAAAGGGATCGCAACAAAGTGACGACATTAACTTGAGGACCGTCGTTTGGGTTATGTCGCGTGATCAAGTAGCGAATGAAATCGTGACTGAGCGTGCCGCCACGTGCCTCGATCACGCCCATGAGATCGCTCATCGTAGCCAGAAACTGGTTCATACTCGCGACGTCGATCATCGCCGGATGAATGGTGATAAGAAGCGCCGTGGCAGCGCATAGGGCGCCAAGAGTAAGATAACCCAGCTGAGGTGGGGCGTCGATAAGTACTATGTCGTAGTCAGCCTCAACTTCACTGATGACCGCAGACAACCTGCGAAAGAAAATCTCTTCTCCCCGTCCGTAGCCGTCTGCAATCGCCTGCGGAGTTTCGTGTTCATACTCCATAAGTTCCAGGTTCGCCGGGATCAAATCAATCCCGGCGAAATAGGTCTTTCGGATCACATCTTGGACAGCCTTGCGACGTCGATCATAGCGAATTCCTGCATAGACGGTCTCGTTCTGGTCAACGTCGAACTCCGGCTGGTATCCAAATATTGCTGACAGTGATGCTTGCGTATCGAGGTCGATCGCAAGAACCCGGAGCCCCTGGATTGCCAAATAATGCGCCAAATGGACCGTTGTCGTCGTTTTTGCTGAGCCTCCCTTAAAGTTTGCAACAGCAATGACCTGTAATTTTTCACCGTCTCGGCGGCGTGGGAAAAACTCAAGTGCTTCATTCGGGCGCTTTTGAGCGAGATGCTGGCGTATCTGATTTACTTGGTGAAGCGTATAAATTCGTCGCCCATTATCCCGGCGATCGGGTATTGCGCTCTCTCCATCGAGCGACATCTGACGAAGTGTTGATTCCGCAATCCCCAGCAGCATCGCGGCTTCGCGCGACGTGAAGGTCTTCAGAGTCTTTGCTGCTACGGGTTCGTAGAGGCGCTCGCGAATCGACCTCAGCTGTGCAGACAACAATCGAGACTGCCGGCTGATTTTTGCCGCCGATGATTCTGCGGGTTCGACTTGCTGCTGGCTCGCTATCATTTTTCCTCACGACGGATTTTTCGTGATCGTCAGTGATTTTCCGTCGATCGACAGTTGACCGGTCATAGTTTTGCGTCAAACGTTACTTCGTTAACCCAATGTTACGAGCCGGAAGAAAACCCTTTCAAGGGAAGTCAGTTTTTACTAGTAAATCCATCGGTTTATCCGCTTAAAATCAAGCTAATTGTTCGTATTTTGTTCTACTGGAATTCCTACAGACGTAACACTTCTTGGCTAATCATCATCAGCACGGCCTAAGAGTTTTATTCAACTCCTTTGCCGACTCACGGTGATTTGTGCGTCAAAGCGCGGGTTTAACAAAGTCGCGGACAGTCATAGCGGCGGATACATATCGATTTTCGTGAGCGCAGATCTGTTCATCATAGTCCGCCCATGAATGAGCGCCAACGCTAGTCACCGGAATCTGAAGTTCGGCTCATTGTTTTTTGGCAGAATCGCTTGACGGAGGCGAGGATTTGGCCGGCGGATTTCACCCATCTGTATGGCTTGGGATTCTCGTTGTGCGTTGCGATAAACGCGTCGATGTCGGCTTCCAGTTCGGCGGTGGAACGATGACACCGCGTTGCAATTGCTTGCGCATCAGCTCTGCAAACCACCGCTCGACTTGATTGATCCAGGAGGCTGACGTTGGCGTGAAGTGAACATGCCAATGCGGGCGGCGTGCGAGCCAGGCCTTGATCCTCGGCGTCTTGTGGGTCGCATAGTTGTCCATCACCAAATGCACGTCCGGCCCCTTGGGCATCTCGGCGTCAATCCGCTTCAAGAAGTCGAGAAATTCGGTCGCCCTGTGACGTTTGTAGCACTGGCCGATTACCGCGCCAGTCGCAACGTCGAGCGCGGCGAACAGGGATGTCGTGCCGTTGCGGACATAGGTATGGGTGCGCCGCTGCTCGGCGATGCCCGGCGCCATGGGCAGAACCGGCTGCTCGCGATCCAGTGCCTGGATTTGCGATTTCTCATCCACGCATAGCACGACTGCCCGATCAGGTGGCGACATGTAAAGGCCGACTATGTCTTGCACCTTATCAACGAACAGGGGATCGGAAGACAGCTTGAATGTCTCCGAACGATGCGGCTGCAAACCAAACGCGGTCCATATCCGACGGATGGTGGTGTGCGACAGCCCGCGGTCGGCTGCCATCAAACGGATAGACCAGTGCGTGGCATCCTTCGGGGTGGTGTTCAATGTCCGTTCGACGACCTCAGCTACCTGGGCGTCAGAGACGGTTCGTGGCCGACCTGCGCGATATTCGTCGGTCAGCCCGTCAATGCCACCCTGCACGCACCTGCGGCGCCACTTGCCAACCGTGTGCTCGTGGACGCCAAGGCGTTCGGCAACATCTTTGCTCTGCAAGCCCTGCGCGCACAGCAAAACTATCCGGCATCGATCCGACAGCGAGCGCGGCGCCTTGTGCCGACGCACCTGAGACTCAAGAAAATTTCTATCCTCGTCGCTCAGAGCGACAAAGCCCGCTTGCCTGCCGACCATCAATCAAACTCCCGCTGTTACAACAGAAGCAAAATAAAATGATGCCTACTTTAGTTCCACGTTACTAGCGGCCGCTGACGTTGCCCTGAGTTTTATCCAATTTTAAGTTCGCTCCAACGGTTTTTTGAGGTGACGAACAAACGCTCATTCGAACAATCTATTGAACATGACCAAACAATATATCCTGCCAGTCTGTCATTTTTTACAGATTGATCTAAGTTCGCAAGCCCATTTCATTAGAACTTTTTCTTGACTAACTAATCGATCTTAAGCGCAGCACAAGCTCGCTGCATCTGCGAACGTGAAATACGTTTGCATATTTTTGTATCACCCCCTCCACGTTAGCTAATTTATTTTCACTCCAATATTTCTTTATTTTTTTAAAAATCTAATATATAAATATAATATCACTGCCGATAATGTTACTATTATAACATTTATTTCTAGGCTCACCAATATTGATAAAGTAATCTTAATCGTTATTCTAGGTCAATAATAAAATTGTGATCCGTTTACATATTCAATCCCATGCTTTGAGCTTGATAATCCGCATTTTACGGTGGAGAGCATCTTGTACGACGCGGCATATGATCTAATTGCATTCTGGAAATAACAGCATGAATATTGCTATGCGTAACTTTCGTGCCACTCAAGCGAATGCACTTTATTCGTTACTTTCAAATTATTTAACGAATATTATTAACGTGATACGTGTAAATTTCTTTATCATTGCTTTGATTGCTGTCTGGAGGATGTTGTTTGCTTAAGCCCGAGGGGAAGCGCCTCTATAAATGAGCTTGGAAGAACCTTCTCTCCACTGCAATCAACTAAGCATTACATTGCATTCCAATAAAATACTTAAACAATGGCGTCTGAGCTTTCGGTTGGAGTCATTGGAGGCGGTCACGCTGGAACGGCTTTAGCGGCCTGGTTTTCAAGCCAGAAAATTCAAACAGCCATGTGGGCTCCAGCAAATCATCCTGGTTCATTGCTTTCAATTCGCCAACATGGTGGGATAACCGCCAGCGGCGTGGTCGAAGGTAAGCATGAGATCACTATACACGAGGAATTGGCTGATCTGCTTGCTTCAGCGAAGTTTCTGGTTCTTGCAACCCGAGCTGACGTGCACGAAGCCTTCGTTCAAGATCTCGAAAAGTTCGTCCTGAAAAGGCCATTGCTCGTAATATGCGGGCACGGGTTCACTGTCAATTACGCAGCTCGCTTGATGTGCGAACGAATTCTAGAAACTGACGATTCCCCCGTAACAGCAAAGCTGGTCGGCGGACAGGGGAACGAAGTTCACATCAAAGCGATACTGCCTTCGTTTGGTGTGTCGTGCTATCCAGTGAAACGCGATGGCGGGGGCAATTTAAAACTGCCGAAGTCAGTTAGCGAGACACTGGCAAAGATTTTTGGCTCCTCGATAACCGTTATCTCGCCACTCCACTCGCTTTTTTTCTCTAACTATATAATCCATGCAGTTTCAGCGACGCTCAATATTGGCCGGCTGCGCGATCCAGAAGGCTCGCTTACCGAGCGCGCTGAGCGTTGGCGCATGGAATTGGAATCCCGTGTGGGTGCCGATTATCGATTTTATTTTTATGGCCAAGGCACCAATAGCTACGTGTGTTCTGTGATAGATGCTGCAGACAAGGAGCGTCTTAAAGTTGCAGGCGCTTTGGGGATAACGCTAGATACTGTCCTGGCAGAGTGCAATACTCAGTCAAAGACAGACTATGTGAATATGAGGGAATTCAGTCTGGCACCGTTCCCCTACAACGTCAACTTTGCTTGTCCCGACAACTTGCAGCACCGCTATTTCTCAGAAGAAATCCGTACTCTGGAAATGATATGTTCGATTGCCGAATCGCATCGTGTGAAAATTCCAGTTACGAAAAGCATCATGTTGCTGATAAAGGCTGCAAGAGGCGAAGCTCTACACGCACTTTCACTGCCGTTCGATCCAACTAAACTGTCAATCTTTGGAGCGCGCACCGTCTAGTATCGGACATCCGTTGCAAAAATCCAAAAAATACATATGATGCCATATTTATAAAATTTTAATAAACGGCAGGGCGCTCATGTGAAGCGAATGCCTTTGTATTGTGTGCAACGTTTTCATTTTTATGGTGTGTAATAAATCATACTTATATTGCGTGTGCATTGCTGCAAGGTTCCCATGTTAAATATTTGCGCTTGGTATTCCTGGGAAATAATATAAATTTATTTTCAATACATAACCTTCACACCACAGAGTTACTAGCTTTTTAACAAACACAATTAACAATAAACTCAATTGCTATTAAAGCAAGATAGGAACTTTTTAAGCTTTTTAGTTTTGGGCTCTGCCTCTTCAATTGCTCTTAGGGGACTACGTAGGTTGAACAGACTGTCGTCATTCGGAGAACTGTTGCGAAAGTGAGAGCGGCCGAAAGCAATGATATCGTATTTGACTCTCTCACCATCTGCGTGGAAAAATCCACAATATTCGCCGCTGCTTTGAAGTAAAAAGCTAGGCCCCTTAGTAAACGTCTGGTTTGGCAGAATAGCTACATAGTACTCCACATCAGCATCAGTATTGTATGAAACGAAAGATAAACTATTGTGCAAGCGGAGGATCTCTCGCTTGCATATCTCTTCTCTAAAAGGCGGCATTGTACAAGCTAAGATGTCTTGCCTCCTGGGACGCCAGAGCGTTTGAGTTTTGATGTAGTTAGCAATAAAGTTTCTCGGCCCGTATATATACAGCAAAGCTCTATCAAGTTGGACTTCACGGAATACGTGCCCTTTAGCTGGGCAATCAAGAAGAGGTTTTGTGAAGAACTCACCAGCTACCACTCTCCAGTAGAAGTCTGCTGTGAGCGGTACCGTCCGCGCCCATTCCCTTTGCCGCTCCATCAAATCGAATTCGACGAATTTCCTATATAAGTTGAGGGCGATCTCGATAGCTATCGCCACCTGCTCAGGGCAAAAGACCAAACAAAGATTAGATGGAATAAAAATTGGCCTGTTAAACTCCATGATAAAACGTTGAATATTAATGCCAACCGTTCTGATCAACGCATAAGCTTTAATAAGCGAAAATGCGATAATTGCGTCCGCTGATTGGGCCGCAAATTATGGCTTTAATAAAAGCTTTACATAAAGGAAAAGCATTTTAATAACTTTTAATTTTTATCAACAAATGTGCTTTAGCATAATAATATCAACTTTCCAACGAAACTATAGGAGGCTTTATGAAAAAAATCTGCTCGAACATAATCAAACAATATTTAATTATAATTCAATATTGTTTGATAATATACTAAAAGCACAATAGGTATTTGGCTGGTGATAAAAGTTTAGAGAAACTATTAACAAGTTTCACCTATCAAATCCAAGTCGATTCATTATGGCACAAATGTTTACACACCAATATATCCTGCCAACTTTCAATTACGTTAAACAGCCGTTTGGACTTTTCGCCGGCTGAAATTATTAGAGCGTTTCCGCGGTGTCCAGAATCAGCTGGGATTGAACGAAGCCGCTTGCGGGGCATTTTGAGCGTAGATTTGCTTAGCACTACTTTGGCAGATTCGGGCAAGCCTGGTTTGAGATGATTTGCGCTCTCACTTTTGGGGCGCGATATGGTGGATTGGGATACGGAGCTTTCAGCTTTTCTGCAGCCGTTTCTGGAGAAGCTTGGACACAAGAAACGACGACAGATGTGTCCACTTTATGTGGCGGGGCTTATCGGTCCCGGTGACCGCAAAAGTATGGAGCCGATGGCGGAACGGTTCGCTCCAGGCCAGTACGACCGACTCCATCATTTCATTTCGGATGGCCTTTGGGATGCTGTTCCTCTTGAGACCGAGCTTGCGCTGCAGGCGGACAGGATCGTTGGCGCATCCGATGCGTTTCTGGTGATCGATGACACCGGCCTGCCGAAGAAGGGCGATCACTCGGTCGGAGTCGCGCCGCAATACGCCTCGATGCTGGGCAAGAGAGCAAATTGCCAGACGCTGGTATCGGTGACGCTTGCGCGAGACGAGGTGCCGGTCCCGGTTGGCCTGCGTCTGTTCCTGCCGGATAGCTGAGGTCGTCGAACGGACATTGAACACCACCCCGAAGGATGCCACGCACTGGTCTATCCGTTTGATGGCAGCCGACCGCGGGCTGTCGCACACCACCATCCGTCGGATATGGACCGCGTTTGGTTTGCAGCCGCATCGTTCGGAGACATTCAAGCTGTCTTCCGATCCCCTGTTCGTTGATAAGGTGCAAGACATAGTCGGCCTTTACATGTCGCCACCTGATCGGGCAGTCGTGCTATGCGTGGATGAGAAATCGCAAATCCAGGCACTGGATCGCGAGCAGCCGGTTCTGCCCATGGCGCCGGGCATCGCCGAGCAGCGGCGCACCCATACCTATGTCCGCAACGGCACGACATCCCTGTTCGCCGCGCTCGACGTTGCGACTGGCGCGGTAATCGGCCAGTGCTACAAACGTCACAGGGCGACCGAATTTCTCGACTTCTTGAAGCGGATTGACGCCGAGATGCCCAAGGGGCCGGACGTGCATTTGGTGATGGACAACTATGCGACCCACAAGACGCCGAGGATCAAGGCCTGGCTCGCACGCCGCCCGCATTGGCATGTTCACTTCACGCCAACGTCAGCCTCCTGGATCAATCAAGTCGAGCGGTGGTTTGCAGAGCTGATGCGCAAGCAATTGCAACGCGGTGTCATCGTTCCACCGCCGAACTGGAAGCCGACATCGACGCGTTTATCGCAACGCACAACGAGAATCCCAAGCCATACAGATGGGTGAAATCCGCCGGCCAAATCCTCGCCTCCGTCAAGCGATTCTGCCAAAAAACAATGAGCCGAACTTCAGATTCCGGTGACTAGGGTCAGGACCTATTAATTTGGATTGAGATGTGGTTCACAGTTTCCGGAAGGAGACCGTGATGAGTGATTTGTCTTTGCTGAGCGAAAGCCAGATGGCTCGTATTGCACCACATTTCCCGCCGGCACATGGTGTTCCCCGCGTCGATGATCGTCGTGTCGTCAGCGGGATTGTCTACGTTATCAAGGGCTTGCAGTGGAAGGACCCGCCGAAGGACTACGGGCCGCACAAGACACTCTATAACCGTTTCATCCGCTGGAGCCGCCTCGGCGTGTTCGAGCGCATCATGATCGACGCCACACACCTGAAAGCACATCGCACGGCAGCGAGCTTGCTCAAAAAGGGGATGTTCCCCGTCGTATCGGGCGGACCAAAGGCGGACTGAACTCCAAACTGCACACCGTCTGCGATGGTGAGGGACGCCCGATCATCATGCTGCTCAGCGAAGGTCAGATGAGCGACCACAAGGGCGCGCGTCTCGTTCTGGATGCCTTGCCACCAGACAGGCGAGAGCGCTTGTGTCGAATTCTCAGGCGAACGTGTCATGGTAAGAGCCTTATTCGTCGTCGAGAGACCGAATTCCCGGACGGCTGAGCGGAGATTCTGTCCGCGGGCTTGCTGGCCGAGCTTTAGCAGAGGTGCCCGCTGCACACGCGGCCGCCACAGCCTTAATTCCAATAGGACCATAATTATCAATCAGCTCCGATTGCTCGGACGACGCCTTATCTATCGGTTTCATGAATCGACCTTCCAGTTCGAGCATTGGCAGATGGGGATAGGCGTCTCAGGATCGGACGACATCCTTCCCCGCCTGAAAGGTCTCGCGGTGCGATCTCATTCAGGCGGGGATTTTCAATAAGTGCTCGGGCTCAGCCCGCAACGAGCTTCGTCTCGAGGAATTCCTCGATGCCCCAACGCCCGCCTTCGCGGCCATTGCCGGACTGCTTGTAGCCGCCGAAGGGTGTGCCAGGCGCGCGCGCGGACCCGTTGAGCTGAACCATGCCGGCCCGGACGCTCCTGGCCACGCGCTTGCCTTTCGCGGCGTCTTCCGTGTGAATGTAGGCGGAAAGGCCATACACGGTGTCGTTTGCGAGCTCGATCGCCTCCTCCTCGCTATCGAAAGGTGTGATGGCGAGAACAGGTCCGAACACTTCATCGCGGAATAGCGAATGTTCTGGGGTCACGCCCGCAAATACGGTCGGGCTGACGAAGTATCCGCGTTTGTGGTGCTCGGGCCGGCCGCGACCTCCGGTGATCAGGTTGACGCCTTCGCTAACAGCCTGGTCGATGCAGCTCAGGACCTTGTCGTACTGGACCTTGGAAGAAAGCGGCCCGATATGGGTTCCGGGAAGATCGGCTCTCTCGACGACGATGCCCTCTGCGACTTCGGTGGCGAGCTTCACCGCCCGGTCGTAGACGCTGCGCTCGACCAGCATACGAGTCGAAGCATTGCAGGACTGCCCAGTGTTGTTGAAGCAGAAGTTTGCGGTCCAGCGAACGGCCTTTTCGACGTCAGCGTCAGCGAAGACGATGCTGGGAGACTTCCCGCCGAGTTCGAGCGATACACGCTTGATGCTCGGCGCAGCGGCGTACGAAATCGCGATACCGGCGCGCGTCGAACCTGTGAAGGAGACGACATCGACGTCTGGATGGGCAACCATGGCAGCCCCGGTCACGGCGCCGGTGCCCTGCACGAGGTTGAAAACCCCCTTCGGCAGATTGGCAGCCTCGACGATCTCGGCGAAGATCTGACCGGACACCGGTGATACCTCCGAGGGCTTAAGGACCACAGTGCAACCTGCAGCCAAGGCTGCGCCGACCTTCAGGGTGATCTGATTAAGCGGCCAGTTCCATGGCGTGATCAGCGCTGCCACGCCAACGGCTTCACGCAAAATTTCCTGATTTTCGCTCCCGACGAGAGCGGGCTCGGCAAAATGGAACTCCTGCAGGGCCTTGATGAAGGCGCGCAGATGGTTCGCGCCCGCCCCGATCTGGCTTGTACGAGCGAAATCGATCGGAGCACCCATTTCGGCTGCCAACGCCCTTGCCAGGTCTTCGGTCCGAGCAACGTAAGCCTTGAGAAGCCGACTAAGTGCATCGACACGCATGCTCGCTTCGGAGGCGCTCCATGCCGGCAGAGCGTTTTTCGCGGCCTTCACGGCGCGGTCGACGTCCTCTGCGGACGCAATCTGAAACTCGGCAAATGCTTCTTCGGTGGACGGGTTCACCGCCCAGAACGTATCGCCTCCGGTGGCCGGCTGCCAAGTATTGTCGATATAGATGCTAGGACGAGGTGCCATTGCAGTACCCTTTCGTTTGATTGTAGTGGCCGGCCGTCCCGAAATCAGGGGTAGGCCGTCGATCGTAAAAATTTGGATTCCAGCCTTCCGACCACTCTCCTCTTCGCTCGGATGGCGAAGCATGAAAGAAGCCGCGGGCCGCTGCGTTCGAAGCTGCGGTCAGTTAATCAGTACGATCCGGCCGTCGACCCGGCCCTGCTCAAGACGCGACATCGCTTCATTGACTTGAGCCATAGCCATCCGTGTCAAAGGGATCGGCTTCAGAACGCCCTCTTCAGCCAGTCTGATGACATCTTTGAGGTCTTCCGGCGTTCCAGTGATGCTGCCGATAATCGAAAGCCCGGTCACAGCCAATGTGTAGAGCGGGACGACCAGTTCACCGCCGTAAAGGCCGACCTGGATAGTCCGTCCGCCCTTGCGCAGGATACTTAAGGCCAGCCCGGATGTTTCCGAGTTGTTGACGAAATCGAGCACGGAGCTGACCTTGCCACCATTGATCTCGATAACCCTGGCTGCGGTGTCCTCGTCGGCGAGAACCACGAAATGATCCGCGCCTTCCCCCAACACGAGATCGCGCTTAGCCTCAGATTTATCGAGGACGAGGATCTTGTTATTCGTCAGCGCCCTCAGCATGGCGACGGCTTGCAGGCCGAGCCCGCCCGCACCGATCACGACGACGAGCTCTTCAGGCGCGAGTGGCATTATCTTGCGAATTGCCGACCGTACGGTCAGGCCGGAGCAAGCGTATGTTGCCGCCAAAGCCGGGTCGATGTTGCCGGTCGAGGCGAGGTATTTTGAGTGAGGCACTATAACCTTATCGGCAAAGCCGCCGTGTTGCATGAAGCCAAGGCTACGGCTACCGATTGCACAAATATTGTCGCGACCGTTGAGGCAATCGTTGCATTTCCCGCAGCCAAGCCATGGGTAGACAATTACCTGATCGCCTATCTTCACGCCCTGTGCGTCCGGCCCAAGGGCGGAAACCTTGCCCACGATTTCATGGCCCATGGCAATAGGGGTTTCAGGCTGCGGTCGCTGCAGAACGCCACGGCTTCCGTAGTCAGTCACTCCTTGCCAAGTGTGGAGGTCCGAATGGCAAACTGCGCAGTGCGTCACATCAACGACGACCTGTGTCCCGGTCGCGTCAGGCGTTGCGATCTCGACGGCTTCCAACCTGCTGTGATGTGTTTTGTTCAGCCAGGCCCTCATCTCTTCCTCCGTAGTTTCCTGTGGTGATTGCCGCGTGTCGAACCTGCCGGCCTTCTCATGCAATACCCTTGCCCGACAGAGCGACCGGCCTGCGCAGACGGTTGAGCCAACCGCTCAAGTCGATAAAGCGACCTCACAGGAAGTCGCCTCATCGCCGAAAATTTTCAAAATCCGCCGTCTCGGTGACAAGCGGACAAAGAGAAATGGAGCCATTGAACTGAAAGCCCGAGTCGTGCTTGGTTCTGCGCGCCGATACGTCGCGGTTTGATGTTCACGCGAGTTCCCTCGTTTCCCCTAACTGGAGTGATTGGAAAGTGCGACAAGACTGTCGAACAACGGCTTGAAGCCTCTGACAGGCAATTGATCAAGTGCTGCCAGGATCCGGGCGCGCCGCTCTTCGTCCAGCACCTGCGAACCGAGCTGTTCGAATTTCTCTTTCACCTGCTCGTAGGACATTGGATTGGCAACATCACCAAGCGGGTGGAGAACAGTGAGGACTTCTTCACCATGGCCCTGATCCATGATGACTCGACAAGGTGTTCCTTTGGGAAAGCTTGACGCGAAATCCGGATGGGCCTGCAAAACAGTACGCGCTGATAGCTCAAGAACGGCCTGGTCCGTGAGGTAAACGGGATCGACCGGCTGCAGAGCGCGTCCACCGTGGATCGCTGCAAGGGCACAACTGAAGTGATAGCTATACTGCGCACCTTCCAGGCCCGCAGGGTTACGCTCGTTCGACAGTTTCAGCCCTTCAGCGAATGTCTCGATGCGAAGGCTTACTATAGGAGCACTTGGACGGCGTAGTTCAAGTATGGCGTCGATGGCCGCGTGCATGTAGCGGCAGCATGCGTAGGGCTTCAAATAACAATCTTCGAGCCACCAATGAATGCCGAGATCGCCGGTAAGAACCGCGCGCGTGTAGCGCTTCCCATCATCCAGAAGGTCAAGCGGACCGGTCGCTCCAGCCTGAGCGCGGAAGGCCGCTGTCAGCCCTGTCACGACAGCTGGCGGAATGCATTCCTTGACGGTGTTGCCGTCGGCCTTAGAGACCTCTTCGTTGATACCTATCGGGCCTTCGGCGCCGGCGATCCCAATTGCATTGGCCATCTGGGAAGTGGTCAGTTTCAGGAGACGCCCTGCGCCTACCGCGACACCGAAGTTCACCCAACGACCGCTGATATAAGTGTCGATCGTTTCCGTCGGGCGAGCAGTGGCAACGCGCAATGCGATGTCATAGCCAACCGCAATTGCCTCGAAGATCTCCTCGTCGCTCGCGCCTATCTGTTGTGCGACGGCCAGAACAGCCGGAATAATCCCGGCCCCGGGATGCCCGGCTGCGCCACGGTGACCGTCATCGAGATCGAGAGCACTTGCTGCTGCGGAATTCGCCATAGCAGCACCGACGATAGAGAGGCTTCGATCGGTCAACCAGACATCGGCCGTACCTTGACCATAGGCGGCGTAAGCCGCCTTTCTGGCCGCGATAGCCAGGTCTGAGTTGAATCCCGCCGCACTCGCTGCGAGAAGGTCTGTTATGAGTACCGCGCAAGCTTGCCGTGCGGATTGTGGAAGGCTACCAGCCGGAAGGGTAGCCGCGAAGTTTGCGAGTTCCTGAATAGCGTGCATGAGTGGCATCACCGAGGGCTGAGCAATGGCGCGGTGCGGCGGACGAAATGCCCGTCGCTTTTCATATTCCAAAGCGCTGGTTCCGGTGCGAAACCGATGGGCTTCATCGGGCTGCGTGGTGGCGGCGCCTCGCGCTTTGCCGCCGGTCGATCCAGCCGTTGATCCGGATGGGTAATCGGAATGGCGGAAAGCAAGCGCTGGGTATAGGCATGGCCAGGGCGCCCGATTACGTCATCCCTGCTGCCGATTTCAACCAGTTCACCAAAGTACATAACGGCAACCCGATCACAGATTTTCTCTACGGCGGCCATGTCGTGGCTGATGAACAGATACGAAATGTCGAATTCCTTCTGCAGGTTCATCATAAGCTCGATGATCTGCGCTTTGACGGCAACATCGAGAGCAGAAACAGCTTCGTCGGCGATAATCAGCTTCGGTGCCATTGCGAGCGCCCGCGCGATGCAGATGCGCTGGCGCTGGCCGCCGGAGAATTCATGGGGCAGGCTCTTGGCGCGATCGGGAGAGATACCGACTTTGTCGAGCAGCCACTCCATTTTCTCGGTCAGCGCTTTGCCGGTTGCAATCCCGTGTACTTTCATCGGCTCGATAATCGCCGAGCCAATAGTCTGTCGACTGTCGAGCGACCCAAATGGATCCTGGAAGATCATCTGGACGTCACGGCGCAAGCGCGCCAGACTTTTAGGATTGGAATAGTCGATCACGTTGCCGTCGACCGTGATCGTGCCGCCATGCCGCGATACGAGATCGATGATAGCCTTGCCGATCGTTGACTTCCCGGAGCCCGACTCCCCGACAAGGCCGAGCGTCTCACCCTTACCGATCGCGAACGAGACACCTTCCACAGCATGGACATGGCCCAGTCTGCGGCCAAGCAACCCGCCGGTATGGACAAATCTAACCGAGAGATCACGCACCTCAAGAAGGGGCTTGTCACCTTTGCAGTTGAGCGGAAGGACGTCGAGTTCTGACGCTGCCGCATTTTCGATATCGATTTTACCCGCAATCGAGGGTGCTGCTTCGATCAGAATCCGGGTATATTCGCTTTCCGGCTCGGTGAAGATTTTGTTGACCGAATCTGCTTCGATTTGGTGACCGCCTCGCATGACCAGGACCTGATCGGCGACTTCGGCGACAACGCCCATATCATGCGTGATGAACAAGACGGCGGTCTTCGTGTCCTGCTGTAGATCTTTCAAAAGTTGAAGGATCTGCGCCTGAACGGTAACGTCAAGTGCGGTGGTCGGCTCGTCGGCTATGATCAATGCGGGATCGCAAGCCAGAGCCATGGCAATCATCACGCGCTGGCGCATCCCGCCGGAGAACATGTGCGGATAGTTGTCAATCCGGCGTTCCGGGTCGGGGATACCGACCTTTTTAAGCATTTCCAGAACCGCGTCGCGAAGGCCCCGCCCCTTCAATCCCCGGTGAATCCGGATGGCTTCGGCGATTTGATCTCCGACGCGCTGGACAGGATTGAGTGACGTCATCGGTTCCTGGAAGATCATGCTGATCTTGCCACCCCTGATCTGGCGCATCTCTGCTTCAGGCAGATCGAGCAATTCTTTGCCATTAAGGCGGATCGACCCGCTCACCTTGGCGGTGCCTTCGGGCAGAAGGCCCATAATCGCCAGTGAGGTGACGCTCTTTCCCGATCCGGATTCACCGACAACCGCCAGGGTCGAGCCGGCGGCAATATCGAAGCTGAGATCGTGGACGATCGGCTTGCTGCCGAATGAGATCTTGAGATTTTTGACTGAAAGTACAGCGTGCTCGGACATCAGGAAGCATCCTTCAAACGCGGATCGATGAGATCGCGAAGACCATCGCCCATGAGGTTGAAAGCCAGGACGAGGAGAAGGATGCCAAGGCTAGGAAACAGAGCAAGGTGCGGCGAGCTGAGAATGTTTTCAAAGCCGTCGCGCACCATTCCGCCCCATGTCGGAGCCGGCGGAGCGATTCCAAGGCCGACAAAGGCCAAAGAGGCTTCCGTTCTGACCGCGTTGGCCATCCAGAGAGAAGCCATAACCATAATTTCGGGAAGTATGGCTGGAAGGATATGCCGATAGAGTGTTCGGTTTGAAGAAAAGCCCATCGCGCGGCAGGCTTGCACATATTCGCGGTCGCGCTGGGTAATGACCGCAGCGCGGGCGACGCGGGCAAAGGCCGGGATCGAAGTAAAGGCAATCGCGGCAACGATATTGGTCGTTGTCGCACCCATAAGCGCAACGAGTGCGATGCCCAGAATGAGCGAAGGGAATGCCAGAACGACGTCCATGATTTGCATCAAGACGATGTCGAGACGGCCGCCCCTGAAACCTGCAATCATTCCGATGAACGTGCCAATGACCATGGCAACCACAACGGCCAGGAAGCCGATGATCAGCGAGTAGCGCGCCCCGTAGAGCATGCGGGTCCAGATATCTCGGCCGAATTGGTCGGTACCAAAGATGTGGGCAGCACTCGGCGAAGCGAGCTGGTCGACGATGTTCTGTTTTGCGGGCGGATAAGGCGACAGTTGTGGAGCGAATATCGCACCCAGAACGAGGAGAACGACGATGAGCAAACCTGCCCAGGTGGAGAAGTTGACCCGGCGAATGACGGCTTGGGTCTTTTCGAGCCGGCTCTCGGAGCGCTTTAGCGTTACGTTGGAGCTTGTCATTTGTATTGAACCCTGGGATCGAGGAAGCCATAGGTAAGGTCGGTCGCAAGGTTCACGACAACCACGATAAAGGTGTAGACAACGATCATCCCCTGCAGCAGCGTATAGTCGCGCTGGCTCAGGGCGGTCAGGATCAGTTTTCCAAGGCCTGGCCGGGAGAAGACGATTTCGGTCAGTACCGAGTTACCGATCAGGATGCCCAGATAAAGGCCGACAATTGTCGTGATCGGAACAAGGCAGTTTCCAAGACCATGGCGCCAGATGACGGCGCTGTGGTGCACACCCTTGGCTCGTGCCGTTCTCACGAAGTCCTGACTCAAGACTTCAAGCATCGCCGACCGCGTAACGCGCGTGACATAGGCCATCATGATCAGAGCAAGAGATACGGCAGGCAGCACCATTTGCCAAAGACGGTCGCCGATACCCTCGCCAGTCCCTGCACTAATGACAGGGAACCAGCGGAGCTTAATCGCAAATGCGATCAGCAGTACGATCGCCGATACGAAGCCGGGAAGTGACAAGCCAAGCAGTGAAACGAAGCGGATAATGTAATCCGCGGGTCTGTTTCGATACACGGCTGCCCATACGCCTGCCGGAACACCGAAGACGACGCCGAGCGACAGTCCGGCAAATGTCAGCTCCAATGTATATGGCAACACCGACATGACTTCTTCGGTCACAGGGCGTCCTGAGACCATCGATGTGCCAAGGTCACCCTTGAGCGCATTCAGCAGGAAATGGCCGTACTGAACGAGCAACGGTTGATCGAGCCCAAGTCGCGTACGCATCGCGGCGATGCTCTCGGGGCTGGCCTGATCGCCGAGTATCATCTGAACCGGATCGCCGGGCAGCACTCGGACCATGAGAAAGACGAGCGTCAGAACGCTTATCAAAGTGAAAACGGCAAAGCACATTCGCTTCGCGAGATACAATAACATTAAGACCTGCTCCCCTGACACGCTTTAGGCCTTGGCCTATGCGAGTTCTGATACGCATCTAGCTTCAGCTACTGCGAGCGAGATCAGAATTAACAAGATTCAAGTCGCTGTCAATAAATTCTCTTATTTAATATTTTTGGCTCTCAAATATTACGATATTTAGAATTTAAAATTGAGGCACGGTCTTCGGGTTAACGACATGAGAGGCGCGGGTGCGGGACCAAACGCTCAGCTTCGAACAATCTTCTCGATGCTGTCCACCTCTGCTTTCAACAATTCGACGATGTGGGTCCGGCGCGAGGCGGTCAGGAAGTCCGTCGGCAGGTTCACACTTAACGCTGTTGTGGAAACGCCGTTGAAGTTTCTCACAGGAATGGAAAGAGCGGAAAGACCGGCAATCAGAGTTGACTGGGTCTCGGCGTAACCACGCTCTCTGGCATCGGACACTGTGGCAGCGATCACGGCTCGCGTGAGGTCGTAACGCTCGTAGGAAGGTTCGTTCGCCCTGGTGAGCGCTTCAACGTCGCCTTGGTCCAGTGTGGACATGATCGCGATAGAGGCCGCGCCCACCCCCATGGGCACCATGCTCCCGACGTTATCTGTGAGGGTGGAGATATTCTGGCCGGCCCATACGCGATCAACCACGATGACATGATGATCGTTGCGGCACATCAGGAAGACGGTAGCTCCCACCTCCTCGCTGATGCGAACCAGCGCAGGACGGGCTATAGACCGGATGCCTGCAGCGTCTGCGGCTTTGACGCCGAGAGCAAAGAGTTCAATGCCGAGTCTGAGACTCATCTTATGATCGAGCCGCTCGAGCCATCCGTTTTTCTCGAATGCTCTCGCGAGGCGGTAGATCGTCGGCACGCTCATATTCAAGGCGGCCGCGATGTCTTTCACCTTGGCGCCATCTGATCCCGCCGCGGAAATGAACTTCAGCAATGCGATCGACTTGCCGATAACCTGTGCGCCCTCGACGCTTTTCTCACTCATAAATCATCTCCCGGCCTGCGCGTCGTATCTGTTATCATAATGTGATACGATTTTTATTTTATAAATCATATTGTAATTCTGGTTTTCGATGATAGCCTCCTTTCCAAGGAAGAAAAACTAATCTCTGTCTGAGGGGACAGAGCTGATCGTCACAGTTTTTGTCGAGGATTTCGTTGCAACATGATCGAGCTACATGGGCAGGTCACAGAGCGCCTTCGAAGGCAATCCGTGATTTTCTTAGAGCTTGAGAATGACGGCGGTTACGAGGTGACCGCTAGAGAAGCCGAATCCGCGGCGCCGATCTGAGCTTTCCCTTTCGCGAATACACCGTTCGGGCTGGGTCTTTGTGACCACTGGTCCAGCCGGAACATTTACGAGGTTGGGCCACACCAGCCTCCCCCGACAGCAGACTGGCGGCTGCAAGCCGCCACAACAAGTGTCAACGGAGAAGTAGATGGGCATTCGTATAGGTTCCGATACTGGCGGCACGCACACAGACCTTGTGCTGCTCGACGATGATCAGGCGAAGATCGTCACATTGAAGGTTCCGACCACGCCGGAAGATCTCAGCAATGGTATCGCCAAGGGGATCGAAACAATTGTCGAGCGCGCCGGCAGCCAGATGAGCGAGGTTGATCGCTTCGTCTATGGTACGACACTCGTCACCAACCTCATCGTCGAAGAGCAGCAAGTCGATATCGGCCTCATCACGACCGGTGGCTTCCGCGATGTTCTGGAAATCGGCAGGGCATCGCGCCGCCCGAATGTCTACGATATCCACTGGCGCCCGCCGACTGCTCTGATCTCGCGCGACCTGCGCGTGACCGTCAACGAGCGCATTTCAGCAGACGGATCGGTCATAACGCCGATCGACGACACCGATATCGCTGAACGCCTTTCCGAACTGAAGTCCAAAGGGGTTCGCTGCGTCGCCGTCTGCCTGATGAACTCCTACACCAACCCGGAACACGAACAGCGGATCGGTAAGGTCGCGGCAGAGAAGTTTCCGGATCTTGCGATCTCGCTGTCTTGCGAGGTTGCCCGCGAGTTTCGCGAATACGAGCGGACCAGCACCACAGCGATCAATGCATTCGTTGGTGGTCCTCTGACACGCCACCTCGACGGTCTGGCTGCCGCGCTTGCCGCAAAGGGGATAACGCCTGCTCCCTATATCATCCGGGGCAATGGTGGGGTGATGTCCTTCACCTCGGCCAAGAAGCTTCCCGCGGCACTGACGCATTCCGGTCCGATGGGCGGCATTATTGGCGGCGCCGCACTCGCGGAAAAGGCTGGCGTCAACAAGATCATCACATTGGACATGGGCGGCACGAGTGCCGACGTATCCCTGCTCACCGACGGCAAGGCAGAGATGACGACCCGATCGAGCGTCGGCCGTCACCCGCTCCTTCTCCCGATGCTCGACCTCATCACCATTGGCGCAGGCGGTGGCTCGATCGCCTGGGTCGATCAGGGCGGCGCGCTGCGTCTCGGCCCGCGCAGCGCGGGATCCGTTCCTGGTCCGGCCTGCTATGGTCAGGGCGGCGAAAACCCGACGGTCACCGACTCCAACCTTTACGGCGGTCGCCTCAATCCGGAATACTTCCTTGCCGGCGCCCGAAAGCTGCATCCTGCGAAGTCTCGCGAAGCCATCTTGCGCAAAGTCGCCGAACCGTGCGGCATCTCCCTTGATGCCGCAGCGAGCGGCATCATGGCCCTTGCCGAGGCGCATATGGTCAACGCGATCAAGCTCATCACCGTCCAACGTGGACTTGATCCGCGAGACTACACGCTTGTCGGCTTCGGTGGTGCCGGACCCCTTCACACCCTCCGCTTAGCTGAAGAACTCGGGATCCGCTCGGCTCTCATTCCCCCTGCACCGGGCAATCTCTCTGCACTCGGCATGTTGACGGCTCAGGTTCGTCACGATCTTGTCCGTACCAAGCTTGCCTATCTCGGCGAAGTGGATGCTGCGGAACTGTCGGCAGGGTTTGATGAGCTGATCGAGCAAGGTGAAAAGGCTCTCGCGGACGAAGACATCGCGGCTGGCACGTCTCAATACGTGACGAGCCTCGATCTGCGTTACAAGGGACAGAATTTCGAGCTCAATCTCGAACTTCCCGCCGGCGATATGCAGGCCGCGCTGGACGCACTTCAGGCGCGCTTCGCAGAACGTCACAAGCAGATGTACGGCTATGACAACCCCGGCAAGCCGATCCAGATCGTCAACATGCGCGTGGCTGCCATGTCGACGAAACCTGACTTCGTATGGCCGACATTCCCGACCGAGGCGGGTGGCAAAGCCACCGTCGTCAGCCGACGCAAGGTGCTGATCGACGCCGGTCACTGGGAAGAGCTGCCGATCTATCGGTTGGACGACCTGCGCGAGGGCTACATCTTCCCCGGCGCTTCGATCGTCGAATATCCCGGTTCCACACTTTTCGTTCCGCCTGGCTGGACAGCCCGCTGCGATGCCTACCGCATCCTCCATCTGGAACGCTGAGGAGATTTCACCATGGACACCACTACCGAGAACACCCCCGCCGCAAGCGTTGATCCAGTAACGCTTGAAATCGTTCGCAACGCACTGACCTCGATCGCCGAACGCAATGCCCATCGCATGATCCGCGCATCGACGTCGATCATCGTCAAGGAAATGGAAGATTGCTCCGCTGCCGTCTTCGACGGACAGGGACGCCTCTTGGCGGAATCTGCGACTATTCCAATCCACCTCAACTGCACCGGCGTTTGCCTGCGGACCATTCTTGAACAGTACCACCCGCCGGAAACATGGCGCCCGGGCGACATCGTCATTACCAACGACCCCTATGCGGGCGGTGCCTCGATGTCGACGGCCCATACGAACGACTATGTCGTGTTCATGCCCGTGTTTTTCGAGGACTTACTGGTCGGCTTCACAGGCCTGATGGTCCACCATCAGGAAATCGGCGCCATGAACATGGCGACCCGCGGCTGGAACCTGGAGATCTGGCAGGAGGGCCTGCGCGTTCCTCCGATGAAGATCGGCGAAAACGGGATCGTCGACGAAAGATGCATGCGCATCATCCTCAATAACACCCGCCTTCCCGACAACATGGAAAACGACCTCTTCGCGCAGGTCGCATCAGTGGCTGCGGCCGCCGAAGACATGAAAGCCATGTTCGACCGCTACGGCCGCGAAACGCTCTTGCGTTGCTTCGAAGCGCTGATCGACTATTCAGAGCAGCGTACCCGCGCAGAAATCTCGCAAATCCCGGACGGTGTCTACGAACACGAGGAACTCATCCTCGATGACGGCGCCAAGAGTGGACCGTACAAGCTGAAGCTCGCCATCCACAAGACTGGCTCCGACATCCTCTTCGACTTCACCGGCACCGATCCGCAGATCCGCGGACCGATCAACGCCCCGCTCGCCACGACCTGGGCGGCTATCTTCTACGCGATGCGTTGTGTGACCGACCCTTCGATTCCGTCGACAGAAGGGAACAAGCGCCCATTCAAAGTCATCGCACCGGAAGGCACGCTGGTAAACGCCAAGAAACCTGCGGCTGTCTACCAGCGCATGGTGGTGTGCCACAGCCTGGTGGACCTCGTGATGGGTGCGCTTTCGCAGATCGTGCCGGAACGCGTCATGGGCGACTCTTGTGGATGCCTTTATAACTTCACCTCAGCGAGGGAGCGCGACACGGGCAATCCGAGCGTATTCGGCGAAGTGGTACCGGGCGGACTTGGTGCAACGTCCAAGGCCGACGGCATCGACGTCATGTCTTGCCACGTCACCAATTGCCCGATCCCTCCGATTGAAGCGACCGAGGCCGAATGCCCGGTTCTTTATGTCCAGCGCGAGCTTCAGTCTGGAACTGGAGGCGCCGGCAAATGGCGCGGCGGCGTCGGTCAGGTCCTGGCCTATAAGGTGCTGGGCGACCTGGCGGAACTCCAGCATACCTCCCAGAAATCCGTCACACTCCCCCAGGGTGTGGCTGGCGGCTTCCCAGGTGGCGGCGGGCGTTGGGTGATTAACGAAGGAACACCGAACGCACGAGTGCTCGAGCATTCGATCGGCGAACTCGAAATGCTCGACTATGGCGACGTCGTGACCCACTACACGCCGGGCGGCGGTGGTTTCGGCAATCCTCTCGAGCGTGATCCAGCTTTGGTCCTGCGCGATGTCCGTCATGGCCTCGTGACCCGCGAGCAGGCCGAGAAAGTCTATGGCGTGAAGGTCGGCGTCGATCTCAAGGAATGGACCCCGACAAACGATCGAGCAGCTTGATTTCCTATCCGAACCACAAGGAGAATTGAAATGGCCTTCGCATTGCCGAAATACTTGGCAGCCATCGCTGCTGTCCTGAGCGTATCCTCTCCCTGTTTGGCTGATGTCAATATCATTGGGTATCAAAGCGTGTTCGCGGACAATTACCGCAAGGCGGTGATCGAGCCCTTTGAAAAGAAGACGGGCATCAAGGTCATCTACAACGAAATCAACCTTTCAGCGCAAAATCTCGGCCGTATCCGCGCCGAGAAGAACAATCCGACCCTCGATCTTTCGATCATGGACGCGATGGTCTCACGTGCCGGCAATACGGAAGGAATTTTCGATCAGGTCGATCTGACCAAGCTTTCCAACGGCCAGAATCTCTTCGACGAAGCCTATATCAACAAGGGTTTCGGTCCGGGCATTACCTTCGACTACCCCGTGTTGATGTATAGCAACTCGCTTGCCAATCCTCCCAAGGCGCTGGCTGATCTTGCCAAGCCAGAACTAAAGGGGCAGGTCGCCATGTGGCCTGCCCCCGAAATTGCGGCCTTGATGAACACGATCCTGCTCACCCGGGCAGCCGGCGGCGACGAGAAGAAATCTGTCGATCAGGGTGTCGAAAAGTTCGCGGAGATCGCCAAGAACGTACAGACCTGGGCACCGGCGCCGGACGCTTACGAGCTGGTGTCCAACGGTACGGTCAAGGCGGGCGCAGGCTGGAACGCGCGCGCCCAGTTCTTTGCAAAGGATCCAAAGAGCAATATGAGCGTCGTCATACCGACCGAAGGCTCGATGTTCCAAATCAACACGCTGAACCTCGTCAAGGGTGCACCGAACAAGGAAGAAGCGCTGAAGTTCATTGACTACGCTCTGAGCCCAGAAGCGCAGGCAGCCTTCGCCAACCTGATGTTCTACTCGCCGACCAACAAGGACGCGAAGCCGTCGCAGGATGCCCTGTCGAAGACTGCCTCGACCCCGGAAATTCGTGAAAAACTGAAGCCGCTCGACTGGGCGTTCTTTGTCTCGAAGCGCGAATCCTGGCTGCAGGAATGGCGCCGCAAAGTCATTACCGCGAACTGAGGGGACCTTTGTAAATGAAAAGTGGTGCCGAACTCAGTCTCCAAGACCTCTCAAAGTCGTATGACGATAAGAAGCTTGTGCTCAACAAGCTGAACATCACTGCTGCACCTGGCGAAATTGTCTCGCTCCTCGGACCGTCAGGCTGCGGCAAATCAACAGCTTTGAGGATTGTCGCAGGGTTGGTTGGAGCGACGTCCGGCCGTGTGATGCTGGCCGGCAAGGATGTGACATCCCTGCCGACCTACAAACGAAATATTGGTCTCGTCTTCCAGAACTACGCCTTGTTCCCGCACATGACGGTGCTGGACAATGTCGCGTTCGGCCTGGAAATGCGAAACGTCAACCGGAAGGAAGCCAGATCCAGGGCGGGCGAGATTCTGGAGATGGTCAGGCTCGGAGCGCTCGGTCAACGCCGCCCGCGCCAGCTTTCCGGCGGTCAGCAACAGCGCGTCGCACTGGCCCGCGCTCTGGTCATCCACCCCGATCTCCTCCTTCTCGACGAGCCACTTTCCAACCTCGACGCCAAGCTTCGCGAGCAAATGCAGGACGAAATTCGTGACCTGCAGCAACGCCTGGGAACGACTGCCATCTTCGTCACGCACGATCAGTCCGAAGCGATGGCAATCTCCGATCACGTTGCCATCATGAATGAAGGCGTGATCGTCCAGTACGGTCGACCCACGGAGATCTACGAGAACCCGGCAAGCAGTTTCGTCGCCAACTTCATCGGTCGCGTGAACAGTATCGACGGCATCAGCAATGCGGATGGCGATGCGAGTCAGCAGATCAAGACAGACACGGGGCTGTCCATCAAGCTTGCCAAGCCTTCGCTCAAGGGACCCGTTCAGTTTCTGATCAGGCCAAGTTCGATCGAAGTCCTGCCGAGCTCAACCCCGAGCGAGGCTGGGCGAAACCGCGTCCCCGCTTCGGTCCGCAAGGTCACCTATGCAGGAGATATCGTTTCAGTCGCTTGTGATACCCAAGGGATCGCGATGACAGCGGAAATACCGGGCTCGTCTTCGGCCTGGCGCAGCCTGGAACCCGGGCAACAGGTCACATTGGACTGGCCGGTGGCCAGCGGCTTTGTCTTCGAACGGAAGGCGAATTGATGGCTCACAACGACGAAACAACGTCGGCTGGCGCGGCAGTCGGATGGCTGCTCAGCCTCCCGATGCTCCTTGTGATCGGCTTCTTCTTTGTCTTGCCAATCCTCTCAGTTGCCCTGATCTCGTTTTATGGCTCCGCTGAAGGCGGCGTGCTGATCCCTGAACTCGGGATTTCCGCATACGAGAAATTCTTCACAGACCCCTTCTCGCGAGAGATCGTCATCCGATCGATCATATTGAGCCTGCTGGTCACGCTTCTCGCATGCATTTTGACCTACCCGATTGCGCTTTACCTGTACCGCACCACATCAAGGTGGAAAGGGACGCTCGTTCTGCTGACGGTCTCACCTCTCCTCCTCAGCGCAGTCGTGAGAACCTACAGCTGGATGCTAATCTTGCGCCCGCTGGAGGATTTCATTCATTGGATCGGTTTCGCCAATGTGCGCCTAGTCAACGACTATCCGGGCGTCGTGATCGGCCTGACCCATATCATGATGCCCTACATGGCTCTTTGCTTGCTGTCCGGCTTTGGAAAGATCGATCCGAATGTTGAGGACGCTGCCAGTTCGCTGGGCGCAACGCCGGCACGCCGGTTCTTCCGGATCACTTTACCGCTCAGCCTGCCGGGCGTCACGCTTGGCTGCATTCTGACATTCGTGTTGGCAATATCGGCTTTTGTGACGCCAGCCCTGCTTGGCGGGGGACGCGTCTTCCTGCTGCCGACAGAGATCTTCACCCAGGCCCTGGAAATTCTCGATTGGCCACTGGCATCGGCCATGTCGATGGTTCTCCTCGGGCTGTTCATTCTCACCATGGGACTTATCCGCGTCTGGGATATGCGGACGCGTGCTAAATCGGGGGTGTTGTCGTGACCCATATCTTAAGCCGCAGCCTCTTGGTCATTCTGTTCGGGCTGCTTTTGGCGCCGCTCTTGCCCGCGATCGTGATGTCATTCAGTGCCGACAACAACCTTGCATTTCCACCTTCCGGCTGGAGCTTTCGGTGGTACTCGGCGGTTTTGAGCAATGAGCGATTTCTCGCGGGCCTGAAACTTAGCGTGACGCTTGCGATCGCTGCGACAATCCTGTCATTGGCATTCGGGGTCGCAGCCTCCTACGCGCTGGTGCGTTCGAAGATCCCGTTTGCCAATTCGCTCATCGCGCTCTTCACGGCGCCGCTGATCGTACCCTCGATCATCTTGGGTCTTGGGCTTCTTCTGGTGTTCGTGCAACTCAAGCTCAACGGATCGTACTTCGCGCTCGTCTTTACCCATACCATGATCGTGACACCCTTCGTTATCCGGATATTGGTCACCGGTCTGCAGACGATGCCTGCCGACATTGAGTCGGCCGCAGCGAGCCTCGGCGCAAGGCCGCTTACGGTGTTTCGGCGGATTACCTTGCCTACTCTTACCCCTTCGATCACAGGTGCGGCCCTGCTGTCATTCCTCATCTCATTTGACGAGGTCGCGATCACCTTGTTCCTGGCTGGACAGTCCCTGTCGACACTACCGGTGGCAATCTATCGTTACACGACTGAGCGAACCGACCCACAGATCGCTGCGCTGTCGGTCCTCCTCATCCTCTTGAGTGTCTCCCTCATGGTCCTGCTCGAACGGGTCATCGGGCTCGCTCGCGCAATCGGAAAATAACGGCGCCAGATCGTGCCGGGACGAAAGCAGGCGAACCATCGGATCGCAGGTGCTCGGGTCTTCCTCGCCTCTCGCAGACGAAGAAGCCTGCGGGAAATGGCTCAAAGGCCCCGGTACGGTCAGTGCTCTAAAAAGAAACGGTGTTCTCATTATCATGCATGCAATCGAACAACTCGCCACCTTCGCCGCTACCCATCCTGCCGGTAGCCTGCCGCAAGCGACCAAGGATATTTGCGCGATCCTGATCGCGGATCTTCTTGCCGCGACCGCCGCAGGCCTGCACTCGAACCTTGCGCTCGCGGCCCGCCGTGCTGCCATCGCGAGCTACGGGAAGGGACCGTCCACAGTCTGGATGACTGATCAATCCCTGTCGATCGCTGGCGCGGCGATGGCGAACGCGGCGGCCGCGAGCGCGCTCGACATCGATGACGGCCATCGGGGCGCCGCTGGCCATCCAGGTGCAGGCATCATCCCGGCAGCCATCGCGGTCGGTCAAGCGATTGGGACCTCCGACGAGGACATTTTTGAAGCGATTGCGATCGGCTACGATGTTGCCCTGCGTGTCGCGACCGCCCGCCCGACGGAAACGATCGACAGCTATGCGAGTGGCCGCTGGGTCAACTTCGGCGTCGCTGCAGCAGTTGGTAGGCTTTTGAAGCTCTCGCCGTCCCAGATGGCGAACGCAATCGGGATCGCAGGCGCTGAAGGCCCGATCGGATACAAGAAGGGCACCTCGCGTTATCAGGGAAGCACCGTAAAGGAACTCATTCCGCCAGCGGTTGTCGCTGGATTGACTGCGGCATTCCGAGCCCAGGCTGGTGCTACCGGTCCGCTCGATCTACTCGACAACGAGACGCTCTATACCCGTTCCGTTTTGACAGGTGAACTTGGCGAACATTGGTGGATTGGCGACTGCTACCTCAAGCCATACGCCTGCTGCCGTTACATGCATGGCGCTGTCGACGCGATCCTCGAGTTGCGCCGGCCAGATGCACCGATCAAAAGTCTTCGGATCGAGACCTTTCAGCGAGGAACCGAGCTGTCGAACGAGCGCGCACCACGCTCGCTCGAGGGAGCGCAATACAGCTATTATTTCAGCTGCGCGCTGGCGGCTTTGCGGGGACGTCAGGCACTTCAGCCAATGGACCCCGCGAGCCTGCGGGACCCAGAAATCCTCGAACTTTCATCTCGCATCGAGATGGTCGCACACTCTGATTTCAATGACAGCTTTCCAAAAGGAACGCCGTCCCGAGTCATCATTGACCAGGGCAATGGGCCGGAGAGCCGCACGGTTCTCTTCCCTCTTGGCGATGTCGCAAATCCGATGAGCGCCGAACAGGTCATGGAGAAGTTTCGCCTGATCGGTGCGGAAAGCCTCACCGAAGACGGGAGGAACACCATTCTCGTCGCTATCTCAAAACTGACGACGGATGGTTTCACCCCATTGCTTTCCGCCCTTGCGGACCGCGCCGGCCAGATCTCAAGCCCAAGAGCAGATGAGGTCGCCTAACGACTGAACCCATCTGAAAACTGAAGCAGAGCAATCGCGATGCAGGGCCAAGGGTCCGCACCGCGTTTCGTCATGAAAGAATATCGGCTCACGCCACACCGGAGAACTTTAAATGCTTATGGATGTCAAATCGGGAGTGTTCACGCGCGTCGACCCAACAGTCCCTGCCGCACCTGTCCTGTTCGAAACCCCGAGAAGCGGAGGAAAATATCCTCACGATTTTCGCACGGTTGCTCTTCTGAAGGATCTGCAGCGCTCGATCTCGATGTATGTCGAAGAATGCTACCTGGATGTCGTCGACAGCGGCGCCACCTGGCTCTTCGCGGAATTTCCAAACATCTATATCGATCTCAACAGGAATGAACTCGATATCGACCCGAGTCAGCTGACCGGCGAATGGCCTGTGGCTCTGCAGCCCGGCCCTAAGACGAAGACGGGGATTGGTCTCATCCCCACGGTCTGCGCTGGAACAAAGCCTGTCTACGATGCGCCTCTCTCGGTCGCCGAGGTCGCAAGCCGTATCGACAACTACTACTGGCCCTACCACAACGAGGTGACCCGCCTTCTGAAGAAGTTCAAAGCCGAGCATGGTGTCGCCTATCATCTGAGCTGCCATTCGATGCCTGCCATGCCCTCGCCGAGCGCGCCGGACGCAGGCCAGCGCCGGTCGGACTTCGATCTGGGAGATCGCAACGGCCAGACCAGCGGCAAGGATCTCCTTGAACTTGCAACCGAAGTCTTGCGGAGCTTCGGGTATCGGGTGACGCACAACGCGCACTTCATCGGCGCGGAAGCTGTCCGCAAACACGGCAATCCAGCGGAAAACATTCATAGCCTGCAGATCGAGATGAACCGCAGCCTTTACATGGACGAAGCAACGTCTTTGCGCGGCAAAAAGCTTCCCGAGATCCAGAGCCATCTGAAGACGCTGGCGTCTCGTATTGCCGACCATGCGCGTGCGAAGGGCTGATCCGATGGACGCTCTATCACGCGATATCCCGTTCAAACTCGTTCGGGTGAACAGCAACGACAAGCTGCCCGAGCAAGCCGATGTCGTCGTCATCGGCGGCGGCATCGCCGGCATTTCGGCCGCCTACTATCTTGCCAAGAAAGGTCACAGCGTCGCCGTCATCGAAAAGGGTGCCGTTGCGGCCGAGCAATCCAGCAGAAACTGGGGCTGGGTGCGGCAGCAGAATCGCGACGAGCGCGAGCTTCCTTTGGCGAAGTGGTCGCTCGCAGCATGGCAGGAACTATCCGACGAAATCGGTCCGGATCTAAGCTTTGTCCGCAGGGGCCTGATGTATGTTACGAGCAGCGAGAAAGAGCTCGCCGGTTGGGAAAAATGGGTGAAGATGGCGGGCGGCTATGGCGTTCAAAGCCGCATGGTGTCCAGTGCCGAAATCAAGGCTGCCGCTACCGGCTCCACCACGCAATGGATCGGCGGCGTTCATTCTCCGACCGATGGGTTCGCGGAACCGACAATGGCGTGCTCGGCTATTGCCAAGGCGGCTCAGAGGCATGGGGCGACGATCCACCAGAACTGCGCCGCCAGAGGCATCGAAACACAGGCCGGCAAAATACACAGCGTCGTCACCGAGAACGGAAGCATCCGCACGTCACGCGTACTATGCGCCGCGGGCGCCTGGACCTCGATGTTCTTCCGTTGGCATGGGATCAGTTTCCCGCAGGTTGGTGTAAGGGCAACAGCTTTCGCGACCAAGCCAGGCGCGAAGGTGATCGAGGGTGGTTTCTCCACCCCATCGTTCACCTTCAGACCGCGCGCAGAGGGCGGCTATACCGTTTCCATCCGCGGACGGGCAAAGGTCGAATTGACACCTCAGGCCTTCCGGTATGCGCAGCAGTTCATGCCAATGTTCAAGGCGCGCTGGTCGACGAGCCTGTCGCTCGGGATCAGCCGCTTCGCGGTAACCGGGCCCGAGGCTCTGGCCCGGTGGACTTTGAGTAGCGTTTCGCCTTTCGAGAAAATGCGGGTGCTCAACCCAGCACCGGACGCGAAGACGGTAGAACTCGCCATGAAGGCTTTGATGGAAAGTTTTCCGGAGCTTTCCGGAATCGGTGTGTCCCACGCCTGGGGAAGCTGGATCGACTCGACGCCGGATGCGGTCGCTACAATCGGTCCAGTTCCTCAATTGCCCGGCCTTTACGTGGCGTCCGGGTTTAGCGGGCATGGATTTGGCGTCGGACCGGGCGCAGGTCGGCTCGCAGCCGATCAGATCATCAACGACGACCCGATCGTTGATCCCACCCCGTTGCGGTTCACCCGCTTCTCCGAGCATGACGTGGGCGCTCCGGCGGCCATGTAAGAACACCTCCCGCCTTCGGGTGTTGAATTCCAAGCCCATCTCATATAGTGGCGACTGCACCGCAATTCGCGTGATGCCCAGCCGCATATGAGATGGTTTTTTTGCGTGGGGGAGCCCCCTGTAGCACGACCGCGACTTGCCACCGCTAGGATTACGCGCCGTTTGGCCACCTGCGGCTTCAAGCAAATATCTGGATCTGAACCCTTCTAATGTTTGACAGGATTGCGTGTTTGGGCGAAGTATTGACACATCGCGCCGCGCAAATTCTGATAGTTGTCATGATCAAGCGCAAATCGTTCTCTTAACTGGAATTTTCGGTCGATGAAATTTTCCGCTTCTTCTTCAAATGCCGAACGCGCACTTGACATATTGCTGCTGCTTGGAGAGGTGGGGCCAGAGGGTTATAGCCTTGCCGAGATCGCGAGCCGGATAGGTACTGCGAAACCCGCGGCGCACCGCACTTTGGCGGCTATGGTGTCAAAAGGTTTTGCGGAGCCGACCGAGCGTTATGGACACTATCGCCTGGGCACCGCCGTACCGATGCTTGCGCGTCGGCAGGAACGACTTGAGCCTCTGGTCCAGAGATATCGTCCCGGAATGACCGAATTCGCCCGCAGAACCGGGTTCAATGTATATCTCCTTGTTCAGTCTGGTATCGACGCGATCTGCGCTGAAATGATCAGCCGCTCTTCTCGGCACCAGTTTGCAATGGGCCTCGGCGCCCGGGTTCCGATGGGCGTGGGAGCCGGCAGCCTCGCATTGATGTCGCTACTCGCGGAGAATGTCGTTGAGCAGATCCTCGATGCAAATGCCGAGCGATATCAGGCCCATCCGTCAATACGTCCTGTGGACCGCGACATTATTCGCAACCAGGTGCTTGAGGCAAAGCAGCGCGGCTACGCCGTCAACCAGGGCTTCTTCTTTTTCGGAGAAGGCGGCGTGGGCCTGCCGCGGATGGCTTCAGGCATGTACGAGGTCAACATGGCCTTCTCCTTCAACGCACCACTCGACATGATGAACGATGCCTGGGTCGAAGATCAGGTCGGTCAGTTGCGGGAATGCCTGCCCTGACGCAGCGCGAGTCAGCTGATCAGACCGCGCCTGCAGCGCACTGACGGAGCTTGTGCGTTCTAAATATTGAGAGGCCGGACAGCGGAAGCTGTTCCGGCCTCAAGGCCCTCGTGCCTGTATTTTCTGGAGCGCGTCTACATCGCTCTAGTCTTCAAAGTGGGTCGCTTCGGTGACCAACGGACCGAGCGACATCGATCCCTTAAGGTCAAAGCCCCATTTGAGCTTTTGATTGTGGACCCACACCTGGCTTGTTTCGGTGATCGGAATCGCACATACGTTTTTCAGGATCAGTCTTTGAGCTTCTTGCCATAGGGCAATCTGCTTGGCCGGATCGATCTCGGTTCGAGCTTCTCTGATCTGCTTGTCCGCGACGTTGCAATGACTGAAGTTCGTTACCGCGCCTGGCTGGCCGACGATCGAAGCAGAATCGTAAAACTGGGTGAGAAAGATGTCGGCGATCGGGAAGCGTGCCGCTCCGTAAAGTACGACGGGGCTTAGATCCTTGCGGATCATCTGATGCCAGCTCGCGTGCTCGACCGGTTGCAACTGCATGTGGATGCCTGAATCCTCAACCTGACCCTGGAGGACCTGGGCAGTGGTCTCGTATTCCGGCAGCTGGCTCGACAGCATCGAGAATGTCAGGCCATCTCCAAAGCCAGCGTCCTTGAGAAGGGCCTTTGCTTTTGCCGGATCATAAGGGAAGACGCCTGCATCCTTGAGATAACCCAAATTGTTCGACGGGACGACGGATGTCGGCCGGGTTGTGAACCGTGCGCCCTTGAATTCGACGACTGCTTGCGGGTTAACCGCGTAGGCGAGAGCCTCGCGTACACGGATATCGTCAAACGGAGGTTTTGTGATGTTGATATGGAGCAGGCTGACTTCCGCCGGATAGAACACATCGATCACCGCGCCCGGAAGCGGTTCGGTCCGCTGAAGCCAGTTCTTGTTGGCAAGACCTGCAGCGGCCTCGATTTCACCGGCGACGAAGGCAAGGTCACGCGACGCATTGTTGTTGATGAAGCGGTAGTTGAGGGTGCTCAGCTTGGGGGCACCCCGGAAGTAATCCTTGTTGGCAACGAAGCTGACATTCTGACCGGCGACGATCGACTTGACCTCGAACGGACCAAACCCGACCGGCGCGCGAGCAAAACCTTCCTTTCGCTCTTCGAAAGCCTTCTTTGAGACGATGAAGCCGCCGGCGTAGTTCGTCACGAGGCCAAGCAGGTTCGGAACGCGCCTCGAAAGCGTGATGCGGACAGTGTGAGGATCGACCGCGTCGACCTTGTCGAAAGCCGCGAAATCGGCAGAAAACGCGGATCGCTTCGGATCGCGAGCCTTGTCGAGGCTGAACACCACGTCATCAGCGGTGACTTCACCATAGCCAGCCTGCCATTTGACATCGGACCGCAACTTGAAGGTCCAAACGAGCTTGTCGTCGCTGGATTGCCAGCTCTCGGCCAGATCAGGTTCTAGCGTTGCCGGATCAGTGGATCCCGGAGCAAACCGGACGAGCGCGCCGTAAATCCACGCAACCAGGGTTCTGTCGGATGTGCTCGTCGCGTAGTGTGGATCAAGCGTGCCGACATCATTTGCCGCCGCACCCAATGTCAGTGTTGTCTTGGCGGCAAATGCGGGCGAAGGCCCCATCACGCCGCCGGCAAGAAGGCTGGCAAGAACCAGCGCGCCGAAACCCGTTTTCAAATTTTTCATGAGTTCCCTCTCCATCAAACGGAAGTGCATACGAAAGCGCAGCCGAAACCACGGCCAAAGGTCCGTCGTTCACGACCTAGACCTCTTCAGGTTGGTAAGTTTTTCTGAGGCAAGACTCGAGCGCGGATGCACTTCGGTTACACCTCTCACCCTGGAACGACCGGTTCATTGGCGGTCACTCAGGACAGTTCCCACTTTTCTTTTTGTTGCCGAAAACTGACCAGAGAATCGGCAGGGTGTCAACGAAATTCTTTTATTCGATATTATTTAGCTTAACGATTCTATTATTTAGAATTCTAGCCGAGGAAGACAGCTACCTTGGTAGTTCGCCAAGAGAGATCAGCTTGCATACAAACGCATTATGCGACGGCCCTATCAGGAAAAAAACAACGAACCCCTCAAGGACAATGCCGCCAGGAAACACGAAAGCGGGCGAAATTCTCGCCCGCTTCTCTAACAGTCCATGTGCTTTCCCGAGGTCTCGGCGGCTAAGTGCCGATCTCACGCTCGGGACTGTTGGGAGGTCAGTCTTCAATGCTCACGCAAAGATATTTGATCTCGACATAGTCATCGATTCCGTATTTCGAACCCTCTCTACCCTGCCCCGACTGCTTGATGCCACCAAAGGGCGCGACCTCTGTGGAAATCAGCCCTGTATTGATCCCGACCATCCCGTATTCCAAGGCCTCCGCGACGCGAAATACGCGCGAAAGATCCTTAGCATAGAAATAAGAGGCCAAACCGAATTCGGTATCATTGGCCATCTCGACAACATCGTCTTCAGTTTCAAACCGGAACAACGGTGCAACGGGACCAAAGGTCTCCTCCTTTGCCACTTTCATTGCAGAGGTTACGCCCGTCAGAACGGTTGGCTGGAAGAACAGACCGCCACGGACGTCCCGCGAGCCGCCTACTGCGATGGCGCCACCTTTTTTGAGTGCATCGGCAATGTGCTCCTCGACTTTGGCGACGGCTTTTTCAGTAATGAGCGGACCAGCCATGACGCCGTCCTCGAACCCATCGCCAACCTTCATGGTCGATACACGAGCCGCGAGCTTCTCCGCGAACGCGTCATACACCCCGGCCTGCACGTAGAGGCGATTGGCGCAAACGCAGGTTTGGCCGTTGTTGCGATATTTCGAAATCATCGCGCCTTCGACGGCAGCATCGAGATCGGCGTCATCGAAGACGATAAATGGCGCGTTGCCGCCAAGCTCCAGCCCGAGCTTCATGATCTGCTCAGCGCCTTGGCGCATTAAGATCTTGCCGACATCTGTTGAGCCCGTAAAGGTCAGCTTCCTGACCTTGTCGTTTTCGGTGAATTCTCGACCAATATCGGCTGATTTCGTCGAGGTCACGACGTTAAACAAACCAGCCGGCAGCCCGGCCCGCTCTGCAAGAACAGCAAGCGCAAGAGCCGAGAGAGGCGTTTCCGACGCCGGCTTCGACACGATAGAGCAACCGGCCGCGATGGCCGGGGCGAACTTTCGCGCCAGCATGGCATTGGGGAAGTTCCAGGGTGTGATCGAGGCGACAACTCCGATTGGCTGCTTCAATACGATGATGCGCTTGTCCTGTTGATGACCGGGAATCGTGTCACCGTAAATGCGCTTTGCTTCCTCGCCGAACCATTCCACGTAGGACGCACCATACAGGATTTCACCTTTGGCCTCGGTGAGCGGCTTTCCCATTTCCGCGGTCAAAATGACAGCCAGGTCGTCCGCATTCGCGACCATCATGTCAAACAACCTTCGCAGGACGGCGGCTCGCTCTTTCCCAGTCTTCCTTGCCCATAGCTTCTGCGCCTTAAAAGCTGCGTCAATGGCACCAGCGGCATCCACGCGTGTCATATCGGGCAAGACGGCGATCACGTCGCCGGTCGATGGATTGGTAACCTCGAAACTGGCACCGTTCTCGCCCGTCGCTTGCCACTGCCCCGCAATAAATGCCTTATCGGTGACAAGCGTGGGGTCTTTGAGCCTTGATAGAAGCGAATTTGAAATAGCCATCAATCGAACCTTTTATTGCATGAGCATGTAAGCGCTCATGGGCGGGTCTGTTGTCGGAGCTTCCAGCAGGGATCCGACGCCGAGCCTTCCCCCCCTTAAACGCTGCCGTCCGGGCAGTTCACCTTCTGTCTTGATCACAAAGAAGATGTATCGCCGATCCCGGACAAAACATATGGACCGTCTCGCCAGCGCGTAGCAAACGTTGCTCTCGCGTATTACGAACGCGCGCGACTATTGCCGCCCCCCCGTTGAGACGAATAGAGTAGAGACGGTCGGCCCCGACATAGACGTCACTTTCAATCTGACCAGTAAAGACGACGTCGTCGGCCTCCCTACGAGTGAACGTCAAGGCTTCTGGCCGCATCGCGACCGTGCAATCCGCATTGACGACCAATCCAGCTGTACATTTCAGTTTCAATCGGGTTTCTGCTGCCAGAACTTCAAAAACGTCGTCTTGACGCTCCACGACTTTCGCAGGAAGCATATTCATATCGCGGATGAAACTTGCGGTGAACCGATCGGCGGGGCGCTCATAGATCCCTACAGGGTCATCAACCTGTTGAATTACCCCAGCGCTCATCACAGCGATGCGATCCGACATCGTTAACGCTTCCTCCTGGTCATGTGTGACGAAGATGAACGTAATGCCAAGCCGGCGCTGCATCTCCTTGACCTCGATCTGCATTTCGCGCCGGAGCTTGAGATCGAGGGCGCCGAACGGCTCGTCTAGCAGGAGAACGGAGGGTTCATTGACCAGGGCGCGCGCCAATGCGATGCGTTGCTGTTGACCACCGGACAGTTGCGACGGCTTTCTCCCGGCGGCGTGACGCATGCGCACCAGATCAAGCGCAGCTGCGACACGGTCGTTCCGTTCACTGCGGGGAACTCGTTTTACCGAGAGACCGAACGCGACGTTGTCCTCGACCGAAAGATGCGGAAACAGCGCATAGCTTTGAAAAACTGTATTGGTGTTCCGCAGATGGGCTGGCAACCCCGAAACGTCGCGGCCGTCGAGCAGGATTTCCCCTGCAGACGGGCTTTCGAAGCCTGCGATCATCCGCAGCGTCGTGGTCTTTCCGCAGCCAGAAGGACCGAGAAAGGTAAAGAACTCACCCGAAGCTATCTTTAGGCTGAGATGGTCCACAGCATAGGCCGGAGGCGTAACCGAGGTCTCGAACACCTTGCAGACATCGACCAGTTCCACGGCCGTCTGCCGCGTTTTGGGCGGTTTGCTCATTTCATCGTTGGACATTGAGAATACTAACCCTGTCGAGAGTCAAAGCAGATCCGTGACAGGTCTGTTGACCTGTCACGGAATGAAACGATCGGCTTGTGACTACTGGGCAGTCTTCAGCTTTGTCCAACCGTCTTGATAGAGTTTCATGGCGTCCCCGACATCAAGGATGAAATCAACCTTCTTCAGCTTGTCGGCCGCCGGGTAGATTGCCTGGTTGTCGGCCACTTCCTTCGGCAGCAGCGCCTTCGCTGCGTCGATGACGGTAGCGGCCTTGCTGAGGGTTGCCGCCTTGGCCGCGACCTCAGGCTTCATGATGTAGTCCATGAACTTGTAGGCTGCCTCGATATTTTTGGCGTTCTTGGGAATGGCAAAACCATCAATCCACATCGATCCGCCCTCGTCCGGAATGACGTAGTGGACCTTCGGATTTTCCGTGAGGACCTGGCTGACGTTGTTATTCCATGCCTGGACGATGCATGCTTCTCCGGAGGAAACAAGTTCGGGGAAGCTGCTGCTATTGTATCCGCCGAGAACCTTTTTCTGCTCGATTAACGACTGCGTCGCCTTTTCGATTTCCTCAGGCTTGCTCGTTCCTGCATGGAACCCGTTGACCTGGAGGGCGACGATGTAGGCCGAAAGCATATTGTCGAGCATGAAGATGCGACCCTGGTACTGCGGATCCCATAGCGTTTTCCAACTCGTCACGGGTTGTTTGACGCAGTCATCGTTGTAGGCGAGCCCCGTGGTGCCCCAAACATAAGGTACGTTGAATTTTAAGCCGGGGTCATAGGAAACGTCCTTAAAGGTAGCCCCCAGATTGCCAAGGTTTGGCAACTTGGAATGGTCCAGTTCGAGTAGCAGGCCCTGCTTGGCGAGAACCTGTACCGCATTTTGGGTCGGCTCGACGAGATCGTAGCCTGAAGCGCCCGCCGACAACTTCGCCAGCATGGTCTCGTTGGAATCGTACGTATCCATGGTGACATCGATGCCAGTCTCCTTCGCGAAGTCATCGACGATTTCCTGTGGCACCTCTCCGCCGCCCCAGGCGTAGATGTGAAGTTCCTCGGCGGTTGCGCTGAGCGCCGTTCCCGCAAGAAGCAGGCTCGTTGTTGCAATAAGGAGTCCGTATTTCAGCATTGTAGTTCCCCTTTCTTTTTTGGGTGTGTTGAAAGTCGTTATCCAGTACTCCGAATTGTCTTCAGGTAGCGTCCCATGACGAGCAGAATGGCCAATACGTTGACAGCGAGCAGCATCGTGCCGAGCGCATTGATCTTCGGTGTTAAGCCGGTCTTCAACATCGAGTAGATCTGGATCGGAAGCGGCGTGGTTCCGACGCCCGAAACGAAGGTCGACATCACGAAATTGTCGAAGGAAATGACCGCCGACAGAAGCGTCGCCGAAAGGATGGCGGGCATGAGGAGCGGCAGCGTGACACGCATGAAAGTCTGAGCGCCATTGGCACCGAGATCGGCTGCCGCCTCGTCGAGCCGAGGGTCGAGACCCGCGGCGGCCGCACGGACGATCAGAAATGCGAAAGGCACGGAAACAAGCACATGACCGGCTACGAGCGTCACATAGCCGAGTGCGATACCTGACCAAACGGTCGTCACCAGAAGGCCAACCGCCAGCACGATTTCCGGCAGCACGAGCGGCGCGATCAGAATGGTCGAAAAAAGGTTCTTCGCGGGAAAGGACCGCTTGATGACGGCAAGCGCAGCACTTGTCCCGATTGCCGTGCTGATGACTGCAGAGAGCACTGCAACAATCGCACTGACCTGAAGCCCGCGTTGCAGGCCGCGGTCGTTCAGCGCTTGTGCGTACCAGTCCATCGAGAAACCTGCCCACACGACGGTCGAGCGGCCGGCGTTGAAGGAATAGATGACCAGCACTAGAAGCGGCGCGAACAGGAACACGTAGCCGAAGATTGTGACGACCGGCACATAGAAGCCGGCGAGGCGGGAAAGCTTCATGCGTGCGCCTCCTCGACCCTGCGCAGAATGCGCATATAGAAAACGATGATGACCGAAGACACCACGAGCATGACGACCGAAACTGCGGCCCCCAGGGGAATATTGCGGAAATCCAGGAAGAGCTGGACGATCAGATTGCCGAGAATAATGCTCTTGCCACCGCCGAGGAGAACGGGAATCGCATAGACGCCCATAGCCGGCACGAAGACGAAGAGCATCGCCGCCATCACGCCTGGGAGAGAAAGCGGAAAGGTTACCCGCCAAAAAGCCTCGATCGGCCCGGCGCCGAGATCGTCCGCAGCCTCAAGCAGACGCTTGTTGATGCCGGAAAGCGCGGCGTAGATCGGCAGCACAGTCGTCGGCAGAAACGCGTAGAGCATGCCAACCGTCACCGCCGGATAGGTACCGATCATCCTGATTGGCTCATCGATCATCCCGATGCCGCTCAGAATTCCGTTGATCGTGCCGTTCCGACCCATCAGGACCATCCAGCTCGACATGCGGATCATGAAGTCGATCCAGAACGGGATGAGCAGCAGTGCGAGCAGGAGCCCGGCATGCCTACCAGCACGAAATGCTATGAAGTAGGCGATCGGATAGCCGATAAGAAGGCAAACAGCGGTCGATACCGCCGCAATCTGCAACGAGTTTACGAAGATCGGCAGATAAGTTGGCTGAAGTAGTTCGATATAGCTTGCGAGGGTAAAGCCGGTGACAGCGCCGCCATAGGCATCCCGGCCAGCAAAGCTATAGGCAATCACCACCAGCAGCGGCACCACAAGTAATAGCACTGACATGACGAGCGAAGGCGCCAGCAAAAAGAGTGTGACCAGTTCCTGCCGCCGATTTAGCATTTTTTCGCGCACTCCCTGTTTGAAGTAAGTCGGACCTGATGGCGCGACTTTGGCGTCTAATGTCGCGTTCAGGCCTCTATCGAAAACAGTTACCTGACGAGCGATCATGCTGAATCCGACAGGTGCATTTTCTTCCAGTCAAATTGCTCGTTTGATGTCCTGAGCCATGGACGGTCCTAGACGACAATTCTCTCGGATCGAGCCGCTATCGGCCCGATCAAAAGCGGGAGGAGTGAACCGCGCTCCGGCTCGTTGCCTCTATTTTCGACCAGGTGGACTCGAACATTACGCGTGCGCTGGCGATTTGCGGCAATTACCGCAGCGCAGCCCTTTGCGTCACATTCCCCTATTCGACTTATTCTTTTGTTCTCATGAGAAAGGACAATAAACGAACAAATGTTAACTAGTTTCTTTTAATTGATATTTATGAGTCACTATTATTCTGATTATAAGAATTTATGAATCGATACGCTGGGCACCAAGTCGGTGTGACTTGGAACCCAGCAGCCGGGAAATCAAAAACGTTTCGTGCGATTTCACCGCGAGCGGGCAAGTTTCCGGCTCGCGGTATGGGCGCTGTCAATCGATCACAAGCTGGACAAGCCTTTGTCCATCGCATCGACGATCTCATCGATTTGCGACGCCTGGATGGTCAAAGGAGGCGATAGGATGATCATGTGACCGCCTTGGCGCACCAATACACCGTTGGCTGCGGTTGCCTTGACGAAGCGCTTCATCATCTCGGCGCCGAGCGGCGTCTTGGCGGACCGATCGGAGACGAGTTCGACCGCTGCCATAAGTCCCCGACCGCGCACGTCTCCAACCAGCTCGTGCTTGTCCTTCATGCGCTGAAGTCCAGCCATGAGGCGCTCACCCAGAGGGCCAGCATTTTCGACCACGCCAAGCTCGCGTGTGAGCTTCAGCGTAGCGAGACCAGCCGCACATCCTGCAGGATGACCGGAGTTCGTGTATCCGTGGCCGACATTCGCGACCGGACCCTTGGTGTTCTCGAAGGCCTGCGCGACTTTTTCGCCGATCATCGTTGCACCGAAGGGGAAGTATCCGGAAGTGATCGCCTTCGCCAGGATCATCATATCCGGCTTCACGCCCCAGCCTCGTACGCCGGAATCGAACCCGGTACGACCAAAACCGGTCACGACCTCATCGGCGATCAGAAGCACTCCATACTTGTCGCAAACCTCGCGCACCATCGGCCAGAAGCTCTCGTGAGGAACGATGATGCCACCAGCACCCTGAACCGGTTCAGCGATAAACGCAGCGACGGTCTCGGGCCCCTGGAAGATAATCTCCTCCTCGAGCAGACGCACGCAAATCTGCGCGAGACGTTCCGGAGAAGTTTCGTCAAAAGCGTTGCGGTAGGTGATCGGCGCGGGAATGTGAAAGCAACCCGGCATTAATGGCTCGTAGTTGCGGCGCAGATGAGCGCCTCCGCTAACGGAGGAGCCGCCGAAATGGGTGCCATGATACGAACGCTTAAGGGAGATGAACTTGTAGCGGTCGTTCTGCCCCAGGATTTTCCAATACTGGCGTGCAAGACGTAGAGCGGTTTCGACGGAGTCGGACCCGCCGGACGTGAAAAATACTCTTGCCATTCCGTCGGCGCCGAACCAGTCGTCGACGAGGGTCTGGGCAAGCTCTTCCGCCACGCCGGTGGTGTTGCCTTTGAACACTGATGTATAGGCCAGTTCTTCGAGTTGCTTCGTTATCGCCTGAGTGATCGATGGCTGGCTATAGCCGAGATTGACGTTCCAGAGCCCACCGACAGCGTCCAGCAGTCGACCGCCATCGTCCGTGACATAGACGCCGTCGCCAGATGCGACGCGGCGCGGTGGGTCCATCAAGGTTTCGGATGGCGTATCGAAGGGACGCCAAAAGGATTGGACAGAATTGCTGTTTGCGGTTTCGTTAGCCATCTTTCTTCCTCACTCTGTAGGTGACAGTTATTGGGACCGACGCCATCAGAAGCTTCGCATCGGCTGTTTCGTTGAAGTAGGCGCAAGCCGGAGACTTCGGACCGGCTTGCGCGATGGCGGCTAAAGCCGCCTTTGCGACCTGATTCGGAAGAAGGCGATACCCAGCAGCGGCAGCCCGATCGTGATCGCGACCATCACCGTTCCCAGCGCATTGATCTCAGGGCTCACCGAGTCCCGGAGCATGCTGTAGATTTCAGTGGGAAGCGTTTCCGTGCCGATCGGCCGCCAAAAGATCGAGGCGGTGACGTTGTCGAACGACAGGGTGAATGACAACAGCAACCCTGCGACAACTGCTGGCATGAGCAGCGGAAGGGTGACTTCGCGGAAAACCTGCAACCGGTTGGCACCCAGCGTCGCAGCCGCTTCCTCAAAGGTCTTCTGGATTGTGATGAGGCGCGCATGAACGACCAGAACCACATAGGGCAGCGCCAGCATGATGTGGCCCATCAACAGTAGGCTAAAACTGCGCGGCTGCTTGAACAACTGCATGAACAACAGAAGCCCCACGGCGAGAACCGTCTCGGGAACGAGAAGCGGTGTCAGCAGAAAGACGTTCATGAGCCGCTTACCTCGAAATTCATATCGGGCAAGCGCAATGGCGGCCAATACTCCCACCACACCACAGATGCCGGCGGTCAAAACACCGAGCACCAGCGACGTCTTGAGCGCCCGCATGACACTCTCGTTCTGAAAAAGCTCGGCGAACCAGCGGAGCCCGACCCCTTGCATGGGGAAGGAAGCAAAGTCGGCGGTGTTGAACGAAAGCAGGATCACCGCGGCGACGGGTCCAAAGAGAAACATGTAGACCAGCGCCGTGAAGATTTTTAGCGGCCAGCCAACACCGGGTTGATCAGCGTTCATCGCGTCAATCCTTTCGTGATGGAGCCGATGCCAAGGAAGCGGCTGTAAATGGCGGTGAGAAGCAGCAGCAAAAATGTCAATGCGAGCGACAAAACCGCGCCCATTGGCCAATTCAGCTCGAGGCTGATCGTGTCAGCGATGATGTTGCCGAACATGAAATTGTCAGGCCCGCCCAACAGAGCTGGCGTGATGTAAGTGCCGGCAGCGAGGACGAGCGACAGGAGGACGCCAGAGCATAGTCCTGGAAGAGACAACGGAAGGGTTATTTCCAGGAACGCCTGCCATGACGTGCAACCCAGCGTTCGAGCGGCGTGAAGCAAGTTCCGGTCGATGCCATCGAGGCTCACATAGATGTTCAGGATGATGTAGGGCAGCACAAAGCTCAGTATGCCAAGTATCACCGAGAATTCAGTGTATAGAAACTTGAGCGGGCTATCGGTCAGGCCAAGTCCCATCAGCAACGCATTTATGGCGCCGCGCTCTCCCAGAATATTGATCCAGGCAAGGTTTCTGATGATGAAGCTGATCCAGAAGGGAAGCACGAGCAAGATCAACAGGAATGGGCGCCAAACCCGGGAGCTGAAAGCGATCGTATAGGCCACCGGATAGGCGATAAAGACCGCGATCACCGTTGCCTCAACAGCGATACGCATCGTCTTCCAGAGCCCCAGGAAATAATAGGGGTCCGAGAAGAACATTTTCCAGTTCTCGAGGCTGAGGCCCGATGCGTCCCGGCCACCACCGATATATGTATTGAAGCTGTAACGGATCATAGTCGCTGTCGGCGCCACGATCAGCAGAAGAAGCAGGATGATTGCAGGCGCCAAGAGTAGGAGGATGCGCAGCCTGTCATTTTTTTGAGAAAGAGCCACCGCCATCTCAGCTCCTTCCTTCTATCGGAAGATATTGACCGTCAGCATCAAGGAGAGTAATCCGCGCCGGATCGAAATTCAGTTCGGCAAGATCCCCGACTTGAAGGGGATGGCTATCGTCACCAGCAGATGCAGCGACGCGCGTCCCTTCAAGATCGATGACATATGTTGTCTTGTCCCCAAGGAACGTCCGCTCGATAACTTTTCCGAGATGAAGCGCAGGGTTCGCCGATTGCTGAGCGGCTCCGACCTTAATATGCGCCGAGCGAACAACTGCCTCGATCGTATCGCCGACCTTTGCACCAACATTTCCGGATAGACGCGTTTGCACGCCGCCGATATCAATAAGAAAAGAGCTTTCGGTGCTTTCAACGACCTTGGCTTTCAAAAGGTTCGCATGACCGATGAACTCAGCAACAAAACGGGACTTTGGCGTGCGGTATATTTCCTCGGGCGAGCCTGTTTGGACGACGCATCCATCCTTCATCACGACGACAAGGTCGGCCATTGCCAGAGCTTCTTCCTGATCATGGGTAACGAATACCGTGGTGATGCCGGTTGCCTGCTGGAGAGCCCGAATCTCGCTTCGCATATCCGCGCGAAGATTGGCGTCCAGCGCCGAGAGAGGTTCGTCTAGGAGCAGAACGTCCGGCTTCGTGACGATCGCGCGCGCAATGGCGATGCGCTGCTGCTGACCGCCGGACAGCTGGGAAGGATACCGATTTGCCGTGTGCGGAAGCCGGACCATTTCTAGGGCTTCGGTAACCTGCCGCTTGATGTCGGCTTTTGGAAGGCCACGATATTTCAGGCCGAAAGCGATGTTGTCGAAAACGGTCTTGTGCGGAAAGAGGGCGTAGTTTTGAAAGACCAGGCCGATATTGCGCTTGTGGACCGGCACGTCTGTGACCGGGCGACCGTTGATGAGGATCTCGCCGGTCGTGTTGCCGGCGAGGCCGGCGACCGAGCGCAGCAAGGTCGTCTTGCCGCAGCCAGAGGGTCCAAGCAACGCGACGAACGCGCCGGTTTCAACGACGAGATTGATGTCGTTGACCGCAACGACTGGGCCGTAGCGGAGTGTGGTAGATCGAAATTCAAGCATGATAGTGACTTAATCCTGTCGCGGAGCGGGGGCTGAGGTTCGCATTTGGCCGCCTCTGACGCGGCCATCTGTGCGAAAAGCTCATGCACCCCTGGCAACACGCCGCCACTGTGGCTCAAGCTTGTCGATCTGTTCCGCCCAGTAAGCTCCGTCGGGGATATTAAAGCCCTCGAACGTTCCGCTGGGATCGAAGCCGGGCTGGTTCTTCAGCTGATCCGGGAAGTTCGTCTTTCTCGGATCAAGCGCGGAGCCGTTATTGGTGCGCATGCAATATTCGAAGTTGATCTCCGGCTTGAGCATGAGATCGAGGAGCTTTTCGCAAGGCTCCATCGGTGCGCCTTTCAGGACGAACAAGTTCTGGACCCAAGCCTGGCATTGTTCGGGTTCGAGATATTCGATTGGATAGTTGTCTTTCTTCAGCGCCGCCGCCCGCGTCGACCAAGTCTCGGCGACCACAACCTCTTCCTTGGCGAGAAGGTCCATAACTTCCGAGCCGGACTCCCAATATTTCTTGACGAGCGGCCTCTGTTCACGAAGAGCCGCGAAAATAGCATTGGTGTCGCTGAGCTTGTTCGGGTCTTGGCCCGTATAAAGCGCCGCCGACCAGATGCGGTCGAGAGCGTAGTTGCTCAACGCGATCTTGCCGGAGAAACGCTTGTCCCAAAGGAGCTTGTAGCCAAGTTTTTTAGCCTCCTCGCGCGATACGTGTTTTGTGTTGTAGGCGATGCCGGTGGTACCGTAGAGGTAGGGAATCGCTGAGAGCTTACCATTTGGAGTTAGCTTGCGCATCTGCTCGATCAGCACCTGAGAAACAAGCTTCAGGTTCGGAATGTTGTCTTCATTGAGCTCAGAGTTGGCTCCTAGGTCCACGTAGCGCTTGTACATATCGAAGCCAGCATTTGAGTAGACGCTGAGATCCCCAGCACCACCGGATTTCAGGCGAGTGATGATTTCGGTTTCGTCGCCGAACGTACCTTCAACCACCTCAATGCCGGTGGCCTGGGTGAAGGGCGTGAAGACGACTTCATGCATGTTCTTCTTGCTCTGGCCGCCGTAGCCGTAAAAAGTTATCTTCTCGCCGGCAGCCCAGCTCGGACCCGCACGCATTGCAACAAGCGCAGCGGCCGACCCCAATCCGAGAAGATTGAAATTACGGCGGCTGATACGCGCTTCCATTGTGCCTTTATTCTCAGACATTGAGTTCCCCTTTTTGGTTTTGCAGTGGTAGACCGTCCGGCGTACCGGAACTGGCTGGAATTCAGTGCTAATTAACGAATTCTTACAATCAGGCATCTTGCGATAGTGACGTAAACCTGCAATTTGCTTCCAGCATACGGAAGAAATGCTAAATCAATAACGGATTATCGCTAAATTATGGAAAACCACGACGCGTCTCAATCAAGTCTAGGCAAGGCGGTCTTACTATTGAAAGCTATTGCCAGGTCGGGGGCGGCTGGTGCCCGCCTTAAGGATATCGCCCAAGGTATGGATGTAAGCCTGCCGACGGTACATCGGCTGCTGAAGACGTTGATCAGTGAGGGCCTCGTCGAGCAAGCGGACAAGAACTACCGCCTCTCGTATGAATTCTTCTGTATGGCCGCCAAATCCAGACAGATGAACAGCATTTCCGAAGCCGCCAGACCATCTCTGCTGCGCGTGTTCGGTATGTTGAAAGAAGCAGTGATATTGATCGAAAGGTCTAAGTTTGACGCGATATGCACCGATTGCTTCTGGGGAAGTCATCCTATCCGAACGTTCTATGGCGGTGTCGGAGGGCGCGTTCCATTGGGTGTCGGCCAAGGCGCATTGGCCATCCTTGCGTTTCAGCCTGACGAAGAGCGTGAACAGATCATCCGCTTCAACATGCCGCGTATCGCCGCCGAATACCCGATTGATGAGCTTGATCTGCGTACAATGATCAACGAAATCAGGGAAATGCGAGCTGCTGCGTTCGACTTCAACATCAACGACGGAATTTCTGCGATAGCAGTTCCGATTTTCGACCGGGCAGGGATTGCAGTCGCCTCACTCAGCATTGCAGCTCCCTTGGTAAGGCTTTCGGGTCCGCGTCAAAAGACAGTAATTGACCTTCTGACGAAAGAAGCACGCGTCATTTCCAAGGCGTTGAACCCTCTTGGGCAGATCGACGAACCTGTTATCTGGGGTGAAGCCGCCTCCAAACTGACTTGATGGTCACAGCGCCATACAGACCGATCAGTCTGCACTGCCTGATTCCGACAGCTCAAACCACCCTCAAAGCAGGGTGCTTCCTGGGGATGGCCACGTGCCTCGGTCAATCACGCTCGGCGCACATCCACGGAAATCGGAATTGGTTTATAGGCAGAAGACATCAGGACAGGCGTTCGAAGGCACACCAACTCTTGCTACTTCACTATGGTCGCCGTCGATGATGCCGGCAAGCCTACTGCCGTCCCAACGCGTGTCGATGATCGGCGACGCTACAAGGCTGCCGAGTTGCGTCGCACGCTGGCCGGGAGTTCGCTGATCGACATGAAGAACCGCAGCGATCGGTGGCGAAGTCGCTAACTGAATGGCCCGCGCCCCGGTACCTAAGTTGAGATGCTGCAGTGGCCTCGAATGAAAATTTAGCGGCGCTTCGACTTTGTCGCCAGCACGTTCCGGATCGAAAAACTGGAATGGATCCTGAGCACGCCTGGCAAGGTCGACAGGATCTCCTTGTGGATCCGCTCGAATTCGCCTGCGTTGGCGACCTCCACACGCAGCAGGTAATCGGAACCACCGGTCATCAGAAAACACTCACGTATTTCCGGGTGGCGCCTGACGGCCGCCTCGAAGCGATCGAGATGTTCTTCGGTCTGGCGTTCGAGCGTGATGTTGATGATCACCGCGATCGCCGTCTCGACATTCGATGTGTCCACCAGCGCCGTGTAACCGCGGATAATGCCGGATTTTTCCATGATCCGGATGCGTCTCATGCAGGCCGATGGGGACAACCCCACCTCGGTAGCGAGCTTGGCATTTGGGCTCCGTGCATCGAGTCGCAGAAGGCGGAGAATGTTGCGATCAATCGCGTCCAGAGCGGACATGGCGGATTCCTCCGTTTTTCAATACATTCCCCTTAAAATCACGCCGTAATCGAATAATCAATCGCTTTTTGGCGAGAAATTCGACGATCGTTTCAATACGTTCTCGTGAACATTTGTGTTCCGGGGAAGCGATAATGCACACGGTGAGACCGAACGATCTGCACATCGAGGACGCTTGCGTTGTTGGGGGCGCATCGGGGTATCTGACGATCGATCTCGGCGCTCTCAGCAGAAACTACGAGCTGCTGGCCGGTATGGCCGCACCTGGAAATACCGCTGCGGTCGTCAAGGCAGATGCCTATGGGCTCGGAGCAGAGCGCGTCGCGAGGACCTTGTATGCCAAGGGCTGCCGGCATTTCTTCGTTGCCCAGTTCATCGAGGCGACCAGGCTGCGCCCTGCCCTTTCGTATGATGCCCGCATCTTCGTTCTTAATGGACTGCAGCCTGGCAACGAGGATGTATGCGCCTACGAAAACATCGTTCCGGTCATCAACTCGATGGACCAGTGGCGAAACCGGAACAGGACCGCGCGCCGTCTCGGCCGCCGGCTTCCCATAGTGGTTCAGTTTGACACCGGAATGTCCCGGCTCGGCCTGCCGCCGGAAGAGCGTCCCCTGCTTGCCGAGGCGGTCGCGCAAGGATCGGACGTCGATATCCTCTTCCTAATGAGCCATCTGGCCTCCGCCGACGACGAGAAAAGCGCGCAGAACGGCGAGCAGCTTGAGGAGCTCCGAAAGATCGCCGCCGAATTTCCGGGTTACGACCTGTCGTTTGCCAATTCCGGCGGCATCTTTCTCGGCGACGACTATCGCGGTCTCCTCGCCCGGCCCGGCATCGCGCTCTATGGCGGAGCACCATCCGCTGCGCGCAATCCGATGGAAGCCGTCGTCCGGCTCGACGTCGCCGTCGTGCAGACTAGAACCGTGCCGGGCAGCACGAAAGTCGGCTATGGCGGAGCGCATGTCACCACACGTGAGACGCGCCTTGCCACGATCGCCGCAGGCGAGTGCGATGTCTAAATATCAGCGAAAGATACTTTCGAGGACCCGAGATTTTGGTTGTCGCACTGTTGGTGCAACATCTTACGCGAGTAGAGACAGACGGATTGAGAGCGCTTTGAGGCCTGGTGCTGGCAAAAAATTGAGGAGACGACCAATGGCTGAGCAAGCGAAAAACGGGTTCGACGACATATGTGAAAACGACCTTCAAACTGCAGGCCGATGAGCATGAAGGCGGCGCTTTCGGCTTGTTGTTCGCAAAAAAGCGCTTCGGCGATTGCCCCCGAACAACGCCACTGTCATTACCGCAACTGGCTTCCGGACGACCACTGTCGACAATAAAAATGACACGTCAAACGGAGGGCACGAATGCAAACTTGGTTGGAAAAGCTGACCGATCTCGCCGCGATCGAAGGCGATGAGTGCATCCTGAAGACCGGGTTGGCGGACATCGCCGATCATTTCGGCTTCACCGGCTATGCCTACCTCCATATCCAGCACAGGCACATCACCGCCGTCACCAACTATCATCCCGAGTGGCAGTCGGTCTATTTCGACAAGAAGTTCGACGCTCTCGACCCGGTCGTCAAGCGCGCAAGATCCCGGAAGCACATCTTCACCTGGTCTGGCGAGCACGAGCGACCGACACTGTCGAAGGACGAGCGTGCCTTCTATGCCCACGCAGCCGATTTCGGCATCCGCTCCGGCATCACCATACCCATCAAGACTGCCAACGGCTCGATGTCGATGTTCACGCTGGCATCAGAGAAGCCGGTGATTGATCTCGATCGGGAAATCGATGCAGTGGCAGCCGCGGGAACCATCGGGCAGATCCATGCCCGTATCTCATTCCTCCGCACCACCCCTACCGCGGAAGATGCCGCATGGCTCGATCCGAAGGAGGCCACCTATCTGAGATGGATTGCCGTCGGCAAGACGATGGAGGAGATCGCCGACGTCGAAGGGGTCAAGTACAACAGCGTCCGCGTCAAGCTTCGCGAAGCCATGAAGCGCTTCGATGTCCGCTCCAAGGCGCATCTTACCGCGCTCGCGATCCGACGAAAACTCATTTGAACCGAGTGCAACGTTCACGTCACGCAGTTACGACCGGGAAGAATAGTTATGTCAGATGGGCTCTCCTGCACGTTCTATAGTTACTTGCCCGCATCCGCGGTGCGAATGCCAGACTGGGCTGACGACGAAAATCGAAAGCACTTCTACGAAAGTATTGACGCTGCCCGTCAGGCAGTTGGTCAGCTGAAGAGCTGATGTGGCCCAGGATCCCGAATACAGTTGGAAACCAATCCATCTTGTTAAAATCGAGATCAGCGCGATCTCGACGGATGCTGTGCTTGTTTTGCTGAATGAAGGCATCTCGAGCCTGGTCAAAAACTACGAAATCCTCGAGAGGCTCGACGACAAAGACTAATGCGGCACCTTCAAACCGCGAATCCGCTACCCTGATAAAATTTAGGTGTCGGTCAGTTTACGACGACCTTGGGAATGAAGCCAAGAATACTGATCAGCGTGTTCACGGCGCTCATCTGCGCATGCATCTCGATGCTCGCTTCAATGTATCGGACATGCTGTGGGCCGCCGGCTTCTTCTCCGGTCTTATAAGTCTCAGGGAGAGCCTGAAATAGCTCGTCGGCTTTCTCCACCAGTTGCCGGTGCGTCCTGATGGCGTCGATCGTGATGGTTTCCAGGTCCGCCGGAGGTAATCCGTGCGTCAGCCCGATCAATGGGCGGAGCTCGACCTTCTTCGTCACTGCGGCATCTTCCAGTTCCATTCCTGACCTAACCCTGGTTGGTCCGCGGTGCGCCTCCGCTGACGTTGAACCCTGTGAACCCTTGCCGGGGGTTAGAATCCGAGATGAATCGGCCCTGCGACCTTTAGCCGGAGCCTGGACATACGCCGCAGGCCCCCGGACACAAAGTCAGAGGGTTCCTGGCGCCATTCCGGTCAGCGCCAACCGTTCATCTGCGGATTCTAAGCCGCAACGCAGCGCGTACTGCGTCAACTCCCTTATAAGAGTCATTCCAGGGAGAAACCAGTCTGGATAAAGATCGCGTACGTGCAATTTTTCACGAAACCGCGGTCAGAAATGATTTCACGCGCCTGTCGGTTTAGTTTTGAGCTAAATTTTCGCTTTCACGTTGCTGGCGGCGCTGCTTGCGTCGTTCCTGAACGATCAGGAAAGACTGGCGGGCGTTGAGCCGATCTTCATCTCTGACGGCCTCGCAGGGTTGACCAACAATATCATGGCGTAAGGCATCCGGCTGCGCGGTCGCATAAAGATACGCCGCACTGTGCGTGTACCGGCGTAGCGCTTTGCGAAGATCCGACAGTGCCGCATCCGGTCTCAGTCTCCTCTCAATGTCAGTATTGATCCCGATCCTGAACGGTAGCACTGTCTCCCCTTCGGCCGAAGGAAGCACCGCGATTGGCTCGTTCAACAAGGCGTTTACCGCCTTGGCCGCTTCAAGCGAGTATCGATCGACCTTGATCGGACCGCGCGACGCTTTCCATGGGCTGAGGGGCTTCGTGTTGCTGTCGTTCATTTATCCTGCCTGGGACGGGGGAGAGTTAACTGAAATTGGCCGGATTGTCGAAGAACGCTTCGCATTTCGCCTTGTTGAGCCGCACATCCGAACTCCCGAAATAGAAGTATTTAAAGCTCTTGATGAAGTGCTTGTACCCGAGCTTGTCGTAGTCCCGCGTCTGGCGGACATAGGCGAAATCGAGCGTCGGCGAGCGGGACGTTCTGCTCGACCCGACGTACGGTGCACGATCCGCCTCCACAATGTCGAAATGTGCAAACTTGCCGTCGGGCGTTAGAAAATACTCAACACGCCAGTTCGCGGGATCCGGTTTGGGGATTTTGATACGGCGGACTTTACGAAAAATGTCGGATGCCTGCTTCGCAAGGCCGCCCCTGAAAAAGTCATCCTGCTCCATCGCCCAGAAGAAATAGTCTGGGTCCGACAGCAACAGCTGCGGCAGCGTTTTGCCCTTATACTTGCCGATTGGCATTTCTGACCACATGATCTCCTCCGCGTGCACCGTGCGGAAAATGTGGTGGGACTTCGGATCCCCTTCAATAATCCTACACGTTCAATCCTGCAGCCAGCGGCCCGTCTGCAGGGGTCTCGGGTGCGCATACCATCTCTTGCACTTTGGAGGCTGCCTTAACGCTCTCGCGCCCCGATCCCCGAGAGGTCGATCCTGATGCCAGCCTTGTTTGGATCAGACGAGACGTCTTCAGGTGAAGGAGCTTCATCTCCTGGATTTTCGCGAGAACGAGCGCTTGCCTCGGCCTCGTCACTCTGGATCGTAGCAGGTTGGGAAATTTTCCCCTCGCCGGGATCTTCCGCCCGAAACACCGCCGTTCCCTCGAAGTATCCCGTCTGCCAGGCGATGATCGAATCGTCCATCACTTGCGGAAGCACGTCAGCGGCGGTCGGATTGCCATACCACTTCATGACGATGCGCCAGACCTTGGCGAAGAGCGCCGTGCCCATACGGATGTTTTCGCAAGCATCGACCAGATCGGGCTTCAGCTGCCCGGCCTCGACGATTCCGAGCCCCGCCGGATATTGGGTGATGCCGACGCGCACGGTATTGCGGCCGAGATTGTCGCGGATCAGCACCAGCGCCTCCTCCGGCGTCATGGGCTTGGGCACCAGCACCACGCGGCTTCCAGACCGGACGGTGATTGCCAACGGGTCTTGCGATCCAACACGCGCGATGAACTGCTCGACAATTGCGGGCTTCAGGGCCGGATCGGCACATTGCTTGATAAGGGCGGCATCGACCATCCCGGATTCTCCCGTTTTAGAGGTTGAAGGCGATGACGACGGGCAAGACGAACAGCTTTGCCCAGGCAGTCACACTCGCTCTTTGGATGGCGACGATCGACGTGCCGTCGGTCCACCAGCCGTTGCCCGTGGCGACGATGACATCGGGCGAATGCAGCATAGACTGCAACACCGGCCAGAGGATCAGCTGCTCGTAGCAGATCAGTGACAAAATCCAGGTGCCTGAGACTTCGGCTGCCGGATTGTCGAAGATGTGGGCGCGGGCGCCGCCCCCTCCCCCGTCCATCTCAACCATGGCTGCCACATCGAAACTGGAACCGGCATACGCTCGCGATAGAGGATCTTGGCCTCGTTTGCCGAGATCGCCACCATGACGTTGTCGTAGCCCTTCACCCCAATCCTGGCCGCGCCGGCGACCACGGTCACGTCCGGCCCACGCAACCCTTCCCGCCACAAGCTTTCAACCGTCGGCGTCCAGAAGCCGAGCGCGCTTTCAGGCAGCACGATGACATGTGTGTCCGGATGCGACGCAATCGTCTGGCGCACCGTTGCGATCAGGTCACGCTGGTACGCGAGTGACCCGTCCCGACCAAGGTTTTGCCCCTGCTGGAGGTCGACGCTTCGCCATCCTTCCGCTAGATTCAGCGGTGTCCATGTTGCGGCGGACCAGAGCCAGAACGCCCCGAGCGTAATGGCAGCGGCCGGCCAGAATCTCGTCGTCATGACGAGCAGGCCGGCCGTCAGCGCAAACAGTCCCCACCATCCCCATCCGGGAAACAAAACGCCGGCTGCGGTCAGCGGATGCGCCCAGCCGGTGATGCCGAAGGGCGGCAGCCCTGTCAGCACCATTGACACCAGATAGCGCAAAGCCCTCGCCGCATCCGCTCCCCTCTTCCCGGTAGCGTCCTTTACCCGACGAGCAGTCCAGAGCACCGCATGTACACCGACAAAGGACGCTGAGGCCGCGACCCAGAGCAGAAGACCGGGCCAGACATCGGCGGCATAGAAGTTGGCGACGCCTTGCGGCAGACCACGCGAGGCAGCGAGGAAATACCCCGCCGACACGAAGGCTGCGACCATACGCGACGGTGCCATCGCCCAGAGCGCCGGAAAAACCATTGCGAAGGGCAAAAGAAGCACCTCGCCGCTCCAGCCGATCGAGCCACAGGCGATAGAAGCTGCGATCAGCAGAATGGCTTCCCAGTGATCGACCGTCCAGCCATCGCCATCGCGATCACGGATCGAAGGTGATAACCGGCTGCGCCAAGCCGAGAAGACCGGAATCCGGAACCGGGCCGAAGTATCGACTATCATAGGAGCTCGCAAAGGAAGAGTGGAGAAACAGGTGATGCGGCGGCACGATGCCGCCGGGATCAGGGGTGAGCGGTCTGCCCTCACCGTCCCGATCGCGCACAGTGGATGCAGGTAAAGAGCGGCCATCGATGGCAACGTGGCCGGCGATGTCGACATGCTGACCGGGCAGCGCCGCGATCGTCTTGATCAACGGCGCAAACCCGTCATCGCAGAGCCCACGCCGCAAATACCCGCGCACGCGGGCTTGCTCGATTGCCGATGTTTCCGGCGGGCAAATGAAAACAAGATCGCCGATCGCGACCGGACGGTGAAGCGCATCGATGCGCCAAAGCCCGAGCGGCTCGCTCGTCGTCAGATTCAGCCGATACCCGCCCAAGAACGCTATCGACACCAGACCTGACATAAGGACGCCGGCGCCCGTCAGCAACAACAGAACCCTACGCCGCCTCATTGCTTCAGCACCGGCGTCTGGCGCTGGGTGAGACGTTGCTCCTCGGCCAGTTTCAGCGACTGGACGGTGCGCTCGTGGGCGGCGAGCTGCTGCGCTGTCCGCATGACCGGCCAGGCTTGCTTCAGTTGCTCCTTCTGCTCGGGTTTCATCCCCTCGGCAAGCTTTTCGTACAGCTTTCCGGAGGGCTCACGCGCGGCGTTGCTCAACAGCACCCGCTCACCGAACCGCTCGGTGACATCCTGGTTAAAGCCGTCGATCTCAAGCTTGGTCTCGCGGTTGCTGAGCGCATAGGCCATCGCCGCCGGCAGATCGTTGCGGTCGATTGCATCGCGTACCCGCTCCAGCACGACACGCGCCTCCGGCGACAGGGCCGGAATATCGATCGAAACGCGCTGGCGCATAACCTGCTCTTCCGTCTGCAGCCGCTGCGCAGCAGTTTCCCGCATGCGAAGATATTGCTCGAGGTCCCGCTTCAGGGCCGGAACATTGACTTCGGCGATACGGCGGTCCTCTCGTTCTGCCTTGCTGGCTAGGATGCCGGTCTTACCCTTCAGAGGCCCGATAGACGTCGGCTCGGCTTCGAGTTTCTGCAGGATCTGTTTTGCTGCTTGCCTGTCGGCGAGGACCGCGTCGAAGTTCATCGAGCGGAATGCGGTCTCCGGATCGGCGAAAACATAGCGGAAGCGCGCCGAGACTTCCTCCCATTGCTGCCTCAGGGCGGGCTCGGCGCCGAGCCTGTCCCCGACCGTGTCGGCCACGGAACCGGAGAATGTCTTGATGCCTGCGACCATGGGCGCGGCCTCCTTCACCGTTTGGGCTTTCAGGGATTGATTGAGGCCGAGACGCTCGGCGAAGGCGCCAAGGCGCTCCGCAAGATCGGCAAGCTTCGCCTTCTGCCGTAGCGTCCAGTCGAGCCGGTCGCGCAGCAATGTTTGCGCCACCTGAACGATGTGCAGGCCACGGTTTTCAGCGAAGCGCAGCGCCTCGCGATACAATTTTCCGCGCTCGTAATCGAGGGTGGTTTCCTTGGCATTCCTCCGGGAAAGAACCTTTGCCAAGCCACCATTGAAGGCGAAGGATCGCTGTCCGTAATAGAGTTGCAGATCCTCACGATGACGGGTCATCGCCACATAGGTCAGATGGCGATCCAGCGACAGCGATGCCAGCACTTTCATCCGGTCGACGGTGGCGCCCTGGGACTTGTGGATGGTCGTTGCATAGCCGTGATCGAGATTGCTGTAGAAGTGTTGTTCGACCACGACATGCCGGCGATGCTCGCCTTCGCCGGTCACGGCGACGATGCGGTTTGGCGCGGCCTCGACCACATGGCCGATCATGCCGTTCTTGACGCCGAGCGACGTCTCGTTCTTCAGGAAGACGATCTGGTCGCCCGTGTCGAACTGGCGGATACCGTCAGCCGTTTTGAAGACATGGCCCTCACCGACAAGTCCGCGTTCAACGAGTTTTTCGCGGGCCATGACGTTCAGCATGCGCACGTCGCGGCGCAGATGCGCGAGGATCAGCGTCGTCTTCGTCTGATCGTAATCGTGGTTCCAGTCAGCGATCAGGCGCTCAACCGCTTCCGCCTTCAGACGCTCGCCGGTAATTCTGGCATTTGAATTGTAGGCGGTCAGCGCCTTTTCGACATTGCCGCGGGCGAGATCGAGGGACGCCTTGCGCATCCAGTCCTCGCGCTGGCGATAGATCGTTTCGAGTTCAGCGTAACCAATCCGATCGACAATGGCGCGGAAAGCGGCCCCCGCTTCGATCGGCTGAAGCTGCTCGGGATCGCCGACTAGCACGATCTTTGCCCCTGCCCTGACGACGGCATCGACAAAGCCCGCCATCTGTTTCGAGGCCACCATGCCGGCCTCGTCCATGACGAAGACGGTTTTATTGTCGAGCACGTCACGACCGCGGTTCCAGCGCAGCTCCCAGGAGGAGAGCGTGCGGCTCTCGATGCCGGCTTCCTTCTCCAGACCTTCCGCCGCTTTGCCGGCGAGCGCGCCACCGACGACACGATATCCGGCCAGCTCCCACGCCTCCCGCGCCGCCTTCATCATCGTGGTCTTACCAGCACCCGCGCGTCCGACGACCGCGGCGATGCGGGCCGGACCGGCGATGCACTCGATGGCTGCTTTCTGTTCCTCCGACAGCCGCCCATGCCGCCCAAACGTCGCTGCGAGCACCACCGTGGAAACGGCATGCGTTTCCTTGTCCGACAGCCACATCGCCTGTCGCGCCATCGTCGCTTCCAGCCGGATCATCGCCCGTGTCGAATAGCGCGCCGGCACTTTCTCTCCGGTCGTGAACTCGATCGTGTCGCGCTGCAGCCGTAGCACCTCCGGATTCAGGATGATGCGCAACATCAGCTGCTGGAAGACGGCGGGATCGTCGACATAGCGGTGCAGCACTTTCGCGACATCGCGTTCATCGAAGACGCTCTTTTCCCGCATGATCAGGTCGAGCACGATGGCTGGATTTTTGAGGATGCGGCGGGTGTTTTCCGAGCGGCGTTCTTCGTTCAGTTCGATCCTTTCGAGCTCCGGCCGAACACCCTGTTGTTCCGCTTTCCGCGCGATTGCCTTGGCGCCTACGCCTAGATGAATGGTCGGCTCGAGCTCGATGGCCTGCTTTTTGTAGGAACGGCCATCGATCCTGAGATCGATGCCGCCGAGGGCCAGATGGTGGTTCAGCCGTTCGAACCAGCCGTCGCGCAGGGCGTTGAAATCGTCCGTCGAACCGGCCCAGAGTTCGTAGAGGATTTTGCCGGATTTCGTGCGAACCAGCTGGCCGTCCTCACCAATGACCGCTACCTTCTTGGCCCCGAATCCGTCCTCGGTCAGCGGCCGCAATGTGGTCATCAGGTGGATGTGCGGATTGCCGGGATTGTCGTGATAGACCCAGTCGGCGACCATGCCCTTCCCCAGGATATGTTTCTCCACGAAATCACGGACCAGGGCGATGTTCTGCTCGGGTGTAAGCTCCAGCGGCAGTGCAATCGTCAGGTCGCGGGCCAGCTGCGCGTCGGAGCGTTTTTCGAAAGCCTCGACCTTGTTCCAGAAGGCTTCGACGGCGCCGGAAACAGAGCGATCCGCAATGAGCGCTTTCGCCCATTTCGGGGCATCGGCAGGAAGCATGAACTCCTCATGCAGCAAACCCTGCTTGCGCGTGTAGTCGATGGTGCTGGCTTCACGCTCGTATTCCATCTTCGCGCAGTGCCGGTAGGCAGCAGACAGCACGACACTGCGGCCGTCGCCACGGCTGACGATACTGGCTGAGAAATGGGCGATGGCCACGGCGTAAAACACTCCCGGTTCGAATCTCGTTCGTCGGGGGCGACAACCCCACGACGGCCCCGCCAGGGCCGCCAGCAACTCGTCGGCCAGCGACGTATAATTGCGCCCTTGGAACCGCTCCTTCGGAACGGCGGGATCATCCTCCAAAGTGTCGGCTTTGCCGACGTGCAGATCTGCACATTCCTTCGGACGTGCTTTTGGGGAAATCTTGCAGCGAGATAAACGCCGCAGGATTTCCAGGGAGATGCGACCGGAATGAAGAAACCATCGTTGAAGATCAGGGAAGAAATCGCCAGATTGCAGGATCAGCTGAGACAAGCCGAAACACGCGAGGCGGAGCGCGTCGGCAGGATCGCGCTGAAGGCCGGCCTCGGTGAGATCGAGATCGAGGAAACCGAGCTACAGGCTGCGTTCGAAGAGATCACCGGGCGGTTTCGCGGAGGCAAGGCGGCTTCGACTGGGAAGAGAAATGCTGGTGACGGCAGGACAGCAGGTGAGACGGTCACGACGATCGAGACTGGCGCTGCTGCGAGCAGCGGTCGTGAGGCTTGAACGGATGGCCCGCACGATCACGAATGACGCGCGAAAGAAAGACACGCGCGAGAAAATCGAACTCGGTGGCCTGATCGTCAAGGCAGGACTGCGCTACGAGAAGCGGGCTCTTCTGCTTGGCCTGTTGATCGATGCCGGTCGCCGCCTTAAGGGCAACGATGGGGAGCAATCGCGCCTCACGGCGATAGGCGCGGAGGCATTCGCTCATGACGGCGAGTAAAGTGTTCCTCGCCGTCATCCCGGCCGCGATGATGATCGTCGTCTTGGTGTTCATGGCGGGGATCGAACACTGGCTGGCCGCTCTCAGTAAGACCGGGCAGGCAAAGCTGATGCTCGGGCGGATCGGCCTCGCGCTGCCCTATGCGACCGCGGCTGCGATCGGCACGCTTTTCCTGTTCGCGTCGAATGGCGCAGCGGGCGTCAAAGCGGCAGGATGGGGTGTTGTCAGCGGAAGTGGAGTGGTAGTCGCGATCGCGGTGCTGCGTGAAGGGGTTCGCCTGGCCGGGATCGCTGGCGACATCCCGAAAGGTCAATCCGTGCTCGGATATGCGGACCCCGCAACGATGCTTGGCGCATCGACAACGTTCCTCGCCGGCGTCTTCGCACTGCGCGTGGCGATGAAGGGTAACGCAGCTTTTGCCAAAGCCGCACCACGGCGGATTGGGGGAAAGCGAGCGGTGCATGGCGAGGCCGACTGGATGAAAGTGCAGGAGGCGGCAAGACTTTTCCCCGATCCCGGCGGCATCGTTGTCGGTGAACGGTATCGTGTCGATAGCGTTGCGGCGGTGTCGTTCCGCGCCGATGATCCGTTGACCTGGGGAGCGGGAGGCAAGAGCCCGCTCCTATGCTTCGACGGCTCCTTCGGCTCGTCGCATGGCATCGTCTTCGCCGGCTCCGGCGGTTTCAAGACGACGTCTGTAACGGTCCCGACCGCGCTCAAGTGGGGTGGCGGCCTCGTTGTCCTCGACCCGTCGAGCGAGGTCGCGCCGATGGCATCGGAGCATCGCCGCAAGGCTGGCAGGAAGGTGATCATTCTCGATCCCTCGGCGTCAGGCGTCGGCTTCAATGCGCTCGACTGGATCGGGCGACACGGCAGCACGAAGGAAGAGGATATCGTCGCCGTCGCGACCTGGATTATGACCGACAATCCGCGCTCGGCGTCTGCCCGCGACGACTTCTTTCGGGCATCGGCGATGCAGCTTCTGACAGCCCTGATCGCCGACGTCTGCCTATCCGGTCACACGGACGAGGAAGACCAGACGCTGCGCCGTGTGCGGACGAACCTTTCGGAGCCTGAACCACAGCTACGGGCGCGCTTGACAAAAATCTACGAACAGTCGGAATCGGACTTCGTGAAGGAGAACGTCTCGGTCTTCGTCAACATGACGCCGGAGACGTTTTCCGGCGTCTACGCCAATGCGGTGAAAGAAACCCACTGGCTGTCCTATCCGAACTACGCCGCGCTCGTCTCAGGCGACAGTTTCTCGACCGACGATCTTGCCGATGGCGGGACAGACATCTTTATTGCGCTCGATCTGAAGGTCCTCGAAGCCCATCCAGGACTGGCGCGTGTGGTTATCGGATCACTGCTCAATGCCATCTACAATCGAAATGGCGATGTGAAGGGTCGCGCGCTCTTCCTGCTCGACGAGGTGGCCAGGCTCGGCTACCTGCGGATCTTAGAGACCGCGCGCGACGCCGGGCGCAAATACGGCATCACGCTGACGATGATCTTTCAGTCCATCGGCCAGATGCGCGAGGCCTATGGCGGGCGGGACGCGACGAGCAAATGGTTCGAATCCGCGTCGTGGATCTCGTTTGCCGCGATCAACGATCCCGACACGGCCGACTATATCTCGAAACGCTGCGGCGATACGACCGTCGAGGTCGACCAGACAAACCGCTCGTCAGGGATGAAGGGATCGTCGCGCTCACGTTCCCGGCAGCTCAGCCGCCGTCCACTGATCCTGCCGCATGAGGTGCTGCGCATGCGCGCTGACGAGCAGATCGTGTTCACATCGGGCAATCCGCCGCTCCGATGCGGACGCGCCATCTGGTTCCGACGCAAGGATATGAGCGCGTCCGTCGGAGAAAACCGCTTTCATAAGCAAATCGCGGACGGAGTGAAGAGCTATAAGGCCGCTGGGATGACAGACACTGAGGAGACATGACATTGAGACTTTTTACGGCAGTCGCCAGCCTATCCCCCTTAGCCATTGGCATCCTCGCGTCTGTTGCCTCAGCGCCGCCGAGCAGCGCGAGCGAAGCCTTCTCTATCTGCGGAAGCGGGCAACGTATCACCTGCGTGGTGGATGGTGATACGTTCTGGTTTAGAGGTGAGAAGATCAGGATCGCCGACATCGACACGCCGGAGCTCAGCCCGCCAAGATGCGAGCGCGAACGCGAGCGCGGACTTGCGGCAAAACAGCGTCTGCTCGAGATCCTCAATTCGGGTCCGGTCTCGTTCAAGACGACCGCCAGGGATGAAGATCGCCTCGGTCGCAAGCTCAGGATTGTCTACCGCGAGCGACGATCGGTCGGCGATATTCTCGTCGCCGAAGGCTTGGCTCGGAAGTGGGAAGGATCGCGCCGGAGCTGGTGCGGATGATCCGGGCGCCGGCGGATCACTGTCGTGAATCGATGATGCCCAACCGATTCAAAACTGTCATTGGACGGCAAATTCCGAATGCGCGATTCTGCGGGCATGATCACGCAGCCCTATCACCTCTACGTCGAGCGTATCGCGCCGGAAAAAAACATGGCGCGGTTCTACGCCCTTGCTGTCCAGCCGACATTGTTTGGCGAGGTGTCGCTAGTGCGCGCCTGGGGTCGGATTGGAACGCGCGGACAGCAGATGGTGCATCTGTTCGACAATGAGAGCCAGGCTATCAACCTGTTCCTCGACGTCCTTTGCGAAAAGCGCAAACGGGGTTATCGACCAAAAGCACCTGTGGACATCCAGCGGATCTGATCCTCGCCCCCATCGTCACCGATGACAATCCAGTCAGAAGCTGACACGGATTTTATCTTTGACAACAAGATGCGAGGAATTCCATGACCACCACCAATGAAATCGCCGACAAGATTGCAGCCGACAACGGCCTGACGAAGGTTCAGGCAAAGGGCATTGTCGAGGCCGTGTTCCAGGCCATCGCCGATGCCGCAGGCTCCGACGCTGAAACCTCAATCCCAGGCTTCGGAAAGTTTAAAGTGAAGGCATCGCCTGAGCGTGAGGGTCGCAATCCTGCGACCGGAGAAAAGATGACCGTTGCGGCTTCGAAGAAGCTGACCTTCGCGCCTGCCAAGGCGCTCAAGGATGCACTGAACAAGTGATCCAGGTAGTGGAGAGCCCCGCCTCGCGGCGGGGCCTCCAGTCTTAGTCCCGGTTCGACCGGGACCAGATGAGGGAGAGGCCTTCCTCGCCTTCGACCTCGATCAGCGTTGCGTAGATCGGGGCCGGGAAGCTTGGGTCATCGAGCTTGACCGAGAGGTAGTCGCGGCCTTCGTTCGAGGTCTTTTTCCAGGCTGCGCCGAATCCGTGGCTCCCGCGAGGATGCGGTAGTCAGGGCCCTTTTCGGAAGTGCGCTCGACGGCGCGGATGGTTGCCTTGACGTTGAGGTTAAGGGTCTTGATGGTGCCGGAGAAGCCGTTGCCGGAAGCGGTGAATTCGCCGATGGTTGCCATTGTCGTAATCCTTTTCGGTTGTTCGGGCCGTGTCCATCGCGGCCTCACATGAGGAACTACCTGTCAATCTGTGGTTTTAAGCTGCCGAGTGGCCTAGGCTGGCGACGCCCCGCAGTATGCGGGGCGTCATATCCGGGGCTTATTCGGCACCGCGACGGCTCGGGCGAGACCAGATGAGGCTGTAATTCTGGCCGTCCTCGTCCTCGACCAGATTGGCGTAGATCGGAGCGGTGAAGCTCGGATCGTCGAGCTTGAGACCGAGGTAATTGCGACCCTCGTTAGATTGCTTGGACCAGGCGGCGCCTATTTCCGTGTTATGCGGTGCACCACATAACATCGATTATGCGTAGCGCGTGATTATGCGGAGTCTTATGGCGGCGGCCCCAGTATTCCGGGGCTTTTGTGGCTGTTTCGCACCGCATAATATCGGGGTGATGTGGACGGCGCCGCCCGTATTGAGCGGCGCCGCGGTGTCGGTCAGCGCGACCAGATCAGGGCATATTTGCCATCGTCGCCTTCGAAGAGGTTGGCGTAGATGGGTGCGCTGAAGGAGGGATCGTCGAGCTTGGCCGAGTGGTAGGTCCGATCCTCCTTGGAGGTCCGGCGCCAGGCGGCACCGATCTCGACGCCGGAGACGATGACCCGCAGGTCGGGCGCCTTGTCGCTGGTGGCTGCGGGATCGCTGGGGACGAGGCGCGCCTTGGCGTCGATGGCGAGGGTCTTGATGGTGCCGGTGTAGGTGCCGTCATTGCTGAGGGTGAACGAACCGATCTGGGACATGGTGGAACTCCTGTGCTGTGTTCAAGCCCGCGACCATCGCGGCCTTGTGGCGATCGAGAGCCCTGGGACGGCCGACCCGCACCGTCAGGCCGCAGCGCATGCGAAGGACGGCGCGTAGCGATCTTGTTGTTGGGCGAGGAGCGGCGCCGCCGCGGGGAAGAAGATCGCCGGAGCGCTGTTGCGGGGAACAGGCCGGGTCGCAGACCGCATCGCGGGGCAGATCCGCCCAGAACAAGGCCCGTCGGTCGAAGGGCATCACGGCACCCGGCAGCACCACCCACAGCCGGGCGTTCGCACATTGCCATGATGCTCATACCGCCCATCCCGCCTTACGTTGACGCGGTATGCGCATCGGCCATCAGCGACGCGATCAATGCGTCCGGGGCCCTGAACCGACCGCGACGGAGCGCCGGCGGCAACACGGCCTCTATGGCCTCGAGCTTCTCGGACGGGTCCATCCGCAGGTATACCTCGGTCGTGCGGATATCGGCATGGCCAAGCCAGAGCGCGACCTTACGGATATCGCGCGTGGCCTGCAGCATGAGAACCGCGCAACTGTGCCGCAGAAGATGGGGTGAGAGCGGCCGGCCGATCAGCGTCGGGCATCGAGCTGCGGCGGCCTTTGCGTGCTTTTCGAGGATATACTCGAAGCCGGCTCGGGTCATTGCCATTCCTTGAGCATTGACGAACAGCTCCGTCACCGGTGGCTTTCCGCGCACCGCAAGCCAGGCTCGCACGTCGCGGGCCGTTTCTTTCCAGAGCGGAAGACTGCGCTCGCGCCGGCCCTTGCCGAACACCAGGATGCTCGGACTGGGTTGCAGCGTGACGTTCTCCAGGGTGAGGCCGACCAGTTCGGAGACGCGCAGGCCCCCGGCAAAGCAGAGGTGCAGCATCGCCCGGTCCCGCAGCCCCAGCCGCGTCTTTATATCGGGCGCGTCGAGCACGGCACGGACCTCGTCCATGGTCAGGTGGCGAATGAGCTTGTGGTCATGGCGCTTGCCCGGGATAGCGTTGATCTGGGCGATCTGCTCCAGGGCGTTTGGGTGCCGCAGCTCGACGTAGCGCATGAACGCCTTGATCGCGGCGAGCCGCAAGTTGCGGGTCGACGCGCCGTTACCGCGATCATGTTCGATGTGATGCAGGAACGCGAGCACCATGTCCGCATCGATCTGCTCGAGATGGAGCAAAGACGGGCGTGTATGCAAGCGCCCGGCAGCGAAGACGAACAGCAGCCGGAAGCTATACGCGTAGGCTTCGCAGGAGTGCGGACTATAGCCGCGCTGCTGCGGCATGTGCTCCCGCATGAAGCGGGTGATGAGCGGAGCGATTGGTGTCATGCGATCTCTCCCTCGATCAGCGCCTCGGCAGCCGCCGCGATATCGCCCATGAGGTCGGGCGTGGCTTCCAGATACCAGTAGGTATGCCGGATACTCGCGTGGCCAAGATAGGTGGAGAGTGCGACGAAGTCCCGCGCAACATCATCCCGGCGCATCGCACATTGCTCCAGCGCACGGGTCGCGAAGGTGTGGCGCAGATCATGGATACGCGGGCGACGCGACCGATCCTGACCGACGCCAGCCTTGCGCAGGATCACATGGAAGGTGCTCTCGACGGTTCGAAGGGGCATCGGCTTGGCATCCACCGAGAGGAACACATGGTCGTCCGCCCCGGCGAACCGCCGACGGACCTCAAGATAGGCCCGCAGCGCCTCGACCACGCTGGCGTGCATCGGCACCAGCCGGCTCTTGTTGAACTTGGTCTGCCGGATGTGCAGCACGCCATCTGGCAGCGCATCGTCCAACCTCAGGTTCAGAGCCTCCGATATCCGCAGGCCCGTCGACGCCAGCAGCCCAACCAGCATCACATAGATGTGGCGCCTGAGCGGGCTGGGCTTCTGGTGCCGCAGATTGCCCGCGGCATCGAGCATGCGCGCCAGTTCCGCAGATGTGTAGATATAGGGCGCGGGACGTTTTGCAGCACCAGGGTCGGGATGATGGTGCGGCACTTCATGGGCGCGATCCTCGGCATGCAGGAAGCGTGCGAAGAGAGCGATCTCGCCAAGCCGCCGCTGGTGACTGCGCGGGGTCGACGAGACGGTCGCCGCCCATGCGATCGCGGTCTCGTGGCGAACATGGATATCGCCGTGGTCAACCGCATAGCACGCGAACGCAGCCAGGTGCCGAGACGTCTTTGCCAGTTTGAAGCCGAGCGAGCGGCGCAATGCGATATAGCGATCAGCATCGTCGGTCAGCATGGCGACCTCCCCGGCCAGGACTGAGCGATGGCCGACAGAAGTGCGATATCGACCTTGGCGTAATGCGCAGTCATCTCCGGCGACCGGTGACGCAGCACAGTGCCAACATGGGCTAAGCTGACGCCGTGGCGGAGCATCGCCGTAGCCGCCGAGTGCCGCAGGATATGTGCCCCCTTGTAATGGCTTTCGACACCGCCGCGTTTGAGGGCGCGCTTGACCAGGCATTTGACCGTGATGCGGTCGATGGGGCGCAGCGGCGCATATTCGGTAATGAACAGGGATGGTACCGCCAGCGCCGGCCGACCGCGTTCGATATAGGCAAGCAGCGCGTCGCCGATCTCCTGGGTGAGTGGCAGCAGTTCTTCGCGCCGGCCTTTGCCGAACAGGCGGATGCTGCCCTGCCGCCAGTCGATATCGCCGAAGCCGAGCCGTGCGACCTCGCTCGCCCGAAGTCCGAGCCGAACCAACAGCAGGATGATGGCCCGGTCGCGCAGGCGACGCTCACCGTTGCACGCCCCGATGATCCGCGCGATATCGGCATCGGGCAGAAAGCGCGGGATCGAGGCCAGCCGCCAGCCCGCAACGTTGGGCATGGCGTGGTCGAGTCCGGGCCGGCATCGTCCTGTCGCGATCAGGAAGCGCAGGAAGGCGCGAATGCCGACCGATATCCCCTTCATCCGCGCCACCGATACTGCTTTCGCGCGCTCGATCATGTAGGCTCGGATCGTTGCGGCGTCGTAGATAGCTGGCGTGTCCCCCAGCGTATCGATGAAGGGTGTGATTGTTCCGAGATACGTGGCCAGCGTCGTTTCGGCCAGACCGCGCTGCTCGCGGGCCCAAGCCGCAAACTCGGCCACCAGCGGCGCAACCGGCTTGGCCGGCGGGCCCACCAATACGCTGCGATCCTCGAGATAGGCGATGAACAGCTTGGCGATCTCGACCGCATCCTGGTTGATGTCGCCACGGAAGCGCGGGCATTGCCCCGCTGCAATTAAGGCGAACGATGTCGCATGCGCCTCACGGATCGCGGCGAGCGTGTAATTCTCCGCGCATGCCCAGTGCGTCCAGCTCGCAAGCAGCCGCATCTTCTCGATGATGGTACGTGGCGTATAGCGTCGCTCACGAAGCCATTGCGCGAAGTCCGCCGCGTGGTCCGCAGCCATTCCCGCCTTCAAGCGGTCCCCGACCGCGTTCTTCCGAACATAAACACCCGTTGGCATGTCGCCTCCTTTTGCATGTGGAAGCAGGACTATGATCCGAGTGGACTGTGATTCCGAACGCCAGCAGTTGTACCTGGTGCTGTCGTGCAATGTGCGAACGCCCGGCTGTGGGTGGTGCTGCCGGGTGCCGTGATGCCCTTCGACCGACGGGCCTTGTTCTGGGCGGATCTGCCCCGCGATGCGGTCTGCGACCCGGCCTGTTCCCCGCAACAGCGCTCCGGCGATCTTCTTCCCCGCGGCGGCGCCGCTCCTCGCCCAACAACAAGATCGCTACGCGCCGTCCTTCGCATGCGCTGCGGCCTGACGGTGCGGGTCGGCCGTCCCAGGGCTCTCGATCGCCACAAGGCCGCGATGGTCGCGGGCTTGAACACAGCACAGGAGTTCCACCATGTCCCAGATCGGTTCGTTCACCCTCAGCAATGACGGCACCTACACCGGCACCATCAAGACCCTCGCCATCGACGCCAAGGCGCGCCTCGTCCCCAGCGATCCCGCAGCCACCAGCGACAAGGCGCCCGACCTGCGGGTCATCGTCTCCGGCGTCGAGATCGGTGCCGCCTGGCGCCGGACCTCCAAGGAGGATCGGACCTACCACTCGGCCAAGCTCGACGATCCCTCCTTCAGCGCACCCATCTACGCCAACCTCTTCGAAGGCGACGATGGCAAATATGCCCTGATCTGGTCGCGCTGACCGACACCGCGGCGCCGCTCAATACGGGCGGCGCCGTCCACATCACCCCGATATTATGCGGTGCGAAACAGCCACAAAAGCCCCGGAATACTGGGGCCGCCGCCATAAGACTCCGCATAATCACGCGCTACGCATAATCGATGCGGCCTATGAAGACCCGGTGGCTGGGCGTGTTTTCGCCGCTCACGCGCGCATCGGGAACGATGCGAACCTTCTTGGCTTGAAGGGAAAGGGTGACGATCTCGCCGTTGAACTCGTTAGTGTTGGACTGCTGGAAAGTGCCGATGGTAGCCATTTTCGTCTCCTGACTGATTGTCGAAGCCGCCCTGTGCGGCCTCGTGGCGGTCAAAAGGCAACGGGCCAGGCCGACTGCATCCCTGGACCGAAGCGAAAGCGAAGGACGGCGGCAGACGAGCTTCTTGATGTTTCGCGAGGAATGCGGCATAGCCGCAGGGGAAGAAGGTCGGTGAAGCCGTTGCAAGTCAAAGGACTGACCGGGGCAAGACCAGCCAGCAAAGAGGCAACACAGGACGGCCTTCAGCATCATTCTGGTGAACGGTGCTGTTCATCGGCCCTACAGCCGTACGACGACCGGCAGGACTGGTTAGATCGCTCCACGCCTGATGAACCAAAGGTCTGAGCCCATTCCTGATCCGCGCTGATACACGTATCAACCTCACATCCGGTCGCCGCACAGGCGGCTGCACCATAATCCCGCTTTCGACGGCAAGGCTCAGGAGGACGATACCATTCTCGATGACGGCATGTACGCCAGGCCGCGATCCGGTCGTCCACCTGGTTCCGGCGGGACTGATCAGGCCCCTGCCGAACTGGTATTCGAAGAACTTGTCATGCGCGCAGTACGACCCCTTCTATGACAACCCCTGCGGTGACGTATTTCCACAACGCCACCACAAGCTTTCTAGCCAGCGCAGTTATCATGACCTTCTTGAAGCGGCCGCCACTTTGCGCGATCCGTTCGTTAAACCACCGGCTTAACGCCGTTCGGGGTTGATGCCTGAGCCAAAGCCAGGCCATCTCCAGCATCGTAACACGCAACCGCGGATTTCCAGATTTTCCGATCCCCTGTTCCCGGTCGATTGATCCGCTCTGCCAGGGCGTTGGCGCAAGCCCTGCATAGGCGGCAACTTGTCGGCGATTATCGAAATGGCGGCAGAGACCTTCGCTCCAAAGCATGCCAGCGAATTCTGAGCCAATACCCACTATGTTGGTCAGATGCCGACCTCGCGACTGGCGTGCTTGGCGCTGGTCAGCATCTCGTCCCGTTCTGCTTCGACCTGCGCAATCTGTTTCTGTAGTATTTCGAGCCGATCGAGCTCGCGACCGATCTGCCTCTTCATGTGCTCCGGCAATGGGCGCCCGTCGCCGGTCTTCAATGTTTCCAACCGTTCGCGACGATCCCGTTGAAACGGGCTATATCCCCGAATTCCTTGCGAGAATAAAAGCCCCTTGATCCGGTTGCTATGTTGAATCCGCTCTGTCAGCAATATCTGGCGCTCGCGGCCAATACGTCGCCGATCCTCTTCAGCATCAGATGGAATACGCACCATTGAGCATGCTCGAGGCTCACCGCGCTTAAAGGCCAGCAGCGCCCTGATGAGAGTTTCACCGTCAAGACGATCAGTCTTCACCCTGCGCCGCCGGCGGGATGTGGCAATCGACGCCGCATCGACAACATAGCTTTCGTGGCCTTCGGCCTCCAAAACTCTTTGTAACCAGAAACCGTCGAAACCTGCTTCGTGGATAATGACCAACAGGCATTCTCTGCCAGTGCGTTCGCGGGCCTTCGACTTCAAGTGAATGAACCGATCGCGAAGAGCGGTAATATCTCCACCGTCAACGTTGTGACGTGACATCTTCTCGCCGGTGCCCGGCGAAATAGAGGTCACCAGCCACGTTTTCTTGCTCAATTCTATCGAGACGAAAATCGCATCCGCCCCATTTTGCATATCGAACTGCGACATATCCTGCTCCTTTCTGCAACGGCACTGATGTCCAGAAGATCAAAACAGGTTGCCGCCGCGACTCATAGGATCTCGATGGCAGTCGATAGGACCGGGGACGATCGGCCTGCACCTGAAAGGCCGAAACGCAGTGGAGGACGGCCAGGGAGAGGCTTTCTTGATGATGTGGACACCCCCACCACTACCGCCGAGAATATCGGCAGGGACCAATCAAACGTTGGAAAGGAAACGGGATGTCCAGGCTGACAATCGGAATCGACCTCGCAAAGAATGTCTTCCAGGTTCACGGCATTGATGACAGCAATCGTGTCGTGATCGCTCAGAAACTCCGGCGCGCGCACCTTCTTGCATTCTTTGCCAAGCTGGAGCCGAGTCTGATCGGCATGGAGGCGTGCGGCTCCGCGCATCACTGGGCGCGCGAACTGACAGGCATGGGCCATGAGGTCAAGCTGATGGCGCCGGCTTATGTGAAGCCGTACGTGAAGCGGGGGAAGAACGACATGGTGGATGCCGAGGCGATCTGCGAGGCTGTGACCCGGCCGACCATGCGGTTCGTTCCAATCAAAACCGTGTCGCAGCAGTCGATCCTGATGGTGCACAAGTCGCGTGCTCTCCTCATCCGGCAGAGGACCATGCTGGTGAACGCCTTACGAGGCCATCTCACGGAGATCGGCATGGTGGCGCCGGTCGGGATCGAAAGAACGGCAGAGCTCGTCGAGCGGGTGCTCGCACACAAGCCGACCGAGCTGGACGTTCCGCCACTCGTGACTGACATTGTCGTATCCTTGGCCAGGCAAATCGACTCCCTGACCGCCGAGGTTAGGACACTTGAAGCCAAGATACGCGAATGGCAACGAACGAGCGAAGCAGGCCGCAGGCTTGCGACGATCCCCGGCGTCGGCGTAATCACTGCCACAGCATTGGCGGCGACGGTGCCTGATGCGTCAGTCTTCAGGTCGGGGCGAGAATTTGCCGCATGGCTCGGGCTGACGCCACGATCGAACTCGTCCGGAGGAAAAGAGCGCCTCGGCAGGATCACGAAGGCCGGGAACCGATATCTGCGAACGCTGCTGATCGTCGGCGCGACAGCCGTCCTCAGGCATGTCAGGCATAATACCAGCCTGCGTTGAGGCTGACTCAGGTTGTGGATTCCCAAAGCGATGAAAGTGTGAATCAATGGCGTCCTGCATCGAAAGGACGTGGCGATGGGACAAGCGATCGGCTTGCGGGAAGATTTTGACGGAGCGTCGCTCCGGCGACTGGCGCGATTATCAAAGAGCGCGCCGCAGGCCCGGCGACTGCTGGCCCTGGCGCAGATCTACGAGGGGAGCAGCAGGAGCGAGGCCGCAAGGATTGGCGGGGTGACCCTTCAGATCGTGCGGGACTGGGTGATCCGGTTCAATGCCCGTGGCCCCGACGGTCTTCTGGACGGCAAGGCGCCGGGCAAGCCGTCGATCCTCAACGATGCCCAGCGTCGTGCGCTGGTCGAGGCGGTCGAGCGCGGGCCGATCCCGGCGATCCATGGTGTCGTGCGTTGGCGGTTGATCGACCTTGTGTATTTGCTGCACGAGGAGTTCGCGGTGTCGCTCGACGAAACCACCGTGAGCCGCGAGTTGAAAAAGCTGGGCTATGTGAAGCTGACCGCGCGACCACGTCATCATGCGCAGAACGAGCTGGCCATGGAGACATTCAAAAAGGGGGCTTTGCTGCCGAAGTGGCAAAGGTCCGGACAAGCCTCCCGAAGGGCACGTCCATAGAAGTCTGGTTCCAAGACGAGGCCCGCGTCGGTCAGAAGAACACCATCACACGGCGCTGGGCCAGACGCGGAACACGACCCTCGGCGCCCAAGGACCAGCGCACGAAATCGGCCTACATCTTCGGAGCCATCTGCCCCGAACAGGGCAAGGGTGCCGGGCTGATCCTGCCCTTTTGCAACACAGAAACGATGTCGCTACATCTCGCTGAGATCGCGCTCGCCGTAGCGCCGGGCGCGCACGCCGTGGTGTTGATGGACCAGGCCGGATGGCACATGACCGACAAGCTCGAGGTCCCCGACAACATCAGCATCATCGCGCTACCCGCCAAGTGTCCCGAGCTGAACCCGGTCGAGAACGTTTGGCAATTCATGCGCGATAACTGGCTTTCCAATCGCGTTTTTACCTCCCACGACAATATTCTCGACCACTGCTGCGAGGCTTGGAACAAGCTGGTCGATCAGCCTTGGCGCATCATGACCATCGGCCGCCGAAAATGGGCTCGTCAGTTCTGATCAATGCAGGTTGGTATAAGATGCACGGGCCGCTCATCGAGTGGGTCAGGAAATTGTTGTTGACGAAGCCCCCGCGCCTGACGACCGTGGCGCTGGCGAACAAGATGGCGCGGATCGCATGGGCCGTGATGACGCGGCAGACGGTATACACAAACGCCATCGGATAGAAACCGACGCAACAGCGTCACCGAGTTCGGAGGGCCTGCCAGACGATCGTGATGAATACCGGTTCCGCCGGGATCAGGACAACCCGTTCGCGAGACTGCATCTGCAGAATGCGCTTTTTTGATTGGGACCATGATCCGCGGATTTCATCAAGGCCCGCGACCGTTCGGCCGATCATCAGAGAGGCCGGACATATGCGAGCAGCCAGCCGGGTTCAAAAAGATCAGAAGATAGGCTTGACCGAGGGGGTGTCCACATATGTTTCGCGAGGAATGCGGCATAGCCGCAGGGGAAGAAGGTCGGTGAAGCCGTTGCGGGAAGGCGATCGAGACGAAGGCGTCCTTCGGTCACACCAGATCCATTGAGGTCTGCGTGGGTGTGGCCAGTCCCAACCGGATGGCACATGACATACCGTAAGAGTTATCGACGATAGTGTTCCAACGGGTAAATGGACGGTATCGTCTTTGGCAAGACGATTATCCCACGTCACATCCACGTCCTGCCCTGCCATTTCCGACAATACCATCGTTGCGCCCCGGCCACATCACCACCGACCTTGGCCGATACCGGTGCTTGCTGGACGATGCTCCCTTCCAGCGTCGAACGAACATCTTCAGCCTGGCCCCGGCCCGGCACCTCGTGCCTATCGTCCGTTCCGGCTGATCGGGATGGACGGCATTGCCTCCTCCGGCATGGCTGGGAGCAAGCTTTTCGCTTCCCGAGAATGAAAGACTAAGTATCAGGCAGAGCGCCACCTACCATCGCGTCGATCCCCCCGTGCGCCTCCATCAGCACGATGGTGGGCGACTGGACGCCAGCGCGAAACGAAAGTGCCGCTGGCGATTTTGGGAGAATGTGTCCACCTCGGCGAGATCTGGAGCATAGAGCATCATGCCGCCTCCCGCTCCGTGTCCGCCTGCGGCTGCAGAGCGTGGAGATAGGCGACAGCCCGCTGCGCATGTGCGGCAGCCTGGAAAATTGCACGGCGGTCACCTTCAAGCAGCTTCAGCCACGAGGCCACATAGCTTGCATGATCTGGCCGCGGCTCCAGTTCCGGCACGATGCCAAGATCGGCGCATAGGAAGCTGGCTCCGATGTCTGCACAAAGCTCTTCGCGCGCGCGATCGGTGCGATCCTTGTGATAGCGGCTGAGATCGCGATTCAGCCGGTGGGTTGCGCCGACCCAGTGGGTGACCTCATGTCCAAGGACGGCGTAATAACTCTCCGCATCCCGAAACGTCTCGAAAGCTGGCATCTGGATCGTATCGGCGGACGGCTGATAGAAGGCTTGGCCCCCGCCGTAGCAGATGACCGCTCCAGTGTTGGCGAAAAAGCGGTCGGCATGGGCGATGCGCTCGAGCGGCTTGATGACCGGTTCAGGGCGACGGTAGAAGTGGTCGGGAAGGCCATCGATCTGGTCGCAATTAAAGACCGTGTAGGCCTTCAGAAACGGGATGTCGCGCTCAACCGCGTCGCCGCCAGCCCCCTTCTCGGTCTTCGTAAAGCGGCTCGCATAAACCACGGTTGCGCCGCTTTCGCCCTTGCGCACATGTCCGCCAAGTTCGTTCGCCTGCCGAAGCGTCATCCAGCTTGCGGACATGAAGCCGTTGGCGATAGTCTCCGACCAGAGAAGAAGAACATTAAGCCCGGTGTAGCGTTGGCCGTTGTGGCGCAGCGGTCGGCTGACCCAACCGGACAGGTTTCCGGCATTCCACGGCTGCACCCATGGGCGCACACCCTTTTCCAGATCGGCGACGATGCGGTCGGTGATCCGCGCATAGACGTCAGTGCGCGTACCTTCTGATTTCCTGCTCATTTTTCCAAACCTCCATTTGCGGGGCCCGCGTCCATCGCGACCCCGTCACGGAGGGCCGATGGCAGGAGCGATCAGGCGGCAGGGGCACCGGAACGGCCGGAACGCATGTGGAGGACGGCGCAGCCGTTGCGCCTTTGACGCCGGCTCCTGCAGGACCAATGAGCGGGACGGGGTCGCGATGTGTCGCTTCCCATTCATTTTCCTCTAACTTTCCTTCCAGCGGTCTCGTGGTGACGATCGACACGCCAAAGGGCCGCCCCCAAAGAGGGCGACCTTGAAGTGATGAAGGCGGAGCCAAAGCCCCGCCACGGTGGTTTACTCAAAGGCTGACATCTGGGCTGCGGCCGCCTTGCGGTCGAGTGTCTGGCCGGGCTGTTCAATCGGCCGGTCAAAAGGCTTCCAGGTTTCGCCGACGATCTGCTCGTAGGCGGCCACAGTTCCTTCGGCGGCCATCCGCAGCGCGTGCGCCTGAATGCCCATGTCGGCTGCGAACTCGCGCTTGCGCTGGGCGGCGCTGTCGTATCCGACAGGTCCATCGAGATCCTCGTCCCGGTGATCGCCCGCACCCTTTGCGGTGGCGTCTCGTGCTTCGGTGACAGCGCGGCTGTAGAACTGCCCGGCACCATGGGCCGATCCGACATAGGCGCCGACGATGCGTTGCAGGTGGATCTGCATTGCCCGTTCGCCAAGCCCATCGGAAAGGGCGGTGGCAGTCTCGATGATCAGGCGTTCGTGCAGGTCGCGAATGCTGTCGCTATCGAGAATGGCTGTCCCAAAGCTTTCAGCGATCTTTAGCGCCTGGGCTTCATCGGGGCATGTGAGGCGGACCATCTCGATCGTGGCTCCCTTGCACAGCGGCACGACACGGGCGGAGGGGCGATTGGCTTGACGGGACTGGGTTGCGGGCTTTGCCATGATGGTTTCCTTTTTCTGTGTTCCCGAAGCGGTTTCGGCCCCCTGGCCGGTCTGTCCTTCGGTGCGGTCGAAAGGAACCGGCGCAAGCCGGGCGGTTCAGGGTCCGGGCAGGCCAGATCGAGCAAAGCCGGTGTGCGGGAAAGCGGGTCTTGCAGAGACCTGCGAAGCCCGCGTGCCTGCTTTTTCGAGAGCGGCATGACCGGCCGCCCCGCGGCGCGATAGCGGCCTTGAACCGAACGGGCGCTGGTTCAGACCGTCACAAAACCGAAGGACAGGCCGGCCCGGGGATAGAACCCGGGCACCAGGCCCTGAAAGGAAAACAGGCAAGGCCCCACCAGCTATCCATCAATCCGTCAAATCGCACTCCGCTGCATGCCCGCCGCTTCGATCAGGATTGAGGTCGTCATCAGCTTGCTGACCTGCCCACGCGCAACCGCGCATGAGAGCGGTACGGTCCCGAAATGATGCGATGGCCGCCTCCTGCCTTGCGAGCTTGCTCGAGAGCGCGTCGATCTCCGGCTGGCGCTCGGCGGTGATTGCGGCAAGATTGGAACGGTAGCGGCAAACGAAGGCTTCCGGCTCCGGTCGTATGCCGCGATGATGCCCAAACTTGCGCTGGCCAAGAGACGGGATCAACGCGGTCATCTTGCGGATGATCTGGCGCTCGATCAGATCGAGCTGGTGGCGTGTCTGACGGCATGCATCTTCCATCCGGCGCAATTCCACTTGGGCGTCTATGGAGGGCATCATGTCCTGCGCCTCCCGGACCAGGTCAGGAAGCTCGATGGGCCATGGTAGGCTGCATGCTGCGTCTCATCGATGACGAAGCCGAAACGTCCCACCTCGTATTGCGCGGATGGCACCAGAAAGCGTCGTTCCTCGAGGTGGGGATCCCGCTTGCCGCCACAGGTGGCGATGACTTCCGTTATGCCGGGATGATGATCCGAACGGAGCGCGGAGATCACCACCCAGTCATTGGCATGTTCCGTTTCAAAGGTGCGACGGTCCTTTATATGGGATTGACCGGGTGCCAGCACTCTTGCGAAGATTGCCTCCCAGGCATCGGGCTGCCAATCCCTGATCGTCGCTTCCGCGCAACGTCGCTCAAATCCGGTGAACAGATCTGGAAATGTGATTGCCACGGTCGCCCAGGCGCAATCTTCCTCGTAAAACCCACCCTCCAACCGCAGTATCGGATGGACTTGTACGTTGCGCCCGGCCGAAAGCTTGAAACCACCATGGCTTGCGGTCGAGTGGCATTCGACACCATCGGCATAGATGGACGTCCGCTGCGACACTCCCCACGGCGTATGAGTGCCGGCGGATATCTCGTATCGACCGAGTGCTTGCATCTCGCGCTGGTGCTCGGCATTTTCCAGGACGTAGCCACGAAACGCCGCCTCGTCGGCGAGCTCGCCGGAATGGCCGTAGAAATCCTCTCGCCGCCATTCGGCAAACGGTCGGGCGATCTTCCAGCCCGTTGCCAGATAATGCCGCTCGGATCGACCCGTCATCATGGCAAAGGCGTTGTCGCCGACCCGCGCGACCGGAAAACCTTCAATGGATCGCCCAAAAGAAACCCCCGGAAATCCGGGGGTGCTGTCGACGTTGGTCATGGCGGGGACGGTGTTCATGCCACGGCCCTCCCCTCCACGGCGTCGGCTGCGATCTCGTCAGCCGTGACCTCCTCTATCACGGCATTGGGATAGCCGTGCCGGGACAACCATTCCTCCGCCGCCTGGCGGGACGCGGCAAGATGTACGAGCTCCGCATTGTCGCCGGTACGATCAAACACGCGGAAACTGCCGAAAGCGGGACGCTCGATGATCGTGAATGTCAGGCTGGAGACCAGTGAGAACGTGCGATGGACCCGGATGGCGATGACACCACCTGCCCCATAATCAGCTTCATGGATTGTGAAACACGGCGGCACGACAGTCGTTCCGACAGGATGTTCGTCCTGCTTGCGGATCAGCCTTCCGCTGCTGTTGTTGGTCTGCCATGCTGATAGTTTTCGGTGATGGCGCTCAGACGGACGCGGCGTGCCGTCCGACCAGCTGATGATCGAGCCAATCGGGGCGATAAATGCGAGGTGTGCAGACATGCGAATTCTCCCTGAATTCTAAGGGTGTAAAAAACCAAACCGCCGCTGATGGAGACCAGCGGCGGCGGACGTTCATCCGGAAGGAAAATGCCCGATCCAGCTACTCTGCCGCGATCCCGTAGGCATCCTGATCTTCGTCGAGCTCGATGGTCTCGGGAGCATCATCAAAGGTGTCCGGAAGATCATCGTCGCCATCGACAACGGCTAATTCAGCCGCCTCACCAACGGCTCCATCGCTGCCAGCACCCTCGCTGCTTTCCTCTTCGTGGACGTTCTCACCCTGCTTGATGAGATCAGAGATGTCCTGGCGGTCTGGCACAAAGAGCGCAGCTGAGTGGACAAAGCGCTCTTGTCTGAAATGATCGACCAGAGCTGCGCGGGTCTCTCGCACCTTCTGGCGAGGAAGCACGTTGGCCTCCTTCGCTGCCGCTTCCAGCGCCTGTCGCGACAGGCACAACAGGAAGTCTTCCGATCCCATGTTGGGCAAGAACCCGTCTGCGCCTATCGCGTTGCCTGCAATGCGCGAGACCACACCGCTGTTCGACATGCCGCGTCGGCATGAGAGCACGTCGATCAGCATCGAGCGGGCGGCGACGCGGAGCGTGTCGGTGTCGAAGGCGAGTCTGCCGTCCTCACCGATAAGCTGTGCCGCATGGCGCTTGAACCGCTTTGAACCGAATACATCGTCGCTCGCGCCGGAATCGACACGGACATTGAGACCTGCGAAGGCGAGAATGAGGAGCGCCATCAGCGTGTCGTCCTCGATTGGAGCACGGCCGAGCGCCTCGTGCAGCGCATCCGTGCGGAAATCACCGATCATGTCCTGCCCTTTCTGCGTGACGTCGGGACGCGGCCTCGGCGATTCGATGACGGAGTCATCAAGCGCGTCTGCGGAAGTATCGCTGGCGGAGGTGCCACCTTTACCCTTGACCTTCTTTTCCTCCGGCATGCGGAACGCGACGGACTGCACCTTGCCATCGCGGTCGAGATACATGGCGACACGATCGGACTTCGACGGCTTGCCATAGACACGCTCCGCCTTCTTCGGAAGTTCCGGCTGGCCCCAATTGTTGACATCGACAATTGCCCCTTCCTGGGAAGGTTGCTCGTCATCCATTCCTGCTGGGCACCGAGGAATGCCTCGACATTGGTCGTGTAGCGGCTGTCCTGATCGGCCGGTGCGAACAGATCCTCGATCCATTCGATACCGTAGGCAGTCGCAAGATCGTCGCCGAAGCTGGCATCCCTGGCGAACATGCGGTCTTTGAAAGCACACGGGAGATCGTGTGCCACTCGGCGCGTTCGGTCTTCTTCGGCTTGTTCGCCTTCCATACTTCCTTCTGCTCGTCGAGTGACGCCGCCGCAATGGTGCGGAGCTGCTGCTCATTCGGCATATCACCGAGCGCCATATGATCGAGCATTGCCGGCAAGACGTTGGCCAGAAGTCTGAGCTTCCTGATCTGGCGGACCGGCAGGGCGAGCGCGATACCGATCGCTTCCTCGGTCCAGCCGAGTGCCACAAGACGTTCGATACCGCGCCACTGGTCGATGGCGTTAAGCGGTTCTCTGGCAATATTCTCGATCATCGAGCGCATCGCGCCGTTATCATTCGCGGCCTCGCGGACGATAACCTCGATTTCTTCGAGACCGGCGGCGATTGCTTGGGCGACGCGACGGTGGCCAGCCTGAATGATGTAGCCATTGCCGCCATCGGTTTCGGGTGAAACAACCGGCGGCTGGATAATGCCGACCGCCTTCACCGTCGCCAGCAGCAGAGCGTCGGCCTGCGGAGAAGATTTGGACCTGCGCGCATCGTCAGGATTGCCCTTGAGCGCACGGGGATCGAGTTTGAGGATCTGCATGGGATTTGCTCCTTCCGGGGTTTTGGAGCGGCGGTCGCCACCCCTTCCTGCCTTCAGTTCTTTCCGAAGACATTTCCCGGACCGCAGGGCGGACGGACCGGCGCAACAGCGCCCGAGCGACCCTGGCCGTCAGGGCGAGCGGGGCGCAGCCTTGCGAGAACGACGGATAGGGTTGAGGAGGGGGCGATTGAGCGCAAGCGGCGGCGGGAAGGCCGATCTGTGAGAGGCTTTTTCTTTTTTCTCCGGTTTTCCTGATACTTGCGCCTATGTTCTTTATTTGTTCCTAATCCTATGTCACCTTGGTGACGGTGAAATCGGAGAGCCACATGGAAGACAAGGGCAGAACGTTTCGACAGCTGCATGAAGGATCAGGGACGTTTATCATTCCCAACCCTTGGGACATTGGTACAGCTCGGATTCTCGCAGCATTGGGCTTTCCGGCGCTCGCGACCACCAGCGCCGGGATGGCTTTTTCTCTCGGCGTGCCGGAGGGCATTGTGTCGAGAGATGATACTCTGGACAATTGTCGGGCAATCGTGGCAGCTACGTCTCTGCCAGTTTCTGCCGACCTTGAGAAAGGTTTTGGGGACAGTCCCGAGAGTGCTGCAGAGACGATCGTCACCGCCGCCAGCATCGGACTTGCGGGTTGTTCTCTTGAGGATCACACCGGTCAGCGTGATAATCCAGTTTACGACTTCACGTTGGCCGTCGAACGCATCGCGGCGGCAGCTGAAGCCCGCCGCGCCTTGCCAAGTGATTTTGTTTTGACGGCTCGGTGCGAGAATTTCCTGTGGGGCCGCCCCGATCTCGATGACACAATCAAGCGGTTGCAAGCTTTCGAGAAAGCCGGTGCTGACGTACTCTATGCACCTGGTCTCCACGACCTCGACACGATCCGCACTGTTTGCGAGGCTGTGACGAAGCCCGTCAACATCGTTATGGGGATGCCAGGAGCAACGTTCGGCATCGCAGAACTGTCGGAGGCTGGTGTCAAACGTATCAGTGTTGGGTCGGCGCTCGCGAGGCTCGCATTCGGCGCTTTCGCAAACGCGGCCCGAGAGATGAAATCGGCGGGCACTTTCCGGTTTTCGGAGGACGCTATGGGCTTCGCGGAGCTCGAAGGTTTTTTCAACGGCACGACGAAAGCTTAGACTGTCGCAAATGTTTGTCGCGAAACTCTGACTTTTGCGACTGATATTTGCGACAAAAATTCACTTGTGTTTTCAACGCGGCCACCGATGAAGCAAAACTTAGGAGATTTGCGACAGCTCGACTGCTTTGCGCCGATCAGTGGCCATATGGAACAACCTAGCTAGTAGCCAACACGGATGGAAAGCTTCGGTCCGGTTCCTACATGGGTAAGTCATTAAGTGGAATGCATCGTCTTTCTCAACATTGCATCTTCGGATGATTCTGTTCCATATCCATCTGTACATATTGACAATCATAAGCAACGGGCGTTCGATCTACTTTTGCGGGAGGCCTTCGGAATGGCAAACAAACTGCAAATGTTCACTTTGACCCTTGCATGTCTGGCACCGTGTTTCGGATGGGCGGAGGAGACTCCGACTGTTCCGCCCGCGAACCTAGCGGTACAGATCCTCAACTTCGATGCCGCCAACCCCACCGTACCTTGGATCCGTCCTCCGGAAGTGCAGTTCGTGCTCCTCAGCGGTTGCGGCGGCGGCGGCGGCGGCGGGACCACTACTGTCACCGGATCGGGCAGCAACACGAATAGGGTGCCGGGGAAGGGTGGCGGCGCGGCACGGCTGTACACCATCATCGTTCCCGTCAAGGCAGACCGCTACGACATAACGATCGGCGATGGCGGTGGCAGCGCTGCGAACGGCATGCCAACGACAATGACGGGCGCGGGCGCGGGCGCGGCGGCGATCACGTTAGGGGGAGGTCAGCAAGGATCGAGCGTTTCCGCGGACGGCGAGGCCAGTCCGTTCGGGCCAGGCGGCAAGGGGGGGACATCGGTGGCGGAGGCGTCCGGGAAAAACCCCTGCTCAGGCGGCGGCGGATCGGCGGCATATTGGACAGCGGTTGGTGGAAAAGGTGCGCCCGGTCAGCTCACGATCATGCCCATACCTGACCTCGCGCGCTTCGGAAGAGTCATGGCGATGGTGGAGGATCTCTCCCAACCGCCGAAGGTGCCGGACGATGCGAACTCGACATCCGGCGAAGACGAGCAAGGGCCGGTGGCGGCACCCGGTGGGACGGGCTCGCTCAAATGAGGTCGATCGTCCAGACCTTCTGCACCGCGGCCCTGCTATCGTGCGCCGTCCACCAAGCCGGCGCGGAGGACGAGATCCGCAAGCGGCTCGCATCGCCGTTCGGAATTAGCGACGCACGCGGGGTCGATGCGATAGGCGAAACGCTCATATCGTCCCGGGACCGGGCCGAACTCGGTTATTGGTTCTACCAGCAGGACACCTTGGCCGCGGTGTCGAACGCACAGGAGTCGCAGAACAGCACGATCTACCTCGGCTACGGGGTGAAGGGGATCGGCCGAGCAGTCGGTGCCGGGGGAGGAGCCTTCGGGGGCGGGTTCGGCCCTGCGATCGGTGGTGCCGCGACTATTGGGGGAGCCGTTGTAGGGGGGTATGTTGAGGACTACGGCGACAAGCTAATCCGGCAAGGCGGTCAGCTCGCCGCGGCCGCGGTGACCAACTATCTTCATAAGGAATACGGGCGGATCATTCGTCCGAATGGAACGATCGACCAAGAAAGGCTGCGCAGCTTTGGCGAGGAAAATTTCGCCCGAATGCTGCGCGATCCGAGGTTTATCGAGCAGGTGGGCGACTCCGCGCTGATGGCGGACTTCAAGGCTCAGATCACGCTCGATCAGCTCGGGGTCGTGCTGAAGGACAACAAGTCCTTGCTTCTCTCGAGCGAGAAGACGGGTCGGCAGCTCACGGAACTCGACAAGGGATACAGGGAGGTCAAATCGCTCCAGCTCAAGACCCTCGGCCGTCTCGATGCCCAGGGACAGGTTTTAGGGTCGATCGAGGGCAAATTAGATCGCCAGACACTGATCGTCAGCACGATCGCGACGTCCAAACTACCGCCGCGGCAGATTCTGGCGCTTTCGCAGGCTGGTGCCTTTACGCTCGACGCCCCTGTCGTACAAGCTCTCGAGACTGCGGCTTCGGCGCAGGAGCTGCAGGCGGACTTCAACAAGGCAGCGGGCGTTTTCCGGGACATGTCGACCGCGCTGGACGTCCTTGGTGTTGATCCAGAGTTCACGCGCGCGACGAACGGGATCGGGAATGTGCTTTCGGCCGGCGGAGGGCTGGCCGCCGCCATCACGTTGGGCGAGCCATTTTCGATCTTCTCGAGCGGCGCCGCCTTCCTAGGTTCCGTCAAGTCCCTCTTCGGCGGGAAGCAGGAGGATCCCACACAGGCGGCGCTGAGAAATGTGTTTCGCGAGATACAGAGGCTGAGCCAACAAATCGAGCGCAACCACCGGCAGCAGATGGAAGCCCTTCGGCGCATCGCCGAGAAGCTCGAGTCTCTCGAGGACACCGTGAACCGTCGGTTCGCCGAACTTGAGCTAGACGTTGCCTACATCCTGCAAGATACACGCGAACTTCTCTACGAGGATGTCCGCGTTTGCGAGCGGCTGGTTGAGGAGTTCCGCCTTGCGGAGAACCAAGCGCTTCTCGCGCGCGGTCTTCTAGGCTTCTCCTTGTTCTTCGAGACCGACAACCGGGCCCTCGACTACGCCCGCTGCATGAATGGACTTATTGCTCGGCAGCGGGTGATTTCTGAGCGCGACTTCTCCGGCATGCTCCGTGCGGACTCTGTCGAGGAGGCTGACACGGGAGCCCACGGCGGGAAACGGCGGGAGGCGGTGCGCCGCATTGAGCAACGGGTGCTTCAGCCCACAGTCGATTACATTCGCCTCATGGCAGACGGCGACAACGCGGAAGTTGTGGCGCGCAAGCTTTTCCGTCCGGTAGCGACGCTGTGCCAAGCGCTTTCGTACCACGATCCTGAAGCGGCATCGTGCGAAGGGGCTCCACCGTCCTCATGGCCCGACTCAAGGATCGACCGGAGCCAGTACAACCCCGGGCAGGGAGCGCTGTTGAGTCCCACGACCGCCGTCCTCCTTTCCGGGTTCACGCGCGCCGTCGCACCTTGGAACGGCATACTGATAGAGCGGACGACCGGGGCGGCTGCGCGCGTCATGAGCGAGGACGAGGTCGCGAGTGTGTCGCGACGCTCCGCCTCTCGCCGCACGAGACATGTGTTGGCCTTAGCGAACGCGACCGACGTGCTCGACCTGAACATCGCACAGGCCAACCTGCTCGCGGGGGTCCCCGTGATCGACAAGGCCTCCGACATCTTGGACAAGAAGATCATTCCGGCCTACGCGCAGGCTCGTCTCATGAAGACGCCGGCGGCGATAAACCAGATGCTCGCAGCGCCGCCGCCGAACCGGGCGCTGCCCGGCCCGAACTGCGTGGCCGGCAGCGAGGAATGGAACACGCTTTGCCTGATGGAGGCGAGCCCGACTTTCGCCAAGAACGTCGTTCGCGCACTGGTCCTGAAGCGGTTGAAGGCACGCGGCGCCACGATCAATGAATGGCGCCAAGCGATCCGATCCCCCTTCAGCGACAGGATGCGCGAGATCATCGGTCACGACGTGCTGTTCGAGGACGCGGCGGCCGGGCTGCCGACGAGTACCCTCGGCATGTGGGCGATCGAGCTTCCAAGGGTGTATTCGGACCCAGATCTGGAGCCGAGTGCCATTGCGTCAGCCAAGCTGTGCTGGAACCCAACCGCTGTAGAGCCTCTCACCGACGACCAAGGGAAACCCTCGAAGGACAATCCATACTACACAACGCCGGCCAGCAGCCGATGCAACATGATCGACCCGTTCACGTCGTCCGACATGCTTTCCGTGGCGCATTACACCCAGGGCTATGCGGCACTACTCACGGAACGCGAACTGAGCGTCGGCCTGCTGCGCGGGCTGTGCGACGCGAACCCGTTCTACCCAACCCGTTATTGCGCCTTCGGCAAACCACTAAGCGAGGCGACCGCGTCCCGCGATTCGGACTAGCCGGACGGTGGGATATGGTGCGGTCATTCCTGACGCGTTGCTTGCGATCCTTCGGCATCGCGTGCTTGCGGATTCGATCTCATGTCCGCCTTCGGCTCGAAAGGACCGAAATGGGGGTCGGAACCCGAACGGTGGCTTTGTCGCAAAAATCCCGATTAAAGTTTCAGTTTTACGGCTGATTTTTGCAACATGTATAAACAGGAATTTTGCGATACTCATGCGTCTTGGCAGCGTGCTTATCAGGCTATCTACCATTTCTAGTCTACAAAACCCCATCAACATCAGCCGACAAGGATCGCTCCACCTCGCGCAAAGCCTGGTGCTTCTCAACCAGTTCATCGGCAAAGGCGAAGGTGCCATCCTTCCGCGACTGATAGGATGCCAGGCGACGTCGGTATTCCTCCAACCGCTGGCGGTAGCGCTCCCGCTCCTGGTCGAACCCGTCGAGAGCATGCTCGAGGCGCGAGATGGCACCCAGAGGCGTGACGGTCTGCGCCAGTGCGCTGCAGCAACGTCTGGTAGCGGTAATTGTCACTACGGCCGAATTTTTCGCCATCGTAGACAAGATCAAAGCTTCCAACGGTGGCGATGTGGACCTTACTCTCTTGCTGTAGTTGAACGAGGGTGAGGATCTCCTTCATCAGCGCCCGGCCAGCATCCTTACGTTCGGTATAGGGCTTGCCTGTCACAGCCATGGTGAATGCTTCGCCCGACGTCGGAACCAGGCGCTCGATATCCTGGCCGATCTCGACGATGCGCCGGGTCGCGGTTTCGATCTCGCGCTCGGCATCGCGGACCTGCCTGCGGACAGCGAACAGATCGTCCTCATGGGCGGCACGCAACCTCTCGAGGCGGGCGATATCAGCTTCGAGACCAGCCTTTTGCATCAAACGTTCATCGCCACTGGCGATCGCCTTAGCCATGGCAAACTGATTTGCCTGCCCCTCGCCCATGTCTTCAAGACGCCGGATCGACGTGTCACCAGAAAGCGCTGCTGCGATGAACCGTGCCTTGCGCTCGTTGTTCTGCCACATGCTAGCGTCGAGCGAGCCTGCGTGGCATAGGCAAAGATATCGACCTCGTCGTGCTGGTTGCCTTGCCGCACGATGCGACCCTCGCGCTGCTCGATCTGCGACGGCAGCCACGGCACGTCGAGATGATGAAGCGCCTTCAAGCGAAGCTGGGCGTTGACGCCGGTGCCCATGGTCTCCGACGAACCGATCAGAAAGCGGACCTTGCCGGCCCACACGTCGCCAAAAAGGCGCTGCTTTGCCTCGGTTCTTGTAATCCTGCATGACCGCGATTTCAGAAGGCGGCACCCCCATGCGGATCAGTTCATCCCTGATCCAGCGATAGGCCGAGAAGCCTCGGGTTTTCTCGACATTGATGGTGCCGAGGTCCGAGAAGATCATCTGTGCCGCGCCCGTGAGTTCGAAGGGCTTCCCGTCAGAACGAACATACTCCCGTTCTGCGGTTTCCGCCCAGATGCGGTAAGAATTCTCGACGAGGAGATTGAGCTTATTATCGGGCTCGTTGTCATTGTCCGGGTCGACCAGACGCAGATCGATCGCCGCGTGGCGGCCATCGGTGATGACCGAGAGCAGGATGTCATCGCCGGGTTTGGTCGGCCCCTCGCGCTGCTCAATGGCCTTGATACGGGCGTCGAGAATGGTCTGATAATTTCTGAAGGACTGCGTTGGCTTCGCGGTCAGAATTTGACGCCGGCCCGTCGAGATTGCCGGCACCTTTACGTACTGGCGGAGATCGTCCGGCAACACGACATCTGCAAAGCTGCGGAACATTGCAATCAGTTCAGGGACATTGACGAAGCTGGCGAAGCGGCTGACCGGCTTGTATTTGCCGGACGGCTGGATTTCGAGCGCCGTGGTGGTGTCGCCGAATGTGCTCGCCCAGGCGTCGAATTCGTGCAGGCCGCGCTCGGCAAGCGCTTCACGGCCGAGCAGCCGCTGGATCGAGAACATTTCGCCGAGCGTATTGGTGATCGGCGTGCCTGAAGCGAGCACCAGAGCGCGGCCGGGGTTCTTCGTTTCGATGTAGCGAGACTTCACGTAGAAATCCCAGGCGCGCTGCGAGCCATTCGGGTCAATTCCCTTCAGCGTTGACATATTGGTGGCAAAGGACAGCTTGCGGAATTCCTGCGCCTCGTCGACGACGATCTGGTCGACGCCGATCTCCGAGATCGTCAAAAGATCATCCTTACGGGTCGCCAAACCTTGAAGCCGCTCCTGCAGACCTTCCTTCAGTCGCTCGAGGCGCTTGCGCGAGACGCGGTCCTCGCTGTCGACCTTGGTGAGCAGATCCTCGTAGAGCTGCAGTTCGTCCTGGATCATCTCCTGCTCGAAAGCCGCGGGCACAGTGATGAAGCGAAACGCCGAATGGGTGATGATGATCGCATCCCAAGTGGCCGTCGCGGCGCGCGACAGGAACCTGGCACGCTTGTCTTTGGTGAAATTCATTTCATCGGCCACCAGGATATTGGCGTTCGGATAAAGCGCCAGAAACTCACGGGCGGCCTGTGCGAGGCAATGGCCGGGGACGACCAGCATCGCCTTGGCGATCAGGCCCAGCCGGCGTTGCTCCATGATCGCGGCTGCCATGGTCATCGTCTTGCCGGTCCCGACGGCATGCGCGAGATAGGTCGAGCCATCGGCAATGATCCGCCAGATGCCGCGTTTCTGGTGCCCATAAAGAACGAAGGCGCCAGAGGCACCGGGGAGTTTCAGATGGGAGCCGTCGAATTTACGTGGCGCGATGTTGTTGAAGCGGTCGTTGTAGACCCGCGCCAACCGGTCGGTGCGATCGGGATCGGTCCAGACCCAGTCCTGGAAGGACTGCTTGATCTTCTGCAGCTTATCACGCGCTGCCTCGGTGTCGACGACATTGAGAACCCGGCGCTCGCCATCGGCATCCTTGAAGACATCGAAAATTTGTGGGACCCGGCTGTTGAGCGCGTCAGTAAGCAGTTCACCGGCATCACGGCGGCTTGTGCCCCATTCCGATGTACCGGCAGCACTATAGCCCAACTGCCGCGCCTCCACGGTCCAGGACCCTAGCTCCGGCAGATGATGGATGCGAATATCGGCATCCATCCTCTCCTTGACGAAGGCGACGATATCGGCGGCCGGGATCCATGGTGCCCCAAGCCTGGCAGTGATGTCGGACGGTCGCAGATCGGCCGGCTGAACTTGCTTCAGGGCGCGGACATTGCGCTCGTACGCCGGATCAAGCTCCTCTGCAGCCTGCGCGGCGGTGAGCTTGGTGCGAACCGAGCCGGAAAGATAGGCGTCGGCCGTTTGCCAGGATCCGTCGGCGGGATCGCGAAAAACCTCGCCGCCGAGATCGGCGATAACGGTGGAAACGTCGCGGTGCAACAACTCGGCGATATGATCGAGATCGACATGGCCGCGTTCGTTGAGTACGACCGCCAGCGCATCAGCCGCACTGGTGATGACAGGCGAGATCGGCGGAGCGATCACACGGGTGGCGAAGATCGGACCTGGCTTCGCCGTGTCCGTCTCCAGATCGTAATTCTCGATCGAGGCGACCAGCCAGCAATCCGGATCGTCGCGGAAGGGTGCAAGGTTCGGCTGGCGGTGGGTCTCCTTGGCCTCACCGGTCTCGGCATCCTCCTGGATCGAGACAGTGGTGTGGTTGATCGGCCCGAAGTCGCGCACGAAGCTCGACCAGGCGATACGCAGCCGGACCTGAAGGTCGCGCCAGGGCCGATCAGTCTCCTGTGCCTTCAGCACCTCACGGACCGCGTCGCGGATGGGAATCAGCTTGCTGATGATCCGGACATGTTTCTCGGAAATCCCGTCGCCCGAGCGTCCTTTGCGCACGATGACCGGCACGGCTGACCCGTCCAGCATCTGCATCAGGCCTCGACCGTTGTCGATGAAGAAGCTGCCTTCGCGGATCGTGCCGTTACCAGGCCTAATACCAACCTGCATTGATCAGAACTGACGAGCCCATTTTCGGCGGCCGATGGTCATGATGCGCCAAGGCTGATCGACCAGCTTGTTCCAAGCCTCGCAGCAGTGGTCGAGAATATTGTCGTGGGAGGTAAAAACGCGATTGGAAAGCCAGTTATCGCGCATGAATTGCCAAACGTTCTCGACCGGGTTCAGCTCGGGACACTTGGCGGGTAGCGCGATGATGCTGATGTTGTCGGGGACCTCGAGCTTGTCGGTCATGTGCCATCCGGCCTGGTCCATCAACACCACGGCGTGCGCGCCCGGCGCTACGGCGAGCGCGATCTCAGCGAGATGTAGCGACATCGTTTCTGTGTTGCAAAAGGGCAGGATCAGCCCGGCACCCTTGCCCTGTTCGGGGCAGATGGCTCCGAAGATGTAGGCCGATTTCGTGCGCTGGTCCTTGGGCGCCGAGGGTCGTGTTCCGCGTCTGGCCCAGCGCCGTGTGATGGTGTTCTTCTGACCGACGCGGGCCTCGTCTTGGAACCAGACTTCTATGGACGTGCCCTTCGGGAGGCTTGTCCGGACCTTTGCCACTTCGGCAGCAAAGCCCCCTTTTTGAATGTCTCCATGGCCAGCTCGTTCTGCGCATGATGACGTGGTCGCGCGGTCAGCTTCACATAGCCCAGCTTTTTCAACTCGCGGCTCACGGTGGTTTCGTCGAGCGACACCGCGAACTCCTCGTGCAGCAAATACACAAGGTCGATCAACCGCCAACGCACGACACCATGGATCGCCGGGATCGGCCCGCGCTCGACCGCCTCGACCAGCGCACGACGCTGGGCATCGTTGAGGATCGACGGCTTGCCCGGCGCCTTGCCGTCCAGAAGACCGTCGGGGCCACGGGCATTGAACCGGATCACCCAGTCCCGCACGATCTGAAGGGTCACCCCGCCAATCCTTGCGGCCTCGCTCCTGCTGCTCCCCTCGTAGATCTGCGCCAGGGCCAGCAGTCGCCGGGCCTGCGGCGCGCTCTTTGATAATCGCGCCAGTCGCCGGAGCGACGCTCCGTCAAAATCTTCCCGCAAGCCGATCGCTTGTCCCATCGCCACGTCCTTTCGATGCAGGACGCCATTGATTCACACTTTCATCGCTTTGGGAATCCACAACCTGAGTCAGCCTCAACGCAGGCTGGTATTAGATCAACGATATCACCGAGTTCCTCCTCCAAGTCGATGTCCACAGGCGTCGGCCCACCGTCGTAAATTCCTTCGGGAAGAAGGGCGATGGCCTCTTGAAGCACCACTTCCAGATCCTCCCCGGTGCTTGGCAGGCAGGTGTAGGTCTCACCGAACGGACCCGAGGTCAGCGCATGTTCGCCCAGCACCAGACCCGGGTGCCGAGCAAACCAGCGGTTGACGCGAATAGCGCCTTCGTCCTCTGTCGCGGGACGAACTTCTTCCAGATCGAGCCAGTCCTGGTCGCCCTCGGCTTGGCCGACCTTGCGCTTGCGGAAGAACAGGATGTCGACGACGACATCCGTGCCGGCGTCGCGACGGAAGCTGCCCTCCGGCAATCGAATGGCGGCGCTCAGGTCCGCAGACCTCGCAATATGCTCGCGCGCTGTGGCATCCGCCTTGTCCATCGTGCCGGAGCTGGTCACGAAGGCGGCCAGCGCACCGGGCCTCAACAGATCGATTGACCGTGCAATGAAGTAGTCATGGAGGCGAAGGCCGAGCTTGCGATAGGATCGGTCAGAACGGACGCTGCGATCGGAAAAGGGCGGATTGCCAATGGCCAGGTCATAGATCGGCGCCAGATCGGTGCGGGCAAAGTCCGCGTTGATGATCCGCGCCCTCGGCTGAAGCAGCCGGGCGATACGGGCGGTGACCGGGTCGAGCTCGATCCCGGTGACAAAGCTGTTGTCGCGATAGGCTTCGGGCATCAGTGCCGGAAACAGCCCCGTACCAATACCTGGCTCCAGAATGCGTCCACCACGCCAGCCGAGCCGTTGCAGGCCAGACCAGATTGCCCGGATGATAAACTCCGGTGTGAAGTGGGCATATTGGGTGCAACGGGCGAGTGAAGCATAGTCGGATTCGGCGACCGCCGTTTCCAGCGATGTGCCGAGATCATCCCAACCCTTGCGAAACTCCATCTCACCCGGCCTGCGGAACATGCCGTTGGCAAGCTCCGATGCCCCGAAACCCGTGAAGCGGATCAGCTTCCTCTGATGCTCGCGGGTGACGGGTATGTTGTGATTTTCGATCTCGTTGGCGGTAACGATGGCGGCGACATTCATCCGTGCCCGCTCCTTCCAGCTTGCCGCAAGGCCGCGGTCTTCGCTGTCGAGATAGAAGTTGGCGCGATGCCCCTGTCTGCGCGGCGGCTGTTTGGTCGCGCTGACGGACAAGGCTGCGGCGGGCGCGGGCGGCGTCGGCTCTGGTTCATCATCGTTGGCAGGGGCTGAAAAGCTGCCGAAGGCCGTGACGCCGAGACCAAGTCCCGGCGAGAGAGCGGTATTGCCGAACATATCGAGTGTGAAGGGATTGTTGCTCATGAAAAGGCTCCTTGGAAAACGAGCAAGCGCCGTCGTCCCCGGCCGGCAGAACGGCACGGAGATGGTCGCGGGGGTGTTGGAAGATTGGATGTGAAAGCCGTGGTCAGGGGTGGATCAGGCTGATGAAAAGGGACGTGTCGTCCGTGGTAATCCGCAGATGCGTCGCTGACCACGGACCGACACAGCCCGAACGTCGGTGGCAGGAAAAGTGAACATGTCACGCCCCCGTCACGCCGCGATCGCGTCGGGCAGATATCGCAGATGCACCGGCAGTTTCGCGGATATCTCGGTATCGGTGAGCTGGTCGAGCCGCTTCAGGAATGTGCCCTCCTTTCCGCCGTAGATCAGGACCGTACGCTTGCCATGATCGCTTGACGGCCAACGTTCGCCGGCATAGCCGCGATAGTCATCCGCCGTGCTCGACCAGATATGCTCGAGACGCTCTTCACGCGTCATCGCCCGAACGGGCCGGGATTCGCGCTCGATGATCGCGTTGCGCATGCGTTCGGGAGAGCCCTTGTCAGCCAGATCACAGTAACCATGGAAATAGCGGATGTGCCCGTCGATCAAGAGCGTGAAAAAGATGCTGGTGATCGAGCCGGTCAGGAACTCGCGCATGGCGAACATCTCCCCCCGCATCCACAGCGGCGGGAGGATCTCGAGCATGTAATCGTGGCATGTCTCGCCAATCTCGAACCATTCACCGCTGTAGAGCGCACTGTCGTCGCCCTCCCATCGGTTCGGGCGCTGCGCGTGGCGGTCGAACATGCGGAACATCTGCCTGATATCGGCAACACCTTCAAAAACTTTGCGGATGGTGGAGAGGGTCATGATCGGGCTCCTTCAGCCTCGTCCGAACTGGAGCGCGGCGGATCCTCATGGTCGCCATCGTCTCTTCAGCCCTTCCTGACCCCTCCCTTCAGGCCGCCTCTCCGTCCGGGCGGGTCAAGGGCCGGCACAGCCGGGCGAAGCTTCACCCTTGACGCGGCCGGCGGGCATGCGGCAGGCCTCGTCTCCCCTCGTTCTGCTTTTCCTGCTTTTCCTTTTCTCGCGCGCACAGTGCGTCGTTCCAGTCTTCGTCCGGAGGCGTGAGGCGCAGCCAGTCGCAACCAGCCTCATCGGCGATGTCACGCAATCGGCTGGCGAAGGTCTCACCTTGGATGTTGGCATCCGTGGCAGCGACAAGTTGGATGCCGGCACGCGCGGCAAGCTTGCGCACCGCAGCATCGGTGCTCGGTGACCACCCTCCTCCAGTGCTGAGATAAAGACTGCCCTCCCGCAACCCTTCGAAGGCGGCAAGGCTCATGGCATCGATCGCGGCTTCGGTGACGCAGAGACGGAGCGCATCGATAGCTCCGAGCCGGAAGAGCACTTTCGAACCGCCGGTCGAGAAGCCGCGCCAGTCGGGGCCGCGTTCTTCCCAGCCGGAAATGGCACCATGTTCATTGACATGCGCGGCCCACATGCTGCCTTGTGGACCCTCTCGCAACACATCGTCACGTATAGCGGCGCGGATGATGGTCTCCGATAGGCGGCGTTCAACCTGCAGATAGCGCCAAGTCATCGACCCTCGCCACGGTTTGCGGCGCTTCGCCCAGCGCTCCGGAATGGTATCAGACGGCGCGGGATCTCGAACAGTTCGGCTCCAGACCGGTTCGTTCGCAACGAAGCCGACCAATGCGGCGACCTGGTTCAGGCTTTCGACGAAGGAAAGTCCATCGAGGTGTGCGGCGAGGTTGAAGACATCGCCCTTGGCGTCCGAGAGCGGGTCGAACCAACCCCTCCCTTGGTGGATGACAATAATGATCTCCGCGCCGCGCCGATATTTAACTGCCCGTCGGGTGCTTTCCTTCACATCGACTGCAAAACCGGCCTGCTCCAGCACAACGGCGCACGGGACACGGTCCCGCAGATCTTCCAGTTTTCTTTTCTCCATTCCTTTGCCGGCGCTCCTGCGTCCGCCTTTCTTCGTGATTTTTATCTCCCCGCGGTTTGCGGGACCGTTCTCGACTGTCCGCGAAGAGCAAAGGAGGCAAGGGCGCGGCTGGCAACCTGCAGATCTGCAGGTTTGTGCCGATGCCGAGAGGCCAGCCGTGGCGAAGCTTCCCTTGCCGCCTGCCGCTCGCAAGCGGCACCTGTGAAAAGGAAGGGTCTCAATGAGACCCACCCGGAACATATTCATGGACGATCTCCAGATCGTCTTCGTCATCGAGTTCGTCGCTCGGCAGAACGCCGAACTCGTCGCCCGTCCGGAAGAGTGTGACCGGAACCATCAGGGTGCGGGAAAGCTGGAAGGCGTGGTTCTGCGCAAGGGAAAGATTGGTGTTCATCTGAGGGCTCCATCTTTGGAGCGGGCCATTCCCGCTCGATGCTCCCGTCAGTGTCCGGAACCGGTCGCGATCACCGCGAAGGCGGAGCCGGAGCGGCCGCAGCTTGCTAGCGGACCCCGTCAGCGGGTTGATCGACGGAGATCCGGGGCCGGACCAGGAAGCCATCCATCAAGAGCGGGAATGGGCTGTCTCCTATGGGCCCGCCTCCGACCGACAATGATCATGCTAATGCAGACCTCATCGCTGCCCCCGATACCTTGGTGCTTGGTTCTTTCCACCCCGGCATCAGTTTGGGGTCAATGCTTACGAATGGTGGAGACGGCTCATATGCGACGTGGAACCCCGAATTCCGCGGCGTCGATTATCTCGTCGTTTCGCGCATAGGTGCATTGCACAATTTTTGTTTGCGCATCGCATATATTCTAGGCATAAAGCCCATAGCTGATGCACGCGACGGCCTCCTCCCAGTGCCATCGCATCAGCTGTTCCCCCCTGGAGGTTTTAACCTTCACACTTCAAGGGCCTCGGTTTTCCGGTGGCCCTATTTTTTGCCTAGTAATCGGCCGACTTGCGGAGGCCGCATCGAGAATCCATCTCGCTCCTAAGCAGGTACAGATGACAAACTCGCTGGAATCGATTGAGATCGCAGACACTTGCAACTTAGTATCGTCGTCACTTGCCAGTCGAAAGCGATCGAGTTATTCCATCTGTGGAATATCGCTTGAAATATTCCACAGATGGAATACATTTGGAGCATCGATGAGTTGGAGCGTTGAATATACCGATGAGTTTGGTGAGTGGTACGCGACGTTGGTCGAAGCCATTCAGGACGATATTGTAAGGGTGGTCGGGCTTCTCGAAGCCAAAGGACCCCAACTCCCCTTCCCATACTCATCCGGCATCGAAGGCTCCAGGCACGAACATATGCGGGAATTGCGGATTCAGAGCGGTGGTGAACCCTACCGGGTATTCTACGCTTTCGATCCGCGTCGCACCGCTATTTTGCTGGTCGGTGGAAATAAAACCGGCGACGACCGCTTTTACGAAATCATGATTCCGGTCGCTGATCGCCTATATGACAATTACCTGATCGAGATCGGGAAGGAAGGGTTGATATGACTGGACATCGCTCCTTTAACGACCTGCGCAAGAGTATGGCGCCTGAACGTCGCGCCCGCAATGATGAAGCAACCAAGGCAATTCTCGAGGAAATGGCGTTGCATGAGCTGCGTCAAGCGCGTGAAAAGACCCAGCAGGATGTAGCGCGCGCACTCCACGTGAAGCAGCCGGCTGTCGCAAAGCTGGAGCAGCGTGCCGATATTTATGTCAGCAACCTGCGACGCTACATCGAAGCTCTTGGCGGCACGCTGGAGATCACAGCAAAGTTCCCCGATACCTCAGTCAGCATCAAGAATTTCAGCGAATTGGCCACCGAAAAATAATTTTTCGCCTTGATGAGATACGAACCGACAACCCCTTGTTCGGATTGGGTGATTGGGTCATCCAATCTCGTCGAAAGCGAGAGAGCTTCGATTCCCAACGGCTGGTAACGGCAAAATCGTATCGCCGCCATGGCACGATGCGTCGCAAGCGCCGAGATTTCACAGCATATGACCAATACGCCGCCATCCCGCTCAACCCCGCTCGAAGAACTGCTCGATCGCGTTCAGAGGACGACGATTGCCTATTTCTGGGAGGGTGCGCATCCCGTCAGTGGCCTTGCCTATGATCGCAGGTTGACCTGGGGTGATGCGCGCAACGATCTCGTTTCCATCAGCGGCTCGGGATTTTCGTTCCTGGCTATCATTGTCGCCGTCAGCCGTGGCTGGATCGACCGCGGGCAAGCGATGGAGCGGATGCTTCTGACGGTCGCCTTTCTGAAGGATGTGCCGCGTTTCCATGGCGCATTCCCGCATTTCATCAACGGCTCAACCGGAGAGGTCGTGCCTTTCTCGCACCGTGACGATGGCGGCGATCTCGTCGAGACCGCCCTCCTTCTACAAGGCTTGATATGCGCACGCCAATATTTCGATGGCGAGGCACCAGGAGAGCGTCCGCTACGCATATTGATCCAGGAATTGGTCGATGAGGTCGAGCGGTGTTGGTACGCGCCTGAGCCATCCAGGCCGCTGTATTGGCATTGGAGCCCAAAGCATCAATGGAAGATGGCGCTTCCGATCACGGGTTGGAATGAGGGGCTGCTCGCTTACATTCTTGCTGCGGGCGCGGGACGCCACGCAATTGACGACAATGTTTTTCATCACGGTTGGGCCGGAAATGGAACATTGCGAAATGGCAATGGCTACTACGGCCACATACTGCCGGTAGGCCGGCCGTTCGGGGGTCCCCTCTTCCTGGCGCACTCCTCCTTCTGCGGCCTCGACCCAAGCAGGATGCGGGACCGATATTGCGACTACTGGGAACAGAACGTCGCTCATGCGTCGATCCACCATGCTCACGCCGTGGCCAATCCGCACCAGCATGCCGGCTATGGTGCGGCTTGTTGGGGGCTGACGTCGTCGCACGGGCCAAGAAAATATATCGCCAGCGCGCCGGACAATGACCGCGGGATTATTGCCCCAACGGCGGCACTCTCGAGTTTTCCATACCTGCCAGAAGCGGCTGAAGCCGCGCTCAGGTATTATCTTGTGGCTGCCGATGGGCGGCTCTGGGGCCGCTACGGATTTGTCGATGCGTTCGCGGCCAATGGACGGTGGATTTCGAAAAGCTACCTCGCCGTAAACCAGGGGCCGATCGTGGCGATGATCGAGAACCACCGGTCGGGGCTTCTATGGAATCTCTTCATGGGGCACTGTAAAGTTAACCTGGCATCGATCAACATTTGGGATCTTGTGGCATGACCAGATTTGCCCGTGATCCTCTTTATCGTCTCCATCGATTTACAGCCGAGGTGATTGCCCATGCCGTTTGGCTCTATTTCCGGTTTCCGCTGAGCCTGCGGATGGTCGAGGATATGCTGGCTGCCCGTGGCCTCATCGTCTCTCACCAAAACGTGAGGCTCTGGGCGGAGAAGTTCGGTAGACATTTTGCCAATGATATCCGCAAGCGATCTGCCGGCAGGCTCGGTGACAAATGGCACTTCGACGAGGTTGTCATCACGATCGCCGGCAAGAAACATTGGCTCTGGCGCGCCGTCGATCAGGACGGTTTTGTTCTCGACGTGCTGGTGCAAAGCCGCCGCGATGCCAAGGCGGCAAAGCGTTTGATGCGAAAGCTTCTGAAAGGGCAATGCCGTGCGCCGCGTGTGATAATCACCGACAAGCTTCGATCCTACGGTGCGGCGAAGCGTGATATCATGCCCGGTATCGAACATCGCTCGCACAAGGGCCTGAACAATCGGGCCGAGAATTCTCATCAGCCTGTCCGACGGCGTGAAAGGATTATGAGGCGCTTCAAGTCAGCGAGGCACCTTCAACGGTTCGTTTCCATCCACGATCCGATTGCCAACCTCTTTCACGTTCCCCGCCACGACATTCCATCCACCCATCATCGCGAATTGCGAGAAACAGCCATGCAAACATGGTACCAAATCGCTGGCATTCAAGCCGCCTAAACCAAAACCTCAACCCCAAATCATGACTGCGAAGCGCTAAGTTTACATTGCCCAGCGATGAGCTGACAAAGCGCATCGAGAGTTTTTTGAGGCCAAACGAATTGGTGAGGTGCTGATGGTGTGATGACAAGGGTCGAAACCCGGATCGGGATAATCCGCTTTGCGACGAGCGCGAAAAGCGCGGGGGCTTGTTTGGAACCTGATCTGCGGACTTCATCATGGCCAGCGGCAGTCTTGAGAGGCCGCAATCAAAGGCCGGACACATGCCTGCTACCGACCAACCTGTCAAAACACCAAAATAATCCTTGCCAAACGGAGGCCGTCCACACATGTCGCAAAGATTTTCGTGGGCCGCGATTATCCCCTAAACGGTGTGCATTTATACTTTGTTAACCTTTTGCAGTCCGAAGAGGCGCGCAAGCAGATCGTTCTGGTCGTTGACGATCCAGCCGCCGGAATAGCCGAAGCCTTTCCTCAACCACAGCATCGCCTGGAAACCCGCGATGGTTCGCCGCGCAGTGTTGAATGACTGGACCCCGCCGATCTTGGGCATGTTCTTCTTCAGCCGGAAGTGATCGCTTTCGATGCCTTGTTGGAGATGCTTGGTGGCATAGTGCACAGGATCTGGATGCAACAGCCCGCTATCGACCAATGTTTTGATCGCCGACGGAAACGTATTGGCGCCATCCGTGCCGATCTTATTCGGTGACAACAAGGGCTCGTCCTTCAGCATCTTGCGGAAGAACCGCTTGGCGGCATCAAGATCGCGCTTTGCCGTCAGCAGAAAGTCGACGGGATTGCCGTGCTTGTCGATTGCGCGATACACGTATCGCCACTTGCCGCGGATCTTGACGTAGGTCTCATTGACGCGAACCGAGCCGCAATGTGGCCGACGAAACTGACGTAATCGCTTCTCGATCATCGGTGCGTAGGCCAGAACCCAGCGGTTGATCGTGCTATGGTCAATCTCGAAACCGCGTTCCCGGACCATTTCCTCCAAATCGCGATAGCTGAGCGGATAACGCAAATACCAGGCAACCGCCTGCACGATCAGCCACGCCTCAAAATGTCGTCCCTTGAAATCGTCTTTCGATTGGCGTTTCAGCTTCTCGGTAATGGCATTCAGAACCATCGGTACGCTCCGCAACAATAGGAGCGGAATTTCTCTTCCGATGGTCAACATACCGTTAACCGAAAAAACTGCGACAAGCCCGGCAAAGCTTTGCAGGCCAAGCGCCAATCCGCGTTGAGAATCTATCCCATGCTCAGAAAAGATTAAAACATTAACCTGTTCCATTGTAAAACAAATTGGGGCTGCGCGCAGCCTTGGGGCGTAGTAACCCCGAAGTACGTCGGTTGGTGCCTGCCGACAAGGCACCGGATTCCTTGACCTTTTTGGGTCGGGGAGCCATGGGCGCATGTCCAGGTTCCTCCGAACTAAAGGTCCATGGGACCGGGCGTACTCGGTTTACTAACTCCCCGATCAAGGGGTCAGGAAAGAGGCTTGGGGGCGTACCGCAGATTCTCCTACTGAGGCGACCGGAAAGGCTCGCTTGAGAACACTCTCCCTTGTGTTAACGGCATGATGCCGTACTGTTGCGTCGGATGAGAAACCGGCGGTCGGGTCATTTTGATTGCGACACCACGGGAAGGTTCTGTTCATGAAGCCGTTGATTGATAAATTTCGGCGTGCACTGGAGGTTTCGGGCGAAAACCCTGAATTGCTGAAAGCACAATATCTCGCGTTCTCACCGCAAATGCCGTTGATGTACCTCATTTTGCTTTCGAGCACCCGGGTGGTCGCGGGAACCCACATGCCGGTTGCACCTCTCTGGCTCTCGATAGGCATCCCAAGCATTCTGACAATCGGATGCGTTATGCGCATCGTCCACTGGTGGAGATCCCGCCACTCCAAGCCAACGCCATTCACCGCGCTGAATGCCCTGCGATGCACAAACCGATTGGCGTTCGTAATCGCGATCGCTTTCAACGGCTGGTCATTCTTCCTCTATCCTTATGGCGACGCCTACGCCCGCTCACACCTCGCCTTCTATATGGCGATCACGGTGATTTCCTGCATCTTCTGCCTGATGCATCTGCGCTCGGCCGCTCTGACGGTAACAATCATCGTCAACGGCGCATTCATTTTCTTTTTCGCTGCGACCGGGCAACCGACTTTCATCGCCACCGCCATCAATATCGCACTGGTTTCGATCGGCATGCTGGTGATCCTCAACATCAACTATGCCACTTATCTCGCAGATGGTGACGAGGCAGACCGAAGCACGCCGCAAGCAGGAGGAACAGGGGCGGCTGCTGCGCATGATCGACGACATGCCGGTAGCGGTGATGACCGTCGAACCCGAAGGTTTTACGATCACCTATGCAAACGAAACCTCGAAAGATCTCATCCGCAGCATCGAGCATCTTCTGCCCCTGAAGGCCGACGGTCTCCTTGGTTCGTCTATCGATGTCTTCCATCGCCATCCCGAGCACGAACGACGCATCCTGTCAGACCCCAAAAACCTGCCGCACAATGCCCGCATCGATCTCGGCCCGGAAGTTTTGGACCTGAAGGTGTCCGCGATCATGGCGGATGACGACACATATCTCGGGCCGATGCTGACTTGGGCGATCGTCACAAAGGAAGTGGAAGCGGAACGGCAAATCCGCCACCTCGCCCATTACGACACACTGACCGGTCTCGCCAACCGTGTGACGTTCAACGAGAACATGGATTCCGCCCTTGCCCTTCCGGGCGACGGACCCGCCCTCCTGTTTATTGATCTTGACGGCTTCAAAATAGTGAATGACACCAGTGGTCATCGTGTCGGTGACGAGTTCGCCATTCTGGTTCCGCATGTTGAAACATCCGAACTTGAAACTTTTGCGTCCCGTATCATTGAAACGCTGTCTCTTCCCTACGATCAAATCCTGATGGGTGCGTCCATCGGAATAGCTATCGCGCCAATACACGGCGACACCGGAGAATCGCTGCTGGCGCGTGCGGACATTGCTCTTTACGCTGCGAAAGCGGCGGGCAAGGGGACACACAGGACGTTTAGCGAAAATATGGAGAGCCGGATACAGAAACGGGTCCGCCTCTGTGCAAAGCTCCGGACGTCGCTTGCAACACGTCAGGGCATGTTCGTTTTCTATCAGCCGATTATTGACGCTCACACCAAGAAGATAACTGCACGCGAAGCCCTTGTCCGCTGGCTTCACCCTGAGCGGGGTTGGATTTCGCCCGCCGAATTCGTGCCGATCGCTGAAGAAAGCGGGCTGATCGACCAGCTCGGCGACTTCGTTCTAAATACCGCGTGCCTTGATGCGGCCGGGTGGAGCGATGCTGCACGGGTGGCGGTCAACGTATCGGCCGCGCAACTCGGAAAAGGAACCATCGCATCGGCCATTCTAGCGGCACTGACCCGTTCCGGGTTGTCCCCTTACAGGCTGGAAATCGAAGTGACCGAAACAGCTATGCTTTATGATGAACATGGTGTGATTGGCGATTTGCGCCGCATTCGCGACATGGGTGTTCGCGTGGCGCTGGATGATTTCGGGACCGGCTATTCGTCCCTTACCCATCTGCGCGCCTTCCCCTTCGACAAGATCAAGATCGATGGCTCATTCGTGAAAGATGCCGTCGAGCGGCCGGAGTCGGCCGCGATCGTCAGGGCAATCGCTGATCTGGGCAAGCGTCTCGGCGTCACGACCGTTGCTGAGGGCGTAGAGACGGAAGCGCATCTGATCCGCGTTCTTGAAGAAGGATGCACCGAAGTTCAGGGCTATTTTTATGGCAAACCGGTCCCGAGCGAACGGGATGCAGGAACGATAGCAGAGTTGAACCATAGGAAGGTGAAAACAGCATGAGTAATTTCGAGGACATGAAGAGAGGACCAAAGGTACCTAATCCCGTCGATATCGAAGTGGGGGAGCGCATTAAAGCACGGCGGCGCATACTTGGAATGAGCCAGGGCAAGCTTGCCGAAGCTCTGGGCGTGACATTCCAGCAGGTTCAGAAATACAAAAAGGGCAAGAACCGCGTCGGCGCAAGTCGGCTGCAGAACGTCGCAACCATCTTTGGTGTGCCGTTTTCGTATTTCTTTCCCGATCAGAGTTCCGGAACTGAGGGCGATATCACGTCGAATCCGGGCAAGGAGATCACCGCGTTTCTCGCAAATAACGAGGGCCTTGATCTGAACAGGGCTTTCGCCCTGATCAGTTCACCACTCGTTCGCAAACGCGTCGTGGGCCTCGTAAAATCGATCTCTGAAGCAGGTCTTGGTGAAGCAGGGAGTGGGGGATGAAGGAACTTTTCGAGCGAGCGGAAACGGGTTCGGCAACATCATTCCGCGACCTGCATATCATCCTCGATGCCATGCCTGTTGCCATGTCCTGGGCGACCCTTCCGGGCGGGGACATCCGTTTCGTCAATCGCACCTTTATCAGGTTGTTCGGATATCCTGAAAGCCGTTTCGCAACCGTCGATGAGTGGATTGCAGAAGTCTACGCAACGTCGGCAGAGCGGCGTACCGCCCGCGAACGTTGGGCCGCTCTCTGGAGGGGAGACCAATCGGGCATTGCGGAAATCGATCCGCTTGAATGCCGGGTGCGTTGTGCTGATGGGACATATCGCACAACGCTCCACCGCGGGACCTTACTTTGGGATGTCGGGATAGGGATCGCTACTTTCGAGGACATTTCAGATCGCAAAATTGCCGAAGACGCCATCCGTCGCATCGCAATGGAAGATCCTCTTACCGAACTCGCAAACCGCCGGGCGTTGCACGAGCGCTGGGAAACCGAAGTCACATCGGCACCAACGAAAGCCAACCTCAAGCTGGGGGTCCTGCTCGTTGACCTCGACGGTTTTAAGCCGGTCAACGACCGTCTGGGGCACGAGGCTGGCGATCAAGTCCTGAAGATGGTTGCCGATCGCCTGCGCAACGCCGTCCGCGATACGGATCTCGTCGGCCGGATTGGTGGCGATGAGTTTGTGGTTCTGTTGTCCAGCCTTCAGAGCGACACACAGGCAGAGGCTATCTGTGATCGCATCAATGCCACCTTTGACGCGCCATTCGTATTTGATGTGGAAACGATAACCCTTGGCGCGAGCATCGGGGTCAGCCTTTATCCGCAAGACGCCACAGATCTGGCCGGTCTTATACGGCAAGCCGATCAGGCTCTTTACAGACGAAAAAGGACAGGGCGGGGTGGTTGGGAATGGTTCTCCAATCCCGCCGCATAAACCAGAGCAAGCGCCACGGCATCGTAACGTTAACCCCTCGGCGATTGCCCTGTGCGATTTTGCGGCATGACCCAAACCGTTCGTGATCCCCTTTATCGCCGCCACCGGTTCCCAGCTGAAGTGATTGCTCAGCGACGGCGTTGTCCAGATCGGCGATTCATGCATCTAGGAGGCCCGGATAGCTAGCCAGAAGCGAGCCAATCCGGGCCTTAGCTTTGCCCAGGCAATGTGGGGCATTCGGGGCAAAGCGTTAGACATCGAGATCGGTGGCAACGATCCGACGGTTATAAAATATACCAAATATTGTTCTTGGTCTTTAAAGTTATTTCCCATCGCGTGATCGTGTAGACGTATTTGATGACGAGAAGTAGCCTCGGATACTGGAGATTGGCGCTTCCTATGCTACCGGCGGATCTGCATCCTGTAAGAGCCTGACTGAAAAAGAGTTGAGTGAAATCAGCCAGTTGTGCTTCCTTTCGGATTTGCTTAAAATTCGATGGAGACCGCAATGGGCTGACTGATTTCATCCGTCGTCAATATGGCCGACGGACGGGGCGTTATGCAAGTGATGTTACCGACAGGGAGTGGTCGCTGATCGCTCTGTTTATGCCGACGCCACGCAGGCTCGGCGGCCCCCGCAAGACGGAGTTGCGCGAGGTTTTGAACGCACTGCTTTATATCGCGTCTTCCGGATGCCAATGGCGGATGTTGCCGAAGGATTTTCCACCCTATTCAACTGTGCAGGGTCACTTCTACGAGTGGCGGGCGACTGGCCTTTGGCTGCGGATCAACCATCATCTCGTCATGGAGACGCGAGAACTGGAGGGAAAGGAAGCCTCGCCAACGGCGGGGTGATCGACAGTCAGAGTGTCAAAACGACTGAAAGCGGCGGGATTGCGGGCTATGACGCGGGCAAGAAGATCAAAGGTCGCAAGCGTCATATCGTTGTCGACATGCTCGGTTTGATGGTGGGGCTCGTCGTCCACAGCGCTGACATTCAAGACCGCGATGACGCAGTGGCGGCTCTCAAAACCGTCCTCCGACGCTTTGAAGTGCGGCCGCGTCGCTGGGTGGTGGAGCGCACATTCGCCTAGCTTGGCCGATGCCGGCAACTGGCCAAAGATTGGGAGAAGTCAATCGCTTCCGCTGAAGCCTGGATGCTCATCGCCCACATCCGAATTCTCACCCGCAGGCTAGCAAGGTACCATTTCTATTGAGTTCTTTTCGAATCAGGTTCCAACGCTACTGATTTCAGCATAAATAACAAGACCAGATGAGCGATTTACGGCGGCAAAGCCGCTAGTAACGTGGAACTAAAGTAGGCATCATTTTATTTTGCTTCTGTTGTAACAGCGGGAGTTTGATTGATGGTCGGCAGGCAAGCGGGCTTTGTCGCTCTGAGCGACGAGGATAGAAATTTTCTTGAGTCTCAGGTGCGGCGGCACAAGGCGCCGCGCTCGCTGTCGGATCGATGCCGGATAGTTTTGCTGTGCGCGCAGGGCTTGCGGAGCAAAGATGTTGCCGAACGCCTTGGCGTCCACGAGCACACGGTTGGCAAGTGGCGCCGCAGGTGCGTGCAGGGTGGCATTGACGGGCTGACCGACGAATATCGCGCAGGTCGGCCACGAACCGTCTCTGACGCCCAGGTAGCTGAGGTCGTCGAACGGACATTGAACACCACCCCGAAGGATGCCACGCACTGGTCTATCCGTTTGATGGCAGCCGACCGCGGGCTGTCGCACACCACCATCCGTCGGATATGGACCGCGTTTGGTTTGCAGCCGCATCGTTCGGAGACATTCAAGCTGTCTTCCGATCCCCTGTTCGTTGATAAGGTGCAAGACATAGTCGGCCTTTACATGTCGCCACCTGATCGGGCAGTCGTGCTATGCGTGGATGAGAAATCGCAAATCCAGGCACTGGATCGCGAGCAGCCGGTTCTGCCCATGGCGCCGGGCATCGCCGAGCAGCGGCGCACCCATACCTATGTCCGCAACGGCACGACATCCCTGTTCGCCGCGCTCGACGTTGCGACTGGCGCGGTAATCGGCCAGTGCTACAAACGTCACAGGGCGACCGAATTTCTCGACTTCTTGAAGCGGATTGACGCCGAGATGCCCAAGGGGCCGGACGTGCATTTGGTGATGGACAACTATGCGACCCACAAGACGCCGAGGATCAAGGCCTGGCTCGCACGCCGCCCGCATTGGCATGTTCACTTCACGCCAACGTCAGCCTCCTGGATCAATCAAGTCGAGCGGTGGTTTGCAGAGCTGATGCGCAAGCAATTGCAACGCGGTGTCATCGTTCCACCGCCGAACTGGAAGCCGACATCGACGCGTTTATCGCAACGCACAACGAGAATCCCAAGCCATACAGATGGGTGAAATCCGCCGGCCAAATCCTCGCCTCCGTCAAGCGATTCTGCCAAAAAACAATGAGCCGAACTTCAGATTCCGGTGACTAGGTGTTTGGTCCCAACATGTCATGGCTTGGGTTTCGAATGAAGATTTCCGGCTTTTTCTCGCTGAGTTGGCGGATGGCTTCGTAGGGTGTTTTGAATCGTAACGCTTTGAGCTGTTTGGCGAGCAGTGTCGTCTTAAGTTTTGTACGATAGAGCAGTGGGCATGAACATTTCTTCGTCTACCTTCGCCTCCTATCGTTGTCCGACATCAGCGCCCATGAGACAGAACTGGCTTAATTGAGAAGAGAGGATTTTCGGCTCATCGTAGCTCATTCAAAGGAAGCGAAGATGAGACAAAAATCCGGGCCGCAGACATCGACGACCGAGAAGACGATCAAGGACATCCGCCGCGCCACGCGCAAGCACCATTCGTCGGAAGAGAAAATTCGCATCGTGCTGGAAGGCCTTCGTGGCGAGGACAGCATTGCCGCAATCTGCCGACGTGAAGGGATTGCCGAGAGCCTGTATTATAGCTGGTCCAAGGAATTCCTCGAAGCTGGCAAGAAGCGGCTTGCGGGCGACACCGCCCGTTCGGCAACCACTGACGAGGTGAAAGCACTGCGCCGTGAAAGCCGCGACCTGAAGGAGGCTCTGGCCGACCTCACCCTGGAAAACCGCCTGCTTAAAAAAAGCATGATCGGGGATGGGGACGGCGACGAATGAGATATCCCGCCACCGAGAAGCTTGAGATTATCCGGCTCGTGGAAGAATCCCACCTGCCTGCCAAGCAGACCCTCGACAAGCTCGGCATTCCTCGGCCGACCTTCTACCGCTGGTATGATCGTTTCCTGACCTACGGCGTCGAGGGGCTGGAAGACCGGACATCCGCCCCGTCACGGGTATGGAACCGTCTTCCCGACGATGTCAGGGACCGTATCATCGAAATGGCGCTGGATCATGCCGAGTTGTCGCCGCGCGAACTGGCCGTGAAGTTCACCGACACGGAAAGCTATTTCGTATCAGAGGCTTCGGTCTACCGCCTGCTCAAGGCCCACGATCTGATAACGTCGCCCACCTATATCGTCATCAAGGCCAACGACGAGTTCAAGGACAAGACCACGCGCCCGAACGAGATGTGGCAAACTGACTTCACCTATCTGAAGGTCATGGTTGGGGATGGTTCTACCTGTCGACCATCCTCGACGACTTCTCGCGCTACATCATCGCCTGGAAGCTGTGCACCAGCATGAAAGTCGAGGATGTTACCGACACGCTCGACTTGGCGCTTGCGGCATCAGGATGCGACAAGGTCAAGGTCGAACACCGGCCGCGCCTGCTGTCCGACAACGGCCCGTGTTACGTTGCTTCCGATCTCGGTGAATGGCTGGAGAAATACAAGATCGGGCAGGTCCACGGCGCTCCCGGCCATCCGCAAACGCAGGGCAAGATCGAACGCTGGCACCAGACGCTGAAGAACCGCATCCTGCTCGAAAACTACTTCTTCCAGGAGGACCTCGAAGCTCAGGTCGCGGCTTTTGTCGAGCACTAGAACCATCGGCGCTATCACGAAAGCCTCGACAATCTTACCCCAGCCGACGTCTACTCCGGGCGCGGCCAGACCATACTGCTCGAACGCGAAAAGATCAAAAGAGACACCATCAGACAACGCCGCTTGAACCACCAAAAGAAAGCAGCTTAAATCAACGCGCAAACCGAGCCGGAAACTCCATTCTTCCAAAGCCGAGGAAGTCTCAAATCATTCGACGACGGACAGTTACGGATCAGCGTCAGGGCATCATCCGGTGTCGCAGGCTTCGGTGCTAGAATGACTCGGCCCGCAGAGCGAACCGTATTAAAGAGTGGATCCTAGGACCCTGCCCGTTTGATGAACTGCTCGACGATTGCGGGTTTCAGAGCAGGATCGGCACACAGTCCACGTCGGAGATAGCCGCGCTGCCATGCCTCCTCGAACTGCGGCTTGGACGGAGGGCAGATGAACACGAGATCACCGACGATGGGCTCTCTCCCAAAAGGCTTGATGCGCCAGATACCAAGGGGCTCGCTCGGCGTCATGTTCAGCCTGATGCGGCCAAACCCGATCCCTGCAAGAGCGGCCATGACGCTCGCGCTCGCAGTGATGAACGCAATCACCCAGCGCCGTTTCACTGCTTCATCACCGGCGACTGGCGCTGCGTCAGCCGCAGGTTTTCAGCTTGTTTCAGCGTCTGGCTCGTGCGCTCGTGGGCGGCGAGCTGCTGGGACGTGCGCATGACCGGCCAGGCTTGCTTCAGCTGCTCCTTCTGTTCGGGCTTCATCCCCTCGGCAAGCTTTTCGTACAGCTTTCCGGACGGCTCGCGCGCCACGTTGCTCACCAGGGTCCGCTCGCCGAAGCGTTCGGTAACAGCCTGGCTGAACCCGTCGATTTCGAGCTTGGTCTCGCGATTGCTGAGCGCATATGCCATGGCCGCTGGCAGATCGTTGCGGTCGATCGCGTCGCGCACGCGCTCAAGCGTGCGGCCGGCGAGAGCGCCGGGATGTCGATCGAGACGCGCTGGCGCAGGGCTTGTTCTTCAGTCGCAACGCGTTGCGTCGCGGTCTCGCGCATCCGCAGATATTGCGCGAGATCGCGTTTCAGGGCGGGAACATTGACCTCTGCGACGCGGCGCGCCTCGCGCTCGGCCTTGCCAGCGAGGATTCCGGTCTTGCCCTTCAGCGGGCCGATCGATGCGGGGTCTGTCTCAAGCTTTTGAAGGACCTGTCCGGCCATCTCCCTGTCGGCCAGGACCATATCGAAGTTCATGGCCCGGAATGCGGTTTCGGGATCGGCGAAGACATAACGGAAGCGCGCCGACACCTCCTCCCATTGCTGCTTCAGGGCGGGATCTGTGCCGAGCCTGTCACCGACCGTATCCGCAACAGAACCGGAGAATATCTTGATGCCTGCGACCATGGGTGCGGCCTCCTTCTTCGTTTGAGTGGTTGGGGATTGGGTGAAGCCAAGGCGCGCGGCAAAGGCAGCAAGGCGCTGGCTGAGATCGACAAGTTTGGCCTTCTGGCGCAGCGTCCAGTCGAGCCGATCGCGTACCATCGTGCGTGCGACCTGGACGACGTAGAGGCCACGAGCCTCGGCGAAGCGCAGCGCGTCGCGATAGAACTGCCCACGCACGTAATCGAGCGTCGTCTCCTTGGCGTTCTTTCGGGAAAGAACCTTGGCCAGGCCGCCGTTGAAGGAGAAGGATCTGGTCCCGTAATAGAGCTGCAGATCCTCGCGATGGCGGGTCATCGCCACATAGGTTAGATGCCGATCAAGGGACAGGGAAGCGAGCACCTTGACCCTATCGACCGTGGCACCCTGGGACTTGTGAATCGTCGTGGCGTAGCCGTGATCGAGATTGTTGTAGAACCGCTGTTCGACGATCACCTGCCGGTGCTGATCACCTTCTCCGATGATAGCAACGATCCTGTTCGGTGCGGCCTCAATGACCTGAGCGATCATGCCGTTCTTGACGCCGAGCGAGGTCTCATTCTTCAGGAAGACGATCTGGTCGCCCAAGTCGAACTGCCTGACACCGTCAGCCGTTTTGAAGACATGGCCCTCACCGACAAGTCCGCGTTCAACGAGTTTTTCGCGGGCCATAACGTTCAGCATGCGCACGTCGCGGCGCAGATGGGCGAGGATCAATGTCGTCTTCGTCTGATCGTAATCACGGTTCCAGTCGGCGATCAGGCGCTCAACCGCTTCCGCCTTCAGACGTTCGCCAACAATTCTCGCATTGGCATTGTAGAGCGCCAACGCCTTCTCGACATTGCCGCGCGCCAGATCGAGCGATGCCTTGCGCATCCAGTCCTCGCGCTGGCGATAGATTGTCTCGAGTTCAGCGTAACCTATCCGATCGACAATGGCGCGGAAGGCAGCCCCCGCCTCGATCGGCTGAAGCTACTCGGGATCGCCGACCAGCACGATTTTCGCCCCTGCCCTCACAACGACATCGACAAAGCCCGCCATCTGTTTGGAGGCGACCATGCCGGCCTCGTCCATGACGAAGATGGTCCTGTCATCGAGCATGTCGCGGCCACGGCCCCAGCGCAATTCCCAGGACGCCAACGTCCGGCTTTGAATGCCGGCTTCCTTCTCCAAGCCTTCGGCCGCTTTGCCCGCAAGCGCGCCGCCGACAACGCGATAGCCGGCGAGCTCCCAAGCCTCTCGCGCCGCCTTCATCATCGTGGTCTTGCCAGCACCAGCGCGTCCGACGACGGCAGCGATCCGGGCGGGGTCAGCGATCCGTTCGATTGCCATCCTTTGCTCTTCCGAAAGCCGCTGATGACGTCGGAACGTCGCATCCAGCATTGCTTCCGATACCGCATGCCGTTCACGGCTCGACAGCCAGATCGCTTGGCGCGACATCGTTGCTTCCAGCCGGATCATCGCCCGTGTTGTGTAGCGGGCCGGCATCTTGTCGCCGGTGGTGAAATCGATCGTATCGCGCTGCAAGCGCAGAATATCCCGGCTCTGGATGATGCGCGCCATCAAATGCTGAAACGTGCCGGGATCGTCGATATAGCGATGCAGCACCTTGGCGATATCCCGCTCATCGAAAACGCTTTTCACCCGGGTGATCAGGTCGAGGACGATCTCCGGGCGTCGCAGAATTCGACGGGTGTTCTCGCTTCGACGCTGCGCATTCAGCAATCCGCTCGAGCCCCGGACGCACGCCTTGGCTTTCGGCCTTGCGCTCGATCGCTTTTGCGCCAACGCCGAGATGGATGGTCGGCTCCAGGTCTATGCCCTGCTTCTCGTAGGAGCGGCCATCGACACGAAGATCGAGACCACTGAGCGCCAAGTGATGGTTCTGGCGTTCGAACCAGCCATCGCGCAAGACATTGAAGTCGTCGGTGGAACCGGCCCAGAGTTCGTAAAGGATCTTGCCGGACTTGGTGCGGACCGGCTGGCCATCCTCACCAATGACCGCGACCTTCTTTGCCCCAAAGCCATCTTCGGTGAGCGGGCGCAATGTGGTCATCAGATGGATGTGAGGATTGCCGGGATTGTCGTGGTAGACCCAATCGGCGAGCATTGCCTTGGCAAGGATGTGCTTTTCCACGAAGTCGCGTACCAGTGCGATGCTTTGGTCAGTCGTCAGCTCCAGCGGAAGTGCGATGGTCAGGTCGCGGGCAAGCTGCGCATCGGAGCGCTTCTCGAAGGCCTCGACCTTGTTCCAGAAGGCCTCGACCGCTCCCGATACAGAGCGATCGGTGATAAGGGAGCGGACCCATTTCGGGGCATCCGCGGGTAGAACGAACTCCTCATGCACGAGGCCTTGCTTGCGGGTATAATCAATGGTTCGGGCCTCGCGCTCATATTCCATTTTCGCGCAATGCCGGTAGGCCGCAGACAACACAGCACTGCGGCCGTCGCCACGGCTGACGATACTGGCTGAGAAATGGGCGATGGCCACGGCGTAAAACACTCCCGGTTCGAATCTCGTTCGTCGGGGGCGACAACCCCACGACGGCCCCGCCAGGGCCGCCAGCAACTCGTCGGCCAGCGACGTATAATTGCGCCCTTGGAACCGCTCCTTCGGAACGGCGGGATCATCCTCCAAAGTGTCGGCTTTGCCGACGTGCAGATCTGCACATTCCTTCGGACGTGCTTTTGGGGAAATCTTGCAGCGAGATAAACGCCGCAGGATTTCCAGGGAGATGCGACCGGAATGAAGAAACCATCGTTGAAGATCAGGGAAGAAATCGCCAGATTGCAGGATCAGCTGAGACAAGCCGAAACACGCGAGGCGGAGCGCGTCGGCAGGATCGCGCTGAAGGCCGGCCTCGGTGAGATCGAGATCGAGGAAACCGAGCTACAGGCTGCGTTCGAAGAGATCACCGGGCGGTTTCGCGGAGGCAAGGCGGCTTCGACTGGGAAGAGAAATGCTGGTGACGGCAGGACAGCAGGTGAGACGGTCACGACGATCGAGACTGGCGCTGCTGCGAGCAGCGGTCGTGAGGCTTGAACGGATGGCCCGCACGATCACGAATGACGCGCGAAAGAAAGACACGCGCGAGAAAATCGAACTCGGTGGCCTGATCGTCAAGGCAGGACTGCGCTACGAGAAGCGGGCTCTTCTGCTTGGCCTGTTGATCGATGCCGGTCGCCGCCTTAAGGGCAACGATGGGGAGCAATCGCGCCTCACGGCGATAGGCGCGGAGGCATTCGCTCATGACGGCGAGTAAAGTGTTCCTCGCCGTCATCCCGGCCGCGATGATGATCGTCGTCTTGGTGTTCATGGCGGGGATCGAACACTGGCTGGCCGCTCTCAGTAAGACCGGGCAGGCAAAGCTGATGCTCGGGCGGATCGGCCTCGCGCTGCCCTATGCGACCGCGGCTGCGATCGGCACGCTTTTCCTGTTCGCGTCGAATGGCGCAGCGGGCGTCAAAGCGGCAGGATGGGGTGTTGTCAGCGGAAGTGGAGTGGTAGTCGCGATCGCGGTGCTGCGTGAAGGGGTTCGCCTTTCCGGGATAACCGGTGAAGTGCCAGCAGGACAGTCCGTGTTTGGATATGCGGACCCCGCAACGATGCTTGGCGCATCGACAACGTTCCTCGCCGGCGTCTTCGCACTGCGCGTGGCGACGAAGTCTGTGGTCTGGGACCCTAACTTCGAATGTTCGAAGGCCTCAAGTGCGTTCGTGATGGCTCGCAAGAGAACGGTGGGCGTGGCGGGAAACACGACGGCAAGTCGCACTTCATCCTTGAACCCACCACGGTAACCATGGCTATTGCATAATTCGTCCGCTTGGAACTCTTATGCTTGTCGCGCATTTGTGCACTGCAACCGCGGAGCCTTTGTGATGAAGTCGATACTCTCAAGCCTAGTTTTGTCCGCCTGCTGCGTGCCTCTTGTCATGGGAGCGGCTCAGGTGGCCGCGGCGTTCAATGCTACCGCCGCCAGTCATAAGTTTGCGAACCTCAATGCCCCGCTTTGGTCGAATACGCCTATACAGATAGACCGTACCAATCAGCCTTATGAGCGGCTGCCTGCGATCTTGGCCGCGTCGACTCAAACGATAGGGGCTTCTCAGAGCAAAACGGACCAAGTTGCCGAGGCACGGCCATCAACGACGCCGGATGACCGGCAGACCGCAATGGCTGCCATAGAGCATGCACGCGTTGCCCGGTGCCAGAATCGTTACACCTCCTATCGTGCTGAAGACGACACCTATCAGCCGTTCGGTGGCGGGCCGCGGCACGCCTGCGAGGCTCCTCAGTCGTTGACCGGGGGAGCGCTCGCTGAGACGTCCCGCCCGCAAGTGACGAATGATCTGGGCGAGGCACATGTTCGTTGGTGCTCCGACCACTTCAGCTCTTACCAGGCTGCCGACAATTCCTACAGGGCCTTTAGCGGCGCTCGGCGGCAGTGCGCATCGCCGTTCGCTGGAACGCGCTCGAACAGTCTTCACGCGTCTATGTAAGGCCGCCTGGGAACAACTTCAGTGTTTCAGGGGCAATGTAAACTTAGCGCTTCGCAGTCATGATTTGGGGTTGAGGTTTTGGTTTAGGCGGCTTGAATGCCAGCGATTTGGTACCATGTTTGCATGGCTGTTTCTCGCAATTCGCGATGATGGGTGGATGGAATGTCGTGGCGGGGAACGTGAAAGAGGTTGGCAATCGGATCGTGGATGGAAACGAACCGTTGAAGGTGCCTCGCTGACTTGAAGCGCCTCATAATCCTTTCACGCCGTCGGACAGGCTGATGAGAATTCTCGGCCCGATTGTTCAGGCCCTTGTGCGAGCGATGTTCGATACCGGGCATGATATCACGCTTCGCCGCACCGTAGGATCGAAGCTTGTCGGTGATTATCACACGCGGCGCACGGCATTGCCCTTTCAGAAGCTTTCGCATCAAACGCTTTGCCGCCTTGGCATCGCGGCGGCTTTGCACCAGCACGTCGAGAACAAAACCGTCCTGATCGACGGCGCGCCAGAGCCAATGTTTCTTGCCGGCGATCGTGATGACAACCTCGTCGAAGTGCCATTTGTCACCGAGCCTGCCGGCTGAGCGCCTCCGAATGTCATTGGCGAAATGCCGGCCGAACTTCTCCGCCCAGAGCCTCACGGTTTGGTGAGAGACGATGAGGCCACGGGCAGCCAGCATATCCTCGACCATCCGCAGGCTCAGCGGAAACCGGAAATAGAGCCAAACGGCATGGGCAATCACCTCGGCTGGAAATCGATGGCGACGATAAAGAGGATCACGGGCAAATCTGGTCATGCCGTAAAAGCACATCTGGCGGGCCGAGATCATCCTGCTGAGTGGAGATGGCGTCGGAACTGTCGAGATCATGCGCCAGACCGGAAAATCGAAGAACTGCGTGTGGCGCTGGCAGGAGCGCTTCGCCACAGAAGGCGCCGAGCGTGTGGTGGCGCTGACGCTTGCCGATCCGCCGGGCGAGACGACGCACTGGACGGCCGACATGATGGCGAAGGCCGCTGGCATCAGCGCCAGCGCAGTCGGGCGCATCTGGAAAGCGCATGGCCTGGCACCTCACCGGTGGCGGCAGTTCAAATTGTCCAACGACCCGAAATTCATCGACAAGCTGCGAGACGTCGTCGGTCTCTATGTCAACTTACTGGCTGGATTGCGGCGCGGCGAAATAGACTTTCTGATCAGTGCGTTACGCAATCCCCAGCCCGTCGAAGACGTGGAACAGCGCCAGCTATTTACCGGCACACTGGTGTTGCTTGCAGGAAGGACCATCCGCTATCGCGGCAGCATCAAATTAGCCTCGAGGAACTCGCATCTTCCCTGGGTCGTGGCTCAAGCGGCACGCCCATTCGCAATCATTTTGACGCCCTGTTCGCCCGTCTCGGACTCATGCCCGAAAAGCATCGGTCGAATCCGAGTCGGTCATCCTCGTGCGCGAATTGCTGAACCGGACGGAGCATCTCGGCTGTATTTCGATGCTGCAAGCGGACGCCGAGATGGCAAGGGTGGTAGCCTTCCATCATCTTCGCGTCAGGACTTTCCTCGGGTGCGGCGCGATCCGGTTCTTCCAAAGGATAGGGAACTTATTGCTATGTCCAGCGTTAATTAATCACATTAATCTGCTCCGGAGGTTCTATGAGCAAGCCAAAGTTATGGATAACGGTCGCGGCGATTGCTGCGGTAGTCGCTACGTCGCCAGCTTTCGCCGACACGGTTATTATTACCCATGACAAGCCGGCAGAAAAAAAAGATCCACCGCCACCGCCACCGCCGGAATGCGGCATACCGCCGGCGCCACCTTGCCCGCCTACACCGCCGCCGCCGCCGCCGAAGAACTGACTGAAGGTGATCGAAGATAATTAAAAGTGCGGGCATCACTAGGCAGTGTGGACGGATTTGATCAAGATGAAGCCTGCGGCGATTGTGACGATGGAGGAAAAATTTTGGTGTTGTTACATTAACTTTGTCATGCCGGCAAAGCCTCTTGCACTGGAATTTTCAGGCGGTGCAAGCCGCGCTATTCCAGGCATCGAAGGCTTCGAGGCGATGGTAGCGAATTGTTTGTGCGGCTCGGCGGCAGGATGGAACTGAGAAGCAGTTGCGAGTAGCGGAGTGCATGGAAACGAACCGTTGCAATGCTCCCGGGGATCGGTGGCCCTGCATGGTTCGTTCCCGTTTTCGAAATGGCAGGTGGCTATTTTCGGCCCGATTGTTGAGGTCCTTGTGCGACCAATGGTCGACGCCGGGTGTGACGTCCGCCTTTGCTGCGCTGTAAGAGCGGAGCTTATCGGTGATGATCCGTTTGGGAACAAAGCCATAGCGCTTCATTAACGCCACGAGCAGGCGCTTGGCCGCTCTTTTGTCACGCCGCCTCTGCAAGATTTCTTCAAGAACAGTGCCATGCTGATCGACCGCACGCCAAAGCCAGAACGTCTCTCCGGCGCATTTCACAACGACTTCGTCCAGATGCCAAACATCGCCCGGCCGTGGCTGTCGTCGCCGCAAGTTGCGAGCGATCTGGGGTCCGAACTTGGCGATCCAACGCGAACCGTCTCATAAGAAACGTCGACACCACGCTCAAGAAACATTTCCTCAACTTCACGCAGGCTCAGATTGAACCGTAGATAAAGCCAAACTGCGTGAGCAACGATTTGTGGCGGAAAACGTTGACGTTTAAAACTGATAGCGGATGTTTGCATCGTCGAAATCTACGACCAACCCGAAACGTAGGCAATAGCGGGCCGGTTAATGTGACAACACCCAGCGCATTCCTGATCTCGACGGACGATGCCTCTATGGCTTCGGACCTGGCAAGCAATATGGAATTCTCCAAAATGTCATGGGCGATCGCATCGATGCCGACCTGATCCGAGCGCATTGGGACGATATTCTGCGCCTGATTACTTCGCTGCGCACGCGCACCGTCAGCGCCTCGCTCATGCTTAAAAGGCTGTCGGCGAAAACCAGCCAAAGCGGTTTCTCTCAGGCACTACGCCAGATGGGCCGGATCGAACGAACCCTATTCACCCTGGACTGGATCAATGACGAGGATCTGAGAAAGACGACAACGGCAGAGCTGAACAAAGGGGAAAGCCGCAACAGCCTCGTGCGTGCGGTCAATCTCCATCGCTTCGGTCGCTTCCGAGATCGCAGCCAGGAAAATCTTTCGATCCGGGCATCCGCTCTCAATCTGGTCGTCACAGCCATTATTCACTGGAACACAATCTATACCGGCCGTGTCATCGAGGCCTTGTATCGCGCCGGGCAGCATGTGCCCGATCATCTGCTGTCGAGCCTGTCACCGCTAACCTGGGAGCACGTAAATCTCACCGGTGATTACATATGGGAAGACAAGCCGGCGCTCGACGATTCGGGCTGCCAACCACTGCCGTTCTCGGTCTGATCCATCTACCGTATACCCGGCTCGATGAATGGCGTGGCGTGTTGCGCCAGACGGAGAACTTGCCGCCAGTGCTGCAGGCGATCATCGCCCTCGACGCCTGGAACGAGATTTTGGTCCTGCAACATGTCCCCTGGCTCGGCCGACTGCTTTGCGCCTCGATCTTACGGCAGGCCGGCATCGTGATCGAGAAACCCGGTTGCTTGCCATCACCCACGGCCTGATCGCAGCCGGCGAAATTGTTTTGAAAGAGCATGACCGGCTGACGCTGGCGAAGAAAATGATGGACCGAAAGCTGGACGGACGCCGGACGTCGTCAAAGCTGCCGGAGCTGGTCGAGCTGGTGATGGCAAAACCATTGGTGTCGGCCGGGATGGTGGCGAAGACACTGGACGTCACGCCGCAGGCGGCGCGGCGGATTGTTTTGGAACTGGGCTTGCGGGAGATGATCGGGAGGGGGAGGTTTCGGGCGTGGGGGATTTTATAAGCGAAATGGCTCGCAGTCCTATTGAGATTGAGCATCTACTTAATGCGAAATGTTTGCGTCAACGCGGAGGGCGGTCGGTCAAGCTTTAAGCCTGGTAGACTTCAATGGCGCTTTTCCCGCTTCCTTGTTTGTTCACGGCTATACGCGTGAGGATACGTTCCTTCATCGCCTCGACATGGCTGATGACACCGACCTGACGACCTTGTGACTGAAGGTTTTCCAGCGCATCTATCGCCAAAGTCCAGGCTGCCTGCATCGAGTGATCCAAACCCCTCGTCGATGAACAATGTCGATGCAAGGCCACCCTTGCCGCCCATTCGCGAGAGCGCGAGCGCAAGGGCGAGCGACACCAGAAAACGCTCGCCGCCCGAGAGACTGCGTGTCGCACAGGCTTCATCACCCATAACGCGATCTTCGACCTGTAGTGCGAGGTCAGCCGCGCGGCGCAAGCGGTAACGTGGATTAAGGTCTACTAGATGATGGTTGGCGTGATCAACCAACACGTCCAGCGTTATGGTATGCGCAACCCTGGCGAATTTGTCGCCGCTGCGAGAACCTGCCCCGTGGTCCACGGCTTCCCACACGTCCAGCTCTGATTGTGTCTGCTTGATTTCCTCTTCCAGCCCGGCAAGGGCGGCCCGCGCGGCAATATCGCGTTGGAGTTCGCTGTCGATTCCGCCGATGCGTTCGGCCCGCGTTCGTATGGCTGCTTCCAGTGCGGACAGTGCGCTTGTCAATGGCTCTGGCGGATCTTCCGGCAGGCCTGCCGCTTCCGCTTCGGCATGATCCTTGCGGCGCGAATCTAGCGCGGCGCGCGCTGAAATGACATCGTCGTCAAGCTTGCGAAGACGTTGACGCAGGGCGACAATCGTTGTCTCTTCGAGAGCAAATATTTGGTCCAAATCATCTTGGACCAAATCGGAAAGGACGAGTGCGTCCGCAAGCGTCGCTTCTGCAGTCTCAAGGGCACTGTAAAGTTAACCTGGCATCGATCAACATTTGGGATCTTGTGGCATGACAGATTTGCCCGTGATCCTCTTTATCGTCTCCATCGATTTACAGCCGAGGTGATTGCCCATGCCGTTTGGCTCTATTTCCGGTTTCCGCTGAGCCTGCGGATGGTCGAGGATATGCTGGCTGCCCGTGGCCTCATCGTCTCTCACCAAACCGTGAGGCTCTGGGCGGAGAAGTTCGGCCGGCATTTCGCCAATGACATTCGGAGGCGCTCAGCCGGCAGGCTCGGTGACAAATGGCACTTCGATGAGGTTGTCATCACGATCGCCGGCAAGAAACATTGGCTCTAGCGCGCCGTCGATCAGGACGGTTTTGTTCTCGACGTGCTGGTGCAAAGCCGCCGCGATGCCAAGGCGGCAAAGCGTTTGATGCGAAAGCTTCTGAAAGGGCAATGTCGTGCGCCGCGTGTGATAATCACCGACAAGCTTCGATCCTACGGTGCGGCGAAGCGTGATATCATGCCCGGTATCGAACATCGCTCGCACAAGGGCCTGAACAATCGGGCCGAGAATTCTCATCAGCCTGTCCGACGGCGTGAAAGGATTATGAGGCGCTTCAAGTCAGCGAGGCACCTTCAACGGTTCGTTTCCATCCACGATCCGATTGCCAACCTCTTTCACGTTCCCCGCCACGACATTCCATCCACCCATCATCGCGAATTGCGAGAAACAGCCATGCAAACATGGTACCAAATCGCTGGCATTCAAGCCGCCTAAACCAGAACCTCAACCCCAAATCATGACTGCGAAGCGCTAAGTTTACATTGCCGAGACGAGGTTTCAGGTATCGAAAAAAGTACGCTTAGTATAGAATTCTGAGAGTATTGCCAAAATCCGCAGAACCGCGCTGGACTTACAAATATAATAGACGGTATGTGCCTCCCGGCGGGTCGACACAAGACCAGCCTGTCGCAATTTGGCGAGATGCTGTGACAACGCCGATTGGCTCAAGCCAACAAGTTCACTGAGCGGGCCGACGGAAACCTCTCTTTCAGCCAGAATAATCAGAATGTTAATGCGGGCAGGGTTCGCCATCGCTTGCAGGAGCGCTGCGCTCGTTTCCACGAAGTCCGGCTGCTCTGCTAGGGAGATATTGTTCATCGTGTACCTCGTGGTGGCTTGGGTCCAGGCATATGCCAAAACCAGCAAGAAAGCGCCAAAATATTGACAAATCAGGACCTTGTTGTCAGTGCATACATTCTATCATGGATCGCTAATTCAGAAAGTTAAAATGTCCGCATGCATCATGGACGTGTCACAGCAGATTTGGCAGTGGTATCACTCGCGTTCAGGCTGGGTCGAAAGTACGTTCAGTGCTGACCTCAAATATTGGGCTGCAAGTTCATTGCCGCTTTCGTTAACAAGCGAAAGGACTGCACGGCAATATGCTTCCAAAGGGTTAAAGCCTACAGCAACGTGCGGCAGCGTGTCATCCATGACGGTACCAGAGACAATCGATGTGACGTTCTCTGTTGGAACTGTATCAGGTATGGCAATCGCTGCCGACCGTACTCTCATGTTCCGCTCAAGAGTGTCGTGAAAACTTCTTGCCCATTCCAGCACGATTTTTCGACTTCTTCCCCCAACATGTGCCCGACACCGAAGGGGTTGTGGATCACGCTGGAACGCCCTGCTACCACGGGGTGATTGACGGCCCTCGTTGTATTCGGCCGTACAGCGTCCTGGACCTGCCGCAGGTTGTCGATAAAAAGCGGTGCAATACCGCAAAAGTCCGCGAATCTAAATTTCCTGTGATTTTCGGACGATCTGCAGACGCGAGGTGCCTCACGCCCCTTTCCCCGCCGCATCTTCATTGTGATACTGGGAAGACACCGTACCCAAGGAAAATGTCTTTCCATGACCACCACAAACGAAATTGCTGACAAGATCGCATCCGAGCAGAGCCTAACAAGGGCGCAGGCCAAGACCATTGTCGAAAGCGTCTTTAAACATATCACTGATGCTGCTCTTGCCTGCGCGGAAACGTCGATTCCGTCGTTCGGCAAATTCAAAATCAAGGACACTCCGGAACGCCAAGGCCGCAATCCGGCCACGGGCGCAACGATCAAGATCGCCGCATCGAAGAAGCTGACCTTTACACCCGGCAAGGCCGTCAAGGATGCGCTGAACGCATGAGGCGAAAAGGCTGCCGGCGGCGGTACGATGTAAGCCTCCTAGAAAGGAGGCTCCGCGCTGACGTTGCGCCCTGCTCGGTCGTGATAACTGCAAGCTCGGCCAGCGCCAGACCGAGTTCAGCCCCGATTTGGGGGCGTTCGCACCTGGTTGCCGGTTCGCGTGCTTCCAGTCGCAGTTCCTCGATATGCTGTTCGATTGAAATCGTCATCTCTGTGAAACCGCGCCGAGGATGCCCCACTCTCGGTGCGATTTTGCAGACAAAGTCAGGCGCTTCCCATCTTTTCGAACGGGTCACCCTTCTGTGCTGTTTCACACCCTGTCGCATTGAAATAGAGAAATTTCTCCAGAACAACTCACGAGGCAAGCTTCACCTTAGAAGAGCCTTTCGTCTGTTGATGAGCACGCTCGGGTTGGTAAATCGTATTCTTACCATACCCCCTGCTTTCCGGACCAAGCTTTGCTGCCTCTGAACCCGGTTCGCGGATCCACTCGCGACGGTTGAGCTTGAAGCGTTTAACAAGCGCTTCAAGCCCCGCAGCGCCGGATGCCACAGCTTCGGCAATGGTGCCCATGCTGCTCACCATGCCAGCATTTTGTTGAGTCATCTGGTCAAGGGAGTTCACAGCTGAGTTGATCTCATTGAGACTGGTCGACTGCTCTGACGATGCCAACGCGATACCATCGATGTTTGCATCTATCGACTGCACATAGCCTTCGATGCTCTTAAGGGCATCGCCCGTTTCGCCTACCAGGCGCACACCGTCCTTCACCGCATTTGAAGAATTGCCGATAAGAACGGCGATTTCTTTGGCGGCTTTGGTTGACCGCTGAGCAAGCTCTCGTACCTCTTGTGCTACAACCGCAAAGCCCTTGCCGGCGTCACCAGCGCGCGCTGCTTCAACACCGGCGTTCAGGGCGAGAAGATTTGTTTGAAATGAGATCTGGTCGATCACGTCAATAATGTTTGTGATTTCCCTCGACGCAGCCTCGATTCGCCCCATCGCATTCACGGTAGAATTGACGATTTGAACCGATTTTGAGGCGGCGGACCGAGCGTCTCGAACCAGGTCTCTTGCCTCGGCTGTTCTCCCAACGGACTCACGAACAGTCACAGTAATTTCTTCCAGTGCAGCCGAGGTTTCTTCCAGTGCTGCTGCCTGCTGCTCCGAGCGTTGGGCAATGCCGTTTGCGCTCTCGCTCATGTCTCCACTTTTTGAAGAGAGCATGGTGGTCTGTGACAAAACCTCTTCCAGCGTCTCCTGGAATTTGGCGAGCGACTCGTTGAAGTCGTGGCGTAGATGTTCGAATTCTTCGACGAAGGGTTCGTCGATAGTAACACGTATATTGCAGTCTGAGAGGCGCTCGAGCCCCGATCCAATCTTTTGCAGCGCCAAGACGCGCCCGGATACATCGGTCGCAAATTTCACAACCTTGAAGACGTTGCCGTCCTCGTCCAAGATCGGGTTATAGGTTGCCTGTATATAGACTGGGCTACCATCTTTGCGGATGCGCTTGAACTCATCGCTATAGTATTCGCCTTTGGCAAGCCTCGTCCAGAATTCCGAATATTCGCGCGATGCCACGAAATCGGGTTCGCAGAATATTCCATGATGCTTGCCAACAATCTCCTCAAGCGTGTAACCGAGTGTCTCGAGGAAATTCTTATTGGCTGTCAGGATTTTTCCGTCGGGCATGAACTCGATAATCGCCTGGGCGCGCGAAAGCGCATCAAGCTTACCTTTACTCTCCAGGCTTTCGTGTTTTGAAGCGGTTATCTCAGTTGCAATTTTGACCACCTTGACCACCTTGCCACCGCGAATGACGGGGTTATAGGACGCCTCGATCCAGATTTCCTTTCCACCTTTGCCAATGCGCTTGTACTGACGCTGGTCGTACTCACCGTCAGCTAGTCGTTTCCAGAAGGCCTTGTATTCGGGCAACTGAGCCTCTTTTGGGTCAATGAACATGCGATGATTCTTGCCAACGATCTCTTCGCGGGTATAGCCGATAGCCTTGCAGAAATTCTCGTTGGCATCGAGGATCTTGCCATCCGGCGTAAAGGAAATGATCGCCTGAGAGCGATCGAATGCCTTCATGATATAAGCGAGATCGTTACCAAAAATCGATAGAAGTCGCATTCAATGCCTCATGAATGGCCGAATTAGTGATGCGCTTAAGTTAGCTATAGACACATTAACAACAGGTAATTTAATGCCCATTTTTTGCTGAATTGTATTTTGCCAAATTTATCTAAGGTTGCTGATGTGCTCTGGAGTACAAATGGCAATGTAAACTTAGCGCTTCGCAGTCATGATTTGGGGTTGAGGTTTTGGTTTAGGCGGCTTGAATGCCAGCGATTTGGTACCATGTTTGCATGGCTGTTTCTCGCAATTCGCGATGATGGGTGGATGGAATGTCGTGGCGGGGAACGTGAAAGAGGTTGGCAATCGGATCGTGGATGGAAACGAACCGTTGAAGGTGCCTCGCTGACTTGAAGCGCCTCATAATCCTTTCACGCCGTCGGACAGGCTGATGAGAATTCTCGGCCCGATTGTTCAGGCCCTTGTGCGAGCGATGTTCGATACCGGGCATGATATCACGCTTCGCCGCACCGTAGGATCGAAGCTTGTCGGTGATTATCACACGCGGCGCACGGCATTGCCCTTTCAGAAGCTTTCGCATCAAACGCTTTGCCGCCTTGGCATCGCGGCGGCTTTGCACCAGCACGTCGAGAACAAAACCGTCCTGATCGACGGCGCGCCAGAGCCAATGTTTCTTGCCGGCGATCGTGATGACAACCTCGTCGAAGTGCCATTTGTCACCGAGCCTGCCGGCAGATCGCTTGCGGATATCATTGGCAAAATGTCTACCGAACTTCTCCGCCCAGAGCCTCACGGTTTGGTGAGAGACGATGAGGCCACGGGCAGCCAGCATATCCTCGACCATCCGCAGGCTCAGCGGAAACCGGAAATAGAGCCAAACGGCATGGGCAATCACCTCGGCTGGAAATCGATGGCGACGATAAAGAGGATCACGGGCAAATCTGGTCATGCCACAAGATCCCAAATGTTGATCGATGCCAGGTTAACTTTACAGTGCCACAGCGCCACATTCACGACCTAGAACTGCGGCAGGACCGCTACGAGGCAAGCCTTGCCGAGCGGCGTTATGCGGCATGCGATCCAGACAATCGCTTGATTGCTGCACAGCTAGAGAAGAATTGGGAAACGGCGCTCCGCCGCGTTCGTGATCTGGAAGTGCGCAAACCTGCAGATTGCCCCTCAACCATAGAAGTTGACCCAGGCAATTTCGTAAACCTCGCTGACAATCTGCAAGCGGCCTCGTCGACGCCCGATGTCACCATGCGCGTGCGCCAGCAACTGCTACGTACACTGATCGCCGACATTGTGGTCGATGTTGATGATGCGGTGCGCGACGTGGTGCTCACGATCCATTGGAAGGGCGGTCAGCACTCGGAGCTGAGAGTTCGCAAGCCTCAGAGCGGTGAACATGGGTGCGCCACAACGGAAGACGCCTTGGCGGTGATGCGGAGCATGGCTGGACGCTGGTCCGATGAACATATCGCCGCGTCGCTCAATCGAATGGGCATGCCGACCGGGCAAGGAAAAACCTGGACCGCGCACCGTGTCGCTTCGGTGAGGCGCGTACGCGCCATCCACGCATACAAATCAGCCGACAAAGACGGCGACTGGCTGACCATGACCGAGGCTGCGGCGGCTTTGGGCGTGACCAACCACCGGATACGACACTTGATCAAGAGGGTGTTGTCTGCCGAGCAGGTGGTTCCCGGCGCACCGTATCAAATCCGGGCCAGTGACCTCAATTCTGCGAACGTCCGAGCCGCGATAGTGCGAAAGGGTCGCCCGTGTCGCATTGCTGATGCGGAGACGATTCCAATGTTTACCGATACTTAGAGAAGGATTGCACAATGACTCAGGTCCGCCAAGGGGACTGATGGTCCGCTCGACGCTGTTGTCGATTTCGACCCGGCCATCGTCGATGTAGACGCTCAAGGCTGCCCATCGAGAGAGGGCATATCGCATTGCCTCGGCCAGCTTCTACTTCTGCGGCAACGTCGAAAGCGTAGCCTCAATCCAGCCCTTCAGGTCCGATAGAATGGGCTTGGCGTGATCCTTGCGCAGTTTGCGTCGCTCGTCGGCCGGCATGCCGCGGATGATGCAGGCGGCCTCGATGATCTGTTACCGTAGAGCTTCTTGTAGACCTGGTACACGGTCGCGGTGTGCCACCACTTGATATCGGGAACCGGATTGTCGGGAGCAACTACAGGCATTGCGGATCTCGCTGATTTGAGTCGGCTGGCGGAATGACGGACGGCAAGAGACGCCGCTTCGCCTATCGGGCAACGGGTGGAGCAAAGCCGAGGTTCCGGTGCGGGATCAGATGTCGCTTCTCTTGAGCAGGTAATCGAGCCCGCCGGCGCGGTACCAGCGATAACCGAATGGCTCGATCACCATGTTATGCCGGCCTTTCTCGTCCGCGCTGCTGTCGCTGCCGTCGGCGATGTCGATCAGGACGCGTCCACTCTCACCTACGCCGGGATCGAACGAGATATCGACTGGCTTGTCGTGGAGATTGTGGATGATGACGACGGCGTTGTGGCGCCAGTCGTAGCGCATCGCCAGGACACCGGTATCGCCGCAGTCCAGAACGCTGAAACTTCCCCATCCGATTTCAGGGGCTTCCTTTCGCATACGGATCATCCGCTCGGTCCAGTTCAGCATCGATTCCGCGTCCCGCCGCTGTGCCGCGACATTGACATGTTCGAACCCATAGGGACCTCCTTCGATGACGGGCAAGACGGGTTTTTCCGCCTTGGTGAAGCCGCCATGCGGCTCGGTCGACCATTGCATAGGCGTGCGGGCGCAGTTGCGCTCCTCCAATGCTAGGTCGTCTCCCATGCCGATCTCGTCACCATATCGCAGGACCGGGGTGCCCGGCAGCGAATACATCAGGCTATAAGCAAGCCTGAGACGCCTGGTATCGCCGCCCAGCATCGGCGCTAGGCGACGCCGTATCCCCCGATCATAGAGCTGCATGTCCTTGTCTGGACCGAAGGCGGAAAACACGGCTTGCCGCTGTTTTTCCGTCAGCCGGCCAAGATCGAGTTCGTCGTGGTTGCGCAGGAATATTCCCCATTGCCCCGTTTGCGGTCGCTCCCGGGTTTCGTTCATCGCCTTGTCAAGGGGCCGGGTATCGGCGCTAGCGAGCGCGTAGAACAGAGCCTGGTTGACGTGGAAATTGAACATCATCTGCATACGATCGCCGTCGTCGCCGAAATACTGCAGGTTCTCCTTGGGCACGACATTGGCCTCCGCAAGGATGATGCTGTCACCCTTGCGCCACTGCAGGAACTCGCGGAAACTGCGCAACAGATCGAACTGCGGCTTCGATTCCTTCACATCTGCACCCTTTTCGGCGATCACGAAGGGAACGGCGTCCATGCGAAAACCCGATACGCCGAGCTGTATCCAGAAACCCATGATCTTGAGGATTTCCGCCTGGACATGTGGATTGCTGGTGTTGAGATCCGGCTGGAATTTGAAGAAACGGTGAAAATAGTATTCGCCGGACTTTTCGTCCCGTGTCCATGTGGTCTTTTGTACACCAGGAAAGACCATGCCCTCGTCGGCATTTTCCGGCTTCTTCTCAGACCATACGTACCAGTCCCTGTATCGGGAATTCTTGTCGGCGCAGGCCTGTTTGAACCAGGGATGCTGATCGGACGTATGATTGACGACGAGGTCGATCAGCACCCGTATACCGCGTTGCTTTGCGCTATGGGTGAATTCGACGAAGTCGCCGAGGGTGCCGTATCTGGGATCGATGTTGTAATAGTCGGAGACATCGTAGCCATCATCGAGACCCGGAGAGGCCTGAAACGGCATCAGCCAGATGGCATTGACGCCCAGACCGGCCAGATAATCCAACCGCCGTTGCAGCCCCTGAAAATCGCCCACTCCATCGCCGTTGGCATCCATGAAGGTCTCGACGGACAGGCAGTAGACGACAGCGTTCTTGTACCAGAGGTCGTTGATCAAGCTGCTTTCCTTTCCGGTAATAAAGCCCAGGCGCTCAGCGCGACGATAATTCGTGCATGTCAGGTTTCGGATACGCGCAGTGCGGGGAGGACCTGACGTTTCATGAAATTGATAAAACCTATCTGGTCACGAGAGACGTTATGGATGAACATCTCCTCAAATCCGCAGTCTTTTGCCACGAAGATCAGCTCGAATAGCCTATCCGGACCCGTGACAAGCGGAATGACCTCATCGATGTCCTCGGGCTTGACGTGCCGCGTTGCCCTCTCGAAATCCTTGGGCATCGGAAGATCCGCCAAGGCAGCGGGCGGCAAAGTTGCGTTCCGCCATTCTTCAAAAGCTGCTGCTCTCGCCTGGGCCTCGGTTTGCGCCCAGGAAACTTGTACCTGCAATGCAAGCGGCTTGCCCTGCCCGCCACCATGGCGGTAAACGTCCCTCATCTCATCAAGCTTCTGCTTCGGTTTGTTGACCGTAACCAGTCCGTCGGACCATTCGCCCGCCCATTGTGCTGTCTCGTTGGACAATGCCGCGGCAAACAGGGCTGGTGGCGTAGCTGGCAGTGACCAGAGCCGCGCCTTGTCGACCGTAAACCAGCGATCATGCCGGTCCACCTCTTCGCCGCGCAGAAGGGCGCGGATAATCTCGGTGCCTGCGAGTAAGCGCGCATTGCGTTCTGCCTTTGCAGGCCATTTGCCGCCGACGACATGTTCGTTGAGAGCCTCCCCGCTCCCCATCGCGATCCAGCGCAATCGGCCGGGAAACATTTCGCTGATCGTTCCGACAAGATGTGCAAGGACCGTCGGGTGATAGCGCAAGCCGCCTGGGATCGCTAGACTGCCGAACGGGAGCGACGTTTTGGCCATGGCTGCACCAAGCCACGCCCAGTTGTTCCCGGAATTACCCTGACGGCTCAACCATGGGGCGATGTGATCAGAAGTCATGATGGCTTGAAAACCAGCATCCTGCGCAGCTTGCACATATGATAATAGATCGCTGGGCGCAAACTGCTCATGAGATGCATGGTATCCGATGATCATGCGCAGCTTCCTGTCATTCTCGCTCGACGTGGGTTTGGCCGATTCCATGGGGGTTACGAGCACCCGCGAGGCATCCACCAAAAACGAGAACGCGCTGCGTAGTTCGATGGTTCCCTGTCAACGGGGTGAGTGTGGCCTTGGGCCTGCTGAGCGAGATGTTTTTTTGCTGCCCAACCGCGATCCCACCGTGGGCCGCGGGCTTATACCAGCCTGCGTTGAGGCTGACTCAGGTTGTGGATTCCCAAAGCGATGAAAGTGTGAATCAATGGCGTCCTGCATCGAAAGGACGTGGCGATGGGACAAGCGATCGGCTTGCGGGAAGATTTTGACGGAGCGTCGCTCCGGCGACTGGCGCGATTATCAAAGAGCGCGCCGCAGGCCCGGCGACTGCTGGCCCTGGCGCAGATCTACGAGGGGAGCAGCAGGAGCGAGGCCGCAAGGATTGGCGGGGTGACCCTTCAGATCGTGCGGGACTGGGTGATCCGGTTCAATGCCCGTGGCCCCGACGGTCTTCTGGACGGCAAGGCGCCGGGCAAGCCGTCGATCCTCAACGATGCCCAGCGTCGTGCGCTGGTCGAGGCGGTCGAGCGCGGGCCGATCCCGGCGATCCATGGTGTCGTGCGTTGGCGGTTGATCGACCTTGTGTATTTGCTGCACGAGGAGTTCGCGGTGTCGCTCGACGAAACCACCGTGAGCCGCGAGTTGAAAAAGCTGGGCTATGTGAAGCTGACCGCGCGACCACGTCATCATGCGCAGAACGAGCTGGCCATGGAGACATTCAAAAAGGGGGCTTTGCTGCCGAAGTGGCAAAGGTCCGGACAAGCCTCCCGAAGGGCACGTCCATAGAAGTCTGGTTCCAAGACGAGGCCCGCGTCGGTCAGAAGAACACCATCACACGGCGCTGGGCCAGACGCGGAACACGACCCTCGGCGCCCAAGGACCAGCGCACGAAATCGGCCTACATCTTCGGAGCCATCTGCCCCGAACAGGGCAAGGGTGCCGGGCTGATCCTGCCCTTTTGCAACACAGAAACGATGTCGCTACATCTCGCTGAGATCGCGCTCGCCGTAGCGCCGGGCGCGCACGCCGTGGTGTTGATGGACCAGGCCGGATGGCACATGACCGACAAGCTCGAGGTCCCCGACAACATCAGCATCATCGCGCTACCCGCCAAGTGTCCCGAGCTGAACCCGGTCGAGAACGTTTGGCAATTCATGCGCGATAACTGGCTTTCCAATCGCGTTTTTACCTCCCACGACAATATTCTCGACCACTGCTGCGAGGCTTGGAACAAGCTGGTCGATCAGCCTTGGCGCATCATGACCATCGGCCGCCGAAAATGGGCTCGTCAGTTCTGATCAATGCAGGTTGGTATTAATCGGTAGTTACCCAATCGTGAGCCGAATAACCGTATCGTCTATCAACTCAGCGCGTTACTGCGCCTAACGACCTTGTATAGAGATAAGCGACTTGAAGAGATCAGAACCGTCGACATGTTATCTACTGACCTAAGAGAGCGGGCATCTCGGCAGCTTCGGAAGGCACCGGTAGAGTTGGGTGTAGCTTCCACATTCGTTGAATGACGCTAACAATTGGGATCTTGCTACCCCTTCCGATGAATGCACAGCTTTTGCTAGACGAGAGGTGGAACAAACGCCGCACGGACAACATTTGCATTGCAAATCAACCGTGAGACGCCGATGCCCGATAATCTCTCGAAATACCGCGAGAAACGCGACTTCAAGAAAACCGCCGAGCCCAGCGGTGAAGTCGGGGTGAAGTCATCGAACCGCCGTCGCTTCGTCATCCAGAAGCACGACGCTACACGGCTCCATTACGATCTTCGGATCGAGATGGATGGTGTTTTCAAATCCTGGGCGGTCACCAAAGGTCCATCACTCGATCCACATGACAAGAGATTGGCGGTCGAGGTCGAAGATCACCCGCTCGACTATGGCGACTTCGAAGGCACCATCCCCAAGGGTCAATACGGTGGCGGAACCGTCATGCTCTGGGACCGGGGATATTGGGAACCCGAGGGAAACAAAACGGCGGAACAAGCCCTGGCCAAGGGCGATTTCAAATTCACGCTCGAAGGCGAGCGCCTGCACGGTAGTTTTGTGCTCGTCCGGATGCGCGGACGCGAGGGCGAGAAGCGCACCAATTGGCTCCTGATTAAGCACCACGACGACCATGCGGTTGAGGAGAACGGCGCAGCCATCCTGGAGGAGAACGACACCTCCGTTGCGTCCGGTCGCACGATGGAGGCGATCGCGTCGGGAAAGGGCCGCAAGCCGAAACCTTTCATGACGCAGGGCTCCGTCGTCGAGGCTGATGCTGTCTGGGATAGCACCGAGGGCCTGGCCGCCGACGAGCGAAAGGCCGGAACGAAGACGAAGGCAAAGCCGACCAAGAAAGCCGCCGCTGCTGCAAAGCAGCCGAACACCGGTATGCCGGAATTCGTGCCACCGCAGCTTTGCGAAACGTTCTCCCGCCCGCCTTCTGCCGAGGGATGGATCCACGAAGTCAAGTTCGATGGCTACCGGATCCAGATGCGGGTGGTGGATGGCAATGTCACCCTGAAAACCCGCAAAGGCCTGGACTGGACTGCGAAATGGCCCGCTATCGCCAAGGCTGCCTCGTCACTTCCCGATTGTATTATCGACGGAGAGATCTGCGCTCTCGACAATCATGGTGCGCCGGACTTCGCCGCCCTTCAGGCAGCACTTTCGGAAGAAAAGACCGATGACCTCGTCTTCTTCGGTTTCGATCTGCTATTCGAAGGTGAGGAAGATCTCCGCGAAGCTCCGCTCACCGAGCGCAAAGAACGATTGTCGGCAATGCTGTCCGATGCGGGTGACGATCCGCGTCTGAGGTTCGTCGAGCATTTCGAGACAGGCGGAGACGCCGTGCTGAAGTCGGCGTGCCGACTTTCGCTGGAAGGCATCGTGTCGAAAAAGGGCGATGCACCATACCAATCCGGCCGGAGTGACACCTGGACGAAATCCAAGTGCCGGGCCGGGCACGAGGTGGTCATCGGAGCCTATGCCACGACCAACGGTGCCTTCCGATCGCTGCTGGTCGGTGTCTATCGGGGCGACCATTTCGTCTATGTCGGACGGGTGGGAACGGGCTATGGAGCGAAGGTCGTCGACCAGATCCTACCGAAGCTTCAAGCGTTGGAAGCGTCGAAATCGCCGTTCACCGGAATAGGCGCCCCAAAAAAAGCCGCCGAGATCGTATGGCTGAAGCCGGAACTGGTAGCCGAGATCGAATTCGCCGGCTGGACGGCTGATGGGCAAGTGCGCCAGGCTGCGTTCAAGGGGCTGCGAGAGGATAAGCCCGCAAAAGAAGTCGAGGCCGAGAAGCCGGCAGAACCTGCCGAAGTCGATACGCCCGACCCGGAAACTGCTCGCAAGCCGGCCCCGACGCCGACGACATCTTCCCGTCTTCGCAAGGGTGCAAAGGTCGACGTCATGGGCGTCCTGGTCTCCAGCCCGGACAAGGAGTTGTGGCCTGACGCACTTGATGGCGAACCCGTAACGAAAGTGGACCTCGCTCACTATTATGAGGCAGTCGGGCCTTGGCTCATCGATCATATCAAGGGCCGGCCGTGCTCAATCATTCGCACGCCTGACGGTATTGGCGGGGAGCAGTTCTTCCAAAGGCATGCGATGCAGGGGACATCAAACCTGATCGAACAGGTGAAAGTCTCAGGCGACAAGCAGCCGTACCTCCAGATCGGCCGCGTCGAGGGTTTGGCCGCGATCGCACAGATCGGCGGCGCCGAGCTACATCCGTGGAACTGCGAACCCTATCAGCCTGAAGTCCCCGGTCGTCTCGTCTTCGATCTGGACCCAGGCCCGGATGTCGACTTCGCGACAGTGGTAGAAGGTGCACGAGAAATCAGGGATCGGCTTGAAGAGCTGGGTCTGGTCAGCTTCTGCAAGACGACGGGCGGCAAAGGGCTCCATGTTGTAACGCCGCTCGCTGTTCCGAAGGGCAAGAAGCTGAGCTGGGACGAAGGCAAGGCTTTCGCGCACGACGTGTGTCTGCAGATGGCCCGCGACAATCCCGAGCTTTACCTGACCAAGATGTCCAAGGCGCAGCGTGAAGGCCGTATCTTCCTGGATTATCTGAGAAACGACCGCACCTCGACGGCGGTGGCTCCCCTGTCGCCCCGTGCCCGGCCGGGAGCAACCGTCTCGATGCCCTTGAACTGGGCTCAAGTAAAAAAAGGTCTCGATCCGAAGCGGTTCACAATTCGCACGGTGCCTGGACTTCTGAAGGATAATACGGCGTGGCAGGACTATTGCGATGGTCAAAGGCCGCTAGAGCAGGCGATCAAGCGCTTGGAGAAACTTATGAGGCGGGCTGCGTGACCATACATTGCCCGCTTCAAGAAGCCATTAGGTGGCGTCGCCGCCGCTCAAGATAGGCAGAGATCATCCGGCTTTGCGGGATTTGAGTTCTTTGGCAACCGACTTTTTCAAGGCATCCATGATGTTGACGACGTTGCTCTTTTCCTCGTCGTCGCCCTTTGTGGATTTCGAAGCCTTCGCTTTGCTCGGTTTCTTTGCCTTCTTCTTATCGGCGATGAGCTTCAGCAAGCTTTCTTGAATAGGATCGGACACCATCTCCGGTGACCAGTCCTGCATGCGCTTTTTGATAACTGCCTCGACGGCCGACACGCCCTTTGCATCCGACTTTTTCTCGATGCCGGTAAAATACTCGCTTTCCGGCCGGACTTCATCGCCAAAGCGTAGCGTCCAGACGACGATGCCTTCGCCGCGTGGTTCAAGCACAACCGCCCGCTCGCGGCGACCCAGGACAACGCGAGATACGCCGACGACGTCCTCGGCCTCCATGGCTTGTCGGATGACCGCAAAAGCCTCGTCGCCGATCTTGTCGTTAGCCGTAAGATAGAAGGGCGTTTCCAAGTAAACCCATTCGATGCTTCCGCGTGGGATGAATTTCTCGATATCGATCGTGCGGACCGTCTCCAGCTCGACGGACTCCAGGTCCTCGTCTGTCAGAAGTACGTAGTCGTTCTCGCCACGCTCGTAGCCCTTGGCCTCTTGCTCGTCCTTCACGGGTTTTCCGGTGACGCTGTCGACATAGTGCGAGACGACACGATTGCCTGTGTCCTTATTGAGCGTGTGGAAGCGAACCTTTTCCGATTCAGAGGTCGCCGGGGTCATGGCCACAGGGCAAGTGACGAGCGAAAGCTTGAGGTAACCTCTCCAATAGGGACGACGCGGTGCCATCGATCAGCTCGCTTTCTTAGCTGCGGGTTTTGCCCGGCTCTTGGTGGACTTTGAAGCAGGCGCTTTCTTGCCCGCGTTGGCGTTGGCGGCCTTCGGTTTCTTCGCCGACGGCTTACCCATGCCAGCACTCTCCTGCAGCGCCTTCAGGAGATCGTTGGGTTTGGAGACCTTGACGGGCTTCGGCTTCGGAAGGGCCTTGCCTTCGGCCTTTGCCTTTACCAGGGCGGCCAGTGCGTCTTCATAGCGGTCATCGAACTTGGCCGGGTCGAAGTCACCCTTCTTTGTTCCGATAATATGCTTGGCCAGTTCAAGCATTTCGGCTTCGACCTTGATCTTCGCAACATCCTTGAATGCCTCCTGGGAGGATCGGACCTCGTAGTCAAAGTTGAGGGTCGTCGCGATAATGCCTTTACCATGCGCCCGGATCAGGACGGTTCGCATCCGGCGGAAGAGGACCGTCCGCGCAATTGCCGTGGCACTGGTCTTGACCAAGGCATCCCGAATGCTGGTGAAAGCGTCATGATCCGCATCATCGACCGGGACGAGGTAGTAGGGCTTGTCGAAATAGACGTCATCGATTTTTCCGCAGGGGATAAAGGCTTCGGCCTCCAGCATCTTGTCGGAGTCCGGCACGACTGCCGCGACTTCTTCCGGGTCGATCATGATATAATCACCGTTGCCGGTCTCAAAGCCCTTCACCTGTTGATCGCGTTCTACTGTCTCCTCGGTCTCGCTGTCGATGAATTCGCGCCTCAAACGGTTTCCCGTCGCCTCGTTGATCATGTGGAAGCTGAGCCGCTCTGATGTGGACGCTGCGGTGTAAAGCCCGACGGCACAGCTCAGTTCGCCGACCTTCAAGTGACCCTTCCACTGAGCCCGATGCGCTGCCATCTGTGTCCCTCCAAGTCCTTGCGCGCATAAACGGTAGCACGGCGGCTTTGTTCCGGACAATGCTTTCACCAAGTGGGCGCTCAAGCCAAAATTACGTGAGCAAGGCCACTTAGCAATCGGACCCGGTCGGCAAAAATCGTTTCGTAAGATTTTGCCGCTCCTCGGCGACGGCGTCCGCATATTGCTCAAGGCTGGCGAGGTCGAATTCCAGGAGGCCCTCTATGATCTCCATCTGGCGAAGACGGGAAAGGGCACGGCGCCTTTCGGGTGCCGGATCGTCCGAAGTCGGAATTCTCATCGCCACGTCTCCAGTATGCCACCGGATGATCCAAACAGAGGGTCTGTATCCGGCAGTGGCAATGACGAGATTGCCTCTTGCATTTCGGGTGAGGCCGCTTCTGTCTGGATGTCGGCGTGCTGACCCGGCGGATAAGCGCCGACGACCTGGAAATCAGGCGACGACTCCAGTTTGCGATGGCCTGTTCCCGCAGGGAGGATAAGACAGTCGCCCGTCGCGACTTCGAACGCCTTGCCGGTCGGACCGCCTATCAGGAGCGTGGCGTTGCCGCGCCCGACCCCGAGCACCTCATGAGCGCCGGAGTGATAGTGCTGATAATCGAAAACGCCGTTGCGCCAGATGCCGGTCCATCCATTCCGTGCGAAGGTATGTTCGAAGTCGGAAGACTGGCAATCCAGCATGGCGGCTCGATAGACCAGAACTGGAAACCGTTGGTTATTCGGTACCCAGTCGCTTCGTGGGAAAAGCACTTTCTCGACATTCATCTGGGATAACCTACGCTGGGCGCCGATGTCACTTGGAGGCTGGCTCGTCACTCTCATCGTTCAAGGACGGGAGGAAAGTCTCGACATCACGTTTTTCCCGGTCCGGCAAGGTTGCGATACGTTCGTTCCAGAATGCAGCCGCTTCCGCTGTATCGCCATCCCAGTCGCGTGATGATCCGACATTGTCGTCGATCACAGCCACTCGGCGGCCTCCGAGGGCCCGATACGGCACTGTGTCGGATTGGAAAGGAAGTATCGAAGACAAGGTTTTCAAACTGATCGGGCTGTTGACCTTCCAGTTCTGCCGAATGCTTCGCCACTACCTTGAACACCTCAGGCGGCCGGATGAAACCCGCCAGGCAATGTAAACTTAGCGCTTCGCAGTCATGATTTGGGGTTGAGGTTTTGGTTTAGGCGGCTTGAATGCCAGCGATTTGGTACCATGTTTGCATGGCTGTTTCTCGCAATTCGCGATGATGGGTGGATGGAATGTCGTGGCGGGGAACGTGAAAGAGGTTGGCAATCGGATCGTGGATGGAAACGAACCGTTGAAGGTGCCTCGCTGACTTGAAGCGCCTCATAATCCTTTCACGCCGTCGGACAGGCTGATGAGAATTCTCGGCCCGATTGTTCAGGCCCTTGTGCGAGCGATGTTCGATACCGGGCATGATATCACGCTTCGCCGCACCGTAGGATCGAAGCTTGTCGGTGATTATCACACGCGGCGCACGGCATTGCCCTTTCAGAAGCTTTCGCATCAAACGCTTTGCCGCCTTGGCATCGCGGCGGCTTTGCACCAGCACGTCGAGAACAAAACCGTCCTGATCGACGGCGCGCCAGAGCCAATGTTTCTTGCCGGCGATCGTGATGACAACCTCGTCGAAGTGCCATTTGTCACCGAGCCTGCCGGCAGATCGCTTGCGGATATCATTGGCAAAATGTCTACCGAACTTCTCCGCCCAGAGCCTCACGGTTTGGTGAGAGACGATGAGGCCACGGGCAGCCAGCATATCCTCGACCATCCGCAGGCTCAGCGGAAACCGGAAATAGAGCCAAACGGCATGGGCAATCACCTCGGCTGTAAATCGATGGAGACGATAAAGAGGATCACGGGCAAATCTGGTCATGCCACAAGATCCCAAATGTTGATCGATGCCAGGTTAACTTTACAGTGCCGCCCCAATCACCAGCAAGCGGCGTATGTAGGGATCGCCCTGCCTCGTGATCCTGCCAAGACGCTCCTTGCCGCCGGAAGAACTCTGCCGGGGAACGAGACCGATCCACGCCGCCAATTGCCGCCCGGAACGAAAGCTTGAGACATCCGTGATCGTCGCTGCAATCGCACTGGCCGTAACCGGCCCAATACCCGGGATCGTCGCCAGACGCTGGCTGAGCGCACTCGAACGGTGCCATTCGAGTATCTGCCGGTCCATCTCTTCGATCTTCGTGTGAACATGGCGCAGTTGATCGCACAGGGGAGACAAAGCATGTTGCACGATCTCCGGGATCAAGTGTTGGTCGATGCCTTCAATCACTGCCACCGCATCCTTTACGCCCATCGGCCCGAGCCGGGTGGCGATACCAAGCTCCGCCAGGTGAGCGCGCAACGCATTGATCAGCATCGTTCTTTGACGAACAAGCAACTCTCGGGCGCGGTGCAGCATCAGCACTCCCTGCTGTTCCTTGCTCTTGACCGGCACAAACCGCATCGTCGGACGTTGAACCGCTTCACAGATGCCTTCCGCGTCTGCCGCGTCATTCTTTTGCCGCTTGACATAGGGCTTCACATAAGCCGCTGGCATCAGCTTGACCTCATGTCCAAGCGCCATCAGATGTCGCGCCCAATGATGTGCTGTCGCACAAGCTTCGATACCAATCAGACAAGGTGGCAGACTTTCGAAGAATCCTGAAACCTTGCTGCGGCGAAGCTTCCGGCGCACCACCACAACACCTTGTGCGTCAACTCCGTGAACCTGAAAGACGTTCTTGGCAATATCAACGCCGACTGTGACAATTTCCTTCATGGACGGTCCTCCGATTTGCGGCTCCTAACAGCCGCACTATGGCACCTCACGTGCCGCGGTAGGAGGCCGTCCACCTCATCAAGCCTACTAATTGTCATCCGAAACCGATGCAGTTCAGCGTGGCGGACGTGGCCGGCATGCCACTCGCGCATGTTGTGGAGCGGAACTGTCTGAACCGTGCCGCCGGTTCGACACCAAGTCAATTTCATCCGCAGATCAAACGTCAGCAGCCTCACTTCTGATGCAGGCCAATCACACCAACCTACAGAACATGTACGCGAATAAAGCCGACGGACAACCGAGTATTGACTCTCCGCACCCAATTGATCAGCGTTGCCCTATGTCCCAGACGTCGGATTTCATTGCAAAGCTTGTCCGCGGTGCCAATCAATTGGACCGCCTTGACGCATACCAGAAACGCAGATTGCTGGAACGGGCTGTCACCACCATTCGCGAGATGCGCGCGGCAATCGGGATGCCGAACGGGCCTGGTCGTGATGTTGTTTTGGACCTCCACACAACGGCCTTATCCATCGAACAGGGTTGGCGGACGGATGACCAGGTGCGGAACGCTTTTCTCACAGCCGCTGGCATGCTGCGTGATCTCCACATTGTTCTCGACAGCAAGACATCCATCCGAATCGTTGTTCCGCTCACCACGTGAGAAAAGCGAAGCCTCGGTTTTTGCTTATGATACCAAGCAGCTTGCCGACGGGGTAGACTCCGACTCTAGCTCCGTTCCAGATCGCACGACTAGCCATCTTCCATCTCACCCTCTTCCCCATGTGCGCTGTCCATAATCTGAAGTTCACCCTTCCGGCTGAACAACCCGGCATCTTCAAGCGCTTCGATATCCGGGAGATCGCGGAGCGTTTCCAACCCGAAGGCGGAGAAGAAATGCTTGGTCGTCACATAGGTATAAGGTGCTCCGGGAGTAGGGCTGCGTGGTCCGGACGCCAAGAAACCTGCGCCGCGAAGTGCAGCGATCACGTCACGGCTCACCTCCTTGCCAAAGATCTTCGACAGCTCGGTACGGGTGACCGGCTGGAAATATCCCACCGCCATCAGCACCATCGCCTCAAACTCGGAGAGTGCCGCCGCCCCTCCCCGCGTCGGAGCCGTTGAGGCCCGGATCGCGCCGGCGAACCGCGAACGGGTTCGGTGTTGCCAGCCACCGGCCACTGACACCAGTTCGTAAGGCCGATCTCGCAGTTCCTCGCTCGAATCATCGATCAGCAAATCGATGCTGCAGTCTTTTCCCACCACGCGTGCCAAGGTTTCGCGGGGAACTGGCTCGGCGGAGGCAAAAATCACGGCCTCGACCTCCATCATCCATTCTCGCCAGCGCAATTCCGTTGGCAAATCCTTCAGCTCCCGATCAAACAGGACATCGTCCTGGGGATTCTTTTGATTCTTTTTCGCGATGCGGTGTGGCTGTCTTGAGCTCATATCAACCGCCTCACAACCCAAAGATCCGAAAGGAGGAGGGACCGGACAGCTCGCGCACCGCCTCAAAGCCGTTCGAACAGCCGGTTAGCCGCCCAGCGAGAGAGATTGCTGCCGGGCGCCGAGGCGGGCACCGTGTCCTCGCTAAGAAGTTTGGGGATAACAGGCTCGGCGCCTTTGGTGCGCAGTTTCGGCGCCGCCGCCAGCAGTCGGCCGGCGCGACGGTCGATCTCTACGGCGGCGCGGAGCGCCCCCTCGACACCATCGACCAACGCCAGGCAGATGGCTTTTGGAAAAGCCGGCTCGCCCGGCCGAACCCGGCCTCGTCCGCCGATCGTGCGAAAAGCCGGCCCATAGCGTTCGGGCAGCAGCAGCGGCACAGACTTTGGCCAATTGAGCTTATGCGCCAGGACGACCTCGGCCAGCGCAAGCGCCAGCACCTCAGCATCCGGGCGAACGGCAAAGATCGCCGTAATAAGGTCCGCCACCGCGAAGGGTGCTGCTCGCCCGGACTGGATGGCAGAATCGACGATATCGGGAGTTGAGGCAAGTCCGTTGTTCCACCGAAGCCCTAAAAGATCAGCGAGTTCTTTGACAAAGGAGGTGGTGACGGGTCCGGACCGGCGGGTCAGCATTCGTGTCGCCACAAACAGGTTTCCGGCCGGGCCGGGATCGTCGCCGGTGACGGTCAGCAGGACGGCGTCCCGGATGGCGCCATCCTCTTCATTGCGGCCAAGCGTCTTGGCAGCCACGGCAGCCGATTTGAGGGCGAGCCGATCGCGCCATCAGCCAAGCCATGGAGGGTCGGCGGATCAGATCGTCGAGAGGATACCGGCGGCGAAGGCAGCGCCGGTCTCGCTGGTGTCGCGACCACGCGGCAGGGCCCAGCCCGGCAGGCGGGGCGACGAAGTGGGAGTCGTGGAAGCGGAGGGTGCGAGCGTATCCATGCGCCAGAGTGTAAATCGGGTGTGCGGTTTAAGCCGCTTCTTTCGACATAAACCGCACTGTCTGTCGTCGTGTTATTACGTCCGATAATCTTGCATTATCGGACGTTTTTGTCACTATAGAGAAATGGCCCAAATCATCAAGCAAAACAGCGAAAATCACGTCGAGGAGACCTCAGCGCCGTCTCACAGCACGGTGGCCGAGCGTGATGTCTCCGCGTCGGAGGTGTCGGGCGATAGCCCCCTCCCCTCTCTCGTCGGCGAGGATCAGACGCCCGCCCATCTTGCAAGCCTTGCTGATCGCGCCCGCGGCTATGTCGCAGCAGCAAGTTCCGCCAATACCCGCAAGGCTTACGCGTCAGACTGGAAGCATTTTGCCGCCTGGTGCCGGCGGTCCAATCTGGCTCCGCTCCCACCACACCCGCAAACCGTCGGTCTTTACATCACGGCTTGTGCTTCAGGACATGTCGAACGCAGTGGCAAACCGAATTCGGTCTCAACGATCGAGCGGCGCCTCTCTTCACTCAGTTGGAATTACGCGCAGCGCGGCGGACAAAAACTTGATCGCAGGGATCGGCATATTGCAACGGTCATGGCCGGCATCCGCAACAGCCATGCCAGGCCTCCGGTGCAGAAGGAGGCGGTCATGGCAGAGGATATCATCGCCATGGTCGAGACGCTTGATCGCGGCTCTCTGCGCGGGCTGCGGGATCGGGCAATGTTGCTCATCGGCTTTGCCGGCGGTCTTCGGCGCTCCGAAATCGTTGACCTTGATCTGAAGCCGGACCAGACCGAAGACGGCCGAGGCTGGATTGAGATCCTCGACAAGGGCATGCTCGTCACCCTGCGCGGCAAAACTGGATGGCGAGAAGTTGAGATCGGGCGCGGTTCGTCGGACGCCACCTGCCCAGTTACCGCGGTCGAGATGTGGATCAAGTTTGCCAAGCTGGCCCATGGCCCCCTCTTTCGCCGCGTCACGGGGCAAGGGAAGGCTGTTGGGCCAGAACGGCTGAATGACAAGGAAGTGGCTCGGCTGGTTAAGCGGGCCGCGATGGCGGCCGGCGTTCGCGGCGATCTCAGCGAAATCGAACGTGCGTTTAAGTTCTCCGGTCACTCCCTTCGCGCCGGGTTGGCCTCCTCTGCCGAGGTCGACGAACGGTATGTGCAGAAACAGCTGGGACACTCGTCCGCGGAGATGACCCGCAGATATCAGCGGCGGCGTGACCGCTTCCGCGTCAATTTAACGAAGGCTTCAGGGCTTTAGCCTAGGCGACCCCTCCCTCTCCAGTGCGAACAATGAGAGTTCAGCGCCAATACGAAATCGGACGCGTCGATCAGAAGGTGACTCGGTCATGGAATGTTGAGCAACAACGGAACGAGGTACGCCAGTGCATCGTCTGCGGCCAGGCCGTTGCGGGCCCGTAAATCAAAGTAGATAGCGCAAAGGGCGTTAGGAAACTCCTCTGGAACGATTACATACCTTTCGCCTACGTAGCGGAGGTAACCAGAGCTTTCCATAAAGCCAAGAGCGTCGGCGACCTCATCCATATCGCGAGCCCCACCCGCAAGCTCGGTCCACTGCTCCGCTATATCCTCGAGATCACCGTTATCAATCGGTTCATTCGCGCCACCGAATGCCCTGCAGAGCAGGTCTAGCGTCATGTAGTCGTCGAGAGTGGCCAGGTCCGAGAAACATTCTCGCGCTGCATTCAGGACAGGGTCGTCTTGGCAGAGGAGGCGCGTAACAGTCGCCTGAAGCTCCCAATGCGACAGAAGGGTGAAACCACGGACCTGCACCGGTTTCACGATCGTCAAGTTGGCAAAATTCTTTAGCTCTGCAGAAATCATTCGAATCTGTTTGCGATGCTCGTGAGCGTCAGTACAGAGGATGAGGAAATAATGCTCAACACCCACGTTTTGCATTGCTTCCGTATATTGCGATTTCAGCGTCTTCATGAAAGTCTTGTCTTCCTTCGCCACCCAGTCTTGGAACTCCGGGTAGCTCTTGATCTGGAGCCCGATCTTTGTGGCTCCGTCCTCGGAATCATATTTCAACAGGATATCGACGCCGTCGTCGCGCATACCCTGAATGTCGTGGCAGCCGGCGCGATAAGCTTTGTAAGACTGCAGGATTTCAACGCCGAGGGATTCAAACATCGGACATAAGTCCGCATCGTGCTTTTTGGTTTTAAACCAATCCGTGTCAGCAATTATAGACGAGTTCTTTTGAAGAATTTCCGCCAGTGTTTCCGCGGGCGACAATGCGTTGGTGATGAACATACGGACACTCAGCTATTTGACTTGTAATCGATCTAGCTGAAAATCGCCAAGAAACTGGTAAGGAATTCGAACAAATATCGGCCGGTTTGCTTGTGCAGCCCCTTGTTGGTGATCAAGAAAGTCGCGGCAATGAAGTGAGCTTGGGGAAAAAGCGACCATGGGATTTGATGACGAGTATGGATTTCGCGAAGTGGAGTTTTCCCTCCATGAAGCGCAGGCCGAGAGGTTATTCATCAGGGGAAAAAATGCCGCAAACGACCAGTACTTCGATAATCAGGCGCGGGAAAACCACATCTACAGCGTCAACAACGCATTGAACCAGCTCTTGGGTGATGCGGCAGTATTGGTCGAACTCGGTGTCCTCACACAGACGGCCGACTACTTCATGCGTTTCGGCGTACTTCGCCGACTAAGAATGATGATATCTTCTTTTCGCAACCTCCAAAGTATCATCATGCCGGACCGTACAGTCCCCCTGACAATGGATCAGTCTGACGAGGTTTGTCGCGACCTAAACGCAATATACGTCAACATCCTTGGCCTCCTCGATAACTATGCGTGGACGATCGTCCATCAGGTGGGCAGCGTCGCAACTCAAGCCGCAAAGCCGCTTTCCGTTAGCCTTTTCAAGCCCATGTTTGCCGCCGACCCGGCTCTGTCGAACGTGGCGGCCACTCTAAGATCATTCGCGACCTGGGAAACCGACGTGAAAAAGCGAAGGAACCCGGCGGCCCACCGAATGCCCCTTTATGTCCCGCCTGCCGGATATGACCGGGAGGCGACAGAGACTCTTCGGGATCTCGACCAACAGATTTCGACAGCCCTTCGCGAGCAGGATTTCGACAAGATGCACAATTTGCAGCGCAAGCGCGAGCGGGTCGGCATTTTCGTTCCCATCTTCGTCCATGATCCTGGAGAGGAGATAAACGACATCTACCCTACTCTACCGCAGGACCTAGGGCAGATGGTCAAGATCGGCCGTATCTCCCAGACCTTTCTCCGAAAGCAGCATGCGCCTAACGACGCCTCTCACGAAGGAAACTGACGCAGTACGAGCCATCGAGGGTAAACCAACTCGGGCACTACTCTCTCGTGACGAAAATCAGAGCTTGAGGCCGCTCCAACTCCTCCTCCTGTGTCTCCTCATTTTCTGCCTCTCGATAGCTAAGCCGCTCGACGATGGCTTCAGCAATCTCGATATCGTCGTCTTTTACAACAGTGGAAGCTGCCGCTTTCGGAGGTATCGCGTCCAGTTGAACTTCTTTCAGATCATTTTCTCGGCCCAGAACCGCAAATCCGTCTGGAAAAATTGCCCCACCCGATTCCTTTGCTGCCTCAATTAGGTCTGCACCAAACTCAGGAATATTTTCCAACATTCGGCCTTCAGGTTCTTCTGCCTCGATATAGGCAAAAACCCTCCGGGCGGTTTCTAGGTCGATCGCCAGTCCATTGAACCAGTGAGACCATGTCCCCTTAAAGACAACCTTCCCATGACGACCGGTCACAATTGCCTCAGCATCAACTTCTTCGCCTAGAATCCACGTGCGACCGAGCCATTCAACCGTCGAGAAGGTCTGCTCGGATGGGTTCCACAGGCGAGAACGTGCGGCCTCGCCGATCTCGGGACCAAAAAGAAGTGTAATCACACCGCAATAGCTGCCGAACCGAACGCCGGTCGGGTCAGAGGCCTCCTCTGGGTCTAGACCATCGGGATCTACTGGATCCGGTAGCGCCGTGTGATGGACAAACATCTCCGCTCGCTTCAACGATGTCATCCAGGTACCGACCGAATACCCATGCGAAGCAATCCAGCTGCCAATTTTGCGGCCGAGATAGGGTTCAATTTGGCCCTTATAGCCATCTGCAACCCGTTCATTGAAGGCTCCCTTTGACGTGCCTTTAGTGGCCTTCGATTCCGCAAGTGCTACGTACAGGTCATTGGTTCGGCTGAAGATAAAGTCTGGCGATCGCCCAGTCGGCTTTTTTCCATGTACGACGTGGCTCTCGAAATGATCGACCCACCGGTAACCATCGCGCACCATTTGAAGGTAGGCTATCCCATCACCGACCAGTCCTGTCATCGCCTTCCGTACATAGTCTTTCAAATCGCGCGCGGAATTTAGCAGCGCAAAACGATCATTGGCGTCATCGACGTGCTGAGCAATTAAATGCTTGCAAAAAGCAACCTGCGCCCTCGCCGCTCGTTGGTCCATTCGCGCGCGACTGGAGCATTGAGCCATAGCTCCGAAAAGCTCTGCCGGCGTAAAAGACAATTCCGTACTGCCAGGAGCCCGGCCACGGATGAGACGAGACGGGCCTGCTGGATGTGGGCTCACTTGTTCAACATTTAAAAGCTTGCGCTTCGCTTTCCACATCGAATTGCTCTCCCAACATTGCTTATTACCAGGCAAGAGCCCGCGCGAAACCATCAGATGTTACGCTCAAACCCCACATAATAGGCTGTGAGGTTCCAACCCATCGCATTATCAACGACGACAAGCTATTGAATCTTATCAGAAATCAACCGAAAAAAACGGCTGACAATTTTTCAAATCCAGCGTCGCATGGGCTTCTGGACGTTCCTCCTGCCCTGGATTCGCTAAGCTCCAGCCTCAGCCGACGCGACGTGCGGTCTCTCCGTTGACCTTAAGCAGGGCAATCAGCATAGGACCCAACGAAAATTCTCCACGCTCCGAGCGCTTCGTCAGGTCGCGCAGATAGCCGCCGGCCGAGTTTATGAAGTTTGATCGCTCGAGAATGCATGCCATAGCCACCGCGGCATTTTCTGGCCCCATCGCATTGCAGGCCTCCTCATAGGCTGACGGGCTGACACCCAACATCGAGCGGATCACTACAGCCGCGGTCATGAGCTCGCGCCAATGGGCGATGCCGCCGCCCGGCCCATAATCAGCAATCTGCGGGCAAGCTCGAAGGACCATTCCCAGCGGGAACGCTTTGATTTGTTCGAGCTTTGCCTTTGTCTTTCCGGACGTCACACTCTTTGCGTGCGGCTCGTCCGGCACGCTTTCGCCCTGCTCGTTGTCAGAGCGCGGTTCAAGTTCATTTATAGATTCGGTATTTGAATTCTGTATGTGACGGTCATCCAGACTGGCATTGCCGTGCATATCTTTAGTTTCTGACTGCATTTCCAGGAGGTTGAGGATCTCCGCACGCAAGAGCTCCATCTCATCGAGTGTTGTTTCGACCTGGTTTCTGTCCGGGTAGCGAGGATGCCGCCTGAGAATTCCAACGTATATTGTTTCAACATGCGCCCAATTGCCTGGAGCGCCTTCCTCCATCGCGGCTGTAATCAGCTTACGGACATCTCGGCGGCAGATCGTGAGTGCTTCCTTCGCCCGGCGAAAACGCATGCGCTCCGCGGCGACATCCTGAGCCAGCAAGGCAAGCTCGGCGGCACGCGTAAGCAGCGGGCTCAGATCGAAGCCGTAAGCCTGCTCGATTTCACCGTCTCGACTGCGATGTGCGTATCGCTTCCCGTTCGGACTATCACGACGCTGGATAAGTCCTGCATCCACAAGTGCGCCGAGCTGGCGGCGCAGTGTACTTTCCGTGATCCCATGAGCGCGGACGGATAGCTGCGCATTGGATGGAAATACAACAAGCCCGTTTTCAGCGTCGAGCTGTGCATCGGGGTAGAATGTCAAAAGGGCATCGAGAACGGCAAGCGCTCTGTCTTGCAAACCGAAGCGCTCTCTCGTCTCGCACACATCGCGAAATACTTTCCACTTTTCGACTCGCGTGCCCGGTGTTGATGCCGCGACAGCCAGTTGCCCTTTCACCAAGGCAAGCGTCGCCGGCCGCCGCCCAAAGGGCGTCGTTACATGTCCCGTCTGCATTTTTCTCTCACCTTTCTCCGGGCAAAGGAAATCCGCTCACCAAATCGGTGCCAAGACTCTTGACTGTGATTCCGGGAAATGCGATTCTCAATCCTGCGAGAGATACGAGAGAGGCTTCCACGGTTTACCGTTTGGGGGCCTTTTTCTTTTGCGGTTTAGTCTCCGTTGTTTTCCTGCTTCGATCCTCTGTACTCGTCGTACAAACGATCCATGTGGGCTGATAGCCACTCGCTGAAGGGCTTCGCTTCGACATTCGAAAGCTCGATCGCAACCTTTTTCGATTTGGCATTCATCACGAAATTCAGTGACGTATCGCTCGAAGTCCAATCCCTCCCGGACGCACCGGCCTTGGGCTTCTTTGCAGCCGATTTGGCCTTGTAGCGCTTCAGGTAGTCATGGAGCTCATCGAACCGCTTGTCTTCAGTCAGCTCAACGAAGCCTGCCGTTTCGACATGCTCCGTCGCAACCTTCAGGAGGGCAGGAGCAAGAAGCAATTGACGGAGGCTAAGCCACCGGTCGCGCCCAATCTTCTTGGAGGCCCCGAGCACCTTAAGGATCGAAGCTGGGACGGCCTCCACGACACTGAGCATTTTCGAAAGCATCGCCTCATCGATCGCGAGCGACGACCGAACCACGTCCTTCGTCATTCCAGACGAAAGGAGGTTCTGCGCGAAGTACGCACGCTCTATGAACGACAGGTTGGAGCGTGCGGAATTTTCCTGCCCCTGGGCGATTGCGGACGTGATGTCATCCAGCTTCTTGACAACTGCCTTGACCGGAATTCCAAGCTCTTTGGCGACTTTGAGACGGCGGTGACCGAAGACGACCATGAAGCGTTGACTATCCGACGAACTGGGTCGGACCAGAATCGGTGTCGTCTGGCTGGACGACGCAATCGCCTGCTTCAGCTCCTGGTACTCTTCGCCATCGTCGGAAAGGCGATCGGCGAGAAAGGAAACGTCAATCAACCGCGGATCCAGATCCACGATCACCTCGCCTTCCATCAGCTTCTTTGTGTTCTCAGCCAGATCCTCGATGGACCGGACGACGGTCTTGGCTGCCCCCGTCATACCGTAGCCAGGCTTTGTCGGTGTCTGGTTCGACGCGATGGAAGCCATGTCCAATTTAGAAAAAGGATTTTCACGTGCCATAGCCGGCCTCCGCACTCGCTTTCAACGTCGACAAGGACTTGATATAGTTCATTAAATCCCGCAAAAAAACGGCTGACAAGTGTCTCATTTCCGCCCCCATGCGCCGTGGATTAGTTCCATGATTTCGCCATTGGCTGCGTTCAGGCTCTCCATCGCCCGGTCATAGGTAGAACGGACGAAATCGCCTCGCTCTACCTCGTACAAAGTTTGCTTCTTTATCGAAGCATCTGAAATGGCCGTCGATTTGAGAACGTGATTTCGCAACATTTGCTGGGCAAACATCGATTGCATAAACCCGACCATCTGTGCTTGCGGGATGTCCGTCGGCTCGAAGCGAGTTACGAGATAGCGGAACCATTCGACACGCATCTCCGCACCGGCCTCTGCGACCGGCCCCATTATACCTCCCAACATCATCAGGAATTGGCTCATCGACATGATATCCAGCATCTGGGGATGGATAGTGATAAGAATGCCAGTCGAGGCCATAAGCGCGGTGATCGTCAGGTACCCGAGTTGTGGGGGGCAATCGATAACGACAACGTCGTATCTGTCGTCAACCTGCTTCAGCGCGTTGAAAATCCGCATGTAGAACAACCGGCCGTCCTCTCCTTTTTTGGAGGAGATTGCCAGGGGAACATCATACTCATACTCCTGCAGGACCAGATTTGCTGGAATCACATCAAGGCAGGGAATGTTGGTGGGCTGGATGACTTCAGAGATGAATTTTTGCTCGTCATCGAACCGAAGCGCCTCGTACAGAGATGCGGTGTCGTCAAGTTCAGGCTGAATTCCGAACAGGGACGTTAGAGACGCCTGTGGATCGAGATCGACCGCAAGTACGCGATGGCCGGTGAGGGCGAGATATTGAGCAAGGTGCGCAGCGGTCGTAGTCTTTCCACTTCCACCCTTGAAATTTACCACCGACACGACCTGCATCGGTTCGCCTTCACGACGCCGAGGAATGTAATACCGCTTGTCGGATTTTTTATTGGCTTCAAGATAATTTCGAAGCTCCAACATCTGATCAGCCGTGTAATAGCGACGGCCACCTATCGACTCGACCTCCGGACCTTTACCCTCCAAGTGGATCTGCCGAATATGGCTCTGGGTAACTCCGATGAAGTCCGCGACTTCTCCCAACTGAAACTTCCGCAATCCCTTCTTGGCGTCCGGCGGATATTGTTGGCTGCGCAGCAT
>NZ_CP056050.1 GCF_021559775.1 Gillisella vitis | reverse complement strand
GTCGAGCTTCGAGGATATATCCCCGCCCTGGGCGAGGATTGTATCCGCGAAACTCATCACTTTCTCCGAAGTGGCCATTTTCACGTTCATTTAGCTATTCGCCTTCAGTCACGATAATTCTACGGAATTCATCCAATTATCGTGACAATTGCCCGATTCCCTAACCATGGCAAGGAAAATAAGGTAAACAAGGAGTTAACAATAATCTCTCGGTTTGAAAGGCTTCGCCGAATCCGCGAGATGTTTCGGGTAGTTAGGCAGAATTCTCCGACGACGTACAGCCGACCGGAACTGCAGATCTGCAGACGCGGCAAATAAATTTTGCACACTATTCACGGAACCGGTTCTCCAAGGCCACATGCCAAGCCACAGAATCAGCCTCTGCAGATCTGCAGATAGCCAGACGCCTTTGCAGATGATCTTTCTCCGGCATGTCCACGTCATGCGGAGATCAAGATGCAGGCTATTACCATTTTGCCAGATAGATTCGCCGATCATTCACCCCTGCTAAGGCAGATGCACAACCTGCGTGCCGCTGTCTTCCGCGATCGTCTCGAATGGGACGTCACGATTACTGAGGCAGGAGAACGAGACGAGTACGACGATTTCGACCCGACCTACATACTTGCGATCACCGATGATGAGAGGGTCGTCGGCTGCGCTCGTCTCCTTCCGGCAATAGGACCGACCATGCTTGAGCGAACGTTTCCGCAGTTGCTGGCAACCGGTTCCCTCAACGCATCTGAGCGAATGATCGAAAGCTCCCGCTTTTGCGTCGATACATCCTTGCCTGTGGGCAGGGGAGGGGGGCAACTGCATTGCGCGACACGTACGATGTTTGCAGGTATCATCGAATGGTCGATAGAAAACGGCTATGACGAGATCGTCACAGCAACCGACCTCCGTTTTGAGCGCATCTTGAACCGAGCCGGATGGCCAATGAAGCGGCTTGGCGATCCCGTGGCAATCGGCAACACCATGGCAGTGGCTGGGACACTTCCAGCCGATCGGGAAAGCTTTGAGCGGGTCCGCCCACCGGACTATTGGTCGATCATAGCCGGATATCGCGGTCATCAGGTTAGGAGCGCTGCGTGACCCAACTTCGTTCCCATCCACGATTGGTCCGCAAACTGCAGGACGCCCTGGGCGACCAGCTCTGCGTCGCGCTTGAAGACGCGACGGTGGTCGAAATCATGCTCAATCCCGATGGCCGGCTATTCATCGAACGGCTGGGGCACGGCGTTGCAGCTGCCGGCGCGATGAGCCCTGCCGCTGCGGAAGTCGTCATCGGCAGTGTCGCCCACGCGCTCCAGTCGGAGGCCGACGACGAACGACCAATCATCTCAGGCGAACTGCCAATCGGCGGACACCGCTTCGAGGGCCTGTTGCCTCCGATCGTATCAAGTCCAGCATTCACCATCCGCAGGCGCGCTTCGCGTCTTATCCCACTGACCGACTACGTGAAGTCGAAGGTGATGACCGAGGCGCAGGCGTCAGCCATTCGCAGCGCGATCGATGCACGGATGAACATCGTCATTTCAGGGGGCACTGGATCGGGGAAGACCACTCTCGCCAATGCCATCATTGCCGAGGTCGTAGCGGCTGCCCCGGACGATCGGATGGTCATTCTCGAAGACACCGCAGAGATTCAATGCGCGGCCGAGAACGCCGTGTCGCTGCACACCAGCGATACCATCGACATGGCACGCCTGCTGAAAAGCACGATGCGCCTGCGGCCCGACCGCATCATTGTCGGTGAGGTCCGCGACGGCGCGGCACTCACCCTTTTGAAAGCTTGGAATACGGGCCACCCCGGCGGAGTCACCACGATCCATTCCAACACGGCTATGTCAGCCTTGCGCCGACTGGAGCAACTAACGGCAGAAGCCAGCCAGCAGGCAATGCAGGAGGTGATCGGCGAGGCCGTCGATCTGATCGTCTCAATTGAGCGAACGGGAAAGGGAAGGCGGGTCCGCGAGGTCATCCACATCGAGGGATACCGCAACGGCCGCTACCAGACCGAACATTATGCCCAGATCGATGAGGACAGCCATGTCGCGTAAAATCTCCATTCTTCTTAACCTCGCGACGCTTGCCGCCGTTTCTGTAGGCTTTGCCGACTTCGCACTTGCCTCTTCGGGAGGCGGCAGTCTGCCGTGGGAATCGCCGCTGGAACAGATCCAGCAATCGATCACTGGACCTGTCGCCGGCTTTATCGCCTTAGCCGCGGTTGCCATTGCAGGTGCGATGCTGATCTTCGGTGGCGAATTGAATGATTTCGCGAGGCGGCTTTGCTACGTCGCGCTGGTTGGGGGCGTCCTGCTTGGAGCCACCCAGATCGTCGCTCTCTTCGGCGCGACCGGAGCCTCGATCGGCGGGGGTCACGCACAGGCCGAGCAAGACACCCCCGAACCGGAGGCGACGCCGGCCACAGCGGGGGAGGGCGCGCATGGCTGAGGCCGGCTCTTCTCTGGCACGCTCGCGTGTGCACAGGGCGTTATCGCGCCCGAACCTCTTGATGGGCGCCGACCGCGAACTGGTGTTGCTGACCGCGCTTGCGGCGGTCATCCTAATTTTCGTCGTGCTGACCTGGTACGCGGCTCTGTTCGGCATCGCGATCTGGCTGGTGGCTGTTGCGGCACTCCGCATGATGGCCAAAGCCGATCCGCTGATGCGCCGGGTCTACCTCCGCCACATCTCCTACAAGACGTCTTATCGCGCGACGTCGTCGCTGTAGCGCAAGTTCTGAGGATTTCAGATGGTCGCCCTCAAGTCATTCCGCCATTCCGGACCGTCGTTTGCCGATCTCGTGCCTTATGCCGGCCTCGTTGATAATGGCGTCATCTTGCTGAAGGACGGCTCGCTGATGGCCGGCTGGTATTTCGCGGGTCCGGATAGCGAGAGCTCAACCGACGCCGAGCGCAACGAGGTCTCGCGCCAGATCAACGCGATACTTTCGCGACTAGGCTCCGGATGGATGATCCAGGTCGAGGCCATCAGGGTACCGACCGGCGATTACCCGACGGAGGCCGAATCCCATTTTTCCGATCCGGTCACACGCGCCATCGACGACGAGCGGCGCGCACATTTCCAGAAGGAGAGGGGGCATTTCGAGAGCCGGCACGCTCTGATCCTAACCTGGCGTCCGCCGGAGCCGCGCCGCTCCGGGCTGACGCGATATATCTATTCCGATGCGGCAAGCCGCTCTGCCACCTATGCCGACAAGGCACTCGAGAGTTTCCTGACATCGATCCGCGAGGTCGAGCAGTATCTAGCCAACGTCGTGTCGATCCGCCGGATGATGACGCGGGAAACGCCGGAGCGTGGTGGGTTCCGTATCGCGCGATATGACGAGCTCTTCCAGTTCATTCGTTTCTGCGTCACCGGCGAGAACCATCCTGTGCGCCTGCCTGATATTCCGATGTATCTCGACTGGCTGGTGACTGCCGAGTTGCAACATGGCCTGACCCCAATGGTCGAGAACCGCTTTCTCGGTGTGGTGGCGATCGACGGCCTGCCGGCCGAGAGCTGGCCGGGCATTCTCAATACGCTCGACCGGATGCCGCTCACCTATCGCTGGTCGTCACGGTTTGTCTTCCTCGACGCCGAGGAAGCAAGGGCAAGGCTCGAACGCACCCGCAAGAAATGGCAGCAGAAGGTCAGGCCGTTCTTCGACCAGCTTTTCCAGACTCAAAGCCGCTCGGTCGATCAGGACGCCATGATGATGGTGGCGGAAACCGAGGACGCGATCGCCGAAGCGTCGTCGCAGCTCGTCGCCTATGGTTATTACACACCGGTCATCGTCATCTTTGAAGAAGATGCGACCCGCCTCCAGGAGAAGTGCGAGGCGATCCGCCGTCTGATCCAGGCCGAAGGATTTGGCGCCCGCATCGAGACGCTTAACGCCACGGATGCCTTTCTCGGCAGCCTGCCGGGCGTCTCATACGCTAACATTCGCGAGCCGCTGATCAACACCCGCAATCTCGCCGACCTTATTCCGCTGAACTCCGTCTGGTCGGGCAGTCCGGTAGCGCCTTGCCCATTTTATCCGCCGGCCTCGCCACCCTTGATGCAGGTGGCCTCCGGATCAACGCCGTTCCGGCTGAACCTGCATGTTGATGATGTCGGCCACACGCTGATCTTCGGCCCGACCGGTTCCGGCAAATCGACGCTGCTGGCACTGATTGCCGCACAGTTCCGGCGTTATGCCGATGCCCAGGTGTTCGCCTTCGACAAGGGCGGCTCGATGCTGCCGCTGACGCTGGGCCTTGATGGCGATCACTACCAGATCGGCGGGGATATTGGCGCGTCGACCGTTGAAGAAGGAAAGGTGCTTGCCTTCTGCCCGCTCGCCGAACTGTCGACCGACGGTGACCGGGCCTGGGCCTCCGAGTGGATCGAGATGCTGGTGGCGCTGCAAGGTGTGACCATCACCCCGGACTATCGCAACGCCATCTCCAGGCAGTTGGCGCTGATGGCTGAATCCCGCGGCCGATCGCTGTCGGATTTCGTATCGGGCGTCCAGATGCGCGAGATCAAGGACGCGCTGCACCACTATACCGTCGACGGCCCGATGGGCCAGTTGCTCGACGCCGAGCAGGACGGCCTGTCGCTTGGCGCGTTCCAGTGCTTCGAGATCGAGGAGCTGATGAACATGGGCGAGCGCAATCTCGTTCCAGTTCTCACCTACCTGTTTCGTCGCATCGAGAAACGTCTGACCGGCGCGCCCAGCCTGATCATTCTCGACGAGGCCTGGTTGATGCTCGGTCATCCGGTGTTTCGCGACAAGATCCGTGAATGGCTGAAGGTGCTGCGTAAGGCCAACTGCGCCGTTGTTCTCGCCACCCAGTCGATCTCGGATGCGGAGCGCTCCGGCATCATCGATGTGCTGAAAGAATCCTGCCCGACCAAAATCTGCCTGCCAAACGGTGCGGCGCGCGAACCTGGCACGCGCGAGTTCTACGAGCGCATCGGCTTCAATGAACGGCAAATCGAGATCGTCGCAACCGCTATTCCCAAACGCGAATATTACGTTGTCTCACCGGAGGGCCGAAGGCTCTTCAATATGGCGCTCGGTCCGGTCGCACTCTCGTTCGTCGGGGCGACTGGCAAGGAAGACCTCAAGCGAATCCGCAGCTCTCACTCACAACACGGGGCCGCATGGCCTCTCCACTGGCTCCAGCAAAGGGGGATCGCCTATGCCGAGAAACTTTTTTCAGCCGAATAACATCGCGCACGCCATGGCCTTGGCTGCCATTATTCTCCCCGTCGTGTTTTCGGCTTCAGCCCAAGCCGGCGGCGTAACGGGCCAGGCGACCGAATGGACCCAGATCGCCAACAATACCGAACTGATCTCGCTGGTCGGCAAGTCGGCCGAACAGGTCAACAACCAGATCACCCAAATCTCGCAGCTTGCCGAGCAGATCCAGAACCAGATCAACATCTACAACAACATGCTGCAGAACACCGCGCAATTGCCAAACCACATCTGGGGCCAGGTCGAAAGCGACCTGAAGAACCTGCAGAACGTCGTGGAGCAGGGGCAGGGCGTCGCGTTTTCGATGGGCAATATCGACGACGTGCTCAAGCAGCGTTTCCAAAGCTTTGCCGAGATGAAAAGCAACCTGCCCGACGGGGCAGGCTTCTCGTCCACCTATCAGAACTGGTCCGACACCAATCGCGACACGATCGCCGGTTCCCTGAAGGCTGCAAACTTGACGGCCGACCAGTTTTCGAGCGAGGAAAGCACGATGTCATCCCTGCGCTCCATGTCGGAATCGGCCGACGGGCAGATGAAGGCGCTGCAGGTCGGACACCAGATCGCCGCCCAGCAAGTCGCACAAATGCAGAAGCTGCGTGGCCTGGTTTCCCAGCAGATGACGATGATGGGCACATGGTTCCAGTCGGAGCAGGCACAAAAGGATCTCGCCCAGGCACGCCGGGAAAAATTCTTTAGCGCAAGCGAGCATGACATCCGCGGCGGGCAGACAATGGAGCCCCGCTGGTGAGCCCGCGTCTTGTCATCATCCTCGCTGTCGTGGGCATAATCGCGTCCGGTGTCGGCGTCACCAGGTGGATCGTCCAACCGTCTGCGGCACACCTGTCCGGAGCGGGCGAAGCGTCACCGCAAGCTGCATCCGACGCAGACCGCCGCGCTCACCGGGAGAAGTTCTTTGGCGGCAACGCCGAGCACGACATTCGCGGCGGCCAGGAGATGAAGCCGAGATGGTGATCGTTCCTGCCTCCCGGCGCATCGAGCCCGCCCTTATCGCGATCGGCATCGTCCTGATCGCGATTACGCCCGCTCTGGCGCAGCAGGGTCAAGTTCTGACGACCCTGGAGAACTCCGTCGTTGCCGCAGCCAAGGGCTGGGAGACGACGGTCATGAATGCGGCGCGGTCGCTGTTCTGGATCCTGGCCGGCATCGAGGTCGGCATCGCCGCCGTATGGCTCGCAATTAACGCTGCGTCGCTCGACAGCTGGTTTGCCGAGCTCGTGAAGCGTATCATGTTCATCGGGCTGTTCGCCTTCATTCTCAATGAGGGGCCTGCCTTCGCCAAGGCAGTCGTCGACAGCCTCTACCAGATCGGCGCCGGCGGTGGCTCGGCCTCGCCGGCCAATATTTTCGACGCCGGTATTCGTGTCGCGACCAAGATGTCGGAACAGGCGAAGTTTGGCCTCTTCGAGGATAACTCCCTGGCGATTGCAGCCGTCTTTGCCATGGTCGTGGTCGTCGTCTGCTTCTCGCTCGTTGCCGCAATCTTCGTCTCGGTTATGGTCGAGATGTATGTCGGCCTGCTCGCCGGCATGATCATGCTCGGATTGGGCGGCACGTCTTATACCAAGGATTTTGCCATCAAATATCTGGTCTACGCTTTCTCGGTCGGCATGAAGTTGATGGCACTGGTGATGATCGCCAAGATCGGCTCCGACATTCTTCTGGGTCTGGCCGAGGCACCGACAGCTACTTCAGAGCAGTTCATCACCACACTCGCGATCGCCGGCATCTCGGTCGTGGTCTTCGTCATCGCCATGTATGTACCGCCGATCCTGCAGGGTGTCGTTCAGGGTGCTTCCGTTTCCGGGGGCATGGAAGCCATTCGCCATGGCGGCCAGGCCGCATCCTTTGCGGCCGGCGCCGGCTTTCTGGCGACGGCAGCAGCCAGCAGAGGTTTTCAGGCCGCGAGTGCGGCAAGGGCAGGGGGATCGTCCCTCGGCAGTGCTGCCATGCGCGGCATGGAGGCCGGCATTGGTGGTGCTGCCGGCGCTGTCGGCTCGGCCGCGAAGGATAAGGCGATCGCTTCCCCCGGTGCCTATGCCGGTTCGCTGCTGGGGCTTGCCAACGCCAAACTCGACCAGCAATCGGGACGAACCACATCGCCGCCTCCACCCCCGCCGATCAACGAGAACAAATGACTGGAGGCCGCTCAATTATGGTCGGACACAATCCGCTTGATAATCCCGATGTTGGTAATCCCTATATCGCCGCGCGCAATGAGTGGAACGAGCGCTATGGCTCCTATGTCAGATCCGCCGCCGCCTGGCGCATCGTTGGCATAGCCGGCATGACCATGGCTGTGATCGGCTTTGGCTACGCGCTTTACCAAAGCACGCAGGTTAAGCTCATTCCCTATATCGTCGAGGTCGACAAGCTCGGCACGGCCGTCAGTGCGGGGTTCCCACAGCAGATCGAATATGCCGATCCGCGTGTTGTGCGCGCCACCCTCGGCAGCTTCGTCTCGAATTTTCGCAGTGTGACGCCGGATGCGGTCGTGCAGAAGCAGTACATCGATAGAACCTATGGGCTGCTGAGGACTTCGGATCCCGCAACCGAGAAGGTCAATGCCTGGTTTCGGTCGAACTCGCCCTTCGAGAAAGCCAAGAACTCGACTGTCGCCATCGAGGTCAACAACATCGTCGCTCTGTCGAACCAGAGCTACCAGATGGACTGGACCGAATTCGAGCGTGACAGGCGCGGCAAGGAAACCGCCGTCCGCCGTTTCCGTGGCATTGCCACCGTGACCCTGACGCCGCCGCAGGACGAGGGCGTCATCCGCTTGAACCCCATCGGTCTTTATCTCCGCGACTTCGACTGGACAGCACAGCTTTGAAAGGCATGGCCCCGAACATGATCATCCCGCGCCCAAGAACACGGGCCACGCTGACGGGCGCTCTCGCCTCGGCAATGTTGGCGTCTTCAGTGGTCGCTCCTCTGCATGCATATGCTGCCGATAGCGTCACAGCCAACGAGGCCAAAGGCATGGGCATCTCCACACAATGGCGGGGATCGCGCGGCTTGGTGACCAAGGGTGCCGACGGAAAGGTGATCTTCCTTTATGGCGAGGTGCAGCCCTCCGTCGTCTGCTCGCCGCTTCAGGTCTGCGATATCGAGCTTCAGGGAGGCGAGGTGGTCCGAGACGTTCTGGTCGGCGACACTGTGCGCTGGAAGGTCGAGCCAGCGACTTCAGGCGCTGCCGGTGGGCAGGCGATCCACCTGATCGTCAAACCGTCTGAGCCGGGCCTCGTCACCTCGATGGTAGTGACGACGTCGCGGCGCACCTATCACATTCAGCTCAAGTCTCAACCGACCCAGTATATGGCGCGTGTCGGCTTTGAATATCCGGAGGATGTTTCGACAAAGCTTGCCGACGTCAATGCTCGGTTGGAAGCAAGCACAATCCCGGGCGCCGGTGTCCCCGCCGAACAGTTGAACTTTTCCTATTCGGTTTCGGGGAGCGCCGGCTGGCGACCAACAAGAGTCTATTCCGATGGGCTCAAGACCTACATCCAGTTTCCGCGCTCGATCTCAGGTCAGGATGCGCCCGTTCTGTTTGTGACGTCAGGCGGTGAGAACCGAATCGTCAATTACCGGATGAAGGGCAACATGATGGTCGTCGATTACCATGTCGATCGCGCCGTGCTCGTTTCCGGCGTTGGTTGGAAACAGGAGAAGATCACGATCAGAAGGGGAGGGAGGTAATGAACATCCTTTTCTCCCATTCGCGCACCTTGCGACCCCTCCGCAATTTTGCCGTAGCCTTTGGTTTCGCCATTCTTCTTTCCGGATGCCAGTCGGTGGGAACCGACGGCCTCGTCACAAGCAACGCGCCGCCAGAAATCTCCGGTCCCGCCGCCAGCGCCATCGCCGGCGATATGGTGAGCCGCCTTGCCGAACAGATCGGGCCGGGAAAGGCGACCGTTGAGCTGAAGGCGGATGCCTCGCCGTTCGGACAAGCTTTGGAAGCGGCGCTCAAGGGATGGGGTTACGCCGTCGTCACCGACCAGAAGACCGATAGCGGCGCAACCGTCATCCCACTCGCCTATGTGATCTTGACTGTCGATGGTCAGGTGCTGGCCCGGCTTTCAACAAACAGCGTCGAGCTCGGCCGCGCTTATTCCGTCACGGCAAGTGGCGCGACGCCAGCGAGCGCCTTGTCGCTCATGCGGCGCGGTTAAGGGAGGATCCAATGGTGCAATCCCTCAATCTTGGCGGCGCGCAGAATAGCCAGGCTCCATCCACTATCCGGCGGATCAACCGCCTGCCGATCGTCGTCATCATCGTCCTGGCCATCGCGTTTCTTGGCGTGGTCTTTTATGGCCTTGCGTCCCGCGGACTTTACTTCGGTAAGGATAACGGTCTGGAGACAAGTTCGGGCAACCCGGCCTCAACCTTCGCCGACCAGATCAAACGCGGCGTCACCGATGGTATAATCGGAGAACCGCAGCAGCAGACCACATTCCAGCCGACGCCGGTCGAGACAAAGCAGGTGGAAGAAAAGGCCAATAATCCCTTCACGCCGCAGCCAGGGCAACGCGAGGTGCAGCAGCGCGGCCAGGAGCTCGAAGCGGAAGCCGTCTGGCGGGCTCGTCTTATGCGAGAACAACAGGAACAGGTTCTGCGGGAGCAGCAGCGCCAGCGCATGGCTCGCCTGCAGGCGAACAACGCTGCCTATGATGCGCCGCTTGCCATCGATCGCGGCAGATTGGATGGGCTTGCTGAAACGCATGATGCGACCGCAGACACGGCGGCAAGAGCTTCGACCGTTTCGACAAACAACGGAAGCTCCCCGGATCTCTATGCAGCCGCTTTGCGCGCGGGGCTCGGTGGTCAGAACGTTGATCCCAATGCACAAGGCGCCAAGGAGGACTTCTTCAATGCCGACCTGAAAGAGCTTGGCTACTTGCCGAACCGTGTCGTGCCCCAACAATCACCCTTCGAGCTGAAGCGCGGTTCGGTCATCCCCGCAACATTGATCACGGGCATCAATTCCGATCTGCCTGGGCGGATCACCGCCCAGGTGAGCCAGAACGTCTATGACAGCGCCACCGGGCATCGTCTGCTCATTCCGCAGGGCACAAAACTGTTCGGCCGCTACGACAGCAAAGTGTCATTTGGACAGAAACGTGTGCTCGTTGTCTGGACCGACATCATTTTCCCGAACGGTTCTACACTGCAAATCGGCGGCATGTCGGGGACGGACGCGCAAGGATATGGCGGTTTCAATGACAAGGTGAACAACCACTATCTCAAAACCTTTGGCTCAGCCGTACTGATCGCCCTGATCGGCACGGGTATCGACATGGCCGTTCCGGAGAGCTCGACGTTGGCAACGCAGGATACAGCCTCGGATGCGGCGCGGCGGAATTTCGCAGAAACGTTCGGTCGGGTTGCTGATCGTACCATCCAGCGCAATATGGATGTCCAGCCGACCCTCGAAATTCGCCCCGGCTACAAGTTCAATGTGCTGGTAGATCAGGATATTTCCTTCCAGAATGAATATAAAAACTGATAATGCAAGATTATCGGACATTGTTTGTCGGCGACAGGCCGTGCGGTTTGGGTGGATAATACTAGCAGAAACTGCGCACATGAACTACAGTACGACGCATGGATTCATTCGCGCCCTCCGCTCCAACCGCCCCCGCCTGGTCACCACGCGTGCCGGGATGGGCACTGCCGCGTGGTCGCGACATCAACGAGACGGACGCCGCCTTCGCCGCTGGTATCGCTTTGAAATCGCTCGATGATCTGATCTGCGCCGAACTGCCGTGGCTAGGCTGCTGGTACGACCGACTTGCCCTCAAATCAGCCGCCGTCGCCGGAAAAATGCTTGGCCGCAGCGAAGACGAAGGCGCCATCCGGGACGCCGTGCTGCTGACCGTCGCCGGCGACGATTCCGGGCCTGCCGGAAAGCTGTTTATGGCAACACGAATGCTGACACGCCGATCCGGACCGGTTACCACCTCATTCGTCAAAGAAATCGCCTCCCTTTTTGGCCTTCGGTGGGACGACGGACTTGCCTCCATTCCCGATGTCGTCGATTCTGCCATCCAGTCCGGGCGAGCAGCACCCTTCGCGGTGGCGGACCTTATTACGGCGATCTCTGCCGTTCGCCCGGATGCCGAGGTGCTGGCGCTTGGGCTGGCCGAGGGCGTTCTGGCGCACAAGCTGAATTGGCCGAAGTCCGTGCCGCTGCTGCTCCCCGAGCGCTTCGGATCCTCCTTCCGCACTATCGGTGGCCGCGGTCGCGTCCGGCCGGGCGAGCTAGCCTATCCGAAGGCGATTTGCCTTGCGCTGGTCGATGGCATCGACGCCGCTCTCCGGTCCGCAGTCGAGATCGACCGCCGTACGGCGCAACTGCTGGCAGTTACGCCGAAACTGCGCACCAAAGGCGCCGAGACAGTGATCCACAAGCTGCTGAACGAGAATGCCGTGCTCGCCTCGGCGCCCGGCAGTAACTTATCGCGTTGGGCGGCCAACCGGCTGTTCGAACGGCTCGAAAATCTTGAGGCGGTGCGCGAACTGTCCGGCCGCACCTCCTTCCGGATATTTGGGTTGTGACGATGGCGGGAGCGAACACAGCCAAGACAAGCCGGCGCCAGGCGAGAGAGCGGCAGCATGAGGTCATCTATGATCGGGAGCTTGAAGATCTGCCGCCGGAGCTTCGCTGGCGGGAATGGATGCTGCGCGTTGAGGCCGTGATTTTTGCGTCCGCCGAACCCGTCACCCGCGAGACGCTGGAGCGCTTAGTAGGCAAGGACTGCAGCGTCGATCAGCTGATCGACGATCTTATCGAGGAGCTGCGGGACCGGCCCTACGAGCTGGTGTCGGTCGCCGGCGGCTGGCAGCATCGGACGCGGCCGCGGTTCGCCGAGACGATCCGCGCGTCTTCGGCTCCGACAAGGGGAGGGACGGCTGCTCTGTCGGAGTTCGAGGCGATGGTGCTGATGGCGGTGGGATATTTCCAGCCGGTCACGCGCGGCGAGCTGTCGAAGATCTTTGGTAAGGAGGTCAGCCGCGATACCATCGGCAATCTCCGTGGTGCTGGATTCATCGGCACTGGTCCGCGTAGTCCGACAATGGGGGGGCCTTACACCTATGTAACGACCTCGCATTTTCTCTCCGCCTTCGGCATGGAGACGCTGCGTGACCTGCCGAACATCGACGCATTTGAGGACGCGGGCCTGTTGAGTAGAGACGCTATAAAACGCGAGGTCGTTGCGTCACAGGTCGATGAATTGGACGAGGAACTGATGGAATGACGTCGATGGTCTCCATGCGGTCAGTATTTCTGCGACCTAGCATCTTTGACGGTCTTTCGGAGGGACCATTGTTCCGATGCATCCACCTGCCGCAGTAGCGATATTGCGATGGGCCTCGGCCTCTAACCGCCGGCCGGAAGGCATCGATGAGGGAGCTTTCTGTGAAAGATATTCGCCAATACCGTCTCGATTGTCGGCCTCAAGCCGAAGTTTCAAATCCCTGGTACTGCTGACCAGTCTTTTGTGGCAGCGGGATAGAGCATCCAGCGCGACGGCTGGATGCTCCCTTTAAGTACTTACGCGATAGCTTTAGGGCGACCAGCGCTCATCAACTCAATTAGTCTTTTGAGTCGGGTCACCACGTCTCGAGTTTCCAGGAGTTGCTGCTTATGGTCGACGCTGATCGATAGCAACGGGGCGACCGTATCAGCCAACAGGCTCGGATCGCCGATCGAAGGCAGGCCGAAACGCGCTTTTGATCCTGGCGGAAGCGAGGAAAAATCGACATCGGCGTAGGTCTGATAGGCATCGAGAACCGAATTCGAAAGAGCGTCGGCCTCCTTCGACTGGCTGCCCTGCTCTTCAATCGGCGCAACCTCTGCCGCCAGGAACTCGCAATCGGTAAGGCGGACGATGCCTGTTCGCTGAAGCCCACAGACGGTGACCTTGAGAGTCCCGTCCGCCTGTGTCTGGCGATCGACCACGTTTGCTACGACGCCCACTGGATGAAGGGCATCAAGAGTGATGGGACGATCGTCGGCGCTGTGCCTCTGGACGACAATGACAACGCGCCGATCACCGATAAGAGCGTGTTCCACGGCTTGCCGAGTTTTGTCGCGCGCCACGAAAATCCGCGAGATCATATGCGGAAACAGGACCATGTCCCGCATAGGAACGAGGGGAATTTTTATCCCGGCTCGAAAAGGCGTGCTAGCCTGGGCCGAGGTTGCCGGCGACTGGGTCGCTTGGATCCTTGCGGCCAATACGTTCCAGTCTCGATAGCCAAGAATTCGAGCAACGAGCTCCTGGCTCTCACTGTTGGTGAAGGTGACAGATTTAGCGTGAAGCGCTTCACGTAGCGTCTTCGCCATAGCTTTGGCATCGCGGCAATCGCGCATGAGATGATCCTGTGCATAAACGAACGGAGAGCGTCAGGGGCTTGCGTTGCTGACCCGTTCGTTCGGGCAAAGGGAGCCATAAGTGGCTCGATACATTCACCGTACCCCAACGGGCGCAAGCAGCAGGCTGTATCTACCGAGCACCAACTGTGCGCAGAAGCCCTTTACTTGTCAATCTCAAGCTGGACGAGACTCTATCTTGGAAGGAAGCTGCCGCTCCCCTATCGCAAATCCCGATACCTGCAACGTAGCGGGGTTTTAGGAGACCTACGATCCTTTCACCCATCAATAACCGATCAGCTTTTGTCCAAACCACACGCCCAAAAAGGCTCCTACGGCACCAGAGATAGCAACACCCCACTGCGGTGTGACAAGATTTTGAGCGCCCCACACACAAAGGCCAACAGCGAGGCCACCAGGAAGAGCAGGAAGAATTTGCTTCATGTTCACCTCGTTGACGTGCCGCCAGTATTCCGTTTTCTGAACAGAATAATAGACCGACTTTTACATCGCTGCAAAATCAGAATTTACGCGACCACAGCATTGATCAGGTGAATCAAAGTTGCACTGAAAGCTGCCAATTCATTGACGTAGTGCGCGAAATAATTTCCGGCACGGAAGTTATTAGGAGCTCACCAGTGAGCTTATTGAACAAGGCTACTCGGTGTCTCGCACCCAACTGCTCCGCCGCGGCAATTTCGCTCTCGGTTAATGCGAAGAAGAATCCCTTAAATCCCGGCTGAACCCTGGGTTGGTTTGCTGTCTTGATCTCAATGAAGGTAATCTCTGATAGATGCAGTTGAACTTGGCTTCGATCAGACAAGTCTATTGCTTTCGGCAAGGCTAGAGCATCGAAGCTTGAAGCCTTCAGTTTGATCCCGATTGCTGCAAGTTCTTCTATAAGAATGCGAAGTGCGGGACCTTTCGGTCGAGCAACCCAGCGATCCATGATAGACAGTGCGAGCTGTTCACCAGAGGCTCCTCCTTCATTTGTCAAACGCGCAAGATGTGCATGTTTCGCGGAAATGACCTCTAGGGGGCTCAATAGCATTTGGAACTCTTCGAAACGGGTTGCGGAGACTGCGGCAAAGCTATGCCGTAATGGGAGGCTGTCTCCGCCTTCGAGATGCGACCCACTCCGCTACGCTCGCCGCTCTGTCGGGAAGTTCCCCGATCATGGTCAACGTAAGCACTCAACCACTGCATCCTCCAGGCTTAAGACATGGACTGGTGTCGGCGATCCGTTCTTCATCTTCCAAACAGTATATCCGCCAGGAAGCGGTTTGGCTTTCAGTGCGACTTGCTTTCCCTCGCTAATGAAGCGGGTGCGCAATTTTGTCTTGTTATCCTCCTGGATGTCGAAAAGCTTTCGTGCAACGGCATCGCTAAGAAGGTGGCTACCCTTTGTGTCGAGACAGTAGACTATGCCTTTCTTCCAGACGATAAAATCGGGATAGAAGTTCGCAGTGTCGCCTTCCGATAAGAGCGGGATGTAAAAACCGCCGCCTGACGGGTTGCGGTGCCATGGTAGCCCGACGTTATCGAGCGCTGTGGCGAAGGGTAGCTCGAACTTGTTGAGCCCAGCGTATCGCGGGTATAGCGAATTATCGAAACTCGTGGCTTTCTTGCCGACACGCAGTGCGCCAAAAGTGAATGGCATTCCGCTTTCGTAGGCGAGCTCGGATAGCGAATAGAACGCTTCAGTTGCCTCTGCAGCGAGCTTTTCAGCCAGCTTGTCGGTTTTGCTTTGCGCTTGAACGCGAACATCGAATTTCGGGTCATGAAGGTTCGCAATGGCAAGCACCCGTGCCGACCTCGACTTCATCGCCGTACTTACGAGCCATCGCAAACGTACTGGATTTGTATGGCCGTCGTCCTGCCATTGGACTGACTGCTGCCCACCGTCTCCGAGGACATCAATTACTGTTGATGCTCCTTTGGCACCGGCGAGAGTGTTGGGGTCACCTTCAGCGAAGCTCGGAAAATCTGCAGTCAGTTCATCGATCCGCTTACGCGCGGACTCGGAGTCTACAAAGATGTGGTGAAGCGCGATACCGGTGAGATCACGTGGCACCTGATCTTCGGAACCGGAACCAGCCCCACCGAAATTTCCGGTGATGGAAAGTGGCGCGCCTTCGGCTTTCAGTTTCGCTTTTACCTTTTCGATGGTGTCGACGAAAACGCTTTCCTTGTCGACGCGAACAAAGAAGTGCGCCGTATTTAGAAGCGCGTTGTCGTAATGGGTTGCGCCAAACTGGCGAAGAACGCGCCCCATAATCTGCTCAACCTGGATGCTCGAGCCCATGCTTTTATCGATATAGGCGAGATAGCAGGCAGGATCATCCCATCCCTCCTGTAGGCCCAGGTTGAAAATGATGTGCTGGAAGTCTCCAGCGGAGAACTGATCGAAATCGTTCTCGCCTTTCGAAAACAGATTGACCTGATCCGGCTTAGTGCCGGCGTCGAACGCGAGATTGGCGTAAATAGCGATGGTCGCGGGATCGACATTCTTCTGCTCAACAAGATAGCGCCAAATGCGGATTGGCGGCGCTTCACGCTTTAGGAATGGAAGCGATGGATCATCACGAGACCCGTCATCAGTGATATTGGTCTTGCAGACGTAGATGGCTTTGGGGCGAAGCTGCAACCGAGCATCCTGTGCTGCCTGCTCGACCAGCATGAGCCTCTCATACAGCTCATCAATCGAGCGACCCATCGCCGCTGTAGTACCATCAAACTGGAGCGCCAACTTGACCAGTTGCGATTTGACCACCTTCTCGCTGTCTACGATCGTGGTTATGAACAACTCTGGCTTTACCTCGCCTTCGGTAGTCGCGGCTTCCAAAGCCGCGAACGCCTCGTCATTGTCCGTTTCTTCGACCCACAGCTCGATAGGGCTTACAATGGACTTGGTGAAATTGGCAGGCAGCCTCAGCGTCGCGCTCGCCAACAAGTAGGCATCCGGCTCTAATTCAGCGAGAATTTCCGCTTGTTGCTCGGAAAGATTGTGTCCCTCGTCGTAAACTACAATGAGTGGTCGGCGCAGGCCGGAGACGGAATTTGGGCGGCTGATCAACCTTTCCCACGGGCTTTGATCGCCAAACGTGTCTTGATCACGCTTATAGATATGTAAGTTACCTTCGGCCTGCTCCTTATTGTTGAAGAGGCCGGTTGTCGTCGTGATCAGAAGCGGTGCGCTGGCATCATTGAGTAACGCAGGCGTAAGGTTTCCAACGGGGAGTACCCTGAACCCGTCGATCAGATGACTGTATTTTCCGCCTTCCGAGAAATTGGTGAGGGTTTGGCCCACGACTGAGCGGGCCTTCGACATCCAGAGCACGATGGGCTCAGATCCGAGATGCAGCCTTATTCGCATGACAGCATCGGCAAGGATCGGCGTTTTTCCAGCGCCGGTCAGCGCAGACAATGCTTGGAAGTAAGGTCTGGGTCGTGTGCCTTTTCGAGGCCTGTCGGGATGATTAGCGTAAAAAGCAAAACGATCTGCGATCAGTTTGGCGGAAGCCGACTGGAATACCTTTAGCTCAAGCATCGACGTCGTCCGCATTTGAGTAAGCATCCGCGCGGGCATTGAAGCCTATATGCTCAAGCACTCGATCAGGGATTTTGTAAAACTCGATCCCGGCCCCGGTGTAGGGCGCGATAGAGGCGTAGACATGGTAACGCTCGGCAAGCTTAGCGGCGGCCGCTTCAGCGACGATGGCGCGAAACGTATCGCGATTGAGTACCGAAGCAGTGTCGGGGTTATCCCAGATAAGAAAAAAACCTTCGTTCTTTGGGTTTGTCGCGAAAAGGTACTGGTGCGATCCAATCGCATAGCGGTGCAAATAGGACCGCGCCTTTTCAGACTTGTCCCAATAGCTATTGAGCAAAAGATCTATCATCTCCTCGCGAGCAAGAGCGTTGACCGCGCCTGCGTCGATCTTCTCACCCTTCAATTGGATGAAGCGGAAGCCACCACCAAGGACAGGCTGTCTGCCCGAGGCCCAATCCCCCGTGGTCACGCGCCGTATACGATCCGCCGTGAGAGTCTTGGCGTAGTGATCCTTTTTCTCACTATTGCCCTGCTCGATCATGATGAACCGGCGCGTGGCACCCGTCGCGTGATTGAGATGAAGGACAGAATGGCCGGTCGTGCCTGATCCGGCGAATGGGTCAAGTACGAGGCCGCCATCAGGGCACCAGAGTTGAACGAGCTTATTGAAGAGCTTAAGGGGCTTCACTGTAGTGAAGCCGTGACCCGCACCAACTATTGAGGTAAGTTCACTGACGCCGTCGCTCGTTCTACCAGATTCCTTGTATCCCCAGGACGTGGCATCTAACTCTACTGGATATCCAGTCTCTTCTTCTGCCCAGTATGTAACCGGGACTTTACCGCGTTTTATCCCCTCGAGGTAAGTCTTGACGCGTGGACGGCCTTGCCCGTCGCGACCGAACCATACGAATGGCCATTGCGGTTTTGCGAGGCGAGCAAGCGCTTTCTTGGCGATCGCAGCCGAAACTTTGTTCGGTTGAGCACCACTGACCATGAGCGCGTGTACGCGGCCGTCGCCAATGTCCCGTTCTTCGTAGACCGCACCCCATTCCTGAAGCCAGCCTTTTATGTTCTTCTTGGGGTGTCGCCATGAGCCGTGCCCTGCCGGATAATGCACTTCACCGGTGAACGGCGACTGGATACCATACTCGTCCTTGAGCGACGGGCTTCGTGCTGTCAGATTGCCTTCACGCCACAGGCCTTCACTATCGTTGTCCGGATTGGAATAGCGCTTGTTATCTTGCTCCGTGCGAACCTGAGAAAGCGTGCGGGCTTTCGCGAGATCCTTAGCGTAGACCAGCACGTACTCTGTAGATGTCGAAACATGCGATTTGTCGGGGCGGGGCGCAGCAGTCTTCTGCCAATTGATAATGGCGAGGCGATTATCTTCTCCGAAGATTTCGTCCATCAGCATACCGAGCCGATAAAGTTCGCGGTGATCGATGCAGATTGCCATGACACCGCCCGGCCGCAGCATTTCCTTCATCATCCAAACGCGAGGCGTCATGAACTTCAGCCACTTGCTGTGGCGCGAGCCATCATCTTCCGCGACCAACTCGCCCAGATCGGGATCGTTCGGATCCTGATCCCACTTGTCGTTGTACCGAAAATCAGATCCCGTGTTATAGGGTGGGTCGGTCAGAACGAGGTCCACCTTCCCCCGATGGCGATATAGGCTGACCATGGCCGACAGGTTCTCGCCATCCCAGATTTCATTCTCACATTGAGCAGCTTCATCGCCACACGAGAGTTTCTTGGAGATTGCACTAAGCTTTGGCTTAACCAGACGGGTGATCTGCCATGGGGCGGTCCGCCCCGAATAGTTCATGATAATGCCATCCCGGCCGGCCTGATGAAGCGCTTCATCATGCTCTTGGAGAAGGCGGATTAGGGCTGAGCGCGGCAGTTCGTCATAATTCATGAAGCGGTATTCTCAAATCTCAAGCAGTTTGCGGTCAGCATGCAGGGCTTTCGCCTTCACACAGCTGTCAGTTGACGACGTTAATGGAACAATATGAGAACGTCCATGGTAAACTCTGAGGAAATATCACTTTGACCGTGGATCGAAAGTCCGCTGCCAGCCGAACCTGTCATAACGCTGGACCCTCAAGGGAAGTAGCAGTAACGTAGTGAATTCCCAACTTTATTTGTGTTGGCGTTTGACTCTTGTGACTTCTCGGACCTTACAAAGCGCTATCCAATCGCGGTCGCTGCCCAGCACTAAAAGCCCGTAGCGTGGGTTAGATGGACTGGGCGTCCTCCGCTGATCGTCTCCAGCGGCGTAAAGAGTCGCCCGAGTTTTTCAAGCGACCGGCCAAAATCATGCTGGGAACAAATTTCGTCCATCTCACTAGCGCAAGTCGTGCGCTCCCCTCCGGTGCACGATCGTCTGGCTCAAAATCCGCCGGTTGATTTTCTGCTTCCAGCTTAACTGCCTGGCGGATAGCTTTCGCTTGAGTTTGGTTTGTTTGAGGAAGCGATATTCCTTTTCATCGAACAGATATCCCATCCGGTACGCATGTTCGATGAGATCACCGTTGGCATTGGCGGATATGTCCTCTCGGATACGCTTCAGTCCTTCAAATAGGTTTCCCGTATCGATTCCAACGAAGCGATTGATACAGACATTGCCAACATAGGTCGTGGCACCATTGAGCCGGTTGCGAATATAGCAATGTTCGAGAATATCCTGGCCGCAAGGGCATTGATCAAACTCTTCGCTGATCTCGACACCGACCAGGTCCCATTCAAGCCGCGCTGTCTCGAACGATTTCGAGTTTGACAGGGGAACGATGTGTGATTTGAGACGCTCGAAGTTATGGCCTTCCATCAAGATCAATCCCTGCGATATCGTTCCTGTTGGGCACGCCAGCGGTCGCGCGTGGTCATGTCTTCGTTTTCTTCTTCATCTTCCTCAGCACTTTCATGCCAGAGCATGATCAAGGCAAAGCCGTTCTTCTGCAGGCAAACCTGTTCGCTGAGGGTCGGAGCGCGCTGCCCTCGAGGTACGTCGATCCACAGATCGGGAAGCCGGCTTTCGATTTCGCTTGGAATGCCGATCCGGAGGTCTCGTCGGTAAAACGTTGAGCCTTGAGGCACCATTTTGTTGCGGCTTGCAATGACGAAAGGAAAGCGCTTGCGATTGTGATAAACCCGCCCAACCTTCTCATCCTTGACGACAATGAAGGCCAACGCCTCTGGGTGATACTCGGCATAGGCCCGCGCCATGGCTTCTTTGCTGACATTAAACTGGTCCGCCAACTCAAATACATGTTCAAGGCTCGGCGAAGGGTGCTTCTTGAAGGCGTCGCGCAGTTTCGGTGGCGGCATCAGGATGAGGGACGAGAAGCGATTCGCTTCCACTTCCATTTTTGCCCGCCGGTTGCCTTCCTTTGCAGAAAGTGCCCGGAGATCTTCCCTCGAGCAGAGGAACTGACCGTCCTTGTCTGGGATGTGGTTGGCAATCAGGAAGTGACCGAGCTCGTGACCAATGGTAAATCGGCGACGCGATCGGTTCATCCCCTTTCTGACGAGAATAATCCCGCGGCTCCGTACCGTGTCGGTGATCAAGCCGCCCTCAAAACCTTCTGTTTGCAACTCGGCGATTTCCTCAATCTCGAGCTGGAGCGCCAACTCCTCGATCGGCACAGGAAGCGGAAGATTTGGTTCATGCTTCAGGATCTGACTGACGAGCCCCTCAGGCGACCCCGTGTCGGCTAGATCCATCCGCAAGATTTCCATTTACTTTCCCTTTGGTTTCAGCCTGTCCATCAGCATCTGAATTGTTTCACGGTCTTGCGGAGCCAGAGATTTAAGATCCCTGTACATCGCAACGAGACCAGGCTCTTCGTCTTTCCCCTCTGGATTCTCGCCAACCAAGTCGGCAATGGCAACGCGAAAATGCGTGGCGAGCTTGGTCAGAAGTTCAATTGAGGGGTTGGTGCTGCGACCGGTCTCCAGATCGTAGATATGTGTCTTGGACGCTCCAATCGCATCCGCGACCTCCTGCAAGGATTGACGGTTCTTGCCCCTGAGTTCTTTGAGCTTAACAGCCAAAGACATGATCGAATTACTCCCTTGAATCACTGAAGGCGCGAGCACTCACGTGCCGCGCCGTTCGGTTAATCTGTACAAAAATATAGCACAGAGCTTGACGATGGCAAGCGTTCGATTTATCTGTATAAAATTGGACGAGCAGATCTTACAGCTAGATCCCTTTTCGGGCGCAGGAGGAATGCATGTTTCACGATCATCGACTTGTCATGCGGGACGGGATGCTTATCGGCGCTCTTGAGCGGATGTGCGTCACTCTCGAAATCTCACTGAGCCAGGCGGAGCTCGCAAAGGAGCGCTACGACGGGGTTGGCGGATGGTTGGCTGACGCGGAGGATCCTTTGCTCAAAGCAATGGGAATTTTCCTTCAGGGATCGACCGCGATCGGAACGACCGTCAAGCCGATCGGCAGCAATGAACACGACGTCGATCTGGTAGCCCATGCACCATATCTTGGACATTGGGTCGAGCCTGCCGCATTGAAGAAGGCGATCGGTGATCGGTTGAAGGCCAATGGCCACTATAAGCCGCTTCTGGTGGAGATGGCGCGCTGCTGGCGGCTCGTCTACGCTAACGAATTCCACATGGACATTACCCCGTCGATTCCAAACCGGAACTGCCATATGGGCGGCGAACTTGTGCCCGACCGGGCACTCAAGATCTGGAAGCCGTCAAACCCGAAGGGCTACAAGGCTTTGTTCCTTGAGCGTGTGAAGCTTGCGCCGCGTTTCCGTGTGACGAAAAGCTTGCATACTCAGGATCGCGCCCGTGCAGACATTGAACCCTTTCCAGAGCAGGTTCATTTCAAGGGCCTTTTGCAGAGGGTCGTCCAGATCCTGAAGCGCCACCGAGATGTCTTCATCGCCGTCAACGAGATCGATATATCCCTGTCGCCGATTTCGGTTCTGCTGACGACCTTGGCATCAAAGAGTTACGAGTACTGCGTCAGAACCTTCATCTACGACTCTGAACTGGATCTGCTCTTCGACGTCATCCGGCACATGCCCGACTTCATCGAGACGCGCCGCGTTGACGGACAGATGCAGTGGTTCGTCTGGAATGAGACGACGAAGGGCGAGAATTTTTCCGAAAAGTGGAACGGCGATCCCAAGCGCGCTGAGATATTTTTCACCTGGCACACCCGGGCTCTGGCAGACATCAGCAGGCTGAAGGATGTGGAAGGGCTTGATGGCCTGAGGCGACAACTTGGAGACGCCTTCGGGTCCGCCCCGGCCAAGGCTGTCATAGATTCTATTACCGATGACATCTCCACCTCTCGTCAGAAGGGCACCCTCGGCGTCGCACCCCGCATTGGCCTCGTGACAGGTATCACTACGGCCGCCGTCACCCCCGTTCGCGCCAACACGTTTTTTGGAAGATAGCCGCCATGCGTTTTTCTGATCCGAAGCCACTGACCGCCGCGCAACAGTTTCTTCTACTGACGAAGAACCCGTTGTCTGTCGGGGATGGTGAACTCGGATCAGGACATTTCAATTGGTACTATAAATCGTCGCCCACGCCGCTTTCCCGCATCTATGATGCTCGGTTGGAATTTGAGGTCAATCGCTCGCCGAGGGTGTTTCTGGACAATCCCGATCTGTTGATGCTGTCCGGTGGAAAAGACCTTCCACATGTATATGACCAGAAGCCTACCCGCCTCTGTCTCTATTTACCACGCACATATGAGTGGCAGCCCTGGATGAGGCTCGATCAGACCATCATTCCGTGGACGTCGCTCTGGCTCTTCTATTTCGAGGATTGGCTGATCGATGGCGAGTGGCGAGGCGGGGGAGAGCATCCGGAGCATCGCGATGTGGAGCAGCGTGTAAGTCGAAGCCGGCTGCAGCGGCATGCACCAGTTAGGAAAGCAGGCTGAATGGCAAAATCGAGGATTCCCGAGAAGGTTCAACGTGCGCTCTGGGCGCGTGCGGCAGGCCGTTGCCAGTTTCGCGGTTGCAACTGCGAGCTCATCGGCGACCTCCTCTCTGGCAAGGAGGACAAGATGTTTGGCTTTGTCGCCCACATCGTTGCTGACTCGCCCGAGGGAGCCCGCGGTCATCCGGCAAGATCCGCACTTCTCGCCAGAGACATCTCCAACCTCATGCTTCTCTGCGCCAAGTGCCATCGACTGATCGACAATGAAGCGCCAGACGACCATCCTGAGGAACTTCTGGTCCATATGAAGGAGGAGCACGAGCGCAGGGTCCGCCTGGCGAGCGGTATCCAGCCGGATCGCGCTTCGCATGTTATCCGTTTTGGAGCCAGCATCGGCAAAAACGAAGCGCTTGTGGCAAGAGACGACATATTCGCGTCGATGCTGCCGGCGCGCTCGCCGGCATCATTTGAAACGATCGATCTCGAAATGCTCGGCCTTTCGCTCGACGATACCGACGAACAGTATTGGAAGATTCAGCAGACCAACCTTCGACGGCTGTTCACCGAAAAGATTCGGGGCCGAATCGAGCGACAGCAGATTACCCATGCAAGCGTTTTCGCGCTTGCGCCCCAGCCGCTTCTGATTGAACTGGGAAGGCAGCTTTGCGATATTCTCCCTGCCGAAGTTCATCAGCGACACAGAGAGCCGGCGACATGGAAGTGGCAAAACGACAGTGCCCCTATTGATTTTTTGGTTGAGACGCCGGCTTTGATACATTCAAAGGTGGCTTTGATTCTGGCTTTGAGCGCGACAATTTCGAGGGATCGTATTGTTTCGGTTCTGGGCGAAGACGTTTCGGTTTGGTCGATCACCGTGAATTCGCCGCACAACGACATCATGCGGAATGCCGCGGATCTCACATCTTTTCGTCAGGAACTGAGGCGGCTTTTCAACAGTATAAAATCCGCGCACGGAGAGGGGGCGACATTAAATGTGTTTCCGGCCTTACCAGTTTCCGCAGCGGTGGAAGTAGGGCGTGTCTGGATGCCGAAGGCTGATCTGCCGATGAACGTGTTTGATCAAAATCGCCTGGTTGGCGGGTTTGTCTCTGCTCTGCGGATCCAGTGAAACAGCGGGTCGCAAGTTCGAATTGGTTCAAGACCTGAAAGTTTTAGGAGACATAGCCGCCGCTTCCCATGCATCAAGACTCTGCAGCGGTCCAGTTTGGGCCAGCAAATACCAAAACTGGAACCGAAGCTGTCCAGCCTGCCTACCCTCCTAGCCGGCCGTCAGACCATGAACGAGTTCGCGAACCCAGCGGTGGCCCTGATGTCCTTGGCCGCGCTCATGCCATATCATAGCCACCTCGAAACTTTCCGAAAGCCACGGAACTTCCATAACGTCGAGCGGAGGCCCGGCGGTCCGCAGTAGCCGCCGCGGTACCAGGGCGACGAGGTCGCTGGAGGCAACCATTCCAGGAACGACAAGGAAGGAGGCCGCCGAGGCAGCCACCCTTCGCTGGCAGCCCTGTGCCGCCAGTAAGGCATCGACCGGCGTAGAGAAGCTTCCGCCGGAAGGGGAGACGATCACCTGTTCGAGGCCGGCGAAACCTTCCACCGTCGCCGCGTCCTTGATCCGCGAATGCCCTTCCCGGCCAATGAGAACATAGTTCTCCTCGAACAGGTGCTGGGTGCGAAGGTCCTGATTAAGTGGATCAGGAGTGGCGATGGCGAAATCGACGTCGCCCTCTGCAAGTTGCCGAGGTAATGTCGGCGGGTTCAGGCGATGAACCGCGACCCGTATCTTGGGAGCTCGCTCGCGCAAAGCCAGGATCAGCGGCATTACCACACTGGCCTCGACATAATCCGTGCAGGCGATGGCCACCTTCAGCTCCGCGGTCTCCGGGGCGAACCTGTCATGACTTTGGAGCATCTTGCGGAACTGGTCCAGCGATGCCCGCAGTGGTTCCAGCAGCTCGAGCACCTTCGCCGTCGGTATCATGCCGCGGTGGGCAGGAACCAACAGCGGGTCCTCGAACAGGTCGCGGAGACGGTTCAACTGGGCGCTGAGGGCTGGCTGGCTCACCCGCAGAAATTCCTCGGTGATTATCGCGGCATATTGGTAAGCGATGGCTACACAGCCTGGCGCACCATCAATAGCTCCACCCATGTCGGATGCATGGCTCATTCCAGGCGGCGCTTCGTTGAGGCACTCAAAACCCGCAAGAATGGAGGCGGACCGCCGGAACAGGCACTCCGGTTCTTCGAGCAACTCTACCGGATCGAAAAGCAGGCAAGAGACAATATCCCTGATGCCGGCGAGACGAAGGCCGACTGCATACGCAGTTTCCGCCAACAGCACAGCTTGCCCGTCCTGAACGCCTAAAGATGTGGCTCGACACCATTGCGCCAAAGGTTTTGCCGGACACCAAGCTGGGCGACGCCGTGTCCTACACCCTGAACCAGTGGGGGTATCTGACGCGCTATACCAGTGACGGCAGGATGCCGATCGATAACAACATTCTGGAACGCGATATCAGAGTTTTTGCGATCGGAAGAAAATCGTGGCTGTTCAGTGACAGCGTCGAGGGTGCCAAGGCCAGCGCCGTGATCTACAGTCTAATGCTCACTTGCCGCGCTTGTGGCGTCGACCCGCTCGCCTGGCTGCGCCATGCGCTAACTGAGCTGCCGCAGCGCGACGAAGCGGCCGACATCGTCGACCTGCTACCGTTTAACTTCTCCAAAAAATCTGCGGGCTAATAGAGCTGGATATCGCTGCCGATGTGAGGGCGGTTCAGTGCCGTAGCCGTCAATGCGCATCGAAAATCGCGCTTACGGTTCAAATCTATTCGAGGGCGGTAGTGTCACTCTTACGGTTTGATCGGCGTCTCACGAAAAACACCGATCAGCCAATCTATAAACACCCGCACGCGCGGCGAAAGTTGCCGGTTTGGCGGGTAGAAAAGTGAGACGGGTGTCGGCGTCGGGGGGAACTCTTGAAGAATGTGGATGAGCGTGCAGTCGTCGAGGTTTTTTTGAGCGTGATACCGCGGTATCTGGATCAGACCGAAGCCTTCTTTCGCCGATGCAATAAAGCTCTCCGCAGCATTGACGGTAATCGTCGTCGGCAGCTCCCGTGTGACCACCTTGCCACCGACGCTGAATTCCAAGGAGATTAGCCCTCCGCTTGCGGAGGATCGAAAGCCGACCATGGCGTGGTTTGCAAGATCGTCGAGGGTCTTGGGGGTGCCGTAGCGCTCAAGGTACTTCGGTGAGGCGCAGGTGATTTCCTCAAGAATTGCCACACGGCGGCCAATCATGTCGCCGCCTTGTGGTTCGCCTACGCGCAGAACGCAGTCGATGCCTTCGCGCACAAGGTCGACGAACCTGTCTCCCTCGGTCATGTAAAGATCGACGCCGGGATACTTTGCGAAAAAAGACTGAAGGTTTGGCAGGACGAAATGACGGGCGAGCGTCCCGTGCACGTCCACCCGAAGCAGCCCCTTGGGAACCGCGCCGGCAAACGCGCCTTCGGCATCGTCGATATCATCCAGTATCGAGATGCAGCGCTGATAGTAGGCTTCACCGTCCAGCGTCGCGCTGACATGGCGCGTGGTTCGCTGCAATAGTCGCACGCCGAGCCGAGCTTCCAGCTGTTTGACCGCATCGGTGACGGTCGATCGCGGCAATCCCAGATCCTCCGCTGCGGCGGTGAAGCTTCTTCGCTCAACCACGCGGCTGAAAATTCGCATCGCATCCAGTCTATCCATTGTTCGTAATTCCCGCATAGTGATGCGGAATAATGCATAATTATCCGTGGGCGAGATAGTGGCATCTTCCTCCTTGTGAACAGGCGATAACGCCTCAAGGAGAATTCAGATGTCCGATATTTCAAACAAGGTTGCCATCGTAACCGGCGCGTCGCGCGGAATTGGTGCTGCTATAGCCGAACGACTAGGCCGCGATGGCTTCGCAGTCGTCGTGAATTATTCCGGCAGTGTAGCGCCTGCTGAGGCTTTGGTTCGCAAGATCGAGTTGGAAGGTGGAACTGCAATCAGCGCGCAGGCCGACGTCTCCGACCCGACTGCCGTCGCAAGGATGTTCGATGCTGCGGAAACAGCTTTTGGTCACGTCGACGTCCTGGTCAATAATGCCGGCATCCTTAAAACCCTGCCATTGGCAGAAACCAGCGACGAAGAATTCGACCGCCATTTCGCCATCAACGCGAAGGGCACATTCAACACGATGCGCGAGGCTGCCAAGCGTCTTCAGGCTGGCGGACGGATCATCAACTTTTCGTCCACCACACTGGCCCTGAACATGCCGGGTTACGCAGTCTACAACGGTACGAAGGCTGCCGTAGAAGCATTCACGCACGTGTTCGCCAAGGAGCTTCGCGGCCGCAATATAACGGTCAATGCCGTGGCACCGGGTCCGATTGCTACCGATCTCTTCCTGAACGGCAAGTCCGACGAGCTGATCGCACAATTTGCGAAAATGCCGCCACTCGAACGCCTCGGTGAGCCCAACGATATCGCCAACGTCGTCGCATTCCTGTCCGGTCCGGATTCGGGCTGGGTCAATGGCCAAATCGTCCGCGCCAACGGCGGTGTCGCCTGAACCTGGCCGCCAGGTCTCCGCACAAAAGCGCGCCAGACGCTCGCTTCCACCTCACAGCCTACATCTGAAGGATCGATCCCATGAGCAAGCAAGTCATCGTCATCACAGGCGCCTCCAGCGGTTTTGGCGCTCTCACTGCACGGGCACTGGCCCATGCCGGCCATACCGTTTATGCTGGAATGCGTGCAACCACGACGCGGAACGCCAAGGCTGTCGTTGAAGCAGCATCTTTCGCCGAAGAGCACGGTGTAGACCTGCGATCCGTGGAACTCGATGTTGCTTCCGACGCCTCTGTACAAGCCGGTATCGAAACGATCATCACTGAAGCTGGCAGGCTTGACGTTATCATGCACAATGCCGGGCACATGTCGTTCGGCCCCGCCGAGGCCTTCACCCCGGAGCAGTTCGCTGAGCTTTACGACATCAACGTGCTCTCTACTCAGCGCGTCAACCGTGCGGCGCTCCCGTACCTTCGCAAGCAGGGCAAAGGCCTTGTGGTCTGGGTATCGTCTTCCAGCACCCGCGGCGGCACTCCCCCATACCTCTCGCCGTATTTTGCTGCCAAGGCCGCTATGGATTCCCTTGCTGTCTCTTACGCCGCCGAGCTGACGCGCTGGGGTATCGAAACGTCCATCATCGTCCCTGGTGCCTTCACCCAGGGCACCAATCATTTCGCCCATTCTGGATCCCCGGCCGACACTGCCCGTGCCGCCGAATACAATGACGGGCCTTACAAGGGCGTGCCAGAGCAGGCATTGCAGGGGCTGGCCGCACTGGAGCCGGTCGATGCAGATGCTGGATCGGTAGCTGTTGCCATCGTCGATGTGATCGGCATGCCTTTTGGCAAGCGCCCGTTCCGCGTCCACGTAGATCCGTCGCAGGATGGTGCGGAGATCGTCAATGGCGTGGCCGACCGCGTCAGAGCGGAGATGTTCCGCAACATCGGCCTGCAGGATCTGCTGAAGCCTGCACTTCTCTAGCACCCGCCTCCCAGGCCGGTTTTAGCGAAGCCGGCCACCCACCGAAACGAATGAGAACGGAGATAAACATGACCATCAACACAAAAAGCCTTGCTCAGGCACGGTTCGCGAAATTCAACGTAATAACGGTGATCGCTGCCACCACGGCTGCCTTGGCAGCCACATCCTCCGCCAGTCTTGGATGGCCGGTTTGGGCGATGTTCATGGGGTGGGTGGCTTTCTTCACTCGCGGCCATTCAGCAAAGGAAGCGGCCTACAGCTACCTGTGCCTGGCAGCTGGTATCGTTATGGGCGTCGGTGCAGTTCTCGGCGTTGGTGCCCTTTTGCCCCTGATCGGTCCATTCGCATTCGGCGCGGTCGTATTCGTGGTTGCCATGATCGTCGTTTCGCTTCGCGTGGCGGCGCCTCTCAACAACATCCCCGCGTATTTCCTTGGGCTCATCACCTTCTTTGCGGCTCACGTGGAGCCCGGCCTTCTCGCAGTTTCCGAATTGTTGTCGGTCAGTGGTCTCGGATCGTTCGCAGCCTGGTTGGCGCATCGCCTTCAGCGGAAAGTGTCGTGACGCAAAATATGTGTCGATCATCGCTGATGATTTACAAATGCTGCTGGAAAGCCAAGGGGCCAACAAAAATGCACACGGTCAAGATCATCGTCGCAGGCCTGCTCATCTGGACCGCGATAAATATTCTGTCCCATCTATGGGTCGAAAAGTTCTCGACGGGATTGGGGCTCGCCGTATTCCTCGGACTTTGGCTGGTTATTTCCGTCGTCCATCTATCGATTGGTGTCTTCCACGCAGGTTACTCGCTCGCCGAAGAGTTCTCGATTTTGTCGATTGTGTTTTTGTTGCCGGCAGCAATCGCATTTGGGACCTTTTTGGGTCGGATGAGGTCAATGGCCCCAGCAATGTCTCAGTCTCAGCTGCGCCATTTCCGATTTCTGGCAAGGCTATGACGGTATGAGATCGCATCGATCGGGCATTTTTCGAAACCACGGGGCCGTGCGAGGGAGGCGGAGACACAGCTTGGTTCGCAATGACGTTCGTGGACTTGCCCGCACTTCGCTCCGCTTATTGTCGCTGGCCTGTTGCGACTATCCCGGACGAAAACACAAGCCTTCATCCGGGATAGTCTGAATCACTATCGATAGACGCCCGCTACAGTAAGGTCTGGAGCGGGACCACCTTCCTCCCCAACCCACTTCTTATATAGCTCTGCATAACGCCCGGAACGGACCTGTCGGTTCAGGAACAGGTTCACGTAATTCAATAAACCCTGCTCTTCCCGCTTCACGAGGATAGCGCAATAGTCAGCATCGACCGGCGCATCTCCGACGATTTTCAGGCCCGGGTACCGGCCCGATTTTATGATATCGGTTGCTATCGTCGCTGTCGTATAGGTGGCATCGATCTGCTTCTGGCCCAATGCCAGGAGCGTGTCTGCTTGAGACTGGAAGGTCAGCATCTTCGTGTTCGGATCGTTGAACGCTTTGACTGTTGCTTGCAGCGCAATCGTCGCGTAGCCGCCGGTCGCCCCGCCTACAGTGTGACCTTTGATATCGGCTGACTTTTTGATGCCGGAATCTTCCCGCGCAAGCACGATTGTCTTGAACACGAAGTAGGGGATCGAGAATCCAACCGTCTTTGCCCGTTCGAGCGTGTCGGACGTAATGGCAACGGCGATGTCGGCCCGCCCGGATAGGACTGCTGGCACCCGATCGGGGCTTGGTGTGTCGACGATTTCGGCCTCGACGCCAAGCGCTTTGGCCATGTCGTTGCAGTAGTCGACATCAAAGCCGATCGGGTTGTTGCCCTTGTCGCGCGCTCCCATAGGGGGATAGTCCAGCATGATCGCGCACCGCAGTTTGCCGGAAGATATGATGTCATCAAGTTGGTCCGCGTGAACGGCTGTTGCGCTCGAAGCGAAAAGGACACCTATTAAGAATATGGATCTGATGGGCATGTCGGTTCCTCTCTTTATTATGTGAACGTATCAGATATCGTATACGACAATTCGCAAGGCGAGATTGCCGGAAACCTGTCGGATAGGCGAGGGATGTCTAATTTTCTCCTTGGCTGATTGCTTATTCAAGCGTCTGGATAGGCACCGTTTTACGCTGACGCGACTGGTAGGCGCCGCCTGCTGACTGCGGCGAAAAACTCCGCTCCGCGCAAAAGAGCGGCATCATTAAAATCATAGGTGGAGTTGTGCAGAGGCGCGGAGCCTTCTCCATTGCCGATGAATGCGTAACAACCCGGAACGTGCTGAAGAAATTGCGCGAAATCTTCCGAACCCGGAAAGGGTGCACTCGCGGTAACCACATCTTTGCCCAACGCATCTCCCGCTGCTGCTAACGTCTCCGCTGCAAGCGTCTCATCGTTGATTGTCGGCAGGCATCGGTGCGTGTACCCGACGTCCACCGAAACATTGTAGGCGAGAGCGATACCTTGAGCGATGATACGCATCTGCTTCTCAATGTTGGCGCTGACTTCCGGCTTGAAACTGCGTGCGTCTCCGAGGATTCGAGACAGTCCCGGAAGTGCGTTACAAATACCGTCAGTGGTCAGCTCGGTCACCGACACCACCGACACGTCAGTAGGATCGATGCGGCGAGAAACGATTGTCTGAAGATTTGTGACGAGCGCACAGGCAGCGACCAGCGTTTCGTTGGTAGTATGAGGCTGGGAGGCGTGCCCTCCAACTCCGCGCAGCGTGATCTCGAACAGGTCTTCTGCTGACATAACGGCGCCGCCCCTCGTCCGAATTTCTCCGACCGGATAGCCTGGTGCATTATGGAGCCCATAGATCTCCTCAAAGGGAAACCGCTCCATCAAGCCGTCGGCGAGCATGGCAGTCGCGCCGTGCGCCAGCTCTTCGGCCGGTTGGAAAATGAACCGGACCGTGCCATCAAAACCGCTCTCGTCGGCCAAGAGCTTGGCGGCGCCGAGAAGCATTGAGGTGTGTCCGTCGTGGCCACAGGCGTGCATGAGCCCTGGATTCGTCGAGCTGTAGACCGCTGTGCCTTCTTCTTGGATACGAAGCGCATCCATATCGGCCCGCAGGGCAATCGAGCGATTGCCCATGCCTCGTTTCAAAGTGCCGACAACGCCGGTGCCACCGACGCCTTCGACCACATCATCAAATCCAAATTCGCGTAACTTGGCGGCCACGAAGCCTGCTGTGCGTCGCTCTTCAAAGCCAAATTCCGGATGCTGGTGGAGATCGCGCCTCCACTCTGTCATTTCGCTCAGCAATGTGGACAAGTCGACCATCAGTATGCCTCCGTGAGATCTTCACCTTCGCGCGAACCGCCTTCGGGCAGGAGAGATGTTTTGGCGATATTCGCGGACGCTGAAGTCACCGGCCTTGACGGAGGAGGCGTTACAAAACTTATGCTAGAAATCAGCATTGATTTTCCTTTCTTACGGATGATGTGGAACGACTCCAGCTGGAGGGGCCTTGAAGCGCTGGAGGGAAAACGGTGCGAGATCCGTGGATGGCTTTCCATCCACGAGCAATTCCGCGGCCAGCTCACCCACGGCGAGAGAATGCTTGAACCCATGGCCCGAACAGGCCGAAAGCACGAGCAACTGATCGTAGTGGGGGTGGCGATCAATAATGAAGCCGCCATCTGAGGTGTTCGTGTAGTAGCAGTGACCGGAACCGACCATCTGCGAGGAGATGCCGCCGAAGAACGGCCTGATATGGTGTTGGTAGAAATGCTTGGCCGCCTCGGAAGGGCCCACATCCAGGTCCTGCCCCTCGACAAAGAAATTGACTTCGTGATCTTCGGCGCCCTGCGGAAATGCAGTAATGCACTGATCCCCCACGGCAGAGCGAAACCACATCAAGGCAGGAAGCAGTTTTAGATCGTACCGCGCCGTGGATAGCGGCTTGAACGAATACGTTCGTTGTTTGCTGACGGCGAGGAGGTCATCGAAGGGAGCACCAAGGAGCTGGGCTGCCCATCGGCCGGCAGAAATGACCGCATGTTTCGCTTTGATTCGGATACTGCCGCAGCTGATCGTGACGCAACCATCCTCTTGTGAGATATGCTCGACCGTGCTGTTCGTAACGACTGCTGCCCCTGATCTTCGAGCAGCGTCCAGCTGGAGCGAAATTATTGGCTCTGGTCGAAGGAAGCCTGCATCGGGCTCGAAATAGCCGTAGTCGTTTTCGGTCAATCCGATCAGCTGTGGGTATTGGCGCTCAAGCTCGGTGGATGAGAGCACGGTATGATGGATGCCGTGCTCCACAGCAATATCGACAGTTGCCTTGACGAAATCGTCTCCATGAGCCGGCCGTTCTGACCCGATGATCAGCGTGCCCGTCCGTCCCATCAGGTGAGCATTGAAGTTCCGCTCCAGCTCTCCGATAATTTCTTGCGAACGCCTGACAAGCGGCACGTAGCAGGATCCTTCTCCAACCGCCGTGCGAGTAACGCGGGCGTGGCCGTGGCTTGATCCGTAGTTATGCGGCTGGCTGTATCGATCGATACCAATGACCTTCGCGCCTCGTTTGGCGAGCTGGTAGAGCGTGGCTGCGCCGACCGCGCCCAAGCCGACTACCGCAAAATCCGTCGAATGGGTGTCCATCTCGCCCTGTCTTCCTGCCAGACCTGGTGGCTTCAGATGGTTCTGCGCATGAAATGGAGACCCGGCAGATGATCGGTGAAACCCCACTTCTCGTAGAAAGGTACCATCTCCGCTAGGCAATACAGTTCCCGATGCTTGACGTTTATCAGTGCGGGATCATTCATCACCGTCTCCATCAGCCATCCACCCAATCCGGAGTTGCGCCAGATGCTCTTGACGATGATGTCGAAGATCATCGCCTTGTAGACGCCGTCCGTGATTGCACGAGCAAACGCGACGAGCTCGTCTCCATCAGGATCGATAAAGGCGAAGATCGGCCCACCGGAAGTGAGCGCCCTGATGACGTCGGCCTTTGTACGCCCCTTGGTCCACCATTCTTCCTGAAACAACGCCACCAGCTGATCGACCTGTCTTTCGCTCAAGGAGCGATGCAGCTGCAGGCGGTTTTTGTCGGGCTTGATATCGGTCATGGCTGCCTCGTTGGGTAATTGGAATGAACGGCTCAACAGCCGGCAAGGGTTTCCAGTTCGAGGAGCTTCTCCTGCACGATAGGGATGCCAAAAAGAGAGGACTGGCGACGGTTCTCGTAGCGCCGAGCGCCCGGCAATCTCTCCTGTCCCGCCTCGATGAGGCGATCACAGAGCGTCGAAACGCGGCCGGCAAAACCATTGTTGCCCCCGCGCTCCGGGTCGATGACGATCAAAAGTTGTCCAGCCTTCGGCGTCTGCGCTCCGATGCAATCGCCGAAATCATTCTCGAACGACAATTGACCACCGGTCAGTGCGCCCGCCATCAACTCGACCATCATTGCAATGGATGACCCCTTATAGCCACCGAACGTGTTAAGTGCGCCACCGGCCAGAACCGCGTGGGGGTCGTTTGATGGGTTGCCGGCGCTGTCGATCCCCGTCCCGGCAGGCAATGTTCTGTTTGCCAGGGCGTGAAGCCTGACTTCGCCATTGGCCATGACGCTGGTGGCTTGATCGACCACCAGCGGATCCGCGGCAGCAACCGGTGTTGCAAATGCAATCGGGTTGGTACCGTAAACCGGGGCGCGACCACCGTAGGGAACGACATTCGCCAGACCGTTGACGAATGTGATCGCCATCAGTCCTTTTCGTGCGAACGGCTCGACATCTGGCCACAGCGCGCTGAAATGATGAGAATTGCGGGTCGCAACGACCGCGACGCCAGTTTCCTTGACGGCCGTATCTATTGCATCTGAGGCGACGGCGAGGGCCGGTTGGGCAAATCCGTTGCGAGCATCGATGCGGATGAACGAGGAGCTACTGACGTTAATGTCAGGCTCGGCCTTTCCATCGACCCAGCCGGTGTCTAGCGATGCGAGATAGCCCGGAATACGGAAAATGCCGTGGCTGATGGCACCATCACGCTCACAGCCAGCGCAGTTCTCTGAAAGGATGTCAGCGGCGAACTCCGATGTCCCATGCTTAAGGAAGATCTGTCGAAGCAGCGTCCTCAATGTGTTGTATTCGACATGAACTTCAAGTTTTTCAAGTGTCATCGATCGAGTCAGCCATTAGGAGGAATCTCAGACCCGACTGCAAACTGCGGTCTCGCCTTAGAAGAGGAAATGCAACCGATTTGCCCCAAACGCTGGACATTCAGCCGGCTGCCTACTAAATAGCATATCGTATACGAAGATTGTTCGTGTCAAGCTCATAGTTTCAAGATTTGGTCAGATGATGACCAGCAGGCTTCCGACCAACCCGCCCTTTTTCATACATTGCGAGCTCATATCGAATACGTTATTCGATCACGACGTCTTGATACCCCAAACTGGAGGAGATTTCGTTGCCCCTCAATCCCATTGACCTTCCATCGCTCGGTTCAGCTCCGACGGCGTCGAACATTATTGCCAATCACATTCGCGAAGCGATTGTCACAGGGGAATTCGATGAGGGAGAGCCTATTCGTCAGGACGACGTCGCGAAGCTCTTCGATGTCAGCAAGATACCTGTGCGAGAAGCATTGAAGCGGCTCGAAGCTGAAGGCCTTGTTGAATTTCAACGCAACCGCGGCGCGGTCGTAAAAAGCGTTTCGGAACCGGAGATTGCTCAGATATTCGAGGTCCGAGCGATGCTGGAGTCGAATGCCATAAAGCTGTCGGTGCCCCGCATGACAGCTAGAACCTTTGACAGGGCGGAAGAATATTGCAACGCCTTCGCACAGGAAACCAATGTCGCGAGATGGGCGGAGCTCAATTGGCAGTTCCATTCATGTCTTTATGAGGATGCGGACCGATCATTCCTTTTGAATCTAATTCGCTCCGTCAACGACCGGATCGAGCGGTATCTCAGGATACAGCTAACTCTTTCTGGAGGGACCGGATTGGATGACCGCGAACATCGCCAGATCCTCGCAGCATGTCGGAAGGGAGATGCCGACAAAGCCGCCGAACTGTTGCAGCAGCACATTTCAAAGGCGTGTGAATCTCTGCTGATGCATATACGGAAATGATACAGAACGGTTCGAGCTGGATACGATCCCGCTGGGGCTTTTTTGACGCCTGATCGTTGGGAAACTCGCAGAAGTTTCCCGTGGCAGGCTAATTTGCACAATAGCGATTGACGGCACACGTCTATCGTATACGATATCTGAAGATAAGCAGTTCTTAACATAATCCTTTTTAGGCTCATTGGGCCCCCGTTCTAAATGCTACCAGAGGGAGACAGCCCAAGAGGCTTCGTCATCTGATGGTGCGACGTGGGCGGCCAGCGGTAAAGTGATGGGGTTGCGTCATGCAGTACGAACGATCATTCCGCACCGTCGAGTTGCACACGTGCGGCGAGACCTTTCGGCTTGTGACACAAGGGCTGCCCAAGATACCTGGTGACACGATCAACCAGCGGTGTGCCTGGTTGGAGGAGAATGCAGATCACTACAGACGCGCTCTTATGCTCGAGCCGCGTGGTCACAAAGACCAGTATGGCGGTTATCTAACTGAACCTGTAAGTGCCGACGCCGATCTCGGGATCATCTTTCTGAACAATACAGGATATGCTGCGCATTGCGGTCACGGCATTATCGCACTCTCAACCGCGGCTGTAGAATTGGGATGGGTAGAACGAAAGCTCCCTGAAACGCGGGTTGGGATCGATGCTCCATGTGGATTCATCGAAGCTTTTGTTGAGTGGGACGGAGAGCGGACTGGGAGCGTCCGCTTTGTGAACGTACCGTCGTTCATCTTTGAGCGTGACGTCACTGTTTTAACGCCGACGTTTGGCAATGTCACGGGTGATATCGCGTATGGCGGCGCGACCTATTTTTATGTCGACGGCCGCCCCTTCGGCATTTCTATTCGTGAGGAGGATGTTCAAAAGATTCAGCAGCTCGGCTATGAAATCAAACGTGCCGTTAATGAGAAAATGTCCGTCATTCACCCCGAGATTCCTGAATTTAACAAGGTTCACGGCGTAATAGTTGGCGGGGCTCCACGTTACGAAGGATCTACGCAGGCAAACTGCTGTGTGTACGCTGATCGGGCAATAGATAGATCGCCAACAGGCTCTGGGACAGCCGGACGTGTCGCCCAGCTTTATCTTCGAAAGCAGTTGTCGGAGTCTGAGGTGCTCGTCAATGAATCGATCATTGGCACTATCTTCAATGGGCGTGTGCTGGCCGAAACGAAGGTCTGCGGGTATGACGCGGTCATTCCTGAGGTCGCTGGGAGCGCCCACATTTGTGGCTTTGCAAATTGGATTATCGATGAGAGTGACGCCCTGACATACGGCTTTCTTGTCCAATAGTCGCTCTTGTCCAACGAGTGCCTTCGGCGCATTGGCCTAATGATCGGAAACTCCGGATTTGGTGCGCTCGCTTTAAACGTATACGATATCCGAGATAGGAAATTTCCATATCTCGTCTTGCCTCAACAAAGAGAAAAGGGGAACGAAGTGCATATCAAAACGACAATAATCGCCACAATGCTCCTGATGACTGGAGCGATGACCGCTTCGGCAGATCAGTTGGACGATGTCATATCGGCCGGCAAATTACGCTGCGCTGTTGAACTTGACTTTCCGCCTAACGGCGCGAGAGACAAAGACAACAAGCCGGTCGGTTTCGACGTAGATTACTGCAATGATCTGGCAAAGGCGTTGGGAGTTCAGCCCGAAATTGTAGACACCCCAGGCCCAGATCGCATACCGGCGATCCTGTCGGGGCGTGCCGATATTGGCGTCGCGGTCGCATCCGACACGCTTGCGCGCGCCAAGACAATTGGTTTCTCGATCCCATACTTCGTATTCACGACGGTTGTACTCGTCCGCGAAGATTCTGGAATCAACAAAATCGATGACATCAAAGGTCACACGGTCGGCGGACCCGCCGGTGCTTATGAAACCCTGGCTCTTGGCGATACGGTAAAAACCTTCAATGACGAAAAGACAAAACTTTTGACCTTTCAATCTCAAGCGGACACGTTTCTGGCTCTAGGCCAAAAACAGATCGACGCGACCTATACGACATCAACAATCGCGACTTCAGTCATCCAGTCGGGTAAATATCCAGGCCTAAAAATCATTGGCAATGCACCAGTGGATCCCGACTACTGCGCGATATTGGTGCCTCGCATGGAGCAGGGCATGCTTAACTACGTCAATTTGTTTTTGAATCGTCAGGTTCGTTCTGGTCGGTATGCTGAACTTTACAAAAAGTGGATTGGCACCGAGGGCGGCCCGGCCCCCGATCTGACTGTCGTGGGAACCTACCGATAAGGCTTTCCAGTCGGACAAATGTTCCTCCGGAAGCCCGCTCGGATTCAGTCGCCGAGAAGAGTGCAAGCATCCTAGATACAGTGCCGAACTGTATCTAGGACTCCAACCAAAAGCGCGTCATCGGAGTCTAACGATACACGCTGACCTTCTTAACCCAAGAAAGTCTTCGCACGGATTGTAGGGGTATCTCTCGTGCATTCGGTGCTGAGCCCTCCGAACATTTCCAGAGATGTTCTCGCAATCACCGTGGCGGTCGGAAAGAGACGCCCCGGTTGTTAGGATTTTTTCCGAAATCGGAATGTAGGGAGTTCTCGCATGAGCCGTGAAGCCGCGATTAACCGCGCGACAAGCTTTTTCGACATTGGAGAATTTGGTGCTGATCTGGCGCGTCGTGTCGCGATGCCAACGGAAAGCCAAGGTAGCCGGAAGGCAAAGACATTGCTCGCCTATCTTGAAGACGAGATGGCGCCTGCATTTGGAGCGCTTGGTTTCTCGACCGAGATTCTCGTTTGCGAGAACATGCCGTTTTTGCTTGCAGAAAGATTTGAGGCAGACGGTTTGCCTACCGTCTTGGGCTACGGGCATGGGGACGTGGTCATGGGCCTTGACGAGGGTTGGGCGGCAGGTCGATCGCCATGGGAAATGGTGGAGATTGAAGGCAAGTGGTACGGACGTGGCACTGCCGACAACAAAGGGCAACATTCGATCAACATTGCGGCACTTAGATCTGTCCTAGAAACGCGGGGAAAGTTGGGGTTCAATGCCAAATACCTGATAGAAATGGGCGAAGAGCAGTGTTCTCCTGGCCTTCGGGAGTTGTGCGTAGAGCACCGAGAAAGGTTGGCTGCCGACCTTTTTGTTGCTTCCGATGGGCCACGCTTGAACGCCGGTCGTCCAACCGTGTTCCTCGGATCCCGGGGCGAAGTTACGTTTCACCTCAGCATCAATGCTCGGGCTAGCGGGCACCACGCTGGCAATTGGGGCGGGGCACTCTCAAACCCTGGGATTCAGCTTGCACACGCGATTTCGATCCTGGTTGGACCCAGGGGGCAAATCCGGGTGCCGGAATTGCTGCCATCTGCGATCCCGGCACAGGTTCGCGCGGCACTTGCGGATTGTGAAATCGATGGCGGCGCCGACGGCCCAGCCGTCGATCCTTTTTGGGGCGAGCCCGGTTTAACCCCCGCCGAGCGTGTCTTCGGGTGGTGTTCGCTTGAGGTGCTGGCATATGAAACTGGCGAGCCAAGTTCCCCCATGGATGCCATTCCACCCAATGCTTGGGCGCGATTACAGCTTCGTTTCGTGGTGGGAGTCGATCCAAAAAACGTAATACCAGCGGTGCGCCGTCATCTCGATACCGCAGGTCTTGGCATGGTCGAGGTCTTCTTGGCGCGTGACATCTTTAATGCCACCCGCCTCGACCCCCTTCATCCGTGGGCCAAATGGGCTGCCACCTCCGTGGAGAGCACCACGGGTATTAGACCTGCGCTGCTCCCGAACCTTGGGGGATCGTTGCCGAATGACATATTTGCGGACATTTTGGGCCTGCCCACAATCTGGGTGCCGCACTCCTATCCCGGATGTTCGCAGCATGCTCCGAACGAGCACCTGCCGCTAAGCATTGCAAGGGAAGGGTTAGCCATTATGGCAGGATTGTACTGGGATCTTGGTGAGGCTCCCTGTGGCGGAGACGTAAGCCAATAGTCTAGCGACATTGTGGGTCGCATAAGCAATCCATGCCTGATTCGCCCAAAAATTAGACGCGGCGCGGAATTCACCATTTTTCTATTCAACACGGTTGACGATAGTCGTTTATCGTATACGATATCCAAATATAGCAAACGGGCGGCTGGAGCCGCTGACGTCTGCGTGGTGCAATACGCTGGAGACATCCGCATGCAATTTGAAAGATCACTGTCAACCGTCGAGCTCCACACCTGCGGTGAGACATTCCGTCTCGTCACCCAGGGCCTGCCGAAGATCCCGGGTGCAACCATTGTCGAGCGTCGGGCCTGGTTGGAAGAGAACGCGGACCAGTACCGACGCGCCGTCATGCTGGAGCCTCGCGGCCATAAGGACCTTTATGGAGGCCTTCTCACCGAGCCGGTCAGCGCGGATGCTGATTTCGGGGTGATCTTCCTCAACAACATGGGCTACAGCCCTCATTGCGGTCATGGCGTCATTGCGCTCGCAACCGCAGCCCTCGAACTGGGATGGGTCGAGCGCAAGTCCCCCGAAACGCGTGTGGGCATCGATGCGCCATGCGGATTCATCGAGGCGTTCGTCGAGTGGGACGGGAAGCGTGCAGGGAACGTTCGCTTCGTGAATGTTCCGTCCTTCATCTTCATGCGCGACGTCACCGTCGAAACCCCGAGCTTCGGCAAGGTGACCGGCGACATCGCCTATGGCGGTGCGACCTATTTCTACGTCGATGGGCGCCCTTACGATATCGCCATTCGCGAGAAAGATGTGCAGAAGATCCAGCAGTTCGGCTACGAGATCAAAACGGCCGTGAATGCCAAGATGCCCGTGGTTCACCCTGAAATTCCCGAGTTCAATGACGTCTATGGTGTCATGATCTATGGCGATCCGCGCCACGAAGGCTCCACCCAGGCGAATTGCTGTGTCTACGCGGATCGTGCAGTCGATCGATCGCCCACGGGTTCCGGTACCGCCGGCCGCATTGCACAACTCTATCTTCGAGGCGAACTTTCAGCCTCGGAAACGCTGGTGAACGAGTCGATCATCGGGACCGTGTTCAAGGGACGAGTGCTCAGCGAAACAAAGGTCGGCGATTTTGACGCCGTCATTCCTGAAGTCAGCGGGAAGGCCTACATTTGCGGGTTTGCGAATTGGGTGATCGATGAGCAAGACCCGCTGACCTACGGTTTTCTCGTTCAGTAACAGGCGATTTTCTCGGCGGATAAGTCACATACCGTCACGTATACGATATGCCATACAAACAAAAGAAGGGAACTAGAATGCGTTTTACATCAATAGTCTTGGCAACCGCTCTGATGGCGTCGGCGACCACATTCGCCCACGCCGATCAGCTCGACGACATCATCTCTGCGGGCAAGCTTCGTTGTGCTGTCGAGCTGGACTTCCCGCCGAACGGCGCACGCGACAAGGACAACAAGCCGATCGGCTTTGACGTTGACTACTGCAACGATCTTGCCAAGGCTCTCGGCGTTGAAGCGGAAATTGTCGATACACCCGATCCGGATCGTATTCCTGCAGTTTTGTCCGGCCGCGCTGATATCGGCATCGCGGTCGCTTCCGACACCCTCGAGCGTGCAAAGACCATCGGCTTCTCCATCCCGTATTTCGTCTTCACGACTGTCATCCTGGCGCGTGAAGATTCCGGCATCAAGAGCGCGGCCGACATGAAGGGCCATACGGTTGGCGGACCGGCAGGTGCCTACGAGACACTTGCTCTCGGAGACACTGTCAAATCGTTCAATGACCCGGCGACCAAGCTCTTGACCTTCCAGTCCCAGTCCGACGCTTTCCTGGCGCTGGGCCAGAAACAGATCGATGCGACCTACACGACATCGACCATCGCAACGCATCTCATTCAGTCCGGCAAATACCCAGGCTTGAAGATCGTCGGCGATGCGCCGGTTGATGCTGACTATTGCGCCATCCTTGTGCAGCGCCAGGAACAGGGGCTTCTCAACTACGTCAACCTGTTCCTGAACCGACAGGTCCGTTCCGGTCGCTACGCCGAACTCTACGCAAAGTGGGTTGGCACGGAAGGCGGTCCCGCTCCGGACCTGACTGTCGCAAAAGCCTACCGCTAACTACGGTCGACGGGTGCTCGCTTTTTACGTCGCTTATGACGCAGAGCGCTCGTCGCGGTTTGCCGATCGCAAAGCCTTCCCGGATTCTCAAGAGCGGTGTCCCCCAATCTGGGATCCGGGCAGGACGCGACCAGGCTCAGCCTATCCCCAATCCCATCGCATAAAGGGGCAATCAATGTCTTACACCTTCCAGTGGCGACCGGTTTTTCGGGCGCTACCAGAAATGCTCTGGGGAGCACTGGTTACCCTTGAGATTGCGATCCTTGCAATGGTGATCGGCACGGCTCTGGCCGTTGTACTGGCGCTCGCCAAACGATCCGGAAACAGGACGTTTACCGGCCTTGCCGCCGTCTGGATCGAAACTGCCCGAAACACCCCGGCGCTCTTCCAGATCTACATGATCTATTTCGGCTTGGGATCGCTGGGTATTCGGGTAGATTCCTACACCGCTTTGGTTGTTGGGATCACCTTCAACAATGCCGGATACCTCGCTGAAACGTTTCGCGGCGGCTTTTCGGCTGTGCCCGAAACGCAGATCCGGGCCGCGCGCTCGCTTGGATTGGGAGCCGCGCAAACGATGTGGCACATCGTATTGCCACAGATGTTGCGCGCGGTATTCCATGCCATGACGAACCAGATGGTGTGGTCGATATTGATGACGTCGCTTGGCACGATCGTCGGTCTGACCAGCGATCTGACAGGTGTGACGCAGGAGCAAAACGTCCTGACCTACCGGACCTTCGAGTTCTTCATGGTCGCGGCCGTTCTCTACTACCTGATCTCCAAGACATTCACCGTCGGCGCGCGGCTGCTCGCCTGGCGTCTGTTTCGCTACTGAGGAGTACCCGATGTTTTTTGACGCCTCATTGTCCTGGAGCGATATCGTCTATCTCTTGCAAGGTGCTTTGGTGACGATCGCAATCACCGCCGCCTCTGTTGCCATCGGCACGGTGCTTGGGGTGCTGTTTGGCCTGATCCGCACCGGCGCGCCTTGGTGGATCAGCGCACCAATTGGTGGGGTTCTCGATATCTTTCGCTCGGTTCCGCTGCTGATCCAGCTGGTGCTGTTCAACTCGTTCAACAGTATGTTTCGGCTGCATTGGCCCAGTTACGCTGTTGCCTGTATCTGCCTAGGCATCTACGCAGCCGCCTTCTGCACGGAAATCGTCCGAAGCGGTGTTTCGGCCGTGCCGACGACGACGCGCCGGGCGGCCCGGTCGCTTGGCCTGACCTGGGGCCAGGAGGTCATGTCGATCACCTTGCCGATGGCAACCAGGATTGTGTTTCCAAGCTGGATCGGCCTGGCGCTTGGCGTGATGAAGGACACGTCGTTGGTTCTGTGGATCGGCATCATTGAACTCCTTCGCAGTTCCCAGATCGTCACGACCCGCGTCCAGGAGCCGCTTCTGATCCTGACCATCACAGGTCTGATTTATTTCCTGATGAGCTTCCCCATTGCGAGGCTCGGCGCCCGACTTGAAAAAAGGTGGCAGATCCAATGATTGAAATCGAAAACGTCCATAAGCATTTCAGCACGCTCCATGTCCTCAAAGGTGTCAGCCTCACCGTCAACAAGGGCGAAGTGCTGTCGATGATCGGTGGCTCCGGTTCGGGAAAGTCGACGATGCTGATGTGCATCAACGGGCTTGAGCCGATCCAGGATGGCCGCATCACCGTCGATAACGTCGACGTCCATGCTAAGGCGACGAACCTCAATCAGCTTCGCCAACGCATAGGCATCGTCTTCCAACAATGGAACGCGTTTCCGCATCTGACCGTGCTGGAAAACGTGATGCTGGCGCCCAGAAAGGTTCTGGGTAAATCGAAGGCCGAAGCCGAGGCGATTGCGGTAGAGCAGCTTAAGCACGTCGGACTTGGTGAAAAGCTGAAAGCTTTTCCGTCGCGTCTGTCTGGAGGTCAGCAGCAGCGCATGGCGATTGCCCGCGCGTTGGCCATGTCGCCCGATTACATGCTGTTCGATGAAGTCACATCGGCGCTCGATCCGCAACTGGTCGGCGAGGTTTTGGATACCCTACGCATGCTCTCGCAGGAAGGCATGACAATGATCGTGGTCACCCATGAAATGCGGTTCGCACGGGAGGTCTCGGATCGTGTGGCATTCTTCCGCGAAGGGCTCATTCACGAACTGGGCACGCCCGAGCAGATCTTCGACAGCCCGCAGCGTTCTGAAACAGCTGACTTCCTCCGATCGGTCCTTTGATCGGATTTTTCCCAACTGACATCTTACACGCCCGCAAAGAAGGCGAACGAGAGCACGTATTCACATAAAAAACAGGGGTAACGGAAGATGAAGACAACTCGACGCACGCTGCTCAAGGCCGGCCTTGCCGGTGCAGCCATACAGTTCATGTCGGTACCGGGAAGGGCGCAGGCGCCAAATGGTACACTTCGGTTTGGCCTGTCTGCCTTTCCGCCAAACTTGCAGCCTTGGGTGGGAACCGGTACATCAGCGGGTACCGTAAAATCATTGATCCACCGCAGTCTCGTAGCTTTCGACAGCAAAGGTAACCTACGTGGAGAACTGGCAACTGCTTGGTCGATCGACGCCGAAGGTGCTTGGGTTTTTAGCCTCAGGCAGGATGCCGTGTTTCATAACGGCGAGCCGGTAACCGCCGAGGATGTGAAGTGGTCTATCGAACAGATCGCCGCTGAGAAATCCACCGCATATATGCGCGCTCAATTTCAACGCGTCGCAAAGATCGAGATCGTAGATCCGCAGACAATACGGCTGATCACCACGGAGCCGCAGGCGACGCTACCGCTGTGGTTCGCAAATTATGATGTCTTCATTATCTGGCGTAAGTCGACTGAGAACGAGCCAATTGGCGCTGGACCGTTCCGCCTCGTGGGACAAGAACGCGGTACATCGTTGGACCTTGAGGCTTTCGATAAGTTCTACAAGCCAGGGCTTCCAAAGCTCAAGAGCATCAAATTCGTCGTTTACGCTGACGAGAATCTGCGTCAGGCGGCACTTATGTCGGGCGATATCGACATCATTGAATACGTGCCATGGCAGTCGATGGCAGCAGTCGAGAAAAGCGCCAGCACGAAGCTCGACGCAGTCGAGGGTCCGTTCATGTACATCGTGTTCAACGCGACGAAGGCGCCCTTCAATGATGTCCGCGTGCGCCGAGCCGTCGCGCATGCAGTCAATCGTGACGATATCGTCAAGGCCGTCTTCTTCGGGCGCGGTAAGAAGCTCGAAGGTATCCCGATTGTCGAGGGCACACCCTGGTATGATGCCGACTTGGCACACGGCTGGAAATACGATCCGACGCGAGCCAAAGCGCTCCTGGCGGAAGCAGGCTTCCCGGATGGTTTCCAGACGACGCTTCTAGCGACGGCTCAGTACGGTATGCACAAAGATACTGCCGAGGTCGTTCAGCAGCACCTTGCAGCCATTGGCATCAATTGCGAACTTCGGCTGCCCGATTGGCCTACGCGCGTCAGTCTTGGCCGAAGCGGGCAATACGACATTGCCATTCACGGCAATGCTGCCGACAACAACGATCCAGACGGCTTGACCGCCGTATTGGACACGTCAAGACCTCCAACACATGGTCTATCGTTCGGCCTTAAAGCACCTCGGACCATTGCTGGCCTCGCAGCCGGCCGAGCTGAGTTCGATCAAGACAAGCGTGTGGCGATCTATCGCGAAATGCAGCGCGCCGCAATCGAAGAGGTTCCGATGGTTGGCCTTGCCTGGCGTTCACAGGGATACGGTATGCTCAAGTCCGTGAAGGACTTTTCAAACCTTCCCGGAGCCCTGACGATTTTCTCAGGCGCGACGCTCGAAGAAACCTACTTCGCCTGAGAACCTTCGCCGGGTGCGCCCGGCCAATAAAGCGTTGTGGCATGAGTACGGCGGTCTGATCGATCGCCGTACTCATCAAGCGGCCCCGCGGACCGACGATGCTGATGCACCCGGTAGCTGACGCATGTTTCGGCAAAGGAGAAATCTTGAAATCCCTCCAACGTAACGGCCGCACGATGCTGTGGCTCTGTCAGCGAATAGCCACGACATTGCTTCTGGCATGGATCGTGGCGACGATTGTGTTCCTCGCACTTCACCTGGTGCCGGGAGATCCCGCCGAGGTTCTGCTGTCGAGCAATGGTAGCGTTGCAGACCCGACGGCGGTCGCGGAGCTTCGCTCAAAACTCGGGCTCGACCGCTCGATTCTTGAGCAGTACGGGGCCTTCCTTCTCGGAGCTTTGCGGGGTGATCTGGGTAATTCTCTTGTCGATGACTATCCGGTCATGAGCGAGATTGCTTTGCGTCTTCCGCGCACGCTGGAACTGATCGCAGCGGGGACGTTGATGGCCATGATCATCGGGGTACCTAGCGGTGTTTATGCCGCAATCAAAAGAGGGGGTGCGTTCGATCGCATCGCTTCGGCGACCGCGGCGCTACTACTGGCCGTTCCGGTTTTCGTTCTGGGTACATTGCTGATCTTGCTTCTGGCGCAAAATTTGCGGCTGCTGCCTGCCGGTGGATACACATCGATCTCACAAAATGCGTCGCAGCACTTCTTGTTGTTGGCACTGCCCGCGTTCGCCATTGCCAAGGGACTTGCTGCGATAGTTTTCAGAATAACGAGAGCGTCTGTGCTCGACGAGCTGTCGCGAGATTTTGTACGTACCGCCCGCGCGAAAGGAATCTCCCCAGCTCGCGTGATTGTGCACCACGTACTTCGAAATGCATTGAGCCCAGTCGTTACCGTCCTTGGGCTTCAAATGGGTGCATTACTCGGAGGAACGGTTCTGGTTGAATATGTCTTCAACTGGCCGGGCATGTCGACCCCACTCCTGCGAGCAGTGGAATCCCGGGACTATCCGATGGTGGTTGGTATCGTCCTCACGATTTCATGCCTGTTTCTGCTCATCAACCTGTAATGGAGATCTTGTACGCAGTTCTCGATCCAAGGGTGCGTGCGGCATGAAGCGTCTCCTTGTCCCTGGCGCGGTTGTCGGCGCCATAATTCTGCTTGCGCTTTCAGCACCTCTCCTAGGTCTTGAAAACCCTGTAAAGCAAGACGTTGCCCAAAGATTGTCCTCGGCTGGAAGCGGTGCCTGGCTTGGCCGGGACGAGTTCGGCCGCGATGTGTTATCGAGGTTGATCTGGGGCGCTCGCACGAGTTTGAGTGTCGCGTTTGCATCTGCGATCATTGCATGCTGTCTTGGGACCGCTCTAGGGCTGTTCGGCGGGTGGTTCCGAGGTGTCGGCGAGTTTTTTGCGGTTAGAAGCATGGATGTGATCCTGTGTTTCCCACCTGTCTTGCTCGCGCTTCTGGTTGTCACCCTCGTTGGTCCCGGCGCAGGCTCACTGATCTTCGTCCTCTCAATCCTCTACCTTCCGGGGTTCGTCCGCGTTGCCTATGCCGAGACCCTGACCGCACGCAACCACGACTATGTGCTTGCCGTGCGAGCTCTCGGGGCTCCGACCGGGCGTATCTTGCTCCGGACCCTTCTTCCAAACATCGCCGGACCAGTCCTGGTACAGCTTTCCCTCGCGGTCGCAGCTGCGGTGGTTCTGGAAAGTGGGCTCTCGTTCCTAGGTCTGGGCGTCGTGCCGCCATCACCCTCATGGGGTCTTATGATACGCGGAGCACGCGCGACTATGGAGCAAGCACCGATGTTGCTTGTGTGGCCATGCTCGGCCTTAACGCTAACGATCCTCGCGATGAACGTTTTGTGTGATTCTCTTCGAGACGTCGTCGATCCACGTACGTCAGCGACCCGTAAGCGCATCCGACTGATTGATCGCTTGTTGCCCGGGCTTACATCCAATCCGGGCGGGCAAGATATAATCCGAATAGAGAATCTGACGGTTGAGATAGACACACCTCGCGGCAAGATCCGTCCTGTCGAGGGTGTCAATATCGCGGTCAAGGCGGGTGAAACGCTCGCAATTGTCGGCGAGAGCGGCTCGGGGAAATCCCTGACGGCATTGGCCGCGATGGGGCTCCTGCCACCGGCGGCAATGCCAGTCGAAGGTGCCGCCTGGTTCGATGATAAAGACCTGCTTCGCCTGCCCGAGCCAGACTTGCGAAAGCTTCGAGGTGGTCCAATCTCCATGGTGTTCCAGGATCCGATGTCGAGCCTGAACCCGGTTCATCGCACTGGCGATCAGGTCAGCGAAGCGATCTTGGCCCACAGTTCGATGTCACGAACCCAAGCTCGCGCCATGGCCCTGTCGCTCTTCCGTCAGGTCGGCATTGCGGATCCGGAAGCGCGCGTAGAGAACTTCCCGCATGAAATGTCGGGTGGAATGAAGCAGCGTGTCATGATCGCGATGGCATTGGCGAACCAGCCAGCACTGTTGATTGCCGATGAACCAACGACGGCACTCGACGTGACTGTTCAGGCCCAGATTCTAGATCTGCTTGGCGACCTGAAACGCAAATCCGGGACCGCGTTGATCTTCATCACGCACAGCTTAGCAGTGGTTGCGGAAATCGCCGACAGGGTCACGGTGATGTACGCCGGGCAGGTGATCGAAGAGGGCCCTGTCGATGCGGTGTTCCGCGATCCGCTCCATCCCTACACGAGTGCGCTGCTCGCGGCTTCGCCGGAAGGGGGAGCAACCCTCATGGGCATTCCGGGAACGGTGCCACAGCCGCATGCCTTTCCGAAGGGGTGTCGCTTCGCACCCCGCTGCCCCCATGCAAAACCAGTCTGCGGCGGTAGCCCAATCGAACTGAAGGAAGTGCGCTCGGGGCGATCAGCGCGCTGCATCCGCTGGGATGAACTTAATCTGGCGCGAGAGGCAGCACAGTGACGCACATTTCATCGGACAATGAACCGCTTCTTGAAGCCAGGGCGATCTCCAAGACATACGCGGTAGGCGGAAGATTCCAGCGTGGGAAGATCCTTCAGGCTGTACGGTCCGTCGATCTATCTGTGGAACGAGGCGAGACGATCGGAATCGTGGGAGAGTCTGGGTCGGGGAAGAGCACATTGGGCAAGCTCTTGCTGGGTTTAACACCCGTTTCAGAGGGGTCTGTGCGCTTTGATGGGAAGGATCTGAAGTTACAAAGTAGTGCAGATATGCGTCGACTACGTCGACGGATGCAAATCATCCTGCAAGATCCCTTTGGTAGCCTGGATCCCAGAAGACGGATTGGTGCGCAGATTGAGGACGGCATTGCCATTCATGGGTTATTACCAACAAAGCAGCGTGACGAGCGCGTCCGCGAGCTTTTGTCGAAAGTGGGCCTGGACCCAGCGCATGCGGAACGCTTCCCTCACGAATTCTCCGGCGGGCAGAGGCAGCGGATCGGCATTGCGCGGGCGCTTTCAACAGAGCCGGACTTCATAGTCGCGGACGAACCTGTCAGCGCGCTGGACGTTTCCATTCAAGCCCAAATCGTCCAGCTAATGTCGGATCTTCGGAGCGACCTCGGCCTCGCGATGGCCTTCATCAGTCATGACCTGTCGATCGTTCGTCATCTGTGCAATCGCGTCATCGTTATGTATCTTGGCCGCGTGGTAGAGGAGGGACCTGTCGAGGCCATTTTTTCCGCACCGCTTCATCCATACACGCAGGCGCTCATCTCGGCCACACCGCGAATCAAACACGCTCAGCGCACCAAACGGGTGCTCCTTCAGGGTGACCCGCCGAGCCCCTCGAACCCACCGTCGGGGTGTGTGTTTCGAACGCGCTGCAATCATGCAATCCCCCTCTGTAGCGAAGGGGTTCCAGCCCTGCGGACGCTAAATGATGGACGGCGCGTCGCCTGCATTCGCGCTGAGGAGATTGTTTGATGCATTCGAACATAATCGCCGAGGAGGCCACGGGTATCATCAATCCCGGCGATCTTGGGCAGCCGTTCACGTGCGAAAAGCTTCCGGCCAACGGTTCGCGTGGGATGGTGGTCACCAACCATCCTCAAGCCAGCGCTGCGGGCGCGCAGATGCTCCTCCGCGGCGGCAACGCTATCGATGCAGCCATCGCGAGCCTCTTTGCTCTAACGGTTGTTGAACCGATGATGGTCGGAATTTTAGGCGGCGGTGTCGCACATATCCGTCTGGCGTCCGGACATCATGTCATAGTCGACGGGTTGAGCACCGCCTCGCTCTCAGCAACACCGGATATGTTTGGGTCAGGCTCTACTCTTTTGAGCGATCGGGCAAATGTCGTTGGCCCCAAAGCCGTGGCGACACCTGGAGCACTGGCAGGCTGGTGCGAAACGCTGGAGAAGTACGGCTCTCTGTCCTTGTCGGACGTATTGGAACCAGCAGTCCGCCTCGCCGAGCGCGGGTTCACCGTGACGCCCTATCTCTCGGACTGCATCAAGAGCACCCGTCACGATCTTGCCGCGGACCCGGGCCTTGCGGCACTGTTTATGCCTGATGGCGAACCGATCGAAGCTGGCTCCATTTTGCGCCAAACTGATTACGCACTAACATTGCGGACAATCGCGGCAGAGGGATCTCGCGCCTTCTATAGTGGGCCCCTAGGCCGGGCGTTTATATCCCACATGGCCAGCAATGGTGGCCTGGTGGATCAAAAGGACCTTGAGGCATATCGGGTTGTCAACCGGGACCCGGTACGTGGACAATATCGCGATTACGAGATCGTTGGACCACCACCACCATCGTCGTCGGGCGTCCACATCGTCCAGATGCTCAATATTCTTGAGGGGTTCGATATCGCAGGTATGGGTTTCGGTTCGGCAGACGCGACGCATCTCCTGGCCGAGGCTCTCAAGATCGCATTTGCTGACCGTGCCGTAGCCACAGCGGATCCAGCCTTCTTCGACGTGCCGTTGGAGACATTGATCGACAAAGGCTATGCGGCCGAGCGGAGAGAGAAGATTGACCCTTCCCGTGCCCAGACATGGTCGACGGGGCTTCAAAAACTGGAGTCGGCCAATACGACGCATGTGTCCGTGGCTGATAGCTTTGGCAATGTCGTTTCCACGACGCAAACGATCAATGGTTTGTTCGGGGCGTGCGTGCAAATTCCGGGCACAGGCATGATAGCCAACAATTACATGTACAACTTCGACCCATGTCCCGGTTCGGCACTTTCGATCGAGCCTGGGAAACGCGTGTTTACCTCCATGGCGCCAATGATGGCCTATCGCGGTAACCGGCTACAATACACGCTTGGTCTCCCCGGTGGGCTGCGTATTTTCCCATCGGCAATGCAAGCCCTCGTAAACTTGATCGATCACAAGATGTCGATCCAGCAGGCGGTGGAGGCGCCCAGAGTGTGGACGGAAGGAGGCGTATTGGAAATCGAGCCGATGATTTCCGACGCGACGGCAAACGAACTGGCTGATCGAGGACACACAATTGTCCGGGCAAACTGCATAGCAGGCGGAATGAGTGCCATCGAATTTCACGAGAACGGGACCATGACCGGGGCTGCATGTTGGCGCGCGGACGGTACGCCGGTTGCGATTAGCGGTGGGTTGGCTCGCGACGGTGTTCGCTTCTCTATTCCATGAGGCGGCTCCACCGGCAAATCGATTTCTATCATAGGAAAAATTCATGCCTGAAACTATCGTCGTGCTCGACCAGATACCTGATGAGTGGGCAGTCTTGCTCCGTAAATTGATGCCGACAAATATGGTTCTACACTCCGCACCTAGCAGCAGCGAAGAGGATCTGAAACAGCTGATCTCCCAGGCAGATTACGCAATCGCTGTAAATGCATCGGTGTCGGCCGATGTGCTTGGTTCGGCGGTAAACCTGAAATTGCTGCACAAATGGGGCGTTGGCGTCGACAATTTAGACCTCGAAGCGGCGCGGAAGCTTGGTGTCAAGGTAGCGCGCACCACTGGAAGCAATGCAATACCTGTCGCGGAATTCGCGATTGGGTTGATGCTGTCAGCACTCCGCTGCATTAGCCATTCGAGTGCCGCCGTAAAAAATGGAAACTGGGAGGGAGGCTCTCTCCCTACTCAGACAATGATGCTTTCCAATAAGACGGTCGGCATCATTGGCTTTGGGGCGATAGGTAAAACCGTCGCCAAGCTCCTTCAGGGCTTTGGTTGCCAAATTCTCTACAACAAGACAACCCCACTCGACAAAAAAGAGGAAGTTGCATTAGGGGTCGAGTTCGCAGAATTTCCGGACCTGCTTAGCAGATCGGACATAGTGTGCCTCTGTTGTCCTTTGACACCGCAAACTGTTGGACTGATCGACAGGCTCGCGTTTCAGCAAATGAAGTCCACTGCTGTTCTGATCAATGTGGCCCGCGGCGGCGTCGTGGTAGAAAATGACCTTATCTGGGCTTTGCGCAGTGGGACGATCATGGCGGCTGCAATGGATGTTTTCGAAATTGAGCCACTCCCGAAAGATAGTCCGCTCTTGGGATTGGATAACCTCGTTCTTACGCCACACATCGCTGCCAATGCCTCAGACAACTTCGATAAAACTGTTTCACAGATGATGAACAATATCGCGCGCGTCTCGCGCGGAGAGCAGGTGGCTTCTCAAGATGTTGTTCCATAGCTTCTCTGTGAGATCCTAACAACGCATTCGACGGCCAATCCCGGCCGACCGCGCTCGCCAGTTCGTTCGGCGGATTTGTCCGAAAAGATCATTACGGCCTCGGATTTGAGCACGCATCACAATGCTGGTTTACGATTTCGCAGACTCCATCTGTGTATGAGTTGTTTGGTATTGGCCGGCCACGTGGGGCTCTGCTCAAACTAAGCGTTCCGCGATGAAATCGATGAAAGCGCGAATGCGCGCCGCCAGATGCTCATGTCCCGCAAAGACAGCATGTATCAATTCGATGTCTTCGGCGTTGTAGTCCTCCAGGACCGGAACAAGCAATCCAGCGTCAATGTCTGGCTGAACATGGAACTGTCCGACACGTCCCAGCCCGCTGCCAGCAAGACAGAGGCGGCGCATGATCATACCGCTATTGACGATCGTATTGCCTGAGATAGGGAGGCGGTAGACGTCCGATGATCCGGGGGTGCAGAATGGCCACTCGTTGAGGCTGCGGCCGAAGTTGAAGCTGAAGCAGTTGTGATGGGCAAGATCCTGCGGCGTTTCCGGTACCCCATACTCATTCAGGTATTTGGGAGAAGCGACGATGACGCGCCGGCTTTCCAATAGCTTTCGCGCTTTTAGTGCCGAGTCGCTCATTGGCCCTGAGCGGATGGCAATATCCGTACGCTCCTCGATCAACCCGATGACACCGTCGGTCAACGAGATGTCGAGTTGCACTTCCGGGTAGAGAGCCAGAAATTCCGGCACGACCGGCAAAAGATACCGTTCTCCAAAGCCAACGGACGCGTTCACGCGGAGGAGGCCCCGAGGGACAGTTTTTCCTCCACCTGCAACAATCTGTTCGGTCTCCGCGATTTCCGCAAGAATACGCTGAGCCCTTGCCAGGTAGATCTCCCCTTCCGGCGTCAGTTTCGTCGTTCGCGTGGAGCGGACGAGCAGACGAGTGCCCAGGCGGTCCTCAAGTCGCGTGACCAGCTTGCTGACGGCGGACGGCGATATATTCAGCCGACGGCCAGCAGCCGAAAAGCTCAGCAGCTCCGCGGCCGCCACGAACACTTCCATTTCACCAGCACGATTGTCCACGATATCTCGATCTATGAATTCTTTTCAAAGGTATTCATCCAATATAGCGGATTATCAATTGAATCCCAATCGATCATGTTGCGAGCCTAAGCTCTTCAACCGACAGCCCCGCTGTCTCAGCACCGTCGTCACTTTGTGAGGCGGAGAGGAACGTGTCATGCCTTTGGCCATATTTGCATTGACGATCGCGGCCTACGCGATCGGAACAACCGAGTTCGTAATTGTCGGGCTTCTGCCGACGGTTGCAAACGACCTTGGTATCACCCTGCCGCTTGCCGGCCTGATCGTCAGCGTCTACGCGCTCGGCGTCACCTTCGGCGCACCGATCCTGACCGCGCTCACCGGCAAAATCGAGAGAAAGCCGCTGCTGCTCGGCCTCATGGCCCTGTTCATCGTCGGCAACACCGTGGCGGCGCTGTCGCCGAGCTATGAGGTGCTGCTCATCGCCCGCGTGATCGCCGCCTTCGCCCACGGCGTGTTCTTCTCCGTCGGCGCCACCATCGCCGCCGATCTCGTGCCGGAAAATCGCCGGGCCTCGGCCATCGCCATGATGTTTATGGGGCTGACCGTTGCCATCGTCACCGGTGTCCCGATTGGAACCTACATCGGTCAGATCTTCGGCTGGCGTGCGACCTTCTGGGCCGTTGGCGCTCTCGGCGTCGTCGCCCTTGTCGCTATCGCCGCACTTCTGCCAAACACGCTCAAAAAGGCTCCGCCGGCCAGCATTCTGGACCAGGTCCGTGTCCTGGGTTCGGGCCGCCTGCTGCTCGTCTTCGCCATGACCGCGCTCGGCTATGGCGGCACCTTCGTCGCCTTCACTTTCCTGGCGCCGATCCTGCAGGATGTGACCGGCTTCTCCGAATCCAGCGTCGGCCTTATCCTCGTGCTCTACGGCATCGCCATTGCGGCCGGTAATATCGGCGGGGGCAAGATCGCCAACCATAACCCGGTCAAGGCGCTGACCGGCCTCTTTGCCCTGCAGGCAATCGTGCTTGTGATCTTCTCCTTCACCGCCGTCTCACCGGTCCTGACCTTGATCACGCTTGCGGCACTGGGCTTTCTGTCCTTCGCCAACGTTCCAGGCCTGCAGCTCTACGTCGTTCAGCTTGCCAAGGAACACCGCCCCGGTGCCGTCGACGTCGCCTCGGCGCTCAACATCGCCGCCTTCAATCTCGGCATCGCCATCGGTGCCTGGCTCGGCGGTCTGGTGGTGGAATCGCCGCTTGGCCTTGCTGCAACGCCCTGGGTCGGTGCCATCCTCGTCGCCGCAGCCCTGCTGCTGACCATCTGGAGCGGCGCCCTCGACCGCCGTTCGGCACCAGCCCTCAACGCGGCTTGAGTCCCGGCAGGCCCGGCACGCCAAGCGCCGGGCCACCTTATTCAACTCATTCCGGAGTATTCCTATGTCCACGGCAATCACAACACCCCAAGGCCAGTCCGGCGCTCTCGATCTCATCGCCAAGCCTGACGGCGGCCTGACACTCGGTATTGAGCTGCCGCTCGACAACGATTGGTCCGAGGCGCGGGAGGCGCAGCGTATCGCCGAAGGCCGTCCCTTCGGCGTCCCGGATCTCACCTATTATCCCGACCTCGTCCGCCAGGTCGACCGCTCCGGCTTCGCCGCCGTCTGGATGCGCGATGTGCCGGTGTTCGACCCGAACAATTTCGGCGATGCGGGTTCCGTCTACGATCCTTTTGTCAATCTCGGCTTCCTTGCCGGCATCACGCAGAATGTCGCGCTCGGCACGGCGGCTGTCGTTCTGCCGCTGCGCCATCCGATGATGGTGGCAAAGGCTGCCGCGTCCGTCGACCGGCTTTCTAGCGGCCGTCTCATCCTTGGCGTCGCCTCGGGCGACCGACCGGTGGAATATCCACTGCTCGGCCTGGACTTCGAAGGCCGCGGCGACGCCTTCCGCGGTGCGGTCTCTTACATGCGCGATGCCTGGAAAAACGACGGCCTGCCGATTGGGGATGGGCGGATCGAACCGTTCCTCGACCTTCTGCCCAAGCCTCTCCAGGCCGAAATCCCGATGGTAATCGCCGGCCAGGGCCGCCAGACACCGGACTGGATCACTGCCAACATGCAAGGGCGTTTCGTCTATCCTAACGGCCTCGATCGGCTCGCCACCCAGGCCCGCGAATGGTCTGCAGCCCGCACGGCGCTCGGGCTGCCCCGGGGCGCCTTTATCAGCGCCTTCCATCTCGACCTGGCCGGCGATCCGCACGAGCAGCCGACACCCCGCCGCTTCGGCGCACGAACCGGCCGCAATGCTTTCCGCGATCATCTTCATGCGCTCGAAGACGCCGGGGTCAACCATCTGGCGCTTCTGCTTCGCCCGTCGCGCCGGCCTTTGAAAGAGGTCATTGATGAGCTGGCAAGCGACGTCCTGCCCACCCTTAGCACCCGTTCGTTCGCCGCGAAAAGCGCTGCTGGATAACCAAGGAGAAAGACGAGTCACACAGTGCCGGTTTGAATCGAGCTATCAGACAACAGATCGAGCGGAAGAAGTGAATGAGTAACGACTGGCGAGACGAACTGCGCAGTGGCTTGCAAAGCCTGCTGGACCAAGCGGTCGTTTCCGGTGCCAGGCAGGCCGACGTCGTTAAAGCCACGAAATCGAAGGCGGGGCGGCAGGCTGTTACTCAAGTCGGCTTAGGCAAACATATTTTCGATCTCCGCGCGCTGCATTGCGTGCTTATTAGGGTTCTGCTGCTTCAGCTTTGCTAGGTTGAGCAACTTCCACCGTACTGCCGGTAGTGCCGCTGCCTGCGGCAACCCGATGGCGTCGAAATCCGGCTCCGTATCATGGAGAGTAAGCAGGAACCGCATCGCTTTATCATCGAGGCGGGCTCGAAGGTCATCTGTCAGCCGGGCTCGTGCGTCTTTCAGTTCGATCAGGCTGACAGGCTCGATGGTCATGCCTTCGAATTCTTTCACGAAGGCTTCTTCGATTTCGGACAATGACGGCCTGATCAGCTCATGCGGGGGACGGCCGGAGCTTGCGACGTAGATGAGGAAGGTCCGAAACAACGCATCGGTGAGCCCTTCGTTATCGTAGAGCAGCTTCACGTCGAAGAGATCGCGCGGGTGCTGGCGGTCCACGGCGGCATGAAGCTTGCCACCAAACAGATCCTCGAATGACACCACCTGCATTTCGGCAAAGCCGAACGCTTCGGCGACGCCATCTGTTACCGCCCGCAGCTCTGGAAGATGCACTGTTCCGCGCGCGACCGGCGAGGTCTCTATCTTGATTTCGGTGGCGCCCTGACGGACCAAGACCCGCGTGTCATTGTTGCCGCCGCCGGCGATCCGCTGGACATCGACGCCGCGCAGGTTTTTCAGCAGATCGTCGCGAATGCGGTCAAGCGCGGCATCGATACCTCTGAGCGTCGTGTCGCGATCCTCGATGGGAAGGTAGGTGAGGTCGATATCGACCGACAATCGAGGCATATCCCTGTAGAATAGGTTGATGGCCGTTCCCCCCTTGAGAGCGAAGACATCATGCCGCGCGATATAGGGCAACGTCCGGACGAGCAGTTCGACCTGCCGCATATAGCGATCACGCGCCATCGACATTCTCCTTTGGCAGCAGGTCGGCAGGGACCGTTACGCGATAAATCGGGTGGAGCCTTCCGCCTGGAACGAGTGCTCGATCGCCCCGTCCCATATCGATCTGCGATCTGTCGATATGCTTGAGCCAAGCATGCGCGTGCTTGTCGGCATAGACGAAGAAAAGGCGTTTCACCTTCACGCTGCGACACTGGGTCAACAGCGTCGTCAACATTTTCGGGCGCAGATTGACCATTCCCTCGAACACCATGTCGATGTTGTGAAAGCTCTCGTTCTTCGGAAGTTCATCGAGAACCTCCAGTATCGCCCGCTCTGCAGACGACAATTTGATTGGCCAGCGCCAGGGGCTCATGGCCAGTTCCTCATCTGGATTATCGGAGAGGCTGAATTCGCTGTTCTCCACGCCGTTGTTCTCGTCGGGGAACAGTCCATGACCTCGTCGGACGAACCTGGCATCGGTTGTCAATGTCATAAGCCAGTCAGGTATATCGGAGCCATAGAGGTAGACGCGTGTATTGCCGCCGAACTGCAGGTAGTGGGAATGGCCGCGCAATCCAAGCGCGGTCAGACCTCCAACATGAAATGCATGTCCCATGATCCATTGCGCGGATAACAAGGGAATTTTCCAGCCCGTGACGGCTTCCGACGTTTCTCTTGCCGAAAATGGGCGTCGGTAGACGCCTGTCGCGATCCGCTCGAGCCAGCCCTGTTTGATATACGCCGATACGGATTGCCGTGAGATCGCATGACGTGCCGTCCAGGCCGCATCGACAAGGAAGCCCGGCGGAACCGATTGGATGAGGTGCTTTAGCTTTGGTGTTGGATGTTCATTCATAGTGGACATTATGGCATGAGTTCAAAGTAAATATCAAGTTTACTTTAAAACCTTTATCGTTTGTCAATTCAGAATTGACAAGAATAGGAAATCTCGAAGCTGCGTACCGGGCCAGTTGGCAGCGCTTCGTTCGTTGCGTCTTAAACGCAATGCCAAAGTCTCACCCTGTGTGCCGTCGCACATGATGCGATCGATGAACACCTGTCCGACAAATCGAACGCTATGCGCCTAAGTCTCACTTTGGAAGACAAAGCCGTTCCCTATTTTCACTTCATTCCGGTTGATGGCAGTCCGGATGTTCCGGACGAAGGTCAGTGCGGCGAGATCGAATACCAATCCGTTCCAACCATTGGCGATGCCAAACCCAGCTCTCTTGTCTGGCATCCCTAATCCAGTCCCGTCCCGTCCTTGGACGGTCAACCCGCAGGGGGTTCGCAGTTCCTGCGACCTCTCTGGCTGCGCCGCCGAGGTGACCGCGGCCGGGCCCGGATCGAACGGGCGCCATCGAGCGGGGATTGGCCCCGCCAACGGATGGAGCCTCACATGTCGGATCTCAGCCTCGCACAAAACCACGCATTCGATCTTGCCCGGACCCTGATGGTCCCGGTCACCCTCTTCGAGGTGGATGGCGAGATCGGCGTCATGATTTCCGCCGAGTATGACGACGACGAGGACGCCATCATCAATATCTATGATCCCTTTGCTTACGGATCGGCTCATTGAGCCGATCACCCCTTCGGGGAAGCGCGTGCCGCTTGCGCTGATGCCGCGCAAGGGAGGCTTCGCCGCGAGCTTTTCTCGCAGATCTGCACATTGCGAACCGCGCCCTTGCGCGCTTCCATCTTCGCGGCCTGTGCGCTGCCAGTCCGAACAGTCAGCAAAGCTAAAGGAAGTGAAATGGAGAAGAATGACATAGAGGAGCTGCGCGCCCGGGTGGGCTGCGCAGCCGTCCTTGAGCATGAGGGCTTCGCGATAGACAGGAAAGAGAGCACGCGCCGGGCAGTCAAATTCCGTCGCGACGACGACATCATCATCGTGATCCATGACGACAGAGGCTGGTTCGACGCCCGATCCGAAGCCAAAGGCGATGTTTTCGCGCTCGCAAGCTATCTCCATGGGATCCGCTTTGCCGAGGCCCTGGCGGTGGTCGGCGATCTCGTCGCGCTTCTGCCAACCGCACCGACCTGGGAGAAACCTCTTCATCGAACGCAAACAGGGGTTTCGGTCGCTGACCGCTGGAACCATAGAAAGCGGCCGTGGCGCGCATCGGCGACCTGGACGTATCTGCGGCAATGCCGGGCGCTGCCATGGCAGGTCATCTCCGCGGCGATCGATGCAGACGTTCTTCGAGAAGGCCCATATGGCTCGATGTGGGCAAAACATGTCGATGAGGCTGGCACCTTAATCGGCTGGGAAGAGCGCGGCCCCGAGTGGCGCGGGTTTTCCACCGGCGGCGCCAAGGCGCTCTTCCGGTTTGGAATGAATGACGCTTGTCGGATCTGTGTCACGGAGGCGGCAATCGATGCGCTCAGCCTGACCGCGATCGAGCAGACAAGATCCGACACGCTCTATGTCAGCACCGGCGGCGGGTGGTCGCCGCTAACCGCGCTCGCGTTGGAAAACTTAGCGTCCGGGGAAGGCACGTGGCTGGTGGCCGCGACCGACAACAATGTTCAGGGTGAGGTTTTTGCCGATCGTCTGCGCCAGATGGCAGATCGCGCCGGTTGCGATTTCTCGCGGCTGAGGCCGCGATGTGAAGACTGGAATGAGGAACTGAAGGACAGGAGGGAGAAAGGAGAGCTGCCGCATACGCGGCCAGCGCATCAAGGGTAAAGCTGCCGCCCGCCTGACGGCGGCCCTTGACCCGCTGCCCGCGAAGCGCCGGCTGAGGAGGGGTGATCAAAGGACTGAACAGAGAGGTCGATCAGGCTTCCGCTTCGGTCCCAACCCAAAGGAGCAGCCGATGTTCAACCCCCCCACCATCCGCAAAGTGTTCGAAGGTGTGGCCAGCCGCCACGAGATGTATGCCCTGTTCAATCGCCACAGCCAGGCGCCGTTCGACGATAACAGGATGAATGGCACGCTCTATGTCGGCGAATGGTTCGAAATCACGGAAGTCGATCACGACTATATGTTCGAAATCCTGCCGCCGCTGTTTTACCGCGGTGACATGTTCGCCATGCGCGAGTTTCTGGCCGCCAGCGTCACCAGCGTGTTCTTCGCGTTGACGATCGATGATCGGTCTCGCTGGTTCCATGGCTATTGCGATCTCGGTGATCGCCAGTCGCCCGACCGGATGCGCGGCGAGATTATTGCCCGGGAATCCCGCCCGGTGCGCGCAATGAGCGCCCAAGAAAAACTCGATCATATCTGGAGCACGACCGGCCCCGATTTTCGTGCCTATGCCGACAACCGCTGGCCTGCGGATCTTCGCAATCGCCAGATCGTGCTCGTCTATCCCTCAGCACACGGCAAGATCTGGAAGCTGCTCGACGATCTGACCGACGAGGAGATCGCCGCCAAGCTGCCGGTGCAATTCCGCCTCCTGCCGGAAACCATCGCTGCCTGACGGCATCCTTCACTTCCAATCTCACCATTCAGTGCCCGGGCAACACCCGCAACCAACTGCGGGTGTGTCTCGGCGCGCCCACTCACAGGAGTTTTCTAATGGCGCATGACGATCCTTTCACCATCGACCTGTTCGGCAATACAGCTCTCGCATCCGGTTTTGATCTCGGTGTGCCGGGTTTCGCAGCAGACTTCGGGACCGATATCGATATCGACCCGCAGCCCTCGACACCGGCGCTAGCCGCTCCGGTCCGCAAAGAACCGAAGCCCACACCGCAGATACGGACGAAGGTCAATTTCCGGCTGCAGGGTCCTCGCGGTCTCGGCAAAACCTGGCGCGACCGGGCGCGTGACAGCATCGCCGCCATCCTGCTGGCGAACGAGATCGAACGTCACGGCCTGCCTGCCCGACCTGACCAGCAGGCCAGGTTGATCAAGTTCACCGGCTTCGGCGCCTCTGATCTGGCCAACGGCATATTCCGGCGTCCGGGCGACGAGGCGTTTCGCAAGGGTTGGGAAGAACTCGGCGGCAATCTGGAAAGCGCCGTTGCGCCGAGTGATTACGCAGCGCTGGCGCGCTGCACCCAATATGCCCACTTCACGCCGGAGTTTATCGTTCGTGCCATCTGGGCAGGCTTGGGCCGCATGGGATTTAAGGGTGGACGGATCCTGGAGCCGGGGATCGGCACGGGGATGTTTCCGGCGCTGATGCCGGATGCTCTCTCCAAGGTGAGCCATGTCACCGGTATCGAGCTTGATCCCGTCACCGCCCGTATCGTCCGACTGCTGCAGCCACGGGCCAGAATCGTCTGCGGCGATTTTGCCCGCACCGACCTGCCCGACCATTTCGATCTGGCGATCGGCAACCCGCCGTTTTCTGACAGGACGGTGAAGAGTGATCCGGCTTTCCGCTCTCTCGGTTTCCGGTTGCATGACTATTTCATCGCCAAGTCCATCCACCGGCTGAAGCCTGGCGGCCTTGCCGCCTTTGTGACCTCGTCCGGCACCATGGACAAGGCTGACGCCCGCGCCCGTGAACACATCGCCGGCATGGCCGATCTCGTTGGCGCCATCCGCTTGCCCGAGGGCAGCTTTCGCGCCGACGCCGGCACCGATGTCGTCGTCGATATCCTGTTCTTCCGCAAGCGCCGCACGCAAGAGCAGGGAGGAGACGGCAGTTGGCTCGATCTCGCCGATGTCCAGGCGGCAGGCGAGGGCGGTAGTCTCCGCATCAACAAATGGTTTGCCGATCATCCAAACATGGTGTTGGGGCACCACGCGCTCACGTCAGGTCCCTTCGGCGAGACCTATACCTGCAAGCCGACAGGTAATGATCTTCAAACGATCCTGAACGCTGCCATCGAAGTCCTTCCTGCGGGCATCTATGACGGCGAGCCATCCACAATCGATTTCGAACTTGAGGATGAGGTTGCGGACGCCATGGCAGAGAGGCCCGACGATCCAAAGGTGCGCGAGGGCAGCTATTTCGTCGGAAAAGCCACGTCCCTGATGCAGGTGGTCGACGGGGTTGCTGTCCCGGTCGAGGTCAGGAAGGGCCGCAGCACCGACGGCATCTTCGCCAAGCACGCGCTGATCATCCGCAAGCTCATCCCGATCCGCGACGCGGTCCGGCTCATTCTAAAGCTTCAGGAACGCAATCAGCCCTGGACCCAGGCGCAGGTCTCATTGCGCATCGCCTGGTCGAGTTTCGTGCGCGAATTCGGTCCGATCAACTTCACCTCGGTCTCGACATCGGAGGATCCGGAAACCGGTGAAGTCAGGGAGGTCCATCGCCGGTCAAATATCGCGCCTTTCCTCGACGATCCCGATTGCTGGCTGGTGGCCTCGATCGAAGACTACGATCTGGAGACAAACACCGCCAAACCCGGTCCGATCTTTACCGAACAGGTGATCGCGCCGCCGCCGGCGCCCGTGATCACCTCGGCATCAGATGCGCTCGCGGTTGTTCTAAACGAACGCGGCCATGTCGATCCCGATCATATCGCCGAGCTGCTGCATCGCGACGTGGACGATGTGATCGATGAGTTGGGTGAATCCATTTTCCGCGATCCATCCAACGGCTCCTGGCAGATGGCTGATGCCTATCTGTCCGGTGCGGTTCGGTCGAAGCTCACAGTCGCCCGCGCTGCGGCTGAGCTTGATCCAGTCTTCGCGCGGAACGTGACGGCGCTGGAGCGCGTCCAGCCGGCCGATCTCAGGCCCTCGGATATCACCGCGCGCCTCGGTGCGCCGTGGATCCCAGCCGATGACGTCATTGCCTTCGTCAAAGAGGCGATGGATGCCGAGATCTCCATCCATCATCTGCCGGAACTGGCGACATGGACGGTCAATGCCCGCCAGCTGGAATGGTCGGCATCAGGCACAACGGAATGGGGCACCCATCGTCGCCATGCCGGCCAGCTTCTATCCGACGCCCTGAACTCGTCCGTGCCGCAGATCTTCGACACGGTTCGGGATGGCGAGACCGAGCGCCGGGTGCTGAACACGGTGGAAACGGAGGCGGCCAAGGAAAAGCTTGCCAAGATCAAGGCCTCATTCCAGTCGTGGATTTGGTCTGACCCGGACCGCACCGATCGGCTGGCGCGCGTCTATAACGACACGTTCAACAACATCGCGCCGCGAGCCTTCAACGGAGATCATCTCCAGCTCCCCGGCGCCTCAGGCGCCTTTTCTCTTTATGGGCATCAGAAACGCGGGATCTGGCGGGTTATTTCGGCAGGTAGCACCTATCTCGCTCATGCCGTTGGTGCCGGCAAGACGCTGACCATGGCGGCCGCCATCATGGAGCAGCGGCGGCTGGGTCTGATCAACAAGGCGATGCTGGTCGTGCCCGGCCATTGCCTGGCGCAGGCCGCCCGTGAGTTTCTGGCGCTCTATCCCAACGCCCGCATCCTGGTCGCCGACGAAACCAACTTCGTCAGGGAAAAGCGCCATCGCTTCCTGTCTCGGGCGGCCACCGCCAACTGGGATGCGATCATCATCACCCATTCGGCCTTCCGCTTCATCGCGGTGCCATCGGCCTTCGAGGCGCAGATGATCCAGGACGAACTGGAGCTTTACGAGGAGCTGCTGGTCAAGGTCGAGCGCGACGACCGGCTGTCGCGTAAGCGCATCGAGCGCATGAAGGAGGGCCACAAGGAACGGCTCGAAGCGCTCGCCACCCGCAAGGACGATCTGCTGACCATCTCCGAGCTTGGGATCGACCAGATCATCGTCGACGAGGCGCAGGAATTCCGCAAGCTGTCCTTTGCCACCAACATGTCGACCTTGCGCGGTGTCGATCCGAATGGCTCGCAGCGCGCTTGGGATCTGTTCGTCAAATCCCGCTTCATCGAGACGAAGAACCCCGGCAGGGCGCTGGTATTGGCTTCGGGCACGCCGATCACCAACACACTCGGCGAGATGTTCTCCGTCCAACGGATGATGGACAGCCAAGCGTTGTCGCAACGCGGCCTGCACGAGTTCGATGCCTGGGCGTCGACCTTCGGAGACACCTCGACCGAGCTCGAATTGCAGCCATCAGGCAAATACAAGCCGGTCACGCGCTTCAGCCAGTTCGTGAATGTCCCGGAACTGATTGCCATGTTCCGGTCGTTCGCCGACGTGGTGCTGCCAGTTGATCTCAGGACCTATGTGAAAGTCCCCGATGTCTCCGGCGGCAAGCGCCAGATCGTCACCGCCGAGCCGACGCCTGCGTTCAAAGCTTATCAGAAGCTGCTCGATGCCCGTATCAAGGCGATCGAGATGCGCGATGGCCCGGCCAAGCCCGGCGATGACATCCTGCTCTCGGTCATCACCGACGGACGTCATGCGGCGATCGATCTGCGCCTGGTCGATCAGGCGATGGGCAACGAGGCGGCCAACAAGCTGAACGCACTTGTCACAAACACCTACCGGATCTGGCAGGAAACGGGAGAGGCGGAATATCGCCGCAAGGACGGCAAGCCGTTCGACCGCCCGGGCGCCGGCCAGTTGATCTTCTCCGATCTCGGCACGATCAATGTGGAGGCGACCCGTGGCTTTTCGGCCTATCGCTGGATCCGCGATGAACTGGTCCGATTGGGCGTGCCGGCCTCCGAAATCGCTTTCATGCAGGACTACAAGAAGTTGGACGCCAAGCAGCGGCTGTTCAACGACTTCAATGCCGGCAAGGTCCGCGTGCTGATCGGCTCGTCGGAAACCATGGGCACCGGCGTCAATGTCCAGGCCCGGTTGAAGGCGCTCCATCACCTCGACGTGCCGTGGCTCCCATCGCAGATCGAGCAGCGTGAAGGCCGTATTATCCGCCAGGGCAACCAGCATGACGAAGTCGACGTGTTTGCCTACGCCACGCTCGGCAGCCTCGATGCCACCATGTGGCAGAATAACGAGCGCAAAGCCCGGTTCATTGCGGCGGCCCTGTCCGGCGATACCAGTGTCCGTCGGCTTGAGGACATGGGCGAGGGCCAAGCAAACCAGTTCGCCATGGCCAAGGCCATCGCGTCCGGCGACGAGCGTCTGATGCAAAAGGCCGGCCTGGAGGCCGAGATCGCGCGTCTCGACCGCTTGCGGGCCGCGCATATTGATGACCAGCACGCGATCCGGCGACAGATCCGTGACGCCGAACGGGACATCGAATTGTCCAGTCGCCGGATCGAGGATGTGGGCAAGGATATCGAGCGGCTGGTCCCGACAACTGGCGACGCATTCGCGATGCGTGTGGGTGAGACCGAATTCGACGAGCGCAAGCTCGCGGGCCGGGCGCTGATGAAGGAAATCCTGACGCTGGTTCAGCTTCAGCAGGAGAAAGAGGTGATCATCGCCACGATCGGCGGCTTCGATCTCGCCTATCATGGCGAACGGTTCGGCAAGGATGGCTACCGCTACGAAACGCTGCTTCAACGTACCGGTGGCGACTACGAGATCGACCTGCCCGTCACCACGACGCCGATCGGTGCCATCTCCCGGCTCGAACATGCGCTCTCCGGCTTTGAACAGGAACGCGCAAACTATCGCAATCGGCTTGCAGACGCGAAGCGCCGTCTCACCTCCTACACGCCGCGTCTGGGGGAACGCTTCTCATTCGAAGCCGAGCTTGAACTCAAGCTGAGCCAACTGGACGAGATCGAAAGGGATCTGGCCGCAACGGCCAACGAACCAGAGGAGGATCGCCAGGAAGCCGCGTAAACAGCGGCATATCCGCCGCCACTTGAAACGGAAATGGTCGATACACATCTATCGGTCATCACCCGTTTCGATGGTTTGCCTCACAGTGCGATTGCCGCGCGTTCGAAACCGTCCGGGTTGGAAGGGCGCTCCCCGAAAGGGTCGAGCGCCCTTTCGTTTTGGCCTACAGGCGCTATTCCGGGAGCTTGTAGATCGCTGCGTTATCCTGCTGTTCTCGCAGACCCTTGTATGAGGCATGCCGCAACTTGCCGTCGTCCGTCCAGGCACGGTATTCGATCTCGGCGATCAAGGTCGGTTGAACGAAGACGACCCCCTTTTTATCGACCGCAACCGGCGCACGCCTGGTCTTCAGCGTGTCCAGCATGTGGCGGAGTTCGACAGCCTCTTTCTCTTTGAAGCCAGTTCCGACCGAACCGACATAGACGAACGCGTTGCCCTGGTAGGCCGCCAGCAGCAGACTGCCGATCCCGCCGCGTGCTGCAGAGGATGGCTCGTATCCGACAATCACAAAGCTCTCGCTCTGGATGCATTTGATCTTCAGCCAGTCGCCGAGCCGGCCCGAGCGGTAGGTGCTGTCGCGGTGCTTGGCGATGATGCCTTCCAGACCGTGTTCGCGCGCGGCAGCCAGAAGTGCCGCGCCATCCGCCTCGACCTCCTGCGAGACGCGGACTACGCCCTTGCTTTCGCCGATCAGGTCTTCCAGCAGGTGACGACGTCCGAACAGCTCCATGTTCGTCAGGTCATGCCCGTCGAAATACAGCAGGTCGAACGCGTAGAGGATAGCATCGTTTGATGCCTTCTTCCCCCCGCGTCCGCCGAGCGAGCGCTGCAGCGCCCCGAAGTCCGAGCGGCCCTCCGCGTCGAGCACGACGGCTTCCCCATCGAGAATGGCGGTCCCGACGCCGAGCGTGCGCGCCGCGGCTGCGATTGCCGGAAACCTGTCCGTCCAGTCATGCCCTCTGCGCGTGATGATCCGCACCGAGTTCGGTTCGATATGAACAGCCACGCGATAGCCGTCCCATTTGATCTCATAGATCCAGTCCGATCCCGACGGCGGCTTTGCCTTCAACAGTGCCAGGCACGGCTCGATGCGATCGGGCATCGGGTCGAAAGGAAGTTGCGGTTGCGCCGGATCGCGGGGTTTGCGCGGTCGCGAGCGGATCGGAGCGTCGGTCTCCCGCAAAAGCGGCTGGGATTTCTGGCGCGGCGGCTTTGTCATGGCCAGAGTTCAGCAGCAATTGCTTAAAATCGTGTGACATCATCGAGGAATGGAGAAGGGGAGGAAAAGGAGACGGAAACCGGTTCGCAGGGACGGTCCAACGGCTGACGGTTCCCTCAATCGCGCCGGTCGCCAAGACCGGGCCTGCTTGTCTCGCAAGGCAGGTGTGCCTCGCTCTCCCGCAAGCCAGGTCTGCTCCGGCGCAATTGCAGCCGCCGGCCCGTCCTGCGTTTCGGGAGATGTCTTCGAGAAGAAGATGAGGAGGCAAGGACAGTCCGTCCGCCCGAAGCTCAAGAGGTCATTCCCATGCAGTTGATTACAGCCGATCCGCGCAGCCTGAAGGACAATCCCGACCGGTCACGCCAGTCGAAATCCTCACCCCAGTCCGACGCGCTATTATGCGCATCGATCCGGGCCATCGGTGTCGTCCAACCACCGATCGTCAAACTCGATCCGGAAGGCGGCAACAGCTACATCATCGTCTTCGGCCATCGCCGTGCAGCACAAGCCATTGCCGCGGATCTCGTGGAAATCCCGCTGCTGCTGGCAGATCCCTCCGACGATCTCGGCGCCATGCAGTCTTTTGCCGAAAACATCGCCCGCGAACCGCTGAATCCGGTCGACCAATGGCGCGCCATCGAGCGGCTGGTAGCTCTCGGATGGACCGAGGAGTCGATCGCCATGGCGCTGGCACTTCCGAGCCGGCAGATCCGCAAGCTGCGGCTTCTGGCCAATATCCTGCCCGCGATGCTCGACCAGATGGCGCGCGGTGACATGCCGAACGAGCAGCAACTGCGCACAATCGCCGCCGCCGGACAGGATGAGCAGGCCGAGGTGTGGAAGAAGTACAAGCCGAAGAAGCAGGATCCGCAGGTGCCGTGGTGGGAGGTTGCTCGGGCACTGACCACGACCCGGATGCTCGCCAAACATGCAAGTTTCGGCAACGAGCTGGCGCAGGCCTATGGCATCACCTGGGTCGAGGACCTATTTGCACCCGCTGACGAGGACAGCCGCTATACCACCGACGTCGAGGCGTTTCTCGGAGCGCAGCAGGAGTGGCTAGCCAACAATTTGCCCAAGCGCGGCTCGATCATCGAGGCCAATGAATACGGCCAGGCCAAGCTGCCGGCCAAGGCGCAACAGGTCTATGGCAAGCCCGGCAAGGGCGACCTGACCAGCTGGTACATCAACGCGCGCGACGGCTCGGTTCAGTCCGTTGCCTATCGCATGCCTGAGGTCAAGAAGCCGAAACTGGTCAAGGATGCAGATGGGGTCGATACCGTCGTTGAGGAGGTCGAGGCGCCGAAATCGCGTCCCAATGTAACCCAGAAGGGTCTCGACATGATTGGCGATCTTCGCACCGATGCTTTGCACGAGGCGCTTGCCCGCGCGCCGATCGAGGAAGACACGCTGATGGCTCTGCTCATTCTGGCCTTCACCGGCACGAATGTCACGGTTGCAAGCGGCGCATCGGACAATCCCTGTGGTCATGCGAAATGCGGCCCGCATGCTGCTAGGCTGATTGGCGAGGACGGCAAGCTGTCCTTCGATCGTGAGACACTGCTGCAGGCTGCGCGCTCGGTCCTGGTCGAAGTCCTGTCTCTTCGGCGTAATCGCTCCGATAGCGGCCTGATCGCGCGTATTGCCGGCGACGCCATCGGGGCTGATCAATTCCTGCCAAATATGGCAACCGACGACTTCCTTTCATGCCTTTCACGCGCTGCGCTGGAGACGACCGCAGAAACGGCGGGCGTGCCCGGTCGGATCAAGGTGAAGGATACCCGCGCGGCTCTGGTCGAGCATTTTGCCGAGGACAAGCTGGTGCATCCGGCAGCGCTGCTCGCGCCTTCCACGGACGACGTGCGGTCCTGGGCTGGACGTTTTGCCAGCGTCGATAGCGGATCGGAGGATGTCCGCGACGATCTCGATGCGCTCGAAGATCAGCTTTCGGGTGGTGACCTGGTTGACCATTCCGCCGTCGAGGAAGAGGCCGGCGAGGGTTTCCGCGAGGCCGCCGAATAGCACAAGGCACAAGGATCTGAACCAACGCCGCTGGCTGATGCCGGCGGCGTTTTTGTTTCCAGCAATCAGAAGGAGTTTGTCATGGCAGAGATCCATGATGACATGGCTGAAGATACGGCCGCAGAAAAAGCGGCGCATGAGGCCGAGCTACGGACATTGAAGCGGCCGACGATACCAGCGGGAGCCTCGACACCATGGGGCAGGGCGCAGGTTTCGCGGCAATTCGCCGACGGGATCATTCTGCATTCTACCGCCAGTCACGGCGGTTTCCATCTGGCCGAGAAAGCCAATTCGGCCGTCCATGCTCTCTTCCGGAATGACGGCGAATTTTATGAGGAGGATTGTGAATGGGCGAAGGTCACCCATGCTTTCCCGCATCTATTCACCGCCTATGAACGTCGGGTGGCCGATCGGACGCTTCGAGACTATTTCCCTGATGCCTACGAGCGCGTCATGGGTGTCATACTGAACGGCAGTCAGTCTCACGTGCGGGACGCCCAAGATTTCGAAAAGCGACATCGCCACGACTGGGTGGTCATCGCAGCCCTGAATTCCGATCACCAGCCAGGTCTCGTCGAGTGTCTCGCGACTTTGGGTGGGATCCGAGGCGAGGTCGGCGAACGACGGTTTATGGTTCCACGCTCCGACTACGTGATCGGCCGACATGGCTTCGTCATCGATCCAGCCAAGCACGAGCCATATGATGGCCCGTCCAGCTTTGTGACCTGGGCGGCGCGGCGATGACGGTCGCGCCTAGCGACAGTGACCTTCCTGAAAATCAGGTGATCGATTTCATCGAGCTTTATCGCAGGATCTGGGCACGGCAGCAGGATTGCCGCTCCCGGCGGGCAGAGCGGACGACGCGAACGAAGGCGCGGTGGAAATGCAAGCACCGCATGGCCGCGTTCCGATCACGGCACGTAGATCAACCGAGCCGGGTGAGAGCGAAAAGTCTGTCCAAGTCGAGGGCGCGGTGACGCTTCGATCGAAGGCGGAAGCCAAGACAAGGGGCAACTCGCTTGCACTGGAGTGTGGTGTGGTCGAGATTTGTCGGGCCCCTTGTGAATGACGCGGCGGTGCCAAGGTCGGATCGCCATGGCGATTGCATCATGCTGTCGTGGACCAGATTGTCGGCCGGCACAGCACCTCGGTTTTGCTGCGGTCTGACATGGGCGCGTCCCGGTCAAAGGCCGCTGGCGCGCCGCGTTGCGGCAGGATCCTCGCCTCGTCGCAAGGCAGGTCCGCGTCTGTCGCAGCCCGCAAGTGCGGGCAGCACCATCCGCAAACCATCCTCGCTCCTCCTGGCGATGCCCTGACCTTGGGCCGGGCCGCTGGTGCCCATGTCCTTTTGCCCGCACCCAAGGGGCTGAGCCGGACGACGACCGGCACCCCGGGCTTCGCTGAAACATCGCTCATAAAGGATCCGATCATGGCACCGCTCAACCGCTCCACCCAGAAGAACCGTTCCGTAAAATCCCAGCGTGTCACCACACTCGAAATGGTCAGGCTCGCCTGCCCCGACGCCACCCAGGCACTGCGCATCTCCGAAAGCTTCGGCCTTGCCCTCATCGACAGCGACGGGATCCGCGATCTCCACCGCGGTCAGTTGATCGAAAGCGCCGATGCCCTGAAGGACGGCCTTGCCGAAAAGGCCATGCAGATCCACATGCAGCGCATCGTCGGATCCTTCGTCGGCTCCGCCTACGGCGCGGGGCAATTCTACAGCCGCGCGGTAACCGAAGCCCGCGATCTCACCACGAAGCTCTCCAACGATACCAGGGACGAGGACCTCGACGGTCCGGTCGGCTTCGACAGCCGCGCCCAGCGAAAGCGAGAGTTCGCAGCCGACATGGGTCTGCAGGCCCATGTGCTTCGCATGGCAGCCGAAGGCGCCGTCTCGGCTTACGAGGACATCACCGGCGAAACCTGGAAGCCCTACGAGCGTACGGTCGAGCAACCCGCCAACTCGGTCGACAGACAAGCCGCGACTGCCCAGATGTCAGCATTCGAATAGGACGATCGCGGGGCTTCGGCCCCGCCTGAGACCTCATTTAGAAAAATCATAAATGGGTAAATGCGCCGTAGGGTCCGAGCGCCCTCTTTCTCCGGTCAGCCGTCCGTCGATACCGTCACGGACGTCCACGCATCGATCTCTTCTTGAAGACGCTTGATTCTTGCCGATACATGCTTGAGAGCGTCGCTGCCAAGGAGAAGCTGCGGTGGCGGGTTATCGGTCTCAACTAGGATCAAGACGGCTGCAGCGAGTTTCTCTGGATCCCCAAGCTGCTTGCCACTGACTGCCTGCCGGGCCTCGCGTATCGGATCAAAAAGGGAATCGTAATCCGCGATCGACCTTTCCGTGCGGATCATCGAACGTCCGGCCCAGTCTGTGCGGAAAGAGCCGGGGCATAACGTCGTCACATGCACGCCGAACGGCGCCATTTCTGAACGCATCACTTCCGATATGCCTTGCAGCGCAAACTTGCTGCCACAGTAATACCCGATACCGGGCATGGTGATCATGCCGCCCATCGACGTGACATTGACTATGAAACCCTGGCGCCGTTCGCGGAACCTGGGAATAAACGCCTTGGCGACAGCTACAGCGCCAAAGACGTTCACGTCGAACTGTCTGCGCATCTCTTCGAGAGGCGATTCTTCGATGACGCCCTCGTGGCCGTAACCGGCATTGTTGATGAGCACATCGACCGGCCCGTGCTTCTCTTCCGTATCACGGACGACATCCGGTATCCGGTCGAACGCGGTTACGTCGCAAAGGACGGGGTGAATGGCGGGTACGGCTGCGGCAAGCGCCGAGCGTGCTATCTCGGATCGGACGGTGCCGATCACCTGATGGCCCATCCGGGCAGCAGCTGTAGCGATGGCCAGGCCGAAACCGGAATTTGCGCCGGTGATGAAAAAGGTCTTTCTCGACATGATGTGCGAACTTCCTTGATTGCAGAGACGTTTGACCGATAGTATTAATCGTCCGGCTGAACGATTGCAGATCCGATGAAGTTGTTGCCAAATCCTATGATTGACGGACATCGCCAATCGATGCGAGACCAGCTGGTAGAATTGGCCGGCGGTCTAGCCACGCGTCACGGATACAATCCGACCGGACTCGATCCCGTTCGCATTCTGCGCACTGAGGCCGTGCTCCACGATGTCCCGGTCCTCTATAACCCAGGCGCGGTGTTCGTCCTTCAGGGCAGCAAGCAGGGCATGCTGGACGGAGAAATCTTCCGCTACGATGAAGACCACTATCTGGCTGTTTCTGTCCCCGTGCCTTTCCGGATGGAATCGACCGCCAGTCCGAAGCGGCCATTGCTTGCGGTCTATCTCGAATTCGATATGCAGTTGGCGGCTGAGATCGCCCTGCAGGTCGAAAAGCGCAGCGAGCTGGCTGGTCATCCGCCACGCGGTCTGATGTCGAACAAGATGGATGCTGACATCGAGGACGTCCTGTTACGCCTGTTGAGGGCGCTTCGCAGTCCGGTCGAAAGTGCCGTTCTGGGTGCGGGCATTCTGCGCGAACTGCACTATCGGGTGCTGGTCGGTCCGCAAGGCGGCGCAATGATTGCCGCGCTTCAGCACAGTGGGCCATACGGGAAAATCTTCCGGAGCCTGGCCTGGCTGCGGGAGCACTACAGCACTGAAATCTCCATCGCCGACCTGGCAGGCAGGGTGGGCATGAGCGTGCCGTCCTTCCATGTACATTTCAAGGACCTGACTTGCACCAGTCCGATGCAATATGTGAAGGCCATGCGGCTGCACGAAGCAAGATTGATCATCGCCCGCCAGGAAAAGACGATTGCGATGGTCGCGACGTCAGTCGGTTATGCAAGCCCGGCCCAGTTCAGCCGAGACTTTAAGCGACATTTCGGTCGCACAGCGTCGGAGGAGGCCAAATGGGTCAGACACCACCTTGGCGAACTCGTCTGAGCCTAAGCGAGGAGGCATAGTGCCCGTTCCGGCAATCTGTCACAGGTGGGCGTTCGCTACGACCATTCGATTGGGAGTTGTGGCCACTATGCAACCTGTTCCCATTCGACACCTCCCGATAATGCCATAGTCGTACCACTTGATCTGTCAGCCGGCACGTCCACTGCGGTCTCGATGGGGCATGTCTGACCAAAGACCGCCTCGCGAGGCTCGGCTCGATCGGCATCCGCAACGGCCGGCTCGTTTTCTTCCCCTGTGCGCTGAAGCGCCCATTCCTCGCGAGGCAAAAAAGCCTCTCCCTGGCCGTCCTCCACTCCGTTTCGGTCCGTTGGATGCAGGCCGATCGTCCCCGGTCCTATCGACTGCCATCGAGGCCGCGATGGACGCGGCCCGAACAACCGAAAAGGATTACGACAATGGCAACCATCGGCTCTTTCACCGCTTCCGGCAACGGCTTCTCCGGCACCATCAAGACCCTCAACCTCAACGTCAAGGCAACCATCCGCGCGGTCGAGCGCACTTCCGAAAAGGGACCGGACTACCGCATCCTCGCCGGGGCTACGGTCGAATTCGGCGCCGCCTGGAAGAAGACCTCGAACGAAGGTCGCGATTACCTCTCCGTCAAGCTCGACGACCCGAGCTTCCCGGCTCCGATCTACGCAACGCTGATCGAGGTCGAAGGCGAGGAAGGCCTCTCCCTCATCTGGTCCCGGTCGAACCGGGACTGAGACTGGATGCCCCGCCTCGCGGCGGGGCTCTCCACGTCAGGGATCACTTGTTCAGTGCATCCTTGAGGGCCTTGGCAGGCGCGAAAGTCAGCTTCTTCGAAGCTGCAACAGTCATTTTTTCTCCGGTCGCGGGATTGCGACCCTCGCGCTCAGGTGATGTTTTCACCTTAAATTTGCCGAAGCCGGGGATTGACGTTTCCGCGTCGGAGCCTGCGGCGTCGGCGATGGCCTGGAACACGGATTCGACGATGCCCTTGGCCTGAACCTTTGTCAGGCCGTTGTCGGCGGCGATCTTGTCGGCGATTTCATTGGTGGTGGTCATGGAAATTACTTGCATCTTCTCACAAAGATAAAATCCGTGTCAGCTTATGAGCGGATTGTCATCGGCGAGGATTGGGGCGAGGGTCAGATCCGCTGGATGTCCACAGGTCGTTTTGGCCGATAACCTCGTTTGCGCTTCTTGCGAAGCACGTCGAGGAACAGGTTGGTGGCCTGGCTCTCATTGTCGAACAGACGCACCATCTACTGTCCGCGCGTTCCGATCCGGCCCCAGGCGCGCACAAGCGACACCTCTCCGAACAATGTCGGCTGAACAGCAAGCGCATAGAACCGCGCCATGTTCTGTTCCGGCGCGATACGCTCGACATAGATGTGGTAGGGCGTTGGGGCAGGGATCAAATTTCAATGTTCTGCGTCTATACGGCCCGGATCAAAAACAGGTTGATTGATCCCGGGTGCCGCACAAACATAACGCCGCCCGCCGCCATCACGTCGGTAAGATGAAGTTCAAACGGGTTTTCTTGTGATTTTCTCACGCCAATATCGGTCTATTCACGACCACCAGAAAAGCGGCCGTTTTTCTGGTGGTGCTGAAGACAATGCCTTCTCTAATCGTCGTTGTCGTCTCGAGTAAGCTTCTCATGAAGTTTCAAAGCTTGCGGGCTGCGTAAAGCCGGATCTTCGCCATTTTCGACAGCCATGACCATGCGAATGCGTTCTTCTTCCGCCATACGGCGGGCTTCCTCATAGCCGAATTTGCTGACGTTGAAGGTGCGCGTAAACTGTCGGCGGCGGCGCTTTCCTGCAGGGATCGGCGTTTTATCATCAAGGGCGATCTCAATACGAGCCATCCAGATACCGGTTTTATGCGCCCCGGTGGGTCCGATATAATAGACGCCCGGCACGCTGCTGCCTTCTGAGCGATTTTTGCGCACCAACATGCGCATATCATTGTTGCTCAATGGGGGTACGACCCGGAGAACGGCATCGCGGTAGGCTTGCGCCACTTCCAGCGCCTGATCCTTCCCACCATAGGTGCTGTCGCTGAAGGTCATGTGGATCGATTTCCCGCCGCGAGAAAGATTGACCATCCAGGCATCTTGTCTGTGCTTGTCGATGTCCAGTCGGTGGATGGCATACATGGCTTCGTCGTGAAAGCGCTCCTCTGGAGCACGTTTAGATCGTGGTGTGATCATTGTTTACTGCCGTTCGATTTCGCCCATTCGACCAATCAGTCTCAGGCTGGCTGCCATTCTTGCGGCTCCCCAAGGCGGGCCATAATGATCCGATCAAAACCAATCATGCCCTCATTAAACCGCAGCTCGATAAGGCGTCCCCCTTCCATGAAGAATGAAATCCGGCGCTCATCGGCATCGCCCCTCACATCGCCTGGTTCAGCTATATTATCAGACAGTTTCATGGCGGCGCTGGCCGGCGTCTCGTTTATCGGATCCAGGCCAAATGGCATTGGCGAGGTGCTATCGCCTTCGGCGCTGACCAAGATGATTTCGTCCTGCCAGTTATCCAGCGATGTCCCAACTCGGCCGAATGTCAGAATGAGACCCCAGGATCGATCCGACCTGGAAAATGCTCCGGGTTGCAAAGCAGGGTTCGGCATAGGTCGCCCTAGCTTCAGCATCGTCTCTTGAAGCCAATCGGCCATGTGATAGCAATTAATGCGTTCGAAAAATGCGTCTGCAAATCCACTCATCAGCTCACCTCAACGGATCATTGCCAGGAAAGTCGATGCGCTCCCAATGGGTGCCGTCATAGCGCAGCAAGTCCTTGCGGCCCATGACCCACAGCACGCCGTCGACCGCTTCGACGGCGGAGACATCCTCGATGTCGGGCGTAAGGCCAGAGCGCACCTGTTCGACATGGTGGCCGTCGAACACGAACAGACCGCGAGGATCGGCATAGCTGGAGAGATAGAGACGTCCGTTGAACATGGTCATGCCGTTGAAGCTTGGCCAACCATCGATGCCACGAAGCGCGTCGAGATCACGGAACCCTGTCTTGTGATTGCCGACGAGGAAGTTCCCATCACGGCCAGCGACCCAGACGCGGTCCTCATTTTCCACCAGGATGGAGAGGAGGCCACGATCCGCCTCGGTTGGGATTTCAGCGATTTTCTCTCCGTCAAACCAATAAACGGTTTCTTTTTCTCCGGTGAAGTAGATGCTGTCTTCGGAGAGGCCGGAAAGGTCCCATAACGTTTTTGGCGAATTTTCTTTTCTTAGCTTTTTAATTTTCTCGAAGTTTTCGGGGGTTCTATTTGCTTTCTGATCCAACAGAGCGTCCAGTTTGCTCAATTCCGACGTGGGATCCATGATCGCATCCGGTCCATCATAGAACTCCACATCCAAGGCGTCCCATTGTCCATCCGATGAGCGTCGATAGGTTTGGCCGCCGTCACCACAAACATAAAGGTGATCGCCGATCTGCCTGATCTTGACCAGATAACCAAACCTATGTTTTGTGCGAGGAGCCTTGGAAAGATCCAAGATTGTCTCACGATCCTTCGTGTGGAAATTGACCACTGTGCCAGTCTCACCCAGCACATAGAGGACACGGTGCGGACTGCCTGGCTCGCGATATAGCGTCAAACTCGCCAGCGCGAAATCGAATGACTCATAAGACCACTCTCCCGCATTGTACTGGCAGATAGCCATGAACGGCGTAGCCAGTTCCTGATCGTCGGGCATGGTGCCGAGATAGACGATGTCCCTGTTGACCGCGCAAAGACGCGTGAAACTGGCCTTTTTCATAAGCTCACCTGAGCGGATCATTGCCAGGGAAATCGATACGCTCCCAGTGCGTACCGTCATAGCGCAGCAAGTCCTTGCGGCCCATGACCCATAGCACGCCGTCGACCGCATCGACGGCGGAGACATCCTCGATGTCGGGCGTAAGACCGGAGCGCACTTGTTCGACATGGTGGCCATCGAACACGAACAGCCCGCGAGGATCGGCATAGCTGGAGAGATAGAGGCGCCCGTTGAACATGGTCATGCCGTTGAAGCTTGGCCAACCATCAATTCCCCGCAGCGCGTCGAGATCACGAAACCCTGTCTTGTGATTGCCGACGAGGAAGTTCCCATCACGGCCGGCGACCCAGACGCGGTCCTCATTTTCCACGAAGATGGAGAGGAGGCCACGATCCGCCTCGGTCGGGATTTCGGTGATTTTCTCTCCGTCAAACCAGTAGACCTTTTTCTTTTCCCCTGCAAAGTAGATGCTGTCTTCGGAGAGGCCGGATAGGTTCCAAAGGATATTAGACTGATTTTTCTCCCTAAGTTCCTTTGATTTTGCATAGTTTTCATCAGTTTGATTTTCCGGTAAAGCCATCAAACTGCTAAGCAAACTCAACTCTGATTTTCGATCCATAATTGCATCGGGCCCGTCAAATAAATCCAAGTCCAATGCCTGCCATTGCCCTTCCGAGGAGCGTCGATAGGTTTGTCCACCGCCACCACAAACATAAAGGTGATCGCCGATTTGTTTGATCGCCTGCAGATAGCCGAGCCTATGTTTTGTGCGAGGAGCCTTGGGAAGATCCAAGATTGTCTCACGGTCCTTCGTGTGGAAATTGACGACTGTGCCAGTTTCACCCAACACATAGAGGACGCGGTGAGGACTGTCTGGCTCGCGATAAAGCGTCAAACTTGCCAGCGCGAAATCGAATGTCTCATAAGACCACTCTCCCGCATTGTACTGGCAGATAGCCGTGAACGGCGTAGCCAGTTCCTGATCGTCGGGCATGGTGCCAAGATAGACGATGTCCCTGTTGACCGCGCAAAGACGCGTAAAGCTAACTTGTTTTTTTGACATATCGCCTCTTAGTGAAGTGTTGCGCGAGCACCGGTTGACAGAAGATTATAAGGTTCCGTTCCTTTCGCAGGCGGCATGATGGTCGTTCGCCCGAGAATATTTGAACGTAAGGACGGTTGAGCATTGAGTGCGGTGTCAATTTCCCGTTCACATTCACCTTCGGTTGCAGAAACAGCCGCATCTCTTGAAATCCTCCTAATGCTCTCCATATCCGCCGTTCCCTGTGGGGTACTCCATCCTGAACCAAGTTTTGCAACCTCTTCATCCGCCTGATGCGCCAGTCCATGTTCACTCCCCGCGTCGGCCTTATATCCCTTCAAACAGATCGCAGGTCCCTGTCCGAACGTTGGCAGTCCAGGAATTCGTTTCTGCCCTTTCTCGGCCTCTGCACGATTACCGTAACGCAGCGTATAATCCGGCACGATATGGTGCGCCTGATAATCAGAACCACATTCGACACCGCAGACATTCTTGATATCATCATAGGCGCCCGTGACGCACCGGCACTCCCTTTTGCGCTTCTGTTGCCCCGTGATCTTGGTATTTCCATCCGTCCGCCCATTGGCCGGCGCCGTCGTTTGCTTCTCCTCAAGTTCCTGCTTCTTTTCAGGTTCGGTCGGGGCCGTGTTGGTTGGGACACCATTATCGATAGGAGTATTCGTGTGAGTCGGTTGCGTTTTTAGAAAGCCATGACTCAACCAGTCCGTCGGCTCATTGACGTTCTGCTTCAGATAATAGTCAGCCGCCCCCATCAGCTCCATAGCGCCTGCACCGCTCGGATTGATCGATCGGATGTTTTTGAGCCCGTTGATGATGGTCCACCATCGCGATCCATCCGACGCTGTCTGCTTCGTATCGGTCGGCTGGGTTTGGGCGGGTTTTGTAAATTGTCCGGTCGTATCGTTGAAGGCGTATTCCTTGCCAGGTTCGAAGGTCATGGGCGTCGCATCGCTCATGACCAGACCTTCCTGGCTCCGGCTAGCGGACGGTTGTTCTAAAGGAGGCGTTGGCTTAAAATCCTTCGACCCCGTGTACCAAACCAGTTTACCGACGGTATTCTTGTTGTTCATATACCATTCGTCGGTGTCGCGGGTGGCCCATTGGCCCTCGATACGGACATTGCGCGAATGAGTTTTGCGATGGCACACAGAGCCAACAGTATTCGATTTGACGCCAAGACCCACGCCCGGCTCGTCGCCGAAGCATTTCGTGACAACCGAATTTTGCTTGTGGGCGCGCTGCCCAGTCATATGCACTGTCGCGGCCGTGCCGGCTGCGTCGGATTGGTAGGCTATAATATTGTATGGCACGCAGGCATGCGGCGAGCGGCAAACATCAGGATATTTCGAGATGATCAGACCCAATCGCGTCTCGCGGCTTGCCTCTTGCGATGGATAGCTCATGCCAGCACCTCCGTCAGTCCATGCAGGCTGGCGCGTGGCAGGCTGGCCGCTTCCTGATCCGCAAACGGCCTGTCTGACAGGTTGATACATAGAAAATTCGGGCAGATCGGCAGCCAGGCGCGCCAGGTCAAATCGACGTTCCGGGCGCCATTGCGAAAGTCGATATGCACGCCGTCGAGGTTGAGCTGCACCACAACCTCGCGGCCGTCGCGCCACCGATAGCTCGCAACAGGGCGCAGCGCAGGGAGCGCGAACTTGAACGTCCCGCCGCCAGGCGTCAGCCTCGCCATCTCCACCATCTCGTCGCCCGCCAGAAAACCTGGATAGATCATCGACGGATGGGCCGAGTGATAAAACCGATAGTCGAAATCGACGGGAAGCTGAGGATGACGATGCGCCTGCCAAGTGTCGTCATAGGTGCCAGCATATCTCTGGCGAAAATACCAGAATGGCGCCACCGGTCCGAGGCCTAGCGGCTTGCGTGCAAAAAACGGATCGGAATAGTCTTCTTCGGCGTCATCGATGCGTGGTGCTGGCACTGATGCGGATGACAACGCCTGTTCGGGCGTCGGCCTCGATACGCCTATCGGATTGCCGGGAACGCTGGGCGAGCCCAGTCCTTCGATGTGGCCATCGCCGGCTGCCAATCGATAATCAATCGGAACCTCGGTCGCCTCCTGCGGATCTGACAAGCGCCATTTGCCTGCGGTGCAGACCCAGGACCGTGCTCCTGTCACCCGAATGGCATGAGAAAGCTGTCCAACCTTGATGGCAACGAGCCAGTCCTGTTTGGCGCGCCCGTCCGGCGCATAGGCTGCACCGAGAAACGTGATGTCGCTTGCCGGTTTGAATGGAATGAGATCAGCAGCTTTGATCAGAGGCGAGGTATGGGGATTGCCGTCATACTCATCCACCAGCACGATATCCTGCCGATCACTGAGCTGAAGAGAGCCGTCCGCGTTGACCTGATAACGTCCTCGCACCGCGATCACGCCCATATCCTCGCCGTCGCGATGGGCTTGCTCGAAGCCGATGGCAGCAAGGCGCGTGAGATTTTTTCCCAGCATGCACGCGCCCTCAGTTCAGATCGATGACTTCGCCGTTGATCTGGACATGTCCCGATGCGGCGAAATTGAACTTCGTGCCGACGATCGTGACATTGCCAGCCTTGTCCATCATCAGCTTGGATTCGCCACATTTGATGATGAATTCCTCGCCAGCGTTGATGGTCATGGTGTGACCGACGGTGGTGTTCTTGTAGAGACCGATCTGTTCGGTTCGGGCAATTCCAATGGTGTCGGAGCGAAATTTTTCGATCACCGTGTTGACGATGCCGCTGATCGGCAGAATTTTGCCCAACAGTCCGCCAAGGGTCGATCCCGTCGATGCCTGCTCCGTGCCGGCCGCCGTTCTGAAATTGCCGGCATTGGTGACATCCGCATTCGCCGATAAAGACGCAACCTCCGCCGTTACTCCCGCCGAAGCCATGGCCCCGGCGAATTCCTGCAACAGACCGTGACCGATAGCAGACGAACCGTTCTTGCTGTCTATGCCACCGGCCGCCGCGATACTGGCAAGGGACGCCAACAGAGAAGAGCTTGCACCTCCGCCAACGGTGACATTTTTAGAACCGCCTATTTTTTCCTGATGATTCTGACCGACATCAATCGATTTATTCTGCCCGATACTTTCGACCTGATGAGCATCAACCCGTTTGACGCGATTATTCAACACTTTAATGGTCTGATCCTTCTGGGCATGGAAGAACATATTCTCCTTGCCGTTCTCGTCCTCGAAGGTCATCTCGTTGAAGCCGCTGCCCTTGTGGGTGTTGGAGCGCAGCACCATGCGGGTCTTGTTCGCGGGCAGCTCATAAGGCACCGGGTTTTTCGGGTTCGGCACCACGCCAATCACCAATGGCCGATCCGGATCGCCATCCACGAACGACACCATCACTTCCATGCCAATCCGCGGAATAACCTGCGCACCCCAGGTGCCACCGCCCCAGGCCTGGGCGACACGCACCCAGCAGGTATCACTGCCGTCCTTCTGGGCTTTTCTATCCCAGGGGAACCATAATTTTAGTCGTCCGTATTGATCCGTGTGGATCTCCTCGCCCGATGGTCCGGCGACAATCGCCACCTGTGTCCCCTCGATGCGCGGACGCCTGGTCTCCCGGTGCGGCGTTAGCGGCACGCGTGACGGGATCGCCTCGAACGCGTTGGCATATTCCATCTCATTGCTGGCCGTCTCATAGGAGCGGTCCACCACCCGATGCATGATGCGGGTAATCACATGCTCTTCGTATTTATGCTCCGGATGCGGTTCCTCATAGGGCGTGAACCGGCGACCGGCTTCCAGAAAGCGCACATTGGACTGGCCCGTCACCCTCTCATGATCAGCCTCCACGGCCTGCATCCGAAAGGTTTCGGCCACTTCGGCTTCTTTGACATCGGAGATGCTGGCAGGATATTCGTAAAGCTCGCGTTTGGCGGCCCCCGGCATCTGGATCAGAGATGGCGTGACATTCAGCGGCACAGTGCTCGGCGTCTCAAAATTCCAGTCCGCACCGGCGCGCTGGCCGGGGATGTAGGAGAACTGTCGCATCCATTCGTTGATGTGGTTGCGATCTGATGAGCCTTGGGCAAGACGTACATTCTGTTCGCCTTCTGCCGCAGCCGATGGCGAGCCCCAGGCCACCTTACTGTCGCTGACCTTCAGGCGGTGAACGCCGGTCTCATGTTCAAACCAGTAGAATAACCCTTCTTGCTCGAACCGCCGCAGCAGATAATCAAGATCGGTCTCGTTCCATTGCGTTGAATATTCCCGCGACGGCGGCGTTCTATGCAGAGGAGCATATGCGGGGGCCGGAATGCCATGCTCGGAAAACAGGGTTTCCATCACCTGGATCGCCGTCATATTCTGCCAGATCCGGCAATCGGATCGGCGCGACAGCAGCCACAGTTGCGGACGGATGGTCAGGGTATAGGAGCGAAGTCCGCGCGTCACTGGCGGTCCTTCGGACAGGTTTGTCACCAGCCCGTTGAACGGCCGGCGCACGCCATCCCCGTCCAGTTCACCCTGGCGGATTTCCAGGGAGATATCGACCAGCTTGCCGATCAGTTCTTCAGGCTTGACTGCCTCGCGTTTGGCCCGAACTGACACAGTGATTTCGAACAGGCGATTGACGCCTTCATCCACCGTCATCCGCTCAGGCAGCAACTGGTCTTCACCCAGGGGCGATGATAATTTTAGCACACGGCTGGCCTGGATGAAATCGGCGGGTGATAGAACGTCGTCCATGGAAGCCCCCAAATGTCGTTTTCAAAATCAACAGATCGTATTGCTGGCCACGCAATGGCTATTCTAATATTCACTCACGAAGTGTCGCAATCACGACATCGAACTTGGAACCTAGATCACCCTACCAAAAGGTCAAGGTCTCGGTTGTAGATTTTTGTCTGGTTGTGTTTTTGCAGCAATTCGCTTTAAACCGTCGCTTTTTGTTGAGCAACAGGCCAAAACCCAAGCATCCTGACTCATCAGTGCCATCAAAAGCTGCACACCCCTGCCGGAGTAGGTTCGAGGATCAATGAGCATGATACTCGAAATCAATCATGTGCATTCATCGCAACGAATGTGATTTCATTCTCATTTATTGCGCGCCACTACAATAAGAGGCAGCTATTCAGTGCGATTGACCTCGGAATAACCCCGTCGTTTCTTTGCGCGCTCGAGGTGGGAAACGGCCAAATTCGCATCTTCCTGGCGATCGAAGGTTTCAATCATTGTCTGGCCGCCTGAGCCGATCCGGCCCCAGTTGCGAATGACTGATGCGCCACCAAACAGTGTTGGCTGGATTGCAAGCAAGTAGAAACGTCGCATGTTCTGCTTCGTGTCAATACGGTGAAGATGAACCAGGTCTTTCACGTCTTTTTCCATGACCGCATTGTTGTTTCCTCTTGGAGCTGCGTCCAACGACTTTTCAGAATCGATACGGCTTGATTGATTCGAAGCCGTGATGAACCGCCGCTGTTGGACAATACCGAAATGGGCGAGGTGATGTTGCCCCATTCGGGTTGCAGCGCGATCCCGCGGGCAAATTCGCAATGACGGCCAATGTGCTCTTTTGTGGGTGCAAGATCATCCATCGAAGATGGCACCAAACGCGCGGTGTCCCGGAATCTCTTGATAAGATGCACGGTCGCAGATGCCATGAGGATCTTCGATATGTCGTGTTGAGGCTTGACGTTCTCTATCGATGATGAGAACATAAAGTGAACATTGATCGGAGACCACCATGAACACAGCCGACATTGCAATTCAAAACGCCAGGCAGGAAATATCCAAGATACGAGCTGCCCGTGAGGTCCACATGGCTCAACGCTTGGAAATGCAACGCAAGGCAGAGGCCATGATACGTCGTCCTCCGACATATATGGTAAGGAAATACGGTGGCCAGCAACTCACTCTCAACATCGGGGCGGGCCATGCAAACAAAACCAATTGAACCCCAGGTTCATGATGAGGCGGCTCACCTCATCGCTTGGCACGATGGAGACGCGACGGCCGCCATCCGGACTTTACTCAAAGATTGTCGCCATCTTCATGAACAGTTGCGGCTGGCGGCGGTTGCAATGGGCTGCGGATATACACGAGGCTGGATGCCAACAGCCGAGCCGAAACACCTCGACGTCGAAGCGGCCTCGACTGGTTGCAAAGAAACGTAGCCGCGCCCAATGTGGACAAAACGGATAGGTATGGATCGCCCTGTTGACAGGAGCGTACCACGTCAGTCTTCATCCGACTTCGTCACTTTGGGTGCGGTAATGGCCGTTGTTGTCGTATGGGGGTGGTGGAACCTATTCTCTCCAACGCAGGCTTTCATGTCTTCACGTCGAAACCAGATGGCGCGCCCGCAGCGTAGCGGCGCATTGCCAGCAGTAAAGACGATTTGCTCGTCGCTGCGCATGCGCAGCAGCTCATGCGGCAGGATCAGTGGCCGGCGGCTGAGCTGTTTTGATCGCGACCGTGACGATCCCTTCATGCCGGAAGAGCGATTGGTTTGGTCGACCTCAACCGTGGTGTCACCACAACGTTTCGAGATATAATCTGCGGTATCAGGATCGTTGATCGCCGCAAATGATATCCAGGATGCGGACTCGAACCATTTGGACGTCGCGTCCCGACCCCCATAAGCCTCGCGCATCTGGCCCAGCGACTGGAAGATCAGCGTCAGCGTGATGCCGTATTTGCGCCCGGCATCGCGTGCGGTTTCTAGGATACGCAGGTATCCGAGCCGGGCGACCTCATCGAGCAGGAAGAGCGTGCGTCCCTTCACATCACCGTTGCGATTGTAAATGGCGTTGAGCAGCGCGCCGATGACGACTCGTGCCAGGCCTGGATGGGCTTCCAGCACCTTCAAATCGAGTGCAATGAAGATATCCGTTCCACCGTTGGCTAGATCGTCGGTCGAAAAACTGTCACCAGATACGAGGCCAGCATAGTGCGGATAGGACAGCCAGTGTGTCTCCTTCACCGCGTTCGCGTAGACACCGGAAAACGTCTCCGGCGTCATGTTGACGAAGACAGCGACGTTCTCTTTCACGAAGTCGGATTCCGACTGTTCATAAATCTCGGTCAAACGTCCCCGCAGCTTGGGCTCCGGTTCGGAGAGATTGGCCCGGACACGGCGTAGTGTCTGGTTCTTCGCGTCGGTGTGGCCGGACAGACAAACGTCGGCGATGAGTGCGGTCAAAAGCTGCATGGCCGAGGCGCGAAAGAAGTCGTCGCGGACGGATGCGGTGCGCGCATTGTCGGTCATGATCCAGGTGGCCACGGCGACAATATCTTCTTCCTTCGTATTGCCGTGACGGCCGATCCAGTCGAGCGCGTTGAAGCCCACTCCCTGAAGGGTGGGATCCAGCACAATCACCTTCCGGCCAGCCTTGCGCCTGTGATCAACGACCATCGGTGCAACCTCGCTTGACGGATCAAGCACAACCAGCCCGCCACCCCATTTGAGCGCTGTTGGGATCGTCACCGACGTCGTCTTGAAACCGCCGGAGCCTGCAAAAACGATGCCGTGCGAGGAGCCAAACGACCCATCGAAGCAGAGCAGCTGCGACTTGCCGCCCGCACCCCAGCTCTGTGGCTCATCGGCCCGAAAAGGCATGGTGGCCACGCTGTCCTTGTCGACTCTATATCGCTCGCCAATAACGATGCCGCCGGGTTCGGGAAAGAGCTTTGCCGCCTCCTGCAACTTCATCCAGTCGGCTTCGCCATGCACCGCTCGCTTTCCGCCGATCCGCTTAGGTCCGGTTTGAGCAAAAGCGGCATTTCCCTTGATCGTAACGCGCAACGCAAACATTGCGCTGATGAAGGCGACGCCCGCACCGACCGCTGTCGCTGGATCGGCATAGGTGAGAACCGATTGCCCTGCCGGTACGCTGCTAGCGATGCCGGTCAGGCGGATCGTCTCGCGTATCATCGCGATAACGATCGCCGCACTGTTTGCGGCAAGGACGCTCACACCCACCGTCTTGATGTCGGCTGATCCATTTGCCGCAAACAATGCAATGGCACCAATTGCGGCGACGGCGATGTAGGGGAGGGCAAGGCCAGTTCGTCCTAGCATCAGCTTCGCCTGGGTCGAGGAGCCGAACTCCGCCAGCCGATGTTCCATTCCGGATGTCATTACCAACGCGGCAAGCATGATTGCCGCCAGCAGAACGAACAGCAAAAGCCTATTCGCTGTCATTGCCAAACGCCTCCACGCCGATGGACGTCAGGCGCGATCGCTCCGTCTCATTGTCCTTGATCCTTTTGCTCGCATCGATCAGAAGACCGAGCAGCAGCGCCCGCTTCTCATAGCGCAAGCCCGCTTTGACGATCAGGCCACCGAACTCGATCTTTTCGCGCGTGTCCTTTTTGCGCGCTTCTGTCGTCATCCCCTTCGCCATCCGATCAAGCCTCACCAGTGCTGCTCGCATCCGTGCCAGACGCGACCGAGGGGTGTGTGTTGTGACTTGGCTTTTCACCACGCCCATTTTCTTTTCCGGTCGCAGGTCCTTTGCCTCCGCGAAACCGTCGTGCAATTTCCTCGAAAGCCGCCTGAAGCTCTGCCTCGTCAATCTCGATCTCCCCAATCCCGGCCTTCAGCGCGATCCGGCCGATGCGTTCGGCCTCGCGTGTTTCGGCTGCTCTCAGCTGGTCCTGCAATCTGGCGATTTCTTCCCTGATCTTCGACGATGGCTTTTTCATTCCGGTTGCTCTCCCTGGCGTTGCTGTTGCGACGCCAACTTTCTCCCGGATGCGCGACAAACGGAATCTGCAGATCTGCAGATCGCCAAGGGCGATGCTTTCGTGAATGATCCCGCCGTTCCGTAGGAATGGCTCCAAGGGCGCAATTATACGTCGCTGATGCGACGTGGTTGCTTTCCGCCCTGGCGGGGCCGTAGTGGGCTCGTCGCCCCCGACGAACGAGATTCGAACCGGGAGTGTTTTACGCGGTGGCCATCGCCCATTTCTCAGCCAGCATCATCAGCCGCGGCGACGGCCGCAGTGCCGTGCTGTCTGCGGCCTACCGGCATTGCGCGAAAATGGAATATGAGCGAGAGGCGCGCACGATCGATTACACACGCAAACAGGGCCTGCTGCATCAGGAATTTGTTCTGCCAGCCGATGCCCCGAATTGGGTCCGCTCCCTTATCGCCGATCGCTCTGTATCGGGAGCGGTCGAAGCCTTCTGGAACAAGGTCGAGGCCTTCGAGAAGCGCTCCGATGCCCAGCTCGCGCGAGACCTGACAATCGCACTTCCGCTGGAGCTGACGGCCGAGCAGAACATCGCACTGGTACGCGACTTCGTGGAAAAGCACATCCTTGCCAAGGGCATGGTGGCCGATTGGGTCTATCATGACAATCCTGGAAATCCGCACATCCACCTGATGACGACATTGCGGCCGCTCTCCGAAGATGGGTTTGGGGCAAAGAAGGTTGCAGTCATTGGTGAGGATGGCCAGCCTGTCCGCACGAAATCTGGTAAGATCGTCTACGAACTCTGGGCCGGTTCGACCGAAGATTTCAACGCCCTGCGTGATGGTTGGTTTGAGCGGCTCAACCATCACCTGGCGCTCAGGGGTTTCGATCTTCGTGTCGATGGCCGCTCCTATGAGAAGCAGGGTATCGATCTGGAGCCGACCATTCATCTCGGCGTTGGCACCAAAGCGATCGAGCGTAAAGCCAAGAGTAAGGCTTTGCGTCCAGAACTCGAGCGGATCGAGCTTAATGAGCAGCTTCGCCGCGATAACGCCCGCCGTATTCTTCGTAAACCGGGCATCGTGCTCGATATGATCACGCGGGAAAGGAGTGTTTTCGATGAACGCGATGTCGCCAAGGTTCTGCATCGCTATGTCGATGACCCGGCTGTTTTCCAGCAACTGATGTTACGCATCATCCAGAACCCGGAAGTCTTGCGTTTGCAGCGTGACACGATCGAGTTCGCGACCGGAGAAAAGGTGCCAGCCCGTTATTCGACCCGGGCGATGATCCGGCTGGAAGCGACGATGGTGCGGCAGGCGTTATGGCTGTCGAACCGGTACGGTCATGATGTCTCCGATGCTGCTCTGAACGCAACGTTCCGGCGGCATGAGCGTCTGTCGGACGAGCAGAAAACCGCAATCGAGCTGATCGCCAGACCCTCCCGGATCGCGGCCGTGGTTGGACGCGCCGGCGCTGGCAAGACCACGATGATGAAGGCTGCCCGCGAGGCGTGGGAACTGGCCGGATACCGTGTCGTCGGCGGTGCGCTTGCCGGCAAGGCGGCGGAGGGTCTGGAGAAGGAAGCCGGGATCCAGAGCCGGACGCTCGCGTCATGGGAACTGCGCTGGAACCGTGGTCGTGACGTTCTCGATGACAGAACCGTCTTCGTCATGGACGAAGCAGGTATGGTCGCCTCAAAACAGATGGCCGGCTTTGTCGATGCCGTCGTCAGGGCAGGCGCCAAGATCGTTCTGGTCGGCGATCCCGAACAGCTCCAGCCGATCGAGGCGGGGGCTGCCTTCCGCGCCCTCGTCGACCGCATAGGTTATGCCGAACTCGAGACAATCTATCGCCAGCGCGAGGACTGGATGCGCAAGGCGTCCCTCGATCTGGCCCGGGGCAATGTGGAAAAGGCGCTGACCGCCTATGATGCCAATGTCAGGATCACGGGAACGCGCCTCAAGGCCGAGGCGGTCGAGCGTCTGATCGGTGACTGGAACCACGATTACGATCAGACGAAGACAACGTTGATCCTCGCGCATCTGCGCCGTGACGTGCGCATGCTCAACGTCATGGCCCGCGAAAAACTCGTTGAACGCGGCATTGTCGGCGAGGGCCATGTCTTCAAAACGGCTGACGGTGTCAGGCAGTTCGACGTGGGCGACCAGATCGTATTCCTGAAGAATGAGACCTCGCTTGGCGTCAAGAACGGCATGATCGCTCAGGTCATTGAGGCCGCACCGAACAGGATCGTTGCTATCATCGGAGAAGGTGATGAGCGCCGGCAGGTCATCGTCGAGCAACGCTTCTACAGCAATCTCGATCATGGTTACGCCACGACGATCCATAAATCGCAAGGCGCGACCGTCGACCGCGTGAAGGTGTTGGCAAGCCTTTCCCTCGACCGGCATCTGACCTATGTGGCGATGACCCGCCATCGCGAGGATTTGCAGCTTTACTACGGACGCCGGTCCTTCGCCTTCAACGGCGGCCTGGCCAAGGTACTCTCCCGCAAGAATGCCAAGGAGACCACGCTCGATTACGAGCGCGGAAAGCTTTACCGCGAGGCGCTGCGGTTTGCGGAAAGCCGCGGGCTCAACATCGTCCAGGTGGCCCGCACACTTGTCCGCGACCAACTCGACTGGACGCTGCGCCAGAAGACGAAACTAGTCGATCTTGGCCAGCGCCTTGCAAGCTTTGCAGAGCGTCTCGGTCTGCACCATCCCCCGAAAACCCAAACAATCAAGGAGGCCGCGCCCATGGTCGCAGGCATCAAGACATTTTCCGGTTCCGTTGCCGATACGGTGGAGCATAAGCTCGACACTGATCCAGCCCTCAGACAACAATGGGAGGAGGTCTCGACCCGCTTTTCTTACGTCTTTGCCGATCCCGAGACCGCCTTCCGGGCGATGAACTTCGATGCGGTTCTGGCGGATAAGGAAACGGCCAAATTGGCGCTTCAGACGCTGACGACCGCCCCGGTGTCGATCGGACCGCTCAGGGGTAAGACCGGCATTCTCGCCAGTAAGGCCGACCGCGAGCACCGTCGCGTCGCAGAACTGAACGTCCCCGCCCTGAAGCGCGATCTTGAGCACTATCTGAGGATGCGCGAGACTGCCGTGCAGCGGCTGAAGGCTGACGAGCAGGTATTGCGCCAGCGCATATCGATCGACATTCCAGCGTTGTCGCCGGCGGCACATGTGGTGCTGGAGCGCGTGCGCTATGCGATTGACCGTAACGACCTGCCAGCAGCCATGGCAAATGCGCTCAGCAATCGTGAAACCAAGCTGGAAATCGACGGGTTCAACCAGGCCGTCACCCAGCGATTCGGGGAACGCACGCTGCTGACAAATGCCGCGCGCGAACCGTCCGGCAAGATTTTCGACACGCTCTCAAACGGAATGGAGCCAGAGCAGAAGGAGCGTCTGAAGCAAGCCTGGCCGGTGATGCGCGCAGCCCAACAGCTTGCGGCCCACGAACGCACCGTCCAGTCGCTGAAGCAGTCGGAGGAATTGCGTCTCATCCAGAGCCAGACCTCGGTGCTCAAGCAATGACACGGCGGCAGCTACTCTTGTCTCTGGCGGGTGTCGGCGTGGTCATCTCCAGTCTTGTCGCGACCGGGTGGATTGGCGGCTATCGGCTGAACCTGACGCCAAGCGAGCCGCTCGGGCTGTGGCGTATCGAGGCGCTTTATAGCGACGTCGCGGTCGGAGATCTCGTGTTCATCTGCCCTCCGCCCACGCCGCAGTTCGAGGAGGCATGGCACCGTGGTTATCTCCGGCGCGGACTGTGTGCCAGCGGCTTTGCACCGCTCATCAAGACTGTTGCAGCACTCCCCGGCCAGCACGTCGCCATTGGCGAAACGATCGAAGTCGATGGCGTGCCGCTCGGCGCATCCCGCCTCCGAAAAAGTGATGGGCAACGGCGGGCGATCGTCCCGTATTCCGGTGGTGTCGTGCCGCGAGGATACCTGTTTTTCCACTCATCCTTTGAGAGCTCCTATGACTCACGATATTTTGGACCGATCCCCGATAGCGGGCTCCTCGGGCTTGCCAAGCCGATCCTCACGTTTGATCCCTGACAGCTGGCGCGGACCGGTCCTGGTCGGGCTGTCGATCGTGGCTGGGACGGTCGGCTGGAGTGGAAACATCATGACCTTGCCGGTCGTGATGCTGTTCCCGCTACTCTGGGCGCAATCGCCGTCACGTTTGGTCGCTGCTGCCGTCTCAGCTGGTTACTTCCTCGCCGCTTCCCGCGGCTTGCCCCAGGGCGTCGCCAATTTCTACGCCGCTGATCTTTGGCCCGGCCTGCTACTTTGGGCGGTTGCCTCGCTTGCTTTCGTTGTCGTGCATGCCGTCCTCTGGGCAAAGCAAACAGAAAGGTTACGGGCGGTACGTTATGTGGTGGCCATGGTGCTGATGGCTCTGCCGCCATTTGGAATCATTGGCTGGGCGCATCCATTGACCGCGGCCGGCATCCTGTTTCCAGGATGGGGATGGTTTGGTCTCTGCGCAACCGCGATCCTGTTGGTCGTCATGACCGGTCGAAGGTGGAAAATCGGGGTCGCTGCCCTGGTGGGACTATACGCCTGGTCCGCCACGAACTGGACGCAGCTCAAGGTACCAGACAGATGGAAAGGGGTCGATCTCGCGCTCGGGCAAAAACTCGGTCGTGACAGCTCGCTCACCTACCAACGCAGTCTGATCGTAACCGCACGTGCGATGGCGGGCGAGAAGGCTCGTTTCGTCGTTTTGCCGGAGAGTGCGCTCGGCTTTTGGACGCCGACCGTGGCGCGTCTTTGGCAGGATGGCTTGCAGGGATCCAGCGTCACCGTGATCGCCGGTGCAGCGGTCATCGATGCGGCCGGTTATGACAACGTCATGGTGGCTATCTCTGCCAGCGACGCCCGTGTTCTCTATCGAGAGCGCATGCCGGTCCCGGTCTCCATGTGGCAGCCGTGGCTCCATTGGACAGGGCAGGGTGGCGGGGCTCGCGCTGACCTTTTACGAAATCCGACCGTCGATATCGACGGCCAGAAGATCGCGCCTTTGATCTGCTATGAGCAGCTTATCCTTTGGCCGGTCCTGCAATCGATGATCCTCTCCCCTGCCGTCATTGTCGCCACGGGCAATGGATGGTGGACTGTCGGCACCTCGATCGTTGCCATCCAGAAGGCGAGCGTGACTGCCTGGGGCAGGCTGTTCGGCGTGCCCGTCATCGTGGCGTTCAACACATAGGATATTTCCCGATGGTCGATGCTGCCCTTATCCAGCAATGCGCCGATCCTGCTCTAAAACCCGCAATCGTCGAGCAGTTCATCGAACGGGCAGGGTCTCAGGATCCACTCGCTGTGACGGTCCGCTCTGGGAGCCGAGTCATTCTGGTACCTAAGCCCGCGACACCGGATGATGCCCTGGCGTTGATCCGTAACAACCTCGGTCGAAACACCGTGCGGGTTGGGATCACTCAATATCCCGCTGGCCTCGGCATCCTGGAGGCCGGGCAACTGAAGCCCGACCTCGTCGATGCATGTACGAACATCCGCATGGGCACGGCGCTGTTTGCCAAGGTCTACCGGATCGTCACCAAATGGTATGGCAATCCAACCAACAAAGATGTGCTGCCAGAGGTACTCGACGATGCCATCATGGCTTGGCAGACGGGTTATTTCGAGGGGGTGGCGGTGTTTCGGGCAGAGGATCCCGTGGACGGGAAGATTGATGAGCTCGAGCAAGACGGAAAAGGTTCCACCCGTAGAGAGGATGAGAATGAAATCAACCATACGACAGCACCGGCTGGCAATGATACAGACGACCCAAACAGCGCAGGCATTCGGATTGACCTTTCAGGTATTGGTGCTCGTTCGCAATACAACGGCTTAGCAGGCGATCCCAATTAGGCTTGACGGCGCCGATCTTCCAAAATGTTCTCGGCAACGTCTCCCCAGCGAGCGAAAATGCCAAGGATAGATACCTCTTCATCCTTGACAATAAGGGGTATGCTGATGCGACTTCATACTGAAGGGCGACCGGAAGAGCGCTGCTGAACATCGCAAGTTGCAAAACGCCACCATCTACGCTGATAGGCTTGCTCGGCGGCATCCGAAACATATTAATCAATTGAAATCAGTTTTCAGATGAGTTTTGCACGGATGGCCAATGCGACGAGATGAGACATGGTGTGGATCTCAAGGCGCTTCCTGGCTTCTTCGAGTTTGCTTTTTACGGAGTTGTATTTGACCCCTTCGAGATCGGCCACTTCCTCCATGGTTTTGCCGACGGCGATCCATCTGAGATAGGTGGCTTCCTTGGGGTCGAGCCAGGCAGGGTGCTGCGCGCTGGGGGTGACTGGCAAGAGCGATAGGCGAGCATGCAGTTGTCCGACAGCTGCCGAGGCCGCCACTGTGTCGATATCGCCTTGGAGGTCGACCGCCGTTTTCTCTGACGCCAGGGTGAAGATTGAAATCGACCCATTGGCGGCTTTCACCGGAATGGTGATGCCAGAGCGGATGCCGAAGTCGGCAGCCTGAGCATAGAAAGCACGCTCGGCTTTGGAAAGATGGATACCGCCTTGTTCACCGCTCCAGACGAAGGCCTTTTTTAAAGATTTCGCACGTTTCACCACCGGATCAACGGTGATAAATTTTCGCTTGAAATAGATCGATCGCCATTCTGGATGATAGTTGGAGATCGCCAATGTATGGCCCGGTTGGATATGAAGATAGGCATAACCGCCGAAACCAGCTTGGCCAGCAAGATGCCCAAGGGCTTGTCTAAAAGTGCTCTCGTCACCTTGTATTGCACTGAGATCGGTTAGCCGGTCCAGCCAATGCTGCATCTGCTACTCCATATTCAATTGTGGGCTGAAATAAGTCACGCCCGCCGTCGATGATCAGGATCGACTTGGAAAAGGCGGATCTAAAATTAAATTTTGCGGAAATAAGTCGAGACTTTGGGCTCTCTATTATGGCTATCATATTGAGCGGCAGGATATACCTGGGATAGGCCTTGGTCTCCCGATAGCATGGGTGTTCGGTCTTTATGGGCTTTGGGTTGCGCCAACGCATCGAGCCAAGTCGGTAAACGGGACCGGCTGGTAGATATATTCCGTGGGAATTGCGGGCTCGGGCATGAAACCCAGATAACGCGACAGATTGTCCGCACTATTGCTGGCGGCAAGACCGTAGAAGTTTCCGCAGCTCCAGGTAACGATACAGTGCTGGAAATGGGCGTATACGGCGCGTGCCATCTCCGCCAGGGTGACCTCGTTGCCATGCATGGCTGTCAGTACAGTCTCGGCTTTTCGGGCGATTTCTTCAGCACCAAAATAATGTGCTTTGAAACCAAAATCCTTCTGCGCTTCGCGTGCTTTGTAGTCATTCTGATCGGCTGTGCGAAATTTTTCCAGAAAAAGAAGGATACCATCGGACTTGAGATGGTGGGCAACGAATTCAACCTGTTTGGCCCGGTTGGGTGAGTACATCTGAAACGTGGTGTCCTCGAGGATGAAGTCGAATCCGTCTGAGAATTCTTCGAGATGGCGCTCAGACCTAAGATAGTCTTTCGAAAGACGATGGAACGGGCCAAGGAAGAAACTGGCATGCGGCGGATCGCCAAACGCCATGAAGCATTTGTAATTATCTTCGTTGGGACTGCAGGAGAGCGATCGGATCTTTCCGCAACTGAGTTCCGATAATGTCCGTGCCATCGTGCCTTCCGCTGTTCCCAGGCTGTAGAACGAGACGTTTCTCGGGCTCGACTGGCTATAGCGAAGCATTGCATAGGCGATCCGGCATTCCTCTTCCAGCCGGTAAGGAATGCTGCCGTGGTAGTGTTTGTCGAAAAATCCCTGCCGGCGGGAATGAAGCTCGACGAGCCGGTAAAGCAGCGGGTCGGTCGGCAGAAGACGCATATCGGCAACGGGGCGTCGAACAGGCATGCCTCTGCTACCGGATGCGGTTTCGTCAAAGAACCCGGCCAACCGGTTCAATCGTGGACCTTGATCACATTCTTGAAGGAAACTACTGAAATCCTGCATTTCTAAACCTTTAACAAATAGGGGATCAACGCGACGAAACCCAAAAGATCTGGAAAGAGATAAATGCCGGAGGGTGACTGAATATGGGCGGCGTCAACTTGTCCTAAGTCGGTATTTCACGCTGTGCTTTCATCGGCATGCCGTTTTGTCATGAAAGTGCCACGATCGGACCAGCGTGGATCCGCGGCGGTTGTTCAGGAGGCCTGAATCGACCTATAAAAGTGATGATTGGCGGTTTTTCATGTGGGAGGATTGCCCTGTTTGATGAAGACCTGTGATTTTCGCCCAGATGAGGCCCGTCGTTGCGACCACCGAAAGCTGGTTCATCAGTATGTCGATTGGGGCATCGTTCGCGCCGACCTTGTCAGAAGAACGGGCTTCAAGCGGCAGGAAACGAAAGTTGCACTGAAGCATCACTGCTTGCTGATCAACCTGCACGGCGAGGCGCGCATCGGCGAGGATTTTGTCGAGGGGCGCCCGGTCGCCTTCACACCGCGCCGGCCAGGATCGGTGATTTTCATTCCGGCTCATCACGAATGGAGAGGCTGGGACGAGGGCGACGCGGCTGGATCCTACTTGTTCGTTTCCATCAACACTGGTTTTATTGAGCAGACAGTCGGCTCGCATTGGATCCCTGGATTAAAACCTGCGATCGGCTTTCGCGACAACACTGTCGAAGCCTGCCTGCACCGGATCTCAGCGGAGCTGAAAAACCCGGATCCGATCAGCCTCGTGATGGTCGAGAGCCAGATCATCCAGCTTTTTGTGCAGATCCTGCGGATAAATGGTGCGGGATTGAAGCCCACCAAGGGCGGACTGTCTTCCTTTGATCTGAAGCGCGTTCTGGCATTTATCGAGGAACGGCTTACAAAGCCCCCCACCCTTCTGGAAATGGCAACAGTGGCAGGCGTCAGCCGGCGCCACTTCTTTCGCGCCTTCAAACAGTCGACCGGGAAAACACCGCATAGTTATCTGGCGGAATATAGACTGAAACAGGCCCTTGCACTGTTGAACGGCACTGAACTCTCAGCCACAGAGATTGCTTTGGAATGCGGTTTCGCAAGTTCGAGCCACTTCACCTATGCCTTCCGGCGCACCTTCGGCGTCAGTCCGCTGGAATATCGTCGCGGATGGCGCAGTTGAAGCCTTTCCGCTTGTTTATGGCACGATCATGATATCTAGGCACGATTATGAAAGCGTGCGACATGTTAGCCCTCCATCATGGCCTTTGACCATCGATGAAGGTGCCCGATGTTTCGACGATGCCTTGCAGCAGACACGGGACGGGCGTCTCAAATCTTTTTTCTCGTCGCAATTTTCTTTATGTCCTTCGGCCGCAACAGCTATAATTTCGCGTGCTCGTGGCTTCTCGTTGCCTCGGGTCACGGCACGACATCCGTTGCGGTGTTTTTTGCTGTCTCCAGCTTGACAGAGCTGGTGACAAGTCCGATCGCCGGATGGCTGTCCGACCGATATGATCGCCGCAACCTGTCAACGATCGCCGACATCACCCGACTGTTTGCTGCACTGCTGATTGCAGCCATGATTATGGTCGCTGATCTGCCTTGGATGCTGTGGTTGTCGACCATTGTGTTCTCGGGCTGCGACAGGCTGTCCCTCACGGCGACACAGTCTATGATTCCATCGTTGAGAGCCGACCGATCGCTGGCAAGAATCAATTCGATTGTGTTCGTCATCCTGCAGATTGGAAGCCTCGCTTCCGCAGCCATCATCGGTTTCCTGCTGCAGGCGTGTTCCCCTCGGACCACATTGTTCGCCATTGCTGGATGCTTTTGCATTTCGGCTGCCTGCGGTGGCCTGGTGCACAATGAAAGGCGAACTCTGTGGCGAGAGGTCGTATCGAGAGACATATCATTGGTGCTAAATGACGCCTTGCGGCGGCTTGCCGTCATCTATGCCCTTTTGAACGCCGGCGGTATTTTGGTGAGCGTGGTTGGGCCCAGTTTTGTGTGGGAGGAACATCTGCGAGGTGCCATGGATTTTGGGCATCTGGAAAGTGCATGGTCAGCCGGTTCTATCCTCGGGGTTCTCATGCTGATCCCGGTGATGCGGTTCATCAAGCTCTCGAGCCTGCATCTGATCGTCCTTGTCGTCATGGCCAGCCTGTTTGCAGCCACGGCCTACGTTGCTTTTTCCTGGAACCTGCTCGTCTTCGCCATGCTGGGGGCCTTCTATAATCTTGGCAGGGTGTCCGTCGAGGTAGCGCTGCAGGCTTGCGTTGCGCAAGACGAGCTCGGCCGGGCCAAAGGCACCATCCATTCCATCGCCGTTGCCGTGAGCCTGCTTCTGGTTGCGATAGTCTCTCTGACATCGGATGATCTCGAACCCTCAACCATGTTTTTGATGTTTTCAGGCCTTGTCGCATTGAGCGTGAGCGCTCTGGCAAGCCTGCCGGTTCAGCGCAAAAGCCACTGATGCGAAGTTCCGATGTGTTTTTCGCCAGCGCAGACTGGCGAAGCGCTGTCATCTCATTTATCTTGTGACGTGAGGCAGTACGTGCTGCCTTGGGGCGTGGAAACCCCTCCGTGCGACTGATGCTGGTCGATTCAGCATCGAACTCTCTGACCTTTCGGGTCGGGGAGCCTGTGGCGTATGTCCAGATTCCCCGGAACTAAAGGCCACAGGGCTGTCACGGACAGTTTCCAACTCCCCGATCATTCGGAGGTTAAGTGAGTCTATCGCGGGGACGGACCGCGACAAACTCTCTTGATGGGGAGCAACCGATGGGACACCAAGCCGTTCAGCATTATGATACGCACCATTCAGAAGTGGTTGCCTATGATCGCCAGAAGTCCGCATCCCATCCATCATCTCCGCATTATGTGAATGTGGTACGCGCCTGGGCGATATCGTTGCCATTGATGAACGGGGCCGAGGCGCATGATGGCGTCTGATTTGCACCCGACCTTGAAACGCGGACCCTGCCGTACCTTATCCCATCAGTCGAAATCCTGGCACCATATGCGCGCCGATCTGGTGCGCAGGACGGGCCTTGACCGGGAAGAGACAGCGTTTATCGCTGACCGGCATCTTGTTCTTCTCAATCTTCAGGGACATTCGGAGCGGGGCGAGCATTTTCTGGACAACCGCAGAACTGATTTCGTGCGCAGAAAACCGGGCGCAATCCTCTTCGTTCCAGCTGGCAGTATCTGGCGGGGCTGGGAAACGGGGGCGTCCAATGCCGCCTATCTGTCTCTCGGCGTCGATCCCGCAAAGCTCACGGATCTGTTTGCACCTGCGCAATCACGCACCGTGTCCTGCCTTTCCTTTTCGCCCGATCTTGGCTTTGAAGATCCCATTGTCACGAATGCAATGCGCGGGATCGGCTCGGAAATTCGGGAGAAGGGTCCACTAAGCAATCTTCTCGTCGAAAGCTATGTGGCGACGATCTTCACGCAATTGATGCGAAGGCAAAGCAGTCTACCCACGCGGCGCCAGGGCGGGCTTTCATCTGCCACCCTCAACCGTGTGGCCCAGAAGATCGACGATGAGTTGGACGATGGCCTTTCTCTCCAGCAGTTGGCGGATCTGGCCGGGCTCAGCATTCCCCATCTTTGCCGGGCCTTCAAGCAGACCTTCGGCTTGCCACCATATCGCTACATCATTCAGCGCAGAATAGAGCGTGCGAAACAATACTTGCGCGAGACAGCTCTTTCGATCACCGAGATTGCCCTGTCCTGCGGTTTCTCGAGTGCAAGCCATTTTGCCAATGTCTTCAGAAAAGAAGTCGGAACTACGCCGCTCGACTATCGAGCCGCATGGTCCGACAGGGCGTTCGGGTAATTTCGTGATCAGATCCCGTTGCCAGATCAATTTCCTGCAAGCGCCACGCGAATGAGCGGGCAATCATGGTGATATCTTTCGCAAGGATGTCATCATGGAATTCGAAGCCGTCTCATCCCGTCTGCAACTGCCACATCCCTCTGATCAGACAGCATTGCGCGTCAAGGATCTGAAAAAGCAGTTCGGTCCGCTCGAGGTGCTAAAGGGGATCTCGTTGAGTGCTTCGCGCGGTGAGGTGATTTCAATCCTTGGATCCAGCGGATCAGGAAAAAGCACCTTACTCAGATGCCTCAATTTTCTCGAGGAACCGAGCGGTGGCGACATCTGGATTGGCGGCCAGCATATTCGCCTGCGCCGGGGACGGGCTGCCCAGTCGGAAATCAATGTCCTGCGTGCCCGCCTTGGCATGGTGTTCCAGACCTTCAATCTCTGGCCTCATAAGACAGTTCTTGAAAACCTGATCGAGGCGCCGGTTTACGTGCGCAAGATCCCGAAGAAAATGGCATGTGCTCGGGCTGAAGACCTCCTGTCGAAAGTTGGCCTGGCGGATAAGCGCCATGCTTATCCTGTGCATCTGTCCGGTGGTCAACAGCAGCGGGTCGCCATCGCCCGGGCGTTGGCGATGGAGCCCGACATTCTCCTGTTCGATGAGCCGACATCGGCTCTCGATCCCGAACTGGTTGGCGAGGTTCTGAATGTCATTCGGTCGCTTGCCGATGAAGGGCGAACCATGCTGATCGTCACCCATGAACTCGCGTTTGCGCGTCAGGTCTCCAACCGCATTTTCTTCCTCCATCAGGGGCGGATCGAAGAGGAAGGGGCGCCTGAAGCCATATTCGAACGACCGGTATCGCCGTGGTTGCGGCAATTCCTATCCGCGCAGTTCGGGAGGACCACCCGATGATATCTCTGCAAGAGCTTGGCCTGCAAGGATTTGGAGCGCAAATCGCGGCAGGTGCCGCCACGACGCTTCAAACAGCATTAACAACCCTCCCTGTGGGGATCTTCGTCGGCCTGTCCGGGGCAGCAGCAAAGTGCAGCCGCTTGCCGCTGCTCCGTCGTCTGGCGCAAGCCTACACGACAATCATCAGGGGCATTCCCGAACTCCTGATCATTCTCATTTTGTATTTCGGGGGAACTGTTGCCCTGACGGCGATGTTCGGGCGCTATGTCGAGGTCAGTGCGTTTGCAGCCGGCGTGTTTGCCCTGACCATCGTGTTCGGTGCCTATGCGACTGAAGTGTTCAGAGCCGCGATCCTCGCTGTGCCACGGGGACAAATCGAGGCCGCTTGCGCCCTTGGTCTGTCTCGCTTTGCTCTCTGGCATTTGATCGTCCTGCCGCAGATGTGGCGCTACGCTTTGCCGGGTCTTGGCAATCTGTGGCTCACCTTGCTCAAGGACACGGCACTCATATCTGTGGTCGGGCTGGAGGATCTCATGCGCAAGACTGGTGTCGCGGCTGGAGTGACCCACGATCCTCTCAGGTTCTATCTGGTTGCCGCCTGCCTCTATCTGCTGTTCACCTCAGTATCTTTGGTGGTTTTGACGCTGCTCGAGCGGCGAGCAAGCAGTGGTCTGGGCCGATAGGAAATCATCATGAACATCACTCTGATCCTTGAGGTTCTGCCGCATCTGCTTGGTGGCGCATTGCTGACAGCAGAATTGACGGTCACGGCCGTTGTGGCCGGATTTCTGATTGCTGTGCCTTTGTCCTTGCTGCGTGCATCTCCGTCATTGGTCGTCTCCGCGCCCGTTCAGTTCTTCACTTTCCTGTTTCGGGGCACGCCACTGCTGGTCCAGCTTTTCCTGATTTACTATGGTGCGAGCCAGATCGGCTGGCTTCGAGCGAGCCCGGCCTGGATTGTCTTGCGCGACCCCTATGGCTGCGCCCTCATCGCCTTTTCACTCAACCACGCGGCCTACGCGACCGAAATCTTGGCGGGTGGAATTCGTGCTGCTCCGCAAGGAGAAGTGGAAGCGGCAAAGGCGCTCGGCATGCCGGCCCTGTTGCGCATGAGGCGGATCATCTTTCCCAATGCCTTGCGTCTATCCTTCCCGGCTTATGGAAATGAGGTCGTTCTGATGCTGAAGGCAAGTTCTCTCGCCAGCACGATCACGCTCATGGAGTTGACCGGAACGGCCCGAAAGCTCGTCGCCCAAACCTTTTCGCCATACGAAGTCTTTGTGTCGGCGGCCCTGGTCTATCTTGGACTGACCCTGGTTCTAGTTCACATTTTTGCTCGCTTGGAGCGACATCTGGCCAACCAGGAAAAGCGTAGTTCTGAGGTGAATGAATACAAAGCACTGACCAACGTAACACCCCCACTCTCGACGAAAGAAAGGGCGTCACAATGAACGGTCGTATGTTCCCTACATCGAATGATCCACTTTATGGGGTGAGCGAGGCCGCTTTGCGCGGCAGCTGGTATGATATTGATCTCGGCGCAATCCGGCATAATTATCGTCAGCTGCGCGGACATTTGTCCGCCCATGTCAAGGTCTTTGCCTGCCTGAAACGCAATGCCTATGGCTGTGGCGCCGGTCCGGTCGCTGCGGCCCTGGCCTGTGAGAACATTGATGGCTTCGCGGTTGCCTCCATGCTGGATGCTCTTGCCATCCGTCGCGCGGGGGTCTCGAACCCGATCCTTCTATATCCCGGCGTCACACCTGTGGGGGCCGCCATGGTGGAAAGCCTTGATCTCATCGTCAGTGTATCGAGCCTCGATGAACTCCAACAATGGTCTGCTGTCGTTAACACCCTGCGGGTGTTCATCAAACTGGATCTCGGGTTTTTTCGGGCCGGGGTCACACCTGCGGGTGCCAGGAAGCTGGTCGCCGCGGCAATGGCAGATCCCACTGTCCGAGTTGAGGGCATGTACGCTCACATGAGTGAGCTCCCGACGGTGCAACCCACCGACGCCGACGCGCAACATGAGCGCTTGGTCGGCATTATCACTGATCTTGATAATCTGGGAATCCGTCCGCCGGTTGTGATGATGTCAAGCACCGACGGTGTCTTGAACCATCCAGAAATGGATTTCGACGCTGTTGATCCAGGAGCGCTGTTCGTGGGGATCGGCGGCCCTTCGTTGCGCGCGCGCGCAGTCGAGTTGCGTCCAGCCCTTAAAACTATTTCCACGAGCCTCGTTTGTGTCAAGCGCCTCGACCCATCCCTTGGGCCAGTGCCGGAAATCCCAGGATACAAGACGGATATGACCCTCGGCGTTATTGGTATGGGCTGGGGAGACGGTTTGCCCCGGCATATTCCAGAAGGCGCTGTTGGTCTGGTTCACGGCAGGCGTGCCCGACTGCTGGCGCCGGCACATCTTGAACATATTCGCATTGATCTGACCGGTATCCCGAACGCCAGAACGGGAGACGAGGTCATTCTTCTCGGTCGACAGGGACCGGAGATGATCACTCACGACGAAGTCTGCGCCATCTGGGGCACAGATGCTGTCGGCCTCTATGCCGATCTACGGGACCACGTCCCCAGACGCTATCTCTGAACCAACAAAAAAGGGAACAAAAAATGAATATATGCAGATTGCCACTCATATTGCTTTCTATCCTTACAATCGCCGGACCGGCTATGGCTGATGAACAGCGACTGATCAAGATTGCCACCGAAGGCGCGTTTCCACCCTGGAACTCAGTTGATCCATCCGGAAATGCCATAGGATTTGATGTCGATGCCGGCAAGGCGATCTGCGAGCGCGCCAAACTTAGATGCGAATTTGTCACCCAAGCATGGGATGGCATCATTCCCGCGCTGACGGTTGGCAAAGTCGATGCAATCATGGCCGGCATGTCGATCACCGATAAGCGAAAAGCCGTCATCGGATTTTCGGAGCCTTATGCCCTTACCTCCAACTATTTTGTCGTCGCAAAGGCGCTTAAGCTTCCAGAGATGGACGGCACAGCACGTCTTTCACTCTCATCGATGGGAGTGAAAGATAGCCAGTCTTTGAAGGTCATGAAGGCCAATCTTCAAGGGAAAATCATAGGGGTCCAGGGCTCTACAAATGCCGAATCCTTTGTCCGCGACTATCTGGGGGAGGCCGTCAATGTCCGCATCTATGACAAGCAGGATAGTCTCAATCTTGACCTGATTGCCGGGCGGATTGATGCGGGCTTGGCGGATTACTCGGTCTGGAAGAGTTTTCTGGGAACGAAAGAGGGCGATGCCATGACCCTTTATGGCCCACAAATTTCTGGTGGTGTGTTTGGGCCCGGTGTCGGGATCGGATTGCGGAAGCAGGACAAGGAATTGATTGAGCGATTCAATGCCGCGATCAAATCTCTAAAGGTTGACGGCACACTGAAAGCGCTCAGCTTGAAGTGGTTTGGGGCGGATCTGGTGTCAGAGTGATATTTCCCGGATGCAGGCGTAGGTTGTTTGAGTTCGACGATGGCTACGGAGATTCCCATTGCACATACCCCCATAATAACTGCCAAAATAAATTCCATAATATATCTTATCTAACTTTTGTGTGTAACCAGGGTGGGTTCAAGGATGAAGTGCGACTTGCAATAGATAACAAAGGTTTATCGTTTGCAAGGAAAGCGCAATGAAACGCACCTACTCCCATATCGACTTGGACGAACGTCGTAAGATCGCTCGCTGGCGTATGGCGGGCCAGAGTATTGAGATGATCGCCGAGACACTCGGTCGTCATCGCTCGACGATCTTTCGTGAAATCAAGCGGAATACGTTTATCGATGAGGTGGTCCCGGACCTCAATGGCTATTACTGCGTCACGGCGCATGACATGGCTTGCGAACGGCGGGCCAAGCTGCGGAAGCTGGCGCGCTTTGCGAATGTGAGGCAGTCCGTGATCGACCGGATCATGCATGGTTGGTCGCCCCAGCAAATCGCCGGTCGCATGCGGCTGGAACAGCATCCGATCTTTGTCAGTCACGAGACAATCTACAAGTTCGCATACTCGGCCGACGGTCATGCCATCAAGCTGTGGCGTCACCTGCCGGAGCATCGAGCCAGACGGCGACCACGACATGCAAGACGTGAGCACAGTCAACGCTTTAGTCCGGAACTCAACATTCTGCACCGGCCGGATGTCGTTGCTGAACGCAAGCAGTTCGGGCATTGGGAATGCGATCTGATCCAGTTCCGCAAGAAGTTCGGCAAGGCGAATGTGACATCGCTTGTTGAGCGGGTGAGCCGCTTTACGATCTTGTTGCGCAACAATGATCGCCAGTCCCGCCCGGTCATGGATGGCATCATCCAGGCGCTGAAGAGCCTCCCTCACCTCGCCCGCCGATCGTTGACATTCGACCGAGGCACCGAATTCACTGACTGGCCGTACCTTCAGGCAGGCATAGGCACGCAAACATGGTTTTGTGACCCACAATCGCCCTGGCAAAAAGGAACGGTCGAAAATACCAACCGGCGAGCGCGAAAATGGCTTTCGAGAGACGTCGATCCCTTGTCCGTAGCCGCCGCCGATCTGATGGAGATCTGCAATCGGCTTAATCAGACACCGCGTAAATGCCTCGGCTACCGAACGCCGGCTGAGGTCTTCCGCAAGAAACTGCTCGCGCAGATGCGACATGCCAGCTAGCTTGAAAGCCACGCAGGTCGCACTTCGGCGTGAACTCACACCAGAGCGGCATTTTAATTTGATTGTAATTGTGAAATGTTCCTCCAAGCGATTGGGGTAAAGAACATGGATCCAATGTTGATCTTGCGCGACGCCACAAAGAGGCTGCCCGCTCTGAAATACGCCATAGGGGTTACAGGCATCGCAGCGGCTGCGGCCATTGTAATGAGAGTCCTTGGTCCGGAATATAGCAAGGTGAGTGGAGTTTTGATTGGCGGCACGATTTGCGCCATGTTTCTTCTCTTCGCCTTTTCAAGGCTTGTGACGTCCGCAAAGAGTGATGCAGTGACCCTTCCAGGCTTTGTTATGTTTTACGTTGTAGCACTCGCCTTCTGCTGTTTTGTCGCTTTTACAGTTTCCGCGTTTGCATTTTACTGGCCTGAGCCGTGGGCCGTGTATCTGAACGTCCCTGCGCCTTCTGATAAAAATAGACGCGCTCGCATATTGAGCGGCACGAGAATTTTGGTGACCACAGGGGATCAGGCGGCTGGGCCATTGGTAGCGCTCCTGGTAAATGAGCATGTCACCGCGTCAAAAGCCCCGAACTTTGACCCAGAACGCGAAAAAGACGCCCTTCGCATTACCTGTGGAAGTAAAATCCAGCCGGATCAGATTGAGGCGCTCATTGACTTCGTTTTAGAGGCTGATTTGCCGATCCACGAAGTGGCGCTTGATAACCGATACGGTCAAGATGTGCTGGCAATAGAGCATCCACTTCCAATTCAAAACACGCTCGGTATTGGTCTTGTTGCCCGGCAACCGCTGCCGGCCGAACAGCTCAAATCCGTGAGCGGATGTCCCAAAGTGCCGCTTATTTATTACGACGTTGCTCTCTAAAACCTTATCATGTGAGCCTTTTTCGCAGGGGGTTTCCATTGGAAGGTCTTCCACTCGCCGGCAACTTCACGATCAATTCAGCCAAGATCGAAGCCACGACCGTCACCCATGCTGGCCTGCCCGTGAAGGGCTACCAAGAGCAGAGCGACGAGAATGTCGACCTGGTGAACGAAAATAAGGAACTCGAAGAGCGTGTGCTTCGCCAGATCGACCGGCACGTTCGCAACCGCGACGGCCAGGATATCGATCAGGCCATGGTGCAACTGGCGCGCCGCAGCGTCCAGGAGGCGTTCATGTGGCTCAACCGCGCCGTCTTCCAACCAAAGCGCATTCTGCTGCCAGAGGACATCGCATGAGCGTTGTCGTCTACCGCGATGGCGTTATGGCTGCCGACTCGCGTGCTTATTCTGGCTCGACCCATCCGTTGGGCAACAAGACGAAGATACATCGGCTTGCCTCGGGGCCGTATGAGGGCTTCCTGATCGGCATCTGCTCAAACAGGGTCGGAATGCCGGAGGAATTCAAAGCGTGGCTTGAGCGCGGCGCCGGACGTGAAGAGCGCACGCACGAAGTCAATCGCCTTGTCGATCGCATAAATGTTGAACCGGTCGCCGCTGTCTTCCTTGCCGAGCCGGGTGTTGATGAACTCCGGACCTTTGCCGAGCTCCATCATCACCTTTGCAAGCGAGGGCAGGGCGAGCTTGGCGCGGTAGCCGTTGAGCTTCTTCACCTTGGGCATATCAGCCGATCCGTTCGATGCCCTGCTGATCTCAAACTGAACCCTGGCATCGAACTCGGCGGCGATCTTCAACGCAAACGCCTTGGCGTCGTCATCGCTGTGCGCCTTGAGTGCGTCGGCGAATATGTAGGCTGCCTGGTTCTCGTTGGACGTGCCGGCCGATGACTTGATGGACTGCTTTGCCATTGCGATTGTCTCCACGTTGTTGACACTTTCGAAAGTTCGTTCGCTTTCGATGAACACAACATAGAATGTCTCGGGTAGGCATCACATCTGGATAGGGCAGGCGCTGTACGGCACGCTTCTCGCCGCAGGACACAATCCTGTCACGTTCCGGTCCGTCTCTCTTCTATATAAATACATCTTATAAACACTAATAACTAAGAAGAGAGACGGACCGGATTGAAGATCGGAATCTCTTCCGGCGTGAGGATTCGTCCTTCTGCGGCTTGAAACCATGGCTTTCCGTGGAAATCCACGGATGTCCGGCTCGGTTTATGGCGCTCCATGGTTTTCCGGAGCGCACCCTTGGACACGGCATATTTGGAAAGCCATGGCTCCGGCGCTCGTGGTTCCTGGATTTTTAGAAAAAGCCAAAAAGAAAGGCGAACTCAAAAGTCCGCCTCTAAGTCTCGGTCGCCGTCACTCGACCACGCTGTATGCGATCAACAGATGCTCGACCGGCGTCTGCTATGCTTTTCGTTAAGCACATCTACAAGATAGTCATCGAGGGTAGGCGTCCAAGCTGGCTCGTTGCGGATAAATACGGCTGTCGGGGTTGGGCGGTTTCAGGGGATGTTTGTTGAGTGGAGCGGGGCAGGGTGCCGCCCAAAAATCCTCACCTTCGATTTCAATCCATCAATGCACATTCGACACACACGCTTTGCATAGCGATCTCACACGCGATCTCTCTTCTATACGCAACATGTCTCTCTATAGGCGCTCTGTCTGTTATTGTGATGGACGTGCTCTGTGGGGCGTGGTGTTGCTGTCTGTGCGTCTTATGCGTTGATTGTCTTTTAAGCGTTGCGGGGCAGTGCTTCTATGATCCGCGTTCGTTTAGCTGCTGTCTCTCGCTCACGTTGAATGTGAAGCGTTTCGAGCGTGTCTTGCTTGTCTCGCAGTGTCTTGCTTGTCGGATCGATTCTGTGAGCTGTTATGAGCTTTTTGTCAGCGCAGTGTTTCGTTCTGTCGAATGGTTGACGGGTGGGAAAAATTGAAAAAGTGGGTTTCGCTGTCAACTTGGTGTAAACCTGTGTCAACCTAACGACCTTGTTTAGATGGTCATTAGACAAAAACGGCTGTTTTTCTGTCAACTTAAGTTGACGCTAAAATGGCTGATTTTAGGCTGCCTGGCTTACAAGGGACCGGTCTGTCAACCTGATGCGCGTCGAGCTTCGTCTTTTAGATCTGCCAGTCTAAGCGTGTAGTAGAGAATTAGATCGAGCATGTCCCCGGACATGCCGTTGCGCTCTACCGCCTCGCCCAGCTGCTTGAGCGTAGCTTCAATCCTTCGGATTTCGTCAGCGCGTTTGGATTGGCTTGTCAGATTTGCTGTCATTCTTGCGCGTAAGGATAGGGCAGGGTGGACATGAAGAGCTTTTCTTGGGCCATGGGATCGTGGTGCTGACTGATCTGATTCATCTCTTCTACCGCGATCTTGAACACCTGCGCGCCGATCCGGATGAAGAGATCTCCACCGCTGGCCTGGGCGATCTCGCCGCCTCGATCCAGAAGGCCGTTGGCGATCGTGGATTTGGCGATGAATTCCCTGAGTTCGTTATAGCTGGTCATGGCAGTTCTCCATAAGGCTGCCGCAGGACGGTAGCGCGCTTGGAAAATGTTGTCGAGCGTGGCGTGCTGCCGCTGGACATACGTCAAGATAGTCTTCAATCTCGGGCTGTAGGGCAGGGGGTATGAAATGAGACTGCTATTGAGCGCCTGTGCGCTTCTTATTGCCGGCGAGACGAGTGCGGCTCAATCGACTGTGCGTGGCGTCGTCGAAAATGCGAAGACAGATGAGATCCGCAGGACTTTTATTGTTGGGATCGCAAGAGGTATTGAGGCTGCAAATGTCGCTCTAGGAAGTCAGCAGCGACCACTCTTGTATTGCCCGCCGCCCAAACTTGAGGTTACGCCTGATCAGTGGCTTCGTATTTTAGAGGTCTATCTGGATAGCCGCCCCGAAGATGCGAACAGAAGCGTGGCGACTATGAACATCGTTCTCCTTTGGGCCGCAGCGGAGGCATTTCCCTGTCATTGAAAACTTCCGTTGAAGGCGGTCGCGCACCTAGTCGGTGCGTTTCGCTTCCTCATGAAGTCAATTTTCTTCCGGCACGGAAAAGGCCCGGTTCAACCGGGCCTCCACCTTGTTCATCTGCCTTTGACGGGGCGCTTGCGCCGAACTGCGACGTTGCGGCACGACCTGTTGACAATGACATCACCGTGGATGGTGATCGAGTGTTGAGGCGATGGTTTTTGTAGCCATTTCGAAACGAGGTTCGCGACGAATGCCCAAACCGGTTTGTATAATAATTCCATTTTCAATCTCGCAAACGGGCCGCTGGACTTGACCGGACGCGATGTCCGTTTAAGATTGAATTTGCGAAAAGCAATCAGTGTCTAGACCTTTGGCATTGATGGAAGAGAGCGTCGATTGCAAGTCGGCGCTCTTTTTTTTGTTGTTTGTAAACAACGAATTTAGATAAACTTGGATCACCCCGATCCGTCAAGGGCCGGTCAGTGACGAAAATATTAACTCTATATCTAGTGCCAGACTTTATGGAAAACGGGGAAAGAGGCTAGCTTAGACAATTCATAGGCTTGGCTGAAAACCTTCATGATTAAAGCTTGGTGAAGGATTTTTTTATCCACCGTCAGACATGGAGGCAGAAAGCTGAGCCACAGAGACCAGTAGCCTCGCGTTGACATCATCGCCGGTGAATCACACGTTGAGTATAGGGTAGATACAGCTTACGGCGTTAGGTCGATAAAAGGCGTGTCGCCAATGACCCTTTCACCGTGGGTCATGTCTGCGGGCAGGCACATGATGATGTCGGAGTTCTCTTTCAGAGCTTCTGCACTATCCTTCAGTGCTTCGCGGCACTCTTTCATCGAGATGACGCCAGGTGACACCACAACGCGATTGAGATCGCCCTCAGGCTTGCCAATGGTTATGGCTCGTGCCGGTGTGCTGTCAGTGATCGTGACAGCCTGGGCGGCTGGCGCCATGGCGAGGAAGAGAAGGGCGGCTTTGACGATGTGCTGCATGATGGCCTCTATTTCGGATAATAGCGAAATAGCGGCATCTAATAGGGCGTGCAAGGGAGATTTTGGACAACCGCGGGACTTGCCGGCTGCGAGATGCTCTCAGAGCGGCTGAATGTAATTCTTGAGGTAATCCTCGAACGAGGCGGTCGTCCGTGTCCGCTCGATAATTTCTAGGAACGCCACTGCGACGAGCTCCTGATCGGCATCCTCGGTTAGCTCCCAGCCATTCGTATACATGAAGACGAAGCCGGCGTCGAAGCCAGTGCGCTTGTTGCCTTGCTCGAAGGCGTGGGCCTGCGCGATCGCTTCCATATAAAGAACGCCAAGGGAAACGACGTCGTTATTGCTCTCATAGCGCCAGCTATTATATGGACGCAATAAAGCGCCCTCCAATTTACCATGAAAGAGGAGGGCGTGATTTTCACCGGTTTCGGTAACGGCATTCAAATTGTAGGAGACAACCACCTCGTAAGGCAGCCAGAGAGGCTCACTTAGCAAGGACGGCATGCACCTTCGGGAAGCGTTTGATTGCCAACTGACCAAGAGCTGCATAGTCTACGGGCGTCGTCTGTGGACGCGGCTCGTAGCTGCTCTGGCTTACGGGCTGACGAACTGCTGATCGTATGATCATAACGATAACTCCTGTGCTCGTATTTGCACTGCTTTCTATATAGCACGTCTATGCATGTGAATTCAACACGCTGTTGATTTGTTCCTGCGGTGGTTGACTCCCGTTGCGCGTGAGAACAAAATAAGAACATGAAACATAGGCGCGGCATAGATCTGGGCAGGAGAGACCGGGACGAGATCATCTATCTTGGACCGCTGCCCAATGAAAATCGCCGTCACCGTCCAGCCAGAAGGTGAGGAAAGCTGAAGGGGGAAAAGGGGATCGCACGCGCTGCACCCACAGTGCATACGTGACGCCGGCCACCTCGAATGATTGTCTTTCCTCCCAGTTGTTACGATGCGGAAAAGCCGCGTCAAAGCTGTCGTGCCCGATCCCGCCTTTCTTGGGCGGGTCTGCGCCTATGACTTGGCCGGCTCTGACCGAGAGCGTTTGATAGGCACGCGCCATTGCGTCGTAATCACCTTGATCGTGGTGCTCCCATTCGCCATCAGCGAAGACAGCAACCATGCCGCGGAGCTCGTTCCTTGCGTCCCGTAGGAGCGCATAGCGCACGTTGTGCGTTACCAGCGTCCACATGGATCTGTTGAAATAGGGCGCGCTCATATTGCCATTGATGAATTGTCTGGTTACTTCTTCCCGCAGCCAGGTAATTGTCTCTCTCAAGTCTGCCGGGAGGAATGGCTTAGGAAGAGGAACAATCACCTGGCTCATGCGAACCTCGGACCGTCAGTGACTTCCTCGAGGAAGACATTGGCGCGATATTCGACGCCGTTATGCTTGAAGGTGGCCACCGCAGCTCAACTAGACCCGAGCGGCACTTGCGTAAAATGTTCCATAATTATGCTTATCCAATTTTTATCTGTAGAGGGGTGGGTTCAAGGATGAAGTGCGACTTGCAATAGATAACAAAGGTTTATCGTTTGCAAGGAAAGCGCAATGAAACGCACCTACTCCCATATCGACTTGGACGAACGCCGCAAGATCGGTCGCGGGCGTATGGTTGGGCAGATGACGATGGTGACAGAGGCCCATTTGCTCGGCGTGAGCCCGACCGTTTTGCAACCGCCTGGAACGAGCCTGAAATGCTGCGTTCATCCATGATGACGGCACTGTGAGCAACTTCGCGCAAAGCGAATGGAAGAGCTCCGTCGCATAGTTTTTTCTGATCTAAGATGAAACAATCTGGAGTCATTGCTCTGTACAGTCAATCCTAGTGGTTGTTTTTATCCCGAAAGCAGTTGCATCGGCAATTCGGTACTTACTATTTCGTGCTAAATAACGCAGGTCTAAGAATATGTCATTAATCTTTCATTTGTAACGGAACCGACATTGTGGTGTTGCGTTTCTGCGCAACGCCGATGGAGAAGTTCTTAATGGTGACGGGATCATTTCTCGCAGTATTACAGTCTCGAACCTCTCACTCCATGGTGCTTGTTGCCCTCATTCTTGGTATTTCCATCTGTCGCGCCCAGGCCGCGGATGATGCGACCATTCCTGTCACGGCGGTAACGGCAAGGATGGAGACCATGCACCGTGTCATCAATGGCATTGGCACCGTCGAGCCTCTCCAATCCGTCATCGTCAGGCCACGTATCGAAGGTCAAGTGGTTGAGATCCCCTTCACAGAAGGGCACCCGGGCTCGAGTTTCAAAGATCTGCTGATCCGGAACACATCGCCGCACACCACACTGGTGGTCCGTCCACACCGGTCTGGGAGTAGCTCGCCGTTAATGCAGGCGTACGGTGGCAATGAGTTGCACGCAGCAAGCAACCGCAAATTCGAGGGTGTTATGGAGGCCATCTCCTTTTGCATAGGTGCGTTGCACAATTCTTGTTTGCGCACCGCACAATATCTAGGCAGTATGCCTATAGCTGATGCACGCGATGGCTTCCTCCCAGTTCCATCGTATCAGCTGTTCCCCTCTGGAGGTTTTTGACCTTCACAATTAAAGGGCCTAGGTATTCCGATGGCCCTATTTTTTGTCTCTGTGGACGCTTTGACTCCGACCGTGAGAAAGTGGGGAATCGAGAGTATTCGCCGCCGCGTTCGGCCGAGATCTTCACAACACGCTCCGACTCTACTGATACCTGGCGCGGCTTCGTCATCGACAAGACTTATTGCAAGCCACGCCACGGCGTCATCGATGTGGTTTTCCGTCAACGCGCCTACGAGTGGCACCGCGACTACTTTGTTGCGACGCAGCCACCAGCGAAACTTCGGCGGCACTAGCGCTTTTTTTCGAGTAGCAACCGCATTTACAGCCTCGATGATCGCGCGGTCGCTCTCAGCAGTCACCGGGTTTTGAGCCGCGCGAGAGGGTTCCGACACGGTACGTCCCGTTGTCGTGCCCCATCGTCGGGCAAGCTTGCCACGCGCCAGAGAACGGTAGATCATCGTCGCCATGCCCTCATCCATTTAAAGTCGCGCTCCTCCTCGCGCGCCACACGGTTGTACAGATCGATATAGTCAGTTCACAGTCGGCGGAGGCTATGATCGATCTCCGTCATGATGGCCTTTATATTCGTTCATGCGAAAATGGCTTTTCTGTCGATTCGCGTCTCACGAGTTCCGGCTGGAACACTGTTTCGGTCGAGGACCGGGTCGGAGAACGCAGCCGCGCGATCAGCAATTCCACGGCCGCCTCTGCCATTTGCGTCACAGGTTGGCGAATAGTGGAAAGGCCAGGTGTGGTCAGCTGCGACAGCACGATGTCGTCAATCCCCACGAGCGACATCTCGCCGGGAACAGCGACGCCGTGCTGCCTGAGAGCAGACAATATGCCGACCGCTATCATGTCGTTAAGGGCGATGATGGCCGTTGGACGCGGATTAGATGACAGCAATTGTGCCACGCTGCCGCGCCCAATCTCAAAGAGCTCAACGTCGGAATAGCTCGCAATGCCATCGACAAAGGACTGGACGACGACAGGGCAAGCGGAAAGGCCGTGTCCAGCGACGGCGGCCTCGAACCCTGCAGCCCGCGATGCGCGAGCGAACGTGAACGACGAGTCTGACACGTAGGCGATATGCCTGTGTCCCAAACTCACGAGATGGTCGACCGCTATGCTCGTTGCAGCCTGATTGTCTAGATTCACGAGGTCAACATTTGCCGAGCCGAGATCCCCGCGCCGGGCGTCTATTGCCACCACCGCCAGATCCGCGGGGGCCGACTTTCGGCGGCCGACGATCGGCGAGACGGTGATGACGCCGCGAATGCCAAAGCTGAGCATCTCCTCCTCGAATTCGTACTCACGCTCAGCGTCGCGCATCGTATTGCACAGCAGGACACGATAGTTGTGCCGGCCCGCAGCCTGTTCGACCGCCAGTGCCAGTTCACCGAAGAACGGGTTGATGACGGTGGGAACCAGCAATCCCACCATCGGTACCTTGCCCGTCTTCAGTTGGCGTGCAGCGTTGTTGGGCCGATAGCCGAGGCTCTCGATCGCCTGGTTGATGCGCTCCCGCGTCTCAAGCCCCATATTTGCAAAGCGCTCGTTCAGGTAGTTCGAAACGCTGGAGCGAGAAACGCCGGCGGCTTCCGCGACCTCTTTGATGGTGATTTTCGTGGAGCCTTCGCCTGTGGTCATCGCCTGTGCCGTCTCGACTGGATTCTCATCATTTCAAGGTTCTATCCGGCTGCCGGCAATTTGGAAATGACCTCCTGCTCGAGCTCCTTCATGCTTGCCAGCAGCGCATCCACGATGAAGTCGATCTGGGCATCATCGATAATGAATGGTGGGCAGAAGGTAATTGAGTTGCCCTGCGGCCGGAGCATGAGCCCCTTCTGCATGGCGATACGCTGGAGATGCTGCGGAATGCAGAAAGCAGCGGCAAAGGGCTCTTTCGTTTCCTGATTCGCGACGAGCTCCGCTGCGAGCAGAAGGCCCTCCCCGCGAAACTGACCGACGTACGGGCACGCCGCAAGGACTGGCTCGATTTTCGCCCGCAGCATTTGCCCTCGCTGTTGCACCCATCGGGGCAGCTCCATGGACTGATACTGCCTAATGGCTTCCGTCACGATGGCGGCACCCACAGGATGTCCGGAATTTGTGAAGCCATGCCCGAACAGGCTTCCATCCCTGTTGATCGACTTGATCGCCTCGTAAATTTTGCCGGAAACCGCAACTGCAGAAATGGGGAAGAAAGATGACGACAAGCCCTTCGCCATCGCCATCATGTCCGGCATCATGCCGACCGTCTGGCAGCCGAACCAGTTGCCTGTGCGGCCGAAACCGCAAACGATCTCGTCATCCAGGCAGAGGATGCCATATTTATCGAGAACCGCCTGGATACGTTCGAAATAGCCTGATGGCGGCACGATGACACCGGCGCCAGCATTGATCGGCTCTGCGATAAATGCAGCGATCCTATCAGCTCCCTCGGCCAAAATGAGCGCTTCCAGTTCATTTGCGAGGCGCTCGACAAAGGCTCCCGTGGTCTCGTCCTTACGCTGCTCGCGATAGGGGTCTGGGCAAAGCGTGTGGACAACGCCTTCCAGAGGCAATCCGAATTCCCGGTGCATATGGGGAAGGCCGGTCAACGACGCTGCAAAGATGGTGGAGCCGTGGAATGCGCGCTGTCTTGCGATGATCTTTCGCCTTTGCGGCGCGCCATTGGCGGCGTGATAAAGCCAGGCGATCTTGACCATGGTCTCGATCGCTTCCGAACCGGAGGTCGCGAAAAAGACCCGCGCATCGTCCAGCGGGACCAGCTGCGCGATCGCCTCGGCGGCATCGATGACGGCCGGAGAAGCCCGGCCGCCGAAAGTGTGATAGAAGCCCATGGTCGCGTAAGCGTCCGAGGCTGCTTTCGCCAAGCCATCATTGGTGAACCCGAGTGAGGCGCACCAGAGTCCAGCCATAACGTCCAGATAACGGGTTCCCGCATCGTCGAAGATATAGGGGCCGTCTGCCTTCGCGATGACGAGGGGGCCCTCGCCTTCATGCCGCTCGGGATTCGTCTGAGCATGCAGGTGAAAACGAACGTCACGGGCGGCGCTAGAATTCGGTATCATGGACATGGGACGTTTCTCCTGTCAGGCCTTGGTCCAGCCGTAGATTTGCTCTGCCGCTTCGATGGAAACGAAGCCTTCGGCGACATCGCGTTCGATAGCATCCTTCGCACGCGCAGTCGGCGCGCCGAAGCCACCGCCTCCCGGCGTGCGCAACCGAATGCGATCGCCTGGCTCGAAGCGGATATTGGCGTACTTGCTGGTCGAACGCTTGCCGTAGGCTTCCTTCACGTTCTGCCACTCGGTCGAGCTTGCCTTCAGCACGTGGGTCGCGCCATTGTCGCCTTCCTTGCCGTCGAACAATGCCCAGGGCCTGATCGTATGGCGATCCGTGCACTGGCTGCCGGTAATGGCCACATCGGTCATCAGCAGAGTCCGCTCATAGCCGAGACCGCCGCGATATTCGCCAGCGCCAGCCGAATCCGTGATCAGCTCGCAATTCTCGACGCGGATGGGGAAGCGGGTTTCGAAGACTTCCGTTGGATTGAAGCGGCAATTGCCGTTGATGGCGATGTTGCAATTGTTGCCGTCGAAGCCGCTACGACCGCCCCAGCCACCGGCCATGATGTCATAGCAGGCGAAGTATTCGTCATAATCAGGATGATGGCCGCCGAAGACGAAGTTGGTGCCGGTGGCGGCTTCAGCAGCCATGACACGCTCGGGCGCGCAGGTCGCCATTGCGCCGATGACGATCCCGGCCAGACGTGGATGGGTTTCGGTGTTGCCGGCAACTTCCGGCGCCGGGAAATCGACGTTGGCGACAGTTCCGGGCGGCGAGACGACCTTGATGGGGCGGAAGCAGCCGGAGTTCTTCGGAATGCTGGGATCCGTCATGTGCAGGACGGCATTGTAGGTAGCACTTGTCGTCACGCCATAAGTGGCGTTGATCGGACCACGTGCCTGCTTTGCCGTGCGGCGGAAATCGGCGATGAACTCGTCGCCCTGCACAAAGACGTCGACGGCGACCTTATAAGACTGCGCCGTTATGCCGTCGTCCTCGACGGTGTCCTCGAAGCTGTACATGCCGTCATCGAAGGACGCGATTTCGGCGCGCATACGGCGTTCTGAGTAATCCATTAGATCCAAGCATGTCTGCTTGAACACGTCCTTGCCATACTTGCGGATAACGGCCGTCAGACGGTCGACACCCAAATCGACGCTGGCGATCATCGCCCGAAGGTCACCATAGTTCTGGCGCGGCGTGCGAACGTTGGCGAGAAGCAATTTCCAGACCTCGTCGACATCTTTGCCGGCCTTCTTGATCTTGATCGGCGGCACGCGAAGGCCTTCCTGGAAGACTTCCGTCGCCTCGCCCGCGAATGCGCCCGGCACCATGCCGCCGATCTCGGCGACGTGGCCTATGCAGACGGCAAAACCCACGAGTTCGCCGTCGATGAAGACGGGTTTGAAGAAGGTATGTTCGGGAAGATGGAGGCCGCCCCGATAGGGGTCGTTATGCAGGATGACGTCGCCTTCTTCCAGAGTATCGAAATCGATCTCCTGCGCGCAGCTCTTCATCAGGATGGGCATGCCACCGATCATGGCCGGGTTGAATTCGGCCACCGCAATCATCTCGCCGTCCTTGTCGGCGAAAGCGCAGGTGAAATCGAGACCTTCATTGAAGATCGTCGAATAGGACGTCTTCATGAGCAATATGCCCATCTCGCGGCAGACCGAAACCATGGTCGATTCAAGGATGTTCATGGTGACGGGATCGAGCGGTGCAAGCCGCGTGCTCGTAGATGCCACTGGCGCCGATGGCTCGAAGGGCAGCAATGCACGAGCCGAACGGTCCGCGCGCATGCCATCCCAGCTTTCGCACCACTCGCTGCAGTAAAGCGTGTGCCCGCCGTGCAAGCGTTCGTCGGACACGCCGTAGAGCAGCTGACCGCAATTGGCGCACTTCAGATATTTTTCGATGTAGTAGCCGTTTTCAGAAAAACGCATTTGATTTCTCCGGGTATCGGGCCTGCGGATAGCTCATCCACGCAAGGCGCCGGGAATGACTGGGCTCAGGCGAGGATGTCGATGATCAGATTTCCGAACTCGTCAACGGACAGCGTGCTGCCGGGATTGAGCACCGTGACGGATGCAGGCTCCTCGACAACGGCTGGACCGGGAATGACGTCTCCGAACAGCAGGTCGCCCCGATCGTAGACCGGCGCCTGATGCGAACCGTCGGCAAAATAGACCGACCGCGCCGATTTCGGCGTCGCGGTTCCCGCGGTGCGCTCCAGCCGAAGGATATCCGGCTTCGGCGTCGTTGCCACAAGGGTGACGGCGCAGCTTACGATTTCCATGATGTCGCCCGGCGAGGAGAAACCGAAACGGGCCTTGTGTGCGCGATGGAATGCCTCCCAGAGCGCGCTGCCATCGGCAGCCTCGAAGGCCGTCTCGTCGATCCGCATTTCAAGTTCATAGTTCTGGCCGAGATAGCGCATCTCGAGCAGGTAGTGCCCCTCGATGTCAGTGGTGTAGCCCTGTTCATGCAGCTCCGCCGTTGCCTCGGCGATCAGCTGGGAAAGGATGGACTGGCCGAGCACCGGGTCGTAGTGCCTGCTGGTAATATGCGTCGTGCGCTGCCGATCGACGCGGGCGTCGGTCAGTATGAAGCCGGAAGCCGAGAACTGGCCCGGATGGTTGGGAACCAAAGCTCTCGGAATTCCCATATCAGCGGCAAGGTCATTGGTATGCAGGGGACCTGCACCGCCAAAGCCGGCCAGTGTAAAGTCCCGGGGATCAAGACCCTGTTCGATGAGAACAGTACGAAGCGCGCCGACCATGTTGTTGTTGGCGATTTTGAGGATTGCCAATGCTGTGTCCTCAATGCTGCGACCCAGTTTCTCGGCAACACTCGATACGGCAACTCGCGCCGCTTCAGCGTCGAGCTTCATGCGGCCGCCGAGGAAGTTGTTGGGATCGATGCGGCCGAGCACGACATTGGCGTCCGTGACCGTTGGAAGTGTTCCGCCCCCGCTGTAGCAGGCAGGCCCAGGATTTGCTCCGGCGCTCTGCGGGCCGACGCGCAGCATGCCGCCATTGTCGATCCAGGCAATAGAGCCGCCACCGGCGCCGATCGTGCGGATGTCGATCATTGGGATCTGGATCGGCATGCCCCATTCGATTTCGAATGCGGTGGTGAAACGCTCGCGACCGTCCAAAACAGTGGCGACGTCGCTTGACGTTCCGCCGATGTCGATGGTGACGAGGTTTTCGATGCCGGTGAGCTTGGCAACGGCACGGCTGGCGATGACGCCGCCGGTCGGACCGGAGAGAACGAGATTGACCGGCGCGTTCGCGGCCGCGTCCAGCGTCATCTCACCGCCGTTCGATTTGATAACGACGACATTGGCATCCATCTTTGCCTCGTCCAGCCGCTTGCGCATGCTGGCAAGCTGGCGGGTGACGACAGGCTTCAGATAGGCATCGGCGATGGCGGTCGATGCACGTTCATATTCCTTCCATTTCGGAAGAATTTCATAGGACGCCGTGATCGGTAGACCTGGCAGCTCTTCGGCGAGGATTGCCTTGATGCGCAGCTCGTGCACGGGGTTCACGTAGGAAAACAGGGTGCAAACGGCAACCGCTTGAATATCCGGCATGGCACGGATGGTCGCCGCCAGGGTCCGGACCTCTGCTTCGTCTAGCGCCATGAGCACGTTGCCCTTGGCATCAAGACGCTCGGTCAGCTCGAAGGAATGGCTTCGCTTGACCAGAGGCGTCGGCTTCACCCAGCTCATATCATAGTGATAGCGGCGATTTCCGCGCTGAATGAAGGGAATATCGCGGAAGCCCCTTGTCGTGACATAGGCAACTGTTGCGCCTTTGCGCTCGAGCACTGCGTTCGTGCCAACCGTCGTGCCGAGGCGAACATAATCGATCTCGTCCCTGTGCGCGAACTCGGAGAGGCCATTCAGGATGCCGACGACAGGATCCGTCGGTACGGATCTGACCTTCCACACATTGATGGTGCGCTTTTCGCGATCATAGGCGACGAAGTCGGTGAACGTGCCGCCGACATCAATACCAAGCATGAAACGAGACTGATTATCCATGAAGCCTTCTTTGACGTACTCTCGTACGTTCCCCTTATTTACGTGGATTGTGTTGCGTTTTAGTGTATCGATCCACAAAATACAAACTACTGTCAACCTCAATTTTTTAATGAGGCGAGACGTCAGCATCAAGAGAATTAAGATGCGCCGCCATCATAGGGATGATTTCATTAGGTAATTATCGCTGTTCTGACACGTATGGATATTCTACTGCCCGAGACAAAATTCGAAATTTTCCTCAGCGGGGTGCCAAAATGCGATTGACGACGGCAACTATTTGTGTACCGATACACCTGCCGCACAATCATAAAATAATCGGCTATTCCTTCAGAGGTAGAAAGGTCTTTTCCATGGAAACCAAGTCACGCATTGGCGTTCTTGCTGCTCTTCTTTGTGCAAGCGCGATCACACCGGTCGCAGCGCAGGACAAAGCTGTTCCCGATGGCGTCATGTCGCACAAGTTCGCTTGGGGCGACTTTAAGCTCGCACCCCGCATCGCCGACAAGCTGAAGACCGGAAAGCCGGTCAACATCGTCATTCAAGTTGCCGGAACAGGCGTGCCGATTTCCGGCGCCCAGTTCAAGTTTGGTACCGTCAAGGGTTGCGAAGATGCCAAGGCGGCCGGCCTCAACGCAAACTGCCGCCTGGTCGGCCCGGTCAACCCGGATCCGGCACAGCAGATCAACGAACTTGAGACGCTTCTCAACTCTGATCAGGTCGATTGCCTTGGCGTCCAGGCACCGCTACCCAATCAGTTCAACGCCATCATCAACCGTTACGTCGACGCCGGCGTTCCGGCGATGACGCTGAACAACGATGCTGCCAAGTCCAAGCGCTTCTCATTCTCGGCGCTGAACGAAGTTGCTGCCGGACGTTTCAACGGCGAAGCGACGGCAAAGCTGGTCAAGGAAATGCGGCTAACCATAACCGAGGTGGCCCTCGGTAGCGGCGGCCCGGATGAGCCCTGGGCCCAGGGCCGCATGCAGGGCTTTCAGGAAGGCTTCAAGGCCTCCTATCCAGATGTGAAGTTCTTCAACGACTACAAGACCGGCCTGCCGACGAGCCGGAACTACACCACGGCGGAAGTCATCGACAGCGTGACGCCGTTCCTGACGGGCAACCCGAAGGTCAATCTGTTTTTCCATACCGACCAGGGTGTCGAGGGCGTTGCGCGCGTCATCAACAATCTGGGCCTGACCGGCAAATCCTTTACTTCGGGCTTCAACGTCAGCGGCGCAATTCTGGACGATATCGAAGCGGGCCGGACGCTCGTCACCATCGATCAGGGCTTCGACAATCAGTCCGAAGCTGCAGTAAAGCAATGCGTGGCCTACCTGACCAAGGGCGACGTTCCCGCTGATCCCCTTCAATACCTGAACCCGATCGTCATCACGAAGGCTGGCGGAGATGGGATGATCACGGTCGAGGCCGCCAAGGCCCGCCTGAAGGCTGCGCTCGGAAAGTAATCCAGCGCTGGCGGCTGGCTTCGGCGAGCCGCCCACTTTAATAGAATCCAGGTGATGAACGCGAAGTCTCGGGCCGAAACCCCGGAACAAGCGCCTATACCGCCATGACTATCGTAAAGGGCCACAGCATGCTCGCCATACTCAAACCGGGAAACATGATCAACGGGCTGCGAACGGCAGGCCTGGTGCTCGCAATCGTCGTCATTGCGGCCTTTGTGCAGAGCCAGCATGACTCGTTTCTCGGCATTAACAACCTGACGACGCTGCTGCGTTCGATGGTTGCTCTCGCTATGATCGCCTTCGCGCAGAAGCTGATCATTCTGCTTGGCGAGATCGACCTTTCGGTCGGCTCTGTCTACGGCCTGACCTCGATTACCATGGCGACCCTTTGGCTTGGCGGCGGAGCCCTTCCCTTCACTCTGCCACTGATTCCCGCCCTCCTCGTTTCTCTGGCCATCGCCGCTTTCGTAGGCCTTTTGAACGGGTGGTTTGTCGTCAAGGCGAGGCTTCCTTCATTCATCGTAACGCTTGGGATGCTCAATGTCGCGGAAGGTTTGCAGCTTCTGATCAGCAACGCGCAGACATTCACGCCCGCCTATTCCGACCCGGCACCGCCGGAGTGGGAGCTCTCCATCTTCAAGGCCATCGGCCAGGCGCCGCTTCTTTGGAACATCCCGAGCGCGACGCTCTGGCTCGTGGCCTCCTTCCTGCTTTTTTGGTTTATAAGGCATCGCACCGTGTTCGGCTTTCGCCTCGCCGCAATCGGCGGCAATGCCGAAGCTGCTCGCATCGCCCGTCTGCCGATCGTCAAGTACAAGTTGCTGGTCTTCCTCATCAGTGGATTGATGGCCGGTCTGGCCGGCATCGTCGACTTCTCCTATGTCGGCTCGGTCGGCCCGAGACAGGCTGGGTCTCTGCAATTCTCAGTCGTGGCAGCTGTGGTCATCGGCGGTGCAAGCCTGGCGGGCGGTCGCGGAACGATCGTCGGTACCCTGCTCGGCGCGATCCTCCTCTCGCTTCTGACGAACGGGCTTGCGCTGATGGGTGTCGGTTCCTTCGCGCAGCTTCTCTTCATCGGTATCGTCACGATCGGTGCCGTCTGGCTCGATCAGGGTTCCCAGATCCTCATCCGGCGCGCGGCCCAGCGCTCTGCCGCCAAGCGTGAGGCGAAAAGCGAATGATCAGGCTTTCGGCGACGAATCTGCGCAAGAATTATGGTCCGACAAGAGCGCTTGCCGGCTTGTCCATGGAACTGTCCTCGGGCGACATCGTCGGGCTGGCTGGTCCAAATGGGGCTGGAAAGAGCACCCTCACCCGCATGCTCGCGGGCGAAGAACTCCCGGACTCCGGCTCGATCATCTTGGAAAGGAACGGTCGTGGCGTCGACCGCGTAACGGATCACGTTGCGGTCGTCCATCAGGAACCCCAGGTCTGGCCAAACCTGACCGTGCTTGAAAACCTTGCGGTCGGCCGCGAAGCCTCCGCCGTGGGTTCGCCGCGACCCAAGGTAGATCCATCGCCGGCGCTGAAACTGCTGGAACTGGAGCGTTTCGCGCACTACCAGCTCTCCGATCTGTCACTCGCCGTTCAGCAACGCGTCGAGATTGCGCGGGCAATCATGTACGAAGCGGACATCTTCCTGTTCGACGAGCCGAATTCCGCGCTAACCGACGAGGAGTCGAAATCGCTCTTCTCGGTCATGCGGCGATTGGCCGATGCGGGCAAGATCGTCCTCCTGATCACGCATAGGCTCGAGGATTTCGTCAATTCCTGCGGCCGGGTTCTGGTTCTGCGAGACGGCACCATTCAAGGCGACCTCTCGGGCGATCGCATGACCGAGATGGCAATCGTCAAGGAGCTCACCCATGGCCTTAGCCTGACGGAGGCGACTTCACGCGCGACGGGCCGTCAAATGCCACCGGACCCGTCGTTCATCGTCTCGCTCAATAGCTGCTCCGATCCAGCCGGAAGTTTTGACCGGATCGATCTGAATATTGTGCCCGGAACCGTTACCATCGTCGCTGGAGTTGAGGGCTCCGGAGCGCGCGAACTTGTTCGCGCTCTGGGCCGCTACAGTCCGATCAGCGGAAATCTGAACGCCAGGCGGAAAGACGGCAATGAAATCGCCGTTAGTTATGTTGCTGCAAGCAGGCGATCGACCGTCTTCCCGAACTTAAGCGTTGGCGACAATCTCGTTGCCCGGCTCAATTGGTCGTCACTATGCAGCCCGATACCCTTTCTTTCCCGCTCGAAGATTGCTGCCCGGGCTGACGCTGCGGTCAAGAAATACTTTGTAAAGACCGCGAGCATCGACCATCCGATCACCTCGCTCAGTGGTGGAAACCAGCAGAAGGTGGTCGTCAGTGCGGCAGTTGAATATGGTGCGGAACTTCTGGTCATCGAGGAGCCGACCCGCGGGGTGGACTTTAGCAGCAAACGGGACATCTATGCGATCCTTCGTGACTATGCTGCGAAAGGTAACGCTGTTGTTCTTTTCTGCACAGAAGTCCCGGAAATGTATGAGGTTGGCGACGAGGTGGTCGTTGTATCGCATGGCCGCATCATGGGCAATGCGGCCATCGACGAACATGCCTCGGCGACCCAGTTGACACATCGCATCACCGAACTGGAATCCGCCCATTCCACCATCTCGGAAAGGGCTTGAGAATGCTGGAAAGAACACTCTTCAATCTGGACGGCAAGCATGCGCTCGTCACCGGATCAAGCCAGGGCATCGGCCTGGCGATTGCCGAAGGCCTTGCGAGCTATGGCGCAAGCGTAACCCTGAACGGCCGCGATCCCGCCAAGCTTGAGGCGGCCCGGAACACGCTCAAAAAAGCAGGAGCCGAGGTCAACGCCGCTGCGTTCGATGTCACGGACGCAAAGGCAGTGACGAATGGCGTCCGCCTTATTGAGGAACGTTTCGGACCAGTCGACATCCTTGTCAACAATGCCGGCATGCAGTTTCGCTCGCCACTTGATAAGTTTCCGCACGACAAGTGGGACGCGCTGCTGAGGACAAATGTCTCGAGCGTCTTCTACGTTTCGCAGCCCGTCGCGCAGCAAATGATCGAACGGGGCGGCGGCAAGATCATCAACATTGCCTCGGTGCAAAGCGAACTCGCACGCCCCGGCATCGCGCCATATACGGCAACCAAGGGCGCAGTTAAAAACCTGACACGCGGCATGTGCATTGACTGGGCCCGTCATGGGTTACAGATCAACGCCATCGCACCCGGCTATTTTAAAACTCCACTCAATCAGGCTCTTGTTGATGACACGGCGTTCTCCGCGTGGCTTGAGACACGCACACCGGCAGGCCGCTGGGGCAACGTGTCAGAACTTATCGGCGCTGCAGTGTTCCTTGCGAGTGATGCATCGTCATTCATCAATGGGCATACACTTTATGTCGATGGCGGGATTACCGTATCGCTCTAGCTTTTTGCATAGGCTTGGCTGGAAATCATGGCCAATGCCTCGCTCCTCCTTCCGGCCGTTTGACAAATTGCCAGCAATCCCAGTGAGAGCCTTGACGTGACTGCTTTTGAACCCTCGCCAAGCATATCATTTGGCAGCGTAACCGTTGTGATAGGTGTCTCAGGTTGCGGCAAATCCACCGTCGCGAAGCGACTAGCGGAAGAAGTTGGATGGCGTTTTTTGGAAGGTGATACGCTTCATCCTGAAGCCAATATTTTGAAAATGCGTCGAGGCATTCCATTATCCGATGACGATCGTCTTCCGTGGCTGGAGAGGATTGCCGACGAACTTTTGTCGGCATCGGACAAGGGGGAAGGCATTGTCGCCTCTTGCTCAGCGCTTAAATTTATTTATCGGGAACGGCTACGCGACCGTTTAGGCCGAAGGCTGAATTTCGTATTTCTCAACGCTTCGTATGAGGCACTTAGTATCCGACTTGGCGGCCGGACGAACCATTTCATGCCACCGTCACTGCTTCGCAGTCAATTCGCGACGCTTGAGACGCCTGCAGGAGAACCGGACGCCTATGAAGTAAACGCAGAATTGGGCATCGAGGATATCCTTGATTGCGTGCGGGCGCTATTCACGAAAAAGGGGCGTATAACTGGCTACGGTGCCAGGTGATTGCCAAGTGTGATGAGTCTGAAACAATCGAGGCCTATCTAACGCGCGATATGTCGGATTCTTTTACGGCTGCCAAAGTCACCAGAGGTGAATCACCGAATCAGAATCGCTCGCCTCAAATCCTGGGAATATTATCCTGAATATTAGAATGTCAAACAATTCGCATCGAGATCTGACGAGTAGGGCGTCAGGTAGTTTGCTCAAACAAAATTCCCTGCTAGGCTAGGGTCCCAATATCTGGCCTACAGCAGCGACGATACAGCCAAAATCTTGAACGGTGTAATTTGGCAACCGAGGGCGGAGCAGCGCCGAGATTGGCGGCTTGAAGAGTATTTCTCGGACGTAGCTTGTAATAGCTTGATATAGCAGCCATTATCTTTAGGTGCGGCAACCACAGTGCCGTCTATGCGTGTTCGAAATAACGATCAGCGTTGTCGCCCATAAGCTTGATGAGCTGATCCCGGCCTGCGTCTCTAACACCCTTCATCCAGGCTGCCGCGAGCGGAAGCGTTTCCAGCCGGCTGTCGTCCGACGTGCGGATCGACAGGAACTTCAGGCCTTTGACGGTCAGCTTCGCCGTCCAACGCGGTACGATCGCGGATCCGATGCCCGCTGCGACGAGATTGATGATCGTCTGCTTCTCGTCCGCGACCTGCGCGATACGCGGGCGGAGCCCAGCCTTTGCGAATATGTTCATCGTAAGATCGTGACTGTGGGGACGAGACCGGCGATCCGGGACGATGAGCGGTTCGTCTACCAAGGCGTCCACCGTTACCTCGCCAGCCGCAGCAAGCGGATTGGTAGATGAAACGGCGACGACCGCTGTTTCGAAAAACAAAGGCTTCACCGAGATGGCGCGGCTCAACCCATGCGTAGGCCGGATCAGAATGACGTCAAGCCGTCCGGCCAGAAGCTTAGGCACCAGCCTAATGGTCTTATCTTCGACGATCTGGACGATCGTGCCCGGAGAGACTTCTCGAAAATCCTGTAGAAGCTGCGGGACCAGGCCTGCCGCCGCGCTGTCTATCGTTCCAATGCGAAGGAACTGGGAATGCTCATGACTTGCGCCGCGAAACCGATCCGCGAGCTTCTCAAGACGGTCCAGGATTGGCTTGACCTCCTCAAGGAGCAAAACACCATCCTGCGTGAGATTAACGCTGCGCGTCGTCCGCACGAACAGCTGCGTCCCGAGCGACTCTTCAAGGAGACGGACATGACGACCGAGAGACGCAGGTAAAATCCCGGCTTTTTGGGCCGCTCTCCCGAAGTGCAATTCGTCGGCAACAACAACGAAACACCTTAGCTGCTCAAGCTCCATCGAAACAGTCCATTATTTCATTTAATTATACAATTATATGAGTGTTGGCTCTGAGGAAAGGGGATAATAGGGTCGCCCGATGCCGCTGGAGGGCGGAAGACTTACATCTGGGAGGAGCTCGCTATGACTGGCGAATTGGAGACGCGCGTATTGCGCAAAATCACGTGGCGCATTGTGCCATTCATCATGGTCCTGTATCTCATTGCATTCATCGATCGCGTGAACATCGGTTTCGCGTCGCTGACGATGAACCAAGACCTTGGGTTCTCGTCCACGGTCTTCGGTTTCGGCGCTGGCATCTTTTTTCTCGGTTACTTCCTGTTTGAAGTGCCGTCCAATCTCATTCTGAACAAAGTCGGTGCGCGTATCTGGATCGCTCGGGTAATGATCACCTGGGGCATCGTATCAGGCTGTATGGCGCTGGTTCAGGGATCGACGAGCTTCTACATTCTACGCTTCCTGCTGGGTGTCGCCGAAGCTGGCTTCTTTCCCGGCATCATCCTCTATCTGAGCTACTGGTTCCCGGCGCGGCGTCGCGCCGCCGTTACCGCCATGTTCATGGCTGCCGCGCCTCTCGCGACAGCTATCGGATCGCCGATTTCCGGCGCGCTCCTCGAGATGCACGGCCTCTGGGGCCTGGCCGGATGGCAGTGGATGTTCATTATCGAAGCCATTCCTGCAGTTATCCTCGGCGTCGTCGTCCTGTTCTATCTGACGGACCGCCCGGAAAAGGCAAACTGGCTGACCGACGAAGAGCGTAACTGGCTCGTCAAGACGATGGAGCAGGAGCAGGCCGGAAAGCCAAAGGCAAGCCACAGCATCTGGGCCGGTCTCGCCGATGTTCGAGTGCTCGCCTTATCGCTGGTTTACTTTGGTACTTCTGCGGGCCTCTATACACTCGGCATCTGGGCACCGCAGATTATCAAGGGCTTCGGTCTGGCCTCCTTCCATGTCGGCCTGATCAATGCCATTCCCGCAATTTTTGCCGTTGTCGGGATGATCCTGTGGGCACGCCATTCCGACAAGACAGGTGAGCGCACCTGGCATGTTGTCGGCGCTTGCCTGCTCGCTGCGGCAGGACTTGCCTTCGCCACGGGCGCGATGACGGTCTTAACGGTCCTCGTTGCCCTGACGCTGGTCAATATCGGCATCAGCGCCTCAAAGCCGCCGCTTTGGAGCATGCCGACGCTCTTCCTATCCGGCCCGGCCGCGGCCGCGGGCATCGCGACGATCAATTCGATCGGCAATCTCGGCGGCTTCGTCGGTCCGTCGATGATTGGCTGGATCAAGGACACGACCGGTAGCTTCGCAGGCGGCCTGTACTTCGTCTCCGCCCTCCTGGTCATATCCGCGATCGTCACCCTGATCCTCGCCAAGACCTCCTCGGGCTCGCCGAAACACAAACCGTCCATACAACACTGATTTTTGGAATTGGAGAAAGACATGCGTGAATACAAGATTGCAGCCATCCCCGCCGATGGCATCGGACCCGAAGTCATCGCTGCCGGCCTGCAGGTGCTGGAAGCTCTGGAGAAGCGTAGCGGCGACTTTAAAATTCACACCGAAACCTTCGACTGGGGTTCTGATTACTACAAGAAGCATGGCGTGATGATGCCATCCGACGGACTTGAAACGCTGAAGCCCTTTGACGCGATCTATTTCGGTGCCGTCGGCGCACCGGACGTGCCGGATCACATCACACTCTGGGGTCTTCGTCTTCCGATCTGCCAGGGTTTCGACCAGTACGCCAACGTCCGTCCGACGAAAATCCTGCCTGGCATCACGCCGCCGTTGCGCAACTGCGGCCCGGGCGATCTCGACTGGGTCATCGTTCGTGAGAACTCCGAAGGTGAATATTCCGGCCACGGCGGCCGCGCCCACAAGGGACTTCCGGAAGAAGTCGGAACGGAAGTTGCGATCTTCACCCGTGTCGGTGTCACCCGTATCATGCGCTACGCCTTCAAGCTCGCGCAGTCTCGCCCGCGCAAGCTGCTAACGGTCGTGACCAAGTCCAACGCCCAGCGCCACGGCATGGTCATGTGGGACGAGATCGCGGCCGAAGTTTCGAAAGAGTTTCCTGACGTCACCTGGGACAAGATGCTCGTCGATGCCATGACAGTGCGCATGACGCTCAAGCCCGAGAGCCTCGACACGATCGTCGCCACCAACCTGCATGCCGACATCCTGTCTGACCTCGCCGGTGCATTGGCAGGGTCTCTGGGCGTCGCTCCCACAGGCAACATTGATCCCGAGCGTCGCTTCCCTTCGATGTTCGAACCGATCCACGGTTCGGCGTTCGATATCACCGGCAAGGGTATCGCAAACCCGATCGCCACTTTCTGGACTGCGGCACAGATGCTGGAACATCTGGGCGAGCGCGATGCGGCTGCACGGCTGATGGCAGCCGTGGAGCGGGTTACCGAGGCGGGCATTCTGACACCCGACGTTGGCGGCAAGGCAACGACCCAGCAAGTTACGGATGCCGTCTGCGAGGCGATCGCCGGCTCGAACATCCTCGTGGCTGCCGAATGATCTGGACGGATACTTCCGCTCGCAACGCGCTGCGCCGAATGTTCGATGCAGCCGTAGCAAGTGCCGACCCGGCGAAGGTGGTCGCGTATCACCTTCCCGAACCGCCGAAGGGTCGGTGCGTGGTCATCGGTGCTGGCAAGGCATCGGCGGCCATGGCGGCTGCCCTCGATACAGCATGGACCGGTGTCGACCTTAGTGGTGTCGTGGTCACCCGTTACGGTCACGCTGTTCCGGCGGGACGGATCGACATCATCGAGGCGGCCCATCCTGTACCTGACGCAATGAGCCTTGAAGCGGCGGGACGTATCACCGCCTGTATCCGCGATCTCGGTCCTGACGATCTGGTGATTGCGTTGATTTCGGGTGGCGGGTCCGCGCTGCTTGTTTCTCCGGCCGGGCGCATGACGCTCGACGACAAAAAGGCGGTCAACAAGGCCCTGCTGGAAAGCGGTGCAACAATCTCCGAGATGAACACCGTGCGCCGGCAATTGTCGACCATTAAGGGCGGTCGTCTGGCGCAACTCGCCTATCCCGCCCGTGTCGTCAGCCTTCTGATTTCCGACGTACCCGGCGACGACCCTTCGGAGATCGCCTCTGGCCCGACCGTCGCCAACCCAACCAGCATCGACGACGCGCGCGAGATCGTCGCGCGGTATCGCCTGTCGCTGCCGGCGGCTGCAGAAGAAGTTCTGTCTAGTGGCGGCGCACCGAGTGGTCCTGCAAATCCGAACACCGTGGTTCGAATGATCGCCTCGCCGGGCAAAGCCCTGGCTGCTGCGGCGCAGGTCGCGCGGGACCAGGGACTGAATCCTCTCATTCTTGGCGATGCGCTCCAGGGTGAAGCCAAGGACGTCGGTACGGTCCTCGCCGCAATTGCGACCTCGGCGAAACAGAAAGGAGAACCGGTTTCCGGTCCTGCTGTCATTCTCTCCGGTGGCGAAACCTCGGTCTCGCTTTCATCGGACGCGACGGGGCGCGGCGGTCGAAACACAGAATTTCTCCTCAGTCTCGCGATCGGATTGAATGGCCTGGACAGGGTCTGGGCAATCGCAGGCGACACCGACGGCATCGACGGTATCGAGGATGCGGCCGGAGCAATCGTAACGCCCGACACCCTTTCGCGCATGCGCAATGCAGGCGTCACGCCACGCACCGCTCTGGCCCGCCACGACAGCTATACGGCGTTCAAAGCCGTCGACGACCTCATCATCACCGGTCCGACACTCACCAACGTCAACGACATCCGTGCAATCCTGATTGGCTAAACCATCATGTTCATTCGCAACAACCGCAGGGCCAAGATCGTCGCGACGGTCGGCCCCGCCTCGCATACACCCGAAATTCTCAAGTCACTTTTTATGGCGGGCGTCGATACCTTCAGGCTAAACTTCAGTCATGGCGAGCGAAGCGGCCACGAGCAGGTGTTCCGAAGCATCCGGGCTATCGAACAGGAACTTGGATCGCCGATCGGAATCCTGCAGGACCTCCAAGGCCCGAAAATCCGGATCGGAACCATTGCCGACGGGCGACTAACTCTCGAAAAGGGAGCGGAAGTCCGTTTCGTGTGCGGCTCGACACCCGGAACGGGTCTCCTGAATATTCCGCTGCCCCATCGCGAGATTTTCAAAGCGGTGGTGCCGGGAGACGACCTGCTGATCGACGACGGACGCGTGCGTGTCCGGGTGAACCGGGTCGATGACAACCACATCGAGGCGGAGGTCATAACTGCCGGTCTCATATCGAACCGGAAAGGGGTCAACATCCCCGGAGCCGTTCTGGACATATCGCCTCTGACGGCGAAGGATCGCGAAGACCTCGAATTCGGCCTCGATCTCGGCGTCGACTGGATCGCTTTGTCATTCGTTCAGAAAGCACGGGACATGATCGAGGCGCGATCTCTGGTCGGCGACCGTGCCGGCCTTGTTGCAAAGATCGAAAAGCCGTCGGCTCTCGACGAAATTGAAGACATCGTCCGGCTGTCCGACGCCATAATGGTGGCCCGTGGCGATCTCGGTGTCGAGATCCCACCGGAAGACGTTCCCGGCAGGCAGAAGGAAATCATTCGCGCCTGCAGGATGGCGGCGAAACCCGTCATCGTCGCGACGCAGATGCTGGACTCGATGGTATCCTCGCCGACGCCGACGAGGGCCGAGGCATCCGACGTGGCCGGCGCGATCTATGATGGAGCGGACGCCGTGATGCTGTCGGCCGAATCCGCGACGGGCGCTTACCCGGTCGAGGCGGTCGCCATGATGGACCGGATCATCGAGAAGACCGAGAGGCACAAGCTCTATCGCCCCATCCTCGAGGCCACCGACCCGGAAATCGAGAAGACGCCGTCGCATGCCGTGGCCTACGCCGCAGCCAGTGTGGGAACTGCACTGAACGCGCCGCTCATCCTTGCCTTCACGGTCAGCGGCACGACGGCGTCTCGAATTTCACGAGCTCGTCCGTCAATGCCGATCCTCGGTGTGACGCAGGCGGCGGATGTAGCACGACGAATGGGCTTGATGTGGGGCGTAACCAGTACCCGGCTTGACGGTGTCTTCGATTACGAGCGATCGGTGGATTTTGCCGAACGCACGGCGATCGCTGCGAACATGGCGCGTCCGTCCGACAATATCGTGATCGTCGCGGGCTTTCCCTTCGCGACGAGCGGCGGCACCAACAATCTGCGCGTCAAGGAGATCAAGCCGCGTTGCTAGGCATTGGTGTGTCGCAACGGGTTGACGGCGTGCGTTTCCCGGAGCAGGTCGCGCGGCCCCATAACCCGGCATGATTGTATATGTTGGAATTCAATAACTCAGTTTGTTTCTGTCGCCCCGGTAGGCCCCATTCTAGTCACAGCCGCCCTGAGATCAAGCTGCGCTGTGATACAGGGCAACCTATGAGGTGCTTACGCCGCGAATTGCCGGAAGGGACATCTTCTATGGGCGATCGTTAGACTCTTGCGGCGCCATCACAAGTGCGTTTTCGCCCATAGGAGCGCGCTTAGTGCGGCAGCTTTAGCCCCTTCCTGGCTCGGATAATTCTTCCTACCAATCTGACGCTTATCCGTCCCGCGACGCGCGACAGAGATCCCAAATCCTTCACCGCGTTCAAAGACAGTAAGATTAAAGCCTTCAGTGTTGGCGAAATGATTGCCTAGTTGCGAAACCCGCCACTTCTTCCCGGCCCAGGATTTCCGCCGGCGGGCGATCAGCCGCATCCCCGTCTCTCGCTGCTTTGGCCTGACGTAGTCGCCTTCCATGTGTTCTGCACATACGCAACCTACAGCAAGTGTCTCCGGATAGTTCGGATGCTCCATGTAGTGTACGTAGCGAACATCAACGCTTTCGCACATTTCACATTCCTGCGACGGCGCTTCAAGATCGTCGATGCCTACGCAGGTCCACCCCTTATGCGGAATTCCTGGTGAAGACCACTTGCCCCGGCTGGTATGTGCAACGCGATCTGCCATTTCCAGACTTTCACAAAACAAGAAGGCGTTTGCTTGCTTCCGCTGCCTGTCCTGCCTGATTTTCCCTTACCCACAGAAAAAAGTCAGCCAGAACCTCAACGTTCTGCATATCATAATTATTTATCAGAAGGCGCTCGGCGGCAAGCAGCGCAACCGCGTACGCTCCAGTGACGATCGACTACCCTACCATCGCCATCTTTTGTCCCGAACTCGGAACACCAGTCAGTACTGTAGACCCCGCCCAGCATTCCAATGCGCTTGTGCGGGGCAGCAAAGATCCGATGGACTGACGTGCTAGGTGCATCAAGCAAGCATTCGAGCGCCATGTCGCTGGCCATAGCGTTCACAAAGGAAAGCTCAACAGGGCCGTAAGGCTGGAAATGCGCGCCGCACGCCGGTTCTTCCCTACTCTGCCCAAGGCCATCTGGCCAATCCACCACCTTGAAATCCGGGGTACCGGTGGTGCTAAGATGGCATTGCAGGCATCCGCCGTGTTCGGCTATTGCCACCGCATGACCCGCACAGGCGTGTGCCTCAGTCCAGCAATAGAGGACTGGCTTTTTCCTGCCTTGCTCAAGATGCCACTCGTTCAAAGCATGCTCCGCCGCCCAACTGCCCGTCGCCGAGATGATAAGATCGGCCCCGGCGAGCAATTCGGTGTCCAACTGAAGGAGCGCGCTCATGCCACATGACCGGCTTTCGATAAGAAGATGGGGGTAATCCATCTGCAAGCGCTCAGCCAGTGCAATCGCCTTGTTCTTGCCGATTGCAGTCGCGCCGAGAGGATGGCGGCCGACATTCGGCCAGCTCAACTCATCAAGATCGACAAGTACAAGATGGCCGACGCCAGCTTGCGCCAGCGAACAGGCGACCGGCGCGCCGACCGAACCGCAACCGATGATCACAACGGTGGAGGAGAAAAGTCGCTCGGTTCGGGGATCCTGCCCTCGTCCGTGTATCCAGGCTGCATCGGCGCGCTGCACTGACGATCTCACCACAGGTGTCCTCCCGAAAAATCGCTGACTGACTAGGATGTGTGGACTCTTAGGATTCCCAAACATCTAGATATGCGATTCAAGACTGTCTTTTGGAGGCCGTCATGGGTGTCCTGGAGCGTTTGATTCTTCGAGACGACCAATGGGATCGGATTTCCCGACACATCATCGGTGATGCTCGCACCCGCGGCTCTTCCGGGCGGGATAATCGCATGTTCGTGGAAGCGGTACTTTGGATCGCACGCACAGGCTCACCCTGGCGTGACCTGCCTGAGGTGTTCGGCGATTGGAACAGCGTCTTTCGGCGCTTTAGCCGCTGGAGCCAAAAGGGCGTCTGGTGGCGGGTTTTCGAAGCGATGTCAGATGACCGTGATTTCGAATACCTGATCATCGACAGCACCATCATCCGCGCTCACCAGCACGCCTCCGGCGCAAAAAGGGGGCTGAAGATCAGGCCCTTGGCCGTTCTCGCGGCGGCCTAAGCACCAAAATTCATATGGCTGTGCGTGGTCTTGGATGCCCCGTGCGCTTCATTCTCACAGCAGGCCAGAAAGGTGATGCACCACAGGCCGACGCTCTGGTTGAAGAGCTTCCCGCCGAGGTCGTCATGGCGGATACCGCCTACGACAGTGACCGACTGCGCAAAACTATCGCCGAGAAGGGAGCGAAAGCCGTCATTCCAAACACCCCCGCTCGCGCAAAGAAATATCCACTCGACAAGCAACTCTACGCGCAGCGCCATCTGGTCGAGTGTTGCTTTTCAAAGCTCAAACAATTTCGGCGTATTGCCACCAGATACGAGAAAACGGCCCGGAACTATCGAGCCATGGTCGCTCTCGCAGCGACAATATTGTGGCTTAAATAACTGTCCACAATTCCTAGTGTTGGCGGAGCCTTGCCAGCGCGAAATCCCTTCGTCACTGGCTCAGCGACCGGTGATGGTCGGCTACGTGCAAACTTCGGATTCAATGCCCGGACGGCAATAAGGCCGGCGCCTCCACGGCCTTCGGCACCAACGACCGTGACAATTTCTTCAGGTATTTGGTGGGCGGCATCTTCGAGCGCGTTGACGGAATCCGGTCCTAGTTCTTCCAGGAGGACCTCGAAGCTCAGATCGCGGCTTTTGTCGAGCACTACAACCATCGGCGCTATCACGAAAGCCTCGACAATCTTACCCCAGCCGACGTCTACTCCGGGCGCGGCCAGACCATACTGCTCGAACGCGAAAAGATCAAAAGAGACACCATCAGACAACGCCGCTTGAACCACCAAAAGAAAGCAGCTTAAATCAACGCGCAAACCGAGCCGGAAACTCCATTCTTCCAAAGCCGAGGAAGTCTCAAATCATTCGACGACGGACAGATGAACGAGCTGAGCGGACGAGCGCTGGGGTTTGAGAATTTCACAGCGAACAGCGTGTCACTGTATCGACCGGGATAGCTGCCGTGCGTGCTGAAGCCAAACTTCTCGGCCGCCAGATCCACCGCGGGCTCGATCGACAACAGGCTCATATATCCCGTTTCTACGGGCATATCGCTTTTACCGAGACTTTCGGTAACCAAAGCAAGCGCGATGCCTGACTTGTCGAGCACCACACCACCGCTGAAGCCGCCACGGGCTGTAGCAGATGCGATGAAGTGCAGGATCTTCGAATGATGAACGCGCAACAGCGTTTATCTGTCCCAGCGTTACAACTTGGGTTGGCACAGTTGTGAATGGAATCGGAGGATAACCAATAACAAGTACGTCTGATAGGATAAGGTCATTCTCTTCGAGGGAATAGTCCGTGTGCTGGCTGACCGTGATCGCAGGCCACGGCGTTTCACCGAGGTCGACGCGGAAGACTGCGACGTCTAGTTCATCCGGTCCGTAATAGGGTCCATCGATGATCTCAAGCCATCGCGGCGGGGCAGCCTTCCCGCCAGTTTCTTCGCTCAGGTGTGCGGACTTTGTGGTCGCAATTTCTTTGATGGTAACGCCATCGATCACATGCCGAGCCGTGACGAATATACCTTCGCCGATATGGAATGCCGAACCAATCCCTTCATCACCGTTCGTATTGACCACAGCGATAAAGGCTGTTGCTCCTGCCGCCCGTATATAGGTTTCCTGGAATACGCTCTTTTCGGACATCGCCATCAGCTCCGCTCCGCAACGCGTGTTGCGCGTACAATTCCGGCTTCTTATGACTGGATCACCTTGATCGGTCGAGCCATATAAGATCAAGGCCCTTGCAGAGATGTAACCCATAGGCTACATATATCGCAACTGAGGGCAGAATGGCGGTCGAGATTCATTGGCAAGAAATAAACGTCAACTGGCAGTCTGGCGTGGCGCTCGATCTCCATACGACCAGCAGCACGCCAGTTGGTTACAATGAAGCTGGTCATATGCAATTCGATACTGTGAGGCCCTCTATTGCAGACTTTCTCTATTAGTTGAAGTATAAGAACAACCAAGGGGCGGCGCAGGGTATCATCGAAGCCGCGGCCGCCTTCATCCAGCCTCACCGCGCAAAATTTGACATTCTTATCCCCGCGCCTCCGTCACCCCCCGCGCTGTCCAGCCTGTGTACGTTCTGGCAGACGGGATTGGCGCAAGCGTCCAGATCCCCGTCATAAAATGCGTCGCCACCACTCGCCCAACGGCTCAGCTGAAAAATGAGAATGATCCGGCGAAGCGCAAAGACCTAGCGTGCGGTCTTTACGCTGTTGACCCCCGGTATACAGCTGGGAAAAACATTCTTCTATTCGACGATGTTTTCCGATCCGGCACCACGCTAAACGAGATCACCAAAGTCCTGCTCGGACAAGGCCAAGCATCTAGTGTACGCGTCCTCACGATAACCAAGACACGGAGCAACCATTGAACACCGTCTTCATCGGTGGCTCGCGACACATTTCGCGGCTGCCTGCTCAAGCGAAAGAGCGATTAAACAATATCATTGAGAATGGGCATCACGTAGTTGTCGGCGACGCCAATGGTGCGGACAAAGCAGTCCAAAAGCACTTTTCAGACGCAGCCTATGAAAAGGTGACCGTATTCTGCTCCGGCGACAAACCTCGCAATAATCTCGGTGAATGGCGAACGCAAAATATCACGCCGCCTAAGCACGTGAAGGGCTTCCAGTTTTATGCGGCGAAGGACCGCGAGATGACCCGAGAGGCCGATTTCGGATTCATGATCTGGGACGGCAAGAGCCCTGGCACGGTCTTGAACGTCCTGCGCCTAATCAAGGCTGGGAAAAAAGCTGTCCTTTTGAACGTTCCTGAGAAGTCACCGGTAACATTTAAAACCGGAGAACAATGGAGCGCGTTTCTAGCCAAATGTAGCGCTGACCTCCGCGAAAATTTACGCGACCGCGCGACTTCTGACGAATGGGAAGTAGAGGAATCAAGCGCGCAAGCCGATCTGCTGGAAACGGTTCGAGACGTTGAGCCGGTGAAGGACTCCACCACCACAGGCCTTCCACCGGTCGGGGATCCAGCTGCCAATGTGAATGCTGCCCTGGCCTCTGGCGACCCCTCCTCATTTATCGACGCGTTGGGCCATCTTGCCCGTGCGAAAAAGGGAGGAATGACGCAGATAGCGAAAGAAACAGGGTTAGCTAGAGAAAGCCTTTACAGGGCGCTCGGAAAAGATGGCAATCCGGAACTGGTGTCAATACTCAAGGTCATTTCCGCGCTGGGCCTCACGCTCGAAGCGAAGATGCAAACCAACCCGTAACCCCGAAAGAAACGTTGCGCGTCGGAGCGGTCGCCTAAATATCCAACACTTCCGGGGGTGACTTGAACGGATTGAGGATTCGAACACCACGCCCCGTAAAATCGGAGACGTTTCGCGTCACCACCACGAGCCGGTGGACGCGTGCGGTCGCGGCCAGTGCAACGTCCCATAGGTCCTTGTTCTTGCTTCCGAGAAGGCGCGTCCACTCGGCGACAACCGGCCCGTCAATCGGAATGATGCGATCAGAAAACGATTTTTCGAGCATCTCGATGCCATCAAGGATCCTTTGAGCGCGTTCCGGTTCACGCTTCATCAATGCTTCGGCTCCCCGACGCTTTTCGAATAGCGTCGCGACACTCAGCCGAAGATCCGTGTCATCGACCGTCGCGATCCATTGATGCACATTCTTGTGCCCGCCGTGCTTGAGTTCACGGAGAACATTTTCATCGAGCAGATAAAGCGTCACGGAATGGCCCTTGGTGCGACTTCACCAGGGTCACCGTCATCATCGAATGCACCAGCATCAGCCAAATCGGCCAAAGTGCTCTTCAGGCTCTTCGTTGGATAGGGACGCCCGCGCTTCGGGTAAGCCTTCGCATACTCGACTGCAGCTTCGACCTGATCCCGCGTAAGGGAAGGAAAATCTTTAAGGACCACATCGACACCCTCGGCGCGCGTCAAAGCGGCAATCAAGTGCGCCGAAATAGTCGTTCCACGAACAACCGCCTCACCCCGATCGCCCTTTCTCTCAATCCTGTCTCTGACGGCCTCAAGTCTCGCCATTCGGACTTTAAGATCGGTATCGATTTGCGCAAGATCCAGTTCAAGCCTACCGAGCTGGAGTTTGTGAGCATCATCGGGCAATTTGCGCAAGGCACCATAGAGCCGGCGCCGCCCTGCTGGCGTCAGGTCCTTGTCGAGTTCATCTGCAAGCCGCAGGAAGCGCAGTTCGGCCGGGCCAAGGAGCCTTTGAACCATGTTCCCCACCTTCTTTTGCCGGGCGTGAATGACACCTGTGTCAACCGCCTTGTTGAGCATCGCTGGGGTTCTGCCCAGGACATACCCTGCTTCGCTCAGCGTGAAATTCTGGATTTGGGACAAGCATGACTCCTTCATCAATCCATCCCAATATAGGGATGAATTAGACACTACGCAAGGCGCCAATCAGTCGTCATCAGCTCGACTAAGAACAATTTCTGCCGACTTATCTTGACGAGCCTCAGAGTGCCTCGTCCGGGAGTTAAGGTCGTATTTGTTGAAGACGGCACGGCAACCGTCACGAGCCCGAAAAGAAGCTTTACAATTTCAGACTCTGGTATCGACAGCATTGCGGAAAGCCCTTCTACGCCACCACCGTTTTGACGCGGCGTAGGTGTTGCGGTCATCGTCAGCGAGAAAAAACTACCAAGCGCAGCCCAGAAGCCTTTGCTCTCGTGCGTCGTCGTGGTTGTCTCACTGCCGTCGGCGATCATCTTGATTGCGGAGCGGGGAATACCCGCTTCGCTCAGTCCTTCGATCGCGCGGTCTGCTTCAGAACGGTCGTGGAAGAAGGCGGTGATCGTATTGGAATGGGATGGCACGGTGTTCTGGTCAATGTAGGCCATGGTGTTTCCTCCTATGCTATTCGTCGATACGCTCGACGGTGGCGGTCTGCTTGCGAACGGTTACCGGGACGGAGACGTCTTCCGAAGTCACGATTTGGCGGATGCGGATTTCTTCTATAAGGACTAGACGCTTCTCAATAACGACGATCTCCTCGAGGACGGGAATGATCGTGGTATCGCCTTCAACCCTGGTTTCGGGGATCGCATCGATCTCAAGATCTATGCGCTCCCGCGTGACCTCGACGCGCGTGCCATACAAAGTGGCCTGCGCTAGCTCGTCTACTTCCGAGCTGGAAGTGGAGACACGGACACGTCCCGTCGCGACGCGTTCCTTGCCGACGCTGACACTCTCTTCGACGATCTGGATTGTGGTTTCGTCTTGGTCTGTCATGGTCACGCCTCGAGGTCGGGAAGCAAACCCGGCGGATTGCGATATGTTCCGTGTCGGCGATTTTTGGTTGCAACACGCGGCAAACGGCGATCCAGTTGAAAGTCCATTTTATGTTGCGGTACGATTTCGCCGGTGGCGGCCCGGGCGGCCCTCATGAATCTCTGTTAGAATGAGTAATATCTGCGGCGAACCAACTGAGAAGTCAGATTCGACGCTTGCATGATTCCCGTCGTCATGGCTCATGCGCATACAACTTCCGCTTCGAAAATTGTGTGAGAAGAGATGCATAGGAAAAGTGCTGCTGTGACCAAGATAGGTGGTCTTGGGCTGGATAAGTCTTTGGCCTTCGGTCTATCCACTGCCTTGGCGTTCTTCGTCATCAGTGCCGCCGTTGCGGTTTACACTACGCAAACGTTGAGGACGAGCAACGAAAGCGTAGTCAAGACCCATCAGGTCATTGTCTCGATCGACCTTCTCCTGTCTGATGTCCAGGATGCCGAGACAGGTCAGCGTGGGTATTTGCTGACCGGCAAAGAGCAGTACCTGCAGCCGTATCAGCGGGCCGTTGCGCAGATACAGGCGCGGCTTGCGCGGGTCGAGAGCTTGATCACAACGGACACCGCGCAAAGCTATCGGTTAGAAGATCTCCGTAACTCCGTTTCCTCAAAGTTAGCCGAGCTCGACGAAACGCTTCGAACCTACCGAACCGCCGGCCCTGCTGCGGCCCTCGCGCTCGTTAATACGGACCGCGGTAAGTTCGACATGGACGCGATCCGCACACTCGTGTCAGAAATCCGCAATGCAGAAACCGACGTGCGTACCCAGCGTGTCGCGGAGATGAACAGGGCCTACGTCGTTGCATTCGCCACGAGCCTGTTGACGGGCTTTCTTGGCATCGTCCTGACGCTGGTCATCGGTGGCCTGATGCGCCGTGCCACCTTGGCACGCAAGAACGAGCAGTGGCAGCAGGAAGCGCAGGTCGGTCTTGGACCGGTTGTAATCGGGGAACAGTCTACGCAAGAGCTTGGACAGAACATATTGCGCTTTCTCACAAGCTACCTGGGTGCCGTTGCAGGCTCGCTCTATGTGAGGGATGGAGCGCGATACGCTCTTACAGCCGTTCATGGTGTTCCTGCAGGTACAGTTATTCCAGAGCGATTCGAAGAAAGCGATAGTCTGTTCGGTCATGTTCTTCGAGATCACCGTCCTGTCACGGTAGGTGAGCTTCCTGACGGCTATATCAGTTTTGGCTCCAGCCTCGGCCAACAGAAGCCCCGCTACCTGACGCTGGCGCCGGCGATGGTGGACGGCGAGGTCAAGGCGGTATTCGAACTGGGCTTTCTTCACCCGGTCGGCGATCACGTTCTCGCCCTCCTCGAGCGGTCGTCCAACACGATCGCGGCAGCCATTCGCTCAGCCGAATTCCGTACACAGCTACGAACACTGCTCCACGAGACGCAGCGGCAGACGGAAGAGCTTCAGGTCCAGGGCGAAGAACTGCGAGTATCCAACGAGGAACTGGAAGAGCAGAGTAGGGCGCTGAAGGAATCTCAGGCCCGTCTGGAACAGCAGCAGGTGGAACTGGAGCAGACGAATTCCCAGCTCGAGGAGCAGGCGCAGGAGCTTGAGCGACAGAAGGACGACCTTGAAAAAGCGAACGACGCCGTCAGATTGCAGGCACAAGAAGTGGAGCGTGCCAGCCGCTACAAATCAGATTTTCTGGCCAACATGTCACACGAACTGCGTACCCCGCTGAACTCTTCGCTGATCCTTGCCAAGCTCTTGGCGGACAACGCCGACGAGAATTTGACGGCGGAACAGGTCAAGTTCGCACAGACGATACAGTCTTCGGGGAACGATCTGCTGAACCTCATCAACGATATCCTTGATCTTTCGAAGATCGAGGCCGGCCATGTGGAGGTCAGTCCGGAGCCAGTTGCCATCAACCGGACTGTCGATGGACTTCGGCAGTTGTTCGATCCGCTCGCTGCCCAAAAGGGACTGAACCTCTCGATCGAAGTCGCCCCGGACGTCCCATCGGTCATCGAGACGGATCCACAACGCCTCGAGCAGGTCCTCAAGAACCTTCTGGCAAATGCCGTCAAGTTCACCGCAGAGGGGCAGGTATCGCTCCTTGTCCGCCCTGCCGGTGATGCGCAGATTGCGATCTCCGTGGTCGATACCGGAATTGGAATTGCCGAGGACCAGCAGCGCAACATCTTCGAGGCCTTCCATCAGGCAGACAGCACGATCAGTCGAAAGTTCGGCGGAACGGGCCTCGGGCTTTCGATCTCGCGAGAACTGGTCCGTCTGCTCGGCGGCAGGATGCATCTGCAAAGCCGTCCAGGTACGGGAAGTACGTTCACCGTGATCATCCCGAAGATCTTTTCGGCTAGTGCCGTTCGCGCGCCCGAACCTGCTATCATTACGGGCACCACAGCACCTGCCCTCACCAGTAATCCCATTGCAACAGAACGTTCGCCGCGTTCGCATGGCATCGTCGACGACGATCGTCATCTGAGCGGTAGCCCCACCCGTAAACTTCTCGTTGTGGAGGACGACCAGTCCTTCGCGATGATTCTGCGTGATCTGGCGCGAGAGCTGAGCTTTCAGGTGCTGGTCGCCGGGACGGCACAAGAAGCACTTGAACTTGCCCGCCAACACGCGCCAAGCGCGATCGTTTTGGACGTTGGTCTACCGGACCAGTCTGGGCTCTCGGTCCTTGATCGCCTTAAGCGTGACGTTCGGACGCGCCATATTCCAATTCACATCATATCTGCGGAAGATTATTCCGAACGCGCTCTGTCACTAGGCGCCATCGGTTATGCGATGAAGCCGGTCCAACGCGATGAGCTTCTTGACGTCCTGAAATCGCTGGAGGCAAAAATATCGCAGAACGTGCGCCGCGTTTTGATTGTTGAGGACAACCAGATCCAGCGCGAGGCAGTCTCTAAGCTCATTGGATCGCAAGATGTGGAGACCGTCGGAGCTGGCACTGCGGCGGAATGCCTGGCGCTTTTGAAGGAACAGACTTTCGATTGCATGGTGCTCGATCTCTCGCTGCCGGACGCCTCGGGATTTGCGCTTCTCGAAACGATCAGTCAGGACACTGCCCATTCTTTCCCTCCTGTGATCGTCTACACGGGGCGGGTCCTTTCGGCAGAGGAAGAGCAGAGCCTACGGCGCTTTTCCAAATCGATCATTATCAAGGGAGCCAAATCACCGGAGCGCCTTTTGGACGAGGTGACGCTTTTCCTCCATCAAGTCGTGTCCGAACTTCCCGACGAACAGCAGAAGATGATCCGAAAGGCCAGGAATCGCGACGCCTTGCTTGAGGGACGCCGGATCCTGATCGTTGAGGACGACGTGCGCAATATCTACGCGCTGACGAACATTCTTGAGCCGCGTGGCGCCGTTATCGAAATCGCCCGTAACGGTGAGGAAGCTTTGCAGAAGCTGGACCGGTCGCTTTCCAGCACCGATGGCCGGATCGATCTGGTTTTGATGGATGTGATGATGCCGGTGATGGACGGGCTGACCGCCACCCGCCACATCCGCAACAATCCGAACTGGAAGAAGCTACCGGTGATCACGCTGACGGCGAAAGCTATGCCCGACGACCAAAAGCGGTGTATCGAGGCCGGCGCCAACGACTATATGGCCAAGCCGCTAGACGTCGAGAAACTCCTGTCGCTTGTCCGTGTCTGGATGCCTCAATGACGGAGACTTACGAGAAGATAGAAGACATCGAGATCAGGCTTTTGCTCGAGGCGCTCTATCATCGCTACCACTATGATTTCCGCAACTACGCGATGTCATCGATCCGCCGAAGGCTGCGTCAGGCGCGCGAGCAATTAGGCTTTGCGACAATTTCCGCGATGCAGGAGCGCGTTCTGCACGATCCCGACATGTTGCCGCGAATGCTGCGCTACCTCACGGTCCAGGTCAGCGAGATGTTTCGGGATCCGAGCTATTTCCGGGCGTTTCGCGAAAAGGTTGTACCTCATCTGCGCACTTATCCATCTTTGAAGATCTGGATCGCCGGATGCAGCACCGGCGAGGAACTGTACTCCTTCGTCATCCTGTTCCGCGAAGAGGGACTGGAAGAGCGAACCCTATTCTACGCGACAGATATCAACCCGGAAGCACTGGCCCAGGCGGAGGCCGGCGTCTACGAGCTGGACCGGCTACGCCTGTTTACTGAGAACCATCAGCAGGCAGGAGGTAAGACATCCCTGTCGGACTACTATCAATCTGGTTACAATCGCTGTGTCTTTGACAAGAGCCTGAAACGCAATGTGGTTTTCTCCGATCATAGTCTCGTCACCGACCAGGTGTTCGGCGAGATGCAATTTGTCTCCTGCCGCAACGTCATGATTTATTTCGATCGTGATCTCCAGGATCGCGCGGTTTCGCTGTTTAGGGACGCGCTGCCGCGCAACGGTTTCCTCGGGCTGGGCTCCAAGGAGACGTTGCGGTTTTCTCGTCATGAGGACGCTTTCCAGGACTTCGTGCGCGAGGAAAAGATCTACAGGAGGACCGGCGCATGACCGACACCTCTCACGGCGCTGTCATTATCGGAGCTTCGGCTGGCGCGCTTGAAGCGCTGTCCGTAATCCTTCCCTCGCTTCCGTCCGGGTATCCATATCCGGTTTTCGTGGTCGTCCACGTGCCACCTCACAAACGCAGCGTACTTGCCGAAATCTTCAATGCGAAGTGCCAGTTGCGAGCGGTGGAGGTCGAGGACAAAGAACCGATCGAACCGGGAGTAATATACTTCGCCCCTCCTAATTACCACATGTTGATCGAAGACAGGGCGACCATCGCGCTGTCGTCTGACGAGGAAGTGATGTTTTCCCGTCCGTCAATCGACGTAGCGTTTGAAAGCGCCGCCGAGGCGTGGGGTGACGGTCTTCTGGCCGTTGTTCTGACGGGTGCTAATAGCGATGGGGCGAAAGGGCTGTCCGCAGTAGCCAAGGCCGGCGGCGGCGTGATCGTCCAGCAACCGCTTGGCGCTTACGCACGCGCGATGCCGGAGGCCGCTATTGCCGCGTGCCCTCAAGCCCGCGTCCTCTCTCTTCAAAATATTTCGTCATATCTTCTAGGTATCGCTTGATGAACACGCCGGTCAAATTCCTGCTCGTCGACGATCTCCCCGAGAACCTTCTCTCTCTTGAGGCGCTCCTCCGGCGTCCTGATCTCGAACTCGTCAAGGCAAGGTCGGGCGACGAGGCGCTCGAGCTATGCCTGCACCATGATTTTGCACTGGCGCTGATCGACGTTCAGATGCCGGGCCTGAATGGTTTCGAGCTTGCCGAACTGATGCGTGGCAACGAGCGGACCAAACGCATACCGATCATCTTCGTTACAGCCGGCGCGCACAGCTCCGAGCGGCGCTTTCAAGGCTATGAGGTCGGCGCCGTCGACTTCATCCAGAAGCCGATCGAAGCCCATATCCTTCGCAGCAAGGCGGATGTTTTTCTGGAAGTCTACCGCCAGCGCCAGACGCTCGCCGAGCAGCGGGATCTACTGCAATCCCAGGCTCAGGCTCTACAGCTTGCCGACAAGCGCAAGGATCAGTTCCTTGCCGTACTTGCTCATGAACTCCGCAACCCGCTCGCCGCTCTGCAAGGCGGCCTTTCGCTCCTGAAGAAAGTTAACGGTGAAGAACAGACCGCAAAGATCGGAAAGCTGATGCAAGAGCAGATCACTCACCTCAGCCATCTGGTGGATGATCTCCTAGATGTATCGCGAATTACGCAGGGCAAAATCGTCCTTCGCAAGGCCTTCTTCGACCTGCGGGACGCAGTCGAATCCGCTGTCGACATGACCCGGCCAGCGATCGATGCGAAGGGCCACAATCTAGTCGTTAAACTTCCCGAGCGGTCATGCGACGCCATGGCAGACAATGTCCGAATTACACAATGCCTTGCTAATCTTTTGAACAACGCAGCCAAGTACACGCCGGATGGCGGTCAGATCTACGTCGAGCTCGTAGAAGACGTCGAGTCTTTCCGCCTAACTGTTTCGGACAATGGTCTTGGACTGACGCAGGAGGCTTCAACGACCATCTTCGCCATGTTCGCTCAGGTCGATGGTCACCGGGAACATTCTCATGGAGGGCTCGGAATCGGGCTTGCACTCGTAAAGCAGCTTGTAGAGCTTCACGAGGGCAGCATCACCGTGCAGAGCGACGGACCTGGCCGTGGGAGTGCATTCGTTCTCAACCTACCGAAGGCTATCGAATTGTGATCATCCGAATTTGCCTTCGGGTGGAGCGTAACAAACCCTATTGATACCCGCTATCGATCGAGATCGAGTTGTCGCTCCAACGGACGCGGCCGCTACCAGTCACCAGGTGTTTCTTTAGCTCCGCCGTAAGATTGTCAGCCTATTTTATCGCAATCTCTCGACGTAAGACCGCCCTTCAAGGCGTCGACCATGTCGTATCGCGTTTCGGTCCAGTCGCTGGTCTTCGCGCAGTATGTCAATCGGCTTAGTAACGGGGGTCTGACGCTATCTCGATGACATCACGTTGCTCCGACGATACGTGCCTCAAGCAAATCGAGTTTCCCGCGCCCGTACATCTGGCGCTTGATGAGTTTTAGCTTGTTGATTTGGCCCTCTGTCTGGCCGTTCAACCAAATTGAAGTGATTGCATTCTGAACCGCTGCTCTGTCGCGGATAACGCCGTTGGCAAATGACGCGACCAAGCTTGTTGCGGCGCGGTCGATCCACGTGTCCAGATCATCTTTAGACTTGCGCCGCAGCATTTCGTGGAAGCTCTCCACGACATCTCTGGCCTCGACAAGGTCTGGTAGTCGCTCCTCGATCGCAGCGACCGTCATCGTCTGAGCCTTGGTCAAATTGTTGCGTTCAAGGGTCATCAGGCGGACGACGGTGCGTGCTGCGGGCGCGTGGCCGAGCCCGTTTTCGGCTTTTTCGGCTCGCCTTCGTCGTGTTGCCCATTCTGTAACAACGCGGAGACCTCCACCGAAACCAACCAGCCGAAGCTGCCGCCACAGTTCAGCGCCGTTTCGCAATCCGGCGTCCCATTGCGCTTCCAGCCAAGGCAACTGCGGTTCGAGAGAGGTTTGCCGCACCCGAAAGATGTCGGTCCGCTGACCACGGACGACACTGCGGACCAGCTTTCGGCTGTGCCCGGTTCTGCGCGCGATCTCCTTGATGGACACGCCTTCGGCGACGAGTCCACGAATAACAGAGTAACGTGGAACTAAAGTAGGCATCATTTTATTTTGCTTCTGTTGTAACAGCGGGAGTTTGATTGATGGTCGGCAGGCAAGCGGGCTTTGTCGCTCTGAGCGACGAGGATAGAAATTTTCTTGAGTCTCAGGTGCGGCGGCACAAGGCGCCGCGCTCGCTGTCGGATCGATGCCGGATAGTTTTGCTGTGCGCGCAGGGCTTGCGGAGCAAAGATGTTGCCGAACGCCTTGGCGTCCACGAGCACACGGTTGGCAAGTGGCGCCGCAGGTTCGTGCAGGGTGGCATTGACGGGCTGACCGACGAATATCGCGCAGGTCGGCCACGAACCGTCTCTGACGCCCAGGTAGCTGAGGTCGTCGAACGGACATTGAACACCACCCCGAAGGATGCCACGCACTGGTCTATCCGTTTGATGGCAGCCGACCGCGGGCTGTCGCACACCACCATCCGTCGGATATGGACCGCGTTTGGTTTGCAGCCGCATCGTTCGGAGACATTCAAGCTGTCTTCCGATCCCCTGTTCGTTGATAAGGTGCAAGACATAGTCGGCCTTTACATGTCGCCACCTGATCGGGCAGTCGTGCTATGCGTGGATGAGAAATCGCAAATCCAGGCACTGGATCGCGAGCAGCCGGTTCTGCCCATGGCGCCGGGCATCGCCGAGCAGCGGCGCACCCATACCTATGTCCGCAACGGCACGACATCCCTGTTCGCCGCGCTCGACGTTGCGACTGGCGCGGTAATCGGCCAGTGCTACAAACGTCACAGGGCGACCGAATTTCTCGACTTCTTGAAGCGGATTGACGCCGAGATGCCCAAGGGGCCGGACGTGCATTTGGTGATGGACAACTATGCGACCCACAAGACGCCGAGGATCAAGGCCTGGCTCGCACGCCGCCCGCATTGGCATGTTCACTTCACGCCAACGTCAGCCTCCTGGATCAATCAAGTCGAGCGGTGGTTTGCAGAGCTGATGCGCAAGTAATTGCAACGCGGTGTCATCGTTCCACCGCCGAACTGGAAGCCGACATCGACGCGTTTATCGCAACGCACAACGAGAATCCCAAGCCATACAGATGGGTGAAATCCGCCGGCCAAATCCTCGCCTCCGTCAAGCGATTCTGCCAAAAAACAATGAGCCGAACTTCAGATTCGGGTGACTAGCAAAGGAGTGGCGTCTTTAAACGAACTGCTTTCGCAGTATAAAGTCGGCCAGGGACAGCGTTCCAGACGTAGTCCCTCCGTTGACGCCGTTTTAAACACGAGCCGCCCACCGCATCGCCAGCACGGGCGCTTGGCCGCACGAAAACCACTGCCTTCAGTGGTAGATCAGCGGCACTGTGGCTCAGTCTTGGAAGAGTTCCGATCAAAAGACTGCATTTCTTCGAGGCATGACGGCGTATCAAAAATGCGGAGATGCCTGAGCATCCCCGCTTCTGGAAGTCAAAGCCGGATCGTCGGAGCGATCAGAACTCTTCCCAGCTGTCCGTCGATGGCGCTGCTGCAACACGGCTTTGCCCGCCGCCAAATGCCTTTGCGATCTTGCTGACCATGCCGCGTGCCGGCGAGTCTGCCGGCACCGAGCGTGCTGAAGCCGACGCCCACGGGCGACCGGAAACTGCCGTAACCGGGGCTGCCCGGCGCGGCGCGGGGTCCTGCCGCGAAACCGCGTGTTCATGGCCGAGCTGGAACTGGCTGATCAGTTCGCGCAGGCGGCCGGCTTCGTTGGCAAGCGTAGCGCCGGCCGCATTGGCTTCTTCCACCATCGCGGCATTCTGCTGCGTCACCTGGTCCATCTGGTTGACGGCCGTGTTGACCTCCGCCAGGCCGACCGACTGCTCGCGCGAGGATGTGGCGATCGCATCCATGTGCTGGTTGATGGTGACGATATAGGTCTCGATCTTGCGCAGCGCGTCGCCGGTTTCGCTAACCAGCTTGACTCCGGTCCCGACTTCCACCGATGACTTGCCGATCAGGTCCTTGATCTCCTTGGCGGCTTTGGCGGAACGCTGGGCAAGTTCGCGCACCTCTTGGGCGACGACAGCAAAACCCTTGCCTGCTTCGCCGGCCCGGGCTGCCTCGACGCCGGCGTTCAGCGCCAGAAGATTGGTCTGAAAGGCGATGTCGTCGATAACGCCGATGATGTTCGAGATCTGGCCCGACGACTGCTCAATGCGGCCCATCGCGTCGACGGCATTGGCAACGACAGCACCAGAATGGCGGGCGCTTTCATTGGCCTGGATGGCGACGGTACGGGCATCTTCGGTTCGCTTGGAGGAGCTCGCGACATTGACAGTGATCTGGTCGAGGGCGGCGGCTGTCTCCTCCAGTGAGGCGGCCTGCTGTTCTGTCCGCTTGGCCAGATCGTCGGCACTCTGACTGACTTCACGCGAGCCGCTGTCGATCGAGCTGGTGGCCTGCGCAAACGAAATGAGCGTGCCGCGCAACTGGCTGACGGCGGCATTGAAGTCGGCGCGCAGCGGTTCGAAGTCGGCCACGAATGCACGGTCGAGCTGGTATGTCAGGTCGCCCTCGGACAGATGCTTCAGGCCGGTAGCAAGGCCGCTGGTCGCTTCCGCCATGGCCTGCGAACGGCTGCGCTCTTGTTCGGCGCTGCGCTGACGCTGTTCCTCGCTGAGGCTGCGGTTTTCTTCCGCCTGCCGCTCCAGCTCGCGCGCCTTTAAGCTGTTTTCCTTGAACACGTCGACCGCGCGGGCCATTGCGCCAATTTCGTCGGGGCGACGACCGCCTTCGACACTGGCCGACAGATCGCCCGTGGCGAGCCGTGTCATCGTCCCGGTCAGCCGGGAAATCGCTCCACCCAGCGCACGGGCGAAGAATAGGAAACCGAACAGCGAGAGCAGCGACACCAGAACGGAAGCGCCAATCGAGTTCAGCGTCGACTGACGACCATCGGCAAGAATCGTCGTTGCATCGGTGGCAAGTTCAATGACGCCGAGCTTGGCGCCGCCAAAATTGTTGAAGGGAATAGCGTTGATGATCATGTCGCGGCCGTCGAGTGTAACGCCCGCCGTCACCGGCTTGCCATCGAGGGCCGCCCTGATCTGCTCTTCCGCAAGAATGCTCTTGTCCCCCTGCGTCGAAGCCTGGGTTTGCACCTTGCCTTCTACCAGCACGTCCACGGCAATTTCCGCGCCGAGGCGGTCGGCAATTGGGCCGAAGAAGGCGTTGCTGAGTTCTGTGCCCACGTCGATCGCACCGATGACCTTGCCGTCCCGGATCACGGGCGCTGTAGCGCTGGTATTGATGGCCGTGCGACCTTGTTCGATGCCAGCGGAGAGTTTACCGGTGTTTATCGCCGAAGCCACCGTCTGCCGTCTGCCGATAATCATGTCGCCGAATTTCGCAGGCGAATGCGACCGGGCCACGACCGTTCCGGTCACGTCAAGGAAAGTGAAGGTTTGCAAAGCGCCTTCCTTGGCAACCGCCGCCATGCCGGGCTGGTATTTGGTCAGCAGACCCTCGCGGTCGCCGTTTGCGATCATTTGTACCGTACCGGGATCATTGGCGACGGAGGAGGCAAGCGCTGCTGCCGATCTCGAAATGGCGGCCATTTCGGCCTGGATGACGGCGAGGTCGCTTGCGGTTTTGCTTTTTACCGCAGTGTCGTTCATCGTCGATTGCGCGTGCCAGGCAAGGCCGCCGATTGCAGCACTGGCAAACATAACCGCGGCAAACCCGTAACCAGTAATCTGAATCCATAATGGCCGCCTAACTGTGTGATCGCTCATTACTTTCTCCAAAGCATAAATAAGTCGTTTGGCCGGAACTATATTTTACATTCGTCAATTTTGAATAAATGGGCTGATTTTGCTGACGGTTTGGCGATTCACGTTTACCGACCACATGGAGGCGCAGCGCTCGCGCGGATCCCGAGCTGCTGGCGGTTCTAGTCGGTCCGGCTCCTTCGTCTCGCAAGCGGCGAATTTCGGCTGCATCGAACTTTGGCTTGTGCCCTTTTAGACACCCCTGCCCTTCGCGGCAGCGTCCCCCTCCATCTATTGCTCCGACCTGTGATCCAACGCTATGGCGTCGACAACCCCAGTACGGGGCGCGGAGCCATCAAGAGTTTGCTGCCACAAGGGCCGCACAACTTTCGGGATATTCTGGCAACGCATATCCTCAAGCAGACCGGGTCACGGGAGCACGCCAGCCATGCCTTCTAGGACACACCGGACGCCGTCAGCAGGAGAAGGCGGCACTTGCGGCAAAAATCCTGGATCAGGTTTGGGAAGCTACATAGCCCGTCAGATAAAGAGCTGATCCACATTGTCCATGTAGATGCGGAAACGATCTCCGCAGCAGCCGTCTTTGCCTTGAGCGGGTTGAACCTCGGACCCGCTCTTATCTATGAAGCTCAAAAACCTTAAGTGACTGATAGTAATATAAGTGCGGGTAGGCAACAGTATGGTTGAGCGTCAAGGGACTTTTCTGTGCTGAACGCAACTTCACACAGAATATGAATGTCTTGGCGGAATGTCGTAAATGGGGCCGGGAGCGGACAGTCAGCTGTAGGGACTTCCCACGCAGAAAGCAGCCCATAGCGCCCCTGTTCAGAAGTCACTGCCGAGGCGGGTGGAGGATCACCGCTGCAGGAAGTCGCTGAAGGAAATTTGTATGACGGGTCAGCAGACAGATACCTGGACCGTTGCAGCGTCCGTTCAACAATAGGCGGTTCAACCTCGTCACCGACGTAGGTGTTTTCCCAAGAAAGCTTAGTTATAATCGCAAAACTTTCGCGCAAAAATTGTTTTTCATTAGCAAATATCGTGCTAAACAGGCTCATGACCTCTCCTCGCGCGCTCAAAATTGATTTTGCGGAACCGGACTTGGCACCCGTCTCACGACGGGCGCACCATTCCCATGGATTTTCAGTCGAGTATGTGGAGCTGGGCAGCGCGGAACCGTACGAATTTAGAAGCCGTGGTGATAGCCATTATCTGGCACTGCACGACATCGCCCTTACGGACGGCGAGCTTCGCGTAGACAGCCTGCCGAGGCTTCATGTGCGGGATTTACGTGACACGATCACGTTCGTGCCCAAGGGCTGCGGCATTGAAGGCTGGAGTAAGCCTAAACCACGGGTCAACAGTTTTGTGGCGATGTATTTCGATCCTGAGGTGATCCACCAAGATCTCGGGAGCCGATATGCCAGACGCGATCTACCGCCGTTCGCCTATTCGCGCGATCCGCAACTGCGCGCGACGCTCAAAAAACTCGCAGCGCTCGTAAGGGCGCCTCAAGTCGATGAACTTCATGCCGAGAGCGTGTGCCTGGTGGCGTCGCTCGAAGTCTTTGGCGTCATGGCCGATAGGCAGGGGCGCCTGTCCGACCGACAGATCGCCTCGGTGACGGATTTTGTGGAGGGGCATCTTCACGAAACCATAGGATTGGCTGAGCTGGCCGCCGTCGCCGGGCTTAGCCGTTTTCATTTCTCTCGTGCCTTCAAGGCGACAACCGGGGAAAATCCCCATGCGTTCGTCCAAAGGCGGCGCATCTCGCGAGCTGTCAAACTACTGGAACAGGTTGAACTCCCTATCGACGCGATTGCGGGGGCAGTCGGGTACAAGGGCACACCACAGTTTCGAAGGGCGTTTCATGAGGTAATGGGTACCTCTCCGCTGAAATATCGTCTGCGACGTTAAAATAGATGGCGGGGGCCAACCAATGGGCAATGACTACACCGATGCGAACCTGACTGTCTGCGACCGGGAACCGATCACGCGACTCGATGAGATCCAGAACTTTGCGTTCCTCATCGCAATGTCGAACGACTGGACGATTGTTCGCGCATCCGAAAATTGCGAGAAGTTCTTTAAAGTTAAACCCCAGGAACTGCTCGGCACTCGCTTCGACCGATGGATCAGTGAGATCGCGCTCCACGACATTCGCAACCGGATGGCGATCCTGGCGTCAACGACAGGTGAGCGGATTTTCGACTTGAAGCTGGTGCAGGGATTGCCCAACGTCGATCTCTCGATCCACTTCCAGGGCGACCTGCTGATCATCGAAGGCGAACGGACACAGAAGGCCGAACGGGTGGAGGCGGCCTCGATGGTTCGTGCGATGGCTGCACGTCTCCTTAAATCACCAACGATCGCTAAGTTTCACCATGATACGGCTCGACAGGTGCTGGCGATCACAGGCTTTGATCGCGTCATGATCTATCAGTTCGACACCGAGGGCCATGGCGAAGTCATCGCGGAATCGGCACGCGCTGGAATGGGAAGCTTTCTCGGTCTCCATTATCCCGCATCTGACATCCCGCGTCAGGCTCGCGAACTTTACCTGCGCAACCCATTCCGCATTATAGCGGACGTCACGGCGCCAACGGTACCGCTCCTACCTCCCGCTGATGCTGTAACGCCACCGCTCGACTTATCGATGTCGATCACCCGCGCCGTGTCGCCAGTACACATCGAATATCTGCGCAACATGGGGATCGGTGCCTCGCTATCGATCTCGATCGTCGTCGAGGAAAAGCTTTGGGGTCTTATCGCATGCCACGCGAATGGGCCGCGCCTGCCAAGCTTTATCATGCGGACCGCTTCCGAGCTGTTCGGCGCGATGTATTCGATGATGCTCGAGAGCCGCCTGCGGCGCGGAAGTGAAGAGCATGAGCAACGCGCACGGGCTTTAGCTGATCGCGTCATCACCATGATCGCCGGCGACGAGACTTTGATGGAAAACGCGCAATGGCTGCAGGACATGACGCGCGACATGGTGGATTGCGATGGTGTCGCCATTTATCGTAGCGGTAAAGCCCATCTTCACGGCTCCACGCCGTCTGAAGAGAATGTCATCGCGCTCGCGCATCATCTGAACGCAGCATCGCCGAGCCGGGTCTTCACGACCGACGACCTGGCTTCCGTGCATGCGCCGTGCAGCGCAACGGCTGATCGCGCCGCCGGCATGATGTCGATCCCTATCTCACGTGTCCCACGCGACTATATTTTGTTGTTTCGCCGAGAGCGCATCAGCGAGATCAGGTGGGGCGGCGATCCCGCAAAGCTCTTGGAAGCCAGCACCGATGGTGAGCGTATGTCTCCCCGCAAGAGCTTTGCGGCATTCGCCCGACTGGTCCGTGGCAGGGCTCCCCGCTTTTGCGACCGCGACCAGCGCATCGGTGAAGCGATCAGACAGGCACTGATCGAAGTCATCTTGCGCTATTCGGACGGTGCCAGCGACGAGCGAAGGCGTGCATCCGAACGTCAGGAGGTGCTCATCGCAGAGCTCAATCACCGCGTTCGCAACATCCTCGCTCTGATCCGCAGCCTGGTGACAAAGACGAGCCAAGCTGCCGTCGATGTCACCAGCTATGTCGACTCGCTCAGTGGCCGGGTACAGGCGCTGGCGAGAGCGCATGACAGGATTACGCGTCAGAGCTGGGGCCCTGCTCCGCTGGCCGGGCTGTTCGAGGATGAAATTGCTGCACATGACAATGCGAGGGGCCGCCTCAGCTTGAAGGGCCCTAATGTTCTGCTCCAGGCGCAGGCGATCTCCACCGTAGCACTGGTCGTGCACGAACTCGTCACCAACAGTTGCAAGCATGGAGCGCTTTCCGCCGCAGGTCGTGTAGAGGTGACCGTCGAAGCAGTCGATGGCGAAGGCGTCTATATCAAGTGGAAGGAAATCGGCGGCCCGGCCGTGGTTGCCCCGACACGTCGCGGCTTCGGATCTGTCATTGTCGAACGAACAATCCCGTTCGATCTACAGGGCACAGCGGAGCTCCGCTTCCTGTTGGCAGGACTTGAAGCCGATTTCTTCATCCCGCATCATTATGTCTTCATCGCGGACGAGGACGAGACACCCGCTCCGACCACATTCAACACTGACGCCACCAAGAAGACCGACGTTACTCCTGCCCGACTCCTTCAAGGAACGCATGTCCTGCTGGTCGAGGACAATATGCTAATTGCGCTAGAGGCAGAGGACATGCTGCACGAACTGGGCGCCGTTCACGTGGCCCTCGCCTCGACGATTACCGAAGCTGAGCAGCTACTCGCAAAACATAGCTTTCAGTTCGCGATGCTGGACATCAACGTCGGTCGCGGAACGAGTTTCGATCTCGCGACGAAGCTTGGGGAAGCCGGCACGCCTTTCATTTTCGCGACGGGCTATGGCGATGAGTTGGCGATCGCAGGGCGTAAGGGGAGCGAGGTCATTATCCAAAAACCTTACGAGCGCGATCACCTTGCTCGCGCCGTGCAACAGGTGCTCACTAAACCCGTCGCATGAATTCGGCGGATTGTCGCATCACTGGTGCTAACTGGCCTGCCGCAGCCCAAGGGAACCACTCCGTTCCCTCGAACGATCTGGCGCCGCCAGTGCGGAACGATCGTGCCGGTAGATCTTGCGACCCGGCTTGTTGATGGTCGGCTTGACACTCGGCGCATCGCAAATGGCCGGATTCGTTCAAAGCTCGTATCGTGTGAGAGGGTCTGCGGCCGAGCGTAGTTGTAAAAGAGGTGGCGGAACGCCATGGCTTCAGCGCCAATCTCACCAAGGCGGCCGGATTGTAACCAGAAATGGTCAGATAGGGTTTTTGGCTCATGCGAGGATCCATGTGTTTCAGCCTCACCTCCGAACAAGCCTCCAATGATTACGCAGCGGGTGTCCGTCGTCGAATGATTTGAGACTTCCTCGGCTTTGGAAGAATGGAGTTTCCGGCTCGGTTTGCGCGTTGATTTAAGCTGCTTTCTTTTGGTGGTTCAAGCGGCGTTGTCTGATGGTGTCTCTTTTGATCTTTTCGCGTTCGAGCAGTATGGTCTGGCCGCGCCCGGAGTAGACGTCGGCTGGGGTAAGATTGTCGAGGCTTTCGTGATAGCGCCGATGGTTGTAGTGCTCGACAAAAGCCGCGATCTGAGCTTCGAGGTCCTCCTGGAAGAAGTAGTTTTCGAGCAGGATGCGGTTCTTCAGCGTCTGGTGCCAGCGTTCGATCTTGCCCTGCGTTTGCGGATGGCCGGGAGCGCCGTGGACCTGCCCGATCTTGTATTTCTCCAGCCATTCACCGAGATCGGAAGCAACGTAACACGGGCCGTTGTCGGACAGCAGGCGCGGCCGGTGTTCGACCTTGACCTTGTCGCATCCTGATGCCGCAAGCGCCAAGTCGAGCGTGTCGGTAACATCCTCGACTTTCATGCTGGTGCACAGCTTCCAGGCGATGATGTAGCGCGAGAAGTCGTCGAGGATGGTCGACAGGTAGAACCATCCCCAACCATGACCTTCAGATAGGTGAAGTCAGTTTGCCACATCTCGTTCGGGCGCGTGGTCTTGTCCTTGAACTCGTCGTTGGCCTTGATGACGATATAGGTGGGCGACGTTATCAGATCGTGGGCCTTGAGCAGGCGGTAGACCGAAGCCTCTGATACGAAATAGCTTTCCGTGTCGGTGAACTTCACGGCCAGTTCGCGCGGCGACAACTCGGCATGATCCAGCGCCATTTCGATGATACGGTCCCTGACATCGTCGGGAAGACGGTTCCATACCCGTGACGGGGCGGATGTCCGGTCTTCCAGCCCCTCGACGCCGTAGGTCAGGAAACGATCATACCAGCGGTAGAAGGTCGGCCGAGGAATGCCGAGCTTGTCGAGGGTCTGCTTGGCAGGCAGGTGGGATTCTTCCACGAGCCGGATAATCTCAAGCTTCTCGGTGGCGGGATATCTCATTCGTCGCCGCCCCCATCCCCGATCATGCTTTTTTTAAGCAGGCGGTTTTCCAGGGTGAGGTCGGCCAGAGCCTCCTTCAGGTCGCGGCTTTCACGGCGCAGTGCTTTCACCTCGTCAGTGGTTGCCGAACGGGCGGTGTCGCCCGCAAGCCGCTTCTTGCCAGCTTCGAGGAATTCCTTGGACCAGCTATAATACAGGCTCTCGGCAATCCCTTCACGTCGGCAGATTGCGGCAATGCTGTCCTCGCCACGAAGGCCTTCCAGCACGATGCGAATTTTCTCTTCCGACGAATGGTGCTTGCGCGTGGCGCGGCGGATGTCCTTGATCGTCTTCTCGGTCGTCGATGTCTGCGGCCCGGATTTTTGTCTCATCTTCGCTTCCTTTGAATGAGCTACGATGAGCCGAAAATCCTCTCTTCTCAATTAAGCCAGTTCTGTCTCATGGGCGCTGATGTCGGACAGTTTGCAGCGTCGTGCGGAGCTTCGAAGACGTTTCGTTGAAGTCGCTGCGCAGTCTTTCCAAGGCGGGCATGAAGGGTGAGCGGAGTTCCTGCGTCAGGTCACCGCCAGCCATAGCCTGGAGTGCGCTGGCCAGTTGCTCGACGCTGTTGACACGCTCAGACACGTCGGTCGCAAACTTGACCACCTTGAACACTTTGCCATTCATGTCGAAGATCGGGTTGTAGGACGCCTGGATGTGGACGCGCTTGCCCCCCTTGCCGAGACGCATGAACTCATCTGCAACGAATTCGCCGCCGGCGAGCCTTGCCCAGAAGCGGCGGTAATCCTCGCTCCTCGTGTAGCCCGGCTCGCAGAACATGGAATGATGCTTGCCCTGAACCTCAGAGAGTTGATAGCCAAGGGTCTGAAGGAAGTTCTCGTTTGCCGTCAGGATGTCCCCGCCGGGCGTGAACTCGATGACGGCCTGAGCCCTGGAGATCGCGTCGAGCTTTCTACTATCTTCGGCGGCTTTAAGTTTTTGTTCGGTGATATCTGTCGCGAATTTGACGACCTTATAGGGCCTGCCGCCCCTCGACACCGGATTGTAGGAAGCCTCGATCCAGACTTCCATGCCGCCTTTGCCGATACGCTTGTACTGGCGACGGTCAAATTCGCCGCGTCCCAGCCTTGCCCAAAAATCGATGTAATCGGAGCTGTTGACTTCGGTCGGATCGACGAAGATCTTGTGGTGCTTGCCCACGATTTCGGACAGCTGATATCCAAGCGCCCGACAGAAATTCTCGTTTGCGGTGATGATCGTACCATCGAGCTTAAACTCGATAATGGCCTGAGACTTGCTGAGGGCCTCAAGGACTGCCTTTGCGTCGGCGCCACCAAATCCTAACATCCCATTTACCCCAAAATGCTCCCCGTCGCTCGGCCGGACCATCCGCAAGCTCGCAGCAGCTAATGCTGATGCGAATTCTTGGGTAAAGATATTTACGCGATGTAAATATTCCATTAGACACGCAGAAATCTTGAGCAATAACGACAATTCTTGCGCTTTAACAATTCTAGTTTGTACTGTTGGCTGAGATTGGTATGTCTGATGCAATTTTGGGCTGGTAAATCGCAGAGATTGCTTCCCAGAGTCGAAAGACGATGCTAGCGCGCGACACGGCGAGCGGAGGCGTCAAAAGCGGTCACCGTACCTATTGTTGTCACGTGACCGGCGCGAGCCTTCTGACCGAGTGGCTGGCAGTTCCAGCGAGCAGACACAGACGTCGTAGCTAGGTGCCGGGCACCAGCAGGGACAGTACCGACGGCGTTGGCGAACAGGAAGGTTGCTTGTCCTGTCAGCGTATCTGCTGCATCTGGATTTCACCACCCCTTCTAGCTGCTTAGGGGAGGTGATTTTTTCAGTAGGGCAAGTCTTCCTTAGACGTCAACCTGCTCGATGAACATCGCCGTTCGCCGGACGTTCGCCATTAGGCTGCGCGTTGCCGCGCCGGCTGTTGGAAAGGCCTGTCGGCCATGGATGTATCCGGAAGCTCGAAGGCGGCCATTAGGTCTTGCAGTATTCTCGCTTCCGCTGCCAGCTCGAAGCTCGCGGCTGAGGTTTCCTCGACCATGGCCGTGTTTTGCTGCGTGAATTTGTCCAGTTGGTTGATCGCATGCGTGACCTCTGAAAGAGTCGTCGCCTGTTCAACTGTCGCAGATGCGATACCCTCCATGCTTTCGTTCATGGAAGAGATATGGGATACGATCGTCCCCAAGGTTGCTCCGGTCTTGTGGACGAGTTCGACGCCCGCTTTGACCTGGGTGCTCGACGTCTCGATGAGTCCGTTGATTTCCTTCGCGGCCTCGGCCGATCGCGTGGCGAGCGCGCGAACTTCCTGGGCGACGACGGCGAAGCCCTTTCCAGCCTCTCCCGCTCTAGCGGCTTCGACACCCGCGTTGAGTGCCAGAAGGCTCGTTTGAAACGCGATTTCGTTGATGACCTGCGTGATGCTCGAAATCTGGCCAGAGGAGTGTTCGATCTTCTCCATCGCTTGAATGGTCTCAGCCACGATGCAGCCCGATTTCGTCGCGCTTTCGTTGGCGGTTCTGGCGACCAGGCGTGCGTCGTCGAGTCGCTTGACTGAATGCCCCATGGTAGAAGCGATCTGATTGATAGAGGCAGTCGTCTTGACAAGCGCCGCGGCCTGCTCTTCGGTACGGTTCGACAGGGCCGCAGTGCTGTCTGCGATCTCGGTCGAACGGCTCAAAATGGAATGCGCCGCGGAGTTCACCGTATTCAGCGTGGCCGAAAGCTGCTCGGCTGCCGTATTAAGGTCGAGCCGTAGCTTGTCGAATTCCGGCGACAGCGGCTTGCCCAGCCTCATCTGCAGATTGCCGTGCGATATTGCGTGGAGACCATCGGCGATGCCGGAGATCGCTTGCTGAAGCCGCGCCATCGCGGCGGCTTCAGCCTCGTGAGTAAGCCTTTCGCGTGAAGCTTCCGCATGTTTGCGGTCTCGATCCGCTTGGATTTCCAGCGCCGTCTTCTCGATCGCCTCCTTGCGGAACACCTCGACCGCGGCGGCCATCAAGCCGATTTCGTCGGACCGATCGGCGAAAGGCACGCTTGCCTGAGTATTCCCTCCAGCGAGACGGGACATTGAGCCCGTGATGAGTTTCACTGGCCGCGCGACGCCGCGGATAACATATGCGGTCACACCGGCCAGGATCGTCAGCGCGATACCAAGTGCGAGCAGACTTCCGAACTGCACTGATCTGAACGTCTTGACGCCGTCTGTCTTCGAAGCGTGGGCACCCTCCTCGCTGAATGCGATCAGTTTGTCGAGCGACGCGTTGATGTCTTTTGCCAAGGTCGTCATGCCGTGGCCGAAAAGGTATCCGGCAAGGTCTTTAGACTTGCCGGAGGACATCTCCAGCATGTAGCCGCCTTTCTGAACGAAACTGTCCACGAGTGGAGGGATCGGCGCAAACGCCGCGCGCTCAACGTCTGAGGAGATGCGCTTCTCATAGACCTCCAGCGCATCACGCAGGTCGGCTTCCCGGGTTGCAGATATCTTGGCCAGCTCGTTCATTCGCTGGACGTTCGCTTCCACCGCATGCTGGCCGTAAACAATCCGCAGATCGTCCAAGGCGATCTTGACTTGCGCGGACAGTTTGCTGCGCGGGAGCCAACCGTCGGCGACGTCTGCCGTGCGCGCGTTGAGCCGATCCATGCCCGTTACCATGAAGGCGTACAGGCCCAAGACGACGATGCTGATCGTAACAAGAGAGAGGCTTACTGAGACTAGGATACTAGGGCGTCGCATGATGATTTACCTTTGAGGGAGGGTTTAAAGTGGTACATTTCAATGTCTGACGTCGCCCTGTCGCTAGTTTCGCCAGCTGTCGACGAGCGCGTCGTAGTCAACGGTGACCGGGCTTTGTTTTTCGTTCTGGATTTTCGGCTGCGGCGCGAGGTGGCCGTTCGCTACGGCGACCTGGTGCCAGTACTGGAGATCGCGCTGTTCTGACAGCACCGGACCGATGGCTCCCTGGATTTCGGCACGCTCAAGGCGCTGGAGGACACGTTCCTGGTTGGCGCATAGCGAATCCAATGCCTCCTGCGGGGTTTTCGTCCCCGCTGCTGCGTCGCCGATAGCCTGCCACCATAACTCAGATAGCTTCGGATAGTCGGGAACGTTGGTGCCGGTGGGCGACCACTGGACGCGGGCCGGCGAGCGGTAGAACTCGACGAGACCGCCGAGTTTGGAGGCCCTTTTCGTAAAGCTCGTGTCGTGTATCGTAGACTCGCGAATGAAGGTCAGGCCCATATGGCTTTTCTTGACGTCGACAGTTTTCGAAGTGACGAATTGGGCGTAAAGCCAAGCCGCTTTAGCTCGGTCCACGGGCGTGGATTTCAATAGCGTCCACGAGCCGACGTCTTGATAGCCGAGCTTCATCCCGTCCTTCCAGTAGACGCCATGCGGCGAAGGAGCGAAGCGCCATTTCGGGGTTCCGTCGCCTGTCACGACCGGAAGGCCGGGTTTGACCATATCCGCGGTGAAGGCGGTGTACATGAAGATCTGCTGCGCAATCTCGCCTTGCGCCGGAACCGGACCGGACTCGGAAAAGTTCATGCTGCCTGCCCTTGGAGGTGCGTAGGCCTTCATCCAGTCCAGATACTTCTGAATGGAATAGACTGCAGCCGGGCCGTTGGTGTCGCCGCCGCGGGCGACGCAGGAGCCGACCGGCTGGGACTTCTCGTTGACCTTGATGCCCCACTCGTCGACCGGAAGACCGTTCGGCAGGCCCTTGTCGCCATTGCCAGCCATCGACAGCCAGGCATCGGTGAAGCGCCAGCCGAGCGACGGGTCCTTCTTGCCGTAGTCCATGTGGCCATAGACCTTCTTGCCGTCGATCTCGCGGCCGGTGAAGAACTCGGCGATGTCCTCATAGGCGGACCAGTTGACGGGAACGCCGAGGTCGTAGCCGTATTTCGCCTTGAAGTCGGCCTTGTTCTTCTGGTCGTTGAACCAGTCGTACCGGAACCAGTAGAGGTTCGCGAACTGCTGGTCGGGTAGCTGATACAGGTCGCCGTCCGGTGCCGACGTGAACTTGAGGCCGATGTAGTCGTTCAGGTCCAGGTCCGGATTGGTGACGTCCCTGCCCTCGTCGCGCATGAACTTTGTAAGTGACCGGGCCTGTTGGTAGCGCCAGTGCGTGCCGATCAGATCCGAGTCGTTTACGTACGCATCGTAGGAACTTTCACCGGACTGCATCTGGGTCTGGAGCTTGTCCACGACGTCGCCTTCGCTCGTGAGCTCATGGTTGACCCGGATGCCGGTGATAGCCGTGAATGCCGGAGCGAGGACTTCCGACTCGTATTTATGCGTCGTCAGAGTCTCGGAAACGACGTTGATTTCCATTCCTTGATAAGGCCTCGCCGCTTCGATGAACCACTTCATCTCGTTCTCTTGATCAGCCCGAGATAGAACCGATAGCGAGCCAATCTCGGATGAGAGGAATTCGCGGGCTTCTTTCATGCCTGCGAATGTATGATGGGGCATGAGAAGGAAGAGACATACCGACGAGAACATTATTCTCAATGAACTACGGTCATTTCTATCCATAAGTTTATCTCTCCCCGGGCAGGCACTTCTTTTGATATCGTTTATGTCATTGTATGACTGTTGCATGATTTTCCGATGTTCCATTCTGATAATATTACCTTCTTTATTTCAGGCTTCGTTGCGATTTACTGTCTAAAAGACTCTGAAACCGCGTTGAGATGCGGCCTTAATCTAGAGATTGTCCGCGCGGCTGCAGCTATCTCCTCTCTCGGCAATCTGGCGCTTATTTCCTGCTGGAGGTCGACGGTCGATACGCGACTTCTCGCCATATCCAGTCCTTTCCTCGCATCGCTGACGACACTGAGAATGCTGAGATCGGTAAGGCGCTCTAACTCCGAAGGAAATGCGATTGCGAAGGGCGCGGCATGATCAGAAGACATGCCAGGAGGCATGTCTATCTCAGCGACCCACATTCCAACCCGCAGCTCGTTCAAACGCACTCGTTTTCTCATCGCCTTACTCTGCAAGCTGTTGTTATTATTAGAGACGGCGGACATTGCTCCGTTCCAGTCCGTTAACCATCTCATCGTCAAGCGATGGACAAAATGTTAACGCTACGGCTCGCTTCGCGTCAGGTATGTCTAATTTCGTAAAAATGATAGGAACTGATGCTAGCCGTCGCAGCGGGTCGTCGACGGCACTCGGCGGCAACTCAACTCGCGTGAATGGGTGTTCGTGAATTGGGGCGCGGCTGTCTTTTGTTTCGTCTCAACTCGACCTACGGTGGCACCGCCGAAGCTGCAGGGTGTGCGGCTAAGAAAAAGGTGCCGCGTTGAGCAGTTGCCCGATAGCCAACGCTAACGGATTCGTGTACCCGAACGCGTGGTTGGCAATCCATTGACCTAGCGCCGCAAGACGAATGGCAGCTACTCGGATAAACGCAGGGTTAGCGTATCCGCACGATGGGGACCCGAAGGCACCGGGTCCCTCAGTCAAGCGGCTGGTATTCAGGCCGTGATCGAGATACGTTTTGAAACGGTGCCCACGCACAACGTCCGAGCGACTATTGCTTGATGGAGGTGCTATTATAGGACGCTGGAGCTTGTAACGTGACGAGTTGTCCGCGTATTTCGGACAGGGTCGCTGCTTGGCGTCGAGTGCCGCGGCCGTTTCTTTGTCGACAACGCGGACCTCATGCCGCTCCCGCTTCTGGATAATGGTTCCTATCAGGGTTCGCGAAAGTTCAGCTGCGTCACCCTTGCTGAGTTTTCCCTGTGCGACCTTCCAGAGCAGCGCTATGGCGTCCGTGGTAAGTGTTTGACCTGCCATATTGGCATTGTTAATAGCGTCGTTCACAAGCCGCAATGGGTTGAACTGCGTTGTGGTAGCCATCATTACACTCGTTTTAGGCGGTGTGGACGGATTGCCGCAAGTTTAATTTCTGCGATTCCCAAATCAGTATTTGAATGATTCATGGGTTGCCGGTTTCAGAGGAGATCGGCGATGCTGACGAAGATGACAGAAGCGGACTGGGCGGTCGCACTTGAGGTTTTCCGCGCCTCGCTTCCGCGGCGGGGCGACAAGGGTCGAGATGACCGGCTGTTTTTGGAGGCCCTGCACTATTTCTCCGTCAACAATATCACCTGGCGCGGTCTGCCGGAGCGCTATGGACATTGGAACAGTGTCTGGAAGCGCTTTTCCCGATTGAGCAAGGCGGGTGTTTTTGAGATTTTCTTCGAGCACCTTGCCAGCCTGAGCACGTCGGCCGATCTGGTTCAGATGTTCGACAGCACCGTGGTGCGCCGCATGTTTCGGTAGCAGGAGCAAAAGGGGGCAATATGGCCAAGCGCTTGGCCGCTCGCGAGGCGGCTTCTCGACCAAAATCCACCTGAAGACCGATTTCGACGGACATCCCATCGCCTTTGATCTGACCGGGGGCGAGAAAGGTGACGCTCCGCACTTTCCAATCCTGCTTGGCCTTGGCCCCGATGTAGATCCCCGCGCCGCCATGGGCGACAAGGGCTATGACAGCAAGGCTAACCGCCAGGCCGCAAGAAGGCGGGGTGCGGTTCCCGTCATTCCTTATCGTTCAACGGCAAAATCAAAGCCGACGTTCTTTCCCAAAGCGCTCTATAAAGGTCGCGCCCGCATCGAGCAAGCAATCGGAAAACTCAAGCGCTTCAAGCGCGTTGCGCTACGATGCGAGAAGACCAAACAAAATTTCTCCTCCATCGTCGCAATCGCCGCAGGCTTCATCTTGATCAAATCCGTCCACACTGCCTAGGAGTTGATTTAATGCTTGCTGTAATGATCCAATGACTTTCCTTAGACAATATCATACTTCGATTTTACGTAGTACGTGCCGAAATATGATAGGACTCTCGCAATCTATACAAACATCGGTCTGATCGAGCGCCACAGCCTCGATCGCTTCTCACGCGCCGACCAATCGGTAGCCTGCCCGCCAAAAGCTTCTCGAACGAAGCGCTGTCGCTAGATACCCGTCGACGTCGTATGAGACTTACCGGTATGAGCTCGCAAGGCGCGCACTTACATATCAGCCGAATGGTTCCGGCTGCCGGGAATTCGGTTCAAGCCATAGGTCGGTTTGCCGCTTGCCGTCTCGCTGACGTGGCGAACGCTCTACAGTCTGGCAAAACCCGCAGGCCTCGGTCGTAGCTATGTACAGCTGCGGATAGTTGGCCGGGTCCGAAGGGGCGGGAATTGCGTGTTGATCATCAACACGCTCCACAGTTTGCCCGTCGTACTGTTGAGGTGTTTTCGCATTCACTATGATAATTTCGTTAAATGCATAGCTTCGATGATCGGCGGTTAGTGACGAATGGTTGCATTAGTGGTAAGTCACGGCTAGAGACCGCTTTCCTACTATCCCTCCGATCTGCTCGCTGTCGTGAGCGGCATTTTATCACGAGTTTTCGATGCCTGTCTTGAATTCTGTTGCGAACACGGTTCCGACAAGGTTTCGTTTCGATCTCCTAACCCACGATGATAACGACAGGTTACAGTCAGACAGTTTGTGCCCGGTTGGATTCACTTCTCTTGGTCGAGAGCCGGTCCGTCTCAAGTTCGGCGGGACTAAAATTCGAGATTTTTGTGTTTGGAAAACGGAGTCCGCGACAGGTTTCGAAGCCCGGCCGCGTGTTGTTTCGGATCTGGTGACTATCCGATTCCCTATAAGCGGCGGCTTGGCGCGTAAGGACGGTCGGGAAGAGGTCAACATCGACCGAGGACAGGGCGTTATCATACCTTTTCGGGATATGGAGTATGAGCGAACTTCCCGGAGCGCCAGTATGATAAGCTGTACAATCGCATCCGTAAGCATATTCCAGAAAATGCAGGCGCTGTACGGGGAGGAACGTAGCACGTTCGCATCCTTCGTACCCGTCGTCGACGTGAACATACCTCAGATCCGCATCTTCAGGACCGCGCTCCTCCGCTTGCACGACAACCTCCAGCAGCACGGAGACCATAATCCGCTGTCTTTTCCGATAGTCGAGGAACTGCTCGTCTTCCACCTGCTGTCCTGCTGGCCAACAACGGCGGCCGTGAGACCCACCGCCGACCAGGTAAACAACCGAGTGCTTCGAAACGCCCTCGATTACATAGAAGCGAACCTAGCAAGTCCGATAACCGTGTCCGAGATCGCGTTCGCCGCAGGGGTCAGCGTTCGCAGTTTGCAGATCGCTTTCAGGGAATCGAAAGGCATAACTCCGGTTCAGTACATTATCGAATGTCGACTTGACCGCGTCCACGATGCCCTCAAGCGAGGCTTCGCTCCAGGCTACATATCGCAGATCGCAAATGCCTGGGGTTTCCAGCATCACGCGGACTTTTCTCGAAGATACCGAAAGCGGTTTGGCGAAACTCCCAAACAAACACGGACGCGCTGACTGCGCTTCGAGCCGTACAGGCGTTGCATGTCGGATGGCCCAGCGCGGAGGCGATCCGAAGAGGCCACTCACACTTCAGCCGTGAATGTATAGTGGCCTGCCAGCAGTCCCAGCGACCTGCTATCCCGTTGCGGACTCTCCTCACCTCACAAGCGCGGGACGTTCCGGCCCTTACGAGCCGCCGGTCATCTCTTTTATCGATGTCGAAAATACAATTAACGCGCAGGTTTAATACCGAAAGCGAATAAAGGGGTCCAGCGCGCTGACAGGGCGTTTCCGTTAGCATTTTAGGCAGTGTGGACGGATTTGATCAAGATGAAGCCTGCGGCGATTGCGACGATGGAGGAGAAATTTTGTTTGGTCTTCTCGCATCGTAGCGCAACGCGCTTGAAGCGCTTGAGTTTTCCGATTGCTTGCTCGATGCGGGCGCGACCTTTGTAGAGCGCTTTGGGAAAGAACGTCGGCTTTGATTTTGCCGTTGAACGATAAGGAATGACGGGAACCGCACCCCGCCTTCTTGCGGCCTGGCGGTTAGCCTTGCTGTCATAGCCCTTGTCGCCCATGGCGGCGCGGGGATCTACATCGGGGCCAAGGCCAAGCAGGATTGGAAAGTGCGGAGCGTCACCTTTCTCGCCCCCGGTCAGATCAAAGGCGATGGGATGTCCGTCGAAATCGGTCTTCAGGTGGATTTTGGTCGAGAAGCCGCCTCGCGAGCGGCCAAGCGCTTGGCCATATTGCCCCCTTTTGCTCCTGCTACCGAAACATGCGCGCGCACCACGGTGCTGTCGAACATCTGAACCAGATCGGCCGACGTGCTCAGGCTGGCAAGGTGCTCGAAGAAAATCTCAAAAACACCCGCCTTGCTCAATCGGGAAAAGCGCTTCCAGACACTGTTCCAATGTCCATAGCGCTCCGGCAGACCGCGCCAGGTGATATTGTTGACGGAGAAATAGTGCAGGGCCTCCAAAAACAGCCGGTCATCTCGACCCTTGTCGCCCCGCCGCGGAAGCGAGGCGCGGAAAACCTCAAGTGCGACCGCCCAGTCCGCTTCTGTCATCTTCGTCAGCATCGCCGATCTCCTCTGAAACCGGCAACCCATGAATCATTCAAATACTGATTTGGGAATCGCAGAAATTAAACTTGCGGCAATCCGTCCACACCGCCTAGTACAACTTCATGAGCAATTTGACCGTCTGGTACATCAAGTATCTGATTTCAGTGCCGCGGGCTCCCGCGGCCCAGTGTGCAAGCGAGATGACTTTAGCGTTGCATCAACAACGGCGGGCAGCGCGCGCCGACTTAGAAAGATGACAATGGCACGAACCAGCATTAAGACGGCGCTCCCATCCTTGGTGATACTCGCGGGAATCGTCTTCCTAGCATTTTCGACATTCGCGGTGGGACAGATCTCTGCCATAAACTCCAATGTTGGCAGTATAGCGACAAACTGGCTGCCGAACGTGTCGTCAGCGAAGGAAATGAACGTCGCGCTCGGTGACCTTCGACTGGCTTACAGAAACTACATAATGGCCCAGTCTGAGGACCAGTTGCAGAAAGCCGACGGCGCTATTACGGCTGCGATCGCTGACTTCCGGAAGCAGGCTGACTTATACAGGAGCCTACCGATGACCTCTACGGACGAAGCGTTGATCGGTCGCGTGATAGATGTCTTCGACGGCTACGTGGTCACTGGATCAGGCATTACCGGATCCTTCAAATCCCGAGGCCTTTTAGCTTCCATCAACGCTGTCAGCACCGAGTTGGGACCCGTCGGTGACCGGATCGCCGAAGACCTCGACGCTCTCGTGGACTTCAACACCAAGGGCGCACAAGATGCTTATACTGCCAGCCAGGCATCATACAGCTGGACGGTGCAGACGAGCTATATCGCCATTGGCGTCTCGGTTCTCATAATGGGAGTCATCGTCTACTTCGCTTACTTCTGTGTCGCCCGGCCGATCGAGATCGTAAGGGATTCCATTGCGAACCTCGCTGCGGGCCAGACCGATCGCGCGATACCTTTCGCGGGAAGAAAGGACGAGATCGGTTCTATCGCCGAAGCCATCGAGACGTTCAGGAAGGGCGCCATTGAAAAGAAGCAGTTGGAGGAGACCGCAGCACGCCACCGCGCGCAGGCGGAAGCTGAGCGAGACCGTATGAAAGCGGAAACGGAAGCAGCTGCCAACGTACGCCTTGCTGAGGCGACTTCCGGGATTGCCGACGGCCTGCGCCGTCTTGCTGACGGCGACCTTTCGTTTCAGATCACCGAACCTTTCGCCGCGGAATTCGAAACACTTCGCAGCGATTTGAATTCGGCGGTGATGCGTCTCGGGAAAACCGTCGAGTCGGTCGCTCGTACCACGCACGCGCTGGATGGTGGTGCGCGTGAGATTGCGCAGAGCGCTGACGACCTCTCGAAGAGGACGGAGCAGCAGGCTGCCTGGTGTTGTCACGTTAAGTTTCCCATCCCGAGAATGGGTTGAGGTTCTCGGATTTTCAGGGGATGCAAGCCGCAATTTTCCATGCGTCGAAAGCTTCGAGGCGATGGTAGCGAATTGTTTGTGCGGCTCGGCGGCGGGATGGAACTGAAAAGCAATTCCGGGTAGCGGAGTGCATGGAGACGAACCGTTGCAATGCTCCCGTTGATCGGTGGCCCTGCATGGTTCGTTCCCTTTTTCGAAACGGCAGGTGGCTGTTTTCAGCCCGATTGTTGAGGCCTTTGTGTGACCAATGAACGAGGCGGGGTGCCACGTCCGCCTTTGCTGCGCCGTAGGAGCGCAATTTATCAGTGATGATACGTTTGGGAACAAAGCAATAGCGTTTCATCAACGCCACCAGCAGGCGCTTGGCCGCCTTTTTGTTGCGTCGCTTCTGCAAGATTTCTTCAAGAACAGTGCCATGCTGATCGACCGCACGCCAAAGCCAGAACTTCTCTCCAGCACATTTCACAACGGCTTCGTCCAGATGCCAAACATCGCCTGGGCGCGGCTGTCGCCGCCGCAAATTGCGAGCAATCTGGGGTCCGAACTTGGCGACCCAGCGGCGGACCGTCTCATAAGAAACGTCGACACCACGCTCAAGAAGCATTTCCTCAACTTCACGCAGGCTCAGATTAAACCGCAGGTAAAGCCAGACTGCATGAGCAATGATTTGCGCAGGAAAACGGTGACGCTTGAAACTGATATCGGATGTTTGCATCGTCGAAATCTACGACCAACCCGAAACGCAGCCAACTGTGAGCCGATTAACGTGACAACACCCGCCGGCCTGCTGAGCCGACATGCGGTTCAAAAAGAAATCGCCGCCTCGGAAGGCGGCGAAAGCGACGCGGACGAAGGAGCGTCCTTTATTGAATGATACCGGTCGTCTGCAGCCGCTTCGTCATCGCAATCGGGCTGACGAGCATTGCCGTCGAAGCCAGCGCCATCGACAGGCCGAGCTTCATTGGAAGAAGCAGCAACTGGTCGAGCAATGCTGTATCTGGATAGGCGCCTGCCGCGCTATCAATCGTCCGCTCGATCGGCCGGACGACCGCCTTGGCGGCATCTTGTACTTCCGTGCTGACCGGTTCAATACCGGGAATGCCTGTGGGGATCGGTTCACCAAGCTTCAGGTCTGACATGGTCGCGTCCTTTCGCGGTTGACGATCCATAAGTGCTGCAGCGAACAAAGGTTCCGTGCAGCATCGACCTCCAGGCGGTTCATCTGCCATCAGAGACATCACGTCACTCCAGATCGAGGGACTGCTTCAGTTCATCGATCCGTTTTGACGCTTCCGCCTTGGTTAGATCCTCGGCACAGGCATCGGGCTGATGCGCCTGCTCCGACAAGGTCTTCAGATAGGAGCGTTGGGCGCCGGTCATCGGCTCATCGCCGCTGACCCAGTCGTCCGGGTCTTTCTGCGTGTTGGAAGAGGTATCGGTTTTCGGGTTGTCACTCATAACGATCTCCTGAATTCGTTCTGCAAACGTTCTTGGCTGGTTGACGGTTCCGGTTTGTGCTTGATCGGCGTAAGGAACTCGGCTGCCGGCCCTTCGTTTTGCTCGCGAATTCGCAAATGGAGGAGAAGACGATTGCCGATCATTGCCACCGCCGCCTGGTCTATCCCGAAAAAGGTGGCCGACAGGTTTGCTCAGGAAGGAAGTGGTCTTAGCCGCTATGCTCGGTGTTCGACGGGGTGGAGATCAATTCGACCTTCTACCGTCGACACAAGGCATCGACCTTCGCACGGTGGGCTGAGTCCGTCCCGGACAGCTTTCGGTTCGCGGTCAAGATTCCTAAGGAGATTACCCACACGCGGACGATGAAAGACATCGCCGAGCCGTTCGACACGTTCCTTGAGGATATTGCACCGCTCGGAGAAAAACGCGGGCCGCTGCTCTGCCAGTTGCCGCCGTTGCTGGCTTTCGGATGCTGAGGTGCTCGAAACCGCATTCAAAACAGTACGGAATGCCGATGACGGACCGATTGTCATCGAGGTTCGGCACAAGGGCTGGGCATCGGCCGAGGCGTTGGAATTGCTGAAGAACTTCGCGATCGATCGGGTTCTCGCTGATCCGGCGCCGGTATGGCCGGTGGAAGATTTCGACACGCCGCCGAAATACGTCCGTCTTCATGGCAAACCAAAAATCTACTACTCGAGCTACACTGATAAGGAGATCAGATCGTTCTCGAAACTGCTGGCAGCGCCACAGCTGGTGCGTGTTCGACAATACCGCATCAGGGGCCGCGATCGATAACGCGCTGACAATGCTCGAACTGCGCTGAAGCTTACCCCTCTTTCTCCGCGAGCTGCGACAAAGCAGCATCCCGCGCGGTCTGTCGGCCGGAGTGGGCGGAGCGCCAGAGTGCTCCACCCTCTCTGATCAAGCGGCTTCCCAAGCCTGGTTCAAGATCTTTGCCGCGAGCGCCGCCTTGTCCTGCGGCAGGAAGCGGCCGTAATGCTGCTGCACGACATCCGGGGTATCCTGGATCGCATAGCTCGCCTGCTCGTAGGATCCCGTCTGCTTCAGGATGTGCGTCGCGAGAATATCCCGAAGGTTATGCGGCCCATGTGGCAGCAGGCCCTTGATCGCACCGCGACCGGTATAGGGATTGTAGATGCCATAGCGCTGGATGATCGTCCTCCAGGCCTCGTAGAACTTTGTCGAGTCATAAGCTGCATCGTAGCTCGTCGTCTTCACGGTCTTGACGAAGAACGTTCCGGGGTCCTTGGCACTGCCGAGCAACACACCGCGATGCCGATCGATATAGACCTCGAGGTATTTGTAGAGGTCAAGCAGATCAGGAAGGATCAGCCGGAACGGTTTTTGCCCGAAGAAGGACGAGCCGGAATTCTTGAAGGCAACAGAGGGGATCAGCACCTCCCAGCCATCCTTCCGGTCGCTCCATCGCAGTTCTCCACATTTCATGTCTTCCAGCCGGCGTTCGGACGTCGGAAAATGCCCACGCGGGCAAAGCCGAAGCTGGCGTAGGTTCTTCTGCCGAAGGCCCAGATGCAGTCCGAGCCGAAGCATCAGGAAGGAGCGAACGGCTTCGGCGGCCGGGCGCGGATAACGATCCCGGTCCGGCATGCGCTTCAGGATTTCGTCGGTGATCTTGCGATACTCCGCCAGCGGACTGTCGGATTCCAGGATCACCATGATCGGTTCGAACGGATCGCGATGGACGCGCATCACCCGCTGCACCTCCTTCGAGCGATTGGCGGCATGGCGGTGAAACGCATCGCAGGCGCCGTTCCAGTCACGTGCGGCGAATTCGATTTCCTCAGGTGCGATCAGGCCTTCGATCGGCCTGACATTTTTCAGAAGCTCAGGGTGCTGCCGGATCCATCCCACCTCTGCCCGGGTAAGAGCCTGCGCGACCATCAGCATGTCCTCTTCCCATTTGGTGTAGAATCCACGCCGCTGCTCAAGCCATTGCAGATACCAGTCCCAGACGCCAGGAAAGATCAGCAGGCCGAAAGTCAACTGGCTGAGCGGGACGCCGCGACCCTTGACGATGCCGGTAGGCGAAGCAGCGAGCGCGCCGAACATCAGTCCGAGGTGCTCCACCTTCTGCGACGCCGACTCTTCACCCCAGACGCCGTTGCGCTGGAAACCGATCGCCGTCAGCGTCGAAGTCTTGAATCGGATCAGGTCGGCCATCTCCATCGCCAGCCGCGGCGGCGCATCGACCACACCGGACAGCAGGTCCGGGTCTTCGAATGAATCGTCCACACCGCTGCTTGCGCCAGACGTCAGAAAGGGCGATCGGGGAGACAACGTTCCTCCGCCATAGGTGACCCCCGGAAAGCGGATGGCATACCGTTGTTTGCTCGCCGCCGCCTGATAGCGGTGATAATCGGTCGAGCCGGAAATGATCACCCGCCGCACCCAGTCGAGGATTTCCTCGCGCTTCGAGAACGGCAGGCTGCCGAAGTCGTCGGGCAGATGCCAGGCCAGTCTCCGCCGTTCGGCCGGATTGATGTCACCGAGATCGTGACCGTGCAGCGATCGGGATTGGTGCGGCAGCTTCTCTTTAAAGTAGCCTTGTCTTAGTTGGTAGCGACGCTCGATACGCGACAGGATGTCGAAGCTGGCAATGGATCTCGGCGCCCGTTCACCCTGAACCCAGGACAACAGGGTCTTGTCGTCAAAGGTCTCACCGAGGCGAACAATGGCGCGATAGAGCTGCCAGCAACTGTCGCCGAACCGGCGCATGTGGTAGACGAGCGCGTCGCGGAAGGTTTCCGGATCGTCCGCTGCCTCGAACAGCGGTGGTGGAAATTCCTGGATCGGCTTGGGCTGTGGCCCTCTTTGCGCTGAGGCAGGTTGAACCGGAGTTCCGTCGCTGCCCGTTCGTTGCGGCTTGCGTGTGGACGATGTGGTCGATGTGGGCGCGCGCATGCCGGGCTTGGCCGCTTTGCTTTTCGGTTTTGACGGTCGAACGTCTTCCAAAGCCGCCGGCGCGCCGAGCCAGCGGATGATGGCGTCGAGGCCGGGACGGAGCTGCTTTTTCAGCTCCGTGGTCAGGTCCTCTTCGATCCCGCAGGCATCCGCAATGGCCGCCCAGTGGATGCGGCCATTCAGCAAGGGCGGTGACTTGCGATAAATGATCAGGCTGACGAGGTAGGGCTTGATATTCTCTAAGGTCCGTTTGGATGTGGCCGGTGCAATGCGCACCTCACAGAATTCCGAGATTTTTCGTTGAAACTGACTTGAGGCAATATCTTGTTTTGGCATGCTAATATTCCTTCTCGGCCCCAATGCCGAGGGCGAGCCGAAATAGAAGCTCTCGTTTAACAAAGGATGTAACGTCCAGAGCGAACAGGTACTCAGGTGACGCATGTCTTAAAGGCCCAGTGAAGCATCTATACGCATGGGCCAGCCTTCGAACAAAGCGGTATGCCTAACTGGAAATATTGTCAGCTTCGTGCTACATAAAGCTAAATTCTGTAGCGCGAAGGGACCACATGCCCACTCCCCATCAACCATCGGCAGCTGTCAGGCGGGCTTTGCGAAAGCTTGGTGCGGATATCCAGGATGCTCGCCGCCGCCGTAAGTTGCCGATGGCAGTCGTGGCAGAGCGAGCCTTTACCTCTCGCTCCACGCTACAAAAGATCGAGGCGGGCGACACGAATGTCAGCATCGGAATCTATGCGGGCGTCCTTCAAGCTCTCGGTCTCCTCGACGGGCTGACCCAGCTTGCTGACATCAGCAACGACAGTGTCGGCCAGGCGCTTGCCAGTGCGGATCTGCCGAAGCGTGTTCGCCTGAAGCCCGCGTCGGGATCGTCTCGCGATGACTGACTTCGAGGCTCATATCGACCTTGCTGGAGAGACTCGTAGAATTGGTCTTGCGAGGAGCAATCGCATCCGCGGCTCCGAGACCATACTGTTCGAGTATGACGATGCCTGGCTGAAGGATCCTGATCGCTTCTCGCTGGAACCCGCGCTTGCATTGACCCGTGGGGCCTTCGCTCCGCCGGCAGGATTGGCGACGTTCGGATCGATCGGCGACTCCGCCCCCGACACCTGGGGACGACGGCTCATGCAGCGCGCCGAGCGTCGCAGTGCGGAACGCGAGGCGCGAGCTGTTCGCACCCTCGCCGAAAGCGACTACCTGCTGGGCGTCGCCGACGAAACCCGTCTCGGCGCGCTTCGATTCCGGTGGGTCGGGGAGGAGGTCTTCCAGGCTCCGATCCAGACCGGCGTTCCGGCCGTCATCGAGCTTGGTCGGCTTCTGCAGATTACTGAGCGCATTTTGCGTGACGAAGAGACTGACGAGGACCTCCAGCTCATTTTCGCTCCCGGTTCGTCACTGGGCGGCGCTCGACCGAAAGCATCTGTCATCGATCAGCATGGCCATCTTTCCATCGCCAAGTTTCCAAAAGAGACCGACGAGTACAGCATGGAGACCTGGGAGGAGATCGCCCTCCGACTCGCCGACCAGGCCGGCATCGCCACTCCGCAACACCAGCTTATCGAAGTGGCCGGAAAAGCCGTCATGTTGTCTCGTCGCTTCGACCGCAACGGCGCCATCCGCGTTCCATTTCTGTCAGCGATGGCAATGATGGGCGCCAGGGATGGCGAGCGCGGCAGTTATCCGGAAATTGTCGATGCGCTCGCCGAGCACGGGGCGCAAGGGAAGAGCGACGCCCATGCTCTTTATCGGCGCGTGGTCTTCAACGTGCTGATCTCCAATGTTGATGATCACCTGCGCAACCACGGATTCTTATGGTTGGGGAAAGCTGGCTGGTCGCTGTCGCCGGCCTACGATCTCAATCCTGTTCCAACCGATCTCAAGGCACGGGTGCTGACCACCAATATCGACCTTGACGAAGGCACGTGCTCGCTTGATCTTCTGGAAGCTGCATCGGGATATTTTGCGCTCACGCTGGCTCAGGCACGCGTCATTATCAAAGAGGTCGCAACCGTTACCTCTACTTGGCGAGATACGGCCAAGGCGATCGGCGCGCGGAATAGCGAAGTCAATCGCATGGCCAGCGCCTTCGAGCACGAGGACCTACAGCGAGCGCTTGCTTAGTTTTATTATGTAAGTGCAGCGAGCAGGCATGGAATTCTCGGTTTCGGCATGAGTTTTTTTTCGCTAAGAGCAGCCTGTTGGTTTTCACGCGGAACTGAGCCCCCCTTATCTGCCTAACCGGAGTTCTGCGTGGAAACCAACACTCAAGGTTACCGGTACAATCACCTCGGAGGTTCTGACGGCTTTCGGGATTGCGGCGCAGTAGTAGGATGCGGCATGGGCATGAAGGTAAGTCCAGAATTCTAAATTCGACAGATCTTCGTACGAATAACCGTTTTCAAAACAGCGTTTTCAGGCTGCCTACGTCGGAATGCACAAGGGCTGTCGAGCAACTCAATGAAGCTTCTGATTTTGCAACTGAAGTAGCAGTTTTAACGGGTCAAAGGTTCAGGTCGGTTCAAGACCAAAGGTGCAGCTCGACAACGCGAGAATTGAGCCACGTCAATCCACCGTTCTACAGCCGCGCCGCTGAGGCCGGGTCGATTGCTTTGACTTCTACGGCCACGTTCATTGACAGGAAGGCCGTTCGACCCGCCTATGAAACTCCCTGAAACCGGAACGGCGTGGGCGATGTCGCGGGTCACCGCGACTGGGATGAGGTTGGCGCCGCCCATGCTGCGGTTCGTCGGGTCGAGTGTGATCCACCCGGCGCCGGGGACGAAGACCTCCGCCCAGGCATGCGTCGATCCACTATCGGTCGATCCTGTGAGTGCTCTGTTCGGATTGAACAGATAGCCTGAAACGATGCGAGCGCCGAAACCCAGGCTGCGCACAGCCTCCGCGAACAAAACGGCAAAATCCCTGCAGGAGCCCCAACCCCGATCGAGGGTCGTCAGCGGCGCCTGCGTGCCTTCCTCTTCCCGGCTCTGGTACGAGATAGAAGACGCGATGCCCAGACTGATGTCTTTGAGGAGGGACAGGGTATCCGTCGGTTCGCCAGCGACGAAGCCGCGCATCCACGTTCGAAGCCGCTGGTCGACATCGTCAAATTGTTGAACCGCGAGAGCTCCGAGATCAGTCCCGTCACGATCGGCGTAGAGGAATGGGTAGTTGATCGCAGACGCTGCGATGTCGAACACGGGCCATGCCGACGCAGTCAGGTCGACGGTCGCCAGACTGTCCACCACGAGGCTGTCACTGTGGGTCCGAAACGTCGCCGAAGCGATCGCGTTTCCGAATACGTCGTCGACCAGCTCAGTTCAGCCTCAGGAGACGTCGAGATGTCATGGCCCAGCAGCTTCAGCTCCCGGCCCTCTCCGGGCCGGAGCATAAGGCGGTGCACCAGCAGCGATACGTCCTCTCGAAAACTGTAGGTCGTGCGGTGATGAATGGTGAGCATCGGCATGGAACAGACCTCCTCGGGCCATGGTGAGGCAGACCGTTGCTGGGAAACACGATGAACGCGATCCGTGTCTTCGACACACTGCGCCAGCCTAAATTATCGAATTAGCCCTGCGGCGCGAAGCGCGTCGTTGATAACCTTGCCGACGCCGTGATCATGTCGATCGCCGACGTTATTCACAGCGCCTGGTTTTGCATATGCCATTGCCTTGGCGATAACATTTTCAATGCCTGAGGGAACCGCGTCGTGCTTCAAGTCAGGGTTGAATACCGCCTCGGTTGCGGCGACATCGGCATCGTCGGCAAGGCCCCATGTCCTGGCAATGCGCGTCGTCGAAGAAATTCCGGCCTCCAGCATGAACGGTCCGGAGTGCCCCAACGGGGCTTTGGCTGCGAACGACAGGGGAACACCGTGCGCCATTCCCTTGATGAGATAAACCTCCATGACCGCTTTGCCGCTTTCATCGAGCCAGGCCTTACGGCTGTGGCCATTGACGGACTCGATCAAGTCCGGTGTCGCGGAGATCTGATGCATGCCGCCCCATTGATGGGCAATCTGCTCGGCATTGATCGGCTTGACCGTCTGGTCGTGCGTCCCGTGCCAGACAGAAATCGGCGGCCATGAACCCCAGCTGGAAGCTGCGGACATCAGGGCCGATTGAAGCTGACTTTCGCTCGGCGGGTTATGGCCCCGCATCCGTTCGAAAGCCTGACCCACTCCTGAGGCCGTTCCGTAAGGAAGCCCGCCAATGATCGCGCCGCCGGCAAACAATTCGGGATAGGTCGCCAGCATGACGTTCGCCATCGCGCCTCCGGCCGACAGTCCCGTGATGAAGACACGTTCAGGATCTATCCCCTGCGACTCGATGACGTGCCCGATCATCTCCCGGATCGCAAGAGCTTCGCCCTGATCACGCCGGGTGTCGGCCGGCTCGAACCAGTTGAAACACAGATTGGCGTTATTGGCGCGCTGCTGCTCCGGAAACAGGACCGCGAATCCCTTCTCTTCCGACAGCTTCGACCAACCGGAGCCATGATCATAAGCTGCAGCGTTCTGCGTGCACCCGTGTAGGACGACGACGAGCGGTGTTTTCGGAGCCAGGATGGTCGGCAGATAAAGCCAGCACTTCAGCTTACCGGGGTTCGCTCCGAAGTTTTTCACTTCGATCAGTTGCCGTGAATTGGAGGGTAACGTCACTTCCGTCTCCTTTGCCCGTCTTGGCTCAAGGACTATAAGTGGGTACGAATGCTGCGCTGCACAAATTTTTTCGAGAGGAGATTAAACCGAGCGACTCGCTCAAACGAATTGCCGGTCACCCAGCGCAGGACAAGCGGCAGGGCCGAGGAAGAGTGCGGGTATAATTCCGCCCTCCATGATGCCGGTGGGCTTCATGATTTGGCCGCCGGCTGCGTCCCGGGAAAATACTCGGTGTGGGTCTCGCCGGTGCGGCCGTAGTAAAGCACCCGCTTGCCCAGAAATGAGACCAGGTAGCCCGCGCAGCCCGCCCCGGCCACCTTGGCGCAGAAGCCCTTGTAGGTGTAGCCCGGCACCAGGGCCTCGGCCTCGCTGATCGCTTCCTTGACCGTGGCCGAGTCGAAAAGCTGGGCGACCGGTTTGGTCCGCGTTGCTTCCAGTTCGACGGCTTCGCCGTCCGGAGGTAATAGATGGCGGTGGCGCGGCGCAAATCGACCGCATAGCCGTCGAAGCCGGCCTCGATCAGTGTGCCGACGATCTGCGGGAAGGTCATGGTGCCCGATTCCGCGCCCTCAAGGCAAGTGCGGGCCACATTTTCCCATTTGGTCGTCATGTCAGTGTCCTTTCGTGGTGAGATGTGAGGGTGTCCGTCATCAATCGACGGGCATGGATTTGAGACCGTGTTTCTCTACGATCTCCCGCAGGGTGCAGAGCAGAACCGCGCGGTCATCCGGTGCCAGGTGATCGAAGAATTCGGCATCGTTGAGGTCGGCCAGCGCCGCCAGTTTCGGCACAAGGGCGCGGCCAGCGGACGCGAGTGAAAGCGTCTGGGCCCGCCCGTCCTCCGGATCGGCGACGCGCACCAGCATCGATTTGGCGATCAGCCGGTCGGCCAGCTTTGAGATGGCGCCGCGTGTCATGCCCATACGCTCAGCCAGACGGCTCGGAGCAAGGGCTTCGTCCTCCAGCAGATGGCGCATCAGCACCCATTCCGCCACCGTCACACCATGCGCCTCAACCTTGCGGGCAAAGGCTTGCGAGACGTGGTTGGAGACGTGGCGTAGCCAGTAGCCGAGATGGGCGGTCAAGTCCGACGCGGGTTGGATTGACGGCATGGGGCTCTCCAGTGATTGACAAGGAAACTATATCAGGAAAGTTTCCTAGTCAATCATACTCTTGTGCAGACGGCGCCGCGGTCTGCCTTTGATACAGCGGGCGAGGCTTCAAGACCGAAGAGAATGAGGTGTTTCTGCACAGCCTGCCCCGCGACGCCCCATCAGCCTCTTACCGGGGTTCCTTGGGAAGAACGATATGATCCACTCGTGGTGCAATGAGTCGCAAGTGAATTGGTTCAAGGCTCATATCCCGTGTATTCGCGACAGACTTCAAACGTGAAATGGCAAAGGAGTTCGCGCCAACCGCCCCATATTTAAATGCGTTCCGCACACTCTCGCGGGCACGGAAGTCGAAAAATCATGATCCAAGACATGATCGAAGATGACAGCCTGATCCGCATCAAGATGCCTGTGACCTAGGCTGACCGACTCACGGTCTACGATGCCGAAACTCGGCAGAAGCGCTGAACGTGCTGCTGCGGCATCCGAAAATCAACATGCTGTTCACCGATGTTGATATGCCAGGCGACATGGATGGCTTGAAACTCGCCGCCTCGGTCCGAAATCGCTGGCCGCCCATCCGACTTATCGTCACGTCTGCATTGCGCGCCGTCACCTCCGCTTCGTTGCCGGTTCCCGCGCGGTTTTTCCCCACGCCTTACAACACCCAAGCGGTAATGCGTCCGATGCGGGAGATGGGGCTTAATTCTGGCTGCCAGATGGAGAGGTTTGCGGCTGGAGCGGCGAGACTAACGGTTTCCGATACGGTCCTCAACACCCAGTTGATATCGAAGACGAACGCCGCGAAGGCGCCGTCCGCAAGGATGGCACGCTCGGTATCCGTCGGGACTGATCTATCCATTCAAAAGCATGAGAGCGGCGGTGTCACCCCACACTGCCATTCTCATTTACGGCGCGCGGTAGCCCAAGCGGAACATCGACGACATTTGCGAGTTATGGTGGAACTCACGATCCCGTGAACACCTAAGGGGCCACCATGACCGAACCCGTTTCTACCCACCTCTCGCGCGATATCGCCTATGGCGTCGATGGCGGATCGACCGCAGCGCTCTACAAAGTCTCGTGGGGCGCCATCCTTGCTGGCGTTTTCGTCGGACTGGCTGTCCAGTTTCTTCTCAACCTCCTTGGCGTGGGTATCGGCGCAGCGGTTATCGACCCGGCGCGTTACGATAACCCCGATGCCAGCACATTCTCGATCGCCGGCGGTCTGTGGTTTGTGGTCGCCGGTCTGATCGCCTCCTTCGTCGGTGGCTACATCGCCAGCCGTCTTTCCGGCCGTCCGAGCAATTCGACCGGCGGCTACCAGGGTCTGACCACCTGGGCGGTGACCACGCTGGTTATTCTCTATTTGCTGACCACCTCCGTCGGCGCTCTGGTCGGCGGTGCGTTCAGCGGTCTGTCGAGCATTGTCAGCGGCGTTGGCAGCACGACGGCGACAGCGGTGACCGCAGCAGCCCCAGCGATGGCCAACTCGGCAAACCCAATGGCCGGGATTGAACAGCAGATCCGCGACGCCTCGGGCGGCAATGATCCGGAAGCGCTGCGCAATGCTGCCATCTCCGCAGTTCAGGCCGCCGTCACCGGCGACACTGCAAAGGCGGACGATGCCCGCAACCGTGCCGCGGACGCGATCGCCAAGGCCCAGAACATTCCGGTTGATCAGGCCCGCACTCAGGTCGATCAGTACATGAAGACTTATAATGACAACGTGCAGGCTGCCAAGGCCCAGGCGCTTGAAGCTGCACAGACCGCGACCAAAGCCGTCTCGGCCGGTGCGATCCTCGGCTTCATTGCTCTCCTGATCGGTGCAATCGCCGCCTGGTTCGGTGGGGTCTACGGCACCAAGCATAACCTTTATGCCACCGAGACCTCCGTTCGCCACGTCCGTTAACATTGCCGGCCCTCTCCACAAAGGGTTGGCTTCTTTTTTCCTCTCATCATTTGGAGCGCCATCATGGCCAAAGCTATCAAAACCCTCGACGAACTGTTTCACGACACGTTGAAAGACGTCTACTTCGCCGAGAACAAGATTGTCGAAACCCTTCCAAAGCTGCACAAGGCTGCCAAGAGCAAGCAGCTCAAGGACGCTTTCGAAAAGCACATCGGCGAGACCAAGGTCCACGTCGAGCGTCTGGAGCAAGTCTTCAAGATCATCGGCAAGAAGCCTGAAGCCAAGACCTGCGATGCGATTCTGGGCATCACCGACGAGGGAGACGAAATCCTGGAAGAATACGAAGGTTCTCCCGCCCTCGACGCCGGTCTGCTTGCCGCCGCACAGGCGGTCGAGCATTACGAGATGTCACGCTACGGCACCCTGCGCGCCTGGGCGCTTGAGCTTGGCCTGAAGGATGCAGCCAAACTGCTACAGACGACGCTCGACGAGGAACAGGCGACCGATATTGCGTTGACTGGTATCGCCACCTCTGTCGTCAATGAGAAGGCAGAAGGCTGAGGCGAATTTCCGACTTTCGCAGCCGAAGCGGGGTTCCGCTCCGCTTCGGCCTAATACCGTCTAACGATCTCCTCTCGGCGTTGGAAGTAATCAATGGCATTGGTTCTGCGAGATCTTCCGGCCTTCATTGCCGACGAAAATGCGCATATTCCGATGCGCGACAGGCATGTAAACTGGCTGGTCATCGTGACGCGGGAGGCTCTTGGACAGAGCGGCTGGAGCGCGAACGCGCCGGATAGAGAGCTGTCGCCATGGCACTGTAAAGTTAACCTGGCATCGATCAACATTTGGGATCTTGTGGCATGACCAGATTTGCCCGTGATCCTCTTTATCGTCGCCATCGATTTCCAGCCGAGGTGATTGCCCATGCCGTTTGGCTCTATTTCCGGCTTCCGCTGAGCCTGCGGATGGTCGAGGATATGCTGGCTGCCCGTGGCCTCATCGTCTCTCACCAAACCGTGAGGCTCTGGGCGGAGAAGTTCGACAGGCATTTCGCTAATGACATCCGGAGGCGCTCAGCTGGCAGGCTCGGTGACAAATGGCACTTCGAAGAGGTTGTCATCACGATCGCCGGCAAGAAACATTGGCTCTGGCGCGCCGTCGATCAGGACGGTTTTGTTCTCGACGTGCTGGTGCAAAGCCGCCGCGATGCCAAGGCGGCAAAGCGTTTGATGCGAAAGCTTCTGAAAGGGCAATGCCGTGCGCCGCGTGTGATAATCACCGACAAGCTTCGATCCTACGGTGCGGCGAAGCGTGATATCATGCCCGGCATCGAACATCGCTCGCACAAGGGCCTGAACAATCGGGCCGAGAATTCTCATCAGCCTGTCCGACGGCGTGAAAGGATTATGAGGCGCTTCAAGTCAGCGAGGCACCTTCAACGGTTCGTTTCCATCCACGATCCGATTGCCAACCTCTTTCACGTTTCCCGCCACGACATTCCATCCACCCATTATCGCGAATTGCGAGAAACAGCCATGCGAACATGGTACCAAATCGCTGGCATTCAAGCCGCCTGAACCAGAACCTCAACCCCAGATCATGACTGCGAAGCGCTAAGTTTACATTGCCGCTGGGACAATTCCACTAGCGTCTGCTCGCCTCGGATGGCGGCGAGCGCCACCTTTGCCTTGAAAGCCGGGCTATGGTTCCGGCGCGGTCGTCTTGTCAGGGTATCTCCTGTTCCCGGCACCTAAGCCGAAGTCAGGCAGAAACTCCACTTATCCTAGCTGTGCAGATTTCCCGAGCCAGCTCTATATGGTAAAGCCACCTGTTCTGTTGATCGAGATCTTGATCGGTCGCAGTGAGCGCTCCTAATTAGAGCCATTATCCTATACATTCTTGTGAATGTCTGGTATAGCGCGGCTCTTATCAATGCGCGAAATCAAGATGCCGAAACTGAATGCTCAAGCTCCTTCTAACGGACGGCGTGGGGACCTGGCCCGGTCGATCGACACGATCGACTGGAGTTTCACGGGGTTAGGGCCGCGCGCGGCGTGGCCTACGGTGCTTGAGCAGACGCTGAGTCTGGTCCTCAGTGCCGGCGTTCCGATGGCAATTCTCTGGGGTGAGGACGGCTGGGTCTTCCATAACAGTGCCTACGCCGATTTCGCGGGTCAGCGGCACTCCGCGTTTCCCGGCCGGCCGATTTCAGAGGCCTGGCCCGAACTGGCAGCGCTCAACAGCAGGGTCGTCAAGGTCGTGTTGGGCGGACGAACTCTCTCTTTTCGCGACCGTCATGCCGTCATTGAACGGGGCGCAGGCCCAGAAGATGTCTGGCTCAATCTCGACTTCAGCCCCCTCCTCGATGCGAATGGGATACCGGCCGGCGTTCTGGTGATCTTGAAAGATACGACGGAGAGGGTTCGTGTCGAGCAGCGGCTGGAGATCGCCCAACAGGCCGGCGGTGTTGGCACATTCGAATGGTTTCCGGCAAGCGGCGAACTCCATGTCTCGCAGGAATACCGGAAAGTCTGGGGTCTAGACCCCGATATCCGCATCACGGATGATCTTCTTATCAGCTTGCTTCACCCAGATGACCGCGCGGTTTCCGGCCCTGCGCGACTGGGACAAAGCAACCCGCTCGAATATGCCGAGTACCGCCGTATCGATCCGAAGACGGGGGACACCCGTTGGATCGCACGGCGAGGCCAGGTGATATCCAGTGAACGCAGCGGCCGGAGACGCTTCGTCGGAATCGCTTTCGACATCACCGACCGCAAGCAGGCGGAAGTCACGCTGCAAAAGAGCGAAGAGCGCTGGCGCGGGCTGTTCGAGCAGATGCATGAAGGCTTCTTCACCGCCGAGGTGGTGCGGGACGCCGAAGGTAGGGTCATAGACTTTGTCTTTATCGACATCAACCCGGCATTCGAGCGACAGACGGGGCTGATTGCCGCCCAGACGATCGGACAGCCGGTGCGCGAAGCGATACCAGGCGTTCAGGACGAATTGATCGCCACGTATGGAGAGATCGTCGACACCGGACAGGCCAGGCAGTTCGAGGTCTACATCCCGGCACTGGGAAACCGCTGGTATGAGGCGCATGCCCGCAAGGTAGGGCCTGAACGTTTCGCCGCCCTTTTTCTTGACATCACCATCCGCAAAGCTGCTGAGAAACGTGTTTTTGAAAGCGAGGAACGGTTCAGGACGCTTTCGCAATCGATGCCGAACCACGTCTGGACGGCGCGTTCCGATGGATCGCTCGACTGGTTCAATGATCAGGTGTTTGCCTATAGCGGCATGAGCGCGGAGCAATTGACTGGCAACGGGTGGGCCGCGATGGTGCATCCCGATGATATCGATATCGCCGCGCAGGAATGGACAGAAGCTCGTGCCGCTGCCAGGCAATATCAGGTGGAATTCCGTCTGCGCCGCCATGATGGCGCCTATCGATGGCATATTGCACGCGCCGTCCCGATCAAGCCCGAGGGGGGCGGTGTCGCTCACTGGATCGGCACCAATACCGACATTCATGACCAGAAGGAAGCAGAAGCAGCCCTCGAAATCAGCGCCGCTAAGCTCGAGGCTCGGGTCGAAGAGCGAACAGCCCAGCTACTCGAAATGCAAAACGCCTTGCAGCAATCCCAAAAGATGGAGACGATCGGCAAGCTGACCGGCGGCGTTGCGCACGACTTCAACAATCTTCTCCAGGTCATTTCGGGGAATCTCAATCTTCTGGCCAAGGACGTGGCCGGAAACGAGCGCGCCGAGCGGCGTGTCACTAATGCTCTTGCCGGTGTGATCAGAGGAGGCAAGCTGGCAAGCCAGCTTCTGGCATTTGGGCGACGACAGCCTCTCGCGCCGAAAGTCGTTCATCTCGGCCGGTTGTTAACGAACATGGATGATCTCTTGCGTCGCTCTATCGGCGAAGCGATCGAGATCGAGACGATCGTCTCAGGCGGCCTGTGGAACACGTCGATTGATCCGACGCAGATGGAGAACGCTGTTCTCAACTTGGCCATCAATGCTCGCGACGCGATGGATGGTGCTGGCAAACTGACGGTCGAAGCGGGTAACGCCTTCTTGGACGACGCCTATGCGGCGCGCCATGCAGAGGTCGAGCCCGGACAATACGTCATGCTGGCGATCACCGATACCGGTGCCGGAATGACGCCCGACGTCATAGAGCAGGTCTTCGAGCCTTTCTTTTCCACCAAGGCCGAAGGGAAGGGCACCGGACTTGGGCTTTCGATGGTCTATGGCTTCGTCAAGCAGTCGAACGGGCACGTGAAGATCTATAGTGAGCTTGGCCAAGGGACGACCGTAAAGCTCTATCTGCCAAAGACCGCGGCCGCCGAAGACGTGGAGATCAGGCAAGACGTCGGCCCTTCGCTCGGCGGGTCGGAAACCATTCTGGTCGTCGAGGACGATGACAACGTCCGCGACACCGTCATCGAGCTGCTATCGGATCTCGGATATAGCATTCTTAAAGCATCGGATCCTCAAAGTGCGCTTTCGGTGATCGAAAGCGGCGTTCCTATTGATCTGCTGTTTACCGATGTCGTCATGCCCGGCAAACTCAAAAGCCCGGAACTGGCACGCAAAGCCAAGGAGCGGTTACCCAACTTGGCTGTCCTCTTCACTTCAGGCTACACGGAAAATTCGATCGTCCATCATGGGCGACTCGATGCAGGCGTGGAACTGCTTTCCAAGCCATACACGCGTGACGCTCTGGCGAGGAAGATCCGTCAGGTGCTGACAGCGCGACAACCGCAAACAGCAGCACCCGCGCCAGTCCCTACGGTTCCAGCGCCATCAGAACCCCAAGGACGCCCGTTCAAGATCTTGGTCGTCGAGGACGATGTGCTGATCCGGATGGACATTTGCGACATGATCGCTGACGACGGCCATCAGGTGGAAGAAGCGGGGAGCGGCGAACAGGCGATCGAGATGCTGCAAAGCGGCCACTTCGACTTCCTCGTGACCGACCTGGGCCTGCCGGGTATGAGTGGAGAGACACTGGTCGTCAAGGCAAGGGAGATGCATCCGCGTCTTGGGATTATCATAGCGAGCGGTCGGCATGAACTTCCCGAAGGGTTGCCAGCGGGGGTAAGCTTGCTGTCAAAGCCATTTTCCAGTGAAGACCTTCGTGCCGCGTTCAAGCTGGCGGCGGATTGAGCCGTTGCCGGTGGTTAGCTGATCAATGGCCCTGAATTTATTGCACGGCCGGGGTTACCAACGACACCCAACTGATGCAAGTCAGGCAACGGTGTTGTCACGTTAATCGGCTCACAGTTGGCTGCGTTTCGGGTTGGTCGTAGATTTCGACGATGCAAACATCCGATATCAGTTTCAAGCGTCACCGTTTTCCTGCGCAAATCATTGCTCATGCAGTCTGGCTTTACCTGCGGTTTAATCTGAGCCTGCGTGAAGTTGAGGAAATGCTTCTTGAGCGTGGTGTCGACGTTTCTTATGAGACGGTCCGCCGCTGGGTCGCCAAGTTCGGACCCCAGATTGCTCGCAATTTGCGGCGGCGACAGCCGCGCCCAGGCGATGTTTGGCATCTGGACGAAGCCGTTGTGAAATGTGCTGGAGAGAAGTTCTGGCTTTGGCGTGCGGTCGATCAGCATGGCACTGTTCTTGAAGAAATCTTGCAGAAGCGACGCAACAAAAAGGCGGCCAAGCGCCTGCTGGTGGCGTTGATGAAACGCTATTGCTTTGTTCCCAAACGTATCATCACTGATAAATTGCGCTCCTACGGCGCAGCAAAGGCGGACGTGGCACCCCGCCTCGTTCATTGGTCACACAAAGGCCTCAACAATCGGGCTGAAAACAGCCACCTGCCGTTTCGAAAAAGGGAACGAACCATGCAGGGCCACCGATCAACGGGAGCATTGCAACGGTTCGTCTCCATGCACTCCGCTACCCGGAATTGCTTTTCAGTTCCATCCCGCCGCCGAGCCGCACAAACAATTCGCTACCATCGCCTCGAAGCTTTCGACGCATGGAAAATTGCGGCTTGCATCCCCTGAAAATCCGAGAACCTCAACCCATTCTCGGCATGGGAAACTTAACGTGACAACACCGGCCGGCGTCCTCGAGCGCTTCGATATTCGGAAGGTCGCGCAGCGGCAATGTAAACTTAGCGCTTCGCAGTCATGATTTGGGGTTGAGGTTCTGGTTCAGGCGGCTTGAATGCCAGCGATTTGGTACCATGTTTGCATGGCTGTTTCTCGCAATTCGCGATGATGGGTGGATGGAATGTCGTGGCGGGGAACGTGAAAGAGGTTGGCAATCGGATCGTGGATGGAAACGAACCGTTGAAGGTGCCTCGCTGACTTGAAGCGCCTCATAATCCTTTCACGCCGTCGGACAGGCTGATGAGAATTCTCGGCCCGATTGTTCAGGCCCTTGTGCGAGCGATGTTCGATACCGGGCATGATATCACGCTTCGCCGCACCGTAGGATCGAAGCTTGTCGGTGATTATCACACGCGGCGCACGGCATTGCCCTTTCAGAAGCTTTCGCATCAAACGCTTTGCCGCCTTGGCATCGCGGCGGCTTTGCACCAGCACGTCGAGAACAAAACCGTCCTGATCGACGGCGCGCCAGAGCCAATGTTTCTTGCCGGCGATCGTGATGACAACCTCGTCGAAGTGCCATTTGTCACCGAGCCTGCCGGCAGATCGCTTGCGGATATCATTGGCAAAATGTCTACCGAACTTCTCCGCCCAGAGCCTCACGGTTTGGTGAGAGACGACGAGGCCACGGGCAGCCAGCATATCCTCGACCATCCGCAGGCTCAGCGGAAACCGGAAATAGAGCCAAACGGCATGGGCAATCACCTCGGCTGGAAATCGATGGCGACGATAAAGAGGATCACGGGCAAATCTGGTCATGCCACAAGATCCCAAATGTTGATCGATGCCAGGTTAACTTTACAGTGCCGCTGGAACTGCTTCTCGTTCCCGCCGCCCTTGCCCAGAGCTTTCACACGGACATCGATCGGATCAGCTTTGCCGGTGCACTACTTGGGATGTCGGCGATCTGTTGCTTTGCCTATTCGCTGTTCAGTCAGATGATCGCCACAATCGTCACCCGTCGCGGCTACCTGAGACTGTTCGACCTTGCGTCGGGAGTGATCCTGTCCTGCATGTCGGCATCGCTTGCCACGTCGCTTGTCTTTTCCTGATCAGCGCAGGGGAGCACGACTCCTACACCTTATTACATACGCTGAACCAAAGCTGCTAAATACCAACTGGGCCCTGGAGATACCATGACCACGATAAAGCCCGAACTTGACCCAAGATTTGATGACCAGTCCCAGCAGGGAGAACGAGACAAACCACCAACGGAAATCGATCTTTCGGCCGGTGGGCCCACCGGTCAACAGTGTCGCATCCCTCACCGAGGGCCTCGTGAGCGCCACTGTGACAATGCTGGGGTAATCGAATACGCCGTTGCGCCAGATGCCGCTCCATCCATTTTCCTCAAAAAGTTGCTTAAGCTCTCCCACAAGATCGGTTCCAGATAACACGGCCTCATGCATCATGACCGGAAGCGTCCCGTTGTTGGGGACCCATTAGCTTGGCTGGAAAATAATGGCCTGAGTTTCCACAACATTATCCTTTGCACATAATGGTCATTTTCATTCTATATAAGAACGACTAATCGAACGTGGAAAAGCGCCGGGTACACCGAGCTGATGAGCGATGGCCGGCCCAAAGCTGTCGCGGAACTCCTGACTTTTCAGCATCAATCCCGCTCACGAGGACACCGCTGTTACGTGTTCGACATTTCTAGTCAAAAGTCGCGGACGCACCAACGCTACCGGACACGAAGATTTTGTGACAGCCGGTGTCTCTAGCGAGGAGCTGCGGGGCTCAATGCGCTTTGTCAATTCAATCCCAAGGACTTTGCGGGCATCATCTTTGCCAAAAATGGTTTCTCGAGGATTCAATTTTTATTCTTTACTAATACACCTACGATAGGGTTGGGAGAACTGAGAGGTCCGAACAATTGGAACACATGGTGATTGACGCAAACTATCAATCCCTCACGCTAAGCCATTTTGCCAGGGCCGCGAACCTAACATTGATCTCGGTCGGCAGTGACGGCAACATCGAATTTGCCAATCCCTCCGCCTGTACCCTGTTTGGATATGAGTCTGACGAAATTGTCGGTCAACCGATCACCATCATTATCCCGGAACGCATGCGGGGCGCTCACATGGCGGGCCTTGCCAGAGTCGCAGCGGGAGAGAAGCCAAACTTGGCTGGCAAAACCGTCGAAAGCCCTGCAATTAAGAAGGATGGCACCGAGTTCCCAATTGAAATAACGCTTTCGGTTGGTCCGGCCCGCGCGGGATCTGCGCTGGAGCCATCATCAAGGACATCTCCGAACGGCGCGAACGCGACAACAAACTGATGCGTTTGGCGGCGCAGGACACCTTGACCGGCCTGCACAACCGGCACCAGTTCTTGAGCCATGTCGGCGACCACCTGTCCTTGGGTGAACCCGCGACCGTCATACTTGTGGATCTCGATGGCTTCAAGGAAGTCAACGACACGCATGGTCATGCGACCGGCGATGGGCTGCTGCAAGCGGTCGGTGTCCGCCTGCAATATCTGCTGCGGCAAGACGCTATTGTGGCGCGGTTGGGCGGCGACGAATTTGCAATCCTCCTTCCGGGGAGCGGCGACCCGCTGAAAGCACATGCGGAAGCAACTGAAATCCTGGGGGCTTTCAGAAAGCCATTTCATCTCGGCGGTCTTGTGCTGGATCTCGGCGCAAGCCTTGGCATCGCGATCGCTCCGCAGCATGGCGCAGACGCCGACGAGCTCGTCGCGAGCGCCGACTTCGCTCTCTATCGCGCCAAGGCTTCCGGAGGTGGATGCGGTCGCCTGTTCGATCATTCGATGCGGAGCGAGGCCCAGGCGCGCCGAGCGATAAGAGACGAATTGCGCCAGGCACTTCAGGATGGACAACTCCGGCTCTACTATCAGCCGCAGGTGCGACTGGATACCGCTGAGCCGATCGGCTTTGAGGCGCTGATCAGATAGCATCATCCGGAAAGAGGCCTCCTTGCCCCTGGTGAGTTCCTTCCCGCGCTAGAGCAGAGCGCACTCGCCTTGGAAATCGGTTGGTGGACACTGGACGAGGCCTGCCGGGTGAGCGCCTGGGTGAATTCGCGGGGCGACACCTACAAGATCGGCGTGAACCTGTTTCCGACTCAATTCCGGGCAAAGTCCTCGACGCCCTTAGAAGGCATGGTGTCAAGCCCGCATCAATCGAGCTTGAAATCACCGAGGAGGTGGCCTTGGGCGACCACGAGCGATCGATGCGCACCCTCCTGCAATTGCGCGACCTTGGCGTCGGTGTCGCCTTCGACGACTTCGGGACTGGCTACGCTTCTCTGAGTTCCCTGCAGCGCTTCCCGCTGACGACCCTCAAGATCGACCGCGCGTTCATCCGGAACATAGATACCAACCCTTCGGAGCGGCAATCACCAGAGCATTGATCGCAATGAGCCAGGATCTCGGTTTGCAGACGATCGCTGAGGGGATCGAAACCCCAGAGCAGGAAGCAGCCCTGCGGGCGATGGGCTGTCCAGCCGGCCAAGGTTATCGCTACGGGCGACCTATGAGTGAAGGCGATCTTGCCCTATATATAGATGACCGTGGAATCCTTCATTCCGGTTTGCGAAATCGCCTCGAAGGCGAATAGCCACGACCGCGGCCACTCTGAGAGCGGAGTCGCTGATTTGCCTCGGCTACTTGTGCGATCGCTCGAATGATGGTTTCGTCTGTTCGGATATCATTCCCTGCGCCGGAATGCCCACGGCGCGTTTGCCCAAGCACAGTTCGGAACAACCGAGCAAACTGGCTCAACAAGCACTACTTGGAGCAGATGATAACGCCTCAATAGAGATCTGACCCCGACAACGCGAGTTTTACCTTGCGGTCTCTAGTGGCATTCGGAAGATAAAGCAGGTCGATGTGTCGTCGGATGTCGCACTGACGGTTCCACCGTGAGCTTTTGCGATTTCACTTGCGATATAGAGTCCGAGCCCAAGACCCTGCTTGCTCGCGTTTCCTTCACCTCGAGAGAAAGGCTGAAACAAGCGCTTCATGGTGGCCTCTGAAATCTTCGTGCCACCATTGCTAATCGCAAGCTGAAACAGGTTACCCTCTACTTTTGCAGAAAGAGTTATAGGCCTGTCGCTCGCGCCATGCGTTATCGCGTTCCCGAGGAGATTGGAAACCAATTGCTCCAGCCGGGCGTGATCCACATCGACAGGCCGATGCACATCAAAGTCGGTTTCGATGATACGCTCGGGATGCGCGACCAGAATTTCGTTGATGATCCTTGCGAGAAGCGATTCGATAGGCGCTGCCTTCGTTATATTAAGGGAGATACCGTCTCCGAGACGGCCGCGGGCGAGGTCCAGTAGATCGTCTATCAGGCTGCTCATACGCTGTACGCTTTCGCCCATAAGGCGCAAGATCCGTATCGTACGCTGATCGGTCACGTCTTTCGAAATCACTCGCAAACCAGCGGACATTGACGCGAGGGGATTGCGCAAGTCGTGGCCGAGCACAGCAATGAACTGTTCTCGTTCGTGGGCAATGCCGGCCAGTTCCTCGTTAGCCTCCTGCAATCTTTCTCGGATCTGTCTGGCCTCCGTCACGTCAAAAATGACCCCGACATAGCGATGCCCTCCGGAATCAACATCATCGACGTATTCGCCACGACGCGTCAGCCACCGTTCTTGGTCGTTATCCGCCCGTCTTATGCGGAATTCGATGCTGCTGACGTCCTGGTGTTCATCGGGAAAGCTAAGGTCGATTACCTTTCTATCGTCTGGATGGATGAGCTCGTTCAAGGTGGCGACCGCGATTACCCGAGCGGGATGAAGGCCGAACAGACGGCAGAACTGTTCCGAAACAGTGATCGTCGCCCACCCCACTCTGTGTTCGAACGTACCAATGCCCCCCGCCGACTGAGCAACACGAAGCTCTTCGGTGATCCGCTTTTGCTCCGTAATGTCGACCATATTACCGACGAACATGGTCGGCTCGTCGTCCTGATCGAATATCGCGCGGCCTCTGGCGTGCACCCACCGATACCCGCCATCGTCTTTCAACAGCCTGTAGTCTTTGGAAAAGAGTTCCGAGCCGGCCATGATCCCTGCGACAGCGAGCTTCACCCGCTTGAGGTCATCGGGATGGATCGAGTTGAAGAAACAGTTTGTAGAGGCGCCGTCCGCAAGGGCAGCCGGATCCTGCCGTGTGATTGCCGCAAACCGGGCATCGGCCACAAGCCTGTCGCGTCGAATATCCCATTCCCAGGTACATGACGCTCCCGCGACATCGAGCGCGAGCTCAAGTTGCCCACGTGCCACTGCAATATCAGGACGCGCACGCTCAAGCTCGGATTTCGCGCTATTGTCAGGGCTGTTGATGATCGTCACGCGTTTGCCCGTTTATGCAATCACCCGGTCGATGAAATCGGCGATAAGTCTTTTCAGTTTCTTCAGAGACGGCAGGTCCATCAGCATGGCGATGTACCCGCGTACCTTTCGATCCTGGACCGAAAAGTTAATGTAGAGGAACAATACGAAGCTTTGGTCACTGGTGTTGTCGAAAACGTCGAACAAAGCGGCGCTGTTACCGCGGCGAACACCGGGAAGCGACATTTTCAGCGTGTGCTGCAACATGTTCGCCATCGAGCCGAGACAGCCGTTCAAGATAACGTTCCCGGTTTCGGCGAGAGCTTCATCCGCAATTTCAGCGACGCCCGCGTCGTCCATGTCCTCGCCAATGATGGCACGGACGAGCGACAGGCCATTGCTTTCAGGAAAAATGAGAAGCGCGCGCCCGGAAAAAGGGCCCTCGAACTGCTGATGCACGGCGATGAGATCTTCGTTCTCTCGCTGACCAATCAAGGCAGCCGCAGACTTTCGTGTAACGACTTCGACAGAGGGGACAGACAGGATGACTTGCCTGTTGACCATCTTTCGCAAACTTGCCGCGGCACGGCTGACGCCGATATTGACGAGTTCTGTCAGGGCATCGCGTTCGAGATCGTCCAGCGCTAACGAACCACTGCTCATATGGCGGCCTTCCTGAGGCGAAGTTCTGCGCCGGAGATGAAGCCGCTCAAAGCTTCTTGCGTGACAGGCTTGGCCACGAAGGTCGCGTTCAGCGCGCGGACCCCTGCAATGATTTCATCCTGAACATTGGCGGTAACGACGGCGATCGGCATGTTGGGATACAAACCGCGTAGTTCTCTAGCGAGTTCAAGCCCATCCTTATCAGGCATGTTGAAGTCCAGAACGGCTACGTCAATCCTCTGGGAGTTAACGACAGCCAAAGCATCGGCGGCGCTTCCAGCCTCAACGCGCGTCCAATCGGGCTGTAATGCCGCGATCGCCTTACCGGCTACGATCCTGGCTAATTTGCTGTCGTCAACCATGAGGACTATGACCGTCATCTAAAACTCCACCAAAGGGCTGCGATCCACTTGGACGCCAACATAAACCTCTCTTTTAAAAGGCCTATGGAGACTCCGCAAGCTTGCCACTAGGTTTTTGACGCGTCCATGAGCGAAGTTTTTTTTACGTGAACCAACAGGTCGGCCATGGTAGACCCTTGAGGGGTGCCGGTGAATTGTGGGCTGTATAATAGTAGTGCTTGCCATAGAGCCGTGTGAATTTCGGTTGCTGCCGCCACATCGACGGCAAGGTCGCGGTGATTTTCCAGATAGCTGACGAGCGTCTCCGCTTCTTCGATACCACATTTTCCAGAAAGGACGATGGTACCATTGCCAAGGTCCACTGTCATGACACTAACTCCTCTATATTCACGACCAGCAGGACCTTTCCATCCCCCAGCAGAGTCGTTCCTGCAATTCCAGGTAGGCCCTCCAGCAAGCCCCCCAGCGGCCGGGTCAGGGTCTCGGCGCGCTCGGCAATCTCATCGACGGCGACCCCGATCTCGTCTTCCCCAGCCCGCACGATCAGCACCTTGAGATCGCTGGAATGCGCGCTCGGCGATTGCATCTGCAGGAGTTCGCCGAGATGCAGCAAAGGGATCGTCCTGTTGCGCAGCACGAAGGCCTTGCCCGCCCGCACGGACTGGATCGCGCTGATCGGCAGCTTGTGTGTCTCGATGACATCCGAAATGGGGATGCCATAGCGCTCATCGCCGACCTGAACGACCATCAACTGCGTCATCGCAAAGCTGATCGGCAGCTTCAGGACGAAGGAAGTGCCGGTTCCGACCGTGCTTTGCAGCTCGAGCGTCCCGCCAAGCCCTTTGACGGAACTCTGAACAGCGTCGAGGCCGACCCCGCGGCCGGACAGGTCGGACACCGAGGATGCGGTGGAAAAGCCGGGCGCGAAGACGAATTGCAGAATGTCCTGGTCGGAGAGAGCTGACGCCTGGCCTACCGATATCAGACCGCGATCGATCGCCGTCGCCCGGACGCGCTGCGGATCCATGCCACGGCCATCGTCAGCCACCTCGATCTCGACCTGGTCGCCACGCTGCCGGGCGCGCAACAGGAGGCGGCCACGGGCGGGCTTGGACTGTTGCAGTCGGTCGGCTTCCGGCTCGATGCCGTGGTCGAGACCGTTTCGAATGAGATGCAGCAAGGGTTCGAACAGGTTCTCGACGATTTCCCGGTCGGCTTCGACGGCCTCACCCTCGATGATCAGGTCGAGCGCCTTGCCGAGCCTTGCCGATGTCTCGCGCACCAGCCGCGGAAAACGGCGGAACGTGTGTTCAAGCGGGATCATGCGCGCCTGAGTGACGGCGCTATAGAGCGAGGCAACGAGACGCTCGATTTCGTGATGGTTGGCGAGGATCCGTCTCGCGAGCTGGCCATTGCCGTGGCTGCGCGCTTCATCCGCCAGCGGCACGAGGCCGTTTTTGGCGGCGATCAGCTCGCCGGCGATTTCGACGAGTTTGTCGATACGCGCAGAGTCGACCCGCATAGTTGTCGACTGACGATCCGTAGGGCGGTTTGCCGATACCTCCAGCTGGGCGGTTTCCCGTTCCTCGGATGCTCCGGGCAAGGCGAAAAGCTTGACCTGATCGGGGATCAGCCGGAACACGCCTTCCGCCTCCGCTATCGAACCGCCCGAAACGGCTTCGATCAGCAGATTGCAACGGAACGGATCGTAATCCTGCGGCGCCGGCCGGGGTTCCTTGAGCGAAAGAGCCAGATGCCTGAGGTCAGAAAGCCGCGATATCGTTGCCAGCGGATCGTCGCCATTGAAGAAACATTCGGGATGCGGCTCGTAACGGATGGCAATCAAGGTTCCTGCCGCATCCGTCGTGGGAACCTTGTGATGCAGAGACAACGCCCAGTCCGGAACTGCCGTGGGTGCAAGGGCAGTCTCCCCGGCGTCGCGCTCGGTCATTTCGCCGCTCACCAGCCTCACCAGCCTCGGCGCCTGCTTCTCCTGCGCTTCGGAAAGACGCCCCGTCTCGGAGATGCCTTCTATGCTGCTGTCAACCCATTCGATCACCGCGAGAAGCGGATCGATGAGCGTCGCGTCCACGACGATCTTGCCGGCGCGTGCTTGCGACAGAAGATCTTCCGCCTGGTGCAATATTCCGAGCATTGGACCGAAGTCGAAAAGGCCGACCGAGCCCTTCAGCGTGTGGATCGCCCGGAAGGCGCTTTCCAGGCTTTCCCGTTGGCGCGGATTGGCCTCCAGCGACAGCAGGTCTTCCGAGGCCTGCTGGACCAGTTCGCGCGCCTCGATGGCGAATTGGGCGATCAATTCAACCATTCATTTGTCTCCCGCCTCTCGGTAGACGATGGCGTCGGGAAAGCGAACCGGCTCGAAAGTCTCCGAAATGCGTGACATGGATTCCGTATGGCCGAGGCAGATATAGCCGCCGGGATAAAGCAGTTCATGAATATTGCGGGCGGCGATTTCGCGGGCCGCCTCGTCGAAATAGATCAGCAGGTTGCGGCAGAATATCACATCGAAACGCCCGAGTGACGCAAGGCTTGGCCGATCGACGATGTTGCCCTTAGCAAAGGTGACGGATTCCCGCAGATCGCCGATCAGCCGACGTTGCTGATCCTTTTCCGGTTCGAAATACCGGTCAAGGATATCTTTCGGGATTTTCGAAAGCGACCGCTGCCCGTAATGGCCGTCCACCGCCTGCCGCAGGATGGCGGTATCGATATCCGAGCCGGTAATCTCGATATTATAGGCATCCACCAGCGGCCAGTTTTCGAGCAGCCAGATGGCGATAGAATAGGGCTCCTCGCCGCTCGAACAGGGCATGGACCAGATACGGATACGATCGCCCGGACCTTTTGCTTTGATCACATCGGGCAGGATGGAATTGCTGAGGCAGGCGAGCTGGTGCTGCTCGCGATAGAAATAGGTCTCGTTGACGGTGAAGCTGTTGATCAGCAACTCGGTCTCGCGCAGGTCACCGCGCAGGATAGAAATGTAGTTTTTGGCCGATTGGGCCTTGCGCTGGCTGATCAGGTCGGTGACGCGACGCTCGATATAATAACGCTTGGTCTCGCCGAACACCATGCCGCTGCGCTGGTAGATGATCGCGCAGATTTCCTCGAGATCGGCGCCCGAAAGCGGGTCCGCACCAAAATTTCCCGAATTGGCCGGAGGGATCACCATCAGCAGACCCGATCCAGCAATGAAGCCCCGATGTCTTCGACGCGTCTGATCTCGCTCGCGCCATTGAGGCGTACCAGCTCTCCCGGCATGCCCCAAACGACGGCCGTCTCTTCGGATTCGGCGATCGTGTAACCGCCGGCGGCCTGCAACTCGGCCATGGCGGCGGCGCCATCATTCCCCATGCCGGTCATCAGGATGCCGACGAGATCGGTTGCCGGCACATGTTTCATCGCCGAGCGCACCATCCGGTCGACGCTCGGATGCCACCGATAGGCCTGATCGCTCGGAGCGGCCATTGCCACCAGCGACCCGGCGCGCGAAGAGATGATGATATCCGCATCCCCCTTGGCGATATAGATATTGCCCGGCTCCAGTTTGGTCTGCTGGCTGACCTCGCTGACGGTCAAAGCGCAGAGCTTGTCCAGCCGCCGGGCCAGAGGTCCGGTAAACGAGGCCGGCATGTGCTGCGCCACGACCACCGGGCAGCCAAAGTCCGCGGGCAGATGGGCAAGCACCGCGTCGAGCGCCGGCGGCCCGCCGGTCGATGTGCCGATCAGCACGAGACCGGTTCGACTTGAATCCCGCACCGGTCGTTGGGGGGCGGCCCCGCGACCGCGAGACGGGATTATGGTTTGCGATGGAACGACCTGCGTCCGCCGAACGCGCTCGGCGAGCCGCCGGCTGCGACGGATCCGCACTGTCGCTGCCATCCGCACCTTTTCGACAAGACGTGGAGTCAGTTCATTGATCGAAAGTGAAATCGCGCCGCCAGGCTTGGCGATGAAATCGACCGCGCCGATCTCCAGCGCAGTCAATGTCTCCTCCGCGCCCTCCTCCGTTAGTGACGACACCATCACCACCGGGCACGGATGTTCGAGCATGATGCGATCGAGACAGGCGAGCCCATCCATCAAAGGCATGTGGATATCGAGGGTCACCACATGGGGCTGGAAGCTCGAAACAGCCTTCAGAGCCTCGACACCGTCGCGGGCGAATTCGATCTCGAAATCCCCTTCCGCGCTGAACATCTGGCCCAGAAGCTTCCGCATCAACGCAGAATCCTCAACGATGAGAAGACGGATCACGGAACAGCCACCGCCGGCTTGTCTTCGGTGATCGCCGCCACGATATCCCGCTCCGCCCGGCTCAGAAGCTCCTTTGGATCGACGAGCAGGATCATCCGGCCGTCGGATTCGATATGGGCGATGCGATCGAAGACCTCCGTCCGGTCGGAAGAAAATTCAGGGGCTGCCGACAACGCGGCCGATGAGACGGCCTTCACTTCCGTTACGCCATCTACCACGAAGCCAGCCTGCAGCGTCCCGAGCGTCACGATGATGGCGCGCGCCTTCGCCGTCTCCGCCAAAGCCAACGTGTCGAAACGGGTGCGCTGGTCGATCAGCGGGATCGCCTTGCCGCGCAGGTTGATGACGCCCATCACGAAGGCCGGCGCGCCGGGCATGCGGGTGATGTCGTTCGGAACCCTGACGACCTCGTCAACCGATCCGATCGGCAGGCCGTAATTCTCGTCGCCGAGCTGGAAGATCAGGAACTGTTCGAACATGTCCTGCCTCTCACGTGTCGGTCCCATCGGTTTGGCTCCTGTATTCTGGCCGATCGCTTGGGTGACGGCATGATGGCCGAACAGTTTTCCCGGCGACAGGATGGAGATCAGCAATCCGCCATCAGCAATCCGGCCGATCGCCTCGATCTGCGCATTGCCGCGCCCGCGCTGCAAAACGGTTGGGACCGTATCAATGGCATCCTTGGGCAGCCGGCGGATCACATCCATGCCATCAACGACCAGACCCACCAGATCACCCTCGTGCTCGACGACGATGATCCGGGAGCCCTCGACCGCCGAATGCACGCCTTCGAGGCCGAGAAGCGATGCCAGCGACACCAAGGGCAGAACACTGTCGCGCATCGGAATGAGACCGACCACCGCCGACGCCGCATTCGGAATGACCGCGATATCGCCGGTCAACGTCGCGACCTCGCGGATATCGTCGAGCGGCAGACCATAGAGCTGCCCGGCGACGCGAAACGACAGCAAGGCGATGAGCTGAGCGCTTGCCTCCACCTTTGCACCACGGTCGCCATGGGCGGTCCGTTCAGACGGCGCGCGCCTCGTCACCTTGAACGCGGCATCCAGCAGGCCATTCAGATCCTGAAGCGGTGCGGCCGTCGCATCCGCCGAAAGTCGCAGCACGTCATCGACAAGAAGGCCGACGGCGCCACCGTGATCGTAAACGATGATCTTGCCATCCGGGCGCGCATTGTGGCTGCCGTTCAGGACCTTGCCCATTGACAGGACCGGGGTCGGCTTACCGCGGAGATTGGCGATGCCGGCCAGCGCCTCGGGCCCATGCGGAACTCGGGTGATATACGGCACCCGCACGACCTCCATCACAAGGCCCGCGTCGATCTCGTGGCTCTGCTCTCCGACCCGGAATACCAGCCGCCGTCGATCGACATCCGCTGGGGAGGGTGACCCTGCCATGGCTTCAGTTTCCGGACATCTGGAGTTCGTCCGCCAGCGATGCGATTTCCTCGACCGCCGCCGCTAGGTCCTCCGCCCCGCGGGACTGCTGCCTTGCCGCGGTCGCGGCCTGCTCGGAGGCGGCGCTCGCCTCCTGCGCCACAGATGCAATCTGCTGCGTTCCGGCCTGAACCTGCTTGGCGGCGACGAGGATCGCCTGCGTCGCATTGAGGATCGATGCGTTGCCGCGCACCATCAGGTCCACATCGGCTTCCGCCGCGATCAGCCGATCGACGATCTGCTTGTTTTTGGCGATCTCGGCCTCGGAGGCCACGACGATCATTTCCAGTTCCCGCTGCACGGCTGCGATCTGTACCTGGATCTGCCGCACGATGTCCTTGACGCCATCGATATTCTCGGCGGCATACTGGGCGAGCTTGCGGATATCGGTCGAAACGATCGCAAAACCACGGCCCGCCTCGCCGGCCCTCGCCGCCTCGACCGAACCGCTGACCGCCAGCATGCTGGTCTGCACTGCGACGAGAACGATCCGGTCCACCGTGCGCTCGATCTGGAAACCGATCTCGCCGAGCGAATTCAGATCCGTCAAAGCGTTCCGCGTTTCGCCGAGAGCATCGGAAACACCTGCCGCAATCGCATCCAGGCCGGCCTTGTTTCTGCCCAGGAACTTCTTGATCTCCTCGGCGCGCTGGCTTGACTGCTCGGCACTCTCCTGGGTCTGGGAAGCGCTCTTTTCGATCTGAGTCATGGCCGCATTGGCCTGCTGCGTGGCAGCTGCCTGCGCTTCCGCCCCGCGGCTGATCTGCTCGATCGCAATGAGAATTTCACCAGCCGCACCGGAAAGCTCCTGAACGGTGGCGGACAGCTCTTCTGCTGCAGAACTCAGCTCTTCCGTCCGCGAGGCCCGGCCGCTTTCGTTCATCAGCTCATCGGCAAGTGTGGCCAGAGATTGCGCCGTCTGCTGGCTTTCCTCTAACGCCGCGCTCTGTTGCTGGACCGCGCGTTGCGCCTCGGTCGCAGCCGCGGATTGCTCTTCGGCCGCTGCCGCAACAGCTTCGGCACCCTTCTGGGCCTCGCGCGTAGCGACTTCCGCTTCGACCGCAGCGATCAGGATCACCTGGCTGTTCTGCGACAGGGCGGTGAGGCCCGAGCGGATGGCATGTAGTTCCTCGGACACCGTCCGGCCCGAAGCCGTCTGCTCCTGCGCCTTGGTGGCAGCGGACCGGATGCGATCGGCAATCCGGCGAACGCCATCGACGACCGTCTCGGCATGCTGGCTGACATCGCGGGAGCTTCGCTCGGCAATTTCCGCCAGCGACCGGACCTCGTCGGCGACGACCGCAAATCCACGGCCTTCGTCACCGGCCCGCGCCGCCTCGATCGCCGCATTGAGCGCGAGCAGATTGGTGCGGTCCGAGATATCGGCAACCGCGACGGTCGTAGCGCCGATGCTTTCCGCCTGGGATTGCAGCCTGTCGATGACGGCAACGGAAGCGATCTGGCGTGAAGCATTCGCATCGATTGCGGAGATCGACGTATCGATCTGCGCCGCGGATTCGAAGACAGAGGTCTGAAGTTCCTCGGTGCGCCTGCGCGCGGCTTCCGCTTCCGTCCTAGCCTCGGAGAACCGCGCCGAAAGGTGGGTGGTAGCGGACAAAGACTCATGCGCTGCTCCTGCTGCTTCTTCGGCCCCGCTGGCGATCTGCTCAAGCGCCCGGCGCAACTCTTCTGCGGCTGCCGCGGCTTCCGACACGCCCGTCGCAAGTTGTTCCGTCGCAGCCCCGATTCGCTCGGCCGCCTGCTGTTGCCGCACGCGCGAACGATCCTGCGATCGTCGGCTGACGGATCTTGTGTTTGGCTCCGCCACAGCTCCCGTCTGGCCGGCCTTCGGAGGATTTGTCTTTGCGCCTAACTGCGAGGTTTTCACCAGTGCCATGCGTTTCCAATCTCGTGAACTTATGAGCTGAGCCTGCAACGCAAGGAATTGCCCTTGATCATACAGTCTATGGCGCAAACGACGGCATAACGCAAACCTTTCGTCATGCACAGGATATCCGAGATCGCCAACGATTATAGGAACGGGACGAGAACGACGCCAGGTGGCATTTAGAGCGCCGCGCCGCGGAGACGATCTATGCTATGCCGTCCAATAATCCTTGGGGATCGTCTAAAATGGACCCGTTGTCCGATGTCATCTCGTTCATGGAACTGAAAAGCTGTCACGTGGGCGTTCACGGCGGACGACTGGTCGGTCCGTTTCGATCCACATGATGGCATTAAATGCTACGCCGTGAAACCGCCGACCCAGACAACTGCTCCGGCGACGAAGACCAAAATTGCATTGAGCCAAAGCACTCTCGTTTCCCCGCGAGAAAGATGCAAGGCCACAGCCGACAATTGCAAGAGTACCATGCCTGCCGCGGCGAGAGTCGTAAGCCATGGCATATACGTAATGCTGCCGGGGCATCGTAACGTTAACCCCTCGGCGATTGCCCTGTGCGATTTTGCGGCATGACCCAAACCGTTCGTGATCCCCTTTATCGCCGCCACCGGTTCCCAGCTGAAGTGATTGCTCATGCCGTCTGGCTTTATCTTCGCTTCCCGCTCAGCTTGCGCATGATCGAAGACTTACTGGCGGCGCGCGGGATAACTGTCTCGCACCAGACAGTCCGCCTTTGGGCCGAGAAATTCGGGCGGCGCTTTGCCAATGAAATCCGGCGGCGATCGGCCGGAAAGCTTGGCGACAAATGGTATCTCGATGAAGTCGTCATCTCCATTGGCGGCAAGAAACATTGGCTCTGGCGCGCCGTCGATCAGGATGGTTTCGTCCTTGACGTCCTTGTCCAGAGCCGCCGCAATGCCAAGGCTGCAAAGCGTTTGATGCGAAAACTCCTGAAAGGACAAGGCCGTTCGCCTCGCGTGATGATCACCGACAAGCTCCGGTCCTACGGTGCGGCGAAGCGGGAGATCATGCCCGCCGTCGAGCATCGTTCACATAAGGGACTGAACAATCGGGCAGAAAACTCTCATCAGCCGATCCGAAGGCGAGAGCGGATCATGAAGCGCTTCAAGTCGGCACGACACCTTCAGCGTTTCGTTTCCATCCACGACCCGATCGCCAACCTCTTCCAAATTCCCCGCCACGACACTTCATCTCTCCATTATCGCGAGCTGCGAGTAGCCGCGACGCAGATGTGGAGCGAGATCGCTCATCTTCAGGTAGCCTGATTGCAGACCTCGTGCCCTAACTTGACCCGAGGTCCATAAGTTTACAGTGCCCACCGACGGCATGCGTACCTCGTAATGGCAGCGCCAACCGGCTTCATTCAACCAAAGCACCAATAAGCGAAGCCTCCCTGACCTTCCCTGGCTTATTCAATTTGGCAGCCACGCATCCCAGCATACTTCGTAGCTCAGGCTCCCTGATCCTTAAGGCAGCGTCGTGAGGCGAAAGCCAGACAGCAACTCTCTGACCTTGCTCCGGAAAGTTGTTCGCGATCGAACCAACCTTAAGCAGATGGACTTGGACGACGGACGGCACCTTGTCACCGCCCTCCAATGTTTTGAGATAGGTGTAATAACCAAAGGCTCGCTTTTTAGCCTTGCCCTTTATGCCGGCCTCTTCCCAAGCTTCCCGCTCCGCGACCTGATGGGGAAGCTTCTGCTCAATCGGCCAACCTTTTGGAATGATCCAACGACCGCTGTCTCGCGCAGAAATCAACAGTACTTCGACTTCTGCGGACACCGGATGACGCCGATAGCAAATCGCGGCGTACTGCTCGATTGCTCGTCCAGAGAACAGCTTTTCGGCTTCCTCAGCCAACTTCCCGAGATATGTTTTCGGCCTCTTTTTAGACATTGGCATCCCAACGTGTCTTTCCATCCGGCCCCGCCGTCCGACTTTGTAGAAGCTGCCCCTTCCCTTCCAGGACGGGATAAGCGGCGGCAGCAACCAAATGCGAATTGATCTGCTTGAAGTCTCTTAACAGGTCAAGATGAAGCGAGCTTGTCTCGGCCGTATCGATGCCGCCGCTACGCAGTCGCTCAAAGTGAGCGTCGGTCCCTTCTCGCTCGGCCCTACGAAAGATCACTTTCTCGTTTGCTAGAAGCCTTGCTGCGCGCTCGTCCTGCGTCATGAAAAGGCCGGCAGCCGTCTGAAGATTGGTTAGGAGTCGGTCAAAGAGGTGGTTGAGCTCGCGCTGGCCTTCTTTTGAGAAGTTCAATCCCCGGCGGATGCGTTTGGCGAGATGAGGCAATAGGTTTTCATTAAAAACATCACCCGCATGCTCCATATTCATGGAAAACAGGAGGATTTCGTTTAACCGCCGCGTATCGGCTTCACCAAGCTCTTCGGGATCAATGGATGTCAGATAGGCCTTAAGTGCGAGGTTAAGGCGTTCGATAACATTGTTCATCGCACGCAACCCGGCCAACGACTTCCTATCCGTGCTGGACATGGCCGCCTTCGCGCCCTTCAACATTTCCGTCAAAACATCCACGAGGCGAAGCGCTTCCCGTGCACCGGCACCTAAGGCCACTACAGGCGTCTCTTTAGCGGCTGGATCGAGATATTTTGGTTGAGCCGGATCCGCTTGGTTCAGTCCGCGCGGCAATAGCCGAGTGATCAGATCAGCATAAGGGCGTAGAAATGGCATGAAGACGAATGCCAGCACCAAATTGAAGGCTGTGTGAAAGTCAGCGACTGCTCTGGCGGTGTCGTGTGAAAGCCGGTCCGAGAGATCAGTAATGGGTTGTAGGAGCATTAAGGCTGCGATGACCCCGAAAATTCGTGTGATCAGGTTACTGATCGGAAGGCGCTTTACCGAAAGATCCGGGCCTGAATGACCTTCGATGACTAGATTGATTGCCGTTCCCAGATTTGCTCCGAGCACAAGGGCAAATGCCTGGTACGGGTCGATCAGTCCCCTGCTCGCCAGCGATACGATGAGAAGCACGACCGCGACGCTTGAATGCGCTGCCCAGGTTACAATCGCCGCCAAGAGGACACAGAGGACTGGCGTGGAGGAAATGTTTTCCAGGATGCTGACAAGGATTCTCGAGCCTTCATACCCAGTCATCAGAACGAGGAGTTGGTGGAGCGCCAGTAGCATGAACCCGAGACCAATGAAGACCCGGCCAAGATCATGAACCTGCGGGTTTGCTACCCTGCGAAACATCAAGACGCCGACCAGGATTAGAGCAGGCGAAACTGCAGCAACATCGAAAGACAAAACTTGCACGATCAACGTCGTCCCGACATTCGCTCCAAGCATTATGGCCAGGCCTGGGACCAGATCGACAAGACCACCGGCCGCAAACCCTGAAGCCATAAGGCCCGTGGCTGTGCTGCTTTGTAGAACCGCGGTCACACCTACGCCAGCAAGAAACGCCTTTACTCGATTACTCAGTGCGTGACCAAGGACTGACTTCAAATTTGGCCCGAACGCGCGCTGTATCCCTGTTTGGACCATCCGCGTACCCCACAGGAGAAGGGCAATATGTCCGGCGAGGGCGATGAGCCCGCCAATAAGTGCCATGTTAGTCCTCAGATTGCAGGAGGAAACTCGATCAGCAGACAGCTGCAAATCACTCTATCTGATTAGCCGACTATGGTTTCCCACTATTAGCAACATTGCAAGTCACATTGTCACAAAAGTGTCATATCCAATATGCATGTTTACAAGCAGATGGATAACGGGCAATTTTGAGGACGGACAAATGCGTTTGATAACATGGAATAACGCAATGAGAACGCAACAATCAACGTAATCTAAGCCCCCAATCTGGGATCCGTGAAGATGATAGTTCCACTAGGCGGTGTGGACGGATTGCCGCAAGTTTAATTTCTGCGATTCCCAAATCAGTATTTGAATGATTCATGGGTTGCCGGTTTCAGAGGAGATCGGCGATGCTGACGAAGATGACAGAAGCGGACTGGGCGGTCGCACTTGAGGTTTTCCGCGCCTCGCTTCCGCGGCGGGGCGACAAGGGTCGAGATGACCGGCTGTTTTTGGAGGCCCTGCACTATTTCTCCGTCAACAATATCACCTGGCGCGGTCTGCCGGAGCGCTATGGACATTGGAACAGTGTCTGGAAGCGCTTTTCCCGATTGAGCAAGGCGGGTGTTTTTGAGATTTTCTTCGAGCACCTTGCCAGCCTGAGCACGTCGGCCGATCTGGTTCAGATGTTCGACAGCACCGTGGTGCGCGCGCATGTTTCGGTAGCAGGAGCAAAAGGGGGCAATATGGCCAAGCGCTTGGCCGCTCGCGAGGCGGCTTCTCGACCAAAATCCACCTGAAGACCGATTTCGACGGACATCCCATCGCCTTTGATCTGACCGGGGGCGAGAAAGGTGACGCTCCGCACTTTCCAATCCTGCTTGGCCTTGGCCCCGATGTAGATCCCCGCGCCGCCATGGGCGACAAGGGCTATGACAGCAAGGCTAACCGCCAGGCCGCAAGAAGGCGGGGTGCGGTTCCCGTCATTCCTTATCGTTCAACGGCAAAATCAAAGCCGACGTTCTTTCCCAAAGCGCTCTACAAAGGTCGCGCCCGCATCGAGCAAGCAATCGGAAAACTCAAGCGCTTCAAGCGCGTTGCGCTACGATGCGAGAAGACCAAACAAAATTTCTCCTCCATCGTCGCAATCGCCGCAGGCTTCATCTTGATCAAATCCGTCCACACTGCCTAGTTGAAGGCGGCCTGAATGACGAGATGCGGTTGCTTGAGGTTCCATGTCGACGCCAGATTTCACGCTCGATCTCAATAAGACAATTCGTATCTGAACTGCGTTCCGTTCGCCAAACATACACCCATTTCCCCTTTCGTGGAAAGCGATGGCGTCCTCCGGGCTTGTCGCAAAGATTTTTGCAGGGCGCGATTGTCCCCTATGCCGTGGGGTTTCAGACTTTGTTAACCTTTTGCAGCCCGAAGAGGCGCCCAAGCAGATCGTTCTGGTCGTTGACAGTCCAGCCACCGGAGAAGCCGAAGCCTTTCCTCAGCCACAGCATCGCCTCGAAACCGGCAATCGTTCGCCGCGCCGTGTTGAAGGATTGGAAGTCACCGATCTTTGGCATGTTCTTCTTTACCCGGAAATGGTCACTTTCGATGCCTTGCTGGAGGTGCTTGGTGACATAGTGCACAGGATCAGGATGCAGCAATCCGGCGTCAACCGACGTTTTGATCGTTGACGGGAAGGTATTGGCGCCGTCCGTGCCGATCTTTGTCGGCGACAACAAGGGCTCGTCTTTGAGCATCTTGCGGAAGAACCGCTTGGCGGCATCCAGATCTCGCTTCGCTGTCAGCAGGAAATCTACTGGGTTTCCGTATTTGTCGATGGCGCGATACAGGTATCGCCATTTGCCGCGGATCTTAACATAGGTCTCATCGACGCGAACCGATCCACAGTGTGGACGGCGGAACTGGCGCAGCCGCTTCTCGATCATCGGCGCATAAGCCAGAACCCAACGGTTGATGGTGCTGTGATCGACCTCGAATCCACGCTCGCGAAACATCTCTTCCAGATCTCGGTAGCTGAGCGGATAGCGAAGGTACCAAGTCACCGCCTGCACGATTAGCCATGCCTCGAAGTGCCGCCCCTTGAAATCATCTTTCGACTGGCGCTTTAGTTTTTCGGTAATGGCATTCAGAATCATTGGTACGCTCCACAACTTTCGGAGCGGCAATTTCTCTTCTGATGGTCAACATACCGTTAAACGCGGAAATTTGCGACAAGCCCAGCAGGTGTTACGGGCTTCGAAGTCACTTCGTGGAATGCTGTTTTTGCGCCCAAGGGGACGCCGCGTGAGGCATTGGATGTCCTCAATGGGGCACTTAAGGAGGTGCTTGCAGACGAGGGCATAAAAAAGCGCTTTGCAGACATAGGCGTTGAGGCACGATCGAGCGAACCGCAGGAAATCGGGAAGCGGCTCGCAGATGATATCGCGAAGTGGTCGTCGGTGATCGATCGTGCGGGAGTGCCGAAGCAGTAAGAACGGGTCTGCCTGGGTCCCCTATTCCATATCGGCTTTGGAATACTTGTCTATAATCTCAAGAAACTGGCGTTGAGGCGCAGTGGGCACCCAGTTGGCTCGAGTGGTGAGACCTATCGGGCGGGCCGTTTGCTCGAGATCGAGCGATATGGATGAAATGAGGCCGCGCGACAGTTCGGCTTGAGCTTGGCGGTATGAGATGCATCCGAGGTGATCGGTTGTCAGCAGCAGTTCCCGCATTAGGATAAGCGAAGCCGATTCCACGATGCTGTCCGGACGACAGTTCCACCGTTCGAACATGCCATCGAACTGTGCACGAATGGGCGTACCTTGCAGTCCGACGATCCAGGGGTATTCCACGAGCCTATCAGCTCGCACGGGCATATCTTTCAGTATCGGATGAGATTTCCCGGCAACGATCACAATTGTGTCGCTGAAGAGAAATGTTTGCTTAACGTCGGCGATCGGAAGTGGGTCGCGAAGCGCGCCAATCAGGAAATCGATCTCACCTCGACGCAGGCCGGCCAGGAGTTCGGCGTAAGGTCCGTCGACAATTTGAATTGTGATCCTTCTGCGCCAATTGCGAAATTCGGCGATGGCTCTTGGCAGTAAATACGAACGCGACAGCGGTAGAGCACCAACAACGATCTTCCCAACCTCTTCCGACCGCGTTTCCGCCAGATCGACTTCCGCCTGTACAAGTTCGGCAAAGGCGAGCCTTGCCGCCTCGGCAATGCTGACAGCCTGTTTCGTCGCTATGATGCCGTAAGATGTCCGCTCGAACAGTGGCTTGGCCGCCTCTGCCTCCAATTGTGTTACGGCGCGATGGACGGTGGGCTGTGCCAGACCGAGCCTACGGGCCGCCAGCGTAAAGTTGCCGGCTTCCTTGACCGCGATCAGCGCTTCAAGCTGGGATGTGGTTGCGATAAGTTTCAGCCGTGGACTGAGCTCGGCGAGGGCTGGATCGAGAAAATCGAAGGCGCGCCGCACACGCCGCTCCAGAACCCGGCCTTCGGTATTGGGAAAAAGTCCCTGCGCCGTGCGCTCGAACAGCGGCGTCTTCAAAATGCGCTCGATCTTCGAAAGTGCCTGGGTGACTGCAGGTTGCGACAGATAGCAAAGCGCCGCCGCCCGGGTTACCGAATTGGTGTCGGCAACCGCGAGGAAAACCCGCAGATGTCGAAGATTATGTTGAACGTTCGATGCGGTCTGAACCAGGGTCACGTCGAGAGGGATTTCAATATTGCATCTGCCCGCCCGGTCAGGCTGGCGTCGGTGATTTCGGCGTCGAGTTCGCCAAGTTGGCTTTGCCAGTCCACGGTGGCAAGCGCCATGCGATTTGGCAGTGACAATTCTTCCAACGTGGCCGCGACCTCCCGCATCTCCGCTGCCCGCCTTTTGCCGTGCACGAGCATCCGTTCGAGATTGTAGGCGGAACGCGCGGTCCAGTCTATGCCGGGATCGGAAGCCTGCAGCGAAGCCAGCACCTGCTTTTCGACGCCTGCGCGACGGGCGGCCAGCATGCACTCGGCAGTCAATGCCTCCAGCCCCTTGATCATCACCGATCGCAACATCTTGATCGACGATGCCTCGCCGATCCTTTCGCCTGCAATGTTCGCCCTCATCCCGAGTTCGGCCAGTACGGCATGGGCCGCGGGGGCAGACGGGCCGGAAAGAAGCAGTGGCGTGCGGTGCTTTGCCGGATGGACCGGTGACATCACCGCGACATCGACGTAACGGACGCCTGCCTGCTCGATGCGTGCAGCGGCGGCCTGCTTGGTTGCCGGCGAACAGGAATTGCAGTCGAGATAAAGCCTGCTTTTGTCGAGAAACGGTAGGGTCGCCTCCGCTGCTTCCAGGGCGCGGTCGGCGGTGACGAGGCTGAAGATCACCGATTTTCCCTTGAACGCCGCCGCGCGGCTGCCGGCACAGAGGACGCCGAGTGCCGCGCAGGCATCGATAAGCGTATTGTGCTGGCCGGGGTCCTCGATCTTCAGATCGAACGTGCTGATCGTACCCAATCGTTGCGGCTCGATCTCGCTTCGCCAGCCGGATATGAAGGCCTGAGCCGCTTCGCCATAGCCCAAGGTCGCAATGCTGAACATGCCGTCTCCTTGGCCAGGGCCATGACCGCCCGGCCGCAACACTCAAGGAAGGAGAAGCGCGGCTGCCGCGCCTCTCGATGTCATTGCGATCCTGGTTTTACTGCGCCGGATCCTTGACCTTTTCATAGGTCTTGAACTCGGTGTTGTAGAGGTCGCCGCCGACACGTTCGACCATGCGCATATAGATGTTCTGCACGATGTCGCGGGTGTCCGGGTCGATCGAGATCGGACCGCGCGGGCTGTTGAGCGACATGCCCTTTGCGGCATCGACGAACGTATCTCCGCCTGCATCGCCCTTCGTCTTGTCGAGCGTCTTGTAGATGAGGTCGAGCGCGTCCCAGGCGGCGGCAGCCACCATGTTGGGTCGCATGCCGTCATTGGCTTTCTTGAAGGCTTCGACGAAGCTCTTGTTTTCGGGCGAAACGTGGTTGGTGGAGTAGGGTCCGCCGGTGATGACGCCGATGGCAGGGTCACCCATGCTGTTAAGGATATCGTCATCCGTGACGTCGGCCATGGCGATGACCTTGATGCCCGATTTGTCGAGGCCGCGCTCGACGAACTGCTTCATGAAGGCAGCACCTGCGCCGGTCGGAACGAAGACGAACAGCGCTTCGGGCTTTTCGTCGGCCGCACGCTGCAGAAAGGGTGCGAAATCCGGATTAGCAAGCGGTACCTTCAGCTTGGAGGTCACCGTGCCGCCATTCGCCTCGATGGCCTTGGCGAACCATTCCTCGGCATCCTTGCCCGGACCATAGTCGGAGACGATGCTGACGAACTTCTTGGAACCGTTTTCAGGCGCCCATTTGCCGATGACGCTGGCGACCTGCGGGATCGTCCAAGACGTGCGGATCATATAGGGCGAAGCCTTCATGATCGAGGATGTCGCGGCCACCATGATCACCTGTGGGATCTTGGCGCGCTTCGACAGCTGCGCGACCGCAAGAGCCGTCGGCGTATTGCCGAAACCGGTCAGGATGGAAACCTTGTCGTTGGTCACCAGTTCCTGCGAGATGCGCAGCGCGTTGTCCGGAACGCTGCCGTCGTCCTTGACGACGAATTCGACCGTCTTGCCGCCGGCCTTCTCGCCGTGCGTCACCACGAAAGCCTTCAGGGCGGCATTGATCTGACGTCCGTTGGACTGGAACCCGCCAGTCAGCGGGATGACGACGCCGACCTTGACCGCGTCTTCGGCCCGAAGGGCGGGTGCCGAACCCGCCATGAGTGCGATTGCTGCAATCGCACCGGTCATAAATCTGTTCATTCGCATTGCTCTCTCCCTCCTTGTTGTTTTCCGTCATTCACGCGCCGGTCATTCCCTCTGGCCGACGCGCTCATTCTCCTGCGCCGACCCCCAGGAACCGCGACAGGGTCTGCCGGTCCTCGGCGAGTGCCAGGCTGTCGCCGGCATGGGCGACGCTGCCGCGGTCGAGGATGATCGCCGCGTCGGTGATCGCCAGGATCTGCTGCGCATGTTGTTCGACGATGATGGCCGCCATGCCCTCGTCGCGGACGATCCGGCGAATGGCGGCAAGCAATTCCTCGACGATGATCGGCGCCAGGCCCTCGGTCGGCTCGTCGAGCAGCAGCACCTTGGGGTTCAGCACCAGCGCCCGGGCGATCGACAGCATCTGCTGTTCTCCGCCGGACAACTGATTGCCGAAATTGCTGCGGCGTTCCTGCAGGCGCGGAAACAGCGCGTACATGGACGCAAGCGTCCACTTGCCCGGCCGGGCGACCGCGGTGATGTTTTCCTCGACGGTCAGAGACCGGAATATGCCGCGCTCCTGGGGCACCCAGCCGATCCCGGCCTCGACGCGGCGCTCCGGCGCCATTCTGGTCAGGTCGGTCCCGTCGAGGCTGATACGGCCGCCATGATGGCGGGTCAGGCCGACCACCGTGTTGAGCAGTGTCGTCTTGCCGGTGCCGTTGCGCCCGAGCAACGCCAGCGCCTTGCCCCGCTCGAGTGTCAGGTCGACGCCGTGGATCACCGTCGCCTTGCCATATCCCGCCGAAAGCGTTTCGATCCGCAACAGTTCAGCCATGATCGGCGCCTCCGAGATAGACCTCTTTCACCCGCTGGCTTTTCGAGATTTCGTCGACGGATCCTTCGGCAAACAGTGCACCGGCCACGAGAACCGAGATGCGGTTAGCGAAGTTGAAGACGAGATCCATGTCGTGTTCGATCAGGAGAATGGAGACATCCGCGGGAAGGGCGGCAATCCTTGCCATTACCTCCTTGCGGTCGGCCTCGGGAACGCCGGCCGCAGGTTCGTCGAGAAGCAGGACCTTCGGTTTGCAAGCAACCGCAAGCGCGATTTCCAGCAGCCGCTGCTTGCCATAGGGCAGGTTCGAGCATTGCTGGTCGAAAACGGTTTCAAGGCCGAAATCCCGCAGCAGCGAGGCAATCTCGCCCTCGATGCCGGCGACCTTCGACACGGGCTTCAAACAGTTCCAACCCCGCCCGTCGCGTTCGTTGATTACAAGCGCGAGGCTTTCGACGACAGTGATGCCGGCGAAGAGCTGGTTGATCTGGAAGGTGCGTGCCAGACCGCGCCGGACACGCCGTTCCCGGTTCAGCCCGGTGACACTGACGCCGTCTAGGAACACGTCGCCGCTGGAGGGGCGCAGTACACCGGTCAGCAGGTTGATGAAGGTCGTCTTGCCGGCGCCGTTCGGACCGATCAGCGCATGGCGCGCGCCTTTTTCGAGACGGAAGCTGACATCGGTCGTCGCCTGCAGCGCGCCAAACAGCTTGTGGAGATTTCTGGTTTCCAGCGCGACAGCAGTCATGACGCCTTGCCTTCGCTTTTGACGGATGGAGCCGGCGCAGCCTTCCGGAGGCGGATCGACCGCAGGCGCGCCTGCAAGGCTTCGACCAGCTGGCGCGGACGGTGCCGGCCGATGATGACGAAGGCGATCAGCAGCAGGCCCAGCCAGAACTGCCAGTATTGCGGTGTCAGCGATGACAGCAGATCCTGGATGACCTTGTAGACGAGGGCGCCGATCAGGCCGCCATAAAGATATCCGGTGCCGCCGATGACGAGAACCATCAGTCCGTCGGCGGATTTCTGGAAGGACAGGACATCGAGCGAGATGAACTGCTGCGTCTGGGTGAAAAGCGCACCAGCAATGCCGGCATAGGCGCCCGACAGGGTATAGATCGCAACGAGACGCGCCTTGACCGGAATGCCGATTCCCGAGGCCCGCAGGGGATTGTCGCGGATCGCCTTCAACGAATAACCGAAAGGCGAGGCGACGATGACGCGCGCAATGACGAAGAGCACGAACAGCACGGCAAGGCTGTAGGCATAACCGGTATGTCCGTAGAAATCGAACTCGTAGCGGCCGAACAGCGGCTCGATGGTGATACCCTGCAGACCGTCGGCGCCACCGGTCAGCCAGCTTGTCTGGTTGGCGAGCTCGTGAAGAACGGCGGCGACGCCGAGCGTTACCATCAGGCGTGTCAGGTCAGCGCCGCGCAACAGGAGAAAACTCGTCGGCAGTGCCACCGCGGCACCCGCCAGTGCTGCGACAAGGAGCCCGGTCAGAGGTTCGCCGCTGACATAGATCGAAAATAGCCCGCTGGCATAGGCGCCGACGCCATACATGGCGGCCTGACCGAGCGTGACGATGCCGGCATAACCCAGCACGAGGTCGATCGACAGCGCCAGAACCGCAAAACCGACGACTTCCGTCAGGATGAGATGTTCCGCCGGTGCCAGGAACCAGGCCGCGACGGCGGCGATCCAGAAGCCGATCTCAAGCAGCGACCAGCGGCTGTTCCGGCGCATGTTGGCCTGGATATTTGCCGGGGTGAGGGGAGTTTGCGTGTTGTCGCGCGACATCAGCCCGCCCTCGAAAACAGGCCCTGCGGGCGCAAAACCAGCACCGCGACGAGGACGATATAGATGATGAAGCCGCCGAGCGACGGCACGTAATATTTGCCGAGAACATCGGCGACGCCGAGCAGGATCGAGGCGACCAGCGGGCCGGTCATGCTCGACGTTCCCCCGACCGACACGACGATCAGGAAATAGACCATGAACTTCAGCGGAAAGGTCGGATCGAGACCGAGGATCTCGGCGCCAAGCGCACCGCCGAGCCCGGCCAGGCCCGAGCCGACGGCAAAGGTTACGGCAAAGATCGTGTTGACCCTTATGCCGACGCCGCGGGCGACGCGCCTGTCATCCACCGAGGCGCGCAGGCGGCTGCCGAAACGCGTACGCGCCAGGATGATCTGCAGCACGGCTGCAAGAATACCGCAGGTGACAATCAGAAAGGCGCGATAAATACCGATCCCCATGCCGAGAATGCTGATCCGGCCGCGCAGAAAATCCGGGAGATTGAGGATCTGTTGCTGCGAACCCATGACGTAATCGATGCCGGCGACGGCGACGAAGACGATACCGATCGAAAACAGCACCTGGTCGAGATGGCTCTTGTCGTAAAGGCGGCAGTAGAGCGTTTTTTCCAGAATGCCGCCGGCCAGTGCCGTGACGATGAAGGCGGCAGGCAGCGACAGAAGAAAGGGAACGCCCAGACGATTGGTCAGGATGACGGTGACATAACCACCCGCCATTGCAAAGGCACCATGGGCGAGATTGATGAAGTTCATCAGGCCAAGGGTGACAGCCAGTCCGCACGACAGCACGAACAGCAGCATCCCATAGGCAAGCCCATCGAATAGAAGGGTCAGCATTTTTCCTCCCGGCATTGCCGCCTGCATGAAGGCGGATCGAACTCTCTCCATGGCGCGGCCAGCAGGGCCGGGCCAGTTCGAGGCTTAAGGCTGACGGGAAGAGCGCCGAATTCCTATTTCAAACTCATCGCGGCTCCATAAGAAAAAGCTATACACAATCGAGGTGCGACGGCGCCCGGTATAGCTAAAAATTATTGGAAGCGCCGAATTTCCAAATTGGCAAATCTACTTCCGGGGCGTGAAAGTCGTTGCCATCAGGAAGGAGACTATCCCATGTCAGAGAAAAAGACGGCACTTGTCATCAGTGCGCATGCGGCAGATTTTGTGTGGCGCTGTGGGGGCGCGATCGCATCGCATGCCGAGCGGGGATACAATGTCACGGTCGTATGCCTGTCGTTCGGCGAACGCGGCGAATCGGCAAAGCTGTGGAAGCAGCCGGACATGACGCTTGAGCGGGTCAAGGATGCGCGCCGCTTGGAGGCCGAAAGGGCTGCCAAGGCGCTCGGGGTCCACGATCTCATAAGCTTCGATCTCGGAGATTATCCGTTGCGGCTGACAGACGAGGACAAATATCGGCTGGTCGATGTCATCCGCGACGTACAGCCGTCCTTCATGCTCAGCCACTCGCAATACGACCCCTATAATACCGATCATATGTATGCTACGCAGGTGGCGCTCGAAACGCGCATGATCGCCCAGGCTTGGGGCCACAAGCCGGGTGAAAAAGTGCTTGGCGCACCACAGCTTTATCTGTTCGAGCCGCATCAGACGGAACAGATGGGATGGAAGCCCGACGTCTTCCTCGATATCACTTCAGTCTGGGAGAAGAAGCGCGCGGCGATCGAATGCATGGAGGGGCAAGAGCATCTGTGGGAATTCTACACCCGCGTCGCCCAGAACCGCGCCAATCATTTCCAGCGTAATTCCGGCGGGCAGTCGGGCGGCCGCGCAGCCAAATATGCCGAAGGTTTCCAGTCCGTATTCCCGAAAACGGTCGACGAACTCTGAGAAACCGACAGGAGGAGGAAAATGGAATCGTGCTTTGACATCGCGCATCTGGCGCATGTCGAGATGTATTCGGACAGGTTCGAAGACAGTCTCGATTTCTTCATCAACGTCTATGGCCTGACCCTCACCGAAAGGGACGAGAACTCGGCCTATCTGCGGGCCTGGGACGATTACGAGTTCCATTCGCTGAAGCTCACCCGGCACACGACGACCGGCGTCGGTCATATCGCCTACCGGGCGTCGTCTCCCGAGGCGCTTGCCCGGCGCGTCAACGTGATCGAAGCGAGCGGCTACAAGGTGATCGGCTGGGTCGAGGGCGATCTCGGCCATGGCCGGGCTTTCCGCTTCGAAGATCCTTTCGGGCATGTCTTCGAGATCTATTTCGATACCGTGCGCTACAATCCGCCGACTGAAGAGCGGCCGAGGCTGAAAAATCTGGCGCAGCGCTTTCATGGTCGCGGCTGCCATCCGCGCCGGCTCGATCACCTCAATCTCCTGGCCGCCGACGTGTCCGAGTTCCGCCGTTTCATGCAAACCTGCCTCGGCTCGCGCGTGACGGAAATGATCCAGCTCGACAACGGTCGTGTCGGTGGCTGCTGGTTCACCGTCAACAACAAGACCTATGACCTTGCCTGCACGGAGGAACACGGGCGCGGCAATGGCCGGCTGCACCACGTCACCTATGCGACCGATACCCGCGAAGACATCCTGCGGGCCGCCGACATCTTTTTGGAAAACGGCGTCCATATCGAAACAGGGCCGCACAAGCATGCCATCCAGGGTACCTTCTTCCTCTACGTCTGGGAGCCTGCCGGCAATCGCGTCGAGCTTGCCAATTCCGGTGCCAGGCTGATCCTCGCGCCGGATTGGGAGCCCGTCGTCTGGACGGAGGCGGAGCGCAAGAAGGGGCAGGCCTGGGGCCTGAAGACCATCGACACATTCCACACGCACGGCACGCCGCCGGCAGACAAAAAAGGAGCCTGACCATGGGCGTTGTGATCCAGAACATCGAGCGCGCCAGCGCCGAGGTAGTCGAGCGACTGGCCAAGGCGGGCGTTGCGACCGTGCACGAGGCGCAGGGGCGCCGGGGCATGTTGGCAAGCCATATGCGGCCGATCTGGTCCGGCGCGCAGATCGCCGGATCGGCGATCACCATTTCGGCCCCTCCGGGGGACAACTGGATGATCCATGTGGCGATCGAGCAGATCCGCGACGGCGATATCCTCGTTCTGGCGCCGACCTCCCCTTGCGAGGACGGCTATTTCGGCGATCTTCTGGCGACCTCGGCAATCGCGCGAGGCTGCAAGGGCCTCATCATTGATGCCGGCGTGCGTGATATCGTTGATCTGACGCAGATGGGGTTCCCTGTCTGGTCGAAGGCCGTGTCCGCCCAAGGAACGGTCAAGGAAACGCTCGGCTCCGTCAACATCCCGATTGTCTGCGCCAACGCGGCAATCGAGGCAGGTGACATCATTGTGGCCGACGACGACGGCGTCTGCGTCGTCAAGCGGGCAGAGGCCGAGGCGGTGGCCACCGCCGCAGATAAACGTGTTGCCAACGAGGATGCCAAGCGCAAGCGGCTTGCCGCCGGTGAACTTGGCCTCGACATCTACGACATGCGCGGCAGGTTGGAAGAAAAGGGCCTCAAATATGTATGAGGACGGCATTCCCTGCCTCTGGATGCGGGGAGGCACATCCAAAGGCGCCTATTTCCTGGCCCAGCATCTGCCGGCCGATCCTGGAGAGCGCGACGCCTTGCTGCTGCGGGTCATGGGGTCTCCTGACCCGAGGCAGATCGACGGCATCGGCGGTGCTGATCCTTTGACCTCGAAAGTGGCGGTCTTGTCGCCTTCCAGCCGCACGGATGCGGATGTCGACTATCTCTTTCTGCAGGTCTTCGTCGATCAGGCCCTCGTCAGTGACAAGCAGGGATGCGGGAATATCTTGGCCGGTGTCGGTCCAGCGGCGATCGAGCGCGGCCTTGTGGCGGTGGCGGGCGATGTGACGCCGGTCCGCATCCATATGGTGAATTCGGGGGAGGTCGCCGTGGCGCAGGTCGAGACCCCTTCGGGCAAGGTGAACTACAAGGGCGACGCCGTGATTGCAGGTGTGCCGGGAAGCCATGCCGCGGTGCCACTGCTGTTCACCAATATTGCCGGATCGATGTGCGGCGCGCTCCTACCGACCGGAAACGAGGTCGATCTGATCGATGGCATCGAAGCGACGCTGATCGACAATGGCATGCCCTGCGTCATCATGCGTGCATCCGATTTCGAGCTGTCCGGAGAGGAGACGCGCGAGGAGATCGAGACGAATGCGGCTCTTAGGGACCGTATCGAGGCCATTCGACTCAAGGCAGGGCCGCTTATGAACCTCGGCGATGTCGAGGCGGCATCAGTTCCCAAGATGACGCTCGTTTCCGCGGCCAGACAAGGCGGCGCGATCAGCACCCGCAGCTTCATTCCGCATCGCGTGCATGCATCCGTTGGCGTCCTGGCGGCCGTCACGGTTGCGACGGCGACACGGCTTGCCGGCTCTCCGGCGTATGAATTGGTCGATAGACCGAGCGACGGACGCTACCGTATCGAGCATCCGACCGGCGATATGGAAGTCTTTCTCGATCTCGATCAGGACGGTTCCATCAGAGGAGCCGGCACCATTCGAACGGCGCGTATGCTGTTCGACGGACGCGTCTTCCCGGCGGGATGATCCAGGAATACGGAAAATGGGCAGGGCGACAAACATTGGGCATCTGATTCAGGCGCGTATTCATTGGGAAAGCAAATGCCAAGGTGCGAAAAATCCTGATTGGACACATCGTGGCAAACCATCAAAATTGGACTTCGAGAGGCGAGGATTAGTCATCAACCTGCCCGATTTGCATCAAGTCGTGAGGTAAGATGGCCTTGAGGACATATCCATAAGGCCAGTTTTGTACGGACGTTCGTTCCTTGGGAGGGGCCAACGTAGCGAACAGTTGAATGTTGAGATCATGGGAGGAGACCTGATGCTGCAGCATTACTTTCGGCCGGAGTACCGGCAAGCGTTTCTTTTGGCCGCGTCGGCCGCGATAATGTTAATAGCAAGCCGACCGCAGGAGGTGCGTGCCGACGATTTCGTGGCATCCGCGAGCAAGACGCTCGTGGAAACGAACAAGGGCAAGTTGATCGGCGCCTTTGACGGCGGGATCTACAGCTATCTCGGGGTGCCCTATGCACAGGCCGAACGCTTCATGCCGGCCCAGGAGGTCAATCCCTGGAAGGGTGCCCGCCCGGCGGTGAGCTATGGCGAGAATTGCTTCATACCACAGATGACCAGCGTTGCGGGAGACGAGCTCTTCAATCCGCATCGCTACATGCCGATGAGTGAAAGTTGCCAGTTTCTCAACGTCTGGACGCCGAGCATCAAGGACAAGAAGAAGCGGCCGGTCATGGTGTGGATCCATGGCGGTGGTTTCACCAACGGTTCGGGCATCGAGCTGACCTCTTACGACGGTAACAATCTCAGCAAGTCCGGCGATGTCGTCGTGGTGACGCTCAATCACCGACTCAACGTGCTGGGTTTTCTCGATCTTTCAGCCTATGGCGGCAAGTACAAGACTTCCGGAAATGCCGGGGTCAGCGATTTGGTCGCCGCACTGAAATGGGTCAACGAGAATATCGCCGCTTTCGGCGGCGATCCTGAGAACGTCACGATTTTCGGCCAGTCCGGTGGCGGCTACAAGGTGCGGGCGCTGATGGGCACGCCTTCGGCCAAGGGCCTGTTCGAAAAGGCCATCGTGCAGAGCGGCTCTCGTGTGGATTCGGTCACCGACCAGGTCTCCGCCCGCAAGGTGGCGGAGCTTACGCTTGCAAATCTCGGCCTCAAGCCGGACGAGGCCGACAAACTGGCAACGGTCGACTACTACAAGCTCCTGGCCGCCTCCGACAAGGCGATCAAGGACGCGACGGCGCAAGGCGCAAAGGATGCCCGCTATGCGCCGGTCGAGGATGGCGATTTTATTCCGCAAAACCCCGTCGGCACGAGCTGGGTCGATCAGGCGCACGACATTCCGCTGATGGTCGGCAATACGCTCAACGAGTTCGAGACTGTGATCCGCAACAAGTCGGCCGATCTTCTGGCCGACAACAAGAACGACTGGGACAAGGCCAAAGCGCTGGAGAAGCTGAAACAGCGTTTCGGCGACAAGGCCGATGCCGTCGGAAAGGCATTTGCTGCTGCCTATCCGGAAAAGAAGCTTGGCGACGCATTTTTCATCGACACCTATTTCCGGCCGGGCGCCATCCGGGATCTCGACCTGAAGCAGACGGGGTTTCATGGTGTCTCCTCGAATAGGTTCTGAAACGAGAAAGCCCGGCTGCGGGAACCGGGCTTTGGATCTTACGATCAGTGGGCAGCGACGAGCTTCGTCACATGCATTTTGTGCATCTCTAGCTTGGGCAGCGTCTTTGCCGCGAACGCCTTTACCGCCGGATCGTCACCGCCCTTTGAATAAGTCGCAAACAGGGTCACCGCTTCTCTATGGGCAGAAGCCTGCATGTCGATGTAGAGCGGTTGGAAGTCTTGCTCGGAGGCACCTTTCAAGATCTCCAACATGGCGGCATGCTTAGGAGACAGCATCGGGGGCTCGTCGCCGAGCATCGCCGCCTTCTTCAGCTCATCGGCTGCCATGGTGTGGTCGGCAATCATCTGCTTGGCGAACTCCTTTACGTCCGCGTCCTTGGCCTTTTGCTCGGCCAGTTTGCTCGATTCGATCTCGAAAGCATTGGAACTGGTAACGACCTTCAAGAACGAGGCCTTGTCGACATTCATCGCGGCAGCTGCCTTGTCGGCGCTGGCGGGCATGGCTGCCAGCGCCGCGGTCGACGTGAACAGAGAGAGCGACAGGAGCGAGGCGGAAATCAATTTGTTCATATCGGCTCTCCTTACTTGGCTTTATTGAAGGCTGCGGTTAGATCGGCGACGGCCAGATCAAGAGCCTGCTTAGCTTCGGGCACCACTTTACCCATGCCGAAAAACTCGTGGGTGACGCCGTTGAAAACCTTCATATCGACAGGTACCCCCGCCTCCTTCAGCTTGCCGGCATAAGTCTCCCCATCCGAGCGCAGCGGATCGATCTGGGCGAGGATCACGGTCGCCGGAGCAACGCCGGCCAGATCTGAACGTCCGTTCAGGTTGAGACGTGGGTCCTTGGCCTGGTCCATGGACAGGCCATGGACGAAGTGGTGTTCTTGACAAACCACTCCATGTCGGCCTTGCCGAGTGGCTTGGCGTTGGCATTTTCTTTGTAGGATGGCGTGTCCATGTCGCTGCCTGCGACAGGATAGACGAGGAGTTGATGGAGGGGCTGCTTTGTCTTCATCTCCTTGGCCATCAGGGCGACGTTCGCCGCCAAATTCCCGCCGGCGCTTTCTCCGGCGACGGCGATCTTGTCGGAATTGCCGTTCAGCTCATGGATGTTTTCGACTGCCCACTTATATGCCGTCCACGCATCGTTATGAGCGGCCGGGAACTTGTGCTCCGGAGCGTGGCGATATTCGACCGAAACGACGATGGCGTTGGCACCCATAGCTAGGGCACGGGGCGCGCCGTCATAGACGTTGACGTCGGCAACCACCCAGCCGCCGCCATGGTAATAGACGACTACCGGAAACGGCCCTGCTCCACCGGGGATGTAGACACGCGCCGCCAGACCGCCTTCTGCAGAAGGGATCATGATATCTTTGGTGGTGACCTGGGCTTCAGGGTTGGACGAGATGCGTTTGTCCCATTGAACCGCATGGGCCGCATCCGCAGGACTTGCTTGGATGCGAGCTTCCGGAACGGATAGCGTTGAAAACGGCTTTGCGCCGAGTGCCGCTAGCTTGTCTAGGACGGCTTGCATCTCGGTTGTGGGCTTAGCCATCTCTTGGGCGAAGGACGTGGGAAGTGGCAACGTCGCGAATACACTCGCCACGGTAAACGCAAACAAGATCTTGGATTTCATCGAGGCTCTCCGGTTAACTGGATGTTTAACCTTGCCTTCGGACATTTGTTCCTGGGTTAAGCTGGCAAACTCGATGATGTCGGCCGCACTGTTGCGGTTCCAGGTCCGTCCGCAGTCCTATTCTTCGCTGAATGTTCTTCACTACAGGAACGCGCTGATTGCCTTTGCCAGATCGCGAGGGTTTTCCTCCGCAATGTGGTGGCCCGCCTGGATGCCGAAGCCGCGAAGGTCTTTGGCCCAATGCTGCCAGATGTCTAACGGGTTACCGTAAATTTGCTCGAGATCATCGTCGAGCGACCAAAGGCAAAGTACCGGGCACTGAACTCTCCGCCCGGCATCCCGATCGGCGCGATCGTGAAAATGATCCACGCGAAGGCCAGCACGATAGTCTTCGATCATCCCATGGATGACACCGGGGGTGTTGATTGCCTGAACCACATCCTCATAGGCAGCTTCCCCCATGAGGTCCGGAGAAAGTCCATTATACCAACTGATCGGGTCGGCGCAGATGACACGTTCGGGCGTCTCTGCCTGTGCGAAGAAGAACCAGTGATACCAGTCGCGGGCAAACTTCCAATCCGCCCGCTCGAGGTGCTCAATGATAGGCAGGCAATCGACCACAATCAATTTCTGCACTTGGGCCGGATGGTCCATCGCCATCCGAAATGCGGTGTAACTTCCACGATCGTGCCCGACGACTGAAAAACGCTCATGGCCAAGCTTTCGCATGACCTCGACCATGGCAACAGCTTTCTGCCGTTTCGATGACCCAGAGCTGTCCGGTGTGTCCTCGGGGATGTACGAACCGCCGAAACCCGGCAAATCGGGGCAGACAACCGTGTAGGACGGCGCTAGCAGATCGGCCACTTGACCCCATGTCATGTGGGTCCGAGGATGCCCGTGCAAAAGGACGAGCGTGGGGCCACGTCCCCCGGTCCGCAAGCGAACGTGGCCAAACGATGTCTCAACCGTCATCAGCTGGAATCCGTCAAACATCTAATGGTAGCCTGATCCCAATAAGACGGTCAGCCCGGTGGACGTTCACGCGCAAATCACAGCTCCAGAAAAACAGTGAGGTTGCGGGCGACGGCATCCGGATCTTCCCGTTGGGGAAAATGACCGACATTTTGAAGCAAGATGCGCTCAAACGCTCCGGTGAATTTCTCGTGGACGTTTTCAGACACCCCGGGCGGATTTACGCCGTCTTCTGCTCCCTGGATATAGGTTGCAGGGAGCGGCAACGTCTTGGTCAACTTCACCTTGTCTTCCAGCCACTGACTGCGCGGGTCAGGCTCAGCCTCGTCCCAGCGCGACCGATAGCTGTGGAGAGTAACCGCCAGCCAGTCGGGATTGAAGAACGATTGAGAAACCTGTTCAAACGTTGCGTCGTCAAACCATCCATCCGGTGCCAGTTTTGCCAATGCAAACGGGTGAAAGCCTTACGATCTTTCTCGATTGCTGCGGCGCCACGCTTCGTGGCCATGAACCAGTGATACCAGTCCAGTTGCGCATGCCAGAAAGGCGGTGTCGGCATACCGCCTAGCCTCGGTATCGACGAGAGAAGCGCAATACGCTCGACGCGATCCGGCCAACCGATCGCCAGCGATTCCGCAATGTTCGACCCCCAATCGTGTCCGACAGCCGAGAAAGTCTCGATACCCAGACCGTCCATGAGAGCGATGGCGTCCATTGCGAGAATGCCAGGATTGGCCGTGCGCGGTGCGGTTGCAGATTTGAATTCGGTTTCGCCGAACCCTCTCAGCGTTGGCACGATCAGCCGAACGTTGCGATCCTCAAGATAATGAACGACCTCATCCCATGTGGTGGCGTCGTCAGGCCAGCCGTGCAGCAGAAGCACGGCCTTCCCATTTTTTTTGCCGTATTCGGAAAAGTGGATCCTGAGCTCTTCCGTGTCGAGATGTGACATCGGTTCTACTTCTCTTCGCCGGGATACTCGTTCGCCTTGAGGAGGGCCGCCAGGTGTGCCGTGTTTCTGGCCAGCATAGACACCATCGTCGTGACCGTTTCAGGCGGCTGCGGCAAGTCAACGAAGTTGGTCGAACCCATGGCCTCACCTACCCAGTAGGCAACGGCATTTGCCGGAATGGTAAAGCCGACGTCGTTTAATGCCTGGAAGACCTCCGCCGACACATGATGGGCGCCGTCCTCGTTGCCGACCACTGCCACAGCGGCGACTTTGCCGTATGAGACCATCCTACCTTGATCATCTGTCTCCTCAAGAAAGGCATCCATTCTTTCAAGCGCACGTTTTGCGACGCTGCCTGGCTGCCCGAGCCAGATCGGCGTACCCAGCAACAGGATGTCTGCTTCAAGGATCTTGGTGCGAATGGCTGGCCAGGCATCGCCTTCGCCCTCCTCCGACGTGACTCCCGGCTTGATGTCGTGATCGGCGAGCCAGACGGTCTCCGTCGTCGCATCGAATTTCTTGAATTCGTCGGCGATCAGTTCGAGCAGTTTTGCTGTCGATGAGTTTTCAGATGAAGACGACGTTTTGAGAGTGCCATTCAAGGCGAGAACTTTGAGGGCCATGTGAACTCCATGTAGAGGGGATTATTCGGCTCAGACCAAGTTTGCGACGTATGTAGCTTTGACGTGGGTGCCTACTGTTCAAGAATTGCGGATGGCGGTTGGTTCCTTTCAACTCGAGAACCCTGAAAAACGCCGGCCGATATTGCGAAGTTTTGTTGAGACGATCGTTCACGCAGTTGGGCCTGCCCGGCACAAATGCGGAGCAGGCCACAATTTTTAGCGGTCTTCGGGGTTGTTTGGACGCTCGGCAGAGCCAGCTCCACTCGTTTCCGCCGCAATCCTGTCCCGGGCGGCGTCGTGAACGTCGGCGGCGACAGTTACGGCTTTCTCGTAAGCTTCCGACGCTGCTTCGCCGAGTTTATCAACTGTTTTGGACACCTCTGCAGAAACGGAATCCTTCAGCCGATCAGAGGTCTCGCCGAGAGCCTCGTCTTCCGTTTGCGTATGAGGAAGCGCCGCTCCAATCGCCGCGCCGAGCGCAAATGCCAGCGCGCCGCCGACAAGAGGCTGATCCTTGAAGTGCTTCAGCACGGCGTCATTCAACTGCGAGCGCATATCCGTTGCACTGCTACCGGGACTAGACAGCTGCTGCTTGGCCTTACCGACCGAGCCGGTGATCGACTGCCAGGTGCTCGATACCCAACCTGAAGCTTCGTCAAAAAGGTTTCCCGCCTCATCACGAATATCATGGATCTGACGACCCGTGGCATCAGCAAATCCGCGGTAGGTTTTCCCGCTGGCATCAATAAAGTGGCCCGCGCGACGGCCAGTCTTGTCCGTCAAGGCCTTGAAGCGGCTACCGCCGGCATCACTGAAGTGGCTGTAATGAACGTCGCCTTCTGCATCCGGCGGACCGATACGTCGGAGACTACCATTGGCGGTCGCGAGCGGGTAGGTCTCGTCCGAGCTTTGGGCATAAGATGCCAAGCTGGTCTTTGGTCCGGCCATCAGCCATGCGAGGCTCACACCCATGAGGGCAAGCGGGATGGGGTTGTTTTTTACGGCAGATCCAAAATTCGAGGCATACTCGCCGCCACCGCTTGATTTCACGTAGGCGAGGGCTTCGTCGACGAGTTGGCCCGGCGACATACGCTGCTGGATTGCGTCGAGCCGTTCTTCGATGCGCTGCCGATCTTGGGCAATTTCCTGCTCGATTTCTGCAGATCGGGAATTTTCTGACGTGTAAGCCATTAGGTTCTGTCCTTTACAATCTGAGCATCGCGCTGCAACGAGGCGGATGTGCGCTCAAGCTTGAGATTTTCGCCCTTCAGGGCCTTCAGTCCACGTGATGCAAGACCCCAGGCGATCAGTGCGACGACAACGCCGACGACGACAGACGACAGCGCATCAGCATTTGGCTCAGTCATTCCCTGAGACACCAAGAGCGCCGTGAGACCTTTGACCAATGCCGCCAACAGTACGCCTACGGCGCAGATGGCCAGAACGATGCCCGCAGCAAAGGCTTCCACGCCCGTCAAAGCGTGGGACATCTTTTCAGACGCTTCCGTTTTTGCGAGCTCGATCTCTTTTCGGAAGAGACCGGATATGTCGCCAACCAAGCCGGTGACCAGCTCTGGAAGGGATCGGCTATCGGTCGGATTAGTCATGGCTGCGGCCCTCCGTGCCAGTGAGGCTAGTGGGTGCTACGGAGGTCGACGGAGCTCTGGACGACGGCAGCTGGGTGGTAGACTCAGTCGCACGGACCTGCGATCCGCCCGACTTGGGCGCTGAAGATGTCAAGAAACGGCTGGCTGCAAGGCCGGCAATGGCGGCCATGCTTAAGAATGCGAGCGGCTGTTTGCGGCCGAAGTCCTCGGCCATTCCAGCAATCTCGCTCAGGCTGCGGTCTTCGATGCTTTCAGAGGCATCGCGGAGATTGGCTCCGAGATTTCGCGTGAGTTTGCCAATGTCCCGATTGTCTCCGGTTTCCAGTTCGGCGGCTACTTTCTCCAAAGCGTCGGCAACGCCGCCGAGTTTGTTGGCGAGGATGTTCTTCTGGTCCGTCGCAGCGTCTTTGACCTTTTCCGACGCGACTGTTGCTTCCCGGCTGGCAAAATCTGACACCGAGTGGATATCTTCGCTAACCTTTTGCTTCAGATCCGCGGTCGTTGACCCGGATGCATTTTCTCCATGATTAATCATGAGACCCTCCCAAGGATTGGCTGGTTGCTGGAGCCATCTCAACCCAAGGGAAATCCGATTGTTCCTCAAAAAACACTGATGGTCGCGGCTAAATGGTCCAATACAACATTGCGAGGTGTCTAATCTGTAATTCAGAGTGCATTGGTGCGGGCTGTTGCACCATCTAAGGCAAGGCTGCGGCGCGGGCACCGGCTTTCAGTCTGGCGATTAGCCTTTCTCACGAGGTATGATACTGACTTTCCCGTCGGCCTCCAGCACGGCAGACTTTATCTGCTCCATACGTTCCAGACCTTGCTCTTGACGTGCGGTTGTCAGCACGTCGTCCAAGCTCACCCGTGCCCTCGCGAAGGCCCGCAGATCGGGCGTCCCATCCGAGATAAGAACAGTAGGCGCGCCATCCAGGTAGCGTGCCAAGCCCGGTGCCCATTCTTTCACATAAGACAAACCAATGTCGACGCCGAACAAAACGATGATCAGCAAAGTTGCGGTTGTCAGAGAGAAGTCGTCGCCAAGCAGAGCCTGCTGGGTTGTTTCAGCGATGATAAGCAGTAGAACGAGGTCGAATGGCGTCATCTGCGCCACGGTCCGTCGTCCTGACAGCCGCAACGCGATAAGCAGGACGAAATAGATGGCAGCGCCGCGGATCACGGTTTCCATGTTAGCCTCAGGGAAGAATAATGGTGGAGAGTGGCGTGGGGGCGCGCCGTTTACCGACATCTCATAGGATGCCATACCAACGCTTTGCGCTCTTATATGAAGTTTGATGGATCCGCCGTCTCGACCGGGGCTTTCGAACGTCAACATCTGGCCTCGGACACCTATCGTCGTCCGTGCTGGCAATGGCTGAATATCCTCGATCTGAAACGTCTCTGCAAAGGATGGTGAAAGCTCGACTGAGTAAGTCTCACGACAGTACCAAACGGAACTGCGAGGGCACGGTCAACTGGCTCCGGCCAGGCCTGACTAGGGGTTTTACGACCGAGCACTTCGGCGAGGTCTTCGACTACAAAAGGCCTTGGATCAGTTGAATTGCCCAAGGGCAGGAGTTTGTTGCCGTCGACTTCCGAACCGGCGGTTCCGACCAGGCGCTGAGTCGATCCGTCATCAGCCGCCATGAAGAGCGCGCAAAATGGGACATCCTCGACCTTTGACCCCAGCATCGACAAGGCAGCGGAGAGCACGTCCTGTTCAGATCGCGCCGTGGCCAGATGTTCGGCAAGTTCGCGCAGCGCTCGCTCGCGCCGTTCTCCGATCACTTGAAACGTGGTTTCGACTACCGCGTTGAATATACCCTCTGACCCGCCGTTTTCACCACGGATTGGGCTAAAGGTAAAATTGAAGTAGCACTCTTCCGTATAACCGTGCCGGTGCATTGGAAGCAGCTGATCTTGCTGCCAGACGCCCTCCCCGGTGGAAAGCACCTTTTCGAACAGCGGTCCGATTGTATCCCAGATTTCTGGCCAGACTTCGCGTCCAGGGCGGCCGAGTGCCCAAGGGTGCTTTTCCCCTGGGATGTCGCTCCAGGCATCGTTGTAGAGAAGGGCCAGTTCCGGTCCCCAGTAGATGGCGATCGGGAAGTTGGTCCCGAGACAGATGCTGACGGCCGAACGCAAACTCTGCGGCCAGGTTTCCGGATCACCAAATGGTGTCTCTGCCCAATTCCGCGATCGGATCAATTTGCCTGACGCGCCGCCCCCCACCAAGAAGCTCGGCGGCGTTCTGTCATCGGAGGCTTCGTCGAAAAGGTTTTTATCTATATCGTTCACGCGTCCCCCACGGCCGCGAGCAGCGGCCACATGCACATTCTGCTTGACGTTCTAATGTAACAGGGGACGACCCGCCACCTCTCAACGCTAACCCCCGTTGGGTACTGGATGGGTGAGTAGATCATCATCTTGCGCTCAAGATCTTGTCGATTGATCCAGGCGGACGACATTCGTCAGATCCGGGACCGAAGATCGCGCGCTGATCAGGCCGGCGGCAAGATCCTTCAATGCGAACGGCTTGTTGAGGACTGGCCACGACACAGCTGCTCCAGCTTCCAGCTTGTCGCTGTAACCGGTCATCAACACCACGGGAAGTCCGGGCTTCTGGCGGGCAATTTCCTCCGCCAACTCGATGCCGGACATACCGGGCATCATGATATCGCTGATAACCGCATCTATCTCCGGCTTGCGCTGCAGCACATGGAGAGCTTCCGCTCCGCTTGACGCCATAATGACCTCGGCTATCAGCCCGTCCAATGCAAGGCGCGCAGACTCCAGGGAGGCCGGTGTATCGTCCACAATCAGGATGCATTTTGGAAGATCAGGATGCAAGGAGCTGTCGACAACCTGGCTTGGGACATTCGACTTTGGCAGCAAGAGCGTGATCGCGCTTCCGCGGCCCGGCAGACTTGCACCCCTGACGACACCGCCAAAGCTTGTGGCAAAACCATGAACCTGCGTCAGGCCGAGACCCGGTCCTCCGTTTGACTTTGTCGTGAAGAAGGGCTCGAACATCCGCTCCAGGTTGGCAGATGAGATCCCGCTTCCGGTATCGACGACCGTAATTGCGACGACCGGGCCATGAACTCGCTTGTCCTCAAACGATCCTTCAGGGACGTTGCGGGCAGTTACAGTCACAGTTCCCCCATCGGGCATCGCCTCACGAGAATTGGTCAGAAGATTAATTAGTGCTATCTCTAGGCCGACCGGATCAACATGGATCGCCCAGAGATCGACCGGCAGGTTTGTTTCCAACACAATGCTGTCGTTCAGCGCTTGCTTAAGGAGTGGCGTCATTTCCTGGAATTTAGCGTTAAGTTCGGTGTGTTCAGCGCCCTGATTGGATCGTCGAGCAAAGGACAGGAGCCGGCGAGTGATGGATTTTCCTCTCATCAGTCCTTCTCTCATATGGCCAAGGAGCCGTGTCACGCGCTCCTCATCATTCCTGCGTCGTTCTATTCCCTCGACGCCAGACTGGAAAACCATCAGGAGATTATTGAAGTCATGGGCTGCCTGCCCGGTCAGCTTTCCGAGTGCATCCATTCGCTGCCAGTTCGCCATGCTTTCTCGGCCGGCCGTTCGCGCTTGCAACTCGCGGTAAGCTAGGAAGGCTGCCGACGCGCATAGCAGAACGATCAGGGCGCTGGCCACTACGAGCAGCAGCACGGCCTGTTCGGCCGGTCGCATGTAGTCCACTGAGGGCAGCCCAACCCTTACCCGCCAAGGTATACCTAAGAGAGGTGCAGCAGCGGTCTGAACGCTTGATCCGTCAAACAACTCGAACCGCTCGCCTTCAATGGCATGACCAAAGTCGGTTGCGGGCTTGGCTTCAAGGTCAGAAGTGACCGTTGCCGCAACGAGCCGGTCCTGGCCATCAACCACCCATGCCGACCACGCCGGCGGTAGTCCGCTGTCCTTCAGGATCGACGCAATCATTTCGGGCCGGATAACCGCTGACAATACGGCTTTCGTCTGTTCATTGCGTTGGATCGGCACGCGTATGGGGAAAGCAGGTTTTCCTCCGGAACCAACGACAACGTTGCCGACCAGTCCGGCACCCGATGTGAGCACCCGTTCGTGGCTCTCTCGGTCAACTACTTTCCTTGATGCCGATGCCGACAGCGGAGGGTATGACAAGACGACATCACCGTCGTCGTCACTAACCCTGATTTGCTCCCATTGAGGCGCTCTGGCCTGAAGCCGGCGCGCCGTCTCGGCGAAGCTAGATCTGGCGACGGGCAGATCGAATCTGGGAGACTCGGCAATAATGGAAAGAAGCTGGATCTGAGTTTGAAGGTCACGTTGGACGGCGGCCGCAATGAGCCTCGCTCTATCCTGCAGCGCGTCAACAAGTGCCACTTGTCGCTCGCGGATAACGAACCAGGCCATAACGGTCGCGAGCACAAGCACCGGAATGAGGGCCGCGCAGAGCAGCAGAATTGCGGGACGTGCCTTGATCAAAGCGAACCTCAGGTTTATCGGTCGCTAAAATAGGCTGTAATTCCGCTGCGGCAAGCAGAGAATAGCGCAGAAATTCAGCATTAATCCGTCAGCGTTTCGCGCAACCGGAGACCTATTGAAAGTAGATCTTTCGCCTTGAATGGATGTGAACTTAAGACCCCTCGTTGCAACTTTCACAAGATTGTCGGTTGCAGAATCTGCCTCTGGCATGTTGTCAGGCGGAGCCCGCAGTCTTTCCCTACAACCACGGTCTCGCTGAACCCAAGGCCTTGGGCGGTGGCATAAAGATGAAAGACCATTCCCTCCTCGAGACCCCAATCGGACGTGGGCAGGAGAACCCGGGAAAAATCGCTGGTGCGCGGCGTGCGGGTGTAAAGGCCGAGCGTGTAGGCAGTGACGTTTTCATAATCCGGCCGCAGACCCGCATCGAGCGCGCCTTGCCGCATGATCGCATCCACATCGCGGGCCAGAGTGCCCGGCTTCATCGCTGCAACCTGACGATCCTGCAGCGCGACCAGCCTTTCGGCCGTTGCCGCAAGCTCAGCCGACGGCGTGCCGACCATGACTGGCCGCATCATGCGAGCGCCATAATTTCCGACACGCGGGATCAGCTCGCAATGCAGGATGTCGCCCGCGCCGATCGTCTCGGTCTTGAAGACGCCATGCAGGAATTCATGGCTGCCGGCTGCCTTGACGATTGGCCCGACTTCGCCGGTATCAGCCCCTTCCCGCAAAAAGACGCCAGATGCGATCGCCGCCGCATCGCGGGTGGTCATGCCGGGCTTTGCCTGCTGCGCGATCGCCAGCATCGCCTTGTCGGCAATCTCGGAAGCCTGCCGCAGCACGGCAATTTCCGCGTCGGATTTGACCCAGCGTAGGCTGTCGCTGAGGCCGGGCATCGGCACGAGCCAGGCCTCAGGCAATAACTCCCCGAGCCGCGCACAAGTCTCGGCATTCATGCTGTAGGACCGGGTATCGAGGCCGATCCGCGCATTGCCGAAGCCATGCGCGACGATGCTTGCCGCCACCGCCGCAACGGCATCCTCGGTATCCCTGAAACCGGTGACGTCGGAAATCCAGCTCTTCTCGCGGCAGGGCGCTTCGTCCAATGCGCGCAGCGTGAACCAGGCCTCGCCCTCGCGCGGCAAAAAGGCCGCGCGATACATGGTTTCCGACACGGTATAACCGGTCGCCCAGGCGAGCAGTTCGCCGCTGTCGATCAGCAGGAGATCAACGGCGGCGGTTTCCATCGCCGCCTGCGCCTTGGCCAGTCGCCGCTGATATTCCGCCGCCGCAAACATGATCAGGCCACTTCGCAGATATCGAGAATGGTCAGCATGTAGACGCGGATCATGTCGAGGAAATCCACGATGTCGACGCGCTCGTCCGGCATGGTGTTGTAACGGCCACCCGGACCGCAGACGATGCCTTCCATGCCAAGCTCATGGTAGAGATGGCCGGCATCCGTACCGTAGAAACGGGTCGGGGTAATCGCGCCGGTCGGCTGCTTTTCGCCGCGCACGGTTTCATAAGCGGCATTGATCGACTTGACGATGCGGCTATCCGGCGAGACTTCGAAGGGCGGCATCAGCGGCCGGCCTTCGATCTGTTCGGGAACGAGCTTCGCCTTCAGGCCCGGGAACCTTTCTTCGAGTGCGCGCAATTCGCGATCGAGATCGGCAAGCACGCCTTCCTGGGTCTGGCCCGGCGCATAACGGCAGGAACCCTTGAGGCGGACGAAATCGGCCACCTGCGGCGGACGCCATTCCGCAAGGTCGCGACCGAGCGCGCCATGCACGACACCGACATGGCCTCGGTTGATCGAGCGATGCACATCGCTGCGAGCGCCGCTGAAGGTCATGGCGTTGATGCGCGGGATGATGTCGCAGGCCGCCGCGATCGCATCGACCGACTCTTCGCGCTTGGAGAGGTGGCGGGTATCGCCGGTCAGTTCGATGACATAGCTGAGGGCTGCTGCATGCATGGTGACGGCAACGAGGTCGCTCGGCTCGCTGTTGATGAAATAGTCGGCCTTCACGCCGCTGCGGATCGCAGCCAGCGTACCGACGCCGCCCTGCAGTTCGCCGACCACGAAGGTCAAAACGACATCGCCCTTCAGCTTGACGCCGGCATCGACCAGCGTCTTCACGGCGCAGAAATAGGCCGCATCGCCGGCCTTCATGTTCGAAACGCCGATGCCGTAGATGAACTTGTCATCGACCAGGCCGGCATAAGGATCGACCGTCCAGCCTTCGGTGACCGGGTTGGTGTCGAGATGGCCGTTGAACAGCAGGCTTTTACCGCCGCCCTGCCCCCTGAGGCGGCCGATCGTGTTGAAGCGGCGGCCTTCGTCAAACGCCTGAAGCTCGGCTTCGACGCCGATCTTTTCAAGCTCTGCAGCCATCCAGCGGGCGAGATCCTTCTCGCCTTCGGTTTCCGAATGGCTCTTGTGCTGGACCATCTTCGACAGGAAATCGAGGCAGGCCTTTTCGTCGATCCGATCCACCAGGGACTTCGGGTCCATTGTCATGCTCCTATGCTCAAAATCAAACTTGCGTGCCGGCCGGAAGGGGGACGGCTGCAATAAGGCGGCGGGTATATTCGGCCCGTCCCGGGCTCTCGATCTCGGTGGCCGGGGCGATCTCGATCAGATCGCCGCGATACATGACGGCGATCCGGTGGGCGATCTGGCGGATGAGGTTGAGATCGTGGGTGATGAACAGGCAGGCCGTGTTGCCGGCCTTCTGCAGATCGAGCAGCAACTCGACGATCGAGGCCTGGACGGAGACATCGAGCGCCGAGGTGATTTCGTCGCAGATGACCAGCCGTGGCTTGGAGGCGAAGGCGCGGGCAATCGCCACACGCTGCTTCTCGCCGCCGGAAAGCTGGTGCGGGTAACGATCCGCATGGGTGCGCGGCAGACGCACCTTTTCCAGCATGTCGCCGACTTGTTCGGCGATATTGCCGCCGGAACCGTAGAGTTTCAACGGCCGCGACAGGATCTCGCCGATCTTGTGGCGCGGATTGAGCGAGGCATCCGGATGCTGGAAGATGATCTGCACATCCTTCCGGTAAGATGTGTCCATGTCGGCAAGGCCGGTGATCGGCCGGCCGTCGAACCAGATCTTGCCCTCGAACGGGTTGAGCCCGGTCATCGCCTTGGCAAGCGTCGACTTGCCCGAGCCGGATTCGCCGACGATACCAAGGATCTCGCCCTCGCTGACGCCGAGCGTCACCGCATTGTTGCCCTTGACCCGCGTAAACGCCTTGCCGGTGAGCGAGGCCAGCAACGGCTTGCGGCCATAATGAACGCTGACATTTTCCACCCAGACCAGCGGCTTGCCATCGGTTTTTGCAACACTGTCCGCGACCAGCCGCCGCGACGGGTTCGGAACTGCGGCGCAAAGCTCGCGGGTGTATTCTTCACGCGGATTGGCGAAAATCTCCCGCACCGGTCCCTGCTCGACGATCTCGCCGCGACGGATGACGGCCACCCGGCTTGCGGTGCGCGAGACGAGCGCCAGATCGTGCGAGATATAAAGCGAGGCAACACCCGTCTCGGCCTGCAATTCGACGAAAAGGTCAAGAATCTGGCGCGAGGTAATGACATCGAGCGCCGTCGTCGGCTCATCGAAGATGATGCATTCGGGATTGCAGGCGAAGGCCGAGGCGATGACGACGCGTTGCTTTTCACCACCCGAAGCCTCGTGCGGCATACGACGCATCATGTCGGCCGGCGTTTTGAGGCCGACGCGGGCAAGCATTGCCTCGCCTTCCGCCCAAGCCTGTCTGCGTGTGAGGCCACGGTGGCGAACCAGAACTTCGGAAAGCTGGGTCCCGAGCGACAGCGTCGGGTTGAGCGACGTGCTCGGATCCTGAAACACCATGCTGATCCGCTGGCCGCGCATCATCTCGACCTCGGCATCCGACATGGTCAGCAGGTTTTTGGCGCCAAGCATGATCTCGCCGCTAACCTCACGGGCGTTCTTCGATAGGTAACGCATGATCGACCACGCGAGCGATGTCTTGCCGGAACCGGATTCGCCGACGAGGCCAAGGATTTCGCCGCGCAAGATCGAAAGGTTGAGCCCTTTCAGCGCATGAAACGTGCCGTTCGCCGTCTCGTAATCGAGGCTGTAGTTCCTGACGTCGAGGACGGGCATATCTGGAGTACTGGTCATCGTGCCTGCCTCATGTGCGTGGGTTGAGCGCATCGCGCAGCCCGTCACCGAGCAGGTTGAAACCGATCGAGGCAATCGCGATCGCAACGCTCGGCCAGATCAGGATGCCGGCCGAAAGGTGCATGTAGCGGCGGGCTTCCGAGACCATCAGGCCCCATTCCGCAGCCGGCGGCTGGGCGCCGAGGCCAAGGAAGGAAAGCGTGGCAAACAGAATGATCGCGAAGGAAATGCGGATGGTCATCTCGACGATGATTGGGGCTACGACATTCGGCAGCATTTCGCGGCGGATGATGAAAGCCGAGCTTTCGCCACGGGCCATCGCCGCGTTGACGTAATCCTGCTTGCGCACCGAAAGCGCCACGCTTCGGGTGATGCGGGCCATGCCGGGCGCAAAGGCGATCGCCACGGCCACGAGCGCGTTGATCGTGCTGGAGCCAAGCAGGTTGACGACGAGCAGCGCGAACAGCAGGCTCGGGATCGACATGACCGCATCGATGGTGCGCATGATGAATTCGTCTGCGCGGCCACCGAGAAAAGCCGAGGTCGTGCCGATGAAGGCGCCGACCAGGGTTCCGACGATCGTCGCCAGCACCGCCATGACGACGGTGGCGCGGGCACCGATCAGCAGGCGGCTGAAGATGTCGCGGCCATATTGGTCGGTGCCAAGCAGAAAAGTGAGGCTCGGCGCCTTGTAGCGGGCGAGTGGCGCCATCTTGTCGGGATCGTTGGGGGCAACCATCGGCCCGAAGACGACGATCAGCAGAACCAGCAGGACCACGAAGAGGCCGATGGCGCCCTGCGGCGTGCGCAGGAGACGTTTCAAGAACTCAATCATACTGGATTCTCTTGTCGAGCACCGCGTAGAGCATGTCGGCGATGAAATTGACGATGGAATAGGTGGCGGCCATGATCAGCACGCCCGCCTGGATGGCCGGCAGGTCGCGGGCCTGGATGGCGACAATCAACTCGCGGCCGATGCCCGGAATGGCGAAGATTTCCTCGACGACGATGACACCGCCCAGAAGATAACCGACATCCAGCGCGACGATGGTGATCGTCGGCAGAAGCGCGTTGCGCAGCGCATGCCGGCGCAGGACCGTGCCGCGCGACATGCCCTTCAACCGGGCGGCGCGGATGTAATCGGTATGCAGAACGTCCACCAACTCAGAGCGCACCATGCGCGAGACGTGGGCGATGAGGATTACCGAGATGACGCAGACCGGCAGGACGAGATGGGCGATCGCCCCGAAAAAGTCCTCGGTCAGCGGCACATAACCGGTCGGCGGCAGCCATTTCAGCCAGTCGGCCAGAACCAGGACGGCAACCGTGGCAGTGACGAATTCCGGCAGGGCGACGCCGAGATAGGAAACGAGGCTGACGACGATATCCGCGATCTTGCCCCGCCGGACGGCGGCGATAATGCCGAGCGGGATCGCCAGGATCAGCATCAGTCCGATCGAAAGGAAGGCGAGAAGCAGGGAACGCCCGAGCGCGCTGAACATGGCAGGCCCGATCGGCTGACCGGTGCGCAACGAGGTGCCGAAATCACCATGCAGCAAAGCCCAGAGCCAGTGCCCGTATTGCACCCAGACGGGCGAATTGAGACCCATCGTCTGGCGCAGCGCATCGAGCGCTTCGGGCGTTGCATGTTCGCCGAGCATCATCACGGCGGCATCGGCCGGCAGGACTTGCGTGATCGCAAACACGATCAGCGACACGACAAACAGCGTGTAGAAGATCATCAGCAATCGTTTGAGCAGGTAATTCGGGGACACGAGTGTTCCTTGGTTCAAGAGAGGGCCGGACGCGGCAGTTGCCGCGTCCGGTGGTTTGGTATCAGCCGCGCTTCGGTGCCTTGTCGGTCAAGGAGACGTAGTCGAGGCGGAAGACGGAAGCGCGCGGATGCACTTCGTAACCCTGGACCCAGCTGCGCTTGGCGGCGAGCACGTCGAAGAAGGCCGGGATGATCGACGGGACTTCCTGGTTCATCAGGGCCTGCGCCTTGGTGTAGAGGTCTGTGCGCTTTTCCTTGTCGGTCGTGCCGCGGGCTTCGGCGACGAGGGCGTCGAAAGCCTTGTTGTTCCAGCGCGTCTCGTTCCACGAGGCGTCGGAGGTGTAGAGCAGCTTGAAGATGCCGTCCGGGGTCGGCTGCATGTTGTAGAAGCCGACGTAGAACGAGCCCTTCTTCCAGACCTGATCGAGATAGGTCGCATGCGGCATCGTCTGCACGTTAATGGTGATACCGACTTCCTTGGCCATTTCGCGGATCGCGACGGCCAGGTGGCCACGCACCGACGGACGGTCAGACGCGATCAGGGTCGTCTCGAAACCGTTCGGATGACCGGCTTCGGCAAGCAGCTTCTTGGCTTCCGCGATGTTCTGAGCACGCGTCGCGACCGGCTTGAAGAACTGGTAGGACGGGTTGAGCGGGGTGTCGTTGCCCGGCGTGCCAAAACCTTCGGTGACGAATTCGACCATGGCCTGACGATCGACCGTGAGCGCGATGGCGCGGCGGACGCGCGGATCGTTGAACGGTGCGGTGTCGCAACCAAAGTTGATGTTGCAGAACTGGCCCGACGGAACGCGCAGCGTATCGACGCCGGCACTGTCCTTCAGACGCAGGAATTCGGTCGGCTGGACGGTGGACATGATGTCGGTATCGCCGGAGATGAGGGCCGAACCTTCGGCAGACAGATCCGGGAAGACGCGGATTTCGATACGATCGAGATAGGGACGTGCCGGATCGTAATAGGCCGGGTTGCGCTCAACGACGATCAGGCGGTCAGGCTCGTAGGAGGTGAGCTTGAAGGGACCGGTGCCAACGGCCTTGGTGGCCAGGCTCTTGAATTCGCCGGTGGCGATTGCGGCCGGAATGATGCGGGCGTTGGTATAGGCCAGTGCGACCGGAAGGTCGGCATAAGGGCCGGACAGATTGAAGCTGACAGTCTGCGGCTCGACGGCCGTAACCGATGCGATCGGGCCGATATTGTTGCGGCCCGGCGAAGCATTGGCCGGATCGAGGATCGCCTTGATGGTGGCGACGACGTCATCGGCGGAGAAGGCCGAACCGTCATGGAATTTTACGCCCGAACGAAGCTTGAAGGTCCATTCGGTCAGTTCGGCATTGGCGCTCCAGCTTTCGGCCAGATCCGGCTCGACCGACATGTCGACCTTGAGACGGGTCAGGTTGCTGTAGAGCAGTTCGCTGACCAGGTATTCCGGGTTAACGCGGGTCAGCAGCGGATGGATGACGCTGACGGCCTGGTCGATCGAGACACGCAGGGTGCCACCCTTGGTCGGAGCCGCGGCGAAAGCGGGCGTCATGGCGGGTGCTGCGAGGATTGCAGCGGTGCCGGCCAGGAAAAAGCGTCGTTTCATTTCAAGCATGCGTAGTCCCCTTCAGATTATGGATGCGGTTTCGGGAATGAGATCGGCGGCGAAATCCGCCGCGAGATAGGCAAGAATGCTCTTGGCGAGCGCGACGATGTCCTGTTTCGTCGTATGTTCTTCCGGGCTGTGAATGCAGCTTTCCGGCCGGCCGAGACCGCTCAGCAGCACTTCCTGCGTAAAACCGGCCTTCTGGACGTAGCCAAAGTCCGAACAGCTTGCCGCACCCCATTTGTGAAAGTCTTCCGGCTTGTAACCGAAACCGACCGACAGCGCCTTCTGCCAGCGCGGCCAGTGTGGCCCGTCCGGATCGGCAGTCGGGATCAGATGACCGACGAGATCAATGCCAAGCCCAAGGCCCGGCGTTTCGGTAACAGCCTTGTTGATGACGGCCTCGATCTCGGCGCGGGCCTCTTCATAACTTTCTTCCGGCGCATAACGGCGGCTGACGAGGATTTTTACCTCGGCCGGCACCTGGCCGCCGGCTGTGCCACCTTCGACGGCTGCGATCGTCAGCTGCGGGCGCAGCGGGCCCGTCGCATGGGGCGGCGGGGCGAGCGCCGAGGCTCGGGCAGCAACGACCGGCTTTAGGCCCATCAGTGCGTTCATGACCGGCAGCGCGCCCTCGATCGCATTGATGCCTGCGCCGGTGCGGTTGCCCTCGCCGGCATGCACGGCATGGCCACGGATCGTCAGTTGCAGGTTGAAGATGCCGAAACATCCGGCCCAGACACGCGGCGCGGCCGAGCCGTTGAAATTGAGGATATGGCCCTTTAGCATGCCCTGTTCGGCCAGGTAGCGGATGCCTGGATAAAGCCCGCCCTCCTCGTCAGTGCACAGCAGCAGCATCGGATCGTAAGCGAGTTCGACGCCCGCCTCTTTCGCTGCCCGAAGCGCCAGAAGCGTCGCGGCGATTGTGCCCTTCATGTCGGCGGCGCCGAGACCGTAGAGCGTATCACCTTCGACGGTGAGCTTCAGCGGATCACGCTGCCAGCCGGGGGCTGCCGGAACCGTATCGACGTGGTAATAAAGGCCGAGAACCGGCTTCCCGGTCTCGCGCGAGGAGATAAGATCGGTGCGCGCACCTGAAGCAGGGCCTCCCTCGACCTTCCAGAGCTCTTCCGGCACGATCACGCGGGTGCAGTCAAAGCCCATCGGCGCTAGCAAGTCCTGCATCAGGTCTGCGAAGGCATGGTAACCTTCGCCTGGCGGGAATGACGTATCGACTTCGATCATACGGGCGAGATCAGCAACGGCGGTCTCGACATAGCGCTCAATCGCTGTCATGGCAGTGTTGAAAGCGCCTTCTTGTGAGGTGGTTCGGTGCGAGCTCACGATGTCTCCTCGGCTCAAAGCAAACCGCCTCCTCAGCTTGTGCTTTCATATAAACTATATAGTAATACTGCTCATCCGACTGGTTCTCGTCAACTCCAAAGAAGAGGCAATTCATTGGCTGGATCGCCTATAAATTCATCAACATCAGTTAACCTCAGCGAGCTCGCTATCCCGCTTTATGAAGTGGTTAAGCGGCAGATCACAGAAGCGATCATGATCGGGGACCTGAAAGCGGGCGCAGTTCTGCCGAGTGAGGTTGCACTTTCCCAAACATACGGGGTCGCGGTCGGGACCATTCGCCGAGCATTGATGGATTTAACGAATGACGGCATTCTAAGCCGCAGGCGCAAGACAGGGACAATAGTCACCGGCCGTAAACCGCAGCATAGCCTCAGGCTCTTTTTTCAGTACTTTCGACTGCACGGGCTAGACGGGTCCCTGAGCAAGTCAGTTACCAAAGTAACTCGGTTGAAAAGAGGTCACGCCGTAGCCGGCGAGGCACGCAAGCTTCAGATTGAAGAACGAGCTCCGACTGTGAGCTTTCATCGGGTCAGATACGTGGACGAGCGCCCGATTATGCATGAAACGCTTACGCTCGCTAGCGACAGAATTCCCGACTTCCCAGAAAAGGCTGAGGACATTCCCCCGCTCTTCTACCTACATCTTCTTGAAAAACATGGGATCCGCATCTCGGCCATCCGCGAGCAAATCGGGGCCGATTTGGCGACGGAGGACGATGTCCGGTGGCTAGACCTGGGGCAACCTGCCGCGGTGCTCACCATCGATGAGGTCGCCTATGACCAGATGGCCGTTCCAGTTCTGATTTCGGCACATCGGGCCACTACGGCTAACCATCGATACGTAAATGAGGTGCAATAAGCTTTTGATTTTTCGCGAGGAACCTTTTCCAGCTGTTGAAGAGACTCGAACTCAACCCTTGGTCTTCTGCCATCAATTCTCTCTCGATCTCACCTCCTCGGACGTCGATCAGGTAGATATGAAGCCCGCCGCGGGGTGAACGAACAATTGACGCACTGTGGGATGCGGTGGGCGCCTTGGTCCACCGCTTCACACCAGCGGAATGCGCAAACTATTTTAGAGCCGCCGGATATGACCCGGACTGAACAGGATTTGCTCTAAATTCCGAAGCCCTGCGGGAGGAGGTGCATCGCTTCGTTGGAGGTATTCTTACGTGATTTCTTCGATGTGAGTACGGCAGGCAACCGCAGTACAGCTATGCGCTGGAAGCATTTGACCCCTTCTTAGGCAAGTTCAGGACAAGAGCATTAGGCTCGAAATCGGTCAAACGCCGTCATGACTTTCGTCAGCGGGTCTGCTTCGGGATATCGGTAAATCTCCCGGCGGAGATAATGGAGCTCGTCTTCGAGATCCGTCTCATCCACTTCAACCCACCAAGATTTCGGCCCGCCCTCGCTTCCATCCGACCAACGGTAGCCCCGCGCCCTCAGGTGATCTTTCAGATCATAAGGGCTGTTCTCTGCAAAGATACGGACACGCGAGCGCTGGCTCGCTTTGTAGAGGTCCGCGAAGGGGGTGGAACTATCCGCATCACCCTTCCGGTCGAGAACCTCCAGCAGCGCAAAACAGTCATCGACCGCACGATGGCCATTGTGGAAAAAGCCGGCCTGGTTGATCAGGTAACGAAGCTTGGTGCCCTCGTAGCCTCGCTCTGACCAGTCGATTTCGGCGTTTGAGCAGGCCCATGCCTTACCGGAAAACACCGGCGAGAATGCTTCACAGAACGGACAGTCGAAACTGGCATTGTGGGCGATAATCAAATCAGCAGGTTCGATTAGGGACCGCAGCATCGGTATATCGATAAGCTGACCGGCAACCATCTCGTCAGTAATGCCGGTGATCTTGGTGATCTCTTCTGGGATGGCGGATTCAGGCTGCTGCAGTCCGCCATACACTCCAGTGACATCACCGATAGCCCCCTGTTCATCGAAGGTGAAGGCAATAACGCCAATTTCGATGATCTCGTCTCTGCGGTGGTTGAGACCGGTGGTTTCGGTGTCGACGATGACGCCCTTCAGGGGGCATTCTGGGCCAACGCTGACTGCGACCCGACGTGGTTCGAGCTTGTGCAGGATGCGGTAGCGGCCAGAGGCTGCAAGATGCGCCACCATCTCCGCTTCTTCCAGGGGTTGACGCTTGACGCGTCTGGCACGCGAGGTGGAGTAGGCCGCCGTCTCTTGGACCACCGCCGCGTCATCGAACATATCAAATTGGGCTGTTCTGTCGGCTTGATCCTGTCGCGTCATCTTTTCAGAATTACCATGCACTGGCATTAACATGTAGCCTGAAAGACATATCCCACCCAGAAAACTGATCCCTATCCGGCTTTAAGCGATCTGGCATCGTCTTGGGTTATCGCTCGAATCGCTCCAGCATCTTTCTCAGCTGCGCGTTTTGCAGCTGAAGCTTGGCTGCTAGCTGCCCCCTGAGCACCCTGATCTCCTCATCAAGGCTTATCGTGTCATCCGACGCGGTGTCGACGCCCAAAGAGACTTGCGCAGTGACCACAACCGGCTCGGGTTTCTTTGCGCGTGGCCTCGGTTTGCGTGCTTTGCCCTCGACAGGTGGGTGAAGATCCGTAGCATCCGGTGCAGAGGTGACGCCAAGATCCGTGTTGTCGGATGGCGCCGAACCATCAACCACAATGCCGGCGACGACATTGTCCAACTTCTCACCAGCTTCCTCTACGGCGCCGCCCACAGGCTCATGCTCTACCGAAACAGGATCGGATGGATCCGGACGTGGCAGCTCAACATCTGCCAACGGGTCTTCGGAGTCGAAGTCTTCCTCCGCCACCGACCCGGACGGACCGGCAATAGCCAGGACATCCGGCTTCGGGTGGACGACTTTGCCGTCGTCCTGCTTTTGCCCGCGTCGGCCTGGCACGAACCGGCTCAAAAACTTCCAAGGAGATGCCATTGGATCAACCTCGCATCTATTCCGCATGCATGCGGGTTCTGTCCGGCGACAGTCTGGTAGCCGCCGAACTCGTTAGCTCGCTAATGTGATCATGTGGCCAGTCCTTGGCCGCAGCCGACAGGTCAATCGAGCTTGAGCTTTTTCCGAAGATCGGCGTTTTCGGAACGAAGCTTTTCAGCCAGCAGCTTGCGCAGCCTCTGGTTTTCCGCCTCGAGCTGCAGGAGATCGGCCATTTCATCGCCAGCTGAAGGCGCCACCTCATCAGCGATTTGGTCAACCTCAAGTGTGACCTTGGGGGCTCGGCGCTTGGCTGCCGCTGGGCCTTCGCTCATGCTTGCCTTGCGGCCTCGCATTTTTTGACCATCGATACCGCCTGAGGCAGTCTCTGCTATCGTGTCGGTCCCAGCCCCCAGAGATGTCTTCTTCGCCCGGGGCTTGCGTTGCTTCTTTTGTGCAACAGGCGCTTCTTCAAGCGCGGGCGCTTCAGCATCGTTGATTGTATCGGTGTCGTCGGCCATGAACATCCCTCGTGTTTCTTCAGCACTTGTCGGCGTCGCTGCGGGCGGTGTCAATCTTGGCGAAGGGGGATTTTCTTCTGGTGCCGACATATCCGGATCCAATTCATCGCCTGCAGACACCTTCTGCAGGAATGGCATAGCCTCCTCCTCTACGTCCCGCGCGACAGACTTGAGGTCCATACTGCCCCAGATAGAGTTAGGCTTGGCGTCAATTTTCCGGCGGCCGGATTTGTATTCGATCGCAAAACTACGTTGTGTCTTTTTCACTCGAAGAGCTTCCGGATTTTTTGAAGATGTGTCGCGACGTGCCCTAAGTCGCCGTAAGCCGAGGAGATAGCGACTGGAAAGCTGTCAGTCCACCCCGACGGGGCATTTGGTTCTAAAAGAGGATCCAAGCCGGTTCCCGCAGCTTCAAGCAATTTGAGCGGGTGGAACCTATATGTTCCAGGATCCATCTGCGAGGCGATGTCCTTTATCTTCGAGTGAGCAACAGGCTATCCGCCCTCCCCCGAGCCACAGGTGCCTAGACAAGCATGTCCAGTATGTTAGGAACAGAGAGAACAAAGCGGGAACTGAGCACGAGACATGACCGACCTCTTCGACAGCAAAACTTCGCTCCAGGTAGCCAAGGTGGTAGCGAAGCGGACGAAAGAAGCAGCGCCCAAGCTAGCTGCAGAATCCGATTACGGCGCGCATTCCATCAAGGTTCTTGAGGGTTTGGAGCCGGTCCGTGCGAGGCCGGGGATGTATATCGGCGGTACTGACTTGAAGGCCTACCACCACCTCTTTGCCGAGGTGCTGGACAATTCGGTGGACGAGGCCGTTGCCGGCCACGCCACGGTGATCGACGTGGAGTTGACCGCGGACGGGATGCTGTCGGTAGCAGACAACGGGCGAGGCATTCCGATTGACGAGCATTCGTCGGGCGTCTCCGCACTCGAAGTCATCATGACCAAACTCCATGCAGGCGGAAAGTTCAACGGGTCCGCTTACGAGGCTTCCGGAGGACTGCATGGCGTCGGCGTCTCAGTCGTCAACGCGCTTTCGGACGATCTCGTCGTCGAAGTGGCTCGCGGCCTCCAGCTTTACAAACAGACTTATTCCCGCGGCAAGCCGACCTCTGCGCTTCAACATGTCGGCAGGGTACAGAAGCGCGGCACGACCGTTCGCTTCCATCCCGATCCTGAAATCTTTGGAAATGCCCTTAGCTTCGACCCGGCAACCCTGTTTCGCATGGCACGGTCGAAGGCGTATCTCGTCAAGGGCGTGAAGATCAGGTGGAAATGCGACCAATCACTGCTTGAACGAAAGGATCCGACACCGGCCGAGGCGACGCTGCATTTCCCCGGCGGTCTCAAGGACTACCTGCTTGAGGCGCTGGGTAAGGAAGCGACTATCGTCTCCGAACCTTTCGCGGGCAGCGTCGGCACGGCAGGTAGGCACGGCGCGGTCGAATGGGCGGTGACCTGGCATACCGACGATGGCTATGTAAATTCCTACTGCAACACCATCCCGACGCGTGAAGGCGGCACTCACGAAAACGGCCTACGCGCAGTGCTGACCTCCGCCATTTCTATGAGGCCATGCGTCCAGTCGTCGATGAGGTTCATGAAGGCGCTGTCCTGTTCGACGGTGAACCCGCGTTCACGCATTCGCGCCAGTACTCTGTCCGCGATCTCCTGCCGTGTATTCCTTGTCATCTGCATCCCTATTCTCGAGGTGCCATGTAGTATGTCGGGGACGTTGACAACTATGCTTCGTAAGTTCTTCCCCGGACATTACGCTAGAACGCGTGCCCCCAACTGAATGCCCACCCACCTCAGAAGATGTTCCCAAACCGTGGTAAAACGTAGCGGCTCAGTCACGGGTGTGTGAAAATGTCGGACGGGCCATACTTAGCGATCCCGAGGAGCTCAGAGCCTATCCTTTCCTCGGCGATGGTCACGGCTTTGCTATTTTTAAATGTCGAGGTTTTGTGCGAACTCTGCGTTCGCCTGAATAAACGAGAACCGGGCTTCAGCTTTGGTCCCCATAAGAGCGCTAACGACTTCGGCTGTCGCGTCTTCCAGACCCTCGCTGATAGCAACCTTGAGCAATGTTCGCGTCGTCGGGTCCATAGTGGTTTCTTTGAGCTGCGCGGGCATCATTTCACCTAGTCCCTTGAACCGTCCGATCTCGACCTTCTTGTTTTTGAACCCAGCTGACTTAAGCAGCTTTGCCCTGTGCGCGTGATCTCGGGCATAGACGGTCTTCGAACCGACCGTCAGCCGAAAGAGCGGCGGCACGGCAAGAAAGAGATGTCCTTCCTCCACAAGCTTCGGCATTTCCTGATAAAAAAAAGTGATCAGCAGCGACGCGATATGGGCGCCGTCCACGTCAGCATCAATCATGATGATGATGCGCTCGTAGCGGAGGTCGTCCTCGCGGTAGTTCCTGCGCGTCCCGCATCCGAGCGCAGTGGTTAGGTCGTTGATGAGCTGGTTCGACCCCATCTTGTCCCGCGTCGCGCTCGCCACATTCAGGATTTTGCCTCTCAGCGGAAGGATCGCCTGGTCAAGGCGGCTTCTGGCCTGCTTGGCGGAGCCGCCAGCTGAGTCTCCTTCGACGATGAAAAGTTCAGTCCCTTTGCGATCGTTCTGCGAACAATCGGCCAGCTTGCCTGGAAGCCTGAGCTTCTTGACGGCAGTCTTGCGGGAAACGTCCTTCTCTTTCTTCCGGCGCAACCTTTCATCTACCCGGTCGATCACCCATTCAAGGAGTTTGGTCCCTTCGGACTTGTTCTGGAACAGATAGTGGTCGAAAGCATCCGACATCGCCTTTTCGACGGTCCGCTGCGCCTCGGCCGTCGCCAGCTTGTCCTTGGTCTGGCCGACGAACTCGGGCTCGCGGATGTAGACAGCGAGCATCGAGGCCACGGTTGACATCACATCGTCGGGAGTGATGTCCTTGGCCCTCTTGTTTTGAACCATGTCGCCGAAACTGCGGATGCCCTTGGTCAGCACTGTCCGACATCAGCGCCCATGAGACAGAAATCCGGGCCGCAGACATCGACGACCGAGAAGACGATCAAGGACATCCGCCGCGCCACGCGCAAGCACCATTCGTCGGAAGAGAAAATTCGCATCGTGCTGGAAGGCCTTCGTGGCGAGGACAGCATTGCCGCAATCTGCCGACGTGAAGGGATTGCCGAGAGCCTGTATTATAGCTGGTCCAAGGAATTCCTCGAAGCTGGCAAGAAGCGGCTTGCGGGCGACACCGCCCGTTCGGCAACCACTGACGAGGTGAAAGCACTGCGCCGTGAAAGCCGCGACCTGAAGGAGGCTCTGGCCGACCTCACCCTGGAAAACCGCCTGCTTAAAAAAAGCATGATCGGGGATGGGGGCGGCGACGAATGAGATATCCCGCCACCGAGAAGCTTGAGATTATCCGGCTCGTGGAAGAATCCCACCTGCCTGCCAAGCAGACCCTCGACAAGCTCGGCATTCCTCGGCCGACCTTCTACCGCTGGTATGATCGTTTCCTGACCTACGGCGTCGAGGGGCTGGAAGACCGGACATCCGCCCCGTCACGGGTATGGAACCGTCTTCCCGACGATGTCAGGGACCGTATCATCGAAATGGCGCTGGATCATGCCGAGTTGTCGCCGCGCGAACTGGCCGTGAAGTTCACCGACACGGAAAGCTATTTCGTATCAGAGGCTTCGGTCTACCGCCTGCTCAAGGCCCACGATCTGATAACGTCGCCCACCTATATCGTCATCAAGGCCAACGACGAGTTCAAGGACAAGACCACGCGCCCGAACGAGATGTGGCAAACTGACTTCACCTATCTGAAGGTCATTGGTTGGGGATGGTTCTACCTGTCGACCATCCTCGACGACTTCTCGCGCTACATCATCGCCTGGAAGCTGTGCACCAGCATGAAAGTCGAGGATGTTACCGACACGCTCGACTTGGCGCTTGCGGCATCAGGATGCGACAAGGTCAAGGTCGAACACCGGCCGCGCCTGCTGTCCGACAACGGCCCGTGTTACGTTGCTTCCGATCTCGGTGAATGGCTGGAGAAATACAAGATCGGGCAGGTCCACGGCGCTCCCGGCCATCCGCAAACGCAGGGCAAGATCGAACGCTGGCACCAGACGCTGAAGAACCGCATCCTGCTCGAAAACTACTTCTTCCAGGAGGACCTCGAAGCTCAGATCGCGGCTTTTGTCGAGCACTACAACCATCGGCGCTATCACGAAAGCCTCGACAATCTTACCCCAGCCGACGTCTACTCCGGGCGCGGCCAGACCATACTGCTCGAACGCGAAAAGATCAAAAGAGACACCATCAGACAACGCCGCTTGAACCACCAAAAGAAAGCAGCTTAAATCAACGCGCAAACCGAGCCGGAAACTCCATTCTTCCAAAGCCGAGGAAGTCTCAAATCATTCGACGACGGACAGCTCTGGAACACCATCGCGAGGCCTCGGTCCCCGCAAGGAACCCTGGTGACATCCTTGCCCTCAATACTGATCTTGCCGCCGCTGGCGTCCTCGAGACCCGCGATCAGGCGGAGAAGCGTCGACTTTCCGCTGCCCGATGGGCCGACGAATACCACGAATTCTCCCTTGCCGATCTCCAGATCGAGCGGTGGTATGACGGTTATCTTGCCGAAGACCTTGCTGGTCTTCTCAAATCTGATCTGTGACATGGTCCCTCCAATTCAAATGCTTGCCGATCAACCTTTGACCGCGCCGGCGGTCATGGATCCGGTCAGTTGTCGATAGATGAGACTTCCGAGGATGGCGGGAGGCAGTGCGCCGAGGATCATGACTGCAGACGAAGCGCCCCACTGGATGCCGCCGCCGCTTGCGGAGAAAAAGAACGACGCGCCGACCGTGATCGGCACAGCCTGCCGGGTCGTCAGCATGAGGCCGAACAGGTACTCGTTCCATGCCGTGATGAAGCCGAAGATCAGGGCCGTTACCATCGCGGGTCGTATGACCGGGGCGACGATCCTCCGGAGGATGACGAAGGCGCTCGCCTTGTCCATGCGGGCCGCCTCGTCGATCTCCCCCGGAATCTCGGAAATGGCGTTGACCATCATCATGAGGCTGAGCGGCAGGTTCACGATCGTCAGGATCAACCCGAGACCTGTCCGGGTGTCGAGGAGGCCGACGAATTGGAACATCATGTAGAGCGGGATCGCGAACACCACCAAAGGCACGGCGCGAAGGTTGGCGACGATCGGCAGTAGATGCTTGCGGCCGACATTCGTCCTAACGATCGCGTAGGCAGCCGGCAGACACAGAAGGAGCGCCAGGAAGGAGCCGATGAAGGCGGCCGACGTGCTATTGAGCAGGAAAGCGTAGATGTTGAAGCGGCTCGTGTCCGTCAGCACCTTCACATAGTTGACGAGCGTCGGAGCCTGGATGATCAGGCCGGGATTGGTGGCGATCTCCTTCGCGCTCTTGAACGAGGTGATCAGGCGCTTCCGCCGGAGAACAAGACGATCCGCATCAGGGTATCTATCCAACCGTTAAAGAGTGGCCTTTCGCGGAAGATGCCGGTCCGTTTGGCCGCGTTTTGATTTGTGGACGTTAATCTGAGTGATAGAATAGCGGCCCGCGGAGCAAGTTCAGGCAGCATGGACCAGGAGCCTACTGTTAGGGCCGCGCTTCTCTGTACCGCTCGATCAGCGTAACCAATCGTTCGACAGCCCCCGTAGCGGCCGCATGATTCTGGGAGAAATTCAGCCTGATGCTGGAGGCGGTGTGGGGACTGAACTCGCTTCCCGGCGTCACAATCACCCTTGCCTGGTGGCGCAAGATCTTGACGAAGTCGATAGGCGATACCCGAAGCCGCGGCAGTTTGGCAAACATATAGCTTCCGGCTTGTGGTGTGCGTACTGCGACGTCTGCTCTCGCCCTGAAACGGGTAAGGAGATCATCGCGAATAGCCTGGTGAAGTTTGATACGCTCGCTCATCCAGCCATCAGGTTCAGAGAACCAAGTCTGGAGGACCGCCTGGTTATATCCGGCAGCGCGAAGGGAGACGATCGCCTGGAGCCGCTCCATTCGTTCGATGACCGATGAGGGGCCGAAGGCGACGCCGAGACGGTAACCACTCAACGACTCGGTTTTAGATGGCCCCATGATCGTGATGACGTTGTCGCGGCCGGTTCCGCCAACGGCGCGGAGGTGCTGGTATTCCGTGCCTTCGTACAAAAGGCGCGAGTAGAGTTGATCGACAATGACCATTGCGCCGTACCGGTCCGCAAGCGCCGCGATGGCATCGATTTCCTCCGTGGAATAGACCGCGCCGGTCGGATTGTTAGGATTGGAAAACACGAATACGCGGGCGCCATCGCGGAAGGCTGCCTCCAACTGGTTGAGATCGAGCCCCGCAGCCTTGTCAGTGCCAAGATAGTCGAGCTGAACCGGCAGCATTTCCGCTTCGAAAAATTCGACAAGCTTACGGTTTGCAAAATAGTCGGGCTGGACTATTGCAACCTTGTCGCCGGCGGCAACAGTCGCGGCGACAGACAGGAAAAGAGCGCCTTGCGTTCCGGGGGTAATGATCAGGTTGTCGGCAGCGTTGACCGGTGCGCCGGTAAAGCTCGTGAGCCTCACCGACAGAATTTCGCGGAGATCGGCAAGCCCACGATACACGGTGTAGGCTTGCTTGCCGCCGCTGTGCACACCGTCGCTGAACTCTTCGAAAGCACCAGGGGTCGGAAGGAATGCATCGACGTCGCCATGGGAGAAATCAACCGTTCGACCTTCGAGCTTTTCGCCAATCAACAACTCTTCGAAGGCGGGCGTCTTTTGCCGTACCTCCTGCCCGGGCGCATGCTCGGTCTTCAACTTTTCAAATTTTTCGAGTACCGTGGTCATGCAAACCTCTTCCTGAAACTAGGATGAATAACGCATTACATCGATAACATCGACGCAAAGACATGAGGATCAACGTTCCCGCCTGAAGCGATGACGGTAATCGTATCCGTGTCGATTCTGTTCTGGCGGGAAAGCGCTGCAGCGAGCGCGATCGCACCACCCGGTTCGACTACGATCTTCAGATGGTTGAAGGCTAGCCGTATGGCCCTGCGAACCTCGTCGTCGGAAACAACCAGACCGGGTCCGCACAATCTGTGCATAATTGGAAAGGTGACATTGCCGGGCTGCGGCGTCATGATCGCATCACAGATTGTGGGTGCATACCCAGGATTGGCAACGACCGACCCTTGCGCCAGCGAGCGGGTCGTGTCGTCGTAACATTCAGGCTCACAGGGGCGCACGGTCCACCCAGTGCCTGAGGCTTCGAGCGCAAGCGCAGTTCCCGAGGTCAGCCCACCACCGCCGCACGGTACGAGAATTTGCGTGTCGGCGACACCGAGTGCCTTCAACTGCTCGACAAGTTCGAGCCCGATCGTGCCTTGCCCTGCGATCACGTTAGGCTCGTCGTAAGGGCGTATGAGTGTCAGGTCTCTGGCTCGGGCAATGTCCACGCCGATCGCGTCGCGATCTTCCGTCCGCCGGTCATAGAGAACGACTTCGGCGCCATAGGCACGCGTGTTATCGACCTTCATCTTCGGGGCATCGGCTGGCATGACGATCACAGCAGGTATGGCGTGCATGCGGGCGGCGAGTGCTACGCCTTGTGCGTGATTGCCGGACGAATATGCAATAACCCCGCGGTCGCGAATATCATTGGGAAGAGCGGAGATTGCCGACCAGGCCCCGCGAAACTTGAAAGATCCAGTTTTCTGCAGGCATTCGGCTTTGACAAGGATGCGCCGCCCGGCAACGTCGTCCATCAGCGGGGAATTCAGAAGCGGCGTTCGGAGCGCATTTTCGTTTATGCGGCGCGCTGCGGCCTCGATATCGATCGTTGTGCTCATGCCTAAACTGCCCTTCGATTGCCGTTGCCTCGCATTGGTCAGGCAATGCTTAATCCGCCACCGGCCAGAATACGGCGAATGGACCCCACTGCGGACCGTGGCGTGTAGGCACCGGTGACCCCGCCGAGCGAACGGGAAGACACTTGGATATCCCAGGAAAAGCCCCTGCCCCCGACTACCAGACGGTGCAGCATGTCTTCCTGCCCGGGAGCGGCTACGACGCGGCTGACAGTATTGTCGAAACCGATCCCAGCTAGCGCGATGGCGGCATGGACATTCACGTTGCGGGGAAAGCGGGCACAAACATCGCGCGTTGGACCTTCGAAGATCACACCCTCTGCATCCTTGTCGATCCCAAGGCTTTTGCCACTTTTGGTCGTAGTCACCGTCACACGATCGATCACGTCACGACCATCTGCAAGTCCATCTAGCGCAAGGATCGCGCCGTGGGGAACGTGTTGTCTATGCCCCGACCTTTGGCAAGCAGCTTGGATCGCCGCCTCGGTCGTCGGGTCGGCAAGCGCGGTGCAACTGAAGCCGCAGACATCGCTGGAGCGGAGCGCAGCTGGCGCCACACGAGCCAGGATATCCGGCATTGCCGCCTCGATGACAAGGTCCACAGATCGCTCCAGCGCTTCTTCCGTGTCGGTGAGAATGGCTGGGCCCAAATCGCGCAGGTCCACATGTCTGCTTGGATTGGAAATCAGTATATAGTCGATCTCCGCAAGGCGCGATGTCATCAGATCGTGGAGGATCGCCCTGCCGATCGTTCCCGCGCCAATAATTCCAACTTTGCGCGCTTTCGCCATCATGGTGCCCTCCTGCTGTTTCAAGCTGGCTGTCGCGAGACCTGCCTGCCGGGCCTTGCCTGTTTGTTTCCGTTTACTCGGCGCTCTTGATCTGTGCGGGGTAATGTTTTTCGAGATACGCACGGGAGAAAAGCCCATCGAGAAGATCGTCATGGACCGCGGCGGGCGTACGCTCGGCGGGATCGCCATATCCGCCGGCGCCAGCCGTTTGCATGACGACGGTCTGGTCGGGTGCCACAGGCACTTTGGGGATCTTGTTCGGCAGGCGCGTCATGCTTCCATCGTCGCCCGAGATCGCGAAGCTGCCCATCTCCCCGGGCTGACCACCAAACAAACCCCATGGGCGGTTATTAAAGCGCTCGCCAGTCCCCCCGAATGTGCAGGATTGACCAAGCGGCCTGACGATGCGACGCAGCCCACAGCCGCCGCGCTGACGACCTGCGCCACCGGAATTCTCCACCACCGAATACTCCTCGACAAACAGCGGAAATTCTCTTTCGAGCGCTTCGACGGGCGTATTGGCGGTATTGGTAGTGTGAACTTGGACAGCGTCCTTTCCGTCCTTTTCCGGGCGAGCGCCGAAGCCGCCTCCCATCGTTTCGAAAAAGTAAAACGGCTTGCCGGTGCGATGGTCGGTACCGTAAAAATAGATACCGGTATTGGCACCGTTTGAGGCGGCGACCACCCGGTCGGGCAGTGCCTGAGCCAGGGCTCCGATCATGATATCCACCACACGCTGTGCAGTCGTAGAGCGATTTGTCACGGAGGCCGGAAACTCCGCCCTGACGATTGACCCCTTTGGCGCTACGACGTCGACCGTTGCAAACAGGCCATGATTGCTGGGGATGTGCGGGTCCAGGACACACTTCAATACATAGATGACGGTTGCGACAGTATCCGCCCAGGGGGAGTTGATATTTCCTGCGGTCTGGGGGGCAGATCCCTCGAAATCGACGGTGAGGCGATCCGCGCTTTTGATGATCCGGACTGCAACGGGGATGTTCTCATTCCCCAGCCCGTCGTCATCGATAATGTCAGAAAAGGCATATTCGCCTTGCGGAATGCTCGCGATCGCCCTCTCCATCCGCTTTTTGGTCCGGGCGATGATCTCATCGAAGGCAGCAGCAACGTAAGGCCCACCATAACGGCGGCACATCTCCTGCATGCGCTTGACGCCGAGTGCTACCGCCGCAAACTGAGCATTGTAGTCGCCCTTGCGCTCCTCCGACCGCCGCACGTTCAACAGCAGGAGGTCGAACAGCTCCTGGTTCACCATCCCTTCCGAGAAAAGGCGGATCATTGGAATCCGCAAGCCCTCCTGAAAGATCTCGGTCAACCCGGCGGCCGACCCACCAACACTCGCGCCGCCGATATCGGCGTGATGTGCGGTCGAACTGCTGAAACCGATCAGTTGCCCGTCGAAAAAGATGGGCGCGGATATGCAGATGTCGGGCAAATGGGTGCCGGACGCGGCGTAGGGATCGTTTGCGACGAAAACATCGCCCTCGTGGATGTCGGTGCCATATTTCTCGACGACCTTGGCCACCGTGCCGGACATCGCGCCCACATGGAGCGGCAGGGATTTCTGGGCTTGCATGACGAGGCGGCCGCTACTGTCGAACAAGGCGGTAGAATGGTCGTGGCGCTCTTTGATATTGGTGGAAAACGCACTCTTCTGCAGGGCGACAAAGGTCTCGTCCGCCACCGAGCGCAACGCGTTCGAGAGGATTTCCAGCGTGATCGGGTCGTGAAGCACGGTCGCGGTCTCAGACATATTGGGAAACCTCGATGAGGATATTGCGGAAAGTGTCGACATGGGCAATATCGCCTGGGAAAATAACCGTGGTGGCATCCATCTGGTCGATAACGGCTGGCCCTTCGATCAGGTCTCCGGGCTCAAGCTCATCGCGTCGGAAGGCAGGCGTCTTCACTGTTTTGGCGACACCGAAACATACCTCGCGGAACTGCTTTGCCTGAGGGCGGCGTTCGGAGGCAATTACCTGCATCGGCGATCTTGCCACGCCCAGGGGGGCGTGTGCGGTGGCCCGGGCGTTGACGATTTCGACGGAGCCTTGGCGATCTGCAAACCCATACGCTCGGTGATGTGCTGCGAAGAAACGCTCCCTGAGCTCATCCATGGAGACGATGTCGGGCGGCGCGCCAGTACGTGACTGACCGAGTATGACATTCAGTTCATAGTTCTGACCACGAAAGCGGGCGTCGACGCTGATATCAATGCTTCGATGCGATGCCTCGATCTGCTCGCGTTCAAACCAGTCGTCGCAGGCTTGGAGCAATCCCTGCACAGTGGCGGTGATTGTATCGCGGGCATCATCCTCGCAGACGATCAGGCTGCTCACGACAAAGCTCTCCTGAAGTTTGGCGTCGGTCAACCCTTGGGCGCAGACAATACCTGGTGCTAGCGGAACGATAATTTCACCGATACCGAGCGCAACAGCCACATCGCGAGCGTGAAGTGCCCCGGCTCCGCCAAAGGGCATCAACGCGAAATCCCGCGGATCGTGGCCACGTTCAACCGACATCGTGCGGATGGCGCGGACCATGTTGCCAGTCATGATTTCGAGAATGCCCAGAGCGGTGGCCTCAATCGACTTGCCCATGGGGTCGGCAACCGACTTCAGGGCCTTCTCGGCGAGTTCGCGGCTGAGCGTCATCTCACCATCGATCAGGGTCGACGGCAGGCGGCCAAGCACTAGATTGGCATCTGATACCGTCGGCAGGGTCCCGCCACGTCGATAGCAGGCGGGACCGGGTACAGCGCCGGCGCTTTGCGGGCCGACCTTAAACAGGCCGTCGGTATCGAACCACGCGATCGAGCCGCCGCCCGCGCCGACCGTTGCAATATCGATCATCGGCAACCGGATCGGGAAACCATCGACGTCTCGCCCACTGGAGAGTTCAGCGACATTGTCGCGAATAAGCGCCACGTCAGCGCTTGTGCCGCCGATGTCGAGCGTAATCACCTCGGAGCGCCCGGCTTCCTTTGCGATCTCGATCGCACCGACGATGCCGGCTGCAGGCCCCGACAAAGCCATCCGCGCCGGAAACGCGCGCGCTGTTGCCAGCGACATCAATCCGCCGCTGGACTGGTTGATACCAACCTTGGCGTTGGGGACGGCTTTGCCCAGTGTTTCGATCAGGGTCGTGATGTAGACATCAAGGCGAGGCTGAAGATAGGCATTGACGACAGTCGTGGTGAACCGCTCGAATTCACGAAACTCCGGCTGAACCTCGCTCGACAGCGATATCGCAACATCCGGGAGCGCTGCACGGATTGCCTCTCCGACCTCTTTTTCATGTTCGGGTCTGATGTAGGAGAAGAGCAAACACACGGCGACGGCAGGAAGCTTTTCGGCGCGAATTGCGTCGATGACCGCGCTTAGATCGCTGGCATCAACGGGTTTGCGCACGCTTCCGTCTGCCATGATGCGCTCGTTGATTTCGAAACGATGGCGCCGGGGAACGAGGGGCGCCGGCTGGTCGAGATGGAAGTCGAAAATGGCCGGCCTTGTCTGCCGCCCGATTTCCAGAACATCGCGGAAGCCCTTCGTCGTGACGAGCGCAACCGGGGCTCCTCGCCGTTGAATAAGTGCGTTTGTTGCAACGGTACTGCCATGGCAAAGTCGCGAGACGTCCTTAAGATCAATGCCGTGGGCCCGGCTCAGTTCGCCAAGTCCGTCGATGATCGCCTTTGCCGGATCATCGGGCGTGGAAGGGCGCTTCCAGTAGCGGTTCTCACCGCTCATAGCGTTGAAGGCAAAGAAATCCGTGAACGTGCCGCCGACATCGACACCGATAATCCAGTTCAAGCAAGATCCCCTTTTATCGAGCCCGGGCCGCCTAGTTCAGCGTTACTCCGGGTGTGAGTATTGATATATACGCCGGCCGCGCCTTTTCAGAGACCGACGCCCTGTCAGGTGCGGGCGGCTGCACGCCTGGGCGGCAGGTCATCCGGGAGAACCGAGAAGGGTCGGCCATGGCCAAAACCGCCCATGACCGCGCAAGCTGCAGCAGCATTGACGGCACCAGCCTCGAGCGCGCGTGTGAGGTCGGACGATTTGGACCATTCCACCAGGAAGCCGGCGACGAAACCGTCACCTGCACCGAGCGTGTCCACGACCCTAGCGGGCTTCACGCCAAAGGAACAAAGCCGTCCCTCGTGAAGCGCAAGAGAACCTTCGCTCCCGCGCGTCCCGACCACGGTCCGGCATCCAGCTTGCGCCCAGCTTTTAAGCACTCCCTCGCACTCGTCGAGTGCAAGCTCGCTCAAGGACAGAAAAGCAATATCGATCTTGTCCGCCAGATGATCCCGATGAGTATCCGTCCAACGATTGGAAAAGTCGTAGGAAAGCATCGTGGCGTTCTCCGCGAGCGTCTTGATACGATCATCGAGACCGCTGAAGATGCTCGTGTGCACGATGTCGAAGGACCTCATGTAAAGGTAGTCGTCGTCCATCAGCGTAAAGTCTTCCCGCACGCCCGGACGGGAGCCTAGAAATCGGCGGTCTCCCTGGTCATGGCCGATAAGAGCGCAGGCATTGGCGCCCTCGGCTCTGCGGCAATGGGACAGGTCAACGCCTTCTTCTTTTAAGGCGTCATAGATCAGCGAGCCGTATTGATCGCGGGAAAGACATCCAACATAGCCTGCGGAAACACCGAGTTTGGCGGCCATCGCGGCGACGTTAACCGAGTTTCCGCCTGGAAACATCCAACCCTTGTCGACATAGACGTCGACGGTGTTGTCGCCTATTCCAAGAAGTGACGGCTCGCGATCCCACATGAAAGTACCCATTTTCTACGGTCGCCTCGGTGGCTTTCGGACCAGCCCCAGAGATCGTGGGGCTGGTCAGTTTCGCATCGCTCACGAAGACCGAGCGATGCGTGCGGTCCGGGAAGACACTTTTTAGAGAAGCTGTGTCGATCGACGAGAGAACACTACCCTATGGTCAATCAGTATTCCATCTTCCACATGTATCGGCGAACCGTAAGCGGGTGGCCGCGACGCTCCGCCAGCTCCACCGCATAGATGCGCATCAGCGGCTGGAACACCAACGGCGTGATGTATTCGGCAACCTCGGGCGCGACGCCGTGCATGTCGATCTTGGCGGCATCCAGCACGAGCAGATTCTTGGAGTATTTCTCGGCAAACTTCTGTGCCCGTGTGTCCATCTCGCGGGTCGGACCAAGGCCGACAAGAAGTAAGATTGGCGTATCGAAGTCGGTGATTTCGAAGGGACCGTGGAAGTATTCGCCGGAATGGATTGCCTGGGAGTTGATCCATTGCATCTCCTGGAGAATGCAGATGGAGAAGGAATAGGCGACACCCCAGTTCGAACCCGACGCCATCGTGTAGATCGTCGGTTCGCGCTTGTTGCGCTCACCCCATTCGCGGGCATCCTCCGCATGAACTTTCTGGGCGGAGGCTGCGATATCTCCGACCTTTTCCAGCGCCGACAGAAGTGCAGCCGCCTTTGGCGAATTTTCGCGAGCGTTCACGATACCGAATGCGATTCGCAGGATGATACCGGACGGTGCGTCCTGGTTGCCGATCAGCGGCGTCGAGACATAGGGAACCGTGGAATCGGAGACCTGCCCGAGCTCAGACTCGGGTTTCGTGGTCAGTCCGATGGTGAAGGCGCCCTTCTTCTTTGCGAAAGCAGCGGCTGCTACCGTTTCGGGGGTGTTGCCGGAGCTCGAGCAAAGGATGACGACGCTTCCTTCGCCGAGATGAACCGGATCGCGAGCAATGAACTCGGCCGAGTTGAAAGTCTCAGCAAAAATAGTCGAGGAATTTCGATCAACCGCATATTTCGGCAGATGCATCTGGGCAAACGATCCGCCACAGGCGACGAAGTAGATGGTCGAAACCGATTTCCGCTGCGCAACCGCTGCAAGCGCGCTCTGGATGGAGGATTCAATTTGGGATGGCTGCATGGTTTGACCTACTCTCTGATGTGTCTGGATCATATGCGGTGTCATTTTGCTATACCAGATAGCGGACCAGATCAAGGCATACTAGACCACATTTTTTGAGGATGCTCAGTTTCGTTGACTTTTGGTACTCCTGGCGCCATTATAATTGGAACACTTCAGTCAGAACCGGTGGGATACAAATTGAGCGTGACCGCAGCAAAATCGACGCAGACAGGGCGACGTCAGATTCTTTCGGAAGCAGCAAGCGGAACGACGGCCAGCAGTGGGAAAGGCCCTCTATTCAGGCAGGTGGAGCAACACATCAAGGAACTGCTCACCTCTTCGGAATACGGCCCGGGCGACCGTATTCCTTCCGAACGCGACTTCGCTGAAACCCTCGGTATCAACAGGGCGACCGTCAGGCGAGCTGTCGCAAATCTGATCAAAGCGGGCCTGCTAGAAAGCAATGGAACCGGCGGAACGCGCGTCGCTGCAGCGAAAGTGGCGCGCAAACTTGATATCTACAGGTCTATCGGCGTAGGGCGCCACATCACCGAGGAAGGTGGCATTTCGAGCAATAAACTATTGCATTTCCATGTGGAAAAGGCCAGCGCCAGAATGGCGGAGCGCCTTCGCATCGCGGAGGATGACGACGTCACCATTCTTCGGCGCCTATGGAGTATAAACCAGAAGCCCTTTTGCATTGAGACCAGCTATCTCGTCACCAAGCTTGTACCAGATTTGACGGCTGAGGATCTAATCACTGGGCAATCGCTCTACGCGTTGCTCAAAAGCCGCTATGGATATGAAACAATCAATGCGGACCGAACCATCACCATTTCGTATCTGAACGACCTCGAAAGCCGTCTGCTCGAAATGACCCCGGGCGCTGCAGTCCTGTCCCTGCGCCTCACCGTCGAAACCAGTGATGGCCAGGCCATCGAGTACATGAACTCGCTGAACAATCCTAAACTGGTCGTCTTTCGGACGAACGAAAAAGACCGGTCAGCACGTTAACATACGACCCCAACGCTCTGGTTTGGTCCGCAACAGGCCCGGCCGGCCTTGCGCATTCGCGCATCCCCTCACCGCTTAATGCTCGGCGATCTCTACCGATCTCACGCGATTGCCCTCCAGTGGGTGGGGTTTTAGACCAAATCGCGCATGATTGCCTGCGCGACCAAAAATTTTGACCGCCGATAATACCAGCTTGCAATCCAATTTCAACTGGACTACATTTTGGGCTATAAATTCTTGCATAACTATCTGAACTTGACTCCGGGCCACCGTGTCAAGCGGGCGTGAAGGGGTTGCTCGACAAGGGCAGCTACTTCGGCGCTTGGCGCCGCTTGCCTTCTCGCAATAGGAAGTTAGCTAAAGAAGGGGAACTAAAGCATGAATATCTCTCGTCGTGGTTTCGTAGGCGGTTCGCTTACACTTCCATTTGTCGGAATGGCCGCCAAGACCGCGTTGGCGCAGACGCCCGGCAAGTATCTTCGTTATGGCCTCAACAATTTTCCGGCCAACCTGACGCCATGGGTGAATGCCGGCGCCGCCGCCGGCACGTTCATGAGCCTTGTCCACAGGGGCCTGTTCTCATTTGCCCCGGATGGAAGTCTGCAGGGAGAGCTTGCCGAGAGTTTTGAAAATGACGGCAACAAGGTCTTCACGTTCAAGCTGCGCAAGGCGACCTATCACGACGGTCAGCCGCTGTTGGCAGAAGACGTAAAGTGGACGTTGGAACAGGTCGCAGCCAAGGATTCGACCGCTTACTTCCGCGCTCAGTTTCAGGAAGTCGCCTCGATCGAGACTCCGGATGAGCGGACCGTCAAGGTCATCATGAAAAACCCGTCGGTGACGGTGACCCAACTCCTGGCGACCTACTATATGCCGATCCTGAAAAAGGGGACGACGAAGGAAAACAACGCCAACGGGACGGGTCCCTTCAAGCTCGTTAACATTGAGCGTGGCTCCTACATCGACGTCGAAGCCTTCGACAAGTATTACAAGCCGGGCCTGCCGAAAGTTTCGAAGATCCGGCTGCAGGCATTTCCGGACGAAAACCTGCGTGTCGCGGCCCTCCAGACAGGTGACATTGACATGACGGAATACGCCCCATGGTGGGCGATCGACAACCTTGAGAAAGATCTCAATCTCAAGCTGGATACGACACCGGGCGCCTTCATGTACCTGATGTTCAACGGCACGCAGGGGCCGATGGCCAACCCACGCGTTCGCCAGGCTGTTGCCTTCGCGATGAAGCGTGAGGCCATGGTCCAGGCGGCATTCTATGGGCACGGTGAACCCCTGAGGGGTCTTCCTTTCTACAAGGGCACTCCCTATTTTGATGCCCCGCGCTCGAATTTCTGGACCGAAGACCTGGCGAAGGCCAAGGCACTCCTGTCGGAAGCCGGCTTTCCGAACGGATTTTCGTGCAATCTCCTGTCAGCATCCGACGTGGCGATCCAGAAGGCCACAGCGGAGGTTGTGCAACAGGGTCTGGCGGCAATCGGCATCCAGGCGCAGCTCAACCTTCCGGACTTTGCAACGCGTGTTTCGCTCGGCAACAAGGGTCAGTTCGATATCGGCGTGAACGGAACCGCTTGCGACAACAATGACCCGGACGGGATCACATCCATCGTCGACGATTCCCTGTCGCCCGCCTATACCCGCAGCCTCAACATTAAGACGCCGGGCCTGGCTGAGATGTTGGCCAGGGGTCGTGGGGAAAGCAATCTCGAGGCCCGCAAGGGTATCTATGCCGAGGTCGAAAAACTCGTCTACCAAAACACCCCCTATGTGGGCCTGACCTGGCGCAACCAGTCCTATGCGCTGCGCAAGAATGTCCAAGGCTTCAACAACCTTCCCGGAGCGCTCACATTCTTCTCCGGAAGAACCCTGGAGAGCACGTCGCTTAGTTAACGAGGCGTCGGGCGGCCGGCTACTGCCGGTCGCCTGATTTGTTTTCGGCATTATCTTTCGGATGCCCAGGATCTGCCGACGTCTGTTATCTAGGAAAGCATTATGGTCTGGTTTGTAAAACGCTTGCTGATTTCAATCCTGCTGGTCTGGATTGTCGGAAGCGTCGTCTTCTCCATCATCTACCTCGTTCCGGGCGACCCCGCGGAACTCCTTCTTTCGCAAAGTGGCTCCGCACCAGATCCGGCAACTGTTGCCGCCTTGCGCACCCAGCTCGGTCTCGATCAGCCCTTCCTCCAACAATACCTGCAGGCCTGGAAGGGTTTTGTGCACGGCAACTTCGGATATTCGCTGCGTGACGAAGCCTCCGTGGGAGCCGAAATCGCCAAGCGCTTGCCGCGCACATTCGAACTGATCGGTGCAGCCGCGTTGATCAGCGCCTTCGTTGGTATCCCTTTCGGGGTGGCTGCGGCACTTTCGAGAAGCATGTGGATCGATCGTGTCCTCAGCGCCATTGCCGGTCTTGGCATTTCCATTCCAATCTATGTCGTTGGAACAGGTATTCTTTACCTTTTGGCGCAGTATTGGCGGCTGGTACCTGCCGGCGGCTTCGTAAACTTCAGCGAAGATCCTGTTCAGCATCTGATATTGCTGATCATGCCAGCAACCACGATCGCGGTCGGGCTTTCAGCGACGATTTTCCGGATTACGCGCACGGCCGTTCTAGAGATTGCGCTGAAGGACTATATTCGTACCGCACGCGCCAAAGGTGTGTCACAACCCCGGACGATGATTCACCATGTCGTCCGCAATGCGCTACTGCCGATAACCACAGTCTTCGGGCTGCAACTTGGTGGGCTCTTGGGCGGCACAGTCCTCGTGGAATACGTCTTCAACTGGCCGGGCCTTTCGTCGTTGCTCGTGTCTTCTGTCAACTACCGGGACTACCCGATGGTGGTTGGCATCATCATGACGATTTCGATCGTCTTTGTGCTCCTCAATTTGCTGATCGATATCCTTTACGGAGTGCTCGATCCCAGGAGCCGCGTCGCATGAAGCCCGGACTTGTCTTCAGTATTGTTGCGCTGACCCTCCTTATCGCTGCAGCCTTTTGCGGCCCGCTCATCCTGAGAGCCGACCCGATTGCCATGGATTTTACGGGCCGCTTTGGCCCGATGTCCGCTTCGCACTGGCTCGGACAGGACGATTTCGGTCGCGACGTCCTGGTGCGGCTTCTTCATGGCGTGCGCGTGTCCTTGACGATCGCAGTGATCGCGACGCTGATTGCCGCTGCCATCGGGACGGTGCTTGGACTTCTTGCAGGCTATTACAAAGGGATTGCAGCCGTTCTCGCATTGAGGGGATCAGATGTCATGCTCTGTTTCCCGCCCTTGCTGGTTGCCCTGCTGGTCGTGACGATCGCGGGTCCGGGGCTCACGACACTGATTGGGGTACTTTCCGTCGTTTTCGTACCCACTTTCGTGCGGGTCGTTTACTCCGGCGTTCTTGGTATCCGCGAACAGGAATTCGTCGAAGCCATGCGGGCGCTCGGGGTGCGCAGCTCCTTTATCATGTTCCGCACGATATTGCCGAACATTATCGGGCCGCTTCTGGTCCAATGTAGCATCGCCATGGCGACGGCTGTTCTCATGGAATCAGGCCTCTCCTTTCTAGGTCTCGGTGTTCCGCCACCGGAATCATCGCTCGGTCTCATGGTCGCGTCCGCGCGTATGTCTATGTATCAGGCTCCGCATCTCCTCATTTGGCCAGCTGCGGCGCTTACCTTCATCGTCCTCGTCATGAATGCGCTTTGCGACGGTCTGCGTGACCACTTCGACCCAAGGCCGAGACTCAGAGCCCGAGCGATAATCGAGCCGCGGTTGTCACATGCGGCGGATGCGAATCGCGACGCCTGTCTTTTAGTGAATGACCTGTCGGTCACGATTACCAACGATAAAGCTCCCCTTTATGCGGTGCGCAATGTCTCTTTATCGATCTGTAGCGGCGAAATCGTTGCGCTGGTCGGTGAGAGCGGATCCGGCAAATCGCTGCTCAGCCTGTCGGTCATGGGCCTGCTTCCCGAGGGGGTTGCAGCGCGGTCGGGCAGTATCCAGATCGAGCGCGAAGAAATCCTCGGGCTTAGCGAAGGCGAGCTCTTGAAGAGTCGCGGGCGCAAGCTCGCCATGATATTCCAGGATCCGTCGAGCAGCCTCAACCCGGTCAAGAAGATCGGCTTCCAGCTGGCGGAAGCATTGCAAGCCCATGCGAAGATGACCCGCAAGCAGGTTTCGCACGCCGTCGTCGACCTCCTTTCATCTGTCGGGATCGCGGATCCCGCCCGTCGCGCTCGTGTGTACCCGCACGAAATGTCCGGCGGAATGAAGCAGCGCGTCATGATTGCGATTGCGTTGGCCAACCAGCCTAAGCTCTTGATTGCGGACGAACCGACAACGGCGCTCGATGTGACAATTCAGGCGCAGGTCCTCGATCTCATCCGCAAACGCCGGGATGAGGGTGATCTCGCGATCCTGTTTGTGACGCATAGCCTTGGTGTCGTCCGCGAAATTGCTGACCGGGTGATGGTCATGTATGCCGGGGAAATTCTGGAAGAAGGACCGGTCGGAGATGTCTTCCACAAACCCAAACACCCGTACACCATGGCTCTCCTAAAGAGCTATCCCAAGGAGTTCGGCCCCGCGCCCGTTGGTATTCCAGGCTCGGTTCCGCCGCCGCATCATCTACCACCCGGTTGTTCGTTTGCCCCGAGATGTCCGCTTTGCCTTCCCGACTGTGAAAGACAGCGACCTTCCTTGGTCAGCATTGAAGTCGACCGCAAAACCCGGTGTATTCGTTGGGAGGAACTATGACCATTCCGCTGATCGAGGCCTCGTGCCTGGAAAAAACCTTTGGATCGTCGCAGTTCCTGTCCGCCAAAAAACCGGTCAGAGCTGTCTCCGATGTATCCATCACCATCAACCGCGGCGAGGCAGTCGGGCTGGTCGGCGAAAGTGGCTCCGGCAAAAGCACAATCGGACGGCTTCTCCTCAATCTCATCCCTCTGAGCGGTGGCTCGGTGACCTTCGACGGTGAGACGCTCGACGGCATGAACAAGACTGATTTGCGCCGACTTCGTCAACGGATGCAGATTATTTTCCAGGATCCTTATTCGAGCTTTGATTCAAGGCGTCGGATCGGTTCGCAAATCAACGATGCCTTGAAGCTCCATACCCGCAAGAGCAGAAGCGAACGCGAAAGCCGGATTGCGGATCTCCTAGTTCAGGTCGGACTTCGTCCGGAACACGCTCAAAGGTTTCCGCACGAGTTCAGCGGCGGCCAACGTCAACGCATCGGGATTGCCCGCGCCCTTGCGACGGAGCCAGACTTCATTGTCGCCGACGAGCCGGTTTCCGCCCTTGATGTATCCGTTCAGGCTCAAATTCTCGCACTGCTTATTGAGTTGCGGGAGACGTTGAACCTGACCCTTCTGTTCATCAGCCATGACCTACTGGTCGTGAAGCACCTGTGCAACCGGGTGGTTGTACTTTATCTTGGTCGGATCATGGAGGAAGGTTCGGTGGAGGCCGTGTTCTCCAACCCCCGTCACCCGTATACAGCCGTTTTGCTGAGCGCCATCCCTAGGGTTGATGCGGATGTCAGGCCGGTCCTGAGGATCGCGCTTCGTGGCGATCCGCCCAGCCCTGCGAATCCTCCAAGTGGCTGCGTGTTTCGCACACGTTGCCCTTTCGCGATTGAGGCTTGTTCGTTGGCGCGTCCGGCGCTCAGGGAAGTGAGCGGTGGTCACCGGATCGCCTGCATACGGGACGATATCTCATTTTCAGGACTACGCGCCGGCACTCAAATGTAATCCATGAGGTTCCAGTTGAGCAATGTAGTCGAGCGCCTCCTCGGGCCGCTCTGCTTGTGGGTGAGGACGACGCACTCTTTGCACGCAACTGTCCCGCGTCCCACCGACTAACACCCCCAACCTCCAACTTAAGGAGGATCCACACACAATCCGAGCAGGTCGCTCCATCTCGTTGGGGATGATCCGAGAAAGCTCCTGGCTGGGTGATGTGAGGCTAAATCCGCAAGAGTCTTTTGGGACAGATGCGGTTGGATCAGATGGCCTTCCATGCGAGTTCTCGGTGCGATTGTCCAGGCCTGATGCGATCGATGCTCGACTGTCGGAATGACCTGGTGTTGTGCCGCTGCATAGGAGCGAAGCTTGTCAGTGACGATGCGCTTCTTGGCGCCGGTTACGATCTCGGAACAAGCGCGGCAGATCTTTTGAAGGCACGCTCGTAAACGCGGCTGTTTCTGGCAGGACATGTCGCCGACCGGTAGAAGGGCGGAGCCGAAGCTCCGCCATCTCGAACTTAATCGAAGGCCGACATCTGTGCTGCGGCCGCTGTGCGGTCGAGCGTCTGTCCGGGATGTTCGACCGGCCGGTCGAAGGGCTTCCAAGACTCACCGACGATTTGCTCGTAAGCTGAGACAGTACCTTCGGCGGCCATCCTGAGCGCGTGGGCCTGAATACCCATGTCGGCTGCGAACTCGCGTTTGCGCTGGGCTGCGCTGTCGTAGCCAACGGGGCCGTCGAGATCCTCGTCGCGGGCATTGGCGGCACCCTTGGCGGTGGCATCGCGCGCTTCGCTGACGGCGCGGGAGTAGAACTGGCCGGCGCCATGGGCCGATCCGACATAGGCTCCGACAATGCGCTGAAGATGGATCTGCATCGCCCGTTCACCGAGGCCCTCTGCGAGACCGGTGGCGGTCTCAACGATCAAGCGCTCGTGCATGTCGCGGATACCGTCGCTATCGAGGACGGCGGCGCCAAAGCTTTCGGCGATCTTGAGCGCCTGTGCTTCATCCTGGCATGTGAGGCGTACCATTTCGATCGTGGCGCCCTTGCGGAGCTGGACGACGCGAGCGGACGGGCGAGCGGGTTGACGGGGTTGGTTTACGGGCTTTGCCATGATGGTTTCCTTTTCGATTTTCCGAAGCGTTCGACCCCTTGGTCGATCCGCCCTTCGGTGCGGTCGAAAGGAACCGGCGCAAGCCGGGCGGTTCAGGGTCCGGACGGGCCGGATCGAGCGGAGCCGGTGCGCGGTCAAGCGGGGCCATGGGTCCTGCGAAGCTCCGCGTACCTGCTTTGCGACGAGCGGCTTGGCCGGCCGTCCCGCGGCGCGACAGCGGCCTTGAACCGAACGGGCGCTGGTTCAGACCGCCACGAAACCGAAAGGCGGATCGGCCGGGTATCGAGTCCGGGTGCCAAGACGGAAGAGGAAACCATGCAAGGGCCGCGCCAATACTTGCCGTCATCATCTGGAGCCCTTCGCTGGACCCAGGCTCGGAGTGCAAGAGGTGAAGCGCTGCCCAAACATGCCGGCGCAACTCGGGCTTTTCTTGATGAAGCTGCCGTCGCTGGATTGCGGCGCCCTTGCGAGCCCGTGCGCAAGCGTTGATCAGAACGCTGCCTACCGCTTGGGCAGGCGATAGCGATCCAGCCAGGTGGGACCGTGGGTGTTGCGCAACCGGCGCAGAACGGGACCGTCGTCAGGCGGCGCCTCTCCCATCCAGACGTGGTTCAGAATGCGCTTCCATGAGCGGCCGTGACGTTCGGCATACTCTTGAAGCGCTCTCAATTCTTCCGCTGTCAAAGGCCGAGGGGAGCCTCGCGCGTGCTCAATGGTCAAACTTCTCTCACCCGAGGAAGACGACAATCGACGGATTGGACGGGAGCGGAAAACTCTGATTGCGGAACGTGTCTTCCACGTCAACCGCATAAAGGGGCTGCTCTTCACGCAAGGAATTCGGGATTACCAACCTGTCAATCGAGATCGCCGCCAACGTCTGGAAGAACTTCGGACTGGCGATGGTCGGCCACTCTCAAAGCATTTGAAAGGGGAAATCTGCAGAGAACTCGATCGCCTCGAATTGTTGCTCACACAAATCAAGGCTGTTGAAGCCGAGCGAGATGCCTTGATCGTTCAGGAGACGCCGGAAACGCCGAAAGAGGCGACCGCGCTTTTAGGCATCAAAGGAATAGGCCCAGAGTTCGCTACGATACTTTACACGGAAGGCTTGTTCCGACACTTCGACAATCGGCGGCAAATCGCATCCTATGCGGGCCTTGCGCCCTCCCCTTGGCAAAGCGGCAACGTCAATCGCGAACAAGGGGTCTCGAAAGCGGGAAATCCGCGATTGCGGGCAACGATGGTCGAACTCGCCTGGCTATGGCTGCGCCACCAACCGAGATCGACTTTAACGCTATGGTTTAAGGAACGCATCGCGGGGAACGCCGGCCGCTTAAAGACGCCGATGATCGTTGCGCTCGCGCGTAAGCTGCTCGTGGCCCTCTGGAAGTATGTGAGCTCCGGCGTCGTCATCGAAGGTGCAATCATGAAAACCGCCTGAAAGACAAACTGCTGCGAAACACAGTTTCTAATCCTCAGGGCCTGATCAGCCCTGACGGATCCAGGTGAACGGACCGGGAATCCTTTTGGCTTTCAACGCCGACCTTGAGTTTGGTCCCGTTCTCCTGAGCCCGTGCCCGTCGAAAGCGGGATAATGGTGCAGCCGCGTGAGAGCGGCGACCGGATGTGATGAGGTGGAACGGCCCGCTCCGACAGCATCTAGTGCTAAAACGTGGTCGTTGCTTGAACGCCACAAAGGAGGGACCGTTCCATGAAGCAAGTTAGCACCATCGGGCTGGATTTGGCCAAACACGTTTTCCAAGTTCACGGCGCCGACAATGAAGGTTCGCCCATGTTCAATCGAAAACTGCGTCGCACCGAGGTGCTGCGCTTCTTCGAGAGGCTGCCTCCATGTCTGGTTGGCATGGAGGCATGCGGTGGCGCTCACTATTGGGCGCGGGAGATCGCTAAACTTGGTCATGATGTGCGCCTCATTCCGCCGGCCTACGTCAAACCTTTCGTCAAGCGCGGCAAGACGGACGCGGCCGATGCGGAAGCCATCAGCGAGGCGGTGATCCGCAAGACCATGCGCTTCGTCCCTATCAAGTCCGCCGAACAGCAAGCGGAGGCGATGGTGCTGAAAACACGGTCTCTTCTGGTGCAACAGAGAACGCAGTCGGTTAACGCCTTACGAGCGCATTTGGCCGAACTGGGTATCATCGCGGCCAGTGGCCTTCCCAACGTCGCAGCGTTGGTGGCCATCGTTCGGGAAGTAGAAGATACTCGACTACCCGCAGCGGCACGCTTCGCCCTCACGGCGATTGTCGACCAAATCGACGCCTTGGCCGACCAGCTCGACGTGCTCGAACGTACCATCGTTACGGAATCGAAGCGCGACGAAGATATGCGCCGCCTAACGACGATCCCCGGTGTCGGTGCCATCACTGCGGCGACGATAAAGGCCTTAGTTCCGGATCCCGGGGGCTTCAAATCGGCACGCCACTTCGCCGCCTGGGTGGGATTGACACCGAGGCCCCATTCCAGCGGAGGCAAGGAGCGATTGGGCAGGATCTCTAAAATGGGTAATCCCGAACTCCGCGTTCTCCTGGTCCTCGGAGCGACAGCCGTTCTGCGGATTGCTCGAAACGATGATCGGGCACGACCTTGGCTGAAAGCGCTACTTGCCAGGCGTCCGTTCAAGGTGGCAGCTGTCGCGTTGGCCAACAAGATGGCCAGGATCATCTGGGCGCTGCTGAATAACGGCGGGGTTTACAATCGTCCCAAGCCGCTCTCGATTACTGCGGCTGCCTGATGAGTATATGACCCACAAACCAATCTGACCGGCGCAGGCCGGCAGATGTAAGGTGCAACAACAAGCGATGAACCCATGGGACGAAATCCCGAACCGAGCAAAGCCGCCAACCTCACTGCACTTAAAGTGCGCGGATGTGATTTAGCTCCTCGTTTCGCGGATCTCATCGAGGCCAGCGGTCATGTACCGCACGTAAAGGCCGTACATATGACCGCACCGTCCGCATGCGTGAATTCGACTGTGAAGCCCCTTGCACCGCGGGCCGTTCCACATATGAGGTTGTATAGGCCCGAGAACCGGGCCGGTAATTGCTATGGGCTCAGACCGTGGATCCGCCTACGAAGGAGAAATTCGATGCCACTCGAATGAACAATTGACAAAAATCCTGATGTGAAGGGATCCGAACCACCGGCCCCCTCAATCAATCGTCTAAACTACTGAAAATACGTCACTGTGGCATAATACGCCGTCTCATTGATCAAAACCCATTTGCCCACTCTCTGCGTCCGATGGACATGATGCGCCACGGCTGGCTTTCGAGCTTTCGCCAGGCATCGCAGCAGTGAGCGACGATGTCGTCGTAAGATTTGAAGATCCTGTTTGAGAGCCAGTTTTCGCGCATGAAATGCCAAAGGTTTTCGACGGGATTGAGCTCCGGCGACTTCGGCGGCAACGGCAGGATGGTGATGTTGTCGGGCACGACGAGCGTGTTGGACATGTGCCAGCCAGCCTGATCCATGATCAGGATGGCGTGCGCGCCGTCATCGACATGACGGGCGATTTCAGCCAGATGCTGGGTCATTGCGTAGGTGTCACACCATGGCATGACCAGCGCGGCGGCCTTGCCGAGCTTCGGGCAGATGGCACCGAAGATATAGGCCGATCTCGTGCGTTGATCATGCGGCGCGGACGGTCGCGTTCCGCGCTTGGCCCAACGGCGCGTGATTTTGTTCTTCTGCCCGATCCGGGCCTCGTCCTGGAACCAAATCTCTATTCGTTTTCCTTGGGCTGCTCCGGCAACAATTTCTGCCACTGCGGCTGGGAAACTTTTTTAAAATCGTCAATGGCCTGAGGGTCCTGCGCGTGATGTTTGGGCCGGGCAGCCAGCTTGCGATAGCCCATGGCCCGAACTTCACGGCTCAGCGTTTGCTCGCTCACAGAAACGCGAAACTCTTCCCAGAGCCATTGCGCCAAATCGCACAGACGCCAGCGAACGACGCCGTCGAGATAGGGCGTCGGACCACGCTCGATGGCCTGCGCCAGCGCCGCACGCTGCTGATCGTTCATCCGCGACTGCTGACCGGGAGCCTTGCCATTGATCAGGCCCTGGGGGCCGCGTTCGTTAAAGCGCAGGACCCAGTCCCGGATAATCTGGAGCGTGACATTGCCGAGGCGGGCGGCATCTGACCGCGTGCCGCCGTCATAGATCGACGCGAGCGCCAACAAGCGTCTTACCTGGGCCGCGTCCTTCGTCTGCCGCGCCAGCCGCCGGAGATGGTCTCCATCAAAATCTTCACGCAACGAAATCCCTGATCGCATCGTAAACCTCCGGTTTGCCCCAGAGATTCAGATTCACCGCGATTTGGGAAGCCCAAAGAGTCAACATCAGCAAGGCGACGTATAAGATTGACTTAGGAACTCGCAGGCACCAAATCTGCGCGACCCTTACTCGCGCTACTGCGCCTGCAAGGGTTCTTTTCCGTCGCCTACCAGCGAGAACGGTGCCCAGAAGGCTGGGTGGGCAAAAGGTTGATCATCACGCAACGATCGCGCAGCGTGGTTAAACGCCACGGCGATGCTCTCGCCTTTGATGGTGGAAAGGATCTTCATCAGGGTGGTTGTCGCATTTTTGTCGACCGGCCAGTGCGAGATGACAATCGTCCTTGCACCCGCCTGAAAAAAAGCGCGAGCGAGCCCCGATAGACCATCGGCTGCATAGCCTGTGCGTGGAGCAGCGGTGTTACAGGCCGAGAGGATCACAAGATCGGCGTCTAGCTTCAGTCTCGCTATGTCGGTGGCGGTAAGGAGACCGTCATCCTGCCCTGGGATCGGGGTCATGACCAGCGCAGGTTCGCCGGTGGTGTTCTTGATTGCAAGAAGCCCATGCGTCGCGAATGCAATGACCCTGAACCGGCTCAGATCCGCGGTTAGAACCGCGTCGCGCGTTGCTGCCGGCCCCATCACCAGGTGTCCGGTCGTGCCACCGAACAAAGCGTTCATCGCAGCCAGCTGGTCCGCAGTCTCCGGCAAGCTTGCCATTTCGGAGACCTTGGTGACCGCCTCGCCTGTTCCCTGCAGAACGACCAAGCTAGTCAGCACATTGGCGCCTGCCACGACACCGACGTTCTGTGGGGGGCCGAGGGAGGGGTTACCAAATCCGATAAAGGATCGGCTTGTGCTGGCGCGCGGCCCGACGCGTCGCGACGCAATGAGTGTCGCAAAACTCGGCGTCAGCTGAATGATGTTGCGATTGGAAAGCCACTCGGCACGGCGGTATGAATTGGCCGTATTGCCCGTCAGATTGGTCGGCTCAGACGTCACGAGGACGGACAATGGTAGGCTTTCCAGAGGCCCGTCGGAACACACCACAACGCTCGCCAACCTTTTCAAATCATCGTCGATCGAACCAAGAAGACGGCCATAAAGACTGTAGGATGCCTCCAGATCAAACGGCCGATTTGCCGCCGGGTCTAGCTGTTCAACGAGGTGCTGAACCTGCTGTGCGATCTTGTTTGCCCCCTCGCCAACCAAGGTGACCTCCACGCCCCCCTCTGTCACAAGGACAACCGTCGTGATCCGACTTCCCACGACAAAGCCTAGCCAACCTTGGCCAACTTCGAGGTTCTGCCGAATCGCTGGAAAAGTGAGCGTTGGCGGACGGACCAATGCGATAAACTCGGGTGAAAGCGATTGAAGTTTTGTTTCGATCAGGGTTTGAATTTGGGCTGAGGATTCGTTGGGTTGGTTATGGTCAGCCGAAGGGCTCGCTGCGATGCCGGCCTCTTTCTGGGCTGCAAGCTCGCGTCTATCGTTTAGGTCAGATATATCGCGCATCAACGCCGCGGTGTTCGGATCGGAAGATAGCGTAGCCACAGCGGTGCGCGCGGCAACGACCGCGGTCCCGCTTGATTGCGCGATCTGAAGTGCGGCGAGTGCGTCGTCCGCGACCTCCGCCCCGAGAAAACGTCCACTGCGCGGCCCGCTCCGCGCGATTGTCGAAAGAACCTTTTCGACGACCAATCGACTGGTCCTTGCTTCAGCTGCTACACTAGCCATTGAATTTCCAATTTCCGCGAGCCGATTGCCTCGGGCGGCCACAATCGTGAGAGCCTTTCGCGCATGAACGAGCGAAGTTTGATCTCCGAGATTCGAAAGAGTCTCAGCAAGCCATGCGTGGCTGACGGCGAGATCTTTATGTTCGGGCGGCAAAATCTCGGTTCTGATATCCAGTGCGGTTTGAAATGATATTCTAGCTTTTTCAAAGCTGCCCCGATCAAATTCGAGAGCACCCAGATTGTTGTACAGAGTAGCCCTCATCGGTTTGCCGGAAACACCCAACTGCTCAGTGATCTGTATTCCACGCCTTAAGAACGCCTCCGCTTCGTCTGGCTTCCCACTCTCCCTCATCAAGTCGCCGAGACTGTTCAGGTCCGTGGCAATTTCGACGGATGGTCTGCCATTGGCCCTCTTTTCATCAAGCGTGAGCGCCTTAAGATAATATGCCAGCGCTTCAGGATCTCTTCCGAGATCACTCAGAAGGTTTGCGACGTTCGCGTTCGATAGGGCGAGATCATAGGATGCCGCTTCGTCGGCGCCGTTGCTCGCAGATTGCCGTTCACGGCCCGACAATATTTTCATTTGAAGCTCGAGCGCCTCATCCGGCCGGCCCATCGATCGCAGAGTTTCGGCGAGATTGTTCAAATCCAGCAAGACTTGAGCGTCGCCTTCACCGTAAGCTGCAATGTCGATAGCGATCGCCTCGCGAAATAGCCCATCGGCCTGTGCGTATTCACCCCTTCGGTACTGGAGCGTGCCGAGATTATTCAAACTTGCGGCGATGTCTGGATGTTCCGCTTTCAACGTTTCGCGCCTGATGCGCAGTGCCTCCTGGAGCGGAGGCTCGGCAAGGCTGAGCCGACCCTGCGACATCAGGATCGTGCCGAAATTATCAAGGGCCTGGGCAAGACTCGCAGGCGCTGGCGGGCTGATTACACGTCGGATCTTGATCGCCTGATCGGTTAGGTCAGCTGCTCGATCGAGATCGCTGAGTTGGTATAAAAGGATCGAGTAATTGACAAGTACATCCGAATAAGCGGCTTTGTTGCGCACTGATGTCTGCTGGAAAGCATCGTAGGACGCCTTGAAGCGTTGTTCCGCCTCCCCGTAGCGCCCGAGATTCCTCAATGCCACAGCGACATCTGCCTCAATCGACGCGATCTCCTCGCGGTCCGGTTGGGCGGCACCGCGAACCAGCGCGAGTGCTTGCTCGTTGTATTGCTGGGACTTCTGAAACTCGCCGATTTGATACTCGGCTTTGCCGGCAAGCCGGAACATCTCGATCTGATCTGAGACGGACGCTTCCAACGCCGGCATCTCCTGTATCAATTGCGCGGCACTGATTGCGGCCTCTTTGAACTTCCCGGAGGCAATCATCTCGCTTATTCGTGACATCCGATCCGAGAGGGGCGCCTGCGCTGCCGAAGGTCCTGCGCCAAGGAAAAAACCTCCAATCACCATCAACAAGACGACCGCTATGGGGACCGGCCCTCTATTTGTTTGCTGCCCCATCGATGAGCGACCTCAGAAGTTGCTTGTTCTGTTCTGCGTTAGGATCGTAATCATCCCACTTGAGCGCGCGCGGCGTCGGCTTTTGGTCGCCTTGCGTACTTGCAAAGAGCACCTCAGGGATAAATGCCGGCATGAAAGCCACAGGCAATTCCATGTTGCTCTGAACGAGGAGGCCACTTTTGCCTCCGAACCCGAGCACGGCACTGAGCGAAGGATCGAGGCCACTGACTTTCAGGGCCATACCGGCCCCGGTCCCCGTCAGCAACGTGCTCAATTTATCTGCGGCCACCTTCATGTCTATACTTGTCTTTGCGCCGATGAAAATCTCGCGCTTCGCCGTCACCACGGTTCCTACGATGGCCAAGAGTGCAGGCTTCGATCCGTCTGTCAGTGCGACCTCTTTTTGCCGCGCGATCGCCAGAACGTCGGGGCATTTGTCCGATGCGGTCGTCCTCAACGACTGCTGGGAAACTGTGCGAACCTTCACATCCGTATAGTTAACCGTAATCGTCTGCTCGAAATCTCCACCCAGATCGACCGAGCCGATTTTCGGGATTCCCAATGCCAGGCCCGCCTTCTGAGTGTCGAGTTCGAAGGTGTAGGCAAGGACAGACTGCACTGGCTCAGGCTGCTTCAAGCCGGGAAAGCACTCGTCGGCCTTCGATACCAGCACACCTTTTTGGCCCATGTCGAAGACGTCGCCAGGCACCTGATCGGCAGGAAGCACGATCGGCAACAAGTTGAACGCTTTGAAATAGGTAAGGAGGACGCGCCTGTATTGGCTCAACTGATTTCCGACGACCTCGTCCGGGTTTCGTCCCATGGCGTGGCCGCCCACCGGCCAACTGGAGCCGAGTGCGAATGCGAGAAAAATGTAGCGCGTCGTGCTGTGCCTAAATATCTTCACGGAAGCCACCTTCGCTTGTCAATTCGCTTGCATGGGCTTCGGCTCGAAGCGACGAAGAATTCCTGTAAACCTGTACGGATATTCAAATAAGCGATGCGGACCGCAAATTGTCAGGCATTCTGGCAGTCGGGATAATCGCAATTCGGCCTAAGCTTTACTCCATCAACGATGATCATTGCCGGATTCTTCCTCCAGTCGCTGCTGGATACGTTGAAAAGCTTCTTCATTTCGTCGGTTGCAAATTCGTTGGAAAGAACAACGGCGTTTAACCGATCGCTTGGATGGTAATCAGAAACCTTCTCGGTTCCATCGGGATACCGACGACAAGGGCAGTATACTCACCGTTGCTCATTTGCGTCTCCACAACAAGCGTTAATATAGAATAACCTTAATATTACTCTCGTCAAGCGAGCAGTTATTCTCCACATAGCTTTACGGACCTGTTTTCGCAGCAAATTCTGGAGTGCTCAAGCAGCACTAAGGCGGGGACGATTAAACTCAGGCCTAGCCTCTCTTTAGGGAGCATGACGCCGTCCGGGTTGGCTGACTTCTTCTTGACCCAGAGCTCGCTCGTTCTGTCGATCTCGATTAAATCAGCGGGAAACACCCGTTTCTGAAGCGCTTGTAGATCATCAAAACTGCCATTCAGCCACCGGTCATATTCGTCGCGATGAAGCAGAGCCGGCATGCGGTTGTGCGGTGGGACAACGGCCTCGTTGGTATCGGTGATGGCACCCGAATAGACCGGCCCTCAATCGTGGCTCACGCGCCAAAGCCGCCCCAGGCGAAGATCGGCTCATTTTTAACTCTGAACCAGGTGCGTGTCTTCGCATATCCCATATCTCCCCACAAAGTGGCATTCAACCTCACAATACAATTCCCTTGACTATTGTCGGCGCTTGCAATATCAAGGCAGTATTCTTCAAGACTAATCCTGTAACGCGCAAAGACTTGCACGGCAATGCCGACTGCATTTCGATGTTCTTTGCTTTTGAGGGCGATATGAAGAGGGCGAAATCGATCAGCATCGCTGAGCTAGCGGTCAACGTGAAAGCAGCGATTTCCGAAGTTCACAAAGAAAACCCGGCTCTTTTCGAAATTGAACCCGAAATCAGCTTTATACCCAATCCCGGAATTATCGGTTTCGTGATCAGGGAATCCGAGGTAAAGGGCCGCGTTTTGGGGGACGTTGCCAATATCGCAAAGCTTGTTGGCAAGAAACTAAAGCCGGTATCCGGCGTCAAGACAATGGATCTACTGATACGCGATGGAAACGTCATAGTCGGCTTCTTTCCGACGAACGAAGCTGTCACATTGTGAGGACCGGCGATGGGAAAGCGCATCGAGACTGACCACGCGATGTGTCCCAGTGCTCAGCCCGGAATGGACCAAGCTCGGGTTTTGGGTGTCGTCAACCGGACACCAGAAGGTTCGCGAGTTTCATATCTCAACGCCGCTCTGCCGGTCACCGAAGAGGTACTGCAGTTAGTATCACCGGCACCCCCTTTGCGCGTGCTCCGGATCGCTGCACGATGCGAAGAGGAGCGCTGTACCCATTTCGATGGTCAAATTTGCACGCTCGCCAGCCGCATTGTCGAAACTCTCGCTGTGGTGACCGACTCGCTACCGCCCTGCGTCGTAAGGAAATCCTGTCGTTGGTTTGCAGAACAGGGGAGACCGGCCTGTGTGAGATGCCCGCAGATTGTCACCGAAGCCGACAGAGACCGAATGAATCCTCGGCTAGGTCAGCCACAAACCAAGGCGCCGGCCGACAGGAAGGCGCATAGCGCCGGGATCAAACTAAGCCCATGAAAAATCGCATTCTGCGATTGCCCGTGGTTATGACGACGGGGGTCATTGACGATGCTATTGGCGACTTTGGCAGCGGCGCGGATATGCTGCTGCTTTGAGGCGTAGAAGGCAAAGTGGTCGGATATTTTGATCCGTCGTGAATCGTCCGCCATTGATACAAGAAAGTTGAATCCGCACGAATGGGGGTCGCCATGAACAGAATTTTTGACACCACTTCGAGTGTGCCGACCGCCACGATTGGGGCGACTGACCATATACCACCCAGATCAGTAATCGAGCCCCTCGAAGACATCCGTGCGTCGTTCATCGACGACTTCCAGAAAGTTCGCATCGCAAAGGGTGAGAAGCCAGCCGAACGTGCCGTGTTTCGTAAACAGCACGGCGTGGCGAAAGGACAACTTGGCGTCGCATCCTCCTGTCCACCAGAATTCCGCGTTGGTCTGTGGGCAGCCGGCCCTTATGCCGTCTGGATTCGCTGGTCGAGCGACGCGCCTCCTAATAAGCCTGATCAAGAGAATAACACCCTTGGTTTCGCCATGAAGCTATTTGGCGTCGCTGGACCCACGCTTGCAACAGACAATCCGCTAGCGACGACGGCGGACCTTGTTTTCCAGAACTCGGACATCTTCTTCGTCGACAACGCGCACGACATGGCAGCGATCTCATCTGGCGCTGAAACGAAAGCGTTTAGGATATCTGGTCTTCGGATCGGCCAGCGCTGCCTAAAGCGCCGTCGAAAGGATGAATGTCGCCTCCTGTAATGCGTGGGCGATGCGGTTGCGTGTTGCCGCGCATGCACGGCGTAAAACAGCGTGTCGTCGGAGCCGGTTGGCAACGCCGCCAGCTCGCGCAGGCCGGAGAGCGATGGCCAGGGCTGATGCGGCAGGGCAGGATCGTGATGAAAGCGCTCGCCGCTGGTGTAATTCAGCGGCACCAACAGCCGCGAGGCCTTGAGCAGGGCGGCGTTGAGGCGTTCGGCCTGTTCCGCAGAGGCGGATGACGATTTCCTCACCACCTGCTTTGCGGATTCTGCCAGGGCGGCCGCGGCTTCCTCGAGCAGCGAAATATCCATTCGGCCATCGAGGCCGCTCTTCACCACCGACAGCGCAACTTGCAGCGAGGCGGCATAAGCGGTGTAGTCGAGCGGCAGCACCGGCGATATCAGCAGCTGCCAGAGCACCCGCAGGATGATGGCGGTATCGCGGGTCAGAAAATCCGGATCGATGTGCTCAATCGTGTCGTGCGGCGTGTGCCACCACAAGCCGAGCGGAGCCAGCATTTTCACCGGGCTGGGCGGCTGATGGCTGAGGCTGCCGAACATCGAGGGAATGCCGACTCCCCAGAAGGACTGGTCGGCGGCGCGGCCATGACGGCGGCCCAGATGTTTCTGGCCGGTGACAGCGCCGATGGCGTCGGCGGCAACGCCCTGCAATTCATCGATGACCGCACAATTGGCAAGCACAGTCGCTCCCTCGCCGCCGGTGGAATCGACATTGACATGGGCGACGCAGCGGCGTGCGAGCTCATTAAAATATTCGTCCGCATACCAGGCGGAGCCGGAATAGCGGCCGTGGGAATGACCTGACCAGAAGCAGATGCGTAGACCGCGCTGCCATTGGTCGCGCTGCTCGGCCAGTAGCCGGGCGGATTCGAGCATTGTGGCATTGGCGCCGCCGTTGTCCATCACGCCATAGTGCCAGGTATCGTGGTGACCGGAGAACATCACGAAGGGTTTGCCTTCGACGGATTTGGGTGCATCCATCTCGCAGACCAGGATCGGCGTCTTGCGCCAGCCGGTATCGACTTCGGTCTGCAGGAAGGCGGTGACCGTCTCACCGTTCAGGCAGCGCTCTCGCAATTTTGCGCCGTCGTCGCGGCTGATCGTGCAGATCGCGGTTGTCGGCAGTTGAGCGCGGGTATGCTGCGAGGGGCTGCCCCAGACCGGCGAGACACACATTTCATAAAGATGCTCGGTCGGGCTGATATGCAGCTGGCCCAGCGCACCGGCGTCGCGGCTGAGTGCCGCCACCTCTTCGGTGGTGATGCCATCGACCAGCACAATCTTGCCGCGCACATCGACGGCGGCGAAATTGGCGGCTTCGCCCTCGCGGATATAGACGAGCGACGCCGACAGTCCGGCTGCCGGGGTTGGCAGCGACATCGAATGTGTAATGCACGGGATGCTCTGGCCATCGACCTCAACCCGGGCCTTGCCCGGCAGGCTGATATAGGCATCGTGGAACAGCAGTTCGGTGCGGTAACCGTGACCGGTCATTTCCGCCTGAAGGTATCGAAAGCTTTCAAGCTCTTCCGGCGTGCCGGACAGTTTTACATGCTTGGCGAATTCGCCGAGATGCGCCATGAGCCGGTCGGTAACGGGTTTGAGAGCGAACTCAGACATCGGTGTTCTCCGGCAAAGGCGGCATCACGTCGTCGGGGATCGGGTTGATGAAGGGTGTGCCTTTCAGGCGCGCGTTGAAATCAGCCTTGGCGGCAACAATCAGCTCTGGGTTGCTCAGCAGGTCGACGGCAGTGCTCGCCATCACCTTGGCCACATGTTCCATGCCCTTGTGGGCCGCCGGCAACTTGCCCTGGGCAACCAGTTGCCAGGAATGGCCGGGCGTACCGATCGCATAGGTCGCGCCACGCATCTGCACGGTCGGCACGACCCAGCTGACGGTGCCGACGTCAGTGGACCCAACAAGCGTGCCGTCGCCGCTTCCGGGCGGGAAGATGATGTCGCAGAGAGCTTGACCCTTCTCCGGCTCCAAACCGAAGCGGTCATAGGAGGCGGCAATATCTTCCGGCGAAAAGGTCTCCTGGAATTTCTTGGCAGTCTCATGATCGGCCTGATCGAAGACGGGGGGTCCAAGCCGCTCCAGATTGGCATGCATCAGAGCTTCTAGTGGCGTATTGCCGACGAGATTAGCGTCACCGCTGATGATGCGGCTGCGCACACTGGTCTCCGTCATCAACGCGGCACCCTCGGCCACCTTCTTGACCCGCTCGACGAGCACCAGCAGTTCTGGCAAAGTGCGCGCACGGATCAGATAGCGCACCGAAGCCTTGGCCTGCACCACATTCGGCGCATGCCCGCCGGTATCTGTGACGGCGTAGTAGACGCGCGCCGAGGACGGCATGTGCTCGCGCATGTAGTTGACGCCGACATTCATCAGTTCGACGGCGTCGAGAGCGCTGCGGCCCAGATGCGGCGAAGCGGCGGCATGCGAAGCGCGGCCGGTGAAGTGGAAATTGATCTCGTTGCAGGCCAGCGAAATCGGGTTGTTGACGCCAGCAAAGGCGGCCGGGTGCCAACAGATGGCAATATCGACATCGTCGAACAGGCCGGCGCGCACCATGAAACCCTTGGATGATCCGCCCTCTTCCGCCGGGCAGCCGTAATAGCGTACGCGTCCCTTGAGATTGTTGCGGGCCAGATACTCCTTCACGGCTGCCGCCGCCATCATCGAGCCCGAACCCAGCAAGTTATGGCCGCAACCGTGACCATTGCCGCCCTCCTCGATTGGGCGCTGTTCGGCAGCACCTGCTTGCTGGCTCAGGCCGGGCAACGCATCGAACTCGCCGAGGATAGCTATTACCGGACCGCCCTCGCCTGCCTCGCCCATCATCGCGGTCGGCATGCCGGCAATACCCTGCTCAACGCGAAAGCCTTCGGCCTCAAGCATCGCCACATGTTCAGCGGCGGAGCGATATTCCTGATAATTCGTCTCCGGCATGCCCCAGATGCGATCGCTTAAGCCGAAGAAGGCGTCTCGCTTTTCCTCAACGATATCCCAGACCGCTTCCGAATTTTTCATGACGTCTAGGTCCTGCGCTGCTAAGAGTTACCAAGATTGGCGCCAATCAATACGATATCGATGATTTGTGCAATATGTAGGCAGGGATTGTTTTTTGGCATAATGAGCGCGGCCGAGGTATTCAATCCTGGATGGTCGGCTATGCGATCAGAAGGGGCAGGCAATGAACGTGTTAGAAACCCAAAGGAGTCCAAATGCCATCGACGTCGATGTCACGGACCTTATCCTGCACGACATCCTCACCGGCGTGCTGTCGGCCGGATCCTGGCTGAAGCAGAGCGACCTGGAGCGACGCTACAACTGCACGCGACAGGAGGTCCGCCGGGCGCTCGACCGATTGGCGCTGCGTCGGCTGGTCGCGCATGAACCAAATCGCGGCTACCATGTGTTCGCGCCCGATGAGCGTCAGGCCGAGCAGATCAGCGATATTCGCATCATCCTGGAAACATCGGTAGCGGATCGGATCGTCGCCAATGCTACGCCAGACACGATCGACGATCTGCGGCAATTGGCCCACCGGTTCGACGAATTGATCCAAACGGGCACCGTACTGGAACTTTACGAAGCAAATCTGGCCTTCCATCGCGCGCTGTTGTCACTATGCGGGAATGACGAACTTGTGGCACTCGTCCGCGACATCCGCGAGCGCACGTCGTCGGCGCCGGTCTCGCAGTGGAATACGCGTGCCAGAATAGACAAGTCATCAACCGAGCATCACCAGATGATCAACGCTCTGGCAGTCGGGGATGTCGAGTTGTTCAAGCAGGTAACCGTGCTGCACATCCGCCAGTCCAAAAAGTTCTAGGCGTGTCGGACTGGCAACGCTCAAATCCAGAAGTCCGGCTTCGGTGATCCCGGTCCATTGCGGGAACTCACCGCATGAGACGCCGCGCGACCTACCCGATATCGATGCGTTGCGGTGTGAGGATGCGGGGTGGCTCATACGATAGCGACCAGAGGACGCGGTATCATCAACCGGGCAGATCATCATCATGGATCGCACGGCGGGGCGACGGCCGCCCGGGCCGTCCCTAACGCGGAGCTGGATGGCTACACTGGTTCCTTGCGTAGCGCTTAACGACGATACACGCATTGATGGCGGCTATGCCGCCTGGTCCGAACTGGATAACCAAAGTGATGTCTGGCGCCAGACAGGCTTGCGCCAATGCTGCATCGGTCGGCAAAGCATTGCCCGCGGGATTGCGCCTGCTGCCGCCGCCCGTAAGTGTCTGGATATTCTTCCCGCCTGCCTATTCATGTCTTCACCTCCCATTTTGACCCGCGCGATGCGACGTCCATGAATTCGCGTTGGCTGGTGATCGACACCGGGCCGCGGCTCTCTTCTTCAGCGCAGATCAGTCCAGCAGCTTCTCATTCCGCCGGAGCGGGATAGACCTGGCCGTCGAACAGCTTGCGTGCCGTTCGAACCGTTCCGGCAGCCTTGATCTGTCCCTCGGCGTCGATATCCAAAAACACTTCCATCGCGCCTGTCGGGTGCTCGATCAGGTATCGACCATCCTCCGGCGCGGCGACCATCTCTGCTGCCGGGCCGCCTGCGAGCCGGGTCGCAGTTGCCACGGTAATAGCAGCAAGTACGCCGACAGATGCGTGGACCCGATGCGGAATGAAGCTGCGCGTCGAAATCGCGCCGCCGTTCCGAGCCGCAGACACCAGCGTCATCTTGGGGACAGAGGCCTTCGTGACATCACCCAGGTTCATCATCGGGCCGGCCTTCAGCCGAATGGCTTCGATGCGCTGCTTCAACACACTGTTAGCCTCGATCTCTTCGCGTGTCTCCGTGCCGCTCAGCCCGAAGTCGGCAGCGCGCATCACGACGCATGGCATGCCGTTGTCGATCAGCGTCGCATGGACGTCGTCGATGACATCCATCTCGGTGCCGGTGGGAAGCAGGGCGCCGCTCATCGAGCCGGCAATATTCTGAAACAGAAGCGGGACGGCCGCATGCCGGCCAGGTACGCCGGCAATCTCGGCTTCACCCGCATAGCTCACGCGCCCGCCAGGCGTCGAGATCTTGGCGACGGCAACTTCGCCGGAATTGACCATGTGGATCCGGACTTCGGTCAGCTCGTTCTCGGCAGCGACCAATCCGCGCTCGATCGCTGCCGGACCAACCCCGGCCAGGATGTTTCCGCAGCCCTGGGTCGCTGACCAACTCCTGATCGACAAAAACCTGCAGGAAGAGGTAATCGACATCGGCGTCGTCTCGGCTGGACGGCGACAGAACCGCAACCTTGGAGGTCAGCGGATCTGCGCCGCCGATACCATCGATCTGGCGAGGATCCGGGGACCCCATGATGCGCAGCAGCAGCGCATCGCGTTCAAGCTGGTCGGCCGGGAGATGCTCGGCAAGAAAATAGGCGCCCTTGGATGTGCCGCCGCGCATCCACAGGCACAGGATGCCGTCCTCATACATAGCGGAGGCCTTTCTGCTGCAGCGTCGGGCGCATGCCGTAGATATCCAGACCAAGCTCGCCGGCCGCCAGCCGCGAGCGCTTGGCCTCCTCGTTGGCAAGGCGTTTTTCGGCCGCTGCAAGGACGTCCAGTGCCTCCGTCCGCTTGACGACGCAGACGCCGTCATCGTCGGCGACGATGATATCGCCTGCTTCGATATGCGCACCGGCGCAGACAATTGGAACGTTCACCGACCCCAGCGTTTCTTTTACCGTTCCCTGCGCGGAGATCGCCTTCGACCAGACGGGGAAACCCATGGCGGTCAGATCTCGGATGTCGCGAACGCCGGCATCGATAACCAGCCCCTTGCAGCCCCGCGCCATGGCAGATGTCGCCAGAAGATCGCCAAAATATCCATTGTCGCAGGGCGATGTCGGCGCCAGCACGAGAATGTCGCCTTCCTTCAGCTGCTCGATCGCGACGTGAAGCATCCAGTTGTCACCCGGGGGCGACGAAATCGTCACCGCGGAGCCCCCGATCTGGGCACCGCTATAGATGGGCCGCATGTAGCTCGCCAGCATGCCCTTGCGCCCCTGAGCCTCATGGACGGTGGCCACGCCGGCAGCGCCCAGTCGCTTGATGACGTCGGCTTCGGCGCGTTCGATATTCTGGACAACAGTAGCCATTTCGATAATTCCTTTCGTTCCAGCCTGGACGGCCGATCTCAGTTGACGGTGACGCCATGTATGCGCTGCAGGCGCCGCGTGCCGACCGTCTCGGCCAGCTTCTTCTCGTCGAGCTTGCCTTCCCATTTGGCGATGACGATGGAGGCCAGTGCGTTGCCGATCAGGTTCACAAAGGTAAGCCCCTCTGCGAGAATGCGGTGAATGCCGAGGATCAGGGCGATGCTCGCCACAGGGATGGCGCCCGTGGTGTTCAATGTCGCCGCTAGCACGACGAAAGCAGCGCCGGCGACGCCGGCCGCGCCCTTGGACGTCAGGAGGAGGACGCCGATCAGGCTCAGTTCGTGCCAGATCGTCAGCGGCGTGTTGGTCGCCTGCGCCAAAAAGATCGCGACTGTCGTGAGGTACAGACACGTGCCGTCGAGGTTGAAGGAATAGCCGGCCGGAACGACGAAACCGACGACGGACTCCTCGCATCCCGCCTTGCCCATCTTCTGGATGAGCCGCGGCAGCACGGTCTCAGTCGACGTGGTGGCGGCGACGATGACGATCTCGTCCCACAGATAGCTGAACAGCCGCAACAGGCTAACGCCGCACCAGTAGGCAATACCGCCGAATACGACCGCCGTGAACAAGGCACAGACCGCGAAGAATTCGATGATCAACGATCCGAGCGACCACAGCGACGATGTGCCGAACTGGCCGACGGTGAATGCAATGGCGCCGAATGCACCGATCGGCGCGAAATACATGATGTAGCCGATGATCTTGAAGAACCCCTGCGAGGCGCTCTCGATCACCTGGAAGACCGGCCGACCACGTTCGCCGATGGCGGCAAGTGCGATACCGAAAAGAACCGATATGAAGAGGACCTGCAGGACATACCCCTCGGTAAAGGCACTGAGGAAGCTGTCGGGGATGATGCCCATGAAATAGGCCGTCATCGACTGATCCTGCGCGGTCGCGACATAGGACTTGATCGACGCGGCATCAAGTGTGCTCGGGTCTATGTTCATCCCGGCGCCCGGTTTCCACAGGTTGACGGTCACCAGACCGAAGACCAGCGCCAGCGTCGTGATCGCCTCGAAGTACAGAATGGATTTCAGGGCTACCCTGCCGACGCTCTTCATGTCGTTCATGCCGGCAATGCCGTGCACCACCGTCACGAAGATGATCGGGCCGATCATCATGCGGATCATCTTGATGAAAGCATCGCCCAATGGCTTCATCGCCACCGCGATGCCCGGGGCGTAATGGCCGAGCAGGATGCCCATCACCGTGCCGGCCAGAACCTGGAACCAGAGCTGGCCGAAAATCCCGAACCTGCCGCCTTCGCGGGCTGGTTCCGATTCCGGCGGCACATAGTTGGTTGCTTGCGAATAGGTCACGCGTATCTTTCCTCCTCGCGCATCCGGTGCATAGGCGAAAGCATCTCGACAAGATGCCCGGCGCCTCTGGCGACGCGATGCGATCCAGGCCTGTCGACGGTACTGACGCTGCCGACTGACCGAACTCAAATGGATGAAGAGACGTGCTTCCCGTCCGGTGTTGCGCAGAGCGCACAGATCGGGATTTGGCAAACGCGCCGCACCGGAATGTCGGTCATACTCCTCTTCGTCCTCCTCAGCCAATCTAGTGACCAGCCCGCCGGAAAGGCAAAATAGATTTGCGTCCAAGCCATAAGCTCTGGTTAAGTGCCGGCATGGATATGAAGCGGGACATCAATCTGCGCCATTTCGAAGCCGTCGCCACGGCGGGTCGCCTGGGCAGCATCAGCAATGCGGCTTTGGCCTTGAACCTGTCGCAGCCAGCAATCACGCAGGCGGTCGCGAAAGTCGAGGCGCAACTTGGCCATGCCCTGCTGGATCGTCAGCCGACCGGCGTCACCCTGACGCGGGCAGGCGAACTGATGAGCGCGCGCATAGAGCGGGCGCTTGCCTATATCGTGCGCGGTGGAAACAGCGTCCGGCGATCCGCCCGACTGCCGAGCCTCCCCAACATCGAGCGTCGCATAACCTTCGGACAGCTTCGCGCCTTGCTGACCGTCGATCAGGCGGGTAGCTTTGCCATGGCCTCGAAACTGACGGGATTGTCCGAGCCGGCGCTGCACCGATCTGCTCGCGAACTGGAACAATTGCTCGGCATATTGTTGTTGGCGCGCCATGGCAGGACAGTTCAGCCAACTCCGGCTGCAACAAACCTGCTCCGCTTTGCCCGCCTGGCGCTGGCGGAAATCGAAGCGGGCTTCGACGAACTGGCGGCACTTCGCCGCGAAGGCGCAGGACGAATAGCGATCGGCACATTGCCGATGGCACAGACGATCCTTTTGCCACGGGCGCTGGCACGGTTCTCGCGCGCCAATCCTGCCGCCAGCATCGATGTCGTCGAAGGACCGTATGCGGACCTTCTCGCCGGCTTGCGCAACGGCCAGCTCGATTTCCTGATCGGCGCCTTGCGCGACCCTCCACCGGTGGGCGACGTCGTGGAGGAAGCAATCTTCGACGACGATCTGGTCATCGTTGCACGCAAAGGTCATCCATTGGCCAGCAGCGACTTCTTGGATCCTGCCCGGCTGAGGGATTTCCCCTGGGTGATCGCCAGCAGCGGCGCTCCAATGCGCACGCGGTGGGATGCGATTTTTGCCGAGTACGAGCTTGAACCGCCGCGCGTTAAAATCGAGAGCAATTCGGTGACGATCGGTCGCGGGCTGATGCTGAACGACGACTGGCTGACTCTAATGTCGCGCGATCAATTCATCTTCGAACGCCGGGCTGGACTGCTTGCGGAAGTCCGCGGGCACTTTTCATCGAAACGAAAAATTGGCATCACCATTCGCGACGACTGGCGTCCGACCCAGTTGCAGGCGGCGTTCGTCACCGAGTTCAAGGCGGCCTGTAAAGACTGGACCTCAGAAAAACTAATGGAGAGGAAGCCGTTTCGATATGCCTGAACCGATGCTCTTCGCTAAAACTCTTGCACGAGATGAGAGGAGAGCCGCTCGTCAGACCTGATTGCGGCAGCACCTCCCGAACCGATCTGCGATGCGTCGCCTTGTCGATGCTTCGCCGTGAAGGAGGTATCCAGACGCCATGATCATCGATTGCCACGGCCATTATACGACCGCTCCCATCGCCCACACAAAATGGCGCGCTCAGCAGGAAGGTGCCATTAAGAGCGACGGTGACATCGACCCCGCCTATCCCGAAATTTCCGACGATGAGATCCGCGATACGATCGAAGCCAACCAACTGCGCCTGTTGCGGGAGCGCGGTGCCGACATGACGATCTTTTCGCCCCGCGCCTCGGCCATGGCACCGCACATTGGTGACCAGGCGGCTGCGCGGGTGTGGGCGCGGCGTTCCAACGACCTCATCAAGCGGGTCGTCGATCTCTACCCCGAGACCTTCGTCGGCGTATGCCAGTTGCCGCAGACACCGGGCACCTCGATATCCACCTCGATCGAGGAGCTGGAGCGCTGCGTCTACGAGCTCGGCTTCGTCGGCTGCAATCTCAATCCCGACCCCTCGGGCGGGCGCTTCGATTCCCCGCCGCTCACCGATCGCGCTTGGTATCCCTTCTTCGAGAAGATGGTCGAACTGGACGTGCCGGCGATGATCCATGTGTCGGGAAGCTGCAATTGCGCCATGCATGCGACCGGCGCCTATTACATCGCCGCCGACACGATCGCCTTCATGCAGTTTCTCGAAGGCGATCTGTTCAAAGATTTTCCGAACCTGCGGTTCATCATTCCGCATGGTGGTGGGGCCGTGCCATACCACTGGGGTCGCTATCGTGGGCTTGCCGACATGCTGAAGCGGCCGCCTCTCGACCAGCACGTCATGAAGAACGTTTTTTTCGACACCTGCGTCTACCACCAGCCCGGCATCGATCTGCTGTTCGAGGTGATCGACGTCGACAACATCCTGTTTGGCTCCGAGATGGTTGGCGCGGTGCGCGGCATCGATCCGCAGACCGGCCATTATTTCGATGACACGAAACGCTATGTCGACTCTCTTCAGATTTCCGAGGCAGACAAGCGCAAGGTGTTCGAGTTGAACGCGCGGCGGGTCTATCCGCGTCTCGACGCGCAGCTCAAGGCAAGGGGTCTGTGATGGCTGAGTTCACCATGGACCCAGACTGGCTGTGCTTCCATCCCTCCCCGAGCAGGCCAAAGTTTCGCCCGCCGGCCGGCGCAGTCGATGCCCACTGCCATGTTTTTGGTCCAGGAGACGAGTTCCCTTTTGCGCCTGAGCGGAAATATACACCATGCGATGCAGGCAAGGACAAACTGTTTGCTCTGCGCGATTACCTGGGCTTCGACCGGAGCGTCATCGTTCAGGCAACCTGCCACGGCGCTGACAACCGGGCTCTCGTGGATGCCTTGCGTGCTTCCAATGGCAAGGCTCGCGGCGTTGCGACGGTTCGCGACACCGTGTCGCCCGACGAGTTGTCGGAACTTCATGAAGCCGGGGTGCGAGGGGTCCGTTTCAACTTCGTTCGCCGCCTCGTTGATCCCAAGCCAGACGCCTATTACCACGCCATCATCGACCGGATAGCTCCGCTTGGATGGCATGTGGTCATCTACTTCGAGGCGGCCGATCTTGAGGAACGTTGGGACTTCTTCACATCTTTGCCCACGACCGTGGTTGTCGATCATATGGGGCGGCCAGATGTTACGAAAGCGGTGGATGGACCAGAATTCGGCCGCTTCGTGCAGCTGATGACGGAGCACGAGAACTTCGTTAGCAAAGTGACATGTCCCGAACGGCTGTCTTCTTCTGGGCCTCCGACATATGATGACGTCATACCGTTTGCGCGCACGTTAGTGGAAAAGTTTCCCGACCGGGTCCTGTGGGGCACCGATTGGCCGCACCCGAACATGACATTTCACATGCCGGATGACGGAAATCTGGTGGATGTGATCCCGCGCATCGCTTTAACGGAGGAACACCAGCGGAAACTCCTGCTGGATAATCCATTGCGCTACTACTGGAAATCATGACGCGCGACTTGCCGTTCTGGTCCGTATGGTCCCAATCCACCAAGATAGATCCCCGTCCCACTGGAATATTGCTCGCGCCAGAGAACTGTATCTTGAAGGCAATGCTATTCCGGGATAGCCCCCTACTCGGGGGCGTGCTTCCTTCGCGTAGCTGCCTGCAATAGCCGCCTGTCCTGGCCCGAGATCGTTACAACGGATAGCCAAGGCGCTAAGGATCATCAAAGTAACCGGTGGCTGTTCCGGGCATTAGTAAGCGGCTATGTCTATATAAGATCGTGCTGCTGAGACCTGGAAAGGGGCAAATTTGCCGCCTCGCTTTTACCGCCTTACTCACGCGAACATCTGCCTTACGAGATCTCTCAGCTTATCGGCGGTTGGTGATAGCGGAGCGCTTCTTCTAGACACGATGCCGATCTGCCGAGTGACACTGGGGTTGTGCAGTTGAATCAGTCCCAGGTCTTCGTTGTTGGAAGCAAAGGCCATCCGCGGCACGACCGCAAGCGCCGTCCCAGCGCGTGCCATGGCAACCGCCGTCTGCAAATGCTGGGCCTCGTATTTCCACAACAGTTGAGCACCAGAACCCGCCAGCGCATCATCTATGATCATTCTGTTGCCGGAGTGCTGGCTAACCCGGATGAGCGGGTATCCGTGAAGATCATGCCAGTCTACCTGCCGCTTCTGGGCGAGCTGATGATCCTTGGGGCAGACCAGAATGAAGGGATCGTCAACAAGAACTTCGATATCGAAGTCCCATCGGTGGGTTGTAATAATGCTGACCCCGAATTCCACCAGACCCTTCTCCACAAGGTCGGAGATCTCCGATGCGGACTTATCGTAGATCTGCACCGAAACATGAGGGTGTGTCTCCTGGAAGCGCTTCAGGATGCCAGGGAGGCGGCCCGCCGCGATTGTCGGCAGGCAGGCGATAGAGATCTTGTCCTGTCTTTCCTTACCGACCTGCCGCAGCTCGTCCACAGATGTAGCCAATTGCGCCATCGTCTCTCTGACCTTTGGAAGCAGATCCAGCCCGGCCTGGGTCAGGCTCACGTCCCGATTACCTCGCACGAACAGCTTCTGCCCAAGGTGCTCTTCAAGTTTACGGAGACGGTGGCTGATTGCAGTGTGTGATAGATTTAGATGCGTGGCGGCCTCCCGGAAACTGCCGCGGTCCGCTATGGCGACAAACGCGCTCAACCCAAGAAAGTCCACGCGGGACGAGTAATTCAAAAGCCAATCCTCAAGCTAGGTGAAATTCATTCAGCCAGTGGTTCATAAAATTCAGTTGTTTCAGCCGCTAAAATGCCTGATCCCTTGCTGAATGCAAGGGAGATGCATGATGCACGATGGGAAGAGAACTCGGCTGCCGTTCACTCAGAATATGATTGGCGGCCTGGTATTGATGGCATTGGGAGGAACTGCAGCTTGGCTGACGAGTGACCTCTCGCAAGGTAATCTAGCTGCCATGGGAGCAGGTTTTTTGCCGCGATGGCTCGCCATCGGCATCGTCGCCTTGGGCCTTGCTCTGGTCGGAACTTCACTGCGCTCCAATGATGAAGCTTTTGGGCATCTCAAGTGGAGAGGCGTCGGGCTCGTGATGTTGGCGATCTTCGGCTTCGCGTTGATGATCCGGCCCTTTCATTTGGGAGCCTTCACTGTTCCTGGGCTCGGTCTGATCATAGCCGGCCCCTTCGCAGTCATCGTGGCGGGGTTTGCCGCACCCGAAGCACGACTGCGCGAAATGATCATCCTTGCCTTGATGCTGACCGCCTTCTGCATACTCCTGTTCGGCGACATTCTGAACCTTCCGCTTCCCGTCTTTCCGCAATTCTTAGCAAGCACTCTGGTCGGCATACCGGCAAAGCTGCTGCTGCGGTCGGCCGCCGCAGCGTTGATCATTATCTCGGTTGCACTCCTCGTACTCAAAAAGCGGCAACAGCGGCACGCGACAAGAACGGAAGCTTGCCATGACTGATCTGATTGCAAATCTGAGCCTTGGCTTCTCCGTTGCCTTTACGCCGGTCAACCTCAGTCTTGCCTTCATCGGCTGTCTTGTCGGCACTCTGATCGGTGTCCTGCCGGGGGTTGGCCCAATTGCCACAATCGCCATGCTGCTGCCGATCACCTTTGGTCTGGACCCGACCGGTGCGCTGATCATGTTGGCTGGCATCTACTACGGTGCCCAGTATGGCGGATCAACCACGGCCATCCTTGTCAACATTCCGGGCGAGGCTTCTTCGGTGGTGACGGCTCTCGACGGCCATCAGATGGCGCGTCAGGGTCGGGCGGGAGTAGCCCTCGGTGTTGCAGCCATTGGATCCTTCTTTGCGGGAACGGTTGCCACCGTTGTGATCGCAGCCCTCAGTGGCCCGCTCACCAGTGTCGCCTTGATTTTTGGTGCCCCGGAGTATTTCGCGCTGGTTGTGATGGGACTGATCTTCGCCGTGGTATTGGCGCGCGGCTCGATCCTCAAGGCCATTGCCATGATCCTCGTGGGGATCCTTCTGTCGACCGTTGGCACAGACCTGGAAACCGGGGAAGAGCGAATGACCTTTGGCCTGTCCTTCCTGGCTGATGGCATTGACTTTGCCGTGCTTGCTATGGGCCTTTTCGGGGTCTCGGAAATCTTGCGCAACCTCGACGCCACCGAAAGCCGCGATACCGTGCGACAGGCAATCGGCCGCCTGCTTCCGAACAAGGATGATTTTAAGCAGTCCTACAAGCCCGTCCTTCGAGGCACCGCCATTGGCGCCATTCTCGGTATTCTGCCCGGCAGCGGAGCGGTCCTCGGTCCCTTCGCCTCCTACGCGTTGGAGAAGAAGATTGCTAAAGATCCCAGCCGTTTCGGCAGAGGAGCGATCGAGGGTGTTGCAGGTCCGGAATCCGCCAACAATGCCGGGGCTCAGACATCTTTCATCCCGCTGCTGACGCTTGGCATTCCTTCCAACGCCGTGATGGCCCTCATGGTCGGAGCGATGACTATTCACGGCATCGTGCCGGGACCTCAGGTGATGACGAAGAGTCCCAGCCTTTTCTGGGGCATGATTGCTTCCATGTGGGTCGGCAACCTCATGCTGCTGATCATCAACCTTCCCCTTGTCGGCGTCTGGGTCCGGCTGCTCAAAGTCCCTTATCGGCTGATGTTTCCGGCAATCCTGCTGTTTTGCTGCATCGGCATATACACAATCAGTTCATTGCCGACGGACGTGATGTTTATCGGGCTGTTCGGGCTTGTCGGCTATCTCCTGATCCGGCTTGGATTTGAGCCTGCGCCACTGCTGCTCGGTTTTGTGCTGGGCGAGCTGATTGAAGAAAACTTCAGGCGGGCGCTGATCATATCGCACGGCTCACTCATGACCTTGATCGAAAGCCCGATCAGCAAGGGGCTGCTTGGCTTGGCCGCTGTGACGCTCGTTCTCGCGCTTATTCCAGCCATACGTCACGGCAGAGAAGACGTCTTCGTCGAGGACTGACCGCAGGCCAGCCACCCACCTCGTACTCGGCGCCCGTGACAATGATCTAAACGCTTCATCGGAGGAGAATGCACATGACTAGCTTATCGAAGGTAGAGATCACTCGGCGCCAGGTTCTCGTCGGAGCTTCAGCTCTTGGCCTGACTGCCACCGGTTTCTCATCAGCCAAGGCGCAATCCTATCCCACCCAGAACATAACCCTCGTTGTCCCTTTTACGCCTGGCGGATCGACCGACATCTTGGCACGGCTTCTGGGCCAGAAGCTTGAAGTAGCGCTGAAGTTTCCGGTGATCGTCGAATCCCGACCAGGAGCCGGAGGAACGGTCGGCGTCGCATCCGTCGCTCGCGCCGAGGCCGATGGCCATACTTTGGTCATGGGCCATATCGGCACTCTGGGCGTGGCCCCGGCCCTTTATCCCAAGCTTTCCTATGATCCTCTCAAGAGCTTGGACCCCGTGAGTGGCATTGCTCAGGTTCACAACATGTTGGTGGTACATCCTGATGTACCTGCAAAGACCTTGCAGGAGCTTATCGATTACGCGAAGCAGAACCCCGGCAAGTTGAATTACGCGTCCGGCGGGAACGGCAGTGCTGCGCATATTGCTATGGTCGCACTTGCTGATCAGGCCGGCATACAATTGACGCACGTGCCTTACAAAGGGACGGCGCCGGCTGTAACAGATCTGCTTGGCGGGCGCGTTCAGCTGACCTTCACCGGGGCTCCCAACCTCATCCAGCACGTCGAAGCGGGCAAGATGCGTGCTTTGGCAGTGTCCGGCGCCAGCCGGCTTCGTGCCGCGCCCGACGTCCCGACAGTGGCGGAATCGGGCTTTCCAGGTTTCGAAGCCTCGCAATGGTATGGCATCTTGGTCCCGGCAGGCACGCCCAAGGAAGTCATTGACCGCCTCAACAAAGAGATCGTCGCCGCCATGTCCGGCGCTGAAATCAAGGACAGGCTGTCGCTCGAAGGCGCCGACGTCTGGACCAATACACCGACAGAATTCCATGACCATATCGCCAAGGAAGTCGAACGGTGGGGCGCCTTGGTGAAGAAGGCGGGCATCCGGCTCGACTAGAACGTTTTGGGCGCAATCACCACCTTGCCTGCGCCCTCCTCATCTTCCGGCACGCTGCGACAAGTGGTGAAACGGTAGTTGCAGCCAGTAAGCGAATAAGCGGCTGCTATTCCTCTGCCGGTCAGCGGCAGATCCTCACGGGTGCACCGAATACGCCCCACTCTATACAGATCAGGGCGATTTGTTGCTGCGTGTAGCTACGATTTCCAAATTGATATTGGGAGCACGGTACATGAAAATTGGGTGGTTCTCGGATCTGAACCCCGTCGAGCGGAAAACATACTGGGCTTGCTTTGCAGGCTTCGGGCTCGACTCGATGGACTCAACTATTTTTGCGCTTGTCATACCGGCGTTGATCACCACCCTTGGAATCACGCGCCCGGAGGCCGGCTACTTGGCCACAGCGGCTCTGGTCGGTGCGGCTGTTGGCGGATGGGGTGCGGGAATCCTCGCCGATCGGTTGGGACGAGTTCGTATTTTACAGTGGACAATTGCCTGGGTGGCACTGTGGACCGCAGCATCGGCATTTGCAACTGGATTTTCGCCTCTTTTCCTGTTCCGCTTTTTGCAAGGCTTGGGGTACGGAGGTGAGGCCGCAGTCGGCGGCGTACTGATTAGTGAAGTGATCAGGCCAGCTTTGAGGGGCCGTGTGGCTTCATCCATCCAGAGCAGCTACGCTGTTGGATACGGCATCTCCGTCGGCTTGTTGCCTATCATTTCTGCTCTTTTTCCCGAGCATCTAGGATGGCGGGTCTTCTTTCTAATCGGCATCCTTCCCGCCGGATTAGTCTTCTTCATCAGGCGTCTTGTTCCCGAGTCCCGGGTTTACGTTGATGCGAAGTCCGCGAAAACGGAAGAGACGCCGTTCTGGTCGATCTTCCAGGGAATCTATTTCAGAACAACGCTCACTGCGGCGATCATGTCGACCGGTATATTCGGAGGAGCCTACACCATGATTACTTGGCTTCCGACTTATCTGAGAACCGCGCTTGGAATGACCGTGACAACAAGCGCTGGCTACCTCGCTTTGAACATTCTCGGGTCTCTGATCGGTCCACTGTTATACGGCTGGCTCTCAGATCGAATTGGCAGACGCCGCGCTTTCATGACTTTCCTCATACTCCAATCACTTAATGCCGGCATCTATCTCCTTGCCCCAATTGGCCCTGGGATCACCATCGGGCTTAGCTTCTTTCTTGGCGCTTTCCAAGGTGCGCTAGCCTCAGGCATGGTCCCGACATTTTCGGAGCTTTTCCCCACGAGCATCCGTGCAAGCGGTCAGGGCTTCTGTCTCAGCGGAGGAAGAGGATTTGGCTCCGTCGTTCCGGCGACCGTGGGAGTTATAGCCGCGTCCCTTCCACTCGGGACAGCAATGGGGATATGCGCATTGTGCTCATATGCAGTCGCGTTCATGGCAGCTATTTTTCTGCCGGAGACGCTTGGTGTCAAACTATCAGGAAACGACACTGCTTTAAGCTAAGGCAAAATGATGGTCATCTCACAAGATGTAGCTGGAAAGACAGGTTGCGATGAGAAACTTACCCACATCCAGCTTAGGCAGTTTGACATCGTCTGGCGTTACCGCTCGAACCGCTCCAGCAGATTACCTCAAAGTCGGCCAAATCCGCGAACACCTGAACACGGCGAAGCTCGCACGTGGGATGATCAACGAACACATCGCCCATCTCGAAATGATGAAGGCCTGATCAGTCGCGGCCGGAGGGGTGATCGCCCTCCGGCCCTCCGCATTCCGGAAGCAAATGTTTCATGGCGGCAGTCCTCATTATGGCACGCTCAAACGGAGTTTCGCCCTGCACAAGAAGGGCTTGCCGGGAGCTCCTTCCTCGGATTTATCACACTACGAAACCCTATCCGCTTTATATTGCCGCGTCGTTCTTCGGGCCGATGATGCTGGATCGTCCGGGAGAGGGTCTGCCTGTGACAGGCGAACTCTACAATGCGGATGACGAACGGCTGAAGCTGCGGCCGCTGCATTCGGGTTCCATCTCAGACTATCAGGACCGCCGCTTTATCCCGCCCTGGGATCGCTAACGTCTGGCCAGCGCGGAACCCTGAGGAATCTTAGGTGTTCTTTCTAGGCAAAACAGGCGGTGACAATGTCAGACGAAAACGATCGGAAAATCCAGCTCGTCGAGGAAAGCGTCACCGTCGATAAGGAGCGCGTCGTGACCGGGCGTGTTCGTGTTTCGACCTCGAGCAGCGAGGTCGAGAAACTGGCGCAGGCTACGTTGGCCGGAACGCGCGTCGAGGTCATCCGGGAACGCATCGACCGTGAAATCGGTGCCGTCCCCGAAACCAGGGTCGAAGGCGACACTACGATCATCCCGGTCGTCGAAGAGATCCGCATTCGGCAGATCGTCACGTCGGAAGATGTGTCGGTGCCTGTCACTCTGAAGAAGCAAACCGCGACCGTCGAACGCATCGACGAATAACAACGAGAGGCAATGGCTATGGCTTACACAGACAACAACAACACCGTACCGTCCCATTCCAACACCATCACGGCCTTCTACGACGACCGATCGGAAGCCGACCGGGCGATCGAAAGACTTGCCGAGGCTGGCATCCCCCGCTCGGCGATCCAGCTCATCGCAGATCGCGACGGCGACACGGCAACGACGACGCATGAGACCAAGGGCTTCTGGGCGACGCTCGGAGAATTCTTCCTCGCCGACGACGATCGCTCCACCTATGCCGAGGGCATTCGTCGGGGCGGCTACCTGCTGACTGTCTCCGGCTACCCTCTCGATCTGCACGACCGCGCGCTGGACATCCTTGATGACGATGGCAGCATCGACATTGACGAGCGCGCCAAGGCCTGGGAGTCGGAGGGCTGGTCGCGTTCGGGATCGACCGAAGCGTTCGCATCGTCGTCGTATGATCGGACCAGCGGTACGGCCCACACGTCCACAATCGAAGCTAACAACGAAGAATCCATTCCGGTCGTCGAGGAAGAGCTGCGGGTCGGCAAGCGCGACGTCAACAACGGACGCGTCCGAGTTCGCTCGTACGTTACCGAGACCCCGGTCAGCGAGAGCGTCTCTCTGCGAGATGAAAGTGTCGAAGTCACCCGCCGCACCGTCAATCGCCCACTGACGGGTGCCGAGAACGCATTCGTCGACCGTACGATTGAGGCCGAAGAGCACCGCGAGGAAGCTGTTGTGTCGAAGGACGCGCGCGTCGTCGAAGAGATCGCCCTCAAGAAGACCGCCGAACAGCGCAACGAAACGATTTCCGACTCGCTCCGCAAGACCGAAGTCGAGGTGGAAGACGAGCGCACGGGCGGCGTAAGGAATGTCGGTTCGAGCGGCATCCGCCGCGACTAAATCCAGCTAGCGGATCATAATGAGCCGTCGGGACTTTCCGGCGGCTCTAGTTTTTAGAGGTGGTTTCTCCTCATTCACGGTTAAACTTATATTAAGGGGTCAGAACAAGAGCAGTCCGAAATCGTACGCGGCCTTTATCAACCAAAGACAGCTACGGCCGATTTGATGGTGATGCCGCCATCCGGGCTTCTGCGCATCTGACGGCCGGTAGCAGCGCGGAACACTTGCAGTAATTGCAGCGCCGGCGGCACCCTCGACCAAAGGGTTTTCATGCTTTCCTTGCCGCTTCGGCTTTTTCGCAGAGCCTGTCCGGTAACAATGCGCTGGGACCAGCGGAAACCGATTTCGTGGAAATATAGGTCGGCAAGTTCTGGGCTGATGTGATGAAAAACACCTGCGATGGTTCGGCGGACCCGAGCATTGAACCCTTCAACGGAATTAACGTGGACGGCATCCCGGACATATTCACGGCTGGAGTGGTTGACTGTTTCGTGTGCGGCGAAGCTTTCGCCAATGGCCATGAATGTCTTTGCCTCGTCACTCATCAAATGCGCATGAAGCTCAACTTGTGTTGCAATTGCGCCTACGGCAGCCCGCAATGAAAGGCCGGTAACGACAGCGGCGCGGGCGTCGCCGGCGGTGGAGCCAGGGGTAACGTCTGCCGGTCGCTGCACGATCGCCATAACCGGCGTCTTCTCCGTTTTTGTCTGCCCCTTGCGGCCTCTTCCGGGCGGCGGATCATCGGGATGCTTTCTCGGTGTGCCGCCAAGATAGAAGTGGTCGACTTCCACCGTGCCGTCGAGCATGCGCTCACGCGCCACCATGAGGCGCAACGCATGGCCCATCCGCCAGGCCGTGGGCTGGCTCACCCCCAGTACCTCTGCGAGACGGACCGAGGACAGGCCTTTGTCCGACTGCAGCAACAACCACATCGCCTTGAGCCATACGCGCAAGGGAAGTTTCGTGGCGTGCAGGGGCGTGTGTGTTGTCACCGTGAACTGGAACCGGCAATCACCACTGGAGCATTGATAGAGACCCGGCCGCGCGCGGCGCTTGCCCATGTCGCGGCCAGCTATCGCGATCGAGCGTTTGTAACCACAGGCGGGGCAGACCCTGCCATCCCGCCATACCATGCCTTCCAGCAAATGGCGGCAATGCTCCTCGTCCCGGAACGCGGCGACCATGTCTTCGACTGTCCGAATATTGGAAAGTGTTGCCAGCATCATTTCAGACATAATTTACCTCCTTCGGAACTGACCGTAGAATCGCATGGAAAGCACTATATCACAACGTATTTGCTGTCTTTGGTTGATAAAGGCCGCGTACGATTTCGGACTGCTCTTGTTCCTGTGAGTTCACGCCGAAGTGCGACCTGCGTGGCTTTCAAGCTAGCTGGCATGTCGCATCTGCGCGAGCAGTTTCTTGCGGAAGACCTCAGCCGGCGTTCGGTAGCCGAGGCATTTACGCGGTGTCTGATTAAGCCGATTGCAGATCTCCATCAGATCGGCGGCGGCTACGGACAAGGGATCGACGTCTCTCGAAAGCCATTTTCGCGCTCGCCGGTTGGTATTTTCGACCGTTCCTTTTTGCCAGGGCGATTGTGGGTCACAAAACCATGTTTGCGTGCCTATGCCTGCCTGAAGGTACGGCCAGTCAGTGAATTCGGTGCCTCGGTCGAATGTCAACGATCGGCGGGCGAGGTGAGGGAGGCTCTTCAGCGCCTGGATGATGCCATCCATGACCGGGCGGGACTGGCGATCATTGTTGCGCAACAAGATCGTAAAGCGGCTCACCCGCTCAACAAGCGATGTCACATTCGCCTTGCCGAACTTCTTGCGGAACTGGATCAGATCGCATTCCCAATGCCCGAACTGCTTGCGTTCAGCAACGACATCCGGCCGGTGCAGAATGTTGAGTTCCGGACTAAAGCGTTGACTGTGCTCACGTCTTGCATGTCGTGGTCGCCGTCTGGCTCGATGCTCCGGCAGGTGACGCCACAGCTTGATGGCATGACCGTCGGCCGAGTATGCGAACTTGTAGATTGTCTCGTGACTGACAAAGATCGGATGCTGTTCCAGCCGCATGCGACCGGCGATTTGCTGGGGCGACCAACCATGCATGATCCGGTCGATCACGGACTGCCTCACATTCGCAAAGCGCGCCAGCTTCCGCAGCTTGGCCCGCCGTTCGCAAGCCATGTCATGCGCCGTGACGCAGTAATAGCCATTGAGGTCCGGGACCACCTCATCGATAAACGTATTCCGCTTGATTTCACGAAAGATCGTCGAGCGATGGCGACCGAGTGTCTCGGCGATCATCTCAATACTCTGGCCCGCCATACGCCAGCGAGCGATCTTGCGACGTTCGTCCAAGTCGATATGGGAGTAAGTGCGTTTCATTGCGCTTTCCTTGCAAACGATAAACCTTTGTTATCTATTGCAAGTCGCACTTCATCCTTGAACCCACCTCCCGCCCCAATTTTAAAGCGTAATACCAATTATGGAACTTTCACGTTATGATAACGACGTCCACAGTTAAGCCGCGTAAAGATCGAACGCTTTACATGGAGAATTAAAGGCTCAGATTGCGACGAGCCACCGCAGCCCACTCCTTCAGCGCCATAGGTCTGAAGAGCGCGACGATCGGGACCTTTGAGGAGTGCGTCTCTGTGACGGCAACTATGGAGCGACAGCAGCCAGCGCAATAATTTGACCGCTTTGATACGGCGCTACTTCTTGCTCACCACCGACAAAATCCAACAGATTACCCGCCGATCGATGGCTAATCCGCTCATCCCGTGGCGGGCGTAAGTATCCGGTGTGCGTTCTCCAGGAACATTCTGTTTATATCAGCTTGGTCCAGTCCGGCCTCACGCAAGTGATGGCTGAAATCGCCAAGGACATGGCCATATCCCCAGCCACCGTAGGATTGCAAATAGTGTTTATGGCCGACGTCCTGGGAAAGAAGCAATTTATCGCCGTAGCCCAGGCGCACAAGGGCGGCCAGCGCCCGGCAGCGTTCCCGATCCGTAGGCATCCACCAAGCTGCGGACGACGTGCGAAAATAATGAGCATTGCCACATAAATCCGATTCCACGTAACAGCCGCGGGCCATGAGGCTTTGCAGATAGTCCATTGCACCATCGAAATCGATATCAAGATGCGCCAGAGCCGTGTCGACATGTCCGAGTATGATGCGATCCGGCGCGACCCCTTCATCAAAAAGAATGTCCAAGACTTCATTCCCGCGTCTGCCCGGCGGATGAACGTGAATCGTAATCGCCAGCCCCGTCTTTCGCTGGACCCGTGCCGCCGCCCTTAGAACCTTGATTTCCTGAGGATCGATGGGATCGCCTGTACCAATTTCACCAATAATTCCAGCCCGGATTCCCGTGCCATCGATACCGTCGACAATATCCCGCATCATTTCATCTTCGATCTGCGCCAGAGACGCCGACTTGGTTGCATTCGACATGGCCGACAAGATGTAATGCCCGCAGCCGGCAACAACATGCACGCCAGTTCGTTTCGACACCTCAGCGAGCTTGGCCACATCGCGCCCGATGTCAGGTAAGGTGACATCCACGATCGTACGTCCGCCCAGCGACTTGAACACCTCGACTTCGCGCACGGCAAGTTCTACGTCATCGAGGATGCAATTGTCCCTGCTCCCGTAGGGATCCTTGTGCATGACATGCAGATTGAAAAGACTGACAGGTTCAGCGAATGCCCTTGCCGCTTCCTCGGATTCCGGCGGACGAAAATAGCAGCTCAAATCAATGAAAAGATGTTCGTGAACGATGGTCTTTCCAAGTTCACTGGCTGGCACCGGTCCCAGAACCGTCATGACCGTCGACATAGGCTTCGCTCCTCTGTGGCATTCCTTGTTGGAACCAAGAGCCGCAGAATCGCAGCCCGGAGATAAATTTGTGATTATGTTAAGCAGCCATCCCTGATGCGCGGCGTGGATCGTTCTACGTGGATCGGTCCACGTTAGTATAAGATGTATTGAGTTGCAACAGATTATGCTAACCAGCATCACCTGATGTGAGATCTCGGCCACTTAGCGATAGGACTTTCGATGAGGTCAGAACCCGACGAGCGACGTCCAACAATACGAACGGTCGCACTTGATGCCGGCGTTTCGCGGTCCGCCGTATCGAAGGTGCTTTGCAATGCCTATGGCGTTAGCCAGGAATTGCGGAGCAAGGTCATGGCCTCTATCGAGCGCCTCGATTATCGACCGCAAACATCCGCCAGAGCCATGCGCGGCAAGGCGTATACGTTAGGTGTGCTCGCTTCCGAAATACATAATCCATTTTTTGCCGACGTGTTCGTGGGCATCAGTCGAAAGCTGGCCGGCACGCAATATCAGCCGCTGCTTGGCGTCAGTCAGTCCCTGGGATCAAATGAGGCGTCGCTCATCGAGGCAATGCTGGACCGGCAGGTGGATGGATTGATCTGGATTGCACCCCGCGTTGGGAAGGATGTGCTGGAAGCGACCGCCCGCAAGATACCGACCGTGCTCGTCGCATATCACGACCCCGAAACCGTTGCCTTCGATACGGCAAACGCGGATGATGAAAAGGGAGCCCGTCTGGCCGTAGAACATCTATGCCAGCAGGGTTACAGAAAGATATCCATGGTCAACGTCCGCTGGCCGAATATCACAGGCGCGGTTCCGCACCGCCGCGAGAGAGGTTATCTCGCAGCCATGGCGAAGTACGGTTTAGACGATCACGCGCGGGTTCTGTATTCGGAAGAGAGTGCAATCGACGTCGGCCCGCTGACCGAAATCATGTTGCGGGGGCAAGACCGTCCCGATGCGGTGTTTTGCTGGAACGATTTCGCCGCACTTGAAGTTCTGAGCGAGGCCAAGCGTGCCGGCCTTGATGTCCCTCGTCAACTCGCCATCGTCGGGATCGACAACATGGCGTTTTCTAAGCTGGCGCAGAATTCCCTCTCCAGCGTGGACCAATCCGCCGAAGCCCTTGGAGAGCATGCAGCCAGCATGATATTCGAGAGAATTGACGGGCGCAAAAATCCTAGACATATCCTGCTGGAACCCCGTCTGGTCGTGCGGGGCAGTTCTGCTTGAGCCTGGTCTTTCCTTTCAAAATTTTCATTTAGATCAAGTCGCTTCGATCCATCGCCAATAGCGAGATGCGAACTGCGTTTAAAGCGGCGCTAAAGAAGCGTACCGGCTTGACATCGACGGCTCCGCGCCGTGTGACAGGCCTGTGCCGATCTTCCCGTCGGCGTCAACCAGCGCCAGTTGCTTCACGCCTATCTCATAGGCGGATGCCGACATGGCGGCACACAAAAGTGCCGCCGTTTTGATCCGATCTGCGGCCGGCGGCCAATTCTTCGCGCTGAACCATTGTTAGCGGGACGGTATCCTCAAATGGAGAGGGCCCTGAATATCAGCAGCCGTGGAGTCTCAGGAAAGAGACGCAGGGAAATCACGGCTGCGACTGCAATTTCCAATGAAGTGCCGACTTGCCGACTTGATCGGGGCCTTGCGCTGGAGGGAAACAGCAAAATTCCCTAATGATGACAGTGGGATAGAACAGTCACGAAAAAATCCCCGGTTTGGAACGGTGAGCTATTTTTCGTCAGCGCAATCCGATGGCACGGTGTTTGCGTCTTCATTTCCAGCAGACCAAACGACAGTTGTTGCTGCCAAGAACCTTGTTCACCCAATGAAACGATTTGGATTTAGAAAGGTGTGTCGCCGAATTGACCGAGATAGCAAAGCAGTCGGAACCGTCTTTGGAAAATGATCCAATATTGCTGGAAGCCGCAGGGATAACGAAGATCTATGGACGGGTGACGGTCCTCGACAATGTCAGCGTAAAATTTCGGAGCGGCGAGATACACGCGCTTCTCGGCGAGAACGGTGCTGGAAAGAGTACGCTGGTGAAAATCCTCGCTGGCGTCATCGCTCCGACATCAGGAGAAATTCGTGGGCCCGCTCACATGAATTCCGATGTCGCGATGGTTTTCCAGGAGCTTTCAGTCATCCCTCAACTCTCCGTGCTGGACAATCTGGTACTGGCGGACAATTCCGGGGGACTGTTTGTCCCGTATCGCAGAATGCGGCGGACGGCGCGCGATGTTCTGGCCATGGTCGGACTTGATGACGTCAGCTTGAGCCGACCGGTAGAAACACTGTCTCTTGCCAAGCAGCAACTCCTGGAAATTGCCCGGGGGCTGATGCGCAATGCGAAAGTGCTTGTTCTCGACGAACCCACCGCCACTTTGTCTGATGTCGAAATCCAACTTGTGTATAAGGTCGCGCGCAGATTGGCCAAAGCCGGACATTCGGTCGTGTACATCACGCACCGGCTCGGAGAAGTATTCCAGCTTGCCGATCGCGTTTCAATTCTAAGATCGGGGAAAGTCGTCGCCAGCGGACCGACCGAAAATTTCGAGATGCACGACGTCATAACCCATATGCTGGGTCACACGCAGACACCGTCCCTCAGCATCGTCGAACGTGAAGACCGCGACCTCGGAGCGCCGACGCTGGACGTCAGCGGGCTATCATTCGGCAGCAGGTTCAACGATATTTCCTTTGTTGGAAATCCGGGACGTATCCTGGCAATATTTGGTCAGGTCGGCTCTGGCGCAGACGAAGTTGCCAGGACGCTGGCTGGCTTGGCGCCGCCAAGCAGTGGAAGCGTGTCCCTGTATGGTTCGGATCTGCCGCTGCAATCCTACCGCCAGACCAAGCGTCATGGCGTCATATACGTTCCGGCCGACCGGGCAACGGAAGGTGTCTTCCTGAATGCCAGCGTTACCGACAATATAAGTTCAAGCGCACTCGGCCGCGTCAGCAAATGGCGGATCTTGCGGCGCCGGGAGGAGAAGAAACTGGCCATCGGCGAGGCCGAGAAAGTGCATTTCACCCGAACGCGGCTCGGCGAAAATGTCCAGGCCTTCAGCGGCGGCAACCAGCAAAAAGTCGCGTTGGCGCGGGCGCTCGCCTGTGCCCCGAAGCTGCTGCTTCTGTGCGAGCCAACCCGTGGCGTGGACGTAGGGGCCCGACCCGATATTTACCGGAGCCTCCGGCGACTTGCCCGCCAGGGCGTCCCCATAATCGTATCGACAAGCGACCTGCTGGAGATTCGCGAATTGGCTGACGACGTCATTACGATGTACCGCGGACGGATCATCGGCAGACACGCTGTCGGCAGGATGGATGACACCGTCCTTCTCAGCGAAATTCTTCGTGGAGCGGCGGCATGAGCGCGATTTCCCAACACGTGGCGAAGCTTGCGACTGTCCGGTTCTACCAACCGTCCGGCGCGGCTCTTGTGGCTGCGGCAACGATCGTCGTCAGCCTTCTTGCTGCCTTTTATCTCGACGGATTTGCCAGCGTTCCGAATTTTCGCGGGCTGAGCCTGTCGGTCTCATTAATCGGGATTGTCGCAGTCGGGCTCAGTCTCATCACCATTTCCGGTCAGGTGTTCTCCCTGTCGGTCAGCACTCTGGTGGCGCTCAGCACGATCTGCTTTTCCACGTTTCTGCATTTCGGAGCCATTGAAGCGATGATGATCACGATTGTCATGGCGACCTGTGTCGGTGCGATCCAGGGCTTTGTCATCGGGCGGTTCGAGGGTGATCCGATTATTGTGACGATTGCAGCGAGCGCCATGATGATTGGCATAGGGCAGCTTTGGACGGGTGGACAAACCGTTCTGGGCGTCGGCGACACCAAAATGCTGAACGCAACCTTGCTTGGCTTCTTGCCGATGGAGGCGGCCATATTTCTGGTTTTAACCCTGCTTCTTTTCTGGGTGATGCGTCATACCGTTCCCGGCCGACAGATGAAATTGCTGGGACTGAATGACAAGGCCGCACGCATTTCGGCGGTCCCGAGAACCGGGCTGATTGTCTGCGCCTTTGCAATTTCTGGTGCTACGACCGGCATGGCCGGCGCGCTGCTGGCCGCTCAATCCAACTCGGGACAACTCCAACTGGGCTCGAGTTTCGGTACCGAAGCGATTGTCGCGGTGGTGGTCGGCGGCGTCGCCATCACAGGGGGTGCCGGAACACCTGTTGGTGCTGCCATTGGCGCAATCTTCGTCGGATTGCTGGTCAATATCGCGTCTCTGGCGGGACTCGACTACTCGCTTCAAAGAGTGGTCGAAGGAGCGTTGGTGCTGACCGTCGTTGTCCTCACGGGCATCCTCTCACGTGAAAGCCGGCAACGCCGATGAGCAATTTTTCTCGCAGTTTCCAGCATATATCGCGGCAAGGATATTGGTCCGCCAGAACGGCGCTTGCCTGGGGGATCGCAAGTCTTGCGTTCATAGCCTTCTCGATCCTCGTGCCGCATTTCTTCACTTTCGGAAATATCTATTCGCTCATTCAGATCTTCTCGGTCCTGGCACTCCTGGCAACGGGGCTCGGAGTGGTCATGCTGGCCAAAGAATTCGACCTCTCGATCGTCGGCACCTTCCCTCTGGCAGGCCTTGTGGTCATCAAGTATGCCGACACGGTCGGGCTTATCGGCAGTCTTACCCTCGCGACGGCAGCGGGAGTGATTTGCGGGCTGGTCAATGGCTGGACCGTCGGTTTTCTCCGGATACCTTCCATTGCGATCACTGTTGCGACAATGATGTTGTGCATCGGGCTCGGATTTCTGGTCTCGAACAACAACTTCGTTTCGATGATGGACTACACGATAAGCCTCGAATTGACGAAGCCGATCGCTCAGGTCTTGTCCTGGCAAAGCATCGCCGAGTTGACGATCGTGGCGTTGATCATCGTGGCGGTCAAGCTCACCAGATGGGGGCGCTACCTGTACGCGACCGGCGGGGACGGCAAGAAAGCCCGTGCCTCGGGCCTTCCCGTCATCCAGACACTGATGATCGCATTTGTGATCTCCGCCGTATGCGTGACCTTGGCTGGAGCGCTGCAGGCGATATCGCTTGCTTCCAGCACCCCAGGTGCCGACTACGACAGCCTGCTCGGTGCAGCCACGGCAGTCCTCATTGGCGGAATTGCGCTGGGCGGCGGCCGAGGATCTCTTCTGGGCGCTGTCGGTGGCGCGTTTCTCTTGTCGGTGGTGACGAGTGGACTTGGTCTGGCGGGCATCTCGTCTTCGACGATCGAATTGGTCAACGGAGCGATTCTGATTGCCGTGCTGGCGCTGGATCGGCCGCTTGCGCAGTTTGTCCTTCGGCGTGCGGAAATCGTGGTGTCGGATTGAACGCCCCCAGGCTGCAATACGGAAATCACGCGAAACTCAATTCGTAACAACCAACCTGCCTGCAGACTGCACAAAGCAGATGCCGGCATGTCTTCGCGACAATCTGAACTTCAACAATAAATAGGGGAATACCAATGACCAAGCTGACAATCCTTATCCTGTCCACGGTGGCGGCGTTCGCGGCTGCGACATTCTCAAGCGGAACTCCGGCCGCAGCCGCCCAGGCGCTCGCCGGCAAGACTGTGTTCATTCTTTCGCTGACCCCAAGCTGCGATACCTGTGCCACCTTCGCGAATGTCGCGACGGATGCCCTAAAGCAGGAGGGTGCAAACGTCATTGTCGAGTACGTCGATTTCGGTCAGGCGGCTCAGCAAACGCAGCAATTCAATCGGGCGATCAGCACAAACCCGGCCGCCATCCTTCTGTGGCCTACGGACCAGACATCATTGCTGCCGGCACTTGCCAGGGCGAAGCAAACCAACCCTTCAGTGCCGATCGTCATCGGCGTTTACCCGCCTGCAACGGCAGATACGACGCTTTACTCCGCATTTTTCGGCATGGACGAAGAAGAGATGGGCGCCAGGCAAGCCGCCTCCCTTGTGGCCGGCCTCAAGTCGATCGGCAAGGCACCGGAAGGTTCTGTCCTTCACATCACCGGAGCCCTCGGCGGGTTCACGACGACCGCCCGCCAAAAAGGGTTTGCCGCCGGTCTCGCTAAAGCCGCTCCCGGCTTGAAAGTGGTGGAGACGCAGACCGCGAATTGGGATTTGAGCCAGGCACAGACGGTCGCAACGACGATGTTCTCGAAATACGCAAATGCCAACATCGTCGGCGTCTTCGCGCACTCCGATACCATGTTGCAGGGTGCGATCCTGGCGGGAGAACGCGCCGGCAAGCAGGCCGGGAAAGATTTCGTCGCCGTCGGCATTGATTGCGATCCGATCGGCTACCAGAACGTCAAGGCCGGGAAGGAATACTCGACCGTCCTGTGGAACCCGGTGTTGATGGGAAAGTTCGGCGCCGAATTGACGATCAAGGTGGCTCAAGGGATATCCGTGCCCAAGATGACAACCCTGGATACGCCTGAAATTACCAAAGAAAGCGCCGAGAAGTGCATCGGGGCCACTGTGAAGGGATAACCAACGTCGGTTGCGCAGCACTCGTGGAATCCTGGAGTATCCTGCCCGGATATCAGGCTACCACGAGGGTTGTGGCCCGGTCGTATTGCGTCCGCGCCAAAATCCACTGCAGCATCAAGGTGAGCTCTGAATGAGGATGGTTACAGAATGCCCATTACCGACCCGTCACACTATCGAGATCGGACAGAAGACTGGTCCGGTTATTTTAATCAGCGTCGCAAGGATATCATCCGAAAGATGGTCACGCCGGAGCTGATTGCCGAGCATGAGCGGAATCCGCGCGGCAACGGTGATTCCCATAGTCGTGACCTCAGTGAAGTGCTGCGATACATCCGCAACATTCCAAGCTCGGGCAAGATCTTCATCTACGCCGTAAAGCCCTTCAGGGAGTACCGCCTGGCGCGGATGGGCGGCCCGGGCATAACCACGGAGCTGATGGGCAACGAAACGTTCTCGAACGAAAATGATGCCGCCCATGCGGTATTCAGCGCCCGCCTGCAGGAGCTGGATCTTTGGACGCAAATGACTGTGAAGGATATCGTTTCGTGACCCGTCTTCCCTTGCGTGGCTACACCGACCGACCCAATGTGACGGCCGGTCAAACCATCGATTTTTTTGTTCACGACGAATATAGCCGGAATGTCACATTCCAGCTGGTCGAACTTATCCATGGCGACCCGAACCCAGATGGGCCGGGCTTTCATTCCGAGAATGTAGCAGCCGACATCAATGGTACCTACGGCTGCCATCCTCAATTCACCCAGCTGGGCGGCTTCATCGAAATTCCAGACCTTGCAAGCCAGCTCGCTGGCAGCGATGGGTTCACCCTTCATCTTTACCTGTCGCCTTCGCTGCCGCATCGGAACTCGACGGTAATAAGCCGTTGGAGCGAAGAGACAGCTATTGGCTGGAAATTGGAAGTCGTTGACGGTCGGTTGCGGTTCTGTGTCGGGGACGGTGTTAATACGAAGTTCGTTTCCGCAAAAGGGCGGCTTGCGCGTGAAGTTTGGTATGCTGTCACGGTGACATTCGATCCTGATGCCCGCATCCTGAGACTTTCTCAGCGGACCGTCATCAACGCCTACAACTCACGGCTTTCCAGAACCGTGCCGCTGGAGACGGACTGTGTGGTGGTTGAGACCTGCCCGATCGCCCCCGCAGATGCAGGCGTGAGTGTCATCATCGCGGGATCCGCGCAAGGCGCCAGCGAGCGCATTCGCGTCACCGCGCTTTTCAACGGCAAGGTCGATTCGCCGTTTGTTACGGAGAAAGCCCTGAGTGGAAAGGCCCTTTCCGAACTCGAATCCCACGGTGTCGAACCGAAGAATCTCAGAGCTCGCTGGGATTTTTCGGCTGAGATAAGCAGGCAAGGCGTTGACGCGGATTCCGTCTCTGATGTCAGTGGCAATGAACTCCATGGGACCTGCTATAACAGCCCGGACCGGGCGATGACGGGTTGGAATTGGGACGGCAGCGAGGAGCGCTTCATCCATGCGCCCCAGATGTATGGCGCGATCTGGTTTCACGAGGATTCGCTTGACGACTGTCGGTGGGATAAGGCGCTTTCGTTCGACGTGCCGGACACTCTGCCTTCGGGCGTCTACGCACTGCGCCTGAATGCGGGCGACGATCAGGATCACATCCCTTTCTTCGTGACTCCGGCCAAAGGTGGCCATCGAAAGCGCATTGCCTTTCTGGTTCCCACCTTCTCCTACATGGCTTATGCCAATAGCCAAGTCATGCAGAACGCGGACAGCATGCAGCTGACACAAGGGGCATTCGCAACGCTTGAAGATATTGACCTGGAGATGCACGAATCCCGGCCGCTGTATGGCTTTTCCGTTTACGATCTGCATGCTGACGGCAGGGGTGTCCAATACAGCTCCTGGCGCCGCCCGATCCTGAACCTTCGCCCTCACTACAAGCACGAGTTTGGCGCTTTCTGGCAGTTTCCAGCCGATCTCTACATCATCGACTGGCTCAAGCATTTCGAACGCGAATTCGACATCATCACCGACCACGATCTCAACACCGAGGGCGCGGAACTGCTCAAGCACTATGCCGTGGTTATCACGGGATCCCATCCGGAATACTATTCCGGTGCCATGCTCGACGCCTGGGAAGACTATATCTCCACAGGTGGGCGGGCCATGTATCTGGCCGCTAACGGCTTTTACTGGGTGGCGACGCTCGATCCAAGAAAACCCTGGGTCCTTGAGGTGCGAAAGGGCGAAACCGGTGACCAGGCATGGCGGGCAAGACCCGGCGAACTGTATCACAGCACGACGGGAGAAAAGGGCGGGCTCTGGCGGATGCGTGGCCGTCCGCCACAGAAGATATGGACAGTAGGCTACACCGCACACGGCGCCGATATCTCGGTGGGCTATAAACAGATGCCCGATGCCGTGACCGATGAGGCGAGCTGGATCATGAAAGGCGTCGGGCCTGACGAAGTGATCGGTAATTTTGGTCTGATCAACGGGGGCGCCAGCGGCTTGGAAATGGACCGGATGGACTATGGGTTGGGCACTCCACCGCATACCCTGCTCCTGGCTTCCTCCGTTGGCCACACGGCCAATGCCATGCTCACACCAGAAGACCAGTTCGCTCCTTATCCGGGGCAGGACGGTGTGGAGTCTCCTTTGGTCCGCGGCGACCTTGCTCTCTACACATCGAAGAATGGCGGCGCAGTGTTCAGCGTGTCCTCGATGGCTTGGGCGGGAAGTCTGTCCCATGAGAATTACCGAAATAATGTCTCGCAAATCACGCTCAATGTCCTGGAGAAGTTCGAAAATAGCGACGAGATGCTCGACATCACGTGATCACTTCCCAGCCGGCAAGTGGAGCTTTCTTTGTTGTGTGCCCTTGCCCCTTTTTGGGGCAAGGGGTTGAGCTCGCGGGTATGAATTGACCGCGAAGGCAAGGGCGCTGCGGCGCGCGTGCCCTTATGCTGGCACTATGATGTCATCAAACGACCACCGCTTCATCCGGAACGGCATCCAGCGGACCGAGCGGGAGAGATTGGAAGATCGAAATGTCCTCTTCGATTTTCTCCCCGAGCGCCAGACGCGCGGCGATTTCCCCGAACATCGGTGCAAGCTTGTACCCGTGGCCGGAGAAGCCGTACATTGTGACGAGGTTTGGGCAATCGGGATGAATATCCACGACCGGATGGCCCGACGGCGTCCAACCATCCATATAGGCGCCAACGCGCACCGGATCCGGAATTATGCCCGGCAAATAGTCTCGTATCATCCGACGCCAGCGCACGAACCATTCCGGCTCCACATTTCTATCGAGCCGATCGGGATCGTCAAAGACCCCATGCGATCCATTGCGGCCGAGTTTGACGCTGTCGCCGTTGATCATTGGCCAGCCGCAGAAATCCAGACCTCCTGACTGGCGCATGAAGATTGGAAAGACATCAGGCTGGAAAAGGGCGTCGTTCTCCGTTCGATACCAAGCCAATACGATCCGGACCAGACTGTGGTTTTGGGCCGTGCCCGGCAGGAGGCGACGGGTCCACGGGCCAGCAGAGAGAACAAGTTTGCGAACGCGCCATTCGCGGTTGTCGGAATAAACGGTGACACCTTCCTGACTGAATTCGATATCGCGAATGGGCGTATAGCGGTGCAGCACCGCGCCCAGCTTCTCGGCATGACGGGCCGCTATCATATTGGCGCGGTCGGGCCTTATATAGCCAGCCCAGCGATCCAATACCGCCACTTCCCCTGGATCGAGCGTATGGACGGGATAGCGTTGGCGGATCTGTTCGGCCGACAGTATTTCGTGGTCGAGATCGTAGTTCTCACAGGACGCAATCACATTGCGCATATAGTCGGAATCCTCCTGCGCCATCAAGAGAGCACCGATGAGGTTCAAAATCGAACTATTAGTTTCAGCCTCCAGCTCCTGCCACAACAATCGTGACCGGATCAGAAGCGTTACGTAGGCCGGTCCTTCCTTGTAAGCGGTGCGAAAAATCCGACTTTCGCCGCCCGAGGCGCTCTGGTCGTGACCGGGAGCAAGACGGTCCCAACCCAAAACGCTGACGCCGCGTTTGGCCACACGCCACGCTGTCATCGAGCCCATCGCCCCCAGTCCCAACACTCCGACATCCGCGTCAAATTTCATGACATCCCCTTCCCGCGTTCATCGTGAGACGTTTGTTCCAATATTTGCTGCATCCCGTACATCGTCTATGTCAGACGGACGCGCGGATTGACGAAGACATAGGCGATATCCGTCAAAAGGTTGGTAATCAAAAACATGGCGCCGCCAACGATGGTAACACCTATGATCGCCGGGAAATCCAATGAACGGGCGGCCGTCACAGCGTAGCTGCCGACACCAGGCCAGCCGAACACCGCTTCCGTGAGCACGGCGCCGGTAATCAGATAAGCGAAGGTGTAGCTGACGACAGTCAGGACCGGCACCAGAATGTTGCGAAACGCGTGCCTGAAAACGACGCGCAATTCACCGGCCCCCTTGGCGCGGGCCGTCAGGATAAACTCGCGCTCCATGATCTCGAGCATGTTTGCACGAACAAGGCGGGAAATCGTTCCGGCGACCGTCCAGCCAAGCACGAGCGACGGCAGAACAAGGTGGCGAAGGGCGTCTGCAAACGCTGCCAGATTCCCTGCCAGCAGCGAATCCACAGTCATGAAGCCCGTGACGAAGGGCGGCGGCGATATGCGAGGGTCAAGCCGCCCCGGTCCGGGCAATAGCTGGAAATGCACAGAGAACACGAAAAGCAGCGCTAGACCCAGCCAGAAGATCGGAACGGAAGATCCGAAGAGGGAAAACAGCCGCGCACCCTGGTCGATGGCTGAATCCCGGTAATAGGCTGCCAGCACACCGAACACGACGCCAGTCGTCGCACCAATTATCATCGCGGCGATCACAAGTTCCAACGTGGCTGGAAAGCGCGCGATCAAGTCCTGCGACACCGGCCGGCGCGTCACGAAGGAGGTGCCCATATCGCCCCTTGCCAGATTGGCCACATAAATGAAGTACCGCTCGGGTAAGCTGCGATCGAGGCCCCAGCGGGCTTTCGCCGCCGCGACGATTTCGGGATTGTTCATCTGCTGTTCGCTGACGATGGCCGTCAGTGGATCGCCTTTGGTGATGGTGGTCAGCAAAAAGGCCATCGTGATGATGCCGAGCAAGATGAAGGGCATCGCAACCCCACGCCTCAATATGTAGTTCAGCATTAGTCCCTCGCATGGAATTTTCTGACGTTCATCACTATCGCATATGCGGCCGGGTAATGACAGATTTAGCCGACATTGACCGACCGCGACCCAGGAAGGCCACGGTCGCAATTGTCAGGAAGCGCAACCATCAATCTTCGATAGAAACGTCATACAGCGGCAGGATGCAGATCGCCGAATTGCGCACACCGTGCACTTTGCTCCCATAGGTGAGCATGAGATTCGGGCTGAGCATCGGCAGAATGACGTTGTCGCTCTTGATGTTCTCGCCGATCTTGAACCAGATTTTTTCCGCGTCCGCCGGCTTCGCCTTCAGGGCTTCGGCCATCAGCTTGAGATTTTCGGGGAGGAGGTACGACGGATCACGCTCGGCGCCGCCACGTTTGTACCACAGGGTTCCCTCCGCCAGACCGAAGGTCTGGACGAACTGCGAAGTCCCGTAGAAATCCGGGGAATAATAAGCTCCGGTGAAGGGAATATGGTCGCCGCTGACACGCTGCCGCCATGCGGACATTTCGACAGGCTTGAGGTCCAGCGTGATCTTTACCTTGGCCAGATCCTGCTGGATTTTTTGCATCATGATCGACAGATCAACACCATAGACATTGAGCTGCGGATAAGTGGCGTCGAGCGTGAAACCGTCCGCCTTGCCCGCATGGGCAAGCATCGCCTTGGCCTTTTCCGGATTGTATTCCGGAATTGCATGTCCGCTGGCGCCAGGAAAGCCGATCGGGAAAGGCACGGATATAAGCTCGCCATTGCCCTCGCCAACCGTAAAGTCGATCAACGACTTGCGATCGATCGCGATGGAGATCGCTTCGCGGATCTCCATCGTCATGGGAAATGGATTGGCGACGGCGCCAGGACCGATGGCCACATAGATGAAGTTGAATGAGGGAGCCGATTCGACCTTTACATTTGGTGAGGTGAGCGTCTTTGCAGTCTCGGCATCGACCTGCATGGCGATATCGACCTGGCCGCTTTGAAGCAGCTGCGCCTGCGCAACCGTATCGCCGACCTGGCGCATGATCACCTCGTCCACATTTGCAGGTTTGCGCCAGTAGTGCTCATTGCGCTTGAGCCTGAGTTCCGAGCCTGGTTCATAGGATTCGAGCACGAAGGGCCCGGCGCCGGCCGAATGCGAGAAGAACCATGGTTCGCTCGAATCCGACTTTGCCGCGTCGGGACCCGCATTGGCCTTGCCTTCCGTTTCGGCGACACGACGATTGATGACACCGAAATAGGTCGCTGTAAGGACGTTGAGGAATTCCGAATTGGGTGCTTTCGTCTTTACGATGACGGTCGCCGGATCAGGGGCGTCCACCGAAGCAATGGCTTCTGCCAGTTCGGCGGCGTTTCCCTTAATATTCTGCAGTCTTTCCCAGGACCATTTAACGTCTTTTGCCTCGACCTTCGAACCGTCGGAGAAGGTAGCCTTCGGATTGATCTTGAAGGTGAATGTCGTGAGATCATTGCTGACTTGCCAGCTCTCGGCGATTACCGGCACCAGCTTATTGTTTGCGTCGAGAGTCAGGAGGCCCTCGTAGACGGCATTGTTGTAAATGATGCATGACTCACACCATGCGCGATGCAGATCCAGCGAGTTCATGTCCATATCGCGCGCGATCACAAGCGATTTGGCCGATGCAGGAACTGCCCCGAGGGTCGCCCCGAACAGCGCCGCGGCGGTGGCAAGACCGCCAACCGATAATTTCGATAGTCGCAGATAAGGCAAGTTCCAGATTTCCTTCATCATTTTCCCCTTCTTTTCTTTGAATCTTTCGTTCGGCATTGGGTGTAACCCGCATCAGGCTTGGTCCTTCAAGAACCTGCGCAATGAACAGCAACGAAACTGCAATGGTTGTGCCACTCCATGGCGGGCTGGGATTCCAGCTGTCGCGCCCCAAAGACGCGCGGTCTTGCCCTGACAAGTCTCGATTGCAGAATTCCAGTCTCACTTTTGCGACTGGTTTGTGCCGCTCCGAAGCAAACCTCATCATAGGGGTAAGTAAATCAAGCACGTGCGCATACCGAGCGATGAAGTGCGGCGAGCAGAGCGTTTGACCTAGGATCTCCAGCTTCAGACCTCATGAGGGTGTTCGTGACATAGGAGAATCCCGTTTTAAGCTCCGGCCAGGCTCCGTGCATGGAGCCACCCGCCCCATCATGACCGAAGGCAATTTCCGGCTCTCCAAAAATGCGAGATTTCGTCTGCAGCTGAAACCCAACGCCGTAGGCAAGCTGCTGGCCGAGATACGGCTCGACGCCAATGATCAGGCGTTGCCTGCCCTTTTCTATCGTGATGGCTTGCAAGATACGCGTTCCGTCTATGTCTCCACCCCGGGCCAGGCATCCATAGAGCTTAGCGACAGCCCGCACAGACGCGACGCCATTGCCGGCCGGTATTTCCGCCGCCCGCCAGGACCTTGTATTTGCGGGCATGGGATCCACCGAAAATCGGCGGGGGTTCTCCCAAATCGACCAGGCGACGCGATCGCTTGCCGATGACGCCTGCGTATCAATACCGAAGCCCGGGCCGCGTTCAAGCACAGCCACCCGGCTCTCCTGGTCCAGGGGAAGACCTATCCAGGCATCAAGGCTCAGGGGACGGGCGACGTCATCTGCAAAAAGCCGGCCGATGCTGCGACCATCGATGCGGCGAACGAGCTCACCGCAGAGCCAGCCGAACGTCAGCGCGTGATACTGCAATTTCGTTCCAGGTTTGCAGATCGGCACCTGGTCGGCCAGCAATTGCGCCATGCGAACGTCATCCGTCGCCTCCTCCGCCGTCACCGGCGTCGTAAGTCCCGGCAATCCGGCCTGATGCGAAACAAGATGCCGAACGAGGATCCAATCCTTACCATGAGCTGCGAACTCCGGCCAATAGGTGCAGACCGGCAGATCGAGGTCCAGCTGACCGCGTTCGAGCAGCAAAAGCAGGCACGTCGCCACAAGTCCTTTGGTCCCCGAAAAAATTCCCGCTATCGTGTCGGCATCCCAAGCGCGGCGGTCGCCGCGATCGGCCGAGCCGGCCCAGATGTCGATCACCGGCTTGCCATCGACAACCGCGGCGAAAGCAGCGCCATGATCGCCGCGCTGCTGGAAATTGGCCCGGAACGCCTCAGCCACCGTCTCGTAGCCGCTTTGGACAAAGCCCTGAAGTCGATCATCCCGATCAAAGTCCATCTATATTTCGCCCATCATCACGCGCTCCTTCGTCAATTTGCAAACATGCCTTCCATCGGCGCGGGAAAATGGCAGGCGGCGAAGTGGCCAGCCTCGATTTCGACGAGCGGCGGCTTCAGCTGAGCGCATAAATCCTGCGCCTTGAAACAGCGGGTGCGAAACGGACAACCCGACGGTGGATTGATCGGGCTGGGAACTTCACCCTTCAAAAGAATCTGGTTGCGGCTGCGCTCGAGATCGGGATCGGCAACCGGCACGGCGGACATCAAGGCCTGGGAGTAAGGATGCAACGGCCGCCCATACAGTATCTCGGTAGGAGCGACCTCCACGAAGCGGCCGAGATACATGACGGCAACGGTATGGGATATATGGCGGACCACCGACAAGTCGTGCGCAACGAAAACATATGCCGTCCCCATCTTCTCCTGGATCTCCTTCAGCAGGTTGAGAACGCCGGCCTGGACCGAGACATCCAGCGCCGAAACCGGCTCATCGAGCACAAGTATCTCCGGCTTCAGCGCAAGAGCGCGGGCTATGACGACGCGCTGTCGCTGACCACCGGAAAGTTGATGCGGATAACGCTTGCCATGGGCTGCGTTGAGACTGACCAGATCAAGCATTTCCTCCACCCGCTCGCGCCGCTGCAGACGATTCATCGCTGTTATGCGCAAAGGCTCGGCGATGCTGTCTTCAATCAGCATGCGCGGATGCAGCGAACCATAGGGGTCCTGGAAAACCAGCTGCAGATGCTGGCGCATGTCCCGCATCGCCTTGGCATCGAGTGAAAGGACATCGGTTCCGTTGACATACACGCTTCCCGAGGTGGGCTCGATGAGCCGCAGCAGGCTGCGTCCAAGCGTCGACTTGCCGCACCCGGACTCGCCCACCAGGCCAAGTGTCCTGCCACGCTCCAGATCAAAGGAGACATCATCGACGGCCTTGAGCTCGGCGATTTCGCGCCGGATCAAGATACCGCCCGTTACAGGAAAGACTTTTGACAAATTTCTGACCGACAGTGCGACATTTCCATCTCGCAATGCCTCCCCGGGGCCTACGATTTCAGACCGACTCGGCCGCTCCGCTTCACCGTGACGACGACCCTGCCAAGGCGGCAAGCTGTCAGCAAAGTGACAAGCCGCGCGATGCTGGCCGATGACGACGGTTGGCGGATCGAGTTTTCGACAGATGTCCTGCGCAAAGCTGCAGCGCGGATGGAACGCACAGCCTTCCGCAAAGGCGCCAAGCGCCGGCGGCGCGCCGGGAATGGAATAAAGCTTCGAACTGTTCGATGTGAGTGTGGGGATCGAAGCAATGAGGCCTCGGGTATAGGGATGGCGAGGATTGGCGAAAAGCTCCCGCACCGCGGCTTCTTCTACCACTTGCCCTGCATAGATCACAACAACACGGTCAGCGTGACCGGCGACCACGCCGAGGTCGTGGGTGATGAGAATGAGTGCCAGACCCAATCTGTCCTTCAACTCCCGCAGCATCTGCATGATCTGCGCCTGGACGGTGACATCAAGCGCCGTCGTCGGCTCGTCGGCGACAAGAAGCTCGGGATTGTTCGCCACCGCCATCGCAATCATCACGCGCTGGCGCATGCCGCCCGAAAACTCATGCGGATATTGGCTGAGACGGCGTTCGGGTTCGGGGATGGCAACGAGTCGCAGCAACTCCAGCACCCGCTCGGTCGCCATCGCCTGGCTCAGTCCGCGGCGATGCAGGAACAGCATTTCACGAATCTGGTCGCCAACCTTCATGACCGGATTGAGAGAAGACAGAGGATCTTGAAAGATCATTCCGATTTGGCCGCCGCGCAATGCCCGCAGGTTCTTGCGCGGCAGTCCCACCAATTGCTGCTTCTTGAACAGAACGGAGCCACCGACGGTCGCGTTGCGCGCCTGCAGGCCGAGCGCGGCCAGCATGCTCAGCGATTTTCCCGATCCCGATTCTCCCACGACGCCGAGCACCTCGCCTCGCGACAGGTGAAGGTCGATGCCTCGGACGGCCTCCAGGTGTCCATTTCGCGTCGAGAAGCCGACCTGAAGATTGCTGATCTGCAGAAGTGGTTCATGGGCTGCTGCAAGGATATTCCTCATAGGCAGGTTCATTTCGACGACCTCGGGTCAAGATAGTCACGCAGACCATCGCCAATGAAATTGAACCCGAGCACGGCGGTAAGAATGGCCATTCCAGGTCCAAAAGCGATCCACCAGTCGTAGAAATAGGTGGCGCCGTCGGTAATCATCGCGCCCCATTCCGGGGTCGGCGGCATCGCGCCAAGACCGATGAAGCTCAGTGACGCGGCAAGCAGCATGACCTGCCCGAGGTCCATGGTTGCGCTGATGAGAACCGGCATCCAGCACAGCGGCAAAATATGCTTTGTCAGAATGCGGAAATGGCTGGCACCGGCCGCCACAGCGGCCTCAACATGTTCGCGCTCCCGAACTTCGAGCACCTGAGCGCGCACCAGCCGCGCGTAGACGGGCCACCAGACCACGACCATGGCGATGGCGGCATTGCCCAATCCCGGCCCGAGCGACGCTGCGACCGCCATGGCCAGCAGGATCGGCGGGAAGGACAAGGTGATGTCCACCAGCCGCATGATTGCCGCGCCGACAAGCCCGCCCTTGTAGCCGGCGATCGAGCCGGCAGCAGCGCCAATCACAACTGCACTGATGACCACGATCAACGCAATCGGCAGAGAGTGCTGCGCGCCGTACATCGTGCGGCTGAACACGTCACGACCAAGGGCGTCGGTACCCAAGTAGTGCAAGGCACTCGGGGCCTGAAGACGACGCCCGACAATGAGAAGTGGATCATAGGCCGACAAGGCCTGCGGAAAGACCATTGCGAACAGCCAAAACAGAACGACGAGGCCACCCACGATAAAAGCAGGTGAGGCCCAGGACGGAAACCGCAAGCGCACTAACTGTCTCGTAAACCGAGCCCCCGAATTTGACCCTCGCAACGTTGCAATTGGCGAGTCCTTGGCCTCGTGCAACCGGGATCGTCGAAGATCGGAAAGGTTCGTCATTATCGTCCTAAATCTTTTTAATTCAATCTATTAAACGCGACGCGGAGGTGAGTGCGTCTGGACCTCCAGCGGAGATAACGCAAAGGCTGGAGCTGCGAGCGACTAAGCCAATTTCTTTGCCCGTCCGCTTGCGGCAATCCAACTGGCAACGATAACGGCTGTCAAACACAGCATCCCAAGGACAGTGAAGACCGCGTTCACCGAGGGTGTAAAACCGAAGCGCATCTGGTTGAAGACCCAGATCGGCAGCGTCTGCGAGGGCCCGGCAAGAAAGAGGGTCACCATCACGTCGTCGGCGGAAAGGGTCAATCCAAGCAGTGCACCGCCAATGACAGCGCCTTTGATCAACGGTAACACCACGTGAAGAAAGCTGCTGATTCGTCCGGCGCCGAGATCGAGCGACGCCTCGACCAGCGTCGGGTCAAGCCGCCGCAGCCGGGCCAGTACCAGCATCAATGTGACTGGCATGACGAAGCTGGATTGCCCGATGATCGTGCGCACCAGGCCGGATGGAATATCCAGTAATTCGGTGCCGAGAACCATGACCACTCCCAGAACCACGGCGGGCATCGCAAGTGGCAGCGCCAGCAGCAGTTCCATCGCATGCGAACCCCTGACCGGCCGGAAATGGAGCGCCAAGGCAAATGCGGTGCCGATTGTCGAGGAAAAAAAGACGACCGAGACCGCAACTATAAGCGATCTCTGCGCCGCCATGAGAAGACCTGACGTGTCGGCGAGATCGGCATACCATTTCATCGTGAATTCGGTGATGGGAAAAGACTGCACCGTCGAGGCCCCGAAGGAAAATATCACCATCAGCACAAGCGGCGCGTAAAGGAAGGCAATGACAAGACCATAGCCGATCGATCCCGCAAACGTAGGCCAGTGGACGCCGCCCTCCCCTGTCAACGGGTGCGGTATTGCAGGCGCTTCGTCGCCGCTGAAAACGCCGCGGCTCGGGCAAAGCCATAGCAGAACGCTAAGAACAATTCCGACACTCAGGATCAACGCGACCGACGCGGCCGCACCAAAGGGCCAGTTGTTGGCCATTCCGAACTGGGAGGAAATGAGGACGCCGAGCGTCGTTCCATCGATACCGCCGACCATGGCCGGCGTCACGTAGTCGCCGACCGTCACAAGAAAGGCCAGGCTGACACCGATGGCGAGACTGCGGCGCGTCAATGGCCAGACAATGTGGGAGAAGGTCTGCAGACCGGTCGCGCCTGAGTCCTGCGAAGCCTCGATCAAGGACGTCGGTATTTTTTCGAAGGCATTGAGCGTCGAAATAAAAATGTAGGGCACCGAAATATAGGCGAAGGTCAGAATAACGGTAAAGGGCGTGTAGAGGAAGAGCGGCGATGGCTGATTTAAGATACCGGTGGTGACGAGCAGCGAATTCAGCAAACCGCTCTGGCCAAGGATGAGACGCCAGGAAAAGACACGCATCAGCAAACTGATCCATAGCGGCATCAGCACGAGCACCGTAAGGAGATTTTTGTGCCGCAGCGTCATCCGGGCGACAAAATAGGCCATGGGATAGGCGAGCAGCGCGCCACAAAGGCTGGCTGCCAGGCTGAATTCCAGCGTCGATGCAAGCAGATGCCAGAAGCCGTTTGAATTCCAAAGTCGGGCATAATTCGCAAGGGTCGGAGCGAAGATCATCCGCCCTTTGCTGATGCCAAGAAAGCTGGTGGCGATCAGCAGCAGATTGGGCAACACGACGATCAGGCCAAGCCAGGCAAGCAATGGAGCCTGCGCGAAATTCAGCTTGAGAAGGAAGCGCCGTCCAATTGCATAGGGCAGGACGAAGCCACGTGTTTCGACGGCATTATACATCAAATACCTGCGCCTGGCTGAGATTGAAACCGACCCTGACGGGCTGGCCGCTGGTCAGCCTTGTCGTTTGGGTCGCGGGGATGCTGGACAGGATCATCTGATCGCCGCAGCGCACGTTCACCTCAAGGGTCGTACCAAGAAACAGGATGTTGTCGACGATGCCTGCGAGCGTGGCGGGTACCGTTCTGCCATCCTCGGCATCGACAGTGACATCATCGTAGCGCACCGCGATCCTGCCGCTTCTCGGCTCGTTTCTGACGATGCCGGGAAAACGCACCCCGCCGATCATGGCGACGCATGTTTCCCCCTCCCGGACAAAATCGACCGGCAACATGTTTGAATTGCCGACGAATCGCGCCACAAATTCCGACCTCGGGGCGAAATACAGATCCTGCGGCTTGCCGAGCTGGGCGATGCGGCCCTCGCGCATGACCAGCACGCGGTTGGACATGGAGAGCGCCTCCCCCTGATCGTGCGTCACGTACACAAAGGCCATTTGCAGTTCCTTCTGCAAGGAGACCAGCGTGTGCTGCATTTGTTGGCGAAGCCGCAGGTCCAGCGCGCCCAGCGGCTCGTCGAGAAGAAGAATTTTTGGCTTCGACACGATGGCGCGTGCCAGAGCGACACGTTGCCGCTGCCCCCCTGAGAGCTCATGCGGCAGCCGCGCGGCAAAGCTGCCCATCTCGACGAGATCAAGCGCCTTTTCAGCCTCGATCAGCCGCTCGCTTTTGCCAATCCCCTGCATGCGCAAGGTGTATTGAACATTCTGCATGACGGACATATGCGGGAACAGCGCATAGCTTTGGAAGACCGTGCGAACATTCCGCTTGTTGGGCGGGATGTTCGAGACATCTTCACCGGACATCATCACACGGCCACGATCCGGCGTTTCGAAACCGGCAATCGTTCGAAGGATTGTGGTCTTTCCAGATCCGCTCGGGCCGAGGATGGAGAAGAATTCTCCGGGGGCGACATCGAAGGAAACGCGATCGAGGGCCGGTTTGCCAAACCGGCCATAGGTCTTGTCGACTCCATCGAGGGAGAGAATGCTTTCATATGCTGGCTGGGGCATCGTCATTACTCCGTCGTTCCAGGCAGATTTAGAGAGTACCGGACTTGAAGTCGTTCCATATCTGCAGCCGGCGGTCGAGGTCTTCCGGTCGCTGGAAGATCACCATCTTTTCCCAGAAGCCTGCGGCTTCCGAATCCGGCACGTTGGTCATCTTCAGCAAATCATCCTTGACACCAGCCTTGCGTGCCGCATCCGCTGTCAGGATGCCGTTATTGGTCGATTTCGTGATGAACCGCGACTGCCATTCGGGCGACAGATTGTCGTTGAGGAACTTGTAGACGATAGGGCGGGCGCCCTGGGGTGAGATCGAGGCGCAATCGATCCATGTCGGCGTGCCTTCCTTCGGCAGCGAATATTTAAAATTCTTGCCTTTCGCCTGCAGCGAGCTGACCACCGCGACGTTCTGGCAATAGCCGAGTATGGCGTCCCCGGCGGCATAGAGCGCAGTCGCATCGTCAAAGCCGCGCGCGATAACGCGGATCTGCTGGCGCAACGCCTTGAGCGCCTCGGTGCAGGCGGTAAATTCGGCTTCCGTCAAGTTAAACGGATCCTTCGCGCCGACATAAAGGGCAATCATCGGGAAGGTCATGGTGCAATCGTCGAACATGTTGACCTTGCCTGCATAGGCCTTGTCCCAGAGAACAGCCCATGTATCGATCTTAGTGACCTGGCCGGCGTCGAACATCAGCGGCTGGGTACCCCAATTATAGGGAATGCCCATGGTTTCACCGCCGACGCCCACATATTTTTTCCAATCGAGCGAGGGGCTGATATTGGCGGTGTTGGCCATGGCAGCCGGATCGATCTTGGCAATAAGGTTGGCTTCCTTGAAACGCGGCAAGGAGCCGGTCTCGACATAGAGCACGTCAGCATGCACGGCGCCCGAAAATGCTTGGGAGAAAAGCTCGTCTTCGGAACCGATACGCACGGCCTTGACGTCGGTGTTGTTGGCCATGCCCCATTCGGCGATCCAGTCATCGTCGTGATAGGTCTCCCACGTCAGCAGGGTGATCGTCTCGGCGGCTTGCGCCGGACGGATGAGGTTGGGCGCGAAGAGTGCCGTTGTCAGAGCGGCGGTGCCCGTTTTCAGCATGGTGCGTCTATCAATGGCTTTTTTAAAAATGGCGGTGTTCATTGTGTTCACCTCTGTTGGTTTTTGTAACGGTAGACATGCTGCAACATGCGTGCCAGCTACCCTTTCAGGATAGCTGAGCGAACGATTGTGGCCGCCGCCGTTCGGGCATTTTTGCTATCATTCTGATTTTCCAAATGAGTTTCATTTTGATACCGTGGCCGAGGCGAATTCGATCTCATCCCCTGCATGTTGGGGCAGATACGTGTTGTCGCAAAGATGACGCGTCGCGTCTTTTTCGTGAGACTCGCGCTGGACCAAATTCGAGCTTTTTCAACCATGGGCGCTCATCCGAATCGCTCTGGAGAAAATGCGGCAATGGGAATGCGCGGCGCGCGGCCCGCGACCAGATCTGCCACCAGCAATCCGGTCTGGGCGCCGCCCGCCATGCCGACATGGCCGTGTCCGAAGGCGTAGATAATATCCCCAGTGCGGCGCGATCGCCCAATGACCGGCAGGGAATCCGGCATGCTTGGCCGAAATCCCATCCAGACCTCGGCATCCCTCGGATCGATAGTCGGAAGTTCCGGCAGAAGGCGTTGACCGAGTGTCAAAAGCTTGTGCGCGCGCTTCCAATCGGGCTCGGCATCGAGCCCGGCAAATTCAACCGTCCCCGCAATACGCAAGCCGCCCTCCATGGGTGTTGCAACGAACTTTCCCGAGGTATCCATGATCGGGATGCGAGGCATATGATCAGAATAAGGCACCACGATATGGTATCCTCGCTCCGTATCCAGCGGGATATGATCGCCAAGCTGTCTTGTGAATATTTTCGAGTGGGCGCCGGTGGCAATGACGGCCATTTCACAGGACACCAACCCGCGGTCTGTCCGTACGCCACGAATTCTTTCACCCTCCATCTCAAAGCCTTGCGCAGCTGCAGGAAGGATCGTGCCGCCGTCACGCAGGAATGCGTCCGCCAGCATTTGGACGAGCCGGTTGGGATTGACGGTGTGCCCATTGTCGGGAAAGAAGACGCCGAGCCTGCAGGAATGGGCCAGAGCTGGCTCCTGCTGCCACAGCGCCTCGTCCTCGAGTACCGTAAACGCAATCCCGTTGTCCCGTCTCAGCTTCCAGGCAAGCGCATCCGCTTCGAAATCGGCGCGTTTCGGGTAAACCACGAGATGACCGTCCTGGCGGACCAGCGCCTGGGCACCAGCGTTGATGATCAGGGGTCGATAGACACCGACGGAATCGCGCAGCAGATCGCCCAGTGCGCGCGCTTGCGCTTCGACCTTGTCGCGGGTTCCCGAGCGTAGAAAACGGATGAGCCATGGTGCAATGGTGGGAAGATAGGACCAGCGGATGGATAACGGCCCCAGAGGATCCAGCAGCCATCCGGGGACCTTTATGAGGTTGCCAGGCATCGACATCGGCACCACGGATGATGGGTTGAAGCATCCGGCATTCCCGTAAGATGCGCCCCGCCCGATCTGCCCAGGCTCAACGATCGTGACCGCATGACCGTCTCGCAGCAGCCAGCTGGCAGCGCATACGCCGACAACGCCGCCGCCGATCACCACGACGCGTTTCGCCTGACCTTCGCCAGATACCACTGTCACGATCCTGCTGCCACTGTCGGAACAACCGAGCGCAGTCCATCGAACTGGCCATTCACATAGAGTAGCGGATGCACGTCTTCGCCCAAAAGCTTGATCTCATCGACAAGGCCGAAGAAAACCGTATGGGTTTGCACCTCCATGGCGTGGTGGACGCGGCAGTCGAAATTGGCCAGCGCGCTGGTGAGGACAGGCGCGCCGGTCGACAGTGTCTGCCAGTCGCATAGCGCGAACCGCCGTTGGCGAAATTCAGCGGAGCTGAACAATCTGGCCGTTTCGATATCCGTCTCTCGCAACACGTTGACGCAGAATTTTCCGGCCCGCATGATCGTGTCATGACACGAGACTGTCTTGCTGACGCAGACCAGCAGCAGCGGCGCCGGATCGGCGGAAACCGACGTCACGGAGGTCGCGGCAAACCCATGCGGCTGGCCATCTTCAAACGTGGTTATGATCGATACACCGGCCGCTAGCCGGCGCATCCCCTGTTTGAACATTTCTGATTGGGTCACGCTCGATCTCCTTCGACGGCATTTATCTCTGCGTTTAATCACGCAAAGGCCATGCCAATCGTTCCGGAGATGCAGAAGGGAGGTGTTTGGCGGAGAGTCATCTCATCCGTCTTAGTGTTGAGACGGAAGCGTGCAGCGTTGAGACCGTGGAGATGAATGGATCAGTTGACGATCTTTTGAGATCCCAGGCCGTGCTGCTTTATTTTGCGGTAAAGCGTTGCGCGGCTCATATCCAGTGCCCGTGCGGACTTGATGACATCGTTTCCATAGCGCGCCAAGGTTTCAACGATGACCTTGCGTTCGGCCTCCTGCAGAGGATCGCATGGAAGGATGGCATCATTGACAGCCGCGACCTGGCCCTGATGTCCATCGAGGGGCAGCGCCAGATCTTCCACCGCGATAAGGCCGTCCTCGCAAATCCATTGGGCACGCTGCAGCACGAACTTCAATTCGCGTAGATTTCCAGGCCAGCTATGCCGCATCAGGGCCGTCAGGGCGTCACGGCTAAGTCTTGCCGCAGGCGCCTTGGCCTCGCTTGAAAGGAGGCGCCTTGCGATATCCTCCAGATCGGCACGCTCCCTCAGCGGCTGCAACTCGACAACGACGCCGGCAAGACGATAATAGAGGTCCTGACGAAACCGTCCTTCAATGACCGCTTGGCGCACATCATTGTTCGTTGCAGCGATGACGTTGATATCGATATGTTCCGTCTTGGCCGATCCAAGCGGGCTCACCTCACCGGATTCCAGCACTCTCAGAAGGCGCGTCTGAAGCGATAGCGGCATATCGCCGATCTCGTCGAGAAACAGCGTGCCGCCGTCGGCCTGTTGAAGGCGTCCGAGATTTCCCTCCCGCTTCGCACCTGTAAATGCGCCGACGCCATAACCGAACAATTCGCTGTCGATCAGGCTTTCGGGAACGGCAGCGCAGTTGAAGGCGACAAAGGGTTTGTCCCTTCTTTTGCCTTCGTAATGCAAAATCTTCGCCAGCGTGTCTTTGCCCACTCCGGTCTCACCAAGCAGCAAAACAGGCAATGAACTGCCTGATACACGCCGGAGCAAGCGGGCTGCGGCCTGCATTTTGGGATGCGACCCAAGACATTCCTCAAGATTGATTGGATCAGGCTTGCTGCGCGCAATCGAGGCGGGCTTCGCCAACCGAACTGCCGATTTCGTGCTCTTCGTCCCGCGCATCCCCGGCATATTGCCACGCGCATGCAGGACTGTGGCATTGCAGACGGCCTGATTATCCAATCTGCGCAAGCCGGTGACACTGCCGGAATAGGCAAATTCATCAACGAGATCGGGGCTTCGCTCGAAAATGGCCCAGAGATCGCGCTCCCAGCGCCCGTCGTCCGACCAGCCATAGCAGAGACGGGCACCGTGATTTGCGCCGATAATTCGCTGCTCCGGATCGAGCGCCAACAAAATCGCTTGCTCGCTTCCGCCAATCTTCAAGATCGTATCGTTGCGGAAGCGGTTGAGAAAAAATTGATTGCTCAAACGCTCGGCTGTTTTGATCGTGAGACCAGCCACCATAGAGAAGGTCTCGCCTGTCACATTGGCGTTTCCGGTCGAGACATTGAAAACACCGATCATGTCCGCGTCCGCCGAAAGCACAGGGGCTGCTATGCACGACAGCGATGAGAACTCACTGAAAAAATGGTTGTTGCCCATCACCATCGTCGGCCGCTTTTCTATCACGCATGTGCCGACGCCATTGGTCCCTGCCATCCCCTCCGCCCAGATCGTTCCAGGCTGTTCAACATCCAAAGAGGCGTCCGCGTTGCTGTCGGCTTGATAATGAAGAATGATGCCGGCCATATCCGAAAAACTGGCGCAGAAACTTGCCGCCTGCAATGTCGAGTGAACGAACTCGAGTTCATTGCGGATTGTCGCGAAGTTTTCGTCAAACGGCTGCCGCTGTTCGGAGATCTCCTGGGTGGTCAGCGACGGGACACGGGCCTTGGATCCGCGGTCGAAGCGGTAACGATCCCGGCAACGTTTCCAGGACTGATCGAGGTTTGCCAATCTGCTGGCGTTCAGGCCTACGAGATCAATGCCGCCGGAGGCCTGCAGAAGGGGAGTTTTATTATCGTCTGTTCGCAGAACCATGGAAGAATCCCCTCGGTCGCCAGCGGGTTGTCCATAATTTATGCAGCAATAATGCTTGCCGTCAAGATGTGCAATTACATTTGAAGGAAATGGCGTGCCGTCATTTACGCCAGTCCGGCGACCAGTTCTCCGAAACGCATAGGCCCGTCTCAAAGGCTTTCAAAAATGAGACTGGGTTTCGCTTACGCGAGACGCCTGCGGTTCCGTATCCAAGCCGGAGAAGCTGAAATAACCTGCAAACACGCCTTTAGGGCTGGTGGATCGCGGTGGCACGGTCATTGCGTGAGTGTCGTCAGGACACCAACGCATGAGGATGTGCAATGAAACTCTCCTTCTTTATGATGCCAATGCACAATATGAACCGCGATTACCACGCGACCCTGCAGGAAGACATCGACGCTGTGATTTTGGCAGACGAGCTCGGCTTCGCAGAGTTTTTCATGGGCGAACACTATACTTGCGAAATTGAGCAGGTGTCATCGCCGATGATGTTCTTGGCTTTCATCGCCAAGCAGACCAAGAATATCAAGCTCGGCACCGGCGTGCTGCCGTTGCCGCTTTACCACCCCGTGATGGCTGCCTCCCATATCGCATTGCTCGACCACCTGACGGAGGGGCGGCTCATTCTTGGGGTGGGAACAGGCGCGCTCGGCTCGGACTTCGAGGCCTTCGGCATGGTGGATGCGAATCGGCCGGAAATGATGATGGAATCTCTGGACATGCTTTTGAAGATATGGACCACGGACGCTCCGTATGACATCAAAGGAAAATACTGGAACGTGCAGCTGAAGGACAACATGTGGCCAGACCTCGGAGTCGGCTCGCTTCCAAAGACCTATCAGCAGCCCCATCCGCCCCTTGCCCTCTCCGTCAGCAGTCCGAATTCGCATTCGATCCGCGTCGCCGCCCAGCGCGACATGATGCCGATTTCCGCCAACTTCGTCGCATCCTGGGTCGTCAAGACCCATTGGGAGACCTACGTCGATGAAATGAACAAGCTCGGCAAGACACCCGATGGATCTGCCTGGCGAGTGGCGCGGAGCATCTTCGTTGCCGATACGGACGAAGCGGCGGAAGCCTATGTCAAAACAAGCGGCGGCGCCTTTGACTGGTACTACGACTACATGTTCACGGTCTATGAACGTCTCGGCGCCCCCGGTCTTCTCGCCCCCCATCCCGACACGCCGGTGGAATCGATCACCCACGAAATGGTCCGTGACAATTTCGTCATCTATGGCAGTCCGGAAACGGTAGCCCGCAAGATCCTCGCATTCCGCGAAGAGGTAGGCCCGTTCGAAACGCTGATGCTAACCGCCCATGACTGGACGGACAAGGCCGTGATGCGAAAGTCCATGGAGCTGCTGGCCAACAAGGTCATGCCAATTGTCGATGCGGCGTTGGCCGAAGAGCCGCTCCAGCGATCAGCTTGAGCAAGACATCACAGAATTGGAGACAGATCATGTCCATTGGCGAGAACAGTATACTTGAACCCGGCAAACTTTGGTGGAACTGGTTTGGGGAGCAGAATTTCGTTCCGCGCCATCTGGCGCAGCCACGCACGGAGGAGGAGGTACGCCAGGCCGTGCTGAAGGCGCGCGCGCTTAACCTGCCGGTCCGAGCCTCCGGCCGGGGCCATTCCAATCCGCCGATCGTCGCGACGCCCGGGGTTCAGATCGATCTCAGCCAGTTTGCCGGTGTGACTGCGGTCGACCTCGAAAAATACCAGGTCACGGTGGAGCCGGGCATTACCGTCGGGGATCTCAGCCGGTATCTGCGCACCAAGGGAATGTCGCTGAACAATCAGGGCGATATCGATACGCAGTCGATTTGCGGCGCCCTTGCTACCGGCACCCACGGGGCCGGCATCACCCTGCCCTGCCTTTCAGCCCAAATGGTGGCTGCCCGCATAGTTACGGCAGATGGCAGTTTTCTCGATACGACAGCGGAAAAGGACGGCGATCTGTTTCGCGCTTTTCGGACCTCGCTCGGTATGTTCGGCATCGTCGTGTCGATTACGCTGCAGGCCGTGCCATCCTACAATATCCACAAGCGATCCTGGAATACTGATGTCGAAGACTGCATCGAGGGTTTGCAACAAAGGCTGAAGGACAACCGGACATTTTGGTTTTTCTGGTTGCCACACCAGACATCGGCCGAGCTTTTTGTGCTGCCGGATGGAATTCCAAGCACGGCGAGCCGTGCGGCGGATATCTGCCACATGCGCACCTATAATGCCGTACCGGTAAGCGAGCCCGGCCCGGAGCTCGGCCCCGGCGAAGAGTTCGACCACAGCTCGGTCATTTTTCCGAACCTCTACGAGCCAAATTTTCGCGAAATGGAATACGCCGTTCCTTTCGCGGACTACGAGGAAACCTTTGCAGAAGTCCGCCATCTCTTCCTCACGAAATATCCTGATGAGACCTATCCGGTCGAAAGCCGACCGGTGAAAGCCGACGACTCCTATCTCAGCGCCTATGCCGAGCGCGACGGCTATGCGATCGGCGTATCAGGCAAGCCGGAGGCTTCAACCTGGCCCCTGCTTCGCGATGTCGATGCGATATTCGAACGACGCGGCGGGCGACCCCATTGGGGCAAGCACCATTTCATGACGCCTGCACGGCTTGAGAAGCTTTACCCACGTTACGACGCATTCAAGACAATGCGACGCGAAATCGATCCCGATGGCATTTTTCTCAACGACCACCTGCGCGGGCTATTCGCCTGAGATGGCAGCCACATCGCCCGCCTTGCAACGCAATCAAAGGATAGATCCATGACCCATCACGACTTGGGACTGCTCAATTCCGTAAAGAAGTTGATCATTGACGGTCGGCTCGTCGATGCCGTCGATGGCCGGACGTTCGAGACCCGCAATCCCGCTACCGGCGAATTGCTCGCGACCATTTCTGAAGGCGACGCACGCGATATCGATCTCGCTGTCGCTGCCGCCCGGCGCGCCTTCGAAGGGCCTTGGAGCAAATTCACGCCTTTTCAGCGGCAGGAATGCATTCTGAAGTTTGCTGACCTCATCGACCAGCACTTCGAGGAATTCAGCCTTCTCGACACGCTCGACATGGGCGCGCCGATCAGTTTCACACGCGGACGCCGGCAGCGGGCGATAGGCATGCTCAGGTTCTACGCCGGCATGTGTACGGTCATTCAGGGCGGCACCTTGCCGAACTCACTGCCGGGCGACGTCTTCAGCTACACCCTGAAGGAACCGGTCGGCGTCGTCGGTGCGATCACGCCGTGGAATGCCCCTTTGACCTCGACGATCTGGAAGATCGGGCCCGTGCTGGCCACCGGCTGTACAATGGTCTTGAAGCCCTCCGAAGAGGCGCCGCTGACGGCGCTGCGGCTGGGTGAACTGGCGCTTGAAGCCGGCATCCCGCCCGGCGTCATCAATGTCGTGCCGGGCTTCGGCCATACGGCGGGCGCCGCACTGGCGGCTCATTTGGATGTCGACAAAGTGGCATTTACGGGATCGGATGTCACGGGCCGCAAGGTCATCGAGGCATCGAAAGGCAACATCAAGCGGCTGATGCTCGAGCTTGGCGGCAAGTCGCCGGATATCGTCTTTGCCGACGCCGACCTCGACAAGGCCGTTCCAGGCACCGCGATGGGCATATTTGGCAATAGTGGTCAGATCTGCAGCGCCGGATCGCGATTGCTGGTCGAGCGAACGATCTATGACGATTTCGTCGAGCGTGTCTCGGTCTTTGCAAAGTCGCTTCGCGTCGGCAACGGCATGGATACCGCCACCCAGATCGGGCCGGTCGTGTCCGCCAGACAGATGGATCGCGTTCGCTCCTATATCGATATCGGCATCGGCGAAGGTGCTGCTGTTTCTGCTGGCGGCGAACAGATGACGGAAGGCGCGCTTGCCGGCGGATATTTCATCCAGCCAACCGTTCTCAGCAATGTCGGCTTCGAGATGCGCGTCGCCCAGGAGGAGATCTTCGGCCCGGTTGTCACCGCCATTCCATTCGACAGCCAGGAGGATGCAATCCGCATCGCCAATAGCACCGTATATGGCCTTGGAAGCGGCGTGTGGACCCGCGACGGCGCCAGGGCCCACGTCATGGCGAAGGCCATTCGTTCCGGCACCGTATGGATCAACTGCTACGGCGCGCTCGACCCTGTCATCCCATTCGGTGGCTATAAAATGAGCGGCTACGGGAGGGAATCCAGCACACAGCATGTCGAAGATTATCTGCATACCAAGGCGGTGGTGATGCAGAACGGCTGAGAGAAGCTCTCATAAATCCGGTGGTCGAAAGCGCCAAGGCCAAGGGTATCAAGCTGTTCACCAGCGACAGTGATGCCCCGGACAGCGGCCGCGCCGTCTATGTCGCCCAGGCAACTGACGAAGGCCTCGGCACGACGATCGTCGACGAACTGGTCAAGCGGGTCGGCGAGGATGCGACGATTGGTATCGTCTCGGGCGAAGCGACGGCCTCCAATCTCAATGCTTGGATCGGCTTCATGCAGAAGTAAGCCGCTGCCAAATATCCGAAACTGAAACTGCTGCCACCGCAATATGCCGGCGGCACGGCCGAGCGCGCCGCGCAGATCTCCGGCGACCTTATGGCCGCCAATCCGAACATCAAGGCGATCATCGCCGTTGCTTCCTCGACCTGCCCGGGCGTCGCCCAAGCGATCGAAACGGCCGGCAAGATCGGCTCTGTCATCGGCGCCGGCTACTGCAGCCCGAATACGGCGCGGTCCTACATCAAGAGCGGCGCCTTCGGCTTCACCGTCCTCTGGGATCCGGAAAAGCGCGGTTACCTGACAGTCTGGGCCGGCAAGCAGTTGATCGACGGCAAGGTCTTCGAAGCGGAAAACAAAGTTCCGAGCTTCGATGCACCCGTCAAGTATGATGCCGCCAAGGGTATCCTGTTGCTCGGTCCGCCGGCGGTGTTCACGGCCGACAATGTCGACAAGTTCAACTTCTGAGCCCTGACATGAAAGCGATGCGACAGACTGGAAACGGTATCTTCTCCATGAACGGGCGGGAATGGTCTCTGCTTGCCGCCTGTATCCTGTCAATCATCATCTTTTCTGTCGCATCCCCCTATTACGCGACATTCGGCAATGCGGCGACCGTGCTGCGCAACAGCGTCGAGCTGCTGTTGATCGGCCTCGGCATGACGCTGCTGCTGGCCATGGGCGGCATCGACGTGTCGATCGGCATCGTCATGGGCCTAGCGGCGATCGCCATCGGCCGGCTGCTTGGGATTGGCGCCAACCCCGCCGTGACACTTGTTATCGGCCCGATCGTTGGTGCGCTGCTCGGCTGCGTCACGGCTGCCGTCGTTGTCCTCGGCCGCGTTCCGGCGATTGTCGGCACGCTCGGTCTCCTCGGCGTCTACCGCACCGGCGTCTTCGTCCTGCTCGGCGGTCAGTGGCTGTCGGGACTGCCACCTACCCTGACGAATCTGCTTGGAGCCACCGTACTCGGCATTCCCATCTCCGCCGTCGTCATTGCCTTTGCCTATCTCCTCGTCTGGCTGGCCCTGCGGCGGACGCCTTATGGCCTCTATCTGCTGGCGATCGGCAATTCGGAGGAGAAGGCGCGGCTGTCTGGCATCCCTGTCGTTAAGGTGCGCTTCATGACCTTCATCATCAGCGGCATCCTAACCGGCATCGCCGCCACCTTCTATGTTGCCACCTACCGTAACGTCGAAATGACTATCGGCAGCACGCTGGCCCTCGATGCCATCGCCGCGGTGATCCTTGGCGGCACCAGTATCTTGGGCGGCAAGTGCAGCTTGGTCGGCACCATCTTCGGGGTGCTGCTGCTCAGAATTCTGCAAAACGGGCTGCTGCTGATCGGCGTTCCTTCCCTCTGGCAACCCGTCGTCACCGGCGTCCTGATCATCGCCGTGCTTGGCTTCGAAGCCCTGTCCAACCGGCTGCCGCTAGCACAACTCCTGCGAGCTCGCGCATGAAGACGCTGAAGAACCTCCGGGGTCCTGCCCTGATCCTCACTTTGCTCTGCGTGCTATGGCTGGTGGTCATCGTCGGCCTGCTGGTGCTCAGGCCTGCGGCCTACAATCTCGGGACAGTAACCACCATCCTGCAATTCTCGACGATTCTCGCCTTGGTCGCTCTCGGACAGGGCCTGGTCATCATGGCCGGCGGCGCCGGCATTGACCTGTCGGTCGGCGGCGCGGCGCAATCCGGCGTGCCGGCATGGCTGCTGGTCTGGGGCCGCGGTGTCGCCTTCGGCATTCCGGTACCTTTCCTGACGCTTGCCATTCCCTGTTTTGCCATCGCCGGCGTCGTGCTGATCTCGACCGCCTGGGGCCGCTGGATCTATGCGATGGGCTTCAATGAACGTTCGGCCAGGCTGGTCGGCATCCCGGTCGGCCGCGTGCGCTTCATCCTCTATACCCTCAGCGGCGCGCTTGCCGGGGCCGCAGGCCTGGTGTCGATTGCCTGGCTCGGCAGCGGCCGGCCGAATATCGGCCAGAACCTCGAGCTGGAATCGCTGACGGCAGCGATGCTCGGCGGCGTCGGCGGCGTGTTTGCAGCCGTGCTCTTGCTGGTGACACTGAAGACCGGTCTTCTGCAGCTCAACATCAATACGGTTTGGCAGGTGGGAATTGTCGGCGCCCTGCTGGTTTTCGTCCTTCTCGCCGACCGACTATCCCAACGTTGGAGATCATAATGCCGTCCATCGAAGAGACCATTGCCGCGCGCGTTGAGGCGAATGCCGATCGCATCGTCAAGACGCTGAGCGACCTCGTCGCCTTTCCATCGATCGTCAAATCGAACCCCAAAGACGCCGGCCCGGGCGAACGCGACTGCCAGCTCTATCTGCAGAAGCGACTAGAGACGCTCGGCTTCACAACCGACCTCTGGGATCCGGACGGTCCGGCGCTCTATGAGAAGTACAAAGGCCGCGCCGGCGCCAACAAGGGCCGGACATTCGAGGGCCGTCCGAATCTCGGCGGCACCTTGAAAGGCACCGGTGGCGGGCGCTCGATCATGCTGACCGGCCATATTGACGTCGTGCCGCCGGGTGCTGCCGAACACTGGACCACCGATCCGTTCGAGCCGGTTCTCAAGGACGGCTTCCTGCACGGCCGCGGCACGGTCGACATGAAGGGCGGCGTCGCCTGCATGCTGATGGCCGTCGAGATTCTCAAGGAACTCGATATCCCGCTGTCGGGGGATGTCGTCTTCACTACGTTCGTCGATGAGGGAAATCGGCGAAGTGGGGTCGCTGGCCATGGTCGATCGCGGCTTCCATGCCGATGCCAGCATCATGACCGAGCCGACCGCCAACAAATCGCCCCGCTTTGCCACCGCATTCTGTGGGGAAAAATCATCATCGATGGCATCGGCGGCCATGCGGAACTGACTCCGAACGCCTAGTATACAAGCGGCCCGGCCGACGCCGTACAGCTCTGCCGACAGATTTTCGACGGCATCGACATTCTCAATCGCCGCTGGATGATCGATCCGAAGAAGAACCATCCGCTGATGTACCTGCCTAACCAGATTATCGCCACCCAGATGAGCGCCGGCGAACACCCGTCTTCAAGGCGGGCCGCGGCGAAATCATCGTCGACGCGCGGTACCTGCCGAGCGAGCACGACGAATTCAAGCTCGGCGGTCATGTCAAGCGCGAGATCGAAGAGCAGATCGCCCATGTTTGCCAAACCGATCCCTATCTGCGTGCGCACCCTGCCCGCATCGAATGGATCCTTGACGCCGACTGCGCCGAAATCCCGTCGGACAATCCCTTCGTCGGCATCTTCCAGACCGCCGTTAACGAAGCAGACCTGTCACCTGTTTTGAGCGGCTTCGGAGCTCATAGCGACATCGGGTTGCCGACAGGTCTGGGTAAAACACCGACCGTGAACTTTGGACCGGGTGATCCGGCACAAGCACATCAGCCCAACGAGCGCGTCTCGGTGCGCGATCTTGTTGATTGCACCAAAGCGATCGCGCTTGCCGTCGAGAAATGGTGCCGTTAGGTATCAGCGGCTTCGATAAAGTCCAATGGATTTAACGAAGCCGCAGCCTTGTTTTCTGCAATGGCGACCATTCAATACAGCGTGTATCAGGCTTATGCTTGTTGTCGGCCTGTAGGCATTCTGTCGCCTTGAAGGGATTTGAACCGAGGACCCGGTAAATCTCGTAGCGCTTAGAGCCTGACCGAAAAAGAGTTGAGTGAAATCAGCCAGTTGTGGTTCCTTCGGATTTGCTTAGGATTCGATGGAGACCGCAATGGGCTGGACTGATTTCACCCGTCGCCAATATGGCCGACGGACAGGGCGTTACGCAAGTGATCTGACGGACACGGAGTGGTCGCTGATCGTTGCGTTTATGCCGATGCCAAGCAGGCTCGGTCGGCCCCGCAAGACGGAATTGCGCGAAGTTCTGAACGCGCTGCTTTATATCGCATCGACCGGATGCCAATGGCGGATGCTACCGAAGGATTTTCCGCCCTATTCAACCGTGCAGGGTTATTTCTACGAGTGGCGAGCGACTGGCTTGTGGCTGCGGATTAACCATCATCTCGTTATGGAGACGCGAGAGCTGGAAGGAAAGGAAGCCTCACCAACTGCAGGGGTGATCGACAGTCAGAGTGTCAAAACCACTGAAAGCGGAGGGATTGCGGGCTATGACGCGGGCAAGAAGATTAAGGGCCGCAAGCGCCATATCGTCGTCGACACGCTTGGCTTGATGGTGGGGCTCGTTGTTCACAGTGCTGACATTCAAGACGGCGATGGTGCAGCGGCGGCTCTCAAAACCATCCTCAGGCGCTGGCCGTGGCTCAGGCATATCTTTGCTGACGGCGGCTATGCCGGTCCGAAACTGCGGGTCGCATTGCGCAAGGTCGCGAAGTTCACCTTGCAGATCGTCAAGCGAGCAGACACGGCAAAGGGCTTCGAAGTGTTGCCACGTCGCTGGGTCGTGGAGCGCACCTTCGCCTGGCTTGGTAGATGCAGGCGATTGGCCAAGGATTGGGAGAAATCAATCGCTTCCGCTGAAGCCTGGATGCTCGTCGCCCACATCCGAATTCTCACCCGCAGGCTCGCAAGGTACTATGTCTATTGAGTTCTTTTTGAGTCAGGCTCTAAGGCGCTGAAAATTTTGATGAAAGATGCTGTCAATGTCTATTTATATGATTAGAGCTTCGTAAGCGAGGAGGTCAACCGGCAATCGACGTCGGCGGCTGTGAGCGAGCTTTATGGCTTCCCTAGCCGACGAAGCCTCGGCATGCCCCACTCCTATGAGATATCGAACCCGACAGCCATCGCTCTCTCGATAGATCATTAGTTTACTCATAGGGTTTCGGTGGCCTTGCAGGATATCCATCAATATACTCCTCAAGCAGCCCATAATGATCCAAGATCCTGAAAGGATTGTTTGAGGCGGCCTCTAACCGTTGAGCGTCGTCAATAGAACACCACGGGCACAGATCTCCCTTTTCTCTCAGCGGCTCCGCGCATTCAGCACATTCCGCAATCGGAGGGGCTATCTCCCCGCCCGCAAACACTCTGCGGCCATCTCCGCTTGTAATCAGATAAGGTGCTGGATAGCTGCGACCTATTTTTGCGACAAAAAATTCGGCACCAAGTTCCTGTGCAGCCTCTTGAAGAACATCAATCGTCTGCGGGGAAGACTTGGCTCCGGAGATTATTGCCGCGACGCATTTTTTAGGGACATAGAGAATCCTATTGCCGTTCACGTCCTCGACATACTCGTCGATATTTACGGCGCGCACTTCCTGCTCGTAGCTCCATTCCAGATACTTCGAAAAATAAGCTTGATAAATGACGGCGCTACGGAGGGCCATCGCGTCTCTCGGCTTTTTCCGGTGCGCCGCCATCCGCGCGAACGAGATTAGTGTCTCACTCGGTCGCTCTCGATATGAAATCTCGCGAATTAGGAGGTCCGGGTAAATCTCTTGCAATTCGGCAACGTCGAATCCGATCACGAATCCTTTGTGATTGTTTCCATAGTGTGCCCACATTGGGGTCACGACGGGTGATTCAGAGAAGCAGGTGGTCAACAGCGACGGGATTTCTTGGACCACTTCACTGTACGTCGCCAGGAGGTCAGATCTTTGTTCAAGGTCAACGCCAAGGAAAAGTTCAAATGGATCGTTGTACTCTTTTGGCAAGCTGCACTTGAAGCCGACATGGTCTTCCCGAACGAAAACGTGTTCGACAACGCCCTCGGAAAAATATTTAAAGATCAGTTTCATCAGGTAAGCCGCCTCATGTTCCTCAGCCTTGATATCCAAGGCGATGCTGCTGCAAAAGAGGTCGCCGAAGCGACTAGACGATTTCTGTTAATTACTCGCGCAAAAATTGCCGTAATACTTGATACGGCGACTATTCGATATCATCTTTCCTGCGATCAGTAATCGCATCAACGATCCATCACTCAACCTACCGAAAGTCGACATGAGCTTATTTGCTACGTGGCGCGGCATACTCGACCTCCCGGCACTTCCCGAACGCATCTTGAAGATCGGAGGAAATCGCGTCTTCCAGCTCGTGTTCGGCGGTGCGCGAACGCGAGCTGAGATCTCGCCTTCGGAGTTCAAAGGCCACGACATCATCGTGACGAAGCTCGATCCGCCCTACCGCGAGATACTTCTTCGCCATAAGGGGGCACGCCGGATAGAGACAATTCTTCCGGTAGTGGTCGCGCTAGGTGCAGATGATCCCAGCGCTCTTCCTAAGGAATTCGAGATCCAATGGGATTCGTTTGGAGACCTGGCGACTTATGCCGATACGCCGGAAAAGGTCATAAGTTCCTGGGCCAACGGATTTGACTTTCGAACCGAAGACGAGGAGCATGATCTGCCTGGCCTAAGAATCCCGCAGATTGGGGCCTTACACGCGATCTCAGCCCACTTTGCGGTCGGAATGCACTTCGAACCAGCGACCGTCGTCCTTCCAACTGGTACTGGCAAGACTGAGACGATGCTTGCAACGCTCGTATATCGTCGCCTCGGCCGCACACTCGTTCTGGTGCCAAGCGATACACTCCGGAGCCAGATCGCCCGCAAGTTCATAGGTCTCGGCGTTCTGCCCGATGCACAGGTGGTCGGCCACGAGCTTGCCAAGCCACGCGTCGCGGTGATCACCACGGGCATTCGATCCATGGAAGATTTGGATTCGATCGTTCGTAATGCGAACGTCATCGTAGCTCTGCCGAATGTCCTGGAGGCCTCAGATCCGGCCATAGTCCGCCGACTGGCGGAGGCATGCTCCGATCTGATCGTTGACGAGGCCCATCACATCACTGCGAAAACGTGGAATGGCGTCCGCGAGCATTTTGCGGAAAAAAGGATTCTTCAATTCACAGCCACGCCATTTCGTCGCGATGGCAAGCGCATCGATGGCAAGATCATCTTCAACTACAAGCTCGGGGACGCGCAAGCCGCCGACTACTATCGGCCCATCAATCTGAGGACGATCGAAGAATATAGTGACGAAGAGGCGCGCGACATCGCTATCGCCAAGGAAGCGATCGCCGCGCTCCGACACGATCGGGACGACCTGAAGCTCGATCATCTGATGATGGCGCGAACATCCTCCAAGGATCGCGCGGAAGCCGTTGGCCGCATCTACCAACGTCTTGCACCGGATCTGAAACCGGTGATCGTTTACTCCGGCCCCGGACGCACAGTCGCCAATCGAGAGGCCATGAACCAGCTATTCAATCGCGGAGCCGACGGCGCGAGGATCGCGATCTGCGTAGACATGCTGGGGGAAGGCTTCGACCTGCCTTACCTGAAGGTCGCCGCACTCCACGACACACATAAGTCACTCGCCGTGACCCTGCAGTTCATCGGTCGCTTTACCCGCAAAGGACCCAAGGAGAAGATCGGTGAGGCCACGGTCGTGATAAACATCGCCGATCCCGATGCGGAGGCGAAGCTTGCCGACCTCTATGCCGAAGGCGCCGACTGGGATCACATCATCAAGCGGTTGAGCGAGGACAGGATTGACCAAGAGCTGCGGCTCCAAGACGTCGTTCTCGCGCTCAAGGAAACGGGCAATCTCCATTCGAATCTTTCGCTCTGGAACCTCCGGCCAGCACTTTCGGCGCAGCTCTTTCGGACGAAATGCGCCGAATGGAGTCCACTGGCCTTCGAGTCAGTGCTCCCGAAAGGGTCCGAGACCTGGTACGCCTTGAGTGAGCACAACAACGTACTCGTTGCCGTCGTTTGCCGGTCAAGCGATGTCTCCTGGGGCAACTACCAGAATGTGTTCGACACGATCTATGACCTGCTAATTGTCAGGTGGGATAAGGTCGCAGGCTCTCTCTGCCTGTTCGCAAGCGACTACGATGTGTTGCGATCCGAGAAGCTTGCGAGGGCCGTCACGGACGACGACACAACTCTGGTTTCAGGAACTCCGATCTTCAACATCCTCAACAACGTCGAACTCCCGTTGGTGAAGAGCCTGGGTTCATCACGCATTGGCGCGATCAGCTTCACCTCGTATTTTGGTCCCAACGTCACGGAAGGGCTCGCCAGCATTGAGAAGGCCGAATCTTCCCTAAACAACCTTGCTTGTCTCGGATACGAGGACGGTGAGCGTGTTCTTTGGGGAGGAACCCAGCGGCGCGGCAAAGTCTGGCAGCAGAAGGCCGGATCGATATCCGACTGGATCGAATGGACCTCGGCAACGTGGGCAAAGGTTACATCTGACGTCGAGAGCGACAGCAACATCGTCCGCGATTTCTTGCGTCCGGAAAGAATGACGAAACCACACGCGGCGTGGCCGATAGCAGCCCAATGGGGTGAACAGGCGCAAACTCGCTTCAATGACAAGCCGTATGTCATATTCGGGTCCTTGGAGGCCCCGGTCTTCGCTGTAGACTTGAATCTAGGCGATGTCGGCCCGGATGGCGAGATAGTCTTTCGCATCGAGTGTGACGAGGCAACCTCCGAATACAGGCTCGTCATCAGCGACGAAATCCCCGGTGGTTACCGCCACGATCACCTATCTGGCCCGACCGTCTTCTTCCGATACGGTACGCAGCCAGCAATTGCGTTGGACGAATACCTCCAGAAGGATCCGTTCATCGTTCGCTATTCGGACGGCACGTATTCCTACAACTGCTACCACATTCCGGTGAAGCTCGACGCAGGGCTTTACCAGCGGGAGAAACTCGAAGCCTGGAACTGGGATGGCATCGAACTGAACAAGGAGTCGATGCACAAGATTGGCGATCAGCAGACAATCCAATTCCGGACGTTCGAGCAGATCAAGGGTGAATTCGACGTTATCTTCAACGACGACGGCGCGGGCGAAGCTGCTGACCTTGTTTGCCTCAAGGATGTCGATGACGCCACCATTCGCTTATGCCTTGTCCACTGCAAGGGTGCGCACGAGGGTCGTGTGTCCCAGGATATTCGGAATTTCTATGTCGTCTGCGGTCAGGCGCAGAAGAGCATAACCGCAAAGCACGCCGGGCTTCCGACGCTCTGCCAAGACTTGAAAAGGCGTCACGAAATCTGGGGCCGCGAGGGTTATAGCCGTTTCCTCAAGGGCAACATGAAGGACCTCTCGTATTTCAAGGAAAAGTCGCGCCGCGCGAAACTCGATTTTGAGATGGTTCTCGTGCAGCCGGGAGGCTCGGTCGCTTCGATCACGGATGACGCCCTGCGGCTCTTGGCAACGACGGAACTGTACCTGCTGAAGACTACGCAGGCGAGATTCCGCGTCGTGCTCTCGCCCTAAAGCTGCCTTCTGTTGATTGCGACTGAGAAGTAATCCAAACAGCCTCTCATCTCGCTGCGCCTCAACGCGGTCGCGGCGATGGTCTTGATCCAAACAAACATGACAATAGGGGTCGAAAGTTTCCTGAGATGAGTGTTCAACGGCCGCTCTGCGATATTTTTCGGCACTCAATCCCGGTAGAAGCTATGCAGCGGCGACACGAGCGCTGGATCGCAAGAGTAGGCGAGTCAAAAAGGATGGGAAAGCATTGAGCGTCGTTCCGCGGGCAGCCAACTCTGTAGTGGCGATCGCCAGGACATCGTCTCCATGCCGATTGTCTCCGAGTATTGTCGCCACCGCGCGAAGGATTTGCATTTCGGTGATCGAGCTTCGCAGATTAGCTGAGATGAAGGCGTCATCATCAATGTACTGGAGAAGAGATTCCAAGAAATTTTCCTCGTTTTCCAATCGATCTATGGCTGCAGGCGATCGCAGGTAAAACGCTTGAAACGCAACGATATAGGCCCGTAGAATAAACGCCGATATCGCCTGAAGTGATTCCCGGTCGCCGCCGTTGATTGCGATCGCCTCTTCGATTTCGCAGTGAGCCTGCTCAAGCGCAGAGAGGCCGGCGGCCCCTGACCTTTCTCCGAGGTCGGTTCGTGTTGCGGCAAGATTGTGCTTCATCCAGGCCCATTGAGACGGAGCGCCCTCGAATGATGTTGCTGCAAGCGCCGCCTGGTGCAGCTCGAGGGCCTTCCTCAAGATCGGAATGGCTTGCTGGTCATCCAGATTTTGCGCATGCGACCAAAGTACGATCCCGAGATTAGATTTTGCCGTACACCAATCATCAGATCCAGCTTCGTACATATTGCTTGCGGTCTCGAACGCTTCTGCTGCAGCCTTGAAGTACCGGGCAGCGACCTTCCCCTTCGAACGCTCAGCGAGCAACTTGAGCGCACATCCCCTCCCATGATAAACGTCAAGGCCAATGCTCCCCACCATCCTCGTATCATCGGTGGCAATGTCATCGAGGAGCGCGACCGCTTCGGCCAAAGCACGATTTCCGGTTTTACCAGCGTCTCGCTCACCGTAATTGGTGAGCGCAGTCGCGAGATTCATCGCGAATTTTCGTCTTTCGTCAGTTGGCAGACATTGGCACTCGATCTCGAGAAATCGTTGGCAGAGCGTGATCGCGGAGCGCAGGCCCTTCAATGACTCCTTCGATGTCGTCCGTCGCGACAGCGCGGAATATGCGCGTTGGAGAACGTCGACCGTTTTGAAGGAGAATGTGGCGCCGAACTCACCCGGGTCCGACGCGGTGAGAACGCTCCAAGCCAGTTCGATCGAGTGCCGCAGCGGTGCCAGATCGGAGAACAGCTCACTCATGAGGAGCAGTTGATCCGCAAAGTGCAGCTGGACCGCCAGACCGTTGGCCCTGTTTTCCAATGAGGCGTACTCAGCAGCCTTTTTGAAGGCAGCATCGGCGGCTCGCCAATCCCTGTCGAGGAGGCTTGCCTTGCCATAACCGAATTGAAGATCCGCATATTCGGCGACCGCCTCCTCGATCGTCAGCCGCCGATCCTCAATGGCTGCCAGAAACAGGCTTCGAGCACGGGGAAGGTCTCCCGCGCCAAGAGCGGTTTGTGCTTCAGCCACCAACTCCTTTGCGCGTTTGTTTGTGATGCGAAACCGCCCAATCTCGTCCTGCAGCACCTTGTAATTTCCAGCGAAGGTCAAGGTCCGATCCAGGAGCTCATCGATTGGTGCATCGGGATTGCTGCCCACCAACGCGGCAATTTCACGATGGAGAGCGGCGGTTGGCGTTTTGGCGATCAATGCCCGTTCGATGGAGGGCGCCGCCGCCATGATCGATGCCAAAGTGGCGGAGATGGCTTTCAGCTCCGCATTCGAGACTTTGTGGTTGGATAATTGATCTCGGATGTCGGGATGCTCATCGAGCGCCAGCGAAAGCCGCTCCAACCCGACGATCGTGACTGAGACGAGCCCAAGCTCAAGCAGTTCGCGGACGAGCTTCTCGTCGGCTCCGGCCGAATATTTTCGATTGGTGAAAACGACATAGTGATCGCAGATTCCAAGCGCGATCAGCCGCTTGATCTTGGGATGTTCCTTTTTCAGAAGCAGTTCGAAGTCGCGATCCGAGCAGGACCGGTCGGCCGCAGCCACATGTTTTGCCTGAAAAACGAAATGTCCCGCGAAGGGCGCCGCCGCGCTGGGAAAGCTCGAGGCCGTCCCGAAAAACTTGCCGTCCCTGCCGCCATCCTTGCCGGCGGCAAAAGGAGTTACCGCCGCACCAAACCATTTTGTGCAAATGCGAAGGATGAGCGTCTCGAACTCGCCGTTGTCGATTTCATGGAGCCGATAATCCGTCCGCATGCACAGACCTCACGCCGTTGATGATGATTCCTTCAAAAAGCCACCAGCGAGCCTCTCCCGTGAGAGGCCGCTGGTTCAGATAAGCCGGCGTAAAAACCGACGGTAGTTTAGCCCCCTGGTCTACGTTTTGCCACTTCTATGAGCTGCCGACGGCAATGCTTGCGATCGGCCCGATTGAGGATCGCTAAGTGCCAGGCGGCCAAATCTCGGATGCTTTTCGCGCCCCGGGCGGGATTGGGTGGTTTGGAAGTGTCCAAACGCTGTCATGCAGGATCGGGTTCGGGCCCGGGTTTCGACGGCTGAAGGGTTTAAAGCTCCAATATTTGCGACCAGTGGAGGAATCGTAACGGAGCTTCGGCACATATTCGGCAGCCCACCATTTCCAGGTCAGCGAGTTGTGGACCGTTAGCGCGCGGCCTTCCAGATCGACTGCAATCTGATGGACAACGTCGGCCTTGGCTGCGTCTTCTATGATCAGATCATGCGCTTGTGCTTCTTCTAGCATCCAGAGCAAGGCGATACGCGACAGCCCGCTTTGGGCCTCGAGATAACCACCGCCGACATCGCCATGGGCGCCCGCAAACCAGATCTGTCGGACATCTTGACCGCTGGGCGTCGCAGCGAGATTGGTGCGGAAGAATGCGCGTCGCTCATCCAGCGCGACGGCGTGACGAAGTACCGCGATATCGGGATTGTCATGCGTGTAAGGCAATGCCGTGGGCGATCCGATCCATCCGACAGAACTGACGGTATCCCAGACACCGACGAAATGTGGCTTGCAGTCCCGCGTCGCAAGCTCGGACTTGAATTCTGCGGCGAGCTTGAAATAGGCGTCACGCCGCTCGCTGTTGTCGCGCGCCTTGTCGATCGCCCAAAACATGTCCACGAGATAGGGAACCATGGCGTCATTTCCAGGCATCAGAAGGCCGTACATCTTGATCAGGGCGACCAGGGCCCGCGCCGTGTAGGCGCCTCGACTGAAACCGAAGACGAAGAGCTTATCGCCCGGTCGAAAATGCGTCATGATGAAGACATAAGCATCGACGATGTCGCGCTTCAGCCCGTAGCCGAAGGCGAGCCCCGCGAGCTTCGCAACCTTGGCACCGAGGCCTGTGACAAATCCCGGCGGCGCCTTGGTGCCGACGCCAGGATGATAGTAGACAAGTTGCCGCCCGCGATCCTTTCGTAGGATACGGCAAAGCTTGGCGACATTAGTGCGATCGTCGCTGAACTGGTTTGACGTTCCGTCACAGCACACGACGAGGTTTCGGCCGCCTGCCAACGCTTCTGCCGCAGAAGGGGTGGAGATTTCGTTCATGGAAAATCCAACGCGGTTTCGTGGCAGAGCTCGTTTTCCTTCAGGCTCTGCGTTGTAAAGAAGTCGCTTTGCCGATCGAGTGCTTGGACTAAAGTTTGACGGGGAACCTCGGTGCGCCGCTCCTCGTCGCCATGCTTGTGCGCCATCGTCGACATCAAGGTCTGAAGGCGGCCGGCATGGTCATCATCGGACTTCTGGTCGAACAGCTCCCAGAGCGATTTTGGCGTGGCGTTCAGGCTGCCGTGGTGGCCGACCTTGTAGAGATCGACCTTTCTAAGCTTTTCACGCACAGTCGGCTGACTGAGCGCATAGGACCAGTTTTCGATCTGCGCGTCGCCCGGAAAAAGCAGGCTCTTCGATCCGCACCGAAAGAGCAATATCAGGCTGGTATTGTTGAGCGCCGTGTCAAGGATGCGGACAAGACGCAGCATCTGGTCTGCCCGCAAGCGGCGCGCCTGACTGACGATCCAGCGCGCATCGATTGGAAATTGCGACCCGCTCCGCTCCACCGTGAAATCGGGAAAGAGCGGCGCAACCCTCTGCCCCTTGGTCGGACCGAGAGAGGCTGCGGCATTGGCCATCAGGTGCCAGAATTCGTCCTGGTCGCGGCTGCGCTGCTTGGTGATTTTTTCCGACTGATCGATTGAGGGCGGCCCCAGGATGTCGATCTTCACACCTGGAAGCAGATCCTCAAGTGCCGTCTTATCTCCTGCCTTCGCATATTCGCGGGTCGCCGACATGGTCATCAGGTTTTCGACGGCTTCACGGTTGGCGAGATTGTTCTCGCCCATGAAAGACAGCTCTTGGCGCAATGAAGGCGACAGATAGCGGACCCGTTTCACCTCGCTGAAGATTGCCCCGGCGGCTTGCTGCATGGCTGCAAGCGAGGAAATGTGGTGGGCGGCGAGAGACACTCCTGGCGGCAAAGGGCCTTTGGCATCGACCGCGAGCTTCGGGTCTTCTGTCCAAGGCTGCAGAACCAGTTCGGGCTTCAGGTCGGCGATGGTCTTTCCCGAAGAAGGTCGCTGCTTTTTTGTCGTGAATCCAGAAATATGATCCTTGTGGCGGTGGGTGGCGACGATCGCCAGCCTTTGATTCTTCGTCCGTTTGGCGATGTCGGCGGCAATCAGGTCGAGCTGATTTTTCGGGACGCCGTCGGGTAGTCCGGTTGAACCGAAATCGATCAGAACATGCCGTTTTTCGACCGGATATTCGAACGACAGCAGGAAGCAGTCGCCGAACCCTACTTGATAGGAGGTAATGACTACGCGGCTTGGTTTCATCCCGCCTTCTCCTGCACACCACTGCGCGCCAAATGTAGGGCGGAGAAATAGCCGGCCCTGTCCTTCTTCCTATCGAGAAAACCTTGTTTCCAAAGATAGGTGAGGCGTTCGCCCTGGCGCTTTTTGTCGGATCGATCGTTCATCAAGTGATTGGCGATTTGATACTTCAGCTGACCATACTCGTCGAAAACCAACGTGCCGCCGCCAAGCAGGCGCAGGGAGCGCCAGAACTCGATTTCTTCGGGGACGTCAACCTTGAAATCCTGTCGAAGCTCCCCGGCGGTTACAGTCAGGACCTGAACGTATTCTGCGATCGTTTCCCGCAAGACGAAACCATCCGGAGCAATTCTCACGCTTGGGCGCACCGACTGCACCTCGATATAGCCGATGTCCCCAATTTCCAGAGCCTTCCGGTTCTCCCAGACGAAGCGAAAGACCTCTTCGTTGTCGCGCAGCATGGAATCGAAATGTGTGCGGCTATAGATCATTTCCTCGTTGCAGCGCAGCCAGCTGCCGTCAACGTCGGAACGCTTGCTGGGGGAGATGCCGAAGGCCGCAAAGTTCGAAAGCAGCGCGTCGCGATAGCCATAGCGGTCATCGGGAACGACCTCCCGGTCGACGGTCAAGAGTGCCGAGAGATAGTCGGAGAAGGAAAGGTCGACGGGCGGGCAGTAGTCGATGGCACGAATGGCCATTGTCAATAGGTGGTCCGCGGCGCGTGCACCTTCCTCGATGATGAGTGATCGGTCTTTTTTCCCATCAACGATGGTGCCGACCCGGCTGAGGCGATTGACCCAAATATCCAGGAATGATCGCAACATGGCGGCAACAAGGAGTTCGCCGCGTTTGTGGACCTCGCGCCACTCGGGATCGTCCATGTAGTCTTTGCCGGGTGGCAGCGTGACGGAATGGCGTAACGCCGAGCCGCGTACCCCGCTCATTTCGTGTCCCATCTCGTCTGCAAGGCGGAAAAGCACCGAATTGGCAAGCTTGTCTTTCGCAAGAAGTTCTTGGTCGATTAGAGGCCCGCCACTCGCTCCATCGAGTGCAGCCCCGACGACATCGGGAAGCGCGAAAACGGACAGCAGCGCAACGACGTCGGCTAACCCCTCGTGAAAAGCGCCCTGGTCAGGTGAGGATGGTTCGAGGTAGCGCGATCGGAGTCCGTCCAGGATCGCATGGGTTGTCTCGTGAGCGATGACATCGTGCGAAAGGCACGAAAAAACCGTATGCGTGTCGCCGTTTTTGTCTGGGAAACCTTCGAAATAGCCGAAAAACAGCGAGCGATCGTCGCGGGAATAAAAGGCGTTCGGTTCGGCGAAGGCATGCGGGAGAACGTTGAGCTGGTGGCCCTCACATCCCCACTGGACCCGGCGGCCAAGGGCGAATTCGAAACGGGCCAGGATGCGCATGGCGATGGCATAGACATTCTGGGCATGAAAGCGCGGATCGGAGAGAAGGGTTTCATCCGACGCGTTCTCGAAAGGATCGTGATATTCACCTGCCAACCCCGACGGGAGGTCTGCCGGCTGATAAAGGGCGTTGGCGGTCACGTCATAGTCGACGACCGCGACCCGATAGCCACGCGGGCCGGATAAGAGCTCTTCGGCCGGCACATCGATCGACGCTGTTACGATTCGACCATCAATCCTAACTGAAGGATCCTGTGCGATGATTGATAGCTTCCGTGAGCTTCGGAGGCTATGGCGTGTCCCCTTGACATTGCGCATGCGTATCCCCCAACGCGGTGCAAACGTAAAATGGCGAAGATCACTGCGGAAAGCAACTATATGGCGAAGTAATTCGAATGCTATCGACGACTTTTTGGTGAGGCCGAGAACTCGTCCCGGATACTCCCATCAACACCAGATCGAACACTTGCCTTCCATGCTATCCTGCACCGAGGCTTAAAAGTAAACGCTTTAAGAGGATCTTCGAACGATGTCTCGCGCAACGTATAGTGCCTCTTTCGCTACCAATGGAGTTTCGCCGTCGACGCCGGATCGCGACCCCGCCCACTCATTTCGATGGTGTGACCTCTACCGTGCAGACGTAATTATACTGCGGACAATTAAACGGTTTACACCGGCTTTCGCTAGTCTCCGACTTGGATATGATCCGGAAGACCGCTCCCGGGTTCTCGCCCCTCAATATTGACGTAAGATCGGTGCACCATCGATCGGGACTTCCGCCGCCACCTCGCCATCCCGATTCCCTTGTCACGGAGAAAGGTTTCAGCGTAGCAGGCTTGGCGATGATCAGCGCACTCAGCGAACGAAAGACCTCAACCTCGCATTGCGCATTGTTTGCTAAGGTTGCGGCGATCTGATTTTCGATAACTGATTGATAATTCTGCTGGGGAAAACTTTTTGCGTCAAAGCCTGCGGCAGCAAGTTTCGAGTACAAATCAAAAAGCTGCACCTGAACGTTTCTACTAATTTCGCTGGGCACGACCTCACCGCTCGATGGGAGGTTTTCGCACAGGTGAGAAGACGTGTCGGCGATGACGTCGAGCGCTCGGCGTTGGCTGTCGAGATTTTGAGCACACAGGATGTTGGGAACGGCAAGGCCGCACGCAATTAAGCCTACGTACACGTGTCTTCTCCTGTCGCGCATCATTCTAGGTCTTCTCGCATTCATCGCGATGCTCCGATACCAAAACGCCGACGGTGATGGAGTAGTAGCGGCTGGCTGCATTCGAAACCGAAACAGAGAGTGTGTTCATAGGAAAATCCGGCACATCAGGAGCGCCAAACTTGAAGCAGCTGAACGTATATCTGGCGAAACCTATCTTCTTATCTCCCAAATCCAACCTGGGCGACCAGCGAGAGCGCTCGGATAACGTGAGGTCCTTGCCGTTGACGGCGACCCTAATCAATTGCTTGCTTTCCAGCAGCTCTGTTCGATCTGCTTGATCTTTTCGGGATCCGTCGTCGTTATATTGATTTTCGGTAACATTAACGACAATTCCGATATCAGCTTTTGTCGCCGCGCCGACTTGAAGAGGGGCATCGGCGACGCTGATAAATGCTCCATCTGGCACACTGCAGCGGAACTTTGCTTTCTTGGGATCACTGGGGTCTGGAGTGCAGCTCAAGTTTTGTGCTCTCTCCGGCAAAAGCCCGACCTTGAATAGCGTCGTTAGCAATGGCAAGCGGTCTTTGTTGAGTGCTACCACCGCATCTTTAAAGCTATTTTTATTCTCATCAAGCGCAGCGACAAGGGCAGGCTCAGTCCCCAGGAGCCGGTGGATTTCTCGCAAGAGGAAAGGCCGATCAGTGGCTAGTTTCACGGTCCATCCCCCCGCAAAAATGAGGGGAATCGTTATGATCCCGATCCAAAAGCTCTTATCTGTATAAAATGGCTTTTTCGCCGCTTTTTCGAGTGCCTCGACCCGTCGGGTCAGCTCATCGAACGATTTCGAGGAAGTTTCGGGTGCAAGATGAACATGCACTGAGGGACGATCGTCACCTTCTGGCTTTCCAGACGGAGCCTTATCTTTCGAATCGTCTTCTGCCACACCAGCCCCTTACATGCTGCCCAAATATTTCAAGGTCGTTTGCAACTATATATAGGCCAATCTCACCTCTGCAATCTTACGAATTCCTTTTTTATAATCCAGAGGAATCTCACGTCTTGCGTTAGATATTCCGAGCTCTAGCTACCAATCTAAGGCGAAGAGCATGAACAAAATTGTGGCCCGGTCGTTGTCCGGTCGGACCATTCGTATTTTTCAGAAAACGCCCAAATCCTTCTTAGTCCACTATCAGAACCGGTTTCACCTGCCCCTCAGAAACCGCCGTGACAGGCGCGCGAATAGGCCGAACGATCGCTGGATCAAGCCAGGCAGACGATACGTTCGCCTCACCCTTCAGCAGGAGCGAGGCGAAACAGCGCGCCGACGATCGGCATGTGGATCCAGAGTTCCGAGCAGCGTCGTCCGGTGATTGTCTCCACGGCGCCTGCATAAGCAGCAAGCTGCGGCGCGTGACCAATGGCGCGTTCTTCCCAGAGCTCAAAGCGGCCGGGAAAGCTCTTGTGGTCGATAATAGCGAAATCAGTTTCTGTTTCGACCAGCATGTCGATGCGGCCCTTGAGGACCTGATCGGCAGCCGGCGCGATGACAGGCACCTCCGCGGTTCCGGTGCCTGCGGGCCATCGGACGCGGCGCCAGGCTACCAGCCTGTCACTCGCGATGAGCGCATCATCCGATTTAAAACCGTTGACGTTCCAACGGCTCAGGATCGCCGTCGCATCGGCGAGCCTCTGGTTTCTGTCGCGGTCCGGATCGTCATAGCCGATGACGGAATGAAGTGCTTCGCCCAGCGCCGTGATATCTGCGATCCCGTCTATCGGCAGCCTTCCGCCAAGTTCCACCCTTTCGACGACCCTCCAGCTTCCGCCTTCCGCGTCGCTTGGTTTGAGGAACAGCGGCGGGCGAACCGGCCGTTCGATCATTCGCGCCCGAACGAAGGTGCGCGGCGTCACACGGTCCGCCGCCCCTCCACTCGTTGAAAGAGCCCTCACATCGACCGTGAAATTCTGGCTCCCGATTCCGAGCTGGTTGTCGTCAATCGGGGGAGGAACAAGATGCGCGGCCGCGTCAGGCGCATTGAGCAGGCTCAGCCAGCTGAGAGGTCCTTTCGCCGGCGGCGCAAAGATCAGATAGTCGCGGGCTCGGGTAGCGCCGACATAGAGAAGCCTCGTGTCTTCCTCGACTGCGCGTTGCAATGCACGGCGGCCAATCTGCGAGCTGGCGGCTGCCACGTCGATCGCGCTGCCTTTTCCGCTTTGGCCGTAAGGCTGCGGCCAGAAGCGGATCCACCGCTCCGATAGAGGATTGCGCCAATCGAGCTCGTCTGTCGTTTCTGCAACCGGCTCAAACAGCCGCGCCTTCGATTCCCAGGAAAGGCCGGTCAGGACAGTCATCGGCCATTCAAGGCCCTTCGAATCCGTGATAAGTCATGACCTGGATCGCGTCACTGGCAAGGCTCGGAGGCCGCTTCGGCTCGGCACCCTCAAGCGCCAGTAGAAGCCCCTGTAGGGTCGCCGGCGAGCCAGATGCTGTGCACTCCTCTTCGTAGGCGCGAGAGAAGCCACGTAGAGCCTCGAGGTCGTCGAAGCGCATCGCCGTATCGCCCCAGCTCTCGATATGGCTCATCAGAGCCGGCAAGGCGAGAACGGCGTCGACCAGTTCGCCCGGCGTGAAATTGAGCAGTTGACCCGCGAGCAGTTCGAGCGCGTCCGATATTGGCACTTCGGCGCGCAGTGCTGTGTCGGCATCGTCGGAGGTAGCAGCCTCCAGCCACGCGTCGGAGCCGGCGTCATCGGCAAAGAACCGGACAAGCTCGGCGAGTGCCAGGCGGTCCGTCGCGTCGGCCACGCGCCGACAAGCGGCGAGCACGAACTCGACATGCGGCGTACGCGCCAGCCCGGACCGTTCGACTGCGACCGGAAGACCGGCACGGCTGAGGGCGGCAGCAACACGGCCCACATCCGCATTGGAGCGACAAAGAATGGCAATGTCGCCCGGCGTGATCGGCCGGTGATCGTGCTTGTCGTCCTCGACGAGCCAGCTGTCAGCGTCAGCCAGGCATTGCCGGATGCCCTCCGCAAGGGCTTGCGCCTGCTCTTCGAGCTTGCCGATCAGCCACCACCAGCCGGCGGAGGGCTTATCGAAGCCTGTATCCGAAAATGCATGCTGCTCTGCCGGCAGTCCCATCCGTTCGAAGACCGGCGTGAACATCGCGTTGAAGAGATCGACCAAGCTTTTTCGGCTCCGCCAGGACTTGGACAGGACCGGATTGTCTTCGGGCCTTCCGCCAGCACCCAGGAATGCAGCCTGGGTCAGCTCGGTGTCGGCACCGCGAAAGCCGTAGATCGCCTGTTTCGGATCACCGACCCAGGTGCTCTCTTCGACCAGCTCGCCAAGAAGCGTGAAAACAACAAGCTGGAGGGGGCTTGAGTCCTGGAACTCATCGACGAAAACACGGCTGATACGTTCCCTGAGCCTTGCGGCCAAGTCAGGTGTCTTCAGAATCTCCAGCGCGAGGGCTTCCTGATCAGTGAAGTCGAGCAACCCACGCTCGGCCTTCCAATCCTGATAGGCGGTCAACGCCTCGGCTGCGCAATCGAACGTCTCGGTGATAAACTGTTCGCATTCGGACCGGAGCCGCGGATGTTCGCTGTGTCGTCCCGCCGCAGCGATCAGGCGGCTCAGTGCCTGATTATAAGGCTGCCCATCCTTGGTCGGCGCGCATTTCACCTTGGTCAGGCGCGCCCATGTCGGCCAGCTCAGCGTTTCGCCGCGCAAAATTCGGTCATGCGCCGCTCTGATCGTCTCGACCGAATCCGCTCCGGTGCTGCTCACGACCGCGGGGCGCATTTCGACGGCGTCCCTCAAGGCGCTAGCCAGTGCCGTATCCAGGTCCGCGCCGTCTGCGGCCGGAGGCGGGAAGCATGCTAGAAAGCTCTCCGTCGATCGCTGTGCCGACAAGGCCAACTGTCCGGCCTCAATTCCGTTTGCCCGGCTGAGGGTCGCGATGTTGCGGACCGTCCGGCGCCAGTCCGGCGGCTCCCCGGTTCCAGGGGCACGCGGATCGTTGCAGCCGAAACGGTCGGAAAGCTCGTTCAGGACCTCTGCACGTGCGGCGATCGCTGCATCGGCAGCCACGCTGAACACCAGCGACATGTTGGATTCGCCGATGACATTGGTCGACGGCGAGCGGCCAAGGTCGATTGCGAATTCGTTGACGATCTGGCTGCAGACCGCATTGACGGTGCCAAAGCGTGCACCGAGCAATTGGGCGGCGGTGTCCGCCTTGCCCTGCTCGAATAGTTTGGCGCGGGCGCGTTCGACGAGTTCATCTGCCGCCTTGATCGTAAACGTCGTCGCAAGGATCTGTTCGGGCGTGCGAACTAAGACATCCTCTGCGATATCGTTGACGATCCTGGTCGTCTTTCCGGCGCCCGCCGCAGCGGTAATGGTCGTCAGTCGCGACATCAAATGAGCTCCTGGTAAACGCGACAGAGGCCGCGCAAATTGCAAAACCGGCAGGGTTCCTTGACTGCTTCAATGGCGAGCCCGGCGGGGCGCAGATCTGCGGTGTCCGGGAAACCGGCGGCAATCAGCGTCCCCGACGTGGTGAGGTCGTGCCACAGACGCCAGTCATTCATCACATGACCAAGTGTGGCGAGGTCATCGATATCCGCTTCGATCGGGCTGTCGGTCAGGATGGAGCCTGGGCCGGCAACGAGGCGTCGCTGGCGCAGCAGGAAATAGCCGCCAGGAGCACCAGTTCCGTCGCCTGCCGAAAGCCCGCGATAGACGGCCAGCTGAATGGCACGCCCCGACGCGACCTCCTCCCTGTATCGCCGTTCGGAGCGGGTCCATTTGAGGTCGAGAACTGCGATCCGGTCGCCGCGGCGAACAAGGAGATCGAGCCTGCCCTGAAGGAGCAGCTGCCCTTGGATCCCTTCCCGATCGAGTTCCGAACCCACAATCTCCAAACCTTGACCATGGAGCAGGCGTACAAGCGCCTCCAAGGCGCGTGGCACCATTTCGCGAGCGGCCGCGAGTTCTCCGGCATGTTCGGGCTGGAGGAGCGGAGCTGCGATCTCGGGAAGCAGGCTTTCAAAATGCCTGATTGCTTCCCTCTTGATACCGGCTTCGGCCGGTGGCGCGCCCGGAAGGAGCAGCCGGCGAGCGATCTCGTGGGCGAGATTTCCGAAGAGCTGGTCCGTGCCTGGGATTTCCGCAAAACGCCCCGGCCGAAGATTGAGAATATCTTGGGCGAACCAGCTCAATTGACAGTTCAACATCCGTGTCAACGAAGTCGCGCTCTCGCGACGGGTGTCGGCAAGGCGTGTCGTTCCCGGCGGTATCGTCCAGACCGGAACCCCGGCGGGCGGCTGCATTTGGCGTTCGGAAAGCTGTCGGGCGAGCATCCTGCCGGCAAGCACAGCATCGGGTTCATGCAGCAGCCGTTCGGCCTTGAAGCTGATCGCTGATCCGCTTTCCTTCAAAAGAGGCCGCAAACGATGCGCCAGGGGATGAACCGTCGTCTGCTCATCACGTGCAAGCGCTGGATGCACGAGAATGACGCTTCCATAAGCACGCCGGATGACGCCGCTGTGGGCTGCCTCGATCCGGCGTGCAATCGTTGGTGAAGCTTCGATCTCCACTCCATTGGCAATGAGCGCTTCACGCTCGGCATTATCCCACGGTGTGAGGGCGATCTTCTCGCCAGGGCCGACAAAGTTCCACCAGATGACGCGCTGTGCCGAGGACCACAATGCTCCCGGTGCCTTGATGGCACGAACAGCGCCAGCTTCCGCGAAATGGCCTGGATTGGGAACGCCTTCCGACAGGACTTGCAAGACAACCCGCTCGAGAAGGAGGGCGGGAATCACCGAAAGCTCCAGACGGCTCAGGGCGTCAGACACAGCGGCTGCAGCATTCGAAACTGCCATCAGCAAGCGATCGCCCTCCCCACCGTCCGAACGCATCGCCCAAGCGGTCACTCTTCCGCAGATCGCCATCGCCTCCGACAGTGGAATCCCCTCGCTTCTCGCAAAGCGGCCGACCTCCGTCCATGCTTGCCATTCCATCAGCGTCTTGTCGGTTTTCCGGCGCGCTGTATCCGCGTCGGACTGCGTGTTGATTTCGAGCAGGCGACCCTCGATTTGCGCCCATGCTTCCCGCCAAACGCGGCCACCGACGCCAGGCTCTTCGCCGAGCGCGCGAGCGAGCCGACGCGCTACCCAGGCCGCAACAGGCGGCCGCGGAAGGAGGAAGAGGTTCAGAAGCACGCGTGGGTCGAAGGGCTGCCACGCGGCGGCAAAAGCCAAAGGAAGGACCTGCAACGCTCCGCGCCAAGGCGATGACGCGGAGAGTCCGAGGGCTGGAACGCCCCTTGCCCGTAAGGCATGGTCGAGGAGCGCGGTATCACCGTCCGCAGCGAGAATGACCGTTCCGTGGAGGTCCTCCGACGGCACGGCAGCTAACCAGTCCGCGACCGTTTCAGCCGCCATGAGTTCCGTATCGGCTTCAACCATTGTGAAAGTGCCGTCGCCGGCAAGTGGTTGGGCGGGCTCGCCTGACAGAACCCTCTGCACCATGTGCAGGTCTGAGGCCTCTGTCGCCAGTTCGGGCTGCTCGTAGTCAAAGATCGTGATCCCGATGGCCTCGAGAGCCGCAAACATACGAGCCCATAGTGGCGGCAGAAGATCGCGCCGGTCTGCCAGACCGATTTGCCGAATTCTCAGGCCAGGGCGCGTCCTGAGGACTTCGAGCAAAGCAATGGCGCGGTCTTCCAGGCCCGCCGGCAATGTCGGCTCAATCGCCTCTACTGCGGCGAGATCGTCGAGCCGGGTGCTGCCGATCGCGGCACCGCGCCAGCCGCCGCCCACTAGCATATCGCGCCACTCGAGGACTGCTGCCGCCGTCGACCAGGGATCTTTCGAGAAGGAGGAGACCCAGAAGCGGTCGCCACCGCAAGAGCGAAGCTTGGCGAGATAGGTCGAAATGCGCACCGCCTTCGACACGCTCGGTGCAAGCATTCCGAGCTGCATTTCAAGCGTTTGGACCAGACCCAAAGGTCCGACGACATCCTTATCCAAACTTCCGGACGCGTCATGTGCGTCGGGATAAACTCGACCATCCGCTGCCAAGCCGAATATGAGATGCATGTCTTGTTTCCCGATTCTCCCCTACTTTAGATTGCACGAATCTGGCTTACCATACGAGATCTCTCGTAGCTTGAAACACAGAAATTTAGCATTGGAAATGCTGGCTCGTATCGGTAGAAACTGATGCTGTGTATTTCGCACACGCCTTTTCTCCATGGGAAGCTCATGTCAGTTCCACATAGCTACGAAGAAATTCGAGAGGTCGTGATCGAAATCCTGCTTGGCAAGGAAAACGTGGAGTACGAACCGTCGCAGTTCAGCGCATTGGTATCCGGTGTCGCTGAGGTGTTCGCCCGGCGCGATGGTACCGCTGGAGGCTCAGTCTACGGTTCGATAGGCACGCGTCCGAATCCCCACGATAGCGAGCTGGTTCGAGATGTCTTCTGGGACCTTTTCAGGCAGGGCTACATCACACTCGGCCTCGACAATGCAAACGCCAACTGGCCATTCTTTCGCTTGAGCCATTTCGGAAGCCGGACGCTCGGCTCACAGTCGCCTAATCGTTTTCACGATACCGCCTCCTTTATCGCGATCATCAAGAAAGAAGTGCCGGATATCAGCAACGATGCCGTCGTTTATCTTGAAGAGGCAGTCGCGGCTTTCTACGCAGACTGTCTTTTGAGCGCATGTGTGATGCTCGGTGTTGCCGCCGAGAGCGAGTTCCTCCGCCTCCTTGACATTGCGGGCGCCAGCACCCAGCATCCCAATACTTTCGCCGCGGCGGCGAAAGATGGATTTATTCGCACCCGCATCACAAAGTTTCAGGCAGCGCTAAAGCCGATACAATCACAGCTCACGCCGAAGAAGGATTTTGAGGATCTCGATACGAACCTCAGCCTGATCCAGTCGGTGTTGAGGATTGCTCGGAATGAAGCCGGTCATCCAACCGGCGCCATGCCGCCCAATCGCGAGCAGGTCTATACCTACCTTCAACTGTTCGTACCCTTTGCACGACAGCTCATGAAGTTGCGGATTGCTTTGGCCTAGCACACTTTGGCATCGGGAGCGCGATTGGTCGTTCGGCAGGAGGGTATAAAGCGCGCCATCCACTGACCAATATTTTGATACAAATTTTGGTCAGTGGAAACTAGATCCTTGTCGCTGACCAATATTTCTATATAATTTTCGGTCAGAAAGCAGGCCCGATATGCCAGATCCCACATCCGATACGCTCGACCGGATTCATGACCGGATTGAAAAGGCCGCGCCAGCAGGCGTCTGGTCGCGGGCGGACTTTCTCGACATTGGGACGCCGAACGCAGTCGAGAAAGCCTTGCAGCGGCTTGTCCATCGAGGCGACATTCGCCGCCCCTATCGTGGCCTGTACGACAAGCCCGGTGCCAGTCGTCTAACCGGCAAGATGGTGTTTCCGCCGCGCTCTTCCTACATTGACGCGATCGCCCGGCGTGACAAGCTGCGGGTGCTGGTCGACGGAATGACCGCCGCCAACGATCTCGGGTTGACGACCGCCGTCCCTGCCCGCTCTACGATCTACGCGGACACCTATCCGCGCACGATCGAGATCGAGGCAAACGCCGGCGATCCGTTCGCCTCCAAGCCGGTGATCTATACTCTCGAATTCAAGCGTATCGCGGCGAAGACGGCCTTCTGGGCAGGTCGGCCAGCGATGCGGATCGTCCAGGCGTTGAGCTGGTTTCGGGATGATCGTTCGAACATCACGGCAGCCGGCCACGGAATAGTCCGTCATCTCGTCAAAAGCCCTCAACGACCGGAGATCGTCGAGGACCTCCGCGAGAATATCCAGGCGTTGCCAGCTTGGATGTATCCGGTGGTCAACGCCATCATCGCAAGCCTTCCCGCGGCGAATGAGCGAACGGAACGGACCCCCGACGGCGACGTGAAGGAAGACCATGCATCCGATGTTCATTGAGATCCTGCGGTCGACCGATGACGAACAGCGCTCTCTGTTTGCAGCCGCTGCCTCCGAGCTGAAGACACGGGCCGAGAACGTCGAGAAGGATCTTTACGTCTGTTGGATACTCGATTTTCTCTTCAATCGGCGCCGGGACGCAAGCGTCGGTCTCTATTTCAAGGGAGGCACCAGCCTCAGCAAGGCATACGGGCTGATCCGGCGATTTTCGGAGGACATCGACATTGGCATCTACAAAGCGGATCTCGGGGTGCCGCTCGAGAAGGATATTGAAGCGCTCGGCTCGGTGACGAAGCAGCAGAAGGCGCTTGCCGAGGAAGTCGATGAGGCGGCCCGGAAGTATATCTCGGGTCCGCTGCGGGATATGTTGGCGCGGGAGATCGAAGAGGTCGAGGCGGTGGCCGATCGGCCGGGACATTTCTCGCTCAACTTTGGCTACGACGCTTTTCGAGACAAGGAGGCGCTCGATATCCTGGTCGTTGGCTACGGGAGCGTATTCGATACTACCGGCGGATATGTCGAGGCAGCCGTCCGAATCGAGGGCGGCGCCCGACCTGATCCAGTGCCAGCTGAGCCACGCACGATCGTGCCGTATATCGCTTCGGAACTGCGGGCCGACCCGCCGCCCTCGGTCCCGAATGTCATGACGGTGAAGCCAGATCGCACCTTTTGGGAAAAGGTGCTGATTCTGCACGCTATGACGGAGACGACCGAGAAGCGGACGCATGACGCGGACCCGGAACGCAAGGTGCCGGATCTCAATCGGTATTCACGCCACTACTACGACGTTCATCAGATCTGGAACCATCGAGACTACGGAGTCTCCACCGCATCGATGCATGAACTCGCTGAAGCGAGCCGGAAACATAAGGAGCTGATGTTCCGCGCTCCCGACCATCGCTACGACCGAGCAGTGCCCGGCTCGTATCGACTGGTTCCGACTGAGGACATGCTCAGGAAGCTCGCGGCCGACTATGATCGCATGTCGGCAATGATTTTTGGAACGCCACCGACTTTTGACGAGGTGATGAGGAGCATTCAGGATCTCGAGAGATTCCTCAACAAGGACTCCACCGCAACAGCATAATCGATCGACTCGCGAAACGAGGCTCATTTCCGATTTTTCCGGTCAACGATTCGCCGCTTCGACCCAGCTCTCGCCGCTCCAATATTGCTCTGAATCGCCTCAAGATTATGCAGACAAATTTGAGCCCGTGCCGGGGGGAGATCTGTAAGATCCAGATTCATCCGCATGATGAAGTAATATGCCATGGATAGCCGCACTTCGATTACCCGCTGGCCGTCGGTCATCGCGTAGTCGCGCTGAATGGCGAGTGCCTGGTCTTCCGTTAGACCGGGATGCGGACGAAGATCCAGCGAAACAACCGTGTTCCATTCCAGGTCGTCTTCAGAATCGAAGTCTGCGGGTGTACCTGGCTTAATCTGATCAATGCGCGTCAAAACGAAGTCGCGAAAATCATCGCGATCGCACGCCCAGGCACGAACGTGCCACCTGTAGCCATCGAAGGCGAGTGCATGAGGCGCGATCTCCCTGATTCGGGAATTGGTCAAAGATTGATAGCGAACCTCGATAGAGTGCTTGGAGCGAATTGCCGCGAGAATGGTACGCAAGCAATCGGGATCCACATGTCGCACAATATCAGGCGCCATATCGATTGGCGGCAGATCTCGAAACCATATCTCACGCCTTGGAAGAGCACCCGTCAGCAGTGCACGCAGCTGTAGCAGGAGCCGGTCGGCAGAAACCCTCAGGAACGATGGCTTAATACCGCTTGTCGGTTTGAACGTCTTGTCCGTTGCGTCATAGGCAATGTTGTCGCCAGCCAATTCCCGATAGCGACGCAAGTCGATGGACGCTTGGGGCGTCGAAATCTGAAACATTTCCTCCAGGTCACTTCGGTTGAGTGCCCCTTCCCAGAACAGCTTCCACTCGATGAATTCGAAGCGTTGATTTTGTGTCCATGGACGCTTCTCATCAACCATGCATATAATTCCTTGACGGGTGCATTTTTTATACCCATATAGTTCTTATCGGGATAACTCAGGAATCTAGTATCTTGGCTTGGAAGTCAAGGGCACGCCATTTTTGGAGATGGGTATGAGCCGTGAGCATGTAGGGCATCAAGAGATATTGAGCTTTGCTGAGGAGCGTGTGAACCTCCCTCAAGATAAGGCGCAAGAATATCGTGCACAGGCGCGACGGCTGCGGGAAAAGCTGGAATCGTATCTCGACGAGCATCCTGACTTCACGCTTCGCAAGATGATGCTTTCGGGCAGCCTGGCAAAAGGAACTTCACTGCGTTCCCTCAACGACATTGACGTTGCCTGCTATATCAGCGGTGCTGATGCACCCCATTCTGTGAGCGCCCTGCTCGCTTACCTCGCCGAGCGACTGCGCAAGGCTTTTCCAAACTTCGCAGCCGATCAGGTGACGCCCCAGACTTACTCGGTAACAGTCTCTTTCCGCGGATCCGGGTTGGACGTCGATGTCGTCCCGATCCTCTACGATGGTGATCCACAATGGTATGGAAACCTGGTGAGCCAGGATGACGGATCATTCCTCAAGACCAGCATTCCCCTTCATCTGGAATTCGCGGGCAAGCGAAAGAAGGCGCAAGAGAAGCATTTTGCCCAGGTCGTCAGGCTCGTAAAATTCTGGGCGCGCCGCCAAAAACAAGAGCGCGACGGCTTCCGTTTCAAATCGTTCATGATCGAGCTGATCATGGCCAAACTCTGCGATGATGGTCTTGATTTGTCCGACTATCCCGAAGCGCTGCAGCACTTCTTCACCTACATCGCGACGAGCGGCCTCAAAGAGCGGATCGCCTTCTCTGACTACTATCCGCTCTCCAGCATTGGCTCATTCTCCGAACCTATGCGGATCATCGATCCGGTGAACGCTGTGAACAATGTCTCGCGCCTCTACACAGGCGCCAACATGGACGACATCGTCGATGCCGCGCTCGATGCTGGCGACGCGATCGACGCCGCATTGGCGGCCCCCAACAAGCAACTGACCGTCGGCTACTGGCAGAAGGTCTTCGGTTCAACGTTCCAGGTCTGAGGGCTGCAATGTCCAGCTACAGCTATACAGAAAGCACAACATTCACCGTCACGCATGCGCGCCACATGGCCGTAAAGATTGCGACTGACCTTAAACGCATTCAGCGGTTTTATGGCAAACCAACCGATCAGACCATCGCCGATTATGAGGCCGAGGCCGTTGCTATGATGAAGGCGGGCTATCTGTCGTCTGTAACCTATGGCTTCAAGCGCGACGGCTCCTGGATCGAACCGACGCTGAAGTACACCGCGCGCGATCTTGCCAATGGCACGGCAAATGACGACGATCCCGGTAAAATTCGTCCCGGCAAAGATGTCTCCGGCGCATCTTTCACCAGTTTCTTGGCTTACACGGACGCCTATTTTGCGCTGCCTCAAAGCGATCGTGACGCTTTCAAAAGTGGGCTTCCCTTTCAACGTTCCACCGGGACTGAACCGCCGGTGAACGGCTATTTCGCCTCCGACCGCACCTACTCTGCCGGTGGTCGGGCACTCGATCGCTCGTGCGTAAGGAGCTACTGATGCAGAACATGCCTGGGCTGGATGAACTCTTCGAACGCCGTCAAAGTTATCCTGATTTCGAGCCCCAGGAGCGACTCGCGCGACTCGTCGGTCTTGATGACCAAAAGTCACGCCTAGCAAAAATCCTCGGCCTCATGGTCAATCCGCAAGGGCTTGAAAAATGGGCTACTCGATTTCATGCAGCGGAAGCGCGACCGTTGCTCGACGTCATCCTGCGTCGCCCGCCGCTCGTTGTCCTTGCTGGAGATGTCGGATCGGGTAAGACCGAGCTCGCCGAGACGATTGGGGATGCCGTCGCTCGGCAGGAAGAGATCGAGATCACTCTCTTTCCGCTCAGTCTCGCTACGCGCGGTCAAGGCCGCGTCGGCGAGATGACCCAGCTATTATCGGCTGCGTTCGAGCACACGGTACAAGCGGCAGCCAAACTCAAGGGAGAACGCAAAGCCAAAGGTGGTATCATCCTGCTTGTTGACGAAGCCGACGCCTTGGCGCAGTCGCGAGAGGCCGCGCAGATGCACCATGAAGACCGGGCAGGAGTCAATGCTTTCATCAGAGGCATTGATCGGCTTGCAAACCTGCGGTTGCCCGCGGCTGTCATCATGTGCACGAACCGGCTTAATGCACTCGATCCCGCGGTGCGGCGTCGAGCGGCCGATATTCTAGCGTTTGCACGCCCGAACCGAGAGCAGCGACTTCACATACTTTCACTCCGCCTCGGACCGCTTGGGGTTTCCAAAGAGCAGTTACACATGCTCGTGGAAGCAACGGGCGCAGCCGGCGATGTTCCAGGCTTCACATTTTCCGATCTCACCCAACGTTTGCTCCCGGCCATCGCACTTGATGCGTATCCGAACAAGCCGGTTGAAGGCATGCGCGCGGTACAGATCGCCAAGGCCATGACGGCGACGCCAGCGTTCCGAGACGAAGTCCCCGCAGAAAAGGTTGCAAGATGAGTTGGTCGATCCAGACGCTCCTCTCGGAGCTGCATGACGATATCCAGGAGCGCCTTGGTCGCGCCCGCAAGGCTTTCGGCCATCCGGGAACGAAGGGCGAAGCTAGTGAGGCCGTCTGGCTTGAGATGTTGCAGACCTATTTGCCCACCCGATACAAGGCAGCATCTGCCCACGTTGTGGACAGCACAGGTGCCTTCAGCGATCAAATCGACGTCGTCGTATTCGATCGCCAGTATTCACCCTTCATCTTTTCCTTTCAGGGCCAAACCGTCATTCCGGCTGAGAGCGTTTATGCGGTGTTCGAGGCCAAGCAGTCGATCAATTCCGAACAGGTCGCGTATGCCCGAAATAAAGTCGCGAGCGTACGATCCCTACATCGTACAAGCTTGCCGATCCCACATGCTGGCGGAAAATATCCGCCCAAGCCGTTGCAGCACATAATCGGCGGGTTGTTGACGCTGGAAAGTGACTGGTCGCCTGGCTTGGGCGATCCTCTCACGAGGGCACTCACAGACGGCGACGAATCCGATCGGCTCGATTTGGGATGCGTGGCCGCGCATGGAATCTTCGCACGCGATGCCGACCGAGAGAATACGATAACGCCCATGCGCAAACCAGCGACGGCTTTTCTCTTTGAATTGATTGCGCGGCTGCAGGAGCAGGCGACTGTTCCCATGATCGATATTCGGGCTTATGCGCGTTGGCTTGATGTAGATCTTCCGAGCTAGTCGCCGACGGCTAAAGCGAACGACATCTCCACGCCATTATACGATTGAGCTTCCGCTATGCCCGCGATCAGCACTGAACTCTTCAAGAATAGCTACACCACCGCGCCGAAGGCTCTCAACGCAGCGGTAATCGATTTCTGTCGAGAAATAAGCCCAGATGCCAAGCCACGTTATCTTCCGGTGATGCCTGATCCGATGGCCCAGCCGTCGGAATGCTTCAACAACGTCATGGCCAGAGTTTCCAAAGAAGGCGGTACTCTCGTCTACGGATGGCTGGTCTGGGAATGGCCGAATGTGTTCATTGAGGCAGAACATCATGCGGTTTGGGAATCGAAAGGCACGTTTGTCGACATAACGCCTCATGTACACGGCGAGAGTGAAATTCTCTTCCTGCCCGACCCGAAGAGCACGTATGACTTCGTGGGGCAAAAACGCCGAATTAACATTAAAAGGAGCCACGAGAGGTTCGCTAGCGTGTCGTCCTGGATCGCGGCTACGGTGTTTTGCAGGAAACTATCGAACGACATTCGATAGGAAACACCTTTACAATTGATCGTGACGAGTTGGCGATCCTCGCACGAAATGTCCAGAATAGCCTCGGGGCCGTATTCGTCGACATTGCAAGACATACGAGACCACACGACCGTTGCTTTTGTCTCAGCGGAAGAAAATTCAAGAAGTGCTGCTCGAGCTTGATCCAGTTTTAGGGTCTGGATGCAAGGGTTGCATCCGCACCGAATGCATTTGAAGCTGAAACGTGCCAGCTTTCGTGAGGCCCGCCGTCGATCACAGATCGTATTACAGAGAGGATCTATGGGCAGACTGAATCGATGGGACCATTGCGCGCTTTGCGGCAAGTACCGTCTGACTACTCGTGAACATGTGGTCCCACAGACGCACATTTCAGAAACGTCATTCTTGTAGCCGGAGAACCCAACGCCTCGGCAACTGAATTATGGGATGGCCCCACCCGCCGAGCCTTCGCACAGGTCGATGGCGCTCGCAGAGCGAGAGAGATCTTTGCCTTGATGGAGCGGGTGCCGGAGCTAGAAGGAGAACGCTACAAGATCTATCCGGCACGAGACGAACGTATCCTTCGAACGGTGCGAAAGATTGTCAGGGGGCTATCTCATTTTCACGGCATACAATCTGCAATATGAGACGACGAGATCGTTGCAGACGTGATGAGGTATACACTTCCAGACGAGACTATCGACGCTATGCAATACCACCATGCCGAACCCGACGTTCTACAATACGCATTCGTAAATCTTGGTGCCGGTTCCGACATTCGTAGCCTTTGGATAATGCGGTTTTTCGAGCGCACTAGCTTCGTCGTCGTGCATTTCGGTTCATCGACCGCAGCCGCATTACCATCGGATAACGGAGTGAAAGGCTAGGCCGCTTATACGCCCATTTTGATTCGAACCATCGGGGGCCCGCTGTCAGCATCCGCGGATCACTCGCCATCGTCTTCAGCGATTGAATCCCGCGCCTCATCAGTTTGGTCGTTGCGCATTGCGACGTTTCGGCCGAGCAATCCGGCATCCTCTAGCGCCTCGATGTTGGGGAGATCGCGCAGGGTCTCCATGCCGAAAGCCGAGAGGAAGTGCTGGGTCGTCACGTAAGTGTACGGCGCACCCGGCGTCGGGCTGCGCGGCCCGGAACCGATGAACCCCGAACCACGCAAGCTGCCGATGGTGTCGCGACTGATCTCCTTGCCAAAGATCTTTTACAGTTCGCCGCGCGTGACCGGCTGAAAATATCCCACCGCCATCAGCACCATCGCCTCGAACTCTGACAGCGCGGCGGCCCCTCCCCTGGTCGGCGCCGAAGACGCGCGGATCGTCTCGGCAAACCGCGGTCGGGTTCGGTGCAGCCAGCCGCCGGCGACCGATACCAGTTCGTAGGGCCGGTCTCGCAGCTCCTCGACAAGGTCGTCGATCAGCAGATCGATACTGCAATCTCTTCCCACCACCCGCGCCAACGTTTCGCGGCTGACCGGCTCGGCCGAGGCAAAGATCACCGCCTCGATCCGCATCATCCATTCCCGCCAGCGCATCTCCGCCGGCAAATCCTCCAACTCCCGATCAAACAGACGGTCGTCTGCGGCGCTCGCCTTCCGGCGGGATGGTTTGGCTGCGCTCGCTCCCGTCATAGTCACAACCCGAAGATCCGGAAAGCGGAGCGGCCGGACAGTTCGCGCACCGCCTCAAGACTTTCAAGTCGCTCGAACAGCCGGTTGGCCGCCCAGCGCGACAGGGTGCTGTCAGGCGCCGAGGCTGAGATCGCATCGTCGGCCAGCAATCGGCGGATGACCGGCTCGGCGCCTTTGGTTCGTACTTTCGGAGCGACGGTCAACAACCGCGCAGCGCGGCGGTCGATGTCCACTGCAGACCGTAGCGCGGCCTCAACGCCGTCCACCAATGCCAGGCAGATTGCTTTCGGATAGGCTGGCTCACCCGGCCGGACGCGACCGCGACCACCGATAGTGCGGAACGCCGGGCCAAACCGCTCGGGCAACAGCAGCGGCACGGGTTTCGGCCATTTCAGCTTGTTCGCCAGCACGAGTTCGGCGAGGCTAAGGGCCATTACCTCGGCGTCCGGGCGAACGGCATAGATCGCCGTTATCAGGTCCGCCACCGCGAAGGGTGCTGCTCGCCCGGACTGATTTGCAGAATCGACGATCTCGGGGATCGAAGCAAGGCTGTCGTCCCACTTCATCCCCAGCAGCGCGACAAGCTCCTTAACGAACGGTGTGGTGACAGTCCCGGATTGACGCGCCAGCATTCGTGTGGCCAGAAACAGCTTTCCAGCTGGTCCTGGATCATCACCTGCGGACGTCAACAAAACCGCGTCGCGGATACCGGTTTCTTCCTCGTTGCGACCGAGCGTTCGGGCCGCGACAGCGGCTGATTTCAAGGCAAGGCGGTCGCGCCAGCAGCCGAGCCACGGCGGCTCGGTGCGGATCAAATCGTCGAGGGATTTCAGCGTGATACCGGCGGCGAAGGAGGCGTCAGATTCCGTGATGTCGTGCGTTCGCGGCCGCGTCCAGCTCGGCAGGCGGGGCGACCATGTCAAAGTTGGCGCGGTGGCTGGCGCAAGCGAATCCATGCGGCAGAGCATAAACCATGAGCGCGGTTTATGCCAGATATATCGCGTAAAACCGCACGCCCTGTCGGTGAGAAATAATGTCCGATAATCTTGCATTATCGGGCATTATGCTCATTATAAAGAAATGGTCCAAATCGTCGAGCAAAACACCGAAATTTACCTCCAGGAGAGCTCAGCACCGTCTCTCAGCATGGCGGCTGAGGGTGATGTTTGCGCGCCGCAGGTGCGACACGACAGTACCCTCCCCTCTCCTGTTGGAGTAAACCAGCCACAGGCCCATCTCGCCAACCTTGCCGACCGCGCCCGTGGTTATGTAGAGGCGGCAAGTTCCGCAAATACCCGAAAGGCCTATGCCTCAGACTGGAAACATTTCTCAGCGTGGTGCCGGCGATCGAACCTGGCCCCCCTCCCCCCGAATCCCCAAACAGTCGGGCTCTACATCACGGCCTGCGCTTCGGGCTCAGCAGAAAGGGGCGCCAAGGCCAACTCCGTCTCAACCATCGAACGGCGCCTCTCATCACTATCTTGGAACTAAGCCCAGCGTGGTCTCTCGCTCGACCGCAAGGATCGGCATATCGCCACCGTCATGGCCGGCATTCGCAACAGCCATGGGCGACCACCTATGCAGAAGGAAGCGGTACTGGCCGAGGATATCATTGCCATGATCGAGACACTCGATCGGGGAACGCTGCGAGGCTTCCGCGATCGGGCCATGCTGCTGATCGGTTATGCCGGTGGTCTGCGGCGGTCCGAAATTGTCGGTCTCGACATCAAACCTGACCAAACCGAAGACGGGCGCGGCTGGATCGAAATATTCGACAAAGGCATGCTCGTCACCCTGCGCGGCAAGACGGGCTGGCGCGAGGTCGAAATCGGCCGCGGATCCTCCGATACCACCTGCCCGGTGGTCGCTGTCGAAAGCTGGATCACCTTTGCCAGACTTGCCCATGGCCCCCTCTTCCGCCGCGTCACAGGACAAGGCAAGTCCATTGGGCCAAACCGTTTGAACGATAAGGAAGTGGCAAGGCTGGTGAAACGGGCTGCCCTGGCTGCCGGGGTTCGTGGCGATCTCAGCGAGATTGAACGCGCCTTCAAATTCTCCGGCCATTCCCTGCGCGCCGGTCTCGCCTCCTCCGCCGAAGTCGACGAACGCTATATCCAGAAGCAACTCGGTCATGCCTCAGCCGAGATGACCCGCAGGTACCAGCGGAGAAGGGATCGTTTCAGGGTCAATTTGACGAAAGCCGCAGGGCTGTAGCTGGCCCCTCCCCTACTGTTGGGGGATGCGGATAAAAAGTTGGACTCCTTCATATGTTAATACCAAGTATCTTACGATACTCGACCGGGCTTAGCGATTCGAGCGACAGCTTGATGCGCTTTTCGTTGTACCAGCGGATGTAGGCATCAACCTCTCCGACGAACTGTTCGACTGTGATCGCCGACCAGTTACGAGGATACTTGGCGAGACTTCGCTCGCCTTCACGTTGCATGATCCCAGCAAATATCGCGCTTTCTTGGCCTTGGAACGTTAAGTTTACGATGTCTTGATCGCCAGTTGGACACCTCTAAAAACCGCCCACTTTCGCTTGTTTTCTGATTCAAAATAGGAATCTGATGAGGCAATCTGATCGAGCGCGCGGGGCTCATGGCCGCGACATCGCGCTGCTCGTGAGAGGCGGAATGACCCGTGATTCACGCGCGGACCTTGGCTGGGGAATGACCGAAGGCGACCGTGAAAAGTTGTTATTTCTCAGGTCTCCTGATGCCCACATTGGCCCACCATCCTCCCGCGGGAATTCGTAACCATGAACCATTATCAGATCAATGTCGAACGGCTGGCGCACGATACCTTCGGTCACAAGCACCACTCCTTCCCGCGCCATTTCCTCAAGCAGACGATGGCGCAGAGCGGGCTCGTGCAACAAGGCCTATGCCGTCGCTGATGCGCAGATGGGCTAAAATCTGACAAGGGCAGGACTCGTCCTGCCCTGATTCACATCGAATTGCGCAATTAAATCAATAGCCAAATGGACTACAGTTCAACGGTATCTTGCGACTGGCGAGTACGGAACCATAGGTACAGAATTCCAATTGGCGCAATGAAGACCGCGCCCCCCCACAGCAGGACGTTGACAAACAATTTGAGAATGAGCAGAAAAACCGCGTTCATAAAAATTATGTTATTCCCAAATGCCAGATCGCGAAGCTCGTCCCAGACCAGCTTGGCGAAAGGAAATAGAACCGCGCTCGACGTAGAAAATACGATTGTGCCGATAGGTGTACTGGTCTTGGTTTCGGCATTCAGTACCGTGCTCAGCATCAAGCCGAAAAAAAACAGGCTGATCAGATATGACCTAATGAGATAAATTGGCCGTACGCCACTAAAAATACGCTGAAGAAATTTCATTCACGCAACCTCTCTTTTGATTTAATAGCTTGTTTCCACGTCTGCGTAATGCACGCATAAATGGTTATATATTAACAATAACACCTTAAGTATATTTAAATGATCAGCAAAAAGTTGATATTTTCACTCATGCGCCCAGCTATGAGAGTAACGAAGTGATGTCAATCGGCTTGTAAATGGCGCCTCAATCCTGATCTCATCGACATGTTGTGGTGCGCGCAAGAGGTTCTACAAATGCAGAAGATGCGGATCAAAGGCACTAAATTTAACACTGCGAAGTCAGGATCCGACGCGCCTCAGTGACTGGGAAAGTCTGATAGATGGCGGATGCCGTATGGGTTGATAGGTTGGACGGGCCTTGTTGCACGAACCGCCGGGCTTCTGATATCGGGTGAGTGTTTTTGGTCGTAGGATATTTTTGATGCCGCATAAGCACAATGACAACCGTCGGCACAAGATACCGACGCGGAAATATAAGGTCACGAATTGGACTACGTATAATGAAAGCCTTCGTCCGCGTGGTGATTTGACCGTCTGGATAAGCGATGAAGCGCTTTCTCAATGGTCAGCGCCGTGCCGAACATCTCGAGGCGTCCAGCCGAAATATTCGGACTTGGCCATCACCATGTGCCTGAGCTTACGTGTTGTTTACGATCAGCCTTTGCGCCAGACTCAGGGCATGATGCGCAGTATTGCGACGCTGATGGGCGTTGGCATTGCCGTTCCGGATTTCTCCACTTTGTCACGGCGGGGCAAGGGGCAGGTATTGCCGCCTATGCGGCGGTCAACGGCAAGTCCTGGTCCCTGTTCATCTGGTGGTCGACAGCACGGGCCTGAAGGTCTTTGGTGAAGGTGAGTGGTTGGAAAACAAACACAAAATCAAAGTCAAACGCAAGAGATGGCGCAAGCTTCACTTTGGTCTTGATCTTGTCAGCGGAGAGTTTATTTGCTCGGAGCTGACCACGAATGACGTCGGCGATCCGAAAGCCTTGCCTGGTCTTCTTGGCCAGATTGACAGCCCGATCGCCAAGGTTATCGCTGACGGTGCCTATGTCGGATCTCCAACCCGAGACCTTCTGGCGACACGCCTTGGTGAGGTCGTCGAGGTCATTATTCTGCCTCCCAAGACTGCCGATTGCTAGCCCGCAATCGACGCTTAAACCATCCGCGCGAAACCGTCATATCGCGGAAATCTCGACCAGGAGCCGGATGGCCTGGCAGAAATCCACCGGCTACAATCAACGCAGCTGGATCGAGACCCCGGTGGGCCGATGGAAGACGGTCATCGGGACAAAACTCAATGCGAGAAGCTTCGACAATCAGACGACAGAACCAAAGATTGGCGTCCGTGCTCATCAACCAGATGACTGACCTTGGCCGCCCAGAGTTCAAGCGCGTGGCATGAAAATTCAAAGGGTAGGGTTTCTCAACCCGAATCTGACCACCGCAACACGACCGTGGTGAGGCACCAATACCAAAACACGATTCGCAAATGGGTCAAATTGTTCTTGCCCGGAAGAAGTGAAGAGCGAATCCCTAACCTTTGATAGGATTTCGCCCTATGACGAACACGAAGAAGAATTCACCCGGCCGCCACGCCAAGTTCACAGATGCTTTCAAAGCTGAGGCTGTCCGACTTGCGCGCACCAGCGGCAGGCCGTTGCGTGCAATATCCGATGATCTTGGCGTTGGGCTCTCGACGCTTGGGAAATGGGTGAGCGCCCACAAGGAAGCCGACCTGCTTTCTGGACCACACGAAGATACTGCCAAGGAACTGGCGCGTCTTCGCAAGGAAAATGAAATTCTGCGTCAGGAGCGCGATTTATTAAAAAAAGCAGCCGCCTTCTTTGCAAAGGAAACCATGAAATGAAATTCAAGGTCATTGCGGCAGAGAAGGCCAATGTTCCTGTTCAGCGTGCCTGCACGCTTCTGGGTGTCAGTGAAAGCGGATATTACGCTTGGGACATACGCAAACCAAGCCTGCGGCAAAGGGCGGACATGGTTCTTTTGGCTCATATCCGGGCTCAGTTCACCACCTCACATGAAACCTATGGAAGCCCACGCATGACGGTGGAACTGAAGGAAGACGGGGTTTGCGTCGGTCGCCACAGGGTTGCTCGCATCATGCATGACAATGGTTTGAAGGCATTGCAGAAACGCCGATTCAAGAGAACAACTGACAGCGATCACAAAGGGCCTGTTACCCCCAATATTCTGGATCAGGACTTTGCCGCCACAGGTCCAAATCAGAAGTGGGGTGTTGACATCACCTACGTTTGGACGACGCAAGGCTGGCTCTATCTGGCCATTGTTGTCGATCTCTATTCTCGACGTATTATCGGCTGGGCCACCAGTGATCGAATGAAGCAGGACCTGGCATTGACGGCATTACGACGGGCCATAGCCATCCGCAGACCGCCGAAGGATGTCATTCACCACTCCGACCGTGGTAGTCAATATTGCGCGATCGACTACCAAAAGCTTCTGAAAGCCCACGGGTTCATCCTGTCGATGAGCGGCAAGGGCAATTGCTATGACAATTCCATGGTGGAAACCGTGTTCAAGACAATCAAGTCAGAACTGGTTTGGCGAACTGTATTCAAAACAAGGACCCAAGCTGAAATCGCCATTGGACAATACATCGACGCCTTCTATAATCCAAAAAGAAGACATTCCTCCTTGGGCTACAAAAGCCCAATTCAGTTCGAGAGCATCCCTCTCAAGCTGACACCCTGAAGAAGCCTTCGCTCTCCACTTTTTTCGGGCAAGTCCAAATCCTTTGGGGACGAAATAACCATCGGAGATGGTCCTGGAGAACTACGGAGCTGATATGAACCCGGAGACCCTCTCATATGTGCGACGCCTTCTTGGTCCAAAAGCCGCAAACGAGGATCGATAAAAATGCTCGTTTTAGACGCCCCAATTGAGGATGATCACGCAGTACTCGTGCAGCTTCTGGCGCGTCGACCTTGGAAAAACGCGAAGGAAACATGGACGACCGCTTACGTCAGTTACATCCTTTTCTCCGCTGATCCGTGGCGGATTAATCCGGCGACATTTTCGAAGCCTCTGCAAAAAGCTCTTCGTAAACTCTATGACACTCGCAAGAGAAATGGAGCATTGCGACGCATAAAGAGAACCCGCAGGTTGAGATGCTGCCGCTATGTGCGGCTCGCAAAATACGGGCACTTTGGACCATTACCTACCACGCCGCTATTTTCCGGAATTCAGGATCCTATCGAGGATCCTCTTACCGGCGTGCTGGTCGTGCAACGTCAGCGTAAAGCCGACACTTACCGAGGTGAGACGTCTCCTGAAAGGTTCATCCATCCTTATTTCGATAAGCTTGCTGACTCTGCCATTTGGCCCGTGAAGGTCCTGCCACCTTACGAAGCTCCCCGTTTCAAAGCAGAGCCGATGTCAAACTTGTCAGCAGACGAAACCAGCATCATTCGCTTCCATCTGGACAACGTCTTAGGCGAACAATTCTACGGCCGAGTTGAAACATTTTTCGATGGATATCCGCAGCGTGTTAGAGACGCCAAAGAATTCGTTGCGTGCCTCAATGACACTGCCACCAAGGACGCGCTACGCCATATTCTCCTCGACGTAGTCAAGAGCGGTTCAAGGAACTGCTGGGAAGCCGCTTTAATCCACGGAATCTTGCTGGATGCGAATGTCATTGCGCACATTTCTGGCGAAGCGAACATCGCTTGATATGACACCTATGGAACCCAAGCAACGATGTAGGTAACCTCTCAAATCTATGTTTCTATTCAATAAAACCACCATTTGTACGGCTGGCAATTTTGCTGACTGAACGAGTGGAAGCCGCGCCGTGGCAACTGTTGAGTCAGAACCGTTCCATGGCTCATGCAGACTTGCGGCCATCTGCCTCCTGCGTCCGAAGCAATGCCATCAGCATCGGCCCAAGCGAGAATTCGCCTTTTTCAGTCCGCCTTGTCAGGTCACGCAGGTATCCCCCTGGTGAATTGATGTGCCCTGCCCGCTCTAGGACGCAGGCCATTGCGACCGCGGCGTTCTCGGGTCCCATCGCCTCGCAGGCCTCTTGGTAGGCCGACGGGCTGACCCCGAGTGTGGTTCGCACCACCACTGCGGCGGTCATCAGGTCCCGCCAATGCGAGATTGCGCCACCTGTCGCGTAATCCGATATTTGTGGGCAAGCCCGCAGCACCATACCCAACGGGAAAGCCTTTATCGGTTCGGCAGCCGATCTCCGGTTTGGCACCATTCTCTCGTCTTGCTCATTTTCAGAGCTGGGTTCAAGTTCATTTAAGGATTCGGTATTTGAATTCTGTATGTGATGACGGTTTCCGCTACCATTGGCATCGGATTCTGTAGAAATAAGCTGTATTTCCAGCATGTTGACAGCTTCTTCGCTTATCAACGTCAGTTCGTCGAGGCAAGCTTCGAGGGCCGCCGCCGTCTTTGCCGTCTTGAGACGAGCAATTGCGGACACGAGAGCGTCTTCGACAGCTTGCCAATTTCCTGCCGCGCCTTCTTCCACCGCCGCGCTGATGAACTTACGGATATCTCGGCGGGTTATCGTGATGCGCTCTTTTATGACGCGCAGCCGCCTGCTCTCCTCGGCGACCCGGTGAGCCATGATTGCGAGTTCTTCTGCCCGGGCAAGGAGCGGCGCGAGGCTGAAACCGTAGGCGGTTTCGATCGCACCGTCGTTTCCTTTCCGAGCGTAACGTTTGCCGTTCGGACTGTCATTCCGCTGGATAAGCCCAGCCTCGACAAGAATAGCAAGGTTTTCGCGTAGCGTCGTTCCTGCGATCCCGTTCGCTCGGATCGCCAGCTGCGCGTTTGATGGAAAGACGACGAGATTGTTCTCTTCGCTCAGCTCCTGTTCTGGGTAGAATGTCAGCAAGGCATTCAAGACAGCAAGAGCACGGTCACGCAGACCGAGTGTCGTTCTCGCCTCGCATGCGCTGCGATAAACTTTCCACTTGTCGACGGACTTACCCGCCTTGATGTTTGCCGTCGAAAGCTGAGCCTTCACCAAGGCAAGCGTCATCGGCCGCCGCCCGAATGGCGTCGTCACATTTCCTATTTGCATTTTCCTCTCACCTTTCTAAAGGCAAAGGAAATCAGCTCACCAAACCGGCGCCAAAGACTCTTGACTGCGATTCATGGAAATGCGATTCTCAGGCTGCTTAGACATGAGGAAGGCTTCCACGACGGCGACGTTTGGGGGCCTTTTTCTTTTGCCGCTATTTTCCTTCTGTTTCAGTTGAATTCAGAAACTCCTGATGAAAACGACCGAGGTTTTCGGCAATAAACCGACCAAACCTTCCAGCATCGTTAGCTTTCAGCGCGATAGAGAAGCTTTTCCCGCTTCCCTTGAACTCTGCCCGGACACTCGAATCATCTGCGCGCCATTCGCCAGCATTGCTCGCTCGCTTCGAAGGCTTCGCTGCCTTCTTGATGCCCTTGGCAAGAAACTCGAAACGCGCGTCCGATTCGAGCGACGAGAATGCTGGATCGTCAACGAGCGTCCGCGCCAGTTCAAGCGTTGCCGGTCTTTCAATTTGCTGCGCAAACTCGGTCCACCGATCACGGCCAACGGATTTCGCCGCGCCAATCGCATTCGCGATTTCAGTTGGTACGCGACCAGATACCGAAAGCATACGGGTCAGCATCGGCGCATCGACGGAGAGAGCGGTCTGGATCGTCGCCCTTTCATAAGACAGTTCGACCAATCGCTGGGCGAACATGGCGCGTTCGATGAAAGACAGGTTTTCTCGCGCCGAGTTTTCCTGGCCCTGAGCGATGACATGGTCTGCATCTGATATCGCTTTTACGACTGCGCGGACGGGGCGCCCGAGATCCTTGGCCGCGCGTGCGCGACGATGCCCGAAGACGATTTGGTAGCGACCTTCCGCCGTCGGGTGAGGGCGGACCCGTATCGGCGTGTCCTGCCCACGCTCCCGGATTGCTTCGAGGAGCTCGGTATAGGCCACATCATCGACACCCATCCTGTCTGAGACAAAGGAGGATTCGAGAAGGTCGGGATCAAGCTCAATGATCGTTTCGCCGGGGACATGTTGTTCGGCTTGCGCGACCTTTTCCCGAAGCTCGCTCAGCGAGCTGATCATTGATCTGGAAGCACCGTGGGTGGCATACCCAGGCGTTGCCTTGCGCTCTGTACCTTCGCTTGATGCAGACGTGATGTTCGCAAACACGTTCTTACGCGCCATGGAAGCAAACTCCGTATTTGATGATGCAGCTGTTTTCATTACTCAAAAATGCGATCTGTACGGCTGACAACGGGTTATGCATTGCGACGCCCCCATGCCTTCTGGAGTTGCTCGATGACCTCGTTGTTGACGGCATCCATTGACTCACGGGCACGATCATATGTTGCGGCTGTAAACTGAGCGCGCTCGACCTCGTACAAGCTCTGCTTGGTCAGTCCCGCATCCGAAACAGCGGTCGATTTAACCATATGGTTTTTCATCATATGCTGAGCGAACATCGACTGCATGAAGCCGACCATCTGCTGTTGCGGGATGTCGGTCGGTTCGTATCGCGTGACCAGATAACGGAACCAGTCGAGCGATACGTCGACACCCACACTTTCGACGCTCTTCAGGATTTCACCAAGCATCAAAAGAAACTGAGACATCGACATGATGTCGAGCATCTGCGGGTGCACCGTGATGAGGACCGATGTGGCGGCAGCCAACGCGGTGAGCGTGAGATAACCGAGCTGGGGAGGGCAGTCGACAACCACGACGTCGTAGCGATCATCGACCTCTGCAAGAGCATCCCCGATACGGGTGTAGAACATCTTGCCGGCAGTGGAGTCTTTTCGCTGCATGGCGATTGGTGTTTCGTACTCGTATTCCTGCAGTTCAAGGTTGGCCGGCACCACGTCAAGGTTCGGAAAATTGGTCGGCTGGATCACGTCTTTGATCGACATGCGTTGTTCGTCGTAACGCAACGCCTCGTAAAACGACTTCTTCTCATCCAACTCAGGCTGAATGCCGTAAAGCGCTGTCAGAGATGCCTGAGGGTCGAGGTCGACAGCAAGAACCCGATAGCCCTTCAGGGCGAGGAACTGTGCAAGGTGTGCCGAGGTCGTTGTCTTGCCCGAACCGCCTTTGAAGTTGACGACCGCAATGACTTGGAGTTTCTCGTGAGCCTGCCGATGCGGCACCCGATCAAGAAGTTGACGAAGCTCGTTCACCTGCTCCGCGGTGTAGTAGCGCCGGCCAGTCGAGGTCGTGCTCGGCTCGACGCCCTTTCCCTGGAGGTGCAGCTTCTTGAGATAGCTTTGGGAGACGCCGACGAAATCCGCGACTTCCGCCAATGAAAATTGGCGAAGCGTCTTCTGTGCGTTCGGAGGAAATTTTTCCTGCCGCAGCAT
>NZ_CP056049.1 GCF_021559775.1 Gillisella vitis | reverse complement strand
GTCAAAACCCATTTTTTGCTATCGGCGCTAATTTCCGCGAAACCAGTAAAATTTCGCCATTGATTATTAGCGCCGATTCGGATTTTCGAGCAAGGAGTTTAAGGTTGGTAAAAGGTTAACGTGTCTTCGCTGCATTGAGCGTTCCTGCCAATTTCACAATTGTTATCTGATATTTAGGCAGATTCTAGACCCTAGTGCTAGCTTTAACAAAATGCAGATCTGCAGGGTCGGACAGTTGTTTTGCACAGATGTAGCGACGCTTTGCTACCTAACCGCCCCATCGGCTCTCTAGAATCAGTGCCTTTAGCGGCATCGTCAACTTAACGGAATGTGGAACTTGATGTGCGAATGACGGGTCATGACAGACCGTGATCCACTCTATCGTCGGCATCGCTTTCCCGCAGAAGTCATTGCCCACGCTGTGTGGCTCTATTTCCGTTTCCCTCTAAGCCTGCGAATGGTTGAGGACTTGCTGGCTGCCCGCGGGATCATCGTATCCCACCAAACCGTCCGGCTGTGGGCGGAGAAGTTCGGCCGCATCTTTGCCAACGAGATCCGTCGTCGGTCATCCGGTCGGCTTGGGGAAAAGTGGCATCTCGATGAAGCCGTTGTTTCAATGCGCGGCAAGAAGCATTGGCTGTGGCGTGCTGTGGATCAGGACGGTTTCGTGTTGGACGTTCTCGTGCAAAGCCGCCGAAATACCAAGGCCGCCAAGCGCCTGATGCGCAAGGCTCTTGAAGGGCCAGGGACGATCGCCGCGGGTGATGATTACAGACAAGCTGCGATCTTACGGCGCAGCCAAGCGGGAGCTCATGCCCGGTGTCGAGCATCGCTCCCACAAAGGGTTGAACAATCGGGCGGAGAATTCTCACCAGCCAGTCCGGCGACGAGAGCGGATCATGAAGCGCTTCAAGTCACAGCGACATCTACAACGATTTGTCTCTATCCACGATCCGATCGCCAACCTGTTTCACATCCCGCGCCACGACATAACCTCCGGCCATCATCGCGAACTGCGCGCGGAGGCGATGAGCCTGTGGGCGAAGATTGCCCGAGCATGAGAAATATCTGCGGACAGCGTCTTTCGCTGGCCCTGCGTCCATTAAGTTTACGATGCCAACAGTCTCATTCCTTCATCGCAGAACAGTTGCGACTGACCTTGCCCCACTGAACTAATCCATTTTGAAGTAAGCTCTGTCCCATTGAGAGGACCAGAGAATGAAGCGCAACCGTTTCACAGACGAGCAGATTATCGGGATATTGAAGGAGCATGAGGCAGGCACGCCGGTCTCGGAGCTTTGCCGCAAGCACGGCGTCAGCGATGCCAGCATCTATAAATGGAAGGCCAAATTCGGCGGAATGGAAGTTTCCGAAGCCAAGCGGCTGAAGACGCTGGAGGACGAAAACACGAAGCTGAAAAGGCTCCTGGCAGATGCGATGCTCGACAATTCGGCTTTGAAAGACCTTTTGGGAAAGAAGTGGTGACGCCCGCAGCAAAGCGGAAAGCTGTCGCTCATCTGATGGATCACCACCAGATGAGCGAACGGCGGGCGTGTAAAGCCATCGGCTTTTGCCGGATGACGATCCGTTACGAGACCAGGCGCTGCGATGACTATGACCTTCGCGAGCGGATGAAGGCGCTGGCGCATGAACGCCGCCGCTTTGGATATCGACGACTTCATGTGCTGCTCAGGCGTGAGGGTCACCTTGTGAACCATAAGCGGCTCTTCCGGCTCTATCGGGAAGAGAAGCTGACGGTGCGCAAGCGCGGCGGTCGGAAACGGGCGATAGGCACACGAGCACCGATGCTGATCCCGCTTGCCGCCAATGACCGCTGGTCCCTCGACTTCGTGTCGGATCAGTTCACCGATGGGCGCAGGTTCCGGGTGCTGACCGTCGTCGATGATTGCACCAGAGAATGCCTTGGCCTCGTCGCCGATACGTCTCTTTCTGGCCTGCGGGTTGCCCGTGAACTGGAGCGGATCATCGAGGGACGAGGCAAGCCGAAGATGATCGTCAGTGACAATGGCAGCGAATTCACCAGCAACGCGATCCTGCAATGGACGGATCGGACGAAGGTCGATTGGCATTACATCGCACCCGGCAAACCGATCCAGAACGCCTTCATCGAAAGCTTCAATGGGCGGCTGCGCGACGAGTTCTTGAATGAAACGCTCTTCTCGTCACTGAACCATGCTCGAGCAGGGCTTTCAAACTGGCGAGGCGACTACAACGATCATCGACCACACTCTGGTCTAGGCTGGCTGACACCGGCCGAGTTCGCTCAGACCATCAACCCGCGACGTGATGCGGTGCTGCGCAGCCGAAATGGCTCCGCACCGCAACCCGCCGCTACCGCCCCGAATACAGCAACCCAAAACCACTGGAGCGAACTCAAAACTGGATAAAACTTGGGGGCAAGGTCACGACACGCCCATTTCTGTTAATCGGAAACACTCAATCTCTGTTTTTGGCTCTGTTACAAAAAATCAATTCATGCCGGACAGAGGGCTAGTGATTTTCAGTAGGACTCCTAATGAGCGATTTCGTTGGCACTGGTGCCCACCGCAATCAAAAAGCTGTCGCGTTGACAAAACCTATGTGAAGGTTCGCAACAACCGGGCATATCTTTACCGGGCCGTCGACAAGCTCCGAAACACGATCGATTTCTATCTGTCACCGACCGGCGCTGCCGAAACGGCCAAGCTATTTCTTGGCAATGACCTGGCGTTCGCACTGGCCTGGCCATGGCTAAAATTGATCACGCTTTCAAACCACACCTGAAGCCGGGCAGGATTAATGCCAACTCAAATTCTGATTAATCCAAATTGGAAATCGACAATCGACCCTTATAGCGATTTTAGAAACAACGGCCAACGAGGGTCGTTTATGATGGAGCGAGCGCGCATATGTTTCCAGATTCCATATTTGTAGAAATCGAAATCGAGCGTTGAAATCCGGTTCTGCACCATGGCCCAGGTGCTCCACTTTATGTCAGCCAAGGCCTTCAGCACGATGAAGCGGGCATGATAGCCGGTATCATAGTGGCCGAAGTAATCCTCGATGATTTCCCGATCGATGGATTCCGAAAAAAACATTTCCCCACTCCAGATCGCCAGATCATAAAGACGTTCATTGTTGGAGGCATATTCGAAATCGATGAGCTTGATCGACTTGTTCTCGCCAATCAGGAAATTGCCCGGCATGGGATCATTGAAACAGGGAACGAGATCGAGGCCGGATGCCTCCAGCGCCATGCGCGCTTGTCGATATTGATCACGAAGCCATGCATGATCACTGGGCCAGTAACCGCCCAGCTCTTCCACCTGCGCATAGTGCTCGTCGATCATGTCAAAGACGGTTTTGGTCAGAGGCAGTTCTGGCGCCGCATGAAAATCACAATAGAGGGAAACAGCTTTGTGGCGGATCTGGGGATCGGCAAAGTCGCGATGGGTGGATGGTCTGCGACCATCGATGAATTCCGCAATTTCAATGTCCAGATGGGCGAGATAATCGAATGTCCGTGGCCCAACGCCAATGGTTTCGGCCTGCTTGCTGGCCGCCGCCGCCGCCTTGCGGTCAATAAACATCTCCGTGCCACGACCGGGAATTTTCAGGAAATAGGAGAGGGGATCTCCTTCCACCTCGATGCGGAAATTGGTGTTGCTGATACCGCCGAGAACGGCCTTATAGCGCAGTTTACGGCCTTGCCATCCGGCGACTTGAGTGAGCGCAACCTCCAGGGCGTGCTCAACTTCGGTGGTCGCCATACCAATTTCGTTCATGATCCTACTCCTGCTTCAAATCGATCTGACCAGTTCCTCAAATCCGGGACGACCCAACAGCATTCTGCACCGCAAGAAACGCCATTCGGCATATTTCAGAAACTCGACGCTTCGCCGGGGAGAGCGCATTTCCAGAAGCATGCTGCGCAAGGCCCAATAGAAATCATCGGCTGCCGCATACATGCGGCAGCGCGCAAAAGCCTTGGTGGAAAAAGCCCCATCATGCATTTCCAAAAGCGGCTGCATCTGGCTCTCGAACTGGTAAAGCTCGTTCATCTGCACCCCAAGCTGATAATAGGGGTCCATGTCGCCTGCCATATCGAAGTCCACCCATTGCAACTGGCCCGATGGACCAATCATCACATTGGACGAATGCGGATCGCCGTGGGCCGCACAAAAATCAACGCCAGCCGCAACAATGGCTGAATGGAGAGTCCTGGTCCAGGCATACATCCAGGATGCATCCCCCGGCAGCGGGGCTTGCAGAGTTTGCATTATGGCCCAAAGCCCATCGATCCCCTCGAAGATCGACCACGGCCTGCCAAATAATGGGCCTGCGGCGATCGCCTTTTGCATCTTGATCAATTGCGATACGGGAGCCTCGTGCATGAGATCATCGATTTTCGCCACCCGCCAGCCTTGCCCCAGGCGCTCCCAGAGCACCGCCCGCTCAAGGGGTGCGCGGGCGATTGGCTTTGGCGAAAGCCCGAGATCATGCAGGCGCGTTGCGGCCGCAAATGAAATAGCATCATCCACCAGTTCTTTTGTTTCATCCCCGGCCATCTTCAGAAACAATGTCGGCTCAGTGCCATCAGGCGCGATGTCGAATGTGGCGGATTCCACCGCATGATAGGACGGCGAAGCCACGGCGGGCAGCGCGACACGGTAGGTCAGGGTGTGCAAGGGGAGGGTGGTGAAACGCGATAAGGCGCGCTCAGCGCGGGCTTCATCCTCATTGTCTGGTGTGCCGAGTGGTTTCATTGCGCCGCCTCATAGTGCTGCGCAGCCTCCAGCCCGTCGCAGGCAAGGCGATAGAGCATGTCGGCCAGAACCTGCGTGCCAAATGCCTGGTCTTCTGGTGTCGTATATTCCGTGGGGTGATGAATGACGCCGTTCTGGCTGCGCACGGCAAGCACCACGGCTGGACAAACAGCCGACAGCGCCACGGCGTCATGGCCGCCGACCGTATCGAGGTGGCGCACCGGCTCGCCATAGCTTTTGGCCGTCTGTTCTGCCAGGGCAATCAGACCGGGCGCAAAATTGCCTGCCTTGCGACGGTCAATGGAGCGTATTTCATAGTCGATTTTAGCTTTTGCAGCAGCAGTTTCAGCCGCAACCTTCAGCTTCTGTTCTGCCTCTTCCAAAATCTCCGGCGAGGCAGATCGCAACTCGATGAACAGCACGGCTTCCGCCGGAACGATATTGGGCGAATTGGGAAAAACCTCCAGACGGCCAACAGAGGTGTGAAGGTCAAGTCCGTAAGCGTCCACCATGGCCCGCAGATCGGCCATCAGATAGGCGGCGCCCAACAGTGCATCCTTGCGCTCCGCCATGGGTGTCGGACCGGTGTGAGCCTGGCAGCCGAGAAAAGCGAGGCGGTATTTTGTGGCCCCCCAGAAACGGGTGAAGGCCCCGAATTTCTCCTCAGCGTCGAACAGAGTGCTTGCACCTTCAATGTGCAGCTCGATCAAGGCGTCGGGCACGGGTACCTTGTCCTTGCCCGCATAGCCAATCTCCTGAAGCGACTGGCGAACCGTGACGCCGTTGCCATCGGCCCTGTCAAGCGCCCAATCCAGTTCGGCCGCACCGGTAAAAACGCTACTTCCCAACAGGCTCGGTTGAAACCGCGCCCCTTCCTCATTTGTCCAGTTCACGACCTGGAAATTGCAGGCCGCAAGACGATTTTCCGCCGCCAATCGTTCGCGCACCGCCAAAACGGCCTCGCAGGCCGCAACGACGCCCAGTGCTCCATCAAAACGCCCACCATTCGGCTGACTGTCAATGTGAGAACCAACCATGACGACAGGGGCATTTGCCCCGGCCAGCGGTGCTGAACCAAACTGATTGCCAATGGCGTCCACGGATTGGACAAACCCATTTTCAGCAAACCAGGACGCAAGCCAGTCGCGCGCCCTGCCATCTTCCTGCGACAATGTAAGCCGGTTCATGGAACCGTCCGGACCGCCGCCGAAGGACGACAATGTATCGACCATCGCCTGAAACCTCTTGGTATTAATAGGCGCTTTGGATGATTTTGAAGACGCTTCAGGCATTGATGATGTCCACGTTTGATTGCGAAAAATAATCGGAAAAGTCTTTCGGCAGCACACCGCTGGTCACCACGGCGTCAATCTCGCTCAGGCCAAAGGTATGGATAGAGCCGAGCCGCCCGAATTTTGAGCTGTCCGCCACGATGATGGAGCGGCTGGCCTGCCCACGGGCAATGCGCCGCAGGACGGCTTCATCCTCACCAAAGTCCATAAAGCCCCGCTCCAGATGGATGGCACTGATGGCGATGATCGCCAGATCGAAAAAATGCTCCTTGAGGGCCGCAACCGTCTCATGGCCGTAGGTAGCCTGATATTCCGGTCGCATGCGCCCGCCCAGAACCCGCACGCTGGCATCGGGGTAGGGGAAAAAATGGGCCGCAACCGCAATGGAGTTGCTGACAATTGTCACATCCTTGCGGGACTCCAGATGTTTCAGGCAGGCCAGTGTCGTGGTGCCGGTATCGATAAAAATCTTCATGCCGTTTTCGACCATGGAGGCTGCAGCCTCGCCGATGCGGGCTTTTTCCCGGGCGCTGACACGGATACGTTCACCGAACGGTTGGTCGCTATCATGTCCGTCGATTACGGCGCCACCATAGACCCGACGCGCATAGCCACGGATCTCCAGCTCCTTTAAATCGCGACGGATGGATTCGTGGCTGACCTGCAACTGTTCGGACAGTGCAACAACAGTCACTCTTTGATGCAGTTTCAGCATCTCCAGAATGTGTTTGATGCGGTTTTCCGTAAAACTCATGGGCTTGTTTTTTCCTGCTGTTCTCTGCCTGTTTCAATATGGAGTCTGTCTTTCGTCAGGGGCCAGCCTCTACAAGCGATCCTTTGTCCGGCGCTGTTCCAAAAATCGGATTGACGAGGTGGCAGGCGGCGAAATCCTGTTCTCCCCTGTCCGTTAGGCTTGGACTGATTGTCCGGCATTTTTCCATGGCCTGAGGACAGCGCGACTTAAAGCTGCACCCATCCGGAATGTGGATGGGGCTTGGCGGCTCGCCTTCCAACAGGCAGTCCTGGGGCTGGTAGCGCCGCTCTTCCAGCGTTGGCATGGCACTGAGCAGCGCTTTTGTGTAGGGATGGCCCGGATCGAAAAACAATCTCTCGTTTTCGGCCAGTTCAAACACCTCACCCAGATACATCACCGCCACCCGGTTGCAGACCTTGCGGACCATGGCCAGATCATGGGAGATGAAAATATAGGTCAGGTTGTATTCCTTCTGCAATGTCTGGAACAGATCAAGCAATTTGAACTGCTCTGCCTGATCAAGCGCCGACAGTGTTTCATCCATGATCAGAATTTCAGGTTCCAGCACCAAAGCGCGCGCCACATTGATGCGTTGACGCTGACCAGCGCTGAGCCCCAGTGGCAATTCCTCATAGAGCGCAGCCGGCAGGCCCACTTCTCCCATCACCTTCAGCACCCGCGTGCGGATTGTTGCCTTGTCACGCCATCCATGGGTGCGCAGCGGCTCTTCCAGCATGCGGCCAACGGTGGTGCGTGGCGGCAGAGAGCCGAAGGGGTCCTGCAACACCATTTGCAGCGTGCTGCGAAACGCCAAAAGGTCTTTGCCACTGAGCTGGGCAATGTCTTTGTCTTTGCACAAAACCTGACCGGAGCTTGGACGTTCGAGACGGCTCAACAGCCGCATCAGCGTGGATTTACCGCAGCCGGATTCGCCAACAATAGCGAAACTGTCGCCTCTGCGAATATCAAACGTCACATTGCGCACCGCCCGCACGTTGTTGACACCACCTAGGCCCGTCTTCTTGCGAACCTTATAGATCTGTGAGGCGTCACGTAGGCTGATCACCACCGGCCTGTCATCGTCGAGGCGTGCAACAGCGTTTTTTTCAAGCCAGATTTTCGGTGTCTGGGCCACCAGTTCCCGTGTGTAGGGATAGGTTGGTGTGGCAATCAGGTTTTCTGCCGACTGTTCCTCGACGATCCGGCCATCCTCCATGACGAGAATGCGCGAACAGGCTTCACGCGCTACCGGAAGAGAGGAGGAAACAAACAAAACGGCCGTATCGAAATCAGCCGTCAGCTCTTTCATCAAACGGATCACCTGCGCCGCCACCGTCACATCCAGCGGTTGGGTAACGTTATCGGCAATCAACAACGCCGGATTGGTAATCAGCGCATCGACAATCAGGGCTCGCTGCATCATCCCGCCGCTGAATTGGGAGGGATAATCATCAAAGCGGCTGCGTGCTGAGGGAATGCGCACGGCCTCCAGCAAGGAAATCACCCGCTTTTCCGCATCGCCATACGATGTGTCGGGAACAACGGCCCGCAGCTTTTCAACAATCTGAGCACCGACCGACAGGGTGGGATCAAGCGCCCCCATTGGGTTAGACCCGACATAGGCCACGCGGCGACGCAATTTGCGCATTTCTGCCGCACCAATAGCGAAAATATCTGTGCCCTCAAACAGCACCTGTCCCGACCGCACGGATAAAGGTGGCTCCAGCCAATTGACCACCGCCTTCGACAATACCGTTTTGCCCGCACCGCTGGCACCAACAACGCCAACGATCTCGCGGGGCTGTAATTTGAACGATATGCCGTCAAGAATCCGGCGCGACTGTTCGGTGTGGCCAGCAGTTACGACAAGATCTTTGAGTTCAAGAAGCGGGGTTGTCATTATTCTGCGCCTCCGTGAATGGTGTTTCTTGCCCGTTCCAGCGATGCGCCGACCAGATTGATGCTGGTGAGCGTCAGGCCGAGGAAAATTCCGGGCATGGTGGCAATCCACCAGGCGTTGAGCAGATATTTGCGTCCATCCGCGATGATATTGCCAAAGGTCGGCGTCGGTGGCTGAACACCAAGGCCAAGAAAGCCCAGAATGGATTCGAAAATCATCATCCGCGCCACATCCAGCACCGAGATGAACAGCACGGGCGGCAGCAGTAGCGGCACGAGCAGTGTTAGAATAATGCGCAGGTCTGTGGAGCCACCGAGCTTTGAGGCACGGACATATTCCCTCTGACGCTCCGTCATCACAATGCTGCGCATGATGCGGGCATAGACCGGCCAATTGGACAACCCAAGTACAAGAATGATGGCCGGAATGGTGGGACGCGATACGCCCAGAACCGAGATGGCTAGAATGATCATCGGGATCGATAGCTGCGCATCGGTCAGGCGCATGATGACCGCATCGGTGCGTCCGCCAAAATAGCCGGCAAGCGTGCCAAGTACGCAACCGATAATCAGCATCACCATGACAGAGGATACACCAATCAGGAAAGAATAGCGCAAGCCAACAAGCGAGCGGACCAGCATGTCACGGCCGATCTGATCGGTGCCAAGCGGGTGGGCAAAACTCCAGGTCTCACCAATGAACAGGGGCGGTAGCAGTCGGGCACGCACGTTCATTTTTGTCGGGTCGAGACCGCTCAGTTCAGGATAGAGTGCTGCTGCGAGAGCCAGCAGCAGAAAGATGGCGACACCAATGCGAAAACCCGGTGTGGAAGAAGCCTTGTCATAGATCCGTCGGGGGATCGATCGCGACAGGGCCGGTGCCATGATGGCCGAAGGGGCTGGGCTGGTGAAGGTCATCAGTATTCGAGCCTCGGATCAATGGTGGTGGCAACGAGATCAACGAGGATGTTGATCAGCACGAAGATGGCGCTGGTGACGATGGCAATGCCCTGGATCAGCGGAAAATCCCGTTGCAGCACGGCGTTGATGGTCAGCAGGCCAAGGCCGGGGTAATCGAAGATATATTCAACGATGATCACGCCACCGAGCAGACTGGAAAATTGCACGCCCAGCAGATTGAGCAACGGCACGGACGCATTGCGCAGCGCATGATTGGCAATGATACGGGTATTGCTCAGGCCACGAACCCGTCCGACAGACACGTAAGGCTCCATCATCTGGGCAGAGACGGAGCTGACCAGCGTGCGGATCAACACCGGCGCAAGCTCAACGGCCAGGACGATGGCGGGCAAGATGGTATAGGCAAAGCCCTGATAACCGATGGCCGGAAGCCAGCCGAGCTTGACCGAAAATAGCAAGGCCAGCACGATTCCGAGCCAGAAATTCGGCAGGGATATGAAGATCGAGGAGATATAGAAGGCAAGCTTGTCCGGCCATCGCCCCGGTGCCAATCCTCCCGCTACACCGACAATGCTGGAAAATACCAGAGCTATCACAAGCGTAACCGCCGCCAGTTGCAAGGTCATGGGCAGCGCATCAAAAATCAGGGTGAAAACCTTGGCGCGCTCGCCGCGCGTTGAATCGTTGAAGCTAGAGCCGCCTGTTGCCGCGCCATTGGCGGGCCGCACAAAGGATTCGCCAAGGTCACCTTGCACCACGCCAGACATATAGCGCCCGAACTGAACGAGAATCGGATCACGCAATCCCATATCCTTGGCGATTTTCTCGATCAGGGCTTCAGGAGCCATGCCGCCCGCCATCATGCGCACGGGATCACCCGGCACCACCCGCAGCAGGGTGAAGATCAGCAAAGACACCAGAAAAATAATAATCGCACCCTGAAACAGCCGTCTGACGAGGAAATTCAATGCGAACATCGACATGCACTCCGCTTCGGTCCTGATGGTCGCCGCACGCTGAAATCTCCGGCGTGCGGCCGGTCTTACGTCCGGTGCAGCATCATGCAGCGGGCTTTGAAGCGTCCATGGACCCGTCAGGATAGATGTAGAGGCCTTCCTTGAACTCCTTTTGCATGGCGTGGATCATGACAGAGGTGAACAGCGACAGGGCCGGCATTTTCGAAGCGATCAAGGGCATCGTCTCGGATTGCAGAACTTTTTTGCGTTCTTCCAGGTTTGCCGCATTGCGCTCCTTGTCGAGGCTTGCATCAATGTCCTTGTCGACAATGCCGCAAATGCGCTTGGAGCTTGAATGGAAGTGCGTTCGCAGAACAAGATCGGGCTCCGGCGATGCCGTTGACCAGCCGCAATCGACCATATGACCGGGGCCGCCACCTGGGCGATCGTACAATTGCTCGTTCCATGCCGCAGGCTCCAGCACGGTCAGGCTGACGGGGAAGCCCTGTTCGTTCAGCATACCGGTCAACACCTCGCCATATTCCTTGGTCTTGGGATAGAACCCAACCGAGGTAATATATTCCAAGGGCGGCAAGCCCTTACCGTTTGGAAAGCCAGCTTCAGCCAGTAGTGCCTGGCACTTTTCGGGATCGTATTTCGGATAATTCTCCAGATCGACATAGCCGAACTTGACCGGTGACACGAAGTTGGAAGACGCATGGCCTGCTGATCCGAGCACTTCGAGGATCATGTCACGGTCGATGGCATGGCAAGCTGCCAGCCGGACGCGCGGATCGTTGAAAGGTGGCTTGGAGCACCGGAACCAAAGATATTTGTTTTCAACCGAAACCACCTCGTTGATGGCGATTTGCGGATTGCCTTTCAAGGTTGCCACCTGTTCCGGCTCCAGACGCTCGACAATCGAAGCCTGACCATTCATCAGCGACAGCATACGCGTGGTGGAATCGCCAGTGAAAGTAAAGTTGATGCCGGGAATGCCTGGCTTGCCTTTGAAATAGCCATCGAAAGCAGCCATTACCGTGTCATTGCCGCGCTGCTCAACGAATTTGAACGGTCCCGTGCCATTCAAGCGCTGGGAGAGAACGCCACCCGGGCCACCCGCCACGTCCTTTGCCGACATAATGGGAAGGAAAGAGGCGAGGAAGATGAAGAGATGGGCCGGATAACCACCCTTGGAGGTGTCGATAATGACAGTGTAGTCGTCCGGTGTTTCGATGGTCAGGGTTTCGGTCGGTCCTGGATACCATTGGGCCGGACGATCGGCCCTCGAGCCATATTCCAAAGTTGCCTTGACATCTTCGGCCTTGAACGGCTTGCCATCATGAAAAGTGATGCCCTGTCGCAGCGTGATCTGTAACCGATGCGCATCCAGCAGCTTGATGTCGGTTGCCAGCTCGTAGACCACCTCGCCGGGATTATCGAGCTTCATCGGTGAGCGCGTCAGGAAGCCCATGACGAAACCCTCGATATTTTTCTGCGAGAGCGTCGTGTGGGCCGTCGGGTCCCAGTTGCCGGTGATGTTTTCGGCAGAGAGAAACGTCATGGTCTTGCCCGACTGGGCAAAGGCGGAGGAAATGAAGAAGTCGGGGTTCATCTGCATAAAGCCTGCGGCAGCGGCCGCCCCGACGGTTCCTTGCAGGAAGCGACGGCGATTGATCTCTGAACTCATAGGTTCCCCTTTTCTTATAGAAATTCACAGAACCGACAAAACGGTCAAATCAGTCAAAGCAATTCGCATGCCATCCTGCTGAAGCTTTGATTCAGCGCCTATACACGAGAAAACCAATGTGGTTTTTGTTGATTTTGTCCAAATTTCGGGCGTGCCGGGAAATCCGTGCTCAAATATAGGCCGCCCTCGAAGGCCAAGGCGTGACGTATCGCACGCGTTGAGAAGGGCCCGTCGTTGGTCAGTTGGCATTGCATCGGCAAGCGAAACACCGATCTTCGCCTGCATTAGCCTGATCATGGAACACGCAGGCCGTTCTATAGTTATTTGGGAATGAACCAGATCGTCACCGAAATCGATGCAAACGCCACCGAGGCCAAACTCACCTCCGGGCTAGTCTACGGTCCTGGTTTGGAGCCCGGGATCACCCGGAAGATGGGTGCCAGAGGCTTCCTCTATTACCGGCCAGACGGGCGGCGGATTACCCAGGCTGATGAGATTGCTCGCCTGACCTCTCTGGCAATACCGCCCGCCTACACAGACGTCGTCATCTCGACGAATCCGTTCTCACACCTGCAGGCAATCGGCACGGATGCCAAGGGTCGTCGGCAATACCGCTATCATAAAGACTGGCACGCCGAGCGAGGAAAGGCCAAGTTCGAACGGCTGGCCGATTTCGCGTCCCGACTTCCTGACCTGCGCGAACGGGTCGACATCGACCTTCGTTCCCGTGGCCTCAATGTCGACAAGGCACTGGCAACGGTCGTGTGGATGCTCGATAACCTCTATATCAGGATAGGAAACGCTGCCTATGCAGAGGCGAACAAGTCGTTCGGCCTTACCACGTTGCGCAGTCGTCACGTGAGCGTCGAAGGCGGCAGTCTCAAATTTCGGTTCAAAGGTAAATCCGGCAAGGAATGGAATCTTGCCCATAGTGACCGGCGGATCGCCAATGTCGTGCGAAAACTACAGGAACTTCCAGGACAACATCTCTTTCAATACGTTTGCGATCAAGGCGGATGCAGACCCATCTCCTCACATGATGTGAATGCCTATATCCGAGAGATGACAGGTGACGATTTCAGTTCACGCCAGTTTAGAACGTGGGGCGCAACCTGCATGGCAGTGGATGCACTGGCTTCTGCCGAGGCCGCCACGACGAAGCGCGAGTTGGCCCGTCAACTCAATGCAGCGATCGACGCAGTCGCTGCGAAACTGGTCAATACCCGATCGGTCTGTCGGTCTTCCTACATACATCCCGCCGTGTTCGAAGACTTCCAAGCTGGTACGCTTCGTGATGTCCTTAAGTTGAAAACCACGAGTGAACGCCTTCTTCAATGGATGGATGAAGGCGAGATCCAAGTGCTAAAATGGCTGAAGAAACAAGCACTACCCAAGGGCTAGCTTAACGCTGGCACGTCAGATCGGTTGTGCACCGTGACCGATCACTCCAAATCATCGAAGATGATCTCCCGACGGAAGATGGAGGATTTCATTAACCAAGCTCGGATAACAATCGTTAACCGTCCCGTAGATGTATACGGGCGTCCGCTAACGTTGGCCGATCGAGATGAAACCATTGCTGCCAGCATTCCGTCGCCGATTATGTGTGTTCACGGCACTGGCCTCCACCGTGTTGCCCGCGCATTGCTTCGCGCAATCAGCATGGTCTGGAAATGCTGACAACGAATTCAGCAATGCATCGAACTGGTCCCCTTCGGCGCCCGGGGCAGGCGATGATGCGCATGTCGATACAGGCTCTCCACAAGTTACAAACGACGTGACAGTCAATCGTCTGGAGGTTGGTGGAGGAAACGTCACCATCACCGACACGGGTGCATTGACCGCCACGAACGGCACCACGATCACAGCAGGCAGCGTTAGCGTCAATGCGGGCGGAGTAATGAACTCCAACGTCAGCCTTGATGGCGGTAGCCTTTCCATCGATGGCGACCTCAATGGCCAGTTGACGCTCAACAACGGCAACGTCACCGTGAACGGTACGCTCAGTGGCGCCATGGTAGAGACAGGGACCGCGCTGTCCAACAACGGCACTGTTGATGAGGTTAATATCTCCGAAGGAGGGACCTTCGTCAATAATAGCGGCGCAACCGCGGGCGCAGTTACCAATGCCGGGACAGCATCCAACGCCGGAGAGGTCGGGAGCCTGACCAATACCGCCGGAAATTTTACCAATAATGCTGGCGGGACGATTTCGGGAAAGACGACGGTTTCGGGTGGAACCGTCACCAACAATTTCGTCGTTACCGACGCCGATGTCGCGGCAGCGGCGGCCTTCATCAACAACACCGGTGCAACAGCCGGCGCAATCAGAAATTCAGGCACCGTCGTCAATGCGGGAACCATTGCCTCCCTACAGAACGATGCCGGTACATTCACCAATGATGCAGGCGGGGTGGTTACGGGGGATAGCAATATTTCCGCTGGCAGCGTGACGAACAACGCCACCCTTCACGACGTCGATGTCGGAGCAGATGCAACATTCACCAATGCCAACGGCGCCACCGCCGGTGTCGTCGTCAATGCAGGCAATTCATCGAATGCCGGGACTATTGATAGCCTGACCAATACGGCTGGAAATTTTACCAACAATGCAGGCGGTACGATTACCGGCAAATCAACAATCACAGGCGGAACCGTCACCAATAACTTCGTCATCACCGATGCGGACGTTGCCGCCGCCGCAATATTCGTCAACAACTCGAGAGCCACCGCTGGCACGATAAGAAACTCCGGCACGGTTACCAATGCGGGGACCGTCGCGGCGCTTCAAAATGATGCCGGCACTTTCACGAACAATTCTGGCGGTACTGTTACGGGGAAAACGACGGTTAGCGGAGGTCGTGTTGTCAACAATGCCACATTGGCAGATGTCGATAACGAGGCGGCGGGCGAATTCATCAACAACAATGGCGCTGTGGCAGGCACGGTTGCCAATTCTGGCAGTGCATCGAACGACGGAACAATCGCCACGCTCGTAAACACTGGCGGCACCTTTTCCAATACCGGCACAATTGATGGAACGGCCACGATTTCAGGCGGTTCACTGATCAACGATGGAACCGTAGCTGGAGCCGTCGTCATCGATGACGGCGGGCTTCTGTCAGGCAACGGGACCATTGGCGAGCTTTTCGTCAACGCAGGCGGTGTACTTTCACCCGGGCGAGACATAGGAACGCTCACCGTCGACGGGGATGTGACCTTTCGCACTGGCTCAATCTACCAGGTCGACATCGATGCCAACGGTGCCTCCGACCGGGTGGATGCGACAGGCACGGTCTCCATACAGGGGGGAACGCTTGAAATTAGAGCGGCAGGTGGCAATTACGGGCTGACAACCACCTATACCATCCTGACTGCAAGCCGCATCACTGGCACCTTCGACAGCGTTTCAAGTGATTTCGCGTTCCTGACGCCAACGTTGACCTATGGTGTCACCACGATAGACATGCAGCTCGACCGCAATAGCGTGCAATTCTCAGATGTCGCGGATACCGCAAACGGTCGCGCAACCGCGGTTGCCGTTGAAGCATTGGGAACAGGAAACTCGATTTACGATGCCGTCTTGTCACTGAATTCTTCCACCGCAAACAGTGCCTTCTCGCAATTGAGCGGTGAGGTTCATGCCTCGCTCAAAACCGCGCTGTTGTGGGAGAGCCGTTTTGCACGCGACGCGGTGCTTGACCAAATGGCCTTGGATCTTGATCAACGGACGAGTGACGTAACGGTCTGGACCAACAGTTTTCTATCGTCCAACCGTTGGTCAGGGAATGGAAATGCAGCCGGAATCGAGACGCGCACCGCAGGCGTTATAATGGGAGTGGATGCGTCAGTCTCCGACCCGTGGCGTCTAGGCGGCCTGTTGGGTTACAGCCATGATTCGTTGGAACAGGTGAAGACAGAGTCTTATCACGCCGGTCTCTATGCTACGGGTGATATTGGTCCCTTGAACGTCATTGGCGGCGCCATCTTTTCCCATAACGATGCGTCAACGCTGCGCGATATCTCCTTTGGAACGATTACCAGCCAGCTCACCGCTGACTATGCCAGTGCCACCAGCCAGGTTTTCGCAGATCTCTCTTGGACGCATGAACTGGATGCGATCAAGCTCCAGCCCTTCGCCAACCTCGCTTACGTCAATCTCAAGACTGACGCCTTCCGCGAAAGTGGCGGCGATGCGGGCCTCTTGGCAGCAAAAAGCAGCGACGAGATTGCCACCTCCACGATCGGCCTGCGCTGGTCTTGGAGGTGGCCGGAAGACAATTTACCCGTTGCCGTCTCCGGCATGCTGGGCTGGCGGCATATCGAGGGCGACGTGTCGCCGTATTCCAGCCTCGCGTTTTCTGGCGGCACACCATTTGTCGTCGAAGGCGTGGAAATGCCAAGGGACGCTCTGCTGGCAAAACTCGGAGTTTCCGCCAAGCTTTCGAAGTCGGCCCGCCTGACGTTCAGTTATTCCGGCGAGTTTGGCAAAGGCCTGCGGTCAAGCGCAGCGCAGGTCAATCTGGCGGGGAGTTTTTAAACCCCATATTGCGACGATACGTTTGGCGCGCTGTAACGACCGTTGTTGATTTTCGCGGCGAATTAACGAGGTTTGTCGTTCCACAAAGGCCCGGTTCCCGCGTTGAATTGATCAACTCTCACAGACCCGTTTCAGCTTGCTGTGATCACACGATAGTATGCATTAAAGGTTTAGACCAATGTCGATGGATGAACTCAGCCCCGACGCAGGTCAATCCGACTGGTAACGATCGACTTCCCTGTGGCCGGGTCGGTATCAACAGTCGTCAGGCGCATGCCGGAAGCTCCAACTTTTTCGATTGTCATCTGCGCACGTCGATCACCATTGACCTCTTTCGCCCAATTGATTGCAAGGTTGATGGCATCTCCTCCGCGTTTGCCGTTCAAGCCCGCGACACCCGTACCGGCCCCCACGTAAGAGCCGCTATAGGTCGCACCGTTGATTTTCAAATCTGCGCTGATGGCACGAGAAAACACAACGAGGCTCGTACAGCGTCCATTCAATGCCAGCGATTGCGCCGTCGTGTTCGATTTGAATCTGCAGGTGACATTGATCGTGGGTGCATTCGTGCGCACCTTGACCGTTCCTTTGCCGCTCCAGCTTCCCGCCAGTGTTTTCAAGAAAGCAGACTCGTCGGCGTGCGCACCAGCCGCCGTCATCATCCATGTCATCGCCACGGTAATCGCGCTTGCAAGAACCTTGTTCATGATCGTGTCTTTCAGACAGGGGAACTCCATTACCTGGATGTTCTGCAGATTGAGGTGAGGACTGTTACATCCCCACAACCCTTTAGCCGGGCAAGAAGTTCCGAATGTTGATTTTCGCGTTGGAACCAGCACGAAAGAATGTGCGGTTATGGCCGATCTCTCTGGATTAAACCGCGCCCCTGATCTATCGTCTTTCGCATGGATTCGCGCGCCCCCACCTCAGAGCCGCCCTTGAGCTGGTCACCTCGTCTTCCAGGCTGGGCTTCGTTGCGCGGTCGCGACATTCCCGAATCCGACGCTGCATTCTCTGCCGGTATCGCTCTGAAATCGCTTGACGATCTGATACAGGCCGATCCGCCTTGGCTCGGCTGTTGGCGTGATCGCCTTGCCCTGAAGTCGGCTGCCATCGCCGCCAGAATGGATGGCCGTAGCGAGGACGAACATGCGTTGCGCGACGCGCTTTTGCTGACGGCGCCTGGTGATGATCCAGGGCCTGCGGGAAAATTGTTTTTGGCCACACGAATGCTGTCGCGCCGGTCCGGGGCAATCACCACACCATTTGTTCAGGAGCTTACCGCGCTGTTGGACCTTTGCTGGGACGAGGGGCTTGCCTCCATTCCGGATCTTGTGGATTCTGCGATCCAATCTGAGCGGGCGGCGCCCTTCGTAGCAGTGGACCTGATAGCAGCAATGTGCGCGATCCGCCCGGACATAGAGGTGCTGACCCTGGGACTGGCGGATGTTGTGCTGGCTCACAAGCTGAAATGGCCGAGACCTGTTCCTTTGCTTTTACCCGAACGTTTTGGTTCGTCCTTCCGAACGATCGGTGGCCGGGGTCGCGTTCGTCCGGGAGAGCCAGCTTATCCAAAGGCGATCTGCCTGGCGCTGGTTGATGGGGTTGACGCAGCACTCCGTTCCACCGTCGACATCAATCGACGCGCAGCACGGCTTCTGGCTGTCGCGCCGAAGGTTCGCACCAAAGGTGCCGAGCCGGTGATCCGCAAATTGCTGAACGAGGATGCCGTGCTGGCCTCGGCGCCTGGCAGTGGTCTCTCCCGCTGGGCGGCCAACCGGCTGTTCGAGCGACTGGAAAGCTTTGAGGCGGTGCGCGAACTGTCCGGCCGCTCCTCTTTCCGGGTGTTTGGAGTGTGACGATGGCCGGAGCCCCTGTAGCCAAGCAATCCCGTAAGGAAAGGGCGAGTGCCGCAGCCGAACGGCTGTTTGATCGGGAGCTGGAGGATCTGCCGCCGGAACTGCGCTGGCGGGAATGGATGCTGAGGGTCGAAGCGGTGATCTTTGCCTCTGCCGAGCCAGTCGGTCGCGAGACATTGGCGCGGGTGGTGGGAAAAGAGTGCAGCATCGATCTGCTGATCGACGACCTCATCGAGGAGCTTCGGTCCCGACCCTACGAACTGGTTTCGGTGGCCGGTGGTTGGCAACACCGAAGCCGCTCGCGTTACGCAGGGGCGATACGGGCCTCAGCCGCTCCGACGCGGGGAGGGGTGGCGGCGCTTTCGGAGTTCGAGTCAATGGTACTGATGGCGGTGGGATATTTCCAGCCGGTTACCCGCGGCGAGTTGTCAAAGATCTTCGGCAAGGAGGTCAGCCGCGATACAATTGCTTCGCTTCGGGGCGCAGGGTTCATAGCCTCGGGGCCACGCAGCCCGACGCCAGGTGCGCCCTATACCTACGTCACCACCAAACACTTCCTGTCCGCCTTCGATATGGAGACCCTGCGTGATCTGCCCGACATCGAAGCGCTTGAGGATGCCGGCCTGTTGAGTAGAAATGCTGTGCGCGAGGGACCGATTGCAGGCGAGCCAGAGAGCGACGAAGAATAGGGACGGCGCAGAGGTATTCGGTTGTCGGTCGCCATATGGATTAAGTCGACGCTACTCCAACGCCTGTTCTTGTGGCAGATCCCATGATCCTATTGGCTTCCTCCGTAGGGACTGCGAGAGCAAGCAGGATCATTTTGCATATGTCGTGCGCATATTCGCTCGAGCCACGCCCGCTCAATTGGGTTTTCATACCAGCCCGGACCGCGCCGACAACGAAGTCTCGAGCACTGTCCAGATGGTCGTAATGCAGCCGTCCCGCGCTCAAACCGGCTTTAAGATCAGGTGCAGGATAGGCCCGCAGGTCAGAGTTGACTGTTTCGGCATTGCCGGACAACGCGAAGATCAGCCACCCCCAAGCCTGGTCTTCGCCTGACCGGATCAATATGCGCCAAGCCTGTGCAATCAACCGCTCGACCGGATCGCTGATTGAGGCGCAAGCCTTGCCGATTTCAAGAAATGGATCCTTGCCAACTTGCGTCCACAATGCATCCAGCAAATTCTCGCGGGTGGGAAAGTAGTTGTAGAACGTTCCCCGCGCAACACCCGCCGCCCTTATGAAATCGTCGATCGTCGCGGTCTTGTCACCATTGGCGGCGATGACGCGCGCCGCCGCAGCGATGAGCTTCTGTCTCGTCTTTTCACGACGCTCTTGCCCGATTTCGGCACGCCTGAGCGCGGTTCCGCCAGCCATGGTCTCTCCAGTTTATATCGGCAGTTTATATCGGCCCGCTGTAAGTGGCCCACTCAAAGGAGTGTACTCGAATAGTTCATATTGACAAAATATGTCCAACTTCATATCGTGCATGAACCATGCATTTCAACGATTTCGGGGAGGAAATCGATGGCCATATCCGGTGAACTTCGAAAGAGTGAGCCTTTCGATGTCGCGCGCATGCCGATGCTTGACGCCGATCAGATCGGCCATTTGCGCCGCATCGAAAACCTCTCTTTGCTGCTTCCCGATGATTGGTCGGGCATGCAGGCGAAATCGACCCTACAGGAAGATTTTGGCGGGCTTCGCTTTCAGCTCGCCTATATGTCCTATGCGCTCGCCTTGACGCATCGGCATCGTCTGCCAGCGGCCCCCGGAGTCTTCCGCAAGACTTTTGAGCGACTGATTGAGAAGATTCTTTCGCCTGATGTCTGGACCTATTGGCATTATATCAGCACCGGCAACGGTATGATCAATGCCGCGCAGGGCGAATTGCCCGTCGAGTGGAACCCGGTCATCAAAGACAACATCATGTACAGCGCCTATGTGCAATCGATGTCGCTTCTCTATCACTATATTTTCAATGATGACCGCTATGCGCAGCCCGGCGCGCTGACAATGGAAATCAAGACCCTTTACTGGGCAGCGGGGGGCAAGAAGTTTGTCTATGACGAGCGCTCACTCAACGATCATCTCTACTGGATGATGGTGGAGAAGGGATATTTCGGCATCGCCTGCGAGCCGAATTGTATCTTCCAGATCTGCAACCAGGTGCCGATCCTCGGCTTCCGGTTTCATGATCTCGTGTATGGCGGGTCGCTCGCGAAGGAAGTGACTGACGGCTATCAGCGCGCATGGTCCGATTTCGGCATCGCCAGTGAACGCGGCCATTTCAGGATGATGGTTCAGGAAATCGAAAGGAACCTCATCCCCACAGAAGCCCCTTGGATCGACTTTTGGCTCGGCTCACTGATGCACGCCTGGAACCCGGAACTGGTCAAACACCATTATCCCGGACAGATCGCAAAATGGGGTGAGGCGGGGCCGGATGGTACGCTGTGGATCAATGAAGCGCCCGGCATTCCAACCAGCCTCGGTTTTACCTCAGCACGCGATTTCGGCTGGGCGGCAGTTTGCGCGTCAGAAGTCGGCGATGATGACTCGCTTTCAAGGATGCTAGCCTATGCCGACAGGTTCCTGCATCGCTCATGGACCGACGGTGGCCTGCACTATCGCCGGCATGACGCATCCTTCGACGATCAAGGGCTGTTCCGCGCAATGGACCCACATACCGGCAATGCGCTTCTGGGCTACGCACGGCTTAACGTACCGGGCGGGCTTGAGAGGCTTTACGCCGAGCCTTGGGATAAGACCCATTTCGAGGAGCCAGCGCTCGTCGAGATATCGGACAATGCCGACGTGCTGCGTGCACGCTTCGAGCGTGACGCGAAAAGCCTTGTTCTCACGCTTGCACCGAGAGCGGATCGCGACGGCAAGGTTCTGCTGGAGCTTGGCAATATCTGGGGCCGTGGAGACTGGTCGCTCGCCGCTGACGGTGAGCATGTTCTATCGGGTAACGCGAGCGAACTTGGCAAGCATTCAGGTGCCGTCGGCGCCAAACGCGAGGGCGACATACTCGGACTGGAATGCGCCCTTCGCGCACCGACAAACTTTGTCCTGACCTTCCATTGAGGCGCTGAACATGCTTGAGGGAAGCTTCTCGCTCACCGATCATAATGGACATGCTGTCACCGAGGCGAGTTATCGCGGCAGCTTCATGCTGGTCTATTTCGGCTTTACCCATTGCCGCAAAGTCTGCCCGCGCTCACTTGCCTGCATGACTGCGGCGCTGGACACATTGGGCGAGACCCGACGCATGGTCGTGCCGCTTTACATCACCGTCGATCCAGAGCGCGATACACCGGAGAGAATGAAAGCCTTTGTTGAAGCAAACTTTCCGCGTTTCACTGGCCTGACGGGAAGCCGCGAGGCGATAGACAGCGCGAAGGCATCCTTCCGTGTCTTTTCCCGCAAGGGTCTCGATCCGGAAGATGCAGAAGGCTATGCCATGCCACACACGGCCTTCGCCTATCTGCTCGGGCCTGACGGCAAATATCTGACACATTTCATGGACACCGTCGATGATCTGCAAATGGCGAACCGTCTCCGCATTCTTCTCGCTGAAACCGAACGGGTCGCCTGAACACAGGTAACAGGGTATTCAGGGTAGCGTCGGCTTAACGGCAGCCGCGGCGGGAGTGGTCACGATGGGAGCCTATGCCGTGGTCGCAATCTCACCGATGTGAAGTCGGCGGACGGCGTTATGTTTTTGCGGCATGCTGGGTCAATCAACCTATGTTCGATCCTGACCGCATAGATGTAAAATGTTGAAATTTGATCCCTGCGCCCATTCGTCCCGCTGGTCAAAATACGGTTAAGCACGAAAATTTCGCAGCAGGACCCTTCCAACTGTATTACTAGGTTTGCAGATACCTAATCGGCAATATTTACATAATTTTACATATTCTTAAATGACATTAACAGGAAGATGCTTATAGTGCGCCCAAATGCTCGAGGCACCACGAATTCAAGCGGAATACCATTATTAGGTCCATAACAATCTTCGTCACCGAGCCTTTGCTGAGTTTGACGGGACCAAAAAGTCCGTCGGATACGCAAGCAAGCGGCAACGCCGTTGTCGATCATGATATTGCGATCACGCATGATAAGTCAGACCTTTTGGCTACTGCTATCGGCAGTGAGACGGCGTCCCCTAGGGTGAAAACATCGATCACCCATGCGAAGCCCGCTGCTAACGTCCATCACCGCCATTTTAGTCCGGTCATTCAGGATGGGACCTTTGTCGGCATCAGTCTCTTTGACGGCCAACAAACTTTGTGTGCTGCGCGATCTGCAGCGATCACCCTCATTGAAATCAAGCGCGACATCGTCCGCTACTGGGTCGCTCCCCGCACGTCTTCAGGAGGCGGATTCTCCGCCCCGGTGGGTGCCCCGACCTCCGCAAAGGGAATTTATTGATGCGCAAATTTTCTACCAGGTCTCTCGCGACAGTGCTCGCCTTGGGGTCGTTTTTCATGGTCGCCTTCGCCGCCCGAAGCCAGGATGGTGAACAAAAGACGGATCAAGCGGCAGCACTGAGCGTGAGCTTGGTCAAGCCGGCGGTTTTGCTATGGCCTGTTATTATTCCCGCAAGTGGTCGACTTGCCGCGTGGCATGAAGCGACAATTGCAGCAGAGACCAGCGGTATGAAGGTCACCGAAGTTAAAGCAGATGTTGGCGCACACGTAAAAAAGGGCGATTTGCTGGTGCAGTTTGCGCCGGAGTCTGCCCAGGCTGACCTGGAGCAGCAACAAGCGAACGTTGAAAAAGCGGAAGCCGATCTTGATCAAGCAATAGCGAATGGTGACCGCGCCCGAGGATTGACAAGTTCTGGCGCATTATCAAGCCAACAGATAAAGGAATATCTGATTACCGAGCGTAAAGCGAAAGCCTCCCTCTTTTCGGCAAAGGCTGCGTTGGCTTCATCTCAGCTCACCTTGGACAGGACCAAGGTTTACGCAGTGGACGACGGGGTCATATCCGAGCGCTCCGCATCTCTTGGTGATGTGGTGACCGCCGGTGGCGAGTTGTTCAAGCTGATCCGACATCGGCTGGCTGACGTCAAGGTCGGAACAAAAGCCGTCATCCCAACGCCGCGCGGCGACGTGCACGGTGAGGTCAGGATGGTGGCACCTTCGATGTCAACCGACAATGGTCGCGTGATCGTCTACGTGACGCTGAATCCCACTCCAGGGATGGATGCCCCAAAGATCGGCATCCTGGCCAGCGGCTACTTTGAATTCAACAACACGGATGCGCTCACAGTGCCCGCTGCTGCCGTCACCCTCAAGGACGGCTTCTCATATGTGTTCATTTTGAACTCGGCAGACAAAAAAACGGTGACACGCAAGCGAGTAAAGCCTGGACGGCGGCAGGACGATCGTGTTGAAATCATTTCAGGAATTGAGAAGACTGACGACGTTGTTGCGTCAGGCGGCGTCTTCCTTGCAGATGGCTCTGTAGTCCACGTTGTCGACAGCAATGATGCGGCAACGACGGAGGAATCGAAGTGAATTTCTCCTCTTGGTCTATTCGCAACCCTGTCCCCCCGTTGCTGCTATTTGCATTGTTGACGGCCTGTGGCCTTTGGGCGTTCAATCGTCTCGACATACAAAACTTCCCGGATATGGATCTTCCAACCATCAATATCAGCGCGACGCTGGACGGCGCGGCCGCAGCCCAGCTCGAAACGGAAGTGGCCCGCAAGATCGAGGACAAACTGACCGGCCTGAGCAAGCTGGATTCAGTGACCACGACGATCACTGATGGTTCAGTCAGCATTTCTGTCGCATTTGAGGTCGGGAAAGACACGCAAGCCGCATTGGACGAGGTGAAAAGCGCAGTCGATCAGGCGAAAAGCGACCTGCCACAAGATATGGATGATCCAACGGTCTCAAAGCAATCGTTGAACTCTTCTCCTCTAATTACCTTCGTGGTGCATTCCGACAAATTGGACGATGCGGAACTGTCGTGGTTCATCGATAACGACATGTCAAAAGCGCTGATGGCTGTCAAAGGCGTGGGTGAAGTTGGCCGATTGGGCGGCATCGATCGAGAGATCAGGGTAGAGCTCAACTCTAACATGCTCGACAGCCTGGGCTTAACCGCCAATGACGTGAATACCCAGCTTGAAGCCGTGCAAACCTATCTGTCTGGCGGCAAAGGACGAATTGGTGGTGAAAGCCAGTCCGTGCGTACCGTGGTTGCGGCAGAAACTGCCGATGAACTGCGCGCAATGCCGGTCCCACTGCCAAAAGGCAGTTGGGTCAGGCTGGACGAACTTGGCACAGTGACCGATTCCCAAAGCGATTTGACCTCACTTGCTTATCTCAATGGTAAACCCGTCATTGCCGCCCAGATCAAACGGTCTAAGGGCTATTCAGATATCGCCGTCACCGACGATGTCCGCACCGCAATGAAAGCCTTTGCCGCTGCCAATCCGCAGGTGACAATCGAAGAAGCCTACAACACGATTGTTCCGACCGAGCAAAATTATGAATCGTCGATGGACATGATCTACGAGGGTGCGGTCATCGCGGTCCTTGTGGTCTGGATGTTCCTGCGCGATTGGCGTGCAACACTTCTGGCGGCTGTCGCTTTGCCGCTGTCGATTATACCGACATTCCTCGCCATGTATTTTTGTGGCTATACACTGAACACGATCACGCTTTTGGCGCTGTCCTTGGTCGTTGGTATTCTTGTCGACGATGCGATCGTCGAAATCGAGAATATTGAACGACACCTTAGAATGGGTAAAAGCCCCTTCGATGCTGCGATGGAAGCGGCAAACGAAATTGGTTTGGCGGTTATCGCCACAACCTTCACGTTGGTCGCGGTGTTTTTGCCGACCGCCTTCATGGGTGGGGTGGTCGGTATCATTTTCAAGCAATTTGGCGTCACGGCCTCTGTAGCTGTTCTTGCTTCTCTTTTGGTCGCTCGGTTGGTCACGCCGATGATGGCGGCTTACATATTGAAGCCTGGCACTGCAAAAGAAGAAGAAGACGGTCGTTTGATGCGGTCCTATCTCTGGCTTGTGAAAGGGGCGCTCCGGCGTCGCTGGATACCGGTGCTGGGGACTGTCGGATTTTTAGCATTCACGCTTCTGCTCCTGAGCCATTTGTCGACCGGCTTTTTTCCGGCATCTGATGATGCGCAAACCAAGGTCACCATCACGACGCCGACGGGATCGACGATTGAGACAACGGATGAAGCGTCTCGAAAGGCGTCCGAGATCATCGCCAAGGTTGATCATGTTACCTCGGTGTTTCAGGCAACGGGTACGGCCTCCACTGGAGGCGGTGCAAGCAGTACAACGACGTCCAGCACCAATAGCGCCACGATTGTTGTTAACCTGACGCCGATTGGCGAGCGCGATGTCAAGCAGTCGCAGATCGAAGCGGATTTACGAAAAGCTTTGGAAAAAGTCCCCGGTCTCCGCCTCGAAACAGGCACTGGCGGCAATGGCACGCAGCTCACTCTGACCTTGTCAGGAGATGACTCCGAAGTTCTGGAAAAGGCAGCCGCCAGCCTGGAGACGGGTCTGCGCACATTGTCAGGTATTGGCAATGTGACATCCTCTGCCGCCATGCAGTCACCAGAGATCATCATCAAACCGGATTTGGCGAAAGCCGCGTCATTGGGTGTAACGTCCAAGGCGATTGCTCAGGCTATTCGGGTGGCGACGGCAGGAGCGTATGATACCGCGCTGTCCAAGCTTAATCTTCCTGAACGTCAGATCAATATCCGGGTCTTGCTGGACACAACAAACCGTCAGTCCCTTGACGCAATATCTCTTATCCCTGTCGAGGGTAGCGCGGGCAACGTTGCCCTTGGGGCAATCGCTGATATTTCAATTGGGTCCAGCCCAAGCGAAATCAATCGGCTCGACAGATCACGCAATGTCACACTCACAATTGAACTGAATGGCAGGAGCTTGTCCGCAGTCACCGCTGAGGCCGCCCAATTGCCAAGCTATAAAAACTTGCCACAAGGCGTAAAATTTGTCGAACAGGGTGAATTGAAGCGTCAAACTGAGTTGTTCAACAGTTTCGCGACGGCGATAGCGATCGGCATTTTCTGCATCTACGCTGTTCTAGTCCTCCTCTTCCATGATTTCCTGCAGCCGGTCACGATCCTGATGGCAATTCCGCTGGCGCTTGGCGGGGCCCTGTTGCCGCTTGTGCTCACCGGTACCAGCTTCTCGATGCCTGCGGTTATTGGTCTGCTCCTTTTGATCGGAATCGTCTCCAAAAACTCCATTCTGCTTGTGGAATATGCGATTGAAGCACGCCGGGGAGGCATGTCGCGTTATGACGCGCTTGTTGATGCGTGTCACAAACGCGCGCGTCCGATCATTATGACCACAATCGCAATGGCTGGCGGCATGGCACCAGCAGCGCTCAGCCTCGTCGCGGGCGATTCTAGCTTTCGTCAACCCATGGGGATCGTCGTGATTGGTGGGTTGTTGACCTCAACCTTCTTGAGCCTCCTGGTCATCCCTGTCGTGTTCACATTTTTAGATGATCTTCTGGTCTGGCTTAAAGCGAGGTTCGGAGTGACCTCGTAATCTATAGCATCTGACTGGAGACGAGATAGGGAACAGGCGTGCTGCCCCACGTCAAACCGGAAGCAGGTCAACGAGAGTGTTTCTTAATAGCCGTGAGAGAGAGTTCTGCGGATATTATGACGGATGGATAACGATCAAGGGACCTAAACGTGTGACTTCCAAGCCAAGCGCCTTTTTGACGAAAGCAAGCGCGTCTTTGGTATCCGCAACCTTGATCGTACCGCTGACACGGCGACGCGCCAGCGCTGAACCCGCAATGATGATCCGGCCTCGGAAATGCCGGTTCATCTCCTCAACGACATAGGAAAGAGGCGCGTTGTCAACGGCGATTTGTCCGCGCCTCCATGCGAGAGCGACGAGGCCGTCGACCGGCGTCACGGCTGTCGTTTTCCTGGCGTAGTCGTAGATTGCCTGCTCGCCTTCGTTCACGCGCAGAGAGGCCGCCTGTTTACCGTCGCGCTCAAGCTGCACCGCATTCTCCGTGACCGTCACCTCGGTATCTTCTTTGCCGTAGCGAACATCGAACGCTGTGCCGAGTGCGATCACCTTTGTCTCACCAGCCACCACCGTGAAAGGTCGGTCGGGCGCATGAGCGACCTGAAAGAAGGCTTGGCCCCGCAGGAGGCGGATGACGCGGTGCCCCCCGGTGAAGTCGACGGCAATCGCCGAGGACGCATTGAGCTGGACGATGGAACCATCCTCCAGTGTACGAATGGGGGTTTCATCCGTACCGGCGATCATGTCCGCTTGCATGCGCAGCGGCCCATCGAATGCAAAGAAGGCGCCGGTTGCAAGGGCTGCCACCAACAGTGTTGCGATGATCGGCTTGGCCATGTTGCGGGGGCGCATGTCGATATCGGCCAGACCAGGATCGGACTGAATCGCGCGGCCAGCGTCGCCCATCACAAACTCGGCTGCGCTGTAGGTCCGACAGTTTTCCGGATCGCGCTTAAGCCATGTCTCAAAGAGAGCCCGGTCGTCCGGCGATTGGTTGGGGTCACCGTTGCGCAAAAGCCAGTCGGCCGCCTCGCGGTTTCGTCTTTTCCGACTGTCACTCGATTCCTTGACCGGCATGGCTTACTCCAGACGAATCCTACGACCTCTACAGTGTCATACGCCGTATATGGCGCACAAAAACTCGCTGTAGTGCTTTATATCTGCTGCATAATTATCGCTCTAAATCGATTTCGATTTAAGGCAGTATACAGTAGACGTTTGACATCCACGGATTGGGACACTGACAACTGTCCAATCGCAAGGATGTGACCGTTCTGCGTTCATGATACGCGATTCTTTGGGGATCAAGAGTTTGTCAGGGAAAAGTGGCCACCGGTTTTCCCGAAAAGACAAACGAAAACGAAAGAAACGAGAGTCAGTCTGGTTCAATTTGAACCTGACTGACTCTAGAGAATCCGGTCAAGGCAATGGGCAAACGCACGCCGCAGGTGCCGGTCGACCATGTTTCTGGAGATGTTGAGCCTGGTGCTGATCTGGTCTGGTGTCAGATGATAAAGGCGATGGAGAATGAAGACGACACGTCGCCTCTCCGGCAGTTCCGCAATTGCTTCCCGAAGGGCTGCAAGCCGCGCTTCTATTTCCAGAGTGTGGTCCGGCGCGTGCCCGGTGCTTGGCGCAAAGAGGGCCTCGCGCTCCGATCCTGAGAACAGCCGGGCTTCCTTCGTTTCCCTGCGTTGGCGGTCAATGCCGAGATTGATGGCGGCACGGCAGAGAAAGGCCTTGATCGACCGCTTGTTCAGGAGAACCTCCGGTTTGGCGGCGAGCTTCACGTAGAGATCGTGCACCACGTCGCGGGCCGTAGAACTCGGGTGTCCCCGGCGGCGCACCGCATTGGTAATATCAGCATAGTGTGCTTCCATGGCTCGATTGAGCAACTCGCTGCTGTCAACGGTGTCCCAGACAAGGGACGAAGAGGAAGATCTCGACATCTGCACATGGTTCCCAGCGAACGGTAGGTCAGGATAGACGCGGCTGAACCGTCATGGGGAATGGCTAGACAATCCCGAAAAGGCGTGCAAGTGCAATACCTTAGAAATATGCCACTTCAGTCTGCTGCTGTGGAATAAAACAAGACTGTAAAACTCATCTTTGTGTCTGATTTTCTTGCCTGAATCCGTCTGATCGACTTCACCTGCTGGTGGCAAAGCAAGCCGGACCTCCTCGAAAATAGCAAGGAGTGTGATATTTTTGTGACATTCCGCACTCTCTCAGAGAGAGCTTCTCAAAGCGGAATGCACAAAGGCGTTCCGGCAACGGGATCACGGATCACCATGCTCTTGACGTTAAAGACATCGGCGATCATCTCTGCGTTAATGACCTCACTAGGCGTTCCGGTAGCCCGGATACGGCCACCTTTCAAGAGAGCAATGTGTTCGGCGTAGCGCGCCGCCTGATTGATGTCGTGCAGCACGGCCACGACTGTCTTGCCGCGCTTTGCGACCAGCATCGTAATCAGCTTCATCAGTTCAATCTGATGTTCGAGATCGAGATAGGTTGTTGGCTCATCGAGAAAGATAGTCTGGCCTTGTTGGGCCAGCGTCATGGCAATCCAGGCCCGCTGCCGCTGACCGCCGGAAAGGGTGTCCAGCATGCGGTTTGCAAGATCGGTTGTGCCTGTCAGCATGAGGGCTTCGTCGCACGCCTGCTGATCCTCAGGAGACCAGCGACTGAAAAGTGACTGATGCGGATAGCGCCCTTGGCGGACGAGATCGCCAACGGTCAACCCCTCAGGCGCGACAGCCCCCTGCAGCAACACGCCCACTTTTCGCGCCACCTCGCGGGTGGAAAGCTGTGATACATCAAAGCCATCAAGGATAATGCTACCGGCCGATGGTTTCATCAGCGCTGCGAAGGCGCGCAGGATTGTCGATTTGCCGCTGCCATTGGGACCAATCAGCGCTGTAAAGCGCTGTTGCGGAATGGCAAGATCGAGATTTTCAACGATGCGGCGATCGCCATAGGCAATGTCGACGCCCTTGCTGATGATCCTGGGACCGCCTTGCAGATCAGTGGTCATGGCGACGTCTCCAGAGAATATAGCCAAACAAGGGAGCGCCGACGAGCCCGGTCACGATTCCGGCCGGGAGCTGCGCTGGGGCCAGGATGACACGACCGATGAGATCCGCTGCGACGACGAGGCAGGCACCGACGAGAGCGGCGACGGGCAGGATACGAGCGTGGGACACCCCTGCCAGCCGCCGCGCGATGTGTGGCGCGACAAGGCCGACAAAGCCGATGAGACCGGACACGGCAATGGCGGCACCAGAGAGTAGGGTCACCAGCAGGATCATCAGGCCCCGTATGCGATCGACGGGCTGGCCGAGGCTCCTTGCACTATTGTCACCGAAGCGGATGAGATCGAGCTCCCGCGCTGCGAGAAGGGTGAGTGCGATTGGCACGATGAGCCAGAGCGCAAGCAGCCGGACCTTGACCATGTTGGCGTCATAGACGCTGCCTGCTAACCATACCAGCGCCCGCTGAACGTCGCCAATGTCGCCGAAGGCGGACAGGAAAGTGGTCCCGGCGGAGGCGAGGGCGGAAAGCCCGATGCCGATCAGGATGATACGCAGCGAAGACGTGCCGCTGCGCCAGGCGAGCGCAAAAACGGCAAGGGCCATGGCGCTGGCACCCACGAAGCCTGCCACTTGCAGAAGCGCCACAGGCGGATCATTGATCAATACAATGACAGCCATGGCCGCAGCAGCCGCACCGCTGTTGATGCCCAGAACGCCCGGATCAGCAAGCGGATTGCGCATGATGGCAATGCTGATCGTTCCGGCGAGCGCGAGTGCGACGCCAACAAGGAGCGCCAGAAGAACGCGTGGAAGACGCAGATCCCAAACAATCATTTCGCTCTGCAACTGTGCACGGCCCGTGCCCATCAGCACTTCGTAGAGTTCTTGCCAGCCCAAGGACACGTCACCAAAAGCGAGACTTGCCGCCATGAGAAATGTGAGCAGAAGTATCAGGGCAAGGAGAAGCCGGATCATGCGCCGTCCCTCAGCCGCGTGCGGGCGAGATAGAGGAAAAACGGCGCGCCGATCAACGCAATGGTGACGCCGACCGGAAAGCTCTGGCTTCCAAACACCAATCGTCCGGCCGTATCTGCCACGATCACCAGCAACGCCCCGCCGAGTGCTGAAAAAGGAATGATCCAGCGATAGTCGACGCCGAAACACATTCTCGCAACATGGGGCACGACAAGCCCGACGAAGCCAATCGGTCCGGCAAGTGCGACGGCACCCCCGGCAAGCAAAATGACCACGGCGACCGACACGCCGCGCCAGACGATTGGGTTCTGGCCGAGCGCGCGCGACGTATCCGCGCCAAGGCTGATTGTCGTGAGATGACGGCCAAAGGGCAGGGCAGCGATCAGCCCGGCAATGATATAGGGCGCAACGGTCTTGACCTGTTCGATGTTTCGTCCCGTCACCGAGCCTGCGGTCCAGAGGCGCACGGCATCAAGAGTACTCTGGTCAAAGATCAGCATAACGGTGGTCACAGAGGTCAGGAAGGTCGCAACGATAGCTCCCGCCAGCACGAGCCTGAGGGGGGATTGCCCCACCATTCCCATCGAACCCAGCGCATAGACAACGGTCGCGGCGATGGCTGCGCCGAGAAAAGCAAACCAAACGTAGATGTCGCCGATACCGGCGCCGAAAATGGCCATGACGGAGACGACTGCAAAGGCTGCGCCTGCGTTGATGCCGAGCAGGTCCGGTGAGGCGAGGGGATTGTTTGTGACTGCCTGCATGATGGCACCAGAGACAGCCAGTGCGCTGCCTGCCAGCAGCGCCGCAAGGGCACGTGGCAGGCGAATGGTCATGACGATCAGGTGATCCCGCGACATATCGGATGCAAAGAGGGCCGAGATGACCTTCGCGGGCGGCATCATCGCCGCGCCCAACGAGATGGCGATCACGGTGGCAAGCATGAGCAGACAGAGTAATGCGGCAAGCGCAAGCACTCGTCCTACATCGGTTTCTGCAATATAGCCAGCCGTGCGGTCGGTCATGGAGCCGTCAGGATGAAGCGTTCGACATCGTCGAGGATACGGTTCGCCGAATTGATGCCGTAGAAGCTCTGCCAAGGGCCGCGATCGACCCGATAGGCGCGACCTTCACGAACAGCGGGCAGCAATTGCCAAAGAGGGTTCTCCGTCACCTGTTTTTCCAGCACGTCATCCGGCCCGCTTTCAAAACCACTGGCGGAAACGTAGAGCAGCACGTCGCCATCAAGATTTGCCAGCTCCTCCCAGTCTGGACGCTTCACGATCGTGCCGTCAGTCACGGTCTCGTAGGCCGTTCGCTTTACGCCTGCCTCATGCAGCACCGCGAAGGGGGCGTAGGCGTTCGGTCCGTCGACAAACACGACAAACCGGTCAGGGGCCAAACGGACGGTAGAGACCGTGAGTTTCTTGTCTTTCATGCGTTCACGAATGGCCGAGACACGGTCATTGTAGGCCTTCAAAGAACTCCTCGCCACACCTTCACGACCGGTCACTTCGGAAAGGCGCTGGAGATAGACCTTCCAGTCCATATGCTTGAAAAGCACCGTTGGTGCAATCTTGGCAGCCTGTTCGTAGATGCCGGAATGGGCCTCCGCCGAACCGATGATAAGATCCGGTTTCAAGGCTGCGACACGCTCCAGGCTTGGCTCCCTGGGATTGCCGAGATCGACCATTTTTTCGGCCCTGACCACATCGAGCACTTCGCTTTCCGTGATTGCCATATAGGGGGTCGCGATGACAGGTGCCTTCAGTTCGATCAGCATTCCAAGTGTTATCAGCGGGTCGAGCGTGACGATCCGTTTTGGCGCTGCCGGAATGCAGAGGGGCGGATTGTAGACATCCTCAGTCAGCAAGGTCCCCTGGCAGGCGGCCTGCGCCAGTGAACCGGTCATAAGAAACGCGAGGAGAAACAGACAGAAACGCAAGAGGCCCACCATTTTGTCGCCGGAAATCGAAAACGGCTGCGGGGGTAATGCCCCCCCCGTAGCCCGAGATAATCAGAACTTGGCCCGAAGGTTCAATCCGAATGATCGACGCTTGCCAGCCTGGCCGTAAGGCAGCGAGTAATCCGGATCAATTAGGGTGAAGTATTTTTCATCCGTCAGGTTCTCCGAAAACAGCGTCACCTGCCAATTGTCCTTCTTGAAACCCACCTGCGCGTTGACGATGAAGCGCGCATCAATCTTGTACATGCCGTTCGTGCCGAAGCGCGAATTATAGCTCGTCGTGTACTTGGCATCGGCTCCGACAAAAACACCATTTTGGAACTCATAACGGCCGCCAAAGCCCAGGCTCCATTCCGGTGCTTCGGGAAAGGACTTGCCGTCCTGCGGTTCGCTGAGTGCTGCATGGTTGAAGTCGATGAACTTCGTGTTGAGGTAACCGACCGATGCAAAGGTGGTGAATTGGTCCGTGACCTGCATGGACGGTTCGATTTCAAAACCCCAGGAGCGAGATGTGGCGGCGTTCGAAATGATGCGATAACCGGGGATCGAGGGGTCAGGCCGGATCTCGACCTGCTGATCCGAATACTTAGTGTAGAACAGATTGGCATTCAACGTCAGGCGGTCGTCCAGCAGTGTTCCCTTGTACGACAGTTCAATGTTCTTGGAGTATTCGGGATCATAGGTGCCGAGTTCGCCCGTCACGCGGTCGAGATAGGACCCGCCCGAGCGGAAGCCTTCCGTATAGGTGAGCCCCACCTTCTGGTTGCTGCCGAACTCCTTGGATATGCCGACTTTAGGAACGAAATTATATTCGGTAAGGGACGTCGGGTCGCCAGTCAGGACAGGGGAGTCATCGATCAGACCGGAATAATTCTGCTGGTGGTCCTTGTCTCTCAAGTAATCCAGGCGTCCGCCCAGCGTCGCAAACCAGGTCGGCGCAAACTCGTAGGTCGCTTCACCGAAGATGGCCAGGTTCGCGGTTGTGCGGTGCTGCGTATCATTCTGCTGGTAGTAGTCGAACGCGACGATATCCGTGGCACCATCCCACTTTTCGTAGCTGCCATAGATGCCGGTTACCCATTTCCAGCGATCGCCTTCGTAGTTCAGGCGGAATTCCTGGGTGAGGATGGAGTTGTCATCTTCGCCGGTGATACCGTTGACGACATTTTCAGTGCCATAATCAATGGAGCGCCGGTTATTGATGCCATATTGATAGCCGGTCTGCGATGTGAAGCGCAGGGTTTCAGAAATGTCGTGGGTGACCTCAAGTCCGAGATTATGCGCCTCGGTCCAGCGATATTCGGTGTAAGTGACAGGCGCGTTATTGAAATCCCCCCGTCCCGAATAGAGCCCGACGAGTGCGTCGTTCGGCCGGTCCTTCGAGTAGGAATAGGTGAGGACTGCGCGGGTATCCGGCAGCTCTGACGGCGTCAACAGCAGCTTGGCGCGCGCAATGCCGCTAATATCAGTGATCAGATCGTCGTAATTGTCGTATGACTTGAAATCGGAGTAGCTGGGCTGGGCCCTCGAACGTTCATAGGACCCGGAGAGCCGCAGCGCGACCTGATCCTCTACGATAGGCGTGTTGACCGTGATGGCGGTGCCCACGAGATGATCGGTACCAACGGTCGTGGAAACTTCGACTTCCTTTTCGAAGGTCGGATCCTTTGATTTGATATAGACGGCTCCGGTCATGGCGGCGCGGCCGGAGAGCGTCGATTGCGGGCCGCGATAGACCTCGACCTGCTCAACGTCCCAGAGATTGCGGGCGCCGAAGCGGGCATTGTAGCGCGTCTGAAGGATGCCATCGATATAGATGGAGCCTGCCGGCCCACCGGACGATACCAGGCCCTCGGAACTCATGCCGCGGATAACGAAACCAGCGTTGACTGTGGCGCTGTCCATCGTGTTCGCCATGCGACGAAACGTTTCCTGCGTGGTGCGGATCTGGCTATTCGCCAGGCTTTCGGCATTGAGAATAGCGACACTGCTTGTCGTACCGCCAAGCGTGGTAGCATTGCGGGCACCGTAGATCACGATGGGTTCGAGCAGGGTTCCTTCTTGCTCCGGGTTTTCTGAGGCGGAAGTCGCGTTCTGCAAGGTGACCCGGTTTTCGCCGGCAAAGCGCGCATCGACGCCTGTCCCGGCAAGCACGGCCTTCAAGGCCTGTTCAGGTGTCAGCGTCCCATTCACGCCGCGGGTTGATTTGTTTTGGGCAACCGACGCGTCGAACAGAATCTGGAGGCCCGTCTGGGCAGCAAGGCTGTTGAGCGCTGGAGTAAGCGGACCGGCCGGTACGGAAATCGCGTGCTGCGACATTTGAGCCTGCGCCTCTCGCACCATTGCCGGCAGGGCAGGTGTCAACATCACAAGCGCCGATCCTGCTAATAGGACTGCTCTGAGGCTCGCCCGGGCCTCGTGTGTAGTGGAAAAAGTCTTCGTCATAGAACCCCCAAACTCTCCGGTACTCAAGGCTTTGCAGCCCACCGTAAGGAGCAACGCCACATTGTGCTCGGGAGGTAGACGATTGATTTTCCCGGTTTGGGACTCTGACCCCAAAAAAATCTCGAGCTTTTTAAAGTTTGTCAGGGAAAAGTAGTCACCGGTTTTGCCGAGAAGACAAACGACAACAAAAAAATCGAGAGACTGTCTGATTCAGTTTGAACCTGACCTAATCTCATCAGCGACACCGAGATGTTGACGCATGGCAAGGCGCAACTCTTCGTCCCGCTCTGTCGGTGCCTTCAAGACACAGGTCGGACAGTATTCTCCGCCCTTGACGAGATAAAATCGACAGCAGCCGCCGCGTTGACGAAAGGTGTATGAGAAATCCTGCTGGTTTTTGTCGAGCACGGTCAGATCGAAATAGTGGAGCTGACGGTTGGCTAGTGGTGAACCGGGCACTTTGAGGATCTGCATTGCCGACGCCTTGGCCGCCTCGACGCTGCCGAACCGGCGACCGGAATCGAGAAAGCGACCGGCAATCGCATCAGCGGCGAGCCGCCAGAGCGCTGTGCGGGAGAGGCGGGTGCGCGCGTGGATCGCCTCAATCACAGGGCGGAAATGCCGCTCGATTTCGGCCCGCAGCCGTTCTTCGGCAACAGCGTCACCCAATTGACCCTGCCAGAATGTCTCTTCGAGAAAACGGACATGGGCGCGTCGCACCCGGTGCATCTCACCGTCATGCGGCTCTTGCGTCGTGTAGAATGAAAGCGCGACGCTGGCCGGAGAAAGGTTTGGGATGAGGCCAAAACCAGCGAAGATCGGCACAGTCGCGGCGGCCAGAATATAGGCATAGTCGGTCATCAACAGCGCCCCAGCCGTCTTGATGTCTGTGCCTTCGTTCAGCGATTGCTCGAAGGCGAGAAATTCGCCCAGCGCCACCTCGTCGGAAAAAAATGCCTCGGTCGTCGTCCATTCTGCGTCTGCCGGACCGATATCCGCACGGACATCCGGCATATAGGCGGCCTGCGCGTCGAGCGCGCGCCGGACCAGTGCCTCCTCCGATCTTGCTATGTCCATCGCGGCCGTCATCGCTTAACCCTCGCGCCTTAGGCGATTTTCGCCAGTTCGGAACCAGAGAGTTGCCAGTCGCGCGGGCAGCGTGTCAAGTACCGGGCGCTCCAGCATATGCGCGCCCGCGACCGGATGCAGGCGCGTGCGGCCGGTCACGAAATCACACCAGGCTGCGGCTGCCTGCCGGTTTACAAAGGCGTCTCCATCAGAGAGGAAAATATGGGCGGGACAATCGAGCGTGCCGCGCGTCGCATCATGTGTATAGGTCTCGCATATTCTGAAATCATTGCGCAGCAACGGTTCGAAAAGCTCCATTGCCTCGGGATTGTTGAGGATTTCAGCATCTGTTCCGCCGAGATCGATGAGGGCTTGGCGAAAGGCGTCGGCTTCCATCGTGTGGAACGGCTCTCGCTCATAGACCATGCGGTCCGGCGCATTGCATCCGAGCGCGAAAAACACCTCCGGCATCGGCAAACCCGCCGCTGAAAAGCGACGGGCGATTTCATAGCCGAGGAGGGCACCCATCGAATAGCCGAAAATCGCATAGCGCCCGCCGATATAAGGCTCAAGCTCAACGGCCAGTTGATCGGCAAGCGCGTCAATTGACCTCGGTGCCGGTTCGCAATAGCGCGCTTCGCGGCCCGGCAGCGCGACCGGATGCACCGTCATCGTGCTCGGCGCGGTTTGTACCCAGTTGCGGAAAAGCCCGGCCCCGGTGCCTGCTGGCGGCAGGCAAAGAAGCACGGGGCGTGATGGCGTTATCGTCATATGTCAATCTCGATATGGTCTGTGGCCGGGGGAACTTGCGGGCGAAGGCTGTCGATATAGGCCGCAAGGTCGGCAAGGACGGGGTGCTCAAACAGGACGCGCATTGGTACAGGCACGCAAAACGCGCCGCGAAGTCGGCTGGCGACACGCACGGCAAGGAGCGAATGGCCGCCAAGCTCAAAGAAGTTAGCCTGCCCATCAAGGGGACCAGATTTGAGCACCTCCGTCCAGATTTGCGCCAGTGTGATTTCAGTCGCGGAAGGCGTTGCGGATTTCGGGATGCCCGATGCTGCCTGTTTCAGTGGCATCAAATGGGTGCTGTCCTCGGAACCGGCCCCGGAGAGACCAGCCGCCGCCATCACTGAAGGCAGTTCATCCAGAATTGCGCACACATCTGTGGTGGATGAGCGGATCATGATGGCGATAATATCGCCCAGTCGTTCGAGCAGAGCCGCTGCGGTCTCAGAGGCGAGCATATTGCGGCTGAAACCGGCCATCAGCGTCAGGCCCGCCGTATGCGGTGTTGCCCAGAGCGTGAGCGGAAAATGCGTTCGCTCATCAAAGTCGATGCCTTCGGTTTTGAGCAGCGCGGGCGCATCCGCTCGCTTCGCCTGCACTGGAAAATTCTCAACAACGAGCAGCGTGTCGAAAAGCGAAACGCCCGGGCCTTGGATAGCGGCGAGGGGTACATGGTCGTGTTCGCCCGTTTCGGCATGGGCTTTCTGAATGGTTGCAAGCCAGTCCGAGACGGATAGGCCTTCATTAAGGCGGACACGCACGGGCAGCGTATTGATGAAGAGGCCGATCATCGTCGTTGCGCCCTCCAGTGTCACTGGGCGCCCGGCTGTCGTCGTGCCGAAAATCAGATCACGGCTGCCTGTCTGGCGTGCAATCAGCAAGGACAGCGCGCCTTGCAGCAGGGTGTTGAGCGTCAGCCCATGGGCGGCACCATAGGCCAGCATGGCCTCATGCAGCGGCTTTGGGACTTCCCGGCATTGCCGCTCGAACTGGCCTGTCGCTTCCCCTGCCAGAAGCCGGGTTGTGCCCGCAAAACCCTGAAGCCGATCCTTCCAGAAGCGAAGCGACACGGCCCGCTCGCGTTTCTTCAACCAACCGATGTAATCGCCGTAAGGGCGGGCGGGCGGAAGGGCTGGCTCGGCCTTGCCTGCCGCGCGCCGATAGAGCGAGAGCACTTCGTCGAGCAATTGACGGATCGACCAGCCGTCGAGGATGATATGGTGGTAGCAGACAACCATGATGGACTGGTCTTGTCCTGTGCTGATCCATTGGACCCGGATCAGAGGCGGACGGCGCAGGTCAAACGGCTCGGCCCTGTTGGCAGAAAACAGCGCTTGCAGCCGTTCACGCTCGCTTGCCGGATCGTTACCAGTCCAGTCCAGCGTAGTGAATGCCACCGGAAGGCTGCGGAAGGCGATCTGGAACGGCTCGTCGCGCTCCTCCCAGAAGAACCCCGAACGCAGGATCGGATGGCGGTCGATTGCGCCTTGCCACGCCGCCTTCAGAGCGTCCGCATCGACGGTACCGGTGATGCGCAGCGCCGTTTGCGGCATGTAGAGGCCGTCGCCGGGGGAAGACACCGAATGAAAAAGGATGCCCTCCTGCATCGGGGCAAGCGGATAGATGTCGGCGATGTTGTTGCGCTCAAGGCGCTGGCTCGCATTCTGCATGGTGCCCTCAGAGATTGCGCAGGATGGCTTCTAGGTCATCCTGATCAAGTGTCATGTGCTTGAAGTCCGCTGGTGTGTAGCCGGCTTCGGTTGATGTCAGGCAGAAATCGACAAGGCTTTCGAGATGGTTTTGCAGTCCCGCCGCGAGTGTTTCGATTGTCTGCCGATCATGGATTTGCCGGGAATAGGCAAGGCGAATGCGCAAATGCCCGCCGCTTATGATTGCATTGATATCAAGGAGCACCCCGCGCCCATTGCGCGCCCCACGCGGATCGCCCGATGGCTCGGCTGCGCGTGACAGCAACGCATCGCCGGAAAACAGCGTATCCGTCTGGCCAAGATAGTTGAACCGGATCTCGGCGATATCCTCCAGCTGTGGCAATGCAACGCCCTTCAGATATTTAAGAACGCCATAGCCGATGCCGTCATTTGCAACACGGCGGAGACTTTCCTTGACCGAGAGCAATGTGGTGCGCCTGTCGCGCCCGGTGACATCGAAGAGAACGGGATAAAGGCCTGTGAACCAGCCGACGGTGCGGCTCAGATCGACGCCTTCGAACAGGTCTGCCCGGCCATGACTTTCAAGGATCAGCCGGAGCCTGTCGTGTCCGGTCCAATCGCGGATTGCATTGTAAAGTGCCGCAAGCATGATTTCTTCGGCATCGATTGGATAGCAGGACGGCACGTCCCGAAGAAGGCGTCCGGTGAGGTCAGGATCGATTGTCAGATCAACGATGTCGGTATCGCCAGCGCAATTGCTGCCCGAACGGTCCGTCGGGATCGCTGCGGTCTTGGCCTCGGTCATCGTGCTCCAATGGTCCTTTTCACCATCGAACACCGCGCTGTCTTTCAGCTCGCGCACCCAGCTATCAATCCCTGTTGTGCGGGGCGGCAAGCTCATCTGAAGACCGGCTTCGCCAGCTGCGAGGCATGTTTGAAGGTCATCAAGGAGAATGCGCCATGAGACCCCGTCGATCACGAGATGATGCGCTGCGATCAGCAGCCGTTGCTCGCAGCCGTCGACGGTCACAAGCGTGGCACCCCAAACCGGGCCATCAGTGAGATCGAAACGGCGTTGCAGCGCATTCGCCTCGCTTAAAAGCACGGCATCCGCTTCGGTTGCTGTACAAGAGGTGGAACGCAGCGGCGGTGCCCCTTCCAGCTCCGTCACGGATTGACGCCACTGTCCGTCTTGCTGCCAGAAACGACTGCGCAGCGCATCATGGGTCTGGTGGAGAAGGTCCATAGCCTGCTGAAGCGTCTTCTCATTGATCACCCTGCCGGGCCTCAGCATCAATGCCTGATTCCAATGGGCAATATCAGGGTAATTCTGCTCAAAAAACCAGTGCTGGGCCGGGCCAAGCGGAATGTCGCCGCTCATTGGTCCGGTCTCGGGCAGTTCTGTCGCCAGATCCGAGACGGATGCGGCAAGGGCTGCAAGCGTTGAATATTGGAAAATATCGCGTGGCTTGATGGCAATGCCAATGCGGCGCGCCGCAGCCACGACCTGAATAGCGAGAATTGAATCTCCACCAAGCGCAAAGAAATTGTCGTTGCGTCCAATCGCCTCGCGTCCGAGAAGTTTCGCCCAGATCGCGGCAATTCTCTCTTCATAGCCATCGTGCGGCGTCTGGTCTTCTGCAAGCGTTTTGGCTTCATCGGATGGATCGGGCAGAGCCTTGCGGTCGAGCTTGCCGTTCGGCAGGCGCGGAAGCTTGTCCAGCATCGCAAAAAACGTTGGCACCAGATGGCGCGGCAGTTCTCGGCTCAGATGGGCAGAGAGCGCTGCCTTACCGATAGGTGCCGCCACCTCAATCCAGGCGGCGAGGCGGGCATAGCCGGTATTGTCACGCCAGGCATCGACGGCAGCACCTGTCACGCCCGGATAGCGCATCAGCACGGCCTCGACCTCGCCGGGCTCGATCCGAAAACCGCTGATTTTCATCTGGCGATCAGTTCGGCCGAGATAGTCGAGATTGCCATCGGCCAGCCGACGAACGCGGTCGCCGGTCTTGTAGAGCAGGGGGGCTTGGCCGGTCCTGTCAAACGGGTTCGGCAGGAAGCGCTCCGCCGTCAGGTCCGGGCGATTGTGATAGCCGCGCGCGATACCCTCGCCAGCCAGATAAAGCTCGCCCGGCATGCCGATTGGCACTTCATTGAGTGCTGCGTCAAGGACATGGGCGGTTGTGTTGGTGATGGGCTTGCCGATATGGATGGGCAGCCCCGCGTCATCTAACCGGCATCCCGTGGAATAGGTAGTATCCTCGGAGGGCCCATAGAGATTGTACAGCGCCTCAACCTGTCCAGTCTCCAGAATCGCGCGTGCAAGGCTTGGTGGCAGCGGTTCGCCCGCAAGGCAGACCGTTTTTGCCTTGGTGGGCAACGGGCCAAACCGCATGAGTTCGGTCATCGGTGTTGGCACGGTGTTGATGAATGTGACCTCGTGCGCAAATGCTGCGTCCGGCAGTTCGAAAAGATCATCGACGATGAAGATCCGCCCACCAGCGGCAAGCGTCACGAAAATTTCGAAGATGGACAGGTCGAAGCAGACGGATGTTGACGCCAGCATTCCGGCAAAGCTCTCCGCCGGGAACGTGTCGAGCGCCCAATGTGTGAAGGCAACCGCATTGCGATGCTCGATTGCAACCCCCTTCGGCTGCCCTGTCGAGCCGGAGGTATAGATGAGATAGGCGAGATCGCTGCCTTCGGTCGTCTCAGGAAGACGCGCGGTCGGCACGTGGCCGTGTTCGTTCCATGCAGTGGCGGGATCAAGCGTATTGATCTCGGCGAAGTCGGCGCGCTCTTCTTTTGTCAAGATGAGGGAGAGGCTTGCATCCCTTGCGACAAAGGCGATCCGATCTGCCGGATATTTGGGATCGAGCGGCACATAGGCAGCGCCCGTTTTCAAGACGGCAAGAATCGAAGCAATGAGATCGACGGTACGCTCAAGGCAAATACCGACGGCACTGCCGCGTCCGATGCCAAGGGAGGCGAGATGCCGGGCGAGCGCCTCCGCTTGCCGATCAAGCTCAGCATAGGTGGCGCTCCGGTTCCGATCTGTGACGGCAATGGCATCGGGTGTGCGCTCGGTTGAACGCGCAAAGAAGCCATGCAGGCTTGCTGGCACCGCATCATAGGTCTTTGCCGTCGCGTTCCATGTGGCGATCTGCTGGCGCTGCCGCTCGGGCAGGCCGTCTATTTCGATCTGTGCTCGCTCAGGGGCCGATAGAAGAGCCTCGACCAAGGCCGTGAAAGCCTCGGCCATGTGGAGGATCGTCTCTTGGCGGAAGAGATCGCTGCGATAGATCAAGGTGCCGGAAAACTGGTCGCCGCGATGGCGCAGGTCAAGTGTCAGATCGACCTTCGATGTTTCCTGTGCGAGCACCACCGGCGCAGCGGTCAGACCATTAGGGCATGGGCTGCGTGGCTCGTCGGCTTGCCAGGTGACCATCACTTGAAACACAGGGTTATGGCTCCAGCTTCGCTCGACCGAGAGGGCATCGACCACGCATTCGAACGGCGCGTCCTGATGGCGGAAGGCATCAAGGACGAGCAAACGCGTGGCCGCGACCTGCTGCTCGAAGCTTGTCGCAGCATCATGCGTCAGTTTCAGCGCCAGCGTGTTGACGAACAGCCCGATAACATCCTCCAGCGCGCGGTTTGGCCGCTCGGATACCGGGGTTCCGACGACGACATCCGAAGCGCCGGAATAACGCGACAGCAGGGTCGAAAAGGCGGAGAGAAGAACCATGAAAGGTGTCGCGTCCCGCTCACGGGCAAAATTGACCAGACGTGCCGTAAGCGCGCTATCGAGATGGAAGGGAATGCTGCCGCCCTTGAATTCCTGCCGCGCACCGCGCGGAAAATCCGTCGGCAGCTCCAGAAGCGGGGGGGCATGTTCCAGCTGGCGGCGCCAATAGTCGATCTGCTCGCCCAGCGGCTGCTTTCGCTGCCAAGCGGCAAAATCACCATAGGTCAGGGTGAGCGGTGGAAGGTCTGCCACTTTGCCCTGTCGGCCCGCATCATAGAACCGCGTCAGATCCCGCAGCATCAGCTGAAGCGATTGCGCATCCGAGACAATGTGGTGGATTGCTACGAAAACAACGTGCTCGTCAGCGGAGAGACGGAAAATCCGGGCGCGGAAGAGAGGACCACTCGCCATGTTGAATGGCTGCCTGCATGCAGCAGCCAGCACTTCCGGCAGGGTGGCCTCATTCACATCCACGATTGCGATGTCTGGCTCGCTGGTCCCACCGATCTCGACCACAGGTTTGCCATCGCGATTGACGATCCGCGTGCGCAATGCCGGATGGCGTGTTGAAAGGGCTGTGAATGCGTGTTGCAACACCTCCAGATCAAGCGCGCCATGAAAGCGGATCGCGGCGGGAACAGTGTAGGCGGCGCTGTCTGGCTCCAGCTCGGCCAATGTCCAAAGCCGCTGCTGGGCAAAGGACAAAGGTATCGTCGCACTATTCGGGAGGGCATCTATCTCGTTTGCAGGTGCCGCCATCGGCGTCTCGTCACGCTCAAGCGCTGCGGCGAAATCCTTGAGGCGGGGGAATTCAAACAGCTTTCGCAGCACGGCATTTGTCGGAAGCGATGACGACAGCCGGGTAATCATGCGCATGGCCAGCAGCGAGTGGCCGCCGAGCCGGAAGAAATTGTCGTCCCGGCTGATCGAATCGATGGCAAGCACATCGGCCCAAGCACCTGCTGCCCGCTGTTCCGTTTCGGTCTCTGGCGGGCTGGACCCGGTGGCGACTGTTGCTGCCAGCGATGGTAGTGCTGCGCGATCAATCTTGCCGTTCGGCTGCTGTGGCAGGCGCGGCAGGAAGCACCATAGCGTCGGCACCATATGCACGGGGAGGACTTCGGACAACGCCCGGCGCAGCTCGGTTTCGTCAAGTCTCACGCCGTCTTGGGGTTCGATGAACGCAGCAAGCTGCCGATCAGTGCCTTGCGTGACAGCCACAACGGCCTTTTCGACGCCGGCAATCTGTTCGAGATTGTGCTCGATCTCGCCTGTTTCGATGCGCAAGCCGCGCACTTTGACCTGATGGTCAAGCCGCCCGCAAAATTCGAGGTTACCATCTGCCCGGCGGCGGATGCGATCCCCGGTCCGGTAAAGACGAGAGCCGGGTTCACTCGAGAACGGGTTGGCAATGAACCGCTCAGCGGTTTGCTCAGGTCGGCCAAAATAGCCGCGCGCCAAGCCCGTACCGCCGAGATAAAGCTCGCCGGAAAGGCCAGGCGGGCGAAGGCGGCCAACGCGGTCGAGAATATAGGCTTGCGTGTTTGGCAATGGCTTGCCGATGGGCACGACGCCGCCCTGATAATGATCGCCCTGCAAGGGGACTTCTGTTGAAAAGCAGGTATCCTCCGAAGGGCCGTAGAGATTGAGGATACGCAGGTTCGGGTAGTCGCGTTTCAGGATGGCGACGAGTGCTGCTGGCAGGGGCTCTCCGCAGAAGGTTGCCGTGCGCACACTGCTTGGCAAGCGATGTTCCTGTAGCAGTTCTTGTAGGAGGCTTGGGACCGTATTGATGAAAGTCACATCAACCTTGGCGGCAAGCTGCGGCAGTGCCAGAAAATGATCTGCGACAACGAGCGTGCCGCCGAGGACGAGAGGCGCATAGAGTTCGAAGATCGACAGGTCAAAGCTGATTGAGGTCGGCACCAGCATGCGCGCCACCTCTTCGCGGCTGAACCGCTCCCGCGCCCAATACATGAAGGCGACGACGGAGCGGTGTTCTATCGCCACGCCCTTGGGCCTGCCCGTCGATCCGGATGTATAGATGATGTAGGCGAGATGGTTCGGTGAGACGGCAGGCCGCGCCTCCAGCCGGATATCCGGCAATGTCGTGACGTCAAGGAGCGTTTGCGTTGGCGTGACGAAGGCCGGGCGATGATCAGCGAGCAGGATGGTAATCCCGCTGTCCTCGGCAATGAAGGCGAGGCGGCTTGGCGGATAATCGGCATCAAGCGGCACATAGGCCGCGCCTGCACGCATGATGCCAAGGATACCTGCGATCATCCGGGGCGAGCGGCGCATGCAGATGCCCACCCGGTCGCCGGGCTTGACACCAGCCGCAACCAGATTTGCGGCAATGCGCGAAGACTGCGCTTCGAGGTCGCGATAGGACCAGGTGAGGTCGCCATCGGTCACCGCGTCCGCATCCGGCGTTTCCTCGACCTGTTTCAGGAAGAGATCATGCAGGCATTCCTCAACCGGATAATCCCGCACTGGACCGGCACCCGCCGCGATGATGGCCGCTTCCTCCTCAGGTGCCAGCAGTGAAAGCGTCGAGAGCCGCCGCGAGGGGTCGCGCACCACAAGCTCCAGCAGGCGCTCAAAACGGGCAAGCATAGAGGCGATGGTGCTCTCATTGAAAATCTGGCTCGAATATTCGATCTTGCCCTTGATGTCCGGCTGGTCATCTTCAAGGTTGAAGCGCAAGTCATATTTTGTTGCCACTTCGCGCAGCGGATAGGTTTCAATCGTCAGGCCATGCAGACCCGGCGGCGGTGCAACGCTGTGCTGGATGTCGAATTTCACGTTGAAGAGCGGGTTCAGGTCCGAGAGCGAGCGCTCTGGATTGATCGCTTCAACGAGGCGCTCGAACGGAATATCCTGATGGGCAAGGCCACGGCGCACAGCATCGGCGACCTTCTGGAGCAGAACCAAAAAGGCCGGATCGCCGGACAGGTCGTTGCGAAAGACAAGCGTGTTGACCAGCGGCCCCATCATGGTCTGCGTCTCGGGCCGGTCGCGGTTGGCAACCTCGCTGCCAAGGATGATATCGTCGCTGTCGGTATAGAGATGCAAGAGCACGTTGAAGGCGGCAAGCAGCAATGTGAACAGACTGACATTCTGCTCGGCGGCGAGCGCCCGCAGCCTGAGCGACAATGCCCGGTCGATCAAAACGGGAAGGTGTGCGCCGCTGAAGCTCGCTGTCAGGCTGTGTGGCCGGTCCAATGGCAATTCCAGCACGGGCAGCTCGCCCGCAAGGCTTTCTGTCCAATAGGCGAGCTGGTTGGCAAGAGTGGGACCGTCCAGCAAGTCGCGCTGCCACAGCGTCCAATCGGCAAACTGCACTGGAAGGGGCGCAAGCACTGCTGCTGTTCCCGTCGCTTCGGCATGGTAGAGGGTTGAGAGATCGCGGGCAAAGACGCCCATCGACCAGCGGTCGCTGATGATATGATGCATGCCGAGCGCCAGCACATGCTCGTGCTCGTGAACCCCGACGAGCGTCGCGCGGATCGGCGGGCGGGTGAGATCATAGGGCGTCTCGACAAATGCTTTGAGCTGAAGACGGGCTTCCTTTTCCGGGTCTGGATGCTGTCGGCAATCGTGATAGCCAATATCGGCTGCGCCGGATGCCTCGACAATTTGCTGCGGCTGGCCATCCTCGCCCATCGTAAACCGTGTCCGCAGGGGTTCGTGCCGCGCAATCAGGGCGGCATAGGCGCGAGACAGGGCTGCGCGGTCAAGCGGACCTTTCAGCCGAAGTGCTAGGTTCATGTTATAGGCCACGGTGCCGGGTTCCAGTTGCTGCATGAACCAGAGGCGTTTTTGCGCCGATGACAGCGGAACCGCAGCCTCGCGGTCTGCCCGTGGCTGGATGCCGGAGGGGGCGGGAACCGTGATGCCTTGTGCTTTCAGCTTTTGTTCCAGCAGCGCCCGCCGCTCCGGCGAAAGCCCGGCAATCTTTGCGAAAACCTCGTTCATTGTGCGTTTCCTCCGGCGAGAAGCCTGCTCACATCGGCGTCGGATAGGGTGTCAACCTCATCGAGAAGATCGGCGAGGGCAGAAAGGTCGGTCTTTTCCGTCATGCGCTCCAAAATCGATTTGGCGATGGCCGCAGCTGTCGGATTGTCAAAAAGCAGCTCGCGCATGGCGATATCGACGGGGAAGGCCTCCCGGAGTTTGGCAACGGCGCGAATGGCCAGCAGGGAATGGCCGCCGAGTTCATAAAAGCCGTCATCGGCCCCGATGGGCGACAGGCCGAGGATCTCTTCGAAAATGCCGATGATCCTTGCTTCGGTGTCATTGCCCGGTTTGCGATAGGCGACACCGAGTGCGGGGCGTCCACGCCCGCCGTCAGTGGCGGCTGCCTCCTGCGCGTCGATGTCGGAAGCGACCGGGGGAATGGCCCCACCCGAAAGCATGGTCTGTCCGGTTGCGCCGTTTTCAATCAGGCATCGCGTCAGATCCCATGCGGCCTCCGTCGATATCGCGAAGGCGTTTGCACGGCCCGTCGCCTGCAAGGTCGTGCCGGGATTTGCCTCGATCAGTGGATAGCCGATGGCAAACCATGGCGTTGTGCCATTCTTGTTCTCTTCAGCGACAATCCGGTCGATGGCGTGGTGCGTGGCGGCGTAGGAAGCAAGGCCAAGCCCGCCAACGAGGGTTGAGAGCGAGGACTGAACGCAGCAAAAACCGATTTTCCGCTTCGCGACAGCTTCACCAAGCGCACGAACCGGGCGCAGTTTGCTCGAGATGTTATAGGCCCAATGGGCCTCCGCCAGCTCACCAATCAGCGCGGCGGATTGATGGTTCGACTGCGGCAGGCTCAGAAAGATGCCGTCGATTCTGCCCAGCTCTGCGACAACATCGTCCAGAGCGCCTTTCAAGGCGGCGGCATCGCCGCAATCGAGCTGTCGTTTGAGACGTGCCGGATACTCAAAAGCCGGTGCCGTAGAGTCTTGAAGCAAGGCGACGGTTGCGCCGAGCCCAGACAGAGCATCAACCCAGGTCTTGCCAACGCCATCAACAATATCGCCGACGACCACATAGACGCCGTTCCGCTTGAAATCCGGGCCGCCTTGCGGCGCGTCAAATCGTTCCGTTTCCGGCAGCCAGCGATGCGCGCCGCGCAACGCGAGCACATCGTCTTTCCCCGACAGGGCGTCGCGAATGCGTCTTGCACTATCGATAGGCCGGGCAGCGTCGATGTCGATATGACGGCAATGAAGCGATGGATATTCTTGGGCGATCACCTGAAGAGTGCCAGCCGCCAGAGCCTGCGCGATCTCAAGGTCTTCCAGACCCGTCACATCGGTTGCCGATCTTGTCAGAAGCGTGAGGGTGACCGCACGGTCGTTTTTGGCCAGTTCCCGCACCAGCGCCAGAAGGGCTTGTGCCGCAGCTTCCGGCGCTTCGTTCGAGCAAGGTGTGAGAGGCCAGCCGAAGACGATATGGTCGGGGCTTGCCCCCCGCTCGGCAAGGGTCTCGAAAAGGCTGGCGTAGTCTTCGCTGATCGTGGGGCGGAGGCTGAAGCAGCGGAAGTCGGGTTCACTGAAACCAGCGCCGATCATTGCGCGATAGGGCTCCGCACCGCTGCGCTCAAGCTCAGTGGCCAGAGCGGAGCCAAGCTGACCATCGTCAAAAACAAGCACGCGGCCCTTCAACCGATTAGGCCCGTGGTTCAATTGCGCACGCCGCCAATTGCTGCGGTAGAGGCCGGGGCCTTCAGCAGGTGCTGCTGTTCTTTTGGGCGTGGCACGCTCGCTATCCGCATCGACCCAGTAACGTTCGCTTTGGAACGGATAGGTGGGAAGCCGTACGCGGCGTCGGCCAGAGGCTTCAACCGAATCCAGAACGCCGTTCAATTGCCAGAACTGACCGACAGCAGACAAAACCTGCCCCGATTCATCCTTGCCTTCTACAAGCGTCGCCAGAATTCGGCTTCCATCAACGCCCGTCACAGCGGTCAAGGTGCCGAGTGCGCGACCGGGGCCGATTTCTATGAAAACAGGTGCTGCAAGGGATTGCAGTGTGCGTGTCCCGTCCTCGAAGCGGACGGGCTGCAACAGGTGACGCGCCCAATAGTCCGGGTCGGTCGCATCCTGTGCCGTCATCCATGTTCCCGTGACATTGGAAATCAGAGGAATTTGCGGCACTGAGAGGCGCACACCTGCAACGATATTGCGAAACTGTACTGCCGCTTCCGTCATCATTGGCGAATGGAAGGCGTGGGCGGTTTTCAGCAGACGTGCGGCAATGCCTTTGTCTTTCAGGCGCACTTGTAGGCTTGCAATCGCCTCCACCGGGCCGGAGACAACGCTGACACCGGGCGCATTGGCCGCAGCCAGCGTAATGACCTCATCAAGCCACGGTGAGATCGGCTCATCCGCATGCATCACCGCCAGCATGGCACCGGGTGCTTGCGCCTGCATCAACCGCCCGCGCGCAACAACGAGCTGGAGCGCTGTTTCGAGGTCGAAGATACCAGCAAGGCAGGCGGCGACATATTCGCCAATGCTGTGGCCATGCAGGGCCACCGGTTTGACGCCGTGGCTCATCAAGGCTTGCGCAAGCGCATATTCAACGGCAAAGAGCGCGGGTTGGGCAAATGCCGTGCGGTCAAGGTCATCCGCGTTCGAAAACAGGCAGGCTTTGAAGTTGATCCCCATCAGCCCATCCAGTTTGGATGCGCAGGCATCAAACGGGGCGCGAAAGGCTGGCAGGTCGGCGTAAAGCGCCTTGCCCATCGCCGTATACGGACTGCCCTGACCGGGAAACAGGAAAACGGCTTGCGCTGTCTCGCCTTCCGCCGTGGCGGCTTGAGAGAGGTTGCGCAGGTTGCTGACAGCCTCTTTCGCATCGCGTGCCACGACGAAGCGGCGCTTGGCAAAATCGCGGCGGCCATGGCGCAGCGTGTGCGCGACATCCGCAAGCGCCGGGGCATCTGCACGGTCCAAGCCTGCTGCGAGGGCCTCGCTGCTGGCTGCAAGCTGCTCTTCGGTTCGTGCCGACACAAGCAACAGTTCCGGGCCGCTGCCTGCCTTTGATGCCGGGCAGGGTGGGGCCTCTTCCAGCACGACATGGGCATTGGTCCCGCCAATGCCGAAGGAGCTTACGCCTGCGCGGCGCGTGCCAATCTGGTTGTCCCAGTCGCGCAAACGTTGATTGACGAAGAAGGGGCTGGCTGCGAAATCAATCTGCGGATTCGGGTTCTCATAGTGGAGGCTTGCCGGAATCCTCCGGTTTTTCAGGGCCAGCACGGCCTTGATGAAACCTGCAATACCGGCGGCGGTGTCGAGATGGCCAATATTGGTTTTGACAGAGCCGAGCGCGCAGAAGCCCCGGCGGTCGGTATCCCGGCGAAACGCCTTGGTTAGTGCTGCAACCTCTATCGGGTCGCCGAGTCTGGTGCCCGTTCCATGGGCCTCGATATAGCCAATGGTGTCAGCGCGCACGCCTGCCATGGCCTGCGCATCGGCGATCACCGCCGCCTGACTATCGACCTGCGGCGCGGTGAAGCTTGCCTTCAACGCACCGTCATTGTTGATCGCAGAGCCAAGGATGACGGCGTCTATCGTGTCGCCATCGGCCAGTGCATCTTCCAGCCGTTTCAAAACGACGATACCGACCCCGCTGCCGGGAACCGTGCCGCTTGAGGCGGCATCGAAGGCGCGGCAATGGCCATCGGGTGAGAGGATTCCGCCTTCGCGAGCGCGATAGCCGGAGGACTGCGACAGTGCAATGCCGCCAGCCAGCGCCATGTCGCAATCGCCGGACAGCAGGCTCTGGGCGGCCATGTGGACGGCAACGAGCGAGGAGGAGCAGGCGGTTTGCACGGTAATGGCCGGGCCTCGCAGGTTCAGCTTGAACGCTGTACGGGTGGCCAGAAAGTCCTTGTCATTGCCAACGAACAGCTCATAGGGGCTGACGGTCTCGCGGATGCGGCTATTGTCATGCAGGTTGAAGACATAGGTATTGATGCCAGCGGCGGCGAAAACGCCAATCGGTCCTTGGGTGCGATCACCCACATACCCGGCGGCTTCCAGCGCCTGCCAGGCGCATTCAAGGAAGATACGCTGCTGCGGATCGAGAATTTCAGCCTCGGCAGGGCTGTAGCCGAAAAAACCCGCATCGAAGCGATCCGCACCCGCGAGCGGTGTGCTGGCGGCGACAAAATCCGCAAGTGCTAGCGTTTCCGCAGAGACGCCGCGTTGCTTGAGCGCTTCCGGCGAGAGGCGCTCAATCGATTCCGCACCATCGACAAGGTTTTGCCAGAAGCGTTCAACATCCGGTGCACCGGGAAAGCGGCCAGCCATGCCAATGACGGCAATATGATGCCTGTTGTCATCAGAGAGAGGGGCTGCGGACAGGTCATTCATAACAAGGTTCCTTGATCTGTTCTCTTGGGGCACTCAAGAATTAGGGGCGCTCAGGAATGAAACGGGCAACCTTTGCCCTTGGGATCGATGAGGCCGAGCCGTCCGCGCTCAAAACGGCGCAGCGTATCGACAGCATTGCGATCCTCAAACCGCAGGCTTCCGCTGTCCACGAAGCGCGAGCAGACGCCCGTATGGCTTTCAGCGAGATATTTATAGGCCGCAATAAACGCGGAATGGGCGCTTGCGAGTTCGTCCGGAAGCGTTTCAAAGATTGGGCGCAGATCCCGCCAGACGCTGATCAGGACGGCATGATCCCACGACATCAGGCCGCTAAAATCGTCCGATTCCACATGCGGCTTGGTCATGGAGGTGCGCACGGTCGCCTCATAGACGTCTTTCGGAAAACTCGCGGCGAGTTCCATGGACGCAGCCGAGGAGACAAGCAGTGTCGAGGCGGTATTAAGCTCCTGTTCGGCAGACGTCAGCTGACCGCGCTCCACCGACAGCTGGAACCGGCGCAGCGAAACGATGAGCCCCTGAACGTTCAAAAAGAATGCCCAGTGAAACTCCCGCCAGATCGCATAGGGAGAGGGAGGGCTGACGGCGATCATCGAAGCGGCTCCAGACCGAAGGTCCGGGCAAGCAGATGCGCGTGGCTTTCAAAGCCTTCCATCTGGTGGCGGACGTGGACCACGGGAAGGTCCGGGCTGCGGGCAAAGAGCAGGGTGACGGCGCGCACCGTCTGAATGAGGCTCCGCACCATGGCGACAGCGGGTTCTTCCGCAGACTGACGGTTGACGCGGAAATAGCGGTCATAGTCCGTTGCCTGAAAGGGCGTGAGCGGCAGCCCCGCCGTTTCGATTTCCGGCCTTTCGCCTGCCGCCTTGCCCAGATCAGTCAGCAGCGCGTCCAACTGTGCGGTGATCTGCGGATGGTCAAGCTTAATCGCCTCAAGCAGACCGGAAAGCACGCCATGCATGCGGCGTTTCTCGATCTCGCTGAGCGGCGTTTCAGCGGGCAACCCGTCAGGAAGTGGCAGGTCGAGCCAGCCATCATCGGCCGGTGCCTCCATCGGGCCGGATGCCTTGACCTCTTTCAGGGTGATCTGGCCGCGAGGCGGATTTTCGACAGCAAGGCTCTCCTCGCGCGCGGCATCCGGGTCGAGTGCGCGTTGATACTGGCTCAAGGCTGCACCTCCTTATCGGTTGACGGACGTGTCGCCGTCCATCTGGCGACGGAGTGAAAGCGGGCGCATATCGGTCCAGACCGCAGCAATGTGGTCGAGGCAGGCTTGTTTTTCCCCCTCGAAGCTGCCATCGCGCCAGCCAAGGGGGATGGGCTTGTAGGTCGGCCAGATCGAGTATCGCTCCTCGTCGCTGATGACGACGCGGTGCGGAAAGTCAATGGTTTGGTCCTGGTTGCTCATGGCGTTGTTCCGTCGGAGAGGGGGATGAGGCCGAAACCTGCAAGCGATTGCAGGCCGTTCAGGAAGGCATCATGGATGGCTGTGATGTCGCCATCCGAATGGGCGGTGGAAAGAAAGCCGCCCTTGTCGCCGCTGCGCAGATGAATGCCAGCGGTGAGCAGTTCGAGCGATAGCAATCCCAGTGCAAGCGGCGGGATGCGGCTGCGGTTGACCGCAATCGAGAAGAAGGAGCCGAACTGGGTGAAGACAACGGGCAGCCGTGCTGCCGCAAGCGAGACATTCAGGCGCTCGACAAGGCTGCGTGTGCGTGCGTTGAGGCCATCCTGTAGAGACCGGCCTTGCTGGAGCATGTACGTCGCGGCTGCGCGCGCGGCCGCAAGCGCCAGAGGATGGCGGCAATAGGTTCCGGCAAAAAAGGTCGCTTGGGCTGGGGGAACAGACTCATCCCCGAAAGACCAGGGGCCACCATCGATATGGTTCATCAACCGATTGCTGCCAGCAATCAACGCCAGCGGCAGTCCGCCGCCAGCAATCTTGCCATAGGTCGCCAGATCCGCCTCGACTTCGAAATGTTGCTGCGCACCGCCGGGTGCGACGCGAAAGCCGCTGATCATCTCGTCGAAAATGAGGACAGCACCTGTCCGCTGCGTCACATCGCGCAGCGCGTGCAGAAAGGCGCGGGGCTGGACGTCGATATTGCGGCTTTGCACCGGCTCAACCAGCACGGCGGCAAAGGTTTCGCCATCCCGCTCCAAGATGTCCAGTGCACGCGGGTCGTTATAGGGGAGCAACACGACATCCTCCGCCGTCGCAGGCGAAATGCCGGGAAAGGCGGGAACGGTGCGCTCATCATCGGGGGCGGCAATGCGGTTCAGGACCTGATCCGAATGGCCGTGATAGGAGCCGATGAACATCGCAATTTTGCGCCGCCCCGTGGCCGCCCGCGCCAGCCGCAGCGCGGTCATCACGGCTTCGGTCCCAGTGTTGGTAAAGGTTACTCTTTCCTTGCCCGTTAGCGTGCAGAAGAGCGCTGCGGTCTCACCTGCCAGATCAGATTGCGGCCCAAGCGCAAAGCCCTTGGCAAGCTGTGCCTCAATCGCGTCGCGGATAAAGGGCGGATTGTGACCAAAGAGGTTGATGCCCATCCCCATCAGCACATCGATATAGCGATTGCCGTCGATATCATGCAGTACTGTTCCCTCCGCCCGGTTTACCACAATCGGGTAGAGCGCCTCCTTGGCCATTAGTGAGAAGGGGACGCCGATTGCCGATTTATCAGCGAGGACGTGCCGGTTTTGCGCGCCTATCGCCTTGGACTTTTCCGTCTTCATATTGAAAGCGGCTATGATGGCGGCTGCCGCTTGGGCGGGCGTCGGATTGCTCGTCAACGCATTCATAGGGCGGTCTCCTTTGCGGTCTCTGCCTGCATGTCGGCAGTGGGCGCTTTCCGGCAGAAGAAATAGGCGGCATGGCTGTCATCCACCGGCCCGCCTTGCGTGCTGCGCAATTCGACGGAAAAGCCGCTTTCATGCAGCGCGCGTGCCATGGCGTCGAGGTTGTGCCCCCAGATTCGGTTGACGACCGAGTGATGCTCCCACTGCGGCCGCAAGCGGCTGAAGCGGGAGAGGAGTGCGAGGCGGATACGCCGGAACTGAGCCAACCGACCAAACAGCCGATCCAGCACGGAAACGGGATGCGCATCGGGGCGACGGTAGATATCGACGGTGAAGGCACCCCGGTTTGCTGCCGAGTCGTATTGCGGTGTAATCAGCCACGCGAAGTCGGTGTTGATCTCGCCCTCCGTTGGATGGCCGCGCCAATAGCGCGACATCTGGGCCGGATGGTTGACGTCGAACACGAAGATGCCGCCCGGCTTCAATGCGCGGCTGACGCTCGAAAACACAAAGACCAGATCGTTGACGCTTTGCATGTGATTGAGCGAGGCGCTGGTGCACAAAACGGCATCAAAGGGCGTGTCGAAGGTGAAGTTGCAGGCATCACCCTCCGTGAAGGTCACCGACGGGGCGTTTTCGCGCGCAAAGCGCAGCATGTCGGCGGAGCCGTCGAGGCCAGTCACTTTAAAACCGCGCTCAGCAAGAGCCGCCGCGAGCTGGCCGGTGCCGCAGCACAGATCCAGGATCGCGCCACTAGTCGGCACATGGGGCAGTACTACGCGCTCAATCGGGCCGATCTTATATGCGCCATAGCGGGGGCCAAGCGTGCGGTTATAGAGCCACGCCCAGTGATCGTATTTGCTTGCTTGTTCAAGCATATCTCTGCTCATTTTCTTTGGAAGGGTTGAGCGCGCCAGAGAGAATGAAAGCGCGCAGATAGGAGCGAAAAAGGCGAAGGTCGAGCGCTGGCTCGACAATCGATGCGAGCGCCAGCGCGCGATGCGTTTCACGGCGCTCAACGGTGCGGATTGTACCCTGCGATGAACTGGCTGGCTTTTGTTCGAAAAGGCCCATCAGCGGGTAAAGCGGATGATCGGTCTCTTCCCGCGCAATGCGATCAAGCTCGGCACGCCATTCCAGCCGGGGAATGCGTCGCAGATGGAGCCCTTCGGCGGCTGCCGCCTCAAACAGCAGCGCGGAGGAGACGGGCGAAGAATGGACCAGATGGAAGGTCTTGCCAATCGATGAGGGTTCGTCCGCAAGGGCAATGATCGCGTGCGCGACCGTGTCCACCGGCAGCATTTCCAGCGGGGTGTCACCCTCTGGCGCAAGGCCTGAGCGCAGATAGCCCTGCATGAGCCGGCACAGGATGTCGGCTTTGTTGAAAGTGCCGGTGCGGCTATCGCCCGAAATCGCGCCGGGGCGGTAGATTGTCACCGGGAGACCACGCTCTTTGGCGGCTTGCGCAAGATGCTCCGCAACCCACTTGGTCTGGTTGTATCCGCCGACAGGCAAGGGGAAGTCCCCGATCACGGCGCTTTCGCCTATCGTCTCCCCGGCTCCTCGGCGTGTCAGGGCGCTGAGCGAGGAAATAAGATGCAAGGGCCGTCCCCGGCCCACCGCCGCCAGCCGGATCGCCTCGACCGTGCCGCCAACATTGGGAGCGCGGAGGCGTTCATAAGGATGCAGATGATGAACCTCCGCACCATTGTGGATGATGGCGTCTACGCTTTCGACAAGTGCAGTATACGTAGCATCGGAAAGTCCGAATTTTTGCTGTGAAAGATCGCCCGGCAGCGGTCTGATGCGTGCTAAAAGGTCATCCCGCCAGAGGCCGTAGGATTGAAGCGATTGGCGCAGGCGATCCGCCCCGGTCACACCCCGGACAAGGCAGGAGACCGTGCGAGACCTGTCCTTGAGCAGTTCGCTGAGCAGATACGCGCCCAGAAAGCCTGTTGCTCCGGTGAGAAACACATGGTTCAAAGGATGAGTAGACACAATCCGCGTCGGAATGCGGATGGCCGCATCAAGCTCGGTATCGGCCCGGCACATCTCCTCTTCCGTCATGGGGCTGTGGTTTCGGTTGCTTATCCTTGCCGCCAGTGCTTCGACTGTCGGGGCCTCGAAGAGATCGATAATGGCGATGTCGAGGCCGAACGCCGATTTGGCAAGGGCCGATAGCCGCGTGGCCAGCAGCGAGTGACCGCCGATTGCGAAGAAATCATCGGTGGCCGAGACATGCGCGCACCCGAGGATTTGCGCAAAAATTGCCGCGATTGTGTTTTCCATCTCTCCTTCCGGCATACGGCCAGCCTGTGGAGCCAGATCTGGAAGCGGAAGTGCTCTGGTGTCGATCTTTCCATTGACGGTGAGTGGCAAGCGATCAAGCCAGACGAAGGCGTCCGGCACGAGGTAGCGGGGCAGATGTGCGGCGAGGAATGCCTTCATGTCCACGGCGCTGATGGTGGTTGCATCCTTGGCAACGCCGTAGGCAATGACGCGCTTTTGACCATCAATCTCGTGGATCACGACTGCCGCAGCCACTATGGTGGGATGCGTCAGCACCATGGCCTCGATTTCACCCGGCTCAATGCGATAGCCACGGATTTTCACCTGATCGTCGAGGCGGCCAAGCACCCGGATGCGGCCATCGGCCAGCTGGCAGGCGCGGTCGCCTGTTCGATAGAGCACGCCGCCCGTTGCGGAAAATGGATCGGGCACGAAGCGCTCGGCCGTCAGTGCCGGGCGACCGTGATAGCCTCGGGCGATGCCAAGCCCGCCGATATGGAGTTCGCCCGGTTGACCGACCGGAACCGGCTCTAGGTTGGCGTCGAGCACATAGAGTTGCTTGTTGGCTGCGGGCAGCAAGGTTGCTTCAATGGGATGGCCATTGCCGCAGGGGACCATGCTCGCATTGACCGTTGTTTCCGTCGGGCCATAGGCATTGATGAACAGCCGCCCCGTTCCCCAACGTTCGATCAATTCCGGCGTCGGCGCTTCGCCGCCGGTTAGCACCATGCGCAGTGCTGGATAGTCGTCAGTCGGAAGCGCGATGAGCGCGGAAGGTGTCATCGTCACATGCGTTACGGCTTGCGTTTTCAGGTGTTCGGCAAGCGCTGGTCCGGGCAGAAGGTCGCTGGCGGGCAGCAGCAGCAATGACGCGCCTGCGCCAAGCGCCATGACGAGTTCCGGAATCGAGGCATCAAACGAGAAGGAGAAGAACTGGAGCACACAATCGCCCGGCTTCACCCCGCCAATACGGATCTTGTGTTGCGTCAGGTTGACGAGGCCCCTGTGCTCGACAAGCACGCCTTTTGGCCGCCCGGTCGATCCCGAGGTGTAGATGATATAGGCAAGGTGATCGGGCCGATTGACGAGATCAGGATTGCCCGTCGCCGCATCCCGTGGCCAATCGGTATCGAGATCAATGCGGGTTACTGTCTCCGGCAATGTCCGGCGGCTCTCGGTGAGAACCAAACGGGCTTGCGAGTCTGAGAGCATCATGGCGAGGCGTTCCGGCGGATAGGCCGGATCCAGCGGCAGATAGGCAGCGCCAGACTTGAGCACGCCGAGCCAAGCGGCAATCATGTCGAAACCGCGTTCAAGCGCGATGGCAACGATGGTCTCTGGACCCGCACCCAGACCGCGCAGGTGGTGCGCGATCTGGTTGGCGCGTCGGTTGAGGGCGTCATAGGTCAGGGTGTGTCGCTTGCCATCACTGACATGAACAAGCGCAATCGCGTCTGGTGTGCGGGCGGCGTGGGCCTCGAAGACCGTGTGGAAAAAGGCCTTCTCATCAAAAGGTGTTGCCGTTGCATTCCAGCCGACGATCTGGCGCTGACGCTCCTCGGTTTCCAGCAAGGGAAGAACGGCAAGGGCCGTGTCCGGCTCAATGGCAATTGCTTCGATCAGCACACCGAAATGGGCGGCGAGGGAGGCGATTGTCTCAGAGCGGAAAAGCGCTGTGTCATATTCGAAAGTGCCGTGGATCGTGCTTCCGGCATCGATCAGGTTGAGGCTGAGATCGAGTTTCGCAACACCATCGTGCCGTGGCAGGCGGGTCAGCGTAAGGCCCGAAAGTCCGACCCTCTGCTGCGGCTGAGCGTCGAGCTGGAATTTCAGCTGGAAAAGCGGATGGACGCTGGGATCGCGCTCTGGCTTCAGTGCTTCCACCAATTGCTCAAAAGGCAGGTCTTGGTGGTCAAGCACCGACCAGAGGGTCGCTTGGTTTTGGCGCAGCGTCTCGCGAAAGCTCGCTGCGGGATGAAGCCTTGTGCGCACCGGCAGCGGATTGACAAACAGGCCGATCAACCCTTCCGTCTCCCGGTGACGGCGGTTGGCGACGGGCGTGCCAATCACCAGATCTCTTTGCCCGGTATAGCGATAGACGAGGGTGTTGAAGGCCGTAAACAGCGTGGCGAACATGGTGGCACCTTCTGCTTTCGCAAGCGCTTTCAGCCGGGCCGTGGTGGCCGCATCGAAGGCGATGGAATGCAAGGCTCCGGCGTTGGCCTGAACAGGTGGCCGGGTCAAATCCCCCGGCAATTGCGTGGCGGGAAGCGGTGCTTCGAGATGATCGGTCCAGAAGTCGAGGGACCGCTCAAGCGCCGGGCCTGCCAGATGGTCGCGCTGCCATGCAGCGAAGTCGCCGTATTGGATGGGAAGCGCTGGCAGATCAAGCTCAACGCCCGTCACCTTGGCCTGATAGATCGCGGAGAGATCGCCAAGCAGCACATCCATCGACCAACCGTCCCCGGCAATGTGGTGCAGCGTCAGCAGAAGAAGGGTTCGCTCAGAGCCAAGGCGCATTGCCGTGAGACGGAGCGGCGGCTCAAAGGCCAGATCAAATGGCCGCCGCGCTTCCTCTTGCCGTATCCGGTCGATTTCCGCCTCATCGGGCATATCACCCTGTCGGTCGATCAATTGCAGCGGAATATCACTGTCGGCGATGATGCGTTGAGAGGGCATGCCATCCCGCATATTGATGCGGGTGCGCAGGATGGCGTGGCGCTCTGCGACGGCCTGAAGCGCTGCCTGCAATGCGGAAAGATCGATCCTGCCGTGGGCCTCAACAGCCAGCGATATGTGGTGAAGGCCAGCCTCCGGCATCATCTGCTCGACAAACCACAAGCGCTGCTGGGCAAAGGAAAGCGGCGGCGTGTCCGCATGACGGGCCGGGATTGTCTCGCTATGTGTCGCGTCTTGATAAGCGACGTTCAAGGAAAGATTCGCAATGATCTCCGCCTTGCGGGCGCGGATCGCGTCGGTGATGTCCTGCGTGAGCACGCTCTCCGAGCCGGAAAGTCGCAGCCGCCCATCGACGCATGTGATGCGGATGCCTTTTTCCGACAGGCGCGACAGCAGCGCTTCCACCGTTTCGGGAGCGGTCATCGGCATGCCTCCGCCAGAGCGCACCGGACCTGTTGCACACACAGTTGATGTGTGGAAACAACCATCTTGGAGATGCCTTTGCCCGGGACTATTTTGAACGTCATTACAACCTCAGATTGGATTGTGAATTTCGATTATGGAGGCGTTGAGCTGCTGTTTATATTGTTGACTAAGATATTCAAGAATTATATGCAAGTGCCAATTCGATGGCGACCACAGATTGCCATCACCGAAATTTCAAGCGGCTGAGTGTCCTTTTTGAAAGAGACAAGAGCATGGGTCGGCGACGGGCGGATTTTCCGCGGCGCTCTTCAGCAAGGGGTGGATGGCAGTGAACGATACGTCCTGGACGCAACGAACCTCGGAAAGTTCAGTGGATTTTATATCTATAATTCATATGCTTGAGCATCGTGCTCGGGATATGGAGGATGATGTGGCCATGCGCTTCTTTCATGATGACGCGGTCGCTGCGGCGCAGGCGAGGCCGGATTCCTGGACCTGGCGCATGCTTCGCGATCGGGCGCGGCGTGTTGGTCAAGAGATTGCGCAGACAGGACTTGTCATCCCCGGCGCACGTATTCTCGTGGTCTATCCGCCGGGCCTTAGCTTCATCGCCGCTTTCCTTGGATGCCTTTACGCAGGCACTGTTCCCGTGCCCGTTCCGGCCCCGCGGCGTGCTGATGGAATCAATCGCTGGCTGCATATCGCGCAGGATGCCGGGATCTCCGGAATTCTCTGTGCCGACGACCTTCTGGACGGGCTTCGCCCCCTTCAACGGGCAGTCGGACATGGCTTTGCGCTCGCCCCTAAAGCAGCCGATCCGGCGCGCCCGGTCGTCTTTGAAGATGACGGCAGGCCATTCCATGCGCCGGAGGCAAAGCATGTCGCTTTCTTGCAATATACGTCGGGTTCGACGAGCGATCCGAAGGGGGTCATGGTCACGCATGGCAACCTGATGGCCAATCTGCGGCAGATCAGCACTGCCTTCGAATACGACCCATCCGACATATCCGCCTGCTGGCTGCCGCACTATCACGATATGGGGCTGATCGACGGCATCCTGTCGCCGGTGTTCAACGGCTTTCCAGTGGCGCTGATGGCGCCTGCCTCGTTCCTGCGCAGGCCTCTGCGCTTTCTGGAGCTGGCAAGCCATGTTCGCGCCACCGTCATTGGCGGCCCGAATTTTTCCTACGAGCACTGCGTCGATAAATATGCGCCGGAGGCTGCCGCCGGACTTGATCTTTCCAACGTCCGCATCGCCTATAACGGGGCCGAACCGATCCGCCCGAAAACGCTAGAGCGCTTCACAGCCGCCTTTGCGCCCCACGGTTTCCATGGCAAGGCCTTTTATTGCTGCTACGGGCAGGCTGAAGCCACGCTGTTCCAGACGGGTAACAGTCCCGACGATCCACCGCTGATCCTGTCCGTCAGCCGCAAGGCGCTTGTCGAAACCGGGGCTGCGGTCGAAGCGGATGATGGCGACGAGCATGATAAGCTCGCCCTTGCCGCCTGCGGCCGCCCTGCCGAGGGGCTTGACCTTGCGCTTGTCGATCCCGAGGCGGGCCTGCGTGTGGATGATGGCACGGTCGGCGAGATCTGGATTCGGGGTCCGAACGTGACGCCCGGCTATTGGGGCCGCGCTAAACTGAACGCAGAGACCTTTGATCAGGTGCTGGATGGATCGCGTGGTTGGCGCCGGACCGGTGATCTGGGCTTTCGCCGCAATGGGCAGCTCTACATCACTGGTCGGCTGAAAGACCTGGTGATCATCCGCGGGCAGAACCATCACCCGGAAGATATTGAGCAATCCGTTTTCTCCAGCCATCCGGCGCTTGCACAAGGCCGGGCAGGGGTCTTTGCCATCGAGGTCGATGGCGAGGAGCAATTGGGCGTGGTCTGTGAGCTGACCCGCGAGGGCCTGCGCGATCTTGATGGTGATGACGTCATCCGTGCCGTGCGCGGTGCCGTCTCGCGCAATCACAATGTCAGGGCCGCCGTCATTGCGCTGCTGCGGCCGAGCAGTCTGCCACGCACGCCGAGTGGAAAAGTCCGCCGCTTCGCTTGCCGACAGGGGATCGTGACGGGGGATCTGCGCATCGTTGCCCGCTGGGATGCAAAGCCGCAGAGCGTGCTCAATGCCCCGGCAATTGCCGAGCAACAAAGCTGGCGTGACCAGCTTTTGCAATCGCCGAAAGCGCTGCGCAAGGAAGCACTCCGGCATCTGCTGCGGCAGGAAGTGGCTATGCTTGCCCGGCTGGGCGAAGGGGATTTGCCCGGAAATTCCGCTGGGTTCTTCGATCTTGGTCTCGACTCTGTGGCGCTCGTCAATATCGGCGCGACGGTTGAGCGGGAACTCGGCGTGCCGGTCCGGCCAACACTGATTTTCGAACATCCCACCATCTTGGCCCTTTCGGACCATCTCTACGGCCTCATCGAAGACGATCAATCGGAGACAGTGCCTCTTCAGGACGTAAAGCTCCAGAGCAATGGGCCTGTGGCTCAGACCCCGCCCGCGTTAGCATCTGGGTCTGCCTCTGTCGCCAGCTCCGCTATTACCTCGGAACTTGCTGCCCTGAAGGCATTGCTTCGTTGAGCACAGCATCCGCAATTTGAACGAGAGAAACCCTATGACTGACGTTGAAAACCCGACCCCCGACAGCATAGACCAGAATGAGGTCCTCTCGATTCTGAAGGATGCGCGCGCGCGTCTGGAGGCGGCGCAAAGGGAGAAGGACGAGCGCGTGGCAATCGTCGGCATGGCCGGGCGCTTTCCCGGAGCCGATGATATCGATGCGTTCTGGGACCTTTTGAAGCAAGGTCAAAGCGGCCTTCGCCCCATCACGGATCACGAATTGCTAGAGGCTGGCGTCGATCCCACGATGGCGGCCCGGCCGGATTATGTCCGCGTCTGGGGTGGCTTCGATGATCCAACGGCTTTCGATGCCGGTTTCTTCGGCTATTCGCCGCGCGATGCGGAATTGCTTGATCCACAACATCGTGTCTTTCTCGAATGCGCAGCGAATGCTCTCGACCATGCGGGCTATAACAGCGCCACCTATGCCGGCCGTATCGGTGTCTATGCCGGTGGCGCGCTCAACTATCATTTCAGCCAGATACAGGCCAATCCGGCGCTCAGGGAGGCAACGGATCCGATTCATGCGGGCCTTGGCAATGTGCTTGGCATGATTGCTTCGCGTGTCGCCTATCACCTTGATCTCACAGGGCCAACGGTTGGGGTACAGGCGACCTGCGCCACGGCGCTCGTGGCGCTTCATCTCGCGGCGCGCGGCCTGTTAGCGCGCGAGGCGGATATGGCGCTGGCCGGTGCCGTCGCCATCGGCCAGCCGCGCCCGGAAGGCTATCTCTACAAGAGCGAAGGCATCGCTTCGCCGGACGGCCTATGCCGTCCTTTTGATGCCAATGCCAAGGGCACCGTCTTCACCAATGGCGTCGGCGTCCTCGTTCTCAAACGGCTGAGCGACGCGATTGCTGACGGCGATACAATTCATGCTGTTCTCAGCGGCTCGGCCATCGGCAATGACGGTTCCGCCAAGGTCGGGTTAACTGCACCCAGCGTTGCCGGGCAAACGGCGGTGCTTCAGGCAGCCCTTGCCGACGCCCGCCTTGAAGCATCTGAGGTGGACTATGTCGAAGCACACGGAACCGCCACGGCTCTTGGCGATCCCATCGAAATCCGCGCCCTGTCCAGTGTGTATGGCGATGCACTGAAACAGCAGGGCCGCCGCTGCGGTCTCGGTTCTGTGAAGGGCAATCTCGGACATATGGATGTGGCCGCCGGAATGGGAGGGCTGATCAAGACCATTCTTGCGCTGAAGCACCAGATCCTGCCCGCCAGCATCAATTTTACCAGCGCGAACCCGGCCCTTGATCTGGCGGCAAGCCCTTTCGACATCGTTGCGCAGCAGCGGGCATGGCCGGTGACAGAGCGGCGCAAGCGTCGCGCGGCCATAAGCGCCTTTGGCATGGGCGGGATGAATGCGCATGTGATTGTTGAGGAACCCCCGGTTCGGGACCGCGAAGCGGACACCACTGGGCCTTATCTCTTGCCACTCTCGGCCAAGACGCCGGAAGCGCTGGCGGCGATGCGAAGCGCTGTGGCCGATCATCTTGGCACCGATGATGGAGAAAAGCTTGCCGATATTGCCTATACGCTCCGGCAGGGCCGCCGGACGATGGAGCATCGCTTTGTCGCCCTCGCAAAGGACAGAGACGCTGCCGCGCAGATCATCCGCAGCGGTGAAGGCCCCGATTGTGTCGCGGGTGAGCCGCTGGCGGGGGATGCAAGTTTGATCCTGCTGTTTCCCGGACAGGGAGCACAATATCCGGGAATGGCGCGGGCGCTGTACGAGACGGATGCGATATTCCGCGCCGCCTTCGATGACTGCCTGCGCTTCGTGCCGCTGGAACTTGACCTCGCGGCCATCATCTTTGGCGATGGCACAACCGTGGAGCAACTTTCCCGCACAGAGATAACGCAGCCAGCACTTTTCGCGGTCGAATACGCGCTGGCGCAGATGTGGCTTGCCAAGGGCATCAAGCCACGGGCCATGGTCGGTCACAGTCTCGGGGAATATGTTGCGGCCTGCCTTGCCGGGGTCTTCTCGCTGCAAGACGCGGTGACGCTGGTTGTTGCCCGTGGGCGGCTGATGCAGGCCTGCCCGCCCGGTGCCATGCTCTCCGTTATGCTCTCAGAACAAGAGGCGCGCGCATCGCTTTCGCCAGACGTGGACCTTGCTGCCGTCAACGGTCCGCGCAGCACGGTTCTGGCGGGCACGGCAGAGGCAATTGCCGAACTCGCGGCCCGGTTTGATCGCAGCGGTATCGGCAGGCATGAGCTTAAAACCTCCCATGCCTTTCATAGCTTCATGATGGAGCCTGCGCTTGAAGCGTTTGCGCAGGTGCTCGGCACGGTGACGCTCAACCCGCCGCAGATTGACATTGTCTCGAACCTGACGGGCGATTGGCTGACGGCACAGGAGGCGACCGACCCAGCCTATTGGGTGGCCCATCTGCGCCAAACCGTTCTGTTTGGCCCCTGCCTTGCGCGGGCACTTGAATTGCCAGCCCCTTTTCTTCTCGAAGTTGGACCCGGCTCCACACTCACCCGGCTTGCACGCCAGCAAGGAAAAGCGCTGCTTCGCGTTGCCACCTCGCTACCCGATGCGAAGGCGCTGCTCGATGCCTGCGACCACGCGCTGCTGGCATTGGCGGAGCTTTGGATCGCGGGCATTGATGTCGAACTTGTTGCTGAAAAAGAGGCAGGCCCGCGTCGCCGCGTGCCACTTCCAACCTACCCTTTCCAGCGCAGTTCCTACGCGATTGCGCGGATTGCACCCACCGAATCCATGCCCGACGAAGCGGCCCGGCAACCATCAATCGAGGACTGGTTTTACCAGCCGGTCTGGCAACGTGCGCCCATTGAGCCTCTCACAACGAGCGGTCACGAGCATTGGCTGATCTTTGGCGGCGATGAGACTGTCGCCGCGATCGGTCCGGTTTCGGATCAGATCAAGGTCACACGGGTACGGTCTGGCATAGCCTATGAAAATGCCGGGGGCACGTATCAAATCGACCCCGCTGACCCGCAGCACTACAGCGCAGTTCTTGCCGATCTTGCCGCGAACGGTGCAACACTGACCCAGATCGTCAATGGCTTCTCCCTTGACGCCAACACTGCCCCGGACATGGCTTTCACCAGCAGTTTTGCGCTCGCGAAAGCCCTGACCACAACCGAGAGCCGCCCGCCGCTTCTGACTGTTCTGGCATGCGGCCTGCATGCTGTGACTGGCGCAGAGGTTGTTGATGCGCAGGCGGCCAAAGTGCTTGGCATGCTCCGCGTCTTGCCGCAGGAAATTCCCGGCATTTCCTGCCGAAGCATCGATTTACCATCGGCAGAAGGTGCCATTGTTCCCGGCCTCGCCGAGGCGCTGTCACGCCCTTGGCGTGATGATAGAATCGTGATGGCGCTGCGCAATGGCTATTGCTGGGTTGAGAGCCACGTGCCGACGTGCCTGCCGGAGCCAGCCGATGTTCCGGCTCTCACAGCGGGGGCCACTTACCTCATCGCAGGCGATCTCCTCGACGGTCTCGCTCTCGTTTATGCTAGGTCGCTGGTTCAAACACTGGGCGCGAAGGTTGTCCTTGTTGGACCCGCTGGGCTTCCGAATGCTGCGGATTGGGAACACTGGCTTGCATCGCATGGGCCGAAGCATCCGATGAGCGTGTTGATCCGGGCCTTGCGCGGCATTGGCACTCCGGGCGAGGATTATATGCTGTTCAGCGGTGATCTCGCTGACCCCGCTTGGCTTGCCGCATGCCTCAATTCGCTTGCCGCGCCATTTGGCCCAATCCGTGGGGTTTTCCAGACGGCAGCGATGGGCGAGGTTTATCACTGCCCGCTCACGGAGGCCACAGTGGAGCGCAATGCTGCACTGTTTGCAACCAAGGTTGATGGCCTAGACGCTCTGTCGGCGGCGCTTGCCGATCACACCCCCGATTTCATCCTCGTTCAGTCCTCCCTCTCAACGCTGGTCGGCGGCGTGGGTCTTGCCACCTATGCGGGGGCCAATAGCTTTCTTGATGCCTTCGTGGATGCACGGCGCGGCGCACATCGTCCGGTCTGGCAGGCAATCGCGTGGGATACATGCCTTCCTTTTGGCACCACGCGAGAGGAGGCAACAGGCTTTCTTAACGACGCGATTGACGCCGACGAGGTCTGGCGGGCAACCCGGGCGGTTCTCGCCCAGCCACAGGTCTCACGGCTTGCCGTGACGCCGGTTGATCTGCGCCATCGCATGGCCGCAGCGCGCCAAGAACCGAGAGCCGGAGTGCCCGTGGATCAGAAGGAAAACGCCGGGCGCGAGCGTGTGCAGGCAGCGTTCATCGCCCCGCGCGATCCCATCGAAACCGATGTGGCGGCTGTTATCGGGGAACTCCTTGGCATTTCCCGTGTTGGAATCGATGATAATTTCTTCGAGCTTGGTGGGCATTCCCTGCTTGCCGTGCAGGTCGTGACGCGGTTGCGCAAGCAATTCTCAATCGAGTTGCCCATGCGCGCCCTGCTGTTTGATGCGCCCACTGTCGGGGGCATCGCAGCCGTCATCCGGGAGCGCCTTGAGGCCGCACGGAAAGAACAGGCAGAGCTTGCCGCCCTTCTGGACGACATTGAGGCAGAGGCGCTGCGCAAGGAAGCCTGACTGTCACCTGCCTTCCATCAGCAATACGCAAAGGAACAACAATTATGAAATTCAGCCTGTTTTATTTCGATGGCGATGGCTCTGCTGCAAGCGGTGACAGTTATCGGCTGCTGATGGACAGCGCAAAGTTTGCCGATGACAATGGCCTGAGCGCGCTCTGGGTGCCAGAGCGCCATTTCCATGCTTTCGGCGGCCTCTATCCCAATCCGTCGATGATCCATGCAGCACTTGCCATGGTGACGAAGCGGGTGCAATTGCGCTCCGGCAGCATTGTTCTGCCGCTCCATCATCCCGTGCGCGTCGCGGAAGAAATTGCCGTTGTGGACAATCTCTCGCAAGGCCGTGTGGGTGTCGCGATTGCGTCGGGCTGGACGCGCAACGAATTCGTACTATCGCGTGAGCCGCATGGCAGCCGCCGCAGCCTGATGTGGCGGAGCTTTGATCAGGTCACCAAGCTGCTTGCTGGCGAGACGCTCACCTTTGAAGATGCGGAAGGCAACACTGTGGAGGCAAAGACACTGCCGCGTCCCGTGCAGCCGCGCGTGCCTTTCTGGGTTGCGTGCCAGTCCATGGAGACCTTTGTGGAAGCGGGCCGTCGCGGCATTAATGTGCTGACGGCATTGCTTGGCGAGACATTGGAAAGCCTGACACCCAAGATCGCAGCCTACCGCCGGTCGCTGGAAAAGAACGGTTTTGATCCGGCTGCGGGCACCGTCACCATTATGGTGCACACCTATCTCGGCGGCGATGTCGAGACCGTGAAGGCCAATGTAAAAGGCCCCTTCAGCGATTATCTCAGAACCCATTATCATCTGCTTGAGGGTCTGGCGCGCAGCATGGGTCTTGATATCGCGCTCGAGAATTTCAGCCGGGACGATCTCGACAGCCTGATTGAGTTCGGAGTTGAGGGCTTCATCAAGGGCCGCTCTCTCATCGGCACGCCGGAAAGCACCGCAGAGACAGTGGAGGCACTGGGTGCTGCGGGCATTGATGAAATCGCCTGCCTGATCGACTTCGTGCAGGATTACGATCTCGTCATGGGCGGTCTGCCGCATCTCGCGCGGCTTGCACGCCAGCATGCACCGCAGCCGACAATCGCGCAAGCCGTATAGGGAGACTGCCCGTGAACTCTGCCGATCCGATTCTGGCGCTGCGCGCCCGCGTTGCGGCGCTCAGTCTTGCGGAACGCGAGGCCTTCCGCCGCCAGCTAGAAGCCCGTGGGATCGCCTGGGAACGGGTGGCCCCGGAAGAGACGCCACAAGAGACGTCAAGGGTGTCAACGCGCCCCGCCCGCTTGCCGCTGACACCCGGTCAGAAGCATTTCTGGCTCCAGCAGAGCCTCTATCCCGAGAGTTCTGCTTATCACGTTGCCTATCGCTGGCGGTTTGAGGGGCCGCTTGATCGCGCAGCCCTTGAGCGCAGCCTTGCAACGATTGTCTCCCGGCATGCGCCGCTCAGAACCGCCTTTCCCGTCGAGGCGGGCGAGCCGTGGCAGGAGGTTCATCCCAACCACGCTTTTGCTCTGGGCTTTACCGATCTGGAAGCGACAGGCGAAGATGGAGAGGCGCTGGCGCTTGCTGTTGCCACGGAACCTTTTGATCTCTCAAAGGCACCGCTGATCCGGGCACATCTCTTCCGGCAGCATGAGAGCGAACACCTGCTGGCGATCACCCTCCATCACATCGTTGCGGATGGCTGGTCACGCGGTGTGCTGATGCGCGAGCTGACGGCCTGCTACCGCGCCTATCGTGCGGGTGCCGCGTCCGCGCTTTCGCCCATCACGCGCGACTTTGGGGATCTGGTTCTCGATCAACACGCATGGCTTCAGCGCCCGGATTGCGGACGATCCCGCGACTACTGGAAACAAACCCTCTCCGATCTCAAGCCGCTGGAATTGCCAAGCGACCGATCCCGCAGCAGCAGCGTTGACATGACGGCGGCCACCGTGACACGGGTTATTCCCGTCTCGGTGTCGTCGCAGGTCGCCTCGCTTGCCAGCCAGCTTGGAACCACGCCTTTTGTCGTGATGGCTGCGGCCTTTTCGCTGCTGCTTCATCGCTACAGTGGCGAGCGTGACCTGTCGGTCTGCGTGCCCGTCGCCGGACGGAACGATCCGGATGCCGCAGGGCTGATTGGTCTGTTTACCAACACATTGGTGCTGCGCGCGCAACTCGATCCGCGCATGACGTTTTCGCAATGGGTCGGAGTTGTTCAGGAGCGCTTCTCGGACGCGCTCGACCATCAGGCATTTCCCTTTCCGCTGATTGCTGAGGCACTTGGCATGAGCCGCGACCAACGGCAGAGCCCGCTCTCGCAGGTTATGTTCCAGTTGCAGTCGCAAGACTACCGTGCACAGAATGCCGAGCAGATCGATTTCGGCATCGATGGTCTCATTGTTCGCCAACAGCCAGCACGGCTGAGTGAAACAAAGGTCGATCTCAGCTGGTATGTGATGGAGCGGGAATCCGGCTATCTGCTGAACATCGAATATCGCGTGGCGATCTTTGATGCCTGGCGGATCGAGCGCATGGCAGCCCATTTCGAGGTTTTGCTCGGCTCCATCCTGCAATCTCCCAATGCTCTGCTGCCAAGGCTTGCCTATCTATCAAAGGAAGAGCAGGCCGCCGTGGTTGCACTTGGAACGCCAACCGCGCGGCCCGTGCCTGACATCACCATGCACGATGCAATCGCACACGTCGCCCGGCTCCAACCCGATGCGATTGCACTGGAAAGCAAGGGCCAAAGTTGGACCTATGGCGAACTACAGAAAGACGTGGACGCACTTACTGACACGCTCGTCGGCCTTTCGGTTCACCCCGGCGATAGGGTTGCCGTTTCGCTGCCGGGCAGGGGGCAATCCGTCATTGCCTTCCTCGCCATTCTGAAAGCGGGTGCCGTCTATGTTCCACTCGATCCCGATCATCCGGCGGATCGGGTTGCCTATGTGCTTGAGGATTCCGGTGTCAGTCTCGTATTGACGGATAGGGCAGATCTCTATCCGGCCCAGCGCTCCCTTGATCCGACCCGCCCAATGCCAGTGAGCGAGACCCCTGCCGCGCTGCCGCCCTCTGATCCCGCGCGCATCGCCTATCTTCTCTACACCAGCGGCAGTACGGGCCGACCGAACGGCGTGCCGATTGCCCATGCAAGCCTGCTCAATCACCTGTGCTCTATGGCCGTCTCGCCGGGGCTTGCGCCCGGTGATCGGCTTTTGGCAATCACCACGCCCACCTTCGACATTTCCATTCTGGAAATGCTTCTGCCGCTCAGCGTCGGCGCGACCACCGTGCTTTACGGCCAAGACCTGCTGCTTGCGCCACAGCGGCTTGCCGATGTGCTTGTGACGGATCGTATCTCGCATTTGCAGGCAACGCCCGCCTATTGGCGCATGTTGATCGACAGCGGCTGGGAGGGATTGCCGCATCTGATAGCCCTTTGCGGCGGCGAGGCACTGGATGCACCGCTTGCCCGCAAGCTGATCGACCGGACGAAAGAGCTGTGGAACGTCTATGGGCCGACGGAGGCGACAATCTGGGCAAGCGCGCTCAGGGTCACCCACGCCCACGCGGAAAGCGGCAAAGTGCCGGTTGGTGGCCTCCTCGACAATACCCACCTCCACGTTCTCGACGCCTATATGCAGCCCCTGCCGCGCGGCATTGGCGGCGAACTCTATATCGGCGGGCCGTGCCTTAGCCCCGGTTACTGGAACCGTCCGGCTCTCACAGCCGCCCGTTTCGTGCCGAACCCGTTCTACGATGAAAACAGCCCTGCGCTGAGGCTCTATCGCACCGGCGATGCGGTTGTTCGTCTGGCAAATAGCGAGATCGAATTTATCGGCCGCACGGATTTTCAGGTCAAGCTGCGCGGCTACCGCATCGAGATCGGCGAGATCGAGGACAAGCTGTTGCGCGAGAGCGTCGTTGAGCAGGCCATCGTCACGCTCGACGCCGAAAACGAACGGCTGATTGCCTATGTGCTCGTTCGCGATTGGCCGACAACGAACGATGGTGAGATTGAGCGCAAGCTGCGCCAGTCGCTGTCTGCGCAATTGCCGCGTTACATGGTGCCGACGGCCTTTGTAATTCTGGAGGAGTTTCCGCTCAATCCGAATGGCAAGGTGGATCGCAAACAGCTTCCGATCCCCCAGCTTTCCACAACGCGCGCGGAGCCAATTCCAGCCCGCAATGCCATCGAGGCGACGCTGCTGGAGATATGGAAGACCGTGCTGCGGCGGGACGATATCGGCATCGAGGACAATTTCTTCGATCTCGGCGGTGACTCCATTATCGGCGTCCAGATCGTCGCGAAGGCGCAAGCCAAGGGGCTGAAGCTCGAACCGACCCAGATTTTCGAGTTGCAGACAATCGCGGCACAGGCAGAGGCCGCCGTTGCCGAAAGCGCGGTTCAGACAAGCGAGGTTGCCGAAAGCGGCTCCAGCTTCGAGATGACGCCCGTGCAGGCGGGCATGCTGTTCCACAGTCTGATGGCCCCAGCCTCAGGCACCTATATCGAGCAATGCTGGTGCGTGCTGGAAGGCCCGCTGGATGCCGATGCCTTCAAATCGGCGTGGGGGAGGGTGATCGCCCGCCACGAGGTCTTGCGCGGTGCCTGCCGCTGGATGGATGTCGAGCGGCCCATCATGGTCATTGCCGAGGATGTTGTGCCGGAATGGCGCGAAGCGGACTGGTCGGGCGAAGACGCGGCAGGGCAGGAGACAGCCTTTGCGGCATGGCTGGAGGCGGATCGCCGTCGTGGCTTTACGCTGGATGCTGCACCCCTTTTGCGGTTTGCGCTGATCCGGCTCGGTCCCGGCCGCCATCGCTTCGTCTGGAGTTTCCACCATCTGTTGATGGACGGCTGGTGCGGCTCGCTCTTGGTCGGTGAAATGTTGAAGGCTTATGCAGGCGAAAGCCTGCCAACGCCTCCCCCATCTTATCGCCAATACGTCGCGTGGCGCGACCGGCAGGATATCTCTTCTGCGCAAGCCTATTGGTCGCATGCTCTTGCCGATCTGCCGCAAGGCGGATTTTTGGGAGAGGCGAAAATTGGCGAGGCGGCACAGGGGGCCATTATCGAGATCCGGCGCAGCCTTGATGCCAGTCTCGCAACGCGGCTTACCGCCATGGCGCGGCGGGAGCGGCTGACGCTGGCGACCGTGCTACAGGGGGCCTGGGCGCTGCTTCTCTCGCGCTATGGGGCCGAGGATGACGTGATCTTCGGAACGGTTTTGTCGGGCCGCCCGCCGGACCTGCCAGATGCAGACCGAATGATTGGCCTGTTCCTCAACACGGTGCCGTTTCGTGCCCGGACACGACCGGAGGAGAGGGTGGGCGAATGGCTTCAAAGCCTCCAGTCTGCGCATCGCCAGCGGGAAAAGCATGGGCATGCAGCGCTTGCCGATATCCAGCGCTGGGCTGGCAAGACCGCCGATCAACCGCTGTTCGATACGTTGCTGATTATTGAGAACCTGCCGCTTTCGATGCAGGCGGCCTTTGCGGAAGGAACGCACACACTCACCCTCAGCGATCCCGGCAGCTATGAGCGCACGCATTACCCGTTGTCGCTCCGGATCTTTCCCGGTGCCGAGATAGAGATTGCGCTTGCCGCAGACCCGTCACGTCTGTCGTCCACAAGAGCGGATCGTCTGCTGCGACATTACGAGACTTTGCTCACATCCATCGCCGATGATCCGCAAGTCTGCCTTGGCACAATCGAGATGCTTAAGCCCGATGAGCGAGACATCCTGCTCCAGACGGGCCGAGGTTCGCAGACGCAGCCATGTGCTGCCGTGCACGACCAGATCATCGCACGGGCGCAAGGCGAACCGGGCAAAGCCGCCGTCGTTCAGGTGGGTGAGGGCCGCGATAGCACCATGTCCTATGGCGATCTCGTCGGTTATGCGGAGGCTCTTGCCCTTCGTCTTTACCAGCAAGGCATTGGCCGGGGCGCGGTCGTTGCGGTCTATCTGCGGCGTGGAAGCGCATTGCTGCCCTCACTGCTGGCCGTCATGCGGTCGGGTGCTGCCTATCTGCCAATTGATCCCGACTATCCGGCAGAGCGGATTGCCTACATGCTGGCCGATTCTGGTGCAGCGCTGGTGCTGACGGATCTTGGGGACAGTGAGCGGGCGGTTATACCGCAAGATGTTCCGGTGCTGGACCCGACCCAGGCATTCGGTTGTGCGCAGGCATCCTTCGAACCTGCTGCGGTGCAGGCCGATGATCTCGCCTACATTCTTTATACCAGCGGCAGCACCGGCCAGCCCAAGGGGGTGGCAATCACCCATGGTGCGCTTGCCAATTTCATCGAGTCCATGGCCGAAAGGCCGGGGATTGGCGCAGGCGACCGCCTGCTGGCGCTGACCACGATTGGCTTCGACATCGCGGGGCTGGAATTGTTCGCGCCCCTTTCGCAAGGCGCAACGGTGTTGCTTGCGGACAGCGCCATTGCCCGCGACGGTCGGCGTCTTGCCGCGCTCGTGGATCGTGTGCAGCCGAGCGTCATGCAGGCAACGCCTGCCGGATGGCGCATGTTGATCGAGGCGGGGTGGCGCGGAGCGAGAGGGCTTCGCATGCTGTGCGGCGGCGAGGCGCTGGACAGCCTTCTTGCGGCCGAGTTGCTGGATCGGGGCGATTGCCTGTGGAATCTTTACGGTCCAACCGAGACGACCATCTGGTCTGCGGCCACTGAGGTGCGGCGTGAAGACCTCAATGGTCACAGCGTTACGGTTGCTGGCCCCATTCAGAATACCCAACTCTATGTTCTCGACCGACGCGGGGAACCCGTACCACCGGGCACGCCGGGAGAATTGCACATTGGCGGTGCGGGATTGAGCCCGGGCTACTGGGGCAAACCCGGCCTGACGGCAGACAGGTTCATCCCCAACCCTTTCCGGCGTGGTCCGCAGGACGGCTACCATCTATACCGCACCGGCGACCTCGTGCGCTTGGCGGAGAATGGCGCGCTCGATTTTCTCGGACGGATCGACAATCAGGTGAAGCTGCGCGGCTATCGAATCGAACTCGGGGAGGTCGAGGCACGGCTTGCGGCCCATCCTCGCGTCGCCGAAGCGGCAGTGCTTGTCGAGGACGGCGGCGCTGGCAAACAGCTGATCGCCTATCTGCGTTGGCGAGAGCCATTTGTCGGGGAGGCGAGCGCGGAGCTTGGACCACATATGGCAGGCAGCCTGCCGCTCTACATGCTGCCATCGGCCTATGTCGCGCTTGATGCCTTCCCGCTCACGCCAAACGGCAAGGTTGATCGCCGCGCACTTCCGGCCTGCCGACCAAAACCGGCACAGCGGCAAACGCACCTGCCGATCTCTGGCGAGCCCGCTGCAACGCTTGCCGCCATCTGGCGAGAGGCGCTTAAAATCGACCACGTCAATCCGGGTGACAATTTCTTTGAATGCGGCGGCCATTCGCTGCTTGTTGTCTCTTTGCAGGGTGTGATCGGCAAGCGTTTTGGCGTATCGATTGATATTACGGCCTTTTTCCAGTTTCCGACACTGGAAACTCTGGCCGCCCATATAGCGCAGCTCCAAGCCGGTCGTGAAGGCCAGTGGTCTGGAGGTGATCGAACCCTCTTGCGCCAGACGGGCCGCGATCGCCTTGCAGATCGTCGTGGCCTGCGGGTCGAACGCACAGGTGCCTGACGCATGCAGATAGTTGAAACCCTTGGCGATGCGGCCGCGCCGCGCCGCCCGCCATCGGCGCGAACGACAAAATCGCTTTTCCGGCTTAGCCTGCCGATGTTCGTGCATTCGCTGCTGACCTTTCTGGTCATGCTGTCGGAAATGCTGATTATGAGCGCCTATTCCGCCAATGCGGCAGCAGCCGTGGCGATTGTGCGGCAGGTGCTTCAGGTTGTCTTCGAGATTTCGAGCATGGTCGGGATCGGCGCTGTCATCCTGATATCGCACAGTCTCGGGCGTGGTGACGAGGAGGGTGCGCGGCAGATCGCAACGCTTGCGGTCTTCACCAATACGCTCCTTGGCCTTTTGGTAGGCGGTCTGCTGTTTCTGGGTGGACCGGTGGCCTTGCGGATTCTCGATGTCCCGGCATCAATCGTTCACGATGCAAGCCTTTATCTTTCCCTCGCTGCCGCTGCCATGGTCTTCAATGCGCTTGCCACGGCTGCGATTGCCTGCCTGAGGGCTTTCGGCAGCAGCCGGGTGATTGTGATGACCGGCTTGTTCCTGTCGGTGATTTACATTGGGGCGACCTATGTTCTTGTGCTTGGTGCCGGACCAATCCCCCCGCTTGGGGTGACAGGTGCGGCCTATGCAACACTCGGCTCAAGGATTGCAATGGCGCTGATGTTCGGCCTTGCCGTCTATTGCGCCCTTGGTCTTCGTTTCGAGGGTGGGCCGATCAGGGCGCGGCTCTCGCTTGTGCGGCGCATGCTTGTCCTCGCCTTTCCGAGTGTTTCGGACTATATCGGCTACGGTTTTTACCAGCTTGTGCTGCTCGGCTTCGTGGCGGGCTTCGGCGTCTCAAGTGTCTTGAGCCGTACCTATGTCATGCTGGCCATGACGTTTCTCATCCTTGTCGTTATGGCTGTGAGCCAAGGAAACGAGGTGCTTGTCGGCTATCGCTGGGGCGAAGGTCGGCGGCAGGACGCCTATCGTCAGGCGCTGCGCTCCAGCTTTGCGGCGACCTTGGTCACGACGACAATCGCGCTTCTGTTCTGGCTCTTGTCCGATCAATATCTCGGATTGTTCGGGCAGGGCGGTGAAGTTCTGGCGCTTTCCACCTACCTTCTGCTGCTGACCATCCTCATCCAACCCGGCTTCGCCTTCAATACCGTGTTGCTGCATTCGCTCAGGGCTGTCGGCGATGTCAGGGTTCCGGTCCTCGTCAGTATCGGCTTGACCTGGGGGCTCGGCCTGCCGCTGGCCTGGCTGTTTTGCGTGCAGGCGGGCTATGGGGTGGAAGGTGTCTGGTACGCGCTGATCATCGAAGAGACACTCAAGGCCGGTTTCATGCTTTCGCGCTGGCACGGGCGGGGATGGATGGGCAATGCCATTGCCTGATATTGTTTTGCACAATGAAGCCCATGGTCACCATCAGCCAAATATGCGACTATGGCTGAACGAGTAACTCCCTTGATAGTGTCATCCATGCGCCTGAAGCGGCAATCCGAAATAGCGATCGGTATATTGACGGTCTGCGCGAAAAGTCCATCGACGAAATACCCAGCCCAGCATCTGGCGCAAGAGGTCGGCGCGACGAGGGATCATGCCTATCAAGTTGTCGCTCTTCTGGTCCGTAACGGCTTTCTCAACAGCGATCGCGGGCCGGGCGGTGGTCTGCGCCTTGCGCGTGATGCCAAGGACATCAAGCTCGCCGATGTGCTGCGGATCACCCAGCCGGAACTGGACGGCAACGCGGAAGAACCGGAGCCCGGCACGCTCAAAGGCCAACCCTTGCTTGACGGCATCGTTGCCGCGGCCTCGTCCTTTCTTGTCAGTTTGCTCGACCGCTTTACTGTCGCGGACCTCGTGGCCTCGCCCGATAGCTCCGCTATCGCTTGTCTGGAGTGCAGCCTCGTGACCTCACGCCCTGTTCGCGAACGTCTGATGCTGTTGCCCGCACCCCAGTTGTCCCCCGTGGACGACACTCTGGAAGCAGACGCCTGATTGCCCTGAGGCAACGGATGGGCGGTCCGCGATGAGATCGGCGAGCGTGAACTTGTCAGCCATCCGCACGAAATTCACTGATGCGGCTTCAACGGCGAGCGTGAATACGTTCTGCTGCCTATGGCTGCGGTGTTTATCGCCTTGGAGAAGATCGGGTTGGGTGAGTCGCAGGACGGCACCCAATGTGACGCTGGCTGGATCGATGGCGAGCATCACGCGGCCGTCTGGCTCGCGGTGCAACAGTTCATGCCGGAGCAACAGCAAGATGCTTTTGACGACCTCTCCTGTGGGGCCATTGTGCAATTCGGTAAGTTCCCAGAGGGCAAGCTTACGGCCGGGTCTGCACGCACAGGCCGTGAGGACCGCAAGGACGGTCATGGTTTCGCGTGTGAAATGCATCATCCCTCTCTCCCCAACACATTGCTTAAGCGACGTGCGTCTTGTGAAAACGCACAAAAAACGCCGTAATGCCTTATATTCGCTACATAATTTTCTCTGTGAGCCAACTCTGGCTTGAGGAATTATGCAGGAGATCAAAGGTGCGCCTCAGGAGGCACCACGTTCGCTTGCTGATGGATAGACGTGTCGCCGGTTCGGTTTGGGACCATAGCGTAAGATTTTTTTCGCCCGCGCGGGAGCTTTGTCGTTCAAGACGACGCTTCGATCCTTGTGAGATGCCTGTGGCGGCAATGATGAATGCAAGCGCAGGCTTTAGGTCGATTCGATCAGGTTTAAAGAGCGCCTGCCGTTGTCACAGCCTGCCTCACAATGCTTGCATCACCCTTTATGACAAGATTCGTCAGTTCATCGAGGCGAGGCTGTTTTGGAACGCGGGAAAGGTCCGCGATCATTTTGTCAACGCTGCCTTTTTCAAGCAGATGGGCAACATCGGCCTCCTCTGCGGCTCTATCATACAGCACCAGCACGGTTTTCGTCACCGCTCTGGCATCGCTGGTATCGCAAAGGAATGGGATGACAGTTTCATGGTGATGCATAGGCAGCGTCAAGATATGCGCGCCGATCAGTCGGCTGGCCTCGACACAGTCGCATTTATTGTCGGCCCCGACGATGCAGAAGGCCGTGAGATTGGGCGGCGGGTCTGCTGTTATCACCTGGGTTGACTGGCGCAGGTTTTCCGCCAGTTCTGGTGTCGTCTGCGCTCGCTCCATCAGCTTTTGGTAGGACACATATGGCACGTCATTCGGGTTATCCGAGAGCATGACAACCGGGCTGAAGGCAAGGACACGAACAGGTTTTTCGATCATGCGAGCGAGAAGCGTGCCGTGATACAGCGCCCCATGCCCTCCTTTGCTTCCACCAATCGTAATCACCAGATCGTATGGCGCACTGACATCTTTTATGAAATTCGCCAGAATATCTGGCGTGTTGGTGAAATAGGTGTCTTCCTTATCCGCGATGCTCAGGACGTCCGCCGGAAAATCGACAGACTTGAAATGATGCTTGGTCGAATGGGAGAACAGCACGACGAGAACGGCGGCTTTCCGCTTGCGCATTTCGATATCGTAACATCCAAGAGACATTTCTGGCGGCTTTCATTGTGTGCAGCAGGCGATCAAATGCAATCTTCTGCCGATGTTCGTATAAAGCCGCTCAGATCTTCGCAAGAGTAGACGTCAGTCACGTTCCCGAATACCCTATGCAGACCGTCAAAAATGGTCAGCATCAGCACCACAATTTCTGGCTGTTATCCGGTTGACAATACGGACGCCGATCCAGCTCTGTTGCAAACCTTTTGAACGGCAAAGGAGCATTCAACGATATGGGCCTGCCCACGGATGCCTTTTGTCAGGTTGAAAATCGTAGCCTGGCCTTTGCGTAACGCTCGCATGGCCTCTAACCCTTTGATCGTCACATAGGCCGTTTTCAACGTGAACCCTCTCATACCAAGTCTCGAAGATGCTGACGCATTCTCGACTTGAAAAAATTGAAAATATCTCAAATGCATCAGAGGCTTGATCAATTGTTTGGTGCCGAACGTACGCTTTATCTCGACGAGGTCGAACCGACGCTTTGCGATGGCATGAATTTTCCGGGTGGCAATGGAAAGGCGCTCGGCAGCTACAGCAACCGATATGTCCGCTATATCGATCTCGACGGCAATTTTCTTGAGAAGACCTATAGTACCGGAAAGCCCATCGGGCTTTTTATGCAGGGACAGGCTGCAATTTTAAATCTAATCGACGCCATCCGCGGAGAAGCCCGGACCCTTGAGTGTGCTTTTGGTCTCTGTCCCAGCGCTCTCACCGAAGTTGTTTCACGCCTCGCCCAGGATCTCAAACGTCAGGGCAGATGATCGGGCGATAATAGGCAGTTCCAGCCAAATCACAATATTTGCAATATTGCGCCATAACTGCGTCCAGCGACGGTCATGTCTGAAACCCTTCCAAAACTCGCGACAGATCCATGAGCGCTACATGAGATCTCACTAAAAAAAGGGGATTGCCTTAGGGCATGGTTAACAATTACATCTTATAATTGAGACCACACAGCATCCAGTTGAGATGTTCCTTCGCATGACGCGACATAAAATCACGTTTTAAGACTGAGTTTCGTAGTCGATCCCTTGAACCTCAAGGAGCGAGAGGAATTCGTGCGCGTTTTCGTCACTGATAGCAGTGTCTTGGCTACCGCGTTTATCAAGCGGGTCATCGAAAGGGAAGCGGGCTTGGCCATAGGGGTCCAGTGCGCATTCCAGGTAGCTTTGATGACCTGCTTGGGCTTCAGCAAAAACCTGGCCGGTCTGTTCTTGACAGGGCGGTCGCCGTAGGGCGCCAACGACTTATCAGCGACAGTAACTCCCAAAACAGCTTCCGATAGAGGATATACGATGTCTTTCTACACTCAAATGAAGAAATCTTCCAAATCTCAGGCGGCTGTGGCTGAGATACAGCGCGTCAAAGTTAGTATCGCTGACGGAAAACTAGCCGCGCGTGCAAATCTCGATGCAGTCACCGGTGAAGCCAGAGAGATGCTGATTGCTGTCAACGAGTTACTTGAGGCCAGTATGCAGCCGATGCAGAAGCTGGGGGCATCTATCGCTGACATGTCAGGTGAGCACGACAAGGGCGACATTGATGTCAGGTTACCTTCAGAGGACTTCAAGGGCGACTTCGCTGTCATGGCCAAAGGCGTTAACGACATGGTCGGTGGCCATATCGCGGTCAAGAAAAAGGCCATGGCTTGCGTCAAGGAACTTGGGTTGGGCAATTTTGAAGCACCGCTCGAGCAGTTTCCCGGCAAGAAAGCTTTCATCAACGAGACAATCGAAACCTTGCGTACCAATCTCAAAGGCCTGATTTCTGAGATGAATACGATGTCGCTTGAGCACGATAAGGGCGACATTGAGGTCTTCGTGCCGGTTGAAAAATTCAAGGGTGACTTTGCCGTGATGGCCAAAGGCGTCAACGATATGGTCGCGGGCCACATTGCAGTTAAAAAGAAGGCCATGGCCTGCATCAAGGCGCTAGGTGAGGGCAATTTCGAAGCGTCGCTCGAGCAGTTCCCCGGCAAAAAAGCATTCATCAATGAGACGATCGAAACCTTGCGCGCAAATCTGAAGGGTTTGATTTTTGAAATGAATACGATGTCGATCGAGCACGATAAAGGCGACATTGACATCTTCGTGCCGGTTGAGAAATTCAAGGGCGATTTTGCCGTGATGGCCAAGGGCGTCAACGATATGGTTAGCAGCCACATCGCCGTCAAAAAGAAGGCCATGGCCTGCATCAAGGCGCTGGGTGAGGGCAATTTTGAAGCGCCGCTCGAGCAGTTCCCCGGCAAGAAAGCTTTCATCAATGAGACTATCGAGACTCTGCGTGGAAATTTACGGGCGATTACCACTGAACTTCAGCGCTTGATTGCCGCGTCTACAGCCGGCAAGCTCTCTGAGCGGGGCGCGGCCGATCATTTCGTCGGGGATTTCGCCAAGCTGGTCTCGGGAATCAACGGCATGTTGGATGCTATCATTCTTCCGATCTCTGAGGGCAATCGCGTTCTTCGCCAGGTGAGTTTCGGTGATCTTACCCAACATGTGGACATCGAATGCGAAGGCGATCATGCGAGCATGAAGAATGCGATCAACAATATGGTAGACAACCTGCGCAACACAGCAACCATAGCCGACCTGATTGCCAGTGGCGACTTAACCGTCGAGCCGGAGCCGCTTTCAGACAAGGACACACTGGGAATTGCACTTGTGTCGATGGTTGAGCGCCTTCGCGGGGTTGTTGCCGATGCATTAGCCGCAAGTCAAAATGTCTCAGCGGGTTCACAGCAGCTCTCCGCCGGCTCAGAGCAGCTTTCGCAAGGTGCGACCGAACAGGCTGCGGCGGCTGAAGAGGCCTCTGCATCAATGGAAGAAATGGCAGCCAATATCAAGCAGAACGCTGACAACGCTGCCCAGACCGAGAAGATCGCCCGCCAATCATCGAAGGATGCCGAAGCTTCCGGCGAGGCCGTCAACCGGGCGGTTACCGCGATGCGAACGATTGCCGAAAAAATTTCCATAGTGCAGGAAATCGCTCGTCAGACCGACCTTCTCGCTCTGAATGCCGCTGTGGAAGCAGCCCGTGCTGGAGAACATGGCAAGGGCTTTGCCGTTGTTGCCTCTGAAGTGCGAAAGCTTGCCGAACGCAGCCAGTCAGCCGCCGCCGAAATCAGCGGTCTGTCTGGACAGACTGTGCAGGTTGCCACCGAAGCTGGTGGAATGCTGGCGCGTCTGGTTCCCGACATCCGCAAGACTGCCGAATTGGTCTCAGAAATCTCTGCGGCTTGCCGTGAGCAGGATATCGGTGCTTCGCAGATCAACGAGGCAATCCAGCAACTCGACAAGGTGACACAGCAGAATGCCGGAGCCTCGGAAGAAATGTCGGCAACCTCTGAAGAACTCGCAGCCCAAGCCGAGGAGCTTCAAGCCTCCATCGCCTTCTTTAAGGTCGACATTGCTGGTGACGTTAAAATGCAAGCGTCGCGCAACCAGTCGACCAAGGCTCGGCCCAAGAGCAATATCCCAACAAAACCGGCCGCCATGGCCCATATGTCCAAACCCGGCCACTCCGTTGCAGGTCAGCAGGCCCGCGTAAAAGGCTGGGTGCTCGATATGTCGATGGGTGGCCCCGATGCTGAGGATTCCGATTTTCAAGAAAAGGCATAACCACTAAGCGATGATAAGGGAGAGGCCCACAGACGCTCGATTATGTCGCTGATTCCGGCATGAAGTTGGCCGGCATTCAGATCAAAGACTCGGAAAGGGATGGCGGCGATACCGTGGATTACAAAAAAGCGTCCCTGAGTATCCTCGATCCAGACCGTGCTCTCGCCGACAAGCAAGAGCACGGTCTGGCTATTGGCTATTTGACGTAAGGGCAGGATCACGATAGGCATTATGGGAATTAGGAAAGGCGACCATGCCTATGCAAAGCATTGCCTAATCCCACCAGCCAAGGAAATATCCTATGATGTCGAATGAGAGCCTGCTTGTATTTCTTCTTGTGGGCGCCCTTGCTGGATGGCTTGCCGGCCTGGTGGTACGTGGTGGCGGCTTTGGTCTGATCGGAGATATTCTTGTCGGCATCATCGGCGCCTTCATCGCGGGATGGCTCTTCCCCCGCCTCGGTTTCAGCCTGGGTACGGGCATCGTCAGAGCGATTGTCAACGCTACGGTCGGGGCGATCCTCCTTCTTCTGCTCCTCAGGCTCGTGCGCCGGGCATAAATCACGGACAGCCCAGGAGGCTTGGCCTGCTGCCGCTTTTCAGACGCCGCGTTAAGCTAACCCCGCCTTGGGTTCAAAATCATTGGGACTGAGGAAGGTTGCCCCTTCGAAATCAGTAATTGCCTGACTTTAATTGCAAGATCGTAACGAGATCGGGCTGATCTACAGCGCCCGTCGTGCCACCCGATCTCCATTTTATCTCAAAAAAATCACGGCTCTACGGGAGTGATCATAGAGGTCAACCTCCGACACTGCTCCAACATTCAGTGTTTCCATAAAACGAAACAATTCTCTAGATATGCATTTCAAACAGCGTGTCATGGCTTGCGACAACCATGTGCCCATCCGGACTGATCCAGCCGCGAAACATACCCGCCGTGTTGTACGGTGCAGTGATGGAGCCATCTGCACCAACCGCGACAAGCCCTGCTCCGATATGATGGGGGGCAAGATCGGTGAACACCACATGCTGGCAGGCATCTTCCAGATTTTCGCCCAAGTACTGCATGCGGCTGGCGATTTCGTGGCCCACGGCATGGCGGATGAAAAACTCACCCTTGCCGGTGCCGGAGACGGCAACCACGCCATCGCGGGCATAGGTTCCGGCACCAATCACGGCGGTGTCGCCAATGCGGCCTGACGGCTTGTTGTTAAAGCCGCCGGTGGAGGTGGCGGCGGCCAAATGCCCGTGGCTATCCAGTGCCACAGCGCCAACCGTGCCATGCTTTTCGGCCTCGCTGGCAAGGGCTGCCGTTCCGGCTTTGGCGTGTTCTTTCAACGATGCTAATGCTTTCACCCGGCGCTCGGTGGTGAAATAGGACTGTTCCACCATCGGCAGGCCGGATTTTTGGGCAAAGGCATCGGCAGCACTTGCCCCCAGCATCACGGTCTCGCCGCTGTGCATCAGTTTGCGGGCGGCACGAATCGGGTTGCGGATCGTGCGCGCCATGGCAATGGCACCCGCCTCAAGGGTGGAACCATCCATAATGGAGGCATCCAACTCGTGTTCGCCATCGGTGTTCAGTGCCGCACCATGGCCTGCGTTGAAGTGCTCCGAATCTTCCATCACCATCACGGCGGCTTCCACAGCGTCGAGCGCGGATGTGCCTTGCTGCAAAAGGGTCCATCCGGCCTTTAATGCGCGTTTGAGGTCCGTGCGGGCGGCTTCCCATTCGCTCTCCGGCATATCCGCCTTGTTCATCACGCCGCAGCCGCCGTGAATTGCGAGTGCTATGGGATTTGGTTTGATATCGCTCATAAATGCCTCGAAATGCTTAAAAATGGATCGCCCGCCGTTAGCGCAGCATGGTGGACATGGCCGACAAGCTGTTGATCATACGCACGGCATGTTCCACCGTGGGCGCTTCAAATGCCACCTGATTGCCGCTGGTGCGGGCAAGGGTTGGCCATTGGCAAAACAGATCTGCAAGTCTGGTGGATTGGGTTTCGATGGTCACGGCAATGGGGCCAGCCAGGGTGAATTTGGGCATTTGCCCCGCCTGTTCCACCGCAGCCCGTGCGCCCTCACGAATGGCAAGACAGGATTCCGATGGCGACAGGCTGACGCCGCTGATGCCACCGCTTGCCTTTTTAGTTTCGACAAACACTGTTTTGGGAAACAGGTCTTTGTTCTCGGCAATGAACACATCATCGCCGCTGCCCATGATCACCGGCACGCCATATTCACCCGCCAGAGCGCCATAAATGCCCGCTTCTCCCAGTTCCTGCCCGTTGAGGAATATCCGCGAAAAGGCAAAGCTGTTGATGGTGTGGGCCAAAATGCCAAAGCCCTGCCCACGAGAATGGTAGCCGATCAGGCAAACACCGTCGACGCCAAGTTCAACGCCAGACATCATGCTGAGGTAGCGGGGTTTGCCCTGAATGGCGCGGGCGCGTGGGTCCAGCCGGTCTGGCGGCATGTTGCGAAACGAGCCGTGGGAATCGTTGACAAACACCTCCGTTGCCCCGGCATCAAAGGCACCAGCAATGGCGGCGTTGGCTTCGTCCGTCATCAACAGGCGGGCACGTTCATATTCGCCATTGCCCGCGCGGGTTTGTTCCGGGTGGTAGACGCCAGCGACCCCTTCGATATCGACAGAGATGAGAATTTTCATGGGGTACTCCAAGATAGAAGGGGGTTATTTCCGGTCGATTTTCGGATCAATCGCATCGCGAAGGCCATCGCCTAGCAGGTTGAAGGCCAGAACAGTGACGAAAATCGCAAGGCTTGGAAACAGCGCCACATGCGGTGCATTGACCATATCGGCGCGGGCGTCATTCAGCATCGCACCCCATTCAGGCGTGGGTGGCTGTGCACCGAGACCAAGGAAGGAAAGGCTGGCGGCGGTGATGATCGATGTGCCAAGTCGCATGGTGAAATAGACCACAATCGACGAAAAAGCCCCCGGCAGAATATGGCGAAACAGGATGATGAAGTCTGATGCGCCAACGCTTCTGACCGCTTCAATATAGGTCATGTTTTTCAGCACCAGCGTGCTGCTGCGCACCAGTCTTGCAAAAGCTGGCACGGAAAACACCGCAACGGCCGCCACCACATTGACCATGGAACTGCCGAGAATGGCAACAATGCCCAAAGCCAGCAAAATGCCCGGAAAGGCAAACAGCACATCGCAGATGCGCATCACCACCCGGTCCCACCAGCCCTCATAATAGCCTGCCAGCAGGCCAAACACGGTGCCGATCAAGCCGCCGAGCGTGACGGACAAAAGGCCGGTTGCCAGCGAAATCCGCGCGCCCATCAAAATACGGCTGAAAATATCTCGGCCCAATGGATCAACGCCAAACCAATGGCTCAAGGAAGGCCCGGCATTGATCATGTCGTAGTCAAAGAAATTTTCAGCGTCATAGGGCGCAATCACGGGTGCCGCGATGGCCAAAACCATCAAAATCACAATGAAGGCCAAGGCCCCAAGCGCCACGGGCTGGCGTTTGAATTTGCGCCAAAATTCGCTCCAAGGGGTGCGAACAGCGCGGCTGGTCTGTGCAGCGGCGGCAATTGGGGCAGATGTGGTATTGCTCATGGCCGGCTCATTTATAACGGATTGTCGGATTGATGACGCCGTAGAGCAGATCCACGACAAGATTGATCAGGATGAATTCCAGCGAGAACATCAGCACGAGGGCCTGAATTACCGGATAATCCCGCTGGTTCACCGCATCGACCAGCAAACGGCCAACACCCGGCCAGTTGAACACCGCCTCCACCACAATGGAGCCGCCCAGCAGAAAGCCGAATTGCAGGCCCATCATGGTGACAATCGGGATCAGCGCGTTGCGCAGGCAATGTTTGGCAATCACCACTTTTTCATTCAGCCCCTTGGCGCGGGCGGTGCGCACGAAATCTTCCTGAATCACATCGACAAAGGCGGCGCGGGTAAAGCGGGCCATGACGGCGGCAACGCCTGCGCCCAGTGTCAGCGATGGCAGGATGTAATGCTGCCAGCTGTCGGCCCCAACGGTGGGCAGCCATCCCAGCCAGACGGAGAAGATTTGCATCAGCAACATGCCCAGCGCAAAGGCCGGAAAGGAAATGCCAGACACGGCAACGGTCATGCCCAGCCGATCCGGCCAGCGGTTGCGAAACACGGCAGAAAACACACCAATGATCATGCCAACGGACACTGACCAGATCATGCTGGTTAGCGTGAGCAGCATGGTGGGCATGAAGCGCTCGCCAATTTCAACAGACACCGGGCGATGGGTGCGGATCGACACCCCAAGGTCGCCATGCAACATACGTGTGAAATACTCGACAAATTGCTGGGGTAGGGGCTTGTCGAGGCCCAGTTCGCTGCGCACCAGCGCCACGGTCTGTTCGTCCGCATCCTGCCCTGCCGCAAGGCGCGCCGGATCACCCGGCAGCATATGCACAAACAGAAACACCAGAACGGCAACGATCAGAAGTGTGGGCAGCAGCCCGAACAGGCGCTTGAGAAAATAATTGAACATGGCAACCGCAGCGAAAGCCTTCAGGAGTGATGAGAGCATTTCCAGCAAAAGTGTATCGCGGTTTTGCGTTCGGAAATGCGTAAAAGGAGTCTCCCGGCGCTAGATCAGCGCCGGGATCGCGTTTTCAGGACGTCTTATTACTTGAGCGCAATGTTCGAGCTGTCGATATTGCCATCCGGCATGACGTAGACACCTTCAAGCTTCGTTGCCGCAGCCGACACATTGTTTTCTGTCACCAGCGGAGCCCAAGGCAGATCCTTCATGATCTGTTCCTGTGCGTCGGCATAGAAGGTCTTCTTTTCGTCTTCCTTGGTGGTCTTCATGGCCTTGGCAATCAGATCATCCACAACGGGATTGCTGTAATAGGCCGTGTTGCTCAGCTTTGGCGGCCAAGCCTCAGTGGCCAGCAGCGGACGCAATGCCCAATCGGCTTCGCCGGTCGAAGATGACCATCCTGCATAATACATCCGCACCTTGGCAGTCTTTGGATCGGGCGCTGTCTGCACCCATTCTACCCGCTGGCCGGGTTCAAGCGCCTGAAGCGTCACCTTGATGCCAACCTGCTGCAATTGCTGTTGCAGGAACTGAATTGCCTTTTGCGCGGTGGTGGTGGTGTAGGCGCTCCACAGGGTGGATTCAAAACCGTTTGGATAGCCTGCTTCCTTCAACAAAGCGCGTGCCTTGGCTGGATCATAAGGCCATGGCGCAATTTTGTGGGCGTAAAGGACGCCTTCTGGCACAACGCCTTCGGCGGGCTTCGCAAAGCCGCTAAACGCCACCTTGGCCAGTGCTTCTTTGTTGATGGCATAGTTGATGGCCTGACGCACGCGCAGATCATCAAACGGCTTTTGCAGCATGTTGAAGCTGACATAGCGCTCAATGATCGACGGCGATACCGTCACCGTCAGCTTGGTGTTCTGCTTCAGCGTTGCCACCTGCTCATAGGGCATGGGGTAGGCGAAATCAGCTTCCCCGGTCTGCAACATGGCAGCGCGGGTGTTGTTATCTGGCACTGGCTTCCAGGTGATTTCATCCACCTTTGGGAAGCCCTTGCGCCAGTAACCATCAAACTTCTTGGCCTTGACGTAATCGGTCTGCTTCCATTCGACAAACTCAAACGGGCCGGTGCCGACGGGATGGAAGGCGATTTCCTTGCTGCCCCACTTTGTGAGTGCGGCTGGCGAAATCATCGCCGCAGACGCATGGGCCAGCGAGTTGATGAACGGGCCGAAGGGCTGCTTCAGCGTGATGCGCACTTCAAGCGGTGAGACAACCTCAACCTTGTCGATCTGGTTGAACTGGTTAAAGCGAGACAGCTTGTTATCCGGGTTGCGCACACGATCAAAATTGACCTTCACGGCATCCGCATTGAAATCGGTGCCGTCTTGAAACTTCACGCCGTCACGCAGCTTGATGGTGTAGACCAGACCATCATCGGAGACGGTGTAGCCCGTTGCCAGAACCGGCTGAACCTTCAAATCCTTATCGAAGCCAAACAGGCCTTCGTAGAAGGACTTTGTCACAGCGGTGGTCAGCGTGGTGTTGGTGTTATATGGGTCCAGCGTTTCAGCCTGTGTGTTGAGGGCCAGAACCACGCTGCCAGCGGCAAGTGCCTGTCCCGCACCCATACTGAGAATGCCTGCCAAGACCGTGGCAGATGCGAGCCGGGAAGAAAATCTATGCTTCATCAATATCTCCTGTGCTGGTTGGGTCAGTTCGGTAAGTGTTGAATTACATTTTAAACGCGCCAACGCTGTGCCGGGCCACGAAATGGCCGGGGGATACCTCGTGCAAGGCTTCCACCACTGGCTCATCGCCTTTTTTGCGCATTGGGCTTGGCAGGTCTTCAACAGTAAATTGCCGTTTCAAATGGCGGCGGGCCGGATCGGCAATCGGCACGGCGGCCATCAGCTTTTTGGTATAGGGGTGCTGCGGGTTTTCAAAAATCGCCCGGCGGGGGCCGATCTCGACAATCTGCCCCAGATACATCACTGCCACCCGGTGGCTGACGCGCTCCACCACAGCCATATCGTGGGAAATAAACAGATAGGAAATGCCCAGATCACGCTGCAATTCCAAAAGCAGATTGACGATTTGCGCCTGAATCGACACATCCAGCGCCGAAACCGATTCATCGGCCACCACCACTTTCGGGTTCAGCGCCAAGGCGCGGGCAATGGCAATGCGCTGGCGCTGGCCGCCGGAGAATTCATGAGGATAGCGCTCGGAATGCTCTGCTGACAGGCCAACCCGTTCAAGTAACCATGCCACGCGCTTTCTCGCTTCTTCGCCCTTGGCAATGCCATGGATCAGCAGCGGTTCCATAATGGAAAAGCCAACCGTTAGCCTTGGGTCTAGCGAGGCGAACGGGTCTTGAAATACCAGCTGAATGCTGCGGCGAAGGCCGCGCAGCTCGCTGGCTGGAAGATCAAGAACATTGCGGCCATCAAATTCCACACTGCCGCTCTGGCTATTGACCAACCGAAGAAGTGAGCGACCCGTGGTGGATTTACCGCAGCCGGATTCGCCAACCAATGCCAAGGTTTCTCCGGCATGCAGATCAAAACTGACCTTTTCCACCGCATGAACCGAGCGATCAACGCGGTTGAACAGGCCGCGCCGAACGGGGAAGCGGGTGACCAGATCGCGCACTTTCAAAATCGGCGGCAGATCAAACCGTGCTGGAGGTTGTTCTGCATGGGTCTGGGTGCTATCGGCCCCCACCAGATCAAAAGCGCGCGGACCATCGGTGCCCGCCATGGCTCCAAGGCGCGGCACAGCGGCCAGAAGGGCTTGGGTATAGGGATGGTTCGGGCGCTCGAACACGTCTTTCGATGCGCCATGCTCGACCTTTTCGCCCTGGCGCATCACCAGCACGCGGTCGGCAATTTCTGCCACCACGCCCATATCATGGGTGATGAACAACACGCCCATGTTCATGTCGTCCTGAAGCTGGCGGATCAACTGCAAAATCTGCGCCTGCACGGTCACATCCAGCGCCGTTGTGGGTTCATCGGCAATCAGCAAGGAAGGGCGACAGGCCAGCGCCATGGCAATCATCACCCGCTGGCGCATGCCGCCCGACAGTTGATGGGGATAGCGGCCAAACACATGTTTGGCTTCTGGAATGCGCACCAGATCCAGCATCCGAAGCGCTTCCGCCTTGGCGCTTGCCTCGTTCATGTTCTGGTGCAGGCGGATGGATTCGGCAATCTGTTCGCCAGCGGTAAACACCGGGTTGAGCGATGTCATCGGCTCTTGAAAGATCATGGCAATATCGGCCCCGCGAATGCTGCGCATGGTCGGCGTATCCGCGCGGGCCAGATCCAGCACCTTGTCATTGCTGGGGCGAAACATCATAGCACCGCTATCAATCCGTCCACCACCATGCTCAATCAGCCGCATCAGCGCCAGCGAGGTGACGGATTTGCCAGAGCCGGATTCACCCACAATCGCAAGCGTTTCACCCCGGCCAACCGCGAAGCTGATATTGCGCACGGCCTGCACCCGGCCCTCGGATGTGGCAAAGGAGACGGTGAGGTCATCTACGGCCAGAACCTGATTGTCCAGCAGAGAGGGTGCGGTTTGGGGCAGGGTCGCAGAAGAGGTCATGGCAGATCGTCTCAATGAAAATGGGTCAGAGAAGGCATCAGTCACACTCGGGCTCATCGTTTTCGGCTAACGGTTTCGCCGATGCTTGATGAGGGTGGTTTGGGCCGCTGTGCAGATAGGGGAGCACGGTATCAACAAGCTGGGTGGCGGCTTGCATGGAGCGGCCTGAGGCATAGGACACGGCGGCAGAGAGGGACTCGATCAAGGCTAGCGCACTGGCTTCACAGCTGGCGAAATAATCGCTCTCGACCTGCGCAAACAGCGTCATTGTGGCATGCGCCACCAGAGGCGAGCTGGCATTGTCTGTCAGCGCCAAAACATCGGCCCCCGCATCGCGCATGCGTTTTGCCAGCGTCACCGTATCGGCCATGTAGCGTGGAAAGGCGATGGCGATGACGAGGTCCCCGGCGCGAACATTTCGCAAAGCCCGCGCTGCGAAGGATGCGCCTTCCACGGTTGCCAGCAGGCGAACATCATCACAAAACAGATCAAACCGCCGCTGCATAAGGCCGCCAAGCCAGGCGCTGCTGCCAAGGCCGATGATGGAAATGCGGCGGGCGGACAAAATGAGACCGATAGCCCGCGATAGCGTGTCGGTATCGAGAGCCTGATGGGTTCGCTCAATATTTCTGGTTATCATGGCCAGGTTGTTGGCAAACACATCTGCGGGGCTGGTTGCCGCCTGCGACCGTCGCTGTAATTTTTCCACAGGTGCCAAAGCCGTCTCGTACCCCAGCACCAGATCAGCACGAAATTGCGCATAACCCGCAAAACCCAGGGCGCGAGCAAAGCGATTGACGGTTGGAACCGACACATGAACGATCTCGGCCAATTCTTCAGCCCGCATGGCGGCAACGCGCAAGGGATAATCCAGCACGTAATCTGCGATCTGCCGGTGGGCGGGCGATAACGTGGCCTGGATGATCCGTTGGGACATTGGCATGCGCTCTTGCGCTGATGGTACGCTTTCAATGTCCAAGATGCGGGCCCTGATTAAAAAATATCACCTGACCCTCAGTATAGATATTTTTCAATCGTTCAAGCGGATTTTGGTGTAATTCTAGGCAAGCGCATGTGATGCGTCATTTTTATGCATAGAACCTCTGACGGTGCCGTAATCTCGGTGTAAAAAAGCCTGCGAGCAGAATTAACTGCCGTTCCGACATGTCATGCGTTTCCGGCTACCTTTCATTGCAGCGAGTTCGTGAAAGGCATATCGAAGGACGGACTTCGACTGTCGCTTCAGCTTTTCGGCAATGGAATTCATAGGTATAGGCCCGCTCCGTAAATTTTGGAGCAGCGATTTCCTTTAGTTGCAAAAAACTGAGCCAAGGCGGTCGGCGCTTCAACGAAGTGATTGACTGTATTGAGCAAAGCCTATTTGCTTTCCTATGTTAACTGACGGCAAAGATTGCAATGAAACCGCCGATGGAAGTGTGAGTGTGGGACGACGACTTGTAAGGTATCAGACGGTTCGGCCCTTGGAGGATCGCGACGCTCAGGGCCTCAGTCCTGAAGATATCGCAGATCATAACGGACGCACCGTTTCTGCGCTTTTGCTGCGTGAAGGGCCGCTGACGCGCCAGGAGCTTGCCGCACGGCTTAAGCTCACAGAGCCTGCCATTACCGGCATTCTTCAACGGCTGTTGTCGGCAGGCCTTGTGTCCAAGGGCAATCGCCAGACCAGTACACGCTATAAAGCGGCGGAATTTTCACTTGTGTCATCCGGCGCTTACGGTCTTGGTGTTGAGCGTTGGCAGAATGGTGGCTCCCTTGCTCTGTGCAATCTCACTGGTGCCATGGTGCTTTATCAGCGCTTTGATCACGATGAAGCCTTCTTTGCTGCTGTTCGGCAGATTGTGCAGGCAGAGATGGGCTTTCCCGCCCCCATCGGTGTCGGCGTGGTGATGAATGCAGACAAGGATGATGCATTCACGACGGCTTTTGGCGAATTGCCAAGCTTTACTCTGTCCAAACCCGAGGCGGTGCTGGCTGGGGAGAGATTGTTTGGCATCGGCGAGCCGGAAGGCGGGCTGGTGGTGGTGTTGATTGATGATCAGGTGCAGGCGGGCCTGATCATCAATGGCCGCTTTTACCGCGGCACGCATGGCAGAGCGGGCGCAATTGGTGCCATGCGTCCTGGTCTGGCGGAAGGCACGCTGGATATGATGGCGAGTGCAGCGTCTTACAGGGCTTTCATTGCCGCGCAGGGTGAAAACGAGGTTGATCGCTGGATTGAACAGGCCGCCAGCCGGCTTCTGGACGGCGTTGTCACCATTGCCGGTTTCATATCGCCGGGAGCCATGCTGCTGGGCGGGCAATTGCCCGCCGCTGTCATAGATCGGTTGATTGAAAAAATTGCCGAAGCCCGACTGAGCAAAGAGCGATATTTTGTGCCCGCAGCCTGGATCCCGCCTGTTCGCCCCTTGAGCTTTCCAGACCGCGACGCCGCCTATGGTGCTGCTGTTGCGCCGTTTATCGAACTGCTGCTGCCAAAGCCGAATTGATCGATGAAGGCCGGATCGCTGTCGTCAGCGGTGAACGGCTGAGATGGGCAGAATCGGCAGAGGGAAGACAGAGCCGGTCTGCGAGCGCCATGGCGGCAGCGCCAAGGGCTGCCGCATCTTCAGAGGCCGCCGCACGGTGTAAGCTTGGGGCCAAGGCTCCCCGACGGCTGATTTCCTCATGCACGTAGAGCAGCAATTCATCAATCAGCCGCACCGGCAGGCGTCCACCCAGAATAATGCCATCGGGGTCCACCACCATGCCGATGTCGCTGACAGCTTCGGCAAGGTTGACGGCCATTTTCTTCAGCCAACCGCTGAGAAGGGCGCGTCCCCGTCCATCCAGCGTCAACAGATCCGCGGGTGTCGCAACATGCACGCCATTGTCCGCAAGGTAATCGAGCAGCACGAACATTGACAGCATATCGCCCAGCGGCCTGGTTTCCCCGGCAAAGGGACCGGTTGTGACCGCCGTGGGCAACCAGCCGATTTCCCCACCCAGCCCGCCTGCGCCCTTGTGGCGCACACCATCAATTACCAGACTACCGCCGAGACAGGCGGATATCAGAATATAGAAAAAGCTGCGCATTTCGGTGCCCAGCCCATATTCAATCTCACCCAAAGCCGCCGCATTGGCGTCATTGTCGATATAGATCGGGTGGCCGGTGATATGCGACAACGCGGCGCGCACGTCAAAGCCGCTCCACTGGCTATACGTGTCTGGCAGGCCAACCACCTGCACCTCACCCAGCCAGTCGGGAATGGCAAGGCCAATGCCCGCAAGTCTCGATTCGTGGATAACCTTGCGACGCAGGAAGGACGATACGGCGTCTTCCATCAGCTTTACAAAGGCATCCGGCAGCAAAAACCGCGCTTCATGGTGAATACGCCCGCGCACATTGCCCACCGCATCCACCGCCACAATGGTCAGGTGATCACGGTCAATATTGGCTCCGATGGCAAAGGCCCCCTCAGGGTCAATCTCCAGCTCGATGGCCGGTTGGCCGCGCAAGCCTTGGCGGCGGCGCGCTTCCATCACCAGCCCTTCCTCTAGCAGCTTATCGACAATCCGGGTGACAGCCTGCTTAGTCAGGCGCGAAAGCTTGGCAATTTCGGTGCGCGAGATCGGCCCACCACGGTGAATGGCGTTCAGGATAATGGCCCTGTTCAGGGCTGCGGCCTGCTCGCCATTGGCTCCGGAATAACTCATCGTAATCGTCAATCTCCTCGCCACCGGACAACGGCAGCGAGGAAACTATGCACCATAGACGTGCGAGGCGAAAGCATTTTCAAGCGGTTTTCGACAGACGCCAACTCTTCACCTCAAAAGGTTTTAGCGCCTGCACGTCCACCGCTTCCATTGGTTCTTCCAAAATGCTGAGTGCGTCGCTGACGGTCCAGCCATCTGACGGCTTAAGCTGGAAGCCACCCCGGCGACCGGCTGGCTCATACACCCGCACAATCAAGCCATCGCCATCCTCGGCGGGTTTAATCGCAGAGAGAGCGACCTCCAGCCCTGCTGCTTGCAACGGGCACCATTCACCTGCCGCTTTACCTGACACTGGGATGGCTATCAAAGGCTGGTTCAAATCATCGGCTTCTTCCCGCACCTGGCCTTCATACCATGTGCCTTCATGCGGCATCAGGGCATAGGTGAAGGATTGATAGCCTTCATCGGCCAGCGGATCAGGATAGATGGGCGAGCGCAGCAAGGAGAGGCCCAACACATTGCCACGGGCCGAGTGGCCATATTTGGCATCATTCAGCAGCGCCATGCCAAAGCCCGGCTCGGACAGATCGATAAACCGATGCGCCGGTGCCTCAAACATCGCCTCATCCCACGAGGTGTTGGAATGGGTTGGACGCTCCACCACTCCATAAGCAACCTCGCAGGTGGCCCGGGCCGCGCTGACGGCAACACCATTTTCCGTGCGCAACATGACGCGGCGTTCGTGCCAGTCTATCTCGGTGAAAATATCGAGGCGGCGAGCATTGGCGGCAAGGCTCAATGTTTGCACAATGGTGGAATCACGCCAGCGACGTTTGATGCGGATGGCGGCGCGGTGGGCGGTGCTTTCAACAAGCTCGATGGACTCGTATCCGCTCAACTCCTCGGATTTTTGTCCGTAATCTTCTTCCACATCCCACGCATCCCAATTGCGCGGCTTATCGGCTGTATAGGCAAACAGCCGGTTGGCCCCACCCTCGACCGCTTCGCGGCCCGATGCTTTGTGCAGGATGGAGGCAATCGAGCCATCGTCTGCCAGCGTCACCTTGATGATGTCATTTTCCAGCGTATTTTGCGTGGCTTTCAAGCCCGGTTTGGGGTCCAGGGCGCTGGCTGGAAAAACGCTCACACCAAGGGCTGGCACCACGCCATCAGTTGCGATGCTCTCATCCTTCAGGGTCAGGCGGATTGGCCGGGGGCTGAGCGTGGGGTTGATCACCAGCACAGCACCTTCATTGCCCTCAGGCAATCGCGCAAGAATGGCATCGACGGCAGCTTTTTGCGCAGCCGCGCCATCCATCAACACCTGTTCAAGCTCGACTTTCGCATCCACATAAACCTCGGCAATCGAAGAGCCGGGAAGGATGTCATGGAACTCGTTTTTCAGCACCACCCGCCATTCCGGCTCCATTGAACGCGGTTTGTCCGCTCCCAGAAGATGGCCAAGGGATGCGAGCGTTTCCGCTGTAATCAGGCTACGCTCGGCCTTCCGGTGCAGTTTTTTGATGGCGCTTTGCGTGGTCAGCGTGGCGCGGTGCAGTTCCAGATAGATCTCACCTTTCCAGACGGAAACGGGCGTGGTTTTCGCCATTGCATGGGCATCTTCAAAAAAGTCATGCACACGGGTCCAGCGGGCTTCCGGGATGGCGGGGAAAACCCGCAGCTGTTCTTCCCGCACCACCATTTCAGGGCTTGGGCCGCCGCCGCCGTCGCCATAGCCGACGCACAGCAGCGTTGTATCGTGGCGGTCTTTCTGGCGGTAGTTTTTCCATGTCGGCGTAATGCAATCGGGCCGCACAAAGCCGTTATAGCCCTCCATCGGATTGTCGAACGAGTGAGCCAGCACCCGGCTGCCATCCAGCCCCTCCCACCAGAACAGATCGGCAGGGATATGGTTGCTCTCGGACCAATTGACCTTGATGGTGAAGAAGCTTTTCATGCCGCCCTGTTTGAGAAGCTGCGGCAAGGCTCCGGCAAAGCCAAAGCAGTCCGGCAACCAGCAGACACTGTGGCGCGTGCCAAATCGTTTCTCGAAATAGCGTTGGCCGTAGAGGATTTGCCGGGTCAGGCTTTCGCCCGTGGGCATATTGGTATCTGGCTCAATCCACATGCCGCCCAGCGTTTCCCACTGGCCGTCCTTGGCACGGTCAACGATTTTGTTGAGCAGTTCAGGGTCATCCTCTTCCAACTGCCAGTAATAGTGGGCGGTGGACTGGTTGAAGCGGAAATCCTTCGATGTTTCCATGATCGACAGTGCCGTGTGGAAGGTGCGGCGCATCTTGCGGCGCGTCTCGTCATAGGGCCAGAGCCAGCACAGATCGATATGGGCATGGCCGGTTAGTGCTACCTTGCCCTGCGGGGGGAATCGTTCACGAAGTTCGCCAAGGCGCGCCATCAGCGCCTCATAGGCTTGATCCAGTTTGGCGCGCTGTGCGTCGGTCAGACCTTCAGGGTCGGCCTTTAAATCTGGCAGCTGCCAGATCTTTTGCTGCATCACCGCAGGGGCGGTGCGGGCCACGTAGTCTGCCGTCGCTGATGGCCAATCGATAGCGTAAAAGGCTTGCTCTGCCGCATCCAGCAGATAAGGCACAACATCATGGCCTTGCAACACCTTCAGCGCTTCGGCAATCTGGCGCATCAACAGCCACATGCGGTCCACGGAACGGTCGATCCAGAACAATTCGGCCCGTTCAAGCTTCGGCGTGCGCACCGGCTCACCAAAAGGCAGGCGCGGAACGGATTGTGCGTGTAGCGAGAAGCTTTGCGAAGGTGCTGCAAATTCGCGGTGATAGGGGTCCAGCCCGTAACGCTTGGTGGTGCCATCTTGCGCTGTGATGCTTAGAAGGCTTTCGCCGCCAAGGTTGAGATAAAGATAGGTATCCGCAAGCGGCCAGCCTTCCGGCACGGTCACATCTGCCGTAAAGCCAATGGGCGGGGTCTTGTGCGGCCAGGCCTCGCCAACAGCAATGGGTTCTCCATTGAAATTCCAGCTGGTCAGTTCAACTGTTTTGCGGGCGCGCCAGAACTGGAATTCTGCGTTGCGAACTTCGATCCGCTCAAGGCGTTGGGTGTAGGTCAGGCTCATGATATTTTCCTAAAGTCTTTCAACAGGATAGGTTCAGCCCTTCACGGCTCCGGCGGTCATCGCGCCCAATATCAGGCGCTGGAGCGAGAGGAAGGCAATGATGGCTGGCACCACCGAGACAAGGCAGGCCGCCGCGAGAAGTTGGATGGAGGAGTCATTTTGCGTGCCGGCATATTGAAAAATGCCGACGCCAATCGGGGTGAGGGATTCCTTGGTGATCAGCAGGAATGGCACCAGAAATTGCGACCAGCCGCTGATGACCGCGATGATGAAGGCCGAGGCAATGCCGGGCGTGGACAGCGGCAGGATAACGCGGACAAATACGCCAAACCGGGTGCAGCCATCCATCATCGCCGCTTCATCAAGGGGTTTGGGAATGCCGTCGATGGAGCCTTTCAAAATCCAGGTGGAAACCGGAACGGCAAGCGCCACATAGACCATGGTGGTGCCAAAATGGCTGTCCAGCAGACCCATCGCCGCCATATAGCGATAAAGCGGCACCATGATTACCAGCGGGGAGATCATTTGCACCGATAACAGCGCCATCATCCACGCGCCCTTGCCCTTGAACTGAAAGCGCGAAAAGGCATAGGCCGCAGGCAAGGCCACGATCAGGCAGCCTGCCGCTGACAGGCAGGAGAGTTTCAGCGCATTCCAAAGGTAAGAAATGAACTTGTCCGAGGACAGGATCATCGCAAAATTATCCAGTGTCGGTGCTTTGGGAATGAAGCGAGTGACACCCAGAAACACTTCCTTGCGGGTTCTGAGCGCCAAAGACAAAAGCCACAGCAGCGGCCATGCGAAAAAAGCAAAGGTAATGGCCATAAAAATATAGCTCAGCAGATCGCCGAGGCGCTCACTTGTGCGGGTTTTCATTGGTCATCTCCCTTTGGCAGGAAGGCGGCATAGATCAAGGCCAGCATCAGCGAGATTACCAGCATCAGGATGGACAGGGCAGCGCCCGCCGCCAGATCATAATTGCGAAACACCACATTGAACGTGTAGAGCGACAGTACCTCTGTCACCCGTCCCGGTCCGCCGCCGGTGAGGGAGATGATCGCATCGAAGGTGTTGAGCGTCTGGATGGTGATCAAAATCATATTGACCAGAATGGCCGATTTTAGCTGCGGCATGGTGACATAGCGCAGCCGCTGATCCGCCCGCGCCCCATCCACAGCCGCAGCCTCATAAAGCACCGGATCAATCGCCTTGATGGCCGCATACATCACCACCATGGAAAAGGCGGTGCCGCGCCAGACATTCGACAACACCACCGACCACATGACAAGGTTGGGATCGGAGAGCCATTGTACGGGGCCAGCGCCCACAAGCCGAAGCAGGCTGTTCAGCCCGCCAAACGGGGCCTCGTTAAACAGCATTTTCCAGATAATCCCGCCAGCAATGCCCGGCACCACCCAGGCAATCAGCGCCGTGGTGCGCAGGATTGTCGCACCGAATAGTCCACGCTTTTCCGCCCGCACCACCACCAATGCGATCACAAGGCCAAACAGTTGCTGCGCCAGAACCGAACCCGCCGTGAAGGTGAGCGTGACCCAAAGGATCTGCGGAATTTCTGCGCGGGTCAGCGTGTTGATCAATGTTGTGATGGTGTAGCCACCATCATCCCCGAGCAGGGTGGCTCTGGTGAAGGCCAGACGCAGAACATCCAGCACCGGATAAAGGTAGAAAATGCCGAGCACCAAAATCAGCGGCATAAGCCACGGCGCTGCCTTTGGTCTGTGACGGCTTCGGATGGCACCCATTTGTTTGCCCGCCTGCAAGCTGATTGTTGCCATGGAGTGCACCTTTTGGATTCAGACCACAAAGCGCTGCGGAGCCCTTTGGCTCCGCAGTCTCAAGAAGCGGTTAATGGCGGTCAAATGCCGCAAGCGAAGCTTTGAAGGCTTCATCGACAGCCGCATCCGTGGCTTGCGTGCCCGTCAGCACCTTGCCCATCATGATCTGGATCTGATTGGAGATTTCGGGATAGACCGGCGCGCCGGGTCGAGCTTGCCCGACTTTCAGGGCCTCCGAGAAAGCTTTGTTGATGTCAGAGGAGAAAATCTTGTACTTTTCATAAAGGTCGGCGCGGGTTGGCAACTGCCCCTGAACCTCGTTGGCAGGTCCCATATAGACATCACGAGCCAGATCGGCGCACATTTTCACTTTTGCCGGATCGGAGGCAAAAGAGGCAACCGTCCAGCCACCTGTGCCGGTCGAGCGCTGATCCTTGGTGGGACCGGGCAGGGGTGAGAATGTCCATTTTGCCAGTTCTTCCGGCTCAAGGGCGGCTTGCAGCTGGCCATATTGCCAATTGCCACCGACAAACAGCGCCGTGGTGCCAGCGGCTGCTGCGGCATTGAAATCATCATAATTGCCAATGGTGGCCACGCGCTTCGGGGCCGCACCGGACTCCACCAGGTCGCGATAGTAATTCACCGCCTTGACGAATTTTTCCCGCTCAGCGCCTTCGCCAAAGATCGGCTTGCCACTCTCATCGACCAGCTTGCCGCCTTGCGCCCAGAAATTGGCCAGCCAGTCAAATGTGGTACCTTCATAGCGCGAGCCGTTGAACAGAATGCCTTCCATGCCCTCTTTCACGGAGTGAAGTGCTGCCTTTTTGGTCTCGTCCCATGTCTGCGGCGCATCGGGAATGATCTCCTTGTTGCGATAGAGAACACGCAGATCGGTGGACCACCACCATGCATAAATCTGGCCGTCGGTTCCGGTAACGCCCTCGCGAATGAAGGGGAAAAGCTGGTCGATCTCTTCCTTGGTGAAATAGGGAGAAAAGGACTTCAGCACGCCGGCTTTTTTAAAAACAGGCAGCACAAAGGAGTCCACGGCAGCGCAATCGGGTGCATTGCCGGACTTGGCCTGCTCCACCATGCGGGCCTGCTCTTGGCTGATATCCCCCGTCATCATCTGCAATTCAATGCGCCAGCCGGGGTGCTTGGCAATAAACTGATTGAAAAGCTTGCCATAGCCTTCAGCCACAACCGGATCATTGTTGCGCGGACCGTCGGTCGTCATGCGGAATGTCATTTTATTGGGCGCGTCAGCCGGACCAACCGTGTCGCCGGTGATCATATCACTGGCATTCCCGCCCACTGGGGCGACCAACAGCGCGACAAGTGTCAACGCATGCCTGTTCTTTTTCATGTGCCTTCCTCCCAAAGTCGCATGCCGTTGAGTGCCATGCGTTAAAACCCTCAATCGCGGGCAAGCCTCCGCCCTTCTTCACCATCCGACACCCGCTGTCTCCTCCAACAGGCGTCTTCCCTGAATGCAAGAAATAGATTAAATCACTTTTGTTTTGCGTCAAGCGATTTGTCTGGGAGGAAATCATGGCTGTGGTGCGCATTGAAAATTTACGCAAGCATTACGGGGCGTTGGAGGTCATACACGGTGTGGATCTAGAGGTCGGGGACGGGGAATTCCTGGCACTGGTTGGACCATCCGGTTGCGGAAAATCAACATTCCTACGGATGATTGCAGGTTTGGAAGAGGTATCAGGCGGCGATATCTTCATTGATGGTGTCCGCATCAATGACTTGAGCCCACGTGAGCGCGACATTGCCATGGTGTTTCAGAATTATGCGCTCTATCCGCATATGACAGTAGCCGAGAACATGGGGTTTGCCCTTAAGCTCGCCGGGCATTCTGCGGCGGATATCAATGCGCGCGTGGCAAAGGCGTCTGAGGTCCTGGGGCTTGAACCATATCTTAATCGCAAGCCCGCAGCTCTTTCAGGTGGGCAACGTCAGCGCGTTGCCATGGGCAGAGCCATTGTGCGCGACCCGAAGGTTTTCCTCTTCGATGAGCCTCTTTCCAATCTCGATGCCAAGCTGCGGGTGCAAATGCGCTCGGAAATTCGGGAATTACAGAAGAGATTGAATGCGACAACCATTTATGTCACCCATGATCAGGTGGAAGCCATGACCATGGCTGACAAAATTGCCGTTTTCAACAAGGGCGTCCTTGAGCAATTGGGCACACCGCTAGAGCTTTATCACCGACCAGCCAATCTCTTTGTTGCCGCCTTCATTGGCTCACCACAAATGAATCTGGTGTCGGGCGAAGCGGCCCAGCGACACAGTGCAACAACCATTGGCGTAAGACCAGAGCATCTGGTGCTTTCCCAGGACCATGATGCCTGGACCGGCGCGGTGACGGCTGCGGAATGCCTTGGCAGCGATACGTTCATGACCATCGACTCCGCTCTCTATGGAAAGCTTCTGATCCGCACCAGCGGCAGCCATGAGCCAAGGATCGGCGAAATCATCAGCGCCAAGCCAATGGAGGGATGCCTTCACCGGTTCGATGAGGCCGGTAGGTCAATTTAAAAGGAGAACATAGAGGCTTTATCGCGACACTTTGTGCGATTACCCGGATATGGCAGGCCTTACGAGATCATACGCACCGGGAGGCCACTTCAAATTACGTAGAAAATGACATAATCGATATCTCGCAGCAAAGAGGTTGGCGAGGGGGTAGCGTTTGAAAATGCTGTCTCATCCTCGGTACCGATGAATGCCTCGTGGCTTGAATGACAGGCTGCTGGAGAGGTTCAGGAGTTCGGCTGAAAGCCAACAGCTCGTGAGCCACATTTCAGTTCCCTGCAAACCGGGTGGATGACCGTCTGCGAAGGAGAAGCCTTGGCCATCTTGCCACCGCCTCGACAGCTGCAGAATGATGCCGGTTGCGATTTCCATCGCCTCGTCGCGGCGATGAGGTGTCTGCTTCAGGCAAAGGAGCAGCGGGTGGATCGTGTCGAGCAGATTGCAGGCATTGAAGCCTTGTCCACGAAATCCTTCATGAGCCCGGTAATTGGCGATCACGGAATCGATGGCGGCGTTCGGGTAAGGAACCGGTATGCCAAATTGCGCATGAGCGCCGCGCGTCAGACGATAAAAACCATTGACCGGTTGCAACAGCCCGTCTTCTGGTGTCACCGCACCCCAAAGGCCGGATGCTGGATTGCAGTTGAGGCTCAGCCAGCCAAACAAACTGTGTTGGTTGGCTCCTGCATCAAAATAACGACCGTTGAAATGCAAGGCGGTTGCGATGGCGTCAACGGTCGCGCCGCAATGCCAGGCGCGCGTTTGCCAGGGCAGCCCGTCAAGCCATTGCACAAGATCGCTTGCACTCAGGCGTTCGATGAACCGAAAGGGATGGAGTGGCGCTGATCCCAGGCATTCAAGGGCGTATCCAACCGCCAAAACATTGTACAAGGCAATCGGATCGTGATGCAGAGGCTGCTGCGCATCACGATAAGGGTCCGGGAAAAGCCCGGTTTCCGGGTCCTGAACGGCTTGCAGGCGGGCTATGGTGGCATCGACATCGAATATCGAGCCGATATCACCGAAGGCTGCGGCAATTTCGATGGCGTCGCAGAGATGGCGAATGCTGGTAACAGGCTTGCCGCTTGCATCCGGCGCGCTGTAATCCTCCCCGACACGGTATCGTTCCACAACCGCTCGCCAATCAGCCGAAGCGGCAGCATCGATTGCGGCAAGCGCGGCCTCGACCGCGGTCGTTTTACGGGGAGATGTGGTGTCTTTGCCGCGCATCCGCAGCACGCGGGCCGGTACGCCGCCCGCAATGGCCTGTGGTGGGATGTGTTTTGAGACCACGGCACCGGCGGCGATAATGGCACCGCTGCCGATCCGGGCGCCATCCAGAATGACCGCATTGGCACCGATCCAGACATCGTCGCCAATCTCGATGCCAAGCGATGTCAACGGCTGACGATAGATCGGCGTTTCAAGATCATCAAAGCCATGATTGAAGCCGACAATGCTGACATGCGAGGCAATCCGCACCCCATTTCCCAACCTTACCCGGCCAGACATGCAGGCATAGGCATTGATCGAAACGTTCTCGCCAAGCTCGACATCGCCACGCACCAGAGCATGACCGGCAATCCACGATCCGGCACCCATCACCAGCCTATCCGTATGGATTTCAGCCTTTTCCGCGACATAAGCGCCCGGAGAAAATGTTGCGCCGGCATAGGTCTGAAGCTGGCGAAGCCGTGCCTGATGGACCGCGCTTTCTATATCCTGTGCATTCCGCTCCCAGGTGAGAATATTGAGCCGGTTGCGGCGCAAGGATGCCTCTTCCTCGTTTACTTGGTCATCCCTGCTCATGGCGCTTAGCCGATATCGAAGGCCGCGACGCGGCGTCCAACGTCTCTAAACTGCTGCTCCAGCACCTCGAGATCGGGGCAAGTAGGCGGAGCGGCAAGAGCCTCGTCTGCTGCACGTCCCAGCGGCAGGGCGAAGGCTGCAGTTACCAGCACGGTTTGGCCCGGTTCGACTGCGCCACGCAATTGCGGCAGGTTGGTTTTTGCCCATAAAAGATTGGTATTGGCAATCGGCACATGAGCACGGCCGGTGCGTTGATGGTCGGATAGATCGACAATGGCGCTGACATCCGCTTGCCCGAACCACACCGCGCGGCCAGCACTTTCTTCCATACGGTCGCGGCTGAAGTCGGCGCGGGCAATGGCAAAGCCGCCTTCGCTGGTCATCAGGCTGCGCGGTGTTGCAATCCGATGGATGCGGATATGCCAGGGATTTTGTGGAACGAGCCAGGTTTCGACGGTCACATCCGCCCAGGGCTTCCAGCGGGAATAGAGCCTGTCATCGGCAATCATCGCCTCTTCAAGCGTCTCGCGCATCCTAAAATGCACGCCATCATCCGACAGGCCCAGCATGCCATCAAAACTGGCCGCATCGAAATGGCGATCATTGGCCTCGATATTGAAGGTATAGCGGGTTGAATAGACGAATTTGGCGTATTTCTCGTTGGAGCCACGCATCTTGTCATGTTCCTGGCCGGAGGCGAGAATAACGATATTGCCCGGCGTGTGCATGGCCACCATGCCCGGCTTTTCGAGCGGCACAGGCGCGTTGAAGGACGGCGCATCGGTTTCCGGCGCCAGCCAGAACGGGTGATCGGCGGGCAGGGCCAGCGGGAGAAAGAATTTCAGCGCCCAATAGGGCGAACCGGGCGAATTGTAGCTCTCACTCATCAGCAAATTGGGATAGCCGTAGCCGACAGACAGCACACCGTCGCGGTCGGCAATCGGCAATGCCGACCACCAGCGAATATGGCGCATATAATAGCCCTTGATCTCACCCCATGGCAGGGCATCAAGGTCGGCGAAGGCAAGCGCGCCCCAGAAACCACCAGCGGCAAAACGATAGGCCTGGCTACGCCCAAAAGCGAGTGCAGCGCCATCCGGGCCAAACCAATGGCGGATATCCCTGGCAAAGACCGTTGCGCGGTCGCGGAGACGGGTTTTACGGGCGTCGTCTTCGTTGGCAAGCACGGCATAAATCAGCCCATAAAAATGCATGGCAAAGGGAATGTAGTGGTCCACCCGACGCACCGGCCCATCGCGGTACCAGCCATCACCAATATCGAATCCTTCCAGCTCATCGAGATAGGCAATAGTCTTGGTGTGGTCGAATTCTACTCCGACCCGCTCCAGCCCCAGATCGACCAGAACCCGGAAGAATTTCCAATTGTTATCGACGTATTCGCGGTCTCGGGCGTGGAGCAGATAGGCCGAGACGGTGGCCTTGGCAGCATCGTCCAGAGGCTCCCAGATATGCTGCGGCACCATGGCGAGCGCAAAGCCGATGGCGGCAAGCTCCACCAGCCGTTGGTTGCGATCAGAGACATCGCCCCAATAGTCTTCGTGTTGCGGATCGGTGCCATGGGTCAGGCCACGTCGGTAAAGATCCCAGTGCGGGAAATCGCCACCGCCCGCCGCAAAGGGTACGATACCCCACAGGGGCCGGGCAAAACCTTCGAGATCGGCAGCCGCATGATCGAAAATCGCGCCGGATGCGCCAAGCCGTACCCGTGCGCCGCCTTGCGAAAAACAGGGCAGGAGCGGCGTGAACAGGTCGAGCAGGGCTTTTGCCACATCATCGCGACTGCGCAAGGGGTTGCCGTAGAGCGGGTTGGCCTGGGCCGGATCGTAAACCACAATCGATATCCATGAACTGTTTCGAATGAATTGGCCGCAGGAAGGTGTGAACCTGCGGCCAGACTTGCTGTGGACTATTTGATCGCCTTGACGCCGTCGTTCATCTCCTTCAGGCCATCGTCGATAGATGTGTTGTCTGTCATGATCGCGTCATGCACACGGTTCAGCACGACCTCGATTTTTGCTGCATTGGGACTGACCGCCATTTCCAGATAGGACTTGCCGGCTTTAAGCGCCGCCTTGCTGTTTTCGTCCTGCGGGAAGCCGGGCAGCGAGGTGATCTTGGTGCTGACATCGTCTGTGCGCACCGCTGGCAAAGTTCCCGTATCGGCAATGATTGCCGCACCTTCAGGTCCAGTCACGAACTTGATGAAGTCAAGCGCCACGTCTTTGTGGGCTGAGTTGTTATTGACCGAAAGAGCCGCAATCTGCGCCGCCGTTGTGCCGGCTGCAACGCCGTCTGGGTGCGGGAATTTGACGATGCCCCAATTCTTGCTCTTGGATTCACCGGACTTTACCTTGGCGATCTGGGTGCCGATGAACCAGGTCCCCATCGGCAGCATACCGACCGTCCCGTTGAAGAACAGCGCCGAATAATGGGTATTGGAGGTTTTCAGCGATGCATAGGACGGGATCGCACCTTCCTTTTGAAGCTTCAGCGCCCGCTCATACCAGGGCTTCAGAAAAGCGTAATCGCCACCGACCAGCGTATGCTGACCATCCATGATGCCCGGAAGCTGAACGGTCGAACGCCATGTGTGCAGCAATGCGCCGTAGGTCTTGTTGACCCCCATGCCGCCCTTCAGCTTAACTGCGATCTGGTCGAACTGTGTCCAGGTCATGTCATTGGTCGGGTAGGAAACGCCCGCTTTGTCGAAGATGTCCTTGTTATAATAGACCACCCAGAAGTCAGAGCGGAAGGGTATTGCATAGACCTTGCCGTCAATGCTCAGCTCCTCGATAAGCCCGCCATATCTAGCTTTGTCGATCTTCTGCTCGGTCATGAAACCGGAGAGATCGCCGATAGAGTTGGCCCGCACCAGGGTCGCGTAGCCCGGCACGTCCTTGATGGTGACGACGTCGATATCCTTGGCGCCACCGGTCAGTTGGGTGGCGATCATCTGCGTGTAGTCCTGCGAACCGAGATCCACCGGCTCGAATTTCACATTCGGATGCTTGGCCTGATAGGCTTCTATCAGCGGCTTGTAATAGGCCACCTTGTCCCAGTCCCACAGCGCCCATTTCAAGGTGACGGGGGCTGCCGATTGTGCGAACGCGCCGCCTGCCATGACAGTGACCATTCCCAGTGCCGCAGCGGCAATGGTCAGCGATATCCCAAATTTCTGCCTGTACATTCTGTTCTCCTCCCTGATTGTCTCGTTGAAAGCGCCTCCCAGCGGCTTCCTATGATATTTTGGTTGTCCGATACGCCGCATCAGGCTCGGCCAAAACCAGTGCGGCTGCCCGATGCGCGGCGAATGAAACGGCGAACATTCCAAGTGAAAAATTGATCATTGCCGGCATGAAGACAGAAACCGGATAGAGCAGCACATGCACAAGCCAGAGGGCCGCGACAAACACCAGCGCTGCCACCGTCGGCAAGGGCCGCAGAAGCGTTGCCAGCGCCGATAGCCGCAGGATCTCCAGGACACCACGCTTGCTCATCACCGCAAGCACAATGAAATGCACCGACCACACGCCCACAAAACCGGTTGCGACAAGGCTGACAGCCAGAGGGCCGGCGTAGATCAGGCTGTCGCGCACTTGGGCGCCATAGGTTAAGATCGCACAAGAACCGATCCACAGCGCCAGACCGGTTGCCAGACCCCATCCCGTTGCCACGGCTAAATAGCGGCGAAAGGCTTCGGCAAAATCACGCAGCAGGTAGACGTTGCGGTCCTCCACCATGGCGCGACACATACTGGCGGTGGCGAAGAGGGCTGCGGGCAGGGTGACGACAGGCAACGCGGCGACCAGAAACAGAAGGTTGAGCTTGACCAGTTCCCACCATTCGCGCCCGATGATCTCGCAAAACAGTGCAACACCGGTGCGCTTCGGCGCATCCTTGGCGATGCCCTTTCCTTCTTTCGTCCAGATGGCCTCCAACCATTGCATCGTGTTGTCCTGTCAGTAAAGGATCGACCGCTCGGTTTGCGGATCGAACAATTGCGCATTGGTCATGTCGGCGGTGAGGCGCACCTGCTCACCAAGCCTGGCCTTGAAGCGCGGTGACACGCGGGCAACGACCGAGCGTCCGGCAACGACGAGATTGAGATGCACTTCCGAGCCCATCGGTTCGGCCAATTCAACGACCGCCTCAAAGGGTGCCGTATTGGCAGGGTCGATATCGCCCGGTGCCAGTTCATGAAAGTTTTCAGGCCGTATGCCCAGAATGATGTCGCGGTCCAGATAGGGCGCGATGCGGCTCTGGTCGAAGGTGTTCGGCAAGGGTAGGGCATGATCGTTGAAGACGGCGACGAAACCATCCTCCTGGCGCCGGATCGTCGAGGGCAGCATGTTCATCTGCGGCGCACCGATAAAGCCCGCCACAAACATGTTGATCGGATGGTCATAGAGCCGCTGCGGCGTATCGACCTGCTGGATGTGGCCATCCTTCATGACAACGATACGGTCGGCCATGGTCATGGCCTCTACCTGATCATGGGTCACGTAGATGAAGGTGGCGTTCAGCCGCTTATGCAGCTTGGATATTTCGGCGCGCATCGTGCCGCGTAGCTTGGCATCGAGGTTGGACAGCGGTTCGTCGAGCAGAAACACTTCCGGATTGCGCACCATCGCACGGCCCAGCGCCACGCGCTGCCGCTGGCCTCCCGACAGTGCCTTGGGCTTGCGGTTCAGAAGATGGGTGATGTCGAGGATCTTTGCCGCTTCCTGGACTTTTGTCTCGATCACATCGCGCGGCGCTTTCCGCAGCTCAAGTCCGAACGCCATGTTCTTGTAGACAGTCATATGCGGATAGAGCGCATAATTCTGGAAAACCATGGCAATGTCGCGGTCCTTTGACGGCACGTCATTCATCAGGTCCTCGCCGATCAGCAATTGCCCGCCGGAGATCTCCTCAAGCCCCGCAATCATTCTGAGCGTGGTGGATTTGCCGCAGCCGGACGGTCCGACGAGAATGATGAATTCCTTGTCGGCGATCTCAAGGTCGATATCGTGCACCACTTTCAGTGCACCGAAGGATTTGTTGAGCTTTTTCAGCGAAATGCTTGCCATTTATCCCTCACGCATCACCAATAGGAGGACCAGTTGCGCGACAGGCGCGTCAAAGCTTCCATGTAATAGTAGTCGCCCCAGGACACGCATTCATCGACACCTTCGCCGCGACATGTGTTGTGTGGGGTTTTCTTCGAATAGGTGCCATGCAGAACAAGCCCGTTGGAAAGGGCCGGGTCCTTGACAGCATAGTGATCGGCCAGACTTTTCATCATCCTCCGGGCCAGATCGCGGTAGCGTGCGGCGTCCGCGTCTTCCACGAGATCGGCCATTTCCAGAAGGCCGCAGGCGACGATGGAGGCGGACGAACTATCGCGCGGTTCGCCGTCCTCTGCCGAAAAGATCAGGTCCCAGACCGGCACGAGATCGTCTGGAAGCCGCTGCAGATAAAAGCCCAGCAGCCGCTCAAAAGCGTCGCGGTATTCGGCAATGCGCTCGTAACGATAGGACAGGGCCATGCCAGCAATGCCCCAGGCCTGTCCGCGTGCCCAGAAACTGTCATCGCTATAGCCCTGCTTGGTCACGCCCCGTACCGGAGCGCCGGTCGTGGGGTCCATGTAGAACGTGTGATAGGTGGAGCAGTCCTCCCGCACCGAATGGGCAAGCGTGGTGCGCGCATGGGAGAGCGCGATCTCGCGGTATTTTTCATCCCCTGTTTCGCCAGTCGCCCAATAGAGCAGCGGCAGGTTCAACAGGCAGTCGATGATGTAGCGGTATTCGTTTGGATTGCCCTTGGCGCCCCAGGCCTGGATGAATTGTCCGATGGGCTGGTAGCGTTCGATCAGCTGGTCGGCGGCAAGGAGTGCCGCCTTGCGTCCATCCTCGTCGCCCACCAGTTTCCACGCGGCAATGCAGGAGGGCGAATAGAGAAACCCCATATCGTGATGGTCGGTGGCGATACGGTTCTCGATGCGATGCAGGAAGCTTTGCACCTGAATCTGAGCGGCATATCGAAAGACCTTATCGCCGCTGTGCTCATAGGCGAGCCAGATTTCGCCGGGCCAGAAACCTGCCGTCCATTGGTCGTTGGCAACCGCCGGATACCTGTTGCCGACGCTGGAATGGTTCTGTGCCGCATAGGTGAAGTCAGGCAGATTGCGCCGCACCTGGGCGACCGCGATCTCGAGCGCCATGGTCACCTGTTGATCGGTGATCGGCTGTGGCGCGTTGGAAAACATGGCATTCATGGCATCACCCCTTCAGCCCGGTTGATGCGACGCCTTCAACAAAGAAGCGCTGCAAGGCGAGAAAGACAATCAGTACGGGAATGAGCGCGACGACCGACGCCGCCATGATCAGCCCGTATTCGGCGGAATATTGCGATATGAACATTCGAAGCCCGATCTGGATGGTCTTCAGTTCGGTCTTAGTGAGATAGATCATCGGCCCCAGAAAATCGTTCCATGTGGTCACGAAGGTGAAGATCGTCAGAGTCGATAGCGCTGGCTTCGACAGCGGCAGCATGATCTTCGCCCAGATCTGGTATTCGTTCATCCCGTCGATCCGGGCGGCTTCGCAGAGTTCTGTCGGGATCGACATATAGAACTGCCGCATCAGGAAGACGCCGAAGGCTGTGAACGCCTGCAAGCAGATCAGTGCCAGATGGGTGTTGTTCAGCCCGAATTCCCGCATCAGCAGGAATTGTGGCACCATATAGACCTGCCAGGGCATGGCGATGGTGGCGATGTAGCCGAGAAACAGCGTGTTCTTGAAGGGAAAATGCAGTTTGGCGAAAGCATAGGCCGCGAAACTCGACGTCAACAATTGCAAAAGCGTGACGATGATCGTCAGCTTCGAGGTGTTGTAGATGAACAGGGCCAGCGGAATCTTCGTCCAGATATCGACATAGTTCTGCCAGCGCGGATGGGCCGGTATCCATTCGATCGGGAAGACAAAAACGTCGCGGTCGAGCTTTAGCGAGGCCGACAGCATCCAGGCAAACGGCAGCAGCATGATGATGGTGACGGCGATGACCGTTGCGTAGATGGCAATTGTCGAGACATTGATCCTGCGTCCGGCAATCCGCATGGTTCAGTCCTCCCTCTGGCGACGGAACTGGACCACGGTGACCGCCAGAACCAGGAAGAACAGCACCAGCGCAATCATGCTGGAATAGCCGAGATCCCAGGAAATGAAGGCTTCGTTATAGATATGGTAGACCAGCACGAGTGTAGAGGTTCCAGGCCCGCCCTGGGTGATCATATAGACCTGATCGAACACCTTAAAGGACTGGATCGTCAGCATGACCGTGACGAAAAACGTCGTCGGGGCAAGCTGCGGCACGGTGACATGCCGGAATTTCTGCCAGCCATTGGCGCCGTCGAGACCGGCCGCCTCGTATAATTCGGCATTGATGCCCTGTAGGCCGGCCAGATAGATGACCATGTAATAGCCCATGCTCTTCCAGATACCGAACAGGATGACGGTGACCATCGCCCAGTGCCGGTCAGCGGCCCAGCCGGGCATGTCATCGGGGTCGAGACCGAGCGTGTAGAGCAACATGTTCACCGGCCCCATTTCGGGGTTGAACAGCATGTTCCAGACGACAGCCACGGCGACCAGTGACGCGACATAGGGAAAGAACATCGCGGTGCGGAAGAAATCGCGACCACGGATTTTCTGGTTGAGCAGGATGGCAAGACCAAGCGCGCAGGCAAGTGTCGCAGGTACTGAGACAAGAGTGTAGATCACTGTGTTCCAGAAGGCGGAGATAAAGGCCTTGTCTTCAAACAGCCGCCAGAAATTATCGAGCCCGGCAAAGGTGATCGGGTTTGACCCATCCCAATGCATGAAAGCCAGCACAAAGGCGAACAGGATGGGACCGAGCGTGAAGACGGCAAAGCCCAGGAAATTCGGTGCAATGAAGGAATAGGCAATCAGCGCATTTTCGATCCGCCGCCGGCGCCTGGACACGATCCGCACCCTGCGCTTCGAACTCGCACCTTTGCCGTTCTCGGCGCTGCCGCCAGATAGAACCGGACTGATGACCGTCATCAGCTTTCCTCCCGCACGAAGCCGCATCGTGCCATGCTTTAAGCGTTCCATACGGGGCCGCCTGTCGGTTGCACCCGTCTCCCAATCCCTGCATAGCATAGATCGTTTATTGGTCAAACAACTTCCGATAACATCAGACAAATTTACTGGAAAGGTGAAAATAGGTATGATAGCAGGGGATTGCTAGACGGTGAGGAAGGGGAGGTGAGCACAATGTTCAGCGAGCATATTGGCAGCTTGCCGCCTCATCTTGCCGATTTCCAACCGGCCGCAGGTGCCGACGTCCATGCGTTGCTGCAACGACTGGGCGTCGAACATCTCACCGCCCTAAAGGCCGCAGGCCGTACGGCGCTGGAGGCCGAATGGCCGCAGATCCTTGCCTCTCATTACCGTGACTATACCCAGACAGGAAATCGTTCGCGCTTCGAAGACCTGTATTTCCGTCGCCGCCTGATGCTGAACGATCTGGTTCTGGCGGAATGCGCCAAGGACACAGGTGAGGGCGGAGGCGACTTCATCGACGCCATTATCGATGGCGTCATTCTGATCTGTGAGGAAAGCGGGTGGCAATTGCCAGCGCATAACGCTTATGGACGGGGCGGTCCGCGCCAGCCCTTTGCCGATCCTGATGACCCGGTGGTTGATCTCTTTGCGGCGGAAACGGCGGCGAACCTGGCAATCCTTGTTTGGCTGCTGCGACCCGCCCTTGCGCAACGCGATCCGCGCCTGCCGGCCCGCATAGAGCAGGAGATCCACCGGCGTATCATCACCCCGTATCTTACCCGGCATTTCTGGTGGATGGGGCAGGGAAACGAGAGGATGAACAACTGGACTGCCTGGATCACCCAGAACGTCCTGATCGCCACGTTTTCCCTGCCCACGAGCCAGGAGATTCGCCGTGCAGTGCTGGTCAAAGCGCTGGGCAGTCTCGATGCCTTTCTCAAGGACTATGCCGAGGACGGCGCCTGCGAGGAAGGCGTGCTCTATTATCGCCATGCCGCTCTCTGTCTGTTTGGCGCCATGACCGTGCTGGATCAGGTCGTGCCGGACCTGTGCCGTCCGCTTTGGCAGGCAGCCAAGATCCGCAATATGGGGGAATACATCCTCAACATGCATGTGTCTGGACGGCATTATTTCAATTTTGCCGATTCATCCGCAGTTCTGGAACCCTGTAGCATCAGAGAATATCTGTTCGGCCAAGCGGTTGGCTCGAAGGCGCTGATGGATTTTGCCGCTGCCGATCTTCAACAATCCGCCGATCCGCTGCTGTCGAAAGAGTGGAACCTTTGGTACCGGTTGATGGCAGCCACACGCTTGCCGGATGTTGCGTCCGCGCCTGCAAATCCGGCTGCAAAAGGCGACATTTTCTACCCCGGCACCGGGCTTTTCATTGCCCGCGACAGCCGTTTCGATCTCGCGGTGAAGGGCGGACACAACGGCGAAAGCCATAATCATAACGATGTCGGCAGCCTGACGCTTTACAAGAACGGACAACCGTTTCTCATCGATATCGGCGTCGAAACCTATACGGCCAAGACTTTCTCGCCGCAGCGTTACGAGATCTGGACGATGCAATCGGCTTACCACAACCTTCCTGCTTTTGCGGGCGTCATGCAGCAGGAGGGGCCGGAATGTGCCGCACGCGATGTCGAGACGGCTTTCGAGGTGGAGGAGGCCCGCATTTCGCTGGAGATAGCCGCAGCTTACCCGAAGGAAGCAGCGCTACGCTCTTATCGCCGCAGCGTCAGGCTCATTCGTGGCAGCCATATCGAAGTTGTCGATGAGCATGACGGTGACAAGCCTGCGGTCCTATCACTGATGACCTGCGTTGCGCCACGTATGGAAGCAGGGAGGCTGGTCCTGGACGGGCTCGGCGAAATTAGTGTGAGCGGTGCGGCAGAGCCAATCATCGAGGCAATCGACATCGGCGATCCCCGGCTGCGGCAGGCATGGCCGGAGAGAATTTTCCGTATTCTGCTGCCGTTTCAGACACCGCGCTTATCGCTGACGATTACTTGAGGAGGGTGAGGATGAGAGTGACACTCACTGTGGTGGATGCTGCGGGCCAAAACCTGGCGCAGAGCAGTGCGGACCACGAAACCTTTCTGGTCTATCGCCAGCCCTACCGTGACGGCGACCGGCTATTAGTCGACGTGTCCGAGCCCGGTCATGTCCGTCTGGCACTTGATGCCGCCATAGCACCGGCAATCCTGTATTTGCCGCAGGGCCGTTTTAGCTTTTCCATACCGTTCGGCGCCAGAAAGATCGCTTATCAACCCCATGCATTTTGCGGAGACCTGCACCGGCTTTACGCTGCGAAGGCGAGGTCGGAAGAGATAGTGGCACAGAGAAACCTTGCCTTTAACCCCCTGGACGACCACGCCAATTCTCAAGCTTTTCCGCATGTCGAGGCCAATGTCGAAACACGCGGGGAGGCGGCCTTCGCAGTTCGCAATGTCATCGATGGCGAGCGAGCCAATAGCAATCACGGTTTCTGGCCGTTCACCAGTTGGGGGATCAACAGGGACCCGCAGGCTGCCCTGACCCTGTTTTTCGGCCGCCCGGTCACGCTCAGTGAAGTGGTTCTCACTCTGCGAGCTGATTTCCCGCACGATGCCTGGTGGGAAAGTGCTGTTCTGAGCTTTTCGGGTGGAGAGGAAACGCGGTTGGCGCTGGTTAAATCCTCTGCCGCCCAGCGTTTTAGCCTGCCCGAAACGCGCACCGAATGGGTTCGGCTGCACAGTCTGGTGAAAGCCGATGATCCATCGCCGTTTCCGGCGCTTACCCAGATCGAGGTCTGGGGGACGGAAGCCTGAGATTCAGGTCTCGCTGCCGATGCCGCGCAGATCGCGCAACAGATCACGGTAGCGCAACTGGCTGCCGCGCAGATGATCCTGCATGGCGGCGCGGGCGGCTTTTTCGTCGCCGTCGGAAATCGCCACGACCACGGCCTGGTGTTCCCTGTGAATGAGGCGGCGATAGGCCGTTTGTTCAGCAGCCCGGTTTTCCGCGACCACTTTGGACTGAGGGATAGCGGATGCGCCGTGCATCTCGAGAAATTGCGTAAACAGCGGATTATTGGTGGCCGCAGCAATCGCCATGTGCAGGGCCAGGTCGGCCTCTCGAATGGAGCGGTCGGCCTCGATACAGGCCAGCAATTTTGCATGGCAATAGAAAATCGCTTCCTCCTGCGCAGGCGAACGGCGCAGCGCGGCAAGCCCGGCAGCCTCTATCTCCAGCGGCGTGCGGATCTCCAAAACCTCTAGATCTGAGGACAGCCGGGCGCGATCCAGCTTCGACGGGTTTGAGCGTGATTGATGATGATTGAGGACGAAAATGCCAGCCCCTTGGCGCACCTCGACCAGCCCATCGTAACGCAGGCCGGTGACTGCCTCACGGATGACGGTCCGGCTGACACCATGGGCCTCGGTCAGTTCCATTTCGCTGGGAAGCCGATCGCCCGGCGCATAGTCCCCGCCAAGGATCGCCTTGCGAAGGCTGTCGCTGACCTGTGCAACCAGGGAGCCAGCGCCTTTGGCGCGTGTTTTCACTTGACCGGTCACGCCATCCACCACTTTCATGCCCTGCCGCAGAAGGCAGAGCCGTTTTCGTCTCTCTAAGTGGAATATGTATGATGAATCGTACGCAAATTCAACTGCTCTGTAAAAAAGCATGAATATGTCTGATGTCTATCAAGTTAGACGACCCGCATCATGATAACCTCGTTTTCTTTTCGTCCGCTCCAGGCGTGAAAGCACCCGCTGGGCATCCTCTTTTCGGTCGAAGGTCTCGATCATAGTCTGGCCTGTCGTACCAATCCGTCCCCAGTTGCGGATCACCGAGGCGCCGCCGAACAGGGTCGGTTGCAGTGCGAGCGTGTAAAAGCGCCGCATGTTTTGCGACGGGTCGATACGGCGAAGTTGGACCGGGCTGTTGTTCTCTTTCTCCATGGCCAGAGTCTGGCGTGGTTCGATTGACGCGTCCAACGAGTTATCTGAATCGATCCGGCCTGATCGATTCACCCCTCTGATAGATCAAGACACATTTGCGTTCGAATTAAACGACGCCCTTGCTGAAAATAAAGCATCCATAGGGGCCGGGATCGGAGGTTCTAACGATCGCAAAGGACGTCTTTGCCTCGGCGTAAAAAGCGAAACGTTCCAAGGCGTCGATCTTGATCGGTCGTCCTTCCGCGCGGTCCACCACATGCTGGATGGCCGAAAAGATCTGTACCTGTCCACCAGGGTCGCCAACCACCTGCATTCTCTTCACCGGCGCTTCCACAAAGGTATCGAGGGAGAAAAGCGTCAGGATCGCTGCCGTGGCAACCTCAAGACCGCAACCCGACAGATTGATCAGCTTGCCATAGGTCGTGTGCTTGGCAATCGTCTCGGCCGGATGGTTGATATCGCACAGCACCAATTGGTCGCCGTGGCCCATCAGCATCAAGGCATGCAGCAATTCAGCGTTCAAAACCGGATCTATTCCCTTCAGCATTGGCTTGCCTTCCCTTTGCGATCGTGAATTTCTTCACGATTTGACATTTTTTTGTGATGCTTCCCGATGCGGCGATGCTTAAACAGGGCTGCGCGAGGGCTATATTCACCGCAATCCATAGTTCAACGTCGCCCAAACTCCCGTTTCGACTGCACTTTGGTGAGCATCGAAAATATTTAAGAGAAACGCAATAACCGACTTTACCAAAATAAAAGATTGTGTGAAGTTCTCGGTGCAGATAGCGTCTTTCCGGACGCAAGGACTGTCACGGCGAGAGGGAGGTCTCCAGCCGTTACGGTTTTCCGGAAAACCGCTTAAACGGAGTGCGCAATGCACTCCGTCCTGGGAGGAGAACTGCTTTTGGCATCGATGAATATCGTCAATGTCGGCAAGGCCTATGGTAGCCTGAGGGTTATCCATGGCGTTTCCGTCGAGATTCCTGATGGTGAATTCGTTGTTCTTGTCGGCCCATCGGGATGCGGCAAGTCCACGCTGCTGCGCATGGTTGCCGGGCTGGAGCCGATCACCTTTGGCGATGTCGTTATCGACGGAAAAGTCGTCAACGACCTGCCACCAAAGGATCGCGATATCGCCATGGTGTTCCAAAGCTATGCGCTATATCCGCACAAGACCGTGGCGGAGAATATGGGCTTTGCGCTGAAGATGCGCGGTGAAACCAAGTCCTTCATTGACGAGCGCGTTCGCAAGGCAGCAGAAATTCTCGATCTGGTCCCTTATCTGACTCGCTACCCCCGTCAGCTTTCCGGCGGGCAGCGGCAGCGCGTGGCGATGGGCCGGGCGATTGTCCGGGATCCGAAGGTTTTCCTGTTCGACGAACCACTGTCCAATCTCGACGCCAAATTGCGGGTCCAGATGCGGGCTGAAATCAAGGAATTGCAACGCCGTCTGGCGACGACGATGATTTACGTCACCCATGACCAGGTCGAAGCCATGACCATGGCGGACCGTATCGTCGTGTTGCGGGATGGTCGCGTCGAGCAGATCGGCTCGCCGCTGGCGCTTTACGATGCGCCAGCCAACATGTTCGTGGCTGGGTTTATCGGTTCGCCGTCGATGAACCTGATCAAGGGTCATATCCGGGCATCTGCAACGCCGTTTTTCGAGACCGAAGAGAGCATCCGACTTCCCTTGAATTCGGCTCCTGCAGGTTCGGACGGACGAGCGGCTTTCTACGGCGTTCGGCCTGAGCATTTTGTGCTTGGCGGCGATGTCACCGCTAACGTTACCGTGCTGGAATCGACGGGAACGGAAACCCAGGTCTTTGCCCGGCTTGGCCAGCAGAAAGTTATCGGCGTGTTCCGCGAGCGTTTGGCAGAGCCGTCCGGACAGATGATTGCCATGACGCCGAACCCGGCCATGGTCCATCTGTTCGACGCTGAAACGGGGCTGCGGTTGGAATAGAGTTTGTCAGGGAAAAGTGGAAGCCTGCTTTCGCCCGTCCACGGGAGGGGACATGTGAAAGCAGTTATTTGACATAGGCGAACAAGGGAGGAGACAGGTATGAAAGTCAGCGAATACGAGAGGATGATGGCGATAGGCCTGAGCCGTCGCGCCATCCTGAAGACCGGTGCAAGCCTTGGGGCTGTGGCGGCTGCCGGCGGGTTGCTGGGCAATGCCGGAACGGCACTGGCCGACGAGGCGTCCCTGCGCATGCAGATCCTGCAAATACCCGGCGTTGGAAAAGGCTCTCCCACCGATGCCGATTGGCAGAAGGTCGGCGAGCTGTGCCTGGAGGCCACGAAGAAGACCGTCAAGAAGGGAGAGTTCGCTGGCGTCGAACTGTCCTTCATGGGCCTGAACAATCAGAATCTGCACAATGTGCTGTTTCGCGGCTTCCTGAAGCCCTGGGAGGATTATACCGGCGCGAAGATCACCTGGATCGACCTGGCCCAGGCCGATTACAATCCCCGTCTTCAACAAGCGATTGCCACCGGCACCGTGGATTTCGACCTTCTGGAAATGGGCGCGCCGTTTGAGGGCGATGTCTGCGGCAAGGGTCTTGCCTCGGAAATGCCGGACTGGGTGAAGGCCCAGATCGACATGGAGGATTACGTCGATTACCTGAAGGCCCCGGTCGGCACCTGGGGTGGCAAAGTCTACCGCGTTTCGGTGGATGGCGATTGCCACAACTTCAACTACCGCAAGGATTATTTCACCGACGCCGATCTCGCCAAGGCCTGGAAAGCCGAAGGCCATGCTGGCGAATGGGGCGTGCCGAAAACCTGGCAGCAGGTGCAGGAAGCGACCAAGTTCCTCAAGGGCAAGAAAATCGCCGGTGCCGATGCCATCGGCTATCTCGATGCACCAAAGGCCTGGGGTGGTTTTGGTTTCTACTTCCTCGGCAGTCGCGCAACGGCCTATGCCAAGCACCCTGATGACAAGGCCTGGCTGTTCGACATCGATACGATGAAGCCGCGTATCAATAATCCGGCCTGGGTGCGCGCTATACAGGACGTGGTCGATGCCCTGCCTTCCGAAGCCGGCGACCAGCTGAATGCCGATCCCGGCACGACGGCGTTCCAGCAGTTTCTGGCCGGAACCGGCTCCATGGTCTCCTGGTGGGGCGATGTCGGGCAAAGCGCCCAAACCAGCGATAGTTCGGTGGTGGGCGATACCATCGCCTTCGACATTCTTCCCGGCTCCGACGATGTCTATAATGCCAAGACCGGGAAATGGGAGACGCTGGCCAGCGGGCCGAACTATGCGCCCAACATGGCCTATCTGGGTTGGGGCGTTTACGTCATGGCTCGTGTCGATAAGGACGAGAAGAAAAAGAAGGCGGCTTGGAGTGCGGCAGCCCATCTCGGTGGCAAGGATCTCGCCTTGTGGACGGCGGCTTATCCCTCCGGCTTCCAGTGCTATCGCAAGAGCCAGTTCGATATCAAGGAATGGGTGGCCGCGGGCTATGAGGAGGCGTTCATCAGCAATTATCTCGCCTCCCAGTCGAAGTCCTACAACCATCCGAACGCCGCCATCGAGCCACGTATTCCCGGTATCTTCCAATATTACAGCGTGGCGGAAGACGAATTGGCAAAGGTGTTTGCGGGAAGGGTGAAGCCCCAGGAAGGCGCCGATGCGATTGCGGCGGCCTGGGAAAAACTCACCGATCAGCTTGGCCGCGACAAGCAGATATCTCTCTACAAGGCCTCGCTCGGCGTTTGAGCCATGCCAGCGGCAGGAAACTGCCGCTGGTATTTCCATAAGGCGTCAGGCGGCTTTCCCATGTCGCCTGACATCTATTGACCGCCTAAAGCCAATTTTGGCCAACGGTTTTGTGCAGGGCGCTATGCCCAAGGGTTTGCTGATGTCCGACACGACCATGCCTGTCATTCGCCCGACCGAAAGGCTATCGCTGCGGCAAACCGGCGCTAAGCGTGGCCGCCTGCTGCTGACGGTGGCCACGGTGCTGCTGCTTGGCGTGCTTATTCTGCAAATTCTCGATGTAGCCGGGGTGACATCGCTTGGTCTCGTCAGCTGGCGTCCCTTGCTCTATGCCTATATCGTCTGGGCCGTGGCTCTGTGCGCCGCGCAGATCATGATCCGTGGCGAAGCTGGCCAGCGGGCCGTGTTCGTTCTGCCGGCGGTGCTGTTTACGGTCGCCATGGTGGTATTTCCCACGGTGTTCGGCCTCTATATTGCCTTCACCGACTGGAACCTCAGCGCTGCCGCAGGGCGGCGCTTCAACGGCATCGACAACTTACGCACGCTGTTTGCTGACTTTTATTTCTGGAACGCGCTGTTGAACATGGTCTATTATGTTCTGGCGGTTCTTGTGCAATATGCCATTGCCTTTGGCCTCGCGCTGCTTTTGAACGCCGAAATCAAGGCCCGGAAGTTCTTTCGCGTCGCCTTCCTTCTGCCGCTGATGTTGAGCCCGGTTGCCGTCAGCTGGATGATCGGCAAATCGCTGATGGAATATCGCTTCGGCCCGGCGGCAACGCTTGCCCGGCATCTCGGATGGGACAACCCCGCGTTTTTCTCGACCCCATGGCTTGCCCGTCTCTCGCTGATGGCCATGGATGCCTGGGTCTCGATCCCCTTCATGATGATCCTGCTTCTGGCCGGGCTTCAGGCCTTGCCAACGGAGATTAAGGAGGCCGCCAAGGTCGATGGCGCTTCCGGCTGGCAGAGCTTCAAGGAAATCACCTTTCCGCTGATGCTGCCGGTCAGCGTCACCGTGATTATCCTGCGGATCATTTTCCAGTTGAAGCTTGCCGATATCGTCATCAATGTCACCGCAGGCGGACCCGGCGGCGCGACAGATACGGTCTCCAGCTTCATCTTCCGGGAATATCGTGACCGGTCGAATGTCGGCTACGGCACCATGCTGGCCGAGTTCTATCTCGTCATCATCATTATCTTCGTCTCGCTCATCCTCAAGGTGACGAGCCGCTGGCTGCAACGTTCCAACTGAGGCACCGACCATGGCAAACACAAGCACCAGCCATAACGGCCCTGAAAGCCGAGCCGAACCCCGGTTTCGTCGCCTTCAATTTCTGACAAGCAGTCTGCTGATTTATGCCGCCTTGGTGTTCTGGGCCTTTATCTCCCTGTTTCCGATCTACTGGACCATCACGACATCCTTCAAGACCGCCGTCAATGTCACCCAGGGCCACCTCATTCCCTTCGTGGATTTTACGCCGGACTGGAAGGGCTGGCGCTCGCTCGGCCTTTCGCCGGACACGATATTCGTGGCCTCGACAGTGCGCGACGAATTCATGCGGCGCTTCTTCAACAGCGTCGTCGCCTCGGCTGGAGCCTCGTTTCTGGCTGTGGTGATCGGATCGCTGGCGGCCTATGGCCTTAGCCGGTTTTCCTACAAATTTCTCTGGTTGCGTAACAAGGATATCTCGTTCTTCTTCCTGTCCCAATTGATCCTGCCACCCGTCGTGCTCGCCATGCCGTTTCTGGTGCTCTATAAACACCTGATGCTGCTGGATACTCTGACCGGTCTCGTTCTGGTATACACGCTGATGGTACTGCCCATCGTCATCTGGATCATGCGTGACCAGTTCGACACGATCCCCGTCGAACTCGAGCAGGCAGCCCTTGTCGATGGCTGCTCGATCTGGGGGGCGTTTATGCGAATCGTCCTGCCCATCGCCCTCCCAGGAATGGTGGCCGCCTTCATCCTGTCGGTTATTCTCTGCTGGAACGAATATTTCTTCGCAGCGCTCCTGACCAGTTCGAACGCCAAGACGCTGCCCGTCATGGTGGCCAGCCAGACTGGCTCGCAAGGGATCAATTGGTGGTCCATGGCCGCTATCGCCACCGCCGCCATCATGCCGCTTGTCCTGGTCGGTATTTTCCTGGAGCGCTATATCGTCAAGGGCTTGACCGCCGGTGCGGTCAAATAGGCCAGTCATTGTAGTAAGTTAAGTTAAACAAGGAGTGTCCCATGCTGAAAAATCTTCATCCTGCCTTGAATGCCGACGTGCTGCATGCGCTGCGATCCATGGGGCATGGCGATACACTTGTGATTTCCGATACCAATTTCCCCAGCGATAGCGTGGCGCGCCAAACCGTGCTGGGCCGTCCGCTCTCCATGGCTAATCTATCCGCCGCAGAAGCTGTGCGCGTCCTGCTGTCGGTTTTGCCGCTCGATACACCCTTGCAAAATTCGGCAGGTCGTATGGAAGTTATGGGTGCCCCGGACGACATTCAGCCGGTGCAACGCGAGGTCCAAGTGGAAATCGACCGCGCCGAGGGCAAGCCGTCGCCGATGTACGGCATCGAGCGGTTTGCATTCTACGATCTTGCAAAGAAGGCCTATTGTGTGATTTCAACCGGCGAAACCCGCTTCTACGGCTGCTTCCTGTTCACCAAGGGCGTCATCCCACCGGCTGGAGCATAAGGAGGGCAGGATGGGCAAGGGCGTTTCGATACTTGGAATCTTTGTTGCCGATACCGCTTATCTTGCGGCGCGATTGCCGGTGGTGGGCGAGACGATCACCGGCAGCGGCTTTTCCGTCGGGCCGGGCGGCAAGGGCTCCAACCAGGCGGTTGCGGCAGCAAGGGCCGGGGAGGGCGCGAACGTCTCCTTCATCTCGAAGATCGGCCGCGACACGTTCGGTGATCTGGCGTTGAAGACCTATGCGGATGCGGGTGTCCTGCCAAAACTGACCATTATGGACGACCAGCCCACCGGTGCCGCATTCATCTATGTCAACGACAAGACGGGCGACAATGCCATCATCGTCTATCCAGGTGCAGCCGGAACCATTACCATTGAGGATGTCGAGGCGGCGCGGCAAACCATCGAGACCAGCGCGATTTTCGTGACGCAGCTGGAGCAGCCTGCCGAGGCGGCCCACCACGGGCTGATGATCGCCCGTAAGGCTGGCGTCACCACGATCTTCAACCCCGCCCCCGCCGAGCCGTTTCCAGACGCGATCTATCCGCTATGCGACTATATCATTCCCAACGAAACCGAAGCCGCCGCATTGGTTGGCTTTCCGCTCAATACGATTGAAGATGCTAAGCGGGCGGGGGATGTGCTTCTGGAGCGCGGTGTCGGTACTGCCATCATCACGCTCGGCAGCAGAGGCGTGTTGTTTCATAGCCACGATGCCTCGGTGGCGGTTCCGGCCATTGCAGCCGGGCCTGTCATCGATACGACAGGGGCAGGGGACGCCTTCGTCGGCGGTTTTGCCGCAGCGCTTGCCGATGGGTTTACTCCGCTCGACGCGGTCCGGTTTGGATGTGCGACGGCGGGCATCGCCGTGACCCGCCGGGGAACCGCGCCCGCCATGCCGGAGCGCAGCGAAATCGAGGCATTGCTGCGTGGCTGAGGTCGGCTCCAGGCAATTCACTGGGGTCTAAGAGATTTTTTACTTTACAAATCACAATTATTTTGTGAAGTATGAAGTGTAGTGATCAAAGTGAGCCAGAGCCGTGACCCAGCTGAAATTTGCAACCCGCCTGAATTCCTTTGCCTCCTGCCCAAAGGCAGAATGGCCGGACCTGTCCGGCAAGCCGACCATGCTGCAAATGGCAAAGCGTGCCGCAAAAGTCGATGGGCTAACGGATCTCGATCTCAATTATCCCGATCATGTTGGCGAAGACCCTGCTGTTTTGGCCCGCCAGATCGGCGATATGGGCCTGGCAATCAATGGGTTTGCCATGCGCTATTACACCAATCCCGCCTTCAAGATCGGCGCATTCACCAATCCCGATCCGGCAGTCCGGCGGGAAGCCATCGATCTCACCAAGGCAGGGATCGATGCGGCCCGCGCCGCAGGTAGCAGGCTGATGACGCTCTGGCTCGGCCAGGATGGATTCGATTACGCCTTCCAGGCCGACTATCACACCCTGTGGCAACACGAAATTGACGGAATTCGTGAAGTTTGCGCCCATGATCCGGATTGCCAGATCAGCATCGAGTACAAGCCAAACGAACCTCGGTCCTACAGCCTGATGCCAGATGCGGCAACGACATTGCTGGCCATCAGGGATGTCGATATGCCCAATCTTGGTGTGACGCTGGACTTTGCCCACGTTCTCTACGCCGATGAACAGCCAGCCTTTGCCGCCGCCTTGATTGCCCGCCATAGCCGCGTTCTCGGTGTGCATCTGAACGATGGCTATGCCAAGCGCGACGATGGCCTGATGGTGGGCGCGGTCCACACCCAGCAGACCATCGAGCTTCTGCGCCAGATCCGCAAGGACGGCTATGATGGCGCCATCTACTTCGACACGTTCCCGGACATGACGGGTCTCGATCCCGTCCACGAATGCGAGGTCAATATCCAGACCGTCAAGCGCATGCTGCGGATTGTCGATCGCCTCGATCAGGACAATCGTCTTTCGGGCGCCATCGACCGTCAGGATGCCGTGTCCGCGCAGGCCATCGTTCAGGAACTGATGCTGGGCTAAGGCCCGCAATTCCAAATACCCCGAGATTTCAGACCTTTGTAACCAAAGGCATGCCGGAGGCATGCTTGATGATACCACCTGGGAGGAACCGATGAAGACCATGATGAAACTGACGCTTGCCACTGGCCTTGCTGCCAGCTTCCTGTTCAGCGCAGCCTTTGCGCAGCAGCTTGCCCCACTCAATTCCGACACTGAAAAAGACCGCATGGACTGGTCGCAGCTGGAAGCAAAGTTCGGCCCCTTTCCGAAGCTTCCCGACGGCACCAAGGCGGGCGCCGTCTCAAAGACACTGACCAACGAATACTGGCGGTCGCTCGGTGAGGGCTATGCCGCGTTCGGCAAGGCCAAGAACGTTCCGGTCGCCTATCAGGCGGCGCAAAGCGAAGGCGACCAGCTTGGCCAGTTGACGATTGCTGAGGGGATGATCACCCAAGGCTATAACGTTCTGCTGGTGTCGCCGCAGACGGATTCCAATCTCCAACCGGTGATCGAACAGGCCAAGGCCGCCAATATTCCGGTCGTTGACGTCAATGATGCCGTGATCCCGCAGGCCGAGCACTATGTCGGCAATGTTCAGCGCGACAACGGCGTGCGCGTCGCCAAATGGTTCATCACCAACCGTCCGCAGGGTGGCAAGGTGGCGATCATCGAGGGCCAGGCCGGTGTTTATGCCGCCGTGCAACGCACCGACGGCTTTAAATCCACCATCGGTGAAAACGGCAGTTTCAAGATCGTCGCCAGCGTTCCAGGCAATTGGGACCGGCAGACCTCCTACGATGCCGCGACCAACATCCTCAACCAACACCCCGATCTTATCGGCTTCTATGCCAACAATGACGGCATGGCATTGGGCGTGGTCGAAGCCGTCAAGGCGGCAGGGCTTGCGGGCAAGGTCGCTGTCTTCGGCACTGACGGTATTTCAGACGCCTACGCCTCGATCAAGGCAGGCGAACTGACCGGCACCGTCGATAGCTTTCCGGTTCTAACAGGTGAAGTGGCCATGGAAACAGCCCTTCGGCTCGTTGCCGGCCAGAAATTGCCGCGCGTCGTCGCCACGCCTCAGGCGCTGATCACCGCCGACAACCTCGCCCGCTACCAAGGCAAGGGCGTCGATGTGCGCGCCGTGCTGATGGAAGATGCCAAGGCTGCAAAATAATCGAGGTTAACGCACTGCCAGCTTTCAGGGCTGGCAGTGCGTGTCTTGCAGGAGGAGGTAAGAGATGGTGCCTAGACTGGGATTTGAAACAATCTCCAAGAGCTTTCCGGGCGTCAACGCGCTGACGGATGTGAGCTTTGACGTTGCTCCCGGAGAAATTCACGGGCTGCTGGGTGAAAACGGCGCCGGAAAATCAACGCTTCTGCGCATTCTGTCCGGCGTCTTCCGGCCAACCTCCGGCAGTGTTTTCGTCGATGGCGAAGCTGTCGCGTTTCGCAAGCCGCAGGATGCAAGACAGGCTGGCATTGCGATGATCCATCAGGAACTTCAACAGGTGCCGCATCTGAGTGTTGCCCAGAACATGTTTCTTGGCCATTCGCTGACCCATATGGGCGGGCTTTTCGTTTCGCGCCGGGAGCAGGAACAGCGGGCCGCCGAAGCGCTGTCGATGATCGACCGCAGCATCGACGTTTCCGCGCCCATCTCCAGCCTGAAAGTCGCGCAGCGGCAGATTGTCGAGATCGGCCGCGCCCTGCTCGACAAGGCCAAGGTCATCGCCATGGATGAGCCGACCTCCAGCTTGACGCCGAGCGAGTTCGACCGGCTGGCTGAGGTGATTGCCGATCTCTCGGCCAGCGGCGTGTCGATTATTTATGTTTCGCATAAGATGGACGAGGTTTTCCGTATCTGCCAGCGCGCCAGCGTCATGCGAGATGGCAAGCTCGTTGGCATCGTTGACATGAAAACCACATCGGAAAAACAGGTCATTGCCATGATGGTCGGGCGTGAACTGATGCAGGAAACCCATCATTCCTTCGTAACTGATCAGGTCAGGCTGCAAGCCAGCAACCTGTCTTCAGCCACCAAGATCAAAAATGTCTCCTTCACCCTGAAAAGGGGTGAAGTGTTGGGCATTGCCGGGCTGGTCGGCTCGGGGCGCACGGAATTGCTGCGGCTGATCGCCGGTGTCGATCGTCTGAGCGAGGGGTCTATTACCATCGATGGCAAGAGTGTCAGCCTGCGCAATCCCCGTGACGCAATTGCCGCAGGTATCGGCCTTGTGCCGGAGGAGCGCAAGCGCGAAGGCATTATCCCCTTGCGCCCGGTCAGTCTGAACATGGCGCTGGCTTCGCTTCCCAGCTTTTCCGCTGCCGGTCTGATCCGCACCGGAAAACTGCGCGCCAGCGCGCAGGATTTGTTGAAGCGGGTCAACCTGCGGCCGTTTCAGCTTGATCGCCCTATCCGCCTGTTTAGCGGCGGCAACCAGCAAAAGGCCATTATTGCCCGCTGGCTGGCGGCCAAATCGCAGATCCTGCTGTTCGATGAGCCGACACGCGGCATCGATGTCGGGGCAAAATCCGAGATCTACCAATTGATCGAAGCCCTGGCCCGCGAAGGCCATTCGATCATCGTCGTTTCCTCCGAGCTTCCCGAAGTCATCCGGCTCTCCGACCGGGTCCTGGTGATGCGGGAAGGGCAGATCGCGGCTGAAATCTTGCGCGAACAGCTGACGGAAAGCGCCATTCTCGCCCATGCCATTCCAGGAGCGAGTGCCGGTGCTACCGCCATCGCACATCCTGCATAAACAGAGAGGATCTTTCTCCATGACCGCCTCTTCATCCGCCGCCAGCCAATCGGTCCCGACCTTTCGCCGGTTTTCCGTCTCGTTGCGTGACGCCGGAACGCTGATCGGCCTCATCGTCATCATGGCGGTATTTGCAGCGCTCGTTCCCGGCTTCCTGTCGGAGCGCAATCTGACCAATATTCTCCAGCAATCCAGCATCAATGCCTGCCTGGCGCTGGGCATGACGCTGGTGATCATTTCAGGCGGCATCGATCTATCGGTCGGGCCGACCGCCGCCATTGCCGCCGTGATGACCGCGACGCTGCTGCTGGGTGGAACGCCCATCCCTTTGGCGATCCTCGCCGGGCTTGGTGTCGGCGCGGTATGCGGCTTTATTAATGGCGTGCTTGTCGCCTATATCGGCCTGCAACCCTTCATCGTGACGCTGGGGACACTGAGCACCTACCGAGCCATCGCGCTGATCTTCACCGGTGGCAATCCGGTGCTGGGCATTCCGCCCGGCTTTCGGGCGCTGTTCAATGGAACCCTGATCGGCCTGCCAATCCCGGTGTTGATCGTTGCCGGTGTTTCGGTCGCCGCCTGGGTGCTGCTGAAGAAGACGCCCATTGGCGAATACCTGATGGCGGTTGGCGGCAATGAGGAAGCCGCTTACGTGGCAGGCGTTCCAATCGCCCGTACCAAGATTACCGCCTATGTGATTTCCGGCGGGCTCGCCGCACTCGCCTCCCTTATCCTGATTGGCCGTCTTGGCGCGGCCGAGCCCATTCTCGGCAATCTCTGGGAGCTGGATGCAATTGCAGCAGCGGCGATTGGCGGTGCATCGCTGATGGGCGGCAAGGGCAGTATTGTCGGCACCATTCTCGGCGCCATTATCCTGGGTGCCATGCGCAATGGTTTGACGCTGATGAATGTCCAGGCCTTCTATCAACTGCTCGCCACCGGCCTTATAATCCTCGTCGCAATGATGATTGATCGCGCGACAAGGGGACGGGAATGAACGCTGATGGCTTTGACATGAAGGCGGTGGGGCCGCGCATTCGCATGATGATGCCAATGCTGACGCCGCTGGAAGCAAAGGTCGTGGATACGGTCTTCGGCATGCGTGATTTCAGCGAGGAGACCTCGCTGAAGCAGATCGCCGAAAATGCCGGGGTTTCGGAAGCCATGGTGGTGAAGATCACCAAGAAGCTCGGTTTTTCCGGCTTCCGGGATTTCCGCTCTTCCGTCAGCCAGTATAACCGCCAGCCGACCACCGAAATGCATCAGGAATTGTCGGTTGACGATACCTCGCTTGAAATCGTCCAGAAAGTCTTTCGCACCTCGATCCACGCCCTTGAGGAAACGCTTGCCATTCTGGACATGGCAGCCTTCGACCAGGCGGCGGACATGATTCATAAGGCTCGAAACCGGGATTTCTACGGCGTCGGCGGCTCGGCGCAGATCGCCCGGGATGTGGCCCACAAGTTTTTGAGAATTGGCGTGCGCGCCAGCGTCTTCGATGATTCACACATGATGCTGATGTCGGCGGCCCTTCTTGCCGATACCGATGTCGCCATTGGCTTTTCGCATTCGGGCAACACGATTGCCGTGATCGAGGCCCTGCAACTTGCCCGCAAGAACGGCGCCAGCACCATTGCCGTGACCAATTACGGTTCCTCCGCGCTCGCCCAGTCCGCCGACGTGGTCTTGTGTTCCACCGCACAAGGCTCGCCTTTGATGGGGGAAAATGCCGCGGCGCGCATTGCGCAGCTCAATATTCTCGACGCCATTTTCGTTGCCGTCGCCCAGCGCGACTATCAGGCCGCCGAGCGCAATCTCGACCGCACCATGTCCGCCGTTACCTCCAAACGTAGAGATCGCCTTCCATGACATTCTCGCCTATCGTCACCGTTTTCGGCAGCCTGCATTATGATATCGCGGTCTTCGGTCCAGACCGGCCACGTCAGGGAGAAACTGTTGCAGGCACGTCCTGGCACCCCAAAAGCGGCGGCAAGGGTGGCAATCAGGCTGTCTCGGCAGCACAGGCTGGCGTCTCGACATTCATGATCGGCGCAGTTGCCGACGACGAATTCGGACGGTTTCTGTTGGAAAATCTTAAACGCCGACAGGTTGATGATCGCTTCGTGCGGCGCGACGCCGTGGCGTCTACCGGCCATGCCACCGGCATGAGCGTGGCAATTTTCGATGCGCAGGGCGATTACGGTGCCGTTATTGTGTCCGGCGCCAACCTGACGCTTGGCGATCAGGATGTCGCAGCCGCAGCCGATCTGCTGGGCCGGACAACGGTTCTTGTCTTGCAGAACGAGATCCCCGACGCCGCCAATGTCGCCGCAGCAAGGGTCGTCCGGCAGGCTGGGGGCCGCGTCCTGATCAATGCCGCACCGGCGCGCGCCTTGTCAGCCGACCTTCAAAACCTGATCGACATCATCGTCGTCAACGCCATCGAGGCTGAAATGCTGGCGGGCGTCCCGGTTGTCGAAACGCTCGATGGCGCATTGGAAGCGGCAAGGAGGCTGTTGGCGAACTTCCCGGACGTTGTGGTCACCGCAGGCGGCGCGGGTGTCGCCTACGCAAGTCGAGGCGGAGACGAAATTGTCCTGCCTGCCGTGAAGGTGAAAGTGGAAAGCACGCACGGAGCCGGCGACATGTTCATCGGCGTGATGGCCGCAACCCTCGCCACGGGAAAATCGATGCGCGGCGCACTTTCACTGGCAAATATCGAAGCCGCAAAACTGGTTGCGACACCAGAGGCTGAACGCCTTTAGAGTTTGTCAGGGAAAAGGGAAAACCGATTTTTCCGAAAACACAAACGAAAACAAGAGAATTTAGAGTCTGTCTGGTTCAATCTGAACGTGACAGACTCCAGGCTAAAGGTTTCACCCCCATAAACTGGGTTGGCGTCATGGCCGTGACCTGCCGGAAAGCGTGCGAGAACGAAGCGGCACTGGAAAATCCTAAGTCGGCAGCCACGCGGGCGATTGGCTTTCCCTTGGCGAGTAGATCCATCGACTGCACGATCCGCGCCCGTTGTCGCCAGGCCTTGAAGGTCAACCCTGTCTCCGAAGGAAACAATCGGCTTAATGTTCGCACGGATGTCGCGGCCCGCGATGCAAGTTCATCGATGCTCATCAGGCTCTGATGATCGGTGAGAGCCATGTCTGCGACCCGAAGCCCGATTGTGCTTGTCGGCAGGGGGAGGAATGTTGGCGCGTGGGCCGTTGACGTCAGTTCGTGCAGCATGAGCTTGGCTACGAGTTCCCCCTTCTCTTGGCTGACATCGGCCATGAAAGCCGCCTCGAGCAAAGACTGCATGAGCGGGGTCACGCGTAAAGCGAATGTCTGATCGAGCGGTACCGGAGGCGCCCATTCCTGCGCCGCCGATGGCTCCCAATGGACCATCCATAATTCGGCGTCCGTCAAGACATCGACGCGATGGGGAACGCGAGCGGGAATCCAGACTGCGAGCTGTGAAGGTACCAGCCACCGGCCTTCCTCAGTGTGAACCTGCACCATCCCAGATGCGGCAAAGGTGAGTTGTGCCTCGTCGTGGGCATGGATTGGCAAGCCTTCGCCGCGTTGTTTGAAGCCCCGCTGAAAGGTGAACGGATGTCTGGGCATGATTGGCCTCTCGGCGATGGAGATTGGCAGAACATCGATAAGGTGTTCGTCTAGCATAGGACTTGTCGATGGTCGAGCCGACACCAAAACCTCAACAACCGAGAGCAAAGACATGAAAGCAATCATTATCAACGAATATGGCGACAACAGCGTGCTGAAATATGCCGACGTCAAAGATCCTGAGCCGAAAGCAGGCGAAGTGCTGGTTAAAGTCCATGCGGCAGGCGTCAACCCTGTGGATTGGAAGATTCGCAGTGGCGCTGGCCAGCGAATGGGGATGACCTTGCCAATCCATCTGGGCGGAGAGATTGCAGGCATTGTCGAAAAACTTGGACCAGGCGTCACCGAATTCAATCGAGGCGACGGCGTCTACGGCGTTATCAAACAGGGAGGTTTCGCGCAGTATGCGATCGCCAAAACGACGGATGTCGCGCGCAAGCCCTCCACCCTCGATTTTATCGAAACGGCTGCTACGCCGCTCGGAGCATTAACCGCGTGGCAGGCCATGTTTGACGTTGCCAAACTTTCGACCGGCCAGCACGTGTTCATCACAAACAGCTCTGGCGGCGTCGGCTCCCTGGCAGTTCAGCTTGCGAAGGCCCGAGGCGCGCATGTCACCGCGATGGCGTCCGCTCGAAACGAGGAGTATGTCCGCAATCTTGGCGCGGACGAGTTCGTCGATTACACCAGGCAGCCTTTCGAAAACATCGTTCGTGACATGGACGTCGTCTTTGACACGGTTGGAGGCGAGACATTCAAGCGAGCATTCACCACCCTGAGGCAGGATGGCTTCCTGGTGACGGCGGTCGCCTTTCCTTCTGACGAAGACAAGCAGCATGGCGTCGGTGTTGCCAGGGTGCAGTGCGTGCCAAATTCGCAGCAACTCACGCAGATTCGGGAATTGATAGAAGCAGGTAAGGTGAAGCCTTACGTCGCCACTGTCCTTCCGTTCGAGAGCGTCAAGGAGGCGCTGGAACTTTCCGAAGACGGGCATACTCGTGGCAAAATCGTCCTGCAAATCGCATGATGTGGCCCAATTATAACGACCTCTTTCAATCCAGGCCATAAGGGCAACTGCGCATACGGCAAGGCCGTTCAGGCAAAACTGGGTGAGTTAATCCTGACCAGCGCCGCCGAAAGCGATCCCGATCATGCGCGCTCCGAAAAAGTCGATCACCTCATTCTTGATCGCCGGACAAAGCTACGAAAGAGAGTGTGAAAGGGTCTACGGTTCCGACTGATGTTAGGAACGATCATGTCTTGGAATGCTTGAATTCCATTCTGTCGACCTTGCGTCGTAGGCGAGCGGTAATGAAAGTGGATCTTTGACAAAGGGTACACAGCAGATTTCAAGCCCAGATGATCGATAGAATGACTTGCAATAGCTCACCAATCAGCATAATTTTGAGTTATAGAAAAGGCGGCTATAACTCATGCAATGGAACTGGCAACTGCCCGATTGGCCAAACTTCTCCTATGACATTGAGAACATGGCCCCTTTGGAGCAAAGGTTTCTCCAGTCATCCGGTGAGGTTATCGGTGCTGTCAGGCATTTCAGTGACGACGACAGCAACCAATTGCGGATTGAGTTGCTGAGCGACGAAGCCATCAAAACGTCGGAGATCGAAGGCGAGTTCCTTGATCGAGCAAGCGTACAGTCGTCGCTGCGCCGACAATTTGGTCTCAATACAGACAATCGTCCGGTCCGACCACAAGAACGTGGGATCGCAGAGATGATGGCCGACGTCTATAAAAATTGGTCCGGCCCACTCCAGCATGAGGACCTTTTCCGTTGGCACTCGATGCTGATGGCGGGAACCCGATATATCGAAACAGTTGGCGCCTACCGTCGCCACAATGATGCCATGCAGATCGTCTCAGGTCGCCTGGACAAGCCTATAATCCATCTTGAGGCACCGCCATCCCGCCAGGTGGCTGCGGAAATGGCGCTTTTCATCGACTGGTTCAATCGATCGGGGCCAGGCGGGTCAGTTCCATTATCTGCGCTGATCCGCGCAGCCATCGGACACCTCTATTTCGAAAGCATCCATCCCTTTGAGGACGGTAACGGTAGAATTGGACGCGCGTTAGCTGAAAAATCGCTAGCACAGAACATTGGGCAACCAAGTCTGATTTCGCTTGCCTTTACAATTGAGCGTGACCGAAAGGCCTATTACTGCGAACTTGAGCGCCATCAGCGAAAGCTCGATATCACCGGATGGATTGTCTATTTTTCGCAGACAATCCTGGATGCCCAACAGGCGACGATTGATCGTATTGCCTTCTTCATTCAAAAGGCAAAATTCTACGATCGGTTTCGGGACCGGCTTAATGAACGCCAGGAAAAAGTCATCGCCCGTATTTTTCGAGAGGGTATTGCTGGTTTTAAAGGCGGGTTGAGCGCGGAAAATTACATTTCAATCACGTCCACATCGCGTGCGACAGCAACGCGTGACCTCCAGCACCTTGTCGAGATCGGTGCATTCACGCGCACCGGAGAGCGGCGACACACGCGATACACCCTAAGACTCCAAAGCTGACCAGCATTTCAAGAGGCCAACATTTCGATCGGATTATCTGCTCGTCGTTTCGTCCAGGTGTCGGAGAGCCCCAAGGATATTGAGCGCATTTACACGTCGCGTAACGCTCTACCCTGTTGCTGTAGCGTTGTGAAATGGCTGTATCTGCGTTTGTGGATATTGGCCAAAGCGCCGACCTGCGGATGATAGGTCTTTGTTACGCCGCTCAAGGCTTCCATTGCCTGGCTGACACCTGAAAAGGCCTTTCCCGCCACGGCACCCAGAATCGCGGATCCCAGCAACACCGGCTCATCCAGACCCGCAGCCACCACGGGCTTGCCGCAAGCATCGGCCAACACCTGCCTCACCAGATCGCTCTCGCCAGCACCACCGCTGATCACAACTCGCTCAATAAAGGCGCCCGATGCGGCCTGTGTCTCGATGATTTGCCGCAGGCCATAACCAATGCCGCACAGGCCCGCGATATAGAGCGCAACCAGACTATCAAAATCCCGATCCATGCCCAGACCAGCAATGATGGCACGTGCGTGGGGATCGGCAAAAGGCGCGCGGTTGCCGAGGAATTCTGGTACGATGTGCAGACCTTTTGCCAAATGCACGACATCGGGCAGGGCGCTGACCTTGGCCGCTGCCGCCTGCGCCAACAGAACCGGCAGGGCAATACCCTGTTTGCGCGCCTTTGCGGCGGTCTCTGGTGCTGCCGGGTGAAAGGCCAGCAGTTGGTCAATGGCCGCACCGGCTGCACTCTGCCCGCCCTCATTGAGCCACATGCCGGGCACCATGGCAGAATAATATGGCCCCCAGACACCGGGGACAAACACAGGCTCCTCCGTTGAGGTCATGGTGCAAGAGGATGTGCCAAACACATAGGCCATATTGTCCTTTGGCCCTGAGCCAATACCCACCGTGCCAATGCCGCCCGCGTGAGCATCAATCATGCCTGCGGCAACCGCAGTTCCGGCTTTTAGGCCCATCGCGGCAGCCGCCGCTTCTGTCAGCCCCTGCCCCAGCGGCGTTCCGGGCTCCACAATGCGTTGGCCGATCCGGGCAAAACCTTCATCGGCAAGCTCTTCCAGCCCGATGGTATGGAAATAGCTTGGGTCCCAACGCTGTTCATGGGCCAGATAGGTCCATTTGCAGGTCACGGTACAGGTGGAGCGCGCAAGATCGCCCGTTGCCTTCCAGGTGAGAAAATCGGCAAGGTCGAAAAACTGCCAAGCGCTTTTGAAGGTCTCCGGGCGGTTTTCCTTCAGCCAGAGAAGCTTGGGCGTTTCCATCTCCGGCGAAATCTTGCCGCCGACATAGCGCAGCACATCATGGCCAATAGCGTTGATTTTCTCCGCTTGCGTCACAGCACGTTGATCCATCCAGACGATAATGTCCCGCTCAGCAAGCTCTGACGAGCCAACGGGCAATGGCTTTCCACCTTCACCCAGCACCACCAGCGAGCAGGTGGCATCAAAGCCTAGGCCGATGACATGAGCTGGATCGTCCACACCTTCGGCAACCTGCCGGACAACCGTGCAGACCGCATCCCAGATGTCTGTGCTGGACTGCTCGGCAATTGCCCCTGTCTCGCGAAACAGCGCAATATCGTGTTTGGCAACGGCTACAAGCGTACCGCTCAGATCAAACAGGCCGGCACGGGCGCTGCCTGTGCCGACGTCGACGCCGATAATGTAGCGCTCAAGCCCGGTCGCGATGGTGTCAGGTGCTTCGATCATGGCAAATGCTCTTCAAATATCGATGGGACAATTATGAGGGTGAGCGTCGATCAAAGATCGACGCTGTTGGGCACAATCACCAGATCACGGATGGTGACATTGCGTGGCCGCGACAGCATGAACAGCACGGCTTCGGCCACTTCCTGCGGCTGCATCAGGCTGCCATTGGCCAGCGCTTCATCCATCTTGGCTTTTGGCCAATCATCCAGCAATGCGGTGACGACTGGACCGGGCAACACCGCACCCACGCGCACGCCATGCTGCGAAACCTGTCTGCGGGTGGAATGGACAAAGGCCTGAACGGCAAATTTCGAGGCCGTATAAATCGGCTCCCACACCACTGGCACCACGCCTGCAATCGAGCTGGTAAACAGGATATCGCCGGATTTTTGCGCAATCAAATGCGGCAATACCGCATGAACTGAGCGGAAGGCTGCGTTGATATTGAGGTTGAGCATCCGGTCCCACGCATCTGGGTCGCCTTCTGCCACGGCACCGCCAATATAGGCTCCGGCGTTGGCGTGGAAAATATCAAGCCCGCCTGCGACCTCCAGAATGCGGGGCAGCATGGCGGAAACCTCTGGCCCATTCAAAAGATCCACCACCAGCGGCTTGGCGCGCTCACCGAGTTCTGCGCAAAGCGTATCCAACTTGTCCTTGGCGCGGTCGATCAACACCACCGTTGCGCCTTCCGCCAGCAGAATTTTGGCGCAAGCGAGACCGATGCCCGATGCAGCGCCGGTGATAGCGGCGACTTTGCCCTTCATGATATCTGTCATGATACAATTCTCCTTGAAATACAGGTTAGGCGCGGCCGTGGCTGACACGGGAGCGGCGCGCAAGCGAATCCACAATCACGGCAATGGCAAGAACGGCCCCGGTGATCATGTAGCGCAGCGACGAGCTGAGGTTGAGAAGCGTCAAACCATTGGAAATCGCCTGAATGACGATGATGCCGAGCAGCGCCGAATAGGCACTGCCACGCCCGCCAAACAGGCTGGTGCCACCAATCACGGCGGCGGCAATGGCGTTCAAATTCACGTCCCCCGTGCCTGCCTGCTGGCTGGAGGATGCAAGGCGCGATGCCGACAACACGCCACCAAGGGCTGCAAGAGTGGAGCACAGCATAAAGGCGCTCATGTAAATGCGGCGGACATTGATACCAGCGCGGCGGGCGGCTTCGCGATTACCACCTACGGCAAACATCGAGCGGCCCCATTGTGTCTTGGTCAGGAGGTAATTGACCACCACCACCAGCGCCACGAACAGCGCAAACATCCAAGGCACGCCGCGTCCGAGATTGAGATAGTAGACTGCAAATTCGAAGCCAAGCGTGAGGATGGCAGCCTTGATCAACAACCCACTCAAGGGCTTTGAGGACAGGTTGACCGCTTGGCGGCGCTTGCGCACGCCTAAGCCAAACACAACCATCACAATACCAGGCACCAAAGCCAGCGTGAAGGAGAGCCAATGCGGCATTACCAAAATCTGGCCAAACCGCACCAGAGGTGAGGCATAGGGCAGATTGATACTGCCCGTTGGGCCGAGAATGTAGAGCTGCATGCCCAGCAAGGCCAGCAGGCCAGACAGCGTGGCGACAAAGCTTGGCATGCCCATGCGATTGTACATCACCGCGTAAAGCGCCCCCACGGCGGCACCTGTGACCAGCGCTGCAAAAATCGCAACAACCACCGGAAGGCCGGAATTAACCCACAACACGCCAATGACAGCCGAAGCCAAACCGCTCATGGAGCCAACCGAGAGATCAATCTCACCCAGCAGCAGCACGCAGACAATGCCCAGCGAAATGATGCCCACCGTTGCGCAATCAAACAGCAGATTGACCAGATTGTTGGGTGCCAGAAAAACCGGATTGAGAATGCTGAACACGGTGGAAATCACAATCAGCCCAATGGCGACTGGCAACATGCCCAGATCGCCCGATTTGATCCGATTGATAAAACTGCGCAGCATGGCCAGCACACCATCATCGTGGGTGACGCGCTCATCGCTGCGGTCCAAGGCTTGGGAGGACTTGGTTTCAGGGTTCGACATATTGTTGCTCATGCGGGTCTCCCGCTGGTTTCTTGGCTATTTGTCTTGCGGGTCAGGCGACGTGAGACGGAATTTTCCGTGGCCCCGGTGATGGAGGCAACCAGCTCCTGGTTGGAAGCATCCGGGGTAAACACGCCGTTGTTTTTGCCCAGACGCAGCACCACAATGCGATCGGCCACGGCGCGCACATCTTCCATATTGTGGCTGATGATGATGACGCCCAGCCCGCGTTCGCGCACCCGCTCAATCAGGTTCAAAACTTCGGCAGTCTGGGCCACGCCAAGGGCTGCCGTCGGCTCATCCAACATGATGATTTTCGGGTCCAAAAGCAGCGAGCGGGCAATGGCAACCGTCTGGCGTTGACCGCCGGAGAGCGAGGCAATCGGCTCGCGCACCGATGGAATCCGCGCTGCCAGCTCTTTCAAAAGCGTCCATGCGCGCACTTCCATGGCCACTTCATCGAGGTTCCACGGCGCAAGCTCGTGACCAAGGAAGAGATTGGCCACCACATCCAGATTTTCGCATAGGGCGAGGTCTTGAAACACCGTGGCAATGCCCAGTTCCAGCGCCCGGCTGGGGCTATCGAGCGAAACGTTTTCGCCGCAAAATTCGATGGTGCCGGAGGTGGGCTGGTGTACGCCTGCCAGCACCTTGATCAAGGTGGATTTGCCAGCGCCGTTATCGCCCACAAGGGCCACCACTTCGCCGGGCCACACTTCCAGATCAATATCCGTTAGCGCCGACACGGCACCAAAATTCTTGGAAATATTGCGCAATTTCAGAATAGGGCCACCCGTTTTCGGGGCCGCTTGGTCATTTTGCACCATGGCGAAACGCTCTTTTCAGGTTCGAGGCATGTCCGATCCGGCCGTGCCGGACCGAACACAGATCAGAACAATTACTGGGTGATGCCCAGCTTTTTGCAGCCAGCGGCATATTCACCCGTGCAGACTTCGGCAGGCGTCTGAATCTTCTTGTCGAAGATTTCAGCCTTGATGTTTTCTGCCGTCACCACAGCCGGAATGAACAGCTGCGAGGGTGTGTCGTACAGCGTGGTCTTGGCTTCCGGCTTTTCGCCCTTCAGAAACTGAACGGTGACTTTGGCCGCCGCCGCCGCAACAATTTCCGATGGCTTGGAAATCGTGTTGTACTGATCGCCGGAAATGATCAGCTGAAGTGCTGCAATGGTCGCATCATTGCCGGTAACGGGTGGCACCGGATTAACGCCAGCCGCCTTGAAGGCCGCAATCGCACCGCCGCCTGTGCCGTCATTGGCGGCAACAACGCCCTTGATGTCTGCGCCAAAACGGGTGATTTGGCCAGCCGCCCATTCCTGCGCCTTTGGTGGTGCCCATTCTGGTGTGTCAAATTCTGCCAAGGTCTTGTAGCCGGAATCCTTCAGGCCTTTATGAACACCATCGCGGATCAGACCAGCGGCGGCATCGGTGGGCGAACCGTTAATTTGAAGAATGCCAGAACCTTGTGGTACGCCCTTGGCCTTCAGGTGCTCCACCAAAGACTTGGCAATAGCCTCGCCAATGCCAGCGTTGTCGAAGGACACGTAATAATCTGCTGCTTTCTTTGGAATAGGACGGTCATAGGCAATCACCTTCACATCCTGCGACTGCGCCAGCTCCACCAGTGCTGCGGCAGCGGACGAATCCACCGGGTCCAGCACAATCGCCTTTGCGCCTTGCGCAATCACCGAGTTGAATTGCTGTTGCTGAAGTGCGGTATCGCCATTGGCGTTTTGGTAAATCACCGTGCATCCGGCGCACAGCTTGGCCATTTCTGCCTTGAAGCCCGGAAAATCGTGGTTTTCATAGCGTGTCGATGCCTGATCGGGCATCAGAAACGCAACCGTTGCCTTCTCCTGCGCCAAGGCAGAGCCTGCAAACATGGCAGCGGCAGCAACCGACACCATCATCATGGAATGAAATTTCATAGCTTCCTCCTCTAGAACCCAAAACCAGTATCGAGAGACGCGTGCCGATGAAGACCGTCATCACGGCACAAAGAGCGCACGATGATGCGACAACAATCCTGAATTGCTTGAACGCCTCCCGGTCAACCCTCCAAAGCCAACCAACTTCATCGATTGAGCAACGATGCTCAATCGATGACGCAAGAATTGCCATCTTCTGACTTTGATGTCAAGTTGGGTTTCAACGGGAGGCGCTTGTGAATCAGAAAAAAACTGCCAAGAAGACGACGATCTATGATCTGGCCGAGCTTGCGGGCACATCCGCCAGCGCTGTGAGTGCTGTTTTGAACGGCAATTGGAAAAAGCGCCGGATCAGCGCCCAACTGGCGGAAAAAATCAGACGGATCGCTGAGGAGCAAGGCTATGCGCTGAACATGCAGGCCAGCCTGCTGCGCCGGGAAAAATCCCAGATCATCGGCATGATCGTCCCTAAGTATGACAACCGTTATTTTGGCTCGATCGTAGAGACCTTCGAGGACATGGCGCGCTCGCGCGGCCTTTTCCCGATTATCACCTGCACGCGACGTGACCCGGAGCTTGAAGTAGAGGCCGCACGTACTCTGCTGTCCTATCAAGTGGAATGGCTGGTTTCGACCGGAGCAACCAACCCTGACCGGATCACCGAAATATGCACGTCTGCCGGCGCGCGCAGCATTAATCTCGACCTGCCGGGAACAGCAGCACCTTCCGTTATTTCGGATAATTTTGCAGGGGCGCGGGAATTGACCCGTCGTATTCTAAAAAATTCCCACAGCAAGACCGGCAAGGCCGCTCCCCTGCTGTTCGTTGGCGGGCGCGCCACTGATCACAACACCTTGGAGCGGGTGCGCGGTTTTCGGGCAGCCCATCAGGATATGGGCGTTCCGATCGATGAACGCCACATACTCACCTGCGGATACGCCCCGGAAAAAGCAGAAAAAGCTTTGCAAACACTGGCGATGGTTGAAGGCGAAATTCCGGGCGGAATGTTTGTAAACTCCACCATATCTTTGGAAGGCGTCATGCAGTGGCTCAAGACCTCCGGCTATGTCGCGGATCGGCTACCAGCGATAGGCTGTTTCGACTGGGATCCCTTTGTGGCGCTTTTGGGTGGCGACATCGAAATGGTGCGTCAGGATGTCGATGGCATGCTCAAGGCGGTTTTTGAGATTATCGATACAGGAATATCACAGACTACATTCATTGAGGTGCCGCCGTTATTCGCTGGGCAAGCAAATTCGCAGGCGGAAATCACCCCTTAAACTCTGAACTGACCGACTGCCCGGATACCGCTCGATCTGCCACACTAGCACACCTGTACGAGTTGACCTTACGCCGCCTATGCCGCTGAAGTCACGCCGGGCTGGGGCAGAGCGAAAGGATCTAGCGATGAGAACACTCAAAATCGGATTGATTGCTGCAATTGGCATGGCATTCGCGATATCAAGCGCCTCGGCCTCAATTCCGCGTCTCGCTTCACCATCAGAGGCTCAGCATTCAGCAAAACCTGCCATGGTTCAGACAGCCAGCTTTGCGCAAGGGTGCCACGACCCCAATTATTCATGGTATGAATACAGTGGTTGGGAAGCAATCGGATGCCTGGTCAGCGGTCAGTGGCCCTGAATTATTCGTACTGAACAACGCGCTCGCCCTACCCATGGTTTGGCGGGCCGTTTGCGTTGATTGCATGCCTAACTGGGGGCATTAACGGCCTTTCTTCAATATCAAAACGAATATGCGTTAGGTCGATTACGGTCCGCCGCGAGGAGAAAAAATGAAAGTTACGATCATTGCCGCAGCCTTGCTTTTTAACGCCACGGCACTTGCGCAAGCGGCATCGTGCGAGAATAATTTCAAAGTGAGCGGCGTCCCCATGGTCACCGCATTAAGCTATCGCTCGTGGCAGGAATACCCCACAGCCAATTCCGCGGTTGTTCTGAAAAAGCTGGCTCAGGCCGTGGCGGCGGAAGGCTTTTCCGGCATAAAGGTCAACAAGGAATTGTCGTCTATTGACGCTTTCCAGGAAACCAGTGGGAGTGGCCGGATTCAGACCCTGCGGGTTGTCGCGCGTCAGAAAGGGGCAGGCGTCAGGGTCGATGCTGTCTTTGATATCCAGCCCGGTCAACTCACCAGCAAGGACGTTGTGCGTACAGGCATCTGCAAAATTATCGATTCAGCCATCTGACGACTATCACAGTTGCTCAGATATCTTGACGTTCATGCTGTCTGGCGTTTTGACGACTGCCCCCATAAGGGGGCAGCAGCTTCGCTGATCTCGTCGTGGAGCATCAACTGGTTGTTCATGTTCACGTCGAGGCTCAAAGTGGAAACGGCGGCTGACCCGAAAGCGAAGATCAGGTGCGCGGTTGCGTCAGCGCCAGGACGACAGTCAATGCGGCCAGGGCGGCGGTCAGGGTCAAGGGTCCCGCAGCGCCATAATGATCGACGACATAGCCGCCGACAACCGCGCCAATCGTGATCGCGACCTGGAAAGAAACGACCATCAGGCTGCCCGCTGCCTCCAGGGCGTCAGGTGCGCTGCGCGATAGGTTGGTCGGCAGCACCACGGGTGCCATGCCGAAGGCAAAGCCCCAAAGCGTCACAAGGCTGAAGGCAACGCCGACATAACTGCCCCAAAGCACCAAGGCGAGCGCCGCAGATGCCATCAGCGCGGCGGTGACAGCGAGTGCCATATGAATACTGGCGTCCGCCATCCGGCCACCCGCAACGTTACCGATCACCGAGGCAACGCCAAACCCGAGAAGTGCCAGGGCAATCGGTCCGGTTTCAAGCAGGGTCACCTGTTCAAGGAAAGGACGGACATAAACCGAGCCGGCAAAATGTCCCGTCATCAACAAAAGGATGGCCAACATTCCAAGTTGAACGCCACGCCGCCGCGTCAGCCGGAAAACATCAGAGAGACTGTTGCTTGTGCTTGCAGGCAGCGTCGGCAAGCAGATTACCTGTAGCAACATGGCAATTGCAGCAAGTCCCGCCGTCATCGACATGGCGCTGCGCCAGCCCAGCCAATCGCTGATCAAAGCGCCTATCGATGGCGCGGCTATCGTTGCGAGTGAGACGCCGAGCGTGACGATCGCCATGCCCCGTCCTGTTGCATTGGTCCCAACCAACCTGGCGACGACGGCAACCGAAAGCGCCCAGAAGCCGCTGAGGGCAATGCCGAGGCCTGCTCGACCGAGCATCAATAGCCAAAAGTCCGTCGCCACCGCTGCAAGAATATTGGAGCCGATTGCCAACGCACTAAGGCCGACCAACACTGTCTTGCGGTTTAATCTGCCGATCAGGACATTGCTCAATAGGGCCGTGATGGCCCCCACGAAAGCCGTGGCAGTCACGACCTGTCCGGCTGTTCCCTCGCTGATCCCAAGATCACGGGCCATTGGCGTCAGCAAGCCTGCTGGCAGGAACTCAGCCGACACCAGTGCAAAACTGGTGGCCGCCATCGAAAGGACGGCAAACCAGGTGGCAGGGCTCCACGCAACCGGCTCAGCGGTATCGAGGTCTATATCCGCGCTGTTAAATTGTGATGTTCTGTCCGTCATTGACGTATCTCCTGAATCCAGAAGCACTTCATAGACGAAAGATTTGGGATTATATGTAGCTTAAAATCCGAAAACCATGTCCGTTCGTCCGGAAACTGTGCGGCGCACAACGCCCGGGGAGACCGTGGTAATACGTTTGAAAGCGCGGGCGAAAGACGCCTCGGATTCATAGCCCAGGCGAGATGCAACCTCGGCAACCGACATGCCACCTTGCCCCAACAACTCACGGGCAAGCTGCATGCGCAGGCGGGCGAGATAGCGTGCCGCGCCTTCTCCTAAAATAGCGCTGAAGCGTTCGGCAAAGATCGAGCGCGATTGGCCCGCGACACCGGCAAGGCTTTCAAGCGTCCAGTTATGGCCCGGATCGCGGTGCATGGCGGCCAATACACGACCAAGATGAGGGTCGCGGATGGCGGCGAGCCAGCCGGTGGTTGCGGCTCCACTGCAATTGACCCAACAGCGGATAAGCCGCGCAACGAGCAAGTCAGCCATACGCGACAGGATCGTCGCGCTGCCCATCTGAGGCTGCGAAGCCTCTGCCGTCATAGCCGCCAGCAGGGGGCCAATAACCGGGTCATTGCCAGCGACATCGCAGCCCTTGATGATTGGCGGCATCAAAGCGATCAAAGGATCAAGGGCATATGCGCTCAAAGCCATGGAACCGCAAAAAAGGGTGCTGGTCGCCCCGGTTCCTTCCCGCACCAGTTCGCAAACCTTGCTGCTCAACCTTTTTATCTGACAGCTCTTGAGCGAGTCGCCTTCAACATCCGGCGCGCTTGCCAATCGATGTGCGATACCTTGCGGCAGTAGCACCAGATCCCCATCATGCAATTCCTGCCACCCTTGGGCTTCGGTATGAATCCAGCATGGACCTTTGCTGATAAAGTGAAACCGAAGCAGCTGTTGATGCGGCAGGGCGATGCTCCACGGATGTCGCAGTTCACAGCGCCCATAATTGACCCCACTCAAGCGAAAGTCCTGTAGAACTTCACTTAGCGCATCCATTGGGATATTTGACGGCGACAACCGTTGAGACGAATGATCAGACATTACCCAATTTTAGGCATCAAACGTCTGGCGCGCAAGTACGAAGTTTTATGAATTCGAGTGTGATCTCCGACTGTAGCACCCTCTCTCATTCCAGTCAGCCAATGGATTGAGGCCCACAAGTCCAATAGGCCAAGTCCGACAGACCCAGTCCGATAGACGAAGGGTATCCGCCCCTCGATAGTTTATATCTTTTCAAGACCTTCCGTTCGCGAATGAATAGACGCCCGGCCTCTCTAAAGCAGATCAATCGTCACTTTGGGATGCAGTTCGCGAAACCGCGGCAGTGTTGGCGCGATTACGTGCAAACCGCTCGGCAGCGACGCCGCAATTTGCAAGGTGCCAGACGGCTCTGCCCGTCCGGCTTTCGCACCTGTTCGATTTCTTCGGCATCGCACGACAACTGAAGCGCACGGTCATGCAGATCGCGTCCTTCGGCCATGAGTGTCAACGATCGTGTCGTGCGGTTGAAAAGCGACTGCATTTTTCCTGGGGAGAGCTATCCGTTCGGCGGTATAGTTGTTGACGAAATTTCAGCCTCGTATACCATATTTAGTGTTCGAGGTTCTTTCGATTCTCATTACGAATCGAAAGCTAAGACGGGAATACGGTGCGCCGGACCAGAGATGGTCGGGTAATTCCGAAGCTGCCCCCGCAACTGTAAGCGGCGAGCATCTGTCCAGTGAAAGCCACTGAAGCATCATGCTTCGGGAAGGCAAGGATGGATGTAACGACCCGCGAGCCAGGAGACCTGCCTCAAACGAAAACGTCCACGGGCGGGGTGCCCGGAAGGTCGCGTGACGGCAAGCGATATGATGTCGCTTGTCCGCGTTTCCTTGCCGACAATCCGTCAAAACACTTCGGGGTGAAGGCATGCGTGATTTTTCCTGTAACGGTCCGGCATTTAAACGAAGACGGTCGCTGAAGAGCGTCTGAGCTCCTGTCATTCTCCCACTCAATGTCCAGAAACGAGCGTCGGCAACGGCGTCTTCGGAGGCCTTTCTGCGGCCAGAAATCAAAACCCAACGAGGATATGATGACCATCACCGTTTACAGCAAACCTGCCTGTGTCCAGTGCAACGCAACCACCCGCGCGCTCGATCGCCAGGGTCTCGACTACCGCATCATCGACATTTCCGTCGATGAGGACGCCTATGCCAAGGTTCAAGGTCTTGGCTATCGGCAGGTTCCCGTCGTCATCGCTGGCGATACCCATTGGGCGGGTTTTCGTCCCGACATGATCAACGCGCTGGCATGAGGGTCTGGCGATGGGGCTGATTGTCTATTTTTCCAGCAGATCGGAAAACACCCATCGCTTTGTCGGCAAGCTTGGCTTGCGTGCGTCTCGTATCCCCGTCAGCCCAAGGAGCGGCAATCCGTCGATCAATGAACCTTACGTTCTGATCGTGCCAACCTATTCGGGTGACGATGGCAAAGGAGCCGTTCCAAAACAGGTCATCCGCTTCCTCAACGATGCGGACAACCGCTCTCATCTCCGGGGCGTGATCGCCGCGGGCAATACTAATTTCGGCGAGACGTTCTGTCTCGCCGGCGATGTGATCTCACAGAAATGTCGAGTGCCGTACCTTTACAGGTTCGAATTGCTCGGCACGGACGAGGATGTCGCCAATGTCAAATATGGGATGGAACGATTTTGGACGTCACAACTTTCGAGCGCCCTTTGAAGGCGGACGAACAGGCGCTGGATTATCACGCGCTGAACGCCATGCTAAACCTCTACGATGAGGATGGTAAAATCCAACTCGATAAGGACGCTCTGGCGGCAAAGCAGTATTTCTTGCAGCACGTCAACCAGAACACCGTCTTCTTCCATAATCTGCGGGAGAAGCTCGATTACCTCGTGGACGAAGGCTACTATGAGCAGGCGGTGTTGGATCAGTATGCGTTCAACTTCGTCCGCGATCTTTTCGACCATGCCTATGCGAGGAAGTTTCGCTTTCCGACCTTTCTCGGCGCCTTCAAATATTACACCAGCTACACACTGAAGACCTTCGACGGAAAGCGCTATCTGGAGCGCTACGAAGACCGGATCTGCATGGTGGCGTTGACGTTGGCGCAGGGCAATGAGGCTTTGGCACGTGACATGGTCGACGAGATTATCTCCGGCCGCTTCCAGCCGGCGACGCCGACCTTTCTCAATGCCGGCAAGAAGCAACGCGGCGAACTGGTCTCCTGCTTCCTGCTGCGCATGGAAGACAATATGGAAAGCATCGCCCGTGGCATCAACTCGGCACTGCAACTTTCCAAGCGTGGGGGTGGGGTCGCGTTATCCCTGACCAATATCCGCGAGGCAGGCGCACCGATCAAGCAAATCGAGAACCAGTCCTCGGGCGTCATCCCGGTGATGAAGCTGCTGGAGGACAGTTTTTCCTATGCCAACCAGCTCGGTGCGCGCCAGGGGGCAGGGGCTGTCTACCTGAATGCCCATCATCCGGATATCATGCGCTTCCTCGATACCAAGCGTGAAAACGCCGACGAGAAGATCAGGATCAAAACGCTGTCGCTCGGTGTGGTGGTCCCCGACATCACCTTTGAATTGGCGAAGAACAACGAGGATATGTACCTGTTCTCACCCTACGACGTGGAACGTGTCTACGGCGTCGCGTTTTCAGAAATCTCGGTCACGGAAAAATACCGCGAGATGGTCGCCGACAGCCGCATTCGCAAGAAGAAGATCAAGGCGCGTGATTTCTTCCAGGTTCTTGCCGAAATCCAGTTCGAGAGCGGCTATCCATATATCATGTTCGAGGACACGGTGAACCGCGCCAACCCGATTGCCGGCCGCATCTCGATGAGCAATCTCTGCTCGGAAATCCTACAGGTGAGCGACGTCAGCACTTACAATGACGACCTGTCCTACAAGACCATGGGTAAGGACATCTCCTGCAATCTCGGGTCCTTGAACATCGCAGCGGTGATGGATTCCTCGGACTTCGGCAGGACCATCGAGACCGCGATCCGGGCGCTGACCGCCGTGTCCGACATGAGCCATATCTCGTCGGTTCCCTCGATCGAGAGAGGCAATGACGATAGCCACGCCATCGGCCTTGGCCAGATGAACCTGCATGGCTATCTCGCACGCGAACGCATCTTCTACGGATCGGAAGAGGGCATCGATTTCACCAACATGTATTTCTACACGGTGACCTATCACGCGATTCGTGCATCTAACCGGATCGCCGTCGAACGCGGCACGAGCTTCAAGGGCTTCGAGAACTCGAAATATGCGTCTGGCGAGTATTTCGACAAATATACGCAAACCGAATGGCTTCCAGCGACCAGGCGCGTCGCAGAGCTATTCGAAACGGCCGGAATCACGATCCCGACACAGGAAGACTGGTTGGCGCTGAAAGAGGTGGTGATGACGTCCGGCCTTTATAACCAGAACCTTCAGGCTGTGCCACCGACGGGGTCGATCTCCTACATCAACCATTCGACATCCTCGATCCATCCGATCGTCTCGAAGATCGAGATCCGCAAGGAAGGCAAGATCGGCCGCGTCTACTATCCGGCCGCCTTCATGAGCAATGATAACCTTGATTACTATCAGGACGCCTATGAGATCGGACCTGAGAAAATCATAGACACTTATGCGGCCGCCACCCAGCATGTGGATCAGGGTCTTTCGCTGACGCTGTTTTTCCGTGACACCGCAACGACCCGCGACATCAATCGGGCGCAAATCTACGCCTGGAAGAAGGGCATCAAGACCATCTATTACATTCGCCTTCGCCAGATGGCGCTGACCGGCACGCAAGTGCAGGGCTGCGTATCCTGCGCGCTGTGAGATCGAGATATCACATGAACATACAGATGAAGACCAACACTCCGACGCAAACCAAGCTGGTGCGTGCGATCAACTGGAACCGCATCGACGACGACAAGGACCTGGAGGTCTGGAACAGGCTGACCGGCAATTTCTGGCTGCCGGAGAAGGTGCCGTTGTCAAACGACATCCCATCCTGGGCGGCGTTGAAGCCGGAGGAACAGCAGTTGACCATCCGCGTCTTCACGGGACTGACCCTGCTCGATACCATACAGACGAGTATCGGTGCGCCAACGCTGATGGAGGATTGCATCACGCCGCATGAGGAGGCGGTCTATTCGAACATCTCCTTCATGGAGGCGGTGCATGCCCGTTCCTATTCCTCGATCTTCTCGACCCTGTGTTCGACGTCCGACGTGGATGATGCCTATCGCTGGTCTGAAGAAAACGAGTTTCTCCAGAAGAAGTCGGCGCTGATCCTCGAACACTATCGCAATCCTGACCCGCTGAAACGCAAGATCGCCAGTGTGTTCCTGGAAAGCTTCCTGTTTTACTCCGGCTTCTATCTGCCGATGTTTTGGTCGAGCCGCGCCAGGCTCACCAACACGGCAGACATGATCCGTCTCATCATCCGCGACGAGGCTGTACATGGCTATTACATCGGCTACAAGTTTCAGCGTGGTCTCGAGCCCTTAAGCGAGGAGCAGCGGCAGGAAACCAAGGACTTCGCCTTCGATCTGCTGCTTGAGCTCTACGACAACGAGGCCAAATACACCGAGGCGCTCTATGACGGTGTCGGACTGACAGAGGACGTCAAAAAATTTCTGCATTACAACGCGAACAAGGCGCTGATGAACCTCGGCTACGAGGCTCTGTTTCCGCCGGAGGCCTGCAAGGTCAATCCGGCAATCCTGTCGGCACTCTCGCCGAATGCCGACGAGAATCATGATTTCTTTTCCGGCTCAGGCTCTTCCTATGTCATCGGCAAGGCAGTTGCGACTGAGGACGAGGACTGGGATTTTTAAGCACAGTACAGCCTGATATTTTACGCCTTCTCTCGACTATCAACCATGGGGTCGTAGGTGCGATCCCCTCAAGGCTGCACCCGAGATGTCGATCAGACATTTACGATATTGGCGTGCAGATGAATGCAGAAGGGCTTTGACGGCATTTCACGTTTGACGTTGGTCACCAGATCCAAAGCCATTTGGCCTTCAAATTACAACCGAGCCGGGCTGCGATCAATCACCACGGGACCACCGTGCGGTGCCGTCAGCCCGGCTCGTCTGATACGGCCAGGACAGCGTCCAATAGACCCGGAAATCGCTCATCGATCTCTTCGCGGCGCAGCTCGTTCAAGTGCGTTGGTCCATCTGTGCGGGTAAAAACCAGGCCGCCCTCTCTCAAGACTTTAAAGTGGTGGGACATGCTGGACTTCGGCCGGCCCCCATCCAGTGCAGAGCATGTGGCCTGTCCCTCATTTGAAAGCTGACGCACGACACCAAGCCGTACAGGGTCGCTGAGGGCGTAGAGCACCTGGGTGAGAGTAACGTCTTTCAAAGCGGGATGTGGGATGGCGCGCATGGTTCATTCTAGCATCACAATGTCTTGTTGCAAAGTTCGATTGTAATCGAACTATCGAAAACATATATGTGCATTTATAACGATCAATTGGAGTCTCCATGTCATCCTTGTTTACCCCTTTCACACTCAAAGGCATAACACTGCGAAATCGCATTGCGGTATCGCCGATGTGCCAGTATTCGGCCGAGGACGGCATTATCAATGACTGGCATCACGTCCATCTGGCTGGACTCGCGCACGGCGGGGCAGGTTTGGTGGTCGCTGAGGCGACAGCAGTATCGCCAGAAGGCCGTATCACCCCCGGATGCGCAGGCATCTGGAGCGATGAGCAGATTGAGCCTTGGAAAAAAGCGGTGCATTTGATGAAGGCAGCAGGTGCCGTTCCCGGGATTCAGATCGGACACGCAGGCCGCAAAGCGAGCGCCAATCGTCCATGGGAGGGAGACGACCATATTTCCGGGTCTGATCCGCGTGGCTGGGAAACGCTGGCGCCATCCGCCATTGCGTTCGGAGCAAATCTTGGCAAGGTGCCGCAGGCCATGACCCTTGCCGATATCGAGCGTATCAAGGCAGACTTTGTCTCTGCGGCGAAGCGGGCGCTGGCCGCTGGCTTTGAATGGCTTGAGCTTCACTTTGCTCATGGCTATCTCGGACAAAGCTTCTTTTCGACCTGGTCTAATAAGCGCACAGACAATTATGGCGGTGACTTTGACGGACGAGCCAGATTTCTGCTCGAAACGCTCGCTGCTGTTCGCGATGTCTGGCCCGAACATTTACCGCTTGCCGCTCGCTTTGGCGTGACCGAATTCGACGGTTCGAACGACCTGGAAGAGGGGATCGAAATGGTTCGCCGCTTCAAGGCTGGCGGCCTCGACATTATTGATGTCAGCATTGGCTTCTCCACGCCGACCGCGAATATTCCGTGGGGGCCTGCTTTCATGGGGCCGATCGCCCAACGGGTACGGCGTGAGGTTGGACTTCCCGCCACCACGAGCTGGTTCATCAGCGAGCCAAAGCAGGCCGATGCACTAATCGCAGACGATTTTGTAGATATGGTGTCGCTTGGCCGCCCGCTGCTTGCCAACAGCCATTGGCCTTATCAAGCGGCGCTTGAGCTAGGTATCGACAAGCCGTCCTGGACACTTCCCGCACCATATGCTCACTGGCTGGAACGCTACAGAACGGCCTGAATCTGAAGAGACCGTCGCAACAGAATAACCACCGCGATTAAGGAAACCGCGGTGGTTACAGTTTGTAATCTCTGCAAAAAATGGCGCGATAGAAAAGAGCGGCAATCTTTGCGACAGAGGCTCTCTGCTTCTGTCGCAAAGCCCAATCATGCCGGATGACTTGCCAATATTATGGGCCATGCCCCAAAAGAACATAAATCAGCGACTTAGTTAATAAAACGAGGTCTCTAACAGTCTGTTCAAGAATTGCTGCTGGTCTGGCGAAAATGGTGATTTTGAGAACCGGAACGGAGCGTACTTAGCGTACGTGAGTACAAGCATTCCAGGAAAAGTGCGAAGCAGTTTTTCGTTTGGAAATGCGATTGCATCATTCAAGCGCAGAAATTGCCATTTGCAGACGGCCAGCGGCGGACTGTAAGGTCCGAATCTTTTTGGGACCTGTGCTCTTCACGTCGAGGAATACAGAATAACTCGCGGCTATGGTGAACGGCCAGCGGGTATCGTTTACCGCCACAGAACGGAAATCCAACATTGAAGCGAACTGTCTGTCCTGATCCACACATGCTGTGGCCACAGCGTTATAACTATTGGTAATCAACCCACGGCCTGCAGGAATTAGGAAGTCTGAAATCGACCTGTTAGCGTCATTTTGACTAAAGCCAAGACCTGAGAGTGAGTGAACCTGGTGGCGAAACCCTTTCCTCAGACGATTACCCAAGCTCAAGGCCAGTTTCTGGAAGGATTGTCGCCCCTCTCGGTCGTCAAGACGTGCCTTGAGCGTATCCAGGAACAGAACGATAAACTTGGGGCGATGATCTTCATAGCGCGTGCGGAGGCGCTTGAAGAAGCGCAACAAGCGGAAGCGGCAATTCGAGCTGGAAAACGAATTGGCCCGCTGCACGGTATTCCCGTTGCGATCAAAGACATGATCGATGTTCGTGGCTGGCAAACGACCGGTGGATCTCACCTGCTCCATGGGGACCATGCAGTGAACGACGCCCGTTGTGTGGCAAACCTGAGATCGGCTGGCGCGATCATTATTGGCAAAAGCAATCTGCACGAACTCACGGCAGGCAACCACGATAATCCCTGGTACGGAAAGGTTGTCAATCCGCTGGACGCCGAAAGAGGCACCGGCGGAACGAGCAGCGGTTCGGCGGCAGCGGTAGCAGCGGGCTTTTGTATCGCCGCCATCGGAACCGACACCGGTGGATCGAACCGCTCAACCGCCGCAGCGACCGGTCTCGTGGGGTTCAAGCCGACCAATGGTGTCATTGACCCGACAGGCACGATGCCCACCGCGCCGACCTTCGATACAATCGGTCCAATCGCTAGAAACGTGGCGGATGCCCGTCTGCTTCATTATGCCATGGCAGGAATCGATACGCCGGAGAAGAGACGTGTGTCGGTTGCGGGAATGCGAATTGGTCTGTGCCCCGATTTATATGCAGCAGCGGTTGACCCCGCAATTGCAACCGCACATGACGCGTTTCTGGCCTTAGCACGAAGGGCAGGCGCGCAAATCCAGGTCCTCCCATTCCGGTTTGCCCGCGAGGTTCGCGAAGCAGGGCTGACAATCCTGGTGTATGAGTTCACGGCTTTCTATGGCCCGCTTGTCGAAGCGCATCCCGGGCGGGTTGGGGCAGCGGTTCTCGCGTTTCTATCGAATGGAGCCTTGATTTCAGAAGCCGCCTATCGATCAGCGCTCGCGTACCAAGCGCAAATCCAAGGTGAATTTCACAGACTGTTGTCAGAAGTCGATGTTCTGCTGACGCCAGTTGTGCCGGGACTTGCACCACGGCTGTCGGACGAGCAGACGGCAGTGGGAAACGACTTCATGCCTTATGGCCTGGCCGGAGGTCACTTTCGCCGCTGGGCAAACTTTTTCGGTGTACCAGCGCTTGCAATGCCGGTGCCCATGGCGGGTGCGCTTCCAGCATCCATCCAGATCACAACGCCTAGAAACACGGAAAACTATCTGTTTTCCGTCTGCGAAGCTTTGAGCCGACTGGAGACCGGCTCGACCTGTTAAATCTGCCAGCAACAAAAAAAGGGGAATTAAAACATGAAAAAGATCGCAATTGTACTGTCCGTCATCGCCGCAACATTCGGCATGACCAAGCCGTCCTCCGCTGCTGACGATGTCATTCGTTTCGGCGTGGCCGCTGAGCCTTACGCACCGTTCTCAGTAAAAGATGCCAGCGGCAAATGGCAGGGTTGGGAAATCGACCTCATGGACGCCGTTTGCAATCAGATGAAGGCCAAGTGCGAGATCGTTGATGTCGCATGGGACGGCATCATCCCGGCTCTGCTTGCCAAGAAGTTCGACGTTATCTGGAGTTCCATGTCGATTACCGACGAGCGCAAGAAGGTCATCGACTTCACGGACAAGTACTACTACTCTCCCAACGTGCTCGTTGGCGCAAAGGCTGATACACGCAGCTTCGATGTCGCCAAGCCCGAGACCTTCAAGGGCATTACCGTTGCAGCGCAAAGCTCCAGCCTGCAGGCCACCTACATGCAGCAGAAATTCAACGGTATGTCTGACCTCAAGCTCTATCCGACCCTTGATGATGAGATTGCCGACATACAGGCAGGCCGCGTCGACCTCATGGCCGCAGCTGGCATCCAGATCCAGGACTTCCTGAGCAAGCCTGAGGGGCAGGCTTACGAAATCAAAGTGACATTGCCTCACGAAACGATGTTCGGTTATGGCGACGGCGGCGGCCTACGCAAGGAAGATACCGCACTGAAGGACAAGTTGAATGCCGCTCTCAAGGCCGTGCGCGCCAGCGGCGAATACGATGCGATCACCAAGCGCTATTTCAACTTCGACATCTATGGCGAATGATGATCGAGTGAAGGGTTGGAGCCGGTCCTTCATGGCCGGCTCTTCTTCAAACTCGGCGAATTGATGCGGCATGGATGCAAATATGGCCTGGTTCACTTTACTCAGCTTTGGCGACCAAGGCTGGAGCGACGAGCTGCTGCAAGGCGCGTGGCTCAGCATTAAGATTTCCCTCAGTGCCTACCTCATCGGGTTGGTGCTTGGGCTAGTCGGCGCCATTGCCAAACTGTCGAAGAGCGTCGTGGCCAGATCTTTTGCCGGCACCTACACGACAGTCATCCGGTCTGTCCCGGATATTCTCGTTATCTTTTTGATCTATTACTCGGCGACCGACGCCCTGAGCTATTTATTGAGCATGTCGGGCCTGTCGGTTGAGTTCCAGCTGAATGGCTTTATCGCTGCCGCGATCTCGCTTGGCGTCGTCCAAGGTGGCTACAGCACGGAAGTATTGCGCGGCGCAATCGTCGCCGTGGCTCGCGGTCAGACCGAAGCAGCCTTTGCAGTGGGACTAACGCGCAAACAAGCGTTCTTCCTGGTGATCATCCCACAGATGTTGCCGCTGGCGCTGCCGGGGCTGGGTAATCTGTGGCTCATCGTCCTCAAGGAAAGCTCATTGGTAAGCCTCATCGGGTTCACAGAACTGGTGCTGGTCGGCAAGATGGCCGCCGGTGCCACGCGGCACTACCTGCTTTTCTATGCGGCGGTCGGTATGGTGTTTCTCATTATGTCCGGCGCGTCCTCGCTTGTGTTCCATTATCTCGAAGTGAAGACTTCTCTCACCTGGAGGCGTAAATAAGATGTCTGATTTCGGATCTTATCTCTCCGGTGAACTTATCACAGGCTTGCAGACGACAATTGTGCTGTTCCTGGCTTCTGCTATCACCGGCAACCTGTTGGCGCTTCCGGTGGCGCTGGGCAGGATATCCACGCGGAAGTGGATCAGATATCCTGTTATCGGTTTCATGCTCTCGTTTCGCGGCACACCGCTTCTGGTCCAGCTTTACATCTTCTACTTTGGCGTCGGCCAGGTTCTGGCAACAGTTCCGGCAATCCGCTACAGCCCTCTTTGGCCGCTGTTGCGCAGTGCAAATGGCTATGCTTACGTCGTGCTTTCTTTGAATACTGCCGCCTATTGTGCGGAAATTTGGAGAGGTGCCATTCTCGGCCTCCCGATCGGGCAAAGCGAGGCGGGTCGCTCGCTTGGATTGTCCAAACAACGAATCACTGTATCAATCCTGCTTCCTCAGGCATTCCGGCTCGCGCTTCCGGCGATTGGCGGCCAGAACATCCTACTTTTGAAGGGAACAGCGCTGACCGCCGCCATTACGGTTTTTGAGACAATGGCAGCGGCCAACCTTGTTCGCGCCCAGACCTTTCGAACCTACGAGCCGCTGCTCGCAGCAGCTCTTGTCTACTTTGTCCTGGCCTCGATCATCACCTCTGGCTTCAAATATATGGAAACCCGGTTGGCTTCCCGATACTAATCGAGGCCTCTTTGCTGTTTCTCGTCAATGGAGGCTAGGGTGATCCCAGGGGATGTGGATTTTACACCGCGTGAAGTCGAGGTCTTTGCGGCGGTCATGTTGCATGGCACGACGACGAAGGCGGCCGATGCCCTCGACATCACCCAGCCAGCAGTTAGCAAAATCCTGTTGCAGCTGACGAACAAGGCTGGCTTTCCGCTATTTCGCAACCATCGTCAGCGTTTGATCCCGACACCGGAAGCCCACATGCTCTATGCTGAGGTGCGCCGGTTGTTCGAGACGGTTCGCGGAATATCGCAAATCGCGAAGGAAATCCGGGAGCTCCGGAGTGGCCGTCTCAACATCTCAGCCCTGCCTGCTTTCGGGTCGACGCTGATGCCTTCGATCATTGCAAGCTTCACGAAACAATATCCCGACGTCGCCATAACCCTGGATATCAGGAGCTCGTCGACAATCATCCAGCGGGCGGGGCGAAATCAGCTCGATATCGGTGTCGCGTCAGAGGTCAACGATGAGACACCGTCGGTGGTTCGGCGTGCACTCATTGCCACCCCTCCGGTCTGCGTCATGCCCAAGGGCCATCCGCTGAGCAAACTTTCCGTCGTCCAACCAGACGATTTTGACGGCTTGAACTTCGTGTCGTTGGGCGTCGGTGATCCGATGCGCAAACAGCTTGACGAACTCTGTGAGCAAAGAGGGGTCAACCGCTCCCTCAAGGTTGAGGCGGCACTTTCGCATTCCTGTATTAATCTGGTTGCCAACGGGGTTGGGGTGACGGTGGTGGACCGCCTTTCCGCTTGGATGGCAAAAGACCTACCAATCGAGATCCGCGACTTCCAGCCGCATCTCGACATCAATCTTAGCGTCTATAGACCATGGGGCACAATCGCCTCGTCTGTGGCCGACACCTTCATCGAGCATCTTATCCAGTCGACGCGAGAATATATGAACGTCGTTGACCGTGGGATCAAAGCCCTCAGCGAGCAGTAAGCTGTAGGGAAGGCAGGCTTCGCGGATCGACGACGCCCACCACGGTGATTATCGTATCAGGCTATCGACCAGTTCAAAAAGCCTGCGGATATCGTGCTCTTCATTGTAGACGTGTGGAGTGATCCGCATTTTGGTGCCACGAACGGTGACAAAGGCCTTGTTGTCCTTCAGGTTTCTGGCGAAATCCGGCCGGAAACGCTGTCCGAGCTCTACAACCGATATGTGCGGTGCGCGGAGATCCTTCCGGGGACCTTCCAAGCCCCGCGCTTCCGCTTCCTTCCAGATCAATTCGTTCAGATGCACCAGGCGCTTGAAGACCGCAGTCGATCCCCAGCTCTGCAGAAGCTCAAGCGAACGAATGGCAATCGGCAGCACGGCGAAGTCAGACCGTTCGCCCATGTCGAACCGGCGCGCACCCGGAAGATAATCTGGCATAGTTTCAAGGTAGAAATCCGGCCGCTCCCCGCCCTTGCGGTTCCACGAATGGAATTCGATCGGCTTGCCGGCTTCCTGCCATTTCTTGTCGGCATAAAGGAATGCCAAACGATAAGGGCCGAGCAAAAACTTGTAGGTTGCAAAGGATAGGAAGTCAGGGCGTATCTTGGAGACATCGAAGGGCACGGCGCCGACCCATTGCGTACCATCCATCACGAGGGCAGCTCCGACCGCATGGGCCGCATCGGCGACGACCTCGATATCGACGCTCATGCCCTCGAACCAATGGACGATGGTACCGGCCACGACCGACACAGGAACGGTTGAGCCCTTGATGGCGGCTGCGAGCGCTGAACCCCACTCCTGGTCAGGACGACGAGGCACCGTTACAACCGTCGCTCCCTTCTTCTCGGCCAATTCATACCAGGCATAGCGGTGCGACGTATGCTCGTTGTCCATCATCATGATGACGGAGCCAGGCCTGACGTGAACATTTGCTGCGGCAACGGCGATCCCATAGCTGGTTGCCGGAATAACGCCGACGTCGTCGATGGATGCTCCGATGAACGATGCGGCAAGCTCCCTGACGCGCTCCACCTCGTCATAGTAGGAGTTGATGGTCATGTCCCAGGGAGCCGCCTTGACCAGAACCCCATCGCAACCGGCCTCAGTGGCGATGTTCGGGATCGGCGACATGTAGGCCGCATCGAGGTAGATCACGTCTTCAGGAATTGAAAACGCATGTCTTTGGCTGGGGAGCATGTCAATCCTCACAATGATACTTCGACGCCGAGACCAAGGCCTCTCGCCTTCTGGAAAATGAAGTTGGCAAATAGGATGTCCTGGGCAGGAACACCGAGCGAGCGATAGAGGGTGATCTCAGATGTCGAGGTCCGCCCGGTGATGGTGCCATTCAATGCTGCGCCAATCTCACCGATCAGGTTTGAAGGGCCAATAATGCCTTTTTCTAAAGGCTCGAAAATGTCTGACGCTGCTGCCATTGCCATTGGCATATAATCGACCCAGATGCGCGAGCGCTTCACACATTCGAGGTCCACCTCCTGGAGAGCTGCGACACTCGCTCCAACCGCGTTGATATGGGTGCCGGGCGTCAGCCATTCTCCCATCAGCACAGGCGACTTTGCTGATGTTACCGTGCAGACGATGTCCGCTCCCTCCACGGCCGCTCGAGCCGTCCCATAGGGAACCATCGGGATGCCCAGCCTGGTCTGGTGATCTGCGAAAAACTTTGCCTTCTCGGGATTTCGACCCCACACGCGCACACGGGATATGTTGCGGACCGCACGGATCGTTGCAATATGCCGTTCGGCCTGCTCACCATAACCGATGAGTGCCAGTTCGCAGGCGTCGGCGCGCGAAAGCGCACGCGTGGCCACCGCGCTTGCCGCCGGTGTCCGCAGACCTGTAATGGCGGTGGCGTTAATCAGAGCATCGGGCCGTCCAGTCTGCCGATTAAAAAGCAGAACGCCACCCTGATGGGAGGGCAATCCATTCTCAAAGTTTTGCGGGTAAACCGACTGGACTTTAGCCCCAAATGGCTCGGCTTCGCTTGCTGATCCATACATGATGGAGAGACATGTTCCGGCTGCACCGGGAAGGGTCAGAATCCGACGGATGTCTTGTTGTGCTGTCTCGTCCGATGTTTTTCTCAAGGCGAGATCCGCAAGCACGATGGCCTCATCAATGGAGACCAGAGACTCAGCGGTCGGTCCATCAATCACCAGAAGTGTGTTCGAGTATCCCGTTCGGGATGGCGGTGAAGACATTCTGGCCTCGCGCTGGTGGTACACAAGGCAAGAAATACCATCAAACAGAAACCCCGCGATTGGCAAACTTGATAACCTGGAGAGGCGAGCTTCTGCCTGTTTCTCATAGTCATGTGATGCACTTCCGATCCGGGAACCCTTCATAACTATTGCTTATAAACCGCCCCGTTGTGGTTGTTTGACCCTCCGCTCCTGCGTCACCCATACATGCTCACATCACTGCATTTATTGCCTTCCGAACTGAGGGCGGAATGCCGATCGAACTGAGGGCAAGAGGAGAAAAATATGCGCATCGTAGTGATAGGGGCCGGGATCGTTGGCAGTTCCGTGGCCTATGAGGCGGCTAAAGCCGGGGCTCAAGTAACCGTACTTGAGGCTGGGAGGATCGCTGGCGGAGCGTCCACCTCCAGTTTCGCCTGGACCAATGCGACGGGCAAGAGGCCTCAGCCCTACTTCGCGTTAAATGTCGCCGGCATGCGGGCGCATCTCGATCTTGCTCGTGAATTTGGTCATGCACCATGGTTCCACCAGACCGGCAGCATCGAATGGTATTCGGACGAGAGCGATTGGCCAGCCCAACTCGACAATGCCGACCAAATGCGCGACTGGGGCTACGGTGTCGAGTGGATCAGCAAAAACCGGCTGACTGAGCTGGAACCGGAAATCGATCACGGCGCAATCAAACAATCACCGCTCGTCTATTATCCCGAAGAGGGTTGGGTCCATCCAGCTCTCTATACTGCATGGCTTCTGCGCGCGGCGAAAGAAAAGTGGAACGCCGATATCCGACCATTCTCCGGCGTCACGTCGATCGATGTTCAAAATGGCGTAGCGAAAGCGGTCAAGACCGTCGACGGAGCGGCCTTTGAGGCTGATGCCATCATCAATTGCACGGGTAGCTGGGCGGCGCATGTTTTGGACGGCGTGCCGGCCATTCCGATGGCATCGAATATGGGCATTGTGGGCTTCACATTGCCCATCGCGACAACGCTTCGTCGTCAATTCCATATGGACGATCTTGATGTGCGTCCGGATGGCGCCGGCCGTCTCATGATCCACAAGGTCTCGGTCGACTCTCTCGTCACCAAGATGCAGCCCCTGGACACGCAAGGCCCGGAAGCCGCCCTTCTGCTGGACGCGGTTAGAAAGGTTCTGCCCGCGATTCAGCCTGACGATATGGAATCGATCCGCACGATCGTGCGACCGATACCCGGCGACAACCTGACCTGCAGCGGGTGGGTTCCTGGAGTGGATGGCTATTACGTTGCCGTCACCCATAGCGGCGTATCGATCGCACCTCATCTGGGCAAAGCGGTAGCTCAGGAGGTGGTCCGCGGGCGTCTCCACGAGAGCCTCACGGATTTCCGCCCTGACCGCTTTCTAGCCGCAAAGAATGGAATGGGACAAAGAGCATGACGATTACCCGCATTGCGAAAACCGAACGACTGAGCCGTGTCGTTGTCCATGAGAAAGTCGCATATTTCTCAGGTCTGACTGCCGATGACAGGAACCAGGACACCGTCGGTCAGACCGAGCAGGTACTGGCCAAGGCCGACGCTTTTCTCGTTAAGATCGGATCGAACCGGTCGCTTCTGCTCAGCGCGACAATCTGGCTGCGGGACATCGAGGATTTTGACGCAATGAACAGCGCCTGGACTGCATGGATCGACAAGGACGAGCCGCCAGCCCGCGCAACGGTTCAGGCGGTTCTAGGCCTGCCGGATATCAGGATCGAAATACAATTCACGGTCGCTCTACCGTAACAGCGGCTTTTGGCTGGGTAATAGTTCATCACATTGACCATCAGTTGAAAAACCAACCCAGGCAGAGAAGGGCTTGTCCCACCCCTCCTTTCGTCAAAAGGGAACAGAACTTGGCTAAAACGTCAGATGTTTAATCGCGGACTTAGTTCTTTCATCCGGTTGAGAATGCGGACGCCAATCCTGGCTTCTGATTGTCGCAAGGGCAGTCGACAAATGGCAATGTCACGCCTCTTGGAACGGGGCAAGCGACCCGTTCTTTTTGGTCTTATTTTTCTCCCGTCCGCCTGGCGAACCAACGCCGCCACTAGAAACCACGGGTAGAAAATCCAATGAATTCGCGGGTAAAGCGCCGGCGATGGCAGGCGAATGAGCGGCGCTCGTCGATATCTGACAGGTTTGACAATGCATAGAGCGAGGAGCATGTTTTCCAAAAAAGTCAAATGGGAGGAGACCATGACTTACAAAAGCATCAGAGCACTGGAGCGCGGTATAGACGTGTTGCAGTACCTCAATACGGTTAAAGGAGCTGCACCGCCGGAGATTGCTGAAAACGTCAATCTTCCACGTCCTACAGTCCATCGAATTCTTGAAACGCTGAGCGAACTCAACTTGGTCTATCGCAGTCAGCTCGGAGACGAATATCGTCTTAGCTCTGGCGTGCAGCGATTGGCGGGCAACAGGTCATCCGTTCGGCTGAATTGGATTGATGAAATCGCCTTGCCAGCACTGCTTGAACTCACATCGGAGATCATTTGGCCGTCGGACATTGCTGTTTACCACAAAGCTGCAATGATCATCCAGGGAACCACACATCGCATCAGTCCCATGTCGTGCGATGTCGGAATGGTCGGCAATCGGCGTTCCATGCTGATGAGCCCGCTGGGCCGTGCCTATCTCAGTCACTGCCCGGATGACGAGTTGAAGTCGATTCTTTGCGCTCTGAACGCGTCATCGGCATCTGAGGATAAGGGCGCGCGTGATCGCGCTTTCATTAAGGAGATTATTGAAACGGGTCGTCGTAATGGTGTTAGCGCCTGCAACGAACTACCGCACCCGCGATGCGCCAGCCTTGCTGCACCCATTCGCTTGAATGGGAAGGTACTTGCCTGCATGAACGTTGTCTGGCGGGCCAATATGCTTACGATTGAAGACGCGATGGATCAGATACGTGACCCATTGCTCGCAACGCGTGACCGGATCGAAGCTCAACTCCGCGAGCATTTTATACGACCGGCGCTGGGCTCTACAAGCTTCCCTGAAACATACACCCTGCGGACGGGAACGCGTGATCGCTTGCCTCACAGTCTAGCCCTTGCTTGATTGCATCAATATGGCCCGCCCACGAGGGGTTTCATTCGTGGGCGGCCCCTATTGGCTCAGAGGAAGGACAAAGCATGACCAAAACACTTGGATTTCTTGGGGCAGGTCGCCTCGCACAGATGCTCGCACCAAAAGCGATAGCCGGTGGCTGGCGGGTTATTCTTTCGAACTCGCGTGGACCTGAAACATTGGCTGATTTGGTCTCTCAACTCGGACCAAATGCCAGCGCAGCCACCAGCAAAGACATGGTGTTGGCCGCCGATATTATTATCCTTGCGATCCGGTGGCCACAAATCGCCGATGCCACAGCTGGTCTGCCCTGGGACGGCAAAACCGTGATTGATGCCACCAACAATCGTCTCGGCCCGAAGCCCGAAGATGTCATCGTCATCGGCGATGCAATTGCCAGTGAACTCGTCGCGGGCTATCTACCCGGTGCAAAGCTGGTCAAGGCTTTCAATCATGAGCCGATCCCTGTGTTCGACAAAACACTGCCTCCCGCTGGGGATGAAAGCGTGCTTTTTCTGGCTGGCGCAGATGCGGAGGCCAAGAAGCAAGTCGCGCAATTGATGCGGGATCTGAAGGCAACACCGATTGATCTTGGCGCGATTGACGAAGGCGGCTTGCTCATTGCCATGGGCGGCCCGCTGACGAACAAGTTCAAACTATACACACCCACTGAAGCCGAAGCTGAAACAAAAGCTGCGCTTGTCTAATACGAAGACACAGAGAACATGACTGTTCGTATTCCATTTTCGAATATCTCAATCATCTGATGCAGTTGAGATATTCGGAATTTTGCAAGACGAGGATGCGTCGATCTCTTCGAGTCCTTGTATAAGATCTGTTATTCTTCCCGAGAGAGAGCCGCCTCCGGCTCAGGATTGTGTGCGACATTCGTTTCGACGGAGAGCATCGTGCGATAATTATCGTTCGCACACAATTTGAATATTCCAGCCTTAATTACCAGTGCGAGATCCTCGGTCATCTACCAATATTGACCAGAATGATATGTTGCCAGCGCATAGGCGCCCTTGGTCAACGCGCCCCAAGGGCGGGCAGTGATCAGCCCAGAACTGCAAGCAACACACTTTCCCAAAGGCAAATCTAGACCAACTGACCCTGCGCTTTGGACAGGACGGCGCTGTGCCATACATCAAACATGGGACACCCGCTCACCATACTTGGGCGCTCTTCAGCCATAGATACAACCTATTGAATTTTATATATATTTATATTTGACAATCGATTTTTGTACGCACGACGGACGTACATTGTCTGATCCTTGTTCGTCTTAAGTCGGCCTGACACGATGAATGAAGAGTTCAAAACAAGGAGCATTCAGACGTGGTCGCTGCCAAAGAACGCACCGTGGTACTTGCCACAAAGAGCACTCAAAAACAGGTGACGCCATTGGCGCAACCTGAACCCGGCCTCACACCAGAGCAGATCATACAGCGCGCCATTGACTTGCGGCCGCTTTTGCTCGACGGCCAAGCCGACGCAGAAGAGCGAGGCACATATTCTCCTGAAATGCATGAGCGTTTTCGCAAGGCCGGTTTCTATCGAATTCTGCAGCCTGTGATGTATGGCGGCTATGAGTTTGATCTGACCGTCTTTTCTCGTGTCATCGTCGAAATTGCACGGGGCTGCCCCGGTTCTGGCTGGTGTCTCTGCCTTGCTTCCGGGCATGCCGTGAATGCTGCAGCTTTGTTTGATAAGGCTGGCCAAGACATTATCTTTGGCAATGACGGCGAATTTGCAGCACCGGCCCGCGGCGTGCCAGGCGGGACAGCCACGGAGTGCGATGACGGCTGGATCATTGACGGAACCTGGGATTATTGCTCCGGTTCGCCCTATAGCACACATGCTATCGTTGGCGTTCGCATCGCGGGTCCAGCGAAAGACGGACCGCCTGAACTCGGAATTGCAATGGTTCCAAGGTCTGGCTGGGAGATGATCGACAACTGGCGCGACTTCATCGGCATGCGCGCCAGTGGCTCAAACAGCATTCGCATCGACAAGCAATGGATCCCCAAGGCTCTGCTGGTTCGCCAAAACTTCTTCGCCGTCAATATCGATGGTGGCACCGAAGGTTACAAGTTGCACGGCAACTCCATGTATTCAGGCCGTATGTTCGGCTTCTTCCAGGCGGAGATCACCTCAATTTTGGTTGGCGTCGGCTTTGCTGCGCTGGACGAATTCGAACGGATCGTGGGACTGCGGGCAGGGGCTCCTAAATTTGGGCCTCCGATGCCGGGTGTACCGGACTTCCACCGACCCTACGGCGTCGCGCTGGGCATGCTCGAAATGGCATCCAATGCTCTGGCAGCCGGCACTCGTTCCTATCTCGACTATTGCGAACGTGGCGTGAAGGACCCCAGCGCTTATACGGAGTTCGACGATCTGCGCATTCAAGCAGGGTTGCAGCACGCAGCGCATCTGTCGATGGACGCGGTCGAGATCCTCTACAGTGCTGCCGGTACGAGCACCTCGGCGAAAAATGGCTCGCGGCTTCAGCGCTATTACCGTGACATTTCCATGGCGCGCACCAATCCCGGCCTGCAATTCGACAAAACGGCCATGCAGTTGGCTGCGCGGAGATTTCCAGAAGGACCGCAAGGCCCCCGCCCGTAAGCAACCGGAATTGGAAAACAGGCGCACGCGAAACTCAATGGGAGGTGGGTATGCAACATCACGTTCACACCAACAATGATAAGGTTGCAGCGGACACCAAGAGTGTTCTTCCTGCAACGGACTGGACATCAGAACCACAGCAGATAGAGACCTCGGCGGTAACAAGCGGGGGCGGGCTGACCGCAGCCGAGGAAAAAGCCGCTCTGAAAGCGAAATTCATCTCTGGCATGGGGCGGGTTGCGGCTCCCGTTTCTATTGTTGCCACCGATGGCCCGGCAGGGCGTGCGGGCGTCACAATCTCAGCAATGAGTTCCGTCTCTGCCGATGGAGACCGACCGACCCTGATGATCTGCCTCAACCAGTCCTCACGTACATGTCAGGCCCTTGAGAAAAACCGCCATTTCACTCTCAATGTTCTGAATGCACGCAAGCATATCCCCATAGCCGATGCCTTTGCAGGCCGTTTCGGGACGTTTTTGCCCGATAAATTCGCGATGGGCGACTGGAAGACCAGCCGATTCGGGATTCCAGAGTTGAATGAGGCGACAGCGGTGTTCCATTGCCAAGTCAACTTCACCCAGATTGTTGGCACACATATGCTCATTATCGCAGAAGTTGACGAGGTCAGTGAAGCTGAAGGAGCACGGGCTCTCGTTTACTGTAGCCGTGAATATCGTTGCCCTTGAGCGGCTTGCGGGAGGGAGCAAGCCGCAAAATTCAAAGGGAATAATCGTGCAATTTTGATCGCTTTCACACTCTGAAAGCCGTCACCGATCAGGGCGCGACCCCTGATCGGTCATCGTTGATGAATGCAGGGCCGAATGGGAGCGGGTCAACGATTAGCTATTTCCAAAAAAACGACATGCATAACTTGGGGAGGACAAGGAATGTGTTCAAAGGCAGGCTTATGTCTTGCTGCGAGTTGCTGTGCCCTCACTTTGGGGATGGTTTGCGCGGGAGCGTCCGCACAGGATGGCGCAGTTAAAATAGCAAAGACAAACCGAAATCCAACGACGGACGCGCAGAAGCTTGATTGTCCCGGCGGTGACCAGACAAAGCGCTCGAAAGATCCCAACACCAAGAATTGCCCTGATCTGACGTTGGTGGACAATGGTTCAAGTGTGGGTCCAAGTGCAGCTCCAGGCCAGGGCCCCGGTTCCGGAGCAGGACCAGGCCCTGGTCAAGGGCCGGGGCCGGGTGCCGGTCCGGGGGCCGCGTCTGGACCCGATGGATTGCCGCCGCCGCCCTTCGGAATGATCGTGCCACGTAAATCGTTCAATCTCGGTCCCCCGCTTGGTGGACCTCCGGCGGTGGGCAACATCAATCCGATCTTTGTGATGCCACCGGGCATGGTTGGAGCGCTGAAACCGGATCAAATTCTGATCGGCCTTGGGGACTTGGCCAAACCGCGCCCGGCTCCGGACGGCTTCAATCATATCGGGACTGAGATCTACACCATGGGAGGGTCCTTCGGGCGCAATCGCGAGACCGTCCAGACCGGCAATTCCAAAGACAATTTCTCGACCTATTTCGCCGGTAGCAGAGTCCAGGATCCGAGCTGGCGTGATGATACCGACAGTAAACAGTACGAATTCTATGGTGACCTTGGTTGGCGAAATGACACGTCAGCCCTGCACCTTTCCTTGAGTGGCCAGGACCTTAAGTCCTCCGGCAACGGCCTGACACCGGCGGAAATGCTTGCGAAGGACCGTTCAAGTTCCTTCATAGCGCCAAGCGGCGACACGGACAGACGATGGAAGATACAGCTTTCCGGCGAGCATGAGACGGACTCAGGTTGGAACGTGAATGGCAAAACCTACATTGGTCACGTGTCACGGACTAAGCAATGGGCCGATGGTGAAACCCCGCAATCCTGCGCCGACAACGCAGCGACACTTTGCAACATGATGGGCTCGCCGTATCTCACCCTGAATGGTAATCGTTTTCCATTATATTCCAGTTCATACCGTTACGCATCGCTTACCAATTACAGTGAAGACGCTTACACCTACGGTGCATCACTCGAGGGACGAGTCAGCGATACCCTTTTGGGGCGGGCGAACGATTTCGTCATTGGGGCCGCACTCGACGGATCGACAACCTCTGGTACGGTTTCGAGAAGCCTGGGTGAATATACCAGCGACTATGTCTACACCAATGACCAGGGAGTTTATCAGACAACCTCGGCAGATTTGCGAGCGCTTTATTTCTCGCTTTATGCTGCAGATCAGCTCGCGGTGACGGATCGGCTGACGGTTGGCAGTGCGCTGCGATTTAACGTTTCAGACCTCAATCGCTACAATGGTTCGGCAACGAACGTCACCTACGACTATGATCTGAACATGCACAAAACCTACTACAGCGTCGATCCGTCAATCGGCCTCACCTACAAGTTCAACAGTGATTTGGTGGGATATGCCGGCTACAACCGCGAAAGCCGGGCTCCTACTTCTTTTGGGACGATGTGCAGCAATCTCGCATCAACCTGTGCGTTTCCCAACTTCCCGATCGCCGACGAACCGCTTTTGCAGACGCACTCGAACAATTTCGAAGCTGGCCTTCGCGGACAAAACACCGTACTCGGCGATGCAACCCTCTCATGGAATGTGCGGCTGTTTTCGCAGATGACCTCGGATACCTATTGGCTGGTATTGCGTGAAACACGACCGATGTTCAGCAATGTAGGTGACAGCTGGCGCCGGGGCGTTCGTTTCAATGCGGCCCTGGAAACCGGTCCCTGGACGATCGGCCTTGACTACATCCTGCAAAAATCAACCTTCGAAAAGGAATTTACGGAATTCAGTTCGGATAATCCCTCTGCAGATGCCATGGGCAATATCACTGTCCCTAAGGGCTCGGAAATGCCCAATATCCCGAACCAGATATTGAACGTGAGTGTCGACTATGCCGTCAATGATCGCCTGAAAATTGGCGCTTTGGGTACGGGAGTTGCTGGAAGCTATGCTCAATTTGACGAGAACAATACGCTCAAAAAGTCAGACCCTTATGCGCTCCTTTCACTGAATGCGAGCTATAAGCTCAGTGACAATGCTGAAATTTTCGGGCTCATAACCAATGTTTTCGATACGAAATATAACGCAATGGCAGCGCTTATAAAAGTCAACTCCATCCCCAGTTTGGGCCTGACAAATTCGTTGGGTTACATTCCTGGCGACGGGCGCGCCTTCTATGCCGGGCTTCGAGTGACATTCTGACGGTTATAAACAGCGCAATTTGACACGTCGGAAAGTGCATTCTCAACGTGAGGTGAGTTCAATGCTGCGTGACGTTGCACCAATTTTCCGGCATGCGAAGACGTGTACGCTTCGATAACGAATGCGGCCCAAAGCCTCGTCATATAAGCTTCTGATTGCTGAATTTTCGCATTCCGAGAGACTATTTTTCGTCGTCCGGTTTACCGCCAGACGACGATTTTGGTTTTGTGTCTTGCCTCGATTATTGCCTGAAACTTAAAAAAATAAACGGATAGGATTCGATTAAATCAGCTCGTGCTGTTGCCCATGATGGACATATTTGGCGGTAAAATTCGTATCATACTCAATTGAGGCATCGTCCAGGAGCTTCTGTTCAATGAAAGATTGTGCTCGCTTGAGAGCCGGTAAAAACTGAGTGATGCCATCCTGCAGCTTTACAGCACGCGGAAGCCAAACAATGCTCAGACATGCAAGCACACGATTGTCATAACGAATGGGAACGGCGATGGCCGCGATCAGTGGATACGAGTTTCGTTGCTCGACAGCGTACCCGTCGCTAATAACTTTGTTGATCAAATTTCGAGTGTGGGCACCGGCACCCCGCTGACTATCGGGCCGCTGACTATCGGACTGGGTCCGATCACCAAAATGTCCGAGATGCTCGAGAATCTGCGCCCGCTGTTGTTGGGGGCAGAAGGCCAAATAGGCAAGACCGCATGCACTTGTCAGCATTGATCGGTGGTTGTCATCAAAATCCAGCAGGTTGATATGATAGGGGTTTAGTGAGTGGGTTGTATCACGCTTGAGCATTGTACAGCTGTAAGCATCGAAGGTGGTGATCTCACTGGTCCAGACCACTTCCTTTTGTAACTCGAGCAGAATGGGCTCAGCCGCCCAGAGCGCCCATACGTCATCCGTCAGCCCTTCCTTGAGGGCGCGCGTGGCAATGGTCGGTCGATAGACACCATCGTCACCAAGCGAGATAAGGCCACTTTTTTCAAGGGTACCGAGTAAACGATAGATCGTCGGTCGCGAGAGCCCGAAATGGGCGACTGTGGCCTGTCTGGTCGCGCCACCGGTTTCGCTGAGAAACTCAAGCACATTGAGTCCACGGGACAAAGCTCTGATGTTTTCTGACATGTTGTTATTCCTCCCGCATCAAAATGGCCACTCATTTTAACGTCTGTCAATATGCTTTGCGCTCCAGAGCAGACGGTGCCGATAACGGCAACTTTTGTGGATTGGGTGGGCCAGACACCAGGCGGACGAGCGCGACATGGGAGTTGGCTCTGGGCCGTGTCAAGGTCAGAAATACGCCCATTGGTGCGCCATCAAGCGCATGCCTATCAAGGGAGCGAACATGGCAAATGCAGAAACCAATTCGGGGCGGGGCAAAGGGTATGGCTGGCGTCTGAGTTTGGGCATGCTGTTGCCATCGAGCAACCCGGTGGCTGAGCCGGAACTGACGAGGATGCTTCCGGAGGGGGTTTCACTCCTCACGACCCGGCTCAAGCTCGCAGGCAGTAGCCGTGAAGAACTCTTGGGAATGACGGGGCAAATCGAAGGTGCTGTTCCGTTGCTGTGCGACGCTGGCGTCGATCGCATTGTCTTCAACTGCACGGCCGTTTCGACGTTCGATGTGGAAATGGGAAATATGCTGCGCCAACGGATCGAAAAGATTGCTGCGCGGCCTGCGACCAGCACCGCAGACGGCGTGGTTGCGGGCCTCAAGGCTCTTGGTGCAAAGCGCATCGCGCTGATCACCCCCTATATTTCCTCCGTCGTTGAGCGCGAGACGGCATTTCTCCAACATCACGGCTTTGAAGTGGTCCGCGCTGTGGGGCGCGACCTTGACGAAGGCAAGGCGATGTCATCGGTGGAGCCGGGGCAATGGTATCGCTGGGCGCTGGACCATGCAGGTTGCGGTGCCGACGTTTACTTCCTCAGCTGCACGGCCATTCGCGTCATCGATATCGTCGCCACGCTTGAGCGTGATCTTGGTGTGCCTGTGCTGACCAGCAATCAGGCAATGTTCTGGTGGTGCCTGCGCAATGCTGGGCTGAACGATAGCCCCGAGGCCTTTGGTCGTTTGTTCACCAAACACTTGCCCGCGTAAACATTGGGGAAATGACATGAGTATCCGTGGCAAGGCCTTTATTGTTGGGGCCTACGAGCATCCGGGCCGTAATCTGCCTGACCATTCCGTGCAGCAAATCCATGCAGAATGTGCGATGGGCGCACTTAACGACGCGGGCCTGTCCATCAAAGACGTGGATGGTTATTTCAGCAATGGCCAATTGGGGTTCGGCGGCATTTCCATGGCCGAATATCTCGGCCTGAGATTGAGCTACATCGATTCCACCTTTACCGGCGGCTCCTCCTATATGGCGCATGTCGGCCATGCCGCTGCTGCCATTGCCGCAGGAAAGTGCAAGGTCGCCCTCATCACGCAAGGGGCCAAGGTGCGGGGTGTCATTCGTGGTGCCAAGCATACCGCAGATACACCGGAATTTCCCTTCGAGACGGTCTATGGCGAAACCAATGCGGCCATTTATGCGCTGGCTGCGCGTCGGCATATGCATGAATACGGTACAACGGCAAAACAGCTCGCCGCCGTTAAAGTTGCGGCGGCGGCCTATGCGCAACACAATCCAAATGCGCTGTTGCGCAAGCTCGTTTCAATCGACGATGTTGTGAATTCACCAATCATTGCCGATCCCCTTCATCGGCTCGATTGCTGCGTCGTGACTGACGGTGGCGGCGCTCTTGTTCTTGTTGCTCCTGAAATCGCGCGAAGCTTGAAGCGTCAGAGTGTCAAGCTTTTGGGTCATGCCGAAGCCATCCGGCATGGTGGAGATGGCCCAAGCGATTTTGCCAGCACAGCAGCGGCGCTTTCAGGACCCCGTGCATTCACTGAGGCGGGCGTGAGCCCGCGAGACGTTCGGTATGCCTCGATTTACGACTCCTTCACCATCACGGTCATCATGACATTGGAAGATCTCGGTTTTTGCGCGAAAGGCGAGGGTGGTGCCTTCGTTGCCAGCGGCGCGCTGGGGCTTGATGGTCTGCTCCCGATCAACACCGATGGCGGCGGCCTCTGCAACAACCATCCGGGCTACCAAGGTGGCATGGTGCGAACCATCGAAGCGGTGCGCCAGCTGCGGGGCGAAGCCAATCCAAATACACAGGTCAAAAACTGCACCATAGCACTGGCGCACGGAACCGGCGGCGGCATGTCGCGGCATGCGAGCGTGACGCTGGTGTTGGGTCAGGAGGACGCATGATGGAAGACCGTCAAGAAGTGCAAGCGCTGCCCATTCCTGTGCCGGTGGTTTTCCCGGAAACAGAACCGTTCTGGACGAATGCCCAAAAAGGCAAGTTGCTGCTGCCGTTCTGCACGCATTGTGCAAAACCGGTTTGGTATCCAAAGGCATTCTGCACCGCGTGCGGTAGTTTTGAGCTTGACTGGCGTGAAGCGTCCGGCTTGGGCGAAATCTATAGCTTCACGGAAGTCATGAAAGGTGAAGGTGCCTATCGTGAGACGCCGGGCTACATTCTTGCGCTGATCGACCTTGATGAGGGCGTGCGCATGCTCAGTAACCTCGTCGACTATAGCCGGGAAACGCTGCGCATAGGTCAGCGCGTAAAAGTCGTGTTTCACAATAGCAGCGACGCCACGGCTCTCCCACGATTCACACCGGCCTGATTTGCCGAATTCAATTTTAGATGTAGTGGAAGGAGGAGGCATTGAACAAGGTCTTCGAAAGTACCAGTGACGCTGTTGCGGATATCAAGGACGGCGCATCGATTGCAATTGCTGGCTTTGGCGTTGGCCATTCCTATCCCAACAGCTTGGTGTTGGCGTTGCAGGCGCAAGGGGCCAAGAATCTCGCCATCATCGCCAACTCTCTGGGGGCGGGAGGCGATTTTCGCCCGCAGATCCTTGTGCAGAACGGTCAGGTAAGCAGGCTTGTTCTGTCGTTCTCCGTCCGTCCGGGCATGCCTTCGCCGGAAGAGGAAAAGATTGCGGCGGGCGAGATTGCGCTTGAAATGGTGCCACAGGGCATTCTCGTGGAGAGACTGCGGGCGGCGGGTGCCGGTTTGCCTGCTTTCTATAGCCCCGTCACTGTCGGAACTCCTCTCCAGGAGGGCAAGGAAGTACGGCGCTTTGGCGAGCGGGATTATGTTCTCGAACATGCTCTGCCCGTTGATGTTGCTCTGATCCGTGGATACCGGGCTGACCGTTTCGGCAATGTCGAGTTTCGCGGCAGCAGTGCGCATTTTCATGCCAGCTTTGCCAGGGCGGCGAAATTGACCATCGTTGAGGTGGAGCACATTGTTGAAGCTGGCGAAATCTCGCCCGAACGCGTCGGCTTGCCTGGGATTTTTGTTTCGCGCGTCGTGCAGACGGTTGCCAAATATCCGGCCCCTGCGGGCCGGATGGGTCGCCGTGCGCCTGAGAGTGGGCGGGAATATTTCGGCAAACCAGCCTTAACCCGGACGAATATGGCAAAGCGTGCTGCTACACTCTTGCCTGAAGGTGCCTATGTCAATCTTGGCTCAGGCCTGCCCACGCTGGTTGCTGGGCACACGCAGGACAAATCCATCTTTCTTCACGCGGAGAATGGGGCTCTCGGTTACGATCTGCTGCAGGATCCTACGCAATTCGATGTCGATTTTTTCGATGCGGCAGGAAACTTCATCAAAATGCGACCCGGTGGTGCCTTGTTCGACAGCGTAGCCTCCTTTGAAATTGCGCGATCAGGAAAGCTGTCCGCGATTCTTTTGGGGGCCTATCAGGTCAGTGAAAAGGGTGATCTCGCCAATTGGGCTGTGCCAGGCCAGTCAGGTGGGGGCATTGGCGGCGCTATGGATCTCGCGTCGTCCGGGAGCAAGGTTATCGTTCTCATGGAACATTGCGATGGCAAGGGTAAGCCAAAATTTGTGCGCGAATGCTCCTATCCGCTCAGCGCGCTTGCGTGTGTCGATACGGTGGTAACTGACCTTGCGCTGCTGGTGCGTCAGGGAAATGGCTTTGAAGTGACTGCGATTGCAGAAGGATTCACGCCTGATGAAATTCGTGCGCTGACACCGATCGACATCACATTTGCACAATCACTAGAGGCGATGTGAGCGGCCTGATGCCGCCATTGGGTCGGTATCAGGCGGCGGCGTGAACAAAAGTGGGGACGATTTTTTTAATCTTCCGTTTCGTTCCGGGACGGAAATAACAAGGGAGAAGACAATGAAACTATCTCAGTCAGTCGAATTGAAGGCACCCGCTGCGGAAGTCTGGACGTTCATCAGCGATTTTTACAATTTTCATGCTTGGCAGCCCCATATTGAATCCACGGCTCCGGGGCCAGCCAAGGGTGAGCGCATTGTCAAGATGAAGCGCGGCAACACCATCCTTGATCGCATTGCTGTGCTTGACAATGAAAAGCGCACACTTGCTTACGAGATGGTTCCGAACCAGGATCTGCCTCCAGGTGCGCCGAAGCTTGAAGGGTTTCTGGCGACATTCGTTGTGGGTGAGTCAGGTGCGGGCTCTAAAGTTGAGTATAGCATTGCTGTTGACGTGCCGAGTGCGATCCAGGAAATGGCAGAAAAAGGAATTGGCAGCGACATCTCCGGTGCCTTGCAGGGGCTGAAGGACAAGTTTGAAGAAGCCTGAGATCTGAGCAGGATTTCAATACCCGGTCATTTGAACCGCCGCTCGCAAGAGCGGCGGTTTCTCTTTGTGGATGACATGCAGCGATAGGGTTTTGACGGTTCATGACAAACATCAAAGAGTGACGCAACTGTTCATTCAACTCCTCGAAATGCTCGGAGTAACCGGCAAACCAATGAAGGTCGGATGGGTATCAAGCACGATTGCGGTGTCGAGGCTTCAACCAGTTTGATTGGCATGGGTTGTGTCGGCACTCAGCAGAATAGGGTTCCGTGGAAGTGGCCTGCCCAAACAGGAGAAGGCCGACCTGGCTTTCGCCACCGTCGACCTTCTCCTGTTGTTTCATTGTGATCTGATCCCGTTGCGGGTTCGTAACCACGCCTGTGAGGCCGGGCGGGCGCGGGCGCCGCCCCTCAACCATTTAGGTGGCGTGTACTTGGGGGGTGCCGGACAAAAAAGCCCGACGATTGGTTGCCATCAGCACTGCGGCAATACCATTCAGCGCGGCAATGGTCAGGACACTCGGCATATAGGTGTGGGTGTGATCGAACAACTGTCCGACAACGATTGGCGCGACAGCGCTTGCGATCGTCATCATTGAAATTGCAAAGCCGGAGACCGCAGCAAAATGCCGCGAATCAAAGGTTTCGCTCAGCAGGGCCATTGAGCTTACCTGCACCGCACCATAGCCCGCGCCCAACAAGACGGCATAGGCATAGAGCATGATTGAGTTATGAGCGTAACCGAGTGTCAATATACCAAAAGCAAAGACAAGGAGGCCAGCCGCGAGAATATTGCGGGTCCCTAAGCGCTCACTGAAGGCTCCAACGGCGAAGTTGCCCAGCAAGGTCGAGGCGGCCATCAGGGATAGTGATGCTGCAGCATCCGTCGGGGCAAAGCTGGAATCATGCAGAAGTGCCAGACCATGGGCGATGTAGAATGAACACCCGGCGCCAGCCGTGACAATGCATGTGATCACCAGCCACAGTGCCGGTGATTTGTAGACTGATCCCTTCTGGTCTCCGGAAGCATCGAATTGTGCGAATTTCGCAACATTGGCATCGCTTGCGCCCGGTGGCGTATCGCGCACAACGAAGATTGCCAGAAACAAAGCCAAGGCTCCGGCACCGATGAAGACCAGCCATCCGGCGCGCCAATCGCTAAGGGCAATGGACCGGCTGATCAGCGGTGCAGCAACAAAACCGCCAACGCCCATAGTGGCATAAAGCACCGCAAAGGCCCGAGCCCGCTTTTTATCAAACCAGGCTGCGACACAAGCCTGATTAGCAACGAAACCACCAGCACTCATGGCCAATCCCATGAGGATGCCAAATGCAACGACGACTTGCCACGGCTTTTCAACCCAGAAAGCCATTGCGCTCGCTCCAAGCAGCAGTAACAGGCTGCCTGCGATCAGCACGAGGCGCGCACCAAAGCGATTGACTGCAGAACCGACGAGCGGCGCTGTAATGCCGGTAACGGCCATGTTGACGGACACGAGCAGCCCGAGGAGACTGCGATCCCAGCCCAATGATGTGACCATGGATGTGTTGATCACGCTTGCGCCGTAGATGGGAAACGCGGCGTTCATGCATAGGATAAGCGAGCATGCGGCCAGGATGGCTCGGCCATACCGAGGATGTGTAGAATGAAATGGAAACAGCCTCATTGGGCGACCTCTTGATATCGAGAACGTTCCGAATATCGGAGACGGGCGCAATTAACCATTTAACTGCGTGACTCGAACACTAAAGCCTTCAGCAACACCCTACATCTTGGCTGACGCAGGCGTCCGGCAGATGTATCCGTGTACACATACCGGACATGGCCTTGACCCTTGTTGTCGATTGCCAATGGCGGGTTTCAAATCATCCTCAGGAGAGTACTCGTCCCAATTGCGAGGGCTCATGCGGAGGGTGAGGTGCGTTAATGGTAAATGTTGAGCGAAAGTTCGAAACTGTTGGATTGGAGCCGCCGGAGCCGAAGTTGCAGCCAGATGAGATGATCGCGCGAGCTACGGCCATGATCGGCACACTCAGAGCGCGCCAAGCGGATGCCGAGGCCGGTGGGCGCTTGCTGGAGGTTACCCATCAGGAGTTCATGCGGGCTGGATTTTATCGTGTTGTCCAGCCGCGTCGCTTCGGTGGCTATGAATTTGACCTGACCACTTACGTCAAGGTGATGATGGAAATCGCTCGCGGCTGCCCTTCGAGCGGCTGGGTTCTGGCGCTTGTGTCCGGCCATCCCATCATGCTGGCTGATTTCAGCGAACGTGCTCAGATCGAGGCCTATGGCGATGACGGTGATTATCGTTGTCCCTCGGTTGGGTCGCCGGTTCCGGTGACGCTTGAAAAGGGCGGATTTCGTGTCAGCGGCGGTTGGGACTATGCATCGGGTTGCGATGTCTCAACCCACGCAATGGTCAGCGGTCTGACGCCGGAAGCCGACGGCAGTATGACGCCCCGATTGATGCTGGTTGACCGTTCTGATTATGAAATCGTCAATAACTGGGACATGATTGGGATGCAGGGCACCGGTTCTCGCCGGCTTGTCGTCAAGGATGTGTTTGTGCCGGAATATCGCACCGCTCCCATCGTCATGTGGCGCGGCGAGCGTGGCGCGGCGGTGCATGCAAACCCAATGTATAACGGCCGCAAAGCATCGTATTTTGTGATTGAGCTGGGTGCGGTCGTGGTCGGCGCTGTAAAGGGTGCGCTCGATATTTTCGAAGACATCTTGCGCAACAAGCCGATGCGGTTCTCATCAAAGCAGCGCTTGTACGAGAGCCACGAGTTCCAGCAATATTATGGCGATGCCCAAACCAAGATCGATTCCGCCGAAGCGCTTCTCTTGAAGGTGACGGAGCGCTATCTGGAAGCGTGCAGGCTGCACCAGGAGACTGGCGAAGGTTTTACTGAAGAGACAGATAGACGGCTATTTGCTGCCGCCCAGGAGGCCTGCCGCCTTGCGTGGGACGGGTTGGAAATCATCTTCACCACGGCGGGCACGAGCACGGGGGCCAAGCAATCCATGCTTGCCCGTATCTATCGAGACGCGGCCGTGCAGAAAACCCATTTTGTTCAGCAACGGTCGCGCACCGCCGTCAACGCTGCACGCCTTCACTTCGGGCTTGCCCCGCTCAGCCCGTTCTGACTGCCATGGAGACCATCTTGACATCAGCAGGGTCGTCGCTCGATCCAGACTGGATCCGTGCGGAGTTTAAACGTCGGCGTGGTCACTGGCATGATGACTGGGAGGCGATGCTTTCCTACTCACCAGCCTATGTTGCGGCCTATCTCGATTTCTCCGTCTATTCCGACGAGCAAGGATCGATATCGCCAAAACTGCGCGAATTGATCTATGTGGCAACGAATTGTTCGCCCACGCATATGTTCGAAAAGGGGTTTAAAAACCACGCCCGGCAGGCACTGGATTTGGGGGCTAGCCCGTCAGAGCTTCTTTGCGTGGTCGCAACGGTCAGCGCGATGGGCATTCATTCTTATCTGCTCGCCGCTGAAGCAATTGCCGAGTTCGCGCCCGGCGAGATTGTTGTCGATGAGCCGTCTGCGACGATGGTGCGCAAGGAGCATCTTGCCGTTTTCGGGGCCGTCTTGGAAGAGGTTCAGGCCGGAATAAAGCTTGATCCGAAATTCTATCAATGCTGGCTCAATTTCGCAGCCGCCCCGATGCGGGGGCCGGATGCGACATTGTCGCTGAAGGAGGCGCATCTGATCGCGCTTGCGGTTCATGCGCAGGTCACCCAACTCAATCCGGTCGGCGTGCGTCAACATGTGCGGGCAGCGCTGGAGCATGGAGCAAGCGCACGGGAAGTGCTCGATGTCTGTAAACAGATATCGAGCATGGGCATTCACGCCATGGTTTTTGGCCTGCCAATCATCAATAGCTTAACACGGGGAGGTGTTTGAGATGCGGGGTGTTGAGCGGCGTTATCACGCCGGAGATACAGAATGTATCGGATATTACGCGGCCGGAGACAGCGCCGCCAAAACCGGCGTTCTGTTGCTGCATGAAGCGCCGGGGCTTGGACCCCATATGCGCAGACGCGGAGACATGCTGGCGAGCCTTGGCTATCACGCCTTTGCCGCGGACCTGTACGGGGCAGGGCAATTGGTGAAAGAGCCTGCGCAGGCGCGTGCCTTGGTGGGGGCACTGAAAGCGCAGCCCGATCTGTTGCTGGCCCGTGTCGAAGCCGGGTTGCAAGCCCTCGCTGACGCCGCCCGGCTGGATGTCGGGGCCATCGCGGTCGCTGGCTATTGTTTCGGTGGCTGGTGCGGGCTGGAACTTGCAAGGTCGGGTGTTCCGGTCAAAAGCGCAACCGTCTTTCATGGCGCATTGACGAGCGAGCGGGGTGCGGCAGGCATCAAGACCTCGCTGATGGTTTGTGTCGGTGATGCCGACCCTTTTTCGCCGATGAGCCAAATACAAGGCTTCCAGCAGGACATGAGCACCGCAGGTGTCAACTACCAGCTGTGCCTCTTCGGGGGTGTTGGTCATGGGTTCACCGATCCCGATATTCATGAGGCTGGCCCCGGCTTTGGCTATGACGCCAAGGCTGACGCCTGCTCATGGGGCGCTTTCATTTCCCTTTTGGGTGAAACACCGGCTGCTTAGAGTTTGTCAAGGAAAAGTGGGCTCCGATCTCTCTGAAAAGACAAACGAAAACAATAGGCTGTAGCTGCAACATAGGATGCAACGGATGAAATTCGACGGCAAATTGGTACTCATAACGGGTGCCGCGACCGGTATCGGTCGCGCAACTGCACGAAGCCTTGGCCAGTTGGGTGCCCGGGTGGTTATCGTGGATATCAACGAGGACGGCGCGAAAGAAGCGGCCAAGTCGGTGCCCGGTGGCAAGGCGGTGGCCTTCCGCTGTAATCTCGCCAACGATCAGGAGGTCGCTGACTTGCAGCGACAGGTCGAAAGCAGCTGCGGTGTGGTCGATATCCTCATCAACAATGCCGCCAAGCCTCCGGTGACCGGCTCTATCTTGAATGTTGGTCTCGATCAGTTTCAAGCCGCATTCGATGTCAATGTGCTGGGCTATCTTCGCACCATCAAGGCTTTTTTGCCGGGAATGCTGGAGCGCAACGCGGGCCACATCGTCAACACCTCGTCTGCATTGGCGCTGCTTCCTGATCCACCGATCCGCTTCATGGGCCCCTATATCACCTCAAAGGGTGCCCAGCTTTCCCTGAGCTATGCCTATGCGCATGCCCTAAGCGGAACCGGTGTCGGTATCTCGGTTTTCTGCCCCGGTATTACGGCAACCGCCGAGATGCCGGGCGGTGTCCCGCCGAGCCCACCGCCGGGAATGCCTGCACCAGAAGAATTTTCCATCGGTGTTCCGACGCGACGCACTGTGCGTGTGCCGGCAGAACATGCTGCAAAGGTCTTGATTGAAGGCCTTGAGCGGGATGCCTTCCTGATCTGCTCGCAGTCCAATTATCAGCCAGACCTCATCGCATTCGCATCGGCCGGTTATGATCCAGCTTCGATTGTTGGAGAGGCACTGGGCGAGGCAAAACGAAGCTTGGGGGCATAAGGCTATGGGACGCATAAAATATTTGCGAATGGAGGATCTCCAGCCCGAGCATCGCAACATCCCGCGCATGACGTCGAATATTACGCGGGCCGTTGCGCATAGTCCTGTCCTAGCGAACCTTGTTGCGGCAAGGGGAATGTATTTCCGCCATCAAAGTGGATTGAACCCACGCCTGCGCGAACTGGCGATCTTGCAAGTCGGTTACAGCACCCGCTCTGCCTATGAATGGGCGCATCACGTTGATGTGGCGCTGTCCTTTGGGGTGAGCCGAGATGATATCCGGGCGATCAGCGTGGAGAGCGAAGGTGGCGAGACCCACCTGGAGCCGCTGGCGCGGGTGGTACTGGCCGCAACAAGAGAGCTCACAGATCACATCACGCTCTCCGGGGAGCGTTTCGATCAACTCGCGCAAGCCCTCAGCAGCGAGCACCTTGTGGATCTGCTGGTCACCATCGGCGAATATATCGGTCTCGTTCGCGTCATGGCGGCCATCGAGATTGATCTGGAGCCAGAATATGCGCCGTTCCTGCAGGAGTTTCCACTCCCCGGGACCGGAAGACTTTGATTGCCGGTCAACGGTGAATGCTCAATCCCAGAACCGGTACAAACAGGAGTGCTTAAGACATGAAACTACTGAGTTTTGAAATCCAGAACCGTAAAAGCTTCGGCGCTGTCATTGATGACGGCGTTATCGATCTTGGGCGCAAGTTTGAAGGGCGCTATGCAGATCTTCTGGCGGTCCTTGAAGCAGATGCACTTCCTGAACTTGAAGCGGCATGTGTTGGCGCAAAGCCGGACTATGCGTTAACGGATATTACATTTCTTCCCGTCATCCCCAACCCGCCAAAAATCATCTGCATCGGCGTGAATTATGAAGCGCACCGCTCTGAAATTGGCAGAGACCCCAGCAAGAAGCCGATGGTTTTTGCGCGTTTCCCAGCCAGCCAGATTGGCCACATGCAGCCTTTGGTGGCTCCGCCCGAGTCCCATACATTTGACTATGAAGGGGAGATCGCAATCATCATCGGCAAACCCGGCCGCCGGATCTCGCAAGCCGATTCCTGGAGCCATATTGCCGGCTATGCGCCTTATAATGACGGCAGTATTCGCGAATGGCAGGGGCACACAGGGCAATGGACGCCGGGCAAGAACTGGTATCAAACGGGTGGTTTTGGCCCCTGGATGTCAACGCGCGGCGAAATTCCTGACAACGCGCCGCTGCATCTCAAGACCCGCGTCAACGGACAAGAAGTCCAAAGTGCGGACGCCAGCCAGATGATTTTCTCTATTCCGGAAATTATCGAGTATTGCTCGATCTTTACCCCGTTGGAAGCGGGCGATGTGATCGTTACGGGAACGCCCGGTGGCGTCGGCGTTCGCCGCAACCCGCAACTGTTCCTTAAGGATGGAGACATTGTTGAAGTTGAGATCTCCGAAATTGGCATCTTGCGCAATTCGATCAAGGCAGAGCAGCTATAAAAATCCTATGAGGACAATGATCGGATACGGCTTTATGGCCGTGTTCGATGCCTCCTGAGCAAGGCTTATCTGTTTTCTATTATAGCGTTGTGCACCGTTGAGCGTGCCAACGCTATAATGCTTTATAGTCGTTGCATATTTTCCATTTGATCCGATCCATATGTAAAGCCAGATCCAATGAAAACGAGGCCATTTAGCATCCAGATCGGTGACGCTGAACGGCCTCAAGAAGGCTGCCGATGGAAATTTTACCTTTGTGCCGCCATCCCAATCATGTCTGTCCGCTGCCCCCAAGTGGGAAGTAATTCTGAGATACGGTCAAGGTCTTGCGGGCTATTGGCGATCCCCAAAATGTAACGGTCGGGCCGAATGATGATGGCCATCGCCCCAATCTCAGCCAAATAGTCGCTGCCCTCATCGGCAAGGCAGACCAAACCGATGTCATGCCATCGCCTGCGCGTGTCTTGCGACACCTTATCCAACACATCCTGCGCACCAAGAACCACGAAAGCATTGCCGACCACGTCGTCTAGCGGGCGACCGGACGTCAGGATCGGTTGCCGCGAAATCATTCCCGCCGGGAGCGGTTCTGATCCATGCAATCCCTCACCAAGTTGCGCGTTGATTGAGGTGATAAACCGCCCACCCTTGGCCAGATTCTCATCTCTCTCGCGCGCCAGTTCAGGGTCAACTGTCTGAATGATACTGCCGATCTGAATGGCATTCTCGATATATTTGCGAACGTGTGGCGCTCGCTCCTGTTCATACGTATCGAGGAGAGCCTCCGATGCGGTGCCTTTGATCACGCTGGCGAGCTTCCAGGCGAGGTTGGAACTGTCCCTGATGCCAGCACAAAGCCCCTGACCAAGGAAAGGCGGTGTCTGGTGCGCGGCATCTCCGGCAAGAAGCACGCGATCCACCCGCCATGGCTTGGCCATGACAGCGTGGAAGAAATAGGTCACCGCACGCTCGATCTCGCCATCATCGGGCGTCAGCCAGGGCGAAAGGAGCCCCCAAATACCCTCGGGCGTCAGAAGCTGTTCAAGATCATCCCTGGGCATCACCATAAACTCCCACCGGCGTCGGTTCTTGACGCAACGCATGAAGGTCGTGGGGCGCACCGGGTTGCAAAATTGAACCGTACCATCGGTCAGGCCTTCAACGTCTCGGTTCATCAGCAGATCGACCACGATCCAACGTTCATGGCTTCCGAGATCCTCAAGCTGGCTCGAGATCATGCCACGAACAGGCGATCGTCCGCCGTCACATCCAACAAGGTAACGGCCTTTGATTGATGCGGTTTCACCAGTCTTGCGCGTGCGGTATTGTGCGACAACGCCGTATTCGCCCTGTTCCAGTGAAACGACTTCACAGCCGGATAATACCTTTGCTTGCGGGAAGCGATTGAGGCCCTCCCGCAACACCGTTTCCAGTGCGGGTTGGTGAAAGCGATAACTTCCATGCCAGTTCTGCGGCCCCACTTCGGCGGGACGCGGCCAGTGCAGGATGACTTCGTGCTGTGCGTTGATAAAGGTCATGCCGGGATTGACATGTGTGTCGGGCTTGATCTTGTCTGCAAGTCCGATTGTTTGAAACACTCGCATCACCTCCCCATCAAAATGGGTCGCGCGCGGCAGCGTAAACATCGTTTCATCGGCCTCAACGATGCATACCGTCAGGTCCATGCTGCACAGCAGGTTCGCCAAGGTGGCACCTGTTGGACCCAACCCTACAATGACGACATCAACTGACCCTACCATAATCTCTCCTCTCCAGTTCTGCGGCCGATATGATTCCGGCGTTTTGCATGTCTTCCCTGTCATGGTCTGCCACCGTTTTGGGTGTCAGTGAATTGTCTATCTCCGTCATGATCGCCGCCAGTTCCGGCCCAGCCGTTGGATTGTTCAAGTCCAGACAGCATTGCTCGATGTGCATCGCCAGGCTTTCACGGATGACACCGCGTGCGAGACGGCGAAATTTTCCTCGTGCCAAATCAAGATCGAAGGGTTTGGCGGGGTCGCCGAGGGCGTCCGATATGGCAATTGAAGCAATAATCCTCTCATTGATGAAAAGATCGATGCTCGCGGGGTAATTCTGAGGGCATTGGTGCGCCAGTTCAGGATCGGCAACAACCTCCACCTTTTTTGCAAACTCCACCACCGCTGGGTCAGCCACGGCATCGGTTCGCTCGATATCGAGCAATTTATCCGGCCAAAATGCCGCCAGAGCGAGATTGTAGCTGCAACTGGTAATGCGAGAAAGGCGGCTCAAACTGACATCATGGTGGCCGATCATGCCAGCATGCACGGGTGGGGCTTTCACAACGACCTTGCTCACAGTGTCAAGCGGAACCCCCTGTTTCAGAAGCCTTTGAAAGCCGTCGATGGCGGCTATGGCGTGCTTGGCTGCGCAATAAGGTTTGATACTGGTGCCCAGGACGGCCGCCTGACCTTCAAAGACATTCAGGAGAATATCTTTCTCCAATGTTACGCCGTGGCTTCGGGCGGGCCACTCTCCATCCATGAAGCTTCTATCGCCATTGAAGCCTTTCGAGGCACTGAGGGCGGCGATGCAGCCCGTTTTTGCGGCAAGGCCCGCGAACAGCCAACGCGCAGAGGTTCCCGCGCCACCAACCACCCCGCCACTCACGCTGCCTCCCGGCCTTCCACTCGATGTGGAAAGCGCAATGGCCAGGGCATGCGCTGTCCGTTCCCAATCCAAGCCCAAAAGCTTTGCGGTGACTGCGGCCGTCGTGACCGGTGCGAGCATATAGGTCGGCCAGATGCCCTTGTGTAAGATATCAGGACCGGACACCGCCTCGCCAAGGCGGGTCATGATCTCATATCCCGCGTGGAGTGCATCGATAAACAGAATGGCGTCCGCACGATCCGCCATCAAAGACAAAGCCGTCATAACCACAATCGCGCCCGGCGTTGTGCATGAGGGCATATGCACATCGTCCACCTCGCTCAGCCTTGCGGTGGCGACCCTCAGTGCAATCGTGTCCAGTGTTGAGCGCGTCAGTGGTGCCAATGACTGGGATTTCTCATCTCTGAGCCGTGAAAGACGATGGCCTTCTCGTGTCGCACGCCCCGCAATCCATGCACCGATAGTGTCGAGGACGTGGATAGACAGGCCCTGCGAAACAAGGGGATCTTGCCGAAAGGGTGCTCCTGAAGCGATCCGTTTGGAAACGTCGTCAATCAACGTGGTCATCGATGGGTTCCCTTTGCGTGTTCTTGAAGAGCTTGGCTTGGCTGCCATCTGCTTACGGATGCTGCTGCGTCCAGCATTAAGGCCAGATTGATTGTATGACCGCGGAAAAACATGGACTCCCCCCAGAGTGAGATCGCGACGTGTCAGCGACGCTAAAAGGTTTGGCATGCCTCTTTGAAAATGTCAATTAATCTAATATTATGAGATTTATCTGATTTTTCCAGAGACTTTCATTCCTAAGGAGAAAATGACACATGCATATGAGGCCACACCTGAATGAGATCGACATAATTCTGATGTGCGAGGCAGCCCGCATATGTGCCGAAGCAAACAGTTGGAGTGTCACGATTGCCATTGTTGACGAAGGCGGCGCTCTTCTTCGTCTTGAACGAATGGATGGCACCGGCTCTGCCACCAGCGAAATCGCCATTGGAAAAGCGAAAATGGCGGCAATTTCCCGGCGAAAATCAAAGGATATGGAAGAAAGAATCGCGGAAAGACCCGTTTTTCTCAAACTTTCATACGGATTGCCGATTCAGGGCGGGCTGCCGATCATGGTTGAAAAATGGTGCTTGGGCGGAATCGGTGTGTCTGGGGTTCAGTCCCATCAGGATGAACGCATTGCGCAGGCTGCCTTGGACGCGCTTTTATCGAACGCCGAGACCATCTCTGCGATTTTGCCGGCGAAGGCGCTATAACGATATTGACGTTAATCTCAATTTGTGAGATTGATATGGTATTCGATATTGGGAATATCGTTCTGTTATCAAAAATGAGTTTCAGGGAGGTAGGAATGCAACAGGTTTCCATCAGCCATGTCGGGCTTTTCGTTCACGATCTCGCGCTCATGCGTGAATATTACATCAATGTGCTCGGGTTTATCGTCACAGATGAAGTGCCGGGCAGAATGTGCTTCTTGAGCCGCAACATCGAGGAACATCACCAGGTTGCGCTATTTGCTGGCCGGACAGCTGACACCCCGCAGGTGCAGCAGCTTTCGTTCAAGTTGGACACGCTTGAAGAAGTGCGTGAAGTCCATCGTCGTCTTGTTGATGCTGGAACCAAGGAGATGCGTTGCGTGAGCCACGGCATTGCCTGGTCGATCTATTTCCCTGATCCTGAGGGCAACCGGCTGGAATATTTCACCGACACGGAATGGTATGTCAAACAGCCTTGCGCCGATCCGGTCGATTTCACCCTTCCGGCCGATGAGATTTATCGCATATCCGAGGCAACCAATCGTGCGCATGAAGACTTTCAGCCCTTGCACGAGTGGCGCGATCGTTTCAATGAAAAGCTGAAGCAGAAGATCTTGGAAACCCAGTAACGCTTCGGCGCAAAGTGCCGGATCGGCAATCGGGCGCTCCTGATTTCTCGTATCAGACGCGCATCAACGAGGGGCTGGATTCTGTCAGGCTCAGATTGAGCCGGACAGAGTTTAGGTTGTCTTGTTTTCGTTTGTCTTTTCAGAAAACTGGGTGCCATTTTCCTCGATAAACTCTAGCTTAGAGATCATCTTCATGAAGCTTGCATTTTTCGACTCCTACAAACTTGGCGTCGTCCGCGATGACGTCATCATAGACGTTTCGTCCGCAGTCGAGACAATTGCGCATGTGGGGCCACACGACCTCATGCAAGGACTAATCGCGCGGTTTGATGAGTTTCGCAGCGCGCTGGAAGCCGCGGCAGACGCTGGTGAGCCGATCAGCTTGGCATCGGTTGCGCTGCGAGCGCCTCTGCCGAAGCCCGGCAATATCGTCTGCATGGCCGTCAACTATATGGAGGACGGAACACTTGCGGAGCCGCCCGCCATCAATGCGTTCCACAAGGCACCGACGGCTGTTATCGGACCGGGCGGCACCATGGTCCTGCCTGACATTCCCGCAAGGACCTTTGAAGGGGAAGCTGAAATGGCTTTGGTGATTGGCAAGCGTGCGCATCAGGTTTCTGCTGAGAACTGGCGCGACTATGTTTTCGGTTACGTGAATTTCATCGATGGTTCAGCGCGTGGCACCCTCCCTGAAAAGAACAATTATTTTCAGATGAAATCGCGTGACACGTTTGCCCCGATTGGTCCCTGGATCGTCACCGCCGATGAAATCCCGGACCCGCAATCCTTGCAGGTTCGCCTTTGGGTCAATGGCGAGCTCAAGCAGGATTTCAACACCGATGACATGGCGCACAAGATCCCGCGTTGCATTGAATGGCTAAGCCATATCCAGGCTTTGGAGCCGGGCGATGTCGTGGCCACGGGGACCAATCACCGGGGTCTCAATGCATTTCAGGATGGAGATAGCGTTGAGTTGGAAGTCGAAGGCCTTGGTCGGCTGGCGATCAATGTGCGCGATGACCTGAAGAGAACCTGGCCACGCGAAACACGTGTTGAGCTTATGGCCAAAGGCGTGAAGGGCCCAGCCGTTCAACTGACAGGCAAACACGCGCCCGTCAGCCCATGATGTGATCAGGGGAGGGAGGTGGGGCACCTTGCACACCTTCTCTTCGGTGATTAGCGTGCATTTTTTTGGTCGAGTCTCTCTGCGTGGGATAGGTGCGTCGCAACGGTGCGATGACCCTCACGGATCGGCGCAAACAACTCTACACGCGAGCCTGCATGTCAAGCCTAACGAAAATGCTCCTGATCCTTGATCTGTTTTCGGTTGATAAGCCGATTTGGTCAGCTGACGAGATCATCCAATATTGTGGGCATTCTCGTCCCACCGGCTATCGCTATGTCAAGGAACTTTGCGACGTTGGCTTGTTGCGCCGCGCAGAGGGTGGCTATTCTCTTGGTCCGCGCGTGATTGAACTCGATTACTATATCCGCCAGTGCGACCCCCTGCTGATCGCATGTCGGCCGGTTATGGTGCGGGTCGCGCAGGAATCGGGCTGCGATGTGCTGCTGGCCAGCATGTATGGTACGAAGATAATGGCGGTTCATCAGGAGTTGGCGCACGAAACAGGTCAAATCGCTTTCGGTCGGGGACGGCCAATGCCGCTGTTTCGCGGCGGTGGATCGAAAGTCTTGCTGGCGTCGATGACAGCTTCGCAACTCAAGAAGCTCTATGATCGTTATGGAGCGGAAATAGCGGAGGCGGGGCTTGGAACCACATGGGCAGAATTTCGCAAGCAGATGCTAAAATATCGAAATGACGGCCATGTTGTCTCAATCGGGGAGCTTGACCCGAATGCCGCAGGCGTCGCGGTTCCGATCCCTGTCGGTGACGCACTCGACCCGGCGGCCCTGGTGATTTTAACAACGCGCTCGCGCTTTGATCTTATGGAAAAAGCACTGCTGGTCGATATGGCGATGAATGCGGCCCGGCAGATCGAAACATCGATGCGCGGCAACCGTGAAGTTCAGGCGAAAGCCCTCCTGCTCTCGTGACACTCAGGAAATACGCGCATGCGTTTGACCGATCTACAATTGGAAGACATGTCACCGGCACAGCAAAGTGTGGCTGAAGAAGCAAAATCTGGCCGACGCGGTCGCATTCCAGCACCGCTCAGGGCGTGGATCCACAGCCCTGAATTGGGCGCAAGGGCGCAACGCCTCGGCGAATTCGTTCGCTATAACACAGAGCTTGGTGCTGATCTGTCCGAACTTGCGATTCTTGTGGTTGCGCGCGACTGGGGCGCTATTTTCGAGTGGGATGCGCATAAGCGGGAGGCATTGAAAGCTGGCATTGAGCCGAATGTCATCGAGGCAATCCGAACACGCATCACTCCCGCCTTTCCAAGCGACAAAGCCCGCATCGTCTATTGTTATACCAAGACATTATTGGAGACCCGCTTCATCCCAAGCCCGCTTCATGACGAGGCTGTGACTGTTCTGGGGCAAGCGGGCCTAGCAGAACTCGTGGGTGTGGTTGGCTACTACACGTTTGTTGCTATGACCCTCAATGCCTTTGAGATCGGGGTAGAAGAGGGCTCTGGGGATTTGGGGGTGAACTGATCCTTGCACTGCTTGTCGGTGAGGTCAGTTTTTGTTTTTCGTTCTACCGCGCAACAACCGGCGAACCGGGAAAAACTCAATGCCGGTGCGCTCTGAGAATAGCCCCCATATGCCCCTGGGTGCAAACAGCATTGTTACGATTGCAAGCGCCCCCAGCAATAAAAGATACCATGAGCCAAAATCCGACAGAAGATTTTGCAGGAAAAACAAAATGATCACGCCAACGATAGGTCCTTCGATGGTGCCGATTCCACCCACAATGACGATGAACAGTACATAGGCTGTCCAATCTGTGAGTGAAAAGGCGGCATCGGGTGAAATTCGGGCTTTCTGAAGATAGATCAGTGCGCCAGTCATGCCGGTCAGGGCTGCTGTGAGAAGATAAATCGTCAATTTCAGACGAAGGGCATTCACGCCGAGTGCCGTTGCCGCTGTTTCATTGTCGCGCACAGCAGCAAGGCCCAGTCCTTGCTTGCTGCGCAACAGCCGATAGACGAAAACGATGGTGAAACCCGTCAACAACAATGCGAGCCAATAGGCCAGTGAATCCAGTGCAACAGCCGGTTTCATGCCGAACACTGTGCTGATGGTGGATAGGCCAAACATATCGCGGGTGGCCTCCCTTGGCAGCGACGCCCCCGTGCCGCCGCCCAGCGTTTTCCATTGGGCAAACACAAGCCGCCCCACTTCTGCAATCACCCAGGTGCCGATGGCGAAATAGGAGCCGTGGAGACGGAAGGTGAAGAGGGCGGTGGGCAATGCGACGATCATGGCGAAAACGCCTGCCAGCGGAATGGCAATCAGCGGATTGACGCCAAGCAGAATGACCATTGCAAACAGCGCATAGGCTCCACAGCCGACAAACAGTTGTTGGCCGACCGAAATCAATCCGGCATATCCGGCAAGCAGGTTCCAGTTCTGCGCCAATGTCAGCATCGTCAGGATGTAAAACAGATTTTGCACTGTGCCACGCGACACGAAAAAAGGAGCGAAGGCCAGCGCTGCAAAGACCAGTATGAGTCCTATCGTAAAGGCCGAAGACAGCCGTGTTCGCGTTTGAATGCGCCAGCCGGTTGAGCCATTCTCTTGGGTTGGGGCGATGTTGGTGGATGTCATCTGCTGATCCTCAATCATTGGCGCGGGGAAACAAGCCGCGTGGCCTGACCAGAAGCACGATCAAGAAGGCGATATGGCCTGCCAAAATCTGCCATTCGGGATTGATGGCTGCACCGAGCGTTTGGGCGATGCCCAAAACAACACCGCCCGCCAATGTGCCCCACAGTGATCCGAGTCCGCCAATGATGACCGCCTCGAAGGCATAGATCAGCCGTGATGGCCCTGCGGTTGGGTCGAAATTGGCGCGGGTGCTGAGATAGAGAGCCGCGATGGTGACCACAACCATGGCAAGCCCTGTTGCCATGGCAAAGATACGATGCGGACGCACCCCCATCATGCCAGCTGTCACCGGATCATCGGATGTGGCCCGAAATGCCCGACCAAGCGATGTGCGGTAGATCAACTGGTTGAGCGCGATAATGACGATGATCGCCGATCCGAACGTCAAAAGCGGCATGATACCGATGTTCAATCCCGCCAAAGGCAGCGATGCGGTTTCCAGCACACCTGTCGAAAGACGGCGGCTATCGGCGGTGAAGCCTTCCAGAAGGCCGTTTTGGAGCACGATGGACAGGCCGAACGTGACCAGAAGCGGCGGCAGGATATCCTTGCCAAGTGTGCGGTTCAAAAGATAGGTCTGCAACAGCCAGCCAAGCCCAAACATCAGCGGGGTGGCAATCAGGGCTGCGAGAAACGGGTTGATCCCGAAGGTATTGGCGAGCATCAGGATCAGGAAAGAGGCGAGGACAATCAGGTCGCCATGCGCAAGATTGACCAGTCGCATAATGCCGAAGACCAGACTGAGACCTGCGGCAAACAGCGCGTAGAGGCCGCCCAGCAGCACGCCTTGCACAATGGTATCAAGCCAGTTCATGGGATTCAGCTCCGAAATACGCGGCATGAATGTCGTTGCGGTCGAGATCGGAAGGACGGCCCGTCAGGGTGATGCGCCCCTCCATCATGCAATAGACGCGATCCGCCTGTTTCAGCGCCTGGCCAATATCTTGTTCGACAATAATGATCGCAGCACCTGCGGCGCGGATGCGTGGGAATGCGGCATAAATGTCCTTGATCACCACCGGGGCTAGGCCGAGGCTCAGCTCATCGCACAACAGGACCTCTGGATTGGACATCAGCGCCCTGCCAATCGCAACCATTTGCTGCTGGCCACCGGAAAGCGCTGTCGCAGGTTGGTGGCGGCGTTCCTGCAAAACGGGAAAAAGCTCATAAATGTTGGCAAGCGACCATGGGCCATTGACCGTGCGGCCATATTGGCCGATCAGCAAATTTTCCTCGACGGTGAGCGAGGGAAAAAGCTTGCGCCCTTCCGGCACCAGCGCAATGCCACGCGCCATCACATCGGGTGCCGCCAACGCACCGATGGACACGCCTTGGTGCAGAATGGTGTCTGGCTCAGACGCCAGCACCCCGACAATGGCACGCATCAAGGTGGACTTTCCAGCGCCATTGGCCCCAATCACCGCAATCGTTTCTCCGGCATCCAGCCTGAGATCGACGCCGAACAGAGCCTGAAAGTCGCCGTAGAATGCCGTAAGGCCGCGTGTTTCGAGCAGACTGGTCATTATACCTCCAGACCCAGATAGATTTCTCGAACCTCGCGCGAGGCCATGATCGCCTGCGGTTCGCCAATGCCCAGCACCCGACCGAAGTTCAGCACCAGGATGCGCTCCACCACTGCCGTTAGCGCATGTAGCACATGCTCGATCCAGATGACCGCAACGCCACGCTGGTGAACGCTCCTGATGGTGGCGACGAGTTGGTGACATTCACCTTCCGTCAATCCACCCGCGATCTCATCCAGAAGCAGCAGTTTTGGCTTTGTGGCCAGCGCGCGGGCCAGTTCCAGCCGCTTGCGCTCCAGAAGGCCCAGCGAGCCTGCAAGCGCATTGGCTTTGGCAATCAAGCCGGTTTCAACAAGAATGTCGGCACAGAAATCGGTCATCTCTGCCTCACTGGACTGCCCGCCAAAGGCCCCGGCAACCAAGAGATTTTCAAAGACGGTAAGCCGCTCAAAGGGCTGGGGGATCTGGAAAGTCCGCCCCATTCCGGCAAAGCAACGCTGCATGGGCGGCATGGTCGTCACGTCGCGGCCATCAAACCGGATTGTTCCAGACGCGACCGAAAGGTTGCCGCTGATCAGATTGAACAACGTGGATTTCCCTGCGCCATTCGGTCCAATCACGCCCAGCGCCTCGCCCTCCTGCACAGCAAAATCAATGTTGTCAGCAACCACAATGGCACCAAACGATTTCGACACGCCACACAGTTCAAGGATTGGCATTCAAAGGCTCCTGTTGAAAACGAACCCGCTCCGCAGTGTGGGAGCGGGTCGCTTGCGCTCACGCGAGAGGTTCGAGCTTACCGCCGAGCGGCACAGACGGAATGAGGCCGTTTTCGACCACCACAAGGTCATAGCCGCCATCAGTCTTGAGCCGCCATTGCCCCCCGACCAGCGGGGTCTTGGCCACATTCTTGCTGGCAAACGGCGGCAGCTTGTCGCTTCCCCAGGCAATGGGGCCGACCAGTGTGTCGAGCTTGGTTTCACCAATCGCTTTGGCTACAGAGTTGGCGTCGCTCACATCCTCGGCCCGCTTCATCACATCGACGGCGAGTTCGAAAAGCGCATGGGCGAAGCCGATCGGCTGCGTCCAGGGACGCCCTGTTGCCTTGGTAAAGGCCGCCGCGACCTGGGCCGACGTTTGGCCGGTGAGCGAGGATTTAAACGGATGCGTTGGTGTCCACCAGACTTCCGTGGAGAGGTTGTGACCGGCATTGCCGAGCGCTTCCACGGCTTGCGGAAACAGCAGCGCTTTGCCGATGGAGGCGATCTTCGGCTTCAATCCCTGCTGTTTGGCCTGATTCCAGAATGTGGTGAGATCCGGCGGGATCATCACTCCGGTCAGAATATCGGTGTTCTTCTGCTTGAAGGCGTTGATCTGGGCAGAAAAATCATCCGTCAGATTCTGGTAGCGCCCGGTGTCCGTCAGTGAATAGCCAAGCTTTTCAAGAACCGGCGGGAAGCCGACAACCTTGTCGCCCCAGGCATTGCCGTCGCCATCATTGGGAAACAGGCCGCCGACCTTTTTGTCGGTCGCAAGCTGGCTCCACATGCCGGTGTAGACCGCGATGATATCTTCCAGCCCCCAAAAGAAGTGGTAGGCATAATTAAACGGCTTCCAGCTTGCAGGATCGGAGGGATTGCCTTGCTGACCGATGAACCAGGATTGCCACGGTGCGACAGTGGAAATACACGCAACACCTTCCCCCTCGCAAGTGGTTGAGACCGGATTGGTCGTTTCAGGCGTCGAGGAGACCAGCATCAAATTGACTTCGTCATCAACGATCAATTCCTTGGCAACTTGAGCGGCCCGGTTGGGGTTTGACTGGCTGTCCTTGACGATGACCTGATAGTTGAGGCCCATGGCTTTGGTTGCTGTCATAAACGCATCGATGACAAACTTGTCGGCTTCGCCAAATCCCGCGAGCGGGCCAGTCTGGGGGCTGACATAGCCAAGTTTGATGGCCACATCCTTGGCAATCGCTGGCGCGGCCAAGCCCGAGGTTGCAAGCACAGCGCCACTGACGGCGGTTGTCTTGATAAAATCACGTCTGGTGAATATCGGTCGTCCCATTGCCATGCGCCTCCCCGCGCGTTGAGCTCTGTCTGAATGCGGTAGCCGTCGGCATCAAAGCCCGCATCCGCCGACCGTTAATGCTACACACCCGTCTTTCATCTCTGGAATCTGGTCAAAAGTGCATTGATCACTGTTGAGCGATCCTGCGCATCACGCACACGCACCTTTCGAAATGGGTCTCCTCCCCCAATTCCCGTCTTCCCAGGTCAAAAGCTAACAGCCAGAAACCACATAATTGATCTGAATCGTCGTGGTAAATATGTCATCAGGTTATGAACTGGCATTCGAATGGCACCGATCATCTCGGTGCCATTGCTGGCTTAGAGCGCCAAAATCTGCCGCAGCACACGGCGCAAGTCGTCCGTTGGTGCAGCACTTGCTGCCGTGCTGCGCCAGCACACATGGTGGTCGGGGCGAACAAGAACGCAGCCGGTGTCGCGGATCTCGCTCAACCGCGCCCAGTCGCCGGTGGGATCGACATAGGTTTGGCGCGGGCCGATCATATGCGCGTTGATCTCCATGCCCAATTCGCTGCCCACCGCTGCGGCAGCGTCAACCCAGGCTTTTCCACCCAGGCCCGTCAGCAGCGTGAATTTGCCATGGCCGCAGAGATCGAGAGTTGATACTTCGGCACCCCCGACATGTTTGTAGAGCCAGGCATGTGGTAGGCGTGCACCCGGCCAAGTGGTTGGCTGGTGATGCAGGTCGGCATCCAGCAGGAAATCGGGTTCAATCTGCCCGTCAGTGACGATGGCATCGGACCGATAACGCTGGTTCATTTCGATGCCATGGGCGTCAAACTCATATTTCTTGAAGGCGATTGCCTTGCGGATGGCCTCGCGTTGCTGTTCGGCAGCCTCGGTTCCATCCGTGCGGGCTTCAAGATTTTTCTGCATCTGCTCTGGATCGACGCCTTCACTCATGCCAAGTGCTGCGAAAATCGGTCCGGTTTCGCCAATCGACTGGTTGGCGCGGCTCACGATCTGCTTGGCGATTGGTGCGCGTTCGACGTTGAAGCTTTCCAGCAGGCCCTCTCCAGCCTGACCCTTCAGAACCATGGCCAGCTTCCAGGCAAGGTTGAAGGAATCCTGGATCGAGGTGTTTGAGCCGAGGCCATTGGATGGCGGATGCCTGTGGATGGCGTCGCCAACACAGAACACGCGGCCATTGGAGGTGCGGGTGGCGTAATAATTGTTCACGGTCCAGGTGTTGGCCGCCAACAGTTCAATTTCCAAATCAGGATCGCCGATCAGCTGCCGTGCCACGCCGGTGGCCAGTTCCTCTGTCACTTCCGGCTCAGGCCCGTTGATGTCATAGCCCCAGACAATCAGCCATTCATTCCAAGGGCGCACCATGCGCACCAGCCCCATGCCAATGCCGCCGACATCGGCACCCGGCTGCATCACCCAGTAGAGAACCGAAGGGCGATGCGCGACATATTTGGTAAGATCGGCCTTGAACAGGATGTTCATCGAGCCGCCGACACCCATTTTGCCTTCAAATGGCAGGCCAGCATGCTCAGCCACCAGCGATTTTGCGCCATCGGCACCGATCAGATATTTCGACTGAATGGTCAGTTCATGCCCTGAAAGCCGATCTTTGCAGGTGGTCAACACGCCTTCGGCATTTTGTTCGTGGCGCAGATATTCGGTGGACATGCGCGCTTGAGTTCCGCGCGAACAAGCCGCCTTGAACAGCAAAGGCTCCATAAAAGTTTGCGGCAAGTCATTCATCTTCGTCGGAGACGACATCAGATGTTCAGCCTTGCTCAGGGGATGATTGCCCCATGCTTTCAGGCGACCAATTTCTTCACCCGCCAGGCTTTCGCAGAAAATGTTTTCGCCCATCAGCTCCTGATGCGTCGCAAACAAGTAGGCCTCGTCCTCCACATCACGACCAAGATCGCGCAGCACTTCCATGGCACGCTGGTTGGTAATGTGAGCGCGTGGTGAATTGGCCAACCAGCGATAGCGGTTGACGACCATATTGTTGATCCCGTAGGTCGACAGCAGGGCTGCCGCTGCCGAGCCTGCCGGTCCAGTGCCGATAATCAGCACATCCGTTGTAATGTCTGCCATTTGTCAATTTCCTCCCTCTTCAACTCTGTCAGGCGACCGGCGGCTCTCCGGTCCATGCCGCTTGCAAAAGCCGCCTTATTGCCACCCGCTCCACAGGGCGCGGATTCCAGTATGGATTTTGCGCCGCAAGATCGGCTGCCCGATCAAGGTCGCTCTCCTTCAATCCAAGGTCTTTCAGCGCCATCGGTGCGTGCGATGTGCGGGCAAAGCCATAAAGTGCTGCTCCTGCCTCTTGCCCCCCGAACAGCTCAGCCAATGGGCGCAATTCACCCTGCGCGGCAACGCTGTTGTAGGCGATTGCATGCGGCAAGATCACAGCGTGCGTTTCAGCATGGGGCAAATCAAAACTACCACCCAGCGTGTGGCAGAGCTTGTGGTGCAGTGCCATGCCGACCTGACCCAGCACCGTTCCGCACAACCATGCGCCATAGAGCGTTTCACCACGCGCCTTGAGATCGGACGGATCTTTCAGAACACGGGGCAGGGCATCGCGAAAGGCCCGCAGCCCTTCAAGCGCCATCAGCGTGGTCAAGGGGGTACGGTTTTGCGCATAAAGGCCTTCGGCAGCATGGGCCATCGCATTCAACGCGCTGGTCACGGTCATGCCAACGGGCAGGCTGCGCACCAGTTCTGCATCATAGAGAATAACTTCGGGCTGAACCTTGGCGCTGGTCAATGTGGTTTTAACGCCATTTTCCGTCTGTCCGAGAATGGCGGTTGCTTCACTGCCCGCATAGGTCGTTGGAACAACGATTTGTGGCAGATCAGTGCGCAAAGCAATGGCCTTGCCAAGGCCGGTTGTGGAGCCGCCGCCAATGGCGACCAGACAATCGGCGCCAATGTCGCGGGCATAAGCCGTTGCTTCCTCTGATATATCCACGGGTGTGTGCATCCGGGCACGGGTGAAAATGCCTGCGGCGTGGTCGCCACACAAGGCCGCGAACTCTTCCGCGACATTCGCCTGTTCCGGCGTTGTCAGGATCAGAGCGCGATGGCATTCCAACCGTGTGATCTCTGCGACCAGATCGTGACGCACACCAACGCCGAAACGCACACGCAATGCCGGCCAGGTCGACGCAAACTCTTCGCGGAAATATGACATGGGGCTCCTCCTGCCGACTGTCTGGCTCCTATGAAGGCGACAATAGATCAGTGAAAGGCGGATATTGATCGCAAGGTGGCGATATAATATAATCTTTTGTTATGAAGATAGACAGTGAGCATCTCGAAATCCTGGCGGTTATCGTCGAAAAGGGCGGCCTGACGGAGGGCGCTGAAGCGCTTGGGAAATCGCAGCCATCGGTGTCGCGCACCATGGCGCTTTTGGAGGAGCGGATCGGCACGCCGCTGTTTGAGGCCGGGCGTCGGCCTCTGCGCCCAACGGAGCTTGGCAATCAACTGGCGCGGCTCGGAGCCAAAATCAGAACTCAAAACCTTGAGGCCAGCCGTCTGGTGCAGCGCTATCGTCAGGGGCAGGCGGGCCGATTGCGTCTGGGCGGAACGCCAATTTTCTTCGATGGCGTGGTTGCTGGCATGGTGGCGGAATTTCAAAACCGCCATTCCGATGTGCAAATCACCCAGACCTATGGCTATTTCGAGGATCTTTCTGCCGGCCTACGCAGCGGTGCGCTTGATCTCGCTATCCTTCCGATGCATGCCAATATGATCCCGGCTGACATGCAGTTCACACCCTTATTGGCTGGCCGCAATGTTATTGTTGGCAGTGCCACACACCCATTGGCGCGGCGCGGTGCGATCACCCTGGCGGACATCGAACCCTATTCCTGGATTGCGCCACCGCCCGACAGCCCGCTGTTTCGCGATTTGCAACGATCTTTGAAATCAATCGGGCTCGATGATTTCAAAGTGAGTTTTTCAGGCGGAACGCTGGCCTCTATTTTCAGCGTCGTGCTGGGGTCGGATTCTCTGACGGTCCTGCCATATTCGGTTGTCTTTACCCACCAGCGGGTTATCCCTCTCCAGGCGCTGCCGCTGCGTATTGAGCATCCTGATCGCCAATTGGGATTGCTGACAGCCACGGAGCGGATGCCGCCGCCAGCACTGGAACGGTTTGTCGCGTTTGTGACCGAAAAGTTCAAACATCTCAGCACTCGCATGGAGCATGAGCAGCAAGTAACCCGCCGCCGCGGCTAAGCGCGTGAGCTGCTATTTTAATGCGACATAGGTCACAGGGTCTAGGTGAGCGATGCGCACCGCACTACGCTTGCCTGTAACCGTATTCAGTAGATCACGCAGCTTTTCTGCCGCTGCCCGCACGACCGCTTCGGTGCGCTCGGCATGCGGCAGGATCAGCAGTTCGATATTGAGTTGAGGCTGGTCTGGCAATCCAACAATCGGGATGACGGCCAGTTGGCAGGCCGATGGCGCGACCTGAAAAGCCTCGCACAGCAGATCCCGGATCCGCGGCAGCGCCTCGTGAAGACTGGCGCGGGATGCCTCGAAAATGGTTTCGTCGACATATATCTTCAGGTTTGGCACCGCCGGCTCACTTTCATTCTGGTGTTAGCACGAAGTCAAAAGGTGATCGCCACAGGGTTGCAGCATCCTGAAGTCGCTCATAGGGAGCAACGAGCGTTTCCTTCACCCCGAACACCGCATCGGAGGAAAGATATTCATCGCCGCCGACAAAGGTATGGGTGACCAGCTTGCGAAAGCCGGGTGCGCTGATCATGTAATGCATATGCGCGGGCCGCCAGGGATGACGGCCAAGGTGTTCAAGCAGCGCGCCAACCGGCCCGTCATCAGGGATCGGGTAACTCACCGGCCGGATGCCCACAAAGCGATAGCTGCCATCAGCTCCTGTGATGAACCGGCCACGATTGTTCCATTTCGGCTGGATATCGGGCTGCTGGACGTCATAGAAGCCATCGGCGTTGTCCGACCAGACATCAACACATGCACCCTCAATCGGTTGGTGATCAAGGTCGAGAATGCGGCCTTCGAACAGGCAGCTCTCACCCTTGCCATCCAGACTGATCACAGTGCCATGGTCGCGAATAGGGGCGTTTTCAACGTGGAATGGGCCAAGCACCGTGCTTTCCGTGGCACCTTTGGGACGGCGATTGGTGATGGCATCCACCAGCATGGAGCAGCCCAGCACATCGGATAGCAAAATAAACTCCTGCCGCTCTTGCGTACAGATCTGGCCGGTCTTGGTCAGGAAGCCAATGGCGATCTCCCACTCCTCAGAGGTCAACCGGGTATCCTTGACGAAGGCATGCAGATGCTTGACCAGCGCCGACATGATTTCAGCCAACCTCGGGTTCGTATCGTTACCCATGCGGGCGTTGACGATAGCGACCGAATCCTCCTCCACGAAGTATTTCACGGCAATCTCCTTTTGCTAACCAACACTTCCCGTGCCATGTTTTCGACAACGGGCGCGCGGGGGCCTCCTCCAGACAGCCAAACCCATGCAGCGTATCAATGATATGCGCGTTTCATCGGTCATAAGATTGTTTCATGCGCAAATAATATAACATTAGGTCATGCAAAAAGTTTGGAGAGGCGACCCCGATTGCGCAGTTTCGCGCAGCGAATGCTCTACCATCGGGGTGGAGTCTCGCCAGCCTCAGGACCGAGTGATCCAAGTGTTTTGGCTTCTGCCGTTTGTTTGTTTTTGTAAGGCATTGCAAGACAAAGGAATGTCTCCCTGCAGACGACAAGGCTCTTTATAGCAAGCAACTTCATCGAAAAAATGTTGCCAAGCATCAAAGACTGGAGGCGCATCTCAACACGATAGGGCAAATCCACTCAGGCCTTCCGCTCCGCAATCCATAAACTGCAATCTGAACCGAGATCTCTGCGGGTCTGAATTACAGAGATCTCGGGAAATCAAAATAAGACATTGGATGATTGCCAACTGATGCGAAGTTTCTCGCCTATGATGTGCTTAACCCTGTGAATTATTCAATTTTGGCAAGGACCTCGCATGAGCAGCAGCTTCACCGGAATAGGGGAAATCATCCCCGAGCTGCTGGTCGCCCTTAAAGACTTTGAACGACGGCCCATCGACCTCCACAATCTTGTAACCGTTTACGTATTCGATCTTCGACGTTTTCCACCCCAATACAAGCTCTCCTATTTCAGGCCGCTGTCTCAAAGACGGGTTTGCGGGTAGCCCATAAGCACAGCTGTATCAGGTGCCTGGCCAAAGAGCCAATTCCCTGAAGCCGATCCGGGATTTCAGGTGAGAATGACGCAAGATCAACCAGGTCTTTGCCGCGTGTCCAGCTTACAACTCTCTCACATTCAAAAGAGGAAGCTTGCGAGACCGAAAGGACGGCTTGAGGGATCATCCATGTCATCAAGCGGCACCTCGATGGCATTGATTAGGGTTGGCTTGCAGCCGCCTGGCAGTGCCAAATGAAACGCCCCGCGACGGCCAGCTGACTCCGACAGGCGCAGGACATGTCCTTCCCCATCTTCCGCGGGCTTGAGGGCATGCACACGAACACTTTGACCGGAAAACCCGATGGGTGCGATATCGTAGTTTTCAGCGGTGGTGGCTGGCGTGAAATGCAGGCCCGCATTGACGAGATCAGCCTCCGCCTGAACCTCTTCGCTCCACCAGCGACCATCATGCGGCAAAAGGGCGTAAACGAAATGGTGATTGCCCTCGTCGGCCAACATATCGGGAAACATTGGGCCACGAACAAGGCTCAAAGTTAGCCGCTTGCCCTTGGCAGAAAAGCCATATTTGTCAGCCGAGAGCAGGGCTGCACCCCAGTCTGTTTCCGAGAGTGAAACAAAGCGATGGCCGCAGGATTCGAACTGGGCTTTCTGCCAGCTGGTATTGTCATGCGTAGGCCTCCGGGTGATGCCAATGGCCTGATCGAACACGGCGTCCTCTGCCAACACGGTTACGGGGAAGGCTGCACGCAGATAGGTGCGCCGGTCGTGCCAATCGAGATCAGTGACGAATTCCATCCGTGGACTGTTGGACCACAGCCGGATTTTTTGCCGGATCATGCTGGCTGAAAAGCGTCTGGTGATGGTGATTTCTGCCAGATGCGGGCCATTGGCCGTCACCTCCATCGTTTCAAGCGACAGCCATTCCTCTTCACCAAGCTCAAAGCCGGGCTCAATGTCCCAGGCGTCGAAATTGCGCGGCAGATCATTGCGATACAGCAGCAATTGGTTGCCGGGGCCGTCCATCAGCTCACGGTCTGATCTCTTGTCGATCAGGCTGATCATTCGGCCTGCTTCATCCAGAGTCAGCCGGACAAAATCATTCTCCATGGTTTTGCCGTCCGTTGTTACACGGCGCGGGCTTGAACTGCTGACAAAACCGAGACTGAGTGGCTTCAGATTACGCTCAATGGCCGCAACATAGCGCCCGTTCAGCTCTTGCGCTTGCAAGGCGGCGGGCAGGGGGCTTGCGCTTTCAATCTGGAATGCGGTTTTTCTGGAGCCTGACAGGTTGGCCACCAGCAATCCTTCGAGATCACCGCTATGGCGTGCCGCAATGGCTTGCAGGCGGGTCTGGATCAGGGTTGTTGCATCATCGATGACGCCCTCCAGCTCTGGTTCGGTTTGCTGATAGACCTCGCGGATGGAAGAACCTGGCAAAATGTCGTGAAACTGGTTTCGAAGCAGCAATTCCCATTGAGGTTTCAGGTTGCTCTTCGCAGGCGCTCCGCCTTCTAAGGCATCGAGTACGGAGAGGGCTTCCGCAGCCACCAGAGCGGCTTCTGCCTGTCGGTTGAGTTGCTTGGTGCGCGCCTGCGTGGTCAATGTTGCCCGGTGGTATTCCAGATAAAGCTCGCCACGCCAGACGGGCAGGGCTGCCGCTTCAAGATCGTTTGCCAAGGCCTGAATATGTGGCTCGATCGCTCCATGCTCGACGGTTGGAATGGCTGGCATGAGATTGAGAAGCGGCAGGGTTTCGATCTGATCCGGGTCAGGTCCACCGCCGCCATCGCCCCAGCCGTAGGAGGCAATGACGGTATCGGTCATATCCTTGGCAGCATGTTTGCCCCATACTTCACAAAGGGCGGCAGGCGTCATCAGCATATTGTAGCCGTCATTGTCATAGGCGTCGAAAGTGTGAACCAGCACCCGCGAGCCATCATTGCCTTGCCAACGGAAAAGATTGTCTGGCAGGCTGTTGGTCTCATTCCACGATACTTTGATTGTCACCAATGTGTCGATTCCAGCGTGCCGCATGATCTGCGGCATGGCGGCAGTAAAGCCAAATGTATCGGGCAGCCACGCCGTGCGGCTGGTGATGCCGAAGTGTTTTTGAAAATAGCGCTGCCCATACAGAAACTGCCGCAAAAAGGCCTCTGCCGAGGGCATGTTGGTATCACACTCCACCAACATGCCGCCGATGACTTCCCAACGGCCTTCCGAGACGCGCTGTTTGATCTCTTCAAACAGCGCCGGGTCTTCTTGCTCAACATGCTGATAGTAAAGGGAGGACGATTGCAGAAAACGAAAATCATCGTGCCGCTTGAGCAATGCGTTGACACTGTTGAAGGTTCTGACGATTTTTCGCACCGTTTCCGGCTGCGGCCAAAGCCAGGCATAATCAATATGGGCGTGACCAGTCACCAGCACACGTCCCTGTTTGGGGTAGGCATTTCGAAGCTCAGTCAGCATGGCATCAAGCCTGACGGTTGCCGTCTCAACAGAAGCAAGCGCTTCCTGCGTCAGGGCGTTTGGTGTGTCGGTCGGCTCAAAACTGCGCTCCCATATATCGCGCGCCCAAGTGCGGCTGGCCAGACGAGGGCCGACATCCTGTGTTGCTGTCGGCAGCCGCAAACCTGAGAGAACAATTTCTGCCGCTTCATAGAGCGTACGGGCAAGCTCTTTGTCTTTCACCGTGTCGGCGGTGTTGCGTAAAGTCAGCAGGCGACGGCGCAAGGCGCGAATTTCGGGATAATATCGATAAATCTCGGCCATGGAGAGCACGGGGTTGCGATTGGGCACGCCAAACAGACTGCGCGCGGCGGATTCCGCTCTGATTTTGAAGGGAATGCCGCGGGGGACATCAAACCTGCGATGACAGGGGTTAGCCGCAAAACTCTCGAGAATCTCGCCATCCAGCCCAATCAGCCGCACAAGGCTTTCACCACCAAAATCAAGCCGCAGCTCCACGCCGGGTTCTTCTGGTATCATAATTGCGTCTTCCAGCAGAAACGTGTGAATGCCATGGCGGTTTGGCCACGCGTCACCAACACCCATGTGCGTCGTCAGCCCTTCCGGCGTGCTGGCGAGGAAGGCCCCAAGTGGTATGCGCTCGCGTAGCTCATACGCTTCCAGTTCATCGGCCCAAACTTCGATGTGACGCGAGAGCTGTTCAAGGCTACGCTGGCGGTCTCGATAGGCACGCATGATGGTCTCCCGCATTGGTTTTGTTTGGCACTGCAACATTTAATCATTGCTGATGATATAATATTTTTGAGAAAACAGGATCGCGATTTTTCTGCTGCATTTGGCGCGATCATAGCGAATTATCGCATAATATCGACCGATATCTCTCAAAAATATCGGATTTCTTTGTGTGTTGCGCTCGGCTGATGAACACGCGAATTGCCATTTCGATGCGAATTCTGGCGGAATATCGTCGAGTCCGATGGGCTATGAAAACGAATATTTGTTCAATTGTTTGCTTGACAGAGGCGATATAATTCGTGTTAAGAATTTAAATATTGGCAGATAGAGACGTATCTAAAGCGCAGTCGCCAATCTGGAGTGGGAACCTGGCCTTATCCGTGGCCAAACAAAGGGCAGGCGCGTGTCCGTGCTGCCGATGGAGGTGTCAATGCGCATGCAACGACGTGAATTCCTGAAATATTCTGCGACAGGTGTTGGTCTGGCGCTGGCTGGTTCAAGGCCAGCCTTTGCGGCCCCCGGCGTTCTCGACATATTCTTCAACAGCGATACCAATGTCATTGATTTCTGGACCCAGGTGATCAAGCCGGGTTTTGAGGCGGCCCATTCCGGTGTGACGCTCAATCTTGTTCCGGGCGGTGGTGGCTCCGCGATGAATTCTCTGGCTGATCGCGCTATGGCCGCCTTCAAAGCCAAGAAGGACCCGCAGGTCGATATGCTGGAAGCTGTCACCCCGTTTTATCCCACAGGGTCGCTGGAAGCGGGTCTCTGGGTGGATTTTTCCAAGGCTGGCCTGTCCAATTACGACAAGGTCAACCCGGTCGTGGTGCAAAGCCCGGCGCTTTTGCCCTATCGCGGCTCGCAAGTCGTGATGATGTATAATGCCGACAAGGTCAAAGCCGTCCCCACCACCTTCAGGGAGCTTGTGGCGTGGATCAAGGCCAATCCCGGCCAGTTTGCCTATGCTCGTCCTGATCTTGGCGATTCCGGGGCATGCTTTATCGAGCGTGCGCTTCAGGAAGTCACTGGCTTGAACCCCGACCTGTTCCTGCCGGAAAATTACACCCCGGCCTATGCCGAGCCGCTGTTTTCCAAGCTCTGGCCTTTGCTCAAGGACATCCAGCCCTCACTGTTCAATGGCGGTGAATACACCTCCGGCAACACAGCGTCCATCCAGATGCTGGCCAGCGGCGCTGTTTCCATGACCGTTGCCTGGTCGGACATGGCCTTGCAGGCGATGAGCCAGGGCGTGGTGCCTGAGACAACATCTGTTGCGCAGTTGCAGGATCTGGCGTTTACCGGCGGTTTTTCCGGCATTGTCGTGCCAACGGTTGCGGCCAACAAGGATATGGTGCTCAAGCTTGCCGATTACCTGATCACAGCGGACATCCAGAACCATGTGGTGACCGACCTCGGCGGCTTCCCCGGCATCAAGTGGGAGTTTATGTCCAAGGAACTTCAGGATAAATTCGCAAAAGTCGCGCCCAAATCCATCCCGCTTTTCCCCGGCACATGGGAGCCTGCACTGTTTGAGGGCTGGTATCGCAACGTCGCCTCAAACATTAAGCGCTGAGGCATGGTGATGCGCACGCATGGCCTCTCGGAAGGATCGCGCTGGACCGGATTGGCCTTTGTGGCCATTCCGGTTCTATCCATCGTGATTTTTCTGTTCTATCCGGCGGCGCTGACCATTATCGGCACCTTCTGGCGTGAAGGCCGTGATGGTGTCCATACGCTGAATTTTGACAGCTATGTTTTCTTCTTCACCGATGCCTATAGCCTTGCCAATCTTGGTAGAACACTCTGGACCACATTCGTCAGCCTTGCGCTGCTGATTGCCATCAATCTGCCGATTGCGCTCTACATGCGCTTTACCCGTGGTCCGCTGGCCAGCCTGATTCAAGGCTTGGCGTTGTTTCCCATGTTTGTTCCCGGCATTATCATCTGCTACGCACTGATCCGCTATCTGGGGCCGAATGGCTGGCTGCAAAGCCTGCTATCCTTTATCGGGTTCCATCATTATGCATCGCCCTATCTGACTCCTTGGGGGCCGGTGATCGGCCTGCTCTGGGACGGTATGCCGCTCACTTTGCTGATCTTGATCTCCGGCCTGTCGGGCATTTCGGATGCCTCAATTGAAGCGGCCCGCGATGTGGGCGCGGGACGGCTGCGGATTCTGGTCCGCATCATCATTCCGCAGATCATGCATTCCCTGCTGATCGTATCGGCGCTGAATTTTCTTGGCTTCTTCGGCCAAGCCCTGATGCCCTTCATGCTGGGACCAACGAGCCCGGAGATGATGGGGCCGTTCATGCTGCGCACATTTGCAAGCGTGCGTGATCCGCTGCAAGCCTCAACGCAGGCGACGATCACCTTTCTCATCTGCTCTCTGGCCGGTATTGCCTATGTCCGCTCGATTGCCCGCAAGCCCCAAGACGGAGAGTGATGATGTTCCTGTCCAGTCGCCGCCATGATGTGTTTGGCCTGATCATTCTGCTGTTTCTGATTGTCTTTATCGTTCTGCCCGTGCTCACGGTTTTTCTCTGGGCCTTTGCTGAGCAATGGTTCTATCCCTCCGTTCTGCCGACCAAATGGGGCTTTCGCTTCTGGTCTGCGGTTTTGGCCCGGCCCGATGTCTGGGCGGCCCTTTGGACATCAGTTGAGCTGTCGCTGACCGTCACATTGCTATCCGCCATCATCTGCCTGCCAGCGGCCTATGCCTTTGCCCGCATGGATTTTCCGGGGAAATCGGTATTCATGCTGTCATTTCTGATGGCCAATGCCTTTCCGCGTTTTGCATTGATCATTTCCATCGCGGTGCTGTTTTTATCCTTCAATCTGGTGGGCACCTTTACCGGCGTGGTGATTATCCAACTGCTGAATACCCTGCTGTTGATGATCTGGCTGCCAACCGCCGCGTTCAGAGCTGTCAGCCGGGATATGGAAGAGGCGGCTCGCGATGTCGGCGCAAACCGCTGGCAGGTGTTTCGCCACATCACATTGCCCCAAGCTTTTCCCACGATTGCCGCTGCCTTGCTAATGACCTTCGTTTGGACCTTCTACGAGACGGAAGGCGCGTGGCTGGTGGGTGCACCGCGCATTCGCACCATGCCGCTGTTGATGATGTCGATGATCAACAATCAGTTGGTGGTGCAATACGGGGCTGTGCTGTCGGTCATGCTCTGGGTGCCGTCTCTGGCCGCCATCCTGATGGCGCGCCGGGTGATTGGCGGCGAAGCTTTTGCCAAAGGGCTCGGCGGATGATGATGATTAAAACCTATTTTCGAGAAAGACACTGAACACATGTCCACACTCGCCCTCGAAAACGTCTCGAAAAACTATTCCATCGTCACCGCGATTGAGCCTTTGTCGCTCACGATTGATGATGGTGAACTGGTCTGCCTGCTCGGCCCATCCGGGTCGGGAAAATCAACATTGCTGCGCATTATTGGCGGGTTCGAGACGCCGTCGGGCGGCAAGGTGCTGATTGATGGCGTGGATGTTGCACGGACGCCGCCGGAAAAACGCCCTACCGCCATGGTCTTCCAAAGCCATGCCCTGTGGCAGCACATGACCGTGTTTGAAAACATTGCCTTTGGCCTGACGCTGCGCGGCCTGCCGAAAGCCGAGATTGCCCGCAAGGTCTCCGATGCCTTGGCCATGGTGGGGTTGGCGGATTATGGCAAGCGCCTCCCGGCACATCTGTCCGGTGGCCAGCGTCAGCGTGTTGCCATTGCTCGCTGCGTTGTGCTGGAGCCCAAAATTCTGCTGATGGATGAGCCTTTTGCCAGCCTTGATCAACACCTGCGCGACCGTTTGCGCGAAGAGGTGCGGCAAATCCAGAAAAAACTCGGCATTACCACCGTGTTCGTCACCCACGGTCAGGATGAAGCGCTCTCTGTTGCTGATCGGATTGTGGTGATGAGCATGGGGCGGATTGAACAGGTGGGCACGCCGCGTGAAATTTACTCAACGCCCAATTCGCCTTTTGTTGCTAGCTTCATTGGCGATATGAATTCCCATAGCATTCAGATCAACCAAGGTGGCGCGCATCTGGGTGGCGTTGCTATTGATGCGCCGATAGAGACGGGCGAAGCGCTGTTAACTGTGCGCCCGGAAGATATTGTCCTCTTGCCATCAGATGACGGCCAAGGGGCGTGTGTGCGGCGTATTGTCAATTATGGCTCTTTCCTCAAGATCGAGGCGCAAGCGCAGGATGGCACCGTCTGGAAAGTTCAGACACCAAAAGACGCCGACATCAAGGAAGGCGTGTTCTATACACCCGTTGTCGCCCGCTACACCGTGTTTCGTGATAACAAGGCCGTGCATCATGCAGGGCCTGCATAATCATGACCGGTCGTCTGCGAGAATCTGCCGGAAATAGAGATGGCGGAAATTATGGCTGGTGGTGACAAAAATCGGCAGCATCGCCGCCCCCGTCACCGCCGCATCCTCAATCAGCGTTGCAGGCAAAAGCCGTGGCAAGGCCCGGTCACGCCGAGCCGATGGCGTGGGGCGCAGCGGATAGGCGCGATCCACCAGCCGTTCCACCAGCGCCCGTGGCAAGGCACCGCCCACGGCAATAAAGCCGGGATCGAACATCACTTCAATGACCGCGCAGACATCACGCAGCACACTGGCCGCAGACGCCAGCCAATCCATCAACCGATGATCACGCCGCTCCAGCAGGCTCAAGATGCTCTGCTCATCCATGGACTGCTCTGATAGACCGCAAGCGGCTGCCAGCCCGCCAATAGAAAGAACACCGCCCTGAACAGCGCTGCTGGGATTGTCCGGCCAGACCGGATTGGCGCCAAGGCCAAGGATTGGCAACAGCCCGATTTCGCCGGCATTTCCGCCAACACCCTTGAAGGGATAGCCATCAATAATCAGCCCTGCACCGGCTCCATGGCCGATGTAGAAATAGGCAAACGACGCCTCTTGCGCATCATGGCGGTGAAGGCGCTCGCCAATGGCTGCTGCCGTTCCGTCATTTTCCACCAGAACGGCAAAGCCGGTCAGGCGTTGCAGGTCTTCAGCAAAGGATGCATCGCGCCAGGCCTCCCAATGCCGCATGGAAAAATCGAAATCATAGACATCGGAGCCAAATGTGGGCAGTACCAGACCAAGGCCCCAGATGCGCTCCGCAGGCAGGGCATTGTCGTGCAGCAATGTTGTTATGGTTTGCGCCAGCATCCGCACGGTCACATCGGGGTTTGCCGTATCACACCGCATCGACTTGCGGGCGCGCTCCTGCCGTTTCAAGTCAAACACCAGAATATGACACTGGTTCTGATCCAGATGAACCCCGATTGAAAAGCCCGCTTCGGCATTGGCCTCCAAATAGATTTGCGGCTGACCGCGCAGACCTGAGGAGCGCCCGGCCTCGACGATCAATTCCTGCTCGAGCAGTTCGCGGGTGATGGACGAAATGGTTTGGGGTTTCAGCCCGACAATGGCTGAAATCTCCACCCGACTGATGGGGCCGCGTTGAAAAATGGTTTCAAACACCAGACGACGATTATGAATGCGGGCATCTTCAATCCGGCTGCCCGCAATAATGTCCTCACCGTCGCGGGCAAAGCCTCCATCAAACCGATCCAGAAGTGTCACGGCTGTTCCTTCGTCCTATTGTCGCACGCCACTCTCGGTATGGATGTTAAATCCCAAGCTCACGCAAGACCTGCCGGTTGTGGCACGCAATCGGAAAAGGCTTCTCCGGAGGGCAGGGATACATATCCTGTTCATAAACGGCATAGCCATCAAACCCACGGGTTGCAAGAAAATCCCGAACCTCTGCAAAATCCACCATGCCCTTGTCCAGCTCGCACATAACCCCCGACTGGAAGCCCTCAATGAAGTTGATGTTGTTTTGGCGTATATGCGCCAGCAAAACGGGATCTACATTCTTGAAGTGGTAATAGGGAATACGGTCCGCATAGCGCTTCATAAAAGCCACGGCATCGGCACCGGTATAGGCGTGATGACCAAAATCGAAGCAAAGGCCGACGCTGTCTTCGGGCGTTTCTTCGAGAAGGCGAATGACTTCGGCTTCCGTTTCGACGCCAGAGCCGACATGCGGATGAAAAACGAAAGAAAGCCCGTGCTCTTCCGTGACATAATGGGCCGCATCCTTGATGTTGCGGATCATCGATGCCCAGTCTTGCGGGGAAAGCGCGCGGTTTTTGCCGGGGAGGGGCAGGTCTGAATCATCCATCAGCACCACCCACTCAGCCTTCATGGCTTTCAAAAGACCGCAGGTCTGCTCAAGCCTTGGGCGTAGGGTTTCCATGGCGTCTGCGGGGGCAAGCAGGTGCACAAGGGCTGATCCGCATACGCTCAATCCACGGCTACCGAGGGCATCTGTCAAATGAGATGGATCGGTGGGCAGATAGCCCCAAGGCCCGGTCTCTGTCGCTGTGAAGCCGGAGTCTCGTACCTCGTCCAGATAGCGCTCCCAAGGGGTCTGTCGCGGATCGTCTGCATACCAGACGCCCCAGGCGTCGGGCGCTGTCGCAAGCTTCATAATCGACTCCATTGATTATTAAATCTACAATGACACCTTAATCGATCCGATTTGAAAGCAAAAGAGCATTGCGTTAAAAATGCTATTTTCTTGAAAATCGGACAAAATAAAGCGAATTCAATCATTAAGCCATTTCCGTTTTCAAAATTCTGTGCCGAGGCTGCTCATTTCGTGCAAAACATCTCTTGATATAATCATTATTGTGTATTTAATTCGGCCTGAAATATCTATCGCATCTTGAAAGCTGGTCGAAGGCGGGAAATCCTATGGTGAGACTTGGTCTTGTTGGGCTTGGAGAAGTGGCGCAGTTGATCCATCTGCCGATTTTGCAGAGATTGACCGAAATGTTCACGCTTGCGGGCGCTTATGATCCGTCCCCCAGCGTGGCCCAGTCGATCTCGACACGGTGGAGCATTGAGCGCGTATTTGAAAGTGTCGATGCGATGATTGCGTCACCGGATATTGATGCAATTCTGATCATGAGCCCGGATCAATACCATGGCCGTCATGCCCGTGCGGCCCTGAAAGCTGATAAGCATGTTTTGATTGAAAAGCCCTGCTGTTTGACGATGGAAGACCTCGCTGCACTCAGTGATGTGGTGGAGCAGACAGATCGCATTGCCATGGTTGGCTATATGCGTCGATTTGCGCCCGCCTTTCTGGAGGCGAAAAGGCGGTTGCCAGCCTTTGCCGACATTACCTACGTTCGTGTCCGGGATGTCATCTGCGAAGGCCCCTGGTATTTTCGCCAGACGGATACGGTTGTCACGCCCAAGGACGATATTCCGGCAAGCCTTATCGAGGAAAGCCGTAAGTTGCGTGGTACGATGATGGACAGCGTGCTTGGCCCGAATGCATCCGCTGAACTTCAGACGGCGTATTCTGTGCTGACAGGGCTTTCGTCTCATTCCCTCTCGGCCATGCGGGATCTGCTGGGCAGTCCCAAGCGCGTGATTGCCGCCGAGATTAAACAGGGCGGCAGCCAGATCACGGCCCTCTTTGACTACGGTCATTTTACCGCAATTTATGAATGCATGATTGGCGATGTGGTGCGCTTTGAAGCCGGTTTCGAGATCAACTCTCGCTACAATCGTCTGGCCTTTGAATATCCAACCCCTTACATCCGCAATCTGCCGATGGTGCTGGATATTCAAAATTCCACCGATCACGATAACAGCCTCACCCGGCTTGGCCCCTTTCATCAAGACCCCTTTGATGTCGAGTTGCGAGCATTCCATGCGGCGGTCAAGCAAGGCGGCGAGAACCGAACGCCGCCATCAGAGTCCATGGCTGATCTCGATCTGTTTGCCGCTATTATCTCTGCTGCACGCAAGACGGACTGATGATTGCAACGACTGGTATCGCGGTAATCGCAGGACTGCACAGCGCCAGATCGCGCATCTGTGTCAATCAAAGTTCAGTCGTCTTATCTTTACCGTCAGCTCCGGTGTATGTATTGACGGACACCAATCGCTAACGCCGGATATCTTCATCGAGCAATCATGCCCCAAGCGATTGAACCGAGGGCAAAAAGTCCGAACGAGATCAGTATCAGTCCGGACAAACGGGAAACCCAGCGGGCAAAACTTGAGGGAAGGCGCTGTCGCGCCAATGCAATGCCGCCACTCAATAGGAACCACCACAGCAACGAGCCAAGGAAAACGCCTGCGACCACGAAAAACGCATTTGTCGCCCCCGATGCGCCAGCAAGGCCAAGACCGGCAAAAATTGCAGCAAAGGACAGAATGGTCACAGGGTTGGTGATCGTCAGGAAAAAGGTTGCAGCGATGGTACCGAAAAGATCGCGCGCTCCAACCTTGGCCGCGTCCGCGAGAGGTTTGGGCTTCAGGCTTTTCCAGCCGAGCCACACCATGAAAAGTCCACCGATGATTTTGAGCGGCGTATCGATTGTCGCAAGGGTCGCCGCGAAAGCGGAAAAGCCAAGCGCGGCGAGACTGGCGTAGACGGCATCTGCCAGAGCAGTCCCAAAGCCGCCCGCCACGCCGGCCCAGAACCCACGTTCAAGAGTCCGGTTGATGCACAAGGCGCCGATGGGGCCGAGCGGGGCTGCGACAGCAAGGCCAAGCACAATGCTTTTCAAAATGAGTGTCAGCTCCATCAGTCCAAACTTCCCTTCGGCATGAATGGTCCTGGCACCACAGATGAGAGAGCAATGATTGTCTCGCTACGTGCAAGGAATCTGTTCTGTTTCATTGCCGCCAGGAAGGCTTCGATTTCCGCCAGCGACGCGACATGAACCTTGATAAGATAGGACCATTGCCCGGTCACATGGTGACATTCCGCAATAGCGGACTGGGACGCAGCATAGGTACGAAAGCTGGCCTCGTCCGCATCCGCCGCCAAGGCGATCCACACGAAGGCGATCACCGGCAAATCGAATGCGGATGGATCGGCATCAACGGTGACACGGCGGATCGCCCCACTCGCGGTCAGGCGTCTGATGCGCTCGTTCACCGCCGACGCGGAAAGCTCGACGATATTGCCAATATCGGCAAGCGAGCGGCGGGCGTCTTCGGCAAGAAGACTGACTATTTTGCGGTCTATAATATCCATATCCGCATAAAACCACGTAAAATTACAAAATACAATATATTATGTGGTGACATTGTCGTCGCCTTATAATTTAGGGAATCTGGCGAACACAGGTGATGGCTCGTATCCGTTCAAGGCGAAGACGAATGAAATCCAGGCAGATGCGGATCAGCTATTCATCCGATCCGCTATGCAGCTTCCTAAACCTGATTGAAGATTTTCACCGCAAGCGCGGTCTTGTCCTGAGGTAGGAAGCGTGCGTAATGCTGCTGAACAATATCCGCTGTGTTCTAGATGACATAGCTGTCCTACTGGTAGGAGCCGGTCTGTTTCAGGATAGGCGTTGCCAGAATATCCCGAAGATTGTGCGGTCCGCCTAACAGCAATCCCTTGATGGCACCGCGGCCAGCTTAGCGGTTGTAGATGCCATAACGCTGGATCAGCGCCGCCAAGATTTTTTGCCCGACCAAGCAGCATACCGCGATGGCGATCGCAGCCTCTGTCTGTTGGGCAAGGAACGACCGGGCACGCAAACGCAGCCCAATAACGCCTTTGTATCGACCCATCGCGGTTTCAACCAAAGCCCGTTTGCCAGTGACTGCCTTTGAAATCGACCATGACCGCTCAAATCTACCTGTCTGCTTACTTCAGACCGCATCTACCTCATGATCATCCAGGCGGCAAACTAAGCCGAAATTTTGCGACAAAGCCGCTAAAACAACAGCGCTCTGGTTTAGAGGCGCTAAAGCTTCCCCCTCGTAACGAATACTGCCCGCTTCTGCGATGCTTCATAAGCTGTTTGCAGTGATAAAAAGCGAGGGAAAGCAGATGAAACGATCCCTTCACATTCGATATGTTCGGCAATACCGCTCTCTCGTCGGGCGGGGGTGCGGATAAAAACTTGGAGTGTTTTAAATGCTCAGGCCGAGGCTTTTACGATATTCGACCGGGCTGAGCGATCCCAGCGATATCTTGATACGCGTTTCATTGTACCATCGGATATAGGCGTCCACCTCTGCCACGAACTGTTCGATTGTGATGGCCTTCCAGTCTCGTGGATAGAAGAGCTCGGTTTTCAACCGACCGAAGAACCCTTCGCACGCGGCGTTGTCTTGCGAGCAACCCTTTCGGGACATCGAGCGAACCAGTCTTGCTTCGCTGATACGGGTTAACCAGCCGGGCCATCGATAATGGGCTCCGCGATCAGAATGGATGATTGGCCGTTCCTCGCCGTTGGCGACGGTTCCGATGGCTGCATCCAGCATGGTGTTGACGAGACCCGCATCTGGTTGCGTTCCGATCGACCAGCTGATGACCATGCCGTCAAAGCAATCGATGATAGGCGAAAGGTACACCTTGCCAGCTGGGATCTGGAACTCGGTGATGTCTGTCAGCCACTTCACGTTCGGCGCTTTTGCATGGAAGTCGCGATTGATCAGGTTCTCGGGCGCTGGACTGATCTCTCCCAGATAGGATCCAAACCGCCGTCGACGCGGCCTGGCAACGACCAACTGCTCCTGCTTCATCAATCGCTGGACAACCTTTTCCGAGATTATCACGCTCTGTCTGGCCAGCGGCGCCTGCAGTCGTCGATAACCGTAGCAACGACGGTTCGCTTCAAAGATTTCCGTCATGCTGCGGCGGATAGCGACATATTTGTCTGCCAAGCCCATACGGATTTTGTGGTAGAAGTAGGAGCTCCGTGCCAAGCCCAATTGGGAAAGCAGTTCCGGCACTCGATAGATATTCCTAAGGGCGTCAACCAGCTGTGTCTTCTCCCGATTACTCAGGATCTGCAGATCGACGCCCAGGCCTTTTTTAGGAGTTCATTGGCCTTCTTCAGGAGATCATGCTCGAGTTGCAACTGGCGGACATCACGCTGGAGGGCTTCAAGCTGTCGCTCGAGTTCCTCACGTTCTGGCGCTTTGGAGTTGGCTTTGCGGCGTTTCATGGATGAAGAAGCCTCATGACCGAGAAGCTGGTCTTTCCAGCTATACAATGTCGGCCTTGAGACGCCCAGTCGGTCAGCGACCTGTTGAGTGCTTTCATCTCCACTGCATAATCCGATGACCCCCGCTTGCCGGACCTCCTCGCAATAGCCAGGGTGCCACGATCGACCGACCATCGGTCCGCGCCTCCGGAAACGCCTCACGAACCCATCCGGTTAGAGTTCCTCGACCGGGATAGCCGAGCGCCCTCATCGTCGAAGAGATGCAACGATCGTGAGTGCGGTAATGCTCAAGAGCAGCCTGCTTTTGAGCCTCGGAAAACTTTGGCGGTCGCGCTACCGCCTGAACACGCAAGTCGTGATTCTCGACGTACTCGCGATACCAGCCCCTCAGGGCATTTTTCGTGGGATATCCCAGCTGGCGAATGGTCGCGTTAAGTCGCTTGCCCAGCCGGATATAGAGCTTAACCGCTCGAAGTCTGTCTGCGTAGGAATACATGAACTACCTCCTGGTGGTCCAAGTTTTCGTCCGCCCCCCCCTATCTTGTGCTACCGGGTCAGTTCTCAGTGAAAATCAACAAACAACTCTACCGATCTGGCTTATATCCTCTCGAAAGCGCGCGAGTTCTTCGTTTCTCTTGATCTCGTCCGGAATACGCAGCAGGTAGGACGGATGAACGGTCACGAATAGATGTCGCGTGTCGTCCATGACAATTGGACGGCTGCGGACATCCTCCAAGCGGTCCTTTCGATCCGTGAGCGAAAACAGCGCGATTGCGCCCATGGCGACAATCAGCTTCGGTTTCACTATATCGATCTCTTGAGTGAGCCACCATCTGCATTGCTGCACCTCTGCGATATTCGGGCGCTGATGGATGCGGCGCTTTCCCCGTGGCTCATACTTGAAATGCTTCACCGCGTTGGTGACGTAGAGCGCGCGCCGGTCCAGGCCTGCCTGCGCCAGAGCCTCATCGAACACGCGGCCCGCTGGTCCGACGAATGGCCGGCCTGCGAGATCCTCCTGGTCCCCCGGCTGCTCTCCAACGATCATGATCTTTGCATCGACAGGCCCTTCGCCGAACACGGTCTGTGTTGCCCGGCAGAAGAGATCACATCGATTGCAGCGTCGCGCTTCCTGACGCAGCGCATCTATCGTGTCCGCTTCGGCCGCTGGCGCTGCCGGTACACGCGCAGCAGCGTCCTGGAGGCGATGATGGAAAGGGAGCGGCTCGCTGGCTTGTCGGTGGGCCATATCGATCAGCTTGGCTTCCGCTCCGGCAATCAGGCCGGGAATAAGCTCTGCCTCCGGCAGGTTCTTCCAATATTTCTTCGGCATCTCCGTCATCATCATCTTCACCTTCAAGCGGGCGGGATTGAAGATGGATGCATAATATATGCGCCAGAGATCGTCGGTTTCATCGCATATATCGGGCTTTACTGCCGGTTCGGTCGACGTCAGAAGTGTCTGGCCATCCCAGGACGCGGACCCGCGGGGCGTCAAAATAATCCAGTCCATGTCATTGAACCGACGTTGGAAAAACGGCGCGACGCGCGCGACGATAAAGTGGTCAGGCTCAAACCAAGCGACAAAGCGCCGCCGGCCTGCAACACCGACAGGCAGTGGCACTTCCTTGAAGCGCAGGAAGGCCGTCATCTTATGATAATCGCGCCCCACTGACTTCTGCATCCGGTACGCCAGCGCCACATCGGCATCCGTCTTCACCTCAAGAAGATGGCGTTCCTGCCTCAACCGAAAAAGAAGGCGATAAAGCAAGGCGAAGCGGCCGCGATCGGAATGACACACAACGGCTTCTCCAAGCTGAAGGAAGGCTGCCGGGACGGACATCTGCGCCGTGCCACCTGTGCGTTCTGCCGGGCTTGGCGCGCTGCCCTCTTTGGATCGGCTTGCGTCAGCACCAAACAAGCCCTGTTCATCACCGATAAGCTGCCAGTCGATTGCCTTTGGTTCGATCCCAGCCTGTAGGCACCGTCGCGCGGCCTCGCGCCATTCAGACAGATCACCTCGACCTTCGAGAAAGCAGGTCTCAGTCATAATAACGATAATTGTTCGGGCTTTGGCATGAACATCGCCCGCAAGTCGGCGCGATCGATCAAGCGATGCGGCGTCCAGCCCTCAGCAGTGATGAACGGCTGGACTTTTTTGAGGGACACGCCGAGACGCCCGATATCCTCGAGCCGCAGCCGCTTGAACCGCCGTGTTGAGAGAATGGATGTGACGGTCTTTGTGCCGAAGCCAGGCACACGCAGAAGCGCTTCCTTGTCGGCGAGATTGATGTCGACTGGAAATCGATCGCGATGGCCAAGCGCCCAGGCGAGTTTCGGATCGAGGTCGAGATCGAGCATGCCGTCTGGCCGTGCCGCCGTGATCTCTGCGATGTCGAACCCGTAGAATCGATAGAGCCAGTCTGCCTGATACAGTCGATGCTCCCGCATCAGCGGCGGCTTGATCAGCGGAAGGTTTTTTGACGAATCCGGGATCGGGCTGAAGGCGGAATAATAGACACGCTTCAAGCCATAGCTTCCATAGAGCCTCGCACTGGTGCCAAGGATGGTCGCATCGTCGGCAGCGTCGGCGCCGACGATCATCTGGGTGCTTTGCCCGGCGGGTGCGAACCTCTTTCGCCGCTTGGTCTGTAGGGTCGGGTCGGCCATTTCTTCGATCTTCAAGCGCAAATTGCCCATCGACTGGCGAATGTTGTCGGGCCGTTTTTCCGGGGCGAATTTCCCGATGCCCGCATCGGTCGGCAATTCGATATTGATCGAAAGGCGATCCGCATAGAGCCCGGCTTCCTCAATCAGTTGGGTCGACGCCTCGGGAATAGATTTGAGATGAATGTAGCCATGGAAATTATGTGTCGTGCGCAATTCGCGAGCGATGCGGACCATCTCTTCCATTGTGTAATCGGAAGAGCGGATGATGCCAGAGGACAGAAAGAGACCCTCGATGTAATTGCGGCGATAGAATTCGAGGGTCAGCCAGATGACGTCCTCGACCGAAAACCGCGCCCGCTCAACATTGCTGGACGACCGGTTGATACAATACGCACAGTCGTAAATACAGAAATTCGTCATCAGGATTTTAAGGAGAGAGATGCATCGCCCGTCCGGCGCATAGGCATGGCAGATCCCGGAGCCCTCCGTCGATCCCAGCCCGCCCGCGGCTGCTGCGTTCCGCTTTGTCGTTCCGCTGGAGGCGCAAGACGCATCGTATTTTGCGGCATCCGAGAGGATGGCGAGGCGTTCTTTGAGTGACTTTTTCATACGATGTTCACTAAATGTTCTAATCGTATCTGTCAACATTTGCGCGGTCTACAGTTCGATCTCCTAGAGTGAGGCGTGACCCCGTCTCTGCACGGCTGACAGCCTGAGGGTCCTGCGTCTGCGGTGTTTCCTGCGTTTTTAACGGTTAGGTCTTATATAGTTGATTGGAAATGGTGGTGATAACAATGTCGAGCGTTGCGTTTAAGGTACTGTCGACTGTGAACGCCCCTTACGGGACGGACCTTTCGGCTGCGCAACTCGCATCCAAAATTTCCGATTTCGCGAGTGTTGAGAATGTCGATGCTTCGGCATTCTCATTCTATTCCGAAGTGAAAACAGACCTCCAGCAACAGTTTCTGGATGAGAAGGGCATCGATAAAGAGGTTGCATTCGAGATTGTCCAGACATTCTTGCAGCTTGCCGGATACCCGCTCGCCCTAGAGCATCGGACCGAAAACCGGTTCCCACTTTTCGGTCCGATGCCTAAGCCAACTCTGATCCCTTGAGCCTGGCAGGCGCCTGCCGGGCATTATAGCGTCAACTATTCCTGGTGCAGGCGCGCAATGTTTCTTCAAGGATATCGAGCGCTTCGCTGAAGGTTTTCTCGTCGATCGTCAGGGGAGCCAGAAAGCGGATGACATTGCCATACACACCGCAGGTCAGCAGAATAAGCCCCTTTTCCACGGCCACGGTCCGCACCTTGTTGGTGAAATCGGCATCCGGAGTCTTGGAACCGGGCAGGTTGAATTCCACGGCGTTCATGAAGCCGGGACCGCGGATGTCGGCGATCTCAGGCACGGCATCGGACAGGGAATGAAGTCTTTGCTTAAGGCGGTTGCCGAGCGACGTGGCGCGATCTGCCAGTTGCTCTTCCTCGATTACATCGAGGACGGCATTGCCGGCTGCAATGCCAATCGGATTGCCGCCATAGGTGCCGCCGAGACCACCTGGGCCCGGTGCGTCCATGATGTCCGCCCGGCCGGTGACAGCCGCGATGGGGAAGCCGCCACCGAGGCCCTTGGCCATTGTGGTGATATCGGCAACGACGCCGAAATGCTCCATGGCGAAAAGCTTGCCGGTGCGCGCAAAGCCTGTCTGGACTTCATCCGCGATCAGCAGGATACCGTGCTTGTCGGCAATCTGGCGCAGCTTCTGCATGAAAAGTCGGGGTACTTCGTAAAATCCACCTTCGCCTTGCACGGGTTCGATGATGAAGGCTGCAACGCGCTCCGGATCGACATCAGCCTTAAAGAGCTTGTCGAGCACAGCCAACGAATCCTCCATCGTCTGGCCATGCAGTTCGACCGGGAAGGGGACATGAAAGACATCCGGCATCATCGCCCCGAAGCCAACCTTGTAGGGGGTAACCTTGCCCGTCAACGTCATGCCCATGAAGGTGCGTCCATGGAAGGCGCCGGTGAAGGCGATGACGGCAGACCGGTTGGTTGCCGCCCTGGCGATCTTGACGGCGTTCTCGACCGCCTCGGCACCGGTCGTCACAAAAATTGTCTTCTTCTCGAAATTTCCCGGTACTGCCTGGTTAAGGCGCTCGGCAAGGCGCACATAGTTCTCATAGGGGATGACCTGATGGCAGGTATGGGTGAAGCAATCGAGTTGCGCCTTCACCGCAGCAATCACCTTTGGGTGTCGGTGACCGGTATTGACGACGGCGATCCCGGCAGCAAAATCAATATAACGGCGGCCTTCGACATCCCAGATCTCGGCATTTTCGGCCCGTTCGGCATAAATCTGGGTCGTCACGCCGACGCCGCGGGAGATGGCATTCGTGCGGCGTGCCGCGAGTTGCGAATTCTGCATTGAAAACACCTTCGAGCCTGGGGTTATCGGAAGTTGCAATGATGATATCGTGAAAATCTCTACATTTTTTCGGTAGACTTGCAATGCCCATCACACAGCCGCTAGAAAAAAAACAACGCACTTAAGCCATGCTGGAAATACGATGCAAAACACCCACCTTAAAATCGCCGAAGCTGCCCGGATGTCCGGTGTTTCGCAATCGACTCTGAGGCTATGGGAACAGCAGGGGCTGATCGAGCCAGCACGCACGCCATCGGGACAGAGGCTTTACGATTCGGCTGTTCTGGAGCGCATTGCCAGGATTGCCTGGTTGCGCAGCGAAAGAGGGCTAAACCCGGCTGCCATTAAAGAGGAACTGGGGCATCCTGAAACGGGCCAGAAGGGGCTCGACGTGGCTGAACCGGTGACGGACACGGCGGCGATTGGCACGAAGGTTCGGCAAATGCGCAGGCTGTCACACCAAACCCTGGACGCGGTGGCCCGGGCGACAGGAGCGTCCGTCTCACAGCTTTCGACGTTCGAGCGCACATCTCAGGGTATTTCCATCACCGTTCTTCACGACTTGGCCAAGCACTTCGGCACCACGGTTGCCGATCTGAACGGGCATCCAACCCAGCAACAGAGCGCGTCAGTGGTGCGTGACGGCGAGTGGATGACGTGGCCGACCACATCAATGGGCGTTTCCATCCATTCACTTGCCGCCGGGGCGCGGCAGATGGAATGTCATCGGTTTGATTTGGCACCCGGCGCGTCCAGCGAAGGTGCTTACCGGCACGAGGGCGAGGAATTTATCTTCGTTCTTGCGGGAGCGTTGCAGATCGTTCTCGACGGGGACCAGTTTTATGATCTTCGGACCGGCGACAGTTTTTACTTTGAGAGCAGCCGTCCGCATTCCTGGCGCAATCCGGCGGACGTGCAGGCCACGTTGATCTGGATTAATACCCCGCCCACCTTCTAGTGGGGTCCTTAAGACTCCGACATTTGCTCTCGAGGGTGCTGGAGACGGAGGCAAATGTCGGAATCGGACCACTGGTGCATCGATCCAAACTCGGCTGAAGCCTCCGTTTGGATCGATGCATAACCAAAAGACGGGTGAACGAAAGCATGAACGAAGTGAATGCGTCAGTGCACTAGGTTTCTTCTCCCTCGCGGCTCTGTGACTGACTTTGTTGGCTCAAGCCCCCGTTAAAAACGGCGGGATTACCATGCACGTTGCCGCCTTTAGTTTACGATCCGCGGGTGGACCCTTTTGGGAATTCGTAACGCAGTTCACGCTACGTTGAACCTTAGCGCAGTGTTTTGAACTGCTCTTGTTCCGACCCCCCTTTGTGAATGCCATCAAACTCGAGCTAACGAGTGACGTTTTCTGAAGGATGGAGTAGAAAAATCGTCGCGTGAGCGCACAACACGTATTTATAGATAACTTCGCGATACCATTCGTTCGACAAGGCTCGCGATGTCCTCTTTTTCTGAAATTTATGGATGCGTGGGTCTGCCCGGACACAACAATGGTCCGCGCATCGTTCTCTGGCTGAGACCATGTCAGCTCTTTGAACTGCCCATCAGAGCTCTCGTAACACGCGAGACGTCCGTTCGTCCGGTGATGTGGCTGATCCATGCGGCGGTTTCAGCCAGTCTGGGCAGGTTTATATCGCGGCACAGGCCGAGGTCTTGCAGCAGATAGACCACTTCCTCTGTCGCAACATTGCCAGCCGCGCCAGCGGCATAGGGGCAGCCGCCAAGGCCACCGATGGAGCTGTCGAACACACGGATGCCCGCATCGAGTGCGGCCTGAATATTGGCGATCCCCATGCCATAGGTGTCGTGGAAATGTCCCGCCAGCGCCGATAAGGGTGCCTCTGCCGCCACTGCTTCAAGCATGCGCTTGACCTTCGCAGGTGTTCCAACCCCGATTGTGTCGCCAAGGGAGACTTCGCGGGCGCCTTTTTCCAGCAAAAGACGACTAACGCGCGCGACAGCACGCGGATCAATCGCGCCTTCATAAGGGCAGGCGATGACGCAGGAAACATAGCCGCGCACCGGAATGCCCACGGCCCGCGCCGCCTCGAAAATCGGCTCGAAGCGTGTGAAGGAGTCGTCAATCGAGCAATTGATGTTGCGCCGGGAGAAGGTCTCGGAGGCAGAGGCAAACACCGCCACCTCGCGGCTTCCGGCAGCAATGGCGGCCTCGAAACCTTTGAGATTGGGCGTGAGGGCCGAGAGGGTGACATGCGAAAGCTCCGCTGCCGAGGCGCAAGCCCTCATAACATCGGTACTATCGGCCATTTGCGGAACCCATTTTGGCGACACAAAAGCGGTTGCTTCAATGTGATCAAGGCCAGCTCTGGCCAGACGTTTCACCAATTCGATCTTCACATCGGTCGAAACAATAGCGGCTTCGTTTTGCAAACCGTCTCTAGGGCCGACCTCGACAATGACGATGTTGTCGTCGCTGGTTTGGTGCATGATCTTGTCCTTATGCGGCGGGCTGGAAATCAACCAGCTCCGCACCCGCCACCACCTGATCGCCAACCGCAAAATGGAAGCTGGCGAGCGTGCCATCGGATGGCGCAACAATTGTGTGTTCCATTTTCATTGCCTCCATAACCAGCAATGGCTCGCCCGTTTTCAAGGAGGCTCCCGGCTCGGCAAGCAGCGCGATGATCGCGCCGGGCATTGGGGCGCGCAGGCCGCCGCCGCCACTGTTGGTGTCGGTGGCACGTTGCAGGTCGGGCAAGCGTTCCACCACAAAGGTTTGCCCGGTATAGAACACATGACGATGGTTCCCATCAATCATGATCGCCGCGTCGTAACGCCGCTCGCCAATCCGCACATCAAGCGCCGTTGCCGGGCCGTTTTGGCTGGCACGGCCTTGCGCAAAGGTCGATGGTTCATCCGTGCCGGACAGGGCCAGAGACCAACCCTCTCCGGAGAAAACGGCGGTGACGGTCACCGTTTCGCCTTTGCAGCACAGCGCGATCCGGCGCTCCGCCCGGCCGGTCAGCCGCCAGCCATCAGTCAGCGCCCATGGGGATGCAGGCTTGGCAGGAACGTCCCGCAAAAGCTCCTCCAAAGCCGCCAGATACCAGACCCCGGCAGGCACAGGGGATAGGGCAAACAATCTCTCCTGTTCGCGCTCAATCAGCCCGGTGTCGAGATCGGCCTCAGCGAAAGACGGGGTCTTTATGAGCCGGTGCAGAAAGCCGATATTCGCCGTCAGGCCAACAATCTGAATTGCGCCAAGGGCTTCGCTCATGCGGTTCAGCGCTTCTTTGCGGTTTGCTCCATACACGATCAGCTTGGCGATCATCGGGTCGTAATGGGGTGAGATCGCGTCGCCTGCATCGACCGCGCTATCGATGCGCACATGCGCATTCTGCTGCGGCAGTCCCAGATGTTGGAGGGTGCCGATGGACGGCAGAAAACCTGCGTCCGCATCCTCGGCATAGATGCGGGCCTCGATGGCGTGTCCCATCAGCGGCACATCCTCCTGCCGCAAGGGCAAGGGGTGGCCTGCGGCAACGCGCAACTGCCACTCGACAAGGTCCAGCCCGGTCACCATTTCCGTAACCGGGTGCTCCACTTGCAAGCGGGTGTTCATCTCCATGAAGTAAAAAGACCCATCGCTATTGACGATGAACTCCACAGTGCCCGCCCCGACATAGCCAACCGCCTTTGCTGCCGTCACGGCAGCAGCACCCATGGCTGCGCGCCGCTCTGCGGTCATTCCCGGCGCGGGTGCCTCTTCCAGAACCTTCTGGTGGCGGCGCTGCACCGAGCAATCGCGCTCATAAAGATGGATGCAGTTGCCGCTGGAATCGGCAAAAACCTGAATTTCGATATGGCGCGGCTTGAGAATGTATTTCTCGATCAGCACATGATCGTCGCCGAAGGCATTGCGCGCTTCACGCTGGCAGGAGGCCAGCGCATCGGCAAAATCGTCTGCGCGATCAACTCGCCGCATACCCTTGCCGCCACCACCTGCGGAGGCCTTGATCAGCACGGGATAACCAATGTGATCGGCCTCTTGCCGCAGCCGTGCCGGATCGTTGTCCGTGCCGTGATAGCCGGGCACAAGCGGCACCCCGGCCTTGCCCATCAGCTCTTTTGCAGCCGATTTTGATCCCATGGCACGGATAGCAGCGGCGGGCGGCCCGATAAAGGCGATGCCGCTGGCAGCGCAGGCTTCGGCGAACTCTTCATTCTCAGATAGAAAGCCGTAGCCGGGGTGAATGGCCTCAGCACCCGTGCGGCGGGCAGCGGCAAGAATGTTCTCGGCAACAAGATAGGATTCGCGCGCCGGTGCAGGGCCGATGAGAATGGCCTCATCCGCAAGCCGAACATGGCGCGCGCCAGCATCGGCCTGCGAATAGACGGCAACGGTGGCAATGCCCATGCGCCGTGCGGTGCGGATAATGCGGCAGGCGATTTCGCCGCGATTGGCGATCAGGATTTTCTGAAACATGGTTTGATCCTTCACCCTTCTTTCCGATCCGCGATCCAGCCGGGTTTGCGTTTTTCCAGAAAAGCCGAAAGGCCCTCGCGGGCTTCATCCGTGCCTCGGCGGGCCGCAATCCGCTCTGCCATTTCAGACACCAATGCTGCATCGAAACGACGGCCGGAAATCTGCGTGATCAGCGCCTTCGCCTCTGTTACCGCACCCGGTGCACCTTTCAGCACATCGGCAACAATCCGTGCAACAGCAGCGTCAAGGCCATCCTTTTCGGCAATCTCGTGCACAAGGCCCAGCACATGTGCCTTCTCAACCCCCATCCGCTCCCCCGTGAGGAAATAGCGGCGGCACTGACGCTCCCCAATCGCAGCAGCAACCAGCGGGCTGATAACCGCAGGGATCAGCGCGAGGCGAACCTCTGAAGTGGCAAACACGGCATCGGGAGCGGCAACGGCAATGTCGCAGGCCGCCACCAGCCCCATTCCACCGCCAATCGCAGCGCCTTGAATGCGGGCAATCAGCGGCTTGGGACAATTGCGCAATGCCATGAACATCCGCCCCATGGCGGCTGCATCCGCCGCATTGTCCGCAACGGTAGCAGCACCTTGCCGCTTCATCCACGCAAGGTCAGCGCCTGCGGAAAAACTGGCCCCACGACCGGCCAGCACAAGGACGCGCACGCTGTCGTTTTCAGACAGCGCTTCAATGGCCAGCGTCATGTCCTGAATGAGCATCTCATCGAAGGCATTGTGCAGGTCTGGCCGGTTCATCCACACTGTTGCGACCGCGCCGTTCAATTCGAGATCAAGGGTTTTATAGATCATGGCAATCTCACATGCGGAAAAGGCCGAAGCGGGTTTCACTGATGGGCGCATTGAGCGCCGTTGACAGGGAAAGGCCGAGAACCCGGCGTGTTTGCGCGGGGTCAATGATGCCGTCATCCCACAAACGGGCGGTCGAATAATAGGGGTGGCCCTGCCGTTCGTACTGGGCGCGGATGCCGTTTTTGAATGCATCTTCCTCTTGCTGCGGCCATGTTTCGCCTTTGGCGGCAACGCCGTCACGACGCAGCGTGGCCAGAACGGACGCCGCCTGATCGCCACCCATGACGCTGATCCGCGCATTTGGCCACATCCACAGGAAGCGAGGGCTGTAGGCCCGCCCGCACATGCCGTAGTTTCCGGCGCCAAAGCTGCCGCCGATGACGAGTGTGAGTTTTGGAACAGCGGCGGTGGCCACCGCCGTCACCAGTTTTGCGCCGTGCTTGGCGATGCCCTCATTTTCATAATCGCGCCCGACCATGAAGCCGGTAATGTTTTGCAAAAACAGCAGCGGAATACGGCGCTGAACGCAAAGCTCAATAAAATGCGCCCCTTTCAGAGCGGCTTCCCCAAACAATATGCCATTGTTGGCAATGATACCAACCTGCATGCCATAAAGATGGGAAAAGCCCGTCACAAGCGTTGTGCCGTAGCGCGCCTTGAATTCATCAAACCGCGAGCCGTCCACCAGACGGGCAATGACCTCACGCACATCATAAGGCTTTCGTGTATCAGATGGGATGATGCCGTAAAGCTCTTCGGCTGGATAAATCGGCTCGTCGAACTGGTTGGCGGCGTCTTCCTGCGCGGGCAACGTCGAGACGATCCGCCGGGCGATGTGAAGGGCGTGGGAATCATTTTCGGCCAAATGGTCGGCAACGCCGGAAATGCGGGTATGCACATCGCCACCGCCAAGATCTTCCGCCGTGACAATCTCACCCGTTGCCGCCTTCACCAATGGCGGGCCTGCGAGAAAGATTGTGCCCTGTTCGCGTACAATCACCGTCTCATCACTCATGGCGGGCACATAAGCACCACCCGCTGTGCAGGAGCCCATAACAACGGCGATCTGTGCAATGCCCGCCGCCGACATCTGCGCCTGATTGTAGAAGATGCGGCCAAAATGATTTTCGTCGGGGAAAAACTCATCCTGGAGCGGCAGATAGCCACCGCCCGAATCCACGAGATAAAGACAGGGAAGACGGTTTTGCGCAGCAATTTTCTGGGCGCGCAGGTGCTTCTTCACCGTCATCGGATAGTAGGTGCCACCCTTTACTGTCGCGTCATTGGCAACCACCATGCAACGGCGGCCCTCGACATTACCAATGCCTGCAACAATACCCGCAGACGGGGCTTCGCCATCATAAAGGCCGTGGGCCGCAAGCTGACCAATCTCCAGAAATGGCGATCCGGGATCGAGCAAGCGATCGATCCGCTCACGCGGCAGCAGCTTTCCGCGCCCGGTGTGGCGCCTGCGCGCCACCTCGCCACCGCCCAGCGCCGCCTCAGCCGTTTTCAAGGCGAGATCGGCGACAGCCTCCGCCATCGCCTCGGCATTGGCGCGAAATTCTGCCGAGCCAGAGTTGATGCTTGTTGACAATGGATTCACGCCCGGCCTCCTCTGCCGCAAGCGTTTCCGCCGCGCCGGTCATTATTGACTTTGTGGCAGTCTAGCGATTGAAGATAGGCAAATCCCGTCAAAGAATTGATGGATAGTGCCAGAGGGAGGCAGGTGAATGACGCAGGCGAGAACGCCCTCCGGCTTTGCCTTGGCTATTGTTTTAGCCTATCAAAAGCGCGGGATGACAGCGCAGCCAGCGCTGCTCGCGGCAGGCATTGATCCCGCCACCCTGCATGCAGATGGCAGAATCACCGCAGATCAACTCGAACGCCTGTCGGATCACGCCATGCGCGAGCTGGACGATGAGGCGCTTGGCTGGTTTTCCCACCGCCTGCCGTGGGGCAGTTATGGCATGCTGTGCCGCGCATCTCTGCCCTCGGCCACGCTGGGCATTGCCATCGCGCGTTGGTGCCGTCATCACAATCTCATCACGCAGGATGTGACGCTCAGTCTCGAAACGGGACGCAATCTGGCTGAGGTGCGGATCGAAGAAAAAAGCGGGCTTGGCGCGTTTCGGGAATTTTGTCTGGTCAGCCTGCTGCGCAATCTTCAGGGCGTGGCCTCGTGGCTCGGTGACACGCGCATTCCCTTGATTGATGTTGCGTTTCCCTTTGACGCACCAGCGCATGCTGAGAGCTACCACTATCTCTTCAACGGCCCTGCGTCGTTTGGCGCGGATCATGCAAGCCTGCGTTTTGATGCAGCCTATCTGGGCCTGCCTGTCCTGCGCGATGATGCTGCCTTGCGACAAATGCTTCGGCGGCCTTTGCCGCTGATGGTGCGTCAGTATCGGCGCGACCGTCTGCTCTCGCGCGAAATTCTCCGCTTGCTGAATGACATGCCAGCAGCGGGGGTTGATGACTTGGCCGAAAAGCTCAATCTGTCAACCCGCAGCCTTCACCGCCATATCAAGCAGGAAGGCACATCGTTTCAGGCGCTGAAAGACCTTTCGCGCCAACGTCTGGCAGAGCGACTGCTGGCTTCCACCCAGTGGCCGATCAAGCGCATTGCCCGCGAATGCGGCTTTGATGCAGAGGCAAGTTTTGTGCGCGCGTTCAAGTCCTGGACTGGCCAGACCCCACGGGCCTTCGCGGTTGCGGCAAGGCAGGGTACATCATCGCATAAGCCGTGAAAGCTGCATCGCACCCGTGAGGCAGCCTTGTCGTTGTCCGAATGCATCAATTCTTTGGCAGGATTTGATCCGCATTCGGTTGTAGCTTTTGCGAAGATCAAGGCAGCCGCTTGGAGGAGCGGGCGGCTGCGAGGGAGGCCTGCATGATCCGTTTTAATGCCGCCGTCGTGTGCGGAAAAGGCGAAGCGCGCGTTGTGAAAGCCGTTCCTATTCCAGCCATGGCATAGAGGGGGCGAACAATGCAACAATCCCGCATCAGCGATTTGGCGTATAACGCCGCCCAACGGTTTGGCAATAAGACGGCCTTGACCCTTCCCGGCGTGCGTTCCTTCAGCTTTCAAGACATAGACGATCTGGCAGGGCGCATGGCCGGAGCGTTTGCGGCGCGCGGTCTGCAAGCGGGCGATCGCATTGTGCTGCATTTGCCCAACGGCTGGCAATGGGTGGTTGCCTATCATGCCATTGCCAGATTGGGTGCGGTGGTCGTGCCTGCGAATTTTCTCCTCAGCGCTGAGGAAGTCGCCTTCATTCTGGACAATTCCGAGGCCGCAGCCCTGATTGTCCCTGCTGATCGCCGTGCCTCCTTCCAAACCAAAGCCCATGTTTTTACGCTTGGCGAGGCCCCGGAGGCGGAAGAACTCACAACACTTCTCGATGGAGAGTATAGGCTTCCAGTCGAGCGCCGCCCGGACGATCTCTTCACCATCGGCTATACGTCTGGCACAACCGGGCGTCCGAAAGGTGCCACAATGACCCATGCCGGGCTTTTTGCGAGTCTGGCGGGCACGGCCACCATCCATGTGCGTCACGGTGGCGACGCCGTGCTGACCTCTCTGCCGTTTCCGCATGTTTACGGCAATATCGTCATGAATGCGACGTTTCTCGTCGGGTCGCGGCTGATTACCACGCCGCGCTTCGATGCCGCCGAGGCTTTGCGGCTGATCAGCGCGGAAAAAGCCACGCTTTTCGAGGGTGTGCCAACCATGTTCTACCAGATGCTCGCCCATCCGAACATTGCAAACGCCGACTTGACAAGCCTGACGCGCTGCACCGTTGGCGGTCAGACCATGCCGACTGCCAAGATCGATGCCGTGACAAACCGCTTTGGCTGCCCGCTTCTGGAATTGTGGGGCATGACCGAGGTTGCAGGCCCTGCCATCACGCATTCGCCCTACTGGAGCCCGCGCCCCGGATCAATCGGACTGCCGATGCCGGGTTTGGAGGTGCGCCTTGCCGATCTGGAGGAGCCAACGCACGAAGCCACGCCCGGTAGACCCGGTGAATTGCTGGTGCGTGGTGCCACGGTCACAAAGGGATATTGGCGCAACGAGGCTGCCACCATTGAGGCGATAGACACTGACGGCTGGCTTGCGACCGGCGACATCGCCCGCACCGACGCGGATGGCTATATCTTCGTGGTTGATCGCAAGAAGGACATGATCATCACCGCTGGCTATAATGTATATCCGGCAGAGCTTGAGCAGGTGATTGCCATGCATCCGGCTGTTGCCATGGTGGCTGTTGCGGGCATTGCTGATGAGGAAAAGGGTGAAATTGCCCAGGCCTTCGTTGTGCCTCACCGCGATACGGCATTGAGCGAGGAGGCGTTGCTCAACCACTGCCGCAAGCATCTGGCATCCTACAAGATCCCGCGACGGGTGATTTTCGTCGAAGATCTGCCGAAAAACAGCACCGGAAAAGTTCTACGCCGCTCGCTGCGAGAGGCCAACGTCCCCGCCTGAGCGGCGGTCGGCATTTGTCAATATTTGCGCGTTTGACGCGCTGGAAACGGGAGGTTCCATCATGCCTATTAATTTCAATGGGGATTATACGATGACCATCGACGGCAAGGCCGTCAGTGCGGCATCCAGCTTTGAGGTCTTCAACCCCGCCACCGAAGAGGTGGTTGCCAAGGCCCCCGACGCCAGCCGTGAGCAGTTGGAGGCGGCCGTATCCGCCGCAAAGGCAGCCTTTCCGGCATGGTCGGCCCGCCCATTGAGCGAGCGTCAGGCCTTTGTTGCCCGCCTTGGCGATGCCATCGAGGCCCATGCGGAAGAGTTCATGCGTCTTTTGACCCGGGAACAGGGCAAGGCGTTCAAGGGTGCGGAATGGGAGGTTGGCGGCTCTGCCACCTGGTGCCGGGAAATCGCCAAGCAAGAGCTGCCCCTTCATGTGGCTGAGAAAACCGATGGGCGCACGGTGGAAACACGGCGCGTTCCGCTCGGTGTCGTTGGCGGCATCACCCCATGGAATTTTCCGATCCTGCTGGCCGTGTGGAAAATCGCGCCTGCGCTGGTGGCTGGCAACACCATGGTGTTGAAACCCTCGCCCTATACGCCTTTGTGCACACTGAAACTGGGCGAGATTGTCCGCGATATTCTGCCGCCGGGCGTGCTTAACGTGGTTTCTGGCGGCAACGACCTCGGCTCCTGGCTGACGCAGCACAAGGACATCAGCAAGATCAGCTTCACCGGCTCCACAGCCACCGGCCGCAAAATTATGGAGGCATGCTCAGGCAATCTCAAGCGGATTACGCTGGAGCTTGGCGGCAACGACCCGGCCATTGTGCTGCCGGATGTCAACATCAAGGAAACCGCCGAAAAGCTATTCTGGGCGGCCTTTCAGAACAGCGCCCAATTCTGCGTCGCGGCCAAGCGGCTCTACATCCACGAAGACATTTATGATGAACTGGCCGAGGCTCTGGTGGCCTATGCCAGAACCGTGAAGGTTGGCGACGGTGCCGAACAGGGAACGGATCTCGGCCCTATTCAGAACCGCATGCAGTTTGAGAAGCTGAAAAACCTTTTGGCTGATGCGAAGGACAAAGGCCTCCACTTCCTGCTGGGCGGCGAAGTTGAGGACCGCAAGGGCTTCTTCGTGCCTGTGACCATCATTGATAATCCACCGGAGGATAGCCGCGTGGTGGTCGAGGAAGCCTTCGGCCCTGTTCTGCCGCTTCTGAAGTTCAAAGATGTCGATGATGTGATCCATCGCGCCAACAATACGGAATATGGCCTTGCCGCGTCCGTATGGGGCAAGGACATTGCTGCTGCACGCGGCATCGCCGAACGGATTGAAGCCGGGACTGTCTGGGTCAACGAGATTCACAGCTTCTCGCCCCATGTTGCCTTTGGTGGTCACAAGCAATCGGGCATCGGCATTGAAAATGCCCTTGAAGGTCTGAGCGAATATACCAATTCGCAAACGCTGGTCATCAACGCAGCCGCCTGAACGTTTCACCATCGGTATAGGCGCGGCTCGAAGAGGGCCGCGCTGCTTTGTGCGATGACGATTGATTGAGCGAAGTCGCGTTCACAGCCTTTGTCGGATCTGATTGCATGAAGTGCGGTGGATTTACCCTTAAAAAGGGAGCGGTTTTCTTGAGTTGAAAGGAAACCGGAATGCGAAAGCAGAAGAATTCTACCAAGGAATTTGAGAAGGAAGCGTCGCGCGTTATGCAGACGAGCCGACCGAGGCAGCGCGAGATTGCGTAGGACCTGGGCGTTGGCCTATCGACGCGACAGCGCCGTGCGCCATATATGGCGCGCACAGTAGACAACGCTATCGTTATTATCGGTGGCTCCCCCACTCTGGCTTGCCAGCGCTCGTCATTTGAAACGATTCACTGGATCGTTTCATCGGCTTTGCAGACCAATCCTCACCCCACTTGAGGGGAAGATCGGCAGGAATCACTGGCCGTATATCTTTTGGCGCCTTACGATGCTGGAAATAACACGGTTTCTGTAGGGTAATACGAAGGGGCATTTTCAATGAATCTTCGTATAAGCCCCGCACAATTCGGGAGATTGGCCGCTTGATCTGAAATGCCTCGCCACTTTTTCCGGGCAAGTCCAGGTTGAGCAAACGTGCCCGTGAAGACACACGACAAACTGACCTCCTGTTTCAGGCTTGGCAAGAAAGCGGCAAGGCCTATCTATGGCTTGCAAGCTTTATGACGATTCTTCGTCGGACGCATTGCATGCATCAAATTCTGGAAATGATACCTCACCCTTGGAATTTTGCATGCAATACGTCCCGAATACAACAATACAGGTTTATGGCTGGCGCGGTGGTGATAGCCCCAGAGTGGTTCCGAGGTCGAAGACAATGGCTGCATAGATGGTCCAGCCGTTCTTCATTCTTGAGGTGGAATAGTCAGCAAGGTAGGTTGTGTTGGGATCCTTGACGTAAGATGCCCCAAACTCAAGAAATCCAGCGGGGCCTATTCCTGTCCGTCCGTGCAGATCGAACTGGAACGTGTCTCGCGGCTGCCGGTCGTAGATGCCTGTCAAAAACCGGCGCGCGTTGGTTTCGTATTGGGCACGTTTTTCACTGAGGCCAATATAGTGAACCGTCGCGCCAATCGATGTCAGGGGGTTAGCTTTCCAGAAGCCGCCATATTCAATGCTGCCATAAGCTTCCCACGGATAGGATTGACCGTCTCCGAACGTGTGGAAGATGCCGCCTGAGACCGCGATGTTTTCGGGGAAGGGGCTTCCATCGGGATCACTCCAGAGAACTTTTCGAACCTGAGCAAAAACCCCGTTTGATCCCCCGTCATGTTCGATCACTGTCTGGTTCGCGCCAAAGGTTGGATTGCCCCAGCCTGTGCCGTATAGCGCGTCCGTGTAGGATGCAGAGCTTCGATAACCACCAATTTCATAGTTAAGCGGCTTCGCTGTCTCCAGAAAATTTTGCCGCTGGGCGAGGTGGACCACGGCGGTATAACCGTCAGAATCGCCTCTCCCCCAGTTCCAGCCCGATCCTGTCTGCCAGTTTTCTGTGTTGTTCTCGGTGATGACGCCACCGAGGGAGAGATCCGGCGTTAAATTGTAGCCAACGCGGCCACCCCATTGCGCAACGGTGTTGCCGGGAGCGCTTAACACCAACGCACGGGTTTGCGAGATGCACCCCTTGCCACCGCAGAACTCTGACCTGAAAAACTCCGGCCACATGTTGAGCCGACCGCCCTCGACCTCCAGCTTTCCGTCAAAAAAATCCCCCTGAAGGGTAAGGCGTGTAAGATCGGTTGAACTATCGAGAGAAGGGTCCGTAGCGTAAAAGGCATTCGAGACTTGAAACAGATACTGATTGGCATTGTGTCTGGGAATGTTAACCGTTTCCTGCCAGTTGATCTTGAACATGTCGGATAGATGGTATGTCGTGTCGAACATCAGAAAGCCGAAGTTGCCAGAATGGCCCGGATCAAACCCGAAATCTGACGCATTTGCATAGAGATTGACGAAATTGATGCGGACATCAAAACCGGCGTCATGGAGCGTGTGTCCAAGGCCGCTCAAGGGGCCGGGAGGAGGGGCCTGCGGATCCGTGGCCTTCGCGACGGACGGATCGGAAGGTGTATTGGCATCGGCTGCCACAGCGGTAAGTCCGCTTGCCAGCACTCCGTATGCAGCACTGAGGATAACAAGTTGCTTGAGATGGGTTTTCATTTTTCTCCCCCAGAGACAAATGGATAGGATGCGCCGCCGGGTTATACCGGGACGTTTCGACGCTGCTGTTTGTGTGAAGTTCAGGTCTGGAATCCGTCAGGTTTTTCTTCGGCCCGGCTCACTCCAGATGTCTTTGTTGTTGCGTGGCTTTTGGACACGCGGCATTTGCCTTGCAGGCTTAAGCCTATTGGTCGTGACGGGTCACAATGGCCGGTGTGGCGTTGGTGTGCGACGCCAACAGGCGCATCAGCACCAGCATTAGTCCGGCCACAACACAGGTGGCCACCAGACCGGTTGCAAGGCTGAGGCCATGATAGCCCATTGTCTGGACCAGAATGCCGCCAACCAGAGGCCCAAGCGCTCCGCCGCCCATGGTAATGGCCGGATTGGCCGCCACTGCTCGGCCAGTTGGTTCCACGCGCGACATGAGTCCGAAGAGAAATGTGTGCGAGAAGATCATGACAAAGGGAATGAAGATTGCCGAGGCGGCAAAACCGGGAACGTCGAGCGCATGGGTTATGCCCAGCGAAAGAGCGGCCTGAAGCAGCACGCCTACTATGCCCACATAAACCGGATGAAGCTTTTTTTCAAAAAACACTGCGAGCGGGGCCGGAATGAGGCTGAGAAAGGCAACGCCCACAAGAATGCCGTTGATGGTGGATGTTGGCCAATCATGGTCACTGGCAATGCGCTCAACAAAGCTGAAATTCATGGCCTGATTGAAGTTCATGCCCAGCAGAGCGGCGATGAGAAACCAGACGACGGGTTCAAAACGCGGCACGCGACCGGAATTGGGCGATGGTTTTTTCTCCGCCTTCGGCATGGTGGCGCTGTGGGGGAAAAGCAACCAATTGACTGCGGCAGCGATCGCCATAACCCCGGCAAAAATCAAGAACAGGTTGCGTGGCTGCGTTGCGGCAATCACCTGCGTGGCAAAGCCCATGAAGATAACGCTGAAGATGCCAAAGCCAATGGTGGCATAAGCAAATGTGCGATGAGCATTGCTTGTGCGGCCAATGGTTCCATGAACCGCTGACAAAGCCGTGCCGATGCAAAGACCGGCACAGAGGTGAAGTGCGAGAAAATTGCCGAAACCTGATGCCATCCAGAGTGCTGCGAACGCCAGCGCAGCCCCGCTAAAGCCTGCACCGGGCACCCAACGCATGGAAAAGCGATGGAAAAGCGGCGCAAGGCCGCAACTGGCAATCACCACCCCAATCAGAAATGTGGTGACAAGTCCTCCGGCTTGAGCGGATGAATAGCCATAGCCACCGACCAGTCCACCGACCCAAATGGGAAGAGAGACCATATCGATCATACCGGCCGCATGACCGACAATAAGGGCTGTGCGGGTACCCTTTGTATCAAGATTGGTCATGCGATCCTCCCGCCTGCGGAGAGTTCACCAATCGGGCGCTGAGCCAATATAGGCTGCTGGGGACAGAGCATCGCTGCCAACCGCTTGCCAAGCTGCCGCAAATCAAGCGTTCGGAATAGACCGGCCCATTGCAATATCAAACGGGGACAGATCAAAACTTTAGCGCCCGCGCCAAAGGGCGCGGCATCATACCGTAGAAACACAGACATTTTTTCTCCTCCCAGAGGTATGTTTTTGTGTGTTTCAAAAACATCTCACAGAGAAGATATCGGCATTTTGAAAATAGTCAATTAGATTGACTATAATATTTACTTCACGGCAATAGCCCTATTCGCTCCCAATTCCATGAAGCCGGTCGGCATCATTTTTTCTGGATCGCGCTTTCCGTCGCATCAGGCGTGTGGGCCTCTTTGGATCCCAATGCGGGTGGCGTGCCCCAGTCCATCCCCAATGCGGCCCGCAGGACGGACATTCGGTCCTGACCTAAAACCGTTGCCAGATGGTCTTCGAGGTGCTCCAGCGTGGCAAAGATATTCTCCAATTCAGTCTGACCTTGCGGGCTGAACTCAATGAGTGATGCGCGTGCATCTTCTGGGTCTGGCTTGATAAAAATGTAGCCCGCTGCGGTCAGGTCTCCCAGCATAAGGCTGACCGCTTGTTTGGTGACGCCCATGGTACGCGCCAAGCGCGTCGGACGCCGCTCCCCAAGGGCAATGTTGATCAAAAGCATGCCCTGCGCCCGTGTGACCGGTGTTTGCCCTTGCAACTCCTGGGAGGCTCTCAGCGCCTCGTCAAACCAGTAGATGGCACGCAGAAAACGCGGAAGTAAGGGAGGGGTCTTCGAGTCCATTCGTGCATTTACCCTGTGTTTGCTTGTCATTGCTGTTGCGGTCGGAATCTTCTTTGAGAGGCTTTTGCCGATGAAGGTGTGTGGCCTGCTTGGCGGCTGCTTCGTCAGTTCTCTGTGATTTCTGTTGATTTGCAAGGTGTTAAGGTGAGTGAGGCGGATTTGTGGTGGGAATGTTCGGCCATTTAAGGCTGCTGGCCGCACCCTCGCCGCACTTTCCCTTTCGGGTTTAACGGCTCCTGTTGGAAACCTCAACGCATGTGTTGATGATTTTATGGTCAAGTCACTTGACTATATTCAAGTGGCGTGCCTATCATGAGGCAACAATTATAAAGAGTACCCTTGGCTTGAAATGGGAGGAGAGTCAAATGTGCTGTGGCCCTTTACCAGGGACGCGGGCGGCTATCTGTGTGCTGAAAAATGCGCAAGCCCCGCCCGGCGCGACACCCAAAATTTTTGCAACAGCTGCCATCATTTCCCTTTGCGGAACAGGCACCTGCACCCTATCCCAACTATAAGGACATCACACCATGGCAGCAACTGCTAGCCTTGCCGCTGTGCGGCAGAAGCTTATCCGGCGTGCCGATGTGGCAAGCCTGCGTGCGATTGGGCTTGACGCCGAGGAGGCCAGCCTCGCACCCTACATGCCCGCAAACCCATCTGGCCGCGAGGCTCCGCCGCTTGCGGTCGTGCGACCGCGCAGCACGGAGGAGATCGTTGCCGTTATCGGCTGGGCGCGGAAAACCGGCACGGCCCTGACCACGTTCAGCTCCAGCAGCGGCGCGCGGCTGCGCGGTGCAACGGCAGAACGGCCCACCGTGTTTGTCGATCTCAGTGGCATGAACCATCTGTTACAGATCGATCAACAGGATGCGGTGGCGGTGATTGAGCCGGGCGTCACCTTCGGCGCTATCGATGCGCTGCTGGCACCCCAGGGTCTGCGCGCCTTCAAGCCGCTGTTGCCACGCGCGTCAAAATCCGTGCTGACAAGCTATTTGGATCGCGAACCCAACCTGCAATCGTCTGAGCAATGGGATGTGCTGGACCCCTTCGGCGGTGCGCAGTTGGTGTTTGGCACCGGCGATGTCTTTCGCACCGGCAGTGCGGCCATCAGCGGTACCCTTGATGAACATTGGAAGGCGGGGTTGCGTTATCTTACCGCCATGGGGCCAGCAGGCACGGATTTTCTGCGCGTTGTGCAAGGCTCGCAAGGCACGCTTGCCATTCTCAATTGGGCGGCCATTCTGTGTGAGCGCCTGCCAACACGAGAAGAGGCCCGCTTTGTGGGCACCGACAGTATCGCTCCACTGGCACGGCTCTCAGCAGAATTGCATCGGCGGCGTATCGGCATGGCCAGTTTTATCGCCAGCAATCTGCACCTTGCAGCCGTGCTGGAGAGTGAGCCAGACCGCATTGCCGATCTTGCTGCCCGCCTGCCCGCTTACACGCTCTACATCCAACTGACCGCGTCTTGTGATTTTCCCGATGACAAGATTGCCTATCAGTTGGCCGATGTCACCCAACTCTGCGCGGATGCAGGACTGGTGGCAAGCCCCGATCTGGCCGGGCATTCCGCCAGCCGGATTGCGGAGCTGCAAGCCAATCCACCGGACAGCAACTACAAAGACCGCATCGCGGGTGCCCATCGCAGTGTGTTTTTTCTCAGCCAAATGGATCGTGCCGAGCAATTTATTGCGTTGGCACGGGAACGTTTGGGCGCAAATGTTGCAATTTACGTCCAGCCACGCCTGCATGGCCGCAACTGTCATGTTGAATTGGTGCTGCCCTTTGATCCGGCATCCATAGAGCAGACATCGGCAGCCGATGCACTTGCCGATGAGCTGGCCAAGGCCTGTAGCGCTACGGGCGGCTTTTTCAGCCGACCTTATGGCGCATGGGCTGACATGGCCTTTGCCCGCAATCCCACCGTCAAGCCATTGCTGCGCGAGACGAAATCCATCTTCGATCCGGACCGTATTCTCAATCCAGGGAGGCTTTGCTTCTAATGACCCATATCAGCCCAACCCTCGAAAAGCTTCACGACAAGCTTGGCTCTTGCACGCGCTGCACCTTTTGCAAATGGGTGCCGGAAGTCCGCAGTCAGGATTTTGCGGAAATCTGTCCCAGCGTTCAGCACGGCAAATTCTTTTCGCATACGGCTGGCGGCAAGCTCATTGCGGCCTATGCACTGTTGCATAACCGTGTCGAATACACGCCGGACTTCATTCAGAATGTCTATTCCTGTTCCATGTGCGGCGGCTGCGATACCAGCTGCAAGACATTGCTTGCCGATTTCGTTGAGCCGCTCGACTCGCTCTATGCCCTGCGCCAGAAGGTAACGGCAGACGGGCATGCGCCAGAGCCGCTGCGCGAGATGCTCGCTCATCTGCGCGCACTGGGAAATGCAAGGGGGCTGCCCGCCGAAATGCGCGGTGAATGGTTCGCTGGCCTGTCCCTGAAACAGACCAAAACCCATCAGGCACCCGTTCTCTTCCATGTTGGCGATGTGGCTTTCGACCGCGACGAATGGCCTTTCATCCGCCATATGGTCTCTGAGCTTCAGCGGCGTGATGTCGATTTCGTCATTGGCGGCGTGGACGAGCCGGATAGCGGTGGTCTTGCCTATGATATCGGCGATCAGAATCTCGCAGCGGATCTGGCACAGAAAACCGAAGAATGGCTCCGCAAGAGCGGGGCTGGCACGCTTATTGTTTATAGCGATGATGCTTTTTCGGCTTTTCGCAATATTTATCCGCGCCTTGGTGTTTCCCTTGGCGACCTCAAAGTCATTCATATCACGCAGTGGCTGGCCGAAAACCCGCTCACCGTGGCGGCTGGCCAAAAGTGCGACACTGTCACCTACCACGATTCCTGCCGCCTTGGGCGGCTAGGCGAAGAGCGCCATCCGTGGGAGGGCGAAACGGTGATGGCCTATAATTCCATTCCGATGCGCGTGCCGGAAGGCGAGCTCTACCTTGGGGTCAATGGTGTCTATGAAGAGCCCCGGCAATTGCTACGGGCTGTGGATGCCGAGATTGTGGAAATGGAGCGCATTCGGGAATTCGCCTTCTGCTGCGGTGCAGGCGGTGGTGGCAAACAGGCCAGCCCCGATTTTGCCCGCGCAGCGGCCCGCAACCGGCTTCAGGAAGCCGAGAGCACCGGGGCAGAGTTCCTCGTGACCAGTTGCACCGCGTGCAGCAGCCACATGAAAGAGGTGGCGCAGGAGGCGGGGTCTTCGATCCGGGTGTATGGGTTGGTTGAATATCTCCACGCCCGACAGACCGCCTCCGCCCCAGACGCATCCCATAAGGCTGGAGAATGACCATGGCTCACGATCGCAACGAAGTTTTGCAAGCGCTTCAATCCATTGTTGGGGAAGACAATGCCACCAATGATCCGAGCTCAATTGCAAGTTACGCCTGGAATGGCGGTGTCGGCTCGATGCCGGGGCCAAAATTTCTTAAAAACTGGCCGATTGCCGTGGTTATGCCCAACTCGGCAGAGGATGTGGCGGCTATTATCAAATGCTGTCTTGCACGCGGGCTTTCCTTTCGTCCGTTAAGTTCCGGCAATGGCGGAACCTATCTCAGCGCCAGCGAAAATGTGGTGGTGATGGACCTTTGCCGTATGAACCGTCTGATCAAGATGGATGCCGCTAACCAGATGGCGGTGATCGAGCCTTTTGTCACAGCGGGCCGATTGCAGGCGGAGGCCATGAAAGTGGGGCTCAACTGTCATATCGTTGGGGCGGGGCCGTCGCATTCGCCGCTTGCCTCGGCCACGTCCTTTCTCGGTGTTGGCATTACCGGTGCCAGCACGGGTGCCAATTTCCGCAATATCCTGGGCATAGAATGGGTGACGCCACAGGGAGACATCGTGCGCATGGGCTCTTTTGGTGGTGATGATGACTGGTTCAGCGAGGAAGGGCCGGGGCCGGGCCTGCGCGGTATGATCCGTGGTCTCATTGGCGCAAATGGCGGCCTCGGCGTGTTCACCCGTATTGGTTACAAGCTCTATCCGTGGGCGGGGCCTAAGCGTTTGAACCTGACAGGGCAAAGCCCGATGCGGGGCATGGCATTGGAGCCAAACATGCGTCTGTTTCTGCCTGTCTGGGATACGATTGAACAGATGCGCGACGCCAGCTTTCACCTGAATCGCGCAGGCGTTGCCTTTGCACTGCTGCGCATGCCACCAAACCATATCGGTTGGACGCTGACGGCCACCAATGCCGAATATGCACGCCGCCGCGAAGCGGGCGAGCTGCCGGAATGTGCGCGTCCGGAAAACAGATTTGGCTGGCAGATCCTGACCATCGGTCATTCTGCGGGGCAGACGGCCTATCAGGAGAAGACGGTGCAGCACATTGTTGCGAGTACCGGCGGGCGGATGATTCCGATTGAACAAAAGGACACGGAAGTGTTGCTGCGCACGCTGGTGACGTCGCTCTATGTTAGTCGCGTCTTCCGGGGTGCCGGTTCCGGCGGCACCAGCTTCGGCGTCATGGAGACCTTTAACCTGCTGCCGGACGTGATCAAGGCCAGCGAGGACATTATGGCAAAAGATCGCATGCCCGGCCGCAATTTCGCAGCCGACGGCAAGGAAGGCTGCTGGGTCTGGCCAACCGAGAGCCGACAATTGTGGACGGAAAACATCCTTGCATCGCAGGCAGGGACCGTGAAAGGCATCGGAGCGGGTTGGAAAGGCTTCCTCAAACACCTTGATATGGTGGACCGCAACCCAAGGCTCGGATTGATGGGCTTTATGGCGGGTCCATTGATAGAATTGTTCGGCCCGCGCTACAGCAACGTTACCGCATGGATGCGGCTTATCAAGCAGCGCGTCGATCCGGCGGGCTTGGCAGACGCCACAGTGCATGTCAGCGCCAAACAGCTTCCTATTGCCAAGAGATGGCCGACCCTGCAAAAAATCGCCTTCTCAAAAGCCGGTGCTCCGGTGCTGCATCTGGTCTGCCTGTTGCTGGGCGTGGTCAGTAAAAAGGAAAAGCTGCCGGATCGAAGAGGGTAAATATCAACGACAATATTAGCGTCTGTCATCTGATTGTCGACGTTCCTTGCATGGCGTTTTGAGGTCCATATCGACGACATTCAAGGCCGTTCAAGGTGCAGCTTTGCCAAGATATTCGAAACGGCGTGACTGGGCGGCGCGATGCGCAACGAACTTATTGCGTTTCAGCCAATCTCATCCAGTTGTGGCTGACGCAGTTCGATCGCGGCGACCTCACCTTTCAGCTTGTTCAACCCTTTGCTGCTGAGTTCGAAACGCTGCGTGCCAATTTCAACGCAGCTCTAAGCCAGTTTTCCGAGACTATGTGTGCTGTCTCTGATGCGGCCGGTGCGATCGACAACGGCAGCCGAGAAGTCAGTGCGAGTCCTGACGACTTGTCCACTGAAGTCGCAATGGATCAGCATGCTGCGCATATGGAGGGCATAGAGGACGCGGGCATTATAGACTGCGCAGTGAACAATCTGGCTGGTCGTAGCCATCTCTTCTTGATTGAAGATATCGCGCGCGAGGCCTCTAGCTGCAATAACTGAAAGCTTGGCAATTGGGATTGGGTTGGTGGCTTGCAATCTTTGCGAAAGCTCCTTCACCGGCGTAACGGATGTCATGCCGGTGAAGGTGAATTACATACCCAATCAAGTTTAGGGTTATTGGTTATGGAATCGGGTCGAACTTCAATTCGCTCAGTTTCACAACCTTGTCGGTGCGGGTCATTTTATATTCGGTGTCCGGGCCAAGCCATTTGTTCCAGATTTTGTTGATTTCGCCATCAGCATCCAGCGCGCGCAGCGTATCGTTGATCTTGGCGGTCAGGGCTGGCTCGTCCTTTTTCATGCCAACACCGATGGGCTGATACAGCATCGGATCATCGATCATCCGCATCTTCTTGCCTTTGGTCTGGGATTCGTTGACGAACTTGGTGGTGGTCATGGTGTTGGCAACCATGCCTTCAGCCTTGCCCTGCTGAACGGCGAGATAGGCCGATGCCGTATCCTGAAACGTCAATGGGTCCGACTTGTTGAGCTTGATCGACATCTCGGATGTAGAGCCCTTGGTAGACGCCAAACGCTTGCCGGAGAAATCAGCCTTGGTCTTGCCGGAATTGTCGGCCGGAACAATCAGCATTTCTTTGGCAAGGTAGTAAGGGTCGCTGAACTGAATCTGTTCCGCACGGCTCAAAGTGTAGGCGAGATTGGCAACGGTAATGTCAACGCGGCCAAGCTTGACTTCAGGCACGCGGGCTTCCACCGATACCGGCTTGATTTCGGCCTTCACGCCCAGTTTTGCAGCAATGGCGTTGCACAGATCAACGTCAAAGCCAGCCATTTCGCGGGTTTTGGGGTCTGGAGAGGCAAAGGGGGGAACATCGGCGAAGGTTGCGCAACGCAGGGTCTTGGCGGCCATGATATCGGCCAGCTGATCGGCGCTTGCAGGGGCTGCAATGGCGGTGGTTGCGGCAAGCGCCAAGCCTAAAGTGATGCATTTCATGTTCATTGCTGTTCTCCTTGGTTTTTATTGTGATGTGAGTGGTTGTTTGGCCCTCTTGCCCGTTTCTGAGATTGAGCCTTAGTGGCGCAGTTCTGACAGAAAACGCTGGGCGCGGGGATGGGTGGGATTGGTGAAGAAGGTTTCCGGCGGGGCCATTTCCAAAATTTGTCCGGCATCGATAAACCAGATGTGGTCGGCCACATCGCGGGCAAAGCCCATTTCATGGGTCACGCACATCATGGTCATGCCATCGGCGGCAAGGCTTTTCATAACAGCCAGCACTTCGCCAACCATTTCCGGGTCCAGCGCGCTGGTGGGTTCATCAAACAGCATCACTGGCGGCTCCATGGCAAGTGCGCGGGCAATGGCCACGCGCTGTTGCTGGCCGCCCGACAATTGCGCCGGATAGGCATTGGCTTTGTCTGCAAGGCCAACCCGGTCCAGCAAGCGAATTGCTTTGTCATGGGCAACGTCTGGAGCAACGCCTTTGACCCGCACGGGCGACATGGCGACGTTATCGACAACGGACAGATGCGGAAACAGGTTAAAGCTCTGGAACACAAAGCCAATTTGGCTCCGCAGGGCATTGAGTTGCTTTGTGCGCATCGGCACATGCACTTCCTGCCCCTCAAAGGAAATCGAGCCGCTGCTGATTTCCTCAAGGCGATTGATGGTGCGGATCAGGGTTGATTTGCCAGACCCCGAGGGGCCGCAGATCACCACAACCTCACCCCGGTTGACATGGGCATCAACGCCTTTCAGCACTTCGTAATTGCCATAGCTCTTGCGAACCTTGGACAGCGTAATGGTTTGCTGCTTTTCAATGGCTAGCTTGGATAAGGGCATAGCTTCTACTCCGAGACAAGTTGAGGCGTGATGCTGGGGGCGTCTGCGTCCTTACCGGACAGACCGGCACGGCGGCGGGAGATGCTGCCCTCCAATCGTTTGGCAGCATGGGTCAGGCTCCAGCAAATCACGTAATAGATCAGCGCAAGGATCAGGTAGACCTGAAACGGCTGGGTCAGCAGATCATTGTTGACCTGATTGGCGGCAAAGGTCAGATCCGGCACATTGATGACAGAGCCCAGTGTCGTGTCTTTGATGGTCGAGACGAAGGTGGACAGGATGCTGGGGATGACATTGTACAGCGCCTGCGGCAAAACCACGTAGCGCATGGCGCTGGGATAGCTGTGGCCAAGGGCCTTGGCGGCTTCCATCTGTCCATGGCCCAGCGCAACAATGCCGCTTCGCACAACTTCGCTGAGAAAGCAGCTTTGATAAACCACCAGCGTTGTCAGCATGGTGACAAAGCTTGGTACATCGGCCCCCGTGAGCAGCGGCACTAGAAAATAGCACCACAAAATCAGCATCAGCAACGGCACGCCGCGGGTGACATAGACCAGAAAGGTGACCGGCCAGCGCAGCGTGCGCCATTTGGACATGCGCGCAAGGGCCAGAAGAATGCTGAGGGGAAAGGCCAGCGCGATACTGAACACCGACAGGATCAACGTGTTGGCAAGGCCACCGAGCGGGCCATTGGGATATTGGCCGATCAACAGCAGCAACCAATAGTCCTGCACAATCTTAATGATGTCGTGGATCATGCCCGCACACCCCTAGCATGATCAACGCGCCACTGCAGATACGCGCCGCCTGCCATGATCAGCAGAGAAAAGAACAGATACAGCACCGTGCCAATCAGATAACTCTCAAAGGTTCTAAAGGTGACGTTTTCAATTTCCTTCACGGCATGGGTAAGTTCTGACGCACCAACAACAATCGCAAGACTGCTGTTTTTAAACAGCGATACCGTATGATTGATCAGCGGTGGCAGTGCATTGCGCACCCCTTGCGGAATCATCACGTAGCGCATGGCCGAGAGATAGCCATGGCCGAGAGCGCGGGCCGCTTCCATCTGGCCGGGGCTGATTGAGCGCAGGCCGGAGCGCAGGTCTTCGCTGAAGTAAGCGGCCTGACACAGACCAAGACCGATGACCGCAAAGATGGTTTCGGCATTGTGATTGACCAGCCATGCGCTGAGGCCGCTGGGCATCAGGGTGAAAATGCCAAAATACCACAGCACCAGTTGCACCAATGTCGGCACATTGCGGTGATAGGAAACATAGGCCGTCACAATTGCATTGCCTATGCCGCCCGGCGAAAACCGCAGCGCCAGCAGCAAAACCGCGAGTGTCATCGCCAAAACCCATGAGCCGATGGCGATAATGAAGGTCATCTCTATGCCGTGCAGCAGCATGGAGACATAGTCTGGATTGCCGAGAATTGCTGAGAGATCAAACCCCTTCAAGGCTTCCGCTCCTCCGGCTTGGCCGTCTGCAATCCGCCCATCACCTGAAGGGTGGGGGTGATTTCCATATGGCCGATGTTGACGGCAATGGGGGCCGCAATGGCAAAGGCAATGGCATCGGCAATGTCGGACGCCTGCGGCAATTCAAAGCCATCAATAAAGCGCTCACGCACCGATGGATCATCGCCATGCACATGGGTGAAAATATCGGTTGCAACGCGACCGGGGCAGATTTCCGTCACCCGCACCCGCTTGCCAAAGGCATCAATGCGCAGCTGGTTGGACAGCATGCTAACGCCAGCTTTTGTGGCGTGATAGGAGGAATTGCCGCCAAAATTATACTGTGCGGCGATGGATGAGATATTGATGACGTGACCACGATCCCGCGCCACCATGCCCGGCACAACCATGCGGCACAGATGCAAGACAGCCCGCAGGTTCACATCCACCAGCAGGTCAATATCGCCGTCTTCTGCTTCCAGAAACTTCTTTGGACGGTCAACTCCGGCATTATTGACGAGAATATCAAATGGAATTTTGGATGTGAGGTCCGCCAGAGCGGCGCGGTCCGTCACGTCAATCACATGGGCAATGCAGCCGGTTTTCTCGGAAAGCTGTTTGAGGAGATCACCACTTCTGGCAACCGCATGCACTTCAACATTCTCAGCGCACAGCCGCTCCACAATAGCGGCTCCGATCCCGGAGGATGCGCCAGTGACAAGCGCAGTTTTGTAATCCGAAAATGGCATCTGACGTCCTCTTTTGTTCTTGGGAAAGACTAGCGAAGCTTTAGTCTGAGCGATAATGCCGATTATATGTGGAGTGATAAGCCTATCTTATGAGCTTGGTGGCAATTGCCCAAAAACTGGTCGTCATGATCGCACAACCCGCCAAAGCCAGCTCAAAACCTTGTTTTATCCATTTACGGCGTGACGGCTGCTGCATAGTGTGAAGGCTTGACCCCATAGAATTCGAGTTTACTTCCCCCATGGATATCAGGCGCTTCAAGTCATTCATCGTGATTGTCGATACAGGCAGCATTACCCGTGCGGCCGATATTCTGCACATCGCTCAGCCCGCCTTGAGCCAGCAACTTGCCTCGCTGGAAGAACATTTCGGCACGAAGCTTTTGCTGCGCAGCCAGCAAGGCGTGGTGATGACCGATGCGGGCGCGCAAGTCTATCGTCATGCGCAGATGATTCTGCGGCAGATGGATCAGGCCCATGCCGATGTGCTGGCCGCAGGCAAGCATTTGGCCGGGCGGGTTTCGGTGGGGTTGGCACCATTTAGCAGCGCGGCCACGCTCTCGTTTGAGTTGCTTGCGGAAACACGCAGGCTCTATCCGGGCATTGTGCTGCATCTGACCGAAAGCGTGGGGCAGGCCTATAGCCAGATGTTAATGAACAACAAGCTGGAAATCGCCCTCATTCACGGCACCGGGCCAATGAAGGGTGTTCACTTCGACCCGCTGCTGCGCGAGGACTTCTTTCTGGTGGCCCATGAGGATTTCGGCATTGAGGCCGATGACAAACCGCTCTCGGTTGCCAATCTGGAGGAGCTGCCTTTTCTGCTGCCGCCGCCCTATAATTTCGTGCGCCGGGCCGTGGATATGGCCTTTGCCCGCAGCCGTACCAAGCTGAATGTGATTGGCGAGGTAGAGGTTATTCGCACCCTGACGCGGGCAGTCAGTGGCGGTGTTGGGGCAACCATCATGCCCAAGGCGGTGGCCGATCGCATAACCGCTGAGGCCAGCAGCCAGATCATCTGCCGCACCCTCTCGCCGCAGATTGAAGAAACGCTGTCGCTTTGCGTGTCGGAACACGCGCAATTGTCGGATTCTGCTGTGGCCGTGCGGGATATTTTGCTGCGTTTGACACGGCAGTTGAAGAATTAGAGCCGTTTATGCGCGCCATGCATCCTTTGGGATGCAGGGCGCGATATTTTCTGCGTGATGAAGATTACTTCATATCCTTGCAGAATTGCGCAATCCGGTCACAGCCCGCTGTGAGCCGTTCCATGCTGGTGGCATAGGAAATGCGGAAGAAGGGGCTCATGCCATAGGCCGCACCTTGAACGGTGGCAACATGCTGCTCATCAATCAGGGCCGAGACGAAATCGGTGTCGTTTTCAATCTTGCGGCCACCCTTGGTGGTTTTGCCAATCAGGCCCGCGATGCTGGGGAAGATATAAAACGCACCTTCAGGCTTATGGGCGCGCAAGCCATCAATCTCGGCAAGGCGGGACAGCACATAGTCACGACGGCCCTTGTAGATATTGGCGCGCTCTTTCAACAAATCCTGCGGACCATCCAGAACAGCCATAGCGGCAGCCTGAGTGATGGTGGATGTACCGCCCGCGTTCTGGCCGTTGACATTGCTGATGGCCTTGATCAAATCCTCCGGTCCACCGCAATAGCCAAGCCGCCAGCCAGTCATGGCATAGGCCTTTGAGGCACCATTCACGGTCAGCACGCGGTCATACAGCCGGGGTTCGACTTCGGCGATGGTGCAGAATTCAAAGCCGTCATAGATCAGGTGTTCATAGATGTCGTCGGTCATGATCCAGACGTCTGGGTGACGCAGCATCACTTCGGCAATTGCGGCCATATCCTTGCGCGAGCAGGCGGCACCTGTGGGATTGTTGGGGAAGTTCAAAAACAGCCATTTGGTTTTCGGCGTAATCGCCGCCTCAAGGTCTTCGGCGCGCAGCTTGAAACCATTTTGCTGGGGGCATTCCACGGGCACAGGCACACCGCCTGCAAAGCGCACGATATCGGCATAGCTGATCCACGATGGGGTTGGAATGACAACTTCATCGCCCGGATTGCAGGTGGCCATTACCGCATTGAAAATCACCTGCTTGCCGCCGCCTGCCACGACGATCTGGCTTGGGTCATAGTCCAAGCCGTTTTCGCGCTTGAATTTGCGCGAAATGGCAGCGCGCAAGGCAGCGGTGCCATCCAGCGGCGGATATTTGGTGTCACCAGCCAGCGCTGCGGCGTGCGCAGCTTCAATGGCGTGGGCGGGGGTGGCAAAATCCGGCTCGCCGGATGAGAGGGATACAACGTCAATGCCCTGTGCGGCAAGTTCGCGGGCGCGCTGCGTCATGGCTGCGGAAGCGGAAACCGCGACATTCTTGAGACGGTCGGCAATCATCGGCATGGTCTAGACTTTCAAGGGTTGTGATGAAGGTTTCAAAATCGGTTGATGTCAGGCGATGACGTCGCGGGCAGGGGCAAGGGTGGCACCCGTGGCTTCAATTTCGCTGCGCACAATCTTGGCCAGTTCCAGAGAACCCGGCGTATCGCTGTGGACGAGAATGGAGCGGGCGGGCATGGCAATGGTTTGGCCATCGATGGTGGTGACGGTTGCGGTTTCAAGGAATTGTTTGACACGGGCGCGCACCGCCATTTCTTCCTTGATGACGGAATTGGGCACGCCGCGCGGCACAAGCGCGCCGTTGGCATCATAGGCGCGGTCGGCCAGAAACAGCGTCAGTGTTTTCAATCCGCAGCGCAGCGCTGAGCGCTCAATCTCAGAGCCAGACATGCAAAACACAATCATCTCAGGGGCTACGGTTTTCACCGCTGTCAGCACCAGATCACACAGCGCCGGGTCGTGATTGACGCGATTTCCCATGGCGGCGTGAAAGCTGATGTGATCAACGGAAAGGCCTTCGCTGGCAGCAATCGCGCTCAAGGCACCCAATTGATAAAGCACCTGCGCCCGCAGTTCTTCTGCTGACACTGGAATATCGCGGCGGCCAAAACCAACCCGGTCTGGAAAGCCGGGGTGCGCGCCAATGCCAACGCCACGGGCCTTGGCCAGCCGCACCATGCGCAGCATCATTTCCGGGTCGCCCGCATGAAAACCACAGGCAATATTGGCCGAGGACACAACATCCATCAACGCTTCATCGTCACAGAGGCGGTAGGGACCAAAGCCTTCGCCCATATCGGAATTGAGATCAATCTTCATCATCTATCCTCAGGTTTAGCGCTTGGTCATGGTGGCGAGGGCGTCCGTTAGAAGCGGCACGGTGTTGCGAATATCGGCCAGATAGCCAGCCATCGCCTGTTCTGCGGCTTTCGCCTCCGCCAGAGTGGACTGAACAAAGCGGATGCGGCTGCCAATGCGGGCTTGGCCCAAGCGCCAGAGGTCAATGTCAATCACACCCGCCATTTTGGGATAACCGCCTGCGGTGTTGGCATCACTCATCTGAATGATCGGCTCGCCTGCGGGCGGCACCTGCACCACGCCTGTGACTACGCCATGGGAGCGCATTTCAACATGCTCCTTAAGCTTCACCGGAGCGCCAGACAGACGATAGCCGGTGCGGTCGCTCTGGGAGGAGATTTTCCAATCCTGCGCCCAGAACCGCATCGATTCTTCGCCAAACCAGTCATGCTCGCCTGCGGGGAGGGCACGAATGGGCAAAATGCCATTTTCAACTGCTGGAAAATGATCCTGCAAAGCCACCTCCGGCGGCATCACTCCAAAACCGGAGGATGGGATCGGCGGAGCCTGCGCCTCACCTAAAGCGAGACGATCACCAACCGCCAAAAACCGCCCCTGATAACCACCAAAGGCTCCCCGCAATGACGTGCTGCGAGACCCCATAACCAGGGGCACATCAATGCCGCCGGAAAAGCATAGATAGGCGCGCGCTGCTTTGGTGGGTGTTTTCAGTTCAAGCTCTTGTCCGGCCAAAACCGGAAGCGCCCACCATGGCGGCATGGTTTTGCCGTCCAGCGTTGCCGCGCAATCGGCTCCGGTGATGGCGACAAAACCGTCCTTTTCAAACCGTAGCCGAAAGGGAAAGGTTTGAATTTCCAAGCCTGCTGCACCCTCATCATTCCCGAGCATCAGATTGCCGATTTTCAGTGCAATGGGGTCCATCGCCCCGCAGGTGGTGACGCCAATGTTGCGAAAACCAAAGCGGCCAAGATCCTGCACGGTATTGAGGGGGCCAGTGGTGAGAACCTCGATCATAGCTCGATCCTCTCGGCAATAAAGCGCACCGTATCACCGGGAGCCAGCAAGGCGGGAGATGCCGCCATGGGATCAAACATCGGCATTTCGGCAAAGCCGATGGAGTTCCAGCCATTTGGCCCGGTCAGCACAGCTACCCCGGTCTGCATGCCACCGATGGTCAGGCAGCCACGCGCCATTTTCAGCGATGGTACGGTTTTGCGCGGCATGTGAATGCGCGGGTCAAGTCCATGCAGATAACCAAAGCCCGGTGCAGAACCCAGCGCAAACACGGTGTAAGTGCCAGCCGCATGAATTTTGACAATATCGCGATCTGACAAGCCAGAAAGATCACACAGAGCGGGAAGATCGGTGGCATGGTCTCCACCATAGGTCACGGGAATTTCAACGGTTTTTCCGGTTAAATCCATGCCTTGTGCCGTATTCCATGCCAACAGCAAACGGCTCACGATGGTCTCGTGATCTTCTGGTGTATCATGCAGCACCAACAGCAGATTGGTCATGCCCGGCACAATTTCCTGCACATCCGGCCAATCTTGCACCATGGCGGATAAGGCCCAGATGCGCCGCTGCGAGGCCAGATCAAAGGGGCCGGGGGCATCCACCACAAAGGCCTTGGTGCCGATGGTGGAGATTTTCGGCATGTCTGCCTTGGACCCTGCCAAAATTGCCGGATGTTTCAAACTGTTGCTCTCCATTGCTGTCATCACGGTTGCTCAAGCGAAAACAGGGGTGTGCCATAGCCAACAGCATCGCCCGCATTGACCAGAGCCTCGTCAAGAATGCCGTCTTGCGGGGCTGCAACACCCAACAGCAAGGGGCCAATTTTAACAAAGCCAACCACATCGCCAGCGTTGACACTCTCCCCCTCTTGCGGGCCAGCATCGGGCCGGGCCGGGTGATGGGCCAGAAAATGACCAACGGAAGGCGAGGTGATCATCACAGATGCGCCAACCGGGGCTTTGCTGCTCACATGTCTGGAGACATGCGCAGTTCCTCCCGTCATCACAATGCTGATCTGCTGGTCGTTGTGTTCAATGTCGATGGCGTGAACCCCCGCCATCTCCAGCCAGGAGGTCAGTTGTGCGATGACATCTGCCCGGGTGAAATCAACAGAGCGGCGGGAGAGGGAGCGACTGCGTGCTGTCATGATGCGCTCCGCAGGTGCAGCCCTGTTGCAGATATCTCAAAACTCATAGGGCAATCTCCAACACAGGCTGTCCGGCATCAACCTCTTGCCCATCTTCCACCAGCACCCGAATAATTTTGCCAGCCCGATCCGTGCTCACCGTGTTGAAGATTTTCATGGCCTCAACAATGAAAAGGCTCTGGCCGCTCTCGACCTCATCACCAATGTCCACAAAGGGCTTTTCCCCCGGATGGGGCGAGCGATGAAAAACACCAAATGTGGGCGCACAGATGGTATCTGCGGTCTGTTCAATCTTGATCGGCGGCGTGGGAATGGTGTTGACGATACGGTCCGGCACCACATCGCTTGCGATAAGAGCGGCATTCTGCGGGTGAGCGTAATGAGAGATCCGAACGGTCGTGCCGTTGTCCGTCACGCTCAGCTGCGAAATGCGCGATTGTCCAACGAAGTCTATGAGCGTTTTGATCTTATCGAGATCCATTCAAACCACCGGCTGTGATAGTGTCATCATGCCGTCTTCAGAGGCCAGAGCAATTGCGTTGCGGCAGGATTGATCCGTAAAGACGTTCAAAAACAGCTAGCACGACCCTTCCTGTGATGGGGGCAAACAAAGTTTGAATGGTGCGCGCCCGCCATGGAAAAGCGGGGCGCAGTTCTCAGGCGAGACAGCTCCAATGGCCCTCTCCACCGAGACGCTTGATGACCTCCATCAGGATATGTCTCACCTCAAGAACCGCCTTGGTCGGTGGGTGATTGACCGGCATATCCAGCACAAGGCGTCGAAACAGCTCCGGTGCCCTCAGTGGAATGACCGAGAGTTGTCCTGCCTGATGATCGGCGTAGACGGCGCCCCGACCCAGAATGGTCAATCCCAATCCGGCACGGATCGCCGCTTTGGTGCTGGCCACGCCCTCGATCACCCGAACAATATTGATTTTCTGACCAAGAATAAGGGCCTGCTTTTCCAAAAGGATGCGAATCCCATGACGCTGCGAGGGCATGATCAGCGGAAGGCTCAAAGCTTCGCGGAGCGGCAAATCATTCTGCCTTTGGGTAAAGGCATTCAGAGGCCCGACGGCATAGAGCCGCTCATCAAACAAAGGCACCGCCGTTGGTTTGGCCACATCCAGAAGGTTCACGGCCAGATCATGCGCATGGGTATCGGTCGCTGTGCGCAGGGTCTGGCTATCGCCCTCGCTGATCGTCAGGCGGATTTTTGGAAACCGGCGGTCACATGCTTCCAGAACCGGAATGGAGAGAATGGGAGACAGCGAGCTGAGAATACCAAGCGAGACATCACCACTTGGATATTTCGCCTGCTCCCGCGTTGCGGCTTCGGCCTGCTCTACCGCCCTAAGGATTGCCTGAGCATGGACCAGCAGCGTTTGGCCTGCCTCCGTTACCACGACGCCACGAGAGGTGCGGTTGAGCAATTGCAGCCCCAGTTGCTCTTCCAGCGCGCGCACATGCAGGCTCAAAGCTGGTTGGGCTACACCCATTTCACTGGCGGCACGGGTAAAGGAGCCTAGCTCTGCAATGCGCGCAAAATAGCGCATTTTTGTTACATCCAATGCCAAGGCTGCCTCCTGATATACAGAATTCATATATCAAGTATCGTCAATATATATTTGTTGGCATAGCGCAAGCCTCTTAAAACGGAGGAGACCGCGAAAGGGCTGGGGTTAACCTGCGCCGTTTCGCCCTATCGAACGAAGCTGTTTTGAGGTTGCCATGATCCACATTAAGAAAATTCCCGAGCGTCCAAGCCAGCAAGAGATTGATGCGATTGCGAAATTCTCGCCTGCGACCCTGCATGAGGCGCAAGGCCGTCGCGGTGCGCTGTCCTCTCGCATCAAGCCAGTGGATTACCGCATGAAGCTTTGCGGGCCTGCTTTCACGGTCAAGTCTGCGCCGCGCGACAACATCATGCTGCAACTGGCGATCAATTATGCGCAACCGGGCGACATCATCGTGGTATCCGGCGGCGAATACGAGGAGGCGGGGTCATTTGGTGATGTTCTGGCCAATGCCTGCCTCGCCAAAGGCATTGGTGGCCTGGTAACGGACACAGGCGTGCGCGATACCTTGCAGCTTCGAGATCTTGGCTTTCCGGTATTTTCACTCAGTGTTTGCATCAAGGGAACCGTGAAGGAAACCTTGACCGAAGTGAACGATCCCATCGTTATCGGTGATGAACTGGTGTATCCGGGCGACATCATCGTCGGTGATGCCGACGGTCTGGTGGTGGTCCGCCGACAGGAGGCGGTGGATGTTGCCGCACTTGCCCAAGCCCGGGAAGATGCTGAAGCTGGCTATATTGCCGCTTATAAGGCGGGGAAGTCGGTCATTGAAGTCAGTAATCTTGAGCCCGTGCTGAGGGCTAAAGGATTTTCGGTCGAAGCGTGAGCGGGTGCTCCGGACATGGATTTGAAATTCCCCTTAAAATCTAAGAGTCTGCCCGAGAAATCATCATTGGCGTGCAATCCGTCTGACGATTGTCATGGCATAAAGATGTGAAACAGCAAAGAAGGTAGGCCTCGTTTGAAAAGGTGATAGGCAACTGATTTTACTCGCAAAATTGCAACGAAAGCGCTGCGTCATCGGCTCCGATCGCCACCCTACCCGATCTCTATTTCATTTCCGCAAATCACGACCTTACAGGACCAATCATAGGGGGCACCAGCCAGGCTGGCGCCCCCTATGGGCTTTACGACAGATGATGCGGTCTGGTCATGCCGTAGACGGGTGTATCGATACCGACCTGACGAGCTTTCAGCTGCAGTGACAGATATTGCGAATAGTGCCGTGACTGGTGCAGGTTGCCGCCGTGGAACCACAGTGCGTCCTGTTGCGTCGGCTTCCACATGTTGCGTTGTTCGCCCTCCCAGGGACCGGGATCCTTGGTCGTATCGGAGCCGAGCCCCCAACATTTGCCGATTTTGTCAGCGACGTCGCGCGAAATGAGATCGGCCGCCCAACCATTCATCGAGCCGTAGCCGGTGGCATAGACCACGAGATCCGCTGGCAACTGGGTACCATCCTTCAGCACGACGGCGTTTTCGGTCAAATGCGAGACGTCCACGCCGGATTTGAGCTTGATGGAGCCGTCAATCACCAGATCACAGGCGCCGACATCGATGTAATAGCCTGATCCACGCCGCAGATATTTCATGAACAGGCCAGACTCGTCGTCGCCGAAGTCCAGCATGAAGCCAGCCTCTTCCAGTGCCTTATAAAAATCTGCGTCCTGTTCACGAATCCTGTTGTAAATCGGGATCTGAAACTCATGCATGATCCGGTAGGGCAGGGACGCAAAAATCAGGTCGGCCTTACGCGTGGTCATGCCGCTCTGCACCGCCCTTTCCGAGTAGAGATCGCCCAGACCGATCTCCATCAGTGAACCCGATTTGACGATATGGGTGGATGACCGTTGCAGCATGGTGACATCGGCGCCGGCTTCCCAGAGCGCTGCGCAGATATCGTGGGCGGAGTTGTTGGAGCCGATCACCACCACTCGTTTGCCGGCATAGGCGTCCGGCCCCGGATGCTGCGAGGAATGCTGCTGTTCGCCCTTGAACACATCCTGACCGGGAAATTTCGGCACATTGGCCTTGCCCGACATGCCCGTCGCCAGCACCAGCTGCTTTGGCTTGAGCACGATTTCCTTGCCGGCGCGTTCAACAATGACTGTCCATTCGCCGGTCGCTTCATCGAATTGCGCCGACTTGCAGGTCGTAGACCCCCAATAGTTCAACTCCATGACCTTGGTGTACATTTCCAGCCAATCGCCGACTTTGTCCTTGGGAGTGAAGACAGGCCAGTTTTCCGGAAACGGAATGTAAGGCAGGTGATCGTACCAGACGGGGTCGTGCAGGCAGAGCGACTTGTAGCGCTTACGCCAGCTGTCGCCCGGGCGCTCGTTCTTCTCGATGATGATTGTCGGCACACCCAGCTGGCGGAGCCGTGCGCCAAGTGCAATTCCTCCCTGGCCGCCACCGATGATAAGGACATAGGGTTGCGCCGAATAGCCCAGCTCGGCGCTCTCGCTCTCGCGCTTTTCTTTCCAGGTCATGCGGTTACGGTCATGGCCGTGCTCGGCCCCCATCGGGCGGCGGATGCCTTTCGGCTCTTCATGGCCCTTCAATTCGGTCATGGTGGTCAAGAGGGTCCAGATCCGCCCATCCTTCAGGCGGATATGTCCGTAACCGCGTGCGACGCCCGTTTCGAACTCGAACCAGCCGTCAGTGATCCCACCAGCATCAGTGGCGGGCTCTTTCGGATCCTGCACGAAATTCGAGGGTGCGATGGCGGCAAGCTGGCTCTTCAGCATCTCTCGGATCTGCTCGTGACCCTCGAGTGTCTTAAGGTTCCAGGTGAATGTCACCAGATCGCGCCAATAGCAATCGGTCTGAAACAGGTTGACGGCGGCATCAATGTCGCCGCTTTCAAGCGCTTTGCCGAGCTTCGACAGAGCCGTGTCTATTTTTGTGGCCGGGCTGATATCAAGCATGGTCTTCTCCTCCGTAGTGCTTGTGTCATCGGTGATGAAGCGCCCCTCCAGGCGCCTTTCGAAGCGGCCATCGCCTGCCCGGGCTCCTCTCCCGCAACAGGCGTTGGCCACGACGCTATTTCGAAAGATCGATCAGGATCTTGAGTTGGGCTCCCGCCGGGTCGAGCAGGACGTCGAAGCCTTCTTTGACAGCTGTGTCGAGGGTGACGCGCTTGGTGACGATCTTCATTGCCGGCAGCTGGCCGGAAGCAATCAGCCTGATGACGCGTGGCCAATAGTGTGTCGGGTAGGCCCAGGATCCTTTGATTTCCAGATCTTTGAATGTCACCTGGAACCAGTCGATCGGATTTTCATGCGGATGCAGGCCGGTCTGGACCACGACGCCCTGCTTGCGCACGGCGTCGACGCAGGCCTTCAGCGCATGTTCGTTGCCTACGCATTCGATGGCGACATCGCAGCCGACGTTGCCTTCCGTTTGCAAGCGAACGACATCACCGACATTGTCGCGCTGCGGGTTGATCGTGATGACATCGGGCAACACCTCTTTCGCAAGCGCGAGCCTGGAGTCATTGAGATCAGATACAAAAAGCTGGGTGGCGCCCGCCGCGCGCGCGGCGAGCAGTGTCAGCATGCCGATGGGACCAGCGCCCGTCACGAGGACGCTTGTGCCAGCGGTTACGCCGCCGCGATCGCAGGCATAGACAGCAACCGCCGTTGGCTCGACCAGGGCTGCCTCTTCATCGGTCATCTCGTTCGGGATTTTCTGGACATTGTAGTCATTGACGAGCGCTGCTTCGGCCATGCCGCCGCCATCCCAGCTCAAGCCCACCAGCGCTAACTGCGTGCTTAAGTGGAAAAGGCCGCGATCGGCGAAATAGTCGCCGGACCTTGGCATGACGAGGGGCTGGATGGATACGCGGTCGCCAACGACGACGGACGTAACGCCCTCGCCAATCGCCTCAACGACGCCGCCGAATTCATGGCCGAGCACTTGCGGGCCATGGGCGCCGGTGAAGGGGTGTGGCTCGGTCGGGATGAAGATCGGGCCGTAGCTGTATTCGTGAAGATCCGTGCCGCAAATCCCGACGAAGCGATTGCGGACCAGAACCTGACCTGGTCCCGGTTGCTTCGGCTCGGCAATGTCGTCCAGTCGCAAATCCTTGGCTGCATGAAATCTAAGCGCGCGCATGTTTCCTCCCTTGGCTGCGGTCGATGCCAAGAGAAGAGCAATGCCCGTGCCAGTGGCTCCTGGCAGGGCGAAGGACTGGAATTACTCAGTTTTCGAGGCGGGGCAGGTTTCGCTACGCCACAGCTGTGGCGCGACAGGTGTGGCGTATGCCACAGTCCGGATGCTCAATGCGGCCTGTCTATGCCGAACCTGCGCATACGGCGATGCATTGTGGTGCGATCAATACCGAGGCGGCGCGCCGCCTCGGAAATATTGCCATGGCAAGCAGCGAGAATAGCGCGAAGTTCGGCTTCAGGGCCGCCATCGCCAGGGACATGCACGTTACCGGCCAGGTGTTCTGGAAGGTCCGTTACCTCAATCAGTCCATCGTCGCACAGGGCTGCGGCGAAGGCGATCGCATTGTCCAGCTCGCGGATATTGCCTGGCCAGCGATGATTGAGGATCAAAAGGCGGGCAGTGTTTGAAAGCCTGAGCGATCGGTTCACCGGAGCATGTTTTTCGAGCAATTTGTCGAGCAGCCATGGCAAGTCGCCGCGCTCACAAAGCCGTGGAAGGGATAGTACGGCGGCATTCAGCCTGTAATAGAGGTCTTGCCGGAATGCGCCGGTTGCGACCATGTCGGCCAAAGACCGATGCGACGCAGACACGACGCGAAACTCCACCTTGTGCGCCACCGAACCGCCGACCGGCAACACCTCACCCTCGGCCAGAACCCTGAGCAACCTGCTTTGCGCGGCGTATGGCATGTCGCCGATTTCGTCGAGGAACAGGGTTCCGCCCGCCGCTTCCTCGACCAAGCCCTTTCGTCCCTTGACAAGGGCGCCGGTGAAGGCGCCTGACACATAGCCGAACAATTCGCTTTCGATCAGCTGTTCAGGGATCGCTGCGCAATTGACCGCAACGAAACGGCCTGACAACCCGCTCACCTCGTGGATGATGCGTGCCAGATATTCCTTGCCGGTTCCGGTCTCGCCCTGAAGCAGGATCGGCAGTGCGCTCGGTGCGAGCTTGGCGATCTTGCGGCGAAGGCTGTCCATGATGTCGACACTGCCGCCGAGCAGGTTCATGGCTGGCGGCGACCGAAGAGCTCGGACGAGCGGCGCCCCGGCCACGCGCTGTTGCGGCTCGATCGCATGGGCAAAGAGGACCGACCCATCGCGCACGGCAATCCGCCGGTCTTGCGGCAGGCTGGCGCGGGTCAGCGAAGCGAGCTCGTCCAAGCCTGCCTCGAAAAAATCCGCGACCGGCTGGCCAAGCACAAGCTCGGGCTGTCGCCAGTCGATTCCACGCGAGGCAGCGAGAAGCCGCGCGCCGCCATGCGTCATGCCGGTGATGCGGCCCCCGCCATCGACCGAAATCGCCGCTTCCGGATCAACATCGAGAAATTCCGGCGCGCCAGCAAAGCGCAGCACTAGGTCGTGTCGACTGTTCGCCATGAGATTGGCGAGCTCGATGCGCCGCACGGTCGAGGAGACAAGATGACGTGCCATATTCTGGCTCGTCTTTAAGATGGGTGAACTCAGCAGCGAAATATCGAGGACCGCTGCCAACGCGCCTTGCGTGTCATAGATCGGTGCAGCGGTGCAGGAGAGTGGTGTATGGGTGATGTCAAAATGGTCGGTCTGATGGATCGTCAGAGCCTCGCCGGTGGCCAGGCAGGCGCCAACAGCGCACGTGCCAGCGCGGGGCTCGGACCATTCCGAGCCGAGATAGAGCCCGGCCTTTCGCAAGTTGTTGTTGAAGGAGGGATCACCGAGAAATTCGACGGTTACGCCCTGCCGGTCGGAGAGGAGAAGAACATAATTCTGCTCGGCAACCTGCCGGTAGAGCCGCTCCAGCCCAGAGCGTGCGATGTGTACGAGGTCCTCCGCCTGCTGGCGATGTTCGCGCAGGCGTGTTTGCGAGACGATGACCGCCTCACGCGCTTGCGCCGGATCGAGCTGGTAAGTCTCCAGGCATCGCCGCCAGGATTCCACGACAATAGCGTCGCGGCCCGTATTGCTTCCCTGCCCGACGCGCTCGATTTCCTTGACGTGATCGGCAAAACCCATGAAATCACCGGCTCTCGAAAAGCCGCCTCCCGTGATCTTTAAGGAGATCATAGCCCCAATTGCCAGAAGCGCCTAATGCTTCGAGACATCTTGTCGGTCACGCGTAGCGATTGTCGGGCAGGTTGCTTCCTCGGCAAACAAATGGCTAACAATGGCAGGCTGGCAACTGTCTTTAAGCTGGGCCTAGGTGGCTCCATGTGGAGCCGTTTTTGAAGGCCTGTGCAACCGCGCCGAAGATTGAAGCTGCTAGAAAAGACAGTAAACACCTGATTTTAAATGAAAAATTTTTTACAGGATGGGGCATGACCGGCGCCGATCTTGCCCCATCCAGGCTGCATTTTTATTCAGTAAATTAAGGCCTTACGGGACTGATCATAGGGGTCGACCCGCGACACTCATTCATAGTCGGCGTTGAACCAAAAACCTGCGGAGCGGTCGCGCACTCAATCAGCGCCATTTGAATGAGGTAGGCAAGAAACGTCTTGTCTGCGTTTGTCGCAAGCAATGCAGCCTTCAGATGGTCGACAACCATACGGTTATTGCTCATAGTTGTTCCTACGTGTTTCTATAACGCGACGATAGTCTGCTATCGTGAGTCCAGCGTGAATCGTCCGTGAGTTTGAAGCGCTTGGATAACTAACTGGCGATGGCGTCAATCAACCGAATCCGTCGCATGGTTGTGACCGGATAATCGCTGTCGAGAAAGCGTGCAGGCAGGAAGTCAGGCTCGAATTGTTGCAACCGGGAGACGGCTCGATCCATTTGCTCGATCATGCCTGCCTGCTTGTAAAGTGCAATCAAATACCTGAGGGGCGCTCGAAATGCGGGACGCAGAATAAGCGCTGCTTCTGCGTGACCTATGGCCGTTGCATATTCGCCCAACGCGGCGGCGGACATACAGCAAAAGAATTCGACAAAGGCCCTGTGTTCGCCTCCACCTGTTAATGCAAGTGCGCTTAAAGCCGATCCTTGACTATCTCTAAGCTTGTCGAGAACCAGTTCCGTATTGGATAAAATCGCCAGGTTGACTGCGTTCAGCGGGTCAAGGCTGACAGCGCGTTCAGCAAGCCGCAGTGAACCACGGCTTGAACCGCCTCCAAGATATTCGAGATGGGCCCCGATGCCCAGGATGCTGGCGCTACCAGCGTCCTCGCGCAGCGCTTCCTGTACCAGTTCCGTCGATGTGATCTTGTCGTCCAGGAATGCGCTGCTGCAATGCTGGAACTGTGCCATGTTGCGCAGGAATGCCCGCCATGCCAGATATTGCGGGCGCGGATCGCGATCATAGGCATAGCGCAGATTGACGTCTGCATCTCTTAAACTTTGCCGATCAAATCGGAAGATCAAGGCCCGCGCATGATTGGCGAGCATGGCTCCCGAATGTGAGATTCCAAGCTGATCCTTCCGCTCGCGCAAAGTTGAAAGAATGGCTTGGACAAGAATCCCGGATTCGTGATGCAGCAACTCTGTGTGTGATGCCGATATTTGAGTGGTTCGCGACCAATAGAGCTGTCCAGTCCCTGCATGGCTGAGGGCAATAGCCACATGGCTGTCTCGACCTAAAGTTACGGTCCGCACTGCGACAGTGAGGCCCTTGACAGGCAAGGGAGGGAGAGTGCCGCCGATGGCAGCGTGACGGGGAAAGATTTCAAAATCGTCTAAATCGCGGAGCGACGTCGTTGTCAGTGTCATCAGTCGACTTGACGTCAATTCACTCGAAGGCTGGTTGTCGGATAGGAATTGGAAAAAAATTGCGGGTTTGGGGGCGGTATGACTGCGTAGGGCATGGGGCGGACTGATCCGCGCCTTGTCCGCAAGAGAGGCTCGTAAGTTCCGGATCCAGTCTTCAAACTCAGGGTCACGAATGTCGAGGTCGGCAAATGCGTCCTGCTCATTATTCCAGTCATTCGAGGCGGGCATGAGCCGGTATTTTATCGAAAAGCGGGTTGGATCAAGTGCTACCTTTTCCCGATCCGCTTTCAATATCGTTTGATAGGGGCCAAACGCCCGTCGTATGTCGACGAGCGTTTGGCGAAGGCTGTCCGACCCCCTCTTGGAATCTCGATCGCTCCACAGCTTATCCTGCAACCAAGTCCGGTTGCGGGAGTAGCCTTGTGACATGGCAAGTAACGCCACTATCCCGCGCGCCTTCGATCCTCTCGGGCTGCGGTCGCACCCATGAGAGTCGACAATCAGAAAGCGGCCAAAGATGTTTAATGACAACATGTGCAGCCCCCTGGAGACGGAATATATTTAAAGTATCATATCATATCAGCGAAGGAAAAGCTTGCCGGTTGGATCGAGTTCAAGTTTTTCAGCGCCAGGAGCAGTAATGTCAACAGGCGTCACGGTGATTGTGTTGCCGGGTTTGAAGGGGTAGGGCGGGACATCCGAGGTGGAGGCGGCATGATCAGGAAAATCGGTCTTCACCCAATTGCGGAAGGCAGAAATTCCTTTTGAAACCTGCAAAACATAATCAAGCGACTGCGTGTCCGGCACGGGTGAATTGGACCCAATGTTTCTGAAATAGGCGGCGACGGCTGAATCGTTGTATGGATCAGTGGGAACATCTGGTAACAGTTCCGCCGCTTGCGCCGCTTCAGGGCTGTCAGGCAAGACCGCTGTCCCCCAGTCAAGCGCGCGTTGATGACATGTAATGCAGGCGGACATTGGGTTGTCGACGGGGCCATTGGCGCGCCCGAAAAGGCCGAGATGCTGTCTCGGGAGGGGATAAAACATCGTGGCGACGGCAGGATTGACCCAGCTTTCGGTCGGCGACATGGCTTGTTCCAGATATGCTTTTGCATTCAACGCAGGGTCGCTTCCCCAGATCAGGCCGACCGGAACCAGGCGCTGATACGGCGTATCACCGGGCTGCATGGCATTATAGACGAATGTCCCGAAGAACCAGCCGTTGGGCGAACGTTTGTCCTTAATCGACAGATCAAATTGCAGAAGCCGCATCGTCATGGTGCTGCCGTCTTTTTCTCCGGCAACGTCCCACTCCTTTGACCCTGCAAGATAAGGAACGCTGGAAGGCTTTGCTGACGTGAACAGCATTTTGGCCGCCACGGCACCGTCCGCGAATGCAAAGTCAAGGGTTTTGGGAAAGGCCGGATCGGCCCAGATCTGCCCAAAACCGTAGCAGGCCACATCGTTGTAGATCCCGACAGCGAAAGTACGCTCCCAATCTGTTTGGAGCGCGTGAAGCTCCTTCGGACGAGACCACCGTTCGGTGGTCATACCGTGCAGTGGCTCCCTCAGCATGAAGAACCATGGCGCATCGCACCATTCCTCGACCTTATTATCCTGGATGCGCCAATCAATCTCAGGGCGAGCGTTCACCTTGGTGACGTAATTCAAGACGGCCTGCATATAGTCAGCGGGATTCTTGAAGGGATCGATCGTCAGCCATGGCAGCTTGCTGGTATCGGGCAAGGTCTTTGGAAAATCATAATGAACCTGGAACTTGCGGTCTGTTTCGTGACCTTTCAGGGGCAGGCTACTGGAGCAGTCGAACTTGGCATTGGCCGCCGCTGCAAAGCTGTTGTCAATTGGGGCGGGACAGTCGGCAAACGCAGATGAAATAGGCAAAAGAAAAAGGGCTAAACAGAAAAGAACAGTTTTCATTGTGGCTCCCCAGCTCGGTGATGTCAGACCGATGTAAAGCCAAGAGTCTTGGATTGTAAATATGCAACCTGACACGTGTTTTACGTGTATTTTGTAACTTGTCCAGGTGTATTAACGGATGGGGGTTCGATCGAAGATTGTTACCTGCCTTTCGCCGAACTTATAGAGTAGCACCACGAAAATTTCTTTGTCGTCCCCAATGAGGACTTTGAGGTCTATGGACGGTGATGCCCAGTTAATCCTGGCGCTTGAACCAGGCATCGTCTGGCAGGATCAGGCGGCAATCCAGCCGCGCCCTTTCAATTTAGGACCGCCTTGGCACGAGCAGATATCGCCGGAATGATGCTGGATTGAGTGCAGATTTGCATTTTCAATATAATTTACAAAGCGCAAAAATAAAAAAACGATCTTTTGGTATTTATTTTATAATATTTATTATTCCTAAATAATAAATATTATAATGTTCCGCTATCAATAGGAGACGGCGCTATGGGATTGTTGTCAATTGTATTCGGAAGCGACATCAAAGCTATTTTCGATGCCATAAATCGGTCTCAAGGCGTCATTGAATTCGACATCCAAGGCAATATTCTTGATGCGAATGACAATTTCTGCAAGACGCTCGGATATGCAAAATCAGATATCATTGGCAAACACCATCGGATCTTTCTCGATCCTGAAGAGGTGAAGACTAAAGCCTATGCCGATTTCTGGGCAAAACTTGTTTCCGGCCAGTTCGACCAGCGCCAATATAAGCGGTTCACCAAGTCGGGCGATCCCATCTGGATCGAAGCCTCTTACAATCCGGTTTTTCGCGGGGGTAAGCCTTACAAAATTGTAAAAATTGCCACGGACATTACGGCGTCCACAAACAAAGCTATGGATGGCGACGGCAAGATGGAAGCGTTGTTGCGTTCTCAGGCCGTTATCGAGTTCACACCGACTGGCCAGATTTTGACTGCCAACGAGAATTTCTGCAAGGCGATGAACTACGACCTCAGCGAGATCATTGGCAAAAATCATTCGATGTTTTGTGAACAAGCTTACATCGCGTCCCCCGATTACAAAGAGTTCTGGCGTAAGCTTGGAGCAGATGAGTTCCAGAGCGACGAGTTCTTGCGGATCGGGAAAGGTGGCAAGAAAGTCTATATTCAGGCCACTTATAACCCCATCACAGATGAAAAGGGAAAGGTCGTCAAGGTTGTGAAATTCGCGATCGATGTCACCGGCCGCGTCAACGCCATTGCTGCGATTGGTGCCGGTCTTGAGCGCTTGTCCGACTGCAATATCCGAATGACGATTGATGAGCCGTTCATTCCAACCTTCGAGCACTTGCGTAAAGACTTCAACATGTCCATTGGCAAATTCCAGGAAACCCTGGCGCAGGTGCTGGCGGAAACGGCGGCGGTTTCCGCCAATAGTCATGATATGCTCAAGGGATCGACCAGCCTGGCAAAACGCTCGGAGCAACAGGCTGCCGCACTGGAGCAGACTTCTGCGGCATTGGAAGAAATAACCGCGACGGTGAGAGAATCCAGTGCGCGTTCCAAAGATACTCGAAACTTGGTGCGCGACGCTCGTCAGGCTGCAACCGAGTCTGTAAAGGTCGTTAACTTCACCGTCGCCGCCATGAGCCGCATCGAGGGCGCTTCGAAGGAAATCAGTAATATCATTACTGTTATCGATGAAATTGCCTTCCAGACCAACCTTTTAGCCCTGAATGCAGGCGTCGAAGCAGCCCGCGCTGGTGAAAGTGGCAAGGGCTTTGCGGTCGTGGCCCAGGAGGTCCGTGAGTTGGCTCAGCGCTCCGCCAAGGCCGCCAAGGAAATTTCGGAATTGATCGCTAAATCGACCAATGAAGTGAAGGACGGTGTACGTCTGGTCGGGGAAACCGGCAGTGCGCTGAACCGGATCGAGTCCTTCGTGCAATCTATCGATGTTAATATTGAAGCCATTTCCACGGCAGCGTCGGAGCAATCCACTAGCCTCACGGAAATCAGCACTGCGGTCAACGCCTTAGACCAGATGACACAACAGAACGCGGGAATGGTCAGCGGCATGAATGCCATCAGCGAAGCACTTTCCAGTGGCGCGGCTAAACTGAGCGAACTGGCAAACCGCTTCCAGCTCAACAGGCGCAGTGCCATCCGCGAGCCGGGAAGTTCCGCTGCAATGCGTGACAACGACAGGCGGGAAAGCAATCGCTCGGCGGCCTGACCGACAGACTATTTATGACCTGTATTAACGCTCAGTCAGCGGCGTCAGAATGGTCCAAGTATCAACGCTCGTGGATCAAAAATTGAACACGCCGGACGCCTGAAAAGCACTGGTATCTGCCGTTCGCGCAATGAACTCCGCCACGTCTGACTCTCGGAGTGGCGGAGAACAGATATAACCTTGAACGAGGATTCCGCCGAGTTTCTGTAGAGCCGCCAATTCGTCGTGTGTTTCTATACCTTCAACAACACACTCCAATCCCATATCTTGGCTGAGAGCGAGTACGGACTTAACAATTTTATAACTTGCAGGTGTCTTGTCCAGACCTACGACAAAGCTGCGATCAATCTTGATCTTGGTGAGTGGAAGAGAGTGCAGTCGTGTGAGGCTCGAGTAACCAATGCCAAAATCGTCAAGAGAAATTCCGCAGCCACGTGACCGCAGCATTTCAATGGACCGCTTAACCTGTGTGAAGTCATGTGTGAATGCTGTTTCGGTAATTTCAAAATCAATACGACCTGCGTCAAATTTCCCATTCTCGATGATATCAATCAAGAGCGTTGCACTTTCGCTCAAGTTAAGATCGTAAGCAGAAAGATTGAACGATAGCCGGAGGTCCCTATCCCATTGGCTTGCGGCATCAAGTGCCTTTCTAAGAAGTGGTCTCGTTAAAAGACCGACGATCCCGGCTCGCTCCGCAATAGGAAAAAACTCGGTGGGCGATACACAGCCTAATGTTGGGCTTTCCCAACGGGCCAGCGCCTCGAAGCCAACGGGCTTTCCCTGTCTGATATCAATGATGGGCTGATAGACGACGGACATTTCATGCGATATGTCAGCTTGCTTGAGTGTTTGTTCGATGCTGGCGTTAATATTGATTTGTCTTTCATGGCACGCGTTAAACAATACCGCACTCCCACGTCGAGTATTCTTTGCGTGATAGAGGGCGTAGTCAGCCTGATCAAGCAATCTATCTGGCGTCAATGTGAGATCCGGATAGATTGCAATGCCCATTGATGCAGAAATCTGAACGGTGGCCTCCGCCATATGGAAAGGGTGATGAAGCCGCTCAATCAGTGCATTCGCGGCGCTTAAGAACTGTTCATCGTCTAGAGAATTCGTCGCAATCACCGCAAATTCATCACCGCCCAGCCGGAAGATTTTGTGGCCCTCAGGAAGATCCAACAGACGTTTTCCCACTTCAACCAAAAGCCGATCACCTGTCGAATGGCCGTAAAGGTCGTTAATCGGTTTGAACCCGTCGAGGTCGATAAGGCCAAGGGCGACCCTGGAACCAACGGTACTCGCTTTCGTCAGTTCGAATTCAAGATACGAAAAAAACGCTCGTCGGTTTGGTAGCTCGGTTAGGCTATCGACGTGGGCCAGTCGTAAATTTTCGTTGCTCAACGCTTCTGCCCTATGTTGTGATAGGACCATCTGCTCGAAATTGCGGTAATTCGTGAGCAAAACCGATATAATTCCTGCGCAAACCAATATGATATTGACCGCAACGGCTATACAAATAATTTTTTCAAGTGAAATGAAAAATATTATAAATGACACGCTGACGATTATAGTAACAATTACTGCCGCAGATCGCAGATACATCAAGCAGAATATGCAAGACATTACGGTAATTGCCATGTAGAAAGAGACGTAAGATCGCTCGTATTCATCTCCATAAGGTAACAACATGTAACACCAAACCGCAAATGTGATTGCAATGACAATGGCAAGACGATTTGCGCAGGTCATTGCGGCGTGGGCCATTTCAGCTGTCGGCTCAACACTGCGGTTTCGCAACCAGAATACCATTCGTAGGCCGCCTAGACACGTAAACAGAAGCGGCATGCCGACGGTAAGATACAAGGGCGAGGACTGAAAATGCGTGATGGCCAACGCCCAGCTGCTGGACAGCAAGATGAAATACATCATCGGCATTTGGCTGGAGAAAGCGCGATATTGGGCTTTTAGCAAATCGGGATTATCAGATCGGACAGTCAGCAATTCACGAACGAGTTTAGAGAATTTGAAAACCGGCATCGTTTAATCCAGGATTATGGTTCAGCCAGCCGTTATAATTACATATTACTTATATAATCATAACGAAGTTCAATCAAAAAAAGAATCTTCTGCGGCGCTGATAAATTGGTCAGCCATGAAATCTGTAATCTGTCCATGTGAGATCAACAAGCGCGGAGTCGGCTGTGTTACAGCGATCAGATTCCAGTCGAGATAGCCCAACCCTTTGGATTTTCCATGCACCGCAGGTGAACTCTTGATGGCCACGCGCAGTCATCCGGTTGAGCGTGTGGACGCCGCCATTTGCGTCAGGTCTGACTGTCGAAGTTCCTTGCTTTGAACTGCTGTCTTGGAAGGCGGGGTAATGATTTCATTATGGATATCCACGACTGCTTTGCGCCAATCATCCCTGCAATTGCTCCAGCCGGTTTCGAAATGACGGAACTCGCACCCTGGGTACTGTTCCTTCAGGTGCAAGCCTTAGGGCGCTGACAGACAAGATTCCGGGCTGAGGAGGAAATATGGTTTCGATGGACGTGTGCGGAGGCGAAGGTTCTCGCTGCCAGCGTCCATCAAAAAACAAACCAAAAGGGGAAATTCGATGAGTATAGATTTCAACCTGAATGCGGACCAGATTGCCCTTCGCGATGGCGCGCGTGCCTTTGCCAACACAGTCCTGAAGGGCGTTCGCAAGACAATCGCCCAATATTCTCGACCAGATGAACGCTTCTATGCAATCAAGCCATTCTTTGAACAGGGCGTTCATGCTGGCTTTGTCAACGCTCTCCTTCCCAAGGAAGCGGGCGGCTCAGATATTCCCACCCTTGATTTTGCACTTGCGGCGGAAGAGCTAACGTCAGTCGATGTTAACATTCCATCTGCACTTTTGGGCAGCGGCCTTTGCATCAAGCCGGTTGCGATGTTCGGAACCAAAGAGCAGAAAAAGCGATTGCTGACGGATTTTGCCGAGGATGGAACGCGGCTGGGAGCGTTGGCGTTCACGGAGGTTACGGGTGGCGCCAATTTCGATTCTCCCGATCCCCGTTTCGGTGTTAAGACCTCCGCTACCCTGGAAGGTGATGAGTGGGTGATCAACGGCGAAAAGCATTACACCACCAATGGTACCGGCTGGGACGGCAATAATTGCCACCTTTATGCCGTCGTTTGCAGAACCGATCTGACCCGGAACGCCGAGGAATCACTTGCGGTCATCATGGTTCCGGGCAACACGCCCGGCGTTCGGGTTGCGGGGCTCCTCGATACGGTCGGCCACCGGGCAACGATTTCTCCGCGGATGACCTTTGAGAACGTACGTGTGCCGGTAAACAACATCCTGGGTGAGCCGGGCGACGGAATCAAAATCGTTTCCACGAATTTCGCCTGGACCGCCGCGCTGATCGGTGCGGCCTGTGTTGGTGTCATGCGTGCCGCCTACGACTATGCCCTGCAATATGCGCGTGCTGACTCCCGCTCCGGGCCACATCCAATCATTGAATATCCGACGGTCGGCTATATGCTTGCCGACATGAAGATGAAGATAGAGGCCTGCCGTTACATGACGTGGAAGGCGTGCCATCAATACGACCAGTCCAAAGGGGCGGAGCATGAACTGGCAGTGATGACAAAGGTCTTCTGCTCGGAAACATGCGTCGACGTCGTCTACGATGCCATGCGGGTTGTTGGCGTAGACAGTTATACTGATATGCATCCGCTCGCAGAACTGATGAACGATGCGATGTGCTTCCCGCTTTATGACGGCGGCAACATGGGAGCTCGCCGACGCAATCTGCACAGCATCATCAAGAGTTCTTCCTACAGTTCTCTGACGGCGCCTTACGCGACATTTGCCTGAACGATAATCAAGCCTAGCGCAGCTTTGCCGTACAGCGGCAGAGCTGCGGTTCTGTTGCGGTCATTGCCTGTAATCGCGGGGGGCAACGCCGAAACGTCGCCGGAAGGCTCTGCTGAAATAGGACATGTCGTTGAAACCCCAGCGGAAGGCTGCTTCCGAAATGGTCAGGCATGTCCCTTTACGCAGTTCGGAGGCGCAACGATCGAGGCGCTTTGCCAGGATGATCTGCCCCAAGGTCTCGCCGTGTTCTTCCAGCAGCTTGTGCAGGTAGCGGGTCGATATTCCGAAATGAGCCGCGACCTTGGCGGGTGAGATCTCCGGGTCTGCGAAGTTAAGCTCGACATAGCGTAGAACAGACTGACGAAGGGGTGACCTGAAGGTCCGGCGGCGATCGTCGTCACGCTCGGGCGTCGAGGCTCGAAGCGACATGGCAACAAGGTCGATGATTGTCTTCGTCATATTGATCGAGCTGTGGCGCAGATTCTCGGGGTTTCGGGCGATGGATGCCAGAAAATCGACAACGACCTTGCCGATGGGTGTGCGGTCCGTGACTGTGCGCGCCACGAATTCGTGGCCGACATGGGAATCAAACATATGCTTCGGGATCTTGAACGCATATTGTTCCCAAGTGTCGCTCGTATAGTCGAGAAGAAACGGTTCGGACGAATCGACGATGGTGAACTCCCCGGGCATCGTGATAGCATCGCGGTTTCCCTGACGGATGCGGCATGTGCCGGCCACTTGCAGATTGAGGAAACAATAGGCATTCGTGTCGCGGCGTATGCCGCTTGTCGTGCGTGCAATGGTCTGTTTCAGCGACGCGATATTCGAAATGCCGATTTCGTCGAACGGGTGATCGGTTACAGCACCTCGGAAGTCCTTTTTGGACGGTGTTTCTGGGTCGAGCGCGACATAGACGTTGCACAGAACGTCCCTCCAGTAGCTAAAGCGCTCTGCCGTCCTGATCTCACCCAGATCGAAAGACCTCATATGCATATCGTGCTGCCTTTGTTGGGACGTCACAAACTGACAACAGAAAAGCAAGAAATGCGCCAAATTCGCTTATCTGGAAGCGGATTTTTGGGATAGCAAAACATATTTTGTGGCGGCAAAAACAGGTCACGACAACTGAGACGGAAAAGCCATGTGCCGTCAATCGCGAGGGGCGACATTGGCTGCTTGCCGTGCCCTTACGCGTCCTTAACAATAGCGCTGTCGAGACGGGCGGCACCGGCTTTTGTGTGAGGCTGCGGAGAGTGTATTCCCTGACTGTATATTAATTGGAACTCTCAACGATTGGATCGGGTCGCTCATGCTGTCCGGGCGAGCGCCGGACTGCCTGACACCATGATTACAGTTGGTGGTTCCGGTCCAATCAACCCTGACCAACGATACCTCTATTCGTGCATCTCTTTGGGGCGACGAGAAGAGACGTGCGGGACATCTACCCCACAATCTGAATTGTCGCTCAACGATGAAGTCTGGTTTCGCTGGCGGTGTCAGCAATTCCAAAGCCTGTAAGCGAATCTGTCCCGTTCACGAACGAGCGGCTAATTTTTGTTCCGTTGCGATGTTCGAAGGGCTGTCATAACGCGGAACTTCGCCGGAGTGAGGCCGGTAGCGCTCCGAAAGGCCTTTGTGAAATTGGCCTGTGACGAGAAGCCCGCAGCAAAAGCGATCTCTGCGATATGACTGTCATCGCGTGTCAGGCGCTGTTTTGCGAGTTCGAGGCGCAAATCCCTCACATAATTATGGGGAGTCTTGCCGGTTGCAGCCCTAAAACTACGGGCAAAGTGTGCCACGCTCATGCAGGCAATCGTGGCAAGGTCGACAACCGTGAAATCATTTTCCAGATGCGCGTCTACATAGTCCTTGACCCGCGAAAGGCGCTTCTGGTCTAGCGGCCGATCCTGTGCCGAAGGCTGTTTTGGACGAAGGTCGGTTGCGGAATACCGCTTGATGAGATGGGCAGACAGGGAAATGGCCAGGGTTTCCATCAGCAACCGCCCGGCAGGGCTCTCTTCCGCCATTTCCTTGAGGATCTCGGTCGCTATGAATTCAATGAACGGGTCGCTGGCGATGCTCTCGTAGCGCAGTTCCACGCGGGCCGGGTCAATATCGTGTTCGCGCAGGATTGTCTCGTCGAAAGGCTGCCCGGACAGAAAGATGTGCAGACAGTCATCGATCGATTCGGTGACGTTTATGAACTCTTCCTCGATCCCTGCAGGACAGAGCCAGATCGTGCCGGGTCTCGCCTGGGTGTATTGGCGCATGCCGCCGCCGATACGATCCACCACGGATCGACCGCGTAGCAGGATGGCAATTTCGGTTTCGCGTGGCACGAGCGAAGGCAGTTCACCCGGCGCATGGCTCCAGCGCTCGGCGAGCAGATTGGTCCATCCGTGGGCGTTGGATGTCTCCAGCATGGATCCGGTCACATATTTATCGACGGAATGTCCGAGCATGGCTTGGCCTCTCCTTCAGATTGGCGCCGCGACATATGGCTCAAAAGACAAGCAAGATTTGCGCCAGCCTCCAAGGAGGGGGTTTTCGCAGGAATGGAACAGTAAAAAGCAGTTTTGGATAACGCCGAGGGCTGAATTTTACAGCAGAATGCCGCCATTCGAAGCGTGTAAGCGAGGTAAAAGCGATGGCCCGTTCTGTTGTTGTAGGTGCATGTCCGCATGACTGTCCTGATACCTGCTCGATCCTGACGACCGTCGAGGACGGCAAGGCGCTTGCTGTGCGGGGCAATCCAGACCATCCCTTCACCCGCGGCCGGCTCTGCGTGAAGGTCAACAATTACCAGGATCGGGTCTATAGCGATAAGCGCCTGCTTTACCCGATGCGGCGCGTCGGCCCTAAAGGCAGCGGCCAGTTCGTTCGAATCTCTTGGAATGACGCGCTCGAAGAGATCGCCACCCGCTGGAAGGATATCATCGCGTCCGATGGCGCCCAGGCGATATTGCCCTATAGCTATCTTGGCACGCAGGGTATTCTCAATGGCCTCAATGTCGGCGATCCTCTGTTCAACAAGCTGGGCGCCTCGGTGAGCGAGCGCACCTTCTGTGATTCAGGCTCATGCACGGCCTATATGATGACGATTGGGCATACACCGGGTGTCGATCCCGAGAGCTTCGTTCATTCCAAATATATCATTCTCTGGGCCTGCAACACGCTCAGTACCAATTCGCATCATTGGCCCTTCATCGAGGAAGCCCGAAAGAACGGTGCTAAACTTGTGGTGATCGATCCGGTGCGTACCCGCACTGCGCGGCTTGCCGACTGGCACATTCCGATCCGGCCCGGCACGGATGGGGCACTGGCCATGGCCATGATGCACGTCATCATCACGGAAAATCTGGTGGATCGGGACTATGTCGACAAGCACACGCTGGGATATGACGAACTGGTTGAGCGGGTGGCGGAATACACACCGGAATTCGCCTATTTGGAAACCGGCATTCCCGTTGATGACATCCTGAAACTGGCTCGCGAATACGCGACCACGCCTGCGGCGGTCGTGCGGATCGGGGTGGCGGTGGAACGTCATGCTGGCGGTGGCCAGACGGTTCGTGCCATTGCCTGCCTGCCAGCGTTGATTGGTGCATGGAAACATGTCGGCGGAGGGCTTCTACAATTGCCGATCTGGGCCTTCCCGGTAAACTGGGGCGGGCTGATGCGTCCCGATCTCCAGCCTGAGAAGATGCGGGTGATCAATTCCTGGCGCCTTGGCCAGGCGCTGACGGGCGCTCTTGAACTGGACCCTCCGATCCGTGCCTTGTTCGTATACAATGCCAATCCCATGGCCATGGTCACCGAGCAGGAAAAGCTGGAACAGGGGCTGGGGCGGGAAGATCTATTCACCGTTGTCAGCGAGCATTTCATCACCGACACCGCCAGATATGCTGATATCCTTTTGCCAGCGACCACGCAGCTGGAACAGAAGGACATCATGTTCTCCTGGGGCCATCTCTATCTGTCCTACAACAATCCAGCGATCGAACCGCTCGGCGAGGCGGTTTCAAACACGGAATTGTTCCGGCGCCTTGCCGGCGCGCTGGGCATCGACGATCCCTTCTTCTTCCGCTCGGACGACGAGATGATCGAAGCATCGATGGATTGGGCAAGCCCGGTTCTTGAAGGGATCACGCTCGATCAATTGAAACAGTCGGGATATATGCGATTGAACATGCCGGCTGCCGACCGATGGGCGCCGCATCGTGACGGAAATTTTCCGACACCTACGGGCAAATGCGAATTCAAATCAACCCTCGCCGAAGGCGGCAATTTCGTCGCCCCGCTGTTCAGGCAGGGTTACGGTGGCGATCAATCGGGCGAAGCGGTCGATCCGCTCCCGCATTACATCCGTCCCAACGAGAGCCCCGCAACCCATCCGGTTCTGGCGCAGCAGTATCCGCTCAGCCTGATTTCTCCGAAAAGCCACGCCTTTCTCAACTCGAATTACGGGAATCTGCCGGCGCAGATTGCGCAGGCCGGCGAGGAGCAGGCGGTGCTGCTGCACCCTGACGACGCCAGCGAACGCGGTATCATCGCCGGAGCGCCGATCCGCGTGTTCAATGATCGCGGAATGTTCGAGGCATTCGCGACATTATCGCCCGATGTCATGCGTGGCGTTGTGGTTGCTCCGTCCGGCTACTGGCAGCGCTCCAACCGCAAGGGCGCGACCGTGCATGCCGTGACGCCGCCCGCCTATGCCGATCTCGGCCGGGCGCCGACATTTTCCGATGCGCTGGTCCAGGTTGCAATGGCCTGACTCCTTCAAGATTTTCCGGGCGGATGATGGCGTGTTCACCAAATCGTCTGCCACATATGATGAAAGCTGACCATGACCTATGTTGTAACCGACCAATGCTCCGGATGCCGCTATACGGAATGCGTGACTGTATGTCCCGTCGAGTGTTTTCATATCGATGAGGAAATGACCTATATCGATCCCGATAACTGTATCGATTGCGGTGGTTGTGCGCCTGTTTGTCCCGTCGGCGCCATTCATGCGTCCTATCTCCTGCCAGCCGACAAGCAAGAGTGGATTGAAATCAATCGTCGCCGCGCTGCAGAAACGCCGGTGGTCGCCAGTCGGCTGCCGCCCTTGCCAGGGGCTGAGGAGCGACGGCAGGCTCTGACATCATGACCATTACAATTGCCGCCGCAGCGAAGGCTGCTTCGCCTTTCCGCATCGCCATTGTCGGTGCAGGCCCAAGCGGCTTCTACGCCGCCGAAGCTCTGTTGAGAGCGCCGATCAACATTCAAGTCGACATGTTCGAGCGGCTGCCGGTGCCCTATGGCCTGGTGCGGTTCGGCGTGGCGCCGGATCATCCGAAATTGAAACAGGTGACCGCCGTATTCGATCGTATTGCCAGCATGCCCGGCTTCCGCTTTGTCGGCGGGATCGACGTGGGGATCGACGTGACGATAGACACGCTGTTTGACTGCTATCATGCCGTCATTCTTGCGACGGGTGCTGCGTTAGGTCGAAAGATGGGTATTCCTGGCGAGAGCCTGCCGGGAAGCCACCAGGCTAGCGATTTCGTCGGCTGGTATAACGGTCACCCTGACTATCGCGATTGCTGCTTCGACCTCTCCGGTGAGCGTGCGGTGATTGTCGGACATGGAAATGTCGCTCTCGATATTGCCCGCATCCTGCTGAAGACGACCGACGAGTTGCGTCATAGCGACATCGCGGCCCATGCGCTGGAGGCCTTAGCCGAAAGCAAGATCCGCGAGGTGCAGGTCGTCGGGCGTCGTGGCCTGCTCGAAACGCGCTTTTCGGCCAAGGAATTGCAGGAGTTCAGCATGCTCTCGGACTGCGACCCCGTCCTTGATCCGGACGATCCGGTGCCGGATGTCGCCGCTTTGCCTGATGGCATTGACGCCGAGAAAAGGGCAGCTGTCAGCATGCTGGCATCGTTCTCGACGCAGATCTCGGATCGGAAGCGGCGTTGCGTGTTCCGGTTCCATCTGCAGCCGCACGCTATCGAGGGAAGAGATCGGGTTGAGCGGATGGTATTCAGCCGAGGCTCCAGCCTATCCGGCGATAGGTCTATGCCGGTTTCCATCGACTGCGGTCTCGTATTTTCCAGCATCGGCAGACGGTCTGCGCCCGTTCCGGGCGTTGCCTATGACGAGGCGAGGGGCGTTCATGCCAATGTAGCAGGACGAGGCCCTCATCAAGCGACCTATGTTTGTGGGTGGAGCAAGCGCGGCCCACAAGGCACGATTGGTACCAACAGGGCATGCGCAGTCGAAACCGTGCAGCATGTTCTTGCCGATCTTTCCAGCAATGGTCATCGCGTGCTCGCGGATGCCGATGCCTTGATCGCAAGGCTGGCCGGTAAGCATGGTGTCCACATCGATTTCGCGTCGTGGCAGGCTATCGATGCTGCGGAATTGGAGCAAGGCCGCCTTGCTGGAAAGCCCCGAGAAAAATTTTTGTCTGTCGACCAGATGATTGCCGTCGTCACAAAGAGGCGCACAGCATGCTAACCCCGGGGACTGCCTTACCTTCGTGTGGTCTGATCGACCGATTCGGTCGCCGCGTGACTTATCTACGTCTTTCAGTGACCGATCGTTGCGATCTACGCTGCATGTATTGCATGCCGGAAAACATGACATTCATGCCGAAGCGTGATGTGCTGTCGATTGATGAGCTGGAACGTCTTGCGGTTGCCTTCATCCGATCCGGCGTCACGCGGATCCGCCTCACGGGTGGTGAACCTCTCGTTCGCAAGGGTATCATCGACTTAATCCGCTCGCTGGGACGCAATTTGCAAGGTGGTCCGCTAAAAGAACTGACATTGACGACGAACGGCACTCAGCTTGCCCGTTATGCTGAAGACTTGGCGCAGGCGGGTATTCGACGCCTCAATGTTTCGCTTGATACACTCGCGCCAGAGCGGTTTTTCACTTTGACGCGGGGTGGCTCGCTTACCACGGTGCTTGAGGGCATCGACGCGGCCCGTGCAGCGGGGCTTGCGGTCAAGATCAATTCGGTAGCACTCCGGGACAGCACCGAAGAGGAAATCCACGATCTTATCGCGTTTGCCCATGGCCGCGGCATGATGCTTTCTCTGATCGAGACCATGCCGCTTGGAGATATCGGTGTCGATCGCGTCGATCAGTATCTTCCACTCAACGAATTGCGCAAGACGATTGAAACCCGCTGGTCACTGACAGATATTTCCCTGCGGACGGGCGGCCCGGCGCGCTATGCCCGCATTGCCGAAACCGGCGGAACAATCGGCTTCATCACGCCGCTGACACATAATTTCTGCGAAGGCTGCAACCGTGTTCGCGTAACTGCTGCCGGTGTGCTTCACACTTGCCTGGGGCAGGAAGACGCGGTTGATCTCAAAGCGGTGATGCGCCGGTCGCCACATGATCAGGATCTGTTTGCCGCGATCAACCAGGCAATCCTGGACAAATCGCGTGGGCACGACTTTGCGATCGACCGAACCAACGCCCCGATAACGATCAGCCGGCATATGTCCGCCACCGGTGGCTGATGCATGTCTGCTGTATCGAATGCCTCTCCTGAAGGGGAAGAGGATACGCTTTGCCCTTAAGAAAGCTGGTGCTGTTGATTTTCACTCTGAAATGAGCCGTATTTCCATTCGGTCCCGATCCGGTCTACGTTTAGTCGTGATTTGAAACCTTTGATCGATTCAAGGCGCGTCCTTCACCCGGAAGCGAGAGCGGGGTCATCATTGGCGCCGATCGTGCCCCATCCGACCTTCATTTCATCTCAATAGATCAGAGATCTACGGGACGGGTCATTGGGGTAAATCTCCGGTGCTGATTTAGTGTGTATGCAGGAGCCAACGGGAGGAGGCGTTCGATCACAGCGACAGCTTTCGAGCAGCCCGCTGCGCTGCGGCCTTTGCGTCATCCATGGCGGGCTTGCGGATTTTCAGGAAGGCATTGGCGATGTCAGGACCGGCCTTGTCGGGACTGCCAGCGTCAAAAGGCGGCTTGGGATCATATTCAATGATGAGCTGGATGCGCTTTGCAAGGTCTTCCCCGCGCAGTCTGGCAACCACGGAGAGGCCAAAATCGATCCCTGCCGTGGTCCCGCCGCCTGTGATGAGATTGCCGTCCTCTACCACGCGCTCATTGACGGGAATTGCACCGAATGTTGGCAGGAGGTCGCGGACGTTCCAGAGCGTTGTTGCTCTCTTGCCCTTGAGTAAACCTGCCGCGCCGAGGACCAGTGATCCCGTGCAGACGGCGGTCACATATTTTGCGCCAGCTGCCATCTCCCTGACAAAGGCAAGCGTCTCCGCGTCTTCCATCAGTTCAGTCGAGCCGACAAGCCCACCAGGAATGAAGAAGACATCGACGTTTCGAGGGCATTTCTTGAACGTGGTCGTTGCTGTGACGGGAATACCGACATCCGTCGATGCCGGCGTCTGGTCTTTCCAGACCAGGTGAATCTTTCCCCTGGTGATGTTGAAAACGGTCATCGGACCGAGCAGATCCAGCAGGATCATCTTAGGGTGGACCAGCATGGCAAAAACCGGTCCATCCGGTGAGGGGGGTGGCGTTTGAGCCGATGCGATGCCGTTGTTCAGCAGCAGGCCTGCGCCTGCTGCTGTGAAAAGCACATTGAAGTCCCGACGGTTCATGATCGTTGTCCTGGTGAAGGGAGAATGAGGCTGTCGCTCAGCTGCTGTTCGGCGGTCTTTGCGCCAGGACCGTTCGAAAGTAGCTCCCGGATTTTCGTGATGGCCCGTTGCTTGTCGAGACCGTAGGGAATCATGTCCTTCAGCCGACCGTCTGCGCCGACGAGAAGCAAGGAGACGGTGTGGCTCATGTGATAGTCGCCATCTTCGCTCGGCAGCTTGCTCGCATGGATCATCCAGCCATCGACGACCTTCTTCATTTCCTCCGGCTTCCCGGTGATACCGGTAATGCGGTCCGTAAAGGCCGTGACATAGCCGTGCATGACCTCCGGCGTGTCGCGCTCCGGGTCGATCGAGAAGAAATAGGCCTTCAGGTCTTTGCCCTCAGGTCCCAGCGTCTTCAGCCAATCGGCCACTTCATAGAGCGTTGTCGGGCAGACTTCCGGGCAATGGGTATAGCCAAAATAAATCAGTGCTGGCGAACCATGAAAAATTGACGGGCCGACCGGATTGCCCCGGTCGTCGGTGAGCTCGAACTGTGTGCGAAACGGACCCGGCCGTGGGCTGTCATAAGCAACCCAGATCATGACGCCGATCAAGGATGTCACGAACAGCCCGGCTACGGCGAGTGCCAGAATTATCAGTGGGCTGCGCGTCATTTTCCATGATCCTTATGAGCGTCGTGCCCGCCGTGATCCTCGGCGCCCTCGACCATGACCGTGCCTTCAAAGCTTGCAAACAGCACCAGTGTCTTTGCGTCGACATGGGCTTCAGCGTCCGCCAGCTTGGCGGAGAGGGCGCTTGCGTCATTTTCTGAGAGGCCGATTGCCTTCAGGGTATCGGCTTGCTTCAAGCCATCGCCGCTGCACAGTTGAATGCTCCACACATCGCCCTTGTTCTTCAGCAGCGCACGGCCACCACGACCCTCTTGGGTCCAGCCGGCGATGGCCCAGTCCCCCTGCACAACGACAGGGTCGACGGAGAGAGGCTTGTCGGCCGTCGCGAACGCGGCTTTCAACTTGGCCGGAATGGCTTCTTGAGGATCGGCAGATTGCGGCGGCATCTGCATTGCGGCGTGGTCGCCGTGCTTTGCATGGTCGTCGTGCTTCATTTCAGGCGCACCACCAGCCGGTGAACCAACGGAGAATTCGACCTCGACCGATCCCGCCTTTTCGAAAGTGAGGGTTGCCTTGACGGTTTCACCCTCCTTGAACGGCTGTTGCACGTTCATGAACATCACGTGGTAGCCGCCGGGCTTCAGCTCTATGGTTTGGCCTTTGGGAATGACAATGCCGCCCTGAAGCTCGCGCATGATCATGACGCCAGCATCGATTTTCATCTCGTGGAGCTGGATCGATCCGGCCCGGTCCGAGGTTGCGCTCACCAGCCTGTCGTCTGTGCCGCCTTCATTGGTCAGCTTCAGATATCCGCCGCCGACCTTGGCACCCGGCAGCATGGCACGGGCGTAGGGATGACCAATGTCGATGTCGCCGACCTTGAACTCGTGGGCCAGGGCGGGTGAGACAAATACGAGCGTCGCAATCACAATGGTCGCAAATCTGCTGGTTCGGGATTTCATGGTGTTTCCTCCATCGGACTTGTTTCAATTGAAGTGGGTGAAAGCGGTAGAATGACCGGGATTCCTGACTGGCTCGGGATAAACTCAGCTTCGATCCCATAGACGGATCGCAGGATGTCCGGCGTAATCACCGTGTCGAAAGCCCCGTGTCCTATGAGCCTACCGCCGTTCATAAGCATGACCGTGTCGCTATGGCGGGCCGCCAGGTTGAGATCATGAACGGCGATCACGACCAGCGCGCCAGTCCGCTCGACGTAATCCCTCAGTCGTTTGAGAACATGCATCTGGTGCCGGACGTCCAGAGCGCTGGTCGCCTCATCGAGCAGCAACAGTTGCGGTTCGCGCAGCAGGCGTTGTGCAAGCAGCACCAATTGTTGCTGACCGCCGGAAAGGGTCAGCATGCTGCGGGTTGCGAGATCGCTGATCCCGAAGAAGGCCAATATCCGAGACGCCGCCGCAAGCATGTCACTGGCAATCTGCCAGCCAAGCTGCTCATGACGGCCGAGCAGGATGACTTCGAGCACGGACAAGTCAGCCCTCACCTGGCATTGCTGCGGCATGAAACCGATATCGCGGGCGCCGACCGGCTTGCCGTTCCACAGAACCTTGCCTTTCGCAGGCAACTGTCCGGCGATCGCGTTCAGCAGGGTGGACTTGCCGGCACCATTCGGGCCGATCAGGCCAACGATCTGCCCAGCAGCAATAGAGGTCGATACACCTGAAACAATCGTGGTGCGCCCATGTTGGACGCTTACGTCTCTCAAGACCAGCCGCGCCGTCATGTCAGGCCTCGCTGACCGCGTTTGGCGATGACGACAAACAGCATCGGTACGCCTGCGATGGCCGTGATGATGCCGACCGGAATGACGGCAGCCGGAGAGATGAATTTTCCGAACACGCACGCGCCGATCAAAATGATGGCTCCCGTTAGGGCTGCCAGCGGCAGGGAGAACCGATGGTCCTCTCCGACGAGTGCGCGGGCAACATGCGGTGCGATGAGCCCAACAAAGCCGATGGTTCCGACGAAGGAGACGGCTCCGGCTGTCAACAATGCCACGATCAGGAAGGTATTCCGACGGATTTTCTCAACCGATAGCCCGAGGCTTCGGGCATTGGCATCTCCGAGACGCAACGTGGTCAAGGCCCAGGTGCTACGGGTAATGAAGGGAAGGCAGGCGCATGCAATCGCAGCACTCACTGTGACGCTCGTCCAGCTTGACTTCAAGAGGCTGCCGAATAGCCAGAAGACAATCTGCTGCAAGACTTCCGGTGACGCCAGAAACTGAAGCAGGGACTGGAGCGATTGGAAGAAGAACAACACCGCAATGCCTCCAAGCACGAGGATTTCCGGTGTCGCGCCACGAAGCCGCGCGATCAGATAGACCAGAGCACAGGCCACCAGGGTCATCACAAAGGCGCAGGCGGGGATGACGATGAAACCGGGCAGCGGGATGAGCGAGCCGAACATGATCGCTAATGCCGCGCCAAAGCCTGCCGCTGCCGAAAAGCCGAGTGTGAAGGGGCTGGCCAGCGGATTGCCAAGGATCGTCTGCATTTGCAGGCCGGCAAGGCCGAGGCAGGCGCCGACCAGGACGCCCATGACAGTTTGCGGCATGCGCAATTGCCACAGGATCGTTGCAACCATGCGGTCGTCACCGGCAGGCCCGGCGAGAAGCCCATGCCATACTTCGGCAAGCGGCATGCCGGATGGACCGGTGGTGAGATCGAGCACCATCAGCAAAACAAGGCAAATGAGGGCGCCGATCATGACTAAAGTCCGACGAGCGGATGCGCGGCGATAGCCGTCGCGCATCCCATCAATCTCTGCGGAAAAGGTCGTCATTGTCCGTTCGCTTCATAAGGGAGAACAAACACACCGTCGGCCTTGATCGGCAGCCAATTATTATAATAATCAGCAATGTTCTTTGCCGGATCGACGTTCTTGAAGGCATCCGGATAGAGCTGTTTGGCGATATATTGCGCATACACATAGTCGGACAGCGTGCGTGCGCCGCCATGGTAGATCGCATGCGCGCCACCCTCTTTTACGGCTGGCAGATCCGACCACCCCGGACGTCCGAGATAGGCCTTCATGCGTTGGCGGGTAACGGCCGGATCAGCCCCAAAGCCGACCTGCACCGATTGCGGCTTGTTCAGCCACTCCGACCCGCCCAGAAAAATCAGGTCGGGCTTTTGTGCCAGGACATATTCCGGGCTTAGCGGTCCCCAATTGCCGATCTGTCCCTTGGCAATGTTATGGCCGCCAAGCCTGTCGACCAGCGCGCCCCACATCGTATCGCCGTAGGAGTTCCCGACTTCATCCGGCCCTTTCTGAGCCAGTTCGACATAGACCTTTTTCTCCGTCGGGCCGGCTTTCTGGATGCGGGCCTGAACGTCTGCCATCGCATCCTTGTAGTTTTTGGCGAGCTTTTCGGCGCGGTCTTGCGTCCCCATCAGCTTGCCGAGTGCCAAGGTGGATGCGACATGTTTCTCGACCGTCTGGGCATTGTAGTCGAGCGTCACGATCGGAATGCCGGCGGCCTCTAACTGCTTGGTGCCTTCGCCAAGCGCGTCATAGGACCAGGCCGCCAGAATGAGCAGGTCGGGCTTGGCCGCAATCACCTTCTCAATCGAAAATGTATTGTCCTCGGTACTACCGATGTCGGGGATGGAGGCAAGCTTTGGCAACGCCTTTTCATAGGCCGCGAACTGGTTTGGCCGCCAATCCTTCCAGGGAGAGAGGGAGAGGGCCACGACTTTGTCGAGCGCGCCGGGTCCGGCGATGGCAAGATAATCCTCATAATAGAAGCTGAGGACAACACGCTCCGGCACCTTGGGTACCGTGACGGTGCGTCCCTTGACATCGGTAACGGTGATGTCGGCGAAGGCACTGGCTGTCATGGCCATCAGGCCGACAAAGGCTGAGAAGACTAGTTTTTTCATTATGTTTCCTTGCGTTAAATCTTGACGGGTGGGCGATCCTGCGCCAGCCACAATGGTGAAAGGCTGGCGGTTCAGCGCGAGCTTAAGCGGCTTGACGCGCCTGATGATGAGATGGTCGAATGCGATCACCATCACCATCACCATCACCATCAGCAGCAGCAGCACGGCGCCGGTCAGCGAAAAAAGAAGCAAGACGACGAGCATGATAACCGTCCCCCAGTGCTATGACGGTTGAAGAGAGACATCGCCCTTTGCGGATTTCTGCCCGGCAAGCGAAGGCTGGCCTGAGGCGAGGCATCGCAAGGCGTTCTCGTCGGCTATGGTGATGATTTCGGGATGGTTGAAGGTGAGTATACCGCTGCGCTTGAAGCTGTTGAGGCAACGACTGACGGTCTCAAGGGTCAGTCCTAACCAATCGGCAAGATCGGCTCTGGTCAGGAAAAGCCTGAATGTCGTTTTCCGCAGCTGCGAAGCCTTCGACGTCCGGGCAAACCTCTCAGCGAGATCGAGGAGGGCAAACGCAACTTTTTCCTGGGCCGTTTTTCGGCCGACCAAGGTCACTAATTCTTGCGACCGGCGCAGCATATGTTTGAGCGCACTGCCGAGAGCGTGATCGGTGAGCTGCGCAACCGGTTGAATCTGCGTAAACGCCAAGGTTTCGGCACAGCAATTGACAGAGCTGCCAATCGATAGTCCGAGAAAGGAGCCCGGCCCAAGGATGTCAAGTATTTGTCTGCGACCGTCGTGCAGAGATTGATAGAGTGCGATGCACCCGTCCTGGAGTAGAAATTCGCTCGATCTTGGGAAATCATGCAGGAAAACTCTGGTGCGCGGCGCAACGAGCTTGCCCATCTGAGATTTACTGCCGATTTCGGCGGATATCAGAAAATCGATTGGGAATACGGGCGATACTTCACCCAATGCTGTCCTGTTGAACATGACGTGTGTCCGGCGCTGCACCGGTCGTCACGTCCCAGAGTTTGGAACGCTCAACCGGCGCTGACTGAAGGGCTGCTGTGAAATGCAGCAGTGGTTTCAGGCAATGGTGCCGGTCGGGGGGCCACGTGGGCTTGCGTTGGGAGGAAACAGCTGACGGTAAAAGGCTTCACGACGGATCGGAATATGAATTTCTGTTGCAACGACGATTGCTTGGCCAATTGAATCGGCAGGGGTCGGCAAGACAATGGACGCCGTTATCCGGCAGGCTTCGCAACCTGTGCCGAGATCATGGCTAGGATGCTTTCCGTCGTCATGCTGGCTTGGTAGGCAAAGAACCGGGAGGGTCCCGTCGGGCAGGGTATATGATGCAACTTCTGAAAGCGGAATTGCCGATTCGATGACGGGTATCTTATGGGCAAATCCGACGCACAACAGGGCAATGGCGCATATGATGCGCACCATTTTCGCCATGTCTGACACGGTTGCCGCCATACAGATTGATCCCCTTCAGAATACGATTAGGCGTTCTTCCAAACGTTCGCAATGCGGCATTTTGTGCCGCGTCAGGATTTCTATAGGTTGTTTTGATGTTATTTTTTGATGGAAAAAGCGTACCCGGTTTGTCTGCGTAGTTCGAAACGTTTTGACACGCGGATGTCCGTGTCAATCATGCTGCCCGGCGCGGATAGGCGGGCAGAATGGCCGATTTCAGCAACAGGGAGGCCGGGTGGCTGACATGGGCCAGCGCCCCGGTTGCGGTTTCCTCGACAATGCGGCCTGCATCCATGATCAGCACCCGTGATGCAAACCGCTCGACCAAGCGCAGATCATGGGTGACAAACAGATAGGCAATCCCGGTTTTGTCCTGCAAGTCTTTTAACAGAGACAGGGCCGAGGTCTGGAGATGAAGATCGAGGTTGGACACGGCCTCGTCCAGAATGATCAATTTGGGAGAGCAAGCGAGCGCGCGGGCAATGCAGACACGTTGAAGTTGGCCGCCGCTGACCTGTCCCGGCAATTTCGAGGCAATGGCAAGGGGAAGCTCCACCATGTGCAGCACCTCGCGCAGGCGGTGCTCGCGGTCGGCCTCATTGAGGTTGCTGAGGTGGCGCAGAGGCTCATCGATAATGGCGCGAATGTCAAAGCGGGGGTTAACGGCACTGGGGGAATCTTGAAACACCATTTGAACACTGCGTCGAAAGGCGGCTTTCTCCGCTTTTCCAAGCTTGCCAAGGGCTGTGCCGTTGAAACAGATCTCCCCCTTGTCTGGCTGTTCCAGACCCGCCAATAATCTGGCCAGCGTGCTCTTGCCACAGCCGCTGCGGCCAAGAAGGGCCACGGTTTCGCTGTTGGCAATGGAAAGCGAGACATCCTCCACAACCGTTCGGGCCGGACTTGCGCCAAGCAGCGAGTAGTGCTGATAATGTTTGCTCAGATGTTTTGCTTGCAGCAGTATCATTGCGCCAGCTCCAGACCGTAGAGGGAGAGGTGCGCCTGCACCAACATGCGTGTTACCGGATGTTTGGGCGCATGGAAAATGTCCATGACGCTGCCCGTCTCAACCAGCTTGCCATGATCAATCACCGCCACATCATCCGCCAAGCGCGCCACCACGCCCATATCATGGGTGACGAGCAAGACGCCCAAGCCCTGTTGTCTGGCTACGCGCTCAATCAAATCCAGCACCTGCATCTGCACAATCAGGTCAAGGTCCGTGGTTGGCTCATCGGCAAACAGAAAGGGCGCGCCGGACATGAGAGCAAGGGCAATCATCATCCGTTGCAACATGCCGCCGCTCATCTCAAAAGCATGCATCTCCAGAATGCGCTGCGGCTCTTCAAGCCCGACGTCGTGCATAAAGGCCAAAGCCTGTTGCAGGTCATGATTTGGTGGCAACCGACCCGTGGCCTTCAGTGTTTCAATCACATGATGGCGCATGGTTCGCACCGGATTAAAGGCGCTGCGCGGGTTTTGCAAAATGGTGGCCACCGTCTTGCCACGCAATTCCGCAGGCAAGGCGGGCTGACCATCCAGCGCCAGAGTGCCATTGGTAACCGTGACACCCGCAGGTGCCACGCCAAGGCTTGCTGAACAGGTCAGGGATTTTCCCGAACCACTGGCACCAACCAGCGCAAGAATGCGGCCACGTTTGAGCTCAAGCGAGAGATGATCGACAAGAGCGGGATGGCTATTGGAATGTGATGGGTAAACCGTCAGGTTCTGGATGGAGAGGGTCTGGATCATTGGTGACCATGCTCCATACGCAAATGGGGATCGAGCCTGTCGCGCAGGGCATCGCCCAGAATGTTGAAGGCCATGACGCTGATAAACAGGGTTAAGCCCGGCCACAGGATCAGCGACGGCGCTGTCCAGACATATTGGCGGGCATCGTTGATCATCACGCCCCATTCCGCCGTGGGCGCGGTCACGCCCAATCCCAGAAAAGACAGGCCAGAGACATGCAGCATAATATGGCCGATATCCAATGTGGCCAGCACCACCAGCTGAGACAGGGTTGCAGGAAGCAGGTGATCCACAAAGGTTCTGATTGGCCCCGCACCGCTCATGCGCGCCGCCAGCAGAAACTCCCGATGGCGCAGGGACAGCACAATTCCGCGCACAATACGGGCATACCAGGCCCAGTGGGAGAGAGCGATGGCGAGGATGACATTGGTAAGACCCGTGCCCAGCATTCCAACCATAAACAGCGCCAGCACCAGTGTTGGAAAGGTCAAAAACACATCGGCAATGCGCATGATCAGCTGATCGGTGCGCCCGCCGATAACGCCTGCGGTTCCGCCAAGGACAATGCCGGTGACCATGATCAGGCCAAGCGCAATGGCGACAGAACCCAGCGAGACGCGGGCACCGGCAACCAGACGCGAGAAAATATCGCGGCCCAGATGGTCAGTTCCAAGCCAGTGGCTCAGGTCTGGCGGCTGAAGCCGCTGCGATAATTCGACAAAATTCGGATCATGCGGCGAAATCCATGGCCCCGCAATCGTGGCCACTACCAGCAGCAGAACGATGACACCACAGGCTTTGACGCCGAGCGATGAGGAGCGCCAAAAGCCAGCCGGGCGCGTGGGTGAGGGCAATGCTGACGTCTGGTTCATTCGACATGCCCCGCTGACAGCCTGATCCGTGGATCTGCCCATGCATAGGCAATATCGACGAGAAGATTACAGGTTACGAAAATGCCCACCATCAACAAGGTAAAACACTGAATGACGGGATAGTCCCGGTTCAGGATGGCAGAAACGGCATAGCGGCCAACACCGGGCCAGCCGAAAATACTCTCAATCACCAGCGTGCCGCCAAGCAGTTCGCCGATATGCATGCCCGTGGCGGTGATGATCGGCAAAAGCGCGTTTCTGAGGATATGGCCCCGCTCAACCCGCTGTCTGGAGAGGCCACGCAGCCGGGCATAGAGCACATGGCGCTGCCCCGCAGCCTCCAGCATGCTGGCGCGCAACAGCCGCGCATTGATGGACAGCGACATGAAGGCAATGGCAATGGCCGGCATGATCATATGGGCAAAGCCGCCGCGACCCATGGCGGGAAGCCAGCCGAGCTGCACGGAAAACACCAGCACCAGCAAAAAGCCCAGCCAGAAATTGGGCATGGACACGCCAAGGAATGACACAAGCCGCACGATATGATCGGGCAGCTTGTTGCGGTGGCGCGATGCCCAGACACCCATCGGGATGGAAATGGCAAAGGTCAGGATCAGCGCCAGCCCGGCCAGTTGCAGCGTTGCCGGAAGATAGTAGAGCAAGTCCGGCAAAACCGGCCTTTGGGTGGCATAGGAGACGCCAAAATCCAACCGGAAGGCATGGCCCAGCCAATCGATATATTGGGTGGCAATCGGGCGGTCGAGGCCAAGCATCTGCCGGGCATCTGCCAGCGCCAAAGGCGTTGGCGGCACTTTGGACAGGCGTAAATAATCCATGGCCGGATCGCTTGGCCCAAGCCGCAGCATGAGAAATATCACCAGTGATGCGCCAAGCAGCATTGGGATCAGCAGCAAAATGCGCCGCAGGATAAACGCGCCCATGGATCAGTTCGTCTTTTGCTTGATCTGATCAAACGGAATTTCGCTCGACATCGCCCCAAAGGGAATGGGGCCAAGCTCCTTTTTGGCAACGGCAATGGCGGTGACATAGGTGAGCGGCAGATAGACGGCTTCATCATGCAATCGGGTCAGAATATCCCGATACAGATCCTGCCGGATGTGTTCATCCGTAGAGATCAGCACGTCGCCGATTTCCTGATCAATCTTCGCCTTGTCCGGCAGGCCAAGCTGCGCCTGATAATCGGCATGGGAGGGAATGCGCATGGAGCTGACAAAGGCGTGAGGATCATAAGGAGGCCCCCAGGTGCGGTTGAAAATCATGCCAAAGCGGCCATCGCGCTGGCGCGACAAAACGCTGCTTTCTTCCTCTCCGGTCAGGATAACCTGAATTCCGATCTTGCCAAGATCGGCCTGCACAATCTCGGCCATGGATTTGCTGATGGCGTCTGTGCCGATAAAACATAATTCGATGGACAGCGGCTTGCCATCCTTCTGCCGAATGCCTTTCGGCTCAAGGCGCTTCCAGCCAGCACCCTCCAGCAGTTTTTCCGCAACGGATCGATCAAACTGATAGGGTTTGAGGCCAATATTGGCATAGGGAACATTGGGGGCAAAAAGAGTGTCAGCGCGTTGCTGGGTGCCATAGAGCACGGTGGCAATCATTTTGTCCTTGTCCACTGCATGGTTGATGGCCTTGCGAACAGCAAGTTCCTTTGTGGCACCAAGGTTCGTATTGATGGCAAGCACCAAGGTTTCCAAAGGCTGCGAAAGCTCTGTTGTATAGGTTCCCATTTTGCGGAAACGCTCAAACGTATCGGGAGAGATCGGCCCATCGGCCCCATAGATCAGATCAATATCGCCGGTCTCAAACGCAATGGCGCGGCTGTTGGGATCAGGAATTATCTTGACGGTCACGCTGTCGAAGGCAGGCTTGCCACCCCAATAGCGGTCGTTGCGAACAAACACGTCTTTCTCGCCCAAGCGGGTTTCTTGCAAAACCCACGGGCCAGTGCCAATCGGCTGGGCAATGCCATCCTTTGTGCCACCCTGCTTGAACTGCGAAGGGGCGATAAACCGAAAGGGCCGGGGCAGGGACAATTCCTGAAGCAAAGGGTAATAGGCATGTTTCAGTGTGATGCGCACATGCGAAGAGTCAACGACATCAGCGCTTTCGATTTCATTGGCCAATTCCAGCCATGCATGGCGGGAACGATTGGCCAGCACTGCATCAATATTGGCTTTTACCGCTACTGCATCAAAGGGTTCGCCGTTTGAAAAGCGCACACCTTGGCGCAATTGAAACGTATAGGTCCGTCCCTCGTTCGAAATCTCCCACGATTGCGCCAGCCATGGCTCGACGGTGCCATCGGCCTGATAACGTACCAGCGGCTCATACACCATGTTTTGCGCAAACATCTGATTGGGTGAATAGAGATGGGGATTGAGCGGCCCGACATTCATGGGCCATGAAAAATTCAGTGTCTCGCCAGCCTGCGCATTGGTAAGAGGGCTGCAAAAGGCAAGCGTCAGCGCCAGTGCCGCATGGCGAAAGCAAGTTTTGATCATGGAATGTCCTGCGGAGCGATCACAAAGTAAGATGTTTTTTCTGATACATCATACTGCCGTTATCAGGTCAACCGTCTATCAGGGCATAGGCTGGAAGCGGATAAAAAAGATGATACATCATACATCAGCATCAACGTCGGGAACAATCATGCAGCGCATTACCATCACCATTGACGATGACCTCATGACTGAGTTGGACCGAATGATTGAGGCAAAAGGCTATCAGAACCGCTCCGAAGCCTTGCGCGATCTGGCGCGGGCCGGGCTGAAGCAGGCCTCAATTGAGGAGGGGCATATTGCCCAATGTGCTGGTGTTTTGAGCTATGTGTATGACCATGAAGCAAGAGATCTGGCCAGCCGGCTGACAACCACATTTCATGATCACCATGATCTCTCTGTGGCCAGCATGCATGTGCATCTGGATCAGCACCGCTGTCTTGAGATCAGCGTTTTGCGCGGCAAAACCGAGGAGGTGCGCCACTTTGCCGATCATGTGATGGCAGAGCGCTCCGTCACCTATGGTGAGCTGAAAATTATCCCGGCATAAGCATCGAATGGGGACATGGCCGAGCCGGTGTTGTCACATTAAGTTTTTCAGGCCGAGAAGTCCCGAAGCGATGGTCGTCCAGTTCTCCGCTCCCGCTTCGTGCCTCGCAAAGAGTGCGTTCTTAATGCCCAGTGTAATCCCCGTTCAGTCTGCTCATGTCGGCGATGACGTCGAGGTCCATTAACGTAGACATAGAAGCGCACAGTTTGTGACTCGTCTGTCCGCAATACATAAGCCCGCACTACCAACGCCAGATGCGGTCAACTTGCCGCTTACCTTTAACCGGATGCAGCCGAGTCTACCACGTGGCAGCACAATGAGGCATGACGACAAACGCCACGGCGCGACGACCTTGTGTGCCGCTCTTAATATTCTCGATGGGCTGTTCACGTCATTCGCGACAGCTACGCGCCTCATAAGCAGCCGAAGGTTCGCGTCTGGCTGGCAAGGCATCGGCTGGACCTTTCATTCCGTTGTCGACCTGCAGGTGGCCATGAAAAGTTGGCAAGTCATTCACTTTAACGGACCACTCATAACGCTGTGGAGATTAGCATGCCTCAGCTTCTGCGCCTTCAAGGCGGTTCATCAGGAAAAGTTCTCCAGTACGGCCAGGAAAGTATGCCGATCGCCCTGTCCCTCCGTGAGCCGAACGCGGCCTTCGATATCTGCGAGGTGGTGATCCATTAGCTGCTGCGCCTTTGCCAGGTCCTTCGCTTTTATGGCGCTGACGATCAGGCGGTGGTGATCGGCGCCGCAATCGTCCTTCCGCTCCTCCTCGTAGAGGGACATGACAAGAGAAAGGCGGGCAACGATCTTCGACAGCATCTCCGTCATGACTGCGTTGCCGCCAAGTTCAGCCAGAACGACATGGAATTTGCCCGATAGCACGGTCTTTGACTTCTCGTCACCATGGTGATGGATATGCTCCTCCTCATCCGTCAGCTTTTCAAGGGCATCCAACTGCTCGACGGTCGCGCGGTCCATGACGAGCTCGAGAATGACATGCTCCAGCTTGCGCCTTGCCTCGAACAAGGCCTTTGCCTCTTCGATGCCAGGCTCGGCGACGAATGTGCCACGGTTTTTCTTGCGCTCCAGGAGATGGTCGCTCTCCAGGACGCCGAGCGCGCCACGCACGACTGTCCGGCTGACCCCGAAATGGTCGGCAATCGCATCCTCAAGGATCTTGACGCCTGGCTTGAGCGCACCTTCACCAATCGCCGTGGCAAGCGTGATCCGAATGCGCTCAGTCACGTCATCATTGGCATTTTCGCCCGTATCCGCCGCACCACCAGCTTTCGGTGCGACCTTGGCGCTTTGGCGGCGCGTCACCTTCTTCATTTCCCTCTCCAGCTCCGATCAAGCGACGTAATTATGTCCATTATAATATTCCTGCGTATATGCGCTTACTGCATAATTCCTTAAATCGGAATCGATTTAAGGAGAAAATTATGCATTAAATTTAAAGTATTACAGCGTCCTTTGTGCGTTTTATAAAACGCACGGCGCTGTAATACCAAAATCCAGATCTTCGCAACATTTTAGGATGGGCCGGCACCAGAAGCGACCGGCACTCAACCTCTTATACCAAGCGCCATTTTCAATGACCCTTGGTATTCGATGTCAAGCCGCGCGCTGCTTTGTCGATGGCGTTGAAAGCGGAATGCTGTTTTGTGTGCAAACCTCTTCGATATGGCGCGCCGAGGTTTTGATAAACGTGATCGCCTCATTGAAGCCGTAGGACTGATGCTGATAGCTTGGGTAGCCATATTGGTTGGCCTCATAGGTTTCCCAGTCCGGGATCTCTCCGGCGGCCACACGTTTCTCGAACGCATCCACCAGCGCCAGATAGGCCTCCAGTTCTTCGGCTGTCAGGTCAGGATGGCCAGCGCGCCAGATCGGGTCGTTGATCTCGATGCATTGGCGAGGATTGGCCTTGCGCGGTTTGTCTTCGACGGAGGCGGCGACTTCAAGGGAAAGGTTCAGTTCGGAATTGGCCTTGGCAAGGATGGGGATGATCGTGGCGAAATCGACGATGCCCCGGCCGACCGGACGGGTCTGGAAATCGAGCCCCCCTGTGGCATGGCCGACATAGGCATCCTTGATGTGGGTCTGGCGAACATAGGGAGCAACGCGTTTTGCAGCGAAGACCGGATGTTCTGCCCGTTGCAGGCCGTTTGCTGTGTCGAAGACGACACCCATGCACTCCTCACCGACCGTTTCGATCAGCCGGAGGATCTCGAAGGAGGTGATCTCGTCATGGGTCTCCATGTTGAGGTGAACACCATTGGCGCGCGCCACGGGCGCCAGCTTCTGCAGCACCTTTTCAATGGCGGTCAATTGCTCGTCCCAGGTGACATCGGTCCGGAAGCGGTCATTGGCAAGCCGCCCGCGATATTCTGATTTGAAATTTCCCGGCGACACCCAGAGTTCGCGACAGCCAATTGCTGCGTTCGCTTCGATCATCCTGATAAAGCCGAGGATGACATCGCCATCGCCGATTGCCCGGAATTCTGGGGCCTCAGCGCTGCAATAGGGGTTGATCTTGCCAAGACCGGCTTCGAGGTAAAGGTCAAGCTCATCGGCTTTGGCCCTGATGTCGCGCAGTTCTCCCTGGTCCAGCGTCTCACTCATATCAAGGACCGTGCTGAAGAAGATGCCACCAAGACCGAGCTCCCTGACGTGATCAAGGCTTTTGAGTGGCCCACGCTTCTTGGCTTCGGGCAGTTTTTGTCCGTCAATTCCTAATCTCATGCTCTTCTCCGTGATGTTTCCTGATCGGATGCGCTGCAAAGGCGTTTCCGTTTGATTGGTGGTCGAGCGGCCAGTGCGTCAGCCGCGTCGCGGTTGATCTTTCTGTGCACCGGCGTTTCGACCTTTCGGTGCGAGGTGCTTTTCCAGAAAATACTGGCCGATCGAAGCGATGGTTGTGATGAGGAGGTACCAGAGCGACGCAACACACAGGAGCTCGATGACAAGAAAGTTGCGCGCGTAGATGGCCTGCGCCTGGGTCAGCAAATCCTGCATACCGATGACGGAGACGATGGCGCTGGCCTTCAGCATGCCAATCGCCTGGTTGCCCGTAGGCGGTACGATCAGACGGACCGCTTGGGGCAAAACCACGGTTCGAAGGGTCTGAAGTGGTCGCAAGCCGAGTGACGAGGCTGCCTCCCGCTGGCCCCGGTCGACGGCGGTCAATCCGCCGCGAATGATCTCGCTCATATTGGCGGCTTCATGCAGGCCCAGCGCCAGGAACCCGGCAAGTGCCGGAGTGACGAGCGCGTTGATCGATATGGAGTAGCTGCCGATGCCCACTTCCGGAATGAACAACGCAATGTTGAACCAGAAGAAGATCTGGACAATGAGCGGCACGCCACGGAACCACCAGACGAAGGCAATTGCCAGGGCTTTCAAAACGATATTCTGACTTGTTGCCATGACAGCAACGATGCAGCCGAAAGCGATACCGAACACCATTGCGCCTGATGTCAGTTGCAAGGTCAGAACAACGCCGCTGAGGATGACTGGGTCGACCATGTAATGGGGTATTTCGCCCCATTGAACGCTCTGGTTTCGCGCGACGATGGTGATGAGGAACGCCAGCGCAAGAATCGCGCTGGTGCCTGATGTAATCTGCCACCACCGTATCGGCTTGCCGATCGGAGGTGCGATAGCCATGCTGACGGGTTGAGCAAAAAGCGACATGGCTCAGTTCACCGGCATGCTGGCGGCGTCATTGAACTTGACAGTCGTCACGGCTAGCGGGCCAAGGCCCCATTTCTCCATGATCGCCTTGTAGGCGCCGCTGTCGACCATGTGTTGCAACGAGGCGATGACCACATCACGCAGTTCCGGATTGTCCTTCGACGTCAGCATGCCGAGATAACCGATTGCGAGGCGGACATCCGGAAGCGCCTGAAGGCCAACACCCTTACCGGTCTGGTTTTTCGTCGTATAAACGCTTGTCGCGAAGCCGTTAACGGTCGCGTCGGCGCGGCCGGTGCGAACAGCTTGCAGGACGTCAGGCATTTTCGGAATCGAGATGATATTTATAGGTTTCGAGCATTTTGCCGATGCGGCCTCAACCAGGCGCGCCTGGAACGTACCGACGGGGGCAGCAACCTTCTTGCCGCACAGATCTTCCATGCTCTTGATGCCGAGTGGATTGCCCTTGATGGTCATGATCGTCGTGGCATCAAACATGTAGTCGATGACATCGACCTGCTTTTCCAGTTCCAAATCGTCGTTGATGCCGGAAATCGTCATGTCGAAACGCTTGGACAGGACAGCCGGTACGATTGCGGCGCCAGCGCCGACATTGGTCATCTGAACATCTATCCCGAGAATAACGCCGAGGGCTGCGGCAATATCAGCATCGATCCCGATGAGTTTTCCATCCTCGGCCTGAAAGCTGATCGGGGGCGTCAGGTCGGTTGCTACCTTGATGGCTTTCTTGTCCCTGATGGCAGACGGCAGGCGGTCTGCCAGGCTCTGGTCGAACGCGATACCAGGCAGTTTCGCGACTTCTGCATCGGGCACCATCTTAATGGCGGTCCCTTCTGCGGCAAGTGTCGAGGTCGCAAGCAAAGCGAATGCGATGCCGGCCAGGCTGTCTTTGAGACTTTTCGTGACGCTGCGCATATGATCCCCATTTAACTTTTTATCGGCGTGAATTGACGCAAACCTCGAAGCAATCGGCGTGCCAGCTTGATCTGCATCTTTTCAAGGTATTGTTTTTAAAAATTTATTTTTTGGATCGTCATTTAAATTTTTTCCGGAAAAATATGCGCATAAATATTCGTAAATATGAAGGTCAAAAATTCATCGCATACATCGATATTGATGCGTTGAATCTGGACTGGCCATCTAAACGGCTGCTTAAACAGGGTATTTTGCCGGTTACTCAGAATGCATAGAGAGTGATCCATAGCGAACTGACCCGGAAATCCCCACGCAAGGTCGCTGAATCAAGCCTAAATGCTGCTTAATGGATAAGCGAAGTCGACGAAAATTGCACATTTTTTAGATTCTAAAATATTTTCGTCTAAAAATTATTGTAAATATACGAAACTATAAAACACAAAAATAATTGTTAAAATTCGGTAACTTAGAAATTCATATTGATGAGTTTTTCTCAACTGGCATACAGATTGCTGCTCTCACTGCCATGACCGATACAGAAGTCAAGATCGTCGATCAACCAAATGTCTGTCTTGTGCCGCAAAGCCTTGAGCGCTTTGGCAACACGGGGCAACTGAAGGGGACATTCATGGCAGAGACCTCAAAGGCCGCAGAGGGCAAGCATCTCAGCATTCGCGGACTGACACACAGCTATGGCGGACAGAACGCGATCAGCGACATCTCGTTTGAGATAGAGGCTGGCGAGATCGTCGCTCTTCTAGGGCCAAGCGGCTGTGGCAAATCTACCGTCCTGCGTGCCATCGCGGGGCTGATCCAACCGAAGAGCGGGGTTATCAAGCTTGGCGGCCAGGACCTTGCCAATGTTTCGGCCCGCTCCCGCGGCATCGGCATGGTGTTCCAGAATTACGCCCTGTTTCCGCACCTGACTGTGGCCGAGAACATCGCCTATCCACTGGCCTGCCAGCAGGTTCCGCGCGCAAAGCGCAGGGAAAGGGTGGAGGAAATGCTCTCACTCGTGCAGTTGAAGAGCTACGGCAACCGGCTGCCACGCGAACTTTCCGGCGGTCAGCAGCAGCGTGTCGCGGTTGCCCGCGCCATTGCCGGACGTCCCTCGCTTCTGCTGCTCGATGAACCGTTCGGGGCGCTCGACCGGGCGCTTCGTTTCGATCTGCAGGTCGAGCTTCTGCATTTGCAGAAGACGCTCGGGATCACGACGCTGATCGTGACACATGATCAGGAAGAAGCCCAGAGCCTCGCCGGTCGGCTCGTGCTGATGAACAAGGGCAATGTCGAGCAGATCGACACGCCCATGGCCGTTTATGACCGGCCGAAGACGCTTTTTGTCAACACCTTCATTGGCCAGGCCAATGTGCTGCATGGGACGGTGGAGCGCCTGGATGCAGAGGCAACCAGCATTGCGCTGGTGAACGGCAAGGCCATTGTTCTGCCGCGTCGGCTGAACTTTACGATCGGTTCCAAGGTGATAATGACCTTCCGTCCCGAAGATGTCCGCCTGTCTGCCAGCCCGAGTGACTTTGCTTTGCCGGCCAGGGTGACCGTATCCGTGCCACTTGGGCCGACGCTCGTCCACGATCTTCTTCTTGACGATGGGACGGGCCTTCGCGCGTCGCAGGTCCGCAGCCCTTCCACCTTCATTCCAGAGCCGGGAGCCCAACTCTTTGCCGAAATCGACACCGCCAGGTGTCACGCCTTTCCGAGCGAACCGGAAGCATCCAGTCAATGAACAACAACAGAGGTGAACAGATGCAAAACTTCAACATCACAAGACGTCATTTCGGACTGCTTGCCGCCGGTGCGGCTGCGGCCGCCACGCTGCCCTTTGCTGTACGCGCCGCTGGTGGTACGGCTGTTGCGGCGACCTTCCCCGGAAACTGGGAGGATGGCTACCGCTCCGTGCTGACGCCGCTCGTCAAGGAAGCCGGTTTCGACCTGACAGTCGCTCCCGCCTTGGCGCAGGACCAGCTTGCCAAGGTGATGGCAAGCCCCGGCAACCCGCCTTACGATACCCTGCTGATGTCGCCCGGTCAGATGGCCGTCGCCATCGAGAACGACCTCATTCAGAAGATCGATCCGTCCAAGCTCAAGAACTGGAGCATGCTCGATCCGGCATTCCAGGGCGAGTACGGACCGACCGTGACGGTCGAAGTCAATGGTATCGCTTATAACCCGGATCTGGTGCCGGCTCCGAAAGGCTATCGCGACCTGTTCGAAAAGCCGGCTTATAAGGGCCTGGTATCCTGGACCGGTTTCGCCTCCAACACCGGCGTGATGGCCTATACCGAAATCGCCAGGATTTTTGGGAACGGTCCGACCGATATGGACGCCGTGTTCAAACTGTTCAAGGACAATCCCGAGCAGATCAAGGGCGTCGTCGCCAGCACAAACCACCAGATGACCTTGTTCCAGCAGGGCGAAATCGCTGTGTTCATGTGCTCGACCGGCAATGTTGCGCGCCTCAAGTCCATGGGCCTCAAAGCCGAGTTCGTCCAACCGGAAACCGGCTCTCCGGCAGCTCCCGTCAATATCCATCTGACCAAGGGCGCCAAGAACATTGATGCAGCCTATGCCTATATGGACGCCGCCATCTCAAAGGCCGCGCAGGACAAGCTGAAACTGCCACCGACCGAGATGTTCCCGACCAATAAGGAGGTCGCTCTTACACCCGGCATTGAGGCCTATGTGAAACGCGAACAGCTGGCCACGCTGGTCTACCCCGACTGGGCGGCGATCAACAAGAACCGTGCGGAATGGATCCGCCAGTTCGATGCTCTCGTCGCCGGTTGAGGGTTCACAATGAAAGCGAGCGGTTTCCCATACATTGTCCCGATGCTTCTGCTGTCGGTGGCGTTCTTTGCGACGCCGCTCGCCGTTCTCGTCGGATTCAGCTTCATCGGCCCCGACGGCCCGTCTCTCCACAATTACGCACGGTTTTTTGGCGACGCATTTAACTACCGTGTTGTCGTCAACACCGCCACGCTCGGTCTCCAGACCATTGCCAGCACGACCCTGCTCGGTGTTCCGATTGCGCTTTTCTATTGGCACAGTGGCAAGACCGCGCGACAGGTCATCATCTTTCTGACACTTATTCCGATGCTGACCAGCAATGTGGTTCGGACCTTTGCCTGGATCGTCATTCTTGGACGACAGGGACCGATTAGCGAGGCATTTATGGCGCTTGGGCTCACAGAGCGCCCGTTCACGCTGCTGTCCACCGAACTCGGTCTCGTCATGGCCATGTGTCAGATCGACCTACCTTTGATCATCTTGCCTTTAATTGCCATTCTCTCGCGCACGCCGGTGCAGTTCACCGAGGCGGCGCAGGTTTCAGGCGCGGGTCCATGGCGTATCTTTGTGACGGTTCTCCTGCCAATGATGCTACCCGGCCTGCTGGCGGGTTGGATCCTTGTGTTTGCCAGTACCAGTGCGTCCTTCGTCACCCAAGCAGTCATTGGTGGTGCGCGAAACGTCTATGTGCCGCAGCTGATCTACCGCGAGGTCGGCACATTGTTCGATTGGCCGATGGCCTCTGCCATCGCCGTTGTCCTCCTTCTGTCAACCGGCATCCTTCTCGTCGTCATGACCATGATTTCACGTCACAGGAGGCTTGTCGGCCATGCATAGTCCCCGCGAAAATCCGATCCCGACCCTTCTCTATAAGACATTTGTTTTCGGCTTCGGCAGTCTCAGCCTGATCTATCTGGTGGCACCGATTATCATTGCGATCACCATGTCGTTCACCTCAGGCCAGACGCTCAAATATCCGCCAGAGGGTTTTTCTCTGCGCTGGTATGAGGCGCTGATCGATCCCGTCCGCTCAGGAACCGAACATATTGCGGCCGGCAATTCACTGAAGATCGCAGGCCTCGCGGTGCTCGGATCGCTGCTGTTTGCCGTACCTGCCACCATTGGCATGGCACGGATGCGACGCAGCACGGTCAATTCGCTGGAGCCGTTTCTGTTGGCCCCGCTCGTCCTGCCAAGCCTGGTTTATGGTCTGGCTGCGCTGATCGTGGCGAATTTTGTCGGCTTTCAACCTTCGCTCTGGCTCACCGTCGTCGGCCATGTCGTCGTCTTCGGGCCACTGATGTACCGTGCCGCTTCCGTTGTCGCGCAAGGGATCAATCCGTCGCTGGCTGAAGCTTCTACCGTGATGGGTGCAACCTGGTACACGACGCTCCGGCGCGTGATCCTGCCGCTGCTGACATCAGGCATTCTGGCTGGCGCCTTCCTCGTCTTCATCCAGTCCCTCGACAACGTCTCTGTCTCGCTCTTCCTCGCCGACGCGCAAACGACCGTGCTGCCGCTTCGCATGTTCGCATTGATCGAGGAGTCGCTCGATGTCCGGGTGGCGGCAATGTCAGGAATCCTGATTGGGCTGACCCTGGTGGTGATGCTGGTTGCGAGGCGGGTGCTGGCACCATCTCGTCAAGCCTGACCCAAAATACATCTGGAAGGAATACCCAATGAACACACATGCCAACACGTCAGGCACCTATCGCATCGGATCACTGCTTGCCGATTTCCAGCCGGATTTCGATTTTGCGGCCCCTTTGCCTTTGCCCGTCGAAGAGTTCGAGGATCGCCTGCGGCGCATTCGCCGCCAGGCTGTTGAAGCTGGCCATGATGCGCTTGTCGTCCATACCGGTGGCGTTGGCTGGTTCCACACCTCCAATCACTATCTTCGCTATATCTGCGACTGGATGCGCGAGGGCGTGCTGATTATCCCCACGGATGTCGATAGGCCTATGGTGCTATTATCCTTCTTCACCCAATCCGTGCTTCTACCGCCGGGCGGCGAACCAGTGCTGGTGGAAGATATCTGGCAGATTGGTCCGATCGGCCGCGAATATGCCGACCGGCCGGGCGACTCGGTGATCAAGACGGCTGAGAAATGCGCCGAACTATTGGCAGGCATCGGCTTGGCGAAGGGGCAGATCGGCCGCATTGGTGATCGCACTTCGCTAACCTTCTGGGCCGCACTGGACGAGTTGATGCCCAAAACCAAGTTCGTTGCCGAAAATGCCATTCTCGACCGGATGCAGAAAATACGCTCGCCGCGCGAAATCGAGATGTTCCGAGCCGCGGCCCAGCTTGTCAGCATCGCCACGCAGGCGGCCTATCATGTCACTAAGCCTGATGTCACCGACCATGAAATCTATGCTGCCTTTACGCAAGGACAGCTTTCCTTCGGCGGCGAAACGGGTGATGGCTACCAGATCGGCATCAACGAGTTCGGCACCCATTGCGGCAAGCCCTATGGCCATGTCGTCCGTCCCGGTGATCTCATCAATCTCTATGTCTCCAACATCACCTATCGCGGCTACACGGCTCAGACCGCCCGTATGATTGCCGTTGGCGACATCACCAAGCGGCAGGAAGACGTGCTGGCGGCCTGCACAGATGGTGTGAAGCGGGCGGAAAAGCTGATCCGCCCGGGCGCGCTGATGCGCGATGTCAACAATGCAGCCTTCGAGCCGATGATCGAGCGCGGCATGCTGTCTTCGCCGGAAGCGCGCACCATGCCTTACAACTGGGCGCCGATGGAGGATGGCAGTGCGCGGCTGATCCCGCGCCAGTATGTCAAGAACATCGATTGGGAGGCGCAGGGCCGTACCCTGATGCATGTCTACCCGGCAACCCATGGCCCGCATAACCCTAATCTCGGTCATTCCGTTGGCATGGCTGGTGGGCAGAACAGCTTCAACATCTCCTCGCATAATTACGACCGGATGGAAGAGGGCATGGTATTCGTGCTGCATACGCAGTGGCTTGAGCCAATGTCTGCTGGCTGCAACGTCGGTGACATGTATGTTGTCACCAGGGATGGGTTCGAGAACCTCTCCCGCCACACTCCGCTTGAAACGCACCGCATTGCTGCCGAGGCCTAATATGACCGACCATACCCATTTCGATTTCGCCAAGCTCAACGAGCGGGAGCGTTACAAGCTCCTGATCGGAACCGTGATCCCGCGCCCGATTGCGCTGGTGACGACAGTGAGCAAGGATGGCCAGCCGAATGCTGGTCCGTTCAGCTTCTTCAACGTCCTGACCCACGATCCGGCAATTGTCGCCATCGGTGTCGAGAACTATTCGGATATGCGCTTCAAGGACACCGCCCGCAATATCCGTGAGACGGGTGAATTCACGGTCCATATCTGCGACAATGCGCTGGTTGACCGGATGGAAGTTTGTGCCATCAAGTTCGGCCCCGAGGTCGACGAGATGGAAGAGGCCGGTCTTGCGACCGTTCCCGGTCAGATGGTGCGCAGCCCCCGTATTCTGGCCGCTCCTGCGGCTCTGGAATGCCGCCGCCACACAACGCTTCAGGTCGGCCCGGCCCGCGAGATCATTCTCGGCGAGGTCATCGGCGTGTTTGTCCGCAGCGATGCAGTCAATCCTGCCAATCTGCATATCGACCAGCAGCTTATGGATGCCGTCGGCCGCATGGGAGGACACACCTATGCCCGCACCCGTGACCAGTTCGACATCAAAACGCTGACACCTCAGGAATGGGAGATCCGGAAGATTGGCGAGAAGCTGACGACAGAATAAGCGGCACAGAAGGCTCTGTGTGGGGGACGAGGATTTGGTGCGCCTCATGGTTTCACAAGGCGCACCGAAAACGAATTATCCAAGGAACTCGATCAAATCTCGATTGAGGCGGTCTGGAGCCGTGGCAAACAGGCCGTGAGGCTCACCTTCGTATTCGATCAGTTTGGCACCTGCGATACCATTGGCCGCTGCTCGACCTGCGGGGTCAATCGGCACGGTTTTGTCTGCCGTGCCATGGATGACCAGTGTGGGAATGGTGAAGGCGGCAAGATCTGGCCTGAAATCGGTCTTACCAAATGCATCGACGCAATCAATTGTCGCTTTGGGGCTGGCCATGACACCGAGAATGAATGACCAATCCAATACGCCCTGGCTCACCGGACTGGTAACCAGGCCGACGCCGTAAAAGGTCTTGGCAAAGCTCTGAAGAAACGCAAAACGGTCTTTGCGGATGTCATTCTTCATACCCTCAAATACGCTGGCGTCGACACCATCAGGATTGCTTGCATCCTTGAGAAGATACGGCGCCACGGATGCAACCAGAACCGCCTTTGACACCTTCGAGGCCCCATGTCGCGACAGGTAGCGGGCGATCTCGCCCCCACCCATGGAAAAGCCGACAAGCGACACATTCTGAACATCCAGGCTATCGATCACGCTGGCGAGGTCATCGGCAAACGTGTCGTAATTGTAGCCATCGGCGGGATGCCCCGACTGACCAAAGCCCCGACGGTCGTAAGTGATGACGCGAAAACCCGCTTCCAGCAGAGCAAGTGACTGATATTCAAACATATCGCCGGTCAAAGGCCATCCATGGATAAGCACCACGGGACGACCTTTTCCCATGTCCTTTACATGCAATTGCGTACCATCTTTCGCTTCGATAAAAGCCATCCTGAATCTCCTTTGATGATGGCAGGCAAACGCCAGGGGGCGGATCCTGTTCCATCTCTAGAGTATTTCCAGGAAAAGTGTGACGCGGTTTTGCGTTCGGAAAAAGCGTAAAAACAAAGGCCTAGAGCATTTCAGCGATTCAACGAAACGCGGAAATGCTCTAGGTTCAATTTTGCTTCGCAGTCCGTCGGACTACCGGGTGCGCGACTGCGACCCCACGTTTTTCAAAGCGCGCTCCGATCAGAGCTTACGATGGCCAGAACCGTCTGAATGTTGAAAGCGAGGCGCCGTTCCAAGGCCGCCCGCGTCATCATTCGCTGCCCATAGACGATTGAACTGGTGGCTTGGTTGGTGAAATAGTAGTAGCAGATCGAGGTGATCGTCAGGCTCAACTGGATCGGATCAATTCCAAGACGAAAGGTGCCATCCGCCTCACCACGCCGCAGGATGTCATCGACGAGTGGCCGGGAGCTGGCAGCACCTTCCCGGATGGCGCGGGACTTTTTGAAGTGGATGGCTTTCAACTGGTTCTCGGAGTTCAGGATGGTAATGAATTCCGGGTGTTCAAGGTAATATGTCCAGACGAACGTGACCAAGGCGATCAGCGCGTCGCGCGGTGGTAGCTGCTCGAGATTCAACGCCGCCTCGGCATCCCACACATCGCGATAGACCTTCTCGATCACCGCCTGGTAGAGCAATTCCTTGCTTCCGAAATACTGATAGATCATTCGCTTGTTGATCTCAGCCCGTTCAGCAATGGCTTCAACCCGGGTGCCAGTCAGACCATTTGCCGCAAACTCGACAACGGCAGCCTCCAGAATTCGGTTTTGAGACAAATCTGGCCTGCGCGGATGGCGGCGCCGAGGCTGCTTCTGTGTCTGCTTTTCTTCCGTCACGATCACCCTCACTTGAAGAACTTCGTCCTTGCCTCGCCTAGTTTCAAACGGCGATTTCGGCCCGGCCATTGCCGATGGTCGATAAGGCGTTTTTACGGCCTGCGTCAACAGCTTAGAGTGACTTACAAAGTAACCATTTCGTTATTTATACAACCTATCTCACGAAAAAATATGGATAAAAATACTTTATTTGAAAGAGCGTGTCATCGGGACGTTAAAAAACTCTCTTAAAGCAAGGGGCGAATTGACTGAGGGCGTTGGCTAAAACACCGCTGTGTTTCGACCCGCGTAATTTTGACGGTGTGATCCTGGAAAAGCAGTGAAGAATATGGTCGGTCATTCCATTGATATCGTGAATCTGGAAAAGTGCTTTGAGCGCGTGCAGGTTCTAAAGCGCATCAACCTTCAAATCTGTGAGGGTGAATTCCTGACTCTGCTTGGGCCTTCCGGGTGTGGAAAGTCGACGCTGTTGCGGTTGTTGGCCGGTTTTGAACCTTGCACAGACGGACATATCATGATCGCAGGACGTGACGTGTCCTCGCTGCCGCCGAAGCGACGCGGTATTGCCATGGTTTTCCAGAACTATGCGCTCTATCCGCATATGACAGTCCGTGGAAATCTGACTGTGCCACTCGAAATGGCGCGTTTGTCGTTCAGCCAGCGTCTGCCGGGTGCTTCCCTTCTGTCATCAAAGGTTCGCGGTATCCGCAACGATATCGAGACGGATATCAGCCAGATAGCAAAACAGCTTGGCCTCGACATGCTGATGGAGCGCAAGCCGTCACAGCTGTCCGGCGGCCAGAGACAGCGGGTGGCGGTTGGTCGCGCAATGGTCCGGCATCCCGGTGTCTTTCTGATGGACGAGCCACTCTCGAACCTCGATGCGAAATTGCGCCAGCAATTGCGCGACGAGATCGTCGATCTTCACCGCCGGACCGGCATCACCTTCATTTACGTCACCCACGACCAGACCGAGGCCATGACGATGTCAGATCGGATTGCGGTTATGGAAGGTGGAGAGATCAAGCAGTGTGGAGCACCGGCAGAGATCTATGACCAGCCGAACTATCTTTCCGTCGCACGGTTTGTCGGCGCAACGGCGATCAACGAGATGCCGGTGACGGTCAGCAAGGGGGCGGTTTCGATCAATGGACGGGCATTGCAATTGATACTTCCGGGCATCGCGGATGGGTCGTACCAATTGGCGATCCGGCCAGAACGACTGCATCCGACTGAAGATGTAAATGGCGATTTTTCGCTGCGGGTGGAACAGGTGGAGTTTGCGGGCAACGATGTGGGCATCCGCTGCAACGGCTCGGAAATCGGTGCGGGTACTGTGCGCGTGCAACTGCGGCCAGAGAGATTTGCCCGATTGGCGACGGGCCGCAAGATAGGTGAAAGGATTGCGCTGCGGATCGCCTCAGATGCCGCACTCATCTTTGATCAAAGCGGTCGTCGTGTTCCAGTTTCGCTTCCTTTGGCAGCTTCGGTCGAGGAGGCATGGCATGACGTCTCTGTCTGAGCTGCACTCCCAATCGTCTGCGGTCGCGTCGAAGCGCTTCAGTTATGCCGCCATGGCGCATCTCTTCGCGGCCCCGGCCTTCCTGCTGCTAATCGCAACGGTGGTTGCGCCGATCTTCGTCGTGGTCCTGATCAGCTTGACCGATTATCGCCTCGGTCGGCTCACCTTGAATTTTGTCGGCCTCGGCAACTATGCCAGAATGATCAATGACCCGTTCTTCTGGGCGGCCCTGCGCAACAGCGCAATCTATACGGCAATTGTCGTGCCGGTATCGGTGTTCGGTGCACTCTGCGTTGCCGTGCTGCTCGATGGTCGCCGCCGCTCGCGACGTTTCTACGAGATCGTCTATTTTCTGCCGGTCACCTCCACGTTGACGGCCATGTCCATTGTCTGGAGTTACCTGCTCAATGGCCATATCGGGCCGCTGGCAAGCCTGTTAGACGCATTGGGCTTACCGGCTCTCGATTTTTTTGCCGATGGAACACTTGCGTTGATCGGCCTTGCCATCATCGGCATCTGGCATCTGTTTGGCTTCAATCTGATCCTGTTTCTGGCGGGGCTCACGGTCCTATCGGCCGAGCTGAAGGAGGCGTCTGCTCTCGATGGAATGGACGGCTTTTGCGATCGGCTGCGTTACCTGACCTGGCCGCTTCTGGCTCCCACGACCATCGTGGTTGTCGTGTTGAGCTGCATACAGTCGTTCCAGGTCTTCGACACGGTGGCGGTTCTGACCAATGGTGGCCCCTATGGCGCGACTGAAATGCTGCTGCACAAGATCAACACGGATACGTTCACAGGCCTGAAAGCCGGTTATGGCAGCGCGCTAACTGTCGTCTATCTCCTGTTGATCGGGACATTTTCAATCGTCCACGTCGGCTTAAGCAACAGAAAGGCGCATTTTTGATGGTCCGCTCTCCGCTTCGCGCAATGCTGTCGCATGCCGTTCTGCTGGGCGGTGCCTTTCTGATGGTCTATCCGTTCTTTTGGATGTGGCGTGCGTCAACGCAGGCCCCGGGGGAGATATTCGGCAGCCTCCATGACGCGCCGCCGATCCTCACATCGATAACGGACAATTACACGCGGGCGCTGTTCGACTCTCCCTTGCCACGGTTCATGCTGAACGGTGTCATCATGACCGGCGGCATCCTGCTGTTCCAGATCCTGACCACGGTGACCTGTGCCTATGCACTGGCGAAGTTCACGTTTCGCGGCCAGCACCTGCTTTTCGCAATTGTTCTGATCAGCCTCTCCGTTCCCGCCCAGGCAACCGCTCTGCCGATCTTCATGGTGCTGGCCAAGTTCGGGCTTTTGGATACCTATGCTGGCGTGATGTTGCCATACCTGACTTCGGGATTTGCGATCTTCATGTTCTATCAGTTTATTCGCTCGTTCCCCGACGAGATTCTTCTGGCTGCACGGCTGGACGGGATGAGCGAGATAGAAATTGTCGTCCGCATCATTCTGCCAGCGATGAAACCAGCCATTGCCGCCTTCGCGATCTTCTCGATCACCTTTCATTGGAACGATCTCTATTGGCCAATGATCGTGATCAGATCCATCGATCTGTCACCGCCAACACTCGGCCTCCTGTTCTTCCGGAGCCAGGAAGGCGGCGACAGCTTCGGGCCTTTGATGGCCTGCGCGACCCTGATCACCGCACCGCTGATCCTGTTGTTTCTCGCCGCACAGCGCGGGTTCGTACAGGGCGTTACGATGACCGGCGTCAAATGATACGGACCTGCCCGGCGGCCACCGGGCAGGTCCGAAAGTCAAGACCACTCCACCTTGTAGGAAACACCATGAAAATGAAAAACATCTTCGCGGTTGCAGCCCTGACCGTGTTCGGGACTGCACCGGCTTTCGCCGCTGATCCAGTCACGCTGACCTTTTATCACACACGACTTGCCTTTATGCAGCCTATTCTGGAGGGTTTCAAGAAGGCACATCCAGAGATCACCATCAACGAGCAGGCTCCAGCCGAAAACTACAGCGCTGGTGACCAAAGCGTCATTCGTGGAATGATGACGGGCTCGACGCCGGATGTCTATCTCGCCTCTTACTCCTCCATTCCTACCCTCGTCGGCGTGATGAAGGATCGGGGCGAGACAAGTTCGCTCGATTCACTGCTGGATAAGGAAGGGAAGGACTGGCAGGCGGCCAATTATGCCCCCGCCATTCTTGACCTCGCAAAAGTCGATGGTCAACAGTATGCGATGCCATTTACGGCATCCCTGCCGCTTCTCTACGTCAATAAGGATTTGGTCGAAAAGGCCGGTGGCAATGTCGATCAGTTCCCGACCACATGGGATGGCATCATTGATCTGGCAGCCAAGATCAGCAAGCTTGGCAACGGCGTCTCGGGCATCGGTTTCTCGGTCGGTGGGCTGAGCGATGACTGGTACTGGCAGATGATGGTGATGAGCGCTGGTGACCAGATGCTCGACGCCAAAGCCACGGGTATCGGTTATGACAATAAGGCTGGGCTGGAAGCATTGCGCATCACCCAGGACCTGGCGGTCAAGACGGGCATGTCGGTTTATGCCGACCCCAAGCCTGCACAGCAGCAGTTCTTTGCCGGGAAGATCGGCATGGTGGTTGAATCACCATCCGATCTCGTGGCTTACGAGACGGCCATCGGCGACCGTTTCACCATGCGCACCGTCCGCTTCCCGCTGATCGATGCCAAGAAGGGCGGCCTGCCTGCTGGTGGAAATGCCCTGATGGTGTTTTCCAAGGACGCCGCCAAGCGCGCAGCAGCCTGGGAGTTCGTCAAATACATGACCAGCGCTTCCGTTCAGGCCGACGTCTCCAAGGCAAGCGGCTACATGCCGGTCAACGTTCAGGCCGCCAAGGCACTCGAGAGCTTTTATGCAGAGCATCCGAACTTCCAAACGGTCTTCAAGTCGATGAATACGGCCATGCCATGGTTTGCCTATCCGAACAACACAGCGGATGGCGTCTGGAAGGGCGTGGCACCAATCCTGGACCAATTGCAGCGAGGCAAAATCACGCCTGAGGCTGCCATGCCGAAAATCCGCGAGCATGTCGCGGATGTGATGGCGGCAAAGTAATGCAAGTCGGGCGCGCCCCTTGGTGCGCCCGACCCCGCCCTGCGGTGCTCCGCGCCTTGAGCGGCAGGTACAGATGGAAGCTTCCAAGGAAAGATAATGAAAATAGCGATATTGGCCGATCCTCACATCGGCTCTCAAAACGACGTATTCGTCGAAAACTGGAAGGCGGTTGTTAAAACCGTCAACGGCTGTGAGGATGTGGAACTGGCAATTGTTCTCGGCGATCTGACGCTGGATGGTGCAAATATTGAGGCAGATCTGGCATTTGGCGCCGCGCAGCTTAAGGCGATTAATACCCCGGTTCTCGTCCTGCCGGGCAATCACGATATTGGCGATATCGCCCGCGACAGCACCCAACCCACTGACGACACCCGTCTGGCTGCCTGGGAGACGCATTTTGGCGCTTGGTATTGGCAGTGCGATGCAGTCGAAGGCTGGAGGCTGATCGGCCTGAACAGCCAGATTATCGGCTCAGGCCTGCCTGCCGAGGAGCAACAATGGTCTACCCTGGAAAATATGCTGAACGAGCGGGGTGATCGCAAAGCGGTGTTGTTCCTCCACATGCCTCTTTTCCTTGAAGACTGGAACGAAGATGACAGACCGGCCTGGGCCCTCAAGACCGAAGGTCGGTTGCGGCTGCAACGGCTGATCGCCGAGCACGCGGTGTTTGCGGTGGTCTCAGGACATATGCATCGCACGCTGCATCTGCGGCAGAAGAATGGGCCAGTACTGATCTGGACACCTGCTTCCAGCTTTCTGGCCCGCGACGAGTCCATGCCAAGCCAGCCGGGAAAAGAACTGCTGGGCGTGACACTGCTGGACTTCGGCAAGGATGATATCTCGGTCGAATTCATTGATATCGACGGGCTGATGAAGAGCTATATCGAAGATTACAACGGCTCGATCTACCGCTCGCCTGCGAAAACGGCCTGAGGACAAGCTATGACCTGGTTTAGTTATCACGGCGGCCACAGCGGGCAATTCTGCGACCATGCGAAATCGACCCTTACCGAGGTGATCGAGACGGCAATCGACCGCGGCTTTACCCATTACGGCTTGAGCGAACACTGCCCGCGATATCGCGACGAGGATCTTTATCCCGGTGAAGAAAGGTTGGGGGTTGCTGGCCTGACGCGTCAGTTCGCCGATTATGTCGATCACGCATTCAAGCTTCGTGACGCCTATGCGGACCGGATCGAGTTGCTGATCGGTTTTGAGACCGAGAAATTGCCGCCTGACATCTGGCTTGCCAAAATGGAGGCCATACGGCGCGCTCATCCATTCGATTACATTGTCGGCAGTGTCCATGATATCGACGGGTGCTGGCTCGACTACTCCCCGCAATCGACTGAAGCCCTCAAGAAGGCGCTGGGCGGCACCGACGCGCTACAGATCGCCTATTTCCAATCGGCGACCGACATGGTGGAACGCCTTCGTCCAGATGTCGTTGCGCATCTCGATCTCGTCAGGAAGTATGAACCGGCAGGCTTTGAATTTTCCGACAAGGTTTTGCGCGAGGTGGACACCCTTCTCGAAGCGATCAAGGCCTATGGTGGCATAGTGGATGTGAATTGTGCCGCATACCGCAATGGCTACGGCCCGGTTTACCCGCTGCCGCACATACTCAACCGTGCTTGCCATATGGGTATCCGCGTGACGCTGGGTGATGACAGCCACGGCGTGGACACCGTCGGCGTTGGGCTTGAGCAGTCAGTCGCCGCAATCCGAGCCGCTGGCTTTGAGAGCATTGCCTATCTGACGCGTTCCAATGGATGGCTCCAGGCGGACATAGACCATGTCGCACCCGGAAAAATCTGAGGGCGGCGCGATGCCAGCACTTCATGCGCTTGCCATCCGGCCCGCAACCCCGGATGACATCGATTTCGTCATGCGTGTCGAACGGCTCCCCGGCTATCCAGAGCGGGTGGGTACCTATTCGGTTCAGGAGCATGAAAGCCGAATGGCTGACGAAAACTACGAATACCTGATCGGCATATGTGGAGAAAAGCCCGTTGGCTTTGCGGTGTTGAGGCCGGACGACGGCATGGGAAATGTCGTGATCCGCCGTCTTGCCGTGGAGCAGTCCGGACGCGGCATGGGCAGCGTATTTGTGCAGCGTATCTGCGCCGCTGTTTTCTCAGATCCGACAATTGGTCGCCTGATTCTCGATGTCCTTCCCTCAAACACAATTGCCCGGCGCGTCTATACCAAGCTGGGTTTTGTCGAGGAGGGACTGATGCGCAGCGCGTTGCGTTACCCGGATGGCCGTCGCGCCGATTTGCTTTTGATGGCGCTTCTGCGCGACGACTGGCTTGGAGGGGCTTCGATGCTGGTTCGTTAGAGTTTATCAGGGAAAAGTGGAACCCGGTTTTCCCTGGCAAACTCTAGGCTTCGATCCGGACTGGAATTGCTTTCGATGCGGGCGTCTTCGACATCTCGTCATGATGGTCAATGGCGATCAGCACGTTTGCTTCTGGATAATAAGTGCCGATCGTCCCTTTTGGCAGATTATGAGCGGTGACAGTCAAGCCACCGAGCGCTCGGCGAACGCCGTCGCCGAAATCGCTGACGAGTGTGACAACCTGCCCGGGTTGAAGCCCCGATGTCGCGATATCGCTTTCGCACATCAACAGCACGTCGCGGGTGCCCTCTATGCCGCGGAAGCGGTCGGAGTAACCATAGATTGTCGTATTGAACTGATCGTTTGATCGCATTGTTAAGAGCCGGAAGCGGCCGTCGGCATCCTCGAAGGACAGCGCGTTCAATTGCGTGGGCGTCGTGAAGACAGCCTTCTTTTCCTCGGTTTTCCAGACGCGCTCATGAGCTGCATTGCCGCGATAAAACCCGCCCGGCTGGAACATGCGCGCATTATAGTCCTTGAAGTCCTCGGGATAGGTCGCTTCGATCAGGTCTCGCACGAGGCTGTAGTCACCTTGCCATTCATCCCATTTCAGTTTCGGCCTCACGGCGAGCGTCGCCTTTGCAATGCTGGCGACGATCGCCAGTTCGCTCTTCAAATGTTTGGAGGCGGGAGGTCTTTTGCCGATTGATCCAGAAATATGGGAGAAGCTATCCTCGATGGATACGGCTTGATTTCCTGTGGTCTGCTCATCTATCTCTGCACGCGACAGGCAGGGCAGGATATAGGCCTGCTTGCCAGGGAAAAGATGGCTCCGGTTTAGCTTGGTAGAGACGATCACGGTCAGCTCCTGGCGAGCCCAGCCGCGTTCCATCTCCTTTTGATCTGGTACAGCGCGGACAAGATTGCCTCCCAGCGAAATGAAGGCTTTGATCTTGCCAGCCATCAGCCCTTTCACCGCATCGACGATCGTCGTGCCGTCCTCGGTCGGAGGATCGAAATCGAAGAGCTCCTTCAACGTTTCCATGGGAATAAGCTTGGTCTTTTCAGCGATTCCGACGGTTCGTTGACCTTGGACATTCGAATGGCCCCGAACCGGACAGCAGCCAGCCCCTTCGCGCCCGATATTGCCACGCAGAAGCAGCAGATTGACCAGCATGGCCACGTTAATCGCGCCTTGCGAATGCTGTGTCAGGCCCATGCCGTAGACACCGATGACCCTCTCCGCGCTGATATAGATTTCACCGGCACGCCGGATCGCCGCCTCAGTCAGGCCGCTTTCCCGCTCGATATCGGCCCAGCTCGTCGTTCTGACAAGGGCGATAAAACTATCGAATCCTGTCGTGTGCTCATCGATGAACGCCACATCGAGCACGCGCTTTTGTCCATTGGCCACCGCTACGTCGTCAGCTTCGATGACAACCTTGCAGAGGCCCAGTATTGCGGAAATGTCACCGCCGGCCCGGACTTGGAGATACTCGTCTGAAATCTGCGTTTCGCGTCCCGTCAGCATGTCAATCGGGCTTTGTGGATTGACGAATGATACCAGCCCCTGCTCGACAACCGGGTTGAATGTGACGATGCGCGCACCGCGCTGCTTGGCCTCCTGCAATGGGTGAAGGAAGCGCGGACTGTTCGATCCCGGGTTCTGGCCGAAAAAGAAAAATGCGTCGGCCTTCTCCAGGTCTTCCCAGACAATAGTGCCAACCGGCGAGCCGATAACCTTCTGAAGCCCGACCGAAGTCGTCTCATGGCACATGTTGGAACTCTGGGGCAGGTTGTTGTTGCCGAAGACCCGCGCCAGCAGGGCGTAGAGATAGGATGCTTCAAGACCGGCATGGCCGGAAGAGTAGAAGACAACGCTCTCGCGCGGCAATGATTTCAACGTCGTGCCGATGTCAGAGAAGGCCTTGTCCCACGTCACCTCAACATAGCGATCCGTTCCAGCGTCATAGCGAAGAGGATGGGTCAGTCGCCCGGTCTGTTCGAGGTCATAGTCTTTCCAGTTCCTGAGTTCGGCCACGGTGTGACGCTTCCAGAAATCAGGCGTACAGCGCGCGCTGGTCAGGTCCGAGATCGTTGCCTTGGCACCGTTTTCGCAGAACTCGAAGGGATGGTAGTTTGCGGGTTTTGGCCACGCGCAGGAAACGCACATAAGCCCGGCAGGCTTATTCAGGCGGTAAAGCGTTTCAAGGATTGCCGGTGAGGGTTTGTTATCGCCCAGCATACGGGCGACCGACTTCACCGATCCCCAGCCACCAGCGGGACCTTCGGCTTCCGGGTTCTCGATAGGGTCGGCCATGGCGGGCCTTTCTTTTGATGGGAGGTTAAATAGGAAAAAAGGCGGCTTTAAAACAGCCATGCCTCCAAATGGTTCGGCATCGATAGCTGGCTACTGGCGCGGCTCATGGAACGGACACCCATTGAACTTTGCCCTGAACTCTGCCGAGTGCTGATATGTGTCCTTGCGGACGCGGTTGATGCCGCCGAGGGGCTGATGGTCCGCGAGGCCGGTCCAGACGCTAAACCGCATCTGTTCATCGACCTTCTGAACCTTCGTATCGCTCCAGCTATCCTGGGGCATGGAGGTTACAGTGGCGACGGTGACGAACGGCGCTTCATCTTCCTTCCACTCCACGGTCGGGTCTTCGATAGGCTGCGCATCAACGTCACGACAGAGTTGCACCTGGAATTCCCATTCCCCATGAGTATCCTGCATCTCCGCCTGGACGGTCTCGCGGATTGCGTCCTCACGAACGCTGACATCGATTTCCGTTCCGGTCCGCTTCGTCAAATCGGGTGAGACTGGTTTCAGCCGGAACTTGGCGATGTAGTCACCGTAGCGGAACGGGGTAACGCTGAAATATGTCTCGCCAAGCGGATCGACATTCGGTGCGCCGCCGAGTGACTGAATGGTCGAGCTGGAAATGCCGACCGCCTCAAGGCCTTTGTTGACGGTTTGAAGCACGCTCGACAACACAGTCTTGGTACCTTCCATCTTGTCCGTCGTCCGCGCAAGGAGCTTGAGGCTGGAGAGAAACTTCTCGGGATTGGGTGCCTGGAAGACCGGGCCATTCACCATCACAAAATCCTGCGTATCGCCGTTTGCGTCCGGCAAGCGCGGTCCCTCGACACCAACGACCTTGATGGCCAAACCACGCGGAAGAGCGATAGCGTCGGGCAGGATGTCACCGGCGTTTGTGGAGAGACGCATATAGACCGGATATTCACCGGCTTTGGCGAACAGGCCCTGAGCGAGTTCGGCTGGCAAACCATCTTTGACGATCATCGTTGCTTCGAGAATTCCATGTGCCTTGGCATGCACGGAGCGCACCGCATGGCCGTAGTCTCCGGCGGTCTTTTCGAGGATGATGTCGAACTGGTTGATAAGAGCGGAGACAGTCTCCTGTTCTCCCGGTTTGACTGTTTCGAGGTCGGGGGAATAACGGACAGGCGTGGGGGCTGTCATATGTCGCTCCTTTAAAAACCAAAGAACGCCACGGATGGGGGATGGTTCCAGCAATCCCGGACCTGGAAGTTTCAGTAAATGTGATCATTCGCCTCTGAAATTTCTACGGCGGGCCGCACCTTGGAAGAACCACTTCGTGCGCTAGACGCTGGGCTCGACGGCGTTTGGAGTGATACCAGAGGTCGACTTGCGTTGTTTCCCGCGCTCAATTCATCACATTTGTCGTTCTTTAATGAGCTGGAAATCATATTAAATTGATCAACTGTTTTGGGTGCAGCGGCTGAATGAGGCTGCGTTGCCATAGCCAAACTTTGTCACCACGGGAGATCTTTTGAAGACGTGAATATCGTCGCGATTAAATCCCCGGATTCGCGCCTCAGTTTGCCGTGCAGTATGTCATGATCGTCTGACCATCCCATGAGGTCGAAGGACACGGTTTCGTGTGGGTCGATATTGCCGAGAAAGAAGACATCCCTTTGCACGACGGGTTTTCTGCCGGGAAACCAGGCTTCAAGGGCGCGATCTGCCACGGCCTGGAACTCCGCGAAATAGAAAAGTCCTGCTCCGTTGAACTCCTGCGCCGTGCTGGGGGCAAATCTAAAGGTGCGCAGCGCTTCGGCAGCATCTAAAGGAAGCCCCCAATAGGTCTGAAGCCGCCCATTGCGGATATGCGCCGCATGTTGTGCCAGAAGACTGACTTCGTACGGTCTCGTTTGCGGCCTTGGCGCTGTCACCCGTGCGATGGAGCGATTGCTCCCCTGGACTGCCCTGTGAACGAAGGCGGAAACCAATTCTATTCTTCCGACGCTCCGGCCCGCGATAGACAGGAGATGGGTCGTCGACGTCTGGGTCCTGGATACTGCCGAAATCAGGGATTGGATGGTCAATATGTCATTCGCTCGCACGAGTTCGAAGCGAGCGTCTGTCAGTGACGTAGCACAGATCGCCGCATAGACCTCCTCTCCATCGGCGGTTCGGAAATCGGCATTGTCCATGCTAAGGTCGCGCGCCAGCATCAGCCAATGGCGGTGGCCCAGCTCCTTCATCAACCAGGTTTCCGACAGGCCATGTGGCGTCAGGTGCGGCATGCCGATCAGCAGGTGAGGCTCGAGCGCGCGGTCCATCAGATCGCGGCTCGAGGGTGCATTCAATGAGCATGATGTGCGCAATGCGAGGTTCATCGCTTATCCGTTCGCCGCTTGCGTTTGCGGGTGGTGGGCCTGGTCCAGCTGCATTGCCAGATGGTCCACCACATATTCGGCATCCTTGCCGACTGCGAGGAACCGGCCGGACCCCCAGGTCCAGAGCCAGGGCAGGCCGAGGACATAGACGCCCTTGATGCCGGTGACGCCGCGGCGCTGGATCGGATAGCCGGTGCCATCGAAGATCGGTAATCCGACATAGGACCAATCAGGGGTAAAGCCCGTCGCCCAGATGACCGACGTGACGTCTTCGGCCTCAAAGTCCAGCTCGGTCGTTTCACTCTGCGGTTCCCAGAGCGCAACGTAAGGTCCACCTGCCGGTGCATGGATGCCTTTTTCCGCAATATGGCGATCAATGAGGGCATTGATGCCGTTATACACCCGGTCGGCGCTGTCGAGATTGCTCTTCAGATTGGTCTCGAACAGCATTTTTCCGGCGGAAACGCCGGTCATGCGACCATAAAGGGCCATGCCTTCCAGCGCGAATTTTCGAAGATCGATATCGCGTCCGCCATCGCGTCCGGTCAGGTAATGGTTGGTATCATGCTTCTTTTTCGCCATACCGTCATGGGCGATGGTGATGTCATATTGCCCGATATCGGCCAGCCAATCGACGACATCGCGGCCCCGGTAGAAGCGGGCGCAGCGTGGTGCATTGCCGGTGACCATATGAACCTTGCGGCCAGCAAGATGCAGGTCCTCGGCAATCTGGCAGCCGGATTGGCCGGACCCGACAACGATGACGCCGCCTGGCGGCAGTTGCGCGGGATTGCGATAATCGGCCGTATGGATCTGGGCTATGCCATCGGGAATGCGTTCTGCGGCACGCGGCACGAAGGGCTGGCTGTAGAGGCTGGTGGCGAGAATGACGCTGTCGGCGGTGATGGTGCCCGCCGTCGATTCGATCTGGAACAGCTCTCCCGTTTTCTCCAGCGCGGTCACGCTGGTGCCTTCTAAAACGGGCGCATCGACCTTTTTGACGAAGCGATCAACATAGGCGACGATCTCCTCCTTCACCATGAATCCGTGCGGATCGGCACCGTCATAGGGATGGTCGGGCAGCTGGCATTGCCAGTTTGGAGTGACCAGACAGAAGGCATCCCAGCGCTCATCCTCCCATTTGTGGGCGACAGTCTTCTTTTCGAAAACGACATGGTCGATACCGTGTTTCCTAAGGTAATGGCTGGCGGACAGGCCGGCCTGGCCGCCTCCCACGACGACGGCGCTGTAATGCGGCTTCAGGGATCGGGTCATCGTATGTCCTTTCACAGGATAAAGGTCTCGCAGCGGACGCGGGCATCGGCGCACTCGAGGAAGGGGAGGGCGGCGGTTTCGATGCGGGCGAGCTGGTCGTTTGCGGATGAGCAGGCAAATCCGTATTTTGCCTCGACGCGATCACTGGCGATGGTGAGCGCTTTTCGGCTGCGCTCGACAAAATCCGCCACCGGATAACTTTCACCCTCGGTGAAGAACTCGCGGATGATCAGCGAGGGTGAATAACAGGTCTCTTCCTGGCCATCGGGCCAAGTGATGACAAAGCGCATCTCAGGCATGGGCTGCCTCCTTCAAAGTTGCATAGGTGGAAAGATGTGCCTCGGCGACGCGCCGCCAAGTAAAACGGCTGGCAACCTCCAGGCCACGCGGGATGATGCGCTCGCGGATCTCAGGCACCAGCGCCAGGGCCATGGCTTCGGCGATCGAGGCAGAGTGAAGGGGATCGCACCAAAGGGCATCGTCGCCGCTGAGATAGTCGATGAAGGGTGCAATGGATGGCACGATGGCTGGAACGCCGCTGGCCATCGCCTCCAACACGACAAGACCGAATCCTTCCTTCAGCGACGGGAACACCAGCGCATCGGCAAGCCGGTAGAGGTTCGGCATATCGTCGTCAGATACGGCGCCGATAATGTGCACGGCGGCGGCATCATCGCGCAGCGCCCGCAAGTGGGACTGGAACTCCTCCTGATAATCCCGATGATCAAGCAGCGAGACCCCGCCAGCGATGACCAGTTGTGCATCCGGCTTGACCGCCCGCAACTGCCGGAAGGCATCGAGAATGCCGAGCGTGTTCTTGCGCGCTTCGATGCCGCCGATGCTGAGAAAGACGGCACCGGCATGAAGACCGATCCGGTCTCGCAGCGCCGTCTGCTCGCCGCTCCAGGCAGGGGCAAAACGCTTGTTATCGACGCCGTTGCCGACCACGGCTGCGTCTACGCCGTAGCTGTCGCGCAAGATGGCCTGCCACGCGGCACTGACGGCAAGGAAAGCATTGGCCCGTTGGATCGAACGGTCCTGAAGGACCATCAGGCGCGGGTCTTCAAACTGGTCGATATGGTGGATGGTACGAACGAAACTCGGGATCAGGCCACGGTCTTTGAGTGTCGCCAGCGCATTTCCCGAAATGCCGTCATGGGCATGGAAGACATCGAAATCACGATTGTCGGCCTGTTCGAAGTGGCCAATGTAATCGGCAATCCGCTGCTCGACCATGGCTGTCATATCCGCCGGGGCAGGCGGTACGGGAAAGCAGGCCGTGTCACAGGCGGGCGGGCGGAAGAAGCCGGTGCCCTTTGGATCGGGCGCGTGCAGGGTCACGGCATGACCGAGGGCCGTTAGCGCTTCGGAAAGCTGCATGGCATGCACGACGCCACCGCGTGGATTGGTGGAATGCGTGAGCATGGCGATGCGCAGCGGGCTGATCATGTGCAATGCTCCGCTGGCCCGAGTTGCATCAGGGGTGTTGCGGCATGGTCACGAATGACAATCCGCTTGCTGCCATTGGTGATCGCAACAGTGCTGCCGACAGAGACGGTACCGATGGCCGCAGCGGTGATGTCGCGCGTTTCGAAACGGGCCAGCACGGCATTGATGTTTTCAGGCGGCACGGACAGCAGATAGCCGAAGCTTGGGAAGGTCGCCAACCAACGGTCAAGGCTGACGTCGTCGGGCAGGGGAATAGCCGCCACATTGATGTCGATACCGACGCCGGAGCATTCGGCCAGCATGATTGCGGTGCCGACAATGCCGCCCTGGCTGATGTCCTTGGCGGCCAGGGCGAGCCCGGCTTCGGCAATCTGCGGCAAGATCTCTAGATCGCCGCGCAACCGCTCGGCAGGTGCGTCGGTGGCCGCTTCCCAATTGTCGAAGGGTGGGCGATAGCGGCCACGATGATCCACGGCGGCGACCAGAACGTCGCCGGGACGGGCGTCGAAGCTTGTGAGTAGGTGCGTTGCGCGTCCGAGGATGGCGACGGACAATTGGCCCCGGTCGGTGCGGATATTAGTGTGACCGCCGACGATGGGCACGCCATAGGCCTCTGCGGCAGCCCGCATACCATCCAGCACCGGGGCCGCACCCGCTTCGCCATCGGCCCAGACGGCATCAACCACGGCGGTTGGCCTGCCGCCCATGGCGACGACGTCGGAGATGTTGACCATGACACCGCACCACCCGGCAAACCAGGGGTCGGCGGCGACGAAGGCATTCATGAACCCTTCGATGGCGAAAAGCAGGTAGCCATCCCCCTCCCGCAGGGCGGCGCAGTCGTCCCCCACCGGAACAGACTTGCCTTTCACGCCGAGCCGCGCGGTGACGCTGCCGATATCGTGTTTTGCTGCGATCCCGGCGCTTGAGCGCAGCTTTTCAGCCAGTGCGTCGAGATCGATGTCCCTCCTGAAATCGGCCATCGTCATGCCGCCCGTTTGGCCAACGCCACGAAACCTGCCTCCGGTGTGGCGCAGGGCGGATACCAGCTTAGATCCGCCTTCATGCGCAGGTGTGGTTTGCCGTAAATCTCGAATTCCTCGACAACATCCCAGTGCAGGCGGCGAAAGAGCAGACCGTTCTGCACCTGCACATTGGCCAGAAACGTCTGGCAGCCCATGGCATTGGCGGAGGAGACGGCAAGCCGGATCAGCGTTGCGCCCAGCGCGCCGATCTTGCGGAAATCCTCATGCACAGCAAGGCGCGACCCCCACCAGAGGCCCGACTGTTCCTCGTGAATGCGCACCGTGCCGACCAGCCTGTCGGCGGCCACACCCAGCATGGAAAGCGCAACGATGGGGGTGGCGTGGTCATCGATCGCGTCCCGGTCGTCGCTCTCAAAAATCTGCTGTTCGCGGCAGAAGACATCGCGGCGAAGGGCATGAGCCTCGCGACGCTCCCAGGTCGATGTCGCGAACTTCACCTGAAATTCGCTGGTGTGAAAGGGGGAGAAAGGTTCGATCATCATCGGGTCAGCATCCTCTCATAGGTGGAAAGGGCGGAGCAGGCACCGCATTTTCCGCAGCCAGCCTTGATATCGACGGCCTTCAGGCCACTCTCTACGAGCATTTTTGAGAGCGGGCCGAGGATCGAATGCATGAAGTCCGGTTTCGGTGCGGGGTGGCTTTCCAGCGGTGTTCCCGAGATCGGCACGAAAGGCACGACGAAGGGATAGACGCCTATCGCCACCAGCCTTTCGCAGATATCGAGGATGGCCTCGCGTGTGTCTCCAAGCCCGGCGAGGATATAGGTGGAGACCTGTCCGCGCCCGAATACCTCGACTGCCGCCTTGAAGGAGGCCATGTATTTTTCAATGCCGACTTGCGCCTTGCCCGGCATGATGCGGGCGCGGATTTCCGGCGTCACGACTTCGAGATGCATGCCCAGCGCATCGACGCCAGCGTCTTTCATCCGGGAAAACCAGATGTCATCCTCCGGTGGCTCGCACTGTGCTTGAATAGGGATGTTGACGGCAGCCTTGATGGCGCGGGCGCTTTCGGCAAGCACTTCGGCTCCCCGGTCGTCGCCTTTCGGTGTGCCTGTGGTCATGACCATATGCTTGACGCCGTCCAGTTCCACGGCGGCCTTGGCGACTTCAGCAAGCTGTTCCGGCGTCTTGTGGGCAACAGTGCGGCCAGCCGCCAGCGACTGGCCGATGGCGCAGAACTGACAGGTTTTCGTCCGGCTCTGGTAGCGGATACAGGTCTGTAGGACGGTTGTTGCCAATACGTCGCGACCGTGAAGCACGGCAATCTGCGAATAGGGAATACCGTCCGCCGTTGAGCGCTCGTAAAAGCGTGGACGCAAGGGGAAGGAGACTTCCCCGATGACACGGCCGTCGCGACTGATGCGGCTGTTGCCAGCGTCGTCAGGTTTTTCGACGAGGTACGGACTCTCAAATGCCGGTGCCGTGTGTACCGGCACCATCACCGTCATGCCGTCGATGGTCAGGGCCTTGTGATCGGAAGGGCCTGCACCACCGCGGCGGCTTTCGTGGCCGGCCTTCGGATCAACGAGCCTCGCGCCGAACGACTGCAATTCGTTGATCAGTGTTTCCGTCGAAAGCTGGGGTCTGGTATCCATCGGTATTGCTCCCTGTCGGTGCGGTTTCGAGGAAAGGATGGGCGGCCACCATCGGATTTGCCGGGCGGTCGTCGATGACGAGATGCAGAAGTTCCGGTCGCGCATAGTGGCCAACGGAATCCATCATTCGCTTGCGTTTCAGAATCAGGCTCATGTCCAGGTCGGCAATGAGGATGCCTTCGCCCTCGGTAATCGGCGGCGCCAGGTGCTTGCCTTCCGGCGAAATGATCGCCGTCATGCAGCCGCCGCGCAGTGCCTTTTGCAGGCCTTCCTCAGGGGTGATCGACCGGATCTGCTCGTCCGTCAGCCAGCCGGTGGCGTTGACGACGAAACAACCGCTTTCCAGCGCATGATGGCGGATCGTTACTTCCATCTGGTCGGCAAAGATCGGCCCGACCATGGAGCCGGGGAATTGCGCGACGTGGATTTCCTCATGCTGGGCCATCAGCGCATAGCGGGCGAGGGGATTGTAGTGCTCCCAGCAGGCCAGCGCGCCGATGCGGCCGATTTTGCTATCGACCACCTTGAGGCCGGAGGCGTCGCCCTGGCCCCAGATCATCCGCTCATGGAAGGTCGGCGTGATCTTGCGCCGGTTGAGCACAAGCTCTCCATCCGCATCAAAAACCAGTTGTGTATTATAAAGCGTGCCATGATCCCGTTCGTTGATGCCGAGTGCGACGACGATGCCGTGCTCGCGTGCCGCTGCCGCCACGGCCTCGGTCGTGACACTCGGAATGGTGACAGCCTCGTCGTAGAGCCGGAGATGTTCGCGGCCAGACAGAACCGGCGGCAGGACGAAGGAAAAATAGGGATACCAGGGAACGAAGGTTTCTGGAAAGACGATGAGCTCCGCGCCCTTGCCAGCCGCCTCACGGATGGTCTCCAGCACGCGGGCAAGCGTTTTGTCGCGTGAGGTGAGATCCGGCGCGATCTGTGCGGCGGCAGCCCGAACGGTCCTGCTTTTCTCCATGACGAATTCCTTGGATTGGGGTGAAGGAGGCGGGGCTGGCCCCGCCTTCCGGGCACGCTGACACCAGCGCGGGGTAAGTCAGAGCGTCCAGGTGTCCAGAATGACAGCCCCGGCACGACGGTGGATGAGCATAAGGTCCAGCACATCCAGCGGGCTGATGGGTGTGATACCGGGGATCAACGCAGGCTCGCCATGACCGTAGAGTGCCTGGAGGGCAAAACGGCAGGCATAGACCTTGCCGCCTTCTTCCAGAAAACCCTTGATCTGGTTGTTGAAGTTCAAATGCCCCGGGAAAGCCTCCGAGCCGAGCTTGGGGAAGCCCCGCTGGATGCCCAGGGTGACGCCGGGACCATAGAGCAATATGGACGTGTCATAGCCCTTGCGCTTAAGGCGTTTGGCCTGAAGCAGATTGACGAGGCCGATAGAGCCTTCAAAGGCAACGGTGTGGAAGGTGATGAGGGCTTTTTCACCTTCATTGGCCTGGATGTCTTCAAAAACTTTTTCTTCGTAATCAACGAAGAAGTCCCCATCAGCGTGGGCCGGTGCAGTAATTGCGGGCATGAATGGCTCCTGTTTAGAGGTCGGCCCACCTGACGGGCCACTCCCACTCAATTGCAAAGCCTATGCCAGATGAGGTTTTGCCTATTATCAAATCAAAATCGAGAAATTTGCAGTCAATATTACAGTCAATATAAGCGAAGAACGAAACGTAGTGCCAATATCAAGGCAATTTTGTGCTGTGCTCATAGGCATGACGAGCAACTTTGAGTGCAGTCAATGTGCGATCAATGAGCCTTGTCTGATGCGTGAATGCTTCTTTTTGGTGAAAATCGATTTTCAAGAGTGACAGGTAAAGAAAGCAACAATATACAGTCAATGTTCAATATTGATGAGTTCTCATGAAAACCTGGACTCCCGACCTTTCCCGCAGCGACGGCCCGCGTTATCTGGCGATCGCCGACGTTATCGAGATGGATTTGAAAAGCGGCAGGCTTCTGGTGGGCGACAGGTTGCCGCCGCAAAGAGACCTTGCCAAACGGCTGGCCATCGATTTTACGACTGTTGCGCGCGGTTATGTCGAGGCGCAAAAGCGTGGACTTGTGGCGACCCATGTCGGGCGCGGAACCTTCGTGACTGGCGGTCCTGAAAAGGAACGGCGCGGCTTCGTATCGGAGGCAGCACTGGATGCCCGACGCATGTCGGTGGTCGATTTTTCGATGAACATGCCGCCGGAGCCTGATGATCCAGATCTTCTGGCGCGCATGCAGGAGGGGCTGTCCGCCGTCGCGACCAATATGATCCCGCTCCTGCGCTATCAGGGATTCGGCGGAGCTGGCATGGACAAGGAGGCCGCCGCATCATGGCTCAGTCGCCGTGGCCTTGTTCCTTCCCAGGAGCGTATCTTCGTCACGCCCGGCGCCCATCCGGCCCTTCTGGCGATTTTCGGGCTTCTGGCAAAACCGGGTGAAATGGTGCTCTCCGAGAATATCACCTATCCCGGCATGCGCTCGATTGCAGCCCAGCTCCGCCTCAATCTGACAGGCCTGCCGATGGATGCGGAAGGCATTATTCCCGGCGCATTCGCCGAGATCTGTGAGACCGCAAAGCCAAAGGCGCTGTATCTCAATCCGACGCTTCAGAACCCGATGACCCTCACCATACCCGAAAAGCGACGGGAGGAAATTTGCGCGGTTGCCCGCAAATATCATGTTCCAATCGTCGAGGATGATGCCTATGGGTTCATCCCGCTTCATAGCCCGGCACCGCTTGCCGCGATGGCGCCGGATCTCACCTGGCATATTGGCGGATTGGCGAAATGCATCGGTGCTGGCCTGCGGCTTGCTTATGTCGTCGTTCCCGACACCAAGGCCGCATGGCCCTTTGCCAGCGCCATGCGGGCGGCAAGCGTCATGGCCTCGCCGCTTTCGGCCGCTCTTGCCACCCGCTGGATCGAGGATGGCACAGCCGACAGTATCCTGCGCTTTATCCGCACCGAGGCCGCCGCACGCCAGGCGCTCGTTGCCGAAGTGCTACCGGCGGGCAGCTATCAAAGCGACCCCATCAGCTTCAACATCTGGCTACCCTTGAAGAATGGATGGACGCGCTCAACCTTCGGCACGCACATGCGGGCATCCGGCATTGGCGTCGTCGCAAGTGATGCCTTCACTGTCGATGGCGTGGCCGAGGAAGCTGTTCGGGTTTGCCTCGGCGGCCCCATACGCCGGGAGACCCTCAAGGGTGCGCTGGAGTTCATGGGCCACGCTCTGGAGGGTTCTCCCCAAATGGCCGGCACCTTCTTCTGACAATCGCGCCCAAGAAAGTCGCACTCACGTAAGCCGCGGCAACCGGAATGCTGTTTCGAGCGATTTCATAACAATCACGACTATTTGCACTACCAAATCACAAAACGGCCTTATGTATTCTGGATCACTGTCCAACATGTTTGAGAGCCGATAAGTCGTTATCGGGCTTGCATAGCAAGGGGAACGCAGTTGACCACCCTCGTCGATTTTGCTCCCGGCAATCCAGGAATTCAAGCGCGTTGGACGTCGAGCGCAAAGAGCGGTTTGGGTACTGCGCTTTCCGCCCGGTCTCCCGTCTGGTTCACGTTGAGCCATGGGGTGCTGAATGAGGTCTATTATCCCAGAGTGGACAGCGCCTGTATTCGAGATCTTGGGCTGCTCGTTATTGGTCCTGAAGGATATTTTTCCGAGGAAAAGCGCGATTGCACCACAACGACCCATCAGGTCGAAAGCGGCGTACTGGCGTTTCATGTCGTCAACATGTCACGAGATGGCCGCTACCGGATCGAAAAGCAGATAATTTCCGATCCTGCTCGCGCAACGGTTCTTCAGCGCATCACGTTCATGCCTTTGGTCGGTAACATATCCGATTACAAGGTCTATGCGCTGCTTGCTCCTCATCTTGTCAACGCGGGGATGGATAATTCTGCTTGGATTGGTGAGCAGGACGATACTACACTTCTCTTTGCAAGCGGCCGATCACGCTATCTTGCGCTTGGATCATCACTTCCTTGGGCCGAGCGATCTGCTGGCTTTGCCGGGCAGTCCGATGGCTATACCCAATTGCTGCAAAACGGCAGTCTCGATCCCCAATATCAGCGTGCCGATGATGGCAATACCGCGCTGACGGGGCAAATCCCGTTCACGGAAAGTGCCAACACCGCAATTCTGGCCCTTAGCTTTGGCCAGTCGGAAACGGAAGCGGGCGCCCAGGCACTCGCCAGTCTGCGCGATGGATTCGATGTCGCTTTCGGCATGTATTGCGCGAACTGGCGCGGCTGGCAAAAGGGCCTCTACGATCTGGACCGCGAGACCGCAAAGCCCATCAATATGTACCGTGTCTCGACTGCCGTGCTTGCAGCCCATCGCGCCGCTGATCGGCGAGGAGCGGTTGTCGCCAGCCTGTCCATTCCTTGGGGGGCGAGCAAGGGTGATGATGATCTGGGTGGCTATCACCTTGTCTGGCCTCGCGATCTCGTGGAAAGCGCGGGCGGCTTTCTGGCTGCTGGCGACTGGAAGGAAGCAATCGAAATCCTGGAATATCTGCGCGAGGTTCAGTTGGCGTCCGGTCGTTGGCCGCAGAATCTCTGGCTGGATGGCAAGCCCTATTGGCTCGGCGTGCAGATGGATGAATGCGCTTTTCCTATTCTGCTGGCCGATCTCCTGTATCGAAATGGTCATCTGCCGGACACGCTGCTGACCCGATTCCTTCCGATGATCCGCAAGGCGGCTGGCTACATCATCGCAAATGGGCCTGCCACCAGCCAGGACCGCTGGGAAGAAGATGGCGGTTATAGCCCGTTCACCCTGGCCGTCGAGATTGCCGCATTGCTGGCCGGCGCAGACATTCTGGACCGTGTTGGCGAGCCTGATGTGGCCCAGCATTTGCGCGAAACCGCCGACTGCTGGAATGAACAGATTGAAAACTGGACTTATACCAGCGATTCCACCCTTTGCGATGCCGTCGGCGTGGGAGGCTATTATGTCCGTATCGGGGGTCTAGATGTCACTGACGTGGCGACGGGCAGTCAAGGGCAAACCATTATCCGCAACCGGGCAGCCGACACGTCGATATTGCCGACCCGTGACGTTATCAGCCCCGATGCCCTGGCGCTTGTTCGCTTTGGGTTGCGGGCCGCTGATGATCCGAGGATCCTCGACACGATAAAGGTCATCGACCATCAGTTGAAGATCGATCTGCCGCAAGGTCCGCTCTGGTATCGCTACACGGGTGACGGCTATGGCGAACATCCTGATGGCAGCCCGTTCGATGGCATCGGCCAGGGGCGTCCATGGCCCTTGCTGGCGGGCGAGCGCGCGCATTACGAGCTGGCGGCTGGCAATCGCGACATGGCCGAACGGCTTCTGGAGACGCTTGAGGCTTCGGCTGGGACAGAGGGGCTTCTGCCCGAGCAGAGCTGGGATGGACCAGATCTCCCCGAGCGCGAGCTGTTCCTGGGCCGCCCGTCAGGCAGTGCCATGCCACTGGTCTGGGCGCATGCGGAATACATCAAGCTGTTGCGTTCGCTGAATGATGGCGCGGTTTTTGACATGCCGCCGCAGACAGTTGAGCGCTATGTAAAAGATCAGACGCCATCAACCCTGCGCATCTGGCGTTTCAACAATCAGATGTCCACCATCCCCCACGGCAAGACATTGCGGTTGGAACTGGACGCAGCGGCCATGGTGCATTGGAGCGCCACGGACTGGCACGAGGTGACTGACACAAGGACGCGCGAAACCGGTCTCGGGACCCATGTTGTCGATATCGACCTCGCGGAGGGCGCGATCGGCCAGGACCTGGTGTTCACCTTCTTCTGGGAGGAGGCGGATCTCTGGGAAAATGCCAATTTCAAAGTTCAGATCATAGCTTAACGTTTGACGGAGATAGACATGCAATTGGGAATGGTCGGCCTCGGTCGTATGGGCGCGAACATGGTGCGGCGGTTGATAAAGGCGGGGCATCAATGCGTCGTTTATGACGTCAATCCGCAAAACGTTGCTTCTCTTGAGGCCGAAGGCGCTGTCGGCGCGGCGAGCTACGCCGATTTTCTCGCCAAATTGGCGACGCCCCGTGCTGTCTGGCTGATGCTGCCAGCCGCTATCACGGGAAAGGTAGCCCGCGACCTGGCTGGCGAAATGACGAGCGGCGATATTCTGATCGATGGCGGAAACTCCTATTACCGCGACGCGGTCGATCTCGGAACTGAGCTTGGTTCTCAAGGTATTTCCTTCGTTGACGTCGGGACCAGTGGCGGGGTCTGGGGGATCGATCGTGGCTATAGCCTGATGATCGGCGGTGAGAAGAAAGCCGCGCAGCATCTCGACCCCATCTTTGCGGCGCTTGCTCCCGGAAAAGACGGCGCAGGGGCCACGGGCGGCACGGCCGACGCGGGAACGGAAGGCTACCTGCACTGCGGTCCGCCCGGTGCCGGTCACTTCGTCAAGATGGTGCATAATGGTATCGAATATGGAATCATGGCCGCCTATGCCGAAGGGCTGAACATCCTGAAGGCTGCTGATGCAGGCAGCGAGGCGCGTGACGCCGATGCCGAAACCGCGCCATTGCGGGATCCGCAATACTACCGTTTCAATCTTGATCTGGTGGCTGTGACAGAAGTCTGGCGCCATGGCAGTGTCATTGGCTCCTGGTTGCTTGATCTCACGGCATCCGCGTTGAAGCAGGATCCGCAATTGTCAAACTATGGTGGTCGCGTGTCGGATTCAGGCGAAGGCCGCTGGACATTGCAGGCGGCGGTAGAAACTGGAGTGCCGGCTCCGGTCCTGTCTTCCGCCTTGTTCGGACGGTTCACGTCGCGCGACAACGATGAATTTGCCAACAAGCTGCTCTCGGCCATGCGACACGCCTTTGGCGGCCATGTGGAGAAGCCGGAGAGCACGTCATGATGCAAGGCAGATCCGATGCCCTCGTGGTGTTCGGCGTGACCGGTGATCTCGCCTATAAGATGATCCTCCCGTCACTTTACCAGATGGTGCGGCGAGGCCAGTTGAACGAGCCGGTCATCGGTGTGGCGCTCGACGACTGGGATATTGACCGCCTGGCAGCCCGCGCTCACGATGGCATCAGCAAGCAGTTCGGCACGGTTGACGAGGCCGTTTTTGCCAGGCTGAAGGGATTGCTGCGCTATGTCAGTGGCGATTACAAAAGCCCGGCCACCTTCGATCGGCTGCGTGAGGCGCTCGGTCCTGCCACCCATCCGCTTTACTATCTGGCCATCCCGCCTTCGCTTTTCGAGACAGTCATCAAGGCATCGAAGGCGGCAGGCCTTGCTGAGAACGCCAGGCTGATGGTGGAAAAGCCCTTCGGGCGGGACCTTGCCTCAGCCAAGGCACTCGATGGTGTCTTACACTCCGTGTTCGAGGAGGAAGCGGTGTTCCGCATCGACCATTTTCTGGGCAAGGAAGCGGTGCAAAACCTGATCTATTTCCGCTTTGCCAACGCTTTTCTGGAACCGGTGTGGAACCGCACCCACGTCGAAAGCGTGCAGATCACCATGGCTGAGGATTTTGGAATTGCTGGCCGTGGCAAGTTCTATGACGAGGTTGGATGCATTCGTGACGTCATCCAGAACCACCTGATCAATATTCTCCTGCTGTTGACGATTGAACCGCCTGTCAACAACGGTTCTGATGAACTTAGTGACGAAAAGGTCCAGGTTCTCCGGGCCATTCGCCCGCTCTCGACGCATGACCTCGTCAGGGGACAGTTCCAGGGCTATCACGACGAACCGGGTGTTGCGCCCGGCTCACCTGTCGAGACATTTGCCGCCGTGCGCCTGTTCGTGGATACGTGGCGATGGAAGGATGTGCCCTTTTTTATCAGAGCCGGCAAGCACCTGCCGGTCCGTGCGACAGAAGTTGTCGTGCGGTTTCGCCGCCCGCCCGTTGCTCTTTTCGACGAAGTTACCGCAGCCGAAGCCAATTATTTGCGGTTCCGTGTTGGACCGCAGGTGGCAATCGGCATCGGTACGCGCCGTAAAGCGCCGGGCGAGGGGATGGTCGGTGAAAGTGTCGAACTTGGTGCGCTTGATGATACGACCGACGACATGATGCCCTACGAGCGGTTGATCGGCGATGCCCTGAACGGCAGGCGCCAGCTCTTCACCCGGCAGGACGCGGCTGAGCTGGCCTGGCGCGTGGTGGATCCGGTGCTTGATCTGAGGGAACAGCCAGCCGTCTATCTGCCTGGCACCTGGGGCCCTGCGGATGCCATGAAGGATTTCGCCCCTCCAGGTGGCTGGGTCGATCCGCAACCATAAGGAAGACATCTATGGATGAGAAACCCCAGATCGTGCTTGCCGTTGATGTCGGCGGGTCGCATGTCAAAATCATGAACAGCGTTGACGGCGTGGAAAGCAAGGCTGTCTCTGGTCCGGAAATGGATGCCGCTGCCATGGCCGATGCGGTTGAGACACTTGCGTCAGGCATGGATTATGACGTTATCGCCATTGGTTATCCGGGTCCGGTTGTTCACAATCGTATTTTGACGGAGCCGCATAACTTAGCGGCCGGATGGACAGGTTTCGATTTCGCAAAGCGGTTCGGCAAGCCCGTGCGCATTGTCAACGATGCTCTGATGCAGGCTATGGGAAGCTATGATGGCGGACGTATGCTGTTTCTCGGCCTTGGCACCGGCCTGGGAGCGGCCATGATCGTCAACTACGTCACCCAACCCATGGAACTGGCGCATCTTCCTTATCGAAAAGGCCGCAGCTATGAGGACTACCTCGGCCAGGCGAGCCTGAAAGAGCGCGGGCACAGTAAATGGGAGAAACATGTGTTGAGGGCTGTAGAGCAACTCAGCACAGCACTGGAGCCGGACTATGTTGTCATCGGCGGCGGCAATGTCACTAAGTTAAAAACGCTTCCGACCAATGCCCGTCACGGCGATAACGCCAATGCATTCAAAGGCGGATTTGCTCTGTGGCTGGATTCCCGGTTCCAGACTTGACTGGCCTTCGACTTCTGAAGACAGCGTGGCCTTCACTTTAGGAGCTGCTGCTGCCTTGGCGATCTATTGAATGATGATTATCGGTCTCAAGAAGCGGATAAATCGTCGGCTTGGGCCATTTTGCATGTTCAATTTGCTTTTTTTATAATCGCGGTCAACGCTCGGTGCCTATGGCGGTGTTAAACGCCACAGCGGACACTCAGATAGACATGACAACCACTTCGGCGCGTCTAAATTCTGTTATCATTGCAGGTCTTATTATGTACTTAAGCCATCGAACACTTCGAGGAGTGCATCAACAATCGCTTGACCCATTGCATTCCCCGCAACGCCGATCTGTGCCTCGTCCATATCACGAGCAGCGAGTGCGAGATGTCCCCCTTGTTCAGCGACAATGGCACGCGCCCGTTCTATCGCCCAATTAGCAAAGTCTGCACGTGTTTCAATGGTGACGGTATCCAATGGAGCCTCCGATTCGGTTTATGCAATTTTAACAGTGTGAGTTCACGCCGAAGTGCGACCTGCGTGGCTTTCAAGCTAGCTGGCATGTCGCATCTGCGCGAGCAGTTTCTTGCGGAAGACCTCAGCCGGCGTTCGGTAGCCGAGGCATTTACGCGGTGTCTGATTAAGCCGATTGCAGATCTCCATCAGATCGGCGGCGGCTACGGACAAGGGATCGACGTCTCTCGAAAGCCATTTTCGCGCTCGCCGGTTGGTATTTTCGACCGTTCCTTTTTGCCAGGGCGATTGTGGGTCACAAAACCATGTTTGCGTGCCTATGCCTGCCTGAAGGTACGGCCAGTCAGTGAATTCGGTGCCTCGGTCGAATGTCAACGATCGGCGGGCGAGGTGAGGGAGGCTCTTCAGCGCCTGGATGATGCCATCCATGACCGGGCGGGACTGGCGATCATTGTTGCGCAACAAGATCGTAAAGCGGCTCACCCGCTCAACAAGCGATGTCACATTCGCCTTGCCGAACTTCTTGCGGAACTGGATCAGATCGCATTCCCAATGCCCGAACTGCTTGCGTTCAGCAACGACATCCGGCCGGTGCAGAATGTTGAGTTCCGGACTAAAGCGTTGACTGTGCTCACGTCTTGCATGTCGTGGTCGCCGTCTGGCTCGATGCTCCGGCAGGTGACGCCACAGCTTGATGGCATGACCGTCGGCCGAGTATGCGAACTTGTAGATTGTCTCGTGACTGACAAAGATCGGATGCTGTTCCAGCCGCATGCGACCGGCGATTTGCTGGGGCGACCAACCATGCATGATCCGGTCGATCACGGACTGCCTCACATTCGCAAAGCGCGCCAGCTTCCGCAGCTTGGCCCGCCGTTCGCAAGCCATGTCATGCGCCGTGACGCAGTAATAGCCATTGAGGTCCGGGACCACCTCATCGATAAACGTATTCCGCTTGATTTCACGAAAGATCGTCGAGCGATGGCGACCGAGTGTCTCGGCGATCATCTCAATACTCTGGCCCGCCATACGCCAGCGAGCGATCTTGCGACGTTCGTCCAAGTCGATATGGGAGTAAGTGCGTTTCATTGCGCTTTCCTTGCAAACGATAAACCTTTGTTATCTATTGCAAGTCGCACTTCATCCTTGAACCCACCCACTAAAGTCGTAAATATCGATAAGATATCTTATGGAACATAATTCAAAAGGGAATTTTGATCCAATTTCAGATAATCCCGATGTAACGTGACGCGAACTGTTCTCTGTTAAAGTCTGCACGGCACCTCTCCATTTCATCTCAATTAATCAGAGCCTTACGGAACCAATCGCAGGGGTCACCCTCCGACGCCGCGTCACAAGACGAGCAAGGCAGGCTCATCGCCTGCCTTGCTCTTCAGTATTAGGTCGCCGGCAGGACTGCGATGTCCCGCACCTCATTTTCCAGACCGGAGATCGCGCCGACTTCGGTCGCTGCGCCCGTTTCGAGATTGACGGTGTAAAGCATCTTGCTTGCCACCAGATAGGCCGTGTTCTTGCCACCCTCCATTCCTTGAATGTCGAAGGCATAGGTCGCGGGCTTGTCTTTCAGGCCAAGCTTGCCGATGGCTTTCAGTGTGCCGTCATTCGGCTTTGTCTGCTGGATCAACGCTCCGATAGTGGCGTCGATATTGTACATCGCAGTCTTTTCCGGCTTGCCGATGGAATTGGTATAGGCGGCGGCTACAATGTTCGGGGTCTCGCCCTTATGCATATCGCCCTCTTCGAAAGCGAGCACGCCGTCAACCGTCACGGCACCCGTATCGGGGTGAACGCGGTGGTTGGTGGTGCCGGTCATGAAGCGCAGGCGGTCTGCCATCGGGTTGAAATCGACCACGACAGGCGCGTCAGTCATGGTCAGCATCTTGTCCATCTTCGCCACTTCGCTTGCAGCGCCCGTCTCCAGGTTGATGCTGACAATGCGGTTGTCCGGCGTTACGCCAATGACCGTCTTGTTGCCGGGGCGATAATCGATGCCGACGAGCTTATCAACGCCGGTAACATCCATCGTCTTTGTCACGGAAGGCTTTTCCGTATCGAAAATCACGAGCGTCTTGTCGCCGCTCAATGCCAGAACGGGTGCCGCAAAGGCCGATGTTGCCGTGGCAATGACGGATATGGAGGCTGCTAAAGTAAAACGAATGGTCTGCATGTTTTTCTCCCGTGCGTTCAAAATCGAAGAAGGTTCCGCCGTCTGGCTCACGACCTTCCATCTTGAAGACACAACAGACGATGCGTTTGGATGCAGCGCTCGAAAATATTTTTGATGACTGCATCTATTCCGCTCTTGCGGCGGGTATAGTTTGCAAAAGGCAGGCGGTTTGCGCACTGATCTAAGGAGATGGTTTTGACAGTGATGGGCTCCAGGCCGGTTAATCTCGATGAGGCGCTTGATGGCTGTGCAAAGGGCGACCGCCTGGCATTGCGACACATCTTTGATCAGGAGGCCGGTAAGCTCATGGCGGTTGCCCAGCGCATCGTCAGACGTCGCGAGCTTGCTGAAGAGGTCGTGCAGGACTCTTTCATCCGTATATGGACGCATGCCTACCAGTACCGTTCTGATAGCGGTTCGGCGCGCGGCTGGATCTATGCCATCGTTCGAAACCGGGCGCTCAACCTGTTGCGTGATGGCAAGCGGGAACACTCCGTCGAGGAGTTTGAAACGCTTCAGGACGATCAGCAGACGGATGAAATCATGGCAGCATGGCATCGCCTGGATCGCAATTCCCGTCTCTATGACTGTCTCGGTGCGCTAGAAGATACAAAGCGGCAGGGAATTCTCATGGCCTATGTTGGCGGTTATTCCCATGGCGAAATTGCAGGCACGCTGCGCATTCCGCTCGGCACCACCAAGTCGTGGATCAGGCGCGGGCTTCTGGCGCTGCGGGAGTGCATGGCATGAGCTACGACCGCAAAGACATAGCGCATCTCGCCGACGAATATGTGCTGGGATTGCTCGAGCCAACGCAGGCGGAAGAAATCGAGAATGCCATGGAACGTGACCCTGAACTCAAGGCTGCCGTTGCTGCCAGTCGAGATCGCTTCCTGCCGCTCGATACGAGTATGGCTCCGCGACCCGTCAGCGAGGATCTCTGGAAGCGTATCGAGGCTTCCCTGCCAGTTCAGGACAACCGTCCCGCCAAACCAAACACACATATCGCAAACGATAATGGCTCTCGCCGCTGGAAGTTGGCTGCACTCACGTCGCTTGCCGCCTCACTCCTGCTCGTCGTCGGCCTCGTCTACAGCCTGACCAGAACGGTGGAGCCACTCGTCGTCGCCGTCCTCGTCAACGAGGCGGGAGAGGTTCAGGCGGTTGTCGAGGATTTCGGCAATGACGAGGCCTCCGTGCGGCTTCTGGCGGATTTCGTCGTTCCGCGTGACAAGACGATCCAGGTCTGGACCCTGCCCTCTCGCGATGTCGGGCCGGTCCCTCTCGGCCTGCTGGAAGGCGTGCGTTCCGCCCGCCTCCATGGGCCGACGCTGCCGAAGCCGCGCAACGATCAGCTTTATGAGTTGACGCTTGAGCAGGCAGGCGGTTCGCCGACAGGCCGTCCCACAGGACCGATACTTGCCAAGGGATTTGCCCGCATGCCGCGATGACGCTTCAGTGGCATAGGCAACTGAGCAAATGACCGGTTCGCCGAAATATTGCCGGGTCATCTCCTCTGAGTGTTCTGCATAAGCCAGGTGTTTGACCGGCAATTCCTCCAGCCATTTTCGGCGCTGTGCGATTGCCATGGCTTTCGCTTGCTCCTCACCATATTCGCGTACGGAGAACTTCTCGCGTTTGTGCTCTGTGCGGTTAAGGAGAGATGCTTCCCAAGCTTCGTCCTCTGCCAGTTCGACGTGGCGCACACCTGAGATGCCACTCTTGTTATTCTTGCGGAGCAGAACTGCCTGCTCATGATTGGTGGCAGGCGGCAAAACAGACATGACCGCATCGCGATAGGCTTTCGCCTGATCGAAGCTTGCGTGCGGCGATCCGTAAATGCTGTCCTTGAACAGCCGCACGACCCGGATGCCGCGTCGCCTCAAATCCACCCACCAGCCGCCACCGTGGTTCTCGTTATGCTCCTCACGAAACAGCGCGTAGGTGTCAGCATTAATCGCTGAAGTTGAGTTGGTTACTTTCGACTGGGCCTTCGTATCAGCCATCTCTCCCGCTACCGCCCGTATCAACAAACATCAGCTTACCCAGGGTATTTGACGATCCATCCGGCCCTGAACAGTTCATCTCATAAAGACAATTGTCTTGAATCACCTGATGTCCGTTGACGAAAAAGCTTGTTTTGTTCGATTGCGGCCGGCACCAACCAGTATTGACGCCGGATTGAACACCGCCGCTCGTTCCGGCCTCGTTCCCTGTGACTGTTGAGGTTCTGCTGTTCATCGTAAAGGCCTCATCGCCGCCGAAAGAGACATTTTTGACGGTCCGCTCACTCGCTTCCAGCTTCGATAGGATCATGTAAGGAACCGCCACATCCTTTGATCCACGTGGCGTCAGGCACACATCTGGAGAAAGGCAGACAATCGCGTTATTTTTATTCGTGTAACGGGCAGCACTGTGGCTCATGGTCGCTACTCCTTCAAAACTTTATCTTCACTCACTTGCTGACGAGCAATTGTCTCCAGGATGTTTCGGGAACGGCTATGGCCGGCGTGCGAACAGTTCAATATCCCTGATGTCATCCGGTTCAGCCAATGTCAGACGCCAGGTCATACTAAGGGTATGTCGTTCCTGCACGCCGTCAGCGATATCGCAGTGAACCGTATCCAGATTCAACATGTGCTCGGTAATATCATGAAGGCCTTCGCGTCTAATCTTGATGCCAAGTGCCATTCCCGGCAGCCGAAACACATAAGGCCTTGGATCATGCCGAAACCCTGTGAGCCTGATGGTTTCATCGCCAATCAGATAAGGGGCTGCCTGCATCGGCAGCGGTGCTGCATTCCAATAGGCGAAATCATAATCGAGAGGCATGCGCGGATGGCGCTCTCGAACCCAGGCATCATCGAACGTGCCGGCGAGAGATAGCCGCGGCAGCCAGGATTTTTGAATTGGCCCACAACCGCAGACCGTCATAGATTCAGTTGGACGCTCGGCGGCAAATTCGCCGACAAGCGCAATCTGCGGGGCGGCAACCTCCCGGTTCATCTCCAGCATATAATCGGAAATCAGGCCGCGCCCTATGGGATTATAAGCGTGAGTAGTGTGCTCTTCGTCCGATATCGGTGCGACGCCACCATAAGCTCGTTCATAGGTTAAAGGTACGGACGTCGTCGGCTTTACCGACGAGAGCTGCCACTTTCGCCTCACCGCTCGGATCTGCGGTTCCCAAAACCGCTCCCCGAAAACGTGAAAGCTGTGAGACAACCGTCCATCGACAGCAATCGACACGGGCCAACTATCGATTTCCTTCTCTTCCGGCGAGCGAGCAACGGCATTGAATGTCAGGTCTGTCCTAGGCTTGAATGGCGCCAGATCGCTCTCCTGGCGAAGCGCTGAACGGTTCACGTCTCCATGAAACAGATCGCTGAGTAGAATGTCAGGTTGAGGAGACCGTAGGTCTTCCGCGATACCGCCATCTGAAATGCGCAACCCAGCCTTTACAATCAGAACGGCCATTTCGCGGTCATCGCGACCCCAGTGGCGAAAATAGATGTGCGGGAATGGGAGTTTGGTTTTGATCTCTACCATCACGCGCCGCCGTAATAACGGTCATAGGTAGCAATGACGTAATCCATGCCGTGATAGCTGATCGATGCCTCAATTATCTTCATGAGTGCATCAATCTCTGGCTGAAGCTCTTCCTTATACTTTTTGTAAATATTCGAATAATCGAGAATATCTTTTGTCAGGATTGATCTTGGATCAAGCCACAACATATCTTTTTGAGAAAATTTATTTGGAACATATTTATTATGTAAATAAACTAGTAGCTTATTGGCAAAATCGGTAGCGGATGCTGAGCCATTTAACAGATTGTCCAGATTTGTTATTTCAGGAAATTTCTCTGGTTTCGGAGGTTTTATCAGATTTTGCTCACCGATAGGAAAAAGCTTGGGAAGAAGCTTCCCTTTGGGTGGAACTGCCCATTTCTCGTCAGATTTGCCCGGACTAATACCATCATTGGTCAGAAGCGTGCCAATCGTATGCGGCATGCCGTCCTGTCCAATGGTTCGCTTCGCTAAGCGAAAAATAGCACCGATGATTGGGAGTTTACCGCGATAATTCTCCACGGTTGTCAATATTTCATCGTTAACGGTAAATACATTAATATGTCCATCGGCCGCTGTTGCTGGATTTATCGTATTGGGATGAACGCCAGCCGGGTTGAATACAATTGAGTGAAAGTAGATACCGTTAATTTCGTGATCCAATACGACGCAAACAGCGCTCGCCAAACCACCTCCTAGAGAGTGACCTGATATCTCCAATCTTTTATCTGCTGATGGTATTATTTTATTTGAAGTTATTTTTCTGCCGTAATCTATCGATTTTTTATATTGCGAACTCCCTTTTCCTAGGCCTTGATAAATATTACTTGTCCAATCGCCATTTTCTTTGGCGTAAATATCGAGTTGGATGAAGATCTCCGCATCGATAAACCCTGTGCCCTCTATCGAGCCAGGTGCACGTACCGTACCCGTTTCCTCGTAGATCCTAATCGGCTTGAAACCACGCCTTAGTAAGTCGTCTGGCTTGGTGGCTGGAGCAATTGTTTTGTCCAGAAGAAAAGGGGTGTCGTAAACCGTATACCCATAAATTTTGATCGTCGGAACGATGGCAAGATCGCGCATATCTTCGAAGTCTGTGCCGCGAAACACCAGAGTAGGCGGGCATAAATCCGTTTTCGAATTTGGATCATAGCCTTTCACCTTGAACAATCGTGCGACGAGACCGCTTCCAGTCTGATCAACGAACTCGTCCCATTTTTCCCAATGCGTCTCCACGTCGGCCATCTTTTCGGGGAACTGCGTATGAAATCCATTCGGTGGAGGCGGATCCTTGTAAATGTATTTGGAAAGATAGCAGGCATGGCGCCAACATGTTTTCCAGCTTGCCTTGCCCTTGATCTCTGTCGCGTTGCTGGAATTTTGCGCCTCAGGCGGCGCTGTCACAGGAATCGTTGGTAATTCTGTTACTGTGCTGTCGCTTGTCATCACACCCAGTCCTTACAGCAATCATCGCGCCTGTTTGATCTTATCCACGGGGACTGGCCCGTTAAATAATCTCTCAGTATATTGATCTTCAGTATAATTTGGATTTCGAGCCAAAATTCGAATACAAATTTCTTGGTTTTCTCGGGTAATTTCATCTCCACGCGGTTCATACCCAGATAAACCTCTCATAAAAGATCGAAGCTGTTTCAGTGCAACGCCATTAAAAAGCCCTTCATCGATAAGATGATTTAGTTGCTTCCTTTCCTCTTCTGAATTCATCAAAATTAACTTATCCATTGCACTATTTCCACGTCCATCGGTCGCCCAAGGATCGGCTCCTGCCTTAAGCAAAATTTTAAACCCTTCATAATTTTCAATGAGTGCGACACCCGAAATCAACGGCTCCTTCTCACTCCCCTGTAGTCGCCTATTTGGGTCACCGCCATGTTTGAGGTAAAGCGTGATCAGCTGATTGATGAACGGAAAACCCGCATTGGGATCTGTTGAGTTGCCGGGTAGTGTCAGAACGAATACGAAATCACGTGTTGATCCCGTTGAGGGGCGATCCACCATGTAGGGATCGGCTCCCGCACCCAGCAATGTGTCGATAGCCGCGACATTACGTGCTCCCACAGCATGAAACAGCAGGGTGATTTCCTCGCCATACCGGGCATTGACACCACCGGGCAGGTCTTTCACAGCACTGGCGCTGATTGGCTGACCCCGCTCTATTTTTTGCGCGATACGGTAAACATCTTCGTCATAAGGCTTGAACAGCCTGTCAGCAGTATAAGTCGGCTCCATAAAATACTCCGAAACTGCGTTATACGCCCACCAGGCTCCTAGGGATAAAAGGGTGCAGAAAACAAAACTTATGAAAGCCACACGTCTTGTCATCACACCCAGTCATCCCAGCTATCATTGCGCCTGTTTAACTTTATCCCAAGGGATAGGCCCTTGAAACAAACGGAGTGTGTTTTCATCTGATGGATAATCTGGATTACGTTTCAAAACCCTTATGCCAAGCGATTGGTTATTTAGACTTCTTATATCACCTCGTTGCGAATAAAATGCTATTGACTTGAAGAATACTTGAAGCTTACGTGCCTCAACATTATTAAAGTATCCATTGTTAATTAAGAAATTTACGAATTCATAGGCCGTTGATTCAAATCCCAAGGTCGACATCGCGGTGTATCCATTAATATCTTCTATCCAAGGATCGGCTCCTGCCTTAAGCAAAATTTTAAACCCTTCATAATTTTCAATGAGTGCGACACCCGAAATCAACGGCTCCTTCTCACTCCCCTGTAGTCGCCTATTTGGGTCACCGCCATGTTTGAGGTAAAGCGTGATCAGCTGATTGATGAACGGAAAACCCGCATTGGGATCTGTTGAGTTGCCGGGTAGTGTCAGAACGAATACGAAATCACGTGTTGATCCCGTTGAGGGGCGATCCACCATGTAGGGATCGGCTCCCGCACCCAGCAATGTGTCGATAGCCGCGACATTACGTGCTCCCACAGCATGAAACAGCAGGGTGATTTCCTCGCCATACCGGGCATTGACACCACCGGGCAGGTCTTTCACAGCACTGGCGCTGATTGGCTGACCCCGCTCTATTTTTTGCGCGATACGGTAAACATCTTCGTCATAAGGCTTGAACAGCCTGTCAGCAGTATAAGTCGGCTCCATAAAATACTCCGAAACTGCGTTATACGCCCACCAGGCTCCTGTGGACAAAAGAACGAAAAATAAGAAATTTATGATCGCTGCGCGCCGTGTCATCCTCATTAGCGTCTCAATTGACTTTGACAACATCAGAAACAAGCTTGATAATATCACTTATATTGTTGCTTAATTTTTTGCCATTTATCTGAATCGATCCATCCGAGTTCAACAGAATGATGCTCTGCCCGCATTTGAGTACAATGCGTTTTCCGGCATCGATGACCAATTCTTCTGTGACATCGATATAATAATTGCTCTTTACGTTAACACTTTTGTTTTTCTGAATTAGTTGGGAGTGGTTGTTACCAATGCTCTCGACCTTGTTCTTCTCGATGCTGATCTGCATTGTACCAGAACCTTTGGCCGTCTCGCCATTTTTGCCCAGGCTATAGGCAACGCCACCAATTCCCTCTTTGAGGTCCGACGCATTCTGCGGGGTGTACTTGCCTTTTTGGGTAGGACCAACAGAAATTTCCATATCCCCACCAACCACTTCATAATGGTTATTGGTCACCTCCGTCGCCTTGTTATGTCCCACGCTTTCCACCTTATTGGTGTTGATGCGCTTCGAATAATTGTTCTCGACCTTTATATTCTGGTCTTTTTGAGCATGGATATAGACCTCCTCGCGGTCTTTCTCGTCCTCAAAGGTCAGTTCATTGTAGCCTTTGCCCTTATGTGTGTTCGTCCGAAACACGCTCTTCGTCTTATTCGTTGGCAGATCATAAGGCACAGCGTTTTTGGGGTTCGGCACGACGCCCGTCACCAGCGGCCGGTCCGGATCGCCATCGATGAAAGCAACCATCACTTCCATGCCGATGCGCGGGATGATCTGTCCTCCCCATTGGCCGCCCGCCCAGTTTTGCGCCACCCGCACCCAGCAAGTGTCACTGCCGTCCTTCTTTGCCTTGCGATCCCAGGGATACCAGAGCTTGATGCGCCCGTATTTGTCGGTGTGGATTTCCTCGCCCGATGGCCCTGCAACAATCGCCACCTGCGCACCTTCAATACGCGGGCGCCTGGTCTCCCGGTGCGGCGTTAGCGGAACGCGTGATGGAATGGCCTCAAACGCGTTGGCATATTCCATCTCATTGCTGGCCGTCTCATAGGAGCGGTCCACCACCCGATGCATGATGCGGGTAATCACATGCTCTTCGTATTTATGTTCGGGATGCGGCTCCTCATAGGGCGTGAACCGGCGTCCTGCTTCCAGAAAGCGCACATTGGACTGGCCCGTCACCCGTTCATGATCGGCTTCCGTCGCCTGCGTTCGAAAGGTCTCTGCCACTTCGGCTTCTTTGATATCGGAGATCCGAGCCGGATATTCGTAAAGCTCGCGCTGCTTGGCGCCCGGCATCTGGATCAGTGACGGCGTGACATTCAGTGGCACAGTGCTCGGCGTCTCGAAATTCCAGTCCGCACCGGCGCGCTGGCCGGGAACATAGGAGAATTGCCGCATCCATTCGTTGATATGGTTGCGGTCCGACGAGCCTTGGGCTAATCTGACTTTGTCGACACCTTCTGCCGCAGCCGATGGCTTGCTCCAGGCAACCTTGCTGTCGCTGACCTTCAGGCGATGAACGCCGGTCTCATGTTCAAACCAGTAGAACAACCCGTCCTGCTCGAAGCGGCGCAGTAGGTAATCGAGATCCGTTTCATTCCATTGGACAGAATATTCGCGCGATGGCGGCGTTTTATGCAGGGGCGCGGATGCGGCGGCTGGAATGCCATGCTCGGAAAACAGCGTTTCCATCACCTGGATCGCCGTCATATTCTGCCAGATCCGGCAATCGGACCGGCGCGACAGCAGCCACAGTTGCGGACGGATGGTCAGGGTATAGGACCGCAATCCACGCGTCACTGGCGGGCCTTCGAAAAGGTTTGTCACCAGTCCATTGAATGGTCGGCGCACGCCATCCCCATCCAGTTCGCCCTGGCGGATTTCCAGGGACACATCGACCAGCTTGCCGATCAGTTCTTCCGGCTTCACTGCCTCGCGCTTGGCGCGCACCGACACAGTGATCTCGAACAGACGATTGACGCCCTCATCCACCGTCATCCGCTCCGGCAAAAGCTGGTCTTCACCCAAGGGCGACAACAGTTTCAGCACACGGCTTGCCTGAATGAAATCGGTGGATGACAGAACGTCGTCCATGGAAAGCCCCTCCACTTATCGCGTCATTAAAAACGAATGCAATATTGGCAAGGTGCGAAAATATCCCAATCGCGCCATACGCATGGCGAAAATAGGCCAGCATCCTAAAAGGTCAAGATCTGGGTTGTAGATTTTATTTTGGTTGTGTTTTTACAGGAGTTCGCTTTATTCAGCGGCTTTTCTTGAAAAGGATGCCCAAAACCCCAAGCCGCCCTTGAATCTCAGAGGTCCCGGTCATCCGACAGTGAACTTCGGTGTTTTGCTCGATGATTTGGGTCATTTCACCATAATGAGCATAATGCTCGATAATGCATTATCGGATATAATTATCTTCTTAAAGGTCGTGTGTTTTATACCGATATAGCTCGCATCAACTGCGCGCCAGATTTGGAAACATGCATATGGATTCGCTGCAGGGCCTTGCCGCAAATTTTCTGGTTAACGCTGTGTGGAACATCGTCAGAGAAATTTGCGCTCCCAATGTTGTGGAGCGAGTCGAAGGATGATTTCAAAGGCAGGCATTTAGAGGCATGGCTGCATCGTGCAGGCGTTAGCTTGGTATCTACGTCATCCGCTCAGCTATCGGGATTTGGAAGAGATGGTCCGCGAGCGCGGCTTCGGAGTCGATCATAGCCCGATAAGCCGCTATCTTCTCTCATCATAACGTTGCATAAAAGCCGCAACGCCGCAGCTTTCAGCTTATGGATACGACCAAGAGACTTCAATTCGGGACGATCACTTGTTATCGCTGTTGTCGAAGAGCATTCGCGCATTGAGGTAGACTTTGCCTAAGTAAATACCGGTCTCAATCCAGTTTCACCCGTACTGCCGGATAGCAACATGCTGTCGGCGTATGATTATGTTCATCGGGTGGTGGCAAGAGACCGGTTTGGCATTGTTACAATGTGCCATGTGCAGCTCCGCTGTCTCAGCTCTTCAGCCGCCCAAAACATCGCCACGCCGTGCCCGCAAGGGTTTTCTCATGCACCATCTTGGTGGACTTCCGAACGGAAGACCAAGACGATATGTGCAATACACTTCGGGTCCGATGGACCATTATTCCTCAGACTGCTCCCCAGCCTTGGATTGTGTGCAGCGGATGTGGGGGCCTCAGAGCCTTCCAATCCAGCGGCAAAATCCGGCTCAACGCCAATGGTCGCAAGCTTGATGCGTGGCTTATCTACAAGTGCCTGACCTGCGAAAAGACATGGAACCGGCCAATCTTTGAGCGGCAGAATGTTCGCGACATCGATCCTGTCGTCCTTGAAGCACTACAGTCCAACGATCCACAGTGGATACGGACGGAGACGTTCAACCTCGAAGCTTTGAGGCGCAAGTCGCAGCGCGTTGATGAGTTTTTGGAGTTTCGCATCGAAAAAGCGATTCTGCATGAAGCCGATCATTGGACGAAACTGCAGATAGAACTGGTGGTTCTATTTCCAACCAGCACACGCCTTGATAGTCTGCTGGCATCAGAGTTGAGAATTTCTCGTTCGCGGCTCCAAACGTTTCATGACAGTGGTATGCTTCAGACAAATTCTGACCGCCCCGACGTCCTGCGGCGGCGTATCAAAACTGGTATACAGGTTATCATTGACCTCTCCACCGAGGCCGAACGAGTGAAATTGTGGAGACCTTTAGCGACGCTTTAGCCCGATATAGCCTTATCACGAAGGCCTGAAATTTCGGGCCTTCGTGATTTCAAGTCTCGTTTTCAGCATACGTTCTCGCCTTGTTCTACCTTGCGTTTTTTGAGCGTAGTATCAATCCGACGCCCTCTAAAAGAGTAGGTCCGTTTCTGAGACGGCTCCCATTCCAGCCCACCGATCAAGGTCTTAATTGGTGCTCTTATCTTAAGTACGGCGCTTTTTCGAGAATACGATCTCAAAAAAGGGCTCTGTCGCAAAGTTTTGTCGATGTAGAATGAAATTCTAATATGCCTATGGATCGACATGCTTCGGACCGAATTCTTGCCCGTTTGATGCTGCACGCGGCAGAGGAAGCAGCTATCTAGATTCACCGCCAGAAGACTCCAGGAATGCTTTCCTATATTTTGGACGTTCCGAAAACTTGCGACAGAAACCCATCCACTATATCACGTTAACTTGCGTGGGCCGCCTTGGCAGCACCCGTGTCACCGATAGCCGAGGCCAGCCACTTTGCCAATTGGTCGATATATCGCGCCGCGCGAGCCGACTACTGGCGAATAGCACTGTCACTTAATGGCACGGCGATAACCGGCCTCCCGAGATACAACGCGGTTAAAATTCGCGACTGTGCGGTCTGCTAGTCTCCATAGTTCGGCTGGCCGATATGTGCGGCCAGTGCTCATCTTTCCGGTTTTTTCCACAAACCCTTGGCGCAATACCTGGTCTCGAAAGGTCGTTTTTACGAGCTTTGCACCTGTGACCTGCTGATAGACATGCCTGAGATCATCGATTGTGAATTCTGGCGGGAGCAGGAATGCCGGCAAAGAAGAGTAAGACGATTTGCTCCTCATGCGGGCGATCGCCATCGCTGCGATTTCATTGTGGTCGAAAGCTAGCTTCGGTATCTTGTCGACCGGAAACAGGTCTGACTGCAGCGAGACCGGGATCTGATCCATCTGCACAATGGCGATATAGGCGATCGTTACTGTCCAACCTTCATCCCGATCCAGACCACCAAAACTGTGTAATTGCTCAAGATAGCGCACGTCGATCCCAAGTTTCTCTCGTGCGACCCGCATTGCTCCATCCTCCGGCGAACGGTCCACATTGAGGTGAAGCCGACCACCCACCAGTGCCCGCTGGCCTGTCTGGAGATTCTTGGCCCGCTCCGGCAGAAGTAAATGCAGCCCTTGGTCCTTGAGGGTGAAAATGGCGCAGTCGACCATCACCAGCGGCACTGGATACCCTTCAGCGTCGTGGGCGACTCTCTCGGTGATCAAACTGTCCTCCATTGTTCAACGGCTCCGATAGCCAGCAAAAACAGACTTAGACGGTATTGACGCCTAAGTCCAGAAGGCGCATATCGTAGTTAGACGATTATCTGGTCTAAGGGTTATCGATATGGACACGGCAGATGAGATCTTGGCGATACCGGTGAACGAGCCTGAGCGCCTGTTTCAGGCACCGGATCAAATCACTGGCCAGTATCACAGGCTAGCCAAGCTGTGGCATCCAGACCATGCCGGCGGTCAACGCGATGTGTTTGAACATCTGACGCTGTTGCGGGACGAGGCAAACCTCCACGTCAGCCAAGGCCGCTGGCAAGTGCCCGGTTTGCTTGAGCTCGCTGGTCGCAAGATAAGGTATTTCAAATCATACCCCTTCGAACTCGGAACGGCTTACGTGGGTAACAGCATCATTGCCTACGTGGTGGAAAAGGATTTCCTGTCTTTGGCCCACCGGGCCGAGGCTGCCATCAGAGGGCTGACGTTTGCCAACGATAGAATGGCCACCGAGATGCTCCTGCGGCTGCCACAGATCAAATCAGCCTTTGATACCGATCAGGGTCAGCGTGTTCTGGTGATGGAAAAGCCCGCTGGGCTTGTCCGACTGAGTGATTTGATCTCGCATTTCGGCAGCAAGGTGGACCCACGGCACGTTGCTTGGGTTATGAGCGACCTGCTGAACACAGCTTGTTACCTTGGCTCCTTTCGTCAGCTCGCTCATGCGGGCTTGTGTACTGATACCGTCTTTATCTCCCCGAAAGGACATGTCGCGGTCATCCTTGGCGGTTGGTTCTATTCAACGCCGCTGAATGAGCCTCTGGTTGCGCTTCCAGAGTGGACGGATCAGCTTTTGCCCGCCGCTGCTCGAAATACCGAGCGCGCAAGTGGAGCGATCGATCTCGAACTCATCCGAGGCATCGGAAGGGAAATGCTGGGCGAAACCTCCGGTGTGAGTATCGGCGAAGACAACGCTATTCCGCAGGCTATGCGGGATTGGCTTCAACGTCCTAGCGGTCTCGATGCCAAAGGCGAATACAGAGCTTGGATCAAGGCTCTTGAAGACAGCTTCGGTGCTCGTCGCTTCACCGAACTGTCCGTTAACGCAAGCGATGTTTATGGAAAGGATGCCCACAATGGGTGACGGCCGCTTTGACCCAACTGACTGGGATAGCTTCACAACCAGGACTACGGCAGGCAAAACGCGGGACGCGGTGTTTTCCAGTCGCAGCCTCCATGACAGCCTTAACCCTGCCAAGGCAAAGGGGCTTATGCGGGAATCGCGCGATGGCACAGTTAACCCGTCGTCCAACCCGATCATCATTGGGCTGGATGTGACTGGCTCCATGGGGACGATTCCGGACTATATGGTTCGCGATGGGCTTCCCGCGTTTTTTACCAGCATCTATGAGCGCAAGCCTGTATCCGATCCGCACGTCATGTTCATGGGAATTGGGGACGTGGTATGTGATCGCGCTCCGCTACAGGTTTCGCAATTTGAAGCGGATATTCGCATTGCCGAACAGCTGAAGGATCTCTTTCTGGAAGGCGGCGGCGGTGGTAACTCCAGCGAGTCTTATACTCTGCCGTGGTATTTCGCCGCCATGCACACATCAACTGATGCGTTTGAAAAGCGCGGGAAAAAGGGGTTTCTTTTCACTGTTGGCGATGAAGAAGTCCCTCCTCTGTTGAAGGCTGAGGAAATCGAACGCGTGATGGGCGTTCGCCCCCAAATGGATTACACTGCCGAACAGCTTCTGGACCTTGTGAGCCGTCGGTATCATGTGTTCCACGTCGTGGTTGAGCAGGGCTCTCACTTCCAGAGCTATCCCGACCGCGTCCGCAACAGTTGGCAGTCCGTGCTGGGCCAGCATGTCCTCATGCTTTCCGACTATACGAAGCTCGCGGAAGTCGTTGTTTCGACGATCCAGATCGTCGAAGGCGAGCATGCGGCAGATGTGGCTTCGAGTTGGAGCGGCGATACAGCTTTGGTCGTCCAGAAGGCGACGAAAGGTCTTTCGCCTGCGACCAAAAGCGGAGGCCTACGTTGGTTCGGCGGTAAGAAATGAGCACCGCTTATGCAGTTCTCGGCGCTGGTTGGGGCGATGAGGGCAAGGGCTTGATGACTGATGCCCTGGCCAGCGCTGGAAGCGTTGTCGTGCGGGCCAATGGTGGCGCCCAAGCTGGTCATACGGTCCAGCGTCCGGATGGCACACGCCATGTGTTCCATCATGTAGGCAGCGGTGCCCTTCGGGGTGCCACTACCTACATGTCGCGCTTCTTTATTCATAACCCCCTGCTGCTGCTGCGGGAGTTGTCTGAACTCGACAAGATTGGCGTTCGCCCAAGCTTGTTTGCCGACCCAAACGGGCTGGTGACCACTCCGTGGGATATGATGATCAACCAGATCGCAGAGGAGGCTCGCAATAGCAGGCGACATGGCTCCTGCGGCCTTGGAATCAATGAGACCATCCGACGGAGCGAAAGAGATGGATTCAAGCTTCAGTTCAGCGATCTGGCAAACCTCACAAAGATGGATGAACTCGTCAGACGGATCCAGAAGGAGTGGGTGCCTTCTCGATTAACGGAGCTAGGATTTTTGCCATCTGAGGCCTGGCAAGCGCGGCTTGCCTCTCCGGTTATCGCGGAGCGATTTACGCAGGACGTTGAAGATTTCAGTCGTGTCGTCTGGCCCAATGATGGTACGGTCGCAGCAGTGGCGTCTGCAAGCGACAGGCTCATTTTCGAGGGCGCCCAAGGCTTGTTACTCGATCAGGATCATGCCTTCTTTCCGCATGTCACTCCCTCCAAGACCGGAATTGCCAATCCATCTATCCTTGCGGCGGAATGGGGGGTTGGTGAAATCAAGGCAATCTACATGACACGCGCTTACGCCACACGGCATGGCGCTGGTCCATTTCCACGGGCTACGCCCGAGATGGTCTACCCAGATGCAACGAATATCCCTAACCTTTGGCAGGGCACGTTGAGGTTCGGAGCGCTCGATCTCGATCTGCTGGCCAAAACCATTCTTGAGGACGAAGCTCGGTCTTCAGTGCGGGTCGAGGCGTCTTTCGCAATGACGTGCCTCGATCAGGTCGCCGATCAGGCGGTCTGGTGGCGGAGCAATATTCGGGAAACCGGCGCTGGCAAAGATCTGCTGGAGGCAGCACGTCGTCATTTGCAATGTCCGCTCGCAGGTAAAAGCTTCGGCCCCTGCCGTGAGGACGTCACGTTCGGCTAGGTTCCAATCTGACCGTGATCCACTGTATCTCCGACATCGCTCTCCCGCTGGAGTCACTGAAATCTGTTTTCCTTGTTATGCCGGTTCTGGCATTTCTCTGCACCATCCCGACTTTGGTGGTTTGCTCCGCTGCAAGATCACGGTCTGTCATGAACCGTCAGCACTTAATCCTAGAGACGACGATGTCATATTTCAGGAACATATTGTCAGAATAAAATCGGCCACCACGCAAACGCACCCCATGGATTTGACAGTTTCCCGCCCTACATGGGGATCGTCAAGACAGATTGATGAGTCCCCATGCAAGACAAAACAGGTATTGCCTCAATCCAACGTCCCCCAGCCGAAATAGCCTATCGAGCCGAACTTGAGGCCCTGATAAGGGCCGACCGGGGACCGCGACCACCGGGCTGGAACCTGTCACTGAAAAGCGTCAAATCCTTCATTCTCGGCGGCAACGGCGCCACAACCAAGCTGGTTGCCTCGCCTTCCCTGGTTGAGCGTGCCATGGTGACGCTGGCCACATCACGAGCGCTCCTGCTGATCGGCGAGCCGGGCACGGCCAAGAGCTTCCTGTCAGAATTGCTGGCCGCAGCGATCAGCGGCGATTCCAAGCTCACAATCCAGGGCGGTGCATCGCTGACGGAAGATCAGATCAAATATGGCTGGAACTATGCCCTCTTGGTGAGCGAGGGACCGAGCCGTCGGGCGCTGGTTCCGGCACCCCTTCACACGGGGATGTCCCACGGCAAGGTCGTGCGCTTTGAGGAAATCACCCGCTGCCCCCTGGAGGTGCAGGATAGCCTGTTGTCGATCCTGTCGGACCGTGTTTTGGCCGTGCCGGAGCTTTCCGGTGAGGACGGCATGGTCTTCGCCCGTGAGGGCTTTAATATCATCGCCACAGCCAATACCCGCGACCGCGGTGTCAACGACATGTCGGCCGCCCTCAAGCGCCGCTTCAATTTTGAGACGGTGTTTCCGATCCGCGATGCCGACGAGGAGCTGGAACTGGTCAAACGAGAATCCGCCAAGCTGCTGGCACGCTCGGGCGTACCGGTGACGCCGAGCGACGATTTGCTTGAAGTTCTGGTAACCTGCTTCCGCGAACTGCGCGAGGGTCTGTCGAGCGAGGGCAGCATGGAGCGGCTGAGCTCGGTGATGAGCACGGCGGAGGCCGTCAGCGTCGCCCATGCGGTCGGCGTTCGCGGTCACTATCTGCGTGGCGACAGCGGACGCCCGGAAGACATCGTCGAGTGCCTTGCCGGCACGGCCGCGAAGGACAATGCGGAAGACCTGAAAAAGCTTGTACGCTATCTGGAGCAGAAGGCGTCGAAGCGGCCCGGTGCAGCATGGAAGGCGCTCTATGAGGCTCGGCATCTTCTCACGCCCTGAGGCGGACGTGGCGCAGGATCGCGGCGGCAGGCTGACGGTCGTCGGCGTGCGTCATCATTCACCAGCCTGTGCGCGCTTGGTCTCCCAGACAGTCGAGCGGCTGAAGCCGCGCTTCGTGCTGATCGAAGGCCCAGCAGACTTCAATCCTCATATGAACGACCTGCGACTGCCACATACGCTGCCCGTCGCAATCTTCAGCTATCACGCGGCTGCGGAGCGGAGCTTCGCCTCCTACTCGCCGTTCTGCGCCTATTCGCCGGAGTGGGAGGCGCTGCAATCTGCATGGAAGGTCGGCGCTACTCCGTTATTTTGCGACCTGCCGGCTTGGCATCCTGACTTCGGCAACCGGACCAATCGCTACGCCGACCCACATACGGTTCGCGCCGCGGCGGCCGAGGCCGCGCTCGGCCACGCGCTGGGTGAAGATGGCCTGGATGCTCTATGGGACGCGCTGGCTGAGCAGGCGCCGGTGGCGGAGCTTGATGAACGGCTCGACCGCTATTTCGACCTGCTGCGGCCGGAGGGTGCCGAAGATCCACGGGAACTGGCCCGCGAAAAATTCATGGCTGGCCATGCGGCCTGGGCGCTGCGCGAAGCCGGTATTGGCAAGGTGGTGCTGATCTGCGGCGGCTGGCATGCCGAAGCAATCCGTCGACTGACCGAGGAAATGGACGGCGAAAAGCCCGACATGCCTGAACCGGGCGAGCATGAACGGGTCGGCAGCTATGTATTGCCCTATGACTATCAACGGCTCGACCGTTTCACCGGCTATGCCTCAGGCATGCCCTCACCCGCCTATTACGAACATGTCCGGGAACGCGGTCTCGGCTTTGCCGCAGACTGGGCCGCCAACGCGATCACCCATGGCCTGAGGGATGCGGGCCAGGTGGTCTCCACCGCCGACCGGATCGCTTGGCAGGCCCATGCCGAAGGTTTGGCCCGAGCCCGCGGCCACAGCGCCATTCTGCGCGTCGATCTACTCGATGCCGCGCTGGCGACGTTGGTGAAGGATGGGCTGGAGGCACCGGCCGCCTGGACCCAGGCTGGCGCGGTCAGATCAGGCACCCACCCGGCGCTCGTTGCCATGTTGAAAGCCATGACCGGAAACAGGCGCGGCCGGCTTGCTGCCGGCACCCGCCGGCCACCACTGCTCGACGATATCGACGCCCGGCTGCTCGAAGCCGATATGGTGCCCGGCCCGACCGCAAGGCGTCTGGAGCTTGACTGGAACGAGCCCGCCGATCGCGGCCAGGCCCACATGCTGCATGCTCTGAGGCTTCTGCGCATGCCGGGGCTGGAGCGGCTGGAAGGGCCTTCGGCGATTGAGACCAGGGCGCCGCTGGAGGTTTTCCGCTTGATTCGCCACCGCGATGCCGAAGGCGTGCTCATCGAAGCCTCCAGATGGGGAGGCACGCTGCCAATGGCTTCGTCGGGTCTGCTCGCCGATCGGGTCGCCCGCGCGGGCGATGATCTGGACGTGCTGACATCCTGCCTGTCCGACGCGCTGTTCGCCGGGCTGCTTGTCCTCGAAAGCGAACTGACGGGCAAGATCGCATCCGGTATTGCCCGCTCTCACGAGATCGGCGAGATCGGCAAGGCCGGTCTCCAAGCCGTGCGACTGTATCGCTTCGGACATATCTTTGGCAGCCATGCGCACCAGGCGCTGGGGCGGCTGTGCGAGCAGATATTCGCGCGCGTCCTGTGGCTTGTCGGAGACATCCACAATGAGGACGAAGGACGCCGCTCCCTCAACGCCTTGATCGCCTGCCGCGACATGATGCGCGATTGCCCATCACTCGATATCGACAGCGAAGCGCTGGTCGGAACGCTTGCTCGCTGCGTCGCCAACCGCTCCACCGTTTCGGCGCTGGCGGGTGCTGCCCTTGGCACGATGATCGCCTGCGGTCGCAGCGACATCTCCGGCATTGCAAGCCAGATGCGCCATTTCAGCCGACCAACTCAGCTCGGCGATTTTCTCGCCGGCCTCTTTGCCCTTTCCCGCGAGGAGATCGCCGCGGATCTGCCGGTCATCGACGCCGTCACGCAGCTGGTTGACGACTGGGGAGATGACGAATTCCTGCAAGCGCTGCCAGCGCTGCGCCAGGCATTTTCCTTCTTTCCACCTCGGGAGCGCGAAAAGCTTGCCCAGGTGATCCTGCGCACCCATGGACGCGGGGAGGCACGGGCGCAGATCGAAGCCTTGCAATGGATGCGCCAGCGCAGCAGCACCGAGAGTCAGGCGGCGGCGCTGGCTTTGGAAGCAGTGGTGGCGCGGCGGCTCACCCGCGCTGGATTGATATGACCAGAAAGATGAGGAGATAGGGATGGAACGCTACGAACTCGTTGAGGGCACATCATCGAAATTCTGGCAGGTCTCGCTTGACGGAACGACCCTGACAGTCACCTACGGGCGCATCGGTACCCAGGGCCAGACGAAGGAAAAGGAATTCGACAGCGTCGATGCGGCGATCAAGGAAAAGAACAAGCTGGTTAAGGAGAAGACCGGTAAGGGCTATGCCTTGAGCGGATCTGGTCCCGCGCCCGTCAAGACCGCCACACCCGAGCCCGAGGCTGCCGAAAAGAAGGAAATGCCGGTGCAGCAAGCGGCTGCGCTGGCGCTGGCCGAGCGCCCCGTGACGTCAGCGGAAGCGCCAGCAGCAGCCCCACCAGAGGCGCCCGCCGAACCGGCTCCAGCCCCCGCCCCTATAATGATCGAGCCTTCCGAGGAGCTGGAAAAGCTGCTCGGCGATCCCCTTCCGACGCGCACTGAACCGCAGACGACATACTATCTGGAAGCAGATGCTTGGAAAGCACTCCGGAACACGCTCCAGGTCACGCTTCCCAAGGCCAACGAGAAGGAAAAGGCATCGGCTCAATGGCTGGAAGAGCGTCTCGGTGAGGACGGTCCGAAGGCACCCGCTGGCGGTGGTGCGGTCGGCTGGCTAAAATCCAAGCTCGGCGGCAAACAGGAAGCATCCATGGGCGTCGAAGAAGCCCGCACCTGGATCACCCACATCCTGAACGCGACGAGTCGGCTGTCGATTACCCTAGGTGGGGGCGATGAAAAAAGTCGCCCGGTCGACCTGTTGTGCCTAAGATACTTCTTCCATTGGCTGGCGCGAACATCTGGAGCGCCAATCGTCGCAGAAGCGGCACTGCCGCTTGTCGGCACCGAAAACCAGGCGCGCCGCAGCTATGAAAATTCCGCCTGGAGCTCGGCCCTGTCGCTTGCCTTGCGCGACGCCCTTGTGAAGGCTCCGGCGGAGGAATACGAACAGGTCGTCGATATCTTCATGCAGGCTTGCGATGACCAGGTGGATTGGAAACGTCGCGCCTATTTTGCCTTCGTCCTCGGCGACGACAGGGTCAGCGACCATGATCTGAAGGCACTCGCAGTCCTGAACGGTGCAGCCGCCAGCGGTCTTGATGTCGGTGCAACCTTGGAAATGGTGCCGCTGATCGCCGAGGCGCCGCCCTCTGCCGTCGCGCGCTGGCGGACGAAACGCACCTATTTCATCTATTACACCTATTTCGACCTGCCTCTCGAAGACATCGCAGCTACCGTCATTGGCGCTGCCGATCTCTATCGCGAGTCAGCCCTGCCCGCGCTCGAATGGCTATTGCACTATGCCTACGATGCACAGCGGACGCTCGTGGCGCGCATCGTGCTGGTGACCGGCGAAGACGCAGCGCTCGGCCTGCTGCTTCCCTTCTTGCATGAGAAATGGATCCGCGCCGCCCTTGACGAGGCGACCGAAGCCAATCCCGCGAATGTCTTCCGGCAGTATGTCACGTCGCTCGCTGCCGGCCGTAGCGATCCGGTCATCCGCTCGCGCGTTCTGGACATGACGAAGCGCTATCCTGCCGATACGCTGAAGCAATGGCTGCAAGGCAACAATAAAGCACTGAGCCAGCTCGACCGCCTGTTGGAGGCGCAGAATGTGACGCTCGCCGGGAACGATGCGCTGCCTGCGGTTCTGCAAGACCCGCCATGGCGCAAGAAGGCGAAGAAGAGCGACGATCTCGTCCTTTCGCTCAAGCCGGCTGAGACGCAGTTCCGCTACGAGCCCGATGGGCCTCCCGGCCACGAAAACCACTGGCGGATATCCCAGGCGAAGGTTATCGCCAATACCGACGAACTGATCGAACTGATCGCGGAATTCGAAGCCAAGCCCTTCCCGGACTGGTACGGCGTTCCGGCCCGATCGAGGCGTTTGCCCCAGCGCGGTGACGACGAAGGCGATGTGCTAGGCTTTATCTACGAGCGCGTGATGCAGATTCATCGCGCGAAATCCTATGCGATCAATTCAAGTGGCTGGAACACGCTTTTTGCCGGTATCGACCGTCAACCGGATGCGTTGGCACTGGTGCTGTGGAGCTGCCCGGGCGTCGCGACCGGTTATTACGCCGATGACGTCTATCCACGCATGATGGCCCGTTTCGGCGAGCGCGGCCTGCCGGGCCTTCTGAGGCAGATTGAAGGTGATCCGATCGGCATGATTGACCGCGCCAAGGATGTCGACGCCGCGGAAATTGCGCCGCATGCGGCCCGCGCCCTGCTCAAGCTCAAGAAGGCTCGTGTTCCGGCCATGCAATGGCTGCGCACGCACCGGCAGACGGCAGTGACCCGGCTGATCCCCGACGCCGTCGGCGACAAGGGCATTGCGCGCGAGGCCGCCGAGCATGCCTTGCGCTGGATCGCCGGCGATCGCAACGATGGACGCGCGGCGATTGAAGCCGTGGCCCAAGACTATACCACCCAGGACGCCAAGGTGCCCGAGGCGGTTTCGGAGGTTCTTGATCGCGATCCGCTGCAGCGCTATCCGGCGCGCATTGCCAAGCTGCCCACCTGGTTCAAGCCAGCGGCGATGACGCGGCCGTTGCTGAAGCAGGGCGGCGCTTTGTCTGACGAGGCTATGGCCGCAATCGCCGAAATGCTGTCCTTCAGCACGCCGGAGGGGATTTACGGCGGCATCGATATCGTCAAGGAGCTCACCACGCCGGAAAGCCTTGCCGGGTTTGCCTGGGACATGTTTGCCGCCTGGCTGGCCGATGGCGCTCCCTCCAAGGATGGCTGGGCGCTCAGGGCCGTGGGCTGGATGGGCGACGACGAATGCGCCCGCAAGCTGACCCGCCTGATCCGCAAATGGCCAGGCGAGGCCGCCCACGCACGCGCCGTGACGGGCCTCGACGTGCTTGCCGACATCGGCACCGACGTGGCACTGATGAACCTCAATGGCATCGCTGAAAAATTGAAGTTCAAGGGCCTGCAGGAAAAGGCCCGTGAAAAAATCGCGGTGCTGGCCGAAGCCCGCGAGCTGACGCCGGAAGAACTGGCAGACCGGCTGGCGCCCGATCTCGATCTCGATGATCGCGGCGGCATGGATCTCATCTTCGGCGACCGGCGCTTCCGCGTCGGCTTCGACGAATTCCTCAAGCCCTGGGTGAAGGACGAGACCGGCAAGCGGCTCAAGGACCTGCCGAAGCCGATCAAGTCGGACGACCAGGAACTGGCGGCGGAGGCAACCAAGCGCTGGGCAGCGCTAAAAAAGGATGCCCGCGCCATCTCCAGCCTGCAGATCACACGGCTGGAAAACATGCTGTCCACATCGCGCCGCGCCGCGCCGGAGGTGTTCTGGACCTTCTTTGCCAGCCATCCGCTGATCCGTCACCTGACCCAGCGACTTGTATGGGGAGTGTATGCCGACCATGATCCCTCCACTGCGCCGACGACGATCTTCCGGGTCTCTGACGATCTGTCCGTCACTGACGCGCAGGACGACACGCTCGATCTCGATTTCTCGGCGCAGGCGACAGGCTTCATCGGGCTCGTGCATCCGCTGCATCTGCCAGCAGGCGGGCTCGATGCCTGGGGAGCGCTGTTCGGCGATTATGAGATCTCACAGCCCTTCCCGCAGCTCGGCCGCGAAATCCACCTGCTGCTGGAGACCGAGAAGGATACCAGCGAAATCAGCCGCTTCGAGGGCCTAAAAGTCGAGTCTCCGCGGCTTAGGGGAATGGCCGCGCGCGGCTGGCGGCTCGGCGCACCCCAGGATAGCGGCTGCATCTGGTGGCTGGAGCGGCCTGTACAGTTTCCCGACGGCAGCACGCATGCCGCGATGTTCTATTTCTCCGACGGCATCTTTACCGGTGGCGGCGATTGGGAGGACAAGGAGCAGACCCTTGGCAAACTATCGCTAGAACAGCCCTATGCACGCACCAAGACCAGCGAGCGCAAGTTCGACGAGCTTGATGCGGTGACCGTCAGCGAATTGCTGCGCGGCCTGGCGCTGTTGGCCGAGACGGCTGTGAAATGAGCCAAGCCGCAGCACTTGACCCGCTCACCCGCTGGCGCCTTATCCTGGGCGAGGCGTCGGACGCTGCCTGCAGCGCTGCCGGCTGCACGATGTCGGGCGATGCCATGGCCATGGATGCAGCTCTCGACTGGCTCTACGGCCGTGATGATGAGGACGGCGCCCGCAATATCAGCCGTCAGGGCGGGCGCGGTCCCTCCGCCCTCACCACGCCGCAATGGATCAACGACATCCATCGGCTGTTTCCCAAGGAAACCATCGAGCGGCTGGAGCGCGATGCGATCGAGCATTATGCCATCGATGACATCGTGACCAATCCCGACGTCCTGTCGCGGGCCGAACCCAACGAGACACTGCTGAAGGCGGTTCTGCGGACCAAGCACCTGATGTCGCCTGACATCCTTGTGATGGCACGCAAGCTGGTGCAGGAGGTCGTGCGCCAGCTGATGGAAAAGCTGTCGCGGGAGATGGCGGTCGCCTTTTCCGGCGTCGTTGATCGGCGGCGCCACAGCCGTTTCAAGATCGCCAGCGATCTCGATTTCCGTCGTGTTCTGAAGGATAATCTCAAACACTACAATGCCGAAAGTCGACAGCTGACCGTAGAGAGGCTGCATTTCTTTGCCCGCAACCGCCGACATATGAAGCAATGGCAGGTGATCCTCTTGGTCGACCAGAGCGGGTCTATGCTCGACTCCGTCATCCATTCCGCCGTGACGGCGGCCTGCCTCTTGGGCTTGCCCGGGGTGAAAACTCACCTCGTCGCCTTCGACACCAGCGTGGTCGACCTGACGAGCGATGTCGATGATCCCTGCGAACTGCTGATGAAGGTACAGCTCGGCGGCGGAACGGATATCCAAAGAGCGGTCGGCTATGCCGCAGATCTGATCACCCAGCCGGAGAATGCGATCGTGATTCTGATCTCGGATTTCTACGAGGGCGCAAGCGAGGCGATGCTGCTGCAAAGAGTGGCCGAACTAACGGCACAGCGCACGCTGGTGCTCGGGTTGGCAGCGCTCGATTCAGACGCCGAGCCGGCCTTTGACCGGGAGATGGCGCGTCGTCTGGTCAGCGCCGGCGCCGAAGTCGGCGCCATGACCCCCGGCGAGCTGGCCGGCTGGCTGGCCGCCAAGATCGGACGCTAGAAATGGCACGCGCCGATCTCAACGCATTGACCGATGACGGCCTGACCCAGCTTTCCAATGCCGGGCTGGTCAAGCGTGCGCAGCGAGAGCTTGCAAACGGCACCGGACCTGAGCTTGCCGAACTCGATGACGGTACGATCGAGGCTCGGTTTGCCGACGGTACGCTGACCCGGCTGGCACCCGGACGTGAGCTTGCCGACGCCAGTTGCACCTGCCCGTCTTCCGGCGTCTGCCGCCACCGGGTGATGCTGGCCATGGCTTGCCGAGAGACGCGGACGCAAGACAGGGACGGACAGCCGGACGTTGCCGTCGCTTGGAACCCTGCCGCGCTCGATCTCGAGGGTTTTGAAGCCGCCCTCGCCCCCTCAGCAAAGGCCGAGCTCAATCGTCTGCTCGGGACCCGCCATTCGGTTCGGCTCGTCTACGGCCAAGTGCCTGCTGCAAGGCTGCCGATGGCAAGCGTCCGGTTTCTTGTACCCGGTGACCTCGGCTATGCTCGCTGCGACTGTATCCAGCAGCGGAACTGCGTTCACGTGGCGCTCGCGATCCGCGCTTTTCGTGCTGCCGACGACACGTCGGAAGCCGTGGTCGGGGGCGCATCGGCCATTGCGGCAGGCACAGCCGACACAGGGGCGCTGGCGACCGCCTGCACCGAGCTTCTTGCCCAGCTTCTGGACGTCGGGGTGACTGCGGGCCTGACGGCCCATGCACTGCTGATCGAACGCTGCCGCCGACAGGCCGAAAAGCTTGGCGCGTCGCAGATGCTGCTGGTCCTCGAAGGGCTGGTGGAGCAGATCGAAAGCTATAGCGCCCGGAGTGCACGCTATGACGAGCGGGCCGCACTTCGCCTCGGCGTTGAACTCGTGGCTCGCACTAAGGCCAGCGATGCCGCAACCGCGCTCGGGCTCGGCGAACCGTTCGAAACCGCCATGTCGAAATCGCGCCTGGTGTCGCTCGGTGGCAGGCTGCGGCAGGAGGGCCTGGATGTCAGGGCCTCGGTGCTTCTCGCCGACAGCGACACCGGCGCCACGATGCTGTTGGAACGACTGTTCTCCGCCCTGCCCAACGAGACCGGCCCGCTACAGGCATCGGTTTTACGGCGTCAATTCTCACCCGGCCTGCCGGTGCTGGGAGTGGGACGCGGCCAGATCCTGACCAGCGTCGCCCGGCGGCGGGCCGATGGGCTGCTGGCGCTGGGCAGCGGCACCGGCGGCAAAACCCAGGTGATGCCGCGCAACGGCAATTTTACCTTCGCTTCGCCGCTGGCCGCCCGCCATGTTGATGCCGTGACATCCGACTTCTCAAAGCGGGCGATTTCACTGATCCGGCCGCGCAAACGGGTGGACGACATCCACGTATTCGAGGTCGAGGAAGCCCTGGGGCAGAGTTGGTCCGCCGGCGCGCAGATCTGGGAAGGCGCCGTCCGCCTTGCCAATGAGGGCGGCACGCTTCACCTGGAGCGGGAATTCGATGCCGGCGCGCCAGCCGCAACCGGCGTTTTGGCAGCGGCAATGGAAGGGCGCTGGGGCCGCATTCGCTATATCGCCGGCCCTGTGCGCCTCGATGGCGATGCGCTTGTCTGCGAACCATGGTCGCTGTCCGCCGACCGCTTCATCGTCCCGGATCTCGATACGCCGGAGGAAATGATGGCGACGGTCACACCACGTCAGGTCAGTCAGCAGTCGGATATTCTCGACGAGGTGGAACGGTTGTTGAGCGGTTCGATCCATGCAGGTAGCAGGGCACGCGCCCATCGCGAGGCTGTGGGCAAGCCGCTGAAGGCAAGGCTCACCGCTGCCGGCTTCGTCTCGCTGGCGAGCCGCCTGGGTGACTGGATGGTTGCCGAGCCGGGACGAGCGACTAGCACCTTCTGCGACGTCGCCGTCTGGCTGCTGACGCTGAAAGAGAGCCACGTGTAAATCGGCGGGGGGGGGCCGGTGCCGATACGCATGACAAACGGGCTTGTCGCAAACATATTCGGAGCGCGCGATGGTTCGCCGCGCCGTGTTGAAGGATTGGAAGCCACTGATCTTTGGCATGTTCTTCTTTACCCGGATCAGCTACTCGGCAATAGCATTCAGAATCATGGGCTCGCTCCGCAACTTTCGGAGCAGCAAACTCCATACCTCTGGTCAAAATACCTTTAAGCCCGAAAATTTGCGACAAGCCCGGTTTGCGATCGGGTCGTAGATGGACGCGAAAAGGTGAAAGTGTCTCTTTCCACCGATGGTGATGACAACCTCATCGAGATGCCACTTATCACCGAGCCTGCCGGCAGATCGCTTGCGGAAATCATTGGCAAAGTGTCTGCCGAATTTCTCAGCCCAGAGCCGCACGGTTTGATGAGAGACGATGATGCCACGCGCCGCCAGCAGATCCGCGACCATATGCAGGCTGAGCGGAAACCTGAAATAGAGCCAAACCGCATTAGCAATCACCTCGGCTGGAAATCGGTGGCGACGATAAAGTGGATCAAGGGCAAATCTGGTCATGCAGCCAGGTCCCTCATTTTGATCGACGTCCGGTAAACGTTACGAGGCCAACTGAACCGTAAGCGAGGCTAAATGCCTCGCCCATGGTTCAGATCGTCTCAGCGAAGAGGGCCAATGGCGGTTTCGACCACATTCAGAACCTTGCCTTCGGTGACCATGGCAAAAGCTGGTTTGATCTGCTTTTGCATATAGCCATCTCCATCCTGCAGCGGGATGACGGCGGCCAGCGCGTCATAAAGTGGTTGTGTGCCACGTCCGAGTTTGAAGCTGCCCAGTGCATGGCGGGTTAGGAAAATTGCCTTGGTGGCCAGCAAGCACTCAACGCCGATGATTTTTGGCAGATTATCCAGCACCTGCTGCGCCTTGCGGCACGACCAAGCCGCCATGGAAACATGGTCTTCCTGACTGCTCTTGGTGGGGATGGTATCGGCGACAGATGGGAAGGCCAGCGTCTTGTTTTCAGACGCCACGGCGGCGGCGGCGGTGGAAATAATGCCGTAGCCGTAGTTAAGGCCAATGGGCTTGCCAGCAAGGTTTGGCGGCAGACCGTAATTCAGCGTGGTATCGCACAGGGCAAACAACCGCCGCTCGGAGATATTGCCGATTTCAATTAGGGCGATGGCCAGCAGATCCATCGCAAAGGCAATCGGTTCGCAATGGAAATTGCCGCCAGAGAGGAATTCCAGCGCGCCATTTTCATTCCAGAACACCAGTGGATTGTCGGTGGCGGCGTTGAGCTCGCGCGTCAGCACGGTCTTGGCATGCTCAAGCTGATCGCGGCAGCTGCCGTGCACTTGCGGCAGGCAGCGGAAGGAATATTGGTCTTGAACGCGTGGGTGATAGGTTGGGTGCAGGATATCATCTTCGAGATGAACGGCGCGGGCTGACTCTGAGGCGCGGCGTGAGCCTTCGACCATGCGGCGGATGTTTTCTGCCGTCAGGATTTGGCCCGGTTGCTTGCGCACTTCGTGGATACGGGCGTCAAATGCGGCCTGCTCACCACGGATTGCTTCGAGGCTCAAAGCACCAATCGCGTCTGCGGTTTTCATCAGGTCTTCGGCATCATTCAGTGTCAGTGCACCCATGCCTGCACACAGACTGTTGCCATTGATGAGCGCCAGGCAATCCTTGGCCTTCAGCTCAAAAGATACCGGGCTGATGCCTGCCAGTTCAAGCGCCTTTGGAGCGGACATGCGCTCCCCCTTGTAGATGGCCTCTGCATCCTCATAACCAATCAGCACAGACACCATATGGGCAAGCGGAGCCAAGTCGCCGGAGGCACCGACAGAGCCTTGGATTGGCACCACCGGATGAACGCCGCTGTTGAGCATCTGTACGAGACGATCAACCACCTCAATGCGCAGACCCGAAACACCAACACAAAAGGCATTGATGCGCACGGCCATCATGGCACGAACGATTTCCTCCGATGCCGGTTCGCCAATGCCGGAGCAATGGGACAGCACGATATTGAGCTGAAACTGCTCATTATCGGCCTGATTGATCTTGTAATCCTTGAGCTTGCCGACGCCGGTGTTGAAGCCATAGGTCGGCGGTGCATTTTCCGTCAGCCAGTTTTCTTCGATATAGGCGCGCTTTTTGATGATTTCGGCCCGTGCAGCGGCTCCAATCTCAACCTGTGCGTTTTCGCGGGCGATCTGCACCGTTTGCTTGATGGTGAGGCTGTCGCCGTCCAGTATGATCGTTGTCATAGGTCAGTCCTTCATTTGAAATGCATATTGATCTGGCACCGCAGCGTCAGACATTTGTTTGAGTTTGTCTTTTCGGGAAAACCGGTGACCACTTTTCCCTGACAAACTCTAAGGCGTGTTGTTATCCAGATGGACAAGGGCGCGAACGAGCACATCGGCGGCAAGCGCGATGGCTTCGTTATCCGTCCACTCATCCGGGGTGTGGCTTTTGCCATCGCGAGACGGCACAAAGATCATTGCTGATTTGGTGATCTGGGCCATGAATGCCGCATCATGGCCCGCACCAGAGGCAAGAGACAGGGTGGGTAGATTGAGGTCGCTGGCGGCGCTTTCCAGAATGTTTCTGAGAGAGGCATCGCAGGCAACGGCCCGCGTCTTGCTCAAGCGCTCAAACAGTGAAACCTGGCATTTCTCGTCGGTCGCCGCCTTGGTGGCCAATCCCTCCAACGCCTCAATGAACCTATCCATCATGCCATCGTCTTCGGCGCGGATATCAACGATGGCCTCGGATGCGCCCGGCACCACATTGGCCCCGCCCGGCTCAATGGTGAGCACGCCGATGGTGGCGGTAAAATGCCCTTTGCCCTGCACGGCATAAGCTGCATCCCGAACGGAGAGCGCAAACCGCGCCATGGCCAGAGCGGCATCCGCCCGCATATCCATGGGCGAGGTTCCGGCATGGCCCGCGATGCCCTCAAAACGCACTTTGACACGCCCAATACCGGCAATGGCGGTCACAACGCCAATCGGGATATGCTTTGCCTCCAGCACCGGCCCTTGTTCAATGTGGATTTCCAGATAGCTGGCAATGTCGTCGCGGCGGGCGCTGGAAAGCTGTGAGACATTGCCGCCAATCCGGTCTATCGCCTCGCGCAATGGTTCGTCATTGGGCCCAAGCAAAGCAAGATGATGGTCGGTCAAGGCCCCCGCCATACCCCGGCTGCCGATGCAGGACAGGCCCCAATCACTTGGTTCTTCGGCAAGAAAATCGACCAGTTCAATGGGATGTTGCGGCCTATAACCGGCAAGCCGCAGCGCCCGAATGGCTGCAAGCCCGGATAATACACCGGCGACACCATCGAACCGCCCGCCGCTGGGCACGGTGTCGCTGTGCGAGCCAGTCATCAACACGGGCGCATGACGTTGAGCGCCCTCCCATCGTCCAATCAGATTGCCAGCGGCATCCAGACGAACACTCAGACCTTCCTCCTCAAAGCGGGTTTTGAGATAAGCGCGACCGTCAAGAAACAGGGGCGTGAAAGAGCGGCGTGTCCAAGGGCGGCCCGGCTCTGTCAGGGCTGCCAGCGCATCGAAATCGGCTTGCAGCTTTGTGCGGTCAACACTGGGAACGGATTGCATATTGGCCATTGGATCAAGCTACTTTTGATAGGGCGCGGGTGGGCTTGATAAAGCGGCCCGTTCCGGGTGCTGCCAGAACATCCTTGCCGTCATAAATCATCTGGCCGCGCAGGAAGGTTGCAATAGCCGTGTGGCGGATACGCTTGCCCTCATAGGGGCTCCAACCCACCACGTTATGGCCGCTGGCCGCCGCATCGTAAATTCTTGGCCGCTCTGCAAAGACGGCAATATCGGCATCCAGCCCTATAGCCAGCGCGCCTTTTTGCGCCGTCAGGCGAAACAGCCGGGCTGGGTTGCCGCAAAGCAGTTTTGCCGCATGGGTGAGCGGCAGGCCGCGATCTGTCAGCCCGTCCAGCAGCAGGCTTGCGAGCACCTCAAGACCCGGCATGCCGGAAGAATTTTCCAGCATCACAGTCGCGGATTTTGCCGCAAGGCTCCATGATACATGATCGGTGGAAACGATGGTGATATGGCCCGCAGCCAAATGCTGCCAGAGTTTTTCCCGCTCTTTGCCGGATCGAATGGGCGGATTGCATTTTGCGCGACCCAGCAGACGCGACACGTCTTCCTCCTCGCTACACACGAGGTAATGGATGCAGGCCTCAATGGTCGCGTCCACACCTTGGGCGCGGTAGGCTTGCGCGAGCTCATAGCCGCGCCCAACCGAGCAATGCACGATATGGGCCGGGCATCCGGTGGCTGCGGCTATTTCATAGACTTCAGCGATAGCCAGTGTTTCGGCAATCGGCGGGCGGCTTTCGCCGTGGGTCAGATAGTCGGTGCGACCTGAGGCCTTCACCGCCTCGCTCCAGACCTTGACGCATTCGTCATTTTCGTTGTGAACACCGGCAATCAATCCGGTCTTGGCCACTTCAGCAAAGGCGGCATAGAGCAGTGGCGTTGGAATGCGCGGAAAACGGTTTGGATCGGTCTCAAAGGTTGAAAATTTAAAGCCTGCGGCCCCGGCCTCTGCCATCTCAGCAATATGCTTTGGGCCATCAGAGGGGCGAATGGTGCCGTAGAGCGCAAAATCCACGCGGGCCTGCTCGGCAGCGCTTTCGGCCTTTTCCGTCAAAAGCTCCGCCGTGCAGATCAATTTTCCGCCTGCGTCATAGGGCATGTCAACGATTGTGGTGACGCCACCTGCCGCAGCGGATCGGGTGGACCAGATAAAATCCTCCTGATCTTTTTGCGAGCGGGAATGAACCTGCCCATCAATGATGCCGGGCAGAATCAGCGCCGAGCCGAAATCATCGACCTCTCTGGCCGCTGGAGCCGAACCGCTTCCAAGGGCTGCGATGATACCGTCGCGAATGGCCACAAAGCCATTTTCAGTGATCCCGTCCTCGGTCACGAGGGTTCCGCGCACCACTCTGTCGAAGTCACTCATAACAGCCTTCTTCCTTCGTCATGTTCTTGAATCTGTGAGCCATCGGCTGCGGTTTGAAAAACCAGAAGCGCCTCTACGCACTCGTCCTCCGGTACGCAGCAGCCAAGGAGATAAGCCCCACACATCCGGCTCGTGCCTGTTGGTTTTGCATGCAACATAAAACTGCGGGCGAGGCGTGAGACATGGACCTGTTCCGCCTGCAATTCCAATGCCTTGATAGCCGTACGGAGCTGAACCTCATCATGCTCCGTGTAGCGGCCCTTCATGCCCTGACGTATGGTCCGTAGCGGCTTCACAACATCCTCACGCCATGAAGTCGCATCCGTCAGGAATGCATTCAAATCTTGGATATCCGTGCCGATTCCTTGCTGATCGGCATAAAACAGCAGCAACAACAGCGGCACATCAATGCCGTAAGCATCCTGCAAGCGAACACAAAACTGCGCGACTTTCGGTGCGCGATAGAGATTGCACATGGCTGTCCAGGCATTGTTTGCAAAATCATCAGCATTTTTCATCACCGCCACCTCATGCTGATACCGGTTGATCATGCGGGTGGTGACAGGCAACCATCTGCCCCCGAAGTGCCAAACGCAGCACCGGCTCTTTATTGGTGCAAAGCTCCGTGGCACGCGGGCATCGGGTCCTAAAAGCGCAGCCACTGAGCGGCTGGTTTCTGGATGGCACTTCCATACGCTTGCGCTCTGGCGTCACTTTCCTGCTGGCATCAACGACAGGCACGGCCTCCAGCAATGTGCGCGTATAGGGATGGGCGGGGAGCGCATAAATGGCCTCGCCCAAACCGATCTCGACGATCCTGCCGCGATAGAGCACCGCCACGCGGTCGCTGACATTTTTTACCACGGCCAGATCATGGGAGATGAAGATCAGCGCAAGCTTGCGGGTTTCGCGGATGTCCTGCAACAGGTTGATCACCTGCGCCTGAACCGACACATCCAGCGATGCCACCGGCTCGTCACAGACAATCAGCTCGGGTTCCACGGCCAGCGCCCGGGCAATAGCAATGCGCTGGCACTGGCCGCCGGAGAACTGATGCGGGGTGCGGCCCGCAACAGCATCCAGATCAAAACCCACATCCTTGAGCGCCGCACGCACGCGCCTGTCGCGCTCAGGCTTTGCGACGCCCTGGATTACCAAGCCCTCGGCCACAATATCCTCAACCCGGCGACGTGGATTGAAGGAGGAGAGCGGGTCTTGAAAGATCATTTGCAGCTTGCCGCGCATGCGCCGCATGTCTCCGCTGGAGAGCTTGGCAAGGTCAGTGCCTTGATAGTCTACAGCACCTTTCCATTGGGTGTCGGCCTGCGGCAACAGCCTGAGCAGCGCCCGCCCGATGGTGGTTTTGCCGCTGCCGCTTTCGCCGACAAGACCAAGCGTTTCGCCCGGAGCCAAAGAGAAAGACACGTTATCAACGGCCTTCATCATTTTACCGCCACGCGAAAAATCGACGGACAGGCCGGAGACGTTCAACAGCGGCTCAACCATGGGAAACCTCCCGCAATGCAGAGGCTTCAATCAGCGGAAAATGACAGGCAAAGTGATGATCGCCATCTGTGGTCATTGGCGGCATGGTGTCATGGCAAGGCCCCTGCGCTGACGGACAACGCGGTGCAAACGGACAGCCTTTTGGCTGGTTAGCAAGGCTGGGCGGCTGGCCGGGAATGGTGTGCAGCCGCGCATGGGCTGGCTGATCCATCCTTGGCATGGCCGAAAGCAGTGCCCCGGTATAGGGATGGCGCGGATTGCGAAACACCTCTGCTGTCGGCCCCGCTTCCACGATATGGCCGCCGTAGAGCACCAAAATGTTATCGGTGCGTCCAGCCACAACGCCCAGATTGTGCGACACCAATATCATCGACATCTGCCGCTCTTCCTGAAGGATTTGCAGAAGGTCGAGAACTTCCTTTTGCACGGTCACATCAAGGGCGGTGGTGGCTTCATCAGCAATCAGCAGATCGGGATGACACATCAGGGCCGTTGCAATCATGATGCGTTGCTTCATGCCACCGGAGAATTGGTGCGGGAAATATCCATAGCAATCCTTGGCATCGGCAATGCCAACCACCGTCAAAAGCTCAATGGCTCGTTCCTGCGCCTGCGCGCGGCTGAGGCCCAGATGAAACCGGCCAGCTTCTTCAATCTGCCGCCCAATGGATGCAAAGGGATTGAGCGAGGTCATCGGATTTTGAAAGACGATGCCAACCTTGCGGCCAATCATCTGGCTGCGGGCTTTGGGCTTCAAGGTCGAGAGATCAATTCCATCCAGAACGATGCGCCCTTCAACCCGCACCGGTGTTGGTGCAATGCCCATGATGGACTTGATCAGCATGGATTTTCCAGCACCGGACTCACCAACAATGCCCAGTGTTGTGCGCCGGGGAACAGAAAAATTGATATCGTGCAGCACCTGCAAAGGGGCAGGTTTTGCCGCAATTGTGCAGGACATGCGCTCGCAAGACAGGATAGGAAGCTGGCTGGTTTCACTGCCCATATCAGCTCTCCCTCTCGCGGCTGTTGAGACGCTGGGCGAAATAATCCCCCACGGTGTTCAGCGCATAGACCGTCAGAACAATGGCCATCACGGGGCCAAGGATCAGTAACGGAAAGCGGCTTAACAGATCGGTGGAGCTGGCAATCATGCCGCCCCAACTGGGGGCCGGGGCCGGAATGCCGTAGCCGAGAAAGCTCAACGAACCTTCGGTGATGATCAGGCCCGCCATCAAGGTGGGCATGACGGCGGTGAGCGCCGGGACCAGATTGGGCAGAATTTCCTTCAGCAGAATCCGGCTATCTCTTGCCCCCATGGCGCGGGCGGCGAGAACATAGTCCCGGTTGCTCTGGGAAATCACACCCGCCTTGGCAACACGGGCGTAAGTGCCGATATCGAGAATGCCAAGGGTGAGCATAATCGTCAGCACCGAGGGTCCTGTGGCCGTCACGAAGGCCAGTACCACCAGAATGGACGGCAGAGCCGACATTGTATTAGCGTAAAGATCAACCATGCGCTCAAAAATGCCTCGATAGAAGCCTGCGAGCATGCCCAACAACAGGCCAGCGAACACTGAAATACAGGTGGCGACGCCAACAATCATCAACGATGCCCGCGCCCCATAGAGCACGCGCGACAGGATGCTGCGGCCGATATCATCGGTTCCCAGAAGCCCGTTTAATGACCATTCTGGCGGCTGGGAAAAATCGCCGTAGGGGAATCTGGGGCTGACAAGTCCCGGAATGAAATTGACAAAAATCGCGGTCAGCACCAGCAGGATCAGAAAGCCGAGCGCAACCAGCTCAAAGGGGCTTGCACCCGGCAGCCGCAATCTGGCCGACCATGGCATATTGGCTCGCACAATCGCGCTCAGGTCGCTGTTCTTATCTGCCATTGATGGTGAAGGAGTGCCGGGCGTGCTCATGTGACATTAACCCGTGGATCGATGATGGCATAGCCGATATCCACCAGCATGAAGATGGTGACGAAGACCACAACAGTGAGCGACAAAATCGCCTGCACCAGCGGAATATCGTGGCTTTTGACCGCCGTGAGCACAGTCCAGCCAATGCCCGGTACGGCAAAATAGCTCTCAACCACAAAGGAGCCGGCCAGCATATAGGTGAGCGACAGGCCCATGACGGTAAGGATCTGCGGCATGGATGGACGCAGCACGTGGCGAAACAGGATATAGCCAAGCGGCAGGCCCTTGGCCCGCGCCACCTGAATGAAATCTTCTTGAAGGGTGGTGACGAATTCATTGCGGGCCACACGGTAGAGATAGGCCGTCTGGTGCAGGCTGAGGCACAGCACTGGAAGGGCCACATACCACAGATTGGCCAGCGGATTTTCAGAGAAATTGACCCAACCCGTTGCAGGCAACCAGCGCAGCACGATCGCAAACAGGTAGCTCAACAGAACCACGATCACAAACGTTGGCACGGCCAACACCACAGAGGCCACAGAGCGTAAGACCCGGTCGGTGAGCTTGCCGGGATGGCTTGCGGTGAACATAGCAAGCGGAATGCCAAGCATCGACACCAGCATGGCAAGGGCTGCGATTTCAAAGGTAACAGCGGCGCGATCCATCACCACCTGCAAAACCGGCTGTTGGGAAAACAGCGTTTGCCCAAGATCACCGTGAAACAAATCGCCAAGCCATTTCAGATAGCGTTCCCAAACCGGCAGGTCATAGCCATAGGTCTGGTTGAGGGCTGCCACCTGTTCAGCGGTGGCATTATCACCCAATATCAGCTGCGCCGGTGATCCCGGTGCAAGGCTGGACAGCGCCGTCGCACCAAAGGTGACGAGGAGGAAGACGGGAATTCCTGCCAAAAGCCGTGTTGAGATGGCTTTTGCATAGGGCATGGCTTGAATGGTCACGTCGTTACCTCCTTTCAGCGGCTCTGTTTCACAAACGGTAAAAGTCTGTTCGAGAATTGGTGCTGGCTTGGCGAAAATGGTGATTTCGAGAACCGGAGCGGAGCGTACTCAAGTACGTGAGCACCGGAAGCGCCGAAATTGCCATTTGCAGCCCGCCAGCGACAATTATGGGACAGACTTTCAGATTTTTTTCCATTCTTCTTCCGCATCCATCCAGCCGATGTCGCGCTCCAGCATCTGGCGCTGCTCTTGCGTGGAATAGCCGCCCATGGTGTGGTCGTCGGAATAGCGGGTGCTGCGATCGGCAAAAACGCGGCGGCCAAAATCCATCATGCCGTACATCGAGCCTTTCTCGAGATAATGCATGGTGACCATGTTAAAGCCGAGGGCGGCGATATCTTCCAGCTCAACAAAGGCCTTGCCACCAACGGTTGCTACATCACCAAACATCTTCCAGCCGGGCAGAGCCTTGGCCACCTTCTGGCATTCTTCCAAGGTGCGCAGGCCATGCACATAGGTCATTTCAGCGCCGAGTTCTTCAGCGCGCACGCAGCGCTCAATCGCATCATCCAGACCCTTTTCCAGCTTGGATTCGGTGCGGGCAATCACCACACAATCCGTGCCTGCGCAGGCGTCGAGGGCTGCCTTGATCTTGGCCAACCACAATTCTTGCGACACCACGGGGTGATCGACATTGCCATCCACCTTGCCTGCCAGCGTCGCGGCCTCCATGGCGCGGCCAAAGCGGGCATAGCCGCGCTCATTGGGTGTGTCTTCCAGCAGAATGGCGGCAGCTCCGGCCTTTGCCAGTCTCCGACATGTCCGGTAGGCTTGGGCAACATCGCCGAAGCAATCATCGGCATCAATGATGAGCGGCAGAGGTGAATAGTCGGCAATGCGGTCGGTGGCCCAGATCAGTTCTTCCTGATTGTGCAATCCCATATCGGGAACACCAGACATGCTGAAACCCAGCGATGCACCACTAAGCAGAATGGCCTTGAACCCCGCCATTTCTGCCGCCTTGGCCGAATAGCAATCCCAAACGCAGGGGGTGAAAACCTGCTCTTTGGAGAAGAGCTCGCGAAATGTGGTTCTGGGCCGTTTATCAAACATGGATCAACACCTTGAGGAGAACATTGGCGAACCGAACCTGCGGTTCGCCAATCTATTGGATTGTCTTACTTCGCGGTTTTTGACGCGCAGGCGTCCTTGCAGACGTAGAGATATTGCTTTTGCAAAATGCCGCCGTTGGAGGGCACGATGCCGCCTGTGGTATTGCGCAGCAGCAGGAAGCGAGTCTCGGCACCGAAAATGTAAAGCGGAAGGTCTGTTGCTACCCGCTTTTGCACCTTGGCATAGGCCGCCTTTACCGCAGCCGCGTCCATGGTGGCGTTGGCTTCTGCCAGCTCTTTATCCATATCCGTGCTGTTGTATTTGCCCCAATTGTCATTGCCGTTTGAGCTGAGCAGGTTGGAAATGATCGGTTCTGCACCATTGGCCACCAGCACGCCGCCATCGACGCAGAAATCGAAATTCATCTGCCCCTTACAGGTCGGGCTGAGCATGGCCTGATCAACCAGCTGAAGATTGACCGTGACGTTATCATAGGCACTCAAAGCCTGTTGCAGGTAGGAGGCCAGACGTTTCAAATCCGAGTTGGAATAGGTCACAAGCTTGATGTTGAATGGCTTGCCATCCTTGGCGAGCTGGTCGAACAATTCCTGAGCGTGTTTGGGATTGTAGGTTGGGAGTTTATAGGTCGGATCATAAAAGGGCGACGACTTGGTGAAATAATTGGTCGGAATGTCGTAACCGCTGACCTGTGTATAGGCCTGCATCAACTTAGACGGATTGATCGCCTCGTAGAAAGCTTCACGCGCCCGCTGGTCGGTGAAGGCACCACTCTTCTGGTTAAAGTATGCGCGATAGAGACCGGGGATTGGAATTTCATGAGTGGTAACGCCTGCGGCCTTGGCGTTTGATCCGAACTGATAGGGATAACCCGCCATCATCGTTGCTCCACCCTGAACCACGGTGGCGATGCGGCTGTTGGTCTCGGGGATGATGGCAAATTTCAACGTGTCGAGATAGGGGCGCGGCTGATCCCAATATTGCGAATTGCGCTTCATGCTCATCGAAATGCCCTGGTTCCAGCTATCAAGCACAAAGGCACCGGCCCCAACCGGCTTGATATCGGTTTTGGTCTTGGCGGCTTTCAGCGCTTGCGGCGAGGCAATAAAGGGAGCCAATTGCGCCAGCGAAGAACCAAAATTGCGATCCGGCTTTGGCAGTGTGATCTCAAGTGTCAAAGGATCAACAATCTTCACACCACCAATCCACGAGGCGACAAAGCCTTGTGAAGGTGAAAGAGTGTCAGGCGTGGCCTGACGCTCCCAGTTGAATTTTACCGCCTCGGCATCGTAAGAGCCACCATCGGTAAACTTCACACCGTCGCGCAATGTCAGTGTCCAGACTTTGGCATCCACGCTGGTCAGGCTCTTGGCCATGCCGCCCTGTACCTTGCCATCCACGTCCACATAGACAAGAAAGCCATAGATGGCATCCAACATATCCATGGGGCCACCCGGATAGGTGCCGCCGATAATGGCCGGGTCCCAACTCTTGATGTCTGAGCCATTGATAATGGTCATTTCGCCACCCTTGACGGGCTGCTCTTCAGCGATGGCCAATGGGGCGTTGATGCCATAAATTGCCGCACTTGCCCCAAGCAAAGTCAGCGTCACAGTCACAGCGCGCGCAGATCTGGATGCGAGGTTTTCGCAATATTTTAATATTTTAGCCATGGTTTTCTCCGTTATACGGCAGTTCATACGAACCACCGCAGTTCCCCTTGTTTTTTGAACGGCGAATAACATCTGCCCCGCGATTGCTGGGCCAACGTATCAATGGGTCAAGCATCACCCTCCTGCTTCCAGCGACGGACGGACGGGTGATCAATGTCAAACAGATCAAGCGCCCGGCCAACGGTCTGGCTCACCAGATCGGCCAATGTTTTGGGCTGTGTGTAGAATCCCGGCACCGGCGGCATGATAATCGCACCGTTGCGTGTCGCTTGATCCATCAGCGCGATATGCCCGGCATGCAAGGGCGTTTCGCGCACCATCAACACAACGCGCCGCCGCTCCTTGAGGCAGACATCTGCGGCACGGGTAATGAGATCATCATTATAGCAATTGGCAATGCTGCTCAGGGTCTTAATTGAGCACGGTGCCACCAACATGCCATGCGCCCGAAACGAGCCTGAAGCAATAGATGCCCCGATATCCTTGTGGCTGTGAACGACATCAGCCAGTTGACGAATCTGGTCAGCGCTCTCCACTGCTTCTTCTTCAATCGCCGTGCGCAGTCCTGCGGGAGAAATAATGAGATGGCTCTCAATACCATCAATGTCGCACAGCATTTCCAGAGCGCGAACCCCATAACAGGCACCGGACGCCCCGGTTATCGCGATGATCAGGCGTTTCAAACCGCGCCCTCCGGTTTGATCGCCGCGATGACGCGGCGCATGCGCTCGTAAGACGCCTCGGGCGGTAGCGCCTTGTCATAACCTTCCTTGCGGTCTCCGGCTTTGCAGGTGGCATCATAGCCAATCTTGGCCACCATGCCTGCCTCTTCCTGCGGCTCGGAGCGATCAGCGGGCATGCCCGGAATGATCAGAATATCCCGGTCTACCCGCATACGGGTGGATTTTGCCAGTTCAACGGCGTTGATGTCCCACGGGTCAACATCGGTATCCACAATCGTCACGGATTTTACAATGGAAACCGCACCCCAGCAGATGGCCATGGCGCGGCGGGCTTGGCCGGGCCGTGGCTTGTCGATCTGCACCACAACATCGGTGCGGCCACAGCCAGACGCCGTCACCGCCACTTCACCGACATTCATAATCACACGGGCAAGCTGGGCCTTCAGGCTCACGGCGATGGGAACGGCAGCAATATAGATGTGCTCGGCATGATAACCGGGCAAGATCACCTGAAACATCGCATCCTTGCGGGCTGACATGCTCTCAAACGTCGCCAGTACGCCGCTGCCATAATCCTCATACATGCCGTGATATTCCGAGACCAACCCTTCGACAATCGGCGTATTGGCATGGATATGCCCTTCAATCACAATCTCTGCATCAGAGGGCACCAGAATATCACTGTTGTAGCAACGGGCCATGCGCACCGGCTCACCCAGCAGCGCACCGGCGCAATGCATCTCGTCATCACCGAGGCCCAAATAGAGGCAGGCAGCCAACTGAATGGCCGGATGAGCACCCAGAACAACGGCAAACGGCAGGGCTTCACCCTTGTCGGCAGCCTTTCGGGCCATGATGGCCAGATGGTGGTTCGGGGCAATGCCAATCAGCGCCTCTGTCGGGCTCAGGATTTTCAGGCGTGCGTAAGAGGCATTGCCAAGGCCAGTTTCCGGATCACGGGCAATCATCATGCCCGCGCTGATATAGGGGCCGGTTTCCTTGTCGAAAAACGTCGGAACAGGCAGGCGCGCCAGCACACCCTCTTCAAAACGCTGCTGCTGAACAGGAGCATTTTCCACAACGACCGGCGCAACCGGCTTTTGCACCGACGCCAGTAAGGTGGACTGGATCGATGCGCGTGGAACATCCAGCGCCAGCGCTATACGATCAAGGCTTGAAAGAAGGTTGCCGAACACCGGAAAGGCTGATCCCTTGACCTTGTTGATGCGAACCGCATGTGTTTCGTGTGTCAAAGACAGCAAGGCCGAAAGATCATAAACGGGATCGATTTCTTCATCGACAATGAGCAACTCGCCCTGCTTTTGCAACGCAGCCATCATGGTTCGGCATGATTGGTCTTTCAAACCTTCATGCAGTTTGTTTTCTGGCTGGTTGGTGTCTGGACGAGCATTGTGTGCCACGGGAACCCACTTTCGAAGAACAGTGAAATGCCCTTGAACTATGGGATTCGGTGCATGCGTTGTATACCCGCGCCCGTCCCAACTGGCCCATCGGAAAAATAGAACTGCACGTATTGCGATAGATGCATCAATGCGCGCCAAGCAGGCTTGGCATAAAATCCCGAATAGGTTGAAATGGTTTGAGATTTGCATAGCACCCTCTCGGAAATCGTTGATGCCTCCCTTGAGAGCCGGGCACCTTAACCCTATGCTCGGCGCATGGACCATTACGGCATTGAGCTCAAGCCTCTCGCGAAATTCGTTCTGGCATGCCAGAATCCCAGCATTTCCAACTCGTCTCGCGAGCTGGGAATAGCGCCGTCTGTTTTAAGCGCTGCTCTGCACGGCTTGGAAGACCGCCTGCATATGAAGCTTTTTGAGCGCAAAGGGCGCTATCTTGGTCTGTTGCCATCCGCCTTTTGGCTTTATCGAAATGCGGCAGCACTTTTACATCTGGAGGAATTTTCAAGACGCAGTCTGGCTATTTCTGCAAACCGGATGGAAAAGCTGTCCGTTCGGATCGATCTGAATTTTTCCATCGGCAGAATGGCCAAGGCGGTGAGCTGCGCCATTCAGCAAATGGGCTTACAGCATCCCGAGACCTTTATATCCTGCCAGTTTCTCGACACAGCCAGTGCGGCAAGCGGTGGCTTCGTTACGGAGCCAATGGATCATATCCCGGCCGAACGTTGCGCAACGATTGAGATCGGCTGCCATAGCGAGCAGTCTTTCCGAGAAGATCCTGTGACTGAATTGCTGTATCGCGACCCGTGGATTGCCGTCAGCGCCACCGATCCGGTCACAGACATTAAAACCGATACGGATATTCTGGCTGTTGTCAGGATGAGCGCGCACCAAATGCAGATCGTTGCCCATTATGCGGATCAGCATGGTTTGTCCGCGCGGCTGAAATTTGTAGATGCAGGGCCAGCAGAACTCGGGCGTCTTCTCTCGGATTTTCCGCATATGCGGTTTTTGTTACCCTTCAGCATGGTGGCCAATCGGCTGGGGATCAGCCGCATTTATCGTGAAACGCTGGCACCACCTCTGGTGTCCATGGTGCGCGTCGGCACGAGTGGCGCGCTGAAAGCAAAAGCACAACATTTTATAGCGCTTTTGCGCGAAAACATCGAAGGTGAAGAGCAGAACGTTGTGTTTGACCCACATCTGACGGCGCGACAGATGCACTATTTCAATCTTGTCCACCGCTGCGGCGGTATTTCATCGGCAGCGCGCGTGGCCAATCTCGCCCAGTCATCCGTGTCGGCGCAGCTTCATTCCATGGAAGCGGCTCTGGGAACGCCTCTCTTTGAGCGCAGCAAGGAGGGTGCCACGCCAACCGATGCGGGCATTAATCTTTGGCCCCTGATGGCAGAGTTGGAGAAGCGGCAGGATCGGCTGTCGCGGCAATCCGGCGATATTGCGGCCCATACCCAGCACCGCGTCTCGATTGGCATGTTGCCCAGCTCCGGCCACGATAGCGCCTTGACCGAAAAGATTGCTGAGGCGCTGACAACGATCAGCATTCAGCATCCCTCGCTGAAAATGGAAATAACGGAAGCCTCAAACACGGTCCTTCATGACAAAGTTCGTTCTGGTGAGCTGAATCTTGCTATTGTCGGGGTGGTCCAGCCTCAGTTTCCACGCGTGCTGCTTGGCCCCAGCGAGCCATTGTCGGTGGTTGCCAATCCGCGGTTCAATTTTGGCGGACGCAGCGAGATCAATCTGGCCGAAGTCTGCGAACTGCCGCTTGTGCTGGGTGCGCGCCATCTCAGCATTCACCAGAGTTTTGCTGCAGCCACCCACGCGCGTAATCTGGAGCCGCATTCGAAGATTGAAGTCGGCTCTCTTGCACTGGCCATCGCCATGGTTCGCCGCGCCAGTCTTTGCACAATCTTGCCGGCCTCTTCTGTGCAAAAAGACCTGGAGACCGGGCGTCTTGTGGCTATAAAGATCAATCAGGAAGAAATTTCCGGGACACTCTCCATCATTTTTTCCGCTGATCGGGAGCTGTCCGGCGCTGAGCGCGCCGTGATGAAAACGCTGGTCGATCTGTTTGGCAAGAAATTGCATGAAGGCCTTGCGCGATAAGCGTTTCAGCGTGTCACGCTCACCACTGCTTCCACAAAACTGTTGATCTGCTCATGGCGCAGCCCCGCAATGTTGATACGACTGTCCTCAACCATGTAAATTGCAAACTCGTTGCGCAATCGCTCGACCTGTTGCGGTGTCACGCCCAGCTGAGAAAACATACCCTTGTTGGCGGTGAGGAAATCATAGCGGTTGCTCTGGGTTCTAAGTTGGAACGCCTTGGCAAGCGCTTGACGCAGGCCGATGATGTTATTGCGCATGTCCTCCAGTTCTGCTCGCCAGTCTGCCGATAGATCCGCATCCTGAAGGATGGTGCTGACAATGCGGGAGCCATGATCCGGGGGCATAGAATAGGCAATACGGGCCCTGACCACCATCTGTGCGGCAGCAATTTCGGCCTGTTTCTGTGTCTGGCCCAGTACAAAGGCCACGCCTGTACGATCACGGTAGATGCCGAAATTCTTGGAGCATGAAGAGGCAACCAGCATTTCAGGAACCAAGGTGGCGAGGTACCGCACGCCAAATGCATCTTCATCAAGGCCATCACCGAAACCCTGATAGGCAATGTCGATAAACGGCACGATGCCCTTTTCAGCCAACAGTGCGCCAAGTTCACGCCATTGCGCCTGATTGAGATCCGTGCCGGTGGGGTTATGACAGCAACCATGCAGCAAGATCACGTCACCCGCTTTTGCCGAGCAAACCGCCTGCTTCAACGCCTCGAAATCAACTTCGCCCGTGGTGGGATCAAGATAGGGCCAGCGGTTCACCGCCAAACCATTATCCTCGATGATCGATAGATGATTGACCCATGTTGGATCGGGCACCAGCAGGGTTGCGTTTGGCGCTGCCTTGGCAATCAGACCGCAGATGACCGTCAGCGCGCCAGCCCCGCCCGGCGTCTGTATGGCACGGATGCGCTCAACTGGTGCGTGATCTGCAAAGACCAGTTTTGTCATGAGATCGCAATAGGTCGCATCACCCGCAGGACCAATATAAGCCTTTGTGGTCTGGTCCCGCAAAATCCGCGCTTCAGCTTTTTTGACAGCCCGCAGCACAGGGGTTATGCCCGATGCATCACGATAGACGCCAACACCGAGATCAAGCTTGTGGCTGCGGCTATCCTGCCTAAAGATCGGCATCAAGGCGAGGATCTTGTCTGGTGGCGGCATTGTGAGCGTATCAAGCACGATATCTGTCCTCTGCTGTGCACATGATGGCACCGTGTGCCGTGTCTGAGACCGTTTATGTTGATTGTGCAATCCTGTTAGACATGATGGCAAGCTGCGGTGTGGTTTTGTCCTACGCTGCGTAACTCGGGCACGATTTCCTTACACTCGGCTGTTGCCTGCGCACAGCGTGGATGAAACGGACAGCCGGATGGCTTGTTCATCGGGCTTGGCACTTCACCGCGAAGCACGATCCGTTCCCGCTTTTGCTCGGCATAGTAATCGGTAATCGGAATGGCCGATAACAGCGCCTTGGTATAGGGATGGCGGGCATCCGAATAGAGCTGTTCGGCATTTGTCACCTCCACCAGGCGCCCAAGATACATCACCCCGATATGGTGGCTGATATGCCTGACCACCGCCAGATCATGGGCGACAAACAGGTAGGTTATGCCAAGCTCTTTCTGAATGGATTTGAAAAGATTGATAATCTGCGCCTGAATGGACACATCAAGCGCCGAAACTGGCTCGTCGCACACAATCAATTCCGGCTTGCAGGCCAGCGCGCGGGCGATGCCCAGACGCTGTCTTTGGCCGCCACTCATTTCATGCGGGTAGCGCCGCCCCATGGCGTTTCCAAGCTCAACGATGTCCAACAGGTCGTGGACCCTTGCGCGCATTTCTCCTGTCGTAAGGCCCTCGCCACCGGATTGAATGGCTTCGTCAAGAATGGATGCTGCGGATTGCCGTGGATCGAGTGAGCCATAGGGGTCTTGAAAAATAAGTTGCAATTCACGGCGATAGGGGCGGAATTCGCGCTCGCTCAACCGCGCGAGATCCTGTCCTTTATACAGGATCTTGCCTTCGACCGGATTGTTGATGCCCAGCACGCTTTTGCCCGTTGTGGTCTTGCCGCAGCCACTTTCGCCGACAAGGCCAAAGGTTTCCCCTTTGTGGATGCTGAACGACACATCATCCACCGCCTTGATGTCGCCAATTTTTTCACGGGTAAAGCCTTGGCGGATTGGAAAATATTTCCGGAGGTTTTCCACCACGAGCAGCGGATCATCCGACATCACTTGCTCTTTCATGTCCGCACTCCGGCAATCAGTCTGTCTGCATCCATTTCAGCAAGGTGGCAAGCCGCAGTATGGCCTTGCGCCCCGACTGTTCGCAGGGGCGGAAAAGAACTATCAGCGCATCGGCTTTGCGCGGCCGGACATCTGGGCAAAAACGCACATTGATCCGGCAGGCCGTTCAAGCGCGGTGGAGCGCCCTGAATGGGAACAAGATCATCATTCTTGTTGCCTTCCAGTTTTGGCATCGAGTTGAGAAGCCCTTGGGTATAGGGATGTTTCGGCGCGGTGAGCAATTGCTCGGTTGTGCCGGATTCAACAACCTTTCCGGCATACATCACATAAACCCGCTTGGCATAGCGCGATACCAGCCCGAGATTATGGGTGATGATGATCAGAGATTTTCCGTGGCTATCGACCAGATCCAGCAACAGTTCCATGACCTGCGCTTGCGTGGTCACGTCCAGCGCCGTTGTCGGCTCGTCCGCAATCAAAACCTTGGAGTTGCACGCGACGGCGGTGGCGATCATCACGCGTTGCCGCATGCCGCCGCTCATCTCAAAAGGATAGTTTTTCATGCGTGCCACGGGATCGGGAATGCCCACGGCTTCAAGTGCCTTGATTCCCCGTTGCCAGGCCTGCTTCTTGCTCACACGGGCATGCACCATGATCACTTCTGAAAGCTGCTGGCCAACGGTGAGCACAGGGTTCAGGGAGGTCATGGGTTCCTGGAAAATCATCGCAATTCCCGCCCCACGCACGGCGCGCATTTCCTTGGACGTGGGTTTGTATTGCAACAGGGACTGCCCATCGAAAATGACTTCTCCACTCAATATTTTGCCGGGGGGAGATTGAACAAGCTGGATCACAGAAAGCTGGGTGATGGACTTTCCACAGCCGCTTTCTCCAACAATGGCAATCACTTCCCCCTGATCAAGATGATAGGAAACATCATTGACAGCTTTCACTTCACCGTCCTCGGTGAAGAAGGATGTTCTGAGGTTATTGACCTCTAGCAAGTGAGGGGTCTGGGTCATCACAATTTCCCCTTTAAGCGAGGATCAAGCGCATCGCGCAGGCTGTCACCCACCACATTGAAGGCAATGATCACCAGGATAATGCAAAGCGCAGGGCTGACCACCAGCCACGGGGCACCCATGAGATAAGGATAAACATCCGACACCATGCTGCCCCACGATGCCGTTGGCGGCCCTATGCCGACGCCAAGGTAGCTGAGGGTCGATTCCGTCAGTACGCCATTGCCCAGATTGATGGTAAACAGCACAATCAGGGTCGGAAAACTATTGGGCAACAGATGCCTCAAAAGAATGGAATGCGGCTTTTGACCAATCAGGCGCGCGGCCAGAATATAGTCATGCTCGCGCAACGATAAGACCAACCCGTTGACCATGCGGATGTAGGTGGGGATGAATCCGATGCCAATGGCAAGCACAACGCTCAAAACTCCACTGCCCAGAATGGCCACAAGAATGAGGGAAAAAACCAGATTGGGCACACTGAGCAGCACATCGGTACAGCCCATGATAAAACGGCTGGGTTTGCCACCCACATAGCCCGCGTATAGGCCAAAACCAATGCCCGCAATGGCGGCCAGAATGCCTGCCATGACGCTGACGGCCATGGAAATACGCCCGCCATAGATGATGCGGCTCAACACATCACGGCCGAGGCTGTCTTGCCCAAGCCAATGGGCTACAGATGGCGTTTGCAGCGCTGCCACCAGATCCTGCGCATTGGGGTCATAGGGTGCGACAAGGTCGGCAAACAGGGCCAAAAGCCCAAACAGGACAAGAATTGCAAAGCAGGCCTGAACGATTAAACCACGTGCGAAAAGACGGCCCGCCAGCATTCTGCCAGCGCTGCGTTGGATAGGCTCATTTACGGTTGCGCTTGTTTTCGTCATATCGGCATCACCATGACATTCTCTTTATGCGCGGATCGATCAGGGCGTAGGTCAGGTCCACCATCAGGTTGGATGCAATCGTTGCCATGGAAATCACCAGCACCGCCGCCTGCACAACCAGATAATCCCGGTTTAAAACGCCATTGAGCACCAGTTGCCCAACGCCGGGGATGTTGAAGATGGACTCGATAATCACCGCGCCCGCGATAATTTGCGGCATCTGCAACCCGATGATGGTCACAACCGGGATCAGACCGTTTTTCAGCGCGTGGCGGAAAATAACCCGCGTCTCGGACAGGCCGTTGGCGCGCGCCGTTCGGATATAATCCTGCGTCATCACTTCAAGCAGGTTGGAGCGTGTGTAGCGGGCCAGAACCGCGAAGATATAGATGCTGTTGATAAAGACAGGCCATATCGCTTTGTGCGCATAGGCCGCCAAATCCACCCACGGCGGTGTGTAGCCCTGAAGAGGAATGAGCCTCAGCTTGAAGGCGAGAATGAAAACGCCAAAAATCGCCACCAGAAACCTCGGCGTTCCCAGAAAAGCGTTCACAATCAGAGTGAAGCTCTGATCGATCCACGTACCTCTGGTGATTGCGCTCAAAATGCCGATCGGCAGGCCCAGAATGATCCCCAAAATGATCGAGGGAATGCCAATCGTCAGTGTATTGGGCAGCCTTTGGCTGATCATGAGCGAGACATTCTGCTCGTTCAGCACCGACTTGCCGAAATCCCACCGCAGCAAGATGCCCGTGATCCAATGAACATACTGCACAATCAAGGGATCGTTGAGCCCCATGCGGTTGCGATAGGCATCAATAGCATCAGCGGATGCGGAATCGCCGAGCGCAATCAGCGCAGGATCGCCCGGTAATCCGCGCATCAGCAAAAAGACCAGCGCGGATACCAGCAGCATCAGGAAGCCAGCAACAGCCAGCCGTTTCAGGAGATAGGTGATCACGTGTCGAGATACGCGGTGGAGAGAGAGGCGACGGAGAAGAATGTCGCGCCGATACCTGATGCCTTGACGCGCTTGCTGAGAACGTAAATCGTCGAATATTGTGCAATCGGCACGTAGAGTGCGTAGGTGTCGATCATCATCTTGTTGGCTTCACCAACCGCTTTGACCGATTCCGCATCCGAGGTGGATGATACGGCCCGTACAAGCGCATCACTGACATCATCGGGGCGCAACATGGTGGTCAGGCCAAGAACACCGCCGGTGAGTCCTTTTGGAAACATGCTCGACATTTGCATGGCCACATCCACATAGACGCTGGATGTGTGGTACCACATGCCGCTTCCCCAACCGGTTTCAGCCTTGTTGGAAGCAGCCCCCGTCAGCAACTCGATTTTGGCTTGTATGCCGACTTTGGCCAGATCAGCCTGCATGATTTGCAGGACGATCTTGTTGGTATCGCTGGCGGCCGCCTGAATTTTTGTCGAGAAGCCTTGAGGAAACCCCGCTTTCGCAAGCAGTTCCTTCGCCTTGGCAACATTGTAATCGTAACCGACGATGTCCTTGTTGACGAAATGGCTGCCAATACCAAACTGGCTGGCAATATCGGCATAGCCCAGAAATGCCGCCTCTATGATCGATTTTCTGTTGATGGCATGGCTGATGGCTTGGCGCACCAGCAAATTGCCCATCGGATCATCATTGCTGGTGTTGAGGGAGTTGAACACCAACAGCGACGCATGGTCTTGCAATGGCTCAATCGGGGCATCAAAGCCGTTGGCGGCGAGCGTTTTGACACCATTCAGGCCCAGTCCAATCATCACGTCGATTTCATCCGACATCAGGGCCGCCTGCCCCACCAGCGAGTCATTGTAGATCGTATACTGAACGGCCTCGAGAAGAACCTTGCCGCCCCAATAGTGTTCATTGCGCACGAATGATTTGCTGACATCCCGCACCCATTCCTTCAATACGAAGGGGCCGGTTCCAACCGGGTGCTGCTGGCAATAGTCATCGCCGTATTTTTCATAATGCTGTTGTGAGAACATATAGCCGCACTCACGCGACAGCGCGGCGGGAATGAACGAACTCCATTTTGAGAGCACCAACCGTACGGTATATTCGTCGACGACATCGACCGACGTGATGGAGCCAAGCAAGGCGACGCGCTTTGCTCCAACTTTCAGGTAGTGATCGAGATTCCATTTCACCACGGCCGCATTCAGCACAGATCCATCGGAAAATGTCACGCCACGCCGGATATGGATGGTATAGGTGAGCGCTTTGGCATCACTTTCCACCGATTCCGCAAGCCAGGGATCAATCGTTCCATTGGCATTGGGTTTGAAAAGCGATTCATAAATGGGCCAGGAATAGACATAGTCGTAGGGGCCGCCGGTCATGGCGAAGCACAGCATGTTGTAATTCAGCTCATTGCTGGTGCCGATTTTTAATGTGCCCCCCTCGACACTTTTCGCCATTGCTTGGTTTGCAAAATCGCCCAACAGGCCGAATGCGGCCAGCGATGCGCCTGCTTTGATAAAGTTTCTGCGTTTGATAGCCGTTTTCATGACGATCTCGTTCCCCATTTTTTTGATTGCGATTGCGGCATTTTGGCTTTTTATCGAACGGTAAAAATGCTCCTTCTTGCCACCTTCAATGGATGGCTTCTCACCTGTTTGCAGGCATTCAGGCATGCGCAAGCGGCCTTCAATCCCGCTCCATTGAAGGGAACACCCCTGTAACGGTGCTGAAGGAGGTCTTTACTCAGCCGAAGGCACTGTCATGTTGTCAGAACTTGTCAGTAGGACCTGTGAAGTGTTTTTCAAGGCGCACGGCCAAAGCCTCGTCAGGGTTTGACACGTATTGGCGTTCCCTATCGACCCACTCGCCACCCCTAAAAAACGCACTCATCGGCGAATAATGAAACTTGTAACCCGTGTGATCATGCGCCGTTGCGATATACTCGTTGGTACCGCTCTCAAATACGTGTCGACCAGCGTCCAGAATAGCCAGCATAGCGGCGCGAAAGGCATAATGGACGCCGGCAAATTTATAGCCGTACTCCCGCAGGCTAGCGATATCCTCGGCCTTTTCCTTTTCCATGTTTGGATACCAGAAGGGGGCTTTGACGTGTTCGGCCACTTTCTTGGCCGCAGCAATCTTGCTGCCGTATTTTTGCGAGCGATTAAGCTCCAGCGGGCAGATGATGTCCGCGCCCACTTCGAGGTAACGATTGCAGCGCTCTACAAATTCGTCAAAGTCGGTATCAACGCTGTGGTCGCAGCGGGCGAGAAGCAAGCAATCCGTACCCGCAAGCCCGTCCTTGGCGGCGCGGAACCGGTAGACGGCCTCTTCAATCGGCAACAATCCCGGCCTGCCATTGGCGGCAAGGTCCGTGATCAAAATCGCCTGCGCACCCGCCTTGGCCAGCCGCCGACATCCTTGAAATGTCTGCAACGGACGCCCAAACCCCTCGTCAGCATCAATGAACAGGGGCATGTCCGTCATATTGGTAATGCGTTCCGCCATGCCAGCATATTCGTCAACCGTCAGAAGCTTGAGGTCGGGAATGCCGGTGTAAGCACAGGAGAAGTCACTGCTGGATATCATCACCATTTTAAAGCCGTTTATTTCGGCGGCTTTGGTTGACATGCAGTCAAATATTTCAGGGACATAGTACAAATTTTCATCAGACAAATATTCTGACAATTTTTTGGAGGACATGGACAATCTCCCGGTAAGATTTTACCCGCATGTAATGCTCGACGGTGGGGTAAAATTCATCATTCATTCGGCAGGATGATTGTGGAGACTGATATTGTATAGTCGGAAAAATCATAAATGGGGCATAGGTTTTTTAGAAGAGTGGATGCCTCGAATGACCGAATTTTTGAGTAACACCGAAACGATTTGAAGCCGACCACTAATAGGCCCTTTAATCGTAGAGATTTTGGCGTGTCCACCCGCTTGCGGGGCAGCTTCGTCCGGTAAGTTTATAATATAGCGGAGCAATTGAATATGAATCTTGATGGAAGACACCAATGCTGACGAAAAGTTTCCGTAAACTGGGATAGTCTAAAGGTCTACTAAGGCTGCCCATTTGCGTAATCCCATGAAATCTACAACGGTTTCCCGTACATTGTCAGTGGGAGGGTCCCGTCGTTGAATAGTTCGACGCAATGAAAGTGGTCGTTCTCATCGCGGAACATTATGGAGCGATCCGATGCTACCAGAGAGCGTTGCATCTCCCTCGCTGGCCAGTTGCACCAATCCGGTCAGGGGAAAATAGGAAGAGAGTTCTAGCGGGTTGGATTTCGAGTGAGTGAACGCATAGCGATTTCCATCCGGGAAATATACCAGCCACCATCGGTTATTGGGCGGTGAGCTATTTGAGGTAAGCGTATAGCTCACCCAACTAAGCGAGTGTCCTAGAACGTTCTCTAGGCGATAACTGTCTAGCCCCACGAAGACAGATCCTGGAGCAAACTCTGCTTCAAAGTGGTCTCCGACAAAATGCCGAGCGTTTGAAACATCCACCATTAAAATACGTCTCAGCTGAGAATCGCAAAGAGGGGTGTGGGAGACAGGGCTTTGCGACCATTTTTGGAGATCGTTTCAAAAAGGGTCGCGACTTCCACAACTGTCGCTCCTGCGTTTTTGAGAAGGCTCAGCGCACCCAGAGACGTACCGCCTGCGACCGTGTCATCAATGATGAACAACCCTGGAGCCTGGCTCAACGACATCATTTTCCAATGTAAGCTTGCGCTCGGCGTAAACCATTCCGACGGAGGCCTCCGACGCATCATAGACTGTATCGCTGGCCTTGCGGATTGGATGAAACGGAACGTTCAATACGTAGGCAAGCGTTGCGCCAAGACCGAAACCACCCCCACCGATCCCTGCGACGGCATCGATCTTGCTTGCTTCATATCGTTTGTGAAGGCATTCGATCACCGCGTTCCTCACGTTTGGATTTTTGTCAAAAATTCGATAAAAATCGAGGTATCTGATGCCTTGATGCGGGAAGTCATCGAATATAAACTTGTGCTTATCGAGCATAATCTGCTGCTATCTGCTTCTTTTCTTCAATTTTCCCTCGGCGTCCCTAGAGGGATTTGCCATATATTTAGACATCTAATCTTTTTATATGGACAATATTTCACTTTTGTATTTCATGATCACAGCATTGATCGCTGAGAATATTTGCACATTTGCCGTGTCTTGCCCCAACGTGGAATCGATTGTTATGAATTCGTTATCCGCACTCGTGCTCGCAACCGATTGAATCGCGCGACGATAGAAACGGGGATCAAGGATTTTCCCTTCGTCTTTTGGACGAGCTCGTATCCTATCGAGAACGACATTCTCTGGCGCTGTGGTATGAAAACCGATAGCAGGTTTCGGCAAACGCGAGGCGACATTGACCATCGTGGCCAAATCTTCAGCATTTGCGCCGAGTGCTGCGGCCTCGGCGATAGGCGTTATAGCGTAGCGGTCGCAGATCAACCAAACACCGTCCTGAAGCAGTCGGAAATAATGCGACCGAAATCTCTGCAGCCGATCGGCAAGGCACACCAGTCCTAAGGCAGGCTGATCAAGGGTTCCATCAAAAGCGGTTGAGGTATCGTCCGCATATGATCTGAAATAAGGCAACTGCCGGCAAAATGGGGAAAGCAGGTCGAGCTTTTCGACCGCGATACCGTTGTTTTCGAGATAGTCGTGCGCAGACTGCAAGCTCGTTGACTTGCCACTGCCATCAATCCCTTCAAACACGATCAGCCTGCCGCGAAATTGCAATTCGCTGAATGGTATTTTCAGATTTTGAGCTGGCGCATAGTCTTCATCAAGGATGCTGACGGAGAGTTGCCACGGATACCGCCGCTGTTGATGGTGTCGCTGCTTGAGCAGAAAACTATCTGAGGCCAGCTGAAGATTATATTTTGTCAAAATCACCTTCAAATATCGAAATTTATCCTACATTTTTATTTTTTGCGATATCCGAATAGAAGGAAATATCTCCAAAGAGTTTGCCGCTCGCTCACTACCTGAAGTAGATTCTTCTATCTTGTGTCAAGATTTTATTTTTCTAAAGCAATAAAAGGGCGACTTGTGGTGGGGCTTGATAGAGGGAAATCCGACTCGTAGTGAAGGCAGGTGGAATAGGAGCCGATTTATATGACAGACGTGCCTAAACCGATCGTATCCGTTATTATCGGCAGCCGCTCGGATTGACCCACAATGAACCATGCTACCGACGTTCTTGACAGTTTCAGCATTCCCTATGAGACAAGAATTGTATCTGCCCATCGCACACCGCAGCGGCTGTTTTCATTTGCCGCTGATGCACAAGAACGAGGGATAAAAGTCATCATCGCGGGCACAGCCTATGCGGCGCATTTGCCCGGAATGAAAGCTTCCCTAACCGATCTTCCTGTAATTGGGGTACCGATAGAATCCCGATCGCTGAAAGGGTTGGACTCATTGCTATCCATTGTTCAGATGCCCAAGGGAATACCGGTCGGGACTTGCGCAATTGGTGAAGCAGGAGCCACGAATGCCGGAATTTTCGCGGCTAAAACCTTGGCGTTGGCGGATGTCGATCTGGCCCGGAGATTAAATTTGGCGCGTCTTGCTTTGGCAGAAGCTGTACCCGAGGCGGTCGAAGATTAGACAACCTAAAACATGCCAGATTGGAAGGCGTTGCGTATGGGGGAAAAGGCCGCCGAACCTTGATGCGCTCGTTTCGACAAGCAGCGCGAATGGTGGCATCCGCCAAGGGGAGCAGCAACCTCATGTCTGGGATGTATTATTTCACAAATTTGGAAATTGAATCTCAATTCGGCGGTTTTCCACGGCGCGCAAATCACTTGAACATCGCTGACCAGGCGACTAAGCTATTTGGGTTTCGTCGAAAATCATGATTGCTCACAATGAAATACAATATTGAATTTTATGCAACCATATCAATCACAATGGTTGGCATCAATTAGTCATCTTACCCGCCGATTTTCCTCGGTCGTTTAGTCGTAAATCCATTCTGTTTCATATTAAGCTTGCTCAGTCAGGCTGAAGCCGTGTCCTGCATTCCCGGGAGAAGTGCAATGAATTTCACATCTGGCAGTCTGCCCGTCGCAACGCGCGACGTTTCTCAAGCGAAAGCAGACCTTGATCAGTTCGGCTATGCGATCCTGGCCGATTTGGTGACGGGTTCTGGGCTGGAAGCTCTTCGCCAGCGACTGGTCGAACAGGCGGATGCGGAATGCGCCGCCGGAGTAGCACTTTTGCATGATGTGGATGACAAGCCATTATCGCAGGAAGTGGCACGAACAATCGATCAACATCTGGTGCCCAGACAGATCCTGATGATGCTGTACAACAAGGGGAAGGTGTTTCGCGAAATCGCTCATAACCCCAGCCTTCTCACTTGCGTGCGGCACATGTTTGGGGGGCGGGAATTCAACCTGTCCGGGCTTGCGGCGCAGATTACCAACCATGGCAGACCCGCACAGAAATTGCACACCGATCAGGACCAGTTGCCGCTCGATCCGTCGAAGGCTTACGTCGCCAACATCTTGGTGATGGTCAGCGATTTTACAGAAGCAAACGGTGCCACGCGGGTGATTCCGGGCTCGCACCTTTGGCCGCGCCCGCCCTGGTCGCGCAGCCCCAATACCGCCCCGGATTACCCCTTCCGCACCATGGGCATTCCAGCCCCGCCGATGACTACAATTGCGGTAGAAGGTCCGGCAGGCAGCGCCCTTATTCTCGACGGTCGCGTATGGCACGGCGCGGGAGCCCATGCCGCACCCGGGGTTACCCGATATGCTGTGGCGTCGTCCTATGTACTGCCCTTTATCAGGCAATACGAGAATTTTCCGGCGAATATCCTGCCCGAAATATTCGAGGCCTTGTCCAGCGATGAGCGACATCTGCTAGGGTATGCGGGATACAAGGGATCGCTGGGCTATGTCGAGCCAAAGGCTTCCCGGATCGGTGAGAGCACACCAGCAGGCTAAAGCGCGTCCACCAAACGCTTCTGGTGGTTTTGAATGCGTAATTTGAAAAAACAAGATCTTAGCTCGCTTTTCCTAGACCCGCATATCCAGACATCATCCATTTGGCGCAATCGACGCCAAGTTCTGCCATGGCATGCTGTTCGAACTTTGCATTAGCCTCCGGCGTCAGTGTATCGATCCATCGCCCGTTTTGCCCCTTGTTAAAAAACAACTTGCCATCGTCTTTCCACAGGCCTGCTCCATGCGGAACATAGCGACGGGCATGGTCCCTCATATGTCCGAGGCTACAGTTGTGCAAAATGCGCGGTAGCCGATCAAGCGACAATGGGACCTCTAAAAAGGCAGCGATCCGAAGGATTTGTTCGGCCATATCCGTGATCAGGTCGGCATAATGGACAAACAGGACATTCGGAAGAATCCGCGCCAACCACCATGATCGTAGATTTTCCCAGAACGGCCAGAACGGAAAACCATCTTTATCAAGCCAGGCATCGAAAAACTCCGTGATGGATGACTGCGGCGGTGTCGCCACGCGCAGCCGTCCAGAAGGCCCCGCTTCCTTGTCTAGCAGCAGTTGCGCATCTTGGCGGGCCGCATTTTGGTGATCGAAAAGGCTCCAGACGATATCTCGGCCGTCCCGCCCGACGTAAATATATTTCGCCTTCTCCGAAAAGATCAGCGCATCCATGGGCAAATGTGTTTTGAGAAACCGGCGATGGCTTTGCGCCTCGATCAGGTCCAGTTTAACCTTTTTGTCGGGATAGACTGAATCGATCCAAGGCGAAATAGTCGCCACGTCCACCTCGTCATCCTGATCAAAAATGAGTTGCGCAATAATCTGTTGAACCAGCGTCGTTCCTGCTTTGGCATAGCTTGCGACAACGATATCTCCATCACGGTATTTTATGTCGTTCCAGATGCTGGCATCAAAATAGCGGTTGGCAAACTCCCGCTTCTTCAAAAGGTGATCGTTCGCATCCATGCCGTCCTCCGAAACCACGTCTTAACGAAATGTCGTTTGATGTAAGCCGTCCAGGTAATCGCGCGTATTGTCTTCAAGCTCTTCTGGCTTTTGTTCAGGCATCGACCGCCTCCTGAACGGGTTCCAACGGGATTTCTTAGGCCGCGCATGGAGCCAGGGATAAGCCACATCGGGGCATGCAACGCCCAGAAACGCGCAAAGCGGCTCCCATCCGTCACCTGCCTCCAACACAAGCAAGCGATCAGCGGGAACGTCATCGATAACGGACTGATTCCACCGACGGAAATAGTTGGTCATGAACGTCCGGTCGCTGATATTGTCGCCGAAATCCCTGCGCAAAAAGTCGCTGAGGGCAAGGCCATCATCGCCCAACAACATCCCTTTTCGTTTGGCTGGAAAGATTGTTTCACTGACGGATTCGAACCAGCCATCCGGGTCTCGCCTGGTCAGAATGACTTTCGCTTGCGGGTAATGCTCCATCAATTCGCGCCAGAACAGACAACTTGGGTAATCGACAGTGGCGCGATATCCTTCGAAGATACGGTCCCAATCGGCCGTTCCACCAATAGCGTCGTTCCAAAGTGGCAGCGAGGTCCGAACCGTCGCGGCGATTTCCATGGCGTGATAGCAGGGCGCTATCCCCAAATGCTCGAGAGCGAGCTTAAGGGATAAAGTCCCTGTGCGACCTAATCCGGCACCAATAACACAAAGGCTCATAACATTTCCCTCATTCTATCAATGGTGCCATCTTTGCCAGTCAGGATCTGCGGTATTCTGAAATCGCTGTTCGGCTGGCGGAACCGAACGATTCACGCTGCCAATTGCTCCAGCGAGCATGAAGAAAGAGGCCAGCAGACCGCGCGAGCAAATCCAGTTCATTCGGCCAGACGCACCGGATCTTGTGTCGGAAGACCTTGGGATGTTGACCGATGACCATGATGCGCTGCTCAAGCACTTGAGAGATCGGATCGCCCTTCACCCCCATGAGCATGACGGATGCCATCCCGTCCTCGTCCGATGGCAGGTCCCCCATGCGGTTGAGCCGGAAGTCGCTGCTGAAAATCGCCTCGTTTGGAATGATCGTTTGGACAACCAGCGAACCGCCCTCTGCAAGATGCTTTTCTGCATTGGCGAAGAAGCGCAGCTGTTCCTCTTGGGTGAGGAGATAGTCGAACGACGCCACACAATAAATGAGACCGAATTCTCCCTCGATGGGCACATCCGCCATGTCGCCGAGAACCAGGGAAAGTTTTTCCGCTCCCGGCTTTCGCTTTAGCCGTTCGAGCATCGCTTCGGAAAGGTCAACGCCGGAGACATCAAGGCCGCGTTGAGACAGTGGCAAGGCTATGCGTCCTGTCCCAACGCCAAGTTCAAGCGCAGGGCGGCCATCGGCGATGTCCGCCAGAACATTCACGCAGGGAGCCATGACGCTTTCGGGCCAGGATTCCTGCCAGCTATCGTAAAATTCTGCATAGCTGTCATAGTTGTTAACCGAGCTTGCCGTCATATGAAGTTCCTATCTAGTCCGGCTTCCGGAGCGCGGGGTGTTAAAGTCAGAGTGACCCCCAAAGGGCGTAAGACGAGTGCTGGATAGGGTCGCACTTTGGTATGTGGCATCCGTTTCAAGGTGAAGCGCCTCAAAATACAGACCAATATGGCTGTCATGTGGATCATGCTGAAATGCTCGCCAATGCAGCGTCGGCTGCCCCCGCCAAAGGGGAAAAAGGCGCAGCGCGGTAAGCGCTTTTCCAGCGTGCCGTCCAGCCAACGGTCGGGCCGATAGTGCTCGGGTAAGTCGAAATAGCGGCCACTGCGGTGATTGACCCAAGGACTGATCATCAGGGCGCTCCCCTTTGGGAGAAGGAAGTCGCCGAGCACCGTATCCTCAAAGACAGTCCGTCCGGTCAGCCAGGCCGGTGGGAACAGTCGCAGGGCCTCCTTGAGCGCAGCCCTTGTTTCGGGCAATCCGTCAAGACTGATCGGGCCGTCGCCGTTCGTAGCTAACGCATCTATTTCTGCGGTCACACGATGCAGAACGTCCGGGTGCGCTGTCAACAAGTGCAAGGTCCAAGCAAGTCCGGCAGACATCGGCTCCAGCCCCGAGAGGATCATGGTGCAAAACTCGTCGCGCAGCCAGGTGTCATCCTCATCAGACCCCTCATCGAAGGATTGTTCGAACCCATCGTGCGATGCAACGCTCTTGTCTCTGCCCTCGCGCTGCTGTCGCGCACGAGCAAGGGCAGCGCCAGCCAGTTCCTTCGCGGCATCGCGGGCACTGGCAAGTCGCGCCTCCGTCCTGTCGAATGGACCGAGTGGAAAGCGTATGCCGTCGCGCGTCTTCGCTATGATCAAATCTGATAGGATCACGAACGCGGACTGCTCCTTCTCGCCAAGCGTGGTCTTGAGAAAAAATTGACAGCCGATGTCAAAACACAGCCGTTGCAGGGATTTTCTAATGTCGGAAGATGGAGGCTCGACCTGCCACTGATCGAGATGGCCCTGGGTAATTTCGATTGTTGCATCCACGCCCTTAGCAACGGCGTCGGGATTAAAGCCGGGTTGCAACACCTTTCGCTTGCGGCGCCAGTCTTCACCCGAGCTATTCATGATCGAAGAAGCAAAATTGACCATGCCCCTATCGTCATCAGGAAGGGACTTTCGAAAGACTTGATGCTTGTCATGAAGAACCAATTCAATCAGCTCAGGGGCAACTACAACATAGAAGCCGTCATCGATGCCGATCAAAGGGCTATCAATTTCACAGCAAGAGGACAGCAGTGACAGAGGATCTTTGCGGAACCTGAAGCTGTTATTGAAAAGGCATCGCTGCCGAATATTTGGAATTTTTTGTTGATAATTCTCAACTGAGATCATCTAAAATAGCAACCGCCAAAACTGGAAAGCCTATTTCACTAACATCAATTTAAACAAAGAATCGGTGTCCTCGGGAATTTAAAATTAAACCCCCGAGGACGAATAGGTAATCAGTATGTATAGATATAACGGGGCTTACGACGATTAAGCTTAGATGCGCCAATAAAGACGGCAAGAAATTTCTTCATATCTTACTCCTTTATTATTTGTCGACGCTAATGCAGCGCCGGTAAATAGCAATATATTATATTATAGGAGAAGTCAATTTAATTGCATTTATGCGCTTCACAACTTGATATTTTGCAATTTTATTTAAGCTAACTATAATTTAAATAATAATAAATAATTGAAATTCCATTTCCAACTATCCTTTGAATGGGCCGCTGGGAATGGGCTTTTCGCAAATTTTTCGGCTTAACGCGGTGTTGACCATCATCAGAGATGATTTGCGCTCCCGATGTTGTGGAGTGATGAGATGGTTCTGAATGCCATTGCCGAAAAGCTGAAGCGCCAATCGAAAGATGATTTCAAAGGGCACTGTAAACTTATCGTCTTGAACGCACCATCTTGGCGTGAGGAATTAGTTCAGGCAGCTTGAAGGCGCGCAATTTGGTGCCATGCTTGCATGGCTTCGGTTTGCAGTTCGCGACGATGGTTGGATGGAATATCGTGGCGGGGAATGCGAAAGAGGTTTGCGATCGGGTCATGGAGGGAAACGAAACGCTGAAGCTGTCGCTCTGACGTGAAGCGCTTCATGATCCTCTCCCTTCGTCGGACGGGCTGATGGGAGTTTTCCGGCCGATTGTTCAGTCCCTTATGAGAACGATGTTCAACGCCGGGCATGATCTCCCGCTTGCCCGCACTATAGGATCGTAGCTTGTGGGTGATCATCGCACGTGGCGCACGGCCTTGGGTTTTGAGGAGTTTGCGCATCAAACGTTTTGCCGCCTTGGCATTGCGGCGGCTTTGCACCAGCACGTCGAGAACAAAGCCGTCCTGATCAACGGCGCGCCAAAGCCAGCGTTTCTTTCCAACGATGGTGATGACAACCTCATTAAGATGCCATTTGTCCGTAACCGCTGTTCCGGACCCACATTGTCTTGCCTACAGGTCTCTGATCGAGCTTCTCCATGGGCGAGCGAATGAATTGAACGGCTTGCCACTCATATTAGGTAATCTTTTAGAGGGGTAACAAAGCCAGAGCCGTTGCTATCGCGAAGTGCTCCTATATCCTCTGGTCGGCGGCCAGAGAGTTAGATTGCAGATGTCCAGAAGAAACCAGTTCAAAGGGATTTGCCACGACATCCTCGGAACGTTTGTTAGCCGTTACAATGATCATGATGGCTATTGGTCTTTGGGCCAGTACGTTGCGCTCCTCGAACGTCTCGGCGAAAGCCAAGTTCAGCTCAAGCTGAGGGACGCGACTGAGATTCCTGACAGTCGCGTCATCGCTGCGTCAGAGAAGTATTATCGGGGCGCGGTTCTGCGAATGATGGAGGCAAATTCTATGCCGCAAGTGTGGCTTGCGAATGCAACCATCAAGGTTTCCATCGTTGCCCCAGCCAAGGTCGCTTGCGAAATTGAAATTGTTTCCGAGCTCGGCAGGACTTACCGGAGCCAACGCATCATAACTGTTCGGCCTCATGACCCCGTCATTGAACTGCGGAGAACAGATAGATTCGGCCCTTCAAACCAAAAAGGCCGCTAAATTTGGGCTGCTTTGTTCATCCAATTCCACGGCAATAGGTCGTCGATCTGGCTTTGCTTGTGGCCGTTCACGATGGCGGTGAGGATACTCGTCAAATACGCAAACGGCTCGACGGTATTGAGCTTGCAGGTCTCGATGAGCGAGGCGATGGTTGCCCAATTCTCGGCTCCGGCGTCGTGCCCGGCGAAGAGAGCATTCTTCCTGTTCAAGGCGATTGGCCGGATGGTCCGCTCGACACTGTTATTGTCGATCTCGATGCGGCCATCGGTCAGGAAGAGCTTCAACCCATCCCAGTATTTGGCGATGTAGGCCATTGCCTCGCCGAGTTGGGACTTCGTTGCGACGCGGGCGCGGTGATGGACAAGCCAGGTATCCAAGTCGGCGAGGAGCGGCGCTGACCGTTCTAACCGACCTGCAAGGCGAGCCTGCGGATCAAGGCCGCGCAGTTCAGCCTCGATCCGATACAGTTCGCCGATCCGCTTGACACCGTCCTCAGCAATTGGTGCTGAGCCGTTGCGGGTGATCTCCACCAGCTTGCGGCGGGCATGCGCCCAGCAATAGGCGAGCCGAATGTCCGGGCCAACGCGGTCTGGCGCGATCAACCTGTTGTATCCGGCATATCCATCCACCTGCAGGATGCCTGAGAAACCCTGCAGTATCCGTTCGGCATGAACGCCACCGCGACCAGGCGCATAGGTGAAAGCGACACCTGGCGGAGCGCCGCCGCTCCATGGTCGATCATCCCGCGCCAGCGCCCAGAAGTACCCGGTCTTGGTCTTACGCGAGCCGGGATCGAGAACCGGGGCACGAGTCTCGTCCATGAACAGCTTGGTCGAGCGCTTCAGGTTGGCGATCAACGCATCGAAGACGGGCCGCAGTTCATAGGCTGCCCGACCGACCCAATCGGCCAGCGTTGATCGGTCGAGATCGATGCCCTGGCGGCTCATGATCTGGGCCTGACGGTAAAGCGGAAGGTGGTCTGCATATTTGGAGACCAGCACATGGGCGATGGTGGCTTCCGTCGGCAGTCCTGCCTGGATCAACCGTACCGGTGCCGGAGCTTGAACGACTCTATCTGTGCAGGCACGGCACGCATATTTGGGGCGACGGGTGACGATTACGCGGAACTGTGCCGGGATCACGTCCAGCCGCTCGGAGACATCCTCGCCAATGCAATGCAGGCAACCGCCGCAGGCGCAGATCAGGCTTTCCGGCTCGATCACCTCTTCGACACGCGGAAGATGCTTTGGAAGGGAGCCGCGATTGATCGCGCGGGGCTTGGCAATCCGGTTTCCAGCAGGAACGTCCGCCTCATCCTCGGCATGGATGGCAGCCATGGCCGTTTCCAGGTCTTCCAGCGCCAGGTCGAATTGGTTAGGATCGGTCTTCTCGGATTTGCGTCCGAAGGCGGCCTGCTTGAACGCTGCAACCAGCTTCTCAAGCCGTTCGATCCGCTCATCCTTGCGGGCGATATGCTCGTCCTTGCTGGCTATCGCGACATCCTTGGCCGCCTCGCGTGCCTGCGCCGCGATCAGCATCGCCTTTAGGGCGGCAACATCATCGGGAAGGTCGGCGGCATCAAACATGGCAGGAAGCTACCAAATCCGGAGCCGATTTGCCTCCGAAATTTGCCGTGCTGAGTCATCGTGCCGCAGCTATTCGATGGTCTCCGGGGTTCTCGTCTGGATGGCATGAACCCGCCGCCAATCGAGGCCTGCAAAGAGGGCTTCAAACTGGGCGTGGGTCAGCGTCATCAGACCATCCTTGATACCTGGCCAAATGAACATGTGCTCTTCCAGCCGTTTGTAGGCCATGACGATCCCGGAGCCATCCCAGTAGATCAGCTTCAACCGATCCGCCTTGCGGGACCTTGTGACCTTGCCCCCAAGTTTTATCCAGTTTTGAGTTCGCTCCAGTGGTTTTGGGTTGCTGTATTCGGGGCGGTAGCGGCGGGTTGCGGTGCGGAGCCATTTCGGCTGCGCAGCACCGCATCACGTCGCGGGTTGATGGTCTGAGCGAACTCGGCCGGTGTCAGCCAGCCTAGACCAGAGTGTGGTCGATGATCGTTGTAGTCGCCTCGCCAGTTTGAAAGCCCTGCTCGAGCATGGTTCAGTGACGAGAAGAGCGTTTCATTCAAGAACTCGTCGCGCAGCCGCCCATTGAAGCTTTCGATGAAGGCGTTCTGGATCGGTTTGCCGGGTGCGATGTAATGCCAATCGACCTTCGTCCGATCCGTCCATTGCAGGATCGCGTTGCTGGTGAATTCGCTGCCATTGTCACTGACGATCATCTTCGGCTTGCCTCGTCCCTCGATGATCCGCTCCAGTTCACGGGCAACCCGCAGGCCAGAAAGAGACGTATCGGCGACGAGGCCAAGGCATTCTCTGGTGCAATCATCGACGACGGTCAGCACCCGGAACCTGCGCCCATCGGTGAACTGATCCGACACGAAGTCGAGGGACCAGCGGTCATTGGCGGCAAGCGGGATCAGCATCGGTGCTCGTGTGCCTATCGCCCGTTTCCGACCGCCGCGCTTGCGCACCGTCAGCTTCTCTTCCCGATAGAGCCGGAAGAGCCGCTTATGGTTCACAAGGTGACCCTCACGCCTGAGCAGCACATGAAGTCGTCGATATCCAAAGCGGCGGCGTTCATGCGCCAGCGCCTTCATCCGCTCGCGAAGGTCATAGTCATCGCAGCGCCTGGTCTCGTAACGGATCGTCATCCGGCAAAAGCCGATGGCTTTACACGCCCGCCGTTCGCTCATCTGGTGGTGATCCATCAGATGAGCGACAGCTTTCCGCTTTGCTGCGGGCGTCACCACTTCTTTCCCAAAAGGTCTTTCAAAGCCGAATTGTCGAGCATCGCATCTGCCAGGAGCCTTTTCAGCTTCGTGTTTTCGTCCTCCAGCGTCTTCAGCCGCTTGGCTTCGGAAACTTCCATTCCGCCGAATTTGGCCTTCCATTTATAGATGCTGGCATCGCTGACGCCGTGCTTGCGGCAAAGCTCCGAGACCGGCGTGCCTGCCTCATGCTCCTTCAATATCCCGATAATCTGCTCGTCTGTGAAACGGTTGCGCTTCATTCTCTGGTCCTCTCAATGGGACAGAGCTTACTTCAAAATGGATTAGTTCAGTGGGGCAAGGTCAATTGAGATACAAGCACACGGTGTTCACAGAAACCGTATTTCGCATCAGCGCACCCTATGATTCGTGGGTGAATATTTTCTAACTAGAAAATATTTCTTGCTCCGGAGCAGTTATTGCACATATCCTGCGCTTATCGAGATTTCGCACACTTAATGTGCAAATTACGTCATGACACTTACGGAGCCCCGCATGACACGCATACTATCGTCCATCTTCGTGGCTTCCGTTTTGGCGGGAATCGTGACCTCGGCGTCTGCTGAGGAGAAGACACTCGTGGTCTCTGAATGGGGCTATACACCGCAACAATCCGACGAATTTCTCTACAAACCATTCGAGAAGATTTGCGGCTGCAAGGTGGTAATCGACACCGGCAACAATGCCGACAGGCTCAACAAGATGCGCATTCGCGGCGGCATCGACGTGATGTTCATCACCGACGCCTTCACCCAGCAGGGCATTGATGCCGGAGTGTTTGCCAAGATCGACCGCGCGAAGTTGCCAAACCTTTCCGAGATCTACGACATCGCCAAGGCTCCCCAGGGAGAAGACTACGGTCCGGCCTATGTCGCTGGTCATTACGGCATTATGTATGATGCCTCCAAGGTAAAGGCGCCCATCACCTCGTGGAAGGATCTTTGGCGCCCCGAGCTGAAAGGCATGGTCGCCATCCCCGGCTTCAACACGACCACCGGCCCGCTAACTGCCGTGATTGCCGGTAAGCGCGCGGGCGTCGATGCACTCACCGATCCGGACCGCGCTTTCAAAAGTCTGGCAGAACTGAAGCTCAATATACGCAAGACCTACAATACAGGCTCGGAACTGGTAAACCTGTTCTCGACCGGCGAAGTGGTTGTGGCAGCCGTTCAGGATTTTGCCGCACCCGCCATTCACAAAGCCGTGCCGAATGCCAAATGGGCTCCCCTGTCTGAAGGTGATTACGCGATCTTCAATACGCTCAACATTGGCAAGCGCGGGGCTAATCCAGAACTCGCCTACCAATTCATCAATTACAAGCTGAGCCAGGCGGTTCAGGAAAAATTTGTGGCCGTCGGCGACAGCCCGGTCAACAAAAACGTCAAGCTGCAGCCTGAGCAGATCGGCGACATGGCCTATGGCCCCGATGCCGTCTCAAAGCTGCAAAAGCCCGATTTCAAGGCAATTCAGGCACAGAAGAGCGATTGGGAACACCGCTGGAACGACATTTTCGGCCAGTGATCCGCTGACCAACAGCGTTTGGAGAACCCTATCCAATGAAACCGAAGATCGGCCGCGGTCTGCCTGCCCTCCTTGTCCTACCGGGAACGTTGATCATCCTCGCCCTGCTCGTCCTGCCGGTGATCCAGACCTTCACCGGCACGATCGGACCGGTCGGCGATCGGCTTGTGCTTTTCCGGCAGTTCTTCAGTTACGACTACAATATCACCGTCATCGTGCGGTCCATCCGCATCGCCCTGATCACCACGGTCCTCTCACTCGTGCTCGGCTATGTTGCCGCGAGCGTCATCGCGCGGACGACAGGCGTGCGGAGGCAGATTCTGCTGATCTGCGCGGTGTTCCCGCTTTTAACCAGTGCTCTCGTCAGAAGCTTTGCCTGGATGGTCATTCTCGGCCGCAACGGCATGGTCAATTCTTTCCTGCTCTCGCTTGGACTCGTCGACCAGCCCGTGCCGCTGCTGTTTACAGAGGGATCACTGATTGTCGGCCTGGTCTATCTGTTCACGCCGCTGACCATCCTGGCGTTGATCGGTGTGATTGAGGCAATCGATCAGAGCATCATCGATGCCGCGACCTCGCTTGGCGCGACGCCTGCCCGCCTGTTCCGGCAAGTCACCCTGCCGTTGATCGCGCCGGGGCTGCTTGTCGGCGGCGTGCTGGTCTTCACCGGTTCGCTTGCCGCCTTCGCCACCGGTCGGCTGCTCGGCGGCGAAGCTGAAACCATCCTGCCGACCCTGCTCAACGAAAAGGCCATGGTCAGTTTCGACTGGGATTCGGCAGGCGTCATCGCCGTCGTCATGGTGGCCATCACCTTTAGCGTCGTGCTCGTCGGTCAATATGCGGCCCGCCGCCTCAACCCTTCGGTCGGATGAGGAGCACGATCATGCCAACGACCTCTCTTTTCAGCCGGATCATGACGGGTTTCGTCTTCTTCTTTCTTCTGGCACCACTCGTCGTCATCTTCGGTGCGTCGCTGACCAATGGCAGCTTCCTCGCCTTCCCGCCGCAGGGCCTTTCATTCCGCTGGTTCTCTTTCGTTCTGGAAAACCAGAGCTTTATCGATAGTTTCAAGACAAGCTTTGTGGTCGCAACGATCGGCACAGGCTTTGCCATGCTGGTTGGCATTCCTGTCGCCTATGCGCTGGCGCGCTACCGCTCGGCCATTCCCGGCTGGTTCGGATCGATCTTCTTCCTACCGATTCTGGTGCCGGAAATCGTCTTCGGCTTTTCGCTGCTGAAATCGGTCATCGTCACATTGGAGCTGTCGGTCATGACGGCGCTTCTAATCGGCCACACCATCATCGCCATTCCCTATGCAGTCCGGGTGGTCGGGGCCAGTCTTGCGGGCTTCGATTTCAGTGTCGAGGAAGCCGCGATATCACTCGGTTGTTCGCCGCTCAAAACCTTCTTCGTCGTGGTGCTGCCCAATATTCGTTCCGGCATCGTCGCCGCCTTCATTCTGGCTTTCATTTCCTCGATGAACGACGTGTCGGTCTCGCTGTTCCTCACCGGCCCCGGCATCAGCACCCTGCCGATCAACCTGTTCACCTATGTCGAGCAACATTTCGATCCATCCGTTGCGGCAGTCTCCGTGCTGCTGATGTTGCTAACGGCGATCGTCATCGTGCTCGTCGAGCGGACGCTCGGCCTGTCGAAAGTCATGAGATAGACCTATGACCAGCCCCACCCTTTCTTTGACCGGCATCTCCGCCCATTATGGCGCGACCCGGATCCTCAACGATCTGAACCTGACGGTAAAAAGCGGCGAGCTGATCTCGCTGCTCGGCGCATCCGGTTGCGGCAAGACGACAACGCTTCGTCTCATCGCCGGCTTTCTTCAACCCTCTGCCGGTTCGATCCGGCTAGGCGAACGGGAGCTGACCAGCCTGCCGGCTTACAAGCGCGACATCGGCCTCGTCTTCCAGAACTATGCGCTGCTGCCGCATCTCTCCGTCATCGACAATGTCGGTTTTGGCCTCAAGCAGCGCGGTATCGCCACAGCCGAGCGGCACCGGCGTGCCATGGACATGCTGGATATTGTCGGCATGAGCCATCTTGCCGACCGGCTCCCGGCAGCCCTGTCCGGTGGCCAGAAGCAGCGCGTGGCACTGGCGCGCGCGCTGGTCATTGATCCGCCCCTGATGATGTTCGATGAACCGCTCTCCAATCTCGATGCCAAGCTGCGGGTCGACATGCGTGTGCAGATTCGCCGTCTGCAGATGGAAGGCGCGCGCACCGCAGTCTATGTAACCCACGATCAGGAAGAGGCATTCTCGATTTCCGACAAGGTGGCGATCATGGATGCGGGCCGCATCGTCCAGATGGATACGCCGGAGGTGCTCTACCGCCGCCCGGCCAACGCTTTCGTCGCCCGTTTCGTCGGCTTTGACAATATCCTGCCCTTCCATGTCATCAATCGCCGGAGCGATGGAAATGTTGAAGTGATGTTCGATGGCGGCAACCAAATCGTCATTTCGGCCGCCGACTATGGCGAGATCCCCGACCGAGGGCTGATCGCGGCACGCCCGGAAGGCCTGAGCCCAGATGCGTCTGGCAAAGGGATCGAGACCACCATCGGGCTTCGCACATTTCTCGGCCGCAGCTATCAGTATCATTGCGAAAGTGCGGCCGGAAAGCTGGTGGCGCTCGGCGACATCGAGTCGCCCTACGCGGCAGGCGCGACGGTTCACCTGTCGATCAATCCGCTCCATAGCGCCATCCTGCCGCATGAAGATCTGGCCAAGAAGAAGGATAACTGAGCCATGAGCCGCTTTATCAACCTTGCCTGCGCGCAGATGGGCCCGATTGCCCGCACCGACAGCCGTGCTGTAGTGGTCAAGCGCCAGATCGCGCTTTTGCGCGAGGCAAAGTCACGCGGAGCCGACTTCGTCGTTTTTCCTGAGCTCGCGTTCACCACCTTCTTCCCGCGCTGGCTTTTGTCCGATCAAGCTGAAATCGACAGTTTTTTTGAACGCGACATGCCGGGACCGGAGACGCAGCCGCTGTTCGATGCGGCGAAAGACCTCGGCATCGGCTTTTACATCGGCTATGCCGAGCTTGCCGAGGAAGAGGGTCAGACACGACGTTTCAACACCGCGATCATCGTCGACACCATGGGAGAAATCGTCGGAAAGTATCGCAAAATTCATCTTCCGGGCCATGCGGAGCCGGTCGAGGGTAGAGCGTCGCAGCATCTGGAAAAGCGTTATTTCGAGCCGGGCGATCTCGGCTTCCCAGTCTGGCGAACGCTCGACGGCATCATTGGCATGTGCATCTGCAACGACCGTCGCTGGCCCGAAACCTACCGGGTGATGGCACTGCAAGGGGCTGAGCTGGTCTGCGTCGGCTACAACACGCCCGACGACCATACGGGGGTCTTCGACTTCGACCAGCTGACCGGCTTCCATCACCAGCTGTCATTGCAGGCCGGTGCTTACCAGAACGCCACCTGGGTGGCCGCGGCGGCCAAGGGCGGCTGCGAGGAAGGCTCCAACATGATCGGTCTTTCAATGATCGTCGCGCCGTCCGGCCAGATTGTCGCCATGGCCTCGAGCACCGGCGACGAGCTGATCAGCGCCCGATGCGACCTCGATATGGGCACGCTCTACAAGCGCACGATCTTCGATTTTGCCCGGCACCGCGAGCCGTCGCATTATGGTCTGATCGTCGAGCGCAAGGGCGCTGTCGTCGAGGTTTGACGCAGGAGGATTGGATGACATTGCAAAAGAACCCGGAACCTGCATTGGCAACAGACGGCCGCACGCTCGACAGACAGGTCAGTGCGCCAATCGGGCAGGTCCTACAGCGCATCCGCCGCGACAACAATTGGACGCTGGCCGAGGTCTCGCGCCGCACCGGCGTATCGATATCGTCTTTGTCAAAGATCGAGAACAACCAGTCGACGCCGGCCTATAGCGTGCTGGTAAGGCTCGCCGAAGGTCTCGATATCGATTTCGCCGAACTGTTCGGCGGCTCCACCCAGAGCTTTGCCGCCGCCGCCCGGGTGATCACCCGCGCAGGCCAAGGCACTACCTACACCAACAAGATGGGCGTCTACGAGGCTCTTGCCGCGGGACTTGCGGAAAAGTCAATGCAGCCGATGGTCATCGACATTCCCGGCCTTACCTCCAACCAGAAGGCCGTGCGTAGCGCCCACAAGGCGGAAGAATTCGTCTATGTCATTGGCGGAGCCGTCACTTTCTTCATGGAGCCCTACGCCCCTGTCGTGCTGCAGGTCGGCGACAGCGTCTATTTCGACAGTGCCAGTGAGCACGGCTTTTCCTCAACCACCGAGCAGCCGGCCCGTATTCTTTCCGTCTGCCTGGAGCGGCCCGGAACAACCAACTATTCTATCGAGGACATCGCGTGACCCAGCCACTCGCAGACATTGCCATCGACGCCGCTAATGAGATCCTGATCCGCCAGCGCCTGACGCTGGTGGCACTCGGCAAGCTGAAGGCCGACGTCGCCCTGCGCGTCGGCCGCCTGCTCGATGTTGCCACCCGCAGCTGGGCAGAAGACCAGGAAATCATCATCAAAGACCGTCGCATCGCCTATGTCGGCAAGGCAGGCAGCTATCCGGGCGAGGTCGAGACGCGAATTCATGAACCGGATCTTGCCGCCGTGCCCGGTCTAGGCGAAGTCCACAAGCATATTGAAAGCTCGCATCTGACTCCAGAATGGGAGGCAGCTCTGGTGCTGCCGCGTGGCAATACCTGGACATGCGAGGCCAGCCACGAATTTTCCAATGTCAACGGTCCCAAGACGCTGGAGTTTTGGCTGAAGGCGCGCGAAGCTGGTTCGCCGCTGAAGATCTTTCCGCTGCCCGGCTCCGCCGTGCCGCCGACTGCCTATGAGCATGGCGGCGGCTATTTTGGCTACGATGAACAAAAGGCCTTTTTGCAGGACAGTCTGATGACCGCCGGTCTTGATGAAGTCATGGACTGGCCGGCCGTTTGGAACCCGGAAAATCCCTCCTACGACCGCCTCTGGGGCATGATCCGCGCCACTTTCGAAAAACGCGCCGTCGTCGAGGGACATGCAGCTGGCATCCGTGATCTCCCGACCATCAACGCCTTTGCCGCCGCCGGGCTCTCCTCCGACCATGAGGCGTGGACGGTCGAGGAATTCTGGGAGAAGCTCACCCACGGCCTGTTCATGGAGTTGCGGCCGCACAGCCTGCCGGAGGTCATTCGCGGCCTGCTTGATCGCGGGCTTTCCGACTGGTCGCAGATCGCGCTGACGACCGACGACCGTTCGGCTTCCGATACGCTGAAACTCGGAGCCACCGACTACAATGTCAGACTGGCGATTGAAGCGGGGCTTGCGCCAGAAATCGCCATCCAGTGCGTGACGATCAATCCGGCGCGCCACATGCGCCTTACGCCCTGGGTCGGTTCAATCGCTCCGGGTCGCTATGCCGACATCGTGCTTCTATCGGATGTCGAGACATTTCAGATTGCCAAAGTCTGGGCTGACGGCCGCCAAGTCTCGGACGGCAAGACCTATCTGCCTCAGGTGCCCCGGATCGACTGGCCAGATTGGGCCACCAAGACGGTCAATATCGGGCGGGCGTTGACCGCCGATGACTTTGCCATCAAGGCCGAAGCGGGACGCGAGACAATGACGGCGGCTGTGCTGCGCCCGTTCCATTGGACCGACGATTTCCTCACCTTCGAATTGCCGGTAAAGGATGGGCTCGTCCAGCGCGATGCAAGCCGCAACATCACCAAATTTTCCATCATCGACCGCTATTCCGGCAAGGCCGGGGTATCAAAAATGTTCTGGCTCGGTTGCGGGCCAGCAACATCAGGGACAGCACTCGCCTGCTCGATGGCACATGACAAGCACAACATCTGGAGCGTCGGCTCCTGCGACGAGGCCATGGCCAAGGCGGTCAATGCCGTCGCGGATAATGACGGCGGCTGGGCGCTGGTGCGTGAAGGCGAACTCGTCGCCCGCGTGCGTTACGAGGTGGCCGGACTGATGAGCTACCGATCCGCCGAAGCGCTGCATGAGGAGATGCAGGCGCTTTATGCCGAAGGCGAAAAGATCGACTGGATGTACGAGCCGACCTTCCAGCCACGCTGGTCACCGGGCTTTCCCGAACGGCTAGCATTCGCGACGCTCACCTGTGCGCCTTGGCGCTGGGTGCTGGTGGCACCGAGCGACTACGCGCCTGAGGGTCTCGTCAACGTGCAGACCGGCGAGACCCACGCCGTGGTCTTCTAGGTATCCCGTGGATGCGGTGCCCTTAAGCAGGGGGCCGAAAAACAACGAAAGCATGTGATGACAGCAAAGCAAGTCCCCGACACTCAGCCTGACGACCCCGGGCTCCGCAGCCGCTTTCACGGCTTCGAGCGGCTGGATCAGCCGCGGGTGGTGGTCGATATGCCGACTCTGCGCAACAATATATCGCATATGGCGGCCATTGTCGGCGGCAACGCCGCCCTACATCCGCATGTCAAGACTCATAAGAGCCTGGGTATTGCCCGCTTGCAGCGACACGCGGGTGCGGCGGGCTTTACCGCCGCCACACCGCACGAAGCCCTGATGTTACTGCGCGCCGGCTTTGCTCCGGTCACGCTTGCATACCCGCTCGTTTCGCTGGCGACCGCCACCACGCTGATCGAAGCCACTGATGCCCCATCAGACATCCGCTTCATCGCAGACAGCAGCGAGACGATTGATGTCCTCTCGCGCGCCGCTGTGTGTTACGGATCCAGCGTCTCGGTTTTTCTCAAGGTCGATGTCGGGCTGCATCGCTGCGGCGTCGATCCGCATGATCCGGATGCTGTGGCACTGGCCATCGCGATCGAGCGGGATCCTCGGCTGGATTTCGCCGGGTTGCTGTCCCATTCTGGCCATGCCTATGGCGCGGGCGACCCCGCGGCCATCCGTGCTATTGCCGGAGACGAACTCGACCTGCTGCGCGCGTTGCGCCAGCAACTGCACATATCCGGTATCACCGTTCCAAAGATATCCGTGGGCAGCACGCCAACACTGCTGGCCAATGCAGGCTTCGACGATATCGACGAGGTGCGCCCCGGCAACTACGTTTTCTACGACCTGACGGCCGCGCGGCTTGGAATTGCCCGGCGCGCCGATATAGCACTGGCGATCGCCGCGCGGATCGTCTCCGTCAACAGCCGCTATGCCATCGCCAATGTCGGCTCGAAGCTGCTGTCATCGGATCTCGGAGCCCATGGCACATCGGCCACGAACAGCTTTGGCGAAGCCTGGATGCAAGATCGCACAGCACCGCTCGTGGTGGCCAAACTGTCAGAGGAACATGCCTTCCTCGTCCATGACGGCAATTGCCCCGCCATCGGTACACCTGTTTTGATCCTGCCGAACCATTCCTGCCCAGTGGCCAATCTGAGCGGCGGCCTTCTCGCCCTTGGTGGCGAGGGGGAGCCACCGTACACCCTGGGGACAGAAGGTGTGCTCCGCTGGTCGGATTCGGCTGCTGCACCATGACCAACATTGACGCCAACACTGCCATGCACCCTGCCGATGCAAGCAAACCCAGACCGTTGAACCTGAAAGGAAAAAGCCAATGATCGCCCCGCCACTCTTGTTATCCGTGTTCAGACGGGCCGCAACGCTGATTGCCCTGCTGCTGTCGCTTGTCACAGTAGTGATGCCCGCCGCCGCGCAACAACCGCTAAAGATCGCCATGATCCTGCCCGGCCCGATCAGCGACAATGACTGGAATGCCGGCGGCTATAACGGCCTGCAAGCGGCCGGCAAGGCGCTGGGCGTCGAGGTCGCCTATTCCGAGAACGTCACTGATGCCGATGCCGAACGGGTCATGCGAGACTATGCCTCGCGCGGCTACGGGCTGATCTTCGCGCATTCCTTCTCCTATGGTGATGCCGTACTCAACGTTGCTGCCGACTTTCCCGGCACGACCTTCATGGCGGGCACGGCGCAGAGCCTCGCCCCCAATGTCGGAACCTACGACAATCCGGACTATCAGGGTGCCTATTTGAGCGGAATGCTCTCCGCCGGTGCCAGCAAGAGCGGCATCATCGGCTGGGTCGGTGGCAATCCGGCACCCAACATGCTGGCCAATTTCCATGCCTGGAAGCTCGGCGCAGAGGCTGTCAATCCGAAGGTGAAAGTGCTCATCACCTTCATCGGCTCCTGGTTCGATCCGCCCAAGGCCAAGGAAGCCGCCATCGCCCAGGTCGAGCAGGGTGCTGACGTGCTAAGCGCACAGGCCGTCGGCGTCATTGATGCCGCCCAAGAAAAGAAGGTGCTGGCAATCGGTGCCGTGTCGGACCAGAATCACCTCGGCCCGAATGCCGTGCTGACAAGTGTCCTTTGGGACCTTGGTCCGCTCGTCACCGACACCGCAAATGCGGTCATGAACAAGACATGGACCAGCAAAGCATGGACCTATGGCGTTGCCAAGGGCTCGATCAAGCTTGCCGATTTCCATGGTCTTGGCAATCGAGTACCGGCCGACGTCCAGGCGAAGGTGGATGCGACCTTTACCGCCATCAAGGCCGGGACGTTTGAAGTGCCGCATGACACCTCTATGGTGAAATGATGCTCGTATGACCAGCAATCCTGCTCTTTCCCCCGCTTGCGAGCTGATGCCAGTGCCACTTGAGTTGCGCGGCATCACCGTGCGCTTCGGCGAATTCGTCGCCAATAACGACATCAGCTTCTCGGTGGGCCGGGGCGAGATCCACGCGCTGCTCGGTGAAAACGGGGCTGGCAAGAGCACTCTGATGCGTGTCGTTGCCGGCCTCCAGCAGCCGCAGACAGGCGAGATCAGGGTGGACGGCGAGATCGTCCACCTGCACTCTCCGCTTGATGCCATGGCGCTAGGCATCGGCATGGTCCACCAGCACTTCATGCTGGTGCCGACATTATCGGTGGCTCAGAATGTCTGCCTCGGACTGACACGAGCCGGACGTATCTTTCCGAACCTGCGCAAGGTTGCCGCTGACCTCGCTGAAATTTCACGAAGCTACCGGCTTGATGTCAATCCTTCCGCAATGGTCGGCGACCTCTCCGTCGCCGGACGTCAGCGGGTCGAAATCGTCAAGGCTCTCTATCGCGGTGCCCGAATCCTCGTGCTCGACGAACCGACGGCCGTGTTGGCACCACAGGAGGTGGACGGGCTTTTCGATGTCCTACAGAAACTTGCGCAAGCGGGTACGGCCATCGTCTTCATCAGCCACAAACTGCACGAGGTGATGAAGATCAGTGATCGCGTGACCATTCTGCGCCACGGCCGCTCTATTGCCTGTCTCGACAAGCAGGAGACTTCCATTGCCGAATTGTCGCGCCTGATGATCGGCGGTGACACTGAACTGCCGACGGTCGAAGACAGCAAAGGGCGCGCGGGCGATGAATGCCTCAGGGTCGATCATCTTGTCTATCGCAATGATCAGGATAGTCTTCGCCTCGACGATATCAGCTTTTCGATCCGCGCTGGCGAGATCGTCGGTTTTGCCGGGGTCGACGGCAACGGCCAGCAGGAGCTTGCCGAAACGATCGTCGGGCTGATCAAGCCACAACAGGGTGCAATCAGCATCAACGGTGTCGATGTCTCCGACGCCAGCCCCGGCGTGCGCATTGACAACGGCCTTGCCCATATTCCGGAGGACCGGCACCACACAGCACTGGTCGACCTCCCCATTCGCGACAATGCAATCCTTGAGGTTTCGGGACGCCGGCCGTTTTCGCGCTTCGGTTTGATGCAGGCCAAGGCTGCGGCAGTTTTTGCGCGGCAACTTATCGAGCACTACGACGTGCGTTGTACTGGCCCATCCCAGAATATTCTGACGCTGTCCGGCGGCAATCAGCAAAAGGTGGTCCTCGGACGTGCGCTGATGCGCGAACCCGAACTGATCGTCGCCGTGCAGCCCTCCCGGGGGCTCGATGTTGGTGCGACCGCTTTCGTTCATCGCCAACTCATTGCCCAGCGCGAGCGGGGTGCCGCAATCATGCTGATCTCCACGGAACTGGATGAGATTCTTGCCCTGTCCGACCGTATTCTGGTACTGTTCAATGGGCGTATTGTCGGCAATCTGTCGCGCGAAACCGTGACGGTCGAGCGCCTTGGTGCTCTGATGCTTGGAGGTCAGGAATGACAATTTCTGACATGCCCATTCCAGCGGCTCCTGAGCGAATGCCCCTCGCTCGTCTGTGGCTGAAAGCCTTTCTGCCAGCCGCTGCCGCCTTCCTTTTGGCCCTTGCGGCCGGTGCCGGTCTTATTCTTCTGTGGGGCGGGAATCCGGTCGTCGCCTATTCCGCGCTGGCCGCTGGTGCCTTCGGCAGCTGGAACAGTCTTGCCGAAACGCTGCTACGGTCGATCCCGCTCACCTTTACCGGCCTTGCAGTCGCCGTCGCTTTTCGTGGCGGGGCCTTCAATGTCGGTGCCGAGGGGCAGCTCTATGTCGGCGCAACAGCCGCTGCCGCCTGTGCCCTCTGGCTGCCCAGCCTGCCTGGCTACCTGATCTTGCCGTTGATGATGGCTGGCTCCATGGTTGCCGGTGCCGCCTGGGCCGGGCTTGCCGGGGTGTTGAAGCTCCGTTTCGCCGCCTCCGAGCTGATCACCACCATCATGCTCACCTATGTTGGCATCTACCTCGTGTCCTACCTGCTGCACGGTCCTCTTCAGGAAGCGGCGGGGTATCTGCCGCAGACAGAGCGTCTGCCGGCTGCTGCCCGCTTTGCCAGCCTCATTGCGGGCACCCGCCTGCATATGGGCCTCCTTGTGACGCTAGGTACCGTGGTGGTGATGCAATTCCTGATCTGGAAAACGGTGTGGGGATTCCGGCTGCGGGTGACGGGTCTCAATACGCGCGCGGCACTGGCGGCAGGCATGGCAGTCGGCGGCCTCAGCATGTCTGCCTTCCTGGTCAGCGGCGCGCTTGCTGGCCTTGCCGGTTTCATGGAAGTCGTTGGCGTGCAGCACAGGATGATTGAGACCCTGTCACCGGGATACGGCTATACGGGCATCATCGTCGCACTGCTCGGCCGGACCAGCCCGCTCGGCGTCGTTATCGCAGCTGTGCTCTTTGCCGCCCTTCAGGTCGGGGCAACGACGATGGAAGCGGCGGCTGGCGTGCCTGCAACGCTCACCGTCATCATCCAGGCACTGGTGGTTCTGTTTCTCATCGGACGGCCGGGGATTGATCAACTTCTTCACATTCTGCGTCGGAGATAAGCCTTGGGAACCGTCATGTCATTTCTCTCCGACCCTGTCACCCAAGGTTATCTCGAGGCCAGCATGCGGCTTGCCATGCCAATCATGCTGGCAGCACTCGGTGGTATTTTCGCCGAGCGATCCGGCGTCCTCAACATCGCGCTTGAAGGGATGATGCTGGCCGGCAGTTTCACCGGCTTCGTTGCGGCCTACACAACCGGCAATCTGTGGCTTGGCGTCGTTGCCGGAATGCTGGCAGGAACGGTCGTCGGCGCGGTCCTGATGCTCTACGCGGTCTTGATTGGAAGCAATCAGGTCGTGGTCGGTGTTGCTATCAATCTGCTGATTGTCGGTGTGACGAGTTTCCTTTACCGGTCCGTCTTCGGTGTGGGCACGGCGACACCGCGCGTTTCATCCTTTGCACCCGTCGATCTTGCATGGCTGTCAAACCTTCCGTTGGTCGGGCCGCTGTTGTTTCATCAGGCCCCGATCGTCTATGTCGGGCTGATCCTTGTGCCGGTGGTCTGGATCGTAATGACGAAGACCGCGTTTGGATGGCAGGTCACGGCCGCAGGTGAACACCCGGAGGCGCTGGAGACACTTGGCATTTCGGTGACCCGAACCCGCTTTATCTGCCTGTTGATTTCAGGCCTGCTGGCGGGGCTGGGAGGTGCCTTTCTGTCCTTGAGTGCGACGGGTATCTTTATTGACAACATGACGGCGGGACGCGGCTATATCGCGCTTGCCATTCTGGTGCTCGGCCGTCGGCATCCGCTCGGTGTCCTACTGGCCGCCATGCTGTTCGGCGCAGCGGACGCGCTGCAACTTCGTGGCCAAACACTCGGCATCGCATTGCCCTACCAAGCATTCCTGACACTTCCCTATATCCTGACCATTCTTGTCCTCGTCATGTTTGCTGGCAAGGCACGTAATCCAGCGGCACTCGGCATTCCGTTCCGCCGCGCATCAAGCGAGTAAAGGCTCCCGATGATAGTTGACAGCCACTGCCACCTCGATTTCGATGACTTCAATGCCGACCGCGATGCGGTCATGACACGCGCAAGCCAGGCCGGAATCGGCGTTCTCCTGACGATCGGCATCCGGGTTCGGCAATTCGAACGGGTCCTAGCGATTGCCGAGCGCTACCCTCATGTCTACTGTAGCATCGGCACCCTCCCCCATTTTTCCGATGAAGAGCGCGACGTCACGGCGGCCGAATTGGTCAACCTAGCACGTCACCCCAAGGTCGTCGGCATCGGGGAAGCAGGGCTCGACAGGTTTTATGGCAATGCCTCCTGGGATGCCCAGATTGAGGTATTTCAGGCTCATATCGAGGCCTCCAGACAGACCCAACTGCCGCTGATCATCCACTCGGTGCGCGAGGATGAGGCCATGGCCGATATGCTCATTCGCGAGACGAAAAAAGGCCCTTTTCCAATCGTCATGCATTGCTTTACCGGCGGGCCGGCACTGGCCGAAACCGCACTTTCGCTTGGTGCCTATGTGTCGTTCTCCGGACTTTTAACCTATGCGGATAACGCTGCCCTACGTGACATCGCTGCAACCATTCCGGACGATAAACTCCTGGTCGAGACCGACTCGCCTTCGCAGGTTCCAGTTCCCTTGCTGGAGGAACGAAACGAGCCGGCCTTCATTCTCAACACAATTGATGTCCTCGCGATTGCCAGAAACACCCGTCCGGAAATTGTCATGCGCCAAACAACCAGTAATTTCTTTTCCGCGTTCACGAAAATATCTCCGAGGTTGATTATGTAGAGTTCTGCGACGATCCCAGTTGGAATCAGTAAAATTAACGGGCTGCGGACGAAAGTACTGCCCTCCGCTCTCGCTTATGCGGCCTGCGGGCATTCGATCTCATTCCACATTTGCATGGCTTCGGTTCTCAGGTCGCGGTAGTGGTCGGATGCGATCTCGTGGCGGGGAATGTGAAATAGATTGGCGAGGCATTGTTGCAGCGATCCCGAGGTTACTGCTATCAGGCGACTATTTTTGGTCTCAGGATATTTTTTGATGCCGCATAAGCTTAATGAAGGCCATCAGCACAAGATACCCAGGCAGAAATTCAAGGTCCCGAATTGGGCGAGTACAATGAAAGTCTTCGTCAGCGCGGTGATTTGACGGTCTGGATAAGCAATGATGCGATTATCCAGTGGTCGGCTCCGCAACGCAAATCCCGTGGCGGTCAGCGGAAATATTCTGACTTGGCGATTACGATGTGCCTGACCCTGCGGATTGTTAACAATCAGCCGTTACGTTAAACTCAGGGCCTGATGTGCGGTATCGCGAAACTGATGGGCGTTGGGATCACCGTTCCGGATTTCTCGACTTTGTTACGCCGGAAGGTGGCATCGCCTTAACGGCTTGGTTGGGATCGACTTGTTATTCGGGTTGTCATGACCGAAGCTGCTCATATTGACTTCAGACGCCACCGCTTTCCCGCTGAGATCATTGCTCATGCCGTATGGCTCTATGATCTGTTCCCACTCAGCCTACGCGACGTCGAAGATCTGTTGGCCGAGCGCGGTATCAACGTCTCATTCCAGACGGTCTCGGAATGGGCGGGGAAATTCGGCTTGAAGTTCGCTCATCAGCTCAGACGGCGCTCACGCGGCCACTTTGCCGACAAGTGGCATCTCGATGAAATGGTGGTGTCCATAAAGGGGAAAATACTGGCTGTGGCGTGTCGTCGATGCCAACGGCTACGTTCTCGATGCTCTGCTACAAAGCCGCAGAAACAAGAGAGCCGCTCTTCGGCTGATGCGCAAACTGCTGAAGGGCCAGGGCGTCACGCACGCGTGATGGTGACAGACAAGCTGGGCTCTTACTCCGCCGCAAAGCGACAGCTCATGCCGGGTATCGAGCACCGTTCACACAAAGGGCTCAACAACGGCGTCGGGAATTCTCACCTTCCCGTGCGACGACGAGAGCGACACATGATGCGGTTCAAGCCGGCGTGGCAATGCCAGCGTTTCGTCTCAACCCACGGCCAGATTGCCAATCTTTTCCATCTTCATCGACAACACCTGACCGCCGCCGATCATCGCGAACTCCGCGCCCACGCCAGCACCACCTGGCGTGAGATCGCCTTGTCAATCAAAGCGTGATATTCACGCCGAAGCAACGATCGCGTGCTGTGCTCGGTTAACGCGACGCCATCCTTCTCAGATTGTAAATTAAGTCGACGCGACCCCCGATTTTACCGCCATAAAAGGGTGTTGATTGAAACGATAGAGAGAATTTTTCGCTTACATTTTATGCGACATTCGCCGCCGACTAAAAAATAGTCTTCTGGTTGCTTGACAAAAAGCGCAGGGCTATGTGAACTTTGTAAAGCGCTTTACTAAACCGCTTTACAGGGTGGATATGGCCAAGGAACGGGTCACTGGGCTAAAGGATGTTGCCGCCGCCGCTGGCGTGTCGGTGACCACCGTGTCGCGCATGCTGAATGGCTCGCTCGATCTTCCCGGCGAGACGCGCAAGCGGATTGAAGACGCCATTGTTGCGCTCAAATATCAGCCAAATCCGCATGCAAGACGTCTCAGCCGTGGCCGCTCGGACACCATCGGTCTTGTGGTGCCGGATATTGCCAATCCGTTCTTTGCAACTCTGGTGGCCGCTGTTGAAGAGGAAGCAGATCTGCGCGGTTTGGCGCTATCGCTTTATGCCACGCTAAACCGCCCGGGCCGCGAAATGGCATACCTCAGTCTGCTGGAGCGCAACCATGTAGATGGCCTGATCTTTATCACCAATCACCCTGACCAGGGTGAGCTGGCGGCGATCATCAATCGCACCGGAAAAGTGGTTGTGGTCGATGAAGACGTGCCGGATGCGACGGTGCCAAAGCTGTTTTGTGACAACCAGCAAGGCGGAGAACTGGCTGGGCAGCATCTGGCCGGTTTTGGCCATCGGCATGTTCTCTATATTGGCGGGCCGGATGTGATGATCAGCACCGAGCGCCGCTTTACCGGCTTTGAAGCCGCCATGCGTGCCAGGCACGGGGAGAATGCGGTCATCGAGCGCTATTGCGGTGATTATACCGCAGAGTTTGGCAGGCAGGCGGCGCGGCGTTTTCTGGCGGGTCCCCGCGAGGCGACCGCGATTTTTGCCAGTTCCGACGAAATCGCCATCGGTGTCATTGAAGTGCTGCGAGCGGAAGGGATCTCCATTCCTGAGCAGATTTCCGTCATCGGCTTCGATGATGTTGGACCTTTGCATCTTTTTGCCCCGCCGTTGACGGCCATCCGTCAGCCGGTGCGGGGAATGGGAAGCCGCGCTCTTTCGCTGCTTCTCGATACGGATTGGCAACAGCCTGCGAAAGCATCGGAGGAATTGCTGCCAGTAGAAATCGTCGTGCGGAACTCCGTTGCACCGCCTGCGAAATAACAAAAGCAATGGGCAAACCTAACCAGAGGATGGAATGATGACCCGGACTTTTACACGTAGAACCATCAATGCAGCCTTGGCTGTCACGGCCCTCACCGGCCTTTGCCTGACAGCAGGAATTGCCAATGCAGCGCAAAAAACCTTTGCGCTGGTGCAGATCAATCAACAGGCACTGTTTTTCAACCAGATCAATCAGGGTGCACAGAAGGCCGCTGATGCGGCTGGCGCAAAACTGGTAATCTTCAATGCCAACAATGACCCTGCTGCCCAAAACAGCGCCATCGAGACCTATATTCAGCAGAAGGTCGACGGCATTGCCGTTGTGGCCATCGACGTCAACGGCATTATGCCAGCGGTCAAACAGGCCGCGGATGCGGGCATTCCGGTGGTCGCCATCGATAGCATTCTGCCTGCTGGCCCCCAGAAGGCACAGATCGGTGTCGATAACGCCAAGGCGGGTGCCGATATTGGCAAATTCTTCGTCGATTACGTCAAAAAGGACATGGGTGGCAAAGCCAAGCTTGGCGTTGTCGGCGCGCTGAACTCCTTCATCCAGAATATCCGCCAGAAGGGCTTTGAAGACACCATCAAGGGCGTCTCCGGCATCACGTCGGCAGGTGTGGTTGATGGCCAGAACGTGCAGGACAATGCGCTGGCAGCGGCTGAAAACCTGATCACCGGCAATCCGGATATGACCGCAATCTATGCCACGGGCGAGCCAGCGCTGCTGGGTGCCGTTGCCGCCGTGCAAAGCCAGGGCAAGCAGGACAGCATCAAAGTGTTTGGCTGGGATCTGACCGCTCAGGCCATTGCCGGTATTGACGCCGGTTATGTCGCAGCCGTGATCCAGCAGGATCCTGCTGCCATGGGTGAAGCGGCGGTGAAAGCGCTGAAGACCATCTCGGACGGCGGCAAGGTTGAAAAGACCATTGCCGTGCCGGTCACCATCGTCACCAAGGCCAATGTTGAGCCTTACCGGGCCGTGTTCAAATGATTTCCGGTGGACAGCTCCCAACCGCTGTCCCTGGAGCCGGGGGAGTTGATCTCCCCCGGCAACCCGGAGAAGGCGGTGCGCGTGAACCCCGGATTTCGCTTCGTGGTATCCGCAAAACCTTTGGCTCGCATCAGGCGCTGCGTGGTGTTGATCTCGATCTGTTTCCCGGTGAATGCTTAGGCCTGGTCGGTGACAATGCGGCAGGGAAATCAACGCTCACCAAAGTGATCTCCGGCACCTACATCCCCGATGATGGCACCATCACGCTGGATGGCGAGGCGGTGCGGTTTTCCGGTCCCGCCGAGGCACGCTCACGCAATATCGAGATGGTGTTTCAGGATTTGAGCCTGTGTGACCATATTGATGTGGTTGGCAATCTGTTTCTGGGCCGGGAATTGACCAAGGGTCCGTTTCTGGATCGCGCCCGGATGCTGGTGGAAGCCCGCAAGATGCTGGATGCACTGGAAATCCGCATTCCGCGCCTCACCGCCAAGGTCGAGAAACTCTCGGGCGGCCAGCGGCAGGCGATTGCCATTGCCCGTGCGGCGTCGTTCAATCCCAAAGTGCTGATCATGGATGAGCCAACCTCGGCGCTGGCCGTGGCGGAAGTGGAAGCAGTGCTGGCACTGATCAACCGCGTCAAGGCCCGAGGCGTATCCGTGGTGTTGATCACCCATCGCTTGCAGGACCTGTTTCGCGTCTGCGACCGCATTGCTGTAATGTATGAGGGTACGAAAGTGGCCGAACGCCAGATTGGCAGCACCAACCTTGAAGATCTGGTGAAATTGATCGTCGGGGGGGAAAGACATTGACCGCCTATACTGAACGCGCCAAAGGCTCGCCCTTCGCTGACTTTATCACCGAGAATGCCCAGGTTCTGTCGATTGCGATTTTCTTCTTTGCCTGCATGGTGTTCTTCTCCGTCACGACCGATACATTTCTTACGCTCGGCAATATTCTCAATGTGGTGCGACAAGCTGCCCCCATTTTGATTGTTGCGGTTGCCATGACACTGGTGATTGTTACCGGCGGTATCGATCTTTCCGTTGGCTCGCTGGTGGCGCTGATCAATGCAACGGTGGCGATTGTGCTGGCAACGGGCCTGTCATGGCCCTTGGCCGTGCTGTTGATGCTGGTTCTGGGCGGTGTGATTGGCCTGATCCAGGGTTGGTTCATTGCCTATCAGGGCATTCCGGCCTTTATCGTCACGCTGGCTGGCCTATCGATTCTGCGCGGCGTGGCGCTCTACATCACCCAAGGCTATTCCATTCCGATCAACGACGTGCCGGGGTTCTTCACGCTGGGTCGTGGCGAGTTCTTAAGTCTTCCGGTTCCGGCCCTGATAGCCATTGCCGTGACAGTCTTTGGGTTTGTGTTGGTCTCCTCCACCAAATATGGCCGTCAAGTGGTGGCCGTCGGCTCCAATCTGGAAGCGGCGCGCCGGGTGGGCATGCCAGCCAAGTGGATTGTCGCCTCTGTCTATCTGGTGTCCGGCGTGGCTTGCGCCCTTGCTGGCCTGTTGATTGCCGCCCGTCTTGGCTCCGGCTCTTCCAACGCCGCCGTCGGGTTTGAATTGCAGGTGATTGCGGCCGTGGTTCTGGGTGGCACGTCGCTGACGGGCGGGCGCGGCACGATGCTGGGAACACTGCTTGGCACCATGACCATTGCGGTGATCGGCAACGGCCTGATCCTCATGCATATCTCGCCGTTTTTCACCCAGATTGTCACGGGTGCGATCATTCTGGTGGCGATCTGGCTGAATACCCGGATCTTTTCCGCAAACTTCCGCTTCGGCGCGGCGAAGAAGGGGTGAGATATGACCAGTGAACTCTCTGAGGCTCATATCCGCTCCGGCAAAGTGATGACGGTGGCTGGCCCCATCTGCGTGGACCAGATGGGCGTAACCTTGATGCACGAGCATATCCTCAACGATTGCCGTTGCTGGTGGCATCAGCCCAAGACGCCTGAGCGGCAATATCTGGCGGAAGGCTTTGTCTGCATGGAAATTCTGGGCGAATTGCGCCAGGATCCTTTTGTGAACAAGCACAATATCACCCTGGATGACGAGCCTTTGGCGATCACCGAGCTGATGGATTTTGCCAAAGCGGGTGGCAAGACTGTGGTGGAGCCAACCTGTCAGGGCATTGGTCGAAATCCTCTGGCGCTCCGCCGCATCGCCAAAGCCTCCGGGCTGAATATCGTTATGGGCGCGGGCTATTATCTGGCCTCATCCCACCCCGCCAAGGTGGCGGAGATGACCATGAAAGCCATAGCCGATGAAATCGTGCACGAGGCGCTGGTTGGCGTCGATGGCACCGATGTCAAAATCGGCCTGATTGGTGAAATTGGCGTATCGTCTGATTTCACCGCTGAGGAAGAAAAGTCACTGCGGGCCGCAGCGCAGGCGCAGCTACGCACCGGCCTGCCGCTGATGGTGCATCTGCCGGGCTGGTATCGGCTGGGTCACAAAGTGCTGGATATTGCCGCAGAAGAAGGAGCAGACCTGCGCCACACGGTGCTGTGCCACATGAATCCATCCCATGATGATCTGACCTATCAAGGCGAATTGGCCAGCCGGGGTGCCTTTATTGAATATGACATGATCGGAATGGATTTTTTCTACGCCGATCAGCAGGTGCAATGCCCAAGCGATGAGGATGCCGCCCGCGCCATCGTCAAGCTGGTGGAGATGGGCCATCTCGACCGCATCCTGCTCTCCCATGATGTGTTTTTGAAGATGATGCTCAGCCGCTATGGCGGCAATGGCTATGCCTATATTTTGCGGCATTTCTTGCCGCGCCTCCAGCGTCATGGCCTTGGTGCTGACGCTCTCACCACCCTCATGCGGGGCAATCCCCTTTCGGTCTTTCAGGCTGCCGCCTGAGACCTGTTGCATAGATAAGGAACACATATCATGACAAAGAAAATTCTCCTCGTGGGTGAAAGCTGGGTCAGCTCCGCCACCCATTACAAAGGTTTTGACCAGTTCGGCAGCGTCACCTTTCATCTGGGCGCGGAGCCGTTGGTGAAAGCGCTGGAGGGCAGCGAATTTGAGCTGACCTATATGCCTGCCCATGAAGCCGTGGAAAAATTTCCCTTCGAGATGGCCGGTCTCGATGCCTATGATGCCATTATCCTCTCCGACATCGGGGCCAATTCCCTGCTGCTGCCGCCTGCCGTGTGGCTGCATTCCAAAACCGTTCCCAACCGCCTGAAGCTGATCAAGGCCTGGGTGGAAAAGGGCGGCAACCTGCTGATGGTTGGCGGCTATTTCTCGTTCCAGGGCATTGACGGCAAGGCCCGCTGGCGGCGCACGCCGGTGGAAGATGTTCTGCCCGTGACCTGCCTGCCCTATGATGACCGGGTGGAAATCCCCGAAGGCTCAACCGCCGATGTGATCAAGCCCGACCACCCAACCGTTGCTGGCCTCACCGGTGAATGGCCGCTGCTGCTCGGCGTCAACGAGGTTGAGGTCCGCGAAGGCGATGATGTTGAGGTGGTTGTGCGTTTGCCAAAGGATCAGGGCAGCCATCCGCTGCTGGTCACCGGCACGTTTGGCAAGGGCCGCACTGTGGCCTGGACGTCTGATATCGGACCTCATTGGCTCTCGCCTGCGTTTTGCGAGTGGGAAGGCTATGGCAAGCTGTGGAAGAACATTCTGGGCTGGATGACGCAAGCGCGGTGATGTTCTCAAGTGGCGAGGATAGCTGCCAACTCGGTCTGTGATGGAAACGCAGACCGGGTTCCCCGGCGACTGACGGTGATGCTGGCGGCCTCTGCTGCATGGCGCAGCGCCAGGCCATCGGGCATGACATGGCGCGAACTGCTGGATGCCAGCGCAACGGCCATGAACGTGTCACCTGCACCGGTGGTGTCAACAGCAATGGATGGAACGGCTGGGATTGTGGTGGTGCCGGTGCGATCCGCCAAGATTGCACCCTTGCCGCCAAGGGTGATGATGACGGTACCAACACCGGCATCACGCAAGCATTGGGTGGCGGCTTCGCCGCTCTCACCTGTCAGCTTATCGGCTTCGCCCTGGTTCAAAAAGGCAATGTCGATCAGCGACCAAAGGGCGGCAAAGCCGGGCCGCAGCGGTGATGGGTTAAAGGCGGTGATCATGCCGCAGCGTTTGGCCTCGTGGAGGAGGGCAGCCGTGGTGTCATCGGTGAGATTGCCTTGGAGAATGGCCAGATCGCCGGGTTTTGCCGCCTGTAAGACACTGGTAACATGCTCAGGCCGGACGCTGGTGGCACAGTCTGTTGTGGTGATGATGGCATTTTCGCCATCCGGTGTGGTGAAGATCATCGAGATATCGCTGGCTTTATCGACAAGCTCGATCAAGCGGCTATCGATCGGCTCCAGAGACAGGCTCTGCCGGATCATCAAGGCGCGAAGGTCGTTGCCGACAGCGGCAATCAGCGTGGTGTCCAAACCGGCGCGACCCAGAACAATCGCCTGGTTGGCGCCTTTGCCACCCAGATCCGTGCTTTGTTGCTGGCCAAAAATCGACGCGCCGGCCTCTGGCATGGTCGGTACGGACATGATTTCATCGATTGCGACATTACCGATTACCCAGGCACGCATCACAGACTTTCAACACGCATGGCAGGCTTTCAAAAGGAAATGAGAAATGCTGGATATATCCGACAACACATCAAGCACTATGCGAGAAATTTTCGGGCGCGACAAGGCGCTGATCGGCATGATCCATTGCCCGGCCTTTCCCGGTGCGCCGCGCTATCGCGGCGCGAGCATGACAGAGATTTACGATGCCTGCATGCTTGATGCCGAAGCCCTGATCGAAGGCGGCATGCATGGACTGATCATTGAAAACCACGGCGACATTCCCTTTTCCAAGCCGGATGACATCGGGCCGGAAACATCTGCTTTCATGAGCGTTGTCACTGACCGCATTTGCCGTGCGGTTGGCGTGCCACTGGGTATCAATGTCCTGGCCAATGCACCCATTCCGGCCTTTGCCATTGCCATGGCGGGCGGGGCAAAATTCGTGCGGGTCAACCAATGGGCCAATGCCTATGTCGCCAATGAAGGTTTCATGGAGGGACGGGCGGCGGAGGCCATGCGCTACCGTTCCATGCTGCGGGCCGAACATATCAAGGTGTTTGCCGATAGCCATGTCAAGCACGGCGCCCACGCCATCACTGCCGACCGCACCATTCAGGAATTGACCCGTGACCTTGCGTTTTTCGATGCCGATGCGGTGATTGCCACCGGCCAGCGCACCGGCAATTCCGCGACCATGGAGGAGATTGAAGAGATCGGAGCGGCGACGCATCTGCCCCTTTTGGTTGGTTCGGGTGTTTCCAAGGACAATATCGTCGAGATCCTGAAACGCACCAACGGAGTTATCGTCGCTTCATCACTCAAACATGGCGATGTCTGGTGGAATCCGGTCGATATCGAACGGGTCAAAGCTTTCGTGGCGGCGGCCCAGCCCGGTTTGAAAGCATAAATACCATGGCACAGGCGGGTAAAGGACAGTTAGAGGTCAATGGCGAGCGGCTTTTGGCCCGATTGGAACAATTTGCCGCGATTGGCGCAACGCCCAAAGGCGGTGTTAATCGGCAGGCCCTGACGGCGCTTGATCGTCAGGCGCGGCAATTGCTGGCCGATCTCGGCCGGGCGCGTGGATTTTCCGTCTATCAAGACCCAATCGCCAACCTGTTCCTGCGCCGCGAGGGCCAGAACCCGGATTTGCCGCCGCTGCTGATCGGCAGCCATCTCGACAGCCAGCCCTCTGGCGGGCGGTTTGATGGTGCGCTGGGCACACTCTGCGCCTTCGAAGTTTTGGAAACATTGGAAGACAATGGCATAGACACCGTCAGGCCTGTCGAGGTTGTTGCCTTCACCAATGAAGAAGGCTGCCGTTTTGCACCCGGATGCATGGGGTCCATGGCCTTTTCGCAGGGTGCCATTCCCGCCGCATGGCATACAGCGCGGGCAACGGATGGCGCGCTGTTTTCCGATGACTTGGCAGCAACGCTTGATGACTTGCAAGGCGCTGCCATGAGGCCGCTGGGCTTCCCGGTATTTGCCTATCTTGAAGTGCATATCGAGCAAGGCCCATCCTTGGAAAAAGAGGGGCTGCCCATCGGCATCGTCACGGGCATTCAGGGCACCCGCTGGCTTCAGGTGACCATCTCGGGCCAGACTGCCCATGCAGGCACCACAGCACTGTCCTACCGCAAAGACCCCATGCGCGCCGCCGTCTCCGGCTTGAACATGCTCTATAATGACATCATGCCGCAAGATGCCCATTCACGCCTGACAGTCGGCCGGTTTTCGCTGGAGCCGGGGGCCATCAATGCCATTCCGGCAGCGGTGACGTTTTCGCTGGATATCCGCCACCCCAATGTTGAGCAACTGGATCTGATCGAAGCGAAGATACGCAAGGTCCTGCAGGATCATGCCGGGGAGAATGGATGTGGTCTCGAAATGGAACTGCTCTTCGATATGGCTCCAGCGCGTTTCACGGATCATCTGGTTACCATACTGGAGGGTGCGGTCGTTAAGGCTGGTTTTGCCCATAAATCCATGGTGTCCGGTGCTTTTCACGATGCACTCTTCATCAATCGTGTCGCACCCTCTGCGATGATTTTCACTCCATGCCGAGATGGATTGAGCCATAACGAAGAAGAGTATGTAATGCCTGCGGATTCTGTCGCAGGGGCGCAAGTGCTGCTGACCGCGAGCTCGCAACTCCTGTCAAACTTGGCGACACAGGCATCTGTCGTTGTCGCTCACCTCCGTTAGAGTGCCAGAACACAGCCAATCAACTGAATCGAAACCATCAGCCGTTCACGGATTCCCCATCAGCAACATCCTTTTGGCTCTTCATGAAGGGCCGTTTGACAAGGCCCAGCAGGTCATCAACAAAGGTGAAAATGACGGGGATCACCAGCAGGCTCAGAACGGTGGATGTGAGCAAGCCGCCAATCACAACGATGGACATGGGTTGGCGAAAACTCGTATCTCCACCGCTGAGGCTCAGTGCAACGGGGGCCATGCCAGCGCCCATGGCGATGGTTGTCATCACGATGGGTCGGGCGCGTTTGTGGCAGGCATCGATCAGCGCCTCGTAGCGGTCCATGCCATTGCGTCGCGCCATGATGGCATATTCCACCAGCAGAATTGAATTCTTGCTGACAATGCCCATCAACATCAACAGGCCGATGACGGCGGGCATGGAGAAACTCGTACCCGTGGCAATCAACGGAAAGAGTGCGCCGCCAAGGGAGAGCGGAAGTGCCATCAGGATTGTCGCTGGCTGCATGAAATCGTGGAACAACAAGACCAGCACCGCATAAATGCAGAAGATACCGATGCCCATCGCCAAGGCAAAGCTGGTGAACAATTCCGACATCCGCTCAAGCTCACCCTGCTGCACAACATGCACCCCCGGCGGAAGGTGGCTCAATCCCGGCAGCGCCATCGCCTCCTTGTTAACATCTCCCAAGGCACGGCCGTTCAACTGAATGGTGAAGGTAATGTTGCGTGATCTGTCGATACGATCAATCTCCGAGGGGCTGCCCCCGATTCGGATTCCGGCAATCGCGCCGAGTGATACTTTGCCGTTTGTCCCGGAGAGTTGCAATTGCGAGATGGCATCAAGATTGCGAATATATTTCGGATCAAGCCGGACACGGATATCGATCTGCCGCTGCGGAAGATTGAACTTGGACCGTGATGTGGAATAGTCGCCGTCGGTTGCCACGCGCACAACATCCGCAATCGTATCCGAGGTGATACCCAAAGCCGCTGCACGGGCGAAATTTGGGCTGATCTGGATTTCCGGGGCTTGTCTGGCCGCGCTGGATGTAATGCCGCCAATGCCTTTCAAGCCATGCAATTGTTCTCCCACAACAGCCGCGGTCTGATCGAGAAGGATCGGATCATCGCTTGCCAGTGTCAGTTGGAGTTCGGTGCCATTGCCGCCGTTGCCGACTTCGACACGCACACCTGCAAGCTCCTGTAGGACATTGCGCATCTGTTGCTCGATTTGCGATTGCTTCAGTTTTCGATCATCGATTGGGGTAAGGTCAACCACCAATGTTGCGGTTGTCACGTCGCTGGTCGTGCTGCTATCAGCGCCGCCGCCACTTGTGGAGGAGCCGACGACAGTGAACACGCGCTTGATGTTTTCAAGGCCTGAAATCAGTTTTACGGCTTTCAGCGACATGGCTTCCGTGTCGGAAAGCTCTGATCCCGGCGGCATTGTCAACGTCACTTGCGTCTGTGCGTTGTCAGAGGCCGGAAAGAAGCCGGTCTTCAGCAGAGACACGGCCGAAAGTGACACGACAAGAAAGACGATAATGCCAAGACTGGTCAGAAAGCGGTGGCGCAGGCATGCGCGCACAATGGAGAGATAGGTCTTCATAATGACCCCATCCACTTCCACTTTCGGCGTCGCCTTCATCATATACGCAGCCATCATCGGCGTCAGAAAACGCGCAACCATCAGCGATGCCAGCACTGCGACGGCGGCAGTCACACCGAACTGCTTGAAGATCAACCCGGGAATCCCGGCCATAAACGCGGTTGGCAGAAAAACCGCAACCAGCGTGAATGTTGTCGCAATCACCGCAAGGCCGATCTCGTCGGCGGCCTCCATGGCGGCATCAAAGGGTTTTTTGCCCATGCGCAGATGTCGCTCGATATTTTCAACCTCAACGATGGCATCGTCAACGAGAATCCCCACCACCAGCGAAATCGAAAGCAGCGAAATCGTATTGAGGCTGAAATTCGCCAGATAGATCACAAGGAATGTCGGAATGATGGATAGCGGCAAAGCCACGGCAGAAAGAAGGGTTGCGCGCAAATCGCGCAAGAAGAGAAACACCACGACAATCGCCAGCGCCGCCCCCTCATACAGCATGTGCATCGAGGCTTCATAATTGTCGATTGTCGGCTGAACCGTTGTGTAGGCCTGCACAATTTCGACTTCGGGATGCGCGGCTGCAAATGCTGCCATCACCCGCGTCAGGTCGGTGGCGACACCTGTATCGGAATAGCCGTTGCTGCGCTTGACCTCAACGGCAATTACCGGCGTTTGCCCCATATAAGCAAGCGATGAACGTTCGGAGAAGCTATCCGTCACCTTGGCGATCTGGTCGAGACGCACGCTCTTGCCATTGGAAAACGGAATTGAAAGTGCTGCAATGTCTCTGACGGAATTGACGGCACCCAATGTGCGCACTGTCTGATGCAGCCCGTTCAAATCTCCACGCCCGCCGGAGGCATTTTCCTGCACCAATTTGAGCTGGGATGACACATCCGCCGCCGTGACACCAAATGAAGTCAGCAAGTCCGGATTGATATCGACATGAATTTCGCGGTCCACACCGCCAAAACGATCAACCTCTCCAACGCCTTGGGCTTTCAGCAAAGCCTTGGTCATATCATTGTCAACGAACCACGACAGTTCCGTTTCATTCAGCTTTGATGATCGCACGGCATAGGTCTGGAGCACCGATGATTGCACTGTGACCCGCGAGACGCTGGGTGTCTGCATCGCCGATGGTAGATCGGTGACGCTATCCACCGCATTGCGAACCTCGTTCAGCGCCTGTTCCCCGTCTTTTTCCAGACTGAAGGAAACGCTGATCGACACCGAGCCGTCGGTGATTGTCGTGGTGATATGGTCCAGCTTGTTGAGGGTTGCCAGCTTGTCTTCGATTTTGCGCGCAACTTCGGTTTCAAGTTGCGATGGCGCGGTGCCATCCAATGTCGCGCTGATCTTGATTGTCGGCAGGTCCATGTCCGGAAACTGCTGAATCTTGAGTTTCTCAAAGGCAATCAAGCCGCAAACGGTCATGAGTGCAAACAGGAGAATGGCCGGAACCGGATTGCGGATGGAAAAAGCTGAAATATTCATTTGGTGGCAGCCTTCACAAGCACAAGATCATTGTCGGACAGGAAGGATCCCCCTGCTTCCACAATCTGTGCTTGAGCCTCAATCCCTGAAAGGATTTCAACCCGGCCGTTATTGCGTCGGCCAATGTCCACACGCAAGCGCGTAACCCGGTTATCGGCGTTGATCCTGAAGACGTAATTGATGCCGTCACTATAAACCAAAGCGGTTTCGGGCAGGGTGAGCGCGGGCGTGACGGCAAGCTCAATGGTGCCGGATTCGTAGAGGCCAACCCGGATATCGGGATCATTCGGAAGGGTCACATAGATTGTGCCACGTCCCGTGTCATTGCTGACAATCGGGCTGACAAGGCGGACGGTTCCTTCAAAACTCTTGCCCGATGGATCATGGCCCGATTGATCATGAATGATGGCCTTGGCACCGGGATGGATGCGCGGCAGCTGATAGGACGGCACTTCTGCCTGCCACTCAACGCGCCCTTGGCGCACGAGGCGAAACAGCTCTGTTCCGGCCGAGACCACATTGCCAAGATCGGCAGAACGCGATGAAACAATGCCGCTGTCGGGTGCTGTTATCGTTGTCTGCGAAAGCGTGATCTTGCTTGATTCAAGCGAGGCTTCATCAGACGCGAGATCGGCTGCATCTGTCTGTTCGGTGATGTAATAGCCAAGGGTGTCCTGATCCGACAGCGCGCCCGAACCGGTGACCTTTTTTGCCCGCGCGCTATCAGCTTTTGCTTTGGCGAGGGTGGCCTTGGCGGAGGCTACAGTGGCCTCCTGCTTGTGAACATCGGCGATGGCGCTCGAATCTGACAGTCTCGCCATCACATCGCCCTTCTGCACCACAGAGCCGACATCAACCAGGACATCCGTGATCTTTAAAGAGCCGGTTTCTGCTGCAACAATGGCTTCCTGCCAAGCAGCCAGCCAGCCGCTGACAGCGATCGTGTCTGCCCATTGCAATGTTTGTGGTGTGGTAACGGAGACTGTCAGCGCCGCAGACTGCGTGGTTTGCGCTTGCTCGGTTTTGGAAAAGCCAATGGATGGGACGCCAAGACACGCCACCGACACAACAACCAACCCTGTACGGCGGAAAACGAACATCACTGTTTTACTCCTTTGGCATATACGTCACTTGCCATCACGCCGCCCGTTGCATTCGGGGTCCAGCCGCCACCCATCGCCTTGTAAAGAGTGATCCAATCGCGCACCGCATCGCGTTGATTTTCCACAAGCGTTAGCTCTGCAGCCTGCAACTCGCGGCGCGCATCCTCTCGATCGAGAACACTTGCCCCGCCCGCTTTCCAATTGGTGTCTATGGCTATGAAATACGCCCGGTAGTTCTTTGCCGCGACAACGGCATCACCAATCTGGCGCTCCGTGCTATTGACATTCACCATCGCGGTTTCCACGGCATTGATGGCGCTCAGAACACCGGACTTGTAACTGGCAATCGCCGCCTTATAGGCCGCTTCCTTGTATTTGACGGTTGCGCGAAGTGATCCCCCGTCAAAGATCGGGATTGAAACCGCTGGCCCAAACGACCACGGCAAGCTTGTGCCGGTCGCTGTCGAATGGCTCGCCGTCAGGCTCCCGCTGAGAGAAAAGCTTGGGTAAAGATCAGCTTTGGCCGTCGCGACATCGGCAAGCGAGGCGGCGGCTTCTTTTTCCAGCGCATTCACATCCGGTCTCTGCCGGATAACATTGGCCGGAATTGCATCAACGGACAGTTTCGCAGGGCGCGGTATTTTCGACGAGCTTTTATTGAGAATATCGCGCACTTTGCCTTCATCAACGGCAACGAGTTCGGTAATCGATTTGATCAGAACCTCGCAATCCGCCACCTGTGACTTCAGGGACGAAGACGTGCTCGCCGCACTTGCTTTGATCAGCGCCAGATCGGAACTCGATTTCAATCCGGATGCTGTGGAAACTTCGGTTGCCTTGACCGTCTGTTGTTGAGAAACCAGCTCGGCTGCATAAATGCCCTGCAACTGCCGACATGCCCTGTATTGCACGTAGTCATCGGCAACTTCAGCGGCAAGCGTGACGCGCGCATCATACCAGTCCGCCGTTTCCTCGGCGACGCGCTGGCGGGCGGCATCGACGGTGTTGCGCGTCTTGCCGAAAAAATCCAGCTCCCAGGATGCATCCAGCTCTCCGGTGCCCGTGCTGGAGGGGGCCACGCGATTGGCTTTCGATCCTCGCGTTCCAGAACGGTCATCGGATCCAGAACCGGTCAGGGATGGAAAATAGTCCGCCTTTGATGAGGCCAGGGTGGCGCGGGCTTCTTCAATCTCGGCAACTGCGGATTCAAGGGTGGGGCTGTTGGCTTCGGCGGTGCGCAAAAGCTCTGATAGGGCAGGATCATTAAAGGTGTTCCACCAGTCAACCAGCTGTGCGGTGCTGCCCGAATGCGGCAACGTCGCATGCCAGCGGTTTGCCAATTTGGAAATATCCACATTTGACTGGGTCACCGCCACGCAGGCCGACAAGGGTACGACAATCAGACTGAGCCACCATTTGCCATGCAGCTTATTGTTCGGTTGAAGTGCATTGTCATGTGCTGGCGTCATCAGATCCGGCCCTGGTTTCGCAATCGTCCGGACCGATCTTTAAAGGTGTGAATGTTAAGTGCCGTCAGGGATGTGTAAAATTGGGTAAAATAACACTTGCTAGCCGTGCGGCCGGTTTATCCTGTCCTTTATAAGTTCAATGGCAGACCAGATCGATGACCAATGTACTCTTGATTGATGATGACACGGAGTTGACCACGATTCTGAGTGAGTACCTGACAGGGGAGGGTTTCACGGTATTTGCAGTGGTCAATGGCAAGCAGGGACTGGCTGAGATCGCTGCCCGCAGGATCGATATGGTCGTCCTTGATATCATGATGCCGCAAATGAACGGAATTGATGTTCTGCAGCGGATACGCCGTGTCAGCGAGGTCCCCGTCCTCATGCTCACCGCCCGTGGCGATGACGTAGACCGCATTTCCGGCCTCAACCTGGGTGCTGATGATTATGTGGCGAAACCCTGTTCATCCGGTGAGCTTGTGGCCCGGCTACGCGCTATCCTCAGGCGCGTTGGACCAGACAAGGATGTCGAGACTGAGCAATTACGATCCGGCGATCTGGTTCTGAACCCGGCCAACAGAACTGCGGAATGGCGAGGCCTGCCGTTTGAATTGACAGGAACGGAATTTATCCTGCTTGAAGTCTTGGTGCGCAATGCGGGACAGCTGATTTCAAGGCAGTTTATCTCAAAGCAGGCATTTGGCCGTCCGCTCGTCGCCTTTGACCGGCGTATCGACGTCCACATCAGCAGCGTGCGGCAGAAATTGGGCCGACGCGAGGACGGGCAGTCCTGGATCCAGTCCGTTCGCGGACAAGGCTATCAACTCATCCGGGATGTTTGATGACAAGGCTTTTCCGAAAATTCTTCATTTTCGTCTGGCTGGCGATGACCGTGTCCATCGTCGGCATCATTTCACTGGATAGGGTCTTCCATCTGTTTCCGCTGAAAAGCGAGAGGCAGCAAGAACGCATCTCGTTTGTCTTGCAGACCATAGGGGAAGTCCTTGAGCAAAAAGGCTTGGTCGAGGCCGGTAAGTTTGCACAGGCGTGGGTCACTTTCGCAAATCCGGTGATTGTTAGTATTTCGTCCGTGCCGAATCTTCAATGCGCAACGGGTAACGACGAGACCCTGACCATTTACCGCCATCACGACGGCGCTTGTTTCCGTCTTTCCAGTCAACTCAGACATTATAATTTCATCGAGGACGCGCTTCCAGATGCTTTGCCCTGGATCGCCACAGTTATTGCCAGTACGTTATCTGCCTATTGGATCACACGCTATCTGGTCGGTCCGGTCGCCAAGCTCAGGAATGGGCTCAGTGCCTTGGCGAAAGGCGATTTTCACACCAGAATTGGCGGCAATTTCGGCAAAGGCCAGGATGAAATCACGGCGCTGGCCATGGATTTCGATGTGACAGCCGCACGCTTGCAGGAATTGCAGGAAGCGCAACAACGGCTCTTTCATGATGTCTCCCATGAACTCCGCTCGCCACTCTCGAGATTACAGGCCGTTTTGGGCGTGCTGGACAAGAATCCGGGCCGCATCGATATGATCGCCTCGCGTATGGGGCGGGAAGTCATGCGGCTCGACGCCCTTGTCGACGAGATCCTGACGCTGGCACGCATAAGCTCGCCCGAACATGCACCGCCAGAACGCCAGACCATTGATCTCATTGATCTGATAACCCGGATTGTCGATGACGCCTGCTTTGAAGGGCAGGATCGGGGGGTCGATGTGACCTATAGCGGCTGCGACAGTTTTATCGCAACATTGAACGGAGAACTCATCTACCGGGCCATAGAGAATGTTGTTCGAAACGCAGTCAAATTTACAACGGACGATTCGACCGTTGCCGTGACGGCGCAGGCGTTTCGGGATGTCCTGTCGATCAGCGTTACAGACAATGGCCCCGGCGTTCCCGCTTGCGATCTAGAGAGGATCTTTCTCCCGTTTTCCCGATCCGAAATAGGTGAAACCGCGAAGGGTCACGGGCTTGGCCTTGCCATTACGCGCAAAGCCCTCGAACTGCATCATGGCAGTGCAGTTGCCAGCCTTACACAAGAAGGTCATCTTTTGATGACGCTGAAAGTGCCAGCTTCTCCAGGCTTATGAAACAGCACCGAAGACTGGGTCTGACTCATATGTGGAACGGCCAGGGGCTTGTCGCAAAGATTTTCGTGGGCCTCGATTATCCCCTAAACGGTGTGCATTTATACTTTGTTAACCTTTTGCAGTCCGAAGAGGCGCGCAAGCAGATCGTTCTGGTCGTTGACGGTCCAGCCGCCGGAAAAGCCGAAGCCTTTCCTCAACCACAGCATCGCCTGGAAACCCGCGATGGTTCGCCGCGCAGTGTTGAATGACTGGACCCCGCCGATCTTCGGCATGTTCTTCTTCAGCCGGAAGTGGTCGCTTTCGATGCCTTGTTGGAGATGCTTGGTGGCATAGTGCACAGGATCTGGATGCAACAGCCCGCTATCGACCGATGTTTTGATCGCCGACGGAAACGTATTGGCGCCATCCGTGCCGATCTTATACCACCGCTCAATGATCAGAACTCATTTGCCCATTTTCGGTGGCCAATGAACTGATGCGCCAGGGCTGACTTTCGAGTTTGCGCCAAGCATCGCAGCAATGGTTGACGATGTCTTCGTAGGATTTGAAGACCCTGTTTGAGAGCCAGTTTTGGCGCATGAACTGCCAGAGGTTTTCGACCGGGTTCAGTTCCGGCGACTTTGGCGGCAGTGGTAGGATGGTGATGTTGCCGGGCACGACGAGATTGTTGGACATGTGCCAGCCCGCCTGATCCATAATGAGGATGGCGTGCGCATCATCAGCGATATGGCGGGAGATTTCGCTCATATGCGGGGTCATGGCATGGGTTTCGCACCACGGCATGACCAGTGCGGCCGCCTTACCAAGCTTTGGACAAATTGCACCGAAAATGTAGGCCGACCTTGTGCGTTGATCATGCGGCGCCGTAGGCCGCGTTCCGCGTTTGGCCCAGCGGCGCGTGATCTTGTTCTTCTGGCCGACCCGAGCCTCATCCTGGAACCAAATCTCTACTCGTTTTCCTCGGGCTGCTCCGACGGCAATTTCTGCCACTGCGGCGGGGAAGCTTTTTTAAAATCCTCGATGGCTTGAGGGTCTTGTGTATGATGCTTCGGTCGGGCCGTGAGCTTACGATAGCCCAACGCCTGTAGTTCGTGCCCAAGCGTCTGGCGGCTCACCGAGATACGATACTCCTGCCAAAGCCATTGCACCAGATCGACAAGTCTCCAGCGCACGACACCATCGAGATAGGGAACGGGACCTTTCTAGACGATCTCAATGAGCGCTTTGCGCTGCTTGTCGTTCAACAGCGGCTCACGGCCCTTGGCCTTTCTGGTCTTCAGGCCGTCTGGACCGTGTTGATTGAAGCGCTCGACCCAATCGCGGACGATTTGTAAACCGACCCCGCCCATAGAGGCGGCTTGGCTCCGCGAGCCGCCTTCGTAGATCATCGACAAAGCAAGCAATCGCCGGGACCAGTCCGCGTCCCGGCTCTTTCTGGCAAGCTGACGCAGGTCTGCAGCCGTGTAGTCCCGACGGATATCGAGTGCCGTTCCCATGGCGAAATCTCCTTCCGCCATGTTGAAGCATGATTTGTCTCAAAACGGAATCCCGTGAGTCAACTTCATCGGGCAACTGTATAACACGAATATTCTATGCGAGGCCGCACACGTGAACCGGCTCGCCGATTCCATCATGCTCTTGCCGGATGAGCCCGGGATCCAGGAGGCGCTTAAACGAATGGCGCATAGCGTCATGCAGCCCGGTGCCCGAAGCTTATCGCAGGGTAAAGACGCTTTATGGGAAATAGCGCTATTGGCCGATCTTAGGAAGACAGGGATGCCCGCGCGGGCAGCGGAGCCGGACATTATGGTCGCACTTGGAATGGTGGATTACCCTATCGCATGCAAGAAGATCTGGTCGGAGGCCAACGTCACCGGCCAGATCAAGAAAGGCACCCGACAATTGGCGAAGTTCGAGAAGAAGGGGATCATCGCCCTGAATCTGGATGACTTAACACCGCCAGGTAGAGTAATCTACGACAGAAATGGCACAGCGGCCAAGCGGTTCCTAACGGAGTTAAATATGAGTTTTGTTGAGCGACACCGCTATACCTTGCAGAGGCCAGTCAAGGAAGGAAAGTGCGACGGATTCATCATATCTACGACTGCAGCCGCAGTGTTGGCGGAAGAGGAGCAACCCTTCAACCTCGTAACCCAGACATCGCTATGGCATATCAAGGAGAGCACACCGGGTGCAAGTGAGAGGTTTATGGCCTTTGGCCGCGTCTATGGCCAATAAATACAATTCAGGAATAGATGTCCTCGTAGGGGCCAGAGATCCTGATATCATGATCAAGAACTTTCGCCTCTCGAACGATCCCTGAGCCTCGATCAACTTCTATTAGAATTTCTACGTCTACCACCTCTTCGACATCTACGGAGGCAGTCTCCGCGCCATAATATCGATCGTCCTCTCGGTCGTAAACTGCGCCGGTTAGATCGTCATACTGGACGTCGACGCGGGCCAGCAATTTAGCATCTACGATGAGGTTGACACGGGTTTCGCTCAATCCAACGATTGACCAGTCGTCGATTGCCTCTATGGAAAGCAGATGACCGTCGAAGGCTTCGCCGTCCGGTAAATCGCCCACATAGATATATCCCATATCTTTCATCTGCTGATCGACAGCTTGCCTGAACGTCTGATCGAACGCGGAATGATTTAAAACGGCTTCAGCCGCGTCCTCTCCTTCCTGACCGAGATCGGCAGCAGCGCGCGCGAGCAACACCTGCAACTTGTCGATCGCAACCAATTGCTGAGTAGCTAGAGCTGCCCTCGTCATCGCTGCATCTTTGGTAACGATGATAATCTTTTCGGATTCGTCCTCACACCAAGCCAGAAGGACCTCGACCATGAATGCGTCAGGAAACTCCTTGCTCCCTTCTTTATCGAACGGCGGAGCGCGATCGAAATACTTTTCGAATACAATCTCGGCAGATAGTTCCAAAGCTTTGTGAACCACGGCGCCACACTGCTGAACCACAAATCGATGAAACTGAGCAAATAGCTCATCAGTCAAGGCGTCTGCCTCGAACGTCACAGGATTGCTAGGTCCAGATTTTGGAGCCGACTTGCGCCAACGCCGAAGATCTTTTTCAAGTAAAGCAAGTTCCTTTTGAAGGACATGCACGCGTTCGTGCATCTGCCGCCTCACTTCGCGCAGCGTGATGTCTGTAACATGCAATACGATGCGGTGGTCTGCTATCTGTTTTGCCAGAAGATTCAAGGCAGTATTGTGACCTAGTGACCTGTAGACCTGAGTATCCAGGATACACATGCCTCGAGGGCAGTGGCTCAACCTCAGCTTTTTTCTCAGGCTTATTCTTCATTGCCCGTGTCTCTTTCTGCGTTATCAGTTTGATAGCCGCAACTTAATCATCGGAAAAGAGGTTATATGGGCCTATACGATTCCCCACGCTCGAAACCTCCCCCTCCCCGTCATCTCCCTCAACCCCAGCTCCAAAACGATCCGCCCCGCTGCCTGCAGCGTGACCTCGAGCGTTTTCGCCACCATCCCGGCCGACACCAACGGTTTTGCCATCACCAGCTCGACCAGCTCCGGCAATTTTGAAGACGTTCGTCGCCACTCCAACTTCCGGTCCATCATTGTCTTCGCCAGCGTCAGCCTGTCGTGCTCCTTCATCCCGAGCTCGGCCGCCGCCAAAAGACCGTGGGCCATGGCGAGCAGCCGGGTCTCTCGGTCGCGATGCCGGCGCCGATCGACAGGAATGGTTTTCAGGCCGGTATTGATGGCGGTGAGATGGCGCCGGTGGTGATGCCGGCTTCCCGTAGGATGGATGCGGCAAACAGGCGGTCGAGCCAGGGCGCGTGCTGCAAGACCAAAATCTCGTCCCAGGCATCGAGGGCGACAATCGCGCGAAACACCGCCGGCAGGTGTTCGGCCTGGCGCAGCACGCCGCGCCATTCGTCGAGCCGGGCATCCTCATCCCAGTCTAGGTCGTAGACCATCGGATCTTTTTCCTGGCCGCCGGCGAGGCCGGGCCGTCTGGCGTTCTCGATTGCTGCCGTGGATCGGACCAACACCGCATCGATAGCGGCATAGTCGACGCCGGGGAGATCTTCGACGTCGTCACGATCGGCCCCTCGCCTTCCGCACCGATCGAGGGCGCGGCCCGAATGACCCCGGCCGTCGTCGCCTCGTTCCCGCCGCCCGACCCGATCTCCGCGGTTTTCCGCAGCGAGCGGATGCCGTCGGCAGAGAACGCCCAATCCGGGGATGGCCGGCGATCCGCCGACGCGTGTGCAGGACGTCACGGGCGATTGTCAGTTCGTGGGTGGGTGTGCGAATATCTCTGATATCGTCGTGGAGGACGAGATCTTCGAGATGGACAAGTTCGCCGTCGATCCACAGCGATGCGCAGGCGTCGCCGAAATGGGTACGCTCGATCCAGCCCTGTCCGACCGGCGAACGGGCGATACGTTCGTCCAGGCGCGCCAGTTCGATACCGGCGCGGAATGCCGGCTCCAGCAATGCTGCCATGCTGATTTTTGCGAGATCGCAAGCCATTGAAATTATGGTAAATGATTTGCTAAAGGAACTCTATCTTGAAATTAAGGTTCCTAACATGGTGTGCTTGATAATTGGTGCTCTAACCATCGATAAGTATCACTTATCGGATGTTATGTAGTCTACCCATTGACCAACGTCGGCTTCGCCCTTACTCTTTGGTACAACGCGCCAATATCAGCGAAGGAAGTGTTATGACTGTTACCATCAAGGTCGCCGAGGCGAAGACGCATCTGTCGGAACTGCTGGCCCGCGTCGAGGCCGGTGAGGACTTTATTATTGCGCGTGGCAATGATCCGGTTGCGCGCCTGGTGGCCATAAACGAACGCCGGCAACGTATGGCCGCAATCGAATCCGTTCGCGCGTTGCGCGCCCAGGCCAAGCCTGTCACCCATCAGGAAATTCAGGACTGGAAGCAGGAAGGCCGGCGCTGATGGCATTTGTCGTTGATGCCTCGATTGCGGGCGCGTGGCTGTTGCCGGACGAAGAAAACATGATCGCTGAACAGGCGATGACGCGCATGGCTGAGGAAGATGCCATAGCGCCCGATCTGCTTCGCCACGAAATTCGCAGCATTCTCCTGAGCGCCGAGAGGCGCGAGCGCATCTCGGCTGACTTTGTTCATTCGGCTCTGGCACGGTTTCGTGGATTGCCTATGCAACTAACCGGCCCCGGAGACGACACAGAGGTGGTGCGCCTGTCCCGGAAATATCGTCTCAGCGCTTATGATGCCGCCTATCTCGCTCTTGCGCTTCTTGAGCAACTCCCACTTGCCACACTCGATCGCCGATTGGCGGAAGCTGCACGCGCTGAAGGTGTTGCACTCTTTGGGCCAGCTGAGCATGAGCATTGATCGTCCCGCCCAACTCGCGGGACGGATGGCGACACTCGACACGATCGCCGCCGTTCTCCCGATGGAGCGGCGCGACGAACTCGCAGAACTGTTGACCGACCAGGATGTTGAGACACTCCGGCACCTCGTCAACCAAGGCATGGGCGCCAATACGCTGCGCGCCTTCACCTCGGATCTCGCCTACCTGCAGGCTTGGTCACTGGCGGCGACAGGAAACGCTCTCCCCTGGCCTGCCCCCGAAGCAATGCTCCTGAAATTCGTCACCCATCATCTTTGGGACCCGGAAAAGCGTTCGAGCGATCCGGAGCATGGCATGCCGACCGAGGTCGAGAGCAGTCTTCGTGGTCAGGGCTTCTTGAGGGCCTCTGGCCCGCATGCGCCTGACACTGTGCGCCGGCGGCTTGCGACCTGGTCGACGCTGACCAAATGGCGAGGATTGCAGGGAATGTTCGCTTCCCCTGCCCTCAAGTCTGCCATCCGGCTTTCGGTGCGTGCCACGCCGCAGCCGAGGAAGCGCAAGAGTGCCAAGGCGGTCACGGGTGACGTCCTCTCGCAACTGCTGGCCACGTGCCGCACAGACGTCCTCAAGGATCTGCGCGATCGGGCCATTCTGATGGTGGCCTTTGCCTCCGGCGGTCGGCGCCGCAGCGAAATTGCCGGGCTGCGCATGGAACAGCTGAGCAGAGAGGGGCCCATTCCCGTTGATAGCGGTTCTCCCCTTATCTCGCTCTCCATCCACCTGGGATGGACCAAGACCAGTGGTGAGGACAATGACGAAGTGGTTTATCTCACCGGCCGTCCCGTCGAGGCGCTGAATGCATGGCTTACGGCTGCACGCATTGAACATGGCAGTGTGTTTCGGGCGATCGATCGTTGGGGGAATGTGTCTCCCCGCGCGCTCGATCCGAAGGCAATCAACGACATCGTCAAGCAGCGCGCGCTCCTGGCGGGACTTGATCCGGCCGAGTTTTCTGCCCATGGCCTGCGATCGGGATATCTCACCGAAGCGGCCAATCGTGGCATTCCGCTGCCTGAGGCCATGGAACAATCGCGACATCGATCCTTGCAGCAGGCCTCGAGCTATTACAACAGCGCAACACGAAGAAGCGGACGGGCGTCGAGGTTGTTGGATTAATGGACGATGGCGCAAAAAAACGGATATATCGAGGCGTTGGTGCGGGGATCAAATTTCAACATTTTGCAACTCTGTGACTGCGATCGAAAATAGCAAGATTGATCCCGCATCCCGCACAAACATAACGCCGCCCGCCGCCATCACATCGATAAGATGAAGTTCAAGGTAACGAACTGGGCGGACTATGAGGCAGGGCTTCTCTGTCGTGGCAGCTTGATCCTTTGGATAACGCCGGAGGCGCTGGCGGGCTGGGCAGCTCCACATCGCGAGATACCTGGTGGCCAGCCACTCTATTCGGATCTGGCGATCGAAACGACGCTGATGCTGGGCATGGTATTCGGATTACGGTTGCGCCAGAGCGAAGGGCTTCTGGGTTCGGTGCTTGATAGATGCGATTGGATTTGCCTGTGCCCGATACCACCAAGCTGAGTAGGAGGGCCAGAACCTGGAGGCCATCGGACAGAAGCAACGACCGTCAGCCTGTTGCGGACGGAACCATTCATGTGCTGGTGCGACAGCACTGGGCTGAAGATCTATGGTGCAGGCCAATGGCTGGAAGAAAAACACGGAGCGAAGTCCCGGCGTGGCTGGCGAAAACTGCATCTGGCTGTTGATGCCGACAGTGGCGAGATCACTGCCCATAGCCTGACAGATCAGGAAGCTGGCGATGCTTCGCAGCTGGAGCCGTTACTGGATCAGATCGAAGATGAGATCAACCAATTCACCGCCGATGGAGCTTATGATGGCACTGCTGAAGCGCGCCTTGTTCTCGCCCATCATTTGACTGTGAAGCATTTGGAGCATCTCTGGCCCCGAACGCTCAACGATAGCTATCCCGGCCAGCAGAGCCGGCCGGAGGTGCAGAGGCAGAATTGGACTTGAGGACGTTGTCAGACTCTGCCGATCAACGACATCGTCGAGAACGACATGCCATTCATGGAAATGACGGAAACCTTCAATTGTACGATATAGGCCAGATTTGACCCAATTTATCATTTGGTGTTGTCCCGCCTAAGCGAGGATAAGAGCTTCTACTAAAAAGCTCTTCCTAGTAGAGCGTGGATCGTGGCGAAGTTACAAACTGGGTCAGACTCTGCCGATAATCAACTGCTATATCCTGAGAACTTACACCTAGTACACTTTCAAGGCACGTGACATGAAGTCGATGAAAAGACGCGTGCGCCGTGGCAGGAAATTGCTCTGCGGGTACATGGCATATATCGTCAGCGGTTCCATGGCCCAGTCGGAGAGCAGTTCCACCAAGCGTCCTTCCGCAAGCTCTCGGGACACATATGGGCGCGGGATACGAGCAATGCCCATACCTGCCACGGTCAGCGATTTGATCGCCTCGCTACAATTCGATTTATGCTGAGCACGGACGCTAACATAGCAACTTTCCCCCTGAGCGGAAAAGCGCCATTTCTGGTCGCCGATATTGGCACCGTGTACCACGAGCTGATGATCCTCTAGATCCTTCGGGCTTTTGAGGCTTTGCGACTTCTGCACATAACTGGGCGCTGCGCATATGGCATAGGTCACCGAGCCGATGCAGCGCGACATCAGCGTCGAATCCTCCAGGCGTTGACTGGCCCGCACAGCCACGTCGAAATTTCCCTCAACAAGTTGCTGCTTCTCTTCGCTGAGGCAAAGATCCAGCGAACATTCGGGGTTTTCCTCATTGAACTGCGGAAGGACCGGAAGGATCAGATGCAGTCCCAATGTCACAGGCATGGTCACGCGCAAGGTCCCGCGAAGCTCTGCCCCGCTCTGGCTGGCAACTTCATCGGCTTGTTCGTGACGCCATAAAAGCTCGCTCACAATCTGGTAATATCGCGATCCTGCCTCGCTGGGCATGACACCGCGCGTGGTGCGATTGACCAAGGTCACCCCAACATGGGCCTCAAGCTCGCGAATATTCTTGCTGATCGCGGGACGCGAGAGTCCAATATTATTTCCAGCTTTAGTAAAGCTTCGAGCTTCGATAACTGCGCAAAATACTTTCAACGCGGTAAATCGATCCATTAGCGCATTCCTTGAAAATCTTTATTTTTAAATACAACCGAAAATTTGTTGTGTAATATCATATTTCTGAGTCGATGAAAGTCTGCTCCGGCAGATGTAAACAGTGATTTGCTGACAGACGCTTGTAAACTAACCGATTTCACAGATGTTGTGTTGGTGAGAGGCCAAAACACCGAGCTACAGAGCCGTATTCCAAGATCTTTGGAGGTGCGGGAAATATGCCAAAGGCGCTGGATCCCACCGCCGGCCACTGCGATAAGGTGATGGTCGTCGGCAGGACACCAGCTTCCCGACACAGCGAATTCTGGCGACCTGGCCTGGAAGCCGTCCTCACTGGCGCACATCTGCAATAGCCGTGGAACCAAGGCAAAGGCCGTTCTTTGGGCCTTTAGCGTGGCTTCGATGGCGGTCCAGTATTGCAGCGCCGACAGTCCGGTGGGAAGCGGCGCAAGATTCGGAAGAACGTCACCCCACACAGCCCGGGCGGGCATCTGTTCGATATCGAGCCCCACAGGAGCCATCCGGTCCAGGGCTAGCCCGACCCAAGCGCTGCAGTGGCTGAGACTGAAATGCACATCGCTGTCGCGCAAGAACGGAACGTTTCAGCAGATGCGCGGCTTCGAACCGCCTCTGATCAAGCGCGGAGCGGAAATGGCCCAGACGATGAAGCTCTTCTGAGGAAAGCCAGTCGCGTGAAAAGCGACAGTCTGCGACGACATCATGCGGGGCCGCTATGATCACCGTTCGCGGTGAACGCGTTGAAGGGGGACATATCATCGGAATCGAAGCTTGAAGACGCTTCAGCTTCTGCATTGGTCCTACCATCCGACCGTAAGGCGCTGCCCCGCTTTCGCACGAAGCTCTAAGGTCCAGCATGGCGACAGCGAAATCGGCATAAGAGATGAGTGAACCCCGTCCTCCTGGGTCATCAGCGTATCGCGGCCAAGCGCATAGCGTCCGGTGCGCCGCTCCTCGGTCAGAAGCGCCGCCGGACGCAAGCAAATCCAGTCCATACCGTCGCTCTCGCTCAAAAGATGGTCCTGCCGGTCGAAGGCTTCGGCTATCGGACGAAAAACCTAGCCTCGGGCAGAAATCCGGGCACTGATAAAACCGTATGACCGCGACCATCTGCCAAATAAAGCGGCGTTGCGCCGCCGGTTAGATAGAGGCGCTTTTTTGGCTTTTCCCACTGCCTCTATTGCATAATTTTCACCTTAAATCGGAATCGATTTAAGGTGAAAATTATGCAGTAGATATAAAGCGCTACAGCGAACCGCTGTGCGCCATGGTCACCAACAAGCCCTCCTGCCCGCCGATGCCGGGATTAAGCGCGGATAGCGTGACATCATCACGGGCGAAAAGTGCCTCCAGCCGTCCGGGTTGCGACAGAATATCAAGAGCCTCGAAGCGCAGGTCGGACGATGCCGGCAGCGACGGCGAAGGGGTACGCGCGCAAGCCGTCTCCATATGATCACGGTGACGCGTTCACCTAATGGAGTCCGACCATACCGGTCGCGCCTAGAATGAGCAGGTTCATAATCTCATACTCTTCGGCAACGTCTTGGACATGAAAACACGCTCTGAGCCGTGTGGGCCAGACTGCGTGGGGCGACCGAGACCGCCCCTGCTCCTTCGGCCTCCCGTAGTCAGCGACCTGGGAGGTGCAGCCCAAAGATCATAAATGCTAGACAACCTGATCGAGCGTCGGGTAGTCGGTGTAGCCACGGCTATCGCCGCCATAGAAGGTCGCCTCGTCGGGAAGATTGAGCACAGCATCTACCTTCAGACGGGCAACCAAATCAGGATTAGCAAGGAACAATGCTCCGAGCGCCACGCCATCAGCGAGGTTCTCGTTCAAGATTGGAGAGATCACCTCGGTAGAGGTCGGCCAGGACCGCGTATCCTTATGCGGATTCAGGATGAAAGGCCCCTGCCACAAGGCGCGGATTTGCTGCGTCATGTCACGGTTATTGGCTTCCATGATGTGAAGATAAGCTAGATCACACGACAAACTAGGGACCAATGCGCGATAGATCGCATCCGTATCGCCTTCGGCAATGTCGTTATAGGGGTTTGCGGGCGATATCCTTACCCCCACGCGGCCTGCCCCGATGGCCTCGGCACAGGCCGCAATTGTCTGCTGGGCGAAACGAATACGATTTTCGACAGGCCCGCCAAACTGATCAATGCGATGGTTGGTATTTTGCGACAGGAACTGATGGATTAGAAAACCGTTGCCGGCGTGTACCTCGATCCCGTCGAACCCCGCTTCAATCGCCAGTCTGGCCGCGTTGACGTGATCGGCAATGGCCTGTTCGATATCGGCCACCGTCATCTCTCGCGGCAGAGGGTATGGCTTCATCCCGCCCGGCGTATAGGCTTCTCCGGCCGCTGCAACCGCCGAAGGCGCAATCGAACCATGCGCGGACGGATAGAGGTCGGGATGCCCGATTCGCCCCGCATGCATGAGTTGGGCGACGATCTTGCCACCTTTATCATGCACGGCTTTGGTTACAGGCTTCCAGCTTGCCGCTTGTTCATTGGTGAAAAGACCGGGCGCATTTGCGAACCCTTGCCCGACCTGACAGGGATGCATCCCTTCGCTGACAATCAGACCAGCGCTTGCCCGTTGGCCATAGTATTTTGCCATCAGCGCGGTCGCATGACCTTGCACCGTAGCGCGATTGCGCGACATCGGGGCCATGACAAGGCGGTTGGCGACGCGAATGGCGCCATAAGCTGTAGATTGGAAAGTAAGATCCGTTATCATCTGATATATCTTTTCATGAGTTGACTGGTTGAAAGATCGCGTTGCGCTGCGGCGCGATTTCCGCAAGTGCTACGGCGATATCTCCGGCGGTTTGTGCCGTGCTCACCAGCACCGCGGCATTGGCGCGCGAGGTCTTACCGTGAGTGGCCGTGTCCAGCGCGCGCATGATGAATTTGGTCAGGCCCGGGCCCGTCACATTCTCAGATTGCGCCTGTTGCAGGGCCGTGGTGAGGGCGGCTTCGGCGAGTTCCAGCGGCACCGCGTCTTCGGGCCGCGGCGGCACAGTAACCACCACCCCGCCTGGAGCGCCCGAGGCCGCATGCAGGATGATCGCACGCGCGATATCTGCCGGATCATCCAACCTCTGCGGGCATTTCAAGCCGCTCGATTCGCAGAAGAAAGCCGGGAAATAGTCAGATTTATACCCGACTAGCGGCACGGAATGGGTCTCCAGAAACTCCAGCGTTAGCGGCAAATCCAAAATCATCTTTGCCCCCGCACAAACCGTAGTGACACGGCTTCGGGTGAACTGGATAAGATCTGCCGACACATCCATGCTGTGTGTGGCGCCCCGATGGACCCCGCCAATACCCGCCGAGGAGAAGACGGATATGCCTGCCCATTGTGCACAGACCAGCGAAGAGGCGACCGTCGTGGCTCCTGTCCCGCCTTTGGCGAGCACGAAAGGCAGATCGCGACTGGAAACTTTGGGAATGCCTTCCGACGTAGCAAAGCGCGCAAGCAGCCGCTCATCCGATCCATAGATGACGGCTCCCTCGTCAACGAAGATTGTGGCCGGGACCGCCCCCGTGTCGCGCACGGCGGTTTCCATACGCTGCACGCAGTCGATATTTTGCGGATAGCGCAAGCCGTGGGTGATCACATTGGATTCCAGTGCCACGACCGGACGGCCTTCTGCCAAAGCGTCCGCTACTTCGGACTGGAACTTCAGTGTCAGCCCGTGATCCAGGGAAACCTGTTTCATTCATACCTCCGGTAAGGTGTAGCAGGGACGCCGCAGTAACCTGTCAGCGCTTGCCACGATGCGCGGCAAGGCAACCTTTGCGTTCCAGTCCTCTGGCGCGACGGGCTCCAGCGCGATGGAGATGGCCGAAATTGGCACGTCGAGGCTTTCGCATAGCGCTTGGGTCAGAGCAGCATCGAGACGCGCGCGCTGGGCATCGCTGAGGGGGCGGTCGAAATAAGCGAGATCGATATGTGGCAAGGTCTAATCCTGAAAAGCTGGGGTAATCGCACCAGCCTGCTGGCTGGCCGAGTGTTGGATGAGGCGTGCCAGATCGGCCGCGTATGGCCGCTGGAGCACCTGATAATGGTTCTGTGGCATGGTCAGAGTGGTCACGGGGCGGGCAGCAAAGCCAGTGGCCTGCTCAAGGAAGGAATAGTCATCCCCCTTCGCTTTGATGACCGTCATCGGGGCGTTGATCCGGCGTCCGAGCAGTTCGGCAAATGTATAGTCGAACTGGTAGGTCGTGCGGACGATCCCGATGATCCGCGCTGCCATTTCCCGCGGCATTTCGGGCTGTTCCGCGCAAAGATGGTCAAGGAAGGCCGGCTCGCTATTGCCAATAGCCAGCATCCGGCGGGTTCGTCCAATATCAATCTGACCGGCAAATACCGAGAGCAGGATCGCCATATAGGATGGGTCGCCCAAAACCGCCTGTCGTGGGCGCGAGAGAGCCTTGTTGGTCGGATCGAGCGCGGCAAGCTCGGGCGGAAGCGAGGGATTGCCAGGGCAGACTAGAACCAGTTGGTCCACTTCGACCCCCTGCTGTTCAAGCTGCCATGCCGCCTCGAACGCCACTCGCGCGCCAAAGGAATATCCCCACAGCGTCACCGGCCCCTCGGGGTGGCGGGCCAGAAGTTCGGCAATATCGTCGCGCGCCATTTCGGCAATCGTTGCAGCGGGGGTCTCGCCTTCATTCAGCCCTTGGGCCTGTATGCCGAAGACGGGACGCGCTTGCTCTTGCGCCAGCGCCCGCAAATTCATCGGATAGCCGCCCAGTCCGGGCCAGATGAAGATAGGCCGTCCCTGGTTCTGCTGGTTCAGTCTTACTAAGCGCTTCGGCGCATCTGTCCCGTCGGTTATCCGGACCCTGTCGATTTCCTGCGCCAGCACGCGCAAGACGGTATGTTCGAAAATCGCCTGGGTCGGCAACGCGCAGCCGAAAGTCAGTTTGATCCGGTGCAAAAGCGCGATCGCCCTAAGGCTGTTTCCGCCAAGCGCGAAAAAATCATCCTCTTGCGAAATTTCATCGACCGACAGCAGCGATGCCCAAAGCGATGCTAGAGCGATCTGCGTCGGACCTTCCGGCGCGATATAGGGACGCGGTGCGAGTGCTTCGAGCAATTGCGGCGCAGATTTGATCGCGTTGCAGTCGATCTTGCCATTGGCCGAAAGCGGCAATTTATCGAAGAGCACCACATCGCTGGGGATCATATAATCGGGCAGGCTGCATTTGAGCTGCCTCCGGATCATCTCTGCGGGCCCTTCCATATGGACCGCATCTTCATTCATGCCCTGGCTTTCGATCTGCGCCCAGCTGACCCGCCCACCGAGGGAGAAATAGCTGGGCCCCGTTTCGATGCCGCAACCCGCCAGAATACGGTCGAATCGTTTGGCAGCCGGCAGAGGGTGATCAGAATGCGAACTATAGCCCGACGCCATGAAACCGAAGAATGCAGCGTTGGCCTGCGCGCAATGCTGGGCGAAGCCAAGGCCAATATAGTTGCGCGTCTCATCCGTATCGCGGCCCACGAAGGTAAGGCCAAAGGAGGATCGCGCAAAGATCGACTGGTTGATCGCGATAACATCGTTCTCGCGGATCATCTCCTCGGAGATCCACATCAGATCCCCCTCGAAAACGCGATACGTGCCCGTCCGCAACCCGCTCAGCGTCGCGGAATGGGCTTGCAAAAAGACATCCAGTTCAGGCATCCAGCGCTGTGCCGCCGGCACGATATCGAAGGCGGCGATATTGTAATCCTCTTCGGGCAGGTCCAGACGCGCGATCAGGTCCTCGCAGGTAGGTGCAGGCGCCACGCCTTGCCCCAAGGCTGCAAGCTGGTGCGCTAGAACCCCGAGCATATGCCCCGCCTCAATCTTCATGACCTCTGCGATATTGGTTTTATAGACCCTTTCGAACGGCGCATGGCGCCCGGCGAAATGGCACCGCACCGCGCCCCGGTCCAGATCGCTTTGCGGATGGCTGGCGGCGACAAAACGCAGGCAATGCTGCGCGGGGTCGTAATAATGCAGCCCGTCTTGCAGCCCTGTCACGCCGCATGTTTCCAGGTAGAGCTGCGTGGCATAAAGTGCGCCTGGTGAGGCATAGGCGTATTTGGGCAACAAGCGCTCTTCGCTGTGAAATTGTCCCATCCAGCGCAGAAGGGTCCCTAGGCGCTCAAGCGTCAGCGGCTTGAACGCCCCGATCTTGCCGCCCGAAAGCCGCGCCCGCCAATCTTGCAAGAAGGCCGTGAGCGCTTGCAAATCCAATGGCGAGCCATCAAAGAAACGGTAGGTTTTGCGGGCGAACACCTCGGCGCGCATCTGTTCGGTCTCGCGTTGTCCGACCAAGGGCACGACGGGTTCGTCCGACCTTTCGGCGCGCAACCCGACATTCGAAAGCTGCGCCTTGACCTGAAGCTTGTTCCGTTTCGAGAGATGGTGGCCTTCGGCCACGTCCTGATCCATCACAGCTGCCTGACGCGGATTTAGCTCGATACAAGCGATCAACCGGTCTTCTTGACTGCGTGCATCCTTGATCACCACGACCGCTGCGGCATTCACCCACGGACTAGTAGCGATAGAAGATGCGATTTCCTCAAGCTCGACACGATATCCACGCAGCTTGATCTGGTTATCAACGCGCCCCAGAAAATGCAGCGTGCCATCAGGCTGCCAAACACATTTGTCTCCGGTTCGGTACATACGTTCGTCTTGTCCCCACGGACATGGCAGGAACCGTTCGGCTGTCTGCTCCGGTGCATTTCGATAGCCGCGCGCCACCTGCGGCCCCGAAATGTACAGCTCGCCCTCTTGGCCGACTGCCGTCGCCTTGAGATCGGCATCCAGGACGTGACAACGCATTCCTGTTACAGGATGGCCGATGGACACCACCGGATTGAGATTGATCAGATCATAAGGGCGCACCTCGTGGGCGGTGGCATTGATCGTGGTTTCAGTCGGGCCATAAAGATTGACCAGCTTCAACCAAGGCATATTGGCAAGAATCGACCCCGCCAGTTTGCGGGTCAAGGCTTCCCCGCCCGAGAAAATCGCGCGCAAGTCATTGAGCGCCCGAAAGCCTTCGTGTTGCAACAAAGCGCTGAGAAGCGTCGGCACGGCCTGCAAATGCGTGACCTGCGTCTGCGCCATCCGCGCGATCAGCGCGTCAGTATCGCGATAGATGCCCACCGACCCGCACACCGTGCAGGCGCCGACCGCTGGGGCCAGAATTTCCCATTGTGCGGCGTCAAAGCTGATCGGGGTCTTTTGCAGAATACGCGTGTCGGGCGTTAAATAAAGCTGTTCGGCAAGCCAGCAGATCTGGTGGACAAGGGCGGACCGCGGCACCTCGACACCTTTGGGCCGCCCGGTCGAGCCGGACGTATAGATCACATAGGCCAGGTCGCCGCCCGAGGGCAGCGGTGCGATCTCTGTCGCGGCCCGTGTGTCGCTGCGAAACCCCGCCAGAAGCTCTTCAATCCGCAGAATTTCAACATCCGCCGGAGCGATCGCGCGCAGGCGATCGACCAGGCACGATTGTACGATCACCTGTTTCAGGCAGCTACTCTCGATGATGTAGCTGAGGCGTTCATCCGGGTATTCCGGCGCCAGCGGGACATAGCCGCGCCCGGACCAGACGATCCCCCAAAGGGCGAGGCTCATCAATACCGACGGTTCGACGAACATACCTGCCACATCCGCAGCCCGCAGCCCCTGCAAGGCCGCCGCCACACTCGCGGCGCCGCACGCCAGCTCGGCGAAGGTCAGGTCGAAGCCAGTCCCAGCCTCTCCGAGCACCGCTAAATCCTGCGGCCGCGCCAAAGAGACCTTATGCAGCATCGCAGCAAGACTGGAATGCGGTCCATCGTCATGTACCGTTTCAATCACAAAGCTGCCGTCCGATTCGGGTCGCACGGCACATAAATAAGGGGATTTATTATTACATGTCATGATCAAAATTGCTTTTCTTGATGGGAGATTCACGAGTGAAAGACGTACACAACATGGGTGTAGTAACCTGCATTATCCTCCTTGGGCCGGTTTGCTTGATAATTGCTTCCGAAACGCCGAGCCCAAGCCGAAGAAACTCACCTGTGGCTGCGACAGATAGACCGAAACCAGGACCAGCATACCGCCGCCAAACTGAATCCAAGTCAGTGTCTGGCCCAGAAAGATCGCCCCCAAAATGGCCGCTGTCAGCGGGCTGAGAAGCGAAAGAAACGACACGGTCAAGGCAGGCAGACGTGCGATTCCCCTAAACCAAAGCGCATAGGTCACGAGCGCCCCCAGCATGCTGAGATAGCTCAGTCCGCCGATATTCCGCAGCGTGAGCGTTTCGGGAAAGGACTCAGTCATCAACGCGAAGGGCACCAGAGCCAAGCCGCCAAAGGTCAGCTGCCAGCCGGTCAGCGCCAGCAGCGACATATTGTCGGGACGACCGAATTTTTTGGCCAGTACCATCCCCGTCGCCATCGAGAATGCCCCGGCCAGACCCGCGGTCACCCCTTGGGTATTGAGCATGACATCGGAGCGCAGCGCGACAAGCGCCACCCCAAGCGCCGCGCAAAGGCACGCCAGAATCTGCGTTGCGCGCACCGGGTTGCGAAATAGAATCGCGCTGTAAATGAGAACGATAACCGGCTGAATCGACATCAGCAGCGCCGCAATCCCGCCGGGCAGATGATAAGCCGCCAGAAACAAGAAGTAAAAGAAAGCACCAATATTCAGCACCCCCAGAAGGGCCGCGCGCCACCACCAGTGGCCCTGCAACATTTTCCTTTGCAGCAACACCAGAATAAGCCCTGCGGGCAAAGCGCGTAAAACGGCCGCGGTCAGCGGAATACCGGGCGGCAGGAATTGGGTTGTCACGAGATAGGTGCTGCCCCAAACGAGCGGAACCAACGCCGTGATTAACAGATCAAACCGCTGCCTCGACTTGTTGTCCATTTTGCCCTCCAGAACTGATTGTGCCGAAATAACGATCCCCGAAATCTCCAATCCCCGGGATCATGAACGCCTCCTGGTTTAGTTGCTGCTCGATCGATGAACTCACGATGGTCACATGGGGATAGCGCGCGCTGACACGCTTGATCCCTTCAGGGGAGGCGAGAATATTGGCAAAGACGACATGCTTTTCCTGCACGCCCTTCTTCAGCAATTCCGAGATAGCCATCAGCGCTGAGCCACCCGTCGCCAGCATGGGCTCCATCATGATCACATGGCGCTGTGCGATATCTTCGGGCAGCGCGCTGTAAAATAGTCTTGGTTGTTTGGTGATCTTGTCGCGCTGGATCAGGATCTTGCCGATAGGAATGGCGGGCAGCATCTTGGACAATTCGAATTCCATGCTTTCTCCCGCGCGCACAATCGAAACGGCGCAAAGGGGCGCATCCAGCTCCGCACCCAGATAGGTCGCCCCGACAGGGGTTTGCACCGATCGATCACAGTAGGGTAACTGGTCAAGACAAAGCTCCAGCACGTTGCGGATCACGCAATTGGCGTTGGCGACGAAAGTCTCGCGCGGCGCGGTCGCGCGGCGCATCTCTGCATGGAGCGCCCGCAATCTCTGCGTTTGGGGAAGTTCGATCAAAGGCATGGCGACGCTCTACTGGGTAATCTGGAGCGAAAGTTCGGAAAATGCCCTTTTGGCTTCGGCACAGAAGGCCCGCACCTTTTCCGCGCATTTGCGCTTGTCCACTCCTTCCAGCAAGGAATGCGCATCCACTGCTGCTGGGCGCACCGCAAGGATCGCGTCATACACATTGTCCGGCGATAGACCGCCCGCCATCATCAAGGGCTTGGGGGAGTAGCGGGCCAATTCCGCGCTCACATTCCAGTCATGAGTCAAGCCGGTTGCGCCCTTCGCACCGGTTTTCGGATCGAACGTGTCGGTGATATACATATCGACATACTCGGCGCTGTCATCGATCAATTTGCGCAGCTCCGGCAGGTTGTCGGAGGACACAACCAGACTTTTGAGTAGGTAAAGATCCGGCCGATCGGAACGCAGCTTGGCAAGCTCCGCCATCGGAATATCGCCATGAATCTGCACCGCATCCAGACCGAGCTGGTCGCAAAATTGCGATATCTCGTCGGCGGTCGTCATGTAGCTGATTAGAACCGCGCGCTGCGGTGCCTTGAGGCCTTTGATGATGGTCGTAGAGTCAGCTTCAGAAATATCGTCTTTTCCAGACGGCAGGCGCAGAGGAAATCCGATCCAGTCCGCGCCGTTTTCAAAGCAGAGCTTCGCCTCTTCGCTATCAATAATGCCGGCAACCTGAACAATATTTTGCATCCGTTGGTCCATCCATGTGAGTCGGTTTCGTGCAACGCGGTGGACAAGATGGCCAAACGGAACGGCGCAGAAGATCGCTTTTGGTAACAACCGACGTAACTGACGAGAGCTGGCTCTGGAAATCTGCACAGCTAGGATAAGTGGAATTTCTGGCTGACGTCGGCTTAGATGCAGCCTCACTGATTTCCACTCTTTGGCCTTCCCAAAACGCGGTGAATCTGAATCTCTGTCGCAAACGGGAGGTTTACGATGCCATCGGGGATTTCGTTACGTGAAGATTTTGATGGTGAACGTCTCCGGCGGCTGGCGCGGCAGACGAAGGATGCAGCCCAGGTATGACACCTGTTGGCACTCGCCTCGGACCTTGCCCCGCTGAACTAATCCATTTTGAAATAAGCTCTGGCCGATTGAGAGGACCAGGAAATGAAGCGCAACCGTTTTACAGACGAACAGATCATCGGCATTCTGAAGGAGCATGAGGCGGGCACGCCCGTCTCGGAGCTTTGCCGCAAGCACGGTGTCAGTGATGCGAGCATCTACAAGTGGAAGGCCAAGTTGGGCGGCATGGACGTATCCGAAGCCAAGCGGCTGAAGACGCTGGAGGACGAAAACACGAAGCTGAAAAGGCTCCTGGCAGATGCGATGCTCGACAATTCGGCTTTGAAAGACCTTTTGGGAAAGAAGTGGTGACGCCCGCAGCAAAGCGGAAAGCTGTCGCTCATCTGATGGATCACCACCAGATGAGCGAACGGCGGGCGTGTAAAGCCATCGGCTTTTGCCGGATGACGATCCGTTACGAGACCAGGCGCTGCGATGACTATGACCTTCGCGAGCGGATGAAGGCGCTGGCGCATGAACGCCGCCGCTTTGGATATCGACGACTTCATGTGCTGCTCAGGCGTGAGGGTCACCTTGTGAACCATAAGCGGCTCTTCCGGCTCTATCGGGAAGAGAAGCTGACGGTGCGCAAGCGCGGCGGTCGGAAACGGGCGATAGGCACACGAGCACCGATGCTGATCCCGCTTGCCGCCAATGACCGCTGGTCCCTCGACTTCGTGTCGGATCAGTTCACCGATGGGCGCAGGTTCCGGGTGCTGACCGTCGTCGATGATTGCACCAGAGAATGCCTTGGCCTCGTCGCCGATACGTCTCTTTCTGGCCTGCGGGTTGCCCGTGAACTGGAGCGGATCATCGAGGGACGAGGCAAGCCGAAGATGATCGTCAGTGACAATGGCAGCGAATTCACCAGCAACGCGATCCTGCAATGGACGGATCGGACGAAGGTCGATTGGCATTACATCGCACCCGGCAAACCGATCCAGAACGCCTTCATCGAAAGCTTCAATGGGCGGCTGCGCGACGAGTTCTTGAATGAAACGCTCTTCTCGTCACTGAACCATGCTCGAGCAGGGCTTTCAAACTGGCGAGGCGACTACAACGATCATCGACCACACTCTGGTCTAGGCTGGCTGACACCGGCCGAGTTCGCTCAGACCATCAACCCGCGACGTGATGCGGTGCTGCGCAGCCGAAATGGCTCCGCACCGCAACCCGCCGCTACCGCCCCGAATACAGCAACCCAAAACCACTGGAGCGAACTCAAAACTGGATAAAACGTGGGGGCAAACAACTTGGCGATACCCGGGCCATTCCATAATCAAAACAAAGCCTAAACCACGCGAGCCGAGGGTGTGATGAAATTGATTTTCACTGCGGAAATTTTGTCAAGAAGGAACAGGGCTTGCCGCAGATTTTGCGATTCGAGTTCAATCGCAAGTTCTTGAGCGAGCGCAAACACCGTGTCGCCCAGCTCTTCGTCTTTTATAATTTCCTTACGAACAGTTGTGGTCCGGGCTATTAGGGCGCGAACGAGGCGCGTCGCAGTTAGATTTCCGGTTGGAGCAACAATTCGTTCGTAGATATTTTCCATAAACATTACCCTGAGAAGGGCATTAGAGTTATCTCCCGGGAAGGAGGATGGCTGGTGCAATCCTTCCCCAGTGAAGTGATCGACACCCTTCTGAATAAATCCCTTCAAGATGGTGAATAGCAGATCAATTTCATTGCGCTCCTCATCGCTGGATCGAGGCTTTGCGAAAAAACCCTTCCCTGGACGGAACTGCACGAGTTGCTCAACAGACAGCCTAATCAGCGCTTCGCGGACTGGCGTCCGGCTGATCTTGAGTTCGTCTGCAAGTGTTTGAATATTGAACTGGCTGCCCGCATTCCACCGTCGAGCATAGATGTCATCTCGAAGCGAGATATAAACCCGCGCCGACTTTTCCGGATGATCCGGAGCTAAGCTTTCGTCAGCACTCACATATGGTAAAGGGTGCTTTTCTCTCACGAGCGTTAAATCCCCTCGTTTTTCCTCACTCGCCACTTCCAACGGCGTCGATCAGCTCTCTGACCGTAGAAATGGAATCCTGAGCTTCAAGAGCTCTTTCGTGCTGCAAAATCAGCTGACAGACATTCGTCATCGCCGCATGCGCCGCGCGGATCTGTTGATTGCCATAGATCACTAAATCGATCCCGACCTCAGCCAGATCGCGCTCGTAGAATTGCGGATACGCGGTCGGTATGACGACGAGCGGCTTACTGATGCCTTTTGCACTGCACAATCTGCGGTAGTTTGTTGCAAATTCAAAGACATCTTTTCCAGAATTCACCTTAGAGTGAACGAGAATTCCGTCTGCCGCCGACTCCAGATAGACTTCAGCGCGGCGCAATGCCTCCTCGATCCCCGCGCCTGCGATCAACGCTTCAGTACGAGCGATAATCATAAAGTCCGAGCTCCTAAGGCTACTTTTCGCGTCGGCGATCTTCGAAACAAACAAGTGGGGATCCTCGAGCGCATGGCGAACGCCATCGGCGAGGCTCGTTCGCTTAGGAAACACTTTATCCTCGATCACCACAGCCGATACGCCGATTGTTTCAAGGCGGGCGCAAAGCAGCTGAAAAGCGAGGCTCTCTCCACCGGTGTCACCATCTGCGATAAGAGGCAGATCGGTAGCGGCGACAATCTCTTCGATGGTCTCCAGGCGCCGCTCGAACCTGGCCAACTCGATATCCGGCAAACCGCGAGATGTGGCCATGCTGAACCCAGACAGCCACAACCCGTCGAAGCGGGCCATTTCACCGTTCAAAGTTAAAGCGGCAGCGGTCTGTGCTACGATGGCAGAAAGGGGATTATGGGTTTCCATAAAACGGAGCGGTCGCCCCCGCCCCAGTAGCGCTTTGAGTTTAGGTCGTCGCTCTTCGGGAAGAATATGGTGGGAAAGCAAGGTCATTCTGCAGCCTCAATCTGACGATCCATCTCCATCGGCAGCGGGCCGTCATAGATGTAGGGGAAGCGGATGCGCATTGGCTTTTCGCGCTCCAGTTCCTCGCGCACGTGGGTTGCAACGCCGGCACAACGCCCGATGATGAAGATGAGCCGCGCGATGAGTGGCTCAAATCCCATACCAAGCAAGACAGCGGCGATAGCCCCATCGACATTGATTGGCAGATGACGCCCGCTCTCGGTTTCCAGCGCGCGTTCGATCGCTTTGATCATCGCAATGGGACCGGCCGAAACCGATTGGGCCTCTGCTTGGGAAAAAAGCGCGTTAGCGCGAGGATCAGCACCATGGAACCGATGCCCGAGACCCGGAAGGCGCCGTTTTTGTTCCTTGGCTTGCTTCACGATCGATAGAGCGGCCGCGTCGAGATTGCCAACGTTATCTGCAGCTCGCAAGGCCTCGGACAACATCACCATGGATGCCTCGCCAGCACCACCATGCGCGTCGCCGATCGCCAACAGGCCGCCCGCAACAGCAGCCTCTGGTGCACGCCTGTTGCCACTTGCGATCACGCGGCCGGCCAATGTGGAAGGCGATGTCGGACCATGATCCGAAGCCGCGATCAAAATGGCGTTGAAAAGACGTCCCTCGCCAGCGTTCGGTTTTCTTCCGGCAAAGAGCAGAAAAACGACGTCCCCGAACGAGCCCCAACGCATCAACTCTTCGATGGGGACGCCACGGATGTTGATACGCCCGTCACCGAAATCGGTTATGGCCGTTCGCCAGACGGCATGTGGCAGTTCTTCCGCGCTTTTCATCATCAGGCTGTCCTCGCCAGTTTCATCTCGTCTGCTGGCTTCGCATCGGGAAGATTGAGTTCTCCGAGGATTTCGGCCCGGTTCTGATCCGGCCGTGGCCCAACGGAACGGATGCGTCCGGGTGTCAGTGAAAAGCGCGGAACGACGGCGTGCATTGGATAAGCGCCGTAATCCGGATCCTCGACCGTCACAACGACACCGCGCTCGCGCACATGGGTGTTTGTAAGAAGCTGGGAGACGTCGAGGACAGGCGCGCCAGCAAGTCCTTCTCGTTCGAAGATCGCAAGGAGATCGACTAAATCATACTCCGCCAGCTTCATGATGACGATTGCATCTATTTCATCACCATTCTCGACACGCGCTTCATGCGTCGAGAATTTCGGATCTTTCAGCAAGTGACCCAAACCAAAGACCCGGAGAAACTTCTCGGCCATGGCCGGTGTAGAGACCGATATGACGACCCATTCTCCATCGCGGGTCAGATAGGTATTGCGCGGTGCATTGTTTGGAGACCGGTTGCCGCGCCTTTGCGGCGTCTTGCCGGTGAGCGTGTAGGCAGCAGCCAGCGGACCCAGAACCGAGAAGATCGGTTCAAGCAATGAGATGTCGACCACCTGCCCCTGCCCTGTCAGATCGCGGTGACGAAGCGCCACCATTGCCGAAAATGCGGCGTAGAGACCCGCTACCATATCGGCGATCGGGATCGGGGGCATGGTCGGAGGGCGATCCGGGAACCCCGTCATTGCCGCAAGCCCACTCATCGCTTCAACGAGCGTGCCGAAACCCGGGCGGGATGCATAAGGACCTGTTTGCCCCCATCCGGTGATGCTGACGATGACCAGTCCTGGGTTTCGCTCCAGCAGAATGTCGTGGGACAAGTTCCATTTGGAAAGGCCTCCCGGAATGAAATTTTCGCAGAGAATATCGGTGCGATCGATCAAGGCGAGAAGAGCCGCGTGATCTGACGGCGCGGAAAAATCCAGGGCGATACTGCGTTTGTTGCGGCCATATTCTCGCCACCACAAATCCATGCCACCATGCCGCCAGGCGCGAAGCGGATCGCCCCGCCCCGGTTGTTCGACCTTGATGACGTCGGCCCCGAGATCCCCGAACTGAAGTGTCATCATGTTGCCGGCAACCAGGCGGGTCAGGTCCAAGACCCTTACGCCATCAAGCGGCATTCTTTCCTGTTTCAGCATCTACCAGCGTCCTCACATCATTCTGAACGGATAACGCCAAGCTTTTCAGCGTTCCTCATATCGACGTGAAATAGCCCGCCGGCGGCGGATATGACCAACAAGAAAATATGGTGGTCCAACAAGTCAATTATGTTTGACCGTTCGATGTTTATTTCGGAATGAAATACTCGCAATGAAACAGCAAGTTATAAGTACATTACTGAACAATACATTCATTTAAACTTCATGCTTCTGTCACACAACTGTTATTTTCGAGTTATCACAAATCACTCCACCCAACGGCTGCTTGTTCGGCCAAAAGAGGATCATATGATTGAGCGTCGGACATTGTTGAAAACACTCGCAGGAACAGGTGCTGTGGCAGCCGCATTTGCCGTGCTCCCGCCGCATCTCGCTCTGGCCCAAACGCGCCGTATCAAACGATTGCGCATCGTCGCACCTGCCGCTGCTGGCAGCGGCTACGATGAAACAGCACGGGTATGCGAAAGGCTAATGACGGAAGCAGGACTGATCGATAGTGCCCAGATCACAAACATTCCAGGTGCCGGGGGCACTGTGGGGCTGGTGAAGTTTCTTGAGCAGTACCGCGGCCACGACGACGCGCTGCTTGTTGCTGGCAGCACGATGGTCAGCGCCATCATCGCCAACAAGACGTCAGTCGAAATTTCTGCTGCAACACCGATCGCCCGTCTTTACGGAACCGCCAATGCTTTGATCGTGCCGGCGAGCTCCCCCTACAAGACCATCGATGGTCTGATGTCCGCGTTCCGCAACGCGCCAGAGACAATCTCCTGGGCAGGCGGCTCGACCGGTGGTGGCGATCACCTGATTGCGGGCATGTTCGCAAAAACGGCCGGTGTCGATCCCAAGCGGCTGAACTATGTGGCTTTCGCGGGCGGCGGAGAAATTCTGGCCGCCCTTCTTGGCGGACATGTCACGATGGCATCGTCGACATGGGGTGAGGTCGCCGAACAGGTTCGGTCCGGCGAGGTACGCTGCCTGGGCGTTACAGCCGGAAAGGACGAGACTGGAATCACTGCCCCGACCCTCCGTTCGCAAGGCGTCGATCTCGTTTTCTATACATGGCGCGCGCTGCTCGGCGCGCCGGGCATCAATGTACAACAACGCGAAAATCTTCTCGCCACTGTCGATGCCATGATCAAGAGCGATGCCTGGAAAGCAGAGATCGTAAGACAGGGCTGGATCGATTTTTATCTCCCCGGGGATGCGTTTGCCTCGTTCGTGCAGGAGCAGTCGCAGATCTTTCGGACAACGCTTGAAAGCCTCGGGCTTGCTTGATCTTTCAAGGCCCCGAGGGCGCATACACTACCGCGCCGTCGGGTCTCCAACGGACACAGTTCGGCAAGTTTATCAGGAGGACCGGAATGATCTGCCGTCGAAACGTCATCAAAAATGCATCTGTGCTCGCGCTGTCTGCTGCTTCAGGCATCCGTCCGTCGTTCGCCGCCGGCCAGGCAATAGCCGCGCCCGGACGCCTGCGCATCATCGCGCCTGGATCTGTCGGCGGCGGCTATGACGGCATGGCCAGAAGCTTTGAAACCGTCCTGCGCGCTGCGGGACTGATCGACAGCGCGCAGATAACCAACATTCCGGGCGCTGGAGGCACGGTTGGGCTCGCGAAATTCATCGAAGAGTTTCACGGGCGTGCCGATGCCTGGCTCGCTTCAGGCAGCACGATGGTCAGCGCCATTATCGCGAACAAAGTTCAAATAGACCTTGGCGCGACGACGCCCCTGGCACGACTGTTCGGCACCTTCAACGCGCTCGTCGTACCAGTCTCTTCACCCTTCAATCGTCTGGATGATCTTCTCGTAACTCTCCGTGCGGATCCCAGCTCTGTCTCCTGGGCGGGAGGATCGATCGGGGGTGGCGACCACCTTATCGCGGGAATGGTCGCAAAAGCTGCTGGTATCGATCCCAAACGCCTCAACTTCGTGCCGTTTACCGGTGGCGGCGAAATTCTTGCCGCCTTGCTTGGCGGGCACGTGACGATGGCGTCATCGGGATGGTCAGAATTTTCAGAACAGATCCGCTCCGGTCAGATACGGTGCCTTGGCATCACAGCTGATCAGCCCACCGCCGGGATATCGGTACCGACATTGCGCGATCAGAATCTCGATGTCGTCTTTTACAGCTGGGGTGCCGTACAAGGACCACCGGCTATTTCACCAGCGGATCGCGACCATATGCTTGCGATGGTCGATACTATGGTCAGCCATCCCGCATGGAAGGTGGAAAGCGAAAAACGGGGCTGGATCGATTATTATCTTCCAGGTGCCGCTTATGAAACCTTCGTCGAGCAGCAGGCGAACCTCTATCGCCATACGCTGTCCTCGCTCGGATTGGCGTAAACGATGACAGTGTTTCATCCATTCCCTCTCGGCCTTGCCGCCGGAATTTTTCTCTCCGTGGCGGGAGCCATCGCTGCGGTCTCGGCACTTTCGATACATGTTACAACCAAGCAGATCGTTGGACCGGAAACTGCTCCTCTTGCAGTCTCTCTCCTCCTCGTGGTGACGGGTATCGTATTGTGCGTCCACGCCCTAACGGGACGTTGGGAATGCGAGGCATTCAGTCCTTCCCCAGGCAGGCTTCGCCCCGCAGCCCTCGTTTGGCTCGTGACCGGTGTTCTCTCAAGCCTTGCCCTGATCGAACCCATCGGTTTCACACCGGCATCAACCATTCTCTTTGGCGCGATCACAAGGGCGCTGGGAGCGAGGTCTTTCTTCCGAAGCCTGTTTTTCGGGTTCATCCTCAGTCTTACGCTTGAGTTGGTTTTCGTCCACGCGCTTGGCGTCGATCTCGGAACCGGCCTTCTCAGCATCACCTGGTAAATTGCCACATGGATACGTTCAATCAATTGCTTCACGGTTTCTGGATCGCGGCAACACCTGTCAATCTATTGTGGAGCCTCCTCGGGGTCACGCTCGGCACGGCGATCGGTGTTTTGCCCGGGATAGGACCTTCTGCAACCATTGCGCTTCTTTTGCCGCTAACATTTCAGGGCGATCCGATATCGGCCTTCATCCTTTTCGGCGGGATCTACTACGGCGCGATGTATGGTGGCTCCACCACCTCTATTCTGCTGAACATGCCGGGCGAAAGCACCAGCCTGATGACCGCGATCGACGGATATCAGATGGCGCGCAAGGGACGCGCGGCCGCCGCTCTCGCAACCGCCGCGATTGGTTCTTTCGTCGCCGGGACGATCGCCACCATTGCACTGACCTTCGTGGCGCCCGTCATCGTGTCGTTCGCACTCAAATTCGGTCCTGCCGAGTATTTTATGCTGGCAGTCCTCGCCTTTTCGACCACCACCGCGCTTGTTGGACGATCCATCACCCGAGGCCTCGCCAGTCTTGCGATTGGAATTCTGGCAGGCTTCGTCGGTCTTGATCTCCAGACAGGCCAGGCGCGGATGACATTCGGTGCCATGGAGCTTCTCGACGGCTTTTCCCTTTCCACCATTTCTGTCGGCCTCTTCGCCGTGGGCGAGGTGTTTCACCTGGCACTCCACCCGCAACTCGAAGAACATAGCACAACCCAACCCATCTCCGGCAAAATCGGCATGACCCGCGAGGATCTCAGCCGCTCCTGGCGACCGTGGTTGAGAGGAACATTTATCGGGTTTCCGCTTGGTGCCTTACCGGCAGGTGGGGGCGAAATTCCAACATTCATCAGCTATTTCGTCGAAAAAACATTCTCGCGGCGACGGCACGAATTCGGCCATGGCGCGATCGAGGGCGTCGCTGGTCCCGAAGCCGCCAACAACGCATCGACAGCCGGGGTTCTACTGCCACTCTTGACCCTCGGGCTACCGACGTCGGCAACTGCGGCGATAATGTTGTCCGCACTTCAAGGTTATGGATTAAAGCCCGGCCCATTCCTGCTGCAGGATCAACCCGATCTCGTCTGGAGTTTTGTGGCGAGCCTCCTGATCGGAAATTTCTTTCTTCTGGTTCTCAATCTGCCGCTTGCCCGTGTCTGGGCGCGCATGCTGACCATCCCGCAACCACCTCTGCTTGCGGCCATTCTTGTCCTCTCGACAATCAGTACCTACGCGATCAGCCAGTCGGCATTCGATCTTGTCGTTCTCTATGCCTTCGGTGTGCTCGGCTATTTCATGCGGCGACTGGATTTTCCACAAACACCCCTCATTGTCGGCATGATCCTCGGCCCCATGGCTGAACAGCAGTTCCGACGTGCCATGGCAATCAGCCAAGGGGACCTCGGCGTTTTTGTCTCGCATTCTCTGTCCCTGTCGCTCCTGATCCTGGGCTTTCTCTCCCTGTTGGGGCCTCCTATGGTTCGTATCCTGCGACGGCTTCCGCGCCAGGCCATCGAAAAAGTGGAGACGGTGGTATGACGACCGATGTTCCGAAGATCGCCGGGTTCGGCTTCAGTTCCGGCGACGCCAGCCCCGATCTTTCCGATCTCCCGGACATCCTCGCACGGATCGAGGATACCGGCGCGACGCATTGCGAACTCAATCTTGCCCGCTACGAGTTGATCGTCAACCGTCGAATCCTGCCGGAAAAGGCCGAGAAGCTCGCCCGAATCTGTGCTGCGCGAAATCTCCGCTATACCGTTCATGGCGCGCTTGCGGTGAATTTCATGGATGAGGCCAACCTGCCTCTTCATCGTGATGTCTTTGCCGCGATGCTAGAGCTTGCCGGAATTGTCGGGGCGAGCATCCTGGTTCATCACGCGGCGGTCATACCAGCAGCCCCAGTGCAGGAAATTGATCGGCTTCACGCCATAGAACGGAACACACTTGGAATGTTCGCCGAACGCGCGCAGCGTCTCGGCGTCCGGATCGGGGTGGAAACATTGTTCGTCGAGAAAGACGACATGTATACGGCCGATCCCTTCCGGCTCGCCAATGAGATCGAGGCGATCGGGCATCCATATGTCGTTGGCACGCTGGATTTCAGCCACGCATTCATCATGACGCAGTTCAGGGGGTTGGATTTCAAGGCAGCGGTTCGTCGCTTCGCCGATGTGGCGGGCCATGTGCATGTTCACGACAGCTTCGGTCGGCCACGTTATATTCGTGGCCACAGTGTAGGAGAGGACGTTGCCTATGGGATGGGCGATCTCCACCTGCCGCCTGGATTGGGTGCGATACCGTGGATGGAGATTCTTCCTCCACTCCCCTTCAAGTCCGGAACGGTGCTGAATGTGGAACTGCGCCGCCGTCATTTTTCCGAGATGCCACACCTCGCTGACTTCATGAGGCAACTTGTCCAGCGGGCAAACACAATCGAGAGCGACGCCATTTAAAGAGCGCGAAAGCCTTGGACGACAAGCATGACACCGCCAAGGGCGACAACGCCGTCAAGTATCACCGTGTGGAACGACGACGACAGGCGAAAAGATAGACGCTTGGCAATGAACGCACCCGGGGTCGCACAAAGGCCGATCAGCAGCGCCATAATCCAGAGGGGCAAGGTCAGATTGCCGGCCGCCTGGAAAACCGATGTCTTGACGACGCCCAGCATCAGCGAAATCCCAGCATCCGTCGCGATCACCGAGACACCCTGCAATCCCGTCGCCAGCAGGATGGAAAGCAGCACAACACCCGATCCTGACGTTCCTCCGACAAGAACGCCGTAACCGCCCGAGGCAACAATCAACCCACGGGTTCGCAGATGGCCATGAAGACGGTTGGCATAGCGCCGAAGAGGAACCAGGATAATCAGCAAGACGCCGATCAGGATTGTCACATTTGCACCGGAGAGTTTAGTGTATCCATAAGCACCTAGAAGGCAGGTCGGTAAGGCTGCGACAATGACAAGAGCTGCCTTCTTTCCATCGAAGTCTTTCCAGAAAGCCACCAATCTGCTGGAATTTGTCAGCAGAGCCGAAAGGCTGATGACCGGGACGACGGCTTCTGCGCCAATGATCGGAACAAGAATCGGCGGCAACAGCAGCCCTGTCCCGTAACCGGCAATCCCGCCCAGGACAGCCGCAACGAAGGCGAAGGCGGCGACCAGGCCGTATTGAGCAAGTGTGATATCCATTATTCAAACCCTTAAACGAGAGGTCGCAACGTTCATTGCGACCTCTCTGAAGTTCAACGCAGCGGAACGCTGCGCAATTCGGGTCCCGCATACTTCGCTTTCGGCCGGATCAGACGATTGTCCGCCAACTGCTCGAGGATATGAGCGCTCCAGCCAGCCGTGCGGCTTGAAGCAAACAGCGGCGTGAAGAGATCTCGAGGAACACCGAGGCTATAGAGTACGCTTGCGGAATAAAAGTCGACGTTCGGCCACAGCTTCCGTCGTGTCGACATCGCTTCGTGGAGCCTTGTCAGAACCTTGAAGACGCTGTCGTCGCCTTTCCGTTGAACGAGGTCTTCCGCCATTCCACGCAGGATGACGGCCCGGGGATCTTCACCGGCGCAGCCACGTTGTCCGAAACCATGGATTTTCTCCTTGCGAGAGAGGGCACCATCGATGAATGCATCTACCCGCTCCGGATCGGATATGGTCTGGACGTTCATGAGGACGCGCTCGTTTGCGCCGCCATGCAAGGATCCGGAAAGCGTGCCGATCGCGGCGGTAACCGACGCCGCGAGATTGGATAGAGTGGACGCAGTGACGCGGGCCGAGAAGCATGAGGCGTTCAGTTCATGTTCGGCATGAATGGAAAGAACCTTATCCATGACCTGCGCATCCTGCTCGTCCGGATCCTGCAGCGTGAGCTGCTGAAGCACGTGCGCGGCATGACTTCTGCCGGTCAGAGGATCGAGCCATGGACGTTCGCGTCGGTGCGCCTCGAAAGCGCCGATAGCCAGCGGGATCTGGGCGAGCAGCCGTATTGCGCTCAGCCGTGTTTCCTCAAGGCTCTGCCCTTCTGTCTCATAGCACCCAAGCGCCGAGACCGCCGTTCTGAGAGCTGCCATGGGTTCGGTCGAACGTGGCAAGGACCGAACAAGGTCATAGATGGGAGCCGGCAACTCGCGTTTGACCAGCAGCGCCTCCGCAATATTGGCTGTCTGCGCGGGCGTTGGCAGTTCGCCGAACAAAAGGAGCGAGACGACTTCCTCGAAGGTACAATGCTCGATGAGGTCCGCGATATCATAACCACGGTATCGCAGTTGATCCGTGTCGTTGTCGATCTCGCATATCGTCGTGAAATCGACATAGACGCCGGCGAGGCCGCGGAAAACCGGGATTTCGGTCGAATTGCCGTTCATGGCAGACGCCGGCTGGGCATTGGGTAGAGGGCTCAAGACATTCATGACTGGCTCCTTTTCGGTTCGGTCGGGCCATGTGCCCGAGAAATTCATGTCATTCAGGTTACTCACGTCGGGAGGATTTTTGGTGGGTTTGGTCAGTGAGGGAGGTAGCGTTCCTCTGCCTTTGCCAGTTCGCCGTACTTCAGCAGCGAAAAGACATCCTCAAGCGTCGCGACTTCGCCTTCGACAGCGGCAATGCTTTCCTCTCGAATAATCCGGTCGCAGACATTGCGCATCGCCGAGATCGCCGCCCGCATATTATGATTGGCCCAGATCACCGTGGCGATGTTGACCGCCCGATACTCGGAAACCGGAGTACGGAAATACTTGGTCGGAACGATCACGACCGGCAACCGGTTCTGCCAGGAACGAGCGAAAGCGAGGATTTCCGTCGGTTCGGCTTTTCTCGAATGGATCAGAATAGCGTCCGCCCCGGCGTCGGCATAAGCGTGAGCGCGGGTCAAGGCTTCGTCCAGACCATGACCGGCGATCAGCGCTTCGATCCGGGCAACGAGGACGAAATCACTTTCAGGAATAGCATCCTTGACGGCACGAAGACGTCCGCTGAACTCACAGATCTCGGCCAGCGGGTGCCGGTCACCGATGAACGAGTTCATCTTGGGAAAGCCTTTGTCTTCGAGGCACATACCTGCTGCGCCGCGCTGGCGAAGTTTCAGTGCCGCCAGACGCGCATTGTTGAAATTGCCGAACCCGCTATCGGCATCGACAAGAATGGGAATATCCACTGAGTCCGCCATTCGTTCGACGACATCGACGAGTTGTGTCCATGACGCCTCGTTCGCATCACGAAAGCCAAGGCTCGAGGATATCGACAGCCCTGACGCCCAGAGGCCGCTGAAACCGGCCTTTTCGGCGATAGCAGCCGAAAGTCCGTCATGCGCCTCCATCAGGAAGCTCAGCTTCTCCGGGCGGATGAGATTGCGCAGGGGGTTGGAGTAGATGTTCGTGGTGTTGGATGTAAGCTCGGAACTACTGCCATCAAGATTTCGCATGATTGTCATCCTTCCTTCATAAAACCTTCACAAATACGAGGCTCTACCAAGAGTTGTCAGATTTCAATCGAAATTTTGCAATGCAGCACAAATATACTGCCCTCAAAGCGGATATATTCAAAACATGTCAATATATTTTTTAATTTCAAATACTTGTAGGTAGGACTGCCGCTCTCGTGCTATCCAAAGCGAACCGTACACGGACGCAAATCGCCGTATTTGGATGTGCACCCACTGGATTTTCCGGTAAATCAGGCGACAGCCTGGCGAGCAAGTTCGATGAATTGCTGCACACGGCGGTGGATTGGTTTCTGACGAAGCCTGACGATGTAGAAGTTCCGCAGCAATCGAAAACCCTCAATCCGAACTGCGGCCAAAGAACCATCGGCCAGTTCTCTCCTAAGCGACAAGCGAGAGACCATTCCGACGCCCGCCCCTGCTTCGACGGCACCCTTGACGGCTTCTGCGCTACCGAGGACGGACACGATATCGAGTTGGTCTAGCGATGTGGATTTCTCAGTCATTGCGCGTTCTATGAGAGAGCGGGTTCCCGAACCTTCCTCTCTCAATATAATAGGGGCGGCGCAGAAAGCGGCGAAGGCGACCTGCTTGGTTTTTGCCCAGGGATGATCACCCGGGACGATAAATACGATCTCATCCTGGAAAAAGAGCTCTGCTTGATAATTTTCCAGTTGATCCGGACCGTCGCTGCAGAAAGCAACATCTGCAAGATCGTTGCGCAAGCATCCAAGCGCATAGTCGCTGTTGCCGACCTCCATCGTGACTTTGACGTCTTGGTTGAGCGTTCGTAAAGCTCCTATTGCTCGCGGCATTACATATTTCGCGAGGCTATTCGTTGTGGCAATCCTCAAGCGTCCACGAAGATCTTTCGTGAAGGATGACAACTCCGCCTCCGCTTCACCATAGAGATCGAGAATTCGCTGCGCATGGGAGAAAAGTAACTGACCGAGATCGGTCAACTCTATCGCCCGACCGTCGCGCGTAAACAATTGTCCGCCCACTTCATCTTCAAGGGATTTTATTTGGAATGAAATGGCTTGTTGAGTGAGCAGCAGATGCCTTGCGGCACCCGTGAAGCTCCCTTGACTTGCGACAGTATGGAAAGCCCTGAGGCGTGTGTCTCTTAAAAGCATGATTTCCAATCTTGCGGGATCAAGTTGTGTGCCACGTCCATTAAGCCTCTGCCTCTAATTTGAATGCCGGATCACGCTGCCTGCATGATGATCACGGTGTTTACATCGGTGAAATCTAATTCCAATCCGGGAAGGAGCATTACATATCTTTATGGCGAATACACTGACGAATTCCTCAACCAGGTTGTTAGGCGTTGGAGCGAAACTGTAATTCAAAATACGTTTTATGAAGGGAGTTGGTGGGCACCGTAAAGTTAACGTGTCGGCGGTAGACTTGTGCGATCTTTCAGTATGACCCAAGTCCCTCGTGAACGCCTTTATCGTCGCCATCGGTTTGCAGCTGAAGTGATTGCCCACGCCGTGTGGCTCTATCTTCGTTTTCCGCTCAGTCTGCGCATGGCCGAAGATCTGCTGGCGGCGCAAGGGATCATCGTTTCGCACCAGACCGTGCGTTTCTGGGTGGAGACATTCGGCCGACATTTCTCCAATGACATCCGAAGAAGATCCACCGGTCCGCTTGGCGACATATGGCCTCTTGATGAGGTTGCCATCTCCATTGGCGGCAAGAAACACTGGCTGTGGCAGGCCGTCGATCAGGATGGCTTCGTTCTCGACGTGCTGGTGCAGAGCTGCCACGATACCAAGGCCGCCAAACGTCTTATGCGAAAGCTTATGAAAGGACAGGGGCACTCGCCGCGCGTGGTGATCACCGACAAGCTGCGATCCTATGGCGCGGCAAAGCGCGACATCATGCCCGGCGTCGAGCATCGCTCGCACAAAGGACTGAACAATCGGGCGGAGAATTCCCATCAACCGACCCGGCGACGAAAACGGATCACGAAGGGCTTCAAATCAGCGCGACATCTCCAGCGTTTCGTTTCAATTCATGACCCTGTCGCCAACCTTTTTCACATTCCACGCCACGAGATCTCATCAGACAATCATCGCGAACTGAGAACCAGGGCCATGCAGATGTGGAACGAAATCGCATGCCTGCAAACCGCATAAGCGAAAGCCGAGCCCAATATTTTTGATCCGTGTCGGTTAACTTTACGGTGCCAATTTAACAGGTAAATCTGCCGTCATGTTATCAGGCACAACATACAATTCCATGTTCTCTCGTGACAATTCCCAATGCTGGAAAACGAGATCAACCACAGAATTTTCATCATGGCTTTTAATGGATGCAATAAAGCCATCATGATGTTGGGTTGCCAACCGAAGACGCTGCTGCATGTCATCATTTCGCGGACGGAAGAAGGTTTGCCCTATACGGGCATGGTCCACGAGAAGACGTCTTAAGCTCGGTTGCAGGTAAACGTTACCGGACATTTCGCCCATGATGGCGTGGAATCTGTTATTCTCCAGAACCATCGCCAGGGTGTCAGCGCTGTGGCTAGCGGCACGAAATCGTTCCTGTGTGTCACTCAAGTCGGACAGTTGCTTGGGTTTGAAATTTTGAACCGCCAGCCGACCGATGGCCGCGTATATCATCGGCGCAACGAGGAAGAAGTGTCTGAGCGTCGAATGGTTCAAGGGAGCGACCCGAGCGCCTCTGTTTTCTCGAATGTCGATATAGCCTTCACCCGCAAGACGGCGGAAAATGTCACGCACAGGTGTGCGAGACAGTCCATATTTCTCGCTGATGCTGACTTCGTCCAGATCCTCGTCCGGATCGAGTTCCATCGTCAGAATCTGACGTTTAAGATCGTCGTAGAGACTGCTCTTCCCGACTTTCATTTCACATCCTCGTCACACGGAAAGCAATTGCCATTCAATCGCTTTGCGACCATTCGGGAGATCAATCACCGTCCACCTGCCCATGCCGACACGCCAACACTCGGACAGATCGCGGTGCAGGCAATGGCATAGCCTCCATGGTTCTGATTGGCAATGTTTAGGGTGCGGAGGCAAAGCCACCGTTCGCGCTGAAACGGTAGCTTCACATGGCTTTCGCATTGACGGCATCTCAGCAAATTATCCCCGTCACTCATGACAGTTTCTGGTCTGTATTCTTTTGTTTGAAATAATTGTGTACTTATAAAATACAATACCGTTGACATAGCCCGGACGTCATGCAAATTTTGTTGTCATAAACCAACGGCGCCCATTGGGCGGACAAGTTGATGACGGGGAACTGGGATGAAGGGTGGCAAAGGCGAGCTCTATGATGATCTCAAGCGCCAAATTCTGACGATGGAACTCGATCCGGACGAAGATCTGGACGAAGTATCGCTGAGTGAAAAATACGGCCTCTCGCGGACACCCGTCAGGGAAGTTTTCCGGCGTCTGGAAGGGGAAGGCTATGTCGATATCCGCGCCAACAAGGGTGCGCGGGTTATCCCGATGAACCATTCGACGCTGCGCCACTTCTTCCTTGTTGCACCGATGATCTACGCCGCCGTTGGGCGACTTGCGGTCCAGAACTTCAAGCCCGGACAGCTTTCCGACCTTCAGATCACCCAGGAACGGTTTCGCGAGGCGAGCATTGCGCAGGATGCTCTGGCCATGACGCTTTCGAACAACCGGTTTCACGCAATCATCGGCGAGATGTCAGGCAATGAATATCTTCAGCCAAGCCTTGGCAGGCTGCTGATCGATCACGGCCGTATCGGCCATACATTCTTTAGGCCGCGCAACGCAGACATGCATGATCGGCTACAAAAATCAGTCGGACACCACGACGGCATTATCGCCGCGATCAGCGCGCGTGACGAAGATGCCGTCGTTGATCTCGTGTTTGAACACTGGGAATTGTCACGCGAGAACATGGAAATGTTCATCGCTCCCCAAGCGCTTAAGGCGGACGCATTGGTCGATACGCCAATGCAATCGATGGAGAAATTATCATGAAATTCGAAGGTATCTATACCCCGGCGGTGACACCGCTTGGGCCAGATGGGCAGATTGATCGTGAAGGCTTTGCCGCCGTCCTTGAATCGCTCATCGAAGCGAAGGTTCATGGTATCATTGTCGGCGGTTCAACGGGTGAATATTACGCCCAGAGCGCCCAAGAGCGCCTTGATCTTGCGGCCCATGCAAAAGACGTGATCGGAACCAGAATTCCACTTATCATCGGCACTGGAGCAACCAGAACGGAAGATTCCGTGGCCTACGCCATTGCTGCCAAAGACATTGGTGCTGACGCCATCCTGGTGTCGTCTCCGCCCTATGCGCTGCCAACAGAGCGCGAGAACGCTGTTCATGCGCTGACGGTAGATCGCGCCGCCAACCTGCCGATCATGCTCTACAACTATCCAGCCCGTATGGGTGTGGTGATGGGAGATGAATATTTTTCCCGGGTTGGCAAATCCAAAAATGTCGTGGCGATCAAGGAAAGCTCTGGCGACATGGCCAACCTTCACCTTCTGGCCCGGAAGTTTCCTCATATCGGCCTGTCTTGTGGATGGGACGACCAGGCGCTCGAATTCTTCGCCTGGGGAGCAAAAAGCTGGGTCTGCGCTGGCTCGAACTTCCTGCCGCGCGAGCATGTCGCGCTTTATGAAGCCTGCGTTCTGGAGAAGAATTTCGACAAGGGCCGCGCGATCATGACCGCGATGCTGCCGCTGATGGATTTTCTCGAATGCGGTAAATTCGTTCAGTCGATCAAATATGGCTGTGAACTGATCGGCCTGAAGACCGGCTCGGTACGCGCACCGCTACGGCCGCTGAACGCCGAAGAAAAAAGAACCCTTGAGACCGTCGTCACGACTGTGAAGCGCACGGTTGCCCAGATCACCTCGGGAGCCAACAATGCATGAACCTTTGACCGTGGCCGAATACAAGGCCATTGCTGCCAGTCTTCAATTGCCGACCAACGCTTTCATTGACGGTGCGTTTCGTCCGGCAAAGTCCGGCAAGACCTTCACTTCGATCAATCCCGCAACTGGCGAGACCTTGGCGGAGATTGCCGCCTGTGATGTGAGCGACGTCGATGATGCGGTTGCCAAGGCAAGGCAGGCGTTCGACGATGGCCGCTGGCGGCTTCTGGCTCCCGGCGACCGGAAGGCCGCCCTGTTGAAACTAGCCAAGCTGATCGAGGAAAACCGCCACGAGCTGGCTGTCATGGAAAGTCTCGACAGCGGCAAACCGGTGCGCGAATGCCAGACAGTCGATGTGGCCGATACGATCCACACCATCCGCTTCCATGCCGAAGTCATCGACAAGCTATACGACAATACCAATCCGGTCGGGCCAAACGCGCTGGCAATGGTTGTGCGCGAACCAATCGGGGTGGTCGGCTGCGTTCTCCCCTGGAATTTTCCTCTGCTGATGCTGGCCTGGAAGATCGGTCCGGCGCTGGCTTCGGGATGCTCGGTCATTGTCAAGCCAGCACAGGAAACCTCGCTCACCACGCTGCGGGTCGCCGAACTCGCAATTGAAGCAGGGATTCCGGCTGGCGTCTTCAACGTCGTCACCGGCGGCGGCAAGGAAGCGGGCGAGCCGATCGGTCTGCACATGGATGTCGACATGGTGGCCTTCACCGGATCGACGGCGACCGGACGTCGCTTCCTGCGCTATGCGGCAGATTCCAACCTGAAGAAAGTGGTTCTCGAATGCGGCGGCAAAAACCCCGCCGTCGTTCTTGCCGATGCCGAAGACCTCGATCTGGTGGCCGAGCAGGTCGTTAACGGTGCGTTCTGGAACATGGGCGAAAACTGCTCCGCGACGTCCCGCCTGATTGTCGACAGAACGATCAAGGACGAATTGCTAGAGCGGATCGGTGCCTATCTGCGCGAATGGAAGACCGGCAATCCGCTCGATCCGGAAAACCGCATCGGGGCGCTCGTCAGCAAAACCCACTTTGAAAAAGTGAAATCGTTTCTCGATGATGCGAAAACAGAGAAGCTCTCTGTTGTCCATGGCGGTGCGACGCATGGCGGCATTTATATTGAGCCGACTGTTGTCGATGGGGTCACGCCCTCAAGCCGCCTGTTCAAGGAGGAGATTTTCGGACCGATCCTGTCAGTGACCGCCTTCGATACATTGGCCGAAGCCGTCGCGCTGGCCAATGACACCAATTACGGCCTTACCGCATCGGTCTATACCGGCAGCCTGCGCCAGGCGATCCGGTTGTCCCGTGACATTCGTGCCGGGCTCGTCACCGTCAATTGCTTTGGCGAAGGTGATGCCTCCACCCCGTTTGGTGGCTACAAGGAATCGGGCTTCGGTGGCCGCGACAAGTCGATCTTTGCGCATGACAATTATTGCGAACTGAAGACGATCTGGATCGACCTTTCCGAGCGTTCCGTGGATGAGACAATCCGATGAACAAAATATCGGTCAAACGTTTGCCCGTTGAAAATGGTGTCTCCGGCTGGGAGGCGATCAGCACGCGTTCGTTTCCCCTCCGCAGCCTGGAAGGCAACGTGACTGCGGATTGGCTGATTGTCGGTGCGGGCTTTGCGGGTCTTTCCGCTGCCCGTCGTCTGCTACAGCTTCGACCAGACGACAAGATTGTCATTCTCGACGCAAGCGAAGTGGGAAAAGGCGGCTCGGGACGAAATTCCGGTTTCATGATCGATGTTCCGCACGACCTGTCGTCTGGCGAATATTCAAGTGGCAGTACCGACGATACCCGCATCGAAATGGCGCAGAACCGCACGGCGATTGCCTTTGCAACGCAAGCTGCGGCGGAATACGGAATGTCACGCGAGACGTTCGATCCGTCCGGCAAGATCAATGCGGCGGCAACCGAGCGCGGCATGAAGCTAAATGAGGATTTTGGCAAATCCCTGCTGAATGCGGGCGAGAAGCACAGTTTCCTCGATGCGGCACAAATGCGGGAGATCACCGGAACCGATTTCTACCTCGGTGGCATTTACACGCCGGGGGCCGTGCTCATCCAGCCCGCCGACTATATCAGAAACTTCGCAGCCGGGCTTTGGCAGCAGGTCGATATCTTCGAGCGCTCGCCTGTCACGTCCCTGATGCGGGAAAGCGGCCTATGGACAGCGTCTTCACCACGGGGCAGTGTCTCTGCACCCAGGGTCATTCTGGGCGTCAACGGCCATATCAATGACTTCGGTCATTTCAACGGTCGCCTCATGCACTTCTTCGGATATGCCTCAATGACGGCTCCGTTCCCGGCAGAGGATTTCGGGCGCAAGGCAAGCGGGCATGATCGATGGGCTCTGTTGCCTGCCGATCCCATGGGAGCAACGGTTCGGAAAATCACATCGAACGGCCAGTCGCGCATCGCTTTGCGGACCAAGTGGACCTACGACTTCAGCCTGAAGCTGACAGATCAGCGTCTGCGAAAAATGGCTCGGGAACATCGGGTGTCGCTGGACAGGCGTTTTCCCGCATTGAAGGACCTGCCGTTCGAACACTGCTGGGCAGGCCGCATCTGCCTCACCCGCAACCATGTGCCGGCCTTCGGCGAGATCGAAGAAGGGCTGTACTCGGCTTGCTGCGAAAACGGTCTTGGTACGGTGAAAAGCACGCTGGCTGGCATGCTGACAGCGGAACTCGCCACCGGAAATACCTCAACACATCTCGAAGAGTTCAACGATCACGCACAGCCGAGCAGGCTTCCGCCGGAGCCTTTCGCATGGCTCGGCGCCAACACCGTGATCAAATGGCAGGAATTGCGTGCAGGCCGCGAGGGATGAACCGTCGCAGCGCAATGGGGAGACCGCGCTTATGCGCGAGGCTTCAACGATAATGGGAACGTAAAACTAGGAGCGAAAAATGAAGATTCTGTGGAAGGCACTTTGCGCAGCGGCGATGGTCGGAATGACCGCCCTGTCTGCACATGCGGAAGAAAAAACCGTCACCATCGGCACGATGTCTTGGGAAGACCTCACCCCGATCACCGGCATCACCAAGAAGGTGCTCGAAGACTCCGGCTACACCGTGAAAGTCGTACCCTTCTCCGAATGGGGCATTGCTTATGCCGCATTGAGTAAGGGCGATGTCCAGATTTTGGCGTCGCAAACCGATTATGTCGCGCAGGATTACTGGAACAAGAACAAGAAGCGTCTGGAAAAAATCTCGCCGGTCTCGCACGGCCTGTATCAGGCGATCGCTGTTCCGAAATACGTCCCCATCGACTCCGTCGAACAGTTGAACGAAAATGCCGACAAGTTCGGCGGCAAGATCATCGGCATCGAGCCTGGCTCGGGCCTGATGAAGGATGCGGCCAACGCCGTCAAGGACTACGGCCTCAAACTTCAGCTCGTTGAAGGCAGCACGGCTGCGATGACGGCGGCTCTCAAGTCTGCATCCGACCGCAAGGAATGGATTGCCGTGACGATCTGGGAACCATCATGGATGGCACAGAAATACGACGTCAAATTCCTCAAGGACCCCAAGGGCGTGTTCCCGCCAGCGCAGAGCTACTACTGGATCGGGCAGAAGGGCTTCTCGGCTCAGAACCCGCATGCGCGTGAAGTGATTGCCAGCGTGTATGTGCCGCTTGCCGACATCGCCGCAATCAACAGCGCGGTTAACGACGGCAAGACCATGGATGAGGCCATCAAGAGCTGGACTGACAGCCATGCCGATCTCCTGAAGCGCTGGGAAAACATCAAATCGGAATAAAATGAGAAGGCCGGGCTTTCGTGATGGCGGCGGCCCGGCCCTGACGTCCACAAAAGAGAATGCCGGTCAATACCGGCGCGCGGGGAACGCGATGACCACGTCAATGCATGATGCCAGTGAAGTCCTCATCGACTGCCAGTCTGTCTGGAAGATATTCGGAGCCCGGTCGAAAGCCGCCGTCGAGGCGGTCAAGACAAGAGGCCTCTCCAAGAAGCAGATCCTGACGGAATACGATTGTGTCGTTGGGGTCTCAGATGCCAGCCTTCAGGTTCGACGCGGCGAGATTTTCTGTATCATGGGATTGTCGGGCAGCGGCAAATCGACCCTGATCCGCCTCCTGAACAGATTGATCGAACCGAGCCTTGGCACGATTCTGGTCAAAGGCAAGGATATCTCTGCCTTGAACGCCGCCCAGCTGCGCGACATCCGCGCGCGCCATATCGGGATGGTCTTCCAGAGCGTGGCCCTGTTGCCGAACAGGACCGTGCTGGAGAATGCCGCCTTTGGTCTGGAGGTCAGAGGTGTCGGCAAGGAAGAGCGATACAAGACTGCCCGTGCGGCGCTGGACAAGGTCGGCCTGTCGGACTGGACGGCGCGCTATCCCTCCGAGCTGTCGGGCGGCATGCAGCAACGCGTCGGTCTTGCCCGCGCTATTGCCGCCGACCCCGAGATCATTCTGATGGACGAGCCGTTCAGCGCGCTCGACCCGCTGATCCGTCGCCAGCTTCAGGACGAATTCCGGCAACTCACCAAATCACTTGGGAAATCCGCCGTGTTCATCACCCATGATCTGGAAGAAGCGATCCGCATCGGCGACCGTATCGCCATCATGAAGGACGGGGTTATCGTCCAGGTCGGAAATGCAGAAGAGATCGTCACGCAGCCGGCGGACGATTATGTCGCAGAATTCGTCGCCGGCATTTCCAGAGTTCACCTGGTCAAGGCGCATTCCGTCATGATCCCCGTTGCAGACTATAAACGTGATCATCCTGGCTCCGACATTGATACGCTTTTGCGCACCACGCCGGAGGCGGATATCGGTGCGCTGATCGCATTGACCATGCAGTCCGAACGCGATGCCGTGGCCATTGCCGAAGACGGCGACGTTATCGGTATTGTCACCACGCGCGGCCTGCTCTGCGGTGTCGCAGGCAGTCCGGCCCAGCCGACCGCAGTGGCATAGGGGGGAATGTCATGGACACCTCCGTCATTACAGACAGCTTTGATGAACACATTGACGACACGCTCAACTGGATCAGCGATCATGCCTCATGGCTGTTTGATTCCATCAGAGCGGTGCTGGAAGGCACCTATAGCGGCGTTATCTGGCTGTTTCAGCTCCCGCCATTCTATGTGGTTGCCTTGATTGCAGCCCTTCTCGGATGGCGGTTGATCAACAGCAAGGCCGGTCTTTTGATCGGTGTCGCCATGCTGGGCTGCGCAGTCATGGGCCTTTGGGCCGAAACCATGAGCACTTTGGCCTTGGTCATCACGGCCACCTTCATGGCGCTGGTGATCGGCATTCCCATTGGTATCGTGGCGGGTTTCGTCCAAGCCTTCGACAAGATTGTCGAGCCGGTGCTCGATCTCATCCAGACGCTGCCACCTTATATCTACCTTCTGCCAACCATTGCACTGATGGGATATGGACCTGCCACGGCCCTTCTTGCCACGGTCATTGTCGCCATGCCACCGGCGATCCGGCTGACATCTCTCGGCATCCGCAGAACGCCCAATGATTTTATTGAACTGGGACAGGCCAACGGCCTGACGTCCTGGCAAATGTTCGTCAAGATCAGGCTGCCATTCGCGATACCGAGCGTCATGGCCGGGATCAACCAGAGCCTGATGATGGCGTTCGGCATGGTGGTGATCGCTGGCATCGTCGGTTCTGGCGGGCTTGGTGAAACCATCTATAGCGCCGTCAGAACGCTGAATATCGCAACGTCGATCAACGCCGCAATTGCCATTGTCATTCTCACCATGGTGCTTGATCGACTGACACAAAGCGCGGCGAACCGTAACACGGGAGTAAAATCATGACTCCAGAAACAGTTTGGTTTTCGCCGGGTGCCTATCTCGCTCCCGCCGTCGATTGGTTGAACGCGAATTTCCATCCCTTCTTCAACACTGTGACAAAGATCATCGAAGCCGTTCTTGGAAGTATCGAAACCATTCTTCTCTTTCTACCTTTCTATGCCGTCATTCTGATCATCGTTGCTCTGGCTGCCGTCTTCGTCACTCTTCGTGTTGCGGTAACAAGTGCGTTTGCCTTGTCATTCTGCTTCCTGTCGGGTCTATGGGAAGCGTCGATGCAGACCCTTGCCCTGGTGACGGTGTCGGTTTGTATCTCCGTGCTGATTGCCTTTCCGCTTGGCATTCTGGCGTCCCGGCATCGACGGGTCGAGGCGGTCATCCGCCCTTTGCTCGACATCATGCAGACCGTGCCGCCATGGGTTTACCTGATCCCCGCCGTGATGATTTTCAGCCTCGGGCGGGTCCCGGCGATCATCGCAACGATCGTCTACGGCATACCACCGATGTTGCGGCTCACGACGCTGGCGTTCAATCAGGTGCCCAAAGACTTGCTGGAACTTGGTCAGGCGACCGGTGCATCGCCGCGGGCGATCCTGTTCAAGATTGAAATTCCTGCGGCAACGCCCACGCTGCTCGTAGGGTTAAACCAGTGCATTCTTCTGTCGCTGGCCATTGTTGTTCTGGCCGGTCTTGTCGGGGCTGGTGGCTTGGGAGCCGAGGTCACACGCGGACTGACCCGCATGGAAATGGGTCTCGGCCTGCGGGCAGGATTGGCGATCGTCGCGGTGGCGATTTTCCTAGATCGACTGTCACGCGGCGCATTGCAGCGAGGCCGGACACCCGGCGCAGCCAGCACCTGACACTTGATAAGGAACGATCATGCGGCACAGCTTCTTTTGTATCGACAGCCATACATGCGGCAATCCGGTTCGCCTCGTTGCCGGAGGCGGTCCACTTCTACCGCATTTGCCGATCGCTGAGCGTCGGGAACTGTTTGTCCGGGACCATGACTGGGTGCGAAAAGCCCTGATGTTCGAACCACGTGGCCATGACATCATGTCCGGCGCGATCATTTATCCGGCCTACCGCGACGACTGCGATTTCGCAGTCATTTTCATCGAGGTCAGCGGATGCCTGCCGATGTGCGGAGCTGGTACGATTGGCTTGGTGACAGCCGGTATCGAGGAAGGCCTCATCACGCCAAGGGTCGAAGGACAGCTTTCCATCGAAACTCCGGCTGGTCGGGTGGATATACACTATGAAAAGCCCGGTGCATTCGTGGAATCCGTTCGTATGTTCAACGTGCCGAGCTATCTCCACGCAGCAGATGTCGAGGTTGATATTCCCGGCATCGGGCGTCTTATTGTCGATATTTCCTATGGCGGCAATTATTATGCCGTGGTGGAGCCGCAGGCATCGTGGGCAGGACTGGACGGCATGTCCGGCAGTGATATCGTAGACCTCAGCGTGAAGCTGCGCAACGCGCTGGCAGACATCTGCGATCCCCAGCATCCGGATGATGAGCGGATTCGAGGCGTTCATCACGCTCTCTGGTGCGATAAGCCGACAAGCAATGCAGCAGACGGGCGTGGAGCCGTATTCTACGGCGACAAGGCCATCGATCGCTCCCCGGGCGGGACCGGCACTTCGGCAAGAATGGCCCAGCTTTACGGCAAGGGTCGATTGAAGGTGGGTGAGGCGTTTCGCCAGGAAAGTATCATCGGCACTGTTTTCGAAGGACGGGTCGAGGAAGAGGTCGTTGTCGGCACCTTCAAAGGGATCAGGCCGAGCGTTGGGGGATGGGCACGGATCATTGGTCACAACACGATCTTCGTGGACGATCGAGATCCTCTGGCTCACGGCTTCCAGATCAAATAAAGTAGGGCTTACAGGCACCTCGCGATACATGCCTGCCCCGATTGGAGTTTAGAATGACGCCCTCCGATACCAACGCCCCGGTCGACCGCCTGAAAATCGGCTTCGTGCTCGCAAGGTCATTCACGCTTTCGGCCTTCGCATTGTTCGTGGACACGCTGCGCCTCGCCAGCGATGAATTCGATCGTTCGGGGCGGGTTCTGGCCGACTGGGATGTGCTCGGCAGCACGCGGCACCTCATCACCTCCAGCTGTGGCGTTCAGGTCGCTCCGACCTCAGACTTGGTAGAAGATCCGAGCCAGTTTCAATTTATTGTCGTCGTCGGCGGGTTGCTGAACAACGAACAGCCAATCGACCGGGAAACGGCTGCATTTTTGAAAAAGTCCGCCACAAAAAACGTCAAACTGATTGGGGTCTGCACCGGGTCTTTTATCCTGGCCGAACTTGGCTTGATGAAAAGCCATCGCACATGCGTAAGCTGGCTGCATTATAACGCATTTCGGGAGCGTTTCCCCGATCTTCAGGTTCGCTCCGACCGTATTTTCAATCTCGACAGAACACGGGGCTCGTGTGTGGGCGGGAGTAGCGCCGCTGACATGGCGGCGTTGATCGTTCGCCGTCACATCAGCAAGGATGCCGAGAGAAATGCTCTCGAGGTTCTTCACATCGAGAAAGCCCGATCAGCCCTTGCCATTCAAACACGCAAACCGCTGTCCATCGAGTGCAACGATCCCAGGATCAGAGCGACGCTTATTATGATGGAACAGCACATCGAGGGTAATCTGCCGATCCAGGATCTGGCAGCAGCGGTTGGCCTGTCCAGAAGACAACTTGAACGTCTCTTTATGAACGAAACCAAGAATTCTCCGGCAATGATCTACAGAAGAGTGCGATTGGAGCGCGCAAAACATCTTCTTGTCCAGTCCAAAGCACCTTTGGTCGAAATTGCGCTTGAGGTCGGGTTCGGAAATGCGTCGCACTTCGCCAAGGTCTTTGCTCAGACGTTCGGCCAATCGCCAACTGGCTTAAGAACAGCAATCCGAGCGGCACTGTAATGTCTGGATGGCCCCCGTTTGGCAAGGTGATTTGAGGTGATGTTTGAGCTTGGCGGGGCGGGTGCAGTCATGTCTCCAAAGGGCATCGTCAACTTAACGGAATGTGGAACTTGATGTGCGAATGACGGGTCATGACAGACCGTGATCCACTCTATCGTCGGCATCGCTTTCCCGCAGAAGTCATTGCCCACGCTGTGTGGCTCTATTTCCGTTTCCCTCTAAGCCTGCGAATGGTTGAGGACTTGCTGGCTGCCCGCGGGATCATCGTATCCCACCAAACCGTCCGGCTGTGGGCGGAGAAGTTCGGCCGCATCTTTGCCAACGAGATCCGTCGTCGGTCATCCGGTCGGCTTGGGGAAAAGTGGCATCTCGATGAAGCCGTTGTTTCAATGCGCGGCAAGAAGCATTGGCTGTGGCGTGCTGTGGATCAGGACGGTTTCGTGTTGGACGTTCTCGTGCAAAGCCGCCGAAATACCAAGGCCGCCAAGCGCCTGATGCGCAAGGCTCTTGAAGGGCCAGGGACGATCGCCGCGGGTGATGATTACAGACAAGCTGCGATCTTACGGCGCAGCCAAGCGGGAGCTCATGCCCGGTGTCGAGCATCGCTCCCACAAAGGGTTGAACAATCGGGCGGAGAATTCTCACCAGCCAGTCCGGCGACGAGAGCGGATCATGAAGCGCTTCAAGTCACAGCGACATCTACAACGATTTGTCTCTATCCACGATCCGATCGCCAACCTGTTTCACATCCCGCGCCACGACATAACCTCCGGCCATCATCGCGAACTGCGCGCGGAGGCGATGAGCCTGTGGGCGAAGATTGCCCGAGCATGAGAAATATCTGCGGACAGCGTCTTTCGCTGGCCCTGCGTCCATTAAGTTTACGATGCCCACCAGCGTCATCATCACCACCAACCTCAGCTTCAGCGAATGGGCCACCGTCTTCGGCGACGCCAAAATGACGACCGCTTTGCTCGATCGTTTGACCCATCGTTGCCACATCCTGGAAACAGGAAACGACAGCTTCCGCTTCAAGGCCAGCTCGGCGGCAGCCGCACAGAAGAGAGGAGAAAAAGCCAATCCCTTGACCAAACCCTGATCAGAAAACCATACTCAGAGGTGGCTCACTTCTCGGTGGAAAAACCGGCTCAGTTCCGCGTGGAAACCAACAAATTACCTCTTGAGCTTCGGACGGACGGACTGTCCTTGCCTCCTCATCTTCTTTTCGAAGACATCTCCCGAACCGCAGGACGGGCCGGCGGCTGCAATTGCGCCGGAGAAGACCTGGCTTGCGGAGGAGCGAGGCACACCTGCCTTGCGAGTCAAGCTGGCCCGGTCTCGGCGACCGGCGCGATTGAGGGAAGCGTCAGCCGTTGGACCGTCCTTGCGAACCGGCTTCCTACCCCTCCTTCCTCCCCTCCCTCGTCGTCCTCCCTTCCATTTCCCACCTATGTCACACGATTTTAAGCAATTGCTGCTGAACTCCGGTCATGACAAAGCCGCCGCGCAAAAAATCCCAGCCGCTTTTGCGGGAAGCGAATCTCCCGATCCGCTCGCGACCACGCAAACCACGCGATCCCGCGCAACCGCAACTCCCCTTCTACCCGATGCCCGATCGCATCGAGCCGTGCCTGGCGTTGTTGAAAGCAAGGCCGCCGTCAGGACCGGACTGGATCTATGAAATCAAATGGGACGGTTATCGTGTTGCGGTTCACATCGAGCCAAACGCGGTGCGGATCATCACCCGTGATGGTCATGACTGGACCGACAGGTTTCCGGCAATCGCCGCCGCTACGCGCATGATTGGCGTCGGGACCGCCATCCTTGATGGGGAAGCCGTCGTCCTCGATGCCGAGGGCCGCTCGGACTTCGGGGCGCTGCAGCGTTCACTTGGCGGGCGCGGAGGCAAGAAGTCATCTGAGGATGCGATCGTTTACGCTTTCGACCTGTTGTATTTCGACGGGCATGACCTGACGAAGATGGAGTTGTCCGGACGTCGTCACCTGCTGGAGGACCTGATCGGCGAAAGCGAAGGAGCGATCCGCGTCTCGCAGGAGGTTGAAGCAGATGGCGTGACACTTCTGGCGGCCGCGCGCGAACATGGCCTGGAAGGCATCATCGGGCATCGTAAACTTAATGGACGCAGGGCCAGCGAAAGACGCTGTCCGCAGATATTTCTCATGCTCGGGCAATCTTCGCCCACAGGCTCATCGCCTCCGCGCGCAGTTCGCGATGATGGCCGGAGGTTATGTCGTGGCGCGGGATGTGAAACAGGTTGGCGATCGGATCGTGGATAGAGACAAATCGTTGTAGATGTCGCTGTGACTTGAAGCGCTTCATGATCCGCTCTCGTCGCCGGACTGGCTGGTGAGAATTCTCCGCCCGATTGTTCAACCCTTTGTGGGAGCGATGCTCGACACCGGGCATGAGCTCCCGCTTGGCTGCGCCGTAAGATCGCAGCTTGTCTGTAATCATCACCCGCGGCGATCGTCCCTGGCCCTTCAAGAGCCTTGCGCATCAGGCGCTTGGCGGCCTTGGTATTTCGGCGGCTTTGCACGAGAACGTCCAACACGAAACCGTCCTGATCCACAGCACGCCACAGCCAATGCTTCTTGCCGCGCATTGAAACAACGGCTTCATCGAGATGCCACTTTTCCCCAAGCCGACCGGATGACCGACGACGGATCTCGTTGGCAAAGATGCGGCCGAACTTCTCCGCCCACAGCCGGACGGTTTGGTGGGATACGATGATCCCGCGGGCAGCCAGCAAGTCCTCAACCATTCGCAGGCTTAGAGGGAAACGGAAATAGAGCCACACAGCGTGGGCAATGACTTCTGCGGGAAAGCGATGCCGACGATAGAGTGGATCACGGTCTGTCATGACCCGTCATTCGCACATCAAGTTCCACATTCCGTTAAGTTGACGATGCCCTTTGGAGACAGCACAAAGACGAGTGAAGCTGGCCTTTTTCATAAGCTCACCTCAGCGGATCATTGCCAGGGAAATCGATGCGCTCCCAGTGCGTGCCGTCATAACCCAGCAAGTCCTTGCGGCCCATGACCCATAGCACGCCATCAACTGCCTCGACGGCTGAGACATCCTCGATGTCGGGCGTAAGACCGGAGCGCACTTGTTCGACATGGTGGCCGTCGAACACGAACAGCCCGCGAGGATCGGCATAGCTGGAGAGATAGAGACGTCCGTTGAACATGGTCATGCCGTTGAAGCTTGGCCAACCATCAAGTCCACGCAGCGCGTCGAGATCACGGAACCCTGTCTTGTGATTGCCGACCAGGAAGTTCCCATCACGGCCAGCGACCCAGACGCGGTCCTCATTTTCCACCAGGATGGAGAGGAGGCCCCGATCCGCCTCGGTCGGGATTTCGGTGATTTTCTCACCGTCATACCAATAGACAGTTTTCTTTTCCCCGGCAAAGTAGATGCTGTCTTCGGAGAGGCTAGAGAAATCCCACAGATCTTTGGATAGATTTGCTAGCCGAAGTTTCTCCTCCTTATCGTAGTTTTCTTTCGTGCGATTTGCCTTAATGCTCATTAAATTACTCATCAGACTCAACTCTGATTTAGGATCCATAATCGCATTCGGCCCATCAAAGAACTCCAAATCCAGAGCTTGCCATTTCCCATTTAGCGAACGTCTTTAGGTCTGCCCACCGTAACCACAGACATACAGATGATCGCCAATCTGTTTTATTTGGATGAGATAGCCTGGTTGTTTGATCCCGGACTTTAATGGTGCATTATTTTCCCTCGAATGGAAGGAAGCACTATGGGCCAGGTTCTACACGGTCGCGCCACAACGACAGAGGCAATCCGTCGAGCAATACAAAATAGTCAAGAGAGCCTGAGAGCGCGCTCAAAGCGGTATGGGATCAACCCGAAGACCGTTGCCAAGTGGAAGAAGCGCACATCGGTTGCCGATTTGGCGACCGGGCCGAAGGAACCGCATTCGACAGTCTTGAGCCTCGAGGAGGAGGCCGTGATTGTCGCCTTCCGCAGGCACACGCTTCTACCTTTGGATGATTGCCTTTATGCCCTTCAGCCAACAATCCCGCATCTGACGCGCTCGTCCTTACATCGATGCCTACAGCGCCATGACATTTCACGACTGCCGGAAGTCGAGGGCGACAAGGAGCCAAAAAAGAAGTTCGAGAGTTACCCCATTGGCTACTTTCACATCGATATCGCTGAAGTCCAGACCGCTGAGGGCAAGCTCTATCTGTTTGTGGCCATTGATAGAACGTCCAAGTTTGCCTTCGTCGAGCTTTACGCCAAAGCCGGAAAGATGAATGCAGCCCAATTCCTGCGCAATCTGGTCAAGGCTGTGCCCTATGCCATCCATACGGTTCTGACGGACAACGGCATTCAGTTCACCAATCGGGCCTGCGATCTCTACGCCTTCCATCACATCTTCGACCGGGTCTGTGACGAGAACGGCATTGAGCATCGTCTGACCAAGCTGAAGCACCCATGGACCAATGGGCAGGTCGAGCGGATGAACCGGACGATCAAGGAAGCGACCGTCAAGCGTTTCTACTACGACGATCACGACCAACTCAAAAGGCATCTCGCCGACTTCATTGATGCCTATAATTTCGGGCGAAGGCTCAAGACCCTAAAAGGCCTCACGCCCTACGAATTCATTTGTAAACGATGGACTTTGGAGCCGGATCGTTTCATCATTGATCCGATCCATCAAATGCCGGGACTAAACATCTAGATTACACCCCACGCCCGAAACCTCCCCCTCCCCGTCATCTCCCGCAGGCCCAGCTCCAAAACAATCCGCCGCGCCGCCTGCGGTGTCACATCGAGCGTCTTCGCCACCATTTTTGCCGACACCAGCGGTTTGGCCATCACCAACTCAACCAGCTCCGGCAGTTTTGAAGATGTCCGGCGCCCCTCCAGCCTTCGCTCCATCAGTGTTCGAGCCAGCGCCAGCCTGTCATGCTCCTTGAGCCCGATCTCCGCGGCCGCGATCAGCCCGTGGGCGATGGCCAGCATCCGGGTCTCCCGATCACGATGCCGGCGCCGATCGACGGGAATGATTTTTAGTCCGAGGTTGATGGCAGCGAGATGGCCGCCGGTGGTGACGCCGGCCTGGCGCAGTAAGGAGGCGGCAAATAGCCGGCCGGGCCGAGTTGCATTCTCGATCGCGGCCTCCGATCGGGCGAGCACCGCATCGATGGCGGCATAGTCGACGCCGGGAAGATTTTCCACGTCGTCGGCGTCATCCCCCTCACCTTCCGGATCGATTGTGGCCGCACGCCGGATGGCACCGATCGTCTGCGCCTCTTCCGAGTCAGCCGTCGTGATCTCCGCGGTTTTTCGCAGCGAGCGGACGCCGTCGGCAGAGAGCGCCCAATCGGGGGACTGGCCGGTGATCCGCCGACGAGTGCGCAGGACGTCGCGGGCGATTGTCAGCTCATGGGTCGGTGTGCGAATATCCTTCGTGGCGTCATGGAACACGAGATCTTCGAGGTGGACGAGCTCGCCGTCAATCCACCGCGAGGCGCACGCGTCAGCGAAATTTTGGCGCTCAAGCAAGCCCGCGCCGACCGGGGAACGGGCGATGCGCTCGTCCAGACGCGCCAGGGCGACGCTAGAGTCGAAAGACGGCCGCATCAAGGGTCTCATGCTGATTTTTGCGAGATCGTAAGCCATTGAAATCATGGTAAATGATTTGCTAAACGAACTCTATGTAAATATTGTGGTTCTCTACATGGCATGATTTTCGATTGATGTCCTAACTATCGATAAATGTCTCTTATCGGAAACTAGCCATCTATGGGCAGAACGTTGCTATCTGGTGCGGATATCGCTATATTCCAGCCCAACATTTGATGAGGAACATCATGTCCGAACCGCAGCTTTCCATCCGTAGCGGCAAAGCCCGCGATCTCGCGCATGCGCTCGCACGCCGCACCGGTCAGCCGATCAACCGCCTCGTTGAACAGGCCCTCGAACGCTATGAGCAGGAGTTGCGAGAAAAGGCGGCGCAAACGCCAGCTGATACACTTTGGGCGCTGATGGCTGAAGGCCGTCGTCACGTTCCACCCGGCACGACCTCTGCCCATGATGATCTCTATGACGAAAACGGCCTGCCGATATGATCACCATTGATACGTCGGTTATTATTGCCATGTCGCTTAATGAACCTGAGGCCGAAACGTTTCATTCGCTTGTCACACATGGAGACATTCTGATCGGCTGGCCTACTTTGCTTGAGGCACGCATGGTTCTGGCAGGGCGAAAATTTCCGAATGCTAGCGCGATCATCAAGCAGTTATCAGAATTGCCGAATGTCACCGCCGTTGCCTTTGGGGAGCGCCATTATTTTGTGGCCGAAAAAGCTTTCGATCAATTTGGCAAAGGACGTCATCCCGCATCACTCAACATGGGCGATTGTTTTTCCTATGCTGTGTCTGTCATTGCTAACGCTCCCTTACTTTTCAAGGGGCGTGATTTTTCGCAAACGGACCTGAAACTGCATCCGGCGTCTTCCACCGCATGACAGGGACACGCGAAAAAGCGCTTATCCATCGCCGCGATCATCTCGACACGATCGCCGCAGTCCTGCCGATGGAGCGCCGCGAGGAGTTAGCCGAACTGTTGACGGATCAGGATGTCGAGACGCTCCGCCATCTGGTCAACCAAGGCATGGGCGAAAACACCCTTCGGGCACTCACCTCCGATCTGGCCTATCTGGAGGCATGGTCGTTGGCAGCGATGGGAACGTCCCTGCCTTGGCCCGCACCAGAAGCGCTTCTGCTAAAATTCGTCGCTCACCATCTTTGGGATCTGGAGAAACGTCTGAGCGATCAACAGCGTGGCATGCCGACCGAGGTCGAGGACAAGCTTCGGACCCAGGGTTTTCTGCGCTCAGCCGGACCGCATGCGCCAGATACCGTCCGGCGGCGGCTTGCTACCTGGTCAACACTCACGAAATGGCGGGGGCTTGACGGCACGTTTTCCTCCCCTGCCCAAAAGTCCGCCATCCGGCTGGCCGTGCGGGCAACACCGCGGCCCAGACAACGCAAGAGTGCCAAGGCGGTCACCGGCGATGTTCTTTCCCAACTGCTTGCCACCTGTCAGAACGATAGCCTACGTGACCTGCGTGACCGGGCAATCCTGATGGTCGCTTTTGCCTCCGGCGGTCGCCGTCGCAGCGAGATCGCCAGTTTGAGGAAAGATCAACTGAGCCCGGGAAGAGCCCATCCCAGTTGAAGATGGTCCTGCCCTCCCCTCTTTGTCCATCCACCTCGCTCGCACCAAAACCAGTGGTGCAGAAAATGATGAAGTCGTCTATCTCACCGGCTCGCCCGTCGATGCCCTGAATGCCTGGCTTAAAGCGGCAAGAATTGACAAGGGAAGCGTGTTTCGGGCGATTGATCGCTGGGGCAATGTCTCCCAACGCGCTCTTGATCCGAAGGCGATCAATGACATTCTGAAACAGAGGGTCGTGATGGCGGGGCTGAAGCCAGAGGAATTTTCCGCGCATGGCTTGCGGTCCGGCTATCTAACGGAAGCCGCCAACCGGGGCGTCCCACTGCCAGAGGCCATGGAGCAATCGCGACATCGATCCGTCCAGCTATTACAACAATGCCACAAGACGAAGTGGCAAAGCGGCACGGCTTCTGCCATGATGAGCGCCGGTGACCACCGAACAGGATCAAGAACGGCGCAACCAAGTTGCAACTGGCCGACTGGCAAGAATTTTTCTGGCGAGAAAATCCTTCAAGCTTGCGGCGATCGCCGTCGCCGACAAAATGGCGCACTTCAGATGGTCGATCATGATCAGAGCGGGGCATTACCAGCCAGACCTTACGACGGCTCTGTTGCAAAAATTCTTTGTCGTGGAATGAAATTTCAAACGACGTGTGCGTATGGACGGAAAACCTCTCGCTCAAACGACAATCATCCAGTCATGCACCATCTTATTTGGCTTTTCAAAACCGCTTCAGATTGAATTATGGAATATTTTTCTTCGATCCAGAGGCTCCAAAAATTTTTGCAACAGAGCCGAACCGACGGCGGAAGGTGGCCTAACAAGTTTCAGGTGTACAGTAGCTCGCATTCGAGATGAAGCGGCTACTCGCTGTCGTGCGAGCGACGTCAGGACAACCTCTCCACGGATGTCCTGACCTGACGAATGGACGAAGATGAGGAAGGTCGGGTGCGATTTCGCCGCGGCTTTTTTTTGTTGTCGGCAGGTTGAGGATGATCTACCGAAGCCGAACGGACGAGGTCCGACCGCCGACGGAGAGACTGATGGCACGCAAAATCAGAGACAAGTTCGCTTCGGACGATATGCAGGCGGAGCCGGTCATCTGCCCGCTGTGCGAGCGCGTGATACCGGACGACCAAATGGAGGACCACCATCTGGTTCCCAAGAGCAAAGGCGGCAAGCTCAAGTTGCCCCTGCATCGCATATGCCATAGCCACATCCACAGGGTTTTCACTGACGCGCAGCTGGCGAAGAAGTTTTCCACGATCGCCGCTATTCTCGAGGACCCCGCGATCCAGAAATTCGTTGCGTGGGTGAAAACCAAGCCACCCAGCTTCGAGGACGAGGCAGAGGAACGTACCCGACGTCGCTGAAAATCTGCGACGGGACAGCGAGCGTTACGCGTTGTTGCCAATATCCGCCACGCTCACCCGTCTCATCGACGGACATAGAGCCAGGTCGACGAGCTAATGCCGTGAAAGTGCCCGGAGTGAACACACGGCTGAAGTCCGCTGTCGGCTCGAAGCGGACGAGCCAACCGTCCACCTCTTCATATCTCAATTCGCCTGTTATACGGCTGTCATAGTTCGTGCCTATTGGCCTGAATTTGCACGTTGCGGAAATATCCACGACAGTATCTCGAAAGGCATTTCTATGAGTGCGACGATGAGCAGCCGTTCGCTCTCGCTCTATCCCTTCTTGCTTGTGTTGTTTATAGGCACGACCTGCAGCTCCATGATCGGGCCGTTCATGGCTTACTACATTGTGGAGGGTTTGGGGCGCGCGCCGTGGACAATCAGTCTCTATGCGGCGGGCGTTACCGTGCTCGGCATAATCTGCACCCGCACCTTTGGTCGCTGGCTGGATGCGGGAATTGCTCCTTTTCCACTGATCGGTGTAGCACTGGCGGGTTATCTTCTTGCCACGAGTGCCTTGTCAATTTCACCGTCTTTCTGGATCGTTTTGACATTCGGCGTGCTCGGATTTGGTCTGAGCAGCAGTGCGGTATCCACCATGTTCAGCCTCGGGGCGGTCGTAGCAGAACGCGGCAAGATTACGCGTGGCCGGTCCAATGCATTCCTGCGCGCCACGACATCAACCGCCTGGATGATAGGGCCGGCGGTCGCCTTCCTGTTCGCAGAGCGCTTCGGCGAAGCTGCCGTCTTCAAGCTCGCTTTTGCCCTGGCATGCTGCTGGGCGTTGATGTGGTGGATAATTATCCCGCGCGATATGACACTTCGTCCCAAGTCAGGATCAGTACACGCACATTCTTCCAACAAGGACGTCGGCCTGTGGTTGGCGGCCGCGTTCGTGTTCTGCCTGTCCTCAGCGCATTCTCTGACATTTAGCGCACTGCCATTGTTCTACGTGCGGGAAGTCGGGCTACCGGGTTATGCGCCAGGCACGGCCTTCAGCATGAAGACCTTCGTGGAGGTCCTCGCTATCTTCACCACGCCAATGATCATCTCCCGCTTTGGCCTGAAAGGGCCACTTGTCGCAGTGGCGCTGCTGGCTACCGTAACGATCCTGCTGCTCTCCTATGTGCAGACCTATCCACAGATGTTGGCAGGCGCGGCCTTGGAGGGCCTGTATTACGGCCTCTATGCCAGCATCGGCATCAGTTTCGTGCAATCTTTCTCCGGTGATCGCCCGGCGCAGGCCACCGCGCTTTACTGGAATGTTCTGAGTGTCAGCGGCATTCTTGCGGGCCCCGCGACCGGCCTCATAGCGCAAGCCTACGATTTCCGAGCAGTTATCCGGGTGGCCTCGGTTGTCGCTGCCTTCGCCGCTATTCTCCTTTTCACGTCAATGTTTCGTAAGCACTCGCGATAAGAATCAGAGCGGTACAGGGCGACTATCAGTCAGCAATGCAGCCCCACCAGCGATGATTGTTGATAAGATCACATGATAACCCTGAAGCCACTCAAGGCATTTAGTTCGGCGGCAACGCAATGAATGCTATTGGCGGCGCTAAACATTGAGACGGGAACGGTTTTTCCATCAAAAAGTTAGAAAGACTTTCTCCTCATTTTTCGACCGTCTGGCTCTTCAGAACGCGAAATCCTCGCCGCTCAAAGAATGGCCGCGCAGTAATGCTTGCTGCCGTACGAACGCAATCAAGGCCGAGTTCTCATGCCTTTTGCTCCACTTGGCCCACTAAAACGCTTGCCACACCCAAACCCTGATACTCAGGATGGACAAGCATCATGTCCAGATACCATCAAGGACAAGATCGGCAAAGCCAACGGGCTTATGGGAATAACCGCCTTAATGGCGCTGCCGAGCAGTCGGCGTTCCTCAAGCATCCATCCCTACTTGGCGTCTTCGTGGTCGACGAGATGGACGACTGGGAGAAGCCGATGGCGCGGCTACCTCCTCACGGCCTGTTTTCTTACCGGTCGCGCGGCGGCCGGCGGCATTCACAGCTGGCTCCAGCGCGTGCCCCTGAAGGTGCGCGCTGTTCAAGATTGCAGGTTATCGCCAGCCGAGCGCCGGGGCTACGTGCTTCAGAATGGCCTCGATGACATGGGCGTTGTATTCGACACCGAGCTGGTTCGGTACGGTCAGCAGCAGCGTATCGGCCTCGTTGACGGCTTCATCCTGCGCCAGTTCCTCAACCAGCGCATCCGGTTCCGCCGCATAGGAGCGGCCGAAGATGGCCCGTGTGCTGTCATCGATATAGCCTATTGAATCCCGCTCCTTGCCGCCGCCGCCGAAATAGGCGCGGTCCCGGTCATCGACCAAAGCGAAGATGCTGCGGCTGACGGATACCCGTGGCTGGCGAGTGTGACCCGCCGCCTTCCAGGCCTCGCGATAGGCACGGATCTGCGCCGCCTGCTGCACATGGAAGGGCTCGCCGGTCTCGTCGTCCTTCAATGTCGAGCTTTGCAGGTTCATGCCGTGCTCGGCGGCCCAGATGGCGGTGGCATTGGAGCCGGCGCCCCACCAGATACGTTCCCGCAAGCCTTCCGAATGCGGCTCAAGGCGCAGCATCCCGGGTGGGTTGGGAAACATTGGGTGCGGATTGGGCTCGGCAAAACCCTCACCTTTCAGCACTTCCAGAAACACTTCCGCATGGCGCCGGCCCATATCGGCATCACTGGCACCATCTTCCGGATGAAAGCCGAAATAGCGCCAGCCATTGATGACCTGCTCGGGCGATCCTCGGCTCAGGCCAAGCTGCAAACGACCCTGCGCGATCAGATCGGCAGCACCGGCATCTTCGGCCATATAGAGCGGATTTTCGTAGCGCATATCGATGACGGCCGTGCCGATTTCGATCGATCTGGTACGGGCGCCGACGGCGGCGAGAAGCGGAAAAGGCGATGCCAGCTGCCGGGCAAAATGGTGGACGCGGAAATAGGCGCCATCAGCCCCCAGTTCTTCAGCGGCAACCGCCAGATCGATCGACTGCAGCAGTGCATCGCCAGCAGATCGCGTGCCGGACTGAGGGGACGGCGACCAATGGCCGAAGGAGAGGAAACCGATGTTTTTCATGGGTAAAAACCTTGCATCTGCAGAAAAGTGATTGCGCTGCCCTCGATATAGGAATGTGGGGGCTAAGTAACGAAGGTCAAACGGTGAACGGTGCGTTCGTTCTGCCGCGGCGGTTTACAGGATTCTTTCAGTTCAACGCCACATAGTTGCCTTCGGGCCCGCCGGCGCGCTTGATGGTGTCACCCGCCTCGATCGCGCAAGACAGGTTCGGCGTAAAGGCTTAGTCAAGGCGCAACTGACGGTTTTGTCGCAAAATTTCCGGCTGATTTGCAGCCGCGATGATCATGCGGTAGATGCAGCCTGAAGAAAGCAGGCAGGCAGAGTTGAGCGGTCATGGTCGATTTCAAAGGCAGTCACTATCCGAAAGAAGTGATTTTATACGCCGTGTTTTTCTATGTCCGCTATGCGGTTTCCTACCGCGACCTTGAAGAAATCATGGCTGAAGGCGGTGTCAATCTCGACCATGCGACACTGAATAGATGGGTCGTGAAATATTCTCCGCTGACTGCCCTTCAAGCGAAGCGCCGCAAATCCAAACCCAGTGGCTCGTGGCGAATGGATGAGACCTACATCAAGGTCAAAGGCACGTGGATGTAATTTTATCGCACCATTGATAAGTACGGTAAACCCTTGATTTCATGCTGTCTGAGCATCGCAACGAGGCCGCCGCTACCGATTTTTTCGCCCACACCATCGAGAACAATGGCTGGCCGGACAAAGTCGTGATCGACAAGGGTGGGGCGAATTTGGCGGCACTGCAGAACATGAACCTCCTGCTGCTGTTGCACGGTTGGTTCTGGCTGATCGAGATTTGCCAAGTCAAACATCTCAACAACATGATTGAGCAAGATTATCGTTTCATCAAGAAGCCGACCCGGCCCATGAAGGGCTTCAAATCCTTTCGGTCCGCATCAGCGACACTGGACGGCATCGAAGTCGCCCATATGATCCGCAAACAGCAGTTTTCCACCAGTGGCCAATCGGCATTCAAACAGTTCTCCGCACTCGCCGCATAACTGTATCCCGGGATAGCCTCTCTGCGACCATGCCAAAAGTTTGCGACAAAACCGATGGTACATGTCCAACAACCTGGCTGTCCCTCAAAACATCACCATCCTGCAACTGCCGCCGAAATCGTCCGAACTTAATCCCGTCGAAAATATCTGGCAGTTCATGCGTGACAAACTGGCTCTCTAACCGCGTCTTCAAATCCTACGAAGACATCGGCGACCACTGCTGTCACGCTTGGCGGACATTGCAGAACCGACCATGGAAGATCATGTCCATCGGCCGGCGGCAATGGGCAAATGGGTTCTGATCATTGACGGCCGGTATTAAAGGTCGGGTGCAATAGATTGTGTTCAAGGTCCAACCAAAGTGGTTGTTCTGCATACATCTCCTGAATCAACTGTTTTACAAGATCGATATAATGCGAATTATCGCCAATTCGGTGGTTGAGAATAACCGGTGACGTCACGTCTTTTCCGTCAAGCAATCGGTAATGCACATCCGAGCGCATTTGTCGCGCGGAGGCGGGAATAATGCAAATACCAGCTTCTGCGGCAACCAAACCCAGAGCCGTCTGAATCTCCCGAACTTCCTGCACTTCGGCCGGACTGGCATCGCGGCTCTGCAACAGAGCAAGCACCTGATCTGCATATCCGGGGCGAGGTTCCTTGGGGTAGACAATAATTTTGCAACCATTCAAGGCAGAGACAGAGAGGGGTGATGTGTCGTGGGCAAGCGGCGAGCCTTTCGGAATGGCCGCCACCAGGCGCTCTTCCCGCAGCAACAGACCAACGACATTCGGATCACTATGACGTACGCGACCAAAGCCAATGTCGATGCGACCTTCCTTCAGCGCCGGAATCTGTTGCACCGAGACCAGTTCCAGCAATTGAATATCCAGTTCCGGCGCGTGTTCTCTCAGTTTTCGTACCAGCGACGGCAGCCCGCCGTAAAGTGTCGAGGCCACAAAGCCGATGGATAGAACACTGTTCTGGTTCAGGCCGACCCGACGGGTTGCCGCCTGCATCTGTTCTACCCGCCCCAGAATTTGCAAGGATTGCTCGTAAAATAGCCGACCAGCCTCCGTCAGCCGCACTGGCCGGCTTTTACGTATGATGAGCGGCACACCGAGTTGCTCCTCCAGCAATTGAATCTGCCGGCTCAACGGTGGCTGGGCGATGTGCAGAACGTGAGCGGCGCGCGTAAAATTACGCTCCTGTGCGACGGCGACGAAGTAACGAAGTTGGCGGAGATCCATCGTGTCGGCCCTGTTGTTTTCAGTGCAACCTATCATCAAAGATATGTTGCGATGCGACAAGTTCCTATATGCAGATAATTTTTCTTCTACTATACCAAATAGGTATGATAAGCGATACCAATGATATTGGACGTCTTTTATGGTTGCGCTTACCGTCTCGCCATGAACACGACCTTTACACCCCTTGTCTCGAAAGCAGTCGCTTTGCCCGTTGTTGAGCGGGTCGAAACCGTGCTTGTCGATCTTCCGACCATCCGGCCGCATAAGCTGTCGGTGGCGACCATGAACGGCCAGACCCTGATGCTGGTCAAAATCTATTGCAGCGATGGCGTCGTTGGCATTGGCGAAGGCACCACAATCGGCGGACTTGCCTATGGCGGCGAAAGCCCCGAGAGCATGAAACTAGCCATTGATACCTATTTCAAACCCCTCATGTTGGGGCAGGATGCAACGACCGTGCGGGCGCTGATGGTGCGCATTGGCAAAATGGTCAAAGAAAACCGCTTTGCCAAATGTGCGGTGGAAACTGCATTGCTGGATGCGCACGGAAAGCGCCGTGGCTTGCCTGTCAGTGAATTGTTGGGCGGGCGGTTGCGCAGCCGCTTGGCGGTTGCGTGGACGCTGGCGTCTGGCGATACCGCCAAGGATATTGCTGAAGCCGAAAACATGCTGGATCTGCGTCGGCACAAGATTTTCAAGCTCAAGATTGGCGCAAAACCCTTGCTGGATGACATCGCGCATGTTGCCGCCATCAAGCGGGCTTTGGGTGATCGCGGCGCGGTGCGGGTTGACGTCAACATGGCGTGGAGCGAAACCGATGCCGCCTATGGCATGGCAGCGCTTGCCGATGCCGGTTGCGAATTGGTTGAACAGCCTGTGGCCTCAACTTCTGCCTTGGCGCGCCTTGTGCGTCGTTTTCCCACTGCGTTGATGGCGGATGAATCGCTGCACGGTCCTGAAAGCGCGTTTGAGCTGGCAAAAGTCAGCGGGGCCGATGTGTTTGCGGTCAAGATTGAGCAAAGCGGTGGTCTATTCGACGCCCAGCGCGTTGCCGCCATTGCCGATGCGGCGGGGATTGGCCTTTACGGCGGCACGATGTTGGAGGGTGCTTTCGGCACCATTGCATCCGCCCATGTGTTTTCAACCTTCAACCAGCTGCAATGGGGCACCGAACTGTTCGGCCCATTGCAGCTGACCGAGGAAATTCTCACAACACCGCTGGATTATAGCGATTTTGAACTGACAGTTCCCAACGGCCCCGGCCTTGGCATCGAACTGGATGACGAACGCGTGGCCTTTTTTGCGCGTGACGGATTGCACAAAACCATCAGCGTGGCTGGATAAGGAGTGTCATGATGCTGTTTCATGTCCGAATGAACGTCAACCTGCCCCACAACCTGCCACAAGCAGAGGCAGCAGACATTCTGGCGCGCGAAAAGGCCTATTCGCAAAACTTACAAAACAGCGGCAAGTGGCGCCACATCTGGCGGCTTGCAGGCCAATACGCCAATTACAGCATTTTTGACGTCAGCGATAATGCGGAACTGCACGCAATACTCTCTGGCCTGCCGCTGTTTAAATTTATGGACATTGAGGTGACCCCGCTGCTGCGGCACCCTTCTTCCATCCGCGACAACGACAGCTAACGCCAGCAAAACAGCGCCAGGGAGAGTGGCGCTCGATTTCTAAAAGTCCTAGAGGAGGATGTATAAATGAACGTAGAGATCTTTAATCGGCCCGACATTCAGGCTTTTCTCAAGACCCTGAGCGGGCTTGATAAAGACGGCGGCAGCCCGCGCATGAAAGAGATCACCCACCGGATCATGTCTGACCTGTTCAAGGCCATTGACGAGCTGAACATCACACCAGACGAATATTGGACAGGCATTGCATGGCTGAACGAAATTGGTGCTGCCGGACAAGCTGGCCTGATCTCGCCCGGCCTTGGCCTTGACCATTTCATTGATGAGCGCCTTGATGCAATTGATGCCGCCCTTGGCATTGAAAACCCAACGCCACGCACCATCGAAGGCCCGCTTTATGTGGCTGGCGCGCCGGTTTGCAACGGCTTTGCCCGTCTGGATGATGGCACCGACGAAAACGGCCATTTGCTGATCATGCATGGAACCGTTCATGGTGCCGATGGCCAGCCGGTTCCCGGCGCGACTGTTGAAGTTTGGCACTGTGACACCCGCGGTTTCTACTCGCATTTTGACCCAACCGGCAAACAGGCCGATTTCAACATGCGCCGCACCATTATTGCTGACGACAAGGGCTGTTATAAGTTCCAGAGCATCCTGCCGAGTGGCTATGGCGTGCCTCCGGGCAGCCCAACGGAGAGATTGTTGTCAGCCCTTGGGCGTCATGGTCAGCGCCCGGCCCATATCCACTTCTTTGTCAGTGCCGATGGCCATCGCAAGCTGACCACCCAGATTAACATTGAAGGCGATCCGCTGGTCAACGATGATTTTGCCTATGCAACGCGTGATGGCCTGATCCCGCCGGTGATTGAACACACCGACGAAGCCAGCATCAAGGCCAATGGCCTGTCTGGACCCTTTGCGGAAATCAAGTTTGATATTCATCTGACGTCTTTGGTGGACGGCGTCGATAACCAGATCAACGAACAGCGCAAGCGCGCAGCCGCCTGATTGGCAATGCTGGCGGTCCAAAGGGCCGCCAGCGCACAGGCCGAGGCCACACAAAAACACCAAACAGAAACAAGTGTCGTCATCGATTTCTATGCAAAGTCAGAGCCTTTCACGCTCTATTTGGGAGATAAATCATGTCTGCGATTATCGACAAAGCGAGAGATCTCGACCATCTGCTGGCGACGGCGGTGCAGGACGACAAGGACGCCGGGATCTTCCGCTGCCGCCGCGATATCTTTACCAATGAAGACCTGTTCGAGCTGGAGATGAAGCACATCTTCGAAAGCAATTGGGTCTATCTGGCCCATGAGAGCCAGATTCCAGAAAACAACGATTATTATACCGCCTATATTGGCCGCCAGCCCATTGTCATCACCCGCGACAAGACCGGTGAGCTGCACGCCATGATCAATGCCTGCGCCCATCGCGGTGCCATGATCTGTCGTCGCAAGCATGGCAATAAGGGCAGCTTTACCTGTCCGTTCCATGGCTGGACCTTTGCCAATACGGGCAAGCTTTTAAAGGTCAAAGACGAGAAAACCACGCAATATCCGCCACAGTTCGGCAAGGACGGTTCGCACGATCTCAAGCGCGTGCCGCGTTTTCAAAGCTATCGCGGCTTCCTGTTTGGCAGCCTTGAAGAGGATGTGGCATCGCTGGAAGATTTTCTTGGCGAAACCAAGGTGATCATCGACCAGATCGTTGATCAGGCCCCAAACGGGCTGGAAGTTCTGCGTGGCAATTCCTCTTACATCTATGATGGCAATTGGAAATTGCAGATGGAAAATGGCTGCGATGGCTATCACGTCAGCTCTGTGCATTGGAATTACGCAGCCACCATGGGCAGGCGTAAGGAAGAAGGCACAAAGGCGGTGGATGCCAACAGCTGGAGCCGCTCGATTGCAGGCGTTTACGGGTTTGAAAACGGCCATATCTTGCTGTGGACCAAAACCATGAACCCTGAGGTTCGCCCGGTCTATAACCACCGCGAGGAAATCAAGGCGCGGGTTGGTGAGGATAAAGCCGATTTCATCATCAACCAGACGCGCAATCTTTGTCTTTACCCCAATGTGTTCCTGATGGACCAGTTCAGCACGCAGATCCGGGTGACGCGGCCAATCAGCGTGGACAAAACCGAAATCAGCATTTTCTGCTTCGCCCCCAAAGGCGAGAGTGCTGAGGATCGTGCGTTGCGCATCCGCCAATATGAGGATTTTTTCAACGTATCCGGCATGGGCACCGCCGACGATCTTGAAGAGTTCCGCGCCTGTCAACAGGGCTATGCTGGCACAGCGGCCCTGTGGAATGACCTGTCGCGCGGCGCACCACTGTGGATTGATGGACCAGATGACAATGCCAAACGCATGGGCATGAACCCTCTTCTCTCCGGTGAGCGCAGCGAAGACGAAGGCCTGTTTGTGCGCCAGCATGAATATTGGACAAATGTGATGCGCAAAGCGCTGTCTGCGGAAAAAAATGGAGTGGTCACATGAGCATTTCCTATCACTCCATTTGCGCTTTTCTGTATCGGGAGGCGCGTCTGCTCGATGATCGTCAATGGGCGGAATGGCTCACCTGCTATGCCGCAGATGCCTCCTATTGGATGCCCGCCTGGGACGACGATGACCAGATCACAGAAGATCCGCATAGCCAAATTTCGCTGATCTACTATCCAAACCGTGACGGCTTGGAAGACCGGGTGTTTCGCATTCAAACCGAGCGTTCCAGCGCTTCAACACCGGAGCCGCGCACCAGCCACAACGTCACCAATGTCGAAGTGCTGGCAGATCGGGGCAATGAAGTCGATGTGCGTTACAATTTCCTCACATTGAACCACCGCTACAAAGTCACTGACCAGTTTTTTGGCACCATCTTCGTCACCTTGCGCCAGAGCGGTGATGCCCTGCTGATCGCCAGCAAGAAGATCGTGTTGAAGAATGATTACATCCGGCAGGTGATCGACATCTATCACATCTGATGGTGGTGAACTGAGCGGATCAGGAGGGTTCTATGACCGACTATAAAATTGCACTGAATTTCGAAGACGGCGTGACCCGCTTCATTGCCTGTAAGGACAGCGAGAAAGTTCTCGATGCCGCTTATCGCAACAAAATCAACCTGCCGATGGACTGTTCCGACGGCGTGTGCGGCACCTGCAAGTGTCGTGCTGAAAGCGGCACTTACGACCTTGGTGATGATTTTATCGACGATGCACTGACCGCTGACGAGGCGAAAAGCGGCTTGGTGCTGACCTGTCAGATGAAGCCAACGTCAGACTGCGTCATCGCCGTGCCAACCACCTCAGCATCCTGCAAAACCGGGCAGCAGCGTTTTTCTGCAACGGTGGCAAACGTGGCACCGCACAATGATGCTGCCATTGTGTTGGAGCTGGATGTGGACGCGGCCCCCACTTTTCTTCCCGGCCAATATGTCAATATTGCTGTGCCGGGCTCAAATCAGAGCCGATCCTACTCCTTCAGCTCAAAGCCCGGCGAAAACCGCATCAGCTTCCTGATCAAGAAAATTCCGGGCGGTGTGATGAGCACCTGGCTGGAACAAGCCAAGGTTGGCACAATACTTGACCTCACAGGACCGCTCGGCAGTTTTTATCTGCGGGATGTGCAAAACCCGCTGCTGTTTCTTGCCGGAGGAACGGGGCTTGCGCCCTTCCTCTCAATGCTCGAAGTGCTGGCACAACAGCAATCTTCGCAAAAAATCCATTTGATCTACGGCGTCACCCGCGATCTCGATCTGGTGCTGGTCGATCAGTTGCAGGCTTTTACCGCGCGGTTGCCCAACTTTACCTATGCAACAGTGGTCGCAGACGACACGACCAATCATCCGCGCAAGGGCTGGGTTACCCAGCACATGCCGCAGGACATGCTGAATGACGGAGATGTTGATGTTTACCTGTGCGGCCCGCCGCCGATGGTGGATGCGGTCCGCAGCTATTTCGACGACAAGGGCGTAAAGCCAAACAGCTTCTATTATGAGAAATTTACGCCCAACAGCACCACAAAGGTGGCGGCATGAGCACGGCAGGTGTTGCTGGCCGTTTCAGCGGCAAAGTTCTGGTTGTCACAGGTGCGGCGCAAGGGATTGGTCGCGCAGTGGCCATTCGTGCGGCGCAAGAAGGTGGCCGCGTTGTGTTTGTTGATCGCGCCGATTTCATTGCTGACGTTGCCGCCGAGGTTGAGGGCGCTCAAACGGCGGCAATCAGGGTTGATCTGGAAAGTTATGACGGTGCGGCCAAGGCCATGCGCTTTGCCGCAGACACATTTGGCGGCATCGACATCCTGATCAACAATGTCGGCGGTGCCATCCGCATGCGGCCCTTTGCGGAGTTCGAGCCGGAGCAGATTGACGCCGAGATCCGCCGCTCTCTGATGCCGACGCTCTACGGCTGCCATGCGGTGATACCGCATTTGATTGCACGGGGCGGCGGCACCATTGTCAATGTGTCGTCCAACGCCACGCGCGGCATTTACCGCGTGCCCTATTCGGCGGCCAAAGGCGGCGTTAATGCCATCACCCAATCCCTGGCTATGGAGCTGGCCGAGCACAATATTCGGGTTGTCGCAACAGCACCCGGCGGCACGCAAGCACCGCCGCGCATCATTCCGCGCAATAGCAGCGGTGACACGGAGGCCGAAAAGGCATGGATGACGGAGGTGGTGGAGCAGGTCAAACAATCCAGCTTCATGAAGCGCTACGGCACAATTGAGGAACAGGCCGCACCCATTCTGTTTTTGGCATCAGACGAAGCAAGTTACATCACAGGCACCGTGCTGCCCGTCGCCGGGGGCGATCTGGGCTGAAGCCGAGGCCTATTGCAAAACACTTTGGGAGGAGTGAATATGCGTAAAATTGACGTGAATGATAAGATCGACACCAGCCCATTCGGGGGATTTCAATGGGCTATTGTTGCACTATGCGCAACGCTGCTGATTGTTGATGGTTACGACGTGTTTGTAGCAGGAACAGTGCTGCCAACATTGATTGCAGAATGGGGCCTCACGAAACCACAGGCCGGTGCGCTGCAAGCGTGGGCGCTGTTTGGCATGATGTTTGGTGCTCTTATCTTCGGCCAGCTCGCCGACCGCATTGGACGGAAGAAGGGCATTGCGATCAGCTTCCTGCTGTTCACGGTCTCCACGCTTCTAACGGGATTTTCGACCTCACCCGATCAATTCAAGATTTTCCGTTTCCTTGCGGGCCTTGGCTGTGGTGGCCTTATGCCCAACACCGTGGCGCTGATGAATGAATATGCGCCCAAGCGTCTGCGCAGCACCATGGTGGCGCTGATGTTCTCTGGCTATTCGGTTGGCGGCATGGTCGCGGCTGGTCTCGGCATTGGCCTAATCCCGCAGTATGGATGGCAGCCGATGTTCTTCGCGGCCGCAGTACCTTTGTTGCTTCTGCCGCTGATTGTATGGCAACTGCCAGAATCTATTGGGTTTCTTCTTCGCCAAGGCCAACAGGACAAAGCAAAGCGCATCTACGCAAAGCTTTATCCCAAGACTGTGCTGGAATCCGGCGATACGCTGGTTTTCAGCGAAACCAAGAGTACCTCAACCTCGGTGGCTGAGCTGTTTCGCCATCAGCGCACGTTGAGCACGCTGATGCTGTGGGTTGCGTTTTTCTGCTGCTTGCTGCTGGTTTACCTGCTGTCCTCGTGGCTGCCGAAAGTGTTGCAGGAGGCCGGCTATGCAGAAAAAGCGAGCCTCCTCAGTCTGTTTTCGCTTAATTTTGGTGGCATGGCAGGTGCCATTGTGGGTGGCTGGCTGGGGGACCGTTTCGGATTGCCCAAAGTGGTCGTTGGCTTTTTCATCGCAGCAGCGGTGTCCATTGCGCTGATTGGCTATAATCCGCCCTCGACAATCTTGTTTCTCATGGTCTTTGTGGCTGGAGCCGCAACCATTGGCACACAGATCCTGCTCTATGCCAGCGTCGCACAGCTTTACAATCTTTCCATTCGCTCCACGGGTCTGGGGTGGGCGTCCGGGGTTGGCCGAATTGGTGCCATTGTTGGACCAACGCTGGGCGGAGCCCTTTTGGCGCAGCAGCTACCTTTGCAGCAAAACTTCCTGATTTTCGCAATCCCCGCAGCGGTCGCAGCTTTGGCAATGGTGGTGTTTGCCATCAGCAATGCACGAAAAACCAAAGCCGTGGTGCTCGCAACCGCATGATCGCAACCGCGATACCCGGTGCAAATATGCCTCAAAACCAAAGGAATACGGATCATGACCTTTCTTGAGCGACCGGGATATCGCCTTCATTACCGCATTGATGGTGCGCCAGGGGATAAGCCCTGGCTCACCTTTTGCAACTCATTGGGAACCGATCTTCACGCTTGGGATGCGCAAGTTAAAGCGCTATCGGAGCAGTATTGCATTTTGCGCTATGATCGCCGGGGACATGGATTGTCCAGCGCGCCACCGTCGCCTTATGCACTAAGCGATCTTGGTGGAGACGTGATTGCTTTGCTCGATGCACTTGCTATTGAGCGCACCGATTTTTGCGGCCTGTCGATTGGTGGGCTCACCGGCCAATGGCTTGGCATTCACGCAAGGGAACGGTTGGGCAAGATCATTGTTTGTGCCACCGCTGCCAAAATTGGCACTGCTGAGGGCTGGAACGCCCGTATTAAACTGGTGCAGGAAAATGGCCTTGGCCATATCACCGCTGGCACCGCAGAGCGCTGGTTTAGCCCGGCCTTCACCACAGCCAAGCCCGCGATTGTGCAAGACATTCTGACCCGCTTGGTTGCGGTTTCCGCGGATGCCTACATTGGCTGCTGTGCAGCGCTTGCAGATGCCGACCTCACAGATCAGCTTGGCAAGATCACCAACCCGCTGTTGGCAATTTCTGGCAATGATGATTCCGTTTGCCCACCCGCCGATCTCCAAGCCATCGCCGATGGTGTGCAGCACGGACAGCATGTGTCTCTGCCCGGTCGGCATATTATCAATGTCGAAGCGACGGATGCATTCAACGCAGCCATCATCGCCTTCCTGTCCTCTTGAGCCACAATCCGTGATGATTTCCGTTTTCGTGCGTCGAAATCATTCTGCAAATTCATAGGGAGTAAACCGCAATGACCTCATCCACGCCCTTCATCACGCTTGAGCATCTGAAAGGTGTTGCCTTTGACGGCAGCTGGAAAAGCTTGAGCAAGGCGCAAGACAGTGTTGAGACGGCAACCGGCAAAACACTCGGCAAAGTTGCCATGGCAACCGCGCAAGACATTATTGAGGCGGCGGCCACGGCCCGCAAGCTCCAACCAACATGGGCTGCAACACCCTATGAACAACGCGCCGAAATATTGCGCAATGCCGCCCGCATTGCAGACAACAATCGCGACGAGATTGTTGACTGGATCGTGCGCGAATCCGGCTCAATCGCGGCCAAGGCGGGCTTTGAGGTCGCCCTGACGATCAAGGCTCTGTATGAGGCGTCTGCCATGCCATCGCAAGCAGCGGGACAAGTTTTGCCGACCCAGCCGGGCCGTCTCAACCTTGCGCGCCGTCGCGCAATTGGCGTTATCGGGGTGATTTCGCCGTTTAATTTTCCACTCTATTTGGCCATGCGCGCGGTTGCCCCTGCGCTCGCTGTGGGCAATGGCGTGGTTTTAAAGCCCGATCCACGCACAGCGATTTGCGGTGGCCATGTGATAGCACGTCTGTTTGAAGAAGCAGGCCTGCCAGCCGGGATTCTGTCGGTATTGCCCGGCGATGGCGCCGCCGGGGCCGCTCTGTGTGATGCGCCCGATATTGGCATGATCCAGTTTACCGGATCAACCGCGGCAGGCCGCAAAGTTGGTGAGGCCGCAGGCCGCAATCTCAAAAAAGTATCGCTGGAGCTTGGCGGCAAAAACTCCTTCATTGTTTTGGACGACGCCGATCTGGATCTTGCCGTTAAAAATGCGGTGTGGAGCACCTATCTCCATCAAGGGCAGATCTGCATGTCGGCAGGTCGTATTTTGGTGCAGTCCGGCATCGCAAAAGAATTTATCAGCAAGCTGGCGGATCATGCCAAATCCATGCCGTTTGGCGATCCCGCCAGCGGCCAAGTGGCGCTTGGACCCTTGATCAATCAAGCCCAGCTTGATCATGCGGCGCGGATCGTTGACGCCGCTGTTGCCAGTGGTGCTGAAGTGGTCACAGGCGGAGGCCATGACGGGCTGTATTTCCAACCCACAGTTCTTGCAGGCGTGAGCCGCGATAATCCGGCCTTCCATGAGGAAATCTTCGGCCCGGTCTCCGTGGTGACGGTGTTTGATAAGGACGAAGACGCCATAGCGCTTGCCAATGATACCGATTACGGCCTGTCGGGTGCCATCGTGTCACGCTCCATTGGTCGGGCACTGGCCATTGGCGAGCGGCTCAATGTTGGCCTGCTGCATATCAATGATGCAACGGTGAATGATGAAGTGATCAACCCCTTCGGTGGCGTTGGCGCATCGGGTAACGGTACCAGCATCGGCGGGCCTGCGAATTGGGAGGAGTTCACACAATGGCAGTGGGTCACCATCAAGGCTGATGCGCCTGCCTATCCACTTTGATAGGTTGTTTATTGTTATGGGAGGAGACTATTATGAACCTGAGACTTCAATGCACCGAAATCACCGCCGCCGTCACCCGCGCCCAAGGGGCCGCCTTTACCATTGAAAAGGGTGATATTCGCGACCCAAAGGGAAGCGAAGTTCTGGTGCGGGTTGTTGCCACCGGCCTGTGCCACACCGATCTCATTGTGCGTGACCAATATTATCCCGTGCCACTGCCTGCGGTGCTGGGCCATGAAGGCTCCGGCATTGTCGAAAAGGTCGGGCCAAACGTTAAAACCATCCATCCGGGCGACCATGTGGTGCTGACCTATGGGGCCTGCGGCCATTGCAACAGTTGCACCGAGGGCCAGGGGGCCTATTGCACCCATTTCTATGGACGCAACTTTGGTGGAACCGATGCCAATGGCGACACGGCCATCCGCGATGCGTACGGAAAACCGTTGCACGACCACTTTTTCGCGCAGTCTTCTTTCGCCACCTATGCGCTCGCAGAAGAGAACAATACGGTAAAAGTGTCGAAGGACGCGCCACTTGATCTTCTCGGCCCGCTTGGCTGCGGCATCCAGACGGGTGCCGGTGCGGTGATCAACGCGCTGAAGGTCACAGCGGGATCAAGCTTTGTCAGCTTTGGTGCAGGAGCTGTCGGCCTCAGCGCCATTATGGCCGCGCGGATTGTGGGTGCCACCACCATTATCGCCGTTGATGTGGTGCCATCGCGCCTTCAGCTAGCCCTGGAACTCGGCGCGACCCATGTGGTCAACAGCCGCGAACAGGATATGGTCGAGGCCATTAGAGACATCACCGGAACGGGCGTCAATTTTGCGCTCGAATCCACAGGGCGTCCTGAGGTTCTGGCGCAAGGCATTGAAACACTTGGCCTGTTGGGAATAATTGGTGTTGTTGGTGCGCCAAAGCTTGGCACCAAGGCCGAGTTTGATGTCAACACCCTGCTGCTCAACGGGCGCAGCATTCGCGGCATTGTGGAAGGCGACAGTGTGCCAAAAATCTTTATTCCGCAACTGGTAGAGCTTCACCGTCAGGGACGCTTCCCCTTTGATAAATTGGTCAAGTTCTATCCTCTTGGCGACATTAATCAGGCGGTAAAAGACAGCGAAAGCGGTGTGACGCTGAAGGCAATTTTGCGCATGCCGGGGGCCTGATATTTTCTACGGCTCTGCGGATATCAACGAGAGCATGCGAAAGAGGGGCAGCGTTGCAGGAAACAGGCTTTGGGCGAGATAACTCTCCCCTTTGGATTGTTCATGCAACGCGCCTGAACCCGGAAACACGACAAAACAAAGAAATCCGGAGTTTGTCAGAGGATGTCGGGCAACGACGGTATAGAATGGCACCGGCAATCCTAGGAATTGTGGACAGTTATTTAAGCCACAATATTGTCGCTGCGAGAGCGACCATGGCTCGATAGTTCCGGGCTGTTTTCTCGTATCTGGTGGCAATACGCCGAAATTGTTTGAGCTTTGAAAAGCAACACTCGACCAGATGGCGCTGCGCGTAGAGTTGCTTGTCGAGTGGATATTTCTTTGCGCGAGCGGGGGTGTTTGGAATGACGGCTTTCGCTCCCTTCTCGGCGATAGTTTTGCGCAGTCGGTCACTGTCGTAGGCGGTATCCGCCATGACGGCCTCGGCGGGAAGCTCTTCAACCAGAGCGTTGGCCTGTGGTGCATCACCTTTCTGGCCTGCTGTGTGTTAATTTTCGTGTGAGTTTGATCCATTTTTCCGTTTCGCCGTGATCCACTCACGCCGAATAAAATTGTTGTAGGACAATTCACTAAACTGGATCTGGTGGGCTAACGCGAAATGGAAAAACGGGTTAAATCCTGCTGAAACTCAACAAATGGTGTCTTGGGAGAGCCCGAGAATCTCGGCTCCCTCGGCACCAACCGTACCGATTTTCGCTCCGATCGGCAGCACTTCAGGCAAGACTTCCAAAGGCAGCCCGATCAGTGAGCAGATTTCGGGTGACCATTTTTCCTCGTGCACGTCATAAAGCAATGCGGAAACTGCTGCTGCGGGGTCTGAGGTCAAACGACCGGTCAAGCGATAGACGATGTGGTCTTTCGACAGCAGAAAGTGGCGCATCTTCGTCCAGCTGTCGTTGTCGTGACGCTTGATCCAGGCGAGATGCGGCAACGTCCAAGTGGTCGTTGGCCAGTTGTTGCCCTTCTGAAAGATGAACTCGCCGTGATCAGCTCGGCAGTGGCACGGTGCATCGTCTCGATCATCGACATCGCGTTGCGCATGGGAGAACTCGCCGACAGTGCCGCGATCGCACGCAAGATCGCCACCGGCCGCCGGTCTGTGGTAGCGAAGCCCGCCTATCTCGAGCAGCACGGCATCCCGCAGGTGCCGGCGGGTATCACAGCGCATCACGCCGTGGTCTAAACCCAGCTCGGAAATAGCTGGACTTTCCGCAAACATGCAACTGAAGCCTCGGTCGCCGTATCGGGACGCGTTCGTTTCACGGCCGCCGAGGGCATCCGCGCGGCTGTAAAAGCCGACATGGGACTCGCTGTAACATCGGACTGGATGTTCTGGCCGGAACTGCAGAATGGCGAAGTGGTACGCGTTTTGGAGGATTGGAAGCTTCCCGACATCGATCTATGGGCCGTATTTCCGACGGGACGCCTGGCCAGCGCCAAGGCGCGGGCGTTTGCCGACTTTGTGGAAACGATCATCGGCTGAGACAATGTCTTCTGTTGGCATGAAGAAGCCGTCATTGAGCGTAAACCGCGGAGAGCTTCGGGCCAACTGCCTGACAGTCGTCTTCACCTTGATGGGAATCGAACCTTCGATGTGGGTTGGTTTTATCTTTGCGTGTCACAGGCTTAGTTTTTTTGTGTGCCGTAGGGGTCTATTTTTAAGCCTTTTTGGGCGCAGGCTTCCCAGAATGATTACGAGCGAGACAAGATCTACGCGAGCCGATATACGCTCGGCTTGAAACTCGCTCCGGCTGTATTCGCCATGTGCAAACTGACGAACGACAAGTGCCTGGTCACCGCTCTCAAAAGCACGGTACGAAAGCTCGAGCAATCATCATGCTGATGCATTCGTTCGTTGCAGCCAATGACGTTGCATTTTCCAGTTTTGGCGACGGAACGAAATTTCAGATGCGAGTAAGAATTGATGGAAGCTCAATAATTTCTGTCACACCCAACAGCCCCATATCCCTATGCAATTCATCTGAAAGAATGCTGGCGGCTTTCGCGACACCCGCTTTTGAACCTACCGCCGCGGCGTAGAGGAACGGCCTGCCTACGAACACAAATTTTGCACCAATCGCGAGGGCTTTTACCATATCTGTCCCCCGACGAATACCACCATCGATCATGACGACCGTGTCTGATCCTACTCTATCCACTATCGCAGGCAGAGCTTTCATCGGGGCTATAGCGCCATCAAGTTGTCTGCCGCCATGGTTGGACACGATGATACCATCTGCCCCTCGCTCTGCGGCCATGGCTGCATCTTCGGGATGAAGTATCCCCTTCACGACCAGGTTCCCCGTCCATCTTTGCCTGATACGGCTGAAATGGTCCCAGCTCAGATGATCCTTCTTGCCGAAGTCTCGCATGACGTTCGACGCAATGATCGGCGCGCCGCGTGTCGCATACGAATTCTCGAAATGGGGGATGCCGTGAGTGAGTATCGTTCGTGCGAAAGTCCCAATCGTCCATGCCGGATGGGTCATTCCCTGCCAGGCAAGACGAAGGCTTGGCCGAAGAGGTGTCGAGAAGCCAGCGCGGATATTGTTTTCGCGATTGGCCAGTACGGCGGTATCCACCGTCAGAACAAGAGTTTTGTAGCCTGCCGAAGCCACGCGATCTATCAATCCATCGATCCGGTCCGGCTCGCCCGGTAGATAGGCTTGAAACCATGATCGAGGTGCAGCTTCGATGATCTCCTCCAACCGTATCAGGGATGAGCCGCTCATGATCATGGCAATCCCGGCATCCTGCGCAGCCTTGGCAAGAACGAGATCGCCGCGATAGGCCATCAGGGCGCTTATACCCATCGGCGCGATCCCAAACGGTGCGCTCCATTCCTCGCCGAACAAGATTGTCTTTGTGGTTCTGGTCGAAACGTTTCTGAGAACCCGTGGCGTGAGGCTTATGTCCCTGAACGCCTCGGTATTCATGCGCAACGAGGCATTGGTCTCGCTTGCCTCGGCAATGTATCCAAAGAGCGGCCCCGGCAAATGACGTTTCGCCAGAACCTCAAAATCATCAAGAGACAGGACATCGCGCAAGCGATGCCCCGCCGAAGCAAAAGGAGCGGAAACCATGATTTTCAGCCTTCACCGATGACCACCGAGGGGGCCTTTTGATTTGCCTCGAAGACAGTGAAAAAGGGCACCTCTCGGCGCCCTTTTCTGTCAGTCTTCGCTCGCTTCGAACGCGGCTTTTCTGTTCTTGCGAATGGTGGGAAGGATCAGCGTCAGCAGCATCACGGCCGTGATGACCAGGAGGACGGCGCTGATCGGTCGCTCGAAGAAAACCAGCCAGTCACCCTGCGACAAGAGCATCGCACGGCGCAGGTTTGTTTCCAGAAGCGGGCCTAGAACGAAGCCGAGAAGCAGAGGACCCGGCTCGCATTTTGCCTTCCGCAGGACGTATCCAAGGATACCGAAGAGGATGACCAGTGCCACGTCGAAGCCACGATTGCTGACGCTGTAAACACCCACGCAGCAGAACAGCAAAATAGCCGGATACATCAGGCGGTACGGAATCTGCAGCAGCTTCACCCACAGTCCGATCAGCGGCAGATTGATGACGAGCAGCATGGCGTTGCCGAGCCACATCGATGCGACCAGACCCCAGAACAGTTCCGGCTGGTTCTGGATGACCGATGGGCCGGGGGTGATGCCGTGGATCGTCATCGCGCCCAGCATCATGGCCATGATCGAATTCGAGGGGATGCCCAGCGTCAGAAGCGGAATGAACGATGCCTGCGCACCGGCATTGTTCGCAGCCTCCGGTCCGGCAACACCTGCAATCGCACCGTGACCGAATTTCTCCGGCGTCTTCGAAATGCGCTTTTCGACGGAATAGGCGCTGAAGGCGCTCAACGTCGCGCCGCCACCCGGGAGAACGCCGAGGATCGTTCCAACGCCGGTGCCGCGCAGAACTGCGGCCCAGCTGTCCTTGAATTCCTCCCGCGTCGGCCACAGCCGACCGATCTTGCTTTGCAGAACGCCGCGGATTTCCTTGGATTCGAGATTGGTGGCAATTTCCGCGATACCGAACAGACCGACCGCTATCACGACGAAATCGATGCCATCATAAAGGTCGGTCGAGCCGAACGTCATGCGAGCCGAGCCGCTGTTGACGTCAATGCCAACCATGCCGAGCACGAGACCGAGGCAGACCATGCCGATGGCTTTCACGACAGAACCATGGGCGAGAATGGTGGCCGCGAGCAGACCGAAGATACATAGCGCTACATACTCGGCCGGTCCGAAGGACAGTGCGAAGGCAGACAGCGTCGGTCCGGCAACTGCCAGCGCGATCGTTGCGACCGTGCCCGCGAAGAAGGAGCCAAGCGCTGCAATGGCCAAGGCGGCACCCGCCCTGCCCTTTCGTGCCATTTGGTACCCGTCGATCGCGGTTACCACCGCCGAGGCTTCACCGGGAAGATTGACCAGAATGGCCGTTGTCGAGCCACCATATTGCGCGCCGTAGAAAATGCCGGCCAGCATGATCAAAGCCCCAAGCGGCGGCAGGAAGAACGTCACCGGCAGAAGAATCGCCACGGTTGCGGTCGGGCCGATACCCGGCAAGACGCCGATCAGGGTTCCCAGAAGCGCGCCGATGAAACAAAACATTAAGTTGGTTGGTGTCAGAGCCTCGGAGAATCCGAGCATAAGGACGTCGAGAAAAGCCATCGAAATAATCCGATCAAATCAGGAAAGGTCGTCAGAAGGGCCAAATCGGCATCTGGACGCCAAGTCCGTAAACGAAGAGAAGCGCGCCGAGCGTCGTCAGCACTGCGGTCGAGATGAAAATCTCCTTCCAGCGCGATTCCGGATCGGCAAGGCTTCCCACAACCAGAAGCCAGATGGTTGCAGCGACAAAGCCGAAGCGTTCGGCTGCAAACGCAAATCCTGCGATGGCGGCGACCAGAATAAGCAACGGCTTGGGGTTAACCGCATCCAGTGACTCATGCGGCTTGGAAAGTGCCTTGATAAGGACGATCACGCCGATGAGCGCGATGATGGCGCAGAGGGACTTCGGAAGGAAACCGGGGCCCATCATTGCCGGAGTGCCGTATGTCAGGTCGCGCCCGGCCCAAAGGCCAAGCGCTCCCAGAAATATCAGTACGCCACCCGCAAGAATATCGGGAAAGTCCCGACCGTTTGCTACAGGCTTAACGCTCATTGCTGCACCCAAGGAGTAGTGTCCCAGATCTTCTGGAAGCGAGCGAGACGCGTTGGCATTTCCTTTTCCCAGTCAGGACCGCTGAGATAAGCCAGTGGCAGCGCCATCTGCTTGGCCTGCTTCTGGAACTCAGGGTTATCCAGCGTTGCCTTGACGGCGGCAGCGAAACGGTCGGCGATTTCAGCCGGCACTTCGCGGGGAGCAGCGATGCCGCGCTCGGATGTCATCTCGACATTGAAACCGGATTCGATGGCTGTCGGCACGTCTGGAAGCTCAGGCGAGCGCTCCTTGCCGAAGGTATTGATCATCCGCAGGCCGGACGTATCGTTTCCGCCGAACTCGCTAACGTTGAGACCGCCGCCGGTCACCTGTGCGCCAAGGATCGCGGTGCGGGTTTCGCCAGCACCGTTGAACGGAATATGCGTGATCTTGGTGCCGGCTTCAGCGCCGAGAATGATGATGGCAAGGTGATCATCCGTGCCGATGCCGGATGAGCCGAACGAAACCGCACCGGGCTTTGCCTTCGCTGCTTCGATGAATTGCGCGATGGTTTTGATTTCTGACGCCGCAGGAACGACGATAGCCGCCGGGTCGTCTACGATACGGGCAATCGGCTTGATGGTCTTTGGATCATAGCCGAGTTTTCTCTGCACCTGCATGGACAAGAAACCGGGCGTGTTGATGTAGGAGAAGGTGTAGCCATCCGGCTTGGCCTTTGCCAACGCCGTATAGGCGATTTCGCCCGATGCGCCGGGGCGGTTTTCGATGACGATGTCTGCGCCCAGTTCCTTTTCAAGATAGGGCTGCATGGCACGCGCCATGACGTCTGTGCTCCCGCCCGGCGCGAAAGCAACGATCATCTGAATGGGTCGATCCTTCGGCCACTCGGCATGGGCCGAGCCAATCGTTGCAAGCAAACTGCTGGCCGCCAAGATCGCTGTTCTCATCATATTCATCGATATGCTCCTCCCAAGGAACGCTATGCGGGCCCGGCACCCGCTCTGGAACTAGCCGGGGTCTCCTCCAAGCGCAGCGCTGAGCTTGCGCGCGGCAACGCGGAGAATTTCGAGATTTTTCGACACGGCCTCTTCGTTGAAACGTGATGGCGGGCCGGTCAAAGCCAAAGAGCCAAAGAGGGCTTGTCCGTCGCGGTAGACCGGGACGGCGACGCTCGCGACCTGTGGGTCGCGCTCGCCGATGGTGACATGAAACCCCTTCGCGCGAATATCGTCATAGAGCTTTCCGCTGGAACCGGTGAAAGCCAGAATGACACGCCCGGGCGCCCCGCGATCGAGCGGCATCGCATCGCCAACACGCGCCGAGTGGCGGATCGATTGTGTGGAATCGTGCCTATGAAGGCAGACGCGGACAACGCCCTCTTTCACGTAAACCGCAGCGCTCTCGCCGCTCTCATCGCTGATCTGGGCAAGCAAAGGCTCAACGATCGCAGATGACTTGAACGTGGATTGATACAGCCCGCCGAGACGCACGAGCTTCGGCCCTAGCCGCCAGCTGGCATCATCATTACGAACAAGCATGGAGGATTTCGCAAGCGAGCGCGCGATGCGCAACACCGTGGATTTGTCGAGTTCCGTGCGACGCGCAAGCTCTCCGAGCGTCAACGAATAGTCGACATCGGTAAAAGCTTCCAGCATCGAAACAGCGCGTTCAACAGCTGCGACACCTGAAGAATTGCCTGGCATTGGATCAAACCTCCCTCAAAAAGATGTTGTACTAGGTACAACATCTTTTCATCTAGTACAATAACCGATAATAAGGATTCGTCAACCGTCGCTTACCTGTCAGGCGACGCACCGGAGTTCGGGAGGGTTTAGTGAACAAAATCAATGCAGCGGAAGCTGCTGCAAACCTATCAACGGCGATTGCGAGAGGTCTCAAAGTTCTTGTGACTGGGGCGGAATTGGCACCTGAAGCAACAGAACTTCTTAAACGACATGCAATCGAGATCGTTTATGCGGATGGCTACAGCGGCTCGGAAAATCTCGCTGAGATCACCAAAACACACGCGGTTGATGCGATCCTCGTCAGACAAGGCCAGATAAACGATCAGGTCATCGCTTCCTCCTCCCGTCTTCGAGTGATCGCAAAACACGGCAGCGGCGTGGACAATATCGATCTCGACGCCGCCACTTCCCACAACATCCCGGTTCTGCGCGCCCTCGCCGCTAACGCACAGTCGGTCGCAGAACTTGCGATCACCCTGTCCGTGACGCTGATGAAAGACATCGGCAGCCTGAGCGACACCGTGAAGGGCGGCGCTTGGCCGAAGACAAAATATGTCGGACGCGACCTCGCGGGCGCCTGCTTCGGCATTATCGGTTTTGGCGAGATCGGGCGCAGGACGGCGAAACTTGCGCAAGGCCTCGGTATGGAAACCATCGCATACGACCCGTTTGCGGAGGACGCAGATGGCACGCGCGTGAGCCGCGACCTGTCGGACATCCTCGCGCAAAGCGATATCGTCAGCCTGCATTGCCCGCTGACACCGCAGACCCATCACCTCATCAATGCCGAGCGGCTGAAGGTGATGAAATCCACGGCCTTCATCGTCAACACGTCGCGCGGCGCCGTCATCGATGAGGCGGCTCTTCTGGATGCACTGAAGGACGGCAGCATCGCAGGTGCGGCACTCGACAGTTTCGAGCAGGAACCACCGGCTGCCGATCACCCGTTCTGGGCGCTGCCAAACCTGATCGCCACCCCTCACGTGGGCGGGGCAAGCCGATCAGCGCTGAGGAACATGGCGCTACAGAGCGCGCAGCACATCGTCGATGTCCTCACCGGCGCGCCCTTTGATCGTCGGGCACTCGCCAACCAGAACCTCGCCCAGAACTAAACCACCAAATTTGAAAACGGAGGAATCGAAATGTTGGGTTTCAGAGTATGCAAGCGTAAGCAAAATGTCTGCGCGGAATGGGTGGAGAAATTCAGAACTCTGCCTGTCGCCAATGTGAGCGATGTCATGTCCCGTATGACAGCGGGCGGCGCGCCGTTGCGCCCGTTCTATACGGGCCCGAGAATGGTGGGCGCCGCCGTGACGGTCAAAGCGCGCCCCGGCGACAACCTGATGGTCCACAAGGCACTCGACATTGCCGAGCCCGGTGACATCGTCGTCGTTGATGCTGGTGGTGACCTCAGCAATGCGATCATCGGCGAATTGATGGTTGCGCATGCAGCGCAGCGCGGTCTCGGCGGCATCGTTATTTTCGGCGCCATCCGCGACAGCGAAGAACTGCTGGCCGGATCATTCCCCGTCTTTGCAGCAGGTGTCACCCACCGCGGCCCCTACAAGGATGGCCCGGGCGAAGTGAACGTGCCTATCGCCATCAACGGCATGGTCATCGAGCCGGGCGACCTCATCTGCGGCGACGCTGATGGCCTTCTGTCGGTCCCGCTGTCCTCGGTCGAGACTGTATTCGAAGCCGCATCGAAGAAGCACGCGGCAGAAATAAAGCAGATGGAAAACATTAAGCTCGGGAAGAACGACCGCGCCTGGGTCGACGCGTCTCTCACGCGGCTCGGCTGTGTTATCGAAGCCTAAGCAACATGAGGCGTGGATTCGTCCACGCCTCGTTCAGCCCGAGTTGTCTCGCCTTGATGGGAACCGAACCAATGACCCCGATAGAAAAATATATTCTAAAACAAAAGCCTGCAGTCTGTTGGTTACGCTAAGGCATTGCCCCTCCATATGTTGGGACCAAACACCTAGTGCATGGTGGATCCTTGAAGAGCTAGACGTCAATTGTGCTCCTCTGGTGGAGGTCGTCCCCCAGCCGAAATCGCCTTGAAGCATAGCCGTTCATCTGAAAATGATATTCAACTACAGCGGGTTATTCGACAGTCTATCAAAAGTTGATTACCTGGGGCTTGAAATCTCCTAGGCTGCACCCATCTCCCCAGATATTGAACTGCACTAGAAGCGATCCAAGAGAGATCGCACACATGATGGACATCCAAGGAAATTTTTTCCCAAAAAGGAGTTCCTCAATGTCAACTACTATGCAAGTCATCGAACTCAACGGCCCTAATCGGCTCTCGATCTCACAGCGCCAAGTGCCAGAGACCCCTGTAGATGGCGTTCTGCTTAAGACATCGGCCGTCTCGATTTGTTCTACTGACATCTCGCATTATCATGGCAATCTCCTTGCCGAGGACTACCCGGTGATCCTTGGCCACGAATATAGCGGTATCGTCGTTGATGTCGGTCCCGAATGCCCGTCCTCCCTCCAAGGACAACGCCTTGCTTATTTCGGCCAAACAGATTTCGGCGGGATGGCAGAATACCGGGCTTTGCGTCCCCTTTTCGCCGGAGATCTGCGATCATCACCTTTCAAGACAGGCCGCTTTTTCAAAGATGATGAACGGGCGGCGGCGATTACGCTTCCAGACGAGATCTCGGACAGTGATGCGCCCCTGATCGAGCCGATTACAGCGGTCTTGAGATCGATCCTTACCCATCCACCCGCCGTTGGAAACCGAGTGTTAGTTCTTGGCGGTGGACCGTGCGGTGCGATCGCCGGCGCTATATTGCAGACCCTCTATGCAACGAAGTCGGTTGCTATTCTTGAACGCAATCAGGCACGCCAGGAAATTGCGCGAAGCCAGTATGCAAATTTCGTATTCGGTTCTGCAGAAGAGTTACGAGAGTCGGATGACGATGCATTTGATTATGTGTTTGACGCTCTACCGCCTTTGGTCAACATAGAAGCAGACTCATGCCCTCGTCGCGCGGCGATGCGGGCTGCCAAGCCGGGTTCCAAATATGTACTCTATGGTGCGTCCCAGACGCTCCAGCAATTCGATACATGGTTGCTGCTAGCGAAGGGCATTACGCTTGCCTCGGCCGCTTTCGACGTTGACCATTTTCCGATGTACAAGACGGCATTCGTCATGAAGACCGCAAAGGAACTGTTGCTCCGACGGATTATCGATCCGGGCTGGATGATGACGAACCATATGTCCTTTTGGCGTCCGCAGGAGGTCATTCAGTTCTTCGCCGAATATTACACAACTCCTCATCTCAAGACGGTAATTCACTTTGACCAATAATCGTTTACTGCTTGGAGTATCGGCCAGCATATCATTTTTCTTCTGGGGTATGCTGGGCGTCTCTATTGGCGCACTTCTCCCTAATGCCATGGAGACCTTTTCGCTATCGCCCTTCATGGCGGGCATGGTCTTCGTAATCTGGTCGATCGGATTCAGCGTCGGGTCCTTCGCCGCTGAACGCCTCCTCAGAGCCTACGGTACGATCATTGTTCTGACGCTCCTTTCAGCTCTGACCGCCGTCTTCTCGTTGCTACAGTTTACAGCCACAGTGCCAAGTCTTTTTTATGCAATTTATCTTGCACTGGGTCTGTGTGGCGGCGCGATCTTTACGGCGTCTCATACACTGTTTGGTGAACTCTTTGTCGATCGTCGGTCATCGGCGCTGGCGGTCCTCGACGTTGTTTTCAGTGTTGGCAACATGGCTGCACCGCTCTTAATCGTGGCGGTTCTTTCTTGGAAAATAAGTTGGCAGAGCTTCTATTTGCTCCTCACCTTTGGCTTCACGTTGATAACCGGGTTATTCGCTCTTCAACTCCTTGGTCGAAATGCAGAAGTGTTCCATGAACGTGCTGATAGTACGATGGATGCTCGCACCGGTCTCAACATCTTACCTCTCGCCAGTCTCGTTTCGCTCGCCATCGCCAGTTTTGCCCTCGGCGCGACCGAGTGGACACAAAATGTTTGGTTCGTAACCTACGCGCTGGAAGAAGGATTGCCGCAGGACCTGGCACGGTTCGGCTTGTCGGCCTTTACCGCTGGCATGATCGCCTCCAGAGTCTTCGTCATCTGGTTCGATGGCGCTGTGCGATCCGTAGCCATTCAAAGAACGATGCTTTTGCTTGCCCTTGTCGGAGAAACGATTGTCATTATAGCAGCCAATGCGCCCTTGATGTTGCTTGGAAATGTTATCCTCGGCGCCGGCATCGGGGGTCTTTTTCCAATCTTCCTGGGGCGCGCTATGGATCATAATCCTTCATCCGGTGCTGCTCTGTCTATGCTGATGGTTGTCTCTCTGACTCTCGGGGGGCAGGTCGCGTCTTTTGCTCTGGGCGCTTTGTCCGATCGGTTCGGGGTAACGACCGCATTTTCTGCGACCGTACCTATCATCTTAATTATGGCGATCACTTTCGAGGCCTACAGGCGCAGCGTGGCCAAGGCGTAGTTGGAATTGTTTGCCAAAATCACCAAGAGTTGTCGGTTGGCAGTGAACCGTGAGAATGCGGGTGCTTCTAGCCGGTTTGGCATTTAACGTGAGAACCTGCCCGGGAAAATTCTCAGATTAACTGCCGTCGCGATGATGCAGTTGATCGGCAGGAACCGCTTATGATGTCTGCGATGGCACTCCTGAAGCGCGCTGTATTCTCACCCATCATTTGGCCACATAGCATCTCGGGGCTGGAACAAGGTCTGTCCTCACAAACACGCTAAGGCCGAACGCAGGCATCGTAACGTTAACCCCGCGGCGATTGGCGTGTGCGATTTTTGCGACATGACCCAAACCGTTCGTGATCCCCTTTATCGCCGCCACCGGTTCCCAGCTGAAGTGATTGCTCATGTCGTCTGGCTTTATCTTCGTTTCCCGCTCAGCTTGCGGATGGTCGAAGACTTACTGGCGGCGCGCGGGATTATTGTCTCGCACCAGACAGTCCGCCTTTGGGCCGAGAAATTCGGTCGCCACTTTGCCAATGAAATCCGGCGGCGTTCAGCCGGAAAGCTTGGCGACAAATGGTATCTCGATGAAGTCGTCATCTCCATAGGCGGCAAGAAGCACTGGCTGTGGCGAGCCGTCGATCAGGATGGCTTCGTTCTCGATGTGCTGGTGCAGAGCCGCCCTAATACCAAGGCCGCCAAACGTCTGATACGAAAGCTTCTGAAAGGACAGGGTCAAGCACCGAGAGTGATGATGATCGACAAACTCGGATCCTACGGCGCGGCCAAACGCGACATCATGCCCGGCGTCGAACACCGTTCACACAAGGGATTGAATAACCGGGCGGAGAATTCACATCAACCGACACGACGGCGAGAGCGCATCATGAAGGGCTTCAAATCAGCTCGACATCTCCAGCGTTTCGTCTCCATCCATGACCCGGTCGCAAATCTCTTCCACATTCCACGCCACGATATCCTGTCCCACCATCACCGTGAACTGAGAACCGCAGCCATGCAAATGTGGAGTGAGTTCGCGCGCCTGCAGGCTGCGTGAGAGGAAGCGGCGAGTGCCAGCTTTGGCCGTAGTTCTTTAACTTTACGGTGCCCGCTGTGGTGATGGACCCTGATCCGCGCGACAACAATCGCGTGGCCAAAAACAGCTTTCCAGCCGGTCCCGGATCGTCACCGAATGCCCTGAGCAAAACCGCGTCCCGGATGGCGTGTTCGTCCTCGCGACAGCCGAGCATTTTCGCAGCGACCGTGGCCGATGTCAGGGCAAGGTGATCGCGCCAGCAGCCGAGTCAGAGCAGATTGGTGCGGAGCAGATCATCAAGCGATTTCAGAGCGATACCAGCAGAAAACGCGGCGTCGGATTCGGCAATGTCGTGCGTGCGCAACAAGGTCCAGGCTGGCAGGTGGGGCGACCACGTCGAGACAGGAGGTGGAGTTGGCGCAAGTGAATCCATACGGATGAGGATACATTGTATGCGCAGTTTACGCCAGAATTTTTGTTTAAAACCGCACAGTATGTCGTAGGATGAAAACATCCTATAATCTTGCATTATCGGACATATTTGTCATTATAGAGAAATGACCCACATCATCGAGCAGAACAGCGAAATTCACCTCAAGGAGAGCTCTGCGCCGTCTCTCAGCACGGCGGCTGGGGGTGATGTTTGCACGCCGCAGGTGTCGCACGACAGCCCCCTCCCCTCTCCTGTTGGTGCGGACCAGACACCGGCCCATCTCAACAGCCTGGCGAGCCGCGCCCGCGATTATGTGGAGGCGGCACGTTCTGCCAACACGCGTAAAGCCTATGCCTGCGACTGGAAACATTTTAGCACTTGGTGCCGACGGTTGAATTTGGGCCCCCTCCCCCCGGACCCGCAGACCGTTGGCCTCTATATCGCCGCCTGCGCCTCAGGCAATGCCGTTGGAACACCGACGCGTGGCACCAAGACAAACGCGGTTTCGACCGTTGAGCGTCGCCTCTCCTCATTGTCTTGGAACTACGCGCAACGCGGACTCACGCTCGACCGCAAGGATCGGCATATCGCCACCGTCATGGCTGGTATTCGAAACAGCCACGCCCGCCCGCCCGTGCAGAAGGAAGCGGTGTTGGCCGAGGATATCATCGCGATGATCGAGACACTCGATCGGGGAACGCTGAGAGGTTTGCGCGATCGGGCCATGCTGCTGATCGGTTATGCCGGTGGTCTGCGGCGGTCCGAAATTGTCGGTCTCGACATCAAACCTGACCAAACCGAAGACGGGCGCGGCTGGATCGAACTATTCGACAAAGGCATGCTCGTCACCCTGCGCGGCAAGACGGGCTGGCGCGAGGTCGAAATCGGCCGCGGATCCTCCGATACCACCTGCCCGGTGGTCGCTGTCGAAAGCTGGATCACCTTTGCCAGACTTGCCCATGGCCCCCTTTTCCGCCGCGTCACAGGACAAGGCAAGTCCATTGGACCAAACCGTTTGAACGATAAGGAAGTGGCAAGGCTGGTGAAACGGGCTGCCATGGCTGCCGGGGTTCGTGGCGATCTCAGCGAGATTGAACGCGCCTTCAAATTCTCCGGCCATTCCCTGCGCGCCGGTCTCGCCTCCTCCGCCGAAGTCGACGAACGCTATATCCAGAAGCAACTCGGTCATGCCTCAGCCGAGATGACCCGCAGGTACCAGCGGAGAAGGGATCGTTTCAGGATCAATTTGACCAAAGCTGCGGGGCTTTGATTTTGTTCGTTTGAACCAGAAAATTCGCATCCCGTGAATTGCTGATCACAATGTTTAGCCCGTGAAAATAGGATTTTTCGGCCACGAACCCGATTCAGACCAATTGTTTCACCAGGATTTTGCATTGCAATTGCGACTGCTGGTCCAATTCTGCCACCTGTCAAAATGCACCTCGGCATAGTCCCATCACGACCGAAGATCATAATGGTTTATCCCCGCTCATGGCGTCGAAATCCCTTTCCGCGCCACACCCCGAGCTTTTAGACTTGCATGATAGCGGATTAGCGGTTTCGGTTATTGATGACATAAAATCGAGTGCGCCATGGCCGGTTTTGTACGGCATTCCGTACGCATTTTCACTCCGGCGGAAGCGGAGATTCATGGCAAGAGAAAAGCAACGTCGAGAAGGCTAAGAGGCAGTCCGCAGAATCGGATCGCTTCCTCAATCCGTAATCGCGCTGGTCGTTTGTTCAAACCGATTTCCAGACGGCAGAAAACAAACAACTCTATTTCTACCGGTCTGCTTTGCCCAATAAAGGCGCCGATCCGCCAGTTGCAAAACCGCTTCGGCGTCGACTGCATCGTCTGACATTGCCACTCCGATACTGACGGACACATTCAGCCCATCGGCAATTTCGGACCAGTCAAAGTTGGTAATTGTCATTCGCAGTCTTTCGGAAACCCTTTCCGCGTGGGCGGGTGTTAGGTCCGTCATAAGTATGACGAACTCTTCGCCACCGAAGCGAACTGCGATATCTGTTTCACGAACAACAACTTTGACCAGTGTCCCGATTTGCACAAGCACACGATCACCAATAATATGGGAAAACGTATCATTGATTTTCTTGAAGTGATCGACATCAAGGATCGCCAGCGCATAACTCGCGCTTTGAGTATTAATGTCAGATATTATCGTCTCCAAATGCCGCCGATTGGAAAGTCCTGTCAACGGGTCCGTATTCGCCGCTTCGGTCAGGACACTGGTTTGCTGTTGCAGGGCCTCTAATGACCGGGCAATTTCTGCGGAGCGCTCTGCCTCTGTATCAAGCATTGCTTTGAGTTTTTTCGTTTCATAACGGATCTCCGCCATACGGGCATTTTGCTGGATCCGCTCCGCAGTGAACTGCTGATGGAGCTTGTGATACTTTTTATGAAAATCCAGCGCAGACTCGAATGCTCCAAGATACTCATGAGCCTTTGAAAGAGACAGACAGGCATGCAGTAAGGTCTCAAGATTGAAATTTTCCCCGGCAAGCAAGTGGGCCTGCTCAAGTGGCACCAATGCCTCTTCGTAGCGCTTTAACGAAACGAGCGTGCTTCCCAGTGTAACCAGATAATGCCCCTCACCGCGAACATAATCGTCTCCCGGAATGTCACGGTACCGCTCCAATAACATTTCGGCGGCGGAAAAAGCCTCAACCGCATTAAAATACTCTGCTAAATTTGCGATACACAACCTCTCGGCCCAGGCGTCTTTAAGTGATTGAGCGAGGCTGAGCGCTTGTTTCGTAATATCTATTGCGCTGCTAATCGACGTTTCGAATTTTTGATTATCGGCTTCCTGAGCGAGATAAGCATCCTCTGCATGCGCTCCACCGAGATTAATCAACCACCAACATTCGAATGTAATATCGTATGCCTCTCGGGCTAGCTCCACGGCACGACTGCAATAGTCAACAGCGAGAGATGGTTGACGCGTCATCCAGAATATCACGCCAATCACATTTATAGCCAAAGACCGAGATCGGAGATTACGGCTTTGGTCGGCAATGTTGAGTGCTTCTGCGGCAAACTCGACAGCCTGCTCTAGATTACCGAGTTCCAGATGCAGCCAAGCACCGATACTAAGAGCTTGTGCCTCAAGCACTGGCTCTTCAAGGGACTTCCACAGAGAAATTGCTTTCTCTACGTATACTAGCCCCGTCTCTGTCTCACCAAGTTGAAAGCAATACCAGGCACATTGCTGAGAACTGCCCGCTATAAGACCTTGATCACCGCGCTGTTCTGCCGAAGCCAAAACTGAATTTGCTAAAGAAAATGCGCGAACGGAACGCCCCTTGCAAGCGAGGTCCCAAGCTTCATCCAGCGCGGCTGCAGCGTCCAAATCAAAACTATTTTTACGATTGCCAAACTGGTGGTTCAATATCATCAGCTCATCTTGCGCAACGATCGGACAGAATACCCAGCAAATTTAGCAGAGATCGATTTAAGGGAATCCTAAAGCCACTGTTTTTCCCAAGGCCCCTTCTCAAGTTCCTTGCAATTGGCCATTGCGAACTTACGTAAGCATCGGCTGCTCACCGGCGCGCAGACTTCTCCTCCCCTCGTCTTCTACTGCGTTGTTAATCTCGCCAAAAATTTCCTCTCTTTGTATACCGCTCATACCAACCTAAGAGCTTCTACCAGATTGAGATTTCGGTCCACTATCATCATAGAGTTGTAGATAGCCCGCATCGGCTGACTATTCGTAAACAGCTAACGTCCAAAGAAGAGATGGAGCCTGCCTTGGCGAGCATCCGCAGGGGCGAGGGATGCCGACTTAATGAGATGCCCGACGACTGAGAAAAACGAACAATGCAGCCAAATTTATTCCTACAGCCACAGCAATAAGAATCCTCGTTGGCCCTGCCACCAATGCTTCGGCTCTCGGCAACACCGCACTCCAGCGGCCAGCACACACTTCAATTTATAGAAAGGACGAAACAATGCCTGTCGAAAAAATACATGCACTCGTCGTCGGCGGTGGCCAGGCGGGCATCGCTATGAGTGAGCATCTGACCAGGAACAATGTGGCACACCTTGTCCTTGAAAAAGGACGGATAGCAGAGCGCTGGCGTTCTATGCGTTGGGATTCTCTGGTCGCCAATGGTCCGGCTTGGCACGATCGTTTTCCAAACCTGACCTTTCCCGGCAATGCCGATGCGTTTGTTCCCAAAGAAGGCGTTGCAGACTATTTTGAAGCCTATGCAAAAAAGTACACCGCGCCAATACGCTGTGAAACCGAGGTAACTCAAGTCGAGCGTCTGGACGGTCGCCCCGGCTTCCGTGTGGAGACGTCTAACGGATTGATCGAAGCACGCTACGTCGTTGTGGCGACCGGTCCGTTCCAGTTGCCGAATATCCCGCCAATCGTTCCGCCGACCGCCAATATCAACCAGATACATTCCAGCGAATACCGCAATCCTCACCAGCTCGGGGAGGGGGCCGTTCTCGTGATTGGCGCTGGCTCGTCGGGAGTGCAGATTGCGGAGGAACTCATGCGAGTGGGCCGCAAAACTTATCTTTCGGTTGGTCCGCATGGTCGTCCTCCACGCACCTATCGCGGGTATGACTGCGCCTGGTGGCTTGGTGTTCTCGGCAAATGGGATGCCCAGGTGCAGGAATTGCAGACAAGCAATCATGTTACGGTCGCTGTCAGTGGTGCGCGAGGCGGGGAAACTATCGACTTCCGTCGGCTTGCAGCACAAGGAATGGTTCTGGTTGGCATGACCGAAAGTTTTAAGAACGGCAAATTATCATTTGCTGAAGACCTTGCCAACAATCTCGATCGTGGTGACCAGACCTATCTATCACTGCTCGACGAGGCGGATGCTTTCGTTGTATTGAACGGTCTCAACCTTCCGCAAGAGCCGGAAGCCCGCATTCTTGGTCCGACGGCCGATTGTATTACTAATCCGATTCTCGAACTGGATCTTACCGCGGCAGGCATCACCACCATCATCTGGGCCACCGGCTTCAGATCTGACTATAGCTGGTTGAAGGTGCGGGCCTTCGATGACGCGGGGCGCCCTAGACATCATCGAGGCGTCTCTTCTGAGAGAGGCCTCTACTTCCTCGGTCTTCCCGGACTTTCCGGGCGCGCCTCCAGTTTCATCTGGGGCGTCTGGCATGATGCCAAGCACTTGGCCGATCACATCACCATTCAAGATAACTACCTGGCGTATATGCCGCAGGCCTGATCTTATTTTGAGGTCTTGCCCCGCCGCCAGAATAGTGGTGTGGATGTATTAGAGATACCGCAAAAAATCTGCACTCTTTTTCTATTATGATGATCAAGGCAGAAGCCCAATATCCCGCTTACACCGACCAATTTCACCGCAATCCGCATTTTTCGTGTAAATGATCACTCACAATCTGGGTTTCCAAACGGCATTGAAAAAACCTTTCTCTTTCAATTACTTATGTTGGTGGTCAGCTGACCACCAAATCACCCGCTCAATTGCACGCATTTTGACTCCAATCCGCCTCCTTTTGGAGGATTCGTTCAATTTTTTACCCGGTCTTCATAGCCGCTTCTCCGTTGGTCCTTAACAAAGCCATCATCATAGGCCCGAGAGAAAATTCTCCCTGCTGTGACCGACGGGTTAGATCGCGCAGATAACCTCCTGCCGAATTGATAAAATTTGCACGCTCTAAAATACATGCAATGGCGGTTGCCGCATTCTCTTGACCCATGGTTTCGCAGGCTTCCTGATAGGCGGACGGACTTACTCCCAACATAGATCGAACCACCACCGCAGCTGTCATTAAGTCACGCCAATTTGCGATCTTTCCATCTGGTCCGTAATCGCAAACCGAGGGGCAAGCCTTCAAAACCATTCCAAGCGGAAATGACTTTATCGGCAGTCTTTTAGGCGGATTGTTTTGCTCCTCAGTTGCTTCTCGCTCTTTTCGAGAGGGAGGTTCAAATTCAGTTATGTAGTTGGTATTTGAATTCTGTATGTGCCGCTCAATTTGAACGGCATTGGCGCTGTTTTTTTCTGAATTAATTTGATTTTCCAGTCGCTTAACGATGTCTCTCTTAAGATTGTTCATCTCATCTAAAACCAATGTGACCTCAGAAAGAGCCGGGGTTCTGGATATTTTGCCGACGAGAGAGATATAAGCGCATTCGATCTCGTGCCAGTCACCTTGCGCGCCCTCCTCGATCGCCGCCGTGATCAGCTTGCGGACATCTCGGCGGCAAATGGTAAGGCTTTCCTTGGCTTTTCTAAAGGTGGCGCGATCAGCCATCACCTGTTGTGCCATCATCGCGAGCTCCTCTGAGCGCGCGAGAAGGGGGGATAAATCGAAGCCAAATGCCTGCTCGATTTGACCGGCATTATCCTTACGCGCGTAGCGTTTTCCATTGGCGCTATCTTTACGAACGATCAGGCCTGCATCGACAAGCACGGCAATATGCCGGCGTAAAGTCGCCCCGGCCAAGCCGTGCGCCCGAAGAGCAAGTTGAGAATTTGAGGGAAAAACAACAAGCTGTGCATCCTGCCGCAGTTCATTTTGCGGATAAAAGCTCAATAAGGCATCGAGAACCGCAAGACTGTTGGATTGTATCCCAAGCAAGTCCATTGCGGCTGAGGCATCCCTGAATATTTTCCATTTATCCGCACGTTTGCCCGGCTTAATGTCGCTTGTGGCGACCTGCCGACGCACCAGCGCAAGCGTCATACCCCGCCGCCCGAAGGGCGTCGTTACATTTCCAGTCTCCATCATCTTTTACCCTTCAGCAGGCAAAAGAAAATCACTCACCAAAATGGCGCAAAAACTCTTGACGAGGATTCGAGGAAATGCGATTCTGTTCTTGCTAGAGAGACAGAAGGGCTTCCACGACGGCGACGTTGGGGGAGCTCTTTTCTTTTGCTGACTACTCTCCTTATTTCTTCTGGTTCTGTGCTCGGTGCGCCTGATAAAGCGCAGGCAAGTGATCAATGACGAAGGCGGCGAAATCAGGCGTCGCCTTTCTGTCTATCGTGATTTCCAATTTGGATTTGCTTTGCGAAACCTGAGCCAATCGATCCCCATCAGGGGTCGACATAATCTCCGGAAGTCCGCGAGAGACCCGCGAAGGCTTAAGGCTGACCAATACCGCCTTGAACCGCTCCGCAGATGGCAGCGCTTGCACTTCATTCGATAGCGCGTATTTCGAGACGTCAGAAGGCGAGGGGGCCTTTTCGATAAGTTCCGTTAGTTGCTGCCAGCTTGGTCGTCCGACCCCTGGTGCGGGGCCGATTGCATCAATCAGCTCCGGGGGGAGGGTGTCGACCAGCAAAAGCATCTTCGACAGGTTACTCTTATCGATCGACATCGCGGCAATAACGATTTCGCGTGAAAATTGCTTATTCAGGCGATGTGCAAAACGTGCTTTCTCAATAAAGGTGAGATCCTGGCGTTCATTATTCTCCTGGCCCTGCGCAATGACCAATTGTTCGTCCGTCAAATCGCGAACAACCGCTTTGACCGGAAGACCTAATTCTGAAACGGCCTGAAGCCGACGGTGACCGAAACCCACCTGATATCGGCCCGGCTGATCCGGGTGAGGGCGCACGAGGATTGGTACTTGCTGGCCCTGCTCTCGAATCGATTCGAGAAGTCCGTCGATGTCGCCAGGCATTCGGTCCTGCACGAAGGATGGATCTACCGTCGAGACATCCAACTCGATAACCGCGTGACCTTCAGCAAGACGCCGCTCTATCTCTTCAGCGCGACTCAACCGGTCATTCTGCTCACGCAGTGCGTTTCCGATATTCGCAGTCAGCTTTGTTGCCGGGTCGCGTTCCTTTCTGGCGACCCCAAGAAGCGGCATTGACCGCGTTTTACCTGCCCGGTTGTCAGAGGGCTTAGCGTCTTGGGCATCCGTCGAGACGCCAAGGATGTGCTTCCGGCTCATGTGGTTCTACCCCATGCTTTTTTGATAAGAGATTCAATCTCATCATTGACAGCGTTCATAGCCTCCAAGGCGCGATCATAGGTTGATCGGGTAAACTGACCGCGTTCCACTTCAAAAAGAGTTTGGTTTGTCAGGCCCGCGTCTGAGACAGCCGTCGTTTTGAGCATTGGAAAATTGAGGACGTTCTCACCGAAAATAGACCTGAGATAGCCAACCATTTGATTTTGTGGCCCATCACTCGGTTCGAAACGAGTGATAAGATAGCGCATCCAATTGAACTTGAACTCAGCGCCGGCGCTCTCAATTTCCCTCAACAAGTTCGAGGTCATTGCCAGAAACTGGTTCATTGACATCACATCGAGCATCTGGGGGTGAACCGTAACAAGGATAGATGTTGCAGCCGTCAATGCTGAAAGCGTGAGGTAACCGAGTTGCGGAGGGCAATCGATGACGACGACATCATAATTATCTGCAATGTCTTCAATCGCTTGACTGATGCGGCCATAGAAGAGCGTGTCGCCTTCCTTGCGCTTCATTAAGGCGCGGGGAGTGTCATGCTCAAATTCCATAAGTTCGAGATTGCCGGGAATGAGATGAAGGTCCGGAATATATGTTCCTCTAACGACCTGTTCGATCGGCACTTGCTCATCATCATATCTGATGGCGCCATAGAGGGTCTCGTTTGGACCAACATCCGTCTCCGGTTGGCTGCCAAAGAGCGCAGACAGGCTTGCCTGAGGATCGAGATCGATAGCAAGCACTCGGTAACCACGCATTGCGAGATATTGAGCCAAATGCGCAGCGGTCGTCGTTTTGCCCGAGCCACCTTTGAAATTCATCACAGAAATGACTTGAAGCTGCTCCCCGTCTCGACGATGCGGAAGATAGCGACGGTTTCCACGACCAATCTGGTCCATATGTTTGCGGATCACGTGGATATCTTCAATCGAGAAAATGCGCCGGCCCCCAGGGCTCATGCTGACATTCAACTCTGGCATTTCCGAAGCAATCTGTCGTAGATAAGACTCCCCAACGCCAAGCAACTTGGACGCTTCAGACGGGCCGAAGGACCTAATCCCCTTTTCGGAGGTCGGCGGGAAAACTTTCAAATGATGTGCTTGCAACTGGCTAGAAAGCGCGTCAGCGTGACGCTCCATCAAGGCAGTCAACCCCTCAATCATGGCATCAGTTTTCGGGGCGATCTTCGCCAT
>NZ_CP056048.1:932500-1128071 GCF_021559775.1 Gillisella vitis | reverse complement strand
TCTCCCGATAAAGCGCCTGACTTAGCGTCGAACGGTTCGACCATTCCACGCTTGCATCCGCCTAAACTTTCGTCACCGCGCAAACTGACTGATTCTCTTCTGGAATGATATACGCACCAGCGGAAAATTAACAGCATACACAGCTTGTTACGGCAACAGAAGACATATCGAACGTTTCATCGTAAATGTGCCGCATGCAGCGAGTCGCGTCAAGTCAGCCCCTGAAGCTCAAGAAAAGCTGGGCTAATCAAAGTACTCAGAGATTAAAATTATTTTTTATCAGTTATTTAGGTCAACGATTTCGCGCCATGCGGGAGTGAGATACCATCCACGGCGTTTTCCTTCAGGTCGACACCTGAGAGTTTCAACCGTAAGGCCTCCTTCACCAGCCAGGAAATCTTTTCCGCCGCCGATTCATAAGACAATCCGTCGTCATGAATATTGGAAATGCAGTTGCGCTCACTATCGCGCCGTCCTTTACGCGGCTCAAACGTAATATAAGCGCCAAGACTATCGGGAACGCTAAGACCGGGCCGCTCTCCAATCAGGACGATGGCCACTTGCGCGCCGAAGGCCGCCGCGGCTTCATCACCGAAAGCGACACGCGCCTGCTTTCCAAGGATAACCGGGGCGACTGAAAACCCTCCGAGCCGGCGCACCGTGGCTTCATAGACCGAAACGGCATGGCGCTCCACCGCGGCTGCCGAAAGGCCATCGGCGATGATGAAGGCGATTTCGTAGGTCTTGCCCGGTGCCGGAAGGTCATGGCGATCCGGCATACGTCCAAGGTCGGGCCGGGTCAGGTAGGTTGCCCGATCTTTTGCCAAGGAATGGACCAGCACTGTTTCAATGGGAGCCAGCGCGGTCGCCAGTTTCTCGAAATCCACTTCCCCATGGACGGCATCACGGGCTCTGGCATGGGCCAGTTGAAACTCCAGAACGGCCTGTGTTGGCATCGCATCGCCTGCCCGGCCAAGGCCTATGCGCGCCCGAGTGGCGCTACGAAACCTTGCAAACGGGTCGAAATCGACGGAATTGCTCATGCCGATGCCTTGTAAGACAGAAGGTTGCGAGAAAAAGCGTTGGAATGGGGCAATGGTGCCAGCCGACCGGACCGATCGATCATCCCCATCCGCTTCAGCCACGCTTCGAACTCCGGCGCGGGCGGGCGGTTGAACTGGTGACGAAGACCGACAATATCATGATAGGACAGACTTTGATAATTAAGCATGACATCGTCTGCACCCGGCACGGCAATCAGGAAGTTCACGCCCGCTACGGTCAGGAGCACCATCAGGTTGTCCATGTCATCCTGATCAGCTTCGGCATGGTTGGTATAGCAGACATCGACGCCCATCGGCACGCCCAGCAATTTGCCACAGAAATGATCTTCAAGACCGGCGCGAATAATCTGCTTGGCATCATAAAGATATTCCGGCCCAATGAAGCCGACGACCGTATTGACCAGCAGCGGTTTGACCTCCCGCGCCACGGCATAGGCCCGAACCTCCAACGTCTGTTCATCGACGCCGTGATGGGCATCAGCCGACAACGCGCTGCCCTGCCCGGTCTCCAGATACATGACATTGTCACCAACGGTGCCACGTTTCAACGACAGCGCTGCCTCACGCCCCTCACGTAAAACCGCGAGATCGACGCCAAAACCCTTGTTAGCAGCCTGCGTCCCCGCCACCGACTGAAAGACGAGATCGAGCGGGGCGCCTGCCTCGATCGCCTGGATCGAGGTTGTCACGTGGGTCAGGACACAGGACTGCGTCGGTATTTCGAAGCGGTCTCTGAGTTTGTCGAACAGATGCATCAACCTTGTACAGGCTTCGAGATTATCACTGGCCGGATTGATGCCGATCACCGCATCGCCAACACCATAGAGCAGACCATCCAAGGTCGAGCCAGCCACCCCCTCCGGATCGTCGGTCGGATGGTTGGGCTGCAACCGGCTAGAAAGCCGGCCCGAAAGCCCGATTGTCGAGCGAAATGCGGTAATAACGCTGCATTTCGCCGCGACCGTGATCAGATCGTGATTACGCATCAGCTTGGAAACGGCCGCTACCATTTCCGGTGTCAGTCCGGGGGCAAGCGCTGCCAAAACTTCGCTTGTTGCCTCATAAGACAGCAGCCAGTCACGAAATTGACCAACAGTCATATGGGAGACAGGCGCAAACGCTGCGACGTCGTGGCTATCGACGATCAGCCGGGTAACCTCGTCGATCTCATAGGGGATCAGCATATCCTGAAGAAAAGTCTTCAAAGGAAGATCGGCAAGCACATAGCGCGCCGCGACCCGGCGTTCATTGCTGCTTGCGGCGATCCCTGCCAATTGATCCCCGGACTTTGGCGGGGAAGCGCAGGCCATCAGGCTTTTCAGATCGTCGAATACATGGCGTTCCCGCCCAAGGATGATCGAATAAGCTGCCATCACCGTTCTCCCTGAGAGACAAAGCGGGCAAATGCCCGATATGCCTGTCCATGCCATTCCGACCGCATGATTATCATGAGCCGGGCGCTCGACCTACTGTAAATGCAGTAAAGCAAAGCGCATGCCATATGAACAAGCGGCTGTCCGGGTTCAATACCCGGTCATTTCAAGATAGCCTGTACCAACATGACTACCCGAAAAGCGGATCGGACCTTCCCAATAGGGAAACGCCAGGGGCATCCAGCTTTGTGCGTTTACGGGCGTGGTGCGGATCGATATGGCTTTTTCGGGCAGTTCCAGTTGCCAGTCCACCGGCATGGTACGACCCGCGACCTGCGTTTGTTTTACCACCGTCAGCTTGAGCGCACCGGGGCGCATTGGCTCCGGCACACCCTGTGGCGTGATCCAGGTGGAGACGGTATAATCGTCACCCTTGCCACGCAGATGATAACCCATCAGTTTTGCACCGTCCTCGAAGTGGAGGGAGAACCAATCCCAGCCTTTCTGGTCGGCGGAGAGTGGTTGGGAGGACCATTCCCGATCCAGCCAAGCCTTGCCCGTCACAGGGACAGGGCCATCAGGCAGGTTCAAGATACCGTTCACCTCATAGAAGGGCTGGGAATAATAATAGCTCGCCTGCCCTTCCGCTGATTTCACAGAGTAGCCATGATCTCCCTGCGCCACCAGAGGACCTGTGGCCTGCAGGGCGAGATCGTAGGAAAAATCGGCGCCCTTGGCCTTCATGGTCAAGGAGGACAGGGCATCGCCAGTTTTTCCGGTCTGTGGTCTTGTCGTGAGCGACCAATCATCGATCCAGGCGGAAAACGGCCCAAGCGCCACGCCCGCCTGACCTATTCCTCCACGCGCAAACTTTTCCGTAGCGTAATGATGGTCCTTCGTTGTCAAGGCCGCATGGCCCATCCAGATTTGTGGACTGTTCCAGCCCTCCGCCTCGCCCGGTTTCAATGCTGAACGAAACAGCGTCCATTGGACTCCGTAATCACGCCCATCCGGCCCGGTCAGATTGGCCGTCACATACCACCACTCGATCCGGTAATTCGGGTGCGGGCCATGATCCATTGGAAACGCAAGCGGTTGGCCTGGCTGCGGCAAGGCGAAACCATCGCCAGCCTTCGCACCAAGACCGGCAAAGCCCTGGGCGAAAACCGGATTACCGCCAAGCAGCAGCGCCAGAACGAAAATCATGAACCGACGAATGTTAGCGTTCATTGGCAAAGACTTTCAATAAATCCGATGGCTTCAATCGGGCAATACCAACAAGTGGGATCAGGGCTGAGAGCAGCGAGGCCAACAGTGCAAACCCTCCCAACCATAGCCACTGGACTGGAAACAAATGCATTGGCAAGCGCCAACCAAAGGCCTCGACATTGACCACAGCCAACAAAACCCAGGCCAGTCCAAGTCCCACAGGCAGCGCGGCAACGAGTGTAAAGCCTGCGAGGATAAGAGTACGGGCAAGTTCCAACCCGGTTATCGCGCGACGGGTCAGACCCATTGCCCAGACCGGAGCGATCTGGGGCAGCCTCATGCCTGACAGTGTCATGAGGCTGGCAAACATCGCAAGCCCCGCGACCCCCAGCGTCAACACATTGAGAGCGGCTGTAACGGCGAAGGTCTTTTCGAAAATCGCCAGTGATCGCGCCTTGATCATCGCCTGATCCACGACGTTGTCGGGCGGCAAGCCGAATTCAGTCATCAAAGTCTCACGCAGCGCGCCGGTCTGTTCTGGCCGTATCCGCAGCCCGAACCGCAAGCGCGAGAGATCGGAAAAACGGCTGACCAATTCCGATTGAGTGACGATCACATCCTCATTGGGATTACCGTAATCGGAATAGACACCGAGAATACGGGGCTTCCAGCCACCGGGCAGCGTGATCTCATCACCCACCGCCAAGCTCTCGCGGCGCATCATCTGTTCATTGATCAAGGCCCCTTCACCTCGGGCCAACCTGTCCCAGACATCCGGCGTGGCGGCAAGCATCGGCCAGTGATCGCGGTAGGTCGCATCATCGACCACGCCATGAATGACAACTGTCTTGCCGCGGACCTCTCCCTGCGCATTCCAGATTGGCAGCACGGCCTTCACCCGAGGGGCAAGCCAGGCCCGCAAGCGCTCGGCCTCGTCATCGTTGCGCGCCGTCACGTATAGCTCAGCGGCCAATCTTTGATCCAGCCAGCCGACAAAGGTCAGACGAAAGCTGGACACCATGGTTCCAACACCGACATTGGCCGATAGCGCCAGAAGAAGCGCCATCAAAGCCAGGGACAGACTGGGCAATTGCTGGCGTGTATCAGCCCAGAACCATTGCCAAACCGGTCGCCTTGCCAGGAATTGCATCAACCGCAGCACCGGCACCAAAACGACCGGCAAGGCCAGCGCCGAGGCCAGCAAAAGCGCTCCCAAGGTGGCAAAACCAGCCACCAGACCATGACCAAATTTCATCAAGATCAGCGTTACCGCAAATAGTACGGCGGACGCCAGCGCCTGGATAAACCAGGCGCGTTCCGAAGCCATAGCCCAGGCGCGCGGCTGGGCCGGGGCCAGAAGGGGCATGCGCCAGACCTGCCAGAGGCTTTGCCCGGCGGACGCCAGCGTGCCGACCACGGCAATACCGATGCCTGTCGCCCACCATTGGGGCCGAAAAGCCAGCGTGCCAGGAACATCGGCGCCGTAAAGGCCCCTGAGTGTCAGTGCCACATCCGGCAGCAAGGCAGAGGCTACGACATAGCCAAGCGCCACGCCCGCGACGCCCGCGGCCAATGCAAAGACCAGCAGTTCCAGGAAAAGCAGGAGCATCAAGGCGCTGGCCGAGAGACCAAGAGATCGAAGCGTGCGAAAGGTGGGCCGTCTCTGCTCGAAAGCCAGCCGCACGGCCGCATAGACGATGAACAGGCCGACCACGAAGGACAGCAGTCCGAAGGCCGTCAGGTTGAGATGAAAACTGTCCGTCAACCGGGCAAGATCCCCTTCACCATCGGGGGATTTCAGGCGCAGATCAGGCGCCAATGCCGCCAGTTGCTGTTGCGAAATCGGCTGTTCTGGCGAGACGATCAGCCGGGTCAATCCATCCCGCTGCCCCAACAAGGCCTGCGCCCGACCGATATCGGTAAAGCCGGTCGCAAAAGGCAGATCCTTGACGATATTAAGTGGCGGTAGCGATTGCCCCTGGAGGGCATCTGCGGTCGCTTGCGAAACCGCGATCTGCCCCGGTGGAAGCAGGAAACGATTGATATTGCCATCACCGCGCAGATCGACTGGCTGGGCGACCGACGGGATCGTTAGGGGATCTATGCCGATCAACCGCAGGCGAAACGTGCCAAGTCGCATCTCCCCTTCAAGAACCGGGGAAACCAGCAGCCCCGCCCGCCGCAGCGCGACATAGGTCGAGATGGGGATGGGCCTGCCATCCTTGCTTTGGATATCCGACAGGCGATTTTGCCCAAGCATCGCGGCGGCCCGCGCATAAGAGGCCCGCGCCTCCGCATTGATCGCCTGCACCCCCGACCAAAGTGCTGTCGCCAGCGACAAACCGAGGAGCAGCATGGCCAATTGAAGCGGCTTGCGCCGCCAATGCGACAGCAAAGCCAGAAAAGCCGTGCGCAGCATCAGGCCACCCGCCCGGCACGCAAATGCAAGTTTTCATCCAGCATGGCAGCCAACCGGGGTGAATGTGTCACCATCAACAGGGCCGCACCCGTCTCCCGCACCAGAGATAACATCAAAGCCATGACCGCATTGCCCGTCTCTTCGTCGAGATTTCCCGTCGGCTCATCGGCCAGAACCAGTTTTGGCCGGACAGCAAGTGTCCGACCGATGGCGACGCGCTGTTGCTGGCCGCCGGAGAGTTGCTCGGGATAGCGCGTCAGAAGCGCAGAAAGCCCCAGGCGTTCCGTCAATTCCGTCTGCCATTGCCCATCGTAACGCTCACCCAGCCGGGCATGAAAGGCCAGATTGGCCCGCACATCCAGCGAGGGGATCAGGTTGAACTGCTGAAAAATCAACCCGACTGTGCCACGCCGCAACCGGGCGCGACCTTTATCATCGAGCGCATCGATATCTTCCCCATCCACGCAAAGCTTCCCGGCATCGGCGCTGTCCAGCCCGCCCGCCAGATGAAGCAATGTACTTTTTCCGCTGCCGGATTCCCCTGTTAATGCCATGGTTCGCCCAGCGGCCAGGCTCAGGCTGACACCTTTGAGAACCTCCAAAGGACCTTCCGATGTGCGGTATGTTTTTTTTACTGCATCCAGTACCAGCACCATCAGCTTATCCAGTCGTTTGCATGCTCATCAACGCGAAACCATAATCCGTCTGGCGGATATGGCGCTAGAGGACAGCAGGAAAAGGCTTGCTTAGAAATTTAGACCCCGCCAAACCAAAGCGCCAGGGGTGATTGACCGCTTTGGTAATGCCAATGCGAGGACCGATCGCCACGCTTGGACGGATTTTGGCAGGCTCAAGCTGAAATGGTGGCAGGGCGAGAGGCAAGCCATTGTGTTGAACGGTTATGCCCAATGCCTGGGCCAAACGGCCCGGACCTGCACATAGAAAACGCGGCGCCACGTTGCCACGCCGCGCTTGCATGACGTCCAAGCCGTGGCTTGGCGCGAGCGCCCGGATCAAAACCGCACTGCCGGGTCGGCAAACGATGTTCAAGCACCAGTGGATGCCGTAGGAACAGTAGACATAGATATGTCCGGCTGGACCAAACATCGCATTATTGCGCGGTGTGAGCCCTCGAAAGCTATGGGATGCCGGATCGTCACGTTCATAGGCCTCGGTTTCGACGATCATGCCGCCGACACCCCCCACGAAAAGCTCGGCGCCAATCAGGTCGCGGGCAATATCGACAGCACTGCTGTTGAACTCTATCATGGCCTAGTGCTGAACTTTTCCACCTTTGGGACGCTTCTAAATGCCGGTCAGGCGAATTCCACGCCGATTTCCGTTATCTTCCGCCACCGGACGACACAATGGACCTTGCGCCCGCCATCCATCAGTAAATCGAATTCATCGGGAACATTGACAAAATTATCTCCAGCCAGCTTCGCGCCACCGGACGAAATATTCTTGACGGTGCAGCTAAAGGTCGAAAACCCGTTTTTCAAGATTATGCGCGCCGCTTGTAAGGTTCGGACTCGATGATCTCTACGCTTATTCTCCATTTCCAACCCCCGCCGATCCCAGACCTAGACCATCCAGCAGTTATTACAATTTCATATAATTCCGATCACATCTGACAGGTCTAGCAAGACTTTATTATCTCAGCAAAGTCGTAAATATTTCATCCATCTGCATGGCCATTGCTTTTGGGCTGACTTGATCCAGAAAATGATCCATGGCGCGGCGGGCGCGCAGCCAATCATTTTTACCATGGGTGCTTCGCGCCCGTTGCAAAACATCGATAATCTCGTCCTCCCCTTCTCCTTGGACGAGATAGGGATAATCCTCACCCAGAAATGCGAGGGCATCGTCCTGAGCCGCATTCACCAGCACATTTGCACCACAGGCCGCCGCGATCACGCCCTTGGTAAAGGGTTTATAACACCTCGCCAACGTCTCCGTCTGGGGTGCGCGAATGCAGTAATGCAAACTGTAGTCACCCATACGCGCGATGATCTGGCGCATGGAATCGCTGAAAGCCGCGTCATGAAAATCGACCGATTTTTCAATTTGAGGCGTCCTGACGGTATTCTTCAGAAAGCCGAAATAACCGGCGCGATAATCGGTACGGCGCTGGTTGCCCATGGCGTAGATGCGCTCATCGGCACCATGCAGCAGCAGTCCAACCTGCCCTTTTGCACCAGGCGTGTTTGTCAGCCTGGCGTGCATGGCATCACGCGCCATATGTGAACTGGCGAGATGCATATCGACATGATTGAAAACCATCTTATCCAGGGGCGTATCGACATAGTCAAAACATATGCCCCGGCTTCGGCCATGCAGAATTTCCAGCGCCGATGCGCCAATGGAAAGCGCCGCCCGCTTGGTAAATACATAAATCGCATCTTTAGGCTGAAGGCTAGCCCATAGCATTTGCAATCCAGGTATTCGCTTGTTCGGCAGGGCAGACATTTCAAACCGGTATTTGTCGCCGAGATAGGGCCTCGTCAACCTGGACAGTTGAAATGACCGCATGGTCGTACTGCCGAATTTAACCGAGGACCGACGATAGACGAACCTCACTGGATAGAGCATTTCAAAAACCCGCCGCACTACTGTCATCTGTCAGGCGGTGGAATCGCTGCCCAGGACAGACTATTCTCTCCAATACCAAATTCAAGATCTACGATCTCGCATCCTTGCCTGACTAGCACCTGAAACATTAAACGCTGACTTGAGCCTGACAACTCGTCCATAAAAAGGCCAAAAGGGCGCTAAAGTCCCAAGGCATCCTTCAATGCCAGACCTTCCCGCACCCGCAAATCCAGATCCGCTTCGATATGATCAATGTGATGCAGCATCAGCGCACTTGCATGCTTGGCATCCCGCCGCACAAGAGCCTCAAGTATCTGTTCATGCTCATTATGACCGCAACTGGAAACGCCAGATCCACCATACAGGGCGATGACCAACGATGATCGGGCCACCAATTCATCCATGAATTTTTGCAGGATGGCATTGCCGGCAACTTTTGCCAGCATCAGATGGAAATCGCCCGAGGCCTTTATTTCGGCACGCCTCGCCGCAGGCCCGCGCTGGTGCAAATGGCGTTGTTCATCTTCCAACTGGGCACGAAAAGCGACCAGATCGTCCTCCGTCAGCCGCTCGACAGCCGCCAGCACAATACCAGGTTCGATCATTCGGCGGCAGGCAAACACCTGCACTGCTTCTTCGGGGCTCGGATTGGATACAAAAGCACCCCTATTTCGTTCCGTCTTTATCAGCCCTTCGAATGCAAGCATTTGCAGAGCACTGCGCACAACGGTCCGGCTGACATCGAACAGAAGGCCCACTTCCGCCTCGGAAAGCTTGGTTCCGGGTGTTAAACGCCGGTCGATAATCGCATTTCGTAGGGATTCGCGGATGGTGAAGGCACGGTCTTCCAAATTTGAATCGTGAAAACTGATTTTTTCGTCAAGCTTCATAGCGTCACCCGTGCTGATGCCTGCCTTTGTACATTGAACTGACAAACTCGGAAAGTCACTGATTGCTGACAGGCAAGAAATCTATTGCGTACAATTTGACCAATGAATGCAAACAATCGCACGATTTTTGCGCAACAGTGATGACGACCCGAAAAATTCCATGGGTATTCAGTGGAAGCCGACAGGATTTTCTAGGTTTTCCAAAGGCCACAAGCATCTGGCACGTAAGATGCATGTAAAGCAGCGGTCATCAAGGGATCGCAGCATGAAACAAGCCGCCGCCATCGATATTGCCGCCGTTACCAAGGTTTACGGCCATACGACAGCCGTCCACAGCATCAGCCTGAAAATTCCAGCTGGCACCTATTGCTGCCTACTCGGCCCTTCCGGTTGCGGCAAAACATCGACGTTACGGATGATTGCCGGACACGAGACCGTCACGACAGGTGATATTCTGCTGGGCAACACCAACATCACCGATCTCGCGCCCGCCGCGCGCGGCACAGCGATGATGTTCCAGTCCTACGCGTTGTTTCCGCATCTCGACCTCACCGAAAATGTCGCCTTCAGCCTGAAAATGAAGGGTATCGACAAAGCCACCCGCAGCGCCAAGGCGATGGAGATGCTGCAATTGATGCAACTGGAGGCCTATGCGGACCGGCGCCCCGCCCAGCTTTCCGGCGGACAGCAGCAGCGTGTGGCGCTGGCACGCGCCTTGATTACCGACCCGGAAGCGCTTCTTCTGGACGAGCCTTTGTCCGCACTCGATCCATTTTTGAAAATCCGCATGCGAGCCGAACTGAAGAAACTCCAGACCTCGCTCGGCATCACCTTCGTGCATGTGACCCATAGCCAAGAAGAGGCCATGGCGCTCGCCGACCTGATCGTTATCATGAACGATGGCCGCATCGAACAGGCTGCCGATCCCCGCACCGTATTCGAGCGCCCGGCCTCAGCATTCGTCGCTCGTTTCATGGGCGATCACAATGTCATTTCAGGCCGAGTCACGAGCGTTTCCGATGAGATCGCGATGATATCAGTCGCAGGCGGGGCGGATTTCGCAGCTTCCGGCAAAGCCGCCATCGGCGAACCCGCCGACATAGCGGTGCGCACTGACCATGTGCGGATCGGCCAGAGCCAGGTCCCGGGCCTCGGCTTCACCGGCTCTGTCACCAATGTCGAATATCGTGGTTCCACCGTGAAGCTGATGCTGAGCGGTGCGGGCATCGAAGACTTTACCGCCATCCTGACCGATGCCGCCTTCCACGCACATCCGGTCAAGGTAGGCGAAGCCATTGCCGTTTGCTGGGAGGCCGATGACGCCATCGTTCTCGGCAAACCGGCGCTGAAATAATCAACCAATAACCAGAGGAGAACTTCCATGACTGATAAAAAAAAGCCAAAATCCGGCGTGACCCGCCGTTCGCTTTTGAAGACGGGGGCCGCCGCAGCGGGTCTTGCCGCCGGTTCCGGCGCCATCACTGGCTTTCCGACCATCTGGGCACAGACCAAGATCACCCTTCGTCAATTCGGCACAGGCGTCTCAAACATCAATGCCATCGCCGAAAAGTGCAAGGCCGACCTCGGCATCACCCTGGAAATGACGGCGACGGATTCTGACGCCGCCGCCCAGCGCGCCGTGACCCAGCCGAACTCCTATGACATTGCCGATGTCGAATACTGGATCGCCAAGAAGGTCTTCCCATCAGGCGTCTTGCAGCCGATGGAAGTCAAGAAGCTCAAATATTACGACAAGATCGTACCGCTGTTCATCAACGGCAAACTGAAGCCGGAAAGCGTCATTGCCCAGGGCACAGCGCCACACACCGTCGGCTTCGTCGAAAAGCCCGGCGCGAAAACCTTCGCCAAGGCTCCGACCGAATGGATGACGATGGTGCCGACCATCTACAATGCCGACACGCTCGGCATTCGCCCAGACCTCGTTGGCCGCGACATCACCAGCTGGGCCGATATCATGGACCCCGCTTTCAAGGGCAAGACGTCGATCCTCAACATTCCATCGATCGGCATCATGGATGCTGCAATGATCATGGAAGCCATGGGCAATATCAAATATGCCGACAAGGGCAACATGACCAAGGTCGAGATCGACAAGACCATCGATTTCCTGATCAAGGCCAAGCAGAGCGGCCAGTTCCGCGCCTTCTGGAAAAGCTTCGATGAAAGCGTCAACCTGATGGCTTCGGGCGAAGTCGTCATCCAGTCCATGTGGTCGCCAGCCGTTGCCGCTGTCCGCTCCAAGGGCATCGCCTGCAAATATCAACCGCTGAAGGAAGGCTACCGCGCCTGGGGCGGCGGACTGGGTCTTGCGGCGCATCTGAAGGGCGCGCAGCTCGATGCGGCCTATGAATATATCAACTGGTACACATCCGGCTGGGTTGGTGGCTACCTGAACCGCCAGGGTTATTATTCCGCCTGCATGGAAACCGCCAAGAACTTCATGTCCGCGGATGAATGGGGTTACTGGATCGAAGGCAAGCCCGCCCAGGGCGACATCATGTCCCCCGAAGGCAAAGTGATGGAAAAGGCCGGTGCCGTGCGCGACGGCGGTGCCTTCGAAGAACGCATGGGCAAGGTTGCCTGCTGGAATTCCGTCATGGACGAGGACCGTTACATGGTTCGCCGCTGGAACGAGTTCATCGCCGCCTGATCATATCAATAGAAACCATGTCTTCCCCGTTCGCGGGGAAGACACACGGCAGCCCCGAAGACGACAGGGAGACGAGCGATGGCAACAGTGCGGTTTATAGGCGTCGGCAAGCCAAAGCCAAGGCGCGAAATCCGCGTGCCTGCCTGGCTGACAGCCTATCTTCAAGCAGCCCCCCTGGCGCTTATCCTCGGCGGTTTCCTGCTGTTGCCAATCCTGATGATCGTCATTGTCAGCTTTTGGGATTATGACTTCGCCCAGATGTATCCCGGTTTTGTCACCTTCAATTATACGGAAACGCTTGGTTCCTGGGTCACCTGGAAAACCTATCTGAACACGCTGAAATTCGCCGCTATTGTCTGGCTCCTGACGCTGTTCATCGGTTTTTGGGTCGCCTATTTTCTCGCCTTCTACATCCGTAGCGCAGCCATGCAGAGCGTGCTTTTCCTGATCTGCACCGTGCCGTTCCTGACCTCGAACATCATCCGGATGATTTCCTGGATTCCGGTTCTGGGTCGCAATGGATTGGTCAACCAGGCGTTGGTTGGCACCGGCATTATTCCCCAGCCGCTGGAGTGGCTGCTTTATTCAGACTTTGCCGTGGTGCTGGCCATGGTACATCTCTACACCCTGTTCATGGTCACGCCGATCTTCAATACGCTGATGCGGATCGACAAGGCGCTGGTGGAGGCCGCAAGGGACGCAGGTGCTTCGAGCCTGCAAATCCTCACCAATGTCATTCTGCCGCTCGCCAAGCCCGGCATGGCTATCGGCACGATTTTCGTCGTCACCTTGACCATGGCCGATTTCTCCACCGTGCAGGTGATGTCCGGTGGCCAGAGCGCCTCAGTGGCGCTGATCATGAAAAACCAGATGTCGCTGCTGCAATATCCAGCCGCTGCCGCCAATGCTGTGGTGCTGCTGATCCTCGTCCTGCTGATGGTCGCGGGGATCTTGCGCATCGTCGATATCCGCAAGGAGCTGTAAGCCATGATCAGGGAAAAACGCAGCCGCGAATTCTATCTGCTCGCTATATTCTTTGCGCTCTTCGTGCTGTTTCTCTATGGGCCGCTCTCGGCGATCCTCATCCTGTCGTTCCAGGGAGAAAATGGTGGCCTGACCTTTCCGCTCAATGGTGTCTCGCTGCATTGGTTCGCCAATCTGTTCGAAACCCAGGCCGTCGGCGATTTTGGCGGCGCCATCAAACGCTCGATCACACTCGGGCTGATGGTGATGGTGGTCACCGTGCTGGTATCGCTGCTGGCAGGCCTGGCGTTTCGCCGCAAATTCCATGGCGCAACAGTGCTGTTCTATCTGGCCGTTGCCAGCCTGGTCGTGCCGTCGATCATCATTTCGCTCGGCATCGGAGTCGTCTTCCAGCAATTGGGCTTCCAACCCAATTGGTACAGTTCAGCTTTCGGCGCGCATTTGACCTGGACCCTGCCCTTTGGTGTGTTGATCATGTTCGCTGTCTTCAACCGCTTTTCACCCGCCTATGAAGAGGCGGCCCGCGACCTTGGCGCATCCTCATGGCAAACGTTTCGCTACGTTTTGCTACCGATGATCGCGCCCAGCCTGATCGGCATTGGCCTGTTTGGCTTCTCGCTCTCCTATGACGAATTCGCCCGAACGCTAATGACGTCAGGAAGCTTCAACACCCTGCCACTGGAAATCTACGGCATGACGACCAATGTCACCACACCGGTTCTCTATGCGCTGGGTACGGTGACGACAGTGTTTTCCTTCCTGGTCATTGCCCTGACGATTTTCCTCATTCGCCGGGTCAGCCGGCCTCGTGGCCATGCCTGAATGGCAACCCTCGATCGGATTTTCATGCGCATTCTGCTTATCAATCCCAATACAACCGCAAGCATGACAGCGACGGCTGCGGACGCGGCCCGCCGCGTTGCCCATGCAGGCACCGAAATCATGCCACGCACCTCGCAGATGGGTCCGGTTTCCATCGAGGGCTATTATGACGAGGCGCTGGCTGTTCCCGGCCTGCTGATGGAACTCGCCGACGGGGAAAAACAAGGCGCAGATGCCGCCATTATCGCCTGTTTCGATGATACTGGTCTTGATGCCGCGCGTGCATTAGCCAGTATTCCCGTCATCGGTATTTGCGAGGCAGCGATTGCCACGGTCAGCTTTATTGCCCAGAAGTTCAGCGTGGTAACGACCATGGAACGGTCTCGCTTGCCCATCGAACACCTCGTTCGCCGCTATGGCGCATCCGACCGCTGCAAGGTGCGCGCCGCCGATATTCCGGTTCTCTCGCTGGAAGATCCCTCCTCGAACGCACGGGACCGGCTGCGGGCGGAGATTGCCAAAGCGCTGGCGCAGGACGATGCGGAAGCCATCATTCTTGGATGTGCCGGTATGGCCGATCTGACGGAAGCCTTGAGCAAGGAATTCGGCGTCCCTGTCATCGATGGCGTCGCCTGTGCCGTCAAGCAGGCGGAGGCCCTGGTTTCCCTCGGACTGCGAACGGTTAAAAACAATGCCTATGCCACGCCCGTCAACAAGCCCTATCTCGGTTTGCTTAAAGCGTTCGAGCCGGCTGTTTTATCGGCAGACAAAGCTGCCGAGAATCAGCAGATAGGTCATTGAAAAAGCGTGCATTTAAAGAGTTCCGCAATACCGATGGAAGTTGGTCCAGAGACTTGCGGCGCAACATGGCTGCCGCCTCCTTGCGATCCACCGCCTTGGAGAAGAGATAGCCCTGCCCCTGCTCGCATCCCAGCCTCAAAAGCAAATCACGCTGTTCCTCTGTTTCGATACCCTCCGCGATGACACGGAAATTCAACCGGTCGGAAATTGACAATAGCCCGCCGACAATGACCGATGCTGGCTCTTCCTCCAGCAACCGGGCAATGAAAGAGCGATCGATTTTGATGATATCGAGCGGAACGGTCAGAAGATGCGTCAAGGACGCAAAACCGGTGCCGAAATCGTCGAGAGCCACAAGCATGCCCGCCTGACGCAATTGCTTGATCTGGTCCACCACATTGCGCTCGCGATTTCCCAGATAAATCGACTCCGTCAATTCAACGACAATGCGATCTACCCCAACACCAACCTTGTCCATTGCGCCGACTATCCGCTCGGTCAAGGAGCCGTCCAGAAAATCGCCCGCCGATACGTTCAAACCGATACGGCCGAATTCCAGTCCGCTGTCCAGCCAATCGCGAGCATCCCGCGCCACATTTTCCAACACGCAAGCCGTCAGCGCCCGGGCCAGATGAACATCGCTGGTCGCTTCATGAAAATGCGAGGCGGAGATGATATCGCCGTTACGGCTGGCAAGCCGACTAAGAGCCTCAAACCCGACCAGGGAGCCAGAGGCAAGATCAACCACCGGCTGATAATAGGTCTCGATCCGCTGTTCCCGCAATGCTTCGCTGACCTGCTGGAAAGAGCGGAACCGGCGGGCTATCGTCGAAACTGAACCAACCGAATATTCAACGAACTGACCGCGGCAGCGTTCCTTGGCTTCATAAAGCGCGAAATCGGCATTCTGGCGAACATCGTCAACGCTCTGCCCATTGCGCGCGACCGCACCGCCAATGGTTCCGGCTGGATAAACCGTCTGGCCCGCGCAAATGCAGGGCTCCTTCAGCACGGCCAGGACATGAGCCGCATGGTAGCCGAGATCCACACAATCGACGCCGCGGACGATTACAGCAAACTCGTCACCGCCGAGCCTGAAAGCGGTGTCGGAATCCGTCATCGCTTTCAGGCGCAAGCCAACGGTGCGGATCAGGTCATCGCCAGCCTGATGGCCGAATGTATCGTTGACCTGCTTGAGATTATCGAGATCCACCAGCAGCAATCCCCATGGATTGCGCTCCACATCTTCATTGATCACGGCTTCATTGAAGCCCGTGCGATTTGGCAATCCCGTCAGCACATCGGTATAGGCAAGCCGCCTGCGCTCCTTCATCCGCAACTCGCGCTCCAAGCCGATTGCGCAAAGATGCACACAGGCAGAAACAATGCTTTCTTCGATTTCGCTCGGACCGCGTTTTTGGCGGAAATAGAAGGCAAACGTACCCAATACCCGGCCATCGGAAATAATCGGCGTTGACCAGCACGCCAGAAAACCCAGTGGTAATGCAAGGCCCTTGAACGCAGCCCAGAACGGATCGTTCTCAATGTCGGTCACCAGGACCGGACGACCGCGAAACGCCGCCGTGCCGCAAGAACCGACACCTTCGCCGCAGACCAAGCCATTGATCGCCTGGGAATAATGCTCGGGAATGGAAGGACCGGCAAGATGCTGAAGGCGCCCCGTATCGTCCAATGTCAAAACGGAACAGACAATATCATTAATAAGCGCCTCAACAGACCAGCAGAGGAAATCAACGGTCTCTGCCAAGGGGTCGCCTCTGGCGATCTTTTCCAAGATCCTGTTTTGCAGCTTGATCAACATATATCCCCATTCCCTTTCACTGACCTAGCTTAACCAATAGGAATTAAGGGGCAGTTACAAATATTCGAACCTTCTTTAATACATGATGTAGCGCAAAAAAGACGGCTGGAAAGCGCGGCTCCCGGCTCTGTTCTAACGATGATTTACAAATTGAAAAAAATTCCGTTCCATTTTGCGGGCTGGAAGACGTGGCTTGCGCGCTCAATCGCGCCATGCCCTGACAGCAAATGCGCCCCCGCAAAGGGCCTTTTTGGGCAGGACCGATAAAGCCCGCCCAAAAAGGTCTTTAACCTTAAAGCGCGCCGATCACAGGGTTGACGAGCAGACCAACACCGGGAATATCCACTTCGAACACATCGCCCGCTTTCATAAACAAGGGCGGCTCGCGTCTCTCACCGACACCCCCGGGGGTACCGGTGACGATCACATCACCTGCCGACAGGGGTGTAAAGGCCGAAAGATAAGCAATCAGCGCGGGAATAGGGAAGATCAGGTCGGCCAACGTCGCCTGTTGAACGACCTGGCCGTTCAGGCGCCCCGTGATGGAAAGCTGCGTATAGTCTTCCACCTCATCCGTCGTCACCAGAGCCGGACCGAAAGCACCAGTCGCGGGAAAATTCTTGCCAGGCGCAAATTGTGAACTATGGCGCTGCCAGTCGCGCACCGAACCGTCATGATAGCAGGAATAACCGGCAATATGCTGCATGGCATCTTCCTCAGTGATATCCCGTCCACCGCGCCCGATCACCACAGCAAGCTCGGCTTCGAAATCGAGGCAATCCGACTGGCTTGGCTTGATCATCGGCTGGCCATGGCCAATCTGGCTATCGGCAAAGCGAATGAAGACGGTTGGATGGCCAACTTCGGGCCGCTTGGTTTCCTCCCGATGAGCGACATAATTGACGCCGATGCACAGGATCTTGCCTGGGTCAGGAATGACCGGAAGCAGGGTAACATCCGAAAATGCCAGTTCCGGTTTACGGTCGCCAGCATAGTCAGCGGCAATTTCCAGGAGATCGTCCAGGATCGCCTGTTTCAGGGTCAGGCAATCATAGCTAAGGCGACCGGTAAGATCGACGATGCCACCGCCGACCACCGCGCCGAATCCGGCCCGGCCAAGTCGGGTAAAACTGACGAATTTCATGAGGATGTCTCCGATCTGCATGCTGAAATGACGATGCGGCAGGCCATATCTGAACAAGCCACCACCACCGCATGTCTAGCAAGCCGGCAAACGCAAACCAAGCGGGTAAAATCACCCGCACTTCACGTTGGCGTGGAGGCTTCAGGAAAGTAGACGCCGCACCGATCCTGAAAATCCTGAAAATATCTTTTCAAATCAAGCTGATCTGGAGCAAACCGCATCTCACTCGGCATAGGCACCGTCATGCCTGTCAACAGCGCCGCGCCTTCCGCGGTCCCCGTCGGTGTTCCACCTTCAGCCACCACAACCTCACGCTCGGTACAAGCAGCGAGAGCGCGAAGGTAGAGACGGTTTTTGGCAAACGGCCCTTCGACGAGAACAGCGCCTATCGCGCCGATCAACGACAGCGACGACGCCGTCATCATCGCCGTATAAAGGCTCGCCGCCGCATAGAGCTGTGCCGCACCTTCCGGCACCAACGTCCATCCACCGTTTCGGGTCGGATAAGGACCGGAGCCCTCCACTACGCTTGGCAGGCGCATGACATCACCACTGATCACCTGTTCTGCCGCCCGCTCGATCTCAACCTCATCCGGGGCGTCCAATCCCTGGACGAGTATTTCGAATTCCCGTCCACCCATATAGCGGCACGAGGGTACGGCATGGCCATGCGCATCGACATTGGCCAAGGTATCGCGAACCGGATCGAGATGCGCGACCGTGCTGCCGACAGCAAATCCGATGATCCATGTGCCAGTGGAAACCACAGTGAAAGGTTTTTCACGTCGTAAGAGATGCGGCAGCAGCGACGCATTGCTATCGTGAATGCCGCAATAGACCGGAACAGGACGTGAGAGACCTATCTGTTCGGCCAGGGATTGCTTGACCTCTCCCAAAGCATCAAAAGCCGACCGCAAGGGGGCGAGATATGGACCAAGCTCCAACCGCTCGACCAGGTTTGAATAACAACCCTTTTGGGGCCTCCATAAATCCGTATGGCATCCCAGCGATGTCGCCTCATTCGCCGCCACGCCGGTCAGTCTGAAAGCCCAATACTGCGGATAGGTGACAATGGTCGCAACCCCGGTAAAAAACTCGGGAAAGGCCGTTTTCTGGTAATGCAACTGGGCGCCGAGGTTGAGACCGCCTGGCAGGCGCGGTGAAAATGTTTCATCAAAACTCGGTCGCAAGGCATCATAGGCAAGACTAATCGCTTCGGGATAGCGGTATTCGTAATCCAGCACCGGCATTGCCAGTTCACCGTCACCGTCAAGCAAGGCAGCACTTGCGCCATGGGTGGTGATGGAAATTGCATCGAAACCCGGTCCTGCGGCAAAGGCTTTCAAAGCATCCAGGATGAAGGACCACAGCTTGTCCGTATCGAAATGCGGATAAGGCCCCTCCCCGACAACTGTATTTGGCATACGCCGACAGCCAAGTTCCAAGCCCGTCGATGCCTGCAAGACGACGACTTTGGCGTTGGTCTTGCCAATATCGATGACGGCGACGGTTTCGGATATCGTGCTCATGGCATGTAAAACATCGGCACGAGATCGATAGCGACCGGCGCCCTATCCGGGTTGGTGGCCATGATATCACCCATATGCGCCCACCAGCGCTGCATGACCGGGTGCTCTGGCAGCGCGGCCATGCCGTGGCCTTTGGGCCGGGTTAGCAGGCCGAAGAGCGTGTTTGTTTCACGATCGAGATGGATGGAATAATCACTAACGCCAGCCTCATGCAGCAGAGCCACCAGTTCCGGCCAGATCGCATCATGCCTCTTTTTATATTCGGCCTCCATGCCTGGATGGAGCTGCATCTTGAAGGCATATTTTTCTGTCTCTGCCATGCTCATGTCCTCATATCCCGCATCCGCCTTGCTAGAATCGGCAGGGCGATGGTGATGATCAGCAACAGGCCGATGAAAATCGACATGACGATGCCCGGCACGTTCAACAGCCCCAGCCCAAAGGTCACTAGGCCCATGACGAAGGCGGCAATGACCACTCCGCCAATCGTGCCAGCCCCACCGACAATCGACACGCCGCCCAGAACCACCATGGTGACGGCTTCCAATTCCCAGCCCTGGGCAATCGATGGCCGTGTCGAGCCCAGCCGTGAGGTCAGGCAAACGGCGGCAATGCCGCTCATCAATCCGGTCAGCATAAACAGGATGAATTTGACCCGATCGACCGGAATGCCTGAAAATCTGGCCGCCAGCGGATTATTCCCGATCACATAGACCTGACGCCCAAAATTCGTGGCATGCAGCAGCACAGCAAACAGCGCTGCCAGTACAAGGAAGAGGACGAATTCGAAGGAAAACACCCAGGCCACATAGCCCTGGCCGAAATAGGCGAAGCTTTCAGGATATTTTCCATAGGCCTGATCCCCAAGCACGATATAGGAAATGCCGCGAAACAGGCTCATCGTGCCGATGGTGACGACGATGGAAGGCAGTTTCAGCCCGGCCACCAGCACGCCATTGAACACCCCGCATAAAAGCCCAGCGCCGATACCGATCATCACCAGGCCAGGCGTGCCGATACCCACTTGGGCTGCCGCGCCCATGGCTGTCGAGGCCAGAGCAATGATCGCAGCGACCGAGAGGTCGATCTCACCGGCAATCACCAGCAACGCCATGGCAAAGGCGATCATCGCTTTTTCAGTGAAATTGAAGGTGGCGTCCGACAGGTTCCAGGCGTCCAGAAAATAAGGGGAGGCCAGCGCATTGGCGATGAAAATCGCGACTGCAACACCCAATAACAGCACTTCCCAGCTGGCCAGCAGGCGGCGTATCGGCGTGCCGAGCTTGTCGGGAATACGGCGCTTGGCCGGGGTTTGTTCAACGGATACCACTGTCATGCCGTAATCTCCTGAATCGTGCTGCCCGCGGCCCGGTCACGCAGGATGATCCGGCCCTTTCTGCGTTCGGCCCGGGCGTTGAACACCACGGCCAAAACAATCACCACACCGGATATTGCCATCTGGGCGAAGGGCGAAATGCCGATGACAGGCAATGCATTCTTGATAACACCCAGGAATAAAGCCCCCAGCACGGTGCCAGCGACCGAGCCAATGCCACCGGCGATCGAAATGCCGCCGATAACACAAGCTGCCACGCTGTCCAATTCGAAACCGCTGGCAATATCCACATAAGCGACCGCGTAGCGCGACACCCAGAGATAACCGCAGAGACCTGCAAGCCCGCCAGAGAGCACAAAGGCCAGAAATCGCGTCCGACCGATATCGATGCCAGCATAAACCGCAGCTGTCGCATTCCCACCAGCGGCATAGGTGGCGCGGCCAAATGTGGTGCGCCCCAGTACAACAGCCATGGCAATGACCACGATAGCTGCTATCCATGCTAGAACCGGAAGCCCCATGAGGACAATGCGCGGCAGGTTGAGGAAATCCGGCGTCATCTGATGAGCGTTTACCCAGGCCCCGCCGGACAGCACGAATGCCATGCCGCGATAGATCGTCAGCGTACCGAGCGTCACGACAATGGGCGGGATCTGCAACAGCCAGACGAGATAGCCATTAATCGCGCCGAGAGCCGCCCCGATCAGCACGGCCATGCCAATCAGTAGCACCAGCGGCAGGCCCGGAAAATTCGAATCCATCATCGCCACCGCCATGCCGGAAAAGGCCAGATTGGCCGCAACCGACAGATCGATCGATTTAGTGAGGATCACAGTCATCTGCGCCAGCGCCAGAATGATCAGGATCGATGTATCGTTAAAGATCGTCGCCAGATTGCCTGGCGAGGCAAAACCGTCTGCCCGGGTGGCAAACGCGGCGATCAGCAACAGGATAATGACACCCAATGCGATCTCGCGGTGTTTAAGCAGGCTTTTCATTGTTAAACCTCACGAATTGCCGGTTGCGGCACGCACCAAAACTTCCGGTGACATCGCCTCCCGCTCAAAAATCCCAGCCTGCAATCCCTCCCGCATCACCATGACTCGGTCGGACATGCCAAGGATCTCCGGCAGTTCTGAGGAAATCATGATGATCGACAGGCCCTCTGCCGCGAGTTCGGAAATAAAACCATGCACGGCGGCCTTGGAGCCGATATCGATCCCCTTGGTCGGCTCATCGAGAATGATAACCTTCGGCTTGGTGGCCAGCCATTTGCCAATCACCACTTTCTGCTGATTGCCACCCGACAGCGTACCAACGGGCACGGACAGCGCCGCCGCCCGCAGGTCCAGTCGCTCGGCATAGTGGCGCGCCAGAGCCAACTCATTGACAACCTTCAGAAAGCCGCGGGCCGAAACACGCGCCAGCGATGGAAGCGACATATTCTGGTAAATCGGCATTTGCAGCGCCAACCCATGACGCCCGCGCTCTTCCGGCACATAGACGATGCCAGCGGCAATGGCGTCAGCGGGCGAGCGAATATCGAGCGCCCTGCCCTCCAGCGTCACCGTGCCTGAAGCCGGGTGAGTGATGCCAAACAGCGACTGGCATAACTCGGAACGCCCCGCCCCAATCAAGCCGTAAAAACCCAGGATTTCGCCCTTGCGCAAGTCGAAGGAAATGTCGCGAAACTCCGTATCATGACAATAGCGAGAAACCGAAAGCACCGCCGCGCCGATGGAAACGTCAATCTTTGGAAAAGCATCATGCACATCCCGGCCAACCATCAGCCGAACGATCTCGTCCTGTGGTGTTGATTGCAGTCGCCCCGCACCGACCATTTTCCCATCGCGGAATACCGCGTAATTCTCGGCGATTTCATAGACTTCATCGAATTTGTGACTGATGAACAGGATTGCCTTGCCATCCCGCTTCAGCCCTTCAACAATGCGAAACAGATCATCGATTTCCTTACGTGACAGGGCAGCCGTCGGCTCGTCCATGATAACGATCCGCGCTTCAACCGAAAGTGCGCGCGCAATCGCCACCAGATGCCGCTGGGCAATCGAGAGATCCTTCAATTTAATGGTTGGATCGATCCTGCTTTCCAGCCGATCCATCAGCGCCCTGGCTTTGGTGTTGATGCCGTTCCAGTCGATGAAACCGAAGCGGGTTTTCGGCGCATGTCCGAGGAAAATGTTTTCCGCAACGCTTAGCTCATCGAACAGCACGGTTTCCTGATGGATGGCCGTCACGCCCGCATCGATGGCAGCCTGGGCATTGGCGAAGGTTACCGACGAACCATCAATGACGATCTCCCCCTCATTGGGCCGGTAAATGCCCGTCAGGATTTTGACCAGCGTCGATTTACCGGCGCCATTTTCGCCGATCAATGCCGTCACCTCGCCGGGATAAAGGGCGATATTCACACCATCCAGCGCCTTCACACCCGGAAAGATCTGCGAAATGCCGCGCATCTCCAGTATCGGTGCGCGATCACCGAGCGGTATTGCATCAAGCTTTGTGGTTTGGACACTCATCATCGATTGCACCAGATCAGGCCAAAAAGACCAGGAACAGATAAGGGTTCCCGGCGACACCTGCCGCCGGGTTCGATTGCCTCAGACCTAACTGTATAAAGTGGCTGGATCAGAAGATTTTTGAGAACTGATCGATATTCTTGGCATCATAGACAAAGGGATCGGCCATCGCCGCTTCGCCATTGTCGCCGATTTTGATCTTGCCCATTCGTCCAGCCGGAACCTCGCTGCCGGGCTTGCCGGTCGCGTCACCTTTCACCAGATGATATGCGATCTGGGTGGCCGAATAGCCGAGATCGATGGGGTTCCAGATCGCAAATTCCTTGGTGGCACCAGACTTGATTGCACCAGCCATTTCCGATGGCAGGCCAAGACCGGTCACATAGACCTGACCGATCTTGCCTGCGTCCTTGACCGCCTGCGAGGCAGCCAAGACGCCAACCGTGGTCGGAGCAACGATAACCTTCACATTCGGATGGGAGGTCAGGATACCATTGGCTTCACGGTAGCTCTTGTCGGCAAGGTCATCACCATAGACCGTGGTGGTGAGGTTGAGGCCGGGGAAATCCTTCAACTGCTTTTTCATCTCGGCAATCCAGATATTCTGGTTGGTCGAGGTGGTGGTGGCCGAGAGAATGGCGAAATCGCCCTTGCCATCAGCCAGATGGTCGGCGGCCAGTTTCAGGCACATCTTGCCGATCAACTCGTTCGAAGACGGATTGAGATGCATGATGCGGCCAGCAGGTGCTACGCCGGAATCCCAGGAAATCACCTTGATGCCGCGTTGGGCAGCTTTCTTCAGCGCGGGAACCACGGCATCCGGGTCATTGGCGGAAATAGCGATGGCATCAACGCCTTGGGCGATCAGGGAATTGATCACCTCGATCTGGCCTTCAGCAGTCGTTGTGGTCGGACCGGTATAGATGATCTTGACGCCACCCAGTTCCTTGGCCGCCTCTTCCGCGCCTTTGTTGGCCGCCTCGAAGAAACCATTGCCGAGCGATTTGACCACGATGGCGATTTTCATGTCGGCGGCATGCGCCATGCCTGCCGTCGTGACGAAGGCAATCGCCGCCGCACCGAACAATCGTCTTGAAATTTTCATGTTGTTATCCTCCCAGATGTTGAACCCGTTAGCCCCAACCGGCGTATCGCTTCCTCAAGCGACCGAAGGGGCGTCCTCCCTGTCGGCCGAGGTCGAAGCCCGGACCGTCAAAAGCTTTATTCCAGCCGCCTCCACCATATGAGCTGCCTCTTCAGGCACGCCGTCATCGGTGATGATGGTTGAGACGGCATCCAGCCCGCATAAAATCATGCTGGACCGCCGCGTGAATTTCGTCGAATCGACCATGACGATCAGCTCGTCGGCCTGGCGCATCAACCGTTGCTCGCTCTGGATCACCAGCGCATCCGGCTCCATCACGCCTAGCGCCGAAATGCCCTGGGCACCAATGAACATCCGGCGGGCATAGAAATTGCGGATCGCATCATTCTCGAAAGGCGAAAGGATCAGGCTTTGATCCCGGTAGATCGCTCCACCCGGCACATTAATCGTGCATTTCGAATGTTTGACCAGATGCTCGGCGATGGCAAAGGAATTGGTCATCACCTGCAAGCGACGCGCTGACATGAAATGCACCATCTGAAAGGTCGTCGTTCCACCATTGATGATGATCGAATCGCCTTCCTCGCAGAGTTCAACAGCGGCGCGCGCAATTGCGCGTTTCTTATCGATATTGACCGATTCCGACACCCTGAACGGTCGGGCCGCCAGATTGCCCTGCTGCGGAGGATGTACTGCTTCCGCCCCACCCCGCACCCGGCGTAATTTCCCCTGGACATGCAGGGATGCAATGTCGCGCCGGATGGTTGCTTCGGACGCATCCGTCAATTCGGCAATATCCTGCACCGTCACCACAGGCTTTTCCTGTATGGCGCTGAGTATAATGCGATGGCGTTCGCGTTCGTGCATGGGGTCCTCCTGAGCGAGTTTTAGGCTTAACAGATTGAAGATGTCAATCATAAACGATCAAAATAGATTATATTGCAACGCACAATGAACATTTATGATCGTTTCTGATTGACACACGCGATAAATTTGCGCGATACCCATAACAGGATGGAGCGTTCGCCGATATGGCGGGCCTTAAAATCACATTTGGGAGGACTTCCATGACGGGCCAAACCGCAGCGGGCCAACCCCGCCTTCTCGACAATCGCTGGGATGATGTCTACGCCGAAACGCTGGATGAGGCAGGCAAGCTGCTCTACCGGTCCAACCTGCTTGGTGCTGACAAACGCATTACCAATTATGGCGGTGGCAACACCTCGGCCAAGGTCATGGAAACCGATCCGCTCACCGGCCAGACGGTCAAGGTTTTGTGGGTCAAAGGGTCCGGCGGCGATGTCGGCACCATTAAACTCGACGGATTCGCCACGCTTTACCAAGACAAGCTTGAGGCGCTGAAAGGTATTTACCAGGGTGTTGACGATGAAGACCGCATGGTCGGTTTCCTTCCTCATTGCACATTCAACCTCAATCCGCGTGCAGCGTCCATCGATACGCCGCTGCATGGTTTCGTGCCGTTCACCCATGTCGATCACATGCATCCGGATGCGATCATCGCCATTGCCGCGTCGAAAAACTCGAAAGAGCTGACAAAAGTGATCTTTGGCGATGAGATCGGCTGGCTGCCCTGGCGCCGCCCCGGATTTCAACTTGGGCTTGATCTGGAAGCCTTCGTCAAGGCCAATCCCCAAGCTAAGGGCGTCGTGCTGGAAAGCCATGGCCTGTTCACCTGGGATAATGACGCCAAGGCCTGCTACGAGCTTACGCTTGATATCATCAACAAAGCCATCCAGTGGTTTGCACGCGAAACAGAAGGCAAGGTTATTTTCGGCGGCGCGGCCACGCAAAGCCTGCCGTCCGCCGACCGACGCGCCATCGCTGCAAGGCTGATGCCGGAAATTCGCGGACGGATCGGCCAGGCGGAGCGCAAGCTTGGCCATTTCGACGATCAGGATGCCGTGCTGGAATTCGTCAATTCCAATCATCTCCAGCCGCTCGGCGCGCTGGGCACCTCCTGCCCCGACCATTTTCTTCGCACCAAGATCCGGCCACTGATTGTTGACTTCGATCCGAGCCAGCCGGATGTGGATGCAGTGTTTGCTGGTCTCGATGCAGCACTCGAGGCCTACCGCGCCGATTACAACAGGTATTACGACAGCTGCAAACACGATAATTCTCCCAAAATCCGTGATCCCAATCCGGTGATCTTCCTCATTCCGGGCGTCGGCATGCTGTCTTTCGCCAAGGACAAAGCGACGGCCCGGATCGCTGGCGAATTCTACGTCAATGCCATCAATGTCATGCGTGGCGCATCGACCGTTTCGCAGTATCAGGGCCTGCCGGAGCAGGAAGCCTTCGATATCGAATATTGGCTGCTGGAAGAAGCAAAGCTGCAACGCATGCCCAAGCCGAAAAGCCTGGCCGGAAAGGTCGCTTTCGTCACCGGCGGCGCGGGCGGCATTGGCAGGGCTACGGCGGAGCGGCTAGTGGCTGAAGGAGCTTGCGTTGTGCTGGCCGACATTGACGCTGCCGCACTTTCTGAGACGACCGCCGATTTCACCAAACGCCATGGCGGTGATGCCATACGCTCGGTTCAACTGGACGTCACCCGCGAAGATGCCGTGATCAGCGCCTTTGCCGAGGCCAGTGTCGAATTCGGTGGGGTGGATATTCTGGTGTCGAATGCGGGCATTGCCTCGTCCGCCCCCGTCGAAGACACCACGCTTGCCATGTGGAACAAGAATATAGACATTCTCGCGACCGGCTACTTCCTGGTGTCACGGGAAGCCTTCCGGCTATTCCGCCGGCAGGCATTGGGTGGCAACGTGGTGTTTGTCGCCTCGAAAAATGGTCTTGCCTCTTCCCCCAATGCCTCGGCCTATTGCACGGCCAAGGCAGCGGAAATTCATCTAGCGCGTTGCCTGGCGCTGGAAGGCGCCGATGCGGGAATCCGCGTCAACACCGTCAATCCGGATGCCGTGCTTCGAGGTTCAAAAATCTGGAATGGCGAATGGCGCGAGCAGCGCGCGGCATCCTCCAAGATCGAGGTGGACGATCTTGAGGAACATTATCGCAAGCGCTCGATGCTGAAGCTGAACGTATTTCCTGAAGATATTGCCGAAGCCATCTACTTTCTGGCTTCGGATGCGTCGGCAAAATCGACCGGCAATATCATCAATGTCGATGCGGGCAACGCCCAGAGTTTTACGCGCTAAACCTCTGGTAAAAGAGAATGCATCCTTGGGAGGAAAGCATGACAGACCTGAACATCACTGCGGACGCGGTTGCCGCAGACAATGACAAGAGGGCAAGCGCGCTAACGTCAGACTATACGGCGCTTGGCGAAAAGCTGGCGCGCAGCAATATCGACATCGACGCCGTCACCAAATCCGTTTCCGAGTTTTTCGTCGCCGTCCCCTCCTGGGGGGTCGGCACCGGCGGCACCCGTTTTGCCCGCTTTCCAGGACTGGGAGAACCGCGTCATATCTTCGACAAGCTCGACGATTGCGGCGTCATCCAGCAATTGACCCGTGCCACACCGAAAGTCTCGCTGCATATCCCATGGGACAAGGCCGATCCGAAGGAATTGACAGCCAAGGCCGCAACTCTTGGCCTTGGCTTCGACGCCATGAACTCCAACACGTTTTCGGACGCCATTGATCAGGTCCATTCCTACAAATACGGGTCACTCAGCCATGTTGACGCCGCAACACGGCAACAGGCCATCGAGCACAATATCGAATGTATCGAACTTGGCGATCAGCTTGGCTCGAAAGCTCTGACCGTCTGGGTTGGCGACGGCTCCAACTTTCCCGGCCAGAGCAATTTTACCAAGTCATTCGAGCGCTATCTCGCGTCGATGGCCGAAATCTACAAAACGCTGCCGGATGATTGGCGGCTATTTTCCGAACACAAGATGTATGAACCGGCCTTCTACTCCACCATCGTTCAGGATTGGGGCACCAACTACCTGATTGCCCAGACGCTGGGGCCGAAGGCACAGTGCCTTGTCGATCTTGGTCACCACGCGCCCAATACCAATATTGAAATGATCGTGGCGCGGCTAATCCAGTTCGGTAAACTGGGAGGCTTCCACTTCAACGACTCGAAATATGGCGACGACGATCTGGACGCCGGTTCCATCGAACCTTACCGCCTATTTCTGGTGTTCAACGAGCTGGTGGATGCGCAGTATCGAGGCGTCGAAGGCTTTCACCCGGCCCATATGATCGACCAGTCGCACAATGTGACCGATCCGATTGAAAGCCTGATCGCCAGCGCCAACGAAATCCGCCGTGCATACGCCCAGACCCTGCTGGTGGACCGCGCCGCTCTGGACGGCTATCAGAACGATAATGATGCGCTGATGGCAACCGAAACACTGAAGCGCGCCTATCGCACCGATGTGGAGCCGATCCTGGCAAAGGCCCGGCTGGACGCAGGCGGCGCAATCGACCCGGTCGCGGCTTATCGTGCTTCCGGTTACCGCGCCAAAGTTTCGGCAGAACGGCCAGCGGTCAAAGGAGGCTCTGGCGGCATCGTATAGTTGCATGCTCACAAACGGTTCTTGGTTCCAGTGAGTTTTGAAGCTATGCATCAGGGGGCTGGGGCGGCAATTTTGTCGCGCCCGGTCTTTTCTGTCGGAGCCCTGCGTGTCCAACATTTCTCCCGCGTCCAGCCATCAGTCGCATCAATGCTGCCTCTGTCATAAAACCGTTCCGCCAAGGCATTTGCATGCCGTCAACTCAATGCGATCTTCGTTGATAGAATTGATCGAGGCGCAATGCGGCCCGTTGGCCGCCGATGCCCGGATCTGCGATGACGACCTGTCAGCATTGCGTCGCCAGCGGGTCGAAAAACTGCTTCAGGAAGAACGCGGCGAACTTTCGGACCTTGACCGGCGCGTGATCGCCGATCTTGGCCGCGATGTTTCCACGGTTCAGACTGCGGCGGCGGAGATCGAACGGCCCACCCGGTTTGGCGATCGCGCCTCGGATGCTGTCGCCTCTTTTGGCGGTTCGTGGCGATTCATCATCATCTTTTCCATCATCCTCGTCACCTGGATGGCAATCAACTCTATCGGGCTATTTCTTCAGCCTTTTGACCCCTATCCCTACATCCTCCTGAACCTGCTGCTGTCCTGTGTCGCCGCAATGCAGGCGCCAATCATCATGATGAGCCAGAAGCGCCAGGAGGAAAAGGATCGGCAGCGGGCGGAGAACGATTACATGATCAACTTGCGCGCCGAACTGGAAATCCGCCAATTGCATGAAAAGATCGACCACCAGATGGCCCATCAATGGGCGCGCTTGGCCGAGTTGCAGCAGATACAGATCGACCTGCTCGAGGGCCGGATTTCCAAAAAAGATATATGAGACTCCAATTTATTAGATTTATTTAATATTAAGGTAAGAAACTGGTTCTACATTGTTTCTCACAGGGAATGGATCTTCCTCCGGCGTCCCCTCTGCCATTCTGAGATCCATTCGCCCAACCTGTGGCCGCCCGAAGAAGTCCCCTCGACTTCGGGAATTGCTTTAGCGCCGCGCCTCAAAACGCGGCGCTTTTTTTTGCCCAATTTTGTTGTTCCGCTATGGAATGGGGCGATAGATGACCGTATCAAAGCGCTCAGTCTTTCTGGTCAATCGGCTTAAACGTTTTCGGATCGAAATAAGCTTCGACTGCGTTGCCGCTGGAATCGACAGCGTGGGCCTCATAGCACCCGTCGCCACTCCTGATAGAGCGAACATTCCAGCCCTCTCCTTCAAGCTTTCTCTGCAAACTCTCTCGGGGTTGCCATTCTTTCAGCGGCACCGCGCATTTTTCCTCAGCCAGAACCGTGCCTGCCAGAGCCACAGTGATAGACAAGGCAATCAGCACAATCTTCATATCGACCCTTCTGTCTACCAACCCATCAACGGCTTCGGGGAACTGTCGCCGCACGCAGATAACGAACGTAGAAAATGCCGTTTATCAACGCGACTGCCCTTTATCGTCGGTTGCGCTGACACCAAGCTGAAGATCCGCTGTGTGCAGCCTACCAAGATTTTTCTGAAATTTCGACCCGCTTAAGCTAGGTGTCATAAAGAACGTCAAAAGCTTTTTATTTCGGGCGTCTTGCGCCTCTGCCGTTCTGATCGGAGACACACATGCGGGTATTGCTGGTAGAGGATGATGCAGTTCTGGGTCAGGCCATTCGCGATCATGTCGGGGCAGCCGGTCATGCTGTGGACTGGATGAAGGGGCTACAGGACGCTGAGGCCTGCACGAGAACCGTTGCCTATGGCCTGATCCTGCTTGACCTGCGTTTGCCTGACGGCAACGGCATCGACTTTCTGAAAAGGTTGCGCGAGCATGGCGACGTAACCCCACTCATCATCCTCACAGCTCATGACCAGATCTCGGATCGGATCGAGGGCCTCAACTCTGGCGCTGACGATTATCTGGTCAAGCCCTTCAATCTCGATGAGTTGACGGCGCGCATATTGGCTGTTGCGCGCCGCTACGCCGCAAAGCCAAATCCAATCATTCGCATCGGCACATTGGAAATCAATCCCACCGAGCGGCGTATTGCCGATGGTGCCGAGGCCATTAGCCTCTCCAGCCGGGAATGGGCGGTGCTGGATGCGCTTTTGGCACGGCCTGGCGCTGTGGTCTCCAAATCCCGTATCGAGGAAGCCCTTTATGCGTTCGGATCGGAAATCGAAAGCAATACGGTGGAAGTCTATGTCAGTCGGCTGCGCAAGAAAATCGGCAAGGATCGCTTGCTAACGGTCCGCGGCGTTGGCTACAGCATTGCGGGGGCGGCATGACCAAGCCAAGCATGACCCGCAAACTTCTCCTGTGGCTTTCCGCTGCGATTACCGTGCTTTGGCTGGTGGCAGCAAGCTGTGGCGCCATTGTCATGCAGGCTGAATTTGGCGAGATTTTCGACAGCGCCCTGCAGGAGACCGGCGACAGGCTTTTGCCATTGGTCGTCGATGACATCATGCAGCGCGACCCGCTGAAAAGCCCCGTGCAAATCCTCAGCACTGTCGATCCCAATTCCGATGGATATCTGATCTATCAGGTGAGGGACGCCAGCGGTCGCGTGCTGATGCACTCCCATACCGAGGCAGCAGCCCCGCTGCCAGCGCCGCTGACACCCGGTTTCTGGCAAAACGACAAATACCGGATCTATACGACCACAGCGGTCAGCGACACGATCATCGTTCAGGTGGCCGACTCGATGAAACACCGGCATATCTCTGCCCTTGCGGCAGGTCTTGCCATGTTGCTGCCAGTGATTGCGCTCGTCCCCCTCAGCGTTTTAGCCGCCTGGCTGATCATCCGCCGTTCCCTGCTTCCCGTTGAACAGTTTCGGCAGGAAATCAGCGGGAAGGACCACGGCAATCTGGTGGAAATCGACCTTAGCCCGCTGCCCAAGGAATTGCAGCCCATAGGACGTTCCGTCAATCTTCTGCTCACCCGATTGCGGGCCGCTTTGGACGCCGAGCGCGAATTTACCGCCAATAGTGCCCACGAATTGCGCACCCCCATTGCCGGCGCTCTGGCGCAGACGCAATTGATGCTGTCCCAGTTGAAGGAGCAGGAAGCCCGCGCCCGGGCAAGTCAGGTTGAAGCCTCGCTGCAAAAGCTTGCCAGCCTGGCGGAAAAACTGTTGCAATTGTCTCGTGCAGAAGCGGGCATCGGCTCGACCGGGCAGCCTGTCGATCTGGTACCCGTGCTCGATCTTGTCGTGGAGGATTTCCAGCGCGCCACGGGAAATGCCATTGTTTATCGACACCCGCCAACAGCAACCTTGCCACGCGCCGTCAGCGAAGACGCCTTTGCCATCGTCATCCGTAACATGATCGAGAATGCTGTGCGACATGGAACACAGGGCGCGCCAGTTGAGGTGACGCTTGGCGAAGACGGCACGATCCGCGTCGTCAACGGTTCACCGGTTTTGCCACCCGAACAATTGATAGCCATCCGAAAACGCTTCCAACGTGCCAATGCCACCACGCCCGGATCGGGCCTCGGCTTGTCGATTATCGAGCGTTTGGCAGAGCAGATGAATGCCCGTTTTGATATCCTGTCGCCCGCCAGCGGGCGACAGGATGGATTTGAAGCCCGGATAAGGATTTAAGCCACCGATTAGATCGTCCTGTCGCCAACAGCGCCAAGCCAGTCCTGCGGATTAGCTATGGTAATGGTGCTGCGGATGTCCTGGGCATGGGCACCGATTAGTAGCCGATACTGACCCGCTACCGCCCGGAATGCCGCTGCATCGACATCGTAATAACTCAGGTCGCGCGGGTTGATTTCAAGGGTCACTTCGCCGCTTTCACCTGGCTCCAGGGCAATCTTGGCGAAGGCCCGCAACTCCTTCAATGGACGTTCAACGCCAGAGACAGGTGCTTGGACATAAAGCTGCACCACATCGGACCCCGCACGTTTTCCGGTATTGGAGACCCTGACGGAGACTGTCACGCCGGATTCCGTCATTTCGGACGCGGAGGCCTTTGGCTCATCCCACTCAAAACTAGTATAGCCAAGCCCGAACCCGAAGGGAAAAAGCGGCTCGACGTTACGGCTGTCGTGATGACGGTAACCGACAAAGACACCTTCCTCATAACGCACATGGCCATCCTTGCCGGGATAGATCGACGGGTCATTTGTGATGGCGGAGTTATCCGACAACTGCTTTGGAAACGTTTGCGGTAGACGCCCGCCCGGTTCCTGATCGCCAAACAGCATATCGGCCACCGCATTGCCAAGTTCCTGGCCTGGATACCAGACCTGAAGCACCGTCTTGACCTTTTCCAACCAAGGCATTTCAACGGGGCCACCGGTTTGCAGCACAACAACGCAATTCGGATTGACGGCGCTAACGCGCTCGATCAATTCTTCCTGACGGCCCGGCAGGCGCATATCGGGCAGATCGAGACCTTCCGTATCCCATTGCCCCTCGCGCCCAACAAAGAGCAATGCCACATCCGCGCCTCTTGCACATTCTACTGCTTCCACCATCGCGTCTTCACCGAGAATTTTCTCGATGCCGAAACGGATCGCGGTGATATGGATGCCGTATTCCTCTGGCGGTGGCGACAGGTATTCAACTTTGATCGCGTAGCTACGGCCAGCCTTCATCTCCACCGAGTGCCGAATTTCATCATTGGCCGTGCCAAAAAAATTTTCGCCGCGCTTCCAATCGGTATAACCGTCGATCACCAGTTCCCCATCGACATACAGCTTGGCAAGACCCGAATTGGTCATGCCTAGCAAATGTGGACCATCCTCCTGCGGCGTGAAGGTGCCGGTGAACCGCACCGAGAAATCCGTCAGAGACAGATCCGGCGATGGCAGTTCGAACCAGAAAAACTCCCCTGTCTGCACCGCTTCCGTTGCAACAGGAGTACCCTGACAATTGACGCCCTTGAAATACTCGACAGTGACCGGCTGCGAAAACAGCTTGACCAACCGGCTATTGCCGCAGGCCACACTGTGCTGCACATCAGCAGTGCCTTGCAGAGCCGCGCGAATGCCCTCAAGCGGGCTGATTGTATAATGTGCATTGATCTGGGCGCTGCCGCCGCCCATCACCCGGGCAACAGCCGCATTTGGACCAATAACCGCGACACGCTTCAGGGAAGCTTTTTCCAACGGCAGGATGTTGTCATTCTTCAGAAGGACCGCACCTTCAGCGCCAATTTTGCGGATTAACGCCCGATCAGCGGGAAGATCCTCGGCATGTTCGGACAGGTCAGGCGCGGACGAAAACGCCCCGACACGCTCCAGCAGAGTGAGAATGCGCCCCGCCGCTTCGCGCACCGTTTCTGGCCTGACGGTGCCGTCGCGAACCGCCTGCACCAGCTTTTCACCACGATCACGAGTTGGACCAGGCATTTCCAGATCAAGCCCTGCATTGACGGATTCGGATGTAGAATGGGAGCCGAACCAGTCGGACATGACAATGCCGTCAAAGCCCCATTGCTCACGCAGCACATCCGTCAACAACCAGTTATGTTCGCTTGTATAGGTACCGTTCAGCCGGTTATAGGAGGACATAACCGCCATAACACCCGCCTTTTTCACCGCCTGTTCGAAGGGCAGAAGATAGATTTCGCGCAAGGCGCGTTCATCGATATCCGAGGACATCGTCTGCCGTTCGATCTCGGATTCATTGCCGGCGAAATGCTTGATCGTGGCCGCCACACCCTGGCTCTGCACGCCTTTGATATAAGCAACAGCCAAAGCCGCCGTCAGCATCGGGTCTTCGGAATAGCATTCGAAATTGCGCCCGTTCAACCCGGACCGATGGATATTGACAGTTGGCGCAAGAAGGACGCTCGCGCCCTTGCTCTTCACCTGTCCCGCCAAAGAGACACCCACCGCCTCGATGAGCGCCGGGTTCCAGGTGGCACCGAGCGCAATCGCAACGGGATAGCAAGTCGCCTTGACGCCGCCAACCAATGACCCGCCGCCGCGCGCGCCGTTTGGCCCGTCAGTCACCTTGATCTTTGGAATACCGAGCCGCTCCACCGGCACAGTGGTCCAGAAATCCGCACCTGATAGCACGGAAACCTGCTCCTCAAGGGTCATCTCATCAAGCAGACTGTCGATCATGTGATACTCCTCCCTATTTACCTACCAACTACTCGGTATTATTATTTCTCGCAAGAGATCCTGTCTGCCTTCACCCGGTTTTCGATTGAGCTCCAAAGGCGATCAGGTTCGGATTGAGCCATCACCCTTGGCCTCTTACGTTTTCGTTTGTCTTTTCAGAAAATTGGGTTCCACTTTTCCCAAGACAAGCTCTAAGGAAGGCATGCGATGCAACCTGAAAGTGAGATAAATGGCAAGACAGGACATATCCGATGCAGGCCTACCTCCCGTCGATACGGTCGCAGGCCGCCGCCGGAATTCGGTGAAAGGGGCCGCGCGGCGAGAAGAAATTCTGCAGGCTGCACTCAACCGTTTTGCCAAGGATGGCTTTCAAAATGCTGCAATCGCAGACATTGCTGAGGATGTCGGCCTGTCTCTTCCTGGTCTTCTGCATTATTTTCCGACCAAGGTTGACCTTCTCCTGGCGATCCTGGAACGGCGAGACAAAGAGACAGCGCCGGACTTAAACAAGAAAACCCCGCATTGGCGCGATTTCCTCGGCCTATTGGTTGAGGTCACCAACCAAAACATGCAATCGGAGGGGGTTGTGCGGGCATTTTCGATCCTTAACGCCGAAAGCCTGCTTGCAGGGCACCCGGCCCAGGCGTGGTTTCACAAACGTAGCCTGCAACTGCGCCACAAACTGGCCAGTATCTTTGCAGAAGGCATTCTGAATCATGAGATCAAATCCGACATAGATCCCCAAGGGATAGCAACGGAAATTATCGGCCTGATGGACGGCTTGCAAATGCTCTGGCTGCGGCTGCCCGACAGTACAGATATGGGCGTCCTGTTTTCCGCTTATGTCGCGCGGCTGATCGCGTCGATTGAGGTCGCTGAAAAGCCGTAAAATCGGAAGGTAAAGCTTTTCGGCAAAGCCGCAGTGTCGCTGGCGCATGCCTGCGCTCTCGACCTTTCCCCCCTGAGAGCCTATTTCTCATTTCGATTAGATGGAGGATTGCGGCGATAGCGCAGAGTCCACCATCCTCTAGGCGAAAGTTGGAAGACAATGACTGAGATTGACGAGCCCCAGGGCGAATTGACATTACGCACACTTGCCATGCCAGCCGATACCAATCCCGCCGGAGATATTTTTGGTGGCTGGGTTTTGGCACAGATGGACGCAGCCGCTGGCATCCGCTCTTCCGAGCGTGCGAAAGGCCGCACGGTCACGGCGGCGGTCAAGGAAGTTAGCTTCAAACGCCCGGTCAAAGTCGGTGATACCGTGTGCATCTACACATCCATCAGCCACGTCGGTCGCACCTCCATGACACTCTATGTCGAATGCTGGGTCCGCCGGCAGTTTACGCAGGAGCGCCAAAAGGTCACAGACGCCCATTTCATCATGGTGGCGCTGGACGAAAAAGGCGCGCCGCGCCAGGTAGAACCGGAAGCTGTATAACCCATCAGGGCAGAGTGCGGCACTTTCCGATTGCCTCGGCAAGTCTGCGGACCACATCGCTGTCGGTTTGCATCTGCCCTGCCCTGGCAAAACCAAACTCGACCAGAACGGGATCAGCCTCGATCGGTACGCTGCAAGAGGCGTGAAACTCCCGCAGGCCTGCCTGCCAGAACGGCGCGATGCGATCAGGCCTCAACCCGCCGCCGGGCATGATGACGATCCGGCCATCTGCCGCCCTTGAAAGCGATGTCAGCCGATCGAAACCGGCGACCACCGATTGCGCGCCACCGGACGTGAGAATTCGGCCAAATCCGAGCGCAATCGCCTGCTCCAGCGCTTGCTCAAAGTCCGGCACAAGATCGAAAGCTCGGTGCAATGTCATGGCGAGGCCAGATACGACCGCCGTAAGTTTGCCAAGCACCTCGAGGTTCAGCCGTCCATCAGGCAGAGACGCCCCAAGCACGACACCGGATAACCCTGCCTGCCGCGCGGCTTTGATATCCGCCACCATGACGGCGACCTCATCGGTTGAGAACACGAAACTACCTGCCCGTGGCCGGATCATCGCAAAAACCGGGATCGGCGCCTGAGCGGCGCGCTGCATCAGACCTGACGTCGGCGTCAGCCCCCCGCAGTCAAGGGCAGCGCAAAGCTCAATCCGGTCAGCGCCACCGGCAATCGCCGCCTCCAGCCCCGCAACGGAATCGACGCAGACTTCCAGCAAACCGCTATCGTTCTTTTCTGGTTCACGTTCTGCCATGATGCTCTCTTCTCTGTATTCCGGTCATTGAGCGCCCCTGAAGGACCGTGGCTTTTCCAGTATCAGCAACAGCAAAATACCGCAGAAGCCAGCCAGGGCACCGAGCATTGCCGTGCCTGAATAATTGCTGACCCCGGTGCCGAAAGCAAAGAGCAGCGAGTTCAATCCACCGCTCAGGAAGATATTCACCGCAATAAGCGAGCTACCAAGTCCGGCTCGATCGGCAATCAGGTTTTGCAGATAGGTAATCGGCACACTGATAATCGCCGCCGCCCCGAAACCCGCAATGCCGGAGAGCAGATAGACATGTTCTGGCCGCGAGGCGAGGCCGAGGCCCAGCAGATAGACGCAATAGATCAGCGAACCGGCAACAAGCGTCGCCACACTGGAGGTTTTGCGCTCCACCCAGCCCCAGAACAGAATGAAGACGATTTCCAGAAAGGCAACGATACCGACGATAATACCGACATCGCCGGTCGTGCCATGTGCTGGCCCGGTCATGACTAGGGGCAGCACGACGCCGTTCATTTGCAGCATGGCGGTGATCAGCGCGATGGCGCCAAGCCGCAACAATAATCCTGGCGAAGCGATTTTCGACAAGGATGAAAAAAACGCCAGACTTGCGGAGGGTTCGGCCCGTGCCTCCGCCTTCGGTAACCAGACCAGAAACAGCACGAAGCAGGCAAGCCCGCCGAGACTGGCAAACAGAAAGGCAGGCAACATGCTTTTCTGACCTGCCAGAAAGAAACCGACTAGGCCGGGCACCAAGACCCAGGAGGCCGAGATAACGGCCCGCACGCCGGAATTGACCGCAATCAACTCACGCACCGGCATATCCTTGGATGCGGCACGCACATTGGCAAATATCAGCGAATTCAATGCGTTGTAAACCGGCAGCAACAGAAGCGCGGAACCAACGAAGATGATCTGGTTCGGTTCGAGGAACACCACCCCATAACCGACCACGCCAAACAGGCTGACAATCACCATCGGTATACGAAAATGTCCAAGCCTGTCGGCCAATATCCCCACGGCAACGCTGGCGGCGACATTGACGCAGGACGCGATGAAGATCAGCAGCGAGTAATGTGCATTGCTCAATCCCAACTCGTGTATGCCGATGATCGACATATAGGGAGCCGTGGTCGCACCGGACAAGCCGAAGAAGAAAATCGCAATCGCGCTAATCCGGATACCCGGATTGGCGGCGATTATGGAGAGGACTGGCGGCATGAACGCGCTATCTTTGTAAAAACAAGCTGCCGCTGGGTTCACTGGCGGCATCTTTGGGGAAGGAGATTGCTGATCTCTCGTTTAAAGCTTGCCTGGGAGCCTGGCGGATTCAGTCTGTCCCTGAACAATTGGCGCTACCCGTCCACCGCGCTGAGGTCGTCGCTTGCGGCTGGTAATCGAAATCCTTGACGAAGGGATAGATCGGTTGTTTGCGGCGATTGCTCGGCAAGGCCTCGATATCCTGGTTGATGACCCCATCGGTTAGCGCCATCAGGTTCGGATTGGAAATTGGCTGAAGTTCGGGAGAAAGATAGCCAGACTTTACCACCAGCAACCGCACCGCTTTCGGATCAATGCCATGCCGGTTGAAATCGGCCAGATTGTGGTAGGGCCTGCGCTTACTGGCGAGAATAAGGGTAATACCACCGATTTTGACGATGGCCTGGCGCTCCATCGCCACACCCGGATCATCCAGTCGAAGCACCTCGCAATCAACCTGAACAGACGGGCTCGCCGGATCGAGTGAGCCACCAACCTTCAGCGCCAATTTCGCCCCCACGCCCGCAGAAAAACAGGCATCGACAGCGGGCTTGTCGGTAATCCCGCCAATCACCGCCCCGTCGAAATCGCGGGCAATCAATGCCGCCAGGACATCGGCGCGGTCGCCAACTCCACCGCCGGTGGGGTTGTCGCCCGAGTCAGCGAGAATAATTGGCCGGGTCCGGGTCGTTTCGGCTATGTCGAGCATATCATTCAGGGATCCCGTTACCGGGCCGAACAGGAAGGCTTGGCGCGCCTCCCAGTAAGACTGTGCGATCTCTTCAGCCACCTTTTGCGCCTCGCTTCGATCCACACCAGTAACCACAGCACAGGCAGTGGCGCGGGGCTCGTCGGCCCAGACATAACCAACCATCAGATTAGTATCCCATATGCCTGAGCGCTGATCATGCTTCGGCAATTGCGAGTAAAGGCTTTTGGCTGGCTCGTCTTCAGTAGAGGTTCGTTCTCCGGGAAGAAGAACCGGCACAGGCGCCCAGGCGACACCGGGCGTCTCGCCAGTCCGCAGCGCCTTTACCAACATGTCCCAGGCCCGCACCATGGTTTCGCGCACATCGATATGCGGCGCTGTCCGATATCCGGCAAAGATATCCAGCTGATCGATGATTTTTTGGGTGACATTGCCGTGTAGATCATAGCTCGCCGCAACAGGACAATCTGGTCCAACCACGGCGCGCGCAGCCGAAATCCAGTCCCCCTCGGCATCGTCCATGCCCTCGACATTCATGGCACCATGCATGGCGAGATAGAGCCCGTCTAGCGGCAAAGCGGCTTGCAGCCGTTCCAGGAACTCGGCCTTGAAAGTCTCATAGGTCTGACGCGAAACCGGGCCGCCCGGAACGGCGCGGGCATGCAGCAAGGGCAAAGGCTTCACCCCATCCGCGCCAAGAAAGCTGAAATAATCGGCACCTAAGAGATCGCCACCGCGCAGCACGCGAAAATCTTCGATCTGCATCAGCACCGGCGATGACGTGCTGCATTCCGTGTGAATCCCGCCAACGGCAATTCGAAATTCCATGTCCGATTTCCTTAAAAACGTGGCATCAGCGGCGCGAGCGCTGCAAACCGCAGCCAGTCCTTCTGATCCCTGGGGGTCCAGGCGGCCTCGGCAACAGCTGGCAGGCGTGGGAAGACGAGGTGGTTGAAGTAATCCCTATTCAGGAAATGCTCCGACCAGATACAGGCCTGCACACCCCGCATCCTCGGCTTTAATTCCTCAGGAAATTCCGCGACGGCTTCATAGGTGTAGGTATGGTGCGGCGGCACGGTGCCGGCCCAGTTGGCGCCCGGCTCCTGCCACGCCTCGTCCTGCACCATGTCGAGATAATAGGCCTGTCCCGGCGTCATCACCACGTCATAGCCCTGCCGCGCCAGATCCAGTCCTACCTCCGGCTTCTGCCAGGCCATCAGCAGCGTTCCCTGCGGATCGACACCGCCGCCATGGGAGACTTCGTCCCAGCCAGCCAGTTTCTTGCCGCGTTCCTTCAACATCTGCTGAATGCGCTTCATGAAATGGCTTTGCAGCCCGAATGTGCCGTCAATGCCCTCCTGCTCCATCAGCTTTTTCGCCAGTGGCGAGGCCATCCAGGTCTTGGCGGCAACCTCGTCGCCGCCGACATGCACGAGATCGGAGGGAAACAGCGTCGCCATTTCATCCAAGACCGTGCCGAGAAACGCATAGGTCTGCTCGATGGCCGGGTTAAGCGCGTTATTCGGATAGCCCTGGACGGACCGGTAGCTGTCAGGTGCTTCCTGGCCATCGACCAGCTCAGGCAAGGCTGTCAAGATCGCCGTGCTATGACCGGGAATATCGATCTCAGGCACGACTTCGACATGCAACAAAGCGGCATGGGCGACGATGTGTGCAACATCCTCCTGGGTGTAAAAACCACCGACCGGCTCCGCACCATTGCCAAGCTGCGGCAACATCGGCTCATCCGGGCCACGCAGAACGCCGAGTGTCGTCAGTTGCGGATACGCCTTGATTTCCAACCGCCAGGCCTCGTCATCGGTCAAATGCCAGTGGAAAATATTCAGCTTCATCCAGGCCATGATGTCGATCAGCCGCAGAACGTCCTGCGTCGGATAAAATTGTCGGGACACATCAAGATGGCAGCCGCGCCAACCATACCGTGGCGCATCCTTGATCTGGCCGGACGCCGGAAACCGAAACTGTACGGGCTCCTGTCTTGCTCCATGCAGCATTTGCGCCAAGGCCGTCAGTCCATATTGCCGTCCCGCCTCATCGCCAAAGGACAGCATAATCTCCTCAGCAAAGTCTAGGCGATAGGCGGATGCGCCAAGTGCGGGATCATAGGCGAACTTCAAAGCCTTGCCCTGATCGACCGGGGCCAGCGAAAACGGCACATGGCCAACCGCAAACAGCCGCCGGTAAAGCGCATTGATCCGTTCAACCGCCTGCAAGCTAGGAAGATCCGTACCCTTGGTGGGATAGATCGCCACCGGAAAACCATCACCCGCAGCAAGGTTCGCCTCGACGGGCCAGGGCAACAGCGAAAAAGGCTTGCTGGCCTCCCCCTTCGGCAACAGAACAGGGGCAGGCTCGCTCACCCGGCCTTGCAACATCAGATCATCGACCGCGACCGCGACATGACGTCCATCGGCAAGTGTCAGATAGGCCGATTTTGCGCCATCCGTGCGGTGTCGTGCGGGCCGCCAAAGGCCCTGAACCGTAAATCGCCAACACGCTCCTGGCGCCAAAACCAAGCCTTCCGGTGGTGCAAACTGGTGAAAATTGGCGTTGCGCCGCAGGAAAATAGCGTTGTCGCAGACCGGGCCGTCCTTCACCCGCGTCAAGGCGGTATAGGCAAGTTTGAAACCGCTGATGGGCTCAGAGGATAAATTGTAGAGGGTGAAGACGAAACCACCGCCGTCATCGCCCTCGACAGGATGCCAAGCATTGTCCAGACGAAAAGCGACTTCAGTCATGACGGTTCCCCTTGAGGTCTGAATGGATGGAGGATCAATAATGCTCGGACTGTGAAAATGTCCGCGCAAGTTCGCTTTGGCCTGCCGTCAACCCACAATCGACGGGAAGGCAGACGCCGGTAATGGCAGCAGCCTGATCGCCAGCCAGAAAAAACACCGCATTTGCAACATCCTGCGCCGTCGCGATCCGTTGCAAGGCATACCAGCGCTTGGCCTCTTCGAACACGGCAGGATTGGCAGCGGCGCGCGCTTCCCAGGCCTGGGTGCGCACCGTGCCGGGCGCCACCGCATTGGCACGAATGCCAAATTTCCCATATTCCACCGCGATCAACCGGGTCAGATGGATCAGGCCAGCCTTCGCAGCGCTATAGGCGGGATGGCCGAACACGGCCATGCCATTGACCGAAGCAATATTGATGACCGCGCCTTGTGATTGTTTCAGTTGATTTTCCAAAGCCCTAAAGGTCAGGAATGCCGCTTCCAGATTGAGCGCATTATCCTGGCGCCAGATGGCCGCATCGGTATCGTGCAGACTGACGGCCCTTGCCGCCCCGGCATTGTTGACGAGGGTCTTGGTCACCCCAAACTGCTGCACCGCAGATGCCAGAGCATTGATGCTGGCCTCGTCGGTGACATCACAGACCACAGGCACGAATATATCCCCGGACCCAAGACTGACCGCAGCCGTATTCACCGCAGTCTCATCAATATCGGCCAGCACCACCACATCGTGGCTTGCGGCCAGACGGCTGGCAATTGCCCGCCCGATATCACCGGCGGCACCTGTTACCACAGCCACGGATTTCGCCATCCTAGTCTCCGAGAATCTGACGGTCGTCGCCATCGCGATGTTCGACCAATTGTTGTTTGATATGGCGCAGCGTCACCATGGAAAGCTTGCGATTGCGATAGGCAACCAGACTGGCGATGACATCGACAATGGCCAGATAGGCAAAGCGGGTCGAAGTCGGGCGAAAGATATTATCGCCTTCCGGCAGGTCGATACCAACAACCAGCTCGGCAGCCTTGGCGACAGCGCTGTCACTCTGGGTCAGGGCAATCGTGGTAATACCATTGTCACGCGCCAGCGCGAAACAGCGCGCCATTTCCAGATTGCGCCCCGAGAAGGACGAGCCGACAATGATATCATTGCTGCGCGCCGCTGCCGTCAGCATCAATTGCATATGGTGATCGTTACAGGCCGTAACCCGTGACCCCAACCGGAACAGCCGGTTTTGCAATTCCGTGGCGATCATCGATGAATTGCCGCCCGAGCCGAACGCGTAGATCATTTCGGCTCGGGAAATCCGGTCTGCGACCTTTTCGATCATGGCTGCATCCAGCGCGCGATGCATCATGAACAGGGCGTTCTGCGCCTTGGTGATGACGTCCTCGGCAACATCCTGTGGCTCGGTGCTTTTCGCTTCCGGGTTCAGGTAACGCACGCCGACATAAGCAGTCTTCGCCAGATTGACCTTGAAATCCGAAAAGCTCTGGCATCCAAGCCTGCGGCAAAAACGGGTCACGGTCGGCGGCGACACTTGCGCCCTCTCCGCCAACTCGATGATCGACGCACCGACGGCAAATTCCAGCTCACTCAGGAGAATGTCGGCAATCCGCTGTTCGGAAGGCGAAAATTGCGCGCGATCTTCCTGTATGGTGGCGAAGATATCCATAAGCCCTCACAAACCAACCTTATTTGGTCGCCTTATAGGCTATGCAGTCGATCTCGACCTTGCAATCGACCATCATTGAGGCCTGGACACAGGCGCGGGCTGGCGGATGTTCGCCAAAATAGCCCTGATAGATCTTGTTGAAGCTCCAGAAATCGCGCGGATCATCAATCCAGACGCCGCAACGCACGACATGCTCTACGCTGTAGCCGGCCTCATGCAAAATGGCGATCAGGTTGCCAATCGCCTTATGGCTCTGCTCGACAATCCCGCCCTGGATGATTTCGCCGTCTTCCATCGCCACCTGGCCGGAGACATGCAGCCAGCCATCGGCTTCAACCGCTCTGGCAAACGGCAGTTTCTGCCCACCGGCACCTGCTTTTTCCGCACCATACCGCTTGATCGTCATCTCGACCTCATGCAAATTATTTTCGTGATCAATTGACAATTCATCATAGAAAACCGAATTTGACTAGGGATTTTCATAGAACATGAAAATATTTTAGACAAAGGTGGCTGAGATGCGCGATCCCTTCAAAAACCCCTTCCCGGCAACCGATGCTGCGCGCCATGCGATCTGGGAGATGCTGGTGCCCCGCGACATCGATGCTTTTCTGGCAGCAGACTGGTCGATGGTGGAAGGTGATTTCGTCGAGGACGGCTTCATCGGCATCAACGGCAATCGCGATCCCAATCCTGATCATTGGCGTCTGACTTTCCCCAATCTCGCGGCCTATCGCGACGAATGGCTGCGCCAGGCCAAGGATTTTGCCGGTCAGAGCCATGGTGAAGACCCGCGTACTGCAATTTTCTTTACCACAACGCTGGAAGAGATCGAAATCGAAGGCGAGACCGCTTTGGTGCGCAAAAAATTCGATGGCGGCATCAAAAAAGCCGATGGCGGTTTCGACACCATGCAATGGCAAACGCTTTATTATTGCCATCTGCACGAAGGCCGCTGGAAAATTTCAGGCTTTACCGGCTATTTGCCCAACCCGATGGGCTCAACCCCCATTAGCGTCGCCTGATCGCCAACCATCTGACCGTCAACCGTGATTGGAGGCCACTCCGTGCGCATTTTTACAGCCGCCTTTGCAACGGAAACCAACACGTTCTCGCCGATCTGCATCGACCGGCGCGCTTTCGAGGCTTCCCTTTACGCCCCGCCTGGGCAGCACCCGGCAACCCCCACGCTCTGCACCGCGCCAATCACCGTTGGCCGTGAGGTGTGCGGCGAAAAAGACTGGGTGCTGATTGAAGGCACCGCGACCTGGGCCGATCCAGCCGGGCTCGTCAATCGACAGACCTATGAGAGCCTGCGTGACGAAATTCTAGACCAGTTGACGGCAGCGCTTCCCGTCAATGCCGTTTTGCTCGGCCTGCATGGCGCCATGGTGGCGGATGGCTACCTAGACCCGGAAGGCGATTTCCTAAGCCGCATCCGCGCCATTATCGGGCCGGATGTGCTGCTTGCCGCAGAACTGGACCCGCATAGCCACCTCACAGCCAAGCGGGTTGAGGCGGCGGATGTCTTTGTCGTCTTCAAGGAGTTTCCGCATACGGATTTCGTTGACCGCGCCCGTGACCTCTGGCGGATCGTCGTCGATACGCTGGAAGGTGGCATCACCCCCGTCATGTCGGTCTTCGACTGCCGGATGATCGATGTCTTCCCCACCTCGCGCCAGCCGATGCGCGGTTTTGTGGACAAAATGTTGCAGATCGAACGGGAAGATCCCGACGTCCTGTCGCTATCGGTTATTCACGGTTTCATGGCCGGAGACGTGCCGGAGATGGGCACGAAAACCATCGCCATCACCAATGGCAAGGTGGAAAAAGGCCAGATGCTGGCCCGCAGCCTTGGCCTTGAACTGTTCGAAAAACGCGGCACGTTCATGATGCCGCAGATTGATGAAAAACAGGCCGTGGCCGAGGCGCTCGCAAATCCAGCCGGGCCGGTGGTGATTGCCGACATGTGGGACAATCCCGGCGGCGGCACAGCAGGAGATGCGACCGTGCTGCTTGAGGAACTTCTGGCGCAGGGTGCGACGAATACCGCCGTTGGGATGATCTGGGACCCGATTGCCGTGCAGATCTGCATGGCCGCTGGCGAAGGTGCGGAAATTCCGTTGCGTTTTGGGGCCAAATCCGCGCCAGGCACAGGCAATCCTGTCGATGGCTTGGTAAAGGTGGTAAAACTCGTACCCAATGCCGAAATGCAGTTCGGTGAAAGTGTCGCCCCGTTTGGCGACGCCGCTCATATCCACCTAGACGGCATCGATATCGTGCTCAGTTCCGTTCGGGTGCAAAGCTACGACCCTTCGCTGTTCACAGCGCTCGGCATCGATCCAACGTCCAAACATATCCTTGCGATCAAATCCACCAATCATTTCTATGCGGCTTTTTCGAAGATCGCCTCTGACATCCTTTACTGTTCAGCGGGATCGCCTTATCCCAATAATCCGGCTACCAACCCTTATCGGCGGGTTCGCCGCGACATCTGGCCGATCTGTGCCAATCCATTTAACCTCGCCCAGGACACGGAGACTGCCTGATATGGACCGCCCAATTGACAGACCAGGTCCAAGACCCGGCGATACGGTTCTCTCGCTTTCGACCCCGCTGCCGCTGATTGACGAGGATCGGCTTGCAGCCAATATTGCCCGGGTCCAGTCCTATATGGATGCCCACGGCCTTGCCTTTCGCCCGCATATCAAGACCCACAAGATTCCAGCCCTTGCCCGCCAGCAGCAAGAGGCGGGTGCGACCGGCATCAATTGCCAGAAAATTACCGAGGCTGAGGTGTTTGCCGATGCCGGGTTCGAGGACATATTGATTACTTTCAATATTCTCGGCCCTGAAAAGCTCGTGAGGCTCGCTGCCCTGAATGAGCGGATATCCGGCCTGAAGGTGGTGGCCGACAGCATCGTTACCGTCGAAGGCCTTGCAAGCTATTTTGCAGACCGCAAACCTCTGACCGTATTGGTGGAATGCGACACCGGTGCGGGACGCTGCGGTGTGCAGACACCCGCTGAAGCTGTTAAATTGGCGCAAGTGATTTCAGTCAGCAAAGGCCTACGATTCGGTGGGGTGATGACCTATCCCAAGGCCCACACAGAACAGGTCGTCGAAAGCTTTTTTGCGCAAATCCTTGCCAGCCTGACCACTCTGGGCATTGCCTGTCCGATTGTCTCGAACGGCGGAACGCCAAGCCTATTTTCCGCCCATCTTGTGCCATCAGCCACCGAGCATCGCGCTGGAACCTATATCTATAGCGACCGTAGCATGGCGAAGGCTGGACATGGCACGCTTGACGATTGTGCAATGCATATCCTCGCCACGGTCGTGTCGCGCCCGACACCGGATCGCGCCATTCTGGATGCGGGCTCCAAAGCGCTGACATCTGACCTGCTCGGCTTTAGCGACTATGGCCTAATCGTTGACTATCCGGATGCTGTCATTACCAACCTGTCCGAAGAACACGGTACCGTCGATCTCTCGAAGATGACCGGTAAGCGGCCCGAGATCGGCGAAAAAGTGCGGATTATTCCCAATCATACCTGCGTCGTGTCAAACCTGTTCGACATCATGACATTTCACCGGAATGGTGTGGTGACGCGGGTGGAGCAAGTGGCGGCACGCGGCTTGGTTTGGTAGCCGCGTTTCCGCCTATTCTTAATCCTGAACCGCCTTCAACGCATCCGGCAGAGTTTCCGCCTGCCAGTTGATATGGCGTTCCAGCGCCTCACCATCAGCGTCGAACAGATGGCAATCGCTAGCCTTGATCGTCGTTGTCATGGGCTGGTCTGGCTGAACGGGTGCAGATCCGGGGAAGACTGCACAATAAGGTTCACCATTCGCCAGCGACGCATAGGCGATTGTGCTGGCACCGAGCCGCTCAACGACACTGGGTGTCACAGTGATGGAAAAATCACCTTTGCCGAGCGCCAGATGTTCTGGGCGAATGCCAAGCGTCAGCTCCTGACCCAGCATATCGGGACGTCCGGTCACCGGGATGGTCACCATTCGGCCTTCATAGGCGACGGTAACACCATTGGGTCCGACGCCTTTACAGGAGACCGGCACGAAATTCATCTTCGGATTGCCGATAAAACCGGCAACAAACAGGTTTTGCGGTTTGTGGTAAAGCTCCAGAGGTGCCCCTACCTGGGCAATATGACCACCATGCAACACGACGATTCGGTCAGCCATGGTCATCGCTTCGATCTGGTCGTGGGTGACGTAGATCATAGTTGCCTTCAACTGCCGGTGCAGCCGGGTCAACTCGATGCGCATATCGGCACGTAAGGCGGCGTCGAGGTTGGAAAGCGGTTCATCGAACAGGAAAATCTTCGGCTCGCGGACGATGGCCCGACCAATCGCCACACGCTGCCGCTGACCGCCGGAAAGCTGGCCCGGTTTCTGCTGCAAGCGCTGATCGAGTTGCAAAACCTTGGCCACTGCGTCGATCTTTTCACGGATCTGCGCTTCGGGCATTTTCTCGACCCGCAACGGAAAAGCGATATTTTCAAACACCGTCATATGCGGATAGAGCGCATAGGACTGGAACACCATGGCAATGCCGCGCTCAACCGGCGGCAGCGCATTGACCCGAGCTCCATCGATGACGATATCGCCGCTGGTCGTATCGTCCAGTCCGGCAATCATCCGAAGCAGCGTGGACTTGCCACAGCCGGATGGGCCGACGAAGACCATGAATTCGCCGTCCTTGATGTCGAGCGAGACGCCCTTGATGACATCGAAATGGCCAAAGGATTTGACGACTTTGTTGAGATAAAGCTGGCCCACCGCGCTGCGTCTCCATACCAACCGGCGACCAAGAGGCGACCGGCGAAATTCCAAACAAAAACCGGCTGCGAACCACGATGATCCGCAGCCGGAGCCCCGATGTTTACTTGTACTGGTCGATAGCAGCCGACGCCTTCTTCAAGGCCTCAGCAGGCTCGGCCTTACCAGTGACGACAGACTGGACCATTTCGATCATCACATTCTGGAAACCCTTGTAATCCTTGAACAAAGGCTCAGGACCACCGAAGGCGATACCATCGATGAACGGCTTCCAGTAAGGCTTATCCTTGATCAACTGCTCAACCTTAGCGGAAGGACGAAGCGGCGTCAGGCCGGAATCGGTCGTCAGTTCGTATTCTTCCTGCGGTTCTGGTGAGGTAATGTATTTGGCAAATTCCGTTGCCTTGTCCTCGACACCGGAGCCCTTGAAGATCGCCAGGCTATCGGTGATCAACAGCGTGCCGGGGCCCTTAGCCGAAGGACCGAGCGGCAAAGTCGTCACGCCCCAGTGGATGTCGGTCTTCTGCAGGCGATAGGCCGCACCCGTGCTATTCTGGATCATCCCGGCCTTGCCGTCGAGAAAGATGGCCCGGATTTCATTCTGCTCGTAGGCAGTTGCCCCTTCAACCGAATAGGGAGCAATGTCCTTATAGGCCTGAAGCGCTGCCAGCACTTCCGGGCTGTCCATGACGATCTTGCCGTCCTTGTCCATCACCTGACCGTTATTGGTATACACCCAATGCATGAACTGGTGCATGGTGTTGTCGAAGGTCTTGGCAGGCATGCCGTAACCGGCAATTCCGGTCTTTTCCTTGATCTGCTTGGCAAAGGCAATTTCCTCAGCCCAAGTCTTCGGTGGGGTTTCCGGGTCAAGACCGGCTTTCTTGAACAGGTCCTTGTTCCAGAACAGCGCCTTGGTGGAGAAGGCAATCGGCACGCCCCACTGGGTATCGTCAAACGTTACGGTATCGACGATATTCGGATAATAACTCTTCTTTTCGGCATCCGTCATCGGCACCTTGACGATCAGGTCGTTCTCGGCGAACTCCTTCAACGTGCGCGAACCGACATAGGCCATTGCGACAGGTGTCCCGGCGGCAGCCAAGGTGGTTGCCTTGTCCTGGCACTGTTCCCAGCCGACCACTTCCGGCGCAATCTTCCAGCCCGGATTTTTGCCTTCCCAGACCTTGATATATTTCTCATGGATCGGGTCGATCTTGTCGCCACAATAGATCCAGCTGATTTCCTTATCCGCCGCAAAACTCGACAGAGCCGAGCTTGCCAGCAGCGCCAGCGCACCCGCCATGATGGTCAAAGTGTTTTTCATCGATGGTTCCCCTTTGTTGACATTAAACGTGTCTTGGTTGTTTCGAAACCGGCTGCCTACTTGACTGCACCCGCCGTCAGGCCACTGACCAGATAGCGTTGCAGGAAGAAGATCATGATCATCGCCGGCGCAATACCGACGAAGCTTGCGGCCATCAGCTCGTTCCAGATCACTTCCTGACGGCCGAAATAGGCAAACAGGCCAATCGGCAGTGGCATGTATTCCGTCTTCGAGTTGAAGGTCAGCGCGAAGATGAAATGCTGCGCATAGGCGGTAATGAAAGTGGTGATGCCGACGACGGCAATCCCTGGCATGGCAAGCGGCAGAACAACGCGCCGGAACGTATAGAAATAGCTCGCCCCATCCACATAAGCTGCTTCCTCAAGCTCCCGTGGAATCCGCATCATATAGGTTCTCAGCAACCAGATGGCGGTCGGGATCAGGAAGGCGATCAGCGGCACGATCAGCGCGAAATAGGTGTTCAGCATTCCCGAAATCCGCATCAGCCGAAAGATCGGAATGAGCAGAACCGCGCCTGAAAACATGTTGACGGCAAGGAACGTCCCCAGCAATACGCCCCTGCCGCGGAATTCGAAGCGGGCAAAGGCATAGGCTGCCGGGACGACGAGCAGCAGAACCACCACCGTTGCCGTGATCGAGATAAAGAAGGAATTGAAGATATAGCGGCCAAAGCCCGGAACATGGTCCCACATGGTGCGGTAGGCTTCGAATGAACCATTTTCCGGCCAAAACCGATAAGGTGACGAAAACAGCTGGCTGAGCGGCTTCAGTGACACCAGGAACCCTTCCACGAAAGGTGCCAGCACGAAGGTGAGAAACACCGCGACACCGCAATAGATGCCGATGATTTCGTACCATTTGTAGCGATTGATCATCGCCTGCCTGTTGGTGCTCATCGGGAATGCTCCTGCGAAAGGCGGCTGGTGACGCGGAAGTAGAAATAGCTGAAGATCGACAGGAAGATGCAGATCAGCACAGCGCGCGCCGCCCCTTCACCGTATTTGTACGACCCAATTGCCGTCTTGTAGGTATCGATAATCATCGTCGTCGTGCCGCCGCTTGGGCCACCGCGCGTCAATATCCAGATGATATCGAAGGAATTGAAGGTCGAGATCAGCGAAATCATCGACATGGTAATCATCGCTGGCATCAGCAGCGGCAGGGTGATGCGGCGGAACCGGTAAAACCGCCCGGCCCCGTCCGTCCAAGCCGCCTCGTGCAGATCCTGCGGGATCGCCTGCATTGCCGCCAGCAGATAAAGCGTCACCATTGGCACGCCGATCCATACATCGGTGAAAATCGTCGCCCAGAACGCCGTCGATCCATATGCGAGGAAGGCAACCGGGCCATCGACCAGGCCCACCCGCTGCAACATGCCGGAAATCATCCCGAACTGGCCGTTATACATCCAGCCCCACATGAAAATGCCAATCGCCATCGGCACGATCCAGGGCGGCATGGTCAGGATGCGAAACAAGGTTCGCCCCGGCACAGCGGTGTTCAGAAGCGTCGCGCCGAACGTGCCGATAATCATCTTGAACAGCACGGAGAAGAACGTCCACACAAAGGTGCGGATAATGACATCCGCGAAGGTGGCGTTGAAGATCTTGTTGTAATTATCCCAGCCGACCCAGTTCGTCACCCGTTTCAACGACGCATCGGTAAAGGACAGGATGAAGGTATCGACCAGCGGATAGGCAACGATGATGGCGATATAGATGGTTGCCGGCAACAGCAGGCACCAGGCGAAGAAAACGGCTCTGCGTTTCGCCTCCATGACCATCCCCTATGCCGACTTTGCAGGGGCGGCGGACGCCTCGCCATGCAGGCAGGCATCGTAACGCGCCCAGACAGGCGCGAGATCCACCACTTTACGCTCGGCTCGCGCCTGATCCAGCGCCAGGGCCAGAATTCCCGCCTCGATAGCGTCGAGAGCCGAAACCGGTTGTTTCGCACCGGTTTCAATAAAGGCCAGCACATCGGCTGCCATTTGTTCGTCGGCGCCGTAATGCTGCGACTTCTCGGAAGGTGCGCTATAGGTCTTGGCAATGACCTTGTCGTTGTTACGGGCATTGTGGACATCGAGGAAGCCGCGCACGAAGTCGCCCTCAGCCATACCCTTCGAGCCGATCACACAGAAACGGCGAAACTGATCGGGCACATTGAGATTGGTGTGAAATGTCATCGCCACGCCATTCTCATATTCGATGATCGCGGTCTGGTAATCGATAATGTCGGCATCGCTATCAAAGACCTTGTCGGAGCCGAGCCAACCGCTTGGTTTGCGGTGATAGACTTCCATGTCGTTGACGCCATCCTGCTCCGGCGCATTTTCCGGAATGAAACTCTTGCGACCACCAAAACTGGCGACGAAACGCGGGCGTGCGCCGACAACACCATTGTAAAGATCAAGGTCGTGACAGCATTTTTCCAGCATGAAACCGCCGGTATAGCGCCCGTAGCGGCGCCAATCGCGCATGAAGAAGGCGCCATGATACGGCTCGATATGCTCCGACGCCTCGATGGAGACGACATTGCCAAGCAGGCCATCCGCCTGCGCCTGACGCAAATCGCGGTAGAGCGGCGAATAGCGAAGAACAAGACCCACCAACAAGCGGTCATGACCATACATATGGAGAAGCGAAGCGAGTTCGAGGCTTTCCTCGATGGAAATCACGATCGGCTTCTCGGTAAAGACCGTCAATCCGGCTTCAAGTCCTAGTCGGATATGCTGGATATGCAGGTGATTGGGCGAACCGATCATCAGCAGATCGAAGCCGCCCCCGGCAATCAGCTGTTCCGGTGTTTCATATGCTTTGCCTGGCGATACACCTGCCTCAACCAATCCAGGCAGGCCTGCCGGACTGGGATCGACATAGCCGACAATCTCGAAAGACGGATCGATCTCACTGAGCACTCGACCGAGATAACCAAGCCGGAAACCAAGCCCGATAATGGCGACTTTCATGCTGGAATTTTCCCCGTTCACGTAATTTATTTTCTTGAGACTGCGAATTTTTGGCGGTTTCGTCAATAGAGAAAGCAATTCTCCGCAGGGTCGTGAAATTTATTTTCACAATCAGCGAGACCACCCCAAATCATTCACAGCGACATCATCAATTCCGCGCGCACCCTGGAACATTGCGTTCGACGAGCTATGCACGATTGTTCCATTTATTTATTCTTGTTAATGAATAATACCAAAAAAATGCCAATCGTCCAGACTGAATGATAATTTACCCTATTTTTTGAGGGAAATATCTGTTTTTTCAACACAATTTACACTATTACCCTCAACTTTGAGAAGACCAATGAAACATTATTGCCAAATTGGTATTGCCTTGGTACTGTAATCAAAAAATAACCATCAGCATTCGGCTAGGATACGGGGAACGTGACATGCAGACGGATGTGCTTGCTTTTGCGAGCCTGCAATCCAGCCGGGGCGGCCCGCTTTATATCAAGTTAAAGACGCTGATCGAAGATGCCGTCGAAGCTGGACAGCTTAAGCATGGCGACGCCCTTCCTGCGGAGCGCGACATTGCCGAGTCCGCAGGTATCAGCCGCGTCACGGTACGCAAAGCAATAGACGACCTTGTTGCTGAAGGTCTTCTGGTTCGGCGCCGAGGTGCTGGAACCTTTGTCGTCAAGCCCGTCAAGCGCATGCAGCAACCGCTAACACGGCTGACATCCTTTACCGAGGATATGGCCCGGCGCGGCATGGTCAGCGGTTCACGTTGGCTGGAGCGCGGCTTGTTTTTGCCAACCCCGGAAGAAACCATGGCGCTTGGGCTTTCCGGCACAGCCCGAGTGGCACGGCTGGTGCGGCTGCGCACCGCCAGCGACATGCCGATTGCGTTGGAACGTACCAATCTTCCAGATGATCTGCTGCCGGATCCCTCTCGCGTCGAGAACTCTCTCTATGCGGCACTTGGCAGTGTCGGGATTAGACCCGTGCGCGCCAATCAGCGCATTTCTGCGGTCATATTAACGGATGAAGATGCCAAACTGATCGGCATGCCGCCGGGCTCTGCCGCGCTTTCCGTGCAGCGGATCGCCTATCTGGATACAGGCCGGGTGATGGAAGTGTCGCGCGCGCTATACCGCAGCGACGCCTATGACCTGGTTGCTGAATTGACCATCGGCTCCTGATCGGAAGCCGCAGGATAAGGAAAATACGATGACGACGACTATGCGCCAGGAAATAAACGAGATTCCGCAAGCGGTCAGTAGACTGCTAAGCGATAGCCGGGAGAGTTTGGAACAAGCGGGTGCAGCACTCCGCAAGCGCGATCCTGCGGTGCTGGTCACTATTGCGCGTGGTTCTTCAGACCACGCCGCCCATTTCCTGAAATATGCTGTCGAACTGGAGCTCGGGATCGTCGTTGCCTCGCTCGGCCCGTCTCTCGCCTCGATTTATCAGGCGCCGCTGAAACTGGATCGAGCTGCGGCACTTGCAATCTCGCAATCCGGGGCCAGCCCGGACCTCGTGGCGCTCGCCAAATCCGCCGTAGCCGGTGGGGCAACGACAATTTCGCTGCTCAATACCATTTCTTCGCCGCTGGCCGCAGCCTCTGATATCGCCATCGACATTCAAGCTGGACCGGAAATTGCGGTTGCGGCGACAAAATCCTTTGTCAATTCCATTGTTGCTGGCCTGTCCTTGATCAGTGCCTGGAGCGACAACGCTCGCCTGGCAGCCGCGGTCGAAGCCCTGCCCACGCATCTTGAAAAAGCGCTCGCCCTGGATTGGAGTGGATTGGTCGAGGTGTTGAAAGACGCCGATTCGCTCTACATGCTCGGGCGCGGCCCGACGCTGGCGATTGCCTGCGAAGCGGCGCTTAAATGCAAGGAAACATCTGAGCTGCATGCGGAGGCCTATTCTTCGGCTGAAGTGTTGCATGGTCCGGTCTCTCTGGTGTCTGCGAATTTCCCGATCATCGCCTTTGCTGCCCGCGACAAGGCGGAGGCTTCTATCGCCGCCACGGCCAATGGACTTGCCGCCAAGAATGCGTCTGTTTTCCTGACATCGTCTTTGGCAAAGGAGGCCAACCATTTGCCCTTCATCGAAACCGGCCATCCGCTGACCGATGCGCTGGCATTGATTGTACCCTATTATGGCATGGTGGAATCACTATCGCGCGCCCGTGGCCTTGATCCGGACAAGCCAGCCGCTCTGAAGAAAGTAACGGAAACCCGATGAACTCGTCTCTTGCGGCTCCCTCCTCATTCGCTGTGACAGGCGGCCGGATCTTTGACGGCATGCGTTTCCATGACGATCAGGCCCTGATTGTCGATCAGGGGCGAATCGCTGATATCGTCTCCAACAATGCCGTGCCTGCTAGCCTTGCCAGGATCGAGGCAGGGTCGGCTCTGGTCGTGCCTGGCTTTATCGATCTGCAAGTCAATGGCGGCGGCGGTGTGTTGCTGAACAACCAGCCGGATCTTGATGGTATCCGGACGATTTGCGCCGCCCATGCACGGTTCGGCACCACAGCGCTATTACCGACATTGATTACTGACCATCCTGCCCTGCGCGATCAGGTTCTGAGCCTTGGCAGCCTAGCTCAGACGGAACAGATCCCAGGCTATCTGGGGCTTCACCTGGAAGGTCCACATCTGTCGCTGGCGCGCAAGGGCACCCATGATCCCGCCCTGATCCGCCCCATGAACGACGATGATCTGGCAAAGCTTATTGCCTCCGCTGGCACATTTGGCACTGCATTGATCACCATTGCGCCAGAAAGCGTTACCCCGCAGCAGGTGAAAACCCTGCGAGCAGCGGGTTATCACATCAGCCTGGGCCACACGGATGCGAGTTGCGCGCAGATTGGCGCCTATGTCTCGGCGGGCGCGACGCTCGTCACTCATTTGTTCAATGCCATGAGCCAGATGGGCAATCGCGAACCGGGCCTTGTCGGAGCAGCCCTTGCTTCGGAAACGCTGTCCTGCGGGATTATCGCTGACGGTTTCCATGTCGATCCGGTCTCGATGGGCATTGCCCTTCGCGCCAAACGCGGGTCTGGCCGGATTTTCCTGGTCACCGACGCCATGTCGAGCATCGGCACCGATGAAACCGGCTTCATGCTGAATGGTCGCCCGGTCTTCCGCCAGGGCGGACGGTTGACTTTAGCCGACGGAACCCTTGCTGGTGCTGATATCGATATGCTGTCCTGCATTCGGTTTGTCCATGAAAAGCTCCAAGCATCGCTTGAGGAAGCGTTGAACATGGCGTCGCTTTATCCAGCTGAGGCGATTGGATGCGAGACGAAAGGTCAGCTTGCGCCTGGCAAGGACGCCGACTTCCTGTTGCTCACTCCGCAACTCGATCTGGTTTCCACCTGGATCGCTGGCACATGCGTTCATAGCACAGCAACACATTCCGAGGCCCGGCGCGCATGATCGTCTGTTTCGATATTGGCGGAACCGCCATCAAGGGCGCAATTGCCTATTCGCCTGAGGATATTCGTCCCTTTCCACGCCAGCCAACGCCGGGACAGGATTTCGATGCATTTGTCGGCGTCATCAGGTCAATCATTGCCGAGGCGGGAGAGACACCAAGCTGCGTGGCAATTTCCATCTGTGGCATTATAGATGTGGATACCAGCCGCGCTGTCGTCGCCAATATACCCTGCATCCATGGCCGTTTGCTGCAACACGATCTGGAAGAGGCCTTGGGCCTGCCTGTGCTGATTGCCAATGATGCCGATTGTTTCGCAATCGCTGAGGCCGGGCTGGGCGCGGGACGCGGCCACCGCGTGGTGTTCGGCGTCATTCTCGGCACCGGCGTCGGCGGCGGACTGGTAGTCGATGGCAAACTGATCAACAGCGACGGCGGCTTTGCCGGAGAATGGGGCCATGGACCCATTGCCGCAACCGAGGTAGGCGAACCGCCTGTCGCCATCCCGCGGCTTCCGTGCGGCTGCGGTCAGAAAGGTTGTATCGACACAATCTGTAGCGCGCGCGGCATGGAAAAGCTCCATACGCACCTGACCGGCGAAAACCGAACGAGTGAGGATATCGTCAAGGATTGGGAAACCGGCGAACCAAAGGCAAGCCAAACCATCGCGGCATTTGTGGAATTACTTTCCAGTCCGTTGGCTCTGGTCGTCAATACGACGGGGGCGAGCATACTTCCGGTCGGCGGCGGCCTATCCAACGCCACAAACCTGGTTGACACCATCGATTTAGCCGTCAGAACCAAGATCTTGCGACGGTTCAATCATCCTATTGTGGTTCCAGCGCAATGCCGACTGGAGCCGGGCCTGATCGGTGCAGCCTTGCTCGGGCTTGCAAGGCCAAATTAAAGGCCTGCCGTCCAGTTCCGCTTTTCTTTTCAAATCCCGACGATCATAGCCCCGACAAACAGGAAGGCGGCCGCGCAAACAATAAAGGGAATCGCACGGCCGACCTTTTCACGCAGGCCAATCGAATGGTCCGCTACAGACTGGGTGGCAGATTGAGTGGCTCCGGCACTGGCCAATATAGGCGAGACGGCATCAAGCATCAGACGTTCAACAATACTCATCACAGCCTCCTTCACAAACGTGCTTTTCACAAAATCGGGAAGAAACCACCGAGGAGAATTGCGTGGCAATTCTTGCGATCCTCCCGAATCTTTTGCTCCTGCTCGGCATCTCGATCCTTGCCGGGCTGATTGTTAGCTGGGTTGCCGTTCCAGAACCTCGAAAACAACGATGATTCCTCGACCTTCGGGCTCATTACTGACTTTGCCACAACAGGCTTCTGTGTATGGCCCTCACCGCGAGATTTGCTGTCTTCAACCAGATCGTGGGGAACCCGTGTCAACCCAAACAGGTCGTAAGAAAACATATTTACAGCTATCGGCATCGTCACCCCTTTTGAAAATCGCAGGATATATGTCCCGTTTATTTTCACTCCAACGCTGTGCAATGGTGACAGTGGCAAGCGTTTCCGTCAATATAGTCTATAAAATTACTATTCTACTTTTGCAGACAAATGGAGAAATTTTGTTTTCAAAACATCGAAAAGCCTAAAAGACGCTGTCCACATCGGCGCATCCGCATCTCAGCCGATCATTCACTCCGAATTCACAGCCTCCAATCACAATTTACAGATTCTGCATGCACGTAATTAACCGACGCGATGTATTTCATGTAAATCTAATTTTGAATTTCGAAATACCATAAAGTGAGATTCCCATGACAGGCCAGCGGCTGGAACAGACTTTCGAGGAAGGGCCTGATCCTGAAGCGGAAAGCCCAGCACCCGCGCAATGCCGTCAGGGGCGTATGATCCGCCATCCCGATGCGACCCGAGCAATCATTCTGGATGCCGCCATTCAAGAGTTTGCCGCAAAGGGTTTTGCAGGCGCCCGAGTCGACGCCATCGCATTGCGTTCGAAAACCAACAAACGAATGCTCTACCATTTCTTTGGAGACAAGGAGGGCCTTTACGTCGCGGTTCTCGAGGTGATTTTCTCCAATGTCACCGCTGCTGGAAAAAGCCTTCACCTGTCGCGACGTCAACCGCTTGATGGCATACGCGAACTGGCTTTACACACCTGGACCTATTTTCTGACTCACCCGGAATTCGTCAGTCTACTGGCCACCGAAAACATTCTGAGGGCTGAATATTCGAGCCGATCAAAGACCATTCCCTCGACCCATGGTCCATTGCTCGCGGAAATCGAAAAGCTTCTGCAGCGAGGGATTGAGCAAGGTGTGTTTCGCGCCGATGTCAATCCGGTGACGGTCTACATGACGATTGCTGGCTTAAGCTTCTTCTACATCAACAATCGCTACACGCTGGCGCTCAATCTTAACCCGGACGTCTGGCAACCGACCGCTATCGACGCCTGGGGCGAACATATTGTGACGGTCACACTGGCTTTCCTTGCACCGGCAACCATACCGGCACCTGACTGTTCCTCATCACATTGTTGATTGCTCAGCCTTCTTCCCCACCCGCAAATGCCTTGCGGACAATGCCATGACGCTGAAGTTTGTCGTAAAAGGTCTTGCGAGGAATTTTCAGAGCCTCGATGGTCTTGCGTACATCACCCTCATAGTGGCTAAGGGTCTCACGCATGATATCCGCCTCATAGCGATCCAGCCGCTCCGGCAAGGATAAATCAGGCAGGTCGACTAAAACGACAATACTGCCGCCCGAATCCATATCTTCCAGCCCCAGAACGAAGCGTTCGGCAAAATGAGTCAATTCGCGCACATTTCCCGGCCAGTCGTGGTCCCGCAAATAACGCTCGACACCGGCTGACACCGGTGGTGGCTCGCGACGGAACCGGCTAGCGGCCCGCTCGATGAAATGGGCAAACAACAGCGGCACGTCATCACGGCGTTCGCGCAAGGGTGGAATGGTCAATGTCACGACATTCAGGCGATAATAAAGGTCCTCGCGGAATTCACCGCGCTGGGCAGGATCACTGAGATCGACTTTGGCCGCGGCGACCACGCGCAGGTCCACCGGGCGCACGTCGTTGATGCCGAGCGGCGAGACTTCCCGCATTTCCAGCACTCGCAGCATCTGCACCTGGGTCGCCGCGGGCATGCTCTCGATTTCATCGAGAAACAATGTGCCGCCGCTGGCATGTTCGATCCGGCCGATCCGCTTTTTCTGCGCACCGGTAAAGGCGCCGGCCTCGTGGCCAAACAACTCGCTTTCGATCATGCTTTCCGGAAGGGTTCCGCAGTTCAAGGCGACAAAATTGCCCTTGGCGCGTCGGCTCCAGCTGTGTAGCAGGCTCGCCACCACTTCCTTGCCGCTGCCGGTTTCGCCTGTCACCAGCACATCGACGTCGGTATCGGCGATCTGGCGCAAAGTGCGCCGCAGCCTTTCCATGGCAGGTGTCTGACCAATCAGCGGCAATCCGTCCTGGGCCGCGTCTGCCACCTGACGCAGCTTGCGATTTTCCAGCACGAGTCGTCGCATTTCCGCGGCGCGATGAACACTCTGTTGGAGCCTGTCGGTGGCAAAGGGCTTCGTGATGAAATCATAAGCGCCGTCCTTGATCGCCTGTACCGCCATGGCGATATCGCCATGGCCGGTGACCAGAATGACCGGCAATTCCGGGTCCATTGCCTTGACCCTGCTGAACAATTCCAAGCCGTCGATATCAGGCATTCGAATATCCGAAACGATGACACCGCGAAAATCACTGGAAATCCGACGAAGTGCCTCCAGCGGCGCTGAAAATGCCTGAACGGAGAATCCCGCCAACTCAAGGGTCTGCCCCGTGGCGGCCAGCAGATCTCGATCATTATCGATCAGGATCACATTATTGGTCGCCGTCGCTTGCGATGACGTCATGATATATCCGCTTTCAAAAGATGGATGGTAAAGCATGTACCGGATGGCGTGCTTTCGACACCAATCCGACCGCCGTAATCACTGATAATGTCACGGGAAATCACCAGGCCGAGACCAAGACCTTTTTCCTTTGACGTGGTGAAGGGGGTAAAAAGCAGACGCCTGATGTCCTCTGGGATGCCTGGACCATTATCCTCGATGGTCACCACGACATGTTGCTCCGTCTCTTGAACCGAGACCTCGACCCGGCCATCGCTGCGCTGCTCCAATGCTTCGAGCGCATTCTGCAGAAGATTGATCAGAACCTGCTCCAGGCGGACCCTGTTGCCTTTCACCGTCAGATCCGGAGCCACATCGGGAAGGGAAAGCGCCTCCAGCCGCCCGGCAAAACGGCTGCGCAGCAGCATGACCGCGCCCTCGATCGCCGCTCCAAGCGGCACTGGTTCCGGCGCGGTCCGCCCCTTGCGCGCAAAAGCCTTCAATTCATCGGTGATCGTGCCGATCCGCTCCGTCAGCGAGGCAATGGCGCCAAGATTGCTGTTTGCCTGCTCCGGCTGGGCACGCTCCAGAAACACCCTGGCATTTTCAGCATAGGCCCTGATCGTTGCGACAGGCTGGTTGATTTCATGGGCAACGCCCGCCGCCACCTGCCCCAGGATAGCCAGCCGGTTGGCCTGGACCAATTCCTGCTGGACACCTTGCAGCCGCTGTTCGGTGGTCTTGTGGCCGGCGATCTCCAATTCCAGCCGGTCTCGGGCCTGTGAAAGGTCGTGGGTTCGTTCATCCACCCGCCGCTCCAGCTCCAGCTGGTCGGCCTCCACCCGCGCCAGACGGATAACCGTTGCCTGCCGCCGCCAAAGAACCAGCGAGACGACCAGAAAAAATGGTGCCAGCAGGGCCAAGGTCAACAGTCGCCATTCCCTCGTCGAGGCTGCGATTGCCGGTTCAGTCGGGACGAGATAATTGAGATGCCAGTTGGTGGTCGGCACGGCAACCGATAGATCCAGATAGTCAGCGGGTATGGCGCCGGGAAAAATCGTCCGCACCAGAAGCTCATCCGGTATAGCACTCCCTGGCACCTGCTGGGCGCGATTGATCGGCAAGGCCTGCAAAGGCGCATCGCCGAACTGCAAACTGTTGCGTATTTGGGTCAATTCCTCTGGCTGCAACGTCGACAATGTCATGAAGCGCCAAGACGGAAGACTTGAAATTAGCACTACCCCATTCCCGTCGGTGACAAAAGCCGCTCGGCCCTCCTCTCGCCAATCGCTTTCCAATTGCGCGAATTCTGCCTTCACGACCACAACCCCCAAGGGGGCGTTAACCGGACCGACACGCCTTGAAATGTAGAGGCCTGGACGCTTGCTAATGTTACCGAGCGCGAAATGTTCGGCGGCACCGATCGCCATGGATCGACGAAAATAGTCTCGAAAAGAATAATCAACACCAACAAAGCTCACCGGCTCGCGCCAATTACTGGAGGCAATGGCATGTCCTGTCGCGTCCGTGACGTAAAGGACTGACGCACTTGTACCGGCAACCAAACGCTCGAGCTTGTCGTTCAAACGTTCCGTTGCAGCGACTGTGCGCAGACTCAAGGCATCGACAACCTGCTGATCCTCCGACAAAAGCAGTGGCAACGAGCGCGGTCGCTCCAACACCGCCCGCAAGAAGGCCACCTTGAGATTGGCGCTGGTGCGCGCTTGCTCGGACAAATCCTCCAATGCGGCAGTGCGGGCATAAAGCCCAACCAAATAAAGCGCAAGGAGGGTGACAACACAGGCTAGGAACGCCAGCAAAAGCCATGGCCTTCGTGGGCGCCTCACATTGGCAGGGACGGATCTGGGCTTGTCATGCGCGATAATCATCGTCAACTTTGTGCATTTTTCCGCACAACGCACAAGGCATCGAGCGGAAATTCGCGCGAAAATCCGCCGCGGATCATGGCTGAAACGCGGCTTTTCAAAGGCTTGGCACGAAGCTACACTCTGGCACGGCGATTGCATTGACGAAACCGAACATCGGTGTCGATGTTGACACGTTGCATAAGCTCCCGGGAGGCCGATGACATCGGTTGGGAGCACCTACCGGAGGATCCGATGCATATTTCTACCACCACCGCCCCGCAGGGCGGCAAGCTCCCATTTTACCGTCATCTGTATTTCCAGGTTATCGTTGCGATTATCGGCGGTATCTTACTTGGTCATTTTTACCCACAAACTGGCGAAGCCCTCAAACCGCTCGGTGATGCTTTCATCAAGCTCGTCAAAATGGTCATCGCGCCTGTTATTTTCCTGACCGTGGCCACCGGCATCGCCGGCATGTCCGACCTGAAGAAGGTCGGACGCGTTGCCGGCAAGGCAATGATCTACTTCTTGTGCTTCTCCACGCTGGCGCTCGTTGTCGGCATGCTGGTGTCCAACATCCTGCAACCTGGCGCAGGCATGCATATCAATCCCGCGACGCTGGATGGCAAGGCTGTTGCCAGCTATGCCCAGCAGGCCCATGATTCGACGATCACCGGCTTCCTGATGAACATCATCCCCGACACGATTGTCGGCGCTTTTGCCAAGGGTGACATTCTCCAGGTCCTGTTCTTCTCGGTGCTGTTCGGCTTGGCTCTCGCCATGGTCGGCGACCTTGGAAAGCCGGTCACCAACTTCTTGCAGGCGTTGACCGCGCCGGTCTTCAAGCTGGTCGCCATCCTGATGAAGGCCGCACCAATCGGCGCTTTCGGCGCAATGGCCTTCACTATCGGTAAATATGGCATTGGCTCGATCGCCAACCTGGCTTTCCTGATCGGGACATTCTACCTGACGTCGCTGCTATTTGTTCTCGTCGTGCTTGGCGGCGTTGCCCGCTATAACGGTTTCTCCATCCTGGCCCTGATCCGCTACATTAAAGAGGAACTGCTGCTGGTACTGGGAACCTCGTCTTCAGAAGCCGCCCTTCCCGGCCTGATGGCCAAGATGGAACGGGCAGGCTGCAAGCGCTCGGTTGTCGGCCTGGTCATTCCAACCGGCTATTCCTTCAACCTTGACGGTACCAACATCTACATGACCCTGGCGGCCCTTTTCATCGCCCAGGCGACGGATATCCAGCTTTCGCTTGGCGACCAGATTCTTCTGCTGCTGGTGGCCATGCTCAGCTCCAAGGGTGCCGCAGGCATCACTGGCGCCGGCTTTATCACATTGGCTGCAACGCTGTCCGTTGTCCCTTCGGTCCCGGTCGCCGGCATGGCGCTGATCCTCGGTATCGACCGTTTCATGTCAGAATGCCGGGCACTGACCAATTTCATTGGCAATGCTGTCGCAACCGTGGTCGTCGCCCGCTGGGAAAACGAACTCGATCAGACACAGTTCCGCGCCGCCATGGCGGGTGAATTGCCAGAAGAAATCGATGTCGTGGCCGAACCGGTTCCAACCGCCGCGTGATAAATTTCTAGAGCACCGGACCGAAAGTTAAGAACCGGTTTTCGGATAAATTCAGTGCGCAAACAGAAATTTAGAGCATCGATCCGATGATCTAACGTACAAACACAAAAAGCCCCGGCCAATCCAGCCGGGGCTTTTTGTTTGGGGAATGCAGACCTGATTAAAGAAGATGATCGGTGGTCGTTGTGGTGGCCGCCGCATACTCCTCAAGGGAATAGGCCTTGATATAGTCGACCTTCAACTCTGAGCCATCGCTGAAATCAGAACTGCTTGGCGTCCCAGCCATCCCGCCAACAGCCAGATTGACCACCATATACATCGGCTCATGCATATCTGACGGCGTATCCGTTTGATGCACGGCAACGTCATCAATATACCAGGTCAACGTCGTTTCCGTCCACAACACGCCGTAGGTATGATAGCCTTCGGTATCCGTGTAAACCGTCGTGGCATCGGATGTTTGTTCGCCAGTTTCATTGCTGTGCGCGGTGACAATAACCTCACCCTGGTTCTGGCCACGCATTTCAACCACATCCAGTTCCGGTGGCCAACTCCCGTCAGCCGGCAGCAGCCAGAATGCCGGCCATGCGCCCTGATCATCAGGCATATCGGCGCGGATTTCGAAATAACCGTAGGTCTGGCTAAACGTGGACTCGGTGCTGAGCATGCCCGAGGTATACTCATAGCCATTGATCTGGCTCTGGATATCTTCCGAAGCAACGGATGCGGTGATGGTCAACACACCGTCAGAGATGGAGAAAGGATTGACCGACGACGTCCCCTCATAGGACGGATTGATATACCATTGCAACTCGCTGTTATCGACCAAAGTACCGCCATTGGACGCAAACCAGCTATAGCCCGTATCCCACGTTCCGCTCGTGCCGTCATGCAGGGATAAGCTGTTGAAATCATCTGAAAATGTTTGTGTGAGATTGGTACGATCCAGTGTCAACTGAAACTGGTCGGAGGTAAAATCAGAAATTACGGTATCGCTGAACAGGATGCTTTCGCCATTGCCGAGATCGAGTGAAACATCACTTCCGGTCTGGGTCATATGGCTCTGTACCTCGGTAAAGTCCGAGAAATCATAATTCTGCAAGCGCACGGTATCATCGCTGGAGAAATCAGTGATCCTATCGCTGCCATTGCCGCTGCTGAACACGAATGTATCAGCACCGCCGCCGCCAATCAGGACATCGTTGCCACCATAGCCGTCAATGGTCTGGATACCTGTGCCGCCGGTGATGATGTTGTTCAGGCTATTGCCGAAAGCATAGCGGTTATCGCCTGTCACGACCAGGTTTTCAATGCCATCACCAAGCGTGTAACTCATCCAGGTATTGACTGTGTCAACACCCGCCCCACCTGATTCACTGGCCCTATTAATACTGGAATAGAGATAATAGACATCGTCACCCGTGCCACCATTCATGGTGACATTGACCGAGCTATCCCCATACATTGCGTCGTTTCCGCTTGATCCATTCAGCGTCAGGCCACTGCCCGTTGCTGAATACCAATGAGTCGGATCACCACTATAATAAAGCGCCTCGCCCAAGCTGTTGAGAAGATATTTGCTGGCCATGCGAACCTCTTTCAGTTGCAGTCAACACCTTACCCCTTTTGGAATGATAGGACTTTATTCGCCGAGAACCAAACGATCTTTCCCGTAATGGTAATATTTTTTCAATTTCGCAGGCCCCGAACGACCCACCATAGTTGTTTTCAAAACAGGTGTATCAAAATAGGGCAATCATCTTGTTTAAACCCCGTAGAGCGCCAGCAGCAGAGGATCGACACCGAACAACACCTCGTGGAAGGCAAACAGCAAAGCGAAGGTGCCGGCTGCGGTCAGGACAAGCGCGATCGCCATCTCGCGGTCCAGTCGCAATCTGGCACGGCCAGACAGAATGGCGGCGAAAGGCAAAACCGATGTTGCGGCAACCAATTCCGGGCCGGCTGCGTCAATAGTTGTCCGGCTTCGGCGGTCCAGTATCGCCATTCCCACCAGCGAGAAAAGCGAAAATCCGCCGAATAGAATAACGCCACGCATTTCACCATTTGGGAAAATATGACCGAAAGCCCAGAGAAAAAAACCCCACAAAACCGGATGACGGGTTATCGAAACGATGGCTCCAGGCTTTCGCCCTGCCCTGAAGGTCACCGAATATGGATTGGGGCTGATCAATCCACACACCACCAGATAAAGACCGATCGGTACGAGTACCAGCGTCAACCATGCCTGCCAAGCCCTGTCCATCCACAGTGCCACATCATCGGCTTCCATGAAGGCGTAGAAAATCCACAGTACGCCTGCCAGCGAAAGGATGGAATAAAGAACCATATAGGTCGTCCGGCCCAGACGGGACACAAGCCGACCTTTGGTGCTGGGTAGTGCCGGGACGGAATGCGTCAACACAAAGAAAATCAACGCAAAGACCAGGTTATCCATGGAACCATCCCGTAACACACACATCAATGAGAGACAGCAAACCACACACTCCTACGGCCGAGGCGCTGCACCATCACCTCAGGGAAACTGCGAGGTCCAGTCTGGACCTTGCACCCCCAGGCTTCTTGATAGCACGTCTCTTTTCAAGGAAACCGCATTCCACCTTTCCCGGATAAACTCAAGCCAAGCCCCCCCTTTTGAGGGTCACAAATGCGCGATTTGCGCAAGATCAAAGTGATGCCGCATCCGGTGATTTAAAAGCGTGAGCGAAGAGACACAAAAGAGAGTGAAACACCATGCATATCGCCTTGAAGCGCCTCGCCGCCCTGACCATCATCGGCGCGATCTCAACGGCATCGGCCTACGCCGCTGATTACGAAATCCATATGCTGAACAAGGGCGCCGATGGCACAGCCATGGTGTTCGAACCAGCCGCGCTGAAAATCGCTCCTGGCGACACCGTAACCTTCATTCCAACCGACAAGTCCCACAGTGCCGAAGCCATTACCGGCCTGGTGCCCGAGGGTGCGGAGGTCTTCAAAGGCAAGATCAATGAAACTGTGAAGGTGACATTCACGCAACCCGGTGCGTACGGCATCAAATGCGCACCGCATGTTGGCATGGGCATGGTGGCTGTTGTGGTGGTCGGCGACGTTCCGCCCGCCAACGCTGCCGCCTTTGCAGCCTCGACCCTGCCCAAAAAAGCCAAGGACAAATTGCTGGCTGAACTGGATACCCTGCACTGAATCCCAACCGCATAGGCCGAAGGGCCACTATCAACATAAAGCCGCCGATCCCTCAGGACCGGCGGCTTTATTGTCTCTATTGCATTTCAGCCAAGACTATTCGCGCTCAAAGACTATTCACGTTCACCGGTGAAATTCAGCAGAAGCTGGAAGATGTTGACGAAATTCAGGTAAAGCGACAGCGCGCCGAATACCGCCAGTTTCTGGCGCGATTCCTGATCGATATTTTCGGCATATTGCTCCTTGATATTCTGGGTGTCCCAAGCCGTCAGGCCGACGAAAACCAGGATACCGATCACCGAGATCGCAAATTGCAGCGCGCTGGAGCCTAAGAAAATGTTGACGATGGAGGCGATGACCACGCCGATCAGGCCCATCATCAGGAAGGAGCCGAATTTCGACAGGTCACGCTTCGTGGTATAGCCGTAGAGGCTCATGGAGCCGAACATGGTTGCGGCGATGAAGAATGTCCGGGCGATGCTGGTGCCGGTAAAGACCAGGAAGACCGACGCCATCGACAGGCCCATGACCGCACAAAACGCCCAGAACGCCATCTGCGCGGCACTGGCCGACATGGTCTGGATGCGGAAGGAGAAGAAAAATACGAAGGCGAGCGGCGCCAGCATCACCACCCATTTCAGCGGCGATTGGAAAATCGGCACGTAAAGCGCTGGCGTCGAACCGACGATAAACGCCACAAGGCCGGTGATAACCAGGCCAAGGCCCATATAGTTGTAGACGCGTAGCATATGCTGACGTAGGCCCTGGTCGAACAAGGCCCCCGCCTGCGCCTGCGCGCCGAAGGGATAATGTTTATTCACAGGTTCCATGATTGAGGTCTCCTCTTGATGTTCAGGCTGACAATCGATGTCACGCCGTAAGTCATTGCAGGCCCGCCGCTTTTTAACGCCGCGCCAACCCGGTTTCAGTAAAGCGTCCTGGCAAGCTGGCCCGCCACATCTGTCAATTCGTCGCCCGAGCGGTCCTTCGACACCAGCGCGTAAGCGACCTCGCCGATCTGCCAATAAGCAGCCTTTGCACCATCCGTCTGAGCGAGCGTGACATTCTGGACAGCGAAGGAGCCGGTGCGGGCGGCAAACAACGTCACCTCCGAGCCCCGCTTCGGCTTGACGGCGATTTCAACACTCGGTCCGTAAGCCGAAGGGAAAATCTGGCTATCGGCAATCGTCCAATTGCTGGGCAGATCCGGCATGACGATGCCAGTGGCAGAGCGAATTTCCTTGCGGTCAAACATCGGCGCCCCGGATTGGCCCTGACCGACTTGATCTTGGGCGATCTGCTGAGGATGAAGACTTTCGCGCAGCAAGGTCGTTTCATGGGCTTGCAGTGCTTCCCGCACAAAGGCTGGCGTCGGAACGGAGGCTATGACCTGCGTCGCCGCGAATGGATTGATGACGGAATGCGCGACCCAACCTACCCCGATGAAAATTGCTACGGCAGCTGCGCGGCGTAGCACTGTCATACGGCCTGCACGCATCAAAGCCTGCTCCAGCCGACGAGCCGCATCCCGGGTCGCCGGCCGCGCCGCGCCAAAATCAAGCGCCACTCGGTCATGGGCCAGCCCCAAGCGCAACTCGTCCCGCACACGTAGGTCGGCCATCATCCGCGCCGCCGCATCGGGATGCCTGGAAAGATAGGCCTCGACCTCAATCCGCCGCTGAACGTTCAGTTGATCGTCGATATAGGCCTGTAGATCGAAATCCAATATCGGATCAGGATGGTGTGTCATCAGAACCTCCAACAATTCGAAGGCCAGTCTGCTTCTGACTGCCCTGCCCTCGATGGGCCGGTTTCTCAACAGGCGCGGGCAGAGCCCGGCGCCCAGCATCGGTCATTTCAAGATCGCGCAGCCGTGCCCGAGCCCGCGACAGCCGTGACATCAGCGTGCCCATGGGAATATCCAGAACCTCCGCAGCCTCCTGATAAGAAAGCTCTTCGATCGCCACCAGATGCAGGACTTGCCGCTGCTCTTCCGGCAAGTCCAGAAAGGCACGGCGCACCTGGGCAAGCCGCACCACATGCTCCTGCTCTGCACCGACAACCGGATCGACAAGATCGGCTGCCAGCGCATCGCGTCTTGCCGCAGATCGCCTCCGTCGCAAGCTATCCACGTGGGTATTATGCAAGATCGAAAACAGCCACTGACGAATATTGCCGCCACGCCGGAAGCTGCTCTGGTGCTCATAGGCCCTGACCAGCGCGTCGTTGACGAGATCCTCGGCTTCATCGGAATTGCGCACAAGCGACAGGGCATAACGCCTCAGCGCTGCCAATTGTCCAATCACGTCAAAGGGGCCGGATTTGCTGTTCATACCCCTATATACGCAGGAGGATCCGTTCTTATTCCCGGGTGCGAATAATTTTTTCTGTTTTTGCGATTCCCGGTGAAACGGTTAGCCCACTCGCGATGGCCAGCCAATTTTTCAAGGGTGCGACAATTTGATTATTGCCATTTCGGTCCGCTCACCACGACAAAAACTGGTATTTTTCATCTCGCAACTGCGAAGAGAACTTGGCTAGAACCTACTGATTCGCAAGGGTTTTTGAAAAGCAAACTCTCAACATAATGATCCAACACAACAACCATAGGAGGATATATTTCCTATATTAGCGACACTCCCTGCGACAAAACGCGCATTTAATCTCACCGGAAAAGGATTAATTCGCGCTTATGCGCTTGATGAGAGTCAAAGTAATGAAAAAATTCCCGATCCTATCCTCCCTCCTGCTTTTGCCCATGCTGCTGCTTTCGGGCTGTAACATGGTGGTGATGTCTCCTGCCGGCGACATTGCAGCGCAGCAACGCGACCTCGTGGTCTTCGCCACCGTGTTGATGCTGATCATTATCGTCCCGGTGATCCTGCTGACATTTTTCTTTGCGTGGAAATACCGCGCTTCCAACACCTCGGCGGTCTACCTGCCGGATTGGAACCACTCCACAAAGATCGAAATCCTGATCTGGTCGGCGCCGGTCGCCATCATTCTGGTTCTGGGAACGGTAACCTGGATCTCCACGCATAAGCTCGATCCTTACCGCCCGCTGGAGCGGATTGATGCAGAACGGACCATTCCCGCCGACGTGAAGCCGCTGACGGTTGAAGTCGTCGCTCTCGACTGGAAGTGGATGTTCATCTATCCAGATCTCGGGATTGCAACGGTCAACGAACTGGCAGCACCGGTTGATGTTCCGATCAATTTCAAAATTACCGCTCAGTCGGTGATGAACTCCTTCTATATCCCAGCGCTTGCTGGTCAGATCTACGCCATGCCCGGCATGCAGACCAAGCTGCACGGTGTGATCAACAAGGAAGGCGTTTATGACGGCTTCTCGGCCAACTATTCCGGCGCCGGTTTTTCCAACATGCGCTTCAAGTTCCACGGCCTGAGCGATCAGGGCTTTGCGGACTGGGTGGCACAGGTCAAGGCGAAGGGCACCGCACTCAACCGCGACGCCTATATCAAGCTTGAAAAGCCTAGCGAAAAAGATCCGGTGCGCTACTTTGCATCTGCCGACAAGGACCTTTTCAACGCCATCATCAATATGTGTGTCGATCCTGCCAAGATGTGCATGAGCAACATGATGCATATCGACATGATGGGCGGAGCTGGCAAGGAAAGCGCCGAGAACCGCGAAAAGCTGCAATACGACAATCGTGGTGTCGATCTGAGCGTCACTCCAGGCCATGGAGCCGACGCGAATGCGCCACAGGATCATTCGCAGGCCGCTCCTGCTACCGACAGCATGCCCGTGGCCTCCACAACCGACGCAGGCAACCACGCGATGCATCACTCCATGGCCGATCATTCCATGCCTGGAATGGACATGCCTGACACAGATAACGGCGCGACCGCACCAGCTCAGCCCAAAAACTGAGCCGGTCATCTCGCGATATTCAACTTAAACGGGGCCTCCCATGTTCTCAAACCCTGACCTTATGAAGTTCATCTTCGGCCGGTTGACCCTAGATGCGATCCCGTATCACGAACCCATTCTCGTGCTGACCTTTCTGGCTGTCGCGATCGGTGGCATTGCCGTGCTCGGCGCCGTTACCTATTTCCGCCTCTGGGGCTATCTCTGGAATGAATGGTTCACCAGCGTCGACCACAAGAAGATCGGCGTGATGTATGTCATTCTGGCGCTGATCATGCTGTTGCGCGGCTTTGCCGATGCCTTGATGATGCGTGGCCAGCAGGCCATGGCCTTCAATGGCAATGAGGGCTTCCTGCCACCGCATCACTATGACCAGGTCTTCACCGCGCATGGCGTGATCATGATCTTCTTCATGGCCATGCCATTTGTAACCGGGTTGATGAACCTCGTCGTTCCCTTGCAGATCGGCGCACGCGACGTGTCCTTCCCGTTCCTCAACAACTTCTCCTTCTGGATGACGGTTGCTGGCGCGGTGATCGTGATGATTTCGCTGTTCGTCGGTGAGTTCGCCCGTACCGGCTGGCTTGCATATCCACCACTTTCGGGTGGCGATTACAGCCCCGGCGTCGGCGTTGACTATTACATTTGGGGACTTCAGGTGGCCGGTGTCGGAACGACATTATCAGGCATCAACCTGATCGCCACCATCGTTAAAATGCGCGCTCCGGGCATGACGATGATGAAAATGCCAATCTTCACCTGGACCTCGCTCTGCACCAACGTGCTGATCGTTGCCAGCTTCCCGATCCTGACCGCGACGTTGGCCCTGCTGACGCTCGACCGCTATGTCGGCACCAATTTCTTCACCAATGATCTCGGCGGCAACCCGATGATGTATGTGAACCTGATCTGGATCTGGGGTCACCCGGAAGTCTATATCCTGGTTCTGCCCGCCTTCGGCATTTTCTCGGAAGTCGTTTCGACCTTCTCTGGCAAGCGCCTCTTCGGCTACACGTCGATGGTTTATGCCACAGTCTGTATTACGGTCCTGTCCTATCTGGTGTGGTTGCACCACTTCTTCACCATGGGTTCAGGCGCCAGCGTCAACTCGTTCTTCGGCATCACCACGATGATCATCTCGATCCCGACGGGCGCGAAGATCTTCAACTGGCTGTTCACGATGTATCGTGGCCGCATCCGGTTTGAAGTGCCGATGCTGTGGACCATGGGCTTCATGGTGACCTTCGTCATCGGCGGCATGACAGGCGTTCTTCTTGCCGTGCCACCAGCTGACTTCGTCCTGCACAACTCGCTGTTCCTGATCGCCCACTTCCATAACGTCATCATCGGCGGCGTGGTATTCGGGCTGATGGCTGGTGTCACCTTCTGGTTCCCGAAAGCGTTCGGCTACAAGCTCGATCCGTTCTGGGGCAAGATGTCCTTCTGGTTCTGGCTGGTCGGCTTCTACTTCGCCTTCATGCCGCTTTATGTACTCGGCCTGATGGGTGTCACCCGCCGCATGAGCCAGTTCGACGATCCGTCGCTGCAAATCTGGTTCATCATCGCCGCATTTGGCGCCTGCCTGATTGCCCTTGGTATCGCTTCCTTCGTCATCCAGCTTGTGGTCAGCTATTTCAAGCGTCACGAACTGGCCGACCTGACAGGCGACCCTTGGAATGGCCGGACTCTGGAATGGTCTATTTCTTCGCCACCTCCAGCGTATAACTTCGCCTTCACGCCTGTTGTCCATGACACCGATGCCTGGGATGACATGAAGAAGCGTGGCTATAGCCGTCCTCTGCTGGGCTTCAAGCCAATCCACATGCCGAAGAATACCGGCACGGGTGTTATCCTTGCGGGCCTCAGCGTTGCCATGGCATTCGGCCTTATCTGGTACATGTGGTGGTTGGCCATCGTGTCTTTCGTGGCGATCGTCGCAGTGTCGATCTCCCACACGTTCAACTACAACCGCGACTTCTATATCTCCGCCGAAGAGGTGGTGAATACCGAGGCAACGCGGACCGCGCTTCTGGCAAGGAAGGGGTGATCAGATGGATCCCAGAACTTTAAAAACCGCAAAGCCGGAATTCTATCTGGTCGAAGAGCATCATCCGGAAAGCAGCACGAACCTTGGGTTCTGGCTCTATCTGATGAGCGACTGCCTGATCTTCGCAATGCTGTTCGCCACCTATGCCGTGCTCGGCCGCAATTATGCGGCTGGCCCGGCTCCGGCCGACCTGTTCGACCTGAAACTGGTCGCGATCAACACGGCAATGCTGCTGTTTTCCTCGATCACCTATGGCTTTGCCATGCTGTCGATGGAGAAGAACAACAAGGCCGCTACGCTGATCTGGCTGGGCGTAACCGGTGTATTTGGCGCGATCTTCCTGGCGCTCGAGCTGTATGAGTTCGTTCACCTGATCCATGAAGGAGCAGGTCCAAATCGCAGCGCCTTCCTGTCAGCCTTCTTTACGCTGGTCGGCACCCACGGTTTGCACGTTACCTTCGGCATCATCTGGCTGGTGACGCTGATGGCCCAGGTCGGCAAGCACGGACTGATCGAAGCAAACCGCCGTCGCCTGATGTGCCTCTCGATGTTCTGGCACTTCCTCGACGTTATCTGGATTGGCGTATTCTCCTACGTCTACCTGCTGGGAGTGATCGGATGAACGACAATTCGCACGCACATTCGCATGGCCACGGCCATGAGCATCATCATGGCGGCCACGAGGCCAGCCACGGCTCGATGAAGACCTATATGATCGGCTTTATCTTGTCGGTCATCCTGACGGCCATTCCATTCTATCTGGTGATGAGCGGCAGCCTGACCAACAAGGCCTTGCTGGCCGGCATCGTCATGGGCCTTGGTGCCATCCAGGTCGTGGTTCATATGATCTACTTCCTGCATATGAATACCAAGTCGGAAGGCGGCTGGAACATGATGGCGTTGATTTTCACGATCATCGTTGTCGTTATCGCACTCTCCGGCTCACTCTGGGTCATGCATCACTTGAACACCAATATGATGCCGATGAGCCCCGAAATGATGCGTAACGTCCCGTAAGGACGCCGATATCCGATCGGGCGGCATATGCATGTCGCCCGATCCGTTTCAGGACGGTTGATACATGTCAGACCAGCAGGCCAGCAGGCGTTTTCCCATGAAGAAGGTTGCACTATCCAGCTTTCTCCTGCTGGCAACGGCCTTATTCATCGCACTCGGCATCTGGCAAATAGAACGCCTTGGCTGGAAACAGGCATTGATCGCTCGCGTCGATGCGCGTGTTCATGCCGATCCGGTGGACGCACCATCCCCACCGCAATGGTCTTCGGTCAATCGTGACGCCGATGAATACCGTCATATCAAGGCTTCCGGGATTTACGAACACGACAAGGAAACCCTGGTCTACGCCGCCACGGAATTGGGCGCCGGCTATTGGGTCATGACCCCTCTCAAGACCGAAAGAGATGGAACCCTGTTAATCAACAGGGGCTTTGTGCCGATTGATCGCAAAGACCCGTCACGCCGCGCGCAAGGCCAGATCCCTGGAAACGTGACAGTAAGCGGCCTTTTGCGCATCAGTGAACCGAATGGAACCTTGCTTCGCTCCAACGATGCGAATGCCGATCGCTGGTATTCACGCGACGTTTCTGCCATTGCCGCCAAACGCAATCTGACGCAAGTAGCGCCCTTCTTTATGGATGCCGACAAGAGCGATGTGCCGGGCGGCTATCCGGTCGGCGGTTTAACCCAGATCCGTTTTCCCAATAGCCATCTCCAATATGCAATAACCTGGTTTGCCATGGCCGCCATGAGCCTGGCATTCCTGTGGTTCCTGCTGAAACGCAAGAGCGCCGCAGAAGACACCCACGACATGTGATCGAGACCAAGGGCGCAGGAACCAGCAGCGCTATTTCATAATGATACAACCGCCCAAGACGCCCCTCCCCTTCGAAGTAGGAGGGTGAAACGAGAACATAAATTGTCAAACCGAGCGTAATCGTTTGACAATTCACCGTGTAACTATTTGATTTAGTATATCTATTTTTGGGAATGGCGGAAGAGGTGGGATTCGAACCCACGGTACGGTCTCCCGCACGCCGGTTTTCAAGACCGGTTCCTTAAACCACTCGGACACTCTTCCTAAACCCGACGCCGTATGCCGACGTCCAGACTCTGTCTGGTTTTCAACAGAATCTCTGGCAGGCGTTATATCCAGCCGAACAGGAACGTCAACCACTTTACAGCGCGTCAATGACACAACATGCGGACCGGATTTGCCTTCAGCGCTACTTTTGGGAGGAATAGTCCTCAAGCATCGGGTAGAGAGCGGCGAGCGCCAGAGGTATCGCCAAAAACGCCGCAGCGGAAACGCCGATTCGTTGAAACAGGATAGCCCCGACCACGCCGCCGCCGAAAAACAGTCCAACCATGCGCACCAGCAGCCAAAGCTTCGCTAAATCGGCCCGGACCGGTGGGTATGTGACTTTACCATTTGAGTATCCGTTCCAATACAATAGCTTGCCAAGTTCGATACCTGTATCGGTGACCAAGCCCGTCACGTGGGTCGTTCGAATGCGCGCACCGGAGAGTTTTGTGATGATGGCATTCTGCAGGCCCATGATGAAGCAGAGAAGCATGACGACGAAAGCCACCGCGTCGCCCTTTTCGCTGAAACTGATCGCCCCGGAAAGGGCAAACACCCCCATCAGCCACGCCTCGACCGCCAATGGCAGCGCATAGACCGACCTCAAATCTCGTCTGCGGCCCCAATTGATCAAAATTGCGGAAAAGCCAGCGCCAGCAAGAAAGAAACAAAGAGCGAGCAGCCCCATCAGCAAAAGTTTTAAATCGCCCAGCACCAGATTGTCAGCCATGGACGAGACAATGCCCGACATGTGAGAGGTATATTGACCGACCGCCATAAACCCGCCAGCATTGGCCGCGCCGGCAATGAAGGTCAGATAAAATGCCAGATGGCGGTCGCTCGTCTCGGTGCGGTCGCGATGGGCAAGACTTTTCAAGTGGCTTTTCATGATGGATACGAGTCGGGCAAGCGCCAAGTCGGCGGGTTAAAGATGCGATTTTCCGTCCGGCCTGATTGATTTGCAAGCCCAGTCATGGGCTGCTGGAGCCAATCCTATGCGCCGGTAACATCATGGCGGCACTAAACGAGCATGAACTGCCACCACATGTCGGCACAACATCTACCATAAGCACGTAAACTTATGTAAAACTTGAACCCCTTGGTCGATTTTCACTTATAACAGGCCACCGCCACGAAGAGCTGAAAAATGACGCGTGTTCTTTTGATTGATGACGACCTGGAATTTACCGGGTTGCTTTGCGAATATCTGACGGATGAAGGGTTTGATGTACTCTCGACAGACGATGGTGCCAAGGGCCTCGCCTTTGTCGACAGTGGTGCGACCGATATCATCGTTCTCGACGTCATGATGCCGATCATGAATGGTGTCGATGTCTTGCAGAATATCCGAAAATCCAGTGAAATTCCTATCGTCATGCTGACAGCCAGGGGGGATGACAAGGATCGGATTACCGGGCTAGACCTTGGTGCCGACGACTATGTCTCCAAACCCTGTTCGCCTGGCGAACTGGTGGCGCGGTTGCGGGCAATATTGCGTCGGACGGGCAAAACACCGCCCGAACATCCATCTCAACCGCTCAAAAGCGGCGAACTCGTTCTTTATCCGACAAGCAGGCAGGCGCATATCAATGGTGAGGCTCTCGCCTTGACCGGGACGGAATACAATCTCCTGGAACTTCTGGTCCGCAATGGTGGCAAGGTCGTTTCCAAACATGACATTTCCCAAAGCGTATTCGGCAGGCCCCTAACGCCTTTCGACCGGCGTATTGATGTTCATCTCAGCAGTATCCGTCAGAAACTCGGCCTCAGAAAAGACAAACAAAGCTGGATCCAGTCTGTTCGGGGGCAGGGTTACATTCTGCTACAGGATAGCTGATGCCTCGGCTTTTCTGGCGTTTTTTCGTCATTGTCTGGCTGACAATCACGCTGACAACCATGCTGGGCATATCGCTTCCACGGTTCAACGGCCAGCTGCCGCCGCATATGCGCATCGCTGAGGTGCAGAACGAGATCATTGCCGCGCAAATCGCCGAGATGCTCCAACGGGTCGGGCCGCAGGAGACACAGGCGTTTATCCGCAGTATAACACCCAAAGGAGACGATGGGCATTTCCAACTCCAGGCAGTGCCGGCAGCTGCCCCGCAAACCTGCGCCAAGGATCAATTTCCAGGCAGCATTGCCATATCCTACGCCAACCAATGCTATACCCTCACCATCGATGAATCGTCTATCAGCAATGACTGGCCACTTGTGTTGCCTTGGCTGATCGGCCTTGTCGCAAGCCTGTTTTCCGCTTACCTGCTGACGAAATACCTGCTGACACCCATTGAGCGGCTTCGCCATGGGCTGAAAATGCTGGCAGAAGGCCACTTCAGCATCCGCATCCACGATCCTGTCAAAAATCGAAAGGATGAAATCGGAATTCTGACACAGCATTTCGATATCAGCGCCATGCGCCTACAGGAACTGCATGAGAGCCGAGAACGACTGTTTCATGATATTTCCCACGAACTACGCTCACCCTTGTCACGCCTGCAAGCCGTTACCGGTATCCTGAGGAAGAACCCAGGGCGCCTACCCGGCCTGCTGGATCGCATGGACCATGAAATCGAGCGGCTGGACAGGCTGGTCGGTGAGATCCTGACCATGGCCAGGCTGTCCTCCAAGACAGATGAAGAAAATCAGCTCCTGGTTATCGATATTCTCGATATTCTCGATGAGATTGTTCAGGACGCGACTTTTGAAGCGCAGGAAAAGGCCGTATCAATTGACTTTCAGCGGAGTGGCAGTTTTGTCGCCGCTGTCAATGGAGAGCTTATCTATCGCGCCATCGAGAATGTCTTGCGAAACGCGATCAAATATACCGGAGAAGCGACAGTAATCCGGATTTCGGCAACCGTTTCACCGAATGGCCTGACACTCACCTTCACGGACGAAGGTCCTGGCGTCAAAGAAGATGACCTCGAAAGTATCTTTCGCCCGTTTATCAGTTCAGGCAGCAGCGGCAGTGCCTCCGGATACGGCCTTGGCCTGGCAATTGCCAAGACGGCCGTCGAACGGCATGGCGGCAAGGTCTTTGCCGGCAATGTCAAGCCGAAAGGCTTGCGGATCACCATGATATTGCCTGGCGATAGCGACACACGGTCGGAATGCCACAACGCTATGCGGCAGACCTGATACCAAGGGCCATTTTCAATGGCCCTTGGTATGACGCAAAGCATTATTGTCGTTGGGAAAGCCTATTCTCCGAAGACCATGCCCTTGGTCAATTCCAACGCCTGACGCTCGAAGAGACCGCGGTAAATGCCTGACTTCATTCTGATCAGGCTCTCATGCGTCCCCTCCTCAGCGATCCGGCCGTGATCGAAGACCAGCAGCCGGTCGAGCGCCCGCACGGTCGACAACCGATGCGCCACGACCAAAGTGGTTCTGCCTTGCATAAGCCGTTCCATAGCTTCCTGGATCAGCATTTCCGATTCCGAATCCAGGCTTGACGTTGCCTCGTCCAGAATAAGAATCGGCGCATCTGCAAGGAAGGCACGGGCGATCGCAATCCGCTGGCGTTCACCACCTGAAAGCTTGATGCCGCGCTCACCCACCAGCGTGCCGTACCCCTTCGGCAAGGCCTCGATAAAGCCATGGGCGCTGGCAAGCCTTGCAGCGGTTTCGATGTCCTGCTGGCTGGCCGAGGGCCTTGCATAGGCGATGTTTTCCGCAAGCGAGCGATGGAACAGGATCGGCTCCTGCTGCACGATGGCGATCTGCTGGCGTAACGAGGTTTGGGCAACGAGTGCGATATCCTGACCGTCGATCCGGATCGCCCCACCGTTGACGTCATGCAAGCGCTGAATGAGCTTGATGAACGTCGTCTTGCCAGAACCGGAATGGCCAACCAGCCCAACCTTCTCACCGGGCTGGATCACAACGGAAAAGTCCTTGTAGAGCGGCGCAAAATGATTGCCGTAATGAAAGGACACCCGATCGAATTCGATCTTGCCGCGTTCGATGACAACAGGTTTTGCACCCGCCACATCCACGACGCCAAGGGGTTGACCATGCAGGAAAACCAGTTCCTCCATATCATTGACTGACCGTTGCAAGTTACGGATATGCATACCAATTTCCCGCAGATAGCCCTGTAGGATGAAAAAGGCCGTCAGCACGAAAGTGATGTCACCAGGGCTGGCCTTTCCAGCACTCCATAGCCAAAGGGCCAGACCCAAAACCCCACCGCGCAGCACCATCAGCAAGGCTGCTTGCAGGCTGCCATTCAGTGTGCCGCGCGTCCAGGTGCGACGCGTCCTGTCCTGCCATTTTTGCAGCACCCAGCTCAGGCGGGTTTCCTCACGGCTTTCCCCACCGAAGGCCTTGACCACTGCATTACAGGTCACCGCATCGGCCAGAGAACCACCCAGCTTGGTATCCCAACTATTGGCCATGCTGGCCATTGGCGCGACGTAACGCAGAGCCATGATTGCTGTAAACAACACGAAGCAAACGGACCCGACCCCGACCAACAGGCCCATCATCGGCCAATGCCACGTCATTAGCACTGTGGAACCGATCAGCATGACCAGCGAGGGAAACAGCGCCACGAAAACCGTATCGTTCAGCAGATCGAGTGCCCACATGCCGCGCGTCACTTTGCGCACCGTCGAACCAGCGAAGCTATTGGCATGCCAATCGCTGGAAAAGCGTTGAATGCGAGAGAAAGCATCGGCAGCAATGTCCGACATGGAGCGCAGCGTAAAGCCGATGATGGCCGTAAACGTTGCATGGCGCAGCAGGACGGCTCCGGCAGAGAGCGCCATCAACCAGGCGAAAGCGGCAATGGCGCTGTCCCAGGCTAGGCTGTCATCGGCGCGACCGGAGACGACCGCGTCCACCAAACGACCGGAGAACAGTGGCGTTAACACATCGGCCAAAGTGGAAAGCAATACGGCAAACAGCATGAAGACAACACGCCCCGGCTGCTGGCGCCAATGCACCGCACAGAAACCGAAAACGCTGCGAAATGCCCCGCCACGGCGAGATTTATAACCTAAAGCCATAGGAAAATTCCGGCGCGAGCCGGCTCCGACATATGAATAGAATGGAAACCGCGTGGAAACGCGATAAAGTGGCGTTAGAGGGAGAAAATTCTATTCCCGGACAAACCGGATTCAACACAAGGTAACGGACTGACCGTTACGCACACGCAGCTTAACTGCGGATGGCGCCTGCCAACATGAAATTGGCGCTGGCCACCGGGGAGGTGGAAAAATATGCCATAAAGCCTCCCTGATTGGTGTTGAACATAAATGGTTTTTAGATCGACTCGATTCTGAAGCCAATAAGTGATTTGCAATTTTGGGATAAAACGCACTGACTGCGGTATTTCCGCAACAGCCGCCCTTTCTACAAGGAGGACTGTTGCGCCGAGAGTGGATGATTTCAGAAACGTCATTGACGAAGAGCGACTGCACGACAATGCATTGTTTTCGCTTATATATCTGAAATATCTACTTCTAGCATCTCGCTCAGATGCTGAAAGAAAAGATTACGGATTGGTTTGGCTGGAGCTGTTGAGTGGGTTTTCTGGTTCCACTTCACCGGGATGATAGCCAATCACATAGTAGCCACCGATAAGGCAGCCAATGATGAAAAGGGAGCCGACGAAAATCTGCATGCGACGTCTTGGTTTGCTAGCGTGTTGAGTCATGTCACCTCAAAATTGTGTTTGGATTTATTGGTTTTTGTCGGGCGCGCTTACCCACGCTCTGAAACGCCACCATCCTCTCGGCTACGCCTCAAGGAAATGCATCAGAGCTGTTACTTCCTGTTCATCAACGCCTGCATTTCCTCGAAACGGCGGCGGCGGTCGTCGGCGCGCTCACCTTGCGAATAGCACGTGCTGGAGATGCAGAATTTGGTCAGACCGAAAGGTGCGGTCGATTTTTGAAACTCGCAATCGATGACGTCATCCATCTTCGTGGCGTCGACATCCTGTCGCTCGGAAAAGCTGATTCGTGCTCCTGGAGGGGTCAATTCAGGAAAGCTCTGTGTCTGGCCGATTTTCACATCCGGCTTCATCAGAAAATTTTGCAGCACCGTATGACAAGCCTGCTCGAGCTGCGGCGATTGGGCCATGGCTGGCATGGCTGTGGCCAATAGAATTGGGAGAACATATTTCATCGAGAACCGCTCGCGTTTGTGAAGTCCGCAATAAAGCCTCCACAGAGGATTTTGTTCCCGAAAAGCTGAGTTTTACGCACGCTTTTCACCTAGAGGTAAGACGCCATTCCTTATGCATCGGCATATTCCCTAAAATGCGAGACCCTAAACTCGCAGACCAAGGAACTTTTCTTGCTGGCAAACAGTTTACCGGTGAAATCAAAGACGGAAACAGGTGAGGAAATGAAAAAAATTGCCGCAATTCTGCTGTCAGCCGCGACACTGCTGACAGGTATGGCGCCGGTTGGCGCATCCGCCGCACCAACATCGCTTTCGCAACCTGCACAGACGCAGAGTGTTCCCGGTGCCACAGCACAGGGCGGCGTCCAGGTCGCGGAAAATAGTTGGGCTGACGATCGTCGCCAGCGTCGCTATGTTCCTGGTCCACGTCGCCATAGCGATCGCAATTGGGATGGTCGCCGTAACTATAACCGTTATGATCGTGACAGATATCACCGTCGCCATAACCGCAGCAATGCGGGCGCAATTATCGGTGGATTGGCTGCAGGTGCCATCATTGGCGGCGCTCTCAGCGCACGGCCACAAGGTGGAAACTCGCATACTCAATGGTGCTATAATCGCTACCGGTCCTACCGGGCCTCGGACAATACGTTCCAGCCCAATAACGGCCCACGCCGCCAATGCGTTTCACCGTAAACATCTCCTAATAACTGGAAAATGGCGCGAGACTCGGTTTCGCGCCATTTTTGCATGAAAATTCCTATCGCATCGCGATGGCTTTGCTGATTTTTCAGAAAATCGCGCTAATACTTCCCAAGGCATAGCATAGCCGGATGGCTAAACGCCGGGGGGAAGAGATGACACAGCTTATCGCAAGGTGCCGGCATACCGGCCTGATCATCGCCATCCTCCTCCTCACAAGCCTCTTCAGTGGATTAATGTCAGGGGTTGCCGCGCAAGACAGCGCTAAGGGTCCGGCCAAAGCTGCAGCGGAACAGAACAATCTAGTGCCCCAGCAAGCCCTACCCGCAATCACCCCTGTATCGTCCCCGTCACCCGAAGTAACCACTGCCCAAACTGCGCAGACGGGTTCCGCCACGATGGAAGCCGACATGATGACGGCTGCCTACGGGGAAGTGGCAACTGCCCTTCGGCGCGGCGGGACCGTCGCATTGACCGGCCTGCAAAGCTTGCCAGCGGCGTTTAGCAACAGCATGCAATCTTTGCATGAAGAGCAAACGGGTATGAAGGAACTCAGCCTGACGGCCGCTGGCGCCATCGTTGCCGGGCTCGCGACATCAGCAGTGTTTCTGATGGCGTTCGCAAGGCTCATGCCCCGTCTCAGGCCGGACCGAGGGCTACTTGCCAAGGTCTCATTGGCAGGCCTGCGGCTCGCGGGAGATCTACTTGCGGTGGTCATCTTCGTGGTTTTGGCGCGCAATGGCGCCCATATGGGCATGGTCTCCGGCTCATTTGGCAAGGAGGTCACCTCTAGCTTCATTCATATTGCCATGACGACCGCGATTTTTGCCAGTTTCGGACGCCTGCTCTTTGCCAGGATCAATGGTTTGGAACCGTTATTCGATATTGCCGACCCGTCCTGGCATTTAAAAATGATGGTGGGCTTCGGCTTTCTGTCCGGCTTTACCCATAGCAGCCTCAATCTGGCCGATGCCCGCGGGCTTGCCCCGATGGCGGTGGATGGCTGGCTGTTCCTCAGTTCCACCATCATCACCGCCTATCTGCTGGTCTGGTTTATCGTCGGACGGAGCGACATCGCCAATTCTCATTCCGGCCATGCCAACGGATGGCAGCGTATTACCGGCAATCTCATCGCCAATTTCTACATCGTCTCCACAATAATTATATGGCTGCTCGGTCTTCTGGTCGCCGGCACGGCTCAAAACGTCCTCTGGGTGCGCGTGTCGGGCATCAGCCAGATAGTGTTCATACTGATTCCCATCCTGCATCGCGGTGTCTCAGGCTTGTTTCAATATCTGGCAATACGACGGGAAGCCGTCTATGGTCCGGGCTTCCATTCGGTCCTGCTCTGGGCCTTGCGCATCCCATTTACCGGGGCAATCTGGCTGATCGGAATTCACATCACCGTCATCTTGTGGCAACCGCTTCTGGCCAATGCCGGGGTGGATGCCTCCTACTGGCTGAACCATTTACAGCAATTTGGCATTACCATTGTCTGTAGCGCCTTTGTCTGCGGCTTCCTCTGGAAGTTTTTCGAGACCATATCCCCCGTCAATACCGTCAAACTGCCGGGTCACGAGGACGATGGCGAACAGAAAACCACCAGCCGGTTGTCGACAGTTCTGCCTGTCGTGCGCAATCTGGTTATGGGTGCGGTTCTCGCCGTCGCACTCCTGGTCATCCTGTCCTCACTCGGCGTCAATGTCGCGCCGCTTCTCGCAGGCTTCGGCGTGCTTGGCCTTGCCGTCTCTTTCGGATCGCAAGCGCTCGTCAAGGATGTCGTTTCCGGCATATTCTTCCTGGCGGAAGACGCCTTCAGGATCGATGAATATATCGATGTTGGCAAGCTACAGGGCACTGTCGAGCAGATTTCCCTGCGCTCCGTTCGTTTGCGCCACCACAATGGGCCTGTGCATACAGTACCTTTTGGCCAGATCGCCGCCGTTACCAACTACAGTCGCGATTGGGGCACGATTAAATTCGAATTGCGCTTCGACCGCGACGCCGATCTGGAAATGATCCGCAAGACGGCCAAGAAAGTCGGTCTGTCACTGCTGGAAGAGCCGGAATTTGCGGGTGATTTTCTTATACCTCTCAAAATGCAGGGCATACAGGAGGTCAATGAGAATTCCATGGTCATCCGCTTCAAGTTCACTTGCCGGCCCGGCAATCCCAGCCTGATCAAGCGCGAAGGTATCAAGCGTCTACTCGCCGCCTTCAAGGCCGCAGGGCTCAATCTCGCTTCCAATGCTGTCGTCGTACGCTCCGATGGAACGACAATCAGTGATGCTGCTGCGGCCTCAACCCTATCCGCAAAGGCCGCCAACGCGCCTTGATAGGCGTCTGGATTAGCCCTCCCAAATCAACGTTTCCGTTCTCCACATTACAATTCATTGTGATCCGGAACGCAGAACCGGTTGCACCCATAATGCGATAGCGTGCGATAAAAGGGCATCGAGCCCTTCATTCCCACGGCCATAGGCGTATCCAACAGTCGTTTTAGGCGCCGGATACAGCTAAGCCGTTCAGCGGCCACACACTTCCCAACCGAGAGTAACTTGACTTTAATACTCAGCTTACCTAACCAAGGTCCAGATTTGTAACTTCCTTCTGCCCTTCGACAAGGAGACTGACTTGAAAATCTCTCGTATTTCCAACCTCCGCGCTATGGCTGTTCTTTCCGCCCTCTTCGCCACGACTGCAATTGTGCCGGCTTTCGCCGCCGACGGCGACGGCATTGTGGTTTACAATGCCCAGCACGAAAGCCTAGGCCGGGAATGGGTCGAGGCCTTTACCAAGCAGACGGGCATCAAGGTCACGATGCGCCAGGGCAGCGATATGCAATTTGCCAATCAGCTCTTGCAGGAAGGCGAAGCCTCACCAGCCGATGTGTTTCTGACGGAAAATTCGCCAGCCATGACGCTGGTCGATCAAGCTGGCCTGTTTGCTCCTGTTGATACCGATACTCTGGCGCAAGTGCCGGAAGAGTTTCGTCCAGCCAATGGCCAATGGATCGGCATTGCTGCCCGCTCCACGGTGTTTGCCTATGACAAGACCAAGCTCAGCGAAGATAAGCTGCCAAAATCCCTGCTCGATCTTGCCGATCCGGCGTGGAAAGGCCGTTGGGCAGCCTCTCCATCAGGTGCGGATTTCCAGGCCATCGTCAGCGCCCTGCTGGAGCTGAAGGGTGAGGAAGCGACCGCCAAGTGGCTGAAGGCCTTGAAGGAAAATGCGACCTTCTACAAGGGCAACAGCGTTGCCATGAAGGCCGTGAACGCCGGTGAAGTCGAAGGCGCGGTGATCTATCATTATTACTGGTTCGGCGATCAGGCCAAGACCGCAGAAAACAGCGGCAACGTGGCACTGCATTATTTCAAGCATCAGGACCCCGGCGCCTTTCTCAGCATTTCCGGCGGCGGCATCATCAAGTCCACCCAACATATGAAGGATGCCCAGGCCTTCTTGAAATTCATCACCAGCAAGGAAGGCCAGGCGATCCTGAAAACCGGCACATCCTATGAATATGCCGTCGGCAAGGGTGCAGAATCGAATGCCAAGCTGGTTCCGATCAAGGATTTGGATGCACCGAAGGTGGAGCCGACCAAGCTGAACAGCAAGAAGGTCACTGAAATGATGACGGCGGCCGGGATTCTCTAATCCAGCTATTCTCTAAAGCAGTCGGCACGCGTTACGGCAACCGGCCCGGTCGGTTGCCAGACGTCACCTTCACTTCGAAACTATTGTCTTTCCCTCAAGAAAGGCTTAGGGCAATCGCCAATCGGCGATTGCCTTTTTTAGAGTCAATTTGGCTTTTCCGGAAACGCCCGCATCGATATTGCCATAACAAGAAGATCGAATACCGTTGTTGCAGGACAATAGGCGAACAGCGCCCAAAGCGCAGACAGGGATGACGGCAGGGCGCCAGCACCGGCCTGCCGGGCATATCGGTCTTCTGGCGATTGCAGGATTCGTGGCCGCCTTCAGCCTTGTGCCACTTGGCTTTATCGCCTGGGTGACGGTCGATGTCGGCTGGGAGACGGTGAAAGCCCTGGTCTTTCGTGGTCGTGTCGGCGACCTACTGATCAATACGGTCCTGCTGGAAGCGGCAACCATTCCCATTACCATCGTGCTTGCCGTGGCCCTCGCCTGGCTGATTGAGCGGACACGCCTGCCCTGGGCCGGGCTTTGGTCCTGGCTGATGGTGACGCCGCTTGCTGTTCCAGCTTTTGTGCACAGCTATGCCTGGATCGGCATTTCCCCCGGTATGCATGGGCTGTGGAGCGCGGTGTTTATTTCGGTGCTCGCGTATTTCCCGTTTCTCTACTTACCCGTCGCCGCCTCTCTTCGCCGGCTCGATCCGGCCATAGAGGATGCAGCAGCCTCGCTCGGCCTTGGACCGTGGCAGGTCTTCTTCCGCGTGGTCTTGCCGCAATTGCGTCTGGCCATTCTCGGGGGCGCATTGCTGGTGGCGCTGCACCTGTTGTCCGAATACGGCTTGTTCGTGATGATCCGGTTCGACACCTTTGCGACCGCCATCGTCGATCAGTTTCAATCGGCCTATAACAGCCCCGCCGCCAATATGCTGAGTGGCGTTCTGGTTTTCTGCTGCTTGCTGCTCTTGGGTCTTGACGGAGTTCTGCGCGGCAGCGAACGCTATGCACGCGTCGGCTCTGGCGCCATCCGGCCGTCTCCGCGCCACGAGCTGGGCGGATTTGTCGTTCCAGCCTTGCTGCTGCTGCTCACCGTAACGGTTTTGGCGCTTGGCGTGCCTGTCTATACGCTGCTGCGGTGGCTCTATATTGGCGGTTTGCGTGTCTGGCAGAATGACATGGTCGGCGCAGCCTTCGTCGAAACCATCGTGCTGGCACTGACCGGCGGCATCCTCTCGATGCTAGCCGCAGCGCCGATGGCCTGGTTGTCGGTGCGCGCACCGGGACGCCTGCAAAAGCTGCTGGAGGCCTGCCATTATTATGTCGGCTCTCTGCCCGGCGTCGTCGTGGCGCTGGCGCTGGTGACCATCACGGTGCGGGTAGCGCTGCCTTTCTACCAAACATTCGCCACGCTCATCGCTGCCTATATCCTGCTTTTCCTGCCGCGTGCCATGGTAGGTTTGCGTTCCAGCATTTCGCAGGCTCCGGTGGAACTGGAAAGGGCCGCCATGAGCCTTGGTAAAAGCCCGACCCGAGCGGTCTGGCTGACAACAATGCGACTGGCAGCACCGGGCGCCGCCGCCAGTGTCGCGCTGGTTGCCATGGGCATCACCAATGAACTGACCGCAACGCTGATGCTGGCGCCCAACGGGGTCGACACGCTTGCCACCAAATTCTGGTCACTGACCAGCGAAATCGACTATGTGGCAGCGGCTCCCTTCGCCTTGATGATGGTGGTCCTCTCCCTGCCCCTTACCCTGCTTTTGCAGTCGCAATCCAAACGCACGGCTGGCCAATGACCTTTCTCGATATTCAATCCGTCAGCAAACAGTATGGTCATGTGCAGGCGTTGAACAATGTCTCGCTGGCTATTCCCGCAGGCAGTCGCACCGCCATCGTCGGCCCTTCTGGCTCAGGGAAAACCACACTTTTGCGGTTGATCGCTGGCTTCGAAATGCCGGACGCGGGCCGGATCAGCCTTGGCGGCGCTCTTCAAGCCGAGCCAGGCTTCATGCAGCCAGCCCATAAACGCGGCATCGGCATCGTCTCTCAGGACGGCGCGCTTTTTCCCCACTTGAGTGTTGCCGACAATATCGGTTTCGGCTTTGAACGCGGGTTGAAGAACCGCGATGAACGGATCAAGAATTTGGCCGAAATGGTCGAACTCGATCCTACCATGCTCGCCCGGCGTCCCCACCAACTGTCAGGTGGCCAGCAGCAACGGGTGGCGCTAGCGCGCGCCCTCGGCCGTCAACCGCGACTGATGTTGCTGGATGAACCGTTTTCAGCACTCGACACCGGCTTGAGAGAAACCATGCGCAAGGCAGTGTCAAAACTGCTGGCCGCCGCCGGGATCACCACCATTCTCGTCACCCACGACCAGACAGAGGCATTGTCCTTCGCGGATCAGCTTGCTGTATTGCGCGATGGCAAGCTGGTACAGGCTGGCGCGCCCAGAGAGCTTTACGAGCGACCGATTGACCGCCAAACAGCCCTTTTCCTGGGCGAAGCCATCGTTCTCCCAGCAGTCTTATCAGCTGGGAAAGCCACTTGCGTGCTTGGAACGATCCCGGTGGAGGGTGCCAACACTGGGAACGGCGATATCATGTTACGACCGGAGCAGATCTGCATCAAACCGGCAATGACAGATGCAAGCAGACCAGTGCGGGTGCTGGATGTCGAGTTTTCAGGCGCAAGTGGAACGGTGACCTTGCAATTGCAGGGTAACGATGTGGCAATGCAGCCCCTTTCCGTGAGGATGTCACGCCTTGATCTGCCAAGGCCAGGAGATCTGTCTTATTTGTCCGTCATCGGCAGCGCCCACGTCCTGCCGCCCGAATAATCCGTTCCGAATAGCCGTTAAAATGCAAAACGCCGTGCCCCTAGCAGAGGCACGGCGTTGGTATCTATTATGCGCCTAGACTCTGTCAGGTTCAGATTGAACCAGACAAACTCTTGTTTCTTTTGTTTTCGTTTGTCTTTTCGGGAAAACCAGGTTCCACTTTTCCCCGACAAACTCTAATCATCTCCATCATCAGGAGTGACGCAGTCGTCATCGGTCTCTCGCGTCAATCGACGTCATCAAAACCAATGCCACTCCCAACTGGTTCAGATGAAGAACCGGCGATAATTTCCCGCTTGCCGACATGGTTTGCCGGACCGACGAGACCTTCGCGCTCCATGCGCTCCACCAGCGAAGCCGCACGGTTATAGCCAATCGAAAGACGGCGCTGGATGTAGGAGGTCGAGCATTTCTGGTCCCGCAGCACCACCTTGACGGCCTTTTCGTAGACCTCGTCGCTCTCTTCGCTACCACCGCCAACCGGGGCACGATCATAGGTCTCTTCAACGGCCGGTGCACTGGCCATGGGTTCGCCGCCGTCTTCCTCAGTCACCGTGCCGAGATATTCAGGACGGCCCTGTGTCTTCAGATGCGCCACGACTTGCTCGACTTCGGCATCCGAGACGAACGGACCGTGGACGCGGCAGACCCGGCCACCGCCAACCATGTGCAGCATATCGCCCTGGCCCAGCAGATGTTCAGCACCCTGCTCGCCCAAAATGGTGCGACTATCGATCTTGGATGTCACCTGGAAGGAAATCCGGGTCGGGAAATTCGCCTTGATCGTGCCGGTGATGACATCGACGGACGGCCGCTGGGTCGCCATGATCAAGTGAATGCCCGCCGCACGCGCCATCTGCGCCAGACGCTGGATCGCGCCTTCGATTTCCTTGCCCGCCACCATCATCAGGTCGGCCATTTCGTCAACAATGATGACGATATAAGGCATATGCGACATATCGAGATCCTGATCCTCATAGAGGATCTCGCCCGAATGGCGATCAAAACCGACCTGAACGCTGACGGTAATCACTTCGTTCTTTTCGCGAGCCTGGGCGGCGCGAGCGTTATAACCATCAATATTGCGCACGCCGAGCCGCGACATCTTGCGGTAACGGTCTTCCATCTCGCGAACCGCCCATTTCAGCGCCATGACAGCCTTTTTCGGATCGGTCACGACAGGGGTCAGCAAATGCGGAATGCCATCATAAACAGACAGTTCCAGCATTTTCGGGTCAACCATGATCAACCGGCATTCCTCCGGCTTCAGCCGGTAGAGCAGCGACAGGATCATTGTGTTGATCGCCACGGACTTGCCTGAACCCGTCGTGCCTGCCACCAGAAGATGCGGCATCTTGGCGAGTTCGGCGATAACCGGTTCGCCGCCAATCGACTTGCCGAGGCAAAGCGCCAGCTTGAACCGGCTTTCCCAATAATCCTCGCATTCGATCAATTCGCGCAGATAAACGGTTTCGCGCACGGCATTTGGCAATTCGATGCCGATGACATTGCGGCCGGGTACAACAGCAACACGGGCCGAGAGCGCCGACATTGAGCGAGCGATATCATCAGCAAGGCCGATAATCCGCGATGATTTGATGCCCGGGGCCGGTTCGAATTCATACAGCGTTACGACAGGGCCGGGGCGCACGTCGATGACCTCGCCGCGAATGCCGAAATCCTCCAGCACGCTTTCCAGCAAACCGGCGCTCTGCTCCAGTGCTTCCGGCAACATGGCTTCGGCGCGCGCAGCCGGCGGTTCCTGCAACAGGCTGATCGACGGGAAAACGAAATCACCATCGAACGGATGATGACGGTTCATTTCCAAGCCGCCAATGGCACGATTGGCCCGAATGGCTTCCGAAATGGGACGAGCAATGGCTACGGGCGCCAAAACGAGCGGTTGAGCTTCAACAAACGACAGGGCTTGAACAACCTCAGCAGGCTCGACCGGCTCTTCCCAAGGGGCGAGATCGACAGGAGCCGCTTCTGCTACGTCAGCAACAATTTCGGGCTCTGCGGCGCGTTCAACAACAGATTCAACCACTGGAGCAGGCGGAACGGGCTGCTCGGCATTCTCTTCGACAATGATGGTGGGAGCAGGCGCGGAAATGACCTGTTCCGCGCCATGACGCACCCGGATCTCCCGATAAAGCTGAGCAACCGAACCGCTAACCGGCTCTGACACGGGCGTGACCGCGGGAATGGGCGTCCACACCGGCGCCAAAGCAACCTGGGGAGCCTCCACCTCGACGGGAAGATCAAAGGGATCGGCGAGCATTTCAAAAAATGCAAAATCGGACACCGACAATTGGGCTGTAGCGACAACAGGCGCCGCCTGCCCTCCATCAGCTGGAATTTCGGCAGCAGCAGCCACCGACAGGCTTTCATTGCGCAGGTTCAACTCGATATTCTCTGCCATGCGCATGGCTGCCGCAGCCTGACGCAAACGCAGCGCCTCAGGCAATTGCGGCAGGTCCGCACCGATAGATTCGATTCTCTGTGAATTCGACAAGGGCCGCACCAGTGTCTCCGGCGAAAATTGTGGAGCGATAACGATCTGTGGCACTTGAACCACCTCAGCTTGAGCAGGCCCATGATCCTGAACAGGTTCAGCCACTGACGCCTCGGCAACGGGCTGCGGCGGACGAGCATTCACCGGCCTTGGCGGCGGCGCACGGCGTGGGACGATGAGCGGACTCCCCGTCTTCGGCAATCCGAAAAAGCCCGTATTCTGCGCTGCGGACTCAGGAGTGATAGAGGCAGGCATCGCCGTGGTCGACGCCAGATCGGGGGAAACGGAGACCATAGGCGTAGACACGCGAGCCTGATCGACAGCCTTCTGCAAGGCTGCAACGACTGCCGCCTGTTCGGCTGCCGCTTCAGCTTCCCGGCGCTTGTTGATGGCGGCTTCCGGCGTACGGGTAAACCGCACATTCGGCCCCAAGACGAAGGCCGACTGCCAAGGCTCAAGCGGTCCATTCGGACCGGACTGACGGCCCTGATCGGATGAAGACACCGCGCCAGACTGCGGATCGTCATGACCGGACTGATCGGAAGAACGGGGACTATTCTGTGTTGGAACGCGCATGATGCCTAACAGTTCATTTGGAATGGCTCTTGTCCCCTATAGAAGTAAAAAATAAAGGTTAATCACTCCTTTCCAAGCCGCATCATAACTGGGCGAAACCTTGCGAAACCCCGCGTATAACCCATTGTTTTTCAATGCGTGACTGGAAGAGCACAGATCAAAGCCCGCCCTCAGCGCCTTGAAAACAGGGGATAATCGCAGTCAGAAATTTTTTCGCCTAGGATAGGCCTGCGGACGCATTTTATTCGTCCGGCGAGAGGCACAGCGATGGGCCACACCCCATTCTTCATCGTTCTCGAAGGAATGCCGCTGGTTTGCCCATTCATGTCCCAACCAGCTTAGACGAATCGACAGTAGCCAGGCCGGACTGGACATGGCAGATTCCACGGCACTGATAGTGAGGAGACAATCATGACCGAACCATTCACCGCAATCGTCATCGATACCGTTGACGGCAAGCCAAAAGGCGTCTTTCGGCAACTGACACTGGCCGATCTGGCCGATCACGATGTGCTGGTGGAAGTTTCCTATTCGACCTTGAACTACAAGGACGGATTGGCCTTTACAAGCACCGGTCGGATTGCCCGGCGCACCCCCATCATCGCCGGTGCCGATCTTGCCGGAACCGTGGTGGAGTCGCGCTCGCCGGGTTGGAAACCAGGTGACCGCGTGATCGTCAACGGGTTTGGCATGACCGAGACCGAAGGCGGCGGCTATAGCCGCTACCAGCGGGTCAAGCCGGAATGGTTGCTGCGTTTGCCCGAAGGGTTTTCTTTGCAAGAGGCGATGGCCATCGGCACGGCTGGCTATACCGCGGCCCTCGCCGTGCTGGCTTTGGAGGATTGGAGCGCAATCCAGCCGGGGAGTGGCGAGGTTCTGGTAACAGGGGCTGGCGGCGGCCTTGGCTCCATGGCCGTCAGCCTTTTGGCGGCGCGGGGTTATCAGGTGACGGCATCCACTGGCAGGCCTGAGACGCATGATTACCTGAAAGCGCTTGGGGCCAGCCAGTTCGTGGATCGTGCCGAGTTGGCGCAAAAGGCCGGCGCCTTGCAAAAAGAACGTTGGACCGGTGCCATCGACAGCGTCGGCTCAACCACGCTTGCCAATGTTATCGCCCAAACCGTTTACAATGGCGCTGTCGCAGCCTGCGGGTTGGCGGGTGGTGCCGACCTGCCTGCCACCGTCATGCCGTTCATCCTGCGTGGCGTGGCGCTGCTGGGTATCGATTCCGTCATGACGCCGATGGAAAAACGCATCCGCGCCTGGGATTTTCTCGATAAAACCCTCAACCGCGACCACCTCGCAGCCATGACAACCATCGAACCAATGTCCAATTTGCCCGCGCTGGCAGAGGCTATCCTTGCCGGGAAAACCCGTGGCCGGGTGGTGATTGATGTGACGAGATAATCGCCCTTGCAATCGACGGACATCGTTTTTCCGCTTGATATCAGGCCGATTTGCCAAGCCGGGCGATGGCACCGATCAATTGCAGACCGGTTTTTGTGGCGGCCCCTGTCGCCACAACCATCTGCGGCAGCAGCAACCATTCCAAGGCCCAGGCAGCGCCGGACCGCTCCTGTTCATGCACAAGGCTTTGATGTAGGCCAGCCACCTGGACGGCATTGAAACGGGCAAGCGTCACCAGCGTTTCAGCACCGACCGGGTTTTGCTTATGCGGCATGGCCGAAGAGCCGCCGCCGCCGGTCAATTGAATTTCTCCACCCATTTCCGCCAGAAGCGCCACGTCCTGCCCGAATTTGCCAAGGCTGCCTGAGATCAATGACAGGAGATCGGCAAAGGCAACGATCCGGTCACGCTGGCTATGCCATTGGAGCGCATCCTCAAGGCCAAGCAGTTCAGCCAGTCGGGCGCGCACCGCAGGGCCTTTATCGCCGAGCTTTTCCAATGTTCCGGCAGCACCGCCAAATTGCAAGGCAAAACCATCGGCGAGCAAAACTCGCAGACGGGCTCGGTGTCGTTGCAAAGGTCCAGCCCAAGCGGCGATCCGGTCTGAAACGGTAATCGGGATGGCCGCTTGCATGCGGGTATGGCCCATTAGAGCATTCTGCCCAAAAGCGGCATCTATCTGCTCGAAGCCGGCGATCAATGCGGCCAACCGCTCGTCGAGGAGTCCCGCCGCCACCTTTAGGCGCAGCACGAGACTGGTATCGATTACATCCTGACTGGTGGCACCGAAATGCAGCTTTGCAGCGCTTGTCCCGCCGACAGCTTTGCGCATCTGGCCGACCAATTCGGGAATGACCACGCCATCGCGTGCCGTGGCCGTTTTCAAGGCATCGAGATCCGCTGTGAAGCGGGCGAGGCCTGCCTGGATCGCTGTCGCATCCCCCACTTCGATCACCCCGGCCTCACCTTGAGCGGTGGCCAGTGCCGCCTCAAAGGACAGCATGGCCGCAATATCCGCCTGCTCGGCAAACAAGGCAGAAAAGGCCTCATCGCCAAACAGGCCGGACAGGAAGGAATGTTCGAAAGGAGAAATGCTCATATTGCCAATCAAATATCGAAGAACACAGTTTCGTTTTCACCCTGGAGGTGAATGTCGAACACGTAGTCATTGCCCTGCTTTTTGGCAATCAATGTCGGGACCCGTACCTTGTGCTCGATACGCGCCAGAAGCGGATCTTCGGCATTGGCCGCCTCTTCCTCAGGGAAATACATGCGCGTCTGCAAGCCGATATTAATCCCGCGTGCCACGACCCAGAACGTCACATGAGGCGCCATCCAGCGCCCTCCGGCAAAAGGAACCTTGCCCGGCTTGATGGTATGAAAGACGAATTCCCCGGTTGCCATATCACCTGGGCAACGAGCCCAACCGAGGAAATTCGGATCGGCCTTACCGCCGGTTTCCGACGGACTGTTGTAAAGCCCATCGCTATCGGCCTGCCAGATTTCAATCAGCGCATCTTTCAGCGCATTCCCGCCGCCGTCATAAACGAAACCGCGAATGGTGATGCGTTCACCACGGGTTTTGTCGTTATAAAGCGGGCCGGAACCCAGATCTTCCTTGAAAATCCCCTCTATGCCGGAGAAATTCGGTGTGCAACCGATATGCACGTACGGACCCGCCGTCTGCGAAGGCGATTCCTTCAGATAACCGAGTGGCTGCACCATATCAGTTGCCCTCCTTGCGATTCTCAAACAGTGTCGAGCGGCGTCCGCGCAAGACGATATCGAATTTATAGGCGCGCATGTCCATCGGGATGGCCGCATTCATATCGAGCGGCGCCACCAGACGCTTGATCGCCTCTTCATCCGGAATGGTTTTGACGATCGGACACAGCCAAATCATCGGATCACCTTCGAAATACATCTGAGTGATCAACCGCTGGGCAAACCCATGGCCGAAAATGGAAAAATGAATATGCGCCGGACGCCAATCATTGACGCCGTTCGGCCAGGGATACGCACCGGGCTTGATGGTCTTGAACCAGTAATAGCCATTCTCATCGGTGATGGTACGCCCTACCCCGCCGAAATTCGGATCGAGCGCCGCCAGATAGGTTTCCTTCTTGTGGCGATAACGCCCACCGGCATTGGCCTGCCAGAATTCAACCAAAGCGCCGTTTACACCGACCCCACGCTCGTCCAGCACCCGGCCATGCACCAGAATGCGCTGGCCAATCGCCATTTCGCCTGGTTTGGCATAGTTGAGGATCAGATCGTTATCGGTCTCGTTCAACAAGCCGTGCCCGAAGACCGGGCCGGTAATTTCACTCTTGGTGCCCTCAAGGGAAATCAACGCACGCTGCGGCGAACGCAGCACGCTGGTCTTGTACCAGGGGGCATAGGCCGGCGGATGCATATCCCGGTCACGGGCAAAAAATGGCCCGGTTTCCGGCAGGGAATTCTTCATGTCTTTCCTCCTCAAGTTTCACCGTTGCAGTCATCCTGATCCCGGTCAGGCTCAAACTGCTTCGGCATCCATCTGCGCGTAAACGCCCTTGGCAATCTTGAACGCATGGTTTGCGGCCGGAACGCCCGCATAGATCGCCACATGCATCAGCGCTTCGCGTATATCCTCGCGGGTTGCCCCGGTATTGACCGTGGCGCGAATATGCATGGCCACTTCCTCATCCTGACCAAGGGCGGCCAGCAGCGCGATGGTCACCATCGACCGCTCGCGTTTCGTCCACTGTTCACCCGACCACACGGTTCCCCAGGCGCTTTCGGTAATCAGCGTCTGGAAGGGTTGATCGAAGGCGGTTGCCGCCGCTGTTGCCCGATCCACATGGGCGTCGCCAAGCACGGAGCGCCTGGTTTTCATACCGCGCCGATGTGCCTCTGATGCTGTGTCTGTTTTATCCGTCATGTCCGCTCTGTCTCCGCGACGATCTCGTTTGTTGTTTTTTGGTTAGACCAACTCATCCAAAAACGGCAGCAAGGCCGCCACATAGGCGTCCGGTTGCTCAACGCAGGGAATATGGCCTGCCTCAGCCACGACTGAAAACCGGCTACCGGCAATCAAGGCCGCAAGCGATTGCACCAGAGCCGGCGGGGTCGAGCCATCCTGGTCGCCCACAACACAAAGCGTCGGAACAGCGATAGCCGCTGCCTGCTCCGTGAAATCGGCATCGCGCAGCGCAGCACACGTGCCGCAATAGCCTTCTGCTGACTGGCGCAACAACATGGTGCAGCAACCCTCATAGAGCGAATTATCCGTCGTGCGGAACGGCGCCGTGAACCATCTCTCCATGATCGGTTCAAGCAAGGCTCCGATGCCGTTGTTTTGAATAGTCGCGATGCGGGTGTTCCACATTTCGGCAGAGCCGATCTTATGGGCGGTGTTGCTGAGGATAAGCGCCCGCACCAGATCGGGACGGCTGGCGTAAAGGCCCTGGGCAATCAGACCGCCGACAGAAAGCCCAATGACAATCACCTGCTTCAACGAAAGATGATCCAGCAGTGTGGCCATGTCATCGACATGTGTCGCCATCGAATAGGGAGGATTTCCGAGATCCGACAGGCCATGACCGCGCTTGTCATGCAGCACAAAGGCGAATCGATCCTTGAGGCGTTCGATCACCTCGTCCCAGATCCGGAAATCGGTGCCGAGTGAATTGGCAAACGCAATCACCGGCTTGCCACTCTCCAGGCCAATCGCGTGGTAATGAATAACTGCATCCGTCGTCTTGAGAAATTTCATCACTTATCCTCCGAAAGCGATCTTGCAGCAGCCGATCGGTTAAGTAAAATGACATTATCGCCACTAATGATAACCTCTAGGTTATGGAAAATATGATCGATCAGCGCATTAAGTTTCGTCATCTTCAGACCTTTGTCGAGGTTGCGCGGCAAAAAAGCGTGGTGAAATCCGCCAATCTTCTGCATGTCAGCCAACCCGCTGTGACCAAAACGGTTCGTGAGCTGGAAGAAATCTTAGGCGTCAGCCTGTTTGAGCGCGAGGGCCGCGGCATCCGCATCACCCGCTATGGTGAGGTCTTTCTGCGCCATGCGGGCGCAACGCTGGCGGCGCTGCGTCACGCAGTGGATTCGGTTTCGCAAGAAGCGGCAAAGGCTGGGCCGCCGGTGCGGGTCGGTGCGCTACCAACTGTTGCCACCCGCATAATGCCCCAGGCCATGACGGCGTTCTTGGCGGAGAACACCGGAAGCCCGATCAAAATCGTCACCGGCGACAACTCAGTCCTGCTCGAACAATTGCGCATTGGAGAACTGGATCTCGTGGTTGGGCGGCTGGCGGCACCGGAGAAAATGACAGGATTTTCCTTCGAGCATCTCTACTCAGAACCCGTGGTTTTCGTCGTCCGGGCGGGCCATCCATTGTTGACGGGCGAAAGGGCGCCGTTTGAGCGGATGCGTGATTTTCCGGTACTGATGCCGACCCGCAACTCGATCATCCGTCCCTTGGTTGACTATTTCCTGATCGCCAACGGCGTCGCCACCCTGCCCAACCAGATCGAAACGGTCTCCGATTCCTTTGGTCGAGCCTTTTTGAAAATCAGCGATGCCGTCTGGGTCATTTCCGAGGGTGTCGTGGCGGGCGACATAGCAGAAGGGACGATTTGCGCCCTTCCGATAGACTGCTCCCCGACGCGCGGCCCGGTCGGATTGACCGTCCGCGCCGATGCCATGGCAACGCTGCCGCAATCACTGCTCATGCAAGGAATCCGTGATGCGGCAGCAGCCATTATGCCTTGATCGCCTGATCAGTAAGGCAAGCCGACATAGTTTTCAGCCAATGACGTAGACGCGGCACGGGAGTGAACGAGATAATCCAGCTCCGCTTCCTGAATGCGCTGTCCGAAATCACCGGTATCTGGAAAACGGTGCATCATGGTCGTCATCCACCACGAAAACCGTACGGCCTTCCACACCCGGGCCAGCGCTCGTACCGAATATTCATCAATCCCGGCACTCGACTTATCGCCATAGAATTCAATCAGGCCTTCGCTGAGATAATGGATGTCACTGGCAGCGAGATTAAGCCCTTTGGCACCGGTCGGCGGCACGATATGCGCGGCATCACCGGCCAGGAACAACCGACCGAACCGCATAGGCTCGGTGACGAAAGAGCGCAGCGGCGCAATCGACTTCTCAAACGATGGCCCGGTCACCATGGCTTCGGCATGTTCTGCCGGAAGGCGACGGCGCAACTCATCCCAGAACCGGTCGTCGCTCCAATCTTCAACCTTGTCTTCCAGCGGGCACTGCACATAGTAGCGGCTACGGGTGTTGGACCGCATGGAACACAGCGCAAAGCCACGCGGATGGTTGGCGTAGATCAACTCATGGGCCACAGGTGGCACCTCGGCCATCACACCCAGCCAGCCGAAAGGATAGATCCGCTCGAATTCCTTGATGGCGCCCTGGGGCACGGATTTGCGGCTAACGCCATGGAACCCGTCACATCCAGCGATGAAATCGCAGTCGATCCGGTGGCTTACGCCATCTTTTTCATAGGTGACGTAGGGGCTTTCGCCCGAGAAATCGTGCGGTTCAACGTTTGCGGCATCGTAGATGATCAAGGCACCGGCTGCATCGCGCTGGTCCATCAGATCGCGGGTCACTTCGGTTTGGCCATAAACCATAACCCGGTCGCCGCCGGTCAGATTAAAGAGATCGATGCGGTGATCACGCCCATCGAATGCCAGCGAAAAACCGTCATGCGGAAGGCCTTCCCGGTGGAGGCGGTCGGCAGCACCGGCCTTTTCCAGCATGCCAACCATGCCCTGCTCCAGCACGCCGGCGCGGACCCGACCAAGAATATAGTCGCGGCCAACACGGTCGATGATGACGGTCTCTATGCCTTTGAGATGCAACAATTGTCCCAGCAACAAGCCAGAGGGGCCTGAGCCAATAATGACGACTTGAGTACGCATGAATTCCTCCCGAATTTGCTCGTGGTCAAGAAATTGATCGTTTCGGGCCGCGAGCTCAATGGACTTTTCAATCCAAAACTTGCACTATTTGACCATCAACGAAGGATGCTGCGACCATGGCTGCCATACCGACTTACAAGCTATATGGCGAAAAAACCGAGGTTTCCGATGAGTTTTTGCTGCATTGCGAAACACTTTTTTCCCGCAGCAGCCTCTATCGCTTCGAAATCGACCTCCACCGCCATGAGAACTTTCTGCAAATTCTGTACATTTCAGAGGGTCAGGGAGATGCAACACTGGACGGCAAGGTGATAGCCATTACCCCACCCGCCGCCATCGTCGTTCCACCGCTGTTTAGCCATGGATTCCGGTTTTCGCGTAGCATTAAGGGCATGATCATCACCGTTTTGCCAGCCGCCCTGCCGATTGCCGTTCGAACCAGCCTGAAACAAGCTTTGCCCCTGCCTCTCCATATGCCTTTGGAAGGCGAGCCTTGCGCAATCGAAATCGGCCTATTGATGGAGCGGATCGCCGACGAATATGCTGGCGCAAAGCCAGGCCGCAACGGATTGCTTGAGGCTTATCTTGCGACTGTCGTGCTTCTGCTGGCAAGGCAGGCCGCGCCGGACGCATCCCAAGACCTGATGACACTGACGGCCAATGACCGGCGGATGGAAAAGCTTGCTGCACTGATTGCTGCCAATTTTCGCAGCCACAAGACTGCTGCTTTCTATGCACGGGAAATGGGCCTTTCGCCCACCCATCTGAACAGGCTTGCCAAAGCGGGAACCGGCGCAACTCTGCAACAATTGATCGCTCGCAAGCAGTTGGAAATCGCCCAGCAGGAGTTGATCTTCAGTCAAACCAGTATTCAGGCTATCGCGCTCAACCACGGCTTTACCGATCCCGCCTATTTCACCCGTTTTTTCACCCGGGAAACCGGCCTCACACCGCGGGCCTGGCGCCTCGCGGAACGACAAAAACTCCAAAACCTGAGCGACCGCGCGCAGGCAGAGATCAGCGCAGCAACGGTTTTAGAATAGCTTGTGTCGCCAGCAGCGCTGGAAGATACCGCTGAGCCATTTCCGATGCAGGGATAAGAGCGGCTGGCGCGCCGATATTGATCGCCGCCGCCATCTGGCCGCGACTGTCATAAACCGGCACGGCAATAGAGCACAAGCCGATTTCCAGCTCCTGATCGATGATTGCATAGCCTTGGCGCCGCACATGGGCAATTTCGGCCATGAGGTCTTCCGGATCAGTTCGGGTGAAGGCCGTATTGGCCTTCAACACCGATGCCTCAAGCACGGACATGACCTCGGCATCGCTCACTCCGGCCAGCAAAACCCGCCCCATGGAGGCGGAATAGGCTGGCAAGCGGCTTCCCGGCATGAGGTTGATGGACATGACGCGCCGTTGTGACGCTCGGGCGATGTAGACGATCTCCGTCCCATCCAGAACGCTCGCCGACGCGCTTTGACCGACTTTCTCACTGAGCTGATCGAGATGCGGCTGTAGAATGGCAGGCAATGGGGTGGCGGAGAGCCAGGCGTGACCGAGCCGCAGGATCTTTGGTGTCAGAGAGAAGAATTTCCCATCATAATCGGCATAGCCCAGTTGGGAAAGCGTCAGCAGACATCTGCGGGCTGTTGCCCGGTCCAGGCCCGACAGCTTCGCTGCCTCCGCGATGGACAGGCGCGGTGCGGCCTCCTCGAAAGCCTCGATGATCTTCAGGCCTTTGGCAAACCCGCCCATGATATCCGTTTCGCGCATCATGCCCTCCTCGTTGATGTGCAGTTTGTGCGTTATTCGAACAAATGTCAATTATCGCACAAACCTGTTGCGAGGTCATCGGTCCGGTCCTATCTTCCATGTCGGAGGCGCGCCCGACTTTCCTCTGGCGCAATCGCAAACGGGAGAATCCCATGGATAAGACTATCGCCAGCACGGCAGACGCCGTTGCCGGTATACATGATGGTGCCGTCGTCATGATCGGCGGCTTTGGCGGCTCCGGCGCGCCTATCGAACTCATTCACGCCCTGATCGACAAGGGGCCGAAAAACCTGACGGTCATCAACAACAATGCCGGTAATGGCCGGATTGGCATCGCCGCAATGATCGATGCGGGCATGGTCAAGAAGATGATCTGCTCCTTTCCGCGCTCTTCCGATCCACGCGCCTTCACTGACCGCTATCTGGCCGGCGAAATCGAGCTGGAGCTGGTGCCACAAGGCACGCTCGCGGAGCGCATTCGCGCTGGCGGAGCTGGAATTCCGGCTTTCTATACGCCAACCGGTTACGGCACCGAACTTGCCGAAGGTAAGGTGATTGCCGAGTTCGATGGCCGCCATTACGTACAGGAACGCTGGCTGAAGGCGGATTTCGCCATTGTCAAAGCCCATCTCGGCGATTTGCATGGCAACCTGACCTACAGCAAGGCGGGCCGCAACTTCAACCCGCTGATGTGCATGGCTGCGACCAAAACCATCGTGCAGGTCTCCAAGATTGTTGCCCCTGGCGAGATCGATCCCGAAATTATCGTCACGCCCGGCATTTTCATCGATGGCGTCGTTGAAGTCGCCAATCCGCAACAGGAAGAAGCGCTGATCCGCGCCGGAGTGGCCTACGCATGACAATAGACACTCGCGAAGACATCAAGCTTTCCAACGCCCAGATCGCCTGGCGCGCCGCCCAAGACATTGCCGATGGTGCCTATGTCAATCTCGGCATCGGCTTTCCCGAAATGGTGGCGCAATACCAGCCGCCGGGCCGTCAGGCGATTTTCCACACGGAAAACGGCATCCTGAATTTCGGCGAAGCCCCGCCTGAAGGCGAGGAAGACTGGGACCTGATCAACGCAGGCAAAAAGGCGGTTACGCTGAAACCGGGCGCTGCGTTTTTCCACCATGCCGACAGCTTTGCCATGGTGCGCGGCGGCCATCTGGATGTCGCCATTCTCGGTGCCTATCAGGTCGCGCAAAATGGTGATCTCGCCAATTGGCGTGTCGGCTCCAAAGGCGTGCCTGCCGTGGGCGGTGCCATGGATCTGGTGCATGGCGCAAAACAGGTTTTCGTCATCACCGAACATGTCAGCAAGAAGGGTGAGTTCAAGCTTTTGGACAAATGCACCTTCCCGCTGACAGGCGTCGGCTGCATTACCCGTGTCTATACCAGCCACGCCGTGATCGATATCGCCAAGGGTCAGTTCGTGGTGCGTGAAATGCTCGCCGCCATGACGCTGGACGAATTGCAGGCAATGACTGGCGCAAAGCTGCATGTCGATGGGCCGATTGCCGATCTCACCGTACCCGCGCTTTGAGGAAATCCCGATGACCGAAGCTTTTATCTGCGATTATATCCGCACGCCCATCGGCCGATTTGGCGGCGCACTTTCCTCGGTTCGCGCCGATGACCTCGGCGCGGTGCCGCTCAAGGCCCTCCTTGCGAAACACACCAATCTGGACTGGGAAGCGGTCGATGACGTGATCTTCGGCTGCGCCAACCAGGCCGGTGAAGATAACCGCAATGTCGCGCGCATGTCGTTGCTGCTGGCAGGCCTACCGGTTTCAGTGACCGGCACGACCATCAACCGGCTTTGCGGCTCAGGCATGGATGCCGTGATCGCGGCGGCCCGCGCCGTTAAATCCGGCGAGTCGGAACTGATGATTGCCGGTGGCGTCGAAAGCATGAGCCGGGCGCCTTTCGTCATGCCAAAGGCAGAGACGGCCTTTTCCCGCAATGCCGAAATCTACGACACCACCATCGGCTGGCGTTTCGTCAATCCGCTGATGAAAAAGCAATATGGCGTCGATTCCATGCCGGAAACCGGCGAAAATGTTGCGGAAGATTACAAGATCTCCCGCCAAGACCAGGATGCGTTTGCCGTCAGAAGCCAGAACAAGGCATCGGCAGCGCAGGCCAATGGCCGCTTGGGCCAAGAAATCACCCCGGTAACCATTCCCCAGCGCAAGGGCGATCCGGTCATCGTGGACAAGGACGAGCACCCCCGTGCCACGACAATTGAAACGCTGGCAAAACTTGGCACGCCTTTCAAGAAGGAAGGCGGCACAGTCACCGCTGGCAATGCCTCCGGCGTCAACGATGGGGCAGCCGCTCTGATCATCGCCTCCGAGGCTGCTGCTCGCAAATACGGCCTGACCCCGATTGCCCGCATTCTGGGCGGTGCGACTGCCGGCGTACCGCCCCGGGTGATGGGCATTGGCCCTGCCCCCGCCAGCCAGAAGCTGCTGGACCGGCTCGGCCTCACTCAACAACAGTTGGATGTAATCGAGTTGAACGAGGCCTTTGCCTCTCAAGGACTGGCTACCTTGCGTCAACTCGGGATTGCCGATGACGATCCACGCGTCAACCGCAACGGCGGCGCTATCGCCCTTGGCCATCCGCTCGGCATGTCCGGCGCGCGGATTACCGGCACGGCGGCACTGGAATTGTCTCTAACGGGCGGACGCTACTCGCTGTCCACCATGTGCATTGGCGTCGGACAGGGCATCGCAGTGGCGCTGGAGCGGGTGTAATCCGGTATCTAACCGGCAAGACGACAGATGAAGGTGGAGGATGATTTCTCCACCTTTTTCGTCTTTAGCGTCGTTTGATCAGATGTTACGAATGCCTATCTGCGCGATGGTTGTTTGCATTTACACAACAGCACTTGACCTTGCTCGCATGGCTGGTAGTTAACATATGCTGCCGCATTGCCAGACATCGGTCTCTGCGGAGTGAACTTATGGTGCCGGGCCCCTCTGGCGAGAGTTTACGGCGCTCTCGTGATGTCGGTACCGCCAGCAATCATGGCCGGCGGATTATAACGCAATGACAATTTCATCCACGTGTTTTTCGCGTGATCGGTCCGGCATGGCCGGTGCTCGTTCACGCACCACCCCGCGTTTCCATCGTGTTTTGGAGGTGCGGGCATGAGCACGGCAACCCCTTCCAATTCCGTTCTCAGCTATTTCAAATGGGCCTTCATCGTCACTATCGCCGGTCTTGCTCTCGGTGCCTGGCTCGGCTGGAACATGACAGGCACGCTTGGCGGCATGGCCAGCGTGTTCTTCATCTGCACAGTGCTGGCCGTTCTGGAAATCTCGCTTTCGTTTGACAATGCTATTGTCAATGCGAACAAGCTGAAGGAAATGACCCCGGTTTGGCAGCAACGCTTTCTGACCTGGGGTATCCTGATCGCCGTGTTTGGTATGCGGATCATTTTTCCCTTGGCAATCGTCGCCATCGCGGCCCAGATTGGTCCGATCGAAGCGCTGAAACTGGCGGCCGCTGAACCGGCGGAATACGCCAGAATCATGAATGAAGCGCATCTGCCGATTGCGGCCTTTGGCGGCACATTCCTGATGATGGTTGGTCTCAACTACTTTTTCGATCAGGAAAAGGACGTCCACTGGATCGCCTTTATCGAAAAGCATATGGCGAGATATGCGAGCATCAAGGGTATCGAAGTGGCGTTCGTCCTGGTGCTGATCCTGCTGTTCTCGTCCTTCCTGGAGGGAGCGGAAGCGATTACCTTCCTTTACAGCGCCATCTATGGCCTGTTGACCTTCCTCGCCGTCGAATTGGTCGGCGGCCTGCTCGATGCGTCGCAGCAGACGATGAGCGCTGCGGCCAAAGGTGGCCTGGGCGCGTTCATCTATCTCGAAGTGCTCGACGCCAGCTTCTCCTTCGACGGTGTGATTGGCGCATTTGCCCTGACACAAAACCTGTTCGTGATTGCCATCGGCCTTGGCATCGGTGCCATGTATGTCCGCTCGATGACGATCATGCTGGTCGAAAAAGGCACGCTCGCGGAATACCGTTATCTGGAACACGGCGCTTTCTACGCAATCTTGATCCTCTCGGTGATCATGTATTGCCAGACGCTGGTGCATATTCCCGAAGTGATTACCGGCCTCGGCGGTGCGGCACTGATCGGCATCTCTCTCTGGTCTTCGATCCGTTATAACAAACGCGAACACCAGAACGGCTGAAAAGCCTGCGGCGGCACTTGACACCTTTAAGGCGCCGTGTGCCGCATGGACAACAGCCGTCTTGCCAAACAAAAAGCCCGCCAGTTTCTATAACTGGCGGGCTTATACATGCGGATATGAAAAAATTCAGTCAGCGCGCTTGATATTGCGGAAGCTCAGGGGATCGATACCCAGAAGACGCAGGTCGCGGTCACGCGGCTGGCGATGCCCATCTACAGCCGCGGCAGCGGCGGTTGCTGCGCCGAACACGGCGATGGCACGACCGATAAAGCCTTTACGGGGGAGGGAAGCCATTTTCGTTCTCTTTCCTTGTTAAATCTTACAGAGGAAAGATGGGCCTTCCATTAGCTTGTTTCAATGCACACAAACGCACTGTAGCCATGCAACCTGAACAGATCGAACAGATTTACCCCTCAGATTTTATGGGTATATCCAATGGCACAGCTTCTTTTACGTCTGGAACAGCCTGAACCCGTGTATTTCGAGAGAAATTTGCAGAGAATTTGCTCGAATGAAACAGAACAGCCCCCTGCGCCATAATGGCGCAGGGGGCTGTTGGCTGTTCATTTTCGCCCAGACTGATACTCAATCTTCGTTGGCAGCAAGCTGCGACAGAACCTGCCCACGCCCTCTGATTCTCATGATCAGCGGAATGAAGAAGGCCGCCGCGGCCACGAGGAAAAGGCCAACAGCAATCGGTGACATGAAGAGCACAGTGAAGTCGCCCTGCCCTATTGCCAGCGCCCGGCGCAATTGCTGTTCTGCCAGTGGTCCAAGAATGAGGCCGATAACGACAGGCGCAATCGGATAACCGAAGATGCGCATGACATAGCCGAGAATTCCGAACGCCAGCAGCATGCCAAGCTCAAACACCGACGGATTGGCGCCAATCGTCCCAAGCGTGGCAAACAGCAGGATGCCAGCGTAAAGCCAAGGCTTCGGAATGGTCAGCAGCTTTACCCAGAGACCAATCAACGGCAGGTTCAAAACCAGCAGCATGAAATTGGCAATCAGCAGGCTGGCAATCAGGCCCCAGACCAATTGTGGATTGGTGGCAAATAGCAAAGGACCAGGTTGAAGGCCGAACTGCTGGAAACCCGCCAGCATGATGGCAGCGGTTGCCGTGGTCGGCAGGCCAAGCGTCAGCAGCGGCACCAATGTTCCGGCAGCCGAAGCATTGTTGGCCGCTTCAGGACCAGCCACACCCTCGATGGCACCATTGCCAAATTCCTCAGGATATTTGGTCAGCTTTTTCTCAGTGGCGTAAGACAGGAAGGTGCCAATCTCAGCGCCGCCAGCTGGCATGGCCCCAATTGGAAACCCGATAGCCGTGCCGCGCAACCATGGTTTCCAAGACCGCGCCCAATCCTGCGCACTCATCCACACGGAGCCTTTGACCGCTTCGACCTTATCGGGGCCAAGATTACCCTGGGCGACGATGAACAGGGTCTCGCCAATGGCGAACATGGCAACCGCCAGCGTCGTGACTTCGACACCATCAAGCAGGTCTGGCACGCCGAAACTCATTCGGGTCTGGCCCGTCAATTGGTCGATGCCGACAATCGCCAGCGTGAAGCCAATGAAAAGCGAGGTCAAACCGCGCAATGCCGAGTCACCAAACGCAGAGGACACGGTTACGAAAGCCAGAACCATCAGCGCGAAATATTCGCGTGGGCCAAACACCAGTGCAAGCTTGACGATTGTCGTGGCAACAAGCGCCAAGGCAATCGTTGCCAAAAGCCCGGCCACAAAAGAGCCGATAGCAGCCGTTGCCAAAGCGGGGCCGCCGCGCCCGGCCCGGGCCATCTTGTTGCCCTCCAATGCCGTGACAATCGAAGCGCTTTCTCCCGGCGTGTTGAGTAGGATCGACGTGGTTGAGCCCCCATACATGCCGCCGTAATAAATACCGGCAAACATGATCAGTGAGCCAGCAGGATCGAGCTGATAGGTCACGGGCAGCAGCAGCGCCACGGTCAGGGCGGGTCCGATACCCGGCAACACGCCAACGGCGGTTCCAAGCGTCACCCCGATCAAGGCATAGAACAGGTTCATGGGTTGCATTGCAACGACAAGACCCTGCATCAGGAATTCAAATGTACTCATGAAGGTAAGTCCCTGTCGGGTATCAGAAAAACAGATTTTCCAGCGGCCCGGCGGGCAGCGACAATTGCAACAGGCCAGCAAAGACCAGCCAAACAGCAAGGCTAAGCGCTATGCCTATGGGTATCGAGAACCACAATTTACGTTTGCCGAAGGCCCTGGCCGTAGCAGCAAAAAGCAGGCCGGTCGCAATGGAGAATCCCGCAACATCGAGCAGAAGCATCTGCGCGGCAAGACCACCCACGACCCAGATCACCGGGGCGATTTCCTGCTTTTCGCGTTCAGGAAACTCACCGCGCCATGACTCAAACACGGTCCAGATCGCCAGTCCGATCAAACAGATCGCGATTGCATAGGGAACGGTGGCAGGCCCGACGGGCGAGTAGCCTGCCACAGCGCCAAGCCGGGCAGAGTCCCACAGGATGACACCGGCGATGGCAACGAGAAACACTGCGATTGCAAGCGCCGCCCAGTCCGGGCGGCGCTTCTCATTGGTCAAGAGGTTAGGACCGGTGCTCATTTCACCAGACCGATATCTTTGAGGATTGTCGAGGTCGCGGCGATGTCCTTGTCGAGCTGCGCATTGAAAGCATCGCCCGCCAGATAGGTATCCTGCCAGCCCTTGGTCTTCAGCAGGTCTTTCCAGCCTTCGGACTTGGCCAGTTTATCAATATCAGCCGAAACAGCCGCTTTCTGTTCGGCCGACAGCCCAGGAGCGGCAGCCACCATGCGCCAGTTTTCGACCACGACATCAAGACCGGATTCTTTCAATGTCGGCGCATCGATGCCAGCGATCCGCTCGGCGCTCGAAATAGCAATCAGCCGCAGCGTTCCCGATTTGACCTGGGATTCAAATTCGCCATAACCGGAAATACCGGCGGTCACCTGCGCACCGAGAATAGCCGCCAATGCCTCACCGCCGCCGGAATAAGCGATATAGTTGATCTTGGTCGGATCGACCCCAGCAGCCTTGGCGATCAGGCCAACTGCGATATGATCGACACCGCCGGCAGAACCACCTGCCCAGGAAACCTTGGCCGGATCTGCCTTCAGTGCAGCCACCAGATCCGCAGCATTCTTGATCGGCGAGGAAGCAGGAACCACGACCGCCTCATATTCGCCGGTCAGGCGGGCAATCGGCGTTACGTCCTTCAGCGTCACCGGCGCATTGTTGGTCAGGATTGCGCCCACCATGACATAACCGCCGATAATCAGCGCATTGGATTTGCCCTTTTGCTGGCTTGCGAATTGCGCAAGACCAATGGTGCCGCCAGCACCCGGCACATTTTGAACCTGCACCCGCTTTGAGATGCCTTCCTTCTGCATGACAGTCTGGAGGGAGCGGGCAGTCTGGTCCCAGCCGCCGCCAGGATTGGCAGGTGCGATAATGGTGTAATCGGCCGCTGCGACCGGCAGCGCCATGGCCCCGGCCAGGATGGTTGCGAGAATGAACTGCTTCAAAATAATGTCCTCCTTCGAGTGCGCCTCTATGCGCAATGTTCGTCGATGCCGAAGGAAGAGTGTGTCACGGGACCCTCCTGCAAGCCGCGGCAAGACACCGTGCTCGTCCATCCCTTGAGTATCCTCCCTCAAGCCGCAATCATCCGCCTCCACGGATAATCGAGACTTGGAACGCACCATACAAAGCTGTCATCGAGCTGACATTGCACTGCGTTTTATCAAGCGGCGGCGCACGCCCCACAATTCAATGGGTTATTGCAATCGCAAAACCTCGTTCCAGCGGGCGATGAGACGCATACGCTTGACCTGATCGAGATAGACCATCAATCCGGGACTGACGGGCACGGGCCGCAGCTGTGCGCCCAGCAAGGATTGCATGGTATTGGCAGTGTTTTCGCCGCCGACATCCGGACTGACCGCCGCAATATGCAGCTCACGCGCCATGATGCCCTGCCCTTCCTTCGACATGAAGAATTCCAGATAGCGCCGACCAAGTTCCGGCGATGCAGCCGCCTGTGGCACAAGTCCGATTCGTGACATCACCACGGTATAATCCTTGGGCAGCACGATGCCGACATCGGGATGGCGTGAAGCCCAATCCGCAGCGTAGGACCCCAGAATGTTATAGCCAAGCACGAATCGCCCATCGGCGACCCGCTCCAAAATAGCCGAGCTGTTGGAGTAGAGCTTGACGCCCGCCGTCCCCATGCTGCGGATCACCGACCATATGTCCCCAAACTGCTCCTGGTCGCGGGCCATGAACAGAAAGCCGACCCCTGAACGCTCTATATCGTAGGTGCCGATCCGGCCATAGACCGCATTTCCCTGGCTTTTCAGGTAGTCCACGAATTCCGCTCGTGTCGAGGGCGGCTTCTGATTGGCGAAACTCGGCTTGTGATAGACGAAAACAGCAGGCTCAAATGTCAGGGCATAGGCGGTATTTCGCCAGTTTGCCCAGGCGGGCCAGCTTGCGCTCATCGGCAAATCACTGCGCTGGGCATAACCATCGTTACTGAGCTTGACTTGCAGGTCCATGGCCGATGAAAAAGCAAAATCTGCCGTTGTCTTGCCCGCGTCGGTTTCCTGCACGATCCGATCATAGATTTCACCGGTCAGCATATCCTCATAGCGCACCGCGACATCAGGATTTTTCGCCTGAAACCCGGCAATGATCTGCTCTGCCATCGGCTCGTCGAGCGAAGAATACACGAGCAGGACGGGAGCTTTTGCATCACCCGACAAGGCAGGAAACAATACGGGCTCGGCAGCGGCTGGAAATGCAATACCCAGCAGGATCGAAAAAAACATGATAAAACGCATGAACGGATCATGCCGCAGCCAAGCTGGCTTCACAAGCACCATAGACGGCACCATGGCATAAATGCTTCAAAAGACATCGAAGTGGAATGCGAAGTGTCATTTTCAGGAATTCATCGTATTCCAGACCAAATATAAAATGTTAGAGCAATGACTCAGGAGACATTCCCCAGTGCGGATCTTGCTCGTCGAAGACAATAAGGCTCTGGCCGATGGCCTGTCCGCCATTTTGCGCGGAACCGGATATGCGGTCGATACCGTCAGCGACGGCGCGTCTGCTGACGCCGCGATTGCGACGGAAAACTTCGATCTTGTCATCCTGGATCTGAACCTACCGGAAATGGACGGCATAGAGGTGCTGCGCTGCGTACGCGCCCGCCATGACAAGGTGGCAATCCTGATCCTGACGGCGCGCGGCACACCGGAAGACAAGGTCAAAGGCCTGGATCTCGGCGCTGACGACTACATGATCAAGCCTTTCGATATTGGCGAATTCGAAGCGCGTGTGCGCATGTTGTTGCGTCGGCAGGCCGGACTGCGGTCTTCGATGGTCAGCTACGGAGCGGTTTCGCTCGACCTGAATTCGCGCAGCTTTTCGGCAGCAGGCGTCCCCCTCGACATTCCCGCCCGGGAACTGGGACTGCTGGAAGTGCTTTTCATGCGGGCGGGCAAAGTCGTGGCGAAGGAAGCTATCATTCAGTCGCTGGCGGCCTTTGACGACGATCTCAGCGCCAATGCCATAGAACAATATGCCAGCCGGTTGCGCAAACGGCTTGCGCCTCACGGCCTCACCGTGCGCACTGCGCGCGGCATCGGTTACTACCTCGAAAAAACCCTGACCGAGACGGCATGACCGGGGTCGCCTACTCCCTTCGTCGGCGTTTGCTGGGCTGGCTGCTGCTTTCAACAGCAATCATCGGTGCCGTCGCCCTGATCGATACCTATTACGAGGCCGTCAAAACTGCCGATACAGTCTCCGACCGGGTTCTGGCCGGGTCCGCATTGGCGATTGCCGAACGGGTCATCGTCTCGGAAAATGGCGAATTGGCGGTCGATATCCCCTATGTCGCGCTGGAAATGCTGACATCAGGAGCGCAGGACCGGGTATTCTACCGCGTCGACGGCCCTGGTGGCCGCTTCATCACCGGTTACCAGAACTTACCGACAGTTTCCGATTTCAAGGGGCAATCGGCTGTGTATATGGACGCAGCTTTCCGCAACGAGCCGATCCGCATCGCGGCCCTGCAACGGTCTGCCTCGACCGGTATCGATTCGCTGCCCTTCGTGGTGACCGTGGCTGAGACGACGATTGCGCGCAATCAGCTCACCCAAGCCATTTTGTTGCGCTCGGCCTTGCGGTTGTTGCTGATGATTGCCGGTGCTGGCGCGATTGTCTGGGTCGCCGTCACCTATTCACTACGCCCGCTTTACCGGCTGGGAGAAGCCATTGCCGAGCGCAGTCCGAACGATCTGCATCCCATTGAGCAATCCGTTCCAAGCGAAGTCGAAAACCTCGTTGAAACCGTCAATTCCTTCATGGTGCGGCTGCAATCGGCGCTGGATGCGCTTCGCCATTTCACCGGCAATGCCAGCCATCAATTGCGCACGCCGCTGGCGATCATCCGCACGCAGTTGGCGCTGTCTGCCCGCGCCACAAGTCTTGGTGATGCGCAATCGGCAGCGCGCAAGGGCGATGAGGCACTCGCCCACGCTGAACACATTCTGGCGCAACTGCTGTTGATGGCGCGTGTCGACGCCGCCAGTTCCAACGAGCCACAAATATCGCCCCGGATCGATCTTGTCCAACTGTCTCAATCGATCACCGCTGATCACGTGCCACGCGCCGCCGATGCCGGTATCGATCTCGGGTTCGAGGGGCAGGATGGCCCTGCTTTCGTGCTGGCTGAACCCTTACTGATTGGCGAATTGCTCAGCAATCTGATCGCCAATGCCCTTGCCTATGCAGGGAATGGCGCGGAAGTCACCGTGCGCATCCGCCACGACATGCGAAACGTTTCCCTGATCGTCGAAGACAATGGTCCGGGTATTGCTCCCGAACGACGCAGCATCGTGCGCCAACGGTTCTCCCGGGGGGAACACAACCCCTCCCCGGGTTTGGGCCTTGGCCTGCCGATCGTTGAGGAAATCGCCAATCTCTTCAATGCCAAACTCACGCTTCAAGACACATCCGAGGGGCGCGGCCTGACAGTATCGGTCACATTTCCCAATGCCGCAAAAGTAGCGCAGGCATAAGCCTTCCAAGGTCTTTCAGGAGCATCAAAGCACCCTGTCCGCCCTCGACTGCTTGCGGGTCTCTGCCAGTTTACTCGCTGTCCAGATGCAATCTGCAATCAGTCTTGGTGTCAGTTTAACCGGGACAGAGTGAATGACGCTGGCTGGAGCCATGGCGATCTCACCGACTTTCAGCAGGTCTTCCGCTGTGACCGTCTCCAGCCCGAGATCGCCAAGCATTGTCGGCAATTTCAGGTCCTGGCAGAAGTCGATGGCCTCGTTGATCTCATCCAACGGACGGTTTTCCAGCACCAGCAGGCCGATAATGCCGAAAGCAACCTTTTCGCCGTGGAAGAAATGATGGGTCGGCTCCAGCACGGTCAACGCATCATGGATGCCGTGGGCGCCGGAGACACCGCAATTTTCAAAGCCAAGACCGCTCAAAAGCGTATTGGCCTCGATGATATTTTCAACCGCCGGTGTCAGCTTGCAATCGATGGCGGCAGCGTAAGCGGCACGGCCATCGCGCATCAGCACCTCATGGCAACGGCGCGCAATGGCTGCCCCCGCCGCCGTGGTTCCATAGCCATCGCCGATATAATTGTTTGAATGGCTTTCGAAATTGGAGCGCGCCTCATACCAGGTCGATAGTGCATCGCCCATGCCGGAAACCAGAAACCGGGCGGGCGCCTTGATAATCAAGGCACTATCGACCAGAACCACATCCGGATTACGGCCACATCGCACCACTCGGTCGTAAACTCCGTCCTCGCTATAGATCACGCCAAGCGCACTGGTTGGGGAATCGGTCGAGGCGATTGTCGGAACTGTTACCGTGCGCGCACCAATATGAAGCGCAGAAATCTTGGCCGTATCGAGCGCCTTGCCGCCGCCGATGCCAATCACAACGCCAGCACCAGCAGTTTTGCCAAGGCTGACGGCGCGCTCGACCTCTTTATCCGTCGATTCGCCTGAGAATTTCAGGAAATGGCCCTTCACTCCATGAGCCGCCAGGTTTTTCTCCACGTCGGGCCGCAAAGTATCCCAGAAAAACGCATCAATGACGATCAGTGCCGAGTTTGACAGCGGCGCGATATAAAGCCCGATTTCATTGATGACACCCGGTCCCTGAACATATCGCAGCGGTCCGCCATAGCCTCTTGAAGTCATGGTTTTATCCTTTTTCTAAAAATGCAATGATCAACGCAGCGTCAAGCCGCCATCTATGGTGATGATTTCGCCTGTAGTGAAGGAACTGGCGTCGCTAGCCAGATAGACGACCGAACCGGCCAGTTCCTCGACGGAACCGATTCTGTTCTGCACGGCACCTTTTGCCCAGTAATCCCTGACCACATCGGGATGCTCCCGCAGCACGTCGTCGGTCAGCTCGGTGCGGATATAGCCCGGGGCAATCGCGTTGACGCGGATATTGTGTTCAGCCCATTCCGTTGCCAGCGCCTTGGTCAGCATATGGACGCCAGCCTTGGAGACGTTATAGGCGGCGTGACGAAAGGGCCAGTTGACGATCCGCCCCGACATTGAGCCAATATTGATGATCGAGCCGCTTTTCTGCACGATCATTTGCCGTCCAACATGTTTGGAGACAAGGAAAACGCCATCCAGATTGACCGCCATGGTCTGGCGCCACTGGTCGAGGCTGCAATCCTCTGCTGGCGCAGGCAGCACAATACCAGCGTTATTAATGAGAATGTCGATACGCCCGAAGCGATCAATCACCGACTGGGTCATGCGCTCGACATCTGCCTCCTGTGCGACATCGGCTTGCAGGGCAAAACTGTCGCGCCCTTGCGCGCTCAAGCTGGCGGCCAGTTCTTCGGCACGATCCAGCGTTGAGCGCACGACAATGGCGACATCTGCGCCATGGGCCGCGAGCGCCTCGGCCAGCGCCTTGCCAATGCCCCGCGAACCACCGGTCACAATGGCCTTGCGTCCGGTCAGATCGAACATATGGCGGTAATCGGATGCTGTGTTTGACATGTAGGCTCCTCCCTATCTGTCTTGTTTTTTGCCGATCAGGCCACGGTTGGTGAAGCCTGTGGCGTAACGGCGGGTTCACCCCATTGGGCCAGAATATGTTCGGCGGTGCGCTGCGCCTGCGCGACAATGGTCAGCGACGGATTGACGGCGGTGGAGGAGGGCAGGAAGGACGCATCGACGACATAGAGATTATCGACGTCCCAAACCCTGCAATGCGTGTCCAGAACCGAGGTTTCCGGTGCCGTTCCAAAGCGCGCGGTGCCGCATTGATGCATGGACACCTTGATATCCATCTTGTTGGTGATGATCAGCGGATAGCCCAACGCGCGCATATGCCGTGACCAGACCTTCACCAATTCATTGTGCGATTTGAGATTGTTGGCCGTATAGCTCAAACGGATGCGGCCATCCGTATCCACGGTGACGCGGTTTTCAGGATCGGGCAGGTCTTCCGACATCAACCACCAGTCAACGCTGCGATCCGCGAAGATCGACATCAACCATTCCGGTGTCCAGGCCGCCCCAGCGGTCAGCATGCCGCCCTGCAATTTGCCGAGCCCCTGGATATTGCCAAGCGGATAAGGTTTTTCGGCATTGGCGAGGTAGTAATCATTGATCGCCATGGATTTCTGGAAGATGACCCGGTTCTTCTTGAAGGGCGAAATCGCCATCAACGCCGTATTGTTATGCGCCATGTAATTGCGGCCGAGCTGGTCGGACATGCTGTTGCCGATGCCGCGTTTATGGGCCTGATTGGCTGATCGCAGCAGAAGGGCTGCCGAATTGATCGCGCCTGCACTGGAGACGAACAGATCGGCTTCGATCAGCTTTTTCTCACCCGCATGGGTCAGTTCAACGCCCGTCACCATCTTGCCAGTCGGATCGGTCAGCAAGCGATGCACGAAAGCTTCTGTGACAAGCTCGATTTTACCTTTGCCACGGGCGAGCGCTGGATTGACGAGACGGACTTCCGCATCCCCCTTGGCGCCCAGCTTGCAGGCAAAACCATCACAGGTCCGACATCGGATACAGCTGCCGCCTTGGTGGTAATCGATAGCAATCGGCAGCGGAAAGGGATGAAGCCCTCTTTCCTTCAGTTTCTTTTCAAAGAAGGCAATTTCCGGTTCATGGCCGATAGCCGGATGCGGCATGGGGCCGGAGCGTGGCGGCTCGGTCGGGTCGATGCCCGCCGTTCCATGCGTCCCCATCAACCGTTCGGCCACAGCATAATAGGGTTCGAACTCGTCGTAGGAAACCGGCCAGGCCGGAGCAATGCCGCCTTCATGCGGCAAATCCTCGAAATCCTCCCGGCGAAAGCGCAGGGTCGCCGCACCGAAGAATTTGCTGTTGCCGCCGACATAATAAAACGTGCTGGGCCTGAAGGACTGACCATCCTTGTCGCGCCATTCTTCCGTCGTTGCATATTTTTTCTGGTGAAAAACCGCATCGACGCTCCAGTTGTCGTCTTCGCGTGGCAGCCGTGGGCCACGTTCGATCATCAGGATATTGCGGCCCGACTCTGCTAACCGGTTCGCCAGCGCGCCGCCGCCGACACCTGATCCAATAATGATTACGTCGTAAAATCGCTTCAACTCACTCATGTCTCTCTCCCGTGCCTGCTCTTGCTTGCACCTGCGTCTGAATGAATGCCTTTCTCCTCCGAAAGGCGCTTTTCTACCAAGGCTTGAAGATGCTCCAATGCTCGTTGGTGTTACATGATCGCGCCGACCTGCCAGGGGACGAATTCGTTGTCGCCGTAATTGTAGATCTCGCTCACTGTGCGCTCGCCCGAGGCTGTGGCGATCACGGCCTCGAAAATCCGTTGCCCGACCGCCTCCACCGTCTCCTCGCCGGTGACGATGGTTCCGCAATTGAGGTCCATGTCCTCCTGCATCCGCTCATACATCGGGGTGTTGGTGGCAAGCTTCAGCGACGGCGCCGGTTTGAAGCCAGACACCGAACCGCGCCCGGTGGTGAAACAGATGACATTGCAGCCGCCCGCCACCTGACCGGTCACGGCAATCGGGTCATAGCCAGGCGTATCCATAAAGACGAAGCCGGGTTCCATGATGCGCTCGGCATATTCATAGACGGCGTTGAGCCTGGTCGTGCCGCCTTTGGCCACCGCGCCGAGCGACTTCTCCAGAATTGTGGTCAGCCCACCGGCCTTATTGCCATGAGATGGATTGTTGTTCAGCTCGGCCCTGCCGCGCGCCGCATAATCACGCCACCATTCGATGCGCTCCAGCAGCTTTTGTGCCACATCAGGGCTTTTTGCCCGCCGGGTCAACAGATGTTCGGCACCGTAGATTTCCGGTGTCTCGGCCAGACAGGCGGTTCCACCATGGCGGACCAGGAGATCGGCGGCATAACCAAGCGCCGGATTGGCGGAAATGCCGGAATACCCATCCGATCCGCCGCATTCGAGTGCCAATTTCAGCTTCGACACCGGTTGCGGCGTCCGCTTCAAGGCATTGACGGCAGGCAGCATGGAATCGATGGCCGCAATTGCGGCTTCGATGGATTTGCGGGTGCCGCCGGTCGCCTGGATGGTCAGCGTGTGAAATCTATCGCTCTCGGTGAGGCCATGAGCGGCAAGCAAGGCCGGAATCTGGTTGGTTTCGCAGCCAAGGCCGATCATCACCACGCCGCCGACATTGGCATGGGTGGCATAACCGGCCAATGTGCGGGTGAGATAGAGATACCCCTCGGTCGCGGTATTGATGGCACAGCCGCCTGCATGGGTGAGCGCAATAACCCCATCGACATTGGCGAAATCATCGAGCCTGCCCGGTTGTGCATAATGCTGCGCCACGGCCTTGGCCACGGTGGCGGAACAGTTCACGGAAGAGACGATGGCGATGTAATTGCGCGTACCAGCCTCGCCATTCTCTCGCTGATACCCCATAAACGTCGCGGGTTGTGGCACAAAAACAGGCTCCTGGGCATCCACGCAAAACTCGTGGGCCAGCTCCACATCCCCCATCGCCATATTGTGCGTATGAACATGGTCGCCAACCGCAATGGGCTGCGTGGCAAAGCCGATGATCTGGCCGTATTTGATGATGGCCTGCCCCGGCTGAAGGGCCGTGACGGCAACCTTGTGTCCCTGGGTGATCCGGGCCGAAAGCCGCACATCGCCAAGCTCTGGAAGCGTCACCGGCTCCAGCGTCAGCCGGGCAACGGCAACATTGTCGCGCATATTGAGCCTAAGCAGCGGCGAAGAAACCGAAGTCACTGTCATGGGCCTTCCTTTCTGTCAAAGAGCGCGCCCTGGTCCTCATGCATTTTGGCCATGACGGCGAAGGATGAATCGAGGTGGATGCGCATGGCCAACTCGGCCTGATCAGCGTTGCGGCTGGCCAGTGCCCGCACGATCGTGTCGTGCTGCTCGGTCACCACGGCCAGATGGCCCGGCACAGGTGCGCTGAGCTGGCGCATACGGTCGAGATGAACCTTGGCAAGCGTGATAAACTTCCAGATACGCGGATAGCCGCTGATCGTGGCAATGGCACTGTGAAAGGCATCGTCACAATCCAGGTATTTGTCCAGCTGGTCGCTATCGAGGATGGCCTGCATCTGCGTGATGATCGACTTCAGCTGCGCAACGTCGCGATCTGTTACATTGGCCACAGCCTTTCTAACACTTTCGATTTCCAACGCACGGCGAATGACAAACCCCTCTTCCGCGACGGTGAAGGAAATACGGCTGACATAGGTGCCGGAATGAGGAAATACGTCCACCAGACCCTCATCCGCCAGCCGCTGCAAGGCCTCTCTAACCGGAGTACGCGACACACCAAACTCGGCGCAGAGGTCCTTTTCGGAGATAATCGCGCCCGGTTGCATCTCTAGATGGACGATGGCTTGCCGCAACAACCAATATATCTGTTCGGCCTTTGGAATTGTCTTCATTTTTTCCGTACGCATATCAATCTCGTTATTATCAGGGCTTTTAGCACGAGAAGAGAAGTTTTCGAAAGCCTGTTGACAGGCGAATAATCATCTGACTTAGATAACTCATATATTGGTTGACGGTGCAAGTGAATTTTTCAGCCCGCAGCCAGGAGGACTAAACCGAGCTGGCGAGGAGGCCGGCAGGCGCTTTCAAAATTTGGGAATGACAATTCTGGCCGACACTGTTTGCGCGTTGCGTGATGCAATGGCGACGGGAGATCTGTGTCTCACCTCGGCTGACAAACAATGGATACAAGCGGATCATGGCGACAATCAATTATTTGACGCGGATTGAATTCAACGAGGGCGCAATTTCCACATTGCCTGCGTTGCTGGCTGAACTCGGCGTGAAAAAGCCGCTGATTGCAACCGACAAAGGACTGGTTTCGACTGGTCTGGTTGCGAAAGTCCTCGGCCTGTTTGATGAAACACCCGCGGTGTTTGACGGCACTCCGGCCAATCCGACGGAAGAGGCTGTTACCCAAGCTTATGACCTCTATAAAAGCGCCGGGTGCGACGGCATTGTCGGGCTCGGCGGCGGGTCATCGCTGGATCTGGCAAAAGCCGTCCGGCTTTTGACTGGCCACGCCGCACCACTGGCGCAATATACGGCGGTAGAAGGCGGCGCCTCGAAAATCCATGGGCGCATATGTCCGATGATCGCCGTACCGACCACCTCAGGCACTGGCTCGGAAGTCGGGCGCGCTGCCGTCATCATCACGCGGGAAGGCCGCAAGCTTGGTATATTGAGCGGCCACATGCTGCCCTCCATTGCGCTCTGCGATCCGGAACTGACCTATGGCCTGCCGCCCTTCCTGACGGCGGCAACCGGCATGGATGCTCTTTCCCATTGCCTGGAAACCTATATGGGACCCTCCGTCAATCCGCCTGCCGACGCCATTGCCCTCGACGGATTGAAGCGGGGCTTTCCGGCCATTCGCAAGGTGTTTGCCAATGGAGGCGACCGGCAGGCGCGCTGGGACATGATGATGACTGCGCTCGAAGGGGCCATGGCCTTTCAGAAAGGTCTCGGTGCTGTCCATGCCCTGACCCATCCGCTGGGCGCGATCCGCGAGCTTAATCTGCACCATGGCACGCTGAATGCGGTGCTGATGCCCGCCGTGTTGCGCTTCAACCGCTCGGTCATCGGCGCGAAATGGGAGGCGATGGCCGACATCATGGGCGGTGCGCCGGATGAGGTCACCGCAGCGCTGAACCAGGATATCGGCATGCCCTCTGGCCTGAAAGCCATGGGTGTGACGGACGCGATGATGGAAAAAATCGCCGGAGAAGCCCTGAAAGACCATTGCCATGCCACCAATCCCCGGCTCGCCAGCCGTGAGGATTACCTGGCGTTGCTCCAGGAATCGGCCTGAAAACCGAGGGAAACGACAACAATCGAGTGGGAGGAGAACACAATGTCTGACTTTGAGGAAACCAGGGATCGCGGCCGGTTTATGGGCGATCTGAAACTGAGCCGTCGTGGCGTGTTGAGCGCCGGTGCGGCACTCACCGTGGCCGCCGCCCTGAGCAGGCCACGGCTAGCCGGTGCAGAAGACCTGAAATTCTGCGCCTCGCTGGGCTGGACCGTCTGGGAATCCGGTCGCCATATCGTCAATGGCTATAAGGATGCCGTCTCGCGTCTGGGCGGAACCTTGACTATCGCCGATGCCAATTACGACATCAAGAAACAGGCCGATCAAATCGCCTCCTTCGTGGCGTCCAAGCCAGCGGCCATCTTCATAACACCAGCCGATGCCGCCGCGATCTCGCCTGCCGTACAGGCTGCGGTTGCCTCCGGCATTCCGATTTTCTGTGGTGACAGCTATGTGCCAAACACCACCGTAACCTCCACCGCCATGTCCAATAACTTCGGCCTTGGGGCCGCTGGGGCAGAATATATTGCCAAACGGCTGAACGGCAAGGGACAGGTCGCCCTGGTCAGCCTGCCTTCCAACGAATCCTGGGACCAGCGCACCTTGGGCGCAAAATCGGTGTTCGTCCGCTTTCCGGATATCAAGGTCGTCTCGGAAATCGCCTTTGCATTGGGCGGCACGACGACGCCCCGTCAGGTGGTGGACAATATCCTGACGGCCAATCCTGAGTTAAACGCCATCTGGTGTGCCTGGGATGGCGCAGCCTCCGAAGGCACGCTCGCCATTCGCGCCGCAGGCCGCAAAGTGTTCATTACCGGCATCGATGGTGGCCGCCAGTCGTTTGAATATATCAAGGCCGGATCGCCTTTTGCCATGACCATGGCGCAGAGTTTCTACGAAATGGCCTATATGAACGCCTTTTATGCCCACGAGGTCGTCGCAGGCCGCAAGGCACCGCGCTTCGTCATCACGCCGTCCTATGCGGTGACAGAAGACAGTCTGAAGCCCCTCAAGGACATTCCCGACAATTACGACCAGCCGGGTGAAGCCATCAAGCTTGGCTGGGCGCGCGCGCTTTGATCTGTCACTCCGGCAGGCCCACCAGGCCTGCCGGCTCCATCAATACAGCCGGAAAGGCGTAGGTGCAGGATATGACAGCCATTCTCGACATGAAGGGAATCGAAAAACGGTTCGGCGTCGTCAAAGCGCTGGACAATGTCGATTTCTCGCTGGACGCCGGCGAAATCCACGCGCTGCTGGGGATCAATGGCGCGGGCAAATCGACGTTGATCAAGATCCTCTCCGGCGTCTATTCCAAGGATGCCGGTACAATCGCCATCGCCGGGGCGACGGTAGAACTCGGCAGCCCGGCAGCGGCAATTGCCTGCGGCATCGCGTCTGTGCAGCAACATCCGGAACTGGTCGATGACTTCACCGGGGTGGAAAACATTTTTCTCGGTCAGGAATCCAACAGGATGGGTCTTGGCCGCCGTATAGATCGCAAAGCTCTGAAGACCGAAGCGGCTTTGCTGCTGAAACGCTTTCCCATCGACGTCGATCTTGACCAGCGCGTCGGCGAAATGCCCGCCGTTGACAGGGAAATTGTCGCCATTCTGCATGCGCTCAGACGCGAGGATATCCGCATCCTGATTCTCGATGAGCCGACCTCGACGCTGACCGAGCGCGAAAAGACCTCCCTGTTCCAATTGATGCGGCATCTGAAGGCGGCAGGCATCGCCATTATCTATATCACCCACCGGCTGGAAGAGGTTTTCGAGATCGGCGACCGCTTCACCGTGTTCCGGGCAGGCAAACGTGTCGCCACCTTCACCTGCCGTGAGGCGCGCGACAGCAACATATCCATTCCCGAACTGATGCTGGACGAAAAGCCGGGTAATATCTTTCCTCCCAAGGCCGCGAGCGCCGCAGGGGAAGCACTTCTGGAAGTCGAAGGTCTTGAACGGCCTGGCCTGTTTTCCGGCGTAAGCTTCACCCTGCGGCGCAGCGAGATCCTCGGTATTTTCGGCCTGGTCGGCTCCGGTGCGGATGAATTGTCAAAGGCGCTATTCGGCGTCATCCGGCCAGACGCAGGCACGATCCGCATCAAGGGCAAGCCGGTGACGTTGAAAGACCCGCATGACGCCTTACGCAAGGGTATTTTCCTGGTTCCCGGCGATCGCCGCACGGAAGGCCTGACCCTGTCACGCAACGTGATTTTCAACATGACGCTGGCCCATTTGAAGAAAGCCTCGTTTTTAGGCGGGCTCCTGAAATTCTCCTCCAGCCGCAAGGTTTCCGAACAATTGGCCCGGCGCGTCGCTCTTCATCCGCTGACGCTGGACCGCCCGGCCAGCGCCTTTTCCGGCGGAAACCAGCAGAAGATCGTTATCGCCAAGGGGCTCTACCGCGATGCTGACATTTATATCTTTGTTGAGCCGACGGTGGGCGTCGATATCGGCGCAAGAGCAACGCTCTATGCGCTGATGCGGGAATTGTCGCAGCATGCGGGCGTGCTGGTGATTTCATCTGACTGCGACGAAGTGCATGGCGTCGCCGACCGGATGATCGCCCTTTACAAGGGCCGCCCCGTCGCCGTCGCCGACCAACGCCCCAGCCGCGACCAGCTTCTGTCTGCCGGAATCATGGGAGCACGTACATGATTGCCTCGTTCAAATCCTCACCACTTGCCTTGCGGCTGGCTGCCTTCCTGGCTCTGCTCTGCGTCATCGCTGCGGTCTTCCAGTCTTTTGCACCCACCTATCTCAGTGAAAACAATCTGCATGCCCTGCTGCGCCATATGTCGGTCAATGGCCTGACGGCGATAGGTCTGACCTTCGTCATTGTGGTTCGCCATTTCGACCTTTCCTTTCCAGGCGTCGCGTCTTTGGGCGCAATGACGCTCGGCTGGCTGCTTGCCAATGACTACAGCCTGTCTGCGAGCGTGCTGGGCGGCATCGGCGTCGGGCTGATGGCCGGGTTGATCAATGGTACGGTCATTTCCTATCTGCGGCTGCCCGATATTGTCACCACCATCGCCACCGGCGGCGTGGCAGTCGGATTGTCCTATTTCTACAGCAACGGCACATCGATTTCGGAAAACTTCTTCATGTCGGGCATTCTCGACCTGAACGATTCGAAATTCCTGGCGCTCGACATGCCCGTGGTCATCCTGCTGGCAACGGCGATCGTGGCTTTCGTTATCCTGCACTGCACCCGCTTTGGCAGGGCGTTTTATGCCACTGGCGAAAACCGGCGTTCAGCGGTGTTTTCCGGCATCCGGGTAAAAACATATATCCTTGGGGCTTTCGGTCTTTGCGGCGCGCTGAGCTGTCTTGCCATCACGCTGCTGGTTGCCTCATCGGGGGCGGCCAATGTCACAGCGGGCAACCAACTGATGATGCCAGCCTTTGCTGCCGTTTACCTGGGGGCTGCCCTGTTTGGTTCCCCCTCCATTCCGGCGACGCTTGCCGGGGCGCTCTTGATGTCGGCCATGCTGAACGGCTTCACCCTGCTTGCCATTCCCTACTACTACAGCGACGCCATTGTCAGCACCGTGCTGATCCTTGCCATTGGCATTTTCGATCCGAAGCTCACCACACTGTTTGGCGACATTTTTGGCCGCAAGGCCGCGAGCAAAGACGGGAGATAGTGGATGAAAAACGCAACGGATATCACCATGACGACTGTGCGAAGCGCTGTAACTCCTGGCCGTTTAGACATGCAGGGATTTTTCCTGCGCTACGGACTGTTCCTTCTCTTAGTATTGCTCATTCTGCTATTTGCTTGGCTGCGGCCAAGCTTCGTCAGTGGCGGTAACATCAATGACATGCTGCGCTCGGCCAGCATCGCGGCACTGATGTTTCTGGGGCTGACCTGGATCATTGCGGCAGGTGAAATCGATGTCAGCTTCATGTCCGTTGCAGCGCTCGCCAATATGGTCGTGGCAGCGCTGGTTGCGGCAGGCCAAGGCTGGACCATGGCCTGTCTTGCGGGCCTGTTGGTTGGTCTTGTCTTTGGTCTCGTAAACGGATTGCTTGTAGCTATCTTCAAGCTTCCGGCCCTCGTCATTACCATTGCCACGGGCGGGCTGGCCGGATCGATTGCCGCCGCCATCGGGCTTGGCACATCAATTTCCCTCTCCTCCACGGGCTTCGTCGGCTCTCTCTTGCATGTCAATTTCGGCATCATCCCGCTGCTGACGGTGATCGTCGCGCTTCTCTATGCCGGTGCCTGGTTTATCCAGGAAAGGCTGACCTTTGGCCATTATCTCTACGCCATGGAACAGAACCGCGCCGCCGTGATCGAAACGGGCGTGCCAGTCAACCGGTTATTGCTGATGCTCTATGTGCTGTCTGGCCTTGTGTCGGCTCTGGCGGGTATCCTGCTGACAGCCGATCTCTCGTCCGGTCAGCCCTATATCGGCAGTTCCTATTTCATTGACGGCCTGACCTCGGTTCTGCTGGGGGGCATGGCGCTGAAATACGGCAAACCCAATGTCATCGGCACCGTCACCGCCGTTCTCCTACTGGCCACGCTTTTAAGCGGTGCCGCCCTACTCGGCTGGACGGATGCGCAACGCCAGATCGTGCGTGGCCTGCTCCTGCTATGCGGTGTCGCCACGGTTGTCTGGGCAAGGCGCAAGACACGCGCCCACATTTAAAGCCAAGGAAAATAGCATGAAAGCGACTGAGAAACGCCCCATCGGCAAGACCGGCCTGACTGTCACCGCGCTTGGCGTCGGCACGGCCCCGCTTGGCGGACTATATGCAGCGGTCTCCAAGGACGATGCCACCGCCATGCTGGATCGGGCCTGGGAGGCTGGTATCCGCTATTTCGACACCGCCCCCATGTATGGCAATGGCCGTTCCGAACATCTTGTTGGAGCGTTGTTGCGAGAGAAAAATCCCGAGCAACGAGACTGGACGATCAGCACCAAGGTCGGACGCTTGATGACAACGGAGCGCGCAGGCCGAAAGCTTCCCCCCGCCCCGCCGAAAAACCCGCTCGATCCCGGCTGGTGGAACGGCTTGGATTTCCGCGAGGTGTTCGATTACAGCTATGACGGCATCATGCGCAGCTTCGATGATAGCCAGCAGCGCCTGGGCTTTCCCAAGCCCGACATTCTCTATGTGCATGACATCGGCAGCGTTACCCATGCCGATTTGCACGAGCATCACTGGTCGGCCTTGACCAAGGGCGGCGGCTTCCGGGCATTGACCGAATTGCGCGATGCAGGCGACATCAAAGGCTTCGGCCTTGGCGTCAATGAATGGCAGATCATCCGCGATGCGCTGGAAGAAGCTGACCTCGATTGTTCTATGTTGGCGGGCCGCTATACGTTGCTGGACCAGGATGCGGAACAGCAGTTTCTGCCATTGGCCCAGAAACGCGGCATGGCGCTGGTTGTCGCCGGTGTCTTCAATTCCGGCATTCTTGCCTCCACGACCGGCCGCCGCAAGTTCAACTACGCCGATGCACCACAGGAGATTATCGATAAGGCTGAAAGACTGAGGGCAGTCTGCAACAGTTTCGCGGTGCCGCTGCCTGCCGCCGCCATCCAGTTTCCGCTGCGCCATCCGGCTGCGACCTGCGTGGTGATCGGCGCAAAGACCGCAGAGCAGATCTCCACCAATATTGGTTGGTTCGAACAGGACATTCCCGAGGATCTTTGGGCGCAACTACGCGCTGAAGGCCTTATAAGTCATTAACCTGTCCTGGAGGACGACAATGCTGAAAACCCTCAACCCGCTCTTGACTGGCGATCTCCTCGCTATCCTCGCCGATATGGGTCATGGCGATGAAATCGTTATCGCCGACGCCAATTTCCCAGCGGTCACCGCCGCCGAGCGTCTGGTGCAGATGCCGGGCATCGACGCTTGTGCTGTGCTGGAGGCTATTATCTCACTGATGCCGCTCGATGATTTTGTCGAATATCCGGCTGGCGTCATGGACGCGCCGGGCGAGCGGCCCTCCATCTATGCCGAGTTCGATGCACTGATTGAACGCGCCGAAAATCGGAAAATCGAACTGGATCTCATCGACCGCTTCACTTTCTACGACCGGTCCAAAGCCGCCTTTGCAGTGATCTCAACCGGCGAGCGTCGGCTGTACGGCAATATCATCCTGAAAAAGGGCGTGGTTCGTCCCGCATAAGTCAGAGTGGAAAGCTTCAGATGCTCGACAGTCATCAACATTTCTGGAAAGTTGAGCGTGGCGATTACGGCTGGCTGACGCCTGATCTTGGAGCGATTTATCGCAATTTTCTGCCAAAGGATCTGGAACCCGACATGCGCCGGGCCGGAATAACCCGGACCATTCTGGTCCAGGCGGCGGAAACCCAGGCAGAAACTGATTTCCTGCTGGCGCTTGCCGCAAAGACTGATTTCATCGCAGGTGTTGTCGGCTGGCTCGATCTGGAAGCCGATGATTTTTCCACGCGCCTGAAACACTACCGCGCCAATCCTGATTTCATTGGCATCCGTCCCATGCTGCAAAGCTTGGCCGACGACGTCTATATCCTGCGCCCGAAGGTGATCGATAGCCTCAAAGCCATCGCTGACAGCGGTCTGCCTTTCGATATCCTGACCTTCCCACGCCATTTACCGCATGTGATCGCGGCATTGAGACAGGTGCCGGATCTGACGGCTGTGGTCGATCATATTTCCAAGCCGGACATTGCCAAAGGCACACTTGATCCCTGGCGCGACCATATGGCGGAAATTGCCAGTTTCGACCAAGTCTACTGTAAGGTTTCCGGCATGGTCACAGAAGCCAGTGCCGATTGGGCGCTGGAAGATTTCCGGCCCTATGTGGACCATGTTATCAAATGTTTCGGTCCCAACCGGCTGATGTTCGGCAGCGATTGGCCGGTTTGCACGCTGGCCGCCAGCTATGGCGAAGTTGCCAATCTGGCCCGCACCTTATTGTCCGCCCATTTCGGCCCTGATGATCTCACGCTGATTTTCGAGACCAATGCGCGCCGTTTTTACGGTGTCTGAGTTATAAGTCTCAGTGAACTTTCGCAACGTCCCTTTACGTCAAACGCCCACCTCGATCTTATAAGCGGACCGAGGTGAGCGTTTGATTTTACGCGCTAAAATCAGAACGGTGCATCGATATCCACGACATCAATCAGCTTGTGATTGACGAATTCCTTGATGCCGAGGCCCAGCAATTCACGGCCATAGCCGGAACGCTTGACTCCGCCGAACGGCAGGTCCGCCTTGACCATGGTCGGATGGTTGATGAACACCATGCCTGTGGTGATCCGGTGGGCAAGCGCGACACCGCGTGCGGTGTCCCGGGTGAAGATCGAGCCGCCCAAACCATAGGGCGTATCATTGGCAATGCGGATCGCGTCATCGTCATCCTTGGCGCGAAACAGCATGGAGACAGGGCCGAAAAACTCCCAATAACGGGCCGGATTGTCATCAGCTAGGTCAGTCAGAATAGTTGGCTGCACGAAAGCGCCCTGGTTTGGCACCGGCGGCCCGACCTCAGTTGCCGTTGCCCCATAGGATACTGCTTCGGCAATCTTCTGACGGATCTCGTCGGCAGCCCCTTGTGAGGACAGCGGCGCAAGCGTCGTTTGCGGATCGAACGGATCGCCCGCTTTGAGCCCGGCCACGCCGGTTTTGTATTGTTCCAGAAAGGCATCGTAGACCGCATCGACAATAATCATCCGCTTGGACGAGACGCAGACCTGACCGCCATTCCAGTGGCGACCGAAGACTGCCCATTTCACGGTCTTTTCCATATCGGCATCGGCCAGAACCAAGAAGGCATCAGCTCCTCCAAGTTCCATGGTGGATTTTTTCAGCGCCTGCCCTGCCTGTGCGGCAATCGTGGCGCCCGCGCCTTCCGAACCGGTCAAAGCCACGCCATGGACGCGCGGATCATTGAGGATCATTTCCACCTGGGTCCGCGTCGCATAAAGATTGGTAAAGGCACCCTTCGACAGACCAGCCTCCAGCATCAACCGCTCAAAAGCGGCTGCGCATTGCGGCACATTCGACGCGTGTTTCAACAGCATCGTATTTCCGGCCGACAGCTGCGGCGCGATGATCCGGGCGATCTGGTAATAGGGGAAATTCCAGGGCTCGATGGCCAGCAGCACGCCGAGAGGCTCATGCACCAGGATCGCCTCACCTTCAGCCTTGTCGGCGACGGGAAGCTGTTCCGGCTTCAACAGGCGCTCGGCATTGACAGCGTAGTAATCGAGGATGTCGGCAGAAAGCCCCACCTCGGCGCGTGCTTCAGACATCAGCTTGCCCATTTCCAGGGTCAGCAGCTTGGCATAATCATCCGTCTGTCCGCGCAGGATTTCAGCGGCAGCATGCATGACCTTGGCGCGCTCGGCAAAGGATGTCTGTCGCCATTGCTGAAACGCGGCATCCGCTGCCGTGATGGCCGCCTGAACGGCAGCGTCGGTTGCTTCGGGAAAAGTGATAAGAGTTTCGCCAGTATAGGGATTGGTTGTTGCGTAAGCCATGGAACCGTCCTTTGCAGTCATTGCTGCGGCGCGCATTAAACCGACATCGGTCGCGTCGATGAGACAATGATAGCGCTGAAGGTGGTTCTGGCTGTTGATCCTAATCAAGATCGTAGAAGTTGTAGATTATAGCATTTGCAGGATGCGGTTCTCCCAAAAACCCTAGAGCATCGTACAAAAAGCTGGAATCCAGAGTACACGACGCAACTTGATGAATTGGCTTCGCCCCCCTCATCCCCCTGCCGGGGACTTCTCCCCGCTGGGGAGAAGAGGTCAACACGACAGCACTGAACCTCATCCTACGGCACAAGAAGATGCCGCAGGTCTCTTCTCCCCAGCGGGGAGAAGGTGGCGGCAGAGGCAAGAGGGGGCGGCGAAAGCCGAGAGACGTTTGCGTCGTGTACTGTCAAATCGGAATCAGCGCGATGTTCTAAGTTTTTGTTTGCGCATCGGATTTATCCGAAAACCGGTTTTAACTTTCGGTCCGATGCTCTATTCAGCGAAAACATGCGCTGACGCCGGATCGAACCCCAGCGCCACCGGCGCACCAATCGCCAATCCCTCCAGTGCGGCATGGCCAAAAGGCAAACGCACGGATAGGCCATGGCCACCTTCACTCAAGACCGCGATATGAATCGTATTGCCAAGAAAGGTAATGTCCTCAATCTTGGCAGCAAGCATTCCCGGCACTTGAGCAGAATCCAGCGTCAACCGCTCCGGGCGCAGCATCAGCATGGCATTGCTTCCACTCTGCGCTTTTCCATGCAGCGGAATATTTCCTATGGTCAAATCACTGCCGAGCCGAATTTCAGCCTTACCGTCCCTGGCACCCGTCACCACGCAGGGCAGAAAATCGCTGTCCCCGATAAACTCGGCCACAAACCGCGTCGCCGGATTGGCATAAAGCTCGGCACCGGTGCCGATCTGGTCGATCACCCCTTTGGAAAACACCGCAATCCTGTCGGAAAGCCGCAGCGCCTCTTCCTGATCATGGGTGACGTAGAGGATGGTAACATCCGTTTGGTGATGGATACGGCGGATCTCATGTTGGATTTCCTCGCGCAGCTTTTTGTCCAGCGCCGAGAGCGGCTCGTCCATCAAAAGCACCGGCGGATCGTAGGCCAGCGCCCGGGCCAGTGCGACACGCTGCTGTTGCCCCCCGGACATTTGCGCCGGTTTGCGATCCTCATAGCCTTCCAGCCGCACCAATTGCAGCATTTTGCGGACGCGCTCGGTGATATCAGCCTTCGACCAGCCGCGCATTTTCAGCGGAAAGGCGATGTTCTGACCAACAGACAAATGCGGAAACAGCGTATAGCGCTGAAACACCATGCCGATATTGCGTTGGTGCGATGGGGTCTGCAAGACGCTCTTGCCGGATAGCAGCATGTCGCCCGCACTCGGCTGCTCGAAACCGGCAAGGATATAAAGCGTCGTGCTCTTGCCGGACCCGGATGGGCCGAGAAAGGTCATGAACTCGCCCTTTGCCACCTCAAGATTGACATCCTGCACCGCGACCACCGGGCCATATTGCTTGCGGATACCGCGAATTTCCAGAAAAGGCGTCATGCTTTCAGTCCTTTGCGCACCAGGGCGGTGATCAGCATCAACGCGATGGTGACGACGATAAGAAGGGTGGAGGCCGCGGCAATCACCGGTGTCAGATCCTGACGCAGCGTTGCCCAGATCTTCACCGGCAAAGTTTGCAGCGTCGGGCTTGCCATGAAGATCGCCAGAACGACCTCATCCCAGGAGGTCAGGAAGGAAAACACCGCCGCCGAAAACAAGCCGTGGCCGATGCAGGGCAGCGTGATCAACAGCCGCGCCTTCAACGGCGACGCCCCGCACAGCACCGCCGCATCCTCGATGGATTTGTCAAAACCTTCCAGCGCATTGGTCAGCGCCAGAATAGAGAACGGAAGCGCGACAACCAGATGGGCGATGACGAAACCGAGTGTCGTGCCGTTCAGACCGATGCGCAGGAAAAACGCATAGAGCGCCACCGCCAGGACCACAACGGGCAGGATCATCGGCGTCATAAACAGCGCCCGCAACGCATCCCGCCCCAGAAACCGACCGCGAACCAGGCCGAACGAAGCACAAAGCCCAATGAGCACCGACAGGATCGTGACGATGACAGCGATGCGAAAGCTGGTCCAGGCGGCATCCAGCCAGCGCGGATCGGCAAACAGCTGGCCATACCATTTTGTGGTCCAGGCCGGTGGCGGAAAAATCAGCCATTGCGAGGAGCCGAAGGACAAGGCGGCGATAAACAGGATCGGCAACAGGAGAAACGCCGCCGTCAGCAGCGTGATGACCAGCAAAATCCATTTCCAGGTGCCAAGGCTGTTGAAATTCAAAAGCATGTCAGCGCCCTCCCTCACCAGCTGCACCGAACAGCTTCAATTGCAGGGCATAAAGGCTCAGCGTCACCACCAGCAGCACCAGCGCCGCCGCACCGCCCATGCCCCAATTGACCAGCGATTGCACGAATTGGGCGATCAATTCGGCCAGCATCATATTGGATGTGCCGCCAAGCAGCGACGGCGTGACGAAATAGCCAAGTGACATGACGAACACCATCAATCCGCCCGACACCATGCCCGGCATGGCAAGCGGCAGCAGCACCGTCACCAGCGCCTGCCAGCGGGTCGCGCCGCACAGTGCCGCCGCCTGCAACAGCGCCGGATCGATCTTGCGGATCACCCCATAGAGCGGAATGATGATGAAGGGCAGCATGATGTAGCTCATGCCAATAGTCACGCCGACGAGATTGTTGACCATCACCAGCGGCGTATCGATCACACCGAGGCTGATCAGCGTCTTGTTGATGACCCCAGTGCGCTGTAACAGCACCATCCAGGCATAGGTGCGGGCCAGAAGGTTGGTCCACATCGACAGCAAGACGATGGCAAAAATCACGGACGCCAATCGCTGCGGCATGATCGCCAGCGCCCAGGCGACGGGAAAGCCGATCAGCAGCGAAATTACAGTGACCAAGGCCGAGACGAAGAACGTGTTGAAGAAGATTTTCAGATAAGTCGCACTTCCCAGCAATGCGGCATAATTGCCAAGGCCGAGAACCGGCTCCGTCACCGAGCGCGTCAGCAGAGCCAGCACCGGCAGGACGAAGAAAATCAGGATCAACACCAGCGCCGGAAGGGTCGCGGCTTTATTGCCGAAACCAAACCGGTTCCTCCTGGGCTGCTCAATGGTCGAGGTCAGGGACGACATACCGTTTCCTTGCGAAACCAGTCCGGCATTTTGCATTTGGAGGATGCATCATGCCGCAACGCTGAGGACGCTCCGGCACCGGATGTTTACGGTGCCGGAAATGCCTTACTTTAGAGTATGGCTTATTTCGACTGCCAAGCGTACCAGCGCTCGCCAATCTCGTCACGGTGCTTTGCCCAATAGGCCATGTCGGCATTGACCTGTGACGCGGTCTGCTGGTCTGGCAAGGTCTTGGCGATGGCGGGGTCCATCAGCGCTGGCGACTTGGTATTCACAGGCGCATAGCCAGTGCCCGCCGCCATCTCGGCCTGGCCAGCAGGCGAGGTTGCGAAAGCGATGAACTTCATCGCCGCTTCCTTGTTCTTGGTGCCCTTCGGCACGACCAGCGCATCGGCTGCCGTGATATTCTGCGCCCAGGAGGTTTCAACCGTTACACCGGTCGCGGCCAACGCCGTCAACCGGCCATTCCAGAAGGAACCGAACGGGGCCTCGGCAGAGGCCAGCAATTGCTGCGACTGCGCACCGCCCGACCACCAGATGATATCAGACTTGATGGTGTCGAGCTTCTTGAACGCGCGGTCGAGATCGAGCGGGTAAAGCTTGTCCGGCGTTACGCCATCCGCCAACAATGCCGCTTCGATCACCCCCGGCGCCGACCATTTGTAGAAGGTTCGCTTGCCGGGAAATTTCTTGGTGTCGAACAGGTCCGTCCAGCTTTTCGGGCAGGCGGCAACGGCGTCCTTGTTGCAGCCGACCACGAAGGAATAATAAAAGCTGCCGACCGAATAATCCGTCACGAAACGCGGATCGAGCGCTGTCTTGTCGATGGTTTTGAAATCGAGCTTTTCCAGCAGGCCCTTGTCGCCAGCCTGAATGGCATAGTCGCCCTCGACATCGACGACGTCCCAGCTTACGCCCTTGGCCTCAACCATGGCTTTGATCTTGCCGTAATCGGTCGGACCGTCCTGAAGAACGTTGATGCCTTCTTTGGCCGTGAATTTATCCGCCCAGGCGGATTTTTGCACGTCCTGTGTGGTGCCGCCCCAACTGGTAAACACCAGGTCAGCAGCGAGCGCCTGGCTGGAGACGCCCAAGAGCAAAGCCAGCGATGCGATAATGGTTGTGTTTTTCATGTTCCCTTGTCCTTGTTTGATTGTGCCTTACCCGGATGCCGGTTGCTTCTTTTGGGCCATCCATCCGGGGCATGTTCTTAATCACCGCATCACGAACGGATCGGGAAACGGGTCATCTGAGGTTTTCAGCCAGACCGTCTTGGTCCGGGTATAATCCAGCACCGCGGCCATGCCGCCTTCCCGTCCATGGCCGGACAGACCAAAGCCGCCAAAAGGCGCAATCGGCGAAACAGCACGGTAGGTATTGACCCAGACGACGCCAGCGCGAAGCCCGCGTATCATCCGATGCGCGCGTGCCAGGTTTTGAGTAAACACGCCGGATGCCAGGCCATAGGCTGTGTCATTGGCCAGATGCAGCGCCTCCGCCTCACCCTCGAAAGACACCACCGACAGGACCGGTCCAAAAAACTCCTGCGCCAGAGACGGAGAGTTGACGCCATCGCAATCGAGAATGGTCGGCGGATAGAAATTGCCCGGACCATCCGGGCGCTGCCCTCCCGTCACCAGCCGAGCACCTGCGGCGACCGAGGCCATGACCAACGCATCGACATGATCCTGCTGGCGTCTTGTGGCCAGCGGTCCCACCTCTGTTGCCATATCCAGTGGACTGCCGATGCGGATTGCTTCGGCTTTATCCTTCAACCGGGCCAGAAATGCATCCTTAACTGAATGCTCGACAATCAACCGTGATCCGGCAACGCAGGACTGGCCGGTCGCGGCAAATATGCCGGAGACCTGCGCATTGGCAGCACTTTCCAGATCAGCATCGGCAAAGACGATGAACGGCGACTTGCCGCCCAGTTCCAACGAGGTGGAGGCCAGATTTTCCGCTGAATTGCGCACCACATGCCGTGCTGCTTCTGGCCCACCGGTAAAGGCGACATGCGCGACCCTGGGATGGCGGGTCAGCGCGGCACCGCAGGATGGGCCAAAACCGGTGATGATATTGACGACACCGGGCGGAAAGCCCGCCTCATGCACCAGCCGGGCAAATTCCAGCATCGGGGCCGGACCGTCTTCCGAGGCTTTCACCACCATCGTGCAGCCAGCGGCCAGCGCCGGGCCGATCTTGACCGCCGAGAGAAACAGCTGGCTGTTCCACGGAATGACCATGGCGACCACGCCAACCGGCTCACGCCGCAGCCAGACATCCATATCCGGTTTGTCGATTGGCAGCGTCGAGCCTTCGATCTTGTCGGCGAGCCCCGCATAATAGCGATAATAATCGGCGACATAGGCAATTTGTGAGCTTGTCTCGCGGATGATTTTGCCGGTATCGCGGGTTTCCAGCTCCGCAAGTCTTGGCGCATTGGCGGCAATCAGGTCGGCCAGCCGGTAGATCAGCTTGCCACGCTGGGTGGCGGTCATTTTTGCCCATGGCCCATCATAGAGCGCAGCATGAGCGGTCTCGACAGCGCGGTCCACATCCGCTTCGCGCGCTTCCGGCATATCGGCCCAGACCTCGCCAGTGGCCGGATCAAGGCTTTCAAACCGCGCCTCGCCGTCACTGAAGGTACCATTGATGTAAAGCTGGAAACGTTGCATCGCTTTACTCCGCAAACGCTGGCATGACATCGGCAATGAAGCGCTCCAGCGAGGCTTTCTTACGCTCGAAGCTCATGCCGGTGTCGATCCAGAAGGAAAATTCGTCATAGCCCAGCGCCTCATAGCGTTTCAGCCGGGCGATCACCTCATCCGCCGTACCAACAGCCATATTGGCTCGCATCACCTCGGGTGCCAGCATGGCATTGGCGTCGATATCCTCCTGGCTCAACCGCTCGATCAGGCCCTGGTGGATTGGACGCTCGTTTTTGAACCATGCGAAAAAGTAATTGTAATAGGTGCTCAATTCCTTTGCCGCCTGGGCAATATCGGCCTCATTGGAGCCGACATAGCTGTGCAGCAGAAGCATGATTTTCGGGCGCGGCAGGTCAGGCGACTTCTCGCAGGCAGCGTTGAAACGCTGCATCAGAGTTTCGATTTCGCCGTCACCATTCCACAGCGGCGTCACCTGCACGTTGCAGCCATTGGCCACGGCAAAATCATGGGAATTGGGATCACGCGCCGCCACCCACAGAGGGATCGGTTCCTGCAATGGTTTCGGTGCCGAAGTGGTCGCTGGAAAAGTCCAGAACTCACCCTCATGGGCATAGTCGCCAGCCCAGACGCCTTTGACGGCTGGAATAAGTTCGCGCATCCGCTGCCCGGCGGTCCAGGCATCAAGGCCCGGCATCAAACGCTCATATTCAAAGGAATAGGCACCCCGGGCGATGCCGATATCCAACCGGCCATTGGTGATCAGGTCGGTCATCGCCGCCTCGCCTGCCAGCTTGATCGGATGCCAGAAGGGCGCAATCACCGTTCCGGTTCCAAGGCGGACGTTTTTCACCCGGTTGGCCAGATCGGCAATGGTCACGAACGGGTTGGGCGCAATGGTGAAATCCATGCCATGGTGCTCACCGGTCCAGATCGCATGCATGCCGCCCTTATCGGCGATCTCGCAGAGTTGCAGAAATTCCTCATAGAGGCTCTTGTGGCTCTGGCTGGCATCGAGCCGTTCCATATGGACGAAGAGAGAGAACTTCATGGATCAAGCCTTCCTGGCAATGGAGTGAACCCGGCCTGCCGTCTCGTTGCCAACATAGACGCCAAAATTGCCAATGGAGCTTTCCGCCGCGAACCGGTTGAGAATATCCGCCGTGGCCGAGCCGCCCGGACCGGCAAGCTGGCCAACCGGAACGAAATTGCCGGATTTCGGCGTGCCGGGACCCGCAAAAGCCCGGTAAACGATATGCTGGCATGCCTCGCTCTTGTCTTCGTAGACGGAATACAGAAACCCGATGGTAATGCTGAGCCCGGTCACGTGTTCGAGATGGGCTTTCAGATCCTGCAAAGGCTCGCCGCTGACCGCATGACAACCCGGCAGGCTGCGGCCACCCCCGCCCACCAAAAGAACCTCGCCGTCCCGCTCGATAACGGCGCTCAGATGCAGCGGGCCATCGCTGGCGGCACTGACCGCTTTTTCGGCAAGGGCCGGTGTGAAATAACCACCGCGCACATAGCCAAGCCCGTTCAACTCGCTCTTATCAAATGCCTGTACCCGCCCCAGCAGCACGACATGATCACCTGCCTCGATCACCTGTTCCAGGCTGCAATCAAACCAGGCAGATGTCCCGGTAAACACCGGAAAACCATGCGGGCCAGCCCGCCAGTCCACAGTTGCAAATCGATCTTCGACCGGTCGGGCGAACGTATTGGACACATCCTTCTGCGCATCCGACAATATATTGACCGCGAAGCCTTTGGCCTTGGTCATCACCTCAAAATTGCGCGAGGTTTTGGCGAGACAGACCAGCAGCAAAGGTGGGTCGAGGGAGACCGAAGTGAAGGAATTGGCGGTAAAGCCGATGGGAGAACCGTCAGGATCAAGCGTGGTGACAACGGTGACGCCGGTGGCGAAAGCGCCAAAGGCATCGCGCAGGCTGCGGGGGTCGATTATCGCTTCGCTCATCCGCACCTCACTGTTGGTTTTCTCGGCACTCATGGATGTGCCTCCGGTAAAGCAAGCCACGCGGCCATGATGTCATGCACCTCTTGCGGTGCCGTAAGATTGACCATATGGCGATGGCCGGGAACGATCCTTGCAATACCCTGCTGCGCCTGACGCGCCATGGTTTGCGCCATTTCCGCCGTCGAGTTCGGATCGCCGGCACCCGTCAGGAACAGCGCCGGACAGGAAACCTGCGGCCAGCAGTCCGCGTAGGTTTCATCACCATTGGCAAAGGCACGGTAAGCGGTGGCATAGGCATCGACATTCATCTGCCGCAGGCATTGCTCGGTCAGGGCGCGAGCGGCAAGGCTGACGGCGTCGCTATCGAACCAGCGCTTCAACGGCCCTTCAATATCAATGCCGTCGGCGGCAATCGATTCTGCCCGGGCAAGAACCGCCGCCTTGGCCGACACATCACGCCGGTAGACGCCATTAACCAGGGCCACCCGCCGGATTTTCTGCGGAAAGCTGGCGACGGCACCGCCTGCAATCAACGCGCCCATCGAATGACCGGCCAAGTTGACCGGCCCACGGTTGACTTCCTCGAGGAATCGGTCAAGCCAGGCAACAAAATCCGGCAGCTCACTGCCTTTCGGCAAGGCAACACTCTGGCCATGGCCCGGCATATCGACGGCGATCACCTGATGGCTAACGGAAAGGCTTTCTATCTGCGGCCACCAGGCCTCCAGCCGCATACCGACCCCATGCACCAGCACAAGCGGCTCGCCCTCGCCTTGCTCCACATAAGCGGTTCCATCAGGGGTAATGCGGCGCTCGACCGCCGGAAATGGCGATGGGGCCGTGCCACGCATTGCTGCCATCTCCATCTCGCCGCCCCCGCTTATACGCCCGCCGGGTTGGCGACATCCTGGCCCAGATCTTTCAGATCCTGATAGCGGTCGCCGATCCGGTGATGGGGCCTTCCGCCGACAGACGCCCCAAGCCCGACAACGATTTCGTCGGCAGCTGGTGCATCGGCAATGGCCGTCTGGATCGTTAGATAATGGGAGCGGCGACCTTCGTCATTCTTGTCCATCAATGGGATCATGATTGGGGCATTGGCCGGACCGCGGGTGTTACAAAATGCGAGATAGGATTTCGCCCCCACCGCCGTGCGGTAATGGTTGCCGAAGCGCAACGTGTGAATCAGCGCCGAAGCATGCTCGATCTCGCCATCAAGACCAACAACGGCAACTTTGCCATAGGCCTCGACCGCTTCGCCAGAGCCAACGGCATCCAGAATCATGCCTGTCAGAAGCTCGCCGAGAACCGGGGCGCATTGATGAATTTCCGGTTTCAGATCCTCGACAAAGCCGCGTCCGGCCCAGGGATTTTTAACGACGGCGAAGGCTGCGTAGAGTTTCAATGGTGTCGGCGCTGCCTTGCCGCCTTCCACCAAGGTGGTTTCCACATGCAGAAGAGTTTTGCGGATTTGCAGGGCCATGGCTTACCTCAAATATCAATGTTGGTATTATGGTATGCCAAGCTATTTCAGAGTCAAGCGACTTGTCGATTAGGAATTATTTTTTCTTTTAAGGAATATATCTATTCGATCTCAACGGCGGATCGGGCCTGCTGCGCAAGCACCGCGACGGCAATAGAGGAGGCACGCTGCACATGATCAATTGCGGCTTGTTCGGCAGCGGGTCCGTCGCTGTTGCGGATCGCCTCGACAATCCGTTGCATCTGGGCTGGTCCCTCCGTCGCCCGGCCATCGGTCTTGATGGTCATAGAGCGCAAATGGTTGATCCGCACGGTCATTTGCCGCACCACGCCCCAGGCGACCTGCCTATCAATCCGGGTAAACAAGGTCTCGTAAAATCGCGTCGTTTCCCTCAAGACATCAGCCATGTCCTGGCGAGCATAGCTGTCCTTGATCGCGTCCAGCGCGTCTGACAAGCCAGTCACAATAGCCGGATCACCCCTCTCCGCACAAAGCCGCGCCGCCATGCCTTCCAAAGCCGCACGGATTTCATAGATCTGCCGGGCTTCATCAATGTCCAGCAGCGCCACCATCGGCCCCTTGCTCTGCGGATTACTGACCAGACCCTCGGACTCCAGGTGCCGCAGCACTTCGCGCACCACCGTTCGGCTGACCCCAAGCTGCGCGCAGAGATCACGCTCGACCAGCCGGTCACCCGGCTTGAAATAACCGCTGATGATCGCATCGCGGACTTTCTCAAGCGCCAACTCCCTGAGTGTCTTGGACGGGCGCTCCACTTTTATGGTCTCTGTCATTCCCTCAAGCCTTCCCGGCAACCAGACCGCTCATAAAGAGCAGGCAATTCGCCCGTATTATGGTCTACCAAACGCCAAAATGACAAGCAGGAATGACACCATCACGATTTCGGCTTGGCATGGCGGGTTTTCAGTACATTGCGAATGGAAAAGCTGGAGTGGATGCGCGCTACGCCGGGCAGTTTGGCCAGGATTTCCTTGTGGATGCGTTCAAAGTCATGGGCGCTTTCGACTTCCAGTTTCAAGAGGTAATCCGATCCGCCGGTCATCAGGAAACATTCCTGGATTTCCGGATATTTCCGGATCGCGGCCTCAAAGCGGTTGAGATGGTCCTCTGTCTGCCGGTCCAGTGTGATGTTGATGATGACGGCAATACCATCGTCCTTATCAGACTTGCCGAGAATGGCGGTATAGCCGCTGATATAACCCTGTTTTTCAAGCAGTGCGACCCGCCGCAGGCAGGCGGAGGCGGAGAGCCCGACAGCCGCCGCCAGACTGGCATTGCTGATGCGCGCATTCAGCTGCAATTGGCGCATAATGGCCCGGTCGATGGCGTCGATACCACTCACGCAACAATCCTCGTTTTCTTCGCATAAAATTGCGCAGAAATTCACATAGCACAAGAGTTGCCGATAACCCGCCCGGAAATTTCGCGAATCTTTCAATATCATCGAGAAAAAACGGGGTGCAGTTATGGACATGTCTATCAGCCACGACCTCAATGCCGATGCGTTTTCCGCCCGCCTCGTGATCGACCTCGACGCGCTTGCCGACAATTACCGCCAATTGGCCGCTGAAGCCGCCCCGGCGGAAGCCTCCGCTGTTGTCAAGGCCGACGCCTATGGCCTTGGAGCCGCCCGCGTCGGCCCCGCGCTCTACCGGGCTGGATGCCGGAAATTCTTCGTGGCGCATGTGCAGGAAGCCGCCGGGCTGAGGCAGCATTTTCCCAAAGATGCCGAACTTTTCATTCTCAATGGCTTGCAGCCGGGCGCGGAGCCCTTTGCAGCGGCAAACGGCTTCATACCGGTGCTGAATTCGCTGGAACAGCTTGCCAATTGGTCGAAAACAGCAAGCGAGTTCGGACGGGCCCTGCCCGCGATCCTGCAATTTGATACCGGCATGTCGCGGCTCGGCTTTTCACCGGAAGAAGCCAATGTTCTCGCGGGCGACCCCGCGCTGTTGTCCGGCCTTTCCATCCGCTACATCATGAGCCATCTCGCCTCAGCCGATGACAGCGCCAGCACCCAGAATGCCGCGCAATTTGCTGTCATGCGCGAGCGATTGGCGCAATTTCCGGGCATTGCCTTGTGCTTTTCCAATTCGGGCGGCATCTTTATCGACAAGCAGTTTCACGGCGCGCTGGTGCGCCCCGGCGTTGCCCTTTACGGTGCGGTGCCCAGCGATCTGGCAGGGCGCCGTATGAAGCCGGTGGTGCGGGTCGATGCGAAAGTCATCCAGACCCGAACGGTACCAGCCGGGGCCTGCGTGGGCTACGGCGCGACCTATGTGGCCACCAAGGAAACCCGACTGGCCACAATCGCTATTGGCTATGCCGATGGTCTGCCGCGTTGCTTGAGCGACCGGGGTGCCGCTTATTATGGCGACATCCGCTTGCCGATTGTCGGGCGGGTGTCGATGGACAGCATGACACTCGATATATCGGCCCTGCCGCCCGGCACGTTGACGCTGGGAAGTCTGGTAGAGATGATTGGTCCTCACCAGAGCCTGGAAGATGTGGCGCAAGCAGCGGGCACCATCGCCTATGAAATTCTGACCAGCCTTGGTCATCGCTATCACCGCGACTATATTTCAGCATAAGAATATTGGGGAACGACATGAAAGTTACCATTCTGGGCGCGGGCGTCATCGGGGTCACCAGTGCTTACTATCTTGCCAAAGCTGGCCACGAGGTCACGGTCATCGACAGGCAAACGGGTCCGGCCCTGGAGACCAGCTTTGCCAATGCGGGCGAAGTGTCCTTCGGCTATTGTTCGCCCTGGGCGGCACCGGGCATTCCGCAGAAGGCATTGAAATGGCTGTTCATGGAACATGCCCCGCTGATCCTGCGACCGAAAATCGATACCACCATGCTGGGTTGGATGCTGAAAATGCTCTCCAACTGCACCTCCGGGCGCTACGCGATCAACAAAAGCCGGATGCTGCGGCTGGCCGATTACAGCCGGATTGCGCTGGCGCAGCTGCGCACCGAGACCAATATCGACTACGACCAGCGCATGCAGGGGACTTTGCAGCTGTTTCGAACTCAGGCGCAGCTGGATGCCTCGGCGAAAGATGTGAAAGCACTGGCGGCGGACGGTATTCCCTATGAAGTGCTGGACCGTGAAGCCTGCATCCGGGTCGAGCCTGCCTTGGCGGCAGCCCGCCATAAAATCGTCGGCGGCTTGCTGACGCCGAAGGACGAGACCGGCGACTGTTTCAAATTTACCAATCAGCTCGCTGAAAAGGCCGCCTCGCTTGGCGTAGTATTCGACTATGGCCGCAGCATAGAACGGCTGGTGGTATCGGGGGGCAAGGTCACCGGCGTTGTCACCGACAGGGGAACCGAAACCGCCGACGCCTATGTCGTGGCACTCGGCAGCTATTCGCCGCTGCTGCTGAAGCCGCTCGGCATCACGCTGCCGGTCTATCCGGTCAAGGGCTATTCGCTGACCATTCCAATTGTCGATCCATCGAAATCACCTGAATCCACCGTGATGGACGAGACCTACAAAATCGCCATCACCCGGTTGGGCGACCGGATCAGGGTGGGCGGCATGGCGGAAATTTCCGGCTATACCAATGATCTGGGTGCCGCACGTCGTCGCACGCTCGAACATTCCGTCACCGATCTTTTTCCCGGCGGCGACATGGCGCGGGCCGATTTCTGGTCCGGACTTCGCCCAATGACGCCGGATGGCACGCCAGTGATCGGCGCAACCGGCATCAGCAATCTCTATATCAACAGCGGCCATGGCACGCTGGGCTGGACAATGAGCTGCGGTTCGGGCCGTTTGATCAGCGACATCGTCAGTGGCCGCCAGACCGAAATCGACAATGCCGATCTGGCGCTCAGCCGATATGCTGCCGGTCGGGCCGGATAACCAAGGTGCTGGCCTATTTCAAGGGCCGGACATGCTCCGGCCTGAAGCCAAGGCCGATCAACCGCCCAGCAATATGGGCAAGCAGCGGCCAGCGGGCAATGGTCTTCAGGAATGCGGGCGGGCCGGAGGGCTTGGCCGGTGCTTCGTTCGCCACCGTCTCATCCTCGGGCTTCGGCTTGCGGCGCATCATCAATTGCAGTTTCTGCGTCGCCTTGGTTGGGAACAGGCGTCGTTTCTCGATGGCGGCGAGATGGGCGTCCAAAGGCTCGCCTGATAGTAGTGGTTTTGCCAGCCGATTTGCCGCGGCCACGGCATCCTGAATGGCCAGATTAACGCCGACACCACCGATCGGCGACATGGCATGGGCCGCATCGCCAATGCAGATCAGCCCCGGCTTCCACCAGCGTTTCAGGCGATCGATACGGATGCTGAGAAGATAGAGATCGTCAAATGAGGTGACTTCCTCCACACGCTCAGGGGCCAGCGGCGACACCAAAGCCACGGCTTGACGGAAGGCATCAATTCCCTTGGCTTTGACCGTATCGAAGCTGCCTTTGCGAACGATATAGCCGCATTGCCAATAGTCGCCGCGATCAATCATCACGAAGCCTTGCCTTGGACCGCCATGCCCCATCGTATAGGGCGGGTCTTGCGGCTGATGGGATAGCTTGAACCACAGCACATCGCTTGGACTGCCGAAGCTTTCCACTTCCAGCCCGGCCTTGGCGCGGGTGACGGAATGGCGCCCATCGGCACCGACCACCAGCCGGGATCGCAGCGTCACCGGGCCTTGCGGGGCGGAAGCCGTCAAGCCCGTCACCCCATCGGGGCCTTCCAGCAGCGTCTCTACTCTGGCATTCATCAACAGCCGAAAATTGGGGTATTTACCCGCTTCGCGCGCCAAAAAATCCAGAAAGTCCCATTGCGGCATGAAGGCGATGAAGCGGCAGCGGGTCGGCAACCGGGAGAAATCAGCCATCGTCACGTCACGTCCGCCGATTTCCGCATGCAAAGTCGGCGCCTGCACATGCGGCAGTTTCAACAAATCTTCCAGCAGGCCAAGCTCATGCATCACTTCCAGTGTGGAGGGGTGAAGTGTGTCGCCGCGAAAATCGCGCAGGAAATCGCCGTGCTTTTCCACCACCGTAACATTCACCCCGGCGCGCGCCAGCAACAGGCCGAGCATCAACCCGGCAGGCCCGGCACCGACAATGGCGCAATCGCAGTCAATCGTCTCCTCGATGGGGAGAACAGAGGCGAGGTCTTCCTGTTCATTCATGATCCGTGCCTCTCATCATCGCTCATGCGCCTGGATAACCTCCAGGAAAGCATCGCCATAGCGTTCCAGCTTTGATTGGCCGACGCCAGAAATACCAAGCAGCGCCTCACGGCTATCAGGCCTTTCCGTTGCAAAGGCAATCAACGTCGTATCCGGGAAAACTACATAAGGCGGCACGGAAAGATCCTTGGCAATCGCCATTCGCGCCGCCCTGAGCGCCTCGAACAATTCCATATCGGCCCCCTCCAGCGCAGATTTCGCCTTTGCGGCTGCGGGCGAGGCAGTGCGTGCCGCCTTGCCCTTGGTCGGACGGTCCTTGCGGAATCGCACTTCACGCTCCCGCTTGAAGACGGCGCGCGCGTCCGGCTCCAGTTTCAACGCGCCGAAAGCGTCATGATCGACCCGGATCAGACCGGCGGCCAACAGTTGCCGGAACACCGATTGCCAGGTTTTTAACGGCAGATCCTTGCCCGCACCGAAAACCGGCATATCAACATGGCCAAACTTTACTGTCTTGTCGTTCTCATTCCCCAATAGCACATCGATGAGATGGCCGGTGCCGAAACGCTCCCCGGTACGGTAGATCGCCGCCAGCGCCTTGATCGCCGCGTCGGTTCCGTCCCAGGTTTCCACCGGCTTCAGGCAGGTATCGCAATTGCCGCAGGCACCGGGATGCACTTCGCCAAAATGCGCCAGGATTGCCTGGCGGCGGCAACCGGGGGTCTCGCAGATCGCCAGCAGCGCATTCAACTTGGCCCGCTCGACGCGCTTCACCTCCTCAGCCGAGGTGCCGCCATCGATCATCCGCCCGCGCTGGATGACATCGGCCATACCATAGGCCATCCACACATCCGACGGCAGCCCATCGCGCCCGGCTCGACCGGTTTCCTGGTAATAGGCCTCGACGGAACCAGGCAGATCAAGATGCGCAACATAGCGCACATTCGGCTTGTCGATGCCCATGCCGAAGGCAACGGTCGCCACGAGACAAAGGTTTTCTTCCTTCAGGAAGGCATCCTGATTGGCATCGCGCAACACCCGATCCATGCCAGCATGATAGGCCAGCGACCGCACCCCTTGCGTGTTGAGCCATTCCGCCGTTTCCTCCACCTTGGCACGCGACAGGCAATAGACAATGCCGCTCTCGCCTTCATGGCGGGAAAGAAACCGCAGGAGCTGCTGGCGCGGCTGGTCGCGCTCGACGATTTCATAGGCGATATTCGGCCGGTCGAAGGAGGTGGTAAACACCTTGGCCGATTGCAGGCCGAGCTTGTCGATAATATCATCGCGCGTATGGGGATCGGCAGTTGCCGTCAGCGCCATGCGCGGCACGCCGGGATAGGCCTCGGCAAGCTTGCCCAATTCCCGATATTCCGGGCGGAAATCATGGCCCCATTGAGAGACACAATGGGCCTCGTCTATGGCAAACAACGCAATTTTCGCAGAGCCGATCACCTCCTTGAAGGCAGGCGTGACGATCCGCTCCGGCGTCACATACAACAGATCAAGCGTGCCATCGGCAATGGCGCGCCGCACCTCGACAAACTCCTCCCGTGACAGCGAGGAATTCAACGCCGCCGCCCGCACCCCCACCTGCTTCAGCGCCTCCACCTGGTCGCGCATCAACGCAATCAGCGGCGACACCACAACGCCGACCCCATCGCGGCACAGAGCCGGGATCTGGAAGCACAGCGATTTGCCAGCACCGGTCGGAAACAGCACGACCGCGTCGCCGCCAGCCACCACCTGCTGAACCACCTCGGCCTGCTTGCCGCGAAAGGCCGGATAGCCATAGACCCGCTTCAGAATGGACAGCGGATGTCTTTCGCCATGCTCGAATGTCGGTTCGTGGCGGGGCTGGCTTGACGGCATGGCATTGCTTTCGAGACATTAAGGATGCCCAACAGGGCTGTTTAATTGGCTACCGGATGGCAGCGAAAGCCAAGAGATAGAGTTATATCATGCCCCGTGCAACCTGGATGACCTTAGGCAGCGTGGGATGAAAACAGCTAAGGTCAACAAACCCGAAACGCAACCAAAACGAGCTTCACCGTCACAACGCAAGCAAAACCTCTGAATACGGCAGCCAGACCGGCTTTGCGTGGTGCAGCAGACATCAGTCTTCGACACATGAGTCATGCAAACTCGCCTGAGGTATCGGGCGTCTGTCTTTGATACAATTTTCCATCAGCATGCATTTGGAAATGCTATCAGAAATGTTAAACGGGGCGACTAAAAATCGTGAAAACTGTCCTTGGCTTGGCGATGACATCAGAGACTGAAACAGCACGCCGCCCTTCAGGACATTGGGTTCGCCGCATTGCGCGCTGGCTGGAACTGCGTGCAATCGGGTTGACGCCTGAACATCTCGACATCATTGATGGCCTGCGCTCGGCATTTATCGTCGGCGTTCCCGTCCTCATCGTCGCGGCAGGGCAAAGCCAATTTGGCTGGTCGATTTTTGCGGCTTTCTGGACCTGCCTTGCCGATACCGGCGGCGAAAAACGGTTCCAGCGGCGGATGCTGGCGACCTTCGCGCTGCTGGGCAGCCTCACGGCTTTCCTCGCATCCTGGCTTGCGGGTTTCGGGTCCATAGCAGGGCTTGCCGCCGGCTCAATTCTCGTCGGTTTGACCGCATTGCTGCCGCTGCGCTGGCCTGTCGTGCCGCTTGTCGCCACACTCCTTGGCGTGGTTGGGGTTGTGGCGGCGGGTTATCCTCACACGGCACCACAGGCCGCCCTGCTCGCCTGTTCGTTTCTGGCTGGCAGCGCCTGGGCCGCGCTGGTGCTGACTGTCCTGTGGCCAACAGATGCCTGGCGCCCAGCACGGCGCGCCATTTCCGCCGTTTACGCCCGGCTGGCCGATATGACGCTTGAGCTCGACACCATATCTCAGCCCGCAGCCACGCAAGCCTGGACCTTCAAGAGCAGCCAGCATCGGCGCGCTGTGCGCAATGCGATGGAGCGTGCGCGGTCTCACCTTACCCGCGCAGCCCACCCCTCTGAGCAAAGCGACAAGACCGCACTCCATATCGCGCTTTTGGCGGCAGATGATATTTTTCACGCGCTTCTGGCGCTTGACCATCTGCGTTCATCCGAGCGGCAGGCAGATATTGGCCAGCTTTGCGCCGAGGTTATCCGGCCGAGCCTCATTGCGGCTGCCCAAAATCTCTCCCTGCATACGGAGCCAGTGACCGAGCTGCAAAATCGGCTTTCAGTGCTGGAGCAGAGCGTTTCGGACCGCCGTGACGCCGTCGCGGGCGCGGTGCGGAGCATTGCAACAGCACTCCAATGGAAAACCGCACCAGACGTTGCCGAAACGGCGGGACCGGAACAGGCCGCTTCGGACAAGATGGCACAGGCCCGGCAGCGGCAACATTTTTTGCGTGGGGCCGTTCGCAGTGCCGTGGGGGTGACGGTTGTCACCGTCGTCGCCCATCTGCTGGCCTTGAACTATCCCTATTGGGCCGCCATGGCCGTGGTCGTGGTTTTGCAGCCGGACCGGCGGATGAGCTGGAGCCGGGCGCTGGAGCGTATGATCGGTTCGGTTGTGGGCAGCGCCTTGGCTCTGGCGTTACTAACCGGCATACCGGCATCAGGACTGCTTACCGCCATCATCATTCCCCTGGCCGCAGCAACCATTGCCCTGCGCTCCGTCAGCTATACGCTGTTCGTCACCGTGCTGACGATGCTGTTCGTTCTGACCATGGACATGTTGCATCCAGGCGCTGGCATTGCATCGGCGCGAATGCTCGACAATATCATCGGCAGTCTCGCGGCAATCATTGTCACCTTCCTCGTCTGGCCCGACAAGGCGCCGTCCCTTTCAGAGCTGGCAGCCCGGGCGCTGGACGCCAATCGCGCTTACCGTGATGCCGCCGAACGCGGCGACGCGGCGCAGATCGCTCTCACGCGCCGCGCTGCCGGAATTGCCAGCACCGAAGCCGAGATCGCTTTCCATGCACCGGATCGATACCTTGGGAAAACGCCCCCTGCCACCGATGTCGAGACACTGGCAAAGGCGCGGCAACTCGCTGGCGAAGCGGCGGTTCTGTGGCATAGCCGGTAGCGGCATGGAGCCGGAGTCATTCAAACCGGCTCCCGGAAACGCTCTCCTTTGCACAACATCTTTATGAAATCCTTATCTCCCGCCACCGCATTCCCTATCGAGATTTAATGTCATTCGGGTGGAGTGTGCATGCCTGACCATAGACAGGAGCACAATGTGACTGACTTGCTATTCATCGCCATCGGACTGGGGAGCTTCGTGGCTCTCGCGGTCTATGCCCGCGCCTTAAACAGTTTGTGAGGCGACCATGTTCGAACCCCTGCTCGGTCTTGCCGCGGCCCTGTTCATCTGCGTGTACCTGCTGATCACGCTGATCAGGCCCGAACGTTTCTGAAGCGACACCCGCTTCAGCCATTCTTGTCTCGTTTGTCTTTTCAGACATCGGACAACCCTCTTTCCTGCCAAGCATCAGACGTCCCGCACCGCGTCGCTTCATTCTCGTAGCGACGACGATGTGGGACGCAATCCCTCTTTCCGGAGAACATCATGTCTTCCAACGGTTGGCTGCAAATCGGCTTGCTGCTCGCTCTCGTCTTCCTCACCATCAAACCGCTTGGGCTTTACATCGCCTGCGTGTTCGAGGGGCAGCGGACGTTTCTCTCTCCCATTCTCGGCCCTCTTGAGCGGCTGCTCCTGCGCATATCCGGCGTTGATGCACGCCGGGAACAAGGCTGGCTAGCCTATACGCTCGCCATGCTCGCCTTCAATGCCGCTGGCTTTCTGGTGCTTTATGGCATTTTGCGGCTTCAGGCTTATCTGCCCTATAATCCGCAGGGCTTTGCTGGCATGACACCCGATCTGGCCTTCAATACCGCGATCAGCTTCGTCACCAATACCAATTGGCAGGCCTATTCCGGCGAGCAGTCCGCCAGCCATTTCTCGCAGATGGCCGGCCTTGCCGTGCAGAACTTCCTGTCGGCCGCCACCGGCATTGCCATCGCGCTGGCCGTCACCCGGGCCTTTGCCCGTTCGGCTGCCAACACACTCGGGAATTTCTGGGTCGATATGACCCGCTCGACGCTGTATCTGCTGCTGCCAATGTCGATTGTGCTGGCCCTGGTTTTCGTCTGGATGGGCATTCCTCAAACCCTCGATGCATCTGTGACGGCCACGACACTGGACGGGGCCCAGCAGACCATCGCACTGGGACCAATTGCCAGCCAGGAAGCCATCAAGCAGCTTGGCACCAATGGCGGCGGGTTCTTCAATGCCAATGCGGCCCATCCGTTTGAAAACCCCTCGGCGATCAGCGATTACCTCAACATTCTCGCGATGATGTCGATCACCATGGCGCTGATCTATGCCTTCGGCAAAATGGTCGGCGACCTGCGCCAGGGTTGGGCGCTGATTGCCAGTGTGGCCGTGCTGCTGATTGCTGGCATTGCCGCTGTCTACATCGCTGAAACAGCAGGCAACCCCATCCATCTAGCCCTTGGGCTCGATCCTTCGTTCGGTAATATGGAGGGCAAGGAAGTCCGCTTTGGTCAGGCGATGAGTGCGGCTTATACGGCGATCACCACAGGTATTTCCAACGGTGGCGTCAACGCCATGCATGGCTCCCTCACCCCGCTTGGCGGTCTGGTGCCACTGTTCCTGATCCAGCTTGGCGAAATCCTTCCCGGTGGCGTCGGCTCCGGCCTTTACGGGCTGATCGTCTTCTGTGTGCTGACTGTCTTCGTCGCTGGCCTGATGGTCGGGCGCACACCGGAATTCCTGGGCAAGAAGATCGAGGCCCGGGAGATGAAATATGCCATGCTGGCCGTACTGGTCCTGCCCTTTGCCATCCTGGGATTTTCGGCGATTGCTGCCGTACTCCCCAATGCGCTGGCTTCGCTTGGCAATGCCGGACCGCATGGTCTCTCGGAAATCCTCTATGCCTATACGTCTGCGGCTGGCAATAACGGCTCGGCATTTGCAGGGCTTTCGGCCAATACGGCCTGGTATAATACCACGCTCGGCATTTCCATGGCGCTTGGCCGCTTCGCCTACGCGGTTCCCGTCCTCGCCATTGCCGGTTCTCTCGCTGCAAAGACAAAAGGCACGGCCTCCGCAGGTACCTTCCCCACCCATACGCCGCTCTTTGTCGGCCTGCTCGTCGCCATCATCATCATCCTGGGCGGGCTGCAATACTTCCCAGCATTGGCACTTGGTCCCATTGCAGAACATGTCGGCATGCTCGCCGGAACCCTTTATTGATTGAAAGAGGCTGTCATCATGACACAGTCACAATCCACCTCAGAGACCAGGCCCGCCCAACGGCTGTTTGAACCGTCGATCCTCAAGGGCGCGTTCAAAGATGCCTTCGTGAAGCTCGACCCGCGGCAATTGATCCGCAATCCGGTGATGTTCGTTACCGAAATCGTCGCCATGGTCGTCACGATCCTGGCGGTCCGCGACCTGATTACCGGAAATTCAGCGGTATTCTCCGGCCAGATTGCCGCCTGGCTCTGGTTTACCGTGTTGTTTGCCACCTTCGCGGAAGCGGTCGCCGAAGGCCGGGGCAAGGCACAGGCCGATAGCCTACGCCGCACCAAGAGCGAGCTTTCCGCACGTAAAGTCACGGGCAATGCCGCCAGCAGCCGGGAAACAACCACGGTTGCCGCCACGACGCTGAAGATTGGCGACGTGGTGCTGGTCGCCGCTGGTGAACTCATTCCCGGCGATGGCGAAGTGATTGAGGGCGTTGCCTCAGTCAACGAAAGCGCCATTACCGGCGAATCCGCACCTGTCATCCGCGAGGCTGGCGGCGACCGCTCTGCTGTGACAGGCGGAACCCAGGTTCTGTCGGACGAGATCCGCATCAAGATCACCACGGCTCCCGGCTCGTCCTTCGTTGACCGGATGATTGCGCTAATCGAAGGCGCCGAACGCCAGAAAACCCCGAATGAAATCGCTCTGTCGATCCTGCTTTCCGGGTTGACGCTGATCTTCGTGATCGCCGTCGTCACACTCTGGGGTCTTGCCAGCTATTCCGGCGTGGTGCTGACGGTTACGGTCATGGCCGCCCTTCTGGTGACGCTGATCCCGACCACGATCGGCGGCCTGCTATCGGCCATCGGCATTGCCGGTATGGACCGGCTAGTGCGTTTCAACGTCATCGCCACCTCGGGCCGCGCCGTGGAAGCGGCGGGTGACGTGGATACACTGCTGCTCGACAAGACCGGCACCATCACCTTCGGCAACCGCATGGCCAGCGATTTCATCGCCGTGCCTGGTGTCAGCGCCACTGAAATCGCCGAGGCTGCCCTTCTTGCTAGCCTTTCCGATGAAACACCTGAAGGCCGCTCCATCGTCGCCTTGGCGACCGGCGAATACGGCCAGTCCGCCCCCGATGCGGCACCGGATGCGGTCATCCCGTTCACTGCCGAAACCCGGCTTTCCGGTGTCGATATCGGGGGTAAGCGTCTTCGCAAGGGTGCGGTGGATTCGGTCCTGTCCTTCACCGGTCTCGACGCGGCATCGGCACCACGCGCCTTTACCGACGCCGTCACCCGCATCGCCCAATCGGGCGGCACGCCGCTGGCCGTTGCCGATGGCAGCCGGTTATTGGGTGTCATTCACCTGAAGGACGTGGTCAAGCCCGGCATCAAGGAACGCTTCGCCGCCCTGCGCGCCATGGGCATCCGCACGGTGATGGTCACGGGTGACAACCCGATCACCGCCGCAGCAATTGCCTCTGAAGCCGGAGTGGATGATTTTCTGGCCCAGGCGACGCCGGAAGACAAGCTTGCCTATATCCGCAAGGCCCAGCAGGGCAGCCGTTTGATCGCGATGTGCGGCGATGGCACCAATGACGCCCCGGCGCTGGCCCAGGCCGATGTCGGTGTCGCCATGCAGACCGGCACGCAGGCTGCACGTGAAGCCGCCAATATGGTCGATCTGGATTCCAGCCCGACCAAGCTGATCGAGATTGTCGAAATCGGCAAGCAGCTGTTGATGACACGCGGTTCGCTGACGACGTTTTCGATTGCCAATGACGTCGCCAAATATTTCGCCATCATTCCGGCTCTGTTTGTCACCGCCTATCCGGGGCTTGCCGCGCTCAACATCATGCAGCTCGCCTCGCCGCAATCGGCCATCCTCTCGGCGGTGATCTTCAACGCGCTGATTATCGTTGCGCTGATCCCGCTTGCCCTCAAGGGGGTTGCCTACCGCCCGGTTGGGGCCGCAGCGCTGCTGCGTCGCAATCTTCTGGTCTATGGTGTGGGCGGCCTGATCCTTCCCTTCATCGGCATCAAGATTGTCGATCTCGCCATTACAACGCTGCATTGGGTGTAATCATGCTGTCCCATCTTCGTCCCGCCATCACCATGACCGTGCTGTTTACCGGTCTTTGCGGCCTCGCCTATCCGCTCGCCATCACCGGCGTTGCGCAAGCGGTGCTTCCCGCCCAGGCCAATGGCAGCATTGTCACGAAAGGCGATGCCGTGGTCGGCTCGGCCCTGATCGGCCAAGCCTTCACGTCGCCACGCTATTTCGCCTCCCGCCCATCGGCCACCAGCAATTCGCCCTATAATCCGCTGGCGTCAGGCGGCACCAATCTTGGGGCCACCTCGCAAAAGCTGAAGGACCAGATTGCCGCCGCTGTCACCGCCTGGCAAGCGAACGGTCGCAGCGGGCCAGTGCCTGCTGATGCCGTCACGTCGTCCGCTTCCGGGCTTGACCCGGATATCTCGCCTGAAAATGCTCGCCAACAGGTGGCGCTGGTTGCCAAAGCCCGCAACATGCCGGAAAAGGATGTGGCAGCGCTGGTGGAAGCCCAGGTGCAACCACGGCTTTTGGGCGTGATCGGTGAGCCAAGGGTCAATGTATTGCGGCTGAACATGGCGCTCGATGCGGCAGGAGCCACTCAATAAGGTCTACTCATGTCCGACGCCCAGCGCGACACCAACCGCCGTCCCGATCCTGACGCCCTGCTTGGGCTCGCCAACCGGGACGGACGGGGAAAACTGACGATTTTTCTGGGAGCAGCGCCCGGAGTTGGAAAAACCTATGCCATGTTATCACGTGCCCGCGGTCAAAAGACGGCGGGCATTGATATCGTTATCGGCCTGGTCGAGACCCATGGCCGCAGCGAAACCGAATTGCTGACGGACGGGCTCGAAACCCTGCCGCGCAAGCAGATTGCCTACAAGGACCGTGTCCTAGAGGAATTCGACATCGACGCGGCGCTTGCCCGCCGTCCTGCGGTCATCATTGTCGATGAGCTTGCCCATAGCAATGTCCCGGAAAGCCGCCATCCGAAACGCCACCAGGACATCGAGGAACTTCTGGCTGCCGGAATCGACGTCTGGACCGCCTTGAACATCCAGCATCTCGAAAGCCTCTCGGAAATCGTCACGCAAATCACCGGCGTCCAGGTGCGGGAAACCGTGCCAGACCGGGTGTTGAAACAGGCCGATGTGGTCGTGCTCATCGACCTGCCACCGGAAGAACTGATCGTCCGGCTGCGAGAGGGCAAGATCTACCTGCCTGACAATGCCCGTCGCGCCACCGACAGTTTTTTTCGTCTGGGCAATCTGACCGCGCTGCGCGAACTGGCCTTGCGCCGCACTGCCGACCGGGTCGATGACCAAATGGTCGATTACCTCAAGCAGAATGCCATCGAGGGACCGTGGCGCACGGGTGAGCGGCTGCTTGTCTGCATCGGCCCGGATGCGCTCTCGGAAAAAGTGGTCCGCACCGCCAGCAATCTCGCCTCCGGGATGAATGCCCGTTGGCTGGTCGTCTCTCTGGAACAGGCCGATCAGGCGGATGAAAATCCCGGCGACCAGACCAGGATCGAAGAGCTATTTCGGCTGGCGGAACGGTTTGGTGCAGAAACCCGGCGCGTCCAGGGCCGCGATTTCGTTCACGAAATCCTGCGTCTCGCCAAGAAGGAACACGTCACCCAAATCGTCATTGGCGCACCGAAGCGATCCCGCTGGCAAAGGCTTTTCCGCCGCTCCCTGCCGGATGCCTTGCTGGACGTCAGATCCGGCATGGGCATTCACCTGGTCACTGGCGAAGCCGCACCAGAGGAAAAAAAGCGCGCCGGGCTGACGAAAACCTTTTCACTGAAGAGCCTGCCCGTTCGCCCAAGAGATATCATCACCGCTCTCATCACGACCACGGTGGCGGTCATCGGCGCACGCGGCATCATCCATTTCGTGGCCCTGCCCAATGTGTCCATGCTGTTTCTGCTCGCGGTGCTGGTTTCGGCTTTGCGGGAAGGCTATGTCGCCGCCGTTCTGACGTCCGTTCTGTCGGCGCTGGCCTATAATTTCTTTTTCATCTCACCGGTTTTCACCCTGACCATCGCCGCTCCGCATGAAGTCTTTGCCTTCGTCATGTTCATTGCGGCGGCGCTGATCGCCGGTGGCATTGCCGCACGGATACGCGCCCAGGGGCAGATCGCGGCCCGCCGCGCCACACAGACGCAGATCCTCTACGACGTCTCTTCAAAACTTGCGGGAACGGTGGATGCCGATGGCGTGGTCTGGACCGCCGTCAGCCAGTTGAATGGCATTATCAAGCGGCCCGTCGCCTTGCTCTCACCGCAAAACGGCACGCTCGCCCTACGCTCCTGCTGGCCGCCGGATACCGAGCTTGGGGTGGCGGAAATGGCCGCGGCCCGTTTTGCTCTCGAAAAAGGCGAGACAGCGGGTGCTGGCACCGGTACCCTGCCGAATTCGAAACTGCAATTTCGGCCCTTGCGCAGTCCTGCCGGTACACTGGCCGTCTGTGGCCATGAAATGACTGGGGAGCCACTCGATCCGATGGAGGAGCGGGCGCTTTCCGCTATTCTGGACCAGGTGACAATCGCTCTCGACCGCGCCAATCTGACGATCCGCAGTGTAGAGGACCAGGCGCGCTTGGAGCGGGAACGTTTCCAGTCAACGCTCCTGTCTTCCATCTCCCACGATCTGCGCACGCCGCTTGCCACCATTACCGGCGCTGTCACCAGCCTGAAGGAATTTGGCGAGCGCATGCCCGTCGAAAGCCGCCGCGACCTGCTGCAATCCATCGAGGAAGAGGGTGAAAGGCTGTCTCGCTTTGTCGGCAATCTGCTGGACATGACCCGGATCGAGGCAGGTGCACTGGAAGCCAAGCACGATTGGGTGGATTTGAACGATGTGATTTCGGACAGCATCGCCCGTGCTCGCCGTGTCGCACCAGCCACAGACATTAGTGCCAGCATTGCCAAGGACCTGCCCTTGCTGCGGGCAGATAGCCTGCTTCTGGGTCAGGTGTTGTTCAACCTGATCGACAATGCCTGCAAGCATGGCGGCGGCGAGCCGGTCACCGTCTATGCCCGCGCCGATGATACAGTGCTATCGCTTTCGGTAACGGACATGGGCAAAGGCATTTCGGAAAAAGACATCGACCGGATCTTTGAAAAGTTCTACCGTCGCGGCAAAGGAGCGGATGGCCGCAAGCCGGGGACCGGGCTTGGCCTTGCCATTGCCAAGGGCTTTGTCGAGGCGATGGGCGGCACGATCACCGTCGAAAGCCCGGCAGTGAAACGGATAGGCACGCGGTTCACCCTGCGTTTTCCGTTGGAGAATATGGAAAAGGACCGGACTGAGGCATGAAAGGGCAACGCATTCTCGTCGTCGATGATGAGCCGCAGATCCTCCGGTTCCTGCGCCCTGCCCTTGCGGCGGCCGGTTACGAGGTGATTGAAGCCGATACAGGCAAGCAGGCATTGGCGCTGGTGGCAACCGCCGTGCCTGATCTGCTGATCCTCGATCTCGGCCTGCCTGATATGGACGGCAAAGAGGTGATCGCCCAATTGCGACACTGGAACCCGATCCCGATCATCGTGCTGTCTGCCCGCGACCGTGAGATCGAAAAAATCGCAGCCCTTGATCTCGGTGCCGACGACTATCTCGAAAAACCGTTCGGAATCGGCGAATTGACGGCCCGCATTCGCGTCGCCCTTCGCCATAAACCGCAAGCGGAACCGGCCCCATCCACCATCCGCAGTGGTGAGCTCGTCATCGACATCGACCACCGCCTCGTCACAAGAGCGGATCAGCCGGTCAAGCTGACGCCGAAGGAATATGATCTGCTGCGCCTGCTCGCCACCCATGCGGGTCGCGTCTTGACCCATGGCGCATTGCTGAAAGAGGTATGGGGCCCGGCCCATGCCCACGACCTTCAATATCTGCGCGTCTTTATTCGCCAGATCCGCGCCAAGATTGAAAAAGACGAAAGCCAACCGGCAATCATCCTCACCGAAGCCGGGGTGGGGTATCGCTTTGTGCTGGCGTAACCGCTTTGAGGTCCCGAGAGACTATGTTGGCATTGTGCGCTGACGCTGGGCCAAATGTGCAATTGCCAGGAAGGCGAGGACCGCAACACCGCCAATGGCGGTGTTGATTGCAAGAGCCAGGTCCGTACCCATGTTTTCCATCATCCATGCGAAAGCGAAAGGGGCCGTCGAAGACACGACCAACCGAACGGCGGTGACTTGCCCCTGGCGCCTGCCGTAACCGGCGTTGCCGAACAATGCCAGCGGCAGGGTTCCCTGAACGATGCTGCCGAGGCCGGAGCCCAAGCCGAACAGGACCGCAAAAATCAATGCGCCTGAAAAGGATGGCGCCGTCAACAAAAGCACCGCAACTGCCCCCGGCATCAGCAGTGCCGAAACCAGTGCCAATGTCAGTTGAGACAGATCGCGGCCAAACATCATATTGGTAAAGCGACTGAGAACTTGCGATGGGCCAAACAGGGTTCCGACCAAGATAGCGGCGGAGCCAAGGCCAAGCGCCGTCAACAGCGGCACCATATGCACGAGCAAAGCCGCATTCACGAAGCTTTCAAGCGCAAAACCTGTCACCATTAGGAGAAAGGCGATAGGTCGCAACCTGTCGGGCAGCCCTCCTTCCATGATATGATGTGACGTGGCACTGGGAGCGACAACTGGTGCATGACGCCCACCCACCCGGCTTGCCAGCCACAGATGAAGCGGCAAGCAGATGGCAAGATGCAGAAGCGCGTAAACCAGATAGACCTGCCTCCAACTGAGATCGGCATGAAGGGCCGAGGTCAATGGCCAGAAAATCGTCGAGGCAAAACCGGCGATCAAAGTCAGATAAGTGATATTCCGTTGCGCACTCTGCGGCCGAAACTGGACAAGAAAGGCAAAAGCCGCCGTATATTGCACCAGGGTCGATGCCATCTCAATGACGATCAGCGCCATTACAAATGTAATCTTGCCCGGCGCAAACGCGCAGGCGGCCAGGGACAGCGCAGCGACCATCGATCCCACCGTCAGGACCCGACCTGCACCATGGTCATCGATGATGCGCCCTACCCAAGGTGCTACCAATCCGCCTGCCAGCAGAGCAGCGGAAAGAGTTGCGAAAATCCATTCGCTCGACCAGCCAAGATCCGCCGCCATGGCAGGGGCGAGAATACTGAAACTATAATAGAGCGTGCCGTAACCGATGATTTGCGTCAGCCCCAAAGCGATGATCGCAAAGATCTCGCCCCGGTCGGTCGAGAGCAACAAGCGGCTGGGACTGCTCCTATTCAGGCTCATGGTGTTGTGTTGCCCGTGAATGTCTCGCGCTTTTCAGCCGCTTCCTTCCGCTCGCTGTAGCGGTCGGTCAGATAGCTGGATGCATCTCGTGTCAGGAGCGTAAACTTCACCAGCTCCTCGCAGACATCAACGACCCGTTCGTAATACGAAGAGGGCTTCATGCGTCCGTCAGCGTCAAACTCCTGGAATGCCTTGGCAACGGAGGATTGGTTGGGGATGGTGATCATCCGCATCCAGCGGCCAAGAATGCGCATCTGGTTGACCGCATTGAAGGACTGCGATCCTCCCGAAACTTGCATGACAGCCAGGGTCTTTCCCTGGGTCGGGCGCACAGCACCGATGGAAAGCGGAATCCAGTCGATCTGGGATTTCATGATACCGGTCATCGCGCCATGGCGTTCAGGGCTGACCCAGACCTGACCTTCCGACCATGCAGATAACGCGCGCAATTCCTGGACCTTTGGATGATTGACCGGTTCTGCATCTGGCAATGGTAAGCCCGCAGGATCGAATATCCTCACCTCGCACCCGAAATGCTCAAGCAGCCGGCCCGCTTCCTGCGCCAATAACCGGCTGTAAGACACGGCCCGCAGAGAGCCATACAAGATCAGGATTCGAGGCTTGTGCGTGGAGACCGGAGGCATCAAGGCCGCCATGTCTGGATGGTTCAAATGCTGTTCGACAGCTGCTGGCAAATCAGACAAGGCGTTTGCCCTCGCTGTCCAAAACCTTTTCACCGTCTTCCTTGGTGAACGCTCCCTGATGGGTATTGGGCAGGATCTCAAGGACCCGTTCGGAGGGTCGGGCGAGGCGCGTCCCAAGCGAGGTGATCACGAACGGACGATTGATCAGGATCGGGTGTTCCAGCATGGCATCCAGCAATTGCGCGTCGGTGAGATCAGGATTATCCAGCCCAAGTTGGGCATAGGGCGTTCCCTTTTCCCGGATCGCGTCGCGCACCGAAAGTCCGGCATCGGCAATCATTTTGGCCAGTTCGCCTCGCGTTGGTGGGTTGCTCAGATATTCGATAACCAGCGGTTCGATGCCTGCATTGCGGATCATTGCCAGCGTGTTTCGTGACGTGCCGCAGTCGGGGTTGTGATAGATAGTGGCGTTCATGACCGGACCTTCTCCTCGGTATTTGTTTCATGACTATTGGCTTGGGAAAGACCAGCCGCCTGCACCGCCGTGCCACGCTCGTACCAGCCCTTGCTGCGATTGACGATCCAGACGACCGACAGCATGACCGGCACTTCGATGAGAACGCCGACGACCGTGGCAAGGGCGGCACCGGAATTGAAGCCAAACAGGCTGATGGCGGCGGCCACCGCCAGTTCAAAGAAATTCGACGCGCCAATCAGGGCTGAAGGCCCGGCAATGCAATGCTGTTCACCCGTCGCGCGGTTCAGCAGATAGGCGAGACCCGAATTGAAATAGACCTGGATCAGGATCGGCACAGCAAGAAGGGCGATAATGGTCGGTTGGGCAATGATCTGCTCGCCCTGGAACCCGAACAGCAATACCAGCGTGGCCAGCAACGCTACAAGCGACATCGGTTGCAGCACCTTCAACAGTCGGTCGAGCGAGGCAGAAGAACCGGACGAAGTCAGACTGCGCCGCAAAATCTGCGCCGCGATCACCGGAAGGATGATGTAGAGCACCACCGAAAACACCAGGGTATCCCAAGGTACGGTGATGGCCGACAGGCCAAGCAACAGGCCGACAATGGGCGCAAAGGCCACGACCATGATCGCATCGTTCAATGCGACCTGGGAAAGAGTGAAATGAGGCTCGCCCTTTGTCAGGTTAGACCAGACGAAGACCATGGCCGTGCAGGGTGCCGCAGCCAGGATGATCAGTCCGGCAATATAGGAGTCGATCTGCACAGCCGGAAGCAAGGGCTGAAACAGGGTGCCGATAAACAGCCAGCCAAGCAGCGCCATGGAAAAGGGCTTGACCGCCCAATTGATGAACAGGGTAACACCGATGCCGCGCCAGTGACGACCAACCTGCCCAAGCGCTGCGAAATCGATCTTGATCAACATCGGAATAATCATCAACCAGATCAGCACCGCAACCGGGATATTAACCTTGGCGATTTCGGCGGCACCGATGACCTGAAACACACCGGGCATGGCATGTCCAAGCGCGATCCCTGCGAGAATGCAGAGGAAAACCCAGACCGTCAGATAACGTTCGAATGTGGACATCTGTTTATCGCTCCAATGACGTGGCGACCGGTGGCTTCGATCCCGGAGCACAGCAGACGGCAAGCTCAGCAACGGGCACGCAGATGTCAGGATGTCCTGAACAGCAATCCTCCATCAGAAACCGGACAAGTCCGCCCAGGGCGGCATAATTGGCGGTATAAATAATCGACCGTGACTGCCGTTGCGCGGCAATCAATCCGGAATGTTCAAGCTCCTTGAGGTGAAAGGAGATATTGGAGGGAGACACGTCGATCTTGTCGGCGAGCGCACCGGCCGCCATGCCATCTGGCCCAGCCACAACAAGCATACGGACGATCAGTAGCCGGGTTTCCTGGGAAAGAGCGGCGAAGGCGGAGAGAGCCTGTTTTTGATCCATATTTCAATATTCCTTGAATAGTTGAATTTATCTATTCAAGATTCCCAATAAATGCAAGGGAGAAAAACCAGGAGCTGCACGGCTGCATTGTAAGGCTCCGAAGCGGCAAGACCCGTCTCATCCATCGCATATTTTGAGCAAATTATTCCCGCCGTGATCCATCGCACAGCGCATATGATCTTTGATTTATCGTCTACTATTTCTATCGTTTAACACTATTGCGCCATGCAGCTCGCACCATCGTAAGCAGGAATGCAGGTCACTTTTGAAACCCAATGGAGGAGACGGATATGCCACACCAGAAAAGAGAGCCGCTGAAATTCGCCTATTGGGTTCCCAATGTCTCCGGCGGATTGGTCATCAGTTCCATCGAACAACGGACCCATTGGGGGATAGAGTATAACCGCAAGCTGGCGCAGATTGCCGAGCAGAGCGGCTTCGATTACGCCCTCAGCCAGATCCGCTTCACCGCCGGTTATGGCGCCGACAACCAGCACGAATCCGTGTCTTTCAGCCATGCCCTACTGGCGGCGACGGAAAAGCTGCGGGTTATCGCCGCGGTGCTTCCCGGCCCCTGGCACCCGGCCCTGCTTGCCAAGCAGATCGCCACAATCAGCCACCTCACCAACGGGCGCGTCGATGTGAATATCGTCTCGGGCTGGTTCCGGGGTGAATTTACGTCGATTGGTGAACCGTGGCTGGACCATGATGAACGTTACCGTCGCTCAGAAGAATTCATCCGGGCCATTCGCGGCATCTGGACCGAGGACAGCTATAATCTGCGCGGCGATTTCTATCGCTTCAACGATTACTCCATGAAACCGAAGCCGGAAGGCGGCGTTCCACAGGTCTTCCAGGGCGGTTCCTCACGCGCTGCGCGAGACATGGCGGCCCGCGTGTCGGATTGGTATTTCACCAACGGCAACACGCCGGAAGGCCTGCAAGCCCAGGTCGATGACATCCGCGCCAAGGAAAAACTATTCGGCAAGACCTGGCGCACCAGGATTGGCATGAATGCCTTCGGCATTGTCCGCGACACCGAGCAGGAAGCTCAGGATACCCTGAAGGAAATCATCGACAAGGCCATTCCCGATGCCGTCAATGGCTTCAAGCATGAAGTTCAGAATGCCGGCAATGCCTCGCCGGAGCGCGAAGGCAATTGGGCAAAATCCACCTTCCAGGATCTGGTCCAATATAATGACGGCTTCAAATCCAACCTGATCGGCACGCCGCAACAGGTCGCCGAACGGATCATCGAGCATAAACGCGCCGGTGCGGACCTGATCCTGATGGGCTTCCTGCATTTCCAGGAAGAGGTGGAGTTTTTTGGCAAAAAGGTCATTCCGTTGGTGCGCGAACTGGAAGCGCGGGAAGACGGCGCACTGCAAGCTGCCGAATAACCGATCGAAATACGCAGTTGCCCGTTAACCCAGGGAGATTTTCATGAATATCATTGCCAAGCCGGAAAAAGCCGGAATACCTGCCATCCCGCGTCCCATTGAGCCCGCACATGTAATCAGAAGCGATGCGGAAGCCATCGAGATCGCCCATCGCCTCGCAGCAGACTTCGTCAAGGATGCGGCGATCCGGGACCGGGACAGAATTTGGCCGGTTGCGGAACTCGACGCTTTTTCCCAAAGCGGCCTCTGGTCGATCAACGTCCCAAAGGAATTCGGTGGCCCCGAGCTTTCCTATGCCACACTGGCGAAGGTCATCGAAATCATATCGCAGGCCGATTCCTCCATCGGACAGGTGGCGCAGAACCATCTGGGCGTCGTGGCGGCAATTCGCACCGTGTCCGACAAAGCCCAACAGCGATTGATCTTCGGGGAAGTGCTGAAAGGCTTGCGGCTGGGCAATGCCTTTTCGGAATTCGGCTCGAAACGGGCCGCCGATTTCGAAACGAAATTTACCGATCACGGTGATCATGTCATCGTTAACGGCAAGAAATTCTATTCTTCCGGCGCGTTACTCGCCCACAAAGTGCCAATCGTCGCCCTCGATGAGGAAGGCCGTGCCTGGTATGCCATCGCCGACCGCGATGCACCGGGCCTGACGGTTATCGACGACTGGTCCAGTTTCGGCCAGCGCACCACGCTCTCAGGCACCGTCATTCTAGAGAATGTCAAGGTGGACAAAGCCTGGCTGGTTCCGGGCTACAAGGGCTATGAGGTACCGACTGCCGACGGCGCAATTTTCCAGATCATCCAGGTTGCCGTCGATACTGGCATCGCCCAGGCGGCGATTGTCGAAACCATCGATTTCGTCCGCACCAAATCCCGGCCCTGGGTGGATTCCGGCCTGGAGCGCGCCAGCGACGACCCCTACACGATCCAGGCTGTTGGCAGCCTGTCGCTACGCCTGCATGCCGCCCAGGCATTGCTTGAAAAAGCCGGTCGGGCCATCGACGTCGCTGTTGCCAACCCCAATGCTGACACCGTCGCCCAAGCGCAAATCATCACCGCCGAAGCGAAAATTCTATCGACCGAGATTGCCATTGAGGCGACCAATAAATTGTTCGAACTCGCAGGCACGAGATCGACCCTGGCCGAGCACAATCTGGACCGTCATTGGCGCAATGCCCGAACCCATACGCTGCATGACCCGGTGCGCTGGAAATATTCCATTCTCGGCAAATATTACCTGAATGGCGAGAACCCACCGCTCCATGCCTGGAGCTGATAAAAGCATCGCACCGTTTCCGATTTTCTGCGCGATGAAGTAGCCTAATGCCGATGAAATCTCGTGGAGAAACTTCCATGCCTGCCGCCAACCTGACTCAGGCCAAAAAGCCGCCAACAATCGCCATCATTGGTGGCGGATTTACAGGTGCGGCTGTGGCCTGGAATCTAGCCCGCAAGACACAGCCCGGCCATGTGCGCATCGTCATATACGAACCGCGGGCAAGACTTGGCGGCGGCCTTGCCTATGACACGGCTGACCCGGCTCATCGCATCAATGTTCCTGCAGACCGGATGAGCCTCGACCCTGACGAGCCTCTCGACTTTCTCGATTGGGTCGGCAAGCACCGTCTGGGTGAGGAAGACAGGCAAGCGGCTTTGGACGATGGCAGGATATTTCCGCGCCGGCGCGATTTCGGTGCTTATATCGCCTCGAAGCTGGCACCTTATCTGGCCAATGGCCGGATAGAGCATGTCAAATCCGATGTCGTTTCGCTGGACCCGTCCACCCGAGGCTGGCGCTTGACACAAGCGGATGGAACAACACTGGAGGCAGATGATGTGGTGATTGCCACCAGTCATCCCTCCCCCAGGCCACCAAAGGCGCTTGCCGCCATTCTGGAAGGACACCCACGCTTCATCCCCGATGCGACCGTGCCGGATGCGCTCAACGTCATTCGCCCGGACGATGCCGTTCTTATTGTCGGCAATGGCCTGACGGGTGCCGATATCGCTGCGTCCTTGCTGGCGCGAAACCATCAAGGGCCGATCACCAGCATTTCAAGACGTGGCCTGCGTTCCAGAGGCCATGCCGGGACGGTACAGGAGCCCTATGGGGACTTTATCGACCCGCCTAGCCGGTCGATCCGGCATCTGACGCGCCGCATCCGTGAACAGATCAACCATGCCGCAGCGGAAGGCATCAGTTGGCATGCCGTGCTGGATGCGGTTCGCGCTCAGGCCCAGGAGATCTGGGGCGCACTACCGCTCGATGAGAGGCGGCGCCTGGTGCGCCATCTGCGCCCCTTTTGGGATGTGCATCGATTCCGCATCGCCCCGCAAGTGGAAGGGGCCATCAACCAGGCGATCAGCAGGGGCCAGATGGAGATACTGGCAGCGTCGGTACAAACAGTATCCTATGATGGCTCGAAAATTCGTGTCTCCCTACGTCTGGCGCGCAGTACCGAAAAGGTGTCGTGTGTTGTCGATGCCGTGGTCATTGCCACCGGTCCGGCGCATGGCGCCATCATCGATAACCAGCCTTATCTCCGCAACCTTGCGCTTAAGGGCTTGATCGGCCTCGACCCGACCGGTCTTGGGCTGCATTGCGACCGGCAATCGCGCCTTCTCGACCAGCATGGAGCGGTAACGCCGGGCCTACTGGTCGCCGGACCGCTTGCCCGTGGTACCTTCGGGGAATTAATGGGTCTTCCCCAGGTCGCGCATCATGCTCGCGACATCGCCGATCATCTATATGCGCGGCTTGAGGAAGCCCATCGCGATGCGCCAGTAACCGCCGAAGACGCAGCATAAACGATAGCCCCGCTGCCGTCAGTGGACGGCAGCGGGGATCTGTTGATCAAGCCTCGACGGAACCGGCTGGCTTTTCCGGAACTGCCGCCCGCTTGCGACGCCAATCCCCAAGGAACAGCAGGATCGGTGCGGCAATAAACACCGACGATGAGGCCGCAATGGCAATGCCGAAAATCATCGGCACGGCAAAGCTCTCAACCGCGCTACCGCCCCAGATGGCCATGGGCAACAGCGAAAGAAAGGCAGTGGCCGATGTATACAGGCTGCGGGCCAACGTTTCGTTGATCGACAGATCGATCAGTTCACGCAGCGGCATCGTCTTGTAGAGCCGCATATTTTCGCGCATCCGGTCATAGACCACGACCTTATCGTTGACGGAATAGCCGACCAGGGTCAGCAGCGCCGCGATGGCCGTCAGGTTGAAATCAAGCCCGGTGAGCGCGAAGAAGCCAATCGTCTTGGTGACGTCGAGAATGAGTGTCGCAATTGCGCCAACCGCAAAAGGCCACTCGAAACGCGCCCAGATATAGCCCAGCATGGCCAGGCTGGCGAGGACGACCGAGAGGATACCCGCGGTCGCCAGTTCTCCCGACACCTTCGGGCCAACAACTTCGGTGCGCTCTACCGACGCCGTTGCATCGATAACCTTTACCTCGGTTCTCAGCCGCTCCACCGCCGCGGTCTGCGCTTCTTCACCACCCGGCTGCCGCTCGACGCGAACCAGCAGGTGACGAGCATCGCCGAATTCCTGAAGCGTGACATCGCCAAGCCCAAGCCCATCCAAGCCCGACCGGAAGGCGGCGAGATCGGCGCGGTCCTGGGTCACCACTTCAAGCTGGATACCGCCGCGAAAATCGACGCCATAGTTCAAGCCGGGCGTGACGAACAGGATAAGAGAGGCAATCGAAAGGAACGCAGAAATGCCGATGCCAACGAAGCGCGCCCGCATGAAACGAATGCGTGTTCCATCAGGGATCAACTGGAGGGGAAGCAGCGGCTTGATATCGAGACGCTTCAGCTTGTAACGCCTGATGATGGCGAGCATGACAACACGCACCACCGAAACCGCTGTGAACATCGATATGGCAATGCCCAGCCCCATGGTGATGGCAAAACCGCGAACCGGGCCGGAGCCGAACCAGAACAGCAGCAGCGTGGCGATCAGCGCCGTCACATTACTATCGATAATGGTGGAATAGGCCCGGCGGAAACCGGCATCCAACGCCGCCATGGCACCACGGCCCTTGCGGGTTTCTTCCCGAATCCGCTCATTAATCAGCACGTTAGCGTCAACAGCAAGGCCGATACCGAGCACAATGCCCGCGATACCCGGTAGGGTCAGCGTCGCGCCAATCAGCGACAGGCAGGCGAAGGTCAGGATGACATTGAGACCGAGGGCCAGATTGGCGACAATCCCCCAACCGCCGTAGAGCACGATCATAAATCCGACGACCAGCGCAAAGCCGATCAAGCCGGTATAGACACCCATCTTGATGGCGTCCGCGCCCAGGTCAGCACCAACCGTCCGCTCTTCAATGACCGTGAGCTTGACGGGCAACGCCCCGGCGCGCAGCAATGCAGCAAGGTCCGTTGCGCTTTCCACCGTGAAATTCCCGGAAATCTGGCCGGAGCCACCAGTAATCGGCTCACGGATGACAGGGGCAGACAGAACCTTGTCGTCCAGCACGATGGCAAAAGGCTTGCCGACATTGACACGGGTGATTTCGGCAAAACGCGCCGCACCCGCCGTATCGAAGCGGAAACTGACCAGTGGCTCATTGGTATTCGGGTCAAAGCCAACGCGGGCATCGGTCAGGCGATCGCCTGCCAGTTCCACCCGGTCATCAACCGGATAGGCGCGGCCCTCATCATCCTTCAGCATGGTGACGCCGCGCGGTACGGCTGTTCCATCCGTGGCATTTTCCGATAGCATGTGAAAGCTCATCTTGGCGGTAGAGCCAAGAAGTTCACGAATGCGCGCCGGGTCCTGCGTACCCGGAAGCTGAACAAGAATGCGGTCGCCGCCGATGCGCTGGATCGTTGGTTCGGCAACACCAACCTGGTCGATACGCTGACGAATGATTTCCAGGCTCTGCTCAACCCCGGCATTGGCGCGGTCGGTAATTCCGGCCTCGGCAAGCGTTACGGATATGGTGGTGCCCTCACCCGTAAACGCCAGATCGGGCGCGCCCGTCAGGCCGACCGGATGGGCAAGCTTACCCAAGGCGGTCAAGGCTGCGGCTCTTTGCTCCGCCGACTGAAGGGTCACGACCAGCGAGGAGCCGCTCTTGCGCACTGTCGCCGCATCAACGCCATCGTCGCGCAGCGCACGGCGGGAATCCTGAATCAGGCTTTGCAGTCTTTCCTGCACCAGATCGGCGCTATCAACCTCAAGCACCAGATGAGAGCCCCCGCGAAGGTCAAGGCCAAGTGCGACCTTGTCCTTCGGGAACCAGGAGGGAAAGCTATTGAGCGTGTTTGGCGACAGAATATTCGGCAGTGCCGTTAGGATGCCAAAGGCGATGATGACCACATAGGTAGCCACAAGCCAGGGAGAGGTTTTCATAGAACAGTATCCATGCCTGCGCCGCTGCTACCGATGCGCCTTCACATGCCAAAACCCCGCGAAAAGGCTTGGGCTTAAATGAAACGCTTGATGTCTGCCGCATAAATCTGGTCACAGGTATTGAACGGCAGACGGTCGGTGCGCGGTCGCGCGTTGATCGAAAAACGGGATCAGGCAGACAAGGATGGGGGCGCCCTGGCCAGGTTAGCCCGCGAAATCCGCCCGGAAACCAAAGGCGAAGAACGCTCGACACGCTGGACAGAAGACCGCCCGACAAGCAGGAAATGCTCAGCCCCCAAGCTCAGTACAGCCACAGGCGGCGGCACTGGAACGCGTGGATCGGGCCGGGACGCCAGTGCAACAGCCCGGCTGCCATTTTCCCGTGCCGCCAGATGCTGTGTCTGCTGTGGCGCATGCAAAAGCGCTGACCCGTGTGCGCCAAGCGGCGCGGGTAACGGTGCCCCAAACAAAAAGCCGAGATAGGCAACCGCAAGCGCGATAATCGCAATCAGAACGCCGGGCTTCAGACCTTTTGAAAAAGTCTGCTCTTCGTTTGCCGACATCATATGTTGGTTAATCGCCATGGCCGTGATTAGCAGAGCAACACGATGCTGTCGACCCTTGCCGGGTTTGGAGATCGAACGCTACTGCCATCCGGCTGGGTCAAACGACAGTTCACCGCGATGCGTGCTCGACGTCGTGATGAAGCATCATGCCGATGACATGGCTGCGGACAACAGACGACTACCTGTTCTTCGTATTTCTCACAGCAGCCCCATGTCTAACACCACGGCGCGAAGATGCTGATGCATCCTCGCCTTGAAAGCATTCGGTGCAAACGAGATGCGAGAGTTCAAAATATCAGAGGCGCTCGCCCACCAGGTAGGCATAGCGGAACTTGATCGAATTATTGGGACGTTGCGCATCGATCTTCGGACCATACATCAGGTCCGCCGTCAGTATACGACCGGCATCAGCAGCCTTCGGCACAGTACCAAGCAGATAAATATCGCGGCTGAGATAGGTTCGGGTCTCATTGGCGTCCGATTCCATGTAGTTCACTTGAACGACAAAGGCGCCATCGCCGGTTTCCAACAGTTTTGCGAGGATTTTGGTTTCGTTGTTTTCCAGCCATTTCTTTGCCCAATGGGTCAAGGCATAGCTGTTCAGAGCTTCCGATCCCATGCGCAGCGCAGATGCAGCAGCGCCTCCAACGGCGTTGCGAGAGGCAACCTCGCGCGGGCCTGGTGCATAGGTAATATAATCCAGTGACGGACCTCGTCCCATACGGCTCATGGGCTGGGATACATCATTGCTGTTAAACGGCTTCATCTTCAAACTTGAGGAAGACACATCGAAATCAGGCATAGCCTTCTCCTTGAATCACGATAGACGTGCTTGATACCGAAGGCCGAAGTTGCTCACGCACCCTCACCTTGAAGACGCTATCAGGGAACATTCGCTCGAACGGGCGCATCCGAAATATCGGCATCACAACAAATACGGCACCGCCCGAAGGCGGTGCCGCTGCAGGAGAAAGGCGGATTACGCAGCCTTTGTGGTCGACAGATCGTAAGATGCGATCATCGGCGACTTCGGGTTGTTCTGGTCGTCGTAAGGCGTATACTTCACTTCGATCTTGGTGAAGTTCAGCTTAATGGTTTCGACCGGACGGTCACCACTGGAATCGACGGAATAATTGGCGATCAGTGTGTTGGTGAGCGTGTATTCGATATAGGTATTGCCGGGATTGCCGGTGGTGACCATGTGGATCACCGCTTGCTTGCCAGTGCGGCCAGCGCAGGCTTCCTGGAACAATTTCGTGGAAGAGGAATCGCTGACCTTGGTCAGGATGACTTCGGAAATTGCGGGTTCAGAGGCTTCACGGTTGGCAGTCGAGCCAGCAGTGGTGTTCATGGCGCGGCTAACGTTCCAGTGAATAGCCTCGATGTCCATCCAGTTGCGGTGCTCTTCGTGGGTCGCATCACCCTGGATACCATCGACCTTCAGATAAATCGGCATATAAATTCTCCTATATAAATTGAAATCACCTCGTTCACGGCGAGGTATGGTTCACCTTTCACTCACTGCCGCATGCGTCTGGATACCCCTTCCGACGCGGCATCCTTATCCACCGATGCACCCGAGGCATCGGCGAATTCCTCTTTTTCCCCAGCGGCCCCGGCGCGAACGCCGAACCCTTTTTCATCATGGGTTACCAGAGCTTCGGTAACCTTTGCGCCGGTTGCGACCAGCTCAAGGAAGAAGCTGGAAAGCGGCGGCAACAGATCCCGGCCAATCATGATTTCGATGGCACGAGCTCCGATCTCACTTGCAACAGCGCGTCCGACCAGCGCATTGCGGGCCTCTTCGGACAGAGCAAGCTCTGTGCCATAGGCCGAAAAAATACGCTCCCGAATGCGGTTGATCTGGATATCGACGATCCGCGACAGGGCCTCCTTGCCAAGCGGCATGAACGGCAACAGCAGCGTGCGTCCGAGGAAGGCCGGCTTGAACTGCTTTTGCAGTTCCGGCATCAACAATGCTTCCAACGCCTCACCTTCGGGCATGGTGTCTGGATCAAGGGCCAAGGAGGCCAGCAATTCCGAGCCGGTATTGGCCGTCATGAAAATCGTGGTATTGCGGAAGTCAACATCGCGGCCTTCGCCATCGCGCAACATACCCTTGTCGAACACCTGGTAGAAAATATCCTGAACGCCGGGATGCGCCTTGTCGATTTCGTCGAGCAACAGCACGCCATAGGGCCGACGCCGCACGGCTTCGGTCAGCACGCCGCCTTCGCCATAGCCGACATAGCCCGGAGGAGCACCCAGCAGCATGGATACTTTATGCTCTTCCTTGAATTCCGACATGTTGATCGTCGTTAGATGTTGGCTACCACCATACATCAGGTCGGCCAGCGTCAGCGCGGTTTCCGTCTTGCCGGTTCCCGACATGCCGACCAGCATGAACACGGCAGGCGGACGGCGTGGATCGGAAAGCCCGGCGCGCGCCGCGCGCATGGCGTCACCGATCCGTTCCAGTGCGGCATCCTGGCCGATTACTTTTTCCTTCAACCTCATATCGAGGCTTTTTGCGCTTTCAATCTGGTCGGCCAGCAGTTTGCCCAGAGGAATGCCGGTCCACCGCGCCAGCACGGCGGCAACAACATTGCGATCGACCTCATGCGGCACAAGCTTTTCTTCGCCAGCGGAGGTCGGCGCCAGAGAAGCCGCGCGGCGGGTAAGCCCCCGTGTCCGCAGAGGAGTGATCAATGGGGTGACATTGACGTCAGCAACATCCAAGGACGCTGTCATATCATTGTCTACGGCGGGCGCTTCGTCACTCGCTGCCAGCGCTGCAATTTCAGCATCATAGCGCGCTTGGAGGCTATCGATTTCCTTAGCCAGGCGCTCCATTTCAGTGGCCACGGCCTGGCGGCGCTCCTGCACATCCGTATTTTCTGGCTCACGGGCAAGCCAGTCGGTCTCGACCGTGAGATGCGAAAGCTCGCTTTTAAGAAGCAGTAATTGTTCCGGCACCGTCTGGCGCGCCAGCGAAACCGTGGCTGCGGCGGTATCGATCAGGCTGACCGCTTTATCAGGCAATTGGCGGGCTGGAAGAAAGCGGGCAGAAAGTTGTACGGCAGCGACGATAGCCTCGTCACGGATCTTTACCCCATGATGGGCCATGAAGGTCTCAGCTATTCCGCGTAACATGCGGATCGCGGTTTCCTCGTCCGGCTCACGCACATGCACAGGCTGGAAGCGTCTGGTCAGCGCGGCATCTTTTTCGAAATACTTCTTATATTCGCTCCAGGTCGTGGCAGCGATGGTCCGCACTTCGCCCCGCGCTAGCGCGGGCTTGAGAATATTGGCGGCATCGCCCTGCCCGCTTGCCCCACCGGCACCGATCAGGCCATGCGCTTCATCGATAAACAGGATGATAGGTTCCGGCGAACGTTTCACCGCTTCGATAACGCCGGTCAACCGCCGTTCGAACTCACCCTTCACGCCAGCGCCTGCCTGCAACAGAGTCAGATCGAGCATCAGAAGCCGTACGGATTGCAATTTTTCCGGCACGCGTCCGGCGGCAATCTCCAGCGCCAGCGCTTCGGCCACCGCTGTCTTGCCAACACCGGCTTCACCGACCAGTATCGGGTTATTCTGTCGCCGGCGCAACAAAATGTCGATCATCTGGCGAAGTTCGCCATCACGGCCGACGACCGGATCAAGCCGGCCCGCCCGCGCATCCTCGGTAAGGTCATGAGTGTAAAGTCGCAGGAACTCGTCTTCCCGGGCCGACGCCGGAGACAACGACGATTTTGGCGTCTCGGCGACAACGTCTGTCTGCAAAAGTGTTTCGAGTGCTGTTCGGTCCAGCATCCTCAGCGACGGGAAACGACCACGGGTCAAGGCCCGAAGCGACGGCTCATCATCCATAGCCGCAAATATATCGGCAAGCGTAATCGCACGTCTTCCAGACTGGAGCGAAGCACAAATCCAGGCTTCACGACCCAAAGTCAGAATATTCTGGGATAAAGCGAGCTGACCGGATCCGGACACCACGGTGTCATCGAGCGCATCGCTCACTTCGCGGCGAAGTGCTGCAATGGGCAAGCCCAATTGTTCCAACACAGGTTGAAACGATGCCGCATCCATGACGGCGGCAAGCAGATGAGCAATATCAACCTGTCCGTGTCCGCGCCCGGCTGCTGTGGATGCAGCCGTCTCAAGCGCGACACGCAAATTAGGCTCAAGCGATTCGATCAATCGATTGAGGTCAATATGCGACATGCAAAAAGCCTCCCCAGCAACGACCTTACCTTCGTTGGAATAAACAACTAAGGCGATTACCCCAACCTGTCCAGAGCGCGAGATAATTTTTTTAAGATATGCAAAGCCAGGCATCACCCCCGACATCAAACAAATGACCTCAGGTTGACAAAAATATAACTGCGCCCCACATTAACAAGTGGCATATATTAGTTAATTCAAAATGGGGCTAGTCTATCGTTGATCGACAATGAATTGGCTACAGCATTAGTAGAAAACGGACCTTGCGGAATAAATATTCGCGTGGATGCCAATTATCGTGAGGTATACTACAGAATTAAGGACGCAAGGAACCAAGCAAGGACGGAAGAAAGATCTACGACACCTGGAGAGGTTATCAAAGTTTCCCAAAGTTGGAACCTGGTGAGCAATCTTGGATTGCAAATTACTTCTTCCGTCAGCAAAGATCTCGAAGTATTGGCTTGGCTTGCAGAATCCCGTTTGCGACTTGAAGGGTTTCCCGGCCTGAGTGAAGTTTATGAAGCGACGGCGTCGCTTATAGAACGATATAGCGACGAGCTTCATTCGATTGATGATGAAGATATCGAGGAAAAGCTGGCACCCTTTGCCGGATTGAATGGTTTTGGCGCCGAGGGAACATTGATTCAGCCCTTACGCCTGTCTTCGCTTTTGCCGCTTGGGAAATTCGGGGAATTCACGCTTTGGGACTATCAACTTGCCCAGCGCAGTGATGAAACGGGTTTGCGCGATAGCCTGCATCAGGCCGCAGCCGAGGCCGGAATAGCTGCTCTCTCTGCTCATCTGGCCGAGGTCAACACATGCCTCGCCGCCTTCAATGGCTTCAATGCGCTCGTTACCCAGCGCTACGGACAGTTTGCCCCACCGGCATCCAATATCCGCAACGTGCTTGAGGAAATCATTGCGGCGATTCGCAGTCTTGGCGGGCGCGACGACGCGACATTGCCTGCCAATCAGAATGCCACCCCTTCAGGTGAAGATGGACAGACGACCCAACAGAATGCTGCGGCCGGCGCAATCCAGCCCGCTGCCCGCCCAGCCGAGGGGCCCGAAGGCATTGCTTCGCGTGAAGACGCCTTCGATCTCCTGATGAATGTCGCCCGCTATTTCCGCCGCACGGAACCGCATTCGCCGATTTCGCTGTCGATTGAAACCCTGGTGCGGCGAGGACGCATGGATTTTTCCGAATTGCTGACGGAGTTGCTGCCGGAAGCACAGACCAGAAATGCCATTCTCATTGCTGCCGGCATCAAACCGGCCAAGGAGAGCGGAAACTAACACACATCGGCGGAGGCTTCGGCATCCGCCTACCGGATTTTTTGATGCCCAGGGGGCACGCAAGGAGGGTCAGTGATGGCAAGTGTGCATGAAAAGCTAGAGCGGGTTCGCAAGCCCAGGGTCCACATCAAATACGAGGTGGAAACCGAAGGTGCGATGGTGATCAAGGAACTGCCTTTCGTGGTGGGTGTGCTCGGCGATTTCTCCGGCAACCCGACCCAGCCGCTGAAGCCGTTCAACGAGCGGAAATTCGTCCAGATCGACCGGGACAATTTCGACGATGTGATGCGCCGCATGACGCCCGGCCTGAATATCCAGGTGAAGAATACCATTGACAATGACGGCACCGACATCGGCGTCAATCTGAAGTTCGAAAGCATGGACGATTTCCTGCCGGGGTCGGTAGTGCAGCAGGTGCCAGCGCTGAAAGCGCTGCTGGATGCCCGCAATGAATTGCGCGACCTGCTCAGCAAGGCGGACCGTTCGGAAGATCTCGAACGGCTTCTCGAAGACATTCTGCAAAACCGTGGTGATCTTTCAAAGCTCGTCGCCGAGCTGAAAGACCGGCCCGACAGCAACGGCCAGAGCTGACACCAGCCGGTCCAACCGAAAACTCTTTGACTGGCGGCCCTTGTGTGACGCCGCTTTGAAAGGATTGAAGAGATGAGCGCTGAAAGCGTTTTGAAGCCGAATGAAACGACCGCCGCCACCGAGGAACAGGGGCTGTTGTCGAAGGTCGTTGCCGCCACCCGTCAGACGGAGCCGGACCGCGCCCGCAACCTTTTGAGCACCCTGACGGATCAGGCCCTGAAAGGTACTGTAAAATACGACCGCAACCTGACGGTCACCTTGAACAATGCCATTGCCGAGCTGGACAAGGTGATTTCCACCCAGCTCGCCGCCATCATGCAATCGCCGGAATTTACCAAGCTGGAAGGCAGCTGGCGGGGGCTGAACTATCTGGTCAAGAATTCTGAAACCAGCGTCAACCTGAAAATCCGGGTGCTGAACGCCTCCAAACGCGAACTGTCGAAAGACCTAGCCAAAGCGGTCGAATTCGACCAGTCGCGGCTGTTCAAGTCGATTTACGAAGACGAATTCGGCACGCCTGGCGGTGAACCGATGGGTGCTGTCGTCGGCGATTACGAATTCGATAATTCTTTCGAGGACGTCCAATTGCTTCAGGGCGTGTCCTCGATTGCCGCCGCTGCCTTCGCGCCGTTTGTCTCGGCAGCAAGCCCGCGGATGTTCGGCTTTGACGATTTCCGGGAATTGTCGCGGCCCCGCGACCTCGAAAAAATCTTTGAGACGGTGGAATATGCCAAATGGCGCAGCTTCCGCGAAAGCGACGATTCGCGTTTCGTCACGCTGGCCCTTCCACGGGTGTTGGCGCGCATGCCCTATAGCCCGAAAACCAGCCAGATCGACGAGTTCGGTTTTGATGAAACCCTGGGCGAGGCAAGCGGCGAGCTGCATCACGATAGCTATTGCTGGATGAATGCCGCCTACGTCATGGGGACGCGCCTCACCGAAGCGTTTGCGAAGAACGGCTGGTGCACAGCCATCCGTGGCGCGGAAAACGGCGGCAAGGTGGAAAACCTGCCCATGCATGTGTTCTCCAGCGATGATGGCGACCTCGACCTGAAATGCCCGACAGAAGTCGGCATTACCGACCGTCGCGACGCCGAGCTGGGCAAGCTGGGCTTCCTTCCGCTCTGCCACTATAAGAACACCGATTACGCCGTGTTCTTCGGCGCGCAGACCGCCCATAAGCCGAAGCTCTACGACAAGCCCGAAGCGACGGCCAATGCCGCCGTTTCCGCCCGCCTGCCCTATATGATGGCGACCTCACGGTTCGCCCATTATCTGAAGGTCATGGGCCGCGACAAGATCGGCTCCTTCATGGAAGCAGACGATTGCGAAGTCTGGCTCAATCGCTGGATCTCCAACTACGTCAATGCCAATGACGATGCTGGAGAAGATTCGCGCGCAAAGTATCCGCTGCGCGATGCCAAGGTGACGGTACAGGAAATCCCTGGCAAACCGGGCTCCTACAATGCGGTCGCCTGGCTGCGTCCATGGCTGCAGATGGAAGAGCTGACAACTTCGCTGCGCATGGTTGCCCGTATTCCATCGAAAAACTGATCGATCATCAAAGGTCTGCGCGGGTGCTTCGCGCAGACCTCTATCGTCAACGTCATCAAACATGCGCGTCCACCGGGGGGTATTGTGAGGACATCGTCACGGATGCTGGCGGATCGGTTGATCGCGGAAATCGACGCGGTTTTGAACCGGCAGGTGAATGCAATTCTACATCATCCCGACTTCCAGGCGATGGAAGCGCGGTGGCTTGGTCTTGACTTGCTGGTCCGCGAAGCCGGACGCAGCGCCGAGGTGAAAATCAAGCTGATCAGCGCCAGTTGGAAAGAATTGGCGCGCAGCATGGAACGCGCCACCGATTTCGACCAGAGCCACCTGTTCGAACTGGTCTATAACCGAGAATTCGGCATGCCGGGCGGCGAGCCATTCGGACTTCTGGTCGGCGATTACGACCTCTCTCCCGCCACCATCGATGGTAGCGATACAGTCAGTACGCTTGCACGCCTTTCAACGGTAGCCGCAGCGGCCTTTTGTCCCTTCATCGCCGGTGCATCGCCGCAGGCCATCGGTCTTGAAACCTTCCGCGAACTGAACCGGGTTTCCGATTTTTCCTGGTTGCAACAGGACAAGACGCGGCTGCGCTGGAACAGCTTGCGCGGCAATGACGATACCCGTTTCCTGGGCCTGGTTGCACCGCGCGTGCTGATGCGCCCGCCCCACAAACCATTCTGGCGCAAGCGCAATGACGGTTTTCCGTTTCGTGAACATCTCTCGGAAAGCGGAGAGACTTTGCTCTGGGGAAACAGTGCCTTCGCCTTTGCGGCGATTATTCTGCGCACCTTTATCGATTCCGGCTGGTTTGCCGACATGCGCGGCGTTACCCAGGACGAGATCGATGGCGGTATGCTGGCGCCCTGGCAATTGCCGGGCCTTGATATCGGTGTGGAAAGCGAGGGCCTGTCCGCCCAGCCGCCCGTCGAGGTCAAACTGACCCGCTCCCAGGAATTGCAACTGTCCGATCTCGGCATCGTGCCGGTTGCTACGACTTATCTTTCATCATCCGCGATTTTCAACGCCAACCAGTCGCTGCACGCGCCCGGCCATTATTCCAGCGAAACCGCCCGACAAAATGCCCGGCTGGCGGCCATGCTGCAATATGTACTCTGCGCGTCACGCTTCTCGCATTACCTGAAGGTGATCATGCGCGACAATATTGGCCAGCTCAGCACCGCCAATGTCATTCAGCGCCGGCTGGAAGACTGGCTGTCAGGCTATACGCTGGGCAATGACGATGCGGATGTGTCGCTCAGAAGCCGTTATCCGCTGCGTTCCGCAGGCATCCACGTCACGGAAATTCCTGGAAAACCTGGTGCCTTTTCCTGCACGGTCAGATTGCAGCCGCATTTCCAGCTCGATGATATCTCCACCAGTTTTCATCTCGTCGCCGAAACCTCGGGCGCTGCCGCCATGGGCGCTACCCCCGGGCAGACGGAACCGAAAAGGATAGTTGCATGAGTACCGCCTCCCGCCGCATTGCCAGCCTGCTCGATGATGCAGATCTTGCCCAGGCCATGGATGCCGTCAAAGCCGAATTGAAAACGGCGGCCAGCGATCATGACCTGCGCCATCTCTATATCGACCTGCTGATTCTGGCTGGCGATTATGAAAAGGCCGACAGCCAATGCGAATTGGCTGTCCGCTTCCAGCCGCAGGATGCCGTCGGTTTTTCGATGCTGCGCCAGCAGATCCGTGGGATGGCAGCCCGCAAAGCCTGGTTTGAAACCGGTGCTCTGCCGGATTTTCCCGGTGGCCCCACCGCCAGCGACCAGATTGCGCTAAAGCTCAACCTAGCCCTGAAGGAAGGAGCGGCAAGCGAGGCTGTGTCTCTGCTTGCCGAACTGGAAGAGAGCCGTGGCACTGTGCCGATACTGTGGAACGGCGCCGCCGTTGCCGATATCCGCGATCTCGACGACCGTATCCCTCATGCGCTTGAAGTGCTGACCACCGGCGGCGCCTATCTCTGGGTCGATTTTTCAAGGATCGCGTCTGTTACGCCGCAACCGATACGCCGCCCCCGGGACACGGCCTTCCGCCCGGCGGAACTGACACTGGAAAGCGGCGCCGAGGCGACCGTGCTTCTCCCCGCCATTTATTATGGCGCCGATTCCAGCCCTGCCCTGCAACTCGGCCATCAGACCGAGTGGATGGATGCGGTGGACGGGATCGTCACCGGTCTTGGCCAGCGATGCCTGCTGGCGGGCGACGAACTGGTGTCTTTCCACGATCTTGAAAGCTTGCAATCGGATGCGACCGGCGAAAGGCAGGCTGCCCATGGTTGATCCATTACAGCGGTTTCGCGCCTCTGAGCGGGTATTGAACCGATCCGTCCTGGACCGGCTGCTGGACGATACGCCTGATATGGACAGTGATCCGCAAACCAGCGTCAGCGAACAGGTGCGTGAGATGCGCGAAGTGATCCGCCGCGACCTGGAAGCGCTGTTGAACACCCGCCGCTGCCCGCAGGCACCACCGGATGGACTTGGCGAGTTGCAGGACGCGCTGGTCTCCTATGGCGTCGATGGTGTTCTTTCGGCCAATCTTTCCACCGACGAATCCAAACTTCGCTTGGCAAGACTGGTGGAACGGCGCATTGCGCTGTTTGAAACCCGCCTCGCCGACGTCAAGGTCACGATCCTCAAAGGCAATACAGAGGGCGACCGCGCCTTGCGGATGCGCATCAACGGTACGTTCCGCCTTTATGACGGGATGCCGCCGGTCAGTTTCGAATCTCGCATCGACCCCTCCACCCAGGCTTTCCGCATCGAGGCGTCGAATGGCTGAAACCTTTCTGGAACGCTATAATGACGAGTTGTTCGCGCTTCGCAGGCGCGCGGAAAAATTCGCCCGCGCCTTCCCGAAAATCGCCGGGCGGTTGCGTCTGTCGGGTGATGTGGCCGACGATCCGCATGTAGAGCGGATCATCCAGAGCTTCGCCTATTCCGCCGCCCGCGTTCGCCAAAAACTGGACGATGAATTTCCGGAACTGACCGACAGCCTGCTGGAAACCCTCTACCCCCATTATCTGGCACCAGTGCCGCCGATGAGCATCGTGCAATTTGCGCCAGGCGCAACGCTGGCCGGCATGCAATTGCTGCCGCGCCATACCGACATCGTCACCGAGCCGGTCGGCGGCGATCCCTGTCAGTTCCGCACCACGCAGGATGTGGAAATTGTCCCGATGACGGTCAGCAATGCCAGCCTGACCGGCTTGCCGCTCGATGCGCCAGCGACACCCTTTGCAGGTGCGGCAGGCGTGTTGCGTCTGTCCCTGCGCTCTACGGCCCCCAAGCAGGACAGCATGGCCGGGCTTGGCGTCAAGCGCCTGACTTTTTTCATTGCCTCCGCATGGGCGCAGGCCGCCGCCCTGTTCGAGCTTCTGGCCAATCATTGCATCGGCATGGCGCTGGCACGGCATTCGGAGGATCGCAATGCAGTCTTTCTGGCAGCGGAAAACCTGCGTCCGCTGGGGTTTGCGCCGGAGCAGGCGATGCTTCCCACGGCACCGGGCAGTTTTGCCGGATACCGGCTGCTGACAGAGTTTTTCACGTTGCCGCAAAAATTTCTGTTCCTGGAGGTATCCGGCATGGATCGCTGGCAGGGCGATGATGTCGAGCTTTACATCTATCTGGACAGCAGTGACGCGCGACTGGAGCGGATGATTTCCGCCAGCGACATCGTCCTCAATGCCACCCCGGTCATCAATTTGTTCCGGCAAAGCTCTGAACCGCTGACATTGGATGGCAGCCGCACGGAATATTCGCTCCTGCCCGACAGCCGCCGCCAAACGACCCGGGAAATCTACATGGTCGAACAGGTCCGGCTTTCGGCGGCGTCCGGCGAAGAACAGGATGCCCGGCCGTTTTTCGGGAGCAGCCAGCGCGGCGCCAATAGCAGTGTGTTCTGGCAGGCGGTTCGCCGGTTCGATGAGGATGACGGCTCCTCGGATACCCAGATCGCCTTCGTTGACCGCAATCGCGGTCCGCTTGAGCCGACCGGATTGACGGCCAGCGTCGATACCCTATGCCTGAACAGAGACCTGGCCAGCCAATTGCCTTTCGGCGGCGGTCACCCGCACCTTCAATTGGTCAAGCGCAGTGAAAGCGTGGCCGAGATCAAGGCGCTTTTACCGCCAACGCCCGCCATTCGTATCCATGAAAAACTGGCGCGCCAGTGGCGGCTGGTCTCCCATCTTCTGCTCAATCATCTGTCACTGTTCGACAATGACGGTTCGGCACTGAAGGATATTCTCTCGCTCTATGCATTGCGCGATGCGCCGGAAACGCGACAGCTTGTCGAAGCTATCAGCCGCGTCGAGGCCAAGCACGCACTCGCCCGGCTTGGCCCCGCCATGGTGCCAGGCACCGATGTCAAGATCGAATTTGACCCGGCTATGATCGACCGGGCAGCCGCCTTCATCTTCGGCAGCATCATTGATCATTTCTGCGGGCTCTATACCTCGGTCAACAGTTTCACCCGGCTGACCCTGACCATGCGCGGCCAGTCCGAGCCAATTGTCCGCTGGCCCGCCCGGGCCGCCGAGCGGCCTTTGCTGTAGGGGTGGTGATGAATATCCAGATCAAACCCAATGAGGATAAGCTGGCCCGCCTGCTGGAGCAGGACCCCGGCCATTTTGAACCGACCACGGCATTTCGGGTGGCACAACATCTGTCGTCGGGAACGGAGCTGGACGTCGGCCCCCATTCCGGCATTCAGCCAGCCCCGCTTGCCGTCAGCGGTTTTCGCCGCAAGTTGCAGGGCAATGTCGTCAAATCGGCTTTTGCGCCGCTGGTTGGACCGCTCGGCGCGCTGCCGCCGGAATATAACGAATTGCTGCTGCGCGAAGAGCGCCGCCGTTCCCGAGCCTTGATCAGCTTTCTCAACCTGTTCGCTATCCGGTTTTCGGAACTGTTTGTGGCGGCCTGCGAAAAATACCGGTTGGCGCGGCGGCTGCGATGGAGTGCCACCAAGGAACAAAACACCTTCCGCAAGGTGTTGCTATCGCTGACCGGATTCGGCACCGCCGGACTGGTGGAAAAAGCCGGCATCAATGAAGATGTGATCCTGCGGTTTTCCGGATTTTTTGCCGACCGTACCCGCAATGTCGCCAGTCTTCGAGCCATGCTGGAGGAGTTTACCGGCATGGCGGTGGCAATTGAGCAGTTTCGTCCGCGTTGGGTCTCCATTCCGTCGGCAGAGTTGAGCCAGATGGGCAAGGGGTCCGGCCCAAGGCTTGGCGTCAATGCCATGGCGGGTGCATCCGTTATGGACCGGAGCGGAGCACTGAGGCTGGTCATCGGTCCGGTTGGCTATGACGATTATATCAGCCTGTCGCCTGGCAAGCCGCGTCTTGCGGAAATCTTCGCCCTCACCCGGCTGTTTATCGGCAACGGCTTCGATATCGATGCCCAGGTGGTGTTGAAAAAAGAAGACATTCCTTTTTGTCAGATGGGGTCTGCGACCATGCCTGCCCGGCTCGGCTGGAACAGCTGGGCGCGGCTCGTCCCGGCAAGCAGTGACAGCCGCGATGCCGTGGTCACCGAATATCAGGCCATGCAGCAGGGAGGCCGGGCATGAAGCTGGAACTTCGCCCCGAAAAGCCTGTCACCAAAGGCCAGACCACCTGGACACTGGACTATGGCCGCCGCACCATTGGCCGCGCCCCTGCCTGCGATTGGCAAGTGACGGACAATGAATGCCGCGTCTCTAAACTGCATTGCACCATCAGCCGTGACCGGGACGGCTATATACTGAGCGACCAGAGCGCCAATGGCACATTGGTCGATGGCAAGCTGCTGCTGGAAGGCGATACGATCCGGCTCAAGCACGGCGCCAGTATTGATGTGCGCGGCTACCGGTTTACCGTTTCGATTACCGGTGAGGCGGCGCCTGAGGCGGTCGATCCCGATCCAACCATGCCGGTTAGCAGTGAGACGCTGACGATTTCCTCGATCCTTGCCGATATCGCCCCGAATGGCACCACCGCCCGTGGCCTTCTGGGAGACCGGCAGGTGGAGGAACCGTGGAAGCAACCCCGGCCATCAGAGCGAGGTATGTCTGGAGGGGCCACACAATCTGACCGTCGGGCGGACAAGGAAAAGAGCTTTACTCGTCATGTCGATATCGGCTGGAGCGGTCCGCCGCAGACCGATGGCATGAAGCCCGTCTTGCCGGACAATTGGTTCGATGAGGATGCCGGTGGAAGCGCCATGGAACATCTGGCCGCGCCGAAAACCTTCGTGACCATCGCGCCACCGGTTCGCCGTCCGCCGCATGACGTGCCCCCTCCGCAAGAGGAGCGGTCAAAACCGCAGGACGAATTTGACGCCGTGTTCGCCGATCCTGAGGATCAGGAGCCGGATGCGCGACAGAGCCCATCGGCTTCAGATCTGCAAGCGGAGCGGATGATGGCGGCGCTCTCCCGCGCCCAAGAGGCTCTGGCCGAAAGCATCGCGGCCTTCGACCTGCCGGGTGATGCTGTACCTGCCCTGTCGCCCAGCGGCGGAACCGATCTTGCCGCCCGACTTGAAGCCTTTGCCGGACAGCAGGAGGCCTTCGCGGCGATTTTGCAAACCATGATGCAGGCGGCAGGCCGGTCGCTGGACCCACGCCTGCTGGAGGCCAAGGTAGACGCAAACTCGCCGGTACGCCTACCGTTCCTTGCCGAGCGCGACTACTGGGCGGCCTATCGGCAATTGTTTCAGGCCGAGGGCCGTATTCTTTCATTCAGGGATTTCATGCGTCGCGCCGCCATGGGCGAGCAGGCCGAAGAGCCAGCCGTACCGGTTCAAGCCGACAGAGTAATGGGGGTAGAAACAACCGATGAGACATGAAAACCGGGTTGCCTGGACCGAAGGCATGTTCCTTCGCGTCCAACATTTCCAGCAGTCCGACCGCTGGACGGAGCGCCTGGTGCGCTCGGTGGCGCGCAGCCTTACGCCTTATCCCTGGGGTATTCTGGAGATTGGCCTGGACCGCAGCGCCCTTGCCATCGGCCAGTTCGCCCTGTCGGGCCTGCGCGGCATGTTGCCGGACGGCACGCCCTTCGATGCGCCTGAGGATACCGACCTGCCAGCAGCCCTTGAGCTGGACGAATCCGTCAAGAATGCGGTGATCTATCTGGCCCTGCCCGCCCGCCAGCCCGGCAAGGCCGACATGGCCCAGACCGGCACCTCGGCGGTCAACAGTGTGCGGCTTGTTGCTTCACCCTATGAAGCGCCTGATGCCAATGTGGAAACCGATTTCCTGGCGCCCATCGATGTTGGCCGTCTCAACCTCAAACTGTTGAAGACCGGCGACGATCTGGCTGGTTATGAACTTCTGGGTCTGGCCCGCGTGGTCGAGGTGCGCTCCGACAAGGCTGTCCTCCTCGACCCGGATTTCATTCCAGCCAGCTTGAACTGCACGGCGTCCTCAAGACTGCATGAATTGATGACCGAATTGCTGGGCATCGTCCGGCACCGGGCGGAAGCGATTGCCGAGCGGATCGGCGATCCGACCATTCGCGGCACCGCGGAAGTTGGTGATTATTTCCTGTTGCAGATCCTCAACCGCGCCGATCCGCTGTTGAAACATGCATTGTCCAACGCCACACGCCTGCATCCCATACAGTTTTACGAGCAATGCATTCAGCTAGCCGGCGAGCTTGCGACGTTCACCATGGAGAGCAAGCGGGCGACGGATTTTCCGGCCTATCGCCATGACGATCTGAAGGCGACGTTTGGCGCTGTCTTCGAGGATTTGCGCACCTCGCTGTCCTCGGTGCTGGCGCAATCGGCTGTCGCCATCGAGCTGGTGGAACGCCGCCACGGTGTACGGGTCGGCACGATCAACGACCGCAGCCTGCTGCGCGATGCCGGTTTCGTGCTGGCTGTGCGGGCGGACATGTCGGCGGAAGACGTGCGCCGTACCCTACCTGCTCGTATCAAGGTCGGGCCGGTGGAGCGGATTGCCGAACTGGTCAATGTCGCGCTGCCGGGCATTCCGGTGCGCCCGTTGCCCGTTCTGCCACGCCAGTTGCCTTACCGGGCCGGAACCATCTATTTCGAGCTGGATACCAAGACGCCGCTCTGGAAACAGCTCGAAACATCCGGGGCGATTGCCCTGCACCTGGCAGGCGATTTCCCTGGTCTTGAACTCGAAATGTGGGCCTTGAGAGAATGAGCAACGAACGGCCTCCTTCCTGGCAGGATCTGCCGACCGTGGTGGAAGTCACGGAGGAAAAACGCCTCCAGGACGACAACGCCCGCAAGGTCGCCGACCTGCTCGACGGCGAAACATCGCAACCGGCACCCGCCGATAGCGGGACGCGGATGCCTGTCGCACATCTGATCGACAATTTCCGCTTCGGCAGCAGCGAAATGCCGGTGCTGGTGCGCTCGGCGGCACCGTTGCTCAACCTTGCCCATGCGCTTCGCTACCGCTCTGAGCAGCCGGATATCGAGGAACTGCGCCAGGTCTGCATCAATGCGGTCAACCGCTATGAGCGTGACCTCGCCAGCGCCCGTATCAGCCCGGAACGGGCGCGCGCCGCTCATTATGTCGTCTGCGCCACCATCGATGATGTGGTTCTCTCCACGCCTTGGGGCGTGCGGGCCGGATGGGCGCGCTCCGGCCTGGTCTCCACCTTCCACAACGACGTGACGGGCGGCGACCGGGTGTTCGATATTCTCGATCATTTCCATCAGTCGCCCGGGTCTGCCAAAGACCTGCTGCTGCTGATCTACCTGTCCCTGTCCCTGGCGTTCGAAGGCCGTACCCGGGTGTCTTCCAAGGGACCACTTGAGCTTTCCCGCATTCGCGACAGTCTCTACAAAACCCTGCTTGGCCAATATGGCGTGTTTGAACGGGAGCTTTCGCCCCATTGGCAGGGCGTCCATGCCCGCCACAAACCGCTTCGCACCATGGCGGCGCTATGGACCGTGCTATCGCTGCTGGCCCTTGCGCTTGGGCTTGGCTACCTGTTTTTCACCCTGACCCTGAACGACAGTTCCGACCGGACTTTCGAGCGTCTGGCTGGGCTTGGACCACATGAAGCGCCGGGTGTGATGATCACGGTTCCCGTACCTGAACCACAGCCCCAGCCAACCGTTGCGCAGCAGGAGCCGGAACCGCAGCCGGTCAAGCCACCGGAGCCACCGCCGCCAAGCCGTCTGAAAAACCTCATTACCTTCCTTCAGCCGGAAGTCGAAAAGAAACTGGTATCGCTGTCAGATGCCAATGGACGGCTGCGCGTTCGCATCAACAATTCAGGCCTGTTTGACACCGGCAGCGCCGATGTGAAGGGTCAGTTCCGCGATCTGCTGCAACGCATCGGCGGAGCGCTGGCGGCGGAAAAATTCAGGGCGGTGGTGATCGGTTATACGGACAATGTGCCGATCAAGACCGTGCAGTTTCCATCCAACTGGCACCTGTCGGAAGCCCGCGCCAAAGCGGTGGGCGAAATCCTTTCCAGCTTCACCGGACCGGATGCCATTCTGACCGAAGGCCGCGCCGATAGCGATCCGATTGCCGGTAACGACACGCCGGAGGGCCGTGAAATGAACCGGCGCACGGAAATCCTCGTTCTGACCAATCCCGACGAGAAAATCACCGATGCCGGCATCCTGACCCCGCCCGTTGAAAGCATCGACAACGGTCCCAATAATCAAGTGCCGAACACAAGTATAAAGACGCAGCAGGGGGCCAAGCCGTGATCAATCCACTCAGCTGGTTTTACACCATACGCTCCTATGTCGATTCCTACGCGGGTGTCGTGGGGCGGCGCTTTATATCGCTGATCTGGGTCATCGCCCTTTGCGTGCTGATCTGGTTCTACGGCTATCTGGCCGCCTTCGGCAGCTTCAAGCCACTCGCCAGCGTTTCCGCCCGCATCTGGACCATGGTGGTGATCTTTGCCATCTGGACCGCCTATATGATTGTCACCATGGTCCGCGCCAAGCGCCAGGACAAGGAACTGGTCGACAGTATCGAGGCGCAGGCGCTGGCCAACCAGCAGGCCGAAGTCAGCGAAATCAGCAACCGGCTGAAAGAAGCGCTGGCCTTGCTGCGGCGGATTACCAAGAAACGCTTCGGCTATATCTATGAGCTGCCATGGTATGTGATTTTCGGGGCTCCCGGCTCTGGCAAAACGACGGCGCTGACCAATTCCGGCCTGCAATTTCCGCTTGGCGACGCCCTTGGCAGCGATGCCGTCAAGGGCATTGGCGGCACGCGCAATTGCAATTGGTGGTTCGCCGATCAGGCGATCATGATCGACACCGCTGGCCGTTATACGACCCAGGATGACCTCGATGGATCATCGAAAGCCGGATGGGAAGGGTTTCTCGGCCTGTTGCGCCGCTATCGTCGTTCGCAGCCGGTCAATGGCGCGCTTCTCACACTTTCCATCGGCGACCTGTTGACCCGCGACCCGGAAGCCCAGCGCGAAGAACTGCGTGCGATCCGCAAGCGACTGGCCGAACTGGACGACCATCTCGGTGCCCGCGTTCCGGTCTATATCCTGCTGACCAAGGCCGATCTTCTCACCGGTTTCGTGGAATTCTACGATAGTTTCAACAAGAGCGACCGCGAACAGGTCTGGGGCACGACCTTCGGCCTAGAAGAAAGCTACGGCGCAAAGACATTGCCGGAGCGTTTTGCCGAGGAATTCGCCCTGTTGCAACAGCGCGTCGATGCCATGCTGATCGAGCGACTGCAACAGGAACAAAGTGCCGACATCCGCGGCCGGATTTTCCGTTTTCCGGCCGAGCTTGCCAGTTTGCAGGAAAAGCTCGGTGAGGCGATCAGCGAGCTTTGCACCGGCTCGTCATTGGTCGAGGCTCCACTGATCCGTGGTATCTATTTCGTCTCCGCGACACAGCCGGATGAAACCCTGGCCCGCACCACGACAAACCGGACGCGGCGCAGCTATTTTCTGCCGAAACTGTTCAGCGAGGTGATTTTCAACGAAGCTGCCCTGGTTGCACGCGACAAGCGCCTTTCCTCTCGCCAGGTTCTGCTGCGCCAGGCTGTTTGGGGTTTGGCTGTGGCGGCGGTGGTCATTGTGTTTGCCGGATGGACCATGACGTTTTTCCAGAACCGGGCCGCGCTCGCCCAGGCCGAAGAGCATCTGAACGCCTATGACAAGCTGATCCAGGATGTGCCGGTGCGCAATGTGTCGGATGCCGATTTTCTGCGCGTCCTGCCTGCGCTGGACAATCTGCGTGCGGTTCCAACCGGCTTTGACACCCGCTATGTCTGGGCCGCAAGTTTCGGCCTCAGCCAGCGCGACAAGATTGCCGGTCGCCAGCGCGACGCCTATCAGCGCGCACTGAACAGCCTTTTGCTGCCCCGTATGCTGGTGCAATTGCAAAAGGACCTGACCGGTGAAAGCGATGTAACGCGTACCTTCAATGCGCTGAAACTCTATGAAATGCTGGGTGGACTGGGGCGGCTTGACCGGGAATTCGTCTCGGCCCAAGCAACCCAGATGTTCAATGCCCTTTATCCGGGGGAAGGTCGGACAGCGGCTCGCAAAGCGCTGATCCAACATGCCAGCGCCATGGCAGCCGGCGTATTGCCGCCAGTCGAAATCGACAGACGGCTCATCGAAAAGGCCCGCGACACCATCCGCAACCAGACCGTTGCCGAACGTGCTTTCGACATTCTGGCCGGATCGAAACAAGCGCAGGCGCTGATGCCGTGGCAGCCGTCGCTTGCCTTTGGCGCGCTGGGTGAAAAAGCCTTCATCCGCAAGTCGGGCGCGCTGCTGACGGAAGGGGTCGAGGGACTGTTTACCGCGACCGGCTACCGCAGCGTCGTCCTGCCGCATATTGCCGACGCCGCCCGCGAAGCGCTGCAAGAAGAATGGGTGCGCGGCTCCAATGCGCAATTGCGGGGGCAAACGCTGGAGTCAGTGGCCCAGGCGGCCTTGCAAATCTACTATGACCGGCTTGAACAGCGTTGGGCGTCCGTGCTGGGGGATCTGGCCGTCAGGCCTTCGCAAAACCTGGGCGATGCCGTGGAAACCACGCGAATCCTTTCCAATGACCGCAATATCGTCGCCCAGGCCGCCAGATCGATAGCCGATGCGACGGATCTGCGCCCGAAGGGCGATACGGCGGGCATGACCACGCTGGTGTCATCCGCCAGCGGTGACACGGTTGCTGCCATGCTGGCATCCTCCATGGCCGCCCCTGATCCCTATAACCGCTTGCGCGAGGCGCTGGATACGCCTGCCGCAGACGATAGCCGCAAGGCAACAACAGATAAACAGGATAAACCCGCCTCCCAGGTCGAGGCGATATTGCCAGTTATCACGGCGCTGCATGACCAGCTGGCCCGCTCGGTTACGTCCTCAGCGGAGGTGGCGAAAGTATTCGATGTCGATAGCCAACTGACACGGGCCAATCAGGACCTGCTCCAGGATGCCCGCCGTCTGCCTGGACCATTGGATGGCTGGATGGCCGGACTTGCCGCCGATACCGGCTCACTCGCCGTCAAATCGGCCCGCAGCCGGATTGGCGACCTGTGGTCGAGCGAAGGGGCGGGCCTGTGCAGCTCCATCGTTACGGGCCGCTACCCCTTCGACCGCGCTTCCAGCCGCGATGTCGCCATGAACGACTTCATCAGGCTTTTTGGACCGAAGGGCCTGTTCCAGACGTTCTTCAAGCAAAGGATGGAGCCCTTCGTCGATCAGTCGATCTCCCCCTGGGGTTGGAAGGGCACCTTCGGCGCGGCAGGCATTCCCAGCGAGGGTATTGCCGAGTTTGAAAGGGCCGACCAGATCTTCCGCGCCTTCTTCCCAAATGGCAGCGAGACACCGGCGATTGCCATCAATGTCAAGCCGGTGTCGCTTGGCGAGACCTCGACGGCGGTGATGTTGGAAATCCAGGGCGAACGGGTGGTATATTTCCACGGCCCGGTCCAGGCGAAAACCATAACCTGGCCATCGAAGGATGCCGCCAGCATGTCGCGGATTGCCTTCCAACCCGGCGGTTGGCAACAGGCGAAAACCGAAAATGGCGACTGGTCGCCTTTCCGCCTGTTTGACGATGCAAACATCCAAAACCAAGGCGACGATATGTTTAGGGCGAAATTCACCAACGATAACCAGGTGGCGGAATTCGATGTGCAGTTTGGTTCGGTGTTGAATGCCTTCAGGCTGAAGGCGCTGTCCGAATTTACCTGCCCGACCCAGTTCTGAACCGCTATCGTAGGACCCGGCTTGATGGCCGGGTCCTACCTCCCTGTCAAAGGCACCCCGGATCACTCTGTCGGGATGCATCCTGAGGAAGAGGCAAGCCATGGCATTGCGACCTGCCCAGACAGAAAAGCCCGCCAATCAGGACCGGATCGGGTTTTTCGGCAAATTACCAAGCCATGGCGACTTCCTCTCGGATGGCCTGGAACGGGAGATGGTCGCGACGCTCGATGGCTGGATCCGTGGCGGCCTGCACGCCTGTGAACAGGAATTCGGCTCGGCTTGGCCGGAGCTATTCAGCGCCTCCCCTCCTTGGCGGTTCATCGTCGAAAAAGGTGTCTGGGGCCAGGTGGCCCATGCGGGTGTCATGCTGGCCAGCCGTGATCGGGTTGGTCGCAGTTTTCCGCTGATCATCATGGCGCAGATGCACCGCTTCACCCATCACCCCCGCACGCTGTTTCTGGACCATACTTGGTTCATGGCCGCCGAAGGCCTGGCTGAATCGACGATGACGCGGGAATTTGACATCAACCGCTTCACTGAAACCCTGAAGCGCATGCGTATGCCCCGTCCCCAGGAGGAAGAGGGCACCGCCACCGCCAGCAAGGATGGCACTGCGCTCTGGTGGTATATCGACCCGCAGACCTCAAAACCGCAGGGCCTTCGCTTTTCAAGCCAGATGAAGGCCGAGGACTTCCTGCGGCTTTTCCGGCAAAGCGCCGGCCTTACATCCCGACCACAAGACACAACCGCCCCTGCCTCATCCCGTGCCCCAGGGCCAGTCCCGATAAAAGCCGAGGCAAGACCTGCGCCTCAACGGACCGCTCCAAGCCCGGATAAACCGGCCAGAGACCAACAAGCAGCTGAGCCGCAAGCAGCAGGGCTACGGTATAGTTATGCCACCCATGCCGGCACACGATTTTCGATCAATGCGGATGGGCTATTCATCTGCGAAAAACCGAGGATTTTCGCCATTGCCGACGGTGTTGGCGACGACACCGCGTCGCAGGAAGCCGCACGCTATACTGCCGGCCAACTGGCCGAAATCGGTGAGACCGCCGATCTGGACACCATGTTACAGGAAATCAAAGGCAAGCTTGGCCGGGCCAATAGCCTGTTGCAAGCCCGCACCCAACGCACAGACGGAACCGCACCCGCCGCCAGCGTTGTTGTTGCCGCCTTGGTGAATCATCAACTTCTGCTGGTTTGGGCGGGGGATGCCCGGGCGTATCTGTTGCGTGACGGCACAATGGTACCACTGACCCGCGACCATATCGCCATCGGCCTGCAAAAACGACTGCGGCGCGGGGTTGGATTGGATCAGCAATTTTTGCCGGAAACGCTGACCACCGACATATTACCGGGCGACCGCCTGTTGTTATGCAGTTTTCCGCTGATCCAGGTCCTGACGGAGCGAACCGTCGCGGAAATTCTGCACCAATGCACCGATACAGAAAGCGCCGAGCGGTTGGTTCAGGAGGCTTTGATTGCCAATGTGCGCGAAAATGTGAGCGCTATCGTCGTTAGCCTGGCACGTAGCGATGCCTCTGCCTGACGGTTTCAGCGACGTCGCCGCCGGTTTCTCTGCCCTGATGCAAGCTGTGCGCGGGCGTGGCGGGACACCTCATAATGACGGAGAACAGCGGCTGCTGATCGACCAATTGAGAAACGCCCTTGACCGGCGGGCCGAAACATTGGCTCCCTCGGACCCCGCCTTCATTGCAGGAACATTTGCCGTCGAAAACCTGCTTTACAAGGGGCGCCATAGCCGCGTTCTCAAACTGCGTCATCGGGATCTGGGAACCGCCTATGTCCTGAAAACACTGACCACCGATGGGGCCTCGTCAGCCAGCCAGGCAAACCTGCTCGTCCGTGAAGCCCGGATCGGCCTCGACTTGCACCATCCCAGTCTGGTTGGCACCTCAATGCTGTTGCGATTGGCCGATGGCGGTCCAGGCCTCATCCAGCCCTGGGCTGGGTATTCGCTGCGCGAGAGGCTGGAGAAGGAAGATGAAACCGACCTTGACATAGCGCAAATCATGCATGATCTGCTGACCGCACTTGAGGCTTTGCATAACCGCGGCCTTGTCCACGGTGATGTTACCCCCAGCAATATCATTCTCGATCCGCAGCGGCGGATAGCAAGATTAGCCGACTTTGGTTTGACCATAGAATGCGGTGCCAGCTGGGCCAATCTCGGTCTTGCAGAGGTTGGCTCCCCGGAATATTGCGCACCGGAACAGAGTGCTTCAAGCAAGGCATCGGCGGCGATGGATCTCTACGGTGCAGGTCGAGTGCTCTTGCGAATGCTCGACACTGTGCCGCAAGGCCACAACGCCGATCTTGCACAGCTCGCAGATCATCTCTGCAAAATCGATCCTGGAAACAGGCCCGAAACCGCCAAAGAAGCCTTGGCGAACCTGTCGCGGATAGGGACAAGGGAATGATATCAGGGCGTAACAACGCTTAGGTTTTCTCGCCTTCAAACCATTAAAGACATCTCAAATCTATCAAGAATTTGAGATGTCCAAGACCGGAATTTTGACGGTCACTTCAATCATAGAACCAGCACGCCGCAGGTTCAGCTTATCATGATCAATTGGAGGAGCCAGGGAGAGGTGCCGCCGATGTTGACGGCACTTTCTGGTAAACGGTCAGCAACTTGGCAGCATCAACCATGCCCGAATTGCTGGCATAGAGCACATCGCCCTTCTGCATCTGGAACAGTTGCATCAGCATGATGCTGGAGGCATCTTTCATATTCACATGATAGATTACCGGCTTGCTGCTGGTGGTCATGGCTACCGGTCCCTTGGCGCCACTTGCCGTCACCGTCGATGCCGGAACCTGGATCAACTGGTTGCGGAACACGTAGACATTGCGGGCATCGGCCCGGTCATCCAGCAATCCGCCAGCCCGGCCAACCGCCTGAGCCAGGGTAAGCTTGCCGGTTTCGAACTGGAATTCACCCGTGCTTTTGAAAGCACCAAGGGCCGTATAGCTGGCCGGTTCACCATCGACGATCACCTGGTCGCCGGGCAGCAGGACGATATTCTGTTTTTCATCGCTCATCACCCGATCCAGCGTCGTCGTTGCGCGTTCCCGACCGCGCACAACGGTAACCTTTGCGGCCTGCGGTGCAACAGACGCCCCGCCTGACTGCGAAATGATATCCAGAACCCGCTCACGCCGCGCTGTCAGCGCCACTTTTCCGGGGGTCTTAACGCCACCGCTGACCAGAACGGCGCTGGACGGCTTATCCACAATCGTCACGACGGCCTGTGGGTTAACCGCCGAGCCTTTCATGCCCTGGACAATACGATTTTGTAGGCCTTCCGGGGTGGAATCCGTCACCCGCTGCTTGCCAACGAAAGGCATGGTGACGCTGCCCTGGGGATCGACAGTGAAGCGACCGAGATTAAGGGTACTACTATGGGTGGAGGAAAACAGACCTTCCTCGCCAGTGTCCAGCAAGGTCACGTCAAACACATCGCCCGGCCGTAGTCTCTGTTGATTATAGGCGCCGCGAAGCACCGACAAACCCGGCTCGGAGGCTGAATAACCAGACTGCGGTGCCGCAGCAGTGACAGCCGGCGCCTTGGAAAGCTCGATCACCGGCACCTTGCTTGAACTGCCCGGGAACGTCGCAGACCGGATTGCCCCAGCACTTGGTCCATCCGATGGTTTTGCACAGCTCGACAAAATCGCAATCAAAAGAACTGGCAAAACCTTGCGCATTCGCTGCTCCAAAATCCAAGAATCAATAGAAAAAATAGATAGCAGCAGATGCCTAACTAACAATTGTAAAAAACGACAAATGCCGCAAAAACGACATTCAAAAAACACATGTTGCTTTTGCGCAACCCCAAGAGTGAAAATTAAAGATAGCTCGCGTCCAGAAATTGCTGCGACGGCATGCATCAGCTCGAAGCCCTTGTTGATGTATTCGAGTGGCATGGTGTGGGTGATCATCGGGCGATCAGGATTGAATAGCCCTGAGATTTGTAGGCACCTTCTTTCCTAATTTTGAGGCAAGAAGCTCATCATGAGCAAATCGAATTTCAGCGAAGAGGTTAACTCCCGCTGTGCGTCAGATCACCGAGCGGGGTGACCTTGCCCCGCTGAACTAATCCATTTTGAAGTAAGCTCTGTCCCATTGAGAGGACCAGAGAATGAAGCGCAACCGTTTCACAGACGAGCAGATTATCGGGATATTGAAGGAGCATGAGGCAGGCACGCCGGTCTCGGAGCTTTGCCGCAAGCACGGCGTCAGCGATGCCAGCATCTATAAATGGAAGGCCAAATTCGGCGGAATGGAAGTTTCCGAAGCCAAGCGGCTGAAGACGCTGGAGGACGAAAACACGAAGCTGAAAAGGCTCCTGGCAGATGCGATGCTCGACAATTCGGCTTTGAAAGACCTTTTGGGAAAGAAGTGGTGACGCCCGCAGCAAAGCGGAAAGCTGTCGCTCATCTGATGGATCACCACCAGATGAGCGAACGGCGGGCGTGTAAAGCCATCGGCTTTTGCCGGATGACGATCCGTTACGAGACCAGGCGCTGCGATGACTATGACCTTCGCGAGCGGATGAAGGCGCTGGCGCATGAACGCCGCCGCTTTGGATATCGACGACTTCATGTGCTGCTCAGGCGTGAGGGTCACCTTGTGAACCATAAGCGGCTCTTCCGGCTCTATCGGGAAGAGAAGCTGACGGTGCGCAAGCGCGGCGGTCGGAAACGGGCGATAGGCACACGAGCACCGATGCTGATCCCGCTTGCCGCCAATGACCGCTGGTCCCTCGACTTCGTGTCGGATCAGTTCACCGATGGGCGCAGGTTCCGGGTGCTGACCGTCGTCGATGATTGCACCAGAGAATGCCTTGGCCTCGTCGCCGATACGTCTCTTTCTGGCCTGCGGGTTGCCCGTGAACTGGAGCGGATCATCGAGGGACGAGGCAAGCCGAAGATGATCGTCAGTGACAATGGCAGCGAATTCACCAGCAACGCGATCCTGCAATGGACGGATCGGACGAAGGTCGATTGGCATTACATCGCACCCGGCAAACCGATCCAGAACGCCTTCATCGAAAGCTTCAATGGGCGGCTGCGCGACGAGTTCTTGAATGAAACGCTCTTCTCGTCACTGAACCATGCTCGAGCAGGGCTTTCAAACTGGCGAGGCGACTACAACGATCATCGACCACACTCTGGTCTAGGCTGGCTGACACCGGCCGAGTTCGCTCAGACCATCAACCCGCGACGTGATGCGGTGCTGCGCAGCCGAAATGGCTCCGCACCGCAACCCGCCGCTACCGCCCCGAATACAGCAACCCAAAACCACTGGAGCGAACTCAAAACTGGATAAAACTTGGGGGCAAGGTCACTTGGGGGCAAGGTCACAAGGTCAAAGGTCACCTTCCTTGTAAAATATAAACAGAGCTGAAAGCCTGGAGGATCTCATTCCCCAAACGCAAAAATCCCGCAGCGTTTAAGGCTACGGGATTGATGTAATTTTGGTTGCGGGGGCAGGATTTGAACCTGCGGCCTTCAGGTTATGAGCCTGACGAGCTACCGGGCTGCTCCACCCCGCGTTATATATTGTTATTCGTTAACGGAATAAGGGTCGCTTGAGCGACCCTTTATGTTTTCGGCGGGGCCGATGTATGTGAGAGAAGATGATTGATTTGAGTATGAACATTGCGCTTAGCAGACCTGGCAGCGACCTACTCTCCCGCGTCTTAAGACGAAGTACCATTGGCGCAGGGGCGTTTCACGGCCGTGTTCGGAATGGGAACGGGTGCGGCCGCCCCGCCATGACCACCAGGTCAGCTAAGGGCAATGTTGACGCTTGGCACCAATAGTGTTCCCTTTTCTTTGGCAAACCCATCTTCTTCGCCTGCGCTCAGAAGGGTGCCAAAGCGTTGATACGGAACCGTATTGATGCTTTGCATAATTGAGAAGCTGGCGGGCGTTGCCCGTTTTCTTATTGTATGAACACGTCATTCCGCGACGTTTTGCTTGGCACTTTCGGACGAAGTCCGCAAGCGCAAGGCGCGTCGCCGATCGTTCGGCGCCCTCGCGGAGCATAGGCTCGTATACGAGCCGCTCATGCGTGAGCGCTAAACAGATGGCTCATCGACGAAGTCGATGAGCATGGTCAATGAGAACGATTAAGCCAATCGAGCTATTAGTAACGGTAAGCTTCGCAGGTTACCCTGCTTCCACACCCGTCCTATCAACGTGGTCGTCTTCCACGGCTCTGATAGGGAATACTCGTTTTCAGGTTGGTTTCCCGCTTAGATGCCTTCAGCGGTTATCCATTCCATATATAGCTACCCTGCTATGCCGTTGGCACGACAACAGGTCCACCAGAGATATGTCCATCCCGGTCCTCTCGTACTAGGGACAGATCCTGTCAATATTCCTACACCCACGGCAGATAGGGACCGAACTGTCTCACGACGTTCTGAACCCAGCTCACGTACCGCTTTAATTGGCGAACAGCCAAACCCTTGGGACCTGCTCCAGCCCCAGGATGCGATGAGCCGACATCGAGGTGCCAAACAACCCCGTCGATATGGACTCTTGGGGGTCATCAGCCTGTTATCCCCGGCGTACCTTTTATCCGTTGAGCGATGGCCCTTCCACGCGGGACCACCGGATCACTATGACCGACTTTCGTCTCTGCTCGACTTGTCAGTCTCGCAGTCAGGCGGGCTTATGCCATTGCACTCGACGACCGATTTCCGACCGGTCTGAGCCCACCATCGCGCGCCTCCGTTACTCTTTCGGAGGCGACCGCCCCAGTCAAACTACCCACCATACACTGTCCCGGATCCGGATAACGGACCGCGGTTAGACATCCATGACGATAAGGGTGGTATTTCAAGGATGGCTCCACTCGAACTGGCGTCCAAGCTTCAAAGCCTACCACCTATCCTACACATGCCGACACGAATGCCAGTGTAAAGCTATAGTAAAGGTGCACGGGGTCTTTCCGTCTGACCGCAGGAACCCCGCATCTTCACGGGGAATTCAATTTCACTGAGTCTATGTTGGAGACAGCGGGGAAGTCGTTACGCCATTCGTGCAGGTCGGAACTTACCCGACAAGGAATTTCGCTACCTTAGGACCGTTATAGTTACGGCCGCCGTTTACTGGGGCTTCAATTCAAAGCTTGCACCTCTCCTTTTAACCTTCCAGCACCGGGCAGGCGTCAGACCCTATACGTCGTCTTGCGACTTCGCAGAGCCCTGTGTTTTTGATAAACAGTCGCTACCCCCTGGTCTGTGCCACCCCTCTCCACTTGCGTAAAAAGGGGTCACGCTTCTTCCGAAGTTACGCGTGCAATTTGCCGAGTTCCTTCAACATAGTTCTCTCAAGCGCCTTGGTATACTCTACCTGACCACCTGTGTCGGTTTCGGGTACGGTCTATACGGTGGAGCTATTTCCTGGAACCACTCCACTGCACAATCAATCCAGTAAGACTGTACAATTTGTGTGATCCGTCACTACCACCAGGCCCACGAATATTAACGTGGTTCCCATCGACTACGCATTTCTGCCTCGCCTTAGGGGCCGGCTAACCCTGCTCAGATTAACTTTAAGCAGGAACCCTTGGTCTTTCGGCGAGGGGGTCTCTCACCCCCTTTATCGTTACTCATGTCAACATTCGCACTTCCGATACCTCCAGGATGTCTCACGACTGTCCCTTCACAGGCTTACGGAACGCTCCGCTACCACGTGCATTACTGCACATCCTCAGCTTCGGTGCATGGCTTTAGCCCCGTTACATTTTCGGCGCAAAGACCCTTATTTAGACCAGTGAGCTGTTACGCTTTCTTTAAATGATGGCTGCTTCTAAGCCAACATCCTGGTTGTTTTGGGATCCTCACATCCTTTCCCACTTAGCCATGACTTGGGGACCTTAGCTGGAGGTCAGGGTTGTTGCCCTCTTCACGACGGACGTTAGCACCCGCCGTGTGTCTGCCGATTAGTACTCTCAGGTATTCGGAGTTTGGTTAGGATCAGTAAGACGGTGAGTCCCCATAGCCCATCCAGTGCTCTACCCCCTGAGGTATTCGATCGACGCACTACCTAAATAGTTTTCGCGGAGAACCAGCTATTTCCGAGTTTGATTGGCCTTTCACCCCTAACCACAAGTCATCCCAATCTATTGCAACAGATGCGGGTTCGGTCCTCCAGTTGGTGTTACCCAACCTTCAACCTGCTCATGGCTAGATCACTCGGTTTCGGGTCTAATGCAACTAACTCAATCGCGCTATTAACACTCGCTTTCGCTGCGCCTACACCTACCGGCTTAAGCTTGCTAGTTACACTAAGTCGTTGACCCATTATACAAAAGGTACGCAGTCAGGCTTTCGCCCTCCTACTGTTTGTAGGCATCCGGTTTCAGGTTCTATTTCACTCCCCTTGTCGGGGTGCTTTTCACCTTTCCCTCACGGTACTTGTTCGCTATCGGTCATGCACGAGTACTTAGGCTTGGAGAGTGGTCTCCCCATGTTCGAACAGGATTTCACGTGTCCCGCCCTACTCTAGGACAATGAGTGTTCTACGCGTACGGGGCTGTCACCCACTATGGCCAAGCTTTCCAACTTGTTCCGCTTTATTCCTCATTGCCACTGGCCTGGTCCGCGTTCGCTCGCCACTACTTGCGGAGTCTCGGTTGATGTCCTTTCCTTCGGGTACTTAGATGTTTCAGTTCCCCGAGTTCGCTTCTTACCCCTATGTATTCAGAGTAAGATACCTTATTTGCGATATCTAGAAACCTCTTTTGCCGAACCCTATCGCCCCACACGCGGGGTTTGTTTTGTCTTCACGCTGTCGGCTCTTCGAGCCTGCGCTACAGACGGTGCGCCAAACGCTTGGCGACGGCCTACCGGCCTGTATGGGATGTCCCACACAACCGGTCAAAACAGATTGGTCTAGCAAAACAGATTTTCTAGATATCTAAGGTGGGTTTCCCCATTCGGAAATCCATGGATCAAAGCTTATTCGCAGCTCCCCACGGCTTATCGCAGCGTATCACGTCCTTCATCGCCTGTGCATGCCAAGGCATCCACCAAATGCCCTTATTCCACTTAATCGTTCTCATTGCCAATGCTCATCATCTCGCTGTCGCCTCCAAAGGAAGCGATCAGCAGGCCGGGTTACCTTTTACAACCCAACCAAACCAATGATGCCATCGACGTGTTCGATAGATCTGCTTTATTGGAGCTACGCCGAGCAGCTCACTTGCAGTCTATCTTAAGACCAGCTTCTCGAGATCAAATCCGGTACCGCGCGGTCAGGCA
>NZ_CP056048.1:0-927500 GCF_021559775.1 Gillisella vitis | reverse complement strand
ACGATGCTGTCAAAGCGGCTGGTATCAAGCTCGGCATCCGGCCCGAGATAGAAAGAGACACCCTGCTGCACCAACGCCTGATAAAGACCGTCCAATGCCTGGCGCGGATCGAGGTGGGCTTCATCCGCGAAAAACAGGCCCTTGCGAAAACGCCCGGCCAAATCCGGTTCCAATGCGGCGATGCCATCGGCGTCCAGCCATTGGTAGCCACGCGTGCGGCTGGCAAAGCGGTTCAGATCTTGGATATCGCGATTTGGGGTGAGGACCAGCGTCCCCTTGCACGTGATGGAGCCAGGCAAAGCCTTTTCCCACCAGTCTGCCGAGGCCAGGCCAAGCGTCAGAACCTGCTCTTCGGCGGCTTCCCGCTCACAATAAGGTGCAAGCATGCCGCCTGCATAGTGAGAAGCCCCCTGCCCTACCGAGGTTTTGATATCGCGCACCGCGACATTAATACCGCGTTGAACAAGTTCAAACGCCAATGTGAGGCCGGCAACGCCGGCCCCCTTGATCAGAATGGACATGTCATTCTCCCGCCGACGGTTTCTCCTCATCGGAGACCGGCATGTAGAGATCGCCACCATCGCGATATTTGGCCGCCATGGCTTCCAGCCCCTCTTTCTGGGCTTCGGCGCGAATATCGTGGGAAATCCGCATCGAACAGAATTTCGGGCCGCACATCGAGCAGAAATGCGCAACCTTATGGGCTTCCTTTGGCAGGGTCTCGTCGTGGAAGGATCGGGCCGTGTCTGGATCAAGCGACAGGTTGAACTGGTCTTCCCAGCGGAATTCGAAACGGGCGCGCGACAGTGCATCGTCGCGGACCTGGGCCGCTGGATGGCCCTTGGCGAGATCGGCGGCATGAGCTGCGATCTTGTAGGTGATGACGCCGGTCTTGACGTCATTGCGATCCGGCAGGCCCAGATGCTCCTTGGGTGTGACGTAGCAAAGCATGGCCGTGCCGTACCAGCCGATCATCGCCGCCCCGATGCCCGACGTGATGTGGTCGTAACCGGGAGCGATATCGGTGGTCAGCGGACCAAGCGTGTAGAAGGGTGCCTCGCCGCAGGTCTTCAACTGCTTGTCCATATTCTCCTTGATCTTGTGCATCGGCACATGGCCGGGGCCTTCGATCATCACCTGGCAATCCTTCGCCCAGGCGATTTTGGTCAGTTCGCCCAGCGTTTCCAGTTCGGCGAATTGCGCGGCATCATTGGCATCAGCAATCGAGCCAGGGCGAAGGCCGTCACCCAGCGAGAAGGACACGTCATAAGCCCGGCAGATATCGCAGATCTCGTCGAAATGCTCATAAAGGAAGCTCTCCTTGTGATGATGCAGACACCACTTGGCCATGATCGAGCCGCCGCGCGACACAATGCCGGTGACACGGTTGACGGTGAGATGGATATAGGAGAGGCGCACGCCGGCATGGATGGTGAAATAATCCACCCCCTGCTCGGCCTGTTCGATCAGCGTATCGCGGAACACGTCCCAGGTCAGGTTTTCGGCAATGCCATGCACCTTTTCCAGCGCCTGATAGAGCGGTACCGTGCCAATCGGCACCGGGGAATTGCGGATGATCCAGTCGCGGATATTGTGAATGTTGCGCCCGGTGGAGAGGTCCATCACCGTATCGGCGCCCCAGCGGATCGCCCAGACCATTTTTTCCACTTCCTCGGCCATGGAGGAGGTGACGGCGGAATTGCCGATATTGGCATTGATCTTCACCAGAAAATTCCGGCCGATAATCATCGGTTCGGCTTCCGGGTGGTTGATATTGGCCGGGATGATGGCGCGGCCCATGGCCACTTCCTGACGGACAAATTCTGGCGTGACGTAATCCGGGATGGATGCGCCAAAGCTTTCGCCATCGCGGATCAAAGCGTCTTTGGCGGCTTTGCGGCCAATATTCTCGCGGATGGCAATGAACTCCATCTCCGGGGTGATGATTCCCGCGCGGGCATAGGCAAGCTGAGTGACGGCTTGGCCGGGTTTTGCCCTCAAGGGCGCATTGCGCACCGGAAATTCCGGCGTCAGCTTTTCGCCTGACGCAAAGCCATTATCCTCCGGCTTGACGTGGCGCCCGGCATAGGGTTCGACATCACCGCGTGCGACCACCCATTCGGCGCGAATACGCGGCAAGCCTGCATCGATGGCAATGGTGGCGTTCGGATCGGTATAGGGGCCGGAGCTGTCATAGACATTCACCGGCGGCTCGCCGGAGGTGGGGTGCAGCGTGATCTGGCGCATCGGCACGCGAATCTGCGGGTGGATCTCTCCGGCAATATGGACCTTGGCGGAGGCGGGAAGCGTGCCGGTGGTGACTTCGGGGGTCGGAAACTGTGGGGCGATATTCATTTTTGAGGCTCCAAGTGTTCAGGTTGGAGACCCAGTCATGATAGCCGGAATGATGGAAAGACGCCTGCCCAACCCATAACGGGCCAACCCAATACGGGCCATGGTTTTGCAGCGCTTGCACCGTCCCTACGCCAGTATGAACTGGATCAGGTTCAACGGGTCACCGCGCTGCTGTTATGCGTAGCGGAATCTCAGCCCCTTGCGGGACACCCCTGGTGAATGAGGAAAGATTACTGCCGAACTGGCACTAAGGTCAATGCCCGGCGAAATCTCATTTCGCCGAAGAGAGGGCTAAGCACCCCAGGTTCGCTCCAGCACCGAAATCCAGTTGCCATGGCAGACCTTGGCAATTGATGCCGCATCATACCCTCGTGCTTCCAGTCCCTGGACGATCAATGGCAGGCCAGTTGCATCCTTCAGGGCATCTGGAACGGTGGTGCCATCGAAGTCTGAGCCGAGTGCGACATGGTCGATGCCGATGCGCGTCACGATATAATCAATATGGTCAATGAGCACGTCCAGCGGTGTAGCGAGATTGCGCTGGCCATCTTCGCGCAGGAAAATCACCCCGAAATTGATACCCACCAAACCGCCACTGTCACGGATGGCATCCAGCTGCTTGTCGGTGAGGTTGCGGCTATGAGGGCAAAGCGCGTGGGCGTTGGAATGGGAGGCAACAAGCGGTGCATTGGAAAGACCGGCGATATCCCAGAAGCCCTGCTCATTCATATGAGAGAGATCGACCATGATCTTCAACTCATTGCAGGCACGGATCAGGTCCTTGCCAGCATCAGTCAGACCGGGGCCGATGTCTGGAGAGGATGGAAAGCGGAAGGGAACGCCATGAGCAAAGATATTCGGCCGGCTCCAGACAGGACCGAGCGAGCGGAGCCCCGCCTGATGCAGCACATAAAGGGCATCGAGATCGGCAGCGATGGCCTCAACGCCTTCGATGTGAAAAACCGCCGCAAAGATTTCATTGGCCAGGCAATGACGGATATCGGCGGCACTGCGGCAGACCTTGACGCGACCAGCCGAATTCGCCTCGATTTCAAGCAGCAGCCGGGCCATGGCCAGCGTCTCATTCAGCGCTTCCGGCTGGGCCGGGGCCTGGAAATCCCCGTTGTCATCAGGTTTGAAGCTTGGCGAGGGAATGAACACGGCACAAAGTCCACCGGCCAGTCCCCCTTGGCGCGCCTTGGGCAAATCAATATGCCCGGCCTCGCCGCCCTGCAAAAAATCCTGATAGGGATGGGGACGGCCAGAGCGGCGCAGCCGCAGCAGCACATCATTATGGCCATCGAAAACGGGAACGGTCTGTGTCATCGCTCTATCCTTGCACATCATCCAAATGCATCGGCTATGCCGAAACATCCTCGCATCGAAGATTCGTGAATATCCAAATGCATCAAAGGCTTGACATATTTAACCCCCAAATGCCACCCATTGAAGCAGATGCAAGACGGTATTGTCATCGGTCTCGCGCGACAAAGCGCATTGTCATACAACCTAAATGGATGCGGTAAATGACAACGCTATCATTGTCGCGGATATTTCGGCGGTAAAAGATTGAATGGAACAGATGTTAAACTGGAAAGACGCCGAACGGACCGTCAACGCCGCTCTTGAACCTTGGACGCAGGACGGACCCGGTGGGGCGGTGATCGGTTTTGACCGGGAAGGTATTCGGTTTGGGCTAAGCGGCGGCGTTGAAAACCTGAGCACGGGCGCACTATTTACCCCGGATAGTGTCATTCGCTATGCCTCCGTCACCAAACATGCCTTTTGTACGCTGGTTCTGTCTCATCCAGATCTCATCGGCCTTGATGATCGATTGGGCGTGCATTTGCCGGAACTGCAAGAACCACTCGCCAGTGTCACCGTCGGCCGCGCCCTGGATATGAGCGGCGGCTTGCCGGATACCCGTGAGGCGCTGAGCCTGCTTGGGTTGTCGGTCTATACGGAAACCCGAAGCGGGCCGCTGCTGGACTTTCTCAGCCGACAGACCCGGCTAAACTTTGCCCAAGGTTCCGAAGTGTCCTATTCCAATACCGGCTACAGGCTGGTGGAAGCGGCGCTTGAGCGCAAGGGCATTTATTTCCGCGATTATATCCAGCGTGCCGGTGCTGAAACCGGTGCGGTTTTCGATGCGCCAGAAGGTTGGAACGATATCGTTGCCGGGCTTGCGCCCGGCTATTGGCATGACGGCCAGAAATGGCAGCTTTCCGCCGCTGGCCTGCATATTTCCGCCTCCGGCAGCATGACAGGCAGCGCCCGCTCGCTGGCCCTATGGCTGCGAGCCCTGCTGAAGGGAGAAGGCGCGCTGGCCGGGCGGCTGGAAGCCATGGCCGCTTTACGTCCACTCGCCGATGGCAGGCCAAGCGGTTACGGGCTGGGATTGGCACGCACAAAGCTGGGCGAGAAGGACTTCGTCGGTCATGGCGGCTCGCATCCGGGCTACAAGACCTATTTTCTGCTTGATCCTGAAACCGGCGCTGGTTTCGTCGTTGTTTCCAACAGGGAAGACACCAATGGCGCCAAAATCGCTCAGTCGACAATGATCGCGCTGTTCGGTCTGCATCTGCCACGCTTGTCGAGGGCGCTTCATGACGGGCTTTACGTGGAAGACAGTGGCCCGAACTGGATTGAGGTGAAGGCAAGCAGCATTATTGCGCTCGATGCCGAAGATGCGGCTTATGATGACGGAGATGGCTGGGTTTCCTCGCGGTCTTCCACCTCGCCGCTGCGGCTGAAAATGCAGGGAGACGATATTATCGGCGACGTCGGCCATGGGCCGCGCCATTACCGACCGGCCAAGGACGATGGTATCTCGCCATCGCTTTCAGGCACCTGGCTTTCATCGGAAGGCGCCCGGCTTGAAATACACGGTTCCATGCTGACGATGGGCATCGGCCCAACCCGCCAGTCCATGCCGTTGCAAGCGCTGGGTGGCGGTCGCTACCTCTTCACGCTTCACGATGGTCCCTGGACCAAGCGGATCTGCCTGAACATGCTCAGTGAAAACCGCCTTGAACTGGTTCTGGCCCGCGCCCGGATGATTGAGTATCAGCGGGCGGGTTAGGGTTTGTCAGGTTCGGATTGGACCATACTACACAATACAAACGCTCTGATTTGTCGTTACCCCCCTCTGTCCTGCCGGACATCTCCCCCTCATGGGGGGAGATCAGATAGGCTTTGCCGTTTATTTTATCGGATACCATGGTGATTTCCGACACTGTGAACCGTAAATGTGAAGGGAAGCGCTCACTCCGAGTCGATCTCCCCCCTTGAGGGGGAGATGCCTGGCAAGGCAGAGGGGGGTAAGCCCCAAATAGAAACGATAGCCTCGTGTCAGCGAAAACCAAGCTCCACCTTTCCCTGACAAACTCTAGGTTCGATTAAATCGCCGTCCTGCGGGCGTTTTCCATGTACAGCGCCCGCAGCCGCGTCACCACCGGGCCGGGCTTGCCATCGCCAACCGGCTTGCCGTCGATGGTGGTGATCGGCACGATGAAATTCGAGGCGCTGGTCAATGCCGCTTCGCGGGCCGCCAGTGCTTCCTCAACGCTGAAGGGACGCTCTTCGATAACAAGCCCATGTTCCTTCGCCAATTGCAGCAGCGCCAGCCGGGTGCAGCCGGGCAATGTTGCGTTGCTATTGGCGCGGGTGATGATCTTGTCATCAGCGGTGACGATATAGGCCGTCGAGGACGCGCCTTCGGTCACGAAACCGTCTTCCACCATCCAGGCTTCGTCACATCCTTCGGCCTTGGCGGCGCGCTTGGCCAGAACCTGTGGCAGAAGGCAGACGCTTTTGATGTCGCGCCGCGCCCAGCGCTGGTCCGTCACGGTTTTGACCCTCAGGCCTTTTTCCATGACGCTAGCAACGTCGAGCGATTTCGACTGGGTAAACAGCAGCAAGGTCGGAGCGAGATCCTCGGAATAGAGGAAATTGCGATCTTCTGCACCTCTTGTATATTGCAGATAGATCATCCCTTCCTTCAAGCCGTTCTCGGCAATCAACCGCCGCTCAATCTCAACGATTTCATCCGTCGATACCGGCAGATGCCCGCCGATTTCGCCGACGCTGCGCTCCAGCCGGGCCATGTGCAGGGCGCTATCGACCAGCTTGCCGTCCAGCACGGCGGTCACTTCATAGATGCCGTCACCAAACAGGAAACCACGGTCAAAAATCGAGATATGCGCTTCGTTTTCGGCCAGGAAGGCGCCATTGAGATAGACGGTGCGAAGGGCGGGATTGGACATGCAAACTCCTGTCATGCGGAAGAGCGTCAGAGACGACGGATCGTGTCGAGAGAAATGGCGGAAACAACGGTCGGCTTTCCCGTAGCGGCATTAACGCCGGTCATGGAAACGGCCATGGTCAGTGAATTGAGGATCGCCTCCTCGGTTGCCTCGATCACAGCCTCGAAAAGCGGCGAAACAACGTCATTGGAGAGCTGTTCACCACTCATCATCGCCTTTCGGCGCGCTGAGGTGCGCCGGACCGACTCTGCCGTCGAAAACGCCAGAGCGTAATCGCCCGAACCATTGCTGAGCGCAGCACCGGTGCGGGCAAGGCCGCCAAAGCAGCGTTCAGCCAACCGGCTCAGATTGCGCGCGCAAAGCGGCGCATCGGTCGCCACCACAATGACGATGGAGCCATCTTTGTCGTGAACCGCATCGGACCGATAGGGCTTGCCCGCAACGAGGAGATGGCCGCCATAGTTGGACTGCACGAGAACGCCGAGTGTATATCGGGCATTGCCGATCTCAACCAGCCGCGAGCTGGTGCCGATGCCGCCTTTCAGCCCGAAAGCCACGGTTCCCGCGCCAGCGCCAACAGCCCCCTCCTCTACCGGACCAGGCTTTGCCGCCGCAATCGCTGCGCTAATCTCCGTGACATCGGGACGGGCAGCGCTGATATCATTCAGGCGGCTGTCATTGGTTTCTCCGACCACGGCGTTGAGGGAGGTGACGCGCTCGTTACCCTTCTGGGCCAGCGTATAAAGATTGATCGCCTCGATGGCGCGGCCGACCGCAAGCGTGTTGGTGAGCACAATCGGGGTCTCGATCTCACCAAGCTCGACGATCTGGGTACTACCGGCAAATTTTCCGTAACCATTCAAAACGGCGAAACCGGCAGGCACCTTGTCCTGAAACAGATTGCCGCCGTGCGGAAGGATCGCGGTTGCACCAGTGCGCGTCCGCTCCCCATCGATCAAGGTCATATGACCAACCGAAACGCCGGTGACATCGGTAATGGCGTTGAGCGGTCCGGCGGGATAATGGCCAACGGGGCTGCAAAGCTCCCTGAACCGCGCACGCGAATTTTCCGTCACATCCTGCTCCGCCAACCGTCAAATCGGCGGCACCCTACCCCCGGCCCTGACAAATATCACGGCAAATCTAGGGATATCCACGATGTTGTCTAAAGGCTCGAAGATGCTTACACATCCTCGCCTTGAAGACATTGCAAATCTCTCAAATGCAGCCGGGGCTTGAGGGGTTTGCGAAAGGAAAACGATCAGTCATCTTCAATGATTGATCATATCAGGGCTTGGTCGCCGAATCCCAATGTTCGTCCGCCTTGCCATCCACAAAACGCCAGCTATCAAACCAGGTCGTCGTATAGGTTTTGGTCGGGTCTTTCGGATCCTTCAGTTCGCGGGGAAAGGCAACGGTGACAATGTCCCCTTCAGCCACCACCGAGACCACTTTGGTCTGCATCTTTTCCGGGATCGGCGACGGCGTGACTTTTCGCACCTTGGTGAAATAGTCGATCACGCCCTGACGGCCCGATGCGGCATTGGGATTGTGCTGAATGTAGCGCTCCGTCAGATAGAGATCGGCACGGTCCCAGTGATTGGCCTCCAGCAGCTCCTTGAGGATCTTATACGTCGTTTGCTTGTTGCGGTTCAGCACCGGATCGGGGCTGGTAAACAGCGCTTCGGCATTATCAACGCCACGAACCGGCTCCTGTGCAAAAACGCCCGAGGCGAGGCTGAGCGACAGCGCGACGATGGAAAGAAAGATTTTCATGGCAAACCCCGTCAGTGAATAATGGACGCCTTGAGATCATACACGACCGCCCCATGCAAGACGGCAGTTTTCCAACCCATAGAAACCAAAAGGAAACCAGCCCATTTCAATCCTTGCCGTGCCGTATCTCCGCCAGCACCTCAGCCGTATGCTCTCCCAGGCGCGGTGCGCGGCGTGCAGTCTCCAGCTCGGCATCTGAAAAGACGATCGGTGTTCGGATACCCGGCACGCCATCCGGGGTGATTTTCATTTGCCGGAAGGCAAATTGCGGATCGGCAAACAGGTCCGCCACCGTGTTGATCGGCCCGGCTGGAACGGTCGCCGCCTCCAGCCGCGCCAAAAGATCGTCGCGCTCGAATTGTCGGGTCTTGTCTTCCATCACAGTGGTCAGTTGACCGCGATGGGCGACACGGGCCGCATTGGTGGAAAATTCAGGCGTCACCGCCAGTTCGGACAGGCCCAGCACACCGCACAGCCGGACAAATTGGCCATCATTGCCGCAAGCAATGATGATATGGCCATCGGCAACCGGAAAGGTCTGGTAGGGCGCAATATTGGGATGATTATTGCCCATGCGCTTCGGCACGATGCCTGACGCAGCGTAATTCATCGCCTGATTGGCCAATACCGCCGACATGCAGTCGAACAGTGCCATGTCGATAAACTGACCGCGCCCGGTCTGAAGACGTTGCGCCAGCGCCGCCTGAATAGCGATCACCCCATAAAGCCCGGTGAAGATATCGGCAAAGGCAACGCCGATCTTCTGCGGCGCACCATCCGGCTCTCCGGTCAGGTCCATGATACCGCTCATGCCCTGGATCATGAAATCATAACCGGCACGTTGCGCATAAGGCCCGTCCTGGCCAAAGCCGGTGACGGAGCAATAGACCAGCTTCGGGTTAAGCTCCTTCAGGCTGTCGTAATCGAGGCCATATTTGACGAGACCGCCAACCTTGAAATTCTCGATCACCACATCGGCTGAGGCAATCAGATCGCGAAGGGTTTGGATATCCTCAGCCCTGGTAAAATCCGCCGTGATCGACCGTTTGCCGCGATTGCAGGCGTGGAAATAGGCTGCGGCCTTTTCCACGCCGTCATCGATGAAGGGCGGTCCCCAGCTACGGGTATCGTCGCCTTGCGGGCTTTCCACCTTGATCACATCGGCGCCGAGATCGGCCAGAGTCTGGCCGATCCAGGGACCGGCCAGAATCCGGGCCAGTTCAATGACCTTCAATCCCGAAAGTGGCGCATTCGACATCGATCCGTCCTCAGAAAAATGCCTGGATACCGGTCTGGGCGCGGCCCAGGATCAGCGCATGCACATCATGGGTGCCTTCATAGGTATTGACCGTTTCCAGGTTCTGCGAATGCCGCATGACGTGATACTCGATCTGGATACCGTTGCCGCCGTGCATGTCGCGGGCCATGCGGGCAATGTCCAGCGCCTTGCCGCAATTGTTGCGCTTGATGAGGGAAATCATTTCCGGCGCATGCTTATGCTCATCCATCAACCGCCCAACCCGCAACGATGCCTGCAAGCCCAGCGCGATTTCGGTCTGCATATCGGCGAGCTTCTTTTGATAGAGCTGCATCCCGGCCAACGGCTTGCCGAACTGATGGCGGTCGAGACCATATTGACGCGAGCGCACCCAGCAATCTTCGGCAGCGCCCATGACGCCCCAGGAAATACCATAGCGCGCCCGGTTCAGGCAGCCGAATGGGCCTTTCAACCCACTGACGCCAGGCAGCAAGGCATCCTCACCAACCTCAACGCCGTCCATGACGATCTCGCCGGTAATTGAAGCGCGTAGCGACAGCTTGCCGCCGATCTTCGGGGCGGACAGGCCCTTCATGCCCTTCTCCAGCACGAAGCCGCGAATGGCGCCATCATGCGCCTCGGATTTCGCCCAGACCACAAACACGTCGGCGATTGGCGCGTTGGAAATCCACATTTTAGAACCGCGCAGGCGATAACCGCCCTCGATCTTTTCGGCTCTGGTTTTCATGCCACCCGGATCGGAGCCCGCATCGGGTTCGGTCAGGCCGAAGCAGCCGATCAACTCACCGGACACCAGACCCGGCAGATATTTATCTTTTTGCTCCTCGGAGCCATAGGCAAAGATCGGATGAATCACCAAAGAGGATTGCACGCTCATCATCGACCGGAAGCCGGAATCCACCCGCTCTACTTCGCGCGCCACCAGCCCGTAGCTGACGTAATTGGCACCCGCCGCGCCATATTTTTCCGGTAGGGTGACGCCTAACAGGCCCGCCTTGCCCATCAGTGGAAACAGTCCGCGCTCGGTTTTTTCGTTGAGATACATGTCCTCGACGCGCGGGCTCAGTTCAGCCTTGGCAAACGCCGCCGCCGCATCGCGGATCATCCGCTCTTCTTCGCTCAACTGGTCTTCCAGCAGAAAGGGATCGTCCCACACAAAGCTCATGGCATCCTCGTATCAAAAATTCTTAGAGCATTTCCAGCAAAAGTGTGTAGCGGTTTTGCGTCCGGAAATGCGTTCTAACTCAGTCTCGCAGATCAAACCGGAATCGCAAAACAATGTTTACGAAACGGGATATGAGTTATAATCATAGCTGATGAAGCTCATTCAACGCCGCCTGCTGCCGTCCACCAGCGCTCTTGTCACCCTGGACTCCGTGGCGAGGCTGGGCAGTTTTTCCGCTGCCGCCAGCGAATTGAACCTGACGCAGGGCGCGATCAGCCGGCAGATCCAAACGCTTGAAGAGCAATTGGGAACGCAACTGTTCCTGCGCAATGGTCGCGGCGTGGTCCCGACGCCGCGTGGCGAGAATTTTCACCGCGCCGTCCAGTCCGCACTGTCTCTGATTCAGGATGCTTCCCTGGAAGCCATGACCGGCTCGCAGGGCAACGCCCTGAACATCGCCATTCTCCCGACCTTTGGCACACGCTGGCTTTTGCCGCGTATTTCCAGCTTTGTCGCCACCCACCCGCATATCAATCTGAATTTCGCAACCCGCATCGGCATATTTGATTTCGATGCCGAACAATTGGATGCCGCCATCCATATCGGCAAGCCGAACTGGCCGCGTGCCACCTGCACCTTCCTGATGGACGAGACGGTCGCCCCGGTGTGCAGCCCGGCATTTCTCAGCAGTCACAGGATCAAATCGGACAGCGATCTGGCCGACCTGCCGCTGATCCAGATGAAGTCGAGACCGCTGGCCTGGGATCATTGGTTCGACAGTCTCGGCATCACCGCCACGCCACGCGCTGCCATGAGTTTCGAGCAGTTCATGAATGTGGCCCAAGCCTGCATTGCCGGGCTTGGCATCGCTCTGATGCCGTTGTTTCTGATCGGGCCAGAATTGGAAAGCGGTCAACTTGTCCTGGCATCGCAGCACCGCGTCAACAGCCAGAGCAATTATTATCTCGTATCACCCGACAACAGGCCGCTATCGAAGCCGCTGGCGGCCTTTTCACAATGGCTGCTCGAAGAAGTAAAGGCATTCACGACCAGAGACGCAGGCTAATCAGCTTTTAGCCACCATTGACCAGCGCCAGAATAAGCTGCTGAATCGGCCCGCCCGGTGCCATTTCGGATTGCTCGAAGATCCGATCCCGCTCGCGCTTCCGGTCGGAGATTTCTCCCAGGCGCTTTGTCAGGTCCGTGCGGATCTTCTTGCAGTCGGGATCATCCGGCACGGTCAGACCAATGCTTGCCGCCTCGATCGCCTTGACCATATCCTTGATGTTTTGACCGTGGACACGCTCGTGCGTCTCAATCCCGGCGATAAATTTTGCCCAGTTTTCCCGAACCGGACTTGTAAGCGACTGGGATGGACGAGGCAGTGTATAGATAACAGTCAATTTAGGAATGGCCGTCTCTAGCACGCAAGCGCTGCCATACGGCACATATTTGCGTGTCCATGTCAGCTTGAATGTGGTATGAGCAATGACATGTATCCGTTTGTCAGTGCCGATAACCGGGCCTTTTTCTCCGATGGATTGATAGAGTTGCGGCCCGCTTTGACCTGAAACGGGGTAAGTCGCAATCTGCTCGACCGCCTGCCAGTCTGCAAATGTTGGATTTGCGACATTTAAAAAAAGCCATGCCATAACGCCAATAGCCATTTTTTCTGAGCGAAATACACCCGATAGGTTGTTACTGCCAAAAAAGCGATCAAGCATGGTTGTTCATGATCCTGTGACAAGGGCTCGTTACTCAAACAATAGTAAGGTTTATTTTCCTGCCTCAAACACACCTGCGAAAGCAAGCGTTTTTTTGTCAGAAAATACTCTAACTCATTGAAATAAAAGAAATGTCACGATTTCGCCACAATGTAATGTTCTGTGTTAGGCGTGGGTGACGCATAACTCCTATCCATCGAATCGTGCTGTTTGGCAGCATTCGCCAGGAGACTTCAGTGATGCAGACAATTGAATCGAACCCGCAGGACCTCGAATCCATCGCTCGCAAAGGTAGTGCCTTTCGACGCATGGCTGTGCGCATTCCGACATATATTGCCGACGTGAAGGAAAACCCTGCCTGGCTGCCAATGTTTATGCTGGCCAGAACCATGCCGGGTCGACAGTTGCATTGGCTGACAGCCCGCAAGCACAAGCCAGGCTCCAACACCCAACCCAGCATGTTCAAGGCAGACAGCGGATCCGCAACGCTTGCCTTGCGAAAGGACGGAATTTTCACCGGCCTGCAATTGCCAAGCGACATCCATGAATCCATTCATGATCATGCGCTGAAAACGCCCTGCTTCGGCAACTTCGACCGGCGACTGGAATTCAAGGCAGGCGATCATGCCGAAGCTGAGAAAACATTCGGACGCCCAATCCTGAGCGGTCACCTGTTCGAGCGGACATTGAATTGCGAAGCGGCTGTCGCCATTCAAAGAGATCCGTTGCTGATCGATATCGCCAAAAACTATCTCGGCGGCCAGGCGCAGTTGATCACCACTCGTCTCTGGTGGAGCTTTCCCACTGCCGCCACCGAGAAAGACCGCAGCATGGCTTCGCTCGACAAGTTTCATTTCGACCTCGACGACTGGCGTATGTTGAAATTCTTTTTCAATATCAATAGCGTCGATGATGGCACAGGGCCGCATATCTACGTCAAGGGTAGCCACCGCCGCCGTCGGCTGAAACACCAGTTGACCTTGCTGGTCGGCCACCCGGCGGAAGAAGTGCTTGACTATTACGGCAAGGACAGCGCTGTCACACTTACCGGACCAGCAGGATCGGGCTTTGTCGAAGACCCGTTCGGCTTCCATATGGGTACGGTGCCAACGGCGAAACCACGCTTGATGATGGAGGTCGGCTTCGGCGTTTCCAAACCGTCAAAGCGCCGCTTCCACGGCGAACCGATCCTCCGCTGAACGCTGCCAGTCAATAATCCACGCGACATTAATCCGCAGGCATTATTAATCCGCAGGACAGGGCCAATCGGACGGATTGGTCAGGCCTGCGGGAAGCTTGGTCTTTGCATCGCCACAGGCAAGGTTGACCTGGTCCTGTTTCAGCCCTTTGGCTGTCGACAGGTCCACACCTTCAATACGGGTGCGAAACAGGAATGCGTCTTCAAAATCGACGCCACCATCCAGCCGCGCCAAATTGAAACTGGCGCGGGACAGGTTTGCCACTGTGAACTTGGCTCCCATCAGGATGGATTTTTCGAAATTGACCCGGCTGAGTTCCGCCTTGGTAAAATCTGCACCAGCCAGATTGGCGCCACCTAAATTGACGCGCTGCATTTCAGCGGAGACAAAACTGGCGTCCACTCCAGACATTGCCGACATCTCGGCGCGATAGGACTCGATACGGTCGAATTTCGCTCCGTCGGCATTGGCGCCAGCAAAAGAGGCGCGGATCAATGTCGCCTTTTCCAAATCGGCGGCCTGCAAACTGGAATTGCTCAAATCGGTAAAACTCAGGTCCGCATCGTAGAGATTGGCACCGCGAAGGTCGCTGCCGCCCAGCATCAACTGCCGTTTGCGGCATTCTGACCAATCCACCTTGCTGGCTGGGCCGCTTCGGCAATCGGCTGCCTGGGCTAGGTTCGTTCCGAGCATAGAGACGACAACGAGAGAGAACAGGCAAGACGCAAGCCTGGCAGTGTTTTTGATATCCTGGAACAAAGCGAATTGCATAGATCTCGTCCAACCTCACCTTTTGGCCATGCACAGCAATCGACCGCACGGTCACCATGCATTCCCCCCACTGCATGATTCCTTAAATCCCACCTGATGTCAGGAGAAAATCATGCAGCAATTTAACGTGCTATAGCCCTTTGTTTTTACGCATCTTGTTTTTTGCGTATCTCCAGCCTCCATTCACATATGGAAACGATACAGGCGTCAAGTCTGCTATCGGCCTATCTAACCAGACCTGGCTTGGTTACCCAAGGAGTCTCTGCTTAAATCACTCTATACCGGCGCGATTTTTCTCCAAAACAGTTGATCGCTGTCCTAAAACCCTGCCTCATCAAGAAAATCATCACACCGACAGACTGTCATGCTCACAAATCATGCCAAGCGACGATCCTTTTGGACACCTTGTCAGGATCATTAGTGTGCAATGCAATTGTCAAGTATTTCGCAGTGCGGTAAGCCTGATCCGTGACCCATAGCGACCTGACCATTCTTGTCATCGATGAAAATGCCATCCGCGCCTCTATTATCGAAGAAGGGCTGCGGGAGGCAGGACATCTGCATGTCACTGTTATCAACGAGGTCCAGGGTATCGCCCGCAGCATCGAAACGCTGGCGCCAGACGTGATCATCATCGACCTGGAAAGCCCCAATCGCGATATGCTGGAGCATCTGTTTCAACTGAGCCGCAGCGTCAGCCGACCGATTGCAATGTTCGTTGATCGGGCCGATACGGAATCGATCGCTGCTGCCGTCGATGCCGGAGTGTCCGCCTATATCGTCGATGGGTTGCGCAAGGAGCGTGTCAAGCCGATCCTCGATATGGCCGTCATCCGGTTCCGGGCCTTTGAGCGATTGCAGCGGGAATTGACGGAAGCGCGCACGGCGCTGGAAGAGCGCAAGGTGATCGAGCGGGCCAAGGGTATCTTGATGAAAATGCGCGGCCTTTCGGAAGAAGAGGCTTTCGCCCTGCTGCGGCAAAGCGCCATGAACGAGAAAAAGAAAATGGTGGAGATCGCTCAAAGCGTTGTCACCGCCGCCAGCCTTTTGATGTGAGGACGCCAGACCATGACCGAGGCCGCCACACAGACGACCATTCTTTCCGCACCGGTCGCAGGCCGGACGGAAACCCGTCACCTGCGCGTCGGCTTCATTCCGCTGGTCGATGCCTCGGTGTTGATTGCAGCCGTTGAATTCGGCTTTGCGGCGCGCCACGGCCTGACCTTGGAACTGGTGAAAGACGTCTCCTGGGCCAATCTGCGTGACCGTCTGGCTTTCCAGCAATTCGATGTCGCCCACATGTTGTCGCCAATGCCTGTCGCTTCCATGCTCGGCCTTGGCTCCAACCCCTCCCCAACGATTACTGCGTTCTCGCTGGGACAGGGTGGCAATGCCATCACTCTATCGATCCGGCTGTTTCAGCGGATGGAAGAAACCGGGTTGGTTGCAGCGCAGGCCAGTGCGCTGGACAATGTCCGGGCGCTGGCCCGTGTGCTGGAGACCATGCGCGAACGCGGTGAGCCAATGCCGACCTTGGGCATGACCTATCCGTTTTCCTCGCATAATTACGAATTTCGCTATTGGCTGGCCGCTGGCGGCATTGATCCGGACCGTGACGTGAAGCTGGTTGTGGTACCGCCGCCGCTCACCTCCGATGCCTTGGCCGCAGGTGCCATCGATGGCTTTTGCGTCGGCGCGCCCTGGAACATGGTGGCGTCCGAGCGCGGTGTTGGCCGGATCGTTGCTGCCAAGCAGGATATCTGGCCATCGGCCCCTGAAAAAGTGCTGGGCATGCGCCCGGATTGGGCGGCGGAAAACCAGGAGACTGTTAACAGGCTGATCACGGCTCTCGATGAGGCTGCCCGCTGGTGTGACGCACCCGACAACCGCGATGCGCTGGCCGAAATGCTCTCCGCACCACGCTATATCGGCGCGCCAGGCGACATCATCCGCCATGTGCTGGGTGGTGTCTTCCATCTGGATGCAAAAGGCAATCGTCGGGTCATCGACCACTATTTCCGCTTCCATGCCGAGCAGGCAAACTACCCCCGCCCAAGCCAGGCCTTGTGGATCTATAGCCAGATGATCCGCTGGGGACAGACGCGCTACAACGAAGCCGATGTGGAAAAAGCAGCCAGCGCGTTTCGCCCGGATATCTACCGTGCCGCTCTTGGCCTGCCCGATCAGTTGGCACTAGACGATTTGCGGGTAGAGGGATTGCGCGAGGGAGACCGTTTCATCGATGGTTTTGTCTTCGATCCTGCCAAACTCGCCTCCTATGCCGGGCAATTCCCGGTGCGCGCCCATCTTGCAACATCTGCGAGACCAGAAGAAATTTGAACGGATTTCGGGCAATTTTTTCGCCATGTAAATAAGCACTGCGCAATAATTAGACGAGAACCTCGGCTGATTTTCGAGCGCCCTCAGCTGATCCGCCAGCAATTCGAAAAAATGCGATACATTTCACTTTTATTTTTATGCATTCAATTTCATCAGCTTAACGTTTAAAAACTCACCTCTCGCCAGAAAAACACGCGGCATTCGCCGGAATTTTACAAAACTGGCACGGGCTTTGCTTCTATATATTTGCGTGGTCAACGGCGACCAACGCGAAATAGCGCAGACGCTGCGCTTTCCCTGAGACATCGACGTCGCAAGGTTTTTGAGCGGACACCTCCCGGTCCGCGCAGGAATCTTCGCGGCGTTTTTTTGCGTTTTGCCCTTTTGCCCGCCCGACAGGAGCCAGTCATGACCCGCATCGCCCATCACGCTATCAATCGCCGTTCCATTCTCAAGGCAACAGGTGCTGCTGCCACGCTTGCCGCCGCGCGCATCCTTTTACCATCCGGCGCGCTGGCGGCCACCGCCACACCGGAAGTCAGCGGCGCCAAGCTTGGCTTCATCGCCCTGACGGATGCCGCCCCCTTGATCATCGCGCAGGAAAAAGGCCTGTTTGCCAAATATGGCATGACCGGTGTGGAAGTGTCGAAGCAGGCCTCCTGGGGTGCGACCCGCGATAACCTCGTGCTGGGCGGCGCATCCAATGGCATTGACGGCGCACATATCCTCACGCCAATGCCCTACCTGATGCAAACCGGCAAAGTCACCCAGAACAATGTGCCGGTGCCTATGTCCATCCTTGCACGCCTCAATCTCGACAGCCAGGGCATTTCAGTCGCCAAGGAATATGCAGAGACCGGCGTCGCCCTTGATGCCGCAAAGCTGAAGGACGCCTTTGCCGCAAAGAAAGCCAAGACCGGCGAAGTCAAGGTGGCGATGACCTTTCCGGGCGGCACCCATGATCTGTGGATTCGCTACTGGCTTGCCGCTGGCGGCATCAATCCAGACAAGGACGTCTCGACCATCGTCGTGCCGCCACCGCAGATGGTCGCCAATATGAAAGTCGGCTCCATGGACGCCTTCTGCGTCGGCGAACCCTGGAACGAGCAATTGGTCAACCAGGGCATCGGCTTTACCGCCTGTACCACCGGCGAGCTTTGGAAGGGCCATCCTGAAAAGGCCTTCTCGATGCGCACCGAATGGGTGGAAAAGAACCCCAACGCCACCAAGGCGCTGATGATGGCGATCATGGAAGCGCAGATCTGGTGCGATAGCATGGAAAACAAGGCCGAAATGGCCGATATTCTCGGCAAGCGCCAATGGTTCAACGTGCCGCCCAAGGACGTGCTTGGCCGCCTGAAGGGCAATATCAATTACGGCAATGGTCGCGTGGTGGAAAACACCGGCTTGCAGATGAAGTTCTGGCAGGACCATGCCTCCTACCCGTTCAAGAGCCACGACCTGTGGTTCCTCACCGAAAACATCCGCTGGGGCAAGTTTGCCGCCGATCTCGACATGAAAGCACTGGTCGACAAGGTCAACCGTGAAGACATCTGGCGGGCTGCCGCCAAGGATCTGTCGGTGGCCAGCGCCGATATTCCGGCATCGACCTCGCGCGGCAAGGAAACCTTCTTTGACGGCAAGGTCTTCGACCCTGAAAACCCCAAGGCCTATCTCGACAGCCTGACCATCAAGGCTACGGCGTGACCGCGCGCAACAGGAGAAAACTCATGTCCGCAAGTCTTCGCAAAGCAGAACCCACAACCCTTTCTGCTCCACAATCGGTTGGAACTGTTGTCACCATGGCGCGCCGTCCCACTCGCAGGTTCAACAGTCAGCGCATCGGCGCAAATGTGCTGCGCAATGTCGTGCCACCATTCGTGGTTCTCGCCATCCTGCTGGGCATTTGGCAGATCGCCTGTTCCCATGCAGGCGCGACCTTGCCGCCGCCAAGCCAGGTCTGGGAAGAAGCCCACGACCTGATCACGGCCCCGTTCTTCAACAATGGGCCGCAGGATATCGGTCTTGGCCTGCGCGTTCTGGTGTCGCTGGAGCGGGTGGCAATCGGCTTCGGCCTGGCCGCCATTGTCGGCGTCTTTCTCGGTGCTGTGGTCGGCCAGAGCATCTGGGCAATGCGGGGCCTTGACCCGATCTTCCAGATCTTGCGCACCGTGCCGCCGCTTGCCTGGTTGCCTCTGTCGCTGGCGGCCTTCCAGAATTCCAATCCGTCGGCAATTTTCGTGATCTTCATCACCTCGATCTGGCCGGTGATCATCAACACCGCCGTCGGTGTGCGCAATATTCCCGACGATTACCGCAATGTTGCCCGGGTGCTGCGGCTCAACCCGCTGGAATTCTTCATCCGCATCATGGTGCCTGCCGCCGCCCCTTACATCTTTACCGGGCTTCGCATCGGCGTCGGCCTGTCATGGCTGGCCATCGTTGCCGCTGAAATGCTGACCGGCGGCGTCGGCATCGGCTTCTTCATCTGGGATGCGTGGAACTCCTCGCGGCTCTCCGACATCATTGTGGCGCTTGCCTATATCGGCGTGACCGGCTTTGTCCTCGACAAGCTCGTCGCTCTCCTTGGCAGTGTCATCACCCGTGGCACCGCGAAGAACTAAAGGGAGGCCTGCTAATGAATGCCTATCTCAAAATCGACCATATCGACAAAAGCTTCGAACGATCAGGCACAAAGACCGAGGTCTTGAAGGATGTCTCGCTGTCCATCGGCAAGGGCGAGTTCGTCTCGATCATCGGCCACTCCGGCTGCGGCAAGTCCACGCTGCTGAACCTGATTGCCGGACTGACCCGCGTGACCGCAGGCGCGATCCTGCTGGAAAACACCGAGGTCAACGCACCGGGGCCGGAACGGGCCGTGGTGTTTCAGAACCATTCGCTGCTGCCGTGGCTGACGGTGTATGAAAACGTCAATCTCGCCGTCTCCAAGGTGTTTGCGGGCCGCAAGACCAAGGCGGAAAAGCATGACTGGGTGATGCGCAATCTCGATCTCGTGCAGATGGGCCATGCCAAGGACAAGCGTCCCGCGGAAATTTCCGGCGGCATGAAACAGCGGGTCGGCATTGCCCGGGCGCTGGCCATGGAGCCGAAAATCCTGCTGCTGGACGAGCCGTTCGGGGCATTGGACGCGCTGACCCGTGCCCATTTGCAAGACGCCGTGATGGAAATCCATGCGCGCCTCGGCAATACGATGATCATGATCACCCACGACGTCGATGAGGCCGTGCTGCTCTCCGACCGGATCGTGATGATGACCAACGGCCCCGCCGCAAAGATCGGTGAAGTGCTTGATGTACCGATCCCACGCGTCCGTGACCGCATCGCATTGGCCGGAGACCGGACCTATCTCAAATCCCGCGAAGCCGTGCTGAAGTTCCTTTACGAACGTCACCGCTTCGTCGAAGCCGCGGAGTAACCCCCATGCTGGAAAAACTTGTCATCATCGGCAATGGCATGGCGCCGGGACGGATGCTGGAAGAGCTGTTCGAAAAAGCGCCCGGTCTTTATGACGTCACCGTTTTCAATGCCGAGCCGCGCGTCAATTATGACCGCATCATGCTCTCGCCGGTGCTGTCGGGCGAAAAGGCCTATGAAGACATCATCATCCATAACGATCAATGGTATGAAACCCATGGCGTGACCCTGCATCGCGGTGCGAAAGTCTCCGGCATCGACCGGCAGGCAAAAACCGTAACCTCGGAAAACGGCATCACCGCCACCTACGACAAGCTGGTGATCGCCACCGGCTCCCTGCCCTTCATCATCCCGGTCCCCGGCCATCAATTGCCCGGCGTGCTCGCCTATCGGGATCTCGATGATGTCGAGAAAATGCTGGAGATCAGCAAGGGCCAAGGCCGGGCCATCATCATCGGCGCGGGGCTGCTCGGACTTGAAGCCGCCTATGGCTTGAAGCGTCAGGGCATGGAGGTCACTGTCATTCACTTGATGCCGACCATCATGGAACGCCAGCTCGATCCCGCCGCCGCCTATCTTCTGGAAAAGGCGCTTTCCGAACGGGGCATCGAGATCATCACCAAGGCCAATACCAAGGCGATCCTCGGCACGGACAAAGTCGAAGGTATTGAGCTGGAAGACGGTCGGGTGATTGCAGGCGACATGGTGGTGATGGCGGTTGGTATCCGTCCGGCTTCACAACTGGCCAAGGATGCTGGTCTTGCCGCCAATCGTGGCATTGTTGTCGATGACGGCATGCAGACGTCGGACGCTTCGATCTTTGCGCTTGGCGAATGCGCCGAGCATCGCGGCATGTGCTACGGTCTGGTCGCGCCGCTCTATGAAAGCGCCCGGGTGCTGGCCGATAGGCTAACTGGCGGCCATGCCGAATATCACGGCTCTGTCGTCAACACCAAGCTGAAGGTCACCGGCATCAACCTGTTTTCAGCTGGCGACTTTGCAGAAGCCCCGGACCGCGAAGAAATCGTGCTGCGCGATGCCTCATCCGGCATCTACAAGCGGCTGGTGCTGAAGGATAACCGCATTATCGGTGCCGTGCTTTACGGCGAAACCGGTGATGGCTCGTGGTTCTTCGATCTGATGAAGCGCGGCACCGACATTTCGCAGATGCGCGACACGCTTATTTTCGGCCAGTCCTACCAGGGGGGTACACCGCTGGACCCTATGGCGGCCGTTGCAGCCTTGCCGGATGATGCGGAAATCTGCGGCTGCAACGGCGTCTGCAAGGGCAAGATCGTCTCGACCATTACCGGCAAAGGCCTGACCTCGCTGGATGAGGTGCGCGCCCATACGAAAGCCTCCGCCTCCTGCGGTAATTGCACCGGCCTTGTCGAGCAGGTCATGGCGCTGACGCTGGGTGATGCTTATAACCCCAAGGCCGTCACGCCGATTTGCGCCTGCACCGACCTTGGCCATGACGACGTACGCCGGTTGATCAAGGCCAAGGGCCTGAAGACCATCCCCGCCGTCATGCAGGAACTGGAATGGAAGAGTTCCTGCGGCTGCGCCAAATGCCGCCCGGCGCTCAACTATTACCTCGTCTGCGATTGGCCGGATGAATATGCCGATGACTACCAGTCACGCTTCATCAATGAGCGCGTCCACGCCAATATCCAGAAGGACGGCACCTATTCGGTCGTACCGCGCATGTGGGGCGGCGTCACCAATGCTGCCGAACTCAGAGCCATTGCCGATGTGGTCGATAAGTTCGAAATCCCCATGGTCAAGGTCACAGGCGGCCAGCGCATCGACCTGCTAGGCATCGAAAAGGAAGACCTGCCCGCCGTCTGGGCCGATCTCGGCAAGGCAGGTTTCGTCTCCGGCCAGGCCTATGCCAAGGGTCTGCGCACGGTTAAGACCTGCGTCGGCTCCGACTGGTGCCGGTTCGGCACGCAGGATTCCACCGGGCTTGGCATCAAGATTGAAAAATTCATGTGGGGCTCCTGGACACCCGCCAAGTTGAAACTGGCCGTCTCCGGCTGTCCGCGCAACTGCGCTGAGGCGACCTGCAAGGATATCGGCGTCATCTGTGTGGATTCCGGGTTTGAGATCCATTTCGCCGGAGCAGCCGGTCTCGACATCAAGGGTACCGATGTTCTTGGCCTGGTCAAAACAGAAGAAGAGGCGCTGGAGCATATCGTCGCGCTGACCCAGATGTACCGCGAACAAGGCCGCTATCTGGAGCGGATCTATAAATGGGCAAAACGCATTGGCCATGATGAAGTCCGCCGCCAGATCATGGAGGATGAAACCAAGCGCAAGGCCTATTTCGACCGCTTCGTTTTCAGCCAGAAGTTTGCCCAGGTCGATCCCTGGTCGGAGCGGGTCTCCGGCAAGGACAAGCATGAGTTCAAGCCGATGGCGACCATCGGTTACACCCAGGCAGCGGAGTGAGATCATGAATCAGAACTGGACCTCAATCGGCCATATCGACGACATTCCGCTGCGCGGCGCGCGCTGCGTAAAAACTCCTCAGGGCAAGATCGCGGTGTTTCGCACCGCCGAAAACGAGGTGTTCGCCATCGAGGACCATTGCCCGCACAAGGGTGGACCGCTCAGCCAGGGTATCGTCCACGGCAAGGCGGTCACCTGCCCTCTGCACAATTGGGTGATTTCGCTGGAAAGCGGCAAGGCGCTGGGTGCCGATGAAGGGGCCGTGCGCACGATTGCGGTGCGCAATGTCGAAGGCGTGCTCTCCATAGCCATGGAAAGCCTGTTGCAGGCGGCGGAGTGAGCATCATGTCCGGCGAGACGAAAACCACCTGTCCCTATTGCGGTGTCGGCTGCGGCGTGATTGCCAAGGTCGAGGAAAATGGTGCCGTCAACATCAAGGGCGACCCGGATCATCCGGCCAATTTCGGCCGGCTCTGTTCCAAGGGCTCGGCGCTGGGTGAAACGCTGGATCTGGATGGCCGGGCGCTCACTCCGACCGTTTACGGCGAGCGCCAAAGTTGGGATATGGCGCTCGATCTCGTTGCCGATAGGTTTTCCCGCAGCATTGCCGAGCATGGTCCGGATTCGGTCGCTTTCTATCTCTCCGGCCAATTGCTGACCGAGGATTATTACGTCGCCAACAAACTGATGAAGGGGTTTATCGGCTCAGCCAATATCGATACCAATTCCCGTCTCTGCATGGCCTCCTCGGTCGCAGGCCATAAGCGGGCCTTCGGCTCCGATACCGTTCCCGGCACCTACCGCGACCTGGAACTGGCCGATCTCGTCGTGCTTGTCGGCTCCAATATGGGCTGGTGCCATCCGGTGCTCTATCAGCGGATTGCTGCGGAAAAGGCCAAGCGCCCCGGCCTGAAAGTGGTGGTGATCGATCCGCGCCGCACCGCAACCTCAGACATTGCCGACCTGCATCTTTCCATCCGTCCGGATGGCGATGTGGCACTGTTCAACGGTTTGCTGGCGCATCTGGTCGAAAACGGCAGCATCGACCAATCCTATATTGCCGCCCATACACATGGCTTTTCGGAAGCCTTTGCCGCCGCTGCCGGTCAATCGCTTGGCGATCTGATGGAGAAGACTGGCCTGCCCGCCATGCAGTTGCGGCAGTTTTTCCAGCTGTTTGCTGCAACCGAAAAAACCGTGACCTGCTATAGCCAGGGCGTCAACCAGTCGTCGCTTGGCACGGACAAAGTCAATGCGATCATCAATTGCCATCTGGCCACGGGCCGGATCGGCAAGCCCGGCATGGGGCCGTTTTCGCTGACCGGCCAGCCGAACGCCATGGGCGGACGAGAGGTTGGTGGCCTCGCCAACATGCTGGCCGCCCATATGGAGCTGGGCAATTCCGCTGACCGGGACCGTGTGCAGCGGTTCTGGGCCTCGCCCACCATGGCCGACAAGCCCGGCTTGAAGGCCGTGGACATGTTCAAGGCGGTGGCCGATGGCAAGATCAAGGCGCTGTGGATCATGTCCACCAATCCTGTCGTCTCCATGCCCGATGCCGATGCCGTCAAGGCGGCGATTGCCGCCTGCCCCTTTGTTGTCGTCTCCGACATGCAGGCCGATACCGATACGGCAAAGCTGGCGCATGTGCTGCTGCCAGCGGCTGGCTGGGGCGAAAAATCCGGCACCGTCACCAATTCCGAGCGGCGGATTTCCCGCCAGCGAGCCTTCAAACCGGCCCCCGGCGAGGCCAGGGCAGACTGGTGGCAGATGGCGGAAATTGGCCGCCGCATGGGCTTTGGCAAGGCCTTTCGCTATCAGTCACCCGCCGACATCTTTGCTGAACATGCCGCCCTATCGGGTTTTGAAAACACTGGCACCCGCGATTTCGATATCGGCGCTTACGGGACGATCACGGATGCAGACTATCAGGCGCTTGCCCCCTTCCAATGGCCCCAGAGACAGGGAGAGCCTGCGGCGGAAAGCCGGTTTTTCGCCAATGGCGGCTTTTATCATCCCGATGGCAAAGCCCGTTTCATTGCCTGCGGAACTGCAATACCGGATAGGGCAAGCCAGGATTTTCCCCTCTCCCTCAATACCGGGCGGGTGCGCGATCATTGGCATACGATGACACGGACGGCAAAAAGCGCCCGGCTGTCAGCGCATCTGGCCGAACCCTTCGCGGAAATTCACCCGCTGGACGCCGCCAATCTCGGCATTGCCGATGCGGAACTGGTGGAGATTTCCAGCCAAACCGGCAGCCGTGTGATCGTTCGCGCATTGCTAACCAGCCGCCAGAGCCGTGGCGTCATTTTCGTGCCAATGCACTGGACCGGCGAAACCGCCTCACTGGCCCGCATCGATAGCCTCGTACCCTCGCGGGTGGACCCGGTCTCCGGCCAGCCAGCGCTGAAAAATGTGGCCGTTACAGCAAAACCCTATGCGGCAATCGCCTATGGTTTTGCCGTCTCAGCTCATAAGCCGCAGGCGCTGGACGCATCCTATTGGGCTTTGGCCAAGGCCGAGCATGGCTGGCGGCTGGAGCTGGCTTTCGAAAATGGCCAGGATTGGGAAAACTGGGCGAGAACCGCGCTTGCCGTACCCGCCACCGCAGAGATGATCGGCTATAGCGACCATGCCAGTGGCGATGTCCGGCTGGCATTTTTTGACGCAGGCAGGCTTTGCGCCGCGCTGTTCATGGCAAGCCAACCGGTTGCGGTGTCGCGCAATTGGGCCAGCGCCCGGCTTGACGACGACTTTACCGATCGCCGCACCCGGCTGGCGCTGATTGCCGGGCGGCCCGGCGCTGGCCAGATCGATCCGGGGGCAATTGTCTGTTCGTGTTTCTCCGTGGGGATCAACCAGATCACCAGTGCTGTCAGGGGCGGCTGCGGCTCGGTCGAAGCCGTCGGTCAGACCCTGTCAGCCGGAACCAATTGCGGCTCCTGCCGCGCCGAAATCAGGAGGATTATCGATGCCGTTCAAATCCTTGCCGCAGAATAACTCCCGCCGCCCGGAACGGGTCGCGCCGCTCGCAAAACTGCCGGTGTTCTGGGCGCTGGAGGGCAAGCGCGTCATCGTCGCCGGTGGTTCGGATGGGGCAGCCTGGAAGGCGGAATTGCTGGCTGCCTGCGGCGCTGATGTAGAGGTGTTCTGCGCGGAAGACGAATTGTCCGATACCTTCCGCGCCCTCCTTGAAGAGCAGGACCGCATGGTCCTTCATTCCCATTGCTGGCATATCGGCATTTTTGAAAACGCCGCTTTGGCGCTTGCCGATTGCGAGACGGAGGACGAGGCCAAGGCGTTTTATTGCGCGGCGAAAGCTGCGGGCGTGCCGGTCAATGTCATCGATAAGCCCGCCTATTGCCAATTCCAGTTCGGCTCCATCGTCAACCGCTCGCCGGTCGTGGTGGCGATTTCCACCGATGGCGCAGCACCCATACTCGGGCAGGCGATACGGCGGCGAATCGAAACCCTGCTGCCCCCTGCCCTCAAACCATGGGCAGAACTGGCGCAAGCGATCCGTGGCCGGATCAATGAGAAGCTGGCACCCGGCGCACCGCGCCGCACTTTCTGGGAGCGGTTCGTGGACCGCGCCTTCGCTGGCAATGCACCGCCGCAGGACAATGAGGAGGATTTGCTGCTGAACGAGACCGCCAGGCTCGCAAACGCCCCGGCACTGGGGCGGGTCACACTGGTCGGCGCGGGGCCGGGCGATGCGGAATTATTGACCTTGAAGGCCGTACGGGCGCTGCAAGCCGCCGATGTCATCCTGTTTGACGATCTCGTCTCCCCTGACGTTCTCGAACTTGCCCGCCGTGAAGCCAAGCGCATGCTGGTTGGCAAACGTGGTGGGCGGGAAAGCTGCAAACAGGACGATATCAACGAGATGATGGTGCGGTTTGCCAAGGCTGGAAAACGTGTGGTGCGGCTGAAATCCGGCGATCCGATGATTTTCGGGCGGGCAGGCGAGGAAATCTCCCGGCTGGCGAATGAGGGCATTGCCGTGGATGTCGTACCCGGCATCACCTCAGCCAGCGCCATGGCGGCGGCGCTTGGCATTTCGCTCACCCACCGCGATCACGCTCAATCGCTGCGATTGGTGACTGGCCATTCCCGACATGGAGACCTGCCGGAAAGCCTCAACTGGCACGATATGGCCGATCCATCCGTCACAACAATCTTCTACATGGGCGGCCGGATGGCAGGCCGGATTGCCGAAAATCTGATGGCAGCGGGAATGGCTTCCAACACGCAAGCGGTGGCGATGACCTCAATCAGCCGTGCTGAACAGACGAGCTGGCGTGGAACCGTCGGCGAACTGGCCGATGCGGTCGCCATACTTGGCGTCAGCAACCCGATCCTCATCGGCGTCGGTGCCGCCTTTGCCCAGCCAGGCACAGTGATGCAGTGTGCTTTCCCAGAACAGGCAGAACAGAAAATGGCGGTTTATTGAAAGAAAAGGCCTCAAAAACGAAAAGCCTGCCGCGGGAGGAGGTGCGGCAGGCTTTTCGAAAAGAACCGAACGACGGCTGGGAGGAGGAGTGCCGTCATTCCGACGGGCCGCTCTGGGAGGAGGAGAATCTGGCCCGGTATATCGAAGCTTTGCGGGAGGAGGATGCATCGCTTCGATGAAAAGAGTTATACCTGATTTTCGCACATTTTCGAGGCAGATTTTCGCACGCCAGCCATGCGCTATGCGCGTAGCGAATTGCTCGAACCGTCAATGCCCCCCTGCGGACAGAACGGCCTGCGGATCGCGGTGAACAGCAAACCGGTCCATCATATGCGCACTGGCGATGTTCATGCCCTTAACATCGACCTCGGCCCCCTTGGCGCGAAACTTCAGCACGATCTTATCCAGGGCACCAACAGCGGTAATGTCCCAGAAATGCGCCTGGGTCACGTCGATGGTGATTGCCTTCACTTCATCATCGAAATCGAAGGCGGCAATGAAAGCATCGGCGGAGGCAAAGAAGATCTGGCCATCGACCCGGTAATGCCTCGACCCATCCTCTTGGTCTTCCGCCTTCACATGCACCATCCGCGCCACTTTGCCGGCAAAGAACACCCCCGACAGCAGCACACCGGCCAGCACGCCCTTGGACAGATCATGGGTAGCAACCACTGTCACCACTGTCACCAGCATGACCAGCGAGGAGGAGGGAGGATTGCGGCGCAGATCGAGGATAGACCGCCATGAGAAAGTGCCAATCGACACCATGATCATGATCGCCACCAAGGCCGCCATCGGCACAACGCGCAGGATATCGTCCAAGACCAGCAGCAAGACCAGCAGGAATGCACCCGCGACAAAGGTGGAAAGACGCCCTCGCCCGCCGGACGAGACATTGATGACCGACTGGCCGATCATCGCGCAACCGCCCATGCCACCGAACAGGCCGGAGGCGATATTGCTTGCGCCCTGACCGATGCATTCCTGGCTCTTGTTGCTTTGCGTATCCGTCATGTCATCGACGATCTGGGCTGTCAGCAGCGATTCCAGCAGGCCAACAGCGGCGAGCGCGATGGAATAAGGGAAAATGATCTGCAACGTCTCGAAGGTCAGCGGCACCTGCGGCCAACCAAACAGTGGCAGGCTGGATGGCAATTCGCCGAGATCGCTGACGCTGCGGACATCCCACCCGAACCACCAGGTCGCAGCCGTCAGAACGGCGATAGCGACCAGCGGTGACGGCACCACCTTGGTGAGGCGCGGGAAGAGATAAATGATGGCAAGCGCCACACCGATCATCACGAACGTCGATGGTGGGCGACCAAGCAATTCCGGCAACTGCGCCATGAAGATCAGGATCGCCAGGGCATTGACGAAGCCCGTCATCACCGAACGCGACACGAAGCGCATCAACCGCCCCAGCTTCAGGAAGCCCGCCAGAATTTGCAGCAGACCCATCAGCACCGTTGCGGCAAACAGATATTGAATGCCGTGATCCTTGACCAATCCACCGATCAATACAGCTGTTGCGGCGGTGGCAGCGGAAATCATGCCGGGACGCCCGCCACAGAAGGCGGATACACAAGCGATGATAACCGAGGCAAACAGCCCGATCTTCGGATCGACCCCGGCAATCACCGAGAAGCCGATAGCTTCAGGAATAAGCGCAAGGGCCACGACAATGCCCGACAGGACATCGCCACGGATATTCGAGAACCAGTCTCGCTGGTATCGTTCAATTTTTTTCATGAAGATTGTTTCGCAACGGGGAAGATTTTTCACAAACGCTCAGATTTAGCCGAATAAACGGATCATCACGTTTCAGAAATGTCGTGCGTTGTCTGGCGGATCGGCGGCCAGAATAGCCACCCGGAATTTCACCGGGTCCGTGGTTAATGGCTTTCTATACGCAGAAAGCACCTGTTTTGCAATCCCGTACCCACACTGGCCAGGAAGAAGCGGGGGTCAGAAGCCCGCGACCTTGCCCCAGGCAGAATGAGCCAGCCGCTCTGGCCGATAGTCTTTGGGATCAACGATCGGTTCGGAACCGGTGATGATGTCGGCGATCAAATGCCCTGCCCCCGGCCCAATGCCAAAGCCATGGCCGCTGAATCCCGCCGCCAGAATAAAGCCCGGCAGTGAGGAGATTTCACCGATGGCGGGCACACCATCCGGGGTGCTGTCGATATAGCCAGCCCAACTGGCCGAAATCTTCGCGCCGGCCAAGGCAGGTAGCAATTCGCCGGCCCGGCGATAGGTTTCGGCGATCAGTTTGCGATCCGGTATCGGGTCGAGAATACGGTTACGCTCCATCGGCGTCGCCTTGTCCAACGCCCATTTCGCCAGCGTCTCATGGCCATTGCGCAGACCTTCGATCGTACCCGGCTTCAGGCTTCTCCACCGCCGCTGGAACATCGGCAGGAAAGCCTTGCCATAGCGAATTTGCTGGGGGGTCAGATCGACGCTGGCACGGCCGCTAATCGCCAAAGTATAGCCGCCATCGCCCCGGCGGGTCACGGAAACGCGGGCGGTGTGCAAGGCATCTGGCAGGCCTTCGCCTCCCAGTCCTCCCGCCAGAGGCGCGACGGCCAGAATGGATGAGCGGATGGACGCCTGCGGAAAGCGAATGTTCAACTGATTGCAGAAGGAAGACGCCCAGGCGCCGCCCGCCATCACCACCGTTCCCGTGCGGATCGTCCCCTTTTCCGTCACCACGGCACTAACCCGGCCAGCCTCGGTTTCCAACCCACGGGCCGCGCAATGCTGCATGACGGTTCCGCCAAATTTCATCACGCCGCGCGCAATGATCGGGGCAGCCCGCTCCGGGACAGCAATGCCATCGCTGGGCGAAAACACCCCGCCAAGCCACGGCTTTCGCGTCGCGCTGCCTTTTTCGGCGGCTTCCTTGCCCGAAAGCACGTGGGTGGTGACACCGACTATTTTGGCAAAGTCACGCCATTTGGCCCAGGTGGCGATTTCCGCCTCGCTATTGCTCAGGTAAAGCAGGCCGCAGCGGCGAAACCCGACATCCTCGCCAATGTCGCTGGCAAAACTGTCCCACAGATCCAAGCTTTTTGTCGCCATCGGCAATTCGCGGGCATCGCGGTTCTGCTGGCGGCACCAACCCCAATTCCGGCTGGACTGCTCCGCCCCGATCAGGCCTTTCTCCAGCAGCACGACTTTGACGCCGCGTTTTGCCAGGAAATAGGCGGTGCATGTCCCGACGATACCGCCGCCGATCACCACGACATCCGCCGCTTCAGGCAAAGCGGTATGGGTCTCTACTCGCAACAGGGGTACACGCATGAAAAGCTCCTTGATTGCTGATCAGCATAAGCATTTCCATCAGTGAAAAGCACCGCGATTGGGCCAGATTCAGCATTTCCTTCCGTTTTTAGAAACCCAAACAATCCCTTTGTTACATAAGGTTTTTCAAAGCTTTCCAGCGTGCTTTCCTGATGATGAACGCTTGCACTTTGGCTTTTGAAGCATAATATGCTGGCCAACAGGCATTAAGGGAAACGGAAGCGTGAAGCTCGACAGGATCGACATCAAGATTCTCTATGAATTGCAAAAGAACGGTCGGATCACCAATGTGGAACTGGCCGAACTGGTCAATCTCTCCCCCAGCCCCTGCCTGATGCGGGTGAAGAAACTTCAGGCCGATGGCTATATCGAGGGCTATTCCGCCCAGATCAATGTCAGCAAGCTTGGCCAGACGCTGACCGTGTTTACCGAGATCACCTTGAAGAACCACAGGCAGATCGATTTTGCCCGATTCCTCGCCGCAGTTGAAAAAGTTGACCAGGTGATCGAATGTCACCTGGTTTCCGGCGGCTATGATTACATGCTGAAATTCGTCACATCAGGGATTGGTGAATATCAGACGATCATGGAGCGGCTGACCGACATGGATATCGGTATCGACAAATATTTCAGCTTCGTGGTGCTGAAATCACCAATCGTCAAATCGCATATGCCCCTCACCAGCCTGTTTCCAGTATAGGCTCATTTAGCCGCAAACCACCGCTTCCACCGAAAGCGCCAGACCAAGCAGGGCCTCATCGGACCGTGCAGGCCCGGACACTTGCAGACCAACCGGCATATTGGCATCCGCCGTTCCGCACGGCAGCGAGACCGCGCACCAATCGAGAAAATTGCCGAGCATCGTGTTGCGCAATGTCTTGCCGTTGATGGCCACGAACAGGTCATCGTCAGCCACAAGCGGCGCAGTCAGCGGTGCCACATGCGCAACGGTTGGTGTCAGGATGAATTCATTCGCTGCGAGCTGGCCGGTAAATTCCGCAATCAATTGCTCACGCCGGTCAACAAGCTCGACATAGCTGGCAAGGCTGATATTTTCGCCCAGCCGCGCCCGTGTGGCAACGCGGTGATCCATGCGGGCTGCATCCGGTCCATGCAGACGGTGGCGATGCAACACATAGGCCTCCGCCGTCACCAGCGGGCCATGCTTGGCGAGAACATCGAGGATCTGCTGCATGATCGGGAAGGCTTGACGACGCACAACGGCACCGGCCTGTTCCAGACGGCGTATCGCAGCCTCAAATGCTTGAACCACACCATCCTCGGCACCATCGAAAAACACCGTTTCCGGTACGACGAAACGGCGTCCAGCCAAGGCGGCACGGGTCACCTGCGGATGCGTCAGCCCACACATGGCAGCATCCACCCAAACCACATCCTGCACGGTGCGGCAGAGTGGCCCAAGGGAATCCAAACTTTTTGATAGGGGGAAGACACCACGCATGGAGTAGCGGCCACGGGTCGCCTTATAGCCGACAATGCCATTAAAGGCGGAGGGAATGCGGACAGACCCGCCCGTATCCGTACCAATCGACACCGGCACCAGCCCGGCGGCCACGGCTACAGCCGAGCCTGAGGACGAGCCGCCGGGAACCCGAGCCTCGCCCACGCCGTGCGGATTGCGCGGTGTGCCGTAATGCGGATTGACCCCAAGGCCGGAAAAGGCAAACTCGCTCATATTGACCTGACCGATGGACACCATTCCAGCACTTGCCAGAGCCGCGACCACATCCGCATCGCGCACTGCCGGTGGCTGATCGTCCAGCACAACGGAGCCAGCCGTGGTGGTCTGTCCTTCAAGATCAAAGAGATCCTTCCATGCAATCGGTATGCCGTCCAGAGGGCCGAGCGAGCAACCGGCCCGGATGCGCAATGCCGAGGCCTGGGCCTCCTGCATCGCCCGCTCCGGCGTTAGCCGGGTGAAAATTGTCTGATCCGCGTGATCCCGGATGGCCCCCAATGTCTGATGGGCAAGATCCTGCGGATCAAGCGTGCCGGACTGGATCAAGACAGCAAGCTGGGCAATGCTTTTGCCTGAAAGGCCTTGGCCTGAAAAGTTTGGGGTCATCGGTTACTCCTTCAATACAATATTATGCCGCCATCAGCTGAAGCCAGCGACGCACCAGATAATTATGTTCGTCCATGGTGGTGTTCCACACCGCGATGCGGTTGGCACGCTGCCAGTAAGACCCGCCCCTGCGGCTTTCGCCAGCCTTGATCCGCATTGCGCCATCCGGTCCGGGCAAGTCCTGCGCGGCGGGCAGGCCGCCATACCAATAATCCCATTCCGCCTTGCTCAAATACGCTTTTGAGCGCTGCGGCGTGGAGATGTAATAGCCTTGCCGCGCAACGACAGCACCTGGCAACCCGGAAATCCACCAGTTAAGATAGTCATAGGCCACATCCAGCATCCGCCCTTCAAGGCCACGCGACAGGCAAAGCCCGCCATGCCAGGCCCGGTAACCTTCGACCGGCACCGCCTGCTCCACGGCCATGCCCTGACCGCTCAAGATGGTAATGCCTGTGGACCACATGCTCTGGATATCGGTGCGGCCCCTGACCATCAGGTCTGCGGCATCCTCGGCGGTGCGCCAGAAGTCCCTGAAAAATCCGGATTTTTTCTTCTCGGTCAGAATGGCGATCAGCCGGTCGATCTCGGCCACGGTCATATTACCGATATTGTCAAACCGCATCAGGCCAGCCGCCTCGGCAGCAAGGGCCGCATCGAAAATGCCGATGGCGGGCTCGTCCACCAGCGCCACCCGGCCCGCCCAGGTCTCGTCCAACAGACTTGCCCAACTGGACACGGACCTGGGGCTTTTCACCAGATCGCTGCGATAGGCAAAACTGTCGAAATTATGGGTGGTGGGCAACATGGAAATATGGCCGGTCGGATTATCGCCCAGCGACAGGTCCGGCTGGACGAACAGTTTCTTGACCGGCGCATCGCCCTTGCCCAGTTGGGCACTCGGCTCCAGCCGTCCGGTCTTGGTGAGATCGGAAATCTCGTTCCAAAGGTCGATCCGCTTCAACTCTATCGGCTGGATGGCCCGCCAGTACCAGACGATATCCAGATTATGGAAGCACTGATCGTAGATGTCATAACTGTCCGGTGCCTGCGCCGCCTTGTGCTGGGTGGTCAGGAAATCATTGTTGTCGAACACGACCTCGATGCCGAGATCCTGCTGCGCCTGGACGCGCAACGGTTCCAGCAAGGAAATCGCCGTGCCGAGCACCCGAAGACGCGGTTTGCCTTGCGTATGAAGGGCGGGCGCAGGAAAAGAAGCCGGTGGATTATGGGTGTTCATTGGCGTTTGACGTTCCTGACTCACTTATAAAGCTATCGTAAAACCATACAGCGCCGTGCGCCATATATGGCGCACAAAGGTTCGCTGTAGCGCTTTATATCTGCTGCATAATTTTCTCTTTAAACCGATTCCGGTTTAAAGAATTATGCAGTAGAGCCTCTGCCACCATCCATGCCTCTCACTTTATCGCAAAGGCCTCGAAAGACCGCCTGATCAGCGCCGTCTCCAATCCATCGACAATGAAGACCAGCCTGGAGCGCCGATCCGCCGATGGCCAGCCGCCCATATGGACGGGCGGATGCACCAGATGTTGGACCCCGTGAATGGCAACGGGCCGGTCCTCACCCGCGATGTTCAAAATGCCCTTCACCCGGATAACCTTGGCACCATGGCGGTTGAGCAACATCGTCAACCAGATGCCGAAGGCGGTCCAATCAATCGGCTCATCCACCGTCACCACGAAGGAGCGGAAGTCGCCGCTATGGCCAGCATCTGCTGGCGCTTCGCAGTAAAAACCGCTGGCCGATTGCAGAGTGGAACTGTGCAGGCTGGCATCGTCATCCAGCAGGCTGGCAGCTGAAAAATCCGGGGCGGCAGCGGCCAGCATCGCAGCATCGGGATTGATCGACGCGATCCGAGCCATCAACCGTCCGGTCAATTCAGGCTGTTCAAGGGCTTCGGTCATATCGGTTTTGGTGATCACCAACCGGTCGGCAATCGCCACTTGCCGGGCCGATTCGCCATAAGCGTCCAGTTGCCCTAACCCATTAATGGCATCAACCGTGGTGATGACATTGCCGTGGCGGAAATGATGGCGCAGGACAGGATCGGCTTTCAGCGTCGATAAGATCGGAAACGGATCGGCAAGCCCGGTGCTTTCAATCATCACCCGACGAAAAGGCGTGATTTCGCCCCGCTCCCGGCGGTCATGCAGGGTTCGCACGGCTTCAGCCAGATCGCCGCGAATGGTGCAGCAAACACAGCCGGATTGCAAAAGCACCGTATCGCCATCGACCGTTTCCACCAGGTCGTGATCGAGGCCAATTTCGCCGAATTCATTGATCAGCACCGCCGTATCGGCAAGGGCGGGGTCTGACAGCAGACGCTTCAGCAGCGTCGTCTTGCCGGAGCCGAGGAAGCCGGTCAGCAAATTGACAGGAGTGAACTGGGGAATAGCACCGCTTGCATCAGCCATTGCGGGCCGTTTCCATCCGCGTGATCAGCACTGGATCAAGCGGATCACAGGCCCGACCGGACATTTTTTCAGCGACCGACCAGAGATGACCGAGATCCTCAATAATCTCGGTCTTTCCCGTCAGGCTGGACAGGAGATAGGATGAGCCCTGCCAGTCGGAGAGCGACAGGCCATAAGCCTTCAGCACCCGGTTGGCAGTGTTCACACGGTTCATCCGCTCACGGCGGCGGTCCACCCGCTCGCCATTGCGGGTGTAGACTCCGGGTCGGGCCACGGCATCGGCCCAATGTTCATTGCCGCCGATCACACCGCACAGTGAACACATGACACTCTCCTTTCACGGACAAGGGACGGCATAGCGCCGCCCCTCCCCGTCTTGTTACTTCTTGCGCGGAAAGCGCTTTGCGAAATCGTCGGCGATCTCGTTCATGGTCACGAATTTCACCCCCGGATGCTTGCTCATATGGGCAAACAACCGCTCCAGCATCATCAACACCTGCGGGCGTCCGGCAACGTCAGGGTGAATGGTGATCGGGAAAACCGCATAATCCATTTCACGATAGACCCAATCGAACTGGTCGCGCCAGATCTGCTCGATATCATGCGGATTGACGAAGCCGTGGCTGTTGGGTGATTTCTTGATGAACATCATCGGCGGCAGGTCATCGAGATACCAGGAGGCCGGAATTTCGATCAGGTCGGTCTCGTGGCCACGCTTCAAAGGCACCATCCAGTCGGAGGGCTTCTTGGAATAGTCAATCTTGGTCCAGCTATCGCCAACGCGCACATAATAGGGCGTAAAATCATTATGCATCAGCGAGTGGTCGTATTTGATGCCCCGCTCCAGCAGCAATTCATTGGTGACATTGGAAAATTCCCACCAGGGCGCGACATAGCCGGTCGGGCGCTTGCCCGACAGCCTTGTGACCAGCTCGATGCACTTGTCCAGCACCTCGGTTTCCTGTTCGCGGGTCATGGCAATCGGGTTTTCATGGGTATAGCCATGAATGCCGATTTCATGGCCTGCATCGGCCACAGCCTGCATCTGTTCCGGGAAGGTCTCGATGGAATGGCCGGGAATGAACCAGGTGGTCTTGATACCGAAGCGTTCGAACAATTTCAGCAGGCGCGGTGCGCCGACCTCACCGGCAAACAGACCACGGGAAATATCGTCAGGCGAATCCTCGCCGCCGTAAGAGCCGAGCCAGCCGGCCACCGCATCCACATCGATGCCGAAGCTGCAAAAGATTTCCTTTGCCATGGTGTTTTCTCCTTTTGATAAAGACTTTTTGATCAGGTGTGGAACTGTCAGTGTGCGGCGATAATGGTGGCATCCGAAGGCTTCCACGACAGAAACACGTCGGAGCCGACCGGAAACTCATCCGGGCGATATTTCTCGACATGAGCTTCGAGAGACAGAGACCGCCCATCCGCCAGCACCGCTGAGATATGCGAGACATGACCGACGACGTCGGCACGTTGAATGCGGGCATGCACCGCGTTGCCACCATGGGCCACAGCCACCCGCTCAAGCGGCTCGCGGTTTCCATGATGAACCTGAATGGCCTCGGCGGGAACGACGAGATTGGCGAGGCCACCGTCGGATACCGGGCCATTGACCAGGCCTGCAAGCAATCCCTCCGGGGTCTCGATCCGTAAGTCGCCTGTGCCATCGGCGCGGGCATGCCCTTTAAAAATCGCGTTTCTGCCAATGAATTGCGCCACAAAGGGCGTGGCGGGCCGGGTATAGAGCTGATGCGGCGGGCTGACCTGCTCGACTCGGCCCTGATTCATCACCACCACCCGGTCGGACAGCGCCAGCGCCTCCGATTGCGCATGGGTAACGAAGATGAAGGTGACGCCGAGTGTGCGTTGCAGGATTTTCAGCTCGTTCTGGATCGCCTTGCGTAGATTGGCATCAAGCGCGCCAAGCGGCTCATCCAGAAGCAGAATGTCCGGCTCGATCACCAATCCCCGCGCCAAGGCCACCCGCTGGCGCTGGCCGCCGGAAAGCTTTTCCGGCTTGCGCTCGGCTATGTCTTCAAGCCCCAGCGTTGCAATGATCCGCTCCACTTTGCGGTCGCGCTCGGCCTTGGCCATGCCTTTGACTTCAAGACCATAGGCGACGTTGCGGCGCACGCTCATATGAGGAAACAGCGCGTAATTCTGAAAGATCGTCGCGGTCGGACGCATCTGGGGCGGCACGTCGTTCATCCGCACGCCCTTGATCATCATATCGCCGGAGGAAATACCCTCGAACCCGGCAATCATCCGCAGCGTCGTGGTCTTGCCGCAGCCGGATGGGCCGAGAAAGGCGATGAATTCGCCCTTTTTCACCGCCAGGCTGAAGGCGCTGACTGCCGTGGTGCCATTGTCATAGACCTTGCCCACATCGATCAGTTCCAGGTCGTAAATCATCCTAAATCTCCAGGCGGTGCCCTCTTGGGCGATCAGATGCCACGTCCGTCACACAACGTGCCGTCATGCTCGGCCTTGTGCCGAGCATCTGCCGTGATGCAATATGCAGGTGACGATCATGGCTTGGCCCTCGGCAGTAGACCCTCGGGACAAGCCCGAGGGTGACGGTGGGTGAACGCAGACCGAGTAACCGATCTACGGCGGTCTCGTCAGGCGTTCAGGAACTCGTCCCACTTCTGCACCAGATGGTCGTATTCATCCGGCCATTGATGCCAATAAGCGACGTTCTTGGCGCGCTCTTCCAGCGAGCCGCCATCGCGCAGGTCGCCTTCCTTGATGCCGCGCTCCGGCGCGCCGGTCCAAGGCTTGCCCTCGTACCAGAATGCATATTTTTCCGGTGCCATGACGCTTTTGATATTGGTGGAGGGCGAGTAATAGCCCTGCTCCGACACGGCAATGCCCGGCTCACCCGACAGCCAGTAATCGGCATAGGCGGTGACGGCTTCCTTGTTGGTGGTGCCTGCAATCATCGACGGACCGATGGCCCAGGCGCGGTAGCCTTCCTTCGGCACCGCGTATTTGCAAGACTTGCCCTGCGCCTTCACCGCCATGACGGCCGGTTGCCAGGCATCGCAGACCACCATTTCGCCTGAGGCCATCAGGTTGACCAGTTCGCCGAAATCCCCCCACAGCGCCCGGAACTGGCCTTCCTTTTTCTTCGACACCAGGAAGGCCGCTGCCTCGTCAATTTCCTTGGCGCTCGGATTGCCGGGGTTCTTGACGTTGAGCAGGCCGAGCGTGTTCATCGCCATGATCGCCTGACCGAAGGCAATCAGCGGATCGGTGTTGAGGCCGGACTTGCCCTTCCATTTCTTGTCGAAAATCGCCGCCCAGCTATTGGCCTCTTCGGCGGAGACCACATCCGGGTTATAGCCGATGGAATCGTAGTTATAGACCGCTGGCACCATGTTCAGTGTCGTCTGTCCTTCATCGGCCCAGATCTGCCCGACGATCTGCGCCTTCAAGTCCCATTTGTCGGATGGCTTGGTGAAGGTGTCGCGGATATTCGCCCAATTTTTCAAGCCAGAGGCAGGCACCGGCTCGACATTGTTGGTCATGACGATGGCAGGCAGGCGCTCGGCGATGATTTCCCAGCAATCGTAATCCTTCGAGCCAGACAGGATCTTGGTCTGCGCATCCGGGAAGGTTGCCGCCGTGCCTGATGTGCCACCGACGCCGGAGGCCTTTTTGAAGTCATTGAGAATGCGTTCCTGCACCGTCACCGACAGGCCGATGGTGCGCAATTGCTGGCTGGCTAGGCTGGTGGCCTGGGCATAGGCAGCCCGCGATGACAGGAAGGGCGTGCCTGCCCCCATGGCCAGCGCCATCATGCCGGTGGAGCGTTTGAGAAGTGATCTGCGATTTAATTCCAGTAATGACATGGCAGTTCTCCAGTTTTGAGTTCCCGATCCGGCTTTGCCGGTTTTTGTTGTTGTTGATTGTTGCTTTTAGTAGCGCCCGACAAGCAGGCCACCATCAACGACCAGCACCTGGCCGGTCATGTAGCGGGCGGCATTGGAGGCAAGGAAGGTGATGACATCGGCAATGTCGTCTGGAGTGCCGAGCCGTCCCATCGGGATGATTTCGGCGGCTCTTTCAGCCCCCACCGGCCCCAGCGAGTTTTCCTCCGACAGCAATTGCGCGGTGCGGATATAGCCCGGCGCAATGCCGTTGACCCGCACACCCTCACGGGCAAGCTCGACGGCCAGACCGCGCACCAGTCCGATCACCCCGGATTTGGCAGCGGAATAATGCACATGTTCATCCCAGCCATAGGCAACGCCCATGATCGATGACAGCGCGACAATCGACCCGCTTTTTCGGGCGCGCATCCCAGGAGTGGCGGCCCGCACGAGGCGGAAAATGCCCTTGAGATCAATATCGAAGGTCAGATCCCATTTTTCGTCGGTCAGTTCTTGAAGCGGGACGCGGTGCGCAATGCCCGCATTGGCGACCACCACATCGATCCGGCCAAGCCGTGCCTCAATATCGGCGACCAGCGCATCGGCTGCCGGTGTCGAGCGCACGTCATAATGATGAAACTCCGCCGAACCGCCAGCGGCGCGAATGGCCTCCGCAACTGCCTCACCCTCCGCGTCCAGAATATCTGTAACGACGACATGGTCACCAAGCGCGCCGAAGGCTTTGGCGGCGGCAGCGCCGATGCCAATCCCGGCTCCGGTGATGATGACGATCCGCTGATTTTGGTTGCTCATCTGTCTCTTCCTTAACGGTTCAAAGCATCACATCGCCGGAATTCGGCCCCAGTGTCTGGCCGACGAACAGGGCCGCATCCGGCGAGGCAAGGAAGGAGACGGCGGCGGCCACTTCCTCTGGTTCACCGAACCGGCCAAGCGGCAGCTGCGCCTTTTTTGCGGCTCGCCAGTCTTCCGACAGACCCATGACCAGCGGCGTATTGATCGGGCCGGGAGCGACCGCATTGACACGCACTCCACGGGCCGACACTTCACGGGCAAGTGCCTTGGTCATGCCGATAATGGCTGCCTTTGCGCCGGAATAATGCACCAGTTCGACGCCACCGATCTGGCCAAGCTGCGAGGCGATATTGATGATCACGCCGTCTCCCCGCTCCAGCATCGGTGTCAACACAGTGCGGGTCATCAGGAAATTGCCGCGCACATGCACTGCAAACATCCGATCGAAGTCAGCGACCTCTAGATGTTCAAACAGCGATTGATGAGCGATACCGGCATTGTTGACCAGCAGCGCCACCGGCCCATGGGCGACGACGGCGGCAGCGCAAATGGCCGCCGCTTGCGTCTCGTGGGAGACGTCACCGGCATAGGCCGAGGCCTTGCCGCCCGACGCCACAATCTCATCGGCGACAGCGTTCGCACGGTCGATGGCAAGATCGTTGACCAGCACGCCATACCCGTCTTTTGCCAACCGGAGTGCAATGGCGCGACCGATGCCGGAGCCAGCGCCGGTGACAATAGCCGAAGGGAAAGCGGATTTGTTCATCATGCATCCTCCTGCAAGGCGATGCGCCGGGCGCGGCGCACCGAAAGCCCCATCAGCACGGCGTAAGTGCCAAGCAGCGCAAAGGAAAACAGCGTGGTCAGCACGCCGAAGGCAAAGACATTCGGATGCACTTCCACCGAAAACGTCCCGTAGATCGCTAGCGGCAAAGTCAGATCGCGGCCAGAGGCAAACAGCGTGCGGGAAAACTCATCATAGGACAGCGTGAAGGCAAACAGCATGGCCGACAGCACGCCCGGAAAGATCAACGGAAAGGTGATCTTGCGAAACGTCCGCATGGGGCTGACGCCAAGCGACCAGGCCGCTTCCTCGACGCTTGGGTCGAAGCGATTGAAAATCGCCAGCATCACCAGGAAGGCAAAGGGGAAAGTATAGACCACATGCAGCACAAAGGCCGTACCCCACCAGTGGCGGTCAATGCCGAGCGTATTGGCAACCAGCGCCATGCCAAGTCCGACCAGCACGCCCGGCACCATCATGCCCAGCACGATCAGGTAGAAGACCAGGCCGGAACCCTTGAACCGGCTGCGAAAGGCCTGCGCCGAAATAACCCCCAGCACGGTGGAGACGATCATCGTCATCACCGCCAACCCCATGGACCGCACCAAGGCATCGTTGATCGGCAGTGGCGCAATGCGCGACGGCGGCGTCAGGCCGAACAGGTGCTTGTACCAATAGACCGACCATTCGATGATCGGAAATTGCGGACCGCCTTCCGGTCCCGTCTGGAAGGACAGGATGGCGAGAACCACCAAAGGCCCATAGAGAAACACCAGAAACAGCGTTGTATAGACGCCAAGTCCCAGTTTGACCGCTCCGGAATTCATCCTACAACTCCTTCCTGAGATCGACGACCCGCAGCAGCGCCGCGACGACGAGCCCCATCAGCAGGGTCAGCACGACGCCCGCCACCGCCGCGAAAGCCCATTTCAGCGACCCGACCTGGGTGACAATGATATTGCCGAGCAGATTGACCTTGCGCCCCGACAGTGCCGCCGAGGTGGCGAATTCACCGAGAACCATGACCGAAACGAAGATCGCCCCGACCACCACACCCGGCATCGACATTGGCAGGATGATGGTGCGGAAAATCCGCCAGAAACCGGCACCGAGATCCTGCGCCGCCTCGATGATTGCCGGCTCGATCCGCCCCAGCATGAAAGCGATGGGACCGACCATGAACACACAATAGATCTGCGTCATGCCAATGATCACAGACAGTTCGGAAAACAGCAGGACTTCGATGGGATGGCTGACAATGCCAAGCTTCATCAGGATCATGTTGATCGCCCCTTCCTTGCCGAGCATTGGCCGCCAGGCGAGAACCCGGATCAGGAAGGAGGTCCAGAACGGAATGACGCAGAGCACCAGAAGCACGGTTTGCAGCGTCTTGTTTTTGACGAACAGCCCGACAAACAGCGCCGCCGGATAGCCGACAGCCAAGGTCGCTACCAGCACCAGCAGCCAGATCCGAACCGTGGTCCAGAGCGCGCCCAGATAGGTATCGCTGGAAAAGAAGGTGATCCAGCTTTGCAGCGTCAACACCGGCTTGATGGTGAAGGTGGTCTGCGTCCAGAAGGACACATAGACCATCATCAACATCGGCAGCACCAGGAACAGCAGCATCCAGACAACACCCGGCAGCACAAGCCAGAAGGAAATGCGCGACGGCTTGGCAGCAGGCTCCGCGATGGGGACGATGGTTTCGCTAAGGGCTTGATTATGCATAGACAAGGGCGTGCTCCTTGTTCCAGACCAGCGCGTAGCGGGTCTGCGGTTCGAGGATCGGGCGGGCGTCCTTGCTCAAATGGGTTTCCACTTCGAAGACCGAGCCATCATCCGCCGAGAAGAACGAATAGACCGCCGATCCGGTATATTCTTCGGCCAGAAAGCTGGCTTCGATTGCCACTTCATCACTGCCGCGCTCGGCGATAACAGGACGGATAGAAATCCGATCATGACGAATGGCATAGGCGGGGGTCGAAGCCGATTGCCTGAAACCGCCAAGTGGCAGGCGGCCTGCCGGGGCCACGAAACTGTCGCCATCGACAGAACCTGAAAACAGATTGTAGCAATTCAGGAAACGCGCCACATCGGCGGAAACGGGACGGTTATAGATCGTGTCCGAACTGCCGGTCTGGGCAATCCGCCCACGATCCAGCACCAGAACCATGTCGCCCATGGCCAGCGCCTCGCTCTCGCTGCCGGTAACATGCAGGAAGGTAACGCCGCAGCGCTCGCGGATGTCGCGCAACTCATTGCGCATCCGGGCGCGCAGATTGGCGTCCAGTGCGCCAAGCGGTTCGTCCAGCAGCACCATTTTCGGCTCTGTAACCAGGGTGCGGGCCAAGGCAACACGCTGTTTCTGGCCACCGGAAATCTGGGTAACGGCGCGGGTTTCCAAGCCCTGCAAGCCAACAAGCGCGATGATGTCACGCACCCTGTCGGCCACTTCGCCAGCATTGGTCACCGGTGCCACCTCACGATTGGCAAGGCCGAAGGCGATATTTTCCCGCACGCTCAAATGCGGAAACAGGGCGAAATTCTGAAAGACAAAGCCAATGCCACGCCGATGCGGCGCCACGTCCTGCATGGACTGTCCGGCAAAGCGGATAGAACCGCCCTCACACCGCTCGAAACCGGCGATCACACGGAGCAGTGTTGTCTTTCCCGATCCGCTTGGGCCAAGCAGCGAAATATAATGATTGTCGGGCAGCGAAAGGCTCAAGCCGTCGAGGGCACGCGTATCCCCATAGGCCTTGACCAGATTGTGTAGCTCGAGCACGGATGTCACGTCGGTTCTCGCCAGTTGCGCCCAGTCAGCCGGACCCGAACACCCTTCCCGCGAACACAGGAAGAGCGCTTGCGCCCTTTAGCAAAGGCGCATCACAGGAATCGGCAATCGGGCATTTCTATTCGTTCCGCTTGTCCGTGCTTCTGTTGGCACGATACAGATGAAGCATGGCACGGATGATTTTTGTATTCAATATACTTTTTCACGATTTTTAAATTCAATTGATTTTTAGGGTAAAACGCCAAGGATTCCACTAGCGTACACCTTACAAATCTCAACAAAAAAGCGCAGATCGATCTGCAAAACCGACATTACCTGCCGATTTTTCGGATTCTTTTCAATTGGACGCCTTCAATAGCATCTGGAAGGCTCACACTTCAGCCAACCCGGACACGCTTTTAAAAAATGACTATTGTACACGGTATCCAAAAATTAGATGCTTCATGCGCATTCTGATTTTTATACCTCTAGTCTCGAAAGCGGTTTTCGCCTTACAGAGAAAGCAGACCAACGGGAACAGCCTGCGCCATGACGACACAAACCGGCCAACGCCGCTATGAAATTGCCGAGGCGGTGCTGCGCTCCAACATCGCCGAAGGCCTGTTGCCTCAAGGGCTTGTGCTGTTGGAAGGCCATATCGCCGAGATCCTGCAAACGTCCCGTGCGCCGGTACAACGGGCTTTGCAGGCGCTGGAGGCGGACGGGCTGGTGCATCGGTTTCAAGGGCGCGGCTATCTGGTCGGCCCGACAGGGTTTGGCATCGAGCCGCTGAGAACCGATATCCGCAGCATCGGCCTGACCGTTGCCAAACATGCCGACGACGCCTTGCAGAACCGGTCCTCCTGGGAGCGGATTTACGACACCGTTGAGCGCGATGTGGCCGGATGCGTGGTGTTTGGTCGCTACCGGATCATTGAGACCGAACTTGCCAGCCATTTCAATGTCAGCCGCACGGTGGTGCGCGATGTGCTGGCGCGGCTGAGCGAACGGGGACTGGTGCGCAAGAACCAAAGCTCCCACTGGATTGCCGGACCCTTGACAGCCCAAACCATCAAGGATCATTTCGGGTTGCGTGCCATGCTGGAGCCGCAGGCGCTGACGACGGCTGCCCCCCATATCGACAGTGAGGCACTGCTTTTCCTGCTGGAACGGCTTCGGCAGTTGGAGAGGGATCATGCGGGGGATGGCCTCAGAGATGTGATGGAGATGCAGCAAGGCTTCATCGAGATCTGCATTCTCGCCACGCCCAATGAGAAGCTGCGGGAATTGATCCGCAACAATCTTCTGCCGGTGACGGCGGCGACCAGCCTGCTGGCCCGTCTCGGCCTGCCCGGCGACCTGACGACGATTACCGAATTTAGGCTGATCGTCGAGTTGCTGGCCCGTGGAGCGACCACAGCGGCAGCGGCCATGCATGGCACCCATCTGGACGCCGCCCTGAACCGGACCATCGCCCAAATGAAGATCGTCGCGATCATTCCCGATCCAGGCGCCACGGCGGCCTATCTGACCCGCGTTCAGGAATGAGCGTGACGCCGACCCTGTCATGACCTGCCCTCCTACACGTTTGACAGAGAGGCGCTGATGTCGCGGATCATCGCCTGCCGCTCCCGTCGTGCCGCCAATGCCTGCTCCATGTTCACCTTGACGAACCGGGTCGGCGTATGCGGCTGCAATTGGCCGATCAGGTCCATATCCGCTGAAATCACCGTGCCGACCATGAAATAGCCGCCGCCGGAAACGGCGTCGCGGTGCAAGACGATTGGCTCACTACCGCCCGGCACCTGGATTGAGCCGTAGGGATAGCAGCTATCGACAATATTGGACGGATCGGAACCTGCCCCAAACGGCGGGGTGCGGGGCACAAAGTCCAGCTTGCGCCCGCCACGAAACCGGTAGCCCATCCGGTCGGCTTCCGGCGCTACCTTCCATTCGTCCTCAAAGAAATTGCCTTTTGCCTCTTCCGTCAGCCGATCCCAGTAGAGACCGGGCAACACGCGCAATTCGGCAGGCGCGCCCGGAGGGCGGCGCAGCGCCTGCGGAATGGTCCGGCCTTCGGGCACAGGCTTCGCCTGCCCGACCGGCAAGTCATCTCCAGCAGCAATCGCACGACCCTGGAAGCCGCCAAGCGCGCCGATGGCGTAAGTGGAGCGTGATCCGAGCGCCAGCGGAACATCGATACCACCAGCAACGGCAATATAGATCCGCGCCCCCGCCTTCAGAAAATCGAAACTCAGCACCTGACCTGCCCGCACCTTGAAGGCGGTCCAGCCGGGCTGCTCCTCGCCGTCAAGCCGGATCGGCATCTCGGCTCCCGTGACGGCCACCATGGTGTCGGCGGCAAATTCCAGCTTCGGCCCGATGAACACCGCCTCCAGCCCCGCCGCCCCTTCGTCATTGCCGACGAGCAGATTGGCGGCCTTCAGCGCCAGCCGATCCATAGCCCCGCCCTGGGGAATGCCGAGGTGAAAATAGCCGGGACGGCCCAAATCCTGAACCGTGGTGGCAAGCCCTTGATGCAAAACCTTAATGACCATGGAGAAGGCCCTCCAGCCTGGCGTTATAGCCGCTGATGTCTTTCTGGAATTCCGAGAGATCAAAGCGCACCTCGCGGATCGGCGGAACGAATATGCCCTTGTCCACCTCTTCCACCGCCTGATCGTAACCATCACGATCCACCGGCTTGAACATGACGATATCGCCCGGCTTGAAGAACACCATGAAGTCGCGCAGGTAAGAGGTGGTCTGCGTCGGATCGTAGATCGGCATCGGGGTAATGCCGAACATCTGGTAGCCACCGGCACCGCGCACCGAATATATGCAGCCGAAACAGCCGCCGTGGCCGACCGTCAGCCTCGGCGTATCCGTGCGGGGCCGCAGATATTTCGGCACTTCGATCTGCCGCTGCCGCTCGACCATCTGGTACATGAAAGGCAGGCCGGACACGAAGCCAACCATGGAAACAAACCACGGCGAACCGGCATGGGCGGCGATGAAATCCTGAACGCTTGGGTAATTGTTGATCTTGGCGGCATAATCGAGATCGGTGCCATCAGGCTCCTGATGCCGCTCACGAAACCGCATCAGTGTCTCATGGGTCCAGGGATCGTTGTAGAACACCGGGATTTCAACAATCCGCGTGGCAATCACCGGATCACTTTTCGCCGCAGCAACCTCAATGGCCTGGATTTCCTTCAGGATGTCGTCGGGATGAATGATGTCAGGATCGAACTTGACCTGGAAGGAGGCATTGGCCGGGCAGATTTCGGTGACGCCCTTGATCCGGGCTTGAGAAATGCCGTTGGTCATCGACAGCGAGGTGAAGAAAGCCTCCAGCGACATCGCCTCGCTGCATTCCACGAACAGATGCTCATCACCGCCGAATGTATAGCGCATCGCCATCAGACAGTCTCCTTCAGGGGAACAGATTGGGCAGGCGGAAAGGCCGTTTCCAGCCAGGGCTCCAGAAACCGGGTATGGACATCGGCGCTTTGCACGGAGGGATCAGCCACCAGCTTTTTGTGCAGCGGAATGGTGGTGGCAAGACCGCCGATTTCGAAATGCTCCAGCGCCGCGCCAAGTTTTTCGAGGCAGGCTTCACGGGTTTCCGCCCAGACGATCAGCTTGCCGAGCAAGGAATCGTAGAAGGGTGGCACCTGATAGCCTTCATAGAGCATGGTATCGAAGCGGATGCCGTCGCCCTCGGGAATGTGCAGGGTTGAGACCGTGCCGGGACCGGGCAGGAAACCCCGCGCCGGGTCCTCGGCATTGATCCGGCATTCTATAGCGTGGCCGGAGAGCACCACATCCTCCTGACGCAGCGACAAAGGCGCACCACCGGCAATGCGGATCATTTCCTGCACCAGATCGATGCCGGTAATCATTTCCGTCACCGGATGCTCAACCTGGATGCGGGTATTGACCTCGATAAAGTAAAATTCGCCGCTCTGCTCGTCATAGAGATATTCAACCGTGCCAGCGCCGCGATAATTGACCGACCGCGCCAGCGCCACGGCGCTGTCGCACAGGGCTTTTCGCACATCATCAGGCAGGCGCACCGATGGCCCTTCTTCCCAGACCTTCTGGCGGCGGCGTTGCAGCGAGCATTCCCGCTCAAAGCAATGAATGGCATCATTGCCATCGCCGAGGATCTGTACTTCGACATGGCGGGCGCGGGTAATGACCTTCTCGATGTAAAGCCCGCCATCGCCAAAAGCAGCCAGCGCTTCGGAGGACGCTTGCGGGAAATGCCGCTCGAAATCCTCCATGGTCTCGGCAATGCGAATGCCCCGGCCACCGCCGCCAGCAGCGGCCTTGATCATCACAGGAAAGCCGATTGTCTCGACAATCACACGCCCTGCCTCAAGGTCATCCACCCGGCCATTTGAACCCGGCACGGTCGGCACTCCGGCCTGCATCGCCACCTGGCGGGCCTCGACCTTGTCGCCTAGCAGGCTGATAGCTTCATGGCTCGGACCGATGAAAATCAGCCCTGCATCGGTGACGGCCTTGGCAAAAGCGGCGTTTTCGGAGAGGAAGCCGTAGCCCGGATGCACGGCATCAACGCCGGTTTCCAGCGCCGCCTTCAGCACCGCCTCGATATTCAGGTAGGATTTGGCCGCCGATGGCGGGCCAATCTCCACCGCCTGATCGGCCAGTCTCACCGCCAGCATGTCACGATCTGCGGCGGAATGAACCTGCACGGTGCGAATGCCGAGCGCCTTGGCCGCCCGGATGATCCGAACGGCAATCTCCCCCCTGTTGGCCACCAGCAGCGAAGAGATGCTCATGCCTGCACCTCGGCGATCACCTGACCGGCCATGATCGGCTCATTGTCTTCCGCCACGAACACCAGACCGATGCCGGAGGCATCCGCATGCACTTCATGAAACGTCTTCATCACCTCAATCAGGCCGATAACATCTCCTTCAGCCACCGCGTCTCCATCATTTTTGAAGCTCGGGGCATCGGGAGACGGCTTGCGGTAGAATGTGCCAGGCAGGGGCGATCTGATCTCGTGGGTGCTCATGGCTGTCTCCGGTTACTTGAGAATGTCTGAAAGAGGCGAAATGCGAATGCCCTCAGCGACCAGGGCGTCGCGCATATGGCGGACGATATCGAAAGCGCCCAGCGTGTCGGAATGGAAGCAGATGGTCTCAAATGGCACCTCGATATCCTTGCCCGTTACCGCCGTGACCTTGCCCTCCAGACAGGCACGCAGCACTTTCCGGGCAATGCCCGCAGGATCGGGACGCCCGGCATCGCGGGTAAAGACGATAGAGCCGCTTTCGTCATAATCGCGGTCAGCGTAGAATTCCCGCGCCACCGGTTGGCCTGCCTCGCGCGCAGCAATTTCTGTGGCCGAACCCGCCATGCACAGCACATAGGCATTGGGATTGGCGGTGCGCATATAGTGCACGAAAAGCTGCGCCAGTTCGGGATTGACAGCCATTTCCATGTAAAGCGCGCCGTGCGGCTTCACATGTTGCAGACTTGCCCCGTGACGACGCACGAATTCCTTCAGCGCTCCCACCTGATAGACGATATCGTTGACCAATTCGCGCGGCGTGCCGTTGATCTTACGCCGTCCAAAGCCCTGGAGATCGTCATAGCCGGGATGGGCGCCGATACCGACACCATGCTCCACCGCCAGCCGCACGGTTTCATCCATCAGGTTTGGATCGCCGGCATGAAAGCCGGTGGCGATATTGGCGGAACTGATCAGCCCCATCAACGCCTGATCGGCGGTGTCGCCGATCCGCCAGCGGCCAAAGGCCTCGCCCAGATCACAATTGATATCGACAGATTCAAGCGCCACAGTTAACCTCTATGCTTTATTTTTATGCAAAAAACTCATGTGCCGTCATTTTCGTCAGAAAAAACTAGGCAGAAAACCATCATTTGAAAAATGGTATTTTCAGAAAGCCATTATCTGATTTACTGATGGGACAAGCCTTGAAAGCCAGAGGAAAAATTTGAGTGATTTTCGGACCCTAGACCGCATAATCCAGGTGAATGCTTCAGAGATTACAATCAAAAGATGATTCATTCTGATTTTCAGATGGCGCTATCAAAAATAACGATGGGAGTTTATGACATGCCCCTCAGTCTTCGCCAGATCCGCTATTTCGTGGCGACCGCCGAATCCGGGCAAGTCTCGCAGGCCGCCGTCAACCTCGCCATCTCGCAATCGGCAGTGACCACGGCGATCAAGGAGCTTGAAACCATTGTCGGCGCGCCGCTGTTCGAGCGTACGCCGCACGGCATGGACCTGACAGAAGCCGGGCGTCTGCTGCTATCCCAGGCCTATGACATCCTGCGGAAGGTTGATGACATCACCACGCTCAATCCCGTCACAGGCAAGGTGCAGGGCAAGCTCAGCGTCGCTGCCAGCTATACGGTGATCGGTTATTTTCTGCCGCTGCATATCGAGCGGTTGAAACGGCAGTTTCCGGGTGTCGATATCCAGCTGTTCGAACTCAACCGGGAAAGCGTCGAGGAAGGTCTGCTCGCCAATCGCTATGACGTCGCCGTGCTGCTGACCTCAAACATTCTCAACCCGGAACTGACCACCGAAACCCTGCTGAATTCGCAGCGGCGGCTCTGGCTGCCCGCCCGCCATCCGCTGCTGACCCGTCCCTCGGTTGGCCTGAAGGACGTAGCAGAGGAAAACTATATCATGCTGACGGTGGATGAAGCGTCGCATACCACGCTGAAATACTGGAGCCCGACGCCCTACCAGCCGAAGGTCACGCTGCGGACATCCTCGGTCGAAGCCGTGCGCTCGCTGGTCGCCAATGGCCAGGGCGTCGCCATTCTCTCCGATATGGTGCATCGGCCATGGTCACTGGAGGGTAGACGAATCGAGACGGTCACACTGACCGATCCGGTACCATCCATGGATGTTGGCCTTGCCTGGCGACGCAATGCGGACTTCAGCCCGGCCATGGAGGCGTTCCGCGCTTATTTCCGGCGGGCCTTTCATATTCCGGGGTAGGTTTCCCTGCCCCGGAACCATAAGCGAATATCAGCCAAGACCGCCAATATGGAAGGTCTTCATTTCCAGATATTCCTCGATGCCTATCTGCGCGCCTTCGCGGCCAAGGCCGGATTGCTTGACGCCGCCAAAAGGTGCCACTTCCGTGGAAATCGCCCCGGTATTCAGGCCGATCATGCCTGCTTCCAACGCCTCGGCCACCCGCCAGGAGCGCTTCAGGCTTTCAGTGTAGAAATAGGCTGCCAAACCGAATGGCGTACCATTGGCAATCTCCAGCGCCTCTTCCTCCGTTTCGAACTTGAACAGCGGCGCGACCGGGCCGAAAGTCTCCTCGCTGGCCAGCAGCATATCGGTTGTCGCACCGGTCAAGACCACCGGTGCCGTAAACTGCGCACCCTGCGGCAATCTGTGGGCATCGGTGACGATCTTCGCGCCCTTGGAAACGGCATCCTCGACATGCTGACGAATCTTGCCAATCGCGGCTTCGTTGATCATCGGCCCGATGGAAACGCCTTGCTCGGTTCCGGGGCCAACCTTCATGGCATTGACCCGGGCCGTCAGCTTGGCCGCGAAGGCATCGTAGACACCTGATTGAACCAGGATGCGGTTGGCGCAAACGCAGGTCTGGCCGCCATTGCGGAATTTGCAGAGGATCGCACCTTCAACCGCCAGATCAAGATCGGCATCGTCGAACACGATGAACGGCGCATTGCCGCCAAGCTCCAGGCTGAGCTTCTTGATCGTATCGGCGGCACCGCGCATCAGCAGCGACCCGACCCGGGTCGAGCCGGTGAAGGAAATCTTGCGCACGACGTCATTGGCCATGATTTCATTGCCAATCTCGGTCGGCATGCCGGTGACGATATTGATGACACCCGCCGGAATACCGGCGCGCTCAGCCAGCACACCCAGCGCTAGCGCCGAATAGGGCGTGAAATCCGAGGGCTTGATGACCACGGTGCAGCCCGCCGCCAAGGCTGGGGCCACTTTGCGGGTAATCATCGCATTGGGGAAATTCCAGGGCGTGATGATGCCGCAGACACCAACCGGCTCCTTCAGCACAACGATGCGGCGGTCGGTGGTTGGCGAGGGAATGGTATGGCCACCGATGCGGCGGGCCTCTTCCGCAAACCATTTGACAAAGGAGGCACCGTAGCGGATTTCGCCGCGCGCCTCATCCAGCGGCTTGCCCTGTTCCATTGTCAGAATCAGCGCCAGATCCTCGACATGCTCGATCATCAGGCCGTACCAGGCTTCCAGCAGCCCGGCGCGCTCGGCATGGGTCTTTTTCTTCCAGAGCTTGAAGGCCTTTTCGGCAGCCTTGATGGCAGCGCTCGTGTCATCGGTGCCCATATCCGGCACCGTGCCGATCACCGTTTGCGTGGCCGGGTCGATAACGTCGATCACCTTGTTGGAGGCCGCACCGACCCATTCGCCGCCAATCAGGCCCTGCTGGCGCAGCAAGGTCTTGTCTTTGAGATTATGCATAGGAAGTCCTCAATTGAGTGAGACGAAAGGTCCGTCCTGCCGTTGAAACATAGGTAGTGATGCCGCCGCTGGCACCGTTGGAATTGGAAAATCTTTAATATCCGCGCTCACGATCAACAAGGCCAATCATCTCTTCACCAGCGCGATGACGACGGATATTGTCGATCACCGCTATGGCGGCAGTCTCCGGCTGGGTGACGCTGGCAATATGGGGCGTGATGATCACATTCGCCTGCCGCCATAAAGGATGGTCCGATGGCAGCGGTTCGGGATCGGTGACGTCGAGAAAAGCGCTGGCGAGCTGGCCGCTCTCGAGCGCAGCCAGCAACGCCGCCTGATCCAGTTGCGCACCACGCCCGGCGTGAACGAGCGATGCTCCGCGCGGCAGGCGGGCAAACAGTTCGGCATTGAGGAAATGCCGGGTCTCTGCTGTCAGGGGCAAAAGACAGACGAGAATATCGGTCTGCTCCAGCAGATCCGGCAGCACTTCTATTCCGGCATGACAGGTGACATCATCGATTTCACGCGGCGAACGGCTCCAGCCTGACAGCTGAAAGCCGAACGGTTTCAACCGCTCCAGCGCCGCCTGCCCCAGCAGGCCAAGGCCCAGCACCGTCACCCGTTGCCCAAGTGCCTGAGATATCGGCAAAGACTGCCATTCACCTTGCTGCTGCTGGCGAAGATAGGCTGGCAGCTTGCGATGAACGGAAAGCACGGCAAGGGTGATATATTCCTGCATCATCCGAACGATTCCATCCTCCACCATCCGCACCAGCTTGACGGTATCGGGCAGCCGGCCGGGATCGAACTGATCAACACCGGCGCCGATGCAAAACAGCACTTCGAGATTGGTATAACGCTCGATCTCCTGCGGCATTGCCCAGGTCATCAAGTAGCGGACATGTTTGGGATCGACCGGCGATGGCGCGACATGAAAATCCACATCGGGCATGTCGCGCGCGAAGGCCTGCGCGAAGACCGCGCCACGCACCGGATCTGAGTTGAAAAGAAAGGCCATGATTATCCTAGAACTGGACGGTCGCATCCGGCGCCATTGACGAGGCCTGTGCGACAAAAAAACGAGCGTTGGAAGTAGAAGTAACGCGCTTTCATCAGGCTAAGTGTCGCTCTTAGCCGAGTTTTCGATAAAACCTGCTGGAAATTCCTGCGATTTCAGTAGAATCTATCGCCTTATGAAGCTTTAGATAGGCGTCGGCTGCAAACCGACCCAATGCAAGGAAGACAATGTGACGGTGAAAACGTCGATCCAGGTGGAATCCTTTGAACTGACGTTGACCGACATTCATGATGTCGGCATCGAGCACCTGCATGGGCTTTCCGTCGCCGTCGGCTGGCCGCACCGGACGGAGGATTGGGCTTTTCTGCTGGCCAATGGCCAAGGCGTCGCGGCCATTGACCCGATTGATCGGGTGCTGGGCTCGGCCATGTGGTTTCCCATGGACGAAAATTTCGCCACCATCGGCATGGTGATTACCTCGCCACGCCTGCAAACGCAGGGAACAGGCCGCTGGCTGATGGAGCATATCCTCGGCAACATCTCCTTCGCACGGCTGGGGCTGAACTCTACCCGTGCGGCAAGACGCCTCTATCGCAGCATCGGCTTTGCCGTCGAAGCCCCGGTCTTTCAGTGCCAGGGCGAGGCAAGGCTATCCGAGGCCAAGCTCTCGCCGCAAACCGCAAAACTCGCCGATGGCGCACAGCTGCGCGCGATAATACCTGAGGATTTTCCGGATCTCGTCTCACTGGATGAACTTGCCTTCGGTGCAAATCGCCAGCGATGGCTTGGCAACCTCCTGCCCCTGTCCGAAGGTGTGGCACTGCTGCGCGCCGATAAAATCGTCGCTTATGCGCTGTCGCGGCCCTTCGGGCGTGGTCATGTCATTGGCCCGGTGGTCGCCGCAAGCGATGAAGATGCCATCGCCGTGACGCGACCTCATGTCGCACGCCATCAGGGGCGGTTCCTGCGGCTGGATACGCGGCATAGCTCCGGTGCCTTTGCGGAATTTCTGTTGGAATCTGGGCTTTCCCTGTTCGATACCGTCACCACAATGTCGCTTCGAGCAGCCTGGCCGGTCGGGCCAAAAGGGGAACCGGGAGCCGATGATGAGATCCCATCTGAGCCCCATGCCATCACTTATGGATTGGCGAGCCAAGCACTGGGTTGACTAAGACACCCGGACAGTCGTAAAGCGGCGCTCCCCTATCGGTTCGCAGGTGATTGACCGCTGCTTCGCGGTCTCTCCCTTAGGCTGATGCAAGACTTTTTTAACATCCATGTCTTACAGCGCGATGCGTCGGCGACGACATCTGCGTCACGCTGTAACATATTCAATATACTGCATAATTTTCAACCTGACCGGTTGCGGTTGGGCCGATTATGCTGTAGCAGCGCCACCCCGGCATCTCACCGCCGGGCCATTCATGAGTTGCGAGTATTATGCCAAGATTGACCCCTTCCGCTCCGGTATTTCATCGGAAAATCGAAACCTTTTGCGAAGTGCGGCTTGCGCCAGCACTTGCCAAATCCGATTATCAAAATTTGCGCAGCTATATGCTCGGCCTGATCGTTCGTCAGGCCACCCCGCCTTTGCATGGCGGACGTCCGAACTGGAAAGAAATCGGTGCCACCTGTCTGCTCAGTGAAGAGGGCCTCGCCACCGCGCGCCGCGAAGGCCGCCATGCTTTTGAAGCCATCATGCGCTGGGTCACGCTGGCCCAGAAGGCCAAGGCTGCGCCCGCACCGGCCCCTACTCCGGTCGCCCGTCCCGCCGCTGCCAAGACCATCATCCGCCCGGTCGGCATGCGCACCGTCTCTGCCAACAGCAACCGCCGCCCGGTGGATCGGATGCCCGCTGCGACCACAGCGACCACCACGACCCGCGCGACATTTGCCCCCAAGAAGGCTGGCGTTCGCGGCTAACATGTTTACGGACCGGCCCGTTTCGGGCCGGTCGTCTTCCTGATATTTCTCAGCCGTTGCGGAATGCATACCCATAGCCGTTCAGGGCCGGTGCGCCGCCCAAATGGGCGTAGAGCACTTTCGAGCCTTCCGGGAAATATCCCTTCTTCACCAGATCAATCATGCCCTGCATGGATTTCCCCTCATAGACGGGATCGGTGATCATTCCTTCGAGACGGCCGACAAGACGAATGGCATCCTTGGTTTCTTCCGAAGGGACGCCGTAAACCGGATAGGCATAATCCTCGACCAGGACGATATCCTCCGGGCGCATCTCACGGCCAAGCTTGACCAGATCCGCTGTGCGCTGGGCAATCTCCAGCACCTGGGCGCGGGTTTGATCCGGGGTGAAGGAGGCATCGATGCCGATAACATGGTCGGCGCGGCCATCCTTGGCAAAGCCAACCGCCATGCCGGCATGGCTGGAGCCGGTGACGGTGCAGACGACGATATAATCGAATGCAAATCCCAAAGCCGCTTCCTGCGCCCGCACTTCCTCGGCAAAACCGACATAGCCCAGCCCACCATATTTATGCACGGAAGCGCCAGCCGGGATAGCATAGGGCTTGCCGCCCGCCGCCTTCACCTCTTCAATTGCCTCTTCCCAGCTGCGGCGGATGCCGATATCGAACCCGTCGTCGACCAGCCGAACATCCGCACCCATGATGCGTGACAGCATGATATTGCCGACCCGGTCGTAAACCGCGTCTTCATGCGGCACCCAGGCTTCCTGTACGAGACGGCATTTGAAGCCGATCTTGGCGGCGACAGCCGCCACCATACGGGTATGATTGGACTGGACACCGCCAATCGACACCAGCGTATCGGCACCGGAGGCAATGGCATCCGGGATGATATATTCCAGCTTGCGCAGCTTGTTGCCGCCAAAGGCCAGACCCGAATTGCAATCCTCCCGCTTGGCGTAAAGCTGTACCTTGCCACCGAGATGATCGGTCAGCCGCTCCAGTTTTTCGATTGGTGTTGGGCCGAAGGTCAGGGGGTAACGGTCAAAAGCGTCGAGCATGGAATCCTCTTTGAAAATGGATGTTGATAATGCGCGGATGCTAGACTCTTGGATGTGAAAGGTGCTTTCTAAGTTGCGATAGAAAGTGTGTTCTATTTCAATATTTCTGAAATATATGATGTATTTTCTGCTATTTAATTCCTACAAATGAAAGATTCTTTCATGACTGAATCGCTGGATCGCATCGATCTGAAAATGATCCGCCTGTTGCAGAAAAACGGGCGCCTGACCAATGCCGAACTGGCCGAACAGGTCTCGATCAGCCCGGCGACTTGCCATAGGCGTACCCAGAAACTGTTTGCGCAGGGCTATATCACCGGTGTGCGGGCCATGGTGGCACCCGCCAAGGTCAACCGGGCGGCTCTGGTCATGGTCGGGGTGGTGCTGGACCGGTCAACACCGGACAGTTTTGCCGAGTTTGAAGCGGCGGTCGCCAAGCTGAATTTCGTGCTCGATTGCCATCTGGTGGCCGGCGATTTCGACTATTTTCTGAAAATCCGGGTCGGCGATATGGCCGATTTCAACCGCATTCACGGCAGTCAGTTGATCGCCCTGCCCGGCGTGCGGCAAACCCGAACCTTTTTCGTGATGAAGGAAGTGGTCGATAACCGGGCGCTGGAATTTTGATCAGCCAGCCTCTGCCGTGGCGCGGGCAAACGCTGCGAGCACCGTGCGCTCCGAGCGGACCAGATAAGAATCGAGAGCGCTAGCCGCCTCTTTCGCCTTGTCGGCTTCCAGAAGGCCAAGGATTTCGCCATTTAGTTCCACGAAAGGCGCATGCAACAGTTCTGGATCGTCCAGCAGCCCGAAGCTCAATCGTAGTTCCGCAGCGATTCGCGTATAGAAGTCGCTGAGGCGGCTACTGTCGGCGAGATCAACGATGGCGGCATGAAACTGCATATTGGCGCTGCCGACTCCCAGCCAGTCGCGGCTATTGCGACAGGCCCGCGCGGTTTCCACCGCCAACCGCATCCGCCGGACGGCGGGATGACCGGAAAACGCCTGTTCCAGCGCCTTGCATTCCACCAGTCGACGCACCCTGTAGATATCGATGATCGAAGCCATGCTGGGGGTGGCGACAAACACACCGCGATTGGCCTCGTGGCGCAGCAAGCCGTCCTTGGTCAGCAGCCGGAAGGCTTCACGCAGCGAATTGCGCGACACGTCGAGCCGGGTGCTGAGAGCTGCCTCCGACAGCCGCTGACCCGGTTTCAACTCCCCGGCGATCAGTTGATCGCGGATTTTTGTCACCAGCCGCTCCGCCAGCGAAAGGCTTTCATCCTCGTCTGCCATGGGTCCCTCTTGCCCAACCGCGAACATGTTCAACGGCTGCCATCTTTCGCCGGGACTATTGCCGATGCCCTCCGGCAGAGCAAGGCAGCGCGGAAAACGGGGCAGACTTGCCCACACCATTGGCATGACCTGCCGATATCGCAGGCATTTCGCTCATGAAATAAACAGAATGATGGAACGATAAAATAAAATTGTTCAACAATATTGACGGAATTGTGAAACGTGGCAGACTGCCTGCATGGATCATCCGCAGAGGGGCGGATGACGATAAAACGGAGCAAATCCATGGGGCAAAATAAGCTCGCCACCGCAGACACGAATTTAGAAGCAAACGGCGATCTGGGAACGCCAAAATCGGCCAAGGCAAAGCGTTACGCCTTGCTATCGGCCATGTTCCTGATGTCGATGTCGGCTGTCGGCCCAGGTTTCATTACTCAGACAGCCACTTTCACCGTCAAGCTCGGTGCAGCTTTTGCCTTCGGCATCTTCATTTCCATTATTATCGATTTCATCGTCCAGGCTAACATCTGGCGGCTCGTCACAGTGACCCGCATGCGCGCCCCGGCCATTGCCAACAGCGCCATTCCCGGCTCAGGTTACGTGCTGGCCGTACTGGTCATCATTGGCGGCCTGTTCTTCAATATCGGCAATATCGGCGGCGCGGGTCTGGGCTTCAACGCCATGATCGATCTCGATCCGAAGATCGGCGGTGCCATCGGCGCGCTTGCGGCCATCGGTATTTTCCTGTCACGCCGGGCAGGTGTCGCCATGGACCGGGTGGTCTTTGTCGCCGCCTTCGTCAAGCTCGCCCTCATTCTCTATGCAGCAATCGTCTCTGGCCCGCCGGTTGCAGAAGCGCTGCGCCAGACCATTCTGCCCGACACGATTGATTTCGCCACCATCACCACCATCGTCGGCGGCACCGTCGGCGGCTATATTACCTATGCTGGTGCCCACCGCCTGCTCGACAAAGGCATGGGCGGCGTTGAGAATATCGGTGCCGTCAACCGCGCGGCGTTCAGCGGCATCGCCATTACCGGCGTGCTGCGCTACATCCTGTTTCTCGCCATTCTCGGCGTTGTCGCCAGCGGCACGGTCATCGACCTTTCCGGCAAGGCTGCCAATCCGGCGGGCCAGGCCTTCCATGCGGCAGCGGGGAATATCGGCTTTCGTCTGTTCGGCGCGGTGCTGCTGGCATCGGCCATGACCAGCATTATCGGTGCGGCCTATACATCTGTCTCCTTCCTCACCGCCTTCAAGAAAGACATGACAGAGCGTCAGCGCAATTTTGCCACCGTCGGCTTCATCGCCTTCTCACTGGTGAGTTACATGCTGATCACCACCCCGCCCGCGGCCATGCTGGTCTTCGTTGGCGGCCTGAACGGTCTCGTCCTGCCCATCGGCCTGTCGATCTTCATCTATGCGGCTTGGGCGCGCTCCGACCTGATGGGCGGCTATCGCTATCCGCGCTGGCTTTTGATCCTCGGCGTCCTCACCTGCGCGCTGACATGGTACATGGCCTATAAATCAGTCGGGCCAATCTTCGCCCTGCTTGGCCTGTAAACGCGGACCGTTAAAAAAGGAAGGAAAGCACATGGCTGCCATCGATCTCAACAGCGACCTTGGGGAAAGCTACGGCGCATGGAGCATGGGCGACGATGCGGCCATGCTGGCCGTGGTCTCCAGCGCCAATATTGCCTGCGGTTTTCATGCGGGCGACCCGTCCGGCATCTGGAAAACCGTCAAGGCCGCCGCTGAAAACGGTGTATCGATTGGCGCCCATGTCTCCTATCCCGATCGCGTCGGCTTTGGCCGGCGCGACATGGACGTGACCAGTGAAGAGCTGATCGCCGACGTGATCTACCAGATCGGCGCCCTGAAAGGCATGGCGGCGGCGGCCAACACCCGCGTCACCTACGTCAAGCCGCATGGGGCGCTCTATAACCGGATTGCCAATGATGCCCGTCAGGGCCAAGCGGTGATCGATGCCGTCAAAGCCATCGATGCCTCGCTGGTGCTGATGGGTCTCGCAGGCGCACCCATCCTTGATCTCGCCCGCACGTCCGGCTTGAATACCGTGGCGGAAGCCTTTGCCGACCGCGCCTATACGCCGCAAGGCCAGCTCGTCTCGCGCCGGGAAGCGGGTGCTGTTCTGCATGACGCGGAAAAGATCGCCAGCCGCATGGTGCAGCTTGCCCGCCAAGGCACGTTGGAAGCCATCGATGGCAGCGTGATCAAGGTGGAAGCGCAATCAATCTGCGTGCATGGCGACAGCCCCGGCGCGGTCGCCATTGCCCAGGAAATCCGCAGGCGATTTGAGGCTGAGGGCATTGCCGTCCAGCCGTTTGTAACTGCTTAAAGCGTGTTGCGGCTTATCAGCCTCAAGCAACACGCTTTAAGTTTTTGTTTTTACGCATGTCGTCACCGCAAAACCGCTGCACACTTTTGCGCGACATGCTCTAGGGAGAGAGACGATGATTGCCTTGAAGCATCTGGCGCATTGGGATGTCGAACCGGCGCGTGCTGCACGCACCCGGTATCGCAATGGAGACGTGGAACCTACATCTGGCGTCGCCCCCGGCTTTACCCAGGCCAATATGATCGTGCTGCCACGCGACTGGGCCTTTGACTTCCTGCTCTATGCGCAACGCAATCCCAAGGCCTGCCCGGTCCTTGACGTCTCCGATCCGGGCTCGCATCTGACGGAACTCGCCAAGGGTGCGGATCTGCGCACCGATCTGCCGCTCTACCGGATCTGGCGCGATGGCAAGCTGGCCGAGGAAACACCCGACGCTACCGCCGCTTGGGCCGAGCATCCCGATCTCGTCAGCTTCCTGATCGGATGCAGCTTCACCTTTGAGACGCCGATGGTGGAGGCCGGCATCGAGATCCGCCACATGACAGATAACAGCAATGTGCCGATGTATCTGACCAATCAACCCTGCCGCCCGGCAGGCCGTTTACATGGCAATATGGTGGTGTCGATGCGGCCAATTCCTGCCTCGCGGGTGGCCGATGCTGCGACGATTTCCGGGCGGTTCCCGGCTGTGCATGGCGCACCGGTTCATGTCGGCGCGCCGGAACAGATCGGTATTGTGGATCTGGCCAAGCCGCAATTCGGCGATCCCGTCCGCATCGAGCCGGGCGAAGTGCCGGTGTTCTGGGCCTGTGGCGTCACCCCGCAGGCAGCCGTAATGGCATCGGGCGTACCCTTTGCCATCACCCATGCGCCCGGCCATATGTTCATCACCGATATTCCCGATTCCGCCTATCACGCCTGAGGTTCCGATGCGCTTTCTCCCCGTCAGCCTGACGACGATGCTGGTCGAGCTTGCCAATCTCGATGAGACGCTGGCCCTGTTCGCCTCGCTTCAGGCAAGCCCCATCCCCGGCATCGATGAAATGGTACCCGCCGCCCGGACCTTGATGATCCGGTTTCGTCCGCAGACCATCAATGCGCAAGCCCTGGCGGCTGAGGTCAGCACCCGCGACCTGTCCGCCAAACTGGCCCCATCCGATCATCTGGTCGAAATACCCGTAGACTATGACGGCGAAGATCTGGCCGACGTGGCAGACTTGACCGGACTTGCCGTGGAAGAGGTTATCCGCCGCCATACGGAAAGCACGTTTACGGTTGCTTTTTGTGGCTTTGCGCCGGGCTTCGGCTATCTCGTCGGTGGCGACCCTGCCTTGCACGTGCCGCGCCGTAAAAGCCCGCGCACCCGCATTCCCGCTGGTGCCGTGGCACTGGCAGGTGCCTTCAGCGGCGTCTATCCCCAGGCAAGCCCCGGCGGTTGGCAAATCATCGGCGTGACACCGGAGAAAATGTGGGATCTCAGCCGCGATCCGCCAGCGCTGTTTCAGCCCGGCTATCAGGTGCGCTTCACCGATATGGCGAAAGCGGTCCATTCTGTTGTTATTCCTGCAAGCGCAGAAGCCTCTGTGAGTCTGTCTGGCAGCGTTCATGAGACGGATGGCGCAGGGCATTTAACCGTGCTTGCCGCCCCCATGCCTGCGGTGTTCCAGGACCTTGGCCGTCTCGGCCAGACCGGCCAGGGCGTGTCCGCCTCCGGCGCTCTGGACCAGGGGGCCTTGAAGGCAGCCAATCGGGTGGTGGGCAATCCATCTGATTTCCCTTGTCTGGAAATTACGCTCGGTGGATTTTCCTTTGAAAGTGATAGCCGGGCCGTCATCACGCTGACCGGTGCGCCCTGCCCGGTCACTATTCGGGATGCCTCAGGCCGAGTCACTCAGGCTGAAACCTATCAGCCAATTGCGCTGGAACCCGGCGATACCGTCAGCCTTGGCCAGCCGCCGCAGGGAATGCGCAGCTATCTTGCCGTGCGGGGTGGCTTTGCGGTCCAGCCGGTGCTGGGCAGCTATGCCACCGATACGCTGGCCGTCGTTGGACCTGAGCCGGTGACGGCAGACACGGTTCTGACGCTGAAGGGCAACAGCGAGGGTCTCACCGCCGTTTCACTGCATGAATCTCCACCGCAGAACCTGCCGAGTGCAGGCGATATCGTCACGCTGGACATCGTACTTGGACCGCGCACCGATTGGTTCACCGAAAAAGGTCTGGCGACGCTGACGGACCAGCTTTGGCAGGTGACACCGCAATCCAGCCGCGTCGGCATCCGGCTTGCGGGCGACGTGCCGCTGGAACGGATCGATAGCGCCGAACTGCCAAGCGAAGGCACCGCCACCGGGGCCATTCAGGTGCCGCATAGCGGTCAGCCGGTGCTGTTTCTGGCCGACCATCCGTTGACCGGTGGCTATCCTGTCATCGGCACGGTTGCCGAATATCATCTGGATCTTGCGGGACAGATCCCGATCAACGCCCGCATCCGCTTCCGGCCCATTACCCCTTTCGCAGACATCGCCCCTGCCCCCGCCCCTGTCCTTGGCCCTGCCGCGAACGCATAACGATAAAAGAGGAGACACCGATGAAGAAAGTGCTGATCGCCAACCGAGGCGAAATCGCCGTTCGCATCATCCGCGCCTGTCGCGATTACGGCCTGCAATCCGTCGCAGTCTATGCCGATCCGGATATCGACGCGCTGTTCGTGCAGCTTGCCGATGAGGCCTATGGGCTGTCCGGTGCCAAACCGTCAGAGACCTATCTCGATATCGCCAAACTGATTGATATTGCCAAACGGTCCGGCGCGGACGCCGTCCATCCCGGCTACGGCTTCCTGTCGGAGCGCGCCGAATTTGCCCGTGCGGTCATCGATGCCGGTCTGACCTGGATCGGCCCTGATCCGCAGGTTATCGAGGCGCTGGGCGACAAGGTCGAGGCACGCCGGATTGCCACCAGCGTCGGCGCGCCACTGGTGGCGGGCAGCGATGGGCCGGTGGACACCGCCGAGGAAGTGATTGCCTTTGCTGAGCGCCACGGCCTGCCTGTTGCCATCAAGGCGGCCCATGGCGGCGGTGGGCGTGGCTTGAAAGTCGCCTGGAAAATGGAAGAAATTCCGGAGCTTTACGCATCGGCTGTGCGCGAGGCGACCGTGGCTTTTGGCCGTGGCGAATGCTTTCTGGAACGCTTCCTCGACCGGCCCCGCCATATCGAAGCGCAGGTGATTGCCGATAAGCACGGCACCGTGCTGGTGCTCGGCACGCGCGATTGCTCTTTGCAGCGGCGAAACCAGAAACTGGTGGAAGAGGCCCCCGCCCCCTTCCTCACCGATGCTCAACGCCAATCCATCCATGATGCCGCAAAAGCGATCTGCGCAGCAGCGGGCTATAGCGGTGCTGGAACGGTGGAATTTCTGCTGGGCGTTGACGGTACGATTTCCTTCCTCGAGGTGAATACCCGGCTACAGGTCGAGCATCCCGTAACGGAAGAAACCACTGGCATCGATCTCGTCATCGAACAGTTCCGCATTGCAGAAGGCCTGCCTTTGGCGATCACGCAAACACCCGTGCCTCGCGGTCATTCGATTGAGTTTCGCATCAATGCCGAAGATCCGGGCCGTGGCTTTCTGCCAACACCTGGCACGATCACCCGGTTTACGGCCCCGTCCGGCCCCGGCGTGCGGCTCGATAGCGGCGTCGATACCGGCTCCACCATTCCTGGCGTCTACGATTCGCTGATGGCCAAGCTGATCGTCACCGGTGCCACTCGCGAGCAAGCTTTACGGAGGGCAAGACGCGCCCTGAAGGAATTTCAGATCGAAGGCGTGGCGACCGTGTTGCCCTTCCACCGTGCCGCGATGGAAACCGCCGATTTCATCGGCACCGACGGCTTCAAGGTCCATACCCGTTGGATCGAGACCGACTTCGCCGCCATGCCCGAGGCGGCCATGCGGCCGGAGCCGGTGACCGACACGTCGCTGATCCGCACTCATGTGGAAATCGATGGCAAGCGCCATGCCCTCGGCATTCCGGCCCAGCTTCTCGCCGGGCTTGGCAGTCTCTCAGTCAATGCCGGACAGGCTGTAACAAGCGATGCGGGAAATACGCCGGAAAAAGGCGCCATCACCGCCCCGGTGTCCGGCACGGTACAATCATTCAAGGTGAAGGATGGAGATCGGGTTACGGCAGGTGATCTTCTCGCCGTCATGGAGGCGATGAAGATGGAAACGCAGATCATGGCGACAACAGCCGGAACCGTCAGTCTCGTCGCAAGCGAAGGCGACTATCTGGCTGCGGGAAGCCTGCTCTTGAAGATTGTCGCTTAACACGTTGGGGTTTCTCCACCCTCGGAAAAGTCCGAGGGTGGAGACGTAGCAATGCAATGCCGTTTCAAAAAACTTACGAAAAATCCAACGCGCGGTCGCCGTCTTCATCCTTGATGCGGGTCGGCAGGCCGATATGGTTGAGAATGTTGAGGAAAGGCCGTGGCGGCAATTCTTCGACATTGGCCATTTTCTTCACGTCCCATTCGCCGGTTGCAACCAGCATGGCAGCCGCGACGGGCGGAACGCCAGCCGTGTAGGAAATGCCCTGGGAGCCGACTTCGTTATAGGCTTCCTTGTGGTCAGCGACATTGTAGATGAAGACGGTCTTTTCCTTGCCGTCCTTCAGACCCTTCACATAGTCACCAATGCAGGTCTTGCCTTCATAGTCGGGCGCCAGCGATGACGGGTCAGGCAGGCAGGCCTTGACCACTTTCAGCGGCACGACGTCCGAGCCATCGGCCAGCTTGACCGGCTGTTCGGACAGCAGACCAATGCTCTTCAGCACGGTAAACACGTTGATATAGTGGTCGCCGAAGCCCATCCAGAAGCGCACATCGGCACCGTCCATGTTCTTGGCCAGCGAATGCACTTCGTCATGACCGCAGAGATAGGCGCGGCGCGTGCCAACCACCGGCAGGTCGTAATCCTTGCCGATCTCGAACATCTTGTTGACCTGCCATTCGCCCTTCTGCCAGGAATAGACGACACCGGTGAACTCGCGGAAATTGATTTCCGGGTCGAAATTGGTGGCGAAATACTTGCCATGGCTGCCGGCATTGATATCGACGATATCGACATCCGTGACCTTGTCGAGATATTCGTCCTTGGCAAGTCGGGCATAGGCATTGACCACGCCGGGATCGAACCCAGCGCCGAGAATGGCGGTAATGCCCTTCTCTTCACATTCTGCGGCCCGCTTCCATTCGTAGTTTCCATACCATGGCGGCGTTTCACAGATCTTGTTCGGCTCTTCGTGGATCGCGGTGTCGATATAGGCAACGCCGGTATCCATGCAGGCGCGCAGCACCGACATGTTGAGGAAAGCGGTGCCGACATTGATGACGATCTGCGAGCCGGTCTTTTCGATCAGCGCCTTGGTGGCGTCGATATCCAGGGCGTCCAGCGCATGGCCTTCCAGCACGCCCGGCTGCTTCATGGCGTTCTTTTCATGCACGGAGGCGATGATGGCGTCGCATTTGCCCTTGGTGCGCGAGGCGATATGGATATCGCCCAGCACGTCGTTATTCTGGGCGCATTTATGCGCAACGACCTGGGCGACGCCGCCAGCGCCGATAATGAGCACGTTCTTCTTCATGATGCGGACTAACTCCTTTTGTCCAATCGTCAGAAGCCTCAGGAGAGGCTTTGTTCAAAGTCCGCATAGGAAAACTCGCGGACAGTCCTGATGCTGCCATCCAGTTCACGGATGGCGATGGACGGCATTTTCACGCCGTTAAACCAGTTCTTCTTGACCATCGTATAGCCTGCGGCATCCTGGATGGAAATCCGGTCGCCGACCTTCAAGGCTTCAGGGAAACGAAACTCGCCAAATACATCGCCTGCCAGGCACGATTTGCCGCAAATCATATAGCTGTGGTCACCTGCATTCGGCTCCAGTTTGGCGGTTTCGCGGTAGATCAGCAGATCGAGCATATGCGCCTCGATGGAACTATCGACAATGGCGAGGTTCTTGCCATTATACAGCGTATCCAGAACCGAGACTTCCAGCGTCGTTGATTTGGTGATCGAGGCCTCGCCCGGCTCCAGATAGACCTGAACGCCATACTCGCCTGAAAACCGCTTTAGCCGCTCGGCAAACTGCGCCAGCGGATAATCCTCGCCGGTAAAGTGAATGCCGCCGCCAAGGCTAACCCATTCGGCGCGATGCAGAAGCGATCCGAATTTCGCCTCGATGTCCGAGAGCATGCTGTCAAACAGCGCGAAATCCTTGTTTTCGCAATTGTTATGGATCATGAAGCCGCTAATGCGGTCCATGACCTTTTCCACCTTGGCCGCATCCCATTCCCCAAGCCGCGAAAACGGCCGGGCCGGATCGGCAAGGTCAAAGCTGGACGAGCTGACCTGCGGGTTCAGCCTCAAGCCGCGGGTAATGCCGGAGGCCTTGTCGCCATAGCGCTCCAGCTGACCGACCGAGTTGAAGATGATCTTGTCTGCGTGGGAAATCACCTCGTCAATTTCATTGTCGCCATAGGCAACGCTATAGGCATGGGTCTCGCCGCCGAATTTCTCGCGGCCGAGCCGGACCTCGTAAAGCGAGGACGAGGTGGTGCCATCCATATAGTCGCGCATCAGGTCGAACACCGACCAGGTGGCAAAACATTTCAACGCAAGCAACGCCTTGGCGCCGGAGGTCTCGCGCAGAAGCGCGATCTTTTCCATATTGGAAAGGAGCTTGCTCTTGTCGATGAGATAAAACGGGGTCTGAAGCACGATGGCTACGCCTTTCCATGAATTCGAAGGGGTCGTTTAAGAAATCTGGCCCTTGAAGGCAAGTCGCTCCGGCCTTTTCCCGGAAAAATGCTTCAACCTGATGACATCCCATTATTTTTCCAGCCGAAAAGAGCTCATATCCTCCCGGATGAAGATATTACGAATATCTCAAATGCATCAGTGACTTGAGCTTGTCGCAAATTAGAGCGGATTTTCGCCATGGAGATGCTAAACACTGGCGGGAGCATTGCGGAGAAAGACCATGATGGACAAAGCGGTTCTGACGGATCATCGCGAATATCCTGCCGATCAGGGCAATCTTCTGGACGCATGGTCCATTGAGGTCACTCCGCGCACGGCAGCGAAAATCGCCAGTTTTCAGGCGCTGCTGCCAGCGGGTACCCGAATCTATATCGCCCATGTCGATGGCACACCTTTCGAGGACATGGTCGCGACCGCCAGGCGCCTTCATGGGCAAGGCTTTCCGGTCATGCCGCATATTCCAGCTCGCAGTATCGCCGATGTCACGCAACTGGAAGACCTGTTGAAGCAATACCGGGATGAAGCCGATGTGCGCCAGGCCCTTCTGCTGGCCGGCGGCATCGCAAAGCCACGCGGCACGCTTTCCAGTTCGATGGAGCTGATAGAAACCGGCTTGTTCGACAGGCTCGGTTTTACGCATCTGCATATTGCCGGCCACCCCGAAGGCAACCGCGATATTGATGCCGATGGCTCCACCACGCAAATCGATGCGGCCCTGCGCTGGAAAGTTGATTTCGCCAGCCGAACGGATGCGCAGATGGCCATCGTCACCCAATTTGCCTTCGATGCCAAAGTTATCATCGACTGGGCCGAGCGAATCGACGCCCTCGGGATCGGATTGCCGATCCATGTCGGCATTGCCGGACCTGCAAAGCTCCAGACATTGATCAAATATGCAATATCCTGCGGGGTCGGGCCGTCTTTGAAAGTGCTGCAAAAACGCGCGCTCGACCTGCGTAAACTGCTAATGCCTTATGAGCCGACGGACATGGTTGGGCAGTTGATCGCCTACAAGGCCGAAAATCCGCAGAGCAACATCAGCAAGCTGCATCTGTTTCCGCTTGGCGGCATCGAGCCTGCGGCCCGTTGGATCGACCAATATAAGCCCTGAGGACGACTATCCGGCTTTGGTTTTTGAGCCTGCAAAAGCGGCAATGACAGCCACGCAAAACACCGAGATGATGAAAATCGCGCCGGACATCGCGTAGATCGTCGGAGACGCGCCGCCATTCATCTTGCCGAACAACACGACCGGAAGCGTATTCTGCCGCCCAGCCAGATAGAAGGCGCGGGTAAACTCGTTCAGCGACAAAAGAAACGAGAAGATGAAGGCGCTAATCAGGCCTGGGCGGATCAGCGGCATGGTAATGTCACGAAACTGCCGCCAGCGGCTGGCGCCGAGATCCGCTGCCGCCATCAGGAAGACGGGCCGCACGGCGGAAAAACCGGTGAGAATGACGATAAACGCGAAGGGCATGGCCCAGAGCAGGTGTCCGGCTGTCAGTGTCCAGATCGAGGCCTTGATGCCGCTGCGGCTGAACACCGTGGACAGCGCCAGCCCCTGGATGACACCCGGCACGAACATCGGCAGGATCACGGCAAGAAACCATATGTCGCGGGTTCTTCGCAGCTCGAAATAGGCAAGTGCCGCCATAAGCGATAGCAGCGTGGCGCCCGTTGCCGTCAACAGGGCAACGCTGGCTGATTGCCAAAGGGCAGCCATCAGCGCTGTTTCCGCTGGAAGGGCGGCATACCATTTCACCGTCAGATCCGACAGGTTTGGCAGGCCGGGCTGGAGCGACGGATTGAAGGAAACCCCCAGCAGATAAAGTGGCGGCGCATAGATCGCGACAAGGCCGAAAATCGTCATGGTCCAAATCAATATCTGGTTTGCCCGACCTTCCGCGCTCATCATGCCGAACGATCCCCAAACAGAGCCGCCAGGCCGAACAGCCGGTTTCCAACTAGCACCATGCCGAACACCACGATCAGGACGATGGTGGAGATTGCAAAGGCCAGTGGGTAATTTGCCACCCGCATCACATCATTGATCATCACGGTCACGATGGAGGCCCCTGCCCCGCCAAGCATTTGCACTTCAGTAGAAGACCCAGCGACCATGACGAACACGAACAGGAAGCCAGCAAACAGACCGGACCGGGTGAGCGGCAGGAGAATGGTGACGAGTATGCGCCAGAAGCCGGCGCCGAGATCCTGCGCGGCGGCGAGCACGGTCGCATCCACACGGCGCATGGCGAGCAGCAAGGGAAAGGTGGCAAACGGCAGATAGGAAGCGACCAGCCCGACAATGACAGCGAAATCACTGAACAGCAGCCAATCGACGGGCGAGTTGGTCAAGCCGAAATGTTGCAGCCAACCGTTGATCACCCCGGTCCGCCCCAGCACCAGCCGCCAGGAAAACGAGCGGATCAGATAGGAGGTGAAGAACGGAATCGTCATCAGAGCCAGGAGCACTACCGACAGCCTGCGGCCAGCCAGAAAATGCACCGCATAGGCGGCGGGATAAGCGAAAACCAGACAGATCACCGCCGTCAGGAAGGCCTTGGCAAGCGTGGAGACAATCACCGTCCAGCGTCCGGCCTGGAGAATGGCGGCGTAGCCTGCCAGGCTGAGATCAGGCTTGATCCAATAGGTCGATGGGTCCCAGGACCAGAAGCTCCACACCAGCACCACCAGCAACGGCGCCAACCCAAGCGCCAGCAGCGCCAGCAACGGCGGCGCCATCAGCAGGACAGGCAGTCGTCCGGTCGATTTCATGCACGCTCCATGGGTGATTATGCTGCAAATTTAGAGCACTGCGACATTTTTTATGAGTTTTACAAAACGCATGACGCATTCAAATCATCAGGGACCTGTCGCCGGGCGAAACACGGCGACAGGCTGGCTTTAGAATTTGTCAGGGAAAAGTGGAAACCGGTTTTCCCGAAAAGACAAACGAAAACAAGCGAATCTAGAGTCTGTCTGGTTTAATATGAACCTGACAGACTCTAGTATTTATGCCCCAAAACCACAGATGCGGTCTTACAGTCTGTTGCGGCGATTATTGGATAGACTGTTAAGCATTGCGGAGTTTCTGCCACCACTCTTCATAGAGCTGGAAATTGTCCGGCCGGGTATTCTGCCAGAAGACCTTGCCGGCGAACTTGGCTTTAACGTGTTCGGCCCGTGCCTGAACCTCTTCGGGATTGTATTCGTCGGGATGTGCCTTGGCATAGACGACGTTGTTGTCAGTTGGGACGAGATAGCCCCGCGCCTTGCCAAGCTCGCAGCCATAGAGACCGCCCAAAAGGCCATTGACGAATTGATGCGCGGCATCGCTCACACCGCGTTCACCAGCACCCTTCAGCAGAACCGTATTGTTGGCCCAGCCTTCATAGCCCTCGACGGGGGCGGCATAATCGACTTTCAGTCCACGCTTGCGGCCTTCATAGACAATCGGCTCCCAGCCGGTCATCGCGTCAACTTCTTCATTGGCAACCAGCTGGACACCCTGTTCCCAGCCATTCCAGAAAGTGCGGAACTGTCCGTCCTTCTTGTGCTTGATCAGGAATTCCATCACCAGACCAAGTTCGGATTCGCTCAGATTGCCCGGGTCCTTGATCGGCTTGTTTTCGCTTTCCTTGAGGTAGATCGCAGCGAAGACCGCGCTGTTGATCCAGGCGTCCTCCATGGCGACCTTGCCCTTCATCTTCGGGTCGAAGATCACGCCATAACTATCAACCTTGCCAAGCTTATCGGAGCGATAGATGATCGAGTCGGCATTCACAACGGTCGGAATGCCGTATTGCATGCCGTCGTGCTTGAGGTAAGGAATGTCGCGCGCCCATTGCCAGATGCTGTCGTAATTGGCGATCTTGCTGACATCCCAAGGGATAATCGCGCCTTGACGGGCCAATTCCTTTTCAGCACCGCCCTGAAAACCGCCAATGTCGAACAAATCATTGGCATTGCCGGCGGCCAGACGGGCAATGACAGGACCAAGGTCGTTGCCATTGTCGGTAAATTCTGGCTTTACACCATTTTGGGTGGCAAATTCCGCCCATTTCTCACCGATATCAAGCGTCGCCGTGCCCCAGAAAGCCACAGACTTCGCCTCTGCGGCAAAGGCCGAACGGCCAAGGCCCAGATGACCGGCCGCCAGCGCCAATCCGCCGGCACCGGCAAATTTCAAGAGGTCGCGCCGTTGCATGTTGCTTCGGTTGACCGAAAATCCATTTTTCAAAGTCGTTGTCATTGTTGTTCCCTTGTTCTCACTGATGAGACCCCATTTTATGCACGTCTCATGCCACAGACGGCGGCTTTACACCGCATGCGGCAATCCCTTGTCGGATGTCAAAAGAGCGGCACCCGGCTTTATCGACAGGCCCACATCCTGCCCGACGGCCAAAGACGGCGCATCTGCATCACAGATCGCCGTCAAGGTCTGCCCGTCTCCAAACGCCAGAGTGACATCCCGATGCAATCCGCGAAAAGTGGTCGAAACCACACGCAGCGCCAATTGACGGGGTGCCCCGCCAGCTGTCGTTCGGACCTCGGGCTCGATGACCAGCCGGTCGGAGCGGATCACCACCAGGTTGGCGCTAACATTGCCATCCGGGACCGTGACCGGCACCGACTGACCAGCTATGATTGCCACAGTGTCCGCTCCAGATCCTTCCAGCCGCTCAGGCCGCAGAAGATTATCCATGCCGATGAACCGAGCGACAAAGGCATTGGCGGGCGCATGAAAAAATTGGTCGGGCCGGCCAAGCTGTTCGATCCTGCCCTGATGCATGATGGCCATCCGGTCGGAAAGGCTGAGCGCCTCATCCTGATTATGGGTGACAAGAATGAAGGTGGCACCGGTACGCTTGTGGAGGCGACCGAATTCATTGCGCATCTGCTGGCGAAGCCGTTCATCCAGGCCCGTCAAAGGTTCGTCCAGCAGCAATATTCCAGGCTCCATCACCAGAGCACGCGCCAGAGCCACGCGTTGCCGCTGGCCGCCGGACAGCAAATTGACATCACGCTCGCCAAATCCGGACAGTTCCACCAGATCCAGTGCCTCCCCAACCTTCGCATCGAGTGCTGTGCCGGAAAGACCGCGCAGCTTCAATCCGTAACCAATATTACGCGCCACCGACATATGCGGAAACAGACCCAGCCCCTGGAACACGGTATTGACCGGGCGGCGATTGGCAGGCACCGCCGCCATATCCTTGCCATCAAACAGAATCCGTCCCGCATTCGGCTGGTCAAATCCGCCAATCAGCTTCAACAGCGAGCTCTTTCCGCTGCCGGAAGACCCAAGCAGGGTGAAGAACTCCCCTGCCTTGATCTCCAGCGACAGGTCATCGACCGCCCGGATCGGACCATGACTGCGCGTCACAGCGTCTATGCTGATGGATATGGCCATCCTATGCGGCCTGCATGTCCGTTTCGTGAATGACAAGAATACCAGTTTCGGTCAGGCTGGCTGACTGGCCCTCAAGCACAAGTGTCGTCGCCGTCGCCTCTTCGATCAGCAGTGGGCCGAATACAGGCTGACCGACAGGAAGCCGGGCCCGCTCGTAAACGGCACAGGTCTGCCAACCCATGGATCCACCGAAATAAACCTTCCTTTCGCCGACCCTGGCCGCGTCAATCGTCATGTCTTGCCTTTTCAGTTTTGGCAGGGAAATGACCTGCCCTTTCAAAACGGCTTCGAGATGCAGCGTCGTCAGTTCAATCTCGGCTGCGGGCAGGCGGAAAGCATAGGCGCGTTCATGAACATCATGAAACCTTTGGCTGAAAGTTTCAATGGTGTCGCCCGCCTCGAACCGCGCAAAAACACCATGTTCCTGACCTTTATAGCGCGCTTCAATCTGGTGATTGAATGCCACCTGCGCCTCAGCGCCCGCCGAAAAATAGGCGATGGCTTGCCGCTCCAGCAATGTGAACCGGGTAGCGGCCTCCTCCAGTGCCTGGTCGGCCAACAGGTGAAACCAGGTTTCGCGGAAGTCGGCACGGGGTTCGGCTGCCAGCATGCCCCAGGCGGAAAAAATCCCGGGATGCGGCGGCACGACCGTCGCCTTCACACGCAATTCGCGCCCGAGATGGCTGGCCAGCGCCGGACCGGCGCCGCCACTGATCACCAGACTGGCATCACGTGGATCATGGCCGCGCTGAACCGTCACCAGTTTCAGGGCATTGATCATGCTGGCATGGGCAATGTCCATGATCGCACCCGCAGCATCCTCAATCGACATATTCATTGGCCCGGCCACGGTTGCAATGGCGCTTGCCGCCTTCTCCTTGTCCAGATGCAGCGTGCCATCGGCAAAGGTAGCGGGATCAAAAATGCCGAGCGTCAGCAATGCATCTGTTAGCGTCGGCTTTGTGCCGCCGCGCCCGTAACAGGCAGGTCCAGGGGCCGAACCGGCGCTTTCGGGGCCAACGCGCAAGCTGCCGCGCGCATCGATCCAGGCGATAGAGCCACCGCCTGAACCGATTTCGACGATATCAACGACCGGCACCTGCACGGGATAGCCAGGCTGGATGCGGGTGTGTTCCAACCGGTATTCGGTATTCAGCGTCGGACGCCCATCATGGATCAGCGAGCATTTTGCTGTCGTACCGCCGACATCCAGCGACAGGATTTCGCTCTCGCCAAGCTCCACCCCGATGCGTGCCGCCCCGGCAACCCCGCCCGCCGGACCAGATTCCACCAGCGTCAGCGGCTGTTGCACAGCCTGATCGAAGGAGGAAATGCCACCATTGGATTGCATGGCATAGTAAGGACACGTCAGATTGCGCCGGGCGAGCGCGAATTCCATCATTTCGAAATATTGCTGGATGGCCGGCTGAACATAGGCATTCAGCACGGTCGTATTGGTGCGCTCATATTCCCGCCATTGCCGAGAAACCTCGTGACTGGCGCAGATCGAGGCAAATGGCAGGGCATCGGCCAGAATATCGGCGCAGACCTTCTCATGCTCGGGATTGGCATAGCTGTGCAGAAACAGGATGGCGACCGCATCCACATCTTCGAGTGTGCAAACGCGGATGATTTCGCGCAAATCGTTCAATTCGATTGGCAGGAGCACCTTGCCGGACGCATCGACCCGCTCACGCACCTCGAAGCGAAGATGACGAGGCACGAAAGGTTCGGGACTATGGAAATGCAGATTGTAAAGGTCCGGCCGATTGCCACGACCGATTTCCAGCACATCTCGGAACCCGGAGGTGGTGATAAGTGCGGTCTTTGCCCCCTTGCGCTCGGTAATCGCGTTTATCACCGTGGTGCCGCCATGGGCAAAGAAGGTGATGTCGCGGACCCGCAAGCCATCCTTGCGCTCGCTGACATCGATCGCATCGAGCACGCCGCCGGACTGGTTATCTGACGTCGTCAGGCTTTTCGCGGTAAAAATCTCGCCGCTGCCCTCATCATAGCCGACGAGATCGGTAAAGGTTCCACCTACATCTGTTGCCAATCGGATCATTCTTCAATCCTCCCACGGTAACCATAGAGGCTGGTCGCTGCCTCCGCGCTGACAAAACCATTCTTCAAATCTGTTTCAATCAAAGCCGGATCGCGATCGCCGGGATCGCCCCATCCACCACCGCCACCGGTGACGATGCGCACGACATCGCCCGTCCTCAGCGCAATATCGGCAGAGCGGCCATAGCAGGCGTTTTCGCCCGATGCGGCCAGAACCTGAAGGCTATTGGCCGTACCATCATGGCCGCCGTCCATGCCCCATGGCAGGGTGCGGGTGCGGCCAAAGCTGCAATAGGCAGACGCCTTGTCGCCGAGGATCTCATATTCCCTGATGATCCCGAAACCGCCGCGCATCCGCCCAGCCCCGACGCCACCTTCGATATTCAGGCCATACCGCCGCACCAGCAAAGGAAAACGCGCTTCGATCACTTCGACGGAATAATTGTAGGTATCGCCATCCGTCAGCGAAATCAGCGCATTGGCGCCGTCCCTGTTGATACTCGCACCCCAGCCGCCATGCTGCGGCTCGATGTGAATGAACGGTCGGCCACTACGGTCATTTCCTGAGATATAGGCGACACAAAGGCTGGAATAGGAACCGGCGGAAAACCGCTCCGGCACCAGCGCCGCCAGCGCCTTCCAGACCAGTTCCGAAGCATGGACCGAGCCCTCGTAATACCATCCGGTCGGCGAGGGTTTTTCGGCGGTAAACACCGTTCCTGATGGCGCGATCACAGTCAAAGGCCGGAACCAGCCCTCGTTTGATGGCGACTGCGGTGCCACAAGCGCCTTCAGGATCGTCCTGACTGCCGATTCCAGCGCGCCTCGTGAGCAATTGATCGGTCCCGCCACGGCGGGAGGACAACCGGTGAAATCAGCGGTGATTTGATCGCCAGCAATGGTCACCGCCACTTGCACGGCAATCGGATCGACTGTGACGCCATCGCCATCGATAATGTCGCTGGCCCGGTAAATGCCGTCGGGAAGTGCGGCAATTGCCTGACGGCTCTGCCGTTCGCTGACATTGAGGATATGGTCGAATGCGGCGATCAAGGTGGGAGCGCCGTATTTGGCAGTGAATTCTTTCATGCGCCGGGCCGCAACCCGCACTGTGGCGATCTGTGCCGTCAAATCGCCAAGCGCGATCTCGGGCATGCGGACATTTTCCGAGATGATGTGCAGAATGTCAGAGGAAAGCATGTCGTTGCGAACGATTTTGACGCCCGGCAACCGCAGACCTTCCTGATAAACCGAGGTTGCAGCCGGCGAAAGACTGCCCGGAACCGATCCGCCAACATCGAGATAATGAGCGACATTAATGGCAAAGGCGAGCAGCACGTCATCGACGAAAATCGGCTTGACGATCGCGAAATCGCAAGCATGCGTTCCCCCGGCATAGGGATCGTTGGTCAGCAGAATATCGCCATCGGCCATATCCGCCCCGAAACGGTCGATCAGCGATTTGACCTGACGGCCGAACGTACCGGTAAACAGGGTGATGCCGTTCATCTGGGCGATCAACTCACCCTTTGCTGTCAAAACACCGCAGGCAAAATCCAGCACTTCGTAGATCACCGGGCTCATGCTGGTGCGGGCCATAACGATGCCCATTTCATCGACGGTGGCAATCAACTTGCCCTCGATGATTTCCTGGGTCACCGGATCGAATGGGTGCCTGCCCGCCATCATACCACTAACGTCTCCCTACTGAAACTCATGAAAGAGAGTTTAGGCTCACAACTCAGGCGCGACCAGCCTGCCAGAAGAGTAGGATTGCAAGACCCAACCCCACCCGTTCGGGTAGGGTGCGCATTCAGGCCACACGCGACCTACATTCGCCCGCGCCACACTGACACGACAAGCGTCGATAACGATTAGGAATATTAGAATTAAACGAATTAGATGTCTCAAATACCTCAGACACTTGAGATATTCGCAAAGGCAATACCAACTGCCATTTTCAATGACCCTTGATATTACAACCCTGCTTCAGGACACAGTCGGGAAAATGAACACGCCAGCAATCGAGCCATTATGGCTGCCGAGCGCACAGGACTTTCCCATGCAAAAGACCGGTTGTTTGGTCGAAAGGCTTTTGACGATTACGGTGGAATAGTAAAAAGAGGACACTGTGCTGGCTGCCTTTTCGAATATTTCGAGAATAGACATCCTATCCTTATAGTCATAGCAGCGCGTGATCGTCAGAAGGCCACATTCCTGGCTGCTCAATCCATGAAATGTAGCGGTTTTTGCGCCAATTTTGACCACGCCATTGTTAAGGTCGCCCGACCATTGCTCGATAAGGCCGTAAGGCAAGGTCCAACTGCCGATGCCGTTGTTACCGGCAATTTCTTCGGTGTCTACCGTTTGCATCAATCCTGCAATTTTAAACAAGACATTCCCCATCAGACGTATTGTTCAACCGGCATGATCCAAATCTCGATCTGGACTTCTTTTAGAGAGTAATGCCGCAAAAGCAGGATGCGTTTTTGCAACCAAGAACGAACGGCCACGTCAAACTTTCACGGCTCTCACGCTTATTCTTCTCTCCTGAAGCTCGCGTTTTTCCGTGCAGCCATGCCGCACATTCAAAACATTGCCGCGATCTTCAGCGTGGGATGCGTTATAAATAATGAATGTAATTCATATACTCAGGAAAATTGATAAAAAAAAGTTAAATTTAAACGTTATTTTGAATGAAACGGATTTTCTATTTTATGGGAACGACGAAGAGGAATAATAAATCCAATAACGTTGACAGTATCCCTAGTCGAAACGACGGGAGAGCTAATCTTGGCTTCAGTTGACGAGGCCTTCAAATCGCATCTGGATTGCTTGCGCATCCAATGACAGGCTGAGCAACAATCACTGGAAATTTTTGGCGCAAATGCGGGGCACAGGGTCCTTTTAAACAGCAAAAGGGCGGCTTTAAAGCCGCCCTTCAGAGAGTCTGAACTCTATCAAGATGTCGAGTAATAAGGCTTTCGCCTTATTACATCATACCACCCATGCCGCCCATGCCGCCCATGTCAGGCATGCCGCCGCCAGCCGAATCCTTCTTCGGCAGTTCAGCAATCATGGCTTCCGTGGTGATCAGCAGCGAAGCAACTGAAGCCGCGTTCTGCAGGGCCGTGCGAACAACCTTAACCGGGTCAACGATACCCATGGCAATCATGTCACCAAACTCGCCGGTCTGGGCATTGTAGCCGTAGTTGTCGTTGTCCTTGTCGAGGATCTTGCCAACGATGATGGAAGCTTCGTCGCCTGCGTTTGTTGCAATCTGGCGAACCAGAGACTGCAAAGCGCGGCGAACGATGTTGATGCCAGCTTCCTGGTCGTCGTTTACACCCTTAACGGTGATCTTGGTGGAGGAGCGCAGCAGAGCTGTACCGCCGCCGGGAACGATGCCTTCCTGAACAGCAGCGCGTGTTGCGTTCAGAGCGTCGTCGATGCGGTCCTTGCGTTCCTTAACTTCGATTTCGGTCGAGCCGCCAACGCGGATAACGGCAACGCCGCCAGCGAGCTTGGCCAGACGTTCCTGAAGCTTTTCGCGGTCGTAATCGGAAGACGTTTCTTCGATCTGAGCCTTGATCTGGGCAACGCGGCCTTCGATGTCGGACTTCTGACCAGCGCCATCAACGATGGTGGTGTTTTCCTTGGTGATGGAAATCTTCTTGGCGCGGCCGAGCATGTCGAGGGTGACAGTTTCGAGCTTGATGCCGAGGTCTTCGGAAATAACAGTACCACCGGTGAGGATAGCAATGTCTTCCAGCATGGCCTTGCGGCGATCGCCGAAGCCAGGAGCCTTGACAGCAGCAATCTTCAGGCCGCCACGCAGCTTGTTGACAACCAGCGTTGCAAGAGCTTCGCCTTCAACGTCTTCAGCGATGATGACGAGTGGCTTGCCGGTCTGCACAACAGCTTCCAGAACTGGCAGCATAGCCTGCAAGTTGGAGAGCTTCTTTTCGTGCAGCAGAACGTAGGCGTCTTCCAGGTCAGCAACCATCTTTTCAGGGTTGGTGACGAAGTAAGGCGACAGGTAACCGCGGTCGAACTGCATGCCTTCAACGACTTCAAGTTCGGTTTCAGCGGTCTTGGCTTCTTCGACGGTGATAACACCTTCGTTGCCAACCTTCTGCATGGCTTCAGCAATGTCTTTACCGACCTGCGTGTCGCCGTTTGCAGAGATCGTACCAACCTGAGCAACTTCTTCAGAGGTGGAGATCTTCTTGGCCTTAGCCTGAAGGTCCTTCACAACTTCAGCAACAGCCAGATCGATGCCGCGCTTCAGGTCCATTGGGTTCATGCCGGCAGCAACAGCCTTGTTGCCTTCGCGCACGATAGCCTGGGCCAGAACGGTAGCAGTGGTGGTGCCGTCGCCTGCGATGTCGTTGGTCTTCGAAGCAACTTCGCGAACCATCTGTGCGCCCATGTTTTCGAACTTGTCTTCCAGTTCGATTTCCTTGGCAACAGATACGCCGTCCTTGGTGATGCGTGGAGCACCGAACGACTTGTCGATGATAACGTTACGACCCTTAGGGCCGAGTGTTACCTTGACAGCGTCAGCAAGGATATCAACGCCGTGCAGCATCTTTTCGCGCGCAGTGCGGCCAAACTTGATTTCTTTAGCAGCCATTTTCAAACTCCCGGGTATCTAACCCATTGGTGAATTGGTTAAAAGGAAGAAGGGGTATTCGGCTAAAATCAGCCGATAACGCCCATGATGTCGGCTTCCTTCATGATCAGCAGGTCAACGCCGTCGAGCTTGACTTCGGTGCCAGACCACTTGCCGAACAGAACGCGGTCGCCAACCTTGACGTCCAGAGCAACCAGAGCGCCCTTGTCGTCGCGTGTGCCTGGGCCAACAGCGATGATTTCGCCTTCAGCTGGCTTTTCCTTGGCGGTGTCAGGAATGATAATGCCGCCCTTGGTCTTTTCTTCAGACTCAACGCGCTTAACAACTACGCGGTCGTGCAGTGGGCGGAAATTGGTGCTTGCCATTGTCTAATCCCTCGATCAAATGACATTCGCGGGCCGAAACGGCCCCGCATGGATATTGTTAGCACTCAGTCAGTTCGAGTGCTAGCGAGCCTGAGATAAGGACGGTTCCAGACTGAGTCAAGGATGCCGCTCAAAAAATATATGCCTGAATGGGACGACGCGCGCATGACGGAACGCTCTGACATGGCAAAAAGGCAAGACCATGTTCCGGTTGTGCCGCTTCGTGCGCTCTGCGCGGCATTCTGGTCTATCGGTCTTCTTGGATTCGGGGGCCCCGCTGCCCAGATCGCCTTGATGCATAGGATTGTCGTTGATGAAAAACGATGGCTCTCCGAAGCGCGTTTTATGCATGCGTTGAATTATTGCATGCTGTTGCCTGGGCCAGAGGCCCAGCAACTGGCGACCTATATCGGCTGGCTGAATGCCGGTATTCGGGGCGGGCTGATTGCCGGTCTGCTGTTTGTGCTGCCAGGTCTTGCTGTGATGATCGGGCTTTCGGCGGCCTATGCCGTCTATCACGATATTGCCTGGGTTGCGGGCCTGTTTTTCGGGTTAAAGGCTGCGGTGCTGGCAATTGTCCTGCAAGCGCTGCTCCGCATCGGCGGGCGAGCGCTGAAATCTAGCTTTCACTGGCTTGTCGCCGCCTTCGCCTTTCTGGCACTGTTTTGTCTGGCCTTGCCTTTTCCTGTTGTCGTCCTGCTGGCGGCTCTGGCCGGGCTGATCCGCGCCTCTGGGCAGCCCGTCTCGAAACCACAGCCTGCCATAGGAGAACTACCGCTAAACTGGAGGCATATCGCCCTATCGTTTCTGGGTTGGATTGGCCTCTGGCTGGCGCCGCTGGCCGTGCTGGCGCTGTTTGACGGCGGCGGGAGGCTCACCGAGATTTTCCTGTTTTTCGCCCGCATGGCGCTGGTCACCTTCGGTGGGGCCTATGCGGTGCTGGCCTATGTGGCGCAGGTGGCAGTGGAACATTATCAATGGCTGCGCCCCGGCGAGATGGTCGATGGGCTGGCGCTGGCCGAAACCACACCGGGACCCCTAGTTCTGGTCCTCTCCTTCGTCGGTTTCCTGGCGGCGTTTCGTGATGCCGATAGTGTAATGCCGTTGATCTCAGGCATGGCCGGGGCATTGCTGACGGCCTGGGCGACCTTTGTGCCAAGCTTCGTGTTCATCTTCGCCGGTGCGCCGTTGATCGAGCGTTTGCGCGGCAATAGGTTGGCGGATGGAGCGCTTTCGGCCATTACCGCTGCCGTGGTCGGGGTGATCGGCAATCTCGCCGTCTGGTTCGGGTTGCATGTGCTGTTTGCGAAAGTGGATCGAATTCCGTTGAGCGCCTTATGGCCGGGCGAGCGGGCTCCGGGCCTTTGGTGGCCGCATCTTGCTTCGCTCGATATCCCGTCGCTGTTTCTGTTTGCAGCCTCGGCGCTTCTGCTGATGCGGTTGAAGATCAGCATGGTAATTGTGCTGGGTCTGGCTGCTGTGGCTGGATTGCTGTGGAACCTTGACGCCGTGTGATCAGCGTCGGAACGGAGCTGAAAACCCTGATGTTCCGGCAAATCTCTTGCAATTGCGGCGCAGCTTTGCCATGTCAGGCCAGTTCTTTCAGCAGGCAACGGATTCCATGGCAAAACCTATCGATACGCTCAATGAAATCACCCAGGGTTACAATGTCATCCTCTCGGATGTCTGGGGCGTTTTGCATAATGGTATCGATGCCTTCCCGGCGGCAGGAGAGGCCCTGTCGCAAGCCCGGGCCGATGGCGTTTCCGTCGTGCTGATTACCAATGCTTCACGGCCATCTGACCGTGTGAAGGTAATGTTGGATCAAATTGGCGTCCCAGAAACGGCCTATGACGCTATCGTCTCTTCCGGTGATGTGACGCGAAAACTGATTGAAAAAGCCCCGCGACGCGCTTTTCTGATCGGCCAGAGCCAGGATCTGTCGTTGTTTGAGGGGCTCGATGTCGAACTGGTTCCGGCAGACGAGGCCGACGCCATTATTTGCACCGGATTGTTCAATGACGAAGAGGAGCAGCCGGAAGACTATCGCGGGATGCTTGAAGGCTTGAACCAGCGTGGACTTCCGATGATCGTCGCCAACCCCGACCTGATCGTGGAACGTGGTCACAAGCTCGTCCCCTGCGCCGGCGCTCTGGCAGCGATATACGCTGAAATGGGCGGTGAAACCCGCTATGCCGGTAAGCCGCACAGCCCGATTTATGAAGCAGCTTTGGCGAAAGCGCAGGAAATACGTGGCACTGAGATTGACCGCAGCCGCATCATCGCCATCGGCGACGGTATGCCAACCGATGTGAGGGGCGCGCTCAGCTTCGGCCTTGACCTTCTCTATGTGAGCGGCGGTATCCATGCAGCCGAATATACCACCAACGGCAAGACCGATGAGACGATGCTGAACGCTTACCTGGAGCGAGAAGCCGCGACGCCAAAGTGGTGGATGCCCCGCTTGGCCTGACGGGAAAGTGCAATGACCGTTTTTCACCGCAATGAAAAGAAGACCCCGCTGCCCGACAGCCTGAAGGGCGGCGTTGTTGCCATCGGTAATTTCGATGGCGTGCATCGTGGCCACCAAAGCGTGCTAGAACGCGCGCTGGAACTGGCGCGGCAACGCGGCGTTCCCGCACTGGTCCTGACTTTTGAGCCGCATCCCCGTGCGGTGTTCACCCCGCAAGACCCAGTGTTTCGCCTGACCCCGGCGCCGCTCAAGGCCCGCCTTCTGGAGGCGATGGGGTTTCAGTCGGTGATCGAATATCCATTCGACCGGGAGTTTTCGCAGCGTTCCGCCGAGGATTTCGTCAAGACCGTGCTGGTGGACTGGCTGGGGGCTGCCCAAGTAGTGACCGGCTTCGATTTTCATTTCGGCAAAGGGCGCGAAGGCGGCCCGGCCTTCCTGATGGGGATGGGCGCGCAATACGGTTTCGGCGTTACCCTTCTCGATGCCTTCCGCGATGAAAATGCCGAGGTTGTTTCTTCCACCCGCATCCGGGGCCTGCTGGCCAAGGGCGCGATCAGCGAGGTGGCGGGCCTGCTTGGCTATCGCTTTACCGTGGAAGCCGAGGTGATCAAGGGCCAACAACTGGGCCGCACCCTGGGGTTCCCAACGGCCAATATGGCGCTTTCGCCGGAAACTACCCTGCGTCCCGGCATTTATGCCGTGCGCCTGCGCCGGGCCGATGGTTCGCTGCATGATGGCGTCGCCAGTTTCGGTTATCGCCCGACGGTGACAGAAAATGGTGCGGCGCTGCTGGAGACCTTCGTTTTCGATTTCTCTGGCGATCTTTATGGAGAAATTTGCGGCGTGTCCTTCTTCGGACATCTGCGTGACGAGTGGAAATTCGAGGGTCTCGATCCGCTGGTCGCCCAGATCAATATCGATGCGGAGGAGGCAAGGGCATTGCTGGCGGGCGTTAAGCCTCTGGGTGAACTGGACCGTAAAATCACCTTTTGACGTCGGCTGACGAGCCGGTCTGTCTTTATGAATTATTTATACAGCGCGACCAGATTCCCAATCGAGAACTTATATCGGCGCGCCTATATCGTTCGTGTCACCAACAGAGTGCATGAACATGATCGTCAATGACCCTTGTTTTTTCAGTGTGTCCTCGATCGAGCCGGGTGCCTATTGCATGCCCCGAGCCCGCGTCTCCCGTAGAGTCCGGCATGATCGCAAAAACCGCGCACGGATAAACCGCATCGTCTGGGCCTTCGGGTTGTTCAGCATGCTCATGCTGTCCGTGGCGCTGATCGCCTGATCATAGCGCGCTGGAAATGATGCGCCGCAATTCCCCCGCAGTGGAAAGTCAAGACGATGCCTGCCAAGGACGTGGCCGAAAGCTATTGCCACAAAATCACCGATCCGCTGGACGTGTTGTCGCAGCGTGTATCCGATGCATCCCATTTGCGTGAAAACCACATATGGGATGCGGTGCGCGCGATTCCGATGCTTGCGGCGTGCCGCAGCAATCCTCGCCTTTATTCCAGGCTCTGCGCGCTGACAGCCGCCGGCGCGATATTCGATGCCGTGTTGATGCTGGCAGCCAATGCCAATCCCGAAATTGAAATTCGCAATCTGCAATGTGCCTCAGGACGCTGGTCATGCCGTATCGCTGTTCTCAGAGAGGGAGAGCCTGATCAAATGGTGTCCGCAACGCATTGTGACCGGGCGGCGGCCATTCTGTCGGTGCTGATCGTTGTGGCGCGGTCCCGCGCGTCTGCTTGAACCTTTGGAGCCGTTCATGTTCATGCCTCGCCTTCTGCCCGATGGCGCTTATGCAGATCTCATTACCCCGTTTAGCAATGGCGAGGTCGATCACGCGGGCCTTGCCAGCCTGATCGAATATCAGATCCAGTCCGGAATGGCCGGCTTGGTGGTCTGCGGGGAAAATAGCGAAGCCTACAGCTTGACGCATGACGAGCGCGCTGCCGTCATCCGAACCGCTGTCGCCGCAGCAAAAGGCGCTGTTCCGGTTCTTGTTGGCACGGGCACCAATTGTACGCGCAGCAGCCTGGAGTTGACGTTGCATGCAAAGGCGCTTGGGGCAGATGCGGCTCTTCTGGTTGCCCCGTTTTATAGCAAGCCGTCACAGAAGGGCTTGCTTGCCCATATCAAAACCGTGGCTGAGGCGGTTGACCTTCCGCTGGTTATCGTCAATTGCCCGGCACGAAGCGCTGTCGATATTACGCCGGATCTGGCGGAAGCCTTGGTATGCGTACCCTCGGTTGTCGGGCTGGTGGATTGCACCGGCGATGTTACCCGTCTGGCGCAGGTGTCCGCCGCCTGCCGCGCCCGTATACATTGGTATTCGGGCCATGATCGCAGCGCACTTGCCTTCACGCTAGCAGGTGGGCATGGCGGCTTTTCGTTGTCCGCCAATATCGCACCGCGCCAGGTCGCCTCCATGCACAATGCCTTTCGCTACGGGAATATCGCGGCGGCATGCGTGCTTCAGGACAGGCTGCTGCCGCTCTTTGCGGCACTTGATCTGGAACATCCGGTCGCTGCCGCCAAACAAGCGCTCAGTCTCATCCGGTGCTTGACCCCGGAATTGCGTTTGCCCTTGACGCCTGTTGGCGACGAGGCGCAGGCGCTGATACGCACCGCCATCACCCTCCTTGGCAATCATTCTGTAAAAACATCTGCCAAGGCCTCTTAATACCAAGCCTCGAAGATGCTGGCGCATCCTCGACTTGAAAAATTGAAAATATCTCAAATGCGTCAGAGGCTTGGGATATTTTCAAAAGGAATACAAAGAGTCATTTTCAATGACTCTTTGTATAATCTCTTCAGTCAAAGGAGATGCTCACCATGGGCACTATGTCGGATAATATTTCACCCTTCAAAAAGACCGGGCCGCGCTTTACCATCGGACGGGATCATCATGGCTGGTGGGTCGTGCATGATCGGGCAGGCCAGGTTGGAGGTCTCTTTGCAACGGAGGACGCCGCCTTGCGCTTTGCCGCCAGCGAATGCGATCACCACATGAACGAGATTTGCCGTGCGCCCGCCTCGGTGACTGTGGAATTGGGGCGATTCACCAGCGACCACATCCGCGCTCCAGCCGCCTGACGGGACGTACCCTCTTTTCCAACCGTAAGACTTTCTGTTTCAGGTTGCAGCCTTGCTGTGAATCGGAAATGATTGCGAGGCTTTGAGGCGCGCAATGCAGTTGCGCCTCAGCTTTTGCGGGAGAGGGTTTCATGCAAAAACGTATTTGGACAGCGGCCTGCTGGCTGCTGGTTATTCCGTATATTGGCCTGTTATGGGTTCCATTTTATAATATTCGTGAGCCTTCACTGTTCGGCTTTCCATTTTTCTATTGGTACCAGTTGATGTGGGTACCCCTGACATCGCTCCTGATTTACATCGCCTACAGGAGCATGCCCCATGATGACTGAGATCGATCCCACGGCGCTTGCCGTCTTCATCTTCTTCTTCGCGCTTGTCACCGTCATGGGTTTTGTCGCCTCGCGCTGGCGCAAGCCGGAGACCATGGCCCATATCGATGAATGGGGTCTGGGCGGGCGCAAATTCGGCACCTGGATCACCTGGTTTCTGGTGGGTGGCGATTTCTATACCGCCTATACGGTCATTGCCGTTCCGGCGCTGGTCTATGCGGTTGGCGCCTATGGGTTCTTCGCGCTGCCCTACACGATCATTGTCTATCCCTTCGTATTTCTGGTCATGCCGGTTTTGTGGCGGCGTGCCAAGGAGCACGGCTATGTGACCGCAGGCGATGTCGTGCATGGCCAATACGGCTCTCGCGCTTTGGAGCTGGTGGTAGCGCTGACAGGGGTGATTGCCACCATGCCCTACATCGCTCTTCAGCTGGTCGGCATGGCCGCCGTGCTGAAAGCGCTTGGCCTGCATGGCGAAGTGCCACTGATGGTGTCCTTTATCATTCTGGCGCTCTACACCTATTCCGCAGGCTTGCGCGCTCCGGCGCTGATCGCTTTCGTCAAGGACATCATGATCTATATCGTGGTGATTGTTGCCGTCGCCGCGATCCCGATGAAGCTTGGCGGCTATGCCAATGTGTTTGCCAGCGCCGATGCGGCCTTCCAGGCCAAGGGCTCCGGCGGGCTGTTGCTGGGTGGCAATCAATATGTGGCCTATGCGACGCTGGCCTTCGGTTCGGCACTGGCGGCCTTCATGTATCCGCACACGCTGACGGGAATTTTTGCCTCGAACGGTGCCAATACCATCCGCAAGAATGCCATGTTGCTCCCCGCCTATACGCTGCTATTGGGGCTTTTGGCGCTGCTGGGCTATATGGGCCATGCGGCAGGACTGAAACCGGCCACCCCGAATGACATCGTGCCGATGCTGTTCCAGACGCTGTTTCCAAGCTGGTTTGCGGGCTTTGCCTTTGCTGCCATCGCCATTGGTGCTCTGGTGCCAGCCGCAGTGATGAGCATTGGTGCCGCCAATCTGTTCACCCGCAATTTCTGGAAGGCCTATGTCAACCCGGATGTGTCGCATGCAGGTGAAGCGCAGGTGGCAAAAATCACCTCGCTGGTGGTCAAGGTTGGGGCGCTGCTGGTGATTGTCTTCCTGCCGACCCAGTTTGCGCTGGATCTTCAGCTTCTGGGCGGTGTCTGGATCTTGCAGACCCTTCCAGCGTTGATTTTCGGGCTGTTTTCCAACTGGTTCCGGGTTCCCGGCCTGCTGGCGGGCTGGGTGGTCGGCTTTGTCGGCGGCACCTGGCTGGTCTGGCTGAATGGTTTAAAGCCGCTGCATACGCTGAGCTTCGGGGACACGCAGTTCACCGTCTATACCGGCATTCTGGCACTCGTGGCCAATATTGTTGTGGCGGTGGTGGTTAACCTGATCACCCCTGCCAAGGTACCGGCGCGGGCGTGAGATTGTCCACCAGCGCGGCGGCTTCTACCGACTCGCTGGTGGTGCTTCGTTTGACGGTGCCGTCATCCTCGCGGCCGTCACCCTCGGGCTTGTCCCGAGGGTCTGCCGTGGCATGATGTTGCGCTGACGTAAGTTGACAATCGTGTGTGGCCCATGTGGTTAGATACTCGGCACAAGGCCGAGCATGACGACGAAAGGGAGGCTGCCCCTTAAAAACATCATAGAGGTCGCAAGGCTTTGTTGTTTTCCCTCGTCTCTTTCCCTCTTCTCTTTCGGTGTGAAACCGCTTAAACAAACGCCATCATGAGAACAGTCGGGTTGACCATAGCTTTCCGTAGTATCGGGCGAATTATTGGCCCGGCCTTCCGCGCGCTCTAGGAGCTGCCGGAGGGTCCGGGTTTTCGGCGTGTGCTCTGCCACGCCCCGTCACCGACTTTCTCTTCTTTCAGGCGCACTCTTGCCGCCTCTCATCTATGGCTAGATCATGACCGAGACCACTGATAAAAAAGACTATTCCGCCACGCTGGCCCTGCCGCAGACGGAGTTTCCGATGCGCGCAGGCCTGCCGCAAAAAGAGCCGGAAATCGTTGCCCGCTGGCAGCAGATGGGGCTTTACAAGAAGCTGCGCGCCTCCTCGGCTGGCCGCGAAAAATTCGTGCTGCACGATGGTCCTCCTTACGCCAACGGCAATATCCATATCGGCCACGCGCTGAACAAAATCCTCAAAGACGTAATCACCCGCTCATTCCAGATGCGCGGGTTTGATAGCAATTACGTCCCCGGCTGGGATTGCCACGGCCTTCCGATCGAGTGGAAGATCGAGGAAAAATACCGCGAAAAGGGCAAGGACAAGAACGACGTTCCGATCAACGAATTCCGTCAGGAATGCCGTGATTTTGCCTCCGGTTGGATCAAGGTGCAGTCGGAAGAGTTCAAACGCCTCGGTATCGAGGGCGATTTTGAAAATCCCTACACCACCATGAATTTCCACGCGGAAGCCCGCATCGCTGGCGAATTGTTGAAAATCGCCAAGAGTGGCCAGCTCTATCGTGGCTCCAAGCCGATCATGTGGTCGGTGGTGGAACGCACCGCCTTGGCCGAAGCCGAGGTGGAGTATCACGAGGTTGAAAGTGATACGATTTGGGTGAAGTTTCCGGTGACGGGAATGTCTGAAAGTCGTTATGATTCTAGCAAAGCTGGCCCAGGCGGTTTTGTTCCTAGCGAAGCATGGTACACCGCTGAACAGTATTTAAACTTGATCGGATTAAACGGAGCTCATGTTGTAATCTGGACCACAACGCCGTGGACCATTCCCGGCAATCGCGCCATCTCATTTTCGTCAGAGATCGAATACGGCCTCTATGAAGTCACTGAGGCGACCAACGGTTTTGGACCGCAACCGGGCGAAAGGCTGGTTTTCGCCAAGCGCTTGGTCAAAGATTGTGAGGCTAAAGCTAAAATAAAGCTTGAGTTGCGTAGCGATGTATCGGTTGGCGATTTAGCGGCCATCACATGTGATCATCCTTTGAAAGGTCTCGGCGAAGGCTATAAATTCGTAGTTCCCCTTATCGACGGTGATCACGTCACCGATGATGCCGGTACAGGGTTCGTTCACACGGCACCAAGTCATGGCCGTGAAGACTTTGACGCATGGATGTCGGCGGCTCGTTGGCTCGACGAACGTGGTATCTCCACTAAAATCCCCTTTACCGTCGATGACGCTGGCTTCTACACCGAAGACGCTCCCGGCTTTGGCCCCTCGGCTGAAGGTGGCGCTGCTCGCGTGATGGATGACAACGGCAAGAAGGGCGATGCCAACGAGCGGGTAATCGAGGCATTGAAAAAGTCGAACAGTTTGTTTGCCGTACAGCGCCGCTACAAGCACGAATACCCTCATTCATGGCGCTCCAAGAAGCCAGTGATCTTCCGCAACACGCCGCAATGGTTTGTCTATATGGACAAGGAATTGGGCGATGGTACCACGCTGCGCTCCCGCGCCCTTGGCGCCATTGACGACACCCGTTTTGTGCCCGCCGCTGGCCAGAACCGTCTGCGCGCCATGATCGAAGGCCGCCCGGATTGGGTGCTGTCGCGTCAGCGCGCATGGGGCGTTCCGATCTGCGTGTTTGCCGATGAGGCTGGTGAGGTCTTGCAAGACGAGACCGTCAATGCCCGCATTCTGGAAGCCTTTGAGGTGGAAGGTGCGGATGCATGGTTTGCTGACGGTGCCAAGGAACGTTTCCTCGAAGGCGTGCCAAACCAAGAGCGTTGGACGCAGGTGCGCGACATTCTGGATGTGTGGTTCGATTCGGGCTGCACCCACACCTTTACGCTGGAAGATCGCCCGGACCTGAAATGGCCTGCTGATGTCTATCTCGAAGGCTCTGATCAGCATCGCGGCTGGTTCCACTCATCCTTGCTGGAATCCTGCGCCACCCGTGGCCGCGCACCCTATAATGCCGTCATCACCCATGGCTTCACCATGGCGGAAGATGGTCGTAAAATGTCGAAATCCATCGGCAATACCATTTCGCCTCAGGATGTTATGGCCCAGTCCGGTGCCGATATCCTGCGCCTTTGGGTGATGAACACCGATTATTGGGAAGATCAGCGTCTGGGTAAAGCCATCATCCAGACCAATGTCGATGCCTACCGCAAAATCCGCAATACGGTTCGCTGGATGCTCGGCACGCTTGCCCATGACCATGGCGAAGACATTGCCTATGACGCGCTGCCAGAGCTGGAAAAGCTGATGCTGCATCGGCTGGCCGAGCTGGATGTGCTTGTGCGCGACAGCTATGACGCTTTCGAGTTCAAGAAGATCACCCGTGCACTGACCGATTTTGCCAATGTCGAGCTATCGGCCTTCTACTTTGATATCCGCAAGGATGCGCTCTATTGCGACGCGCCATCATCGCCGCGCCGCCGTGCTTCCCTGTTCGTGATCCGCAAGCTGTTCGATTGCATGGTGCTGTGGCTGGCGCCAATGCTGCCCTTCACCACAGAGGAAGCCTGGCTGTCGCGCAACCCGGATGCGGTTTCCGTGCATCTGGAACAGTTCCCGGCGATCCCGGCGCAGTGGCTGAACCAAGTGCTGGACGGCAAATGGGCAAAGATCCGCAAGGTGCGCAGCGTCGTGACCGGCGCGCTGGAAGTGGAGCGCAAGGACAAGCGCATCGGCTCCTCGCTGGAAGCAGCTCCCGTTGTGCATATTGCCGATGCCGATCTGCTGGCCGCGCTTGAGGGGCAGGATTTCGCTGAAATCTGCATCACCTCGGCCATTTCGGTGGTTCAGGGCGAGGGTCCGTCCGATGCCTTCCGGTTGTCAGATGTAGGGGCGGTCTCCGTCGAGCCGAAATTGGCGCAGGGCCGCAAATGCGCCCGCTCCTGGCGGATCACCGACGATGTCGGCTCCGACCCTGATTATCCCGATGTTTCGGCACGGGATGCGGCGGCCTTGCGCGAACTGACACTTGACTGACAGATGAATATTTACCGGATGATTTGCGCTTTTTAGGATCATCCGGTAGAAGCTGCCTGAAATTGGCCGGAATTTTCTATCAGGCGGGAAGATGCCGCCTGATAATTATTCAGGTTGGTGCCGGTATGGCCGATTTGATGTTCTCCTGAGCTTGCTGTATAAGGCGCGCGGGAGGTTCCGATCTGAAGCCATACACGCGACAGCGGTGCGGATATCCGTCGGTTCAGCATGAGGCTGGATGGTAGGATGCTTGCCACGACTGACGGAACTTTGGGTCCGGGACATGAAAAAGGCTGGAAGGTATTGATGGTTAAGGCACGGATGGTTCTTGTTGGCATGTTTGCTGCCTGCTCTGCCTTGAGCAGCTGCACCAGCGGCCCGACCTATGGCACAGATAAGACGTCTATGGAACAATTGGTGGACGATGTTGGCTCGGCCGCCTCTATCGGCAGCAAGAAGCCAACGACAAACACGGCATATAATCCGCGCCCAGACCTCGTTCTGCCGCCCAAGGGTGAGACCGCACAGCTGGTGCAGCCGCAGCAATCCCTGGCCAGCAAGGATAATCCCGATTGGGTCGAAAGCCCTGAGGACACCCGCACAAGGCTTGTGGCCGAAGCCGATGCCAACCGTGGCAACCAGAGCTATCGTTCGCCGCTTCTCGATGGCAACGGCACCAATGGCACGATGACCGAGACCCAGAAATGGCAGGCCTTCCGCGATGCCCGCAAGCTTCAGAAGGGCGCCTATATCGACCAGCGCCGGGTTCTGTCCGATCCGCCAGCTTCCTACCGTGAAGTAGATCAGGCCAAGTTGGACGATCTAGGCGAACCAGAAGCCAAGAAGGAAAAACGTCGCCAGAAGGAAGCGGAAATGTCCAATTCCAACAAATCATGGTGGATGCCTTTCCAATAAGTTCTGGCGGCCCCAAAACTTTGTGTTTTCAGCGACATATCAGGCAGGCCCGAAATGGCCTGCTTTTCTTTTGAGGGTTCTATATGGATTTCTCCATCCGCGAAGCGCGCCCCGATGACGTTCCGGTTATCCTTCGCTTCATCACCGATCTGGCGATTTTCGAAAAAGCCGAGCATGAAGTAAAGGCTACAGCAGAAAGCCTGCATCAATCGTTGTTTGGTGACGGAGCCATTGCCTTTGCCGTAGTCTTGGAAAAGCAGGGGAACCCTGTTGGTCACGCGATCTGGTTCTATAATTACTCAACCTGGCAGGCCCGCAAGGGGCTTTATCTCGAAGATCTCTACATCGATCCGGCCCATCGCGGCGGCGGTGCTGGGCGGGCCATGCTGCGCTATCTGGCAAAGCTTGCCGTCGATACCGGCTGTGGCCGGTTCGAATGGAGCGTTTTGGATTGGAACGAGCCAGCCATCCGGGTCTATGATGCTGTCGGTGCAGAGCCGCAGACCGAATGGCTCCGCTACCGGCTCTCCGGCGACAAGCTTGCGGATTTTGCCGCCGGAAGATGATAACTCTTATTCGGAGACGCGCACCAGCAATTTGCCGAAATTCTTACCCTCCAACAGGCCGATAAAGGCTTGAGGGGCGTTTTCCAACCCATCGACAATGTCTTCCCGGTAGCGAAGCGATCCATCGGCAATCCAGCCTGCCGCCTCCCGCTGGAATTGCGGAAATTGATCAACAAATTCGCGTTGGATAAAGCCCCGCACGGTCAGACTCTTGGTCAGAATATCGCGCATGGTCATCGGCAGACGATCCGGGCCGGGCGCATCCTCCACGGACTGGTTATACTGGGCAATCAGCCCGCAGACCGGCACACGCGCAAAGCTATTGAGCAGCGGGAAGACCGCTTTCCAGACATCACCACCGACATTTTCGAAATAAACGTCGATGCCATCGGGGCAGGCCTGAGCCAGTTCCTGGGCAAAATCAGGAGAGCGGTGATCGACCACCGCATCGAAACCGAGTTCGTTTTTGATAAAAGCGCATTTGTCAGCCCCGCCGGCAACGCCGACCGCGCGCGCACCTTTGAGGCGGGCAATCTGACCGACCGCAGAGCCAACCGCGCCGCTGGCCGCGGCCACCACCACCGTTTCGCCGGGCTTTGGCTTGCCGATGGTCAGCAATCCCGCATAGGCAGTAAAGCCGGGCATGCCCAGCACGCCGAGCGCGGTACTGATGGGGGCTGTCGACGGATCGATCTTGCGCAGCGTTTCCCCCTTGGCAATCGCATAGCTTTGCCAGCCGGAATGGGAGAGAACGATATCTCCCTCTTGAAAATCATTGTGTCTTGAGCGGATCACGCGGGCGACTGTACCGCCCTCCATCACCGCGCCAATCTCAACCGGCTTGGCATAGGATTTCGCAGCGCTCATGCGTCCGCGCATATAGGGATCGAGGGACAGATAGAGGATTTGCAGCAGGACCTCGCCGTCGGCGGGCTCGCCCACAGAGCCAGTTTCCAGCCGAAAATTATCGGCCGCTGGAGCGCCAGTTGGACGGGATGCAAGCTGAATTTGGAGGTTGTGTTGATGTGTCATGGTGTCTTTCATTTCAAAATTCACATTGGTTTAGAGTTTGCCTCAGGGAAAAATGCAACGGGATTTTCTCGAAAAGACAAACGAAAACAACAGGAATAAGAATCTGTCTGGTTCAATATGACCCTGCCAAATTCTAGAGGCCCACCTCGCTGGGCGGTCCTGTCGTCTTCCATGACAAAGTGATATAGCGTCCATCATCAGACGAACAATAGAGGCATGGCCAGCATTGGAACGACGAGCGAGATGACAGGCGAGACGCAAACCCTGTTCGACAGCGAGGCGCAACCTGACCCTTTGCAGCCGAAACCGCGGATGATGGCCTGGGCGCGCAATTCTGCCGCCTATCGTCTCGGCCGACGGATGATGAGTGAGCGGGAATTGCGCGATGCCGTCTCCCGCAAGGCACGACAGAAATATGAGGGCATCGAGCCGGAGACGGTGGATGCGCTGGCCGCCGAAGCCGTGCGCTTTGGCCGCCAGATGCTGGCGCTGGACGATGATGCGTATGCGCAGATCAAGTCGCAATCGGCGGCGCGCAGCGGCAAATCCAGACGTGCTATCGCCCAGACCCTGGCGCGCAAGGGTATCGAGAAGGACGTGGTGAGGGCAGCGCTGGAGGATATGGACGACCTGCCCGCCGCCATTCGATTTGCCAGAAAGCGCGGCTATGGCCCCTTTCGCCGCAGCGACGGCGATGAACGGCAGAGAATGAAGGAAATGTCGGGCATGGCACGCAATGGCTTTGGCTTCGATCTGGTGCAACGCGTGCTTGCCATGTCACGCGAAGAGGCCGAAGAGTATTTGTTGCAACAACCGCTGTAAGCGAGGCTTGCTGGTGGGTTGATCTGCATCTCTTTCAATTCAAGACGTATTCAAGGGTTTTTCATGAGCCAGCGGGCCAATAATCAGGTGGAAATATACTCCTCATGCCCTGTGCCTCCGCTTTTCGAGGCCTTCATCTCGCATCGCGCTGTTTGCTTCCGTCACGATGATTTTACGCCGGAAGCGGCAATGGAACTTGGCGTGCCCCTGCCGGAAAGCATGGGAAAGGCGGTTGCCAAGCGCAAGGCGGAATATGTGGGCGGGCGGTTCTGCGCCATGGAGGCGATTGCGGCGCAAACCGGCCAGCCTGCCGCACCCGTTACAGCGGGACCGCGTGGCGAACCAGTCTGGCCCCCAGGGCTGGTCGGCTCGATCACCCATACGCACGGATTTGCTGCGGCAGCCGTTGCCGATGCGGCTCGATTTCGCAGCCTTGGCATGGACACAGAACAGGTCATGACAGCGCAGGTTATGGGCAATGTCCGAGAGCGGATCTGCGGTCCGGAAGACAGGTTTGGGGCCAGCAGCTCTCTTTTGCCGGAACTTCATACCACCCTGGTGTTCTCTGCCAAGGAGAGCCTGTTCAAATGTCTTTATCCATTGGTTGAAAAAATGTTCTGGTTCGAAGACGCGCTGATCCGGATCGATCCGGATCGGGATGGTCTGTTTACCGCCGAATTGCTGTCACGCCTCCATGTGGAATTTCCGGCGGGAACAGTGATCGAAGGACGCTTTTGCCTGACGCCGGGTCTGGTTCATACCGGCATCAGCCTTGCGAAAGATGAGGCTGCGTTATAATTTAGCTTTTGCAATAATACCCTAAAAATTACATGGGTTTTGCTTGGTTAATATAATTTTTTACCGGTTGATATGTTTGTAATCTTTCGATTACATCAGAACAGGCTTGCAAAAGCGGATGCGACATAGCACGTTTTCTTCATGAACTTCACTCTGCGATTTCAGCCCCCGATCAGTACCCAGAGCGCGATCAAGCGCAGGGCAATCCTGTCGCATCTTTCCGCTGGCGGATTGAAACGGGTGACCACCATCATTGCGCCGGCTGGCTATGGCAAGACATCCCTGGCTGCGCAATGGTTCGATACCCTGCGCGCCGAAGGCTACAGCCTCTCCTGGCTTGCGCTGGATCAGGAATATAGCGACCAGACACAGTTCCTCCTGTTGCTGCTGGAAGCCGTCAACGCCCTGCGTCTGGAAGAAGGCACGGGTGTTGATTCCAGCATGACCGTCGCCTCGCTTCTGGCCTTGTTATCCACGCGGTTGCGCAAGATCACCGAGCCGGTCATCCTGTTTCTGGATGACTATCACTTCGCCCAGACCGATGCGACCGAGGCAATCGTCGCGCGCCTGTTGGGCGACCAGACGCTGAACCACCTGAAGCTGGTGCTGATTTCGCGCACGCCACCGCGTTTTCCGGTATCCGCACTGCGGTTGAAAGGCGAATTCCGCCAGGTCAATATTGCCGAATTGGGGTTTTCCGACCAGGAAGCTGAGGAGTTTTTTGCCGGACAGACTGCCAGCTTGAGCCGGGAGCAAGTCGCTGGGCTCAATAAAAGGACGGAAGGCTGGGCGGTTGCCTTGCAGATGATCCGGTTGCTGATTGCTGAAAATGTCGATGGCGGCACGCTGTTCACCACCTTCGACGGCGGCAATGCCGAAATGGGTAGCTATTTGTCGGAGCAGGTGTTTGCCAATCTGCCTGAAGATGTGCAGGAACTGCTTTTAAAGACGGCGCCTTTCCCTACCGTCAATCGCGATCTCGTCGAGGCCGTCTTCGCCGATGCCCATAGCGCCGACTTGCTTGGCAAACTGGGAGATCATGCCCTGCCGGTCGCCCTCCTGGCTGGCGGTGGCGGCTGGATCCGCTACCATCCGGTTTTCAATGCCTTCCTGAAGGAAGAGGCCGCTCGACGTGGCTATCAAGTCCAGGATGTTCTGGAACGGGCAGCGCGCTGGTTCCAAACAACAGGTGATTTCGATGCTGCCGTGCGCCATGCACTGATGAGTGGCAATGCCAATCTGGCTGCGGAAATCGTCGAGACCAGCGGCGGCTGGCGGCGGGTCTATACGACCAGCCGAGGGGGTGCCAGCGTGTTCAACTCCATCATGGCCAATGTTTCGGCCATTGATCTCAGCTGTTTTCCACTGACCACGCTTGGCCTGTCGGTGGTCAGTGCCAAAGCCGGGCATCTTGATGCCGCCAACCATTATCTCGGCATTGCGGAGAGGGCCGACACGGCTGCTCCGGATACGTTTACCAGTGATCTGCGAGTGGTCCGTGTGCTGCTGGGGCTGTATTTCGACCGCCCTGCCTGCGCCGAAGACTTGGCCGCATTGGAAAACGATCTGACAGACATTGCCAGCACCGAACTCGTACACCGCGCCATGGTGTTGAATATGCTGTCTTATAATTTCCTCGACCGCAGCGACATGGATCGGGCCTTGCATTACGGCCATCTTGCGGTTCAGACGTTCCGTGACGGCGGTGCTGATTTCGGCGCGGTACATCTTTACACCCATATCGGCCAAGCTGCTTTTTTCAGTGGCGATTGCTCCGGCGCTGAGGAGTATTATCAGCAGTTGATCGATGAAGTGCAGGCCTGCATTGGCAAGGGCACCGATCTCGACGCCTTGGGACAGGTGCTCAAGGCAGAATTGCTGGTCATGCGTGGCGATCTGGAGGCCGCCGGGCCTTGTCTGCGCTGGGCCTTGCCGCATCTGGAGCGCCATGATGCCTGGTTCGATCTTCTGGCCGCTGGGTTTACCGCCCAGCAGATGATCTTCCGACTAGAGGGCGACATGACCGCGGCCCATGCGCTGGCGGACCGGACACGGTCGGCGGCCAAGCGGCGTGGTTTTCATCGGTTGATCCGGCTGATCGACGGCGCCCGGGTGTTGCTCCTGTTGGAAAGCGGTGATGTTGAGCAGGCGATTCGCTACGCAAAGGCCCATGGCTTCGGCATGGAAGACATCACCTCGGTGCCGGATAATAATCTGGCGATCCATTTGCGTGGATTGACGCCGGCTCTGCTTTGGGCACGCATCCATTTGGTTCGCGGCGATCTCGAGCGCGCCAGACAAGCGCTTTCCATCCTGATTAGCCAGCAACTAACGAAAATCCACGATCTTCGCAGCGTGGAACTGGCGCTTCTCGACATGCGTCTGTTGATTGCCGAGGAAAAACGCGAGATCGTTGCGGCCCGCTTGGAAGATCTGCTGTTGACCTTTCCGATGGAAGATTTTCGGGCCATGATCTGGATTGAAGGCGACGATTTCCTGGGCGATCTCAGGGCAATTGCCGAGGAAAGTCCGATGTCGGCAGTTCTGCGTCAACGGCTACAAGCCCTGCTACCGGAAGGAAAGGTGGCGCCGGAGACCAGCGAAGACATGCCGCTTCACAGTCTCTCGTCATCCGCGCTGACAGACAGAGAACTTGCTGTCATGGCGCTGCTCAGCCAGGGCTTCAGCAATAAGGAAATCGGTCGTAAACTGGCCTTGAGCGACAACACCATCAAATTTCATCTGCGCAATATTTTCGCAAAGCTCAAGGTCACTACCCGCACCGCCGCGGTCGGTGCCGCTCGCCGCGCTGGCATCTCACTGTAATTGCAGTTTTATAGCAAGGTAAGTAGATGGCCGAATTCTCGTTTGGTTTTGCAAGGCGAGGGATCGGCTTAACCCGGCTGCACCAAGCGAGTCGTCGTGAAATAGCATATTATAAGAAGAGCCATTGAACACGACTCTTCTAATTTCGCTTTCGAATATCTCAAGCCTTTGATGCATGTGAGATATTCGAAATTTCTCGACAGCGAAAACCCGGCATCAGCCGCCGAAGATCGTCCGCAGCAGGTCGATACCACGGTCATCGAAACTCACTTCGCCCTGCTTATTGCCAGGACCGACCACGATAACTTTGCTACCGATTTCGGCGCGGGCATAGAGATCCTCGACATCCTTGTTGTTCATACGGATGCAACCCGAGGACAGGTTCAGCCCGATTGACCATGGCTGATTGGTGCCATGAATGCGAAAAATCGTATCGCGATTGCCCTTGTAGAGATACATGGCGCGCGCACCGAGCGGATTATCCGGTCCTCCTTCCTGCACGACGGGGAGGATATGACCGCGACGCGCTTCCCGCACACGCATTTCTTCCGGCGGACGCCAGCTTGGCCATTCCACCTTGCGACCGATATTGACGACACCCGACCAACCGAAACCCTCGCGCCCGACGCCGACGCCGTAGCGGATCGCCCGGTTATTGCCCTCGACGAGATAGAGGAACTTGTTATTGGTATCGATGATAACAGTACCTGGCGCCTCATCGGTTTTGAGCCGCACCAGCCGCCGCTTGAATTTATCGGGAACCTCCCGCTTCATCATCTGCGGTGTTACAACGCTGCTGGCCGTCGAGTTGGCCGGATCGTCCGCTCTCGGTGCTGCTGCCGAGCCTGAAGCTGGCAAGGCCAGTGCTGCTATCATCAATGCGGCCATCGCCACACCCGTTCCCCTCATCCGCATAGGCAATTTCCCTCTCCAAACAGTTCGAGTAAAACTATCCAAGCTTAGCAATGTTGCAAGCCGTCTCCCGTCGATTTTGTCAAAAAAGTGACAAGAGTGTGACTTGAAATCAGCAGCCTGCCTCTGGTCACATCACGATGACTTTCGTACCCACGGGTACGCGGCCATAGAGATCCGTTACATCCTGGTTACGCATGCGGATGCAGCCGGAAGACACGCCATAACCGATTGTCCACGGCGCGTTGGTCCCGTGAATACGGTAAAGGGTCGAGCCAAGATAAAGCGCCCGTGCGCCCAATGGATTTTCCGGCCCACCCTGCATGCGGGCTGGCAGATAATGGCCCTTGGCAGCTTCGCGCGCGATCATTTCCTGCGGCGGAATCCATTCCGGCCACTCTGTCTTGCGGGTCACCTTGTGCTCGCCCGCCCATTCAAAACCGGGCTTGCCGACGCCAACGCCATAGCGGCGGGCCATTCCTCCGTCCATCACCAGATAGAGAAAACGATTATTCGTATCGATCACCAGCGTACCCGGCTTTTCTCTGGTCTGGTAAGCGACAACCTGCGGCAGGAATTGCGCGGGCGTCGCCGACATCTGCCTGGGCGCGGGCATGGCCGAGGCCTGTTGAAGCGCAGGGCGCAGCGGCGCGGCAGAAGCGGCAGGCTGACGATATGGCTGCGGAACCGGCTTGGTCACCGGGCGATAGTAAACCGGCTGGGCGGCAGAAGGCCTGCTCGGATTGACGGCTGGTGGCTCAGCCCGCACACCCAATTGTAATAGCCATGGCGCTGCGAGGTCCGGGCTGACGACAACCGGTGGCCGGATTTGATAGCGATCCTGCGCCACGGCCTGCCCGGTTATGGTTGGCAAGGTGAGCGCCAGTGTCAAGGCAAGACTGGCTTTCAGGAGAAAACGCGGTGGCAGCATCGGCTAAACCCATTTTTTAAACCATCAGGACCCACAGTCCGTTGGGATCAACCTGCCACCGCCGCTTGTGGAAATGGTAAACGCGCCTTCATTCAAATTGCCCTCAAGCACGAAAGCTTTTGTCAGGGTTAGTATTTCGTTTGAAAAGACAGTGAACAAAGAGTAAACAAAAAATCGAACAAGGGGAGCGGGAATGGATAGGGCGGGATTGATTGCCGACGAAGAAGGCGTGTTGCGCTGTTTCTGGCACGGGGGGCTTGCGGATTACCGTCGCTATCATGACGAGGAATGGGGTCGCCCTGTTACCGACGACCACCGCCTGTTCGAGAAAATCTGCCTGGAAGGCTTTCAATCCGGCCTGTCCTGGCTGACCATTCTGCGCAAGCGCGAGAATTTTCGCGCCGCCTTTGCCGGTTTCGACTTTGCAAAAGTAGCGCTGTTCGATGATGCGGACATTGCCCGTTGCCTTGCCGATACCGGCATCGTACGCCATCGCGGCAAGATCGTTTCCACCATCAACAATGCCCAACGGGCCTTGGACTTGCAGGCGGAGTTCGGCTCCCTCGCCGCTTATTTCTGGCGTTTTGAGCCTGGCCCCGAAGAACGCCCGGCAAAAATGGATTATGCGACGCTGCGCGCCAACCCCACCTCGCCCACCTCTATCCGGCTGTCGAAAGAATTGAAAAAGCGCGGCTGGAGTTTTGTCGGCCCTACCACCGTCTATGCCTTCATGCAGGCGATGGGACTGGTCAACGATCACCTGGAAGGGTGTGTTTGCCGGGATACAGTGGAGCAGTTGAAGGCTATGTTTATTCGGCCCACCTAGCCCTCAGCCTATCGAAGCCACCAGTTCCGGCAAGGCGCTGATCTCAGGTAATTCTCGAAAGCGCGGTGCATCGGCAGGCTTTTCCACATGCTCAAAAACCCAGGTCAGTTCATGGGGCACGAACACACCCCAGGCCCCGACCGCCAGCGATGGTACGATGTCGGATTTCAATGAATTGCCGACCATCATCGCGCGTTCCGGCTCATCACCATGCTTTGAAAAAAGCCGCCGATAGGTGGTGGCGTTTTTGTCGGAGACGATTTCCACCGCGTCGAAAAAGTCGCCAAGCCCGGATTGCGCCAGTTTGCGCTCCTGGTCGAACAGGTCGCCCTTGGTAATCATCACCAGAAAATATCGCCCCGCCAAGGCTTCCAGCACATCGCGCACACCGGGCAGCGTTTCCACGGGATGGCTGAGAAGATCACGGCCAATCGCCAAAATCTCGCCGATCACCGCGCCGGGTGCCCTTCCCTCGGTAATTTCCAGCGCGGTCTCAATCATCGACAGGGTAAAACCTTTGATGCCGAAACCGTAATGGGCCAGATTCCGCTTTTCCGCGTCCAGAAGGCGCTCCGAAATCATCGACGGCTCGGCGTAATCGGCCAGTAGCGACCGGAAATGCTCTTCCGTCAGCCGGTAGAATTGCTCGTTCTGCCACAGGGTATCGTCGGCATCGAGGCCAATGGTGGTCAGCGCCCGCGTCATGTTCTCCTCCAAGCAAGGCAGCGGCACGGCTGCCTCAAGCGCATCCAATACTTGAGACAGCCGCGGTGGCTTATTTGCCGTGCATCTCAAGCCATTGCTGCATCATGGCAATTTCGCCCTGCTGCGCCTTGATGATCTCTTCGGCCAGCGTGCGGATATTTTCGTCCTTGCCATATTGCAACTCCACCTTGGCCATGTCGATAGCGCCCTGATGGTGGACAATCATTCCGCGCACGAAATCCACATCGGCATTGCCGGTCATCGGCATGGCCATGGCCTTGTGCATCCTGGCATTGGCGGCAGAAAACGCCTTGCTGGATGGCGCGTTCAACGTGGTCGAGGGCATGGAATGGTCCATGCCTTTCATAGTGTCGTCCGCATAAGCGGCAGTGCTGGCAAGCAACAGGCTTGCGGCGAGAATAAGGGTTTTGACCATGACGGTCCCTTTCTGATGATGACAAGTCAGTCGAAATCCGGCTTTTCCCGGATTCAGGGCTCTTTCATCCATCAGAAACGAGGCGGGGGCACCAAGGGCAGAGGGGCAAGCGACAGCAGCCGAGGAGCAGATGACGGCAACGGCGCATCCCCCACCATTGGCTTGCCCAAAAGAGTGGAAAAATCCGCAAGCAGGCTCACGCAGGCCGCGCAATGGCCACACCCCATTGCCTGGTGCTGGTCGGGACAGTTACGATCCATCTTGTGGACATGCTCAGATGGACTTGCTGCGTGAAATGGCGATGCAGTCGGCATCGAATCATGGCCTTGGTGTGTTTCGGCACCGTGCATCGTCATCGGCGAAACCATACCGCCAGTGGCAGCCATGCCGCTGACGGGCATGGCAGCATAAGCCAGAGCGGCAACAACCAGCATGAGGCGAAGAACGAGAGCCATGATGGTAGTGTATGCCGATAACCTCACGAGGCAAGCGTTTTCACTCAGCCTTTTCGGCCTTTGATTTGGCCTGCCAGATCCAGCCATTGCTGCGCCCGGCGCGCCCAGGTGAAGTGCGTCCTGACATGCTCCGTCCGCTCCTGACGCCGCGCCGCAGCCGCAGCCGGATCTCGCTTCATCGCAAGCAGCGCCTCGCTGGCAAACTCGATATAGGTGTGCGCGAGTTCATGGTAGGATGGTGCCATATCCATAAACTGGCCAATCCCTTCCAACACTTCCGGCAGTGCACCAAGCCGTGTTGTCAGCACATCCGCCCCACTTGCCAAGGCTTCGACCGCGGTGATGCAAAAGGTTTCCTTGAATGTTGATGGATATGCGAGAGCCGCGACATCTCTCATGACTTCAGCCAGCTCTTTTTGCGAAACCGATTCATAATAGCTCACCCCCCTCAGATTGCGCGCCACCTCATAGAGATAGACATGGGGGTCGTGCTGTTTTTCAGGCGCATAAATCTTCATGCCTGAGAAGACTTTCAGCTCCGCTCCTGGCACCCGGGCACGAATGGATGGAAACGCTAGCAACAGAACCTCCAATCCACGAAAGGGCGTGCTGCTGTAGGTCAAGACGGGAGGAGCGCCAGTCTCAAACCATGCCGGCTGCAAGGGATGTTCCAGAAAAGCCGGAGAGACGGCGTTTCCAATCACCGTGGCCCGCCTCGTGTCAATACCGAAGGCGGTAGCGTACTCATTCACCTGCCAATTACTGACCATGACAAAGGCATCCCAGACGGCCTGCTCATCGACATTTCGTAAGCTCGCAACGGCACCCTGGTTTGCAGCGTGATGGCAATAAAGCACCATCGGAACATTTTTCGGCACGACCTGACGAAATTTAATGCCCATCGCCACCGATACCACGACGACGATATCGAACTGGCCGAAGCCCTCACGTCCGATGGTGCTGCTTTCAACCAGCCGAACGCCCTTTACCACCCGCTCGTGGCTTGGATTGTTCATCAGGGTCACCGTGGCGCCAGCCTTGACCAATTCCTCGGAAAGAAAGGCAATGGCAGATTGCGTGCCGCCGAGTGGCTTTTGCAGAGGCGTTTCCGGATCGTAATCGATGCCACCCGTATCGAGAAACAGAAAATTCATGCAACCCCCAAATGGCTCATGTCAGCAATAATTCGAATCAACCTGAGGAAGCATATATGACCTTATGGAGAATCCGGTAGTCCTTGCTCTCTTCCCCCAACGGCACGACGGGCCAATCCCAAACCTGCTCTGCTTCAGGCGGCGCAACGCCCGCCAGAAGATCGGTTTCCTCGCGTAAAACGCCATTGCGGTCGATGACGGAAAAGGAAATATCCGTGAGCAAACAGGTGCGGGCGGGCAATTGCGCCAACCCGTCAAGATGGGCGCGGATCAGCCGGGTCACGCTATCCCCGGGCATTGCCCCCGCCGCCTCCCCGGCCAGCCGCTTTTTCGCGCCCATGCCGATCTGGGAAAGAACATTGGCCGAGACCACCAGATCAAGCCAGGGAACGCGGCGCAGGAAATCCAGCGGTTCCGGCACCTCTCCCTGTTTCAGTGCATCGTAGCCGGAAAGATCGCGCTCTATAAAGCGGACGTTTTTCAGCCCCTTCATCGCCACCCAGGCCCGCACGCTGGCAACATGCACCAGATCCACCAACACGACCGTATCGAAGGCCCGCGACAACTCCAAAACAGGCACATCGCGCAGCAGGCCGGAGCCAAGCACGACAACCGTTCGGCGCGGCATGATCGGCTTTGCCGCATGCAGAACCGCCCGCTTGCAATTGCGCTCATGCTCGGCCCAATCGCTGGCACAGCGGCGGGCGCGCGACCAGAGATTGATGGAATAGCGGATATAAGGCCGATGCGCTTTCGACGTCACCCACCATGTTGCCGCGTAATTCAGCGCTTCGAGGATCATTCCCGGCCTATAGCATCGGCGTCGGGCCGAAACCAGCCTTCGGCCTTGCCGCTCAGGGCGTCATCCACTAAGACAGCCGCAACACACACTCCCCTAGCATTCGGTGCCGATCATGAGCGAAAAGACCAAAAAGCCCCAGAAACTGAGAGCCCGCCTGCCGCGTGGTTTTGTGGATCGGGAAGCCCATGATATCCGCGCCGTCAACGAGATGACCGCGAAAATCCGCGAAGTCTATGAGCGCTACGGCTTCGATCCCATTGAGACGCCGCTATTTGAATATACCGATGCACTCGGCAAATTCCTGCCCGACAGCGACCGCCCCAACGAAGGCGTGTTCTCGCTTCAGGACGATGACGAGCAGTGGATGAGCCTGCGCTACGACCTGACCGCGCCTCTGGCCCGGCATGTCGCCGAAAATTTCAACGAGATCCAGCTGCCCTACCGCACCTACCGCGCCGGCTATGTGTTCCGCAATGAAAAGCCGGGTCCGGGCCGCTTCCGCCAGTTCATGCAGTTCGATGCCGACAGCGTTGGCGCGCCGGGCGTGCAGGCCGATGCCGAAATGTGCATGATGATGGCCGATACGCTGGAAGCGCTGGGTATCCAGCGCGGCGATTACGTGATCCGGGTAAACAGCAGGGCGTTATTGGACGCCATCCTCAAAGCAGGAGGAATAAACGACAGTCAGAAACTCAATGTTCTAAGAAGCTTAGATAAGTTCGATAAATTTGGCTGGGAGGGTGTGTTTCAGCTTCTGACATCAGGTCGTCGCGACGAAAGCGGCGATTTCACAAAAGGAGCGGATCTATCCACGGATCAAGCTAAAACATTATACAGGCTTTTTGAACAGCCGGTTGTAATCAGTCAAAATGAAGAGCCACTTAAGATCATGATAGGCCAAGAGACCATCTCATGGCCGAAATCACGAGTGGAGTTTTTTGCTGATTTCAAAAGAGACGAAAAACCAATCTTCAATGAGGAAGAAGTACGATCTGGTGAGTTGGATTGGCTTCTACCCATAATGATATTATTATCGGATCCTCGTGACGGAACCGAAGTTGACTTCCGTCATATGGTCGATATTTTTGATATCAGCAATCTTGTTCGATCTGCCGGTTATGGATCTGATCGCATCAAAATAGACCTCTCATGCGTCCGAGGCCTCGAATACTACACGGGCCCGGTCTACGAAGCCGAACTCACCTTCGACGTCACCAACGAAAAAGGCGAAAAGGTCGTGTTCGGCTCAGTCGGCGGCGGTGGTCGCTACGATGGGCTTGTGTCGCGCTTCATGGGCCAGCCCGTTCCGGCCACCGGCTTTTCCATTGGCGTCTCTCGCCTGATGACGGCCTTGAAGAACCTGGGCAAGCTGGGCGCTAACGAAGTAATCGCGCCGGTTCTGATCACGGTCATGGATGGCGATGTGGAGAGTATGGGGCGCTATCAGCGCTTTACCCAGGCGCTTCGCAATGAAGGCATTCGCGCTGAGATGTATCAGGGCAATTGGAAGAAATTCGGCAATCAGCTGAAATATGCCGACCGTCGCGGCTCTCCCATCGCCATCATTCAAGGCGGCGATGAGCGCGAACAGGGCGTGGTGCAAATCAAGGACCTGATCGAAGGCAAGCGTCTGTCGGGCGAGATCACCGACAACACCGAATGGCGCGAAGCCCGCGTGGCGCAAATTGTCGTGCCGGAAGCAGAGCTTGTTGCCAAGGTGAAAGAGATTTTGGCCGCCCAGGCGGAAGATCGGGCGCGGGCGAAGTAGGGTTTTCGAAGGACGTAAAAGAGAATATTACGCCCTATAACGCCCCCTTCCCCCTCCACTCTTTATACGCTAGAACCAATTCAGGATCGGTTGTAACGCACCGATCCCGGAGCGTAGAAACTCCTCGAGAAGCGGCCCGTGTCGGTCGTTATAAAGACACCCCTCAGCCATAGGTTTGTGGCTGAGGCGGTGGGCTATGTCTATATGGTCCACTCTCCATCCTTCTATGGTCGGGGAGGCCTTGGCGTATGTCCAGAGCTTCGGCTTAAAGGCCAGGGCGGTCGTTCTTCTTGCGGCTTTTCTACCTCCCCGATCGCCAGAGACCGTTCTCTGGCGATCGCTTGGTTTTCAAGCGTGGGAGGCAATGGACAATGGCCGATTACAACCTCTGGGCCGATCTTTTCGATACGTGGCAATCCTCATCCGACTGGATCAAGGCGCTGGTCATCGTGACACCGCCGGTTTTTGCGATCAGCGTGTTGGCCCTGCTGCTGCGCTACAGGCGGGAGAGACCGGGAAACCCACCCCAAGCCGCAATTTACCAACCGCCACAGCGCCCGGAAGACTCGGCGGAGATCATCGACGTCACCATTCTCGACGCGGCAACGAATCTTCAAACCCGGTTGGAGGAAGCCCGCCACGCCCTGCTGCCACAGAACCGTACCCTGCCCGATAGCGAAGAACTGGGACGTCGGACCATCCGTCAGCAGATCGAACAGATCATTCTCGAAGAATACCACCGCCGGTCCGATCCGGCTGACGCCCTTGAGCGCGTGCGGCAATTCCTGAGACAACACCAGACCCAGCAGCAAGACGGTCGTCAAACTGAGGATTGACGGGAGGCAATGTGGTGACTGTCTGTTCAAGCTAAGATAGAGTGAAGCAGCGGTGCAGGCCACGGAGACAGCTTTGCAACACAGCGCGCCCATTCCCGTTTCACAGTGGAACGAGATGAAAAAGCTCGAAGCCTCATGGTTCGACCGGCTGTCCACCGTTTCCCTTACGGTCGGCGTGGCCGCACCGATAGCCGCCAGCAGTCTTTCGCCGAATGGCGACCATAAATTACCGTTACTCGGCTTCGTCTTCTGGATTTTTCTGGCAACACGACGTCACTTGATGAATTGGCTTCGCCCCCCCCTCATCCCCCTGCCGGGGACTTCTCCCCGCTGGGGAGAAGAGGTCAACACGACAGCACTGAGCCTCATCGTGAGGCTGCGGGAAACCGCTTTTGCTGCGCGGAGAAGGCACAAGGATGCCGCAGGTCTCTTCTCCCCATCGGGGAGAAGGTGGCGGCAGCCGGATGAGGGGGCGGCGAAGCCGAAAAACATTTGCGGCGTGTACTATGCTTTCCGAACCTCAGAGACGATCGATTCTTTTGTTATCGTTTGTCTTTTCGGGAAAACCGGGGTCCACTTTTCCCTGCCAAACTGGTAGGTTCTCTATTCTGGAGATGAAACAGTGACAAGTTTTGAGCAGATCTACACTGTCATGCCGCTTGGCCTGCTGGTTCTGGCCGGGGGCCTGCTGGCCTATAAAAAATGGCAGCATAGCCAGACCCATCATTGACATAACAGTCAAAGGGTGGTGTTCGGATTATCCCGAATGCATGCGTAACTGACCGGGATAGTCAATGCCTCTGATAAACATGCCGGATTTCGCCGGCGCTCTTCTTGATGATTTTGCCGCGCGTGGCGCAGCAAGGGTCGATACCCCGGTTATCCAGCCCGCCGAGCCGTTTCTGGATATGGCGGGCGAGGATCTGCGCCGCCGAATTTTCCTTACCGAAAGCGAGACTGGCGAAAGCCTGTGTCTGCGACCGGAATTCACCATTCCCGTCTGTCTCAGCCATATCGAAAACGCCACCGGCACGCCAAAACGCTACGCCTATCTGGGTGAAGTGTTTCGTCAGCGTCGCGAAGGCGGCAATGAATTCTATCAGGCCGGTATTGAAGATCTTGGCGAGCCAGCCACGGCCCGCGCCGATGCCCGCGCCATTAATGATGCCATCGGCATTCTGCACAAGCTGCTGCCCGGACGGCCTCTGACCGTGATGCTCGGCGATCAGGCGGTGTTTGAGGCGGTGGTCAAGACACTGGGTCTACCCTCCGGTTGGCAAAGACGGCTGATCCAGGCGTTTGGCGACAGCACCCATCTCGATCAATTGTTGAAAACCCTGGCCAGCCCGCAAACGGCGCATGGTCTCGATCCCGCTGTGGAAGCGCTGCTATCGTCAGGCGACGAAACAGGGCTGATCGCCCATCTCGACCGGACCATGGAAGACACCGGCTATTCCACCAATGCCAGCCGCAGCCCGCGCGAAATTGCCGCTCGGCTGAAGGAAAAGCTGGCGCTGGCGGAAACCCGGCTGGATGGCGCGGCCCTGTTGCTGCTGCGCGAGTTCCTGTCGCTGGAATTGCCGCTGAGCGAAGCCGCCGCAGCCTTGGCGGGCTTTGCTGATGCCGCGGGTCTGTCGCTGGGTGCGGCTCTTGACGGATTTGAGGCAAGGATCGCCGCACTGGCCGACCTTGGCGTCGATCTCTCCCGGATCACCTATCGCGCCGCCTTTGGCAGGCCGCTGGATTATTACACCGGTCTGGTGTTTGAAGTGGCGCTTTCCGGCGAACCCGCCGTTTTGGCCGGTGGCGGACGGTTCGACCGTTTGTTGACGCTTCTCGGTGCAAAACACACCATTCCCGCCGTCGGCTTCTCACTGTGGCTGGACCGCATCGAACTGGCGAGGGCGCGCTGATGACCATTACCATCGGATTGCCCTCCAAGGGCCGGATGAAGGAAGACGCCTCGGCGATTTTTGCCCGTGCAGGGCTGACCATTACCGCTGTCGGCAATGACCGCTCCTATCGCGGCCGGGTCGAAGGCGAGGATATCGAGATTGCCTATCTTTCCGCCTCGGAAATTTCCCGCGAAATCGGCAATGGAACCGTCGATTTCGGCGTCACCGGTGAAGATTTGATCCGTGAAGAGCTGGCGGATGCCGACAAGCGGGTGGAAATCGCCGCACGGCTCGGCTTTGGCCATGCCGATGTGGTGGTCGCCGTGCCGGATATCTGGCTGGACGTGGACAGCATGGCTGATCTGGGGGATGTGGCGCAGGAATTTCGCGCCCGCCATGGCCGAAGATTGGCGATAGCCACCAAATACTGGCGCCTGACCCAGCAGTTCTTCTCCCGTCAACATGGTATCCAGCTTTACCGGATCGTCGAAAGCCTCGGCGCCACCGAAGGCGCGCCCGCCGCTGGCCAGGCCGACATAATCGTTGATATCACCTCCACCGGCTCGACGCTGAAGGCCAACCACCTGAAAGTGCTGGGTGATGGGGTCATTCTGCGTTCGCAGGCCTGCCTGGTCCGCGCCCGCAAACCTGAGCATGAAGGCAATGCCCAGATCGCCAGAATCATCGACGCGGTCAGAAGCGCACTCTGAATTATCAGAGCAGACATAATGTAGCAGACCGCTTCCTACACTTCCCAAATTCAATAATGACGTAAAAGCCCAGGGTCTAAATAGACGCTGGGCTTTTTCTTTGGGACCATTCCATCTCAATAAATAGAAATTTATATATAAGTATTTTTTCGAAAACAAAGGCGCGCAGGCAGTGTATTTTTGGTAACTATTTATTTTTTTATGATTTATTATGATTTTTATTTAAAATTTTTTATGGCGCATGTCAGCTCTTAAATTGATTTAAAATATCGTTTTTACGACATTTTTTGTATTAACTTATATAGAAAATATCATTTAATGATTTTATGCTCATAAAAAATAATTGACTTATCGCAAAACAAACACCTAACTGATTGCCACGGATGCGCTATAAAAAATATTTTTATATTGTCTCCGTGATTATTATTTCAATCATATCTGGGGGTAATGATGAAATATCACATGAAGGCACTTCTTATTATCTCGCTGTTCTTGGGTACCGGTGAAACACTCACCATAGCAAACGCAGGGGTCTGCAATCCGTTCACCAAGGTTTGCTCCGGCCCTCACGGTGGCTAAGGCTGTTTAGAGTTTGTCAGGGAAAACAGGGGTTCCTTTCCCTGACAAATGACCAGCCGATGACCGTGATCCATAACAGCATGCCGTTCAAAGCAAAAAGCCCGTCGGATCGCTCCGGCGGGCCTTTGTATTTATCCCGGCTTTAAAGAGCCGCTCGATACAGGAAACTTTTATCGGCTATATTGAATAGCCACCTGCATATCAGGCAAGAGCCAGCTTACCACCGCGACGGGCGTCGAGCGAGTAGGCGCCTGCTCCAACCGTTGCCAGCAGGATATAAGCGCCAGCAAGGGTGAAGTTCTTCATCATCATGATGCCGTTCAGCGTGTTGATCCAGCCCAGTGCTGCATCCGGCCAGCCGGGAACGGCAACCGTGCCGCTATGGAAGACAGCGCCGGTGAAGATGCAAAACAGCGCCAAGGCCCAGCCGACGATCTTCGTCTGAAAGCCGACGAGGACGGAAAGACCGGTGATCAACTCAAACGCACCGGCCAGATAGGCCAGAGCCGTCGCAGCAGGCAGTCCAGCGCCCGTGATCATGCCGGCCGTGGAAGCCGGATCGGTCAGTTTGCCAAAGCCAGACAGAATGAAGATGAAGGAGAGAAGAATTCTGGCGAGCAGAAGGATCGCGTTATTGGTATTTGACATGGAAGGCTCCAGTGTGATGACTGCGGGACGCAAATTGGTTAGAAAACTGTGAAGCCGTTTTCCCACATCTCTACTGTTTCAGATAGGTGGACAATAATTGACGTATCGTTCACAATTTGAGAACAACGACCACCTTCGACACCCTGGCATTCATTAGGATATTGTCATGACTGACCTTTCTTCCTTCCCGATCACCCAGCGCTGGCCTGCCCAAAATCCAGAGATCATTCAGCTCTATTCGCTGCCGACACCAAATGGCGTCAAGGTATCGATTGCGCTGGAAGAACTGGAACTGCCCTATGAGGCGCATCTGGTGACGTTTTCCGACAATTCGCAGAAGTCGCCAGAATTCGTCTCGCTCAATCCGAATGGCCGCATCCCGGCTATCCTCGACCCGCATGGACCGGATGGAAAACCGATCGGCGTGTTTGAATCGGGTGCGATTCTGGTCTATCTGGCCGAAAAGACCGGACGGCTTTTGCCAAAGGACGGCCCCAGCCGCTACAGCGTCCTGCAATGGCTGTTCTTCCAGATGGGCGGCGTCGGGCCGATGTTTGGCCAGTTCGGCCATTTCCACAAATATGCCGCCGATAAGGTCGCCAACAACTCCTACCCGACGGAGCGTTATCGCGACGAAACCCGTCGCTTGCTGTCCGTACTCGAAGCCGAGCTTGCGCATCGTCCCTGGCTTGCCGGTGACGAGTACAGCATTGCCGATATCGCCACCTGGCCGTGGGTGCGGTGCATTACCGCTGGTTATGAAGCCGCCGAGGTCATTGGTCTCTCCAATTATCCCGCCGTCATGGATTGGGCCGCTCGCGGCGAAGCCCGTCCCGCCAGCCAAAAGGGTCTGAATATTCCTCCGCGCCCAGTGTGAGGCTCATCTTGATCGAGCTGACCTGATCAGAAACGCTTGCAATTCAACGCACCATCCCGCTCCACTGCGGCAGCGGGATGGGTGTTGCCTTGCGGTCGCACCGTCACGGCGTAGCTGCCGGCAAAACGGTTGATATCCTCTCCCTGCACGCTGGCCTTCAACACTATGTCGACACTCATCATTTCCCCACCGTCGCCTGAGGTGGAGGAGGTGCTAAGCTGAAAGCTCCGATCGTCACGTCTGGATTGCACCATGTCAGCCATGGCAAGCCGAACCGCGCCGGTCACTGTCCTATCCTCGCCCGACACGCCCTGCCCCGGCTTGAACACCATGACACCGCGAAGATTTCCCAGCGGCCAGCCTGGCTCTTCCTTGAAAGCGGCCTCTATCGACAATTTCAGTTGGCCATCATCCACCGCGCAATAATAACGATCCATGGCCTCAGCCCCTGGTGTCAGGCAGGCCAAAATCACCACGGCTTCATTCACGATCAATACAAATCGGTTTATCATCGCCCGCCCTCCAGACAGGACCCAGCAACAGGGTTGCTAAAAAACCGATCCTTGCATACTGCGATTATAAATCCTTTAATTTCTGGGGTTTTTCTCCGCCAAACGCCCAGTTGAGCAATTCGACAGTGTGGACGACAGGGATGTCGGTTCCCGAACCGATCTGAGTCATACAGCCAATATTACCGGCAGCAATGACATCGGGATTGACCGCCTGGATGTTGCGCAGTTTGCGGGCTTTCAATTGCTGCGAAATGTCCGGCTGGAGAATATTATAGGTTCCAGCCGAGCCGCAGCATAAATGCCCCTCCGCCGGATCCCGGACCGTAAAGCCCGCCGTTTTCAGCAGTAATTTCGGTAAGGCCGTTACTTTCTGGCCGTGTTGCAGCGAACAGGCGGAATGATAGGCAACGGTCACGCCCTTATCCGCCTGCTGCGCCAGATCCAGACTGGAGAGGTACTCGCTCACGTCCTTGGCCAACGCAGAAACCCGTGCGGCCTTGGCGCTATAGACCGGGTCGTGGCGCAACATATGGCCGTAATCCTTGATGGTGGTGCCACAGCCGGATGTGGTGATAACGATGGCATCCAGACCGCTTATCTCACCCGACCCGATCTCCACCATCCAGGCATCAATATTACGCCTCGCTGCGGCAAGCGCATCCGTCTCACGCCCCATGTGATGCACAAGCGCCCCGCAGCAGCCCTCCCCCTTGGGAACAACGACTTCGATGCCGAACCGGGTCAGAAGCGCAACAGTTGCGTCATTTATACCGGGATCAAGCACCGACTGAGCACAGCCGGTCAGAAGCGCCACCCGGCCTTTGCGATTACCCCGCGCCGAATGCAAACCCGGGCGTGAGATGGGCGATGGATAAGGCACATCCTGAGGTGCCAGTCGCAACATCGCCGCCATCGGCTTCAAGGCGGCAACACGCTCCATCAGTGGCGCAAAGGGGCGTCCGAGCCGGGCAAAGGCCAGCGCCACCCGCATACGCCCCGGATAAGGCAGCACCGCCGCCAGCATCTTGCGGATCAACCGGTCGGCAAGCGGCCTCTTATAGGTATTTTCGATATGGTTGCGCGCATGGTCGACCAGATGCATATAATCGACACCGGAGGGACAGGTCGTCGTACAGGCCAGACAGGACAGACATCGGTCGATATGCGTGACGATTTCCTCATCCGCCGCCCGCCCGTTTTCCAGCATATCCTTGATCAGATAGATGCGCCCGCGCGGACTGTCCAACTCATTGCCAAGCGTGACATAGGTGGGACAGGTCGCGGTGCAGAAGCCGCAATGCACGCAACGGCGCAGGATGCTCTCGGCTTCAGCGGTTTTTGGATCGGCAAGTTGGGTTATGGAAAAATTGGTCTGCACCTATTCCTTCTTTCTCCTGAAGAGCACTGCATAGGCCTGAAAGGCGGTCAATTCCGGACGCCGCTTCTTAACAGCGGAATCTGCCTCGACCTCAACTTCTTCGCATCGTCCTTTGAACGTAAAATCCGGGAACTTCTCTTCACATTTGCTGAGAAAGTCTTTCAGCACAGCTTTCTTGTCCTTGGTAGAAGTATTGGTCGTTTCTCTCATGGAAGCAACAGCGCCCCATTTCAACGTACCTTCCTCCTGAGTATCCAGACGCGACAAAAGCGAAGAGATTTTGCGGATATCATCTTCGCAGTTTGAAAAGGAAAAATGCCGTTTTACCTCAACCACGCCTTCCGGCAAATTATGCCGATTCCAGTAAACGACGTCGGCCCTCTGCCCGTCGCTATCCTTGTAAACACTGTCTTCCACCTCGCCACCCAGTGACCACTTCACCAGCTCCCAGCACGTCGTTTCCAGAGTAACGAAGCACTCCTCTCCTCTCTGGGCGCCTGAATTATACAGCGTTTCGGCAATCGTCGCCGAAATCAAAGGCTCTATCCCATATTCATGAACGGTAGCGCCCCCCGACATGCGCAGATATTTTCGATTGGCTTCGTGCGTTCCGTCAATAATCAGACCAATGGCATCATCGATTTTCAGCATTTCAATCCCCCTGATGAGTGTTGCAAAAAAGCGCATATCAGCAGGTAGTAAATTTTCAGAAAATCCCGTTATGATTGAATACCATTTTGGGATCGAGAGAAACCCGAACCTGTTGCATCAAGGCAGCCACAGCGGGTTGCGACGGATCGAATGAGGATGAGGCCCGTCTGACTGCCTCATCGGCCCGCAGAAGAGAGGCATGTCCCCCGCCAAGTGCCATGATTCCCTGCCGGATGAGTTCGCCCTCCGGGTCCGCCTCCATCTGCATCCAGACCAGGCCGCCCTGCCAGTCGTAAAAGGCATCGATAGCCGCATGCAGGCGCAGGCCAGCGACCAGCTGATGGCCTGCTGTCGGTGCGACGGAGACTTTCCAGACCGGCTTGGCCAACATGGCCGTAAAGGGGCCCACATCACGGATTTCACGCCAAAGAACAGGGCTTTGCGGCTCATCCAACAGCGTGACGGGTCCCAGCCTTTCCATCACCGCCAGCAGCTTTTCCGTCCGCTCGCGCACCGAGGCAGGCAGGCCTTCCAGCCGCAATACCGTGGCTGGCCCATCCGGTAGATTTCCGCCGATCAGGCGGGGCCGAACCAGTTCCGGGAGATGGGCAGCACCCGTCACTTCGACCGGCATGGCAAGCGCGACGGCCATGGCATGGGCGGCAGCCGCGTCGTCAAGACCTGACACCACAACGGTTTTCGTCAGGCGCGGACGCGGCAGGACCTTGAAGGTTACTTCCGTCAAAAACCCAAGCGTGCCATGAGAACCGGCCAGAAGTTTCGCCAGATCAAGCCCGGTGACATTCTTCATCACCCGTCCGCCTGCTTTGATCACCTCGCCTTTGCCATTGACGAAACGGACACCCAACAGGTGGTCGCGGGCCGCCCCTGCCACAAAGCGCCGAGGCCCCGAAGCATTGACGCTGAAGGCGCCGCCAATCGTCGGCTCCCCTGTCGTCCCCATCAAACCGCGATGATCCGGCGGTTCAAAGGCCAGCGACTGGCCTTTCTCAGTCACCGCCGCCTCGATCTCGGCCATCGGCGTCCCGGCTTTCGCCGTCAGCACCATTTCTGCCGGATTATAGGCAACAATCCCGGAAAGCCCGCTGGATGACAGTATCGCATCGGTCTTAAGGCGATTGCCGAAGCCTGCGCGTGTACCACCACCCTTGATGGCCAGTGTCCTGCCCGTCGCAGCGCTCTCGGCGATGATTGCCGCAGCCTCATCTTCCGTTTGCGGTGCCAGAAACGTGCTCACGCCCGGCCCTCCAGCGGAAAGACCTTGCTGGGGTTGAGCAGCCAATCGGGATCGAAAGCCGCACGAACTGCCATTTGCTGGGCAAGATCAGACTTGGAAAACTGATGCCGCATCAGGTCACGCTTTTCGATGCCGACACCATGCTCGCCGGTCAGGCAGCCACCGGCATCGACGCAGAGCTTGAGGATTTCATTGCCTGCCGCCTCCGCCTTGGCGGCATCTTCGGGATCGTTGATATTGTAGAGGATCAGAGGATGCATATTGCCGTCACCGGCATGAAAGACATTGGCAACCCGCAGGCCGTAACGGTCAATGATCTCCGAGGTCTTTTTCAAAACATAGGCCAATTGGCTGAGCGGCACCGTGCCATCCATGCAGATATAATCGGCGATCCGGCCCGTTGCCCCGAAAGCGGATTTACGGCCTTTCCAGATCAGCGCAGCTTCCGTCGCCGACTGGCTTTCGCGGATGGTTTTCACCCCATGGCGGCGAGCGATTTCGCAGATATCGGCCAGCATCGCCTCCATCTCGGCGTCCGATCCCTCGACCTCGATAATCAGCAGCGCCTCGACATCCATGGGATAACCGGCATGGGCGAAGGCCTCGCAAATTTCGATGGCGGGCTTATCCATGAATTCCATCGCCACCGGCACGATGCCAGCCCCAATGATATCGGCAACGCAGGTACCAGCAGCCTCTGCGCTATCGAAGCCGAACAGGACCGGACGCGCGCCTTCCGGCTTGGCCAGCAGCCGGACGGTTGCCTCGGTGACAACGCCCAGTTGCCCTTCCGAACCGCATATCAGGCCAAGCAGATCGTAACCGCTGCTATCGAGCGCCTTGCCGCCCAGTTCAATCACCGTACCATCGACCAGAACCATTTTTACGCCGAGAAGATTGTTGGTGGTCACGCCATATTTCAGACAGTGGGCGCCACCGGAATTCATGCCGATATTACCGCCAATCGTACAGGCCAACTGCGAACTGGGGTCGGGCGCGTAGAAAAACCCCTGCGGCCCAACTGCTTCCGAGATCGCCAGATTGGTCACGCCAGCCTGCACGGTGGCGGTGCGGTTCATGAAATCAATGTCGAGAATTCGGGTCATGGCCGACAGGCCGATCACCACCGCATCCTCCTGGGGGATCGCGCCGCCGGAAAGCGAGGTACCCGCGCCGCGTGGCACGACCGGCAGCTTATGGCGATGGCAGTATTGCATCACGGCCGCCACCTGCGCCGTGGTTTCAGGCAGGGCGACACAGAGCGGCTGGCGGCGATAGGCCAGAAACCCATCGGTCTCGAAGGGCACCAGCTCTCTTGGCTTATGGATCAGCCTTTCCCTAGGCAGGATTGCCGACAGTTCGGCGACGATCCGGTCACGCCGATCAAGAATGCCAGCATCGGGCTTTAGAAATTCAATGGTATCGGCCATCCAGTCCTCCCGAAGCGCCGCTCAGATGCAGCACCTTATCTGCGTCGGCCAATTCCTCAAATGAAAACCGTGCGGAGATGGCCATCCTCTCCATCCGCCGTTTGCTTCCCTGAAACCCACACCACTGCCAGCCGCCCTTTCAAAACCTTGTCAACGAAGGTCTTCGGGCAGCAGCATCCAGAACGAATATTTCTTGGCGTGCTTTAGTCTCAGGCTCTGCATGAACCTGACATGATCGTGTTGGCCGTTGGTGGCCGACATTCGCGGTGCCAGATCGGCCAGCGCTGTAATGTAGGATGCGGCATGGTGATAGGCTTGTGACGCACTGCGCTTGAGAATGTCACTGGCCAGCACCCGGTAGAGCACTGTTGCCGCTTCCGGCTGTTCCTCAGAGAGCTTCTCCGCTGCTGTGGACAGCAGTTCATATTGGCGACCGTCCCAGTCCTGGGCATGGTCAATCACCAGGCGCGCGGCGAGATCAAGCTTTGGCCAGCCGATCAGAAACCACAGGGATTTATAGGCATCCTTGCTGGTCATCACCAGATCCAGCGCCTTGTCCATCTCCTCGAATTCGGCGAAATCGTCCAGCTTGGCAATATAGGTTCGCAGCACGTCTGGCTCGAATGTCTCGCAGAACTCCTGCCAGCGTAAAGCCTGGGCATCCCCTCGCCGTTTGAGGCGTTCGAGAATATCGGCCTCCAGCAGCTTGCGCTCCTGCACACCATAGTCCGGGCCAGCCGCTGCCGTCATCCCGCCGATACGGATGACACGCATGCCCTTTGGCTTTCGCCGCACCCACTCGAGTGCCTGCTCGAAACGCTGGGCGTCAAACAGCAGATGCGCCAGGACAAGGCTATCCTGATAGAGTTCCGGCTTCGCCTCTTCCAACCGGATCACCTCATCGAAATCCTGCCGCTTCACGGCAAGATCCTGGAGAAGTTGCAGGATGTGTTGTGGCGCACGGTGGTTCTTGAGCGCGGCTTCCAGCAATTGCTTCCAGGTATCGGCGGCGGCTGTGCCAAGCACTGCCATCATTTGTGAAAAGACATCGCCCAGCTCGCGGTGCTTGTCAGCGGCCCGCACCTTTTCCAGGGCCGGGACCAACATGGTCTGCCCCGCTTCCGGCAAAGCCGCAATCATCGAAACCGCAGCAGCAATAATGTCTTCCGACAGTTTTTCCAGCTTGGCGCTGCGGTCGTAGAGGCGATGCGTCATCCCCAGCATCACTGACATCATCCGCACCATCCGCTCGGCTGCGGCAACCGGATCATCGCCAAGCTCGCCGCCGATGGTCCGCATCATACCCCCCAGCTCGGTCGACAATTCGCGCGCACGGTTGGCGGTAATGCCGGAAGCAGAGCGCTCAATCTGATCCAGACGCTTGTCGATCCGGGCCAGCACTTTGGTTGACCCCGCTGTCCCCGCAAGAGCTGCTTGCAGGCGCAGTTTCAAGGCTTTATTGGCGCTGGCCTCATCCAGCAGGATCTCCGCCAATTTTTCCGCGCCAAGCGAAGCCAGTCCGGCACGATCGAATTTCGCAGCAGCTTTCTTTGCCATCGTCTTCTCTCTCAAAACGCGCGCACCATAAGGACCCAGGATGAACCGCAAAAGAAGCGCCTCATGGCGAAAAGGCAAATAAGGTCATATTTAGGAATTATTTTCGGTGTAATCGAAGAAAAGGCCGACATCACGCAACAAACAAGACGGTCAAAGACAAAATTTCGCGGCCATGCGAATCGTCATCATTCGCGACACTGACGCGTAATCACCGAATCGCTTTGGTTTTCGACAGGTGGACAAGGGTTCACTCGGCTCGAACGTGCCACAATAAGAACGCCGCAATGCGATGGACGCATGACAGACAGTTCCTCATGACAATTGCATGAAGGCATTCATGAGTTCTATTATGGAAGACTCGGTTTACCTGCCGAATGTTTTTCTCGCTCAACGAAACCGCTACCAACCTTTGCGGGAATCAATTATATTAAGATAATCAAAAATACGGATTTACGCATTGGCTATTTTAAAACGCATCGTGTCGGATTTGGAATTGATGTTTCGGCGCCCGCCGAAGCAGCAATTTGCCGCGCTTTGCTACCGCGAAACCAAAACGGGTCTTCTGGAAGTTTTGTTGATTACCAGCCGCGATACCGGGCGCTGGGTCATTCCTAAAGGCTGGCCAATGGGCTCGAAAAAGTCGCATCTCGTGGCCCAGCGTGAGGCTTACGAGGAAGCAGGCGTCAAGGGAAAGATCGCCAAAACCAGTCTCGGTTCTTATTTTTACATGAAAGGCATGCCGGACGGGCTGAAAATCCCGTGTGAGGTGAAGGTTTACCTGCTGGAAGTGCGCGAGTTTGTTGACGATTATCCAGAAAAAGGCACCCGCATATTGGAATGGGTGAGCTGCGACGTTGCGGCTAGCCGGGTGCAGGAGCCACAATTAAAACGGCTTTTTCATCTTCTTTCCCTGTCGCGCCAGCGCAATGCCGCAAATGCGGGCTGATTTGCCGATAAAATGACGTCTTACGGTCATGATGACAGGCTATTTTCTTTGTATCGGGTCCCATAAGCATTTCGCGCTATTGTCGATAGAGAAGAGAGAGCTGCTGGCGAGTGCCTGATATTGAATACGCCATCAGGAAATCCGGGTTCGACTTTTTCTCTGATCCATTTTAAATCAATTCCGACCCAGGCAATTATGCGCTACAGCACCGTGCGGCCAAACGAACCAGAGTGCGCCGCATATCAGTCCTTCCTCCTCACGGGCCTCTCCCAAGGCCCCCTCCCATGGGCGCGACATCGGTTTTTACCCATGTGGCCCACTCCTACGATAGAACCCGCAAGCCAAGCATGAGCAAGATTCCAAAATACGCCCGACCAATGCTGGACAAGGATCTCGACCGGCTGACCCTGCTCGAACGCGCTGCCCAGCACGTGGCGCGTGGTGCGGCTCCTTACGGCATGGCATTGATCTTTTTGATCTTTGCGGCGGTTTTCGCGCTCGGCTTTGCAGCAGACCGGACAGGCTCCGCCATCATCATTGCCGCAGCAGCGCTTGCTGGCTACATGGCGCTGAATATCGGCGCCAATGACGTGACCAACAATGTCGGGGCAGCGGTGGGCGCCCGGGCCATGACGATGACCGGCGCGCTGGTGATGGCGGCGTTTTTCGAAATTGCCGGGGCGATGATTGCCGGAAGCGAAGTCACCGATACGATTTCCTCAGGTATCCTGGCGCCATCCCTGGTTGGCAATCCACAAACCTTTATCTGGATCATGATGGCTGCTCTGTTGGCGGCAGCCCTCTGGATCAATCTCGCCACCTGGGCCAATGCCCCGGTCTCGACGACCCATTCCATCGTCGGCAGTGTGATGGGGGCCGCCGCATCAGCCATGGGCACCGCCGCCGTCAATTGGCAGACCATCGCCACCATCACACTCGGATGGGTGATTTCACCGGTGTTGGGCGGATTGATCGCGGCCGCCATCCTGTTTCTGATCTACGACCTGATCGTTTACCGCCCCGACAAGATTGCCCAGGCGCGCCGATGGGTGCCGATTCTGATTGGATTGATGGCCGGTTGCTTCAGTTGCTATCTCAGCCTGAAAACCACCGGCATGGGCTTTACGATCATCTCGGATCGAGCCGTTCTGTTCGGCCTGGTGATCGGCACCATTGCCTGGCTTGTAGCCCGGCCTATCGTGAGCCAGCAGGCCGTAGGGCTGGAAAATCGCAATCAATCCTTGCGCAAACTGTTTCGGATGCCGCTGATCGGTGCCGCCGCTTTGCTGTCCTTCGCGCATGGCGCCAACGACGTTTCCAACGCCATCGGCCCGCTGGCGGCGATTGTTCATACGGTCATGTCGAATGATCTGCACACGCGAATGACCGCACCGCTTTGGGTGGTCACGATAGGCGCGCTCGGCATTTCAACCGGACTTCTGCTGTTTGGCCCAAGGCTGATCCGCCTTGTCGGCACCAAGATCACCAAACTCAACCCGATGCGGGCCTATTGCGTCTCGCTTTCATCCGCCATCACCGTCATCACCGCTTCCAAGCTGGGGCTGCCGGTCAGCTCCACCCATATCGCCATCGGCGCGGTGTTTGGCCTCGGCTTTTTCCGGGAATGGTATAATCGCCATTCAAAACGGCGGCTGGAGTACATGCTGATGAAGTCGGCGGAATGGCAGCGTAAAGCCCCCAAACCGTCCAATGCAGATGAGGTGAACCGGCGTCGCCTGGTCCGTCGCTCTCACATCCTCACCATCATGGGTGCCTGGTTGGTAACGCTTCCGGTCTCCGCAGGGCTTGCAGCGCTGATTTACCGGGTTATGTTCGCGCTCTTTCGATAACGTGAGACGGTCATAAGGCATGCGGGCAAATTACAAGATGCAGAGACTCTATGTCGAGGCCGGGCTGGAAGCCGTAAACCCGGTGGCGACGACACCGGAACAATATAACTATCTGGCCAATGTCCTGCGCCTCACCGAAGGTGCAGAAGTGCTGGTCTTCAACGGCCGCGATGGTGAATGGAAGGCGAGCCTCGCCTTTCCGACCCGCAAGCGCATCGCGTTGATCCCGCAAAGCCAAACCCGCCCGCAACCTCGCCCGAGCGAACTGACATTTCTGTTTGCGCCGCTGAAAGTCGGGCGGATGGATTATCTTGTGCAGAAGGCGGTGGAGATGGGCGCCGGTGCGCTCCAGCCAGTGATGACCCAGCATGTTCAGGGCCGGATCGGCAGCATTGAGCGGTTGCAGGCCAATGTGATCGAGGCAGCCGAGCAATGCGGCATCCTTTCCGTTCCAAAGGTTGCCCCGCTGGTCAAGCTCAAGGACCTGCTGGAGACCTGGCCTGCCACCCATCGGATCATTTTCTGTGACGAGGACAGCGCCACCGACAATCCCATGCCAACGCTGGCGGCAATCAAAGAGCGGCAACTGGCATTGCTGGTTGGGCCAGAAGGTGGATTTTCCGATGAGGAACGCAGTCTGTTGCGCAGTCTCGGCTTTGTCACCGCCATTCCGCTGGGGCCGCGCATTCTGCGCGCCGATACCGCAGCCGTTGCGGCTCTGGCCGTGGTTCAGGCAAGCATCGGCGATTGGAAATGAACTTGAAACAACCCGGCACATCTCGTTCAATATTGTTGAACGTTCAAATCGCAAAATTCGCTTGCGCAGCCGCCGGGTTCAGCCCTATCAACCCTCGGTAACGCATCGGACCGAAAAGTGGAAACCGGTTTTCGGCCCGATGCGAAAATAAAACCTGTAGCAGAACAAGGTCGGCTTCATGGCTCGCGATACAACCGATGACACTCCCCTGACCTCGATTGAGGACATGGCGGCCTATATGGCTGAGGGGTGCAAGCCGAAAGAAACATTTCGCATCGGCACGGAGCATGAAAAATTCGGTTTTTTCACCGCCGATCTCTCTCCCGTTCCCTATTTCGGCGAAGCCAGCATTTCGGCACTGCTGAAGGGCATGCAGGCCCGGCTTGGCTGGGAACCGATCATTGATGGCGCAAACATCATTGGCCTAGCCGGTGGCAGTGGCCAGGGCGCAATTTCCATCGAGCCGGGCGGCCAGTTCGAACTATCAGGTGCGGCCCTGGAGACCCTGCATGAAACGGCGGGCGAAACCCTCCAGCATCTCGAAATCCTGCGGGAAGTCGCCGAGCCGATGGGGATCCGCTTTCTGGGCATGGGCGGCAGCCCACTCTGGACCCTGGAGCAGACGCCGCGCATGCCGAAATCCCGCTACGACATCATGACCCGCTACATGCCGAAGGTCGGCTCGAAGGGTCTGGACATGATGTATCGAAGCTCGACGATCCAGGTCAATCTCGACTTTTCATCAGAAGCCGACATGCGCACCAAGATGCGGGTTTCCACCAGGCTGCAAGCCATCGCCATGGCGCTGTTTGCCGCCTCGCCCTTTACCGAAGGCAAGCCGAATGGCCTGCTGTCCTGGCGCGGCGACATTTGGCGCGATACCGACAATCGCCGCTCCGGCCTGCTGCCCTTCGTGTTCAAACCGGATTTCGGTTTTATTGATTATGTCGAATGGGCGCTTGATGTGCCGATGTATTTTGTCATGCGGGATGGCCGTTATCACGACTGTACCCATATCACTTTCCGCCAATTCATGGCGGGCGGTTTGAAGGGCGAAATCGCCGCCTGGCAGCCGACGATGGGAGACTGGACCAATCATCTGGGAACGCTGTTTCCCGATGTCCGCCTGAAACGATTCCTGGAAATGCGATTGGCCGATGGCGGCCCGCAAAGCCATATCACGGCGCTTTCGGCTTTCTGGGTCGGGCTGCTGTATGACGATACCGCGCTTGCGGCGGCTGACAATCTGACGTCTGGTTGGGATTTGGCAATGGTAACAGCACTTCGTGATACCGTTCCAACGCTCGGCTTCGATGCCACCGTAGAGGGCCGCTCCGTTCTGGATGTGAGCCGCGATTTGCTGGCCTTGTCGAGGGCTGGTCTTGTGGCGCGCGCCCGGCTGAATGCGGAGGGCCAAGACGAATCGATCTATCTGCAACCGCTGGACAGTATCGTGGAACGAGGCCATTCCCTGGCACAGGACATGCTGGATCTCTATCATGGCCCGTGGGATAGCCAGGTAGAACCTGTATTTTCCGCCTATCAATATTGAGGTCGGCACCCCACCCCCAAACCCTTGTGCTTGCTTAAAAAAACGATTTGCAGCGGGATATTTCCCGCTATAGTGGCTCTCGTGTGATTTTCTCCTTGAATCAAGCTGATGGGAATTGGCGGGTGCAATGTCATGAACCATGCTGAAAAACAGGAGCATAAGGCTCGGGGCGATCAAGCATATGGCGTTTTGGAGCCACCGGCTCACCATGCGGACTATCGCCAACGCATGAATACCGTATAAAAAGGCTATGTGCCGGGGAGCGAATGCAAATGTTGCCACTGTTTGATATGCTGTTAAGAGCACAGAATGGCGCGGCCATGGACGCCATGGCAAAGCAGTTCGGGCTTGCCCAAGAACAGGTAGCGCAGGCGCTTGCCGCATTGACGCCGGCCTTTTCCTCCGGGTTCAAGCGCACCGCCGCCAATCCCTATGATCTATCCAGTCTGTTTGCTGCCTTATCGTCCGGCAATTATGCCCAGTATTTCGAAGATATGGGCAAGGCCTTTACGCCTCAGGGCATTGCCGACGGCAATCAGGTTCTGCAACAATTGTTCGGCTCCAAGGAGGTGTCGCGCGCTGTCGCCGCCCAAGCGGCCCAGATCACTGGCATCGGCCAGGACATTCTGAAACGCATGCTACCGGCTATGGCCGATACGATCATGGGCGGATTGTTCAAGCAGAGCCTTGGACAGATGCAGCAGGCCAGCAACCCCTTCGCCAACAACCCGATGGCTGGCCCAATGGCTGGGATGATCCAGGAATGGCTTCAGGCAACGGGATTTTCACCGAAAGCTCAACCGACATCGCCCGGTCCCTTCGACAATCCCTTCATTGCCGCCTGGCAGCAAATGATGGGCATAAGCGCGGCCAAGGCAGCACCCAAGACCGAAACGAACCCTTTCCTGGACAATCCCTTCACCAAAGCCTGGCAGGACATGGTTAGTGGTTCGATGGGGCAAGCCGCGAAAGCAGAGCCACCAAAGCCGAGCCCGGAAGCCGAGGCCAGAAAATCGATGATGGATATCGTCAACACGATGTTCGATAGTGGTCTGAACGTGCAGAAAAGCTATCAGAAAAGCGTGGAACAGATCTTCGAGACCTATGTGACGGCGCCGGGCAAGGATGCGCGCACTGAGTCGGACGAAGGCGCCACTCACTCCAAGCACTGACGGCAGTTCCAACACTGGTTGGCACAAGAAAAAAGACCCGGCAACAGTGACCTGTTGCCGGGCAAAAGCAGGGTCGATTGGCTTTTCGCCCTGCGGGGATGGCGGGTGGAAACGGGATCGTTCAGCCGAGAGAAAGCGTGCTCACCTGTTTGCGGATCCTGGCGCGCGCGAGACCTGCAAGCTTTGCCGACGGATCTTCAAGTGGCCCGGACTTCGACAATTCGGCCTCCAGCTCAGCGCGGGTCAAACCGACATCATGCAGAAGGTAGTCGTCGAGATCCGCGAGCTTAAGAGCCGCGCGGCGGTTGGTGAGCGTGCGCAGCACAGAATTCACCGTCAAGACAATGGCGCGAAGGGCTGCGATGACCGCGCCCTCTGCGTGAGGAAAAGCCGTTACGGTGATCTGTCTGGTCGTGCGCATGACAATAGTCCTTTCGAATTCGGCACGAGAAGGGGCGGCCGCGCTTGGAAAACCGAGCCGGAGGGACGCCGTGAAGGGGTTGGAGGACACCGCGACAACTGAACATCAGTTGGTCACTCGTGGCGTCGATTGACACTTTGCAGTTTAAGATTTGCCGAATTTCTATTGATCAGTCCAGTGAATGTTTCTAATGGTAATCATCAATCCAACTGATGGAATGTCCGCCATGTCCGCACCTCTCGATACAGACCAGTTGCAAACCTTCATCGCCATCGTCGATACCGGCAGTTTTACCAAGGCGGCAGGGCGGGTCTTCAAGACCCAATCAGCCGTTTCCATGCAGATGCGCCGCCTGGAAGAGCGGATCGGCAAGCAATTGTTCATCAAGGACGGGCGTGGCAACCGGCTGACCGCGGAAGGCGAAAAACTGCTGAACTATGCCCGGCGGATCGTCCGGCTGAACAGCGAGGCGATTGCGGCTTTCGACGACAACCGGTTGGAAGGTACGTTGCGGATCGGCACGCCGGATGATTATGCCGACCGCTACATGCCGGAAATTATTGGCCGTTTCGCCAAGACCCATCCCAATGTCGAGCTTTACATCGTTTGCGAACCATCCTCCGACCTGGCCGAAAAAATGGCCAGAGGTGAGTTAGACATCGCGCTTGTGACCCATAACCCGGCGACCAGACAATCCGACGTGATGCGCACCGAGCCGCTTTGCTGGGTGGCTTCGGCCAACCACCCCCTGCGCGATGATGCGCCTGTACCGCTTGCGGTTGGACGGCGCGATTGCAATTGGCGGCAGCTGGCCTGTTCGGCGCTCGATGCCGACGGGCGCGACTATCAGATCCTGTTCACCAGTTGGTCATCGACCGTGGTCGCCGCCGCAGTGCTGGCTGGCTTGGCCGTTTCTGTTCTGCCGGAATCGGCGCTGCGAACCGGTATGAAAGTGCTGGGCCAGTTAGATGGCTTTCCGCCACTGCCGCCCGTGCAGATCGGCATCATGAAACGACCCGGCATGTCACCCTCGCTGATGAACGCCATCACCGACCATATCGCCGCCTGCCTCGACAATATCAACCCGACGGCCATCGAAGACGACATGGACGGAGAAACGAAAACCTATTCCCGTTACTATCCGCGCCTGCGGGCGGGACATATGATCCCCGGCTGGTAATACGAAGCTTCATTGAAATTAACCGTTCATATTGCCTCAGGATCCGAGACAATTACTTTTGAGCGGGTTGAAACAGCATGGCGCATGCGGCCTTTTTCCACTCATCCAACATCGCCCAGGCTCGCTCATGCTTCTCGGCAATGGCGCGGAAAACCGCTCCACTCAGCACCGCAACCAGCAGGAAACGATTGTGTTTGCCCTGTCCATCCCCGCCACCGGCAAATGGCCCCAGCCATCTCATCGCCAACGCGCCAATGTCTTCCTGAGCCTTGTATTGCATCGCGCCGAGATCGGGATCGGTCGACATTGCGATCCAGAACTCGCGACACAGCGGATTGTCACGGTGCAGGCGCGCACCACGTTCGATCAGATCGACCAAACGGGCGCGCGCATCCGCTTCGTCGCGCACATCCGTTAACTGCATGGTAATATCCTCGGCCAAGCTGGTCAGGCGCAGATCCATGATGGCTTTAAGCACAGCGGCTTTCTGCGGAAAGAATTGGTAGACGGAGCCCACAGGTACGCCAGCATTTACGGCAATATCCGTCATGCGCAATTGGGAAACCCCATGCTTGATAATAAGAAACTCAGCCGAATTCAGAATATTTTCGACACGCTGGATACTGCGCTTCTGTTTTGGCTGCTTACGTGGATTGATTCGCGAGCTTTCAATCGGCATTTTCATCGCCGTCACCATTCCGTCCTGTCCCAGGATAATTTCCACATCATGTGGACCACAGGTAAGGGCTCTATTGGAAGGGTGTTCAGTTTTGATTAATGCAAATTAGTAAACCCATACAAAACAGGGGGTCAGAAACCGTATCAAAACGGCTTCTGACGCCCCTTTTCGAAACAGATACGTGTAGGGCTCTTCAGCGGCGATGCTGGGATCATATCTGCTTCGAAGCCGGAAACTGCATTAGGGCAGTATGAATACCCGCTTCATCGTCTGGATGTACCAGTTTGAAATACGCCAGTTGACGCCCGATGATCGGTTCCGGCACCTGAATGCCGACTGTGGTCTTTATTGTCCGTGAAATCCATCATGGCTTCCTCCTTTGGAAGGCCGTCTTCGTCAAAATTGATTTTAAAACAGTGTTTCGTCTCAATGACTGCAGTGTTCCATTGACGACCGATAATTTCCAATCGTATTTATTTTTAAATACGATTTGGAAATCCTATCATGCTGACCATACGTCAAATGCGCTATTTCGATGCCCTCGCCACCACACTCCATTTCGGCCGGGCTGCCGATCTTGTCCATGTCAGCCAACCGGCACTGTCAGCGCAGATCATGGAAATGGAAAAACATCTGGGTGTGATGCTGATCGAGCGTACGCGCGCCAGCACGATCCTGACCACCAAGGGACTGGAAATCCTGACCCATGTGCGCGAAGTGCTGGCGGGAATAGATCGGCTGGAACAGGCGGCGCGAAACAATGGCGGCATGTTGGAAGGCCTAGTGCGGATTGGCATCATTCCGACCGTCGCCCCCTATATGGTGCCGCGCATGGTGCCTTATCTGCGGCAAAATCATCCTCTGATCGAGATTGAGCTTAAAGAAGCGATCACAGATCGACTGCTGTCCGACTTGAATGACGGCAAACTGGATGCGGTCGTCGCGGCGCTGCCGGTGGATGCGGACGCTCTGGTCTGCCGCAGCCTGCTGGTCGATCGGTTTTTCATGGCCGTGGCCCGCAATGACGACGCCGTGCTTCTGTCACCCCTGGTGGAAGCAGACGTGGATACCGACCGGTTGCTGCTGCTGGAAGAGGGCCATTGCCTGCGCGATCAGGCGCTGGCCGTCTGCAAAACTGCCAGCCGGCGCAGCATGGTCAATTTCGGCGCAACGTCGATGGCGACACTGCTCCAGATGGTGTCCCATGACATGGGCATGACGCTGATCCCCGAAATGGCGATCGAGACCGAAACCAGCCGCAACAAGATCCGCATCATTCCCTTTACCGATCCGCCGCCCTACCGCGAAATCGGCCTGATCTGGCGACGATCCAGCGCCCGCCAAGCGGATATGGAAGCACTCGCCGATGGTCTTGCCGCCAGCGCGCGAGAAAAATCGACACCCTAGGAACAGAGGCAGGATCGTTAAAAAGAGGGATGACTGATGTCATCCACAATCCATGCTTTTGCTATTCCCTTCCTGTCATGAACGTGTTACCAGCCCTCGCCAACCTCCAAGCATTACATGCAAAGGAATCCAGAGGAAAATCGCTTTTCTGGAGGACTCTGCCTATTCATATGAAGGATATTGGCATGGCACGGATCGTAATTTCGGCAACCGGCGCAGAAGCGCTTACCTTTGACGATGTTCTCCTCCAGCCCGGACATTCGGAAGTCATGCCGGGCCAGACGAATATCTCCACCCGGATCGCCAAGGATATCGATCTTTCGCTTCCCATCCTGTCTTCCGCCATGGATACGGTCACCGAGAGCCGTCTGGCGATTGCCATGGCCCAGGCTGGCGGCCTTGGGGTTATCCACCGCAATTTGACACCAACCGAACAGGCCGAAGAGGTTCGCCAGGTCAAGAAATTCGAAAGCGGCATGGTGATCAATCCTGTCACCATCCATCCGGATGCGACGCTGGCCGAAGCACTCGGCCTGATGAAGGCCCACGGTATTTCCGGCATTCCGGTCGTCGAAAACGGTGGCCGTCCCGGTCGCCTGGTCGGCATTCTCACCAATCGCGATGTGCGCTTTGCCTCGGATCATTCCCAGAAGATCCATGAATTGATGACCCGCGATAACCTGATCACCGTCAAGGATGGTGTCGAGCAGCAGGAAGCCAAACGTCTTCTGCATAGCCACCGGATCGAAAAGCTGCTGGTGGTGGACAATGAAGGCCGCTGCGTCGGCCTGATCACCGTCAAAGATATCGAAAAGTCGCAGCTCAACCCCCATGCCGCCAAGGATTTTCAGGGCCGCCTGCGGGTCGCCGCCGCCATTTCCACTGGCGATGACGGACGCGAACGGGCCGAACGGCTGATTGAGGCCGGTGTCGACGTGATCGTCGTCGATACTGCTCACGGCCATTCGCAGCGGGTGCTGGATGCCGTAACCGCCGTGAAGAAAATGTCGAACTCGGTGCGGATCATTGCCGGCAATGTTGCGACCGGCGACGGTACCCGCGCCCTGATCGATGCAGGCGCCGATGGCGTCAAGGTCGGCATCGGCCCCGGCTCGATCTGCACCACCCGTATCGTTGCAGGCGTCGGCGTGCCGCAACTGGCCGCCATTATGGCAGCCGTCGAAGCAGCTCATAAGCTGGATATTCCCGTCATTGCCGATGGCGGGGTGAAATTCTCCGGCGATCTGGCCAAGGCAATTGCTGCCGGTGCCTCCGCCGTCATGGTCGGTTCGCTGCTGGCCGGTACGGATGAAAGCCCCGGCGAAGTGTTTCTCTATCAGGGCCGTTCCTTCAAGGCCTATCGCGGCATGGGATCGGTCGGCGCCATGGCGCGCGGCTCGGCGGACCGCTATTTCCAGGCGGAAGTGCGCGACACGCTGAAGCTGGTGCCGGAAGGTATCGAAGGCCAGGTGCCTTATAAGGGCCCGGTCTCTGCCGTGCTGCACCAGCTGGCGGGTGGTCTCAAGGCCGCTATGGGCTATGTCGGCGGCAAGGATATCAAGGATTTCCAGGAAAAGGCCACCTTCGTGCGGATTTCCGGCGCGGGCCTGCGCGAAAGCCATCCGCACGGTGTCACCATCACCCGCGAAAGCCCCAACTATCCGGGCGCTGCATAAAAGACGTCGCGGTCACGAATAAGTGTTGATGAAAACCCGGATTGGCCTCCCATGAACATTGGATGCCGGTTCGGGTTTTCTATCTTTTAGACTGGACAACCTTGTGGAGGACACCGATGGAAAAGCCAGCCGTTACCCCAGCGATCACCCAGGCGATGATCAACGCCTATGATGAATATACCCATCTCAGCCTCGACCGCCGGGGCTTCATGGAAAAACTCACGAAGCTTGCCGGTTCGGGTGCCGCTGCCGCAGCCATTATGCCGATGCTGGCCGCTAACAAGGCCAATGCAGCGCTGACGCCGGAAAACGATGAACGATTGACCGCGTCAATGGTTACTTATCCAGGCTCAAGCGGCGAGATGAAGGGCTATCTGGTGACCCCGAAAGACGCCAAGTCCGCCTTGCCCGGCGTAATCGTCATCCACGAGAACCGTGGCCTCAATCCGCATATCCAGGATGTGACACGCCGGTTGGCGCTAGAAGGCTTCGTTACGCTGGCACCGGATTTTCTGTCGCCACAGGGCGGCACGCCGGAGGACGAAGACAAGGCCCGCGACATGTTCACCACGCTCGACCTCGGCGCTACGGTGAACAATGCGGAGGCCAGCCGCGCCTATCTCGCTGCCGTGAAGGGTGTCAACGGCAAGGTTGGCGCCATCGGCTTTTGCTGGGGCGGTGGCATGGTCAACCGGTTGGCCATCGCCTCACCGCTGCTTGGGGCGGGTGTCGCCTATTACGGTGCCCAGCCGCCCGCCGATCAGGTGCCGGCCATCAATGCACCCTTGATGCTGCATTACGCTGGGCTTGACGAGCGCATCAATGCCGGGATCGATGCCTATCGCAAAGCGCTTGAGGCCAATGGTAAGCAAGCCGAGATCTTCGTCTATGACGGCGTCAATCATGCCTTCAATAATGACACGTCGGCGGCCCGCTATAACAAGGAGGCCGCAGAGCTTGCCTGGTCGCGCACCGTGGCCTTTCTGAAAAAGAACCTGGCATAGGAATACCTGCCATAACAAAGCGGGGCGGATTGATATCAATCAAAAGCAATCGCCCCGCCCTACACTAGGGTCCTCCATAGTCTCAGCATGAGCCGGGACACGATGTTGAATTTTAAAACATCAATTTCTATGGAGGAAATCATGGCATCGATGATGAAAGCCGCTGTTGCGCGCGAATTCGGCAAGCCGCTGACCATTGAGGAAATGCCGATCCCCGAACCCGGTCCTGGCCAGATTTTGGTCAAATACGCGGCGACCGGCGTTTGCCATACCGACCTGCACGCCATCAGCGGCGACTGGCCGGTCAAGCCCAACCCACCATTCATTCCCGGCCACGAAGGCGTTGGCTTTGTCGCCAAGCTCGGCGCGGGTGTTACCCGGATCAAGGAAGGCGACCGGATTGGCGTTCCGTGGCTGCATACCGCCTGCGGCTGCTGCAATCCCTGCCGCACCGGCTGGGAAACGCTTTGCGGCAGCCAGCAGAATACCGGCTATTCGGTTAACGGCACCTTTGCCCAATACGGACTTGCCGATCCCGATTATGTTGGCCGTCTGCCTGATAACCTGGAATTCGGCGCCGCTGCGCCCATTCTCTGCGCCGGTGTCACCGTCTATAAGGGCCTGAAGGAAACCGAAGTGCGACCCGGCGAATGGGTGGTGATTTCAGGCATTGGCGGGCTTGGCCATATGGCTGTGCAATATGCCAAGGCCATGGGCATGCATGTGGTTGCCGCCGATATTTTCGATGACAAGCTGGAACTGGCCAAGAAGCTGGGGGCCGATGTGGTCGTCAATGGCCGGGCAGCCGACGCTATCGAGCAGGTGCAGAAAGCCACCGGCGGCGTTCACGGCGCGCTGGTGACAGCCGTTTCCCCGAAAGCCATGGAACAGGCCTATGGCTTCCTGCGCTCCAAGGGCACGATGGCGCTGGTCGGTCTGCCGCCGGGCTTCATTTCGCTTCCGGTATTCGAAACCGTGCTGAAGCGCATCACCGTACGTGGCTCGATTGTCGGCACCCGGCAGGATCTTGAGGAATCGCTGCAATTTGCCGGTGAAGGCAAGGTTGCCGCCCATTTCTCCTGGGACAAGCTGGAAAATATCAATGCGATTTTTGACCGCATGCGCGAAGGCAAGATCGATGGACGGATCGTACTCGATCTGGCCGCCTGATCATAACCAGATCCGTGCGCCTTACCGGCGCACGGATCTCATGAATGGAGCAGAGCAAATTATTTCGCCATAAACGATAAGTGAGGCGGCAAGATACTGGAATAGCGCGGAAAAACGGCTATCTTCACCGCAATGCAATAATCCATGGTGAATGCCGATGCTGTCGTCCGAGACCAATGCCGCCACTGATCGTATTTTTGTATTTCAGGGTGGGGGGGCTTTGGGTGCTTATCAGGCCGGTGCTTATGAGGCTCTTCACGCCCATGATGTCGATCCGGATTGGCTGGCCGGTATTTCCATCGGATCGATCAACTCGGCGCTGATTGCTGGCAGCCCCAGGGAAAAACGGGTGGAAAACCTGCGCGCCTTCTGGGACATGGTGTCTTCACAGCTGAATTTCAACCTTGGCGATCAAGACACCGCGTCGCGGCGCACCACCAACGATCTCTCGGCGCTGACCGGCATGATGTTTGGCATTCCCGGTTTCTTTTCACCGCGTCTGCCCACCCCGCAGCAAGTGTTGCTCAATCCCGATTACCGCGTCAGCGTTTATGACACCGAACCGCTGATCAAGACGCTGAACAATCTGATCGATTTCAAATTGCTGAATGACGGCACGACACGTCTCAGCCTCGGCGCTGTGGACGTTCTCTCCGGCAATTTCGCCTATTTCGACAATCGTCACACCAGGCTCGACGCCCGCCATATTGCTGCTTCCGGCGCGCTGCCGCCCGGTTTCCCACCGGTTGAAATTGATGGCCGTTTTTATTGGGATGGTGGATTGGTCTCGAACACACCCTTGCAGCATGTGCTGGAAACCAATGAAAGCCAGAGAGATCTGGACATTTTCCAGGTCGATCTGTTCAGCGCGCGCGGCGACATGCCAAAGGACCAGTTCGAGGTGGAAAGCCGCACCAAGGAGATCCGTTTTTCCAGCCGAACCCGCATGAATACCGATGAATTCGCCCGCAAACAGGTGATCCGCCGCACCGCCAAACGCCTGCTGGACAAGCTGCCGCCGGAATTTCGTGATGACGAGGATGCCAAGCTGCTGCGCTCCATCGGCCAGGAATATGACGTCACCATCGTCCACCTCATTCACCGGCGCGCCGCCCACGCCACCCATTCGATGGACTATGAATTTTCGCGCGCCTCCATCAACGAACATTGGCAGGCAGGCTATGACGACGCCACCTACACGCTGAAACATCCGAAATGGCGCAATCGTGGCCGCCCAAGGGATGGTATCCAGATCTTCGATTTGAGCCGCGAACGTCGTCGTATCGGGTCGTGACCTATCAGCTCTGCTGGACTATGCTGCGTTCATATCCACGCATCTTTGAGGATAAAGCGTGACAGCAAAGATCAGCCTGAAAAACGTGGCGCTGGACGCCGGCGTCTCGATCAGCACCGCCTCGCATGCGCTGAACGGCACAGCGCCGCTAACCGCAGAGGTGCGCGACCGGGTGATCGCCTCCGCCCAACGGCTGGGCTATCTGGAAAAACGGCGCAACAAGGCGACCATTGCCACGCTGCGTTGCATCCTTCTGGCCGTTGCCGGTGATGCCGCTCCGCAAAGCGATCTCAATCTGGTCAGTTGGACGGTGATGAATGGGCTGCGCGAGGAGTGCGAGCGCCGGGCGATCCGCATCGTCCCTTGCGTCACGCCGGGCAACCGGATCGACGCCAATGAGGTAAAGCGGATTGCCGTTGCCGAAAAAGTCGATGGCATCGTCATCATCAATGATGACAGGCCGGAATTTATCCGCGCGCTGGCGCAATTGGCGATACCGTCCGTGATCATCAATGGCGAAGATCCGTCGATGCGCATCGATACGGTGACTGCCGGCAACCGGTTCGGCGCACGCCAGGCCATCGAGCATCTGCTGGCGATTGGCCACCGTCGCATTCTGCATGTGACATGGCCGGGCCGCACCACCATCCGCCGCCGCTATGATGGCTATGTTGATGCCTTTCTGGCTGCCGGATTGCCAGCCCCCATCGATATGGTGGTTGAGGCTGAGAGCTATGAGCCAGCCGAGGGCGAAAGAGTGTTGCGCGAATTGTTGACCCGTGACCCATCATTGAAACAGGCCACCGCGATTTTTTGCGCCGCCGATAATCTGGCGCTTGGCTGTCTAAAAACCTTGACCAAGGTAGGCATCAAAGTTCCTGAAGACATCTCCGTGCTGGGCTGCGATGACATCCTGCCGGGCGAATTCAGCACTCCGCCGCTCTCAACCATTCAACTGCCCAGCGCTCGGCTTGGGGCTGCGGCTCTCAGCCTGATCGAGCAGCGGCTGGTATCCATCGATCCGCTCCGGCCCGCCCATCGGCTGGAATTGGGATGCCGTCTGGTGCTGCGCGGCAGCATCGCACCGCCGCGCTGTTAACATTCACGGACTTTTATTTCATGCCAGTCCCGGCAATGCCTGTCGTGATGTATTTTTGCAGGAACAGGAAGACCAGCGTCACCGGCATCAGGCTGAGGAAGGTCATGGCGAGGATGTAATTCCACTGCACCGAAAACTCGCCCTGAAAAGCGTTGAGCCCGACCTGTAGGGTGAAATTCTCACGGCTGCTGAGGACGATCAGCGGCCAGAGAAAGTCGTTCCAACGCCAGAGTACCGAGAAAATCGCCAGCACCGCCAGCGCAGGCGCTGTCAACGGCAGGACAATCCGCCAGAAAATCCTGAATTCGCTAGCCGCATCCACCCGTGCCGCTTCGATCAACTCGTCGGGAATGGTCAGCATATATTGCCGCAGCAGAAACACCCCGGTCGGCGAAGCAATGGTTGGGATGATGACGCCCCAGAGATTATCCACCAACCCAACCCCGACAATGACCAGATAGGCAGGCACCATCACCACAGTGAGCGGGATCATCAAGGTTGAGATAATCAGCACGAACACCGCCTTATCGCCTCGAAATCGGTATTTCGACAGGGCAAAGGCCGCCAAGGCATTAACGATCAGCGTGAGAGCCGTCGCCACAACGGTGACGAAGACTGAGTTCTTAAGAAAGGTCAGGAAGGCAAACCGGGTCAACGGGTCGGTGTAGTTTTCGGTGGCAATCGTCAGGCTCTGGACCGGCGTGATCGTGCGGGTATCGACGCTGACCGGGGTCTGCGGGTTTTCGGGATCGACCATCTGCGCCTTCAGGCCGATGCGCCGAACCATGGCCATCTGCCGGTTTGTACCGTCGAGGCTGACCTGCCAGAGGCTGAGCGGCTTGTCATAGCCCTTGACCGTCACCTCCACCGCGTCTCGCGGCAGGAGGGTTGGCGGAAAGCGGGTGATTTCGGCGGCCGGTTTCATTGAGGACAGACCCGCCCAGACCACCGGCACCAGCACCGCCAGTGTGCCGAGGATCAGCCAGAGCCAGGCCAGCACATCGGTCACGCCAATGCGACCTTGGCGGCGGGTGCGGGTCAGGAACGTTACGGGATTGAGGCTCATATCACTGCTCCATTTTCTTGGAGAGGCCAAGTTGCAACAGGGTCAGCACCAGCAGCACGCAGCCCATCAGGGTTGCCGCCGCCGAGGCGAGACCAAACAGCCGAAGATCGGAGCCAAACGCCATCTGGTAGATATATTGCACGATGAAACTGTTGGCCGTCCCCGGTCCGCCGCCATTTGTCAGCACCCAGGCCTCATCGAAAATCTGCACGGAACGGATCATCAACAAAATCAACACCACCAACAGGTTGGGCGCGAGCAGCGGCAGGGTGATGCGAAACAGCACCCGGCGCGGCGTAGCAGCATCAATAGCCGCCGCCTCATAGAGATCTTTGGGAATGGCTTGCAATCCGGCCAGCAGGATCAGCGTGTAGAAGCCCATATGGAACCAGACGGAGACCACGACAACGAAAAACCGTGACCAACCGACCTCCAGCAGAAAGATTTCCGGCGGCACGCCGAGCATTTGCAGGAAGGCATTGAGCAAGCCGTTGCGGTCCAGGAACCATTTCCAGATCAGGCCGATCACGACAGATGACAGCAGCACCGGATAAAAAAACATCGCCCGGAAAAACCCACGCGCCACCATGGCGCGGTTGAGGATCAGCGCCGTGATCAGCGAGACCAGCAAGGTCGCCAAAACGTTGAAGCCAACAAACCACAGCGTGTTCCAGATCGCCGTCCAGAACAGCGATTCCGTGCAGCTCCCCGGCTGCAAATAATCGCCGCAGGTCAGCAATTGGCGGAAATTGTCGAGCCCGACATAGGGGCGCTCGGAAACGAACAGATTGGTGCCACCGGTAAAGGCATAGCCGATGGAAATGGCAATTGGCAAAAAGGTGAAAATGCCGAACAGCACCAGATTGGGTGCCAGGAAAAAATAGGGCATGCGCTTGCGGCCAAACAGCCGTTCCAGCCCGTTCAGTGGCGCTTCCACCACCTGCATGACGCGGTTGAGAGCGCGGTCAGCGATATCGGCAAGCTGGCTCATGCGGCAAGGCCTCCGCTGACCTGTTGGCGGCGTCGGGTCAGCGCCAGGCCGGAAGCCGGATCGAACACATGCACTGTGCCAGCCAAGGGCGCGACCACCAAGCGGCTATCCTCCGGGGCAACGAAATGGCCGGGCTGATGCAGGATGACCTGTTCCTCCTGCCCTTCCATCCGGCCATAAAGATAGGTCTCAGTCCCAAGGCTCTCGCAATAGCCGACGACGAACGGCAGGCCACCTGTCTCGACCCGCTGGAAATGCGCGGGGCGAATACCGACCATGACCTCCTGGCCCGGCTTTGCCGCCGCCTCATCGACAGAAGCGGTAAGATGCTGTGGATAGCCGACATCGATCAGCACCTCGCCCTTCTGAAAGCCGACGATCCGGCCTTTCAGCATGTTCATCCGGGGCGAACCGAGGAAGCCTGCCACAAACAGGTTGCAAGGATTGTTAAACAGATCGAGCGGCGTTCCCACCTGCTCGACCCGGCCACCCTTCAACACGACGATCTTGTCGGCCATGGTCATGGCTTCCACCTGATCGTGGGTCACGTAGATCATCGTCGTCTTGATATCGCGATGCAGCCGGGTAATTTCCGCCCGTGTCTGGACCCGCAGGGCCGCATCCAGATTGGAGAGCGGCTCATCAAACAGGAAGATTTCGGGTTCGCGCACAATCGCCCGGCCAATCGCCACGCGCTGGCGCTGACCGCCCGAGAGCTGGCGCGGCTTGCGGTCCAGATAAGGCTCGATGGCCAGCATCCTCGCCGCTTCGGCGATCCGCGCCTCGATTTCGGCGCGCTTGAATTTCAGGTTTTCCAGCCCGAAGGCCAGGTTCTTGCGCACGCTCATATGCGGATAAAGCGCATAGGACTGAAACACCATGGCGATCTTGCGCTCGGCGGGCGATAGCTGAGAAACGTCGCGGCCATCAATGTTGATCGCACCTGTCGTCACATCCTCTAATCCGGCGATGATCCGCAGCAGGGTGGATTTTCCGCAGCCCGACGGGCCGACGAAGACGACGAATTCGCCGTCTTCGATGGTCAGGTCTATGTCATGCAGCACCTTCACCGCGCCGTAGGACTTGTTGAGATCCTTGAGTTGCAACGCTCCCATATCATCCTCCCAGATGCATCAATTTACTGTTGGACGAAATCCAGCGGGTTCCAGCCCTCCGGCAGGGGCTGCGGCCTGTCGATAACGAGATCGTCTATAGTCAGCCCGTCCACCCCACGGGCAAACACGCCCGGCATTCCGCCCGGATAATCAATCAGCCCGACAATGCGTCCGTCCACACCCCGCGTCCAGGCATTGGCCCGGCCATGAGCCTCGGGCGAAGGTGCCAGATCGGCATTGGTCGGACGCATATCATAGCGCAACGCGGTGCCAAGTACCCCGGTTTGCTGGGCCAGATGCACCCGATGCAACGCCACATCGTGAATACCGGCACCGGCCATGGAGACGAGATTGATCGTGCCTTCCATCCGCCCGGTTATGTCCTCAATAACAAGTCCCCGCACCGCACCCGCCGGGCGCTCCGGCACCCGGTCCACCACCGTCACCGTCAGCGCCTCGCCGGAGCCCCAGAACCCGTCCGGCGTTTCCCGGCAATCCAGGCTGATGCGCGAGAACCTGACATCGGAGACCTTTCCGCCATCGCGGGAAAAAATCCCCAGGCCCCGGTTGGATTGCTCGACACGGCAATCCTCGAACACTACGCGGGAGAAATCGCCGAAGCTTTCAGTCCCCAGCTTCAGCGCGCAGCTTTGGCTGGAGACGGTGCAGCGGCGCACCAGCACATCCTCGCAGGTGCCAATCGCCTTTCCATCCGGCCCAACGCTGGTTTTCAGGCAGACACCGTCATCGGCGGTGGAGATCGTGCAGTCCTCAATCAGCACCCGACGGCAGGCGTCCAGCACAATGCCATCGGTATTGGGCAGGCGGCAATTGTTGCGGATCGCCACATTGGCAAGGCTGACATCCTCACAATTGACGAAATGCAGCGTCCACATTGGCGAGTTCTCGACCTGGATATGGTCGAGACGAACGCCCCTGCACCCTTCCAGCACCAGAACACGCGGCCGAAATTCCGCCGGAATGAACACGCCGACGCTGACATCGTCACCGGCAATGAATGCGTCTCCGCCAGCGTCGATAAGGCCCGGCCCGGTCAGCGCGATCGTGTCCGCGCCACGCGCCACCAGCATGGCCCGGTTGGATTTCTCGGCAATGACCGAGACGATATTGTCGCCATAGGCCTGATAATCCGGCACAGGCCGCAGCACCGCCCCCTCAGTCAGATGCAGATCGACACCGGAGCGAAGCCTCAGCCCGCCAACCTGATGCGATCCAGCGGCAAGCGAAACCCTGCCGCCGCCGGAGGCAGACACATGGTCCATTGCCGCCTGAATGGCTTGCGTGCGGTCGCCGTCCTGATGATCGATGACAATGTCCAGCATCTGGGTCATGCGGTTGCCTCCTGGGTCGCAGCCGCTTGGGCCAGTGCCACATCCGTCAGCAGCAGCAGAGCCAGCGCTTGGCCGTAAGGGGTCGGCAAGTTGGGTATCCGCCGGTAGAAATCCAGATCATGCCCCATCGGCGTGCCATCCGAGACACCTAGCACCACACCCTCATCATCGATATGGCGCAGCACAGCGGCAAGGGCGCGGTCGGCATGGAGCTTATCCTCCACCGGCAGGATGCCCGCCTCGATGCCGCGCAATATGCCATAGGCAATCCCGGCGGTGGCCGAAGTTTCCAGCGGTGAGGTCGGATCATCCAGCAGCGTATGGAACATACCGTCCTCGCGCTGGAAGGCCTTCAGCGAGCGCAACTGGCTTTTCAGCACGTTGGCCAGAAAACGGCGGTCTTTTTCGTCTATATCCGGCACCAGGAAGAACAGTTCCGGGATCGCCACGGTGATCCAGGCATTGCCGCGCGCCCAGAAGGCGCGGGCAAAGTTATGACGACCGATAAAGGTCCAGCCGTGATACCAGAGGCCGGAGACCGGGTCCGACAGATAACGGGCGTGGATCATGAACTGATAGACGGCCTCATCGATCCAATCCTTGCGGCCAAAATGCACACCGGCTTGCGCCAGAAACAACCCCGCCATGAACAGGGTATCATCCCAAAGCTCACCTTCGTTCAGGCGTTCCTTGACCACATGCTGAAAGCCGCCATCCTCGGTTTTCGGCAGGCCTTTCACCAGCCATTCGGCCCAATCCTCCACCAGCGCATTGAAATCGGGCCGGTCCACATGACCGATCAGGATCGCCAGCGGCAGCATCGGCGCTGTGCTGTTGATCTGGCGCGGCGGCAGGCCACGACCGATCTGCATGGCATACCAATCCACGAGATCATGGATTGCCTTCCTGTCCCCACTGGCGATGGCGCGGCGCAGGAAGCCGTAAAGGCCGACGCCCACTTCCCAATCCCATTCGTCAAACTGAATGCCGCTTGCGCTGCCTTCCCCGCTCAAGCCTTCCTTGATCCCCTTGAGGCGGCTGAAAGCCACCGCCACTTTGTCGATTGTCTTTTGGAGGGCCGGATGGCCGGTCTCTGGCTGATGCATGGTCTGATCCATCTACTGATAAAGAGGGGTGATTTCACCCCGATCCGGTTGGGCGCTGTCATAGGTCAGCACCGGTTGCGGCTGTTCATGGCTGAAGGGCAGCGGACGTGTCCCCAGCCGAAAGTCGCCCTCATAATTCAAAAACAGCGCCTCACGGCCCGGCGGACGAACCCGAAGAGTTCTCGCCAGCGGGTCGAAGTCGATGCTGGTTGCTCGTGCCTTTTCACAGAAAATCTCGAAAGCCTGCGCGTCCCCGGCTCCGACAATGGCCACCCAGCCCGAAATCGGTGCCAGCGCCCGCAATTCACGGCCTGCCGTCGCGCCTGCGTCCATCGGCTCCAGTCCGTGGCTGTTGTACAGGGCGGCAAACCCTTGGCCCGAGCGGGCAAACACCCAGTTTTCCTCAATGATCACCTCGTCCAGACCGTCAATGCCCAGATAGGCGTGGGTGAACGGCAGGCGTCCGCCTTGCGTATCGGCAATCAGCAAAGCGGTATCGCCATGGTGCGCGACGCGCGGCAGGATGCCGCTTCCTGCCCAATAGGAGGGCCGCTGCGATCCCCACGGATCGTCTTCGCCGGGATGGTTGATCCAGAGCCGCGCCATCGGATGGCCAGCCAGCCTGATATCCAGCACATGCTGCTGATGGCCTTTGCGTCCTGTCTTGTGATCGACCACCGTTGAAAGCTGCGAGGCGTGGGTTTTGAACACCACCAGCTTGCCGCTTTCCAGTCCTTGCGCATACCGCGCCTCAATGCTGCGTCCTTTGCTCAGCATCGCCAGTGGAGCCAGATCCTCCGGCGGCTGGTAGTCGCTGGCGCAAAACATCGGCAGGGAGGCGACACCACCATTCAGCCAACCTTCTCCAAATGCCACCCAGGCGAAGGGTGCCAGTTCCGTCAGCGGCCCGGCCCGCAATTCCTTGTCATAGGCGCGGCCCTGTGATCCTGCAGGCACCCCCGCCAGTGTATGCAAGGCGATCATCCGGAAGATCAGGTCCAACTGCTGGCGGGCGCGGGTGGCAATGTCAGGTTCCGCCCAATATTCCAGCGCCAGCAGACCAATGAAATCAATGGGGTAATAGGCGGCGGAATTCCATTCTGCCAATCCATGCGCCTCGACGCTGTCGAACCAGCGATGCAGCCGCTGACGGGCCAGCGCCGCCTGCTCTACGCCCGTGCGGCCAGACGCGGAAAACATCGCATCAGCCATCAACTGACCGGCCAGGAGCTGGCTGGTGTGGAAGCAGAGAACATGGTTCTCGCTCCAGAACCACATCGCGTCATTGCCCGGTTCATCCACCCAATAGCGATAGTTGAGCACCGATTGGCGCACCCGCTCGCGCTGGTCCGGAGTCAGAACATCAGGGTAAGCGCCGAGCAGCCACAATAGCGGAACAAGGACGAAATCCGAGCAATCCTCCCGCCGGTCGATGGCGGCGAGTGTATCGCTTAAGAGTTTCTCCAGCACTGCATCATCCACCTGCCCGCAGGCCGCCATGGCCAGCACCCGGCCGATGCGCGGCGCACCATGGCGGGCCGAATAGACAAGCGCCTGCTGTTTGCGCTCCTCCAGACTGGCACGCGAAATCTCCGGCTGCATGCGGGTGAGAAAAGCAGCGTCAATCACCCGGCTCGCCACACTGGCGCCCTCGCCCATGCGCAGCCGCACACCGTGATAACCATCGGCAATACCGAGCGTTTCATGCACGATAAGGGTTCTGTCCCCGGCGCGCAGCACCGCCTGCGCCTTTGCCAGCACGGCACGCTCATGACCATGGCTGTAGACGGTGACCTCCACGGGAATATCGGTCCGCGGCGCGTCATCGAACAGCAATTCCAGCGGTTGACCGCTAAACACGTCGCGGGACGGGCGCACGCTGCGGATCAACCGTTCCAGCCGCGCAACCATCGCCCCATCCAGAACCGCAGGCAAAAGCACGGCGATTGGCTCTGCATCCGTCACTTCCAGCTCGACAAACCAGACCGTGTCGCGCTCCGCCAGGTCTTCGGTGTGAACCAGAATATCATTATCGCCCTCGGAAAGTTGCAGGGTGACATCCGACATGGATTCAAAATTACGCCGGAACGGTTCGAAGCGAACCTGCTCCGCGCCATTCACCCAGATCCGCACCCCGCCGCAGGTCTTCAGCCGCAGCGTGAGGCTTCTGGCCGCCTCGGCCCGGAACGTGCCACGCAGCCAGCGGCGGACATGAGTCGGAACATGCCAGAAATGGGTGAATTCCACCCGCCGATTGGCACCCGGTAGGTTGAGGTGATCAGGCTCCCAGTCGCGCTCCGGTGCCAGATCTCGCCCGACCATCGTCGCCCAGAACGCCTTGCGACACGGCAGATCGCCGACATCGACGAAACCATTGATGAAGCGGTAATCGACGCGGTCCTCGGCGGGTGCCGCAATACCTGCAAACACACTGGCAGTGAGCGGCGAGACCAACCAGGACGTGATCGTCTCGCCAGTGCGAACTTCATAAACCGGGTCTTTTGCTGCTGGCACACAATGATTGTTCATGTCTCGCCTCCCTGCGATCATGAAAATATTTTTTATTCGGTCAAATTTCGATAGAAAAATCATGCATCGCCGAATTTTCGCCAAAGAAACAGCTTGACGACAGGTTTGTCAAGTCTCAAAAAGATTAAGGAGGAGCATGACATTGAGGAGTGTTATGCCATTTATGAAAATATTTTTACGGGAGGGACTCATGTCGAAAATTCTGTCAGGCGTCAGCGCCATCGTCTTGTCGGCGCTTGCGCTCAGCCATCCGGCCTTTGCCGAAACCAAGACCATCACCTTTCTGTTCACCGATGACGATCAGTCCTATGTCGAGCATATGGCAGCGCTGAGCAAACAGTTCGAAGCTGCTCATCCGGACGTGAAGGTTAATTTCGTGTCCTCAGGCTATGATGCCGTCGCCAAGCAATTGCCGGTGCAGCTGGCCGTCGGCGAAGGCCCGGATCTGGCCAAGATCACCGATTGGCAATTGGCACCCTTCTATCTCGACATGCGGCCCTATATGAAGGACCCGGATGGCTACGCCAAACTGCATGGCGAAAGCCTCAACCAATTGCGCCTGCCCGGCGTCAACGACCCGAAATCGATCAATGGCTATGTCGCCTCGCAGACCCTGAACCTGCCCTTCGTCAACAAGACGCTGTTCGAGCAGGCGGAAGAGCCGCTACCCGGCCCAAAAGCAACGCTGAAGGACATTATCGAGGCTTCCGCCCGGGTGGCCAAAAAGACCGGCGTGCAGATCCCCTTCACCATGGACCGTTCCGGCCATCGGTTTTCGGGTGCGGCCTTTTCCTATGGCTCGTCCTATGTGAAAGACGGCAAGTTCAGCTTTCCCGACGAGGCTGCCAAGACCTATATTGCCGATCTCTACAACTGGACGAAGGATGGCAGCTTTCCCAAGGAAATGTGGGGCGCCGCCGGCGGCTCGCAATACAAGAACATGGGCGACGAATTCGTCAACGGCAATGTGGTGACCTATCTGGCCGGCAATTGGATGGTCAATCCGTTCCAGAAGAAGATCGGCGACGCCTTTGAATGGACGGCAATCAACGCGCCCTGCGGCACCGCTGGCTGCTATGCCATGCCGGGTGCCACCGGGATTGTCGGCTTCAAACGCACCAAATACCCGGAAGCCGTCGCCCAATTCATCGAATTTCTCGGCTCCGAGAAAGTCCAACGCGAGATTGCCGAAAACTACGTGATCCTGACGGGCGCCGAAATCGACAAGCCGCAATACAAGCTGACGGACGACAATGCCAAGGCGTCCATGGCCGTCTTCAACGACAACGAAAAGAACGTGCCGCAGGAAGCGCGGATTTTTGAAAAGAAAAAGGGCGGTTCGGCGCTTTACCAGCAGATCGTCCAGCGCATGAGCCAGCTGATCGTCGGCGAGTTGACGCTGCAACAGACCTATGACGCCCTGGCCGCCGATATCGACAAGATCAATGTGGCAACGGCGACGAAGTGAGCCATTAGGCGTGAGACAGTGTAAAGGCCGTCCAGCAATCTGGGCGGTCCTCTTTGTGAATGGCTACTCTTCCCTTGCAACCGCCGAAATTTGGCCGCACACCATGTCCAAAACGATGAGCAAATACGGAAGGACAAGGTGCCATGCCCATTGCATTGACAATCGATGACCTGAAACGTCAAGCAAAGCGCCGTGTCCCGAAAATGTTCTTCGACTATGCCGATAGCGGCTCCTGGAGCGAGAGCACTTACCACGCCAACGAGAGTGATTTTTCCCGCATCAAGCTGAGACAGCGGGTTCTGGTCGATATGACAGAACGGTCGCTGGCAAGCACGATGATCGGTGAGCCTGTCACCATGCCGGTGGCGCTTGCGCCGACCGGAATGACCGGCATGCAGCATGCCGATGGGGAAATTCTCGCGGCGGAAGCAGCTGAAGCTTACGGCGTGCCTTTCACGCTGTCCACCATGAGCATCTGCTCGATTGAGGATGTCGCGCTTCATACGCGCCGCCCCTTCTGGTTCCAGCTCTACGTCATGAAGGACCGCGATTTCGTCAACAGCCTGATCGACCGTGCCAAGGCCGCCCATTGCTCGGCACTGGTGTTGACGCTCGATCTGCAAATCCTCGGACAGCGCCACAAGGATCTGCGCAATGGCCTGTCGGCTCCCCCAAAATTCACGCCGAAACATCTCTGGCAGATGGCAACCAGGCCGCAGTGGTGCATCGGCATGGCCAATACGCGGCGGCGTCATTTCGGCAATATCGTCGGCCACGCCAAGAACGTTTCCAGCCTGTCTTCGCTCTCGGCCTGGACGGCGGAACAGTTCGATCCGAAATTGTCCTGGAGCGACGTCGCCTGGATCAAACAGCGCTGGGGCGGGAAATTGATCCTGAAGGGCATTCTCGATGTGGAGGACGCCCGCGCCGCCGCCGATAGCGGGGCGGATGCGATTATCGTGTCCAACCATGGCGGTCGCCAGCTGGATGGCGCGCCCTCGTCAATCTCCATGCTGGCCTCGATTGTCGACGCAGTGGGAGACCGGATCGAAGTGCATATCGATGGCGGCATCCGCTCGGGTCAGGACGTGTTGAAGGCCCTGGCGCTGGGTGCCAAGGGGACCTATATCGGTCGGCCTTTTCTCTACGGGCTTGGCGCGGACGGACGAGCTGGCGTGCAGCGAGCTTTAGAGATCATCGCCAGGGAGCTTGATATCAGCATGGCACTGTGCGGCAAGCGGCTGATTTCCGAGGTGGACGCCTCGATCCTGATGGGCAATCCCTTTGCTGCGGGGCCTTGCTGAACCAATTCTCTCACCCTTGCCGTGTAAATCCTGTTCTACACCTTGAAATCCGACGCATAATCAGCGACCAAACCGAATAGGTTTTATCGCAAGGCAGGATCATGTCCCCCATCAGCACTCCGGCATCGCCTCCCCGTCAGCTTAACCGGGCCGATTTTCGCACGCTTGGGCTTTCAGCCCTGGGCGGGGCCTTGGAATTCTACGATTTCATCATCTTCGTGTTTTTCGCGGGTGTAATCGGCAAGCTGTTTTTCCCGGCCAACATGCCGGACTGGTTGGTGACGATCCAGACCTTCGGCATCTTTGCTGCCGGCTATCTGGTTCGGCCCCTGGGCGGGTTAATCCTGGCCCATTTCGGTGATGTGTTTGGCCGCAAGAAAGTCTTTGCCTTCTCCATCCTGCTGATGGCGCTCTCCACCCTCGGCATGGCCGCGATGCCGACCTATGCCTCCATCGGCATAGCCGCACCCGTGCTGCTGATTATCATGCGGCTGTTGCAGGGCGTTGCCATCGGTGGCGAAGTGCCGGGTGCCTGGACCTTCGTGTCGGAACATGTGCCATTTCGCCGGGTCGGCTTTGCCTGCGGTTTTCTCTGCTCTGGCCTGACACTCGGCATTCTGCTGGGTTCGTTGATCGCAACCGTCATCAATTCGATGTTCACGCCGGAAGATGTCGCCGCCTATGCCTGGCGCATCCCGTTCTTCCTCGGTGGTTTCTTCGGCCTTGTTGCCGTCTACCTGCGCCGCTGGCTTCAGGAAACGCCTGTTTTTGCCGAGATGCGTCAGGCGCGAACGACAGTGATGGAACTGCCGCTTAAAACCGTGCTGCGCGATTATCCGGCTGCCGTCATCATTTCCATGGCCTTGACCTGGGTGCTCGCCGCCTGCCTCGTTGTTACCACGCTGATGACGGCCACGCTCCTGCAAAAACTCTATGGTTACAGCGCCCAGATTGCGCTGTCCGCCACCAGTTTCGGCACATTGTTCCTGATTTTCAGCACCGCTGCATCAGGGGCGATTGTTGACAGGGTCGGCTCCGGGCGGTTTTTAATGGTTGGGAGCGTATTTTTGGCCGCAGCAACCTTTGCTTTCTACACTTATGCAAGCGTTTCGGTTCCGGTCCTGTTTGTGCTCTATGCCGTAATGGGCCTTTCCGTGGGCATTGTCGGGGCCGTGCCTTACGTGATGGTGCGCGCCTTTCCCGCACCTGTCCGCTTCACCGGTCTGTCATTTTCCTACAATGTCTCCTACGCGATTTTCGGCGGATTGACGCCGATTGCGGTCGCCAGCCTGCTGCCAATCAACCCGATGGCACATGCCTATTATCTGCTGTTCATCGCCGCCCTCGCCTTTGTGCTTGGCGTCTATCTGACGCTGAAAGGCGATAGGATCGAGGCGAAGGCCGGGATAGAGGAACTGGCCCGCCGCCAGACAACAGCAACGCTTTAATTCGAAAGCCGGAGACGACGCCGCCCCCGGCTTCACATCCGGTCAAATGTCCAGCGTTGTCTGATGCTCCCATGGGGTGAATTGTGAACAATAGCTTGTCCACTCGCCATGCTTGAGCTTGAGATAGGCGGCAGAGAACTCTTCTCCCAAGGCCTGCTGCAACTCTGTGTCGGCTTCATAGGCGCGAAGCGCATCCAGAAGATTGAGCGGTAGTTTCGGGGCGTCGGTTACCGTATGGCCTTCGCGGTACATATCGATGTCGTAATGCGGGCCGGGATCGGCATTGGTTTTGAGGCCAGAAAGGCCAGCGGCAATGATGATGGCCTGAAGCAGATAAGGGTTAACGGCACCATCGGGCAGGCGCAGTTCAAACCGGCCCGGACCCGGCACGCGCACCATATGGGTGCGGTTGTTGCCGGTCCATGTCACGGTGTTGGGTGCCCATGTGGCACCGGAGACGGTGCGGGGTGCGTTGATCCGCTTATAAGAATTGACCGTGGGATTGGTGACGGCCGCCAAGGCTGATGCATGTTTCATAATGCCGCCGAGGAAGGTTTTGCCCTTGGCAGACAGGCCAAAGGGCATGGCTTTATCAGCAAACGCATTGACCTTGCCGTCCACATCCCATACCGAGATATGGGCGTGGCAACCATTGCCGGTGAGGCCCTTAAAGGGCTTTGGCATGAAGGTGGCGCGAAGCCCATGCTTTTCCGCCACCGATTTGACCATGAATTTGAAGAAGGAATGTTTGTCGGCGGTTTTCAGCGCGTCATCATATTCCCAGTTCATTTCAAACTGGCCGTTGGCGTCTTCATGGTCGTTTTGATAGGGCTTCCAGCCCAGTTCCAGCATGTGATCGCAGATTTCCGCAATCACATCATAGCGGCGCATCAAGGCCTGTTGGTCGTAGCAAGGCTTTTCGGCTGTGTCGAATTCGTCGGAAATCGTCTGGCCGTCGGCAGAGATCAGAAAGAATTCCGGCTCAACGCCCGTCTTGACCCGAAGGCCCATGCTTGCCGCTTCATTTACCAGCTTTTTCAGCATCACGCGCGGAGCTTGCTCCACCGGCTTGTCGTCCATCACGCAATCGGCGGCAACCCATGCCACGTCCTTTTTCCATGGCAGTTGGATGACGGAAGAGGCGTCTGGCACTGCAAACAGATCGGGGTGGGCGGGGGTGAGGTCCAGCCATGTGGCAAAGCCCGCAAAGCCTGCGCCATCCTTTTGCATATCGGCAATGGCTTGGGATGGCACCAGCTTGGCGCGTTGCGCGCCAAACAGGTCGGTATAGCTGATCATGAAATATTTGATGCCGCGTTCAGCAGCAAATGCTGAGAGATCCTGTGTCACGTCGTTCCCCTGTTTTTATGGATTGAGACACATGTTGAAAGGAAAGGCCGCGCCCTTGGGAGGTTTGCGCGGCCAGTGATACTTAAAAACCAGCCTTGCCGGGATACCAATTGGTGCCAGCCAGTGGCACCTGCGCCATGGCGGCCGCTTCCATCGTCAGCGCAACCAGATCTTCCGGCTCCAGATTGTGCAGACGGTTATGGCCGCAGGCGCGGGCAATGGTCTGGGCTTCCAGCGTCATCACCTTGAGGTAATTGGCCAGACGGCGACCAGCCAGAACCGGGTCAAGCCGTTTCATCAATTCCGGGTCTTGGGTGGTAATGCCTGCCGGGTCTTTGCCCTCATGCCAGTCGTCATAAGCGCCAGCGGTGGTGCCGAGTTTTTGATATTCCTCTTCCCACTTGGGGTCGTTATCGCCAATTGCCACCAGTGCTGCTGTGCCAATCGCCACAGCATCCGCGCCTAGCGCCAAGGCTTTGGCGACATCTGCACCAGAGCGAATGCCGCCAGAGATGATCAGCTGCACTTTGCGATGCATACCAAGGTCTTGCAAAGCTTGAACGGCGGGGCGAATGCAGGCCAGCGTCGGCATGCCGACATTTTCAATAAACACATCCTGCGTGGCCGCTGTGCCACCCTGCATGCCGTCCAGCACCACCACATCGGCTCCGGCTTTCACCGCCAGTGCTGTGTCATAATAGGGGCGCGCACCACCAACCTTGATATAGATTGGCTTTTCCCAATTGGTGATTTCGCGCAGTTCCAGAATTTTGATTTCCAGATCATCCGGCCCCGTCCAGTCTGGGTGGCGGCAGGCCGAGCGCTGATCGATGCCCTTGGGCAGGTTGCGCATATTGGCCACGCGGTCAGAAATCTTCTGGCCCAGCAACATGCCACCGCCGCCGGGCTTGGCACCTTGGCCAACCACCACTTCAATGGCATCGGCGCGACGCAAATCCTTCGGGTTCATACCATAGCGTGATGGCAGATATTGATAGACAAGCGTTTGGCTGTGGCCGCGCTCTTCATCGGTCATCCCGCCATCACCTGTCGTGGTGGAGGTTCCGGCAATGGTCGCACCACGGCCAAGGGCTTCCTTGGCATTGCCCGACAGTGCACCGAAGCTCATGCCCGCAATGGTAATCGGCGTTTTGAGATGAATTGGCTTTTTGGCAAAGCGCGTGCCAAGCACCACCGATGTGTCGCATTTCTCGCGGTAGCCTTCCAGCGGATAGCGCGAAATCGAGGCACCCAGAAACAGCAGATCATCAAAATGCGGCACCTTGCGCTTGGTGCCTGCACCACGAATGTCATAGATACCAGTGGCAGCCGCGCGGCGGATTTCCGCCAGCGTGTAATCATCAAAGGTCGCGGATTTGCGCGGCGGAGTGTTGGGATTATGGTAGCTCATAGCGATCTCCCCGCTTAATAGGCGTCTGCGTTGTCAATGTTGAAATTGTAAAGCTTGCGGGCAGAGCCGTAGCGCTTGAACTCTTCCGGCTTCACATCGGTGATCCCGGCCTTTGCAAGCAGTTCTGCCAACTTTTCCAGATGCTTGGGCTTCATCTGTTTCTCAACACAATCAGCCCCAAGGCTTTTCACCGTGCCGCGCACAAACAGCTTGGCCTCGTAGAGCGAATCCCCCAGCGCTTCACCCGCATCACCCAGCACCACCAGATGCCCGGATTGACCCATAAAGGCCGACATGTGGCCGATATTGCCCTGCACGACAATATCAATACCCTTCATGGAAATGCCGCAACGCGAGGCCGCATTGCCCTTGATCACCAGCAGGCCACCTTGGCCCGTGGCCCCGGCATATTGGCTGGCGTCGCCTTCAATGATCACAGTGCCGGACATCATATTTTCAGCCACACCTGGACCGGCAGAGCCATGCACGGTGACGGTGCCGCCGTCATTCATGCCCGCGCAATAATAGCCAACCGAGCCCTTCACCTCGACAGTGACTGGACCATCAATGCCAACCGCCACCGCATGGTGGCCGCGTGGATTGATGATTTCAAAATTGGTGTCATTGGCCCCGGATGTCACAGCATGCAAAGCGCTATTCAACTCGCGCAGCGGGGTTTGGGAAAGGTCGAAGACTGGCATTGTAAATCCCTCAAGCTGCTTTTTCGTGGTCCCAGAAGTAAACGGTGGCGGGTTCCGGCTCCCAGATGCGGGCCGTGTCGATGCCCGGCAGATTGACCAGCGCGCGATATTCAGAGCCAAAAGCCACATATTGGTCCGTCTCGGCCATCACCGCAGGCTTGCAGGCGATGGGATCGCGCACCACGCCGAAGCCGGATTTGGTGCCAACCACGAAGGTGAAAAAGCCATCGAGATCATCCAGCGCACCCGTCAGCGCCTGCCCAAGGTCCTTGCCCTTAGCCATTTCGGCGGTGAGGTACGCGGCGGCGACTTCAGAGTCGTTTTGCGTCTCAAATTTGATGCCTTCGCGGATCAGCTCGCGGCGCAAATTGTTGTGGTTGGAGAGGGAACCATTGTGCACAAGGCATTGATCGGCACCCGTGGAAAACGGATGCGCGCCCAGCGTGGTCACCGCGCTTTCCGTTGCCATGCGGGTATGGCCAATGCCATGGCTGCCGCCCATGGCGCGCACATCAAACCGGACCACAACATCCTTTGGCAGGCCGATTTCCTTGAAAATCTCAACGCTTTCGCCCGACCCCATAATGCGGACATTCGGACGAATTTCGCTCAAAACACCGCGAATCTCGCCAAGCTTTGCCGCATCAATATCAATCACCGCATGAGTGCTTTTCACCGTCACCTGCGCCGGGATGCCGGCCTTAGTGAGATCAGCATCAAGGCCTGCAAAATCCACCGAGGGTTCCGGTGATTGCACGGTGATTTTCGCCTTACCCTTGCTACCCGCGCCATAGATCGCAATGCCCGCAGAATCCGGGCCGCGATCGGTCATGGTGATCAGCATATCCGAGAGCATGGCTCCCAGCTGAGGTTCAAGGCTCTTGTCTTTCAGGAACAATCCAACAATGCCGCACATGGTCAGCCTCTCCATTTGTCGTTGGACAATGGCTAACAGGCGCGTTTGATAAAATCAATCCTAAAGAATAAAATTTTCCTGTAAGGCAATTACCTTTGATGCGGGTAGGAAATGATTGAGAGATAACGAGCAGGCAAAGTGACCAGTTCTTCGGGTCCATGCGGGGCATCTGCATCAAAAAACAGGCTGTCTCCGGGCTGCATCCGGTAGAGGCTTTCCCCATGGCGATAGACCACCTCGCCCTCCAGCATGTAGAGAAACTCCATGCCCTCATGCTGAAAGGTGGGAAACACATCGGATTCGGTGTTGAGCGTAATCAGATAAGGCTCGACCACCACGCCGGAGGTGTTGTTTTCGATGTGTCCAAGCAAGCTGTAATGATGGCCCGCACGGGTGCCGCGCCGCTCCAGATGCACGCCTTCTCCTGCCTTGACAAAGCTGGCGCTGCGCGGCTCTTCATAGCCTTTGAAAAAGGCAGTCATCGGCACGCCGAGCGCCTTGGAGAGGGATTGCAGCGTTCCGAGCGAGGCAGAAATATTGCCGTTTTCAATCTTGGATAACATGCCCACCGACATGCCCGTGGCCGTTGCCAGATCGGCAACCGTGATGCCCAGTTTTTTGCGGAAGGTGCGCACCTCATGGCCAATGGCCATTTCCAGATTATTGGCCCGTGGTTCGCGCACAGCATGGGGGTCTTGCGCCAATATTGCCTTGGCCGCCTTTGCTGCCTTTGTCTCACTCTTGGCCATGCCTGCCCCTGATTCCGCCACTACACTTGTTTATGATCTTACGATCTAACCGATTTTGGCTGAATGCCAAACTGCTGTTTGAAGGCGCGTGAAAAATGCGAGGCGCTGGAAAATCCTGTGGCAAAGGCGATTTCCGATAGCGACAGCGGACTTTGTTCCAAAAGTTTGCGCGCATGGGAAAGACGCATGTGGCGATAGGTGTCGTGAAAGCTCGCCCCCATGTGGCTGGCAAACAGCCGATCCAAATGCCGGGGTGTGATGCCGACCAACCGTGCGATTGCCTGCCGATCCAGCGGGTTTTCCAACGTTGCTTCCATTTTTTCCAAGGCCGTCACCAGTGCCGGGTGATGGGTGCCAAAACGCTCCACCGATGAGCCGCGTTGGGGAGCGCTTGCCTCAGTCACCGCCGTGTGCAGATACCAATCACTGACCCGACGAGCAAATTCCGGCCCCATCCGCTCACCAATCAGGGCATGCATCATGTCCAGAGGGGCCACGCCGCCGCCGCAGGTCAGCCGATCGCCATCCAGCACATAGCGGGCCTGCCGTGGCGTGAGATCGGGAAAGGCTTCCCGAAGCGCGGGCGCGTGTTCCCAGTGAATGGTAAAATCTCGGTCCTGCAACAGACCCGCTTGCGCCAAAACATAGGCCCCGCTGGAAATGCCACCAATGCGCACCCCTTGTCGGGAGAGTTTACGCAAAATCGCGTGAAGGTCGCTGGTGTGAACCCAGTCTATCGGATTTCCACCCGCCACCACAAATAATGTGTGGCAGTTCGCGCCTTCGAAGGCCAGATCGCCGCAGGGAATATCAAAGCCCGCCGAACAGCGCACAGCCTCGCCCCGCACGGAGAGCGGCCTGATTTCATAAAGCGGCGTTTGCGCCAGCAGATTGGCGGCACGCAGTGGTTCCGTTGCTGATGAGAAGGACATCAGCGCAAAATTCGGCGTCAGGATAAAGCCATAGGTCTGGGTGGTGGAGTTTTCGCTCATGTCCTTTTTGTATCTTTAAATGTCTTTTTTGTGCAATGTGATTTGCGTGTGACGGTCTAGGCTTCGAAGCAATATGCGGTGGTCACCAACCATCCCCCGTCCACCAAATCCTGAAACGAGCGGGCATCATGCGCTATTCGGCTTTGTCGATTTTTCTGAACGGTCTTCGCGGCAATAAAAACTGGGCCGCCCATTGGCGACAGCCAGAGCCAAAGCCGCATTATGATGTGGTGATTGTCGGCGGTGGTGGCCATGGTCTGGCCACGGCCTATTACCTCTCCAAAACCTTCGGCATTAAAAACATCGCCGTGGTGGAAAAGGGCTATATCGGCTCTGGCAATGTTGGGCGTAACACCACCATCATCCGCTCCAATTATCTGCTGCCGGGTAACAATCCCTTCTACGAATTTTCCATGAAACTGTGGGAAGGGCTGGAGCAGGATTTCAATTTCAATGCCATGGTGTCGCAGCGCGGCGTGGTCAATCTCTACCATTCCGATGCCCAGCGCGATGCCTATACACGGCGCGGCAATGCCATGCGCCTGCATAGTGTGGATGCAGAATTGCTAGACCGCGACGCCATCAAAGTCATGCTACCGTTTCTAGATTACGACAACGCCCGCTTCCCGATTCAAGGCGGTTTGATGCAGCGGCGCGGCGGTACGGTGCGGCATGACGCGGTGGCTTGGGGCTATGCTCGGGGTGCGGATACTCACGGGGTAGACATTCTTCAAAACTGCGAAGTCACGGGCATTCGCCGTGAAAATGGTAAGGCGGTGGGGGTGGAAACCACCCGTGGTTTTATCGGTTGCGGCAAGCTGGCGCTGGCGGCAGCAGGCAATTCATCCCGCGTGGCTGAGATGGCAGGATTGAAGCTGCCGATGGAAAGTCATGTGCTGCAAGCATTTGTCTCGGAAGGGCTTAAACCCTTTATCGATTGCGTCGTCACTTTTGGCGCGGGCCATTTTTACGTCTCGCAATCGGATAAGGGCGGTCTGGTGTTTGGCGGCGATATTGATGGCTACAACTCCTACGCCCAGCGCGGCAATCTCGCCACCGTTGAGCATGTGGCAGAAGCGGGCAAAGCAATGATTCCGTCTTTGTCGCGCATCCGGGTGCTGCGCTCGTGGGGCGGCGTGATGGACATGAGCATGGATGGCTCGCCGATCATCGACAAGGTGCATCTGGACAATCTCTACCTCAATTCCGGCTGGTGCTATGGTGGTTTCAAGGCCACCCCTGCCTCGGGTTATTGCTTTGCCCATCTGATTGCCAAGGGCGAGAGCCATGAAACCGCCCGCGCGTTTCGGCTCGATCGGTTTGCGCGGGGCTATATTCTCGATGAAAAGGGCCAGGGTGCCCAGCCGAACCTTCACTAAGGATTCTGATTATGGCGAGCCTCATTCCCTGCCCCCACTGCGGGCCAAGACCCAAAGAAGAATACACCATCAAGGGTGCAGCATTAGCCCGCCCCGCCGCCGATGCCGGGCCGGATGTCTGGCATGATTACGTCTACCTGCGCGACAATCCCCGTGGAGCCTATGAAGAATATTGGCACCACACTTCGGGTTGCCGTCGCTGGATTGTGGTTTGCCGCGACACGGCAAGCCACGAGATTTCCGCAAGCTTCGATGCATCAACACGCAAAGGGGTGAACGCATGACATCCTATCGTCTGAAAAGCGGCGGTCTGGTGGATCGCACAACCGCTCTTGCCTTCATCTTTGATGGCAAGGCCATGAGCGGCTTTGCGGGCGATACGCTGGCGTCTGCGCTTCTGGCCAATGGCCAGCAATTGGTGGGCCGCAGCTTCAAATATCACCGCCCACGCGGTATTTTGACGGCGGGTGCCGCCGAGCCGAATGCGCTGATGACCATTGGCCGAGGTGGTCGCACAGAGCCAAACACCCGCGCCACGATGCAGGAGCTTTACGCCGGGCTGGAAGCCAACAGCCAAAACCGCTGGCCAAGCCTTGAGCATGATATTGGCGCAGTCAACAGCCTGCTATCGCCGTTTTTGTCTGCGGGTTTCTACTATAAAACCTTCATGTGGCCAGCAAAGTTCTGGGAAAAGCTCTATGAACCTGTAATCCGCAAGGCCGCTGGCCTCGGCAAGGCAAGCTATGAAGCCGATCCAGATGCCTATGAGAAATGCTGGGCGCATTGTGACCTATTGGTGATTGGTGCGGGTGCTGCGGGCTTGATGGCAGCTCTCGCTGCTGGCCGTGCAGGTGCGCGGGTTATTCTGCTGGATGAGCAGGCGGAGATTGGCGGCGGGCTTTTGGCAGAAACGTCATTGATCAATGGTGTTGCTGCCTCTGATTTTGTCGCCACCATACGGGCAGAGCTGCAAAGTCTGCCCAATGTGCAAATCCTTACCCGCACAACGGTGTTTGGCTGGTACGATGGCAATGTGTTCGGGGCGGTGGAGCGGGTGCAAAAACACATCGCTGTCCCTGCTGCCAACCGCCCGGTGGAACGGCTTTGGCGCATTGCGGCGAAGAAAGCCATTTTGGCCACGGGTGCCGAGGAGCGCCCGCTGGTGTTTGGCGGCAATGATATTCCGGGTGTGATGATGGCCGGAGCCATGCGCCGTTATCTCAACCACTATGGCGTCGCGCCGGGCAAGAAGACGGCGATCTTCACCACTAATGACAGCGGCTATGCACTGGCGGCGGACCTTGAAGCCGCAGGCGTTCATGTTTCAGCCATGATCGATAGCCGACGTGATGCAACGATTGCTTATCAGGGCAAGGCGCGATTGGTGCGTGGTGGTTTGGTCAGTAATGTCCATGGAGGCAAAGCCGTTGAGGGGCTTGATCTGTGGCGCGAAGGGCAGTTGGAACGGCTTGAGGTGGATAGTCTTGCCATGTCGGGCGGCTTCTCGCCGATCATACACCTTGCATGTCACAGGGGTGGTAAGCCGCGTTGGTCAGATGAGCATTCGGCCTTTTTGGCTCCGGAGAGCTTGAACAATCTGGTTTTGGCTGGTTCCGCGTCTGGTGTCTTTGGGATTGTGGCCTCAATGGCGTCTGGTTTTGAGCAGGCAAAACAAGCATTGACGGCTCTGGGTTTCACGATTCAAACGCTGGATATGCAGAGTGTTGAGGGTGACATTATCCCCACACCAGCCAAGCCAGTCTGGTCCATTCCCGGCATTAAGAGCAAAGCCTTCGTGGATTTCCAAAATGACGTCCATACCAAGGATCTCGGTCTTGCCGTTCAGGAAGGCTATGGTCATGTGGAGCTTGCCAAGCGCTACACCACCAATGGCATGGCAACCGATCAGGGCAAGCTCTCCAACGTCAATGCCATCGGGCTGTTGGCGGAAGCCCGGCGTGTATCGCCTGCCGATGTTGGCACCACGACGTTTCGGCCCTTCTACACGCCTGTGTCCTTTGGCGCGCTGGCTGGCACGTCGCATGGCAAACATTTTCAGCCGGTGCGCAAATCACCCCTGCATGATTGGGCGGCCAAGAACGGTGCGACCTTTGTGGAAACCGGCCTGTGGTATCGCTCGGCATTGTTTCCACAATCCGGGGAAAATGGCTGGCGCGAGAGCGTGGACCGCGAGGTCAAAAACGTCCGAACCAATGCCGGGATTTGCGATGTTTCCATGCTCGGCAAAATTGAGATTTGCGGGCCAGATGCGGCGGAGTTCTTGAACCGCGTCTATTGCAACGCCTTCTTGAAACTACCCGTCGGCAAGGCCCGCTATGGGCTGATGCTGCGCGAAGATGGCTTTATCTATGACGACGGCACCACCAGCCGCATGGACGAAAACCGCTACTTCATGACCACCACCACGGCCTATGCGGCGGGCGTCATGAACCATCTGGAATTCTGCGCCCAAGTGCATTGGCCAGAGCTGGATGTGCGGCTGGCGTCTGTGACCGATCAATGGGCGCAAATGGCGGTGGCGGGGCCAAAATCCCGCACCATTTTGCAAAAGCTCATTGATGAAGACATTTCCAACGAGGCCTTTCCCTATCTTGCCGCCAAGGATGTGTCCCTCTTGGGTGGTCGGTTGAAGGGGCGGCTGTTTCGTATTTCCTTCTCAGGCGAACTGGCGTTTGAATTGGCCGTTCCTGCCGATTATGGCGAAAGCGTCGCCGATGCGGTGATGCTGGCGGGCAAGGAACATGGTATTCAGCCCTATGGCATTGAAGCATTGTCAGTGCTGCGCATCGAAAAAGGCCATGTAACCCACAATGAGATCAATGGCACGGTGGTGCCTGCCGATCTCGGCTTCGGCAAAATGGTCAGCGCCACCAAGCCTGATTTTATCGGCAAACATATGCTGAACCGAGAAGGCTTGACGGCCTCGGATCGCCCACAACTGGTCGGCGTTGTGCCTTTGGATGCCAAGACAAGCTTCAAAACCGGCGCACATATCTTGAACAAGGATGCTGACCCAACACTGGAAAATGACCAAGGCTACGTCACATCATCCTGCTTCTCACCGCATATCGGCTCCACCATCGGCCTTGCGCTGGTGAAGAGTGGTGCTTCTCGCCATGGCGAGGAGGTGTTGGTGTGGAATGGGCTGCGCAACGAGTTTACACCCGCCCAGTTGGTGAACCCGGTTTTTGTTGATCCAAACAATGAGAAGCTCCATGCCTGAGAACGCTCTGCCTGACTCTGTCCTGGCCGATTTCCACCTTGTTCGCCGTCCAGCACTCGCCACCAAGGCGGTGGAGCGGTTTGGTGTGCTAACGCTGGAAACCGTGTTCGACGCAACCATTCTGCATGTGCTGGGCAAGCCTGGCGATGTTGCACCAATGCCACCGCAAGGCTTTGATCTGCGCAAGGCGGGACCCGGCCAATGGTTTGCCGTCGGACCGGCCAGCGCCGATCAAGCGGTAGCGGCCTTTGGCCCAGCCACCTTTCTTGTCGATCAAAGCCATGGCCGCGCGCTGATCCGCATCAGTGGCGCTCCGGTTCGCAACGTTCTGGCAAAAGGCACGGCGCTTGATTTGCACCCCGAGCAATTTGCCGTGGGTGCGGCGACAACAACCCTGATCGGCCACATCGCCGTTAATCTCTGCCGAACAGCAGAGGATCAGTTCGAGCTTTTGGTGTTGCGCGGCTTTGCCGAAAGTCTCTGGGACGAGCTTGCGGGGATGGCGCGGGAGTTTCGATAGTAAGCGTGAAAACTGCTGAAACTGATAGGACTGCCTGCTCCGTCCTGCCGGCCTTCTTCCGAGATGTCAACGCGCCAAACAAGCCCAAGCATGACACTATGCGCCTCCTCGAAAAGGAGACGCATTTTCTCGACAATATCAGCAATCAAGCCCTGAAAATCAGAGCCATACCGCCAATTGCTGCGGCTTGAGCACTGGTCCGCCCAAGACAAACTCGCCCGATACCGGAATGGTCCAGTCCTCAGCCCCATAATTGAAGGCGAAGGTGAAGTGGCCCCGGCGGCGGATGCGGATATGCTCCGGCAAAACAAGGGTTTCGAGACCAACCTTTTTCGCCAGCACCGCCAGTGTTGAAGACAGCAATGCCTCGTCGGGCCAGCAGGCCAGATAATAGTGGCCGTTCCGGCTCGTCAGGGCCGGATCGCCGTTTTCGAATGTGGCGATGACGGTTGCCGTGGTTTCCAGATATTCCCGCCAGCGGATGGCCCGGCCCGAAACTGAGCCTGAAACGCTATCGCCAAGACCGGGACGTAGTGAGGCGACCTGGGTTTGGCGCGTGCCGGTCAAGGGAGCCAGCGGACCGGGCGGCAGGTTTTCCGGAATACGGAATTTTTCGTCCCGTGAGCCGGTGCGCGGGCCGTACAGCACGACGGCGTCAGCGCTTTTAAACGCCGCAAGCGCCGTCTCGTTCACCTGCATCAGGCAGGGAACGAGCACCAGTTTATAACCGGACAGATCAGCGCCAGGGCGCACAAAATCCACGTCCAGCCCCAGGCGGCGGGCTGCCTCGTACCAGCGAAACGCCAATTCCTCGTAGCGGAAATCCCGGCCCTGCGGCTGGATCGTCGTCGCCCAATAACTGGCATAGTCATAGACCAGGGCCACCGGTGCCTGAACACTCTCTGGCAGATCGCCAAGCGCTGCCAGTTCGCCAGCAACGGCATGCGCTTCCAACCCGCCCACCGACCATTCATCAAGCCCCGGCAGATTGAGGCCTGCATGCATCTGCTCCTGCGCAAACGGTGCCTGGCGCCAGCGAAAATAGCTGACAACCTCGGCCCCGTGCGCCAGCGCTTCCCAGGTCCACAGCCTGACCATGCCGGGCTTGGGAACTGGGTTCCACGGTGCCCAATTGACCGGGCCGGGCTGCTGTTCCATCACCCAGAACCGGCCACGGCCAACACCGCGATAGAGATCATGGTGGAACGGCGCGATATCGGGATGGGAGGTTTCCGCCCAACGATTGCGCTCGTCTTCGGTAAACGGGAATTTCTCGACGAAGCCAATCGGATAGCTGTCCCAGCTGGCGAGATCGAGATTGTCGCCCACCTGGAAATGATCGAAATCATTGATGAAACCCATGAAGTTATGGGTGATCCAGCGGCCCGGCGAATGCTTGCGGATGATGTCCACCTGCATTTTATCATAGGCGGCCACCTGATCGGAGGAGAAGCGCCAGAAATCCAGCCGCTGCGCCGGGTTCGGCTCGGTCACGGTGCGGGTGGGTAGCTCGACTTCATCGAAACTGTTGACTTCCATCGACCAGAACACCGATCCCCAGGCCTCATTGAGCTGGTCGGTGGTCTGATACCGCATCCGCAACCAGCGGCGGAAGGCCTTCAGGTCTTCAGGCCCCCAAGATACGGTGGTGTCATGGCAGCCGTATTCGTTATCGGTCTGCCAGCCAACAATGCCCGGATGGGTGCCGTAGCGCTTGGCGATGACTTCAACGATTCGAGCGCTTTCGGCCCACCAGATTTCGCTGGAAAAACTATAATGGCGACGTGAGCCGAAGCCGCGCGCATTCCCGTCCGCATCATAGGGCGCAATGTCTGGATGCTCGTCCATCAACCATTTCGGCGGTGTGGCGGTCGGGGTGCCCAGCACCACCTTTAGGCCCGCCGCATGCAGAATATCGATGGCCCGGTCCAGCCATTCGAAGGTGAACTGACCCCGCCTTGCCTCCAGCCGCGACCAGGCGAATTCGCCGATGCGCACATAGGAAATGCCAAGCCTGCGCATGTTCTGCGCGTCGATATGCCATTGGCTCTCCGGCCAATGTTCGGGATAATAGCAAACGCCCAGCATTATCGTGTCAGGTCTCCGTTGATCACCGCCTTGCCTGCCTCGTCAAACAAATGACAAGCGGCGGCGGGAATGCCGATCGACAGGGTTTCACCCGGCTTGGCCGTCGCCAGTCCATCCGCCTTGACGGACAACTCTGTGCCATCGGCCAGAGTGACGAAAAACAGCGTTTCGGACCCGAGATATTCAGCCAACCGAACCGGCCGCGACAGAACAAGGTCCCCCTTGCCCGTCGCATCGATATGTTCGGGGCGAATGCCGAGCGTCATCTTGCCTGGGCTGATTGCCTTGCCCTGCGCATCCAGCGTGATTGCCGCGCCATCGGCCAGCGTCACCACCACTTTGCCGCCGTCGGCGGGCGCGACGGTCACGGGCAGGACATTCATTTTCGGCGAGCCGATAAAGCCTGCGACAAACAGATTGTTGGGGCGGTGATAAAGCTCCAGCGGCGTGCCGACCTGCTCGATCAGGCCAGCCGATAGCACGACGATCTTGTCGGCCATGGTCATGGCTTCCACCTGGTCATGGGTGACGTAGATCATTGTCGCCTTCAGATCCTGATGCAGCTTGGACAGCTCCGTGCGCATCTGCACCCGAAGGGCGGCATCCAGATTGGACAGCGGCTCATCGAACAGGAAGACCTCCGGTTCCCGCACGATGGCGCGGCCAATGGCGACACGCTGGCGCTGGCCACCGGATAATTGACCCGGCTTGCGCTCCATCAGCGCATCCAGTTGCAGCAATTCGGCTGCTTTTTTGGTCCGCGCCTCAATCATCGGCTTGGGATGGCCGGTCATTTTCAGGCCAAAGCCAATATTGTCGCGCACCGTCATATGCGGGTAAAGAGCATAGGACTGGAAAACCATGGCAACACCGCGCTCAGACGGACCAATCCGGGTCATATCCTTGCCGCCAATCGTCAGCCCACCGGAGGTGATCTCCTCCAACCCGGCAATCATCCGCAGCAGAGTAGACTTGCCGCAGCCGGAGGGGCCGACGAACACGCAGAATTCGCCGTCCTTGACGTCGAGATCGACGCCCTTGATGACGCTCAGCGCGCCGAATTGTTTCTTGACGCCCCGCAGGCTTACATCAGCCATGGTGGTCTCCTCCCTCAACAGGTTCCAGTTCCAGCAGCATCGCGCTTTCCGGCCGCAGCATCGGCAGCGGCAAGCCGCCAAGCTTGAGATCTGCAAGGTCAAACGTGACCTTGCCAGCCAACAGGCGCTTCTGCCCTTCGGATATACGAATGAAATTCGGCTGAGCCGGATGCGTGGCGGCAATTTTCCAGCGCCCACCGATGCGGGTCACGACGTCAGGCAGGGTCAACGGCTCAGGCTGTTCGCCCACCATCTGCGGGCCTTGAGCAACGAAGACGGCGATGCGCTTGCTGTCCGCCGCACCCCAGACATAGCGCCCATCGCGCGGCTCCTTGGAAAAATTGGCGCTTGGCGCATGCAGCAAAGGCCGCAGCCGCTTGTGGATGGCAATCCAGGTCTTCAGCTCGGCACGTTCCTCGCCTTCCAGTTCCAGCGGGTTCAACTCGACGCCAAGGTGATAGGCCATTGCCACCAGCGCCCGGAAAGCCAGCGTATGACGGCGCTCCGTCTGGTGGTTTGGCGAGGCCGAAATATGGCTGCCAAGCACTTCCGGTGGCACGAAAACCGAGGCACCGCGCTGAATTTCCAGCCGCTCCAGCGCATCGGTGCAATCGGAGGTCCAGACCCGGTGGGTGCGGGCAAGCGCGCCGTAATCAATCCTTCCACCGCCAGAAGCACAGCTTTCGATTTCCACCTGCGGATGGGCTGCCCGCACCCGGTCCATCAATGCGTAGACGGCGCGGGTCTGGGCTGAAATTTTCGCCCGCCCGTCGCGCCCACCTGCATGGGTCAGGTCTCGGTTCATGTCCCATTTGACATAGGATACCGCACGATTGGCCAGCACCGCGTCGATCTTTTCAAACAGATAGTCGCTGACCTCCGGTCGTGTCAGATCCAGCACCAGCTGGTTGCGGGATGTCAGCAAAGGGCGGCCCTTGACCTGCAAGACCCAATCGGGATGCAGCTCATAGAGGGTGGAGACCGGGTTGATCATTTCCGGCTCGAACCAGATGCCGAACTGCATGCCAAGACCGGTGACGTGATCGACCAGCGGCGACAGGCCGTCGGGATATTTGCGGGCGTCGATATCCCAATCGCCAAGGCTGGTCGTGTCGTCGTCCCGCTTGCCAAACCAGCCATCATCCAGCACGAAACGCTCAATGCCAAGTTCGGCAGCGGAGGTCGCCTGCGCCTTGAGCGATCCCATCTGGTGGTCGAAATAATTGCCCTCCCAGGTATTCAAAGTCACCGGACGCGGCGACATCGCACCATCAGGCCAATGCATCAGGTCATTGCGGACAAAGGCATGGAAAGCCGCCCGGTCCGCACCGGCATAGGCAACCGGGCTGCGATAGTTCTCGCCCGGCGCAAGGATCGTTTCGCCCGGCTCGAACAGCTCGCCGAGATGCACGAGGCGGCGGCCATCGTCCAGCCAGTCGATAACGGTCTGGTGGTTGCCGCTCCAGCCCAGCGTTACACCGAAGCTCTGCCCCTCGCCTTCGATTGTCAGCATCGGAAACCGGTCATGGGAGGTGCGGCCCCGGCGGCTTTCCTGCGCCCAAAGGCCGGTTCCCAACCTCTCGCGCCGGATCTGGAATTCGCGGCCCCACATGCCGGTGAAGCTGACCACATCAACCTGTCCAACAGGAGCAAGGAAGCTCGCTGCCATGCAACGGTCCAGGATGTAATCCTCACCGCCGATATTCTTGAGGTCGGTGGAGATCCCGATCACGCCCGACGAAAAAGTCTCGAAACGCAGCGTGATCGCCATGCCCGCCACAGCATCCTGCGCGCAAAGCAGCGTGATCCGCCCGGTCTTTTCCACCGTCCAATCGGCAAATTGCAGGATGAAGTCGCGGCCGGATCGATGACCTGAAATGGCAGGCCAGCCAAAAAAGCCCATGCCACCCACCGGCAGCAGCACCGCCGAAGGCACGGCCTCATCCATGCCATTGATGCGGCTGGAGCGTTCGACCTCGGACAAAGCCGAGCCAGCAACAGGCGTTTCGCCAAAACCGATGATTTCCGGCATGCCGATCTCTGGCATCCGCAGGCTCAAAACAAGCCCGTCCGCGCCAATCTTTACAATATCATTCATCCCTTGGTTGCTCCAAGTGTCAGCCCGGCAATGAAATGCCGCTGCATCAGGAAAAACATGGCGACCGGTGGCAAGGCCGCGACGATCGACCCGGCGGAAACCAGGTTCCAGGCGGCGACCCACTGACCGTTCAGCGAATAAAGCCCCGCCGTGACAGGCATGGCAGCTTGGCTCTGGACGAGAACCGTGGCCCAGAAGTAGTCGTTCCAAACAAAGGTGAAGACCAGCACTGACAGCGCCGCAATGGCGGGCCGCATCAGCGGCAGCACGATATAGCGAAAGATCCGCCATTCCGACACGCCCTCGACCCGCGCCGATTCGATCAGCGCAAACGGCAGGCCCTTGATGAAATTGCGCATGAACAGCGTACAGAACCCGGTCTGAAAGGCGACATGAAACAGCACCAAGCCGGTAACAGTGTCATACAGCCCCATTTTCAGCGTCATGTCGCGCACCGGCACCATGAGGATCTGGAAGGGAATGAAATTGCCGGCAACGAACAGGCAGAACAGGACGATATTGCCCTTGAACTTATAGGTCGCCAGTGCAAACCCGGTCAGGCAGGACAGCGCGACGGCACCGATCACGGTTGGAATGGTGATCTTGAAGGAATTGAGGATGTACCAGCCCAGCGGAGAGTTTTGAAACACCGCGGAATAGTTCTCAACACCGGCAAAGCCGGAGGGAATGCCGAAATAATTGCCAGCGGCCAGATCGCCCGCAGGACGCACCGAGGTCAGCGCCACGCCCAGCAAAGGCAGCAGCCAGAGAACCAGCGCGACAGGCAGAACGAGATTGTAGCCATACCGAACAATCGGCGAGGCTTTCTGGATCGGGGTCGGAAACATCAGCTATTCCTTTCCTGGCCAATCATCCGCACGACGAACAGCGTGATGAACACCATCATGATCAGGAACAGGACGACGGCGATGGCCGCGCCATAGCCCATGCGGAACCCGTATTCCGAAAGCGCTTCCTCATACATGTAATAGGACAGCACCCGGCTGGAGCCGTAAGGGCCGCCAGCCGTCATGATCGACACCAGGTCGAAGGAGCGTAGCGCGCCGATGACCGTGACGACCATGGCGATGAAGGTGGCAGGCGCCAGCTGCGGCAGGATGATGTTTTTGAGCAGCGACCAGCCCTTGGCACCATCCATGCGGGCGGCTTCCACCTGCTCAGGATTGATATTGTTGAGACCGGTCAGATACAGGATCATGCAATAGGCGGTCTGCGGCCAGAGGCCAGCGACGATGATGCCATAGGTAACGAAACGCTCATCGGCCAAAACCGCGAAATCCAAGCCGGTCAGATGCTTGATGAGCACGGAAAACAACCCGAAATTCGGTGCATAGAACCAGGTAAACATCAGGCCGACCACGACCTGGCTGATGACGAAAGGGAAGAAAAACAGCGATTTGTACAGCCGGATGCCGGTCACAGTCTGATTGAGAAACAGCGCCACCGCCAAACCGCCGGGAATGGCCAGAAGGTAGAGCACCAACCAGATCAGGTTGTTTTGCAGCGAGGTATAAAAGGCCTCGTCGCCCAGCAATTCCTGATAGTTTCCAAGCCCGATCCAGACTTTTTCACCGATACCGTCCCAATCGTGAAAGCTGATCCAGACAGACTGGAAAATCGGCAACACGACATAGATGACGAACATCACCAGACCGGGCGCTAAAAACAGCCAGGGGGCAATGCGTTGCTGGTGACGCTTCCAAAATCCGGATGAAACAGGAGCAGCAGTGCTCACGGCAGCACCTCCGTTAATGCAAGGGCTGAGGGATAGCGAAGCATCCTAGCCGTTCTGTGACTGAAAATCGGCCGAATGCCACTTGCGCGACATCCGGCCGTCGGGAGAACCGATTATTTATAAACGCGGGCACGGACCTTATCGAGACGGGCCAGGATGGCATCGACCTTGTCAGGCTTGACCATGAATTCCTGGAAACCTTCCATGCCGGCCTTGGCCATATCGGCAGGCGCGTCACGATCATAGAATTGCGCCAATGCGTAAGCGCTCGACAACATATCGAAACCGGCGCTGAGGAACGGATCGCTGGATTTTTCCGACTTGTTGTTGATCGGCAACTGACCAAGGGTGGCGTTCATCTTGGTCTGGGTTTCCGGCTTTGCGAGATAAGCCAGGAACTTGCGGGCATCCGTCTTGTTCTTGGCGCCCGAGGGAATGTGGAAGGATTCAGTCGGCGCATCTTCCGCCCGCGGCAGGCCGGGGGTGATTTCCGGGAATTGCAGGAAGCCGATCTGTTCTTCCTTCAAGCCGCCATCCTTCATCGGGGCCACGGCAAAGTTACCCATCAGATACATGGCCGCCTTGCCCTGCACGAATTGCGGCATGGCATCCTGCCAATCAAGTGCGGCATGGTTGGCGATGAAATAGCCGGGCTTGATCAGTTCATCCCATTTCGCAAACACGGCTTTGACGCGCGGGTCGGTGTAAGGCACCTTTCCGGCCGTCAGGTCCATGTGGAATTCATATCCGTTGACGCGCAGATCGAGATAGTCGAACCAGCCTGCCGTCGGCCACAGCGCCTTGGTACCGATGGTAAAGGGTGTGATGCCAGCCTTTTTCAGCTTGTCGCAGGCCGCCAGCAACTCGGCCCAGGTCTTGGGCGGTGTGATGCCTTGAGCGGCAAAAATATCCTTGCGGTAGTAAATACCCCATTGATAGGTGGAATAGGGAATGCCCCATTTCTTGCCATCGATTTCCATCGACTTGGTGGCGGATTTCAACTGATTGTTGAGATCGTCCTTGGCCCAGATATCGCTGACATCCTCAAACAGGCCAGCCTTGACGAAGGGCGCCATGCGGTTGCCAGAATACCAGGACACCACATCCGGCGCGTCAGCTGTCAGAAAGTTGCGGATCGCGGATTTATAGCCCTCGTGGTCGAAATTATTCCATTTGACGGTCACGTCAGGATTGGCGGCCTGGAAATCCTTCAGCAGCTCTTCCATCGCCTTTTTCGGCGTTGGGTCCGACTGATCGGAATTGAGCACAATCTGACCAGCAAACGCCGTTGACATGGTCAATGCATAGCCAAGCGCCAAGCTCGGCATCATTTTAAAGCAAATCATCACATTCCTCCCCGGAATCATTGTCTGCGGTATGACAGTAACCTCGTCGCCTGCAGAAGGCATTCAAGGTCGCTGTCACATTTTATATCTCCAGCATGATGTCTTGCCTCAGCCGAACGGCCCCAAGACAACCTGCCCTCTCTGCAACTCTCAGCTTCTTTGCGTCTGCCTCCTGCAAAAGCGCCTTGACCGTGCGCCAGAAAGCCGCAATCTACCTCCGAAATCCAGGCTTAAAATTCCGGTATCCTAAGATTTTCGGTGCGAAATGACTCGACGTCCTCCCTTGATCAACAGACTTGGTGCAACACCTGTACACCCCGAGCGCGATCCCGCCCATCCCCTGGTTGTATTTGGCGATAACCGCTTCTGCGCCGGAGAATTGCTGGATGTCCAGAAGATGGCTGGGCCGCATATGCACAGCCAAATCGAGCTGAATTTCGTGCTGGAAGGCTCAATGACCTATTGGTTCGATGGCCGGGAGCTGACGATTTCGGAAGGCCGGCTCTGCCTGTTCTGGGGGATGATCCCCCATCAGGTGATCGACCGGCGGGAAGGCACCCGCTTTATCTGTCTTTATGTGCCGATGTCGGTGTTTCTGGGATTGGCCAGCCTCAGCCAGTTTCGCGACTCGGTGTTTCGCGGCGCCGTCATCGAGGCTTTGCACCTGCGGGCCTGGGACCGTGAAATCTTTCTGCGCTGGCGTGACGAATTGCTGGGTGGCGATGAAGGCGATATCGAGATCGTCCGCAGCGAACTGACCGCCCGCCTGATGCGGATCGAACGGGACGGCTGGCGTGACTTGCGCGAACAGGGATCGGCGCTGGCAAGCCTTGGCCAGCGCGATGCGGGCTGGATGCTGCATGTGGAAAAAATGCTGCGCTTCATCGGCGAACACGCACCTGACACGATTTCTGCCGAGGATGTCGGCCGCGCCGCAGGTCTGCATCCCAATTATGCCATGAGCCTGTTCAAGCGTGCGGTGGGCACCACCATCAACCAGGCGATCATCCGCCACCGGCTGGACACCGCCCAATCCCTGCTGATTTCCTCCGATATGCCGATTACTGAAGTGGCCTACGAGTCAGGCTTTGGCTCGCTCTCGACCTTTTACGAGGCCTTCCAGCGTCGGTTCATGGAAAAACCGGTCCAATATCGCCGCCGGATGCGGGCGAAAGGCACGGCGGCACAGGCAATCGCATAATCCGCCTTGCCGATGTTAAATATGATTATTATCATCATGTTTTCTTGACGCCTGGAAATCCCCATTCTAATCTGCGGTCGGTTGCAGCAAGCGATCGATCAAGCGGCGGAAAAACCCATGGGATCAACGATCCAGATGTCCAGGCCGTTGGTGCGTGGCGTTCTACCCACCATCGACGATGACTGGTCGCCCGACATGCCGGGCGACGAGCGCTTTGCCTTTTGCCGCGGCAAACTGCTGCTGGACCCGCCTGAGGATGCCGAGATTATCCCTTGCGCCTCGCTTTCCGACCCGGATGTGTTTGCCGATATCATCGCCCGCTACACTTGCAAGTTTCCCGGCGCTGACAAGCGCGCGGTAATCTCGATGTGGACGCTCTATTATTTCAGCATCCTGACCATTGCGCCTACGGTCCACCGTCTGGTGCATCGGCGGCAATTATCACTCGGGCTTTCCCAGCTATCGCTGGTCTGCGATCCACAGACAGCCGAACCAAAAGCGTTCCTGCTGTCAGGTCCAGGCCGCCCCGCTGGCCAGCCCCCCGCGATAAACGATCTCTACGCCATCCTGCGCGACCATGCCGCGCCACTGATTACCCTCATTGCCGGGCATTGCGGCGTTGCGCCGAAGCTGATGTGGAACAATGTCGCCGTCTATCTCAACTGGATCATCAAGGAAATCGGCAATCAGGCCGGCCCGCATCTGATGGAAGAGGCGATTGAGATCATCTCAAGCCAGCATTGGCCGGATGGCAGCCGCAATCCGCTGTTTGGCATGATCAAACTGGCGCGCCGCCAATGCGGTATGGACCATTTCCAGCGCAAGGTCTGCTGCTTGCGCTATAACTTGCCGGGCGTTCCCGGCTGTGGCGACCTCTGCCCCCTGCCCGATGGCCGTCGCTAGAGTTTGTCAATTTCAGGCGAATTCAGGACAGTCGCATCGGCTGGGGACGATTACTCCCCGTCCGCCAAAGGCTTCACAAGCATCAGACACGGATGATCTTCGTGCCAGAGAGTCGGAAACACCTCAGCGCGAATAAATCCATTCCGGTCGTAGAAGGCCCGCGTGGCTTCGTATTGCGGCTCCCGTTTGCCACGTGGTGCCAGGGTCTTCACCGTCACCAGTCGGCAACCGGCTTTGCGGGCAAAATCCTCCGCCACTGACAGCAGGTGCCTGCCTGCCCCCTTGCGGTGATAGGCCCGGCGGGTACCGATCGCCACGATTTCCACGGCATCGGGCAGATGCGGTTTCAGCATGACAAATCCGGCCACAGTGTTCCCGTCAAGGCAGCCGAACATCGGCAAGGTCTCTGCTGCATTCGCGCAGGCATCGATCACCGCAGGCTCCGTAAACCAGTCGGACAGTTCCGACATGATCTCGCGGCAGATTTCACCCTTGTCGGCGGTCAATTCGATAATAACAAGCACAATAATCACTCATCTTTTCAATTATTTTTATCGTAAAAACGTGGTGCGCCATTGCGGTTTCAGACAGAAAATGCAGGCATAACGCCACCCGCATTTCAGAAATCCGCAACGGCAAAATCGTAAACCCGGTCGAGGTCTCCCGGCGTCAAGCCGCCGAACGATTGCAGTAGAGCGGATGCACCTCCTCGCTTAGAGGGGGCGTCGGCAACGCATCGCGTTTACCTTTGCGGCTCGAGGCTCGGCATTTCACCCCATCCGGGCAGATGGCAGCCAGGCATTGCGCATGGGCATCACGCAACAACCCGCAGACCAAGGCGCAGGAGACACCTGCCTGCCTGGCGATAATATTTTGCGGCACCCCTTCGAAAAAATGGTCCTCGTAGAATTTACGCGTCCGGGGCGGCATAGCCTCCATGGTGCAGCAGAAGGCCTGATAGGCTTCCACCTCGCGCAAATGCTCTTCGGGGCTGCCGTAATCGGATGTGCTATCACCCTCCTCCTCAACGGCAAACAGGCCCCGCTCATAACGCAGCCGACGCATATGGTCGGTGGCGAGATTGCGCACCATCCGCATCATATAGGACGCTGGAACCGCAATATCCGGCGGCAATGGCTTTGCAACAAGTTGCAAAAGCACTTCCTGAACGATGTCTTCCGCCAAAGAGGCACAACCGGTAATTCGCCGTGCGGCCCCCAGGAGTTTCGACTTGTTCATCAGGGCAGTTTTTATCTGTTCGTCACATATCGATTGCGAAATATTGGCTATCATGTCGGGCTCGCCTTGAAATCCCAGATTGAAACCGTGGAATTCCCCCCTTTATTTCCGGGGCACACTAGAAAACATGATTTAATGAGTCAAGATAAAATCGAGAGCCCCTTGCCATTTCTGTAATCAATATCAACCTACTGATTTTCAATATTTATTGAATATACAATATGCAACCGCAAAGGCGTGTGATGCCCAAAACACGCCTTTGCATCAATGCAACCCACGCCCGCCCGCCGCTATTTCTTTCGGTGCGGCGGCGGCATTGACCCCGCCTATTGCATCGTACTGAACGTTGGAATCTGTACGATGCAATAGGACTTTGTTTTCTCATCGGAGGGTCCGAAAAGCGGCCTCAACTCTTTCGTAGGATGCCTTATTCGGCAGCCTCCCCCAGACGAGAAGACATTTCGGATGCCCTCCCCTGACTTTCCCATTGCACCATAGGTTGCGGTTGCACCAAATCGAAATAGTCATAGCCAAGCATGGCATTGACGATAACAGCACTTCTCCAGGCCGCCAGACTGAGTTGCGGCTCGGCAATCCCGTGGCTATGACGCCCGGCATTCAGTACGAAAATCCGGTTTTCCTCCGGCCCGTCCCAAGCAAGCGAAAAATCACGATTGAGCACAGGTTCCCCAAGGCTGTTGTACTCGATCCGGTCTTCAAATGAGCGCAGGAATTCCGGCAATTCAAAGCGATAGCCGGTGGCAGCGACGATCATATCGACCTCAACCGTTTCGATTGCGTCGTCAAAACCATTGCGCATGGTGAGTTCGATTGTCGCTCCATTGCGCTTGGCGGCGATCACGTCGCGGTGCGGACGCAACATCATGCCGTCATCCATGCCTGCTGTTTCCAGTTGCCGCTCATACAGTCGGCGATAGAGCTTCTTCAGTGTCGAAGGCGAAACACCGTCACTGGCCAGAAGCTGGCGGCGCGTATGGGTGATGCGAAGATCCTCGGCCAAACCATGGAAGCGATCCATATAGGCCGGAGTGAACAGTTCATTGGTGAAGGGCGTCGCGTCCAACGGCTCAAAATTCGCCCTGCGGCTGATCCAGTCGATCGAAGCCACGCTTTTCAAGTCAAGCAGCGCATCTACGATTTCAGCGCCGCTCTGGCCGCCGCCAATCACCGCCACCCTGCGCGCCCTGATGCCGCCGAGCCGCTCTGTGGCCTCGCTGCTGTGGAAAATCATCGATTTCGGCAGGCCTTCAGCCCAGTCCGGCATGGATGGTTTCTTGCCGATACCAACGGCCATGTTACGGGCCAGAAAACGGGTGCCATCCACATTGATGGACAACAGCCGATCCGCCGCATCGACCTGGCGCACCGTTTGACCAAAGGACAGCGATGGCAGACCACGAGCCACCCAGCTCAGATAATCGGCAAATTCCTTGCGCGGCACCGCCTCATATTCGGCATTCAAAAACTGGTAGAAGCGCTTGTGGCGCACCAGATAGGACAGGAAACTCCAGGGACTGGTTGGGTTGGTGCCTGTGACCAGATCTTTCAGAAATGACGTCTGCATATCGGCACCCGGCAGCATCATGCCCGGATGCCAGGAAAACGCCGGGCGGCTGTCAAAAAATTGCGCCGTGACCGCTGGGATCGAATCCAGCTGCGCGGCAAGGCTGAGATTGAACGGACCAATTCCGGCTCCCGCCAGATCGAGCACGTGGGATGTCATGATTGCACTCCAGACTGAGTTTGAAAACAAAAGGGAGGGAAAATACAGAGCCGGATTACGGCTTGACTTGAATGGCCAGATCCAGCCGCTGGGCAAAGCGCTGATGGAAACGGGACTTGCCGATAATCGACAGATGGTTGGTGCCAGTCACCAATTCGCAAGCCGTCGCATTAGGCGAATAGCGTCGCCAGTCGATGACGCTGAGGCCCCGCGTCACCGAATCCTCAGCCGAGAACGCATGGATGCGGAACTCCGAGGCTTCCAGCTGATAATTGCGGAAAATCATCGCGTTATCGAGCAGAACCCAGAAAATATGCTCTTCCGAGCCAATATCTGGACCATCGACAGGCAGCGGCACGTTATGCTTGACGATATGATGCAGGAATTGCTCGTAAACCTCCGCATCCATCGCCGCCATCAGCGTCAACCAGGCCTCGCGCATCGGCGCTACCTTTAGCCAGCGTTGCACGGCGTCATGGGTGCGCTCACGCACCCCAGGCTCGAAATGCGGCCAGACGCCAATGGCGAATTCATCGCCCATGTCGCAGACATCGACCATGCCGATCATCCGAAGATCGACGTCATTGCCAAGCTGCTGCGCTGCCTCATAGGCGAGAAGCCCGCCCCAGGACCAGCCAAGAAAGGCGCAAGGCCGTCCCTTAGCCTGGCTGCGCACCGCTTCGGCATAGCGGGCGGTGATATCCTCGACCCTGGTGCTGAGCGCCGGTGTTTCCGTCAGCGAATAGCAGACGAAGCCGGTAGCCGGCTGGTTCGGCCCGAGGTAATCCACCAATCGCATATATTCCCGCGTGCTGACCAGAAGACCCGGGAAGCAATAGAGCACAGGACGGTCGCCGTCGCGGCGCAGATAGATCGCCCCGACCTTGTCCTCCTGCCGGTTTTCGTCCATCGCCAGCGCCAGATCCCGCACCGTTGGATAGTTGAACATATCGGCAATGGTCAGCGGCCATTTCGGATGCTGCATTTTCAGCCGCGAGACGATCCGCACCGCCGCCAGCGACTGGCCACCGACATCGAAGAAGTTTTCGGTCACGCCGAGTTCTGTGATATCAAGGATCTGTTTCCAGACCTCCAGAATGGCGGATTCCTTGTCGTTGGCGGGAGCGACGATGTCACGTTGCAGCTTCGGCAGCGGCAAGGCGCTGCGGTCGAGCTTGCTGTTCGGTCCCATCGGCAGAGCGTCAAGCACCATGATATGCTGCGGCACCATGTAATCCGGCAGGGCCGTGACGGCGGCGCGGCGAAGGTCGTTGACGTTCACATCCTCATTGTCACGCGCCACCACATAGGCGATCAACGCGCTGCGTCCACTGTCCTGATGCAGCAGCACCACGGCTTCCGACACGTTCGGATCGGCCCGCAGCACCGCCTCGATTTCGCCCGGCTCGATGCGATAGCCACGCAATTTGATCTGGTGATCGACACGACCGGCAAATTCTACCGTGCCATCTTCGCGCCAGCGGCCCAGATCGCCGGACTTGTACATCCGCCCGCCATTGGTGGAAAACGGATTATCGATGAAACGCTCCGCCGTCAGCTCCGGCTGGCCGAGATAGCCGCGGGCAATGCCGCTGCCGCCGATATGGATTTCGCCGATCACGCCGACCGGCACCGGCACCAGATCGCTATCCAGTACATAGATGCGGCGGTCGCCGACACCCCGGCCAATCGGCGCAACCGTACCCTCGAACCGGGTTCCCGCCGGAATTTTCCACACCATCGGCGTCATGATGGTTTCGGTTGGGCCATAGCCGTTGATCAACATCTGCGCCTTGAGATTGTCGGTCAGCAGATCGAAAACCGCCTGAGACAGCGCTTCACCGCCGAAGGAATAAAGCCGCAGCTGCGGTATCCCGCCCTTTTCCGCCGCATATTCGGCAAGGCCGCGCACATAGCTGGTCGGCAGGCTGGCATTGTTGACGCCGTGCCTGCGCATCAGCGCGAAAGCATCTTCCGGCGTCGCCAGCTTATCCGCCGTCAGCACCACGCCGCCACCCGCCATCAGCGGCACCATCCAGCGCTCATGCCCGCCATCCGAGGTAAAGGGCAGGACCGGATATTCGCAGGAATTCTCATCCATTTCGTAGATGCGCAGCGTCGCCTTGCAATGATGCGCCAGCGGACCATGCTCAACGGCCACCCCCTTCGGGATACCGGTGGAGCCGGACGTATAGATAACATAGGCAAGCTGGGCTGGCGCAATGGCGATGACCGGCGGCTCAGTGCTTTCTGAGGATAGATCGAGCGTGTCGAGATTGAGGATCGGCGTGCCGATGTCACGCGGCAAATCGGTGATGTAGCGGCTGCGCGAAATCACCAGCGCCAGACCCGGCGCGCTGAGGATATGGCGATTGCGGGCCTCGGGATGATCCGGCTCGACCGGGGTAAAAGCGCCACCGGCTTTCAGCACCGCCAGAATGGCGATGATCGCGTCGATGGATTTGTTCAGCGCCACGGCGACCCGGTCTTCCGGGCCGATCCCCATGGTGACCAGCCGGTGGGCGAGCCGGTTGGCGGCGGCCTCCAGCGCGCCATGGGTAATTGACGTATCGCCCTGGGCCACCGCGAAAGCGTCTGGCCTACGCTGCGCCTGCGCCGAAATCACCTGATGGATCGGCGTGCCATCATCAGCCTCAGGCTGGTCGAGATAGGGCGCTGACAGCCGGTCCAGCTCTTCAACCGACATGAAAGCAATCGCGTTGACCATCTGCTCCGGCTGACGCCGCAGGGCCTCGAACGCCAGGCTCAGATCGCGGGCGAACCGGTCGATCATTGCATCACTATGGCTCTTCGGATCGTAGCCCAGCCGGATCGCCAATGTCTGCGTACCCAGGCCGGAAACGGTAACCACCAGACCTGCATCGCGCCGCGCAGGCGGCTCCACCAGAACGGCAACCGGCTGACCGGCCAAAACCTGGGCCTCCACCTGGAGAGCGGGCCGCACATCCAGCACCGTTGCAACCAGGCTGGCGGCCTCGAAGCCATCGTCGCGCCGCGCCAGGGCATTCGTCAGCGCTTCGAACGGCAAAGGGTGGGACAGCGCGGTGGCAACCCCCTCGGCCAGCCGTTCGCGCACTGCGTCAAGAGCCAAACGACCGTCGATCTCGCTGGTCACAAGCAACAGATCTTCTGTGCGGGTCGCAACCGGGCAATCCGCCTGCCGGGTTACCAGCCCGATCCGCTGGGTACCACAGCCGCTATAGCGACGAAGCACAATGGCCAGTGCCGCCAGGCTGTCCTGCGTCACATCAGCCACGGATGTCGAGGCAGAGCATGCGACCTCGACGCGTTTTTCGCGCCATGCCTGCTGATCAGAACTGGTCACGCCAGCCGCTGGAGCCTGGGTTGGCAGCATCGCCACCGTCTCTTGCGCAGCCAACCGGTGAAACCAGAAATCGGCGTCAGCATCTGAGGTCTGGGGCAGCGCTGCGCCCTGGGCCAACCAATGTGAGGCCTCGATCAAACCCGCCTCTTCGCCCACCAGATCAACCTGCCGATCTAGTCCAACAAGAAAATCGACCGCCAACCGGTCGAGTGCCGACCGGTCGCCGATAAGAGGATGCAAGGACAACAGCACACCAACCGCCTGCCCCCCAGCCGTAAATAGCGTCAATTGACCGGCGGCATCCTTTTCCAGGTCGAGCGCCCTTCCGGAATAGGCGGCGGACGCCTGCTTTAAGGCTACCTCCAGATCCTCATTCCTTGCCAGATCACACTCGACAACAGGCAAGGGCTTTTGGCCGAGCAACTGATAAACGATCCCACCCGCCCGGACCTCAAAGCGACGATTTAACAGGGGATGACGACGCACCAGCGTTTCAATTCCAACGTGTGCACGATCAACCCCGACAGGCGCGAAGCGAAAGCCGATCGACTGACGTCCATAGACCGCCTCATGGCCCGCCTGCGACAACAGCCAGATCCGTGATTGCTGCGATGATAATGGCCATGCACGCCCCTCATCGAAGCCGGGTTTGGCGATTGATGCGGCCGTCGTTGCCCGATCATGAATTGTCATTGCTTCCAGAGCCTCGCGCTTTTGCAGTTTTCATCTGAATTTTTATTTATAATTTTCTACTTCAATAAATTTCTGATCTATTTTTAAAGCAATACCAAAAAAAATTAGATTTTTTATTATTCATTTTCCGAAACAGCTCTCGCCAAATCTATTGGCTTGATGACGAATGACAGGTTGGAAAATTCAGAAGAAAATTTTCGGAAATTAAATTTCCCGATACATGTGAATTCGCGAAGCGCTCATTCGTCGTGCTGGGAGTGGCACTATTTTATCGCGGGCATGATCCATGTCCGTGCAGGTTTGGCCACGACGCAAACGGAGACATAGATATGGACGCCTCTCTCGCAACCTTGCAATCAAACACCGGCACGCCTTGCTCCAGCCTGCGTTTTCCCGCAGGTGGCTTCCGCAGTTATACTTTAAACATTTTGCAATCTTTGATTGTCATCGCGCATGATGATACTTTGCGGATCGAGCAGAGCGGTTCCGTCATTGCCGGAGGCCATATCGTCTGGTCAGATACGCCCCGGCTGATCGTTGAAACACTCTCCATAGAGGCGCTCGCTTCCCACCAAGTCAGCAGTTTTTCCACACTCGGTGCCATACTGGAGGCGATCCTGACCTGCCACCCGGAGATCCATACGCTTGCCGTGGACCTCCCGGAAGGAGTGGATTGCATCCCCTTTGCCGCTTCCGGCATGCTGCTCCCCACAGAGGGCGGCTGGATCGCAAAAGCCCAAGGCTTTTTTCAGCAGCCAGCGCTCTGGCTCGGCCATGTGCCGCCTGCCTATCCCGACATTCCGGTGATGACCAATGGCGTCTTGCATCCCATGCGCCCGCTAAAGCCGGTTGGGCCGGTCTATAGCCGCTTCATTCCCTGGCTGGACAAGGTTCTCGGTTTTCACGTCGCCTCACCAGAAGCGGATCTGCCGCATTTTCACCGTTGGATGAACAATCCGCGCGTCGCCGCGATCTGGGAAGACAACGGCACGCTTTCCCAACATCGCAACTTTCTCGAAAACCGTCTGACCGACCCCCGTACCTTGCCGCTGATCGGCACTTTCGACGGCGTGCCTTTCGGCTATTTTGAACTTTACTGGGCCAAGGAAGATCGGCTCGGTCCGCATTACGATGCTGACAGCCATGATCGCGGCTGGCATGTGGCAATCGGCGAGGATGCATTTCGCGGCAAACCCTATGTCAGCGCCTGGCTGCCCTCGCTGATGCACTACATGTTCCTCGCCGACCTGCGCACGCGGCGCATCGTCGGCGAACCCATCCACCATCATCACCAGCAGATCCGCAATCTCGACCGTTCCGGCTTCGCCAAGATCAAGCATGTGCAGTTTTCCCATAAGAAGGCTCTGCTGGTCATGCTGTTGCGCGAACGTTTCTTTGCCGACCAGCTGCTTTCACCCGACCTGACCGGTCTGGTCGATAAGGATGGCCTTAACGTTCCAAGCTCCCACATTCCAGGCTCCTTGGCGCGAGGCAGCCTGTAATGACGTCTTCAACGACGAAAATGGCGGCGGATCTGAACGATCCGCGCATCAAGCGGCTGGTGATGACGGTTGCCCTGCCCGCCGTGGCAGGGCTGACGGCCAGCGCCGCCCACCATGCCGTCAACGCCATGTTCATCGGCGCATTGGGGCCGCAGGCGCTGGCAGGCGTCAGCCTCGTGCTGCCGCTGTTTCTGCTGGTTAGCGCCGCAACGGAAGGCTTGGGCATCGGGCTTGCCACGCTTCTGGCGCGCTCACTCGGTCAGGGCGATGTGAAGGCCGCGTCCTCGGTGGCGGTGACGGCGCTGGTTGCCGCTGTGCCGATGGGCATCGTGCTGTCCACGCTCATTTACCTCGCCTTGCCAGCGTTCGTGCAGGCGGTGGGCGGTGAAGGCGACCTTCTCGCCTCGGGCCTGATCTATGGACGGCTGATCGCCTTTGGCGTGACGCTCGGCATGTTGCAGGCGATCTGTGATTTTATTGCCATTGCCGAGGGCAATTCACGCTTCTCGATGACGGTGTTGATTGCCAGCTTTGCCCTCAACATCGCGCTTGATCCGGTGTTCATTTTCCTGCTCGATTTTCGGGAAGCGGGCGCGGCGATTGCCACCATGGTGTCAACGGTTGCGGCTCTTCTGGCCTATGCTGTTTATTTCTACCGTAGGAAGGGCAATGTCAGAATTGATCTGAGCCTGATCCGCTGGCACCTGCTGAAGCCGATCTCCAGCATTGGCATCCCAGCCTGCGCCACCAGCATCGTCACCGGCCTTGGCTTCATGGTGTTGTTGCGCCAGGCAAGCCAAAGCGGCGGTGAAGCCGGCGTTGCCGCCATTGCCATTGCCATCCGGCTGATTGCCTTCGGGCAATTGCCGGTCTTCGGCTTCTGCCTTGGCGCGCAAAGCGTCGTCAGCCATGCCGTGGGGCTGGGTGACGACCAGCGCATCAAGGCCGCCATTCGCTTCATGCTGATGATCACCATTCCCGTTGCTCTCTGCTATTCCACGCTCTTGCTGGTCACAGCAGGTCCCATCGCCCGGCTGTTCACCGAAAGCCCTGAGGTCGCCGAGCAAACCGCCGCCTGTCTTCGCCCGCTGTTTCCGGTCTTTCCGCTGGCAGCTTTCCAATCCGTCCTTCTGGTCCTGCTGCAATCACGCGGACGGGCTGGCTTGTCCGCCTTGGTCGGGCTGGCACCGAATGGTTACATGCTGATCCCACTTCTTTTGCTTTTGCCCGCCTGGCTCGGCTTTACCGGCGTTGCGATTGCGCCTGCCGCCGCGGCGGTGCTGACCGCCGCTCTCGGCATTGTCGTCGCCCGCCGCGAATGGGCGACCATCCTCCCTTCCAACCTTCCTTCCAGCGACGGCCCACTCCCCGGCCTGTCCGCACTCCATCCAGAGACAAGAGGTTTATCATGAACGAGACACCCAGATTCGACCCTGCTGCGAAAACCATTCAGGTTCCGCCCCCTGCCGGTTTTACCGGTCACGACCCCTTCGATGCCGCCGTGCCGCCGATCTATCAGACATCGCTGTTTCTGTTCGACAGCTATGCCGAGTTGGAAGACGTCTTTGCCGGGCGCTCCCACAAGCCAATCTATTCACGTGGCGACAATCCAACCGTCCAGATCCTCGAGCACCGGATCGCCGAGATGGAAGGCGCGGAGGCCGCGCGGGCGTTTTCCAGCGGCATGGGCGCGATTGCCGCGACCATTCTCGCCTTCGTCAATCCAGGCGACCGGATTGTCACGGTCCGGCATGTCTATAGCGATGCTTTCCGGTTTTTCGAAAAAGTGCTGAAGCGCTTCGGCGTTCTCGTCGATTACATCGACGGCACGGATACCGAACGTCTGATTTCCGCCCTGCCGGGCGCAAAACTCGCCTATCTCGAAAGCCCGACCTCGATGGTGTTCGAGCTTCAGGATCTGGTCGCGGTTGGCGCTGCGGCGCGCCGTCATGGCGTGTTGACCATTGTCGATAATTCCTGGGCAACACCGCTCTATCAGAAGCCGATTGCCGCAGGCATCGATCTTGTCATCCATGCCGCTTCGAAATATCTGGGCGGCCAAAGCGATACCGTCGCCGGTCTCGTCACCGGATCGAAGGAACACATCGCCCGGATCAACGGCGAAATCTTTCCCTACACCGGCGCCAAGCTTTCACCATTCGAGGCCTGGCTGGTATTGCGCAATCTGGAAACACTCCCTTTCCGCATGCGCCACCACCATGAGGCAGGTCTCGAAGTCGCGCACTGGCTGAAAGCCAGCCAAGCCGTAAGACGGGTCATGCACCCGGTCTTCAGCGATCATCCGGGCCGCAACACATTGACAGGCTTTGGCGGGCTGTTTTCGTTCGAAGTGACGGATGAAATCGATGTCGCGGCGTTTGTCGATGCCTTGCAACTGGTGCGGATCGGGGTCAGCTGGGGCGGGCCGGAAAGCCTAGTGGTGCCTGCCAAGGCGGCACTCAGCATTTCGCCGGAAACCAATGTCTTTGCCCGCTTCGGCGTCAGCGATCGGACCATCCGCCTCAATGTCGGGCTGCATGAGGCAAAGGCGATTATTGCCGATCTGGATCAGGCGCTCGCGCAAGCCGCACGGTAAAAGCTGCTTTCGATTGCCGTCTTAACAGCCATCCTGATTGATTGAAATTGCCACAAGACCGGCGGCGCGCCTGTAGCGCTTCGCCGGTATTTTTGCCATATGTCACGCGCGCGCCATTGTTTGCCTGCCTTTACTACATGCCGCGCTCAAATGTGCCGCCCGATTTTCGAACCCGGATCGATCCATATACCATGACATGCCTTTCAAACGACACACTCACCACGCTTGCACAAACCTACGGAACCCCCGTCTGGGTCTATGACGCAGACACGATCCGCGCCCGTATCGCGCAATTATCGTCCTTCGACGTCATTCGCTTTGCCCAAAAGGCTTGCTCCAACACCCATATCCTGCGGCAAATGCGTGAGGCCGGGGTGGTCGTCGATGCCGTAACGCTGGGGGAAATCGAGCGGGCCAGACGGGCGGGCTATGGCGCAGGCCAGGCCTCCGGTGTTGCCGAGATCGTTTTCACCGCCGATGTGTTTGACCGCAGCACACTGGACCGGGTTGTCGCTGACAAAATCGAGGTCAATGCCGGCTCCATCGATATGCTGCACCAACTTGGCGCACGCTCTCCGGGGCATCGCGTCTGGCTGCGCATCAATCCCGGTTTCGGCCACGGCCATAGCAATAAGACCAATACCGGCGGCGAAAACAGCAAGCATGGCATCTGGTTTGAGCAATTGCAGGAGGCTCTGGCCGCCGTGCGGCGCTACTCGCTGACGCTGGTCGGCCTGCACATGCATATCGGCTCCGGCGTCGATTACCGGCATCTGCAACGGGTTTGTGGGGCGATGGTGACATTCTGCTGCGAGCTTGGTGCCGATATCGAGGCAATTTCGGCGGGTGGCGGCCTCTCCATCCCCTATAAGGATGGTGAGGAAGAAATCGATACCGTCCATTATTTTGCACTTTGGGATAGCGCCCGCAAACAGATCGAGGAATATCTGCGCCACAAGATCCGGCTCGAAATCGAGCCGGGCCGGTTCCTGACGGCGGATTCGGGCGTGCTGCTGGCCGAGGTCCGGGCCACCAAAACCATGGGCAGCAATCATTTCATCCTTGTCGATGCCGGATTCAGCGATCTGGCCCGCCCGGCGATGTATGGCAGCTATCACGGCATCTCCGTCTTGCCCGCCCCGAATAATAGCGCGCCGCGCAGCGACGTGCCGGTGCCGACAGTGGTGGCAGGACCGCTTTGCGAATCCGGCGATGTCTTCACCCAGGGCGAATTCGGGACGATTGAAAAGCGCGACCTGCCGCAAGCGCAACCGGGCGACTACATGGTGTTTCACGACACCGGCGCCTATGGCGCCTCCATGTCGTCAAACTATAATAGCAGGCTGTACGCACCGGAAGTCCTGATCGAGGGGGACAACCACCGGCTGATTCGCAGGCGCCAGACGCTGGATGACCTGCTGGCGCTTGAAACAACGGCATAAGCCAAAGACCCAACGAGAGCCGAGACGGCAAATTCTGCCGACGACAACGAAGAATATGCTCAAGGCGGTCAAATGCCTGAGCATATTCGCAGGCCGAATGCGGCAAGGCCGTCGCCAGAATGGGCGGCAGGCATTTATGGCTACCTCTGACAGAACCTCGCGTTTTATAAACCGCACACAGGATGCTGTAATACGTTATATTTCCTGGATGATTTTGCATCGCAACACGCGAATTTACCCCTAAAAACGCCCAGAGTCACAACAGGACTCGTGCCACAACAGACCACAAACACGAAATTTGCGCGCGCAAAACTGACCTGATCTGGGGCAGTCGCCAATCGTAAACGCACCATACGGGCGTGGCAGGCGTCAATGTTCAGATTTTGTTTCCATTGAAATTGACCCGTTTCAATTTCAAATTGACATTGACCCCCTGCTTGTAAATGCTACACTGCAACATGACGCATAATACAACACATTTTCAAGCGCTACCAATAGTTACATTTATTTTCCAATATTAAAACAGCATTTTCTGAATTTTATATTTGCGGGCGTTTTAATCCTCCCAATTTCCGGCCCCGAATGCCCGGCCTCAAAAATTTCACGAAGTGACGATTTGGAGTTTTATTTCATGCATGACATCAAACATAAGACCGTAGATCCTCTCGATCGCTTTATTATGCGCCTCAATGCCGCCGTCTCCGCCGCTGAGATGAAAGCCGTCATGGAATCCAGTATAAAATCACTGGGTTACAAGTATTTTTCCTATCACATCCTTCAAACCCCTGTGCTGAATGCTACGAATGAGACCCGCCATACATTCGGCATCAACAACTATCCAGAGGAATGGGTTGAGCGATACGCATCGGAGCGGTATGTCTACTGCGATCCCATCGTCGGGATTTCTCTCTCTCGCAAGACCCCGTTTCGTTGGAACGATGCCATCGATAGCGACAAGCTGACGGAAGAAGAGCGTTGCGTTATCGAAGATGCTGCAAAACGTGGCATTGCCAACGGGCTGACCGTGCCTCTCATGTCCCGCCATGGCGAACTGGCAATCATGACTGTTATTCCCGACGAAAAATTCCAGGACAGCCTGCCGGAAGCGCATCTTATTCACATTATCTCGCAATTCTTTCATTCCTGTGCGCTGCCAGTTGTCATGGAAGAGCACCTGATCGGCAGCTATCGCCGCCGACGGTCATTCCTGTCGGCACGGGAAAAGGAAACCGTGATCTGGGTGTCCAAGGGCAAGTCGTCATGGGAAATTGCCAAAATCCTCGGCATTTCCGAAAAATCGGTTGAATTTTACATGGAGTCGGTCAAGCGCAAGCTGGAAGCCGTCAACCGTACCCAGGCCGTTGTCAAAGCAATCATGCTTGGATTGATCCAGACCGACCGTTTTCAGTCGGGCGACGGACGCAAAGCCACAATGGCCATGCCCAGCCGAGCCTGACGTCATCGTCGCTGACTAAAATCCTCTTAGGCTTGATAGGGGGAGTGGAGCTGAACGACTGACGTGTTGCAGTGCCAAGTCGCTAGCATTGGCACATTGCAATTCGAAAGTTGCATCGCAGAAAATGCATGGGGCATTGAGTGACTTGCCCAATAGCCGCTTTAGAATGTGTCCAATGTCGGGTGCCAATGTCAGGCATCACTATCTGGTGAATGAGTAAACCATGCAGATCGTCATATTCACGATTGGCACCGAAGGCGATGTGCGGCCGCTGGTTGCTCTTGGCGTTGGGTTGAAGCAGGCCGGTCACAAGGTCAGAATTGCCACCGATCCGCAATGTGCCGATCTCGTCACCCATCACGGCTTGGAATTCGCCCCCTTGCGTGGCGATTTCCTTGACTGGATGCGCAATGATCGGACGACGCTGTCCAACGGTCTTTCACCGCTTGCTATTGCCAAGGCGGCGCGGCGAAGGTTGAAAACCATGGCCGCCAGTTGGCCTGCCCAAGGCCTTAGAGCAACAGAGGGTGCCGATCTGCTGATTGGCAACGGTATGGTCTTTCATCTTGCCGCAGCGCTCGGCGAATATCTGGGCCTTCCTGTCGCGGAAACGCAATTGGTCCCCACCCTGCCCTCGCGGCAACCGCCGCTTCTGCCGCTGCCGGATTGGGCGAGGAGCTTGCCGGGGCCAATCAATGTGGCTCTTGGTCATGCCACGCAAATGCTGATTTGGCATATTTTGCGCCCCGCTTATAATGAGGTCGTGCGTCCGGCCCTGCGGTTGGCGCCTTATCCCTGGCGTGGTCCCTATACCTATAAGCCTCGTTCGCATCTGCGCCTATTTGCCTATAGCCCGACGCTGGTCGAGCCGCCTGCCTCGCTCCCCTCCAATGTTCGGGTTACCGGCCCCTGGCAGTTGCAGGAAAGTTCGACATGGGCCGCACCGGATGATCTGACGCGCTTTCTAAAAGGTGGGCCTCCGCCCGTCTATGTCGGCTTCGGCAGCATGGTTGGGCCGGATGGAGGCCGCTTCACTGATATCGTGTTGCAAGCGGTACGCAAGACTGGCAAACGCATCGTGCTTGCCAGTGGTTGGGGCGGGCTCAACGGCGCTGATAGCGAGGCTGGCGGAAATATCTTCCGGATAGACCGGGCGCCGCATGATTGGCTGTTTCCCAAAATGGCGCTGGCGGTTCACCACGGCGGCGCTGGCACCACGACTGCTGCGGCACGTGCTGGCATTGCCTCGGTGGTTGTGCCATTCTTTGGCGATCAGCCATTCTGGGGCAGCCGCCTTGAAAAACTCGGCGTTGCTCCGCCTGCGCTGGACCGCGCTGCCTTGACCGCAGATGCCCTAGCCTCGGCAATTATCTCTGCCGACTGCGACGACATGCGCCATCATGCGACAGCGCTTGGTCAACGCATGCGGGCAGAAGACGGGATCGCTGTGGCCATTTCTGCAATCGAAAGCCTTGGCGTGAAAAGCAAATGGTCGGTCTGACCTTTGCTAGATAGATCCTGTCAGGCCGCGCCCTTCCGGTTCAGGGAAATGGCATAAAGACTGGTTGTTGCGGTTATGAACAATCGATGCTTGCCACGCCCGCCGAAGCAGAGATTGGAGACCGTTTCCGGCACCAGGATCTTGCCCATCAAATGACCGTCCGGGGCGATGCAGTGGACGCCATCGGCAGCCGAGGACCAGAGATTGCCGTCAGAGTCGAGCCGCATGCCGTCGGCACAGCCCTTGTCGATTACATGAACAACGTTGCCGCCGGTCAGCGTCCATCCATCACCGACATCGAACACGCGGATATGCTGCGGATCGCTGCTATGCATACGGCCAGTATCGGCGACGTAAAGCCGTTTTTCATCCGGGCTGAAGGCCAGTCCGTTCGGCCCGTTGAAATCGGTCAGCACAGCAGAAATCACCCCGGATGGATCGACACGGTAGACATTGCAGGGCAATTCCTGCTCGCTTTTCGTGCCTTCATAATCGGTAGCGATGCCGTAATGCGGGTCACTGAACCAGATCGCCCCATCGGAAGCCACAATCACATCATTGGGTGAATTGAGACGCTTGCCATCATAGCTGTCGGCAATCACTGTGATCGTGCCGTCATATTCAGTGCGGGTCACACGCCGCGTGCCGTGCTCACAACTCACCAAGCGCCCTTGCCTGTCTCGGGTATGGCCATTGGCAAAATTGGAGGGCGCACGAAAGGTGGTAAGACTGCCATCTGGCGTCCAGCGCAGAATACGATTGTTGGGGATGTCGGAAAACAGCAGGCAATCCAGATCGCCAAACCAGACCGGTCCTTCCACCCAATCAAAGCCGGTTGCCAATTGCTTGACCGGGGCATTTCCCATCACAAACCCGCCGAAGGCAGGATCGGAAATTTCAAAGAACGACATGACGGAGCGCCTCCCAACACTTGATAGTCTGGACTTGGTATTCAAGTTCGAAAATCAAACTGACCGTGACAGGTGAGAACGCCTATTCCTACTCGCCAAGCTGGGCCGGTTCGAATATGGTATCGATAACATGACCGGTAGAAACTGCCAAGGGAGAGCATGCCATGAGCTTTACGATACCTTCAAGCGCCTTGACCGACGAAGGCGTCGCAGCACTTTTGCGCGCTGCAATTGATGCTGCGACGGCGATGGGCCAGCCGCAATGCATTATCATTGTCGATCACAGCGGCGTAGAGCTGGCTTCGTTTCGGATGCGCGGGTCGCGTTATCTCTCCTTAAAAAGTGCGAGGGCCAAGGCGCGGACAGCAGCCTCGCTTGCCGCTCCCAGCCACAGCGTTCCCGACCACGCCAAGCTGTTGCTGGCCGCCGCAACCCAAGGCGAAGCGACGGGGCTGAAGGGTGGCCTGCCCATTAAGGTCAACGGCATGTTGCTCGGCGGGATCGGGATCGGCTCCGGCTCGGGCGAACAGGACGAAGACGTGGCACGCGCAGCCCTTTCTGCCATTGGGGCGGAACTGTCATGACGCGGATCGCCTTTCTCGGCACTGGCTTGATGGGAGAGCCAATGGCCCGTCATCTGGCGGCGGATTTCGAGGTCGTGGTCTGGAATCGCTCCCCACAAAAGGCGCAGGCCTTGTCCGACGTGGCCCGCATTGCCGCCAGCCCGGCAGAGGCCGCCACAGGTGCGGATGTGGTCATTTCCATGCTGCTCGATGGCCCGGCCACCCGCGCCACACTTGAGGACAGCGGCGCAATGGCAGCGGCAGGCGATGGCGCGCTGATTATCGACATGGGATCGGTAGAACCGACCTGCGACCGCGATCTTGCGGCGCTGGCCCAGCAAATGGGCAAGCGTTTCCTCGATGCCCCCGTCTCCGGTGGCGTGGCTGGGGCCAAGGCAAAGTCACTATCGATTTTCGTCGGTGGCGCGCCGGAGGATTTCGCAGCCGCCGTGCCGGTTTTCGAAAAACTGGGCCGCCCGACATTGATGGGGCCAGTTGGCACCGGCCAGACGGCGAAACTCGCCAATCAGTTGATCGTCGCCGTCACCATCGGCGCGGTCGCGGAAGCCTTTCGGCTGGCACAATCGGCAGGATGCGATCCGGCAACGCTACGCGGCGCTTTACGGGGCGGCTTTGCCGATAGCCGGATTCTGGACCTGCATGGTGAGCGGATGGTGACCGGCAATTTCACACCGGGCGGACGGTCCGCCGCGCAGTTGAAAGACTTAAATAATGCGCTTTCGGTCGCCGCCGAGCACGATTTGACGCTGCCGCTATCGGAAACGGTGCGGGCGGGCTTCACCGACCTGGTGCAGAACAAAGGCGGCGCAGATCTCGACCACTCGGCCTATTATCTCTGGCTGCAACAGATTCAGCCCGTAAAGGATTGAAGTATCGCCGCCATACTCCCGGTCTCTACCGGGAGTATGGCGGCAAATGATCATTCGACGTCGAATTTCACGCCCTGGGCCAAGGGCAGCGAGCGTCCGAAATTCACCGTGTTGGTGGCGCGGCGCATATAGGCTTTCCAGGCATCCGAGCCGGATTCGCGTCCGCCACCGGTTTCCTTCTCGCCCCCGAAAGCGCCGCCAATTTCCGCACCGGATGGGCCGATATTGACATTGGCAATGCCGCAATCGGAGCCGCGATCCGATAGAAACGCCTCGGCTTCGCGCAGGTCGTTGGTGAAGATCGATGAGGACAGGCCCTGCGGCACATCGTTATTCAGCGCCAATGCGGCATCAAAATCGCTGTAGCGGATCACATAGAGGATCGGCGCAAAGGTTTCATCCTTCACCGGCCCGGTCTGCGAGGGCATTTCCACCAGGGCGGGACGCACATAATAGGCCGAGGCAGCCTCTTCTTCCCGCACGCGCATGCCGCCATGCACCACGCCGCCAGCCGCCTTTGCCGCAGCCAGCGCCGTTTGCATCGCCTCATAAGCGCGGCCATCGATCAACGGTCCAACCAGCGTGCCGGTCTCCAGCGGATTGCCGATGGTGACAGAGCCATAGGCCTTGATCAGCCGGGGAACCAGCGTGTCGTAAACGCTGTCATGCACGAACAGGCGGCGAAGCGTCGTGCAGCGCTGGCCAGCCGTGCCCATGGCGGCAAAGGCCACGCCGCGCAGGGTCAGGTCGAGATCGGCAGTTGGGCCAACGATGGCGGCGTTATTGCCACCCAGTTCCAGGATCGAGCGGGCAAATCGGGCCGCCAGACGCGGACCGACCGCCCGGCCCATGGCTGTCGAACCGGTGGCCGAAACCAATGGCACTTTCGGATGATCCACCAGCACTTCGCCAATGGCGCGCTCACCAATCAGCACGGTTGAAAGCCCGTCCGGCGCGCTGCCGCCAGCGGCCACATAACGGCGAACGGCTTTCTCGAAAATCGCCTGGGTGGCAAGGGCGGTAATCGGTGTCTTTTCCGAGGGCTTCCAGACGGTTGAATTGCCGCAAACCAGTGCCAGCGCCGCATTCCAGCACCAGACGGCCACCGGAAAATTGAAGGCTGAGATAATGCCGGTGACGCCGAGGGGATGCCAGGTTTCCATCATCCGGTGTTCGCCGCGTTCCGTGGCAATCGTCAGGCCGTAGAGCTGACGCGACAGGCCGACCGCGAAATCGCAGATGTCGATCATTTCCTGCACTTCGCCAAGCCCTTCGGACGTGACCTTACCAACCTCAATGGACACGAGACGACCGAGATCGTCCTTATGCGCCCGCAATTCCTCGCCCAGCAAGCGCACCAATTCGCCGCGCTTGGGGGCTGGCACCATGCGCCACGCTAAGAAAGCGGCATGTGCCTTGTCGATGGCCTTGCTTGCCTCATCGCTGGACACCGTTGCAAGCGTAGCAAGCGTGCTGCCATCGACAGGCGATGTGACCGTCAGCGAACCGCCCGACAAAGTCCCGGCGGAAATACCGAGATTTGCAAGAATGCGCGATACATCGGCAGGCAGGTTGAGTTTCGACATCGATATGATCTTTCCTTGAAACGTCGTTTGCATGTGAATGGTGTTGAGTGGCGACCGGATCAGAACCTGCTATCCGCCAGATGAGCGATTTGCGCGCCCGCTTCGTAATAGATTTCCTTTACCGCACGCAACGCAATGGTTTCCGGCTCAGACAGCGGCAAGGGCAGATCCGCCTCGCCGATCTCGCCCAGAACCAATTGCGCCAATGTCCGCCCGAAAGACGTCCCGGGCGCAATGCCACGGCCATTATAGCCGCTAAAGCCGACAACCCGCTTGGCAAACCGATGGAAGCGCGGCACGGCATCGCTCGTCATGCCGATCTTGCCATACCATTCGGTCTCGAACTCGACATCGCCCAATTGCGGAAACAGCCGCTTCAGGCTGCGCTTTGCCCAGGCGCGGTGGACCGCAGCCCCGCCATGGCGTAGTGCGCCGACACTTCCAAACACCAGGCGACCGGCCTGATCCATGCGGAAAGACGACAGGATTTCCCGTGTATCCCAGCAGCCTTCGCGGTTCGCCAACAAAGAGCGGCGCAAATTTTCTCCAAGCGGTACGGTGGCGAAATTGAAATAGGGAAGATGCATCTGCTCTTCCCGCACACTTTTCCAGGGACCGGTGGAATAAGCATCGGTGGAAACGATGATCCAGCGGCAGGAGACATGGCCGGACGCGGTCTTCACCACCCAGCTCTCGCCTTCTCGCTCAGTTTCCACCACCGGGCTGCAGGTGAAAATCCGCACACCGGCGCGAATGGCGGCAGCAGCAAGCCCCCGCGCATAGGCAAGCGGTTGCAGCGTTCCGGCCCGGGGATCAAACAATGAACCGGCATAGGCAGTGCTTCCGACGCGAAATGCCGTTTCCTCGGCAGACAGAAGCTCCACCGGCGCACCGCGCGCTACCCATTGCCGGTGACGGTTCTGCAATTCCTCCAACCCGGCGTTACCCACGGCCAGATGCAGCGTGCCATTGGTTTCCAACTCGCAGGCGATACCGTGTTTTTCGATTGTCTCGCGCACCAAGAGCGGCGCTTCGCCCAATTGCTTCAGCGCCCGCTCTCCATGCACAGGGCCAAGCACCTTCGGCACGTCGTCCGGCATCACCCACATGCCGCCGTTGATCAGCCCGACATTACGGCCCGCGCCGCCAAAGCCGATCTCGACCGCTTCCAGCAACACAACGGAAACCCCGGCCTCGGCCAGATGCAAGGCAGCGGACAGCCCAGTATAGCCGCCACCGACCACGACGACATCGGCAATCAGGTGGTCGGTGAGCACCGATGTGGGTGGCGGCGATGGCGCGGTTCGCTCCCATAGCCCGTGCGATCTTGGATTCCCCTGCATGACAGTTCCCTTATATCGCAACCGAACCGGAAGCCGGGCAAAACGGCAGCAATTATTCTGCCAAAACACTAGCAAGTGCTGAACCAGTCCGCCAGTGCGCAATTATCGATGTTTCTGCAAGAGTTCTTTCCCAAATGGAATGACCTCAGGCAAAAGACCGCCTATAGAAGACGATCTCATATTCTCATCTGATCTGGTGATACCCGGAGCCTCCATGCAAAGTCCCCGCCGTTTCCTGCCATCCCTGCATCTTCTTTCGGCTTTTGAGGCCGCGGCCCGCACCGGCAGCGTCACGGCGGCAGCGCGGGAATTGAGCCTGACGCAAAGCGCGGTCAGCCGGCAGATCAAGGCGCTGGAGGAACAGCTCGGCGTCGAGCTGTTTCACCGTGAACGCCAGACGATCCGGCTGACGGCAGGCGGCAACATCTATGCCCGCGAAATCCGCGATGCGCTGCGGATCATCAGCACCGCATCGCTGACGCTGAAGGCCAATCCGTTCGGAGGGACGCTCAATCTCGCCATCCTGCCCACCTTCGGCACCCGATGGCTTGCGCCGCGCCTGCCGGGATTTCTCAGCCGCCATCCCGGCATTACCATCAATCTCGTCACCAAGCTTTCCTATTTCGATTTCCGGCTGGAGCCGGTCGATGCTGCCATTCACTTCGGTCTGGCCGATTGGCAGGGGGCGGAAATGTCGCTGCTGCGCTCTGAAACCGTCATTCCCGCCTGTAGCCCTGAGTTGCGTGACACCTACCGGTTTCAGACCCCGCTGGATCTGCGCCAGGCCCCTCTTCTCCATCTCACCACCCGCCCCGACGCATGGGAACGCTGGCTTGCCAGCAATGATGTGCAGTCAGACCAGGTACGTGGCATGTTGTTTGACCAGTTTGCAACAGCCGCTCAAGCCGCGATGGCAGGGCTTGGCGTCGCGCTGCTGCCTGAATTCCTGATTGAGGAGGAAATGGCCTCCGGTCGCCTGGTCAAGGCTATCGACCGGCCGATGCAAAGCACCGAGGCCTATTATCTCGTCTGGCCGAATGAACGCGGTTCACACCCACCTTTGCAGGCTTTTCGAGACTGGATATTGGAAGAAACCGCAGACGACAGACGTTAAATTCTCTGGTTTTCGTTTGTCTTTTCGGGAAAACCGGATTCCACTTTTCCCTGACAAACTCTAATCTACCGAATAATGAGAAAAACGGCCTTGCAATTTCTGCAACTTCAATTCTATGTTATAACTGTTCTCAGGGCGGGGTGAAACTCCCCACCGGCGGTATCGGGCTTGCCCGGAGCCCGCGAGCGCTTTCAGGGCAACCTGGGAGGTCAGCAGATCCGGTGCGATGCCGGAGCCGACGGTATAGTCCGGATGGAAGAGAGCATGCAGGAAATACCCCAGCGGAGATCCGTCTCCTGAACGGGTGTGCCCTGCTGTTCGCCCAAGGGAAAATTGGCCGCCTCCGTGCGGTGTTCCAGCCAACTCTGTTTGGCTGACCCTTGAAAGGCAGAGACATGACTATCGCAGCAAGACTTGAACCAAACCGTATTGCCGTCATCCGCGCCCGCTGGCATGCCGGGATCGTTGATCAATGCGTAAACGCCTTCGTCGCCGAATGGCAGGCGCTTGGCGGCACTGCCGCCGAGATCGACATTGTGGATGTGCCGGGCGCCTTGGAAATTCCCCTTCATGCCCAGACGCTTGCCAAAACCGGACAATACCGCGCCATCCTCGGCTGCGCGCTGGTGGTGGATGGTGGCATTTACCGCCATGATTTCGTGGCCGCCACCGTCTTGGACGGCATGATGCGCGTGCAGCTCGATACCGAAGTGCCGGTGCTTTCGGCCGTACTGACACCCCACAATTTCCAGGAAAGCGAGGCGCATATCGCCTTCTTCAGGGAGCATTTCGTCATCAAGGGCAAGGAGGCCGCCACGGCCTGCAAGGCCATTTTGGCAGCGCGCGCAGACGTGCTGGTATCGGCAATTTGATATGGAAGCGCCCAAGGCTTTTGGCTTTAGGCGCTCACCTATCTTGTTTTTAGAGATTGCCAAGCAGGTCATTCACCCGGCTCTGGGCATCCTTCAAGGCCGCGTCGACATCCTTCTGACCGGTCACCGCAGCACTCATTTCTTCACCGATAATGTCCTGGATCGGGAACTGGCGCTGCACTTGCGATGGCAATGGCCGCCCAAGCTGGGCAATATCGGACACCGTGTCGCGATGCGGCAGTGCCTTGAAGGCATCCGAAGTCAGGACAGCCTGCACGGATGGCAGGTGGCCGGTGCGCGACCAATCGAAATCATTGTCGACGAAGAATTTCAGGAACCGCGCCACGGCCTTGGTCTGCTCGGGCGTCCGGTCTTTGACGGAAACAGCCCAGGTGTGACCATCGGCAAACTGCGCGTGGTCGCCGGAAAACAGCTGCGGATAGGGATAAACGGCATAACCGCCCTTGTTCAGCGCCGTGCCCGGCTTGGCAGCCGAGGCATTATAATCGCCAATCATCCAGGTGCCATTCAGATGAACACCGCCGGCACCGGCCAGAAAGGCAGTGATCGAGGCGCCGTAATCCATGTCCTTGGTGGTATAGCCCTTGGCGTAGATGGTCCGGTACATCTCCACCACCCGCTTGGCCTCAGGCGTGTCGAGCTTGATATGGGTCGGATCAGCGAAGAAATCAGAGTTTTGCTGGAACAGATAGGTATAGAGGTTGCGCATATAAAGCGCCGTCTCATTGGCAAGATTCTGCACGAAATACGGCTTGCCGGTTTTCTGCTTGAACTGTTCGGCCTGGGCCAGAAGCTCTTCCGGGGATTTCGGCAGGATCGGTGTGCCATCGGCATTGACGAGACCCGCCTGCTTAAACAGATCCATATTGATATGGTAGAGCATGGTCCAGCTGTCGATCGGCAATCCGTAGAACTTGCCGTCCTTGGTCGCGCCCTGCCGCGCCGCCTCGGTAAAGGTTTCAGGCTTGATGCCTTGGGTGGCCAAAAGCTCGTCCAGCGGCATGATCAGGTTTTTGGACTGATAATCCGACAAGGCCGATTCATGGATGGTGACGATGTCAGGCGGATCGTTGGAGGCAAATTGCGCGTTGAGCTGGTCATAGCCCGGCCATTCCACCGTCGCCACCGAGACATGAATGTCGGGATTGTCAGCGTTGAACTTGTTGATCAGCGAGGTCATGATCCCACATTCGCCGACCGATTTGCTGACGTCTGTATTGCTGCCATATTCGGCATCGCAGGCGCCGAAGAACCTTTGGACGTTCAGTTCCACAGGCTCCGCCGCGAAGGCGGCATGGCCCATCATCAGTGCCACCACCGGAATGGTGGTGCGCATCAGTTTCATGATCCTCGATTTGATTGGCGTCGCTTTCATGGTCTCTCCTCCCACGTGTTTCCTGTTATCTTCTTGCTTGTAATGTCAGGGCAAACGCTACCGAACGGCTGCCCCCGACACCGCCGTGACGATATATTTTTGGAAAAACAGATAGATGATAAGGATAGGCGCTCCAGCAAACACCGCCTGCGCCATCAGAAAGCCCAGGCCTTCCGACTGGCCGAAATTGGTCTGGGTTGAGGCAAGCCCCACTGTCAGCGTATACATATCCTTCCTGGAGGCGGAAATCAGCGGCCAGAAATAGTCGTTCCAGGACGCCAGGAACGTGAAAATGCCAAGTGTCGCCTGGGCGGGCAGCGTCAGAGGCAAAAGCACTTTCCAGAAGATCCGGAACCGGCTGGCATTGTCCAGAAGGGCCGCCTCATCCAGATCGCGCGGAATGGCCCGGAAATATTGCGTCATCAAAAAGACGCCGAAAGCACTGGATAGGCCGGGCAGCACAAGGCCCGGATAGGTATTGTGCAGGCTCAACATGCTGAAAATCTGGTGGCGGGCAACCAGAACCGCCTGTTCCGGCACCGCGAGCCCGAACAGCACGACCACGAACAGCACATCCCGGCCTGGAAAATTCAGCCGGGCAAAGCCGTAGCCAGCCAGCGACGACAGGATCAGCGTGCCGATGGTCAGGCTGATCGAAACGATCAGGCTGTTGAGAATCCAGCGAAACACCGAGGATGTCTGGATTATATTGAGATAGTTGCTGATGATATAGGGCGGATGAAACACCGAATTGGGGTCGGCCATCAGCACACTGTTTTCCTTCAGCGACAATCCGATCACCCAGAGTATGGGCAAAAGCATCACGAGGGATAACAGCACGACCAGCCCAAGGACGATCCGGTCGCCAAGCTTGCTGTGAGAAGAGGAAAAGCCGCTCATGCCGCATCTCCCCTGCTTCCGGCTCCATTGCGTCTGGTTATCAGATATTGCGCCATGGCGGCGAGCAGGATCAGAATGAAGAGGATTTCGGAGGCTGCGGCCCCGAGACCGAGATCCCAGCGGCGGAAGGTAACTTCATAGATATAGAGAACGATGGGTCTGGTCGCATTGTTCGGCCCGCCCCGCGTCATCAACAGCGCCTGGCCAAATAGCTGGAATTGCAAGACAATCTGAATGACGACCACCAGGAGGAAGGTGCGCTTGATGGATGGCAGGGTGATGGCCGTCAGCGTCCGCCAACGGCTGGCATTGTCCAGCGCCGCCGCCTCATAGATATCGCCAGGGATTTGCTGCAAAGCCGACAGAAACAGCATCATCGGCAGGCCAAGGCACCACCAGACGGTGGCAATGGCAATCGCGATCATCGCCAGGTCCGGATCGGACAGAGCGGCGGGAGCCGTTGCGCCAAACCAACTGAAAATGGTGGCGAGCAAGCCGACTTGCGGAATGAACACGATCCGCCAGACCAGCGTGACAATGGTGACGGACAAGACCGAGGACGCAAAGAATAGGGTTCGCAAAACCGCCGCCGTCCGCGTCTGCCGGTTGAGCGCCAGCGCCAGAAATAGCCCGAGCACCGCCAGCGTCGGCACCGTCAATGCCACGAAATAGAAGGTATTCCAGATCGATTGGATGAAAACGGTATCGCGAAACAGCCGTAGATAATTATCAAAGCCGACGAACCGCCCGCTCGAAAACATATCGGCCTTATGGAAACTCAGCCAAATGCCCCAGATCAGGGGAAAAACCAGAAGCGTGGTGAAAAATGTCAGGTAAGGCGCCACGAATAACGCATGGCTCCAGCGCGGAGCATGAATGCTCATCGACGCAGGGGCCGAACGGCGGCGAAGGCCCGTACCCGGCAGGCCCACACCCGGCTGGACAGAAGAGCGGTCAGCCATCGGAGAGCACCTCCGCATGCCGGGCGGTGCCATCCGCATCGAAAAGATGTGCTTTTTCACCGTCAAAACCAAGGCCAATGCGATCGCCGATTTTCAGGCGCGTCTGCCCCGTCGTTGCGGCCACCACAGTCTGCCCATCCTGCAATCGTGTATAGATCAGCGTCCGATCACCCAGACGCTCCAGTACATCGATAGTGCCATCAACGTCCCCGCCCTCAGGAGGCGTGACGTGAACCGCCTCGGCGCGAATACCGAGCGCAACCGCCGACGCCGCATTTTTCGGACTGATATGGGTTTCGATGCGCAGGCTCTGGCCGCAGGTGGCGATCATGCCGGATCCGCCGGGGGTAAAGCCGGTAATATCGAGAAAATTCATTGCAGGCGACCCGACGAAACCGGCAACAAACCGGGTTGCCGGGCGCTCATAGATCTGCATCGGCGTGCCAATCTGCTCGATGCGACGATTGTTCATCACCACGATCCTGTCGGCCAGCGTCATGGCTTCGGTCTGATCATGGGTGACGAAAATCATTGTCGAGCGCAGCCGTTGATGCAATTGCGCTAACTCGATCCGGGTGCGTGTGCGCAGCGCGGCATCCAGATTGGAGAGCGGCTCATCAAACAGGAAGGCTTTGGGCTCCTTTACCACCGCCCGGCCAATCGCCACGCGCTGGCGCTGACCACCGGAAAGCTGCCCCGGCTTGCGCTCCAGCAGATGATCGATTTCCAGCATCCGCGCCGCTTCCGCAATACGCGCATCAATGACCGATCGGGAAACCTGAATATTCTCAAGCCCGAAGGCCATGTTCTGGCGCACGGTCATATGCGGATAGAGCGCATAGGACTGAAACACCATAGCCACATCACGCTGACCGGGCGGCAGTCCGTCAATCCGCTCGCCATTGATGCGGATTTCGCCGTCATCGACGCTTTCAAGCCCGGCGATCATCCGCAGCAAGGTCGATTTTCCGCAGCCGGACGGACCGAGGAAGACCACGAATTCATGGGCCGGAATGGACAGCGACAAGCCATCCAGCACGGTCATGGCGCCGTAGGTCTTGCTGACATTGCTGATTTCGATCTGTGCCGTCATCGCTATCCTCCTCCCAGGTTTAGCAAGGTCAGGAATTATCCATTCCCCCTAGGAGACATCCCGAACCTTCACCCGGATCATCTGGTAGGACAGCGCCGGAAACGACGCCGTCAGGCTTGTGCCGTCGATAACCAGCCCCTCGCCGGGGCGTGGCGCAACCTCCGTCATCCGCTCCTGCGTATTGACCGCCTTCAAATCGGCATGGGTCATCACCTGATAATCGGCGATAGATGGCGCGGTGCCAAACCCCTGCAAATCGAATGTGGTCTCGATGGCCGCCTCTGAACGATTGACGATGAAGAAAGCAATCGAGCCATCCGCCGTGTCATGCACGGCGGCAATGTCGAGACTGTCGACCTCACCGACGGCAGACGCCGTATAGGTCGGGCTTTTCACCCTGAGATCCAGCGCCGTGCCACGGCCATGCACCGAGGCGAACAGGAACGGATAGAAAATCGTCTGCCGCCAGGCTGGACCGCCCGGCGCCGTCATGATTGGCGCGATCACATTGACCAATTGCGCCAGGCAGGCGATGCGCACCACGTTGGAACGGCGGATGAAAGTGTTGATAATCAGCCCGACCTGCAACACATCCTCGAAATTATAGATGTCTTCCAGCAACGGCGGCGCAAAGGGCCAGCCGTCATTGCCCTGAAGGATCGCCTTGTCCTGCTCGTTGGAATGATACCAGACATTCCATTCATCAAAGGAAATATAGACGTTCTTGGAAGAGCGTTTCTTGGCCTTGATGAAATCAATCACACCCGATACCGAGACGATATAATCATCCAGCTTCTTGTTCTGGGCGAGATAATTGGGCGTATCGCCTGCCTTGTTGTCAAAATACATATGCAGGGAAATATAATCGACCTCATTATAGGTATGGTCGAGAACGGTCGCTTCCCATTGCGGATAGCTCGGCATCTTGGCGTTGGACGAACCGCAGACCACCAGTTCCAGCGATTTATCGAAGGTCCGCATGGCCTTGGCGGTTTCATGGGCAAGGCGACCATATTCATCCGCGGATTTGTGGCCGATCTGCCAAGGGCCGTCCATTTCATTGCCAAGGCACCAGAGCTTCACATCAAAAGGCTGCGGCCTACCATTGCTGATACGCAGATCGCTCCAATAGCTGCCGCCGGAATGATTGGCATATTCCAGAAAATTGCGCGCCTCATCCAGCCCGCGCGACCCGAGATTGACGGCCAGCATCATCTCCGTGCCGACAGAGGCGCACCAATCGGCAAACTCGTGAAGACCGACCTCATTGCTCTCGGAAGTATGCCAAGCGAGATCGAGACGAACCGGGCGCTGATCCCTAGGGCCAACGCCGTCTTCCCAATTATAGGCTGAAACGAAATTGCCGCCGGGATAGCGGACAATCGGCACGTTCAACTCCCGAACCAGATCGATGACATCGCGGCGCATGCCGTTTTCATCGGCGCTTGGGTGATCGGGCTCATAAATACCGGTGTAAACTGCCCGGCCCAGATGCTCTATGAAGGAGCCGTAGAGCCGTGGATCAATCTCCGCAATGCTGAAATCGGCATGCGCCAGAACGGTCGCCTTCATGTCATCCTCCCTATATATATCCAATATGATGATTTAAACCATCTTATCGGATATAAAATAGCGATTTTGGCAAAGCGTCAAGCTGAAAAGCGACCTAAAAGACATGAAAATCAATGCTGCAACACAGCAAAATCTCAATGACAACAATGTGACAACGGCATGACGGTCGGTATTCGCGCTGAAAATCTTTCAATCACCAAAGCTGATATTCACTCTGTTCGGATACGGAGTACGATATCCTGGTCGTAATTGCCAAATCCGCGTCCGAAAATATTGATCCCACCGGGATGGCGCGCATCGTCACGCACACCAATCCGCACCCGAATGGAGTGATGGGCCAGCAGATCGATGGCATTGAGATCGACGGATGAAATCTTGACGCCATCAACGAAGGTGCCCTCTGAGGAAATTCGCCAATTCTTCAGCTTGCCATATTGCGAGCCCTTCAGCTTCCACCAGTCGGGCGTATAAACACCGCGCTTGTCACCGAAATCGCCGGGAGAGGTCCATGTTCCGACATCCGTGCCATTGATCGACAAAGTGATGTCGGATGGCCAGTCGGCACTGGTGCCGGGTACTTCCGAACTCAACTCCATGGCAATTTCGATTTCGCGGATTCTGCTGCCAGATAGCTTGGCATTGTTGGGGAATTGATATTCCACATAGCCTCTGGTGAACCAGATCAGCCCGGCCTTCATCCGTTCCGGATCAAGGAAGGTATTGGGGACGTCCAGCAAGCCAATGATGCCTTCGGGGGAACAAAGACCACAGGGTGCCGTCACCTCATAGCTGGTATAAAGCCCGATTGGCATCGCGACTTCGATGGCATGGGCATCGATCTTGCGCCGCTCGCTCTTGAAGACAACCAGCACCTCCTCGGCAGTCGGATAGCAGATCTTCTGGCTGCCCTTGCGGGCTTTCTGGCTCTCGGTGCGGATCAATCCCGCGTCTTCCAGAACCTGAAGATTGGTGGAGACAGTGGATTGCGGCAGCGACAGTTCGGCAGCGATGTCATTGACATTCATCGCGCCCTTGTCATGCAACAGCTTGAGCATTGCGATCCGCAATGGCGAGGCCAGTCCTTTCAGAACCGCCATGCCGTCTTCCGGGTCGATCACAAGAAAATTTCTGCTCATTGCTGATATTCATCCGAAAACAAGGCGTTTGACGAATGAATATCAGAATTCCTGATGCAATCAACTGGCCCAAAGTCTCAAACGGATTTCAACGCGGCAGCCTGTTCGCCAATATCCAGGAACAGGCCGGTCATCACCCGCATGCCCTCTTCGGCAATGGACAGAAGAGCGTGCTCGTTCGGCCCGTGCTGGCCGCATTCGGCATGGGAATGGGGAATCCAGATAGTCGGCAGGCCAAGAATATCGGTAAAGGCGTCATTGGGCAGCGAGCCCGCCAGATTGGGCAGGACATGCACCGGCTTGCCACTGGTGCGGGTTATCGATTGCTCGACAAACCGCACCCAGGGATGATCGGGGGAAAATCGAGTGGCCCGGAAGGCCTCGCCACGCGCTGGCTCCACCACCACCATGGGAAACCCATGGGCATCCAGATGGCGGCGCAGGGCAGGCAGAATGCCCTCCATATCCGTTCCCACCACGAAACGCAGTTGGCAGGTGGCCCGCGCCGATCCGGCAATGGCATTTTGCGGCGCCTCAATATTGCCCGAGGAGATGGCCAGAACCGCCATGGAATTCCAGCCGAAGATCCGCTCGGATGGCGTCAGATCCGCTTGCCCCCAGTCCGCGTCATGCTTGCGGGACGGCAGGTCCTTGAGGGCAGCGCGAATGTCAGGGGTCAGGCTGGTCGGCAGCCATTCCGGGATCTGGATCTGGCCCCGCGCATCAACAATCGTGGCGATGGCATGGGCGAGAATGATCGCCGGATCGGCCAGCAATCCACCGAAATTGCCGGAATGGTGATCGCCGTCGCGCAAGTTAACGATGAGGTTGAAGGCAAAGCCGCCGCGTGAGCCCATGAACATGGTCGGTGTATCAGCAGCCAATCGCGGCCCGTCGGATGCGATCAGCACATCGGCGGCAAGGGCTTCGCGCTTAGCCTGGAAAAACTCCCGCAAACCGTAGGAGCCGGTTTCCTCAGCCATTTCAATGATAATCTTGACGTTGAAGCCAAGCTTGCCCTGCTCCTTCAAAATCAGTTCCAGCGCCTTGATATTGATGAGATGCTGGATCTTGTTATCCGCCGTGCCGCGCCCGTAGAGCTTATCCCCCTCCTGATGCAGCACGAAAGGGTCGAGCCCGTCGCGCCAGCGATGCGCCTCGCCATTACAGACATCGCCATGCCCATAGATCAGCACGGTCGGCAGGCTGGCGTCCTCGATCAGGCTGCCGATCAAAAGCGGTGCGCCATTTTCTCTCGGGTTGGCGAAAATCTCCGTGGCAAAGCCAAGCGACGACAGCAGCGGTTGAATATCCTGCATCAGATAGGCTTGCAGATCCTCTGGTCTGCCTTCCGACTGGCTGACCGAGCGGCGTGCGATAAGCTGAGCCAGATCCTTGGCCAGCTTGCCGCCCAGCGCATAATCGGACGCATTGCGGATGAAGATCTCTCTGGTCATAAAACCTGCCTTTTGATTATTTTGCGACGCAATGCCAAGACCATAGAGGATAGGCAAGCAGAAGCGCAAATATCAATGCGCCTCAGCCGCCCTCCTTGCGCAGATTCCGGGCCAGCGCCCGATGCCGCTCCTGGGATTTCTCGATATGCTCGCGCATCGCGGCGCGCGCACCCTGCGGGTCCTGACCGGAAATGGCATCAGCAATCCGACCATGCTCCTCCACCACTTGCGAAAGATAGGTTTCGCTGCGTGAAGAGGCCAGGTTGGGCAAGTTGGAGCGCGGAATGGCCTGCGGACCAAAGCTTTGCAAGGCGCTTAGATAATAGCTGTTATTGGTGGCCCGGGCGATAGCCAGGTGAAAATCGAAATCCGCCTTGGACGTCGGCGCTTTTTCGGCGACAAGATCCGCCATCACCTCATTGGCCGCCCGGATCTCGTATTCCTGCGCCGAAGAGCGGCGCACGGCGGCAAGCGCTGCGGCTTCCGTCTCGATTGCCACCCTGAATTCCAGCATTTCCAGGGTTTTCGGAATGCTCCGCTGCTCTTCCGTACTGAGGCGCATTTCCTGTCCGGGCAGGTCATCAACAACAAAGACGCCCTTGCCCTGACGAGCATCGACAAGACCGGCGGCACGCAACTCGGCCAATGCCTCGCGGATCACCGTGCGGCTGACCCCGAACCGCTCGATCAGCCCTGGCTCGGTCGGCAATTGTGTGCCGAGCGCCAGCCGTCCGCCAACAATATCGGCACGCAAGGCTTCGATGACGCTTTCGGCCAGCCTTGGCTTGCGCTGTGCTTCATTCGGCGATGGGGCTTTGGCCATGAAAATCTCCATAAAGGGATAGGGCAAATATTGAACGGAATTCGACTGGACAGGTGTTTTAAATCATAATATGACTTCGCTAGAAATCATGATATGACTCGGTTGCAGTCATTATAAAGCACGAGGATAGGTGCCCGTTCAAGTCTTTCGCGAAGAAGATCGTGTGGCACGGAGCAGTTGAACGCAGGAGAGGCGGACCATGGAACCGAATGAACTGAAACGTGCACTGGGCGCAGGCTTGCTGTCCTTTCCCGTCACCCCTTTCGATGACAAGGGCGAGTTCAACCCGGATGTCTATGGCGCGCATATCGATTGGCTTTCGGGCTATGACGCAACGGTGCTGTTTGCCGCTGGCGGCACTGGCGAAATGTTCTCGCTGTCGCCGGATGAAATTCCTGGCATCGTCGCCACCGCCAAGGCGGCATCGAATGGCGTGCCTATCGTCGGCGGCTGCGGCGGTGGCACAAGGGTTGCCGTTGAAATCGCCAAGGGCATCGAAAAGGCCGGTGGCGACGGCATTCTTCTGTTGCCGCAATATCTGATCGATGCGCCGCAGGCGGGCCTCTATGCCCATGTCAAGGCGGTCTGTGATGCGGTCGGCTTCGGCGTCACCGTCTACAACCGCGACAATTGCGTGCTTCAAACCGAAACCATCCAGCGCCTGGCCGATGATTGCCCCAATCTGATCGGTTTCAAGGATGGCACAGGCGAACTCGGCCTGGTGCGCCGCATCACCGCGACGCTGGGCGACCGCCTCACCTATATCGGCGGCATGCCAACGGCGGAATTGTTTGCCGAGGCCTATCTGGGTGCCGGTTTCTCCACCTATTCGTCGGCTGTCTTCAATTTCGTGCCGCAACTGGCCTGCGATTTTTACAAGGCGCTGCGGGCTGGCGACCGGGCGACCTGCGAAAGCATTCTCAACCGGTTCTTCTTCCCCTTCATGGATTTGCGCAGCCGCCAGAAGGGCTATGCGGTCGCGGCCATCAAGGCTGGCGTTCGTCTTCAGGGCTTTGCCGCCGGTTCGGTCCGTCCGCCTCTGACGGATTTGACCTCGGAAGAGGTGGATATTCTGGCACGGTTGATCGAGCCCTGGAAACAGTAAGAAACAACAGCCAACAGGATAGGCCCGGGAGCGTCTGTCTTGTTTGGCTTGCGAATGCAGCAAAGTGACTTCGACCCATCATAAAAGATATTTCTTCGGGAGGAAAAACACGATGAAGACCAGAAAACTGCTTGCCACAGTAGCGCTTGCCGCACTGGTGGGCATGCCGGTCATGGCGATTGCCCAGGACTATCATCAGGCGCCGCAGCTTGATGCGCTGGTCAAGGAAGGCAAATTGCCACCGGTCGAAAAACGTCTGCCAGAAAATCCGCGTGTCGAGGACATGGTCGAACGTGTCGGCGTCTATGGCGGCTACCAGACCGGCGGATTGGTGGGCGGCAATGACCGCAACGCACTGGCCAAGCTGACGGGCTACGAGCCGCTGATGGCCTGGGACCGGGAATGGTCGGGCAAGATCATTCCCAATGTCGCCACCTCCTACAAAGCCAGCGATGATGCCACGACCTTCACCTTCGAATTGCGCAAGGGCATGAAATGGTCGAACGGCATGGATTTCACCGCCGAAGACATCGCCTTCATGGTCAATGACGTGCTTCCCGACGACAAGCTGTTTCCGGCCAAGCCCGCCTGGATGCTGGTGGGGGGCAAGCTGCCGGTGGCGACCGTCAACAGCCCAACCAGCGTCACCATCAAATTCTCCGGCCCGAACGGCCTGTTCCTCATGAATGTCGCGGGCGTGTTCGGCACGCAGCTCACCTTGATGTCGAAGCAATATTGCGGCCAGTTCATGCCGAAATTCAATCCGGATGCCGAAAAGCTGGCAAAGGATGCCGGTGATGCCAGCTGGATCGAGCATCTGACCAACAAATGCGGATTGGAAATCGAGCAGGTACAGCGCTGGCGCAATCCAGACATGCCCGTGCTCGGCCCCTGGAAGATCAAGGACCCCTATGTGTCCGGCGCCACCCAGGTGACGTTTGAGCGCAATCCCTATTACTGGAAGGTCGATCCGGCGGGCAACCAGCTGCCTTATCTCGATGGCGCCCGCTATAGCGTCAATTCAGATGTGCAGACCGTGCTACTGGCGGCGATTGCCGGCAAGATCAACTATCAGGAACGCCATATCGGTGTGAACCAGAACCGTCCAGTCTTGAACGAAGGCGCGGACAAGGGTGGGTACGAGTTGATCGACCGGATTACCGGCCAGGGTGCGGACACGTCCTTTTCCTTCAATATGACCCATAAGGACCCGGAGATGCGCAAGATCTTCGGCAACAAGGATTTCCGGGTGGCGATGAGTATCGCCATTGATCGCAAATCGGTCATCGATGCGATTTATCTGGGCCTGACGCAGCCGAAACAGGTGGCGCCAAACGAAAACACCCTCTACGCCAATGACCGGCTGGCGCATCAATATCTCGATTACGACCCTGACAAGGCCAACAAGCTGCTCGACAGCATCGGCCTCGACAAGAAGGATGCCGATGGCTTCCGGCTTCGCCCTGATGGCAAACGCCTGACCTTTACCGTCATCACGCCTGCGGCGCTGTCCAACTGGGGCGATGTTGCCGAACTGGTCATTCGCTACTGGCAGGCCGTTGGCGTCGATGCGCGCTTCCAATCGATGGACCGCACGCGGTTCTATGAGGTCAAGAACAATAACGACCATGACGTGGCACTGTGGACCGGCGAAGGGTATGGCGTCGATGCCCTGCTTGATCCGCGCCTCTATATGCCGGTCTCGATTGAATCCAACTATGCGGTCGCCTGGGGCAAGGCTTATCTGAAGATGCAAGGCGGAGAAGAGCCGCCGGAGCCGGTCAAGAAACAGTGGGATCTCTATAACCAGATCAAGGGTACCACCGATCAGGCCAAGCAGACGGCGCTGTTCCAGCAGATTCTCGATATTGCCGCCGACCAGTTCTACACGATTGCGATTTCGACACCGCCCGCTGGCTTCGCCGTCAAGGCCAAGAACCTGCACAACGTGATGAACAATGCGCCGACCTCCTGGGTCTATCCAAGCCCGGCACCCAGCAATACCGAGCAATGGTTCATCCAGAACTAGAGCCTTTTGTTTTCGTTTGTCTTTTCGGGAAAGCCGGTTTCCACTTTTCCTAAGGCAAACTCAAAGTGAGCTCCTCCCGACTTCGGGGCGTCGTCCGTGTGGCGCTTGCCCAACCTTGCGCTGCTCGGCCGGCGCCCCGAAGACAAAGCTTTTGGTCACACCGCCTCCCCCTGCCGATCTCAACGGACAGGAACGCAAGACCCCGGAAAGGATCGTCGATGTTACGGTTCATCACATTGCGCGTGCTGGGTATGATCCCAGCCATGTTTGCCATTTCGCTTCTGACCTTCGTGGTGATCCAGTTGCCGCCCGGCGATTTTGTCTCGACGCTGGCCGCCCAGGCGGCTGAAACCGGCGACACCATGTCTCCTGCCCAGTTGGAGACCCTGCGCCAGCGCTATGGCATTGGCGAGCCGGTCGTGCTGCAATATGTCCACTGGATTGGCGGCGTGATGCATGGCGATTTCGGCTATTCCTTCGAGTGGAACCAGCCTGTCAGCCAATTGGTGATGCAGCGGATGGGGATGACGGCGCTGGTCGCCTTCATCACCCTGATGTTCGTCTGGCTGACGGCCCTGCCGATCGGCATCTACTCCGCCGTGCGCAAATACTCTCCGGGCGACTACCTTTTCACCCTGCTGGGCTTTATCGGCATGGCAATCCCGAATTTCCTGCTGGCCATCCTGCTGATGTATGTGGCGACCATTCACTTCGGCCAGAGCGTCGGTGGGCTGTTCTCGCCGGAATTCGCCAATGCGCCCTGGTCATTGGCCCGAATCGGGGATTTTCTCAAGCATGTCTGGATCCCCGTGATCATCCTGGGGGCCAGCGGCACGGCGGCGCTGATCCGCGTCATGCGCGCCAATCTGCTTGACGAATTGCGCAAGCCTTATGTGGAAGCGGCCCTTGCCAAAGGGCTGCCAGAAAGACGGGCGATCCTGCGCTATCCGGTGCGCGTTGCCATTAATCCCTTCATTTCCACCGTCGGCTGGGTATTGCCGACCCTGATTTCCGGCGAGTTGATCGTCTCCACTGTGATGAACCTGCCCACCGCCGGACCTCTTCTCTTGCAGGCGCTGAAATCCCAGGACATGTACCTGGCCGGTGCCTTCCTGCTGATGACCGGTGGCCTGGTCCTGGTCGGTACGCTGCTGTCCGACATCCTGCTTGCCATCGTCGATCCAAGGATTCGTCTGACATGAGCGTAACATCTTCCCCCCTGCCCCAAGCCACGACAGGCGCTGGCACGCCAAAAGAACCCTTGCTGGACAATCAGACAACCGGCGACCGCATGGTGGTCTCCTCGCAATGGGCGTTGATGTGGTTCAAGTTCCGCCGCCACAAGCTGGCGATGATTGGCCTGATCGCTACGGCAGCGATCTATTTCCTGGCGATTTTCGCAGAATTCCTGTCGCCAACCCTGCCGACAACCTTCAAGCCGCAATATACATTCGCGCCGCCGCAACCGATCAGCCTGTTTCACGATGGCAAATTCCTGCCGCATGTGAAGGGCTATAAGAATGTGGTCGATCCGAAATCCTTCACCCGGGTTTTCCAGGTGGATGACAATGCGATCATCCCCATCGAGTTTTTTGCCCGTGGCGAAAGCTATGACATGTGGGGCCTGTTCACCACTAATCTGCACTTCATCGGCCCGCTCGATCATACCAAGCCTTTCTATATTCTGGGTGCCGACCGGCTTGGCCGCGATCTCCTGTCGCGCGTCATCTATGGCACACGGATTTCCATGTCGATTGGCCTGATCGGCGTGTTTCTCAGCCTGGTGATCGGCCTGATCCTGGGCGGCATATCCGGCTATTTCGGCGGGATGATCGATAGCGTCATCCAGCGCACCATCGAGTTTATCCGCTCCATCCCGACCATTCCGCTGTGGCTGGGGCTGGCCGCCGCCATGCCGAAGGACTGGTCGTCGCTCAAGGTCTATTTCGTTATCCTGGTCATTCTCTCGCTGATCGGCTGGACAGAAATGGCGCGGGTGGTGCGAGGCCGATTCCTGTCCTTGCGCACCGAGGATTTCGTCACCGCCGCACGGCTGGACGGGGCCAGTGAAATGCGGGTGATCGGACGTCATATGATGCCTTCCTTCACCAGCCACATCATCGCCGCCGTAACACTGGCAATCCCGACGATGATCCTTGCCGAGACATCGCTGAGCTTCCTAGGCCTTGGCCTGCAACCGCCCATCGTCAGCTGGGGCGTGCTGCTTCAGGATGCCCAAAACCTGCGGGCGTTGACCCAGGCTCCGTGGCTATTGGCACCCGGTGTGGCGGTGGTGGTCGCAGTCCTCAGCCTGAACTTCCTTGGCGACGGCCTGCGCGATGCAGCCGATCCCTATGCATGAGGTAACTCCATGACATCGAACGTAAAGCCCCTCTTGCAGGTCAAGAACCTCAGCGTCGAATTTCCCGTGCATCGCCAGGTTATCCAGGCCGTCCGCAATGTCTCCTTCGATGTCTATGAAGGCGAAACCCTTTGCGTGCTGGGCGAAAGCGGCTCGGGCAAAAGCGTTACCGCCCGCGCCATCTTGAAACTGCTGGCCGATCCGGGTCGCCTGACATCGGGTGAGATCCTTCTCGCTGGCGAAAACGGCAAAGCGGACCGCGACATCGCCAAGCTCAAGTCTTCCAGCCAGGACATGCAATCGATCCGAGGCGGCCAGATCGCCATGATCTTTCAGGAGCCGATGACCTCGCTATCGCCCGTACATCGGATCGGCGAGCAGATCATCGAAGCGATCCTGCTGCATGAGAAAATGGACAAGGCTGAGGCGCGCGTCCGCGCCATAGACCTGTTGCGCCAGGTGCGGATTCCCGACCCGGAAACGGCCATCGACCGCTATCCTTTCGAATATTCAGGCGGCATGCGCCAACGCGCCATGATCGCTATGGCGCTGTCCTGCAATCCACGCCTTTTGATTGCCGATGAGCCGACCACGGCGCTCGACGTCACCACCCAGGCCGAGATTCTCGACCTGATCGTCTCGCTTCAGCGCGACCGCGGCATGGCCGTGCTGTTCATCACCCATGACATCGGCGTCGTAGCGGAAATTGCCGACCGGGTGATGGTGATGTATCGCGGCGAAAAGGTCGAGGAAGGGCTGGCCGAACAGGTTCTGCGCCGCCCGGCTGCCGCCTATACAGCAGCACTTCTGGGTGCCGTGCTGAAGCTGGAAACGCCCCTTCCCAAGCGCACGCTGCCTGCCGCCGCCAAGCCGCTGATGGAGGTTTCCGACCTGCACTTGCAGTTCGGTTCGCGCCGTCGCTGGGGAGTGAAACAGACATTCGGCGTTAAGGCTATCGACGGGGTCAGCCTGACGCTGGCGCCCGGCGAAACCCTTGGCATTGTCGGGGAAAGCGGTTCGGGCAAGACCACGCTTGGCCGCACTATGCTGCAAATCTACAAGCCCACGGCTGGCCATGTGCATTATGCCGATGCCAACGGGCAAGACGTTGACATCGCCAAAGCATCGCGCAACACCATGCGTCATCTCTATACGGAAATGCGCATGGTGTTTCAGGACCCACATTCTTCGCTCAATCCACGCATGACGGTGTTTGAAACCATCGCCGAGCCGATGCGGATGATGGGACTGACCACAACCCAGATGCGGGAGCGGGTGGAATATCTGCTCGACCGCGTTGGCCTGCCGACCAATGCCATCAACCGTTATCCGCATGCCTTTTCGGGTGGCCAGCGTCAGCGTATTTCCATCGCCCGCGCCATCGCGCCCAATCCACGGCTGATTATTGCCGATGAGCCGACCTCGGCGCTGGACGTGTCGCTGCGCCATCAGGTTCTCGATCTACTGGCCGAATTGCGCGCCGAGCTTGGCATCAGCTTCATCTTCATCAGCCATGACATTACCGTTGTGCGCTATTTCTGCGACCGGGTTGCGGTGATGCAAAAGGGCAAGATTGTCGAAATGGGCGATGCCGACGACATCTGCCTGCGGCCGCAGCATCCCTATACCCAAAAGCTGATCGCCTCAGTGCCACAGCCCGATATGTCGAGACGGCGCAAACCGCTGATCATGCCGCAGGCGATGGGGGTGCAATGAGAGAATTTACCGCGCAACCGCTTGATATTCCAGCCGTCACCGTGGCAGAAAGCCCGCTATGGCATGGTGACGCGCTCTGGTATTGCGACATCGAGGCAGGCGGCCTGCTGCGCTTCGATCCGCAAGATGCCAGCTTGAAACGCTGGGTGCTGGATGGCGCGCTTGCCTCCATCGCACCATGCGGCGATGGCTTTATTGCTGGAACCTCATGCGGGTTCGAATATCTCTCGCTGGATGGCGACCAGCTGAACCGAAAACTGCTGCATTCTCCTTTCACTGCCGCGCCCGGCACCCGCATGAATGACGGCATCGCCGATCCGGCTGGGCGCTTCTGGTGCGGCAGTATAGAGCCGCATCGTGCCCATCTCGGGCGGCTTTTCTGCATCGACAAAGGGCAGGTTCGCGTGGTGCGCGACGGCTTTCGCACCTTGAATGGTCTTGCCTTTTCGCCCGATGGCAAGCGACTTTACGTGTCTGACAGCCATCCCACCCTTGCTAGCGTCTGGACAATTGAGCTTGACAGTGATGGCATGCCACTGGAGCCCCCACAGCTCTTCGCGGACCTGTCCGAGATCGGCGGGCGCCCAGATGGCGCAGCGGTGGACGAGGACGGTTTTTACTGGATCGCCGCCTCCGATAGCGGGCGCGTGCTGCGACTTGATCCCAAAGGCCGCCCCGATATGGTCATCCATGTGCCCACCACCAATCCGACCAATATCACCTTTGGCGGGCCGGATTTCAGAACGGCTTTCATCACCAGCCTGAAACCGGGGGGAGAAGGCAATGCGTTCGCGGGCCTGGTCTTTGCGGTCGATCTGCCGGTAGCTGGGCGCAAACCGGACGGCTATATCGCTTGAGCCCTGCCATTTGACCTAAAGCACTTTCCGCTTAATCGCTCTCATAGAATGTGCTTTAGGTTTTTGTTTATACGCATGTCTTTACCCCAAAACCGGAAACCACTTTTGGGAGACAGACTCTAGGCAAGGAGTGTTTGATGACCCGTCTCCTGATCACCGGTGCCGCCGGCAATATTGGCACCACGCTTGCACCGCGCCTCACAGCACTTGGCTATGACCTGGTGTTGAGCGACCTGCATGACGATACGGCCCGGGGCATCAAAGGTGCCGATCTCGGCGATTTCGATGCGATATGCGCCGTCATGCAAGGTGTGGACGGCATCATCCATCTCGGCGGCATGGCCAATGAGGCATCGTTCGAAACGGTGCTCAATGCCAATATTCGCGGCACCTATCACATATTCGAAGCGGCCCGACGCCTTGGCGTCCCGCGTATCGTGCTGGCCAGTTCCTACCATGTCGTCGGCTTACACCCGTTCGGGGCGCCAATCGATGAGACCGCGCCAATGCTGCCCGACAGTTTCTACGGCCTGTCCAAGGCCTATGGTGAGTTGCTGGCCCGCACCTATCACGACAAATGCGGCATTCAATCGGTATCCGTGCGCATCGGCTCCTGCTTCGATACGGTGCGCAGCCCCCGCATGCTCACCACATGGATCAGTGCCGATGACCTGACCCGTCTCGTCGACCGCGCCTTCAAGGTCGAGACGCTCGGCTGCCTGATGGTTTACGGCGTCTCCGACAATGATCGCGGCTGCATGGTGAGTAGCGACGCCGATAAGCTCGGCTGGAAAGCGCAGGACCGGTCACAGGACGCGCCGATGGACCAGGGCCGCGAAAGCGAGATCATCGGTCCCCTGCTGGGCGGACCATTTGCCGAAGCCCCCCTGCCACAAAACTAAACGCAGCGCCTCGTGGTCTGACTTTTTTGGTGAAATCCATTCTCATTAACGTCATAATGTCGTAGATAGACCACGACGAGGTCTTTTGGCTTCATCGTGATTGTCCTCGCTATCCTCTCCACCTAAGGCGATGGATATCGAGATCATGTCTGCGAGGATCGTAAATGAAGACGATTTGGGCCGGCAACGGGCTGTTCGTATGAATGTCACGGCATTGCTGGTCGATCTCTGTCGCCAGGAATTGAAACGTGCTGTGTCGCCCGACGACAATCTGCTGGAAGACGGTCTGACCATCAACCGGGCCTTGCGCATCATTGACCGTTTCTGGCGGGAGACCTCGATAGAACTGGATGTCAACAGTTTCTATCTCTGGCCAAGTCCGCAGGCGCTTGCCCGTGCCATCGAGAATGGGGCCTATTTGAACCTGCCAAAGATTATCGAAATCAGGAAGGGTTCCACGGACAAGACATTGATCGTTTTTGCCGGAGGCTTGAGCTGTTTTCTGGAAGTACAGGACTTCATTCAACGATTGCACTTTCCGGGCCGAATTCTTGGCATGTCCCTGACGCCCTTCGATAACACCAGTCGTGACCCGGCTGTTGTCGAGGATGAAATTCGCACTTGTCTCACAGCCCTGCGAGAGGCGAACATTCCCGGTCCCTATTGTTTGATGGGCTATTCCTTCGGCGGGGTTTTGGCGCTTGAACTGGCGAGAGCATTGAAAGACAGTGGCCAGGATGTCGCCTTTCTCGGCCTGATCGACACACCCCAAAGCGAGTATATCTGGCCGCTAGCCGTCTGGTCGCGGTTCATGCTGAAACGCTTGACGCGGCGGCTGAAGACCGTAAAGCCCCGGCTTGACCCGGCCGCCATACCGCCTGACCGGCACACCAGACGTGATGGAGGTCTTCCCATCAGCACCCGATGGACAAAAATTACTGCCCGAGCCGCTGGCATTGCCAGCTATTTCCGCCCGTTTCTGTTTCGCTTCCGCGATCCCCGTCACCCCGACTATCCGACGATGGCGCCGCAATGGATCGGCAATTACCCTCCCAGCTATGATCGACTGGCCCGTCAGCTTCTGAGAATGAAGGGGCTCTACCGGCCACGACTTTATACCGGTCGTTTGACATTCTATCGCGCCCTTGGTGGTTCACCGATTGATTGCGATCCGAAGACCATATGGGAGGCTTTCTTGCCGGGCGCAGAGTGGATCGACATGCGCGGCAATCACCAGAGTATCGTGATTGGCCGCAATGCCGAAACACTCGCCCGCGACCTGGATTGGCGGTTGGACGAATGCCTCAGATGTCCTTCAGATCAGTGCGCCAAGTAAGCTTGACCTTACACCGTCCAGCGACCTATAGTTCATCGCGCATTCCCCGTAATGCATTATTTATACATTACAATTTCCCCTTGAAATGGAAGAGGATCAGGCGGAAATTCTGCAATAATCCGGTGATATCGATAGGAAGACGAGTGGTTCGTACACCAAAAGCCCAACCCCTTCGTCCCCTTAAAGGCTGCCCGAACCCCAGGAGGAAAACCCAATGTCGTCGTCTCTTGATCATAAAAAGGTGCTGATAACAGCCGCTGGCCAGGGCATAGGCAGGGCCAGCGCGCTGGCCTTTGCCCGCGCCGGCGCCACGGTCGTCGCCACTGACATCAACGAGCAGGCGCTGGCCAGCCTGGAAGCGGAGGCTGGTATCACCACACGCCGGCTCAACGTTTTGAAGGACGAAGAGGTCAAGGCGGTGATTACTGAAACCGGTCCCTTCGACGTGCTGTTCAATTGTGCGGGGTTCGTTCATGCTGGCTCGGTCCTCGACATGAAGGACGACGAACTGGACTTTGCCTTCGACCTCAATGTGCATGCCATGGTGCGCACCATCCGTGCCGTGCTGCCTGCGATGATCGAAAAAGGCGATGGCGCGATCATCAACATGTCTTCGGTCGCCTCCAGCGTGAAAGGCGTTGCCAACCGCTGCGCCTATTCCATCACCAAGGCCGCCGTGATCGGCCTGACCAAATCCGTCTCCGCCGAATATGTCGCCAAGGGCATCCGCTGTAACGCCATTTGCCCCGGCACGGTGGAAAGCCCTTCGCTTCAGGACAGGCTGAAGGCGCAAGGCGATTATGAGGCTGCCCGCGCCGCCTTCATCGCCCGCCAGCCGATTGGGCGGATCGGCACGCCGGAAGAGATCGCCGATCTTGCCGTCTATCTGGCTGGCGCCACCTATACGACCGGGCAGGCTTATGCCATCGACGGCGGCTGGTCGATTTAGGGCATTTCCAAGAAAATACTTCGAAACTTGAAAGGAAACATCCGATGAAACTGATGCGCGTTGGCCCGATTGGCCAGGAAAAGCCAGCCCTTCTCGATAGCGATGGTAAGATCCGCGATCTCTCCGCCCATGTCACCGATATCGGCGGCGCCGCGATTTCGCCGGAGGGGCTGTCGCAACTGGCGGCGCTCAATCCCGCAACGCTGCCGGAACTTGCGCCCGACCGGATCGGCGCCTGCGTCTCCGGCACCGGCAAGTTCATCTGCATCGGCCTCAACTATTCCGACCATGCCGCAGAGACAGGAGCAACCGTTCCACCTGAACCGGTGATCTTCATGAAGGCGACTTCAGCGATTTGCGGTCCTAATGATGAAGTATTGATCCCTCGCGGTTCGGAAAAAACCGATTGGGAAGTCGAACTTGGCGTCGTCATCGGCAAGACGGCGAAATATGTGTCAGAAGCCGAAGCCATGGACTATGTCGCTGGCTATTGCGTTTCCCATGACGTGTCTGAGCGCGCCTTCCAGACCGAACGGGCCGGTCAATGGACCAAGGGCAAATCCTGTGACACGTTCGGCCCAATCGGCCCCTGGCTGGTCACCAAGGACGAGATTGCCGATCCGCAGAACCTGAAAATGTGGCTGACCGTCAACGGCGAGACCATGCAGGACGGCTCCTCCAAGACCATGGTCTACGGCGTCGCCTTTCTCGTGTCCTATCTCAGCCAGTTCATGAGCCTGCATCCCGGCGATGTGATTTCCACCGGCACGCCGCCCGGCGTCGGCCTGGGCATGAAACCACCACGCTTCCTGAAAGCTGGCGATGTGGTTGAGTTGGGCATTGAAGGTCTCGGCACCCAGAAACAGGCATTCATCGCCGATATCTAAGGTTTTGTGGTCCTTGCAACCTCGTGGTTAGGTGCGAATCACCACAGGCTCGCCGTCAGCAGTATATCGGCCTCGGCAATAAAAATGCCGAGGCTCAAGATATCAGAGGTCGCGGTGGCTTACTGGATAATGACGTAAACCGGAATCGGTTGAAGGAATTATGCAGTATCGCTACTTCTGACCAGCCTCCACTTCCGGTTGGATGTCCACTGTGGCCGTCAGGCCCGAGATCAGCCTTGTACCCTCTGGGACATTTTCGAGATGAATGCGCACAGGCACGCGCTGCGCCAGCCGGACCCAGTTGAATGTCGGCGTGATATTGACCAGCAGGCCTGAGCTTGAATCGCGCTCGCGGTCCTGAATGCCGGTCGCCATGCTTTCGACCCGGCCAGTCAGCACGGTTTTTTGTCCCATGATCCGCACGGAGGCCCGGTCGCCTTCACGAATGCGCTGCAATTTGCTTTCCTCGAAATAGGCCTCGACCCGCAAGGTATCGGTGTTGACGACAGCCACCGTTGCCGTGCCTCTATTGACGAAATCACCGACCTGGAGAGAGAAATTGCTGACCGTGCCGTTAACGGTGGATTTGACTTCGGTGCGATCCAGATCCAGCTTGGCAACATCGCGGCTGGCAAGGGCCTTGTTATAGGAAGCCTGGGCCTGCTCTTCGGCAGACACCGCCTTGTCGCGCGCCTGTGCCGAAGCGGAATCGCCAAGCCGCTCTTCGCGCTGGCGTTCGCGGACGGCCTCATCCAGCGAGGATTTCGCCTGATCGAGATCGGCCTGCGCCTGCTCCAGAGCCAGTTCGAACCGTTTTGCATCGACCTTGAACAGAACATCGCCCTTACGCACGGTCGCGTTGTCCTTCGCCAACACCTCGCTGACGGGGCCGGTGACATCAGGGGCAATCTCGGCGACATCGGCGCGCACGCGCCCGTCGCGCGTCCACGGCTCTTCCATATAATAGACCCAGAGGTGATAGCCGGCAAAAAGCGCGGCAACAACGACAACCAGGGTAACAGCGACCCTACCGAGAGATTTCAACATCGTCATGAGACAAACCAGCGTGTTAGAAAGGAAAGACCTGCCGTCAGCAGGACAAAGAGCGCAACATCGAAAAGCCCACGATGCCAGATGAGCCCATAGGCACCCATCCAGGCCAGCAGCTTGCGGATCACCATGCTGATCAGCAACGCGATCAGCATCACCACGAAAAGGCGCGGGATATAGACGCCATAAATATCGAATTCGGTCGGCATTGACGTTACTCTGCTGCGAAAGAAAGTTGGTGGGCGCCGGACTGCGAACCACCAGCCTGGGAAGAGAGGCTTGGCGGTGGCGATTGACCAAACAGCACACGCCTGAGACCGACCAGCGCGTCGGTGACCCGACGCCCGACATCGCCCTCGTTGCGCATGACCGTCTCGAGCGCCCGGTCGATGGTGTCCTGCAATTGCGGCTGCGCCGACCCTGACCCACCCCGCTTCAGCCGACGCCGGTAATGATCTGCAATGCCAGCCAAAACCTGCGAGATAAGCTTGCCGCTTTCCTGCCCAAGCGACGACCGCTGTTGTTGCAGCGTCACCACATTGAAGCCGAGCCGGACATCGGCAAAGCCATCGACATCGCCGAGATCGCGCACATTCAATGCTGCCAACCGGGGGACAAGCTGTCCAAGCCGGTCGAGACTGCGGCTGGAAAGGCGGTCGACATCTCCCGACCGTGATCCGGAAGCCGTATCGGCAAGATCGCGCCATCCCGACTTCATCAGCCGCCGAGCCGCCAGTTCAGCCCCGAAAGGCTGGGCGACGGTGACCCAGAGTTGGGCAAAACCGATGCCAAGCAGGGTGGCCAGCCCGCCATTGGCAAAGCTGGTCAGATCGGCGGAATACTGGTCCTGAATGGCGATCAGCGTGGCACTGTTGACCGCCAGCAGCATGAAAAACATCCCCATTTGCGGATTGCTCATCTTCAAGCCTATGAACAGGAACATTGGTGCCAGCGTCAGCACCAGCATTTCGAAGGACGTGACGGCCGGGAGGATGGCAAAGAGATAGACAAAGGCCACCACAATCGACAGGGCCGTCCAGATCAGCATTTTGCGGATCATCGGCGCAGGTCGGTCTTGGGCGGCAAAAAACGAACAGGATACCGCGACCATGGAAACGAAACTCGCGCCTTGGCTCCAACCGCTGGCAATCCAGAATGCGCAAGCCAACAGAATGCCCACCACCACGACGGCCACTTTCATGGCCAGCAATGCATGGTCGAAATGCCGTGAACCCGTCAAAATACGTCTGGTGTGCAGGAGCGGCAAAGTCTCCGCCGCATGGCCACCGCTAGCGATGTGATCGCGCAGTGTGAGGCAGTCCTGCCAGAGTTCGACGACATCCTTCAGCCGCGTCAGCAGGCTCGACATGACGAGGCCGTCCCAGCCATGCAGCTTATCCTGCGTCTGCAAGGCGTCGATCCGCCCCAGCAGGCTGGCGCCAGCCTTTTCCGTCTCGACGCCGCCACCCAGCTTGAACCAATCGGCGATATCATTGAGCATTGCGATGAGGGTGTCATCCAGGCCGGATTGCTGTTTGACGGCATGCAGGCGGTCTGCCAGCGATGAAAATACTGGCAGCAGCATCAAAAGCCGGCCGCGAAGCTCCCGCGCCTGACCAACGACATCCTTGGTTCCCGGATCGTAACTCAACTGACTGATCATCAGGTCAAGACTGGACACATCAGAGGCCAATTGCTGACGTTTCAGCGGGGTGGACGGTATGGCACCTTCGCCGCGCAAGATATCTTCGGCCCAGGCACCGGCGTCGGCCAGCCAGACATTGATCCTGTCCCCAAACAAGCGACCGATGCTGGAGGGAAACACCACCTGATTGACAAGCGTGGCGCATAAAATGCCCAGGGTAATCTCCTCGGACCGCGCCAGCGCGACATCGAAAACGCCGCCGGGATCGCTAACGCTGGGTAAGGCAATCAGCGGCAACGTGTAACCGGCCAGCATGAAAACATAGGCACGCGCTGAACGGTCCAGCATCGACAAAAACAGCAGAGTTCCGGTCCAGAGCGCCACGACCAGAGATAAAAGCTCCGGCGCGTTGACAAAGACCGGCACGAACAAAACCGCAGCGCTTGCGCCCAGAAGCGTTCCAAGCACGCGGTACAGTGCCTTGGATTTGGTGGCACCCGCAAAAGGATTGGAAACAATATAGACAGCCGACACAGCCCAATAGGGGCGCGACAGATCAAACATCAGGGCAAGATAAAGGGCCAGCATGGCAGCCGCGAAAGCCTTGCCGGAAAACACCCAGTCTCTCCAGGTTGGTGCGACCATCGACCCTAGTCCTTCTTGTCCCGGCTCGCCCGCAGATCGACGCAGCGCTGCTGAAACTCCATCAAAACGCGCAGAGTGGTTTCTATATCCGCTTGGGAAACGCCTTCGAAGGCCCCTGCCCGTTCGTCGTCCAGCACAGCCTCAATCCGCGCTGCCATGCGCGCGCCTTCCGGCGTCAGCCAAAGACCCTTGGCCCGTCTGTCGGTGGGATCGTCCTTGCGCATGACCATTCCCGAGGCTTCTAGCTGATCGAGCAGCCGCACCAGCGAAGGCCCTTCGATGCCGACATGTTCGGCAAGGGTGATCTGGCGAATACCACCCCCTAACCGTCCGATCCACACCAGGGGCGAAGCGCAAGCCTCGGAAATTCCATGCTCGGCCAGGACAACATCAATCGTCCGGCGCCAGAGGCGCGCGGCCGAAAACAGCTGACTGGTCAAACGTCTGCGCGTGTCGAGATCATTGTTCATGACCTCTAAATAGCACGAATATAATTAGTATTCAAACTATTTTGATAAAAATAATACCCACAACCCTGTGCTTTCCGAAAAGAGCCCGCACCTCAAGCGTGGTCTTACTGGTTTCGCAACCGACCCTGCATGAGATTGATGACGGCTCTTGCAGCCTCCAGCACGTTTGTTCCGGGACCGAAGACGGCTGCGACGCCGTGGTCGAGGAGGAACTGATAATCCTGTCTTGGGATCACACCGCCAACCACGACGATGATGTTTTCCGCGCCTTTGGCCTTGAGTGCAGCAACCAGTTGCGGCGCAAGCGTTTTATGGCCAGCCGCCAGCGACGACATGCCGACGACCTGCACCTTGTGGCTGACGGCAAGATCGGCGGCTTCTTCCGGCGTTTGGAACAACGGACCGGCGATGACATCAAAGCCGATATCGCCAAACGCCGAGGAAATGACTTTGGCACCCCGGTCATGGCCATCCTGGCCAAGCTTGGCCACCATGATCTTCGGCTTTCCCCCCAGCACTGTGGCAAAGTCAGATAGCTGGCCGACAAGCGTCTGATATTCTGGATCGTCATGATAGCTGTCGCCGTAGACCTTGGACACCACTTTGGGCACGGCGGTGTGATCGCCAAACACCGACCGCATGGCATCCGATATTTCGCCCACGGTGGCGCGGGCGCGGGCGGCATCAACCGCGGCGGCCAAAAGATTGCCCTCTCCGGTTTTGGCAATGCGGGTCAACTCCTGAAGGCTCGCCTCCACCGCTTTTGCATCCCGGCGGCGCTTGGTGTCTTCAAGGCGCTTGATCTGGCCAAGGCGAACGGTGGCATTGTCGATATCGAGAATGTCGATATCGTCCTCGGTTTCCAGCCGGTATTTGTTGACGCCAACGATCACCTCCTCGCGGCGATCTACAGCCGCCTGGCTGCGGGTGGCGGCCTCCTCGATCAGGCGTTTGGGCAGGCCGTCAGCCACCGCCCTGGTCATGCCACCCAGGCTTTCCACCTCTTCAATCAGCGCCCAGGCCGCATCCGCCAGTTCCTTGGTCAGGCTTTCGACATAGTAAGAGCCAGCCAGCGGATCGACCACCTTGGTCACGCCGGTTTCATGCTGCAAGATCAGCTGGGTATTGCGGGCAATGCGCGCGGAGAACTCGGTGGGAAGCGCAATGGCTTCATCAAAGGAATTGGTATGCAGCGATTGCGTGCCACCCAGCACCGCCGACATCGCCTCAAAGGCCGTGCGGACAATGTTGTTATACGGGTCCTGCTCGGCCAGCGACACGCCTGACGTCTGGCAATGGGTACGCAGCATCAGCGAGGCGGACTTTTTGGGGTTAAACTCCTGCATGATCCGGGTCCACAGCAGCCGGGCGGCCCGCAGTTTTGCAGCTTCCATAAAGAAATTCATGCCAATGGCGAAGAAGAACGACAGCCGGCCTGCAAAGGCATCGACATCCAGGCCCTTGGCCAGCGCTGCCCGCACATATTCACGGCCATCGGCAAGGGTGAAGGCCAGTTCCTGCACCAGCGTCGCGCCCGCCTCCTGCATATGATAGCCGGAGATCGAGATGGAGTTGAACTTCGGCATCTCCCTCGCGGTATAGTCGATAATATCTGCGACAATCCGCATCGAAGGCTCGGGCGGATAGATATAGGTGTTGCGGACCATGAACTCCTTCAGAATATCGTTCTGAATGGTGCCCGACAATTTGTCCCGCGAAACACCCTGTTCTTCGCCCGCCACAATGAAGCTCGCCAGGATCGGAATGACCGCGCCATTCATCGTCATGGAGACAGACATCTCACCCAGCGGAATGCCGTCGAACAGGATCTTCATATCCTCGACACTGTCGATCGCCACACCCGCCTTGCCGACATCGCCCTCAACACGGGGATGGTCACTGTCATAACCGCGATGGGTGGCAAGATCGAAGGCGACGGATAGTCCCTTCTGTCCAGCCGCCAGATTGCGCTTGTAAAAGGCATTGGAGGCTTCCGCCGTGGAAAACCCGGCATATTGGCGGATCGTCCAGGGCCGCCCGGCATACATCGTCGCGCGTGGCCCCCGCGTGAAGGGCGCAAAGCCAGGCAGGCTATCGAGGTGATCGACGCCAGCAAGATCATCTGCCGTATAAAGCGGTTTGACGGCAATGCCTTCCGGCGTCTGCCAGATCAGGCTGTCCGGACTGGCTTTCAGCTCTTTTTCGGCCAAAGCGCGCCAATCTGCAACCGTCTTCTTCGACATCGATTAATCCCTCCACCCTTGCAGACGAAAGACGACATGAAAGCGCCTCTCCGTTCAGCTTGATTTTAATGCGACTGAGTAGTATTTTTAATAGCTAATCCTTGAGGAGCCTGTCCCCATGTCCGTGAAAGCCTCCGTTTCCATCTCCGATCAGCAAGACAGGTTTGCCCGCAAGCTTGTGGAAGACGGGCGGTATTCAAGCCTGAGCGCCGTCGTGCAGCGCGGTCTTGAGCTGCTGCGGGAGGAAACAGAGATGAAGGAGGCGGAAGTTCAGGCGTTGCGCGCGCTGATCGACGAGCGCAGCAAAGGTCCGTTCCTGAACGCCGAGGAAAGCAGCCGGACAATCCAGCAGATGATCGCTGCCAAAAAGTCTTTCTATGGCCTTTGATTTGGTGCGGTCTGCCGCCAGCAATCGAGATCTTGACCTTATCTTTGATCACCTTGTCGAAGCCTATTTGTCTTTCGGAGACGCGATACAGGAAGCCTTCGATCGCGCCTCGGCGCGTCTTCAAGCGATCGACGATGATTTGAAGGCGCTGGTCCATGCGCCCTTTCAGGGAACGTTGTTGCCACACATTTCGCCTGACTTGCGCCATGTGACGAAAAACCGTGCCGTCATCTATTTCAAAGTCGATGAGGTTAAAAACCAGGTCCAGATCCTGGCCATTTTTTTCGGTGGGCAGGACCATCAGAGACATATGCTGGCGCGACTGGGTGAGCGGCAGGGCGATGATGCCTGATCCTTGGCTACCCGATCTTTGGCCAAAAGCACATTTGCCCATCACTCGAATTCCATGATCAGTTCGTCCACGGCCAGGCTTTGGCCAGCCTTGGCAACAAGCCTCTTCACCACACCGCGTCGCTCGGCCTTGAGGATATTTTCCATCTTCATCGCTTCCACGGTCGCCAGTGCCTGACCGGCCTCCACGGCGTCGCCTTCGGCAACCGCAATGCCTGTCACCACACCCGGCATCGGGCAGAGCAGCATTTTTGACGTGTCGGGCGGTAATTTCCGGGGCATAAGCCGGGCAAGCTCGGCGACACGCGGATTGCGAACATGCGCCACGACATCCATGCCCCGCCAGCGCAGGCGGATAGCAGGCCCCTTGATGTCAATTTTAACCGCGATGCTTTGGCTATCGACGGTAAAAATTGCCAGCGTCTGGCCCGGCTGCCACACGCCATCAACCGAGAGCACATTGCCATCGGCAAACATCATGCTGCCGGGATCAGTGGAAAGCGTCAGCGGATAACTCCGCTCTGCCAGCTCCACCACCCAATCACGGCCAATGGTGCGGGCGTGATTGCCCATGGTGCCGGAGACCTGCGCGGCACGGGCCTCGCGCCGCTGGTGGACGAGGGCTGCAATGGCGGCAAGCGTCTTACCCGCCATCTCATCCGGCTCGACCCCGGAAAAGCCCTCTGGAAACTCCTCTGCGATAAAGGCGGTGGTGATCTTGCCGGAGCGAAAGCGCGGATGCTGCATGACCGCCGACAGAAACGGCAGGTTATGGCCAATACCCTCGACTTCAAACCGGTCCAGCGCCGCACTCATCGCATCGATGGCGGTGATCCGGTCAGGCCCCCACGTACACAGCTTGGCAACCATCGGATCGTAATACATCGAGATTTCCCCGCCTTCGAAGACCCCGGTATCGTTGCGGACCACCGTGCCATCGGCTTGCTGGCCTTCGTTGGGCGGGCGGTAGCGTGACAGCCTGCCGATCGACGGCAGGAAATTGCGATAGGGGTCTTCGGCATAGAGCCGGCTTTCGACCGCCCAGCCCGTTAGCGTCACATCCGCTTGCGCAAAAGCCAACGCTTCGCCCGAGGCCACCCGGATCATCTGCTCGACCAGATCAAGCCCGGTGATCAGTTCTGTTACCGGATGCTCCACCTGCAAGCGGGTGTTCATTTCCAGGAAGTAGAAATTGCGATTGCCATCGACGATAAATTCCACCGTGCCAGCGGAATAATATCCAACCGCCTTGGCCAGCGCCACGGCCTGCTCGCCCATCGCCTTGCGGGTGTCCGCATCCAGAAACGGCGATGGCGCTTCCTCGATCACCTTCTGGTTTCGCCGCTGGATCGAGCATTCGCGCTCGCCGAGATAGAGCACAGTGCCATGCTTATCGCCCAGCACCTGGATTTCGATATGGCGCGGTTGGTCAACGAATTTCTCGATAAAGATCCGGTCGTCGCCAAACGAGTTCATCGCCTCGTTCTTCGAGGATTGGAAACCCTCGCGCGCCTCGGCATCGTTCCAGGCGATGCGCATGCCCTTGCCACCGCCACCGGCGGACGCCTTGATCATCACGGGATAGCCGATCTGAGCAGCGATTTTCACCGCTTCATCGGCGTCGGCAATCAGCCCCATATGGCCAGGCACGGTGGACACCCCCGCCTCTGCCGCCAGCTTCTTGGAGGTGATCTTGTCGCCCATCGCCTTGATGGCGCCAACCGGCGGGCCAATGAAGGCGACGCCTGCCTTGTCCAGCGCCTCGGCAAAGGCGGCATTTTCCGACAGAAACCCATAGCCGGGATGCACGGCATCCGCGCCGGTCTGCCTGATCGCCTCGAGAATTTTGTCGATAACGATATAGGATTGGTTGGAGGGCGACGGGCCGATATGCACCGCCTCATCCGCCAGCTTGACATGCAGCGCATTGGCATCCGCATCGGAATACACAGCGACCGTGGCAATGCCCATCCGCTTTGCGGTCTTGATCACACGGCAGGCGATTTCGCCACGGTTGGCGATCAGGATTTTGGAAATTGCCATCTTCACACCCCTGCCGTGTCATCAAAGGCCTGCGGAAAGTTCTTCCGGGCTAGCTTTTCGTTGAGTTTCAGCTTGGCCGTATAGGAGGTCGGATCAAAACCCCGCTCCGCAGCCAGAAGCTCCCGGCCAAATAGACGACACAGCCGCTCGCCATCCAGATTGCCGCGCTCAAAAGGCTCTGCGCCAAAATACTCCCAAAGCGCCCGCACAAAACCGATATCCGCCAAAGCCACGGTCTGGTCCATAGTGCGGTGGCGCGGCATGGAGGTGAGCTTTGTCACGTTGGAATTGGCGCGGCGCAGCGTGAACTGCCATTGCGTGCCGAGAAGGCCCGCCGGAAAGCCGCGATGCTTCGGCATCTCAGAGGTTTTGACCATCATGCAGCATCCCGTTGAAACAGGAGAGAAACCATCGCCTCACACCTCAAATACATCGTCGAAGGATTCCGGAAAGCTGTGCCTCGCCACCCGCTCATCAATCCGCAGCATCGATTCATAAGACAGCGGATCGAAATCCTTTTCCACCGCCACCACTTCGCGCCCGAACAGCAGATTGAGCCGGGCCGCATCGAGATTGCCGCGCTCAAAGGGTTCTGCGCCGAAGTGATGCCAGAGCGCGTGCAGGAAAGCCGCATCGACGCGATGTTCCTTTGTGCCGGGATAGGCCTTGCGCGGCATGGCCTTGATCGGGGTGACGCCCCGGGGATTGGCCCGGCGAATGGTGAACTGTATACCTGTTCCGGGCATGCCGGAGGGAAATCCACGGTGCTTGGTCATATCAGGGGCCTTGGACATCCATGCCGCCCTTTCTTGTCTGCCGGAACAGGTCCGATCTTGTTGTTGAAGTGAACCCGCTATCAAAGTGGGCCCGTTTTTAAAGCGGAATGGTATCGTGTTTTTTCCAATGGGTCGCAACCTGCTTGCCACGCAGCGAGGCAAAGGCCCGGGCGATGCGTTTGCGTGACGAATGCGGCATGATCACCTCATCGATAAAGCCGCGCTCTGCCGCAACAAACGGATTGGCAAACCGCTCCTCATATTCCCTGGTGCGCATCGCAATCTTTTCGGGATCGGCAAGTTCGGAACGATAGAGGATTTCGGTCGCGCCCTTGGCTCCCATGACAGCGATTTCCGCTGTCGGCCAGGCATAATTCACGTCAGCGCCAATATGCTTGGAGGCCATCACGTCATAGGCTCCGCCATAGGCCTTGCGCGTAATCAGCGTCACCATCGGCACGGTGGCCTCAGAATAGGCAAACAGCAGCTTGGCACCGTGTTTGATGACGCCGCCATATTCCTGCGCTACGCCGGGCAGAAAGCCTGGCACGTCCACCAGCGTCAGGATCGGAATGGAAAAGGCATCGCAAAAGCGCACGAAACGAGCCGCCTTGCGCGATGAGTCGATATCCAGGCAGCCGGCCAGCACCATCGGCTGGTTGGCAACCACACCGACCGTCTGGCCTTCCAGCCGGATAAAGCCGGTGATGATATTTCTGGCAAAGGCCTCCTGAAGCTCGAAGAAATCGCCCTCATCTGCCAGCGCGTGGATCAGTTCCTTCATGTCGTAAGGCTTGGTGGAACTGTCGGGGATCAGGGTGTCCAGCCGCATTTCAAGCCGGGCCGGATCATCGTAGAACGGCCTCTTCGGCGGCTTTTCGCGGTTGTTCAGCGGAAGGAAGTCAAACAGCAGGCGCACCTGTTCCAGCGCCTCGACATCGTTTTCAAAAGCGCCGTCCGCTACCGAGGATTTCTTCGTATGGGTACCAGCTCCGCCCAGCTCTTCCGCCGTGACGATTTCGTTGGTCACCGTTTTCACCACGTCAGGGCCGGTGACGAACATGTAGGAGGTGTCGCGCACCATGAAAATGAAATCGGTCATGGCTGGTGAATAGACCGCGCCACCCGCGCATGGCCCCATAATCACAGAGATCTGCGGAATGACGCCCGACACCTCGGCATTGCGGCGAAACACTTCGGCATAGCCAGCAAGCGAGGCCACACCTTCCTGAATGCGTGCGCCGCCGGAATCGTTAATGCCGATGACCGGCGCCCCGACCCGGACGGCCATATCCATGATCTTGCAGATTTTCTGGGCATGGGTTTCCGACAGCGAGCCGCCGAGCACGGTAAAATCCTGGGAAAACACATAGACTTGCCGACCATTGATCGTGCCCCAGCCGGTGACGACACCATCGCCCGCCACCTTCTGGCCATCCATGCCGAAATCCGCGCAGCGATGGGTGACATACATATCGTATTCTTCAAACGAGCCTTCATCGAGCAAGATCTCGATCCGCTCGCGTGCTGTCAGTTTGCCTTTGGCGTGCTGCGCGTCAATCCGCTTTTCACCACCGCCAAGACGGGCCTCGGCGCGGCGGCTTTCCAGCTGATCCAATATTGTCGGCATGTGATCCTCATCCTCTTTCGCACGGACCTTAAAGCATAAAAGCTTAAACCGGAATCGGCTTAAGGTATCATGCAGAAAAGACGTTTTATGAGGCGGGACCGTGATAGCCAATGGGCTAGGTCGCAATGGCGACCGGGTGCCATTCTCGCTTCAACGCGCAAAATGGCCGGAATATCACGTAAATTGACCGGATCGGAAACTGCGTTGCAATCTCCGATCCGGTCTTTTCAAACGATATGCTTAAACATCAGATTTAAGGGTCGGTATGCGGCGCGTGATGTCCGGATGGTTTGCCCAAGCCAAGCCAGGACTTCAATTTTTCACGCACGGTCTGGAACGTGACGTAGAGCATCGGGATCACGAACAGACCGAGTGTACTGGCCGTCAGCATACCGATGAAGACCGGCGTACTGACATTGTGCCGCGCCATCATCGAGGCGCCATTTGCCCAGACCAGCGGCACGAGACCGAGGATGAAGGCAATCGATGTCATCATCACGGCGCGAAAACGCAGCTTTGCGCCCAGAACCGCCGCATCAGCAATCGGCATACCCGCCTCACGCTTTTCCTTGGCGAACTCGACGATCAGAATGCCGTTCTTGGCGGCAAGGGCGATCAGAACCACGAGACCGATCTGTGCGTAGAGATCCATCGTCATGTGGGTGAGCGCCATGCCGGCAAAGGCACCGAACACACCCACGATGACGGAAAGCAGAACCGGCACGGGAATGGTCCAGCTTTCGTAAAGCGCCACCAGGAACAGATAGGCAAACAGCAGGGCCAGTGCCAGGATGATACCCGTCTGGCCTGAGGCCTGCTGTTCCTGATAGGCCGTACCTGTCCATTCCAGCGCAAAGCCGGATGGCAGGGTCTTGGCGACCACCTGCTTGAAAGCCTCCATGGCATCCCCGGAAGACGTGCCGGGAGAAGGCGAACCGTTGATGGTCACGGCGCGATAGTTGTTATAGCGGGTGATGACCGGCGGGCCGACAATTGTCTTTACCTCGGCAATCGACTGGAGAGGCACCATGTCACTATTGGAGTTGCGGACATAGATGTTCCAAAGCGCCGATGTATCGCGGCGATTGGCGGCATCGCCCTGGACCTTGACCTGCCAGGTGCGTCCGAACTCGTTGAAGTCGTTGACATAAGAGCCACCGAGCGTTGCCTGTAGGGCGTTAAAGATATCACTGATGCTGATACCGAGCGCCTGGGCTTTTTCACGGTCGATATCGAGATAGATCGACGGCGCATTGGCACCATAGGTGGTAAAGACACGTGCCAATTGCGGGTTCTGATTGGCCGCACCGACCACGCCATAGGCCACATTGGCCATGGTTGCCGGATCAGCACCCTCAAGCGATTCGATCATCGCTTCGAAACCGCCGCTGGTGGAAAGACCAAGAACCGGCGGAAGGTTGAAGGGCAGAACCGTGGCGGCCTTGACCTGCTGGACCATGCCGAAGGTCCGGCCGATGACCGCTTGGACCTTGTCCAGGGCTGCGGGACGATCCGCGAAGGGTTTCAGCCGCACGATCATGAAGGCGGAATTGCTGGCCGAATAGCTGTCAAGGAAGGAATAACCGATAACCGAGGAGACGTTATCGATTTGAGGAATAGCCTTCAGCAAATCCTCCACCTGTCCAACCGCACCACTTGTCCGCGCCACCGAAGCGCCATCGGGCAATTGTACCGCGATGAAGAACGTGCCCTGGTCTTCTTCCGGTAGGAAGCCGCTCGGGGTGATCTTCGACATGCCATAGATACCAGCGCCACCGACCCCGATGATCAGCAGGGACAGGACCGCCATGCGGACCATTTTCTGGACCGCCCAGGCATAACCGTCGCGGGTATTGTCGATACGCCGGCTGATCCAGCCCATGATGCCGCGTTTTTCGCCGGTATGGCGCAGGAAGACGGCGCAGAGAGCCGGAGACAGCGTCAGCGCGTTAATGGCCGAAATCAGCATGGCAACACTGATGGTGACCGAGAACTGCCGGAACAATTCCCCTGAGATACCGGAGATGAAGCCGATGGGAACGAAAACCGAGAGCAGGACAAGGGTGATCGCAATAATCGGACCGGTGACCTGCCCCATGGCCTTCTTGGTGGCGGCAACCGGGGTCAGCTCCGGCTCCTCCTCCATCACGCGCTCGACATTTTCCACAACGACAATCGCATCGTCAACGACGATGCCGATGGCGAGAACAAGGGCGAGAAGCGAGACCGTATTGGCCGAATAGCCAAGCGCCAGCAATACCGCGAATGTGGCGATAACGCTGACCGGTACGGCGATGATCGGGATGATTGTCGCCCGGACATTGCCGAGAAACAGGAAGACGACCACAGCCACCAACACGAAGGCTTCGATCAGCGTATGAATAACGGATTCAATCGTATCCTGAACGAAGGTGGTCGAGTCGTACATGACATTGGCGCGCATCCCTTCCGGCATCCGGCTGTTCAATTGCGCGATCTTGGCGCTGACGGCCGCAGCCGTATTCAGCGCATTCGCACCGGGAGACATGTAAATGCCCATGGCAACACCCGGATCGCCTTCGCGTCGGGAGACCGTGTCATCGTTCTGTGCGCCCAGTTCAACACGGGCGACATCCTTCACCTTCAGGACAGAGCCGTCCTTATTGGCACGGAGCACGATATTGCCGAATTCCTCCGGCGTCTCAAGGCGGCCCTGGGTCTGGACGTTGTATTGAAATGCCTGGTCATCAGGCACCGGACGTGCACCGATACGGCCAACGGGTGCCTGAACGTTCTGGGCTGAAATCGCACTTGTGACATCCGAAGGCACCAGGCCAAGGCTGGACAAGCGGTCGACATCGAACCAGATGCGCATCGAATACTTCATGTTGCTGAAGAGCGATGCCGAACCGACGCCTGGAACACGCGAGATCTCGTCCAGGACGTTGATCGTCGCATAATTGGTCATGAACAACGGGTCAAACTTGCCCTTGTCGCTCTGTAACATAATAAATTGCAGGATGGACGAGGATTTCTTGCTGACCGAGACACCCAGACTTTGAACGTCGCTGGGCAGCGAGGACAGAGCCGTCTGCACGCGGTTGTTGACGTTAACGGTGTTAATGTCAGCATCGCTGCCCAGCGCGAAACTGACAGTCAGCGAATAGCTGCCATCATTACCGCTGGTGCTTTTCATATAGAGTGCTTTGTCGACCCCGATCACCTTGGATTCGATCGGTTGCGCGACGGTCTGTTCCAGCACCTCGGCGGAAGCGCCGGGATAGGAGGCCGTCACCTGGACCTGTGGCGGCACGATATCGGGAAGTTGGGATACCGATATTCTGGTCAGCGCCAGCCCACCGGCAATCGTCAGCACGATGGCAATGACGATTGCCATGCGTGGACGATCAATGAAAATATTGGAAAACATCGCTTAGCCCTGCTTTGGTGCGGCGGGTGAAGGAGCCTGGTCGGCCGGCTGTGCATTAACCGGTGTATTGGGCCGAACACGCTGGATGCCGTCGGTAATCACCTTGTCGCCTTCCTTGAGGCCATTGGTGACAACAGCCATGTCAGGCGTGGATTGCCCAAGCGTCACACGGCGCACCTGCGCAATGCTCTTGTCATCAACCACATAGACGTAGGAACCCTGCTGGTCGATCATGACCGAGGCGCGCGGAATGGTGAGGTAGTTGGTTGGCTCGACGGTTTCGAGGATCACGCGGACGAATTCGTCATTCACCAGTTCCCGATGTCCCGTTGGCAGCAGCGGATTGGGGATCGTGCCACGCAGGGTGATGGAATCGGTATTCTCGGAAACGCTGATGTCGTAGAAATCAAGCGTGCCTTCCTGAGCGTATAGTCTGCCATCGGGCAAGCGGATCTTGAGCTTCACGCTCTTTTCCAGACCACCTTCCTTGTCGAACCGCTGTCTCAATTCAATGAGACGGCGCACCGATATCGGGAATTTCACATACATCGGGTCCTGACTGACCACAGTGGCCAAGGTTCCCGATGAGGACGACACGACATTGCCGACCGTGACCGAAGCAAGGCCGATACGACCATCGATAGGCGCGATGATATCGGTATAGCCAAGATTGATCTGCGAGGTGCGCACATCCGCTTCGGATTCCGCGACCTTGGCAATCGAGGTCCGCTGCGTGGCGCGTGCGTCGTCCAGATTGCTCTGGCTACCGCTTCCACCAGCTCGAAGTTGTTCATTACGAGCAAGGGATATATTTGAATTTTCAAGGGTGGCCTGGTTCTCGGCAAGAGTGGCCTTCTTGGAATCCAGATCAGCCTCATAGGACTGCCGCTCAATGCGGAACAGGACCTGGCCCTTCTTGACCTCGGAACCTTCCTTGAAAAGTTGTTCTTCCAGGAATCCGGTCACACGGGCGACGAGATTGACGGAATCTTTCGCCTCGACCCGGCCATTGACCTCGGTCGTGTCATTGATCGGCTTCAGCTTGGCAATCGTGACGCCGACGGCCGGCGGTCCAGCATTTGGCATCTGCGCAAATGATGGGGTGGAAAAGGAAAGGGCTGCAATAGCGCAACCCGCAACAAGAAATCGCTTTGTTTTTTGCATGGCTAGGAACACTCCAACGGTAGCCTCCCCGATATATATACATACATACCGTTTGTAAATAGGATTGATCGCGGCGTACAAATATGTGATGAATTAGAAAACGACGCGCCGTGCCCAATAAATTCGCCCAGGAGGACCCATTGCGGAGAACCAAGGAAGAAGCAGCCGAAACCCACATGCAGCTCCTGAACGCTGCCGAGCAACTTTTCCTCACCAAGGGCTTTGACCAGACGTCATTGGACGAAATTGCCCAGACAGTTGGCGTGACGCGCGGTGCTGTCCATTGGCACTTCAAGAACAAGCGCGGCATTCTCGAAGCCCTGCGCAACCAGGCTTTCAAGCCTTTCGAGCATTTGGCGGCTCGGCTTCCGGCGGACAGTTCCGTCGACGTGTTTGCCGCCCTTGAACAGATATTGTTCGACATGCTGGCGCATCTTCAGGCCGATGAGCGGCGGCGCGGTGTGATCCGAGTCAGCCTCCATCTGGACCTTTCGATAAAGGAAACCGACTCGGATGGCATTCTGAGCACGCTCAAGGGCAAGCTGCTGCCCCTCTTCCAGGTTGCCGCCGACAGGGGCCAGTTGACAGCACCCTGGAACCCTGCCTCCGCAGCCATGACCCTGAGCGCGACCATATCGGGCCTGATCGGCGAATGGGCCTTCGGCAGGGATAATTTCCAGCTCGTACCGTATGCACAGCAATTCGTCCGGATTGCTCTGGTGGGTTTCGGCATGCAAAGCCAGGACTGTTCTACAGCGCATAAAGAGCCAGGGAAGGCCTGATCCATCTGTCTCAGTGGCGTCGGTATAATCCGCTCCCCTTAGCCTCCGGAACCGAAGATTCCACCAAATATCCCCTGCTTTCAGCAGTAAAAATACCGCTTGGCTTGTAGATTCCAGATCCGACGCACTCAGCTTTTCAAAGGCATTGAGCTTTGCGTCCTATCAGCAGTGTGCCGCACTGCGAGACCGGATCGATGGAGCGACCCTTGGACATTCTCGAACGCCTCGTGGCCTTCCCTTCCGTTGTCGGCACAGCCAACGGCGAGATCGTCAGCTTCATTCGTGACTATCTGCAAAACCACGGCGCGGCGGTGAGCGTGCTTCCCGGGCCGGAAGGCGACCGCAGCAATCTGTTTGCCACCATTGGTCCCAAACATGTGCCCGGCTATATCCTCTCCGGCCATATGGATGTGGTGCCAGCGGGCGAAAGCGGCTGGGTGAGCGATCCATTCCAGTTGCGGCGCGACGGTGACAGGCTTTTTGGCCGTGGCACCAGCGACATGAAGGGGTTTCTGGCTTGCGCTTTGGCGTATGTGCCCAAACTCGCCGCCATGCCACTGGCCCGTCCCATCCATCTTGCTTTTTCCTATGATGAAGAGGCCGGGTGCCGTGGCGTGCCGCATATGCTGGCGCAATTGCCGAGCCTTTGCGAAAGCCCGCTTGGGGCTATTATTGGCGAACCCAGCGGCATGCGGGCCATCCGCGCCCACAAGGGCAAGGCAGCAGTCCGTGTCACCATCACCGGACGCTCCGGCCATTCATCGCGGCCTGATCTGGGGCTGAATGCGATTCATGCGATGAGTGAGGTTCTGATTGCTGCCCGCGATGCTGCCTCTGATTTAACGAGCGGCCCGTTTGAAGCGGTGTTTGAGCCGCCCTATTCCTCGCTGCAAGTGGGAACCGTGCGTGGTGGACAAGCCGTCAATATCATTCCTGATACCTGTGAGGCCGAGTTTGAGGCCCGCGCCATTTCTGGCGTTGATCCCGCAGCGCTTTTGCAGCCTGTTCGTCGGGCAGCGGAAGCGTTGAAAGACAAAGGCTTTGGAATGGAATGGGCTGAAATGAGTGCATACCCCGCACTCTCACTCCCGCAAAACGCACCTCTTGCCAGCTTGCTGCACACTCTCACCAGCGTCGAGCCGCTGGCTGCCGTGAGTTACGGCACCGAAGCCGGGCTTTTCCAGCAAGCGGGAATCGATGCCATCATCTGCGGCCCCGGCGATATCAGCCGTGCCCACAAGCCCAACGAATATATCCTGATGGATGAGCTGGCCAGCTGCCAGACCATGATCACCGCTCTCGCAGACCACTGCTGCCAACTTTAAACCGAGGACTAATCCATGTCTCTTTTGAAAACCATTGACACCAACCCAACCTTCACGCCGAAAGAATCCAAGGCCCTGCCAGAACGTTTGATCTCTGGTGATCCGGCCTTCAAGACCTGGCCGCAGGATGTCTGCCGTGGCGAAATGATCCACACCGGCGTGTGGGAAGCCACCCCCGGCGAGACAAAATCCATCAAGGGCGAGAGCTTTGAATACTGCCATATTCTGTCGGGCGTGGTGGAAATCACCCCGGATGGCGGCGAGCCGATTATCTACAAGGCAGGCGATCATTTCATCATGAAGCCGGGCTTTGTTGGCGTGTGGAAGACCATTGAAACGGTGAAGAAAATCTACGTCACCATCATGGCATAACCCGAGCTTGCCCAAGGAAACACCATGACCCTCAGCTTCGATCCAGACACCATCGCCCTGCCTATCGGCCATTTCATTGGCGATACATTGGTGGATGCCAATGGCGCCATAGACATGTACCGCCCATCAGATGGCAAGGCCTATGCGGGCTGTCCGATTGCCAATGAGGACATGGTGGATCGGGCCGTCCAAACCGCAAAGCAAGCACTGAAAACCAGCAAATGGGGCAGCGTGCGCCCACGCGAACGCACCATTGTGCTCCAACGTTGGGCGGACCTTATTGAGCGCGAGGCCGAAACATTGGCAAAGCTGGAGGCTCTGTCCTCCACCCGCCCTGTTGGTCATCTGATTGCCGGTGACATTGCCGTCACCGCCGAGCAGATCCGCTTTTTTGCCGAAATGGCAGATAAGGAAGGCGATGCGCTGGTACCGACGGATGGTGATAGTCTCGGCATGATCATGAGCGAGCCTTATGGCGTGGTAGGAGCCATCACGCCATGGAATTTCCCGGTTTCCATGGCAGGCTGGAAGCTTGGGCCAGCGCTTGCCGCGGGCAATGCCGTGGTGCTGAAACCCTCGGAAATGACACCGTTTTCCAGCATTTATCTAGCGCAATTGGCAGTTCAGGCCGGGATTCCGGCGGGGCTGATCAATATCGTACTGGGCGATGGCGCTGTGACCGGCAATGCCATCACTGGCCACCCGGATATTGCCAAGGTCAGCTTTACCGGCTCTACCGGAGCAGGTCAGGCGATTATGGGCAATATTTCCCGCACGGGCGTCAAACCCATGACACTGGAACTGGGCGGCAAAAGCCCGCAACTGGTGTTTGCCGATGCCGATCTGGACAAGGCCGCCACCGCCATTGCCCAAAGCATTCTCTCCAACGCTGGCCAAGCCTGCGTGGCTGGCTCACGCCTGATTGTTGAGCGCAGTGTGATGGAGCCTTTGGCAGAAGCAATCATCGCCAAAATGAAGGCGGTGAAAGCTGGTCCAACCTGGGATGCGACCGCACAATATTCGCCGATTATCTCCCAGCGCCAACGCGAGCGGATCGACAGCATCGTCAAAGCCGCCATTGATGCCGGGACTGAGTGCCTGACGGGTGGCGATATTATGGAAGGCGATGGGTATTTTTATACGCCAACCTTGCTCTCCCATGTCGATCAGCATTCTCCGGCTGTGATGCAAGAAATTTTCGGCCCCGTCTTGACCATGCAGTCGTTTGCGCATGAGGACGAGGCGCTGGCACTGGCCGATCACCCCACCTATGGCCTTTGCGCCGGACTGTTTACCCGTGATCTCTCCCGCGCCCTTCGCCTGACACGCTTGCTTCAGGCGGGAACTGTCTGGGTGAACCGCTATGGCCGTTCGCGTGATCATATTCTGCCCACGGGCGGATACAAACAATCCGGCATTGGCAAGGATTTGGGCCGCGAGGCCTACCATGCCAATCGCAAGAGCAAGAGCGTGTTGATTGGGCTTTAGACCGCCCATCTAGAGTTTTTTCAGGAAAAAGTGGAACCTCATTTTCCCGAAAAGAAAAACGAAAACCAGAAAATCCAGAATCTGCCCGGTTCAATCTGAATCTGACAGGCTCTCGTTTTAGGCGTCGCCGATTTTTTCGGCGGGCACGTCCGCTTCGCTGGCTTCGTTTTTCTTCTTCTCTGCTTTATCCTGATCGTGATGCCATTTTATGGCGAAGAACATGGCCGTGCCCAACACGATAATCTTTGCCGGAAAGAAGACGATAGGGAACCAGTCCACCCAGTCGCTCGTCATTGGCCATTTCCTTTCAGAGATTCATCAATGCGGTCTCCCATAGAATAATACAGCCACACATGACATGTGCGTTTTGTCGCAAGCGCGACGCCAGACGATGGCTTGGGAAAACATATCAAGCAGACGCGCAAAGCTTTCATGCATCCGCAAATCCAATGATCCTGCACGATTGCAGGCTGCCCTTCTCACTGAAATCTATCGAGAATCTTATAATACATGCCCACCAACGGCAAAAACCATGGCTTGCCAAAGTGTCCCGGCACGGCTGGCCAATCCAACCCTTTCAGCGGATTGGCATCGGGCTTGCCCATGATGGTATCCGCCATGATCATGCCGAGATGGGTGGAAAGCTGGGCTCCGTGGCCGGAATAGCCCATGGCATACCACAGGCCGTCCTGATAGCCTGCGCGGGGATAGCGGTCCTTGGTCATATCCACCAGACCGCCCCAGCAATAATCAATCTCGACCTTGGCAAGCTGCGGAAAAATCGCGGCAAGGGATTGGCGCAGGATTTCGCCGCTTTTTGCGTCTGATTGCTGGTCGGATGTGGCGGAAAAGCGGGCGCGGCCGCCGAAAATCAGCCGATTGTCGGGCGATAGACGCCAGTAATTGCCGATGTTCATGGTGTTGACGCAGGTGCGGTTGCCCGGCATCACGCTCGCCACTTCCGTGTTCGATAAAGGCCGGGTGGCAATCAGAAAACTGCCAACGGCAATGATGCGGCGGCGGAAGAAGCTGAAATTGGGCGTGGTATAGGCCCCGGTGGCCACCAGCACATCCTTGGCGGTCACGCGGCCCCGCGCAGTGGCCAGGTGGTGGCGGTCGCCTTGTTTTTCAACAGAGGTGACAGAGGCCTGTTCGGCAATGTCAGCGCCATGGCGTTGGGCGGCTTTCGCGAGGCCCACGACATAGCGGCCCATATGCATCATGGCGCTTTTTTTGGAGAGCATGGCACCAAAAAAAGGTGAGCCAACCTCATTTTTTAAATCCGCAGGCGACAAAAGCGCCGTATCTGGATCAACCTCGCCATGCAGGGCTTCGAAATTGCGGGCAAGCCCTTCAAAATGCTGGGGCTTGGAAGCCAGTTTCAGCTTTCCGGCACGGCGGAAATTGCAATCAATGCCTTCCTCGGCAATCAGCGCCTCGATGGTATCGATGGAACTGTCGAGCGCTTGGTAAAGCGCAATCGCCCGCTCTTTGCCCAGCTCAGCCTTGGCCCCCAGATAGCTGTGGGCCAAGCCATTGTTGAGATGTCCGCCATTGCGGCCAGAAGCACCCCAACCAATGCGCTGCCCCTCCAGCACGATCACCTTTGCCCCCGCTTTCGCCAGTTGGCGGGCCGCGGCCAAGCCTGTAAAGCCGCCGCCAATCACCGCGACATCAAAATCGCCTTCAATTGCGCCGGTGATGCCCTCGGCAAATTTCGGGGCGGTGTCGTGCCAGTAGGAGAGATATTTCATCGCTTAAAGACCAAACACGCCGGGCAGATCGTGAACGCCTGCGATTTCCTGATAGCCATAATAGGGATTGGCTGGCTCGTGACCACGGTTGACCCAGACTTTGTTTTTAATGCCCAGATCATGGGCGGTCATCAGATCATAGCGGAAGGAAGACGACACATGGGTAATGTCATCAGGGCCGCAGCCGAGCATGTCGAACATATATTCAAAGCCCTTCATGCGTGGCTTGTAGGATTGCGCCTGCTCTGCCGTATAGACCGCATGGAAGGGCGCGCCGAGCTTTTCCACATTGGACATGATCTGCGAATTCATGGCGTTGGAGAGAATCACCAGCGGAATCTCCTTGGCCACTTTGGCAAGACCAGCAGGCACATCCGGGTGCGGACCCCAGGTGGGTACGCGCTCATATACAGTCTTTGCGTCTTCATCGCGGAAGGTCACGCCGTTTCTCTTGCAGGTGCGCTCGATAGCATTGTGGACCACATCGGCATAGGGCTTCCAATCACCCAGCACTTCATCCAGACGATAGGCGGAGAAGTCTTTGACAAACTCATCCATATGGGCCGCATCCAGCTGGGCGCTGTAAATATCGCGGGCCGCTTCCGCCATTTGGAAATTGATGAGCGTGCCGTAGCAATCGAAGGTGATGAATTTCGGGCGGAAGGGAGCCATGGGTTTCTTGATCCTTGCAAAGCATATCGTTGAGGTTTTCCCATCATAGGCAGAGCCGCGCCAAGCGGTTCACCGCAATTGCCTCCTCTCAAAGCACAATGTTGCGTATGCAGTGGGGGATTTGGCAGAGAGTTTTGCGAACGCTCCGGCCCCCTGCCCTCGCAGCCAGCGAAAATACACGCTCACGGCATAAGATGCGGCAGTGATCACTTGGAACGGCGAAACATACCAAGGACGCACCATCGTCGGGATGATCTTCTTTGCGCTCGGGTCTATCACTGAGAAGCAGTAAAACAGATTTCAGGAAAGTGGCATGCAGGCGAGCCAAATCGACATCATTTCCTTTGGTCCCGAACACATCGACGGCGCATTTATGCTGTCGCAGCAAGCCCAATGGCCACATCGCCGGGAAGATTGGGCCTTTTTGCTGTCCTTGAGCAAGGGCTTTGTGGCGCTTGAAGGCGGGCGCGTAGTGGGAACCGCCATGGCGACGCTTTACGCAGAGACCTGCGCCACCGTCAACATGGTCATCGTCGACGCCTCCATGCGCGGTCGCGGGCTTGGCCGCAAATTGATGGACATGGCCTTAAATGCCGCAGATGGGCGAGAATGCCGTCTGGTGGCAACGCAGGATGGTCTGCCCCTTTACGAAAAGCTCGGCTTTGTTGCCGCTGGTGAAATTATCCAGCATCAAGGCATTGTCGAAGATGGCGCTATCGCCCATTCTGCAATCTCCTGGGCTGATCAGGACGTGGCCCAAGATTTGGCCATCCTTGATGCGGCAGCCTTTGGCGCGGATCGGAGTGGTCTGCTGAGCAAGCTCGCGGAAACCGGCAGGTTTGCCATTCTCAGGGATGCTGGCCGCATCACCGGCTATATCGCCCTGCGTCCCTTTGGTCGCGGTGAGGTCGCGGGGCCGGTCGTGGCGGCCAATCAGGACGATGCGAAAGCCCTTCTGTCCTTTGTGTTCGCTGCAAGAACAGGATCATTTCTGCGCGTCGACACAGCAGTTGCAACAGGCCTTGCGCCTTGGTTGACGCAGCAAGGCCTTGTTCACGTGGGCGGCGGCGTGCCGATGCGACGCAATGCGGCACAGATAGATCCGAATGAATCGGCTACCGTTGAAACCTATGCACTCGCCAGCCAGTCACTCGGCTGAATTTGGAGATCTGATAATGTTGAGCAATTCCCTGATTGAGTTGGACCGTGCCCATCTGGTGCATCCGGTTGCATCCTATCGCAGCCATGAAAAGGCAGGCGTGCGCGTTCTGAAATCGGCCAGCGGCGCAACCGTCACTGATTCCACCGGACGTCAACTGCTCGACGGCTTTGCCGGTCTGTGGTGCGTGAATGCCGGTTACGGCCAGGAAAGCATTATCGAGGCAGCAACCAAGCAGCTGCGTGAACTGCCTTACGCCACCGGCTATTTCAGCCTCGGTTCGGAACCCGCCATCCGGCTGGCTGCGGAACTGGCAGACCGGGCACCGGGTGATCTCAACCATGTCTATTTCACGTTGGGCGGCTCCGATGCCATCGACAGCACCATCCGTTTCATCCGTTATTATTACCATTGCAAGGGCACACCGCAGAAGGACCAGTTCATCTCGGTGGAACAGGGCTACCATGGTTCGTCCACCGTCGGGGCAGGCCTCACCGCGTTGCCGCTATTCCACGCCGGATTCGGCCTGCCGTTTGACTGGCAGCATAAAATTCCGTCGCACTACGCCTATCGCAACCCGGTGGGCAATGATCCGGCAGCCATTATCGCTTCGTCGGTTGCCGCCTTGCGGGCAAAGGTCGAGGAACTGGGTTCTGAGCGTGTGGCAGCTTTTTATGTGGAACCGATTCAAGGCTCCGGCGGCGTGATTGTGCCGCCCGATGGCTGGCTGAAAGCCATGCGCGATGTCTGCACCGAGCTGGACATTCTGTTCGTCGCCGACGAAGTCATCACTGGCTTTGGCCGCACCGGTCCCTTGTTTGCCTGTACAGACGATGGCGTGGTACCGGATCTGATGACCACCGCCAAGGGCCTCACCTCTGGCTATGTGCCGATGGGTGCGGTGTTCTTGTCCGACAAGATCTACAACACCATTGCCGATGGTGCCGGATCGGCAGCGATTGGCCATGGTTATACCTATTCGGCCCATCCGGTCAGTGCCGCTGTTGGCCTTGCCGTTTTGAAGCTTTACGAAGACGGCTTGCTGGACAACGGCCGCAAAATGGGCGCACGTCTGATGGCTGGGCTAGAAAGCCTGAAAGACCATCCATTGGTGGGCGATGTGCGCGGTCGCGGCATGCTGGCCGCCATTGAAATGGTGGTGGACAAGGACAAGAAAACCCCGCTGCCAGCCGCCGCCGCACCTGCCACGCGGGTGTTTGACCGGGCCTGGGACAATGGCCTCGTCATTCGCGCCTTCGCCAATGGCATTCTGGGCTATGCGCCACCGCTTTGCTGCACGGAAAGCGAAATCGACGCCATTGTCGAGCGCACCAGGAAGACGCTGGATCAAACGCTGGAAGATCCGGACGTTCGCACTGCCATGGCCTAAGACCACAGCCAGTCGGACGAAATACCGCCGAGCGATCAGATTCAGAATTTTCTGCCGTCTGAAGATCGGCATTCAGGAAGAAACAGTCCCTATCTCCTGTAATACTTCGAATGCGCCCCGGTAGAAAATGCCAGGGCGCATTCAAGATAGAAACAAAAGCCAGATAAAAACAAAATTAAGCGAGGAAACCGAGGGATCGTGAGCAAAAGGAACGGCATTTGCCGGACCTGATGCATGAGGATGTGCAAGCTAGAGGATGCAGTGATGGCAAAGGCCTTTGCGGATTTCAAATATCTCACCTTCGACGTGGTCGGCACGCTGATTGATTTTGAGAACGGCATTACCGATTGCCTCGCTGAGATTGCCGCAGAGACAGGCGTGACGATGGATGGAGAACACGCCCTTTCGCTCTATCGTGCGGCCCGCTATGACGATGAAGCCTTGCTTTTTCCCGATGATCTCGCGCGGGTCTACGTAAAGATCGCCCCCGCCCTCGGCCTGCCGACAGATGCGGCGTTTGGCGAGCGCTTGCGTGGCTCCGTCACCGATTGGAAGCCTTTTGCCGATAGCGTTGCCGCGCTGGCACAGCTGAAAACCCGCTACCGGCTGATCGCCATGACCAATGCGCAGCGCTGGGCTTTTGCGTATTTCGATGAGGCTTTGGGCGAGCCCTTCCATGCCGCCTTCACCACCGATGATACCGGCACGGAAAAGCCCGATCCGGCGTTTTTCGAAACGGTTTTCGCGTTCGTGGAATCGGAGGGCAACAGCCGCGCAGACATCCTGCATGTGGCGCAAAGCCAGTATCACGACATCGGCATCTCACGCCAACTCGGCTTGACCAATTGCTGGATCGAGCGGCGCCATGCCCAAAAAGGCTATGGCGGCACGATCGAGCCTGAATCCTTCGTAAAACCCGATTTTCACTTTACCTCGATGGCGGGACTTGCCGAGGCCATAGAGTTGAATCGTGCCGCCTGAAGCCAACACACGATGACATCAGCATACAATGACGTGCCACCAAAAGGCCCGCAAAACAGTCAACAACAATAAGGGGAATGTCATGACAGACAAGCAGACGACAAACTGGACCGGCGCTGACGATGCCATGGTGGAGAACGCCATTCGCCGCGGTGCCACCCGCCGGGAATTGATGCAGATGATGCTGGCTGGTGGCGTTGCCCTCACCGCCGCCGGCTCCATCATGGGCCGCGCCTCAAGCGCGCTGGCCGCAACGCCGGTCAAGGGCGGATCTTTGAAAGCCGCCGGCTACTCTGCCTCCAATGCTGATACGCTGGACCCGGCCAAGGCCTCGCTCTCCACCGACTACGTGCGCTGCTGCGCGCTCTATAACCGCCTGACCATTCTCGATAAAACCGGAGCTCCGCAGATGGAGCTGGCAGAATCGGTTGAAAGCAAAGATGCTCAGGTCTGGACGATCAAGCTGAAAAGCGGCGTGACCTTCCACGACGGCAAAACGCTGACCGCCGACGACGTGGTCTATTCGCTGAAGCGCCATCTCGATCCGGCCACCGGCTCCAAGGTTGCCAAGATCGCTGCCCAGATGACCGGCATCAAGGCCGTCGACAAGCAGACCGTGGAAATCTCCCTGGCCCATGCCAATGCTGACATGCCGTCCATTCTCGCCATCCATCAGTTCATGATCGTTGCCGATGGCACCACGGATTTCTCCAAGGGCAATGGCACCGGTGCCTTCGTTCTCGAAAAATTCGAGCCCGGCGTCCGCTCGATCATGAAGCGGAATGGCAATTACTGGAAAGCTGGCGGCCCGAATGTCGACAGTTTCGAATTCTTCGCGATCAGCGAGGACAATGCCCGTGTCAACGCGCTCCTGTCGGGTGACATCCAACTGGCCGCCTCCATCAATCCGCGCTCCATGCGTCTGGTCGATACCCAGGACGGCTTCGTGCTGTCGAAGACGACATCGGGCAATTACACCAATCTCAACATGCGCATGGACATGGCGCCCGGCAATAAGAAGGACTTCATCGACGGCATGAAGCTGATCGTTAACAGGGAGCAGATCATCAAGTCGGCAATGCGCGGCCTTGGTGAAATCGGCAACGACCAGCCGCTGTCGTCTGCCAGCTTCTATCATAATGCCGACCTGAAGCCGAAGGCCTTCGATCCCGACAAGGCGAAATTCCACTTCCAGAAGGCGGGCGTGCTTGGCCAGTCCATCCCGGTTATCGCATCAGAAGCCGCAAGCTCTTCGATAGACATGGCGATGGTTATCCAGGCATCGGCGGCCGAAATCGGCATGAAGCTCGATGTCCAGCGCGTACCCTCCGATGGTTATTGGGACAAATACTGGTTGAAGGCACCGGTCCATTTCGGCAATATCAACCCACGTCCAACACCAGATATCCTGTTCTCGCTGCTCTATTCTTCCGATGCTCCGTGGAACGAAAGCCAGTATAAGTCGCCGAAATTCGACAAGATGCTGCTCGAAGCTCGTGGCCTTCTCGATCAGGCCAAGCGCAAGGAAATCTATGGCGAAATGCAGGTGATGATCGCAGAGGAAGCAGGGACGGTTATTCCCGCCTATCTTTCCAATGTCGATGCCATCACCGCCAAGCTGAAAGGGCTTGAACCCAGCCCGCTGGGTGGCATGATGGGTTATGCCTTCGCCGAATATGTCTGGCTGGAAGCCTGATACAAATTCGGCAGACCTTCTACGAGCGGGCCTTGGCAAATGGCTTTGGATCGATGCGTACTTTATCCAGCGCATCGCGGCAAAACCGTTTGCCAGCCTGGCGGCACACTATCACGGTCATCCGCATTCCGATTACCCGAAGCGATTGCCGAAGATTGATCGCCCTAACCCAGCTGGAGCATGTGCGTGAACGCCCGAGCCTTTTCCCTTGTTGTCAACAGGCTGATGATCGCCCTGATCACCTTGATCATCGTGTCGCTGGCCGTTTTCATGGCGACTGCGCTCTTGCCAGGCGATACGGCGACCATGCTGCTCGGTCAGGCCGCGACACCGGAAGCCGTCGAGGGCCTGCGTCAGACCATGCATCTCAACGATCCCGCAATCTTGCGTTTCCTGCGTTGGGCAACGGGCTTGTTGCAAGGCGATCTCGGCACGTCCTACGCCAATAACATGCCGATTGCCGAGCTGATTTCCGGCCGTCTGGTCAATTCCATGAAGCTTGCCGGCATTACCGCCCTCCTGGCTGTTCCCATCGCACTGACGCTGGGTATTACCTCGGCCATGCTGCGCGGCTCTCTCTATGACCGCTGCGTCACCGTGGTGACCATTGGGGTGATTTCCGTGCCGGAATTCATGATTGCCACCTCCGCCGTTCTGCTGTTTGCGGTCTATCTGAAATGGCTACCGGCGCTGTCCTTTGCCAATGAGGTTCACACATTTGCTGGCCTGGTGCGGGTCTATGCCATGCCTGTCATCACACTCACCTTCGGTGTTTCAGCCCAGATGATCCGCATGACCCGGGCAGCTGTGATCGAAACCCTCGATACGCCCTATGTGGAAATGGCTTTGCTGAAAGGCGCCTCACGCCGCCGCATCGTGCTGCGCCATGCGCTGCCCAATGCGCTGGGGCCAATCGTCAATGCCATGGCGCTATCACTGTCCTATCTGATCGGCGGGGTCATTATCGTCGAGACGATCTTCAACTATCCCGGCATTGCCAAGCTGATGGTCGATGCCGTCGCCACCCGTGACCTGCCGCTGATCCAGAGCTGCGCGATGATCTTCTGCGTCGGCTATCTCGTGTTGATCACCATTGCCGATATCGTTTCCATTCTCTCCAATCCGAGGCTGCGATGACTATGACGCCACTGAACGGCACGCCATCAACAGCACCAATCGCTCGCAGACGCCGGTCATTCGGCTATCGCATCAATGCCGTTGGCATTGCTGGCCTCACTGTCATCAGCGCTTGGGCGCTGGTGGCGATATTCGCGCCCCTGCTCATTCCGCATCCGGTCGGTGAGATCGTCGATTTCGACTATTTCGGGCCGATGAGCAACACGCTCTGGCTGGGGTCCGATTATCTCGGTCGGGACATGCTGTCGCGCATCATCATGGGTGCGCGCTACACGGTCGGCATTTCGCTGGCCGCCGTCACTATCGCCTGCTTTTCCGGCGTCGTGCTCGGCATGATCGCCGCCGTCGCCGGTGGCTGGATCGATACCGTGCTCAGCCGTTTTCTCGATGCGATGAACTCCATTCCCAGCAAGCTCTTCGGTCTGGTGGTGGTCGCTGCCGTCGGATCGTCGATCCCGGTTCTGGTCATGACCCTATCGGTGATCTACACGCCCGGCGCCTATCGCTTTGCCCGCGCGTTGGCCATCAACATCAATGCCATGGATTTCATCAGCGTCGCACGCATCCGGGGCGAAACTATTTTCTACATCATCCGCTCTGAAATCCTGCCGAATATTACCGGACCGGTGCTGGCGGATTTTGGGCTGCGCTTTGTCTTCATCGTGTTGCTGCTCTCAGGGCTTTCCTTCCTGGGCCTCGGTGTCCAGCCACCCAATGCAGACTGGGGTGCGCTGGTGCGCGAAAATATCGGCGGCCTGCCCTTTGCGGCACCAGCGGTGATTTTCCCGTCACTGGCGATTGCCAGCCTGACGATCAGCGTCAATATGCTGATCGATAATCTTCCCCGCAAGATCCGCGACAGGAGCGCATGATGGCAAACCTCGTGGAAATCCGCGACCTCAAGGTCCAGGCCACCACCGATTCCGGCCGCAAGGTCGAGATTATCAAGGGCATCAGCCTGGACATACCGGAGGGCGAAATCGTTGCCTTGATCGGCGAGAGCGGCTCTGGAAAAACCACCATCGCCTTGACGCTGATGGGCTATACCCGCCCCGGATGCCGTATAACCGGCGGCACGATCAGTGTCGCGGGCAAGGATATGGCCGCACTTTCCGAGCGCGATCGCGCCGGTATTCGCGGCACCGATGTCGCCTATGTGCCGCAATCGGCGGCGGCGGCTTTCAATCCGGCCATCCGGATCATGGACCAAGTGATCGAGGTCACCCGCATTCACGACCTGATGTCGAAGGAGGAAGCCCGCACCCGCGCCGTGGCGCTGTTTCGGGCGCTGTCGCTGCCCAATCCCGAAACGATTGGCACACGCTATCCGCATCAGGTCTCCGGCGGACAGTTACAGCGTCTGTCAGCGGCCATGGCGCTAATCGGCGACCCGAAGCTGGTGATTTTCGACGAGCCAACCACGGCGCTTGACGTGACGACGCAAATCGAAGTGCTGCGCGCCTTCAAGTCGGTGATGCGCAAGGACGGCATCTCCGGGGTCTATGTCTCCCATGATCTGGCCGTCGTTGCCCAGATTGCCGACCGGATCGTCGTGCTCAAGGGTGGCGAAGTGCAGGAAACCGGCACCACCGCCGAGCTGCTGGCGCATGCGCAACATCCTTATACCCGTGAACTTCTGTCTGCCTTTGAACCGAAGCCCCGCACAACACCGCTTGCCGAAGACAAGAGCCTCAAGCCCCTGCTGGAAATCGAAAACCTGATTGCTGGCTATGGTGATCTGCAAGCGGATGGCCTGCCACTCGTTCAGGCGGTGCAGTCCGTCAGCCTGACGGTGCGCAATGGCCGCAACCTCGGCATTATCGGCGAATCCGGCTGCGGTAAATCCACCTTAGCGCGTAGCATTGCCGGTCTCCTGCCATTGGCGGCAGGCCATATCATTTTCAATGGCCGTGAACTGGGCCGCCATGCCCGCGACCGCACCCGCAATCAGCTGCGCGAAATGCAGATCGTCTTCCAATCCGCCGACACGGCACTGAACCCGGCGAAATCCATTGAGGACATCCTCGGTCGCCCGCTGACCTTTTACCATGGCATGAAGGGCAAGGCGCGTGATGCGCGCATCAACCAATTGCTCGACATGGTGCATCTGCCGCAATCGCTGCGCCAGCGCCGCCCGTCGGAACTGTCCGGCGGCCAGAAGCAGCGGGTTAATTTCGCCCGGGCGCTGGCGGCGGAACCAAAGCTGATCCTGTGTGACGAAATCACCTCGGCGCTCGACACCGTGGTCGCCGCCGCCGTCATCGAGCTTTTGAAGGAATTGCAGCGCGAACTTGGCCTGTCCTACATTTTCATCAGCCACGATCTTTCGGTGGTGGAAGCGATCTGCGACGAGATCGTGGTGATGTATGCGGGCAAAAAGGTCGAGCAGATCTCGCCGCAACAGCTTGCCGCCCCGCAGCATCCCTATTCGAAACTGCTGTTTTCCTCGGTGCCGAAACTCGACCCGACCTGGCTCGATACGCTGCAACAGGACCCGGAACTGGTGAGGACCTACCGCATCAATCCGTGAGGCCTGGATTTCGAGACCTCAATCCCTGCCAACCGTATGCTGGGTCAATGTGCTGCTGGCATCGCCGACAATTTCGACATGGCGATAGGCCGCTTCGGCAGCGGCAGTCTTTTCACCGCGCAGGATGGCATTGACGATGGCCTCATGTTCCTGGAAAGACAGAGACAAGCGGCCCGTCAAGCGAAACTGTGCCCGGCGAAAGGGCGCCAGCCGCGACCGGGTCTGCGTCACCAGTTCCAGAATATGCTGGTTATGGGCGCCCTGATAGATCCGGTTGTGAAACTCGATATTATAGGCGGAATAGTCCTCCGTCTGCCCCGCCTGGACGATGCGGATTGAATCGCGGTGCATCCGCTCCAGCAACCGGCGCTCCTCCAGCGTCATGCGCTCTGCTGCAAGTCTGGCGCACATCCCTTCAAGCTCCGCCATCGCCTCGAACATCGAGGTCAGAAACCCGCCGGTGACGTTGGTGACAACAGCGCTCTTGTTCGGCTTGCGCTCCACCAGACCCATGGCGCACAATTGTCGAAGCGCCTCGCGCACCGGCGTGCGTGACACCTCAAAGCGGGCGGCAAGCGATCCTTCATCCAGTTTATCATCCGGCTGCAAATCACCGACGATAATCAGGTCGGCAATGGCGCGCACCAGCTGTTCGACCGTGTTGCCGGCACGAACAAGTTCGCGCACCCTCGGCTGATTCATTGAGATTTCCCAGTCTTATTATCGTCTGTATGCAGTTTTAAAAATCACTTGTTTTGGCAGGTTAACCCACTGCCCTACTGATATCAAAGCACGATTTTCACAAAAATACACAACTTTCGTGCGAGATCAGGAACTTTTCCCTGAAGGATTTAGCAAATTTAATAGTCGCGCTCAAAAAATATTCATCTGAATTTTAAAAGTGCATACAGATGCACGGGCAGCAACCAGAGACCGCCAGGAAGCTCCTTTCGAGCATAGCCTTCAGATCTGGCATGGTGATTGCATACACTTTCTCAAATCATCCGCACCGGACGAGAGCCGGATCAAACAGGGGAACCTATCGATGACCAGATCGCCTTCCTTTACCCGCCGTCATTTCCTGCAAACCTCCGCCCTGGGTGCCGCTGCCGCCATTGCCGCCCCCGGCATGCTGCGTTCAGCGCAGGCTGCCGATCTCACCGTCGGCTTCATCTATGTCGGGCCGAAGGATGATTATGGCTATAACCAGGCCCATGCCGAGGGTGCTGCCGTGGTCAAGGCCTTGTCCGGCGTGACAGTGGTCGAGGAAGAAAACGTACCTGAAACCGTCGATGTCCAGAAGACCATGGAATCGATGATCAATCTGGATGGTGCCAGCCTGCTGTTTCCGACCTCTTTCGGCTATTTCGACCCCCATATGCTGGCGGTCGCGCAGAAATATCCTGACGTGCAGTTTCGCCATTGCGGCGGCCTCTGGCAGAAGGGCAAGAACCCGGACAATACCGGCTCCTATTTCGGCTACATCTTCCAGGGCCAATATCTGAACGGCATTGCCGCCGCCTATGCCACCAAGTCGAAGAAGATCGGCTTCGTCGCCGCCAAACCCATTCCGCAGGTGGTGCAGAATATCAATGCCTTCCTGCTCGGTGCCCGCTCCGTCGATCCGTCCATCACCTGCCAGGTGATTTTCACAGGCGAGTGGTCGCTGGCCGTCAAGGAGGCCGAAGCCACCAATGCGCTGGTCGATCAGGGCGTCGATGTCATCACCTGCCATGTCGATAGCCCGAAGGTCGTGGTGCAGACCGCGGCTGGTCGCGGCGCTTTCGTCTGCGGCTATCACGCCAACCAGAGCCCGCTTGCCCCTGAAAAATACCTGACGGGCGCAGAATGGGCCTGGGGCAATGTCTATACCGATTTCGTCAAGAAGGCTCAGGCAGGCGAAAAGCTCGGCAATTTCGTGCGCGGCGGGTTGAAGGACGGCTTCGTCAAGATGAGCCCGCTGGGTCCCGGCGTCTCCGCTGAGGCCCGCACCAAGTTTGAAGCCACGCTTGCCACCATGAAGGCAGGCGGCTTCTCCGTCTTCAAGGGCGGCCAGAAGGACAACAAGGGCAATACCGTCATCCCCTCGGGCAAGGACTATGCCGAAGACGCCATCGAGCTGGAAAGCATGAACTACCTCGTCGAAGGCGTCATGGGGTCGATGGGCTGAACCAATGGAGGCGCGGGCCATGACCACGACACCTGAGAGCCGGACACACCTGCCGCATGGCTTGCAACCCAAGTCTGCGGGGCGCCACGCGCTGCGTCCGGTGGTGGAATGGCTGGCCCGCCGCGCCGAGCCGGTGGCCATCACGCTGCTGGCCGTGCTGATCGGGCTTTGCCTGTTCAGCCTGTTCATCACCGCCATCGGCAAATCGCCACTGCAACTGTTTCAGCTGATGTTTGCGGGCGGCTTCGGCTCGTGGTTTTCTCTGCAAAATGCCCTTAGCCGGGCAGCCCCGCTGCTGCTGACCGCACTCTGCGTGGCGCTTCCCGCCCGGCTCGGCCTGACAATCATTGGCGCGGAGGGCGCGCTGGTGCTGGGCGGCCTGGCGGCGGCGGCCATTGCCGTACCACTCGCGCCGGGCTTTAGTCCCCCTGCTCTTTGGCTTGTCATGGGGCTTTGCGCCATGCTGGCGGGCGGTGTGTGGATCGGCTTTGCCGGGGCGTTGAAACATTATCGCGGCGTCAATGAAACCATCTCCTCGCTGCTGCTGGCCTATATCGCCATCGCGCTGATGAACCACCTGATCGAAGGTCCGCTGCGCGATCCGGCCAGCCTTAACAAGCCCTCGACCCTGCCCCTGCCCGCCGCCGACATGATCGGCAAGATCCCCGGCATGGACGTGCATTGGGGGCTGGCGGTCGGCGTCATCGCCTGTATTCTCTCCTATATCGTTATCGAATGGACCAGCATCGGTTTTGCGGCCCGGATCGCTGGCGGCAATATGCGCGCCGCCCAGATCCAGGGCTTGCCAGTTGGCAGGTTGATCGTCGGCTTCACCGCGCTGGCCGGCGGTTTTGCCGGTCTTGCCGGGATGATCGAGGTGGCCGCTGTTCAGGGCAGCGCCAATGGCGCGCTGGTGGCGGGCTATGGCTATACCGGCATTCTCGTCGCTTTCCTCGCCCGGCAAAATCCGCTGGCGATCATTCCCGTCGCGATCTTCCTCGGCGGCATCACCGCGTCCGGCGGCTTGATCCAGCGCCGCATGGGCCTGCCGGATGCCACCGTGCTTGTGCTTCAAGGCACGCTGTTCGTGGTCATCCTGTTTTGCGAAACGCTGTATGGCCGGTTCCGCATCTTTAATCCCGAGCTTTGGAAACAGCCGGACGCCGCGAAAGGAGCCCAATGATGGACGATAGCGCACTTGGCCTCTGGGGCGTGCCGCTGGCGATATTGGCTGGTGCCATCCGTGTCTCCACCCCCTTCATCTTCGTCAGCCTTGGCGAAACCCTGACGGAACGGTCGGGCCGCATCAATCTCGGTCTTGAAGGCACATTGGTGTTCGGTGCCATGGCCGCCTATGCCGTGGCTGTCATAACCGGTTCGCCCTGGGCTGGCGTGGCGGCTGCCATGGTGGCCGGATCGCTGTTTGGCCTGCTGCATGGCTTTATCTGCAAGTTTCCAAAGGTCAACGACATCGCCATCGGCATTGCGATGATGCAGTTCGGGCTGGGCCTCGCCTTCTTCTTCGGCAAGCCGTTCATCCAGCCGGTCGCCCCGAAACTGCCGGTGATTTCGCTCGGCTTCTGGTCGCATCTGCCGCAAATCCAGGCGGCATTGACCGTCAACATCCTGTTTATCATCGGTCTTGTGCTGGCACTGGTACTCTGGTGGGCGCTGAAGAATACCCGGATCGGCCTGATCCTGCGGGTGGTAGGCGACAGTTCGGATGCGGCGCGTGCCATGGGCATCAACCCCGACACCGTGCGCCTGCTGGCAACCATGGCAGGCGGGGCGTTGGCAGCGGTGGGCGGCGCCTATCTGTCGCTGTTTTATCCCGGTTCGTGGAACGAGCGGATTTCGTCCGGCCAAGGCCTGATGGCGGTGGCGCTGGTGATTTTCGCCCGCTGGAACCCACTCGGTTGCGTGCTGGCGTCCCTGCTGTTTGGCGGGGCTGGTGCGCTCGGCCCGGCGTTGCAATCGGTCGGCGTTAGCGAGGGCTATTATCTGTTTTACGCCGCACCCTATGTGCTGACCCTGATCATTCTCATCATCACATCGTCACCGACACGGGCGCTGTCCGGCGCACCGGCGGCGCTTTCCTTGACGAAATAAAGCACAGGAGGTTCCCATGAACGGATTGGGCGGATTGAACAAATCGGAACACGGCGTCGGCATTGGCCTCGTGCAGCTACAACTTCCCGTCACCGTGACGCCGGAAGATCTGGCCCGCCAGACCCAGGTGATCGTCGATCTGGTCGGCAAAGCCCGGCGCAACCAGACAGGCATGGATCTGGTGGTGTTTCCCGAATATGCCCTGCACGGCCTGTCGATGGACATCAACCCCGAGATCATGTGCCGGATGGATGGCCCTGAAGTAGCCGCCTTCAAGGCTGCCTGCAAACAGAACCGCATCTGGGGCTGTTTCTCGATCATGGAATACAATCCCGGTGGCATGCCCTATAATTCCGGCATCATCATCGACGATACCGGCGCGCTGAAGCTCTATTACCGCAAGATGCATCCGTGGGTGCCAGTCGAGCCATGGGAGCCGGGCGATCTCGGCATTCCCGTCATCGACGGGCCGAAGGGCGCAAAGCTGGCGCTGATTATCTGCCACGACGGCATGTTCCCGGAAATGGCGAGGGAATGCGCCTATAAGGGCGCAGAAATCATGATCCGCACGGCGGGCTATACCGCACCGATCCGCGAATCCTGGCGCTTCACCAACCAGTCCAACGCCTTCTGCAATCTAATGGTGACTGCCAATGTCTGCATGTGCGGGTCGGACGGCACATTCGACAGCATGGGCGAAGGGATGATCTGCAATTTCGACGGCTCGATCATCGCCCATGGCACATCAGGCCGCGTCAACGAGATCATCACCGCCGAAGTCCGGCCCGATCTGGTGCGCGAGGCGCGGCTGGGCTGGGGCGTGGAAAACAACATCTACCAGTTGGGCCATCGCGGCTATGTCGCAGTCGCTGGCGGCGCGCAGGATGCGCCCTACACTTACATGCAAGACCTGGCAGCAGGCCGCTATCGCCTGCCCTGGGAAGACGAGGTGAAGATCACCGACGGCACAGCCTGCGGCTTTGAAAAACCCACTCGCCTCTACGGCAAGCCTGCCAAATCCGCCGCCGAATAGGAGCCATCATCGATATGTCCACAGAGACAAAACTTCACACGCTTGCCGCCGATCCCTATCCCTGGCCCTATAACGGCGATTGGCGTCCGGATAATACCGCACTCATCATCATCGACATGCAGACCGATTTCTGCGGCCCCGGCGGTTATGTCGATCATATGGGCTATGATCTGTCGCTGGTGCGCGCGCCGATCGAGCCGATCAAGGCGGTGCTGGCAGCGATGCGGGCCAAGGGCTACCACATCATCCATACCCGCGAAGGCCATCGCCCTGACCTCGCCGACCTGCCCGCCAACAAACGCTGGCGCTCGCAACGCATCAAGTCCGGGATCGGCGATCCCGGCCCCTGCGGTCGCATTCTGGTGCGCGGCGAGCCGGGCTGGAACATTATCGAGGAACTGGCTCCGCTGGACGGTGAAACCATTATCGACAAGCCCGGCAAAGGCTCTTTCTGCGCCACCGATCTCGAACTGATCCTCAATCAGAAGCGTATCCAGAATATCATCCTGACCGGCATCACCACCGATGTCTGTGTGCACACCACGATGCGCGAGGCCAATGACCGCGGCTTTGAATGCCTGTTGCTGGAAGATTGCTGCGGCGCGACTGACTACGGCAATCACCTCGCCGCCATCAAGATGGTGACGATGCAGGGCGGCGTGTTCGGCGCAGTCTCCAATTCGAAAGACCTGATCGAGGCACTGCCGTGACCACATGTTTCCGCGCCTCGGTTTACCGCGTTGCCGCCGCTGCCCCGGATGACATATCCGGTGTTGAAGCGCTGATTGCTGGTGGCCTCGATCCGCACAGTATCGTCGCGGTGCTGGGCAAGACCGAGGGCAATGGCTGCGTCAACGATTTCACCCGTGGCTTTGCCACAGCCACATTTGAACAGCTGTTTGCCCGCCACGGCGTGACAGGCGTTTCCATCGTCATGTCCGGCGGCACGGAAGGGGCGCTCTCGCCGCATTGGACGATTTTCACCCGCGAACGGGTGGAGGCAGCGCCCAACCGCTCGCTCGCCATCGGCGTTGCCCGCACCGCCTCGCTTCTGCCGGAACATCTGGGCCGCAAGGAACAGGTGGATCTGGTCGCCCAGGGCGTACGCACTGCCATGGCCGATGCCGGGATCGACGATCCGGCGGATGTGCATTTCGTTCAGATCAAATGCCCGCTGCTAACCTCGGCGCGCGTAGCGGAAGCCCAGGCGCGTGGCAAACGCACGGTTATTGCCGAGACGCTGAAATCCATGGGTTATTCACGTGGCGCCTCGGCGCTAGGTGTGGCTGTGGCGCTGGGCGAGCTTGACATGGACGACATCAAGGACACCGACATCTGCCGCACGCTGGACCTCTATTCCGCCCGCGCCTCCACCTCGGCTGGTGTTGAACTGACCGATCACGAAATCATCGTTCTCGGCATGAGCGATCATTGGAGCGGGCCATTTGCCATGACGCATACGGTGATGTTCGACGCCATGGATGCGCCGAGCGTGCGGGCCGCCTGGTCCGACATGCCGCTTGGAAAACTGAGCGCCGTGCTGGCCAAGGCCGAACCAGATCCGCGCGGCACCGTGCGGGGCAAGCGCCACACCATGCTCGAGGATAGCGACATTTCCGGCACCCGCCATGCCCGCGCCTTTGTCGGCGGCGTGTTGGCGGGCGTGTTCGGCGAAACGGACCTGTATGTGTCTGGTGGAGCCGAACATCAGGGACCGCCCGGCGGTGGGCCGGTGGCAATTATTGTCGAGCGGGAGGACGTGATATGAAGCCGCACGAAAGTGCCATAGGCATTGAAACCGCCGCCATGACCATGCGGTTCGGCAGCTTCACCGCCCTCGATGCCGTCTCCATCAAGGTTCAGGCCGGTTCATTCCACGCCTTGCTGGGCGAAAACGGTGCAGGAAAATCGACTCTGGTCAAATGCATCATGGGCTTTTACCGCCAGACCTCAGGCCAATTGCTGGTCGAAGACCGGGAAGTGGAAATCGCCTCGCCCCGCGATGCGGCAGCGCTAGGGCTTGGCATGGTCTACCAGCATTTCACGCTGGTGCCGTCGCTGACCGGAGCGGAAAATCTGGTCATCAGCCGTAATGCCGTGCCTGCAATGATCAACTGGCGGCGAGAGCGTCAGGCGCTCAACGATTTCATGGCAACCATGCCCTTCCAGATTCCGCTGGAGCGCCCGGTGCGGGAATTGTCGGCGGGTGAAAAGCAGAAGCTGGAAATTATCAAGCAACTCTATCTCGGACGCCGGTTCCTGATCCTTGACGAGCCGACATCGGTGCTGACCCCCGCCGAGGCGGATGACATGCTGGGCCTGGTGCGGGGCATGACCGAGCGTGGGGCGCTGACCGTGCTGATGATTTCCCACAAATTCCACGAGGTGCAAAAATTCGCCGATTCGGTGTCAGTGCTGCGGCGTGGCAAGCTGGTTGGCTCGGGCCGCACAGCAGACCTGACAACGCAGGACATGGCGGCAATGATGATCGGCGATGTCAAACTGGCCGAGCTGGACAGCCGTTTGCCGGTCGTGGAAGAAAGCCCTTCCATCCTGTCGATCCGGGGTATGAAAACCCGTGATCGCAGTGGCTTGAAGAGCATCGAGGTCGATGATCTCAAAGTCCGAGCTGGCGAAATCGTCGGGATTGCCGGCATTTCCGGCAATGGTCAAAAGGAACTGGCCGAAGTGCTGGCTGGGCAACGGCCTGCCGAGGCGGGCGATATCACCGTCAAGGACCGGCCTTATACGGCCACCCGTCAGGAAACGCGGGCCGCCAATGTCCGCTTCATCCCGGAAGAACCGCTGCTGAATGCCTGCGCGCCGAGAATGTCGGTGGCTGAGAACCTGAATTTTCGCGATTTCGATGTGGATGCCGAGGGAAAGACCCGGTTCTGGCTGAATGCCAAGGCGATGCGCGAGACAGCCGGGCGGTTGATTGCCGATTTCAAGATCAAGACGGCCTCGCCCGCCTCGCCGATTGCCTCGCTGTCCGGCGGCAATGTGCAGCGCGCTGTGCTGGCGCGGGAGCTGACCGGCGATGTCGATCTGCTGGTTGTCTCCAATCCATGCTTTGGTCTGGATTTCTCCGCCGTCGCCGAAATCCGCGCCCGGATCATGAAAGCGCGCAACAATGGCAGCGCCGTGCTGCTGTTTTCCGAGGATCTGGACGAGTTGATGGAAATGTCCGACCGCATTGTCGTGATGTCGGATGGCAGGCTGGTTTATGAGACCCCGGCGCGCGGCGCCGACATTGCCGTGATCGGCGCCCATATGGCAGGACATGCATGATGGTGGATATCAAGGCCCAACCCTTCGCCTTCCCATTGAAGCTGGACCAGGCGGCGATTGTCATCATCGACATGCAGCGCGATTTCACCGAGCCGGGCGGCTTTGGCGAAACACTTGGCAATGATGTCAGCCTCGTCAGCGCCATCGTGCCGGATGTGAAACGCTTGCTGGAGGCGGCCCGCGCCCACGGTCTTACCGTGATCCACACGATGGAATGCCACAGGCCCGATCTCTCCGACCTGCCGGATGCCAAGCGCAATCGCGGCAATCCTACCCTGCGGATCGGTGATCCCGGACCGATGGGCCGCATCCTGATTTCAGGGGAATACGGCACCGGCATTCTGCCGGAGCTAGCGCCTGTTGACGGCGAGTTGGTGATCGAAAAGCCCGGCAAGGGTGCGTTCTATGCTACCACTCTCGGTGAAGAGCTTACAGCGCGCGGCATTACCCAGTTGATCTTTGCCGGTGTCACCACCGAGGTCTGCGTGCAGACCACGATGCGCGAAGCCAATGACCGGGGCTATGACTGCCTGCTGATTGAAGAAGCCACCGCCAGCTATTTCCCGGCCTTCAAACAATCAACCCTGGAGATGATCCGCGCCCAAGGCGGCATTGTCGGCTGGACCGCCCATCTCGACCCCTTTCTGGAGGCGCTTGCCCATGGCTGAAACGACCCGTGACCATATGCTTTTAGGTGGCTGGAAAAGCCTGCCCTATGAGCCGTTCCGCAAGGGTGTGACCATTCACTGGATCCGCCACTTTGAGGGTGACCAGCCCGGCGTCGCGCTTCTCGCCTATCAGGCCGGAGCCTCGGTTCCTCGCCACCGCCACGAGGGGCTGGAAACCATTCTGGTGTTGGAAGGCAGCCAGTCGGACGAGACAGGCACCTACGGCACCGGCTCCTATATCGTCAATGCGGCAGGCACCGAACATTCTGTGTGGAGCATTGATGGCTGCACCGTCCTGATCCAATGGGATCGCCCCGTAACACTATTGGAAAATTGATCCATGGCATTTTCTCAAGCTTTTGATATTGCATCGCTTCACGCCGCCTATGCCTCTGGCTGGACACCACAGGAGATGATCGAAGAGGTATTTTCCCGCATCGCCGCCATCAACGATCCCGGCATTTTCCTTAAGCTTGCCGACAAGGCGGTCTTGCTGGAGCAAGCGCAGGCGCTCGGCGCTTTTTCACCGGAGACAAAGCCGCTCTGGGGCATTCCTTTTGCCGTCAAGGACAATATCGATGTCGCGGGCCTGCCAACCACCGCCGCCTGCCCGGACTATGCCTATACGCCCGAAACCGATTCAACTGTGGTGCGCCTGTTGAAAGAAGCCGGTGCCTTGGTGATCGGCAAGACCAATCTGGACCAGTTCGCCACTGGCCTGGTCGGCGTACGCACGCCCCATGCCATTCCCCGCAACGCAATCGATCCCAAACTGGTCCCCGGCGGCTCCAGTTCCGGTTCGGCTGTGGCGACGGCGCAGGGCATTGTCAGCTTCGCGCTCGGCACCGATACGGCAGGCTCTGGCCGCATTCCAGCCGGGTTGAACAATATTGTCGGGCTAAAGCCCTCGGTCGGGGCGCTGTCGGCCACCGGCGTCATCCCCGCCTGCCGCACCCTCGATTGCGTATCGATCTTCGCACTGACGGTGGAAGATGCCCACAAGGTCTTCACCGTCGCTGCAAAACTCGACGTAACGGACGCCTATTCCCGCCCCATGCCGGTGGGCCATGCGTTGGCGTCCGCGCCAGTCCTGCGCATTGGCGTTCCCGCCAAGGCCGACCGCGAATTCTTCGGCGACAGCCTTATGGAAGCAAGTTTCGAAAAAGCGCTGGCGGAGCTTTCGGCCATGGGCCACACGCTCGTGGACCTGCCGTTTTCCGGCTTTTACGAGGTCGCAAACCTGCTCTATGAAGGCGCCTGGGTGGCCGAGCGCTATGCGGCGGTCAAAGACTTTTTCGATGCGAAGCCCGAAAGCTTCCATCCGGTGACGCACACGATCTACAGCGCGGCGAAAACCCTGACTGCCGCCGATGCGTTTTCCGGCATGTACCGCCTGCAAGCGCTGAAGCAGCAGTTGGTGCCGGTGATCTCCTCCGTCGATGTGATCTGCGTGCCGACAGCCCCAACCCATTACACACTGGCCGATCTGCAAGAAGAGCCGATCAAGGCCAATTCACGCCTCGGCACCTATACCAATTTCGTCAATCTTCTGGACATGTGCGGCATTGCCGTGCCAACAGGCAAGCGTGGCGATGGCCTGCCTTCAAGCGTCACGTTGCTGGCACCCTCCGGTGCCGATGGCCTGACCGCAGCACTGGGTTCAGCCTTGCACAGCCGCCTTGGCACCACCATTGGTGCCACCGGATGGCCGCTGCCGCAAGCACCTGAAAGGCCAGTGGAAAAGGCGGAGGGCCTGATCCCTGTCATCGTCGTCGGCGCGCATCTGTCCGACATGCCGCTCAATCACCAACTGACCAGCCTCAACGCCAGGTTCCTGCGGGCAGGTACAACATCGGCCAGCTACAAGCTGTTTGCCCTACCCAACCAGACACCGCCCAAGCCTGGCCTGGTCCGGGTCGAGCAAGGTGCCGCGATTGCCGTGGAAATCTGGCAGTTGACGCCCGCTGGCTTCGGCCAGTTCGTCAACATGATTCCCTCGCCGATGTGTATCGGCACGGTTTTCCTGGATGACGGATCGAGCGCCAAGGGCTTCTTGGTAGAGCCTTCGGCGGTCGAAGGCGCTGAGGACATTACCCATCTCGGCGGCTGGCGGGCCTATATCGCCAGCCTTTGAGCCTCAATAAGCCCCTCAAGACCGTGGCGGCTGCGGCCAAGTGCTGATCCGCCCGGTCCAGCTTTCAAACAGTTTCGACAGTTTCAGCACGGTCAGATCAGCAAACCGTGGACCGACGATCTGCAAGCCAATCGGCATGCCGCTGCTTGAAAAGCCGCAATTGATCGATGCCGCAGGCTGTTCCGACATGTTCCACGGCACCGTGAAGGCAATATGCTCGAAAGGCTTCTGCGGATCATTGGTCGGCGAGGCCCATTCCGCCGGGTAGGAAACGACAGGATTGACCGGCGACAGAACCGCATCGACGCGGGTAAACAGGGCGCCGCAGGTCTTACGCATCTCGATGGTTTGGCCAAAGCCCTTGACCGCATCGACGCCACTGACATTGGCACCGCCCTCGGCCCATTCATAGATATAAGGCAGGATCATCTGGCGCTTTTCCGTGCTGAGGGCGGCAATATCACCCCAGAATTTTGCTCGCCAGAACACATCCAGCCCATCCAGCATGGCGCGGTTCATCACCGGGCCAACCTCGAAAACCTCGGCCCCTGCCGCCTCGAACCGCTTGGCGGCGGCAATAATTGCCTCGCGCACCTCCCCCTCGGCTGCAAGACCGCAGCCGGCATCCAGCATGAGGCCGATTTTCATGCCGCTGATATCGATAGCCTCGTCCAGCCAGTTGATTTCTTCTGGGGGAAGACTGGTCCCGTCACGCCAATCCGGGCGCGCCAGTGTCATCATCGAATAGGCGGCATCATCAACGCAACGGGTCATCGGCCCGGCGCAACGCCCGACATAATACGGATCAACAGGGATGCGGCCATGGCTGGGCTTAAAGCCGAACAGCCCGGTCCATCCGGCTGGCAGGCGCACAGAGCCGCCAATATCGGTGCCGATATGCAGCGGGCCGAACCCGGCAGCCCCTGCCGCTGCCGCACCGGCACTGGAGCCGCCGGGGTTTTGGCTCAAATCCCAGGGATTGCAGCTGAGCGGATGAAAACTCGACAGGCCCGAAGACAACATTCCATAATCCGGGCAGGTGGTCTTGGCGAAAATCACCGCACCGTCTTCGCGCATCCGTGCCGCAATCGGCGCGTCTGCCGCAGCAGGCACGAGATCAACGGCGGCAGTGCCAAGCGGCACCGGCTGGCCTTTCGTGGCGATTAACTCCTTCAGCGAGACGGGAATGCCGTCGAGCGGGCCGAGGGCCGCGCCGCGCTGCCAACGATCCGTCGAGGCGCGGGCCTGGGTGCCGGCACTTTCAGGGTCATAGAGGTAAAGCGCCTGAACCGAGGGCTCGAAAGCGTCGATCCGAGCCTCAACGGCGTTCCAATAGTCTTCCGGCGACAGGGTCTTGGCGCTGAAACCGGCAATCAGCTCCCGGATGGTCAAATCAACAAGATCGGTCATTCCTGGCTTTCTATATCTTTGGTCTTTTATCGGATGAAGGTGTCAGTCCCGGCCATCACCTCGGCGCGGTGGCAGGCCGCCTCGCGTCCAGGCATGATCTCGCGCAGCGCTGGCTGTTCCATGGTGCAGCGTGTCTGCGCCAGTGGACAGCGAGCGCGGAACGCGCAGCCAATATCGGGATTGCCGCTGATATCAGGCAGAGGGGCAGGCTTTTGCGGCTTGCCGAAACGGTGAACGCTTGGCTCGGCATCGGCCAGAATTTTCGTATAGGGGTGCAGGGGCTGCTCGAAGACCGCATGGGCCGGTCCCTGCTCCACCAGCTTGCCGCGATACATCACCCCGACCCGATCAGCGATACAATCAACCACCGCCAGATTATGGGTGATGAACAGAAAGCTGACCCCGCGTGTGCGGCGCAGATCCATCAACAAGTTGAGGACCTGCCCCTGCACCGAGAGATCGAGCGCCGAGACCGCCTCATCGGCCACGACAAGTTTCGGTTCGGTGATCAGGGCGCGGGCAATGGCGATCCGCTGACGCTGGCCGCCGGAAAACTCATGCGGATAGCGCTGCACATGACCTGCCTGCAAGCCGACGCTTTCCAGCATCGCGGCAACTTTCTCGCCGATTGCTGCCTTACCCGGCCTTGGCGACAGCACATGCAAGGGTTCAGCGATAATCCGCCCGATGGTCTGGCGCGGATCGAGAGAGCCGAACGGGTCCTGAAACACCATCTGGAAAGCTTGCCGCTTGCGCTTCAGCGCTTCTGGCGACAGTGAAAACAGATCGTCGCCGTCAAACAGGACATGGCCCGACGTTGGACGGTCGAGCGCCATCACCAGCCGGGCAAGGGTGGATTTTCCACAACCGCTTTCACCGACAATGCCATAGATCTCGCCGCGCCCAACCGTCAGCGACACCTCATCCAGCGCCCGGCTGGTATGCGGCTTCCCGAACAGCGGACGGCTGGTATAGTCGCGGGCAAGCATGCGGATATCGAGAAGGCTGGTTCCGGTCATCCGCGGATCTCCCCTTGCTCAGCGCGCAGACAGCGCACACGGCGATCCTCGCCCTGCCTCGACCAACCCGGCGCAGTGAGACGACATTCCGTCATCACATCAGGGCAGCGGTCGGAAAAGCAGCAGCCTTCAGGCAGCTGCGCAAACCCCGGAACCGTGCCGGGAATGGTGACAAGCCTGCCTTGCTCGCCATCCTTTCCAGGCACCCGCTTAGGCACAGCGGAGAGCAGGCCCCGCGTATAAGGATTGAGCGGGGCGGTCAGAACATCGCGGGTTGGACCTTCCTCCATCCGTCTTCCGGCATAGAGAACCAGGGTTCGGTCGCACATGCGGGCGATGACGCCGAGATCATGGCTGACGAGGATCAACGCCATCCGGTATTCGCGCACCAGATCATCGAGAATATCCAGCACTTCGGCCTGGACCGTCACATCAAGCGCCGTGGTCGGCTCATCGGCGATCATCAGCGCCGGTTTCAGTGCCAGTGCAATGGCGATGCCGACGCGCTGGCGCTGGCCGCCCGACATTTCATGCGGATAGGTCCCGGCCCGGCGCTTTGCGTCGGGAATGCGGACCTGATCGAGAAGCACCACCGCCTCGCGGCGCGCCTGCCGCCAGCTGAGGCCACGATGCCAGACCAGGCCTTCGGCGATCTGGTCGCCAATGGTCATCGCCGGATTGAGTGCCGTCAGCGGCTCCTGGAAGATCATGCCAATCCGGTTGCCACGGACCTTGCACAGCCGATCTTCGCTGGCGCTCAACAGGTCCTCTCCGTCAAGCAGGATCTGGCCAGCCGGGCGCGCAACGCGTGGCAAGAGGCCAATAACCGCGAGCGATGCCAGTGATTTTCCCGATCCGCTTTCACCGACAATGCCAAGCGTTTCGCCAGCTCGCAGATCAAAACTCAGGTCATCGATAATGGGCATGGAACGGCCATCGGGGAGATCAACCGCAATGGACAGGTCTCGAATGGAGAGCAATGGTTGTTCGCTCATGAACGCCCCTTTTCACGCGGGTCGAGAAGATCGCGCAGCCCATCGCCCAGCATGTTGAAGCCGAGCACGGTGAGCGCGATGGCAAGGCCCGGCAGGATAGCAAGCCAGGGCGCGGCAGCCAGATAGGTCTGGGAATCGGCCAGCATCCGCCCCCAGGTCGGCGCCGGTGGCGGCATGCCGAGACCAAGAAAGCTCAAGCCCGCCTCGGTCAGAATGGCCAGGCCAAGCTGGATGGCGACCTGTACGATGATCTGGCTGGCAATATTGGGCAGGACATGTTCGATGGTGATCAGCACCTGACCCTTACCTGCGGCGCGCGCCGCCAGCACATAATCCCGCGACCAGACCTGGAGGGCCGCACTGGCGGTAACGCGGGCAAAAACCGGCACCATGAACACGGCGATGGCGATAATGGCGGTAAACCGCCCAGTGCCGAGCAGCGCGCCGAGCATCATAGCCGACAGGATCGGCGGAATGGCGAAAATGACATCGTTGATCCGCATGGTCAGCGCCTCGACCATGCCGCGCCGCGCCGCAACCGTGACGCCGAACAGCGTGCCGACGCCTGCGCCAAGCACCACAGCCGCCATGGCTGTCGTCAGGGAATTCCAGGCGCCGACCATCAGCATCGAGGTCAGGTCGCGGCCCAGCTGGTCGGTTCCCAATAGGCCATGCACCAGCGGCGGTTTCAGCTTGTAGATGATTTGCATCCGGGTTGGCGGCAACGGTGTCCAGACCAGCGACAGCAGTGCGATCGCCACCAGCAGGATTATAATCAGCCCGCCGATCAGCAATGTCGGGCGAAGAAAAAGACGGGTCACCCTTCCGCTAGACGGTTTTGAGGTTGTCACGGTTGTGGTCATTTGCCCCTGCCCCGCAATCTTGGGTCCAGTACGAGATAAGAGAGATCGACAAGGAAATTCATGATGATGACCAGGCCCGCAAAGAACAGCACAACATCCTGCATGACGATAATGTCGCGCTGGTTCAGCGCCTGATAGGCAAGCCGCCCCAGACCCGGCAGGTTGAAGACATTTTCAATCAGGATGGCCCCGGCGATCAGGAAGGTGAATTGCAGGCCAAGAATGGTCATGACAGGCACCAGCGCATTCGGCACCGCATGACGCCACAAAGCCGCCCGTCGTGTCAGGCCCTTGGCGCGGGCGGTGCGGACGAAATCCTCGTTCATCACCTCAAGCACCGCCGAGCGGGTCACGCGGGTCAATACGCCTGCCTGCGGCAGCGCCAGTGCTATGGCCGGCAGGGTTAGCGACAGCAGCGCCGGGCCGACCCCTGCCTGCCACCCGGCAAAGCCACCAGCCGGCATCCAGCCAAGCCCTATGGAGAAGCCGAGCACCAGCAGCAGACCAACCCAGAAACCCGGAACGGCGATGAACAGTTGCGACAGAAAGCCAGCCGTATAATCAAAGCCGCTATTGCGTCGGGAGGCCGAGGCCACACCCATCGGGATGGCGATTGCCATGGACAAAAGGATCGCCATCACCGCCAAAGGCAGCGTAACGGTGAGGCGCTCGCCGATCAGGCCAGCCACCGGCACGCCGTAGGTATAGGACTGACCCAAATCCCCCGTCACGGCACCTGCCAACCAGTGCAGATAGCGGATCGCCAGCGGTTGATCGAGGCCAAGTTCATGGCGCAGCGCCGCCAGCGTATCGGGGCTTGCCGAGGTGCCTAACATGACGGCGGCGGGGTCGCCAGGTAACACATCCATCAAGATAAAGATCAGGATGGACACGGCAGCCAGTGTCAGGACAAGGCCGCCCAGCCGCCTGAGAATAAGGGCAAGCATCTCTGGTTTTCCTTCCGCACGGATTTTTCGGGCCCGCTCCGTGCTAGGACGAAACAGTCAATCTCACGTGCTCTTGCATCGGGAGGCGATGGCCGTTTCAGGTCATCGCCGATCAGGATCAATCCTCCCAATACACCTGTGACAAAACATTGGCGGGGATCGGTTCGTTTTCCCACAAGCCCTTGATTTTCTTGTTCCACACGCCAAGCTTCGGCATGACGAACAGATAGAGCGCTGGCACATCTTCGGCAAGAATCTGCTGCGCCTGACCGTAGAGCGTGGCCTGGGCCGCCGGATCGGATGTGGCCTGGATTTTCTTGATCGTCTCGTTGAAGACCGGGTTCTTATAGTTGAAATAATAGGGGTCGCGGGCATAGATATCGATATCCATTGGCTCGGCGTGAGCAACGATGGTCATGTCGTAATCCGTCCCCTTGAACACGTCCGACACCCATTTTCCCGGAAACTCGGTGGGCTCTATCGTCATCGTCACGCCAATTTCGGCCAGCATGGCCTGCATGATTTCGGCGCTGCGTGGCGCATAGGTCATTTGCGGGGTCTTGATGGTGAAGCTGAACCCATTCGGATAACCCGCTTCCTCCAGAAGCGCCTTGGCCTTTTCCGGGTTATAGGGCAGAACCTTGGTGGTATCGATATAACCCGGATCGTTCGGCGTATAATGGCTGCCGATCACAGTGCCGTAGCCGGACCAGGCGCCTTCCACCAGCGTCGAACGATCAATTGCCATCATCAACGCCTGGCGCACACGCTTGTCGTTGAATGGCTTGCGGGTGTTGTTCATGCCCGCCACGACCTTCAACTCGGTATTGCCGACCACAGTCGCAAGCTTGGCGTCGTCCTTGAAACTGTCCATCAGTTCCGGCGCGCTGAACTCTGGAAAGGCATCGACGCCGCCGGATTTCAGCGCCGCCGCCTGGGCCTGAGCATCGGGAATGAAGCGGAACACCACCTTGTCGAGGCCAAGCTTCACCTGCTTGTTCCAGTAATCAGGGTTGGCGGCAAGCTCCACCCGGTCGCCCTTGGTCCAGCTGACGAATTTGAACGGGCCTGTGCCGATGGGATTGGTCTTGTCGTCAGCAGCACTTTTCGGGGCCACCATCACGGAGGCGGGCCAGCCCAGCCAGTAGAGCAGCGAGCCCGCTGGTTCCTTCAGTTTCAAGACCAGCGTTGCCTTGTCCGGCGTCTCGATACTGTCGATGGCGCTGAAAAACCGTTTCTGGCCATTGGTCGAGTCCGGGCCACGCGCCCGGTCGAGCGTGAATTTCGCCACGGAGGAATCAAACGCCTCACCATCGTGGAACGTCACGCCCTCCTGGAGCTTGAATGTGTAGGTGAGACCGTCGGGGGAGATCTCCCAGCTTTTCGCCAGCTGCGGCACGATCTTGCCGTCACGGTCGATGGCAACCAGCCCTTCAAAAATATTCTGCCAGGTCACCTGGCCGATGGCCACGGGGGCTGCCACCGTCGGATCAAGCCCGGTCGGCTCGATATTCATGCCGAGTGTCAACGTCCTTTGGGCCGCCGTCGCCAGGCCGGGGCCGACAAAACAGACCGTCGTCGCCGCCAGCGTCATCAACGCGATGCGACGCAAAGTGCCCGGCTTGAAAAAGCGTGCATGAACCATCGTCAAATTCCCCTTCGTGAACGCTCGTTTTTCCGTGTTTACCACGGGTGGCGTCATTGCCGAAAATACTGTCATTTCGCAAGCAACCACACAATGCGGTTTTTTGTGTTCTGCGTGGAGCGCAAAACGCTACACGCATGTCTTCATTTCCCCATCTGCTCGCGCATGAACCGCTCAACCGCATCCACCAGCTTTGAAGCGGCAAACGACAATTGCCGGTCACCGGCGACGCAAAGATCGATGGGTGTGCGGATACCCGCCCCACCGGCAATCGGGATTACCACCAGTTCTCCAGACCGGCGTTCACGCGCCACCGTCTGGGCTGGTAGCAATGTCAGGGCGGCACCGCGCAAGACCAGTTCCCGCTGCATTTCCAGCGATCCCGTCACAAAGACCGGATCAAGCTCCAGACCGGCCTTGGAAAACCAGGCATCGAAGGCGCGGCGTGCACCAAAGGACCCATCCGGCACCGCCAGTGGAAAGCGGGCAAGCTCGGTGATGGTCATTTCCGCCAAGTGCGCTGCCGGATGATGGCTGGCGGCGATGACATCATAAATGATTTGCGCCCGTGCTCGCACCCTTATGCCCGGATCAGGCTCGGAAAACAGGGTAACAGCCATGTCCGCCTTGGCACTCGATAAGGCCTCCATCGCCTGACCAGCGCTGGAAATGGTCACCGAAAACCGGATATTGGGATAGACCAGGCTGAAATCGGCCAGAGCCGGTGCCAGCAAATTGGCAACCGTCGCACCGTTTGCGTGGATAGTGACATGGCCGCGCTTCAAGCCCTGGAGATCGTCGATCAGCTGGTGAACATGGTTCAGCTCCCGCAATGTCTTGCCCGCTCTTGCCGCCAGCAGCTCGCCCGCCGCCGTCAACTGGATGCCCCGGCTCGATCGCTCGATCAGCACCGTCCCGAAGTAATGCTCCAGCTGGTCGATCTGTCGGGCAAAGGCAGTCGGCTGCACATTCAGACGCTCGGCAGCAGCCCGCATCGAGCGGGTTCGCACCAGTTCATCGAAATAGATCAGTGCTTTTATCTGCATGCCCGTTCATCCCCGCCGCAGCAGAATTGCCAGATTTCTCCATGCCTTCCAAGTCCCGTCTGGGGTGATGTTTTTCCCATATTGGCCCTGTCGCTCCGTTAAGCGCGGTCGTTGCAGAAGACACAAGCGCGCAACCATTAAAGCCTATTAAATGGGCGAAAATTCCTGTTGACTATATTTTAACCTGGGCATAGCCTGCAAGTGAGCTTCCGATAATCCACACGGATTTAGGGGCAAACTGGCGACAGGACACCATTTATCGTCATTGTCGCCGATCACATGGCTTTGATGCCGAAGGCAAACACGCCCCGCCACTCGTCTTCACGGACGGGCCGGGGCTTTTTTTATGCGCGATTTTGACTGTCAGAGAAAATCGCATGACCAGAGAGACTGCATGACAAGGATGACCGTTCCGATTTCGATCCTGTTCTCGACCACCGGGCCCTATGCAGCACTCGGTCGGGAAGCCGTCGACGGGGCGATGGCGGCCATTGCGCAGATCAATAGCGATGCGGCATTTGCTGTTCAAATCGAGGCGAAACTGGCTGATCCCGGTGGTAATGCCGAGCGCTATGGACTGATGGCGGAAGCGGCCACCCGCGACGATGGCTGCAAGCATATCATCGGCGCCATCACATCCTGGAGCCGCAAGGAAGTCCTGCCGGTGGTCGAACGGTCCGGAGCCCTGCTCTGGTATGCCTTTCCCTATGAAGGCTATGAAGCAAGCGACAGCGCGCTTTATCTGGGTGCCTGTCCCAACCAGCACCTTCTGCCGCTGTTTGCGCATGTCCTGCCACGGTTCGGTCGGCAGCCTTTCATTGTCGGGTCCAATTATATCTGGGGCTGGGAAGTCAGCCGGATCGCCCGGGAACTGACCGAGGCCAGCGGCGGCCAGGTGGTCGCCGACCGGTATATGCCGCTCGGCTCGACCCAGGTTGATCACCTGATTGCCGAAATCCGTCAAAAGCGGCCCGATTTCATCCTGAGCAATCTCGTCGGCCAATCGGCAGCCGCCTTTCTGGCAGCCTATGACGCCCTGCGGCGCGAAGATCCAGATTTCGGCCCAGAACACTGTCCCGTCACCGCCTGCAATCTCTGCGAAACGGATCTCGCCGGTCTGGAGCCATCCGCCCGGATCGGCCACATTACCACATCTGTCTATTTTCAGGGATTGGAAACCGAGGAAAACCAGGAGTTCAAGGCAGGAATCGCACGGCGCCATGGGCAGGATCGCCGCCTGACCACACCTTTCGTTTCTGCCTATACCGCTGTCATGGTCCTGGCACAGGCCATTGCCGATGTGGGCAGCGACATGCCGGAGGCCGTGCGCCATGCCGCCACGAACCGGCTGTTTCGCACCCCGCTTGGGCCATTGAAAATCGACCCCCGCACCCAGCACGCCGCGCTTCGCCCGCATATCGCGCTTTCGGACCACGATGGTTCCTTCACGCTGTTTCAGAGTGCGACGGCGCCCATCGAGGCTGATCCCTATCTGGTGCGCAGCCAGCCAAAGCGAATGGAAGACACCCCGCCCGCCCCTAAACCTCAGACCTCACCGTCGCTGAAGGTGATCAAATGAAGCGGCCAGATCGTCCCCTGCTTGCCAATTGGCATGCGATCATCCTGCACCGTCCGCATCCTTCCGTCGATGCGCTGCAACGCCAGCTCGAACTCCTGCATATCCGGGTAACAATTGCTTGGCCGCAGCTGGATGAGAGCCATGCCGGGGCTGATATCGTGTTTTTCGACGCCGACATGGGCCATGACGGTCAATTTCCCTGGCCAGCCGGCTTTGCGCCAATGCCGATGGTCGCGCTGATCGGCTCGGAAACCCCGGGGCGGATCGAATGGGCGCTGTCGCAAGGCTCCAATGCCCATCTCCTAAAACCGGTCGGCTCTACCGGTGCCTATAGCGCCCTTTTGATCGCCGCCCATGCCTATCAGGCAGCCCGCAGCCAAGCAGATGACATCCGCAGTCTGGAAAACCGGGTCCGTCAAAGGCCGGTCGTTGTGCATGCCGTGCTGGAATTGCTGCGGCAGGGTGCCTGCACCGAGGCTGAGGCCTGGCGCAGATTGCGCATGGTGGCGATGGACTGGGGCATGACAATCGAGGATGCCGCGGAGGCCATCTGCCGCAATGACCGGCATATCGGCGAGCTTCCCATCCCGAAATCCAACTGAAACAGAATTGCAGTCCATAAGGAGTTTTTGCGTGTCGAGTATTGAAGGTTTCGCCCCCTACGGCGAGTATCAGACCTGGTACCGGGTCACCGGCGATCTCACCTCCGGCAAGCCGCCGTTGATCGTGGCGCATGGCGGTCCCGGCTGCACCCATGACTATGTCGACAGTTTCAAGGACATCGCCGCAACGGGCCGCGCCGTCATTCATTACGACCAGGTCGGCAATGGCAAATCCACCCATTTGCCCGACAAGGGCGGCGACTTCTGGACCGTTGCGTTCTTCAAGGCCGAACTGCACAATCTGATCGACCATCTGGGCATTCGCGGCGCCTATTGCCTGCTCGGTCAATCCTGGGGCGGCATGCTCGGCGCTGAATTTGCCGTGGACCAGCCCGAAGGGCTGAAAGCTCTGGTGATCGCCAATTCGCCCGCCTCGCTGCGCACCTGGGTCTCAGAAGCAAATCGGCTGCGTGAAGCGTTACCTGCTGACGTGCAGGCGACATTGCTGGCGCACGAACAGGCGGAAACCACTGATAGCGAAGACTATATGAAGGCCACCGATGTCTTCAACCAGCGCCATGTCTGCCGCGTCGTGCCGATGCCAGCAGAAGTGCAGCGCACCTTTGATGCGATTGCCGCCGATCCGACTGTTTATCACACGATGAACGGCCCCAATGAATTCCACGTTATCGGCACCATGAAGGACTGGACAATTGAGGGTCGGCTCTCGACCATCAATGTCCCGACCCTGCTGATTTCCGGCCGGTTCGACGAGGCGACCGAAGCCTGCGTGCAGCCCTTCGCAGACGAGATCCCCGATGTGCGCTGGCGGATTTTCGAACAGTCCAGCCACATGCCGCATGTGGAAGAGCGCGATGCCTGTATGGCGGAAGTCAGCGCCTTCCTTGACCAGAAAGCGCCCTGATAACGGCCCCGACAAGAGCCGCCAGAATGAACACAACCCAATAAGAACCAGAGGGAATGAACTCCATGACCAGATCGACCAAAGCCTTGTCCTGCAAGGCAGGCACATTTCTCGCAACCTGCCTTCTCGCCCAGACCGCACTTTCCGGCCTCTCCTATGCAGAGGACCGGGCGGCGCTGATGGCCCAGCATCGCGGCGGCACCATGGTGCTTTCCGCCGTTTCGGCAGCAGGCACCATTGACCCCGCCATCAACTATACCGGCCAATACTGGCAGGTGTTGCAGATGACCAATGACGGCTTGGTCAAGTTCAAGCAGGCCGCCGGCACTGAGGGCTTCAAGATCGTGCCTGATGTGGCAGAAGCCATTCCCGAGCCGCAGGACGATGGCAAAACCTATGTGTTCAAGATCCGCAAGGGCATCATGTTCTCGACCGGGCAGGAGTTGAAGCCATCGGATGTGGCTGCCTCCTTCCAGCGCATCTTCAAGGTCAATGGCCCCACCACCGGCAGCTTTTACAACGGCATTGTCGGCGCAGATAAATGCATTGCCGATGCAGCAAACTGCACGCTTGAAGGTGGCGTGGTTGCCGATGACGCGGCGGGTACCGTGACCATTCACCTGACCCAGGCGGATTCGGAATTCTTCGACAAGATGGCCGTGCCACATGCCAGCATCCTGCCCGCAGATACGCCCGCCAAGGACGCTGGCACGACGGCCCTGCCTGCCACCGGCCCCTATATGATTGCCAGCTACAACCCGAATGAAAAGATGGTGCTGAAGCGCAATCCGCATTTCAAGGAATGGAGCGTCGATGCCCAGCCGGATGGCTATGCCGACGAGATCGTCTATCAGTTCGGCATGACCGAGGAAGCCACGATCAACGCCATCCAGAACGGTCAGGTAGACTGGATGTTCGACACGCCGCCCGCCGACCGTCTTCCTGAACTGGGCTCGAAATATGCCAAGCAGATGCATATCGATCCGCTGGCCGCCTTCTGGTACCTGCCGATGAACACCAATCTGGCACCATTCAACAATATCAAGGTGCGCCAAGCGGTAAACTATGCGCTCGACCGCGACGCGCTGGTTGGACTGTTCGGCGGCGATGCGCTGGCCTCCCCAACCTGCCAGATCCTGCCGCCGGATTTCCCCGGCTATGCTCCCAATTGCCTCTATACCAAGAACCCCGGCGAAAGCTGGAGCGAGCCTGATATGGACAAGGCCAAGGCGCTGATCAAGGAAAGCGGCACAGCTGGCCAGAAAGTGACGATCATTGCCGAGGATAATGCGGTAGGCCGCGGCATCGGCACCTATGTGCAAAGCCTGTTGAACGAGCTGGGCTATGACGCCTCACTGAAAGCGATCTCGCCGAATATCGAGTTCACCTATATCCAGAACACCAACAACAACGTCCAGATCAGCGTCACGCAGTGGTACATGGATTATCCAGCCGCGTCCGACTTCATCAACGTGCTGCTGTCCTGCGACAGCATCCATCCGGGCAGCGATTCCTCCATCAACATCGCCGGTTACTGCAACAAGGAACTGGACAAGCAGATGCAGGACACGATGGCCCTCTCCATAAAGGACCCGAAAGCGGCTGACGCCAATTGGGCCAAAATCGACAAAGCCTTCATGGAACAGGCACCGCTCGCGCCATTGTTCACGCCAAAGAGCGTCAACTTCACCTCGGCACGGCTAGGCAACTACCTGTTCAACAAGCAGAACCGCTGGGTGATCTCGCAATCCTGGGTCAAGTAAAGGGCAGGCATACTGACGGGCGAAGCGTAAAAAAGCCCTCCCCTTTTGGGGAGGGTTGGGGAGAAGTCTTTTACTTAAAAAGCCTTCTCCCTCCATTTCCTCCATGAGCAAGCTTGAAGAGAAGCGCAGATGAACGATGTGTCGGAAGGCATGGCCAGCCATGCCCAATCCAATCGAGAGCCTGAACCGCAGGCCCCCAGAAAAGCCGGTGGCGCCAGCCCGTGGCACCGTGCCTGGCGGTTGCTTCGAAGGGATAAATCGGCCATTGCCGCCGCGCTCGTGCTGCTGGTCATCATCGCCTCCAGCCTCGCCGCCCCGCTCTATGCCTCGATGATCTCGGGCACCGACCCGTTCCGCTCCAATCTTAGCGGCAGGGTGACAATCGACGGTCAGCGGGTGAAGGTCATGCAGGCGTCTACCGAAGGCCTTGGCCTTGGCGTTACCCCCATTGGGCCAACCCTCAAAGGCCCGTACTTCCTTGGGGCCGACAGCCAGGGCCGCGATATTGCTGCCCGCCTGCTCTATGGCGGACGCAATTCGCTACTGATATCCGCATCATCAACCTTGATCTGTCTGGTGCTGGCCGCAATCGTCGGGATTTCGGCTGGCTTCTTCGGCGGCGTCACCGATATGGTCCTGTCGCGCATTCTCGACATTCTCTGGGCTTTCCCGGTCTATCTTCTGGCCATTTCACTGTCCATCGTGCTGATTTCGCAAGGCATTACCATCGGCCCCATCGAGATCAATTCCAGCAGCCTGCTGCTGCCCATCGGCATTATCGGCATTATCTACGTGCCTTACGTGGCGCGTCCGGTGCGCGGGCGGGTGCTTTCGCTCAAAAACAGCGAATTCGTGCTGGCCGCCATCGGCCTTGGCATTCCCAAATGGCGTATCCTGTTGAAGGACATCTTGCCGAATGTCTCGACCACGCTGATCGTTTTCATTCCGCTGATGATGGCGCTGAACATCATCACCGAATCCTCGCTGTCCTTCCTCTCCATCGGCGTACAGGCCCCGGATGCCAGCTGGGGCACGATCATCCAGGATGGCCAGGGACTGCTTTACACCCGCCCGCTGGTGGCCCTGGCGCCGGGCATTGCCATTGTGCTCTGCGTGCTGGCGCTCAACGTGCTGGGTGACAGCGTGCGCGATGCGCTCGACCCGCGCACCAAAGTGATTTGAGGAGCCGCCCGATGATTTACGCCCTCATTCAACGTTTCGCCCAGATGATCTTCGTGCTGTTCGGCATTTCGGCGCTGGTGTTCCTGATCTTTTTCGCCACGCCCGGCGCCGATCCTGCCGCCCGCATTGCCGGACGCAATGCCTCGCCGGAAACCGTGCAGGCGATCCGCAAGGAGTTCGGCTTCGACCGGCCGCTGCCGGTGCAATACGGCATCATGATGAAACGGCTGTTCATCACCCAGGATCTCGCCTCCTTCGTCAACCGCGGCATGAAAGTCGTGCCGCAAGTAACGGCGGCCGCCCCCGTGACCCTGTCGCTGGTATTCGGCGCCGCCGTGCTCTGGGTGATCGGCGGTATCGCGGTCGGGGTGATTGCCGCCATGGCCCGCGATACGGCGCTCGACCGCGGGTTGATGGTGCTGGCGCTGATCGGTGTTTCCATGCCGGTCTACTGGCTGGGCGAGGTGATGAACCTCATCTCCCAGAACCGATTCCACGACACGATCTTTTTCTCCTGGGTGCCATCGCTTGGCTACAAGCCGTTATTCACCGATCCCGCCGGATGGTTCAAGACGCTGATTATCCCGTGGTGTACATTGGCCGCACTTTATATCGGCATCTATGGCCGGGTGCTGCGGGCAACGCTGGTCGAATCCTATCAGGAAGATTTCATCCGCACTGCCCGGGCCAAGGGTCTTAGCCCGTCGCGCGTCATGCTGCACCATGCGCTCCGCACCTCACTCATTCCGTTCGTCACCATGTTCGGGCTGGATTTTGGCGCATTGGTCGGCGGCTCGGCACTGCTGACGGAAGTGGTGTTCGGGCTGAACGGCGTCGGACGCCTGACCTATCAGGCCCTGCTCAATCTCGACCTGCCGATGATCCTTGGCACTGTGATCTACGCCTCCTTCTTCGTCGTCATCGCCAATGCCCTGGTTGATGTCGTCTATGTGCTGATCGATCCGCGCGTGCGGGGGAATTGAGATGACCCAAGTAGAAAAACCCCTGCTGCTCGACGTTAACGGTCTCAGTGTCTCCTTCGCCACCGATCGCGGCTATGTGCGGGCCGTGCGCGATGTGTCCTTCGCCGTGCGCGAAGGCGAAATCCTGTCTATCGTCGGCGAATCCGGCTCCGGCAAATCAGTGACGCTGTTGTCGCTGCTCGGCCTGCATGACCGCAAGACCACGCGGGTGGACGGCACCGTCACCTTTCGCGGCCAGCGCATTCTGGAGATGTCGGCGAGCCAGATGCGGCGCATTCGCGGCAAGCAGATCGGCCTGATTTCCCAGGACCCGATGACGGCGCTGAACCCGGTGAAATCAGTGGGCTGGCAGATCGCCGAACAGATCCGCGCCCATGAGCCGATCTCGGCTCGGGCGGCACGGCTGCGGGCCATCGAACTGTTGGGCGAAGTCGGCCTGTCCAATCCAGGTGAAGCGGTGGACCGCTATCCGCATCAGCTCTCCGGCGGCATGCGCCAGCGCGTCGTCATTGCCATGGCGCTCTCCTGTAGCCCGGCGCTGCTGGTGGCCGACGAGCCGACAACGGCACTGGACGTTACCGTTCAGGCACAGGTGCTCGACCTGTTGATCCGTTTGCGCAAGGATTTCGGCTCGGCGATCATTCTCATCACCCATGACATGGGTGTGGTCGCCGAAGTCGCCGACCGGGTGGCGGTGATGTATGCGGGCCGCATCGTTGAGCGCGGCACAACCGACCAGATCTTCTCGACACCGATGCATCCGTATAGCTGGGGCCTGATGGCTTCGATACCGCCTTTGACCGGGCCGCGCCTGAAGCGGTTGAAATCCATTCCCGGCATGCCGCCCACTCCAGACAGCCTGACGGAGGGCTGTGGATTTGCACCGCGCTGTATGTTTGCGCGGGAGGGCTGCGCAGCACATCCGCCATTGCGGCGCATGGGAGAACAATCAGCGCTCTGCGTGCTGGAAGGGCCGGAGCGTGAGGCCCTTCGCCAAGACATCCTGCCGCTGGAGACCCTGGCATGAGCGAAACATCTCACACCACGCCCCTGCTCTCGACACAGGATCTCACCAAGAGTTTCACTGTCGGCAAGACCATGCGTCCCGGCTCCGGCAAACTGCTGCGCGCCGTCGAAGGCATCAGCCTCGACGTCTATCCCACGGAAACGCTGGGCCTGGTTGGCGAATCCGGCTCCGGCAAATCGACGCTCGGGCGGTGCCTGACCCGCCTTTACGATGTCAGCGGCGGATCGCTGACCTTCGACGGACAAGACATTACCAAGGTGGACGGCAAGACGCTGAAATCGGTGCGGCGCAAGATGCAGATGATCTTCCAGGACCCCTCCGCCTCGCTCAATCCGCGCCGCAAGGTGCGCGATGTACTGAGCGAAGTGCTGAAGGTTCACAAGATCCGCGAGGGTGCCGCTATCGAGGACCGGTTGGCCGAACTGATGGATCTCGTCGGGCTCCGGCGCGAATATCTCGACCGCTATCCGCATGAGTTTTCCGGCGGCCAGCGCCAGCGGATCGGCATTGCCCGGGCCCTGGCGGTCGAGCCGAAGATGATTGTTGCCGACGAGCCGGTCTCGGCGCTCGATGTTTCCGTGCAGGCGCAGATCGTCAATCTGTTCAGCGATTTGCGCGAAAAGCTCGACCTCACCTATGTATTCATCGCCCATGATCTCGCCGTGGTGCGGCAGGTGTCAACGCGGGTGGCGGTGATGTATCTCGGCTCCATCGTTGAGATCGGCGACACGGATGCGCTCTATGCCAATCCCAGCCATCCCTACACACAGGCGCTACTGTCGGCCATTCCGCAGCCGCATAAGCGTGACAAGCGCGAACGCATCCTGCTGACGGGCGAGATTCCAAGCCCCCTCAATCCGCCGGGCGGCTGCAAGTTTTCCACCCGCTGTCCTTATGCGAAGGATATCTGCCGCGACCTGCGGCCACCGCTGACGCCTGTCTCGGCAGAGCGCAAGGTCGCCTGTCATTTTCCGCTGGATTGAAGAAAAGGGAGCCTGCCATGTGCATCGCCTGCACCCACACCATCCACCGCGCCCAGCATCACTTTGGCTGGGACAAGGATTTCAAACCGGCGCTGGTCGCAAAGCCCGGCGAAACGATCCTGTTTGAATGCATGGATGCCTCCGGCGGCCAGCTTGGCGCCGATGCAACGGCTGCGAGCCTTGCGACCCTGGATTTTGCCGGAATTAACCCGGTGTCCGGCCCGGTTTATATCGAGGGCGCCATGCCCGGCGATGTGGTCAAGATCTCCATCCGCAAGTTTCATCCCTCCGGTCTCGGCTGGACCGCCAATATTCCGGGCTTTGGCCTGCTGGCCGATCAGTTCAAGGACCCGGCCCTGCATATCTGGCACTATGATGCGGTGTCCATGGCCCCTGCCCTATACGGCCCAGGCGGCAAAGTGCCGCTGAAACCCTTTGCCGGAACCATCGGGCTTGCGCCAGCCGACCCCGGTCCGCATTCGGTCGTGCCACCGCGCCGAGTTGGCGGCAATCTCGATATTCGCGATCTCTCAGCGGGCGTGACGCTTTATCTGCCGGTTGAGGTCGAGGGCGGATTGTTTTCGGTCGGCGATACCCATGCCGCCCAGGGCGATGGCGAAGTGTGCGGCACCGCCATCGAAAGCCGGATGGATGTGGAACTGACACTGGATCTGGTGAAGGGCATGAGCCTACAAAGCCCGCGCTTTACCGTGACCGAACCCGTCACCCGGCATCTGGACGGCGCGGGCTATGAGGTGACAACCGGCATTGGCCCGGACCTAATGACCTGCGCCCGCGAGGCCGTGATGCGGATGGTCGATCTTCTGGCCGACGAGCACGGCATGGCCCCGGTTGATGCCTATATGCTTTGCTCGGTCTGCGGAGACCTGAGGATCAGCGAAGTGGTCGATATGCCGAACTGGGTGGTGAGCTTTTATTTTCCCCGGATCGTTTTCGCCTGATGGCATGATGAAGGCCGCATAAGCAGCCTTCATCAATGTCTTCGCGTATCAACTATTGGTCAGCAGCTTGCCGCCCTGTTCCATGCTTTCACGGCTTCCCGCATATTCGAAGGGGAAGACCGAGAAGGCCCGGTTAGACTGATAGAGATCACCGATCACCTCGATCAGGCCGGACACGTCTTCCGGCTCCGGCAGGAACTCAGTCGGATACATCCAGTGCATGATCCGCTTCAGGCAATAGCCAAGCCAACCCGATCCGTCCGGTAGGGAAGCAGGCATGCCACCAGCGTTGGCCACGGCAAACTGGATGCAGCAGGCGGCCGCATTCAGGCTGCAATAACGGTCCGTCAATGCATAGAAATTGGCGCTGTTGGAAAATCCGCGACCAAGTCTCGCCTGATCGTCACGCCGGGCCTGATCCAGCTTGACGACCTCATCCATCACGCTCAATGCCAGCGCATATTCGCTCTCCGACACCAGCGGCTTCAACTCACGCAATGCATCGGGAAGTCCAGCCAGACTGATATCGTCGCCATTGCCGGACAGGCCGAGCTTGCTCCAGCGCGGCGGCCCCACAGGGCGGCGGATATCGTAGATATCATCCAGCAACGCCCGGCGCGCTGCATCAAACGGCTGTTCACGAGCGGCCAGCGCCTTGCCAAGCGCCAGTTCCATCTGGCTGCCAACGACACGCATGTTCACATAGCTATTGCCATCGACAAAGCCGGTCATGCCGATATCGCGCAGCAGCTTCTGGAAGACGCCGTGACCGAAACCATCGCGCAGGTAGAAGCGCGCGCCAATCACGGTTGCCAGGCTTTGCAGCGATTGTTCCAGCCGCTTCGGCACCAGATATTTGGAAATAGAGGAATAGAGGAAAAGCTGGCGAGGCAGGCAATGCACCAACCGAGTGGCAGAGGCGACCATAATTTCCGAAATCATCAGATCGGCATAGGCATCGGCGATCTGGCGACGGCTGACCGGCAATTCGATCACCTTCTGGTTGCCATAGAGGCTTCGGTTGGCAGCAAAGCCATAGGCCAGCCGCAAGCCGGTATCGACAGCGCCGAGGCACATGGCAGCCACGCCAAGCCGCAGGGATTGCTGGCTTTTCAGCGACACTTCCAGCCCCGCACCTTCGCGGCCAAGCACCTGACCAACCGGCACCTTGGCATCCTCGTAGCGCACCCCGCCCAGCGGCAGGCCGCGCACGCCGTAAAGACGTTCATTGGGCAGAACCCGGTAGTTCTTGCGCTCAAGATGACTGCGATCAACGATCAGCATGGTGTGAGAGACCGGCGAAATCGCCTCGTCGGTGCGGGCGTGAACAATCATCGCACCGGCCCGGTCGGCAAAACCAATCGGCCATTTCTCGCCGTTGACGCGGTAGAACTCACCATCCTTGATCGCCGTGGTCTCGTTGGTCAGAAGGTCGCTGCCATGACGGCCTTCGCTCAATCCCCAGGAAATCGAGCCACCGGAGGCGACGAAGCGTCCATATTCCCGGATCTGCTCTTCCGTACCGCAGGTGACAATCGCCAGATAGCCGATGAAGGGCAGGATGGCGATGGTTGCCAGCGTCATATCGCGTCGGGCAATGGCCCGGTACATTTGCAGGGATTCCGGATAGGAAAACATCATGCCGCCAGCACCTTCCGGTACCAGCCATTGGCTGATGCTTTCGCCCACCAGCGCATCATAGGGACGGGCCGGGAACCGCTCTGCTTCGTCATCGGCCATGATCTGCGCGAAGGAGGCCGGTGCTGCCGTATCCCACGGATCGCCCATGGCCAGATCCAGCTGCCGCAATGTCGCCAGGACCTCGGCAGACCCTTTTTTCTTCACCTCGGGAAATAGCATCTGAAACTCCTGATCAAAATGTCTTGCGTGGCCCTATCGAGACCACCTGAAAAAACGAGAGAAATCATCGACCGCTGCTAAACCGCAGCGTGCCGTCTTTCATCACCATAAACGTCTTCACCAGCCCCCATCGCCTCTGCAAGACGATGCCAAGCCGCCTGATAGAACCGATCTTCTCCGCCGAAGGCATAGCGATCACCGGCCAGCAGGCGTTGCAGCATGAAGGGCAGAAGCGCGTCCCCGCCCTCAGCCAGTGCCGATAGCGCGCAGCAGGACACGGCATAGAGCCGCGCAAATTGCGCTCCCGCATTGACGGCTTCCGGCCGTTCGCCCTGGCGCAGGGCCAGCAGTTCAGCCATGCCCTCTTCCAAGCTGGCAAACCGTGCCTCTGCCTCATGCAGCGCGTCCACCACCGCACGGTCTTGTTCGGATGCCGCCTTGGCAAACCGCTCGGCAAGGCCGGGCAACAGATCCGTCAATGGCTCACCAGCCCTGTTCAGCATCGGCACCTTGGCAAGCACCATGGCCGGGCAAGGCGAGGACGGTGACAGTTCCGCCTGCAATTGCGCAAACAGCGCATCCGCAAGGCCCGGCTCCAGCTTGGTGCGGCGCTTGGTCAGACTGGGCAATTGATTGGCCAACATGCCGAGGTTAACCTGCGGATTGATATCCATATATTGCGCCACTTCACCGTCGCGGCGCAATTTCTGCAGGATTGCCGAGACCGGCTCCTGCGCCAGCACCGAGCGAGCACCCAGGGCTGCCATCAGGCTGGTAAAAATCCGGCTGCTGAATTCCTGGGCGATCTGTTTGGCGACCGCCGCCGCCACCGGAAAATGCTGCGGACGGAAAGACGCGAAGCGGGCTGCGGCTTTCGCGACACTGTCCATGATCCGGTAATCGGCATAGGCACCGGCCAGCAGAAAATGCTGATGCGGATGGCCGCCATTGGCCTGCTTAGCTATCTCCCCATAGGTCAGCCGCAAGGCGCTTTCGCAAGGACCGAGCATGGCGCCAATCGACAGAAGCTTGATGACGGATTCGGCGCGAAATACCAGCTCGATGCCTTCGCCTTCGCCACCCACCCGCTTTGCGACATTGACACAGGCCACATCGATATCGACATCGGCGACATCGATGCCGCGCATGCCGGACAGCTCTGCTCGCGGATGTGGCAGGGTGGATTCCCATTGCGGTTGACGGTCGATCAGAAACAGCGAGAAGGCCGCCGGTCCGCCTGCCCCCGTCTTGGCCATGACCATCAAGGCCCGCGCCTTTTCGGCCTGACCGACCAACCATTTGCGGCCATTGATCACATACCAGTCCCCCTGACGTTCCGCCTTTGTCTGGTTGTTGATCAGATCGCTGCGAATGCCAGGTTCGTTGACGGCAAGGGCTACGCTGTGGCCCGCAAGCAGCCAGTCCGACAGGATCTTGCGCTGCGCCTCGGTGCCAGCCAGATCGAGCACCGTGATTGCCCCGATGGAATACATCAGCCGGGGCATCAGCGATGGATTGCGGCCCGCCAGAAGGCGCGCCATTTCAAGCACGGCTTCCAGATCCACCAATTCCCCGCCCGTCTTCCAATGGGCGGGAATGATCTGCCGGATAAAGCCGGACTCGACCAGCGCCGTGGCCTGAAGATCCAGACTATCGCCGGTGAGATCGGCCTTCACGGCAGTGGCGAAGGAAAAGGGGTGGTCATCTTCAAGCGGATCGCCCAACAGCGTCCGCAACCGGTCGAGATAGAAGGCGGATGTTGTCATAGCGGCGCAATCTCATAGGACATCGGATGGGGGAAGCGAACACCGGCCATGGCCAGCCAGTGCAACCGCGTCTCAAAGGCCGCGCCCTGCAACAGATGAGTGGCGACATCCACCACGCGGCGTCCCTCCGCCTGTTCCAGATAGGTGCCAGCCGTCCATTCGTTAAAGTCACCAATCGCCGGACCGCTCCAGATCTGGTAGTCGATCTGACGGCCTTCTTCCCCGGCATTGGCCCAATGGGATGCCTTGCCGAGATAGGCGCGAAACACCAGCGCCATCTTGCGCTTCGGATCGGCCTCTGCCTCCGTGACCTGTTTGGGGTCGCGGCCAATGAAATAATCCGCCGTCATCCGCCAGACATCGGCAAGGCTTTGCTTGAACAGCTTCTGCTCCAGCTCCTGCACCACCGGTTCCGGCAGGGCATTCAGACTGTCATAGCGGCGATAGAGATCGTAGAGCATCTTGGCGCGGCTGGCGAACAGCGTGCCACGCTTCAAGACCTGCAACTCCACCCCCAGCTCGAACATATCAGCAGCCGGTGCCATGGTCGTATCGGCAAAGCCGCATTTGGCCAGAAGGGCGCGCACCGAAGGCGACGAGCCGGATTCCTGACAGGCCTGATTGACCGACCCGGTCACCACATAGGCGGCACCCGTTGCAAAGGCGGCGGCAATTGCCTTGGGCGAGCCAAGCCCACCACCGACACCGATGCGGATCGGCTTGGCGTAACCGTTTTTCTCGGCCACTTTCTGCGCCTGCCGCAGCAGGATCGGCAGCAGCACGACCAACGGTCTGCGGTCGGTATGCCCACCGGAATCGGCTTCAGCCGTAATGTCGTCGGCAATCGGCACCTGGGCAGCCAATGCCGCCTGTTCCTCGCTGATCGCGCCTTGGACCAGCAGCTTTTTCAAGATGTTTTCCGGCGCTGGCTCCATAAAGACCGAGGCCACTTCCGAGCGGGAGACCTTGGCGATCAGCCGATGGCCGATCTCGATGCTGCCATCCTCCGTACGACGAAGGCCAAGCGCCCGGTAGCGCACCAGTGCAGGCGTCAACCCCATGAAGGCGGAGGCTTCGACAATGGTGACCCCATAGCGCAGCAGAATATCGATCAGGCCGTTTTCCATGGCCGGTTCGCTGGGGCTATGGATAAGATTGACCGAAAATGGCGCGCCCTGAAGCGCCGAGGTAATCTTGGCCAGCGCCTGATCGACCTGCTCCAGCCGGACACCGCCCGCACCATAGCTTGCCAGAAAGCCCTGCTGCGCCAGCGCAATAACCAGGTCCGGCGAGGCGATGCCATTTGCCATCGCGCCTGCCATATAGGGGAAGCTGAGATCGTAGCGGGCCAGGAAATCCGGGTCCCCCAGCGCACTTGGCGCCAGGGCAGGATAGCGGCAGACCACTTTGAAACCGGCTTCCAGCGGCTCCAGTTCCGAGGTCACCCCAAGCCGGGTACCATCGCTGACCACTGAGCCAGGTTGATCCAATTTTTGCAATTGCCGACGGATTGACGGGGTGTCCCAGACAATAGCCGGCGTTGCGGAGGCGTCTTCAAATCGTGCATTGATCGTCATGATATCCTCCTTGGATTAAGCCGGCTTGATGGAAATGCTCATCGACAGCGCTTCGTAGATACGCAGCCGGTCATTGAACAAATCGGTATCGGCAATCACCACCAGACCCTGGTCTTCGCGGCGGATTTCCTTGATATGCACTTCGAGGCCCATGCGCTTGTCAGTGCGCAGCAACTGGCCGCGATAGCGCCAATTGACGGGCACGCCGACCGCGATGCCGAAGCGTGGATTGGCAATCCCCGCGTCCAAACCTGTTTGGATGGCAAAGAGCTGCATGGCTTGCAGGATCGCTTCCAATCCCAGTGAGCCGGGCATGACCGGATCGCGGTGGAAATGGTTGGTGAAATACCATTCGCCCGCATCAATCATCCGCTCGCCCTTGACATAGCCGAGGCCGAACTTTCCGCCCTCGCGCACCAGGCTTGCCTGATGCAGCAACCGGAACCGATGGCCGGGCGGCAAGCGCCAATGGGGTTTGTCCGCTGTACCAGCAAACAGATGGGCGGAGGCAGGGTTCAGAAGGTCGAATTCCTCGGTTTTCGCGCTGTTTTCCTCCAACCAGAACTTGCTAAGCTTGCCCTGGTCAAGGCCAAGCTGGTTTTCGAGCGCCCGCTTGGTGAAGTAGCCGAAGGAAGACTGGCCCTGATAGAAAGGCTGGCCATCAACCTTCAGGTTGAAATCGAAGTTTTGCAGGATCGAATCCGTCACCATGGCATTGCTGAGCAGTTTCTGGCTGTGGCGGATCGTCGTGCCGCGCACATCCGGGTCGGAAAGATAGACCGCCGTGCCATCCAGATTGCGGATCGAATATTCCTTATCGGGATATTTCAGGGTTGGTCCCAGCGCATAGCCATTGAGAATGGCCGCCTGAAGCGCCGATTCCAGCACCACAAAATTCGGGATATGCGGATGGCTGTTTTCCTGGAAATACCAGCTGTCGGCCGCCGCATCATATTCAGTATCCATGACGGCACCGGGGACCAGCTGGCCGCGCGTGCCTGTTGTTTCCAGGCAGCGATCGACAAACTGGAAGCAACCATTCGGAATATGCGGGGCGCGCAATTCCTCGCCGTAAATGTTGAATTCCGGGCCGAGACCAATGCGCAATTCGCCCTTGGCGGCGTGGTGCATGCTCATTTCATTGAGCACGACCTTCTCACCGCTCTTGGTCTTGCGTCCGCTGAACCAGGTCGGATCGCCAAAGCGCGGCTCAACCGAGACCCCAGGCTTTTCCACCACCTGCAAGCCGAGATTGGACACCCGCACCAGCGGCTTGCCATGCTCGTCATAGATCAGCACATCGGCAATTACATAGGGGCGCGGCAACAAGGCGCTTTCTTGAATGAACAGCTTGTAGTGGACCTTCTTCACCTCAGGGGTGATCTGGCCACGCACGGTGATCTGCATTTCGCGGTGTGTGACCGGCTCAAACACCCCATCGGCAAAGCATTGATGCATGCCATTGGCAATCAGATAGACCTTGAGCAGCTGGGTCGCACCTTCGGCAATCAGCGAGCCCGGCAGAACCGGATCATCAACAAAATGCGAGGTATAATACCAGCCATCGGCGTCAAAGCTCTTCTCGGCCTCCATCACATAGTGTTCGCCCTGCCAGGAGCCGATATCTGTGACGCGGTCGATCATCAGCAGCATTTCGGGCGGCAGGCGAATGGAGCTGCCGCTTTCCGGATGCTGCGAACCGGGGCCAAAGATCTCGCCGATCCGCCCCTCGGACAGCGCCACCAGATCGGATTTTTCCAGCGTTTCGCGCACCCGTGGCAGAAGGGGTTTGACCAAGGTGAGCGGGGCTGCGGGCGGCTGCTTGATGACCACGCCGCCACCGGCATTCAGCTCGTCCTCGGTGAAGAAACCGGCGCAACCGCTGTGCAATTGCAGCGCCAGTTCGCCATCGACATAGCCGTCATAGCGGAAGAAGAACAGCAGACCATCGCCCTGCCAGACGAACCGGTCGATGGTGATATCAAAGCGCAGCGTGCTGCCCGCCTGCGGCAGGCGACCGTAAAAGCTCAACCGCCCATCCAGAAGCCGGTATTTGCGGACACCCTTGTTCTTGAAGTCAATTCCCAGCAGCGCGACCAGCAACAAATCGGACTGGCCGGATTCCACCGCAATGCCGGGCGGCATCTGGCCGTCGATCAGATACCAGGCATCGGCTGGAACATCATATTCTGTTGTCAGCGAGCAAGGCTTGTATTCGCCGAACTTGGCATCGACCTTGGTAACGCGCGACACGAAGAAATAGGGCGGCGCTGGCAGACGAACCCGAACCGGATAATCATCGATTGGCGCAAATTGCGCGCCCAAGGCATCGGCAACCTTGCCGCTGGCAAAGGTCAACAGATCCTGTTCGTCCAGAAACCAGCCATTTTCCTGCTTTTCACGGGCGCTAGTGGGCAGCACGGTGGCCGTGGCAACAGGTGCTGGTGTGCGCACTGGCGCAGGCGCAATGGCGACTGGCTGAGGTGCCTCGATCTCCAACACCGCAGGCGCGGCATCAATGGTTGCCGGTTGGGACAGGCTACGCTGACCCGGCCGTACACTGTGTGACCCATTTCCATGTGCCCCATTTCCGGCATGCTCACGCCAGATCTGCACGAGGTCGGATTGGGTTTGCAGGAAAGTTTGATGGCCGAGGCGCTGGCGCTGCAAAAAGGCTTCGACAGCCTGGGCGATCCGCTGAGACTTATCCTGGCTGATGGTAATATTCTTGGCCATGAATGGTTGATCCGCTTCGACAGGTTTCGGGGAAAGAGATGGAAGACCGGGACTTGGTCTTGCTGGCTGATCGTCCGGCTGGATTTCGTCTTGGGTGTCGTCGTCTTGGGTGTTGTCATCCAACAATTCGTGAACCAGGCTGGTGCCTTCGAGGATGAAGGCTGCCGTCGGTCCCCAAGCAATAGAGCTTGCTACAGCGCTGGGCGCGAATGGCAGCGCCACAACGGGTTTGGTTTCCAGCGGCCTGACCGTTTCACTAGCAGTTGCGCGCAGAGCGGCACCACCCGGTTGCAGGCTGATGACTGTTTTGGAGCGCTCGGCCTTCACCCCAGGCACCAGGCTGGTAAGATCGACCCTGACACCGTGAGAAACCAGCCGGGCCAGAGCCGCAAGCAGGCTGCGCCCATCGTCGGCACCACGCTGGTTGAGATTGATCGACAGATAATCCCGCCCCGCAAGGCACGAATTCACCCAGCGACTGCATGTGGCCGAAGGTCCGCATTCGATGAAGATCCGGTAGCCATCGTCATAGGCCATATCGACCAGCCGCACGAAATCCACCTCGGAGCACATCACATCGGTAATGGTCCGCGACAGGCCCTCACGGCTGAAATCCGTCATCCGCCCATAGGTCGAGGTGGTATAAAGATGCAGATTGTCCGGAGGTGCGGTGGTCGGATGATCGTGCAGGGCGGAAATCTGATGCGCCACCCTTTGCAGCAGCGGCACATGCAGGACATGCGAGACCGGACTGCGATAGGCGGAATAGCCGTCCAATTGCTTGACCACAGCCGTCACGGCTGCGGGCAGACCGGCAATCACCACTTCCTTGGGGCCATTGACATGGGTGATGAACACATCGGCACGGGGGGCAATCGCGTCGCGCACCGTCTCCACCGGAGCAAGCAGCACATAACTCGACCAGACCTGATTGTCACGAACCTCAGGTCCGATACCGAATGTGTCACGCACCGCCTGACGGGGACCGCCAATCGAAGTTTCGAACAGTGGCAGGTCGTTGCGCAAGCCATGCTGGTCTATCGGCCAGATGCCATTGGCAAACAGCATGCTGACTTCGCCCATGGAATAGCCAAGCGCACCATGAGCCTGCACACCGAACTGGTCCCGCAGCAAGGCGGTATACATCAGGGCAAAACCGACGCCGGTTTTCATCATCGCCGCGATGTCCTGCTGCATCCCGGCTTCGGTCTGCATCAACCGCACAGTCGCGTCCTGCCCAGGCTTATGGCGCGGATAGAGCTGGTCATGGCAGAGCGTTGCTGCCGGATCATCAACGAATTGCTCGAAAGCGCGCAGGCTGTCCGGGTAACGACGCAATAGCGTCCGTCCCATATGCGGATAGCTGTTGAAACCACCGGGATACATGAAGGCGATCTTGCCCTCTGCGCCCTGGGGCCGGTCGGTAAAATAGCTACCCGCTGGTGTCTGGAACTCCACCCCTTGGCCTTCACCCAGGAATTTCTGCGCCTGACGCGCTTCGGTCAGCAATTGCGCCGGGTCTCGACCGGACAGGACCAACACCCGTGCACTGGGCCTTTCACGAAGATTGGCCAAGGCTTCGGTTTGCAATGCCTGCCATGGCGTTCCCTGTTCAAGCGCAGCGATGACCGTAGCCAGAACACCCACCAGGGCTCCCCGGTTCTCGGCTGCGACCGGCAGGAAGGGTGGGTAATCCGCTTCCGGCTGGCGCAGGGTTTCCACCACCGCTTCGCTGAGACGGAAGGCGGCGTAGCTGCCGAATGGTCCAGCGGCACCCACGCCCGCGACAAGCGGACGGCTCCGCTCCTGGCGCGTCCACGGCACGCTTTCGGCCAGAAGTCCAAGTCCGGCCTGTTCGATGGCAACCGCCAAAGGCTGGCTCGTCTCCGCATTCAGCCAGGCCGGGGGCGTGGCCGGAAGATAGCGGCCCGACAGACATAGCGCCGCCCGGATCAGGGCCGCCATCGGTTGGGCAACCTTGCAATGACCGCTCAAATGTTCAACACCGCAGACAATGGCACCGGGAGCATGGGCGGAAACTGCTGCCAGCTCCACACCATCGCCGCCGATCTGCCCGGCCATGTCCATCAGATCGAGACGATGACCATCGGCGATGGTCGCCAGCGCCACCGCGACGGCACTGTCCTCACCGTTGCCCACGTGACGGATGGAGATGTGATCAAGAACCGCATAGGGCGCAGCACTTGCGCCCAAACCGGCGGGAGCAAGCAGGATTGCGCCTGCACCATCGCCTAAGGATTTGGCGGCTTGTGCACTCGCGCCAGGGGTCCCGGCTTGTTCCAGCGCATAGGCTTCCAGCCCGGCATTGAGATCAACCGCGACGATCAGCGCTGCTTCCGCCTTGTCATCGGCAATCATCAACCCGGCCTGTTCAATAGCATAGGCAACGCCCAGCATACCGGCAGAAAGCGTGAAGACCGGTCCGGTGAAATTCCATTGCGAGGCAATGCGGCTTGCACAGATATTGCCGATATAACTGGTGATTTCCGTGGAGCGCAGCGGCCCCAGAACAGCGCGTTTGCAGGCCTCGATCAGGCCTTGGCGTTCATCCTCACTGAGGCGAAGACCTTGGCCCGCCAGCGCCTGGTCAATCCAATCCGGCACCAGCGTGCGGCCACGGCGCAGATGGGCGCTCAGGTCCAGTTCCAACACCACCAGCACCGCTACCGGGCGGGCGGAGCGCTTTTCGCCGATATGGCCATAGCCAGCATCGGACAGCGCCTCATTGGCCACCTTCAGCACCAGTCCCTGCTGGGCGTTGAAGGCTTCGGTTTCCGCTGGCGGAATGCGGTTGCGCAGAAAATCGATATCATAGGCATTGATGGCAGCCTGAGGCGGCGCATCGGCAGTTACCGTAGCGCCACGCCAGCGGCGGCTGGACGGTTCCGCCCAGACGGGTTCCCCGCCGAAAGACGCCGCTTCAAAGGCCTGGAGGCTGGCGGCATTGCCGTAATGGGCGGCCATGCCCCGGATTTCCAGCGGCGGCGGTTGGAGGGTTTTTGTAGCGCCATTATCTCCTTGCGTCCGTTCCCCTGAGAACGTCCGGTCATCGGAGACGATCATATGCGCATTAGTGCCGCCAAAGCCGAAGGCGGAAATGGCCGCATGACGCTTGCCAGCCTGTGTCGGCCAGCTCTGGTTTTCGACCACCAGCCGCTGCTCCATGCCTGGCGCGTCCATGCTTTTTTGCAATTTTCCAATGCCGGGCGTCGCCGGAATGGTGCCTTCCTGCATGGCCAGGATAACCTTGGCCAGACTGCTCATGCCCGCCACGGTCAGAAGATGGCCGACATTGGCCTTGACCGATCCGATTAGCGGGAAGTGCTGCTTATCCGCGCCGAAAAAGCGTTGCAGCGATGTCAGTTCTGTGCGGTCGCCAAGCGGCGTGCCGGTGGCATGGCATTCGACGTAATCAATCTCTTCAGGCTGCACGCCGGTGCGGGCATAGGCGCGCTGATAGGCCAATCGCTGGCCATCGGCATTGGGGACAAGCATATGCTGACCAGTGCCGTCATTGGACAGACCGACACTTTCAATGACCGCAAGGATCACGTCATTGTCGCGCAGCGCATCTTCCAGCCGCCGCAGCACGACAACGCTGGCGCCCTGACCCGTGACGATACCATCCGACGTGCTGTCGAAGGGCTGGCTGACGCCATTGTTGGGAAAAGCGCCGAGATCGCCGAAGGAAACATGGATCAGCCAGGGATCCGGCAGGCAAACGCCCCCCGCCAGCATGGCATCCGCATGACCGCTCCGCAAATAGCTGGACGCAAGTTCGATGGCGTAAAGGGAGGAAGAACACGCAGCGTCAAGGCTGAAGCTTGGGCCACCGAGGCTCAAGCCGCGTGTCACGGCATAGATGCCATCGGCGCTGAGCACACCATGCTCGGCAGGCGGTGCCGTCAAGGACGTGTCCACCAACGTCCCGGGCGAAAGCCCGAGACCGTCTTCCAGCCCTGCGGCGATTTCCCGCTCCCAGACCGGGACAACGGCATTGTTGGAGGCGAAGGTCGGGAAGGTATAATTACCAAGCACCATGCCAACCCGGCCAAGATCGACCCGCTCGCCAAGCCTGCTGGTCTGCAAGGCTTCTTCGGCAACCCGCCGGGCCAATTGCCAAGGCAGATCGAGGCCGTCGCCGCCTTCGTCCGAAAGCCCCTTGGTCACCTCGTCCAGATCGACGAAGCCGCCGCGGAGCCAGCGAACCTGATCAACATCCTCCTGACTATCCCTGAGATAGAAAGGGTCGATCCGGAAGTCCTTGACCCCGCCCGTCGAGCGGGAGTCGTTTTTTGCAAGGAGGTTGCGCCAGTAACTATCCAGGTCGTTAGCGCCCGGAAAGCAGAGCGACAGGGCGGTGATCGCGATGCGGCTCATTTAACGGCCTCGACGGATTTCGATCCCTGCGCGCCAGACGGTGCCTCGTCCCGCTTGACCGTGGTTGCCACCAATTGCATCTGCAAGCGGCCATCAAGGTCGTAGCCGGTCAGTTCCCAATCCAGCTCCTGGGCGCGGCTAGCCTTGAGGCGAGCGGCAATCAGCCAATCTGATCCCGGCTCAGGCCGGCTCGTCAGCGTCGCCGATCCAAGCCGCATCGGCAGGCTTGGGCTATCGGCTTCCAGCCGCGTCGCGGCCAGCGCTGCTTGCAGCACGGCATCGACGGAGACGGCATCCAGCAATGTGCTGTCTGCAAATCCATTCAGTGCCGCACTATGGATGGCCGCTGGCTGAGCGATGCGGAACAGGTAGCTCGCGGTTTCCAGCTTCCTGTAGGTCTTGAGCATTTGCAGGCTCTCGCCATGGAACAGCGTGCCATCAGAATAAAAGCCATTGGCAGGCGTCGAGGGTTCCAGCGACGGCAGAGCTTTGCCCGGCTGTGGCGGCGCGAAGGCGGCCTTGCGCAGCAGGATATTGTCCGCCTTGTAGCGTGGACGACCAGACCCATCGGCCAGCATCACATCCAGCCGGATGGTTTCTTCCGTCTCGGCGCGGAGTGCGCTGAGCGACAGTTCGAAATCACCGCGCCAATCCTTGTTGATGACAAGGCCGTTCAACACGTTGAACTGATCGAAGCCCGAGAAGGTCCAGCCTGGAAGCAGGCTTTCCAACCCATCGGCCACCAGACCAAGCACGAAGGCGGCGGGGACGACGGGACGTCCCTTGATCTGATGATCGGCCAAGAGCAAGGATTTCGTCCAGTCGTGACCGCTGAGCGCCAGACGTCTTGGTGCCTGCGGCAATTCGGCAAAGGGAACGAAACGGGCATTGATAGGCTTCAACCCACCCACCAGGACTGCACCGGTTGCTGGCAGAGGCATGGCGGTTTCCCGGGCAAAGAATTGGCCGCCGATATCGCGTGGGATGATCGGAACGCCGCGTTTCATGAAGATATCGCGGATTTCCGGTGTGACCATGCCGCCAAGCCACGGACCCCAATTGATCGCCCGGACATCGACGCCCTTCACCGATTGGCTGGCGGCGAAACGGTTGAGCATTTCATTGGCCATGGCGTAGTCGGCCTGACCTGGATTGCCAAACAGACCGGCAACCGAGGAAAACAGCAGGACGCGGTGGAAGGGTTTGCCCGTCAGCGCCTTGATCAGACCGGCCAGACCGAAGATTTTCGGTGTGAAGACACGGTCCATTTCGCTGATTTTCTTCTGAGCAATTGCCGCATCGGCAAGCGCGCCAGCCCCATGCACAAGGCTGATTTTCGCGGCCTTCTGAATTTCGGGGTGATCGCCAAGGCTGGAAATCGCCGGAGAGGAAATATCGAGCGACAGATAGCTGGCATGGCTGCCGAGCTTTTCCAGTGCGGCCAGCAACTGGCGGATTTCACGGCCCGCCAGAACCCCACGCACGGTCTGATCGATCAGCTTCGGCGTCACCGGCGCTTTCCCTTCGCGCAGTGCGGCAAGGGCTCCACCCTTCAATTGCGCGTCGGTTTCGAGACCCGCAGCCCAGGCCGGTTCGGCTTCAAGGGCGGAGCGACCGAGCAGGAGGAAGCGACGAGGAGCGGCAGAGGCCAGGGCCAACACGCAATCGGCTGTCACACCCCGCGCACCACCGGTGACGATGAACAATTCATCGGGATCGGCAACCGTCACCGCATCGCTGGAGGAAATCGCCTCGATGGAGGGCTTCCAGCGTCCCTGCCCGTCAAGACCGATTTCGGTGATGCTATGGCGGGCATCGAAGACTTCCTGCACCAGCAGATCGGCAGCAGCAGCATCTTCGATCTGCGGCGCGATATCGACGGCGCGGGCAAAGATATGCGGTGCTTCGGCGGCGTAAGTCTTGACCAGGCCGGACAAGGCACCGGATGCCACCGTTGCAAGGCTGCCATCCCGGTAGCCGAGGGCTCCATCCATCCGCGACAGCGTCATGAACACCGTGCGACCCTGGGAAGCCCGCGCCGTGAGCGGCGTAATCGACAGCTTGGCGAGCAGCAAGGCCCGTTTCAGCCAGAGGACCGATGCGTCACTTTCAGCGCCGGGGAGCGCGTTGTCGATTGTCTTGGGATGAACATAGATCACCCCATCCCAAGGACCCTGAGCTTCGAATTGCTGTTTCAGTTCGGCCTCGTCCTTGCCAGCCGCCAATTGCGGACCAGCCTTAGAGGAAACCTTGCCTTCGAACCGCAGCCAGACAGCTTCGATACCCTTGCTTTTCAATCCCTTCTGAAGGGCAAGGATCAGTGCATCATCGGTACCGGTCAGTAGAAACTTTGCCCCCTTTTGAAAGGCCTGTTGCGTCACCAGATCGAGCGGAGCTGGCAAAAGGGTGACGACACCGCGCCCGATCAGATCGTCACCATCCTTAAAAGAAGCGAGAGCTGCCTCTTTCTGCTGGGGTTCCCCAGCGTTTGAAGCCTCACCTTCAGCAAGGGTCAGAATTTGGGCCAGGGTACGCAATTCACCCATACGGTCAGGCGAAAGTTCCGCCATTTGCGGCAGGCGTTCTTTCAAGGCGCCGAGAATTTCCACACGCTTGATCGAGTCGATGCCGAGATCAGCTTCGAGGTCCATATCCAGATCGATGACATCGGTTGGATAACCGGTCTTTTCACTGACGACGGCGAGAAGTGCTTCGCGGACAGCGCCAGCAGGCAACCCGGCAGTTTCAGGAACAACTGTCTGTGTCGGAGCGAGCGCCGGGACAGCGACCGTTGCCGGGACCGGTGCCGCTGCGGAGACAGCAGGCGCATCAGCGACAGCACCCTGGGTAGCCAATGCCAGAATTTGGGCCAGCGTGCGCAATTCACCCATGCGGTCAGGAGAAAGTTCGGCCATTTGCGGCAGGCGCTCTTTCAGCGAGCCGAGGATTTCCACACGCTTGATCGAGTCGATGCCGAGATCGGCTTCGAGGTCCATGTCGAGGTCGATGACATCGGCGGGATAGCCGGTCTTTTCGCTGACGACAGACAGCAGGGCTTCCCGCACGGCTCCGGCCGCAACAGCAGGAGAGGTCGCCGCCGATACGGGAGTAGCGATAGATATGGCGGCGGGCTGTGCGACCGGAGCAGGAGCGACGGAACCGGCGAGTTCGAGGATTTGGGCCAGCGTGCGCAGCTCACCCATGCGATCAGGAGAAAGTTCGGCCATTTGCGGCAGGCGCTCTTTCAGCGAGCCAAGGATTTCCACGCGCTTGATCGAGTCGATGCCGAGATCGGCTTCGAGATCCATTTCAAGATCAATGACATCAGCGGGATAACCGGTCTTTTCACTGACAACCGCCAGCAAGGTTTCCCGGATGGCTCCGGCCGCGACAGCCGGGGCGAATGCCGCTGGTGTCGGGGCGACGATGGACGCAGCAGCGTGCTGCGCGGCCGGAGTGGCAGAGGCTTGAAGCGCCGGGGACGCAGAGCCTGCCAGTTCGAGAATTTGGGCCAGCGTGCGCAGCTCACCCATACGATCAGGGGAAAGCTCCGCCATTTGCGGCAGGCGCTCTTTCAGAGAGCCGAGGATTTCGACGCGCTTAATCGAGTCGATACCGAGATCGGCTTCGAGATCCATGTCGAGGTCGATGACTTCTGCCGGATAGCCGGTCTTTTCGCTGACGACAGCCAACAAGGTATCGCGGACAACCGCCGCTGGCGCAGCGGATGCAGCAGCATGAGCCGCGGCTTGTGCAACCGGCGCGGCAACAGGCTTTGCCACCACGGGAGCGGGCGGTGCCACGGAAACCGGTTTGGCGGCTGGGGGCTGAACAGGAGTGGCGACCGGCTCAAATGCCTTGGCTGTGACCGCCGGTTTGGCTGCGGCAACAGGTGCGGCATGGGCGACGGCGGTTTCAATCATCCGTTTGACGGGTTCATGCCTTGCAGGCTCATGCTCGACCGTCCTGACGCGGGCAGCTGGCAATTCGCCCTGACCAAGGAACAGGCTGGGCAGGCTGCGCATGAATTCACGGTGGGTGAGGTTGGTTTCCTCGTGGATCTCGCAGAGCATATCGACATGGGCAGCGCTCAACTCGCCTGCATTGTGCACCAGGGCTTGCAGGGCGCTTTGCTCGAATTTGAGATATTCGCGATGCAATTCGCCATTGGACCGCGCCAATTCAGCGACGATATCGCCACCACCGAGAGCCACAGCTGGCTCGGAAGAGGATTCATTCTTCAGGATGGACATGGGTTTCTCCGCAAATGACGATCTGGAGGCAGGCGCCGTCAGGGCAACGGCTTGTTTGGGTGCCAAAGGCTCGGACGGCTTTTGCACGGATGCCGCTTTCATTGAAGGCACCGGGGATGATGCCGGAACGCCGAACGCGACATTTGCAGCGACTGGCTTTGCTGGTTCCGACCGGACAGGCGCGGGGGCAGCAGCCAGCGGCTTTGCGGCGACAGGCTGTGGCGGCGTGGGAACCGGTTTGGGGGCAACGACGACTGGATTGGCCAGCGCCTTAGCAAAGGCCTCCTTGCGAGACGGTGACACGTAATTCATGCCATTCAGATTGATCTCACCCTTCTTGGCCGGCGCCTCGATAAGGCCTTCGGTCCCGACCGGGCTTTCAAGTGCAATACCGGCAACCGCCAGATCCACCACCGCTTCGATCAGACCGGCATCCGCCTTGTCCGGCTGACCATGGTCAAGCGCAATTGCCAGGTGAGGCCGGTCGCCGAGAATATCGGCGGTCATTTTCGACAGCGTCGAGCGCGGGCCGAACTCGATGAACACCCGGATGCCATCGGCATACATCTGCTCGATAATCTTGATGAATTCGACAGGCTCGCGCAATTGCCCCTTGAGCTGGGCCGCGACATCGGCAGCCGATGCAGCATAAGGCTTGCCATTGCGATTGGCATAAACCGGGATCTGCGGCACGGCAAAACTGGTCTGGTCGATCCGCTCGGCAAATGCCGTGACGGCACCTTCGACCTGCGGCGTGTGAAATGCCCCGGCAACATTCAACCGGACAAAGCCGATTGAGGCAGCCTTGAGGTCGGCCTCGAATTTCTCGATGGCCTCAACTGCTCCGCCAACTACAGTCTGCTTCGGCGTATTCAGATTGCAGAAATGAACGCTGCCCTTGGTGGCGGCAATCAGGCTTTCCAATTGCTCACGACCAGCCTTGACAGCCGTCATCGTGCCAGCGCCGTCGCCGGTTACAGCAGCCATGGCATCGCCACGCGCCTTGGCCAGGCTTGAGAAATCGGCATCGCTCAAGGCCCCGGAAGCCCAAAGCGCTGTCAATTCGCCGAAGCTGTGGCCAGCCACGGCTTCCAGCTTGAGGCCGAGATTTTGCAGCCAGCGATAATGGCCTGCCGACAGTGCGCCGATTGCTGTCTGGGCATATTGCGTGCGGCGCAATGCCTGTTCCTGGGCCTTGCGATCCGCATCATCAAAGGCCGGGATCGGATACATGACCTGGCTGAGGGGCTGAGCACCGTCCTTGGCAAACAAGGTATCGGCAGCACCGACGAAATCGCCGAGCGCCGGAATGGCAACCGCCGCCATCCGGCCCATATTGGGATGCTGCGACCCCTGCCCGGCAAACAAGCCGGCCAGCTTAGCGTTTTCAAATGCACTGGGGCGGAAAGTGATGCCCTTTGGATGACGCCATTCGGCTGTGGCTGGGCGGCTGTCGAGCAGCGAAATCGCTTCACTCAACAAAGCGCGACGGCTGGTCTCGTCTGCGGCCACCAGGCCCAGACGCGGATGGTTCGCCGGAATTGCAACCTCGAAAGGCCAGGCCGTTTCGCCTGTGGCGGTGAGAAGCTCTTCACAACGCTTGCGCAAAGCAGCGACAGTCGGGGCTGCGACGACGATGGGTCGTGGCAGGACGCTGCGCAGCTTCGGTGCCTTTGCGGTCTGTGGTGCTTCCTCAAGGACCAGATGGAAATTCGTGCCACCAAAGCCGAAGGCGCTGACGCCAACTCGGCGCTTGGCGGTCTTTGGATCGCGGAACCATGGACGCGCCGTGGAATTCAGATAGAGCGCCGTCTCGTCCAGACCCAGCTTCGGATCGGGCCGGTTAACATTGATGGTCGGGGGCAGGACGCCGTGCTGCAAGGCAAGCGCTGCCTTGATGGCGGAAGCCGCACCCGCTGCTGCCTTGGTATGGCCGATCTGCGATTTGACCGAGCCGAGTGCGATGGGCGAAGAAGACCCATCATTGTCCCAGCTTTTCAAGAAGGTCTTGAGACCATCCACTTCGGTCGCATCGCCAACCGCCGTGCCGGTACCATGGGCTTCCCAAAGATCAACATCATGAGGAGAAATGCCCGCCTGCTGATAGGCGCGTTGCAGCGCCTTGACCTGTCCAGCGGCGCGCGGTGCGTAAATGCTCTTGAACTTGCCATCGCTGGCCGAACCGAGACCCTTGATGACGGCATAAACCTGGTCGCCATCGCGTTCAGCATCTTCCAGCCGCTTCAGCAGCATCATGCCGATGCCTTCGCCAATCAACGTGCCGTCGGAATTCTCGTCGAACGGCGAAATCACCCCCTTCTTGCTGAAGGCGGGCGTCTTGGAAAAGCACATATACATCAGGATGGTGTTTTCGGCATCGCAGCCGCCGGTCAGCATCATGTCGGCGCGACCGCTATGTAGCTCATCGATGGCCATGCGCATGGCCGCCAGCGAACTGGCGCAGGCCGCATCCACCGTGCAATTGATACCGCCAAGGTCGAAGCGGTTGGCGATGCGTCCGGCGACGACATTGCCCAGCATGCCGGGGAAGGAGTTTTCCTCCCAAGGCGCGTAGGCAAGCTTCAGCGTCTCGACGATATCGTCAACCTGGGCCTTGGGAAGGCCCCGGCTCTCCAAAACCTTCTGCCACAGCGGATATTGCAGGCGCGAGGTCAGCGGCGTCACTAGCGAATTGGCACCGGTAATACCGAGCACCACGCCGGTCTTTTCGCGGTTCAGCTTGGCATGCTCGTAGCCCGCATCCAGAAATGTCTGCTTGGCAACGCTGAGGCTGAGGATCTGCAGAATGTCAGTAACATCAAGCTGAGACGGCGGCAGACCGAACTCGACGGGGTTGAAGGCCGTTTCAGGAATGAAGCCGCCCCGGCGCGCATAGGTTTTGTCAGGCGTTGAAGGATTTGGATCGTAATAATCGGAGATTTTCCAATGGGTCTCCGGCACATCCTTCAGGCAATCCTTGCCTTTAACAATATTGCTCCAGTATTCATCAGCATTTTTTGCTTCCGGAAACAAAGCTCCTACGCCAACAATTGCGATAGGAGAAAAGACATCGTATACACGCTGCGAGAACCCGTCCATTATTCGGCCCCTTCCAAAAGGTTTTCGTCAATATATTTCAAATCAAACGGTGCGATATATTTTCAATATGTGTTGAAATGTGATCCAGGGCCTGCTGCTCAAGCAACATTTCGTAATGGCCCAGCGGCAGATTCGAGACTGTGAGATTGGGCGCCAACTGCCCCCACCCCATGTCTTCATGCAGATGAAATATTTCGTATAATGGGTAATCCGACCGAACCAGATGCACGGGAAACCCGTAGGATTGCGGCTTGTGCGCAAGAATGACCGCGATGTTACGGTTCATTCCCCGCGAAAACTCCCGGTAAACCTTGGAGAACCCGACGAAGCTGGTGGTTTCCGGCAGGCCGCCATTGGCAATCAACTGGAGACGCATCAGCTCGATTAGATCGTCTTCCGACAGGCGATGGGCATCGCTGCCTGCCACGTCCCAGGCAACCCGCTTCAGCGCCCGCATATAGTCCGTGAACCAACGAACCCTGACCACTTGTGAACGGCTGAGCGTTATCAACCGCTCTGTCTGCGTCCCATCCATCACGCCATTGAACAAGCGTGGTGCAATGCTGTCGAGCAGGACGGCGCCGCAAGCGCCGTCTGTACGCCGGCTTGCCATCTCGCACGCCAGCACACCTCCAAAGGACCAGCCCAGCAGACAGAGCCGCTCGGCGTTCCAGACCTCTCCCAAATCCGCGATTGCTTCATCGGCAATCTCCCCGAGAATGCCTTCGGGAAGATCGGTCTTGCCCAACGCCGAGGTGTAGCGCTTGTTGAGAGAAAGCTCGACCAGATGCCAGGAATAGCCTGTCATTCGCTCCGCAAGCTGTATGTAACTGCGGATGGGCATTCCGCCGGGATGAACGCAAACCACAGTCATCCCGGCATTCTCTCGGTGGGCAAGTTCACTTGCAGATTTCGGCATCTCCATTCGCCATACCTCGCTGGCCATACCTCGCTGGATTTTGGCTTCTGGAATTCAGAGTTCGCCTTTTTCGAAGAGATCCTTGGCCTCGACGAGATAATTGGCCAGCTTCTCGATGGTCGGATGATACCACATGGCTGTTGGCGGCAATTCGAAGCCGAGCCACTGTTCCATTTCCCCTGCAAGCACCAGGGTTTCAGTGGAATCCAGGCCGAAATCGGTGAAGATCTTGTTCACATCGATTTCCGATGCCGGCACCGAAAGCTTGTAAGCGAATTTTTCGACCAGCCAGGTCTTGGCTTCTGCGTAGCTGAACTTTGTTTGAACGTCAGACATTATTCGTCACCCTTTGTTGCGTTGAAATGCATTTTAAAAATCGGCCACGTCACCGCGTGACCATGAAAAACAAGGCGCAGATCGCGAAAACATTGGCGAGGGTTCCCCAGAGATACCAACGCTTCGCCAAGGCGCGGAACGGCTCGGCAATCGCATCGAAATCCGATGCCTGGTTGAGAAGCCTTCGCTGGCGGATCTGATTGGGAATGAGCCCCAACATCCAGGACAGGCCCGACAAAAGAAAACAGCCCACTCCATACAGCAACCACGGCGTGTCGAGGAAATTCATACCGTAGCTGCGAGCCATATATCCGCCCGTCGCAGATAAGAGTACAGCCCCACCGAACGTAAATACATAATCGGTCAGGAAAACCAATTTTATTGCATACCTTAGTATATTAAGATTATTGCTTCGGTCTGCAATCAGTTTCCACACGGCTGTTACAACAATATTACCAAGGAACATTGTTGCGGCAAAAACATGAACGAACAGGAGCACTTCCGACATGGTCCATCCTGCAATACCATCTCCAGACGCAAATTAGCACCCGAAACCCCAAATGATTGCAACATCCGGCTAAATGCCGGCTTTCGACTGTCGCAACGTGACTATTGTTTTGGCCCTTAGGCGAGCGACCTTAACGGCACAATTTTCCATTCCTGAAAACAGGTTCAGGGTGATCGATGCCGTTATGGCTTTATTGCAAAGGGAAGAAATATCTCATAATACCAATAGCTTATGATAGGGAAATGACTTGCCGCCTATCATTCGACGATACATGACTTCTAGCAAGGCGCACCCGATGATGCATGCGCCTTACGCTGAAAATCTTACCTCGATTAAAAAAGGCGAAGGCCTATCGACTACACGACTCGATAGATTACGCAGTCTTCCCGATTGGAGCTGCGGCATGCCGTTTCACAAGGCGCGCCGCCTGTGTACCGGAATAGACGCCGCTTTCGTGGAAACCGACGAAATCCGGCCCGAGATCCCTGACAGAGAAGTAAGAACCTGCAAAATACAGCGGACCATCGTCATTGATCGAAGGCAAGCGTGCCTGCATTTTGCTGCTTTCGATGGTAATGACCGGATGCTCGTAATCGAAGGTCTTAATCACCTTGGCAGGATCGATGGGCAGCGGACTATCCAACGACACGAAATAGTCCTGCTCCGCCTTAAACCCTTGAATTGAATTCATATGATAGACGAGATAGGGCCGCCTTTTGCCATCCACCGTCATACAGCCGTAATTCCAGCTCTTCCACCTGTGCGGCGGCACAGGCATCACGGATGAATCGGTATGGAGAACTGTGCTGCAACGATTGTACTCAAACGTTCCCAGAATTTCGCGCTGCTTCACACTTGGATTGTCGAGCAATTTCAAAGCCTGGTCGGCATGGGTCGCGACAATGGCATAGTCGAATTTTTCCCAGCTTCCACCGGTCTGAACCTCGACACCATCTGCAAGAGCACGCACGGACGTTACCGCCGCATTCAACCTTGGTGGACGCTTGAGGCCGCCAATCAGGATATCAAGATAGCCCTTGGCACCTCCCTTGACCGCAAGCCACTTCACACCCTTCCCCCCAAGGCCATCCTTGCCATGATTGAGGAACATGCCAATGACCATGACCGCCGGAGAATTCAATGTAACCTCAACGGGGACAGACCAGTACGAGCAGGAAATCTGGATCATGTAACCATTGATAAAGTCGTCAGTATAACCATAGGTCCGGAGATATTCCTCTAATGGAATCTGACACTTGCCCTCCATGATATGGCGAGGCGCTTCCCTCAGCAGGCGATCCGCCTGCTCCCAGACGGAAATGAATTCCGGGCCATAATTAGCCCGAACATAAGCCTCGTCCTTTTCAAATTCCTCTGTGCCGTAATAGGTACCGGCATCGACATCGAAGAAGTTGAAACCACCGGAATGCTCGGTCAGCGGCACGTTCAGCTCAGCAAAAAACTTGGTAAGCTTAGGATAATTGGGCGGATTGAACACCATAAAGCCCGTATCCACACCGACATCACCCAATGGATCAGAAACGACCACTGTGCTTGCATGCCCACCAGGCCGGTCGTCCTGCTCGAAAACATGAACGTCGAAGTCTTTATCAAGCGAATAGGCTGCACTCAGTCCGGAAATACCGGAACCAATGATAGCGACAGATGCCACACTTACCTCCAATAAGAATTAAATAATTTGCTTATTTTAAATATTCGAATGGAACGAGCTATTCTCAAAATTTCATAAACCAGTTTATATTCTACGTTACTAATTTTTTTTGATTTGTTTTCTCAATAACTATCTTTGTTATTCAGTCGAAGGATAGCAATATTTAACCGACTGTCAACGATCAATGCAATCAGAGGTAATTGTTTTTTTCGCAGCGGCGTCCATCATTGTTAGCAAGTGCAAAACACACATGCATATCAAAGGTTTCAGCCCTAGGGCATCACTCGCTTTTCCGATGTAGCCGCAACAGCCCGCCTCGCCATCCTGCAAAAGATGCAATGAACAGTTCCGCGACGAACGCCCTCGCACAGCCCTCCACATTCATCAAAGCGGGATGCGCTTTGAGCCATGGAAGAGCAACCCACACCATTTGACTTTTTCAGCCATGCACATTTTGGAGATTGAGTCCGCCGTCGAAAATTATCCCCCAACCGAGAACCCCACAATGGATCTCATTTGATTCAGACAGCTTATGATGAGGCCCGTCGCGCCGCGCAAATTCGCATGCTCGATACGATGCGGAACCACCTCAAATACATATTATATCCAACTATGCGTCATAGTATGAAATGATTGATTGCCGGCTACTGCACCATATTCGCACCACCATTTTCATAGACAACGACTTCTAACAGCCTCGATAAAAGCGCGCTAATGTGCAATAAACCTTCACGCGAAAAGCCTCAAAATAACTCGACACCCCGTAAAATTCATATTATGTCATGGCAAACAGCACTTGCATGAGGAGGAGCGTCATGTATTTAGGAACGCAGGTTGGCGCGCGAGACGACGACGATTATCGGGTGTTTGCGCAATTGGGGCTGAAGCATATCTGCGCCGATCCGCCCGGCGATCCACGCAGCTGGACACTTTCCGATATCGAGCGCCATCGCGACAAGGTCGAGAGCTTTGGTCTGATCCTGGACATGCTGCAATTGCCCTTGCCCTCCAGCCCAATCGAAAGAGCGTCCTATCCGGATATCCTGTTGGCCGGCCCAGACCGTGACCGCCAGATCGATGCGGTTTGCAAGATGATCGTGAACCTGGCAGCGGCCGGAATTCCGGCGGCAAAATACAATCTCAACCTGATCGGCATTCCCCGCACTCCGATGGAGAAAGGCCGGGGAGGCTCAATGAATGAAAGCTTCCGCTGGCACAAGGCCGATCAGGCCGCAGCACCGGGACTGGCTGGCGTTCTTTCAGAGGATGAAAATTGGGAGCGGATCGATTATTTCCTGGAACGGGTCGTGCCGGTTGCCGAAAGCAACAAGGTGCGTCTGGCCTGCCATCCGCACGATCCCTACACGCCGCCTGGCTATAAGGGCGTAACGCGAGTCCTTGGCACAGTGGAGGGATTGAAGAAATTCGTGCAGATGCGCGAAAGCCCTTATCACGGCCTGAATTTCTGCCAGGGATCAATCGGCGAAATGCTGGACAATCCGCGTGAGGAAATCGACGATATCATTCGCTGGTTCGGAACGCGCGGCAAGATCTTCAACGTCCATTTCCGCAATATCAGCGGCGGTAAACTGTCCTTCATGGAAACCTTTCCCGATGAAGGCGATATGGACATGGTGCGATCGGTCAAGATCTACCACGAAGTCGGCTACCAATATATGCTGATGCCGGATCATGTTCCCACCATCAGTGGCCGCGATCCAACCGGCGTCGCCTTCGCCTTCTGCTACGGCTATATCGCCGCGCTGCTCGAAAGTCTGAACTCGGCAAATACGTAAGCCAATACGAACGTTATCCGTTCAACACTCCGCCAGCCGCCATAATGGCGTCTGGTGTGTCTACATCGACAAGAGCAGCCGGACCGATATCGACATCGATCACCGGCAGCGTGCTGGCCGCGATGATTGCCTTGGCGCCCTTATCGCCCGTCAATGTCAGCAATGCCGGACGAAGCGCCACTGGTAGAATAACCGGATTACCCGGCACATCACCTGACGCTGCACGGATGATGGCGCGGCCATCTGCGCTTTCGAATGCTAAGATCAGCGCATCGAGATGCAACGCTGTCAGTCCCGGCATATCGCCGAGCACCACCATGACGCCATCCTTGTCAGCCACATCAGGAGAATTTAGTCCCGCGATCAACGAGGATGCCATCCCCTCGGCAAACCCGGCATTGAAGCTCATCGCGGCTGGCAAATCTAAAAGACAAGCCTCGACCTCCTCCCGACGATGTCCGGTGACAACCGTCACGGATGCCGCCCGGCTCGCAAGGCTGATCGCCACCACGCGACGGATCAGTGGGACACCATCAAAGAGAGCCAGAAGCTTATGGGCGCTGCCGCCCATCCGGCGCGCCTGCCCGGCGGCGAGAATGACAATGGCGGTGCTGACAGTTTTCGGTTCCGGCATCGGCACACTCTTTATGCTTTGTCTCCACAACAACAGATGATTAGAAGCCTTCCCCGTTTGCAAGGCCAATTTTGGCAGGAGACAACCTAGCCCCTTATTCGAAAAGACACAAAAGCATCACCCAGCCTTCACGTCGTTGTCACGGTCCAGAGGTAACGGTGCCCTAAAATGTCAGGGGTTTTATATCTCGACCCGTTTCGGAGACCGATGATGAACAGACGCGACTTTCTGCTAGCTTCCTGCGCAACCGCAGGCCTGGCCACCATGCCGAATTTTGCCTTTGCTGCGGGCAAGGAAATCAATGTCTACAGCGGCTCCGATGCCAATATCATCGACTTCTGGAACAACATCGTTCGCCCAAGCTTCGAGAAGGCCAACAGTGACCTGACGATCAAGGTGATTGATGCCGGCGACAATAACGGTCTGCGTGCGATTGGCGATCGCGCCCTCGCCGCCTTGAAATCCAACAGCGATCCGCAGGCCGACCTGTTTGAAGCCTTCAATCCGCGCCTGCCAACCGGCTCCATCGATGCCGGTCTCTGGGTGGCATTTTCCGAGAAGAATGTCCCGAATTTTGGCCGCGTCAACCCTATGGCCATCGATCTGTCGCAGTCGTTGCCCTATCGCGGTTCGCAGGTTCTTCTGGCCTATGACAGCACCAAGCTCGATCCGAAGGATGCGCCGAAAACCTGGGAACAGCTGATTTCCTGGATCAAGGCCAACCCCGGCCAGTTCATTTATAACCGCCCCGACAAGGGCGGCTCTGGCGGCAATTTCGTCCGCCGCGCTATCCACGAAGCGAATGGCCGCGATCCAAGCAAATTCACCGTCAGCAATTACACGGCGGAAGCCGCGGAAAAAGCCTTGCCGCCAAGCTGGAAGATCCTCAACGATCTGGCCCCGTCGCTTTATGAAAAGGGCGCCTATACCTCCGGCAATTCGCAATCGATCCAGCTGCTTGCCCAAGGCGTCGTCACCATGGTACCGGTCTGGTCCGATCAGGCGCTGCAATCGATTGCCCAGGGCGTGCTGCCCGACACAACACGGCTTGTGCAGCTGACGGATCTGGCGCTTTGCGGTGATTTCGCCCGTATGACGATTTTTTCCAATGGCGCCAACAAGGATGCCGCCCTGAAGCTCGCCAATACTTTGCTGTCTGAAGAAATTCAGTCGGCAATCATCACCGAGCTCGGTGGCTTTCCGGGTGTGTCCTGGGATTATATTTCCAAGGACCTGCGCGAGAAATATGCCGATGTCATTCCCGCATCGATCCCGACATTCCCCAGCGGCGATTGGGAAATGGCGGTCAATGACGGCTGGTTCCGCAATGTCGCACCAGGCCTGGCGCGGGGTTGATGAGCGCGACCAGTTCGCTGCCGCTTGATAAAGGGCGGGAGGCAAAGGCTGGACGCGGGCTGACTGGCCTGCTTCTGGTCGCCCTGCCTATCCTGCTCTTGGCCTGGCTGATCATTTATCCGATCATCTCGGCGGTGATCGGCACGCTTGTCATGACCACGCCGGAGGGCGGGTGGCACGTTTCCACGGCGTCCTACCGGTTCTTCTTCAGTGACACCTACAGCCTGCGCAATCTCGGCATCACGCTCTGGACCACCGCCGTCTGTGGCGTTGTGCTGCTACTGATCGGCGTACCGATTGCGCTCTACCTGCGCTTTTCCTCCAGCAGGCTGGCCGCTTATGTTCAGGCGCTGGCGATCTTTCCGATGTTCGTGCCGTCGATCATCCTCTCCTATGCACTGATCCGCACCATCGGTCCAAATGGAACGGTCGATATCCTGCTCCACGCCGTGGGCCTGCCGAAACTGCCAACGCCCTATCTGACGCCCTGGGGACCTGTGATCGGTCTGGTCTGGGACAATTTGCCTTTGACCGTGCTGATGCTGACGGCGGGTCTCAGCGCCATTTCCAACAATGCCGTCGAGGCGGCGCGCGACGCTGGTGCAAGGCCTGTGCAGGTATTTTTGCATATCATCCTGCCGCGCATGGCCAATTCCTTCCTGGTCGCCAGTTCCTTTGCCATTCTCGGAATATTTTCGGCCTTTACCCTGCCCTATCTGCTCGGCCCGGCCTCGCCAGAAATGATGGGGCCTTTCATGCAGCGAACGTTTGCTGATCTGAACGATCCGCTGAATGCCACCACGCAAGCGGTGATCAGCTTCGGCTTTTGCCTGTTTTTCGGCGCGTTCTATGTCTATTCGATAGCCAGAAATCAGGAACGAACACGATGAGGCCCCTGCGATGAGAGTGGGTAGGATCGACTGGACGGGCCTTGCTTTCGCAGGCCTGCTCACCCTGTTTATCGCCCTGCCACTGCTGGTGGTCGGCACCTGGGCCTTTACCGAGGTCTGGCGCTATCCATCGGTCATCCCGCAGCAATTCGGCCTGCGCTTCTGGTTCCTGACGCTTGGCCGCGCCGACGTCTGGGAAGCGCTCTTTCTCAGCCTGCGCCTCACCGCCACGGTAACACTGCTGTCGGCGGTGATCTGTCTTCCGGCTGCCTATGCCTTTGCCCGGATGAAATTTCCGGGTCGCAATCTGCTGTTCCTGTCTTTTCTTGCCTCGCATGCCTTCCCCAAATTCGGCCTGCTGGTGGCCATTGCGGCGATTTTCCTGAAACTGCATCTGATCAGCACCTTCTGGGGCGTGGCACTGATTCAGCTGGTCGGCACGCTGATGCTGATGATCTGGATACCGGTTGCCGCCTTCCAGAATGTTGACCGGCGGATGGAAGAAGCAGCCCGTGACGCGGGCGCCCGGCCTTTGCGCGTGTTCTGGTCGATCACGCTGCCGCAGGCAGCGCCGACGATCTTTGCCGCCCTGCTCCTGACCTTCGTCAGCACGTTTTACGAAACAGAAGGCGCCTGGTTGATTGGCGCGCCGCAGGTGCGCACCATGCCTGTCTTGATGGTGTCCTTCATCAACAATCAGATGGTGGTGCAATATGGCGCGGTGCTGTCGGTCATGCTGTGGGTTCCCTCCTTCCTCGCACTGATCTTTGCCCGCCGCGCCATCGGCACAGGCGCATTCGCCAAGGGCTTTGGCGCCTGAACAGACCCGTCATCGCCTGTAACCGGAACAGAAACGAACACCCATGGCCCAACTGACCCTTGATCGCGTTTCAAAGCAATTTCCCGGCTCCACCGCCGTCGATGCTTTTTCGTTGCATGTAGAGGATGGCGAGCTGGTCTGCCTGCTCGGCCCATCCGGTTCGGGTAAATCGACGCTGCTGCGGATGATTGGCGGTTTCGAAGCACCGACCAGCGGCGTGATCCGGATCGACGGCCAGGACGTCACCCGTCTGCCGCCGGAACGGCGACCGACCGGCATGGTGTTTCAAAGCCACGCGCTCTGGACGCATATGAATGTGTTCAAGAACATCGCCTTCGGCCTGAAGCTGCGCGGCATGGCGAGAAGCGAAATCGCTGACCGGGTCGAGGCAGCGCTGGCGATGGTCGGGTTGAAGGATTACGGCCAGCGCCAGACCTATCAACTCTCGGGCGGCCAGCAGCAGAGAGTGGCACTTGCCCGCTCGCTGGTGCTGGAGCCGAAAATCCTGCTGCTGGATGAACCCTTTGCCAGCCTCGACCAGCATTTGCGCGAACGCCTGCGTGAGGAAGTGCGCGATATCCAGCAGCGGCTTGGCATTACCACCCTGTTCGTTACCCACGGTCAGGACGAAGCTTTGGCGCTGGCCGACCGTATCGTCGTGATGCGGGCTGGACGTGCCGAGCAGATCGCCCCGCCGGACCGGGTCTACCGCGAGCCGGAAACCGAATTCGTCGCAGGCTTTATCGGCCAGATGAATTTCATTCCCGGCATGATGCGCCGGGGCGCATTCACCCATATTGACCTTTCCTTGGCGGTCGATGCGGATAGCAATCCAGAGGATGGCGATGCTGTGCTGGCGGTTCGGCCCGAAGCTCTGCATCTGTCGCCCACCGACCGGGCGGACGCGGCCTTTGTCTGCCGGGCTATCGATTTCGGCAGCCATCTCATGGTCGATCTTCAACTCGGTGATGGCACGAGGGTAAAGGCCATGACCGATCCGGGAACCGGCTGGCAAAAAGGCGACCGTGCCGAATTACAGGTCAGGGCTTTCCGGGTTTTTCGCCACAATAAGGTGATCTGTGTGTCCCAGACCGCCGAGCGATTAAGGAGCTTTGCCAATGTCTGACGGCTTGTTTATCGAGCGTAACGGTTTCAGGACTATGCTGAAATGGCATCGCGGCCATAAGCAGGCGGGCGATATTTCCTTCACGCCGGACCGGATCGCTGAGGGCATGGCGCTTGGTGCCAGCGTCGAAATCGATCTTGTCTGTCATGCCGGTGGCGGCTTCGCCGTGCTGCATGATGAGGTTTTGGATAAAGCCACCACTGGCCAAGGCCCGGTGCGCGCTGCCTCAACGGAGCAGTTGCGCGGCCTGTTCCTGCGCGACCGTGATGGACAGCCAAGTGCCCATAGGGTCATGCTGATCGATGATCTCGGGCGCGTTCTGGCCAGCACTTCCCATCGTGCAGGTGCCGTATTGCAACTGGACCTGAAGGAAAAGGCCAGCGACTTGACGCAGCAGGACATCGCCGCTTTCGTTGCCGCCATCGGGCCAGTGCGCGACCGTGTTATCCTGTCGGCGGGCGATGCAAAGGCCGTCACCCGTCTGGCAGAGGCCCTACCCGGCCTGCCACTCGGTTACGATCCCTGCCATGGCGGCGCCATCGAACGGGCAACGGAAAGTGGTGACTTCGTTACCTTCATCGACGATGCTGTCGCCGCCATCCCCGACGCCGAGATGATCTATCTCGATCACGAGGCGGTGCTGTTTGCCGAGGATCGCGGTTTCAACATGGTCGCCGCCTTCCATGCCGCTGGAAAACGGATCGATGCCTATACGATCAACAGGGCAGACGAGGCATCGCTACCGCGTGTCCTGCGGCTGCTGGCGCTGAAATGCGACCAGATCACCACTGACGATCCGGTCGGACTTCAAGCGCTGATCGCACTCTATGACAATCAACGGTCCATCCCAGGCTGAAACCCGGCGAGCAGCCAGGGATGCAACGCTGGCGAGGCGGCAAGAATGCCTCCTCCGGCGTCAACCGGCATGCCGCCAAAGCCTGTGACCACGCCACCTGCCTCGGTCAGAATCAGGGCTGCGGCGCCATAGTCATGCACCTGCAAGCCATCCTCGAAAAACCCATCCAGCCGCCCACAGGCGACATAGGCAATCGATAGCGCCGCCGACCCGAGACGGCGCACGCCAGCGGTATTATCCATTAACCGGCGGAGTGCCCGGTGATAGAGCTCCTCATCGACGCTTTTCACTTGTCCGGGGACCGGCAAGCCCGCTCCCACCAGCACATTCTGGACATCGGCCACATCAGCACACTGTAGTTTTTCGCCGTTCAGAGTGGCGCCCTTACCGATTTCAGCACTGAAAAGCTCATCGAGCATACTGTCATAAACCACCCCGCAGGTGATCACGCCCCGTTCGGCAATGGCGATGGTCATGCCAAAATGCGGCAGGCCCCAGGCAAAATTGGTGGTTCCGTCAATGGGATCAATATAGATGACCGGTGCATCTGGGCCACCTGTACGGTTGCCGGTCTCTTCCTCGCCCTGGATGGCATGGTCCGGAAAGGCCTCGGAGACACCGGCAACGATCAGGCGCTCGACGGCGACATCGATTTCCGTCTGGTAATCGCGCGGACCTTTGGACACCATCTGGTCGACATGACGGCGACGCAGCGATTGACGCGCCAGCGCTCCGGCTTCGAGAGCAATGCTGGCAAGGGCTAACAGGCGTGGAGAACTGTCAGGCGCGAGACGGTCGCGGGCGCTAAGATCGGTCATGGCACATTCCGGGATGTTTGGGACAATATCCTCGATTCAGGACAGAACGAGGTTGAATGAATGCCGAAACTTCGCGGAAATGGGCAGAAAAGCAAGTAAAGGATATATGACAGCCCGGCCATCCAATCTGCTGGGTGCTGAGGTGATCACTCTCGGTATCAATTCAACAATTGTTGCTCGCGGCTGCGGGCCGCGGACAGCTCGGATGTCGTGTGATTGAGACGATCAGCCAGAACCCGGGTGATTTCCGAGGAGATTTCGGGAAAATCGCTCATCAGTTTCAGGAAGTTTTCCTTGCTGATTTTCAAGACTTCAAGACGCGAGGCCGCCCGCACGGTTGCGGTGCGCGACACATCGCAGAGAATGGCGATTTCCCCGACGATTGAATTGCTTTGAACTTCCGCGACCTTGATCTCGCCAGCATCTGAATTGACCAGAACATCGGCTGTCCCTGACAGCACGACATAGGCTGCGTCACCGACGTCGCCCTGGCGAAACAGGTTTTGGCCCTCACGACAGGTCATCCGGTCGGAAGCAAAAGCCAGAAGCTTCAGCTTGGCTGGAGCAATCTGGGAAAACAGCGGCACACGCCGCAACATTTCGACTTCGTCCTTCAGTAGCATTTGCGTCTTACCCCCTATCGCGCCTGATCACGATATTACGAGAGAAACTGTTTGAACATCCCGTCTTTGGCGGAAAGCTCTTCGAAACTCCCGGTTTCGACAAGATTTCCTTTGTCGAACACGAGTATCCTGTCAAAAAGCCCGCTTATATCCGCATTTGGCAAAACCCAGATGATTGAGGGCCGCTGACCGTCGCAATGCAGGTCCTGCATGATGTGGCTGACGATCTTATCCTGCGCCCGCTGATCGAGCGCCGACAAGGGCCTGTTGAAGATGAAATAATCAGACCGCTTCACCAGTGCCCGCGCCAGATTGAGCTTCTGGCGCTGGACAGCGGTTAACCGCCGCCCTTGCGAGCCGACATCGAAATCCAGCCCGATCGACAGCACGCTTTCGGCAAGGCCGAGGTCTCTAAAAATGTCGCGGATGATCGCACGGATCCGGTCAGACGCATCGGCTTCGCGCACAGCCAGCCGGCCAAACAGCACATTGTCCATCAATGATGCCGACAGGGTGAACCGTTCTACGTCGTGACGCTCGATTTTTTCCGCCAGATCCGCGGGAACTCCGGCATGGAACTCGCGACGCGCATCGACGATCTTGTCCATCAACTCCTGCGTCAAAAGGCCGAAACGATGGCGCGGCTCGATATAGGCAAAGCTGAGGCGGATAATGCTGCTGCGCTCGCTGGCCGAGGCTTGCGTTACGGCTGTGCCATGGAGCTTTTGCAGCAAAGCCTCGTAGTCGGGAAGATCCTCCGCGCTCATGAAGGTCAATTGCTGGAAAAACGGATGGTCGGGCGGAAGGTCTCGAAACAATTCGACCGCATTCGCCGCGATTTCGAGCCCCATTGCATAGAACGCATCGCCAATGCCGGTATCACGCATCACCTTGCGAAAATAAGGATGGGCCGCCAGCCGTTGACCATTGATCATCAAGGGTTTCATCTTGCCGAAAAGCAGATTTTCACCCACCGTCGCCTGGCTGTTATAGGCATCGGCCTCGAAGGGCACGACAATGTCGTCCAGATCCTCGTCATGCAAACGGCGGCGCAGCGCATGGCGGATTTCGACGATTCGCTCTGTCAACTCCTGATGGGCAAGCGTATCCACTTGCGAACGCAGGGCGAGATCGAAAATATCCTCCGAAATCGTCACCGCATCCAGAACCGGACGGATCACCTTCAAGAGTCCATCCGGCCCTTCAGCGCCAGCCGATCGATAATCCACCCAATCGCTGTTGAGATCGAGAAGCGGATTACCGGATCTCTGCGCTTCCAGAAGGTCACGTTTGTTTCTGCGCGCCGCCAGTCCGTCATAGGTGACATCTGTCAAAGGCGCATGTTTCAACCCGTAGAGAAGATTGTCCCTTAGAGTTCCATGGAAGAAATAGGCATCCGAGGACACGAAGGAAAGCCGCCGCCCGGTGACCGATTCCGGCATGGTGAGAATATCCTGGCCACCAATGCTGATATGGCCGGATTCCGGCCACAGGATACGCCCGAGAGCTTCCGCCAGCGCCTCGCCGCCGCCACCGTTCTGACCGATAATCGCAACCGTCTCATTGGGGGCAATATCCAGCGAAACGCTATTGAGCAGGCGCGCGCCACTATCGTCGCAAAGCACCAGATTCGAGGCCACCAGTGCCTCGGAAAGCGGGCCGACCGGCGTGGCCGCGACCGTGTGAACCCGCGCATCGACCAATCGCTCAACATCGAATTGCTCGACCACCTGAGCATATTTGACCTGAACGTCCTGACGAGCCTGATCCCAGTCTATCAATTCCTTCAGCGGACCCGGCAGGTCCTTATAGGCGCCGATAACAGCGATGAGCTGGCCGATGTCGAGCCGCCCCTCCAGCGCCATATACCCGCCAATGGCGTAGAACAGAAACGGCGTCAGTTGGGCGAGGAAGTTATTGATGAATTTCACCATGAACTTCCACTGATAGAGATCGTAGCGGATCGAAAAAATCAGGCCGAGACGGGCGGCAATGTCGGCGCGCTCAAAATTGGATGTGTCATGGGCATGGATCGTATGAATGCCATCGACGATTTCGCCAACCCGCCCGGATAACTGGCGCGCCGTCAGCTGACGCTGACGACCCAGTTCCAGCAGCCGCCTACGCATGCGTGGAATGATGACGGCCTGAACGCAAACCATGCCAGCGGCGATCATTCCCAGCCAGACATTCTGAAGGATGATGAAGATTAGCGCCGTCAGAGCCTGCCCACCCAAAAGCGCCGGTTGGACGAAGGCATCGCCGGTAAAACCGCCCAGCGGCTCGACCTCGTCCTTGATCATCGTGGCAATCTCGGCAGATTTGACCCGCTTGAAATGCACAGGCGGAAACCGCAGGACTCGATCGATCAGCTCGAAGCGGATGCGGCGCAGCATGCGCTCACCAAGCCGCCCCTTATAGGTGTTGATGTAGAATTTGAACAAACCGTTCAGCACGACAAGACACAGGAAGACGACGCTGAGAGCCATCAGCATTTGTAAGCGGTTCAGCTCGAAACCGCTGAAGATTTCCAGATGTCCGATCCATGGCAGGTCGAAGGCAACATGCAAGAACGGCTTTGTCGCCCCAGCCTCTTCAAAGCCCTGGCCTTGAATAGGGCCATTGACGATCTGCTTGGGCAGATCGAAAGAGAGAAAATAAGGGATCATCGACAGGCCGACAATGCACAGGATCCACACCTGTTGCAGAGAGGTGTTCGACCAGATGTAACGCCCCAGGCTTTTTTCCATCGTCACTCGTGAAATGCAGCGCCTGTCGTCCCACGCCCCATGCCGCGCGACAACGCCTTTGATCATATATGGCGCACTTCTCTTCGCTGTAAAGCGGTCATGCAAAGATCCCGTTCCACAAGCTTTTAGAGGCGCGTTCTGTTCCTCTATCGAGACTGTTTCCCGGCATCCAGCCCTGATTTATTGCAAAAACCGGTCCATCATTGCTTGGGACCTTTTCTGTCCATCCAACTGGACGGCATCGCGATGCAGGAGAATCAAACGCTCGGCCTCCGAAAGACCGGTGCGATGCAGATCGGCTTCAACGTCATCTCTCTGCATTTTAGCCATGAGCGGACCGGGTTGCAAAATCGTTACCCGCTGGCGAACCCCCCGCAGCTTTTCCTCACCAAGCGTTATCCAGTCACCAGCGCAATAGCCGGCAAAGGCATGGCTGGCCACCACGTCGCTTGCATATTTCTTGGTGAGCAACTGAAGCCTGACCACTTCATTGACTGCCGAACCGAAGGCTGAAAACGTCAACCGGTCACGCAGTCCGACATTGCCGAACATCACATTGCCGACATGCAGGCCGAGGCCGTAGCCGATAGGGGCCGCACCCTTTTTCCGACGCTCCGCGTTCAGGTCCGCCAACCGCGACTGGGCCACACGCACAGCCGAAAGTGCCGCCTGACAAGCCTGCCGGGATGGGTCCTTGTGGCGGTCGCAAGGATAGACGGCCAGAAACCCATCGCCCAGGAAACTGAGAATCTGTCCGCCATTGCGGTTGAACGGTGCAGCGATCGCGTCGAAAAAATCATTCAACGTATCGATATAGGCCTGGCGGCCTTCTTTTTCGGCCAGCATGGTCGATTGGCGCATATCGCCGACAACAAGTGCTGCCCGGATGGTTTCGCCGTCACCTCGGCGGATCTGGCCATTCAACACCCGCTTGCCGGCATCGCCCCCCAGATAGGTGGTCAGCATATTGTTGGAAAGCTTGCTGAGTACAGCCATTTTGGCGGCGACCGCCAGATGGTTTTGAATGCGCAGCAACGCGGCAATCATCTCCTCGCTAAAGCCGTCCTTGGCATCCGTGGACCAGGAACCCAACATGCCCTGCACGGATTGATCGCCGAAGGGCTGCATGAAGGCAAGGTAATCGGTGACATTCTCCTTGCGCAAATCCTCGAAGATCTCGAATTCAACGGGACCTTCGGCTGGAATGCGCCGGCGCAAATAATCGAGATCCCGGCTCAGCAATTGATAATAGGGGCTCTGCAAAAACATATCCGTATTGTCGGCATCGTGACGATAGCCTTCAATCATCAAACCACTTTGTGGCCGCCAGGTAAAACCAACCGCTTCGTAGAGCGGATGCAGCATGGCAAAGGACAAATGGACCCGAACGATCGGCAGACCGGCGGCGGCGATCCGGTCGCAAAAGCCCCGAACGATGTCCTCGAGAGTGCTACCGGAAAGGGCTGCCTGTGTCAGCCAATCGGCGACTTTCTCCATGAAGATCGCCGAGACCGGTGCCGATGTAGTCGCCATGGAAGGTCCTATCAAAAAGACGTGTCGTTGAAAAACAGGCCATGGCCGGGTTTATGATAGGAAATAGGGATCTCCGCCACTCCAGACAATGGCAGCCAACGTCCACAATGCCTTATATACAGCATGTTTCAACAAACGGGAATCGGGACGATGCTGTCGTTTTGTTTTCGCATCGGATTTTTTCGCCGCAGATTATGTTTTGCCCACCTCGGAAAGGTTGAGCGCATTGCGTGTCGCCTCATTCAGGATGAAGACTTTTAGCGGCTCCGCACGACCGCGAATGGAAATTTCCCGTCCTGCGCTTTCCGGCACCGCCAGACCCGCCAGAGTAGCGACCGGTTCGGAAATCACCAGTTGGGTTTCGAATTCCTTGGCCACCGATTCCAGCCGGCTGGCGACATTGACGGTATCGCCAATCGCAGTGAGATTACGAACGCTGCCGTAACCCAGTGTTCCCACCACAGCCGGACCCGTATGGATGCCAATAGCGATCCTGAGCGGCACCGTCAGTTCATTGGACAATTGCCGGTTCAACTCCTCAAGACCGGCAATGATGCCGCTTGCCGCCTTCAGGGCCTGGCGACAGGCGGTCTCGGTCGAACCTGTGACGCCGAAAAGCGCCATCGCGCCATCACCGATAAATTTATCCAGCCGCCCTCCTGCCTCTTCCACGGCATGACCGACCACGGCGAAATAGCGGTTCAGCAGAAAGACGATGTCAAAAGGCAACCGGCTTTCCGTCAGCATCGTGAAATGCCGCAGGTCACAGAACAGTACGGCAATATCGCGTTCGCGGCCCGGAACCACTTCATGACTGCTATCAACCGTGGCGCTTTGCGGCATCGCCACCATAAGCGGCATGACTGTGAGGTTCGCCTTGGGGCGAAGCTGGCAGGCAAGCCGCACACCTGGACCAGCCTTGATTCGGTTCAACGTACCCTGCTCCAGCGTTTCAGCAGGCGGCAGCAGTTGCTCTCCATCGATAACCTGGACACGGCAGGTCGAGCACTGGCCCTTGCCGCCGCACACGGCATAATGCGGTTGACCAGCCAGACGGCTGGCCTCGAGCAGGGTGAAACCACGCGGCACGCTGACAGCCTCGCCGTTCGGATAGCGGACGGTGATAAGATGCGCCCGCTCGTTCATTCTGCGGGCGACACGCAGGGCGACAACCATGCCGATAGATAGGAAAAACAACCCATAAAGTGACAAGCGGATAATCTGGATCCACCCTGCTTCGCTGTCCGTCAATGCGGTCGGGTCATAGTAACCGCCTGGATAACCGCTCAACCAGAAGGCTGGGCTGGCAATCGTGCGGCCCATCTCGACAAAGCCAAGCAGGGACAGGATCGGCAGCAGAATGGCCACCGTCAGCAAACCCGCTTTGGACCTTTCATACCATGGTCGGAAGCGCAGCCAAAAATGGATTCCGATACAACCATGCAGCCATAAAATGACAATGGCGAGCGATTGGCGCCATCCATCGACAGGCGACGTGGTCCACATGGAATGAACGACCGTCTGATAATTGTCACGCAGATGAAAGAGCGAGGAGGCAATCCTGGTCGCAACAATATGGTCGATGATCAATAGCGGCACCACCAAGCCAAGCACGATCTGCAACGCTTCGGATTTCGGCATGGTAAAGCTGCGGCGGATATAGACGGCGCGCAACACCAGACCCATGTGGGTGAGCAAAGAACCGTAAAGCAACGCTGTGCCCGGGGGGGTACGCCAAACACCCAGAAACCACAAACGGGCGCGATCGGCAAAATCCACCGAAATCAACCCGGTGGCATGATTGGCCATATGCATGGCGAGGAACAGGAAAATCACCAGCCCCGAACCAAGCCGGGCCTTGCGTATCCGGCGTTCCGACCAGAGGCTTTTTTTGACGTCCACGGCCATAGGTTTCAGTTCTTCAAAGCCACTTTCCGAAGATCCAGCAATGGCAGTTTTGACAGGACCTGTAAATCACCGCTGGGTTTCCTGATTGATTTTATCGATTGTATGACCAACACGGAAATCAAGTTTCCGAATTTTTGCCTGTGCTATCAGATACCGAGTGCAGTCAGATATCGAGAAGCATTCCGTCACGAGCCATAAGCGTCGCTGGAAACGCCTCCTGCGCCAATCGTTCCAGCAGTGCCATTTCGCTGTCGGTGCGCCATGGGGCGTGATGGAACAGCAACAATCGGCCCACATTTGCCTCCTGGGCCAATTTCACGCCCTGCTCCCAGCTCGAATGGCCAAACCCTCGATAACGCTGCATTTCCGCTTCGGTAAAGGCGGCGTCGTAGACCGCAATATCGGCATTGGCCATCAGCGCCAGCGCTGTCGGGTCGAGTTCGCCGGGCTGATGTTCTATGTCAAACACCAATGCCAGCACCTTACCTGCCCATTCCACCCGGTAGCCGATGCAACCGCCCGGATGATTGAGCGTAAATGTGCCGATGGAAATACCAGGACGAGGCGTCAGAATATCTCCGGCACGAAAATCATGAAACTGCAGAGAGGCCTTGCAGATATCCATCTTCACAGGAAAATAGGGCGGACTGACGAATTGATGGATCATCTGATCCGTCGTCATGCTACCGGCAAGGTGGCCGGACCAGATATTGACGGTGATCTCAGGATTGTAGATCGGCTTGAAAAAAGGCAAGCCGATAATGTGATCGTAGTGACAGTGGGAAAAGAACAGGTCGACATTGCTGGTCTTGTCTCCCATCATATCCAGACCGGCCTGACGAATACCGGAGCCGGCATCGAAAATCAGCCTGTGCTCGCCGCAGCGCACCTCGATACAGGGCGTGTTCCCGCCATAAACATCGAATTCCGCGCCACAGACCGGGATACTGCCGCGAACACCCCAGAATTTCACCTGAAACACGCTACTGTTCACTTTTATCCAAAGAGTTTCGGTCGCGGGATTAGGACGATTGGTTTTGGACCGGTTACCAATACATCATTCCTGAAATTACCAAGGATGCAAAGGGAAATGTCAGGTGCCTGTCCCAGCCCTGTCTCTTTCCAAGCATTACCTGTACCAACAAAGGGAATTGCAAAACTTACCATGATTGGTCGAAGGTTACTTCCTTGTTGTCATCTTCCTGAAGAAGATGGGTGAGAAAGCTCGCCGGTTCTGGCCTGCCGATCAGGTATCCCTGGACCTGATCGCAACCCAGTCTTTTCACGCATTCGAATTGTTCTTCCGTTTCCACACCTTCAGCCGTCGTGGTCATGCCAAGGCTGGCGCCAATTCCTGTCACAAGCTCTGCGATTGCCAGGGCATCCGCCCTTGTCGTCACATCGCGGATAAAAGACCGATCGATCTTCAACTTGTCAAACGGAAAGCCCCGCAAGCTGCCGAGCGAAGAATAACCCGTGCCGAAATCATCCATGGCAATCTGAATCCCGATCGCCTTCAACTCCCTCAAGGTTTTCAGGGTCAGTTCGTTTTTGTCAAGCAAGACGGATTCAGTGATCTCAAGCTCTAGACGGCCCGCAGAAAGGCCGCTGATTTCCAGGGCATCTAAAACCTTTTGCACGAGCGTCGCGCTGCGAAACTGCACTGAGGACAGGTTCACCGCGATTTTGAGATTGCCGCGCCAGCTTGCCGCTTCCATGCAAGCGGTCCGCAGAACCCAATCCCCAAGCCCATCGATGACCCCGATTTTCTCGGCGACAGGGATGAAGTCAACCGGTGATACCGAACCGCGGCTTGGATGTGTCCAGCGCAGCAATGCTTCATAACCGCAAATCTCGCGCGTCGCAGTGGTCGCCAATGGTTGGTAGTAGACTTCCATTTCCCCATTTTGCAAGGCCGTTTGCAAATCCGCCTCGAACGACTTTCTGTCCTTCAACCTTGTCTGCATCTGGTTTTCAAACACACAGGCATGGCTCGGCCCCAACGCCTTGGCTTCATAGAGAGCAAGGTCAGCACGCTTGAAGAGTTCGTCCGTATCCGGCTCGTCATTGAAGATAGCCACACCCACACAAGTGCCGATCTTGATTTCCTGGTCTCCGACAAGGTACACAAGGCCAAGTTCATGCATCAGATGCGTGGCAAAATCCATCGCCTGTGTCTCGGTCAGACCGGTGGACAAGATCGCGAATTCGTCTCCTCCCAAACGACAGACGAGATCGCTGTGGTCCTTGATGTCGACAAGCCGACTCGCAACCATCCTTAGCAAGGCATCACCGATGTCGTGACCTAGCGTGTCGTTCACATCCTTGAATCCATCGAGATCCAACAGCAGGATGATGGCCGGCGGTCCGCCAGCTTTGGCCGATACCAGCCTTGCTTCCAGATCCTGACGAAAGAGGATGCGGTTGGGCAGACCTGTCAGGGAATCATGGTGAGCGACATATTCGAGGCGATTGTTTTGTGACTTCAGCTCCCAGGACGCCGCACGCAGATCGTCTGTCAATCGTTGCATACGCCGATGTGCTTTATCCAGAAGACTGTTGTGACGCAAAAGCAAGCCGACAAGCACAATACCGCACAGGATAAGCCCCCCAGCAAGGGCGGTATAGATGAGATGAAGGTGCCGCAACTCGGCCTGAGCGGCACCGATCTTTCCTACATCGGCTTCGAGAGCAGTCGATGCCAGCCTCGTCATCGGACCATCCAGACGTTCCATTTGCTGCAACAACGCTTTGATGGCGTCGTGGTCCAACGTTCCAAACTGCATATTGAGAGTTTCAAGAACGCTGCGGAGCTTGGCGATCAAATCCCTACGTTGCGGGTCGGCCTCAATGAAACCCTTCAAATTTCCTTGCTCGAATAATTCCAGCCGGCTCAGCATGATATCCAGACGGAGACGCAAATCATCCCGGTCAAACTCACCCATGTCGAATGCGGATGTCGCCAGCCGGTGCTCAAGCCTCATATATTCGGAGAGGGTTTGACTGACGGCCCAGGAATCATTGTAACGCGCAAATTTCTCAAGCGTCGTTTGACGTTCGGCTATCACATAGGCGATGTACCCGGTTGCCATGACGAAACAACATATGATCGTCCCAAGAATACGCCTCACGCCGTGCCTCTATTCCACAATGAGCTTTGAAACCTGCCATGCCGATCGCATGTAATATACCTGACTTTGAAGCTGTTGGTCACTATCATAGGGATAGACAATGAAGAGCGGCCCTTTATCCCTCACCGGCATATAATTCTCGTCCCGCTTGAAAGCGAGCAAAACATTGAACCGATTGAAATCATCAAGCGGAATTGTTGTCACATAATCGTTGAGAGCAACGGCTGTCACCTTCGTTCCCTTTGCTCCCACGAAATCCATCAGTTTTTTAAGCGGAACGCCTTCAAAAGCCGTACGCCCTTCATACCAAGGATTGGTGGTTTTAATCACTATAGAACCAATGGCTTCCAGCATGCCAAGATCAAAAGCAGCCCCCTCCGCCGTATTGCGGTTTTCAATATTGCCGGAAATCACTAGGATAGGCTTGCCTTTCGGCTCAGCGAATGTTCCCGCCAGCGCCATCGAAACGGGAGCGACCGACAGCACGATATAGGCCCAAAGGCGGACGAATCTCATTATAATTCTCCTGACGATCAATCGCTAAAGCAAGGACGACAACACCATTTGGAATTCGAAGAGCGTTTTGCCACAGTCGTGACCGTCCGGCATGTTGGTTCGGTAACTTTTCACTTATTTCATACAAGAGTTTACAAGTGCAATAAAGCATCCAAGGGTGTCTACCGAAGACAGACCGCAACGCAGCGTATTGTAGATTGAAGCGGATCTTTGCGAGAAAAATCAGTTTCGCGTCATCAAAGTTAAAATCAGCAAGACGCGATCACGTTTCACCGAAAATTACTTAGATCGAATCATATATGAGAAAATTTGCAGATACCAGAGGGATCGTTGATTTGCCTAGCCGACCGATTGGCAACGGCAATTTTTCAGAGCAACGCCCGACAGACGGTTTGCTCATCGCTCCCCAGCGTACGGAGCAATCCAAGCAATGTCCGGACGTGACAAGAGTGATGATCTGTGAGCAGAAGAACATGTGAAGCCGGGCATTTGAATGGCGAGCAATCCGCTTTACCATCGGCATGAAGTACACATAATATCTGGTGGTTAACGACCGACTCGGCCTGGCCGCCTGTGAATTCCTTCAATCGGATACAATTTTACAGAAGCAGGCAGAAAAATTAAAGCACGACAGTCTCTTTTGGGCATTTTATCGAGCGCCCAAAAGAGACTGCCGTGCTGTATTCGCAAGGATTGATTCCGATGCCCACTAATTGGCGGTTTCCCCTGAAAACTTCAGAGGATAGAAACGGCGAAGATGGTCACACCATCTTCGCCGTCTGCCACTTACCAGAGCTTTTTGATAAAGTTCACTTGCAGATAATCACCCTTGAATGAATTCCTGTTGTAGACATCCGTCAGGTATTTGATGGTCACGGTCGCACGCTGTGAAGGAAAATCAACCGCTACGATGGGACCAAGGCGTATGGATTTATGCCGTCGTCCGTCCAAGGCTAGATTGGCCGGAGAGCCATCATCATCCTGTACCTGCCATTTGACATTGCCAGCAAGACCGAACTGGTAGCGATTATACCGTTCTGTAACGGCGAAATCGGCCGAAAGATAATCACCGTCGCGATAGGTGAAACCGCCCGTCGAGTCATCGCGGTCGAAATTGTGATTGTAGAAGATACGGGTCGAAAACTCCGTCCCTTCCAAAAGAATAGGCCGGGTTCGATAGGTCATGGCGACGTTTGGAGACAAAACCCAGTTACTGAAGCCTGGATTGCCAACCTTTTCATTGTCAAACAAGCCCATTGGTATGGTGACACCAACACCAAGACCCAGGGTGAAACCAACCGGCATCGGCGGAATGAAATCGGCAGCGGGCTTTGGTTGGCCAGGAGCGCCAGGAGGCGGGCCTTCATACCAGCTCTTCGACCAGAAGAAGATATCGGAATAGGCGTCGAACCAACCGGTATTTTTGGAAGACAGATTGGCTGGCGTTGTTTTTGTAATCGTCAGATCGTGCTCTCCGTAAACGAAGACCAGAGACGACGCCATTCGCCCGCCAAAAATCTCTCCGTCATAGACGTAAAGCCCACCCAACTGCCCCTGAAAAAGCCTTTCGCTTGTATCAGGGAACATCGAATTTCCGCTATTGTCACGCAGAGAGTTCCGCCAACTGCCCCAACTGCCACCGACTGCATAGAAGCCAGCCTCAGGCGGCAATTCCGCAGCCCTTATATCCGTAGAGGCGCCCGGTGTGGACGTCTGATAAAACTCGGCAGCAAAGGCCTGCCCACCTTGAGAAGCCAATAGGCAAGTGCCCATCAGCAGAACCGCAAAATCTAACCGTCTATTTCCCATAAACTTGTCCCACTTTCCCAGCCAAAATAATAGGCCACCCCAAATCCGGCTCTGTCGAATCGCCCTGGGATTCGCTCCATAGTAAATCCCAGACCACCCTAACCGCCTCTTCTTGCTCCAAGCTTGCAAAGAAACATCACAACTCCTTAAGGTAGCAATATATTTAAGAGGTTGCGCATGGAGAAGCGTGTTAAAGCGAAGCTGAGTACGTCACAGAGGATGCACTAAACCTGCGCCTGGTTCGCTTCGTCTCAATGAAGCCCGACCAGTTCCCGCTTGATGGTCACAGGCTCCTTCAACGCCATACCGAATATCGACCAGATGGCGAAGACGCCGGCTCCCAGCAGCGTAAAAGCTGCAAAACCCGCCATTGCTCCGATCATTCCGCCGGAGGCAGCGGAGACAGCGCCAACCACGAGGGGGCAAATGAACTGGCCGATGAAAAACATCGACGTCCAGATACCGGAGGCCCTGCCTCGATAAACATCCGGCAGCCGCGCCATGGTGAAGGCCAAAACCAGAGGCAGCGAAATACCGCAGCCAATATTATTGATGAACATGCCAACGATTCCACCCATCAATGACGTCTGGGTATAGAGCAGGATGAAACCGATGCCCTGCAACACCATGGCCGCCGACAAGAGCACACCGATGGAACGTCGCGCCTGAGACCGGAACAACAGGGTTCCTGCGACGACACCGAAAGACCCGGCAGCACTGGCAAGACCAAGCACGCTTGGCTCAACAATGCCGCGCTCGGCAAGCAGCAGGGACACATGGACCGGCATCACGTAGAAGAGCATGCCGCAGATCATCGTCAAGACGAGGCAAACGATAAACCGCGTGTTGAAAAGCCCGCCTTCGGCGTCCCGCGTATCCCCGGGCATGTCAGTTGGACGGCTCGATGAGTCCACGCGTGACGGCTCGAACAACACCATCAGGATAAGCGGAATGAACAGCGCCGTGGCACCATAGACAAGGAATGGCACGCGCCAACCGTAACCACCCAGAAATCCTGCCAGCACGAAACAAACGGTTGCGACAAAAGAGGCCGACCCGAATTGCAGAGATAGCCAGTGCGCCCGACGTTCGCCTGCAAAATAATCGCAGATCAGGGCCGTCCCTGCCGTCATGACACCCGCTTCGGCGATACCAACCACAACTCTCGATGCGATAATTGTATAAAGGCTATCCAGCCAGACTGGCATGACGCCGGCAATGGCGTAAAACAGCATGGAATAAAACAATAGCGTCTTGCGACCGATTCTATCGGCAAGTATCCCGGCAACCGGGGCAAGCAGCGCCACAAATAGTGCCGGCGTGACGAGGGCGATCGGAGCAAGCAGCGACGCATTCGCCTCCGAGGAAAAATGCTGGATGATCTGCGGCAAGACCGGCGCGAACAATGTCGATCCGATCGGCGCCAGCCAGGCCATTGAGATGAGTAACACTCCTTGAGGTATACCGGCGGCTCTTTGCATGTCTCTCCTCCTCCATAAATACCCAGATCTTCAAGACTGGTCCGCAATCCGCACGCAGAAAATCGATGCGGGGCAGCCTGCCCTACAATCTGTATTGTTTCGAAATGAGGTTCCGCGAATTCAGGCAATCCATTTCAGCTCACTCACTCGCCTCCAAGCTGACTGGTTGATCAAACTGGATCCACCTCTTCTTGCAAGAGCTGCAGCGCCGAACGCGTTACCTGTCACACCAAAGACGTCGCCCTATTCTCAAATTGACGCCCCCAAAAGCCGAGTCCGGCTCCAGGAATTATGAACATGGACATCAGGCTGAATGCGATGCTGCGACGTGATCTCCTTCCCCTCCCAACACAATTGCGTCAGGACCTCCTCATTTCTTTGCATATTGAGGAATATCAAATCGCTAGTCAACAAAAATTATTATATTTTGATAATATCGAAAGAATTTCTAATTACGCGTGCATTGTTTCGAATATAAGAGGCAAACACTGATGGTATAAAATGCTCAAACCCACCGGGAATTTAGCTTGTCAGCAAGGATTGAAGATGCCGGCAACAAAAGCATCGCCAGGCGCCGTTCAGTGGAGTCATCGAAATCGCTGGCACGGACGATCAGGCTGAAGCTGGCATTGATTGCCCCTTGCGCGCAGGTGACGGGCACAGAAATGCCAACAAGACCCTGGTCCACTTCTCCACGCGTCACCGTAAAGCCGCGCTTACGGATGGCGGCCAGTTCAGATGCGATATCGTCAAATGCCCGGTCCACTCCCTCCGCGCCTTTAATGATCTTGCTCAGCTTTGCCCGCGGCAATTGTGCCAGAATGGTTTTTGACGTGGCACCCCGCAACAATGGCATGGGCCTGCCTCGCTCATAGCTGGTGGCGATATCGGTGGCGGGGCTACGATCATCGGCAACGCAAATCACCTGGTCGCGATACAGCCGTGCGATGACCGCAACACAAGGAAACTGAACGGCAGACACAACGTCACGCAACAAAGGTACGCCCTCGCGGATCAGCGGATCGGAAAGGCGAAGACGTCGATCAAATTCGATAAAAACCGCGCCGAGGCGATAATGACCCTCCCGGGAAGGATCTAGAAACCCTTGTCCGACCAACTCCCGTACCGTGCGGTAGACCGTGCTTCCAGGCACATCCAGCCGCTCTGCGATATCCTGTATGGTCCACTCGGACGTCTTCTCGTCGAATAGCCTCAAAATATCGACAAAGCGTCCCAGTCCGGCCATGCTTTTCCTCAGAAAGCTGAAAGAATCCCAATATCAGGCAGTTTCTGACTCGCATTTCGAGCCTGGCAAGTCAATCGCCAGCCTGAAGCAGATTTCAATTCCTATAGGCCGCAACACGCATGCCAACACCGGCAATCATTCTCTACAGGTACATTTGGGATCTCTTGGAAAATGCGAGATCCGTCAGGCTATGCTGAAGCGCTCTGACAATGCTTTTCGGGCTCGATTGACCCGGCTTTTTACAGTTCCCACCTCGCAACCACAGGCAAGGGCCGTTTCATCGTAACTTGCGCCGCTCGCCACCATCAGCAGGGAACGCCGCGATGCTTCCGGCAAATGCTGCATAGCCAGACCGAGATCGGCGTATAGAACCACCCATTCCTGTGGTGGCTCCATCACCATGCGCAGGTTAAACTCGTCATCCATTCCAACATGCTCACGCTTGCGCCTGTTATAGGCCGTATAGAAAGCGTTGCGCATGATTGTGAACAACCAGGATTTCAACGCCGTACCGGCTCGAAATTGTGAGGACGAGTTCAAGGCTCTGAGAATGGTGTCCTGAACCAGATCCTCGATATCGCCATTGGGGCCGACCAGCCGCTTTGCGAAACGTTGCAATGCAGGTAGATGCGCCTCTATTTCGGTGTGAACAGCCGTTGTAAATGCCATCGCGCCGCCGTTGCCAGCGCTGTCCTCGAAAGTTGCCATGAAACAGATCTCCTTCTGCGGGCATCAACGAGCACAGGGCCAGGTTGTTTCTGTACGCTACCGCACGAAAGAACTGTGACGTTTGCCATCAGGATCCTCTTCATGAAGACAAAAAAGGCCGCACATTGGCGGCCTTTCAGGGGAAAGAAACCTTTCGCAACGTCGAAAGGTTCGTCCAGAGATCAAGCTGCCTTGCGTGCGCTTTTCTTGTTGGCGCTACCTTCGCCAAGCGCCGTCAGTTTTTCGTCCGTGGCGATTTCTTCCTTCAGGGTCGCGTCCAACAAGGCGGCGGCCTCCTTCATACCGAGCTGCAGTGCCCAGGCCTTCAACGTGCCGTAGCGGGCAATTTCATAGTGCTCGACTGCCTGCGCCGACGAAATCAGGCCGGCGTCCAGAGCCGGAGACCCCTTGAAATCCTCCATGATTTCTTCGCCTTCGGCGATGATGCCCTGGATTGCCTCACAGGTCTTGCCCCGGGCATTCTTGCCCAGAAGTTCAAAGACCTGTTCAAGCCGCTCGATCTGGCCTTGGGTTTCTTCGCGATGATGAAGAAATGCGTTCCGGCCTTCTTCCGATTGGGCTGCACGTGCCATTTTCGGCAAGGCCTTCAAGATTTGCTTCTCAGCAAAGTAGATGTCCTTAAGCGTATCCAGGAACAGGTCGTTCAATGTTTTCTCAGCCATTTTTTCCTCCGGGGAATGGTGCAATTCCTTGGCGTCTTTCCTGTGGCTTTCGTCTGGAACTGCGTGAAAAGTCGGGACGCTTTTTGAAGGCTCCCATGTAGGCCACCCTTCCCAAACCAGGGTTGCAACCTAAAAGTTCCCCGAAATATCCGGCAGGAAACCCGGCGGGTGAAATGGCACCGCAAATAGCCGTTCAACGCAATGACACCGAAATACCCAACACCATCGTCTTTGCCACGGCTTGTTTGACCGGATTTGGGAACCCGAGCGCGCTTTCGCAGTTCAATATGAAACCAGGCACACCACAACATGCGCCCACACCAAGACCGCGCCTCAAAGACGGGCGCGCCCAAGGCCTTGGTGCCAAGGCATCGGTGAATATGGCAAGCCCAGGCGAATTAAGGAAAGGAACCGGATGGACAGGATTGCCGCACAGTATAGCGAAAAACCGGATACCGATGAGATGAAGGCAGCGGTTTTCACTGGGCCGGGACAGATCAACATCGTATCCAATACTCTGCCGCAACCCGGACGGAGCCAAGTGCGAATCAGGCTGGAGGGCTGTGGTGTCCTCGCTTGCGACCCTCTCTCTCTCGATAGACAAGGGCGGATGCCGACCTCTGCCGAACCGGTAGGATTAGATGGCGAAGGATGGGGCGTTATCGACGCCATCGGTCCCAATGTCAGAAGCCTGTCGGTCGGAGACCGGGTGGCGTCACTTGTGCGGTCCGCTTATGCCAGCCACCATCTGGCCGATGCAGACAGCGTCATTTCCCTTCCCCCATTGCTCGATGGCATGCCGTTTCCAGGCAGGTCCCTGAGCCGAGCGATGAACATCTTTCGCCGTGGCGATATCAAAGCCGGACAAAGGGTGGCCATTATCGGCATAGACTTTGTCGGCGCCCTTCTCGTCCAGCTCGCCTCAAGAGCCAAGGCGCATGTTACAGCCATTTCGCGCCGTCCAGCATCCTTGGCGGTGGCCAAGCGTATGGGAGCGGCAGAGGTGTTTACCATAGACGAGCATGGTGCTGCGGACGATCCCGTGCGGATCATCGAAACCGTGCATGAGCTTACGGGCGGATATCTTTGCGACCGGGTAATCGACGTTACCGGCGAGAGCGGGCTGGTCGATCTGGCGGATAAATTGACCAACGTGGCAGGTCGCCTGATCATGGCCGGTCGCCAACAGTCCGACCCGCGCGAAGGAATTATACAGTCATGGAAAAAGCGCGAAGCCGCAGTAATCCAGACAGATAAACACAGTCACGGAATCGGCCCAGACATCAGCCAGGAAATCTGCGTCGATGGCATGCTTGAAGCGGTGGCGGCAATCATGGACGGACGGCTCGATCCCACACCCCTTTATACCCATCGCTACCGATTGGAGGAGTTGGGTCAGGCGTTGATCGCCGCCCGCGACCAGCCGGATGGATTTATGAAAGCAATGGTGATCTATTGATGAGTGACAGAATTTTGAAAAATGGCCGCGCGGCTGAGGATCGCGCCGTTTCAGTGTCGCCGATCCTTGCGCCAAACCATGGCGACCGAACTGGTACGGAGACAGACATGACTGTGCGTAATCGTCTTCTGGGCCTGCTGGCGCCTGATGATCTCGCCGCTATCGCGCCCGCTCTCGAACCTGTCGATTTACCGCAAGGGCTGATCTTGTCGCAGCCTCACGACATCGACCACTCCTGTTATTTCCCTCTCTCGGGCGTCGGCTCGACGGTGATCGTTTCTCCGACAGGCAACCAAAGCGAGGTCGGACTGTTTGGCCGCGAAGGCATGTCGCCCGCCTCTGCCCTGCTGGACAGTGACCGCAATCCCTGCCGGGTGATCATGCAGGTCGCAGGCACTGGGTTGCGCCTGGAAACAGGCCGATTGGTTGGCCTGATGGATAGCAGGCCAACCATGCGCCGCCTGCTGCTTCGATGGGCCTATGTGGTCAATATGCAAATGGCTTTCACGGCCCAGTCAAACGCCATTCACTCTATCGATAAGCGGTTGGCACGCTGGATCCTGATGTGCCACGATCGGCTGGATGGGGATGAATTATCGCTGACTCATGAATTTCTGTCGATCATGCTCGCCGTACGGCGCTCGAGCGTCACCGCCTCCTTGCATGTGTTGGAAGGCGAAAGATTGATTTATGCGGAGCGCAAGGCAATCCGCATTCGCGACAGACCAGGTCTCGAAACCTTTGCCACCGATGCCTATGGTCCCGTGGAACGGGAATACCAACGGCTGTTAGGGCCGATGGGAGATCCGCCGCTTGAGGTTTGACGGAGAGCATATCGGCGAGAAGACTGCGAAACGCCGATATGTTTTAACTGGAGGCCAGATTAGCGAGCGACTGGCGCAGGCGAAATCCGCGCAAAGGGTCCGGCAGCGCTGCAAACCAGACCGTCTTCGGCAAATTGGATATCCGGCGCAGCTGCAAACAGTGATGCAAGGGCGGAGGTAACATAGCGTGTCCCATAGCCTTGCCGAGCCGGTGTACGGACAGGCGGTCCATTGCTCTCCTGCCAATGGAACTGGAAGGTCGGTTTCTCACTACCATCAACCTCCCAGCGAAGAGCAACGCGTCCCTCCGGGACCGACAGGGCGCCATATTTGATCGCATTGGTGATTAATTCATGCAGGCAAAGCGCCAGCGTCGTTCCGGCTTCACGACTGACAAGCAGGTCACTACCGTCAACGGCAATCCGCTCGGTGCCATAGGGCGAAACGATCAGATCAACCACCGCCAAAAGCGAAACATCCTCGCCCCCGGCCTCAAAAACTGCCGTATGGACATTGGACAGCGCCAGCAGCCGCCCATTGAAATCCGTCGCAAGATCGTCAAGGCTTTCGGCACCGCGCCGTGTCATGCGAAAGATTGATGTCACCGTTGCCAGGATATTCTTGACCCGGTGATTAAGCTCCGCCCGCAGTTCCCGCTCCCGCTCGATGGAATCGCGCACCTGCCGCTGGCGCAAGCGCACCAGCAGGTTGGACTGGATGCCGCTGACCAGTTCCAGCGGCGCCACGGGACGTGTGTAGAACAAAAGCCGCGCGCCCGGCCAGGCGGAAAGCAATTGGCTGCGGATGCGTGTCAGGGGTGCGCCCCGCTCCAGAAGAACAATGATCGGCACTTCAGACCAGTTCGGCTGCCGGGTGAGATGCGCGGCGGTCAGGGCAACAATCTGGGGCGTAAGAGCTTCATGTGACACAATCACAATCCCAGGTGAAGCATCCAGCAACTGGGCGAAGCCCTTGGCCTCCGTTACGGCCCGCACCTCGATCAGATGTTCGCGCAAAAGCGCGCCGACATAATCGGCATCCTTGCGAAAAGGTGCGCAGACCAGCACCCAATCCAGCTCATCCTGGACCAGTTCCTCCTGGGGCGATAGCGATGTCATTTCGGATCAGGAAGCGGGTTATAGGAAACGACGCTGACGCTACCGCTTTCGATCAGCAGCTCTCGGACATCCAGATCATGGGGACCATGACGCTTCTTGACCACGGTGATGCTGCGCCGCAGCCGGCCCTCATGCTCCATGATTCTCAAGAGAAGCACGGTATCGCCCAGGAAGCTGACGTCGACGTCAATGCCGACATTCTGGCCCAAAAGCCCATGCTGCGCGACGATCAGCATGGTCAGGACACCGGATCTCGCAAGGTATTTCAGTAGGGACTGGATGTCCCGCACCGCCTTTTCCCGATGCGGCAATGAATTCAGATAGCCCGTCAGGCTGTCGATGACCACGACACGCACCTTGTTCTGCACGACGGCATCCTGGACAATCTGGCCGAACTCGCCGGGTGAGACTTCATTCGGGTTGAAATCACGCAGGATCAGTTTGCCATCCTTATGGAACTGCCGCAATTGCATGCCGAGGCCTTCAGACCGGCGGAAAAATGTTTCCAACCGCTCCTCGAACAGAAAGAGAGCGACGCTTTCGCCGCGCTCGAGGGCTGCCGTTGCATAGAGCGACGACATGGTGGATTTGCCCGTTCCGGCCTGACCGATGACCAGGGTGGTCGTTCCCGCTTCCTGGCCGCCGCCGAACATGTCATCCAACTCGCTCACGCCGGATTTGATCAATTGCGGCTTGGTCGCTTCTGTCGCCGTGCTGGGCATGATGCGCGGAAACACGACAACGCCTGCGCCTTCGCGGATCGCCATGTCATGATAACCATCGGCAATTGGCACGCCGCGCATTTTAGACACCTCGATCCGGCGCCGGACACCGCCATATTCTTCCAGCGACTTGTCAAACCGGATGACGCCATGGGCCAGACCTTCGACCTCCTCGCCGCTGCGGTCAAGACCGGGCGACTGAGTGTCGAGAAGCAGCGCCACGACTTTTCGTTTCGAAAGAAAAGACTTGAAGCCGATCAATTCCCGGCGGAAACGGGGGGAGTCGCCGGTGATCAACCGGATTTCCAGCAGCGAATCATAAACCAGGCGCTGCGGCTTATGCTCATCGATAGCAGCTTCTATCGCCTTGCGGGTTTCATCCAGCCGCAGGTCGGCGGTCATGAAAATGCTCTGCTCGTCGGCCTCGTCGATACTGCCTGTCGTCGATAGTTCCTCGACGTGAATACCATCCAGCGTCCAGCCATGGGAAACCGCAATAGAGCGCAATTCGGCAGCACTTTGGGACAGCGTCACATAAAGACAGCTCTCGCCCGCTTCAACACCGGCCCGCAGGAACTGTATGGCTGCAGTGGTTTTGCCCGATCCGGGAGCGCCTTGAAGCATGAACAGGTTCGGTAAGGGCAATCCGCCGCGGAGAATTTCATCCAATCCTGCGATGCCGGTACTGGCAACCGCAGCTTTTTTGCGTGGTGGCATATCTGTCTTCCATGACCATGCAGGCAAATGCATCGTTCAAAAGAGGGAGAATAATATCGCGATGCCGCATAGTTCCGTTAACCCGGGACGATTGCGGGAATTCTACGGCAGAATTTTTTAGCTTTAAGTCAATGTCCACCCTGATCCAAACCCGCCCTCAATGAGCGATGCGGGAACTTTATATTTGTCTTGTGCAAAATTTCAATAAAATCCGCAAACTTGGCCAATGAGGGGAACCAGATCCAGGCGACAGCTTTCCCCGCTTGGCGGATCATTCAGGACAAACCATCTTTCAGGCGACCGCAGGCCGCATTTCAAGCCTCCAAAGCGGCGAGTGTTTGCGGCTTATCCAAAGCACCGGATTGCGCTGTCTCGGACTGCCCTGACACCGACGACTGTCCTAACCCTGGCTGGGTCACAGCGAAGGAAAGATGGAAACGAAGACCATCGGGTCGGAAATCGCTGCTGATCTTGGGAGACAGGCTGCGAGGGAAAGCACTGCGGATCAACCGCGACCCAAACCCTTCGACGCCAGGCCCTTTGAGACCATGGGGATCAGAACCTTGAAGAGTGGGATCAACAACCGGCGGCCCATCTTCTTCCCGCCATTGCAGCTCGATCCGATCCTGCTCTTGCCGCCATTCTACCTTGACACGTCCATCCCGTTCGCGAAGAGACCCGTATTTCACGGCATTTGTGGCCAGTTCATGCGCGATCAGCGATAGCGCAACAGCAGCCTCAGGCGGCAAGGTGCAGGGTGCCCCCTGGAGAACAATCCGCCTGTCACCCTCGCTATCGAAAGGCTGAAGCGCCCGCTCGAGGACATCGCGCAACCCGGCACTTTTCCAATCTTCTGACAGAAGGATATCATAGGCTCCAGCAAGGGCTGCAACGCGCCGGGCAAAAACGCCATTTTCCTGCGAGCGGTCCTTGAACGTCTGCCGTGCGATCGCCTGGATCATCGCCATCGTATTCTTGACACGGTGCGCCAGCTCTCTGGCCACAAGTTTGCGGTTTTCTTCAGCGCGCGCTGCCTCACATCGGCGTGCTTCCAATTCGTCCAGAAGACTATCGACCGTGGCGCCAACCTGTCCCAATTCGCTGGAGCGCCCGGTCATCCCGGTTCTGGCCGCGAGATCCCCTTGGCGCCATCGCTGAAGAACGGCAACGATGTGAGTGATCGGGCCAAGGATGAAACGATTTCCGATAAAAAAGGCGGCAAGGAGAGCGAGACCTGCGCCCACAGCGATCATCGCCAATCCCAAGAGAGAAGCTCGGTCAATCGGCGCAAATGCCTGGTCCGCCGAAAATCCGGCGCTGACATAAAATGGATTGTCGGGTGAAACAGGAACATAACCCATAATCCGGCGTATTCCGTCCTGACCTACACGTTCCGTCGTGCCGGGTTGTTGGGCTTGAACCAGCGTGTGATAGGGCGGTGGAATCTGGGTGCCAACGAATTTTTCAGGCCCCGGGTTGCGGGCAAGCACGATACCGTTGCGGTCGGCAATGGTGATCCAACCGCCCGGCGGAAGGCCTCGCTGAACGATGCGCTGTTCCAGCCACTCAAGATGCACCGCCGTCGCCAGCACGCCAACTGTCTCTGATCCCTGCTTGATGGCCAGCGCCATTGGCACGATTGGTGCATTCGAGATCCGGCTGACCGTGTACTCGCCAACCGATAATGCATCGGAACGAAGGGCTTGCCGAACATAGTCGCGATCGCTGAAGTCGCTGCCGACCTCCCAGCCCATATTGTCGCAAACCAGTTTACCGTTGCGATCGAGAACCACGATATTGCGGACCTGCGTTACTCTGGCGGCAACCGATTTCAGGACGTCGGTACAGGCCTGTTTATCCTGACCGGTCACCGCTGGAATAACCGCGGTGGCAATCAGCAGGGCCTTGACGCCCTCCACGACGCTTTTCACCTCAGACGCCGCCTGTCGGGCAGTTTCGAATACCTGACGATGAACTTCGGCATAGCGTTCGGCACGCGCACTCACTTCGTTGTAAACCAGCATTCCCAATGCCGGTGACAACGCCGTCAAGACCACAGCGACCAGTCTCTTTTTCACGCCACCCCTCCCCACCCGCAAGAGATCAAGACGCTTTTCGGCCCCTGTTTCGCACCAAGACCCGTATGCACAAAGGCCTGGCGAAACTGCACAACCGTCGCCCCTCCAGGACACGACCGCGCCAAGCATCCCATGGGATGCACAGAACCCGCCGCCCCGATTCTATACTTGCTGCATGGCTTTCTCCTTGAGCCGTTCAGCCGAAGGAATCATGCAGCAGTTTACCGGGTATTCCTGCAGCGACAATAGAGGGTCAATGCATTTCCGCCACGCTGCCAAGAGAGCGCGATCCACATCATCGCCACTACCGCAAAACGACAGTCGGTCAGGTTCAATCTGAACCTGACCGACGAAAGCTCTTCTTGGTTTTGCTTGTCTCTTCGGGGAACCCGGACTTCAACTCACCCGACAACAGTTAGAGAATAGGCTTGCCACCGGTGACTGCGATGGTGGCGCCGGAAACATAGCTTGAAAGCGGGTCGGCCAGCATCACATAGGCCGTTGCAAGTTCAGCCGGTTGGCCCGGCCGTTTCATCGGTACCTGCTCGCCAAAGCTCGAGACCCGTTCCGGCGGCATGGTTGAAGGGATGAGTGGCGTCCAGATCGGGCCGGGCGCAACGGTATTGGCGCGGATACCTCTTTCCGCCAGAAGCTGGGCGAGGCCTGCCGTGAAATTCTGGATGGCACCCTTGGTCGTTGCATAAGCCAGCAAAGTGGGGCTCGGCGTATCGGCGTTGATCGAGGCGGTATTGATAATCGCCGCACCTGGCTTCATATGCGTGACGGCTGCTTTGGTCAGATAGAACATCGCGTGGATATTGACCCTGAACGTCAATTCCCATTCCTCATCGCTGATATCCTCGATTTGCTCGAAGGTCTTTTGGTGGGCAGCGTTGTTGACGAGAATATCGATGCCGCCAAGCTCGGCAACCGCCTTGTCTATAATGAGGCGGCAATGGTCGGCCTTTTGCAAGTCGCCCGCCACCAGCACGGCCTTGCGGCCTGCCTCTTCCACAAGGCGCTTGGTTTCCTCGGCATCCTCATGTTCGCTGAGATAGGAGATCAGCACATCGGCACCCTCTCGGGCATAAGCCAGGGCCACAGCCCGCCCGATGCCGCTATCAGCGCCTGTTATCACCGCTTTCTTGCCAGCAAGCCGCCCGGAGCCCTTATAGGTCGTTTCGCCGTGATCCGGCACTGGATCCATGTCGCGGGTCAGTCCCGGAATAGACTGTTGTTGCTTGGAAAAGGGTGGCGTCGGTTTATCGATCATCGGATCAGCTCTCATTTCTAAAGATTATTGCTGGATAGTCGAGGGCGCGCATCCAAGCCGCACCCTCAAAACCCCACAGTTTGAAAACCCCACTGTTTGCAAACAAAGAGAAAGCGCCACCGTTCCGAATTTTAATATTTCGTGACCTGAATAAACGCTACGGATATGGGCTGCCGAAAACATCGGACCCCAAATTTCCAAAGGCGACCGCCATCGTTTACTCATGCATTTGACGCATGGGTGGCGTGACACCTTGTCTCTGTTAGGACGATGAAAGAACGCTTATATTCCAATCATCGAAACGACGCCGGAACCGAACCAAGGTTGCTGACGTCAGACAGTCCTCAGAAAGGGCATTATCATGAACGTAGCACGCTCCCTGAACAACTGGCGCAAGTATCGTCAGACCGTTTCTGAACTTGGCCGCATGACCAGCCGCGAGTTGCAGGATCTCGGCATTGAACGTAGCGACATCCGTCGCGTTGCCCGGGCCTCCGTTGCCGGTTGATCGATATCGACATTGCTGCTTGAACGACGCCCGCCGATGACGCGGGCGTTTTTACGTCTGGGAATTGTTCTACGCAAACCGGTCCGATTTGGATCTCAAATCATTGCAAAATACCCATGCATTTAACGCATATCTGCACTGCAACAAAATGACTATGAATTGGGCATTTGTCGCGTATTATCTATCTCAACGAAGCGATGTATCCTCCTCCCGCAAAGCTTCGTCTCTCGGACGACCCACTCCTCCTCCCTAGGGGCGTCCGATGGAACGGTGGCACTCCTCCTCCCAGCCGCTGTTCACTCTTTTAAAAAGCCTGCCGCACCTCCTCCCGCGGCAGGCTTTTTTGTTTCTTCACTTCAATTCGACATTTTTCGCTCGATTGACTGAAAGTGCCAATGACCTCCATCAATTGGCATCTCGCGTCATCTTAGCACTCTGATGATCTCACCCGTTGACCGCCATCCACAAAAGATGGCGCGCACCGCCGCGTTTACCGTTAGCGCGCACTTGGACTTCTTCGGTAATAAATCCTGCCTCCCGCAACCTGCGGGTAAAGGCGGCATCCGGTGCAGAAGACCAGACGGCCAGCACGCCTTTAGGCCGCAAGGCAGCTTTTGCGGCGCGCAGTCCGGCGGCATTGTAGAGACTGTCATTGGAGGCGCGGGTCAATCCGTCCGGACCATTATCGACATCGAGCAGAATGGCATCATAGGCCGCCTGTTTTGAGCGGATCAGTGCGCCAACATCGCCGATATGAATATCGACACGCGGATCATCGAGACTGCCCTTGTGAACTTCCGCCATCGGCCCACGCGCCCAGGAGACCACAGCCGGCACCAGTTCAGCCACGGTCACGCGGGCATCGGCTTGCAACACGCCGAGGGCTGCACGCAGGGTAAATCCCATGCCAAGCCCACCGATCAATAGGCTGGGCTTCTCACAGGCCCCTATCTTCTCGCAGGCAAGCGTCGCCAGCGCCTCTTCAGAACCGCTCAACCGGCTGTTCATCAGCTCGTTGGCGCCGAGCATGATCGAAAATTCCTGCCCCCGCTGCTTTAGGCGCAGGTCGCCGCCGCCATCGGGAATGGCTGTGCTGTCAAGCTGTATCCAGGGAAGCATCGGGCGTCTCTTTATCCTGTAAAAGCCGCGCCATAGCATAGCCAAGCTCTCCCACCAAGGGACAAAGATCAGGCTGCCCCCTCTGCCCGGATTATCGGTTCACCCCGCCGTTCACCCGGTTACCGGCATCGTCGAACAGATAGCAGCGTTTCGAGTCGATATGGATCGTCACCTTCTCGCCCTTGCGGATCGCCTGTTGGTCTTCCATCACCATGGCAATCGACTGACCGTCCTGCATGGACAAATAGAGAATGGTCTGCCCGCCCAGATGCTCGACCAGATCGACATGCGCCTCGCCAAGGGTAATTTCGGCTGGACGCAGGCTGAGATGTTCGGGCCGGACACCGACGCTGACTTTTTGACCCACCTGTGCGCCGGGGCTTGTCCGTGCCAGATCGACCGGCTTGCCGTTCAGCTCAACAGCGGTTCTTTCACCGGCTTCCACCAGGCGGGTGTCGATAAAGTTCATGCGCGGCGAACCGATGAAGCCCGCAACGAATTTGTTTTTCGGGTTGTTATAGAGATCAAGCGGCGCGCCGACCTGTTCAATATAGCCACCTTTCAGCACCACAATTGTGTCGGCCATGGTCATGGCCTCGACCTGGTCATGGGTCACATAGATCATGGTATTGCCGAGGCTCTGATGGAGCTTGGCGATCTCGACACGCATCTGCACCCGCAATTCGGCATCGAGGTTTGATAAGGGCTCATCGAACAGGAAGATATTCGGCTCGCGCACAATGGCCCGCCCGATGGCGACGCGCTGGCGCTGACCACCGGACAAAGCCTTGGGCTTTCGCCCCAGCAGCGGTTGAATCTGCAGGATATCGGCGGCCCGCTCGACGCGGGGCTCGATATCCTTCTTTTTCATGCCAGCCGTTTCCAGACCGAAGGCCAGATTTTTATAAACCGTCATATGCGGATAGAGCGCATAGGACTGAAAGACCATGGCAATGCCGCGCTTGGCCGCCGGCACTTCGTTCATCCTTTGCCCGTCCAGCAATAGAGTGCCGCCGGAAATCGGCTCAAGCCCAGCGATCATCCGCAGCAGCGTGGATTTTCCGCAGCCGGACGGGCCAACAAACACCACGAATTCTCCTGGCGTGATCTCGAGATCCACGCCATGGATCACTTCAAGCGCGCCATACCGTTTGAAGACCTTTTGCAGGGTGACGCTTGTCGCCATCAGTTATGCCTCCAGCTGTCGTAATAGGCATTGTCGCTGCCAACTGGGAAATGCACCTCCTGCTTATGAGTGGCGCTCCAATAGCAAGCGGTGAGAAATTCCAGCGAGCGGCGGGCATCTTCCGTCGTGACCGGCGTCGGCGTGTCATTGACCAGGCAGTTATGGAAAGCCTGCATCTGGCCGGAAAACAGCTGGGCCATCGGCACCCAACCCTCAAGCAGGGCGTCGATCTTTTGCCCGATCTCAGGATTGGCGGGAATGATCCGCCAGGGATCACCGCCGGGATGGTAAGGTGCTTGGCTGCTCTCGAAGGTCACATGTTCAAAGCACAGCTTGAGTCTGGACGTTTCCTCCGCCGAACCCAACGTCGCCGACACGGTTGCCAAGGCACCGCTGGTCATTTCCAGGCTGAGGCTGACGCAGTCCTCCACTTCGATCGGATTGACGCGGGTGGCAACCCGGGCATAGAGCGAGGCGACCGGACCCAGAAGATAGCTCAACATATCGTTGATATGGATGGCATGGGTCATCAGCACGCCACCAAGCTCTGTCGCCCATTTGCCTCGCCACGGCACGGCGTAATAGTCCGACAGCCGCGTCCAATGGGTTTCAGATGTGGCGATATAGGCTTTACCGGCCAGACCCGCCTCGATGATCCGGCGCGCCTTGTGGACGCCGTCGCCGTAACGGTACTGGAAAATCGGCATCAACCGGCCTTTGGCGGTCTTCTCATGGATCATCAACCGGTCGATCTCCGCAAGCGAACCGACAAGTGGCTTTTCGCAGATCACATGCTTGCCCGCGTCCAACGCCCTAAAGATCAGCTCGTAATGGGTGGAGGGCGGCGTGCAGATATCAACAATGTCGATGGATGGATCGTTGAGCACGGCGTCGAAATCATCAGTCCGTCCCGCGATGGAAAACTCCTCGCCAAACTGGGCCAGACGGGCGGGATCAAGATCGCAAATGGTGGCAACCCGAAACAGATCCGTATTCGGCATATAGCCCTCGCGGATATGACGGGCGCCGATGCCAAGGCCAATGACGGCAACGTTGAAAATCTTAGACATTGCCAGCACCCTTCTGCTTTGCCGCATCCGCGAAAGCCTGGGCTTTCAGCGCCAGTTCCATGGCCTTGAAGCAATGCTCCTGGCCCATGGCGGTTTCCGTGCGGTCGCGGATATCGGCCAGCAATTGCCGGCCATAGGGCCGCTCGGTTTTGCTGCAATCGATATAGCGCGTGCCGGTTTTGTCGGTCAGGAACAGATGGTCGGCACCAGGCCTGCCCTCGATATCGAGATATTTCCGAAGCTCGATCGTGCCTTCCGTACCAACGATAAACAACCGCCCATCACCCCAGGTTGGCAGGCCATCGGGGGTGAACCAATCGACCCTGATATAGCCGGTGGCCTTGCCGGTGGTCAGGTGAATATCGCCGTAATCCTCAAGACCGGGCGTGTCTGAATTGGCGCGATTGGCGGTGCTTGCCGACAGGATCTGCGCGTCTTTGGCACCGGTGAAAAACAGGAATTGTTCGCATTGATGCGAGGCGATGTCGATCAGCACGCCACCATAATGTGCCCGGTCGAAAAACCAATTGGGCCGGTGCGGTTTGCGCAGCCGGTGGGGGCCAAGGCCGGTCGTGTGGATCACCTCGCCGATCATCCCGGCCTTGACCAGATTGCCCGCTTCCACCGTGCAGGCCGTCTCGAAATGCTCGGAATAAAGGATGGAAACGATCCTTTTCGTTTCCGCCTGGACCTTTCGCACCGCTTCCAATTGCTCAAACGTCGTCATGCCCGGCTTGTCCAGCATCACATCCTTGCCGTGACGCATGGCGGCAATAGCGATCTCGGCGCGGTTGGCGGGAGTGGCTGCCGACAAGATCAGGGCAATCGATGGATCTTCAAGGATCTGTCTGCGGTCGGCAACGCGGCGCGCCTGTGGGTAGCGTGCGGCAAAAGCCTGGGCCAATTCATCTTCTTCAGCAAAAAACGTCGAAAACTCCGCTCCGGCCTCCAGCATGAAAGCGATCTGGCCAAAAATATGATCGTGATTGATGCCGATAACGGCAAAACGCAAGGCACTCATCGTCGCAAGCTCCTATTAGAAAATCATCTCAACGCTTCAGTCCGGCGGTAGCGATGCCGTCGATCAGCAGGCGTTGGCAAAACAGGAAAATCAGGAAAATCGGCACCAGCGACAGGCTGGACATGGCAAACAGCCCGCTCCAGTCGGAACTGCCGGTCGAGTCAACGAAAGACCGCAGGCCGAGTTGCACCGTGTAGGTGTTGATGTCGCTCAAGTAGATTAGCGGACCGAAGAAATCGTCCCAGCTCCAGATGAAAGAGAAGATCGCCGCCGTTGCTAGCACCGGCAGGGAGAGCGGCATCATGATCCGCCAATAGATCCGCCAGGGGCTGCACCCGTCCATCATTGCCGCCTCGTCCAGTTCGCGCGGGATACCACGGAAGAACTGCACCATCAGGAAGATGAAAAACGCATCGACCGCCAGGAATTTCGGCACGACGAGCGGCAGAATGGTCTTCACCCATCCCAGTTCGAGAAACAGGATATATTGGGGGATGAGTGTGACGTGATACGGCAGCATCAGCGTCCCCAGCATCAGCGCGAACCAGATATTGCGGCCCCGAAACTCCAGGCGGGCAAAGGCGTAAGCCGCCAGCGAGCAGGAAAACAGATTGCCCACCACGGTCAGCACGGCAATGACCAACGAGTTCCAGAAATAAGTGCCGAAACTGACCTGGGTGCTGAACCAGCCTCGCATATAGGCGCTGAAATCCACTTTCGAAGGGATCAGTGAGGCCTGGCCGAAGATCTCGCTCTGGTCCTTGATCGAGCCGGACAGCATCCACAACAGCGGATAGAGCATGACCAGCGAGGCTGCCGCCAGAACGATATGCAGGATAAGGGACACCGGCCAGCGCCGTTTTTCCTGCGCAGGGATGTCCGGGGAGGAAGCAAGTGCTGCATCAGTCATCGTAATGCACCCAATAGCGCGAGGACAGGAAAGAGAAGGCCGTGAACAGCGCGATAATGATCACCAGGATCCAGGCAAGCGCTGCCGCATACCCCATCCGGAAATAGCCAAAGGCTTCCTGGTAAAGGTAGAGCGTGTAAAACAGCGTGGAATCGATCGGTCCACCAGTGCCCGACGAGATCACATAGGCTGGCGTAAAGGCCTTGAAAGCATCGATGGTCTGCACCACGGCGTTGAAGAAGATCACCGGCGTCAGCAAAGGCAGGGTGATCTTGAAGAACATCCGCACTTTGGAAGCCCCATCCAGGCTGGCTGCCTCATACATATCGACCGGGATCTGCCGAAGGCCAGCCAGAAAGATGATCATCGGCGAGCCGAATTGCCAGACAGCCAGGATCACCAGCGTATAAAGAGAGTAATCGGGATTGGAGATCCAGCTTGGCCCTTCAATGCCAAAGGTATTCCAAAGCAGCACGTTGATCGCCCCGTCGCCATCGAACAATTGCCGCCAGACCACCGCGATGGCAACGCTGGAGCCCAGAAGCGATGGCAGGTAGAAAACCGCCCGGTAGAGCGGCAGGCCGCGAATACCCTTGTTGAGCAGCAGGGCAACCAGCAAGGCGAAGGTCAGTTTCAGCGGCACCGACAGCACCACATAAACCAGCGTCACCCGCATGGAGGACATGAATTTTTCGTCAGCGGTGGCGATGCGGATGTAATTGTCCAGACCGACCACATTAGGCGATTGCAGCAGATTATAATCGGTCAGCGACAGCCAGAAGGAAAACAGGGCCGGGCCGAGCGTGAGTACGAAAAAGCCGATGAACCAAGGCAGGAGAAATAGATAGCCCGGCGCGTTGCGCGCCAGACTGGCCCTGAACGGCGACGGTGTCGAGATAGGCTGCATCACTGGCGCGGCACCAGAGGTGCCGGCCATTCCATCGCGAGTAGTGTTCACGGTTTCAACCCCGTTTCAGATTGGCAGCCGCCTGATCGACGAATTTCGCCGCGCCGTCTTCCGGAGAAAGACGCCCAAAGCCGACTTCTTCGCCGATCTTCTTGATCAACATCTGGTTTTCACCCGCGCCATTTGGCGGCGGCGGCGGAAGCGGACCGACATGCGGCGTCAGCCGGGCGATATAGTCAAGAATTTCCTTGGACTGGTCGTTCAGCGTCGGCTCCAGGGCCTCGCGCATGGTCGTCGATGCCGGAATGCCCCGCTCGATCCCGAGCGCCAGCGCCGCATCTTTATCCTCGACCAGGAAATTGACGAAATCGACGGCAGCATCCTTGTTGGCGGATGCGGCGGAGACCGAAATCAGCATAGAGGGCTTCAGATAATGCCCAGGCTTGCCACCCTTGGTTTCGGGATAGCTCATCAGGGTCAAGGGGTCCTTGTTGACAGCCTGGAAGGCAATGAACTGATTTGAATTGACGAAGCCAACGGCCGCCTTGTTCAATGTCACCATATTGTTTTCGACATTGAGCTGGTCGAGCGCCTGGATATCGGCTGGCACGCAGGCCTTGATCTTACGCATCCAGGCCCAGAATTTGAACCATTCGGTTATATCGCCCTGGTCGAAACCAATGGTGCCATCCGCCGTATAAAGCGCCTTGCCGCGCTGACGCAGCCAGCATTCCAGATTGCTTTCGCCGACGCTGCCGTCCTGCGTTCCATAAAAGCCCCGGCGTTTTTTGGCAGAAGACACCTTGGCGCAGGCCTCGCCGAATTCTTCCCAGGTCATGCCTTCATGGAGCGTGTCGACGCCGGTTTCCTGCCAAGCCGCCTTATTGACAAGTGCAGTGACGGAATTGACGCCGAGATTGACGCCGTAGAGCTTGCCGCCAACCTTGCCGGCATCGATATTAGCGGCACCGAAATCGTCGATTTTCAGCGTTTTTCCCATATAGGGCGTCAGATCAAGCAGCGTACCGCGCCGCGCATATTCAAAAATATAACGGTAATCCATCTGGATCAGGTCGGGCGCATTGCCGCCCGCCGTCTGGGTGGCCAGACGTGTCCAGTAATTGTCCCAGCCAAAAGACTCGCCATCGATGGCCGTGCCGCTGTTCTTGGCCTTATAGGCTTCGATGACCTTGAAGGTTCGGTCGTTGCGCTCCTTGGAGCCCCACCACAAAAACCGCAGGTTCGTGGCCGCTCTTGCGCCAACTGCACCCATGCAGATCAGCGGCATCGTCAGACCCATGCCAGCAAGCACGGTTCGTCTGCTGAATTTTGTCATCATTCTGGTCTCCTCCCCAGTATCCAGATGAATTCAAATCGCTTGCGTTATGACCAGAACCTCCCTCCCGAGGTTACAGAACAGTCAACGCAAGGAAATGAAAAAATTTTCATGCCCTCTATTTATATACACTATCCAAGCCGCTGATATCTCCCGAAACACCGGCATTTCTTTTACAAATTGTCGATGTTTCCACCGCCTGTCAAGCCGTGAAAATTTCATGCCGACAAACAATCTCAGCATGACAACGGCAAATGATATGCTAGCATAGCAGTTAAGTCGGATCGAAGGAAATGATTTTGCATCATCACCAAAAGAGTGGAGGCGGCCAGAAGCGCGCGAGCCCTTGGAGGGAGTGTTGCGCGCCGAATTCCTTGGCACTCTCGTGCAAAAAACCGGCCCTGACACCATGATTGAGTCTTGAACAACCACGCAGCCCATGGAGGAGGTTTGTGGGCGCCCTGTCCGCCGGAGACGGCGTGATAGCGCCTGCAGGACACCACGGCTGTAGCCAAGGAGGATGGCATGCAAGTCATACGCAAGAGACGCTTTGCCCTGGTGGGAGCCGGGCATCGAGGAACGACCATGTGGGGCCGCGATATTGTCGAGCGCTGGGGCGACCAAGTCGAGCTGGTGGCAATCTGCGACCTGAACGGATTGCGCGCCGAACAATCGCAAGCCCATATCGGCTCCTCGGTGCCGATCTACCTGGATTTCGACCAGATGCTGGCCGTTGAAAAGCCGGATCTGGTGATTGTCTGTACCCGTGACAACACCCATGACGAGTTGATCGTCAAGGCAATGGAGGCGGGTGCCGACGTGATCAGCGAAAAGCCGATGACCACCACCGCCGCCAAGATCAAGCGCATCCTGCATGCCGAAAAGCGCACCGGGCGGCGGCTGGATGTCTCCTTCAACTATCGTTTTGCGCCGACCGCCGCCCGCATCAAGGAATTGCTGAATTCAGGCGTCATCGGCGACGTCACCTCTGTCGATTTCCATTGGTACCTCAACACCAGCCACGGCGCCGACTATTTCCGCCGCTGGCATGCCTATACGGAGAATTCCGGCAGTCTGTTCGTCCACAAGGCCACCCATCATTTCGATCTCCTGAACTGGTATCTTGATTCGGACCCGGATCTGGTCTCCGCTTTTGCCGACCTGAAACATTACGGTCGCAATGGGCCGTTTCGCGGCGAGCGCTGTCGCACCTGTCCCCATGCGCAGCAATGCGATCATTATTTCGACATGCGCAAGGAACCCCTGCTGGAAGCCCTTTACGAAGCGCCATCCAAGCAAGATGGCTATGTCCGCGATGCCTGCGTCTACCGGGAGGATATCGACATTCCCGACACCATGGTCACCAATATCCGTTACAAGAACGGTGTCCATGTCTCCTATTCCCTCAATACCTATATGCCGATTGAGGGCCACCATATTGCCTTCAATGGCCACAAGGGGCGTATCGAGCTTCGCCAATATGAAAAACAGCCCTGGACCGAGCCGCCAGCCGATGAAATCGTGCTGATGCGCAATTTCGGCGAGGTCGAGCGCATCTGGGTGCCGCATTCCTCCGGCGGCCATTACGGCGGCGACGACCGGCTGCGCAATATGCTGCTGAAGCCCGGCATGAATGACGAATTGCGCCAGCGCGCTGGCGCAAGGGCTGGCGCCATGTCGGTTCTGTGCGGGATTGCCGCGCTGGAAAGCAGCCGCAGCGGCAAACCCGTCACTGTTGCCGATGTCTGGGGTGAGGATGAAGGAATCGGCCTTCTGGAGCCGATGGCTTAAAATCGATAGGACAAAGGCACCGCACGCCTCAGGCCAGCAGAACAACATCGGATACAGACGCCACCATGAAAACCATACGAAAGCTCGATAGCCTGCTCGCCCGATTGGCCGATCTTATCTTTCAACCCATCGGTGTTTCGGTGCCACTGCGGTTTCGAGCCGCACATTATGACGAGCGTGCAAGCGTGCTGAGCGAAAGCCGCGCGCATTGGGTGGCGGTGACGCCTGACCATATCTGGGGCGAACCGGATGGCTATTACTGGTTCGGCGGCAACACCACCCTGCCCCACGGCGTGGATGGGCAACGGATTGTCGGACGCATCGAGGCGGCGTTTGGCAATGTCATGGGCCGTAGCGATCCGCAATGCCTGGTGCGGATCGATGGGACAATCACCCAGGGCGGCGATGCCAACCACCGCGAATTCCTGCTGTCACCGTCTGCCCAGGCCGGTCAGAGTTTCGACATCCTGATCGAAGCGGGGACGATTGAGGATCGGCGGCAACTCGGCTTTGCCGTCAGCCTACATCACCATGATCTGGAGGTTGAGGAGGCCTATTACGACATGCGCGTGCCGCTGGACGTGGCCCGCCTGCTGGCAGAAGACGATCCGCGTCGCCATTTCATTCTGCGCACGCTGGACGATGCCATCAACGCCGTGGATTTTCGAAAGGGCAATGAGAACAGGTTCAAGGCCTCCCTTGCCAAGGCACGGGCCATCACGGCGGCCATCTACACTGCCGTTGATTTCGAGGAAAAGCCGGTCGTGGTGGCAACCGGCCACACCCATATTGATGTCGCCTGGCTTTGGCGGGTGCGCGAAACCCGGCAGAAGATGGCGCGATCCATGGCAACCGCCCTTGCCCTGATGGAGGAGTTTCCCGACTACCGCTTCATGTATAACCAATGCGTGCTGCTGGACTATCTGGCTGACGACTATCCGCAACTGTTCGAGCGTATCCGCGCCCATGTGACGACCGGTCGATTTGAAATTGAAGGGGCGCTGTGGCTGGAGCCGGATGTCAATATTGCCGGTGGCGAGGCGCTGGTGCGCCACATCCTCTATGGCGTCGCCTATCATCGCAAAACCTTTGGCGTCGAGCCACGCATGGTCTGGTTGCCGGACACATTCGGCTATTCGGCAGCCCTACCGCAATTGATGCGCAAATCCGGCCTCGACAGTTTCATCACCCATAAACTGTCGTGGAACGACACCAACCGGATGCCGGACGACAAGCTGTTCTGGCAGGGCATTGATGGCAGCAAGGTGGTCGCCTACTTCCTGACCACCCAGCCCTATGATTCCAAGCTGATCAACACCACCTACTGCCCCAACCTGAAGCCGACACATGTGATGGGAACCTGGAAACGCCACGGCCAACAACGGCTGGGTAAGGAACTGTTTCTGGTCTATGGCCATGGCGATGGCGGCGGTGGCCCAACCCGCGAAATGCTCCAGAACATCCGCCGGATGGAGCGCGGCATACCCGGTTGCCCGAAGGTCGAACACGGACAGATGCGGCCCTTCTTCGAGCGGCTGATTGCGGACATGCAGGCGCATCCGGATCAATACCCCGTCTGGGTCGGCGAGCTTTACCTGGAATTCCATCGTGGCACGCTGACCTCCGTCGCCAAGAACAAGCGGTTTAACCGCAAAGCCGAAATCGCGCTTCGGGAATTGGAGACGCTGGCGGTGATGGCGGAGCGGCAGGCAGGTCATGCCTATCCCACACAGCGATTGCGCGACCTTTGGGATATCGTCATGCTCAACCAATTCCACGATATATTGCCGGGATCGTCGATTGGCGCGGTCTATGAAGACAGTGACCGGGATTACTTCAGGCTATTTGCCGAGGCGGAAACCCTGCGTGCCGAACTGATGGCGTTGCTGCCGACCCATGGCAGCGATGCCGTGTTGAATGTGACCGGTCGCAATCGCGCCGGTCTGGCTCTGACCCATCAACCTCATGCCTCGGGACAGACCCTGGTTCTGGCCGATGGATCAAAAGCCCACGCCGTCCGGCTGGAAAACGTGCCGCCGCTGTCCTTGTCCGCCGCCCTGCCCTGCGGCCCGACACCGCCTGGTGCCGTTGAGGTTGAACCATTTCGGCTTGCCAACCGCTTTCTGGATGTGGTGTTCGACACCAAAGGTCGCATCCTGTCACTACATGACAAGGTGCGAGACCGCCATGTCTTGAAGCCCGGCCACACCGCCAATCGCCTCCAGGCCTTCCGGGACATGCCCGCAGAATATGATGCCTGGGATATCGATAGCGATTTCGAAGACCAGATTTTCGAGATCGACGATCTCGTCAGTGCCGAAATCGTCGAAACCGGGCCTTTACGCACCGCAATCCGGTTCGAATGGCGCTATGAGACGTCACGCATTGTCCAGGTCGTCTCTCTTGAGGCCGACAGCAGGAAGCTGGAATTCGATACGTTCATCGACTGGCATGAGCACAATACGCTGGTCAAAACCGGCTTCCCGATGGCGCTCAACACGGCGTCAATTGATGCGGAAATCCAGTTCGGTCATGTCCGCCGGGCCACGCACCGCAACACCTCCTGGGACCGCGCCCGGTTCGAATGCTCCATGCAGCGCTGGATTGATGTCAGCGAACCGGATTTCGGCATCGCCTTCCTCAACGATTGCAAATATGGCTATGACGCAAAGGGCAGCGATATTCGCCTGACCCTGCTGCGCTCGCCAACCTATCCATGGCCGGAGGCCGACCAGGGCGAGCATCGCCTGCGCTACGCCTTTTTGCTGCATGATGGCGACAAGGCCGTGGTGCATGATGCCGCCGAAGATTTCAACATGCCTTTGCAGATCGTTGCGACCGGAAAGGCTAATGTTGTATCAGGAGATCAAGCGCCGCCACTACTGTCGATAGAAACAGATGGCATTACGCTAGAAGCGGTGAAGCAGGCCGAGGCGGGCGATGGCTATATCTTACGCCTCTGGGAAACCACCGGAAGCCAGCGTCACGCGCGGATTAAACTCGACAACGGGATCACCCATGCCGCCCTCGTCGATCTGCTTGAGGAAAATCCGGTGGCGGTAGACATTAACGAAAAAGGGCTGGATCTTGCCTTCCAGCCCTTCGAAATTCTGACGCTGAAACTCTACAGATAGGTTGCTGCGTCAAACTCTAAAGCAAACCCTCACCGCTGGCTGGGGTAGCGGGCTTCGTACCAGGACTTGAACAGCGCATACTGATTTTCCAGATGGGCGCGTTGCGAGGAACTCAAAGCGTCTGTCTCGTTGAAATGCAGCGTATATTCGGTCTCGCCATTCAGGACCATGAGATATTTATAGTGCAGCACCAGGTCCGGGCCTTCGTCATAGGTCGAGAGCACCATCAGCGCCTCTTCCAACTCCTTGGCCTCGCGGCGCGCCCGTGGGTCGCCCTTGGCCGCCTCTTTGGAAAGGGCCATCAGGTGCAAAACCTCTTTTGGCAGCGCATTGCCGATCCCGGTGATTGCGCCAGCCGCACCGCAATTGACGAAGCCATGATAGACGCCGGTATCGACGCCGACCATCAGGATCAAGCCATCGTCGCCGGAGGTGATGTTTTCGGCCGCATAGGTCATATCGCCCTTGCCACCGAACTCCTTGAAACCAATCAGGTTGGAAAAGCGGGCGCGCAGCTGGAAGAACAGGTCAGCGCGCGTCGCAAAGCCGTAATAGGGGCTGTTATAGATCACCGAAGGCAAATCCTTGCCCGCCTCAAGAACAGCTGAAAAATGGTCGCGCTGGGCGGCAATCGAAGAGCCGCGCGACAGAACCCGTGGAATGACCATCAACCCGCTTGCCCCGACTTTCGCCGCATGGGCCGCATGGCTGACGGCTGAGCGGGTGTTGATCGCGCCGGTTCCAACCACGGTCGGCACACCGGCCTCAACCAGCCGGCGCACACCTTCCTGGCGCTCTTCATCGCTCAGCAGCGGCCAATCACCCATCGATCCGCAATAGACCACGCCCGACATGCCAAGACCGACAAGCTCTTTGCCCTTGCGAACCAGCCCATCGAAATCGGGGGTTCGGTCCGCTTTGCAAGGCGTCATCAGAGCGGGAATGCATCCCTTGAAAACCAGTTGGGTCATTGAACTCTCCCAGATTGACCGCAGGCAAAGACGCGGTTCGTAGCCGATGAAAGCGCACTACCATCTTCACGCCATTTTGTCGACAAATAAAATACAAGACATCAAGCCGCAAAAACCCTTCTCGTCTTGATATCGACTTCCGATCAAAGCTTGAGATTTACGGTCTGTCTTCCATCGGCGGTGATATAGGAACGGATCTGCCGCACAATCTGGTCGGCATGGGCGGTAGCCAGTGCATCGGAGCGCTCGGCATCGCGCTCGATGATTGCCTGGATCATGTCTTCATGCTCGGTGACATATTGCCTTGGCAACATATCGTTGAAGGATGAGTAATAGAGTCGGAGAATCCGGCGGCCTTCATCCAGCAATCGCGTAAAAAGATCCTCGTAATAGCGGTTTTTGCCGGCCTTCGCGATGGCGACATGGAAATCCCGATTGCTGGCGATCATCGCCAGCACATCGCGCCTCTCGACTGCCTCCGCGAAAACCTCCTGGAAACGGAGGATCTGCTCGATATGATCAGGCGTATGATTGAGCGCGGCAAGCCGTGTCGTCACCCGATACATCAAGGTCAGCGCATCGAAAAATTCCGAGAGGCCTAGAAAGTCGATGGAAGAGACGATGGTTGCGCGGTTGGTCAGCGTGGTGATCAGGCCTTCGGCTGCAAGCCGTACCAGTGCTTCGCGAATCGGCGTGCGCGACAAGGAAAAGCGGTCGGACAGTTGCTGCTCATCGACAGGACTGCCGGGCGCCAGCGTCAGCTCAATGATCTCATTGCGCAAAGTCTCATAGACTGTCGAGACTCCATAGCCACGCCTGTGGATTGGTTTTTCCGTGTCGACCGTTTTATCGTCCAAGAGCCTGTTCCCGATTGCTGCTGATTCATTCCAATCTATCATTTTCGCCGAAAAAAGCCCGAATTGCATTGGCCCCACTTGATTTGCCAATCTCGCATCCAACTTTCTGGAAGGGTGCGAAATGTCATCGTCTCGAAATTGCCAAGCTTGGCACTAAGATACATCAACATATTCGGTGCCTTATATTCGATGGCATTGGATGAGGTGTCCCAGGGGGAAGCGGCACCAAAGGGGCTTGCAGCCATCAGGCTGCGGATTTTTCACGGATGGAAATTTCAACCGATAGGAGAAGCGCGTGACGATCAAGACGGTTGTCTGGGGTGAGAACATTCATGAGCACCTCAATGAAGTGGTGGGAAATCTTTATCCGGAAGGCATGCATACAGCCATTGCCAAGGCTTTGAACCGCGATAGCGACATTGAGGCCACGACCGCAACATTGCAGGAGCCCGAGCATGGCCTGAGCGCTGAGCGCCTGGAGCAGACCGACGTGCTGATCTGGTGGGGCCACAAGGATCATGGCAGCGTCCGCGACGAGATCGTCGAGCGGGTTGTCGCCCGCGTCCATGAAGGCATGGGCCTGATCGTCCTGCATTCCGGCCATTTCGCCAAGCCGTTCAAACGGCTGATGGGCACGCCCTGCGCCTTGAAATGGCGTGAAGCCGGTGAGCGCGAGCGCGTCTGGACGGTCAATCCCGGCCATCCGATTGCGGCTGGCATACCCGAACAATTCGTGCTGGAAAACGAGGAAATGTACGGCGAGTTCTTTTCCGTGCCGGAGCCGCTGGAAACCGTGTTCATCTCCTGGTTTTCCGGCGGCGAGATTTTTCGGTCCGGCCTGACCTGGCGGCGCGGCGCTGGCAATATCTTCTACTTCCGTCCCGGCCACGAAACCTATCCGACCTATCATAACGAAACGATACAACAGGTGATCTCCAACGCGGTGAAATGGGCGTATAATCCACGCCCGGCGCTGAAGAGCATTCATGATGCCCCGAATGTGCCGGTCGATCAGGCGCTCGAGCCGATCCAGGAACGGGGTCCGAAATTGCATAAGGCCGGGGAGGCCGGATATCGATGAACACACCCGTCCGTATTCTCATTCTCGGCACCGGCGGCATGGCGAACCGCCATGCAATCGAGTTTGCCACCAATAGCGATGCGCAACTGGTCGGTGCCGTCGATGTCGATATCGCCAAGGTGCGGGGCTTTGCGCTGCGCCATGATATCGCCAATACATTCACCTCGCTGGAGGACGCGCTTGCCTGGGGTGAGTTCGATGCCGTCGCCAATGTCACACCCGACCGGGTCCATTATCCGACGACACTGCAATTGATCGCGGCGGGCAAGCATGTGTTCTGCGAAAAGCCGCTGGCGGAAAGCTTTGAAAAAGCTGATGAGATGGCCCGCAAAGCCAATGCCGCCGGGCTGGTCAATATGGTCAACCTGACCTATCGCAATGTCGCGCCGGTACAGAAAGCACGACAGCTGGTTCAGGCTGGAGAGATTGGCAAGGTCCGTCATATCGAGGCCTCCTATCTGCAAAGCTGGCTGGTGTCCAAGGCCTGGGGCGACTGGGCAACCGAGGACCAATGGCTCTGGCGGCTATCCACCAAGCACGGCTCAAACGGGGTGCTCGGCGATGTCGGTATCCATATTCTCGATTTCGCCAGCTATGGCGCGGCAACCGATGTCGAACATATCTTCGCACGGTTGAAGACATTCGAGAAAGCGCCGGGCAACCGGATTGGCGACTATGATCTTGACGCCAATGACAGTTTCACCATGACGGCGGAATTCAGCAATGGAGCGATTGGCGTTGTGCATGCATCGCGCTGGGCAACCGGCCACCTCAATGAATTGCGCCTGCGCATGCATGGCGACAAGGGAGCCTTGGAGGTGATCCACACGCCAACGGGCAATACATTGCGCGCCTGCATGGGCGACGATGTGGAAAAAGGCATCTGGACGGAACTGGATGCCGGCACCGTTGCCACCAATTACCAGCGCTTCGTCGAGGCGGTGCTGGAGGGCAAAACCCGCGAACCTGACTTCCGCCATGCGGCTGACCTGCAAAAAGTGCTGGATCTGGCCATGGTGACCGAGTTGGAGCGGCGCGAACATTCCGTTCGCCGTGTTGATGCGGCACCTTCGCTGGCTGCGGTATCATCAAGGTGAGCGGCATGATCCTCTGGCTTTTGTGACGCTGTCACGCCTGTCATCACGTCCAGCCTGCCGAGTAAGGCTGGACGAAATTAAAATTGGCTCTTATAGAGTGTCGTCACAATGAGAGATGCCCGTAGATAAATGAATTTCTGCGTTTACCAAGATACTGGAGCGGAGATACAGGGCTATATCGTCCCTGACGGCTTTTCCACGAAACCCTGCATTCGCGTCCGGCTGAATGACGAGGACAGGGAAACCGAAATCTTGCCGTGGGTTTATGTTGATGGCGCTCGCGCTCTCGGCGCTCATGAAACCGGAAATGTTGGCTTCGTTCTAAACGACGACAATATTCCGGGCATCAGCACCGCGTCGAAGCTGGAGATTTATGATCCTGAAACGAGGCTCACCATCTACCGGCGAGCCCAGCCAGAATATATTCCAAAAAAGGTCTTGCGGATCGAAACATCCTATTTGCCGCACAGAGAGCTGGATCTGGGGGTGAAACCCTATTTCCAGTTTTTCGAATGCGGCGTTGAACGTTTCGGTTTTGAAACAGTTCGCCAGATGCTGGAGATCATTCACCAGCCTTCAGTCTACGTTTCGGGCCGGATTCTGCTGAAAGCCTATCTGGTTTACATCGGCTACAATATCGACACGACAATGCTTGCCTTGCGTGACCCCTTCTATGAATTGGCGACGCGCATAATCGTTTTCAGCCGATCCAACAAGCATGAATTTTCCTTCGTTTCGCCGCGCGATAAATTGCTGTTCAAGCCGGTCATGAACCTGTTCGAAGGCTTGGCCTTTCAGGATGAAGAGGCGGTTATCACCGCCATCAGGCACGCGCCAAAAGAAACCCTGAACCTGCTGGCCTCCCCCTTCACTCATCAACTGGTTGCCGCAAACCCGACCGACGTCCCCTCTCTCGACGACGTCACCAAAGCCCTCGATGCTCTATCGCAGTTTACGGTTTTCGACCCCGGTCAGGACGATACCAGTTACCCTAAGCTGATTGCGGCAAACCTGGGCGTACCGGAGAATGTGGTGCAGATGAAGCCACCCGTAGAGACCATCCATCAACTGGCCGATGTGCTGAGAAAAATCAGCCGCGTTCAGCATCTCCTGGAAGTCGATCTTCTGCTTTACCACTTCATCCAGAGAGCGTGTAAAGATGCAACAGCCGCTTGAGTCGCGGAAACCCGGCTATCGCTCCGATAAAGTCTTCGCTGTCGCCCCGATGATCGACTGGACAGACACATTCTGCCGGCGGTTTCACCGTTTGCTGACCCGCCATGCGCTGCTCTATACGGAAATGATCGTCGCCGATGCCATTCTTCATGGCAAGCGGGATCGCCTGCTGGCTTTCGACGCCAGCGAACACCCGCTGGCACTGCAACTTGGTGGCTCCGATCCGCATAAGCTGGCGGAAGCCGTCAGGATAGCCAATGACTGGGGCTATGACGAAATCAACCTGAATGTTGGCTGTCCATCCGACCGGGTCCAAGCCGGAACCTTCGGCGCCTGCCTGATGCGCGAACCGCAAACCGTCGAGGCCTGTATCCAGGCGATGAAAGCGGCTTCCACCGTTCCCGTCACCGTCAAATGCCGGATCGGCGTCGACGACCAGGAACCGGGTGATGTTCTGCCGGATTTCATCAAACGGATGATCGGCGCTGGGGCGGACGCCCTGTGGATTCATGCACGCAAGGCCTGGCTTCAAGGACTTAGCCCGAAGGAAAACCGTGACATTCCGCCGCTGGATTATCCGCTGGTTCACCTGATGAAACAGGAGAACCCGGATCTATTCCTTGGGGTTAATGGCGGCATTACCGATCTGGATCAAGCCAGCGCGCATTTGCAGGTCATGGATGGTGTTATGGTCGGCCGTGCCGCCTATAACAATGCCACGATGCTAACCGAAGTCGATGCTCGCATTTATGGCGAACCACTTCAGGCTCAAAACATGGACATCGTTCGTGAGACGATGATGGACTATGCCGCCCGCCATATCGCTGAAGGCGGACGTCTGGTGCATCTGACCCGCCATATGGTCGGGCTGTTTCAGGGCTATGCCGGGGCGCGGCGCTTTCGCCAGATCCTTTCGGCTGACGCACCCAAACCGGGGGCTGGACCTGATGTCATCGCGGCGGCCTTTGCTGCGGTGGATATCGATGCTGGGCCTGTGCGAGCCGCCTGAAGTCTCACCTCAGATTTTTTGCGCGCTCCTCATCGAAGTGATGAAAACCAAACGCAATAAACGCAAAACGGCGCTCCTTGCGGAACGCCGTTCAAAATCATCCGCCGTGAAGGACGGAGGCGAAACAATCACGCAGCGCGGATGTTTACAGCCTTCGGGCCCTTGCCCATGCGGTCAGCTTCGGTGTCGAAGGTAACTTCCTGGCCATCACGAAGCGTCTGGATGCCAGCAGCCTGGAGAGCGGAAATGTGAACGAAAACGTCCTTCGCGCCGCCTTCCGGGGTGATGAAGCCGAAGCCCTTGTCCTGATTGAAGAATTTTACGGTGCCCTTGATGGCCATGGGAGAAGTCCTTATCCCTTGAGTTTTTAGTTTCGCCACGCCCGGCGGCGGCCGGATGAAGCATGCATCGTCCCTTCGCGAAGAGACAGGTCGGTAAGTCGCGATAACGGGGAAAAGACGTCTACCAGCGGAGGTTAAGCCCCCAAAGCCGAGCAACCCAGAAGATTAAGCGCGGAGATACAATCAGTCCAGTCTCCGGGATCATAAATACCCGAACGCGAAATTATCTACAGGAAATCGCTCAAAGCGGCAAGCATTTATGCGTTTTTTCTGCTGAAATACCCGCTGGAATAGCGGTTTCCATCGCGGCCATAATTGGGTTCAATAGACTACCCCTCAATATGTAGGGGCATTCATTCGCGGTCAGATCCAGGCGCATTCCGACATGTTTCCAAAGGCAGTCGGTGTGGTTGTTTGAGTCTGCCTTTTCGAGAAAAGTGGCGACCAGTTGTCCCTTACCCACCTCTAGCTCCCCTCTTTTGTTTTGGGTCTTTCCTCTCGGACGGCGTCGACGATCCGATTGAAAAGGGTGAACCCGGTGAGATCCTCACAGGCGACCGAGAGCTTCGGCTGCCAATTGGGATAGCTGCTGCTGGTTCCCGGAATATTGGTCGGGTTTTCCTCGTCGGTAAGGTCGGCAAGCCGGACAGAGACCAGCATGGAGGCTGTTTTCGCCATGAACCGATGAGCCGCCACGACGCGCTCATGCAGATCCGGCTGTTCGACACCATGATCTTGCAACTCTATCCCGGCCAGCTCAAAGGCTCGCAGCAGGTCGGCTCGTTCCTGAATGCGGGCGGCCTGCTCCTGGAGTCTTGCCGCTTCCGGCACCAATCCATGGGCCGCGCGTGCTTCGATATCGGCACCGCGCCACCATCCCACCAACGTCTGGTGATCGTGGGTCGAGACGCAGGCAAGCGCCATAACCGGATATTTGTCCGGCGCAATAAAGCCGCGCTTGTCTCTTTCATAAGACAGGATGCGATAGGACAGGAGATTGGCATCCGCCATCTGCTGTCTTAGTCCCGACGGCACCAGACCAAGATCCTCGCCAATGACCAGGCATTGATTGCGCAAGGAGGCTTCAGCAATCACGCTCTGGATCTCGCGGGCGGGATAATCAACATAGGCCCCCTCCTCCGGCCCCATATCGGCTGGCACCAGGAACAAACGTTGAATGGCGGCGGCATGATCGATACGCACCGCACCCGCGTAGCGCATCGCGACATCGATCATCTGACGATAGGGCGACCGGCGAGAAAAGGCGATCAAGGCCGGCTGCAAGGCCGCCAGCCGCCAGTCCTGGCCATTCACCGCCCAGGGATCGGGCGGACTGCCGATGCTGGCGCCGCGCAGATAGATGTCCGGTTCGCTCCAGGTCGCCGAGCCATCCAGCGCTTCTCCGACCGCGAGGTCGAGGTAGAGGCCGATCCTCAAGCCTGCTTCGCGCGCCCGCGCCGCAACGGTCTCCAGCTGCCGGTGCGCGACCCATTGAAGCCACATATGAAATGCGATTTCCTCGGCATTCTGGCTGCAGAAGGCGCGAACGGAGGGATGATCGATATCCTGATACTCCGCAGGCCAGGACATCCAGCCTGCACCATGGCCACCTTCGCTCATCAATCGGGATAAAGCCTCGAAGAGACCGTGATTTTGTAGAGCATCACCGCTTTCATCACAGAAACGCCTGAAATCGGCTCTGTCCTGATCGTCATTTCGCTCCAACCGTCTTGAACCGTCCCAGATCCGCCGCAGAACCTCAAGCTTCACACCGGCGACCGCTTTGTAATCGACAAGTTTGGATCGCCGTAAAGCGTCGAGCGTCTCTCTGTCGCTCATGCCTGGATGATAACCCGGCACCAGATCGACAGCGATATAAAGCGGATTGAGAAAGCGCCGGTTGGACGGCTCATAAGGACTGCACCGGGCGGGGTCGGCCAGAAAAGGCGCGTGTAGCGGGTTAAGCCCGATAAAATCGGCTCCTTGATCGGCGGCAAGCATCACCATGCTCTGCAAATCGGCAAAGTCGCCAATCCCCCAATTGCGCACTGACCGCAGTTCATAAAGTTGCAGGCTGATGCCCCAGACACGATCCCGAGCAAGGTAATCCGGCAGATAGCTGCGACCAGGCTCACCCGCTTCCACGTTGAGAGCCGCCAACAGCCGACCTTTTGTGGCGTCTGAAATCGGAACTTCCGCCTGTTCTATTCCCGGTCTGGCGAGGTTGATCCCATGTTTCTTGGCAAGTCTGTTGATCATTGACGTCATGATTGGGTCCATCCTGAGCGATCGTTAGCGTCTGCGGCAGAGGCCTTGCCGCAGACAGCGTCGCGATGTGTGCAGTCACACCACCAACCCATCCTCAAGGTAACGGTTCCATCCACCAGCAACGATTGTCAGTGCCGGAGCAGCAAAGCGTTTCAACCAAAACCTGCAACGGACTTCCCCCCGCCCTTCGCCTGCACTCTCAACGGCATATGTTTTATTGAATGGAACCACCTGCCGCGTGAGGTGTTTGGCCTTGGTAAACAAATTATGCGGGTGGACGATGACGCAATCACATTCTGCCGAACAACAAGACACCGCCCGGGATTCTTTCGCTCCCAGAGCACCAAAGATTTATTATGTCCATCCGCTGCTGCTGAAAGGCATGGCGGACTGGAACACTCTGTTTGAGCATGTCCGAGGACTCGGCTTTGATACGGTACTCAGTGCGCCGCCATTTTCGCGTGCATCGGGTGCGAGCCTGTTCATATCCAAATCCTTCGACACTTTCGATCCGGCCCTGGACCTCTCAGGCAGCGGCGATGACCGCCTGCGGGAGTTGACCGATGCCGCCCGGGCGCATGGCCTGGACTTTATGCTGGATCTGGTGATTGACCGGATTGCGACGGAAACGCCGCCTGGACAGGTTGCCGATCCAAGAATTTCGCCCTTTCATTCCGGTAGCCGCCCTGTTGATTTTACCAATAACGATGAAGCAACTCATCTGCTGGGTGCATGGCGCACGCGCATTGCACGGTTTACTGCTGCTGGCGTGGCTGGTTTCCGCTGTATCGGCATTGATGCAGCGCCTTCGTCTTTCTGGCGAGACCTGATCGCCGCCGGTCCGTCGGCCCGGTTCTTCGCCTGGACGCCGGGTACGAGTTTCGAGGCGCGACGGGCCTTGCAAGGCACAGGTTTTGACGGCTGTTTCTCATCCTTTGCCTGGTGGAATCTGGAGGAGCCATGGTTTGCGGAGGAATACGCGCTGCAACGCGCCCTCGGCATTCAGATCGCCTTTCCCGAAGCCCCTTTTGCCCGACGGATCGCCCATGGCACGGAAAGCCGTGAGATCATCGAGCGAAAGGCTATTCGCGCCCTGAATCTTGCCGCAGCGTTCGGCCCGTTGATGGTGCCGATGGGTTTCGAATTCGGGGTGAGCACGCCGCTCGATCCCATGCATGGCGATGGTCAAGGTATCAGGGGCCTGAAAGACCAGGGCAGTTTTGATCTGTCCGCCAGCATCCGCGCCCTCAATGATCAAGCCGGACAACGGCATGTTTTTCTCGGAAAACCCTTGCGGATCGTCGCCAAGGCCGGTTCGCCGGCCTGCGCTCTGGTCCAATCCGACCGGGAAGACCTTCGGTCGTCGCAGCGCATTCGGATCGTCGCCTTCAATCGCGATTTACGCAGATCAGCGACCCTACCGCTCCATGCGCTGCACGAACTCGCCTCCGGCTTCCTGCCACTGACGCTCGACCAGGGCCAAGCGCCGTCCGCGATCTTGGAGACAGGAAAAATCGGCCCGGGCGGGCTCTGCCTGCTCACCGGCGCACGGGCAGATGCTATCGTGTTCGAGCCTGCAACGACGGCAAGCGATGCTGCCGCCGCTCCCCGTCTGGCGATTGAAAATATCCAACCTTCCGTGGATGAGGGGCGTTTTCCCATCAAGCGCATTGTCGGCGACCGGATCACGGTTGAAGCCGATATTTTTGGGGATGGTCATGACCCGCTTTCTGCTGCCGTACTCTGGCGGCCCTGCGATCGGGATGACTGGACCGAAATCCGCATGGAACTGGTCGAAAACGACCGGTGGCGGGGTGAGTTTTCGTTGTCACGGCTCGGACGGCATGAATTTGTCGTCGAGGCCTGGCGCAATCCTTTTAAGATTTTTCACTATGAGCTCTCCAAGAAGCATGAGGCACGGCTGGATCTGAAGCTGGAATTGCAGGAGGGTATCGCCCTTGTGCGACAGGCTTTGGCAAGAGCCGATGGCCAACTGGCTTCAGACCTTGAACAACTAATCGCTCATCTGGAACAGACCTCGGAACAGCAACGCGCCGACCTGTTGCTGCAAGCCGACACGTTTGCACTGATGGACCGCGCCGATGCCAGGCCTTTCCGGTTGCGCTCGCAGCCGCTTCCTGTCGATGCGGAGCGGTTGGAGGCGGGGTTTGCAAGCTGGTACCAGCTTTTCCCCCGCTCACAAAGCGGCGACCCCGATCGTCACGGCACATTTGCCGATGTCATCAAACGCTTGCCGGCCATTCGCGCCATGGGTTTCGACGTGGTCTATTTCCCGCCGATCCATCCCATCGGCACGACCAACCGCAAGGGTCGCAACAATAGCCTGAAGGCAGGGCCGAACGATCCCGGCAGCCCCTATGCCATCGGCTCGCCGGATGGTGGCCATGACGCCATTCATCCACAGCTCGGCACATTCGAGGATTTCAGAACGCTGGTCGCTGCGGCCCGCGATGAGGGGCTGGAGATTGCGCTCGATCTCGCCATCCAGGCATCACCCGATCACCCATGGCTGACACAGCACCCCGGCTGGTTCGATTGGCGCCCGGACGGCACGATCCGCTATGCGGAAAATCCGCCGAAGAAATACGAGGATATCGTCAACGTCGATTTCTACGCGAAGGACGCGGTTCCCGCGCTTTGGCAGGCCTTGCGCGACATTGTCGAGATGTGGGTCGGTGAAGGCGTCAAACTGTTTCGCGTCGATAATCCGCACACCAAGCCGTTTCCGTTCTGGGAATGGCTGATCGGCGATATCCGCGCCCGCCACCCGGAGGTGGTCTTCCTGTCGGAAGCCTTTACCAAGCCAAAGGTAATGTACAGGCTGGCCAAAATCGGCTTTTCGCAATCCTATACCTATTTCACCTGGCGCAATCTGCGTTGGGAGCTTGAGCAATATATGCTTGAGCTGACGACACAGGCACCGAAGGAATTCTTCAGACCGCATTTCTTCGTTAACACCCATGACATCAACCCGGATTTTCTACAGAACGCACCGCGCTCGGCCTATCTGATCCGGGCGGGCCTGGCTGCGACGCTTTCCGGGCTTTGGGGCGTCTATAACGGCTTTGAACTATGCGAAGGCCGCCCGGATGCCAAGCGCAAGGAATATGCCGACAGCGAAAAATACGAGATCACCGCCTGGGATTGGGACCGGCCCGGCAATATCATTGCCGAGATTACCATGCTGAACCGCATTCGCAGCGAAAACGCGGCGCTGCATTCCCATCTCGGCCTGACGCTGCTGCCCTCTTCCAACGACCAGGTGATGTTTTTCGAAAAGGCCAGTCCGGGGCGCGAAAACGTTCTGCTCGTGGCAGTCAGCCTCGACCCGCACAATGACCAGACCAGCTCAATCGAGCTGCCTTTGTGGCGCTGGGGCCTGCCCGATAGCGGCAGTCTCGCGCTCGAGGATCTGGTGACAATGAGAAAATTCACGTGGACAGGCAAATGGCAGACGGTCGGTTTTAACCCGCATGTCCTGCCGTTCAGCATTTACCGCGTCAGGTGAGGAGATTTCCGATGGAACAACAACATCAGCAGGCCGAGACCGATCCGCTTTGGTATAAGGATGCAATTATCTATCAATTGCATATCAAGTCCTTTTACGATGGCAATGGCGACGGGATCGGCGACTTCAAGGGCTTGACGGAAAAGCTCGACCATATCGCCTCGCTTGGCATTACCGCCATCTGGATCTTGCCGTTCTTTCCCTCGCCGCGGCGCGATGATGGCTATGACATCGCCGATTACGGCAATGTCAGCCCGGACTATGGCACGATGGACGATTTCCGCGCCTTCGTGGATGCCGCTCATGCCCGTGACATGCGCGTCATCATCGAATTGGTGATCAACCATACATCCGACCAGCATCCCTGGTTTGAGCGAGCCCGCAATGCGCCCGCCGGTTCGCCGGAACGGGATTTCTATGTCTGGTCGGAGACCGATCAGAAGTTTCCGGAAACGCGGATCATCTTTCTCGATACGGAAAAATCCAACTGGACCTGGGACCCGGTGGCTGGCGCCTATTACTGGCACCGCTTCTATTCCCATCAGCCGGATTTGAACTTCGACAATCCGGCTGTGCTGGACGAGTTGATCACGGTCATGCGCTTCTGGCTCGATACCGGCATTGATGCCTTCCGGCTCGACGCCATTCCCTACCTTGTCGAGCGCGAGGGGACCAATAACGAGAACCTGCCGGAGACTCATGCGATCCTGAAGAAGATCCGGGCGGCGATGGACGAAGGTCATCCGGGCAAGATGCTGTTGGCCGAGGCCAATCAATGGCCTGAAGATACCCAGGAATATTTCGGCGACGGTGACGAATGTCACATGGCCTTTCACTTCCCGCTGATGCCACGCATGTATATGGCGATTGCCAAGGAGGATCGTTTTCCGATCACCGACATCATGCGCCAGACACCTGAGATCCCCGATAATTGCCAATGGGCAATTTTCCTGCGCAATCACGACGAACTGACGCTGGAAATGGTCACAGACGCCGAGCGGGACTATTTGTGGAATACCTATGCCGCCGACCGCCGCGCCCGCATCAATCTCGGCATTCGCCGCCGGTTGGCACCCCTGATGGAACGCGACCGACGCCGCATCGAGTTGATGAACGCGCTGCTGCTGTCGATGCGCGGCACGCCGGTGATCTATTACGGCGACGAGATTGGCATGGGCGATAATATCTATCTCGGCGACCGCGACGGGGTGCGCACACCGATGCAATGGTCCCCGGATCGCAATGGCGGGTTTTCCCGCGCCGACCCGGCCCGTCTGGTCCTGCCGCCGCTGATGGACCCCCTCTATGGCTATGAGGCGGTCAATGTTGAAGCACAGTCGGCTGATGCCCATTCGCTGCTGAACTGGAGCCGCCATATGCTGGCGCTCCGGCGTAAATTTACTGCATTCGGACGCGGCACATTGCGGTTCCTGTCACCGGCCAACCGCAAGATCATCGCCTATCTGCGGGAATATGAAGGCGAAGTGCTGCTCTGCGTCGCCAATCTGTCGCGCCTGCCGCAGGCGGTTGAGCTGGATCTCGCTGAATTCGAAAAGCGCATTCCCATCGAACTAACAGGCATGTCGGCCTTTCCCCCCATCGGCCAGCTGACTTATCTGCTGACCCTGCCACCCTATGGTTTCTTCTGGTTCAAGCTGTCAGGCGAGACGGACGCGGATGGGCCAACCTGGCGCACAGAGCCACCGGAGCAATTGCCGGATTTCGTTACCATCGTCATGCGGCGCGAGCTTGCCCAATTGCTGGACGAGCCTGGTATCCAAGAGACGATTTCGCGTGAAATCCTGCCTGCCTATCTTGCCAAGCGCCGGTGGTTTGCCTCCAAGGGCGAAAGGGTGAAGCGCGCCTCGCTGATCTCGACCATTCCGATGCCCTTCGGCAATGACCTGCTGCTGGGTGAGTTGGAAACCGAGTTGGAAGATCGCGTTGAGCGGTATTTTCTACCGTTCGCCATCGCCTGGGACGATGAGAACCCCCATGCGCTTGCCCAGCAATTGGCCTTTGCAAGAGTGCGGAAAGGACGCCGGGTTGGCTTCCTGACGGATGGCTTTGCCATGCAAAGCATGGCACGCGGCGTCATCAGGGCTTTGCGCGAACGCTCCAGCATTTCCAGTAAAAGCGGCTCCATCGATTTCATCGGCACCGAACAACTCGATGGCATTGAGCTGTCCGACGACATGCAAGTCAAATGGCTCTCGGCCGAACAATCCAATAGTTCGTTGATCATCGGCGACATGGCGATGATCAAGCTCATTCGTCACATCCATCAGGGCATCCACCCGGAAGTGGAAATGACCCGCCACCTGACGCGGCTTGGCTACGCCAACACTGCACCACTGCTGGGAGAGGTCGTCAGGGTTTCACCTGAAGATGAGCGCTCGACATTGATCATCATCCAGGGCGCCATCCGCAATCAGGGCGATGCCTGGACCTGGATGCTCGACACGCTCAGGCAAACGCTCGAACAAAGCATGGTTGCCGGTCAGGATGACGATGCCGAGCAAGAGCGGTTCAACCCGCTGTTCAATCAGGCCGCTGTGATCGGCAAGCGGCTTGGCGAGTTGCATGTAGCTCTGGCCAGACCGACAGACGACCCGGCTTTCGCGCCGGTCGCAATGAGTGATGAGGATGTGTCCGTTTGGGCGCTATCAGTCATGGCTCGCGTTGCCGACTGCCTGGACAGAGTGTCTGAGATGAGCCATCGCAGCGACAGCGATGGTCTCGACACTGAAACTATCAGGGTCAGCACCATGTTGGCGGACCGTCGGGAGCAGATCTTGAGCGCCGTCGGTACGCTGGCGAGTGTTGCCAAGGACACGCTGATGATCCGCAACCACGGCGATTTCCATCTGGGCCAAATCCTTGTTGCCGAAGACGATGTTTATATCATCGATTTCGAAGGCGAACCGGCCCGTCCTCTGGCCGAACGGCGGGCAAAGACCAATCCGCTGCGCGACGTGGCCGGGCTGATCCGGTCACTGAGCTATCTCGCTGCTTCCGCCGATACGGGCCGCGAGATCGTCGTCCAGGGCGACAGTGCAGCAAGAGCCGCGCTGATCGAGGCGTTTCGCAAGAAGGCCGAGACGCATTTCCTCGACAGCTATTTCACGGCAGTCGACGGAGAACCATCACTGGCAATGGACCCTGAAAAACGCCGCGAGATCCTCGACCTGTTCCTGCTGGAAAAGGCCGCCTATGAAATCGGCTATGAAGCCAGCAATCGGCCCGGCTGGATCGCTATTCCGCTTGCCGGGTTTGCCGACATTGCCGAACGGCTGACGGAGAATTCCCTATGACGATTGCCACGAGCGACTTGCTATCCGGCATCGATGCCCAGGCGGTTCAAGCCCTGGTCGACGGCAGGCACGGCGATCCCTTTTCCATTCTGGGACCGCATCGGACAGATGAGGAAACGGTGGTCCGGGCGATTTTTCCGGGTGCGCTCGGCGTGGAAATGCTCGACAGAAACAGCAATGCCCCGGTAGGCCGGCTGAACCTGGTGCATCCGGGCGGCCTGTTCGCGGGAGAGCTTCGCTCTTCCTCGCGCTACCGGTTTCGGATCGAATGGCAGGGCGCAGTGCAGATTGCCGAAGACCCCTATGCCTTCGGCCTGCTGCTGGGCGATATGGACCTGCATCTGATCGCCGAGGCCACTCATTACGATCTCGCTCGCACGCTGGGGGCCAACCCGAGAGAGATGGACGGGGTGGCAGGGGTAGGCTTTGCCGTCTGGGCGCCAACTGCACAGCGCGTCTCGGTGGTGGGCGATTTCAACTCCTGGGATGGGCGGCGCAACCCGATGCGCCTGCGCCAATCCGGCGGCATCTGGGAATTGTTCGTTCCGGGCCTCGGGCCAGGCGAGCGCTACAAATATGAATTGATCGACGCGCAAGGCAATGTGCTGCCGCAAAAGGCCGATCCGGTCGCCAAAGCCAGCGAAGCGGCACCGGGAACGGCCTCCATCGTCGCGTCAAACACGCCTTTCGCCTGGACGGACCAGGCCTGGATGACAAGGCAGAACGCCGATTCCGCCGCCCGTGAGCCGATCTCGATCTATGAAGTGCATCTCGGCTCGTGGCTGCGGATCTCTGAAGATGGCAATCGCTGGCTCGACTGGGTGGAGCTGAGCCAACGGCTGGTACCCTACGTCAAATCGATGAATTTCACCCATATTGAATTGCTGCCGATCACCGAACATCCGTTTGGCGGCTCCTGGGGTTATCAGCCGCTCGGCCTGTTTTCCCCCACCGGGCGCTATGGCACGCCGGAGGATTTGGCCTATTTCATCGACCGCTGCCATGCGAGCGGTGTCGGCGTGCTTCTCGATTGGGTGCCTGCCCATTTTCCGACCGATGTCTGGGGCCTGGCACGCTTTGACGGCAGCGCGCTTTATGAGCATGAAGACCCGCGCGAGGGCTTTCATCGGGACTGGAACACGCTGATCTACAATCTCGGTCGCAAGGAGGTGAAGGGCTTTCTGATTGCCAGCGCCTTCGAGTGGCTGGAGCATTTCCATATCGACGGGCTGCGGGTCGATGCTGTCGCCTCGATGCTGTACCGCGACTATAGCCGCAATGACGGCGAATGGATTCCCAACCAATTCGGCGGACGGGAAAATCTAGAATCCGTCGAGTTCTTCAAGCATTTGAACAGCGTGGTTCACAGCCGTTGCCCGCATGCGTTGATGATTGCCGAAGAGTCGACCGCCTGGCCGGGTGTGACCAAATCACCGGAAGAAGGCGGCCTCGGCTTCGATTTCAAATGGAACATGGGCTGGATGCATGACAGCCTGTCCTACATCGAAGAAGATCCGGTCTATCGCAAATACCATCACGGCACGATGACCTTCAGCATGGTCTATCAATATTCCGAGCGGTTCGTGCTGCCGCTTTCCCATGATGAGGTCGTGCATGGCAAAGGCTCGTTGCTGGGTAAAATGCCCGGCGACCGCTGGCAAAAACTTGCCAATCTCAGAGCGTATTATGGTTTCATGTGGGCGCATCCTGGCAAGAAACTGGTGTTTATGGGCTGCGAGATCGGCCAGGACATCGAGTGGAACCACGATCAATCCATCTCCTGGGATTTGATGGACCGACCGGATCACGCCGGAGTTCAGACGCTGGTTGCCAAGCTGAATGGAGTGTATCAGCAGGAAAAGGCCCTGCAATTCAGCGATCTCGACCCCGCCGGATTTGAATGGGCGATTGCCGACGATGCCGAAAACTCGGTTATCGCCATGCTGCGCTATGACGAGAACCGTGAGACCTGCATTCTGGCGATTTCGAATTTCACCCCGATTTTACGACATGACTACCGCGTCGGCGTGCCAAGGCATGGACGGTGGATGGAAATCCTCAACAGCGATGCAAGTGAATTTGGTGGCTCAGGGCAAGGAAAGGGTGACGTCTCAGCCGAGCCGCACCCGGCCCATGGCAGGGAATTTTCGATCAACCTCGCCCTGCCACCACTGGCGACACTCTATCTGAAATGGGTGGCCTAGAGCATCGGACCGAAAAGTGGGAACCGGTTTTCGGATAAATCCGATGCGCAAACAAAAACTGAGAGCATCGGACCGATGCTCTCGTGACATCAATGCCGGTCATGGCGGCATTGATCGTGATCGGCCAGAACCTCGATGACCCGGCATTCGGCAATCGTCCCATGCGAACAGCCGGTGATCATTCGCTCCAACTCGGTTTTCAACGCCTTGAGCCGGTCGATCCGTTCCTCGACATCGGCAAGCCGTTGTCTTGCAATCGAATCAGCGGGTGAACAAGACTGACCGGGCTTATCCTGAAGATCAAGCAGCGTGCGAATGGCATCGACCTCGAAGCCAAGCTCACGCGCATGGCGGATGAAGGTCAGCCTCTGCAAATGAGCAGCGCTGTAAAGCCTGCGGTTTCCATCGGTGCGCGGCGGCTGCGGCACGAGGCCAACCTGTTCGTAATACCGGATCGTCGCAACCTTGACGCCACTGATCCGCGCCGCCTCGCCAATTGCAATATTCATCAATTTTGCCCTTGCTCCTCTAGTCACTAGAGAATGTAGGATCGGTTCGACACAATGACAAGGACGAACCGATGGCAACCGAACAGACCACCCGCTTCCGCGTCGAGGGCATGGATTGCGCCTCCTGCGCGGCAAAAATCGACACCGCCGCACGCCGTGTGGCCGGCATTACCGATGTCCGGGTTTCGGTAACGGCACAGACCATGGCGGTTGTCCACGACGGCGATGCCGATCTGGTCACACTTGCCGATAAGGTGACCGGTCTTGGCTACAAAACCACCCGCCTCGCCGCCTCCGTTCCACAACACGAGCACCAGCACGATCATGCGCATGGCCCGACCTGCACGGGCCATCATGATGGCGAGGTGCATCATCATCACGATGAGCATAATCATGAGGGGCATAACCATGAGGGACATGACCACGCCTCTCATGGCGACGGCCTGCACAGCCATCAGCATGATGCCGGACCCACGACAGCCGTTTGGTGGCGCACACAAAAGGCCAGGCAGGTCGCAACGAGCGGTGCTGCACTCATTATCGCCATGCTCATCGGCCATCTCGTGCCCTCCTTGTCCTTCTGGGCTTTTCTGGCGGCCATCGCAATCGGCATCGTGCCGATCGCTCGCCGTGCGGTGATGGCCGCGCTGGCTGGCACGCCGTTTTCCATTGAAATGCTGATGACCATCGCCTCTATCGGCGCCATCATCATCGGTGCGACCGAGGAAGCAGCCACCGTGGTGTTCCTGTTTCTGGTCGGTGAATTGCTCGAAGGCTTTGCGGCCGGGCGGGCGCGGGCCAGTATTCAAGGCCTGACCAAGCTGGTTCCCGATACGGCGCGGATCGAGCGGAATGGCCGCCTTGAAGACGTGGCTGCCGCAAGCCTAACACTCGGTACCATCGTCATCGTGCGGCCCGGCGACCGGGTTCCTGCCGATGGAGAAATTATCGATGGCACCAGCGCGATCAATGAAGCCCCTGTCACCGGAGAGAGCCTGCCGAAAACCAAGGGTGCCGGGGACGGTGTTTTTGCCGGAACGGTGAATGGTGAGGGAACGCTTCGCGTCAAGGTGACGGCCACCGCCGCCGACAACACCATTGCCCGCGTTGTCCGTCTGGTCGAGGAAGCCCAGGAGAGCAAAGCGCCAACCGAGCGCTTCATCGACCGGTTTTCGCGCTATTACACGCCCGCTGTAACGCTATTGGCCGCGCTGGTGGCGATCCTGCCGCCGCTGTTGTGGGATGGGGACTGGAGCCTCTGGCTCTACAAAGGTCTGGCAATTCTGCTGATCGGCTGCCCCTGCGCCCTGGTGATCTCGACACCCGCCGCCATTGCCGCCGGTCTTTCCGCCGGTGCGCGTCGTGGCCTGCTGATGAAGGGCGGCGCGGTTCTCGAAAATGTCGGACGGATCACCGCCATCGCGCTCGACAAGACGGGAACGTTGACAGAAGGTAAGCCGAAGGTGACGGATATCGTCGCGTTTGGCGGCGCAGTCGAAGAGAACGTGCTGGCCGATGCGGCAGCCCTTGAGATGGGGTCGAGCCATCCGCTGGCCCGGGCGATTATCGAGGCCGCCACCGACCGCGCCATTTCCGTACCAACGGCAAACGAGACCGGCGCTATCGCTGGCAAGGGCGTGCGCGGCACGGTGGGCGGCATCAGCCTCTTCCTCGGATCGGCCAGTGCCGCCGCCGAACTGGCCGCAGTTTCCGCTGAGATCGTCACCCGGATCGAAAAACTGAGTGCGGAAGGAAAATCCGTCTCTCTGCTGGTGAAGAACGGATTTGTAACGGGGCTGATCGCGCTGCGCGACGAGCCCCGTCCCGATGCCCGCCAAGGATTGGACGCGTTGAAGGCTGCCGGTATTCGCCCGGTCATGCTGACCGGCGACAATGCCGCCACGGCCAGAGCCATCGCCACGCTGCTTGACATTGAGCCTCGTGCCGATCTGCTGCCGCAGGACAAACAGGCTATCGTCCGCGACATGCAGGCGAAAGGCGAGCGGGTCGCCAAGGTCGGAGACGGCATCAACGACGCCCCCGCTCTCGCCGCCGCCGATATCGGCATCGCCATGGGCGGCGGAACGGATGTGGCACTGGAAACCGCCGATGCGGCCATTCTGCATGGAAGGGTGATGGACCTAGCCGACATGGTCATGCTGTCGCGGCAGGTAATGGGCAATATTCGCCAAAACATCACCATTGCCATCGGGCTGAAAGCCGTCTTCCTGGTGACGACGATTATCGGCATTACCGGTCTCTGGCCAGCAATCCTGGCCGATACCGGTGCTACCGTTCTCGTCACCGCCAACGCCATGCGCCTATTGCGCTGGCGCGGCAGCGCAAAGGCCGCCTGACGTGTTGAACGCGGAGTGACCGTCCGATACAAATCACTCCGATCTCAACATATCGTCACCCTCGGGACCGTCCCGAGGGTCTGCCGCCGATAAATAAGCCATTGACATTGCTGAATAAATTAATGTGCTTAGATGCTCGGCACAAGGCCGAGCATGACGTCGAGGATAAATGCAGACTATGATTGGTCTAGGACATCACCGAGCGTTTTATACATCACCCGGTGCGATAATGTTTTCGATCTACTGCAAAATTCCAGCAGATCATTTTCTCTTGGTGCGCCAGCTCTCGGCGTAGGTCTCGCGGGCCTGGCGCGCGTAAGGCGTAGGCGAGATCCGCACGCGGATTTTCGCCTGCTTGTGCGGGCGCTCGGTGGAGGTTTTACCGCTGCCGCCGTCCGGTTCACCCCAGATCAGCGTCAGCACGTCGCCTTCCTTGACATCGGCATCGACAATGCCAAGCGACAGAATGCAACGCTCATTATAGGAATAACCGCCAAACATTGACAGCCCCACCATCTTGCCCGCGTCGTTGATGATCATGTCGGCACTGGTTGAGGCGTAGTTCAGCACGGGGAAATCGATCCACTTGTAGCTGTCTTCGCCCGGACGGAAGGCAGAGGCGATCACTTCGACCACATCCTCGGCATTCCATTCGAAGGTGACTTTCTTGCGGTTGGTCTGGCCCTTGAACTTTTCAAGCGCTGCCTTGCCGATGAAATCGTCCTTCTTCCAGCCGATGTAGAAATCATAGCCAAGCTCGAACGGATTGACGTAATAATCCTCGATATTGCTGGAAACGAAGCTGCCACCAATCGGACCATTGGCCTCATAGCTGTCAGCGCCCAACCATTGACGATAGTCGGCGAGCATGCCATCGCCGGTATAGATGCCGGGAAGCGGCGAGGGAATCCAGCCGCTCTCCAGTGTGTTGGTGGAATAGGCGCGGCTGCCGCAGCGCACCAGATCGACATTGGCATCCTTTGCCGCTTCGAGAATGCAGGACAGGATGTAATTCTTGTCCTCATACGGCCCCCAGATTTCCAGACCCGGCGCGCCGGACATGCCATGGCGAAGCGCCTGCACCTTCTTGGAGCCGACATTGATCCAATCGACATGGAAAAACTTGATCTCCGGAACCGGCCCGCCATTGATCTTCTCGAAGATCTTCGGAGCTTCCGGCCCCTGGATCTGGTAGCGATAATGGGTGCGCAACACCCGTTCGCCTTCCGGACGCGACGGTGAACGCGGATCGTGCTTGAGGCGGACGTTCCATTTGCCATAGGCGGCGCAGAACATCAGCCAGTTCGAGGTCGGGGCGCGGCCCACCAGGATGAACTTGTCCTGTCGTCCGCGGAAGATAATGTGATCGCCGATCACATGGCCGTTCGGCGTGACCGGAACGAAGTGCTTGGCGCGGTTGAGATCGAAATTCGCAAAGGAATTGATGCCGTGATGGCTGAGAAATTTCTCCGCATCCGGTCCCTCGACGATCAATTCGTCCATATGGTGGGATTGGTCGAACAGCACGGCTGAATTGCGCCAGGCGACTTGTTCGGAACGCCAATTGCTGAATTCAGGTGTCACCACCGGGTATACATACATTCCGACCGGCGAATTGCGCAGCCGACCGACAATGTCGGGATTATCCTGCAAAATATCGTGGAGACTGCTTGCTGCCATCGTTTCCTCCCAAGGCACACTTCAGTGTGTATACATTGATGCCAATCCTTGAGCAGAATGCAAGCCCGCTTCTGAAGCTTTTTTGTGGCCATCACGATTAACACACAACACTGCGCGAAACGGTCAGCGGCGAATAAGCGCCATGCCCGGGATCTTGTCGATCAATCCAGGCGCTTCCTTGAAAAGGTAATCGAGATTCCGTCGTGCGGTCCTGGCATGTTCACGGGCGATAGCTTCCGCGCGCGCGCCCTCGCGGGCTGTGATGGCTTCGACCAGGCCGCGATGCTGCTCCTGCGCCGACCGCAGGGAGCGGCGGAAAGCCGCAATATCCATCCGGTTGGGTAGGAAAGCGGAGGGCGAGGCGAAGGGCAAGGCGCTGGCCCGTTCCACCTCGCGGCGCATCACTTCGCTTGCGCAAAGGGCGGCCAATTGACGATGAAAAATTTCGTTGAGATCGGCATAGGCATCGAAGTCAACGTCATCGACATAGGGGCCAAAACACTGATCCAGCTTAATAATTGTCTCAGAAATTGTAGCGAGCGCCTCCGCATCAGCCCCACGCTCTGCGGCCAGTCTTGCCGCTGTTCCCTCAAGAACACCCCGCAATTCGATAGCATCAATAACATCGTCATAACCAAACCGGCGCACCACAAAACCGCCATTCGGCAAGCGATCAAGCAGGCCTTCCTCGGCCAGCCGTGACAGGGCTTCGCGCACCGGCGTGCGGGAAATATCGAGTTCCTCCGCCAGCGATACCTCAAACAACCGCGTCCCGCCGGTGAGATGTCCGCTGATGATTTTTTCACGCAATTCGATCACGGCACGGCGACCATGGGTGGCGGTATCCGCCAGTTTTACCGAGGCTTTCGTATCCTTCTGCATCCTGATAAAGCCCCTTTCCGAACCAATCACTCCCCCGACCCGCTGCCGCGCAGCGGCAAGCAGCAGACGCAATTTTTCTAATTTAATGTATACATGGAAAAGCTGCAATGACGATCATATCTGTTCGCAACGGGAGATGTCTAAACAGCCGGACGGTGATCCAGGTTCTTCCCAGCTTTGGTTTTCGCGCCATAGCGCGCCGACAGACGCGCAAAGATCAGGTAGATGATCGGCGTGGTGTAAAGGGTCAGAGCCTGAGAGACGATAAGGCCGCCAATGATCGTCACCCCGAGCGGTCGATGAAGATCGGCACCGGGACCGGTCGCCAGCACCAGTGGCAGCGCGCCCATGAAGGCGGCAAGCGTCGTCATCATGATCGGCCGAAACCGCCGCAGGCAGGCTTCATGAATGGCATCCTCGGGCGACATCCCATGCTGGCGTTCGGCTTCGAGCGCGAAATCCACCAGCATGATCCCGTTTTTCTTGACGATGCCAATCAACAGAATAATGCCTATAAAGGCGACGATGGTCAGTTCCGTGCCGCTGATCCACAGTGCCAGCAACGCGCCCAGCCCGGCAGAAGGCAGCGTGGAAATGATCGTCAGGGGATGAATGAGGCTCTCATAGAGAATGCCCAGCACGATATAGACGGCCAGAAGAGCGGCGAGAATGAGCAGCGGCTGGCCGCCTGAGGAACTCGATGCATTGGCGGCGTCACCGGCAAATTCGGCATGCAGCGTATCGGGCAGATGCATGCCGGCCACGGCAGCCTTGACCGCATCATTGGCCTCGGACAGCGTGGTATCCGGCCCGACATTATAGGAAATCGTCACCGCCGGAAATTGCCCCTGATGATTGACGCCAATGGGTGCCAATGTCCGCTCAATCCTGGCAAAAGCGCTGAGCGGCACCTGCGTACCACTATTTCCAGGCACATAGATCTTCAGAACATGTTCCGGGTCCTTGGCGAAATCCAGATAGGTTTCAAGGATGACACGGTATTGGTTACGCTCTCCATAGACGATCGTCACCTGACGCTGGGCAAAGGCATTGTTGAGCGCCGCATCGACCGCCGTCATCTTGACGCCGAGACGAGACGCGGCGGTCCGGTCAACGACGACATTGGCCTGAAGACCGCTCGGTTGACGGTCGCTATTGACGTCGGTCAGCAAGGGTTCCTGCCGCAGCCGGGCGAGAATGCGCGGCGCCCAGGCCACCAACTCGTCATAATCGGCATCCCAAAGCGTGAATTGAAATTCCGAATCCGATGTCCGCGCGCCGACCCGGATATCGCTTGGCGAAAAGAACGATGTATCGAGACCGGGAATGACGGCAACCGCGCGGCGCAGCCGCTCGATCACCACGTCCGTTGCCTCTCTTTCTTCAGGCGCTTTCAACGCGATCAGCATCTGGCCGCGATTGGCTGTTCCCAAAAAGCCGCCACCGACGGAAGCGCCAATGCTCTGCACCGCTGGATCGCGCTCCACGATGGCCAAGGCGCGCTTTTGCAATGCCAGCATGGCCGGATAGGATATGTCGCTGGCAGCCTGGCTATTGCCCATCACGAAGCCGGTATCGTCGCGCGGCATAAAACCCTTTGGCACTTTGGCATAAAGAAAACCAGTCAGCACGATGCAGGCGATGGTGATGACCACCGCAAGGAAACGGTGATGCAGGACGCCCTTCAATGTGCGGTCGTAAAAGGCAACGGTCCGCTCCAGGCTGTGTTCGATGGCGCGATCAAAGCGGCCCTGCCGGGCGTCGAGATCCCGCGCCTTGATCCGGTGGCCGCAAATCATCGGCGTCAAGGTCAGGGAGACCACGGTGGAAACGGCGATGGTGAAGGCGAGCGTCAGGGAAAAGGTCAGGAAGAATTTGCCGACAATGCCGCCCATGAAAAACAAGGGAATGAAGGCGGCCATCAATGAAATACTGATGGCGATCACCGTAAAGCCGATCTGCCGGGCGCCCGCGTGGGCCGCCTCAAGCGGCTTCATGCCTTTTTCGATATTGGCGTAAATCGTCTCGATCATCACAATCGCGTCGTCCACCACGAAGCCGCTGGCCACTGCCAGCGCCATCAACGACAGATTGTCGATGGACAGTCCCGTCAGCCACATGGCGGCAAATGCGCCTGCAAACGACAGCGGCACCGTCAAACCGGCGGCCAGCGTCGGCACCGACCGGCGCAGGAAGACGAAAACCACGGCCATGACCAGCGCCACCGTCGCCAGCAGGGTAAACTGCATGTCCTCAACGCTGGCATGAATCGTCTTGGTGCGGTCATTGAGGATATCGATTTCGATACCGGCAGGAATGAGTTGTTTGACCTCGGGGATGAGTGCCTTCACCGCATCGACCGTGGACATCACATTGGCATCCGCCGCCTTGGTGATATTGAGAAGAACGGCGGGCTTGCCGTTGAACCAAGCATCGGAACGGCGGTTGCGCACGCCGGGCTCCACGGTGGCGATATCGGCCAGCCGGACGGCGATGCCGTTGGAGGCATGGATAACAAGCTGGCCGTAATCTTCAGGCGTAATCAATTGCGCATTGACTGACAGCGCGTAGAAAGCCTGGCTTCCATCAATGGCACCAATCGGCGCAAGCGCATTGCCATTGACGATGGCGGTGCGCACATCATCCGCCGAAAGCCCGATGGCCGCCAGCCGGTCCGGGTTAAGCCGGACGCGGACGGCGGGCTGGTCGGCACCGCTGACCGAGACGTCGCCAACCCCTTCCACCTGCGAAATCCGCTGCACAACGACGCTATCGGCGGCATCGTATATCGCACTGGCGGGAATGGTATCGGAGGTCAGCGCCAGCGTCAGGATTGGCGATGCGGCAGGATTGGCCTTGCGCATGGACGGAAGCGACGGCAGGTCACTTGGCAGATCTCCGACGGCGGCATTGATGGCCGCCTGGACATCCTGGGCGGCGCTATCGACATTGCGGGAAAGGTCGAATTGCAAAAAGATATTGGTCGTGCCAAGCCCACTGGTCGAGGTCATTTCGGTCACACCGGCAATCGCGCCAAGATGGCGCTCAAGTGGCGCGGCAACGCTGGACGCCATGCTTTCCGGATCGGCTCCGGGGCGGCTGGCTGTCACCCTTATGGTGGGAAGATCGACGGCAGGCAGGCTTGCGACCGGCAGGAACCGGTAGGCGACCAGCCCGAGCATCATCAGGCCGATGGCCAGCAAAGTTGTGCCAACCGGGCGGCTGATGAACAGGCTTGAGATATTCATAACGGGCCTCCGATATCGGAAGCCGCACGCTTTCCCTGCATCCTGGCGCGCACTCCATCCAGCGCCAGATAGATGACAGGCGTGGTATAGAGCGTCAGCAATTGGCTGAGCAGCAGACCGCCGATGATCGAGATGCCGAGCGGGATGCGCAGTTCCGCGCCGGTTCCCTGGGCAAGCGCCAGCGGCAGCGCCCCGAACAGGGCCGCCAGCGTGGTCATCATGATGGGCCGAAAGCGCATGACGGCGGCCTTGATGATGGCATCGCGGGCGCTAAGCCCGTCCTTGCGCTCCGCGTCCAGCGCGAAATCGATCATCATGATCGCGTTTTTCTTGACGATACCCATCAGCAGAACAATGCCGATCAAGGCGATAATCGACAGATCCTGACCAAACAGCATCAGCGCCAGCAGCGCCCCGACGCCCGCCGAAGGCAGCGTGGACAGAATGGTGATCGGGTGGATGGTGCTTTCATACAGCAGACCCAGCACGATATAGATGGTGATGATCGCCGCCAGAATCAGCCAGGGCTCTCCCGCCAGCGAGCGGTCGAATTCCTCGGTATCGCCGCTATAATGACGCTGGATGGAGGCGGGCATGCTGATGTCACGCTCAGAACTCTTGATGGCGGCAATTGCCTCACTCAGCGATGCGTGCCGGGCGAGATCGAAGCTGATGGTGACGGCGGGGAATTGATCGTCCCGGCTGATCACCAGTGGTGCCGTGGTAAACTTGACCGATGCAACCGCATTCAGCGGCACGATGGCACCGCTCGTGCCTTTGACATAGAGTTTTTCCAGGGATTTCGGATCGCCCTGAAAGCGCTGCGCGGCCTCCAGAATGACGCGGTACTGGTTCGCCTGCCCGTAGATGGTGCTGATCTGGCGCTGGCCGAAAGCATCGTAGAGCGTATCGTTGATCGCCTGCATGGAGACGCCAAGGCGGGCTGCGGTCTCACGGTTGACGGTGATCGCCAGCCGCCCGCCGCCCATTTCCACTTCGGATGTCACATCGATCAGCAACGGGTTCTGCTGTAGCCGCCGGGCCAGCCGGTCGGCCCAATCGGCCACAGTCGCGGTATTGGTGCCGGTCAGGGTATATTGATAGGGTGCACGACTGGCCCGCGTGCTGATGGAAATATCGCGAATGCTCTGAAAGGTCGGATGGATACCAGGAATATCGGCAACGGAGGCCCGCAGCCGGTCGATCAAATCCGTCGCCGAGATGTCTCGCTGGTCGAGCGGCTTCAGCACGATACTGTAGCTTGCCGTGTTCAGCGTCAGGTTGGAGGCGCTGGTGCCGATCACCGCAATGACGCTTTGCACCGCCGGATCGGCGCGGAGCCGGTTGCCGACAAGGGACTGGGTCTGCTTCATCGCATCGAACGAGCTGGTCGGCTCGGTTTCCACGACGGCAGAAATCAGCCCGGTATCCTGCACCGGCAGGAAGCCCTTGGGGATGGTGACGTAAAGCAGGCCGGTAATCACAAGCGTGATCCCCGTCAGCACCAGCATCAGCCAGCCTCGATTGACAGCCCAGACCACACTGCGCCGGTAGCCTTCGTTCATCCAATCCATGCCGCGGTCCACCATGCCGAGCACGCCGGAATTGCGCTCCTTGGGGGCTCGCAGAATGCGCGCGCACATCATCGGCGTCAGCGTCAGCGAAATGATTGCTGACACTACGACGGCGATGGTCAGTGTCAGGGCAAATTCGCGGAACATCCGCCCGACGATACCGGTCATGAACAGCAGCGGAATGAAGACCGCGATCAGCGAGGCCGTCAGCGAAATGATGGTAAAGCCGATTTCGCCCGCCCCCTTCAAGGCGGCCTGCATCGGGCTTTCACCCTCCTCGATGTGACGGGCGATATTTTCAATCATCACGATGGCATCGTCGACCACGAAGCCGGTGCCGATGGTGAGCGCCATCAGCGACAGATTGTCGAGGCTGAAGCCGGCAAAATACATGATACCGAAGGTGGCGATCAGCGACAGCGGCAGGGCGACAGCGGCAATGATCGTCGCCGTCAGCGTGCGCAGAAACAGAAACACCACGAGAATGACCAGCCCGACGCTGAGCGCCAGCGTCCATTGCACATCGTGAATGGAGGCGCGGATGGTCTCCGTCCTGTCGTTGACGATATCGAGCGAGACCCCGGCGGGAAGCGCTTGTTTCAGGCGCGGCAGCTGTTTTCGGACATCCTCGACGGTCTGGATGACATTGGCACCGGGCTGGCGCATGATATCGACGATGACCGCCGGATGGCCCTGATACCAGGCACCGACGCGGCTGTTTTCCAGCCCTTCGACCACATCGGCGACATCGCGCAACCGGACAGGCGCGCTATTGCTATAGGTGACGATGGTGTCGCGGTAGATTTCCGGGTCCTGGATCTGGTCATTGGCCGAGAGCGTGAAGGATTGATAGGTGCCGTCCACCGCCCCCTTGGCACCGGAGACATTGGCATTGGTAATCGCGGTGCGCAGATCCTCCAGCGACATCCCATAGGAGGCAAGCCGTGTCAGATCCGCCTGAATGCGGATGGCAGGCCGCACGCCGCCCTGGACGCGCACATCGCCGACGCCGGACACCTCGCTCAGCCGCTGCGCCATGATCGTATCGGCGAAGTCGCTCAGATCTCTGATGGGATAGGTCTCGGAATGCAGGGCCAGCGTGATGGTCGGCGTATCCGCCGGGTTCACTTTCGCATAGGTCGGTGGATAAGGCAGGGTTTTCGGCAGGCTGCCGCTTGCCGAATTGATCGCCGCCTGCACGTCCTGCGCGGCACCATCGATATCACGGTCAAGGTTGAATTGTAGCGTCACCTGGCTGATGCCGAAGGCGCTGGAAGAGGTCATCGAAGCCAGTGCCGGGATCTGGCCAAGCGGCCGCTCCAGCGGCGCTGTCACCAGGGCCGCCATGGTCTCGGGGTCGGCGCCCGGCAATTGCGTGGTGACGCGGATCGTCGGAAAATCCACCTGCGGCAGCGGTGCTACAGGCAGCGAGGCATATCCCAGCAATCCCCCCAGCAGGATGGCGATCCCCAGCAGCGAGGTGGCGACGGGCCGCGCGATGAAGGGTGTAGAAATACTCATTTCGCTGCGTCAGCCGGTGGGGCTGCGGGTGCGCCAGTGTCTTTTTGCTCTCCTGAGGCGGGTGCTTGTTTGCCGTCCGGCCCAGCCGGAGGTTTTTCACCTCCATTTTTCGGCGAGGCTGGGTCATGGGCGTTTGGCCGGGCCTGGCCATTGTTACGGTTACCGCCATGGCGTTGACGCGGCTTGTTATCATCCAACGGCACGGCCATATTGGCAGGATCGGCCTCCTGCGGCGTCGAAACCCGCACCAGCGCGCCATCCTGTAGCCGGGCGAAACCGGTCGTCACGACAGTCTCACCGGCACTGACCCCTTTGGCGATCACCGCCATCTGGTCGTCCTGCATCTCGACCGTCACCGCCTGGATTTTCACCGTCTGGTCTGGCTGAACAATATAGGCGTAAGTACCCGCAGGACCGCGCTGGATGGCCGAAGACGGAACCGTCAGCACATCTTTCTTTGTCTCGAAGAGAAGCCGGGCATTGACGAAAGCGCCAGGCCACAGCCGCAGATCTTCGTTGGGAAATTCAGCCCGCAAGCGGACAGTGCCTGTGGTGGTATCCACCTGGTTATCGACCACCGTCAGCGTGCCGTTGGCAACGACCGTCTTGCCGTCATCGCCGAGGGCATCGACCGAAAGAGCGCCATTGGCATTGGCGGTATTGACGCGGGCCAGATCCTGCTGCGGAATGGAAAACACGATGGTAATTGGCTTGATCTGCGACAGAGTGACGATGCCGGTCGTGTCACCGGTCGAGACGATATTGCCGACATCGACATTGCGAATGCCGGTTCGTCCATCCATCGGCGCCTTGATCACGGTGTAATCCAGCTGAGCCTGAGCCGCCTCGATGGCTGCCTGGTCGGATTGGACCTGCGCCTTATATTGCGCCACCAGCGCCACCTGATTGTCCAGTTGCTGCTGAGTGGTGGCGGAATTGCCGATCAGGCGCTGCAAACGCTCCATTTCCAGAATGGCATACGTTAATTGGGCCGAGTCCTGGGCCTTCTTGCCAATCGCTTCATCCAACTGTGCCTTGTAAAGTGCGTCATCCAGCGTGGCGATCAACTCGCCTTTCTTCAGGTCCTGCCCCTCCTGAAAGCCGATCTTCGTGATCCGCCCGCTGACCTGCGGCTGGATAACAACAGTATTCAACGGTTTGACGCTGCCGACGCCGGTCACGTAGACGGGTACATTCGTCTGGTTCACCGGAGAGGCTACAACGGGAATGGCGAGATCGCGGCCCCGCTGCCGGTCGGCCTGGGGCTTGCCCAGCCAGCCTGCGGTGATCGCGGCAAATTGCGGTTGGCGGGCAGCATAAACCAATCCTGCCCCCACAAGCACCAGGCCGACCAGGACGATCTTCGTCATTTTCTTCATAAGTATCGCTCACGCATTCTTCATGGCCCGTCATGGATGGTCCTTCGGGGATAGTCCATCCGGCAGCAATCCTGTCTTTTCCCACAGAAGGACAGAACCGGCTTCATAGCACTCGCTCATCAAACTGTCTTACGGGATAAAGACAAGCCAATCACATCTTTGAAAAGACGGGTTTATCGAGGACCTCATTCCAAATTTTGCGAAAACGGCAATGGGTTGAAAACGCCAAAGCCCGGAAGAGACTTCCGGGCTTTGGACCTGCTACAAATTTCGGGCAATCAAGCGGCAATCCCCCAATCGCCGCAATTGCTGTGGGCAAACATCCGTTCGAGATTGAGAAAACAGATCATGCTCGCGCCCTGCACAATGATGCCATCGGAAAAATCCGTTCCGGTGCTGGTAGCTTGCGGCACGGGCTGCAAGCTACCAGCGGGAACCGTCAAGATGTCGGACACGGCATCGACAAGCAGGCCGACGACCGCACTGTCCACTTCCGCAACGATGATGGCGCTGCGCTCATTGGCCACCATGCCCTGCATTCCCAATTTGACCGCGAGATCGACGATGGGAATGACCGTGCCGCGCAGGTTGATCACCCCGATGACCTCAGCAGGGGCATGCGGCAAGGAGGTGGCCGGTGCCCAGCCGCGAATTTCGCGGATGGACGTGGTCTTGACGCAGAATTCCTGTCCATGCAGCCTGAAGGCCAGGATTTCTAGCGCATCCGCCTGGCTGGTCGAGGCCATCAGCATCAAAATTCCTCCCAGTTATCGGCCTTGGCCGCTGTTTGGAGACCCATGGCGCGGGCCACCTGCCCCACCATTCGCCGGGCCGGAGACGCAACCGGACGGTGCTGTTCATGCGCAGCAGCCGGCTTTTTAGATGTCCAGCCAGCAGCCGAAGAGGCAGGCATGGTCTGGGTGCCGTCGAGGTGGAATTGCGAAATCAATTGACGCAACCGGCCCGCTTCCGATGCCAGCGAAGAGCTGGCTGCCGTCGATTGCTCGACCATGGCGGCATTCTGCTGGGTCACCTGGTCCATCTGGTTGACGGCGGTGTTGACTTCGGCAAGACCGACCGATTGTTCGCGTGACGACAGGGCAATGGCATCAAGCTGGCTGTTGATGGTAACAACATGCGCTTCGATGGCCTTGAGTGCCTCGCCGGTCGCCCGCACCAGTGTCACACCATTGCTGACTTCGCCGGCAGAATTGCGGATCAACTCCTTGATTTCCTTGGCAGCACCGGCAGAGCGCTGGGCAAGTTCGCGCACTTCCTGGGCCACGACCGCAAAGCCCTTACCAGCCTCCCCGGCGCGCGCTGCTTCCACGCCCGCATTCAAAGCGAGAAGATTGGTCTGGAAAGCAATTTCGTCGATGACGCCAATGATGTTGGAGATCTGGTTGGACGATTGCTCGATCCGCTGCATGGCATCGACAGCGTTGGAGACGACAATGCCGGATTCGCGGGCTGACTGGTTGGCCTCGATCGCCACATGCCGGGCTTCTTCGGCGCGCTTGGAGGAATTGGCGACATTGGTGGTGATCTGGTCGAGGGCGGCGGCGGTTTCTTCCAGCGATGCGGCCTGCTGTTCGGTGCGCTTCGACAGGTCTTCGGCAGCCTGGCTGATTTCCCGTGAACCGCTATCGATAGAGCTGGTGGCATTAGCAACCGCACCCAGCGTATCGGACAATTGTGCAACGGCAGCATTGAAGTCATTGCGAAGCGCTTCGAACTCGGTGGCGAACGGCTGGCTCAAACGGAAGCCGAGATCGCCATTCGACAGTCGCTTCAGGCCATCGGCGAGGCCAGACGTCGCCTCTGCCATTTCTTCCGCACGCTTGCGGTCCATTTCTGCAACACGAGCCCGTTCCGCCTCGCTGGAATTGCGCACGCTTTCTGCTTCCCGTTCCAGTTCCCGGGCACGCAGGCCGTTATCTTTGAACACTTGCACGGCCTTGGCCATCCCGCCGACTTCGTCACGGCGCTCGGTTCCCGCAACATCCACAGAGAGATCGCCACCGGCCAGAGTTTCCATCGTTGCGGCAACCTTGCGGATCGGCAGGACAAGCCACGAGCGGATTGCGAAGAAGCCGATGGTCAGGACGATTGCCAGACCGGCTACGATGCTGGCCACCGTGACCATAGCGGCATGGCTTGATGTCACGGATAATGCATCGCTTTTCTGATCGGTGGCATTGTTCAAATCATCCACCAATTGCACGTTTTTTGGCATAATAACGCGAAACGCCGCCTGACACTCATTGATAAAGGCGGCTTGCGCGAGCGCCACGCCCTCTGGCGAATTGCTGGCATTGCCAAGAGCAATGGTATTGGCACAGGTATTGTCGATGATGCGCAGACTTTCCGTCTTGGCATCGGCAACATCACGGCGCTGGGGAACCGCGGCAATGGCAATGTCCATGAATTTTACGAAAGCAGCCCGTGAGGATTGAAGGTCCTGTTGAGAACCGGCTTTCTCTTTGTCGGAGCGAGCAATCGTCAGTTCCGCAATTGCCGAGCGTGCACCCTGCAAGGCCCGGTTGGCGCGCGATATCGCTGTCGCAGCGGCAGTATCCTGGGATATGAGGTCGCTATAGGATGTGTCGATATCCATAATGCGCGTTCCAGCATAGCCAGCAACGCCCAGTGCAAACACACCGAACAGCGCCATTATAGTTAAGAATTTACCAATGATTGGCAGGTTTTTCATCGCAGAAATCCAGTTTTGTTTCGTTTCTGGCGCGATAATTCGCCATGACCGATCTGGTTCCTGCGCAGTTGCGTCTATACTTAATGATTTATGTATAAAATTGAGACATCGCTGTTATCGAAATAGTGTACTCCATTATTTTCACACGCTGGTCGGGAAATACATGAATTTTGAAATTTTCGAAGCCAATAAAAACCTGAAATAAAATGGATTTCTTTTTTTAATTTTGCAGAAAAATGCGATAAAACATAGAATTACAAATATATAAATCAAACAATCAAGGCAGCCTTGATGCAACGGAGCTGCGCTCGATAAGCTCGGTCGTCAGAATGACATGCCGAGCTGGGTGGTTTGCGCCTTTTATTCTTTCCATCAAATGTGCTGCTACGGTTTTTCCCATATGATAGACCGGCTGGCGGATAACGGTGATCGGCGGAGAGGTCACAGCAGTCCAGTCGGCATCATGAAAGGCGATCAGCGAAAGATCCTGCGGGATCGTCAGACCGAGATGCCGGGCGACCTTGAAGACCTCAAGAGCGATAAGACTATCCGATGCGATGATGGCACTTGGCCGGTGCGCCGATTGCAGCAGATCAAGCGCCAGCGCCTCACATTTTTCCCGGCCATTCGCCCCGAGACGCACGGCCTGCAGGGGCGCAGGCAGTCCTGCGGCAGTGCAAACAGCAATAAAACCTTCAACACGATGCCGGACCGATGCCGTATGAAGATCGTCGAGACTCTTCATCCGATGGTCCGGTGTATCGCAGGCGGTGATATAGGCGATATCACGATGGCCATTGCGAATGAGGATTTCCGTTGCCTGTTGGGCCGCCTCACGGTCATCCGTTGTCACCGTGTCGACATCCAGGACAGGAAGGGCGCGGTCAAGCAGCACCAGCGGACAACCCGATTGCCGGATTTCTTGCAGGTGTTCGAAATCCAGCGTGCTTGCAGCCGAGATAATCAAACCATCGACCCGCTTTGCCAGCAAAGCCCTGACAGCAGCCTTTTCCGCCGCAACATCTTCGCCGGAATTGGTGAGGATGACAGTATAACCTGCCATGCGTGCCACATCGGCAATGCCGCGCACGGCGGAGCTGAAAAACGGGTTCTCAATATCCCCAACCACAACACCAATGGTGCCGGAGCGACCCGTTGTCATGCTACGGGCCAGCTCATTGGGCCGGTAGTCCAATGTGGCCGCAGCCTCCAGAACCAGCGTCCGCACCTTGTCGCTGACGGTGCCATAGCCGCCCAAAACGCGCGCGGCAGTGGCCTTGGAAACGCCTGCGGCTCTGGCCACATCGGCAACGGTGACGGATGATTTCCTGATCGGCGGCTGTTCCATGATATTAGCTCTATAAGGGATATTGACGGACGGTCAATGCGAATATAACAATTGTCAAACCAAAAGAGACCGGTCTCTTTAAGATAGAGACCGGTCTCATGTTCAATAACAAGAAAACGGCATGCGACAAGCATTTGCCGGATGGGTGGTTGCCGCCATTCATCCGGATGGGAAACCGTGCGCGCCAGCACAAGGACAGCGCGGCGAAGAAGAACAATCACCAGAGCGGAGAACAACGACAATGAGCATAACGAGAGCAATTTCACAGAAGGCGCGTGGCGCAGTTATCGCGGCGGTCCTTGCCTGTGCCGGATTGATGGCGCAGCAGGCCGTTGCAGCCGACAATCCTTACGGACTGATTGACCCGAAGGTCATCAGTGTCGGCACCATGGGCGATTCCAAACCCTATACATTCATCACCTCTGATGGCCAGTTCACCGGCTTCGACATTGAACTCTTTCTCAATGTTGCCGAGCGCATGGGCTTCAAGAAAGATCAGGTTGTCTTTACCGGTCAGGAATTTTCGGCCCTGATGCCGTCTGTTGCCAATGGCCGGTTCGACGTGGCCGTCGCGGCCATAGGCACGACCGAAGCACGCAAGAAGACCGTTGATTTCTCTGATGGCTATCTGGCCGGATATCTCTCGGTGCTGACCCCGGATGCGAAGATTACCGATGCCGCGGGCCTGAAGGGCAAGCGCCTGGGCGTGGTGCAAGGCACGTTGCAGGAAATCTATGCGACCAAGAATTTCAAGGACACCGATCTCGTCAAATTTCCCGACAACAACTCCGCCGTCTCGGCCCTGAACAATGGCACGGTCGATGCCCACTTCCTCGATTATGAGGCCGCCAAGGACTACACGGATCGTTTCAAGGCGCTTAAAATCGCCGTCAACATTCCAAGCTTTGATGCGCCTGCCGGTTTCGTGATCCGCAAGGGCAATGACGGGCTGCGCGAGGCCTTCAACAAGGGCCTGCACGCCGCGATGCAGGATGGCACATGGAAGAAACTCTACGAAAAATGGTTTCCCGGCTCGCCAATGCCTGCCGACTATCTTCCCAAGCCCTGATGTGACTCCGCCCGGTTGGTTGCGAACACCAACCGGGTCTCCACTGGGCAATTGACCATAACCGGGAAGGACTTTTGAATGGAATGGCTTGAAACACTGCGTCGCAGTTTTCTCGACTGGGACGCGATGGCCGAAGTCTTGCCTGCCATGATTACGGTCGGCTTGAAAAATACGCTTATCCTCGCCTTCGCCTCCACCGTGATTGGCGTGGTGATTGGCATGATCCTGGCCATCATGGGCATTTCGCGCTCGCCTTGGCTGCGCATTCCAGCACGGCTTTATACCGACATCTTTCGCGGCCTGCCTGCGATTGTGACGATTTTGTTGATCGGTCAGGGTTTTGCCCGCATTGCCCGTGAGATCTGGGGACCATCACCTTACCCACTTGGTATTTTGGCGTTGAGCCTGATTGCCGGGGCCTATATTGGCGAAATTTTTCGTTCCGGCATTCAAAGTGTCGATCGGGGCCAGCTTGAAGCCTGCCGGGCGTTGAGCATGAGCTATGGCCAAGGCATGCGTCTGATCATTGTGCCGCAGGGCGTACGCCGGGTGTTGCCAGCACTGGTCAATCAGTTCATCGGCAATGTGAAAGATTCCAGTCTCGTTTATTTTCTCGGTCTTTTGGCGTCGGAGCGTGAGATTTTCCGGGTTGGACAAGATCAGGCCGTTGTGACCGGAAATCTCTCGCCCCTGTTGCTGGCGGGCATGTTCTATCTGGTCATTACCGTGCCGCTGACCCATCTGGTCAACACCATCGATACACGGTTGCGGCTGGGTAAAAAACCTGCCAGCGAGGCCATAAGCGGTCTTGCCGAAGTGAGCGAGCTTGCAAAGGCCGTCGATGGTGCAAAAGCACCGGCCAAAGAGATCACCTTTACCGGCGGCAGTCTGGATGTGCGCGGGCTGACCATGGCCTATGGCACGCTGGATGTGCTCAAAGGTGTTGATCTCACCGTCAAACCCGGCACGGTCACCTGCATCATTGGCCCGTCTGGTTCTGGAAAATCGACGCTTTTGCGCTGCCTCAACCGCTTGGTGGAACCAAAGAGCGGCGATGTCCTGCTTGACGGTAGCAGCATTCTGGCGATGAAGCCCGAAAAACTGCGCCGCAAGGTCGGCATGGTGTTCCAGCATTTCAACCTGTTTCCCGATCACTCGGCGCTCGACAATGTCATGCTGTCGCTGACCAAGATCAAAGGCATGTCGCGGCAGGAAGCCGAACGGATCGCGCTGGCGAGATTGCGCGATGTCGGGCTGGAAAGCCGCAAACATCACCGCCCCGGCGGCCTCTCTGGCGGTCAACAGCAGCGGGTGGCGATTGCCCGTGCGCTGGCGATGGAGCCGGAAGTCATCCTGTTTGATGAAGTCACGTCGGCGCTTGATCCCGAACTGGTGAAGGGCGTGCTGAACCTGATGGCCGATCTGGGCGAACGGGGCATGACCATGGTGGTTGTGACCCACGAAATGGGCTTTGCCCGCCGCGTCGCTGATCAGGTGATTTTCATGGATGAGGGCAAGGTGGTGGAAGCAGGCTCGCCCGAGGCCATTTTTGACCACCCCCAGAGTGCGCGGTTGAAGCACTTTCTGGCGGAGGTTTTGTAAGTGATAAATAGAAGGCATAGACAATTATGAAAAAGCTCAGATGGGGCGTGCTGGGAGCCGCCAATATTGCCATCAAGGCCGTTATTCCGGCCATTCAGGCGGGCGAAACGGGCATTGTTGCGGCAATTGCGTCGCGCTCACTGGCAAAAGCGCAGAGTGTGGCGGCTGACCTTGGCATTGCCAAAGCCTATGGCAGCTATGAGGAATTGCTCCGCGATCCCGATATCGATGCCATCTATAATCCGCTGCCCAATCACCTGCATATGCCGATGACGCTGGAAGCTATCCGCCACGGCAAGCCAGTGCTGTGTGAAAAGCCAATTGCGTTGACGGCAGAGGAAGCGATGCAGATTGCTGATGCTGCCAGCTCCTCTGGTGTGCTGGTCGCAGAGGCCTTCATGGTGCGCCACCATCCGCAATGGCTGAAGGTGCGGGATTTGGTGAAAGCCGGGCGTATTGGCGAGGTGCGGAGCATTCAGACGATCTTCTCCTATTACCTTGATGATCCCGCCAATGTGCGCAACCAGAAAGATATTGGCGGCGGCGGGCTTTATGATGTCGGCTGTTACGCCATCAATACCGCCCGCTTTGTGTTTGATGGTGAGCCAGAGCGTGTGATTGGCCTGTTTGATCAGGATGAGACATTCCAGACGGACAGGATGATGAGCGGTCTGGCGGAATTCTCCGCCAATCGCCACCTCACGTTTACCTGCGCCACCCAATTATCCCTTTGCCAGAAGGTCACGGTGCTCGGCACCAAAGGCCGCATCGAAATTGCCATTCCCTTCAATGCCCCAACCGATGCGCCCACCACCATCACCATCGATGATGGCCGTGACCTGACCGGTGGCGGCTGTGAAGTGATCGAGATCAGCGCTGCCAATCAATATGGCCTGCAATGCGATGCTTTTGCCCGCGCGGTGCTGGCGGGTGAGCCTTTGTTATCCGGGCTAGGCGATGCCGTGGCCAATATGAAGGTCATCGATGCGTTTTTCCGCTCTGCCAAGAGCAATGGCTGGGAACAGCCGTGAACCAATTTACATCATCATGATTGAAGACTGAGAGAAAACCATGTCGAAAAACAAGATATCAAGCGCTGTCATTATCGGCGGCGGCATTTTTGGAACGTCCACGGCGGTTCAACTTGTCCGCAAGGGCGTCAATGTCACCCTGATCAATGACGGACCGGTTGGAAATGGCGCGTCCGGGCGCTCCCTGTCCTGGCTCAATTCCTCGCGGATGCGCTCTGATGCTTATCATCGCCTGCGGATGGCGGGTATTGATCGTTACCGCACATTGGCTGAACGGTTTCCGGGTGTCGATTGGCTGTCCTTCAAAGGCGGACTGACCTGGGATGCCGACGACGCCAGCAATGAGATTGATGCAGCCTATGACCATGAGGTCAAGCTCGCCTATGATGCCGTTCATCTGGCCGCAGACGAGGTCAAGGCTGTGACGCCTGGCGTCGATGCGGACGTGGTCACACCACAGGGCGCTATTTTCAACGCGGCCGAGGGTTGGGTGGATTTGCCCGCCCTGATCAAAATTCTCGTCGATGAATTTAAGGAGCGCGGCGGCACGCTGGTGACAGATGCCGGGGCGGCCAGCGTGATAATTGAAAACGGTCGCGCCGTTGGTGCTCGCGCAGCAAACGGTGCGACCTATCCTGCCGATGCGGTCCTAGTGGCAACGGGACCGTCCGTTCCAAAAATGGCCGCTGATGCAGGCCAGAAAATTGACGACGGCACCCCGATTTCGCTGTTGGTCACAACAAAGCCTCTCGACCTTCCCTTGACAGCCGTGCTGAACACACCCCGCATCGCTATTCGCCCCGGCCCCAACAACAGTTTTGCATTGGATTCGGCATGGTCCGAGGAAGAAGTCGGTACTTTGGCGGATGGCAGCTATCAGGTGAAGCAGGAAACGCTGGATGGCCTGTTGACGGAAGCCTCCAAGGTACTGGAAGGCAATCCGAAGCTCGAACTAGCCAGCTATGGCGTCGGCCGCAAACCCATTCCCGGCGACGGTGAACCGGTTCTGGGCGAATTGGCGGCCATTCCAGGCTACTTCGTTGCCTTCAGCCATAGCGGCGCAACACTGGGCCTGATTGTCGGCGAACTTCTCGCCTATGAAATCGCCAGTGGCGAACGCCATCCGATGTTGGCCACGTTCCGGCCTGAGCGCTTCGCCTGACGCGAACGTCACGCCGCCGGTCCAAACCGGCGGCGGATGTCTTTGGCTGATTGTCTTACAGTCTGTTCAAGAATTGCTGTTGGCCTGGCGAAAATGGTGATTTCGAGAACCGGAACGGAGCGTACTTAACGTACGTGAGTACCGGAAGCGCAGAAATCGCCATTTGCAGACGGTCAGCGGCGATTATTGGATAGACTGTCAGCGCGTCACATATTTGCGCCAGGGATGCTCTTCCTTGAAGCCAAGCACCTCGCGGGCCTTTCGGTTGGAAATCGGTGCCTCATTCTCACCCATCTCCCGTAGAACCGGCGTGTCGGGGCAATATTTGGCGAGAAATTCACGGGTCGGCAGATCGGCGGTGATCGTGTCGTTGACGGCATTGAACACCTGAAAACCGAGGCCGTCCTTTTCGATGCACAAATGGACGATTTCGCCGAGGTCGCGGGCGTCGATATAGCTCCAGGCATTGCGCTTGCGCGACATGGGGTTGTCGAGATAGCCAGGGAAATTGGCATAGTCATGCGGCTCGATCACATTGCCAATCCGCAGCGCATAGATATCGGCCTTGTAGCGCATGGCAAAAGCCCGTGCGGTCTTTTCATTGACCACCTTGGACAGGCCGTAGCTATCCATCGGGTCACTGTCATAATCTTCTTCAAGCGGAAAACCATGGTAATCCTTGTCACCTTCGGCAAAACAGACGCCATAGGTGGTTTCGCTCGACGCAATAATCACCTTGCGCACCCCAAGCTTCATTGCTGCCTCGATGACATTATAGGTTCCGACGACATTCGCCGAAAAGGTGCAATTATCAGGCTCGATCATCACCCGAGGAATGGCGGCGAAATGCACGACGGCATCGGGCGCAGATGGCGGGGCGCCGTGATCGTACCCGTCAAAACCGAAATGCGTCGTCAGCGCGTTGAACACCTGGCCGCTATCGGTGATATCGGTGATCAGCGTATTGACGCCAGGGCAGTCAAGCGGCTTCAGATCAAGGTTGAGGATCGAATATCCCTTGGCTTGCAGATGCGCAACGGCATGGCGTCCAGCCTTGCCGGTGCCGCCCGTAAAGACGATACGCTTGTTCATAATCTCTCTCCCTTATTTTCCGAGGCGGATGTGTCCCACACAGATGTGTCCACACCGCGACCTCCCGGCGTTTTTGGAGCCCACGTTTATGCGCTCGTCGCGGGTGCGGCAATGCAGGCCAGACGAACCGTGGAGACCAGTTGTTCGGCCCCATAGGGCTTGGTGAGCACACGAGCATCCGCTTCATCGCGCACGCAAGACGCATCACCCGTGGCAAAGACAATGCCTGCAGCTGGCCGGATCTGCCTTGTTCTTGCGGCAAGATCCCGCCCCGACATGCCCGGAAGGTTGACATCCGTCACCAGCACGTCAATCGCCAGGGTTTCAAGCGCGGCCATCGCCTGCTCTGCGCTGCTGACATCGATCACCACAAAACCGGCATCCTGAAGAATTTCCGCCGTATCCATCCGAATCAGCGCGTCATCCTCGACCAGAAGAACCGTCAGCGGCCCGGTTATGTCAGGTTCGGCGACGGCCACAGCCGGTTTCGGATCGGCGACCCTGCCCGTCAGCCGTTGACGTTGATTGGTCAGAACATGCCGGAATTTCCGTGCCAATGCCTCTTTTGTATAGGGCTTGGACAATAGCTCGACACCCGCATCCAGCTTGCCGCCATGCACTATGGAATTCTCGGTATAGCCGGATGTGAACAGCACGGCGATATTGGGAAGGCGTTCGCGAGCCTTGCGGGCCAGTTCCGGGCTTTTTAGGGTACCCGGCATAATGACATCGGTAAACAGGATGTCGATGGGGATGCCGCTTTCGATCACACTCAAGGCGCTGGTTGCATCGACAGCCTTCAATACCCGGTAGCCGAGATCCGCCAAGAGCGCCACGACCGTTTCTCGAACAGCCTCATCGTCCTCCACCACCAACACCGTCTCGCTGCCGCCGGTGATCGGCCCGGTATCGACGGCGATTTCTACGTCCTCAGCCTGCATGGCGCGCGGTAGATAAAGCCGGATCGTCGTTCCCTGGCCAATCTCCGAATAGATTTTCACATGGCCGCCGGACTGTTTGACAAAGCCATAGACCATCGACAGGCCAAGGCCTGAGCCCTTGCCTTCTGCCTTGGTGGAGAAAAACGGTTCAAACACCTTGTCGATGATCTCAGGCGCGATCCCTGACCCGGTATCGCTGACGGCCAGCATGACATATTGACCGGCCGAGACCTCGTCATGGGTCATGGCGTAAGCGTCATCCAGATGCACATTGGCAAGCTCGATGGTCAGCATTCCGACCCCATCCATGGCATCGCGGGCATTGATGGCAAGATTGAGAAGCGCGTTTTCGATCTGTGCCGGATCGATGAAGGTATTCCACAACTCCCCTGGAAACACCGTTTCCAGCTTGATTGCCTCACCAACGGCACGTCGCAGCATGTCATCCATCGCCTGGATGAAGCGGCTGATATTGACGACCTTCGGCTCCAGCGCCTGGCGCCGGCCAAAGGCCAGCAATTGGCTGGCAAGCTTTGAGCCGCGCGACACACCAGCCATGGCATTGGAAACTCGGGTTTCGGCGCGTTCATTGCCCGCCACATCTTTCGACAACAGCTGAAGATTGCCGGAAATCACCTGCAACAGGTTGTTGAAATCATGGGCGACACCGCCGGTCAGTTTGCCGACCGTTTCCATTTTCTGCGCCTGCGCCAGCTTGGCTTCGGCCTGGCGCCGTTCGCCAATTTCCGCGACGACGCGGGCTTCCAGCGTCTCATTCAGATGGCGCAACTGCTCTTCCGCCAGTTCGCGGTAGCGCACCTGCCGCGCCAGGGTCTCGGCCTGCTGACGCAAGGTCGCTTCAGCGGCCCGCTGGTGGGTGATATCGGTGTGAACGCCGACCCATTCGATGATTTCACCCGCATTGTCCAGAAGCGGCAGCGCCCGGATGGCAAACTGGCGCCAGACACCATCGGCCCGCCGGACACGGTGCTCATGGATAAACATGGTTTTACTGTCGACCGCCGCCCGCCAGGCGCCAATGGTGGCGGTAACATCGTCCGGATGAACGGCATCGGACCAGCCATAACCCTGGTATTCGGCCATGGACTGGCCTGTCAGCGCCGACCAGCCGGCCTGTTCTCCCTCCATCCGGCCATCGCGGCCATTGGTCCACAACACCCCGTGAACCGCATCCATGGCGGTGCGGAACCGGCGATTGCTGATGATCAGGGCCGCTTCGCGCCTCGCATGCTCCTGCATATCGATACATAGGATATGAACCCCAGGGATCGAACCATCCGCCTCGACATGCGGGATATAGCGTATTTCCAGCCGATGCTCCGCGCCGTTGCGAATAATTGTCGCTTCCGAGGTAAAGCTTTCACCCGCAAGGCCACGCTCAATGGAAGAGCGGCGGTTGGTATATGACAAATCGCCAAGCAGTTCGCGCACATGACGCCCAACCACCCGTTCAGGCGCAATACCGAACCAGTCTTGATAGGTGGCATTGACGAAACGATAGATGTGATCCCGGTCGACATAGGAAATCAACATGGGCACGGCATCCGTAACCCGCCTCAACTCCGCCTCGCGCTCAGCCAGCCGCCTCTCTACCGACAGACGCGCGCTGTTATCGACAATCGTACACATCACGCCACCGACCTTGGCGTCGGCATCGTACACCGGAGTATAGAAAAGATCGAGAAACAGTCTTTCCGGTCCCGACCGGCGATTCAGCACAATCGGCTGATCCCGATACACCACCGTTTCGCCCCTGAAACCGGCTTCCAGAATACCACGGTTCCAATCCCAGACTTCCGGGAAGGCGGTGGCAACAGGCATGCCGAGCGCTATCGGGTGGCGATCCGCAGCAATGACACTATAGGCATCGTTATAAATCATGATGTGGTCTTTTCCCCACATCAATACAGTCGCAACCGGTGAATTGACCACATTGGCGACCGTCCCCCGCAATTCTCCCGACCATTGACAAACCGCCCCGAGGCTGGAATTGCGCCAATCCCGCCCCCGGATCAGATCGCCGCAATTGCCGCCACCTTTTGGCCATTCCACGTCTTGCATGCCCATATCTTGCCCGCCTATGGGCAAACCCGCGTTGCGCAGCCCGTCAAGGGCTGCGCACACCATGTCGTTTGCGCTGGCATAGTCGCCGGACGCAAGGCTGGCATGAATGAAACCCTCGAGTTCGGGGGTGAGCGAAACGTTACGCAGGGGGCGACTGATCATAGGATTTCGTGACATGCTAAACTACCTCTGTCAATCAATGTCGTCCCGCCTGTTCAGGCTTTTCTCACCTGTCGTAAGGGAGGAGGAAATTTCGCTGTCAGCCGTGGTATTTTACCGCAAAATTCACTTCGGTTTCAGGGAATTTTTGCCTTAGAATTTTCAGGCATTTTTTTGCTCTTCCCCCGCGTCCGACATCGCCTTATGTAGTCGTCAGACAACGTTGATAGCCCGGCACTCGTTGATAGAAAGCAAGCAAGATGATCGCTCCAGCCCGCTGCGGTATCGCATTTTGACCGCCCCCTTGCTTGCAACGCTCGGCTGGTCGGAGTTTTTTGCAGACCAGATCGGCCCGGATGAATCGGCACTGACGCCCTGGCGTATCGCCTCCGTTCACCGCGCCCGGGTTGAAGCGATCCATGCTGGCGGACACGGTGATCTCGGACTGCCTCACCACAGCAATACCGCCGATTTCGCGGTGGGAGACTGGGTGCTTGCCAATCCGGTAACCGGGGAATTTGTCCGCCGGCTGGAGCGCAAGACCGTCTTGCAGCGGCGCACGGAAGGCCGCAACGGCCAACAGCTTGCCGCTGCCAATGTCGATACGCTGTTTATCGTCACGTCCTGCAATGCCGATTTCAATCCGGCCCGGCTGGAGCGCTATCTGGTCATGGCCAACCAGTCCGGCGCCAATCCGGTGCTGGTTTTGACCAAGGCCGATACGGTTGACGATGCTCAAAGGTTCGTTGATGAGGCAGCAGGCCTGCAACGCGACCTGCCCGTGGTCACGGTCAATGCTCGCGCCCCGGATGCCGCAGCAGCGCTTGCGCCCTGGTGCGGCATCGGCGAGACAGTCGCCCTTGTCGGCTCGTCGGGGGTTGGAAAATCGACGCTGGTCAACACTTTGGCGGGTTTGGAGAAGGGAGCCGGTTCGGAAACGGGCCTGCCCCAGAAAACTGGCGGTATCCGCGAGCACGATGCCAAGGGACGTCATACCACGACGGCGCGATCTCTGCATGCCATCAGCGGTGGCGGCTGGGTCATCGACACGCCGGGAATTCGCACGCTCTATGTCAGCGACGTGACGGATGGGCTCGATACCTTGTTCAGCGAAATTACCGAACTTGCGCCGCAATGCCGTTTTCGCGACTGCACCCATGCCCATGAGCCCGGCTGCGCCGTGCAGGCGGCCATTGCCAAGGGCGAACTGGCACCTGAACGCCTGGAGCGCTGGCGTATCCTGCTGACGGAAAGCCGCAAGAGGACGCCGGTGACAACCGGGCCACGTGGCAATAAAATCCCGCGCAAAGGAAAATAAGCCATTTCCGCGGTACCGGGACATGCAAAAATGCTCTATTGGCCCGCTTAGACGCATCTCAACATTGAAGTTCGCGACATTCATCGCCATATACAGCCCATCGGGGTAAAATACCGACCATGACCGCCACACTGCCGGTCTCTCGGTCCAGACGCCCACATTCTCCCTCTTCAGAATGTCACAGATTTCAACCCACACTCTGGCGCTGCGCCGGAGCAAGCAAGATCGGACACCCATCATGGCTGAGAAGAAAACCAACGAAACGACCGCGCAACAGCCTTACGAGCCTGTTTCCTTTGCCAAGAAGCACCGGATATCGGTCGAGGATGCCCGCACCATTATCGAAAAACACGGCGCCGACCGCAAGAATGCCGATAAGGAAGGCCGTCGCGTCAGCGTCTGATACCAGCCAGGCGTCACCGCGACGCTGGCATTATGACATTGGCATTTGGCCTGACGACCTCAAGCCCGCGACGCGGATTTGAGGTCGATGCCCTCAACCGTGCTGGGTCTCCGGCGCCACCACCAGGCTTGGCGGGGCCTGCACGTTAGCCTCGCCCCGCAGCCGCTTGCCGATATAATCCAAGGCGTTCTGCAAGCCATTCATGGTATAGGGCTTTTCAATGGCACCCACCGCACCGACGAAGTCCGGCGGTATCCGCCGAAGATTGCCCGTGACGAAAACATAGGGAATACCCCGCTCAGTCAGATGCCGCCCAACCTCGATCCCGGTTGGTCCGTCGAGAAGATGAACGTCGACAAAGGCGAAGTCCGGTTTTTCCCGGTCGATGATTTCAATAGCCTCAGCACGGCTCATCGCCTGTCCGACGACAGTGTGGCCAGCTGCCTCCACTTCCGCTTCAAGTTCAAGCGCAAGCAGCGTCTCGTCTTCGACGATCATGATGTCCAATTTTATGCTCCAGATCAGCTATCAACCATCAGGGTGACCCGCACGATGGTCTGGCGGCCCTCAGTCTTGCGTTCAAGTTTGGCATCAACCTGCCGAATGCAGGTTTCCAGCATCAGGCGCCCGAAGTCGTCATCCTCGCTATTGACCGGCACCGGATCAGCGGTATCGCGAACTTCAATCACGAAATGACCGTTTGGCCGGTTGACGGTCAGGTGGATTTCGCCGCCGCCATCGCTCAGGCCACGACGCACCGCATCGCCGATCAGCTCATTGACGATCAGCGCCAGAGGCGACGCTTTCACGGCAGGAACGAAGACCGGGGAAAGATCCATGGTGATATTGATATCGCCCCGTTTCAGCGCGTTGACAATGTCAATCACCAGTTCGCGGGCAAAATCCGCCACATCGAAGCGCCCGACATCGCTCGAGGTAAACAGCTTTCGCTGTACCGTGCTCAGCGCTTCGACGCGATTAAGCACAGAGCGCAAGGTATGGCGCACCGTATCGTCCCTGGTCATCCGCGCCTGCAACTTGACGATGGAGGCAATCGTCAGGAGATTGTTCTTGACGCGGTGATCGACCTCATGGACGAGCGTGGTTTTTGCCTCCAGAGCATCGACAAGATCCTGCGTACGCTGGGCGACCGCTGCTTCCGCCTGCGATTTTGCCGAGGCCAGCTGCACTTCCTTGCTTTTCACATCGGTAAAATCGAGTTGCGAGGCAAAGAAATAAATCACTTCGCCCTGGATATCGCGTACTGGGCTGATGAACAATGCATTCCAGAACGTCGTGCCGTCCTTACGGTAGTTCAGAATATTGACCGATACGTCCCGCTCGGCCTCTATCGCCTTGCGGATCTGCAACACAGCTTTCGGGTCGCTGTCAGGGCCTTGCAGGAAGCGGCAATTTTTGCCGATCAGATCGTCGGAAGCATAGCCCGTCAGCTCGCAAAAGGCATTATTGGCAAAGATGATCGGATTGTCGGCCTGCCTGGGATCGGTAATGATCATCGGCATGCGGGTCGCCTTGAAGGCGGCGGCAAATGGATCTTCCGATGCATGCTCTGCCAGAAGTCTGCGCCCGGCGGCCTCGGCACCGCGTCTAGCTGAGCTGTCGGTCATAAAACTTCCTGTTGTCGTTAGGAACTCGAAACGAGAAGAAATCCTATATGTTCCATCTGTTAAAAATAAAATTGATGTTCTGACATCGCAGCAAGCACCGCAAAAGGACCTGCATTTCCAATCTTGCAAATTCTATAAAAAATGCCCAGATAATGCCCTTATAAACCAGTGAATCTCCAGCCCAGCGGGCAAACGTCATGGAAAGTTTACCCTCTCCGCATATTCACATCCTGCTTTGTCCCCCCGGATGGAATGGACAGGAATTTCTCGGTAACGAAGGTGCGAGCGCATCTTCACTTTAAAAAATGCAACCCTCTCGGCAAATCCCGCCCGGTCCAGAGTTTGAACCGGCACGACAGAACAAGATTCATGCGCCAATCATTAAACGACGACCAGGCCGAGCAGCGGGAGAGACGGCGCCTTGAGGCACTCAGGGCCTATGACGTGCTTGACACGCCGCGCGAGAAGGATTTTGACGATATTGCCGCCCTCGCCTCGCGGATCTGCGCGACGCCGATCGCCGTCGTCAATCTGATCGATGACAGCAGGCAATTCTTCAAGGCGGAAGTCGGTCTTGGCGTGCGCGAGACACCGTTCGACAGTTCCTTCTGCGCCAAGGCTATTCTGGAAGACGATTTCCTGATGATACCGGATGCAAGTCAAGACAGCCGGTTCAATCGCAATCCGCTGGTCACCGGCGAACCCCATCTGCGCTTTTATGCCGGAGCCGTCCTGAAAACCGCTGATAATTTACCCATCGGCACCGTCTGCGTGCTGGGTTTCGAACCCAAGCAACTGGATGAGCTTCAACAGGACACGTTGAAGGTTCTTGCCCGACAGGTGATGGTGCAGCTGGAATTACGCAAGGCGCTGAAGGAAAAAGCGCGTGAGGCGGAGGTACAGCGCCGATTGAGCGAGCGCAGGCTGGCGCGCGTCACGGCCATGGAACAACAGGACGAGCGCTCGCGAAGCGCCCAGGCGGCCGGCCGGGTCGGCACGTTCGAATTGGACATCGCTACCAATACCATGACGGTTTCCAGCGAGTTCTGCCGGGTCTTCGGCATTCCCGTGCAGACGTCCTATCCGGCTTCGGCGATAGAGGATCTGGTGCATGAGGACGATCGTGGCCTGCGCTCAAACCCGGTCACACGGCGAGAAGGTTCGGCCAGCCCTGACGTGGATTATCGGATCATCCGCGCCGACGATGATGAATTGCGCTGGATTTCGCGGCGGGCGCGCTTCGTTCACAACGAAGCAGGCGAGATCACCCGCATGGTCGGCGTGGTCTTCGACACCACCGATGCCAAGCTGAAAGAAGCGAAAAAGGCTGCACTGTTAAAGCTGGGAGACGAACTTCGCGCCGCCAGCACTGTGGAAGAGATCACCCAAAGCGCCGCCGCCATCCTGTCGGACGGTCTTGGCGTTGCCCGCGCAGGCTATGCCGTGGTGGATCGGACCGACAATAGCTTTGCGGTCGCCTTCGACTGGGCATCTCATGGCACGGTCTCACTGGCGGGGCGCCATTCTCTCGAGAGGTTTTCAGAAACGATTGAGCACCTGCGCAAGGGAGAGACATTGTCGATCCCCAACGTCGCCTCAAGCAAATGGCCGACCACAGAAAAGGATGCCTATGCCTCCATCGGGGTTTCGTCGCTGATCAAGGTGCCGATCCTCAAAGGCGGAAACCTGGTCGGTATTCTCTTTGCCCATGACGACAAGCCCCGGACATGGAGCCAGGATGAACTGGACTTTACGCGCGGCATTGCCGACAGAACCTATGCAGCCCTTGCCAAGGTTCAGGCCGAGGAAGAACAGGAACTTCTCAACCACGAACTGAGCCACCGGCTGAAAAATACGCTGGCCATGGTCCAGGCCATTGCCGGGCAGACATTAAAGGATGTCTCGGAAAAGGAAGCCGTCAACGCCTTCCTGGCCCGTCTTCATGCCCTGGGCGCCGCCCATGACGTTCTTCTGCGGCAAAACTGGTCGGCTGCAAAAATGCGCGATGTGATCGAGAAGGTGCTGGCATTGCATGCCGACGGCGACCGTATTTACGTGGATGGTCCCGATCTGGCGCTTGGCCCGAAGGCCGGTCTGTCGCTATCTTTGCTGCTGCATGAACTGGCGACCAATGCCCTCAAATATGGTGCGCTTTCCAACGCTAGCGGCCGCGTTTCCGTCAAATGGTGGATCGCCGACAACGACGCCACTCCGACCCTGTCGATGACATGGACGGAAAGCGGTGGACCGACCGTGAGCGAACCGACCCGCAAAGGCTTCGGCTCACGCCTGATCCGCATGGGACTGGCTGGAACAGGCAATGCCCATAAGGACTATCGCCCGTCCGGCCTGACGGCAACGTTCCATGCACCGCTCACCACAATCCAGGAAACCGGAGACTAGAGTTTGTCAGGTTCAGATTGAACCCGAGAGGCTCTTGCTTTCGTTTGCCTTTTCAGCGGAAGCGGAACAGATTCTCAGGCATCCCAATCCCCAAGACGCTGACAGCATCCAGTCATTCTATCAGCCATGCGGTTCGCCGGGATCATTGGCGCGGATATCGGCCAAGGCCTTGAGAGCGGATGTATTGCCGACATCTGATAGCGTCTGGAAGATCTGGCGCGCCTCGCCGACATAACCGAGCTTCTGATAGGCATAGCCCCGCAGCAAAAGCAGATCCTGCGGTTCCGGCATCAGGCGCGCGCGCTGGTCGAGCGCAATCAGCGCCTCACGGGCTCGGCCAAGCTGGAAGGCGCCCACAGCGCGATCAGCCAGGATCGCCAATTGCAGCTCACGCGCCCGTTCCTTGCCAAGCGGTACGGACGCGGCGGCAGCGGCGGCTTTATCGGTCAGCTTCAACCGCAGCAGCGCCAGACTCTTGCCATAGGCGGCATCCTGGCGAAGCGGCAGGTCGCCGCCGCTGAATGCCCTGTCGAACGCCTCGACCGCCTCCATCGGACGCTTGAGATCCATCAGGCACCAGCCGCGCATCAAGGCCTCTGGCGGCGACAATTGCCCGGCAGGAAGGGTTGATGAGCAGCCAGAGCGCCTGGTTCCGGTTTCTTGCTGCAAGACAACCATGGTCGGTCTTGAGCGTGTCTGGCTGACAGCCCCGGACGGGGAACTCCCCATCTCGGCACCAGCCGATCGGTCGGCAGACCGCACCGCTTGTTTTACCGCAAGCCTGTCTTTGGAAGACCTGACTTCGCCGACTGCGGCGATCCGGTCGGACTGGCCGGCCCATTTGGCCTTGATCTGCGCCACGCCGGTCTTGTCGCCCAACGTGTCGAGGGAAAGGGCCAGACCATAGGCCGCAGGTTCATAGGTGGCATCCCAGGACAAAACCAGCCGAAACCAGTCCGCCGCCGTCGACATCTGTTGCAGCGCGCGCGCATACCAGCCGAACTGCTCGGCTGCCGCCGCATTGCGGGCTGCAATGACGACCGGCGCCATGCGGGACAGCACGCCATTGTCGATGACCTTTGGCGGGTCCTGCGACAGCAATGCGGCAACCGCCGAGAGATAGACAGCCCTCGCCTGCTGATCGGTGCCGTAAAAGCGAAACATGGTCTTTTCCGCTTCGCCCGGTGTGCCAAGCGCCACCTGCGTCAGGGCCAATCCTTGAGCCGCCGAGGCATTTGGTTCTTTTGCGTAGGAGCGGTCAAACCACTCCTTCGCGGTGGCCATGTCGTTGCGGCGGTAATGATACCAGCCGAGCAGCAGGGCATCGCTGGCTTTTCCTTCGCGTTCGGCAGCCTTTTCCAACCGCTCCAGCTCAACGCCCTGCACGGCAATCCCGGCATCCTGTCCGGCGCGCGCCACGATCTGGCGGGCAATATCGTCACGAATGCCGTCGAATTCCGGTTGCCCGTCAGCACTGGGCTGTTCGAGCTTCAACAAATCTTCGAGCAGAGCGGGCTGCAACAGAGTGCTTGCCTTCTGCATGGATGCCAGCCGCAATTGTGGGGTCCGGCAGGTTTTCAGCACATAGGTATAGACATCGCGGGCGCGTTCCGGCTTGCTCGTCCTGGCGAAAGCCTCGGCAACACGCCATAAAACATCGACCTCCGTACAGGTCAGCAGTTCCGGCGCCCCTGACGCCAGTGAGATAACACTGTCATAACGCTTGTCATCGGATGCCTTGACCAGGCTTTGGCGGGTTTCGGCAAGCCTCAGACTTCCCAGCAATTCCTCCGGTGGCATCCAACCGGGTTCACTCTGCTGGCGTCCGGCAATGGCTTTGCGCACCTCATCATAACGCCCGTCCGCATAGGTCTGCCAGAGCGACTGGACAAAGCTATCGACCCCGGTTGCGATGGACATTGGATTTTCCGGCGGCTGCCAGCCGGGATAAAGCATGCGCAGGCGAGAAATCTCAGCCTGCAGCCGAACCGTATCACCACGGGCAGCAAAATAACGCAACGCACTTTCATCGACCGAGGGGCGGCTGGCATCAACCGATGGGCGGCTGGTTTCTCCAGACCCTCCACCCTCGGTAGGCTTTACCGGTGCGCCAGACTGTTCCCCGGCAACAGGGACAAGCGGCGAACTGGGTCGGGTGGGTGCTGACTGGTCGGGCGTGCCCGCCTCTGCCAGCAGTTGCACGGGCATGGCCCGGGGTGCTGGCAGACGCTCGGATTTTCCAGACGGCACCTGCTCGCCAGCCTCCTCGCCCTCACGGACATCCTGGCCGGAGGCCTGCGAATTTTTCGAAACCGTCGCGAGATCCTCATGGCCCGGAAGAACGCCCACGGCACCCACGGCTCCGGCCGCAATCGCTATAAGCGCTATGAGTGATGTACGCATGAGAACTCCGTCCGCATTATCGGCCGAAATGCAAAGCCAATAAGATCTGACTTTTAACTGTTAGGGTAAAGAAATGGTTTATTTTGATCGGATCGGGAGGGAAGTCTTGCACTTTGAAAGGTTTTAAATTTCGTCAGTGCAGTTTCTGGCGTATGACGATGCTATGATTCTAGACCGACCGATTCTAGCGGGACTGGTGCGGGGCATAGTCTGCTCGCCCGCTCTTATTCTTGTGGCCCTTTTGTCCGCCTGTGCCGGCAATCCGGTGCGGCTGAACGACGAAACGCGGGCGCTCTCCGCAGACCAAGCCATGCTTTTACCACCGCCGGGCGACTTTTCCATCGTCGGCGTCACGCAAAAGCGCTTCAGCAATGCGGTGCAGCAGGAAATTGCCCTGTCGACCAATTCGACGGTTCCGGGACAAAATGTCGTGCAGGTGCGGTTTTACGGAACGGAAAATCCCAATCGCTACGGCGATAATGCCCTCTCCTCGGCCTCATTGACCGACGCCCGGATCAATTCGGAAATGCGCGGCACCCTGCCGGGCATCGCCATGACCCGAGCGCCTTACGTGGTGCAGAATGATTTTGGGCCGTTCGGCTATGCGGTAGGCCGCTCCAGCGGCAACGACCTCTGCCTTTATGCCTGGCAGCAATTGCGCGCCCGGCAGGGCCAGCGTGGCCCCTTCGTCGATGGCGGAACCGTTCAGATCCGCATGCGCCTTTGCGACAGGTTGGCAAGCGAACAGCAGCTTCTATCGCTGATGTATGGATTTACCCTTGCCGGCACCGTCGACAGCCCTGGCTGGAACCCTTACGGCGGCCCTCCCCCGCTCGACGCCCGCCTGGGCGGTAGCAGCGCACCGATCTATCCTCCGGCAACCCCCATTCTGCCAGTCCCGGCGGCCTTAGCTGTCACTCCGGCTCAACATCCCACCGAGCCCCGCGCCGCGCGTCCGGCCCAGACGAACGCGGCGACATCACAGTCTACTGCTCCTGGTTCGGTGACACCTAATCCCCGGCCATTGCCGGCGGGTGCGCAAAATACGATCATTCCGTCACCCGGCCAGATCAGTGGCGCTCATGGAGCAGTGCCTTCGCCCGCTCGATCGGGCGCGACAAGCCCGTCGCCATCCTCACAGACCACAAAACCGGGTTCTGTCGTCCCATCGCCTGCATGCCTTGGTGCGACCTCGGCCCAATCTGGGGCAACCCAAGCTGGACAATGCCCATGAGCTGGATGGCGCCCATGAGCCTGGTGGCCATAAGCGAAAAATCCGCTGCGTCGCGTTGGCCGCAATACGTCCCCTTTGACCGGGATTTCGAGGATTAGACAATGGTGTTTTTGGTCCGCTTCCTGCTCTGGCTGATCTGCGCGGCGGCGATGCTGGCTCTGACATTTTTGCCCATCGACACCCGGACACAGCTGGTGACAACATTCATCATTCTGATCATCGTTTCGGTGATCAGAATGATGCGGATCGAAGGCCGCGGCCGCATTGTTTTTCTGTCGCTCTCGACGGCCATTGTGCTGCGTTATGTCTATTGGCGCACCAGCAGTACCTTGCCGCCGGTCAACCAGCTTGAAAATTTCATCCCCGGCCTGCTTGTCTATCTGGCCGAGATGTACAGCGTCCTGATGCTTTTTCTCAGCCTGTTCGTGGTGTCCATGCCACTGCCGCCACGCAAGCCTTTTCGCACGCTTGCCGCTGAAGAACTGCCAATCGTCGACATCTTCGTGCCAAGCTATAACGAAGACGAAGCCTTGCTGGCCAATACGCTGGCTGCGGCCCGCAATCTCGATTATCCGACTGACAAATTCACCGTTTGGCTGCTGGACGACGGGTCAACGGAGCAGAAGCGTCAATCCACCGACCTGCTGGCGGCAAAATTCGCCGAACAACGTCACCAGGCGCTCCAGGCGCTCTGTAGCCAGCTTGGCGTGCGCTATCTAACGCGCGAGCGCAACGAACATGCAAAGGCTGGCAATCTCAACAACGGTCTCGATCACTCCAGTGGAGAGCTGGTCGCCGTCTTCGACGCAGATCACGCTCCGGCCCGCAGCTTTCTCAAGGAAACCGTCGGCTATTTCGGGGAAGACCCGCGTCTTTTCCTGGTCCAGACACCGCATTTCTTCATCAACCCTGATCCGGTTGAGCGGAACCTCAATACATTCAACAAGATGCCGAGCGAGAACGAAATGTTCTACGGCATTATCCAGCGCGGCCTCGACAAATGGAACGCGGCCTTTTTCTGCGGATCGGCTGCCGTTCTGCGCCGCGAAGCCCTGCTTGAAACCAAAGGCTTCAGCGGCCTTTCCATCACCGAGGATTGCGAAACCGCGCTTGAACTGCATTCGCGCGGCTGGAACAGCATTTTTGTCGATATGCCGCTAATCGCTGGCCTGCAACCGGCCACCTTTGCCAGTTTTATCGGCCAGCGCAGCCGCTGGGCGCAGGGCATGATGCAGATCATGCTGTTCCGTTTTCCACCACTCAAGCGCGGCCTGACCCTGCCGCAGCGGCTTTGCTACATGTCATCGACAATGTTCTGGCTGTTTCCCTTTCCCCGGGCAATCTTCCTGATGGCGCCGCTGTTCTACCTATTTTTCGATCTACAGATTTTCATGGGCTCGGGTGGTGAGTTCATGGCCTATACCCTGTCCTACATGCTCGTGAACCTGATGGTTCAGAACTACCTCTATGGTTCTTTCCGCTGGCCATGGATTTCGGAGCTTTACGAATATGTGCAATCGATACATCTGCTGCCGGCTATCCTTTCTGTGATGTGGGACCCACGGCGACCGACCTTCAAGGTCACCGCCAAGGATGAAAGTGTGACGGAAAGCCGTCTGTCGGAAATCAGCCGGCCGTTTTTCCTGATTTTCTTCATCCTGCTGCTTGCCTTTGCGGTGACGGTCTACAGGCTCTACAGCGATCCCTATCGGTTTGACGTGACACTGGTGGTCGGTGGCTGGAACCTGGTCAATCTGATCATGGCCGGATGCGCATTGGGCGTCGTCTCGGAGCGGGGGGAGCGACAGTCGTCGCGTCGTGTGCAGGTCAGCCGGCGCTGCGAGTTTTCCGTGGGTGGGAAAACCTATCCGGCAATGATCGACGATGTGTCGGTCAACGGTGCCAGCCTGCAAATTTTTACCCGTGACCGCGAAATCTTCAAGCGGGACACGTTGGCCGCTGTGACGTTTCAACCGCATGGTACAAACCAATGGGCCGAACTGCCTGTCAATATCCGTCATTTTCAGTTTAATGGTGACATCGTCTCAATCGGCTGCCGCTATCTCCCGGAAACCGTGCGCCATCATGAATTCATCGCTGATCTGATCTTTGCCAATGCCCAGCAGTGGAGCCTGTTTCAACAGTCGCGGCGTCGCAATCCTGGCCTTTTAGGAGGAGCCTGGATGTTCCTGCGCCTGTCTCTCACACAGACACTGCGTGGCCTGCATTATCTGCTCCTGCTGCTTTCTTCGAAAGCCAAAAACGACGCAAAGCAGGAGGGCGAACAGTGAAAACAGCTTTTGCCCTGATTTTGATGCTACTGGCCGGCGCTGGGTCAGCACTTGCCCAGATGGCACCTTTCGACATGAGCCCCGAAAGCAATACAATGCCGGGCGCGCCGATACCCGGCCTGCCCGCGACCAAGGCACCTATTCCCCTCCCGACTACGCCGATCCCTGGCATTCCCCTGTCCAACCGCCCGGCACAACAGCAAGGCGAGAGCCTGTCACGCCGTTACCTGCTGACGACGCCGGTTCTCAAGCTTCAAGGTGAACTGGCCCGGCAGGCGATGTCGATTTATCTGACACCGGAACAAGCCTCAGCCGATGCAAAGCTGGTGCTGAGCTATAGCAACGCGCTCGTGGTCGCGCCGGAAGCCTCTAACCTTCTTATCACCATCAATGACACGCCGGTTCTAAACCTGCCGATCAGAGGCGGCCAGTCTGCGCAGCAAAATACGATTTCCGTGCCGCGAGGCGTTCTTGTTCCGGGCTTTAACCGGATCAGTTTTGCCGCGGAGCAAAGGCACCGCACCGACTGCACCATCCAATCCACCTATGAATTGTGGACGGAAGTGGATGCATCAAAAACCTATCTGACATTTGCGGACCCTGACGCCAACGGCATGAAACGTCTCGACGATGTGCGCGCACTTGGTGTCGATGAAAAAGGCCGCAGCCATTTCACCATCGTTTCACCGGATCTCGAACAGCCATCTGCCACTCCCGCTTTGCTCCAGTTGGCCCAAGGCCTGTCACTGCTGAGCGGCGTTGCCAATGGCTCCTTCAGCTTCACGAAAACCATGCCCGCACGACCAGCCCCCGGGGAGCTTGTGGTCGTGGCGGCCACCACATCGCAAATGGCGGGCCTGATCGGCATCAACAATGCCGTAAACGCGGATACCAGAAAGCTGAACGGCACGATGGCTGGCTTCATGGCGCTTCCGGGCCGCCCAGGAGTGTCGGTCCTCGCCTTCAGCGGCCCGGATTGGCGCGACATCAAAGCGATTGCTGATAACTTTGTTCAGTTCGCCCAAGACGGCGAGCGGCGGATATTGAAAACCTCGGCCTGGCGCGGTGTCGATACACCTATTCTGGACAAGGCCGGGGCGCTGTCCTTTGCCGCACTCGGTCTTCCCGACCAGGAATTTTCAGGTCGCCGCTTTTTCACGGATTTCACGGTGGGCATGCCAGCCGATTTCTATGCCAACCATTATGGGACCGCGACCATATTGCTGGACGCCGCCTATTCGAGCAAGGTCTTGCCGGGTAGCCAGATCGTGGTATCGGTCAATGGTCATCTGGCGACCACCGTTCCGATCACGTCCAAGGGAGGCGCGGTTCTCCGGCACTATCCGATCCGCGTTACCCTGCGCCATTTTCATCCGGGCGTGAATGTCATCGGGCTGGAAGCCGTGATGATGACCCAGGAGGACAGCGTCTGCGCACCTGGTGAGACAGCGGACAAAACGGCGCGGTTTGCCTTGTTCGGCTCTTCGCAATTCGTCATGCCACCGATCGCGCATCTGACCCAGGCTCCCGATCTCGCTGCAACAGCGGCTCTCGGCTTTCCCTTTGCTGCGGCAAAAACCCCGACAATGGTTGTTTTAGGCCGCAATGACGATGTGACACTGGCAGCCGCCGCAACCGTGCTTGGCAAATTTGCCGCATCGGCCCGGCAAACCCTTGCCCTCGAAATGGCGTCATCCCCCCCACGCTTTTCCGGTCGCAATGCGATTTTCATCGGAGCCGCACCGGACCTTCCACCCCAGGCATTTACCAATGTGCAGCTGCAAACCAAGGGTGCCGGAGATGGCGATCTCAGCACCGACGTAAAGCTCAAATCCTGGCGCGACAAAATTGATTCCGGTACGGTGATGGAATTTTTTTCCAGCGTCGACACCTGGATGAAAGAAACCTTCGATCTCAATCTGGCGACCGTCAGCCTGTGGCCAAGTGCCGAGGCCGCCTATACATTGCCCCAGGCATCCAGTGCATTTCTGTCCCAATCCGTCGATGCCGACGGTGCCATCCTGACGACATTCAGCGCCCCTGATCGCGCATTGTTACAAACCGGCACGGTCGATATCGCCGATCTTCGCAACTGGACCGCGATTTCGGGCCGCGTCAGCGTTTATGATGCGAGAAAACAGGAGATCGTCGTCAATGAGCCGACCAGTGTCAGCCTGTTGTCGATGCAGCCTTTGAGCATCAGCAACATGCGATTGGTCGCGGCAAACTGGCTCTCCGGCAATTTCGTGATCTATGCGGGCGGGCTCGTCCTGTGCGCCATCCTGCTGGGGCTTGCCACGAATGCGTTGATGGCGCTGCTGGGGCGTGGCCATGGCTCAGACAAGAGTTAAGCCTTTCTGGAATTGGTTGGAAAAACCATTCTCGCCGTAACATGGTATTCAACCAGCAGAACTGTCACTTCAAATCCACCTTGGCTCGAGGAAGCACGATGGAATCGGTGCGGATCTCTTAATGTCCTTGACCGGGGCTGTCTGACAGTTCAATAAAATTGCCGACCTGTAACTTTGCCACTGCCGTTCGACAGAGGGCATTTCTGGACGGATGGTTTTGTCTCGCATCGCAAATCCTAAAGCTGCTGTGGTTGTCGGCTGTCTGTCAGGCATGCTGTTTTCTGCCTGTGGCAGTCACGCCGCCGACACGAGTGCCGATACGGAGAGCCGCTGGACAGTCACGCTTGGAGGCGCGGTCGAACTGGCGCCCAGCTATCCCGGTTCCAAGCAATATACGTTCGGGGTCATTCCCTCCTTCGATATCCGTCGGTTCGGAGAGCCCGAGGAAAATTCAGCCCCTGATGATAATCTGGATTATACGGTGTTCAGTGGGCATGGGTTTGAAGTGGGGCCGGTCGTTGGCTTTCGTGACAGCCGCTCCTCGAAATCAACCAATCTCGACGGGCTGAAAAACGTCGAATTTGATATCGATGCCGGTGTCTTCGTCCAATACTGGATCAAGCCGGATGTCTGGCGTGTCCGCTCGGAAATCCGCCAGGCACTGTCAAATGGCAGTGGATTGGTGGTGGATGTCGGCTCGGACTGGTTTCAGCCGCTTTCGGAAAAATGGTTGCTCTCCGCCGGGCCGAGGATAACCTTCGGCGACACATCCTACATGAACAAATATTTCGGCGTCTCTGCCACCGAGGCCAGCCGCAATGGCCGCATCAATGCTTTCGATGCGAGCGCCGGGATCAAATCCGTGGGCTTTACCGTCTCGGCTACCTATACGATTTCGCCAGATATGTCGGTGCAACTCTATAATCGCTTCGAGCGGCTGGTGGGCGATGCCGCCGATTCTCCTGTTACCTCTGAGCTCGGTACAAGAAACCAGAACACCATTGGAATTGCCTTTAACAAATCCTTCGATATTTCATTTTGAGTGCAGCCTCAGGTCCCAGACTTCGACGCCGTCGCAATGCACCAGGCACCGGTCAGAATTGCCGCCGTGCCGATCAGTGTTAAGATCGTGACCGGTTCATCAAACATGAACCAGGCCATTGCCATGATCAGCACATAGCTGACAGCCGACAAGGGAAAGGCCTTGCTGAGCGGCAGATCGGCCAGCACCGACATCCAGACGATAAAACAGACGATTTCCGCCACAACGGCAGCAAGAAACCAGTGCGACAGGAAGACATGTTCGAAAAACGCCGATCCATGCGCGGTATCGGCTTGATCTGCGCCAAGTTTCAGAAACATCTGCTGGGCAGTGTTGAGTACCGGCACGGCCAGCCATGACAGGCGAAGCAGTTTCATGCCTCGCCCTCACTCAACTGAACTCCGCTCGCTTCATCTGCGGCAAAATAGGGCGCGACTATGCGCAAAAGACGTTGAACGACGGGATTGCGGTGGCGGAAATACATTTCATTCGGCGTTAGCCTGCTGCCCAGCCGCACCTTGTTGGTATAATAGGCCTGACCGCTTTGATAGCGTTTCAATCCGTTCTTCAGGCAATAGCCGATATTCTCGAACCAGCTGAGATAATAGAGATTGTAGGGACGGCCTGCCATTTCATCCATGCAGAAAAACTTGTCGATCAAGGTGTGATCGTTATGAACCATCAGGTTGGCCGCCAGCAGCTCGTCTCCGACAAAATAGAGAGTGCAGAACGACCGACCGGACATAGTCCTCAAAATGCCCTCGAAATAGGCTGGAGTCAGTTCTTCGAACTGCCATTCGCTTCGGTTCCGCGTCTCGTTATAAAGCTGCATGATGCGTGGCAGATGGTCACCGAATTGCGTGTGGTATTCGACCCTGACCTTTTCGCGCGCCCGCAATTTGCGCCGCATGTCCTTGCGCGTCGACGATGAGAGACGAGCAAAATAACTGTCCATATCGTTGAAATCGATGGCAAGCCAGGCAGTCGGCATGCCGCCCAGCGGCGCATAACCATGGCCCTTGATCACGCGGTCAATCCCGGCATCCACCGGCTGAGGCATGTCCTTCAATGCACCCAACACGCATTTGCGTGTCCGGGCGTAATCCTCAAAACAGCTCAACATCGCCTGAAACAGCATTTCATGGCGATCCGGTCTGACCGAGGGGTGAAAACCGAGATTGCCGGTCTCCGTGCAAGGCGAGCCCAGGCAGGCGAGCGGCAAGGTCAATAATTTCGGGAAGATACGGCGCAGCCTACCGATCGCGTCACGGACGCGGCCCGCCTCAAGCGTGGTGTCCAAAGCATAGCGGGTGATGAAGGCCGGCATGGCCGCGACAAGATAACCGCCTTCATAGACCGTGGCGTAACACCATTCGAAACCCGATATCCCAGCGGTTTCGACGGTCAGCAGGTAATCATAGGCTTCCGGCTCGCCCGGAAAGCACTGGTCCCAATCGTCACGATCGATATCGGCAATGGAGCTTGTTATGCGAGTATCCAAACTGCGCACCACATCAAGCATGACACGCTTCTGCGTGACATCGTCTGAGGCCGAAGATTTCACCGCTCTGTTTTCGGGCATGTTAAGCTCGGTTCGGTACATAATGAGCCTCGAAAAAATCCGCTGTCAGATCTGCGACGTGTCGATGCTGTCGGTCCATATGGATCATGTGATAGCTGTCCCGCAGCCAATGCAGTTCGCGTGGCCCGCCAAGATGCGACGAGATATATTGGGCATGGCTTGGGCTGCTGACATCGTCCTCAAGCGAATGAACGATCAGCGTCGGGGTCTGCATAGACGGCAGCCGGGCTTTCAGCACCCGCCCGAGCTTGTCCATTTCCACCAATCCCTTACCAGGAAAACTCTCCAGCACGCCGTCACCACTCATGGCGGCAATCTTGTTGCGCAGCCGGTCGTCCTTGATGCCGAGCGAACGGGTTTCGTGAAACCTCAGCCGGTCCAGGAACGGGATCTTCGCCAGCCAGCGGATATTGCGGGCCATGAAATTGTAATGACGGGGAATGTCCCAGCCATCATAATGGAAGCAGGGCGAATAGATGGCCGCAGCACGCAGGGTCAGCGGCTGGCGATCCGCCGCCATCAGCGCCAGCTTTCCACCGGCGCAGATACCAGCGGCAAACGACGCATCGACCCGCGAGGCCAGAACCTGTCCGGCTTCCTCGACGCTCTCAAGCCAATCCTGCCAGCGCGTCTTGCGCAAGGCCGCTTCGTCCTTTCCATGCCCTGCCAGTAGCGGTGCATAGACCGAATATCCGCGCCGGTGCAATTGCCGGGCCACCAGCCGCATTTCGGCAGGTGCTCCTGTCAGACCGTGGACAAGAAGGATGCCGCTGCCATTGCTTCCTTCCTGATAAAAGGAAAGCGCATCGGTGCTCATCGGGTACCCTCCCCCGACAAGGTCTCTTTGGCCAGGTTCTCCTTGGCAATGAAGCCGAGCGCGTGGCAGGTGCTGATCACATGGGTTCCGGCCTTTTCCTGCTCATCCTTGATCCGGTCATGCAGCAGCGGCAATTGCGTCCAGTGGGTTTTGGGCCGGTAATGATGTTCGGCGTGATAGCCATTGCCGAACCACAGCCAGTTGTAAAAGCTCTTGTAACTGCTGACGCCCCAGGCAATCGGCTCATCCGGGTCGCCGTGCAAATGCTCGTAGTAACCATTGAGAGACGACAGGCAATTGCCGAGATAATAGAACGGCACGAGGAACAGCGTCGCCTTCCAGTCATAGGCCAAGGCCGCCAGCGCGACGACAATGAAGGCGATCAGTTCGATCCGCCCCCACTTGGCTTCAAATGGCCGCTTGGCAGCGATAGCCCGATGGATTTCGCCCAGATCGTCCCGGAAGAAGCTCAGAAAGGTGTAGGAAAACACATTTTCCGGCTCGCCATTCTTGCCATGCTTGTAGATCGAAAGCAGATCGACGGTCTTGCCGCTCTCATCCGGCCGGTCGCTATTGCCGGAATGGTGGCGCATATGGACCCAGTGATAATAGGTCTGGGAAAAGCCGATGGTGATCGATTCCAGCAGGCTGAAAGCATAATTCATCCAGCGCGGCTTGAAATAAGGCGTATGGATGAAGTTATGGGAAATGCTATTGATGTTCCAGGAAATCGACAGCGCATAAATGCAGGCAAGCACGAAGGAGAGCCACAACGGTCGGCTCTCGAACCCGGCAATCAGATAGATGTTGAAGGCCAGATGCAGCAATGCTGCGGCGACAGACACACTATCCCATTTCGAATAGGCAAAGAGTTTCATAGTCCTGTTGCTCCGACACAGACCACACCGGCGGTCACAAGCGCGACCCCGACGGCATGGCGAAGGTTGATGGATTCCTTGAAGATCACCGCACCGGCAATCGTGATGGTGGCATAGCTCATCGCCATGATCGGAAAGGCGATGGACAGCGAAACACTGGCCAGCACCCGGCTCCAGGCCAGGAGTTCGACGAGCCAGAAGCAGATCCCGGCCCAGACAACCGGCCGTAGCACCATCTGTCTGGCATCGCCCACACCCGCCCCTTTTTTGAAGCAGATCTCACGACCTGTCTCCGTCAGGATGCAGAACAGGATCAGCGCCAACATCGACAGATCGAGGCCTTGTTTCATCGCATCTGCTCCCCGAACACATCCAGCAGCGCAAGATTGGCGGAACTGTTAATGGTGCAGATCTGCGGACTGGGACATGTATGGCGGGGTTGATCGATCAGGATCTCGCCCTTTTTCAAAAACCGGGTCCAGAGAGTGCCGCTATAGTCTGGACGGGAATAATCCCCCGTCACATCGGCGCCGATAATCCGATAGCGCTCACCAATCGCGCTGATGATCGATAGGACATAGGGCATCTGCATTTGCCCCTGGTCCCAATTGGTCACCGCATCGCCCTGAACCAGAACATCCTTGTCCAGAGTGATGTAGACGCAGTCGGTCTGAATACTGGCCAGCAACCGGTCGATGAAATTCATCTCGCCGATTTCGGCGATGGTTTGCCAATAAAGGTCACGGGCATGCTGCCTGTAGGATTGCCCGGAACCGTAACTGGCCTTCACCCGGCTAGGCGGATGTGCGTACGGGTAAAGCTCCAGCCGTCCGCTGGTCAGCAGGTCGAGATTTGCGCCCTTACGCTCCGGCGTCTCCAGATCATTGCTACAGACGCCGATGGTGATGACTTTATCGACCTGCGGATTGGCAAGGGTACGGTTGACCCAGGAACCACAATGCATGCCGCCATCGAAATGCACCCAGTCCGGGTGATTGTCGATATGAATGACCGTCACGCGCTCGCTGCGGCGTTCCAAGGCCTGATCAATCAGCAGTGATGTGACGTGGTGAAAATCGCCCGACCCCATGAAGCAGAGGCGCGGTTCGACAGACCCCTGCCGTCCCACTTGGCTGATCTTGCGCCACAGCGTGTCGAGCGCGGCTTGCCGCCCCCAGAGACGCACAGCCCTGCCGCTTTGCTGTTCGTTGAGTTCATGCGCGCCTGCCATTTTGCAGGTGCGCATGAACTCAGGCTGCAACTCCAGCGCGTCATCGAGGTGAAGAAGCAGGAGTTGCACGGCTCTATCTCCGTGCAGCGCGGGTCAGCAGCTGATCGAGCAGGGTGAGAGCCAGATCGATTTCGCTGTTGCTGATCATCAGGTTGGGAGCCAGCGTGATGACGTTCTTATGGTAGCCGCCGACATCGAGCACCAGACCATAGGTCTTGCCATCAACAACCATATCGCCCTTCATGCCCTCGTCCGACATCCAGTCAAGCGTTGCCTTGTCAGGGGTAAACCCGTCTTCCTTGCAGATTTCCATGCGGAGCGCGAGGCCGAGACCATCGACATCACCAACGATGGCATGACGCTTTTCGAGAACCTTCAGGCCATCCAGGAAGCGGGCACCCTTTTCCATGACGCTGGCACCAAAATCACCCTCGCCGACCATTTTCATGGTTTCCAGCGCAACGGCGGTGCCCATCGGATTGCTGGCAAAGGTCGAATGGGTCGAGCCGGGCGGGAAAATCGTTGGATTGATCATTTCCTCGCGCGCCCAGATGCCGGACAGCGGATTGAGACCATTGGTAATGGCCTTGCCGAATACCAGAACATCAGGCGACACGCCGAAATGCTCGATCGACCACAGTTTTCCGGTGCGGTAGACGCCCATCTGGATTTCATCGACGACCAACAGGATGCCGTGGTCATCAAGCACTTTCTTCAAACCGGTGAAGAAATTCATAGGCGGAATGACATAGCCGCCGGTGCCCTGGATCGGCTCGACATAGAAAGCGGCATATTCGGATTTACCAGCCTTGGGATCCCAGACACCGTTATATTCGCTTTCAAACAGGCGGGCGAATTTCTGTACGCAGACCTCACCATATTCTTCCTTCGACATGCCTTTCGGGCCGCGGAAGTGATAGGGAAACTCGATGAACTGGGCGCGGTCGCTGAAATGGCCGTACCGGCGGCGGTAGCGATAGCTTGAGGTAATCGCGCTCGCGCCGAGCGTGCGACCGTGATAGCCGCCCTCAAAGGCGAACATCAGGCTTTTGCCACCGGTGAAATTACGCACCAGCTTCAGCGAATCCTCGACAGCCTGCGAGCCGCCGACATTGAAATGGACGCGGCCTTTATGACCGAATTTCTGTTCCGCATCGCGGGCAATCAGCGCGGCCAGTTCGACTTTTTCGCGGTGCAGATATTGGGATGCCACCTGCGGAAGCTGATCGAGCTGCCGATGGGCCGCATTGTTCAGCCGCTCGTTGCGATAGCCGAAATTGACGGCGGAATACCACATTTGCAGGTCGAGAAACGGCGTCTGGCTGGCATCGTAGACGAACGAGCCTTCACAACCTTCGAAGAATTTCGGCTTATCCGTATAATGGACGGTGTCGCCGTGAGAACAATAGAGGTTTTCGAGTTCTCTCAACTCGTCTTCTGAAGGCGAGACGACGGGCGGTTCGGCAATCTTGAGCGTTGCACGCATATGCTTGTTTTCCCTAAGCTATTTTTGATGCAGGAACAGTGGTCACAGCAGCACCAGCCCCAATCGCCAGGGACTTGATCTTCAAGGTCTTGAGTGCGGCTGTGATATCGGTGAAATCGCGGTAAGCGATGAAGGGGATCCGGTTTTCCTGGCAATGGACCGCCAGTTTGGATTTGGCGAAGATCAGCTTGGCGGCATGGCTGGAGACGCAGAAATCCGAGCGGCCATCGCCGATATAGATGTGATCCGCATCGCCGGAGCGGATGACGTTGCATTTGCAGACACCCGATCCGGTGACGCAGTTTTGGCTGGCAAAGGGATGGTCGAGGTCGAAAACCGTCGGGTTGCCGCAGGAGGGCTCCAGCATGCGGTTGGCAACCACTTCGATGTCGTTGATGCCGTGATGGCTGAGAACACGGCGAATGAAATAATCGACACCGTCGCTGACAATGGTCAAACGGATATGGTTCTGGAGGCAGAACCGGCGGAATTCGGGAAAGCCAGCGTCGATTTCGACCTCACCGAGAAACCGATCGATCTCATGCCGATAGGCCTGAAGCAGACCGATCTGAGCCCGCATGCATTCAGCGGAATTGATTTCTCCCGCTTCCCATTGTTGTTCGATATCGGTCCATTCAGGCAGGGCGAACCGCTCCAGGACGAGGTCAGTGACGTCCTGTTTCGATATCGTGCCGTCAAAATCGCAGAAAGCTTGCATGGTGGTTCCTTCAATCTGTGAAGGAACCCTAGAACCCGGACCTGAAAGCTGGATTAGACGAAAATGAAGTGAAACTTAAATGTCGATTTTTTTGCCAACCAGCCTTGGGGTGTCCTCGTTGACTTAAAAATTATGCTTTATAATCATTTATTTGCATCCTATGACTGCAACCCGCCGATCAAGCCGCAGTGAGCGTCCCCGCTGGCACAAGCAGGTCTATGCGCAAGCCATAGCCCCAGTCAGGCACACCCAGTTCGATATCAACCGAAAGGCGGCCCGCAATTGCCGCAGCAATGGCAAGGCCAAGCCCGGTCCCCTCGCGCTCTGTTGTCGGCAACCGGTAGAATTGCTGGAAAACCTTGTCGCGATGCTGAACGGGAATGCCCGGTCCGCTGTCATTGACTGAAACGTACCAGCAGTCCTCTTTGGACGTAATCACAACCTCGATTGCACCGGCATCCGGCGAATATTTGATGGCATTGTCAACGATATTGTCGATCATCATTCGCAACAAGCTGCTGTCGGTCGCCACCAGCGCCTCTTCATCTCCAGAAAGTTCAACCTGCAACCGCCTTTCGTTGAAGACCGGCCCGAAATCCGCCAGCACCTTGGCCACCAGATCGAACAGGTTGGTCGGTTGCAGGTTCAAAGGCTGATGACTGACGCGGGCCAGATTGAGCATCTGCTCAATCAGATGCATCGCCCGCTCATTGCTGGCGGTCAGATCCTTCATCAGCGCCTGACGCTCTTCCTCCGAATCCGACCGCTCGATCAATTGCAGCAGCAGTTTTATGCCCGCCTGCGGCGTGCGCAGCTGATGGGCGGCGAGATCGGCAAAGCGGCGCTCAAGCGTGAGGGATATGCGCAGCTTTTCCATGAACTGATTGAGCGAGCCGACCAGCGGAATGAGGTCGCGGGGCAGACCATCGGTGGAAATTGCCGAAAGATCGTCCGGCGTCCGTGACCTGATCTGCCGAACAAGCACCCGGATATGATTGAGGCCGTTATGAATGACGAACCACACAACAATGGCGATGGCCGGAACCAGGATCATCAATGGAAAGGACAGATTGAGAATGATATTGGCGACCAACCCGTCGCGCAACGCCATTTTCTCGGCCACTTCAATGGTGACAGGAGAATTAGGAATCGGCAGGGTATAAACCCGCCAAGCCTCACCGTTTAGCTTGAAATTGGAAAAGCCGCGTTTGAATTCCGGCACCGATTCCGGAAAAGAATTGCTGCTGACCATGACCAGACGGCCATTTTTCCAGGCCCGAAAGGCATGGGCATCGGCATAATCATCCGCATCTTCGTTCAGGGACAGTTGGTCGTCCATGTTGAAATCCAGATCGGGGATCTGGACAATCGGTTTGTCCGAATTCTTGGCCAGCGGATGGTTGAGCAGGACCCAAAGCGTGTTGGCGTCGTTGATCAACTCCGCATCATAGATATTTTCAATCTCGCGGTCGGCGCTTCGATACGCAAAGGCGCCGACAAGCGCGATTGTAATGATCAGCGTCGGCAGAATTCTCAGGAACAGTCTTTGACTGAGTGTCACGTGTCACCGCTCGACCATATAGCCGACGCCTCTGATGGATTTGATGAAATCAGCGCCCAATTTTTTGCGCAGACTGTAGATCGTCACTTCTATCGTATTGCTCTCCACCATCGCCGAAATATCGTAAAGAGCGTATTCGATATCGCTTTTGGTGACGTAGCGCCCAGCACGCTCCATCAGCAGCTTGAGCAGATGGAATTCCTTGCCAGCCACATGCAGGGGCGTGCCGTTCTGGCGAGCGATCATCGCGGAAGGGTCAAGCTCGACATTGCCGCAACGGATCAATGTCTCGGTGCGCCCTTCATACCGGCGGGCGAGCGCTCGAACACGGGCCAGAAGCTCGTCCAGATCGAAAGGCTTCACAAGATAATCGTCGGCCCCTTCATCCAGTCCCTCGACCCGTGAGCGGATACTGTCAAGCGCCGTCAGCAGCAGGACCGGAACCTTGTTACCGCTGGCGCGCAAGGTTCGAACCACCTCGAAACCACTGGCCTTCGGCAGGTTCACATCCAGAATGACAACGGCATAGTCATTATCCTGAATGGCCAGCAGCCCGGATTCGCCATCCCGCATCAGGTCCACGCCATAGGCGTGTTTCTCAAAGGCCTTCTTCAGGGAAGAGCCCAGAATGACGTCGTCTTCGACCACCAGAATCCGCAATGCCGATACTCTCACATATGCCGTGCCCGGCACAGAAACGTCCAAACGTCCGCGCCAGGCCAATCGCGCATTCTACTGCACAGTTTGCGCTGCAAATCGAGTCACATTTGCGCAAGGACCTGGATCGGGACAGGGTCTTCGCCTTTCGTGAGTCCCTTCAGCGAACGCCCGCCAGATCCAGTTCCGCGGCACGATGGCAGCGCACGGCATTGTCGCTGCCAGCTAGCGCTTCCAGTTGCGGCTCCACCTGGCGGCAGATATCGGTGGCATAGGGACAGCGGGGATGAAAGACACAGCCGGACGGCGGCTTGGCGGCATTGGGGATTTCACCCTTGAGGATGATCCGCTTCTTAGCGGCATTGGCGCGGGGATCGGGCTGCGGCACAGATGACAGCAAAGCCTCGGTATAGGGATGGCGCGGCTTGTCGAACAGGCTTGCCGTATCGGCAATTTCCACCAGCCTGCCGAGATACATGACGCCGACGCGGTTGGCGATATGCTCAACCATTGACAGGTCATGGGTGATAAACAGATAGGTGAGACCAAACTGCTCCTGCAAGTCCTGCATCAGGTTGACAACCTGGGCCGCGACCGAGACATCCAGCGCCGACACGGCTTCATCGGCGGCGATGAAACTCGGATTGACGGCAAGCGCCCGGGCAATGCCGATGCGCTGACGCTGACCGCCAGAAAAGGCATGCGGATAACGGCTCATGAATTCGGGACGAAGACCAACAAGCTTCAGCAGCTCCGCCACCCGGTCCTCGATTTCGGACCTCGCCACCTTCTTGTTGATCAGCGGCTCACCGATAATCTCCAGCAACCGCAGGCGCGGATTGAGCGAGGAATACGGGTCCTGAAAGATCATCTGGACCTCGTCACGCAATTCGCGCATCTCGGCATTGCCCGCCTTGGCGATATCGATCAGCGAACCATTGCGGCGGCGGAATGTCACCCGGCCCTCGGTGGCCGGAAAAGCCCGCAGCAGCAGCCGGGCGACGGTGGATTTGCCCGAACCGCTCTCGCCGACCAGTCCCAGGGTCTCGCCTTTGCGCAACTGAAAACTGACATTCTCCACCGCACGCACGGCGCCGGTCTGGCGTCCGAGAAAGCCGGAATGAATCGGAAAATGTTTCTTCAGATCGGCGACATCCATCAGGAGGTCAGGCGCCATGGATAGCTCCGTCATTGGGCGACACTCCCTGCTTGCATCGCTTCCGCGACAACATGACAACGGGCCATCCGCTCGTCATCGATCCGGGTGACGGCTGGGTAGATCCGGCGACAGTCCCCATCTCTGGCAAGCCCGCATCTGGGGTGAAACACGCAACCGTCAGGCAGGTTGAAGGGATCGGGGATCATGCCAGGAATGGTGTTCAGCCGGTGTTGTTTTGCGGCTCCAAGCCTTGGGATGGAATTGAGCAATGCCCGCGTATAGGGGTGTTTCGGATCGTAGAAAATATCCTCGGTCCGGCCGGTTTCCACGACATTACCGAGATACATCACCGAGACCCGGTCAGCGATATCGGCAACCACGCCGAAATTATGGGTGATGAAGATGATCGACATGCCAAGCTCAGCCCTCAACTCCTTCAGCAAATCAAGGATTTGCGCCTCGGTGGTCACGTCCAGCGCCGTTGTCGGCTCGTCAGCAATCAACACCTGAGGACGGCAGGCGAGCGCGATGGCGATCATGGCGCGTTGGCGCATGCCTCCGGAAAGCTGGTGCGGATAGCTGCGCATCATCTCATCGATGCGCGGCAGCCGAACCATATCGAGCACTTCTCGTGCCCGTTTTTCAGCATCCGCCTTGCTGCCCTGGCTGTGCAGCAGGATCGGCGTCATCACCTGATGGCCAATGGTATGGACCGGCGACAAAGCCGTCATCGGCTCCTGAAAGATCATGCCGATCCGGCCACCGCGAAGGGCGCGCATGTCGCGGCCATTGCGATCCAGCTTGGCGATGTCGGTCGTCTTGCCGGGAACGCCATTGAACAGGATCTGGCCATCGGAAATCTTGCCAACCTTGGGCAGCAATTGCATGATTGCCCGCACCGTAATCGATTTTCCAGAACCACTTTCTCCAACGATGCCAAGCACTTCGCCCGGCATCAGCTTCAGACTGACGCCATCGACTGCCCTGACCACGCCTTCACGGACCTGAAAGTGAACCTTGAGATTATCGATCTCGATAACAGGCTTTTCGTTCTCTGCGGTCATCACGTCACTCATTTGCTATAGGGATCGGCTGCATCGCGCAGGCCGTCACCAAGGAAATTGAAGGCAAGGACGACAATGACGATGGCCGCCCCCGGTGCCAGCAACCAGGGTGCCTGCGAGATTGTCCGCAGGTTTTGAGCCTCTTGCAGCAGCACACCCCAGCTGACCACCGGCGGACGCAGTCCAAGGCCGAGAAAGCTCAATGCCGTCTCCCCAAGGATCATGTCCGGCACCGACAAGGTCAGCGCCGCGATGATGTAGCTGGTCATCGAAGGCAGCATGTGCCGGGTGATGATCTTCGCTTCAGATGTCCCGCAAAACCGGGCGGCCAGCACGAAATCCTCGTTCTTAACTGACAGGAATCGGCCCCGTACGGTGCGGGCCACATAGGTCCAGCCGATCAGCGACAACAGCAGTGTCACGAGAAAATAGACAAACAGCGGGTCCCAAGTGATCGGCAGCGCTGCGGCAAGCCCCATCCACAACGGGATGGTCGGAATACAGCGCAGGAATTCCATGCCGCGCTGGACGATATTATCGGTGATCCCGCCGAAATAGCCGGAAATCGATCCCAGCGTCAGCCCGAGAACGAAGCTGACGGCAACGCCGATCAACCCGACCGAGAGCGAGATGCGTCCACCATAGATCAACCGCGACAGCACATCGCGTCCCAGCGTATCGGTGCCGAGCAGGTTGATCTTGTCTTGCCCCGCAGCACCGAACAGACGCAGGTTCCCCTCGATCAGGCCCCAGAACCGATAGGTCTGTCCCTGGACGAAAAATCGGATCGGCACGATCTTCGACGTATCCGGCTTGTACATCGGCCTCAAGGTTACGGGATCGCGGGTGCGGGTCGTGGCATAGACGAAGGGACCGTGGAAATTTCCCTCCTCGTCAAACAGATGCAGGGCCTGGGGCGGCAGCAATGTCGTACGGGCATTGCCCTGGAATGCATCATAGGGCGCGGTGAATTCGGCAAGTCCGGTGACCAGATAGGCCAGGATGAGGATCATCCCCGAAACCATCGCCACCTTGTGGCGCTTGAACCGCCACCACATCAATTGCCGGGGGCTGGCTTGATAGAGCTTTTCCGCACGTCCGGCCTCGGGCCGGGCCTCATCCATGTCGTTGAGCGTTACATCGGTCATGGTCTGCTCCTATCTGTAGCGGATGCGCGGATCGGAGACCGCCAGCAGGATATCGGACACGATGGTGCCGAGGATGGTGAAGACGCCGAGAATGAGGATGAAGCTTCCCGACAGATACATGTCCTGGCTTTGCAGCGCGCGCAGCAGCAGCGGTCCGGTGGTCGGCAGGTTCAAGACCACGGATGTGATGACATCGCCGGAAATCAGCGCTGGCAACGCCCAGCCGATGGTGGAAATGAACGGATTAAGCGCCACCCGCACCGGATAGCGCCAGATAACGCTCCATTCCGTCAGGCCCTGCGCCATCGCGGTTTCGACATAGGGCTTGTTCAGCTCGTCCAGCATATTGGCGCGCACGATGCGGATCAGGCCAGCCGCACCGCTGGTCGAAAGCACCAGCAACGGAATCCATAAATGGCCGAGCATGTCGGCGACCTTGGCAAGGCTCCAGGGCGCGTCCTGCATCTGCGGCGAAAACAACCCGCCGACATTCATGCCCATCCAGGAATAGGCCAGCCACATCAGGATCAGGGCCGAGAGAAATTCCGGAAAGCCCCGACCGAGAAAGCCAAAAACAGTGAAGAAATAATCGAGAAACGAATATTGTCGCGCTGCTGCATACACACCAATCGGGATGGCGATCACCCAGGTAAGCAGCAGAGATGAAAAGGAGATTGCCAGCGTCAACGCCAACCGGCCCCAGATCAGGTTGGAGACCGGCTGGTTGTAGGTCAAGGAGGTGCCGAAATCGCCGTGCAGAACGATATTGCCGATCCACTGCGAATATTGCTCATACATCGGACGATCCAGGCCAAGCTGATGGCGCAACCGTTCCTCGGTCCCTTCAGGCGGAGTATCGCCATTCGCCCGCATTTCCGCGACAAGCGCTGTGGCATAATCGCCCGGCGGCAGCTGGATGACCGTGAAGGCAGCGATGGACACCAGAAACAGCATGGGAATGGCCCAGGCAAACCGGTTCAAGATATAGGATGTCATCACTTTCTCCCGACCATTCCGACGAAGCGTCATTGAAAATGACCCTTCGAGTTTCTTCTGCAGACATCTCAAATCGCTGATGGATTTGAGATGTCTGCACCGCCCTGCATTCAAGGATGCATAAGCATCGTCACGCCCTGATATTGCATTGTTCGGTCGCGTCTTCGCCCATCCGGAAATTTGCGGCGGCCTGCAAAGATGCAAGGCCGCCGTGACCGATCATTTCTTGAAGAACAGCTGCGCCGGAATGGCATTGCCTTCATTGCGCAGTGCTTCTTCGTTGGTCATCACATCGGGGAAATTGCCGATCTTGTTGTTGACGACGAAGGGCGTGACAGATTCGCCGACAAGACCGATCATCCAGACATTTTCCTTCATGACATTGATCATGTCCTTCATATGCTGGTTGGCTTCATCCACGGTCTTGGAGCTTGACGCGGCGGTCCAGGCGTCAAACAGCTTGCGGATCGGGTGATCCTTCGGCGGTTCCGTGCCGCTCTTGCCAGCGGAATTATACCATTCGAAATAAGCGTTGGCATAGGATTCGCGGCCAAGCAGCAGGGTCGGATCGGCCTGCGGCATCAGCAATCGGTCGGCATAGGCGGTGATGATATCGAAATTGCCAGATTTGATATGCTGAAGGCTGGCGGTTTCATCAACCGAACGGATCAGCCCTTCAATGCCGATCTGCTGCCAGCCCTGACGGATCACCTCCACCATCTCAGGCGGAATGTTCTCGTCAATCGTCTCGATCACCAGGCTGAGGCGCTTGCCATCCGGCCCGGTGCGGAACCCGTCAGCACCCTTTTTCAGGCCGATCTCGTCCAACAACGTATTGGCGCGATCAATATCGAGACCGGTCCACTTGGTCTCGAATTCGGGGTCATAGTAAGGCGATCCCTTGGCAGGCGCGGCGGCTCTTGGCATGGCCAGACCGGAAAAAACTGTCTCATTGATGGCTTCGCGGTCAATCGAGATGCTCAACGCTTCGCGAAAGCGAATATCGTCAAACAGCTTGCGTTTCACCTCGTCGGTATCGTTGATATTGGGAATGATCGCCAGGTTTTCGCCGCTCTTCCAAGGATGAACGGTGTAATTACCGGCCTGTTCGTTTTCCTTGAGCAGCGGGTAATCCCGCGCCTCAACAAAACGCGACTGGAAGTCGATCTGCCCTTGAACGATCATCAGGTTGACCGCCTGATGGTCCTGGAAAAGTTTTGCTTCGATCCGGTCGATATAGGGAAGCTGGTTCCCGGCCTTGTCGGTTGCCCAGTAATAGGGATTACGCTCGAAAACAATGGTGCTTGCGGGTGGTGGCGTCACAACCTTCCAGGCGGTCACGACAGGCAGATCCGGGTTCAACCACCAGGCCTGGATCACGCCCTTCAAATCCCAAAGCGCCCGCCAGTTGGGCACACCCTTGGCCTTGACGATGGCATCCAGCTCTGCCGGCGTGCTGTATTTCGGCAGGAATTTCTTCAGATAATGGGCGGGCTGGATAAAGCTCGGCTTGTCGAGACCCGGCCATCCCGTCGATTGAACCGCCAGAACATAAGGAAACAGCGCATAAGGCTGGGCGAAGCTGACCTTGAATGTATGCGCATCGACAATGTCGAGTTTCATCGGCTTGCCGCCGGAAAACAGGAAGCCCGGAGGGCTGGGATTGAGATCGGTATTGAGGAACAGATCCTCATACCAGAATTTCACATCCTCCGTGGTGACCGGCACGCCATCGGACCATTTCATGCCATCGAGCAGCGTGAAGGTAAATTCGGTGGAATCGACATTGGCCGACCAGCTTTCAACGAAACGCTGCACCAGATCGACCTTGCCGTCGGACGATTGCTGCAATTTCAAGGCGCGTTCTTCGATCAGCTTGGTGGACCCCATGCGATCACCGATGCCGCTATAGGCCCGCCGGAGCGTGCCGCCATAGGTGCCGATCTCGTTATAAACAGGAATGATGGCGGGCTTCTTGGGAAGGCGCTGTTCGACCGGCGGGAGCTTGCCCGCATCGACCTGGCTCTTCAGCATCGGTGCCTCGCCAAACGCATAGGCATTGGTCAGCGACAGCATGACGCCAAACCCACCGCCAACCCATTTCAAAACGCTTTTCTGCATCGAATTTTCCTCCTGATGGCCATCGGTGAACGCAAGCTTTGGTTCACGCAATTGCGCGGGCCGGTTTCACCTTGCTGTTCCCTTGCAGGTGAGACGGCGGATGATGGGAAATACAGCGACGTGCGATCACCAACTCCACAAAATCGCTGTAGCATTTCTTTTACCTGCATAATGTCCCGCTCGAATCCTGAAAACCCGACGCAATCATGCAGTATGTCATCGTCTTGCCCGGATACCTCCGCCAGGCAAAACCGGAATGCAAATGCCCTGAAACTTCTTAATTGGTTCGTTGACATGACGAACGAAATAGGATTTGCCACGGCGTGTCAAGCTAATTCGTGGAGATGTGAAAAAGCCCGACAACCAGGGAGATTACCTAGGTTTTGCCTGTCGGTTGCCCTGAGGAATTGGCTAGGGCCTGGCTTGGACCCTAGAATTTCCTTTCCTCTCAGGGAGCAGGCTTGACAGGGCAAAAACCAGCCCATAAATAGTTCGTCAACACACCGAACAAAACAAGGAATGCAATTGTGTCCAGTTCGGCCAAACCCTTGCTCACCATTGAAAGACCCCGGGAAGACGCCTCGGGCCGCGCCCGGGTCCCTGGCTGGGTCATTGGCATCGACCTTGGCGGCACAAAAATTCTGGCCGGCATTGCCCGAACCCAAGAACAGATCATTGCCACACGCGAAGAGCCTACGCTGCACGGTGAAGATGCACCCGTTCTCGCGCAAATGGCAAGACTGATTACCTCTCTCCTGTCGGACGCCGGTGCCTTGGCGCAAGAGCTGGACAATGTCGTGATTGGCGTTCCGAGCGCCGTCGATCCTCAAACCGGGCTTTCGTCGCTTTCTCCCAATCTGGCTCTGCCGGTTGACCGTCCCCTCGCGGACCTGATGTCGCGCTTCGTTTCCTGCCCGGTGACGGTGGAAAATGATGTCAATCTCGCCGCCTATGGCGAAGCATGGGCAGGCGCGGGTCAAGGGCTTGGCTCACTGGTATTCGTGTCGTTCGGAACCGGCGTTGGCATGGGCATTGTCCTGGATGGAGAGCCGTGGCGTGGAGCCGCTGGCCGGGCTGGCGAAATTGCCTACCTGCCTGTTGGCGCGGCACCTCATGAGACAGCCCCCTTGTCGGAAAACGGACTTTACGAGGATGGCGTCGGCACCAGCGGCATCCGCCAAAGGTTCACAAGAGACGGCGGGACCGTTGCCGAACTGTTTTCGCTGGCACGATCAGGCAATGAACAGGCCCGGCTTGCTATCGATAGCGTGGCAAAACAGGCATCGATCGGTATCGCCGCCGTGCATGCGCTTCTGGACCCGGCAATCACGGTGATTGGCGGCGGCATCGGCTCCCAGCCAGAATTCTTCACGCTTTTGCAGACCTATCTGAAACCCTTGCTGCCCTTCGAAAGCCCGCTGAAACAAAGCAGGCTCGGTGTGCAGGCGGGGATGATTGGCGCCGTGGCGCTGGCCTTGAAAAACCGCGTCCCGCATCCCGGACAATCCGATGCGAAAAACCTATAACAGACAGGGGAGAGACATGGATAAAGCCAAAGCAAAGGCACGGCCAGACGGACTTGTCGAAAGCGAATTGCCTCTGCAATTGGCGTTCATGGCACCCCGCCTGCAAGGTGATTTTCTGCCGGAAGGACGGCTTGAACTGTCACTCTGGGGCTGCGGCCGGATCGCAAACATCGCCCTTCACCCTTGGACCGGTCCGTTCATCTATGCACCAAACCAGATGACCGGCCAAGACCATGGCCTCTATGTCGCCCAATCCGCCCCGGTCCTAGTGCTAACAGGCAGCCAGTTGAAATCCACACGCCCAGCCCGACGCTGCGCCTGGTGGGGCACGCTGACCAAGCCGGAAAAAGTTGCGCGCAGCGGGGCAAGGCGGATCATCCGTACACCATGGGGCGTGGCCATTGTCGAAGACAAAGGCGACGGCGTGATCGTCATTGCCGCAGGTGCCAGCGACGCGGAAGCCGAACGGGGAATGTCTCTGCCTGTCGAGACGATCATTGCCGAGAGCAAGGTCCATGTGACGCGCTGCGATCTGTTGCCCCAAGCCCCACCGCTGATGCGCAGCATGGCAATCCAGAGCGCCCATGCCTCGCTCTCCAGCATTCGCCGCGCCGAAGACGGTTCCTTTCTGGGGCTTGCCGCAGGCCAGGCCTATAGCGCCCCGACCCGCACCTATTACCGCGACGGCTACTGGACCTTGCAGGCCCTGCTGCATCTCGAACCGGAGGCCGTCCGTGGCCAGATCGACCTGCTGGCAACCGGTATCCAGCCCGATGGCGAAAGCCCGAGTGGCGTCATTCTGACCGGCCCGAAACAGGGCGAGGAGTGGGAGAAATTCCGCACGACGTCTGATGACTACAAGATGGAACATCTGCGGCGCACCGATTGGTGGAGCGATCATTTCGACAGTCCGCTGTTCTTCATCCTGACGATTGGCGATTATATCAGCACCACCGGCGATAGAACCGTCCTTACCCGTCACTGGAAGACCATCGAAGCGATTTTCCGTCGCTATCAAGGCTTCGACACTGCCGGAAACGGCCTGCCTATCAAGCCACGGCACGACCGTGACTGGGCCGACAACGTCTATCGCCATGGCTATGTCGCCTATGATCTCAGGCTCTGGATCGGCGCGCTGGATGCGATTGCCGAATTCGGCATGCATCAGGACGAGGCTTTGGCCAAAGAGGCAAAGCAAACGGCAATCACCGCCCGCGCCTCGCTGGACGAAGCGCTTCTCACACCCCATGGATGGTATGCCGATTACGGCCTGAAAAGCGATTTCGTCGAAGATCACCTGACACTCGACAGCCTGACGCTCCTGCGGTTCGATGCCGTGTCAGGTGAACGGGCCAAAACCGTGCTTGACCATGTCGCGGCCATGCTGGAGACCCGCAACAATGCCCACCAGCCCTATGGCGACTGGGGTGTGATGTGCGCCTGGCCGCCCTTCAAGCGACCCGCCGATACCCGCGCCAAATCCGCCTTTGCCTATCGCTATCACAACGGCTCCGACTGGCCCTATCTCTCAGGTCTCTATGCCGAACAGCGATTGAAATACGGCATGGACGGCTGGGACTATCCAATGCTGCGCTGGTGGCAGACCAGTCTCGACAATGGCTGGATCGGCTCGGTCGAATATTTCTCACCACCCTTCGGGCGCGGCTCGCTGCTCCAGGGCTGGACCGGAATGCACGCCGCCGCCATCCTGCAATACAGACCGCAGGTTGAAGCGGCGATTGCCACTGGCCACATCGCCTAAGACGAGGAGCCATTAGCAATGGCTCTTCGGGCTTATGGGGCTCCTATTGCCTTCTCCCAGGACAGCTCTGAATAGCAGGATACATGTCGTCACGGTAATATGCCTGCATCTATACGTTGACATCAAGTCGCATACTAACATATCACTATCTTCGGGAGCCCTTTCCGAGGGTGGAAATCTGGGAGGATATGTTGGTGACGATCAATAGAAGAACATTCATGGGCACGGCCGCTGGTGTGGCCGGGCTCGGCCTGTTGCCGCGTCTAGGCATGGCAGCCCCCAAACAACCGGCAAGTCCTGTCACTGTTACCGTCGCTGATGTGGCGGGCAACTTGGCGTTGACCCAGGGCATGTTCGAGAAATATGCTGCGGCAAAGCCGCAATGGGTGTCGCGTTTTGCCTTCACAAAGGCCCCTGCCCCGGAACTGCCATCAAAGCTTAAAGCGCAACAGGCAGCCGGAAAAGTCGATATCGACCTGGTGCTGACCGGTACGGATGCGCTGGCCGCTGGCCTTTCGCAAGGGCTTTGGGTCGATTTGTCCGCCCATAAGGCAGACCTGCCGGATCTGGAGAAAATCCTGCTGCCGCAGGCTTTCAAGATGCAGGCGCTGGCCCAGAACCAGGGCGTCGTCGTCACCTATTATCCGTCTGGGCCGTTGATCGAATATATGCCTGACAGGGTCAAGCAGGTGCCGGGCACCGCCGAGGAATTACTGGCCTGGACCAAGGCCAATCCCAAGCGCTTCATGTATGCCCGCCCTGCCAATTCCGGGCCAGGTCGGACATTCCTGATGGGTCTTCCTTACCTGCTGGGTGATAAAGACCCGAAAGATCCGGTCAATGGCTGGGCCAAGACCTGGGATTACCTGAAGGCAATCGGCGAAAACGTCGAATATTATGGCACCGGCACCACGCAGGTGATGAAGGAGCTTGGCGAAGGCACCCGCGATATTGTCGTCACCACCACTGGCTGGGACATCAACCCGCGCGTGCTCGGCATCGTGCCGGAAGAGGCCAAGGTGGCAACCCTCAAGGGCTTCCATTGGGTCACTGACGCCCATTACGCCGTCATTCCGAAGGGAGTTTCGGAAGAAAAGCTCGCGGTCCTGCTGGATGTAATCAATTTCATTCTTCAGCCGCAGCAACAGGCGATTGCCTTTGACGATGGTTATTTCTATCCCGGCCCGGCGGTCAAGGATGTGACGATTTCCATGGCGCCTCAAAAGAGCCAGGACGCCATCGCCGAATTTGGCCGCAAGGAATATGACGGCTGGATCGCCAACAACCCGCTGGAAGTGCCACTCGACCCATCGAAAATCGTCGATGCCTTCCGCATCTGGGACGAAAAGATCGGCGCAGCCAAGGGCTGAGCCCTTTGCCCTGCCGAGCCTTTGCCCCGCAGAGCCTTGGCACGGCGGGGCCTATACGCAGTCTTTCACATATTTTTCCCTCGGATCTCCGGGTTCGGGGAAGCTTGCCTATGATTTTTCCGCAGACAGGAGAGTAACGTGGTCGCGCCAGCCCCCTTATCGACGCAGGCTGCCCAGCCCAAACAGGGGGCAAAGCTTGAGCTTGTCGCCCTTCGCCGCGCTTTCGGCGCCTATAAAGCGCTTGACGGTATTGATCTCGCCATCGAACCGGGCGAATTCATCGCGCTGCTCGGCCCTTCCGGTTGCGGAAAATCCACGGCGCTGAACTGTATCGCCGGGCTTTTGCCGCTGACCGGCGGCGAAATTCGGGTCGGCGGACAGCGCATTGATCAGTTGGAGCCGGAAAAGCGCGGCTTCGGCATGGTCTTCCAGAGCTATGCGCTGTTTCCTCATATGACCGTGCGACGCAATGTCGGCTTCGGCCTGTCCATGCAAGGCATCAAAGGCACGGAAGCCGACCGTCGCATCGAAGCAGCCCTCGATCTGGTACGGCTCGGTTCGCAGGCGGATAAATTGCCGGGTCAACTCTCTGGCGGCCAGCAGCAGCGTGTCGCCATTGCCCGCGCCATCGTCATCCGCCCGCCAGTCGTGCTGATGGATGAGCCACTTTCCAACCTGGATGCCAAGCTGCGGCTGGAAATGCGCGCCGATATCCGCGCCATTCACGACCAGATCGGCTCGACAACCATATACGTCACCCATGATCAGGATGAGGCACTGTCGATGGCCGACCGGATCGTAGTGATGAGCCAGGGCCATATCCGCCAGATCGGCACGCCGGAAGATCTTTACATGCGCCCGAACCATGTCGATGTCGCCGATTTCATGGGCTTTCGCACCCGGATTGCCGGGCGTATCACAGCCGTATCCGGCGATGAGGCCCAGATCGAAGCCGCAGGCGCAACCACTGTCGGGGCGCCCCGCCAACCGGTTCAGGTCGGCGATGCGGCTGTGCTCAGCGTTAGACCGGAGGATATGATCGCCGTTCAGGATGGCAGCGGCATTCCGGTGACGGTCAAATCCATGGAATATCGCGGTAGAGCCTATTTTGGTGCCGCAGAAGCCATCGACGGCGCAGAGGTGCATTTTCGCTCGGATATCTTGCTGCCACGCGGCACCGTCACCAGCGTGCGTCCGGCAGAAGGCCGTGCGCTGATCTTTAAGGGTGATGCATGAGCCAGTCTTCACTTCGTGTCTCGCTTGCAGCCAAGGGAATAGACGGCACGACGCTGCTGGTCCTGCCGGGCTTGCTGGTCATCCTCGCCCTGTTCATCTATCCGTTCATGTATGGCGTGGTTGACTCACTGACGCCCACAGACGGCGCATGGTACGCCAATTACGTCACCTTCTTCACCGATCCGTTTCAATACAAGACCATTTCCGCCACGCTTTGGCTGGCGCTGCCGGTCACGGTGGTTAATCTGGCGCTTGCCTTGCCGATTGCCTTCCGGGTGCGGCTCATGACGCGCCAGCGTTTTCTGACCACTATTCTCGTCCTGCCGGTCACACTCGGCACCGTCTTTATCGCGGACGGTCTTTTGACCTTTCTTGGTCCCCAGGGCTGGTTCAACCGCAGCCTGATCCTGATCGGCATTCTCGATACGCCGGTCAAGCTCACCAACAATTACTGGGGCGTGTTTGCCTCGCTGCTGATCTCAGGTTTCCCCTTCGCCTTCCTGCTGACGCTCTCCTATGTCACCGGCATCGATCCGGCCATCGAACAGGCGGCGGCGACATTGGGGGCCAATGCCCGCAAGCGCTTCATGAACGTGTTTCTGCCGCTGCTGGTGCCGGGTCTTGCCGTCACCTTCTGCCTGTCCTTCGTCCAAGCCTTCGCGGTGTTTCCGTCCGCCGTTCTGCTTGGCGCACCCGCCGGGCCGACGCGGGTGATTTCGATTGCCGCCTATCAGGCCGCCTTCGAGCAATATAACCACTCGCTGGGCTCGGCCATCGCCATCATCATGGGCGTTATCGAGCTGGCAATCGTCGCGGCCATCCTGGCATTGCGCTCCCTCTTCTATCGCGGCCCCGTCGCCGGAACGAAAGGCTAGATCATGATCCGCGATCAGGGCATCGGCTCAAAACTCTGGCGCATGGCGGTCTGGGCGCTCGCCGGGCTGTTCATTCTCAACCTCGTGGCGGTGATTGCCTCCGTCGTGGTCAATTCCTTTGCACGCCGCTGGCTTGGCACCTGGCTGCCGACCGGCTGGACGACGCGATGGTATTCCGATGCCTGGAGCGAGTTTCAGCTGTCCAGCGTCGTCGCCGTCACCTTCCAGATCACCTTCACCGTGGTTATCATTTCAGGCCTGCTCGGGGTGATGACCGCCTATGCGCTGGCGCGGCGGGATTTTCCCGGCAAAAAGCTGGTCATCCTCACATTCCTGCTGCCGCTTCTGGTGCCGCCGCTCACCTATGGCATTCCATTGGCCACGGTTCTCTATCAGGTCGGCCTTGGCGGGAGCTTCTGGGGCGTGGTGCTGATCAATCTCGTGCCGTCGCTGCCCTTCGTCATTCTAGTGATGATCCCCTTCATAGAGCAAATCGATCCACGCATCGAGGCCGCCGCCAAGGTCTTCGGTGCTGGAACCTGGAGCCTGTTCACCCGCATCCTGCTACCGCTACTGTTGCCGGGCATGTTAGCGGCCCTGCTGCTGGTGCTGGTGCGCACCATCGCCATGTTCGAGCTGACCTTCCTGATCGCCGGGCCGACGACGCAAACGCTGGTCGTATCGCTCTACTATGCGGTCTTTGCGTCCGGGGTTCGCGCATCGCAATCCATTGATGCCATGGCTGTGGTCTATATGGTCACCACGCTGTTCTGGCTGGTCATCGCCCTGCAATTCGTCAGCCCGACGCAAATCGTCGCCAGGGCAAAACAGCAACCGGCGGCGTGAAGGCATCGACTGCGCCGCGCGGCAGAGTATACGCGGCGCTGGTAAATTAGGCCGTCATCAATCGGAAGAAAAATCTTCACGCAAGCGTCATGGAAGCGTAGTCGAGCCATCACAAATGCCCGCTAGAACCCCCTGAATTTCCGGGGGTAAAGCGGAATTGTTTTCCTGAAAACGAGGCATTTGCGATGAAAAACTACGCTTTGAAAACCGTGCTGGCCGGCCTGCTGGCTGCCACGACGCTGGGGGCAGCACCGGCCATGGCCGAAAAGGTCAAGTTCGAATTCTGGCACGGCCTGAGCGGTGACCTTGGCGAGCGCGTCCAGGACGCCTGCCGCAAGTTCAACGACAGCCAGGAGAATTTCGAAATCGTCTGCACCTCTCAGAACGATTACGATACCACGCTGCAAAACACCATTGCCGCCTACCGCGCCAAGAAGCAGCCAGCCATTGCCCAGATCTACGATGCCGGCACGCTGGACCTGATGCTGTCCAAGGCCTTTATTCCAGCCAAGAAGCTGATGGCCGACAATGGCTACAAGATCGACTGGAACAATTATTTCGGCGGCATCGCCAATTACTACGCCACGGCTGGCGGCGAATTGCAGTCCTTTCCGTTCAACTCTTCGACCGCGATGTTCTATTATAATGTCAGCGCCTTTGAAAAGGCTGGCATCACCTTCAAGCCGGATACCTGGGAACATGTCGAGGAAGCAGCCCGCAAACTGAAGGCCGCTGGCTATGAATGCCCGCTGGGCTTCAATTTCGATCCATGGTCGATGCTGGAACAGTTTTCCGCCATCCATAACCAGCCAATCGCCACCAAGGCCAATGGCTATCAGGGTCTTGATGCCGAACTGGTTTTCAACAAAACGAAGTTCGTTGACCATGTGAAATTCTTCAAGAAGATGCAGGATGAGAAGCTGTTCGTGGTCAAGACCAAGCAGCTCGGCATGGATGTCGTTCCGGCCTTCACCTCGCAGACCTGCCAGATGATCCAGTCGTCGATTGCCGACCACGGCACCGTCGGCAAGACGCTGCCCGCTGACGTCAAATGGGACGTCGCCATGCTGCCGGTCTGGAAGGGTACGGAGCGCCAGAATTCGCTGGTGGGCGGTGCTTCGCTCTGGGTTCTCGCCGGTCGTCCGGAAGCCGAATACAAGGGGGCTGCTGCCTTCCTCAACTTCCTCGGTCAGCCGGACATGGTGCAATGGTGGTCAACGGTGACTGGCTATATCCCCGTCACCAAGACCGGTTTCGATGCCATGAAAGCCAATGGTTTCTACGATAAGGCACCTTACAAGGGCCGTGAACTGGCCATTGCCAGCCTGACCTACACGCCGACATCCGATACCAGCCGCGGTATCCGCCTGGGTAGCTTCACCCAGATCCGCAAGGAAGTCTCAACCTCGTTTGAGGCGATCTTCATGCAGAATGCCGATGTGCAGACCCAGCTGGATCAGACGGTCGAGCGCGGCAACGCCATCCTGCGCCGCTTTGAGAAAACCTATGCCGGTCAGAAGCTGAACTAAGCCTCAGCTGCCATTGCTCCCGGAAGCCTGCCTTAACGGCAGGCTTCCTCCTTCATTCCAGCATATTGGTTACGACATGGAACAACGCGCCGTTTTCAAGAACTGGTGGCTGCCTATTCTGTTTGCGCTGCCGCAGATCATCCTGATCATCCTGTTCTTCTACTGGCCGGTGGCTGCCGTGGTGAACTGGGCCTTCACCCTCGAACCGCCGTTTGGTGGTGCTGCGGAATTCGTCGGCTTTGCCAATTTCAAGGACGCGCTGACCGATCCCTTCTACTGGAATTCAGTTTATGTCAGCTTGATCTTCGCAACAGTCGGGCCGTTCTTCGCCATTCTCATCGGCCTTGTGCTGGCACTTGCGGTCGATAGGCAACTGCCGGGAACCGGCTTCTTTCGGTTTTTCTACATCCTGCCCTTCGCCATTGCCGGACCGGCTGCCGGTATCGCCTTCCGCTTCATCCTGGCACCCGATCGCGGGCTGGCGGCCATGGTCAATTCCTTCTCTCCAGATCTCTGGAACCCGGCCAAATACGGCAGCCACGCGCTGGCGCTTGTTATCATCGTCTTCATCTGGAAATGGTCGGGCTATACGTTCATCTTCCTGCTGGCAGGCCTTCAATCTGTACCGCGCGCGCTTAGTGAAGCGGCCGCCATGGACGGTGCCGGTCCCTTCCGCCGTGCCTTCGATGTGCAGGTGCCGCTGCTTGCGCCCACCCTGTTTTTTCTGCTCGTCACCATGATGACAGAAGGCTTCGTTGGTGCTGACACATTCGGCATCGTCCATTCGATGACCGGCGGCGGGCCGAACCACGGCACCGAAGTCATGGTCTACCGGATCGTCGATGAGGCGTTCAAGGGTCTCAACTATTCCGGCGCATCGGCTCAGAGCATCATTCTGATCGGGCTGATCATGATCTGCACCTTCATCCAGTTCCGCTTCATCGAGAAGCGCGTGCATTACAAGTGAGGCCGGAATGATCCAGCGCACACCAATTGCCAATGCCTTCACCTATCTCATCATGGTCCTGGGCTTCCTGCTGCTGATCGGACCATTCATCGTGGTAATTGCCGGTGCCAGCCAGACAATGCCGCAGGTCAATGCCGTTCCCTTCAGCTTCCTGCCGCAAGGCGAGTTCCTGACCAATGCCAAACAGGCCTGGTCGCGGGCCGATCTCGGCACGGCAATGACCAACAGCCTGATTATGGCGGCCCTGGTGACGCTGGGGAAAGTCGCACTGTCAGCCATGACCGCCTTTGCCATCGTGTTTTTCCGCACCCCGCTGAAACATGTATTCTTCTGGGGCGTGTTCATCACCCTGATGCTACCGCTCGAGGTCCGGGTCGTGCCGACCTATGCGGTGGCAGCCGATCTGTTGCAGCCGGTCAAATCCATCCTGTCCACGCTGTTTGGCATCGACATCAAGATCGAGTGGAACCTGCTCAACACCTATGCGGGCCTGACCCTGCCGCTGGTCGCCACGGCAACCGGCACCTTTCTTTACCGGCAGTTTTTCATGACTCTCCCCAATGAATTGGCCGAGGCGGCGCGCATGGACGGGTCCGGGCCGATCCGTTTCTTCTTTGAAATGTTGCTGCCGCTCTCGCGCACCAACATGCTGGCGCTGACCACCATCATGTTCGTCTATGGCTGGAACCAGTATCTCTGGCCGCTGCTGATGGTGACCGATCCGAACTACAAGACGGTGATGATGTCGCTGCGCTCACTGCTGCCGTCCGATAACGGCATTCCCGACTGGAACGTCACGCTGGCGGGTTCACTGATGATCATGGCCCCGCCGCTGGTTGTGGTTGCCGTGCTGCAACGCTGGTTCGTGCGCGGTCTGGTTTCCACGGAAAAGTGACGCTGAAAAGCGCCTGCAAGAACAACAAGGTTCAAAAACAATGGCTGATATCGACATCCGCGCGGTGCGCAAAAGCTACGGCAAGACACCAACCCTGCATGGCATAGATCTGCTGTTTGGTTCCGGGGAATTCGTGGTCATCCTCGGTCCTTCCGGCTGTGGCAAATCCACGCTGCTGCGGATGATTGCCGGGCTCGAGGACATTACGTCAGGCGAAATCGCCATCGATGGCCGTGTCGTCAACACATTGGAGCCCCGTGAGCGCGGTTGCGCCATGGTGTTCCAGAATTACGCGCTTTACCCGCATATGTCGGTGGCCGGCAATATCGGCTACGCGCTGAAAGTGGCAGGCGTTGCCAAAGCTGAGCGTGACCGGCGCATTCTTGAGACCGCAAAAATCGTCGGCTTGCAGGATTATCTCGACCGTCGGCCCGCCGCCCTTTCCGGTGGCCAGCGCCAGCGCGTCGCCATGGCCCGCGCCATTATCCGCGAGCCGAAGGTGTTTCTGTTCGATGAACCACTGTCCAATCTCGATGCCAAGCTGCGCGTCACCATGCGCGCCGAAATCCGCAAACTGCACCAGCGTCTGTCAGCGACATCGGTTTTCGTGACCCATGACCAGGTCGAAGCGATGACACTTGCCGACCGGCTGGTGGTGATGAACCGTGGCCATGTGGAACAGGTCGGCAAACCACTCGACATCTATCATCGCCCGGCCACCACGTTCGTTGCCTCGTTTATCGGCTCCCCGGCCATGAACCTGTTCGACGCCCGCGTCGAAGTGGAAACCTCCACCATTTGCCTCGGTGGTGCATCGGTCGAAATCGATCCGGTCGTCGCCCATACTTTGCGCGGCCGCGATGTGATCGTCGGTATCCGCCCGGAACAATGCCGTCTTGCCAGCCACGGCCAGGGTGTCCCCGCTCTCATCGAATTCGTGGAGGAGCTGGGTGTTGGCCGCGTCGTCCATTGCGAATTGGCTGGCCAGCCCTTTGCCATTGCCGTTCCCGAAGAAGCGCAGGTGACAGCCGGTGACACGATCGGGCTGTTGCTGCCGCAGCAGCAATTGCACTTCTTCGACAGCGAGAGCCAGAAGCGGATCGACTTTTCTCCCATGACGGGCGCGGCAAACAGCCTCGCCAACAGCCAGATACCATCGCATCAACCCACTGGAGTTCTTTCATGACCGACATCATTTCCGCCATCGGCTTTTGCAATCGCACCGGCAAGGGCGATCTGACGACACTGGACGCTTCGCTGCGTGAAATCGCCGATTCCGGTGCGACGGCCTGCGAAATCGGCATTTATGGCGAAGAAATCATCTCCGGTGGCCGTATTATCGAGGATCGCACCCAGCGCGTCGCTGACATTGGCAGCCAATACAGCTTCAAGAAACTGTCCTTGCACGGCCAGGTCAGCTCCAATTTCATGGACCGCGAGCATCTGCACCTGCAAAAGAACGTGGTTCGCGCCATGCTGGAACTGTGCGACCGCCTCGGCGCTGGCATTCTCGTCCATCATTCGGGTGCAGCCCAGTTAGCAGACGGCGTGGACGGCGCGGATCTCGACAAGATGGAGCGCGAAGCGCTGCTGGAAATGGCCGATCTCGCCAAGGGTTATGGCGTGCGCATCGCGCTTGAAAACATCTTCACCACCGAGACCGGCCAGTACCGCCAGACGCCAAGTCAAGTGGCTGAAACGGTCAAGGCCATCGGCCATGACCATGTTGTCGCCCTGATCGATTTCTCCCATGCCTATATCGAATCCACCTTCAAGGGACTGGATTTCCGCGAGCAGCTGCGCGCCATGGCACCAGTGACTGGCCATCTCCACGTCCATGACAGCTTTGGCCTGCCCTATACGATGAAGGAATTCTTCCATAACGCGGAAGCAACTGCGCTCGGCATCGGCGACCTGCATCTGCCGCTCGGCTGGGGCGATATTGCCTGGGACGAGATCTTCGCCGAACTCACCTTCCTGCCCGACACCATGCTGATCATGGAAATCGGCGCCGAGCGCTTCCTCGACCAGCAGCCCCGCTGCCTGGACCGCGCCCGCGAACTGGCAAAGCTGGTGAACCTGCGCTGATTTTGGTTATTGCCAATAATGGCGCCGTGCATCTTGAGTGCGCGGCGCTATCCTCTCAATCCGGCACCGCCAGCCGATCCCAGATCCGTACCAGATCGGCAACGGATTTCGCGTTGAGCTTGCGCATCAACTGGGCGCGGCGAACCTTGACGGTGATTTCGCTGACACCGAGATCGCCGGCAATCTGTTTGTTGAGACGCCCCTGAACAACCAGTTCCATCACCTCCCGCTCGCCCGGCGTCAGCGTTTGCCATAACTCCCGCAAGCCGGAGGATAGATGATCCTGCCGTCGCTGCGCACGGTCATTTTCGATACCCTGCTGAATGGCGTCCAAAAGGTCCTGATCCCGAAACGGTTTGGTCAGGAACTCGATAGCACCGTTTTTCATCGCCTTGACCGACATGGGGATATCCCCATGACCGGTAATGAAAATCACCGGCAGCCGTATGCCCAGTTTCGTCATCTGCTGGTGAAACTCAAGACCGCTCTGGCCGGGCATCCGCACGTCGAGCACCAGACAACCGGGCGCATCGGCAAGCGGCATTGCCATGAATTCCTGGGTGGATCCATAGGCGCAAACAGCAAGGCCGACGGAGGCAAGCAGATCCTCCAATGCGGCGCGCACCGAGGCGTCATCATCGATCACATAGACAACCGGCTCATGTTCATCCTGTTGAGGTGTGATGGCCATCATGCCTTACTCTCTTCGCTTAAGGGCAGGCTGAATTGCACGACAGTCCCCATACGATGCGCCGAGGTCACGGAAATACGCCCCCCATGGGCCTCGATGATCGAGCGGCTGATGGCAAGGCCGATGCCCATGCCGCTTTCCTTGGTGGTCCAGAACGCCTCAAACAGATGATCCAGCGTCGATTGTTTCATACCGGGACCTGAATCGGCGACAGCAAGCACGATCCTGTCATCGCCATCGACAAAGGTCGAGACCAAAAGCTCCCGCTTGAAACTGGGAACAGCCGCCATGGCCTCAATGGCGTTGAGCAGGAGATTGCCGATCACCTGCTGGATCTGAATACGATCAGCCAGCACCGGCGGCAGATCTTCCGCAAGCGCCATCTCCAGCGCAATGTTGTTGCGCTCAAGCTCATGTTCGGCCAAGCCGATGGCTTCGGTCGTTGCCGCATTGAGGTCGAAGCTTTCCCGTTGCGGCGGTTCGCTTCTGGCCAGTCTGCGTACCCGCACGATAACATCGCTGGCGCGTTTCACGTCGCTGGCAATTCGCTCCGCCGCCTGACGGGCACGATCCAAATTGGGCGGCGTATGATCAAGCCAGCGGCGACAGGCATCGGCGCTGGTGGCGACGGCGGCCAGCGGCTGATTGACTTCATGGGCAATAGAAGCCGTCAGTTCTCCCAGCCGCGTCAACCGCGCCATGCGGGAAAACTGCGCCTGCGCATCGTAAATAGCCGCCTGGGCGGCAACGATTTTCAAGGCGAGATAGGTCGTCACCCCAATGGCGCAGGTGCTGATGCCGCAATTCATGAGCCCGGATTCGAACGATCCGCGCCGGGTGAGAAACAAGCTCAGTACCGTCAGGCCAATGCAGATCATGGCCAGTGCGACGACCCCGCGCATCGACAGGAAGCCGATGGCGATCAGAATGACCGCGATATAGAAGACCGCAAAAGCGATCTCGAAATTGGTGATCGTATCGGCGGCAAAGATGCAGACCAGCAGGAACAGGATGAACACCGCCCTCAGTTTTGGCCGGTTCTGATGCTGCGAAAACAGAATGTGTTTCATCCTTCGGTGGCCATGGCTGTTTCTTTGTGCAAAAGTTAGACACCCTCTCGCAAAACATCGAGGGCCGGATCGCCCCAGATCAAATTACGCAGGAAAGCGTCGCAGCGACAGTCCCGCAGGGCGGAATATACAAAAGTATATCGAGGCTATGCCTAAGCCGTGCCTGGCTTTCCTTAAGCGCGGTGGCGTCAGATGTTCGGTCATTCTATAGGATTATCAGGCGCTTCGGGGATCTGCGGATCAAACCCTCAAGCCTGAAATTGCCTACCCCTAAAATTGCCGTGTCATCCCTCCCTATGACGCTTCGCGAAATAGAGGCCTGTCCCATGATCCATCCAAAATTCGCTCCGCTTGCCATCCGCCGCTCCCATCTTCCGAACCATTGGGACCTGATGGCGCTGCTGTTGATCATCGGCGTCATCGTGCTGTTTGCCTATGGCGAGCGGGTGACGACAATTCCGCTGTCGGCGCTTGATGCCGCTCCCCTGTCGCTCGATCCCACCAATCTGCCAATCTATGCATTGCGCACTATTCTGCGCATGCTGGCAGCCATCGTGTTTTCGCTGATCTTCACCTTGATCTACGCATCGGTTGCCGCCAAAAGCCGGCGTGCGGAAATGGTGATGATCCCGGTCCTCGACATCCTGCAATCGGTGCCGATTCTCGGCTTTCTGACGTTTACCGTCACCTTCTTCCTCAACCTGTTTCCAGGACGGGTGATCGGTGCGGAACTGGCGGCGGTGTTTGCGATTTTCACCAGCCAGGCCTGGAACATGACCTTCAGCCTCTATCAGTCGATGCGCAGCCAGCCCAAGGACCTGGAAGAAGCGACCCGCAGCTTCCAGCTCAGTGGCTGGCAGCGGTTCTGGCGGCTTGACGTTCCCTTCGCCATGCCCGGCCTGGTCTGGAATACGATGATGTCGATGTCCGGCGGCTGGTTTTTCGTCGTCGCCTCCGAGGCCATCACCGTGGGCAATACAACGGTTACTCTGCCGGGCATCGGTTCCTATGTTGCGCTGGCGATCAAGCAACAGGACATTCTGGCGGTATTTTATGCCGTCATCGCCATGCTCGCCGTCATCCTTCTCTATGACCAGTTGATGTTCCGTCCGCTGGTGGCCTGGGCCGACAAGTTCCGTTTTGAGACCACCGCCTCGGGCGTGGCTCCCAGTTCCTGGATGCTGGACCTGTTGCGCAAGGCCCGTGTTACCGGCCTGCTGCTGGCACCTCTGAACTGGGTGGCCCGCCAACTCTGGACCTTGCGCCTCCCCAAACTGCGGAGCACCGGTTCAAAAACTGCCAGCCCTGCCACCTCGCGGGTCATCGACTGGATCTGGATCGGCATCATTGCGGCTATGGCCGCATGGGCCGCCTATATCAGCTTCAATTACCTGCGGGCCAGCATCGGCTGGTCGGAAATCCCGACCGTTATCCTCTATGGCTCTATCACCCTGCTACGCGTCATCGTGCTGATGGCCATCGCAACAGTGGTCTGGGTGCCGGTCGGCGTGTGGATCGGCCTTCGTCCAAAGCTGTCGGAAAAAGTCCAGCCGCTTGCCCAGTTCCTGGCTGCCTTTCCAGCCAATATCGCTTTTCCGGTGTTCGTGGTGGTGATCGTACATTTCGGGCTCAATGCCGATATCTGGCTGAGCCCGCTGATGATCCTCGGGACGCAATGGTACATCCTGTTCAATGTGATCGCCGGTGCCAGCGCCTTTCCAAGCGATCTCAAGGAAGCCGCCCGCAGTTTCCACATCACCGGATGGCGCTGGTGGTTCAAGGTCATCCTGCCCGGTATCTTTCCCTATTACATCACCGGGGCGATCACGGCATCGGGTGGCTCCTGGAATGCCAGCATCGTTGCGGAAGTGGCAAGCTGGGGCGATACCCAACTGACCACGCCGGGCCTTGGCTCCTACATCGCCAATGCGACAACGGCAGGCGATTTCCCACGGGTCGTGCTCGGCATCATCGTCATGTGTACCTTCGTGACGCTGTTCAACCGGCTGGTCTGGCGCCCGCTCTATGCCTATGGCGAAAGCCGCCTGCGCCTGGGCTGATACCATCCACCATCAATCGGGAATGTTTCGGCATTCCCAAACACCACAGACATAACACCACAGACATGATGTCATCCGACAAAAGGATTGTTCCCATGCTTGATCTTATCACCAAGAACCCGCTGATCGATATCGCCCAGGTCTCCCGCTCTTTCCCCAAGGCCAGTGGCAACGATGTTGTCGTGCTCGAAAACGTCGATCTCGCCATCAAGGAAGGCGAAATCGTCGGCTTGCTGGGCCGCTCCGGCTCCGGAAAATCGACACTGCTGCGCATCATCGCCGGTTTGCTGTCGCCATCTTCGGGCAGCGCCCGCTATCGCGGCACCGAAATCGATGGGCCACCGCCCGGCATCTCGATGGTCTTCCAGTCCTTTGCCCTGTTTCCCTGGCTAACAGTGCTCCAGAATGTCGAACTCGGCCTGGAAGCCAAGGGCGTAGACCGCACTGAGCGACGCTCGCTTGCCTTGGCCGCCATCGACCTGATCGGCCTCGATGGGTTTGAAAACGCCTATCCGAAAGAGCTGTCCGGCGGCATGCGCCAGCGTGTCGGTTTTGCCCGCGCTCTTGTTGTCCACCCTGATCTGCTGTTGATGGACGAGCCATTTTCCGCCCTCGACGTGCTGACTGCCGAAACCCTGCGCACCGACATGATCGACCTGTGGATCGAAGGCCGCCTGCCAATCAAATCCGTGCTGATCGTCACCCACAATATCGAGGAAGCGGTGCTGATGTGCGACCGCATCCTGGTGTTTTCCTCCAATCCGGGACGCGTGGCGCGCGAATTGAAGGTCGATCTGCCGCATCCACGCAACCGGCTTGACCCGGTGTTCCGCCAACTCGTGGACAGCATCTACGCGCTGATGACGGCACGCGCCGAACCGCGCTTGCCCAGCATGGACGGCATTCCCGGCACCGGCATGGGCATGGTGCTGGAGCCGGTTTCGACCAATATCCTGTCGGGGCTGATCGAGGCGCTCGCAGGTGCACCCTATCATGGCCGCGCCGATCTTCCGGTACTGGCCGGCCAGTTGCAACTGGAGGCCGACGAGCTGTTTCATCTGGGTGAAGCGCTCCAGCTTTTGCGCTTTGCCCATCTGAGCGAAGGCGATCTGGTGCTGACCGAGGCCGGAACCCGCTTCGCCCATCTGGAAACCGATGCCCGCAAGAAACTGTTTGCCGAGCATCTGGTCAGTTATGTGCCTCTGATGGGCCTGATCCGCCGGGTTCTGGACGAACGGCCAAGCCATACGGCACCGGCAGCGCGGTTCCGCAACGAGCTGGAGGATTACATGAGCGAATCCTACGCCGACGACACGTTGAAAACCATCGTCTCCTGGGCGCGTTATGCCGAATTGTTCGCCTATGACGAACGCACCGAAATGTTCAGCCTGGAAAACCCGGAATAGGCTGAACAGCCACGATTTGAAATGCTGCGCCCGTGTCTTTTATAACGGCGGGCGCAGCAGATTGGCATACGACGAAATTGTCTTACAGTCTGTTCAAGGATTGCTGTTGGCCTGGCGAAAATGGTGATTTCGAGAACCGGCGCGGAGCGTACTTAAAGTACGTGAGCCGAGGTAAGCGCAGAAATTGCCATTTGCAGACGGCCAGCGGCAATTCTTGGATAGACTGTTAACCCTCCGGGAAAATCGCCACGGCACGGCACCAGCCAGCCGAGCCGCCCTTGATCTTCACTGGCAGGCAGGAGACGGTGAAGCCGGAACCCGGCAATTCCTCCAGCCGTGTCAGTTTTTCCATATGCAAGAAAATCCCTTCACGGGCGGCTTTATGTCCTTCCCAGATCAACCCTGCATCCCTGGTTTCCGCAAACCGTTTGGCGGTGACCGGAAAGGGCGCATCCCAGGACCAGGCGTCGGTTCCAGCGATGTGGACGCCTTGCGCCATAAGCCAGTGGGTGGCCTCGCGTCCGATGCCACAGCCACGGCTCAGATAATCCGGTCGCCCATAGGCGGCACCAGCGGCGGTATTGACCAGCACCACATCGAAAGGCTGAAGCGTATGACCGGCCACCGCCAAGGCTGACTGAAGATCGGCTGCCGTTGCGATTGAACCATCCGGCAAATGCCGCAGATCCAGCTTGACGCCGGGACGGATGCACCAATCGAGCGGCACTTCATCAATGGTCCAGGCGCGCTCGCCATTATTCATCGTCGACGCAAAATGCCAGGGCGCATCGAGATGCGTACCGGCATGGGCAGTCAGGTTCAGCTGTTCCACGGCCCAACCTTCCCCACCGGGGACATCGGCAATGTCGAGCCCGGGAAAGAAGCGCAAAACCTCTTCCGAGCCTTCCGCATGGTTCGTGTAGGTGATTTTGGGACCGAGGCCCGGCGGATCGGCGGGAATATCGTTTTCAATAGCAACGGACAGATCGATAATCTTCATCATGGCTCTCCTGAAATTGCGGCTTTGGCAAGCGCATCGAGATCAGCATCGGCCTTGAAGCCCGCCGCCAACGCCGTGGCAGCATCAAGCGGCGGCATGGCACCAAACAGGCGGCGAAGCGTCTCGTCCTCGCCCCATTCGACCAATGCGCTTTTGCCCACATGACGGGCGACCGCAGCAGCCACGTCGCCAGCCGTTGCAAACAATACCGGCGGCTGGAAAACGGTTACGGCACTATCCTTCAGCCCTGCGGCATGCAGCAGCATATCCACCGCCGCCTGACGCGACACCCACCAGCAGGTGCTTTTCGCCGGAACCGGACAAGCATAGACTTCCCCGGCAGCGATCCGATGGAAAAGCAGGCTCATAAACGCCGAACCATGCCCGCTATCGGTCGTAGGCCGTGCGACAATCCCGGGAAACCGCAGACTGATGGCTGAAAGCGCGTCGCGTCGCGTCAGATCGGACAACAGAATTTCGGTCATCAGCTTGTGGGCGCCATAGGTCAGCTGCGGCGCGGCAAGCGTCTGCTCCGTGACGGTTGCCGCTCCAAGCGCACCATAGACCGCGATGGAGGAGGCAAAAACCAGCCTCGCGCCGGGCTGGCGAAGTGCGACGCCTTGCGCCAACGCAATCGGCGCAAGCAGGTTTGCACCATGTCCCAGCCCCTGTTCCCGCTCGGCAAGACCTCCGGGAACACTGGCCAGATGGAAGACCAGATCGAAACCGGGTTCCAGCAATGTGTCCAGAAAGCCGGGATCGCCGAGATCGCCGACCAAGGCCTCAATCCCGTTAGGGACAGGTTGAGCAAAGGCTCGGTCTGTGACAACGATCCGCTTTGCCTGACCATAGGACGATGCCAGCCGCGCCACGAGTCCGCGCCCCAAAAAGCCATCAGCACCGGTGACAAGAATACGCATCAGGCCTTCACCACCGCCTGATCGATCACCCCGAAAGGCGTGCTCCCATCCGGCAGCCGTGCCTCCATCCGCACCCGGTCCCCCCAGGTCAAAAAGGGCGTGCGCGCCTTGCCTTCATCCAGAAGCTCGATCACCCGGATTTCTGAAATGCAAGACGAACCGGCGGCCCGATCTGCATTGGACACTGTGCCGGAACCCAGAATGGTTCCCGCCGATAAACGCCGGCTGCGGGCGCAATGAGCGATCAATTCACCGAAGGAGAAATGCATCTCGCTTCCATGCGCATCCCCGACCCGCCGCCCGTTGATCTCCACATGCAAAGCCAGACCCGTCCGGCCGTTGGACCAATGCGGCCCGATCTCGTCCGGCGTGATGGCGACCGGTGCAAAGGCCGTCGATGGTTTGGCCTGGAGAAACCCAAAGCCCGCCCGCATTTCGCGCGGCCCCAGAGCGCGCAGCGACCAATCGTTGATCTGCACCAACAGACGGACGTGATCGATGGCTTTTTCCGGTGTCACACCCATTGGCACATCGGCAAGAATAACGCCGAACTCGCCTTCCATGTCGATCAGGAGCGTATCATCGAGAAACTCCACGCCTGCCAGCGGCCCGCGGAAATCGTCGCTTGCCCCCTGATAGATCAAGGGAACTGTCTCGAAATCCGGGTTTACCGGATTGTCGAAGGCTTTATCCATCAACCGACCATGGTTGAGGAAAGCCGACGCATCCAGCCATTGCGGCGCACGCGGCAAGGGTGCCAGACACCGTTCCGGCTGGAAGCTGGTGGCAAAGGGCTCATCTCCCGCATTGACCCGTTCATACAGTTCGAGAAGGCGGGGAGCGGCGGCATCCCAATCCTCCAGCGCAGCAAGCAGGGACACCGCGATGCCGGTTGCCGGGACTGCCCGTTTCAGATCACGCGAAACGATCCAGAGTTGGCCGTCGCGGCTTCCATCGTGATAGGTTGCAAACTTCATGATGACCTCGTTCCTGCTATCATTGATAGCCCCTGAATTTCACCGCCCCGTAAGGCTCGCTGCGATGGCGGGATCGTAGACACCTGCGACAAGGATGAAGAGCATCCGGCAGGGTTTTCCGGACCGATTGGCCCAGGCATGATTGGTGCCACGTTGGATGACGACAGACCCCTGCTTCAAAAGCACCTCGCCATCATCAAGGACCAGGGTCATCTCGCCTTCAATGACAATGCCATAATCAACCGATTCCGTGCGATGCATTAGCGGATGCGGAGAATGCTCCTCCACCGTGGAGGCAGCCTTGTCGCCCAGTTGCTCGAAGGCCACGTTCATTCGCTCCGCACCGGTTTTCAAAAAATCCTCGGTATCCGGCGGAATATCGACGAAACGGATGCGCGTACCGCCAGCTGGAGGGGGAAGGATAAGGGGACCGATGGTTGGATCGGCCCCATTGTCGATCCGCACAGGGCTTTCGCCTGTTGACCACACTTCGTGAAACACAGTGCCAGGAATGGCATCGATTTCAACCACTTTGGGCAAAGGCCCGACTTCGCTGAGGATGGAGCGGCCATCGCTCGCATGGCCGGTAACGATACGGGTAATGTCAGGAAATTGTGTCATGCTGTTTTCGCCTTGGTAAAGAAGCCAATAGAGACCGCGCCGACCGCCACAGCCGTCACGCCCAGCGCCGCGAAGCCAAAATTTTCGCCCAATGCGCCGCCGACAATGGGGCCAAGTGCGGCCCCCACCATCAGCATCGCCGGGGTTGCTGCAACGGCACGTCCGGTCGGATCGAGTTTTGCCAGACGACCGAACGCAAAGTTATGCGTGAAGATCTGCACGGAGACGAACAGGGAGGCCGCGACCGCCCAGACCGGAAAAACGGTGACCGAGGTCACGATGATTGCCAGAATGACCTGCACCGCCGGTCCAATCTGGGTGACAGTCGTGGCGGAAACGCGGGTCTGCAAAAAAGCCGCCAGTGGAGACGGCAATATGAAGTTGACGCAGCCCAGCGCGATGAGAACGGCCAGCACGCTTTCTGCGGAAAACCCGCGCGATTTACCGATGACCTCAACGAAGGAAAATACCATGGATTGGTTGAAGGTCAGGATGCTGATGCCAAAGATTGTGAACCACATTGCCCGGCTAAAGGGCTTTTTCTCCGGCTCAACGGCATGGACGGGATTGCGAAACAGGAACGTAGAGGTAAGGGCGGCAATCACCATGATACCGGTGAACACATAGAAGAGAACAGAACCGCCATAGACGATCAACAGCTGCGGTATGGCTGCCAGGAGAACAATGGCGAAAAGCCCAAGCGCTATGCCAGCCATGGCGTATAGCCGATGCGGATTGGTTGCCTGGCCGATCGTTCCATGCACCATGGAAAGGGCTGTCCCAACGGCGAAACCGGCAGTCAGATGCAAGAGGGCAAGAGGAAGCAAAGCCGTCTCTCTCGATGCGCCCCAAAAAGCGGCAGCGGCAACGGCAAAAGCCGTCGAGGCCCAGCGCCTTTGGTTCATCTGGTTGAAACGAGGCGCAACAATGAGGCTCGCAACCACTGCACCGACCAGGAACAATGTGACGATACCGCCTGCCTGCTGCGGGCTGAACCCGAAGCGTTCGACAAGCGCACCAACCCAGACGGGAAGAGCAATCAAGTCAAGCATGCCCGAGAAGTGACCGATGACGAGGGCAATCGACCCGGCCACTCCAAATTTCTGTCCTGACATTCCATCTCCTCCGGTTCTTTTCATGCGCCGACAAAAGCGGCCGATCTCCCAATCGGAGCGCCGTCGAAAATATTTTAACAAAATCAATAATTTAAGTAATTTTGAAATTGAGTATCGACTATCACTTGCAATGATTTCTGGTGTCAGATCGCTTCCGCCAGGGTTTTCATCGAAACTGTCATGATCGAAGCGTGCTCTTCACGGCTGCCGCCATGGATCTCGATATCGGCCAGACGGCCCGAATTCTCGACCACCATCCGACACCGCTCCCAGCGCCTTGCCTCGAAAGCGGCAAGCGCGCCATCGACATCGCTGCCCTTCACCAGTTCCTCGGCCAGCACCATGGCATCCTCGATACCGATACAGGCACCGGCGGCCAGATGCGGTGTCGTGGCATGAACGGCGTCGCCGATCAGCACCACCCGTCCCTGAAACCAAGGACGCGGCAGCAACATCTGCTCCAGTGGCCGGTAAATGATCTGGTGCTCCGCCGACAATTGCTTGGCAATTCCTTGGATGATTGGCGAGCTGAAGCGCTCCATCAAGCCGCGCAGGGTATCGACGAAAAGCTCCGGAGCCACGAAGTCATTGGTGGGGCGGTCTTCGGTCAGGAACAGATAGGCTTGGGTTTTGTTGACGCCATTCAAGCCGACCTTGAGTTTCGGACCCATCCACATGGTGATGGTTTCCAGCTCCTCCGGTCTTGGCAGAACAGCGCGCCAGACCGACTGGCCGATGAAACGGGGCTTTGGGGCATGAGGAAACGTCTTGGAACGGACAGCGGAAAACAGCCCGTCCGCCCCGATGACGAGATCGAACCGGTCTGAACTGCCGTCGCTAAAGCTGACCTGTGCTCCGTCTTCGCTCTGGACGATCTCGGTAAATGTCACGCCTAGCCGAACCTTGGTCGTGGAAGCCCGCACCGCCTCCGACAGGATTTTGGCAAGCGCCGGGCGCATGATGCCGCCGCCGCCGGGAATATCGTCGCCCGCCACCCGGGGGGTAGGCAGTGTGAACAGCACGGCATCATCCGGCCCCCGTAAGTGCACGCCGTCACTGGCATAACCCTCTTCCATGAAGCGATCCAGCAGGCCGAGTTGGCGCAGCACCCTGAGCGTCGAGCCGTGCAGGCTGATGCCTGCCCCATAGGAGCGCCATCCTGCATCGATCTCCACGAGATCGACCTCAAACCCCTCTCGCGACAGCTGAAGTGCCGCAGTCATTCCCGAAAAACCACCGCCGATAATCAGGATCTTCTTGATACCCGAATTCATGTTTTATTCCTCCTGCGCAGTTACCAAAGCGAAAACCTCGCCTTCCTCACCCACTGCAATATCCACTCGTGTCAGTCCTTGCCCCAGGCAAGGGCCAAGCACACATTCTCCCGTCTCCAAATCGAACAAGGCGCCATGGGAATGGCAGGCGAGATGAGTTTTCTCGCCGTTGAAATAGGCATCCGTCTTCCAGGCCATCGGCGTTCCGCTGGAATAATGCGGGCAAGCATCGAGCCAGGCGTGGAGCTTGCCGTCACGTCTGATCACGATGATCTTGCGACGGAAGCCTTCAAGCGGGCCGAAGCCTTTAGCCTCGCCCTCGCCAACGGCATCCTGTCGGCAGAGGAATTGTCGGGATGACATGGTCTCTTTCCATCACGTCAGGACTTTGCACCGGGAGGCGGACCGCCACCGGGCATCCACTTCTCGCGCATCTCGAACAGGATGATCTGAGACGCCTCGGCACTGATCGGCACGTCGCGGCCCACCCATGTATCGTCGTGCTTGTCCATGTCGGCGTCGTATTCGACGTGACAGCCAAGGGGACTATTGAAATACCAGAACCAGTTCGATCCGAACTTATGACGACCAGGTCCCCAGAAGCTCTGATAGCCTTTTTTGACGAAGCGCGTTCCCGCAACCATCAATTCCGTCGGCCCCCCCATATGGAAGGCGAGATGCTCGCAGCCTTTCATGTAGTCCGGCGTGCGAATGAAGAACAGCGTGTGATGATCATCATTTGCCTTGGGCCGCAGAAACGGACCTGCCCCGCTCAAGGTATCCGTAACGACGAAGCCGAGGCGATCACAATAAAACTCGGTTGCGATCTCAATATCGGGAATGAACAACACCACATGGCTGAGTGAGCGCGGCAGTGCCGGCATCTCTTCCCATACGCCGATTTCGTTCGGTTTGCGCTGGGCCGGTGCGCCAGGTGCATTGATCTTTTCCGCTGGCATGTCGAGTTCCCGGCGGATCGATACCTGAAATTTGAGCTCCAACCCATGGCTGTCCTTCACTTCGATCGAACCGTTGGACAGCCGCGTGACGCGACGGTCCTTGGACAGCTCGGCTTCGATCGCATCCAGATCTTCCGCTGCGCGTACACCATAAACCTGCTGGCGCAACATGTTCGCGGTTGGCAGCGGCGGAGGCAAAGACGGATCGGACGCGTGGCGAACGATTATTCCCGTGCCGTCCAATGCTTCAAACAAGCCACCGGCATCCGTAACATCCACCGGCTTCAGGCCGAAAGCCGTGAGATATTCGCAGCAAGCTGCGACATTATCGACACCAAAGACAAGATAATCGGGTCCGATGATGTTCATGGGACATTCCTTTCCTTCATAACGTCTGGCATTTATTTTGCGAGGTCTAGGTGACCAGCGTGGAGAACATATTCGCGGGCAATGGTCAGGCTAAAGCTGGTATCGCCGGGGCGAAGCCCGTTGATGGCGTCGCGGCAGGCTTTTGTGAAGGCGACGCCAGCACCCTCATTCGGCAGCCAATATTCGTCGATGGCTGCGACCGGGCCGGGAAACAATGGTGTGTTGCGGGAATATCCGAGCAATCCGTGAGAAGCCGTATCGATCACATCCAAAACAGCATGGACATCTGGCGTTTCGCCAAACCAGGCCAGGAATACCTTCACGGCACCTTCACGCGACTGCACCGGAATGATTGCCTCTTCCGAGTAGGGTAAGCCGATGAGAGTATCGTGATCGACCATTTCCGGCTCATCGGGCTTGAGATTTTGCAGATAGAACGGCGTCTCGCGTGACGCCTTCAAGTCTGCGAGATCCTCAGCCCAGACCTCGGTGACGAAATTCACGCCAATTGCCAGAGCCTTGCCCTGCGGCTCACCGCCAAAATAGACACCATCGAACGCATGGTTCTGAACATAGCGCTTTGGCGCGTTCATTGGATCAAGGGCAATATAATCCAGCACGATCTTGCCGTGATGGTCCTTCATATGCGTGCGGTGCTCGGCAAGCGTCTGACCCAAACGACGACGGCCGCAGATCATGAGTTTGATGGTCATGGTGTTTTCCTAACTGCGATGCGTCCGCCCAGGACCTCTGCTACCCAGTCGGCAATATAGGCACCGGCATTTGCCGAATTATCAAAGCTGGAATGCTGGATGCCTCCAGTACGCTCGTCGAAAATCTTCAGTTCGCGGTTGGGACTATTGACCAGTTGGTCATAGGTGGCATGAGCCCATTGCAGGGGAATCTGGCTATCTTTTTCACCGTGAGTGACAAGGAAAGGCACATGAATTCGATCCAGAATGCCATTGAGATGAACCTTTTCGGCAATCTCCATGAAGTCGTCCATGTCCTTGGCACCCCAGACCCACATGACATGGCTCCAGTAATGAGGAACGGGGAGATTGCCCTCACGGGCGAGGCGCTTTTTCTGAACATCGCGCCAATCGTGATTGGCACCCCAGACAACACCGCAGGCAAAGCGTGGTTCGAAGGCGACAGCACGGGGGCAATAGTAACCGCCAAGTGAAACGCCTTCCATGCCAATCCGCTTGGCATCGATATCCGGCTGACCTTCCAGCCAATCGACCACACGGCTCGCCCAGTGCTCGCTGTCATAACGGGCCGTCAGTCCTTGAAGGCGCAGGGCTTCCCCCGTACCCGGCTGATCGACGATCAGCGAAGCGACGCCGCGCTTGGCAAGCCACACCGGCAACCCAACCAAAAGCTTCATTTCCTTGGTACTGTCGAGACCATTGACCTGGACCAGAAGCGGCGCGGCACCTTCGACGCCTTCGGCAGGTACGTAAAGAGCGGACAGATGCTTGCCCTCATAGGGTATCTCAACCCGGCGACAGGACGAGCCGGAAAGCTTCAAACCCTTTTCAAACGCATCCAGAAAGCGCCGGTACAAGGCTACCCGACCCTCGGAACCATGGGCAAGCAACCGTTCCGCAGTCAGCATGTAATTGGCGGCGCGGATCAGCTTGTCACCCGCTGAAATAAACCGGCCCTTGGCTTCGTCTTCCTCGGCGAGGGACACCAGCTTGTCCGCCATCTTGATCCAGGTCTCGCGGAACGCTTGTGTCCCGGCGGCGTCCGGCGCCTTGGCCGCCTCCTGCAGCGGGGCGCACATTTCTTCGATTTCGCCCATCCGGGCACCCATCTCGATCGACAGATCGACAGACAGGTTCCAGACATAATTGGTCGGAAAATACTTAAACATCGGGTCTCCTCGAACTCGCCTCCTCGGGCGATTTAGGCGATGGGAGAACCGCGCTGCCAGCGTTAAGGCCAAGCAACGATATTTCCTCCCTGACTCAAGATGTACTCAAGAAAAACTCGTTTACAAAATTGCATTGATGAATGATTTGTATTTTTAAAATAAATACATGAATCGATTGATCCCCCGATAATTTGGCTGGTTATTCGAGGGATTCCTTGGGAGGGGGACAATTATGCGCTTCAAGAATCTGGACCTTAATCTGCTGGTAGCACTCGACACGCTGATCAGGGTTCGTAATGTCAGCAGGGCGGCAGAGGAAATGTTCATCACCCAATCGGCGATGAGCAATGCCCTTGGGCGCCTGCGCGATTATTTCGACGATCCGCTGCTGATTCAGGTCGGGCGATCCATGGAATTATCCCCCCTCGCCGCCTCATTGGAGCTGCCCTTGCGCGACATTATCGTGCGCATCGAGGCGGCCGTCGTTTCGACGCCGTCCTTCATTCCCCATGAATCGACACGCAGTATCAACCTCATCGTGTCTGACTATACCCTCAATACGATCATGCCGCCGTTTCTTCGGCAGGTGTCGGCGCTGGCCCCGGGTGTGCAAATCCATTTCCAACCACAACAAAACTATCCCCATCTCCTTCTCGAGCGCGGAGAAGCGGATCTATTGGTGGCGCCAAGCGATTTTTGCTCGACCAATCACCCATCGGAACCTTTCCTGGAAGACCAGATCTGTTGCGTGGTGGATGCGGACGGGCCGCTGGCACAAGGGCCTATGACAGAAAAGGATTTTCTTGAGGCCGGTCATGTGGTGATGCAGCCGCCCAATGGCGGAGAGACCTTTGCCCAACGCGCCTGCGACAAGCTCGGCCTGAAGATCAAGGTGGAGGCTTCAACCTTTTCCTTTTCATCCCTGCCCTTCCTTATCCGTGGCTCGAAACGCATTGCCATGGTTCAACGCAGCCTGGCGGAATGCATGCTCAATCTGGGCGGTATCCGCATCATGGACCCGCCTTTCCCTCTGCCACCATTACTACAGTGCCTGCAATGGCACAGCTATCGCACCCGCGATCCCGCACTAGTCTGGTTCCGATCCCAGATGCACGAGGCAGCAGCGAGAGTTCGTCAGGAAAAAATGGAGCCCGATCGGCATAAGGAGCATGACATCGTTTCCGGCTGATCGCTGTCGTCGAACCGTAAAAATAGAAGATAAACAGCGACGTGCCGCTGCGCCTCAGAAGCGCAACGGCACTTCGTTTGCCTTACTCGGCCGCCATGCGCATTGGCTTGTCGTTGTCCTGCTCATGGTCATCGTGGTTATGCTGCACCAGCGGACGATTGCCAGCCAGTTTGCGGATCAGCACGTAAAAGACCGGCGTCATGAAAATGCCGAAGAACGTCACGCCAATCATGCCGGAAAACACCGCAATACCCATGGCCGCACGCATTTCAGCCCCGGCACCGGTTGAGGTGACCAGCGGAACGACGCCCATGATGAAGGCCATGGATGTCATCAGGATCGGGCGCAGACGCAAGCGGCTGGCCTCGATAGCCGCCTGAACCGGTGTCCTGCCTTCAAATTCCAGCTCCCGCGCAAATTCGACGATCAGGATGGCGTTTTTGGCTGAGAGCCCGACAAGCACGATCAGGCCGATCTGGGTGAAGATGTTATTGTCTCCTCCGGTCAGCCAGATCCCGGTCAGTGCAGCCAATACGCCCATCGGTACGATCATGATGATCGCCAAAGGCAGAGTCAGGCTTTCATATTGCGCGGCAAGCACAAGATAGACCAGAAGCAAAGCCAGTGGAAACACCAGGAAGCCTGAGCTTCCCGCCAGGATTTGCTGATAGGTCAGATCGGTCCATTCGTAGCCGATGCCCTTCGGCAGTACATCAGCTGCGATCTTTTCAATTGCCGCCTGTGCTTGACCGGATGAGAATTCAGGTGCCGGACCCCCATTGATATCAGCAGCCAGAAAGCCGTTATAGCGGTTGGTGCGTTCCGGCCCCGTTGTCGGATCGACCCGCAGCAGCGCAGACAGCGGGATCATCTGGCCCGATGCGGAGCGCACCTTTAACTGACCAATATTGTCGGGCGTGGCCCGAAACTTGGCATCGGCCTGGGCGCGAACGCTGTATGTGCGGCCAAAGGCATTGAAGTCATTGACATAGAGTGACCCCAGATAGATTTGCAGGGTCTGGAACACATCAGTAACGGAAACACCGAGCTGTTCTGCCTTGGCGCGATCAAGATCGGCATAGAGCTGCGGCACATTGATCTGGAAGCTGGAAAACAGGCCAGTCAGCGCCGGTGTCTGATAGGCCTTGGCCAGAAACGCTTTGGTGGCCTCGTCCAGCGCCTGATAGCCCAATCCAGCCCGGTCTTCCAATTGCAGCTTGAAACCGCCGGTCGTGCCGAGACCCTGGACGGGTGGCGGCGGGAACATGGCGATGAAAGCATCCTGAATGGAGGAAAACTTCTGGTTCAGCTGCATGGCAATCGCCCCACCGGACAGATCAGGCGTCTTGCGCTCGTCGAAATCCTTCAGTGTGACGAAGACAATGCCGGCATTGGAGGAATTGGTGAAACCATTGATCGACAGGCCCGGAAAAGCGATGGCGTGAGCCACGCCCGGCTGGGCAAGCGCAATGTCGCTCATCCGCTTGATAACATCTTCCGTACGGTCAAGGCTGGCCGCATCCGGCAATTGGGCAAAACCAATCAGATATTGCTTGTCCTGCGCTGGCACGAACCCGCCCGGAACAGCATTGAACAGGCCATAGGTGGCACCGGCCAGCGCCAGATAAACCACCATGACAATGCTTTTGCGTGAGAGAAGACCGCCGACGCTTTTTCCGTAGGCATTGGAGCCAGCGCCGAACACCCGGTTAAAACCTCTGAAAAACCAGCCAAGCATAAAGTCCAGGCCGCGTGTCAGCCGGTCCTTCGGTGCATGATGTCCCTTCAGAAGCAGAGCGGCAAGCGCCGGTGACAGGGTCAGCGAATTCAGCGCCGAGATCACGGTCGAGATGGCGATGGTCAAAGCGAACTGGCGGTAGAACTGACCTGACAGTCCAGAAATAAAGGCCAGCGGCACGAAGACCGCCACCAGAACCAGGGCGATGGCGATAATCGGCCCCGACACCTCCTTCATCGCACGGTAGGTCGCCTGACGGGGTGACAGGCCGTTTTCGATATTGCGCTCGACATTTTCGACAACGACGATGGCGTCATCCACGACGATGCCGATGGCCAGAACCAGTCCGAACAGGCTGAGCGCGTTGATGGAAAAGCCGAAGGCATACATCACGGCAAATGTACCGATGATCGACACCGGAACCGCGATCAGCGGAATGATCGATGCCCGCCAGGTCTGGAGGAAGAGGATGACGACCAGCACGACCAGCGCCACAGCTTCCAGCAGGGTATCGACCACTTTTTCGATGGAAGAGCGGACGAATTTGGTGGTGTCGTAGACGATTTCATATTTCACGCCTTCAGGCATCGCCAATTGTAACTCATCCATCGTCCTCACCACTTCATCGGAAATGGTGATGGCATTGGAGCCCGGCGCCTGGAAAACAGGAATGGCGACTGCAGCCTTGCTGTCCAGCAGGGAGCGGAGCGCGTAATCGGAAGCGCCAAGCTCGACGCGGGCGACATCGCGCAATCGGGTGATCTGACCGTTTGCGCCGCTTTTGACGATGATATTGCCAAAATCCTCTGGCGTTTGTAGCCGCCCCTGTGCGTTGACATTCAACTGCACATCGACCCCCGGCAGGCTTGGCGACCCACCGATGATACCGGCGGCGGCCTGGACATTCTGGGCGCGGATGGCCGTGGTAATATCGCTGGCCGCCAAGCCGTGTTCGGCCGCCTGCTGCGGATCGATCCAGATACGCATGGAATAATCGCCGGAGCCGAAGATCTGTACCTGACCGACGCCGGCAATCCGCGCCAGCCGGTCCTTGATGTTCAAGACGCCGTAATTGCGCAGATAGGTAATGTCATAGCGATTGTCGGGGGAGATCAGATTGACGACCATCATCAGATCGGGAGAGCTTTTGACCGTGGTCACGCCGAGGCTCTTGACCTCTTCCGGCATCCGCGGCTCGGCCTGAGACACCCGGTTCTGCACCAATTGCTGGGCCTGATCGGGGTCAGTGCCGAGCTTGAAGGTCACGGTCAGCGTCATCACGCCGTCCGAGGTGGCTTGGCTCGACATGTAAAGCATGCCCTCAACGCCATTGATCTGCTCTTCGAGCGGCGTTGCCACGGTTTCGGCAATCACCTTCGGATTGGCACCGGGATAGGTGGCCCGCACGACAATCGACGGCGGCACGACATCGGGATATTCGGAAATCGGCAGCGACCGCATGCCGATCAACCCGGCCACGACGATCAGCACCGACAGCACCCCGGCAAACACCGGTCGGTCGACAAAAAATCGGGAAATGTTCATTTCAAAGCCCTCTCCGGCGTGAAACAACTCCGCCCTCGGACAAAAGCGATGTTTCGTCCGGGAAACGGTGGATATGGATATGACAGTCCTGCCCGGCGGCCTTTGCTGCCGGGAGGATATTGGACCTGACCAGTGTTCGCGCTTTGCGAAAAAAGCGTCAGGTCGATGCAGAGGCTATGCTTACTTCGACGCCGCGAGCTTTTCTTCCGGCTGCGGCGCAACGATTGCGCCTGGTTTGATGCGTTGCAGACCGTTGACGACGATCGTATCGCCAGCAGCAAGCCCGCTTTCCACCACACGCTGGCCTTCGGCCACGGCGCCCAACTGGATCTGGCGGTAATTGACCTTGTTATCGCCATCGACAACGAAAACGAATTTCTTGTCCTGATCGGTGCCAATCGCCCGTTCACTGACCAGGATCTTGTTTTCCGGCACAGGCTGGCCCATGCGCACCCGCACAAACTGGCCAGGGATAAGCCTGCCGCCCGGATTGTCGAACACGGCGCGCACGCCAATCGTCCCGCTGGCCGCATCGACCTGGTTGTTGATCAATTGCAGCTTGCCTTTGATCGGCGTGCCATCATCGGCCAAGGTGCCGATTTCGACGGGGATACGGTCTATGTCGGCCAAGGCAGCCCCGGTTTGTGGGAGCTGCGACAGAGCCTTGGCAACGAGTTGCTCGCTGACATTGAAGCTCGCGTAAATTGGATCGACAGACACCAGCGTGGTCAAGACAGAAGAGGACGACCCCGAGGCCACCAGATTGCCTGCCGTAACCTCGAGCTTACCGACGCGACCGGATACCGGGGCGCGCACCTGGGTATAATCCAGCTCCAGTTGAGCCGATTGCAGCTGTGCTCTGGCGGTTCCCATGGCAGCTTGAGCCTGGGTAAAGCTATTGCGGCGCTGGTCCATATCGCTTTGCGAGATCGTGCTATTGCCCGATAGTTTCAAGCCGCGATCCAGTTCGATCCTGGCAAGATCAACCTTGGCTTCGGCTGAGGCGAACTGGCCTTCCGCCTGATCGACAGCGGCCTGATAAGGAGCGGGATCGATAGTGAACAGCAAATCGCCTGCCTTGACCAGCGCGCCCTCGCGGAAATGGACGGATTGGATGGCTCCACCAACCCGTGGCCGTACATCGACCCGGTCAACGGCCTCGAGACGGCCGGAAAACAGCTCCCAATGGGTGAAATTCCGGCTGGAAACCTTGGAAACCGTGACCGGCACGGCAGGAGCCGGTGCGGCCGCCGGGGCCGCCGTTGCAGCAACACTCATCGGCAATTGAAGAACCACGGATACGGCTGAAATGGACACAACAAGGCCCAGGCCGGCGCCCATAAGGGCCCAGCGTTGTTTTCTGGATGACATTGGCAATCTCCTTGCGGCCCCCACAGGCCGCCATTGTTCATTCAGGTTTCACGACATTCTAGCGAATGCTGATCTGTTTAACGAAGTCCTCGAACTGGCTTTCAAGCTCAGGCTCCCATGTCGATGCATGGCTCTGTTGACTGCCATAGATGGATGACCAGCCCTTCCCCGAAGGCAGGACCTGGCTACAGGTTTTAACGCCTGCCTGTTTCAGGCTTTGCGCGAACGCAAGACTTTCATCACGCAGCGGATCGTCCTCTGCGCTCAAAACCAAAGCAGGCGCGACGTCTGCAAGGCGCGAACAGAGACAAGGTGCCGCATAGGGATGGCATCCGCCACCACTGAGATAGCGGCTCCAGCCTTCCGCCCAGCGCTCCCGCATGCCGATGGCTTCCGCTTCACGGATGGAAGCCGTCCCCATGAATGGATCGAGCAGCGGCGACAGCAGGATCTGTCCGTCAAGTTCGTTGGCGAAATGATCCCGTGCCTTCAGCGCGACGCTGGCGGCAATATTACCACCCGCCTCAACGCCCGCCAGCAACAGCAGCGATTTACGGTCGCCAAGCCCGGCACGCTTGTTGGCGAGATAGGAAAAAATCGAAAAACCCACCTCAAGCGGGCTTGGGAAGACCGGCCCAAGCGGCGCATTGTAGTCCGGCACCACCACGATAGCGCCGGTCCTCGCCAGACATGCCGCAACCGAACTGTCCACCACGCCGGATGCCATGAAGGCACCTGCGTGAAAGAACAAGACGACCGGTGGCCCCTTGCCATATTCGGCACCCTGATAGACACGCGCCGACACCGGCCCGACGGCCAGCTTGTCCAGCACCATATCTTTCACTTGTACCGACATTGCTTAGGCTTTCCTTAAGCCCCAACGTTCGGGACTTCTGATTTTCCCTGGTCCGACCAGCGGCACCCGAGACGAGATATGATATGCACGCTTGCAATTTCATGTAAAATCTATTGTTATTCGCCAATCGGAACAAGCTAGCGTTTTCTTACTACACTGTTCGTATTTTCGAATAATAGTGCAACGCACATCAATAAGGCCAACTCCCATGGACCAGCTCTCGGCAATGCGCGCCTTTATTCGCGTCGTGGAAACCGGCAACTTTACCCGTGCGGCTGAGCGGCTTGATATGCCGAAGGCAACGGTCACCAATCTCATCCAGGGGTTGGAAGCCCATTTGCAGACCAAGCTGCTCAACCGGACCACCCGTCGCGTCATGGTGACGACGGACGGGGCCTTGTATTATGAGCGAGCGGTCCAGATCGTTTCGGAACTGGCTGAGCTGGACGAAAGTCTTTCCAATGCGCAAAGCACACCCCGCGGACGCTTGCGTGTCGAAATGTCCGGCGCCTTTTCCGACTGGATTGTCGTGCCGTCGCTCTGCGATTTTCATCAGAAATTTCCAGATATGCACATCGATCTCGGCGTCAGCGACCGGATGGTCGATTATCTTGCCGAAAACGTCGATTGCGCCTTGCGGGCCGGGACGCCGTCGGATCAGTCTCTCATCGCCAGACGGGTTTGCGACGTCGAAATGATCACCTGCGTCGCACCCCGTTATATCGAAAAATTCGGCATCCCGGCCCATCCGCGCGAGCTAGAAAACCACCACTATTGCGTGAACTATTTCAGCAGCAACAATAGCCGGAAAATGCCGTTCACGTTCAAAAAAGACAAGGAAGAGTTGGAGATCAGCGCCCGCTACATCGTGTCTGTCAACGATAGCCGCACCTACATGACCTGCGCCCAGAACGGCCTCGGTATTGCGCCAATTCCCCGATTCATGGCTGCCAGCCTCCTCGCATCGGGCGAATTGGTGCAAGTGCTGGCGGATTGGAGGCGTGAGCCGCTTCCTCTCTATATCGTCTATCCGCCGAACCGGCATTTGAGCAACAAGGTCCGGGTTTTCGTTGATTGGCTGGTAAAACTTCTGCTCGAAGCCAGACTCAACGAGGGCTGAAACAACGACATCACAGACCCCACAACCCTTTGAAAAGGAAACTATACAAAATCTATCGATATGATAATATCTTTTATTGCCCACCTGTTTGGCGGGTTCCGGCTCTCGTGAATCGGGAAGAGACGTCACTAGAGCGTTTCTGCTCTACATGTAATCGCAGTAACGCTCTAACTCTTTGTTTTTACGCATTTCCAGACGGAAAACTGGTCTCCACTTTTCCTGGAAATGCTCTGGTCCTGAATTTCGAAATCGAGACAAAAGGGAGATGTCGTCATGGGAACATTCTCGCCCGTTTTCGACCGACTGGCTAGACCAGTTGCCTTCATCAAAGCCGAAGACGAAGCCCTTGGCTGTGCGCATCTCCTGGCCGAAACTGCAGTGTCGGCAGATGACGGGTCCTATGAAAAAACAATCCTCGACCATCTGCTCAGGTCGGGGCTACTCGGCATTTCCGTCTCGACCGATTACGGCGGGATCGACGTTTCGAATGTGTTGTTATCGACCATTTGCTGTGTTTTGGCAAAGGCTTGCCCCACATTGGGGGCTATGCTTGCGGGCCATTATAGTGCATTGGAGCTGTTGCGCAGCCATGGCAGCGAAGCGCAGAAATCCTATTTCTTTGCTGCCGCACTGGCAGGCATGCGTCTGGCACGCGTCAAAGCACCGTCTGCGGTAAGCCTGAAAGACAGGGGCCTGCACCTTTCCTATAACGGACTTGGCTGGTCATTGAATGGCACCGGCATGGCGTCACCGAACGCTACTTCTGCCGATTGGATCATGGTTTCCGTCCATGACCAGGTTGAAGAGCCAGCCCATCTGTTTTTCCCTGGGGGAACGGCGACGATGACGCCGATCGCCAATTCCCTTTCAGACAAAAGCCAGCCGGATCGAGGTGAGCCCGTGCTGTTTCGCGACCAGAGAGGCGAAAAGGACGCGCAACTGCAGACCCGTCGTCCGGCCCAGGGGCCGGATGTGCCTCAGGCGATGGAGCTGCTTTTGCAGGCAGCGGTGGAACTAGGGAGAGGCAAAGCTGCATTCAGCCAATTGTTCGGAAGCCCGGTATTGGCCCCCTCTCATCTGCCTGATGACACGTTCGAACCCGATTTTGACCCATCAAAAACCGGCGCCATCGCCGATGCCGCCCTGCGATTGGCAACAGCCGAAGCCGTGATCGAGAAAGCCGCCAGCGCCATCGATGCCGCCCAGATCGGCACCCAGGACCGGCATCGACATACCGCCTTCCTGATCGCATCGGCAGCCAATGCAGCCGCCGTGGAAGCCTCGACAATCGCTCAGTCTGTCGCAGCGGACCCACGCTTTGCACATGCAACCACGCCTCTTGGCGGTGTCGAGTTCCAAAGTGCTGAAGCCGCTATCATCGTTTCGCTTTTGCGCAAGGGCACACTTGGCTTGAGCGGTTTTTCAGATGATGATTCAAACGGATAACTTGCCGATGAATGCTGCCAGCAGTTTGCGTTAGAGTATTTCCGGACGCAAACCCGCTGCGCACTTTTGCTAAAAATACTCTCGGAAAAGTGGACTCCGGTTTTCGTGAAAAGACAACTGAAGCCAAGAGAAGTGAGAGCCCATCTGCTTCAGTCCAAATCTGATAGGCTCTCCCATTTATAGCACATTATGTCGGCAGCATGTCGGCCTTGAGAGGTTTACGGGTCAAGGAGCGCAAAAGACCGCCATTTTTTAGAATTTTCTTCTCATAATTTAATCTATTGAAATTATGGATTACTTTGACAAAAGAGCCGTGAGATTCCATTTTGACCGGCAGGAAAAGACAGCCAATTGGAGATTGCTCATGACGATCCTCACCATGCCGCGCAAGGACGCCAACGCTACGCCCTATCCGCAGCCGTCCGTCGATCCGGGTCTGCTGAAATCGGCCATGCGCCACGTCAGCGGCCAGGTTTCGGTGATCACGGCGGGCCAGGGGCCAGAGCGCACTGGTGCAACCGTGACCTCCGCCACCGCTTTGTCGGTCGATCCTCCAACGGTTATCGTCAATATCAACCGGACCTCTTCCAGCTATCCGGTGATCCGGAAATACGGTCATTTCGGCCTCAACATCCTTGCGAGCCATGACGAGCCTGTCGCCAATCGTTTTGCCGGCGTTGGGGGTCTGAAGGGAGAGGCACGCTATGACGGGTCAAATTGGCTGGTCGGGCCTAGCGGCGCATCGCTGCTGGTCGGCGCGCTCGCCGCAATCGACTGCGAAGTGGAAGAGATCATCGACCGCCATAGCCACGGCATCATCATTGGCCGGGTCATTTCGATCCAGCTCGGCGAAGGCAACCCACTGGCCTATCAGAACGGCCGTTACGGCAATTTCACACCGATTTTGGGCTGACTTTGCGGTCAAAGCAAAAAAAATCAGCCTGCCGGATTATTCAGATCCGGCAGGCTGATTTCTATCTAGAGGTCTGCCGTAGCGCTTTACATCTGCTGCATAATTTTAGCCATAAATCCAAGCCGATTTAAGGAATTATGCAGTAGCCCGCTTTTCCTGCTGCTCATCCTGCGTCAGCTCATTCAGGCTTGGCGTAGCGACAAATTGTTCCAGTGTCATATTGTCGAGAATAGCCGCGATGGCGTCCCGCACCTGGGTCATCGACCGCCGGACCTGACAGTTGACCGGATCGGCGCAATCGTCGCAAGCTTCAAAAGCGGTGCGGCTGGCACAACGGATCGGCGCAAGCGGCCCATCCAGCAGGCGAATGGCGTGGCCAATACGGATTTCGCTGGCGGGATGCGACAAGGAGTAACCGCCGCCCGGGCCTTTTTTCGACCGCAGGATGCCACCATTGCGCAATTCGAGCAGAATGGTGTCGAGAAACTTTTTCGGAATGTTGTTTCTGAGCGCAATCTCGCTGATGAACGCTGTTTCACCCGGTCCAAGCTGAGCCAGATCCACCAGCGCTTTCAAACCGTATTTGCCTTTTTTCGTCAGCATGACTGTCTGCTTTCCCAACATTCCGGGCCGACAAATCTCGGCCCCATCCGCATTTCACCATGGCAATAAAGCCAAACTACAGCGTGAACTTTAAAAACATATAAAAATTATGTATTTCATATTCAAGCTTTGCCGCAAGGGATTGTGGCTGGCAAACGTCAGATCGACCGACGTTTCACAGCCGTTCGTTGCATGGAAGCATCAAAAAAAGCAATACCGCCCCGGCTTGAACCGGAGCGGTATGGCGCATGAGCGATAATTGATGGGCGTCAGGAACCCGAAACCACCCGGAAACCGCCGGAATGGCCTCCGCCGGCAAAGACTTTCGAATCGGCGAAATCGCTGTGCTTAATGTCGTTTTCACTCGACCTGCCCAGACCAAGCTTCGGAAACAGCAGTTCCGCCACACGGTAGGCTTCCTCCAGATGCGGATAGCCGGAGCCGATCACCGTATCGATGCCGATCTCCTGATATTCCCGCAGGCGCTCCGCCACCGTTTCCGGCGAACCAACCAGGGCCGTACCGGCCCCTGCCCGCACCAGGCCCACCCCGGCCCAAAGATTGGGCGAAACTTCGAGTTTGTCGCGGCGGCCATTATGCAATTCGGTCATGCGGCGTTGACCGACCGAGTCGGATTCCTTGGCAAAGCGGGCCTGGGTTTCGCGGATGGTTTCATCCGACAGTTTCGAGATCAGCTTGTCTGCGGCGGCCCAGGCCTCTTCATCGGTTTCGCGGACGATAAAGTGCAGACGGATGCCAAAGGAGACATCCCGCCCGCTGCGGGCAGCGGCAGCACGCACGGCCTCGACCTTTTCCTTGACCTGCGCTGGCGGCTCGCCCCAGGTCAGGTATTTGTCGACGCGACGGGCGGCAAAGTCGATCCCGGCGTCCGAGGAGCCGCCGAAATAGAGCGGCGGACGCGGCGATTGCACCGGCGGGAAGCCAAGTCGTGCGCCTTCTGCACGGATATATTTGCCATTCAGGTCGGCATGGCCCTTGCTCAGAAGATCTTCCCAGACGGTGAAAAACTCGTCGGCATGGGCATAGCGTTCGTCATGGGAGACGAAAATACCGTCACCCGCCAATTCCGAAGGGCTGCCGCCGACAACGATATTCAGCAGCGTGCGGCCGTTCGAGACCCGGTCCAGGGCGACCGCCAACCGCGCGTAATAGGCGGGCGACGCCGTGCCGGGGCGAATGGCGACCAGAAATTTCAGTTTCTGCGTATGGGCGGCCAACGACGCAGCCGTGACGAAGGATTCCTCACAGGCGACCCCCGTTGGCAGCAATACGCCGTAATAGCCGAGCCGGTCGACAGCGCTGGCAATCTCACGCAGATAGCCGTGATCCACCGGGCGAGTCAGATCGTTGGAGCCGAGATAGGTGCCGTCACCCGACGTGGGGATGAACCAGAGAAAATCGATGGGCCGCGCAGTGTGCGCATTGGACGTTTTAGTCATGGACAAGTCCTTTCATGGAAATGGTTCAGCTTGCCTTCGGGCGCCAGACGATCTCGGCGATCTTCAAAGGCTTCGGCAGAATTTGCAGGGCGTGAAACTCGTCGGCCAAGGCCTGCTGATAGGCGATGGCTTCATCGTTCAGGGTAGACACGCTGCCGAGATCGGCGCCGGGCCGGGTCAGCACGGTCTTTGTCGTGTCGCGCGGCACGCCAGTGATTTCGGCAAGCGCTGTAATCGTCTCATCCAGATGGCTCTGCGCCCAAACACCCGTCTTGCGCAATTCATCGATCACATCGGTGATCACTTCAGGGTTTTTACTGGTGAAATCACCATTGCCGAAATAGAAGCTCCAGCTATCGACAATACCGCTGGCGGTCGTCAACACCCTGGCATTAGGATCGGTCTCGGCCACCGCAAAATAGGGGTCCCAGATTGCCCAGGCATCGACATTTCCGGATTTGAATGCCGCCCCCGCATCGGCAGGCGACAGATCCGCTGCCTTGACATCTGATGGCGTCAATCCCGCCGTTTTCAGCGCCTTGACCACGAAATTATGAGCGCTTGAGCCGCGTTTGAAGGCTAGTTTCTTTCCCTTGAGATCGGCAATCGACTGGATCGGCGAATCCTTATGCACAAGCAATGCCGTGCCGGAGGGTGCTCCCTTGTACGTGCCGACATAAAGGAGATTGCCGCCCGCCGCCTGGGCAAACAGTGGCGGCACATCGCCTGTCGGACCGAAGTCGAGCGCACCGGCCCCCAGCGCTTCCAGCAGCGGCGGGCCTGAGGTAAATTCAGCCCAGGTCACAGTGACGCCGCGAGCAGCCAGACGCTTTTCCAGCGCGCCCGTGCGCTTGGCCAGCGCCAGCACTCCATTCTTCTGCCAACCGATGCGCAATGTCGTGGTTGACGCCTGGGCGGTACGGATTGCCGGCAAGGCGAGGATGGTGCCGGCAGCGCCAAGCAAGCCAAGGGTCTGTCTGCGGTTGATCATCAGCGGTCTCTTTCTTTGGTCGGTCGCAATCGTCAGGCCTATATGATGATTTAGTCTATGGAATTTGTAAGCAATATTTTTCGCTTTATGGGCGGCTGCGGAAATTTCCTGCCGCCATTTCGCCGTCTCAAGGGGTCGGAATTTCGTCTCTTCCGAAGATGCGGAGACTTAAGTCAGCCACGGGGGTCGGTTTTCGCCAGCCCAGGTCCAACCCCCCAGACTAGGTCCAACCCGAATGAGGACGTCATCGCCGCACGCTGCAACCCGGAAAGCTGCCGAATGAGGAAAAATGTTTTCGCAGCTCGGGGAATATTGATCGATTTTATCTCCATTATTTCCATAGACTATATACTCTAACCTAAGGCGCCATCGCCCGGAATTGAGTTTTCAAGAGACGCACCATGACAGACAAGAGACGCACCATGACAGAATTGACCCGCCGCCTGTTCACGACCGGTGCCCTTGGCTCCCTCGCTTTATCCCTGACGCTTGGCGCTGCCTTCCGCGCGCGGGCAGAAGAACTGAGCGTCTTGAAAATCGGCTACCAGAAAACCGGCCTGCCGGTCATCGCACGCCAGCAGGGCGTGATCGAAGCCGCCCTCAAGTCGCAGGGGACCTCGGTGTCCTGGGTGGAGTTCGCCGCCGGGCCGCCGCTGGTCGAGGCCTTGAATGTCGGCTCCGTCCATGTCGGTTGGACCGGAGATGCGCCACCGATTTTCGGTCAGGCATCCGGGGCAGCCATCGTCTATGCTGCGGCGCTGCCACCAAATGGCAAAGGCGAAGGCATCGTCGTCAAGGCCAGTTCCGGCATCAAGGATCTGGCCGGTCTCAAGGGCCGCAAGGTCGCGGTCGGAAAAGGTACCAGCGCCCATAACCTCGTTGTGGTTGCCCTGGAAAAGGCCGGGATCGGCTTTGACGAGATCACCCCAGTCTATCTGGGCCCGGCGGATGCGGCGGCGGCCTTTGCCAGCGACAAGGTGGACGCCTGGGCCGTCTGGGACCCGTTCCTGGCGATTGCCGAGACCCGATACGATCTGGTGACGCTCGCCCGCTCCAGCGAAGTGCTTGATGTCAAAACCTATTTTCTCGCCAATCGCGACTTTGCAGCAAGCCATCCCGACACATTGGCAACCGTGCTGAAGGCGCTCACTGTTGCGGCTGAATGGTCCGCCAACAATCGCGATCAATTGGCCGCCGCCCTGCATGAGATTACCGGCGTGCCGCTAAACGCCCAGACTTTGGCCGCCAACCGGGCCGAGTTCGGCATTTTCAAGATTACCGACGAGATCGTGGCAACCCAGCAAGAGACCGCCGACCGTTTCTTCCGGCTCGGCCTGATCCCGAAGAAAATCAACATCAAAGACACCGTGTGGGTTGCGCCAACCAATTGAAGACCTGGCCAACTGAAGACCCAGGCAACTGAAGATAATGATCCGGAGTTGAAGCGATGCAGAATTCAAACATCAGACAAGATGCCGGACATGCCCCATCGCTGGCCCCCTCGCTGGGACTTGCATGGTTTGGGGCTGGCCTGTCACGACTGGCTGGCAACAGCATCGGCTGGGCGCTGCCTTTGCTGATCCTGATTGCCTGGGAAGCATCGTCGCGCGCCGGATTGTTGCAGCAAAACATCTTGCCGGCACCGTCTGCCGTCGCCGAAGCCTTCTGGCGCCTGACATTATCGGGCGAATTGCCAACCAATATAGGCGTCAGCACCGTACGGGCGTTGGCCGGCTTTGCGATTGGCGGCGGCATCGGTTTTGCACTCGGTCTGCTCAACGGCCTGTCGGCGCTGAGCCGTGGCATTACCGATACGACCTTGCAGATGGTGCGCAATATTCCCCATCTGGCACTGATCCCGCTGGTTATTCTTTGGTTCGGGATTGATGAAGAGGCCAAGCTCTTTCTTGTCGCGCTTGGCGTGTTTTTCCCGATCTATGTCAACACCCTGCTGGGCATCCAGAGCGTCGATCCGCAACTGGTGGAAATGGGCCGCCTTTACGGCATGAAGCCATACCGGCTGTTTCGCAAGGTTATCCTGCCGGGCGCCCTGCCCTCGATCTTTGCCGGACTGCGCTATGGTCTCGGCATCATGTGGCTGACGCTGATCGTCGCGGAAACCATCGCCGCCTCTTCCGGCCTCGGTTACATGGCCATGCAGGCGCGTGAGTTCCTGCTGATCGACGTGGTTGTTCTTTCCATTCTCATCTATGCGCTGCTCGGCAAACTGGCAGATCTGCTTGCCCGTTTCCTGGAGCGCGTGTTCCTGCAATGGCATCCGGCCTACCAGACAGCGAGGTAAGACCCATGACCGCAACAACAGTGACGCGGCTTCGGCCAATTCAGGAAACACATCCTGCAAAAAGACAGGAACAGGCATCCCAACCGGTGCTTGCCAGCGCCCGCCCGGCTTTTTCCTTCCGCAATGTCCGAAAGAGTTTCGGGACACAGACCGTGCTTGATGGCATAAACCTCGATGTCGCCGAAGGTGAGTTCCTGGCGATCATCGGCAAGAGCGGCTGTGGCAAAAGCACCCTGCTGCGGTTGCTGGCCGGGCTGGACAAACCAAGTTCCGGCGAACTTATCCATCATGCCGACAAGAGCGATGCTGCCCGGGTTCGAATGATGTTTCAGGAACCGCGTCTTCTTCCCTGGGCAAAGATCGACGACAATGTCGCCGTCGGACTGACCGGAATTGCCAAGGGCAAGGAAGCGCTTTCGGCGGCCCGCGCCCTGTTGGAAGAGGTCGGCCTTGGCGCACGGGCCAGCGAATGGCCCTCCGTTCTCTCAGGCGGCCAGAAACAGCGCGTCGCGCTTGCCCGCGCCTTGGCGGCGCATCCGCATATCCTGGCGCTGGATGAACCGCTGGGCGCGCTCGATGCGCTGACCCGGATCGAAATGCAGCAATTGCTGGAACGAATCTGGCAAAAGCAACGGTTCACGGCGGTGCTGGTCACCCATGACGTGTCGGAAGCCGTCGCCCTCGCCGACCGGATCGTCGTTATCGACGCCGGACGCATTGCGCTCGATCTCAAGGTTTCACTGCCACGCCCACGGCGGCATGCCACAGCGGAATGCGCGGCAATCGAAGCACAGATATTGGAGAAACTGCTGGGAGACGCGGCCCGAGCGTGAGGAATACGCCAGCCCGGCATTGAAGCCGTCGGGCTGGCAATACAATGCTATCGCGCTTCGATGCTATGGCTCGCCATGCTGCGGCTAGCCAAGACGGCATTGGCGATACGATCTGCCACCAGTTCGGCCTGGCGGGAGACTTCCGGAACGCCCATAAGCTCACCAAACGTACCGCGTGCCAGCGGGCCGGCAATAAACAAATCCGCTTGCGGTCGCCCATCAATACCAATGGCCTGACCAGTCTCATCACAGGCAATACCCAGCCCATAGGCATCGGCCTGGAGGTGGCCCGTGCTTTCCAGCGTCAACAACATCGACTGTGATTTCAGAACACTGGCATGATCGGGACCTGTCGCCAGCACCACCCAGTCGAACAATTTCCGCTCCACCAGCCCGGTCGAGGCTACCACGAGATCAATAGCGATGGTCTCGATACCCCGCTCGATCTTGATCATCCGGCCTGAGGCAAGCGTCAGACTGCCTTCAGCCAACCGCTGCTGCCAAATGGCTTGTGCCTGGGGTGGCAGCCGGTAGCGATGCACGTCCCAAAGACGGCGGGCGTGGCGCAACAGCCGTTTTCTTTCCGTCGCATTGAACCGCGCCCAGATGGTCTGACCCTGTTTACGCAGGGCGTCGGTCACCGCATGCCAGGTCACGCCATGGGCCTGCGCATCGGCCACCGCGCGCCGCACGGCTCGTAACAACGACCTTACCGAGTGACAATCATCCTCGCTAAACGAGCAAGACCAGTCCTGGGGCTGAAGAGTATGGCCGCGAGACGACATGCCGCGCCTTGAAAAGGCGGTGATCTCGCCGCGATGGCCACGGACACTCAAACTGGCAACAATATCCGCTGCCGTCAGACCCATGCCCACGACAAGAACCCGATCCGTCGCACGGACACCGCAAAGGCTCTGGCCCGCGACGGGATTGGTAAGGAAGCGTGGATGGCCTTGCAGGGCTGATTGCAATGCCCGCGGCGCCTTGGGAGCCGGGTGGGTGGCTGCCATGACGACGATATCGGCCTCGATCCAGGCACCGAAATTGCCGGTCACCAACCAGCGGCTCCCGATCCGGGTCACGCTTTCCACCGTCTCCCGGATGTGCTGAATCCTACCCTCTTCAAGATAAGGCGCCATCCGCTCCGCCATGAAACGACCGAAGGCTTCACGGCGGGCAAACACCTGCGTGGCATCACTGCCTGTGCATTCGACCTGCGCGTCAGGATCGTCCGCAAGCGCGCCAGATTGCCGTAACCACTCGGCAAAGGCGAGTGGCTCCCTAGCATCGGCTATCATCCGGTTTGCTTCAACATTGAGACGAAGTGCCGGATCTTCCGTATCATAGGCAAGACCGGCCCCCAGCGTGGCTCTCGGCTCAAATACCAGAATTTGCAGATCCTCGTCCTGCCGCTCCGCCAGAAACCGCGCTACTGACGCGCCGGCAAACCCTCCACCGACAATAACGACTGTCTTGCGGGCAGGCGAAATGCTGCTTTTCGCTTGGTAAGCCCCCAAGTGAGAAACCCCTGAAATAAACTGGAGCATGATGCCCTCCATCAAGCGGCCTTCAGGATAGCCATACAGGCATGCCCTGAGTGCCTGTTGAATTTGCCAGTCCTCGACTCCTGCCACTGCATATTGACTATAAAATATATAGATTTAAATTGAAAGATGTCCACTGGACCTATTTGCATCCAGGATAACACGACCTGTCCTTTTAGAAAAAAGAAGGTGTTAAGCGCCTATTTATGCAGCGCTTTTTCAACAACACACCATCTCAGGAGCGTGTTGTGAACGGATGCTCTTCCCCTCACCTGCCATTCAGGCGTCATTATGCGGCAGCCCGTTTGGCCACCCCATTACCCCAAAGACGACATGTCACACACAGAACAGATTTCGTCTGCGATCAGAGACGCGACAGAAGATCGGCCTTTTTGTCCTGATATTCCTTGTCGGTCAGGATGCCGCGGCCATGCAGCGCGGCGAGTTTCTCGATCTTGGCAAAGATCTCATCGTCACTGGCTGCCGGGGGAGCGGCTAGAGGCATGGGAGAAGTCCCTGCCGAAAATGCCTGGATTTCCGACGCCAAAGGCTCACGCGCTGGTTCGGGATGGTCAAAAACAGTGGCGACGGGTGGCATGACTGGCGCGAGGGGCGCAGTCGCGGCCTCGCCGACCACATTCGTAACGGGCGCAGTCGCACCGGGAGACACGACTTCAAGCTCTGATATCCGCACCAAACCGTATTGGGAGGTGAAGCTCAGCGTCTGGTCGCCGCCCTGTTGCTGGGAAAATCCGCCGATCTGGTGGTCTCTGGTATCGTAGACTGTCGTGCGCCCGCCAATATCGATCGCCAGTCTGCGGCTTGACGGGAAAAACGCATAGCGCAAATTGTTCTGGGCACCGGTCGAAGCCGGAAAGCCAAGATCGGCTGGCCACCAGTTTACGGCCGAAAGACTGCCGGGGACGAAGAGACTAACACCGCTCGAAAAGCTACCGAACCCGCCATTTCCCTGCGACTGTGATTGCGAGGAGGAGGCATAGCCGGATGCCGGGCGATGCAGATCACTGGTTTGCAGCAACGTGGCGATATCCGAGCAAAGATTGTCGACCCGGGCCTTCAGCCCATTGTTGAACATATCGCCAACCATGGTCATGCCACCCTGCGACCATTGCCCCATGCCACCGAGATCCGGGTGGTTGAACTGGGCCTGGTAGCCGTTGCCGGCCATCAGCGCCATCAGCAAATGTTCGACCAGCCCGAAGCTCACCCCATGGCGGGTGGCAATGTCGTTCAGACGCGCTTGGCCCTCGTCACTCAGTGTCGGCATAACGGCGTCCCTCGCGGTTGGCAGCGATCGGTGATTGTCAAGCTGCTGAGTTTGCCTAGCACGTGCCAGCCGGTTATCACAGGGGCTTTGAAAGGACGGCGATATGATCTCTTGAAAAAAGCGCAAAAGCCCGGCCTAGCATTCAAGCCAGACCGGACCCAGACCAACCAGGATAACAGGTTATCCCAAGGTAACGCTGGTCGTTATCCCAAGGTCACACTGAGGCTGATCGGCACGGCGGCCAGAGCCTTGGAAACCGGGCATCCCGCCTTAGCCTGATTGGCAATATCCGTAAACCGGGCTTCATCAGCACCAGGCACCTTACCCTTCAGGACGAGTTCGATGGCCGTGATGGCGAAACCGGCCTCCAGCTTTTCCAGGGTCACGTTGGCCTTGGTTTCCAGGCTTTCGGCGGTCAGTCCAGCCTCGCCCAACATCATCGACAAAGCCATGGTAAAGCAGGCCGCGTGGGCCGCACCGATCAGCTCTTCCGGGTTGCTGCCGGTGACGCCTTCAAAGCGGGTGTTGAACCCGTAAGGATGGGCATCCAACGCGCCGCTCTGCGTCGAAACCTTGCCTTTTCCGTCTTTCAAACCACCGGACCACTGGGCCGAACCGTATTTTTCGATCTTCATGGCATTCTCCTTGTTCTATGCAAATAGGCCCAACTATGGGACCCCGCCGCTCCATTCATAAGCGGGCCATTGGCCGGGATGCGGGATGATGGGTTAACACCCCGGCGCAAGATCGGTTCCGCTATCCCTGAATGTCGATTGCAGTGAGGGAAGACGTCACCAGCAGAGCGATATCGTTACCGTCGAGCAGATCTAACACCAGCATCTGTTCACGATTGAACGACCGGCCCGACAGAATATTGTGCAACGGTCCCCGCACGCTCTCAGGCCAAACAATCCTGGTATCCGCCCAGAACGCCGCAGCAACCCGCGCCGTCTCAGGATCGATCCGGCCAAACACCAATCTTGGCACGATGGTCAGCGCGATATCATTGCCTTGTACCCGAGCGAAAGCGATGACGTGATCCCGGGCATGACCAGTGACCTCCAACGGCACGTAATCACCGTTATTGAACAGGCTCGCATGGCGGCTACGAAGGGCGAGCACCTCCCGGATCAGCCTTTGCTTGCGCTGAATGAAAGAGACCGGGCCCTCATTTGCGGGCGCACTCACCTCGGCTGCTAACGCCTGATAATCGATGATGCGACGATTGTCCGGATCGACCAGACTGTCGTCTTTGCCCTCGGTTCCCTGATAAATATCCGGCACGCCCGGCGCCGTGAGCTTGATCAGCGTCTGGGAAAGACTGTTGACCTCGCCCGCCGCCATGAAGGGCCGAAGCGTATCACTGAAATCCGTCAGGAAGCTTCGGTTTTCCGGTGACACCAACTGTTCGGCATAGGAGCGCACCGCCTGTTCGAAAGCCTCGTTTGGCTCGGCCCAGTCCGTTCGCACCTTGGCCTCCCGAAGCGCTTTTTCAGTATAGGCCAGAAAGCGGTCGGCCAGCGTGGCAGGATCGGTAGCTTCGGTCGGCGCGAGCCAGATCCCCGCCAAAGCCTGGTACAGCATCCATTCCACATTCGGATCGGGCGCGGGACCATCTGGTAGAGAGGTGAGATTGCCGCGATGCATCTGGCGCCAGCGGCTCACCCCGTCGACCCAGGCATCCGCCCCTTCCGACAGGGTGTAGAGACGGGCGCGCGTATCCTCGCCACGCTTGGTATCATGGGTCGAGCTTGCAGTGAGACCATGCGGCTGGGTCTGCAAGCGCTCAGCCATAGCGGCGTGGAAGGCGCTCACACCACCCGGCGGATGGGCTGGTTCACCACCAACCTCGTTTGCGGCAATCAGGCGGTTGTAGCGGTAGAACAGCGTATCTTCCAACGCCTTAGCCATGACAGGACCGCTCAACTGCTGGAAACGGGTGCGGAACTCATCTGCCGCCTCCGCCTCGAACCCGCCGAGCAACAGGCGTTCGATAACACCAAGCGCTCCCTCGTCCACGCCCCAGAGCCGAGCCTGCGCAACGACGTGTTCCAGGACAATTTTGTCCTGCGCATCGAGACCGCCGTGATAGCCATAGGTCCGGTAAACAGGAAAAGCGATCAGCAATTCCTGTATCGCCTTGCGCAACTCGTCTTCGTCGTGGCCGGTGCCAATCGATTGCGCCAGCGCCACCAGCCGGGAGACTTCGCCCTTGAAATTGCGCTGAACCATCCGGGTCTTGGCATCCCGCAGGCCTTTGACATAGTCCGCAGCGCCTGCGTCGGTGTCGTTATAGGCCTGCTGAAGACGCTCCAGCCCGTCGCCATCGATGTAGAGCTGCGACAGGGCGGTGATGAACTCGTAGCCCGTCGTGCCGGACACCGGCCAGCTCGGCGCAATCACCTCGCCTGCCCCCAGAATTTTCTCGACAGTGATATAGGTCTGCGGCCCCGCCGCCTCGCGCAGCCGGTCGAGATAACCAGCCGGATCGGCCAGCCCATCGACATGATCGATCCGCAATCCCTGAACCTGCCCTGACCGGACCAGATCAAGGATCAGCTGGTGGCTTTCTTCAAACACCTGCGGTTTTTCCACGCAGACACCCACCAGGCCGGTGACTTCGAAAAAGCGGCGATAACTCAGGCTTTCCGCAGCCTGTTTCCAGTGTTGAAGCTGCCAATGCTGGGCATCGAGTAACGCCCTGACTTTTTCAGGCGAGGCGAGCACCTCGACCAAGGTCGCCCGGTCGGTCTTTTCAGAGACAAGTGCCTGCTCGATGCTTTCATCGCTCAAGGGAATATGCGTCTCGAAATAGGCAAGGCTGAACCTGTCAGCGTTATCATCCCGTATGATCGTCAGCTCACCATCGCCAAGGGCATCCTCAAGGGTCTTGCCAAGCACCGGCAAGGTCAGCTTCCGGCTCCAGTCAATATCGAAATGTCCGGCATAGGCGCTGCGGCTGCCATTGCGCAGCACGTCGTACCACCAGGCATTTTCAACCGAAGCCGCCATATGGTTGGGAACGATATCGAGGATCAGACCAATATCCGCCTTTGCAAGCGCCGCGCACATCCGATCGAAACCGGCTTTCCCGCCAATAACCGGGTCGATTTCGTTGGCATCCACCACATCATAGCCGTGGGTGGAACCAGTGGTGGCCGTGAAGATCGGGGATGCATAGAGATGGCTGATGCTCATCGATTTCAAATGGGGAATAAGATCGATAGCATGATCGAATGTTATGCCGTTTCGAAATTGCAGGCGGTAGGTCGCTGTTGGGATGGTCATGCTGCCCTCTTGATGGTGTTTGCCAGTAACACGGCTAGCCGCCTTCGGTTCCACGCGGTCCCGGTCAATAATGGCGGCGGAATGCCGATACAGTCGGCATCAAATACCGGGAAAGACGGAACACCGGAGCAGTTTGGAAGTTAACGCCTCGGTTTGCCCGATCACCACCCGATTACCCCCGACGACCACCCATTGAAATGCGCAGGAGACACGATGCAGGACATGACATTTGGCCCGGTTCTTTACGGCAACGGCACGATCTTCAGCCTTTGGGCGCCGCTTCAGGAAAAGGTTCTGCTGAAGATCGAGGGACAGGAGCCTCGTCCCATGACAGCCGGTGAAAATGGTTGGCACAGCGCCGAAGTGCCTGAGGTCGGGGCCGGATGCCGTTATAACTTCATCCTGGAGGATGGTCTTGCTGTTCCAGATCCCGCCTCACGCTTCCAGCCCGACGATGTGCATGGGCCAAGCGAGGTTATCGACCCAGCCTATGCCTGGCAGCAGACCGAATGGCAGGGACTACCCTGGGAAGAGATCGTCATCTATGAATTGCACGTGGGAAGCTTTACGCCCGCCGGAACGTTTACAGCCATCATCGAACGGCTGGACCACCTGAAAAACCTCGGCGTGACCGCGCTGCAACTCATGCCAATCAGCGACTTTCCAGGACGCTGGAACTGGGGCTATGACGGCGTATTGCCCTATGCACCCGATAGCAGCTACGGTCGTCCTGAGGATCTGAAGCGGCTGGTGGACGAAGCCCATGCACGCGGCATCTGCATCTTTCTCGATGTGGTCTATAATCACTTCGGTCCGGACGGAAATTATCTTCCCGCCTATGCGCCGATCTTTACCGACAAGCACATCACGCCCTGGGGGCCGGGTGTCAATTACGATGGCGACAAGTCGGAAGCCGTGCGTGAATTCGTTGTGCGCAATGCCATGTACTGGGTGGACGAGTTTCGGATCGACGGACTGCGCTTCGACGCCGTTCATGCCATAGAAGACGAGCGCAAGCCCCATATCCTTCATGATATCGCCAGACGGACACGCGCTTGCGCACCCGGACGGGCCGTGCATCTGATCGTCGAGAATGAAGACAACAATGCCGACCTGCTCGAACGTAATGAAAATGGTGCGCCCATCCATTTCACCGCGCAGTGGAATGACGACATTCACCATGTCCTGCACATCACGGCCACCGGTGAAAATTTTGGCTATTATCAGGATTACGCAGACGACATGTCTAAGCTCGGTCGGGCGCTGGCAGAGGGCTTTGTCTACCAAGGCGAGCACATGCCCTATAGCGGGAAGGAAAGGGGCATGCCGAGCACCCACCTGCCACCGACCGCATTCATTTCCTTTATCCAGAACCATGACCAGATCGGCAATCGCGCCATGGGCGACAGGATGGCCGCATCGCAACCATCAGAGGCGTTGAAGGCACTGGCGGCGGTTTATCTGCTGGCTCCACAAATTCCCATGCTGTTCATGGGAGAGGAATGGGGCGCAAAGACCCCCTTTCCGTTTTTCTGCGATTTCAACGAAGAGCTGAATGAAGCGGTAAGACATGGACGGCGCAAAGAATTGTCAAGGTTGCCCGGCTTCGATGCCGATGATGCATCCGACCCAACAGCACAGACAACATTCAATAGCGCCAAACTATCATGGGAGCCAGACCAGCAAGACGGTGAAATTCTGCAATTTTACCGCGAATTACTGGCACTGCGTAAAGAAAAAATCGTTCCTCTGCTGCGTGATGCGCACGGGCATGCGGGCAACTATAGCAGCCTGGGGTCAGTGACAATTGTGCGCTGGACGCTCGGTTCACACAATCTGACCCTCACCGCCAATCTGACTGCCGAGACTGTGGAGAACCCAATATATACCAACGGCGAATGCCTGTTCACGTTCGGCACACAGCCAGGAAACAATCTCGGTCCCTGGGCCGTTGTCTGGCGCATTGAACCTTGCTGAGGCAAAGCGTTTGTATCCCAATCGGCACAACCGAAGATTGCCCAACGCCCCTTTCCAGGCGCCCCGACATGAGCGGCTGGCGAGGATCTCGCACTCCTGTATCGATGAGACAATGTGCACAAGCGTGATCGAACCATAAAATTATGTAGGCACCCATTAAATTACCCGGAAATTCATTTTCTGATAATTTCAAGAATTTTACGCCACAAAAATAATCGAAATATCATCAAATCAGAAATACGCTCGCACTCCGAAGCATTTCTCCATCTCAAAATATTCATCAAATCAATACATTCTATTCCGAATTGGAATTTTACATTCGTCAAACCCTTCTCTACCAGAAATAGGAGGAGAATAGGGAGTAAATTATTGCTATCCAGTCGTTACGATTGCAGAGCAATTATTAAAAATTCCTGGGGACGTATATCTAATCAATAACGGCATCAATACTGCATATCAACGATGCGCGGTATTTAAAAATACGTTTATTTTGGATTGAAAAAATCGAAATGAATTAAAATATAATCACATTGATCGATTCATCGCCTGTGACGATATTTTTATTTATCTCAAGAGGAGGAGAGAAGAATGAAAAACACACGGACGTTACTGGGGGCAGCACTTTTCCTCACGGGCTGTTTTACAGCGGCAAACGCCGCAGAAAACAGCAATACGCAATATGCACCGGGCGCGTCACAATTTTACGCGGGCGCCATTCCTCCATTTGAGGGATTTTATTTTCTTTCGCAGACAAGTTACTTTAGCGCCAACAGAGTCAATGACGGCAAAGGTCGTGAAATACCCATAGACTTCAAGGTGAAAGCCACCGTTGAAACTCTTCGCTTCATGTATGTATCAGATATCCGTATCGGCGACGCCCAACTCTGGGGACAGCTCGTCCTTCCCCTTATTCACCTCGATATTTCCAACACATTTGCAAGAGACTCTGGCTTTAACCTGGGAGACGCAACCGCAACTGTTGGGTTATCATGGCACCCTGATCAGAATCAGACATTCATCACAGGGATAGACATCGGCATACCGACCGGCGCTTACGACGAGAACGCCCTTGCCAATGCGGGCCTTAATCACTGGTCCGTACAGCCAACGGTTGCCTATCATTATTCCGACCCACAAGGACTTGAATTCGCGACCGCCGCGAGGGTCATCTTCAACTCCGAAAACACAGCAACCGACTACAAAACCGGTAATGAGTTCGTCCTTGATTACGCAGTCGGCTGGAATTTCGGCAAGATAAGAGTCGGAGCAACAGGATATTACATCAAGCAATTCACCGATGACAAAGGACCCGGCGTCGCCTCCGACGGCCATCGCGGCGAAGGTCTGGCGATTGGTCCGTCATTGACCTATAACTTCAATCCGGGCCTGGGCATAAGCGCGTCATGGCAACATGACGTGGTGGCTAAAAACCGAACCGAAGGCAACACTCTCTGGGTGAATCTCGCAACAAAATTCTAGAATTATCCGATCACAGCTCGATTTTCGAGACGAGCGTTCAAAGGCAGGCGATCCGACAGAAATTCAAACGCCTGCCCCGTAAATTTCTCCGCATACAAAAGCCTGAAGATGCCAACACATCGTCGGGCTTTCGTATAATACCAAGGCTTGAAAATGCTCACGCATTCTCGCCTTGAAGGCGTTGCAAAAGGAATACGAAGAGTCATCTTCAATGACTCTTCGTATAAGATGAGCGTCTATATTATTTGGCGCGTCCGAGGCATGGGATCTGTCGCCTCTCCTCCCATTTCCCCATTCTATCTGCACTCGCTGCATCGAACTGGCAGAACCGGGTCGGCCCGCGTTCAATTCAGTTTGAATAAAGCGAGGAGGCAGACATCAAATGTTGCAATCTCCTTACCTCGGCTAGAGCACCTGAAATTCGTCAATCCACATCAATTGATCTTTCGCAAATCATATTGCCTAAGTATGAACTAACTGGTACAAACATATTAACGACGGAGGTTGGGCGCGAGGAGAGAGCGCCACGACCCGCGGAAAATAAAGGGAACGTGCCTGCCTTTCGGCTTGCATGGGGAGCTTTAAAGCCTTGTCAGTCAAGGCTTAGACAATGCCTGGGAGGGAAAATGGGTTACACTCTCGACTTTTCGGTTGTGATCGAGCGATTGCCGGAATTGATCCTGGCATGCCTGGCAACCATTGGTCTTGCCATCGCCGGCATGTCCATCGCAACCATCATCGGCATTTTCGGCGTTGTTGCGCGCCGGTCACCTTCCCGCCTCCTGAGAAGTGCCACGATCGGATTTGTTGAGTTGATCCGCAATACGCCCTTCCTTGTCCAGATCTTCTTCATTTTCTTCGCTCTTCCGCAAATCGGTGTTCGGCTCAACCCGACCGTCACGGCAATTGTCGCTCTCGGCCTGAATGGCGGCGCCTATGCCATTGAGATCATTCGCGGCGGCGTGGACTCCATTGGCAAGGGGCAGGTGGAGGCGGGTCTTGCGCTCGGCCTGCACCGGGCACAAATCCTGCGCCACATCATTCTCAAGCCAGCTTTGCGGGCTGTCTACCCATCGCTCACCAGCCAGTTCGTCATGCTGACGCTGACGACCTCGGTCTGTACGTCAATTGCAGCTTACGAATTAACGTCCGTTGCCCAGAAAATCGAGGCGGATACGTTCCGGTCCTTCGAAGTCTATTTCTCGATCACCCTGCTTTACCTGGTGATTTCCTCGCTGATGATGGGGGCTTTTGCGCTCATTTCCCGCATTTTCTTCAGTTACCCGGTAAAGTGAGGCGAAGACGATGGCTTCTATCGGACCCAATGAACTGTTCTTCCTACTGCAAGGTTTGAAATGGACGCTGGCGTTGACCGCCATCGGCTTTGTCGGCGGCGGATTCTTTGGCCTTTGCGTCGCTTTGGCCCGGGTGGCCGAGAGCGCAACCCTGCGCAAGGCGACCGCTGGCTATATCGCTGTCTTCCAAGGCACGCCGCTGCTGATGCAGCTCTTCGTCGTCTATTACGGTGTTGCGTTGCTTGGCCTCGACGTGGATGCCTGGATCGCCGTCGCCATTGCCTTCACGCTGCATGCCAGCGCCTTCCTGGGCGACATCTGGCGCGGCGGCATTCAGGCGGTTCCCAAGGGGCAAACGGAAGCCGCCAAGGCGCTCGGCCTGCATTACGGATCGATCATGAAGGACGTGGTGCTGCCGCAGGCTTTCAAAGTCTCCCTGCCCGCCACCATCGGGTTTCTGGTACAATTGATCAAAGGGACCTCGCTCGCCGCCATTGTCGGCTTCGTGGAACTGTCGCGGGCGGGGCAGATCGTCTCCAACCAGACATTCCGTCCGCTGACGGTCTTTGCCATCGTCGGCATCATCTATTTCCTGATTTGCTGGCCGCTCTCTCTCTGGGGCGCCAGAAAAGAGAAACGGCTGCAAGCCGCCGCCCGGTAACGTTTGCCAGACGACGTGTAGAAACCGGCTTTCCTCAATACAAAAACGAAAACAAGGAAAGCACAACAAAAGACGACATCAGGTTTGGTGCCAAGCACCACTCTCATCAGCTTTGTAAGGAGGAGCAAATGATGAAATCCATGACAATGACAATCAAGCGCCGCACAGCGCTCGCCCTGATCGCGGCAGCGGCGGCCATGCCGCTCGTCGCCCCCGCCACGGCCTTCGCCGGGACGCTGGAACAGGCCAAGGCCAAAGGCAAAGTGGTGATCGGCATTCAGGGCGACAATTCGCCTTGGGGCTTTGTCAATTCCAGCGGCGTGCAGGACGGCCTGGATGCCGATATCGGCAAGGCTTATGCGGACTATCTCGGCGTCAAGGCCGAATTCGTACCGCTGGCCGTGGCCAACCGCATTCCAGCCCTAATGACCGGCAAGGTCGATATCCTGTTTGCCACCATGGGCATGACCGCCGACCGCGCCAAGACCATCCAGTTCTCCAAGCCCTATGCCGGCAACGTCTTGTCGGTCTACGGACCGAAGGACAAGAAGATCGGCAGCTATGACGATCTGACCGGCGTTTCCGTCGGCGTGCCGAAATCCAGCGCCATGGATACCGCCATCACCGCTGGCGCAGGCACCAAGGCAAGCATCCTGCGTTTCGATGATGACGCAGCAAACATCCAGGCTCTGATTTCAGGTCAGGTCGAAGCCGTCGGTGGCAACCAGTTCTATGGCGATCGGCTGAACGCTGCCGCTGCGGGCAAGTATGAAACGAAATTCGACCTTGTCACGCTCTATAACGGCGCCGGAATGCGTCCGGGCGAGAAGGACTGGAACGAAAGCATCAACAGTTTCATCGACAAGATCAAGGCCGATGGCCAACTGGCAAAGATCTACGCCAAGTGGATGAAGCGCGATGTTCCGGCGTTCCCGGATTCGCTTCCGGACATCCCGTTCACCGCGAAGTAATGGAGAGGCTTCCATGCAACAATCCACCGCACAGGTTCCACTGATCGCACTTGAAGGCGTTGGAAAGTGGTATGGAGCCTACCACGCGCTGAAAGACATCAACCTGACAGTCCGCAAAGGCGAAAAAATCGTCCTTTGCGGGCCATCCGGTTCCGGAAAATCGACATTGATCCGCTGCATAAACCATCTGGAGGAAATCCAGGAAGGCAAGATCACCGTCGAAGGCACCACGCTCACCAGCGCGAGCCGCACCATCGACGCAGTACGCCGCGAGGTTGGCATGGTATTCCAGAGCTTCAACCTGTTTCCGCACATGACGATCCTGGAAAACTGCACCCTTGCCCCAATGCGGGTGAAGGGGCTTCAGAAGCCACAGGCCGAAGAGGTCGCCCGCAAATATCTGGATCGTGTTCACATTCTGGACCAGGCGGACAAATATCCCGCCCAGCTTTCCGGTGGTCAGCAGCAACGCGTCGCTATTGCGCGCGCACTTTGCATGGAACCGAAGGCGATGTTGTTCGATGAGCCCACCTCGGCTCTTGACCCGGAAATGGTCAAGGAAGTGCTGGATACGATGATCGGTCTTGCCCGCGACGGTATGACGATGATCTGCGTCACCCATGAAATGGGCTTTGCCCGTCAGGTTGCAGATCGTGTCGTGTTCATGGCCTCCGCGCAGATCATTGAGGAAGGACCACCGGAAGAATTCTTCCGCAATCCGCAGCATCAGCGCACCCGCACCTTCCTGGGCGAAATTCTCGCCCATCACTGAGCGGGACTGCCGCAGAGATAACGTAACAGGCAGGTAAGAGCTTTCACCAGACCGCCCAAGTGGACGCAATCATGACAGAAAAACCCATTCTTCACGTCGGCCTGATTGGTACCGATATCCAGCTCTCCAAATCCCCTGCCATGCATATGCGCGAAGGGGCGGCCCATGGGCTGGATTATCGCTACGAATTGATCGACATTCATGTGCGCAACCTGCCGGAAAGCGCGCTGCCTGACCTGCTGGACGAGTGCCAGACACGCGGATTTGCTGGCACCAATATCACTCACCCGTTCAAGCAGGCAGTCATCCCCTTTCTTGATGATCTCTCGGAAGATGCCCGTATGCTGGGTGCAGTGAATACGGTGGTCTTCAGGAATGGCAAGCGGATCGGCCATAATACTGACTGGTCAGGCTTCTACGAAAGCTTCCGACGCGGCCTGCCGGATGTACGATTGAAGCGGGCATTGCTGATCGGCGCAGGCGGTGCGGGGGTGGCCGTTGCCCATGCCGCGCTGAAATTGGGGATCGAACAGTTGGACATTTTCGACCAGGACCGTACAAGAGCCGAAGGACTGGCAGCGGCGCTCAATGCACGCTTCAGTGAAGGACGCGCCCATGCTGTCACCGATCCAAGCCAGTCCTTAGCCGAGGCCGATGGCCTTATTCATGCCACCCCGGTCGGCATGCCGGCTCATCCGGGACTGCCGGTCGCCGCGGATCTGATCGAGCCGCGCCATTGGGTTGCCGACATCGTCTATATGCCCCTCGTCACCGAACTGATCGCAACAGCGCGCGACAAGGCCTGCCAAACACTGCCCGGCGGCGGGATGGCCGTGTTTCAGGCAGTCGGCGCTTTCCGTCTGTTCTGCGGCTACGAGCCGGATGCCGAGCGTATGAGCGCCCATTTCACTGAACTTTGTGTTTCGGAGGCAGCCGCATGAGCCTGTTTTTCATCCTGAACGGTCCAAACCTCAACCTTCTCGGCCAACGTCAGCCTGAAATTTACGGTCACGAAACCCTTGTCGATGTCGAGGACAATTGCCGGGCGGTTGCCGAAACGGCAGGACATTCGATCTTTTTCGCGCAAAGCAACCGGGAATATGAGATCATCGACTGGGTCCACGAGGCGCGCGGCAAGGCGGCTGGAATCGTCATCAATCCCGGCGCCTTCACCCATACGTCGGTTGCGATCCTCGACGCCCTCAACACTTTTGAGGCGCCGGTCATCGAAGTGCATATTTCCAACATTCACAAGCGGGAGGTGTTCCGGCATCACTCCTACGTTTCAACGCGGGCGGAGGGCGTCATCGCGGGACTGGGCATCGAGGGCTATGAAATGGCATTGCGCCATCTTATCGGCCGCGTTGCTCGATCGGGCTGATATGCTCGGCACGCAGCACATAGCGCAGGACCATGTCGGCCACGTGACGCGACAGGGTCTCCTGGCCGTCTGCCGTAAACAGCGCATTACCGAAAATCACGGAGAAACTGGCCGCGTTCGACACATTGAAAAACGACAGCGCGCTGATCTGCCAGTGCAATTCAAGCGGGTCGATGCCCTGCCGGAACAGTCCCTGCTCCTGCCCGCGAAGCAAAACGCCGTGCAGGGCCTCGATAGCCGGTTGGTTAAGACCCCTGATGGTCTCGGACAATTGCATATGGCGACCGTGATGAATATTCTCGATGATCACCATGCGGATGAAGGCAGGGTTGCGGCGGTGATGGTCGAAGGTGAAGCGACAGAGCTTGTCGAGGGCGGCGATAGGATCGAGCCCTTCCAGCTCCAGGTCCATTTCTCCGCCGCGCACCTTGCCATAGGCTTCCTCCAGAACCCGCTGGTAAAGCCCTTCCTTGTCGCCGAAATAATAATAGATCATCCGCTTGGACGTGCGGGTTCTGGCGGCAATCTCGTCAATGCGTGCGCCAGACAGGCCGTTTTGCGAAAACTCTTCCATCGCCACCGACAGAATATCGCGGCGCACGCCTTCGGGGTCCCGTTTGGCCGGGTCCCGTTTGCCAGACTCCCCTTTGACTGGGCGAGCCTCTGTACTGTCTCGCGTGGTTGCGTCCCGTTTCATCATCCATCCGCCGCCAGGCCGCAGCGCCAGGCTCTACTTCTTAACCAAGCAGTACATAAAGCCGGAAAGGAAGCAATATGGCAAGCCCAGACAAAAGCGACCGGACGAGCACCCATTCACACCCCGGGACAGTAACCATGCGGACATCGATTGCAACCGTATCGATCAGTGGGGAATTTCCGGAAAAGCTGGCAGCCATTGCCAAGGCAGGCTTCAGCGGTGTCGAAATTTTCGAGAACGACTTCCTGACCTATGACGCCTCCCCCCGGGATGTGGCGAAAATGGTCGCCGACCATGGTCTCGACATCACCCTGTTCCAGCCCTTCCGCGATTTCGAAGGCATGCCGGAACTGCACCGCGCCCGCGCTTTTGAGCGGGCCGAGCGCAAATTCGAGATCATGGATGAGCTTGGCACCGACCTGATGCTGATCTGCTCAAATGTCTCTCCCATCTCGCTGGGCGGCATCGACCGGGCCGCCGCCGATTTCCAGGAACTGGGCGAACGCGCCGCAAAGCATGGAGTCCGCGTTGGCTACGAGGCGCTCGCCTGGGGCCGTCACGTCAACGATCACAGGGATGCCTGGGAAGTGGTCCGCCGGGCCAACCATGCCAATGTCGGCCTGATCCTTGATAGTTTTCACACCCTGTCGCGCAAGATCGATCCAAACTCGATCCGTTCCATTCCCGGCGACAAGATCTTCATCGTCCAACTGGCGGATGCGCCGCTGTTTGACATGGATCTGCTCTACTGGAGCCGCCATTTCCGCAACATGCCCTGCGAAGGCGATCTGCCGGTGGTCGATTTCATGCGCGCTGTGGCCGCCACAGGCTATACCGGGCCGCTATCCCTGGAGATTTTCAACGACCAGTTCCGGGGAGGCTCACCGCGAGCCATTGCCGAGGACGGCCACCGCTCGCTGGTGTACCTGATGGACCAAGTCCAACGCCTCGAACCCGATATCCGGCTCAGCGCCCCGGCCATGCCAGCGCCTGTCGAAACCCAGGGCGTCGAATTCGTGGAATTTGCGACGTCTGTCGAGGAAAAGCAGGATCTGGCGGCATTTTTAGCGACGCTCGGCTTTTCGAAAACTGCGACCCATCGCAACAGGGATCTTGACCTCTACACCCAGGGCGACATCCGCATTCTCATCAATACCGATACAACAAACAACAGTTTTGCCGGCGCGTCCTACGCAATCCACGGCACAAGTGCCTACGCCTTCGGCATGAAGGTGGGGCACGCCGAGGACGCCTTGAAGCGCGCCACGGCGCTTGGGGCAACGAGCTTTTCCGAGCCCCGAAAACCCGGCGAAGTACCCGTGCCCGCCATTCAAGGGGTGAGCAATGGCGTCATTTATTTCCTTGATGACACGCCTGCCCTGTCCGGCATCTGGAAACAGGAATTCAAAGACGTCGACGCTGACAAGGCTCCGGCCAACACCGGCCTGACCCGTATCGACCATCTCGCCCAGACAACCCGCTATGACGAGATGCTGACATGCCTGCTGTTTTACGGCTCGATCTTCGCCACGCGGCGCACACCCATGGTCGATGTGGTCGATCCAGGCGGCCTGGTGCGCAGCCAGGCGATCGAAAGCAAACCAGATCCTCGTTTCAGGGTGACCTTGAACGGCGCGGATAACCGGAAAACCGTCGCCGGAAAGTTTCTCGAAGAAGGCTTCGGCACCAGCATCCAGCATATCGCCCTGGCGACTGACGATATCTTCGCGACGGCGCAGGCACTCTCAGCCTGCGGTTTCCAGGCGCTGACCATCTCGCGCAACTATTATGACGATCTGGAAGCCCGCTTCGGTCTGGAACCGGATTTTGCCGATGCACTACGTTCGGCCAGCATCCTTTATGACCGCGACGATAATGGCGAGTATTTCCAGATCTATAGCCGCACCTTCGGTGAGGGCTTTTTCTTCGAAATCGTCGAGAGGCGCGGCGCCTATGGTGGTTATGGTGCGATGAACGCCCCGTTCCGTATAGCAGCACAAAGACGGCAACTGCGCCCGGATGGCGTTCCCAGATAACAATGACTGCCGTCATCGCTGGCTAGAGCATCGTGAAGAAAATCAGAATCAGCACGATGCTCTAATGCGTCACGGCCAGCATATCTTCGATCTCGGTCCAATCCTGGAGCAAGCTTTCACGCGAACCGCTGACGCGGACTTGGCCGCGTTCGATAACCATGCCCTGTTCGGCGATTTCAAGCGCCAGTTTGGCATGTTGCTCAACGATGATCATCGACATTTCGCTTTCCTTGCGAAGCTTGATCAGCGCTTCAAGCAGCATATCGACAATAACCGGCGCTAAGCCCTCAAAAGGTTCATCCAGCAGGAGGCAGGTCGGCTGGCTCATCAACGCACGGCCTATCGCCAACATCTGCTGCTCTCCGCCAGAAAGCTGATTGCCACCATTTTTCCGCCGTTCGGCAAGACGGGGGAAAAGGTCGTAGACCCGCTCCATCGTCCATCCCCGGCGAAGATCGGCAATGCGCAGGTTTTCCTCGACGCTCAAGGTGGCAAAAATCTGCCGCTCCTGCGGCACGAAGCCTATGCCAAGCCGGCAGCGTTGGCTTGGAGAAAACCCGCCGATTTCCGCAGAGTTGAAGCGAATGCTGCCTTCCTTGAGCGGCAAGCGCCCGGCAATGGTGCAGAGCAGTGTAGTTTTGCCAGCGCCATTGCGCCCAAGCAGCGCCAGCCCGCCGCCCATGGGCAGGGTCAGGTCAATGCCATTGATAATGCGGGTCGGGCCGTAACCGCTGACGACGTTTCGGATTTCGAGCAGGTCTGCGGTCATGAACGGTTCCCCAGATAAGCGGCACGGACATTGGCGTCATGGCGAATTTCCTCTGGCGTGCCACGCGCGATGATGGTTCCCTCGGCCAAGACCGTGATCTCCCGTGCGAAGCGGAAAACCAGCGGCATATCGTGCTCGATCAGCAAGACGGCAACATCGGCTGGCAATTCATCGAGAATAGTGAGGATCACCTCATGATCCGCCGCAGGCAGTCCAGCAGCAGGCTCATCCAGCAGCAGCACTTTCGGGCGCAGGGCCATGGCGACCGCCAGTTCCACGAGGCGCTGCTGGCCATAGGCCAGATCGCGCACCGGAACGTGCGGGACATTGGCAAGGCGCATACGGCTGGCAATCTCTTCTGCTTCCGCGACCACTTTTGCCGGGAAGCCATGATGCCCTGCCATCGAAAACCCAAAGCCTTCACGTTCGCCAATCGCAAGCGCGATATTTTCAAGGGCTGTGAATGACGTAAACAGATTGGTGACCTGGAAGTTGCGAACCAATCCCAGCCCAACGCGCTTGTGCTGCGCCATGCCCTTGAGGTCGATACCATCGAGAAATATCGCCCCCTTGCGTGGGGTCAGTCTGCCAGTAATGAGATTGATCAGCGTCGTCTTGCCAGCACCGTTTGGCCCGATCAATGCGTGGCGTGCGCCCTTCTCAAGCACGAGCGACACATTATTGGTGACCACCAGTCCACCGAATTGCAAGGTAAGGTTTTCAAGCTGCAAAGCGCTCATCGACCGATCCTTCCGCGCAGTTGAGCCAAAATCCGCGTAATGCCCCCTGGTGCGAACAGAACGAGCACCACGAGGATAATCCCCAGCCAGAGCTGCCACATGACAGGATTGTCTTTCGACAAGATGTCCTGGGCAACGAGATAGACAGCAGGTCCAATAATCGCGCCGTAAAGCCGCCCTGAGCCACCAAGCGCCAACATGACAAGAATAGTTGCCGACAGTTCGAAACTCATATCCTTCAGGCCAACGAACTGATTGACCTCGGCTTGCAGAGCACCGGCAAGCCCGGCCAGCAAGCAGGAAATGACGAAGATCAGCAAGGTGCGTGGCCGGACCGCGATGCCGATGGCAGCGGCGCGACCGGGATTGTCGCGGATCGCCATGATCGATTGTCCGAAAGGCGAATGGACCAGTCGGCGCACCCCAAGCCAGACAAGCAGAAAGACCAGGGCCGAGAACCAATAACCGACCTGACCGAGCAGATCGAATTCGTAAAGGCCGAAAACCGGCCAGGTCTCCATGCCAACCAAGCCATCGACGCCTCCGGTCAGCCAGGTCGCCTTGTTGGCGATCTCGCCAAACAGAAACACCGTGCAAAGCGTCAGCATCAGCAATGTGAAGCGTGCCGTGCGTAGAACAATGGCTCCAACCACCGCGCCTACCAGCCCGGCTGCCATGGCACCGATCAACAGGCCGCTCAATGGCTCGCCCCAGCCGTATTTTGAGGCAATGCCGGTGGCATAGGCACCAACCCCGAAAAAGGCGGCGTGGCCCAGCGTGACAATCCCGGCATAGCCGACCAGGAGATCGAGGGACACGGCGAAGATAACGGTGATCAGGATTTGCGAACCGAGCGCGTAATAATCATCGCCAAGCAGCGGCACCAGCGCCAACGCAAGGACGATCAGGCCATCAGCCGGATTAAAACCATGCTTGCGGCGCAGGAAGCCGGTAAACGTCGATGGTGGAGCGACAAGAGTGGAGCGATCTGACATTTTCAATCTTCATACCCTTCCAAACAGCCCGCGCGGCCTGACCAGCAGCAGGATGAAGACGAGGAGAAACAACATGACGGTGCCAAAAGCCGGCACATAATAGGCCGAAACGGTTTGGACGGTGCCAACCAGAAGGGCTGCAACGAAAGAGCCTCGCAACGTGCCAAGCCCCGCCACAGCCACGACGATTTGAACATAAACGAGGATATCAAAGGCATAGGACGGATTGAGCCCGAAGACATCAGCTCCCAGCATACCGCCCAGGGCCGCGAGCGCGCCCCCAAAGGCGAAGGTCGCCATGAACACATGTTTGGTGCGAATGCCGATCGATTCTGCCATACCCCGGTTTTCAACGGAGGCCCGGATGATGGCGCCGATCCGGCTGCGTTCAAGCACAAACAGAATGAATGCGGCAGTCAGGATACCGATACCGATCACAACCAGCTTGTAGAGATAGAATGAGAAAGGCCCCACCGTCAGATTTTGCGCCAAAAACTCGGGAATGACGACGGGGCGCATCAGCGGCCCGAAAAACAACCGCGCCAGCGCACCGACGATGAAGATCAATCCGATGCAGAAGAGAACCTGATCTAGCTCAGACCGACCGTAAAGTCGTGCATAGAGCAGCTTTTCCGCCACCGCCGCCAGAAGCGCAACAGCAAGGGGCGCGCAGATCACCATGAGCGGCCAGGGCAGGCCCCAGGCGCTGATCGCGGTGGCCGCTATATAGCCACCGGCCATGGCGAAAACGCCGTGCGCCAGATTGACGAAACCCATCAGACCGAGGGTTACCGACAGGCCGACGGATATGAGGTAAAGCACGCTTGCATAGGCAAGCGACTGGAACGCAACTTCCACCAGTGTCATGACAAGCCTCCTCCCTGTCATCCGGCAATATTGCGGGATGACTCCGAGAGTCCGTCAGGTTCAAATCGAACCACACAGACTCTCGTCTCCATTGTTTTCGTTTGTCTTTTCGGGAAAACGGGTTCCACTTCCCCAGACAAACGCTATCCGGACGTTCTGAGCGACCAGAGATCAGAGAGGATGCTCAACCTTCCAGGGGTCTTTGACGGCTGGAATGGTTTCGAGTTCCACATTGGCAAGCTCGCCGTTCTTCTCGCGCACTTCACGGATGTAGATATTCTGCACAATGTCGCGCGTCTCGGGGTCAATCGAAATTGGCCCACGCGGGCTTTGCTCAGCCTTGAAGGTCTTCATAGCGGCCATGGCACCGGCGGCATCGGAAGCGCCCTTGGTCGCAGCAATGGCCGAGCAGATCAGATGCATGCCATCATAGGCGCCAACGGCCATATAATTGGGCCGGACGGGCATGAACGTATAGGCCTTCTTCCAGGCCTCGACAAAAGCGACATTGGCGGGGCGATCACCGGCCATGCTATATTGGCCAGCGGTGAGGACGCCGAGTGCTGCTGCGCCGATATTCGGCAATTCCTCGTCGCTTGTCAGGTCTCCCGGACCAATCAACTGAATGCCAGCGCCGCGCAAATCCGCTTCCTGATAGGCCCGCATGAATGCGGAGGCCTGCACACCGCCGGGATGGAATGCAAAGACCACATCCGGCTTCTCCTGCTTGGCTGCGAGCAGAAAGGGGACGAAATTTGTGCTCTGGATCGGCATTTTCACCGAGGCGATAATGGTTCCCCCTTTGGATGTGAAGCCTTTCGTAAACGCTTCTTCTGCATCGTGGCCAGGGGCAAAATCCGTGGTCAGCAGGTAGGCTCGCTTGAAACCGCGCTTGGCCGCCGCCCATTCGCCCAACGGCTGGTTCACCTGCCAATGGGTAAAGGCCGTGCGCACATACCAGGGCGCAAGCTGGGTGGTATTGGCGCCCGCCGCATTGAACAAGACGCAGGGCATCTTGGCCTTCATCAACAATGGAGCCACAGCATTGGCATTGGGCGTCCACTGGAAGCCGCCAAGATATTGCACCTTGTCACGCGTCACCAGTTCTTGAACCAGTCGTTTGGCCACATCCGGATTGGCACCGCCGTCGTCGCGGATGACCAGTTCGACCGGAATATCCCCCAGCACCGCCTTGCCCTCGGTCTCCAGGTAGAGTTTCGCCGCATTGGCCATGATTTGCCCGCTCGATGCGAACGGGCCCGACATGGTCAATACCAGCCCGATCTTGATCGGCTGGCTGGCGGCTCGTCCCTGCCCGGCCCAACCAGCCAATGGCGCAGCAGCCAGCAACCCAAGGGCACCTCGGCGTGTAAACTTCAGTTCGGTCATCATAGTGCTCCTCCACCAATGATCGTCAATTGTGCCTCCCCCTTTGGCTAGCCCTCGAAAAACGACAGCGCAAAAGGCACGACGCTACCGACAAATCCGGAAAACAGACCCGATCGAAGGCAAAATTGTTCAATGAACTGATGATGCTAGATCGCGAGCCCTGCGCTGATAGCGGCACGGCATGTCCTGCAGATTTGAGCGTAGTCTTTCTTGTCGCCGCGAACTTCTTCTGACGTGTCTGACGACATTTCCCGATGTCCCAGGCTCTCCACGACGACAAGAACGATTATTATCAATTCCTGCGCTTTATCAAGTTTATTATCATAAAATCTAATAAAATTTCATTTTTAAAATTTTAATTATCATTTTATGATATTTTATAACTAACTGCGGAGATATGAAGAGCAGTATTCTTATTGCCTGAATTGGCGAACTTCTGCGGCAAACACCATGCTCTCCACACGAGCGCTCAACAACAGGCTGATGCGCCGGTATCTTGCAGATTGGCTCTCCGATAAACGCTAGGATGCCGCAGCCAAAGAGTTCTTCACTTCTGCCCGGATCACCGAGCGTGGACCAAGCATCCCCAACTTTTCCACCAGATGCAGGGCTTCAGCGATAGGCGTGGCTGCCGCTATATATCGGTCACGGCGCAGCAAGAGGACATGGCCAAGATAGGATTTCATCGGGCCGGAGCTGAACAGCCGCCCGACATCCCGGTGAACCGGGAAAATGCCGTCGATGGGATTCATCCATTCAGGGGTCAAGCCGACCACGGTCGCACCCGCTGCCTCCAGAGCCCTGATGACATCAACGGACAAAGCACGGTCAGGGAACTCATCAAAGACCAGAGCAACAGGTCCATCCGGCAAGACGCGGTCAAGCAATACGCGGTGCCGGTGGCTGTCTTCCACCACGGGCTGCGGCACCAGGCGCCCCACCATGGTTTCCTTCTCCGGTCTGGAGTCGGGCCATAGAAGTCCCTGGCGAAAGCGTGGCTTTGGCTTGTAGCGCATTTGGGCGAAATAATCACGGACAGGCGGATAGAGCCCAAGGATACGAAAAGCTGCCCTGGTCAAAAGGGCCTTGATGCCATTTTCCGGCATCATGACCTGCCCCATGCGCAGCGCCAATGCAATCATTTCCCAGGCATGCGGCCGCCGCTCAATCTCGTAGCTATCCAGGAAATCGGACGGCATATCGCCACGCAATGCTTCCGCCAGTTTCCAGGCCAGATTATGCGCATCACGCAGGCCGCTATTCATTCCCTGCCCCGCAAATGGAGGCGTCAAATGCGCGGCATCACCGGCGAGAAAGATATTGCCGTCCCGCCAGCGATCAGCCAGACGGGCATGGAATGTATAGACCCGCACGCGGCGAAATTCACAATCCCGGTCAGGTCCAACACGCTCCAGAAGGCCACGGACAAAGGCCTCCTCAGTCGCGCCCTTCTCGTCCTCATTGGTATGCAGCATGAATTCGTAACGACGGATATTGTCCGGACCAGGCAGCGATATGCACGGGCGAGCAGGATCGCAATGGACCTGCGTATGACGAAAACGATTTTCCGTCCGGACCAGGTCGACAATCAGCCACCGCTCCACAAAGGTGGAGCCGACAAGATGGACGCCGAGTTTTCCACGTGTCGGGGAACGTCCTCCGTCACTGGCGACCATATAGCGGGCCCGGATGACGCGAGTTCCTTTCGCCGCATGGGCAATTTCCACGGTAACGGAATCCGCATTCTGGGAAAATGTTTGCATATCCCAGCCGAAAAACTGGATCACATTGGGATAACGGGCAAGCCCCTCGCGCAAAAGCGCTTCCAATTCCGGCTGTTGAAATGCATTGCGCTTGTCGAAACCGTAATCGCGCGACGTCGGCTCCACCGTCAGAAACAACTCGCCAGCCGGCGAAAGATAACGCGAGCCATAGCCGCGCACCACGATTTTCTCTACCGCGTCCTCCAACCCGATAGCTTGCATGGTTCGCATCGACTCGTCGTCGATGGACACGGCACGCGGCTCCTGAACCGTGGTCAGGTTGCGCTCGACAAGCGCCACCGACACACCCATGCCACCCAGAAGATTAGCCAGGGTCAGTCCGGTTGGACCCGCCCCGACAATGACGACCTCGACTTCGGTCTCAAGTTCCTCGGCGTTCATCAGGCCCTCCTCTCCACGCTGAATGTTACAGCGCCCGCATCGTGTTCTGTCTATTAAACTTCACTGCAACACCCTACAAATACAGTGTTTTTCGTCCCTGGGTCCGAATGAACCCAGGGCGCCATGCTGTAGATGGGTGGCGCAGTCCTCCCGCCCCGCGCCCCAGGGCCGTGCTGCTAAGGGCTGCGCTGTTCAGGGCTCCGTGCCGACAGCGTTGACCAGCAAACCAACGCCGGGAATATCCACTTCGAAAACATCCCCCGCCTTCATGAACAGGGGCGGCTCCCGGCGATCTCCAACACCACCTGGCGTGCCCGTGAGGATCACGTCGCCGGGCTGCAACGGCGTGAAGTGCGAGCAATAGGAAATCAGCGTGGCGATGGGGAAGATCAGATCGGCCAGTGTCGCATCCTGCATCACCTGACCATTGAGACGGCCGGTGATTTTCAGCTTCGTGTAATCGCCAACTTCATCGGGGGTTACGAGCTGCGGTCCAAATGCGCCGGTTGCCGGGAAATTCTTGCCCGGCGTGAATTGGAACGTATGCCGCTGCCAATCACGGATGGTTGCATCGTTATAGCAGGTATAGCCAGCCACGTGATCGAGGGCATTTTCCTCGGCGATATAGCGTCCGCCGCGGCCGATGACGACAGCGAGTTCGGCTTCATAATCCAGATGATCCGATACCCGGGGCTTCAGGATTGGCTGGCGATGAGCGATCTGAGTGTCAGCGAAACGGGTGAAGATCGTCGGATATTTGGCGTCGGGCCGCTTGGTTTCCGCACGATGGGTTTCATAGTTCAAACCGACGCAGAGGATTTTGCCGGCATCCGGCACAACCGGCAGAAGCGCGATATCAGCCTCAGTAAACTCTGCTCGCCGCCCGGAGATATAATCCTGAGCGCTCTCGAGCAGACCGGCTTCGATGGCCTGCTTCAGCGTGACGACATCGGCGGCGAGCCTGCCGGTGAGATCAACGATACCGTTGTCGACGCGAACGCCGAAACCTGCCCGGCCAAGCCGGGTGTAACTTAAAAATTGCATGTCACTAATTCCTAGAATTGGTCTTGGAAGTGAGATCTGACAACCGTATCAGGAGCGAAGAATCGCCTCGCCCCATTTATTGAGCGTGCGCGGATGCTGCGGCCAATCCATCGTGTCACGATCGTAGATAACTTCCAGTTCAGCCGAGATCTCGATCCAATTGCCATCCGGATCCGTGATGAAAATGAAGAGATTGTTGCCAGGACCATGGCGACCTGGACCCCAGCTGAGCTGGATATCATGAGTTGCCAGATGATCGCACCAATCACGGATATAGTTCCATTCCCCAGCCTCGTAGGAATGGTGATCGACGCCAACGCGGCCCGGCGTATAGAAGCAGGCGATGGTATGATGCTCGTGATTGGAGGTCGTGAAGGCGGTGGCAAGCCGGCCATCTTCATGCAGCACGCGGTCTGTCAGCTGGAAACCCAGCTTGCCGACGTAAAAGTCAACAAATGCAGCCACATCCTCGGATGCATAGGTCAGATGCTGCGTTGGCCCCTGGATACCCTTGGCACCCGGCTTGTCTGGCTTGGCCACACCGAAGCACACCATACGTCCGTCGGGATCGCGAACCGCGAATGCACCATCTTCAAAATAGGGCGAAGGGCTGGCCAGCACCGCAATGCCTTCGGCATCGACCCGGGCCCGCAGAAGCGCAAGCCCTTCGGCATTGCGGCAAGCAAGTCCGGAATAAGCCAGTTTCTTATCTGTTCCAGCAACGGCGATGAAGCGGCGCTTTGGCCCTTCACAAATCCACTCGTCTCCAACCTTTTCGAGCTTCATGTCCATGGCATCGGCATAGAACCGCGCCAGACGCTCAGGATTGGAGCTTTCGAATGCAACGTGATGCAGGTACGCACCTGCTTGAACGGCTGTGAATGCCATTTGATCCTCCCTGATGATGTTTTTACAAATTATCGTTTTTTGATAATTATTCAATACGGAAAATTGATAAAATAAAAAATTTGATAAATACACACCCTATGGCGCATGAGCGCCATTCCTGCTGGAATTGACGGAACGCAACCATGCACAGCTATTGGAAGACATCAAAAGAAACGTGCGGACGACAGAGACCTGATATTTGCTGTTCCAAAACGTCAATATCACCATTGATCAATGGGCATCTCAGCTGTTGGCCGCAGGCACTTCATCCATGCCCCGGCAAAGAGAGGCATGCGGGTCTTCCGCAAAACCGGCTCTACTTTTCCTAAGGCAAATTCTGGGCTTTCAGAGGCCACGCACCAGGCTATCGGGGGAAATTTCGGCGATAGAACGCGCGCCGGTCAGCGTCATGGCAACCCGCATTTCCTTGGCGAAGAGATCGAGCAGATTTTCCACGCCTGCCTGCCCGGCGGCGGCCAATGCATAGACGAAAGCGCGTCCGATCAACACGCCATCGGCTCCCTGCGCTATCATCCGCACGACATCAAGACCCGAGCGAATGCCGGAATCGGCAAGAATCGTCAGGTCACCTTTGACCGCAGCGGCAATGGCTGGCAAGGCGCGGGCGGAAGAAAGGACGCCGTCCAGCTGGCGTCCGCCATGGTTGGAGACGATAATGCCATCGGCCCCAAAGCGCACGGCATCTTTCGCATCCTCCGGGTCGAGAATGCCCTTGATGATCATCGGTCCCTTCCAGAAATCCCGGATCCATTCGAGATCCTTCCAGCCAATCGAGGGGTCGAAATTTTCGCCGAGCCAGCCAACATAGTCGGCCAGATTGGTTTTTTGCTGGCGATAGGCCGAAACATTGCCAAGATCGTGCGGCTTTCCCAACAGGCCGACATCGATAGCCCATGTGGGGTGCATGACGGCCTGGATAATGCGGCGCAGAGAAGCATTCGGGCCGGACATGCCGGAATGGGCATCACGATAGCGGGCGCCAGGTACGGGCATGTCGACCGTGAACACCAGCTTGCGGATACCTGCCGCCCAGGCCCGCTCCAGCGCATTTTTCATGAAGCCGCGGTCCCGCAGCACGTAAAGCTGGAACCAGATGGGGCGGTCGATGGCCGCCTGCACCTCCTCGATCGGGCAGACGGACACCGTCGAAAGCGTCAGTGGAATGCCTTTTTTTTCCGCTGCGCGCGCAGCCTGCACTTCGCCGCGCCTTGCATACATGCCTGTCAATCCCACGGGCGCGAGAACGACCGGCATAGCCAGCTCTTCATCGAAAAGCCTCGTAGAAATATCAACTGTACCCACGCTTTTCAGCACCCGCTGACGCAGAGCCAGATCGGCAAGATCATCAATATTGCGACGCATCGTGTGCTCGCTATAGGCGCCGCCATCGATGTAATGAAACAGAAAGGGCGGCAGGCGTCGGCGGGCCGCCTCGCGATAATCAGTCGAGGACGAAATGATCATGATAGGTTTTCCCCTTGAAATTCGGGTCTTTGCAAAGCCTCTGAGGCTCGCTGCTCCCGCGCGCGGTTGTCCTCGATGACACGAAGGTTTTCCTCCACGAAGGCAAGGTGATCTGCCGCTGCCTTGCGGGCCTCATCCGGTCGACCGGCCAGGATGGTGTCCAGAATCAGGCCATGCTGGCGCTCTAACGCTGGCCCAAGGTCCGGCTGGCGATAGAACTGCATCAGGCTTTGCGCGATGCTCTGCTGTAAAAGCTCGGACAGTCCGGCGACAATCTGGCGCAGAACGACATTATGCGAGGCCTCGGCAATTGCCATGTGAAAAGCCGCATCGGCGCGCGCCTGGCTCTGCGGATTGCCGCCTTCCGCAGCACTCATCGCTGCAAAGGCCACTGTCATCCGCTCTTTGTCCAGATCCGTGGCCCGCAAGGCCGCGTAATAGGCAGCATCCGTATCGAGCGATTTTCGAATTTCCATCACATCGCGCCAATACCCCGCCTCGCCCTGAACCATCGGCAAAAGCGGCTCCAGCGCCCGTTCCAGCGATCGAGCGGCGTCCTCAATGGCGACGAAAGTGCCCCCACCCCGACGGCTGACGACGATCCCACGGCTGATCAACTGCTGGATTGCCTCCCGAAGCCGCGACCGTGAGACGTCAAGCTCCGCCGCCAGGCTGCGCTCCGGCGGCAGACGATCTCCCGGACTGAGCTTGCGCTCAGCAATCATGGCTTCGATGCGCCCGGTCAGCGACATTGGTAGAACCTTTTTGTTTTATTGGTCGTACCAAAACTCTACGAATTAAGCAATATTCGGATTAATGCTCAAATATCACGATTTTTTCACCAATTCATCAAAAATTGGTAGGACCAATTTTATGAGCAATCTCTTCAGAGGTCACGAATGCCCAATAAAAAGCCCCTACAGCGTCTGATCAGACGCTGTAGGGGCTTTGGCATGACTAGCTTGAAGCCTGCGTTTAAAGGCCTTCGGCAATCTCGAAAGCAGCTGTGGTCTTGGCCTGGACATCGGCCACGGTAACCTCAGGCGCCAGTTCCACCAGCCGGAACGTGCCAGCGCGATCAGACCGCACGAATACGCAGAGATCGGTGATGATCATGTCCACCACATTCAGCCCGGTCAGCGGCAGCGTGCATTCGGGAATGAACTTGGACTCGCCTGCCTTGGAGCAATGCTCCATGACAACGATGACCTTCTTGACACCGGCCACGAGATCCATCGCACCGCCCATGCCCTTGACCATCTTGCCGGGGACCATCCAATTGGCAATATCGCCATTGGCCGAGACCTCCATCGCGCCCAGCACCGTAAGGTCGATGTGGCCGCCACGGATCATTGCAAAACTGTCGGCGGACGAAAAATAGCTGGATGACGGCAATTCGCTGATCGTCTGCTTGCCGGCATTGATCAGATCAGCATCCTCTTCACCCTCAAAGGGAAACGGCCCGATCCCCAGCATTCCGTTTTCAGATTGCAGCGTCACTTCAACCCCAGGCGGAATGTGATTTGCCACAAGCGTCGGAATGCCGATGCCAAGATTGACATAGAAGCCGTCCTTGAGCTCTTTTGCGGCGCGTGCCGCCATCTCATCTCTGCTCCAGGACATCAGGCTGCTCCTCTTACTGTAACGGTGCGGAATTCAATCTTCTTGTCATAAGGTGAACCATTGATCATCCGACGCACATAAATGCCGGGAAGATGGATGGCATCGGGGTCGAGACTTCCGACCGGTACGATCTCCTCGACCTCCGCGACGCAGATCTTGCCGGATGTGGCCGCAGGCGCATTGAAATTGCGGGCCGTCTTGCGGAACATCAGATTGCCGGCCTCATCGGCGCGCCATCCCTTGATGATCGACAGATCGGCCCGGATACCGCGTTCCAGCAGATAGACTTCGCCATCGAAAATATGCGTTTCCTTGCCCTCGGCCACCTGAGTGCCGACGCCGGTTCGTGTGTAGAAGCCGGGAATACCGGCACCGCCAGCCCGCATGCGCTCGGCCAGCGTTCCCTGCGGGCAGAATTCGACTTCCAGTTCGCCGCTCAGAAATTGCCGCTCGAATTCCTTGTTTTCACCGACATAGGAGGAAATCATCTTTTTGACCTGGCGGGTGCGCAGAAGTTTTCCAAGCCCATGCCCATCGACGCCGGCATTGTTGGAGGCAATCGTCAAATCCTTGACCCCGGACGCGACAATCGCATCAATCAGGCGTTCGGGAATGCCGCAAAGCCCGAAACCACCGGCGCAAATCGTCATGCCATCGAACAACAATCCGTCCAAGGCCGCGCTTGCGTCACCATATATTTTCTTCATCTGTATCTCCCGCCTGAATAATCAGTCCTGAAACCTGTTTGAGCTGGCGCCTCCAGATCAACTTTAAACTTCATCGCAATGCGTCCGGCAAGCGCAAAGGAGCACACGGAGGAAAGAAACCGTGATCAACATCCATATCTAAAGTAGAAAAACTCTGAGCGTTAAATCAGCGCGCAGACGGTTTTGGTTTCCAGGTAGTTTTCCAAGCCCGGCGCGCCATTCTCATAGCCCCAGCCGGATTGGCGGTGACCACCCTTCGGCAATTCAGGGGAAAAATAGGAATGGCAATTGATCCAGATCGTCCCCGCCTTGACCTGCGCCGCCAGTCGGTGGGCCTGGGAAAAATCCCGGGTCCAGACACTGCCCGCCAGCCCATAAGGACTGTCATTGGCATAGAGGAGCGCCTCATCCACCGCATCGAAAGGCGTCACCACCACGACAGGACCGAAAATCTCCTCGCGCATCAGCCGCATGTCGGGCCGCACGCCCGTCACCACGGTCGGTGTGTAAAACGTGCCTGTTTCTCCCGACTGGCTGCCCCCCGCCGCGATTTCAGCGCCCTCTGCCTTCCCCTCTGCCACATAGGCCGCCACACGGTCGGCCTGGCGGCGATTGACCAACGGCCCCAGATCAACGGCGGGATCGAGCCCATGACCGAGACGCAATGTGGAAGCAGACTTTGACAGCCCTTCCACCACCTGTTCGCAAATCGAGCGATGGGCATAGACGCGTGAGGCCGCCACGCAGACCTGACCGGAATTGCTAAAGATGCCGCGCGCAATGCCCTCGACGGTCAGGGCCATGTCGGCATCCGGCAGAACGATGGCAGGCGACTTGCCGCCCAGTTCCAACGTCAGCTTTTTCAGATTTCCAGCAGCAGCAGTCACAATCAGCTTGCCGACCTCGGTCGATCCCGTGAAAGCCACCTTGTCAACATCGGGATGGGCGCACAACGCCGCTCCCACCGTTTCGCCAAAGCCGGTGACGACATTGACCACGCCGTCAGGCAGACCGGCCTCCAGCATCAACTCGCCCAGCCGCAGCGCCGTCAGCGAGGTTTCTTCCGCCGGTTTCAGCACCACCGTGCAACCGGCAGCCAGCGCTGGCGCAAGCTTCATGGCCGCCATCAGCAGGGGCGAATTCCAGGGCGTGATCGCAGCCACCACGCCGACAGGCTCACGGGTGGTATAGGCAAAGATCTGCTTGCCCTGCGGCTGATAGCCGATAGAAGTCGGAATGGTGGTGCCGAGGATCTTGGTGCAGAACCCGGCAAAATAGCGAAACTGTTCGGCACTGGCCGGAATTTCGGCAAAACGACTGGTCTTGAAGCTTTTGCCCTGATCAAGGGTTTCGAGTTCCGCCAGTTCCTCCGCATGGGCATCGATCAACTCGGCGATTTTCCACAACAGCCTGCCGCGCTGGGAGGGTGTCAGCCCTTTCCATGCCTGAGAGGTGAGAGCGGCACGGGCGCTGGCCACGGCCTCGTCGACATCGGCAGCCGTTCCTTCGGCAAGCTCGGCCAAGACCTCACCTGTAGCCGGATCGGCTGTCTCAAACCATTGCCGAGAACCGGCATCGCGCCAGAACCCGCCGATCAAGATCTGCTTACGGCGGCGAGCCAGAAAGGCTTTGGTACCCTCGTTTTTCGGGCCGATAGGGTCGAGTGCCAGGGTCATGTCAGTCTCCGAAAATGGTGTGTGCGGCGCGAATGCGGCAAGCGGCGTTCAACGCCCCTCGTATGATCGAATGATAGCCGGTGCAGCGACAAAGGTTGCCCTCCAGACCGGCGCGAATGTCCTTTTCCCCGGCCTGCGGGTTGTCCGTAAACAAGGCCACCAGCGCCAGTGAAAAGCCCGGCGCGCAATAACCGCATTGAAACGCGTTTTCCTCCGCCAGCCCTGCGCGCACCGCCTGTCCCAGTGGATGGGAGGCCAGCCCTTCCGCCGTCAGGATGTCTGTGCCGTCGATCTGCCAAGCCATCAGCAGACAGGCATTGGCAAGCCTGCCATCCAACAGTACGCTACAGGCACCGCAACGACCAATGGCGCAGGCAAGCTTGGTGGCGGTCAGGTGCAGCTTGTCACGCAAAATTTCGGTGAGCCGCGTCTCCGGCTGGCATTCCACAGTGACCCTCTCGCCATTCAGTGTGAAGCCCAGGTTCATGCCGTCACCGAGAGATGTGCGAGAAGCGTTTCCGGCACGACGGGCATGACCGGTGGCCAATAGCCGGTAGCAGCCGCAATAGCATTGGCAATTGCCGGTGTGACTGCACCAATACCGAGTTCGCCGACCCCGCGCGGACCATGCGCGTCGCCGGGGTCGAGATCCTCAAGTGCAAAGACATGCAGACCGAGCGGGGCATCCTGAATGCCGGGCAGCATATAAGTGTCGAAATTGCCGGTCAGATAGGCGGCCTCCTGCATCGGGCAATCCTCCGTCAGGGTGAAACCAAGCCCTTGCACCGCTCCGCCCTCCAATTGACCGAGATAGGCGGCAAGATCGATGATCGGTCCGGCGGCAGAATGCTGGTGAAGATCAAGCACCCGCACCTCACCCGTAACCCGGCTGACCGCAACACGCGCCAGCGACGCGCCGAAGGCAAAGATATAGCGGGCATTGGCATCCGTATAATCGGTCTTTGGAAAATCAAACGTCACTGTCACGCTTGGCAAATCCTTCTCCGGCAAGGCGGCGGCCAGATCCGCATAGGACAGTAAAATTGCGCCACTATGGCTACCCGGCTCCGCAAAACCACCGGGCACTAGGACGAGCTGTTCAGCGTCGCAGCCAAGCATCCCTGCCGCCGCACGGCACATTGCCTGGCGAAATTCAGGAGCGGCCAGCCGCACCGAGGCCCAGACGACGTGGCTGCCACGCGAGGCGGTGGTGGAGCCTGAATCCGGAGCCAGCAATGTATCGCCAATCAGCGGAAGCACATCTTGGCGCGCGCAACCGAGTTCGGCAGAAATGGCCGCGCAGATCGCCGGTAAAAGCCCCTGCCCCATTTCGTCCAACCCGAATGCACCTTCGATCAAACCCTGCTTCGTCAGCGCAAGCCTCCCCGCCGCTGGATCGGGAATGACCGATCCAAGACCATTGCCCTGATAATTCAGCGCCATGCCGGTGCCGATTATCCACTCCTGATCAGCACCAATCCCCTGCGGTTTGCGCCAAAGCACGGAGGCCGTGGCGGCCGCCAGCATTTCTTCCAGTCGTTCGCTGGTCGACACGACCTGCCCTAAATAGCCGGGAGAGCCTGGCTGTCGCAGATTGCGCCTGCGGATCTCCAGAGGCGAAAGGCCGCAAAGAGCTGCCAGCCTGTCCATCTGGCACTCCACCGCAAATGTCATCTGGTTGGCGCCGAAACCGCGAAAAGCGCCGCAAAGTCCGTTATTGGTATAGGCGAGACGGCCCCGCGTGGTGATATTGCCCACCACATAAGGGCCGATGGCATGTTCCAGCGCCGTTTCCAGAACGCTCGGGCCAAGCGAAGCGTAAGCCCCCGCATCCGCCACCAGATCGACCTGCTGGGCCAGCAAAACACCTTGCGCGTCGCAGGCAGTTTTCATGCGGATCTTCATCGGGTGGCGCTTTTGACCGGCAAGCATGGACTCCGCCCGCGACAAATGTAGCCTGACAGGCCGCCTTGCCTTCAGCGCCAGAAGCGCCAGCACTGGCTGGATGGAAAGCTCATCCTTGCCGCCAAAAGCACCGCCGGTCGGCGACGTCACCACCCTGATATCGTCTTCGTCCAAGCCAAGGATACGCGACAATTGCAGCCGGTCACGTCCGCCATGCTGGCCTCCAGCACACATGTTTAGCTTGCCATCCGGCCCGACGAAAGCATAGCCACCCTCGGTCTCCATGAAGCCATGCATCTGGCGGGGCGTGATATAGGTTTCTTCGACGATATGGGCCGCCTTGGCAAAGCCTTGGATACTATCGCCACGGGTAAAGAGAATTTCCCGCTGAAGATTGCCGTTTTCATGCACTCGCATCGCCTGCGGCTCGAGCGCCGCTTCCATATCATCCACGACAGGCAGCGGCGCGTAGCGGACGTCGATCAGCGCCAGCGCCTTTTGCGCCGTCTCTTCATCAATTGCAGCCACCGCTGCGACCGGATCGCCACGATGGCGCACCTTGTCGAAACAGAGCGCTGGCTGGTCCTGCACCACGATGCCAAAAGCATTCAGCCCCGGCACATCACGATGGGTGACGACGGCCACCACACCCGGCAGTGCTTCTGCTGCCGCCGTCTCGATGGACAGGATCCGCGCATGGGCAATTCCGGCCCGCAAGATGCGGCCGACCAGCATGCCCTCCTTCCGATAATCGGTCAGATAGGCCAGTTCGCCCCGGATCTTCTGCTCCACATCCGGACGAATATGCCAGCGATCTGGCATCCGCAGGCGGTCGAGCGCCAGTTCACCCTCGGGCGGGCGGGCAAAGGCAATGGGCTGTGCGACGGGAGCGGATGGCGCACGACCCGGCAGAAATCCACCAAGCCCGAAACACAGCATATTCGCGGCAATCAAGCGCCGATAGGCACCGGAGCGAAATCCATCGCCCGGGGCCTGGATTGTCTCCATCAAGGCGTGATGAACCCCGGCCCAATCGATCCCGTCCCAGGCAGCCCCAGTTGCAAGCGCTTCGGCATCATAAAGGCGGGCGGGCGGCACGATGCCGCCGCCGACAGCAAACCGCGCCGCATCGACACGGCTCTGCCCCGCCCGAAGCCGGCCAGCGACATTGATGACGCTCGGACTGAAGGCCGCTCTTAAGCCGATCTTGCGAAAAACGAAGCGCTCCCCGGCCCCTTGCGGCGCAATCAGGATGGCCGTGAGGATTGCGCCCTGCTGCGCCGGGGCCGCCAGCCAGTCCGCTACGGAAACCGTGAGACAGTCAGGCAGAGCGGCAAATTCCAGGACAGCGTCGAGTACGAGGAGGGCTGGCAAGAGGCAGCCGGTGCGCCCGGCGATATTGCCGCCAAGGGTCGCCAGAGTGCGCACCCCAGGACTGGCCACCAGTTTTACGGCAGAATGCAACAATGGCAGGGCGGCAGCAATCTCGTGCGAGGCCAGGAGATCGGCAAGGCGTGTCATTGCACCAATACGGATATGCCCACCGACCTGCGCAATGCCCGACAGTGCCGGGGATAGCTCTGCAAGACTGATCATCCGGTCCGGCTTCGCCAGACCCTTCGCCCATTCCAGTTGCAACGCCGTTGCTCCGGCGACGATGCGCGCGCCCGGCTGCTGCGCCTCCGCGATGGCCAGTTCCAGCGTCTCCGGGGCCAGCACCTCCATCAGGCTGCTCCTGCGGTCGTGCCGAAGCGGAGGCCTTTTTCCTTCAGCCAGCGGCGATAGGCAATGGAGGAGGAATCGGCCCTTGTCGGGATTTCAGCCCGTGGCTCAAGCGGCAGCAACAAGGGACGCTGGTTTTCGACAATGATCCGGTCCTGAAGGAAAATCACCTGCTCGAAATTGAGGAGTGCCGTGTGCGGCGAGACGGTATCGACCAGATACATGACCGGCTGGGCGCGGCAGAGCCCGTCTTCCATCGGCTGGATGAACAGAGCAATCGCATCGAGCCGGTTCGGCGATGTGGGGCAGACGCGGTAGAGCATCACCACGAAGGGCGATGGCACCCGGTAGGTCAGCTGCACGAAATCGCCATCGCTTTCGGTCGCGGCAATGCGCGGCTGGAAGAAGGTGCAATTGGTCGCCCAGACCTCATCCACATCGCGGCGGATTTCCGACAGATAGTGCGGCACTTCGGTATGCGGTTCTGAGCCGAGAATATCGGTATGCACGAAGGGAAAATGCGCCATATCGAGAAAATTCTCGACAACACGCAGGCCCGATGCCCGCATCGTCACCCAGCCGCACAGCACAAACCGGCGATCCGCCTCTTGCGCCTCGGCGATATCGACAATGTCCTTCCCCGGCGTGCCAAGCGTAGTAAACAGGCAGCCGTATTTGACCTGGAAGGGCAAGCCCGGTCCATAGCAACCGTCCAGGCCTGTCTCACGCACCAGCGGCGCACCAGTCGCGTCCAGCCGATATTCGATCTCCTGGCCCAGCAGCCTTGTTTGCACTGGCTGGGTCGTGACATCACCGGCAGTGGCGATCGCATACCAATCGTTGAGCGCGACCCGGTCGGTCGTCTTCATTTGACACCCTCCGCTTCGCTGATCCATTGCTTGGTGCCGCCGCCGTTTTCGGCAAGCCATGCGGCGCGGCGGGCAAAATGCGAAGGTGCCATGCCATGGATATCGGCAATGATCGCCTTGACGTCGCCGGTTTTCAGCACGCCATCTTCCACGATCACCTGACCATCCACCATGGTCATGGCGACATCGCCGCCGCGCACCGCGTGGACGAGATTGTGCTGCACATTGAAATAGGGACCGTCGGCAAACAGTGGCGTCATACGCGGCGTATCGGTGCGCACCGCAATGATATCGGCGCGCTTTCCAACTTCGATAGAGCCGATTTCATCCTCAAGACCGATAGCTCTCGCGCCGAGGATGGTCGCCATGCGCAGACATTGCCAGCTATCCATGGCGGCGGCATCGCGGTGGCGCAATTTGCCGAGCAGGGAGGCGGTCTTCATCTCCTCGAACATGTCGAAATTGTTGTTTTCCTTTTCGCCATCCGTGCCAAGACCGACCGGAATGCCCGCCGCCAGCATATCGGCAATCGGTGCGATGCCGGAAGCAAGCTTCATGTTCGACACCGGATTATGGGCGACCGAGACATTATATCTGGCAATCAGCTCGATTTCCGCCTCATCCAGCCAGACGGCATGGGCCAGCATGGTGCGCGGCGTCTCGAAGAAGCCGAGATCCTCCAGAACATGCATGGGGCGCTTGCCATAGGTGTCGATAAAACCGCCAACTTCGACTTCCGCTTCCGAACAATGGGTGTGAAAGCCGGTGTTATACTGTTTGGCCATGGCGATAGCCCGCTGCTGGCCAGCCGCATCGGCATAAAACAGATGCTCCAGCCCGACCCAGACATTGATGCGGCCCCCCGCCTTGCGGTGCCAGGTCTCAATCATCCCCTCATTGTTGTCGAGCGTTTCGAAATAATTGTAATCGGGATGCTCACCAACATAGGGTACGGCAACAAGGCGCGTGCCGATGGACTGTGCCGCCCGGGCGCTGCCATCCATATAGCGCCACATATCGACAACAGTCGTCGTGCCAGACAGCGCGGATTCGGCGTAGCACAGAAAGGACGCCGCCTCGGCTTCATGCGGCAGAAGCACGCGGTGCATCGGGTTGATATGGATGGTCAGCCAGTCCCAGACCGGCAGATGTTCCGCCGTGCCGCGCAGGAAGCCGGAATGGGCATGGGCGTTGATAAGCCCCGGCATCAGCAGGGCATTGTCGATCCTCTTGACCGCCAGAGCCGGATGGCTGGCCTTCACTGTCTCCAGCGAACCGACCGCCAGGATACGACCCTCTTCGATAGCGACCGCGCCATCAGGGATGACGCTGTTTTTCGCATCCATGGTCAACAGAGTGTCGGCGGTGACGATCATTGCGCTCGAAGTCATGTTCATCTCCAGGGTCTTCCTTCTGCCCTTCAGGGCATGCAAATTTCACGCCGCCTGCATCAGGAAGGCGGCGGCACGCTCACCAATCATCGTCACCGGCGCATGGGTGTTGCAGGTGGGAATAATGGGAATGACCGAGGCATCGGCAATCGTCAGCCCGGCAAGGCCATGCACCCGCAACCGGCTATCCACCACCGCCATCTCATCACTGCCCATCTTGGCCGTACCGACGGGATGAAAGAAAGTGGAACAGCCATTGCGGATGAAATCCCGAAGGCCGTCCCTCGACAGTTTTGTGTCTGGCGCGGCAAACCCATCAAACAGCGCAGCGAAAGCCGGTGTCTGCGCCAGCGCCATCACCGTCTCGACGGCCAGAAGCGTCGCATCCAGATCGGCGGGGTCTGCGAAATAATTCGGCTGAATCTCCAGCGGGCCAAAAGGATCGGCAGACAGCAGACGCAGGTAGCCGATGCTTTTCGAGCGCATCAAGCCCGCCCCCATCGAAAACACCGGGCCGGACATGTCGTAAAGAGCGCGCAGCGCAGGCGTCGCGCTATTGCCCTGCACCGGAAAGGCATGCACATCCGGTTGACCAAGATGGGCAGATGATTTCCAGTTCATCATCGTGCCGCCGCCATTGTCGAGCACATCACCCAGCGGCATTTTCGACCGGCAGACCACGGCCTGCACCAGCGGGTGATCCTGAAGATTGCGTCCGACGCCGGGAAGGGCATGATTGAGCGGAATGCCAAGCCGTTGCAACTCATCGGGATCACCAATGCCCGACAACATCAACAGGCGCGGCGTATCGAAAGCACCCGCCGCCAACACCACCTGGCTTTGGGCAAGCGTCTCAACTGTCTTGCCTTCCACCAGATGGCGAATACCCGTGCAGCGACCCTTTTCGACCATCAGGCCGATAGCTTGCGAGCCTGTCAGCACAGTCAGGCGCGGATGATCGAGGATCGGATAGAAATAACCCTCAGCCGAACTCCAGCGCTTGCCATCGACAATATTGAAATTCGAGGGGCAGGCACCCTCATTGCTTGGCCCGTTCGGATCGTCAATCACGGGAATGCCGAGATCGGCAGCACCCTCCATCATCGCCCGGGCCACCGGATGGAGTGTCTTGCTGGTCGTGATCTTCAGGGGACCACCAGCACCACGCCAGCGGCTTTCGCCCCCTTCCCAATCCTCGGCCTTCTTGAAGAATGGCAGCACATCCTCAAAGCACCAGCCCTCGCAGCCAGCGGCCTGCCAGGCGTCATAGTCATTGGGATGGCCACGATACCACATCATCGCGTTGATCGCCGAGGAGCCGCCGAGCACTTTGCCACGCGGAATACCAATCGTATGGCCGTTGACGCGAGAGGTGGGCGCATAATCATAGCCCCAGTCCCAGCGTCCGCGCCCCAGCGGCACCCATTGGCGGGGATCGTCAATCTCGGCCCTGCCGATCCCCGGCTCGCCAGCCTCAATCAGCAGCACGGTCGCCTCCGTGCCATCAATCAGGCGACGCACCACCGGCAAGCCACCGGAACCAGCGCCGACGACGATATAATCATAGGCTTTTTGCAGCGGACGCTGTGGCAAGAGGGAGCGTGCTTCAGTCATCGTATTGGACATGGGGACATCGGCCTCAATTGTGCTCGCTCGGCCCCATGATGACGATGCCTTCTGAGGCCTCGACATGGCGCACGAAGATATATTTGTCCTCGCGCCCATCCGAATGCTTGCGCTTGATGTCCGGCTGCACGGTGCCTGCCACCTTGGCAACCACCACATAGGGAACATCCGCCTTCAGTCCCGCCTCGCAATGAGCCTCGAACTCTTCCAGCGTGCGGGCGGTAAAGGCATTGTCGATCCCGGCGCCGCGAGCAATGGCAGCAATATCCACCCGCCCGAAAGCCGTGTGGGTCGGCGGCCCGCCAATCGACTGGTAGCACTCATTGTCCCAGACGACGATGAACAGGTTTTTCGGTTGTTCGTTGCCAAGGGTGGCGAGAATGCCGAGGTTGAACATCATGCCGCCATCGGTATCGAGCGAGATGATCCGGCGATGCGGAAGCCCTGCCGCCAGCCCGAAGGCCTGCGGCGTGACGCAGCCGAGCTGCTGCTGGAACAGGCTGGCTTGGCGCATATGCGGGGCGGCGTTATACCATTCATCGACGGAGGCCCCGAGCGACAGGATGACAAGCTCGTTTTCCAGCCGTGCGGCCAGCAATTTCATGCAATCATAGCGCTTCATCGGACGATGCTCCCGCCAAGGGCGATGGCCGAGTGGTAGTAGGCATTATAGGACCAGTGATAGGCATCGATGATCGATTGCTCGATTTCGTCTTCCTCGCGCACCACCCGGTAGGGAATGCGCAGCGCGTTCAGCACCGGCTCCATGGTGATGCCATGGGGAATGGCCCACCAGTTGTTTTCGCCCAGTTCGCCGCGATAGCTCATCAGCATGACGACAGGAATACCAGCCCCAAGCCCCATGCGCGCCAGCGGTTCAACGGAAGCCCGCAGACCGGAATTTTCCATGACCAGCGCCGCCCGCTTGCCGGACAGAAACACACCGCCACAGATTGCCGCCCCCTCGCCCTCATTGGTGACACGGATGGTGCGGATCTCAGGATCGGCGTCCAGCGCCGGATATAGCTCCTTGAACAGTGAGTCAGGCAGATAGCAAACGACACTGACCCCGGCTTTCTTGAGGCCGCGGATAACGGCATCGACGGATGATGGTTTCATGGTGATCCCTCGTTTCCGCGTGAGGTTCGCAAACCGAAAGTGTTTCGAATAGACGGCATTTTTCGACGTAAGTGATGCGCAAAAGGCAACATGTTACGATAAGTCTCGCGGCACATGTGGTGCCGCCTGGGTTAGCTGTTCGACCGATTGCTCCAGCAGCCGCCCCAGCGCCGAAGCTGCATCCGACATCTCCTTGGCGGAGCGCGACAGCAACAGCAGCTTGCGGTTCGGCAAGCGGCTGTCGGAAAGCGGCACAAACACCAGCGACCCCTCCGCCAGTTCCTGCTCCACGCCGACCCGGGTCTGCAAGACAAGGCCGAGATTGCGCCTCGCCAATTCCACCATCAGGCCGATGGAATTGGTGCGTGAGCGGTGCGAGAGATCCACCAGCGACCGGTTCAACGCCTCCTCTACCGAAGCGCCCAGCGTCAGGCTGGCATCCGAGAGGATCACCCGCAGATTGGCGAGATCAAACAGCTTGATTTCCGTGCGCTTGGCCATGTCACTGTCCGGCAGGGCCAAAACGCCGATTGGCAGCGACACGCTGGCAATGCGGCGCACGGTACGCGGCACGCGCACGTCGAAAAGAACCGCAAGATCGCATTCGCCTTCGGCCACGGCATTGGCCGCCTGCTGCGAGGCCATGACCTTGACATCGACGGTAATCGCCGGATGGCGGCTCCAGAATGCCTCCAGCGCCGCTGGTAACAGGCCCCGCGCCACACTTTCCACCACAGCCACCGAGACGGTGCCTCGATGCAGGCCATGCAGATCGTTGATTTCGGCACAGGCCCGGCTGAGTTCCGACAGCGATGCCTTGGCGTGATACAGCAGCAGTTCACCGGCGCTGGTCAGTTTCAGGCGCTGGCGCACCCGGTCAAACAGCGGCGTGCCGATTTCCTCTTCCAATTGGCGCAGGATGCGGCTGACGGAAGAGGGTGCGACATTGAGGGCAAGGGCGGCCTGGCGGATCGAGCCCAGCCGCGCCACCAGCTGGAAATAATGGATGCGCGTTGCAACCAGGCCCAGCCGGTAGGCATCCATCACGCCGCCTCAAAGGGTGGCACGATCACCATTTGCGGCACCGTCACCAGACCCTTGTCGGTAATGCGGATTTCAGGGATTACCGACAGCGGGATCAGGTTGAACCCCATATAGGGTATAGTGCAGCCAGCCTTTTCCCACTCCACTTTCAGCGCCTGCACTTCAGCTGCCACCTCATGCACCCGCTTGTCGGACATCAGGCCCGCCACCGGCAGCGGCACCATGGCCGTCACCTTGCCATCCTGCACCACACAGACCCCACCCTGATGGGATTCGATGGCGCGCAACGCCACCTGCATATCGGCCTCATTGGTACCGGCGATGATGATATTGTGGCTGTCATGACCGACAGAAGAGGCAACGGCACCGCTTTTCAGCGCGAAATTGGAAAGAAGCGCATGCGCCACATTGCCCGGCGATTTGCCGTGCCGCTCGATCACCGTCACGAAGCACAGGCCGTGGCGGGCAAAATGCGTTGCCCAGTCATTGGCCGGTTCCAGCTCGATTTTCTCGTGTCCGAGGATGATGCCCGGCAATTCGGTGCGGATCGTGTTGGCGATGACTTTGCTACTTGGCAGGTCCGGGGTCAGCTTCACCACGTCAGGCAGCTTTACCGTGTGATAGGCGGCATTGGGATAGCGCCAGCGGTTGGAAAGGGCGGCATCGAGAACAGGGGTAATCTTTTTGTGGTCAACCACCAGTTCGCCGCCATACCAAGTGCTGACCGGTTGCAGGTCGTCATCAAGTAGCACCAGATCGGCCCGGCGACCGCCACCCAACCCGCCGATCTCCCCATCCATGCCAAACCGCGTCGCGCCATGCAGCGAGCCCATGGCCCAGGCCTGCTCCCGGCTCATGCCCGCAAGCCGTGCCTCGCGCACCACCCAGTCGAGGCCAAAGGCCAGCAGATCCTCGGCATCGCGGTCGTCGGTGCACACAGCGATGCGCTTATGTGAAGCGCCAAGCTCGGTCACAGTGCGGATCGCCTCCGGCAGCGAATGCCAAGGCGTGGTTGGCGGGCCGCCGCGCAGAAACAGCCATATCCCCGCCTCCAGCAGGTCATCGGCAATGTCACGGTCGATAGCTTCATGCGTGTCCGTGACGCCGGATGCGGCATAGGCCGAGACGAATTCACGGCCATAGACATGGCCCGAAACCGGCCTACCCCGGGAAAGCGCAGCGGCCAGAATGGCATGGGCGCGCTCATCCCCCATGGTGACGGGGACGAAATCCATCTTCTCACCCAGCGCCACCGCTTCCGGCCATGTGTCGAACAGGGCGGCGATCTTTTCCGCTGTCAGATCCCCACCTGCCGTTTCCAGCTCCGGTGAGGTCGCAGGTACAGTCGAGGGAACGGTGAGGAAAATCGATAGCGGCGCATGGCGGGCGTCTTCCAACATCGCCTCGACACCGGCCACATCCATGACATTGCCGATTTCGTGGCTGTCGCAGAAGATCGTCGTCGTACCGTTGAGAAGGGCTGCCTCGGCATAGGCGCAGGCCGTGACCATGCTGGATTCAATATGGATATGCGGATCGACCAGACCCGGCGCAAGAATACCGCCCTGCGCGTCGTAGCGTAGCACGCCCGAAGATTTCGAGCTGCCAGCCGGTTTGACGGCGGCGATCCGTCCGCCCGTGAGCCAGATTTCCCTGTCCGGCAAAATACGCTCGGAATAGGTGGAGAGAACGCGAGCACCGGTAATCACCAGATCCGGCGCGGCACGGCCAGACGCCACATCAGCCAAGCGCCGCGTCATGCCCGCGAGTGGGGCAACGGAAAATCGGGTTAAAGCCATCGATGTAAACTCCTCTGATGGACAGAATGGCTAAGATCCGGCTTGCGTCCAGCCCTCAGTGATAATCGGGTATGCCCGGCATGGTGCGAAAGCCAGCAACGGTGCGAAACCGCCTTATCCACCGCCGAAGCGCTGGAAATTCATCGTGATCGATGCCGTAGTCGCGGCTGAGGGCAAAGCTTGGAAACAGGGCGAGATCGGCAATGGTCGGGCCTGCCCCTACAAACCATTCGCAGCCATCGAATTGGCGCAGCGTCATGTGGTCGTCCATGATCCGGAAGGCGGCGCGGGATGACGCTTTCAACGCCTCAACATCGCCCGGTCCGCCAAACAGCGCCACCCGCCGGGCCGTGACAGCACAACCGAGCGGCGCGGCTGAAAACAAGGTCCATTGCATGACACCGGAAAAGACGGCGGGATCGAGCGGCAGCCATGTGCCGGAGGGATCATAGGCCCTGGCCAGGTGGGCAAGAATGGCTTGCGTGCCGTAAATCACCTGTTCGCCATCCTTCAGTACCGGAAGCTCCCCCAGCGGATTGAGCGCCAGCATCGCCGGGGTCTGTTCCTCCCGGCCCGGCACCATGTCGATGGCGAGGGTTTCATAGGCTACATCAAGACAGGACAGCAACAGACGCACCCGGTAGCAGTTCTCGTCCAGATCGTAATTGTAAAGCGTGATCGCAGACATCAGGCCACCTGTGCCAAGGCGGAGGGTGCCTCAAGTGTCAGGCGTAGCGCCTCTGCCCAGCGGGCAAGCGCCGGTCTCAATGCCGCCGATCCTGCATCGGTCACCAGATGGAGGGCAAGCCTTCCGGCGGAGATCACTTGAACTGCAAAGGCGACACGTAGATCACCAGCCACAAGCCGCCAGGCGTTGGCGGTAAGAATCTCGAAACTTGCAGGCAGAATTCCTTCTTTGGTGGGGAGTTGCGCTTCCTTCAGCACATTCATGGCCTGTTGAATGGTACAATCGGCATAAAGGCTGCGCACACTCAAGCCGACGCCAAGATCCGGGATGCTGGTCACGTCGGCACGATCGGCAAGCGCTGCCCAGATCACGCCATTGCGCTCCTCGGCGGCATAGGTCGTCACCCGGATGGTCTTCGGCACATCCAGATCGGGATGGGCCGGGATATGGGTGCATTGACCCGCCGTATCGTAAGACCATCCGTGGTAGAGACAGGCAATATGGTCGCCCCGCACGAAGCCAAAGCTCATCCGCATACCGCGATGCGGACAGCGGTCTTCCCAGACATGCGCTGCCCCCTTCGCATCGCGCCAGACGACGATCTCCGCACCATCAACGACAGCACCAGTCGAGGTTCCCGGCTCGATAGATGAAGACAGCGCCACCGGCACCCATGCTGTTTCAATGCTCATGACCCCTTCACCTTTCAAAAACTGCCTGTTCGTATTCTCTACGTTTTGTCGTCATGAAAGCCGCCGGACATCCCGCACGATGCAATCGGTCGGGCCAAGGCTACAGGCCATTTCAAACATATCGACCAAGGCCTCCTGCCCGATGACGCAAACCGTAACGCGGCTTTCGCTGCAAGCCTCGACATCAATGCCGATATCGAGCCTGCCAGCGCGATGGCGGGCAAAACTGAGGAAGCTGTGGCAGTTGAAATCTCCCTCGAACACCAGATTGACCGTCAGGCTCATCACGGATCCACCATTGCTGGTACATCATTTTTCGGCTCAACCTCAGGCTCAATCCTGCGCAATATTTCGTCTCCGATTGACCGTTTCAAACGCATAAGATTAAATCTTGTGCATGCCTTATTTTTATTCAGTCTAACGTCAGGAGAAGCAGGCTTACAAGCATTTTTTTCAGCCAAGCTGTTGCCTTTGACGCATCATCTTGGTCGATTTTTTTCGACTATGCGGAACACAAGCGATTTGAAAAGGTCGAAGCCGATTGGAATGGGGTTGAGCATCAGCGCGATGAACAACCCAGCATGGATGACCGCGTCCGACCAAGACCGATGCTGATATGGATACCGAAGTGTCGGTCGTTGAACTTCGCCATCTGGCACGGTTGTTGCGTCAGAAAGGACGGCAGGTGGATGCGGATCGCCGCGTTCCAACCGGTAGAGTTCGACAAAACCAGTTCAACAAAAACATATGGGGGTTCCAATGATCGACCTGCGCAGCCTTTCCCGTCGCGGTTTTCTCAACATGGCGGCAGCCGGCAGCGCCTCACTGGCGCTTCCCGGCATGGTGCGCTCTGCCTCAGCCGCCAATACCCTGGCGGCCATAAAGGAAGAGGACGCCGTGATTGGCTTCGGCCATGTCGGCCCGGTGACGGATGAAGGCTGGACCTGGTCGCACCATCAGGGTGTTCTCGCCGTCAAGGAAAAATTCCCCAAGCTGAAGAAGATCCTCGAGGTCGAGAACGTTCCCTATTCAGCGGATGCGACCCGCACCTATCGGCAATTCGTGTCGGAAGGCGCGAACATGATTTTCGATACGTCGTCTACCGGCGACTTCCTGCATGACGTGGTGCGCCGCGCCAAGGACACCGCCTTCATGGAATGCAATGGCCATGTGACGATGGACAATCTCGGCTGGTATTATATGGCCCATTGGTATCCGACCTATGTGGTCGGCGTCGCCGCCGGACATCTATCGAAAACCGGCAAACTCGGTTACGTCGCCTCCTTCCCGGTTGCCTCGGTCTATGCCTCGACCAATGCATTCCTGATGGGGGCGCGCACCGTCAACCCCAATGCCACCTGCCAGACCATCACCATCAATTCCTGGTTCGATCCGCAGGCCGCCGCCCAGGCTGGCACCGCTCTGATCGACAATGGCTGCGATTTCCTGTTCGGCATCATGGATGAGGCCGCCTATCTTCAGGTCGCCGAAAAACGCGGCGTCTGGGCTGCGATGTGGAACACCGACATCCGCCGCTATGGCCCGAATTCCTACGTGTCTTCGATCATTATCGACTTCAAGGAGTTCTATATCGATCAGGTCCGCAAGCGGCTGGCAGGCGAATGGTCGCCTTCGGAAAGCATTTTCGCGATGGGCGCTGGCGTTGACCGCGATACCTGGGGCGCCAAGGTTCCCGCCGAAGTCGGCAAGGCGGCAGACGATATACGCACGAAAATCCTCGGCGGCTGGTCGCCGTTTGTCGGCGAATTGAAGGATGCCAAGGGCGCCGTGCGGGTGGCCAAGGGCCAGAAGATGACCGAACTCGAGCTTTATAACTGGGATTGGTCCGTGGAAGGCGTCACGGGGCTTTAAAGCAGCCAACCAAATATAGAGGCCGGGCGATGATGCCCGGCCCTTCGCAGTCTCTCATGCCGGTGTGCCGAGAATGAATGAACATCCTGCGAAATTTGCAGTGCCGACGGGGGCAGCCCCTCTCGTCCAGTTAAAAGGCATTGCCAAATATTTCCCCGGCGTCATCGCCAATCGCGATGTCGATCTTGAGGTCATGCCCGGTGAAATCCACGCGCTGCTGGGGGAAAACGGTGCGGGCAAATCGACGCTGATGAATATCCTGACCGGCATTTACCAGCCGGATGCGGGCGAGATCATCATCGATGGCTATGCAAGGCAATTTACCGGACCGCAACAGGCGATTGCCGCAGGCATTGGCATGATCCATCAGCATTTCAAGCTGGTGAATGCCTTCACCGTGGCGGAAAACATTCATCTCGGCTGGAGTGAGACACCACGCCGTGCCTCGGCCCTAGTTCTGGAGGAGCGCACGGCAGAGCTTGCGGCCAGGTTCAACCTTCAGGTCAAGCCTTCGGCGCGGATAACAGAGCTTTCGACCGGTGAACAGCAGCGGGTGGAGATCCTGCGGGTACTGGCCCGCAAGGCCCGCGTGCTGATCCTCGATGAGCCGACTGCCGTGCTGACGCCGCTTGAGGCGCGTGAACTGTTCAAGGCCTTGCGCGATTTCGTCTCCACCGGCAATGCGGTGATCTTCATCTCCCATAAGCTCGATGAAGTACTGGAAATTTCCGACCGGGTGACGATCCTGCGCGGCGGGCAAAAGGTCGGCACCGAGCTTTCCGCCGATTGCAGCCCGGCCAAGCTGGCACGGCTGATGGTCGGACGTGATATCGTGCTGGCCGATATGCGGGGCCGTCCGCAAGGTGCCGCCGCGCTATCGTCTGCTCCTGTCATGCGGGTCAGCACAGTGACGGCGCTGGACGATAGCGGACGGCAAGCCTTGCACGATATCTCCCTTGATCTGCGTGCAGGCGAAATCCTCGGGATTGCCGGGGTAGCAGGCAATGGTCAGCGTGAACTGTCGCAGGTCCTGACCGGCACGCGACCCATCGCCTCCGGCAGCATCGAAATCGACGGCGAAGCGGTTGGCCACGCGAATGCCGCCGATTTTGTGCGGCGCGGCATCGGCCATATCCCGGAAGACCGGCTACAAAGCGGCTTGGCACCCGGGCTGTCGATCACCGTCAATGCCGTGATGCGTGAATATGGCAAACCGCCGGTCACTGTTGGCGGGCTGTTTCGTCCCTCCGCCGCCAAGGCGCTGGCCCGCAGCATCGCCAGCGTAGCAGAGGTCACCATCCCGGATTTCGCCATGCCGATCCGCAATCTGTCCGGTGGCAACCAGCAAAGGCTGGTGGCGCGGCGTGAAATGCGGATCGCCACGAAAATCCTGGTCGCCGCCTATCCGAGCCGGGGGCTGGATGTCGGGGCGATCAATACCATGCTGCGCTATATCGTTGACCTGCGCAATGCAGGCGCCGGTATCCTGCTGATCTCGGAGGAGCTTGAAGAATTGCTGAACCTCTCCGACCGCATCGCCGTGCTCTATGAGGGGCGGATCATGGGCATCGTCGATAATGACAGCACCGATATCGAGCAGATCGGCCTGATGATGGGCGGGCGACAGCTTCAGCCGGGTCAGTTGGCGGGAGGCGCGCAGCATGGCTAGTCTTCGCCTGCAACGCTTCCCTTCAGCGACACCAACCGCAGCCCTTGGCGCACGCGTGGCGGCTATCGCCCTGGCGCTGCTGATCGCAGGCGTCATTCTGGCTATCGCGGGCAAAAGCCCTGTTAACCTTGGCATTCAGGTGGTTTCGTCCTCGCTCGGCTCCAGTTTCGGTCTGGAGGATCTTGGCCTTCTGGTCATCCCGCTGATCCTGACCGGCCTTTCCGTCACGGTCGCGCAACAGATCGGTGCCTGGAATATCGGGGCGGAGGGGCAGTTTTACGCAGGTGCCTTCGCCGCCAGCGCCGTTGGTCTTTTTGTGCCGCTGCCGGAAGGCTGGAGCCTGGTGGCGATGTTTTTCGCCGGAGCGGTTGGCGGAAGCATCTGGATCCTCATTCCGGCCCTTGCCCGTGCCTATGCCAATGTCAACGAGCTGATCACCACGCTGCTGCTCAATTTCGTCGCCATCCTGATGGTCTATTATGTCTCCACAGATGCCTGGCGCGAACGGGGCGGCGTCGCCAATTCCGCCACGCCCCGCATAAAGGCCGAAATGCCGGAATTCTGGGGCCTCGTGCATTGGGGCCTGCCGATTGCCGTGCTTCTCGCGCTGGCCATGGCGGCGCTGCTGGCCTTTACTCGCTGGGGCTATGAGGTGCGGTTGATCGGCTCCAATCCGCACGCCGGAAACTATGCGGGCATCGCCGCCCGCCGCCATCTGATCACCGTCATGCTGCTATCGGGGGCCATCGCCGGTCTGGCGGGCATGCTGGAAGTCACTGGAACGGTGCATCGTCTTCAAGGCGGCATTTCCAACAATTACGGCTATCTCGGTATCATGGTCGCCGTGTTGGCGCGGGGTTCGTGTATCGGGGTTATCCTTGCGGGCGCGCTGATGGCCTTCATTCTCAATTCGGGCATCATTCTGCAAACGCAGGGACTGACAACCTCGACCGTACTGGCAATCACCGGCCTCATCCTCTTCCTGACGGCCATCGGCGACGAGATTTCCCATTACCGCATCGTCCGCGACAAGACCTGAAAGGACCCGCGATGGAACTGTTGACCGGACTTCTGACCACCGCCTTCCTGGCTGGCGGCGTCTTGGCCCTGGCGGCCATGGGCGAAGTGCTGGCCGAGCGGGTCGGCGTCGTCAATCTCGGTGTTGAAGGGCTGATCGCCATGGGGGCGATTACCGCTGTTGCCACCGTCACCGCCTTTCCATCGCCCATTCTCGGCTTTTTGGCGGCGCTTGCCGTCGGTACCTTGTTCGGCGTGGTGTTTGCGGTAGCGACCGTGACGATCAGGGCCAATCAGGTGCTTTGCGGGCTGGCATTGACCTTGATCGGCACCGGCCTTGCCCAGACGATTGGTAAATCCTATTCCGGCATGCCGGTCCCCGCGACATTCCACGGCGTCAAGATGCCGATCCTCTCGGAGATCCCCATCCTCGGACCGGCCTTTTTCAGCCAGAATATTCTCGTTTACCTGATCTACATCATCCTGCCGCTTGGCCTGTCCTTTCTGATGTTTCGCACCCGCCACGGGCTCAACATGCGCGCCGTTGGCGAAAATCCGGCGGCGGCCGATGCGGCGGGCATTCCGGTCCACCGCATCCGTTTTGGCTATGTCTGCGCAGGCGCGGCGCTTGCCTCGGGTGCAGGCGCCTATCTGGTTCTGGCTTTCGTGCCGTCCTGGTCGGATGGCGTGGTGGCCGGGCGCGGCTGGATTGCGGTGGCGCTGGTGATCTTTGCCGGATACCGGCCCATTCCAGCCGCTCTATCCGGCCTGCTGTTCGGCTTTATCACCGCACTCGGCTTTGTCGGACAGGCGCGCGGCTGGCCGATTGCTCCGGCTTTTCTATCCATGCTTCCCTATGCCGGAACCATCGCCTTCATTATCGTGCCTGTGATCGCCTGGCAGCGCATGCGCCGGTTGATGGCGGCACCCGCCGCCCTTGGCCTGCCCTATTACCGCAGCCTTCGTTGACCAAGGATGCAGGGAGAAACCCAATGATGGCAATCGACAAAACAAGCCTCGATCAATGGTATCCGATCGATACCGAAACGCTCATTCCCTATGGCACATCCGCAAACCGGCTGCTGGGCATCGACATCGTCGTAACCCGCACCCAGAACGGTGACGTGACCGTGAAGGCGCAGGAAAACAACCTGCCGATCAGACGGCGCTACGGCTATATCTGGACGACGCTCGGCACACCCGACAAGGAGATTTTCCCCATTGAGGAAGCCGATGAGCCGGATCGCCGCATCGTGCCCTGCGGTGCGGTCACCGTGAAGGCATCGGGCCTGCGGATTGTCGAAAACTTTCTCGACATGGCGCATTTTCCCTTCGTCCATACCGATATTCTCGGCTCGGAGCCGCATACGGAAGTCGCGCATTATAATGTGGAAATCCGCCGCGACGTCGATGAGGTCTGGGCGACCAATTGCCAATTCTTCCAGCCACAGGCCGCCCTTTCCGCCACGGACGGGTTGATGACCCACTATATCTACCGGGTGATGACGCCGTTCACGACGCTGCTCTACAAGACCTGCCCGAATTCCGACAGCCGATGGGATGTGATCTGCCTGTTCGTCCAACCCCTGGACCCGGATCGCTGCCGCGCCCATCCGATCATGTATCTGATCGACGATCAATCGACCACCGCCTCGCTAATCCAGTTCCAGCAGCTGATTTTCCTGCAAGACCGGATCATCCTTGAAAACCAGCGCCCGGTTCTGCTGCCGATGGAGCCACGCTCGGAAATCCCCACCCGGGCTGACGCCACCTCCATCGCCTATCGCCGCTGGCTGAAGGAAAAGGGCGTGACCTATGGCACATCGCTGAAGGCCGTTGCATGACCAATACCGCGCACCAGCCATGAGCGATTTCAGGAACAGGGTGCTGATCGCCAATGGCTTCCACGCCCCGGTCGCCGGCGAAATCGATGTGCTGACTGATTGCCTGATCGCTATTGATGCGGAGGGCATGATCCTCTCCGTGCAGCGTCCCGGCGATGACGGATATGCATTGGCGAAAGCCGAAGCCGACCGCCACGGGCGGCTATCACGCCTACCAGCGGGTTGCCTGCTCCTGCCGGGCCTGGTGGATTGCCATGTGCATGCGCCGCAATATCCGCAGCTTGGCACAGCGCTGGATGTGCCGCTCGAAACCTGGCTGCATGCCCATACCTTCCCGCTGGAAGCCCGCTATGCGGACTTAGCCTATGCAAAGCGAGTCTATGGCCTGCTGGTTGATGATCTGCTGGCCAATGGGACGACGACGGCGCTGTATTTCGCCACCATTCATCAGGATGCGACCCGCATTCTCGTCGATACCTGCCTTGAAAAAGGTCAGCGCGCCCTGATCGGCAAGGTCGCCATGGACAATGCCGAGCAATGCCCGGACTATTACCGCGACGCCTCACCGGATGCGGCTTTGCAGGGGACACAAGCGCTGATCGACTATGTCAGGGCCCATCCCGACAACACGGCCTCCCGCGTCTGGCCGGTGGTGACGCCACGGTTCATTCCGGCCTGCACGGATGCGACGCTGGAAGGCTTGGGTGCGATGGCGCGGGAGTGCGGCTGCCATGTGCAGACCCATTGCTCGGAAAGCGATTGGGAACACGCCTATGTGTTGTCGCGTCACGGCATGACGGATGCGATGAGCCTTGATCGCTTCGGCCTTCTCACCCGCCGCAGCATGCTTGCCCATGCCAACCTGCTGACTGCTGATGATATGGACCTGATCAAGCTGCGACAGGCGGCGGTTGCGCATTGCCCGCTCTCCAACGCCTATTTCGCTGGTGCGGTCTTTCCCCTGCGCGCCGCCCTAGAAAAGGGCCTGCATGTCGGGCTGGGCAGCGATATTTCCGGCGGACCGAGCGCCTCGCTTCTGGACAATATGCGCGCCGCCATTCTCGTCTCCCGCATGTTGGAAACCGGCGTCGATCCGGGCCTTACGCCGGAAAAGCGCGCAAGCGGTGCCAAGGCCCGCATAGATTTTCGCCACGCCTTCCACATCGCCACCGCTGGCGGCGGCAAGGCATTGGATCTGCCTATCGGCCAATTTGCCCCGGGTTATCGCTTCGATGCCATCGTTATTGATCCGCAGGCCGCCCAAGGCACGTTGCGGTTCTACGAGAGTGATGAAATGACTGAGACCCTGCTCCAGAAAATCGTCTTTACTGCATCGCGTGCCAATATCTCTGCCGTGTTTATCGACGGATGCAAGGTGGCCTGATCAGCACGGAAAGGCGGCGACATAGCTGCTGCTGGAACCGAATGGGTTCTCGATAGTTTAGCCTGCCGTGCGAGCGTCCACCCCTATTCAATCAGGGATGATCAGAGAGCACGCTCGCCAGTTTTACCCCGGAAAGACAAGAATGCCTGATATCGCCGAACAGGAAGCCGCCCAGGAGGCGCAGCCGTCCAACGCCATGTCGGAGGAAGACAAGCAGGATATCGGCGAACGAGGGTCCGGGTCGGCCAAGGTGGTCCATGAAGTCGTTCGCCTGCAAGGCGACGAGGAACTGAGCCGCCCGCTTCAGTCTCTGCTTTTTTCTGGATTCGCTGCCGGTGTGGCTATCTGTGCATCGCTGCTGGCGGAAGCCTTTCTACAAGTGCGGCTTCCCGACACGCAGTGGCGGGAGCTGATCGTTTCCCTTGGCTATACGGTCGGCTTCGTGATCGTCATTCTGGGCAATCTGCAACTGTTTACCGAAACGACCGTCACCGCCGTGCTTCCTATCGCCGCCCACCCGACACGTCGCAACTTTTACCGGCTTCTTCGTTTATGGGTGACTGTGCTCGCGGCCAATCTGCTCGGAACATTTTTCATAGCGGTGCTGATGGAGAACCAGCTGATCATCGGCGCGGAACAGCGGGAGGCGATCCTGGATATTTCCAGAGCGATCCTCGGGCATGATTTTGCAACGACATTGCTGCTTGCCGCTCCGGCAGGCTTTCTGATTGCCTCTATCGCGTGGATTCTCCCCAATGCCAAAGGCAATGAGTTCTGGGTTATCGTGATGATCACCTATACGGTTGCACTCGGCGGGTTCAGTCATGTCGTCGCCGGGTCCGGGGAGGCCTGGCTGCTGATGCTGGCGGGCGAAACAAGCGTCTGGGGCGCTGTTGGCGGCTTTATCCTACCGACCCTGATCGGCAATATCATCGGCGGCACCGGACTGTTTGCCGTTGTCGCCCATTGCCAGGTCCGCGATGAACTCAAGCCGGACTGATGTGGAACGCAGTTTTTCAGGCAGGCAGGCGCATTTCGCTTGGAAGATCCTGGGGGGAAAACAGCGCATTGTGAAGCTGGTTGAGCGCGATGGCCACCGCGCCAACCAGCGTGGCGCGCGATGAAAGCGTGCTCGCTTCAAGCGAAATGCTGCTGCGAGTCGAGGTTGCCAGCGCCTCCTTGACCATGCGCACCATCAACGGATTGCGACCGACATTGCCGCCAAGAATGATCTTGCCCGGATCGAGCATGGCATGAACCGAAACCACCAGCAAAGCCGCCAGCCGGGCGGTTTCCCGCACGGTTGCCAGCGCCTTTGCGTCGCCCTTTTCAGCCGCTTCGAGAATATCACGAACGGTCATCCCATCGTCTGCGGGACTGCCGTAGCGCTCCAGAATGCCACGAGCGCCGATTGCGCATTCGAGCGCGCCGCGCTCCAGACTTTCCGAGTTGTAGGGATCGGCTCCGAACGGCAGATAGCCGATTTCGCCTGCCGCTCCTTTAGCCCCGCGCATCAACTTGCCGTTGAAGAGGACGCCAAGGCCAATACCGGTTCCCAGCGACACGAACGCAACCGAATCGAGACCGATGCCGCTGCCTTTCCAGCTTTCGCCAATCACCGCCGCATTGACATCGTTTTCGATGATGACATCGCAGCGGAAAATGCCCTGCAAGGCCTTGATCACATCGAGACTGCCAATTTCTGACAGGTTCGGCGCAAGCGAAAGCCGACCGGTTTCAGGATCGATGACGCCAGGCATGGCCACAGCGGCCAACAGAACCTTGCTGCGGGAAACCCTCGCCTTTTTAAGCGACGCTTCGACAATGCCGCTAACATGCGCCAGAAGGGCCTCCCCACCATGCTCTCCGGCCGGCTTTTCGACTTCATGGACAATCGTTCCGGCAATATCGGCAATCGCCACCCGAATGGTCGTTGCACCGATATCCATACCGATGACAAAACCTGCATCCGGTGCGACTTCATAGGTCACGGCACTGCGCCCGACCTTGCCGGACACGATTCCCTTGACCCGAACCCAGCCCGCCGTTTCAAGTGTGCGGATGACCTCGGACATGGTCTGTTTCGACAACCCGGTCTTTTTTGCCAGATCCGCCCGCGAGGTCGGGCCTTGGTGCAGAAGGATGTCCATAGCGGCGCGAACGGAGATCTGACGCAACATGGGTGGCGTGCTTGTCCACAGATTCATCCGCAATCACCTCATCCTATCGACAACAGGCATGTTGAAATATTGATGGCACGTATCGCACGACCGGGTCACGGACGCAAATAGTTCGTCCCCATGACGAATTATCTCGCCTTGCCACAATTCGTCCTCACCCCGTTGATACGCGAGAACAAGAGCTCGATCAATGCCACCGCAAATTGCCGGAGGAAAATGCAACCTGCACCAGCATAGGATTTTTTATCGCCGCGATCGAGTTCCCCGTGTTCAAGACTTTTCTTGTCTTTCAAGCTTCTTTTGCGCGCAAAAAAATCGATAACACTTTATAGATGTTGAATATTTTGCCACTATCCGATTCCGGTTTCGCTTGTAATATGATAAGAGACACTGGTATTATGAGTTATAATAGACGTCCGGGAGGGACATGTGACGACCAATACTCTGCCTGCTACAGCACATCTTGATTGGCTTTCCGATCCCAAGGTCTTTGCCGTCGGCCGCCTGTCTGCCCATTCCGACCATATCGTCTATCCCGATGAAGCCTCCGCCAAGGCGGGTTCTGCCTCGCCGCTTCGCCAGAGCCTTGATGGCACCTGGAAGTTCCTCTCCGCCATATCAGCCGCTGAGCGCCCGGAAGGTTTCCACCATCACGATTTCGACCGCAGCGGCTTCGGCGACATTACCGTACCCGGTGCCATGCAATTGCAGGGCCATGGCCGCCCGCAATATGTCAACACCCAATATCCCTGGGACGGCCATGAGGCGCTGGCGCTTGGGCAAGCCGCCGAGGCCAACCGGGTCGGCTACTATGCGAGGACTTTCCAGCTTGACCCCGCCCTTGCCGGACAGCGGATCATCCTCACTTTCGACGGTGTCGAGACCGCCTTCTATGTCTGGCTGAATGGCCGTTTTATCGGCTATGCCGAAGACAGTTTCACGCCCTCACGCTTCGATATTACCGAGGCGCTGATTGACGGCGATAACCTGCTGGCCGTTGAGGTCTATCATCGGTCTTCCGGTGCCTGGCTTGAGGATCAGGATTTCTGGCGTCTGTCGGGCATCATGCGTCCTGTCCGGTTGGAGGCCTGGCCGAAATTGCATATCCGCGATCTGTTCGTCACCACAGATCTTGCCGATGATTTCAACAGTGGCTCCCTGCGCTTGCGGCTGGCCCTCGACTTGGCGGAAGAGAGCGCTGGCAGTCTTGCCGTGACGCTCTACGATCCCAAGGGTGAAACCGTCCTAACAACGTCCTTCGATGCCGCAGCCGAAATGGATATTGCCCTGCCCGTCACCGCCCCGCAGCTGTGGAGCGCTGAGGCGCCGCATCTCTATCGCCTGCTGCTGGTCCTGAAGGACAGCAAGGGCGCGACGGTCGAGGCCGTGCCGCAGCCGGTCGGCTTCCGCCGGTTTGAAATGCGCGATGGGGTGATGCGTCTCAATGGCCAGCGCATCGTTTTCCGTGGCATCAACAGGCATGATTTCCATCCACGCCGGGGACGCGCCCTGACGGTTGAGGACATGCTCTGGGACGTGCTGTTCTTCAAGCGCAACAATATCAATGCGGTACGCAGCAGCCATTACCCAAACCGCAGCGAGTTCTATGCGCTCTGCGACCAACACGGCCTCTATGTCATCGACGAGGCCAATCTTGAAACTCACGGCACATGGTCGGTTGAGACCCTGGACCCGGACAAAGTCCTGCCCGGCGACCGCGACGAATGGCGACCCGCCGTGCTCGACCGTGCCGCCAATATGCTGGAACGCGACAAGAACCATCCTTGCGTGCTGATCTGGTCCTGCGGCAATGAGAGCTATGGCGGCAGCGTGATTGCCGATATGGCCGATTGGTTTAGGGACCGCGATCCCTCGCGCCTCGTCCATTACGAAGGCGTGTTCCACGACCGCCGCTTCGATGCGCGCTCCAGCGACATGGAAAGCCGGATGTATGCGCGCCCGCAGGACATCGAGGACTATCTGCGCAGCAACCCATCCAAGCCTTTTGTATCCTGCGAATATACCCATGCGATGGGCAATTCCTGCGGCGGCATGCATCTCTATACCGACCTCACCTATCGTTATGATCAGTGCCAGGGCGGCTTTATCTGGGAATATATCGAACAGGCTCTCTACGGCACCCGCCCGGATGGCAGCGAAGGCCTGCTGTTTGGCGGTGATTTTGGCGACAGGCCGACCGATTACAGCTTCTGCTGCGACGGCATTATCACCGCTGACCGGCAATTGACCCCGAAAGTCCAGGAAATCAAGGCGCTTTACCAGCCTGTCCGGCTGATCCCGGACGCGCACGGCGTCAAAGTGATCAATGACAACCTGTTCTTGAACCTCGACGCTTTCTATCTGTCCTATCACCTGCTGAAGGATGGTGTCGCGGTGGCCGAAGGGCGGGCCGATATTGCGCTTGCGGCCCAGGAACAAACCTATCTGCGTCTGTCCGTGCCTGTCACGCAGCAGCCGGGCGAATATGCCCTGCAATGCTCCCTGCGCGAACGCCATGACCGCGCCTGGGCACCGGCTGACCACGAAGTGGCGTTTGGTGAGCATGTCTGGACCGTGGCAGGCGAAAAACCGAGCCCGGTTTCCCGTCCCCTCACCCGCGCCGAAGGCAGCTATAATCTCGGCATTTCCGATGGCCACAGCCGCACCTTGTTCTGCCGGCGCTTTGGCGGACCGGTATCGCTGGTCAATACGGCGGGCGTCGAATTCCTGGAACGGCCACCCCTGCCGATCTTCTGGCGCGCGCCGACCGACAATGACCGGGGTGCTGGCTTCGGCTTCAAATTCGGCAGCTGGCGGCGCGCTAGCCTCGACCAGAAGCAGGCTTCCTATGCCTACCGCGATGCCGGGGCCGATTATCGCTTTGCCCTGCCTGATAGCAGCATGCAGGCCACGGTGTCCTACCGCTATGAGGCGGACGGCGCCATTGCTGTCACCGCCCATTGGCCGGGCGATGCCAGCCTGCCGTCGCTGCCGCTGTTCGGCCTGACGATCCCCATGCCCGCACGCTTCGACCGCTTCCGTTATTATGGACTTGGGCCGGAGGAAAATCACATCGACCGCGCCCATGGCGCACGTCTGGGCATTTACCAGCGCGCGGTGGCCGATAATGTCACGCCCTATGTCATCCCGCAGGAATCCGGCAACCGAACCGGCGTGCGCTGGGCCGAACTGTTCGACGCTGAGGGCAACACACTGCGCTTCGAGGCGGTGGATATGCCGTTCGAGCTGGGCGTTTCGCCTTATACGGCTTTCCAGCTGGAAGCCGCCGCCCGGCCCTATGACCTGCCGCCAGCCAACCGTACCATTGTCACGCTGATGGCCCGGCAGATGGGCGTCGGTGGCGACGATAGCTGGGGCGCGCTGCCGCATCCTCAATACATGATCGAGCCGGGCGAGCCTTTGACGCTCACCTTCCGGATGAGAGTGATGGGGTGAGAAAGGGCAATTCGATCTCCCGATAGGATGGCAACACTGCCTCACTGACCCTGCCTGCCCGCACGATCACCCGGTCGGTTTGCGGGCGGGCAATGACCTGGTCCATGCTCCAGGCCTCAAAGATCATCAGATCTGCCGGACGCCCGGCACCGATGGTTCCAGCGGAAAAACCGGTCATCGCGGCGGGTTGGGTGGTCGCCAGTGCCACGGCATCGTCATAGGGATGGTCGAGATGCAGAATGCGCACTGATTGGCGCCAGGTATCGACCATATCATGATCGCCATAGGCAAAAAACGGATCGCGGCAATTGTCACCAGCGACCGCGACGCGGATACCGGCGGCGCGTAGCTCCTTGACCGGCGTGACACCCCGCCAGCGCGGGGTTATACCCTGCGCCCGGCCCTGCAAATACATATTGACGGTCGGCAGCGTGACGATAGACAGTCCGGCATCAACCAGAAGCGCAATCCGCTCGCGGATTTCCGCCTCGCTGAACAAAGCCAGCGAACAGCAATGGCCGCAGGTAACGCGACCCTCATAGCCGTGGCGGATGGCAGCGCGGGCCACATGCGGCAAGGCATCGGCCTTTTCAGCTTCATCCACATGCAGGTCGATATCGAGATCACGCTCGCGGGCCAGCAGAAAAAGGCTGTCGAGCAAAGCATCGATGTCATCAAGCCCGGTGCCATTTTTCCCGATACCATGGGTGCCGCCCGAGGCGCGGGTCACGCCGCCCAACAGCCCGCCCTGACGCGCAACCAAGTCGGCAAGCTGCTTTCCATGATCGGTGCGATAGGCATCCAGCGGCACAAGGCCGACCGCCTGCAACGCAATGCGCCCCGACCAACGGGCCTGCACCTCATCAAATGCCGCCCAGGTGGTTTCCGCCTGCCCCGCATGGCTATCGAGATGGGTGCGGAGCGCGGCAACGCCGTGCGCATCCGCGCAGGCGAGGCCAAATTCCATGCGCCGGACCAGATCGTCGTGACGCCAATAGGCCTGCCGGTCGGCTGTCGTCGCCGCACGGGCGCTGGGATGCGTGCCATCGGAGGCTGGAGCACGGCTGATCGTATGGCCCTTGTCGAGATGGACATGCATGTCGATCATCAACGGCCAGAGATGGCGGCCTTCCAGATCGATACCATCGCCGGTCACGCCGCTTGCCGCTGGCAGCACGGCTGCGACACGTCCGTCGTCCAGCAGTATATCGACCAGAGCACTGCCGTCGCGGTCGAGAGCGCTGCCCGGCGGCACACCGTCGGCAAGACAGGCCGTTGGCACGCGGGCCTGACGGATAATAATGCGGCCATGGCCGGTGAAGCTGGAACGCGCCTTCGCGCGGACGGAACTGTCAATCATGATCAATCTCGATGAGGCATAAGCCGAATTTCAAGGTGTGGGGATGGCGACGTCGTCGAATATCGCCATCAACGACTGTCTTCCACCATCCGCAACCGTTCCTGGGCGTAGTGCATGAAGTGGCTGGCAGCGGGAGAGAGCGAACCCCGCGCCCGGTGAAGAATGTTCAGTCTTTGCAGTCCGGCAGACCCGGTCAGCGGAAGAAATACCAGTTCTCCGCTTTGCAGTTCGCGGTCCACATCGACGCGGTTGAGAAAAGTGACATGCGGTGCGCCATGCACCAGCCGCTTCATCAACTCCATGGAATTGGTCTCGACCACCGGCGTCAATTGGGCCTGGGCTGGCGTCAGGTTTTCAACCACCTCCCGCAGCGACAGGCTCTTGTCAGCCAGCACCAGCGGATAGATCAGGCAATCGGCGATCCGCACCGTCTTGCGCGTCGCCAACGGATGGTTGGGTGCAACCACAGCGCCAAGCGGATGCATGAATTCAGCGGCGCGCTGCAAGCGATTATCCTCAGGAAGATTATAGGCCAGCGCCAGATCTGCCGCCCCGGAAGCGACCATGTCGCAAACCGCGGCGCGATCCCCCACCTTGATGCGCAGGCTAACCTGCGGAATATCGGCACGGTAAGCAGCAATGATGTCGGCAAGCCTGCCCGCCGCCAGCGTTGCCATGGTGGCAATCACCACCTCGCCTCGGCTAAGGCCACGCAGGGCCTTGATCTGCACCCGCATCGTCTCATGCGCTTTCAGTGTCTCGCGGATATGGGCTATGAGGATTTCGCCGGAACTGGTCAGCTTCAACCCACGCGACAATCGCTCGAAAATTGGCGCGTCCAACTCCTGCTCCAGGTCAAGGATATAGCGATTGATGGCGGAGGCAGCGACATTCAGTGTCTTTGCCGCCTTGCGGATCGAGCCCTGCCGGGCGACTTCGTCAATATAGCGCAAAGCGCGGCCATGAAGCATCAGCGTTCCCGTCGCGCGACAGGGGCGTTTGCCCCTGTCCGCTGTCTGTCTGGCCACGATGGTATCATGGCTCGCCGGGTTCAACATCATTTCCGAGCGAAGTTGGCGTTGATGCGCTGCGTCAGATAATCACCGGCGGTGATCGCCTCATATTTGCCGAGCGGACCCTGCATGACAGCATCGCGATTGGCCTGGCAGAAGAAGGGAAGCGACAGGCGGCGGCCCAGATATTCGCCCGGACGCGGCATGCGGACGCGGTGAAGCGTCGATTGCAACTGATCGTCAGACCAGCGCATCAGCATATCGCCGATATTGCAGGTGATATAGCCGTTTTTCGGCGGCACATCCGTCCACTCGCCGGAGGCAGCATCCTTGCCGGGGCAGACCTGCAAGCCGCCCTCGCCTTCCTTCTGGTGCAGGATGGTCAGGCAATCGAAATCGGAATGGGCACCAGCCCGCCAGAACTCGAAATCCTCGGGCTTGGCATGTTCCATCGACATGTAATGGATCAGCCGCTGCGTCGATTGGTACTCACTGGATGCCGGATCATGCGCCTTGGTAAAGAAGTCCTCGGCAAAGCCCATCTTAAGGGCAAAGCAGGAGAGAATGCGCATGCCGAGTTCCCAATTCTGCCGCTCGAAGCGCAGCATTTTCTCCTTGAAATCAGGCAGTTCTTCTTCACTCGGCCACAGTCCGCCCATCATCGGGCGGGTAATCTGATAGCTTTCCTTGTTATCCGGCGTGCCGGTGGAAGGGCGCACCTGCGCCTTGAATTCCCATCCGGCATTGGTTCCCTTGGGCATCGGATACTGGGTCTTGATGTCCGCTGGCAATTCGAAGAAGGACCAAGCGGTCTCGAACGCCGCGTCGATATCCTGCTGCGGAATGCCGTGGTTATAGACCTGGAAAAACCCGATACCAACAGAGGCTTCCCACAATTGATCGGCGATCTCAGCCTTTCGATTGTCGAAATCGGCGAGATCAATGACAGGCACATCGCGCTCGACGGTCTTGCCGACGCCGCCAATGGTGGTTTCCTTGTTCAATTCGGCAAGGCTGTAGCTTTGCATAGTCATGGCAGTCTCCTTGAGGTTGGGCCAGGTACCGGCCGTTGAGGAGCAATGTCCGGGCATGCCCGACTGCTTCTACTCCGAAAAGAACGGGGGATTTTCCCCCGGCAAAAGGTTCAGTTGTTCTTTGGCAGGCTCCAGGGAAACAATAGTTTCTGTACGAGCAAAACCGCCTGAAACAGAATGAGCGACAAGGCCGCCAGCACGAACAGACCGGCCCAGGCCTGGGGCAGTTTGAACAGCGATGTCGAAAACTGGATGAAATAGCCGACACCCGCTTCGGACGCGCAGAATTCCGCAACCACGGCGCCAATCACCGCCAGCGTGATCGAGATTTTCAGCGCCGAAAAGATGTAAGGCACGGCAAAGGGCAGCCTGATCTGGGTGATCTCCCGAACGGCGGGTGCCCGCAGGCTTCTGGAAAGCTCGATCAATTCCGGCGGTGTCGCGGCAAGCCCGGTCGCCGTCGAGACAACCAGCGGAAAGAAGGTGATGAGACAGGTGATCACCACCCGTGGCGCATCGCCCGCCCCCAGCACGACGATGATGATCGGAGCCACCGCCACGACCGGCGTTGACTGGATGACGACCAGCAACGGATAAAGCGTCTTTGACAGAAGCGGTGAGCGCATCATGACGATGGCCAGCGGAATGGCGATGGCAATCGACAAGACATAGCCGATCATCGCCACCCGCAGGGTCGCCCACAGATGCAGGCCCCAGCGGTCGATCCCGATGGATGAGAAGGCGTTGAAGATCGAGGACGGCGATGGCAGCAGATAGGACGGGACTGCAAACAGCCGCACGGCCAATTCCCAAAACAGAATGACACCCGCCAGCGAAACAAGGGCTGCAAGGCCCGGCAGGCCCATGAGCTTGGAAACCGTATTGCGCAACGGCAGGTGCTGGCGAGTTCCAGCCACAGGTTCAGGCCGCCTGTCGCTTGAGGAGGAGGTCGCGGAGATAAGCGGTAAGGTCATGAATGGCTCTCTCGTTGGCTGTTTCGGGACCACGCGGACGGCCGACTGGCACGGCAATATCGGTCAGCACCGTGCCGGGACGGCCGGTCATCACCAGCACGCGGTCGGCCAGCAGCGCCGCCTCGTTGACGGAATGGGTAATGAACACCACCGTCTTCGGACGCTCGGTAAAAATCCGCAGCAGATCAAAGCCCATTACCTCGCGGGTCAGCGCATCGAGCGCCGAAAACGGCTCGTCCATCAAAAGGATATCCGGGTCCATCAGCAAGGCCCGCGCAATGCCGACCCGCTGCTGCATGCCGCCGGACAATTCATCGGGAAGCCGGGAGGCGAACCCCTCCAGACCGACCATCCGCAACAACTCGCCTGCCCGCTGCCGCTCCTTGGCGCTCACCCTGCCGCGCTTGTGGCGGGCCGGAAACAGCACATTGTCCTCGACTGTCGCCCAGGGCAGCAGCGTCGGCTTCTGGAAAACGATGCCGATATCGTCCCTCGGCTCAGTTACCGGATGACCGAACACCTGGAGCGAACCGCTGCTGGGCGCTAAAAGCCCGGCGATCATCCGCAGCAAAGTGGACTTGCCGCAACCAGACGGGCCGAGAATGGCTAGGAATTCGTGCCGCGCCACCTCGAAGCTGACATCGCGCAGCGCTTCCGTTTGTCCTGAGCGGGTCGAAAAGACCTGACCAAGCCGCTCAAAGCGGATTGCGGGTATCGTCATGCTCTTCACTCCGTCGGAATGAAGCTGCGGTTGACCACGGTTTCCGGGTCAAGCTTGGCCGGATCGATGGCTTGGGCGGCGGCAACCCGGCGCCAGGTCTCGGTCAGGCGCTTAGGCTCGAACACGCCCAACCCATCCTTGTCCGTGACCTCATTGAAAATCAGCGGCAGCGTGTCATTAATCGATCCCTTGACGTCTTCCGACCCCAGTTCCGGCACGACACTGGTGACGGAGGTGACGGCGGCATCAGGATTGGCGCGGGTGAATTGCACCGACTTCTTGTAAGCATCGATGAAACGTTTGGCGACATCCGGGCGCTTGGCCAGGAAATCCTCACTGGCGATCAACGAGGCCGAATAAAGCTCCAGCCCGGCAGCCGACCAGGGCAGCGCGACGATGTCCTTGCCCGCTTGGCGGGCCTGATTGGAATAGCGGGTGAAATCCGTCATCCAGGCAATGATGCCATCGGCATTGCCGGTCATCAGCATCGGGCCAAGCGCACCAGGATCAGCCTTGATCAGCTTGATCGCGGACGGATCGATGGACTGGTCCTTCAACACCAGCGGCAGATAGACATTGGACGAGGTAAACGGCGATGTGGCAATGGTCTTGCCCTTGACGTCGGCAACACTGGCGATAGAGCCACCCTTGATGACATAGAAGGCGTGCGGTCCCTTGTTGAACACCGATAGAACGCCAACAACCTTCACGCCTTCATTGGCACGGGCCGCCATCAAGGCGCCGATATCCGAAACACCAATATCGGAAGACCCCGCCGCCAGTTTCGAAATCGCCTCGGTCGAGCCTCGACCCGAGGCAATGGTCACATCCAGCCCCGCGTCCCGACAGAAGCCCTGATGGATACAGACATAAATCGGTGCTTTGTCGCCACCGGGCAGCCAATCCAACTGAAACGTAACCTTGTCGGCGGCAAGGGCAGTCCCGGAAAAAAGGCCAAGGGTGAACAGCGTGGACGCAAGCTTACGACGAAACATGGTGTATTTCTCCAAGGCTCAGTGTTCGATTTTCAAGGACAGCAGACAGGGGGGAAGCATGAACATGGCGGACGTGCGATGGCGCACCCCGCGTCCAAAAGACAGGGTTGTGATGGTGGTTTTTCGACAATTGGTGACAAGAACAGCGGCATGAAGGCATCTCTTCGACAGGGTTTACCGTCGAGCAATGCCCAGAGCCTCAGGCTCAGACCGCTTCTACTCGTGCTCAAACCATTTCACGCAAGCGCGGATTCTGCAAGAGTTTTAAACAATGCATGAAACTGCATATAAAATAGGCGAAACCCGACTGTGTCGCTGACAGCCTCTCGGTCCGCAGACACCGATCCTTATATTTCAACAGGCTGCGGCACGAACTTGCCGCAGGCGAAAAACCGGCATCGGTCAAAAAATAAGCGCTCTAATAAAGAGAACACAACAAGCGGAAAATTCTTATCGCGCTCCCTCGAAATCCAGCCGCAAACCGGTCTGCGCATCATAAAGATGCACGGTCTGCGGATCGATCCGGACACCCAGCCGGTCGCCGGAGCGAAGGCCGCGACCGCCCGAAACGACAATGGTCAATTCCGGCTCGGTTCTGGTCGTCACATAGGTTGACGATCCCGTCGATTCGACCAGCGCCACCTCGACGTCGAACGCGCCTTCGCCGGGAGGCGTCAGCGACAGGTGTTCCGGCCGCAGGCCAAGGGTTAGTGGCTGGCCTGGCGCAAGGCCATCAGTCATTCCGGCTGCAAATTTCAGAAGCTCCGCCTTCCCGACAAAATCAAGTTCCAGACCAAGCCCATCCGTCGAGACCCGCGCGGGAATGAAATTCATCGCCGGGGAACCGATAAAACCGGCAACGAAGCGGTTTGCAGGCCGGTCGTAAAGGTCCAGAGGTCGGCCCTGCTGCTCGATGACGCCATCGCGCATCACCACAACATGATCGGCCATGGTCATCGCCTCAACCTGATCGTGGGTGACATAGACGGAGGTGGCCTTCAACCGGTCATGCAGCAACCGGATCTCTTTTCGCATGTGCACCCGCAAGGAGGCATCGAGATTGGACAGCGGCTCGTCGAACAGGAAGGCCTTGGGATTGCGGATGATCGCCCGGCTCATGGCGACGCGCTGGCGCTGACCGCCGGACAACTCACGCGGATAGCGTTTCAACAGCGGCATCAGCCCGGTCGTTGTCGCCACCGCCTCGGCGGCCTGGCGCGCCTCTGCCTTGCCGACCCCTTTAATGCGCAGGCTATAGGTCAGGTTTTCCTCAACTGTCATATGCGGATAGAGCGCGTAGGACTGGAACACCATGGCGATGTCGCGCTTGCGCGGCGGCACATTGGTCATCAGGTTTCCAGCAATCTTCATTTCACCGGCGGAAATCTTTTCCAATCCGGCCAGTGACCGCAACAGTGTGGACTTGCCGCAGCCGGATGGGCCAACCAGGGCGACGAAACTGCCCTTTTCGATGGCGAGATTGATATTCTTCAGGGCATGGAAAGCGCCATAATGCTTGTTGACGCCATTCAATTCGATCTGGATGGTCATTTCAGGGCTCCCGAAGTGAGGCCGGAGACGATGCGGCGCTGTAAAAGAACGAAAATGGCGAGGATCGGCGTCACATAGATCGAGGCATAGGCCATGATCCCGTTCCATTCATTGGTATTGGGGCCCATGAAACTGTTCAGCCCGACGCTGGCCGGTTGCAGGTCCACCGATTGGATCATTGATTTGGAATAGACGAATTCCCCAAAGGCCTGCATGAAGATCAGGATGGCGCTGACGAGAATACCATTGCGGGCCAGAGGAAGGACGATGCTGAAAAACGCCCCGATCCGCGAATTGCCATCGACCATGGCCGCTTCCTCCAGCTCGATCGGCACCGTCATGAAGCTGGAACGCACCAGAACCACGAAGAACGGCATGCTTTTCGCCGCCACCGCCAACATCACGGCAAAGCGCGGCGTGTTCAGCAGGCCAAGCTGCGAAAAGCCGACGAAGATCGGGGTGATCATCAGCGAAGCCGGCAGAACCTGCAGCATCAGGATCAGGAACAGCCCGGCATCGACCCAACCATTGCGATAGCGCGCCAGCACATAGGCGCAGCCTGTCCCCAGGGTGCAGATGATACTGACCGAACCCAGCGCGATCACGGTCGAATTCCACAGATATCGGCCCATATTGCGGCTTTGCCAGACGTCGCTATAGACACCCCATTGCGGATCGTCAGGCCAGAAATGCGGCGGGGTGGCAAACATTGCCGAGCCGGTTTTCAGTGCTGTGACATACATCCAGTAGAGCGGGAAGAGATAGATCGCTGCCATGACGAGGGCGATGGCAAGCATCAGGCGGTTACGAACTGTTTCGCTCATCCGCGCACCTCATGACGTGTGGAGCGGACATAGACGAGCGATGCCAGAAGCACGAAGACGGTCATGATCACTGAAACAGTCGCCCCCTTGGCGAAGTCATATTGCCGGAAAGACAGGTCCCAGGCCCAATATTGCGCGACATTCGAGGCATTCGCCGGTCCGCCGGAGGTAATGGCGGCAAACAGGTCGAATTGCTGCAAGGTAAAGATCAGCCCCAGCGACACCAGCGCACCGATGGACGAGCGCATCATGGGCAGGGTGATGGTGTAGAACCGTTGCAACACGGTCGCGCCGTCCAGTTGCGCCGCTTCATACAGATCCTTGGGGATGCCTGATAGCCCGACCGACAGCAGGATCATGTTGAAGGACGTCCCAAGCCAGATATTGGCGATAATCACCGCCCACAGCGCATAGGCAGGGTCGGACCGCCAGAAGATATTGGCGCTGATCAGCCCGGTTTCGCGCAACATATAATTGAACACACCGAAATCGCCTGAGAGGATCCAGTTCCAGGTCGCGCCGACGACGAGGCCGGGCATGATCCAGGATACCAGGAACAGGCCGCGCAACCAGGAGGAACCGGGGAATCCCACCCCGAAAAACAGCGCCAGACCAAAGCCCAGAAGGAATTGCCCGGCAATCGACGCCACGACGAAAATCGCCGTATTAATAAAAATAGGCAGGGTTTCCGGCTGCGCCATCAAGTCGATATAGTTCTGAAAACCGACAAAGGGACGGGAGAAGGTTCCAAGGCTGAACATATCAACCTCCTGAAAGCTCATCACGATATTATAGAGCAGCGGCAGACCCGACATGACCAGCAGAAAGGCCAGCGGCACCCCGGCAAGACCGAAGTCAAAGCCACGCCCATCGACAATACTCGACATGATCCGTTTCATGAGACCTCTTTCTCCATTCGGAGCGCCGTCCAGGGGCCGCATTCTCACAGGAGACATGCAGCCCCGGCCGGGAGGAAAGGATAGTCATGCCACCCGGATTTTAAGCGAATGGCATGAACGCGGGATGGGCTTAGAGTTTGTCAGGGAAAAGTGGACTCCGGTTTTCCCGAAAAGACAAACGAAAACAAGAGAATCTAGAGTCTGTCTGGTTCAATCTGAACCTGACAGACTCTAGAGTTCAACCCAGGGCGGCTTTGATCTTTTTCTGCGCCTGGTCCAGCGCATCCTTGGGCGTCATCTGGCCGGTCAATGCGGCCTGGATCGCATCCTGGATCGCCTTGGAGATTTTCGGCCAGGCTGGATGTGGTCCGCGCGGTTTGGCATATTTCATCTGCTCGAGAAACACTTGCAGCGCCGCATCCTTCAGGGGCGAGCCCGTCGGCGGAATGGCGATATCGGACCGGGCTGGCAGCTGTCCGAAATTCTTGAACATATCCTTGTCCTGCGAGGCGAAGAACTCCAGCGCCTTGAAGGCTTCCGCCGGATGCTTGGTGCTGGAAAAGATCGCCCAGTTGAAGTCACCCATGCCCGACGACCGTTCAGCACCCGGACTTGGCACCGGCAACAGAGCGACACCCCAGTCGAATTTGGCCTCTTTCAGCATCCGGTCCAGCTCCCAAGGACCCGAAATCGCCATGGCGGCATTGCCGGAATTAAACGTGCCGGTCGAATCCCACTGGCCGCGCGTTAGCGTATCCGGCGAGGCCAGTTTTTCGGTCATGATGGTTTTCCAGGTCTCCAGCGCCTTTACCGCGCCCGGAGCATTGATATGGTCATAACCGCCGCCACCCATCTGCGCCCAGGGCAGGAACTGGAACGTTCCCTCTTCACTGGCCTTGGCGGAAAAAGCGAGGCCGTAGACATTCTTGGCCGGGTCGTTCAGCTTGCGGGCAGCGGCCAGAAGTTCGTCCCAGGTCTGCGGTGGCTTGAGTGGATCGAGACCCTTAGCCTTGAACATATCGCGGTTATAGTAGAGCGCGATGGTGTTGGTGGCTTTCGGCACGCCGAAATAGCGGTCTTTCCAGGTCACAGACGCCAACGGCCCCGGAAAATAGTTCGCGGGCTTGATCACATCCGACTTGGCGATCATGTCGGTAAGATCAAGGAAGGCGCCCCGTGAGGCAAACAGCGCATGTTCCGGATTATCGACCGCAATGATATCTGGCGCCTGACCGGTTGAATAGGCGCGCATCGCTTCCGTCACGACATCGTCGAACTGAAGGAGCCGATACTCGATCTTGATGCCATTGTTGAGCGCGTTGAATTGCTTGACCAGATTGGGTGCCGGCTGAATATCCTTGTCGAGCGACCAGAGATTGAGCGTAACATCTTCCGCCCGGGCGGTCGATGCAAGCGGGCAAGCCGTGGCAAGAGCCAGCACAGCGATCAAGGCACGTCTGTTGATGATCATGGGTTTCCTCCTCCGTTTCTATATCGTCCTCCAATCGCCCCACACCTCCATGCCGGACGATCTCGAGGCCTCATGCTATTTCAGCGAGGGATCGCCTCCGCCATAAGCTGCCATCTCGTCGATAAAATCGCCGCCACGCGCCTGTTTCAGATGGTTTAGGGCATGCACCTGACCGGTCATTTCCAAGGCATCGCGGTAGACCGGATCGTGCCAGCCTTCGATATCGATAGAGCCGCTATAGCCAGCCAGCCGTAATTCGCTGATCACATTGGTCCAATTGCTGTCGCCAAAGCCCGGTGTGCGCATGAACACGAACGGCTCCTTGCCGAAAATGCCGTGTTCACGAATAACGTCCCAGCGAATGGTGGCGTCCTTGCCATGCACGTGGAAAATCTTGGATGCCCATTTGCGGATCTGCGGCAGGGGATCAATCAGATAGACCATCTGATGGCAGGGTTCCCATTCAAGGCCGACATTGTCATCAGGCGTCTCGTTGAACATCAATTCCCAGGCGTCGGGGTTATGGGCGATATTCCAGTCGCCGCTCTGCCAATTGCCGTCCATGGCGCAGTTTTCAAAGGCGATGCGAATGCCCTTGTCGGCAGCGCGCTTCGCCAACTCGCTCCAGATTTCGCGGTAGCGTGGCAGGCTGTCCGTCAACACCTTGCCTCGCAGCCGCCCGGTAAAGCCTGCAACGCAACTCGCACCGAAATGATGGGCATTATCGATACACTGTTTCCAGCCCTCCAGCGTCTCAAAGTCGATGTCGGTTTCCTCAAGCGGATTGCCGAACATGCCGAGCGTCGAAATGGTGATATCGCGGTCGCCGATGGCATCGACGCAGCGCTTGCCAAGTTCGGCAAGGTTCTGGCCCTTGGTCGTCTGCCAGAAAAACGGCTCAAAACTTTCAAAGCCAAGACCGGCAATTTCCCGGATGCGGGTGGCCGCATCGCCGTTATTGCCGCTGATCATGGTGCCGATACGAATGGATTTTGCAGGATTGCTCACAGTCATGGTCCCTTATAGCGAAGCTGAAATGTCGATACGCTTGCCGCTCTTGGCGCTTTCGATGGCGGCAAACACCATGGCAAGACTGTTGATATTGTCGAAACCGGCAGTCTCAGGCGGCTCGCCACCGGCAACCGCTGCAATGAAGCTTTCCAGCACGCTGGCATGGCCATGCGTCTCAGCTGGCGCAACGTCATCAGAAACGTTTACGGTCGTATATCCACGTAACAGGCCGGGCTCGTCTGCGGCAATGGAGGCCTCAAACGCCTCTTCTCCGTCCCAGGTCAGCATGCCTTTGCTGCCGACCAGCCGCCACGCACTTTCCCAACTGGTCCTGCGCCCTTCAGCGCACCAGGAGCCGCGATAGGTGAAGACCACGTCGTCCGTGAACTCGAAGATCGCATTGGCGCTGGCGCCATGGGCATACCAGGAACCATGCGGATTGCGCTCCACGCAATAGGCCGCCAGCGGCTGACGATTGGCAATGAAGCGCGCCGCATCGAAGGTGTGAATTGCCATGTCGAGCAGCAGGACATGCTCCATCTCGTCCCGGAACCCACCGAAATGCGGCGCCAGGAAAAAATCACAATGCACTGCCGTCAACTCACCGATGGCACCGCTGTCCAGGAATTGCCGCATCCGGCGAACCCCTTGAATGAAGCGGCGGTTCTGCACAACGGCGTGGATACGCCCGGTCTCCGTGGCAAGCCTAATCAGGGCTTTCGCCTCTTGCAGCGAATTGGCCATGGGCTTTTCGCTGAGCACGTGGCATCCGGCTTTCAGCGCGGTGGAGACGATATCGAAGCGGGCAGCCGGGATGACGACATCGAAGACCAGATCGGCTGCCGTCCGCTCAAGAACATCGGCAAGAATACTGCCCTTCACCGCACCTTCAAGGCCGAATTCCTCTGCAAGGGACTCGGCTGCCGAGATGTTGACGTCAACGAGCCCGACAACGGAAATCCGCTCGGCAAGCGAGGGCGTGTCGGCAATGGCCCGAAGCCAGCCTTTGGCCATCGCTCCGCACCCGCATAAAACGGCTTTGAATTGCAAGATATCCTCCCTTGCATCCCATCCGGTCGCTATCGCGCCAGACATGGTTTCAGTTTCCGGTTTTCGATAGGCCGAAACAGCAAACGCTCTTTCGATAGCCTCAGCCGCGCAAACTCCTCTTTGCATCGACTTCCGTAAACGTTTACGATACTAATCGTGGTTTTCGTCTCATGTCAATACGCGACGCCGTTATTGCACTCGGCAGCACGATAAACCGCGCCAAGTTCAAGGGAAAAACCGATTCCTGCTTGCGAAATTTTGCAGTACACCGGACAAGGCAGAGCATGGAATTTACAACCCGCTTGCTATTCATAGCGTCACTTGGTGAGGTCGCTTCAGGGAGAGATTATCTGACATGAAGGGCATACATCAGCTTGCAAAACATCTCGACATCTCTATCGGGACCGTGTCGCGCGCGCTGAATGGACGCCCCGACGTCAACGCGGAAACGCGACGGCGGGTACTGGAGGCCGCTGAGGAACTGGGCTATGTCGCCAATCAGTCGGGCCGCAGCCTGCGCAAGGGGTCAACCAACGTCATCGGACTGATGATCGAGTCCGGCAAGGACAATGCCGACAACAGCGACAACTTCTTTTTCGGCGTCATGGACGGTTTGCAGACGGTGTTTGCCCGGCACAATCTCGACCTCGTCCTGCTCCCCTGCCCTGCCGACGAAGACCCCCTGGAATATCTTCAGCGCATGGTGGCCCGCCGCCTGGTCGATGCGATGATCATTTCGGCTACGCAGAGGGTCGATAAGCGTATTGATCTGTTGATCAAAACCAAAATACCCTTTGTAACCTTGGGGCGCAGCACGTCGGGCGGCAGCCATACCTGGATCGACCTGGATTTTGCCGGTGTCGCCAATTCCGCCGTGGATCGACTGGTGTCGAAAGGTCACCGTCGCATCGCCATCGCCGCCCCCTGCACTGATATCAACCTCGGCACCGTGTTTACCGACGCCTATCAGGCCGCGCTGGAGCGCAACGGCCTGGCCTTCGATCCGGCCTTGGTGCTGCGGGCGAAATCCAGCGAAAGCGGCGGCTATAGCGTGGGCAGCGAGCTGCTGGCGCTCGATCCGCGCCCGACCGCCATCATCCTGATTTACGAACTCATGGCGATCGGCCTCTACAGGCGGCTGGCTGAGGCCGGCGTCATCCCCGGCCGGGATATGGCCGTTATCGGGTTTCGTGAAGCGCCCCGCGCCCGGTTTCTGCAACCCGCTCTGACCTGCTACCGCCTTTCCCTGGAGGATCTCGGGGTGGAACTGGCCGAAACCTTGCTCGCCTCAATGCCGGATTATGCGGAAACATACAGAACCCATGCCCGCAATCGCCTCTGGCCACTAGAACTGGTTCCGGGCGAAAGCGATGCCTTCGACCTGCTGACATAGACCTGCCATAAGACTGTGCCTTGAGATCATCCTTGACCGTGCCGCAAAAATCCTCCCCGCCTCGCTGGAATTACGCTTGAAATTGCTAAGTTAGCAGCGGCCAGGGGCATGTTCTCTCTCGAATTGGCCTTGGCCGTTGACATACTCTACAACCTCAATAGATTTTGAAGTCTTAGGGGTTAAGGAGATCGCAATGTCCCGTTTTCGTACCGTGAAGATCATTGCCACGCTGGCGATAGCCGCAAGCCTCGCCATGCCCGCTGTTGCGGCCAATGTGACATTGCTCAACGTCAGCTACGACCCGACGCGCGAGCTGTACAAGGATTTCAATCCGGCATTCGCCGCCTATTGGAAGCAAAAGACCGGCGACAGCGTTTCTGTGAGAATGTCGCATGGCGGTTCGGGCGCCCAGGCCCGCTCGGTGATCGACGGTCTTGAGGCCGACGTGGTGACGCTGGCATTGGAAGCGGATATTTCCGCCATCGCCGAAAAGACCGGCAAGATCCCCGCCGACTGGAAAACCAAACTGCCAAGCAGCAGTTCGCCCTATACATCCACCATCGTCTTCCTGGTGCGCAAGGGCAATCCGAAAGGCATCAAGGACTGGGCCGACCTTACCAAGGACGGGATTGAGGTGATCACCCCCAATCCGAAAACCTCGGGCGGTGCCCGCTGGAACGTGCTGGCCGCTTGGGGCTGGGCGCTGAAAGCCAACAATGGCGATCAGCAGAAGGCCAAGGAATACCTGAGCGCCCTGTTCAAGCATGTGCCAGTGCTGGATACCGGTGCGCGCGGCTCCACTACCACCTTCGTGCAGCGTGGCATCGGCGATGTTCTGCTTGCTTGGGAGAACGAAGCCTTCCTATCGATTGATGAACTCGGCCCTGACAAATTCGACATCATCGTGCCGTCCGTTTCGGTCAAGGCGGAGCCGCCGGTCGCCGTCGTCGAGGGCAATGCCAAAGCCCATGGGACAGAAGCGGTCGCCAAGGCCTATCTCGATTATCTCTATTCCGACGCCGGACAAAAGATCGCTGCCAAGCATTACTATCGCCCTGCAAAGCCTGAATTGGCCGATCCTGCCGACTTGAAGCGGTTCCCGTCGGTTGATCTCGTCACCATCGAGGATTTCGGTGGCTGGGCAAAAGTGCAGCCGCAATTCTTCGCTGATGGTGGCCTGTTCGACCAGATCTACCAGCCCGGAAAGTAAGACTGCTCAGAAAGTAAGAAAATCAGAATGGCCCATAGTCCTGTTCAAGGCAGGTGGCAATTCCGTCAGCCGAGCGTTCTTCCCGGATTCGGGTTGACGTTCGGCTTTACGGTGTTTTACCTCGCCCTCATCGTTCTCATTCCCCTGTCCGGTCTGGTTTGGCGTTCCGCCGAATTGGGCTGGGCGGATTTCTGGCATATCGCGTCCGACCGCAGGACGCTTGGCGCCCTGAAGGTCAGCTTCGGCTCGGCCATCCTGGCGGCTATCCTCAATGTCGTATTCGGCGTGCTGGTCGCCTGGGTGCTGGTGCGCTACAATTTCTGGGGGCGGCGGATCATCGACGCGATGGTCGATCTGCCGTTTGCGCTGCCGACCGCCGTTGCCGGTATCGCCCTTGCCTCGCTCTACGCGCCAAACGGTTGGATCGGCTCGCTTCTTGCGCCGCTTGGCCTGAAAGTCGCCTATACCCAGGCTGGCATCGTCGTTGCCATGGTGTTTATCGGCCTGCCCTTCGTGGTGCGCACCGTGCAACCGGTCATGGAAGAAATCGACCGCGACGTGGAGGAAGCCGCGGCAACGCTGGGTGCCAGCCGCTTTGCAACAATATTCAAAGTGCTGCTGCCGGGTCTGGCACCGGCCATCATGACCGGCTTTGCCCTTGCACTGGCGCGCGGGGTCGGGGAATATGGATCGGTGATCTTCGTGGCCGGCAATGTCCCCTATGTCTCGGAAATCGCACCACTTCTCATCGTCATCCGGCTGGAGGAGTTCAACTATGCGGGCGCAACCGCCGTCGGTGCGGTAATGCTGGCGATTTCCTTTGCCATGCTTCTGTTGATCAATCTCATTCAGGCCGCAAGCCGGAGAAAATATGGCAATGACTGACCGCCGCTCCCCTACCTTTCATCGAGCGACGACCGAAACCCCCGTCGTCCAATGTCTGCTCATCCTCGTCTCGCTGCTATTCCTATTGCTGTTCCTCATGCTTCCGCTGGTGGCGGTGTTTTCCGAGGCATTCCGCAATGGCGCGAGCGCCTGGCTGGAAGCACTTGTCGAACCAGACGCCCTCTCGGCCATGCGGTTGACGCTGCTGGTTGCAGCGATTGCCGTTCCCGCCAACGTGATCTTCGGCGTTGCTGCTGCATGGGCGATTGCGAAATTCGAATTTCGCGGCAAGGCCTTCCTGATTACCCTGATCGACTTGCCGTTTTCGGTGTCACCGGTCATATCAGGTCTGGTCTATGTGCTGCTGTTCGGCTCCAACAGCCTGCTTGGGCCGTGGTTGCGCACGCATGGCGTCGAGATCCTGTTTGCCGTACCGGGCATCGTGCTGGCGACGATTTTCGTCACCTTCCCTTTCGTGGCGCGCGAACTGATCCCGGTCATGCAGGAACAAGGCACTGGCGATGAAGAGGCCGCGATCAGCCTCGGCGCCAGTGGCTGGCAGACCTTCTGGCGGGTGACGCTGCCCAATATCCGCTGGGGGCTGCTCTATGGCGTGCTGCTCTGCAACGCCCGGGCCATGGGCGAATTCGGCGCGGTCTCGGTTGTATCAGGCCATATCCGGGGCGTAACCAATACCATGCCGCTGCATATCGAAATTCTCTATAACGAATATAACTTCGCCGCCGCCTTCGCGGTCGCTTCACTGCTGGCAGGGCTGGCATTGGTCACACTCGTCCTCAAGACAACCATTGAACTGCGCTATGCCGACCAATTGTCGGCTGCCCGTGGGCATTGATCGGGAATTCGCTCATGGAACTGAATATTCGCAATATCCGCAAGGACTTCAACGCGACCGCCGCCCTCCACGAACTGTCGCTGGACATCCGCTCCGGCGAGTTGATCGCGCTTGTCGGCCCCTCCGGTTCGGGAAAAACCACCTTGCTGCGGCTAATCGCCGGGCTTGAGCGGCCAAGTGCTGGCCAGATTTTCTTCGGCGACGACGATGCGTCGCGCAAGACCGTGCAGGAACGGCAAGTCGGCTTCGTGTTCCAGCACTATGCGCTGTTCAAGCATATGACCGTGCTGGAAAATGTCGGCTTCGGCCTCACCGTTCGACCAAAGTCGTCGCGTCCGCCCAAGGCGGAAATCCGCAAACGCGCCTTGGAACTGCTCGATTTCGTGCAGCTGTCGGGCCTTGAAAAACGCTATCCGGCCCAGCTCTCCGGTGGTCAGCGTCAGCGCGTCGCGTTGGCCCGCGCCATGGCAATCGAGCCAAAGGTGCTGCTGCTGGACGAGCCTTTCGGCGCTCTCGACGCCCAGGTCCGCAAGGATTTGCGGCGCTGGCTGCGGGAAATTCATGATCGCACCGGCCATACCACCGTATTCGTCACCCACGATCAGGAAGAGGCACTGGAACTTGCCGACCGCGTCGTGGTGATGAGCCAGGGCCGCATCGAGCAGGTCGGCACCGCCGACGACGTCTATGACAATCCGGCGGCCCCATTCGTTCATCGCTTCATCGGTGAATCCTCGGCGCTGCCGGTGCGCATCGAATCCGGCGAGATCTGGCTTGATGACCGGCCGACCGGGTTGAAATCCGAAGGCAACGGCAATGCGACGCTGTTCTTCAGGCCGCAGGAAGTCGAGATTGTCGATGGGTGTGGCGGCTGCTTTGCCGGAACGGTGATCAGCAGCCGAAGACTGTCGGGAACCCGCCGTCTGGAACTGGAGCTTGGCGGCGCACGGCATCTGGCGGAAATCGACGTTCCCGTCGATCATCCCGCCGCCACCCGAACCGGGATATCCTTCCGCCCCAAACGCTGGAAAGTCTATCCGGCAAGCGCCTGACCCAGGCGTCACAAGGCACCAGCATCGTGCGGCAAACTGGAAACCGCACGATGCTGGAGGATGTTTACACATCTTCGCCTTGTATAAATTATCAATATCTCAAACACATAGAGAAAACCGGGCCGAAAGGCTCGGTCCCTCAAATTGCACGGGATTACACCCTGCATCTTCTTGCGGTGCCCTATCAGGAGCGATAAGCCAACAGGGCTTACAACTGATCGTCCTCCCAAGCGGACAGTTGTCAGTCGCGGTTGCCCGCAGCCAACACGCCGAAATTACGGTCAGGCTTTTTTGCGGAACAATCACGTTCTCCTCCGCGTTGCGGGCCGGCACTTGCGTATTCAAGCCGCAGCCACGGCCATCGCTCCGCCAGATCGTTAATCCATGCCGCAGTATTCCCGCTGCGCCGCATCAAGAAAAAAGAACCGAAAATGGCAGGAATTCAAACAGGCGCGCCGCAAACCGCGCACGCAGGAGCCAGCCGCTCCTATACCGGTCCGCTGATCGCGCTGACCTCTCTTTTCTTCCTCTGGGGCTTCATCACCTGCCTCAACGATATTCTCATCCCACATCTGAAAAACGTATTTCAGCTGAATTACACGCAGACCATGTTGATCCAGCTGTGCTTCTTCGGCGCTTATTTTATCGTTTCCTTGCCCGCAGGGGCTCTCGTCAAACGCATCAGCTATAAATGGGGTATTGTTACGGGTCTTCTCGTTGCCGCCATCGGTTGCGCTTTGTTCATCCCCGCCGCAAGCCTGCGGGTCTATGGCCTGTTTCTCGGCGCGCTGTTCGTGCTGGCGGCGGGCGTCACTATTCTCCAGGTGGCGGCAAACCCCTATGTCACCGTGCTGGGCGCACCCGAAACGGCATCGAGCCGTCTCACCCTAACCCAGGCCTTCAATTCGCTGGGCACCACCGTCGCGCCGATTTTCGGTGCCTTCCTCATTCTGTCTTCGGCAACGGCTGCCGTTGAAAATGCCACACCGGAGCAGATGGACGCCCTGCGCATGGCGGAAGCCGCAGCGGTCAAATTTCCGTATCTGATGCTGGCTATCGCCTTCCTTGTTCTCGCTGCCATTTTCGCAGCATTGAAATTGCCAGCGGTTGAGGCAGAAGAAGATGCCAAGTCCAGCGATGTGTCCGGCTCCGCCTGGGGCTATCGCCACCTGGTTCTCGGCGCGGTCGGCATTTTTCTTTATGTCGGCGCGGAAGTCAGCATTGGCAGCTTCCTGGTCAATTTCATGGCCGAACCCAGCATTGCCGGGCTGCCTGAACAGACGGCTGCCCATTACGTCTCCTATTTCTGGGGCGGCGCCATGATCGGGCGTTTCATCGGTTCCGCCGTGATGCGCTATATGGATGACGGCAAGGTTCTGGCCTTCAATGCGGTCGCAGCCGGTATTTTGCTGCTGGTCACCGTGCTGACAACAGGCCATGTCGCCATGTGGTGCGTGTTGTCGATTGGCTTCTTCAACTCGATCATGTTCCCGACCATTTTCAGCCTGGCGCTGAAGGGTCTGGGTCGCCATACCAGCCAGGGTTCCGGCATTCTTTGCCTCGCCATTGTCGGCGGCGCTTTGTTGCCCCTGGTACAGGGCGGTCTTGCCGATACGGTCGGCATCCACCTCGCCTTCCTGATGCCGATCCTCTGCTATGTCTATATCGCCTATTATGGCGCTCTCGGTTCAAGAACCGCAGCATAAACAGATGTCATGACATGTCGCCGTGCGTTCCCAGCGCGGCGACATGTCCATAACTTGCCTTTACGACGTGCGTTCCGGCATTGCCGAAGAGTGATGGGAGGAGATCAGCCATTTTCCGCCATCATAGTCATAGGTGAAGGTGTAGCGGGCCGGAACCTTTGTGCCATCCCCCAGGGTGAACGTGTAGACGCCGGTATCGATGGCCGTGTTGCAGCCCAGCTTGATCGTCCGGTTATCGACCACGCCCTGAGGCTTCTTTTTCAGAAAATCGACAAAATACGCGCGACGCTCTTCCTGCGTCAGCCGCGGCTGGTTCGACAGGGTTGCGAGGAGAACTGCATCATCCTCATAATTCGCGACAACTTTCTCCGGATCGAGCGTCGCAAGAGAGGCATTCCAACGATCAAACAACTTTTCCACCTGCTGCTGGGTCACTGGCGCGCATTCCTGTGCCATCGCGGGTGCGGCAAAAGACGATATCGAAAGACCGGCGATTACACCGAATGCCAAAAGAATTTTCTGCATAAGACAGCTCCTTTATCAAGCCCGAGCCAAGCCCAACGCCGGTCGGTTGCTTAGAAAAGTGGCTATGAAGAGAGGCTGTTACGTCTGCCGCATGGTGTCGAAAGGATATGCCGAATGGCCTATGTAAACTGGTCCTTCTGTGTCCTATCTCTCACATCGGCTACTGCATAATTCTTTAAACCGGAATCGGTTTAAAGAGAAAATTATGCAGCAGATATAAAGCGCTACAGCGAACCTTTGTGCGCCATATATGGCGCACGGCGCTGTAGGCGAACGCGCCTTGATACAGGAGCATGAGGACGAATGATGACGGCGACGGACCCGGAACACCTTGCCTCTCCCATCCAGGAATTGCGGACACTTTACCGGGAGGCGGAAGCCAGGGCCAGCCGGTTACGTCTCATCGTCGAAACACGCGCCAGCCTTGATCAATACCCTCTCCCCCGGGCGATCACTGATATCACCGGATTGATCGGCAGCTTTTGCGGCGGTGCGGCAATTCATTTGCGCACCCCAACAGATCAACACCAGACGATTGCCAATAATGCCATGGCCAGTAAGGATGGCCGGGTGCTCGTCATCTTCGAGGATCAGGCCATCGCAAGGATGGGCGACGAGGATAAAACCAGCCTTCAGATCGTCGCCGACCTTGTCGCCGCAGCCGTTTTCGCCGATGACAGAGAACAGGAGCGGGAAGCCCTGCTCCTGATGCTTGCCGAGCGCGAAAAGCAGCTTGCTCAATTGGTCGCCGCCATTCTCTCCACACAGGAACGGGAGCGCGCCCATATTGCCTATGACCTGCACGATGGCGTGGCCCAGACCCTGGTTAGTCTGCTGCATCACTTGCAGGCATTGGAAGCTGACCCGGGTTTGACGGCGGTCCTCGCGAATAAGGTCGATCAATGCAGTGAGATTGCCCGCCTGGCGATCCAGGATATCCGCCACGCGATTGCCGACTTGCGGCCCGCCGAACTCGATGACCTTGGCCTGCCAGCCGCCATCAGTGGAAAGCTCGACACCGTCGATGAAATCGCCTGTCGGCTGGACAACCGGCTACCGGATGGCCGTCTGCCTCAAGCCATTGAAATCGTTCTTTATCGTGTGGCGCAGGAAGCGATTACCAATGCCCGCAAACATGCGGGCTGCCAAAACCTGCTGTCAACGGGACGCTGGACATCATCAGCCCACTCAATGAAGGCACGAGGCTGATCGCCCGGGTTCCTCTGACCGAGAAAGGCGAAAGCCGATGACCAAAGCGCGGATTCTGATTGCCGACGACCACGACTTGGCCCGATCCGGTATTATTTCGGTGCTGTCGGGTGCGCCAGATCTGGAGGTCGTGGCCGAAGCGCGAGATGGCCTGGAAGCAATCACGCTAGCAGCACAGCTTTTGCCTGACATCGCCTTGCTCGATGTCCGGATGACACCGATGGACGGGTTGACGGCGGCGACAGAAATCCGCCGCGTATCACCATCGACGCGGATCATGATGCTGACGATGCATGACAGCCTCGACTATCTGGAAGCGGCAGTGAAGGCTGGAGCCAGTGGCTACGCGTTGAAGGATGTGCGGCGCGACACATTGTTGCGGATGATCCGGGCCGTTCTGGACGGTCAGGAATTTTTCGATACCGGATTGGTGCGGCGGATGCTGACCCGCGTATCGCGCACATCGCCAGCCGAGGACGCTATTTCTCAGCTGACCACCCGTGAGCGGGAAATTTTACAGGAAGTGGCAAGGGGCGCGACCAACAAGGAAATCGCCCGCAGACTGTCCATCGCTCCGGGCACGGTCAAGGTCCATGTCGAGCGCATCATTGCGAAATTGCGGGTGGGCGACCGAACCCAGGCAGCCGTGCTGGCAGCGCAGGCCGGATTGGTTGAGGGAGAGGCATGATGACGGAGTTCCCGGCAAAGACGATGATCTCCGCCCACAGTCGCTTTCGCTTTCTCAACCAACCTTTGGCCGTCAAAGGCCTGATCGTAATCGCATTGCCTCTGGCCTGTCTTCTGATTGCCCTCGGCTCCGTCTTTCTCGCTGACCGTGAAAGCCGAAAGGCAGAAAATTACGTGCGCGTCACCTTCGCCATTCAACAGGACATTCTGGAGCTACACGCTTTGCTGGCCGAAGGTGCCTCCGGCGTGCGGGGATATCTTCTCACCCGCGATGAGACCTTCCTTGCCCCCTACAAGAAAGCCGTGACGGAATTGCCTGCGGTGTTTGCCGCAATGCGGCCACTGATCATTGATGCGGAACAGCTTGAGCGGCTGAACCGGATGGAGCCTCTGGTTGACAAAAAGCTGAAGGGTCTTGCCTCCCTGATGCAAGGTTCGGTTTCGAATAACCAGATTCCGGAAGCTTTGCGGCAGACATTGATTGCCAACAAGGCCTTTCTGGACGAGTTGCGCCTGCAGATTGCCGAGATGCGGCTAAGGGAGGACGCCCTTCTGGCGCAACGAACGGCAAAGGCCGATGAAATCCGGGCGCTGTCGCAAAGAATTACCCTGTTGGGCGCGATCGCTGGTGTCATCGGATGCATCGGCGCTATCGTATTGATGTCAAAAGGCATTGTCCGGCGGGTCGATAGACTGAAACAGGCCGCCAGCCGCCTCGCCCAGGGCCAAAGCCTGAGACTGGCAGAACATGCAACGGACGAAATCGGCGAATTGTCGAGCGCGCTCGAAGAGGCAAGCCGCCTGCTGACGGCACGCGAGGAGGCTCTGCGGGAAAGCGAGGAACGCTTCCGGCTGCTCGTCGATGGCGTCCATGACTATGGTATTTTCGGGCTGGATGCAGATGGCACTGTGGTGAGCTGGAATGCCGGTGCAGAGCGTATCAAGGGGTATCGTGCAGACGAAATCATCGGTCAGCACTTTTCTCGCTTCTATCCTCTCGAGCATCGAGACACACGGCCGCTTCAGGAAATGGCGCAAGCCGCCGCCTTTGGCCGCGTCGAAGACGAGGGATGGCGGTTGCGCAAAGATGGCAGCCGGTTCTGGGCCAATGTGGTGATGACAGCCCTGCGCGATAAGCAAGGGCAATTGCGGGGCTTTTCCAAGATCACCCGCGATGTAACGGACCGGAAACGAACCGAAGAGGCCCTGTTGACCGCACGGCGTGACGCCGAACGGGCCAGCCAAGCCAAAAGCGAGTTTCTGTCGCGCATGAGCCATGAATTGCGCACGCCGCTGAATTCCGTTCTGGGCTTTGCACAGATCCTCGACATGGACATTGAGGATCGGGAGATGCGCGAAAGTCTGGCGCAAATCCTCAGAGCTGGACGGCATCTGCTCAGCCTGATCGATGAAGTTCTCGATATCGCCCGGATCGAGGCAGGCCGCATGGAACTGTTGATAGAGCCGGTCGGGTTGGACGATATCGTCACGGAAGCCATTGCCCTGGCGGCTCCCTTGGCCGAACCAAAGCGATTGACGATCAGTGTGGAGATGCAGGCCGCGGGCCAAACCATTGTCGCAGTCGATCGTCGCCGGTTTTTGCAAGTGCTGCTGAACCTGCTTTCAAATGCGGTGAAATTCAACAGGGATGGCGGTGAGATCCGATTATCCGCTCAATTACTGACTAACACCATGATCGCAATTGATATTGCCGACACGGGCTGTGGAATTGCGGATGTGGATAGGGACCGGCTCTTCAAGCCTTTCGAGAGGCTTGGCACCGACCGAAATGCAACGACCGGCACAGGCCTTGGCCTTGCCCTGTCGGTCAATCTGATGCAGGCCATGGATGGCGATCTTTTCTTGACCGAGAGTGACGCGACCGGCTCGGTGTTCTCCATCCATATTCCCGTGTCACACGCCCCTTACGCCGTGGCAGAAGCGGTGAAAACAGACGAGAAACGGGCAGTGGCAAGCGGACCGACAGGCAAAGCCACGGTCCTTTGCATTGAGGACAACCTTGTCAATCTCAACCTGATCGAAAACCTCGTGCGCCGCCGTTTAAAGACCAGGATCATTCCGGCCATGTTGGGTGGTCTCGGCCTGACGCTTGCCTTTGAGCACCGTCCCGATCTTGTTTTGCTCGACGTCGATCTGCCTGACATGAATGGGCTATGGGTTCTTGCCGCCTTGCGCGCCGATCCTCGGACGCAAACCACCCCGGTCGTTGTGATAAGCGCCGATGCCACGGAAAAAACACGCATGCTGGCGATGGAAAAAGGCGCAACGCATTACATGACCAAACCGCTGGACGTACGCCGCCTGATGAAAACCCTGGATGAGGTTCTGACGTGAATTTTCCCTTCGACCTTGCCTCAGAGGCGCAGATACTGATCATCGATGACGAACCCGCCAATATTGCCCTGTTGGAAAGGCTTTTGCGGCGCGAGCGTTTCGACCGGATTGCATCGACCACCGACCCGCGCGAGGCCACTGCTCTTTTTACAAAGCACAAAGCCGATATTATCCTGCTCGATCTTCTGATGCCGCATCTGGATGGTTTTGCCCTGCTTGACCAATTCACGCGGCTGATCGGACCGGATGATTTCGTTCCCATCCTTGTGCTGACAGCTGATGTGACAACAGAAACACGCCGCCGCGCCCTCTCGCTGGGCGCAAAGGACTTCCTGGTCAAGCCGATCGATACGGTGGAGACGGTTTTGCGTATCGTCAATCTGTTGGAAACGCGCTTTCTGTTCAAGGCGTTGAAGACGGCAACCCTGGAAAATCCGGCTGCCCAGCCCAACGATTTTCCAGGGTTGAAGTAGTCTCAAACAGACCCCGGATTATTTGGCCGGGCACGTCCATGTCAGATTGTGGAAATTGTAATCCCAGCTTTGCATTGGCACAAATTTATAGCCCGAGATGCACTTGCTGAAGGCCACCTTCTGCACTTTCGTCAGCAAATTCACGTCCGGTGCCTTATCGGAAATCGCCTGCTGGATCTGCTTGTAGATCGCATTCTGCTTCGCGCTATCGGTGGTGGAGCGGGCGTCATCGATCAATTTATCGACCTCGGCATCCTGCAACCATTCCATGGAGGCCCATGTTCCCGCCGATTTGGAATGATATTGCACGTAGAATACGCTATCTGGCGAGGGATAGGTTGGGCCATAGAACACTTGCGTGGCCGCAGGCGTGGTTTCCGGCTTGGCGGCCAGTTCGGTGATGCGGTTCCAGGGTTCGGGTTTGATGTCCACATCCACGCCGATCTGCGAAAGATTGGATTGCATCAGAAGCGCAATATCCTCTTCAAACGACAGGCCTGCCACGTAGGTCAGCGTCAGCTTGATCGGCTTTCCCGCATATTTGGACTTGGCAAGTTCCTCCTTGGCCTTTTCAAGATCAAATTCCGGCGCCTTCAGCGTATCGAGATAGGCATCCTTGAACACCGGAGCCAGCGGCCCCGCCAGCGTGTCACCGGTCATAATCTGTGTCTGGATGGTTTTGTAATCGGTGGCATATTGCAAGGCGCGACGCACATGCACATCGTCTGTCGGCGTGGCCTTGGTGTTGAGTTTCAAATAAAAACCGGTGGCCGTTGGTGTGGTCTGGACCACATAACCGTCGGTTTTGGCCAGAGCATCATAGGTCTCGTTGGCCTGGGTGGTGGAGGAAATGCCCAATTGGCCAGATGTCGCCAGCGCTTTGACGGTTGCCTCGTCATTGGTCTGCACAAAGCGCACTTCATCAATCGGGTTTGTTGGCCAGCCCGCGTAATATTTTTCATAGCGGCTGATGACCATTTCCGAGCCGCGCTGCCAGCTGGACAGCACATAAGGCCCTGCCCCCATGGATTTTTCGCCAACAACATCCTCACCCCAGGGCTGCTTGGAAGCGGCCTTGACGGCATCCTCATTGATAACAAGCAGAAGCGGCGTGGTGGTCAAGAATGGCGCATAGACCTTGTTGAGGGTGATAGTGACAGTGTGGGCATCCACCGCTTTCACATTGTCGGGGTTGATCAGCGTTGCAAACAGATAGGCAGGCCCCTTGTTGATCGCCAGCAGGCGCTGGACGGTATAAACAACATCCTTGGCCTCAACCGGAGAGCCATCCTGAAATGTTGCGTCCTTGCGCAGATGGAAGGTGTAGGTCAGGTTATCGCTGGACACATCCCAGCTCTCGGCCAGTTCCGGGATGATCTTGCCGGTGCTGTCCACGGTGGTCAGGCCATCGTAGAGGTTCACAGCGGCCAGATACTGGGTGTAATCGGTGATCTTGGCCGGATCAATGGTGCCAAACACCTGCGTTACATTCATCACGGTGGAGGTTTTTGCCATGGCCACGTGTGGCACGACAATGGCGGTTCCCATCGCCAAAACCACCGCAAGGTGCCTTAAAGTCTGTGTTGCGTTCATCTCATTCCCCTTTTTTTGACAGTTCGCTGTATTTTAAAAAATCATGCAGAGAGTGGCTTTGCGCTGTCGCCGTAGCCAAAATAGCCCGGCCCCGCGAGCGCCAGTCCTTCTGGCGTATGCCATTGCGGATCGGCGGGGATGCCGGTGAATTCCACCATCAAGCCGTAGCGCATCTGTTCAGTGGTCACAGGCAGGCCCATATCGGCATCAAGGGCGCAAATCAGGTCCGGCGTTGCCCAGACGGTTTCGCCATTTTCGCCCTCAGCCAGCAGAAACTCGTTTTGGAAATGCACAGCAAAGCGCTGGCCTGCAAAGCGATCCACACCGCGCAAGATCAGCTTTCCACGGGCAAAACCACCTGTTGTGGCGCGTTCCACATCCACCACGCGTCCGGTGAAAAGATGGGTGCCGCCAAGCTTTTCGCGCAAAGCCTGCCCGGCATGGCGGGAGCGGGCACGCTCATTCAGAATGGTCTCGCCAATGGTACGGATCTGCGTCATCGTGCCGTGCAAAAGCGCCTGTTTCATCTGCTTGCCACTCATGGCATAGGCGGCAACCAACGCAGCACCACCCATTTGAATGGTCACGGCGCGGGCCATTTTCTCGGTCCACAAGTTGGAGACCGCTGAAAACAGCGAGGAATTGCCCTTGTCATCGACCAAGACTAGCGGGCTTGCCGAGATACCATGCAGGGTAAAACTCACCATCTGCAATTCCGGGAAGGCGCGGCCCATGCCATCACCATCCACCAAGGGGAGACCAGTGACGGCCGCCACCATATAGGGAATGGTGGAGTTCAACCCGCCCGCCTCAACGCAGAGAATGGCTCCGGCTTTGCGGCCCAAAAACTGCTCCAGTTCATGCAGCGCTTTCAGCACTTCAGCACCAGATGGCAGTTTTTCCAGCATGACGGTGGGCGCACCCATCATAAAGACGGAAATGCACAATGTGTCGTCATCCACTTCGTCTGCGGCAACCACTGTGACGGGTCCGTGCTCGCGAAGGGCCGCTTGCGCCATCAGCTTGCCAATATAGGGATCACCGCCGCCGCCCGTGCCGAGATAGGCACCGCCAAGGGCAATGGCCTCCAGATCATGTTCTTGCACCTGATAGGCCATGATCACGATCCTTTCATCGGGGTGTAGACAATGCCATCCAGCCCAAAAGCTTTGGGGCCAACCACATCCAGCGCCTCGCGGGAACGCAGCAGCCCATGGCACGGCAAGGCAACGATGGCGACGCGCTGGCCATAGCGCAGCATTTCGGTGGTGATGGCTTCGCCGCTATCCACATCCAGCACCAGAATCAGGTCCGGCACGCAGCATTCCATCTCACCATCGTGGAAGAACACCAAATTTTCATTCTGGATCAGCACCGAGCCGGTTTCGCCATTGTGGGCATCAATGCCGGAAAGCTGCACTTCGCCACGCACAAAACCGCCGCGCAAGTGACGCTTCAAATCGCTGATCTTGCCGGTGAACAGCTTTTTGCCGTTCTCCTTTTTGCAAATGGCTTCAATCGGGTCATCATGGTTTTTCTGCGCAAGCCTGACCGCCTGCCCAAGGCTGACGGCTTGCGTGTAGGAATTGGGAATGCCGAATTGCTTGACAAAAGCCCCGGTCATCGGTGCAGACGCCAGTGTAGATGCCCCCCCTTGCGCCACCACGCAGGCCCGCGCCATGCGCTCGTGCCAAAGCTCGGATACCGCATGCTGAAACAGCACAACATTGCCATGCACATCGCACATGGCCGATGGCGTAGAGCTATGGCCGTAGATGGAAAACGTGGTCATCTGCATTTCCGGGAAGGCCCGGCCCATGCCGTCGCAATCAATCACCGGCACACCCGTGAGAGCGGCCACCACCAACGGTTCCATGGAATTGGACCCACCGATTTCCTCGCAGACAATGGCGTCTATGGTCATATCCAGATGCGCTTCCAGCGCGCGGATGCAGCGCAGGCCCTCACGACCTTCACGCAAGCGCTCAATACCAACGACAGGCGCACCAATACCACCCACGGAAACGCAAAGCGCATCATCATGGATTTTCTGGTGTGGCAGAACCGAGAGCGTATAGCCCTCATCCAGCAACTGGCGGGCACGCAGCTTGCCAATATAGGGATTGCCACCGCCGCCTGTGCCAAGAATGCCAGCGCCGATTTCAAGCGACAAGAGATCATCGTGATCGAGAATCCAGAGGTCTTTCGGGTCAAAATAGTCTTTTGGGGAGATAATCGCGCTCATGCCTGTTCCCCGCTCTGGCCACCCATCTCGCCAACAACCTTCACGTGGATGCGCGTGGCATTGCCCGGCAAATAGGCCAAAGGCACATCTTCACGCTCAATCACCTGAATGGTGGTGGGATCGGCTCCTGCGGCCACAGCGTTTTTCGTCGCTTCCTCTTCGGCTTGCTTCAGGCACAGCTCGCGGGTAAGGCCATTTTCAAGCGCAAAGACCCGGTCCACTTCGCCGGAAATCTGGGCAATGGCAGCGCCCACAGCATTGGCAACCGAGAAATTCTCAGGCCGGATGATCTGAAAATCTCCGAGCTTATCCGGCATCAGGATAGAGCCGCCGCCAACGGCGATGACAGGGATTGGCTCTGGCGAGACCCGGCTGCGCTCAATGGCATTTTCCAACATATGATGGATACGGGCAAGCGCTGCCTTGGCAAGCGCGGGTGAGACATCGGCCACCTTGCTCTTATCGCCGACATCGGCGTGGCCAGCGGCCACGGCAATATCGGTCGCCGTCAGCGTTGCGCCGCCAAACACCTTGGCCTCAGACGTAATGCGATAGCCCACCGATTGCGGACCAACGGTAACCGTTTCCGCATCACCACGCACCAGCGAACCACCGCCCAGACCGATGGAAAACACATCCGGCATACGGAAATTAGTGCGCACGCCGCCGACATCCACCACCGTTGCCGCCTGACGCGGAAAGCCCAGATGCAGCGCCCCGACATCAGACGTCGTGCCGCCAATATCAACAACAATGGCTTCCTGCACCCCGGTGAGGAAGGCCGCACCGCGCATGGAATTGGTGGGGCCTGAGGCGAAGGTCAGAACCGGAAAGTCTTTCACTGTCTCTGCCGCCATCAGCGTGCCGTCGTTCTGGGTGATGTGGAAGGGGCACGTGAGACCAGCACTTTTGAGCGCTTCGCCAAAGGCCCGCACGGTTTTATAGGCCAGCTCCAACAGGCTGGCGTTCATGATCGCCGCACTCTCGCGCTCCAGCAACCCAATGCGGCCAATGTCGGTGGACATCACCACCGGCAAGCCGGGGCAATGCTCCTGCAAGATCGCTTTGGTCCGCTGCTCCATCGCCGCATTGATCGGGCCGAACACGCAGGTGACGGCTGCGGCCTTGAGATTGTTAGCGCGGATTTCACCGGCGATGCGCTTGATCTCATCTTCATCCAGCGGCGAGATTTCGCGGCCATCAAATTCATAACCGCCGCGCACCATATAGCCATGCTTGCCCACCACGGGCTTCAGGTCTTCCGGCCAGTCGATGGCTGGCGGCAGGCAGGCGGTGGCGGGCAGGCCGAGGCGGATGGCGGCAACCGGGGTCATATGCTTGCGCTCAATCACGGCATTGGTGAAATGGGTGGTGCCGATCATCACATTGGTCACAAGACTGCGGTCAATGCCTGCGGCTTTGATAGCCCCTTCCATGGCCTCGACAACGCCGGTTGTAACGTCCTCCGACGTTGGAGCCTTGATACCCGACAGAACCTTGCCGCCCTGCATGACAACGGCATCCGTATTGGTGCCGCCCACATCTATTCCCAATCGGTACACGTGTGTTTTCCTTTCAACAACGGGTTCACAGTCCGGTGGCGTGCACCAAAAAGCGGCCTCGTTCCTCTTCACTAATGGTGGGTTTCAACGCCTCTTGCGCATCGGTCAAAACCGGAATGGCGGCAATCAGGGCGCGGGTGTAAGCGTGGTGGGCTGTCGCGAACACTTCGGCAGGTGTGCCCTGTTCGACGATCTCGCCCTTGTACATGATGACAATGCGCGAGCAGAAATTTCGCATCAAAGACAGATCATGGGAAATGATCACATAGGTCAGGCCGAGCTTTGCGCGCAGGTCCAACAGCAGCTCAATCACGGTTTTCTGCACCGACACATCCAGCGCCGATGTCGGCTCATCCAGAATGATGATCTGCGGATTGGCCGCCAAGGCGCGAGCAATGGCGACGCGCTGCTTTTGCCCGCCGGAGAGCTCATGCGGATATTTGGAGACGAAATTGGCAGGCAGGCGCACGAGGTCGAGAAGCTCGACAATCCGGGCTTTCCGCTCGTCCTTGTCGAGACCCACATGGGCCAGCGGCACAGCCAGAATCTGCGCAACGGTGCGTTTGGGGTTCAGCGATGTACCGGGATTCTGATAAACAATCTGGCTGAGCCGCAAAGCGCCATCTCGGGGCGTGCCACGCACGACAATCTCGCCATCGGTCGGCTGCAACAGGTTCATCATCATCCGCGCCAGCGTGGTTTTGCCAGAGCCGCTTTCTCCGGCAAGGCCGAAGATTTCGCCTTCGTTGACCTGAAGATTGATGTTGTTGACGGCCAAATGGCCGCGGCTTTGGCCAAACAGCGCCCGCTTGGCATAGAGCTTGCGCACATTGCGCAAGGAGATGATCGGAGCCTTGTCGCTCACCGGCTGATCAATCACCCCTTCGCCATAGAGCGGCGGCACCGCCGCCATCAGCTCGCGGGTATAGGCCTGCTGTGGAGCTTGAAACACGGATTTCAATGCGCCTTGCTCAACAATGCGGCCATGCTGCATCACAATCACCCGGTCTGCCGTCTGGCGCACCACACCGAGATTGTGGGTAATCATCAGCAGTGACAGGCCTTCTTCGGTCACCAGACGATTAATCAGCCGCAGAATTTCATCCTGCGTGGTCACATCCAGCGCCGTGCCCGGTTCGTCGGCAATCAACAGATCGGGTTGATGCAAAAGAGCTAGCGCGATCAGCACCCGTTGGCGCATACCGCCGGACAGCTCAAATGGCCAGGCGTTGAACACCCGCTCAACATCGCCCAATTGCACCTTGCGCAACACCTCGAAAATCCGCTGTTTGCGGCCCTTCGGCGTGTCATAGATGCCCTGATTGCGATCAGCATAATGCATCACGTCTTCCAGATGCCGACCAATGCGAAACACCGGATTGAAGGAGGACAGCGGGTCCTGCATGATGATGGAAAAGGCAGTCCCTTTCAGCTTGTTGCGCTCACCGGATGGAAGCGTCAACAATTGCCGCCCGCGATAGGCAATTGCGCCCGCCTCCACCTTGGCATTGCTGGGCAAAGTGCCCAGAATAGCCTTGGATGTCACGGATTTGCCCGATCCGGTTTCGCCAATCAGCGCAACCCGCTCTCCGGCCTCAATGGTGAAAGAGATGTCGTGCAACACCCGGTTCACCCGACCATAGCCGGAGAAGGCAACGGTCAAATCCTGCACGCTCAGCAAGGGATCAGCCATGGTTATGCCTCCACATCAAACATGTCGCGCAAGCCATCGCCCAGCAGGTTAAAGCCAAGGGTGGCGTAGAAAATCGCGCCACCGGGGGCCAGCACTTCCCACCATTTTTCTGGCAGAAACTGACGGCCATCGGCCACCATCGAGCCAAGGTCTGGCGTTGGCGGCTTCACCCCAAAACCGAGGAAGGACAGCGTTGCGCCAAACAAGATGACAAAGGCTGCATCCAGCGTGGTCTTCACCGAAATCACGGCAATGCAATTGGGCAGAATTTCCCGAAACAGGATATGGATGGGGCCAGCCCCGGCGAGACGCGCCGCCTCGATAAAATCCTCACCGGCAATGGAGACCGTGACGCGGTAGACAAGCCGCGCATGCCAGGTCCACCATAAAAGCGTAATCGCAATCATGGCATTGATCAGATTGGGCTCCAGCACATTGCCTATCGCCAGCGCCATCACCAGCGGCGGAATGGCCAGCATGATATTGGTAAATCCGGTGATCAACCGCTCGGTCCAGCCGCCGAAATAGCCAGCACACAGGCCCAGCACGGCACCGATGGGAACAGAAATCCCCAACACGCCAAACACCAGCAGCAAGGAGACGCGAAAACCAAAAATGGTGCGGGTGAACAGATCACGGCCCACCTTGTCGGTTCCAAACCAGTTGGTGAGGTTTGGCGGATTGTGGCGGTGGCGAAAATCAACAACAGAGCCGATATGGCTGGGAAACGGCGTGATCAGCGGCGCAACAACGGCCATCACGATGACTGAGAGCACAATCAAAGCGCCGAGCAAGGCGGCAGGATTGCGGGAAAAGCGGTACCAGCTCATGTAACCGGCTGAGAGATCTTGTTCGCTCATCATTCGCCTCCCCGAAAACGCAGACGCGGATCAATCAGGCTGACAACGAGATCGATGACCAGATTGGCGAGGATGAAAAACAGGCCGGAAATCAGCACCACAGCCATCAGGGCGTTCAGGTCTTTTTGCAAAATCGCATTGAGACCGTAGGAAGCAAACCCGCCCCAGCCAAACACCATTTCCACCACAAAGGCATTGCCAATCAGCGAGGCAAATTCCAGCCCCATGATGGTCAGGGGCGCAACAGACGACAGCTTGAGCAGGTAGCGAAAGGTCACGACATAATCCGGCACGCCAAAACTCAGCAGTGTCAACACATGGTCCTTGCGCTGATTTTCAATCATCGCCGAGCGCATGATGCGGGTGATCTGGCCAATGCCGGCCATGGCCAATGCCAATGCGGGAAAAACCAGATGCTGAAGGGCATCGGTGAACACATCAAACCGGCCATGGATCAGGCTATCGACCAGCAGAAAGCCGGTTGGCCCAGCGGGGGCGTGAAGATCGAAATTCACCTGCCCCAACAGAGGCCAACCCGGCAGAAAATTCGCCGCAAACAATTGCAGGCCAATGGCAAATAGAAAGGACGGAACCGTGACGCCGACCATGGAAAACAGCCGTCCGATATTATCGATCCAGGTGTTGCGATGGCGTGCGGTGATGACGCCAAGGGGAATGGCAATCAGCAGATCGAGAATGACCGTCACCACCACAAGCTCCAGCGTGGCGGGGAGAAATTCAACAACATCCTGAATGACGGGACGATGCGACGACAGCGATTGGCCAAGATCACCTTGCAGGGCATTCGTGATGTAGCGGCCATATTGCACGAGGACAGGCTGATCGAGCCCCATTTCACGGGCAAGCGCCGTGACCTGTTCCTGCGATGCCGACGGCCCCAGCGCCATGCGGGCCGGATCGCCGGGTACCACGCGGGCCAGCGCAAAAATCATCAAAGACAGCACGAACAGCACCATGACCACGGAAAACACCCGCCTCACGATCTGCTCGACAACATGCAAAATCATCCCGCCATTCCCTCTTTGCGCCATGGTGGCTTGGAAGGACTGGCAAGAGCAATGTGGGCGAAGGATAGGTTTTTACAAAATAAGGATAGGTTTTAAGATGTTTCAGCTGTGATCGGACCCCGCTTTGCGGGCGCAAGGCAAAGATCTAAAGTATTTCAGTGAGGAGAGATTAGCGCACCCAACCCAGCGCCCTCGCCGCCGCAATCGCCTCGTGACGCCGGGAGCAGCCAAGTTTGCGATAGACATTTTTCAGATGAAATTTCACCGTGGGCTCTGAAATGCCGCTGTTGCGGGCAATCAGCTTGTTGGAGGCCCCTTCCGCCAGCATGGTCAGGATTTTCAGCTCCTGCTGGGTCAGCCGGGTTCGGGCCGCCGCAAGACTGCTGTGACGCCCCTTGTCCAGCCGCCGCAGGATAGCCCGCGCCGGGGTGGCCGCCATCACGAATTCAACTATCCGCTTGTCTTGCAGCAGGTGATCGAGAAACAGCCATTCCTCTGAGAGGGCCGTCAGTCCGCCATGGCTTGCGCAGCGTTCAAACACCTGTCGCAGCAGAGTGCGGGCTCTGGAATTTTGCTGCGTTTGCCGCAAGACGAAGGCCAGCCAGAGGGAAACCGCAATTTCCTGCCTGACCAGCAGATGCGGGTTGGTCAGCATCACCTCAAGCTTGCGGTCGAGATGGGGAAAGGCCGGGCGCTCGTAGGAGATTTGCCGCAGCCAGCTCAAGGCCAGCGTAATCTCGTCTCGACCCGCCAGGCGGGCCAGAGCCTCCTGCGCGCTTTCAATCCACACCCGATCAAACCCGGCCCGCAACGGCGCAAGCAGACGGGTCGCATCGCCCCAGCAATTGCCGCTTTGCAGGATCTGCGCCTTACGCACATCCAGCGAGAGACGAAACTGCCGGTTCATCGGCTGGTAAACGCTCCAGCCATCGAGAAAGCGAAGAGCGACGCGGGTGGACATGTGGACACTTAAGGCGTGGCTGCCGTAGTAGATCGCGACATCGGCCAGACTTGGCCATAACTCGCCCGCAATCATTGCGGCCATCTCTTCCTGTAAAAAGCCAAGCAGCACCGCTGGCTCGCCGTTTTCATAGGCCATGCAAGCTGTCAGCAGATCAAGAAAGCGACGATCTCCGGGACTGTCAAAGCCTGTTTTTGCCAGCATGTCCTCGGCAAGCCGCAAAGACTGGCCCATCCGGTTGAAATCAGAGGTCAAAAGGCTGAGCACCGATTGATGCAGCGCTATATAGAAGCACAGAATGGGACAATCCGCCTGCCGATAGGCCTTCATGGCCTTTTCGGCCATGCCATTTGCCTCTTCATAGCGCCGGAGCCGAAGGAAAAACTCCAGCATGGCATTGTAAAACGATCCGCGCTGCTCCGGCTCGTCCAGCGGCAACTCGCCGCCAATCTCAAACAGTGCCTCCAGCAATCTGTCGGTCGGCGTAACATCCTCATAGATCAGCACCGTGATACGAAACAGCCTGACACGTAGGGAAAGCGTACTATCGCGCGAGAAAACGCCCAATACATTGCGCATTTCCACCCCGAAGCGCTGGACCAGAAATTGCATTGCCCATGCCACATCACCGGCTTTGATCATCAGAAAGGCGCGACTGATGGCCAGTTCTTCCGGCAGGTCATCACAGCCCGCCTCAAGACCTGTCACCACACGCAAGAAGGCCTCATGGCCCAGCCGATAATAGAGAAACCAGCCGCCTGCCTTGCAAAACAGGGACAGTGCATCCTTGCCCTGATTGCACGCCAGCAACCGCAGGATCACCGCCTCCAGATTTCGCGGGTTGCAGCGTAAAGCCTGCGCCAGAACCCCGGATGGGTCGGCAGCCCTTGACGGATCGACAAGACGTCGGAGCATTTCTTGCTCCAGCGCGCCGGGCAAGGCGCTCTTGATCCTTTGGCAGGCTGCGGTGGCGGAGTGGGCAAGCGGTGGCAGCCGCATGGCAAGCCAGGACGGCCAATTCTCTCCACAAACCAGAAGCGCCGACATATCAGCATCATCCAGGCCCACCAGACAGTCTTCGGCCAGAAACGTCGAAAGCCGGCTCTGTCCAGCTAGCGCATCCTGACACTTTATCCCCGGCGACAACAGGACCGGCCAGCCGGCACATCTGTCCCAATCACGATGGCTCAATCCACCCTGCGACAGAACAAGATCCTCACCATCAAGATCCAGCACCTGACCATAGAGGCGCAGCCGGTCCAGCCCAGGCAAGCTCTCGCCGGGGCGCAGGGCAATGGCATAGCGGTGTCCTTGCTCAAGCCGCGAAAGGTCAGGAGAGATGGTTGGGCGATCATATACTGTCCATAAGGCGGCATCAGCCCCAAGCGCCGCGATCAAGGCCTGAAGAAGCCAGGTTTTGCCGAAGCCTGCGGGCGCAGTCACGACGATGACAGGGCGGATGTCATCACCAATGCGCGCGATCAGATCGCTTCGCCCAATCGGCGCATCGAGTGGTGCGGTCATGGATTTCGCATTATGCTTCGACATCAGCGCTTACAGTCAGCCCAAGAGACCAAAGCGCCATTATGACATACTCATCACCGGGCAGCCATGTTGGCAACGAGGTCGCTGAACCTTTCACCCTGAACGGCCACATGCATTCCGAGCAACCGTCTTGTCTCCTCTATATCGCCTCGAAAAAGCGCCTCGACAATCGCCCCATGTTCGGAAAATGACGTCGGCAGGCGGTTGCGCACCCGCAATTGCAGCCGCCTGTAGGGTCGCAGACGGCGATGCAGTTGGTTACATTGCTCCTCCAGAAATTCGCTCCGGCTTGCCGCATAGATCGCCTTGTGAAAGGCTTCGTTGTCATAATAATAGCTATCACTGTCGCCAGCGCCCGCGGAGATTTCACACCGCTTATGAGCCTCAAGAATGGCCTCTTTGGATTGCTCATCCAGCCGACGGGCAGCAAGCGAACCAGCCAGACCTTCCAGCTCGGCCATGACCTCGAACATTTGATAGATACGGTGCGGCCCCGGATCTATAACGACGGCCCCACGGCGCGGACGGATCTCGATGAGGCCAATGGCGTTCAGCTGCATCAGCGCCTCGCGCACCGGTGTGCGCGACACACCGAACCGATTGGCCAGCAAGGTCTCATCCAAGCGGAGACCGGGCGCAAATTCATGAGACAAAATCGCATTTTCAATTTCGTCCCGCAGCCAACGCCCCGCGTTTTCAGACATGCATCTGGCCTCCATAATGCAATTTTTCCATTCTTGTATACAAGACTGTTGACACCGTGCACATTGTGGGCCAGCTTACATACCATATTGCGGTGGATATTGAATAGACAATGATAATAAAAGGGGCAGCGCGGGGGGGCGCCGTCCTGATGATCGGAGGAATTTTGGATGGCCGGAACCTCTTTTCTCAGTGACCTGCTTTCGGGCGTCACGGAACGCGGTCGCGCGCTGCTGTTTTCGGGATCGAAGGCGCGCGACAGGGTCGTCGATACCGACATCGAAACCCTGTGCGAAATGCTGCTTTCAAGTCGCGGCGAAGCCTCGGGCATGGCAATCGCGGCGGAAATCCTGGATCGCTGGAGCCGTTTCAATGCCGCAGAGGCCGTCCAGTTTCTGCACATGCTGTCTGACCGTTTCGGCGCGGAAGCCGCAGCGCTCGACAAGGCGATAGACGCCTATCGGACCGACAAAAGCCCCATGGCCGTCATCGCGCTGCACAATGCAGCCGAACCGCGCCGGCAGGAACTTTTGCGCCGCCTCAACCTTGCGCCCAACGGCACGCAAAAGCTTGTCCGCATGCGCGAACGCCTGCTGGAGACCAAGGAGGATCGCGCCGATCTTGGCGCTGTGGATACCGATTTCGCCCATCTTTTCAGTTCCTGGTTCAACCGTGGCTTCCTGACGCTGCAACCCATCGACTGGACGACACCGGCGCATATCCTGGAAAAAATCATCAAATACGAGGCCGTACACGAGATTGCAGGGTGGGAAGAATTGCGGCGGCGGCTCGCGCCGGCAGACCGGCGCTGCTTCGCCTTTTTCCATCCGCGCCTGCGCGATGACCCGCTTGTCTTTGTCGAAGTCGCGCTGACCCGTTCGATACCAAGCGCCATCGCTGATGTGCTTGATGAAAGCCGGGATCATATCGGCGCCGATACCGCAACGACTGCGGTCTTCTATTCGATTTCCAACTGCCAGGACGGCCTTCGCGGCATTTCCTTCGGAAACTTTCTCATCAAGCAGGTGGTGGAAGACCTGCGGCGGGATCTGCCCGGCCTCAAGGAATTCGTCACGCTCTCGCCAGTTCCGGGGTTTGCCCGCTGGATTTCGAAGATCAGGGATCCGAAATCCGGTTTCCCGCTGTCGCAAGACGACCGCAACACGCTGGCCTTGCTGGATGATCCGACATGGCCTGAGGATAAGGCCAGAGCGGATGTCGTGGAGCGCGTGCTGCTGCCGCTCGCGGCACGATATTTCATCACCGAAAGAACGCCGGACAACCGCCCGGTCGATCCCGTTGCCCGCTTCCATCTTGGCAATGGCGCCAGGCTGGAGCGGCTCAACTTTCTGGGCGACCGGTCAGTGAAGGCGATGCGGCAGGCGCATGGGCTGATGGTCAACTACCTCTACAAGCTGGAGGACATCGAGACCAATCATGAGGCCTTGGCACAGCGCGGAGAAGTGGCAGCATCGCCAGCCGTTAAAGCCTTGCAGGGAAAAATCGAGCTGGGCCTTCCTGAAAAAACCAAGGATATCAAAAAAGCGGAGAGCCTGTCCGGTTCTTAAACAAACTGGAGAAAGACCCGCACGCTGCTTGGAGCCAGGACGGATTTAAGGTCCACGGCACAGACGGCGATCACCATGATCGGAGGAGTAGAGTCATATGAGCAACCATCTTTTTGATGCCATCAAAGCCGCAGCACGGCCCAGTTCACCATTCATTCTGATCAATGGCGGACGGATCTGGACGTATGACGATGCGATTGCGCTTTCCGGACAGATTGCTGGCGCTATTGCCAAGCTCGGCATTCAGCCCGGCGACCGGATTGCCGTGCAGATCGAGAAGAGCCCGGAAGCGCTGATCCTCTACCTGGCCTGCCTTCGCGCCGGCGCGGTCTACCTGCCTCTGAACACGGCCTATACGCTTGCCGAACTGGACTATTTCATTGGCGATGCCGAGCCGAAGCTGGTGGTTGTCTCCTCCTCCGCGCTGGAACCCATCAGAAAAGTGGCTGCCCCCTATGGAGCGCATGTCGAAACGCTGAATGCGGACGGCTCAGGCTCGCTGATCGATCTTGCCCGCATAGAACCGACCGATTTCGCCAATGTCGCCCGCGCGCCCGACGATCTCGCCGCCATCCTTTATACGTCGGGAACGACCGGTCGCTCCAAAGGCGCGATGCTGACCCATGACAATCTCCTGTCGAATGCCTTGACCCTGCGCGAGTTCTGGCGCGTCACAAGCGATGACCGGCTGATCCACGCCCTGCCGATTTTCCATACGCACGGGCTGTTCGTCGCCACCAATGTGACCCTGCTGTCTGGCGCGTCAATGATCCTGTTGCCAAAATTCGATCCTGACGAAGTGCTGTCGTTGATGCCGAATGCCACGCTTCTCATGGGCGTTCCGACCTTTTATGTACGCCTCCTGCAAAGCCAGAAACTGGACCGGGAGATTACGGCCAATATACGCCTTTTCATCTCCGGTTCTGCGCCACTGCTGGCCGAGACCCATGTCGAATTCGGCAAGCGCACAGGCAAAGCGATCCTTGAGCGCTATGGCATGACCGAAACCAATATGAATACATCCAATCCCTATGACGGAGACCGGGTTCCGGGAACCGTCGGCCTGCCGCTGCCGGGCGTAACGGTGCGCATCACCGATCCCGCAAATGGCACAATTTTGCCAGCGGGTGAAACAGGGTCCATCGAAATCAAGGGGCCGAATGTCTTCAAGGGCTATTGGCGGATGCCTGAAAAGACAGCCGCGGAATTCACCGCGGACGGCTTCTTCATCAGCGGCGATCTCGGCAAGATCGATGAGAACGGCTATGTCCATATCGTTGGGCGCGGCAAGGATCTGGTGATCTCAGGCGGATACAATATCTACCCCAAGGAAGTCGAAAGCGAAATCGACCAGCTTGAGGGCGTCGTCGAAAGTGCTGTTATCGGCGTACCCCACCCGGATTTTGGCGAGGGCGTAACCGCCATTGTCATCTGCAAGCCGGGCTTCTCGCTCGATGAGAAGGCAATTCTCAATGCGCTTCAGGATCGGCTTGCCCGCTACAAGCAGCCCAAGCGCATTATTTTCCTGGAAGACCTGCCGCGCAATACGATGGGCAAGGTCCAAAAGAATGTTCTGCGCCAGCAATATGCCGATCTTTACGCGGCAGCCTGATTAAGCCTGGGAGCGCGCTCCAATTGCTCCCAGGTTAAGCCGCGTCATTTGGGAGGGGCGCGTGCAGAGATATCCAATCTGAATATACACACGCTGCCGGCACTCATCACGCCGCAGGGAGGGGACTTATGAACATTGAAATCCTATCTATAGGGCTGTTGGTTGCGATCTTCATTATCGCGACGATCCAGCCAATCAATATGGGTGTTCTGGCCTTTGGCTGCACCTTCGTCCTGGGCTCGCTGATTATCGGCATGAAGCCCGCCGACATTTTTGCGGGTTTTCCCGCCGACCTGTTCCTCACACTGGTGGCCGTCACCTATCTCTTTGCTATCGCTCAGATTAACGGAACCATCGACTGGCTTGTGGAGAAGTCTGTCCGGATGGTTCGCGGGCGTGTCGGGTGGATACCCTGGGTGATGTTCCTCGTTGCAGCAATCATCACCGGCTTTGGCGCCCTTGGGCCAGCAGCCGTTGCTATCCTCGCTCCCGTGGCACTCAGCTTTGCCGTTCAATACAGGATCCATCCGGTTTTGATGGGGCTGATGGTCATTCACGGCGCACAGGCTGGCGGCTTCTCGCCGATCAGCATCTATGGCGGCATTACCAACCAGATCGTCGCCAAGGCAGGTCTTCCTTTTGCGCCGACCTCGCTATTTCTCTCCAGCTTCTTCTTCAATCTGGCAATTGCCGTTCTCATCTTCTTCGTTTTCGGCGGCCTTTCCATCCTGAAACAGAGATCTGCTGTCAAAGGCCCCCTGCCCGAGCTTCATCCTGAAGGCATCTCGGCCTCTATAAAAGGCCACGGCGGCACGCCTGCAAAGCCGTTCCGCGAACATGCCTATGGTACCGCCGCAGACACGCAGTCAAAGGTCCGGCTGACGACCGAGAAGGTGACGACGCTTATTGGCCTTACCGCGCTTGGCGTCGGAGCCCTGGTCTTCAAGTTCAATGTTGGTCTGGTGGCAATCACCGTTGCGGTGCTGCTGGCTCTGCTTTCGCCCACAACGCAAAAGGCCGCCATCGACAAGGTCAGTTGGTCAACCGTGCTGCTGATCTCCGGCATTATCACCTATGTCGGCGTGATGGAGAAAGCTGGCACAATCGATTACGTCGCCCATGGCATCTCCAGCCTTGGCATGCCGCTGCTGGTGGCGTTGCTGCTGTGCTTCACCGGCGCCATCGTCTCGGCCTTCGCTTCATCGACTGCTTTGCTTGGGGCTATTATCCCGCTCGCCGTTCCCTTCCTGCTGCAAGGGCATATCAGCGCTGTCGGCGTGGTGGCGGCCATTGCGATCTCGACAACGATTGTCGATACCAGCCCGTTCTCAACCAATGGAGCCCTGGTCGTTGCCAATGCGCCAGATGACCAACGCGACAAGGTCATGCGCCAGATGCTGATCTACAGCGCACTGATCGCGCTGATCGGACCGGTCATCGCCTGGCTTGTCTTCGTCGTGCCGGGTATTATTTAATGCAAAAACCGGGTGGAACGTATCAGCGTTCCACCCGGATTGTTTTGGGTTCTCTCGACTTGGTTTCTTTGCCAGAAGGCAGGAGTCCTGCCTAGCGCTCAAGCTTCTCAGCGGGCGCAGGCAGAAGAACCTGGGCACTGGACCCGCTGGGGGCCATCAACTGCTTCAGCACATCGTCCGCCGATTGGCTGGAGCCACCAATGCCTGCTTCCCGCAGTTGGCGATCAAGATCACTGCCATTTTCCAGCGCCGCCAGTTCCGCACCGGCCTCGATACGGCCAGCGGTGATTTCCTGGCGTTTCTTGATCCGTTCAAGGCTTTCCACTGCACTGCCAAGACGGGTGTTAATGCCAGACTGGCTATGTGAAATGGCCGATTGCGCCCGCAGCAGCGATTCATTTGCCTTCACATTTTCCACTTCGCGCTTCATCTGGGTAATGCGCGCCTCGGTGTCCTGGATGGTGCGCAGCATCTGTTGCTGGCGCGGCAGCAGGCGGTTCAGTTCCTCTTCATCGCGCTGAATTTCGCCACGGATAGTGGCGATGCGCTGCGCCAAGCCTTGGGCAAGGTCCATACGGCCAGCATTGAAGGCGGCGCGCGCGCTGTCGCTATCCTTCAGCTCCTTGGCGCGGGCTTCTTCCAGCCGGCGCATGACGCTTTTGTTGGATGCCATGATCCCGGCCAAATCCGAGCGCGCCCGGCGCAAGGACTGCTCGGCGTCCCGAAGTTCCTGATCCAGAATACGCATGGACTGACTATCGGCAGCAGCCTCTGCCACCTCGTTGACGCCGCCGCGAATGGCGGTGAAAATCTTTGCCCAGGTGCTCATGCCGCCATCTCCCCGTTCTTCCATTCGTCGATCATCACCGCCGCATCCACCGCATTGGCCGCCAGAATGGCCACTTCCTCGACCACCGTTTCGGCCCGCGAGCGCGTGGAAAGTGAACCGAACAGCTCATACCATTCTTCACCATCAATAATGGTAATGCCGAAACTGGATAGCGGCACGAATTTATGGGTCTTCAGAACCATGCGCTCGAAATCCGCGCGGTTCGGCACGTCATTGCATGGCACCAAAACGATGCTGGCGAGAATATCACGTTCGCCGCTCACGGCGACGAAGACATCCATGTCTCCCTTTTCCTTTAGCGTTACGCAGATCACGTCGCCGCTCTGGGGAACGGTCACATCGACATCGCCCAGCGCCTCGGGATCGGCTGCAAACAGACGGGTCAAGCTCGTCAAAGTCCAGGGTTCCAAACATTCCTCCATCGGTTGAAATTCTGAGCATTATCTGGGTATTCCGGCAGGCAGTTAAAAGCCTGTTATGCTAAATAGTTTGCGTGGAAAACGCCGTAAAGACAGGGGCTAAGTGATGACGTCTGTGCCCTTGCTGGTCTTTCCCTCTCCTTGTTTTCAAGGGCCGATCTCCATCTTGCCGCTCAATCCTGCCGGTTTTCCACGACGATAGAATGATGGTCAAGGTTGCTCTTTTCAATCTTGATGCCATATTCACCGCAGCTATCGATTGCGCCTTATAGGAGATGCTTGATGTTGGGTTGGTTCAGCGGACGCAAGACCGAAAAGCCGATGCAAAAAGAACTCGGCCCCCTGGGTGCCGTGATCGGTGGTGCGCTCGATCTTGATTTCCTCTCACTGGAAGCCGATGCGCTGGGGGCTCAACCGGCCATGCCGCTGCCTCAAAGCGGCGCTTTCATTATTGCCGCTTATGGGGAAGTCCGGCTCGATGCAGCATCGGTCCTGTCGCGCTATTACGATGAAAATCACCAGATGATCCAGGTGATGTCCCCATCCGGCAAGCCGGGCGATGGCATAGAGGATATCAGCTTCTACCGGCCCTGGGATAGCGTCGTGCCGGTCAGCCAGAGCGAATGGAACCGCTGGACAGGACCATCAGGCATGATTGGTGCTTCAACTTACGATGCCGATGGCATTCTGTTCAACCGGTTCTGGGGCGAAGGTCCGGAGCGGGCCGAGACCGTTCAATTCGTTGAAGAGGTAGAGGATGGCGAGACCAGACGCTCGATCCATCAATCCTGCATGCTGTATTACCGGCCCCTTGGGTCCACGCAGGAAATGCTGCTGATCAATGTGGAACGTGATCTCGATCCCTCCCAGGCCCAGGCGGGCCGCTCTGTCGAATTTCTGATTGGCTATGGTATCGGTGCCGCCGATGTCCGTCGCGTCTGACCAAAACCTTTCCTGAGGGGATATTTCATGCTGCATTATATGGCGGGGCTTCCGGCCTTTCTGGGTTATTTCTTCATTGGCATAGCGGCCTATGGCGTTTTTGCAGCGATTTACACATGGCTGACGCCCCATAAGGAAGTTGAATTGATCCGGGCTGGCAATCTGGCTGCCGTCACGGCATTTCTGGGCGCTCTCATGGGGTTCAGCCTGCCGCTTGCCTCGGCGGCGGCCAATTCCGTCAGCATGATCGACTATATTCTCTGGGCATTTGTCGGCATTCTCGTGCAGATTTTCGCGTTTTTTATCGCCAATTTCACCATGAAGGATCTGCATGAGAAAATCACCGCCGGTGATATTGCCGCAGGTCTTTGGGGCGGTGGCATAGCGCTGATCATCGGCATTCTCAATGCTGCCTGCATGACCTATTGAGGAGGCCAGAATGCGCAGACGTTTAAGCGGGCGAAGGCCCCCGATCCTCGCCCTTGGCACCATCGCCGCCTCCAGCCTGTTGCTCTCCGGCTGCGGCGAGGATGCGCCCACTGAGCGCACATTCACCTCCGTCGATCAATGCATCTCTCAAGGGATGGATCGGGAAGTGTGTCAGACGGCCTACCAGGATGCCGTCAAAGCCCATATGGCCAACGCACCGCGCTTTGACGGCATGGCCGCCTGCGAGGCCGAATATGGCGCAAAACAATGCGTGCAGCAGACAGCATCCAATACCGATGGGACCAATGGGAGTGGCAGCTTTTTCATGCCCTTCATGGCTGGCTACCTGCTGTCTTCGACCATTAACAATATTGGCGACTATAATCGATACCGGCGGGAATCGACGCAAGGCAGCAGCTATGGCGGAGGCAGCTTTGGCGGAGGCGGCACGCCGATTTATCGCAACCGCAGCGGCCAGACCGTGACCATCAACAAAGGCCGCGACACGATCCTTGCTCCGTCAAGCCAAGGCTCCAAGCCCGCCAATGTCAATACCCGCACGGTGAGCCGCCAGGGCTTCGGGGGACGGTCCTCCTTCAGTTTCGGCGGTTGATATGAAGCGCATTACCATTGCGGAACGTTCCGATTGGCGCGACAAGGCGCGCGCCGTCGGCTTTGGTTTTCATGAAATGTATGGCGAGCCCTATTGGGTGGACGATGCCGCCTATGTGTTTTCCCTGGAAGAAATCGAGACTCGCATAGAGGCACCAAGCCAGGAACTGCACGATATGTGCATGGACCTGATCGGCGACATCGTTGAAAACGAGGAGGTCCTCGACCGGCTGGCCATTCCAGACGATCTCCGCGACGTGGTCCGCAGATCCTGGCAACGCCAGGACCGGCATCTCTATGGGCGTTTCGATCTTGCCTATGATGGCGAAGGCCCCGCCAAGCTGCTGGAATATAACGCCGATACGCCGACATCCGTCTTTGAGACCGCCTATTTCCAGTTCAATTGGCTCACCGATCAGCAGGCGCTTGGCGCGCTTCCAGCCGATGCCGACCAGTATAACCTGTTGCAGGAAAGCCTTGTGGAGGCATTCGAGCAGTTTCCGAAACAGCCGATTTTCCATTTCGCGGCGATGACCGAGAATGAGGAAGATCGCGGCACCACGGTCTATCTGATGGATTGCGCCCTCCAGGCCGGGCACCGCGTCGAGCTTCTCGATATCGGCGATATCGGCATCGATGCAGAAGGGCGCTTTACGGATCTGCAAGACCGGGTGATCGACCAGTGTTTCAAGCTCTACCCCTGGGAATTCATGCTGCGTGAACCGTTTTCCCGGCAATTGGCACGGTCCGGCGATGTGTTTGTCGAACCCGCCTGGAAATCAATCTTGTCTAACAAGGGGCTGCTACCCTTGCTGTGGCAGCGTCACCCTAATCACCCCAATCTATTGCCGAGCTTTTTTGCCGACGATCCAGCCGCCTCAGGTCTTGGAGACTACGTGCGAAAGCCGCTCTTGTCGCGCGAAGGTGAAAACGTCACGCTTTTCCAAGATGGCACGGAATCTCTTGTCTCTCCAGGTGGTTACGGCGAGGAAGGATTTATTGTTCAAGCCTATGCGCCGCTGTTTAAGAGCGAGGCGGGCTTTGCAGTCCTCGGCAGCTGGATTGTCGGTGACAGAGCCTGCGCCCTTGGCATCCGGGAAGACCGATCCCGCATCACCGCCAATCTCTCGCGCTTTGTGCCGCATGTGATCATCTGAAATTTTGCAGCGGATTTGTCCGAAATCCTATCCTACCCTCGCTTCATCCCGCATGACCATGTGGCCCGGGGAGACCAGTTCATAGCGTCTTTTGGGCGGTTGGTATCCGAGCGGGCGCACCGGGCTTTTCAGCTCTTCGCTGTCCAGATCGCGCCGGATATTTCGGCGGGAAGGATCGGGCACCGGCACGGCTTTCATCAGTTTTCGGGTATAGGGATGTTGCGGGTTGGAGAACACCGCAGCTCTCGGGCCGATCTCGACGATTTCGCCGAGATACATCACAGCGACCCTATGGCTGACCCGCTCCACCACCGCCATGTCGTGGGAAATGAACAGAAAAGCGATTTTCAGGCTGGCTTGCAGATCCATCAGCAGATTGCAGACCTGCGCCTTGATGGAGACATCAAGCGCCGAGACGCTTTCATCGGCGACGATGACTTTCGGGTCCAGCGCCAGCGCCCGGGCAATGGCAATGCGTTGGCGCTGCCCGCCGGAAAACTCGTGCGGATAGCGGTTGGCCATATCGGCGCTGAGGCCCACCCGCTCCATCAGGTCGGCGGCTTTGTCGCGCGCCTGCCGGTGCGTGGCAAGCCGATGGGTGGTGATCGGCTCCGCAACCGAAGCACCCACCGTCATGCGCGGATTGAGGCTGGCGAAAGGGTCTTGAAAAATCATCTGAATGGAGCGGCGCATCCGGTTGATATCGGGGCCTCGCAGCGACAGAACATCATAGCCATCCAATTGGACCGAGCCGCTGAGTGGATCGATCAACCGCATGACGGAACGTCCGGTGGTCGATTTTCCGCAGCCCGATTCTCCTACAAGCGATAATGTTTCACCCTGGAAAAGATCGAAGGAGACATCCTCCACGGCATGGATCACGCCGGTTTTTCTGCCGAACAACCCACCCTTGATGTCGAAACGCGTCACCAAATCCCTTACCTGGAGAACCGGTGTCAGACCCCGCTCGACAGTATCAGCGACGACTGTGGGCTCCACCCGTTCGCCGGTCGCCATATCGACGACCGGAAAGCGCCGTGGCCAGGCGGCATCGCCCATTTCCCCCAGGCGTGGAACAGCAGAGAGCAAAGCGCGGGTATAGGGATGCCGGCCCTTGTGAAAAACATCGCCCGTCGTGCCGGTTTCCACCACATCACCGCGAAACATCACCATGGTGCGGTCGGCAATTTCGGCCACCACGCCCATGTCATGGGTGATGAACAGCACCGACATGCCCTCTTCCGCCTGCAATTGCTTGATGAGATCAAGGATTTGGCCCTGGATCGTCACGTCAAGGGCCGTGGTCGGCTCGTCAGCGATCAGGATTTTCGGTTTCAGCGCCAGCGCCATGGCGATCATCACCCGCTGGCGCATTCCGCCCGAGAATTGATGCGGATAATCATCAAACCGCGCCCCGGCATTGGGAATGCGAACCTTGTCCAGCAGGTGGATGGTCTGCGCCCGCGCTTCGCCTTTGGAAAGACCACCATGGGCAATCAAGGCCTCGGAAATCTGCCGGCCGATGGTGAAAATCGGATTGAGGCTGGTCATCGGCTCCTGAAAGATCATCGCCATGTCCCTGCCGCGTACGTTGCGCATGGCCTTTCGGGATAAAGCCATCAGATCCCGGCCCTCCAGCATGATCCTCCCGGTCGTCCGGCTGCTCTGTTCAGCCAGCAGCCGCATGATCGATAGCGATGTCACACTCTTGCCCGATCCACTCTCCCCGACAATGGCGAGCGTTTCACCCGCCATCACATCAAATGACACATCGCGGACCACGGTTTTCCAGCGTCCATCCACCAGAAAAGCGGTGTTCAGCCCCTCTACGGACAAGATCGGTGCAGGTGTTTGCGCGCTCATGACAGGTCCTCGTTGGTGATCGGGTCTTAGCCCCAGGCGTGACTTATCGTCCAACCGCATAGGCCTGCATCAGCCTTGGCGTGGCCGCCGCCCGCAACAGTCCATCGGCATCGCGCCGCGCTGCGGTCAACCGGCCGATAGACCATGGTTCGGCAACGGTCAGGGCATGGCCGCGTCTGGCCAGTTCGGCAATCGTCGCTTCCGGAAAATTCTTCTCCACCATCAGGCTGCCCGGCTCACGGGTGCGCGGATAAAACGAGCCGGGGAAATGCGAGGTGTGGAACAGCGGCTGATCGATAGCCGCCTGAAGATTGAAGCCATGATGAACATAGCGCAGGAAGAACGACAGCTGCCATTGATCCTGCTGGTCGCCGCCCGGCGTGCCAAACGACAGGGTGGGACGGCCTTCATACAGCGCGATCGATGGCGTCAGGGTGGTGCGCGGGCGCTTGCCCGGTTGCAGTGAGGTGGGCAGTCCGGGTTTGAGCCAGAACATCTGCGCCCGTGAGTTAAGGCAGAAGCCCAGTCCCGGCACAATCGGCGAGGATTGCAGCCAGCCACCGGATGGCGTGACGGAGACCATATTGCCGTCGCGGTCGATCACATCGATATGCACGGTGTCGCCGCGTTTTTCGCTCAAATGCGCCATGGTCGGCTCAAACACCGCCCCGGTTTTCGACGTGGCACCCAACATCTCCATGGTGCGGGTATATTGATCTTCAAAGCCGGCAACCCGGCCCGGCACCAGATCGAAAGACGCCGTCTCGCCGATCAATGTGCGTCGCTCAGCGGCATAGGCCTCGCTCAGCAAATGCTGCATCGGCACGGTGGCGAAGGCCGGATCGCCATAATAAATCTCGCGGTCGGCATAGGCCAGCTTCATGGCCTCGGTGACGGTGTGAACAAAATCGGGGCCGTCCGAGGCCATGGCCGCAATATCGAAGCCTTTCAGGAGGGACAGGGCCTGCAACAGCACCGGTCCCTGCCCCCATGGTCCGGTCTTGGCCACGGTCCAGCCATGATAATCAAAGGTTTGCGGCTCTTCTATCGTCGCAGACCAATTGGCCATGTCGTCCGCCGTCAGCACGCCTTTGTGGCACGCGCCACTTGCATCCATCACTGCCGTGGACTGGACATAGCGATCGATCTGTTCAGCGACAAAACCACGGTAGAAGGCGTCGCGCGCTGCTTCAATCTGCGCCTCGCGACCGGATTTGGCCTCGGCTTCAGCAATGATCCGCTTCCAGGTCTCGGCCAGAACCGGATTGGTAAACAGGCTATTCGGCTCCGGGGCGAAGCCGCCCGGCAACCAGGTCTGGTGCGAGGTTGGCCAATGCTGTTCGAAGAAACTGCCAAGTCCTTTGATGGTGGCCGAAACTCTGGCCAGAACCGGATGGCCTTTTTCGGCATAATAAATGGCTGGTTCCAGCACGTCACGCACGCTCATCGTGCCGTAATCGCGCAGCATCAGCATCCAGCCGTCGAAGGCGCCGGGAATAACGGTTGCCAGCAGGCCATCGCCGGGAATGAGATCCAGCCCTTCCGCCGTGTAGTGCTCGATGGTGGCACCCGCCGGTGCAGGTCCCTGGGCGCAGATGACCTCAACCTTGTCCTTCTTTTTTGAGTAGATCACGGCTGGCATATCGCCGCCCGGACCACACAGATGCGGCTCGACAACTTGCAGCACGAAGCCGGTGGCGACGGCAGCATCGAAGGCGTTGCCGCCCTTTTCCAGTACGGCCATGCCGACGGCAGAGGCAATCCAGTGGGTGGAGGTAACAACGCCAAAGGTGCCGAGAATTTCAGGCCGGGTGGTAAAGTCAGTCATAGCATATATCCCAGAATTGAAATGATGATGTATCTTAGCTGTTTGCGTCAGGACGAGCGCGGATCGAGAACGTCACGCAGCCCGTCCCCCAGGAGATTGAACCCAATGACGACGAGAAAAATCGCACCGCCCGGCCAAATGGCCATCCACGGCGCCTGACTGAGGAAATTCTTGGCGACATTCAGCATCGAGCCCCAGCTGGGCGCTGGCGGCTGCTGTCCAAGCCCCAGAAAAGACAGGCTGGCTTCAGCGATGATCGCAGTGGCGACCGTCAGCGTTGCCTGCACCAGAACCGGCGCCAGGATATTGGGAAAGATGTAACGGCTCATGATTGCAACATGTCCAAGGCCAATGGAGCGGGCGCCCTCCACATAATCCTCCGTCTTGACGGCCAAAACCTGACCTCGGCTCAACCGGATGAAAGTTGGCAGTGCCGAAAGGCCGATGGCGATCATCGCATTGGTCAGGCTTGGCCCAAGAAAGGCGGCAAGAGCGATGGCCATGATCAGAAAAGGCATTGCCAGGAAGGCCTCGGTGACGCGGGAAATGACCATATCGATCCAGCCGCCGAAATAACCGGAGAGGATGCCAAGGGGAACACCGAGGATGGTGGCAATCGCCACGGAAAAAATCCCTGCGGCCAGCGAAGCCCGCGCCCCCCAGATCATCCTGGACATGATATCGCGGCCAAGATCATCCGTGCCGAACGGGTGGGCAATCGACGGTGCCTTGCGAATGGCTGACCAGCTCGATGCCAAGGGATCGGCGATGGGCAGCAGCGGCGCCAGCAGCGCCACCACCAGAAAGAACAGGATGATGCCAAGGCCAACCAACGCCGCCTTGTTGGCTTTCAATTTTCGCCAGCCTCTGCCGGATTGGTGGGACGGGGCGGTTGCGGCCCCACTCATGGCGGTCATAGGCTGGCCCTCATCCGAGGATTGAGAAGAAGATAGAGACAATCGGCCATCAGGTTCATCAGGATGAAGCCGATGGCGGTGCAGAGCACGACGCCCTGTACGACGGCATAGTCGCGATTGAACACCGCATCGACGATCAGCTTGCCAAAGCCGGGAATGGTGAAAATCTGCTCCGTCAGCACCGCACCGGCCAGCAATTCGCCAAACAGCAAGGCGGTCAGGGTGACGATGGGCAAAACAGCATTGCGAAAACTGTGAGACAAGATGACCGAACGTTCGGGCATGCCCTTGGCGCGAGCGGTACGCACATAATCCGAACTGAGAACCCCTAGCATGGCCGAGCGCGTGTGGCGCATGATCGATGCTGCCAAGGCATTGCCGAGCACGAAAGACGGCATCAGCATGGTTTTCATCGACATCCATGGGTCGGAGAAGAACGGTTGATAACCGGAGGCCGGCAGCCAGCCGAGCCGGACCGAAACCAGAAGAATGAGCATTATGCCGAGCCAGAAATTCGGGATCGACAGGCCAGATAGCGCCACCACGCTAGCCAGGTAATCGATCAGCGTATTCTTCTTGACCGCGGCCAGAATGCCGAGGGGAATGCCGAGGGTGAGAGCAAAGATCATCGACATGATGGCCAGTTGGCAGGTGACGGGCAGTTTCTCGCCGATCAGTTCCAGCACGGGCTGGTTGGTCCGCAATGACATGCCGAGATCACCCTTCAGCGCGGCGCCAAGCCACATTACATATTGAACGGGCATCGGATCATTCAGGTGGTATTTCTCGCGCAGGCTTTCCATCACAGCGGGATCGCGGTCTTCTCCCGCCATGATCAGCACCGGATCACCCGGCAAAAGCTTTTGCAGCGAAAAAACGAAGACAGAAATGATCAGCAGCGTCGGTATGGCCAGCAACAGGCGCCGGGCAAGGAAAGTGGGCATGACGGTCTCCGAATGAATGAGACATTCGTGTCAGGCGGCGGACCTGCCGCCTGACAACAGATCGCTTCCGTGACAGGTTCATCAGGGCGAAAAGGTCAGTTCAATTGGCCTTTTGCATGCCCGTCAGGCGGATCATTCCATCCGGTGACGGCACAAAACCGGTGATCTTCTTGCTGGACGCCCAGAGCCAGGACTGATGACCGAGATAGATGATCGGCAAATCATCGTTCAGGATTTCATCAGCCGCATCATATTTCTGCTTGCGCACGGCGTCGTCGGTGGATTGCCGCGCTTCGTTCAACAGCGTATCGACGGCGGGATTGCAATATTTGGTATCGTTGATGCCACCCTTGCAGGTGACGAACTGATGCAGATTGCCATCCGGGTCCACGCGCCCGGACCAATCCGAGCGGCTGATCTGGTAATTTCCAGCCGTTTGCTCGTTGAGCATAGTGGCAAATTCCATCGTCTTCAGCGTCACGTCAAAACCTGCCCCAGAGACCATCGATTGCACGACCTGCATCATCTGCAACACAGTCGCGCTGTTGGACACCTGGAGTTCAATCGGCACCCGGTCAAAGCCAGCGGCTTTGATCAGGGCTTTCGCCTTTTCGACATCGCGGGCAGGCACGGGAATCCGCTTGTCATACCAGGGGCTCACCGGCGGAAATGGCTGATTGCCCGCCAGAGCCGTCCCCTCAAAGACGATCTGATTCAGTGCTTCGCGATCGATGGCCAGCGAGAAGGCCTGACGCAGGCGCTTGTCCTTGCCAAGCGGGTTATTGGCGCGAGGACCATTGCCGATATTAACATACATCGCCATGTAACCGACACCGACCGCCTGTTCAAAGTCCAGCTTACCATCGGACTTGATGGAGGCGGCATCGGTCGGCGCCACCCGCTCGATCATGTCGAGATCGCCGGAGCGCAAATTGGCGAGGCGCACCGTGCTATCGACAATCGGCAGATAGGTGAGCTTGTTGATGAAGACCTGATCCTTGTTCCAGTAATCGGCAAATTTCTCCAGCACGATCCGGTCCTGCTGCACCCGCTCGACGAATTTGAACGGCCCGGCGCAGACGGGATGGCTGCCGAAATTAGCGCCCAATTCCTTGGCGGCCTTGGGCGAGACGATCATCCCGGCCCGATCTGACAATTGTGCTAGCAGGGTCGAATCCGGGGCCTTGAGGGTGAATTTCACCGTATCGCTGCCGATAGCCTCGACCTTTTCAACCGAGGCAAGCTCGCTCTTGCGCCGCGATTCCGGCATGGTCATGTTGCGCTGGATGGTGGCGACAACCGCTTCCGCGTTGAAGGGTGTTTCGTCGTGAAACTTCACGCCCTGGCGCAGCGTCATGGTCAAAACCTTGCCGCCTTCGCTCCAGGCCCAGCCGGTGGCAAGCTGCGGGATGATCTTCAGGTCGGGCGAGACATCGACCAGTTTGTCGCACATGGCCGTATAAACGATACGTCCCACGAACGTGCGCGACTGCGCGGGATCGAGAACATCGGGGTCTTCCGACAACCCGATTTTGAGGTCTGCGGCCACAACAGGTGCGGCAAAAGCGGCGATGACGAGCAGCGCGGTCAATATTCTGTTCAGTTTCATGCCATTCCCCTCATTGTTGTTTTTATGCTGATGATAGGCGGTTCTCAGCCGTCATGCCTCTGCGAGTTGGACGGCGGTATCAATCGACGTGATGCGGATCAGGCTCTCTTGCAGGGTGAGAAGGTGGACCCGCATGGCTTCGCCGGCTCCGATCGGGTCGCGCGAGGCAATACGGTCGATAATGGCGAGATGCTGGCCATGGGTGACAGGGCGTGTTTGCGCAAACGCCCGCGCCTGTTCACGAATATTCTGCCAGGCCGGGTCCTGCCGCGTCCGGTTCATCACATCGAACAGCGCCAGGAAAAGGCTGTTACCAGCGCATTGGGCAATCTTTCGATGCAGCGCCCCATCCCAAAGCTCCCGCCCATCGGCATCCTTGCTGGCGCCGATCTTTGCGACAAGATCATACATGGCCTGCACATCTGTCGCATTGGCACGCAGAGCCGCCAACTGCGCCAGTTGCGGCTCAAGCCGGAGACGCACTTCCATGACTTCCAACGGATCGGTTCCAGCAACCAAGGCACCGACATAGTCATCAAATGCGTCAGGGCGCGCACCGGCAAACGTGCCGGAACCCTGCCGCCGCCAGATTAGCCCTTCTGCTTCCAGAACCTCAAGGGCCCGGCGAACGGAACGGCGGCCAAGACAAAGTTCCTCGCACAATGACCGCTCTGTCGGCAGTTTCTCGCCTGCACTGAACCGGCCAGAGCTCAGCAGTTCACGCAATTTGTTGAGGGCGAGATTGGAATTGTCGTGATCGTCAATCATGCATTGGTTCGAACCAATTGATAATTGGTTCATACTCAGACGAACGAAGAGATGAGTCAATCCGACTCTGCATATTTTTTCATGCTGCTTTTATTTTAGGCAGACAGATACTGTCCTTATCCTGACCAAGGCTCCGTCGGCCCCTTGGCGGGCTGGGTAAACCATTTCGGCCCATCGGAGGTCATGTAAATGATGTCTTCCAGACGCAGGCCAAATTGTCCGGGCAGGACAATCATCGGTTCGCAGGAAAAGCACATTCCCTCTTCAAGACGGACAGTATTGCCGCGCACGATATAGGGCTCCTCATGTCCCTCAAGGCCAAGACCATGACCGGCGCGATGGGGCAGTCCGGGAAGCTGGTAATCCGGGCCGAGGCCGTGGCGGGTCAGCACGTCGCGGGCGGCATCATCCAGGCTACCACAGGTCGCGCCAATCCGGGCCGCATCAAAAACAGCTTGCTGCGCTGCCCGCTCGATATCCCAGATGCGGGCAAACTCGGCTGTTGGCTCCTCCAGCATATAGGTGCGGGTGATGTCGGAGTTATAGCCATCAATGCGGCAACCGGTATCGACCAGCACCACATCGCCCGGCTGGTAATATTGCTCGCCATCGGCCCCATGCGGCAGGGACGTGGTCTCGCCAAAGGAGACGATGCAGAAGGTGGAGCCGTTGCTGGCGCCTAGGCGTCGGTGTTCGTCATCAATAAAACGCACCACTTCGGATGCCGCAATGCCGGGGCGGATCATGGCGTGGGCTTTGCGCTGCACATCCAGTGTCAGGTTCATCGCATATTGGATGATGGCGATTTCTGTAGCGGATTTTCGCAGGCGTTGACCGCGCAACAACGGTCCGCCATCGATCAGCCGATCTGCCGTGATTTCGCGCTTGAGCGCATTGTAGACGAAAAGCGGTACGGAATCGTCCACGGCAAGGATGCTCGCGAGAGGCAGGACGGACGCGACAAGGGCGGCGCTGCTTTCATCTTCTTCCCACACCCTGATGTCGCCGGGAAGATGCGGCAATGTCTCCACCCGGCTGCGCTCAAAGCCCGGCACCACATAAACGAGATCCGATGCCGTAATCACCGCACCCACAAGCCGCTCGCTGCCATGCCAGACCAGCCCGGTGAAATAGCGCAGGCTCTCGGTGGAGCCGATCAGCACTGCGCCAATATTCTGCTCCGCCATGGTCTTGCGCAGGGTCTCTAATCGCAGAACGCGCTCTTCCATAGAGATTTTCGGGGCTGATAGAGGTGGGGACATAGTCTGCTTCCTTGGTGAATTTAAGCCCGACCTTCTTCAACGGCATGACAGGCAACCCTGACCGTGTCCGTCATGGTCATCAGCGGCATCTCCGCCTTGCAGCGGTCGTTGGCCAGTGTGCAACGAGGATGGAAGGGACAGCCCGTGGGTGGATTGAGCGGGGATGGCATTTCGCCAACCAGCTTGATCCGCTCGCCGCGTCGGTCTGGATCGGCAATCAGCGTCGCGGAGAGAAGCGCCTTGGTGTAGGGATGGCGCGGATTGGTAAACAGCGCTTCCACCGGACCAAGTTCCACCGCATGGCCGAGATACATCACCACCACGTCATCGGCGATGTGGCGCACCACGGCCAGATTGTGGGAAATGAACATCATGGTCAGGTTGAGCTGGGTTTTCAGCCGCTTCAAAAGATTGAGGATTTGCGCCTGTACCGACACATCCAGTGCAGAGGTTGGCTCATCACACACCAGAAATTCCGGCTGGAGAATGAGGGCGCGGGCGATGCCGATACGCTGGCGCTGACCGCCTGAAAACTCATGCGGATAGCGGTCCGCAGCCTGCGGCGGCAGGCCGACCAGTTCCAGCATATCGGCAACCGCCTTGCGACGACTGGCCTTGTCACCAATGCCATGGATGACCAGGCCTTCGGCAATGGAGTCACCAATCGGCAGCCGTGGATCCAGCGAGGAATAGGGGTCTTGAAAGACAATCTGGATGCGGCGGCTGGAGGCAAAATCAACGCCCATGCCGGGTCCGGCAATCTGCTTTTCATCAAAGATGATTTCGCCTGCGGTCGGCGCAAACAGACCCACCACGATACGGGCCAGTGTGGATTTTCCGCAGCCGCTTTCGCCCACCACGCCCAGAGTGCGGCCACGCTCAATCGTCAGGCTGACATCATTGACGGCGTTGACATAGCCTTTCACCCGCTGGAAAGCCCCACCGGTCACGGCGAAAGCCATTTTGATGCCGTTCATTTCGATCAGGGCGCTCATGCGGGCTGTACCTCTTGTTCACCGGCAAGCGTCGCCGGTTCGGTCAGCCAGCATCGACAGTGATGGGCCTTGTGGATTTCGGTCAGTGCAGGAACATCGGTCAGACAGCGCGGTTCATTGGCCTCGCGCCGGGCTGTGCAACGCGGCGCGAACAGACAGCCCTGCGGCAGATGGGTCAATTGCGGCACACGACCATCGATGACTTCCAGCATATCAGGAGATTCGCCCAGCACCGGCACTGAGCGCAAAAGCGCTTGCGTGTAGGGATGCTTGGGCGACTTGAACAGTGTTCGGACATCGGCAAGCTCAACCACCTGCCCCGCATACATCACGGCGACATGATCGGCCATTTCGGCAACCACACCGAGATCATGGGTGATCAGAATGATAGCGGTGCCGAAATCACGCTGCAAATCGCGCATCAAATCCAGAATTTGCGCCTGAATGGTCACATCCAGCGCGGTGGTCGGCTCATCGGCAATCAACACTTCCGGCTGGCAGGCCAGCGCCATGGCAATCATCACCCGCTGCGCCATGCCACCGGACATTTCATGCGGATAGGCCTTCATACGTCGTTGGGGATCGGGAATGCCGACGGCTTTCAGCATGGCGATTGCTGCCACTTCCGCCTCCTGCTTGCCCATGTTTTTATGCAGGCGGTAAGCCTCGGCAATCTGCCGCCCGACGGTATGGACCGGATTGAGCGAGGACGACGGATCTTGAAAGATCATCGAAATCCGGTTGCCGCGCACCTTGCTGAGGTCCATCGGCGACATGCTGCGCAGATCGGCTCCATCCAGCAGCACTTCGCCGCCGATGATTTTGCCGGGATAAGGCACCAGCCCCATGATGCTCAGCGCGGTGATCGATTTGCCGCAGCCGCTCTCGCCGACAACGCAGAGCGTTTGTCCCGCCTCCAGCGACAGCGAAACCTTATCGACGGCGCGGGCGGTGCCGGATCGGGTTTGGAAATGGGTGGTGAGATCGCGGATCTCCAGAATAGGCCGGGTCATGCTGTCCTCACGTATGGAGCCGCGGATCAAGGGCATCACGCAGCCCGTCTCCGAGAAGGTTGAAGCCAAGCACGGTCAGCATGATGGCAAGGCCAGGAAAGAACACCAGATGCGGCGCGGAAAAGATCTCGTTGCGGGCAGCCCCCAGCATCGTCCCCCATTCCGGCGTTGGCGGCTGTGCGCCAAGGCCAAGGAAGCTGAGACCGGCGGCATCGAGAATGGCGGTGGCCACTCCAAGCGTTGCCAGCACCACAATCGGCGTGATGGCATTGGGCAGCACTCTTTGAAACAGGATGCGCCACTTGCTGCCACCCAGCACCCGCGTAGCCGCGACAAAATCGAAGGTTTTCACCGACAGAACACTGGCACGGGTGACGCGGGCATAGGCGGGAACCGAGACGATGGAGATAGCCAGCAATGCATTGCGAATGCCCGGTCCCAGAACCGCAACGATGGCAATCGCCAGCAGCAAAGACGGAAAGCCGAGGATCACATCCATGATCCGCATGATGATATTGTCCACCCAACCCCGGAAATACCCGGCAATCGCCCCCAGTAGAACGCCAAAGAACAGCGCGCAGGTAACGGTGGTCAGCCCAATGACCAGACTGACGCGCGTACCATAGAGAATACGCGAGAAGGAATCACGGGCATTGCCATCGATACCCATGATATGCTGCGGACGGCTGGCGTCACATCCAAGCAGATGCACACAGGGCGGCTCGCGGCGCTTGACCTGCTCGACACCGATCAACACCTGATCGGGATCATAAGGAGCAAGAACCGGTGCGAAAATGGCAATCAGGATCAGCATGCCAATGATGAACAAGCCGACCTGCCCGGAGCGCAGTCTGAGCAGCCGTCCCCAGGTTCTCCGCCATTGGGCGACCGGTTCACCAATCAGGCCATCTTCGAGAATGGCCTCTGCTGCACTGGCCGATACACTATTCAAGCGCGTCATGAACTGTCCTATTGTGGGCGAATGCGAGGATCGAGATAGGTGTAGGAAAGGTCCACCAGCAGGTTGATAGCCACGTAGGACACGGCAATCATCACCGTGAAGGCCTGCACGACTGGATAGTCCCGCGCAAAAATCGCCTCAACCAGCATACGCCCCACGCCGGACAGGCCAAAAACAGTTTCGGTCAACACGGCGCCACTGAGCAGGGCGCCCATTTGCAAGCCCAGAATGGTGACAACCGGCAACAGCGCATTGCCCAGCGCATGTTCGCTGACCACACGTTTTTCTGGCACGCCCTTGGCGCGGGCGGTGCGGACATAATCACGCCCCAGCACATCCAGCAGCGAGGAGCGGGTCATGCGGGCAATCACCGCCATCGGGATGGTGGAGAGCGCCATGACCGGCAAGATCATGTGGCGTATGGCATCCCAGAACACCGTCCAATTGCCGGTGATCAAGGCGTTCAGAATATAAAAGTTGGAGAAGAATTCGAGCACCTTGCTCCAGCCGCTCTCCGCCGCCAATTGCCAGTGCCAGACCTCGTAAAAGGGAATGGAATTGACACCGGCGGAAAGCCGCCCGGATGGCGGCAGCCAGAAGGGCGTGCCGCGCAGCATCACCCCGAACAGATAGGCCAGCATCAACCCCAGCCAGAACACCGGCATGGAAATGCCGGCATTGGCAACGATCATGGTGCCGACATCGGCTGCTGAATTATGACGACGGGCGGCAATAACCCCGAGCCCGACACCGATAATGGTCGCGGTGATCAGCGCCAGCACGGCAAGCTCGGCGGTCATCGGCAGGCGCTCGATAATGATCTGCGTCACAGGCCGCGAGAAGCGTACCGATGTGCCGAAATCACCCCGCAGCATATCGCCCATATAAATGAAAAACTGCGTTGGCAGCGGCTTATCGAAGCCGTAGCGCGTGATGAAACCAGCGCAAGTCTCGGCGGTGGCTTTTTCTCCCAGCATGGCCTTGCAGGGATCGCCAGGAATTAACCGGGCAAGCGCGAAGGTCACGATCAGAATGCCGAAAATCACCGGGATGGAAATCAGCAGGCGTTTGGCTGCATATCCAAGCATCGCAGGTCCTCATTACCAGATTTTACAGCGCCGTTTGGTTTGGTCAGGTGTCATCAACAGGCGGCTGCGCCAGGATACCCCCCTCTGCCCTGCCGGGCATCTCCCCCTCAAGGGGGGAGGTCGCTTTGGAGTTTACCCTTTGCTCGAAATCTCACGCATCAAAATTTTCTGCGTGTTCGAGGAAATGGATGATCTAACTCACCCTGATCTCCCCCCGTGAGGGGGAGATGGCTGGCAAGCCAGAGGGGGTAGCCACGTATAAAAACGACCCCGTCAGACACGCCGGGCCAGACATTTACGCCTAGCCCGAAGCGCCGAAATCCTCACGTTTACTTCTTGGCGTTCATCAACCCGCCCCAGAGGGAGGAGAAATAGTCGAAGGAGCCGGTATTGCCGACATGGGCCGGATTGGATGCATCAATGCCCGCCGCCCAGGATACCACCACGTCATTGGCGGTAAAATCAGAGCCGTCGGTGAATTTCACGCCGGTCCGCAGCTTGCAGGTCCAAACGGTCGAATCCCCATTGGCATCACAGCTGGTGGCCAGAGCGGGAACAATATCGCCGCTGTCCTTTGCGTAATCCAGCAGCGCTTCCGTAATCGGCGTGCAGGCATTCAGCGTTTCGCCATCCGTTTCATCGCCGCAATAGAGGCTGATCGGCTCGGCATTCTGCATGAAGACCAGCGTATCCTTGCCCGGATTGGAATCCTGCAACAACGGCGAGCCAAAGGGGCGGACGATGGCATTCTTCAAGGTCGCCCGTGCAGCATAGGCGGCGGCGCCATGGACAATCGGCACCATCGGCACATGCTGGCGGATGGCATCGTTGACGGCCGCATAGATCGGTTCGGCGGTCTTTGTCTCGGCAATCGTTCCGCCTTTGGTCAACCCCTCGGTAATTTCCGGGAAGGTGGTGCCGAACATTTTCGATGTCTTGCCGAAGTGATAATCGAGGAAGTTGGTGACATGCGGATAGTCAGCCCCCCAACCCAGCAGATAGAGCCCATCGATCCGGCCAGCGGAGGTATCATCAATGAATTTACCCGATTCAATCGGAACCACTTCCGCATCGATGCCGAGATTTTTCTTCAGCTGTGTCTGGAATTCGACAGCCACGACGCTTGGTTCCGGCAGGTAAGCGCGGAACACATCGCGGTAGTAGATCTTGGTCTTGAACCCATTCGGGTATCCGGCATCGGCCAGCAGTTTTTTAGCCGCGCTCGCATCAAACCCGTACCAATCCTTGCCAGCGCAGCCATTGGGCAGCGAACAGGGCGTGAAATGGCTGGCGACGACCGAACCTTTTGGATAGAAATTATCGACGATGCGCTGGCGATCGATGCCCATGGCAATCGCCTGACGCACCTTCTCATTGTCGAAGGGCTTGGCGGTGTTGACCATGCCGAGATAGAGAATGTTCGGGCTTTCCTGCGGCAGGAATTGCAGGTCCGGATCGTTCTTGACGCTGTCGAAATCATCAGGGCTGATATTGGTGATTTCATCGACCGTGCCGGAGCGCAACTCATTCAGGCGGCCCGCGCCGGACTGGTTCCAGCGAAACACCAGCTTGTCGAAAGCCGGTTTGGCACCCCAGTAATTCTCGTTGCGGGTCATGGTGATGGAATCGCCGCGATTCCAGCTTTCCAGTTTGAAGGGTCCAGTGCCGATCGGATTGTCGAGCAGCTTCTTCTTCGGTCCAGCTTCTTCGATATGCTTGGCGGGCTGGATACCGAAGGGTACGAAGGCCGCCTTGGCTTTGAAGGCCGGATCGGGCGAGCACATGGAGAAGGTCACCGTGTGCTCATCGGTCGCCACGATGGACTTGATCTTGCCACCATAATTGCAATCGGGCGCCACAACGCTTCTGCCTTCAAAAGCAACAGCCGGGCTGGTGAGCAAAGCAGCAACCGACACGGCCACAGCTCCGCCGAATAAACGAAATTTCATGCCTTTAATCCCCAGTTTGTTTGTTCGCGCCTTTGCGGCACCCTCATTTTTTATGTGTGCGGATAAATTATTGTTTTCATTTCTTCCGCCGTATCCGCGACGATGAAATTCAGTTTTTGGAGTAGACCAAATGCCCCTTCGGTCGCCTTGACATTGTTCGTGGGCGGCATACTGCTAAGATGTCAGACCAATTGTCAAGCGGTCGGCAGGAGGAAGAAATATCAATGACGATGCGCACCGGAAACGCGCTGAACGACACCCAGCATATCGCCGCACTGCCACCGCTGGACCGTGTCCAGCAGGTAAGTGGGGCCATGGTCGGCTATATCAACAAGGCCGGTCTCAAGCGTGGAGATCGCCTGCCGACGGAACGCGAATTGATGAACGCGCTCGGTGTTGGCCGTTCAACAGTGCGTGAAGTGATCGGGCGGTTTCAGGCCTTGGGCGTGGTGGAGACCCGAAAAGGCAGCGGTACCTATCTTTTGCAGCCCGTAAGTGCTGCGACGGTCCACATGCCGCTGATGCTGGAGACGGTGAATTTACGCGACGCTCTTTTGCAAACCTTGGAAGTCCGACGCGGCATTGAGGTTGAGGCCGGAGCCTTGGCCGCGATGCGCCGAACGGAAGACGATCTGCGGATCATCGAGGAAAAGCTTGATGAAATGGAGCGGGTACATCTGGCCAAGGGCACATCCGGCAAGGAAGATCTAGCCTTCCATGTGGCGATCTACGATGCCACGCATAACCCGCTGTTCAAACAGCTTCTGGAACAGATGCGCGAAGCCTTCGAGCGATTCTGGCATAAGCCGTTCGATAGGCCCGATTTTGCCCGCCGCTCCTTCCCCTTTCATCGCACCTTGTTCAGCGCCATTGCTGACCAGGACAGTGAAGGTGCGCGCCGTGAAACCCTCAAAATTCTTGCCGTGGTGGAAGAAGACATCAAGGAAATGTCCAAATGAGCGACGCTCTCGATTATCTGCAACAGGCATCGCTGATCACGGCGCATGATGAGGCCAATGCTTATGATGCGGTGGTGCCACCGATTGTGCAGACGTCGCTGTTCACCTTCAGCGACTATGACGAGATGGTCGCGACCTATCGCGGTGAAAAACTTCGACCGGTTTATTCACGCGGGCTAAACCCCACGGTGCGGATTTTCGAGGAGATGCTGGCACGGCTGGAAGGTGCCGAGGATGCGCTGGCCTTTGCCAGTGGCATGGCGACGATATCCTCGACCGTCCTGAGCTTTATCGAGCCGGGAGATCGGATCGTTGCCGTTCGCCACCTCTATCCCGATGCCTACAGGTTCTTTGAGACCATGCTGAAGCGCATGCGCATCGAGGTGACTTATGTCGATGGCCGCGATGAGGATGCCGTGGCCAAGGCGCTTCCGGGCGCAAAGCTTCTCTATCTGGAAAGCCCCACCAGTTGGGTGATGGACGCCCATGATGTCGGCGCGCTGGCCGCTCTTGCCAAACAGCACGGCGTGTTGTCGGTGATTGACAACAGCTGGGCAAGCCCGGTGTTCCAGAAGCCATTATCGCTCGGCGTCGATCTCGTCCTGCATTCGGCCTCGAAATATCTCGGCGGTCACAGCGATGTTGTCGCCGGTGTGGTGGCGGGTCCCAAGGAGCTGATCAATCGTATCCGCAATGAAACGCTGCCTTATCTCGGTGGAAAACTATCTCCCTTCGATGCCTGGCTGCTGATCCGGGGTATGCGCACATTGCCAATCCGCATGAAGGCGCATGAGGCCTCAGCGCTGGAGATTGCCCATCGCTTGCAGGCGCTCGATATCGTCGAAAAAGTCTGCCATCCGGCGCTGAACAATGTCTTGCCGCCGGGCCTGCATGGCACGTCCGGGCTGTTTTCCTTCATCTTCAAGGATGTCATCCATATTCAAACCTTCTGTGACCATTTGCAGCTGTTCAAACTGGGCGTCAGCTGGGGTGGTCATGAAAGCCTTGTCGTCCCCGGCGATGTGGTGGCCAACCAGAAAGCGCCGCCGAGTTTCGCGGATGCCTTCGGCGTCGATCCGCTGTCTGTGCGTCTCCATGTCGGGCTTGAGGGGACCGAGGCGCTGTGGAGCGATTTGCAGGCGGCGATGGCGGCGGCCCGAACAGACTGATCTTTGCAAACATCCATCCCATGACCGACTGGAAATCTGCCCATGACCGAAATTGATACCGTGCTCGCCCGTGTCGATGACAATCTGCCCTCCAGTCTGGAAACACTGTTCGATCTGGTGCGTATCCCCTCGATTTCCACCGATCCGGCCTATAGCCGGCATTGCCGCAAGGCTGCGGATTTCCTGGCGACCTATCTGAGCGGATTGGGCTTTGCCGCATCCGTGCGCGACACGTCAGGCCATCCGATGGTGGTTGCTCATCATGAGGGGCAGCGCGCGGACTGCCCGCATGTACTGTTCTACGGCCATTACGATGTTCAGCCGGTGGACCCGCTGAACTTATGGCAAAACGACCCGTTCGACCCAGCCATTCTTGACGGTTCAACCGGAGAAAAGATCATCACCGGACGCGGTACCTCGGATGACAAGGGACAGCTCCTGACCTTCATCGAAGCTTTGCGCGCCTTCAAGGACATCAAGGGTGGGCTGCCGGTGCGTGTGACCATTCTCTTCGAAGGCGAGGAAGAATCAGGATCGCCGTCGCTTCAGCCTTTTCTCGAGGCCAATGCCCAGGAGTTAAGGGCCGATTTTGCCATGGTCTGCGACACCGGCATGTGGGACACGCAAACACCGGCGATCTGCGCCAGCCTTCGTGGTCTGGTCGGTGAGGAAATCACCATCAAGGCCGCCAGCCGCGACCTCCATTCGGGCGGATATGGTGGCGTCGCAGCCAATCCGTTGCATGTCCTGAGCGACATCATGGCTGGCCTGCATGATGAAACCGGTGCCGTGACCCTGCCCGGCTTTTACGATGGCGTTGAAGAAACACCGCCCGATATCAAGGCCGTCTGGGCGGATCTGGAGAAGACCCAACCATCATTCCTAACGGATATCGGCCTTTCCGTACCCTCCGGCGAAAAAGGCCGTAGCGTTCTGGAATTGCTCTGGGCCCGCCCGACCGCCGAGATCAACGGCATGTCCGGCGGCTATACTGGCAAGGGCTTCAAGACCGTGATTGCTGCCGAGGCCATGGCCAAGGTATCCTTCCGTCTGGTGGGAAAACAGGACCCGCAAAAAATCCGCGACAGTTTTCGCGCCTATGTAACCTCAAAGTTACCTAGGGATTGCCGGGTTGAATTTCACGCCGAAGGAGCCTCGCCTGCCATTCAATTGCCCTATGACTCGCCGATCCTCGCTACGGCCAAGGCGGCTCTTTCACAGGAATGGCCAAAGCCCGCCATTGTTGTCGGCGGCGGCGGATCGATCCCGATTGTCGGCAGCTTTCAGTCCATGCTCGGCATGGACTCCTTGTTGGTAGGCTTTTCGCTGGACGATGACTGCGTTCACTCGCCCAATGAAAAATACAACCTCACCTCTTTTCACAAAGGCACCAGATCCTGGGTGCGGATCTTGCACGGCCTGAGCGATGAGGCGATCAACAGGCTGTAAAGCCACCGTCAATTGGGAGAGAGACACCGGTGATCATTGACGCCTCCTCACTCAACAAGAAGCGGATCGGCTTTGCGATGTCATCGACGGTCGCCCATCGTCCCAACGGCATTTTTTGCAGGAAGGGTTCGCCTATCTCCGCGCGACCCCAATAAAATGCGGACATCTCCGTCATAACCACCGTGGGATTGACGCTATTGACCCGAATTTTGTATTTGCCAAGCTCAAGCGCGCTGACACGGGTAATGCTGTCCAGTGCCGCTTTGGAAGACGCATAGGAGACATGGCCCGGCAATGCTGCCAGTGCTGCCTGGCTCGAGACATTGACGATCGACCCGCCCTTGCCTTCTTTGATCATTGAGCGCGATGCGTATTTGGTGACGAGAAGCGCGCCTCTCACATTGATGGCAATGGCTTTGTCGAAGATAGAAATGTCGGTTTCCTGCGGGGTGGCGATTTCGCCGCCAAAGCCACCACAGTTCACCACCCCCCACAATGGTAAACCCTCTATTGCCCTGCGAATTTCGTCCTCCGAGGTGAGATCGAAAATCAACGTTTCACAACCGGTTTGCGCGGCCAGCTTTTCAAGCTCGTCTCGTGACCTTCCGGCCGCATAGACCTTGGCCCCGGCGTCTTTCAGCTTCGTCACTGTCGCGCCACCGATTCCACCGCTGGCACCAGTGACGAGGATTGCTTTCCCATCAAGTTCCCACATGAGTATAATCCCGCGTTGATTTGCTTGCTGACTTCTAGGATTAGCCACCAATCATCAGCTTGACGACTTCGTCGTGGTTGGTATCGGCAATATTGCGCGTTCCCGCGACAACACCCCGTCTCAGGACAACGATACGGTCCGATACCGCGAATATGTCCTGCAAATTATGGGAGATGAAAATAACGCCCCTACCTTGGGCTTTCAGGGATTTGATCAGCGCAACAACCTTACGCTGCTCCGGCACGCCCAACGCTGCTGTCGGTTCGTCCATGATCAGGATCTTGGCATTCCAGTAAACGGCCCGACCGATTGCCACCGCCTGGCGCTGCCCGCCCGAAAAATTGCTGACCGGGGCATCCAGTCGCTTCACATGGAAGTCGAGGAGAGCCATCGTATCAGCTGCGGCTTTGGCCATCGCCTTCCGGTCAAGGACCGGAATAAAGCCAAAAGCGCGTTTCATGGGTTCGCGTCCGAGGAAAATATTGGCACCGATGGAAAGATTATCGGCAAGCGCCAAGTCCTGATAGATCGTCTCAATCCCTTTTTCCCGCGCATCCTGCGGCGAGGAAAAAGCAACCGGGGAGCCATCGATCAGAATTTCGCCCGACGTGGGCGAATAGACACCCGAGATCGCCTTGATCATGGTGGTCTTTCCGGCGCCATTGTCTCCGGCCAAGGCCACGACTTCACCGGCACCGACGGTTAGCGAGCAATTATCAAGAGCTTTCACAGCGCCGAAATACCGGGAAAAATTACGGACTTCCAGAAGGGGTGCGACATTACTCAGCATGTTTGACTCCACTGAAGCGGCGTTGCGCCTGGTCGATAAGAACGGAAATGATGATGACGACGCCAACGGCAATGAATTGCCAGAATGGCTCAACATTCATGAAGACCAGGCCATACTGGATGACCGCGATGACCAGGGCTCCCGCCACCGTTCCGATGATTGTTCCCGAGCCGCCAAACAGGCTGGCACCGCCAATCACCACGGCCGCTACGCTGTCGAGAAGCAAGGGTTCCCCGGCCTGGGCAGCGCCTGCCGTGAAACGCGCGGCGTATAATGCGCCGCCAAGACCCGCGCAGACCGAGGACAGGATATAAAGCCGCAAGATATGGCCTTTGATATCGATGCCTGCCCGGCGTGAGGCCTGGGCATTGGCGCCAATCGCATAATTATGCTGCCCAAACCGTGTCTGGCTGAGAATGTAATGCATCAACAGCACGAAAACGGCGGTCACCAGAACGAGATAAGGGATACCTTCTATCCGTCCATTCCCAAGCGCTGCGAAATAGGAGTTTTTGACGGGTACCGTTGTTCCTCCGGCAAGAAGGAAAGCCGCTCCTCTGGCAACGCCGAACATGCCGAGCGTGCCGATAAAGGGGGGTACGTTGAGCCTGGAGATCAGCAGCCCGTTGATAATGCCTGGAATAGTCGCGGCGAGGATGGCGACGAGGATGCCGCATACCATGGCAGCCGGCAAAGGCATGAAAACCCCGAAATAATTGGTGGCATGGGCAGCGACAACCGCCGCAAGCCCCATGATGAAACCTGCGGAAAGATCGATGCCGCCAGAGATGATGACGAAGGTCTGGCCGATTGCCAACAGAAGGGGCGCAACGGCAAAGACCGCAACGGATTGCCAATTGAAAGGTGAACCAACGAACGTCCCTCCAAAATCTGTCTGCGCCCAAATCTCGAAGATCACAATAAGGGCAGCCAGAAAGACCCACGCCCGCAACTGAGCGATACGCTGCACGATCGTCTTGGTAACGTCGGCGTGGTCTGCCTGAGGTGCGACGGCGTGGGTGTTCTCGGGCGCCATGGTCTGGTTTTCCAGCATGAATTCCATCCTGAGTTCTGGTCAGCTGTCAATGAAGGGACTCGGAAGCCTTATCCTGGCGTCCGGTCAGCCTTGGCTGACGTTTTAACGAGGCCGTGGAGGTCTATTCAGCGTAGATGAACCGAGCGACGGCTGGATCAGTCACGTTGCTTCTGTTGATGACAGTAAAGCCAGTCCCAATCTTGGTTGGGATGGACTGCCCGGTCAGGTGCGCATAGGCGGAGATCACCCCGTAATAGCCGATTTCCGCAGGATGCTGGGCGATTGCAAAATCGATAAGGCCGGATTTCAGATTATCCACCACTGACCCTGGCGCATCGAAAGCCACAACCTTGATTGCGCCGGATTGGCCAGCCTGCTGGACACCGTTCGCCGATCCAAGCCCGGAAAAGAGATTGGCACCAAATACACCGGCCAAATCTGGATTGCGGGCATAGACCGCCTGGAGCTGAGATGCGGCCTTGTTAGCGTCATTGTCATTGAACTGCGTTTCGAGAACCGTGATGCCGGGATGTTTGGCCATCTCGGATTTGAACCCTTGCTCTCGCTGGTCCGTTGTCGAGACTCCTGGCTTGACGTTGGAGACGTAGACCTTTCCCTTGTCCCCAATGGCCGACGCCAGAGAGCGCGCTGCAATTTCGCCGCCCAGAACATTGTCCGATGCGATATAGGACAACGGAAAGTCCCCGTCCCCTGCACCCGTTTGATAGTCACCTGTCCCGATGAATGTATCGACCGTGATCAGCGGAATGCCCGCATCCGCTGCCTTTTTCAACGGCTGCACCAGCTGTGTGGTATCGGTTGGTGCGATGAGAATGGCATCCGGCTTTTTCGCAATGACCGCATCAAGAACCGGAACCTGTGTCACAGGGTTGAAATCTGGAGCGCCTTGAAAAATAATCTGTGCGCCAATGGCAGCTGCTGCTGCTTCTGCGCCCTTATGCATCGTGATATAAAACGCGTCGGTCGTCAGACCCGGAATCAGCGCAATTCTGAATTTTTTATTTTCGGCCTGAGCACGCGTAACCGCCAGAACAGCCGGTGCGGACAAGGCAAGCGCGGTCGCAGATTGAAGAAAACGCCGACGTTCCATGTTTCTCTCCTCCCAAATCGAAACAGTCATCTCCCGTGAATTAAGCATTCAATTCACGACAGCATCATCACGCCGTTTTCAGTCTGCCGTCAAGAAATTTTTTTCAGAAACTTATTTCTTTTTCGCTTTTATTTGTTTTTCCGCCGCCTGGGAGGGCGCATCTTGCTGGAGAAGATTGAGAATTGCGATGCAGGTATTGGCATCGGTGACCAGGGAATTGATCATTCCGGAGCGAACAGCACCGATGATTCCAGCCGCTTTTTCAACGGTCGCGGCCACACCGATAGACAGTTTGGCTTTGCAAAGCTGCTGGCTGGATGCCGCAATCATTCGCTCTTCCCCATCCCAGGACAAAAGCTTGCCGTTGATATCGACATAGTGCCTGATGACGTCACCAACCGCGCCTCCAATGGCGCGCTCATTCACTGTCGCAGCACTCGCCTCAGGCGGATTGATAGCATGCGGCAGCCCTATGCCGACAATCGCGCAATCCAGGCGATCCCAAAGCTTCGTCGTTTCCTGCACGAATGCATCAGCAAGAAAGGCATCCTTCAATTCGGCTGAAGAAAGATAAGGCGCATGTAGAAAATGGGCGCTGCCACCCAACTGATCGGCGGCCTGGCGGACAAATTCGCTAATCTGGAAATGCGGCGCTGATTGCTGGAGACCACCGTTCAACGCAACGGCGATAATGCCAGGAATACGCGGCAAGCCAGCGGCAATAACCTCACGTATGGCACGACCCCAACCGATGCCGATGACCGACCCTGCGGCCAGACCTTCTTCCTTGAGCAGATCGCCCAATGGCTTTGCCAGCGCACCCAGAACACCTGTCGATGGCGTATCGATCACCGCCGCCCTCTTCAGGGACAGCGCCTCAATCAATTCCTGGGTTAGACCGGCGGGCGAGACAAGGTCAAGCACCTCGATCTTGACGATCCCAAGCACCCTGGCCCGTTGAAGCAAACGGGAGACGGTCGCGGTCGAGATTCCAAGCTTGCGCGCGATCTCAACCTGAGACATTTCCGCTTCGTAATGCAGCTTTGCGACCATATGCAATGTCGCCCGGGACGCCGTATCCTGTGAAGTTTGCGGAAGCAGCTTGCAATTCCTTTCTGAAATGTGTTACACGAAACGGGAAGGCTACACTGAAACGGCTCCGGACTCAATGCAATACGGCGCCCTTCCCTGTGACTTCCCAGGCCCTATGACGTCCATGGCCCTGCGACTTTCAAGGCATCATCAAATCACCTGACGCAGGAGGGCTCGCGCATGGCTAAAGCTTTGCGCTGTCCGCTTTTGCCTGCAATTTCTTTCGGAGTGGACACATGACGGCAATGACAACGGCAGAAAGACGCGGATACCATCAAATTTGCAACGGTAGCGGATCTATGATGGTTATTGCATGTGATCAGCGCGGCGGTATGCGATCCATTCTTGCCGCGACCCCGGAAGAACAAGCGAAAATCGGCAATGATATTCTTGGAGAAACCAAGGCTGACATTGCACGCTATCTGGCCTCTCATGCCGGCTGCGTGCTCGTAGACCCGGTCTGTGCGGTGCCCGGGTTGATCGATAACGATATCCTTCCCAGGGATACGGCACTTCTGATCGGTATCGATGCCTCCGGATGGGACACGTCACCAGAAGGCTATCGCATTTCCAAGATGGTGGAAGGTGTCGATGCGCGGCGCGTTCGCGCTCTTGGCGCCACCGGTGGCAAAATCATGGTCTATCTGCGAATGGATACCCCGGCGGCCAATGTTGCAAACCTTGAAACCCTGAAGAGGACCATTGAGGATTTCGCCCGCGAGGACTTTCTTCTGGTCGTCGAGTTCCTGACCTACCAGCTTGAAGGTGAAAGCCGTGAAGACTATCAGGCCAAGATTCCGCAGCTTATCGTCGAAGGCTCACGCGCCTGCCTGGAACTGGGGTCCAAAGTTCTGAAAATTCCTTATCCTGGCTCTGAAAAAGCCTGCGCCGAAGTCACGAAGGTTGCCGGAGACGTCCCTTGGGCCGTTCTTTCGGCGGGTGTCGACCATGAAACATTCCTTCTCCAGGTCGAGGCGGCCATGAAGAACGGGGCCTCCGGCGTCATCGCTGGCCGCTCCCTTTGGAAAGACTGCATCGACCTCGACCGAAATATCTCGAAAGAGAAGCTTTCGACAATTGCCGTGTCCCGATTGCATGATATTCAAGACATTATCGGGCGCTATCGCAACAAGCAGAGAGTTGCGGCGTAAGATCGGCGGATGTCATGTCTCTTCCATTGTTTTCTATCGGCATCGACGTCGGCGGAACCAACATGCGTGCGGCACAGATTTCGCCGAAAGGCGAAATCATCCGTAAGACGTCGGTTACAGGCAGCCGCGACCCCTCCAAGGCTGTCACTCTTATAAAGAGCCTGATCCACGAGATGGATGGGGAGCGCGCCACGGCGATTGGAATAGGAATACCCGGCCGTGTCGATGGATGGACAGGAGAGATCATATCGGGTGGATTTCTGAATCTATCCGGCTGTGATCTCCAGTCTGAGATGTCAGCAACATCAGGTCGTCCCGTGACCGTTGCAAATGATTGCAGCATGGCCCTGATCGGCGAGGCCCGCGTGGGTGCTGCGCGGGGCATGAACAGTTCTGTCATGCTGACCATCGGAACCGGGATTGGCGGCGCCGTCATGGAAAATGGCCGGATCGTCAATGGCAGACGATGCGCTGGCCAATTGGGCCATCTTGTCGTCAATCTCCATGGCCAGCCATGTCCCTGCGGTCAACGCGGCTGTATTGAAACGGAATCCTCGGGAACCGCCTTGCAACGTCATCTCCGCGAGGCAGGCTACGCACCTGAAACACGATTTGAAGCCATCCTGGCTTTTGCGGAATCAGGAGATAAGGTTGCATTGCAGGTGATGACAGCATGGGCCGCGCCCCTGAAGTCAGCCATCAACACGCTCTCCGCCGCCTTCGACCCGGACGTGGTTCTGCTGGGTGGAGGCATGGGCAAGGCAGCGTTAGCCGCCCTCAATTTTCTGCCTCGCAGCGAGACCTGGTATGAAGCGGATATCAGGGGAGCGCGCCTCGATGACGATGCCGGTGTCATCGGGTGCGGGCTGGCCGCCTTTGACCTCCTCAACGCCGATCATCCTGGCAAACCTGCCCATGGCAAGAGACTGGTCATGGTAAACGGCGTACCCGCCTCCGGCAAAAGCGCGATCTCCCATAAAATCGCCCGTGAAACCGGCTGGCAGGTGTTGAGCCTGGATGAGATCAAAAACCCTTTTCTGGAATTGATTGACGATGTCGACCGCCCCTTCAATCGCCTCCTGGGACGCGCGAGCTACAAGTCGATTTTCTCCATCATCCGCGATGCCGCACCGGGAACCACCTTCATCGTCGATGCCTGGTTTGGATTTCAGCCAGCAGATGTTCTGAAAGAGCATATCGCGATGGCTGGCATCACGCAGATCGTTGAACTCTGGTGCCACGCCCCCACAGAAACGATAGGCGAGCGCTATAGATCAAGGCTTGAAAACCGCCTTCCCGGACATCCCGGCGCATCCTATATCCCGGAACTTATCGAACTCGCGCAGCGTGCGGAACCCATCGGGCTTGCTCCGGTTCTGGATATCGACACGACACAACCAAAGGACGCCAAAGCCATCCTGGATTGGATGGTGAAGGCCTTTGAAAACTAAGGACGTCAAAAGCCTCTGGCTTAAGCGCCTTATAAACTCATTTATTGATACAATAAAAATTATGAATTACCATTTTTATCATAAATCAATAATTCATATTGATTGACTGAGGCTTTCGCCGTATTCTTCCCGCCGCAAAGAGATAGACCGCCTTCGTTTACCGCCATCCTATGCTGGCGGCATTGGCGTGGCGAAGGCGCGTAAAACCGGCAAGAGGAGGAGACGTCTTGCAACAGAATATTGGTCAGTCCGCATTCCAACCACAGGCCTATGAAGGATTTTCCGGGCAGTATATTGCCGGTCGCTGGGTGGAAGGCACCGAGGGAAAGACGGCCCTTGATCGCAATCCTTACGATGATACGGTTGTGGCGGAAATATCCCAGGCAAGCCTTGACGACCTTAATCGTGCCTTCGGTGCAGCCAAGGCTGCCCAAACCGAATGGGCGCGGGTATTGCCGAGCGAGCGCGCAGCGGTGTTTCTGAGAGCGGTCTCGATTCTTGACGCCCGCAAGGAAGAAATCATTAGCTGGATTATTCGTGAATCCGGCAGTACACGCATCAAGGCTGGCATAGAATGGGGCGCGGTGCGCGCTGGCATGCTGGAAGCCGTCACCTTGCCCGCTGCCGCCCAGGGACATATCATTCCGGTCGACAAGCCAGGCAAGGAAGCGCGGGTTTACAAAAAGCCCGTCGGCGTCGTCGGTGTTATCAGCCCGTGGAATTTTCCGCTGCATCTGTCGAACCGTTCTGTCGCACCGGCGCTTGCGCTTGGAAACGCCGTCGTTTTGAAACCGTCGAACGACACGCCGGTCACAGGCGGCCTTCTGTTGGCCAAGATCTATGAGGAAGCTGGCCTGCCAGCAGGCTTGCTCAATGTCGTGGTCGGTAGCTCGAGCGTCATCGGCGACGCTTTCTCGCGTCATCCGGTTCCTCGCGTCCTCACCTTTACCGGCTCCACACCCGTTGGACGCCATATCGCCCAGGTGGCGGGTGAATCCTCCCTGCTCAAGCGTGTAGGCCTTGAGCTTGGCGGCAATGCGCCGCTGGTGGTTCTCGATGATGCCGATCTGGAAAAGGCTGTTGGAGCGGCACTGATCGGTCGTTTCATGCATCAAGGCCAAATCTGCATGAGCACGAACCGCATCATCGTCGACGCCTCGATTTATGACAACTTCGTCGAGGCTTTTACTGCTGCGGTAAAGACAATCAAATTCGGAAACCCGAACGAGCCGGATACCTTGATCGGCCCGCTTTGCAACGACAGCCAGCTGCGCAGCGTGACCGCAAGCATTGCGCGGGCGCGCGACAGCGGCTTCCGCGAATGCGTATCCGGCCCCATTGAGGGACGGGTGGTGGCACCGCATGTCTTTGCCGATGTGACCAACGATTCCGACTTCGCCCGCAATGAGATCTTCGGCCCGGTCGCACCGATCATCCGCGCTCAAGACGAAGCACAGGCTTTGGCCTTCGCCAATGACACCGAATTTGGCCTTTCCAGCGCCGTCTTCACCCGTGACGAGGCCCGTGGATTGGCCTTTGCTCAGCAGATCGAAGCTGGAATGTCCCATATCAACGACATCACCATCCATGACTATCCGCATGTGATGTTTGGTGGAGAGAAAAACTCCGGTCTCGGACGCTTTAACGGCAAATGGGCCGTTGAAGAGTTCACAACGGATCATTTCATCTCGGTACAGCGATAAGACGATAACGAAAACCGCACCGCTGGAGACAGCGGTGCGGTTTTCGGATTTAAAAAAATGCGAGCAGAGAAAAACGACTGCCCGCGATTTATCCTGAAATGATTGGCAGGAATTCGATCACGGTCCTTCGCAAATGGATGCTTGTCCGAGGATAGCCTCACCCACTTCGGCGCTATAGGCACGCAGCCCGTGATTATCGAGGCAGATGATCCGATAGCAGGGATTGCCGCCGGTCCAGAGCGGGTCGGGCGCATCGAGATCGGTGATGAAGCGGTGCGCGCAGGCCTGGCCTGAACTGTAGCTGATGCCTTCGGCGCTCGTGCCGGCAAGCGGCACGTGAATATGGCCGAACACAATATGACGGATCCCTGCGCTGTGGGCGCTGAGGTGGCGCATCAGCGCGCCATCGTCATGCAGGCCGATCCTTTCGAAATGCCGGATACCGCAGTCCATCGGGGGATGATGGATGAAAACCGTGACGGGCAAATCGCCAGCGCTTTCCAAGGTAGCATCGAGCCATGCAAGGCGGTCGGCACCGTACATGCCGCCGATGACGTCCGCTTCGTGACTGTCCAGGAACAGCAGCCGTCCGAATTCTGTATCCAAAAAGGACTGGACATAACCATTTCTATCGGATGGTTGCCCCGGAAAGGCAGCCTGGAATTCCGGCCTGCGATCATGGTTGCCCAGCATCAGGCGGATGTCGAACGGTATTGGCGCCAGAATATCGCGTAGAAGCGCGTAGGCTTCGGGGTCGCCGTAGTTACACAGATCACCGGTCATCACCAGAAGATCTGCATCGGCATGTTTTTTAACAATGTCGCCCACCGCCGCACGCAGCTGTTTTTCGGGATCGACTCCGTTCACCACCATGCCCGGCGGCATAAGATGGGTATCGGTGATCTGGATGATCTTCATTATCCGTCTTTCTGGAAAAGAGCTGCGGAGAACATTCCCCGCAGCCTTGCCGTTCTTGAAAAGGACGATGCACAAGCATCGTCGATGCCCTGACCGATTGGTTATTTCAACAAGGCATTGGTCTGATCGACCATCTGCTTCAGGCCAGCCTCCGGCGTCACTTCACCGCGCATGACCGTGCCGATAATGTCGCGCTGAGTGCGCCAGACGCGAACGGAATCGCCGCCTGGGTAACCGGCCCAAGGCAAGGACCGGTCTGCCTGGAGCGAGGCGGTCTTTACATTCGGATGCTCGGCATAATAAGGCGCCAGATAGTCGGCACCGGTGGCAAGCTTGTTGGTTGGCAGATAGCCGGTGATCCGCACGATGGTGTTCTGCGCCTCAGGACCGGTGATCCATTTCAGATATTTCCAGGCGGCGTCCTGCTTGGCCTTGTCCTGCGTCAGGATCACGGCCGAGTTGCCGCCCGTCGGTACGCCACCCTTTTCCGGGTTGTCCAGCGGGAAGGTTGCCGTCTTCAGCTTGAAACGGTCGCCCACCAGTCCCTCGATCGTCTGAACATGGGCCGGTGTCGAGAAGATGAAACCAGTGAGACCAGCACCAAATTGCTGACGGGACTGGTCCCAGTCGAGCAGGGTCTGACCACCCTCGGTCACGAACTGGCGAACCATTTTCAGAGCATTGAGGCCAATCTCGTTGTCAAAAGCCACAGTCTTGGTCTTTTCGTTGACCAATGTGCCGCCCTGCTCGAGAACCAATGCCTGCCAAAGCCAGTCATCCGGCCAACCATTGATGTCGTAGCCCATGCCGGAGATTTTCGGATCGAGCGCGTGGATCTTCTTGGCCAGCGAGATCAGTTCGGGAAAGGTTTTGGGCATATTGTCTGGATCGCCGCCAGCCTTCTTTACCAGATCAGCATTGATATAGATGATTGGCGAGGAGGCATTGACGGGCAAGCCGTATTGCTTGCCATCGATCTGGCCGAGGGCCGCCATTTTCGGGTTGTAATTTTTGTCGAGGAAGGCCTGGCCGCCTTCCGCCGCGATGAAGGGCGCCAGATCAGTGATCTGGTTGCGGGGTGCCAGTGTGTGAACCAGCTCCGCGGTCAGGTTGAAGCCTGAGAAATAAACATCCGGCAGATTGCCGGTCACGGCAGCGCGCAGGACCTGCTGCTGACCCTCGTTATAGCCTGGAGCGGGCGCCAGAAAATTGATCTTTACATTCGGATTGTTCTTCATGAACGCATCGGCCAGCGGCTGATGGAATTTCGTGAAGCCCGGCAGATTGTAAAGCACGTTGAGCGTGACTTCGTCGGCAGCCAGCACGGGCGTGGAAAGCCCGGCAGCAGCCAGGCCCAAAGCCAGACCGCTCACCACAGTGCGTCGGTTGATTTTCATTGTCGTCTCCGAAAAGGTTGGGAGGAGGAGCATGTGAACGACGTCACTTAACGCCGGTCATGGTGATACCCGCGATGAAGTGCCGCCGTGCCAGGAGGAAGCACAGCACCATCGGCGCGGTAATCAGTGTAGCGCCAGCCATCAGCGCACCGTAATTCGCGCCGGATTCAACATCCGCGAACAACAGCATACCCAGAGGCGGCGGAGCCAGATTGGTGTCGGAAATCACGATCATCGGCCAATAGAGATCGTTCCAATGGGCAACCAGCGAAAAGACCGCAAAAGCCGCGAGCGACGGCAACGAGCCGCGCAAGACCAGGCCCCAGCAGATTTCCATCTCGGAAAAACCATCCATCCGCGCCGCCTCGATGATTTCATCGGGATAGCTGCGGAAGGATTGGTGGAACAGGAAGATTGCGAAAACTGACAGGAAGAAGGGCGCCATCATGGCGAAATAGGTGTTGAGGAGCTGTGCCTTCGCCAGTCCGACAAACAGCGGCAGAGCCAGCGCCTGGATCGGCACGCAGAGTGCGGCAATCACCAGCGTCAACAACAGTTTTCGCCCCGGAAAGCGAAGTTTAGCCAAAGCATAGGCTGCGGGAACCGCAGTCAGAACCTGGACGAACAGGATGCCAAAACAGACGATGACGCCATTTAGCATGAAGCGGGCCATCGGCACCTGACTGGCGGCTCTTGCGTAGTTTTCCACGCCCTCGAATTTTTCCGGGATCGGCCAGAGGGAAACATTGAATATTTCCGATGGCGAACGGATCGAGGTCAAAACCATCCAGTAGAACGGCAAGAGCATGACGAAAGCGCCAGCGGCCAGGACAACATGCGGAAGATAGGTACGAAACCGGGTCATCAATAATGTACCTTCCGGTCCATATGCAGAGTCTGGCCAATCGACAGGATCAGGACGATGGCCAGAAAGAGCAGTGTCAAAGCTGCGGCGTAGCCAGTATTCGAATACTCGAACCCTTCGAGATAGAGATCGAACAACAAGGTTTCCGAGCCGGACCGGCCCTTGGTCAGTACCGCCACCGTCTCGAAAACCTTGAAAGCCGAGATCGATGTTGTGACAACCACGAACAGGGTCGTTGGTCCCAGCATTGGCCAGGTGACGGTGAAAAACCGGTCGATGGAATTTTTGGCGCCATCCAACCGCACCGCCTCATGTAGATCTTTAGGAATGGCCGTCAGCCCGGCAAGAAACAGCACCATGTTGAAACCGAGAACCTGCCAGACACCAATCCATGCCATGGTTGGAATGAGCAGCATCGGATTGGACAGGAAGGCGACGGGCTCGAATCCCAGCCATTTGATTGCCGCATTCACCGGCCCGAGTGAGGGGTGCAGCAGGAATTGCCAGACGGTTGCCATCGCCACAAGCGTAGCGGTGACCGGAAGAAAATAGGCGACTTCCCAGAAGGCCCGGCTGCGCTTGCGATTATGCACCAGAAGCGCCACGCCAAGCGCCAGGAAAACGCCGAGAGGAATGACGATCACGGCATAGATCGCCGTATTGATCACTGCCCGAATGAAGACGGGATCGTGAAACGCCTTGATGAAATTGCCGAGCCCGACAAAGTGAATGGTGAGAGCACCGAGTTGGTAATCCGTGACAGAAAAGGCGGCCAGCACAAGCATTGGAACGATATAAATCGCCAGCAACAGCAAAACGGCCGGGGCCGCAAACAACAGACCACGGCGAACCATCCGGCGCTCGGCTGTTTGCCAGCTTGCACGAGGCTTAGCCGTAAGCGCCATTGAGGACGAGCCAGCAGTCATGCCGCCACCCGTTCACGAACAGAAACGGCGCAGCGCGTGCCATCTGCGCCAAACAGATGAGCACGCTCAGGTGCAAAGCCAATGGTCATCAGACCATGTGCATCAGCACCGAGGACGTCGCGCGCGCCTTGCCGCATGGTCACCACGACCGTTTCATCATCGATAAGGCGGCAGGTTACGAACCGGTCGGCGCCATGGGTCTCGCTGCGCTGGACGCGCACGGCAAAGCCGTTGCCGCTTGCACGCAGATCTTGGGCCCTAAGATCTTGGACGCGCAGGTCTTCTGCCCGAAGCCCAAGCGTTGCCGGTCCGCCATCCTGGTCTAATGCCCGCAGGTCGAGGTCTTTTCCGAAAGCGGTAACCTGTCCCTGCATGCCGATCATGACAGGCAGAAGGTTGATTGATGGGGTGCCTATGAAGCGCGCCACCGTCAATGTCGCTGGCCGGTGGTACAGTTCATCGGGTGTGCCCAATTGCTCGATGCGGCCCTCATGCATCAGCGCGACACGATCCGACATGGTCATGGCCTCGATCTGATCATGGGTGACATAGATGAAGGTAGCGCCAAGGCGGCGATGCAGGCCGACAAGCTCATCGCGCATATGGGCGCGAAGCTTGGCATCGAGATTGGAAAGTGGCTCATCCATCAAGAAGGCAGCAGGCGAACGCACCAGCGCCCGCGCCAGCGCCACACGCTGCCGCTGGCCACCTGAAAGCTGAGCAGGTCTCCGGTCCAGAAGATGCGCAATCTGCAATGTCTCCGCAGCCTCTTCAACGCTGCGCTTGATGTCCTTGACAATCTCGGAAGGCGCTACCAGACGCCCGATCAGCGGCAATCGACCCGCAAGCGACAAACGCCGCATCCGCAGCGGTGTGGCGATGTTCTGCCGCACGGTCATATGGGGATAGAGCGCATAGGACTGGAACACCATCGCCAGATTGCGGTCGCTCGGATCCATGTCGGTCACATCCGAATTATCGATCAGAACCTGACCGCGATCGGGCCGCTCCAACCCAGCGATGATCCGCAACAGGGTCGACTTGCCACAGCCGGACATGCCAACAAGCGACAAGAACTCGCCGGGATGCACCTCGAGATCAATATTCTTCAGAATATCATCAGCCGCGAAGCTTTTTCCAATTCCAGCCAGTTTTAGAGAATGTTGCATCATTATGCGCTCCTTCGACGGAGCGTGTAATGGGGCGGCATTATGACAGCCAAACAACGGATCTGCGAATGTTTAGTGAAAGGTCACGGTACAATGACAATAAATATACTTATTGCTCACTCACGCTTTGAAACAGAAGAAACAAGCCGCCTGTATGACTTTGGGCAACCACAAATTAAATAATCGCTTAAATTGTATCCATCTCAACCACTCAAATTTCCGGAAAGGGTTTTGCTTACCCAACGCCTAGAATAAATGCGCTTTTGCATTCACCTCTTTCATTGAAGAGAAAGCTGTGGCGAGGTGGGTGTCATGAAAGGTTCACTCAAAGCCGCCAAAACTCCTTAACAAATATCAAATGTGAGGACCTTGAATGGCTGAATTAGCGCCTTCGAATTCGCCGCTCAATAGCGCGGGCCATCCCCTTGACCGGGCGCATGGATCGGGCAAGTGGTTCATGCCGGTGTTCGGCGTGGTACTGTTGGTCGGACTAGGCTATATCGGCTACGCTCTTGGCCAGGATCTGACCAGCACCGTCGCGGTTCCCTGGATATTTTTGGGGCTTGCGCTTCTGATCGCGCTCGGGTTTGAGTTCGTCAACGGCTTCCACGATACGGCCAATGCAGTCGCCACCGTGATCTACACACGCTCGATGCCCGCTGAATTCGCGGTCATGTGGTCGGGATTTTTCAATTTCCTCGGTGTTCTAACATCCAGCGGCGCCGTTGCCTTTGGCATCCTTTCCCTTTTGCCCGTAGAGTTGATCCTTCAGGTCGGCTCCGGCTCCGGCCTTGCCATGGTGTTTGCCCTGTTGATCGCTGCCATCGTCTGGAACCTTGGCACCTGGTATCTGGGCCTGCCCTCCTCCAGCTCGCACACCCTGGTCGGCTCGATTATCGGCGTCGGTCTCGCCAATCAGTTTCTGGCACCAGCCGGTTCGGCAACGAGTGGCGTCGACTGGTCGCAGGCGACCAATATCGGCCTGTCCCTGCTGATCTCACCTCTGATCGGCTTTGGCTTTTCTGCCATCCTGTTGTTGGCCATGAAGCTGTTCGTGAAGAACAAGGCGCTTTACCAGGAGCCGAAAACCAATCAGCCGCCGCCGCTCTGGATCAGAGGCCTGTTGATCTTCACCTGTACCGGTGTCAGTTTTGCGCATGGATCGAACGACGGCCAGAAAGGCATGGGCTTGATCATGCTGATTCTGATCGGCCTGGTGCCAACGGCTTTCGCGCTCAATCGCACGCCAGATGTGAATTATCTCGAAGCCTATAAATCTTCCTCGGCGCAGGTCGAAACCGCGCTCGGCAAATATGTCAAGCCGGGTGTGTCCGTCGCAGATGCAAAAGCCACCGTGGCGGATGCCGTCAAGACCAAGGCCTGGAGCGACACCACGACACTCGCCCTCCAGCAATATATCCACGCGACAAGCGCGGAAGTCGCCGCTTTCCCAACGCTGGAAGCCGTTCCAAACCATCTGGTGCAAAATATCAGAAACGATATTTACCTGATCGGTGAGGCCTTGAAGCTGATCGACAAGCAGAAGCTGCTGCCGATGGAGGCAAGCGATCTTGCTGCTGTCAGCGCCTATCACAAGGCGGTCGACAATGCGACGAAGTTCATTCCGACCTGGGTGAAGGTTGCTGTGGCGCTGGCGCTCGGTCTGGGAACGATGATCGGCTGGCGGCGCATCGTTGTCACGGTCGGTGAAAAGATCGGCAAGACCCATCTCACCTATGGCCAGGGTGCTGCCGCTGAAATCGTCGCCATGGTAACGATCGGGGCCGCCGACCATTTCGGCCTGCCGGTATCGACAACCCATGTCCTGTCATCGGGTGTTGCCGGCACGATGACCGCCAACGGGTCCGGCCTGCAATGGTCCACCGTCCGCAATATGCTGATGGCCTGGGTCTTGACACTCCCTGCCTCGATTGCCATCGCCTTTGTGCTTTACGTGGTCCTGCGCCAAGTGTTTTGAAGCCACCCCAAACAGAGAGAGCCTGGCATGATTTCTGATGGTGACGGAATGCGACGCGGCAGATGTCCGCGTCGCATTGTGACCGGTTGCGCGTGAAAATAATGGAACCAACAGCTGCGTATTCAGTTCGCTTTTGTACATCAACAAAATCGCGGAGAGAATATGCCAAAGCAACGGTCCCAAAACCAAGGCAAGAATGCGGCTGCAATCTCGAATGAGGCCACCATCCACGATCAGAAACTTGTGCGCGGCAAGGGCGGCGAACTTCACCAGATCGCTGAAAATGATCAGGTTTTGACCACAGCCCAGGGAGGGCCTGTCGCAGACGATCAGAACTCCCTTCGTATCGGTGATCGTGGTCCGCTTGTCGTTGACGACTTCCATTTCAGAGAAAAGATTTTCCACTTCGACCATGAGCGCATTCCAGAGCGCGTCGTTCATGCCCGAGGCTACGGTGCCCACGGCTTCTTTGAAACCTACGAATCCTTGGCGGAGTACACGCGCGCCGACGTGTTCCAGCGGCCCGGTGAAAAAACCCCTGTTTTCGTTCGGTTTTCGACGGTGGCGGGAAACAAGGGCTCAGCCGACCTTGCCCGCGACGTACGCGGCTTTGCGGTGAAAATGTACACCAAGGAAGGCAATTGGGATCTGGTTGGCAACAACATTCCCGTCTTTTTCATACAGGATGCCATCAAGTTTCCCGATCTTATCCACGCCGCGAAACAGGAGCCGGACCGTGCATTTCCCCAGGCACAGACCGCCCATGACAATTTCTGGGATTTCATTTCTCTGACGCCCGAGAGCATGAACATGATCATGTGGATCATGTCGGATCGGACAATTCCAAGATCATTGCGCTTTATGGAAGGTTTCGGCGTCCATACGTTCCGCTTCGTCAATGCCAATGACGAATCCACCTTCGTCAAGTTTCATTGGAAACCGAAGCTCGGCCTTCAATCGGTGGCCTGGAACGAAGCGGTCAAAATCAATGGCGCCGATCCGGATTTCCATCGACGCGATCTGTGGCATGCAATCAAGTCTGGAAACTTTCCCGAATGGGAATTGCAGGTCCAGCTGTTCGATCAGGAATTTGCCGACAGCTTTGATTTCGACGTGCTAGACCCGACCAAAATCATCCCGGAAGAAATATTGCCGCCGAAGGCAATCGGTCGTCTGGTGCTGGATCGGATGCCGGACAACTTTTTTGCAGAGACCGAGCAAGTCGCATTCATGACGCAGAATGTTCCGCCGGGGATTGATTTCAGCAATGACCCCCTGCTGCAAGGCCGCAATTTTTCCTATCTCGACACCCAGCTGAAACGCCTGGGCGGACCGAATTTCACCCATCTGCCGATCAATGCACCAAAGTGTCCCTTCGCGAATTTCCAGCAGGATGGCCATATGGCGATGCGCAATCCGGTGGGTCGAGCGAATTATCAGCCGAACTCATTTGGCGAGGGACCCCGGGAATCGCCAACGCGCGGCTATCGTCACTTTCCTGCGGAGGAACAGGGTACCAAGGTCCGCCTGCGCCCGGAAAGCTTCGCCGATCACTACAGCCAGGCCCGGCAATTCTATATCAGCCAAACGCCCCCGGAACAGCGCCACATTGCAGCCGCTCTCACGTTCGAGCTAAGCAAAGTGGAAATGCCTGTCATCCGGGAGCGGATGGTGGCGCATCTGATGAATATCGATGAAACGCTGGCCACGACCGTCGCGGAAAAACTGGGCTTTAAAAGCATGCCCAAGCCGGCTGATGCTGCTGTGCCGACACGCGACGACCTTGAGCCGTCCCCTGTACTCAGCATCATCAAGCGAGGCCCCAAGCGCTTCGAAGGCCGCAAACTCGGCATCCTTATCACCGATGGCGTCGACGTGAAGCTTCTCAAGGCGCTGACGGACGCTGTCACCACGGCAAAAGCCGAATTCGAGTTGATTGCCCCAAAGGTTGGCGGCGTGACGGGTTCCGACGGCACCTGGATCGAAGCGCATCATATGATCGATGGAGGACCATCCGTCCTGTTTGACGCCGTGGCGGTTCTGACCTCAGATGCTGGCATGGCAGATCTTGTGAAGGAAGCAACGGCCCGGGATTTCGTTGCCGACGCCTTTCAGCACTGCAAGTTCATCGGTTATACCCAAAGCGCCATGCCCCTTTTCGAGAAGGCTGGCATAACCGAAGATCTCGATGAAGGCACCATTGGTCTTCCAGGTGAAGATGGTATTGCCGATTTCATCGAAAAGCTGGGCAAGCTTCGCGTCTGGGCGCGGGAGCCCTCTGTAAAACTCGGGAAAGCATCCGTGCCTCTGGACGATTGATCGGAAAAAGTCCCATCTCCGCTCCCAAAATGAGCGTAACCGCTGATGTCAGCGGTTACGCCAAGCGAGAAAAGGTTAGAATAACTTGGAAACCCATGATTGAGGGATGTGCCACGAGATAAATCACAATCGCGCCTTGCAATCTCGACGCAGAACCCCACTTCTATCCTGATGTCAGCCATTGTAAGGGCACTGTCATTTTCTGGGCGGCACGCACCCTGGCCCCAATAAAGGAGGACAACATGTCTTCCGACAGTCTTTTCGAGTCAATCGACCCTTTCAAGCCAATTGGCAACGTGCGCCTCGGCCTGACACCAACGGCTTCACAAAGCGCTTGCCTAAAATCTCTCACGACCAAACCGGGTCTGCGCCGAAACGTCACCCGTTTTATGATGGCTCCATCTGCGCAAGACATTCGCTTTGTCGGTCATGATGGCTTTCGATAAAACAGTTTCAGCCGCGCTACGGAACGGCCGGATTGCAGCTCACAGTCTATAGATGCGGCGCCTCCATTGTTGGAATTGCGCAACACGGTTCATGCCGTGCCGAACCCGCTGTGCCAGCTTGCTATCCTGTCATGCCAGTTCAAGGAAGCCAGATCGATGTTTACCAGAACCAAGACACGCATCGTGCATTTCGAATGCCCTTTCACCCTTCCTGGCCTTGAGGGTACGCAGCCCGCCGGTGACTATCAGGTCAAGGATGATGAAGAACAGATTACTGGCATTTCCTGGCTCGCCTATCGGCGGGTGGCAACGCTGATCGAAATTGCCAAGGGATCGACAACAAGCCTTGTCGCCATCGACAATTTGGATCTGGACGCCGCCATCGAGAAGGATCGGATGACATCCATCACCGCAACTGGATAGCCACGCCAGGTTCAAGAGGAACCGGAAAGACACTCACTGTTCACACCATCGCAGGCTCCCAATCCAGGGACGAGCCGGCAGTCAACCCACCGGCGACGGCGTTCTGAAGGGAACCTCTGATGATCAAGACCAAGCGTATCGCATTTATCGGTAATTCGCTTCCAAGGCAGTGCGGGATCGCCACGTTCACCACCGACCTCAGCCACGCCATGTCCAATCCGTCACAGGGTATAGAGACCAGCATCATCGCGATGACCGATGACAAACTGAACTACGCCTATCCGGCCAACGTGGTGTTTGACGTCCGCGATGGTGAGATTGAGGACTATGTGACCGCTGCCCGTATCCTGAATAATGGGGATTACAGGGCCGTCTCATTGCAGCACGAGTTCGGCATCTTCGGTGGCCCGGACGGCGAGTTCATTCTTACCCTGCTGTCACACCTGCGAATTCCCGTCATCACGACATTTCACACCATCCTTGCCGAGCCGACACCATCCCAGAAACGGGTGTTGCAACAGGTGGCTGGGGCATCGAGCCGTGTCGTGGTCATGGCAGAAAAGGGGCGGGAGTTTCTCGAAAATGTCTATGGCGTGGCCCCCGGCAAGATCGATGTCATCGCCCACGGCATTCCCGACAAACCCTTCCATGACCCGGAGCTTGCCAAAGGCAAGATGGGCTATAGCGGACGGCAGATCATTCTGACCTTTGGACTTCTCTCCCCCAACAAGGGTATCGAGGTGGTCATCGATGCCATGCCGGCCATTCTGAAAATGCAGCCCGACGCGCTGTATATTGTGCTTGGAGCGACACATCCCACGCTGCTGCGCCGGGAGAAGGAAGCGTATCGTGACAGCCTGCGCATCCGCGCTGAACAACTCGGCGTCGAACGATCCGTCGTCTTTCTCAACCAATTCGTCGATGTGCCGACGCTCCTTGATTTCATCGCCATGTGCGATGTGTATGTGACGCCCTATCGTGATGAGGCGCAAATGACGTCTGGAACGCTCGCCTACAGTTTCGGCATGGGCAGCGCTGTGGTATCGACCCCTTACTGGCACGCCCGTGAGCTTCTAGACGACCATCGCGGCATTCTTGTCCCGTTCAGCGATGCGCAGGCGACAGGCGAGGCGATTGCACGATTGTTGGGTGACGATCAGGCGCGTCAGGCGATGCGCAAGGCCGCCTATGAGACGGGCCGGTCGATGATCTGGCCGCATATCGCATCGCTCTATCTGAAAAGCATCGAGACGGCCCGCGCAGCCTACCGGCCGCGCCTGATCCGCGATCTCATAACGCAAAGCATGACCCGCCCGCAGCAAGGCACGACCCTGAAACTCGGTCATTTCAATACCATGTGCGACGACACTGGCATCTTCCAGCATGCGGTCTTCTCCGTGCCGGACCGTGCGCATGGCTACTGCGTCGATGACAATGCGCGCGCGCTGATCCTTGCCTGCCATCTGGCGGGAGCCGGAGAAACCGGCATCCATGACGGCAGAACCGCCTCTTTCGCCAGCTTCATCCAGCATGCCTGGAACCCCGACCTGAAACAGTTTCGCAACTTCATGAGCTTTGACCGCCGGTGGCTGGAAGACAAAGGCTCCGAAGACAGCCATGGCCGAACGCTCTGGTCGCTCGGCATCTGCGCCTCCTCCGACAGCGACCGGCCGCGCCGTCGCTGGGCAGCGGCCCTGTTTGCCAAAGCGGCCCCTGTGGTCGAACATTTCCATTCGCCACGGGCCTGGGCCTTCACTCTGATCGGCCTCGATGCCTATTGCAGGGTCACGCCAGAGGACGACGCGGCAGTACAACTGCGCACAGTACTTGCTGAGCGTCTGGTGCGGCTCGAACGCCAGGTATCGACAGCCGACCGCCATTGGTTTGAAGAGGGGCTTTCCTATGAAAACGCCCGAATTCCGCAAGCCCTGATCGCCACAGGCATGGCAACCGGCTCGGACGAACTCATGGATACCGGCCTCAGAACGCTAGGCTGGCTCATGCAGCAGCAGACGGCTTCCGGTGGCCAGTTCAGGCCGGTCGGCACCGATGGCTTTTTCGATGTGGGCGAAGCGCCCAAGCTCTTCGACCAGCAGCCGGTGGAAGCGACAGCGACAATTTCCGCCTGCCTTGCCGCCTATGATGCTACCCGCGACAAGACATGGCTAGAGGCCGCCACACGTACCTTTACCTGGTTTACCGGCAGCAATGATCACGGGGTTTCCCTTGTCGATCCGGAAACCGGCAGTTGCCGGGACGGACTGCATCCGGATCGAGCCAACGAAAACCGCGGAGCGGAATCCGTGCTCTGCTACTTGATCTCCTGCTTTGAAGTTGGCCGGGCATCCCGCCTGACGCATGCCGCACCGAAGCTGGCGGAGCTTCAGCAGCTTTCTTAAGCACTCTTCCAGCGCCAATCAAAAAAGGATCAGCCTTGCCCAATTCAAGCCTCCTCAATCGGCAGGCCCTCTATCTCCGGCCTGATCCCACCCGTGTCATCGTCCGACCGTTCAAGCCATCGACGGAACCACGCCACCTGAACCCCCGTGACAAAAGCCGGGCCAATGAAATTGTCGACCGCGTCCTGTCTCTCGATCCGACCGGTACGACTAACCAGCTGCGAGACATTCTCGATAATTTCGAAGGCCGGCACCGTAACTTGCTGCGCAAGTTCGAGCTACGCGCCGATGCGATGGAGGATGCCTTCTCCCAACATCAAAGCTTCAGTCAGCAGCAGAGACAATTGGTCGGGGCGTATTTCATGAACGAATATTCGTTCGAATCCGCGGCCCTCTTCAATCCGAGCATCGTAGCACATCCCGACCAGACAGGTATGGCGCAAGGGTGCTGCCGGTTGATCATCAGCCTGCGCGCGGTTGGGGAAGGACACATTTCCTCCATGACTTTCCGAACCGGCATGATCGATGCCGAGGGAGCCGTCACCATCGATCCGCCGGTTCGCCTCGCGGGTCTGCCGCACATCCATGCCAGTGATGGCCTGTCACCGGCAGGTTGCATCGGCATCAGCTTCGACAGTGAAAGCGATCTCAGCGAACGGGTGATCTTTCCGGTCACGGAAGCTCAATCGAACGGGATAGAGGATGCCCGGTTCGTGGCTTTCGATGACGATGGCAAGACCGTCTATTTTGCCACCTATACAGCGTATAGCGGCTCATCGATCCGCTCGGAGCTTCTGGAAACCCAGGATTTTCTGAGTTTCACGCTGACGCCACTGCGCGGTCCGGCAGCCCGCAACAAGGGCATGGCGCTTTTTCCTCGGCGCATCAATGGGCGCTTTGCGATGATTGCGCGCCAGGACAGCGAAAACCTTTTCCTGCTGTATTCAGACGACCTGCATCACTGGGACGAGGGTCTTGTTCTGATGAAACCGGAATTCGCCTGGCAGTTTGTACAGATCGGCAATTGCGGATCACCCGTCGAGATTGATGAGGGATGGCTGCTCTTCACCCATGGGGTCGGCCCGATGCGGCGCTATTCGATTGGGGTCACCCTTCTCGATAAGGAGGACCCCAGCATCATCCTGGCGCGCACGGTCGAGCCTTTGTTGCAACCGGAACCGACCGAGCGTGAAGGCTATGTGCCCAATGTCGTCTATTCCTGCGGCGCCATGCGCCACGGCGATCTCATCGCCCTGCCCTATGCCGTATCGGACACCTATTCAAACTTCAGCACTGTGCAGATCAGCGCGCTCCTGAGCTCAATGCACCCCGCCGGGCAAACTGGGTGACGATCACCAATAATTCTTCACCCTTTGACGGGCGTCAAACGCAATAGGCGCCCCTCACTATCGTCCTCGATAACCCACACCGCCCCATCAGGGGCGACCGCGACATCGCGGATGCGCGCCTCCATATCGAAGCGATCCGCCTCTTCTGCTCCACCAGAAGCGTCGAATGTCACCCTAATCAAAGCCATGGATGCAAGGCCGCCAATCAGGGCCGAACCGCGCCATTGCGGAAACATTGGGCCGTCATAGATCGCAAGGCCAGCGGGAGCGATCACCGGGTTCCAGTAAAGAGCCGGGGCAATAAACTCCGGCCTCGTCGAATGGCGCGGTATCCGTGTGCCGCTGTAATTGTCGCCATTTGACACCAGCGGCCAGCCATAATTGCCATTGGCTTTGATCAGATTGAGCTCGTCGCCGCCGCGCGGTCCCATTTCATGCAGCCACAGTTTTCCATCGAGCCCGAAAGCAAGACCGTAGGGATTGCGATGACCGGTCGTAAAGGTTTGGGCTTTCACGCCGCCTTGATCCGCATGCGGGTTATCCGCAGGCGTCGAGCCATCCAGATTGAGCCGCAGAAGTTTGCCGCGCGCCTGGTCGGGGTCCTGTGCCGTATCCGGGCGCATCCGGTCACCAACCGTCAGGTAAAGATGCGTGCCATCAGGATCGAAAGCGATAATGCCACCGGATTGCCCGCCACCGCCGGCTGGCGTCTGGCGCCAGATCACCTTGATGTCTTCCAGCGATGCGCTTGTACCGGATGCCGCCAATTGCGCGCGGGACAGAACGAGACGGCTGCCGGAAGCTCCTGGCTCCGAATAGGTAAAATAGACCTCGCGGTTCTTTTCAAAGCTCGGTGAAATTGCGATGTCGAGAAGACCGTTCTGGCCTTCGGCGGCCACGGCTGGGACATTGGCAACCGGGGTTTTCCGCCCGTTTTGAAGCACAAGAAAGATCAGGCCCGGCTTTTCTGTCACCAGCATTCGACCGTCAGGCAGAAAGGCAATCGCCCATGGGGTGTCGAAGCGTGCGACCTCTTTAGCGCTGAAGGGCTTGGTCGAGGAGACAGGATGATTGCCAGCATTGATGCTTTGTGCGTGAGCCGAGGTGATCCATGCAGCCCAGACGATCATCACAGATAGAAACTTCATGTCTCCTCCCTATACAAAAACGAAGATGCCACCGCATCCTCGCCTTGAAGAAGGCATTGCAAATATCTCAGATGCGGCAGAGGCTTGAGATATTTGCAAAAGGAATACGAAATGCCATCTTTAATGACTCTTCGTAGGATGTAGTGCGTTATGGTTTGGATTAAACCAGAAGGGTCCTAGTTTTCCGCAACGCAACGGTTTTCAATGCCCCCTAAGCCCTGCACTTCAACGCGGACGACGTCACCGGGCTTCAGAAATGTCTGTGTCGCAATTCCGACGTTTGATGGTGTCCCTGTGATAATGACGTCACCAGGCTCCAATGTCATGACCGTCGATAAATAGACGATCTGATCATAGATGTCGTAAATCATGTCGCCTGTCGATGAGCGCTGGCGCTCCTGTCCATTCAACGACAAGGTCAACGTCAGGTCATGCGGATCGGCAATTTCGTCATCCGTGGTGATCCAGGGGCCGATGGGGCCATGGGTATCGAATGATTTGCCCAATGTGTAGGTGGGCGAACGGAATTGCCAGTCGCGGGCAGTCACATCGTTTGCGACAAGATAGCCGGCGATCACGCTGCGAGCAGCTTCACGGCTCACATGGCGGCAACGTTTACCGATCACGAAACCAAGTTCTGCCTCGTAATCCACCATCTTTGAAACACCGGGCACGACGACATCACCGTAAGGTCCATTTATGCAACTGACCTGTTTGTTGAACCACAATTGGCTTTCAGGGGTCTTGATACCTGCCGCAGCCGCTTCTTCGGCATGGGCCTGATAATTCATGCCGATGGCCAGGAATTTTTGTGGATCGGCGACCGGCGCTTCCAGCCGCACATCGGCAAGCAGATAAGACGGCTCAGTGGCCGCCTCCAACGCTGGCCGCAGTGTGGGATAGGCCTCCAAAAGCAGGCGCATTGAATGGCCATATTCTGGAACAACGGCAGTCAGATCGACGATCCGCTGATTATCGACTTTGCCCAGACGGGTGACGCCGTCGATTGTGAATCTTGCCAATTTCATAAAAATATTCCCTGTCTAAGACGGCTCAACCGCGCGCATTGAATTGACTGAAACGGCAATACCGGGGCCGGAAAAGGCCACCATCTGCACTTTCGTAACCTCAAGAATGTCGAGATAGGCCATTCCATTGACGACATGGGCGCTGAGCGGCAATTGTTCGAATGTCGCCCGGTGCCACGCCACGCTGCCTTTTGCCGTCCAGCGTTTGAAATCGAAGCCATCGAAATTGATATTGCTGACCCTGCCGCCAGTCTCGGGCGGTGCTGCTGCGGTGGTCACATAAGCAATATCGGCACCCTCCCGTCCGCCGGGACTGGTGCGTGGGACATATTTATAATACATCGACGGACCATTATCGGCACCGGGAAGTGCCGGCTCATTGCCAGCCTCAACCAGATCCGTCAGGGCGATATCGAAGAATTTAAAGCCCATCCAGGACGCAGAGCAGGTGGCGGTGCCTTGTGCCTTATCGTGCTCGATTTCCGGAATGTCGGCAAACATTTTGGGAAAGCCAAGCTCATCGCGCCCGGTCATGATGGCGTCAGGCGCGCCTTCCCACAGGACGGGGCAGAAGGTGCCTTCAAGCGTCTCGGTCTTGCCGCGATAGGTGACGGGAAAATCCACAACGACAATCCCGTAGCCGCGGCCCGCAAGCCAGTAGAGATTTTTGAACCATGCGCAAGAAACCGTCACCAGAGGCTCGCCGCGCAGTTCCATGCCTGGCGGAAGCAATGCCTCGAGCTTTTCAGGCAAGGTTCTGTAGGTAACGGCCATCCACTCGGCGTTCATTCGGCCTGTCTCCTCGGCCGCCCACATGCCGCCGCCGGGCTTTTGGCGCGGTCCAGGAGCTGGTCCGAAGGACAGTGGCATTCGATACCGGAATGCAGGATTTAATGTAAAACTCATTTTTTAACCTCTCCCAGCCAGCCAGGACGCCAGCATGACCGTTAAATACCAAGTCTCGACGATATTGACCACATCCAGACCCTGAGAAAACTTCGAATATCTCAAATCTATCAAGGACTTGAGATATTCAAGAGCGAAATACGAACTACCATTTTCAGTGATACTTCGCATAAATCTCAGCCAGAAAACGCCGAAACGGCCTTCCCTGAAAAAATCTAGATGGTCGGATCGAAAGCGATCCCCGGACGCAGGAACGAGGGAGTGGGTGGCGTGCCCCAGAGATTGAGCCAGCGACCCGCCAACCCCTCCGAAATATCCCAGCTGCGCGGTTCATAGGTTGCATCATTGTCGATCCGATCAAGCTCGATCGAGTTCTCGACCAGGCATCCATGCGGATCGGCATAATAGGTGAAGACATTGCCACCCGCCCCGTGACGGCCCGGACCCCAGACCAGAGCGCGCTCTTTTCCGGCAAGATTGTCGGCGATCGTCTGAAGATCCTGAAGTGAGTGCAGATCGAAAGCATAGTGATGCAATCCGCTTTCGCCCGGCCCCATGGCGATGGTGTGATGGTAGCCATCTTCGGCGCGGTACCAGCGCAAGGCACCGTCTTCCGTCATATCCGACAGCTTCAGACCCAGAACTTTGACGCAGAAATCCCCATAGGCAGCGGTATCCGGTGCGAAGGAATTGATGTGTTCAATCCGGCGCGGACGGGCGCCCGGTGTCGAATAACTGTAGTGACGGGGCTGGTTACGGGCGATTGGCGTATGGACTTCGAAAATCGTCCCGCCGGGTGCAACAAGGCGAACGGCGCGGTCATAATGTTTGCCCAGAGGCCTGTCCGACAATATCTCCAGCCCATCGGATTTTGCACGCCGATAGACCTCGTCTACGGCATCCGCATTGACAGCCTCTAGCCCGCAGGCAACAGCCTTTCCGTCGCCCTTGATATAGGTGACTTCGTGGTGGCGGTCGTTGCTGGAAAGATAGACGGTTTCGCCGTCAACTTCCGTGATCCTCAAGCCAACGACATCGCAAAGATCCTGTGCCGCGCCCAGAGGATCCGGCGAGGAGATGATCACGTGGCCCATTTGTCTGATAAGATAGGTCATGGCTTTCTCCACTTACTGTAGCGATTGGACGGATGGACGGCTCTCTATCCGCTTGAGATAGGCCTGGATATTCGGCCAGGCCGCCAGATCGATGGCCTGTAGCTTTGCCCATCCGAGAATGACGAACGCATAGGCATCCGCGATCGAAAATGTTGCCCCGGCAAGATAATCACTTAGCCCCAGACGGCGATCGAGAGTGCCGAAAACGCGCGGCAACAACGCCGTTTTGGTGATTTCGGCAAAGTCCGGTGGCGTATTGGGCCGCATTAGGGGGGGGAAGGTCTTGTGCAATTCGGTTGCCACGTAATTGGTCCATTCCAGCACGCGGTAGCGGGCAAGATCGCCGGGCGGTGGCAAAAGGCCGCTTTCCGGGGCCTGATCAGCCAGATATTGCAGGATGATCGCGCCTTCCGTCAGCACGTCGCCATCGTCGAGCACAAGGGCGGGAACCTGGCCCTTTGGGTTCACCTGAAGATAGCTCGTTCCATCCGGAAGCGTTTTTTCCCTCAGATTGACTGGAATGGAAGAGGCGGCGATACCGGTTTCCTGCAGAACGATGCGGGATGCCGTGGAGCAGGTGCCGGGCGTATGGTAGAGTTGCATGCTGTAATCCTGATGAATGGTGGTCGATGGTTGCCGGTATGCTGCCTGCGATGACAGCATACCGCTGTGCCGTCAGGGCTGTTTTGGGGGCGCGATCTTGTTCACGCCGCTCCAATGCTCCGCCAGACGCTCGTCTCGAAGCCGATAGGCATCGAAAACGAAATAATCGTAGGTTTCGCCCGGCTTGTCGGGGTCTGGCTGCGGCAGATAGGCGGCGACCACGACCATGTCGCCTTCCGCCACCATGAAGGCGGGAGGGATGCGCATCTCGGCCGGCTCGGGGACTGGTCCGTTTGGAAATACCGATTGCACAAACCGTTCCAAGCCTTCGCGGCCGGTCGGAATATGGCGGCTGTGCTGCTTATAATCCTCTGTGACGAAATCCTTGACGGCTGCCGGGTTCTGGCCATCGAACACCCGGCGGTAAAATTCCCGGACCAGATGTTTGTGGCGTTCAAGTTTCGCATGGTCATGGGTCTTCGTGTCGTGCATGACGTCGATCTCCTGTCGATAAAGTGATTGTGAAAGTGCCGCCGGTTCAGATCGAACCAAGCTCAAGGCCCCTTGCGGGGGGAAAGACCGAGGCTGCCGCCCAGGTCGAAAGCCAATGCCGCGTAAATGACGACACCGTTCTTTTCTCTTCCGGTTGAGTAATCAGCCAGAATGGAATTGTTTGGATTGATGATATAGGCAGCGCCGAAATCGAGAATCCCGTTGCCAAAGAAGCCTGTACTTGCATGCACGTCGACCATGAACGTGTCCTGCGGCTGTTTCTCGTTGACGCCCGAAAAGAACCGCCGGGCATTCTGTTCATACTGCGCGCGCTCTTCACTCAAGCGGATGTAGTGAACGGAGGCACCGACTGTTGCGAGCGGGTTTTCCTTCCAGAAGCCTGAATACTCGACACCGGCATAAGCCTCCCAGGGATAAGCCTGGCCATCGCCGAACGTATGGAACAGGCCGCCATAGACGGCGAGGTTTTCGGGAATCGGGCTACCGGACGCCTCACTCCACACGACCTTGCGAACCTGCCCGTAAACGCCGCTCGTTCCGCCGTCGTGATTGACAATCCTGGTATTGGCTCCAAAGGTCGGGTTGCCCCAACCGCTATTGTAAAGTGCGTCTTCATACGAGGTGGAACGGTGGTAAGCGCCGACCTCGTATTTCAAAGGATTGGCATTCTGCATGAAGGTTTCGTCATGGCTGATATTGGCAATGGCGATATAGCCTTTGGCATCGCCGGTTCCCCAATCCCATCCATCGCCATTCTGCCAATTGTCAGAATTGTCCTCGATGGCTCCAAATCCCAGCGTCGTGGTCTGATCGAGCCGATAGGCCAGTCTCCCACCCCAGACAGACAGTGCTTCGCCTGGCATATTGAGGGTGATTGCCGGCGTTGAGGGCACGCAGCCAATGCCGCCGCAGAAGCCTTTTTTCATGAAGTCGCGATTAAGGCCCATCCGTCCCGCTTCAACAGTCAACCGATCGTTGAAAAGGTCGCCTTCAATGGTGAAACGGGTCAGATCGGTGTCCGAATTCACGATCGGGACGGGGAAAAAGGCATTCGAAAGATCAAACAGATAATTGTCGACATTTTGAGTCGGGGCGTTGATTGTCTCAACCAAATTGATCCGAAGATCCGGTGTCAGATTACCGGTAACACCTAAAATGAACATGCCATAATTGGCTGATGAGCCACCCGCAGCCCCAAAAGACGGCGCATTCTGATAGAAATCGACAAAGTCGAGTTGAAGGTCGATACCGTTGTCATGCAGCGTTCTCCCCACGCTGGCCAAGGGGCCGGAATAGACCGGACCGGGCATGCCTCCCTCGCCAGGTGGTGTGTCGCTTGACGGCAGCGCCGTATCGGCTGCTGCGGCCGGCAGCAAGGATGCAAGCAGCAAAGGCACTGCCAGCAGATTTAAAGTTCGCATTGTCACCCTCCCATTTTTATCATTTGTTATTCCGCTGCGATTGGACTGCCGGAGACCTCCTCTTTGTTGCCCCGGTTTTGCGGTGGTGATGCTGCAAGAATGGCAAAGAACGCGACCACGCACAGGGTGATGATCGTGATAAACACCCATTCATATGTGCCGGTTTGATCGAAAACCGCCCCTGCCGACCCCGCGCCAATCGCCGCGCAGAGCGTCGATACCGGCATCATCGAACCCAGAATGGCGGAAAACGATGCCTTGCCAAAATAATTGCCCAGAAGAGCCATCAGGCAGACCTGCGAGGCACCGTAGCCAATGCCGGCAGGAAGCGCGTAGAGCAGGATGCCGGTAAAGCCAACGGGCTTGATGACCATGCAAAAGCCGAAAACAATCAATGCCATGCTGGCGGCTGAGATGAGCGATGGTGAAATACGATCACCCAGGAAACCAGCGGTCATATTGCCAATGAACGAGGCGACGATAATGACCGCGACGGCGTTAGCGGCTTCAGCAGGCGAATAGCCGATATCACGCAGATGCACCACGCCATGAGCCATCAGGAAAATCCAGGCGACCCCGGCAATGCTCATGTAAATCAGAATAAGCCAGTAAGCCTTGGTTCCCAGTGCTTCCCGAAGGGTCCAGTGGGTCGTGCTTTTGAATACCTTGCTGTTTTCGCGTGCGAAGGAAGGAGCAGGATTTCGGGAAATGTAATTTTCGACCCGCCGCTCATCGAGCGCTACATAGGCCGTTATCATCGCGATGAGCGCCGATCCGGCAATAAGCCACCAAGCTGTGCGCCAATCGCCTGATATCGCCATCAGTCTTTCAAGCGCAGGTGGAGAAAAGAAACCGCCAATTTCGACTGCTGAAAATACGATGGAGACAGCCAAGGCCCGGCGTGCGTGAAACCATCTCGTTACGATTGTCTGGGCTGGCAGCATGCCGGCAATGCAGACGCCGGAACCGGCCAACAAACCAAATGCCACGGCATATTGCCAGCCATTGTGCACGACAGTCGCCATGGCAACCGATCCCAGGAACAGCACAAGGCATCCGAAAGCAACTGTTGACCGATAACCGAATTTGCGGATCAACACCGCGACGACAGGGGCCTGAAAGCCCATCATCATCACGAAAAGGCCAAAGCCCATACCGAAGACCGCTCGATCCATATTGAGATCGGTGATCATTCGGGCGTTGACAACGGCGGTACCGATACTTGGCACCGCCACGACCAGCAGCACGATTGCCCATAGCGCGCCCAACACCTTGGCAGCCTGAAAACTGTATTCGAAACCTTTATTTGCCCGAAAATTGGCAGGGGCATGCGTCTTATTCGACTGCATAAAAAATCCTCCTCTTGTTAACCGTCGACGGGCCGCCTCCACAGCCCGCCTACAGCTCAAATCCGTCGCGGGCTAAGCGGCGCGATCAGGCAATCCACCTGCAAACATCGAAAATGGCGCAAGCCCCATCATCCGGCGCCCGAAAATCTCGGCTGTTGGCTCCAGCCTGACAGCCCCGTGCAGCATTGCCACCCGGATATCGCGCACGAACCGTTGGAACGGATTGCTCTCATGCGCGGTTGCGGAGCCGATATTGAGCTGCAGGATGCTGACGGCATTGTCCAAGGTGTGCGCGGCGTAGACATTTTCCATCATCGTCGCCTGTTCCAACTCTTCCGAAACCTCGCGCCCTTCCGTTGCGTGGCGATCCAGAAGATCGGCGGCGCAAAGGGCGGTGGTTTCCGCCATCTTGATCATCGCATAGGCTTTTGCAGCACAGACCTGCGTCGATGCCATTTCGGCTACCCGGGGATAAGGCAGATTGAAGGGCTGCTGCTTTCTGGCCATGTCGATGTAGGATTCCAGCGCGCCACGAGCCATCCCCAGCACGATCGCCATATGGGTGAGATTGGTCATGATCATCAGACCACGGCCATCGAACTTGCTGGCAAAGCCCTGGAAACGCTTGCGTGTCCCATCCATGCGAACCGGGAAATCGGCCATGTCCATAAAACGGTGATCGGGAACAAACTGCTCTTCGGTCACCGTCAGGCTATTGGAAGAAGTGGCCTTCATGCCCATGACATGCCAGTTGTCGATGATTTTAACCTGCTCGGCCTTCAAAACCGCCATGGCGCGGCCCATGTGACCCGGCGCAACCTCATAATCGACGCCCACCGCAATCCATTTGGCATGTTTGCAACCGCTGCCGAAATGCCAGGAGCCACTGACCATCCAGCCGCCCTCGACCCGCCGCGCCGAGCCAACCTTGGTGGCAAAAATCGACGCTCCGGCGGCCAGTGGGCCAACCCAGTCACGCCCATCCGCAAAGATTTCATTCACAGCCTGATCGGGAAACGCCAGGATATTGCGAAGGCCACCGGCGACAAATGCCATCCAGCCCGCCGCGCCATCGCCTCGGCCAAATTCGGTGACGATCTCAACCACATCGCGCGCTCCAAGCGCATGCCCGCCAAAATCCGTTGGCAATGTAAGTTTGAACGCACCAATATCGCTGAGGGCTTTCAAGCTTTCAGGCGCCAGGGCCCCCAACTCCTCGCCTTCCTGGGCGTGTTTGCGCAAGAGCGGCACCAATGCCGCAGCTTTGGCACGGATCTCACGGCCAACCTCAGTGCTATAAGGAGAGATGGGTGGATTGGGCAGTACATAGTCAAACTGCTTCGCGTTCATTTCCATGGGATTTCCTCACTTTAAAACAGGAATTTTCGAGTGCGCACGACCATGGCACTGGCGCAAGCACGCCATCCATACCATCGTGGACCGGATGTTTTTGAGCGAATGTCTCCAAGCGCGGCGACAGCCGGGTTCGGATCGATGCACTAAAGTCTGTTGTTTTCGTTTGTCTTTTCAGGAAAACTGAGCTGCACTTTTCCCAATGCAAATCTAGGCGACAAATCTAGGCGGCTGGCCGCGGTTCGCAGATGTGAAAACGCCGATTAAACCATGCGACGGGTGTTGTGTCCCGCTCAACTGTCGATACATCGACAATACGGCCGATCAGCAATTGATGGTCCCCTGCCGACTGGGCCCGCTCAAGGGCACAGTGAAAACACGTGTCGAATTCACTCAGAATTGGCACGCCACATGGCGACAATTTAAAATCGATATCGCTGAACTTGTCTGCACGGCTGGACGCAAAGCGCATAGCAATATCCTGCTGCGGCTCAGCAACGACATGGACCGCGAAATGCCCATGGTCGAGGATGGCAGAAAGCGTTGTGGAACTTTGCGCCAAACCAAGCATGACGAGAGGGGGTGTGAATGACAAAGAGGTGAAACTGCTCACAGTTGCACCAACCATCTCACCGCCACAACCCTGGCTCGTCACGATGACAACGCCAGATGGAAGCTGGCCAAACGCGATCTTCAAATTATCAATATCAGGAAAATTTGCTGCTGATCCCTCCTCCGGATCATGCAGCTTCGCCGAACTCGAAACCATCGAATATCTCCTCCATATTCCTTAGAAGTATCTTAGCACTAAGATAACTTTCGTCAATTGAAAATGTTTGGAGGGGTCGCGTTCTTATGGCGCATTGCGTGAAGCGCCCGAAAACATTAAGAAGTTTAGGACGTCACAAAATGACGTGTTTTAGCCATGAGATAAAAGTGAAGCGCAATGCCACAAGCCGAAGGATTATTTTCGGACCTTATTAGTCAGTGGGAAGAGGATTTCCCGGGGGAAGACAGCAGTCCCATCGCGATTGCCATGAGGCTTCGGCATCTTTACCTCCTGGACCAGGCCTCCCTGGAGGAGGTGCTGGTGGCATTCGATATCGGCATCGGCGAAGTCGATGTTCTCACCCATCTTCGGCATCAATCCCCACCCTACCGTTTGCGGCCAAGCGATCTTGCCGAGCTTTGCATGGTCACGACTGGGGCTATAACAGGCCGTATCACCAGATTGGAAGACAAAGGGTTCGTCGAGCGCGTCCCGTCTCTGTCAGATAAACGCACGGTCTATGTACAAATGACCGAAAGCGGTGAAAAGCTGTTGCGAGAGACGCGGGTTCAGGTGGCCAGGTCCTCGCATTTTCTGGACGGCATTCGCAGCCTTTCCGCGCCTGAACGCACCCGCTTGGACCGGCTTCTTGCCAAATTGATCCAGGTTCTGTGACGCCCATCCTGTCAGAATGGGCGAAAAGCAAAGCTCGGAGCTATCAACGCATCCTCACGCCTTGAATAGTAGGCATCAGCGCAGCCGGAAATACGATCAGGATGGCAAGATCCTGAAGTCGGCACCCTCAGGCAGAAGTTGTCCCCCATCGACAACGATGGTTGTGCCGGTCACGTAGCTCGCATCATCAGAGGCGAGGAACAGGAAGGCATTGGCCACATCCCGAGGGGACCCAAGACGCGCGAGCGGGATCGCGTCCTCCATATTCTTGATGAAGGCGGCGCTTCGATGCAACTGTATGGCCTCCGTCATGATGTTGCCCGGCTCGACCCCATTGACATTGATGCCATAGGACGAAAATTCCAGTGCGGCTGAGCGAATGAACCCGTTGATACCAGCCTTGCTTGCCGCATAATGGCCATGGCCCGGACTGGTGACATGTGGACCGGTGATCGATGACGTAAAGAGAATGCGCCCCGATCCTTGCGTCTTCATCGGCGCAAGTGCCGCCCGCGCGGCATTGAAACAGCCCCGCAGATTGACCGCCATCACCTGATCCCAATCATCCGGACTGGTATGCTCGATCAATTGCCAGGGATAGATGCCAGCATTCTGTACGATGATATCGATCCGACCATGGCGTTCAACAGTGAACTCAACGGCAGCAACCGCATCCTGCATGCTAGCGATATCGGTGCGGATAAAATCGATGCCGAGTTCGTCGGCTGCGGCCTTGCCTTCCTCCGCATTGAAATCGGCGAGCACGAGTTTCGCGCCCTCCTCTTTGAACCGCACGGCAATCGCTTTGCCGATGCCGCGAGATGCACCGATCACCAGTGCGACCTTGTCTTTCAATCTGTCTGTCATGCGAGCCTCTGGCGGAGCCTTTGTTTGAACGTATCGAGAAGAACGGCTGCGAGCACCAGGAAACCATGAATGACCTGGGTATAATTCGCTGGCAGCCCCATCAGGTTGATGGCTGTATTGATGGAAGAGAGCAGCAGCACCCCGGCATAGACGCCCGGCAGAGCGCCGACGCCGCCCTTGAGGCTGACACCGCCAATCACCACCGCTGCAAAAGCATTGAACAGCAGGCCAACACCGAGATTGGCGGTCGCACCCGATGTGCGAACGGCCAGCAGCCAGCCAGCAAGACCGGCAATGGCACCGGCCATGACGAAGGCGATAATCAGATTGCGGGTGACGCGGATGCCAGCCCGAAAGGTTGCCGTCTCATTGCCGCCGATCATCACCAGATGACGACCGAACGGCGTCTTTGCCATCATCACCGAGAAGATCAGGAAGCAGGCAATAGCGATCCAGGCTGTCAGCGGAATGCCGATAAAGCGTTCGATGGCAAACCAGCGGATGGCAGGGGCCAGATCCTGGGCCGAGCGTCCGCCGGACACGGCCAACACGATACCGCGCACCCAGATAAAGGAGGCGAGCGTGATGATGAAAGCGCTCATCTTCAGTTTGACGACGAGAACGCCGTTGATAAGCCCGATCAGTCCACCGATGGCGCAGGCCACCAACAGCGAGACCGGAATCATCAGCCATTCGGGCGAAAGCTTGATACCAAGGCCGATGCCTGCCGAGCAGAACAGAATGCCGACCGCCATGGCCGACAGAGCTGCGACAGACTCGACGGACAGATCCATATGGCCGGTGATGATCACCAGGGCGAGACCAATCGACATCACTCCCAATACGCTCGATGCTTCGATGATATTGGTGAAGATACCGATCTGGAAATAGTTCGGGATCAGCACTGAGAACATGGCCAGCACCAGGATGAGCATGAACCAGACGAGATTGTCGAGGACGAATTCAAGGGTTTTGCGTGTATGAGGCGTCATGCGGCGCATCCGGATTGGAGAAGGGGAATCCGGGGCCATCAGGCCCCGGAATGAAGGCCGTTCACTCGACGGATTTGATCGCAGCTGTCGGCGGCTTCAGATTGCCCCAGAAGGATGGGTTATCGACATTCTCCTTGGTGATGGCAGAGCCAGGGATCTTGATGTTCGGTCCCCAGGTTTCCATGGTCACAACGCTCTTGAGACCGAGCACATCATAGTCTCCAGCCTTGATCGGCTTTTTGCCGACGACCTTGTCCATGAACATCGCAATGGCTGCTGCCTGTGCATAGAGCGGTTGCTCGACTTCGACATTCAGCCAGCCCTTACGGATCAGGTCGAGGCCAACGGGCGCACCGTTGGAACTCATCAACATCACGTCGCCCGGCTTCTTGCCGGCAGCCTCAAGCGAGGCAACGGCAGCGACCGAAAGATGGGCAGCATGCAGGAAGATCAGATCGATGTCAGGATTGGCAAGCATCTGGTCGGAAACGATTGTTCCGGCGGCACTGGCTTCCCATTGCACGGCGGGTACCGATATGATTTTGACGCCGGGGAAGGCCTTGATTTTCTCCTCGAAACCCTTCTGGATATCGAGCGTGTAGGGATCGCCGGGATCGCCGAGAACCTGAAGGATCTTCCCTTTTACATCCCCATTTTTGCCCTTGAGCAAGCTGATCGCGTGGTCACCGGCGATATGGCCAATCTCGACCGTGCCCGCAACCGAGGTGAAATCCGAGGGTGTCGATGTGATCTGCCGGTCGAATTCGACGACGGGAATGCCTGCGGCGCGTGCGGCCTCAATCGACGGCTTGAGCGCGTTGAAGTCTACTGCGGCCAGGATGATGGCCGCGGGCTTCAGCGCAATCACGTCATTCATCTGCGATTGCTGGGCGTCTGTCTTGTTGTCGGCATTGAGTGTTTTCATATCATAGCCGACCTGACCCAGGAACATGCTCAGCGCGTTCACCGAGCCGGTCTGGAATTCATCCAGCAAGGTCGGAACGAGGTAATAAACCATCCCTTTTGTTTGGGCGGCAGCCGATGTCCATGCCGCGAGGTTGAGCATCAGAATGCCCAGCAAGACTGTTAATAGTCGTTTCATTGGTTTCTCTCCAGTTCACCGGACCCCTTTTCATTTTTATTGGCTCACCGGTCCGGCTCCGGCGAGGGTTTGCCCTGTGATCATTTCGATCACTGCATCCGGGCTTGTCTGGCTTCGCTCTACATCACCGGCAACAACACCGTGGCGGATGACGACAATGCGATCTGCGACCTGAAAGGCCTGCTGCATGATATGGGTGATGATGACGACGCCGATGCCCTGGCTGGCGACATGACGGATCATCTCCAGTCCGCGCCGGGTCTGTTCGACGCCAAGGGCTGCAAACGGTTCATCGAGCAAGACCAGCTTGCCACCCCAATGCACGAAGCGGTTGAGCTCGATGGCCTGGCGCTGGCCGCCGGACAGGTGCTCGACCTTGGTGCGCATGGAGGGAATACGGGTTCCCGCGCTGGCCAGCGCCTTGGCTGTAATGTCTTCCATGGCGCGTTCATCCAGAAAGGGAATGCCTGCCACCTTGCGGGTCAGCTCGCGGCCCATGAAGAAATTACCGACCACATCGACATTGGTGCAGAGCGACAGGTCCTGATAGACAGTTTCGATACCAGCGGCCTTGGCCTCGGCAGGCCTTTTTGCCTGAAAAGGCTCGCCTTCGAACAGCATGCGTCCCGAGGTCGGCTGCAAGCCGCCCGAAATGATTTTCACCAGCGTCGATTTTCCCGCACCATTATCCCCGAGCAGGGCCACGACTTCGCCCTTGCCGATTGAGAAACTGATGCCCTTCAGGGCTTCGATTGCGCCGAAATTCATGCGGATATCGTCGAGGACGAGGAGGTTTTCGGTCATACGGCAATCCCTTTCTCTGGCGCTTCATACCAAGTCTCGAAGATGCTCACGCATCCTCGACTTGAGGAATTTCGAATATCTCAAATGCATCAGAGGCTTGAGATATTCGAAAGCGGAATACCAAGATCATTTTTCAATGATCTTTCGTATCAAACATCTGACCAAAGCGCGGCGACAGAACACCGAAGACCGCGAGGGCCGCAGCCCCCCGCAGCGCCGAGCGCTGACAGTCGCTGGCAACCACAACCCGTGGAACGGTGCGGTTAGTGCGGGCGGAAATCGAGTTGGTGAGACCCTCACTAAGCGTCACCAGCCGCTCGATCAGGGATTGCGGCGCAAGACCGCCCAGCACGATGGTTTCCGGGTCGAACAGGTTTTCGATCGTGCGGATCGCGCTGCGGAAAATCGGTGCTATCGCATCGACCCAATCCTCCTCAGACAAACCACTTCTCTTGAATGCATCAAGCGACAGATAGCGCTCCAGGCAGCCGCAGTTTCCGCAATGACACACCTCACCATCGGGAACGGCGGCGATATGGCCGATTTCACCGGCATTGCCCCAGGCTCCCCGCATCACGACGCCGTCATGCATCATGGCACCCCCGAGACCAACGCTGAAAAACAGATAGAAATAATCCGAAAACTGTTGTCCGAGACCATACAACTGCTCGCCCAAAGCCGCCGCTGCCATGTCGTTTTCCATGAAGGCTGGCAGACCCGTCGCATCGGCAAGCCGCTGACGGATATCGACATTCTTCCAGCCCGCCATGGTGGTCGGCCCAACGAAGCTCATGGAGTCCACATCGAACGGGCCAGGCAGGGCCAGACCGGCACCCAGCAACCGCCCCCGGCGCGGGCTTGCCTTCAGGTCTGCGACCATGTCGCCAATCAAGGCAAAAGCCTCGTCCGGCATGGCATTCGGCGCCGAGCGCTGGCGGCTTTCGACCACTTCGCCACGAAGATTGACGAGCGCTGCTTCAATGCCGAGCGGCGTGAGGTGAATGCCGACAGCATGCCCGCCTTCCGGGTTGATGGTCAGTGCCGACGGCGGAATCCCGCGCCCCTTTGGTTTTTCCCGTACAGAAAGGAGAAGCCCCTGATCCTCAAGTTCGCGCACAATGGTGGAGACAGTCTGGACCGTCAGGCCCACCCGTTCGGCGATATCGCCGCGTGTTGTCGGCCCATGCAGCCGGATCGATTCCAAAACAATCCGCCGATTATACGGCCTTCCTGATTCTTGATTGGTGCCACGCAAAGCCATGTCGAAAGCCCCCTGGATGACAGAAGAGTGACACCGGTTTTTTATTTAGTCAAATGGTTTTCAAAAAAGAATCTAGAGTCTGTCAGGTTCGGATTGAACCTGACAGACTCTCGCTTTTCTTGTTTTAGTTTGTCTTTGCGGGAAAACCGGATTCCACTTTTCCCTGACAAACTCTGGCTATTTCAATGGGTGCGGGTGAGTTCTTCCAGGAGCATCAACAGGAGAAAGCTGGCTCATGGATTGTCGCTGCGCGCGTCGAGCGCATCACGCAAACCATCGCCAATGAAGTTGAAGCTGGTGACGGCAAGCGTGATGGCGACACCCGGCACGATGGCGAGCCAAGGCGCGCTTCCCAGATATTGCTGCGCACTGTTGAGCATATTACCCCAGCTCGGCAAGGGCGGCTGGATACCATAGCCGAGGAAGCTGACATAGGCCTCGAGCAGGATGGCGCGGGCCACCGTCAGCGTGGCGGCAACGATAATCGGACCGACCGCATTGGGCAGGAGTTCGTGGATCATGATATGGCTGTTGCGCAGCCCCAGCATTCGGGCGGCCATAACGAAATCGCGCTCGCGCAGCGAACGCACCTCCGCTTCAACGATCCGGGCAACTTCCATCCAGCATGTCACCGCGATGATGACCGTGATCATCAATGGGCTTGGCCTGATAAAGGCGGCAAGTGCCAGCAGCAAAAAGATCGACGGAAAGGACAGAAAGGCATCGACGAAGCGCATCAGCACCGTGCCAATCAATCCACCGCGATATCCCGCGACAACGCCAACGACGGCACCGATAGCCGTGGACATCAGCATGGCGAAGAAACCAATCAACAGCGAAATACGCCCGGCATTGAACAACCTTGCGGCGATGTCGCGCCCCAGCGGATCGGTGCCGAAGATGTGGGCGCCGGTCAGCGGCGGCGCAAAGCGGGCGCGCAGATCGATAAACAGCTCGTCATAGGGCAAAAGAGAGGGACCGACTACGCAGGCAAAGATCAACAGCGTGATCATCACCAGGCCGACAAGGGCGAGTTTGTGACGGAAGAACCGGCGTGCGACGCGGCTCCGCCACCAGCGCGAAGGCCGCGCGGGCGGGACCGGAGACGGAATAGCAATGGACATGGGTTTCTCCTTCGGTTCGCGACAGGGTTTCGTCAACCGAGCCGAATGCGGGGATCGACGAATGCGACCAGAAGATCGGCGACAAGGCTGCCGATCAGTGCGAAGACGGCGGTAAACATCAGCAGGCCCATCACGACCGGATAGTCATGATAGCCGAGGCTGTCGAGAAACAGCCGTCCCATACCCGGCCAGGTAAACACCGTCTCGGTGACGAGCGCCCCGCCCAGCACGATGGGAAGCTGCATGCCGGCCAGCGTGATCGTCGGCAGCAACGCATTGCCGACGACATGTTTCATCAGCACGCGGCGGGGGGAGACGCCCTTGGCCTTGGCGGTCCGCACGAAATCCTGGTTGATCACCTCCAGTGTGGCAGACCGCATATAGCGGCTCCACACGGCGATATCGACCAGCGCCAGCACAAGGCTCGGCATGACCAGATGGATGGCATAATCGGACAGGGAGCCATTGCCGATCGTATACATATTACCGGCTGGCAACCATTTCAGCTTCAACGCGAACACATAGATTGCCACGAGACCAAACCAGAACGTCGGAATGGAAAGTGCCACCATGGCGCCGACAGTTGCCGCATAGTCGAAAAGGGAATAGCGACGGGTGGCGCCCTTGATACCAATCCACACCCCGAGAATGACGGCAATGACGGTCGATGTTCCCATCAAAAGCAGGGTGGCGAAGAAATGACTTGATATGATCGACAGCACCGGCTGCTGATCGCGGTAGGATTTCCCCCAGTCGCCTTGCAGCAGGCGCCAAACCCAATCGAGATACTGGATGGGCAGGGGCCGGTCGAGACCCATCTGATGGGCGATCCGGTCCATTGCCTCGCGCGTCATGCCCGGCGTCAGCGCATATTGCGACAGCGGGCCGCCGGGCGCGAGATTGAGGATGGCAAATCCGATGATCGAAACGAGCAGCAGCAGAACAAGGCTCTGCATCAGCCGGTTGAAAAGATAAGAGAGCATAGGCAGGCTCCGCTTCATGGGTGAACGGGCTCAGGCATGCCGGACGCCGAGGCGTCCGGCGCACTACAGCGCCGTGCGCCATATATGCGCACAAAGCATCGCTGTAGCTCCTTATATTTGTTGCATAATTTTCTCTTTAAACCGATTCCGATTTAAAGAATGATACACTATGTCGTCAGGCCCAGCGCCAGGTGGCGACGTTCCAGGTGTCGATACGCACATTCACGTTGGGCGTCACGTTCTCGACGCCCTGCTTGTGGCCGCGCACGGTCGCATACTGGAACATTGGCAGGAGCGGCAGTTCCTTGCGCATGATCTCCTGGATCTTCAGGTAGACGGCCTTGCGCTCCTCCGGTACGAACAGCTCGCCGCCCTTGGTGAGCAGCTCGTCTACTTGCTGGTTGGAAAACTGCCAGGTGTTCTGGCCGGAACCGCCCTTGGCCGGGATCGCCGTAGACCGGAAGAAATTGGAAGTGTCGGGATCGGACCCCGTCAGGAAATCCAGGCCAACGATGACGGCGTCGAACTTCGACAGCGTCCAATAATCGCCCCACATCACCGCTGGCGGCAGGTTGGAAATGGTCATTTCCACCCCGATATCCTTGAAGGACTGTTGCAGGAATTGCTGGACCTGTTCGCGGATATGGTTGCCCGCCGTCGTTGAGCAGGTGAAGGACAGTTTAACCCCACCCTTGGCGCGAATGCCGTCGCTACCAGCCACCCAGCCGGCATCATCCAGCAGCTTCTTGGCCTTGGCGATGTCATATTCATGCTTCGGCAGGTCAGGATTGAAGTAGAAGGATTGCTGCGGCACATAGCTTTCGGTGGGGGTCGGCAGGCCGTAATAGAGCGCTTCGATAATCGACTGCTTGTCGATGGCGGCATACAGAGCCTCGCGCACCGCCGCTTCCTTGAACTGTGGGCGCTCCATGTTGAAGGTGAAGGATTCAACCGTCGAACCCGGCACCACATTGACCACCTTGCCGTCCAGCCCCTTGGCTTCCTCGTAGTGATCGGGCGTGATCCACTGCAACCCGACCACATCAATATCGCCCGTCTTGAACTGGGTGTACATGACATTCAGATCGGGAACGTATTTGTAAATCAGCTTTTCGACATAGGGGCCGTCACCAAAATAATCCGGGTTGGCAGCCAGCAGGATATGGTCTCCGGCGACCCGCTCAGCCCATTTGAACGGACCGGTGCCAACCGGCGCGGTGTTGAACGGCGCATTGTTCGGATCGGCGCTGGCCGACAGAAGATGTTTCGGCGTGATGAAGGTCGAGGCCAGAATGGAAGGATAGGGCGCAAAGGGCTTGTCCATCCGCCAGGTGATTTCCGTGGGCGATACGACAGTCAGGTCACGGACGAATTCATGGCCGGTTTTACGCCAACTGCGGAAATTGGCATCGACCAGCAGTTCGAGCGTTGCCTTGACGTCTTCAGCAGTGAACGGCTTGCCGTCATGCCATGTCACGCCATCGCGCAGCTTGATCTTCCACTTCAGGCCATCGGCTGAGATGCCGCCGTTTTCGACGCTCGGCACTTCCACGGCCAGTCCCGGAACGAATTTGCCGGCGGCATCAACGCTGAACAGCGTATCGAATATGCTGAAATGAATGCCTTCATCCACTTCGATATGAGGCATATGCGGATTGAAAACCGTCGGCTCCTGGGAAAAGCCGACAGTCAGCTGTCCCTTGATCGATTTGGTCGCGGCACTGGCCGCGCGAATGCCTATAAGCTCCGAGATTGGCAGCCCCGAGAGAAGCACGCCGGACGCTCCAAGCGCCATGAGGCCAAGCGCCTGGCGACGCGTGGGATGCGGTATCGAATTGCGTTCCTTATCGGACATTGCATGTTCCCTTTTTTCTGGTGGTTATCGACCTTCATCCTGCTCGCTCTCTGCCGGAGCGATTTAATATGGCAAACCATTGAAAATGGTGCGCCGTATTGCATGTTCGAATATCTCAAGCCTCTGATGCATTTGAGATATTCGAACTATGAAGGCGAGGATGCGTGAGCATCTTCGAAGCCTTCGCGTAAGCCATGCCGCATTCAAAAGCCGCTGATCAGTTCGATTTTCGAGCCATCGCTAAAGCGGCTGAACCGGAAGTCCTTGCGATCGACAATCGGGTTGCGTCCCGTGACGATATCGGCCATCAGCCGACCGGCAGCCGGTCCGATACCGAAACCATGGCCGGAAAAGCCAGTGGCGACGTGAAAGCCGGGAATGGCGTCGATGGCATCGATGACCGGAATGGCATCGGGTGTCACATCGATCATGCCCGCCCAGCGCTGCGAAATCTCCGCCTTTTCGAAGACGGGGAAAGCCTTCTTAAGTTGGGCCAGCGCACCGTCGGTCATCGCCTTTGATGGCACAGGGTCCAGCACGCGGTTGTATTCGAACGGAGACGCCTCATCGAGCGACCAGCGGCGCGGAATGCGCCATTCATCGAAGAACCGGCCCGTCAGCCGCAGATCGAGAGAACGCCATTCATGGCGCAGCGCGGGCAGGAAATTGCGCGCATACCGGAAAGAGGCTGGCACGATATCGACGATATTCTGAAAGCCGTTGGCAATCGTGTAGCCGCCATCCGACCGCTTGCGAATGGCAAAGCCGTTTGACCAGATGGCCTCCTCCGGGCCACCCTCCAGCGGTTTGGTGCGCAGCACGGAATTCATCACCTTCAACTGCGGAAGGTCGAGGCCGTTATTGCCGCAGAACAGGTTGGACCATGCACCGCCCGCCAGGACGACGGACTGGCAGGCAATCTCACCGCGCTCCGTCACCACACCCGACACTTTGCCGCCGGAAAGCTGAAGACCGCGCACCGCGCATTCGGTAAGGATGAAGGCGCCCCGGTCGCGGGCCGCCTCGGCAATGGCGGGTGCGGCCTTCTGCGGTTCGGCGCGGCAGTCACCCGCTGTGTAAAGCGCACCGGCAATATTCATGTCGGAGCCTGGATATTTCTCCCGGAACTCCTTGGCGCTCAGCATCCGGCTTTCGATCTGGTAGCCGTCCAGATTGCTGTTCCAGCGCGCGTGTTCGGCAAATTCCTTCTCGGTGGCGCAGGTAAACACGATGCCCGAACGCTTGAAGCCGGTTTCCCGGCCCGTGCGGCGGTTAAGATCGGCCCAGATGCGCAGCGACTCGGCCATCAACGGCACTTCGCGCGGATCGCGTCTCGAAATCCGAACCCAACCCCAGTTGCGGCTGGACTGTTCGTGGCCGATGCCGCCTTTTTCGCAGAGCGCCACTCTCAATCCCTGATCGGCGAGTTCAAGTGCGGTGGATGTGCCGATAATGCCGCCGCCGATAACAACGACATCCACGTGGCTCGGTAGTTCCGCATCCCCATGGACGGGAACAACATAGGGACCTGGCATGTCAGAAAAACTCCTTAAGCTGGCAGTCGTTGTTTGTCTTTTCAGGAAAATCGGCTTCCACTTTTCCTAAGGCAAACTCTCAAGACCAATAATGCGCCGATAGGTACGCCCGAGTATCGAGATCAGCATCTGATGTTCTTCGTCGGTAATATCGGGAAAGAAATCCCTCGATTGTTTCACGACAAGGGGACGAACACGCTTTGCCAGCGCAGCACCCTTGGGCGTGATGAACAGGCCTTGGGCACGGTTGTCGCCGTCATCCACCTCGCGGCGCAGGAGTTCCTGCTCTTCCATCTGATCAACCAACCGCACCATGGCCGAACGATCCTTCAGGATCAGTTGCGCGATGGCGGAGGACCGGATGCCTGGATGGCTATCGACCAACAACAGCGTCGTGATCTTGCCGGTCCCCTTGGCAACCTCGAGCTTACCAAGTTTCTGATCGAGATCGCGGGAAACCGCCATGTTGATCGTACGGATGTAATAGCTGAGGACATTTTCCAGAACATCCAGTTCCACTACCGCCATCTGGTCGCCCTGTCCCATTGTCATCACCAAAAACACCCCGCCGCAGAGCTATTTAAGCGAAAGCACAATTAATCGATTTCCAGTTAACTCCCGAAAACACAATTTTGTCAGCGCGTTGAATGTTGGATATGGACGAAAGAGCGTGGGGGCCATTCTATCGTCTATTCTTTGCTTAAGAGGATTGAACGCCCATTAATGGACATTTGCAACTATTTTTTTGACATTGAAGATGCAAATTTACGCATCCGACAATACCGCCCAAAATATAGCCGCCCAGCCAGCAGACATGCCCTTTCCTGCACGATTGGCAAGCAGACGCGCCTCGTTCAAAGACAGGCGTCCAAGGTCATTTCAAGCTGAATCCAGGCCAGGCCAATGTGGGAATTACACCATCACGGCAGGCTCCCATTCGGTTCCGGGAATAGCGGAAACGAGTTGGCGGGTATAATCATGGGTAGGGTTGCGGAAGATCTGCGAGGGTCGTCCGTATTCGACAATACGGCCCTTATACATCACCGCGATCTCATCGCAGATCTGGCTGGCGACGCGCAGATCATGGGTGATAAAGGCCATGGCCAGTTTCATTTCCTGCTGCACTTCCGTCAGCAGCTGAAGGATCTGCGCCTGGATCGAAACATCGAGCGCCGAAACGGCTTCATCCGCGACAATCAGCATGGGATTGAACATCAATGCGCGGGCTATGCCGATACGCTGGCGCTGGCCGCCTGAAAACTCATGCGGATACCGATCATAGGCGCCTGCATCGAGGCCAACCCGTTCCAGAAGCCGCATCGCGCGTGTTCGCGCCTCGTGAATGGGCGTCGCCTGAGCCACTGGTCCGACGGTCAAGATGCGACCGATGGTCTGGCGCGGATTGAGGGAGGCGAAAGGATCTTGAAAGATCATCTGGATATAGGGCCGCATCGAGCGGAAAGCCTCTTCCGACAGGGGTGCAATATCACGGCCACCGAAGAGGATTTCGCCGGAATCGCTGTTCATCAGTTTGACGAGAAGACGGCCGAGCGATGATTTCCCCGACCCGGATTCCCCGACAATACCCAGCGTCCGGCCTTTGGCGATCGTGAAGGAGACATCATCGACCGCCTTGATCACCCGGCCCTTCGACAGGAAACCTGAACCAGTCCCATAGGTCTTGCAGAGATTGCGGGCCTCCAGAACAACAGGGGTATCCGTCTCATTCTCACGGTCGCTTGCGCGCATCCGCGGCACGGCCGCGATCAGCCGTTGCGTATAGGGATGATCAGGGCTTTTCAGCACCACGGATGCCGGCCCTTGTTCGACGACATGCCCCTTTTCCATGACAATCACACGGTCGGCAATCTCGGCCACCACGCCGAAATCATGGGTGATGAACATCACACTCATCTGCTTGCGGCGCTGGATAGACGCGATCAGCTCAAGAATCTGCGCCTGTGTCGTCACGTCGAGGGCGGTGGTCGGCTCATCAGCGATCAACACCTTCGGTTCAAGCGCCAGCGCCATGGCAATCATCACGCGCTGTCGTTGACCGCCGGACAATCGGAAGGGATATTGATGCTGCATCAGTTCCGGGTCCGGCAGCCCCACCTCGGTGATCAGGTCGAGAACACGCGCCCGGCGCTCCTGCTGCGTGCCAATGCCGTGGGCTTCCATGACCTCGGCGATCTGATCGCCCACGGTCATCAGGGGATTGAGCGCCGACAACGGGTCCTGGAAAATCATCGAAACGATCCGGCCACGCAACGCGCGCAAGGTGGCGGCATCGGCACCGACCAGTTCCTGGCCCTCCAGCACGATGCTGCCGGACACAATGTGCAAAGATGACGCCAGAAGTCCCATCGTGGCATTGGCCGTCACGGATTTTCCCGAACCGGACTCGCCGATAATGCACAGAATTTCTCCAGCCTTCAGGTCGAAGGACATATCTTCCACCGCATATCGACGGTCCATGCCCGGCGGCAAGCCGACAGTCAATCCTTGCACGGACAGCAGCTTATCTGCCTCGCTTACATCGTCTTGAACAGATTTCGGCATGAGTTACCCCTTATTGTTGCGCGTCTCGTTCTTTTGAAAAGACAGATGCAAGAAAGGTGCCGTAACGCCGCAGGGTCCCCAATCCATTACATAGGGCTATGCGCCAAGACCCAATGGCCGGGCGAAACCGCCTCATAGGAATCATCATCCCCATGGGTGGGCAGCGCGACGGGCACACGTCTCTCGCCGCTACGGCGGCGGCCAAGGCGCGGAACGGCTTCCAGCAGGCTCTTCGTATAAGGATGCCGGGCATGTTCAACAATCGCTTCGACCGGGCCATATTCCACGATACGACCATGATGCATCACGGCAACCCGGTCGCAGAGATGGGCAACGACGGCCATGTCATGCGAAATGAACAGGTAGGAGAGAAAATTCTCTTTCTGCAAATCCGCCAGCAGGTCGAGAATCTGGGCCTGAATACTGACATCGAGGGCAGAAACAGGTTCATCGGCAATCACCACCTGCGGCCCTGGCGCAAGCGCACGGGCAATGGCGATACGTTGACGCTGGCCACCGGAAAACTCATGCGGATAGCGATCCGCATAGTCCCGCTTGAGCCCGACTTTCTCCAGAAGATCCGCAACGCTCTCGCCGATCTCTTTCCAATTGGCGACGCCGGTAGCGTAGATCCCCTCCCCGATCTGGCGACCGATCGTCAGTCTGGGATTGAGGGAGGAATAGGGGTCCTGGAAGATCATCTGGCAATGGCGAAACGCCTCTCGGCGCAAGGGCGCTGAAAGACCGGCAATATCGGTGCCGCCGATGCGGATCGTGCCTTTATCAGCGGTTTCAAGCCCGACGGCGATACGGCCCAGCGTCGATTTACCGGAACCGCTTTCGCCGATCACCCCGAGCGTTTCGCCGCGCCCGAGACTGAGAGACACACCGTTGAGCGCCCTCACCTCTCGCCCGTTCGCGGAAAATACCTTGCGGATAGTCTCAAGGGCCAGGATTGGTTCTGTGGTCATCTGGCATTGGCCTTTGTCTTGTCGCGGCGCTGCCGCATTGCCCGTTCGACGGTCAGATGCGAGGCCAGCAACGCTTTGGTATAGTCATGCTGCGGCGCAGACAGAATTTGCGCGACCGGGCCGGTTTCAACGATGCGCCCGCCGCGCATGACCGCGACACGATCCGCCGTTTCGGCAACCACACCGATGTCATGGGTGATCAGTAGAATGCCTGACCCATGGCGCAGTTTGAGATCAACAAGCAGATCCAGCACCTGCGCCTGGACTGTCACGTCAAGCGCCGTGGTCGGCTCATCGGCAATCAGCACGCCGGGCTTGAGGGTCAGAGCAGCGGCAATCATCACGCGCTGGCGCATCCCGCCGGACAATTGATGCGGATACTGTCCGAGAATACGCTGGGGTTCGGGAATGCGGACATCCTCAAGGGCGGCAATGGCGTGCTCCAGCGCCAGACGACGCGCCATGCCCTTATGACGGATCAAGCCTTCGCTCATCTGGCGACCAATGGTCAGGACCGGATTGAGCGACGTCATCGGCTCCTGGAAGATCATGCCAATTTTGGCGCCGCGCACATCTTCCATGTCCCGGCGCTGAAGCCCGGCAATATTCTGCCCATCGATCTCGATCGTGCCTGACATTGTCCCCGCCTCCGGCAGAAGACGCATGATCGACAGCGACGTCATGCTCTTGCCGCTGCCGGATTCGCCGACAAGGGCGAGGATCTCTCCCCGGGCAAGGTCGAACCCGACACCATCGACTGCGGTGAACGGCCCTTGCCTGGTGGGGAAGGCAACCGTCAGATCGCGGACTCGCAGATAAGGTTGCGTCATGGTCTTGCCTTTCGGCGGGGGTCGATGAGGTCCCTGAGGCTGTCACCGATCAGATTGAAGGAAAGCACGGTGAGGCAGATCGCCAATCCCGGAAAGATCAGAATCCACGGGGCTTTGGTAATATAATTGCGCCCCGAGGCAAGGATGGCGCCCCATTCCGGCGATGGCGGTTGGACCCCAAGCCCCAGAAACGAAAGCCCGGCGGCGGACAGGATGGCGGACGAAAATCCAAGTGTTGCCATGACGATCAGGCTTTGCACAATATTCGGCATGACATGGACGCGGACCAGCCGGGCGGACCGGGTGCCTGCAAGTCTGGCGGCCTCGATATAGGGTTTTGCCCGCTCGGCAGCCGCAAGGCCGTAGGCCACCCGCGCGTAAAAGGGAACGAGGCTGATCGCAATCGCCAGCGTTGCGTTCTCTATTCCCGGCCCGAGAAAAGCGACCAGCGCAAGGGCGATCAACGTATCGGGAAACGAGTAGAGCACATCGATAAGCCGCAACAGCAAAGCCTCGACAACCCGGCCACCGAAAGCGGCGATCAGACCAATGAGACCGCCAATCACCAGACCGCTGACGACAGCGCTGAGGCCGATGCCAAGCGACAACCGCCCGCCGAGCAGCACGCGGCTGAAAAGGTCGCGGCCAAATTCGTCGGTTCCGAAAAGATGCGCTGCCGATGGCGCCGACAACCGGGGGCCTGACGCCATCCTCATCGGATCGAACGGAGCAATATAGGATGACAGCAGAGAAAGCAGCACGATGACAAGTGCCAAGGCCAGCCCTATCGTCACACTGACAGGCAATCTGAGAGAGAACATGCTGCGTTTTGCTATGCTGGTCATCTTTGCCTCATGCGGGGATCAAGAAAGCCGTAGAGAATGTCGATCAGCATCGAAACGATGACAACCGAACTGGCGAAGACGACAATGAAGCCCTGGATCATCGGATAGTCACGCTCCAGCATGGCCTGGACGGCCAGCCGACCGATGCCATTCCACGAAAAGACGTTCTCGATGATCACCTGACCGCCGAGAAGATAGGCAAAGACCAGTCCGACCACCGTAACGATGCTGATCAGCGCCGGTTTCAGGGCATGAACCAACAGCACCTGATACTCCCGAAGCCCGCGCGCGCGGGCCGTGCGGATATAGTCCTCGGCCAGGACCTCGACGAGGGCCGAGCGTGTCATGCGCGCCACCAGGGCGCAATAGGTCAGACCCAGTGTCAGGGCTGGCAGGATGATGTTGCGCAAACCCGAGCCCGCAACCGGCAACCAGCCGAGCTTCAGCGAAAACACCTGGATCATGATCAGACCCAACCAGAAACCGGGGATGGAGACACCCAGAACCGCAATCACCATGACCGCCGTATCGGTCAGTTTTCCGCGGTGGATTGCCGCTAGAAAACCCAGCGGTATGCCAATGGCAAGGGCAACGCCGAGCCCTGAAACCGCCAGAACAAAGGTGTTCGGCAACCGCTGGAGCAGCAATCTTGCGACAGGTTCGTTGCCGCGGATCGTCATGCCAAGATCACCCTGGAAAACGTGCAAGGTATAGAGCCCCACCTGCTGCCATACTGGCAGGTCGAGCCCCAGCCTAGCCCGCATTTGCGCCATCGCTTCCGGACTTGCGGTTACGGATTGCGCCATCATCGCGGTGACCGGATCGCCAGGGACGATATGGATGAGAATGCCCGACAGGATAATGACAGACACAACCGTCGCCAGGGCAATGAGCAGCCGTTTTAAAATGAGAACAAGCATTGGAACCCGTCTGTATCGGAAGGCTGCCCCGGCCAGGCCGGAGCAGCGGCTCCCATTATGGCTTAACGCTCACGTCGTTGAACAGCAGCGACACCATGAAGCCCATCTTGAAGCCATCGACTTTCGATGTCGATGCCATCAGCCAGCCCCAACCAGGTGACAGCAGCGGGATCGCATAGGCATTCTCCATCAGATATTTTTCAATATCATGGATCTTGGCGACGCGAGCATCACCTGAAAGCTTGCGCTGCTCGTCCATCATGCCATCGAGGTCGGCATTGATGCCCATATTGACAAAACCCGGACGTTTCCAAAGGAAAGTGAGGTAGTCCGGATCGACACCCGACATGCCCATGGTCCAGACGGCAGGTTCGCCATCGGTACGTTCGTTAACGCCCTTCATATAGTCAAAATAAGCGGCCACTTCGCGGGTCTCGATCTCGGCCTGAACGCCGATGGCTGCCAGATCCTGTTGCATGATCTGGTGCATCTGGTCCCAGCCCGGCAGCTTGTGAACGAGAAGCTTCACCTTCAGCGGTTTTTCCGGCGTGTAGCCCGCCTTGGCCATCAAAGCCTTGGCGGCTTCGGGGTCATATTTGACGCCCCAGCTGGCGCAAAGCGCCTCATCGGTCGAGAACAGGTTCGGTGCCACAGGGCAATTGGCGGTGTTGACGAGGCCTTCAAAGGCAATCGACGCATAGGCGTCACGGTTCATTGCCATGCCGATCGCCTTGCGGATATCCGGGTTGTCGAGCGGCTTGATCTTCCAGGTGAAGGCGGCCAGCATTTGCTGGCCGGACAGCTCGGCTGCGTAGACCTTGAAATTGCTGTCGGCCTTCAGGTCGGCAGCTTCTTCCAGAGACGGTTCGACCATATCGACTTCGCCTGAGCGCAGGGCAGCCATTCTGGCCACAGCTTCCGGGATGACCTTGAAGGTCAGCTTGTCAATATGCGGCTTGCCGGGATTTTCGATCAGCGGGTTAACGTTCTGGTAATCGGCATTCGCCTCCAGCTGGATGCTGTCATTGCGGGTCCAGTTGACGAATTTGAACGGGCCGGTGCCAATCGGCTTGAATTCCTTGGCCGATGCCGAGGACGGGCAGATAAAACCCGCCTGGATGCTGGTCAGGAAGGATGTGAAGGGACCATAGGGTTCGGACAGAGTGACTTTCAGCACCTTGCCCTCGACGCTGCTTTTGGTAATTGGGCCCCAGGCCGAGAGGTTCGGATTAACGGTCGCAGGATCGAGCGCCCGGTCGAGGCTGGCCTTGGCCGCAGCGGCATCAAACGTGCTGCCATCGTGGCACTTGATGCCGTCGCGGATGGTGAAATCATAGGATTTGCCGTCCGGCGCCATCGTCCAGGCACTGGCCAGGCCCGGATGGACGGAACCATCCTTGGCCATCGTCAGCAATGTATCGAAGATCAGGTTGGTGATCTGCAAAGACTGTGTCGTGCTTGCCTTTTGCGGATCGAGTCCGTCGGCATCGACAGAGCGCGCAACAGTCAGATCAGCAGCACTGGCTGAAAACCCGGTGAGAGCTGCGGCAAGTGCGACCACGGCAACGGTGCTGCGGGCAAGCGGGGATTTGTCTGGTTTGTGGTTCATGCATCGTTCCCTTTGTTTTGTATTTTTATGCGTTTCAGTTTCATGCGACCGAAATCTGCGGTCGTCGATTGCTCCATGGACGAGCGGCCTCGAGCTGCGCGGCAAGTCTGAACAACAGACCTTCGCCAGTCGGTGCAGCCGCAAACTGAACGCCAATCGGCAGGCCTTCGTCGTTCCAGACGAGCGGCACCGACATGGCCGGTGATCCATTGACGTTGAAGATATGCGTATAAGGCATCCAAGACAGATAAAACGCATAGTGTCCGCGCATCGAGGTCGAAGCCGGAAAAGCCTCATGCGGAAGTGGGGGTTGAGCAAGCGTTGGCGACAGGAAGAGATCGAAGGTTTTAAACGTCGAGGAAACGGCTGAGGCCACGTCATGCAGGCGTGTCGTTGCGATATTGACGTCGACCGCGCTGATGCGATTTCCTGCCTCGATCATGTCCCACAGCATCTGCGGAAAATCACCCTGCGTCAGTTTGCGCCCGAGGACACCTTCCTCAAGACGCATGTCGGTTGCGTATTCGGCAAGAATATAGGTCTCAAAAGCATCCCAGCCGTCATCAGGCAAGTCGATATCGAAAGGCTCGCAATGATGACCTAGGCTTTCGAGCAGCGTGACGGTCTCGGCGACCGCGGCCTTGCAATCGGCATGGGTTTCTGCGCCATAGGGTGCCCTGGTCGAAACGCCAATTCTCAGCTTGCCCGGATCGCGTCCCACCTCGGCAGCGAATTGCCCCCCTGCGGGACTGTTGAAGAATTGCCCCCTATGCGGTCCGGCGGTCGCATCCAGAAGGGCGGCGCTGTCGCGGACGGAGCGGGTTAGTGCATGTTCCACCAGCATGCCCTGCCAGGTGCTTCCCGCAGGTGCAACCGGATTGCGGCCCCGGCTTGGCTTCATGCCGAAACATCCACAGACGGAGGATGGCACACGGATCGAACCGCCACCGTCATTGCCATGTCCCATCGGCACGATGCCCGCGGCAACCGCCGCTGCGGTGCCACCGCTGGACGTTCCCGCAGTGCGATCCGGATTCCATGGATTATTGGTGACGCCATGCGCCCGCGAACGGGTCGTCCAGTCCATGGCCAGCTCCGGCACAGCCGTCTTGGCAAAGGTGACAAGCCCGGCCTTCTTGAAGCGACGCACCAATTCGCTGTCTTGCTGCGGCGTAACAGAGGCGCGAGGCGGCCATCCAGCACCCGTTGGCTGTCCAGCATAATGCGCGGTGAGGTCCTTCAGAACGAAAGGGACGCCTTTGAACGGGCCATCCTTCAGCTCTTCCTTTATGAAGCGTCGAGCCTCGTCTTCGAATGTTGCGACAATGGCATTCAATGCAGGATTGGTCGCCGCTACGCCGGCAAGCGCGGTTTCCAGCAGTTCGGTTGGCTGAACGTCTCCCTTTCTAACAAGCTCTGCCAGCCCAGTCGCATCATAGGTTCGATATTCGCTTAACTGCAATTTTCCGGTCTCCAATGGCGAAGTTGCCTAAAAATACGGCCAGCACTTATTTTTGGCATGATCCCGAAGGGTGAGATGCTAAAATTTTCCAATCTCACCCTAAAGAGTGATAGGCTCAGCGAACTCAATGATTTTCAGGGGAGACCTGTGCAACGAACGCGCCTTTTAAACAGACGATCTGTGCCGCCCAGCGCTTCGACAGGCCTGATCGACCGTCCGCGCCTGACGCGCCTGTCGCAGCTTCTCAGCAAACACCGGCTGGCGCTCGTCCATGCCCCGGCTGGCTCCGGCAAGACCACGCTTCTGGCACAATGGCATCGGAGCCTGTCGGATGCCGGGTTTTCGACCGTCTGGTATTCGGCAAGCGAAGACGACAAAGATCCGTTAAATTTCGCCGAGGGCCTGCTCCAGGCACTTCAGCAATCGATCGCTGATAATCGCGATCATCTGCCCTCCCTTGATCGCGCCGACGCGCTACAACGCTTGACGGCTCTGCTCACCGATCAATCCATCCGCCAGCCACTGGCTTTGTTTATCGACGATTACCATCTGGCCGAAGGCGGCGATGGTGGTGAGGCGATCAATACGATCCTCGCCAGCCGCTTGCCGAGCCTGACCGTCGTGCTCGCCAGCCGCAACCGGCCTGCCATACCCGTTGGCCGGTACCGGGCCAATGGTGAGATGATCGACATTGCCGTAGAAGACCTGCATTTCAGCGCGGAGGAGACCGAGGCGTTTTTTCGCACCGCCTCCAATGTTGCCTTGACGGCAGACGAAAGCCGCCAGATGCACGACCATACCGAGGGTTGGGCAGTCGGCTTGCGGCTAGCGGCCCTGGTTACGGGGCGGGCGACGGGCAATTTCGTCGCCGCTGCGCCATCTGGAAGCCATCGCGCATTTGCCGACTATTTCCTGGAGGAAGTCATTGCCGGATTGCCTGCCGAGATTTGCGACTTCCTCGCCAAGACCTCCCTCTTGGAAACGCTGAATGCCGACCTCTGCAACGCCGTGACCGGTCGGCTTGACGGAGACCGAATGCTGGCCTTCCTGGAGCAAAGCCAATTGTTTGTCGTTGAGCTTCCGGGAACCCAGCGGTGGTACAAGTATCATCATCTGTTTCAGGAGTTTCTGCAAACCCGACTTTATGGCGATGATCGGCCTGCTGTCGAAGGCATTCACGCCCGCGCCGCGCAATGGTTCATCGACAATGGGTCGCCCGTCGATGCCGTCCGTCATGCCTTTCTCGCGCGCCAGTCCAAATGGGCGGCGGAGCTGATCGAAACCTATTGCCTGTACGACTATCTCAGCCATGGCCGTTTCGACACCTATTCCCGTTGGATGCAGCAACTGCCCCGGGATGCCCGCGAGGAAAGGCCGCTGCTGCTTTTCCTGCACGTGTGGCGATCCATCAACATGCGCCGCTTTCTGCAAGCCGAACAAACCCTTCAGACGATAGAGGCCGCGGCCAGCGACCCGAACAGTCCAGTATCCCTCATCGCGGCCCGAACGGGTCTCGATATCAGCGGACGGCTCCATCTCATGCGGGCGCTTATCGGTGCCTATGGCGGTGATTTCACAGTCGGAAGCTTTCACCTCTCTCAACTGGCCGGAAAAGAGCTTGACCGGCTGGCCTTCGGACAGGTCGATCTCGATTCCATTCACAGCTATTTCGCCTTCAATCTGGGCAAGCTGGATCTGGCGGAACGGCTGACATGGCGGGCAAACGGTGTCTATGACGACATGGCCTGCCATTGGGGCGGGATTCATTCCCGCTGCATTGCCGCCATGTCCTACCTCGCCCGTGCGCTGTTTCAGGAAGCCCGGCATGTGATTGTCGAAGCCCTGGCGATTGCCGAGCAGAATTTCGGGGAACACTCCTACATGGTCGCCCTGCCCTCGGCGCTTTTGGGACTGATTGCCTATGACGACAATGATCTTGAAAAGGCCGAGCGCCTGTGGCGGCGGGCGATCCCGGCGGAAAAGGCAACGGATGTTTCCGGGTTGTGCGAACGGATCCTGATTGCCACAACCGGTCTCGTGCGGCTTCTCGATATAACTGGCCGGGTCGAGGAGGCAACGGCACTTCTGGTTCGTGCCAGCAGGAGAGCCTATGAGGCGGAAGATTTTCGCCTCGAATTCCAGCTCGGTATAGAGCGGGCCGACCGGGCCTTTCGTCTCAACAGCCCCGCAGAGGGCCGCCGCGAATGGGAACGGCTGTCGCTGCAATTGCCCGAGGCGCGCAACAGGTTTCCCTCTTCCGCCTGGCAGATATGGGACCCATTTCGCATTGTCGAGGCCAGAATCCTGCGCAATGCCGGACAGATCGATGCGGCTGCGGAAAAACTTCGGACGCTTGCCGCAGGGGCGCGGCAGGAAGGCCGTATTCTGATGGCGCGACAGGCGGAAGCGCTCGCCAAGATCATTGCGCCCGCCCATAAGGCCGAGGAGACGCAGCCTGCGGATCTTGAGGATGACACCATGGCCACCCGGCGCATCTTACGTGATTTCATTTCACCCGTTGCCGCGTCTCCGAACCCCGGCGGAGTGCAAAGGCAGGAGGCCCGGCTCAGTCTGCGTGGCTCCCTCACCGAGTTGACGCAGCGGGAAGACGACGTGCTGCAATTGATGCGGTGGGGGCTTTCCAACAGCGAAATCGCCACCAGGCTCGATATCAATTTGAATACCGTGAAATCGCACGCCAAGAACATTTTTGCCAAGCTCGGTGTAAAAAGCCGAACCCAAGCCGTTCTGAAGACCCTCGAATAGTGGGTGAGATTGCCGCGAAGTGTCCTTTAGAAACTTTGCTCGCGACGGCTGCGTGGCGCATAAACAATGGCTCAAAAGCCAAAACGCTCCAGTTTCCAGGTCAGCAACTGGCATAGAAAATGCTTTTCATCAAGTTACTCACGGCCAAAGGAGTACGAGCATGTCGGAGCAGGCCTATGCAAATCTCGATATCCGTCTGATGCGCACGCTGCGCTTGCTGTTGACGGAATGCAGCGTATCGCGCACTGCCGATCTGCTGGGCCAGGCGCAGCCGACCGTCAGCCTTTCGCTGAAGCGGCTACGCGATATTTTCCAGGATCCGCTGCTGGTGCGGTCCGGCAGCGCGCTTGTGCCAACCGAGCGTGGACTGGCACTGCGCTCGGCGATGAATGACATTCTCGGTCGGATCGATACCCACCTGATCTCTCCGACTGCTTTTGATCCCGCCGTATCCGTTCGACATTTTCGCATTGTTGCCAGCAATTGTCTCGGCACCGTGTTCATGCCGCAATTGATCGGCGCGATCACCGATATGGCCCCCGGCATTTCCATCGACGCCTCGCCAATGCCATCCCAGGATGACCTGCTGTCGGGACTATCGGAGGGCCGGATCGATGCGGTGATCGGCAATTGGCCCCACCCGCCGGAGCACCTGCGCATCGCGCCAATGCTGAAGACCGATATCGTCTGCATGGTCAGATCCACGCACCGTTTTGCCCGCCGGGGCCGAGATCGCATCCGGCTTGATGAATATCTTGAGGAAAGCCATCTGTCACCGACGTCAGAGCGTGACGCGCAATTCAGCCCCATCGACGGACGATTGCGTGATCTCGGCGTCAAGCGGCATATCCGCGCCACGGTGCCGGAATATTCCATCGCGCCCTACGTGCTGGCCCGCTCTGACCTCGTCTTCACCACGGGCAAGCACTTCGCTGAACAGGTGGCGCAAACCTTTCCCTTCGCCGTCCTGGACGCTCCGGTGGAATTGGGGCAGATGCATTTCTATACGCTCTGGCACGACCGCAAACATCATGCGCCCGACCAGGCCTGGCTGCGCCGGATGATCAAACACGCCTCTGCCGAGATGCAAACGCTCGACCGCCCCGGCCCCTTGCCTCTTCCACCGATGCACCACATGCAGCCCAGTTGGCAGCCAAGCTGACACCCGCCCCATCAACAACAAAGGCAATAGACACTATAGCCTTTGCCTTATGGCCGTTTGGATCGAAAGTCCGCACACTATCCTCATCGCAACAAGAACCGGATGGGGCTCCATGAAACGGACAGGTATCACACGGCGTGACGTGCTGGCGGGAATGGCGGCGGGTGCTGCCGCAGGGGTGGTTTCAAACGCGGGCATCGCACGCGCTGCGGTCTCCGACATGGTCTGGGCCACCTGGGACTCCAACGGCCATCCCGAATATGTCGCCGCCTTCGAAAAGGAAACCGGCGTCAAGGTCAAGCTCTCCTATCTTTCCAGCGAGGACGCACAGTTTGCTGCGCTGAAAACCGGGGCCGCCGCCGATTGGGACATGATCAACCCGTCGCTGAACGGCAGCTGGCGCTATATCAAGGCCGGTCTGCTGAAAGAGTTGGACCTGTCGAAAATTCCCAATGCCAGCCTGATGTATGATGTGTTCAAATCCACGCCGAAGGTGATGGATGAGGCCGGCAAGACCTTTGCCATTCCCTATCTCTGGGGCCTGAATCCGATTGTCTACCGCAAGGACAAGTTCGACAAGGAGCCGGACTATACCACGCTCTTCGATGCGAAATATTCCGGCCAACTCGCCATGCGCGATTACGCGCTGGAATCCATCGCCATCGCCGGGCTGGTTGCCGGTGTGCCGCGTGACAAAGTGTTCGTCATGGAGGCCAAGGAACTGGCTGAGGCGAAGAAACTGCTGATTACCCAGAAGCCGCTGCTGCGCACCTACTGGCAGACCATCGGCGACCTCACCAATCTCTTTGCCACCGGCGAAGTCTCCTGCGCCTTCTCCTGGCGCGTACCCTATGACGAGCTACAGGCCAAGCTGCCAATGGGCATGGCCAAGCCGAAGGCTGGCGTGATGGGCTGGTGCGACTGCTTCGGCATGCCTGCCAATCTTTCACCGGAAAAGACCGAGATCGGCTATAAATTCATCAATTATCTGCTTGGACCGAGCTATTCCACCGATGTGGCCCGGATCGGCCATTACGCCACCACCTCCTCCGTCATCAGAGACAAGCTTTCGCATGAGGAACAGGCAACGATCTTCGTTGACGATATGGATGTGATGAAATCCTTCATGTGGCCGGTGGCGCCGCCCAATTATTCCGACTGGCTGAAAATCTGGAACGAAGTCAAGGCGAGCTGAAGCATGACGCAGGCATGGGATAAGACAGCAACGGACAAAAACGTCGGAACCGGTTTGCCGATGCTCTTGTCCGCAAGGGGCCTCGTCAAGTCCTATGGCCGCAACCGTGCGGTCGATGGCGTGGATCTGGACATTCCAGAACGCGCCTTCACCACCTTTCTCGGCCCCTCCGGCTGCGGCAAGACGACGATCCTGCGGATGATCGGCGGGTTTGAAACTCCCGATGCCGGGTCGCTGGTGCTCGACGGGCGCTCGCTCACCGGCGTGCCACCAGAGCGGCGACCAGTGAACACGGTGTTCCAGAATTATGCGCTGTTTCCGCATCTGACCGTGTTCGAGAATGTTGCCTTTTCGCTCACCCTGCGCCGTGGTGCGCAGGACCCGGCACCGCGTGTGAAACGGGCGCTGGACGCCGTTCACATGGGCGAATTCACCAGCCGCTATCCGCATCAGCTGTCCGGTGGCCAGCAGCAGCGGGTGGCAGTGGCCCGCGCCATCATTGCCGAGCCGCATCTGCTGCTGCTCGATGAGCCGCTTTCGGCATTGGATCGCAAGATGCGCGGGCATTTGCAGATCGAGCTGAAAGACCTGCAACGCCGCCTCGGCATTGCTTTCGTCTATGTCACCCATGACCAGGAAGAAGCCTTTGCGCTGTCGGATATCGTCGTGGTGATGAACAAGGGCAGGATCGCGCAGAAAGCCGATCCGGTGACGCTTTATGCGCGACCCGCCGACACGTTCGTGGCAGATTTCATCGGGTCAGCCAGCCTGGTGGAGGGTGAGGTCCTGGCGCTAGACACGGAGACGGCAACCATCGAGACGCCGCTTGGAACCATCACCGCTCCCGCCATCCATGGTCTTGCGAAAGGCGAACGCGCCGCCCTGGTGATCCGGCCTGAGCATTTACGGCTTGGCAGCGCGGGCGGTCACGGCCTTGTTCTTTCCGCGGAGGTTCGGCATGTCGTCTTCAAGGGCGACCGCTACCTGATCGAAGCGGATATTTCAGGCGTGACGGTACGGCTGATGGCAGACCGGCCAGCGGAACCGGGCTCGACAATAACGATGACGCTCGACACTGTTTCATGCTTCATCACGAGGCTAGCATCATGACGCTCGTTCTCAGCCGCGCCCATCTGGCCCTTCCCGTCTCACTGCTGCTGGTTCTGGGCTGTCTCTTGCCACTTCTATTGTTGGTGGCCTTCAGTCTCTTCACAGTGGATCTGGATGCTTTCGTCATGGTGCCGGATCTCTCCCTGCACAGCTGGGGCCAGATGATGTCCAATCCGGTCTTTGCCCTATTGATCGGCAAGGCGGTTCTATCCGGACTGATCACGGCATTTCTTGCGGCATTGGTCGGTTATCCCATCGCGCTTGCCATTTCCCGGCTGCCTATCGCCTGGAAGGGCATCGCCCAGATCGTATTGCTGACGCCGCTTTATACCGGCGAAATCGTCCGCATCTATGCCTGGCGGGTGGTTCTCGGCTCCGAAGGATTGGTCAATGCGGTGCTGAAATGGCTTGGTCTGGTCGATCAGCCGGTCAAGTTTCTGTTGTTTTCCCCCTTCACCACCCATCTCGTTCTTCTCTACAATTGCCTGCCCTTTATGGTGTTACCAATCTGGATTTCGGCGGAATTGATCGATCGACGGTTGATCGAAGCGGCCCGCGACCTCGGTGCCCGCCCGTTCGATGCCTTCACAAGGGTGATCTTTCCGCTGACGGTGCCGGGCCTTGCTGTCGGCCTGCTGGCGGTCTTTGCGCTCGCCGCCGGTGACATGCTGACACCAAGCATGCTGGGCGGCACCTCCGGCGCAACCCCGATGGCGATGATCGACAACCTGTTCGGCACCGCCTTCGACTGGCCGCTTGCCTCTGCCTTGGCGTTGAGCCTGTTGATCGCGCTGTTTGCAACGGCAAGCGCTATGGCCTGGCTCCTGCTGCGGCTGAAAGGCGCGCGGGCCGTCCTGCAGGGGGGCTTGAAATGAACCGGCGGATCACCCTGACTCTTGGCCTCGCTGTCGGCTTCTTCTATCTGCCGATCATCGTATTGGCGCTGTTTTCCTTCAATGCCTCCAGCCTGATGGCCTTTCCCTTAAGCGGCTTCACGCTTTCCTGGTACAAAGACCTGTTCGGCAATGCGACCTTTCTCAATGGCTTCCTGACCAGTTTCCTGATTTCCCAGCCGGTCGGCATCCTGGCGGCCTTGATCGGTCTGTGCGCGGCCCTGGCACTTGCCTCGCCCAGGCTGGCCTTTCGCCCGGTCTTTATCTTTCTGATTGTCCTGCCATTTCTGGTGCCGAAAACGGTGCTGTCAATTGCCCAGGCCATGCTGATGAACTGGATAGGACTGGGGCGCGGAGCAGCCGCTCTTATCGCTGCGCAAACCTTGATCGCCATCCCGTTTGCCACCACCATCATTGCCGCCACCGTCATCCGCCTCGACAAACGGCTGGAAGATGCCGCCCGCGATCTGGGGGCAACCCCTTGGCAGAGCTTTCGCCGGATCGTGCTGCCGCAGTTGAAGGGTGCCATCGGTGCTGCCTATTCCATTGGCGTTATTCTATCGCTGGCCGATCTGACCATCTCGATGTTTCTCGCCGGTCGCACGCAGCCGCTCTCGTTGATTATCGCCTCGCAATTCCGGCGCGAGCTGAAGCCCGACCTCAACGCCATGCAGGTCGTGGTGCTTTTGCTGACAGCCGTGATCGTCATTGTCAGCGAGCTTTATCGCCGCAACCGGCACAAACACAGTATTTCAGGACCCTCAGACCATGCTTGATCCTCTCCCCGATGCCGTGGCCGCACTTGCTCGTTTAAAGGACGCAGCGAGGGCCGATCTTGCCGCCCTCGCCTATCCGGCGGCTCCCTGGCTTGCGCCACTGCCCATCTCGGCCCTATCCGTCTGCGATGTCGCCATCGTTGGCGGGGGACAGTCGGCGATCACCATTGCAGCGGCGCTGAAATGGGATGGGGTCCAGCAGATCCGCCTGTTCGACAGCGCCCCGGCTGGCGCGGAAGGACCATGGACCACCTTTGCCCGAATGGAAGAATTGCGCACCCCCAAAACGGCGGTCGGCAACGAATTCAACGTCGCCAATCTCTCGGTGCGTCGCTGGTTCGAAACCCGCTATGGCATTGAGGCCTGGCAGACACTGGGCCGCATCCCCCGCACCGACTGGAAGGCCTATCTGGACTGGTATGCCGAGGTTTTCGACATTGCCATCACCAATGAGACCAGCGTTACGGACGTCTCCCCGGAAGGCGACCTGATGGCCGTCACCACTCTGCGGCAGGGCCATGTCGAGCGCCATCTGGCGCGGGCCGTGGTTCTGGCCACCGGCTTTGACGGTGCCGGTGCCTGGCGGGTGCCGCGTTTCATTTCCGACGCTTTGCCATCGCAGCGCTATGACCATACCAATGGACCGGTGGATTTTAAGCGTTTGAAGGGCAAGCGGATCGGCATTCTCGGTCACGGTGCCTCGGCCTTCGACAATGCCGTCACCGCGCTGAACAGCGGTGCTGCCTCGGTCGATCTCTGCTTTCGCCGGAAACAACTGCCCCGCACCAATCCGCACCGCGCGCTGGAAGCACCACCGCTTCTCAGTGGTTTCGGGGCGCTGTCCGACCATACCCGCTGGCAGATCGCCCGGTTTTTCCGCAGCACCGACCAGCCGCCACCGGTGCGCGCCTTTGAGACAGCAATGGCGCTACCGGGCTTTACCCTGCGCCCCGCCACACCGTGGCTGGAGGTTTTTGAAAAAGACGGCGCCGTGTCGGTAAAGACGCCCGATGGCGTGCTGGTCTTCGATCACCTGTTGCTGGCAACAGGCATGGATGTCGATCTCTCAACGCGCCCGGAACTGAAAACCCTGGCACCAAAGGTTGCGCTTTGGGGTGAACATTTCACGCCCTCAGCCGGAGAGGAGGACGCCCGGCTGTCGCAATTGCCCTATCTCGACCCCTATTACGCATTCCTGCCGAAGGTGCCGGAAGACGGCTGGGTCAGCCGGGTCTTTGCCTTCAACAGCGCGAGTTTCGTCAGCCATGGCCCGCATTCCACCTCAATCAGCGGCCATCGCTATGCCCTGCCAAGGGTGGTGCGCGGCATTGAGCGCCGGCTGCTGCTGGATCAGGAAAACGCAATCCTGCCGGGGCTGGAGGCTTATAGCTCGCAGGACCTGCCGGTCAGTGATGATTTCGAAGCTGTTATTGCTGCCCGAAATGCAGCACGGATGATGGAAAAAGCATCATGACTAGGTCTTTCTACTGGGTGGATCATTCAACCCAAACCTTTGCCGAGCGTGATCTCTCAAAAACGGTGGTGGTGCTTCCTATCGCCGCTGTCGAGCAGCACGGCCCGCATCTGCCCGTCGATGTCGATGCGGCCATCAACGCGGAGATCATCCGGCGCACGGTGGCGCGCTTGCAGCCGGACACCGACGTCCTGTTCCTGCCGCCCATGATGGTCGGGAAATCCGACGAGCACATCGCCTTCCCCGGCACGCTGGCGATCTCCGGCGAGACCCTGCGCCATGTGTGGCTGGATCTGGCCCGCAGCGTCAAGCGTGCGGGTGCGGCGAAATTGATCCTGTTCAATTCCCATGGCGGCCAGATGGCGCTGATGGACATAGTCTGCCGCGATATCCGTATCGAGCTTGGCATGTTGGCGGTTTCCTGTTCCTGGTTCCGCATCGCGCCGGTGGAGGATCTGTTCTCGCCCGCGGAAATAGACCACGGCATCCATGGCGGCGACATCGAAACCAGCATGATGCTGGCCATCGCGCCGGAGCGGGTGGCCATGGACAAAGCCGAGGATTTCGTCCCCCTGACGGTGGCAATTGAGAAATCCGGCAGCATGCTGACAGCAGAAGGTGCCGTGGGTTTCGGCTGGCAGGCGCAGGATCTTCATCCAGCGGGCGTCTGCGGCAATGCCAGCAATGCAACCGCACAGAAGGGCCAGATCGTGCTTGATCGCGCCGCCGATGGACTTGTCAGCCTGATTGCCGCGACACAGGCCTTCGATCTCTCGCAACTTGTAGCGCAGACGCGCTTTTCGAACCTGTGCTGAGCGAGGAGAATACCATGATGGCACCAGCCAAAGCGGCGGAGGTCGAAGCACTGCTCGCCGAAATGCCCGCCTGGGGATCGGAATTTACCGGTACTTTCGCCAACCACGCGCCGATGGTGCTCTGCGCCCTGGCCGAAATTGGCGGCACACCGGCCCAGATGCGCCGTTTTTTCGACCATTATAAGGGTATCAAAAAACTGCTGCCCTTCGGCCAGCCATCCACGCCGCTCGATGCAACAACATGGCGCTCCGTTCTCGGCCAACGGGAGCGGGAGCCGGATCTTCGGCTGTTTTTTTCCGCTGAAGTCTCCCGGCTCGGAATAGAGGCGGCGCTCAAGCACTATCTACCGGATCTGGCACCGGGCGTGGCGGCAAGCGCCTTTCACGCGCTGATGCGCACGGCTTATGGCGTGTTGCGCCAAAACGAAGGTGATATCGCCATTGCGCTTGCCTATTGGGCGGCGACCTATCTGGCGCTGCCGCCCGCGACCGGCGCAAGCCCTGTCACCGACGATCCCTCAGAGGTGCTACGTCGGGTCACACTGATCGCCCCCATGCACACGCTGACGCTTCATGATCTTCTGTGGCAGAACATGCGTGATGCCGCCGCCCTGCCGGATTTTGTTCCTGTTGTAGACTGGCTGGAAATTGGCCCCGATACGATGGAAAAGATGGCCGCTGTCGCCATCCGTCTTTTTGCGGCCACCCAGCATTTTGCCGCTTTGCATGTGGTCACGGGCATGCATTGGATACGCCTGCTCAGCCCCACTTGCGACCGGCAAACCCGCGACACCCTGCTGCGCGTGTTCTGGCAAGCGATTGCGGCGCTGATGCGCGAACTGGACTTTCCAACCCTGCCGCCGGAGGAGGAGATCTCGCGCTGGCGCGCGCTGGCCGCCCCGGATTGGCCAGAGATTTTTGCGGCGGCGGCGGCCAGCTATGACGAACATGATATCAGCCTTGCCTATTCGGCAGCACAGGAAATGACGATCTATGCAGACCCGCTCTATCGCGTTGCCGCGGCGCGGCGTCTCGGCCTGATTGGAGACTATCGGATATGACGCGGGCCATTGCGATGCCGGACAATCCCGGCGCAGATTGCATCATCGAGGCCGGCACCGTGCTGACCGGCATTGGCACGGATGGCAAAATGACCATGCGCCACGATGTCGGCATCCGCGTCGAGAAGGGCATGATCGCCCAGATCGGTCCGATGGAAGCGGTCGGCTATGGCAACGACCACCTGCCACGCTTTGGCTCGCGCCGGATGATCGCCATGCCGGGCCTGGTCAACGCGCATCACCATTTCGGTGTGACACCGCTGATGCAGGGCGTGCCTTTCGCGCCGCTGGAACTGTGGCTGCCGCAATTTCGCGCCATGCGCCGGATCGACCAGCGGCTGGATACGCTTTATTCGGCCATCGAAATGCTGGAAAGCGGCACGACCACCGTACAACACATCCATAGCGGCTTTTCCGGCACGCCGGACAGCTGGATGCAGACGGCAGAAGCAACAATCTCGGCCTATGGCGAAATCGGCATGCGGCTCGGCTATTGCTTCATGATCCGCGACCGCAATATTCTGTCCTACGAGCCGGATGCGGATATCTTAAGCCGCCTGCCCGCCAAACTGCGCGACTGGATTGCGCCGCAACTGGCCGCTGCCGATATTCCGGTTCCCCGGCTGATGGAATTCTACACCGATCTGCGCGCCCGTTTCATGAAGGGTAGCCCACAGCATATCCGCATGAATCTTGCGCCAGCCAATCTGCACTGGTGCAGCGATAATGCCTTGCAGACGATTTTCGAGACGGCCAAGGCGGCAGGTGGAAATGTCCACATGCACCTTCTCGAAACCGAGCGGCAGGCGGAATTTGCCCGGCGCACCTATGGCCGCAGCGCGGTTCAGCATCTGCAAAAACTGCAATGCCTTGACGCCAATGTAACGCTTGGCCACGGCAACTGGATGAATGGCGAGGATCTCGACATCATCGCCTCCTGCGGCTGCACAATCTGCCACAATGCCTCTTCCGGCCTCAGGCTCGGCAGCGGGATTGCGCCCGTCAACGAGATGCGGCGGCGTGGCATTCCAGTGGCCCTCGGCATCGACCAGTCGAATATTGCCGACGACCGCGACATGACACTGGAAATGAAACTGGTCTGGGCGCTGCACCGGGAAACCGGCCTTTGGAACGACAGACCGGATGCGGGTGCCGTGTTGCAAATGGCCAGCGAACATGGTGCGGCCTCCGCCGGGTTCGGTGGATTTACGGGACGTCTGGAGCCTGGCTGGCAGGCCGATATCGTGCTGATGGACAAGGACCGCATCGCCCGCCCGGCTATCAATTCACGAACGCCGCCCGTGGAAGCCCTGCTGCATCGCGGTGGGCGTCACGCCATAGAACAGGTTTTCGTCGGCGGGCGGCTGGTGGTGGATGGCGGTCGCGTGACAACTGTTGACCGCGATGCTGTCATGGCGGAAATCGAGGCTATTCTATCACACCCGGAAACGGATGCGGAACGGTATGCCTGGCAGGCGGTAGAAACCCTGCTGCCGCATCTCGAATCCAGCCTGCAACAGTTGGGCCTTGGGGCTGGTTATCGTCGTTACCGCTACAATTCAATGTCGGATCAGTAAACCGGCACGTAATCGCGTCCGCTATCGACAGACGCAGGGCGGCCTTCCAGAAACAATTCTCCAATGCGGGGTGCGGTGCGGGAAATTACCTTACCGCCCTTGACCACAAACAGGCGTGATGGCTTGAGACGCAGCGCCTCAAATACGTCTGCCGCCTGCAATACGATGAGATCAGCCTTGCAGCCAACCTCCAGACCATAGCCGTCGAGACCCATGGTTTTTGCTGAATTGACGGTGAGCGCGTCAAAAATCTGTCTCTTGTCGTCCAGCCCGCCCATTTGTGCAACGTGGATGGCCATGTGACCAACCTCCAGCATGTCGGCCGATCCCATTGAATACCATGGATCCATGGTGCAATCCTGACCAAAGGAGACGTTCAGCCCTGCCGCCATCAGTTCGCGGACCCGCGTCATGCCACGACGTTTCGGATAGGTGTCGTGGCGGCCTTGGAGCATGATGTTGATCAGCGGGTTGGGGATGACGTTGATCCGGGCTTCCGCCATCAGCGGAATGAGCTTGGAGACGTAATAATTATCCATGGAATGCATGGAGGTGAGATGCGAACCTGCCACCCGGCCTTGCAGCCCATGGCGAATGGTTTCCGCCACCAGCGTCTCGATATGGCGTGACATCGGATCGTCGGTCTCGTCGCAATGGATATCGACCGGCAGGCCCCGCTCGGCAGCAATGCGGCAGAGAGCCTCCAGCGAGAGCCTTCCCTCCTCCATTGTCCGCTCGAAATGCGGGATGCCGCCAACGATGTCGATACCCATATCCAGCGCCCGGTTGAGCGAGGAAACGCCGCCTTCAGCGCGGTAATAGCCGTCTTGCGGGAAGGCCACGAGCTGCAATTGAATATAGGGTGCCACCCGTTCGCGCACCTCAATTAAGGCTTCTGCTGTGACCAGTCTTGGATCCGACGTATCAACATGGCTGCGGATAAACAGAAGGCCTTGGGAGACGGCGAGATCGCAGTAGCGGAGCGCGCGCTCAACCAACGCCTCCTTGGTCAACAGCGGTCGCAGCTCGCCCCAGAGCGCGATACCTTCCAGCAATGTGCCCGATACATTCATGCGCGGCATGCCCAGCGACAGCGTTGCATCCATGTGAAAATGCGGATCGCAAAAGGGGGGGCTGGCGAGGCGGCCCGTTGCATCAATTTCCTCGCCGCACACAGCATCCAGCCGCTTTTCGATGGCGGTGATCTTTCCGCCAGAGAGGCCAATATCGAAACCCTGGCGGCCATCTGGCAGGTTGGCATTGCGGATGATGAGATCGAACATGGTGAGTTTCCTTGGTTCAGCGCTCGCCGCGCCGATAGGGTTGCATCAGCGCCTGCGGCACGCGGGCGCGGCGCGCCATCACCGCAAGGGCGGCGATGGACAGGATGTAGGGGGTCATCAGAAATAGTTGGTAGGGCACGGCCCCACCGAGCGCCGTTTGCAGGCGCAGTTGAAAGCCATCGAAAAACGCAAAAAGCAGCGCACCCAGCAGCGCCCGGCCCGGTCGCCATGAGGAAAACACCACGAGTGCAATGCAGATCCAGCCGCGCCCTTGCACCATGGTGGGGAAAAAGCTGTTGAACGCCGACAATGTCAGAAAAGCGCCTGCCATGCCCATCAAGGCCGAGCCAGCAATCACGGCACCATAGCGCACCGCCATTGGATTGATTCCTTGCGCTTCCGCTGCATGGGGATTTTCACCTGTCATGCGGATGGCAAGGCCAAGCGGCGTGCGAAAGATGACATAGGCCAAAATGACCGCCAGCAGAATGGCGAGATAGGTTGGCGGTGTCTGCACGAAAAAGGCAGGCCCGACAAAGGGCAGATCGCTGAGACCCGGAATCGCAATCGGCTTGAACGGAACGATGGTTGGCGGAGTTCCCGCGACTGGAACTGCCAGGCGGAAGGTGTAATAGCTGAAACTGGAGGCAAACAGCGTGATTCCGAGGCCACAGACATGCTGGGATAGCCCGAGGGTCACGGTCAAAAGCGCATGTAATGCACCAAAAACACCGCCCGCCAGTGCCGCGATCAGCAGGCCAGTCCACAGATCAGCGCCGTGATAGACCGATAACCAGCCGATCATGGCACCGAACGTCATGATGCCTTCGATGCCGAGATTGAGCACACCCGCGCGCTCGCACAGCAGCGCGCCGAGCGTGCCGAAAATCAAGGGCGTCGCAATCCTGAGGACGGCAGCCCACAGGCCGGTTGAAGCAAGGATGTCCATCATAGCGCTCATCGGACAATCCTGTATTGGGTGAAAAACAGCGCGACCAGCATGGTCAGCAGCGATAGAGCCACCGTCACATCCGCAATATAGCTCGGAATGCCCATGGCGCGGCTCATGCCGTCGGCTCCGACGAACATGGTGGCGGTAAACAGTGCCGCCAGCACAACGCCCAGCGGATTGAGATTGGCCAGCATGGCCACCACAATGCCGGAATAGCCATAACCGGGAGAGAGATCCGTGGTCACATAGCCCTTGACGCCCATGACTTCCACAGCACCTGCAAGCCCGGCAAGACCCCCGGAAATGCAGGCAACCGTGACCAGCGTGCGGCCAAGCGGCACGCCTGCAAAAACGGCCCCTGCCGGGTTAAGGCCAGCCGCTCGTGAGCGAATGCCAAACACCGTGCGCTGTTGGACAAAATGCAGCACGAGCGCCAGCACCACCGCAATGACAAGGCCCAAATGCAGGCGTGAGCGCGCCAACAGTTTTGGCAGCATGGCAGCGTCAGCCACCGATTGCGATTGCGGCCAACCGAAAGCCATCGGGTCTTTCAACACGGTATCAATCAGCATTGAGACAAACAGCACCGCAACGAAATTCAGCAGCAAGGTCGTCACCACTTCGTCCACGGAAAAGCGCAGGCGCAGCCAAAGCGGCACGAGCAACAAAACCATGCCCGCGAGCGCACCGAGGATCAGCAGGGCGGGAATCTGGACGACTGGGGCAAAATCACCCAAAAGATGCGAACTTGCCGCCGCAACGGTGATGGCACCGAGATAAAGCTGGCCCTCGGCCCCGATATTCCACAGGCGCGCCCGAAACGCCACTGCCGCAGAAAGACCTGTCAGCATCAAAGGCGTCGCGCGGGTGAGCGTTTCCGTGGTCGAAAGCCGTGAGCCGAAAGCACCGATCAGAATCCGCCAGTAGGCTTCCACAACCGGCGCACCTGCAATCGCAATAAGAATGCCTGAGATCGCCAGCGCGGCGACAATGGCCATGATCGGCGTGGCGATGACCAGCACAAGAGGTCGATGTTCGCGTCGCTCAAACCGCATGGGACACCTCCGCCTGCCATTCGCCAGCCATTATCAGGCCGAGTTTGCGGGCATTGGCATCTTCGGCATTGATCGGCGGCGACAGCCTGCCACCAACAATGGCTTGAATGCGGTCGGCAAGCGCCATAACTTCGTCTAGATCCTCGGAAATCAGCAGCACAGCAGTTCCAGCCCGGCGGGCCTCGAGAATGCGCTCGTGCACGGCGGCCACGGCCCCTTCATCCAGACCCCGCGCGGGTTGGGCGGCCAGAAGAATACGGGGGCGATTGATGAGGTTGCGACCCAGAATGAGTTTTTGCATATTGCCGCCGGACAGCAGACGGATGCGGCTGGCGGGTGTGCCGCCGCGCACATCGAATTGCTCGATGATGGTGCGCGCAAATTCCATGCCTGCCTTGCGGTTGACTAGGCCGTGCTGTGAAAAGGCCGGGAGCCGCTCAAGAATGGCATTTTCCCAAATTGCCATCTCGCCGATCACGCCTTCCTTGTTGCGGTCTTCGGGGATGCGACCGATGCCTGCCGTTACGACATCTGCCACCGACAGGTTCTCCACCGGGGTGCCAAACAACAGAAGGTCGCCAGCCGTATGCGGCATGGTGCCGGAGAGCACTTGCGCTAGAACGCCCTGACCATTGCCCGAAACACCAATGATGCCGAGAACCTCGCCAGCCCGCAGCCGGAAATCGATTGCCTTCAGTACGTCAACGCCGTCTTTGCGGACGGTCAGGTGTGCTGCTTCCAGAACAATATCACCCGGAGTGGAGGCGTCACGTACAGGTCGGGTCACAGTGCGTCCCACCATTAGCTCGGCAAGCTCTGCCTTGCTGGTCTCCGCTGCCTTGCGCTCCGCCACCCGCCGTCCACCGCGCAGCACCACGATCCGGTCGGCGGCAGACATGACCTCATCGAGTTTGTGAGAAATGAAAATCAGCGAAAGGCCCTGTGCCGCCATATCCTTCAAGGTCGTAAACAGCATTTCTGCTTCAACTTGAGTGAGAACAGCGGTCGGTTCATCCAGCACCAGAATGCGGGCATCATTGTAGAGCGCTTTGAGAATTTCGACCCGCTGCTGTTCGCCCACCGAGAGATCGCCGAGGCGGGCATCGGGATCAACTTTCAGGCCAAAGCGGCTGGAAATGGCCATGAGCTTTTCCCGTGCCTGCGCACGCCGCGACCGCAGGGACCATAGGCTCTCAGTGCCCGTTGTGACGTTTTCCAGAACGGTTAGGTTTGGGGCCAGCGAAAAGTGCTGATGCACCATGCCGATACCTGCCCGAATGGCGGCGCGTGGCTTGCCCGGCGGCAACTCTTTGCCCTCAACCAGAACCTTGCCGGAATCTGGCACATAATGGCCAAACAGGATGCTCATCAGGGTGGTTTTCCCGGCCCCGTTTTCCCCCAGCAGCGCCAGAATTTCGCCCTTCGCCAGTGATAGCGAAATATCATCATTGGCGAGATTGCTGCCAAACCGTTTGCTGACACCCAGAATGTCCAGCACGGGCACGGTCATGGCGTGAATCCAGCAATCGGGAATCTCTGCTGGAACCGTTGGTCACTCTCAAGGCGGGCGGCCAGTTGCAAAAGCAGCGGCTCACTGCCCATCGGGGCCAGCATTTGCACCGGCAGCGGCAAGCCGGAAGCATCGCTTCCATAGGGCAGCGTGATGGCTGGGCATCCTGATGCATTGGCAAGGGCTGCGAGCGGTGCAAAGCGGGCCATGCGGTCGAAATGCAGATCGGTATCGCGATGATCGCTGGGGAAAGAGCCAATCGGCAAGGGTGCTGATGATAGCATCGGGCACAACAGACAATCGACATCGTCAAACAGCCGCCAGAGGTCGCGGCTGACAAGCACCATGGCGTTAAGGCTGCGCCACAGATGGGCGGCGGGCAGTGCCAGTCCGCGCTCAATGGTCGCCTGCGTCAGTGTTTCCGTCTTGGATGCATCAAGGTTGAATTTCGAAAACGTCTCGGCAAGATTGGCGCAAACGATATTGACAAAGGCATCATTGCTTGCCGCCGCTGGCTGGGCGATTTGTGAAAAGGCAATGGGCACGAGCTGATGACCATCGGCTTCCAATGCCCGCCCTGCCTCATCAATGGCCACCAAGCGGTCACTGTCGGTGGCATATTGATCGCCCGTGTCGGTGAGAATGCCGATGCGCAAGCGGCCAGCCTTTGGCGGCGTGGGTGAAAATGGCGGGAATGGACCTTCCACATTGCCACTGAGCACAGAAAAGCTGGTTGCGGTGTCGCGCACGGATCGGGAAACGACCAGCTCGCTGGCAATGCCGCCCAAATGATTGCCAAAGCTGGGGCCAGAGGGCATGGCCCCTCGGCTGGGTTTCAGGCCAACAAGGCCGCAGCAGGCGGCGGGCACGCGGATGGAGCCGCCCGCATCGGTGGCATGGGCAATGGCCACAATGCCAGCAGCAACAGCGGCCGCAGCACCACCGGAAGACCCGCCAGCTGTGCGGGCCCGATCCAGCGGATTACGGCAGATAGGACCAATATGCGGCTCGCTTGCCAGCGAAAGGCCGAATTCCGGGCTGGTGGTCAGGCCGAAAACGCAAAAGCCTTCGCTGCGGAAACGCTCCGCCAGATCGGAATCAACCAGCCCGCCACGGCGCGCCATGAGCCTTGATCCCGCCACCACCGGAAAACCGGCAAACGGCCCACCCAGATCCTTGGCAAGCGTTGGTACACCCCCAAAGGCCATTGCAGAGCGCGGCTTGGCGTCCAGCGGCAGGGCATCAAGTGCCCTCGCCGCTTCAAGGCCTTTTTCCGCATCCATATAGGCAATGGTACCCAGATCGTTGAGCGTCTCAGCGGCGGAAATTGAGGCCTGCATTGCCTCGGTGGCAGACAAGCGACCGTGTGCGATCGCTTGGGCCAGAGCAGTAGCATCAGCTTGCATGGTTGGCTTACTTTGGCTCGGTCATGATCTTTGGCACTTCAAACGTTCCCGCCTTGATCTCGGCGCGCTTGGCTTCCATGGCCGCTTCGGCATCAGCAGGTGCCACACCCTTGACGAAAACAATATCGCTGCCGCCTTCCTTCATCAGGCCATAGGCGGTGTAATCGCGCCCGGTGGGTTTGCCTGCTGCAACATCGGCCAGAGCCGCATTGAGGATCGGGCGGAAATTCCACAACGCGTTGGCAAACACCGTATTGGGATAACGAGGGGTGTAATCGATCAACGAGCCAACGGATTTGATGCCGCGTTCCTTGGCCGCATCTGCCGTGCCAATGCGTTCGCCAAACAGGATGTCTGCGCCTGCATCAATCTGGGCAAGGCCCGCTTCGCGTGCTTTTGGCGGATCGAAGAACGTGCCGATGAAGGTCACAAGATGCTTGGCATTGGGGTTAACGGCTTTTACGCCTGCGCCAAAGGCATTGATCAGCATGTTGACTTCCGGGATCGGCATGGCACCAACAGAGCCGACGATGTTGGATTTGGTCATCTTGCCAGCCAGCATCCCGGCCAGATAGGCACCATCGAAATTCCAGGTGCCGAAAACCCCGAAATTATCGCCAGACAGCTTGCCGCTGGAGCCCATGACAAAGGCCGTCTGTGGATAATCGGCGGCCACTTCGCGTGCCTGCTTTTCGACGGGGAAGGTTTCGCCAATGATCAATTTGGCATTCTGCTCGGCATATTCGCGCATTGCGCGCGGATAATCGGTGCCGGATACACCTTCGGAAAACACGTATTCAATAACGCCTTCCTTGGCGGCATCCTGTAAAGCTTTGTGCAGGACTGAATTCCAGGCATTTTCCACCGGCGAACCATGAATGCCCGCCACCTTAATCGGCGCTGCCGCCCGCAAGGATGGCGCAAAAGCGCTGACACCCAAAGCCATGCCCGACGCCAGAACGGACCGACGCGACATCAAAAACTGCTTACCCATTCTGAACCCCTTTTTTTACCATTTGGTAGAAATTGTTAAGGGTGGCCTAAAAATGTGTCAAGCACGTTGAGCGATTATAAAATAAGCAGATTCGTAGCTCTGCAACCGGACAGATATACTGCGCAAGACGACAGGACAACGAAACTTCAGCCAGAGACTTGGGCAATAATTCTAACTTCCGCCGGGAAGAAAGCCTTCTGGCCGCATCAATGTCATTATCATTTGGAGCATAGCCCAACTTTGCCATCATCAAGGTGAAGGAAGACGACGCCTCCCCCTTCCAATGCAAGGCTCAACTGGGCTGCGGTGGCACGATGGAGATCGTGACGACAGTTTTCGTAATCTTTAATGGTGCTACGTGAGACACCCGCTCGCTCGGCAAGGTCCTGTTGCGTCCAATCCAGAAGGCCGCGTGCCGCGCGACACAGCGCTGGTGTTAAAAACTTGGACTCGTTTCCTTGACCCATCGCCAAGTATCACCCATATTGATTGATATCCATCATATAGCGCAATAAAGCGCGGGTCGCTAGATGCCAATCCATTGTGCGGCATAGGCATTCCGGGCTCGAATCAAAAAGGAACACAGCATTGGGATAACAGCTGGACCGTCTCTGCTCGTTGTTCTCCTGCTTCTGCCTTTCGTCGGAAGTCTCTTATCTGTATTTTTGCTGAATACGCCGTCTCGCCGCCTTCCGGCAGGCTCGGCCGCTATTGTCATGCTCATTTCGCTGGCGCTGACGGCAAGTCTCTATCCGGCGGTCGCTGATGGCGGCGTCGTAAAATTCAACATGCCATGGCTCCCGCAGCTTGGTCTGGATTTTACGCTGCGGATGGATGGCCTGGCCTGGATCTTCACCATGCTGATCGCAGCCATCGGCTTTCTGGTCGTGCTGTATGCCCGCTATTATATGTCGGAAGAAGATCCGGTTCCCCGGTTCTTCTCCTTCCTGCTGGCCTTCATGGGCGCGATGCTTGGCATCGTGCTTTCGGGCAATGTCATCCTCCTGTCAGTCTTCTGGGAGCTGACAAGCATCTTTTCATTCCTGCTGATCAGCTATTGGCATAATAATCCCAACGCGCGCGACGGTGCCCGAATGGCGCTGACCATTACCGGGATCGGCGGCTTCTGCCTGTTGATCGGCCTTATTCTGCTCGGCAATATCGTCGGCAGCTATGACCTCGATACCATACTCGACTCCGGCAATGTCATTCGCGAACATTCCCTTTATGTCCCCGCCCTGGTGTTCATATTGCTCGGCGCACTGACGAAAAGCGCCCAGTTTCCGTTTCATTTCTGGCTACCGAACGCCATGGCCGCTCCAACGCCTGTTTCGGCCTTTCTCCATTCAGCGACCATGGTCAAAGCCGGGGTGTTTCTGCTGGTGCGTTTCTGGCCTGTGCTATCAGGCACCAATGAATGGTTCTGGATCGTCGGAGCCGCTGGGATCACAACCTTGTTGCTCGGTGCCTATTTTGCGATGTTCCAGCAGGATCTCAAAGGGCTGCTGGCCTATTCGACCATCAGCCATCTCGGACTGATCACCACATTGCTCAGCCTGGGAAGTCCATTGGCAACGGTGGCGGCTATTTTCCACATGCTGAACCATGCGACCTTCAAGGCATCGCTGTTCATGGCAGCAGGGATCATCGATCACGAGACGGGAACCCGTGACATGCGGCGGTTGAGCGGGCTGTTCCGGTTCATGCCGTTCACCGCAACGCTTGCCATAGTCGCCAGCGCGGCGATGGCTGGCGTTCCGCTTCTCAACGGCTTTCTGTCCAAGGAAATGTTCTTCGCCGAAGCCGTTGAAACCCATGCGGATTCGATCCTGGACACCATCCTGCCCTATGTCGCAACGCTTGCCAGTGCCTTCAGCGTCGCCTATTCGCTGCGGTTCATCCACACCGTATTCTTTGGCCCGCCGCCTCAGGATCTCCCGGTTGCCCGTCCGCACGAGCCACCGCGCTGGATGCGGTTTCCCGTGGAGTTTCTTGTGCTGGCCTGCCTGATTGTCGGCATCATCCCGGCAATCTCGATCGGTCCCTTTCTTCACGTCGCCGTCGTCAGTGTTCTCAGGGCCGACACACCGGAATACAGTCTGGCAATCTGGCATGGCGTCAATCTGCCATTGGTGATGAGCATGATCGCCCTTGTCGGCGGCGGAGTGATCTATTTCCTGTTGAAGGACTATCTCGCCCGGTGCCACGATGGCCCGCCGTTTTTTCACAGGTTCAAAGGCCAGCGCATTTTCGAGCGCGTTATCGTTGAAGTGTCCTGGCACTGGGCGCGTATCGCCGAACGTCGCCTCGGCACCCGCAAGCTACAGCCGCAACTTCGCTGGCTGGTGACAGTGGGTTTTGCGGCAGGAATGCTGCCTCTTTATATCAGAGGCTTCGAGGTTCGCCCGCTTGTCTATTCCGGCGCCGATCCGGTGTTTGCAGCCCTTTGGGCCATCGGCATCTGCCTTGCCATCGGCACCGCCTATCTGGCGAAATACCACCGTCTCGCATCATTGGTGATGCTCGGTGGCGTCGGTCTTATCGTCTGCCTCACCTTCGTCTGGCTCTCGGCACCCGATCTGGCCATCACGCAATTGCTGGTCGAAATCGTCACCACAGTCCTCATCCTTCTCGGCCTGCGCTGGCTTCCCAAGCGATCCGAAGGACTTGGCGAAACAATGACCTTGAGCGCGCGCTTTCGCCGGTTTCGGGATTTCGCTCTTGCAGTTCTTTGCGGGGTCGCCATGTCGTTCACCGCCTATGCGGTGATGACCATGCCGGTTCCCGATGCCATCGCCAGCTATTTCCTGGAAAACGCCTATTCGCAGGGCGGTGGCCGCAATGTGGTCAATGTCATACTGGTGGATTTCCGTGGTTTCGATACGCTGGGCGAGATTGCCGTTCTCGGGGTTGTCGCACTGACAGTCTACGGGCTTTTGCGCCGCTTCCGCCCTGCCGAAGACAGCATGGGCATGCCGGAACAGCAGCAGGCGCAAAACCGCTTCGATGAGGAGCGGCCAGAGCGGTCAGCGGGCGATACGGTGCGCGATTATCTTCTGATCCCCTCGGTCATCATGCAATGGCTGTTTCCAGTTATCGTCACGTTGTCGGTTTACCTGTTCATGCGTGGACATGACCTGCCGGGCGGTGGTTTTTCTGCGGGGTTGACGCTGTCGATTGCGTTTCTGCTGCAATATCTGGCGGGCGGCACCCGCTGGGCGGAAGATCGTATCCGTATCCTGCCGCTGCGCTGGATGGGTGCAGGCCTGTTGACCGCCGTCGCCACCGGCATCGGCGCCTGGTTGCTGGGATATCCGTTCCTCACCTCGCATTCCCGCTATATCGATCTCCCGTTGATCGGCAAGATCCCGGCGGCAACGGCGCTGCTATTTGATCTCGGCGTGTTCGCCCTGGTGGTCGGCTCCACGGTTCTTATTCTCGTCGCTCTCGCGCATCAGTCCTTGCGCATCAATCGCCTGCGCATGATTGATGCCTCGAAATCGGAGGAAGGGTGATGGAGCTTGTTCTATCGATCGCCATCGGCGTTATGACCGGCTGCGGCGTCTGGCTCATCCTGCGGCCTCGCACCTATCAGGTAATCGTCGGGCTTTCACTGCTATCCTATGCCGTCAATTTGTTCATCTTCGGTGTTGGTGGCGTCAAGGCGAATGTGCCACCCATTCTTGGCGATGACGGCGCTGGCCATCTGGCGGACCCTGTGCCGCAAGCTCTCGTTCTCACAGCTATCGTCATCGGCTTTGCAACGACCGCCCTGTTTCTCGTGGTGCTGCTGGCCTCGCGCGGTCTGACGGGAAGCGACCATGTCGATGGGAGGAACGAACCAAAATGAATGGTTGGGCCCACCATCTGATCATTGCGCCCGTGCTGGTGCCGTTGGTTGCCAGTGCCGTGCTTCTGCTTGTCGATGAGCGGCAGAGACTGACCAAGGCGATGATCAGCCTTGCATCCGCAGTCGCACTGGCAGCCATCGCCATCATTCTGTTTCGCATCGAGAGCGGGCCGAACAGTTTTGAGAATGTCTATCTGGTCGGAAACTGGGCGGCGCCGTTCGGCATCGTGCTGGTTCTGGATGGTCTATCGGCCCTGATGCTGCTGCTAACGGCCTTGCTCGCCATCCCGGCCTTGGTGTTTTCCTTCGCCCGCTGGCATGCGGTCGGCGCGCATTTTCACAGCATGTTCCAACTGCTGCTGATGGGGGTCAATGGGGCTTTCCTGACCGGTGACCTTTTCAATCTCTTCGTGTTTTTCGAGGTGATGCTGGCCGCGTCCTATGGTCTCCTGCTGCATGGGTCCGGCCCACTTCGGGTCAAGGCTGGGCTGCACTACATTGCCGTCAACCTGGTGGCCGCCCTGCTGTTTCTGATCGGCGTCAGCTTGATTTACGGCACGGCTGGCACCCTCAACATGGCCGATCTTGCGGCCCGCATTCCGGAAATGGAACCGGACCGTCGCATGTTGATGGAGGCAGGCGCTGGCATATTGGGTGTCGTCTTCCTCATCAAGGCGGGCATGTGGCCGCTCTGCTTCTGGCTGCCAACCGCCTATAGTGCAGCGTCGGCTCCCGTGGCCGGAATTTTCGCCATCATGAGCAAGCTCGGGATCTATGTCATCCTGCGGCTAACCATGCTGTTGTTCGCAGAAGGCCCGTCAGCTGGCTTCGGCGCGGGCGTGCTGCTCTATGGCGGCATGGCAACGCTTGTTTTCGGGACGATTGGTGTCCTCGCCTCGCAGGCGCTTGGGCGGCTGGCCGGGTTTTCGGTTCTGGTGTCTTCGGGCACCTTGTTGATGGTGGTCGGCATCAATGACGGGGCCGTCTCCTCAGGAGCTCTGCTTTATCTTGTCAGTTCGACACTGACCATCAGCGCATTCTTCATGCTGATCGAGCTTGTCGAGCGCGGACAGGATGCTGGTGCCAATGTCCTTGCGGTAACGATGGATGCCTATGGCGATGCGGATGAGCAGGCGCCCTATGAGGAAGAGGGCGTCACGATGCCCGGCACCATGGCCATTCTTGGCATTTGTTTTGCTGCCTGCGGAATACTGCTCTCCGGCCTGCCGCCCCTGTCCGGCTTCATCGCCAAATTCGCGATGCTGTCGGCCATGATGGGCACCGGTGCCATCGGTTCGCCGCCAACCATGGCGATCTGGGCGCTGATCGTGCTGGTCATCCTGTCGGGCATCGCCGCGCTGATTTCCATGACCCGCGCCGGCATTCGCACGTTCTGGAGCTCGATCGAAGGCACCGTTCCGCGTGTCCTTGTTATCGAAATCGTTCCTGTGATGTTTCTGCTAGCGCTCACGCTCGCTCTCACCATCCAGGCCGGGCCAGCGATGCACTATATGGACACGACGATCCGCGCATTGAGCACCCCGGCAAATTACATCAATGCGGTCCGCAATGCGACGCAAATTCCCGGCTTCAAAAACCTGTCCAGCACCGGAAAGGAGAGCGAGTAATGTTGCCCTATCCGGTTCTGACCCTGTCACTTGTTGTCATGTGGCTGCTGCTCAATGGTTTCACCCTTGGCCATTTGATCCTGGGCATATTCGTCGCCGTCTTCGCAGGCTGGGCCATGGCATCGCTGCGTCCTGAAAAGCCGCGCCTGAGAAAATGGTATCTTCTCCCCAAGCTGTTTCTTGTCGTCCTTTACGATATCGCCAAGTCGAACATTGCCGTCGCCGCTATCATCATCAGAAGCGGATCTCGACAGCATGATCCGGGATTTGTGATTATTCAACTGGAGATCAAAAGCCAGTTCGCACTGGCCGTGCTGGCGGTGATCCTGACAAGCACGCCGGGTTCGGCCTGGCTTGAATATGATTCCAACGACAATTCCGTGCTTCTTCATGTGCTCGATATCAAAGACGAAACCATCTGGCGCGATACGATCAAGAACCGCTACGAAAAACTGCTATTGGAGATATTCGCATGAGCGCAATTATTCTCTTCAGCGCTGTCTCGCTCGCCCAATTGATGCTCGTGGCCTCCATGGCCATCGTGTCAGTGCGGATGTTCATCGGACCCCGCGCTCAGGACCGGATCATCGGCCTTGATACGTTCTACATCAATGCCATGTTGCTCCTGGTGACTTTCGGTGTCGGCACGGGCCGGCAAATTTATTTTGAAGCCGCCCTGGTGATCGGTATGTTGGGATTTGTCGCCTCCGTTGCCCTGGGTAAATTTCTGATGCGTGGGGAGGTGATCGAATGATCTATTCCGCAACAGATATTCCCGTTTGGGCCGCCATATGCGTAGCCTTTTTCCTGCTGGCCGGCGCAACGCTGGCGCTGATTGGCGCCATCGGATTTCTGCGCCTGCCAACATTCTATGAACGCATCCACGCGCCCACGCTTGGAACCAGCTGGGGCGTTGGCGGGATCATGCTTGGATCGATGATCTTTTTCTCAGTGGCATCATCACGCTTAGCGATCCATGAAATTCTGATCGGCATTCTCGTCACGGTCACGACACCGGTCACGCTGATGATGCTGGCCCGTGCGGCCCTTCACCGGGACCGGGTCGAGAGGAATGGAAATGTTCCGCCCAAACAGATTGCAAAGTCTCAAGCGGAGTGAGATACCGCTGACCGGCCCTCATGTGGCGACGTGTTGGCGACCCACATCCACGGGTACAGCCACCTGATCTTGCTGGGTTTTCCAGAAATCACGGTCCAGCCAACGGCTTTCGGAGCGATAGAGGCTTTGCCGCCGGGTTGTATAGATTGCCCGGACACGCGACAGCTCCTGCGCGTAAGCTGATAAGCCCGCCGCTGGAGAAGCAAGAATGCCCTCTGCGGCGGCCACTCCAGTGCGCAGGGCGTTGAACAGGCCTTGACCTGCAATCGGATCAAAGGCCAGCGCGGCATCCCCGACAGCACACCAACCCTCGCCGCATGGCGTGATGGCGCTGAGACTACGGGCATCACGGGCAAAGAACGGCCCCACCCATTCCAAAGCCCCCAGACAGGAGGTCAGATGGGGCGTTTCCGTAAAAAGGGCAACCCGGTAATCGGGAGATCGCCGCAGCCGCACAGCCTCCTGGGGCAATGTATGATAGCCAATAGCCCAAAAACCATCGGCAAGCCGGCCCGCATAAATCCAGCCATCCGGCGTGGCCTCAATCAGCGTCCGCTCCAGATCAGCATTTTTCTGAGGCTTTGCGACTTGATACAACGAGACCAGCGCCGTACCGCGTTGCTGCGCAACACCCAGCAGGCGGACAATCCGCGCCGAGCGCCCCGTCGCATCGATAATATAGGAAGCGCGGAGGATGCGGCCGTCATCCAGCCCGATCACCCACAACCCGTCTTGCCTTTTAATGTCACTGACATTCACCTTCCACCAGAAGCAACTGGCTTCAAGGCTCGCCTGCCGCAGATCGGCATCGAATTGGGCGCGGTCCAGGCGCAGACCAGGCCCATAGGGGTCACGCAAAGTATCGCTTGCCACCACATGCCCATCGCCCCAGACCGTCAGCCCACCGCCAACCCGTGCATGCTGCGGCCCCGGCACAGCAAGATCGGCAAGCCCCTGCTGAACCAAAAGCCTTTGCGCAGCACCCGGCAATGTTTCGCCCAGACGGGGCGCATGAGAACGCAGCCGGTCGAGCATAACCACGGACCGGCCCGCGCGGGCGAGGTGACGGGCGGCAATGGCCCCTGCCGGTCCCGCCCCTGCCACAACGACATCAAACACAGCCCCGTCGCCCTGCGGCGAGGCTGTGAGAGTCTGGTCTTTAACGCTTTTGGACACGCACAGCTCGAAATGCTTCGAGTTGCTCGCGGCTCGCCCAACCGGCCTTTTCCAGCTTGGTCAGCGGCTGCGGAGCCTCTGCAAGCAAGCGAACCGCATGATCGGCGGCACGCTTGAGTTTGCTGACGGCCAATGTCTCGACATAGATATATTCAGGAAAATCAGGATCACCCTTGACGCCCGGCCGTGCCTCGACAATGCCAAGCTGCCCGAATTCAGCGATCATATCCATCATGACTTGCGCCGTATCGTGGTTCATGATCGCACGCAGCCAGTTGACGCGGCGGCTATAGGCCGCAATACGCTCCGCGCGCGGCAAAGTTTCATCGATGACCTTGTTGTAATCCTCCTCGCTCAACACCTGATTAGGCACGCGCGCCGCCCAGAACGTTGGCAAATAAGGATCAAATTCAGGATCATAGCCCGAGCGGCAGAAGGCCGTGTCGCCCTGCCAGGGAATTGCCATCCACCGGGTAATGCCGCCCGGCGGCTGATCGTAGAGCGGCCCGCCGACCTTTTCCACCAGAATGGGCGTCATGGTCGTTCCATAGTCCGGCTCCGGAGTACCAGCTGGACGCAGACGGATGCGGAAGGGCGCAGAATACAGGCTGGCGTGGCGCATTGGCCAGGTCATCTCGCAGCCCGGGTGGAATGTATCGGAGAGGCAATAATGCAAGGCGGCCTTATCCAGCATATGCGGCTGCCCAGCAAGCGGAACCTCCTCAATCTTCGAGACCGGCTTTATTGCCTCCGGCCAGTCGTCAATGAAGCTGCCTTCCACCCATTTGCGCAGAATGGCTTCTTGCAGACCCGTCATGGTCAGCATGTTGCCGGGGCCAGTTTCCGAGAAACTGCCGAAGGCGTCGCCATAGATCCAAGGCTGCACATGCGGCCATTGCACAGGCTCGGCCACAATAGGCGCGGACGGGCGGAAGCCGTTGAAAAGCGTGCGGCGCAACTCGCCATAGGGGTCATCGCCCTCCCTCAATCCTGCCGGTTTCTGCGACAGCTTGGCAAGCAGATCGGGATTATTGAAATCCAGCGGGCAGCCTTTGCCAAAATAAGCGGCAAAGCCCTTGTTGACCCATTGCAGATTGCTGAGACGCTGCAATATCGGCAGGATGTCCGTCGAGAAGGACGGTTCACTCGGCATCGGCATCCAGCCCGCCTGAACCGACACATCGCACATCAGATCATACATCGTGCGCCAGCTGATAATATCGGGCGCGTAATTCGGCGGTGCGACCACCACCCAGGCCGATTCGACCGGGATCGACTGACCATTGATGGAAATCTCGGCCATCACAGGGCCGTCGGACGTATCGTCATACCAATCATTGGCATTGTTAAAACTTGGCGGGTTATCCGGATCATAGACCGGGGCATTGGTTGGCGAGGCCGATTTACCATGCCCACCCAGGAAGATCAGCCGCCCTTCCTCATCTGTCTGGAGTTCACCCAGCGGCACGACAACCGGCTCGGTAGCTGCCGCCTTGAAGGTGCCCGTGTCGAAAGCATAGGCCGGGCCAGACACACCGCGGCCTGAAATACTGCGGGGGCCGGGATCAATGGCGAGTGTCGAACGATCCATGACTTTGGGATTGCGCAGGGGAAAGGCATTGTCAGGCGCATTGATTGCCTCTGGAATATCCAGAGCATACTGGAACTGGTACCATTGCGCTTTGCGATTGGCGACATGCACGGTCCAATGGATATCGGCATTGTCGCTGGTCAGTTCACTCACGACGTCGCCGGCAGCATTATAGCCATAGATACGGAACCGAGCGGCCTGCCGCTTGATGGCGCCCGTCTTGTCTCGGTAAAATGATGGCGGCGGTGCATTTTCAGGCGGCGCATCGGTGACTTCGGGACCGATGAAATATTCGGTTTTGGCATCACCAATACGGGCAATGCCGATGGCTGGATGGATTGCGGCGCGCACGATGACCGTGTCTGTGCCTTTTGGCGCAGTACTCTCCGCAGATGCTTTCATGTGATCCATGGCGCTCTCCTCCTCAATTGCCAATAAATTACATCCATAAGAAGAATATTTCAAAAATAATCAACCCAAAGTTATCATTACTGCGAATGGCTGACCTCCGTCAGTTCACCTCAACTCCCTTGGGTTTGCCTTAGGAAAGTGGAATGTGGTTTTCCCGAAAAGACAAGCGAAAACAAGAGAGGCTAGAAGTCTGGCTGGTTCAATCTGAGCCTGACAGGCTCTAGTAAAAAGTGCTGACACCCATCTGTCATCTCTAAGGATCACAGAGCCAGCCAAATAACAGCTCTCTACTGCCTGTAAATTAATGCCTGACCCGGCAAACCGGTGCTGTTTCAAAACAGACCAGAGAGCATATAGTGAACCGAGGCTGACCATCCGCAGCCAGGCTCAGCTCACAATTCTGCCTCTCCGACTAGCGTCAAAATTTCCGCGACAATCCAACCTTCGCACCGACCGATTTTTCGCCCTCGCCTTCGATGTTGAATAGAAGGCTGCCTTCAATCGCCCAAGCCTCAGTGGTTTGCAGTGACGCGCCAGCCGTGACCGATCCGAATAAACCGGACCCGTCGAGGCCAGAAAAGCCGGTGGTGATACCAAGTTTTGGCGTCATGGTTGAGCCGCTAGCAAGTGTAAAGGAACGGGCAATTTCAGCGCCGAGGCTCACCCTGAACTGCTCCGAGGTAAACCCATCAAGGTCGATCGTGTCGCCCGAGCTGTTTTTCACGGCGTAATCATCGACGGTTTCGGAAAAATAAACCGCTCTTAGCTTCGGCGTCACCACGGTCGCTTCGTCCAAAGACCATTTTCCCTTGATGGACGTATCCAACATCCAGCGCTGGGTATCGAAATTGCCATCCCAGAACTGGGTATCGATGGTGTTTGAGGACCCGCCATACAGCAGGCTCGCATCCCAGAACACGCCTTTGGTGACTTCGAAAGAGGTATAGGGGCCAGCCAGCCAACCATTGCCGGTCAACATGGCATCTTCATCCGTCGGGTCCGTCATCCGGTCGTAGTGAAACGAAAGGCCCAGCAACGCCTTATCAGTCAGCAGATAGTCGGCCCCCATGTTGATCATGGCAAAGCTGCCCCACTTGCTGCCATTGGTGTCCTTGTCGTTATGAGCCAGAACAGCACCATCAATCCAGATATTGAATGGCGAGGAATAGCCGCCAGCAATGCCGTCGGCACTGTCACGGGCCGATTCCATCTGTGCAAGACTGGTGGAAAAACCGAACGTCATTCCTTGCGTAGACGGAGACATCCTGGTTGTCACAGGGGTCGTCGCCCTGGCCATCCGGCCTCGTTCCATCAGACCCGGCACCTTGATCGCGGAGGAGATCATGTTTTGACGGGTCTGAACAAAGCTGTGTACGAGGTTGTCGATATCCGTCGCGACTTGCTCTGCATTATAGTTGATGTTGTAGATGACGGTGCCCGTGTTGGAATTTCCAAGCGAACTTGCAAGGCGATAGGCGATACGGGCCTGACCCGAATAGGCCGGATTCGGAGTGAATTTCAAATACCAGCCGACAGGAGAAGCTGACGAGACGGCTGCAAGCTCACCTTGAATAAGGGTTGCCGTCCCTGCCTCGGGTGGCTCGACGGAGACAATATCGGCCTCGGTAAACGGACCTCCGGTAGCGTCTTTGTTGAGATAGACATTATTCGGCGTGGCGCCTGCGGGAACGTCGACCACATGATCCGCCACGGTCACCGCGCGCGTGGTCACTTTGACGGTATAGCTTGCAGTGCCAGTCGTACCATTGCTGTCACGAGCCTGGATGGCAAAGGAATAATCGCCTTCCGTACCCGCATCGAGCGGTCCATTGAGCGCACCGGTCGAGATATTCAGCACAATGCCTTTCGGCAGGCTTCCAGAGGAAAGGCTGTAGATCAGCGATCCTGTTCCCCCTGTTGCAGATATCTGCTGGCTATAAGCCTCGCCCGCCATAGCTTCTTTCAGCGCTCCGCCAGCTGGCGAGAAGGCGATGGACGCGGCGGCGTTCACCGTCAGCGTATAGTTGCCCGAGCCATGATTGGCAGGTGACGCGCTATCGGTGACCGTCACCGCGATAGCATAGCTTCCAGCCGTCGTCGGTGCTCCGGTGATAGCTCCGGTACTCGTATCAAGGACGAGACCATCCGGCAGGCCGGTTCCAGCGTAGGTATAAGGAGCGGTACCACTCGTTGTCGTGACGGACTGGCTATAGGCAGTGCCCACCGTTGCTGTGGTGAGAGCCCCTGACGACGGAGAAAGAGTCAGCGTTACCGATGGCTCCGTGACGGCAAGCGAATAGCTTGCCGATCCCGAGGCGCCGTTGGCATCGGTGGCGGTGATGGTGAAGCTAGTATTGGCAGCGGTCGTTGGTGTGCCGGAAATCACCCCGGTCGATGTGTTGAGGCTCGTGCCAGCAGGAAGCGTCCCTGAGGTAACAGCATAGGTATAGGGCGATGTTCCGCCCGAAGCCGTGACTGTCTCAGTATAGGCTGTTCCAACAGTGGCCGCTGTCAACGTGCCGGAGGCTGGTGACAGGGTGAAGGCCGGGGCTGTGATGGTGATGGTCACCGTGGCCGGAGAGGATGTTCCGGTGGCATTGGTGGCGGTGTAGGTAAAACTGTCGGAGCCGGAATAGCCAGCCGTCGGCGTATAGATAAAATTGGTGCCGGATACCGTTGCTGCCCCATGGCTTGGCGAGGAGGCAATGGTGACCGCCGTCGCAGCACCCCCGGTAATGGAGGGGGCCAGAACGTTATCCGAAGAGTTTGCCGTCACCGTTGCCGTCAGCGCGTTGGCGATCGGTGCTGCTGCATTGATGGTGATGGAATAAGAGGCCGTGACCGTTGCACCATATGCATCGGTAACTTTAACCGTGAAGTTACTCGTTCCGGCAGCCGACGGCGTGCCGGAAAGAATCCTGGCAGAGGCGCCACCGCTTGACGTTATGGACAGGCCAGCTGGCAAAGATCCCGACAGGAATTCGTAATCATACGGCTCTGCGCCACCGGATACTGCGACGGTTTGGCTGTAGGCAGCACCCACCGTGCCTGCTGCAAGGGTACCAGCCGAGGGCGAGAGGACCAAGGTTGGCGCCGTAACCGTTATGGTCACGGTAGCTGGCGAGGATGTTCCGGTGGCATTGGTGGCAGTGTAGGTAAAACTGTCGGAACCGGAATAGCCAGCTGTGGGCGTATAGGTGATCGACGTGCCAGAGGCCGAGGCCGTTCCATGCGATGCCACTGAAGCGACCGCAACGGACGAAGCCGTGCCGCCGGTCATGTTGAGAGTGATCACGTTGGCCGACGAATTGGCCGCAACTGTTTCGGAGACGGCGTTGGCAACCGGGGCCTGGAGAACGGCAGACGGGGTGACCGAGTTCGAAGCAACCGAGGCCGTCCCGGTTCCGGCACTGTTGGTCGCGGTCACGGTAAACGTATAGGCCGTGCCATTGGTGAGGCCAGTCACGGTGATCGGGCTTGCCGATCCGCTTGCAGTCGCTCCACCCGGGCTTGCCGTCACGGTATAGCTTGTAATGGACGCGCCACCATCGCTGGCCGGGGCGGTAAACGAAACGGTCGCCTGGCTATCACCGGCAGACGCCGTCCCAATTGTCGGCGCGCCGGGAACGTCTGCTGCCACGGCAAGCGAATAGCTCGCCGATCCCGTCGCGCTATTGGCATCGGTAGCGGTGATGGTAAAGCTGGTATTGGCAGCGGTCATCGGTGTGCCGGAAATCGCCCCGGTCGATGTGTTGAGGCTCATTCCAGCAGGGAGCGTCCCTGATGTAACAGCATAGGTATAGGGCGATGTTCCGCCCGAAGCCGTGACTGTCTCAGTATAGGCTGTTCCAACAGTGGCCGCTGTCAAAGTGCCGGAGGCTGGTGACAGGGTGAACGCCGGGGCCGTTACCGTTATTGTCACCGTGGCTGGCGAGGATGTTCCGGCGGCATTGGTGGCGGTGTAGGTAAAACTGTCGGAACCGGAATAGCCAGCCGTCGGTGTATAGGTGATCGACGTGCCGGAGGCCGAGGCCGTACCATGCGACGCGGGCGTGGCAATGGCAACGGACGAGGCCGCACCGCCGGTCATGTTCAGTGTGATCGGGTTATTCGACGAGTTCGCACTGACCGTGTCGCTGACCGCGTTAGCAATGGGAGCCTGGAGTGATGCTCCCGGCGTGACCGAATTCGATGCCGTTGAAGCCGTCCCGGTTCCAGCACTGTTGGTCGCGGTGACGGTAAACGTATAGGCCGTGCCATTGGTGAGGCCAGTCACGGTGATCGGGCTTGCCGATCCGGTTCCCGTCGCTCCACCCGGGCTTGCCGTCACGGTATAGCTTGTAATGGACGCGCCACCATCGCTGGCCGGGGCGGTAAACGAAACGGTCGCCTGGCTATCACCGGCGGATGCCGTCCCAATCGTCGGCGCGCCTGGAATGTCTGCTGCCACGGCAAGCGAATAGCTCGCCGATCCCGTCGCGCTATTGGCATCGGTAGCGGTAATGGTGAAGCTGGTATTGGCAGCGGTCGTTGGGGTGCCGGAAATCGCCCCGGTCGATGTGTTGAGGCTCATTCCAACAGGAAGTGTCCCTGATGTAACAGCATAGGTATAGGGCGACGTTCCGCCCGAAACCGTGACCGTCTCGCTATAGGCCGTACCAACAGTTGCTGCTGTCAACGCGCCTGAGGCGGGGGAGAAGGTAAAGGTTGGCGCTGTCGGGGTGACCGAGCTCGTTGCTGCCGAAGCCGTCCCGGTTCCGACGCTGTTGGTCGCGGTGACCGTGAAGGTATAGGCTGTACCATTGGCGAGACCCGTCACGGTGATCGGGCTTGCCGAGCCGGTTGCCGTCGCGCCACCCGGACTTGCCGTCACGGTATAGATGGTGATCGCCGCACCGCCATTGCTGACCGGAGCGGTGAAGGACACGGTGGCCTGGCTGTTTCCAGCTGTAGCCGATCCAATCGTCGGCGCACCAGGAAGGCCTGCGGCCACGGCGAGGGAATAACTTGCCGAGCTCGTCGCGCTATTGGCATCCGTGGCTGAGATGGTGAAGCTAGCGCTTCCGGCGGTCGTCGGCGTGCCGGAGATCTCTCCGGTCGATGTGTTTAGGCTCATGCCAGCAGGAAGTGTTCCTGATGAAACAGCATAGGTATAGGGCGACGTTCCGCCCGAAGCAGTGACCGTCTCGCTATAGGCTGTTCCAACAGTTGCCGCAGTCAACGCGCCTGAGGCAGGGGAAAAGGTAAAGGTTGGCACTGTCGGCGTGACCGCGCTCGTTGCTGCCGAAGCCGTCCCGGTTCCAACACTGTTGGTGGCGGTGACTGTGAATGTATAGGCCGTACCGTTGGTCAGGCCCGTCACGGTGATCGGGCTAGCCGAGCCGGTTGCCGTCGCGCCACCCGGACTTGCCGTCACGGTATAGCTGGTGATCGCCGCACCGCCATCGCTGGCCGGGGCAGTGAAGGACACCGTGGCCTGGCTGTTGCCAGGTGTGGCCGTTCCGATTGTCGGGGCACCGGGAGACGTCGGCGCGCTTGCGTAACAGGCAGCGCTGAATGTGAGTGTGTTATAATTGGAAGGGCTAGCCGAGTTATCTTGAGTGACATCAAGGATCATCTGTAGATTATCTACCGAAGCGCTGGCTGTAAAATTGCCAGATTTATTAATATTTCCACCAAGATTACTCTCATTAACAAGAAGATTATTATAATTGTCGCTGTATATCACAATTGCTGATGAGGTGCCGCCAGCTGCTGTTCCAGTGGTCGAAAAGCTCCAGGAGATATACTCGCCAGCGGTCAAATTTTGGTAATCAGGGGAAAAGTTGTCGGTGTTGGTGAGATAGCGTGGCGAACTGAAGTCTGAATTGACTTGGCTGCATGACGCTGAAAGTGCGGCATTGGCTGTTGTCGCAAAACTCAAGCCGGTAATCAGGATGGTGAGGACACCAATGAAAGCCCGAAAGGCGGCACCAGCCGACCGCTTGAGCCGGGTCCATGCCAACTTCTTTGTATCTGCCAGAACATGCGCGACACGAAACGATTTACCGAATTGCATTCTTCTCTAAACCCCTGCTCGCCCAAGGCATCGATAATCGATCGTGTCGTTTTGCCGACCGAAAATACGCTGCCCTTGAAACGAGCGCCCACCACAAGGCGCCCGTCATTCGAGCATTATTCGAGCCATGGTTGAATAACAATATCCGCAGATGGAAAGCGTCGCTGTCACCCATTGTTTTCTTTCAACTGTGACTAAAACACCTCGCTCTAAACGCCTGGGTAGAGCGATCAGTACAGGCAGGCATCATGAAAAATCTAAAATTTACCCTGCCAGGCCTTCCCAAAAAATTGAAACAATATAATTTACTAAGTTATGGTTGAGAAATATGTTCTGACCTCATGAACCCGAATCAGTTGTCGATTCGCAATGCCCCGAGCCCCGTGGAGGATTATTATGGATGCGTTTCTTGCGACTATCTTGCCGGTCGGCTTCAATTATGCACCTGATGGCTGGCTCATGTGCTGGGGTCAAAAACTAACGATAAATCAATACAATGCCGTCTATTCACTTGTTTCAAATTTCTATGGCGGGGACCAGCAAACCTATTTCAACCTGCCGGACCTGCGCGGTCAAATGCCCATCGGATATGGACAACGTACGCCCACCAGCCCGAATTATGCGATCGGCAACAAAGGCGGAAATGATACCGTTTCGTTGAATTCAACCCAAATTCCGGCCCATACCCATGCGGCTGTCTTTACGCCCACTGGCAATGCCACGGTGAATATACCAGCGCAGACAGGAACGCAGACTGCAACCATGAAGGCAAGCCCAGCTGCGGGAACTTCCCAGTTGCCAACGGCGGGCTCTGCCCTTGCTGGTGGAAATACGGCAGCCACAAGGATCTACGGCGCTGCTTCAACGACACCAGTCACTCTCGATAGTAGCAGCGTTACCATTTCCGGAAATGCGCCGACGGCGGCTCAGAGCATTGCCACCAATGCGATCACAGGCGGAGCTGTTACGGTGCAGCCATTTGGCACCGGTGCTGCTATCGACGCCAAGCCTCCTTACCTGGCGATCAATTTCATTTTCTGCGTTCAAGGCCTCTACCCGGTTCGTCCATGACCGGTCTCATTCTGGATGCAGCAAAATTCACGCCCCATATCGGGGACGATTTCACACTGACCGCGCAGGAGACAGTGATCAACGCGGTGTTGGCCAAGGTTGTCGAATATCCAGCCAGCACCGCACCGGGAGCAGCGCGAACGGCCTTCAGCCTTTTTCTCTGCGTCCAGCACAACGCGTTTCCTGACATTCAAAGCGGAGACTACGCTATCGAGCATCGCAGTCTGGATAAGATCGGGCTTGCGTATATTGAGCGTATCCTCAGCCCGCAGCCCGACGTCATCCGTTTGGAAGTTGCATTCAATTGATGGTCGCGTTGAGTTGGATGAGACATATATGAATGGGTTTACCGGCTCTTTCGCATTTGGAAACGGTTTGAATTTGCGCCTTGTCCGGGCGAGTGATCAGGATCTGATTTTCAAACTGTTTATCGAAACCCGCCCATGGCTCGCATGGGCGGAAGGGAAACCCGATTTCATTCGTGATCTCTATGAGCAGCAGTTCAAGACCATGCGGGCTGGCGCTGAAAGCGTCTATCCCGATCATCTCGACTTCATCATTGAGCGACTTGGTTCCTCAGTCGGACGCACCATCATCGACCTTGGATATGCAGATTGGCGGATTTCCGAGTTGCAGGTTTTAAAGCAAGCCCGAGGTAGCGGAATAGGCTCCAATGTCATCAGAGGATTGCAGGCGGCAGCCATAAAAGGCAACATTCCGTTGACGCTTTCAACGCCGGTCTTCGGTTCGAACGGTTTTCCGATTTACCAGCGGCTCGGTTTTCAGGTCGTCCAGGCCCAGCCGCCAATGATTCACATGGCATGGTTTCCTCCTGGTCATCCCGATCGAAGGGAAATGTCGGAAGGCAATGGCCTCGGCGGCTGAGGTCGGTCAAGTTCAGAGTGAACCGGCCATGATCTGATTTTTCTTGTTGACGATCCAATCAATCATCCAGCCAACCATCAAAATCTGTGCAAGCGGCGAATAATTCCAAAAACCTGGCAACATCTCGCGACACTCCCATCCCTACGCGATCTTGTGATCTTAGGTGCGTGGCGAGATCACGGTAGAACACCACCCTCTCTGCTGGAATCTCTCCCAAGGCATGTCGTCCGGCAGCCCGCAACAGGTAGTAATCCTCGACCATCTGCCGAAACGGCTGGGACATAACGTCCGAGTATCCGACCGTAAGCCCCGTCAAACGGCTATCCTCACAGAATAGATGCCCCATCGTCACGTCGAGATATGCCAGAAGCTCAGGCGACCAATCATCGGGAATATGTTTCGTTTCGATCAGATTTTGCAAATGGGCCCGCAGAAACTCCGCATAGGTCGCACAGGAAAGCAGTTTCGGAAACCAGGTGCGATTGGTACCGCCGGACTGCACTTGATAGGCGGGGAACGCAATATCGAAACCTTTGGCCACGTTCATCTGAACGGTCTCGATGTCAATCTGCTTGGCTTTAGCAGTGACGACAACGTAGCCTCCAGGATAGGCGACGGGCGAAGGGACGGCGATGTTGACGAGACCATCCAGTTCAACCCGCCCGGCGACATGCATGTGGCCGCTGAAATGCCATCGAATCCCGGCGCATGCAAGGCGGCGGCTGGTTTCCGGCGATGGCATGCGCTTCGACCAGTCTGGCGTGCTCGCCGCCCGCACATCGCTGCCTTCTCCTGTCAATGCCAAAGGCAAGGCCGGGTAGTGAGAAAAGGCCAACAAGGTCTTGCCCAAACGGTTGGCGCGATCAGCCACCTGCTTGATCCAGGCCAGCAGATAGGGGCGTTCTGCCAGCACATGATCCCAGGCAGCATCGGCCCTGACCTTCCAGCCCTCACCGGTCTTTTGGAACACATTGGCGTCCAGCATCAAAAGCCATAGCCCTTCCTGCGGCTCGACAAGATAAGAGGCGTCACAGTTCAGGTCGTCGCTGGTTGGCAAATGGCGGGGTGCGACATGCTCCATACCGTCATGAGGCGTCTCCCAATGGAGAATGGTCTCGGGACGCGTGACGCCGTAGGGTGCCATGGCTTCCACGGCCTCAGCTATCGACATGCCACGCATCCCCGGACAAACAATTGCTGGTGCAGGCGCACGATCATCGCTTGTTACCAACAGCGGTTCCAGCCCATCGGCCTGTGTCAGCAGCTTGGCCAGATGACGCGGCGCTGGTCCGTAACAATCATGATTGCCGAAGGTGGCGAAAAACCGCAGGCCATGTCTGTCTTCGTAGTCGGAAAGAATCCGTTTGACGGCTGCAACCGCGCCAATCTGGCCATCGTCGGAATAATCGCCGAGAAGAACGACATCACAAATGCCGCGCCGGACGATATCGTCCAGCACGGCACGAAACGCGGCATGGCTCTCGTTAAACACACGGGTGGACGCCATGGTGTCCCCCAGCGTGCGAAGGGCAAGTCCACCGCCCTCCTCCACCATGCCATACCCGCCGTACAGATCATGCAGATGGACATCGGCGACAACTGCGATCTGCATCAGGCGGCGGCTTCCACATGGTCGCACCGGGCAGCATTAAACAGATCCGGACGGTCGAGATTGATGTAATCGACACCGGCTTTGGCGATTTCGCGGTGAATGGCCATCTCGTCCCCTGCGTAATAGATCATCACCTCAAGCCCGGCTTTGCGGCACGCTTCGAGCAAACCTGGCCGCCGCATGTGTTCAACAGTCATCTCGATGATCGCAGCGTGATGCACGGCACCGACCAGAGACGGCGACTTGGCAATATCAAGCGTCATCATCTTACGGAATTCCGGCGCAATCAATTGCAGATCGCGGCGCATGTCTTCGGAAAACGAAAAATAGAATGTATCGCCCACCATGCCAAGGCTTCGCACCAGGGCCACCACTTTGGCAGGGTCGCAATATTTAAGCTCGATATAGACACCGGCGCGGCCACGCAGGTGATGGAGATAGGCATCAAGCCTAGGCACGACCGCGCCCTTGAATGCAGGAGAGAACCAGCTTCCGGCGTCCAGCGCATCGATTTCCTCCGATGTCGCATGGCCGATGGGGCCGGTGCCATTGGTGGTGCGGTCCAGCGTCTCGTCATGGAAAACGTAGAGCACACCGTCAGCGCTCTCGCGCACATCAAGCTCGATGTAGTCTGCCCCCTGCTGAAGGGCGAGGTCGGCAGCTGCGAAGGTATTTTCCGGCGCAAACTGGTTGGCCCCGCGATGGGATACGATCTTGGTCATTGAAAAATCCTGTCAGTTTGCTGGTTCTAACGTTTTCACGAGCCTATCGGAATGCTGCAAAAGCTTGGCGTGGAGATCAGCAATGCGGTTGCCGGAGGCGTCGAACAACAGCGTGTGTTCCGGCTTACAGACAATGCCAACCCTGGCACCGGGTGCATGGCGCACGGCTTCGCCATATTCCAGCGCATGGATGACGCCTGCGGGCGTGTCGATCATGTAGAACACTTCGCGCCCCATCGGCTCCACGCTGATAATCTCCCCGCTGAGCGGTGCATCCGCGTGTGAAACAAGGGTGATGTCTTCGGGTCGCAGACCGAGCGTCACCTCTCCCTCACGCTCTCCAGTCAGGGCGACGGATGTCTCGCCGATACGCAATTTGAACCCCGTGGCATGTCCCTTGAGAAGGTTCATCGGCGGCGTACCGATAAAGCCTGCCACGAACAGATTGCTCGGGCGGCGATAGAGATCATCCGGCGTACCAACCTGGGCGATCTCGCCATTGTTCATGCAGATGATCCGGTCGGCCATGGTGATCGCCTCGATCTGGTCATGGGTGACGATCAGCGTGGTGAAACCGAGCCGCTTCTGTATGCTTTTCAACTCGGCCCGCATGGTGATGCGCAGGGTGGCGTCAAGATTGGAAAGCGGCTCATCCAGCAAAAGGATATTCGGCTCCTTCACCAGCGCCCGCGCCAAGGCGACACGCTGCTGCTGACCGCCGGAAAGCTGTGAGGGGCGGCGGTCAAGCAGCGCGCTGATCTGCACCAGGTTGGCCGCCTCTTCGACACGTCTGGCAATCTCGTCCTTGCGCATGGTTTTGAAGCGAAGCGGAAAGGCGATATTGTCGCGCACCGTCAGGTTCGGATAGAGCGCGTAGGACTGAAAGACGATGCCGACATTGCGGTCGCGCGCGTCGACGCGGTTGACATTGTGTCCGTCGAAACCGATCTGTCCAGACGTCGGCGCATAGAGACCGGCGAGCAGAAACAGCGTGGTCGATTTTCCGCAGCCAGACGGCCCGAGAATGGCGACGAGTTCGCCATCCTCGATCGTCAGGCTCATCGGCTTCAGGACCTGGGTCTCGCCCCAGCTTTTGGTGATGTTGTCGAGAGTGATCTTGGCCATGTCGGTTATCCTTTGATCCCGCCGAAGCTCATTTGCGTGATGTACTTCTGCGTGAAAATGTAGAGGACCAGGACAGGCAGAAGATAGATGATGCCGACGGCAGCAATCATGCCGTAATCCGCCCCCATATGGTCCTGCGCGACGAAGAACAGGTAGAGGCTCATCGTCATCTGGTTCTTTTCGATCAACAGCGTCTGGACGAAGACATATTCCTCCCAGCCACGCAGAAAGGTAAATGTGGCAACCGCAATCAGACCACTGCGGATCTGTGGCAGGATCACCATGCGAAAGGCCTGGAAGCGCGTTGCCCCATCCGTCACGGCGCTCATCTCGATGTCCCATGGCACGCCGTCGAAAAACCCTTTGAGGACGAAGATCGCAAACGGCAGTTCCAGCGCACTCAACACCAGCACGACGCCCACCAAATTGTTGAGCAGGCCCATATAGTAAAGCTGGATGAAGATCGCGACCGTGAGCGCCAGTGCCGGAAAGGCGTGCAGCAGAAGCAGACCGCGCAGAATGTTTTCACGGCCCGCGAAAGCAAACCGCGACAGCGCATAGGCGGCTGGGGTGGCAACGAGTGTAACAATTGCCGTCTGGGAAATCGCAAACACCAGCGACGTGCCAAGCGCCGACCAGATCGATGGCATCAGGTCCATGCGATTGGTGCCGATTTTGGCAATGTCAGGGTTCCACAGAAAGCGGTAATTGTCGAAACTCAGATGCGGGACGAGGAAAATAGCCGACAGAATGACGATCACCATGGCAAGCACAGCCCAGCTGACGGCGGGCCTACGCAGCCGATCTGCCAACAACGCCAATCCGATTGCACCGAGATAACCGACCCCGGCGATGGCCGTACTGTGCCAAAGAACCAGCCGGCTAACAGCGCCATCGGACGAGGTGAGCGATTTCACCAACAGCCAGAGATAAGGCAGGAGAATGGGAATAGAGACAATCGTCAGGAAGAGGATAAGCGCGGACAGGAAGCCAGCACGATTGACAATGCCCCGGCGTTCGAGGCGGGTCCAATCGGTTAACGGAACGGTATCGGCCTGGAGCATCGACATCACAACACCTCAATCTTTGGAGCGGCAAAGGTGGAGCGCATGTTGGAGACACGCCATTGCACCAAGGTCACGGCAATGCCGATGACCATCAGGCCGAGTGCCAGCGCCGCACCATAGGCATAGGCGCCGCTTTCGAACGCGCGCCGATAAATGTAGAGCGCGTAGGGGGTGGAATCGTAGAGCGGGCCGCCGCCGGTGATCAGCAGGATATATTCATAGGTCGTCATCAGGGAAAGTGCCTGGTAGATGGTGATGAAGCGGATCGGTTGCGAGAGCGCTGGCACCACGACATGACGCAAAACGCCCCACTCGCTGGCACCATCGACCCTTGCCGCATGGGCGAGATGTGAAGGGATCGAGCGGATCGAGGAGGTCAGGATGACCATCGCAAAAGAAGCCCCAACAACGCCGTTCGCCAGTATGACCAGCAGCAGCGGAAAATCATTGCGCAGGTTGACCGGCGGCAGGCCGAATGCGCCCGTCACCTGGTTGAGCAGCCCCAAGGGCGTCGGATCGGCGATCCAAATCCACAAGATCCCGTAGAGCACAGCCGGGCTCATGCGCGGCAAAAGCCACAGCCCGCGGAAGAAATTACCCAGCCGATCGGGGATCGCGGTCGAGGTCATCGCCAAGAGCGCGCCAAGGCCGACATTGAAGATGAAGAGTGTCGCCGTGACGTAGATCAGCGTTGTCAGCAGCACCATAGGGATCCGCGCATCACGCTGGACGATCCGCTCGAAGTTCTGCAATGTGAAATGGCCGACTCGCAGGTTCGACCCCATATCCGTAAAGGCGATCACCGCATTGACCAGGATCGGCGCCAGAAAAAACACGGCAAGCAGCGCGATTGCCGGCGCGAGGTAAAGAATTGGCCGGGCCGGTCGATGCGCTCGAAGCTGGAATTGGGACATTATGGACTACCAATGAGAATGAAGGGTGCCGCCCGACCAAGAAACGGGCGGCACGCAGCAGGGCCAAGCTTAGTTGCTGGCGGTATCGCGGATTTCAACGTCCGAGCCGAATTGCGTTTCAAGTTCGTCGGCAATGAACTCAACGGCATCGGCCGCCTTCATTTTTCCGGTTTCCACGGCCTGCAAGCCGCTGAACAGAATCTTGTTGTAGCTGCCGAACTGGGTGTGGTTCGGCACGAACCCGGCATGAGCCATCATCGGCGATGCCGCCGACAGAACCCAATTGTCCTTGTATTTCGGCATTGCCGTCTGGGCGTTGCTGATTGCGGTATGGTAGGATGTGACCGCGTGCTGGTTGTTGAAATACGGCAATGTCGCAAGTGCTACGAGATCAGCGGCAATGTCAGCATTCTTGCTCTTGGCATTGACGGTATAAAGCAGCGGATGGGAAAGATTGGCGGGCTTGCCGCCCTTTTCTGCAGCCGGAGCCGGAATCCAGCCGATTTTGTGGAAATAGCCGTCGCGATCCGTCGGCCAGGTGGCACCGTTCATCTCGCCAAGCTGCCAGGCAACCGCCCAGACGCCTTGATGGAAGATGAATGCCTTTTCCTGCTTGAAGGCGCCCTGGATCGCATCCCAGCTCATTGCTGTGTTATCGACAGGGGTAACACCTTGCTTGGCATTGCGCTCGTACCAGCCGAGAGCCTTTGTCATTTCCGCTTTCGGAAACACCAGCTTGCCGGTTTTCTCATCCAGGAATTTGACGCCATAGGACTGGAAGACCATCAGATAATCGATGCCGACATTGGGGCGATGCAACATGCCGTATTGAGCAGCCTTGGCATCGACCACTTCCTTGGACAGCGCCGTCAGATCATCGAGCGTGAATTCGCCTGCTTCGACCTTGGCGGGCAAGCCTTCGATAAAGGCCTCATCCTTGCCGATCTTGCGCAGCATGTCCTTGTTATAGAAGAACATACGGATCTCGGCATCCTGCGGTATGCCGTAAATCTTGCCATCATTACCCTTGGCGGCCTTCCACAGCACCGGCAGGATGTCGCCATAGACCCATGGGGCAGCGGCGATCCGCTCGTCCATCGGCAGTGCATCGCCATCCTCGGCGAATTTGCTGATCCATTCATGCGGCACGACATAGATGTCCGGCCCCTGACCGACTGCAAATGCCTTCAGCGTATCGAGGGCGAGGTCGTCCCAGCCTTTGACGGTGCTGTTATTGGCTTCGATGACAATATGTTTATCGACACCCGCCGCCTTGAACTGCTTGTTCATGATGTCTGCGGCGGCTTCGATATTGGTGATGCGCGCCGGAGCGGTCTTATCGGCCAGCGTCGAAAGCTTGATCTTGATGTCTTCTGCATGCGCCCATCCGGTGGCAAACGCAGAAATCGCCACGGTGGCGAGAAGGGCGAGGCATTTGGTCATGGCTATTGATCCAGTTGGTGAGGATTATTTAATTAACTTGCTTAAGTAACTGATTTATGACATCGCCGGATCAGTGATGGAGAGGGACCGAATCCGGTGCTGACAAGAGAACGGCCTTTGCACGGCATCGGCACCACGCAAGCGGCGGTGCTGAAACACTTGCGGCGAAACGGCATTGCGTCGCGTGCAGAACTCGCGGAATTGTGCGGCGTGACCCAGGCTGCCGTCAGCATGATGACCCGTGACTTGATCGCGCGCGGCATCGTTATCCAGGGAGCCAGACGGCAAAGCCAGCGTGGCGCGCCTCACATCGACCTCATGCTCGCCGGAAACATCGGATATGCGCTTGGGGTGCATGCCAACAGCTATTCGCTGACAGTGACGCTGCTCGATTTTTGCGGCAACCGGATTGGCGAACAGCAGCTTGAAGGGCCTTACGACAGATTTTCCGACATTCAGACGGCGATCAAATCGCTCAAAACCGACTTGCTGACATCAAACGGCATTGATGAAGGCCTGCTGATCGGCGCCGCTGTGGCCATGCCAACCCGTTTCCGTCACGGCACTGCCTTCCTCGATCTCGCGGAGGAAGTCGTTTCCTGGGCAGGCTCGGATCTGGCCTCGACCCTGCGCGAGACACTTGACTGTCCGGTGATGATTGAAAACGATGCCAATGCTGCGGCCATGGGCGAGCTTGCCTTGGGCAATGCCAGCGGACACGATAATTTTGCCTATCTTTACCTGTCCGAGGGCATTGGCAGCGGCATCATCATTGGCAAGGAACTTTATCGCGGCAATCTTGGAAATGCTGGCGAAGTGGGCGCGCTTCGTGCGCGCGGATTATCGCGCCCCTCTTTTGACGACTTGGCAGCCTGGTGCAAAGAGCATCAGGGAAACATCCCGAAAGGCCGGTCTTGCGACCAATGGACAGCATATCTGCAAGCAAACCCGACAGTTCTTGATGCGTGGCTGAGGAGAGCCGGGCCGGAATTAGCCACGCTCGCCTTTATGGTGACAGCCGTTCTTGCGCCATCGGCACTATATATCGGTGGAACACTGCCCAGACTGGTAAGGGAAAAACTAGCACCATGGCTTGATTTCTCAACATCGAATCCGTTCGATGGAGCACGGGTCATTCAACCTGATATCCTCATCCCGCAAATCTCAGCGGTCGATGCCGTCGCGTTTGGTGCCGCAGCGATGATCCTTCATAGCGTGCCGGGCAATCCGGGTCTCTGATCTCTTTCCAAATTTGGAGAGAGCCCAGAAGGCATCGAGGCCCAAGGCGATGGGAGAATAAAAACCGCCCGGAGCTGCCTCCGGGCGGATTGCTGTCATTGGATTATTTTCAGTTCGGCAAGGTGTAAGCGATGACGTAGTCGCCACGATCGGTCGACTGGCGCGCGCCGCCTGCCGAGATCACCACATATTGCTTGCCGGTCTTGGGCGATTTGAAGGTCATCGGACCACCCTGGCTGCCGACCGGCAACCGGGCTTTCCAGACTTCTTCACCAGTCGCAGCACTATAGGCACGCAGATAATAGTCCTGAGTGCCAGCAATGAAAACGAGACCACCCTGCGTGGCAAGCGTGCCACCGAGGGTCGGCATGCCGATCGGAATGGGCAAGCCCATCTTGATGCCAAGCGGTCCCTGATCCATGACGGTACCAACCGGCACCTGCCAGACGATCTTCTGGGTTTTCATATCCACCGCTGTCAGCGTACCGAACGGCGGCTTCTGGCAGGGAATGCCTGCGGCAGACAGGAAGCGATCCTTGAGAACCGCATAGGGCGTTCCCTTCATCGGCACGAGGCCCATGCCGGTATTGACGCTTTCGCCGCCATTCGACGTCTTGGTCGTGGGTGCCGCTTCCTGCATCTTCACCCAAAGACCGACGCGCATGTCATTGACGAAAATCAGGTTATGAACCGGATCAGTGGAAAGACCACCCCAGTTCATCCCACCGAGCGAGCCGGGGAATGCCAGCGAGGTATCTGTGCCGGGAGCCGTATAGAGGCCTTCATAGCGCATGGATTTGAAGGCAATACGGCACATCAGCTGGTCAAAGGGTGTTGCACCCCACATGTCGGACTCGGTGAAGGGGCCGGTACCGATCTGCGGCATGCCAACCGATAGCGGCTGGGTGAGAGAGTAAGGCTCGTTGGGAATATTGGCCGGCTTGACCGGGATCTCCTTGACCTCCGTCAGCGGCTGGCCGGTTTGCCGGTCGAGAACGTAAAGCTGACCGGCCTTGGTGCCGAAAACCAGGGCTGGAACCTTGGTGCCATCCGCCTTCGGAAAGTCGATAAAGGACGGCTGCATCGGCACGTCGAAATCCCAGAGGTCGTTGTGAACGGTCTGGTAGACCCATTTTTCACGGCCCGTGGTGGCATCGAGTGCCAGCATGGAGGCACCATATTTGTGATCGAGCGGTGTCCGGGTCGTGCCGTAAAGATCCACCGAAGGGCTACCAACCGGCATGAACACCGTATTGGAGGCCGGATCATAGGACATCGCCGCCCAGACATTCGGAGTCGAGCGCGTATAGGTCTGGCCCGCAGGCGGCAGCTTGGTGATCTCAGGATTGCCGGGATCAAACGCCCAGCGCAATTCACCGGTGACGGCATCGAAACCGCGCATGACACCGCCTGGCATATCGACCTGGACGTTGTCAGCAATACGGCCACCGACCACGACAGTGGTTCCGGCAAGCGTGGGTGCCGATGTCAGCACGTATTGCGGATCGGGCGCATCGCCCATGCCAATCTTCAGATCGACGCGGCCATTGGTGCCGAAATCAGGGCAAAACGCGCCGGTATCCGCATCGAGTGCGATCAACTGAGCCTGGATCGTGTTCATCAGGATGCGGCGTTCGCAAAGCGCACCCGGTGCAACAGTCACCGCAGAGACCGGCGTCGAGCCGGGAACCGTTGGCTGATCCAGCGGACGGGTCGCGTCGAAATAGGCAAGACCGCGGCACCGCATCCACACCGACGACTTGGCGTTGATCTCGGCCTTCCACAACTGCTTGCCGCTATCGATATCGACGGCGATGACGTTGTTATGGGGGGTGCAGAGAAACAGCTTTTCGCCGACCTGCAACGGAGTTTCCTGATCTTCCGCGCCGTTGTTGCCGGGGCTGATCGGGGTATCGCCGGTATGATAGGTCCAGGCGACCGTCAGAGCTTTGACATTATCGACATTGATCTGGTCCAGCGCGGCAAAGCGGCTACCGCCTGATGTATTGCCGTAATGTTCCCAGTTCTTCTGTTCGCTTGCCGGATCGACCGGCACACGGGCAATCGGAGTGCCGGTAAACGGCACAGAAGGATGGGGCATGAACATGCCGGCCACACCGCCTGCGGACGCCAAGGCCAGAACTGCCGCAAGCGTGAGTGAACCGGCGTAGCCGGGTGCCAGGCCGCGCGCCTTGCGCAGAAGCGGCAGCGACAGCAGCACCACGGTGGAGCCGATGCCGAAGGCCAGCAGGCGCGAGATCAGCGGCCAGAAATCGAGACCGGCATCCCAGATCGCCCAGACGGCGGTCAACAGCGTGACGATGACGAACAAAACTGCGCCGAGAGGGCGCCGCATCAAAACCAGCAGGCCGGACAGGACCACGGCAATACCGGTGATGATGAAATACCAGCTACCGCCGAGTGTGATCAGTCGGTAGCCACCGATGGCAAGACATAAACCGGCGAGAACGAGCACCGTACCCAGCAGGATCAGCCAGAGTTTGGCAACCGCCGAGAGGGCGCCTTTTTGTTGAACCATCGTATTTTAGCTCCTTGAAAGGTTGGTCGGATCGACAGTCAACGGATCGCATGAGGTTTCGCCAGATCGACACGAGCCCGAACGCCTTCTATGGTTGGATTTCCGGGTACACTGCCCTCCCGTCACAGGGTTCGCCGGAGGCATGTCTGCCTGTCCCGCTTATCCTTCGTCCGCGCCTTTTTGACAAGAGACAACAAACTCGCATGGAAAAGTCATCGCTATAGCGGACGAAACCGTTCCTCATGTTCGAATTAACGGATGTTCTCGTTGCAACACCGGGCCTTGCTCCTGTAAGCGACGAAGATCAGATAACATTCACTTCAGGAGCAGGGTCCGTGGCTGGCGATAACGACGATTATATTTATGATGAAGCGACCGGCGAATGGCGCCCCGCCTCCGAAGTGGCAGCCGCTGCCGCTCAGGCATCGGAGGTCCGTGATGCGTCCGGCAACATCTTGCAGGATGGCGATTCCGTCACCCTCATCAAGGATCTGAAGGTCAAGGGCGCTGGCCAGACGCTGAAACAGGGCACGGTCATCAAGTCGATCCGCCTCACGGATAACCCGGAAGAGATCGATTGCCGTCACGACGCGATCAAGGGACTGGTGCTGCGGACGGAATTCGTCAAGAAGCGTTGATGATCGGCGGGCCGGGTGAAAACCCGGCCTGCATTTCCGGGGCAGCAGCCCTGGACGCCGGGCCAAGCGCCGGATATTCGCCAAAAAAATGCCTGAATGAGCGACGGAATTGCGTTTCTCCCGCGTTGAAGATCCATCGATTGAGCTGTCCTATCTCATCTTCGGGAGAAAATTTGATCCACCTCACCTTGATGCTTCCCAGGTCCTTGCGCATTTTGACCTCCAATGAGGCAAAACAGAGCAACCGTGTCCGCAGAGCTGCAGGGGTTGCGGTGGATGGGTTGCGGTGAAGAGGACATGACCGACGATCCCGATGAAGAACTGGTCAGGCAAGTTGCGGCGGGCGATCAGGCCGCGATGCGGACCATGGTGGGGCGCAAGCTGCCGCGTTTTCTGGCGCTTGCCAATCGCATGCTCGCCGACCCGGCGGAGGCGGAGGATGTGGCGCAGGAAACCTTTCTGCGCATCTGGAAACATGCGGGAAGTTGGCGACAAGGCCGTGCCCGCTTCGATACTTGGGCGCACCGCGTGGCGATCAACCTTTGTTACGACCGGCTGCGCAAGCGGCGTGACGTGCTGATGGCCGAGCCGCCGGATCGGATGGACGAAGCGCCTCTGCCGGATGCCGGATTGACGGGACATGAAGCAGATAGCCAGCGGGTTACCGAGGCCTTGCAGGCGCTCGCGCCCCGGCAACGGGAAGCAATCGTTCTGGTTTACTACCAGGACATGTCGAACCTGGAGGCGGCCAGTGTGATGCAGATCAGCGTCGATGCGCTGGAAAGCCTTTTGGCGCGTGGACGACGGTCTTTGCAGAAGATGTTGACCGCAGACGGCCTGACCAGCGACGGGATGAACGGAGATGGGAATGAGTGACGACAGCAAGCAAGGCATGGATGCGGAGCGGTTTCGCGCGCTTGTCGAAGCCTATGGTGGCGACCGCAAGCGCTGGCCCGAAGACCGGCGCGGGGCGGCTGAGATTTTTGCCGCAACCGATGCCGGTCGCGCCATGGTGGAGGAGGCGTCCCGCCTGGATGCGTTTCTCGCCCTGTCAGCCCCACCGTCTCCGTCCGCTGCCCTGACGGGCCGCATCCTGCAATCGGCTGACAAGCGCGTCACACTGCGCCGCAGGCTGCATCGCTGGCTGGTTGGCGCGGGGCTTCTCGGCGTCGGCCTTGCGGGTGGCCTGACCGGTGCGCTGGCGGTTGCAATAGTTGCACCGCCCACCCAGATCCCGATGACCGATACCGCGACGGCGTTTGGCAATATCATGACCGAAGGCGAGATTGCCCAGGAGATACGATGACGGAACACGGTTTCAAGCGGCTGGCCATCGGCCTTCTGGTGCTCAACACCTTCCTGATCTGCGCCCTGGCCGGGGCGGGGTTTTTCTATCTCTATGACACGGCAACGATCCCGCCTTCGCGTCTGCCGCTGGCGGGCGAGCAGCTTCCGTCAAAATTGCGCGGTGAGTTTCAGAAAGCCCTGAACGATGCGCGCCGTGATGTGCGCTCCACCGGACTTGAAGCGCGCCAAGCGCGTGTCGAGGCAGCCGCCCTGATGGGCAAGCCGGATCTCGACGGCGTGGCGCTGGCCGATGCGCTGAAACGCGCCCGCAATGCCGAATATGCGGTGCGGGCCGCCACCGAGCAGAAGGCCATCGATTTTGTAGCCAGCCTTTCGGTCGATGAACGACGCCGTCTGGCGGATGGATTGATCCAGCGGGAGGCACCCCGGCCTGCCACGAAATGATCATATTTCAAAAGCGACGGATTTGAACCTATAGCGACGTTGAAAGGCCGATGATGAAACGGAGTTCATATCGGCCATGTCCAATTCCAACGATGTCGATGCCGCATTGGCGCTCTGGCGCTTCGGCCTTGGCGCTGCGGATGGCGGGATCACCGCCATCAAGGATGCCCCCCGCGATCTTTTGAAGGAAGAGATCACAGAGCGTGCTGTGCCAACGCCCGTCGGCGCGCAATTGCGCTCCAGTTCCGATCTCCTAGTGGCGCTTTACGAATACCAAAAACAGGTCAAAGCCGAACGCGACAAACAACCCGCAGCCGGTGCAATGGCGGGCGCGGCCATGGCCGGCGCGAATACGATGCAGGGCGCAGGCGGCACGCCCCAAGCTTCCGGCATGCAAGGCAATGCTATGCAGGGCAATGGCATGCAGGCGGGTGCCATGCCGCCCCAGTCGCAACCCCAACCGCAGGCCCAGGCCCAACCCCAGTCCATGGACAAAAAGCCGGATATGCCGGTTTCCAAGCGTCCCTATTTTCCGCAGCAGATCCTGCTTGCGGAAGCCGACGCCCGTTTCAACGGCACGATCCACCAACCGTTGATCGGCTTTGGCGAACGGCTGGCGATGTTCTGGGCCAACCATTTTTCGGTGGCGATCAGCAAGGGTGGCGAAGTGCATATTCTGGCCGGAGCTTTCGAGCGGGAGGCCATCCGTCCCCATGTCTTTGGGAGGTTCGAAGACATGCTGCTGGCGGTCGAAACCCATCCGGCCATGCTGGTTTTCCTCGATAACCAGCAATCCATCGGCCCGACCTCGCCCGCCAACAAGAATGGCAAGCGGGGCCTCAATGAAAATCTTGCCCGTGAGATCATGGAGCTGCACACGCTCGGCGTCGATGGCGGCTATAATCAGGCAGATGTGACGTCGCTGGCGCGGATCATTACCGGCTGGACATTCTACCGCGATGAAAAACGCCCAGGCCCACAGGGCAAATTCATTTTCAACGCCAATGCCCATGAACCGGGCGACCACACGGTAATGGGCATGACCTATGCCGAGGGCAATGTGGAACAGGGCCGCACCGCCTTGCGCGACCTCGCCCGCCACCCAGCAACCGCCAGACATATCGCCACAAAACTTGTCCGGTATTTCGTCGCCGACCAGCCGCCACCGGCCCTGGTGACGAAACTGGCTGCCGCCTATACCAAGTCACAGGGCGATCTCTCGGCTGTCTACACTGCCCTTATCGATGCCGACGAAGCCTGGAACCCGACGCTGACGAAAATGCGCATGCCACAGGATTATGTGGCGGCGATGCTGCGCACCAGCGGGATCAGGCCGAAGCCGGAGCAGATCATTTCCATGCTGAACGCGCTTGGTCAGCCGCTCTGGAACCCCGCCGGTCCGAACGGTTTTTCCGACGTTACCGATGCTTGGGCATCGTCGGAATCGCTGGCGACCCGCATCGATGCGGCAAATCTCTTTGCCCATCAGATCCAGGGCCAAGTCGACCCCCGTGCCTTTGCCGGTGACCGGCTGGGACCACTTCTCACCGCCGATACATTGCAGGCGATTTCCCGGGCCGAAACCCGACCGCAGGGCTTGTCGATTGCTTTCCTTTCCCCCGAATTTCAGAGGCGCTGAACCATGCTGTGCGAAAACCTCTCCCCCACCCGCCGCGCCGTTCTCGGCACATCCGGCGCCTTGTTTGCCTGGGCCTTCATGCCCCGCTTTGCCCATGCGGCTGGCGGACGCGATCCCCGCTTTGTCACCATCATCCTGCGCGGCGCGCTGGATGGGCTGACCGCCGTACCGCCGGTCGGCGACCCCGATTATGAAGGCTTACGCCAGTCGATCGCGCTGAGGCTCGATGGCGACAAGCCGGTGCTGCCGCTCGACGGCTTTTTCGGATTGCATCCCTCGATGCCGAATTTCCAACGCCTGTTCCGCGCCAATCAGGCCGCCGTGGTGCATGCCAGTGCCACCGCCTACCGTGAGCGCTCGCATTTCGATGGACAGGATGTGCTGGAATCCGGCTTTCCGACGCCCGGACATGTCGAAACCGGCTGGATGAACCGACTTCTGGAGGGATTGCCAGCCGGTGACAAGATCGCTCCCGGTGCGGCGGAACGGGTGCAGGGGCTTTCCGTCGGAGCAACCGCACCCCTGGTCATTCGCGGCAAGGCACCCGTGCTTGGCTGGGCACCGTCCGTGCTCCGCCCCGCTGACGGCGATCTCGCGCCGCGCCTGATGGATCTTTATGGCCGGACGGACCCGATGCTCTCGAAGCTTCTGATTGAAGGCATCCAGACCGGCAAGATCGCATCCGGCCTCGACATGAAATCAAAGGGCGGCCCCGGCGACCCGAACGGCATGGAGCAGATGGCCCGAGGCGCTGCCCGGTTGCTGGCCCAACCGGATGGCCCGCGTGTCGCAGCACTTGCCTTCGAGGGTTGGGACACCCACGCACAGGAAATTGACCGGCTGGCAAAGCTTCTGGCTGGCCTCGACAAGTCTATTGCCGCCTTCGAACAGGAACTTGGACCCGCATGGAAGGATACGGCAATCATCGTTGCAACGGAGTTCGGTCGCACGGCACGGATCAACGGCACTGACGGAACCGACCACGGCACCGGCACGACCGCCTTCCTCGCTGGCGGTGCCGTGCGGGGTGGCCGCGTCATCACCGACTGGCCGGGGCTGAAGCAGAACCAACTGTTTGAAGGCCGGGATCTGGCCGCCACCACCGACATTCGCGCCGTGATCAAAGGCATGGCGGTCGATCTTCTTGGCGCCAGTGCCGGTCATCTGGCCAGTGTTGTGTTTCCAGGCTCGGACAGTGTTCAGCCGATGAAGGGCTTAATCGTCTAACGCCAGAGATGTCAGGCACGAGGGTGTGGCAGGAACCCCTTGACGTTTTGATAGGAGGATTCATTTTCAATGAATCCTCCTATCCCTCATTCCGTCATCAAAACAACGGCTCACCAGTTCAAATACTGAATATTCAATCCGTTGGCGTCGAATTTCTTTCTTTTCCTGGAGGAACTATTAATGGCATATGCCCGTGTCGCCCGCATTAAAATCGGCAGATCATCCATACTGTCCGTATAGGCCGCAGTCCATCTCCCCTGAAATCCAATGCCGCCAAGCGCTATGCATTTTCTTTCATGGCGACAATGATCGCTGAGAACCCAGCCACCGAGAACGCGGTGTAATCCCGATCCAACCACCTGAATACGACTGTCGATGCACGCTGCAAACGGCGCAGCAATCCACAGCGGCGCTCCCGTTGCGACGGCCACCTGACTGCCTTGGTTCAAATAATGCCGAAGCTCGACCAGGCCTTTCTCATGCCAGGCTAGCCTTGGCTGTTTGCCTGCTTTGACCCTGTCGGCAAAACGCGCGAAAGAGGCTTTCAAGTCATGTTCGGAAAGTCCGAACGTGGCGATCCAGAGAAAGACCGAGGTTCCCCAGCGCCGCAGCGGCGGGAACACAATCAATGGACCGGCGAAAGGCAATGCCAATGCCGCCAGCACAAAGCGCCAGCCTGATTGACCCACCCGCTCCAGAATCCAGGCGGCGGTTGAATCCCAGTTGAGCAATGTTTCATCAAGATCGAAAACAGCAGACTCGATGTCTTGCATCAGGATGCCTTACCTCATTGTTGATCTGTCGGCCTTGATGGCCGATGCAGTATTCCTCCAGTGATGAGGCACTCGAAAACCGCCGGTCAGGTCGATATCGTTTGCGTGTGGCCAATCTCCGGCAAGACCGGCATCGACTTGCCCAAAATCCAGAGCGTTAGAGGCTTGGGCAGAATATGGGCCAGCCGGATTAACCAGCGCATCGTGAAAGGGAATAGATAATCCGCCTTCTCATTCCTGAGCGCATACAGAATGTGGTCAACGGCCTTGTCCGCCGAAATCTCAAGGGGCGCTGGCATCCCATCACCAGCTGTTGCCTCGGTGGCAACAAACCCCGGATAAACGGTGGTGAACTTGATGCCATAGCGGGCAAATTCGATGCGACATGTGTCGATGAGCAGCATTGCCGCTCCCTTGGCTGCGGAATAAGGGCCTTGAAGCGGCACGCCGAGGAAGCCTGCGAGCGAATTCGTATGCGCAACATACCCCCCACCCTGTCGCATCATCTGCTTCAAAACCGGGAAGAGATAATTGACCACGACATCGTAATTCAAACGCATGCAGGCATTGACGTCACTGGCGCTCATCAGCCGCATATCCAGGGCTGGCGCACCACCAGCATTCAGATAGATCATGTCGATCCGGCCATAGTGATCGATCACGGTTTTCACCACCTCGGCGGCGGCCGTCGCATCGGTTGCATCAGCCGCGATGGCCAGGCAATCGCCACCTGCGCTGCTGATATCCTCGGACAATTCGATGAGCATCGGCTCGCGCCGCGCCGTAACGATCACCTTGGCACCCTCGCCTGCAAGCCGCTGGGCAAGCACTCGCCCCATGCCGGAAGAAGCGCCGACGATCAAAATAATTTTTCCTGAAAAATGCATGATTGATCTCCTGCCTGACAACTGCATCATTCCTTAAATCGGCTTCGGCTTGGCATTACGCAGTCGCGCGACGCTGTTGCGCCCAACCGCGATAATGATCCGCCATCGTCTGCTCGAATGGCCGGTAGGCGATGCCCAACTCAGACTGGCTGCGCCTGTTATCCAGAGCAAAGCGAATGCCGAGATGGTTCGTCATATATGCCTGAGTCAGGCCAAACAGCGGCCCGATCAGCCGAACCACCAGATTGGGAATCTGCCAGGAGGGCAACAGATAGGGCTTGGGATGAACCCGGCGTGCGTAACCGGCGATTTCCAGGAAGGTCCGGGTGCGGTTTTCCGCGAGAATATAACGCCCCTTTGCGTCCGGATTCAGCGCCGCCCGGATATGCGCCTGCGCCACGTCGCGAACATCCACACATGCGAGACTGAGGTCCGGCATGCCGTAGAAAAAATATCCCTTGAACATCTCGTCCAGCAGAAAAAGCGAGCCGGATTCAGAAGCAGGCGTCAAGGAAGGGCCGAGGATCATGCCTGGATTGATGGTTGTCAGGCTCCAGCGGCTTTGCTCACCCTGGATTTTCCAGGCTTTCTTTTCCGCCAGAACCTTGGAATAATGGTATGGATTGTTTTGAACATTGCTTGACGTATTGAAATAGTCCTCGGCAACTGTGTTATTCTTCATCGACCGGACATCGATATAATCGCCAAAAATCGCGCCAATCGTCGATGTCATCACCACACGCCGGACGCTTTCAGTCCTGTTAACACTGCCAAGAACATTGCGGGTGCCTTGAAGGGCTGGCTCCACCATTTCGCGCTGCCCATCCTTGATTTTTTCCGGCAGCTTGAAAGGCGATGCGACGTGGAAAACAATCGCGCAGCCAGCCATTGCCGCATCGAAAGAACCAGGGGTAAGAAGGTCGGCCTCATAGAGCGTCAACTTCCCCGGAAAGCGGGCCTGCATATCGGTCAACGGCTTGGTCTTGGCCCCGTTCCGCAGGCTTCTGACCGTGGCATGCACAGTGGCATCCATTTCAAGAAGTTGAAGAATGAGATGGCTGGCAACGAATCCGCTCCCGCCCGTGACGAGCATGGTCTCTTGCATTCTGAACCCCTGTTTTTTATGGGAATAATCGTAACAGATGGAAGAAACGGTTCGAAATATGCGGATACCGGCTTGGCCTTAGCTGATCAAAAAATGACCGCAAAAGACCCGCCCCAGATCGTGCCTTGTCACAAAGCAAATAGGCGGCGCCACGTGAGCGCCGTGATTAATACCAGGGTTCGATGAGATCTATCTGGCTCTGTCGCAAATTTTTGAGAGAGTTACAGAAGCGGCTATCGCTGGACACAGTTATGCGGCGAGTGCCGCGAATTGTTGAAATGCCGATTGGCCACCGGTCAAAAATTGTTGCTTGCGGATCATATGGGCGACTTCGATGCCGTCCAGTGTCGCTGATGCGTAGTTAAAGGATTTGAAGCTCTTCATGGGCCGGGTCAGCGTCTTGATGAAGCGATTATCCTGCCCAATGATGTTGTTGAGATATTTGACTTGGCACATCTCGATTGGCCAGAACCAGCCCTGCAACAGCAGCAGGAGATTCATGTTTTGCAGCCCTGCCAAAATCGCCCCACTCTTGTCGATCACGACTTTGTCCGGCCAGCCATTGTTCTCGATTGTGCGTGCAAAGAAATCGGTAGCGGCCGCCTCGGCGCGATGCTCAGACAGCATGAAATTAAGGGTTTTACCGTGCTTATCAACCGCATGATAAAAATACATCCACTTGCCTTTGACCTTGATGTAGGTCTCATCCATTCGCCAGGAGCCGCTGGGTTTGGATTTACAGCGTCTCGCTTGCACGGCAATAAGCGGCGAATATTTCACGACCCATCTATTCAGTGTTGCATGGTCGAGATTGACACCGCGTTCCGCCATGATTTCTTCAAAGTCACGGTAAGAAACCGCATAGCGGACATAGAAAAACACGGCGTATAAAATCACTTCTTTCGGGTGGTGACTGCCTTTGAAATCGACTATGACCGCTCAACTCTGCCTGCCTGCTTTTCTTCAGGCCGCATCTGCCGCATGATGATCGAGGCCGCAAACCATCGGGAAATTTTGCGACAAAACCTTCGACGACAAGAAAAAGGCATGATTCGGTTCAAGTCAGCAGCGCAATGCCAGCGGTTTGTTTCCAACCATGGGCCGATCTCCAATCTATTCGTTCTTCACCACAAGCATCAAACCGCTGCAGAGCACCACGAACTTCGCACTGTGGCTATGGCCGTCTGGCGTGAAATTGCGTTGTCGAATGTTGCATGAAATCAATGCCGTGGATTTCAACTCCACGATTGGAACTTAAGGCGACACTACCGCCGCTGACCTTTCTCCGCTTGAAAAACTTAACGTGACAACACCCTTGCAACGGTTGTATGCTTTGCAGGTGCTACCTTGGAACGATTTACGATATTTCATTCTGAAGTACTTATGAATGGAGTTTGGCTATGATCAGGACAGTTTCCATGGTGTTTTTCTTTGTTTTTGGGTTGATATTTTTTTATACATTAAGCTCTTTTGGATTCTTATCTAGTTTTTTGGGCTTTACTTTCTGGGTTGCGGGATTAATTACAATCCATCGTGCTTTGCCCCTTAAAAGAAACAGGAGTTGACCGTGAATAACGAATGGAGTGTTCCGTATCCTCCCAACGGCGACCTTCAGGGGCAGTTTGAGGGGTTTTGTCGCAAAATTTCCCGATGGTTTGCGGCCTCGATAATCATGTAGATGTCGCCTGCAGAAAAGCAGGCAGGCAGAAAGGTCGTGATCGACAAGAGTGGGCGATTTTGGCAGGGCTGCAAAACATGAATCTCCTGCTGCTGTTGCAGGGCTGGTTCTGGCTAATCGAGAGCTGCACCAATTTCTCCTCCCATTGGCACTGGTATCGGGGCACTGGCATTTGGGCGCGACATGACAGCGGCTTATACGTCTGATGATCGCCGTTTCTGTCGCGCTTTAGTCAGTATCCAGCCTTCATGATTGATCGTTCCCCGCGAAGATGCCGGTCTGCCGCCTCTTTCTGATCTTTCTTCAGACGCCCATTGGCAATGAACCTGATGAGCCACGGGATCTGCTTGACCTTGACCGTGGCACTTTGCGCAAGAATGAAGCATTCAGCACATTTTTCCAGGATCTCGATATTCAGCAGCAGGCGCTCTAGCCCCATGCCGAAGCACAGCGCCATGTCATCAAGGCAATAGGCGTTCGCACCGTTCGACAAGGCCTTTGTCGGGTCATCGGTCGAGCACATGCCTAAACGTTTTGCCTCAAGGCCGAGGTGACGGATCTGCTCATCGAACACCGCCGGCAGGGAAAGATCGAGGCGCGCCAGTGCTGATGTCCAGGTCAAGCCGCCCGAGGCAATGGCACCCACATCCGGCCGCGCCCGGTATATGCGATGATGCAAGTCCCCCGGTATCGCGGAAAGGCCCGGTGTCGCGGTCAGGCCCGGCGTCGCGGAAAGACTTGTCCATTCGAATTCATCGGGCACGTCCTGTCCGGAGTTGATCCGGACACTCACAAAGGCATTTTGTTCGGGAATACGCTGCGACAGCACATCACCCGGTTTGAGAAGCCCTTTTCCCGCCAGGCGTGCCGCCGCCCGGCCGAGAGCCTCTTCGATATAGGCATTATTGATTTTCATAAGCATGTCACACCAAACGGAAAACGGTTTCAAAACGCTCAAGGGCATCGTCGATCACCTCATCGGTGTCCGCCATGCTGGTATAGATGCGGCTGCCCGCCAGGGTTAGAATGCCATGGGCCATATAGGCTGCACCCATCTCTTCCATCAGGTGTTTACGGGGATTGGCCTCGCGCATCAGCTTGATCGGGTTGCGCATGCTCATCAACAGCACGGCGGACGTCTGCAGATGAACGATGGAGCCCATATTATAGACCACATAGGGAAGGCCGAGCCGGTTGAGGATCTCCTTCAAGCCCTTGGCCAGCCGGTCGCCAGCTCGTCCGGCAACAACCGGCGCATTGGTGCGCGCCATCTCCTCGATCGCATAGTAACCAGCAACGCAAGACAGCGGATTGGCCGAAAGCGTGCCGCCAACAAAGGCCCGCTTGCTCGAGGTGCCGATACCCCCGACCAGGGTCATCATGATGTCCTTGCGACCGCCGATCCCGCCTGCCATCAGATAACCCCCGGTGAGGCACTTGCCGAACACGGTAATATCGGGCGTCACGTTGAAATAGCCTTGTGCGCCACCCATGCCGACACGAAAACCGGTGACGACCTCATCGAAGATCAGCAAAGCCCCGAATTCGTCGCAGAGTTTGCGAACTTCGCGGTTGTATTCGGGCGTCACAGGCCGCGTGCCGCTTTCCGGCCCCAGAGGCTCGAGAATAACCGCTGCCGTGCCACCGCGAATACGGTTCAGCATCAGCTTGCGCCGGAGCGTGCCGATCTCATTGGGGAAGACTTCCTGAGTATAACCGGTGACGCCTTTCGGAATGCCCGTAGCTTCGCGCCGACCGGTACCGGGCACACGCATGCCGTAGACCATCTGGTCGCTCCAGCCATGATAGTCGCCGCCAACCTTGATCACCCATTTCTTGCCGGTATGGGCGCGGGCTAAGCGGATAGCACCCATGCAGGCTTCCGTGCCGGAACCGAGCATACGGAACATTTCGATACCCGGCATAAATTTACGGATGATCTCGGCGAGCTTGAATTCGTATTCGTGAAGGAGGCCAGTCACCGGACCGCATTCGTCGATCAGTTGATGCACTTTTTCGCGCACCGGCAGATAGTTGGAGCCAAGCAATGTCGGTCCACCGGCCTGCAGAAAGTCAGTATAGCGATTGCCGTCCGCATCCCACATATAAGCGCCATCGACTTTGGTGGCTGCAATGGGAAACGGATAATTGAACGCGAGATTATGCTGGACCCCGCCCGGAATAACCTCCGCCGCCCGTGCGGCCCAGGCCTTGGAGGTCTGGCATTTCTGTTCGAAATAATCGAGCACCTTGGGCATATTGGTCTTGGAGATGCCTTTGGGCGGCTGCTTGAGCAGAGCGTTCAGCCGGTCCATGAGGTCTTTGTTATCCGGCCAGGCGCTGATGCTGTAGGAAAGTTCAGAGTTACGAGCTGCCATGTTCATTTCAAGCTCCCTTGGTCTCAGCCTTGTCCAGAACGTTCAGAATGAACGCCTGGAGTTGCCGATCCAGATTGACGTGTTTGTTGATGCGTTCGCGCAGGTGGGCGGCGGCAGCGGCTTCGATTTTGCGGATCATGCCCGCGGCGGTCTTGAGATCGGCCCCCGCGCAGATGACGCCGTGACTGGCCAGAAGATATGCAAAGATGTCGGGCCGCAGGGACTTCGCAAAAATCTTTGCCAGCATTCCCGTGCCCGACGGCCTATAGGGAATAAGCGCGACGTGGGGACCCAGTGCCCCAAGATCGCTTCCCCTTGGCCAGGGCAGGATTTCATGCAGCAGGGCGACAGCGCTTGCGATAGGCTGGTGTGTATGAACACTGGCATGACGGTTAGGATGCATAAGGAGCATCCTGGCATGCAGTCCTTTTTCAATGGTCGGCGTCTTGTCGCCTTCGACAATGTCGAGGGTCTCGATATCGAGGATCACCACGTCTTTCGCCTCGACCGTGTAGTAGTCGGAGGCCGAGGGAGTAACCGCCATCAATTTTCTGTCGACGCGGACGCCGATATTGCCGCCGGTTCCGGCAAAATAGCCATTATCCGCGAAATAGCGGCACATATCGGCAATCTCCTGCCGCTGAGCCATGAATTTAGCCATGAATCTTGCCCTTCGATCCGTTCAGACGTTTGTAAAGCGGCGCCAGGCGCCGATGGAGTTCCGTGAAGATACCGAAGCGCTCGTCGTAGAGCCGCTGCGTTGCCGGATCAGGATCGTAGACCCGGTCGATCACCACATGGCGCGCGACGTCATCGAACTGGAGGAGGCCGAGCCCCACAGCCCCGATGAAGGCCGCACCGCGTGCATTGGCTTTCATCGGATCATGTGGCTGGCGGATCTGGACGCCCAGAACATCCGCGAAGATCTGGCACCAGGCGGGCGACATCGCGCCACCGCCGATCATGGTGATTGCCTCAGGCCTTCGGCCAAGAAAGCGGGAGACCGGCTTCATCATCCAGCGTGTATTGAGCGCCACGCCTTCGAAGACCGCCCTGACAAGGGTTTCGCGGTTATGCTCCATGCTCATGTTGAAGATCCCGGCCCGAAGGGTTGGGTCATCCACGGGGCAGCGTTCGCCGAAAAGCCAGGGCAGATACATCATGCCCGCCGCTCCGGCAGGTGTACGGGCGGCAATCTCATCGAGAACCCTGTAAGTATCAGGCGTCGGTTCGGAATCGATCAGGCCATCGTCATGGAAGACAATGCGGTCCTTCAGGAAGGCGATATTGCTCGCCCCGCTCGATTGCATGGCGATCATCAGATATTTCGACGCAACCGGACAAGGAACCGATGTGATCTGGTCCATCACACTGGTTTTCTTGAAAGGCACATGCGCCGAGATCCAGGACGATGACCCCATGTAAAGATGGGCATCATAATCGGCCAGCGTTCCAGCGCCAATCGCGGCGGCTGAATTGTCGATGGCACCGGCAACGACCGGCGTTTTCGGTGACAGGCCCAACAGATCGGCAACCGAAGGAAGCAGGGTTCCAACGATATCCGTACACCTGACGAGATCGGGAAATTTCGCCTTGTCGATACCGCTGGCACCGATCAACCCGTCATCATAGCGGATATGGTTGACATCGCGGTTGTCTGTCACCCAGGAGGTGAGAATGGAATCCTGCGTAGCGCAAAATCGGCCCGTCAGCCGCAGATTGAAGAAATCGAGAACGTTGAGAAACTTGTAGGTCTTCTCGTAAATGTCAGGGAAAGCATCGCGGATCAACAGCATGTGGCCCGCTGGGTCCTTGCCGGACAGAGCCGGGGCGCCGCCACATAGCCTCAACCATTTCTGCAACTTGATCGCGTCATAGCCTGCGACCTTCATTGCACCGCGCATTTCCTTCTTCAGATAGCGGGCGCCGCGCATATCGAGCCAGATAATCGCGTTCATCAGCACATTGCCGTCACGGTCAACGGCAACAGTTCCCTCACCTTGGGTAGATGAGCAGATGGCGACGATATTCTCACGCAGCGCGGCACTCTGGCTGAGCACATCCTGGCTTGCTTCGATGAAGGCGTTCCACCACTGAGAGGGATCCTGCTCTGCCCCGATCGTATCGATGACCTGGAGCGGCACCGACCGGAATGCCCAGGCAACCACGTGTCCGGTAATCGACACCAATCCGACTTTGCAGCCACTGGTGCCAAGATCGATCGATAAAACATATTGGTCAGACTTGGCCATCTATCGCCATGCATGCAGCCTGAATGCAATCCAGGTTGCTCCCCATTTTTATTGGATATTGCACCTATAATAGGGGAAAAACCAGCCATTTGCGTAGCGGTGAAGCTGTCCTTTGAGGGGTCTTTACCGGTCAAATAGGCGATAGATCCGCACGAAGCGCGCCAGGCGTGGTGCCAGTCCAACGGCGGAAAGCTCGCCGGAAATTATGAGGGTCCGAAAATCCGACCGCAAATGCGATCTGCTCGACAGACATGTTCCTGTTGCCCAACAGTTCGAGCGTGCGGTTCTTGCGAAGATCATCCAAAAGCGATTGGAAGGAAACCCCGCTTTCGGCAAGTCTGCGACGCAGGGTGCGCTCACTCATGCCTAGCGCGCGCGCCACCTTGGAAATATGCGTGCGACTATGCAGTTTCTGCCGGAGAACCCTTTCGACGGATTCGATGATTTCGGCAGCCTCGCGGCTTCTGGCCCGGTTATAGGCCATGAATTCAAGAAGCTGGCGGTGGCTAAGAGGATCGGATGTCAGCAGCGGTTGCTTGTACCAGGCGGCATCATAGATGAAGGCGTTTTCCATCTGGCCAAATCGGACCGGACAGCCGAAAACCCGTTGATATGCTTCCGTATGCGCTGGCGCAGGGTAAGCAAAGTCGACCCGGACCGGCTTGAAACTCTCCCCGACAAGGCCGTGGGCGACCCCCATGAAACTGGCAAAAGCCTCTTCCACCAGGAAAACATAGATGTCGGGATCGTGAAACCGGCTCGCCGCCGTGACGACGACACCCTCCGGACTTTCCCTGGTGTCGAATTCCAACATGCTGCCGGTGTCTTTTTGGAGATCGAGGCCAAGTTTTACCGCGTCACCAACGGTTGCTGCCGTTACCATCACATAACCGACCAGGCCCACAGAGGTAATCTTTTCGCGAATCCCGGTCTCCAATCCAAGCGCCTTGCCCTTGGTCATTTTCATGGCCCGCAGGATCGCCTCACGTCCCTGGCGAAAAGAAACCCGACAGGCTGGGTCGGCAAGATCCTCCATTGGAATGCCGAGGCCCGCCGTTAATCGCGAGGCGTCGAGACCAAAATCCGTGAGCGTCATCACGAGGCTGCGAATGAGAAACGCCGGGATATTGGCAGTCACGTAACGCGCATCGACTGTCTTCATCAGACCCCCCTTATGACTTAACCTTCACGTCCATTTCTGCTGCGACAGCCATGTCGGCACCCTGCTCCATTCTCCTCCAACAGAGCCGGTTATGACCGGAAATATCAGGGATTATGCGGCATTTGCCCCAACCGTACAATATTCCTCCGCATACTGTTGTCCATTCGGGCCGAGTATATCCGCTGCGCGGAGCATGAGATACAAAGACACCTCCATGACGACAGTCAATGCCAGGGAGGTCTTGGGAGATAGATTGGCCGGAGATGACACCACAGTGTCCCCGAACTCCCTTGTGGTGCAGTGTCGTCCTCCTATTCTGAACTTCACCGCGCTCTTTAAGGGCCGGACAATAATAACAGGCGGAACAATGGGTATGCGAAAAGCTGCCCGGCCTCTCTGGGGACCAACCTCTCCGGGGGCGTACTTCTCTGGGAGAATGACGATGCTTTTGTGGATACTCGGCTTGAGTGCTGCCTATGCGGTAGCGCTGAATGGGACAATGGTCATGCCCGTCGTCGTTCTATCGATGAGCAAACTGACGGGCTATAACGAAGCAATGGCGACAATCGTCGCCAGCGCAGAACTCGCGGGCATTGCGTTTTATGGAATATTCTTACCCAAACTGGCGCTCAGATCGTGGAAAGCCGTGGCGATTGGCGGCATTGTCGCGGTCATGATTGGCGAAGCGCTGAGTTTCTGGCTTCAAAACCCTTACAGCCTTGCCACTGCAAGATTTGCGACCGGACTTGGCGAGGGCGCCTTGTTCAGCCTGGTTTCGATGAGCCTTGCCTCGCTTGCCAATGCCGAAAGATACTGGGGCGCGCTTAGCCTGATTGGCGGAACCGCCATGGGGTTGCTGCTCTTCGTGGTATCACTCGTGCCACCGGAAGAAGCGGGAGCGCCTGTCTTTCTCATGTTGGGCGCGTTTACCGCCATCATGGCGCCGCTCCTGGTTTTCGTTGCCAGGCGCTCATCCCGGCTCCCTGTGGCAAGCAGTCACACCAAACTCAACAATGGGAAAATGCTGCTTGCAATGATGGTTGTATTTCTCGTTTATGGGGTGCAGGCGGCGCAATGGGCAGTCTGCGGTTATGTGGGGGAAAAAGTGGGGCTGAGCAATGGTGAAGTTGGCTTCTATCTCGCCCTATCGTCGCTGGTGGGCTTCCTGGGAGCGATCATTCCTTCTTTCACCCATGACAAGGCCAAAAGACTGCCAGCCGTGCTGCTGGGTTTCCTGATCATGGCGATGTCGATCTATTTCCTGTTCACCATGCTAACACCCCTGATTTTCGTCATGACACAGGTTCTGGTCAATATCGGTTTCTATATCGTGACCCCGTTTATCACAGGTATACTGACCGAAAACGACCCCGACGGGTCAGTGATGTCACGAACCTTAGTGGTTGCCGTCGTGGGGGGCACGCTGGGAACCGCAATTGCCGGGCCAATCTTTGAAGGCTACGATTCGAGCCTCTTCGCCTGGTCCTGTCTCTTGCCCCTGGCAATCGCGGCGGTCTGTGCAGCAATCATCTTTGGCCATCTGCACCGTAGCTTTCCAGCGACTGTAATAAACAAAATAGCGGAGTGAAACTTGTTCGATATGGCCATTGAAACTCTCCAGTCTATTCTGGAACGCCAGCGTCAATCCTTCCAGCATGACAGTTATCCGTCACTGTCCTTGCGCCGCGACCGCCTGAACCGGATCGGCCGATTGCTGAAGGAGAACCGGCAAGCGCTGTGCGATGTGGTTTCGCGGGATTTTGGTCATAGGTCCGATCATGAAACGGTGCAATTGGAGATTGCTCCGCTCATGAGCGCGCTTCGCCATACACGGTCCCATCTACGCAGATGGATGAAACGCGAACGCCGTGGACGCTCGATTGAGTTTCTGCAGCTTGCAAATTGGGTCCAATACCAGCCGCTCGGGGTGATTGGTATTATGGTGCCGTGGAACTATCCGCTTCTACTGGCCCTTGGGCCGCTTATCGATATTCTGGCTGCGGGAAACCGGGCGATCATCAAGCCATCGGAATTGCTGCCGGAAACCTCGGCTCTTCTTTCAAAGCTCGTCGAGGCTTATTTCGCCCCGGAGGAAGTTGCCGTTATCGAAGGAGGGGTGGAGACTGCCGCAGCATTTTCTGCCCTGCCCTTCGATCATCTGATTTTCACCGGTTCAACGGCAGTCGGTCGCAAGGTTATGGCGTCAGCAGCTGCTAACCTGACACCGCTCACCCTGGAACTGGGTGGCAAGTCGCCCGCACTCATCGCCCCGGATTATCCCATTGCCGATGCTGCCCGTGACATCGCCTTTGGAAAGCTGATGAACGCGGGCCAGACTTGCATTGCACCTGACTATGTTCTGGTCGAGAAATCAAAACTTGGAGACTTTGCATCCGCCCTGATCTCTCAGGCAGAGGTTTTTTATCCACGACAGGCGGGACCACAACATGCGGGGCCACAACACGCAGGGCCACAACACGCAGGGCAAGAACAGTATTCAAGCCTTGTCGGCGCTCGAGCGCATGAACGGTTGCTCAAAGGCCTTGAGGAATGCCGCGCCCGTGGGGCCAAACTCATCACTGCTGACATCGCCATGCCCTCTCAAGGGCGCGTGATCGCACCCACGCTGGTAATCGACCCGCCTGCGGATTGCTTGCTGATGGAGGAAGAAATCTTCGGGCCAATCCTGCCCCTTATTCCCTATGAGGATTTTGACACAGCGTTGAAATTTGTCCGCGAGCGCCCGCGCCCTCTGGCGCTCTATATCTTCACTGGAAACCGGGCGACCGAGAAAAATGCATTGACGAACACGATTTCCGGCAATGTCACCATCAATGGTACGCTTCTGCATATCGCTCAAAATGACCTGCCGTTTGGGGGTATCGGACCAAGTGGCATGGGGGCCTATCATGGGCATGAGGGCTTCAAGCGTTTTTCGCATGCCCGTGGCATTGCAAAAGTCCGTCTTTTCAATCCTGCACGCCTCGCCATGCCTCCTTACGGGCGTTTGGCACAATTGCTGGCCAGGTTTATGACCCGCAACTAATGTGAAGGGTCATTTTCCATAACTTCTCGTGTCATACCGGTGAATGTAGGGTCCACTGCGGCAGACTACTGCGTAAGCTATCGGTTTCCTTGAAGACGGATCATGGCCTTGCTGCTTCATTGGCTGAAACAAGTGCCTGAACCCAATACCGGACAAGCGGCATTGTCCTGCCCCTTAGGTAAGACTTGGCCTCATATGACACCAATATGACCAGGTTTTCCCTTGATGGAAATGCGGTCCAATTTATCGTTGTTAAATTGTGGAACCGCCATATGCTGAGCAATTTCAGTTCGCTTTGACGAGGGAGAAAGCAACGAATTACCAGTCTTTGATATGTTGCAGTTCGGCCATCCCTCCGCTGGAGGGATCGACCTGTTTAAAGACATGAATCGAGACAGGCACCGCATGAATAGCGCCCTAAACAATACCAAGGGGTGATCGATACTGAGAATGCAGGCAAGCATCAAACCGAAAACTGGGAAAAATAATTTCGGGAACTCGATGTCGTCGATGCTACATAAAAAAAGGGAACGAAATGAGCAGTCAATATTCTTGGCGAGCGCCTCAATTTGCGCTGGCAATATGGGTGGGTGCACTATCGTTTGCGCCTTGCGTTGCAGTCGCGGGCGGCTTCAGCAGAGGCGAGGCCGATACTGATATTCTGTTTACGGATGGAAACTATAGTTTACGGAGCGGAGCAATATATGTTTCACCAAGCCGCTCATTTTCAACCCTGAACGGCGCAAAGGCCTCTGACAAAGCCTATTCGGATGAGTTTTGGATACCAAGCGTCGCCGTCAAGGCAACACTTGGTTCCGGTATTGCCTGCGCTTTGACTTACACACAGCCATTTGGTGCATCCGCAACCTATGGAAGCGAGGCGCAAAACGCCGAATATACCACAGCTTCGAGCCAGGGATTGGCACTCGTCAATCCAACCTCAAAAATGCAGTTTTCGACGGATGAATACGGTGCAACCTGCGATGTGCGGGTGGACGCCGGGCCGGGCCGCTTTTACATGATCGGTGGCGTCTTTCTGGAAAGCTTCGAATACAAAGAAAACACCCTTTACGGTAACATTCGGCTGAAGGATGACGGTGCGTTAGGCTACCGAGTGGGCGCCGCTTACGACATTCCTGAATATGCCATGCGCTTCCAGCTCATGTACCGGTCGCAAGTCTCGCATGATGCGGAAGGGACATTCACGCCCTCAGCGCTGGCCGCCGCCGCAGGTGTGACAGACACTGCTCCGGCTAACGGAACCGGAACCCTACCGCAGTCGATCAAGCTCTCTGCCCAGACCGGCGTAGCGCCGGGTTGGCTGGTTTACGGTTCCTTGGCCTGGACAGACTGGAGCGTTCTTCAAAACTTCAGATATGACGTCACCGGGCTTGGCACAAGCAACAAGGCCTTCAATTACAAGGACGGCTACACGGTCCAGATTGGTGTGGGTCATGAATTTACAGAAAACCTGTCTGGAACGGTTAACGTGACCTGGGATGAAGGCGTAGGGACAGGAGCAGACATTACGACCGATACATGGTCGCTTGGACTAGGCGCAGAGTACAAAACCAAATTCGGTAAATTCGATCTCGGAACCTCCGTCTCTTACCTCACTGCCGGTTCACAGAGCGTCAGCGCCGGAGCGACTTATGACGCAACCGCCAAGCATGATTGGGCGGTCGCCGTTGGATTGGGGTATCTGATCGAATTCTGAGCATGTCAATGGTCGTTTGGAATAGAACCCAAGTCTAAAAGGATCACAAACCTCTTCCGTCAACCCGGCGGAAGAGTGGGCCAGGTTTCGATAATCCGGCCTTTGGAAAGAACGTGAATTCCATCGAAATGTTGCAGCACCGCCTCGCTCTGCGTCGGGCGAAAGAAAGCAAAATCATCAGGTTTCAAGGTGCTTTCGTAAGGCAGAGCCATCATTTGCTGATTGGATGAAAGCCCCCAGATCTTGTTTTCCCGCATGCCTTTGGGAAAAACCGGTTTGGCCATCCACTTGCCGCCATAGAGAAAACACCCCTTGCGCGGGAAAAGGCCGATAGCCTGCATTAGACTTGTCAGCAACGGAGGCCCCGGCAGGCGAACCTCCTCCACTTTCAACACAGGCGTGGCAATAAAGACGGCAGGCTGCACAGCCTCAAGAGACGGCATATCGAAATCCGTCGGCTTCAGGAAAGCCGAGCCCACGGAAACTTCATTCGCGGCACCGGCATCATGATAGGAAAGCGCAGTTTTACTGCCACCCGTATTGGCGATGGCGCACGTGCCATGCGGAAATACCGAAACAAATGCCCTGATGCGGGATATGACTTTCTCCCTTTCCGCAGCGCCTCCGATGAGGTGAGCAACCTCCGGGATATGCGCCTCATAGCCAACAAGACCCTCTATTCTCAATTCCTTTTGCTGAATGGCACGTGCGCAGATGGCAGCCAGCGCATCAGGCGTTTCGAATCCACCGCGATGCATGCCGGTATCCGTCTCAAAAGCTATTCTGATTGTTTGTCCAGCTTCGCGCGCCAGTGCCGCATATTGGTCGAGCCGGTCCGGGCTATCGATCAGAAACACCGTGCGTCGCAGAAGATCCTCCACCAGATGCGGAGAAGCGAGCCGCATCCATGCCGCAAGCGCTCTTGTAGGGAGCGGTTTGCCGTAAAGAATTTCTGCCTTCGGGAAGGCTTCCAATACGGCACAGGTCATCGGCAGATGGAAGCTCATCAGGCTCATCGTTCCGGCTTGTGTCAGAATGCGCTCGAGCAATGGGATTGATGACAGAGATTTATCAACGACCCGTAAGCCAAGACCCGGCGCGAGACCGCCCGCAATCGTGGCAATATTTGCATCGAGCCGATCTCGGTCGACAACAAGCACAGGACGAAACAATTCGGCTTGAGAAAGCGCTTCGGAGAGCATCCGAAAATAATCGGCATCAACCATTATCGAACCCCAAGCAGCGTCGCCATGTAAGGCGAGATAAAGCGATTTTCGGGATCTATTTCTGATCTGATCTCCATTGCATCCTTAAATCGCGGATAGATGCCGACCAGATCGGCAGCCCTGAGGTTATGCAATTTACCCCAATGCGGTCGCCCACCCCGCTTGCGGAACACAGCCTCCGCAGCAAGGAAGAACGCTGCCGGATTTTCACCGATGCCGTGATGAATGGCTATGGAACACGTGTCACGCTTGTAGAAGGGACTGAGCCAGAATTCGTCCCCTTTGACACTGCGGACTTCAATGGGAAAGTAGATTTCCGGAAAGCGCTTCTCAATCAGTTCGATGATCTCCGCCAGAGCTCCGGCTCCCTCTTCAAACGGCAGATGATATTCCATTTCATTGAACTTGGTCTGGCGGTCGGTGACATAGACCTTCATCCATTCACCCACGGCTTCCTCGTCAGACAGCTTCGCCATGGCATTGCCGATCAATTTGCGCCGCAAGCCGGGAAACCACCGCAGAAAGGTTCTGAGTTTCTTCAGCGTCGCAAGACCGTCTTCGTCCTCCGAGGTCACTTGAAAATCACCCGTTTCGTCAGTGATATCCAGTGTCTGAAAAAGCGCATGATTGGCAAAGGGAACAAAGAAAATCTCCGCCGATCGATGGGCTGACATCAGGGTTTCGAAGTTTTCAAGCGTATTACCAATCGACAGCATTGTCCGCTTGCGGCGTAGATTATAAGCCGGGACATTCTGAAAGGTAACGGCAGTCAAGGCTCCGAAACTACCAAGCGTCACGCCGGTCGCATGGATCATCTCGTCATCACGTCCGGCTGTAAATTCCCGGTGCGTGCCGCGACCATCGATGAACTGCATGCCTTTCAGCAGGGTGTGATAAGCCCCCAGGCCAAGGCCCGAGCCATGCGTTGCCGTACCGAGGGCGCCAGCGACAGACTGCTTGTCGATATCGCCCATGTTGGGCAGTGCTTGACCGATCCCGGCGAGCAATTCTGTGAGACTGCCAAGCTTCGTCCCTGCTCCAATCGTTGCTGTCAGAGCGTCACTGTCATGATCGATCAAGCCGGATAGAGCCGATAGATCGACAATTGTTCCAGGGGTCGAGACAAGCGGCGTAAATGAATGGCCCGAGCCAACGAGCCTTAGCGGTCCCGGCGCCGAGCGGATCACATCCTGTAGCTCCTCCTTGGTCCTGGGACGAAGAATTGCTTTCAGTTTGGTCTCCACGCTGCCCGACCAATTACTCCAAGACAGATTGTCGCCTGGAATCATCGTAACCTCCCCTGTTTATAAGAGTCCTCTTTGGCCACGCCGACAGGCAAGCCTTGAGGCCATAGTCATGCAACTCCAATCATTTTCGCTTTCTCGCTATGCATCGGCATGCCATTTATTATGGTAATTGAGAAAAGCTGACACTGTGTCAATTTTTACTTTGGCGTATGTCACAAATTTGTCAACTCGAAAGCGGAGCACGCTATGACGAGCGACCAAAAGGCATTGCGGAGGCAGCCCCGCCAGGAGCGCAGCAGAGACCGTATTGACGATATCCTTTCGGCAGCAATGCAGCTCATTGGTGAAAAAGGCAGCGCTGCTGTCACCATGCGCGGCATTGCCACTGCAAGCGACATGTCTCTGGCGACGGTCTATCATTACTTTCCAAACAGAACCGCAGTCATCGCTACGCTTTTCGAGCGATATTCAAAGGGAACGCGCGAAGTCATCGATACGGCTCTTCAGGACATCAAGGATGCGTCTGGTATTGGGGATGCTGCCGAAATGATCGTTGATTTTTACTATAACCGCCTTCGGGGCGATCCAGCCGTGCAGGACCTGCTGGATGCCATTCATGCCGACAAAGCGCTTCATGATCTCGATATCGAGGAAACCCATAAGCAAGCCGATCAGTTCAGTCGGAGCACACAGGGATTTCTGGCGGAAAGTTGCAGGCAGGAATATGCGCGCGCCGTCTATTTGCTGTTCCAGCTCGCCAGCGCTGCAATTCGTTTGGCTTTGCATGAGAGTGAAGAAAAAGGCGCCGTGATCATTGATGATTATCGGCGTCTTATTCGTGGCCGGTTCAGCCAATTCGAACAGCTATAAGATCTGGAATAGGTCGACCCTTCTGTGTTTTGACAGCAAACTGACGAACACCAAAAGGTGGACAATGTCTATGTCGGCGCGCCCATAGCCTCACCAGTAAACGCTCGGCACGGCGCTGTTTTCACGAGGGCCAACGCCGGCAAAAAGCGCTTGACATTTCTGTACTGTACCGTTTAGATCAGTTTCGGAGGGATTGATCTAAAAAGCGCCTTTGGGTGCGATCAATCAAAGGAGGAGTTCAAATGTCCACACAGTCGCGCAATATGCGCCCTATGCTTGGTAAGCCGTGCGTTGTCCGGCGATGCCCTTCAGCTGAAATGCCAGTCAATATAATTGACCGGATTGAATCGCGACGTCCGCGAAAAGCCTAGGACAAATCATGACCCACTATGCCGACGCCGTGTCAAGGTGAGCGGATTTGTGCGCCGACTTAGATGTCGTCATTGCGCTTTAGCGCCTTACAATACCAGAAATAAAGGACCCAAGACAGTGAGCGGATTCACAATTGTCAACGGCATCGCTGAGATCAGCGATCCTGCTATCTACACGAACTGGCTTGACAACGAAGAGTTCAAAGCCGCGGTCGCGGCGGATCCATCGCCAGAGCGCACAGCGATCAAGCGCTTGCTGATCGAGTTTGAAGCCGATCTTTCCCGGATCGTCCGCGACAATGTCGTGAAAGAGCGGGTCGTTGAGGTGATGACGAAGTACATCGCCGAGGACTACATCCAGCACGACCCGAATGCATTTGGCCATGGCCGTGAAAAACTCATTGAGCAGTTCCGACTGGTGCCGATAGCCGGCTCGACTCCGCCGCCCGTGGTGAGCGTCATTCTCGACGGAGAGGTCGGTTGCCTCATGATGCGCGAACTCGCGCCGGATCCGGTCGTGCCGGGTGCGGTTTACGAGTGGAACATCCTGACTGTCTTCCGGGTCCACAACGGCAAGATCGCGGAACATTGGAGCACCTTCCGCAAGGTCGTCCCCGGTCAAAACCCGATGGGGAATTGAGAATGTCGAAACCGATCGCAGCCCGGATCTAAGGACGCCTTGTGCCGGGGGTCGCAGACATCGCCGATGAGCGTTTGCCTTAGGAAAAGTGAAACCTGATTTTTCCGAAAAGACAAACGAAAACAAGAGAACCGAGAGTTTGTTCGGTTCAATATGAACTTGACAGACACTCGTAACGTGGAGCAACCGATGACCTTGCAAAACAAACCACCTGTAGGGGGTCTTCCTCCGGAGTTTCCACCGCAGGCAGGCGGCCCTCCTCACCAGCCGAAATTTCCGGACTCGCCGTATCTCAGCGACGTTGGGCGTCGGATACGCGACGACATCCTCGATATGCTGCCGCTGTTGCGCAAACATGCGGCTGAGAGCGAACAGCTCGGCGCGCTTGCGCCAGCGACGCTAGCGGCCGTCGATCGCTCCGGTGCCTTCAAGATCACCATCCCGGTCGAGCTTGGAGGCTATGCACTGGGCGCACGCGATGCTGCGGAAATCGTCAAAGCGCTCGGCCAGGGCGATGCTTCCGCCGGTTGGCTGGTCATCGTCTCGAGCGCAGCCAGAAACGCTCTGGGCTTCGATCCAAAGGCCCGCGACGAAGTCTTCGCCAGCATCCAAGACTGGGTTGGGCCAATCATGTTTGGTGCCACCGTCTTCGCGCCAAAGGTTGGCGATGGCCGCAAGGTCGACGGAGGCTACATGGTGAAGGGCAAATGGTCCTTCGGCAGTGGTTGCAAACATGCTGCCTGGGGAGCAGTCGGTTTCGAATATGACGACCCGGCAAGCGGCGCACGGCTGCGCGCCATGGGTATCCTGTCACGCGACCAATATGAAATCGTCGATGACTGGCATGTCATGGGCCTGCAAGCGACAAATTCAAACAGCGTCCGAGCCGACCAGGAGATTTTTGTTCCCGACTACCGCGTCGTACACACCAATGACCTGCCGCGGGTCATGGACTCATTGAAGGGAAAATATTCCGGGCTAGCCTTCAAGCACAGCCCGATTGGCGGCATGGTCGCCATGACATGCACCTTTGCGGCCCTTGCAGTCGGTATCGCGCAAGGCGCCCTCGACTCTTTCCTCGAACAGGCAAAGAAGCGACCGCCCTTCAACCTTCCCTATAAGACGATGTCAGAAATGGCCTCGATCCAAATGGTTGCCGGTAAAGCGCGGGCCGTCATCAATGGGGCGAACGCCGTGCTCTGGCGCCACGCCGACGAAATCGACCGGCGTGCGATTGCAGGCGAAGACTTCTTCCCCTGGAACGAACCCGAGATCACCATGGACCTCGTCCACCAGATCCACGAATGCCTGCGCGTGGTCGACGGGCTCCTACTCGCACTTGGGTCTTCGGCTGTCGTCCTCAGCAATCCGTTGCAACGCGCCTTGCGCGATATCCATGTGCTGGCGACGCATGGTGCGTTCCGGATCGATCCAATGGCAGAAATCAACGGACGCGACATGTTCGGTCTCGAACCTTTCCCGATGATTGCCGCCCTGAGTTCACCTCCTCCGGGCTCACCTCCTGCTGGTAAGGGTCCATCGCATATGCCTCCTCCGGGCATGACACCTCCAGCAGGCATGGCCCCACCACCAGGTATGGCGCCCCCACCAGGTATGACACCGGCGCGAGGTTAAGCCTCCCTACCGGTCGCCATCATCAATTTCGGATAGCGCGGTCATCACCGTCGGCGTCCGCCTTCACTGAGTTCAAGGAGTTCCGATGTCTCAAACGGATCTATCTATGGCGAAGGGGATTCCCACTACGCCCTATTCAAGTGGAACAATGCCGGCGCGCGATGGCGCTCCGCCGAAAGTCAGCTGGAAACAGTATATCGCCGACTTCGTAAAGGCCCCCAGCCGAGCAAAGGCCGCACTTGTCGGCAGTCTTCTTCTTGTGGCCATGGGGCCGGCTGGCCTCTCGGCACTCACTCCGTTCGTGGTGCCCGCATTCGCGATGAAAACCGGGACGCCGCTGCCGGAAGCTATGCTGATGTTTGTCGCTTTGCCGCTGATTATCGGTCCGCTCGTCCTGCCTTTCGCCGGACAATGGGTCGATCGGTTGGGTGCCCGACGTGTCGCTCTTCCCGGTATCGTCCTCTATGCACTTGTCACGGCGATCATACCACTTGCTGCCGGCAAGCTCTGGCTGATGGGAATACTTCTCGTTCTCGCGTCGATTTTTGGATTCGGGTCCAGTTTGGGTATAGCATTCAAGGTGATTTCCGAGTGGTTCCCCAAGCATCGGGGCGTCGGTTTCGGTCTTATCGGGGTCGCATCCAGCCTGTTCAGCGCCATCTTTTCTCCCCTGTTCCAGTGGCTCGTAAACGGCAATGCGCCGGTGTCACTACCAATGATGCCGGGCATGGGCACTGAAGCCCCATCCAAATCCGCAGCGATGGTTGCAGCCATCGACCCCGGCATATATGCCGGGCTCGGCTGGAACGGCGCCTATTATGTGATCGCAGTCGCGATCGCCGTCATCGGTATCCCCGCTGCCTTTTGGCTTATCTCCGAACCGAAGGTGAGCACGGCTGCGGAAGTGCCGAAGACCGTGGATGTCAATCTGCCCGGCGTCCCGTTCAAGGAGGCAATTCCGACACGCGCCTGGATCTCGATCACGCTGTTCATCGCATTTGCCGCCGCCGGGCCGATTGCCATGCGCCAGAACGCAGTGGACTTCTATGGCCAGACCGGCATCGATCCGGCGACCGTGTCTCTCGCGCTGTCTTTGTGCTTCAGTACGTCGGTTATCGGGCTGCTCGCCGCCGGAGCAGTTCTGGATCGGGCAAACCATCCATGGGTGGTCGCGGTTCTCCTGGCGACAGTGCCGATCGGTCTGGCACTTGCCCTCGTCAATAGCGGCAATCCTGCGCTTCTCTACCTTTCCATGGCGCTTCTCGGCTTCGCAACCGGCGCAGAATCCACTCTCGGTCCGACACTGATCGCCAGGTATTTCGGACTGAAATCCTTCGCCGCCCTGCAGGGTCTCAGCCTCGCAATCACCTCTCCGGCTCTGGCATTGGCCCCATTCCTCGTCAGTGTGGTCAAGACAAGTTCGGGCAGCTACGTCGGTCCACTGCTGATGCTAACTGCAATCGCCCTGGTCGCGGTCATTCTCGCAGCCATGCTGCCGAGATACCCGAAACCATGGGTACTCCACCAGCCCTCGGCAGACACAGGGCCCAACCGGGCGACAACGGCAACCTCGTAGGCCATATCTTGCTCAACCGGGCTAACCCAGCCGCAGGGCTTGTTTCACAATGCCAAGGGTCATTAAAAATGACCCTTGGCATTCCTTTAAAAATCCATCAAGCCACTGATGCGGCTGAGGTATTTTCTCTCTTCAAGGCGGCAACGCATTAGTATCTTCAATGCCTTGACTTAAGAAGCGACCATGCGGTTCACGCTACTTTCGCCAGGGGCATCATGTTGCGGTCGAAATAGATCAGCGGCAGCTTGTCCTTGTCACCGGATGCGACATGGACATTGCAGATGAAGATCGTATGCGTGCCTGACTGCATTGTTTCATGCACAGAACAGGTGAAGCGCGCGCATGCACCTTGAAGCGATGGCTGCCCAAGGTCGTCCTCAGTCCACTCACCAAGATCAAACCGCTTTTCCTGCGCAACCTTGCCGCCAAAGGCCATCGCGACATCCTGCTGGTCGGTGGCAAGGATGTTCAGCGTTAGCCTGCCATTCTGCTGCAAGAACGGATGCGCCGAAGCGGTTCCGTTCACGCAGACCAGCAGTCGCGGCGGCTCCTGGCACACCGAGCAGGCAGCGGTTACGGTCAGGCCCGCCCGCCCGGCGGGACCATCGGTTGTCACCACTTTCACGGCTGCGGCCATCATCGCCATTGCGTCCTTGAACTGCACGTCATCCGCAGCCCCTATATGGATTATCTCAGACATTCCGTCCCTCCAGAGTTGATAGGCGGGGAGCGCAGCGTCGGCAGGCTCCCCTGCGAAATTATTCAGCAGCAGCCTGGGTGGATTGGGAAAACGCACCGCGATGTGCCGCCCCGGGATGGTTATCTGGAAGACGCGGGCCGTGACCGAACAGTTTTTGCCGCAAAGGGCCTTCGGCATAGTCTCGCTGGGCAAGGCCACGATCCTGCAAGACCGGCGTGACGTGATCTATGAAGTCGATATAGGTGTCGGGGTGCAATTGGCAGATCATGTTGATGCCATCAATGCCCGCATCCTGCCAAAGCGCCAATTCATCAGCGATACTTTCCGGCGTGCCGACAATACGGCAATTGTAGGAAAGCGCGTTTGCGACCTCCTTGACAGTGGCCTTCTCGCCATTGGGCTTGCCCATCTCGATCATGCGTGCGTAACCTTGCAGGCCATCGAGACCGGACTCATCGACCGGCTTGTCCGGGTCGAGATTGGAGAGATCGACACCCATGTCGCGGCTGACATGCGCGGCAAGGCCTTCATAGCTGACCCATTCGTCGATCTCCGCAGCCTTCCGCTCCGCCTCTTCCATCGTGCTGCCGACGACGAAGGACAGGCCCTGAATGAACTTCAGGTCTTCGGCACCGCGTCCCACCTGCGCCGCCACCGCCTTGGTGCCAGCAATCCCGATCCGGGCACCGTCGACATTCGGATAGAGAACGAAAGTTCCTTCTGCGTGCTGCGCCGCGAACTGGCTGCCACGCTTTGAGGCACCGGCTTGGTAGAGCATCGGCGTCCGTTGCGGAGAGGGGCTGACCAGATGCGGCCCCTGAACCTTGTAACGGTCTCCGACATGATTGATGCGGTGCACTTTGGTATGATCGCTGAACACACCGCTTTCACGGTCCGCGAGCATCGCGCCGTCCTCCCAGGACCCTTCCCAGAGCTTGTAGAGAACGGACATATATTCGTCCGCCCAGTCATAGCGCTGGTCATGCGGAACGATCTTGTCATAGCCGAAATTGCGGGCGGCATTGTCCGTCACGCTTGTGACAATGTTCCAGCCGATGCGGCCACCGCTTATATGGTCGAGGGTCGAGGCCTTTTTTGCAAACGCGAAAGGATGCTCGGACAGGATCGAACTGGTGAAAACGAGACCAAGGTTTTTCGTGACGCCTGCAAGGGCCGCGCACAAGGTGAAGGTATCGTTGCAAGGCATATGGAGGCCTTGCTCGAAATAAGCATCCCACTTGCCATCATAGGCCGGATCGATGCCGAGAATGTCCGCAAAGAACATCGCGTCGAACCGCCCCTCTTCCAGTTTTGTTGCCAGCTTTGACCAGGTCTCGAACTCATTGAAGCTGGCGAGCTGATTTTTCGGATGCCGCCATGTCCCGTGGTAGATATGCGAGGGAACATTCATCGTGAAGCAATTGAATATAAGCCGTTTGCGCATGTCTGCTGCTCCTGTTGATCTTTGTTGCTCCTCCCAGGACAAAGACTATGAGACAGGTCGCGTTGCGTCTTGGCTGACAGTGAACACCGACTATGCTGACCGTGCAGAGAAGCCGTCAGCCTTTAGAATTCGCAGCACTGCCATTTGCCTGCGCGTTCCCAAAATTCACCATCGCCTCTCGTGAGTGCTCCACGAGCTGATTGGCATGATAATTGCCTTAAATTCGGGAATAATGCCCCGGAGGCGATGACATGGCAGTCTGGAACGCGAACGAAATGCCGGAGCGGGACCGCTTTCCCTATTGGCGGGAGGTTCTGTGCGAAGCCTATATTGCCCTCAATCCCATTCTTGAGGGCGAGCAGCGCTTCAAGGGAGAGGTTCGGGCTAATCTGCTCGATTGCATCAACGTGACAACCATTTCGTCAAGCCGGCAGAAGATACACCGCAGACGTCTGGATATCAGCCGTATGCCGCACGAAGTCTACTTTCTCAATCTTCAGGTAAAGGGACAGTGCCGGATGATGCAAGGATCGCGGGAAGCGCTGCTGGAGCCGGGTGATTTTTCGCTTGTGGATTCAACCGAGCCTTATCTCAACGATTACTGTAGCGATGACTGGACCCAATATTCCTTCCGCATCCCGCGAGCCATGCTGAAACCATTGCTGAAACAGGCAGACAAGCAAACGGCAATCCGCTTTACCAATGCGCATCCCATAGCGTCTGTTGCCATCGACTATATGAAATCCGTCGCGCAGAATGCGGAACACATCGGGACTGCCTCGACACCGATTGCAAATCACATCGTCGATCTCGTCGCCATGGCGGCAGGCGTGTCCACGACCGAAGAAGACCGCGCCCGTGGGACACTCAGGTCGCAACTTTCACGGTCGGTTATTCAGTTTATCGGCGCGCATGCCGCAGACCCCACACTGACCCCCGCCAAAGCGGCACAGCACTTCAAAATATCGGTCCGCTACGTCCACCGTCTTCTTGAGGAAAGCGGCGAGACCTTCAGCCGCCTGCTGCTCAAGCGGCGTTTGGAGCGATGTGCCGACGATCTCCGTGCCGAGGCCGCAATTTCGATCAGTGAGATAGCGTTCCGGTGGGGATTCAACGACCTTTCACACTTCAGTAAAACCTTCAAGCACCATTTCGGAGTGGCTCCTCGCGACTATCGGGGCCAGTAGGCGGCGCTTGCGGCACCGCCTACTGGCCGAAACAATCGACAATGGCGCCCATCTGGTTCACTCAACCAAAAGCAGACATCACTTGGTTGGATGATCTGTCCAGGACGGTGGAGCACCAACGACACCAGACAGAACACCACCGAGACCCGGCGCCCGCCCAAACACCTCACACGCCGCATTTTTAGGCTTTCCACCCAGCTGCGATTTCATTTTTTGGCCTGAGGGCAAGGAAAGGTCCAAACCAGAGGGCTTGCGGCCTTTTACGAGTATCTCTGAGAACTGGCTGGCAAATGAAGATGCAAGGCCATAGGCGTCACCGACTTCTGAAACACGCGCAGTATTGGTGATGGAATTTGCACCGCGGGACCAGACGATGGCCGCTCGTTGTTCCCCTTTTGCATCAACCGCTTCCGCCTCGACAGCCAGGCCTCCTAGTCCGATCGGCAGACGCGGGACACCCACGGGAAGAACAAAGGAGGTTCCCAGTGTGACTGCGGTCGACAGGCCCGCCACGGCTTTGCTGGTCGGGACTATGTCGGTTATTACAGCGTGAACAGTGAGATCAGCCGCCTCTCCGGGACCAACAACCCGGTATTTATCACTGAGATCGATACACATTGCGCGATCCAGAGCATTGGAGACCAGCCTGTCATTCCCGGCGTCATGGAGCCTCGAAGAGGCCAGCGGCGACAACCGTGTGGGAGCAATGGAAACCGTTTGCGCCGCCACTATAGCCGGGGTATCCGCGAAACTGCGCGATTTGCTGAAGCGACCTTCAACAGGCCCCAAGCCTTTATAGGACGACAGCGTACCGGACTGAGTGAGCGGAACGGAGCTACATCCAGCCAATGCCAGCACAAGAAGGAGACCTGCCACCGTCCCCTTTGCTGAATGACCATGGCAAATAGGTGAGTTGGGAGCTTTGCTATCGGCAAGGTATGTCTGCATTTTCGTGACTTTCATGGAATGGATAGCAGGGGAATGGATGGTTTTTCGAAATTGCGTTTCCGGCAGATGTCGAGCGATCGTCTTCACGGTTGAACCTCCGCTTTGCCGTCCGGATCAGTTTTCGATCGCGACTTTTGTTCGGCATTCAGCAACAACGACATCGCACAAGGCAGCAGCGTCAGGGTCAGCATGGTTGCCACCGCAAGCCCGCCAATGATCGCAAAGGCCATGGGGCCCCAGAAAATCTCGGCTGCAATCGGGATCATGCCGAGAATTGCGGCACAGGCGGTCAGAACAATCGGACGGGCGCGATGGATCGAGGCCGCGATGATGGCGTCTTTTGGCGATTGGCCAAGCGCGACGTTCTGGTCAATCTCCTGAATGAGGATAACGGCGTTGCGAATGATCATCCCGGACAAGGCGATGACACCGAGTTGCGCAACAAAGCCCATGGGCGTGCCGGTCGGCCACATAGCTGCAACCACGCCAATGAGACCAAAAGGCGCCATGAACACAGCCAAGGCCATTCTGGAAAAGCTCTGCATCTGGACCATCAACAGAACTGCAATGGCAAACAGCATCACAGGAATAACGGCGTAGATTGACGAATTGCCTTTCTCGGATTCTTCCGTAATGCCGCCTGCAATGATGGAGTACCCCATGGGAAGCTCTGAGCGCAGAGCATTGAGCTGGGCATCGGCCTGCATGGCGACTGTGGCGGCCAGTGCATTCTTTTGAACGTCAGCCTGAACAATAATCATCGGCTTTCCTTGCTGGCGCCAGATGATCGGGTCTTCCATCCCATAGGCGACCGAAGCGACTTGCCGAAGCGGCACATAGTTTCCATCGCCGGTGCGCAGTTCCAGATTGCCGATGGTCGAGACCGAGTTACGGTCAGCCTCAACCCCTTTGACCATGACATCAACGAGTTTGTCTTTGTCGCGAACCGTGGTGACTTTCGACCCCGAGAAGACCGCCGCGATCTCACTGGCGATGGATTCCGAACTCATGCCTAAGGCACGCGCTTCGATCTGGTTCACCTTGATCGTCACGCTTTTCTGCGGTTCGCCCGCCGTGAGATTGACGTCACGGGTATCTGGATTTTGACCGATGATCGCAGCGACTTTTGCCGACAGGGCACGGACCTGCTGATAATCCGGCCCCGAAACCCGAAACTTCAGCGGCCATCCGACGGGAGGACCGAGTTCAAGAGGCGACACGCGCGTGACGAGATCCGAAAAACGCTCATTGAGCACAGCTTCGATCTTGCGGCGGACGGCCTCCCGTTTTTCGACGCTTTTGGCGACGACGACGGTTTCCGTCACATTGTCGTTGTCGAGTTGCAGGTCCATCGGCAAATAAAAGCGAATAGAGCCTGAACCAACATAGGTGATGAAATGATCGATGTCGCGGTCGGTCCGCAAAATCGCTTCCAATTCGCGCGCACGAATGTCTGTTGCGGCCCGCGATGCATTTTGCGCAAGCGTGAGACTGACCAACAGTTCCGGTCTGTCGGAAGCCGGGAAGAATTGCTGTTTCAATTGCCCAAGCCCAGCAAGGGACAGGGCAAAAGCGGCAATCGCAAGCAGGATCGTCAGCCACCGATGCTTGAGGTTCCAGCCCAGTATTTTGCGATAGGTGGCCATGATGATACCCGTCTTCTTATGGGTATGCGCAAGGCTGCGGGGCAGTATCCAGGTGCCCAGGATCGGCGAAAACAGCACCGCAACGATCCAGGAGGCCGACAGCGCAATCAGGATCACCATGAACAGGGAGAGGGTATATTCTCCAGCACTTGAGGCGGCAAAACCCACCGGAATGAAGCCGGCAATCATCACCAATGTGCCAGTCAGCATCGGAAAGGCAGTGGTCTCATAGGCATGGGTTGCCGCAACCAGACGCGACTTGCCCTTTTCAAGGCAGGAGACCATGCTTTCGACGGTGATCATCGCATCATCGACCAGCAGGCCCAATGCGATGATCAATGCGCCCAGCGAAATTCGCTGAAGTCCAACGCCGGTCAGCTCCATACCCAGGAATGTCAGGGCAAGAACGATGGGAATGGAGGCCGTGATAACCAACCCGGCCCGCACTCCCAAGGATAGAAAAGAAACGGCCAGCACGATGATGATCGCCTCTATCAGAACTTTCATGAAACCGTTGACGGCATCCTTCACGACCGTCGACTGATCAGCGACCTGGATCATCTCGATCCCGTAGGGAAGCTTGGAGGCAATCGCGTGCATGCGATCTTTCAGTGCCTCGCCGAAAGAGAGAAGGTTTCCATCCTTTGCCATCGAAACGGCCAGAGCGATGACCTCCTTTCCGTTTACGCGCACCGAGGCGGCGGGCGGATCTGTGATCGAGCGGGAGATCGTCGCGATAGAGTCGAGCCGGAAATATCGGCTGCCAAGCTTTAACGTGATGTCTTTCAGGCTGTCTTCGGAGGCAAAGGCTCCGGTGACGCGAACCGAGATCTTTTCTTCACTGGTCTGGACGGTTCCAATCGGATTGACGGAATTCTGGGCTCTGATGGCTTCGATTGCGGCAGACGGATCGATACCCAGACTGGCCAGCTTGCTCTGCGAGAACTCGATGACGATCTGCTCGTCCTGGGCACCGAGAATGTTGGCCTTGCCGATATCTGGCAAGGACAGGATTTCCCCACGGACTGCCTCCACGCGGTCGCGCAGTTCACGTTGGCTGATCCCCTCTGCGCGGAAAGCATAAATGCTACCATAGGTGTCACCGAATTCATCGTCGAAGAATGGCCCCTCAACCCCTTCGGGCAATGTCGAGGTGATATCCGAAATCTTCTTGCGAACCGTGTACCAGATACCATCGACTTCAGCGGGCGGCGTGTCATCACGCAGGTTCACCATGATGACCGACTGGCCGGGCCTCGTATAGCTTTGGGTATAATCGAGATGTGGCGTCTCGGAGAGCTTCTTTTCAAGTTTGTTGGTCAACAGGTTCACAGTGTCTGCGGCACTGGCGCCCGGCCAACGCGCCCCGACGACCATCGTTTTAATCGTGAAAGGTGGATCTTCGTTGCGCGAGAGCTTTTGATAGCTCAGAATGCCACTGATGATCGCGGCAAACATCAGGAAGATAACAAACGACTGATGGCCAAGAGCCCATTTCGATAAATTGAACCGGGCATGCGACTGGGGGGATTGTTCGCTCACGATTGCGCCCCCTTCTCAACAGTAACCGCCTCGCCATCGCGCAATTTGCTGACCCCGGCCGTGGCGACGATGTCGCCATCGGCCAGTCCTTCTGAAATGAGCATGTTGTTTTCGCCATATCGTTCGATCTTGACCAGGCGAGCCTGGAGTGCCCCGGTTTCCGGCAGGTAGACGAAAACCGCCTGGTCCTGCCCCCGGCTGGTCAGTGCAGATGCCGGGACCTTGAAAAGACGCTTTGGCGAAAGGGTTACTTTGCCGGCAACCGCGGCGCCCAGAGGCGCGCCGCCCAACGCGCCATCCAGCGTGACTTTGACCCGGTAGGTCCGCGTCGCCGTGTCGGCGGAAGGCGTGACTTCACGAACCTTTCCTTTGGCGGTAAGGGTCGGATTAGACAGGAGACTGACCTCCACGTCGCTATCGTTCAGATTTTCGATCAACATCTGTTCCGGCACGTCGAAGACAGCATCAAGTTCAGTATCGGAATTGAGGGTCAGGACCGTTTGCCCCGTGGTCACGACCTGACCCACATTGATGGAGACGCCTGAAACGACCCCGTCTCGTCCTGCTTTCAGATCCGTATAGGAGAGGTTCTGTTGCGCGCTCGCCAAAGTCGCATTGGCGACTTCAAGCTTTGACTTCGCCGCTTGCAGATTGGCATCGCTCTGCTGGACCTGGGCGCGCGACACCGCATTCTTGGCAATAAGTTCCCAATTACGGGCTGCGGTCACATCCGCCAGCGCCAGATCCGACTTTGCCGCATCGACTTGCGCGGATGCGGACGCCACATTGATCACGGCCGGCGTCTTTTCTACCGTTGCAAGCACATCGCCCTTTTTCACGGAGGATCCCATCTCGACGCGAAAAGCCACCAGTCCATCGATCCTGAAGCTCATCGGCGTCTCATAACGTGGACGGATCTCGCCGGTCTGGCGAAAGACTTCCCCGATAAGTTCCGATTTGACTGTGACCCCTTTAATGGCGCGAGGTGTCTTTGGCGTGCTGGCTTCATCCGAACAGGCGGTTAGAAACACGGCAAGAACGCCTGTGGTACATAGGATCATTCGTCTCAGCATGAGCACTCCAGTGTTTGCTGGCGTGCCTCCGATAAAAGAGGCAGCAGATTGACTGCCGTTCTCTCCCACATGGATGATCGGTTGGGTGTTTCATTCTGTTAAGTTTTGTTAAAGGTCTGCCGTCAGGTCCGGTCGAGCCCAACAAATCTTAATATATAAGACGTCCGAAGCCGGAAATGATTATGGTAAGAGAATGTCTTGAAGGGGAAGCGACCCTTTTTACAAGCGACAATGGATAAGCGATGTCGGAAGCGCCCAAGATCCTGATTGTAGAAGATGACGAGCAGATTGCCGGCATGGTCCGCGATAGCCTCAACGAGCAAGGAATGCTCGTCGAGGTCGCCTCCGATGGCGCAGCCATGGACGCCAAGATGCGCGCACTGGAATTTGATCTCGTCGTCCTCGATGTGATGCTGCCTGGAGAGGACGGGTTCAGCATCTGCCGGCGGCTGCGAGGCAGCGGCGATATTCCCATCCTGATGTTGACCTCGGTGAGCAGCGATATCGACCGTGTCGTCGGCCTGGAAATCGGCGCTGACGACTATGTCACAAAGCCTTTCGTCCTCCGGGAGCTGACGGCACGGATCAAAGGTCTTCTCAGACGCTCCAGAGTGACCTCCCAGCGGCCAGACAGTTTACGGAAAAGCTTTTTCCGCTTCGATGGATGGCAGGTCGATCCGGCTCGGCGGCAGCTTCATGATCCAAGCCATGCGCGCGTTGCGATGACGACCCATGAATTCGATCTGCTGCTGGCCTTCTGCCAAAATCCTGGACGGGTGCTGACCAGGGAGCAGTTGCTGAGCGCGACCCATGCGGGCCTGGCAGGCCCGATCGAACGCAGCATTGATGTCCATATCAGTCGCTTGCGACAGAAGATCGAAAAAGACCCGCGTGATCCAGCGCTTTTGAAAACCGTTCGCTTGGGTGGTTATGTCTTCACTGCCACTGTGGAAGAGGTTCATGTTTAGGAATCTCCGTGCGGTACCAAGAACCCTTCGTGGCCAAATCACCGTTATCATTCTCTTGGCATTGGTCACCGTCATCGCGACCGGCAGGGCATTGGAAAATGTTGCGCAGAATGATTACGCCATTCCCAATCTGGAAAGCACCGCCACACAGGTCAGGACCCTCGCCCTTCTTTTGGCACAGGCCTCTCCTGAAGAACGCACCTCCATTCTAACCAATGCGCAACGCGCAGGCTTGGAGGTCTCGCTTCAACCGATATCGCTGGCTGACAAGTTCAAGACCTCCCCGGAGTTCCAGGGCTTTGCCGAGACATTGGTCGATTTTCTGTTTCCGCCTGATGGAGAGCCGCCCCTTGGCGGCTGGCGCGCTTTTTTGGATGGCCGTCGTGTGTTTGCCGAGAAAGTGGATGACCGGACAATGCTTGTATTTTTCGGTCTTCCCGATACGATTCTGACGACTTCGTTTCTCAGTCAAACGACATATTACTTTATCGCCGTGGTCGTCTTGATCGCTTTTTTCTTTGCCTTTGCGATCAGGGCGGTAACCGAACCGATCAAGAGAATATCCGAGGCTGCAATAAAATCGGATATCAACAATAGCTCCCAGATCTTCGAGGAACGTGGCACAGTCGAGATCGTGTCGCTTGCCCGCGCGCTAAACGGCATGCGAAACCGTATTCGCATCATGGTGGATGGCCGGACCCGAATGCTGAGGGGGATTAGCCATGATGTTCGCACTCCCTTGACGCGGCTCAGATTGCGCTCGGAGCGCATGGAGGCCGGTGCCTTGCGGGAAGCCCTGCTGACGGATATCGATCATATCGATGATCTTCTGACCGAAAGCCTGAACTATCTCCGGGACGATTTTGCAACCGAGGGCATTGAACGCGTTGATGTTGCGAGCATCCTGCAAACCGTTTGCAGTGACTTTTCAGACATAGGCTTCGATGTCGAATATCAGGGGCCGAACAAGCTGATCGCCAACTGCCGACCGCTCTCAATCATGCGGGCAGTCACCAACCTTTGCGACAATGCAACCAAGTTTGGAAAGACCATCCTCGTCAAACTACAGGTCAGTGGAACGGTTTTTTCGATCTTGGTGATCGATGACGGACCAGGCATTCCCAAAGATCTCAGAGAAAAAGTTTTCGAACCGTTTTTCAAAGGAGATGCTTCCCGCAGCAAACGCGCCGGTTTTGGCCTCGGCCTGTCGATTGTCGCAGATATAGCACATGCCCATCAGAGCAAAATTACCCTGCTGTCCAATCACCCGACGGGCCTTATTGTACGGATCGACATACCACAGCTCGCGCTTTAGGGACGCCGTGAGATGCGTGATACGGAATGGCATTGGAAATGTCCCTTCTTACCGTATGGTGAAGGGCTTTTCCTCAATGGGTCTGGCGTGCGCTCCGCGTATGGCTGTGATCCAGCGCAGACCCAAGCGCTTGCGTGCCATCTACATTACGGGCCTGCCATCCCAGTCCCGGCGCAATTTTGGTGACAAAATCCTGTAGAATCTGCCGGTATTCGTCCTGCTCGAACTCATAAGGCAGTTCAAGACGCAGCTCCGTCACCTCGCTCAGGATCGGGTCGGCATGGAGCCATTCGAGAATATCGTCGGAACTGCCAACCAGATCACGCGGGAAAAGCGTACGGCGCTCCCCATTCGGGTGCAGCGTTCGCTCCAGGCGCCCAGCGGCAAAATCGAGATATTTGCGCCGGGTCGGTGCATCGGCACTGTCGAGCGGCACGATCACCCGGCCTAGCGCCACCCGGCTAGCACTCCCGCCTGCTGCACGGTAAAGACTGAGTTGCCGGGCCTGCGCCTCATAGAAATTGTCGGTGTCCTCACCGGACGTGACATTGCCGATCAGCAGGTTGAGACCGTTGCTGCCTGCCCATCTGGCCGAAGCGATGGAACCGCCGCCATACCAGATCCGGTCGATCAACCCTTTCGCATGCGGTTGCAGCCGGGGGCGCTGCGGACCGAACGGCGTTTTCAGCCTTGTATCTTCGCCGCCAAGATAGTCGCTACGCAGATTGTCGATCAATCGCAAAACACGGTTATGGGAAAAATCATAGGTCGTCCAATCGCCATCGAACACCTTTTTGCCGATCAGTTCAAGATGGGCGGGCAGGCCAGCGCTGACGCCGATATTCAACCGGCCAGCGGAGAGCACATCAGCAAGCGCCAGATCTTCCGCCAGCCGAAAAGGACTTTCATAGCCCAGCGGAATGACCGCCGTACCAATCTCGATCCGGCGGGTCCGCTGACTGGCGGCAGCCAGGAAAACCGCCGCAGAGGAAATACCCGGCTCCAGATGGCGATGGCGCACCCAGGCCGAGTCGAAGCCGAGATGCTCGCCGAATTCAAACAGGTTCAGCGTGGTTTCCAGACCGGACAATGGGTCCCTTTCCGGATAATTACCCGGGATCAGGAAACCGATATGATTGATCGCAATGGCCATGGAGCGGTCCTTTTACGCGAGAGAAATGAGCGCCGCAGGCGCTTCAATAGCTTGGCAGGCCAGGCGGATTGACCTGCGATTGCGTCAGTCCTTCCTGGGAAAGACCCCAGCGCGACAATGCTGCCTGATATGTCCCGCCAGCAATCAAGTCGTTGATGGCAACGGCGATCGGTTCCGCCAGACCGCTGCCCTTGCGGGTGGTTACGCCGACATCTGCTGTCAACGGCCAGCCAGCATTGACGGTGCCTACCAGCCGCTTGCGGTGCAGCGTTGCCGCCTGCCAGGCCTGCATGGCATTGGGTCCGAAATTGGCATCGGCCCGGCCCGATTGCAGTGCCAGATCGGCGGCAGCCTCGTCATCGTAATATTGCAGTTCCAGCGGTTTCAAACCGTTTGCCCTGTTCTGCTTGTCCCATTCCAGAAGAATGCGCTCCTGGATCGTGCCGGAGGCGACGATGATCCGCAAACCGGCAACATCCTTCTGCTCTTTCAGCGCTGTGATCGGGCTGTCGTTCTTGACGTAAAAGCCATGCAACCCGTACCGGTAGGTGGAGAAGTCGAATTTCTGTTTGCGCTGCTCGGTGACACCGACATTGGAGATAACCGCATCATATTTGCCAGACGCTAGTCCCAGCGGCCAATCCGCCCAGGCGACCGAAACAAGGTCCAGCTTCAGACCAAGGCTTTCCGCCAACAGAAGGGCAAGATCTGGATCGAAGCCAACCACCGTGCTGGCGTCGGTTGCATAGGCCGCAATCGGCGGCGAACCAACTGCAACGGCAACCGTCAAGGTTCCAGGGGAGACGAATTTATAATTCGCCGGAAGAGCGGCTACGGCCTTTGCATCCCGTTCTACATGCAGGCGGCCCGGCTGCTGCGGCGACAGATCGAAGGGTTCGGCCAAGACTGGCGAAATCGCTTGCAGTAAGAGCATCAAGGCGGCAAGAGCCCGGCTTATCCGCCGCGTGGCATGGTTCATGGAAACCTCCTGAAAAAATATGGGGCGGAGCTGATGACCGCCCCAAAGCTGTACAGGTTACGAACCGCTCTTCGGCAGGCCAGGCGGGTTGGTGCGGCTTTCCGGAATGGCTTCCGCCGTCAGGTTCCAGCGCTTCAAAACTTCGGCGTATTTGCCGTCTTTGATCAGAGCGTTTGTGGCAATGGTCAAGGCATCGGCAAGTCCCGCATCCTTGCGGGTCACGGTGGCGATATCCGCCGTCAACGGCCAGCCGCCATTGACATTGCCGACCAGCCGCGTGTTGCCCTTGATCAGCGAACCGTAGGCCTGGCTGGCATTGGTGTTGAACCGCACATCGGCACGTCCCGACTGGAGCGCCAGATCGCTCGCGGCGCTATCCTCGTAATATTGCACCTCGATTGGCTTCAGACCGGCGGCGACATTCTGGCGATCCCAGTCCAGAATGATTTTTTCCTGGTTGGTGCCGGATGAGGTAATCAGCTTCAGGCCCGCGACATCCTTCGGCTCCTTGATGTCGGTAATCGGGCTGTTCTTCGCGACGTAAAAGCCCAGCAAGTCACGACGATAGGTGGAAAAATCATATTTCTCCTTGCGCTGCTCCGTCACGGTGACGTTGCTGATCACCGCATCATATTTGCCAGAAGCGATGCCGAGCGGCCAATCCGCCCAGGCGACCGGGACAATTTCAAGCTCTAATCCCAACGAATCCGCCAGCAATTGGGCAAGATCCGGGTCAGCCCCAAGGATCGTTTTGGCATCGGAAGCATACGTGACGACCGGCGGATCGAAAGGGCTGACAGCCACCGTGAATTTGCCTGGTGTGGTGAATTTGAACCCGGGCTTGATCGCTGCAATCGCCGCCTGATTTTTCTCGGCCCGCACCCGGTTCGATATGTCAGGGCTCAGATCGAATTTATCGGCGGCAAAGGCGCTGTTTGCCGCAAATGCCGTGAATGCCGCCAGTGCCAGGCCCGGCAGGATTTTCCGAAATGTCATGCTGCTCTCCAGTCAGAAATGAGGTTGATGAGTTTGAGTTTCAGTGCGAACGCTCACAGCACCTTGGCCAGGAATTCCTGGGTGCGCGGGTGAGCGGCATGGCTAAAGATCCGTTCCGGGGTATCGACTTCCAGCACACGTCCGCCTTCCATGAAGACGACCGTATCGGCGACTTCACGGGCAAAGCCGATTTCATGCGTGACGATCACCAGCGTCGTACCGGTGCGCGCCAGTTCCTTGATCACGTCAAGCACTTCTCCCACCAATTCAGGGTCAAGTGCTGAGGTCGGCTCGTCGAACAGCAGAACCTTGGGCTTCAACGCCAGCGCCCGGGCAATCGCCACACGCTGCTGCTGGCCGCCGGACAATTGCCGGGGATAGGCATGGATCTTGTCGCTGAGGCCGACACGGGCCAGCAGGTCCTGGGCCAGCAGAATGGCCTCGTCGCGTGGCAGGCCAAGCACTGCAATCGGTGCTTCGATCAGGTTTTCAAGCACCGTCAGATGCGGAAAGAGATTAAAGCTCTGGAACACCATGCCGATCTCAACGCGGCGTTTCAGGATGTCCTTCTCCTTCAACTCGTAAAGCACATTGCCGCGTCTGTTATAACCGACCAGTTCGCCATCGACCGAGATGAAGCCGTGATCGACACGCTCCAGATGGTTGATGCTGCGCAAAAGCGTCGATTTGCCAGAGCCTGAAGGGCCAAGAATTGCCGTGACGCTTCCAGCTTTCAGCGTCAGATCGACACCATCCAGAACCTTGAGATGGCCAAAACTTTTCGACACATTCTGGATGCGCACCACGCCACCCTGGCGAAGCGCTGTCAGATCCTTCAGGCCAGACCGGCGATTGGCCGTCACCGCTGGCAATGTTGTCAATGCCGCGCGCCCGAAGAACGCTCGGAATGGCAGGGGCTTCGGATTGCGCAGGGCACCTTTGGAAAAATACCGCTCGATATAGTGCTGGGCGACCGAAAGCACCGTCATGATCACCAGATACCAGGCCGTGGCGACCATCAGCAGCGGAATCACTTCCAGATTGCGGCGATAGATGACCTGCACGGTATAGAACAATTCCGGCAGCGCCAGCACATAAACAATGGAGGTGGCCTTGGCCAGGCCAATGATCTCATTGAAACCGGTCGGTAGGATTGTGCGCATCGCCTGGGGCAACACAATCCTGAAGGCCTGACGACGGCGCGGCAGGCCAAGAGCAGCCGCCGCCTCCAACTGCCCCTGATCGACCGAGAGAATGCCGCCGCGAACGATCTCGGCAAAGAAAGCCGACTGATTGAGCGTCAACCCGATAAAGGCGGCGGCAAATGGCGTCAGCAATTGTACGGTCGGGTAATCCACCAGCACCTGGCCGGTAAAGGGTACGGCAATGTGAATGGTTTCATAGAGATAGCCGAGATTATTGAGCACCAGCAACAGTACGATCATCGGGATGGAGCGCAGCAGCCAGATATAGCCCCAGGATAGGCCAGACAGCAGCGGTGAGCGCGATACCCGGGCCAGTGCCAGCGCCGTCCCCAGGACCGAGCCGCTGATGGTGGCGAGCACAGTCAGCAACAGGGTCCGGCCCAGCCCGGCCAGAACCGGCTCCGCAAAGAACCATTGCGCAAACACGCTCCAGCCCCAGCGCGGATTGGTGAAGGTGGAATAGAGCCCGGCAATGATGACAACAGCCGCAAACACCGTGCCGATGATCCTGGCAGGGTAGCGGGCAGGAACGATCTTCAACCGTGAAAGATCATGGGGTTGATCGCTGGCGACATCCACATGCCGGATGCCTGGAAAGTCCGAAGTGAGAGCCATGACGCCATCCTTTCTGAAGAGGGTGGGCTGAAAGGTTGAGAAGAACTATACGGAAACCGCACGGCGCTCCGGGCGAAGCTGCGGCTTTTCATCGCCTACGGCGAGATGGCGGATGTCCTTCTCGAAGGGCAGCGTCCGATGGATTTCGGGATCGACCGCCGGATCGAACAGGGCGCTATAGCCATTCTTCAGGTAGAGCCCGACCGCCTCCGGCTGGCGAAAACCGGTGGTGAGGTAGATGCGTTCATAGCCCTGCCGCGCTGCCTGGGCTTCCAGTTCGGCCAACACGATGCGTGCAAGCCCCTGGCGCCGATAATTGGGATGGGTCCAGATGCGTTTGAACTCGGCGGTGGTCTCGTCATAAAACTTGAAGGCACCCCCGCTGATCGGCTGGCCATCGCGCAGCAGCAACAGGAAAGTGCCGAACGGCGGCTGAAAAGCTTCCGCAGGATAGCGGTTGATTTCCTCTACCGCGCCCTCCGCGCTGAAAAACGTTCCGTAGCGGCTGTCATATTCACGGATCAGATCGTCGATCAGCGGCTTTGCTAAGGGATCGAGCGGCGAGGTGTAAACGAATGTATCGGTCATGGCGGTGCACATCCTCTAGAGAGTGGCGGTCGAAACCGGGGATGACAGGTAGCTCTCCACCAGCCGCACCCAATAGTGAGCGGCGGGCAGAATGATCTCGTCGTTGAAGTCATAGGACGCGCTGTGCAGCGGAGCGCTGTCGCCATTGCCGACAAACAGATAGCTGCCGGGCCGCGCCTGCAGCAGAAAAGCAAAGTCCTCGCTTGCGGTGCGCGGTTTGAAATCGGCAATCACCCTGTCATCACCGAAGGTTTGCACCGCCACCTGGCGGGCAAAGGCGGTTTCATCGGCATGATTGAGAACGGGCGGAAAACCGAAGCGATAATCGACTTCTGCCCTCGCCCCGAAGCTTTCGGCCTGAGCGCGGGCCAGTGCCGGGATGCGTTCGCTGAGCTGTTGCCTGACATCTTCGCTGAACGTGCGCACCGTCAGCTTCAAATCGACACTTTCGGGAATGACATTGGACGCCGAACCGCCATGGATCGAGCCGACAGTAATTACCGCCATTTCACGCGGATCGACATTGCGCGACACAATGCTTTGCAGGGCGGTGATCAAAGAGGCCGACGCCAACACTGGATCGACGCCCCGATGCGGTTCCGCCCCATGGCCACCCTTGCCGACCACGGTGATATGGGCCTGATCGACGGAGGCCATGGCGGGACCCGGCACGAAGCCGAAATGACCGGCGGGAACATCCGGCCAATTGTGCAGACCAAACACCGCATCGACGGGAAAGCGCTCGAACAACCCCTCGGCCAGTAATTTCTTCGCGCCCGCGCCAATCTCTTCGGCGGGCTGAAAAATCAGCCGTACCGTGCCATCGAATTCACTTGTCTCGGCCAGATAGCGGGCCGCCGCAACCAGGATGGCGGTATGCCCGTCATGGCCGCAGGCATGCATCACATCCTTGGTGCGGCTGGCATGGGCAAGCCCTGTCGCTTCGTGAATGGGCAAGGCGTCCATATCAGCGCGAAGACCGATGATACGGCTGCCACTCCCCTTTTTCAGGCTGGCGACGATACCCGTTCCAGCGATGCCATGCTCCACCTGATAGCCAAAAGAGGCCAGATAGGAGACGACCAGATTGCTGGTGCGCTTTTCCTGAAAGGCCAATTCTGGATTTTGATGGAGTTCCCGCCGAAAGGCGATGATCTCATCCAGATAAGCACGGATTTTCTTTGCCACCCGGTCTTGCCCCAGGTGGCTGTCAATGGCGATGTTCATGGGTTGCTTTCAGCTGGTGCGCTTAGAGCATTTCCAGCAAAAGTGCGGTGCGGTTTTGCGTCCGGAAATGCGTTAAAAAAACAGTTAGAGTATTCATGCGTTTCCAGGAAACGCGGAAATGCTCTAGCTGGCTGCCCTTGTTGTGGCCTTGTCAGCTGATGTCGCCGCATAGCGGCTTTCACGGAAAGGCAGGCCGAGATGATCGCGCAACGTGTCACCCTGTAGAGTGCGATCAAAATAGCCCCGCGCTTCAAGACGTGGCAGCACATGGGCGACAAAGTCATCCAGTCCTTCCGTGATGACCGGAAAGCCCAGAATGAAACCATCGGCAGCACCGCCATCGACCCAGCGGATGATCTCGTCAGCAATCCGGTCGGGTGTGCCGACAAAGGTGCTGCGCGGCGTTGCGGCCTCCAGCGCCACTTCGCGCAAGGTCTGGCCCTTTTCTCTGGCGTTTTTCTTGATCTTGTCGGTGGTGGAGCGGAAACTGTTCTTGCCGAGATCACCAAGCTCCGGGAAAGGCTCATCCAGCGGATACTGGCGGAAATCATGATGATCGAAGAACCGGCCCAAAAACAGCAATGCTTCTTCAATCGTTACCAAGGCGCTGATTGCCCGATATTTTTCATCCGCTTCTTCCTGCGTTGCGCCGACAATCGGCCCGATGCCGGGGAAAATCAGCACATCGCTGGCGCTACGGCCCTGGGCAATGGCGCTCTGCTTGACTTGCTTGGCAAAGGCCTGCCCTTCTTCGAAACTCGCGCCATTGGTAAAGACGGCGTCGGCATGTTTGCCCGCCAGATGAATGCCTGAATCCGAAGACCCAGCCTGAAACACCACCGGTTGACCCTGCCGGGAGCGACCAATATTGAGCGGACCCTCGACGCGGAAGAAGCGGCCCTTATGATCCAGCCGATGCAGCTTTTCCCGGTCAAAGAACGCACCCGTATCGCGGTCGCGCACGAAGGCGTCATCGTCCCAACTGTCCCAGAGGCCCTTGACGACATCCAGATATTCCTCGGCAATCTGGTAGCGCAGCGAATGCTCGGGATGTTCGCGGCTGTAATTGCGACCAGAGCCTTCCAGCGGCGTTGTCACCGCATTCCATCCGGCCCGTCCGCCGCTGATATGATCGATAGAGGCAAATTGCCGGGCGACGGTAAACGGGTCCGAATAGGACGTGGAAATCGTCCCGACCAGCCCGATTTTCGAGGTGGAGGCGGCCAGCGCCGAGAGAATGGCAATCGGTTCGAACCGGTTGAGAAAATGCGGAATGGAATGCTCGTTGATATACAGTCCGTCGGCGACAAAGGCGAAGGCGAGGCCTGCGGCTTCCGCCTTGCGGGCCGTCTCCACATAAAAGGAAAAGTTGACGCTGGCGTCGGCGGGAACGCTTGGATGTTTCCAGGCATTCATGTGACCGCCCGGACCGTGCAACATCACGCCAAAATTGATGGATTTCTTGCTCATGGGAACATCTTTCTCTAAAATCAGGCGGCAAGAGACAGGCGCGAACCAGCAATCAACTCAATGGCATTCAGTCGAAGAGCCGACTGCGGAACGGGGATGTCGATGATGAATTCGCTCACTCCAAGCGTGGCATGAAGGGCATCGAGTTCCTTGCGGACTTGCTCGCCCGTGCCTGCCAGAACATGCGGGGTTTTTTCTTCAACCCGGTAATCCGACACGCCGGACTGACGAGCAAACTCGGCGGCCTGTTCGGGATTACCGACATTGACGCTTTGACCATTGGCCAGAATCACCTTGAAGATCTTGATGTCAGCGACGAGGCTTCTCGCCGTCTCTTCCGCGTCGGTCGCCAAAGCGGCCAGAGCCAGAACGGGAACCTTGCCGCCGGTCTCACGACGGTAAACATCAAAGGTCTCCTGCAGATTATGCTGGTCACCATTCAAATGACCGGCGAAAACCAGCGTCCAGCCTTTTGCCGCAGCCAGCTTTGCGCTCGCGACACTGGCACCAAGCAGGAAACGCTCTGCCGGAACGGGCGGCACCGGCGTTGCCAGCAAGGCATTGGCAGCAGCGGCATCCGCCAGCAGATAGCGGTTCAAATCCTCAAGCTGTTCCTCGAAATCGGCAGGGGCAGCCGCTTTCCGACCGGCTTGCAGGGCATGGGTGGCGTAGGGAAATCCACCCGGTGCCTTGCCGACACCCAGATCAACCCGGCCCGGCGCCAGGGCTGCCAGCAGGTTGAAGGTTTCTGCAACCTTATAGGCGCTGTAATGCTGAAGCATGACGCCGCCGGAACCGATCCTGAGCCGCGACGTCCTGGCCAGGAGATAGGCAATCAGCGCCTCTGGTGCCGAACTGGCAAGCGCCGGCAGGTTGTGATGTTCCGCAAGCCAGAAGCGCCGATAGCCAAGGTCTTCGGCGCGCAAGGCAAGAGCGACCGTGGCTTTCAAGGCATCGGCGGCAACAGCACCCGGTTCGACCGGGCTTTTGTCAAGCAGGCTAAGGGCATAGGTCATGGTAGATCGTCAGCTCCAATTCTTATTTATCCATTAAATAGGTAGATTTAATGTTTTATAAGAAATGGTTTTTCATTTTTTCCCGTGATGGTGGAAAATTGCAAGGGAAAAAGAGGGTGTGGAAAACCGTTCAAGAGAGACGACAGGCAGCATTGAATGTGTTGAGGGCCAGAGCTGCGCCATGGAGTTGCATGGTAGAAGCCGCCGGCAAGTGTCCAAACTCAACAGAGAACCGATCAAGTTGGCTCGCTCGTTACCGATGTGAGCACGAGCGGTGGGCCAAATCACTCGGCATCCGATAATGGCATCGGCTGAAACAGAATTCAATCGGCACAGTACAATCGTCATGAGCAATCAGACCGGTCTACAGGGCAAACAAATTGTCACCCATTCCCATAACGGCAATTCTGCTGCTCGTGCATCGATCCAAACGGAGGCTTCAGCCGAGTTTGGAAAAATCGATGCATAAACAAAAAATGAGTGCACGAAAGCATGAACGAAGTGAATGCGTGGGTGCACGAGAGTCTGTCAGGTTTAGATTGACCGGCCATTCCTCTTTGTATCGTTGGCCGCTCCGGGCAATCACCATCGATTGGCAAGTCCGTCACCCGGCCCCCTGATACAGTCTATCTCATTGGCGGGGCCGCTGTACTTTCCCGAATATGCAAGCTGACCGATATTTCCCGGGATTGAGGCGAGGCTATCTCGCCTCCAAGACACAGAACGAGTTGTTCTGCGGCAATGCGACCGATTTCCTTATTATCGACAAACATCGTGGTAAGTGCCGGAGACAGTCGGGACGAGAGTTCCAGATCGTCGAAACCCGTCACCGAAAAATCGCCGGGAACGCTTGCTCCCATCTGTGCCAGGCCCATCAGCACGCCGAGTGCCAGAGTATCGTTTCCACAAATGATCGCAGTCGGACGGATGTCCGTTGGCTCTTGCGCGAGCCGCTTGGCGCTTTCGATGCCAAAATCCAGACTGGCCTTATCGCTGATCAAATGATCGGGCGAAAGCTCCAATCCTGCTGCGCTAAGAGCGGTTGTGATGCCACTGAGGCGCGCTACCACGCGGTCATTATTGTCTTTGGGCTGCATGACCACAGCGATGCGTCGATGGCCAAGGCCTAGCAGATAATCGGTCATCCGGGCAAAGGCTGCGGCATTGTCGAAGCCAACCATGGCATGCGAGGCGCCCTGTCGATAGGCATAGGTCAGCACATAGGGAATGCCGAGATTGTCCAGATTGTCGTAGAGCGCCTGAGGATGGGATTCGCCAGCCAACGCCAGCGCCTCCACGCCGCGCTCGATCATGGCTTTTGCCTGTTGGAAACCCAGTTCAGGATCGTAATTCGAACAGGCGATGAGAAGGTTCAATCCGTGTTCGGCAAACACCCGCTGCATTGCACCAACCTGATGGGAGAAGATTTCATTGTCCAGCGTTGGAATGATGACACCGGCAATATGGGTGCGGTTCGATGCCAACGCCCGGCCCGCAGCATTGGGAACCCAACCCAGGGCCTTGGCGGTCGAGAAAATCCGCTCGCGTGTTTCAGGAGAAACCCTTTCGGGCGTATTGAACGCACGAGAAACCGTGGCTGTCGAAACGCAGGCCCTGCGTGCAACCTCCTCCAGCCTTGCCCTGCCGCTGCCTTCACGGGTGCGTTTCACAGGTGATCCAGGCTGCTCGGGCGTTCCAGTCATTGCGTCTTCCACTTATACCAAGCGTCGAAGATGCTTCCGCATCCTCGCCTTGAAGGCATTACCGTATATCGTTGCGGGAAAGCCGGTTTCCACTTTTCCTTTGGAAACTCTAGCTTGAAAAACATCCGCCTGAAATGCCACCGCATCTGAAGGTGGCACAATACTAACCGATTTAAAGTCGAACGCCGGTCTTTTGGACCAAAAAGTCCGTTGACAGATTTCTGAAATAATTTCATGTAAGCGCTTACATTCAGTCGCGGGGAGGAGCTTGCGATTGCCATGGGGGAGATCTTTCAATCCCAACAGCACGGTAATCCAAAGGCGACGCGGGATACTCCAACCGCAACGGACATCCAAGGAGGAGAGACGTCATGAGCACCATTGTCAGTTCCGAGCCCTCGGCCCCGCTGGGGTCGACCCAAGCCAAGGCACCGCCGCGTGTCCGGCGCATGCAGATCACCTCGCTTTGCCTGCTGGTGGTGGCTGGCGTCATCAATTACATGGATCGTGGGACGCTGGCGGTTGCCAATCATCGGATCACCGAAGACATGGGTTTGACCCTCGGTGAAATGGGCCTGCTGCTCTCGGCATTTTCCTGGAGCTATGCGCTGGCGCAGCTTCCGGTTGGAGCAATGGTGGACCGTCTCGGACCGCGTCGCCTTTTGGGTTTCGGTCTGGTGTTCTGGTCGCTGGCCCAGGCCGCCGGAGGTTTTGTCACGTCCTTTACCCAGTTTATCCTGAGCCGTATCGGTCTGGGCATTGGTGAGGCGCCGCAATTTCCGTCGGCTGCCCGGGTTGTCAGCAACTGGTTCCCGGTGAGTAAGCGCGGCGTGCCAACAGGCATCTTCAATTCAGCCTCTCCACTGGGCACAGCTATCGCGCCTCTGCTCCTGACACAGCTTCTGATCGTTCTGGATTGGCGCTGGGTCTTCATCATCACCGGTGCCGCTGGCCTTGTCATGGCCGTGCTCTGGTTCATGCTGTATCGTGACCCAAAGGATATGGGGCTGACCGCTGAGGAACGCTCGTACCTCTCTTCGGAGACGGAAGAAAAGCAGCAGAAGGTGACGCTTGCCGATTGGGGCCAGCTGTTTTCCTATCGCGCAACCTGGGGCATGATCCTTGGCTACTTCGGCAATGTTTACCTTAACTGGGTTTATCTCAGCTGGTTGCCATCCTATCTGGTCAATGAACGGCACATGAGCCTTGCCCGCACCGGTTTCATGGCCTCCGTCCCGTTCTTTTGCGGCTTTATCGGCTGCCTCGTGGCTGGCTGGCTTTCCGACAAGATCATTAAGAAAACGGAGGCTTCACCGGTCCGTGGTCGTCGCATTCCTGTTGTCATCGCCATGCTCGGCATGGCCGCCTTCACCGTGCCTGCGGCGCTGGTTGCCGACAATAACATTGCGATTTTCTGCATTTCCGTGGTGATTTTCCTCACCAATGCCGCCTCTGCCTGCTCTTGGGCGCTGGTGACAGCCGTTGCTCCGAAAAACCGGGTGGCGTCGCTGGGGTCGCTACAAAATTTCGGCGGCTTCCTGGGTGGCTCGCTGGCTCCGATCGCAACGGGTTTCATTGCGGAATACTCGTCTTTCGTGCCTGCCTTGCTGACGGGTGCTGCTATCGCCTTTGTGGGTGCCGCCAGCTACTTCTTCCTGGTTCGTGAACCGATGGACCAGTCATGAGGCCAACCGCCTTTTCCTGACATACCGCTTTCCGGGAGATCCCGGAAAGCGCATTCGAAATCCAATAACGGACATTGATGATGACCAGCAAAGCTCAATCTATCCAAGGCATTATTCCCGTCATGCTCACGCCTTTTCTTGAGGATAGGCAGATCGATTACCCCGGTCTGGAACGCCTCATCGAATGGTATGTCGCCAACGGCTCCGGGGCCTTGTTCGCAGTGTGCCAGTCCAGCGAGATGATGTTCTTGTCGCTGGATGAGCGTATGGCGCTGGGTCGTTTCGTGGTGGAAAAGGCAGCGGGTCGCCTTCCAGTCGTTGTGTCCGGCCATATCAGCGACGATCTGGACAAGCAGATTGAGGAATTGCAGGCCATGAGCCGGGTTGGCGCAGATGGGCTAATCCTCGTGACCAACCATCTCGACCCTAAGAAAGAAGGCACAGCTGTCTTCAAGGCAACGCTGGATAAGCTGCTGTCCGTGCTGCCGGAGGACCTGCCGCTTGGTCTTTACGAGTGCCCGGCCCCTTATCGCCGTTTGCTGAGCGATGAGGAACTGACCTATTGCGCCCACACCGGTCGTTTTATCATGCTCAAGGATGTGAGCTGTGATCTTGACACGGTCAAGCGTCGCCTCGAACTGACCAAAGGCACACCGCTGAAAATCCTCAATGCCAATGCGGCCATTGCCTGGGATGCGATGAAGGCTGGCGTGCCGGGCTTCAACGGCGTTTTCACCAATTTCCACCCCGATCTTTACAACTGGCTGTGGCGTGAGGGTGAAAAGCATCCACAGCTCGCTGAAGAGCTGGCCACCTTCCTGGTGCTGTCGGCTGTTTCGGAAGCTCTCGGCTATCCGGCGCTCGCCAAGCTTTACCACCAGCGGATTGGCACCTTTGGCAGCATTCGCTGCCGGGTGATCGATTATGACATTCGGGAGCGCTTCTGGGCACTGGATGCCGTGCTGGACAAAATCATCGACGGTACCGAGCATTTCCGCAATCGGATCGCCAAACTCTGAGGCGAGTGCCGTCATCGGGATCAGAAGCGCCAAATGTATTCTGATCTCGGCTCCAACCCGCATTCCCTATTATTTCAGGAGATTTCCCATGATCACCGGCTCTCTTCATCATTGGCAATTTTACCGCGCCACTTTGCCGGCCTGTATCATCAGCGCCATAGAGGCCGTCACGGCTCTCGATCTGCCCAACCTGCCCACGGGACGACATGAGATCGACGGCGAGGACATTTTCCTGCTGATCCAGGAACTGTCGACCAAACCGGCCAACCAGCTTCGGCCAGAGGCTCATCGCCGCTATATCGATATCCAGATCCTGCTTGAGGGACGGGAAGCCTATGGCGTGGCCTTTCCCGACCCACACCTTGTTCCGATTGACGACCGGCTGGAGACGCAGGATATCGCCTTTTATCCCGCACGACCCAGTGAGTATTCTGTGGAGCTTAATGCCGACGATTTCATCGTGTTCTTCCCGGGAGAGTTTCACCGTCCCTGCTGCGAGATCGGAGCCCCCTTGGCAATCCGCAAAGCAGTCATCAAGATCGATGCCAGGCTGCTGGCGTCTCATTAACTTTTTCAATGATCCAAGCGGATGATAGAGCCATAGCGCGCAGGCTATAATTTCGTCGCACAAGGCACCGCTTGTGCGACAGCGTCTTAGACGCCTGTTAGGTTCGCGCTGAACCAGACAGGCTCTACTGGTTAATTAAAGCGGCCTTACCAATTGCTTGCCGGATCAGGAAACGCGATTGGAGTAGTAGAGTCCGAAATTCAACGCCAGCATGACCAGCAAAATTCCGATCGCCACCACAATAAAATAACCGATCCTTTTAAGAGCACTCCACGGTTTGTTCTTTCGGCTGAAAGCTGCAAAACCAGCAGCGCCGAGTGAGATACCAAGAATGGCGGGGAGTGACAGCATTTTCATCATCTTTCTTCATTTCTAGCACCGGTTTGGTTTTATTCAGTGCACAAACCAACTTACTGGCGCATGCTGTCCGCAGCCTGCAGAATGCCGACTTGCGGAAGCTATCTGTCCATAGGTGTGAAGTCCCCCGATACCCCCTGTCGTGCGCAATAACGCGGTGGGTGGAAAGCGGCAAACGGAAATTTCAGCCGAACGCATCTCGGTACGAACAACCAATTCTGATCACGCTGGTTGCAAAAGAATGGAGCAGTTTTAACATAACGCCGCTGATAGGTTTTGCTTATCGTGCCTATCAATAAATCCAACTTAAATTTAACATCGACCTCCTCTATGAAGAGGCTAGGGATAATTTCCGTCAGGCCCTTTATGCCATTTCCCGGTTAAAATCGGGCGAGCCGTCATACGAGAGCACATTGTCGACACTACGAAATTGAATGGTCGACGGAAGATGCCCCTGATTGAATAAAGTATGAGGATATCAAGGGAGAATCCTATGGATACCAAGGTTGAAACTGCTGGAAAATGTCCGGTTGCGCACGGGCCAGCTGGCGCGAAGGGTCGGGGCAACCGCGATTGGTGGCCTGAACAGCTCGATGTGCAGATCCTTCACCAAAAGAACAAAATCGCCGATCCAATGGGCCCTGACTTCGATTATGCCGAAGAATTCAGGAAGCTCGACTATGAAGCCCTGAAGAGCGATCTTCATGCGCTGATGACCGATTCTCAGGATTGGTGGCCAGCCGACTTCGGCCATTACGGCGGCCTCTTCGTCCGCATGGCATGGCACAGCGCCGGCACCTATCGCATCACCGATGGCCGCGGCGGAGCAGGCGCCGGGCAGCAGCGTTTCGCGCCGCTCAACAGCTGGCCGGACAATGCCAATCTGGACAAGGCACGTCGTCTGCTCTGGCCGATCAAGCAGAAATACGGCAACAAGATTTCCTGGGCCGATCTCTTCATTCTGACCGGCAACGTTGCCTTGGAATCCATGGGCTTCAAGACCTTCGGTTTCGCTGGCGGACGCGCCGACACATGGGAACCGGAAGAACTGTTCTGGGGTCCAGAAGGCACCTGGTTGGGCGATGAACGCTACAGTGGGGAACGCCAGCTGTCTGAACCGCTTGGCGCCGTGCAGATGGGCCTTATCTACGTCAATCCGGAAGGCCCCAATGGCAATCCTGATCCGATTGCTGCGGCGCGTGATATCCGCGAGACGTTTAGCCGTATGGCAATGAACGACGAGGAAACCGTCGCATTGATCGCCGGCGGCCATACGTTCGGAAAAACGCATGGCGCAGGCGACCCATCCTTGATCGGAGCGGAGCCGGAGGGCGGCGCACTCGAAGACCAGGGCCTTGGCTGGAAAAGCAAGTTCGGCACTGGTTTCGGCGCAGACACGATCACTGGGGGCCCTGAAGTCACCTGGACGCAGACCCCGACTCGCTGGAGCAATTTCTTCTTCGAAAACCTCTTCAACTTTGAATGGGAACTGACAAAAAGCCCGGCTGGCGCCCATCAATGGAAGGCAAAGAACGCCGAACCCTCCATCCCGGATGCCCATGATCCGTCCAAGAAGCATCTTCCAACCATGCTGACGACGGACCTGTCGCTGCGCTTCGATCCGGCTTACGAAAAGATCTCGCGCCGCTTCCTGGAAAACCCCGATCAGTTCGCTGATGCTTTCGCCCGCGCCTGGTTTAAGTTGACCCACCGCGACATGGGGCCAAAGGTTCGCTACGTCGGTCCGGAAGTGCCGTCAGAAGATCTCATCTGGCAGGATGTCATCCCTCCCGTCGATCATCCGCTTGTCGACGATAGGGATGTGGCCGATCTGAAAGCCAAGGTTCTGGCGTCTGGTCTTTCGGTGCAGGAACTGGTTTCGACAGCATGGGCATCGGCTTCGACCTTCCGGGGTTCCGACAAGCGCGGCGGTGCCAATGGCGCCCGTATCCGTCTTGCTCCGCAGAAAGACTGGGAGGTCAACCACCCTGCGCAGCTTGCCAAGGTCCTTGGCGTTCTCGAAGGGATCCAGCAGGAATTTAATGCTGCGCAATCCGGGGGTAAAAAGATTTCCCTGGCCGATCTGATCGTGCTTGCCGGTGCAGCCGGTGTCGAGAAAGCAGCCAAGGCTGGCGGTCACGATGTCACCGTTCCGTTTACCCCAGGCCGGACAGATGCGTCGCAGGAACAGACCGATGTCGCCTCCTTCAATGCATTGAAGCCACGCGCCGATGCTTTCCGCAACTATCTGAGCGGGCATCAATTCATGAAGCCGGAAGAAGCACTTGTCGACCGCGCTCGGCTTCTGACCCTGACGGCACCTGAAATGACCGTTCTCATCGGTGGTCTGCGCGTGTTGAAGGCTGGCCAGCCGGAACATGGTGTCCTCACCCGCAATCCCGAGACGCTGACGAATGATTTCTTCGTCAACCTGCTCGACATGCGTACACAGTGGGCGCCAGTTGCAGGCCAGGAGGGCGTCTATGAAGGTCGAGATCGCAAGAGCGGCGAACTGCTTTGGACCGGGACGCGCGTGGATCTGATCTTCGGATCGCACTCGCAGCTTCGCGCCTTGGCGGAAGTCTATGCGCAGTCGGATATCAAGGAAAAGTTCGTCAAAGACTTCGTTGCGGCCTGGACGAAAGTGATGAACGCTGATCGTTTCGATCTGGTCTGATCGATGACATCGATGGGACGCGGCAGATGCCGCGTCCCATCAGATTGCCGGCAGACCTGTCGGACGTCGCGGTAATGCCGCCTTTGAAAAATGCAGCGCCTTATCGCATCCCTCCCCTTTTGCATCCCCCCTCACATTCAAAGCCAAGCGCACCGTTTACTGCCCGGCCGAGTGGACGCGCATTGCTGAGCCGGAAAGGTGTTTGCAGCAATTTTCTCCAGTTACCCGCAATTGAGCATCAGCGCTTGAAGACGCACTGGCAAACCGGGCACACCATCCTCGATAAGCTACACTTTAGCGGTACAGCAACGCAGCAGGTTACGTCGCCATTGAATCCTGATTGCACAAAGGGTTAAACAGGAATAGCGCCATGCCTGTTGGGCAAGAGACGACACCAAAGCGGATATTGTAGAGTCAACCAAACGGAAAAATGATTTGAAATCCAACGGTTTTATTCGGCTTTTCGGCATGCGCAACGATGCTTCATTCGATACCGAGCGGGCGCAGGCAATCATGCGCATTGCCGTTATTTTCATAACCGCCACCTATGTCATGCCTCTGGTTGCAAATGGTGCGACGCCTCCAGAAGGGCAAAGTTTCTATTGGCTGTTTGCGATCTACATCCCCTATTCCTTCTTGCTGCTCCTGTGGATCGTTCTGCGGCCAGGCGTCAACATGCTGCGGCGAACCCTCGTGACGCTGCTCGACTACACGTTCACGACGTTTGCAATGTCCGTCGGCGGGGCGCCACTTTTCCCGATTGCAGCGCTGGTCGTCTGGCACACGGTTGTCAGCGGCTTACGTTTCGGCCCCAGGCATTTGCTCCCAGCGACGGCATTAGCGTTGAGTTCATTCGCAATAGCCACCTATTTCAATGTCTATTGGCAGCAGAACCCTTATGTTGTGCTGACATTCATCATGATGGCAATCCTCGCCCCGTCCTACACGCTGGCATTCTTGCTTCGACTTCAAAGTGCCTATGCCGCCGAGCAGGAAGCAAACCTGTCGAAATCGCGGTTCCTTGCCCATGCAAGCCATGACCTTCGTCAGCCTATCCATGCCATCAGCCTGTTTACGGCTTGCCTGCGCGACGCAGGGCTGAAACAGGAAGAACTGGCGATGGTCGACAATATCGATCGATCGCTGCAAAGCGTGTCACGACTGTTCAAATCCTTGCTCGATATTTCCACCCTGGACAGTGGCAAACTGATCCCGCAGATGGAAACGTTAGCGATTGCCGATATTCTCAACGAGGTTGTCGATCAGAATATGGAGGCCGCGCAAAAGGCTGGCTCACAGTTACGGCTCGTCAATAGCACGCATTTTGTTGCGGTTGATCGGTCGCTGCTGAATACGATTCTGCAAAATATCCTGAGCAACGCAATTAAATATGCCGGGGGCCGTAAAATCCTGATCGGCTGCCGCCGCAGGGGCGGCAGCCTGACCATTCAGGTCTATGACCAAGGCCCCGGCATTGCGCCAGAGCATCACCTTCGCATATTTGAGGAGTTTTATCAGGTCCGTGAGCGTGGCGACAAGGATGTCGACGGGGTCGGCCTAGGCTTGGCAATCGTCAAGCGCCTCGGCACCCTGATGGGGTTGCAGGTCTCATTACGGTCGGTCGTAGGAGCAGGAACGGCAATCTCCGTGTCGGGATTAAAGATTGCCGTCCCCATGAAAGTTTTGAGCGCGGAGCAGATAATCTCGCCCGTTGCCAATCCGGCTCATGGCCTGCGCGTACTGCTGGTTGAAGACGATGAGGCCGTGCTGCTGGCCACAGCCAGTCTGCTGCGCAAATGGGGGTGTACGGTTCAGGCAGAAACAGCGATACCCTCCGTGCTGCACCATTGCGATCTGCTGATAACGGATTTTGACCTCGGCGGACGCATGACAGGGACGGAATGTATCGCGAGGGTGCGCCAGCTTGCCGGTTGGAAAGTACCGGCCGTGGTGATGACGGGACACGCTCCGTCGAGAGTGATCGAGGATATCGCCGACAGTGACATACCGATCCTCTCGAAGCCGGTTCGCCCCGCTGAGCTTCGCTCGGCAATCCTGTTACCTGGAATCGGAGTTCCGCTCCGATGAGCCAGGAGAGGTCGGCACCAATCCCATGGCAATCCCCTTGGTCACGGCCCCGGCGCGGGTCGCCACGCCAAGTGCGCGGAAGATAGCCGAGACATGGATGCGAACCGTGAAAGGGGAAATACCAAGAATGATGGCGATCTCCTTATTGGTCCGGCCCTCGGCAAGGAGGTGCAAAACGTCGAGCTGGCGTTGGCTTAGCGCCGGGCTGGCATAACTGGCAATGGCATTCGTCGATACCGGCACCTGAACAACGACGTCACCTTCGCGAACCGCCCGCAGGATTTCCTTTATCTCATCCGGCAGGGCTGCTTTATTGATGAACCCGTTGATCCCGGCATTCATGACGGTATCGACCAAAGCTTTGTCGCTGGCCATGGTGACCACGACAATCGACGCCAGGCGAAACTCTTCGCGAAGCGCGCGCAAATTCGATACGATACTGTTTCCCTCAAAAAACAGGTCCAGGATGAACATGCTGGGCGGGAAAGGATTGGCTCTTGCAATTTCAAGGGCGGCGTCGAGAGTATCGGTGGACGCAATTTTTGAATGCGGCAAAAGCTGCCGAACCAAAGCGAAAATGCCCTCCCGGAATATCGGGTGATCATCAGCGATAATAATGAATTCGTCAGTCATATAAATTTATGATCCGCTTCATCTCCATGTACACCAGGGCTTGAAGATGCTTGCGCATCCTCGCCTTAAAGGCATTGCAAATATCTCAAATGCATCAGGTACTTGAGATATCCGCAAAGAGAATACGAAGTGTGCTTTCAATGACTCTTCGCATTACACAACGCGTCTCGCTGAATGTCCATTCCTGTCGGATGAAAACAGCCGGGCGTGTCCTTTGTATCATATGCGACACCTTCATTTCGACAGGACAGCGATCCTGTCGAGCCCGCTTGCCAGACCTTTCAAGGAAATCGTGAACGGAACCTCTGCACCGCCACCATATGCGTAAGCAATGAGTTTTAACGATTTACCACTTTTCAATGCGTTAGCCCCCTTATCTGTAAAGGTCAGGGATACGAGGCAGCCGGAGGGAAGGCATGTCGAGAACCGCGAGGACTTGCCAGGCGGCGTATCGTCTATCGCAAATGCGACCCCCTTATCCAGGTCGAGCCCAAAAGGCAGAACGAGCGAACCCTTTATACTCTTGTCGGCGGCAGGCGTGAGTTCGATACCAAGAACCTGCTGTCCGTTTTGCTGCACCTGTCGTTGAAATGTCGAGCAGACACGGCTTTCGTTGCGCTTCGAGCAGGCAACCGTCCAGTCCTCATAGGTTTCGGAAAGCGAAGACGGAGCATTGGGGCGACCATTGCTGTCTTGTGAAAAAGCGACGGTGGACGCAACATTCGCGGCCACCATGATCGCAACAATTTTGGCGATCTTCATCAGAAACGCACATCCAGCTTTGCGTTGATGCTGTTTGAGGTTTCATTGCTACCGAATTCACCGGAATAGCCAATGCCGATCGTTGCGGTATCGCTGACCCCGACATCGAGCCCGAGTTCAACAACGGCCGCATCCTTGGTCAAAGGTGTACCTGATACAACGTAGCTCTGGCTGCCGACAAATGCCAGGCGTGAGGTTGGGTCGGTATCACCGAAGGCGTGCTGCCAACCAAGCATGCCTCTGGCCTTTGCGATATAGCCGCCCAGCATGAAATCGGAAGAGGCACGCAGGCCAAGGGTCGTCAGTGTCGTGTCCAGGCTGTCGCTTGGGCTCGACAAGGCTGCAATGCCACCACGCTCATTAAAGCCGTCTCTCTGAACATTGACATGGGTGAGGTTGGCGAAGGGCTCGAAAGCCACGGTGCTGACATCGATGCGGTAACCGAGTTCACCAAAGGCCTGGAAGCTGCCAGCGTCGTAATCAGCCTTCAGATGGTCGTTGAAACCGGAGAATGCCACGGATCGATTGGTCGACACCTGATGCCAGGTATAGGTAAGGCCTGAGCGGAAGGACAATTCACCATATTGCGCTCCGGCATACATGCCGAGATGATAGTTATCGCTATGGCCAAAGGATGAGCGGTCATTGGCATCGAAGCTGGACCGGCTATAGCCGCCGACGGCACCCAATCTCCAATCGGCGGAGACCGGAACGTCGAGACCCGCAACAAAACCGCCGGTGGACGAACTCAGGTCCGCAGCATTGCCATTGCCGTCGATGCTGTTCCATGTGCCGAAGCCCTGGCCCCAGGCCGTAAATAGGGGGATGTCCTTGTAAGCCGTATCGAACTTACTATCACCCTCCGCATAGGCCATGACCGGTGTCGGACGTGCGCCCACCGTGTTGAACGATGCCCGCATCCGGTCATTGACCGAATTGCGCAGCAACGTGCTGCTGGTGACCAGCATATTCATGGCAGATGCGTGGACCTCGCCGGAAAGCGCTTCGAAGGCATGACGCGCTTCTTCCGCGCTCAACGGCAACAGGCTGTTATAGAGCGCAAGCGACTGCCCGCTCTGCTGCAAGGTATTGAGAGCCCGAGCGACATTGCGCTGATTGCCGGTTACGGCGACAGAATCGAACAGGCCAGGCGATGGCGTGCCAGGATTGGGTGTTCCGGGGTTTGGAGTTCCCGGATCGGGATTGCCCGGATTGGGTGTTCCTGGATCGGGATTACCCGGATTTGGGGTTCCTGGATTTGGGGTTCCTGGATCCGGATTACCGGGATTAGGTGTTCCAGGGTTGGGCGTGCCTGTATCCTTGACTGCGATGGTCAGATCGACCTGGTTTGACGTTTGAGCCAATGCCACATCCAGAAAGGCCGACTTCGAAACCGCTTGAGCGAATCGCCCCTGGATACCGCCAGCCGATGACAGAATCGTATAGGTCTGGCCATTCTGGTAGCTTGTTGCGGCATCGAGAGCCGTCACCTGGACGGACACATTGTTGTCGATGAAGGTTTTACCCGCGCTATCCACATAGGTCGGATTATTCTGGGCATCGGTTCCGGTCCAGGCCTTGAGGGTTTGAACGACGATTTTGTCACTGGCCCCGTTTCCGGCAATATCGACATCGTAAGCCGAGCCTTCCCCGAAAGAAATGTTGCCGTTCACCGTGAAGGTGCCGATGGCATTGTCGGAATTTCCGGGTGAAATCAGCGCACCCTTTTCAAGCGTGACATTGCCGACGGCTCCAGACCCGATCAGCCGTCCGAATGCCGTACCAGCATTCCGATCGCCCCAGACATCGATATTCGATGAAAAATATTCGCTTCCAAGGAAGTTCTTCCTGATAGCACCCGTGTCGGCTTTGACGTTGAAGGTGCCGTTCTTGACATCAATATTCGTCTGCCATGCGAAGACATTGTCGTAATTGGTAACGGCTGTTCCCAGATTGCTCGCCAGAACCAATGTACTGCCACCATCGACAATGATTCCGCCGAGATTATCGGTGGCCTCGAACTTGCTGAGATCCCCTGTCAGGATTGTTTCGCCCGACATGGACTTGATGTTTCCGTCACCGGTCAATGCATTGGCAAAGACATAGCCGGTTTGGGTGTGGTTAAAATTCAGGTATGCCCTCTCGGATGAACCGAAGGAAATAACGGCGTCGGGATTGATATAACCAGCGGCGGCAGCCGCTTGGCCTTTGGGCTCGCCTCCAAGGGCCAGATTTCCCAGATCGATCTTGCCGCCAATGGTCAGGTGACCGCCGGTTGCCATTGTGATGCCGTTCTTGACATTCAAGTTGGCGCTATCGGCGATAGATATATTCGAGTTAGGCGCATACCCACCATTGACCGTCAAAGTCCCATTCACATCCATGCGGGATTGGGCGCCGGTGACCACGAAATTCTGAAAGCTACCGCTTGTGCCGATTCCAACATCCTGGGCGACGATAGCACCGCCGTCTTCGATGCTTGCATTGGCGCCAACCGTCAAAGTTCCCGTGCTCGTCACCTTCGAACCAGCGCCGCGGACAACAAAATTTGCAAGGCTGTTATCCGTGCCGTCCGCCGGGAGGCCACTGAACTCTGCGTCAATCGCATTGATCGAGCCCCCATTCGCGATGAGGACCGTTCCGGAATTGGAAATGCGGTCCGCAGTCAAGGTCGAGCCACTTCCAGTCACATTCAGCTGCGACGTGCTCGCGAACGTAAAATATTTTGCGTCAACAGTACCGCCATTCTCGATATTGAGAGTGCCGTTTTGATTGACCGCAATATTATTTGCCAGGACGTAATTGACCCTGGGAATGATCCAGGACGAACCGGGGCCGCTCACAGTGACAGTCCCTGAACTGCCAACCCGGTAGCCTACATAACCATTTGTGCTGTACACTTTCGCGCCATTGGCAATCGTCAGGCCGATGTCTTTGTTGTTGTATCCGACATAGAGATCACCATCGACCAGCGTATCACTCGTCCAGGTCGTGTTACCGCTATCAAGCACGACATCTTGAGCAAGACTGACGCCTGAACAGGAAACCACGGCAGTTACAGTAATAGATGGGAAAACAAGGGATTTTGAGAGGTATTTAACGATGCCAGGAAAGATGTTCTTATGTTTTAAGAGTGTACCGCCAAAATTCTTGCTGGATATCTTGATCATTACGTCGCCCCGTATTCCAGTGAACATTTGCAAGCAACATTGTTTTCCACAATAACAATATTGCCTATATTATTTGTCGACATGTCTATGTCGCATTCAGCACAGAAACAGAGCAGAGGCCATTAGTGCAGATGTGCTATACGCGACATCGAACCCGGCAGAATGATCGACCTTTGCATGTCCGGGCCTGCGTCGGAGCCGTATTTTTGAGGTTTGGGCCGCTGGAAATGGGTCGGTTTTAGGCCTTAAAGAAGAACCTGAAAGACCGCGACAGGCCTTGAGCCACGCGCTGATAAACGGCCATCGTACGCGCTCGATGCGCTTTAGCGGATGTCCGCATTTCTCTTCACCACATTGAGAGAGGAAAAAAACCAAGCTACAGGCGCATCAATTGAATAATTAAAATCTATAAAATCGATAGATTAAGAATGATAAATCTTTCCCTGATTTCCATGCTCGTCTAGCTTGTTGTTACAGCTTCTCACCAATCAAGGCAGGAATGCACCGTGACAATCGCAGCGACAAAGCGTGCCACCTGTTTGCGCTCGCAATCAAAATAACTTCCGCAAACGAGGCTGTCCGTCCGTCCCGACATAAGACGCCACCCGACCAGGACCTATTTCATGATCAAACATTCCGATTCTATGGCTCTTTCTCGACGCAGGTTGCTGCTTGCCGGTTCTGCAATCCTCTCTGTCGCTCTTGTTGCATCAACTGGCTTGAAGCCCGCTCATAGCGCGGGCAATGCGAAAGACGGCGGCGATATTACGTTCCTGATCGACTCGTTGGGCAATACTTGGATACCCAACAACAGCGCGATCTCCAGCTTTCAGGGGCATGTCTGGGGCCACGTGGCCGACAAGCTCGTCTATGTCGATGCCGATGGCAAAGTGAGCCCGTGGATTGCTGAGCGCTGGGACCAGAATGAAGGCGCAACGGAGTTCACCCTCCATCTCAAGACCGGCGTGACCTTTTCTGACGGCACGCCACTCGACGCGGCCGCTGTCGTTGCAAATCTCGACATCTGGTATGCAGGCCGCAAGAGCGAAGGCATCAACCCGATCGGCCTGTTTCCCAAGACCTACGATCATGCAGAGGCGATTAATCCTTCCACGGTGAAAGTCGTCTTCAAAAAGCCGACGCTCGGCTTCATTCCAACACTCGGCTATCACGGCTCGATCCTGATTTCCCCCAAGACCATCAGCCAACCTGCGACACAGCAGGCAGATCTCGGCAAGACCTCTGGCAGCGGCCCTTATGTGGTTGAAGCCTGGAAGGAAGGCGATTTCGTCAAACTGGTGAAGCGCAAGGATTACAATTGGGGACCGGCAGCTGTGGGCCATACCGGACCAGCGTTTCTGGATAGCATCACCTACAAGCTGGTCTCCGAACCATCGCTTCGGGTTGCGGCAGTTCAATCCGGGCAGGCCGATATTGCCTATAATGCCTCGCCCCAGGAGTTGAAGTCGCTCAAGGACGAGGGCTTTACCGTTGCCACGCCACGCTATCTCGGGTTCGTCAATGGCTGGGCGGTGAATACCAAGCTCGAGCCCTATAACGATGTCAGGGTGCGCCAAGCCCTTCAGTCTGGCATCGATCGCCAGGAAATCATCGATACGGTCTATACATCGGATTGGAAGCTGGCGACCTCGTTTATCCAGAGCAATGTGCCGGGCGCAACCGACCAGAGTGCGCTTTTGGCCTATGACCCTGCCAGGGCGGAAAAGCTGCTGGATGACGCAGGCTGGACGAAAGGCGCCGACGGCATCCGCGCCAAGGATGGCAAGCCGCTTCTGCTGACGCTTTACTCCAACCCCTATCTTGCCACGTCGAAGGCGGTGGATGAACTGATCGCCCAACAACTCGGCAAGATCGGCTGGAAGGTCAATATCCGCACCTATGACGTGGTGACCTTCACCGAAAAGGTCAAGTTCGCAGGCCCAGCGGTCCCAGCCTATGAAGTCACCCGCAGCTTTATCGATGCCGGCACCGTGGCCAGCATTCTGACCGATGCCAATAATGGCGAAAACTGGTTCGCGCTGGACCAGAGCGACCAGAAGATCAATGAGCTACGCGATAAAATTGCAGGTGCCCCTTCGTTAGAGGTGCGTGATCCGCTGCTGAACGAACTACAGAAATACGTCATCGAGCAAGGGTATTTCATCCCTCGCACCCAGATCGTTCAGCGCATTTATGTTCAGTCCCCGAAGCTTTCGGGTGAGGTCTATAACGGCATTGCCTATGCCAGCTACTACACCGCAAAAATCAGCCAATAACCGGCAATGTAAGGAGGCTCCGGCATGCGCAACGCCTACTTGACATATGCTGCAAAACGACTGGCCCAAGCTTTTGTGGTCATCCTGATGGCCTATGTCTTTACATTCGTGGTGGTCAGCATTCTGCCGGGCGACCCGGTCACCTCCGTCCTGCGTGATCCGCAAAACGGCTTCACCGAGGCGGAGATTGCCGAGATCATCGCCGCCCAGGGATTGGACAAGCCGATTTCGGTCCAATTGTGGACGTCACTCTCTCACTTCGTCACCGGCGATTTCGGCCTGTCGATGCGCTCCAGCCGCCCGGTGGCGGCGCTGATTGCCGAAGTCCTGCCCTCAACGCTGATCCTTGCATCGACGGCCCTTGCCTTCGCGCTTGCCCTGGCGCTGGTGATTGCCTACGGCACGCAGTTTCTGCCAAAACGGTTCGGACAGGGCCTGCTGCGGGGTTTTCCCTCCCTGTTCCTATCGGTCCCGAATTTCGTCATCGGGCTGGCCCTGATCCATATTTTCGGCTTCCAGCTGGGCATTTTCCGGGTCATTGAACCGGATAGTGTCTGGGCAACCCTGTTTGCGTCAATTGCACTCGGCATTCCCGTCTCCGCCCAGATAGCGGAAGTCCTGATTGCCAACCTCGACCATGAAGCAAGCCAGGACTATGCCACTGTGGCGCGGGGTCGGGGTCTTTCCCAGGCGCAGATGTTTTTCAAACACCTGTTGAAGCCATCATCCTTGCCGGTGGTCACCGTGATCGCCCTGACCGTCGGCGAGTTGCTGGGTGGTTCGCTGATAACCGAAACGGTTTTTGGGCGAACGGGCATCGGCAGCCTGGTGCAGCGCTCGGTCACAACACAGGACCTGCCTGTTCTTCAGGCGGTCGTATCGCTGGCAGCAGTGGCCTTCGTTCTCGTCAACCTGATCGCAGACCTCGTCTATCCCCTGCTTGACCCGCGTGTGAAACTGCTTGGCGCCCAACGGCCTCGCACGTCCGGTGAGGACACAAGCTCTACCGAAACCTCCCGTGCGGTGACGATATGACGATCGCTTTTTCCTCCTCGAATGGTGGTGTGCAGGCAGCCAAAAAATGGTCGGCAGTCCACATGCCGCCAACGGTGTTCATCTCGTTCGCCATCATTGCCCTGGTGATCGCCTGGGCGCTCGCCCCCGGCTTGTTCACAAGCCATAGCCCCGTCATCGGCGTTCCCGCTCAAAAACTGCTGGCACCCAGCGCACAGCATTGGTTCGGCACAGACCAGCTCGGGCGCGACCTTTACGCCCGCGTCGTCTATGGCACGGCGTCTTCGGTGACCAGTGCGCTGATCGCTGTCGTCATTGGCGTTGTCGTCGGTGGCCTCATTGGCCTTCTGGCCGGCTTTCTCGGTGGCTGGGTCGATATCGTGCTGGCGCGCCTGGTCGATATGCTGCTGGCAATTCCCAGTTTTCTGCTGGCGATCATCGTCGTCACCGCACTCGGCTTCACCACCACCAATGCCGCAATCGCGACGGGCGTCTCCGCCGTGGCGGTCTTTGCCCGGGTGATGCGGGCAGAGGTGATCAAAACCCGGCAAGCGACCTTCGTTGAGGCATCGTTTCTACTGGGAGGCTCGCGTTGGTATATCCTCCTGCGCCACGTGTTTCCAAATGCGTCACGCTCGCTTCTGACGCTTGCCGTCCTGCAATTTGGCCTTTCCATTCTGGTGATCGCCGGTCTTGCCTTCCTCGGCTATGGCGATCCGCCACCCGCCTCGGATTGGGGCCTGCTGATTTCAATCGGCAAGGATTACCTCAAATGGCCGTGGCTGGTTTACGCGCCTGCGTTCGCCGTGATCGCAACCGTCCTCTCCGTCAACAGGATCAGCCGATGGCTCCGCAAGACAGACTGAACACCACCCTCCCCTGGTTTGCAACCGCTGCTCCAGCGCTCCAGCCATCCGCTCCGCTGCTGCGGGTGGAAGACCTGTCGGTATCCTACGGGGTTCGCCAAGTCGTGACGACTGTCGGGTTTGATCTGGACCGAGGCAAGAGCCTTGCGTTGATTGGAGAATCCGGCTCGGGCAAATCAACCATCGCACGGGCCATTCTGAGGCTATTACCCCAAGGCGGACATGCGACGGGAAAAATCGAGTTCAACGATCAGAACATCTTGAGCCTTGCCGAACGTCAGTTCCGGCCTCTGCGGGGGCGCGCCATCGGCTTTGTTCCGCAAGATCCCGGCAACGCGCTCAACCCGGTGCGCACCATCGGCGCGCAAGCCATGGAAGCGGCAGCCCTTCTCGGTGAACAGGACAAAGCCATCCGCAAGACGCTGATCCTGGACACATTCGCGGAGGTCGGCCTCGACAAGCCGGGTCGCGTCTACGATTCCTATCCGCATCAGCTGTCAGGCGGCATGCTTCAACGGGTGCTGATTGGCCTTGCCGTGCTGCCGCGTCCGGCCCTTTTGGTGGCGGATGAGCCGACCTCGGCGCTGGATGTGACGATCCAGAAGCGCATCCTCGACCTTCTGGCACGACTTCAGCAGGATCTGGATATCAGCCTCCTGCTGATCACCCACGACCTCGCAATCGCTTCCGAGCGGGCAGATCAACTGGTCGTGCTGAAGGATGGCGTTGTGCAGGAGGCGGGCAATACCCAGACTGTCTTTGCCGCACCGGCTTCGGCCTATGCCAGAAAGCTGCATGCCGATGTTCCCGCCCTCAATCCTGACCGCTATGCCAAGCTGCGTGATAGCGGGCTTCGTAACCTCGAGAATGCTGCGGGCGTTGATGCCAAGATCGAGGTCAAAGGTGTGACAAAGACCTTCACGGTCGATGGCAAATCCCTGACAGCTGTCGATAATGTGACATTCTCCGTACCATCAGGCACCACACACGCGCTGGTTGGCGAATCCGGCTCTGGCAAGACAACGACGATCCGGCTGCTTCTGGGCCTTGAAGACCCCGATACCGGCCAGATCTCGGTCGCCGGTGAGCAGTTTTCAAGCCGTAAGCCCCAGTCCAGACGGGACGTCTGGCGTCATCTTCAACTCGTCTACCAGAACCCTTTCACCTCACTCGATCCCACCTGGAAAATCGAGAATCTGGTACGCGAGCCGCTGGACCGGTTCAAGATTGGCACTGCGCGGGAGCGAAACGAGCGGGTGCGCGAAGCCTTGTCCAATGTCGGACTGGGCGAGTATCTGCTTGGCCGCAAGCCGGGCGCACTGTCCGGTGGCCAGCGTCAGCGCGTCGCCATTGCCCGATCGCTGGTTTTAAAGCCCGATGTTATCGTGCTGGATGAGCCGACCTCAGCGCTCGATGTCAGTGTCCAGGCCGATATTGTTGACGTGCTTTTGACGCTACAGGCCAATCTGGGTCTGACCTATGTGTTCGTTTCCCACGATCTCGCCCTGGTGCGCCAGTTGGCCCATAGCGTCTCGGTCATGCATCGCGGACGCATCGTCGAGCACGGCACCGTCAAAGCCGTCTTCGACACTCCCCGCCAATCCTATACCCGGTCGCTGCTGGCTTCGATCCCCTCAGGTAGCACCCACGCGACGCGCTCGGGTGCCCGTGCTGTTTTCAAACAGGACGAACTCGCGTGATCGCAACCGCGCAGGACAAGACCTCAGCATAGCGTTCACCAAAGACTCAAAACCAAATGGAGTATGCACAGAATGGCTGCCGAATTCATTAGCGCAAGTTTCGCCAACGGATCGAATGATCTTTGCCCCATCCCCGATGCGCCGGTGGATCCCGATTTCCTGCAACGCTACGCGCGTGCGCTGGACGATTACGGCTTCAACTACACATTGATCCCGTATTCTTCCGCTTCCTTCGATCCTTTCACGCTGGGCGCGACCATTCTGGCCCATACCAAGCAAATCAAGATCATTGTCGCCCTGCGTCCGAACACCGTCTACCCGACCGTTGCGGCGAAATCGCTGGCAACGCTGGACCAGTTGAGCGGCGGTCGTGTTGTGGTCCATTTCATCGCCGGCGGCAGCGATGAGGAGCAGGCCCGCGAGGGTGATTTTCTGACCAAGGAGCAACGCTACGAGCGCCAGGAAGAATATATCCGCATTCTGCGTCTGGCCTGGACCTCGACAGAACCCTTCGATTTCGATGGGAAATACTACCAGTTCAAACAGTTCCGCAGTGCCGTGCGCCCGACCAACGGCCTGATCCCGATCTCGCTCGGTGGCTCGTCGGATGCGGCCTATCGGATCGGCGGCTCGTTATGCGATATTTTTGGCCTTTGGGGCGAGCCTTTGGCAGAAACCAAACAACAGATCGACCGCATCTATGCCGAGGCAGCCAAGGCCGGACGCAAGGATCGTCCGCGAATCTGGGTCACATTCCGTCCGATCATTGCCGAAACGGACGAACTGGCCTGGCAGAAAGCCCACCGCATTCTCGACACGCTGAACGAAAACCGTGAGAAAGGCCTCAGCAGAACCCCCTTGTCCGCGCCGCCTCCAGCCAATGTCGGCTCACAGCGTCTTCTGGATATTGCCAAACGCGGCGATGTTCACGACCGGGCTCTCTGGTATCCGACAGTGACCGCCACCAACGCCAGCGGCGCAACCACCGCTTTGGTCGGTTCGCCTCGCACCATCGCCGATTCCATATTGGACTATATCGACCTTGGCGCAGATCTGATCTCGATCCGTGGGTATGACAACTACAATGATGCCGTGGATTATGGTCGCTATGTCCTGCCTCTGGTCCGCGACGGCATCCGTGAACGAGAAGAGGCCAGGAAGAAGGCCGCCGCCTGATTAAAGCATCGGACCGAAAAGTGGAAACCGGTTTTCGGATAAATCCGATGCGCAACCAAAAACTGAGAGCATCGTGCTGGTTCCGATTTCTGCACGATGCTCAAGCGTCACCCGGCGGCTTTATAGACAGACATTCAAAAGGCTTCAAAACCATGGCCCATGATCAAACCCTGCTGGACGCAACCGTACGGATCGTTGCAGAGGCCGCGCCGGATGCCGACCGCAGCGGACAGTTTCCCTGGGCAGGCATTCGTGCCGTTCACGAAAGCGGACTTCTCGAAAGCACCGTTGCGACGCGATATGGCGGCCAGGGTGGGACGCTCTACGATGCCGCACATATTCTGGCGGCTCTTGGCCGTGGCGATCCATCGGTTGCTCTGATCAGCGCCATGACGATCTTCAATCACCTCGGCCAAGCCTCAAGAAACCATTGGCCTGAAGATCTCTATCAACGGCTCCTTGCCGAGGCAAAACAGCGCCCCTTGCTGCTCAACGCAGCCCGGGTCGAGCCGGAGCTTGGATCGCCAGCCCGTGGCGGCCTGCCAGCAACACGTGCCCGCCGTACTTCGACAGGCTGGTCGATCACCGGTCGCAAGCGTTTCGTAACGGGAGCGCATGGCCTCACGCATTTCCTGGTCTGGGCGCATACGGACGAAACGCCAACGCGCGTCGGCACCTTTATTGTGCCGAACGGATTGCCCGGCATAAGAGTGATCGAAAACTGGAACAGTCTCGGCATGCGGGCGACAGGCTCGCATGATGTTGACTATAGCGACGTCGAAATCCCTTTCGAACATGTTCTGGATCTGACCGGCACAGAAATGGCGCAGCAGGATAATCGCGGCCATGCGGCGATGACGCTTGCGCTGACAGCGATCTATCTTGGTGTTGCCGAAGCAGCACAAGCCGCCTTCAATCACTTCGTCCATGCGCGTGTTCCGGCCAATCTGGGCCATCCCATCGCCCGTACCGAGCGGTTCATAACGCTATCAGGCGAAATCGACCTGCTGGTCGGCGGCGCGCGCCAGATTATCTTCGATGCGCTTTTGTCCGGTCAAGGCGATGCGGAACGCCTGATGCGTGCCAGACTTATCGCTGGCCGCCAGTTGCGGAGCGCCGTGGAAATCGCCGTGCGCGGCATCGGCAATCCGGGCCTTAACGCCGATATCGGGCTTGAACGCCACTTCCGTGACATTCAGGCCGTGCTTGTTCATGCTCCGCAGGAAGATACCTCCCTGTCTATCCTTGGCCGTGCGGCGTTTGATCGCTGGCAACGCCAGGAAGCAACACCGACAAGATCTGTCGTGGAACACTCCATCCTGAAAACCGCCTGATAGTGAGTTATACGCAGGGTCATTCGGAATGCCCCTGCGTATTCCTTTTCGCAAAGATCAAAAGCTTGATGCAATTGAGATATTTGCAATGCTTTCAAGGTGAGGATGCCTTGGTGGAAGCCTCACCTTATCAAGAGGACAGGTTTGGCCGGGATACGCCCAGATGATCGCGCAAGGTCACGCCGCTATAATCTGTCCGAAACAGGCCACGTTCCTGGAGGATCGGAACCACCAGGCGGGTGAAATCCTCCAGTCCCTCCGGGAAGAACGGCGGCATGATGTTGAAGCCGTCAGCGGCGCGTGTTTCAAACCATTGCTGGATACGGTCGGCGATATCTTCGGGCGTGCCGAGCACGATATGATGTCCCCGCCCGGCGGCAACCCGCAGGGCCAGTTGCCGGATCGTCAAATTCTCGCGCCGGGCCAATGCAGTCAGCAGTTCGGCGCGGCTGCGCAGCTGGTCGGAAATCGGCAGGTCCGGCAATGGACCATCCGGATCGTAATCTGCAAGGCTATGGCCGATCCGCTCCTCAAGCAGCGGCATGGCGCTTTTCAGTTCCGTCCATTGGTCGAGTTCGGCCAGTTTGTCGGCAGCCTCCCTTGCCGTGCGGCCTATGACCGGCAGGAAGCCCGGCATGACAGCGACATCGTCGGGATGCCTGCCAAACCCGGTGACACGATCCTTGAGGCTTTTGTAGAAAGCCTGCGCTTCATCGAGGCTTTGCTGGGCAGTGAACACCACATCAGCCGTTCGGGCCGCGAGATCCTGCCCCGGCCCGGATGATCCGGCCTGAATCAGAATTGGATGACCCTGCGGCGACCGGGGAATATTGAGTGGACCCTTGACCGAAAAATATTTGCCCGTGTGGTCGAGGAGATGCACCTTGGTAGGATCGGCATAGATGCCGTTCTGCTTGTCCTTGATGAAGGCATCATCATCCCAGCTGTCCCAGAGGCCGCGCACCACATCGACAAATTCTTCGGCGACGGCGTAGCGTTCGTCATGGCCGGGATGGGATTTGGTAAAATTATTGGCGGTCCGGGCATAGGATGTGGTGACGATGTTCCAGGCGGCCCGCCCCTGGCTCAGGTGGTCAATGGAGGAGAAGGCACGGGCAACATGGTAGGGCTCGCCATAGGTGGTCGAGGCGGTTGCGGCAAGGCCGATCTTTTCAGTCACCATGGCAAGTGCCGCCAACAGGGTCAGCGGTTCGAATCGGGCGATGGTCGAGGGATGCGCATCGACGCCACTCGTCAGCCCGTCGGCCAGGAACACCATGTCGAATTTCGCCTGTTCGGCGAGCTGCGAGACACGGCGCAGCAGGTCGAAATTTTCGCTACCGGCTTCCGCATTCGGATGCCGCCAGCCGGAGACATGGTGGCCAGCCCCTTGCAGGAACAGGCCGAGGTGGATTTCTCTCTTGCGGGTCATGGCACAGTCTTTCGTCACGTGTGGGTCAGGCGTCATTTACGGATAAGCAAGGCGTCCTGGTTGAGAAGGGCAAGCAGGCGGCGCAGATCGGCACTGCTGCTCATAGCCCGGACGAGCGAAGGGATTTCGGCAAAGCAGGCATCCGCCCCAGTCGCCTCGCGGAATTTGTCGGCTGGATCGGCAAGCCCAGGCAGGCCGTCGAACCGGCGCTGGATGGTACCGCCGTCTTTCAGCACGATATCGAGGATGACAAATCGCGTCGTCGGATCGCTCGACATCCGGGGCGCATTTTCCTGATGCAGACGACCGGCGCGGGCAGCGAGGGCCATCAGCCGGGGGTCCACCGGTCGCTCATCGAAATGGTCGAGCCGCAGGGCTCCGTCGATCAGGCTGGCGGCAAAGACATATTCTGGGCTGAAGCGCGCCTCGATCCCATTCGTTGGCTTGGTAACGACAAGCGCGGCATCCGCTCCGGGCGGATAGGTGAAGGTGATCGTGTCGATGGCATCAGCGGCAAGGCCCTCGCGATGCAGGTCTATGCCGAGGGATGCGACCGGATGGCTGGCCGTGCAGCAGGGATAGGCTTTCAGCGTCAGGCCCGGCGAAACGATCTGCCAGGGCGCACCCCAGTTCTCAACCACGGTTTCCGGATGCCCTGCCCCGAAGGCATAGGCGGAATGAAAGCCAACCGGATTATCCAGAAAATCAGGCGCGCCTCCAAAACCTGCCGATGCCAGCCGCGCCGCCAGCAGGCCGGAGCGCGCCGCCATGCCTGCATGATAGGGCTTGGCGTCGAAACCGAACTGCAATCTGAGCCCGGAGGATTGCGTTGCGGCAAGGCCAAGCGCCACCGCTGTTTCTTCCGGCGATGCCTGCGTCAAATGGCAGATCGCCGCCGCCGCACCCACCGTGCCGAGGGTTGCCGTAGCATGAAAGCCATTTTCGTAATGCCGGGAGCCGAGCGACAGGCCCAGCCGCGCCATGGCCTCCAGCCCGACAACGTAGGATGCGACCATTGCATCTGCGGTAAAATCGCGCTCCGCAGCCAGCGCAAGCAGTGCCGGAATGATCACGGTCGTCGGATGGCCGCGCACGCTGGAATGGACATCGTCATAATCAAGCACATGGCCCGCATAGGCATTGACGACAGCCGCAACCAGCGGATCGGTCCGGCGCGCGCTGCCGATCAGGACGGCTTCACCGCCGATATTCCCGCCGAGTGCGGTTGCGACGATACCTGTTGTCCGCTCCCCTGCGCCAGCAATCGCGCAGGCTAGAAAATCAATGATCGCGGTGCGGGCCGCCGCCATGGCCGCATTGTCGCGGGCGGGCTCAGATTGCACAATTGCCCGTGCGAAAGCACTGGTCAGTGGCGCGGCTGTGGTCGTCGTCATAGCGGCTCCTATATGCCTTCGCCTTCGCGCACCGTACCCCGGCCCGACAACCCGCCGACGAACTGGCGGATGCGCGCATTGTCGCTCTTATGGAAGATCTGCTCCGGCGAGCCTTGGCCAACGATGCGGCCATTCTCGGTAAATACCACGATGTCGCTAATCTCTTCGGCAAAGCGCATTTCGTGGGTGACGAGAATGCTGGTCATGCCATCGCGGATCAGGTCACGGATCACCCACAAGACCTCGCCGACGGTTTCGGGATCGAGCGCCGAAGTGACCTCGTCGAACAGCACGAGATCGGGTTTCATCGCCAGCGCCCGGGCAATCGCCACGCGCTGCTGCTGCCCACCGGAGAGCTGGCCGGGATAGGCATCGGCCTTTTCGCCAAGCCGCACCTTGTCCAGCAATTCACGCGCGACCTTTTCCGCCTCGCGTCTTGCCGTCCCCAGAATTCGGATCGGGGCAAGCATGATATTGTCGAGCACCGTCAGGTGCGGAAAGAGATTATATTGCTGGAAGACGATGCCGACCCGCTTGCGCAGCGCGATACGTTCGCTTTCCTTGGTCAACTGGTCCACGCGGGTCCCCGCCACGGTGATGCGACCGCTTTGGGCCGTCACCAGCGCGTTGATGCAGCGCAGGATGGTGGATTTGCCCGAGCCGGAGGGACCGATGATCGACACGGCATCGCCCTTGTTGACCGTCAGATCGATACCCTTCAGCACCTGCGTCTGGCCGAAGGACAGGTGCACGTCTTCCAAACGGACGATGGCATTGTCGGTATTTGCAATCATTCTCTCAAATCCTCAGGCCGCCTTGAAACGGCGCTCCAGGCGGCGGGTCAGGCGGGCGATCGGGTAGCAAAGCGCGAAAAAGGCGGCCATTACCACAACATAGGCAATGACGGTAAAATCAAGCCGCCGCACGGATGTGCTGGCATCGGTGGCAGCATGGAGAAGTTCATGGACGCCGACCAGCGAGGCCAGCGAAGTCCCCATGGTGATTGAGGCAAGCACATTCATCCATGGCGGCAGCGACCGGCGCAGGCATTGCGGCAGGATGATCCAGCGCAGCGCCTGCCAGCGTGAAAAGCCAAGGCCTTGCGCCGCCTCCCATTGCGCGGTCGGAATGGACAGAATGGCACCACGGGTGATTTCGGCGATATAGGCGCTTGCCGGGATGGCGAGACCGACCATGGCTTTCACCCAATCGGGAAAGGACAGATAATTGCCGAAGACGATGATCTCGAAGGGAAAGATATAGGTTGTCGCAAAGATCAGCACCAGATGCGGCGCATTGCGAAACACCTGCACATAGATAGCTGCCGGGTAGCGGACCAGCCGGAATGGCACCATTTGCAGCATGCCGAGCAGGATGCCCAGCACGCTTCCCAGCGTCATCGCCGACAGGCTGATGACGATGTTCATCGCAAAGCCGGAGCCGAGATAAGGAAGCCATTGCACCAGTTCACGGCCAAGCGACAGATCGGCCAATGCCCAGATAAGGATCGCTAGCGGCAAGGCGACAAGAGCTATATTGCGCAGCGCGGGGCTGCGGCCCGCAGGGTTGTGAAGCATTGGCGACATCATAGCCCATATCCCGGAATGGCAAGCTTGCGCTCTACCCAAAGGCCGACGCGGGCGACGACCAGATTGATGAGGCTGAAGAAGGCCAGGATAACGATCATCAGTTCTATGACATTGTCACGCTGGGTCCAGACCATGATCGACGCATAGGTGATTTCGCTGACGGCAATCGCATTGCCGACCGTCGTCAGCTTGACGAGATTGATCAGGTTGTTGACGATGGCCGGTAGTGAGGCACGAAAGGCCAGCGGCACCTCGACGTAACGCAGGATCTGGAACTGTCTGAAGCCAATGCCACGAGCCGCCTCAATCGTCGAAGCTGGCACGGCTTCGATCCCGGCGCGGATCGCTTCGGAGTGCAAGGCCGCCACATGCAGGCCCACCACCGCAACCACCCAGAAAAATGGCGTCAGCGGATTGTTCTGCGCGCCACCGACAAGATTGGACACAACCGTGTTAAACACCAGAAAGCTGAACATCAGCTGTACCAGCGTCGGCGTATTGCGGGTCACTTCCACGAACGCCCGCACCGGCGCGGAAAGCCATGACCGGCCCGATGTCAGGCAGGCTGCAAACAGCAGACCAAACAGCAAACTGACGGGAATGAGCAAAACCACCAGATAAAGCGTGGTCAAAAAACCATCCCGCCAGATCTGCGCCTCATATCCCGTTGCCAGGAACTCAAAATTAAGACCGATACTGCCCGTCAGACGGACGAACAGATCGGTGAGATTGATATCCTGCATGTGTCTCTACCGTTGCGCCGCTGATACAACGAGTCTTGTCCCATAAGTCTTGGAAAATGACGCGCCGTATTTCATTTTCGAATATCCCAAGCCTTTGATGGGTTTGAGATATTCGAAATCCTCTGAAGTCGAAGATGCCTGAGCATCTTCGCGCCTTCGTCTTACTTGGTCGCAGCGAGCGCCTTGTGTTCCTGCTCGAGATAGTCGGTATTCAGCAGGCGGCTGGACTTGGCGAAATCGAGCAGTTTGCCGGAAACATGCAGTTTTTTAACGGCGTTGTCGAGGGCGGCCTGGGTATCCTTCTCGCCCTTGCGCAGCCAGATGACCGAGTCCGAGGGAACCAGTTCGGTTGGGAACGGAATAGCATAATCCTTCCATTCCTCCGGGCGATCCTGCAACAACAGCCCCACAGTTGCGCCGACATGCACAGCAGCCACGCAATTGCCGCCTTGCAGCGCCAGCAGCGATTCCGGCTGGCTTGGCAGCGCCTTGACGATGGCACCATATTCCTCGATCAGCGGCTGGGTATAGTTGGAACCCTGCGAGACGCAGACCGGCTTGCCCTTCAGGTCCGCCCAATCCTTCAAACCGCTATCCTTACGCACCACGGCAGCACCGCCGCTGCGATCATAAGGCGTCGGCACAAAATCCAGCACCTTGGCACGGTCTTCGGTATACTGCATATTGGCGATCAGGATATCAACTTTGCCCTGCTGGAGAAACTGCACGCGGTTGGGCGGCGTGACCGTCACCGTCTCCAGCTTGACGCCGAGATCATCAGCCAGCGCCTGGGCAATATCGACATTAAACCCTTTCTGCTCCTGGGTTTTCGGATCGATATAACCAAAAGGTGCGCCAGACAGGATGACGCCGACAGTCAGCTTGCCACGTCCCTTGATGCGGTCAAGCGTAGCATCCGCAGAGGCTTGGGTTGCGACGAGGGCGGATATCGAGAGAACAAAACCGAAGATTGTCTTGGTCATGGTGGCGGCAAGCATGGCGAGGCTCCTTATTTTTGGCGACACCGTATTGAAGAGCCGCATCGATCACGAGCAATGGCGTTCCTCCATACGCAGCCATCAAGGATCGGTCTACCGGAGATTACGACTAAAGTAGAATTTTCTACATGCCGGGCGGTTTCACCTGCTTGGCAGGAGCACAATCCTGTCAATCTTGAGGCGACAGCAACAAGGGCAGCAATTGCTTTCCCTGCCGTTCGATTTCCGCAAGATAGGGGGTATCGGACAGAATGAAGTGGCTGATCCCGAGATCGCGATAACGACTGAGCGCGCGGGCGACATCCTGTGCGGAGCCGACGAGCCAGGTGGTTCCAGCGCCGCCGCCGCCGAATTTTCCCGGCGCCGTATAAAGGTTTTCGTCCAGAACTTCGCCTCGGGAATGAAGATCGAGAAGCCGCTTTTGTCCGATCGCCACGTCCCGCTTGTGGTCATGCCAGCCAGCGCCGCTGGTTTTCGCCATTTCCGTCACTTTGGCCTCAGCATCGGCCCAGGCTTGCTCCGTTGTGTCACGAACGAGGGTGGTGATTCTGAGACCGAATTCCAATGGCGGAAGATTGCGGTCCAATGTCCGGCTGAGCGCCTTCAATCGGTCGATCCGTTCCCAGACCCCATCAAGCGGTTCTCCCCAGAAAAGCTGAACATCCGCTTGGCCGGCGGCGACATGTTCCGACGCTTCCGATGCGCCACCGAAATAGAGCTTGGGATGCGGGCGCCCTTCCTTCGGCCTGATCCGTGGCTCCACCGTGGAATTCGAGATACGGAAATGCGTGCCTTCGAAGCTGACATTCTCTTCGGTCCATAGCCGGCGCACCAGCCGCATAAATTCTGCTGTGCGGGCGTAGCGATGGGCAGAATCGCCTTCGCTATCGCCATAGGCGGCAAGATCGTCCTTGCCCGAAACCACATTGACGCGCACGCGACCATTGCTCAAATGATCAAGCGTTGCGGCTGCGGAGGCGAAATTGGCCGGTTTCCAATAGCCTGGCCGAATAGCGATCAACGGTTCGAACCGGGTCGTGCGTGCGGCCAGTGCCGTTGCCACTGTAAACGTATCGGGCCGCCCCCAACCGGTACCGATCAAGGCGCCCGCCCAGCCATGATCCTCCAAGGCTTTGGCATGAGCAGTCAAGCTATCAAGGCTGTTATGATCCTCGCCAGCGATATCACCCCGATGACCTGCCTTGACGTCGTTGGGGATATACCAGAGAAATTCCGTCTTACTGGTCATGCGCCCATCCGGTTTTCCAACATATGCGGTTCAAAAACGCCCGCCCATTGGCTGGCGACTGTGTTTACGATCACGGTGTTTGCGATCACGACGGGCGCGCCGTCTTAGAACTCAAAGCCAGCACAGAGAAAATCAGCAGGCCCGTTGCAACCTGTTGCCAGTAGAAATTCAAACCGGACAGCAGCAACCCGTTCGAGACGAGGCCAAGCAGCAGAACGCCGAGCACCGTGCCAATCACATTGGGCCGACGCAGCGGATGGAGTGTGGTGCCGATGAAGGTTGCGCCAATGGCATTCAGCAGGAAGGCGTTGCCGGATGACGGAATGTAGACATTGACCGTTGCCGTCAAAAGAATGCCAGCAATTGCGGCAATCAGCCCGGCCAGAATGTAGGCGCTCGCAACAACTGAGGCGACAGACAGGCCGGAATAGCGCGCCACGCTGGCCTGCGTGCCGATGGCCGTCAGGACCCGCCCGAAACGGGTCATTGACAATAACACGACAGTCAAAACAATCAGCAGGAACGTGACGACCAGCGGCACGGGTACGCCGAACAAGTGTCCATGGCCGATGAAGGAAAAGCCTGGCGGAATGGCGGCTTGGGACAGATAGACCGGATTGCCGCCATTGGTGAGCAATTGCTGCACGCTGCGGCCTATGAACAGCGTTCCAAGCGTTGCCAGAAACGGCGAGATGCCGATTGCCGAAATCAGCAGGCCATTCAAGGCACCGACCAGTCCGCCGGCGAAGATTGCCGCCAACACCGCGAGGCCGACGGGCACACCACTCAGCACCAGCGAGACGAAGGTAAAACTGGCAAAATCCACAACCGTTGCAACCGAAAGATCGATGCCGCCGGAAGCGACGGCAAAGGTCATCGCAATCGACACGATGGCGAGCAAGGCGACATTGTTGACCAATACGCTCATCAGGTTGGCACCTGTCAGAAAGCTTGGTGCCACCGTTGAAAATATCGCGATCACCACGAGGATCGCGAAGATCAACGCATAACGCGCCAGATATGCACCGCGACGGCGGCCACCCGCCAAGGCCCCAGCCGTCCAGGTCTTCGTGTCCACCGTTGACATGATGATCCTACCTCCTGCGCAGCAAAGTGGTGGCCGAGACGACCAGAAGGATCAACGCGCCCTGGACGCCAGCCACCAATGTGCTCGACAGATTGAGCAGTTGAAATCCATTGATCAGCACACCGACAAAAATCGCCGAAACCAGCGTGCCGGGAATGGTCGGCACCAGCCGCCGTGAAAAGACCGAGCCCAGCAGTGTGGTCACCACGACGGGCAGCAAGATATCGCCAGCACCGGTGGAACTGCCGCTGAGATAGGACGTATTGAGGATGCCTGCGATACCGCCCAGCAGACCCGCGGCGATGAAGGCACCTGCCGTCAGGGTTTTGACCCTGAGGCCCGCCGCCCTTGCGGCTTCCGGAAACTCGCCGACCGCGTAAAGCCTTAATCCGATCGGGGTATATTGGACGACAGCTCCCACCAGCAAGGCCGCTCCCAGCAGAACATAGGCCAGCACCAGCAGGCCAAACGGCCCCGTTGCCGAGAGCAACGAGAGAAAATCGGTTGATGCCGGAATGACAGTGTTTTGGGTCAGCACCAGTTCGAGACCGGCCACCACATTCATCACCGCAAGCGTTGCCAGAAGCGGCACAATACCGACAATGACCACGGCCAAGGCATTGATGAGACCGATGACCAATCCGGTGGCCAACGCCCCCAAAACGGCAACACCATCGCTCCATCCCAGCTGCACTAGGCTGGCATAGACCGCAGCACTGAGGCCCATATTGGCGGCCAGCGACAGATCGATCCCTCCCGTCACGACATTCGAACCGCCCGCGATAATCACCACCGTCAGCCCGAAGGCCAGCACTCCGAGAATGGCCGATTGCGCCAGCACATTGCCCAGATTGCCGACACTGAAGAAGAAGGGCGCTGTCAGCGAAAAGAACAGGAAGACGCCGAGGATTCCGAGTATGGAGCCGGTCCGCAGCAGCCAAGCAGCCCCCCAGACAGCACCCTTGCGTGGCTGGGTAAAGTCGCGCGCTTCGGAAGACCCGTTATGACGTGTGCCGGTGGGTATAGGCGACCTCAAGTCAATCGAAACGGAATTGACATCAACCGACATGGCGCAATCTCGTTGTGGCATCCGAGCCGGTCGTGGCGGCAAAGACTGCATCCGCCGTCGCCTGGCTGGACGTGAGTTCCGCCGTGATCCGGCCTCGGAAAAACACCAGAATCCGGTCGGTTATGCCAACCAGTTCCGGCAGGTCGGACGACAGGATGATGACGCCAGCGCCCTTTTCGACCAGCTCGCCGATCAGCTGGTAAATTTCCACTTTCGCGCCGATATCGACGCCAACAGTCGGCTCGTCCAGAAGATAGATTTCCGATTGGCGGCTCAGCCATTTTGCAATCGCCACCTTTTGTTGATTGCCACCGGACAGGGTTCTTACCGGCGCATCGCGGCCTGCCGTCTTGATCTGCAATTGCGCGATCAGCCGGTCCACCGCACTCTTCTCAAGACCGGTCTTCAAGAAACCCGCCCTCGAAAAACGGTCGAGACTGGCAAGCGTGATGTTTTCCGCCACCGTGAGATCCAGGGCCACGCCATTGCCGCGCCGATCTTCCGGAACGAGCGCCAGATTGCGCGACACGGCCTGACGTGGATTTGCCAATAACACCACCGTCTCGCCCGATTGAATCTCGCCCGAGCCTGCTGTTTCCAGACCAAACAGTGTCTGCAACACTTCCTTGGCACCGGAGCCTAAAAGACCGGTGATACCGAGCACTTCGCCCCGGTGCAGGCTGAAGGACACGTCCTCATACCGGCCTTCGGCTGTCAAACCACGAACGTCCAGCAGGCGCTCGCCCTTGGCAACGACCGGTTTTGGAAACATCTCGGCGATGTCGCGCTCCACCATCAGGGTTGCGATCTGTTTTGCCAAAAGACCTTCAAGCGAGCGGCTGGCAACCACCTCACCATTGCGCAGCACGGTCACGTCGTCGCAAAGCGCTTCGATTTCGGCCAGGTAATGCGAGATATAAACGATCGTCACCCCCTCGTCCCGCAGCCGCCGGATCAGGGAAAACAGCATATCAGCCTCGCGCCGCACCAGCGCCGCAGTCGGCTCATCGAAAACGAGCACCTTGGGCTTGGCCAGCAGCGCGCGCGTGATCTGGACGATCTGCTTTTGCGCGGTGGTCAGCTCGCCGATCAATGCATTGGTCGGCAGGCTCAGGCCGAAATAGTCCTGCAAAATCGCCTGCGCCTGGCGTTTCATCGTGCGCCGATCCAGAAATGGCGTGCCAGCAATCTTCGGTTCGCGCCCCAGAAACAAGGCCTCGCCAACCGTGAAGGACGAGACCAGAAGGCGATCCTGATGAATGAAATGGATGCCCAGCTTTTCAATCAGCGGCGGTGTCAGATCCTGTATTGCGACCCCGTCGATCTCGATCCTTCCGTCATCCTGCCGGTGAAGACCGGCGAGAATCTTGATCAGGGTCGATTTTCCCGCACCATTCTGGCCGACAAGCCCATGGATCGTTCCAGCGCGAATGCCAAACGATACCTCGGCCAGCGCTGTTGCTCCGCCAAACCATTTGGAAATGCCATGAAAGCGGATTGCATCGCCCTCCGCAGGCTGTCTCTCACGCATAAAAATGTCCTTCGCATAGCCGCTTGTCGCCCCCGGCATAAGCTGTGGCGTTCCAACACCCTGCCTTGGCGATCAGCCTATCCCGAGCTTCCTGGTGACCTCGTTGACAGTCTGCTTGTTGGCCAACAGGGCTGGCACGTAGCTCTCGCGCGGCAAGGTCTTGCCGGACAGCAACAAGGCCACATTCTGAATAGCCTGGCGACCGAGTTCGGCGGGCTGCTGCGCGACATCGGCGGCGGCAGGCGAGGCCGGATCCGCCACCAGTTGCAACACTTCAGGGCTGCCATCGACGCCATAGGTCTTGATTTCCGTGCGTCCGGCCGCCGCCAGCGCCTGGGTTGCTCCCAATTGCGGAATATCCCAGGCGGACCAGATGGCTTTGATCGAGCCTTTTTCAGGATATTTGTTGAGAATGGCGGTGACCTGGGCGAATGCGTCCTGCACGGTATTGGGGATGACGTCGCGCAGTTCCGGCTGGATAATCTTCACCTTCGGGAAATACTTGATGACGTTAACAAGCTGGTCATAGCGGATAGCGCACGGCGTCACGCCATAAAAGCCATTGAAAACCACGACATTGCCTTCACCACCGATGTCAGAGACCAGTTGCAGGGCCAGATCTTTGCCGATACCCCAATTGTCGGAGGTCGAATTGTTCAGCGAATGGCTGGAGCCGACATCAATGGTCAGAACCGGAATGCCAGCGTCGCGCGCCCGTTTCAGCCAGGGGTCGATAACCGTCAAGGTGCCGAGCAATTGCACGATGGCATCCGGCTTTTGCGCGATCAGGGTTTGGAGTTGCGCCACCAGCTTGCCATCGCTACGGCCCGCATCGACGGCAAGTGGTTCGCCGCCTAAGCGCTTCACTTCAGCGATCTGGGCATTATAGGCCTGGAGGTCGAAGAAATGGTCGGTCCCTGCCGTGCTGATGCCGATCCGCTTGCCCTTCAGGCTGAGAGCTTCATCTGCTGCATGGGCAGCATTGACACCAAGCAGGCTTGCCCCCGCAACTGCTGCGCCGGCAAAGGCCGAGAGCTTGATGAGCTGACGCCGTCCAATTTCAGTGTTGAATTCGTCGCCCGACATGTCGTCTTCTCCGGTTGTCTAGTTTTTCTATAGAGTAAGATTATTTTCTGTTTGGCCGAGAAAGGATTTTGCGTCTTGATAAACCAAGTGGGAAAAACAGACCCAATCAGCGCCGAAATGGCGCAGCGATCATCCCAGCCAGCTTTTCGCTGAGACGTTAAGAGGCAGCAGACGACCGACTTTTCCCTCAGGCGCAATTTCTAAGCGGTGTCGAAAGAAGGGAAGAATATTTCTCTACTTAATCGATGGATTATTCCATCATGCAACCGTCACAGAGGCCAAAGGCATAGCAAAAATCCAGGGCGGTGACTGGCGGAAATTCAACACAGGACGGGAGTTATAGATGAGCAGCAAACCATTGCATCCAGAAACGCTGGCCCTTCATGCCGGCTGGCGCGCCGACCCGACGACGGGGGCTGTCGCCGTTCCGATCTATCAGACCACGTCTTTTCAGTTCCGAGATACGGAGCATGCGGCTAATCTGTTTGCCCTGAAAGAGCTGGGCAATATCTATAGCCGCATCGGCAACCCGACCGTGGATGTGCTGGAACAGCGCATTGCAGCCATCGAAGGCGGCGTTGCGGCGCTGGCTGTTGCGTCCGGTCAGGCGGCCTCTGCCTTTGCGATCCAGAACCTTGCCAAAGTCGGCGATAATATCGTCAGCTCCACCGATCTGTATGGCGGCACATGGAACCTGTTTGCCAACACGCTGAAAGATCAGGGCATTGAGGTTCGTTTTGTTGATCCGACAGACCCGGAAAACTTCCGCCGCGCCACGGATGATCGCACCCGCGCCTATTATGCCGAAACCCTGCCCAACCCGAAACTGACGGTTTTCCCCATTGCCGAAGTGGCAAGCATTGGCCGCGAATTCGGCATTCCGCTGATTGTGGACAATACCGCAGCCCCCTTGCTGGCGCGGCCTTTTGATCATGGCGCGGCTGTGGTTGTTTATTCCTCCACCAAATATCTTGGCGGCCACGGCACGTCCATTGGCGGTTTGATCGTTGATGGCGGCAATTTCGATTGGGAAGCCCACAAAGAGCGCCAGCCCGCGCTGAACACACCCGATCCAAGCTACCACGGTGCCGTCTGGACGGAAGCCACCAAGCCGCTGGGACCGATTGCCTATATCATCAAGGCGCGTGTGACCCTGCTGCGTGATCTTGGGGCTGCACTCTCACCCTTCAACGCCTTCCAGTTGTTGCAAGGCATTGAAACCCTGCCGCTTCGCATTGAGCGCCACGTTAAAAACGCCGCAGCCGTTGCAGACTATCTGGCCAAGCGGCCAGAAATTGCCAAGGTGATCTATCCATCCCAGCAGAGCGGCGTATGGCGTGAGCGGGCCGATAAGTATCTTAAGGGTGGTTACGGCGGCCTGGTTGGCTTTGAGCTGAAAGACGGGCTGGACGCTGGACGCCAGTTCATCGACGGGCTCGAATTGCTCTATCACGTTGCGAATATTGGTGATGCCCGCAGCCTCGCCATTCATCCGGCCTCGACCACCCACTCCCAGCTGACCGCCGAAGAACAGGCCGCAAGTGGCGTTTCGCCGGGCTATGTGCGCCTTTCCATCGGCATTGAGCATATCGATGACATCATCGCCGATATCCAACGTGGTCTCGATGCGGCATCTTCTGGCGTGCAGAACAGCAAGGCAGCCTGATCAAACATGGAAAACGGAAGCACCGCGAGGTGCTTCCGTTTTTGTCTGCGCAGAGCCTGCTTGGGAGGGAGGTGCTCAAAAAGCAGCAGACGGAATCCAGCTTGCCGTGACAGCAGAGCTTGTCGAGAAGCTTGGAATTTTCTTGGCCAAGTCTTCGATGGTCTTGACGTTGGCATCCCGCAATTGCTTTTGCGTCACCAGAACCGGATCGACAATAATCTGATGCGGCACCGTTTCGCCGGCAATCTGCAAGGCGGCAGCGCGGATGGAAACGGCACCCACGACTGCCGGATTGGTGGCAGCGGTTGCCACCCATGGGCTGCCATCCTCAACAATTTCCTGAATGTCAGCGGTGGAAATATCCGCCGAATAGATTTTCAGCTTGGCGCTGATGCCCAGATCGGCGGCAGCGAGTTTGACACCACGGGCGAATTCATCATAGGGCGCAAACACCACAGAAATATCCGGGTTGGCACGAAACACCGCTTTGGCCTGATCGGCGGTGGAGGTGGCTGTGGTGTCGCTGACCGTGCCGAAACGTGCTTTTTCAACAATGCCGCTGTTGGCAGCTTTGACCTTGTCCCAGATCTCATTGCGGCGATCCAAGGGTGCAAAACCAGCGACATAGGCATATCCAGCATCGAAACTCTTGCCATTGTCCTTGACGGCTTGATCCAGCGCCAGTTCGGCCAGTTTGTGATCGGATTGTTCAACCTGCGGGATTTTCGGGTTGTTCAAGTTGACATCAAAAGCCACGACCTTGATGCCCTTGTCGAGGGCCTGCTGGACGACATCGCTGAGCGATTCCGGCAGGCCGTGGTCAATAACAATGCCTTTCACGCCGAGATTAATCGCCTGTAAAATCTGCTCGCGCTGCTCGGCAGCATCCTGACGACCGGGGAAAATCCGCAGATCAACCCCCAGCGCTTTGGCCTGCGCCTGTGCGCCCGCCTGATAGGCCTGAAAGAAATCGCCAGCGGAAATATAACTAATCAGCGCCAGCTTGACGCCGCCCTGGTCAAACGGCGCCGGTGCGCCAGCAATGCCAGCCGCAACAGCCGAGTGCGTTAAAACCAAAGGTGAAAGAGCGGTGAATGCCAGAAGGCGCAGGATCGATGTCATCGGGTTCCCCATGTTGAACAAAGGCCACCAATCGGGCCGCATGGGGATCATTATCAATAAAATCTACCATATTTATAGATTTTTGATATGTGAAATTTCGGTCAAGAATAGATTTCTTTGCCCTTTGTGCTGCATTCTCCGGTTATTTCATCCGGTAAGTTGGCGAGGGCAGTTCCCCGGCAATCGTTGATAAATGCCAGTTCAGATCGCGCTATGCGACAGTATAATGATCGGCACACCATAGCAGGCATCGTTCGGCCCACCTGTTATGCAAATTTATTCTATATATTAAATGATGTTTGAAACTGCCATTCTTGCTGGCGGTCACCAAGGGTTTATCACCTGATCAACACAATTGGTGAGCCCACAATGCCCCTTCTTGACGTCAAAGACATCTCCCGCTCCTTCGGCTCGACCAAGGCCTTGATCGACGCATCGCTGGTGATTGAGCCGGGCGAGATTGTTGCACTGATGGGCGCAAACGGGGCCGGAAAATCTACGCTGGTAAAAATTCTCTCCGGTGTGCAATCGGCGGATTCCGGCAGTATTTTACTAAACGGTCAGCCTTTTGCCCCGCAAAGCCCGGCAGACGCCGGCAAATTTGGCGTGGTGACGGTTCACCAATCCACGGACGTGGTGGGCATTCCGGGTTTGAGCGTGGCCGATGCGCTGCTGCTCAATCACTATGTCGATGGTCGTCAGCCGTTTTTTCTGTCAACCAAAAGCGTGCGGCGTGAGGCAGCGCGCATTTTGAGTGATGCGGGTTTCAACCTGCCTCTCGATCGCGATTTTGCTGATCTGGGTGCTGCGGATCGGCAAATGGTGGCCATTGCACGCGCCCTTGCCAACAAGGCTGAATTGTTGATTTTGGATGAGCCAACCGCCAGCCTCTCAACGCAGGAAGCGGAACGCCTCTATGCCATTCTCCTGGGCTTGAAAGCGCGTGGCATCGCCATTCTCTATATCTCGCATCGCACTGCCGATCTGGCTGCCCTTGCCGACCGTGTGGTTATTCTGCGAGGCGGGCGCAATGTCGGGGCGCTCCGTCGTCCGATTGATTTCGATGCAGCCCTTGAGACCATGATTGGCCGGGCATTGAACACCGCGCGCCCGGATCGACGCACAGAATTTGGCAAAACCGTGCTGGACCTGCGTGGCATTCAGCTGCTGGGCAGCAGCAAGCCCTTTGATCTCACAGTGCGCGAGGGTGAAGTGGTGGCCATAACAGGCGTGCTGGGCGCGGGCAAAAGCAGGCTGCTATCAGCATTGTTTGGAGCGGGACAATTTGTGGCAGGTGAATCTGTGCTGGATGGCAAGCCCTATGCCCCCAAAAGCCCGGCAGAGGCCATTGCCGCCGGAGTGGCGCTTGTTGCGGAAGATCGTCACCGTTCAGCCTTGATGCCTGCCGACTGGCCGGGCGAAAGTGTGGCTGCCACCATCAGTCTAGCGCATCTCAAGCGCTGGTATCCTTCGGGTTTTCTGTTGTCGGATGCGGAGAGGATGAAAGCAAAGGCTGCCATTTCCCGGCTCGGCATCAAGGCCTCGGGTCCAGATGCCTCCGTCTGGTCGCTGTCGGGCGGCAATCAGCAAAAGACTGTGATTGCTCGCTGGGAAGTCGAGCAAAGCCGCCTGCTGTTGCTGGACGAACCGTTTCAGGGCGTCGATGTCGGTGCCCGACAAGACATTATCACCACCATTCGCAGCCACGCGGATCGCGCAACTCTGATTGCCACCTCGGATTTTGAGGAAGCACAGGAAGTGGCCGACCGCATTTTGCTGATTGATCAACATACTCTGATTGAGCTGACGCCAACGGCAGCATCAGCCCATCACCACAAGGAAATCGCCTGATGACGACGGTGAATGACAGTCCCAAAGATACGCTGGCCCAAGCGCATGACCGGCAAAGTGTGGCAAGCCTTGTGCGGGAAACCATCCGGCGCGGTGCTGTCTTCATTCTGCTGGCGGGATTGATTGTGATCTTCAGCCTTGCCCAGCCAGCCTTTATCAACATCAACAACTTGATGAGCATTCTGCAAGCGGTTGCCGTGGTGGCCATCATTGGGGCAGGCGTGACGGTAACGCTGGCAATTGGCGGCTTTGATCTCTCCGTGGGCGCGGTGGCAGCCTCCAGCGTGATGGCATCGAGCTATGCCATGATTGTGCTGGGCTTGAATGCCTATCAAACCGTGCCGCTGGTGCTGGCCTTTGGCGCGTTGATCGGCTTTGCCAATGCTTTTTTGATCGTCAAGCTCAAGGTGCCAGACCTTCTCGCCACGCTGGCCATGATGTTTTTGCTGTCCGGGTTGCAATTGATCCCGACAGCTGGACGCTCCATTTCTGTCGGCCTCATTTTGCCCAATGGAACGACGGCAACTGGCAAATATGATCCGCTGTTTTTGACCATCGGGCGTTCCAGCCTGTTTGGCCTTATACCCTTCCCGGTCATTCTGCTGGCCATTGTGGCTGTGACGCTGTTTGTTCTGACAGAGCGCACCCGTCTTGGGCGGCTGCTGTTTGCCACTGGCGGCAATGAGGTTGCAACACGTCTGGCCGGAGCCAATACGGCAAAGATCAAAACCTTCGCCTATGTGCTCTCCGGCACGCTGGCGGCCTTTGGCGGGATTATCGTGGCGGCGCGGGTTGGCAGGGGTGATGTCTCCTCCGGTGCCTCGCTGCTGATGGATTCCGTTGCTGCATCACTCATCGGCTTTGCCGTGCTGGGCCTGCGCCGTCCCAATGTGCTGGGCACCATCATTGGTGCGGTGTTTGTTGGCATTTTGCTCAATGGCCTGACCATGCTCAACGCCCCCTATTACACCCAGGATTTCGTCAAGGGTTTCGTGCTGGTTGGCGCCCTTGCCCTCACCTATGGCGTCAGCCGCGCCCGCACATAAACATCGACCTTCTCATCTGAATGGAACCAACATGATCAAGTCTCTTCGCACCTTTGGCGCAGTTCTTCTGGCCGGATCGATTTTTGCCACCACGGCCTCCGCCGCTGGCATTGCGGGCGCACCCGCCCCGTTTGATAAGAAGACGGTCAACATCGCCGTTGTCAGCTATCTCGGCGGTGGTGATTGGCTGCAAGCTTTTGAGGCAGGCGTCAAGCGACAGGCGGATGCACTGGGCATCAACCTCACGGTTTCGCAGGCCCGCAATGACAATGATGCAGAACGCGCGCTGATTGAGCAGGCCATTAACCTGAAGGTCGATGGCATCATCATCAACAATGGCCGCCCGGAAGTGTTGCAGGACGTGGCGCAAAAGGCGCTGGATGCGGGCATCAAGGTGGTTGCCTATGATGTGAACCTCGACAATCCCAACATTCCGCAAATCGAGCAGAGCGATGCCGATATGGCCAAGCTGGTGCTGGATCAGGCCATCAAAGACAAGGGCGATAGCTTCAACGGTGGTGCAATCTATGTCGCCGGGTTTGCGCCGCTGGATCGCCGCTATGCCGTGTGGAAAGACTATGTGGCCAAACACAATCTGAAGGAAAAAGCCGTTTGGGGCGTGGTCAATGACACGGTTCCGGCCACTGTTGCCGACCAGACCAAGGCCGTGCTACGCGCCAACCCAGACATTTCGGTGATTTTTACCCCATGGGATGAATTCGCCAAAGGCGCAAAGCTGGCGATTGACGAGCTTGGCCTGTCCAGCAAGGTCAAAATCTATGGCGTCGATATTTCCACTGCCGATATTCAGTTGATGATTGAGCCAGACAGCGCGTGGGTGGCAACCGCTGCCACCAATGCTGCCGTGGTGGGTGAGGTTTCGGTGCGGGCAGTTTCACTCGCCGTTGCCGGACAAAATCCCGGCCATTCCGTGTTGCTCAAGCCAACCTTGATTACTCGCGATGATCTGGTGAACAACAAGATCGGCTCGATTGAGGAATTGCAGCAGAAATTCCCGGCGTTTTTGAAGAGCGATGCCGCCACGGCTGCGTGGATTCCATCAACCGTCAAGTAATGCCGCAAACCGATTGAAAGAAAGAGAAGCCCGATGACCACCCTAGACCTGCCAAAGCCAGACTTTGCCCGCAATATGAAACTGATCGGCCATAGCGACATTGGCGGACGCGGCGATGGGCTACAATTGATGGTGCATCACGGCCATGCCTATGTGGCGCATCCGTGGTCGCAGGGCTTCTCCATCATCGATGTGCGTGATCCGAAACATCCGAAAACTGTCAACTATGTGCAGGCCCCCGCCAACACATGGAACATCCATCTGCAAACCCATGGTGATCTGCTGTTGGTGATCAACGCGCTTGATCTGTTTGCCGACGTGGAAAGTTTTACCGATGAAAAGGCCTATTACACCCAATCGGTCGGTGAAACGGTCGCTGCCAGCAAGCGCGAACGGGCGTGGACAGCGGGCATGACCGTCTATGACATTTCCACACCAGCCGCCCCGCGCAAGATCGGGCAATTGGATGTGGATGGCGTGGGCTTTCACCGGCTCTGGTATGTTGGCGGGCGCTATGCCTATGCATCGGCGCTGCTGGATGGTTTTTCCGATTATATTTTCGTCACCATCGACATGACTGATCCCACCAAGCCCGAACTGGTTGGCCGCTGGTGGCTGCCGGGCATGAACACGGCAGCAGGCGAAAGCCGCACATGGGCTGATGGCAAACGCTATGCCCTTCACCACGCGCTGGTGCATGGCGACACCGCCTATGCCTGCTGGCGCGATGGTGGGCTGACACTTCTCGACATCAAGGACCATTCAGCACCCAAACTCATCAAGCACCACAATTGGTCCCCACCCTATGGCGGCGGCACGCATTCGCCTTTGCCGCTGCCGGGGCGCGATCTGCTTGTCGTGGCCGATGAGGCGGTGTTGGACAATGAGGAGGATGGCCGCAAGCACACATGGGTGTTTGATATCCGCGTGCCGGAAAATCCGATCAGCATTTCCACCTTTCCTATTCCGAATGAGATCGATTACATCAAAAAAGGTGGCCATTTCGGCCCGCATAACCTGCATGAAAACCGCCCCGGCTCATTTGTGTCCGAGACACTGATTTTCGCCACCTGGCAAAATGCGGGTATCCGCGCCTTTGATATTTCCGATCCGTACCATCCGGTTGAAACTGGCGCTCTGGTCCCGGCCGCCCCAACCACGATGACGGATCGCAGACCTGGACGCCCAAAGGTCATCCAATCAGCGGATGTGTTTGTCGATGCCAATGGGCTGATTTATGCGACGGATTACAATGCGGGGCTGGAGATTATTGAATATGGCGGGTGACAAAATGTGCGGATTGATGACGCCCTAATCCATCCTCGACGTCATGCTCGGCCCTGTGCCGAGCATCTGCCACATTCAATTTAGCAATCAAGATCAGTGACATAATCGCAGGGAGCAGACCCTCGGGACAGGCCCGAGGGTGACGTTGAGTGTGACCATTGGTCCGATCTTCCCTTACACCACTTGATCGTGGGAAGGCTTTTCCCAGAGGTTGATGCCGCCTTCTACGGCGTAGCGATCAATCTCCGCCAGCTCTTCGGTTGTGAAGGAAAGATTGTTCAAAGCATCGACATTTTCCTGAATCTGCCGGGCAGAACTGGCTCCAATCAGCGCCGAGGTCACGCGCGGATCGCGCAAGACCCATGCAATCGCTAACTGCGCCAGCGATTGGCCACGGCGGGCGGCAATCTCATTCAAGGCGCGGGCACGCACAATGTTTTCTTCCTTCAAATGTTCTGGCCGCAGGAAATCACCGCCGGGGCGGTTGACGCGGGCGTCTTCTGGAATGCCGTTGAGGTATTTGTTGGTCAGAAGGCCTTGTGCCAGTGGCGTAAACGCAATGATCCCAGCGCCGACTTCATCGGCGGCATCAATCAGGTCTTTTTCAATCCAGCGGTTGAACAGGTTATAGGCGGGCTGATTGATCAACAGTGGCACCTGCCGCTCTTTCAACAGGGCCGCAATCTCGCGGGTCTTGGTGCCAGAATAGGATGAAATACCCACATACAGCGCCTTGCCCTGACGCACGGCCTGCGCCAGTGCATCTGCGGTTTCTTCCAGCGGCGTTTCAGCATCATAGCGGTGGGAATAGAAGATATCGACATAATCGACACCCAGCCGTGTCAGGCTCTGATCAAGGCTAGAGAGCAGCGCCTTTTTCGAGCCGCCGCCACGACCATAAGGCCCCGGCCACATATCCCAACCTGCCTTGGTGGAAATGATCAGCTCATCCCGCAGACCTGCAAAATCCTCGCGCAGGATGCGGCCAAAGTTGATCTCGGCACTGCCCGCTGGTGGGCCGTAATTGTTGGCGAGATCGAAATGGGTAATGCCCAGATCAAAGGCCTTGAACAGGATCGAGCGTTGGGTTTCCACCGGGGTGGTATCGCCAAAATTATGCCAGAGGCCAAAGGAAAGTGCAGGCAGTTTCAGCCCACTTCGGCCTGTGCGGCGAAACTGGGCGTTATCATAGCGCTTGAGATCAGGCTGATAGGTCATGTTATGGTTTCCTATGGTCAAGAAAAAGCCGGGCGCAGGAAGATGCACCCGGCGGATAGAAAAATTGAAGGTCAGATCGCCCCGTGGCGTGGGGGCAGCTGATCATTCAGGTAGAAATTGCCGATATGGTGATATTTCCAGCGCACTGGATCGTGCAGCGAATGGGTGCGAGCATTGCGCCAATAGCGATCCAGCCCATAGGCATCCAACGTGGAGCGCGCACCGCCAAGCTCGATCAGCTTGGTGGCCGCCAATTGCGCCACTTCCGTGCCCAACGCTTTCACTTCGGCCACGGCAATTGAGGCTTCCGCCACGGTTTGCGCGGTGGGATTGGCCGTTGCAATATCCAGAATGCGCCCGGCCCGCGCCAAAAGCGCATCGGCGGCATGCACGCGGATGGAGACATCTCCCACCGCGTGGATGGTGTGTGGGTCTTCATAGCCATGCTCAATACTCAGCTCGAAAAACGGCCTTGCATGGGCGCGGACATAGGAGATGGTTTCAGCCAAAGCACCCCGCGCAATACCAACTTGCACTGCCGAATGGATGATCTGGGCAAATGGTCCCATCGGCGTTGGCTTATCGAAATTCTCATCATGATCCACCACCTGAAACGGGGTGATTTCCACATCGTCAAAGGTCACCGTGCCGCTGCCGGTGGAGCGCTGACCAAAGGAGGTCCAGTCATCCACCAGATCAAGACCGGGTGTGGCGCGATCGATAAACACCAGATGCACGCGACCATTCGGACCTTTGGCAACGGCAACAATGATATGAGCAAACAGCGATCCCGTGGCGTAGAATTTTTGCCCGTTCAACAGCAACTTGCCATCGCGCTCCGCAAAATGGGTCTTGTAATCCACCGGGGTTTTGGTGCCGATTTCGGTAAAGGCATTGCCCAACCGATCCCCATCCAGAACCCGTTGGAAGTAATGGGCCTTCTGCGCATCAGAACCAGACAACCGCAGCGCTTCCACCATATAGAAATGGTTTTGCGGAATCTGCCCGATGGAGGAATCTGCTGCCGAGATGATGGCCGTCACCTCCGCCAGCGTCACCGTCGATACGCCAGCGCCGCCATAGGCCTTTGGCACGGTGATGGCCCAAAGCCCACTTTGGGAGAAACGCTCAATCTCGGCCACAGGCAAACGCCGCTGCCGATCACGTTCTGCCGCACCCACGGCAAAGTCACGCGCCAATTCCTTGGCAACAGCTATTGCCTCAGCATCATCCTTGATCACATGCGCCTTGATGCGGCGTGGCGGAATATGGGGCGCTGGGCGGCCAGCCGTGAGGGCCGCCTGACGGTGGAGTGTACGATCTGTCGTGCGCATCAGCCTGCCTCAGTTCCACGCATGGCGCGGTGGATGCTCGCCATTCAGATAGTAATTTCCAACGTGATAGAATTTCCAACGCACCGGATCATGCAATGTATGCACCCGCGCATTGCGCCAGTGGCGATCCAGACCATGTTCCGCCAATGTTGAGCGGGTTCCGGCCAGTTCAAACAGCTTGTTGGTGGAGAGAATGGCGATCTCGGTGGTTAGCACCTTGGATTCGCCAGTCTTGATGGTGGCTTCCGAGACGGTTTCCAGCGTGGAATTGGCCCGCGCGGCATCAATGCTGCGGCCAGCAATCTCCAGCAGCGCTTCCGCCGCATGCAGCCGAATTTTCAGATCACCAATGGCGGCGATGGTGAACAGGTCTTCGCTGGCCTTTTGCTTGCCGCTATCAATCCACGGACGGCTGAGGGTTTTGACAAAACTGATGGTATCATCAATCGCGCCACGGGCGATGCCTGCGTCAATGGCCGACTGGATGATCTGCGACACCGGACCACCGACGGTGGGATGCTCAAACGAGGTGACTTTCAGGGCGCGAACCTTCGGCACCCGCACATTTTCGATCTTCACCGAGCCAGAGGCCGTGGTGCGCTGACCAAAGCTGGACCAATTGTTGGTCACGGTCAGGCCGGGTGCTTCGCGGTCGGCAAACACCAGATAGCCTTGCCCGGTTTCATCAACACCAACAATTGGCACCACATGCGAGAGAAGGGCTCCGGTGGTGTAGAATTTCTCGCCATTGACGATCACGTCATCGCCGTCATGCACGACCTTGGTTTCAAAATCGGCAACGGTCTTGCTCTTCAATTCCGAAAATGCATTGCCGTAGCGCAAGCCCTGCAAAGCCCAGCCAAAGAACAATTGTTTCTGCTCTTCGGTGCCATCGAGATCAACGGTGGCAACAATGGCCAAATGGTTTTGCGTCACTTGCGCAATGGCAGGATCGGCGCTCGCGATGGTGGAGATCACCTTGGCAAGCGTGGCATAGGACACTTCCGGCCCGCCATAGGCCTTTGGCACGTTGATGCTCCACAGCCCGCTTTGGGAATATTCATCCAGCTCGGCAATCGGCAACAGTCCTTCCCGGTCACGCAAGGCAGCATTGACCTTGAAGCGCTCGGCCAGCCGCTTTGCAATCTCAATCGCCTCGGCATCGGATTGCACAATATGGGCTGGCACGGCTGGACGCGGGCGCGGCGCTACCGGATCGTTGGAATTGACGCGCGGGTGAACGGTGTAGTCGATCTTGGTGTCAGTAACGGTACCCATATCGTGCCTCGTTGCTTGAAATTGGGATGAGAATTTAGCTGGCATTGGCCAGCGGAGCCTTTTGGGCGCACTTGAATGCCTCAATATCGCGGTATTGATCGGCGGGATGGTTGGCAGGCAAATATGGCCCTTGGCCGAACAGCTTTTCGCGCAGGGTGCCCGGCTTGTAGGCGGTGGGATAGGCCCCACGTTTTTGCAGTTCGGGCACAATGTGATTGACCACATCCTCAAAGCTGCCGGGCGTTACCGCATAGGCAATGTTGAAGCCATCCACATCGGTGTCAGCCACCCATTCTTGCAAAATATCGGCTACCTGATCGGGCGCACCAACAAACACCGGACCCAATCCGCCAATGCCACCGAATTTTGCCAGTTCTTCGATGGTCCAGGATTTGTCGCCGCCTGCGATATGCTCCACAAACGAATGGATGGCGTTGGTTTCCACCTTCTGGATCACATCGGTTGGGGCATATTGGCCAAAATCAATACCGCTCCAGCCGGACATGAACACCAGCGAGCCATCGTAAGAGACATATTGCTTGTAATCTTCAAACTTCGCCTTGGCCTTCGCCTCACTCTCATCAGTAATGATGGTGATCAGCGTGTAGATTTTTAAGGAATTCGGATCACGCCCTGCCGCAGCCGCCTGCTGGCGAATCTCCGCAACATAGGCTTTCAGCACCGATTTGGTGGGTGCTGCCACAAACACGCATTCCGCATGTTCCGCCGCAAATTTCTTGCCCGGACCAGAGGCCCCTGCCTGATACAGCACCGGGGTGCGTTGCGGTGATGGCTCCGTCAAACCATAGCCGGGAACATCGAAATGCTTGCCCTTATGGCCGATTTCATGAACCTTGGCCGGATCGGTGAAAACCCGCCCCTTTGGATCACGGACTATAGCGCCCTCTTCCCAGCTGCCTTCCAGCAGTTTGTAGATCACCTCAAGATATTCATTGGCAATCTCATAGCGATTATCATGGCGCTTCAGGCCGGATTGGCCAACATTCTTGGCACCGCTCTCCAGATAGGAGGTCACAATGTTCCACCCTACCCGGCCCTTGGTGTGGTGGTCGGCCGTCGCAAGCCTGCGGGCAAACGTATAGGGATGCTCAAACGAGGTTGATGCAGTAATGCCAATGCCCAAATGCTCGGTGGCCAAAGCAATGGGAGCCGCCAGCTGCAACGGATCGTTGACCGGAATTTGCGCCGCCTGCTGGATGGCGTGGAAATTGGAGCCTTTATAGACATCGTAATAGCCGATCACGTCAGCAATGAAGATGCCATCAAAGATGCCGCGCTCCAGGGTACGCGCCAAATTCTGCCAGTAATCCAGATCCTTATAGGTATAAGACCTGTCATCCGGATGCGCCCACAATCCAGGCGATTGGTGTCCGACGCAATTCATATCGAAGGCGTTGAAGTGAATTGTCCTGGTCATCGGCGCCGTCCTTTGCTGCAAACATGCCGAGGCAGCATCGCAGACATTGACGGTTATTGAAGTTAATCTATGTTTTTTATGCACTAAATGAAGGTATGTTTTTCTGTCAGGCTGGGCCATGGAGAAAAACGCACTGCCAATGTGGCGGACTCGTCATGGGCATTGAAGAAGGCTTTCAGATGCAGGGCCTTCAGTCAGGAAACATTGCCAGGCATAAAAGTTCTCGCCGCGATGTCGTGGCGCTACCTTTCCGTGTGTCGATAGAGGCTGCCGGCATGGCGAGCGGGAAGCCGGTTGCCTTCGCCAAACAGCCGATGGCGCAAGGAGCCGTCACCATAGCTGGTCTTGTAAGCGCCCCTGCTTTGCAGTTCCGGCACCACAAACTCGATAAAATCCTCGTAGCTTTCCGGCGTCACAGTGCGGGTGAGATTGAAACCATCGATATCGCCTTCATCGATCCAGGACATCAGTTCCTCTGCCACGTCGCCAGGCGCGCCGGTGATCAGCGGATAGCGCCCGCCGATGGAAAGCTCGTTCAGCAATTGCCGCTTGGTCCAACCCTTCTGTTTGGCAAGCTGCGTGACGGATTGGATGGCGTTGGTGGGGCCGTACTGGATAGGATCATCAAGCTCGTAGCGGGAGAGATCGATACCGCTTCCAGCCGAAAAATGCGCCAGGCCCGCTTCCGGGCTGGCATAGCGGCGATAATCCGCCAGCTTGTCGGCGGCGGCTTCCCGACTTTTGTCGGTCACCACAGTAACACCAAGAAAGATCTTGATATCATCAGGACGGCGACCTGCGGCAACCACCTCTTCCCGCAGAGCCTGGGAGGTTTTACGCGCCGCTGCCTTGTCCGTGGCACCAATAAACACGCATTCGGCGTGGCGCGCGGCAAATTTCCGCCCCCGGCCCGATGTGCCGGCCTGATAGAGTACCGGCGTACGCTGGATAGAGGGCTCGCTCAGATGGTAGCCCTCGGACTGGTAATAGGGCCCGTTGTGCTGCACCTTGTGAACCTTGGCAGGATCGGCATATATCCGTGCCTGTTTGTCGAGGCGCACGGCCCCCTCCTCCCAGCTGCCTTCCCAAAGCTTATACAGCAGGTCCATATAGTCATCGGCCTGGTCATAGCGGGCGTCATGCTCTGTCATGCCGGTCTTGCCCAATGCCTTGGCGGCGCTGTCGAGATAACCGGTGACGATATTCCAGCCGATCCGGCCTGAGGTGAGATGATCGAGCGTCGAGATTTTCCTGGCAAAGGTATAGGGCGCCTCAACACTGGTATTCACGGTAATACCGAAACCAAGATTGTCGGTCACAGCAGCCATGCCAGATACCAGCAGCATCGGATCGTTGACGGGTAGCTGGATCGATTCCCGCAATGTCAGGTCGACCGAGTTCTGGTAAATATCGTAGACCCCGACAATATCGGCAAGAAACAACCCATCGAACAGACCACGCTCCAATGTGCGGGCCAGATCAGTCCAGTAGCGCAGAGATTTATAGTCATTCGAACGGTCGCGTGGATGCGCCCAGAGCCCGTGATTGATATGCCCCACGCAATTCATGTTGAAGGCATTGAGAATGATCTGTTTTCTGGGAGACATATTGGACATTCACCCGGATGAATTGAGGTTAAAAATTATCCCGCTCGCAGGCGGCCAGCGATGAAATCGCCAAGAAACGTGTAGCAAGAAGATGGTGCGGGTCACAATGACAATGAGTGAAATCACAACTGCCGATCGAACTGCTGATCAAATGATGAGACACTTTACATACATGCAAAACTCACGCCACTGGCCGCTTTGAGGCCTCTATACCCGAGCGAATGGCGAGACTGGCAATTTTATACGGAAAGACGTCATAAAAAGCCTGATGGCGTTAACCGCAGTTTATCCAAATTGGCTTTCAATGAGTTGAAATTTGCAACCATTGGAACTTACCATGACGCTCTCCATCAGAAATGTGCTCATTAGCGTTTTCGCCCTGCTCAGCCTTATGCTGAATGTGCTGGTTGGAAATTCCATGCTGTCTTCGTACCGGACCTATCAGGTCAATGCCGAAGTTTCGGAACTGACCGGTTTTGACAAGGCGTTGTTCAAGGCGCTTTTGGCATTTCGCAGCGAGCGCGGCGACAGCGCCTCCGCCCTGTCGATCTCCATTGCCGATGGCGCTGGCTCCGTCCAATCCGTGCAGAAAAACCGGGCGGTTGTCGATGCTGGTATGAATGAGGCAAAAGCGATCGCTGGAGGGATCAAGGCTACCGACTTGTCGCAGCCGATCGCAACGGTGTTGGCCACTTATGAAAAAGTCGCGACCTATCGTAAAACCATCGATGCCGAATTGGCAAAGCCGCTTGAGGCTCGTGACGCAAGCATCACCAAGGCGTCAATGGATCTGGGCGGGACGTTCCTGGCAGATCTTGAAAAGGCGTCCGAGGCTGCGGAAGGCCGCATGCGTACGCTCGACGCGGCGTTGATGCCGATGATCCAGATGCGCGCCTATGCATGGTCGACCCGTGCCCTTGGCGGCGGCAGTGCCTTGATCCTCAACAACGCCGTGACCTCTGGCCAGCAGATTTCGGCTGAGAACCAGGTTAAACTGGCCGCGGGAGACGCCAATGTCGCCTATGCCTGGAAAGCAGTTCGGGTGCTTGTCGATCATAGGGATACGCCCCAGGCCATCAAGGATGGTTTCAAGATCGCCGATGCAGCATATTTTACCGGTGACTACGCTAAGATGCGCGCCGACGTCATTGCCAAACTGAGTGCGGGCGAAAAGTCGCCGCTGACAATCGATCAATGGAGAGCGCCGACCACGGCTGCTCTGGGGAAGGTTGCGGATATCGCATCGCTTGCCATGGATACGTTGAACGCCAATGCCGCAACGGCAAAGTCTACAGCGCTGACCCATACATTGTCGTTCCTGGCGCTCTTCCTGTTGGTGTTGGCGCTCGGCATCATCGGCTTGGCCGTCATCGTCCGCAAGGTCATTCGCCCGATCGGCGCGTTGACACGTTGCATGGGCGCATTGGCCGACGGCGACCTGTCGGTTGTCGTTCCCGGCGCCAAACGCCGGGACGAAATGGGCGAAATGGCGCGTTCCGTGGAAGTGTTCCAGATTGCAGCCATCCGCAACAAGGAGCTAGAGGCCAACGCCGAGGAAAACCGCAGGATCGCCGAGCGCGATCGCATCGAGACGCAGCGCCGTATCGAAGAGGAGGCCGAGGAGCGACTGACCCGCGCCACCGGAGCGCTGGCAAGCGGTCTGCAGAAACTTGCCTCCGGTGATATGCTCTGTGAGATTTCCGAGGAGTTTGCGCCGCGCTTCGAGGAACTGCGCCAGGACTTCAACGCCTCCGTCAGCCAGTTGCGCACCACACTTCTGGCCGTCGGTGGCTCTGCCCTGGCCGTGTCGGGTGGCAGCAGCGAAATCTCGCATGCATCGGACGACCTGGCCAAGCGAACCGAGCAGCAGGCTGCTTCGCTCGAAGAGACCGCCGCAGCCCTTGAGGAAATCACCGCCAATGTGAGAGCGACCTCGAAGCGAACCGGCGAGGCCCGTGATCTGGTGCGTGATACCAAAAGCCGTGCCGAGCAATCGGGTGTCGTCGTCAATAATGCTGTCACAGCAATGGAGCGCATTGAACACGCCTCCCGCCAGATCGGCCAGATCATCGGCGTGATTGATGAGATTGCCTTCCAGACCAATCTACTGGCATTGAATGCCGGGGTGGAAGCCGCCCGCGCCGGTGAAGCAGGTAAGGGCTTTGCCGTCGTCGCCCAGGAAGTCCGTGAACTGGCGCAACGTTCGGCCAATGCCGCCAAGGAAATCAAATCGCTGGTCTCCAATTCGGAAGTCGCCGTCAGCGAAGGCGTCAAACTGGTCAACGATACCGGCGAAGGGTTGACGGCGATCGCCAGCCTCGTCCAATCGATCAATCAGCATATGGATGCAATCGCCACGGCAGCGCAGGAACAGTCCGTGGGGCTTGGGGAAGTCAATACCGCTGTCAACCACATGGACCAGGCGACGCAGAAGAATGCGGCCATGGTCGAGGAAATGAACGCGGCCGGCGCTGGCCTGGCCCAGGAAAGCGGCAAGCTGACCGAATTGCTCGGCCAGTTCCGCACGGGAGATAACCGGCAGGCCGGACACGCGCCCACTGGACGAGCCCCTGCCAGACCTGCAACTCGGCCCGCCGCACCATCACGCCAGACCTATGCCACTCAGGGCAATGCTGCGCTGAAGGGCGAGAGTTGGGAAGAGTTCTGAGGATGGCTCTGTTTACAATGGACGCCGTCCTGATGCTGTCCAGTTGGTGAGCGCGTCACGCCTGACAGAAATGGTATAGATAACCCTCTGACACGCGGAAACCGTGTCAAAGGGTATCAACGATACAGCGCAAACGCCTTAAACCCCGCCTGAGCGAAAGCTTCGCTTCGACATTCTGTTTCAGAAGCCTTCGGTTTACGATGCCCGTCAGACGCGGTCATATGACATGGTCATTCGCAACCCGATTGTTCTGCCCGAGATAAAAGGATTTCACATCGTCTCGCTCGCGGATCTCGCGGGCGGTGCCCGTCAGCACATCCTTTCCATTTTCGAGAATGGTGGCGCGATGGGCATAGGTGAGAGCAATCGCCAAATTTTGTTCGGCGACGAGAATGGATAGCCCCTCCTCCCGGTTCAATCGGCGCAGGGTGCGAAATATGTCCTGCACCACGATGGGGGCAAGACCCATGGACGGTTCGTCAAGAACAAGCAGACGGGGACGCGACATCAGAGCCCGGCCAACTGCCGTCATTTGTTGCTCGCCACCGGAGGTGAGGCCCGACAGTGTCCGGCGCTTTTCTTTCAGTCGGGGAAAGAGCCCATAAATACGCTCGAGATCATTGGCGATTTCCGCCCGCGAACTGCTACGTCCCAGACCACCACACGTCAGATTTTCCTCGACGGACAGGCTATGGAAGCAATGGCGCCCTTCCAATACCTGTACAAGGCCGGCGCGCACCAGCGCCGCCGGGCTTGTTTTGGTGACATCTACGCCGTCAAAATGGATAGACCCGGCATTGATCTGTCCGCGCTCTGCCGAAAGAAGGTTTGACACCGCCTTCAGCGCCGTCGTCTTGCCCGCTCCATTCGCGCCCAAAAGTGCTAGGATCTCGCCCCGCGCAAGCGAAAAGCTGACACCATGCAAAGCGGTGATGGCATGATTGTAGGTGGCGTGCAGCCCATCCACCTGCAACAATCTGGCGTCTTTCATGGGATCAATTCCTCGTTGGTCTGGCAAAAAATTGCCCCGTCGCGGCGTCACTTCAATTGAGAGGTGAACCGCGAAATCAGCCCATCTCGTTGTCGATGGGCTGATTTTCCAAGACAAATATCTCAAATCCATCAGATGCTTGGACTATTTGCAAAAAGAATAGGAACTGACATCTTCAGTCCCTACTGGTGTTAATTGGTAACGCCATCCGCATCGGCAGCCGTGCGGATCTTGATGCCTTTATCCTTGGCATAAGCCTCGGAGGACTTTTCAATGATCGGCCGCAGCAACGCCCAATCCGGTGCAATCCAATCAGACACGACGTTCCATTTCTTGCCGTCCCATTGCTGGAAGGTCACATAACCATTGCCCTCGTGATTGTCCCAGGTGACATTGATGGAGTGAAACAGGTCTTTGGCGCCAAGTTCCTCAACGCGCTTCTGGTCCAGTTGCAAATGCTCGAAGCCCCAGCGTACTTCATCGCCGGTCAGCGTGCGCTTGCCGAATTTTGCCTGCGCGATGCGGATCGCCTCGACATTCAGGATGCCATTGACGATACCCAGGTTGTGATAGACGGAGCCGATGCGTTTTTTGTCCTCCAGGTTGCCCTTGCCACTATCATAAAGCGTCTTGACGATTTCCTTGACGACTGGATACTCGGCACCGGACGCCTGGGTGGTGATGGCGGTATAGCCTTTGGCGGCATCGCCTGCCGGGATCACATCTTCTTCAGAATTGGACCAGACATTGCCAATGATATGGTCCACCGGAAAGCCGGTCTTGGCAGCTGTTTTCAGGGCCACCGGGTTCATCACGCCCCAGCCGCGCAACACGACATAATCAGGTTTGGCGCGACGAATGGTGAGCCATTGGGCCTGTTGTTCGTTACCGGGATGCGGCACCTCGATCTGCTGGACATCAAAACCATATTTCTTGGCCAGCAATTCATAGATCGGAATGGTTTCCTTGCCATAAGGCGAGCCGTGATAGAGAACCACGATCTTCTTGCCCTTCAGGTTTTCGATCCCGCCGAGCTTGGAGCCAATATAGTTCACGATACCGGAGGTTTCGCTGTAGGGATTGAGCAACAAGGGGAAAACATAGGGAAATACGCGGCCATCGGTGGAATCCGTACGACCGTGGTTGATGGTGATCAACGGTGTCTTGTCGGCGGTAATGCGGTCGATCATCGCATAGGCGATGCCCACGGATAACGGGTTCCAGGCGGCGACGTTCGGATTGCTTTTCAGACGCTCATAGGCTTCGACCCCGCGCTCGACCTCGTATTGGGTTTCGGCCTCCGACCAGGTGAGCTTGACGCCATTGACACCACCATCACGGGTGTTGATCAGGTTGAGATAATCGATAAACCCGCCAAAGAAACCGGTTCCACCTGCGGCATAGGGACCGACGCGGTAGCTCTGCAAGGGAAAATACTGCTCATCGGCATGCGCTGCGGGAAGCGCGACACTCAACGAGATGCCGATCACCAATGCTGTGGCCTTGAATTTCGAAAGAATGCTCATGCTTGGATACACTCCTGGTATTGCCCGGTGCGATGCGCATCGGACGTGTTCATGGATGATGGATGGATTGCGGATAAACGGCGTGCGGAGAGAGAGCCGGATCAGGCTGGCCAAACCGGCACGCCGAAGCGTTTTCGGATCCTGTCGATAAGGGCGGCAAGCCCATCAGGCTCAAGGATCAGGAAAAGAATGATGAGTGCGCCGAGCACGATACGCTGCGTCATATCGAGCACGCCGCTATCGAACAGGTCACCAAAGACGAAGGCCCCAACCCGCGACAGCACCACCGGAAACACCACGATCAGGGCCGCCCCGAAAAAGGCACCGCGCAGCGAGGCCAGACCGCCAATGATGATGATGAACAACACCTGGAACGAACGATCCAGGTTAAAACCCGCCGGTTCGACGGTGCGCAGATAGGCAAAGGCCCAGAGCACACCGGCGATACCAATGATGAAAGATGACACGGCAAAGGCCAGAAGCTTGGTGCGTAACACCGGAACGCCGATAATGCGCGCCGCCGTTTCGTTATCTCGCACCGCAATGAAATTGCGACCCGTTTGAGAAATCACCAGCCGATGGGCGAGAAAGGTGACGAGTGTGACGATGATCAGCGCAAAATAGTAGCGCCCGACCGGCCCTTCGAAGGTAAAACCGGCAAGCGTTAGCGGCGGCGCATCGATCACACCCGAAGCGCTATCGTTGGAAAACCAGCTGAATTTCGTCAACGCCCACTGGACGAAGAACTGTGCAGCGAGGGTGGAAACCGCGAGATAGAAGCCGCGCAGCCTAAGGCTTGGCAAGCCGAAGACAATGCCAATGGCCGCAGCGGATAGACCCGCGAGCAGGATGCTGACAATAAGCGGCAGGGAACCGGCCCGCAGGTCAAAATTGAAGCAGGCAAACGCGCCAACCGCCATGAAGGCCGCGCTGCCAAGCGACACCTGGCCTGCATAACCGGTCAGCAGATTGAGCCCGACCCCTGCGAGGCTAAGGGCCAGAAAGGGCAGCAGGATACCATCGAACAGGTAGCTCGTGCCAGTCACGGGAAGAATGCCATAGGCCACCAAAAGCACCAGCAGGGTGGCGACGGAGATCGGCATCGCTTTTGCTGGCGTGATCCTCGCAGGCGTCACGTTGGGCGAAACAGCAGACATGGATCAAACCCTTTCCACGAGCTTTTGGCCGAAAAGACCGGAGGGGCGCACAAGTAAAAACAGCAGGGCAATCACATAGGCGAACCACCCTTCAATCCCCCCGCCAAAATAGGCGCCGATATAGACTTCGGCCAATTTCTCCGAAGCGCCAATCAGCAGCCCACCGATAATCGCCCCCAGGATGGAATCAAAACCGCCCAGCACCAGCACCGGTAGTGCTTTCAGCACGATCAAGGACAAGGAAAACTGCACGCCGGAGCGCGCGCCCCACAAGAGCCCGGCAACCAGCGCCACAAGCCCGGCGGCGGCCCACACACTTGCCCAGATCCAGGGAAGTTTCAGGCCCACGGCGAGAGCCGCAAACGGATCATCGGCCACCGCACGAAAACCAAGCCCAATGCGGGTATAGCGAAAGAACACGGACAGGGCGACAACAAGCCCAAAGGCGACGACCGCTGCGAAAATATCGAACTTGCTGATAAACACACCCGCGATATCGAAAGGAACATCCTCAATGCCCAGATCAAGCCCATGTACCTGCGTGCCCCAGAGCAGTTGGGCTGCCCCTTCAATCATGTAGGACAGGCCAAGCGTGGCCATGAACATGGTAATCGGCGGCTTGTTGGTGAGCGGACGAAGGACCGTCCGCTCAATGCCAATGCCGAGCAGGATCATGATGGCGAAGGTAACCAGGAAGGCGAGCGGAAAACCAAACCCGCGCTCTGTGAGGCTGACGAAGGTCAGCGCTGCAAACAGCAGCATGGCACCCTGCGCAAAGTTCAAAACACCCGATGTCTTGTAAATCAGCACGAAACCGATGGCCACGAGCGAATACATCACGCCGGACAGCAATCCGCCCACAAGCACTTCGGTAAAAAACAACCCGTCAAAATCGGCCATCAAATGCCATCTCCGTCTTCATTCTCTGGTGCAACACCGAGATAGGCATCAATGACTTTCTGGTCGGCGGAAATTTCCGCTGGTGTGCCATCGGCAATTTTCCGCCCGTAATCCAGCACCGCCACATGGTCGGAAAGGCCCATAACGACGCCAATATCGTGCTCGATCAACACCACAGTGGTGCCAAATTCATCCCGTGCGGCGCGCACATAATGCGCCATTTCGTTTTTCTCGGTGGCTGTCATGCCAGCCATCGGTTCGTCCAGCAGCAAGATGTCGGGCTCTGCGACCAGGGCACGGGCAAGCTCCACCCGCTTTTGCAGACCATAAGGCAAAGTACCCGCAAGGCGATCCCTGAGGTCGGCGAGATGCAGAAAATCGAGAATTGCCACCGATTTGTCGCGGGCATCCTTATGCTCGCGGGCAGCCCTGCCATAGCCGATGATCTGCTCCACAAAACTGGATCTATTGCGGTAAACGCGGCCCGCCATGACATTGTCCAGAACACTCAACCCCTTGAACAGAGCGAGGTTTTGAAAGGTTCGGGCAATACCAAGCTGCGCTAGCCTCTGGGTCGGCACGCGGCTGAAATGGAGTTCGCCGATAGAAACGCGGCCGTGATCCGGCTGATAGAGACCGCTGATCACGTTGATGATGGAGCTCTTACCAGCACCATTCGGGCCGATAATTGCGCGGATTTCACCTTTGCTCACCTTAAGATCAATGTCGCTGAGCGCTATAACGCCTCCAAAAGACAGAGTGACCCCAGAGAGAGCCAAGGCATTTGAGGAAGCCTTTGCACTGTTGACCGCAGCCACATCATCCACCGATGCGCTCAGATCAGCCAAGAAAATGGCACCAGATCGGGCCGCCTGCATAGCAATCGTCATGTCGTAAGCTCTCCTCATCTCCAGAGCGCTGCGCCCAAAGAGCGACTTACTGTGCTTGTCTGGTCTTAGAGACTGTCTGGTTCATATTGAACCAGACAGTCTCTCAGTTCTCTTGTTTTCGTTTGTCTTTTCGGGAAAACCAGGTTCCACTTTCCCCTGACAAACTCTGGCGCACAGCAAACGTTTCCGTGCCGTCCGATGTCTCCAGATCTTATGGAGGCGGCATTTGGCCCGTTTGATAAAGTCCCTTCAGAACGCACCCGTGCAGGATGTACACTTGGCGAAATGACAGACGTTTCCTTCTGCTGTCTGCGAGCGGCATAAACCGACATGATGCAAGCCGGACAACCGCGTTGATCCGATTTTCACCACTCAATAGAACCGCAATAGATACATCCGCCCATCAATCAAAAGCCTGTTTCGCACCCAGAAAGAAACCGGTCTTTATTTAAGATCAAAACCGACCCTTATTGAGATTAATTAGAAACACAGCATACGAAGCGCGTGGAAAACAAAATATATTTTCATTTTCCTATACTTTTGACTGCCGACGCCCCCTTTTCAATTCCGTACTTGTTCAGTGCGATTATTTATCTATAATTTCCATAGATTTTAAAGGTTTTATTTTCTAATTTTTGCGCTTAGCGAAGAATGACCGTTGGGCTGAACGCGCCACCAAACGCGCTATAATCTAAGCTGGAAACCGATGCGCCTTGTCACGAGATTTCGCAAAATCCACTGAAGGCGTTGAAATCAAATCCATACATATCAACGCGAATGGCAAGGTGCCCGTTGATCGCACAGCCCAAATCGCCTGTATCCCGGTTTTTTAAGAAAAGCACATCATCGGGATGATCGGCGAAAGTGGCTTGATCCGCGCAATATCAAATTGCAATCGAGAGTGCGCGTGCGTATGTCCGGAACATTGTCTTGTGTTAACCGCGACAAAACATAAGCGCTGATCGATTGCGCTATTTTTTCAATAGGTTGAGCGATGGCTGTCACGCCGTCATCATAGAGGCGAAACAATTCCACGTCATCGAAACTGACGATGGCGATGTCTTCCGGCACCCTTGCCCGGTGTTCCCGGACCCATTCCAGAATGCCGTAGGTCATCTTATAATTGGCGGAGAAGACCGCTGTTGGCGGCTCAGCCAGTGCCATGAATTTCTGAATGGCAGAATATCCGCCTTCTTCGGTCCAGTCGCCGGAATGCAGGTAGGAAGGGTTGAAAGCAATCCGGCCCTCTTCCAGGGCCTGCTGATAGCCATTCAGGCGCTGCAATCCCGATGATGTATCCAATGTGCCAAAGGCTGTGGCGATACGTGTATGACCGAGATCGATCAGATGGCGGACAGCACGGTAGGATGCCTTGGCATTTTCAACGAAAACGCGATCAACGCGCAACCCCATAATATCATTATTGTAGACGGTTACCGGAATACCACGTTCCACGAATCTCTCGACTTCATTGGGAATGTCTCCATGTCCCGCAAGAATGAGCGCATCGACGTTCTGCCCGGCAAAATAGGAGAGGGATTCACTCAGCAGCCTGATGTCACCATCATGGCAATAGGTCAGCAATGTTCTGCCGCTCTGGCGAAACAACCGGGCCAGATGATTGAGGAGCTGGGCATGAAATTCGTCTAGCTCCGGTGTCAAAAAGCCAATCACATCGGTCTTGTCGCTTTTCATCGCCCGCGCGGCGGCGCTGCGTTGAAAAGACAGGGCCTCGATGGCCCGTTCTATTTCGGCGCGGTTGCCATTGCGCACCGTTTGCCCATTGAGATAGCGCGACACCGTGCCAATGGCCACACCAGCAGCCTCGGCCACATCGTGGATGGTGGCTTGTTTTCGCTTGCCGGTTATTTCCACAGGCCCTCTCCGCAGCTCCAGTCTTGGCCCTGGCAAGGACATACGAGCAATCGTCTCACATCATTTGGGCACCACGCCGTCAATCACAATCGCACGGTGAATGGAAATGCCGGGCAGATCAACCGTGATTGCGCCATCTGCTTGTTTTTTCCAAGCAAATGTCTCACCCGAAATCGCGTCATAGACGGATGATGGTGTCCCAGGCAGCCGTACTGTAAAGGATACCGGCCCGATGAAGGGGATGTCCTCGATCATTTCCATGGGCCTTGCCGTTGGCTGCCAATTGATCCGCACCGACTGACCTCGGATTTGCGGAAAACCGCAGAGAAGATGAACGATGCTGCGATTTTCATGGGCCTGCACCGTCAGCGTCGCGCGGCCTGCGGAGGGCAGAGTGGTTTCAAGCACCCGCCCCGGCATCAGCCGTTCGATCAGCGCATCAACCAGATATTTGTAGAGAGGCTGCCCCATGGCGCGGTAAAGTGCAAAGACCGGATAGGCGATGGTGCCCACCTTGCCATGCATGGCGCAGGCCACGCCAATAGAATCGGCCTCAGGATCATCTGGCGTATGCTGATGCGAGCAGAAATGGTTGAAGGCACGGTTGAAATAGGGTGGCCTTATGCTTGCCAGAACAGTGGCACCTGCCGCTTGCAGTTTTTCGGCCCCGGCATAGACCACGAAAGGACTTGTTGGCAGGCGCGCATCGGTCAATGCTTCAGTGATCTGGGCATAGGATGGCTCGAACGCAATGTTTTCGCCTGTGATTGTTAGGCCCGTCTCAAAGGCAAAAGCGCCGGTATTCGGTGTACGGCCAGACTGGCCGGAAATGAGGACCGCGCCACCCGAAGCGAGATAGGCATCGAATTTTGCCTTTAATGCAGCATCCACCGGAATCGTATCTGGCAAGATAATCAGGCGATGGCGGGAAAAATCCATCTCCGGGTCAATCACATCGAAACATCTGTGCAATTCCAGCAGCATCTGCACCGCGCCGTCATCGCTATCGCGCACACGCTCGACACCGTCGCGATGGAAATATTCGGTGGCCAAAATGGCGATGTCAGAAACCTGTTCCGCCCCATCCAAAAAGGGTTCAAGAGCGGCAACCCGGCGAAAGGCTGGGGCGATGCTGCGATAGGTATCGGCATTGATCCGGCCATTGGGATGGAGCTGATCGCCAACCAGGCATTTAGACCCAAGCGCCACCATCATGGCACATTCGTATTCCAGCGCATCAGGATGTTTGAAGCCACCAAACTCGCCCCAACTGGTATGGAATTTGCCGGTGTGGCTGACAAAATCCAGACCAAGCCGCGCCGCATAGCGGGCGCTGGAGGGAAAGTGATTATAGCCCCAGCCGCCCGTGGGCAGGCTTTCCAGTTCGAGATGGGTGTAGGGCGCGTAACGGTCCTTGCCATATTTGTTGATATGGCCGCTGTTGTAAAAGATCCGTGCTTGCGGAAATTCGCGCCGCAGAACGGTGCTCATCCCCTCGCGGAACTGCGCATTGACAGCCTCGTCATTGGCCAGTCGATCCGCCTTGTTCAACGGGTCGAGATTGAGGCGTGCCATACGCGCAAGGCAGGCATTGCAGACGCAATCCGGCGTCTGGATAATGTCGAAGAACAGCCCGGCAGTCGGATAAAGCGTCAGAACCTCCCGCGCCTCGGCCATCAAGTGGCTGCGAAAACCATCGTGGTTGAGGCACAAGGTGTGCCAGGCCGCGCTTAACTGGTTCTGGGCCGAACGATCATGGTCATCGGCATGGTCAAGATGATTGTTGGCCTTCATCACCCGCCATTCGGGATGCAGGCGGGCGGTGCGCTCATCCCACTGTACCGAGAGATAGATGGGCGTTTCAATATCAGCAGCGTTGCAGGCGGCAATCATCTCTCCCAGCAGATCGGGGCGAGACAGATTGGGATGCGGCGCACCCACCTTGGTCGGATAATAGGACCAGCCATGGTGGCATTTGGCAAACAGCGTGATGGAATTGACATGCGACTGCTTCAGTGTTGCAACGAACGCTTCAGCGTCAAACTGGCTGCCAATGCCCGGAATATGCTCGGATGTGTGAAAATCGAGATGAATTTGACGATAGCGCAATGGACGCAATGAATTCTGCGACATGATGGCTCCTTTTCTCCGGCACGGAAACCGTGAAAATCCTGTTAGAACACCAGAAAATGCATGTTGAAATATCGGCTATCGACCTTCCCAAACCTCGCCTTCCCTAAGTTGAACCTCAAGGACACCAGCAGGTTGGCGGATGGTGAGTGGCCCGGAGTGGCCAGCCGTGATGCGGAGTGAAGACAGTTTTCCTGCTTGCCAGCTGAGATCAACCGTGTGACCGCCACGGATGCGCACCCCCTTCAGGCTGCCGCTTGACCATTGTTCCGGCAAAGCAGGCAGAAGACGAAGCTCGCCGGGGCGCGATTGCACCAGCATTTCGACAATGCCAGCCGCTCCCCCAAAATTTCCGTCGATCTGGAAAGGCGGATGGGCGTCCATCAGGTTTGGATAGGTGCGCTCCGGTGTCAAAAGCTTGACCAGAACCTCTGCGGCCCGATTGCCATTGCCCAGTCTGGCCCAAAGATTAAGCCGCCAGCCAATGCCCCAGCCCGTTGCATCATCGCCGCGCCGCTCCAGAACAACCTGTGCGGCCTTGGCCAGTTCAGGCGTCTCCAATGGGTCGATTTGCAGGCTCGGATAAAGCCCATAGAGATGAGAGACATGGCGATGCTGCTGTTCTGGGGCGTCCAGATCCCAGTCTTCCATCCACTCCTGTAATTGACCGCCTTTGCCGATACGGTCTTCCGGCAGGCGAGCACGGGTGGCGACCGCTTCTGTGCGAAGCTCGCCGTCGTGGCCAAGTGTGGCGCTGGCATCCGCGAAGGCCTCAAACAGATCACGGAGAATCTGGTTGTCCATGGCCGGTGCGGCGCAGAGTGAAGAACCAAAAGGATGGGAGTTTTCCGGCGACAGTGATGGGCAAGTGCCGAGGTAATTGCTATCAGGCAAGGCAACCAGCGTATCCAGCGCAAATTCCACCGCCCCCTTGATCAACGGATAGATGCGCTCCAGCACAGCGCGATCGGGATTGAAGCGGTAGTGATCATAAAGCTGGGCGCAGAGCCAGGCACCGCCCATCGGCCAGAGACCCCAATGGGGTCCATCAATGGGGCCGGTGGCACGCCAGATATCGGTGTTATGGTGCAAAACCCAGCCGCGTGCGCCGTAATGGGTCTTGGCCATCTCGCGTCCAGTTTCGGCCACATCTTCCACCAGCTCCACCAGCGGCAGGAAGGTCTCGGAGAGATTGGCAACATCGGCCAACCAGTAATTCATCTCCAGATTGATGTTGACGGTGTATTTGCTGCCCCAGGCCGGAAGGATATCTTCATTCCAAATGCCCTGGAGATTGGCCGCCTGCGTGCCGGGTCTGGAACAGGAAATGGCAAGGTAGCGGCCATATTGCAGGTAGAGCGCGGCCAATGAGGGATCATCACCTTCGGCATAGGCGGCAATGCGCTTGTCGGTGGGAATCGTTGGCACAGGCTTGTCACCGAGGGCAATTTGCATCCGGTTAAATAGACGGCGGTGCTCTGTGACATGGGCTTCCAGCAGCGCCTCATAGGACAGCATAGCCGCCGCATCCAGGCGCGCCTTGATCTGCACCTGTGGATCGCCATCGACATTCCTGTAGTTTTGAAAGCTGGTCCCTGCATCGATCAGCAACACGACGCGGGACGCTTCACGCACCCGGATGGTTTCCTCGCCAATATCGACAAAACCACCCTCGGCCAGCACCCGCACCCGGAAAGCGAAGCGCAACGCGCTATCAATACCATTTTGCCGACGATTACGCCCGTCATAGCCAAGGGTGGCATCGGCGATATCAATCGGATCGCCGTTTTGCGGGCTGCTCAGCATCACCGTCATCGACAAGGCACCCGGCTGATCCACGGCAATCCGGCAAACGATCACGTCCTGAATGGCAGAGACAAAGACATCGCGGCGAAAATGCACGCCGTGGCAATCATACTGTGTCACGGCAACAGCCGTTTCCAGATCAAGCGAGCGGCGATAATTGGTGACGGTCATATCATGGTGCAGGTCGAGCCAGACATCGCCAATCGGCTGATAGGAGGTCTGCCGATCCGGCTTGGCCATGGCCCCTTCATAGGCCTTACGGTCGGCCTCCTGATAGCGTCCGGCAAGGATCAGATTGCGCACCTCAGGCAAGGCAGCGCGGGCATCGGGATTGATGGGTTGGTAAGGGCCCCCGCTCCAGAATGTGCTCTCATTGATCTGAAGGCGTTCATTCCAGGCATCTCCGAACACCATGGCCCCCAGCCGACCATTGCCAACGGGAAGGGCCTCGGTCCAGACAGATGCAGCATGGTCGTACCAGAGTTCATTATCGCTCATGAATAGAAATCCTTTTGAAAATATCAGCTGAATGACATGTCACCGAAGGCGCGCACCGCTGGCCGGATCAAACAGCAGGGCCTTGGACGGATGAAAGCCGGTGTGGATGGTATCGCCGGCCCGCACAGACCGATCGCCCTTCAGATCAACCGTCAGGGCGTCTTCGCCGCGCATATTGCTGTAGCCATAGGAAACGCCGCCAAGGCTCTCCACCATGTCCACCCGCAGGTCGAACTGGGCTGATCCGTCAGAGGAAAAATTCTCTGGCCGCATGCCGATGGAAATCTTTGCACCGGGGGCAATATCCGCACCCAGCGCAAGCTCGAATTCCACGTCCTTGAACTCGCTGAGCTTGACGCGGATGGCCGCAGTACTGCGCGCCACCACATGACCATTCAAAAAATTCATGCGCGGTGAGCCGATGAAACCGGCCACGAACATGTTGTCGGGGTCGTCATAAAGGCTGATCGGCGTGCCAATCTGCTCGACATTGCCCGCCCGCAACACCACGATCCGGTCGGCCAAGGTCATGGCCTCCACCTGATCGTGGGTGACGTAAATCATGGTTGACGCCAGTGACCGATGCAATTCGGCAATCTCCAGCCGCATTTTCACCCGCAGTTCCGCATCAAGGTTAGACAGCGGCTCATCGAACAGGAACACGTTGGGATCGCGCACGATGGCCCGCCCGATGGCCACCCGCTGGCGCTGGCCACCAGACAAGGCGGCAGGCTTGCGCTCCAGAAGCGGCGTGATGTGCAAACGGTTTGCCGCCTGTTCCACCCGCCGTCCGATGTCGGCGCTTTTCATGCCCGCCATGCGCAGTGGAAAACCGATATTGTTGCGCACGGTCATATGCGGATAGAGGGCGTAATTCTGAAACACCATGGCCACACCGCGCTCGGTGGGCGTGGCATCGTTAATGCGTTGACCATCGATGAGAATGTCGCCGCTAGTGATCGGCTCAAGCCCGGCGATCATCCGCAGCAGGGTGGATTTACCACAGCCGGATGGCCCGACAAAAACGGTCAGGGAGCCATCTTCAAGGTCAAGATCAATGTCATCAATGACCTTCAAGGCACCGTAGCGCTTAGCCACACCTTTGAGTTCAACGGTTGCCATATGATTTTTCCTCCCGACGTCCGGTTTTTGGCCGGGTCATGCACAATGCGGCTGACGTGATCATTCCTTGCCTCCCGAGCGATTGCGTGCGTCTGCCGCAAAGAAGCGCTGAAACACGATGAAGACCACCAGAGGCACCGCCATGGTGACGATGGCCGCCACTGATTGTTGATCCAGGTTGGGCTCAAATGAGCCTGCAATGCGGGCCAACAGCACCGTCAGCGGCACATCGGAGCGCAGATACAGCATGGGCAGCAGCATGGAATTCCAGCACCACAGGAATTGCAGGATGCCCACAGTTGCCATGGGTGTGAGGGAGTTGGGCAGAACGACATGAAGAAATGTTCGGATTGGCGTACAGCCATCAATTTTTGAGGCCTCGATCAATTCACGTGGAAATTCCGCCAGAAAACTCTGCACCAGAAAGATCGACCAGGCGAAAGATAGCCCGACAAAGGGAATGAGCACGGCCCAGACATTGTCGATCATGTGCAGGTCACGCCAGAGCGTGAACAGCGGAATGATCACCACCTGCTGCGGCAACACGAAAGAATTGACGATAACAAGCAACAGGATGCGCCGTCCGGGAAACTTGAGAAACTGAAAGGCATAGGCCGCAGCCGGTGCCAGAAGAACCGTCAACAACGTCGCAAGTCCGGTCAGCTTCAGGGACGACAAAAAGGCGGGGGCCAGCGGATATTTTGTCCAGACAGTCTGCCAGGCCTCCAGCGTAAAGCGCATGGTGTGCAGTGACCACCAGCCACCAACGGCAATATCGCCAGCAGGCCGGATGGAGGTCAAAACCAGACCGACAACAGGCACAATCCAGAGGATGGCTAGAAGGCCGACGAGAACCGGAATCCAGAGAGGAGCACGGGCGTTCATGTCGCCTCCTTGGTGCGCTGACGCAGCAATGGGATGGAGACGAACAGCACGACAGCCAGCAACACGACGGTGGCCGCCGCGCCATAGCCAAGCTTGAACTGCATCATCGATTCCCGAAACATGAAATAGCCAACTGTCTCGGTGGAGCGCACCGGGCCGCCGCCCGTCATGACGAAGATCATGTCAAAGGCCCGCAAGCTGCCGAGAAGATTGATGAAAACCGCCACTTTCAACCCGGGCAGCGACAGGGGCAAAATGATATGGCGCATGATGGAGAGCGGCTTGGCCCCATCAATATAGGCCGCTTCCTTGATGCTTTTGGGGATGGTCTGGATCGACGCAAAGCAGGTCATCAGCGGCAAGCCCACTTGGGTCCAGGCATAGGCAATCACCAGACATGCAAGGGCTGTGGACGTATCGCCCAGCCACGCGCGGGTCAGGTTTTCCAGACCGAGCGTGTTCAACACGGCATTCAGCAAACCGCTGTCTCCCGGCCGGTAGATGCCAAGCCAGATGAAGCCGCTGACGGCCTCGGCAATGCCATAGGCACAGAAAATCATCACGCGAAACGGCAGAGTGGTGCGCGGGGCCAGCGAACACAGCACCGCCAGACCCCAGCCGATGCCCACGGATAGCGCCGTTGTGCCGACCGTCCAGACGATGGTGGTGATCACAGCCACCCGAAAACTGGCATCCGCCAACAGGTTTGCGTAGTTGGAAAGCCCCACCCATTTTGCTGGGGCAAGACCGCGAATATCGAAAAACGACAGACGGATCGTATCGATCAACGGATAGACGACCGCGCACAGAAACAACAGCACCATAGGTGCAAGCAGGATGAGAGCCGCTCCCCCATCCGTCTGGAAGAAGCGCCGGGTGGCGCTCCCTCCCGTCCGTGGCAGATCGGTGATGGCCCGCATCAATACGATCCTTTTGCCTTGGCCTCGATCGCTGCCGTCACCCTGTCAATGTTGGCATCGCTGGGATCGCCCAGAAATTTCTGGAGCTGAATGCGATACTCATCAGCCAGATCGCCGGGCAGGCCATCCCCCAGCACGAAAGCCGTATCCGCCCCGGTCACAAAGGTATTGGACGCCTGAATGGCAGGGCTATAAAGCCCAACATCAACCGCCTTGGAGGAGGATGCTAACCCGCCCTTGGCAATGATGTTGGCACCTTCACGGCTTATGGTGAAGTCCATGAAGGCGTCAGCAGCCTCGCTATTGCCGCCGGATGCCAATGCGACAAACTCCTTGGCATCGACACTGGCGGCGGTGTCATGCCCCTGCCCTGTGGCTGGAAACTGGAACAGGCCGAACTGATCCGGGGCAAGCTTGTAGACGGTCTCGGCGCGGTTGTTGATCCACATTCCCATCTGGAAAAAGCCTGCTTTGCGCTCTTTCAAAACCCGGTCCGAGGCATTGTCCCACTCCGTGCCAAGCATTGTGGAGGCATCGCCGCAGCAACCGGCCTTCAAAAGCTCGCGCCATTTGCGAAGGGCTGCCTTGACGCGGTCATCTGTCCACGGAATTTCATGGGCCACGAGTTTGCGTGAAAGATCCGCACCGCCCTCGCGTAAGATCAGCGTTTCAAACACTTCGGCATGCGCCCAGGTCTTGGCAGGGACGGCCATTGGCACCACACCGGCGCTTTTCAGCTTGGCGATAGTGTCCAGAAACTGCGCCCAATCCTTGGGCGGCGTGGTAATACCTGCCTTTTTGAAGGTTCCGGTATCATACCAAAGACCGCTGCGGTCGCCGTAAGTGAAGGTAACGCCGTACAGTTGCCCGGAGACGGACCCAAGATCCTTCCAGCTGTTGTCGAGCCGTTCTCCCCATTTCAGGGCGGAATAGGCATCATCCAGCGGGCGCAAAAGACCGGCGGTGACGAGTTCTGTGCGGAAAGCAGGCCACGTATTGATCATCAGATCGGCCTTTTCGCCGCCCATCAACGAGGTGCGAAGCCCGCCACGCGGATCGCCGGACCATGTCACCGGTACTTCCTTGATTTTCACATCCGGATATTTGGCCATGAAGGCTTTTTCCAGATTTTGGATCACCTCAAGGTCAGACCCTGCCATCCATTGCAGGATGACCAGATCGCCTTTGGGCTGGGCCAAGGCCGAGCCGCTTGAGGCCAATGCGAGGGTAAACGCTGCCAAAGTCAGACGCGCGCAGCGTGACGCATCCCCGGCGATAGCCGTGAAACTGGTAGTCATCATAGGGGCTCCTCCTCCCGTTATGACGCTATACTGTCATCTAAAATGAAACGATGTCAACTAAATTGACTCTGCCGATGAAAACTGGTGAACTCAGGCAACGCTTGAGCAAAGCAAAATCGTCCAGATTCATGGTTATTTGTTTATTTTTCAATATCTTGAAGCAGAACATGCTGACCGAGAGATCATACAGCCAGTCAATTCTCCAACCATCGCCTTCGCGATGCCGTCAGATGGGCATACATTGCAGCCTGTGCTGCGAGCGGGTCGCGTGCTTCCAGCGCAGTCAGAATTGCCTCATGCTCGATCAGCGCCAGTGACCAGGTTTCGGGCGTCTCAAAGCGGCCGCGTATATGGTCCGAGATAGGACTATGGCGTTCGTCAAAGAGATTGGCGACGATCTCCGCCAGCACCGAATTGCCCGACTGTTCCGCGATGGTCAGATGAAACTGGCGGTCCTGATCAATCGGCTTGCGACCGCCGGCAATCTCCTGACGCATTGACTCGACAATCCGGACAAGCGCCGCAAAAACCGCATCGGTCATTGCGGCAGCGGCCTTGACGATAACAGCACTTTCAATGACGGCACGCGCCTGCATCAACTCTGTCGGACTCTCCCCCAGTGATCGCCCAGAGGCGGCGGACTTGCTGGCAGACAGGACATAAATGCCCGATCCCATGCGAATCTCGATTGTTCCGTCGATTTCCAGCGCAATCAACGCCTCGCGCAAGGACGGTCGTGAGACCCCCAGGGTTTGCGCCAGCTCACGTTCAGGTGGCAGCCGCGCCCCTGCCGGATAAGGGCCACTTTGGATCAGATGCCGAACCTGGTCGGCAATCTGTTGGTAAAGACGTTTGGGCAATGTCATTTTGGTCAGTCCAATTTAAAGAATTCCATCAATAAAACGATATTTATCCGAGATATTGCAGTGCATGCAAGCGAGAAAGAATAATTGGCTTGACCAATTATCGCAGCATGCCCTATGTCTGTCTACCGAAAGTCTGGGAGGCTTTCTCGAATTGGAGGACATCGCGATGGGAGGAGTGTCGCTTGCCGCTGGCGAGTGCAAACCCGCGCCGCTGCTTTTAAAACTGGAGGGCGTCACCAAGGAATTCCCTGGTGTGAAGGCCCTGCAGGACGTCAGCCTTGATGTCAGGGCCGGTGAAGTCCATGCGGTTTGCGGAGAGAATGGAGCCGGAAAATCCACGCTGATGAAGATCATCAGCGGCGTCTACCAGAGAGACGCTGGCAACATGATCTACAAGGGCGAGACGGTTCATTTCACCTCCACATTGCAGTCGGAAGCAGCCGGAATTGCCATCATCCATCAGGAACTCAACCTTGTTCCGCATCTCTCCGTTGCCGAAAACATCTATCTTGCGCGGGAACCACGGCTAAGTTTTATCGGTGGGGACTTCATGGTCAACAGGCGCAAGCTGCGCCAGGACGCCAAGCGATGCCTTGACCGTCTGGGGGTCGACATCAACCCCGACGCGCAGGTGCGCACGCTCTCCGTCGCGCAGCGGCAGATGGTCGAGATTGCCAAGGCCCTTTCGCTCAACGCCTCCGTTCTCATCATGGATGAACCGACCTCCTCGCTAACACAACAGGAAGCACAGCTTCTGTTTCGCGTCATCCGTGACCTGAAACGCGAGGGAACCGGTATCATCTATATCTCGCACCGGCTCGACGAAATGGCAGAGATCGTTGATCGCGTCACGGTGCTGCGCGATGGGCGCTACATCTCCACAGATGATTTCGATGCGATCACCGTGGACTATATCGTGGCCCGCATGGTGGGCCGCTCGCTGGAAGAGAAATTCCCGGCACCGACCCGTTCGCCAAGCAAGGACACCATCTTTTCCGTTTCGGGTCTTACCCGCCATGGCGTTTTCTCCGATATCGGCTTTGAACTGCGCCGCGGTGAAATTTTGGGCTTTGCGGGATTGATGGGTGCAGGCCGGACGGAAGTGGCCCGGGCGATCTTTGGAGCCGATCCGTTCGACAGTGGAACACTCCTGCTCGAAGGGCGGCCCCTTTCGATTTCCGACCCGCGTTCGGCCATTGACGCAGGGCTTGCCTATCTTTCCGAGGACCGCAAGGCGGGAGGCCTGGCCGTCAAGATGCCGGTCGATGCCAATCTGATGATGGCCAATATGGAGGCCGTCTCCAATCCGTTCGGCGTGATCGACAAGGAACTGCACCGCCAGTCGAGCCAGCACTATGTCAATCTGCTCAATATCAAAACGCCCAGCCTGAACCAACCCGTCCGCCTTCTGTCGGGCGGAAACCAGCAAAAGATCATTATTGGAAAATGGCTGTTCCGGCAGCCAAAGATCATGTTCTTTGATGAGCCGACGCGAGGCATTGATGTGGGTGCCAAGCTCGCTATCTACCGGCTGATGGATGAGCTTGCCGCCAAAGGCATCGGCATCATTCTGATCAGTTCCGAGCTTCCAGAAATCCTCGGACTATCGGACCGCGTTGCAGTTTTCCACGAAGGCCGCATCACCGCAACACTGACGACGCGCGAGACGTCGCAAGAAGAGATCATGCTGTATGCCTCCGGCCGTGTCCGGGAGAGCGCGCGAGGAATGACCCATGGCTGAGATCATCACCGACAAGCCACCGCAGGCGGACCAGAAAAAGGGCCACAAAAGGGGACTGAGCGACCGGCAAAAAGATATCATCCAGAAATTTGCAGCGCTTGGCTGCCTGGTCGTTCTGGCCGCCGTGTTTGCTCTTACATCCAATGCCTTCCTGAGCGTCAACAACGGCATGACGATTGCGCTACAGGTCACGTCGATTGCCTTTCTCGGCATCGGGGCAACCTATGTCATCATCACCGGGGGCATTGACCTCTCGGTCGGCTCCGTGCTGGCCCTTGCCGGGGTGGTCGCCGCCCTTGCCGTCAAGGAACTCGGCGCGCCGGTGTGGATCGGCATGGTGCTCGGCGTTCTCACCGGCACGGCCTGCGGCGTCATCAATGGCCTGGTCATTACCAGGCTGAAGCTGCCGCCGTTCATTGCGACCCTTGGCATGATGCTGATTGCACGGGGCGTCGCACTACAAATCACCGGCGCACGCGCCGTCTCGGGCCTTGGCGAATCCTTCGGGGTTTTGGGCAATGGTTCGCTGCTGCGCTTCGAAAGCATTGACGATCAAGGATTTCCAGTGGTCAGCTTTCCGGGCATTCCCTATCCCGTGGTGCTGATGGTCGTCATTGCCGTGGCCGCTGCCTTCGTGCTGAACCGAACCGTGCTTGGCCGGCATATCTATGCCACCGGCTCGAATGCGGACGCCGCCCAGCTCTCAGGCGTCAATGTCGCCCGCGTCACCGCCTTCACCTATATCGTCTCCGGCACGCTGGCCGGTCTCACCGGCTGTGTGCTGATGTCTCGTCTCGTCACCGCCCAGCCGAATGAGGGCGTGGCCTATGAGCTGGATGCAATCGCGTCTGCGGTGATTGGCGGAACCTCGCTGATCGGCGGTGTCGGCACGATTTCCGGAACCTTCATCGGTGCCTTTGTCATCGGCATCCTGCGCAATGGCCTGAATATGAACGGCGTCTCCGCCTTCACCCAGCAGATCATTATAGGCCTCGTCATTCTCGGCACCGTCTGGATCGATCAGATCCGCAATCGGAAATAATACCCGCCATCACGCGGGGATCAGAACGAATATGGGAAGGGAGGAGCCTTCCCCCGCATCGGTCCCCGGCAGGGCCCGTCACACTGAGGAGGAAAACTATGCGTAAACTAGCCCTGGCCCTTGCGGCGTCAGTCTTTACACTGTCGGGGGCGCTCACCGCTTCGGCGGGCGAAATCGCCGTGATCGTCAAGACCGTCAATTCCACCTTCTGGCAGAACGTCCAGAAGGGCGCGGATGCCGCAATTGGCAAGCAGAAGGCCCATACAATAACCTTCCAGGGTCCGGCTGCGGAATCCGCCATTGCCGATCAGGTCAATATGGTCGAAAACGCCGTAAACCGGAAGGTCGATGCCATCCTGCTTGCACCATCCGACCCGGACGCACTGGTCCCGGCGGTGAAAAAGGCCTGGGAAGCCCGCATTCCCGTCGTCATCATTGACTCAATGCTCTCGAAGGATGCCGAGAAATATTACCAGGCCTTCCTGGCAACGGACAACAAGGCAGCTGGCGAACTGGCGGCCAAGGCGATGATCCAGAAGGTTGGGACCGAAGGCAAGATCGCCGTGATGTCCTATGTCGCGGGTGCCGGTTCCGAAATCGGCCGCGTTGGCGGCTTTACCGACTACATCAAGGCCAACTCGAAACTCCAGATCGTCGGCCCCTACTATTCGCAGTCGCAGATGGCAACCGCGCTGAACCAGACGACCGACGTTGTTGCCGCCAATGCCGACCTGAAAGGCATATTCGGCGCCAATGAGCCGACCGCCATCGGCATGGGCCGGGCGATCAAGCAGGCTGGCAAGGCTGGCAAGCTCGTCGCTATCGGCTTTGACGGCAACCAGGACCTTCAGGAATTCGTCAAGGACGGCACGCTGGAAGCCACCGTTGTCCAGGGTTCCTATCAGATGGGTGAAAAGGGCGTGGATACGCTTCTGAAGCTTCTGTCGAAGGAAAAGGTCGAAAAGTTCATCGACACCGGCGTCGTGGTCGTCACCAAGCAGAACATCGACAAGCCGGAAGCCAAGAACGTGCTCTACTAAAGTTTGTCAGGGAAAAGTGGAACCCGGTTTTCCCGAAAAGACAAACGAAAAAAATAAGATCAGAGACTGTTTGGTTCAATCTGAACCTGACAGTCTCTGATGCAAGTGCGGCACGCGGGTTTACCCCGCGTGCCGTTTCCCCGGATTTTTCAGTGTATAGGCAGGACAATGCAGGTCAACGACAGGCGCAAGCTGCGCAATCGCGATGTTTCCTTCACGGTGATGGGTCTGGGCTGTGCGCAGATGGGCAATCTCTATCGCTGGACGAGTTACCAGGAAGCGCTCGGGGCCTTCGATGCCGCCTGGGATGCAGGCATTCGTTACTTCGATACCGCTCCATTCTATGGCTACACCCGCTCCGAACGCCGTCTCGGAACGATGCTGACCGAGCATGAGCGCGCAGACTACGTGCTCTCCACCAAGGTGGGCCGGGTGATGGTTCCCGATGAGACCGTCGGACCAGAGGAAGACACCTATATTCAGCCCCTGCCGTTCCGTCCGGTCTACGATTACACCTATGACGCCATTCTGAAATCCTTTGAGGCAAGCCAGCAGCGCACGGGCGTGCTGAAGCCTGACATTCTCTATGTCCACGACATCGGCCAGATGACGCATGGTGCAAAACACGGGCATTATTGGGAACAGTTGACCAAGGGCGGCGGGTTCAAGGCGCTCGGCCAATTGCGCGACGCTGGCCTCGTCAAGGCCATCGGCCTCGGTGTCAATGAGTGGCAGGCGGTCTGGGATGCTATGGATGCCTTCGATATCGATGTCGCCATGCTGGCCGGGCGCTATACGCTGCTGGAACAGGACAGCCTAAAACTGCTGGACCGGGCGGAAAAGGCCAATATCGGGATTGTGGTGGCCGGAGTTTTCAATTCGGGCCTGCTGGCGGGAAACCGCAAGTTCAACTATGCCGAGGCACCCGCCGACATTCTTGCGCGCGTCGCAGAAATCGAAGCGGCATGTGCCGCTGAAGGCGTATCGCTACAGGCAGCGGCCTTGAATTTTCCGCTGCTGCATCCCGCCGTCGTCTCCGTGGTATCCGGCGTCCGCAACGCCGAGCAGATCCGCGCCAACGTGGCCTGGATGCAGGAAGACGTCCCCTCCTCCGTGTGGCGATCCCTGAAGGACAAGGGCATCATCGCCGATGGCGTCCCGATCGGAGTGTGACCATGATCATCGATGCCCATCAGCATTTCTGGCTCATGAAAAACCGGCAAGGCCAATGGCCCCCACCGGAACTTGCCACCATTCACCGGGATTTCGGGACCGTAGACTTAGAGCCGCAACTGTCAGCGACGGGCGTTGGGGGGACGGTTCTGGTTCAATCACTGCCGAGCATTGATGACACGCGATTCCTGCTGGATCTGGCGCAACACCATGATTTCATTCTTGGCGTGGTGGGCTGGGTTGACCTGAAGGCGGCGGACGCGGCCACCCTCATCACGGAACTGGCGACCTATCCGAAGCTGAAGGGCCTGCGCCCGATGGTGCAGGATATTGCCGAGGATGACTGGATCGACGATCCCGCACTCGACCCGGCCATCGGGGCGATGCTGGCGTCGGGTCTCACCTTCGACGCGCTGGTTCTGCCCCGCCACCTCGCACCATTGGAGAGGTTTGCGCGCCGGTATCCCGCTCTTCCTGTCGTCATCGATCACGGGGCAAAACCCGTCATCGCCCAAGGGCTCTATAGCGACTGGCGCACGGCCATGACGCGGCTTGCCGACCTGGAAAACATCTCATGCAAGCTATCCGGCCTGCTGACCGAAGCCGGTGCGCAGCAGCCCGAAGCCATTCGTCCCTATGCCGAGACGATCCTCGAACTCTTTGGGCCGGAGCGGGTGATGTGGGGCAGCGACTGGCCCGTGCTGAACCTCGTCAGCGATTATGACAGCTGGTTTGCCCAGGCCCGCGCCATCGTGCCGGAAGCCGCACATGATCGGGTGTTTTGTGAAAATGCCCGCCGCTTCTATGGCCTTTGAGGGACCCATAGTGACTCGTTTTTAAATGAACTGAAGAAGGCACCAATGCTTGTTTCAATTTGCAGGTCCGGCGCAAAAGCGCATCACCGCTTTGCGGATCTGCCCGAGAGGCTGACATGACCCGCATTACCAATCTCACTGTTTTCGACCTGCGCTTTCCGACATCTGCAAGCCTCGACGGCTCCGATGCCATGAACCCGGACCCGGATTATTCAGCGGCATACGTGGTCCTCGAAACGGATGAGCCTGGCCTGGAAGGCCATGGCCTCACCTTTACCATTGGCCGCGGCAACGATATCTGCTGTATGGCGATCAAGGCCATGCGCCATCTGGTGGTGGGCGTGGATCTGGACGAAGTACGGGCTGCGCCTGGCAAGTTCTGGCGAAAGCTGACTGGCGATAGCCAGTTGCGCTGGATCGGACCCGACAAGGGCGCCATGCATCTGGCAACAGGCGCTGTCGTCAATGCCTTCTGGGATGCCATGGCAAAGCAGGCCGGTCTGCCGGTGTGGCAGTTCGTATCGACCATGTCACCGGAAGAGATCGCCGATATCGTCGATTATCGCTATCTCACCGATGCGCTGACCCGCGAGGAAGCTGTCGCGATTTTACGCAAGGCGGAGGACGGCAAGGCCGAGCGCATCGCGCTTCTCGAAAGGCAAGGCTATCCCTGTTACACAACCTCGGCCGGATGGCTGGGATATGACGATGACAAGCTGCGCCGTCTGGCGCAGGACGCCATCGACCAGGGCTTCGATCATATCAAGATGAAGGTTGGACGTGATCTTGAGGATGACATTCGCCGCCTGACGATTGCCCGCGAGGTGATCGGGCCGGATCGTTATCTGATGGTCGATGCCAATCAGGTCTGGGAAGTCGGCCAGGCCATCGACTGGATGAAAAAGCTCGCCTTTGCCAAACCTTTTTTCATCGAGGAGCCAACCAGCCCGGACGATGTGGCAGGCCACCGCAAGATCCGCGATGCCATTGCGCCAATCAAGGTCGCAACCGGCGAGATGTGCCAGAACCGTATTATGTTCAAGCAGTTCATCACCGAGGGGGCGATCGACATCGTGCAGATCGATTCCTGCCGGATGGGCGGGCTTAACGAAGTTCTGGCCGTGCTGTTGCTGGCGGCGAAATACGAAAAGCCGGTCTGGCCGCATGCTGGCGGCGTCGGGCTCTGTGAATATGTCCAGCATCTTTCGATGATCGATTATATCGCGGTCTCCGGCAGCAGAGAGGGCCGCGTGATCGAATATGTAGACCATCTGCACGAACACTTCATCGATCCCTGCATCATCCAAAACGCCGCATACATGCCGCCATCCCGCCCCGGCTTTTCCATCGAGATGAAGCCGGAATCGATTGCTGCCTATACGTTCCCCACACCAAAGGCAGTCTGACGCGTCAGTTTCCCAACACGCGACCCGTCATCCACTGAATAAAGGACATCCTGATGAAAGCGCTCATCTGCGAAGAACCCGGCCGCCTCTCCCTTATCGAGCGCGCGCCACCCCCGCGGGCAGAAAACGAGGTTCTCGTGCGCATCCGCCATGTCGGTATCTGCGGCACGGATTTTCACATCTATGCGGGCAAGCATCCCTTTCTGGAATATCCTCGCGTCATGGGGCATGAATTGTCGGGAACGGTTGCGGAGGCGCCCGCAGGCAGCCAATTGAAGACCGGCGATGCCGTCTATATTGTCCCCTACCTGTCCTGCGGCGCCTGCCATGCCTGCCGCAAGGGTCTCTCGAATGCCTGCCAGAACATCCGGGTTCTTGGCGTTCACTGTGATGGTGGCATGGCCGAATATGTGAGCGTGCCGGAAGAGAATGTCGTCCCGACGGGTGGCATTTCACTTGCCGATGCAGCGATGATTGAGTTTCTGGCCATCGGCGCTCATGGTGTGAAACGCGGTAACATCGGAAAGCAGGATCGTGTTCTCGTCACCGGCGCCGGCCCGATCGGCATGTCGGCAATCATCTTTGCCAAGGCAAGAGGCGCGCATGTGACTGTTATGGACACCCGCGAGGATCGCCTGGCCTTCGCCGTGGATCGCCTCATGGCGGATCAATCGCTGTTTGCCGATGCGTCGGCTGAGGCTGAAGTCGAGAGGATGACGGGTGGCGATGGTTTCGATGTGGTGATCGATGCCACCGGTAATGCCATTCCGATGCAGCGCGGTTTCAATTTCCTCGCCCATGGCGCACGCTATGTCCTGCTCTCCGTCGTTCGCCAGGACATCACCTTCTCTGATCCAGAATTCCACAAGCGCGAGGCAACGCTGATTGCCAGCCGCAATGCCCAACCCGACGATTTTGCCGAAGTCGTCCGCCAGATTGAGGCTGGCAAGGTGCCGACGCGGGCTTTGAACACCCATACCGGCCACCTTGATGATGGCGTCAAGCTTTTTAAGGAATGGTCCCAGCCTCAAGCCGGTGTGATCAAGGCCATCCTGGAGGTTGGGTAGGTTCAGAGGTTGGCAATTCAGGAGACAGACCGCACTTGAACCTGCCTGTTCTTTCGTGCCCTACACTCAACAAAATCCGTTGAGCTTAAGGATTTTATGGGCGTCGATCGAAGCCTGAAGCTTATCCTCGGAGTTTCTGTCGCCATTATTTGCATCCGGATGATGCATTTTGAGCTTCTGCTTATAGCGGCTTCTGATCTCTTCCGGCGTTGCATCCGGCGAAAGGCCAAGCGTCTCGAAAGCCTTCGCTTCCAGCACCTTGAGCTTACGACGCTGAGTATCCAATTTTTCCGCTTGGCGCTGTGCAGCACTTTTACGTGCGTTTGTCGCCTTTGCCGAGCCGGAGCGGGCTGTGGAAGGGAGCGGAATTTCCGACGGCTTATTGACGCTGGTCCCCCACGTCTGCAGCTTGCCGCTCGCCGCATCCTTCTGATAGCGCGCCGTTACAGGGTCAGACAGATTGGGTGCGAAATTGTAACCTTTGGTGTAGGTTTTCACATGATCAGCACAGAACAGCAGATAGAGGCCCTCGGCAATTTGGCCGACAGGAGCGCGATGCGTTCCAGCCTTGTCGCAGCCATCCCATTGGCATTTCGGACCTGTCGATCCACGGTCTGGAGCAGGCTTTTTACGCGTCGACCGAAGGCCAACAAAAATCTTTGAATCAGAGGTCATGCTGCCTTATATGGCTTTACCGCTACGGTCGGCAAGGAATTTGGACAAGGGTGCTTTGCAGAAAATGCGTCAGCCGTCACGATTGGTTGACCAATCAAGATAAGCAGCACTTCATCAGGTTATTGGACGGAACCTTTGGCGGCTGGAAGCGCAAGCACCGCACGCAAGCCAGTCGGGTCAATCCGCTCTAGTTGAAACGATCCCCCATAGAGACCGGCCATTTCCGTTACAATCGTCAGACCAAAACCATCGCCAGGAACCCGTTCGTCTTCCCGAACCCCAGGCAGGAGAACTGTATGGAGACGCTCTAACGGAATGCCGGGACCATCGTCTTCAACGCTGATCCTCACCATAGGTCCATCCCGCTCAGCAAGAACTGAAACATGCTCCGATGCCCACTTGAAGGCGTTGTCGATCAGGTTGCCAAACATTTCCTCGACATCCTTTTCGTCGCAGGCGACACACAATCCATCCGCCACTTCGGTTTGAAAGGTGATGCCACGATCCGCATGAATCAGGCTGATCGCGCCATAGACGTCGGCAATTGACTGAGCCACATTGGTGCGCGCAACCTTAGCCGCCGATGCCATCACCCGACGGGCGGCACTGAGATGGTGCTTGATCCTGTTGTCTATTTTAGCGACGAGGTCGCGCAGCGAACCGTCCTGATCGTTGCCGCTATCAAGCGCCAGCAGCAGGCTGGCGACGGGTGTCTTCAATCCGTGCGCCAGATTGGCAAATTGAATGCGTGTTGCGGCAAGTCTTTCTTCATTGGCCTCAATCAGCCCATTGGTCTTCGATGCCAGTGGCGCGAGCTCGATGATGGGCATATCGGGAAGCCGAGACCTTTCTCCACGGTTGATGGCGTCGATGTCGGCTGCCATCGATGTGAGGGGACGAAGGCCAAAGCGGATCTGCCAGAGCGTGCCAATCATTAGCACAGCGCCCAACAGCAGCATGCTGGGTGCCAGCCACAGCAAAGCGCGAATAGCGGGATCGGCGAGCGCCGCCTGAGGCGCGGACACTGTAATCGTCATGATGGCGCCACCGACATCACGGGTGCTCTGACGCAAATAGAGCGTTCGCACATGGTCATGACCCACTCCAGGGGTCGGCGTGGCGGTGATCATCTGGAAGAAATCTTGGCTTAGTGGCGGAGTGTCTATGGTTCCACCCAACAGCGAACGTGAGGTGAGTTGCTGCCCCATGCTCTCGATCTGCCAATACCAGCCTGATCCGGGGCGATCGAACGGCGGCGCGTCCAGCGGTGTAGAAAGCGTGAGCCTACCGCCTTCATCCCGCACCACCGCACTGGCCAGTGCGCTGATCTGGGTATCGAGGCGCTGATCGATCTGCTCGCGGATGACGGTTTTGAGCGCCAGCCACAGAACGGCAGACGCCACCAAGAGGGCCAGGGTCACGAAGATGCCGGAAAAAATCAGCAGTCGTCCGGCAATTGATCTGGGGCGGTTGAGCGTAGGAAACGTCATGGCTGCACCGGCGCTGTCAGCATATAGCCCCGACCGCGGACTGTTTCGATAATGTCAGAACCAAGCTTTTTGCGCAGCCTTGCGATGATGACCTCGATCGAGTTGGAATCCACCTCAGCGTCTCCGTCATAAACCCGCTCATTCAATTCGCGCCGATCAACAACCATCTCCTTCCTGAGCATGAGGCATGACAGGACCCGCCATTCCAGCGCAGTCAGTTTGACTGGAAGCCCATTCAGCTCAAACGTGCCGAGTTGAGCATCAAACATCAGCGCGCCACAGCAAATGCGTGAAGAAGCATGGCCAGTTGCCCGGCGCACCAAGGCCCGCAACCTCAGCACCAGCTCTTCAATTTTGAACGGCTTTGCAAGGAAGTCGTCCGCACCGGCCTTGAAGCTCGATACCTTGTCCGGCCAGCCGTCACGCGCCGTCAGGACAAGGACGGGGAGATTGCGTTCGCTTTCGCGCCACCCCTTTAGAACCGTGACGCCATCGATCTTCGGTAACCCGAGATCAAGCACGGCAATGTCGAACAACTCGGTCAGTCCGGCATGGAGCGCGTCCTCGCCATTGCGGGCGATGTCGACCACGAAGTTCTCCGACCTGAGCGCAGTGGCGATCCGGCCACTCAGGTCTTCATCGTCTTCGACGAGCAGTACGCGCATGAGAACTAACTTTCATTTGTAGGAGAAGAGCCAGACTTATCGAAAATGGCTGAACTGAATCTGAACCAGAAGGTTCAGCGGGGTAACGGCAGAGGAAGTGTAGATATCCCTGGAGTTTGTCAGGGGAAGTGGAAACCGGTTTTCCTGAAAAGACAAACGAACACGACAGACCCTAGACCATTTCCAACACAGCATGCAGCGGTTTTGCAGTCGGAAATGCTCTGGTCAATCACCAAGGAGAATGAATGATGACGGTCGAACATCCTAGCGACGAGCATCCGGAAAAGGCCGGCAGGCCTGCTCCTCCGCACGAGCGACGAAAACGATACTGGATGGCTCTTCCCGCAATCGCCGTGGCGCTCGCCATCGGCGCGGTTGGGGGTGCCGGTGCCATGAAGCTGGTGCGTCCCGCTCCCGAAATGGCTCCAATGTCTCCTGTTGCGATTTCAACGATGCCAACATCAAGTCTGGTCACCATCAAGGGAAAAGTCAGCGAGATTTACGGCAACAAGTTCATCCTGCAGGACGACAGCGGCAAGACTCTGGTCGAAACCGGACCGGCTGGAGACGGTGGAGGCCTTGTCACGAAGGATGACGTCGTGACCATCCAGGGTCGGTTTGACGATGGCGTCGTGCATGCGAGCTACCTTGTCGATAGCAGCGGGAAGACAGCGGCTCTTGGTCCGCCAGGTCCGCCGCCGCATAGACCGTTCGGTGACTTCGCCAATAAACCTGCCCCCTGAGCAACCTGAACCAAAAGCAGGCTGTCACGTTAAGTGATGCGCTTTCCATCCCCACCAAAGGAAAAACCTATGAAACGATATATTCTCTCCGCCGTAGCACTCGCTGCACTGGCCGGAACCGCGTTTGCCCAGCAGCCGCCAGCACCGCCGCAGCCACCAGCCCCACCAATCGCCGGCGGCATGGCCCCCGACGCCGATGCCGGAACCCCGCCACCGCCGCCACCAGGCATGCCAGGCGGTCCGGAAGAGCGTGCAGGACCTCCTCCGCGTGGCCCAGAAGGCCCGATGGGTCCCCGTGGCCATCGCCCACCACCACCGCCGGCACCTTCCAAGGCGGCCCATTTCCGGGTTGAAGATGGCGACACCAGAATTGACATCAAATGCGCTGACGATGAGCCAATGAAGGCCTGCGCCGATATCCTGCTTCAGGTTATTGATCGGTTGAATGGACCTGCACATCCCTAAGCATTATAATACTCGCTGTCGCACGGATGGTAACCGTGCGACAGCATCACCCAAAGCGGACAGCCACAAGCCCCGACGGCAATGGTGTAAAACGCCTGCACCTCATCACTCGTTCACGTCGGGCCTATGAAATCGAGCCGGTTTTGTCTGGGCCTCAACGGCTCCCTGCAACATGCTTGAGTACATTCCGGTCGTTCTGAACTCGGTCGGACTGGCTCCGAAATGACGCCTGAAAACCTTGGAGAAATAGTTCGGCTCTTCGAAGCCGCACATCGTCGATATCTCCTTTACGGAGAGATGCGAGCCCTTTGTCAGCAGTTTGACTGCTCTTTTCAGACGTTTGTGCAGCACGAATTCCGCTGGCGGCATGCCTTCGCTCGCAGCAAAGACCCGTGAAAAATGGGCTCGGCTGAGACCAGACACTGCCGCCAGTTGCTCAACGGAGAGAGACTGATCCAGATTGGCCGAGATATGATCGATGACATGCTGCATTGTGCGATATTCCGCGCTCAAGGTCGGATGTGAGCCAAACACATCGTCATAAAGCGCCATGGCGGCCTCATAGGCTATTGCAGAGGCCCGTCCCGGCGTCTCCGCGCCCCCGGCAATGAGGCGTTGGCTGCAATCGGCAAGATGCTCGACGGTCTGCTGGTTCAGGGTGAGAATAGGCCCCATGGCCGTGAGGATCGCGTTATGGATTCGCAGCGCTTCCTCGCCATTCATCGAAATCCAGAAGAACTCCCAGCGTCCTCCAGGCTCCAGCCAATAACGGTGATTATGCGGCACCAGGACCAGCAATGTCTGGCCCGGCGTGACCCGATAGGTGCTGTTATCATAGCGCAGGTTTCCAGCACCCGAAATCGTGTGCTGAAGAACGGTAAACGGTGTTTGCCCGCGCTTCCTGCCATCCCAGTCATAGGTGGCATCGCTGCGCACTTCATAGCCTGTGCTGGTGGGCATGGTATGCAGGCTATGGCGGCCCCGAGGCAGCGAAACGGTGCGCATGATCGGCCCAGCGTCAATCATCGTCTTTAGCACAGAATTACCCATGAAAGCATAATACCTCTCTGGCGGTCTGAACGATTTTACAGATAATGCCGCTCAAGAGGAAAATATACATTGATCCTGGCAATATTCGTAGGGAATGCGACCGGCACTTGACGGACGCTTCATTCCGCCTGTGCGAATCATTTTTACCCTATCGAGACAAAACGGTCTAACACATGTGGAGGAGCATTGTATGAGCAGCTTCAAGATCGCCATCATCGGGGCTGGCAGCGTCGGCTTTACCAAGAAACTTTTCACCGACCTTTTGAGTGTGCCGGAGTTTCACGATGTGGAATTTGCGCTCACCGATATCAGCCAGCACAATCTTGATATGATCAAGACAATTCTGGATCGAATTGTCGAGGCAAACAGGCTTCCTGCCAAGGTGACGGCGTCTACGGATCGCCGCGACGCCATTTCGGGGGCGCGCTATATTATCAGCTGCGTGCGCGTCGGCGGTCTTGGAGCCTATGCCGATGATATCAGTATTCCGCTGAAATATGGGGTCGATCAATGCGTGGGGGATACGATTTGCGCAGGTGGCATTCTCTATGGCCAGCGCAATATTCCGGTCATTCTGGATTTCTGCAAGGATATCCGCGAGCTGGCCGAGCCGGGTGCAAAATTCCTCAACTATGCCAACCCCATGGCGATGAACACCTGGGCGGCGATTGAATATGGCAAGGTCGATACGATCGGGCTTTGCCATGGTGTGCAGCATGGCGCGGAGCAGATCGCCGAGATTTTGGGCGCAGGTCCGGGTGCGCTGGACTATATTTGCTCTGGCATCAATCACCAGACATGGTTTGTCGATGTGCGCGTCAAGGGCCGCAAGATTGGCAAGCAAGAATTGGTCAATGCCTTTGAGGCCCATCCGATTTTCTCGCAGCAGGAGAAGCTGCGTATCGATGTTTTGAAACGCTTCGGGGTCTATTCAACCGAGAGCAACGGCCATCTGTCGGAATATCTGCCTTGGTACCGCAAGCGGCCTGAAGAGATTGCCCGTTGGATTGATATGTCCGACTGGATTCACGGCGAAACCGGCGGTTATCTGCGCTATTCCACTGAGACCCGTAATTGGTTTGAAACCGAGTTTCCGCAGTTTTTGGAAAGTGCGGGCAAGCCGCTTGATCCGGCCAAACGCTCCAATGAACATGCCAGCCATATTCTCGAAGCGCTGGAAACCGGGCGGGTCTATCGCGGCCATTTCAACGTGAAAAACAATGGTATCATCACCAATCTTCCCTCCGATGCCATTATTGAATCACCCGGATTTGTCGATCGCTTCGGTATCAACATGGTGGCGGGTATCACCCTGCCGGAAGCCTGTGCGGCCACCTGCATTTCCTCCATCAATGTCCAGCGGATGTCAGTGCATGCGGCTATTTCGGGGGATATCGATCTTCTGAAACTCGCAGTGCTGCATGATCCGCTGGTGGGGGCGATCTGCACGCCGGAAGAAGTCTGGCAAATGGTGGATGAGATGGTGGTGGCGCAAGCCGAATGGCTGCCGCAATATGCCCATGCCATTCCCGAAGCCGAAGAACGCCTGAGCCGTGCCACTGTCAAGACACGCGACTGGAAGGGCGTTGCCCGCCGCGACGTGCGCTCCATTGACGAATTGCGGGCCGAAAAACGAGCCACAGAGTTGAAGGCCGCAAGCTGATCCAGACAAAGCATGACATCCGGTTTCTGAGGAGGGGCTGAATATCATCATCAGCAAGGGAGCGCCGCACGGCTTGCGGCACAACTATAAGAAGTGAGGAGGGAACAATCACTATGAAAAGCGTCATTCACACTGGAAAGACCGCCGCCCTGTTGCTGGGCGTGTCGGTTTTTGCTGTTGCAGCCTTTGCATCCGAGCCGACCGTCGTGCCCGAAGCCCCTCCCTTTCCGGGGCAAGGCAAGATCACCTATGTGCCGCGGGATTCCATTGAGGAGTTCAAGGCTCTTCCGAGTTACAGCGAGCCGGATTGGGTGACGGAGAAATTCGTCAAAACTGGTAAACTGCCGCCGGTGAAGGAGCGCCTACCGAAAGAGCCACTGGTGTTCAAGACCGGCAATATGCCCGATGGCATCGGTGTCTATGGCGATACCTTGCGCCACGTGATTGGTGGCAGGCCCGAGGGCTGGAACTATTCGGCGGGCCAGACCCAAGGCTGGGGCGGTATCGACATTGCCATGTCGGAATGCCTCACCCGTACAGCCCCACTGTTTCAGGTGAAGGCCGATGATGTCGAACCTTTGCCCAATCTGGCCAAGAGCTGGGATTGGTCGGCGGATGGACACAAGTTAACCATGCATCTGATTGAGGGCGCAAAATGGTCGGATGGCGTGCCGTTCACCTCCGATGATGTGATGTTCTACTGGAATGACAATGTTCTGGACAGAAATGTCACGCCCTTGAACGGTGCTACGCCGGAAACATTTGGCGTCGGTACAACGCTGAAAGCCGTTGATGATTATACCGTGGAATGGACCTTCAAGGAGGCATTTCCGCGGCAATATCTGTTCGCTATGGCTTACGGAACCTTCTGCCCCGGCCCGGCCCATATCCTCAAAACAAAGCACCCGAAATATGCCAAGGACTTCACCTATGATCAGTATAAGAACGGCTTTCCGCCTGAATATATGAACATTCCGGTGATGGGTGCCTGGGTGCCCGTGTCCTATCGTTCTGATGATATGATCGTGCTGCGCCGCAATCCCTATTACTGGAAGGTGGATGAGCAGGGGCATCAACTGCCCTATATCAATGAGCTTCACTACAAGCTCTCGACGTGGGCCGACCGCGATGTGCAGGCCATTGCTGGCTCCGGCGACCTGTCCAATCTTGAGCAGCCCGAGAATTTTGTCGAAAGCCTGAAGCGGGCAGCGCAGCCATCTGCCCCTTCCCGCCTTGCCTTTGGCGCGCGTCTGATTGGCTATAATCTGCGGCTCAACTATTCGGCCAATGGCTGGGGTGATCCCGATGCGCGTGGCCAGGCCGTGCGCGAGCTGAACCGCAATCCCGATTTCCGCAAAGCCATTACCATGGCACTGGATCGTAAGAAGATCGGGGAATCTCTGGTCAAGGGACCGTTCACCGCCATTTATCCGGGCGGATTGTCGTCAGGAACGAGCTTTTATGATCGCCAGTCAACGATCTATTATCCCTTCGATCTGGCCGGTGCCAAGGCACTTCTGGCCAAGGCCGGGCTGAAGGATACCGATGGCGACGGCTTCGTCAATTTCCCGGCGGGCGTGGCGGGTGGTCAGGATGTGCAGATCGTTCTGCTGTCCACTTCAGACTATGGAACCGATCGCAATCTTGCCGAAGGCGTGATTGGCCAGATGGAAAAGCTCGGCCTGAAAGTGGTGCTGAACTCACTGGATGGTGTCAAACGCGATCAAGCCAATTTTGGCGGCCGGTTCGATTGGATGATCCGCCGCAATGATCCCGACATGACATCCGTGGTGCAAAACACCGCCCAATTGGCGCCGACCGGACCACGCACCAGCGGGCATCACCGCGCGGGGAAGGACGGCACGGTTGATCTGATGCCCTATGAGAAGCAGCTGGTTGCCATCGTCAACAGGTTCATTGCGTCTCAGGACAATGTCGAGCGACGGGATTTAATGAAACAGTATCAGAAAATCGCCACTGAAAATGTCGATACCATCGGACTGACGGAATATCCGGGTGCGCTGATCATCAACAAGCGGTTCTCCAATGTTCCAGTCGGCGCTCCGATCTTCATGTTCAACTGGGCGGAAGACACCATCATCCGCGAACGCATGTTTGTGGCCGCAGACAAGCAGGGTGATTTTGAGCTGTTCAAAAACCAGCTTCCCGGCAAGCCGGGCGAAAACAAACCTCTCAACTGATCAGCAGCGCTTCAGCCTGTGAATTTTGCGCAGGCTGAAGGCAACTCCCTGAAACACAAGAGAGCACATTCCCATGTTTAGATTTCTGCTGGTGCGCATAGCCTCTGCCATTCCTGTGCTGTTTGTTCTCAGCGTTGTGACCTTTGCCATCATCAAGGCCCCTCCGGGAGATTACAGCGATTATATCCGCTCCCAGATGATCAATCAGGGTGGTGCATCGTTTGAAGCTGCCGATGCGCAGGCGCAGGCCTATAAAATTGCCAATGGGTTGGATAAACCGATCCCCATCCAATACATCAACTGGATTACCGGCATCGTCACCCGGGGCGATTTTGGCCATAGCCTGTTCTACAACAAACCTGTGTCGGAAGTGGTGGGCGAGCGGCTGCCCCGGACATTGGCGCTGGCGCTTGTCTGCCATATCCTTGCCTCCATCATTGGCATCACCTTCGGAATTCTGGCCGCGACCCGGCAATATACCTGGGTGGATAGCCTGCTCTCGGGCATCTCGTTTCTCGGCATGACCGTGCCACGCTTTTTGATGGCGCTGATCATCGTCTACATCATGGTGTTCCATTTCAATGCTACGGAAATCAACAGTTTCAATTCCGCCAAATATGGTGGAGCGCCATGGTCCTTTGCCAAATTCCTCGACCTCTTGCAGCATGTATGGCCGGTGATTGCCATCGCCACCTTTGGCGGGCTGGCCTATAATATGCGGGTCATGCGCGGCAATCTGCTGGATACGCTGAACGCGCAATATGTCGAAACCGCCCGCGCCAAGGGCCTCAGCGAGCGACAGGTGATTTTGCGCCATGCGGTGCCAAATGCGCTGCATCCGCTGATCATGTATCAGGGCGTGGTACTGCCCTATATGCTGACCGGCGAGATCGAAACCGCGATTATTTTTGCCCTGCCAACCGTTGGCCCGGCCATTGTTGGCTCCATGTGGGTCGGCGATGTCTATGTCACCGCAACCTTCATGCTGGTTTTGTCGGCCACGTTGATTGTGGGCAATATCATTGCCGACATGCTGCTCGCACTTCTTGATCCACGGGTAAGATTGGGCGGAGGAGCACACGCATGAAAGCCGATGTTCAAACCATAGCCATGTCCTCTCCCGCCAATAATTCACACAGCAACGAAACCTATCTGGCGCTGGTCTGGCGGCGTCTTCGGCGGTCATGGACCGGAATGATGGGCCTTGTGCTGGTCTGCCTGCTGATGCTGATGGTGGTGTTTGCCGAGTTTTTCGCTCCCGTGGATCCGAAGCTGACCGGCACAGCCTTTGCGCCACCGCAGACCATCAGCATCACCAACCAAGAGGGCAATCTCGTATGGCCCCGCACCTATCCGCTGGGGGAAAGCACGGCGCTTGACCCTATTACCTTCCAGCCCATTTCAGGGCCAGACTATGATCACCCCGTCAATCTCGGCTTTTTCGTCAAGGGTTTCAGCTATAACCTGTTCGGTCTTTTGCCCAGTGATCGCCATTTCTTCGGTGCAACGGATGGCACACCGGTGAATTTTCTTGGCACCGATAAATTTGGCCGCGATGTGCTGTCACGTATCTTTTACGGCTCCCGCGTGTCCTTGATGATTGCCTTGACGGTGGTGTTTATTGTCACCGTGGTGGGTACAACGGTCGGCATGGTCTCCGGCTATTATGGTGGCCAGTTCGACACCTGGATGCAGCGTTTTGTAGAGCTGGTTCTGGCCTTTCCGCAATTGCCGCTTTATCTGGCACTGACGTCGCTGATCCCGGTGACCGCTCCCACCAATGTGTTTCTGGGCTTTGTCATCATCGTCATGTCCGCACTGGGCTGGGCGCAGATGTCGCGCGAAGTGCGCGGCAAAACACTGGCGCTGGCCCGCATTGATTATGTGCGGGCCGCCATGGCTATCGGGGCCACAGATCGGCGCATCATTCTGCAGCATATTTTTCCCAATGTGATGAGCCATGTCATCGTTTCTGTCACGCTGGCCATTCCAAGCGTGGTGCTGCTGGAATCCTTCCTTGGTTTTCTGGGCTTTGCGGTCAAGCCGCCGCTGATTTCCTGGGGCCTGATGTTGCAGGATACCTCGACCTATTCCGTCATTGGGTCCTATCCGTGGATCCTGTCTCCCGTGGCTTTCGTGCTGATCACCGTCTTTGCGTTCAATGCGCTGGGTGATGGCTTGCGCGACGCCGTTGACCCTTATTGAGGAGGCCAAGTCATGGCAAACACCACCAATGCATTGGCACCTGATGAGAGGCACGATCACACCAGCCTTCTCGGCACGCCGATTATCGATGCCCGCCAACTGGCCGTCTCCTTCAAGGTGGAAGGCGGCACAGTCGAGGCGGTCAAGAATGTCTCTTTCCAGCTCTACAGAGGCGAAACCATTGCCGTTGTTGGCGAATCCGGCTCTGGCAAATCGGTCACGGCCCGCAGCATCATGGGGCTGTTGACCAAGCGCGCCACCTTGTCGGCCCGCTCCAGCATTGCCTACGATGGGCAAAACATCCTGAAGTTTTCGGATCGGCAACGGCGAGCACTTCGCGGCAATCGGATATCGATGATTTTTCAAGAGCCGATGAGCTCGCTCAATCCAGTCTACACCATCGGCACACAGATCGCAGAAGCCATCCGCGTTCACCAGAAAATGAGCAGCAAGCAAGCCATGGAGCGCGCACTGGAGCTGTTGCGTCAGGTGCAAATCCCGGAGCCAGAGGCCCGTCTCAACCAATATCCGCATCAATTGTCCGGCGGTCAGCGCCAGCGCATCATGATTGCCATGGCGCTGGCCAACAACCCGGATGTACTGATTGCCGATGAACCCACCACGGCGCTGGACGTGACCGTGCAGGCGCAGATTCTCAACCTGATCCGCGATTTGCAAAAAAGCCTAGGCATGGCAGTGATCCTGATCACCCACGATCTCACCGTTGTTCGGCAGTTTTCAGACTATGTCTATGTCATGCAAAACGGTGAGGTGAAGGAGCATAACACCACAACGGCGCTGTTTGAAAATCCGCAGCATCCCTACACCCGCCATCTGCTGGCATCGGAACCAAAGGGCATGGCCAATCCCATGCCGGTCGACTCTGCCACCATTCTGGAAGGGCGCGATGTGCGTGTGTCTTTCATGCTCAAACATGGTGGCTTTTTCAAACCGCAGTTGAAAGAACTGGTGGCCGTCAACAGCCTTTCCATCACCCTGCACCGCCATGAAACATTGGGTCTGGTGGGCGAGAGTGGTTCCGGCAAAACCACCTTTGGCCAAGCCCTCGTCAAACTGATGAGTGTTGATAGCGGCCAGATCCTGTTTGACGGCCAAGCCATAGAGAACAACAGCCGCGAACAAATGCGACCTTTGCGCTCGCGTATGCAGGTGGTGTTTCAAGACCCGTTTTCCTCGCTCAACCCCCGCATGTCGGTAGGCCAGATCATTGAGGAAGGCTTGATCGTCAACAATATCGGCACAAGCCGCAGTGAGCGGCTGGACCGCGTGCGCGAGGCGCTGATTAGCGCGGGCATGCCCGGAAATATCCTGTCGCGGTTTCCGCACGAATTTTCCGGCGGCCAACGCCAGCGGATTGCCATCGCCCGAGCGGTCGCACTCGAGCCGGAATTCATTCTGCTGGATGAGCCGACATCGGCGCTCGATTTATCCGTTCAAGCCCAGATCATCGACCTGTTGCGCAAGCTTCAGGATGAAAAGGGCCTGAGCTATCTCTTCATTTCCCATGATCTCAAGGTTGTCCGCGCGCTTTGCCACCGGGTTGCGGTGATGCAGCACGGGCAGATCGTTGAGCAAGGACCTGTTGAGGACATCCTCAGCCATCCCAAAACCGCCTACACCCAGCGGCTCGTCAGAGCTGCTTTCAACGTCGCCACATAATCCCTAAGACAGCGAGACCCCATCATGACAAAACAGCCCAAAATCACCTTCATTGGTGCCGGTTCCACCGTGTTCATGAAGAATATCATCGGTGACGTTCTGCAACGTCCGGCACTATCAGGTGCGCGGATCGCACTGATGGATATCAATCCGCAGCGTCTGGAAGAAAGCGAAGTTGTTGCCAGGAAGCTGATTTCCACCTTTGGCGCATCCGCCACGGTTGAGACCTTTGCCGATCAGCGCAAAGCGCTGGAGGGGGCCAACTTCGTGGTCGTCGCCTTCCAAATCGGCGGTTATGAGCCTTGCACCGTCACCGATTTCGAGGTGCCAAAGAAATATGGCCTGCGCCAGACCATTGCCGACACATTGGGCGTTGGCGGTATCATGCGCGGTTTGCGCACCGTGCCGCATCTGTGGAGCATTTGCGAGGATATGATGCAGGTCTGCCCGCAAGCGATCATGCTGCAATATGTCAACCCGATGGCCATCAATACCTGGGCGATTGCCGAGAAATATCCGGCCATCAAACAGGTTGGCCTGTGCCACTCCGTTCAGGGTACCGCGATGGAACTGGCAGAGGATCTGTCCATTCCCTATGAGGACATCCGCTACCGCTCTGCCGGCATCAATCACATGGCGTTCTACCTCAATTTTGAGCATCGCCAGCCGGATGGCTCCTATCGTGACCTCTATCCCGATCTGCTGCGTGGCTATCGTGAGGGCCGTGCGCCGAAGCCCACCTGGAACCCTCGCTGCCCAAACAAGGTGCGTTATGAAATGCTGACTCGTCTGGGCTATTTCGTCACCGAAAGCTCGGAGCATTTTGCCGAATACACGCCCTATTTCATCAAGGAAGGCCGCGAGGACCTGATTGAGAAATTCGGCATTCCGCTGGACGAATATCCCAAGCGCTGCATTGAGCAGGTCGAGCGATGGAAAGATCAGGCCGCCGCCTATCGTTCCGCAGACAAGATCGAAGTCAAACCATCGAAGGAATATGCCTCCTCGATCATCAATTCGGTCTGGACGGGTGAGCCCTCGGTGATTTACGGCAACCTGCGCAACAATGGCTGCATCACCTCGCTACCGGACAATTGCGCCGTGGAAGTGCCCTGCCTTGTCGATGACAACGGCATTCAGCCCACCACCATCGGCGCCCTGCCACCGCAGCTCACAGCCCTGATGCGCACCAACATCAACGTGCAGGAACTGACGGTGGCTGCCTTGATCAACGAAAACCCCGAACACCTCTATCACGCCGCGATGATGGACCCGCATACAGCAGCCGAACTCGACCTCGACCAGATCTGGTCATTGACGACGGACCTGTTGAAGGCTCACGATCAGTGGATTCCGCAATGGGCCCGCATCGGAGGGGTGGCGTAATGACGACAACCTGTCAGGTTCAGATTGAACCTGACAGACTCGAGGGAAAACCAGTGTCCACTTTTCGCTGGTGCGATCGTTCAATTCTGTCTCATCGGCGCTGATACGGGCAAACGATGACACATCGTTTTGCGCTCGCGTCAGATCACGGCGAGATAGCCGTGATCTCAAGCTCTTGATCACCAAGACTGACGACATCACCGACAGCCTTGCCGATAAGCGCCCTTGCCACCGGGGAGACGTAGGAGATCGATCCTGCCTTCGGATCTGCTTCGTCTTCGCCGACGATGCGATAGGTTTGGACGCGTCCATCATCACGGGTGAACGTCACGGTCGTCCCAAAAGCAACGCTATCAGCGGTGATCGGATCGGGCATGACCTGAGCCGTGTGAAGCCTCTCTTCAAGGTAATTCAAATCCCGAAAAGGGCTGGCCATCTGCCGACGCCGTTCATTGACGTCTTCAATTGCGCGCGCGGCATCATAGGCGTCACGTGCTTGCACACGTTGCCGCTCCAGCGCTTTTAATCCCGATTCCGTCACGAGATTCGGATGTGGCGAAATCGGACGCTCGGGCAGTAGCGTTTCAGCTGCTGTTTCCGCACTGTCTTCCTTGGTAAATGCAACACTCATATTCGATCTCTATTCAGACTTTTCGACGCCTACAGTTTAATGTCGCCCTTCAAGGCATTGACAACCAGTGCGAACGCCACGGACACCGGCGCTTTGAGCGAACGGCAATCATCGTGCGGGACAGTGTAGCATGACACACGGTGTGCTCGTAGCGCCCACAGCAGAAAACTATCGCTGTTGCAGGAAACCTTGAAGGCGCGGTGCCATGAAATTGAGAAAGACACGAACGCGATGCGCCAGACGGCGTCCACCGAGCAAGCAGGGCCAGACTCCGTTCGTAATAGATCAGCCCCTCATCGGTCAGTGACAATCGGCGTGTCGACCGCTCCAGCAATCGGACGCCCAATCGCTGTTCGATCCGATTGAGGAGTTTGCTGACCGTTGACGGCGTCATCTGCAGCAGGCGTGCCGCCTCGGAAAAACTACCGGCTTCCACCACCCTCGTGAAAACCTGAATCTCGCCGATCCGGCGACCGAAGCAGGGGCAAACGTGCTGACTGCGGCAGTCCCGAAGATCGACATTCTCATAAACAATCTCGGTATCTACGAATCCAAGGATTTCAGCGATATCACCGATGACGATTGGCGCCGGTTTTTGGAAATCAATGTGCTGAGCGGTGTCAGGCTCTCGCGGCATTACCTGCCGGATATGCTGGCGCGAAATTGGGGAAGAATAATCTTCATCTCCAGCGAAAGTGGCGTGCTGGTTCCGCCCAACATGATCCATTACGGCATGACAAAGACGGCGCAGCTCGCCATCTCGCGCGGCCTTGCTGCATCCACCAGGGGCACGCGTGTCACTGTCAATACCGTCATGCCGGGGACCACACGCTCTGCCGGAATTGAGGATTTCGTGCGCAGCGTCGCGAGCGATCCAAACCTGTCAGCCGACGCGATGGAAAGCGAATATTTCGCCAAGGAGCGTCCGAGGTCGTTGATCCAGCGAATGATCGAGCCAGAGGAAATTGCCAATCTCGTTGCCTATGTGGCAAGCCCATTGTCCGCTGCAACGAATGGCGCTGCCCTGCGCGTCGATGGCGGCATCACCCCGACGATCGTGTAATACGATGGAAAATTCGCAGCTTGCCAATCTCATTGGGCATTAATCCCAACGGTAGGCGAGTATGCACAACCGGAAAAGTCGCCGCGTTCGCGTTAATCATCGCGACGCGGTTGTCGCCGAGACCCTCTCCATTATTTCAGTAATCGCAATTAAATCTCAATTAATAATGCAATTGTTGGCAAGGATGTTTGGCGGCAATATGCCCTCATCAGACGAACAAAGGGGTCTGACGATACAGAAACAAGATCGCAGGACGCGAACATGACCGACACCACTCTTCTTTCCCTGACACGTCGTGGCGTCCTGCTTTCCGGATCGGCCGTCGCCGCGACCGCGCTCACCGCATCATTCAGCTTTACAGCCAAGCTCGCTGCGTCCACCAACACCTCAACCGAAGGAAACAAGACCATGGGTACCATCACCACCAAGGACGGCGTTGAAATCTTCTACAAGGATTGGGGCTCGAAGGATGCTCAGCCGATTGTATTTCATCATGGCTGGCCGCTGTCATCGGATGACTGGGACGCGCAGATGCTGTTCTTCCTCGCCAACGGTTACCGCGTGATTGCCCATGACCGGCGCGGCCACGGCCGTTCGGCGCAGGTTTCTGATGGCCACGACATGGACCATTATGCAGCTGATGCCTTCGCGGTCGTTGAAGCCCTCGATCTTAAGAACGCCGTCCATATCGGTCACTCCACCGGCGGAGGAGAAGTCGCCCGGTATGTGGCCAAGCATGGCCAGCCAGCCGGTCGCGTCGCCAAGGCGGTTCTGGTGTCTGCCGTCCCGCCGCTGATGCTGAAGACTGACGCCAATCCCGAAGGCCTGCCGATGGAAGTTTTCGACGGTTTCCGCTCAGCACTGGCTGCCAACCGCGCGCAGTTCTTCCGCGACGTTCCCGCCGGTCCATTCTATGGCTTCAACCGTGACGACGCCAAAGTCCAGGAGGGCGTGATCCAGAATTGGTGGCGTCAGGGTATGATGGGCGGCGCCAAGGCGCATTACGACGGCATCAAGGCTTTCTCTGAAACCGACCAGACCGAGGATCTGAAGACGATAACCGTCCCGACTCTCGTGCTGCATGGCGAAGACGACCAGATCGTGCCCATCGCCGATGCAGCACTGAAAGCTATCAAGCTGCTGAAGAACGGTACGCTCAAGACCTATCCCGGCTTCTCGCACGGTATGCTGACCGTCAATGCCGACGTGCTCAACGCCGACCTGCTGGCTTTTGTGAAGTCCTGATCCAAAGGCGTGGCCGGGGTGGAAAGCCACAGCGGCCTCGCTTCCCTTGTTGTCGTTTGTCTTTCGGGAAGGTCGGGTTCCACTTTTCCCAAGGCAAACTCTCATCTTTCGTCAGAATGCGGATTGATACGATGATGCAGTTAACGCCCGAGCTTGTTGCCCTGACCATCAGAGGCGTCCGCGACGACGGCCCGGAGCCCGGCTGGGCACCGCTTTCGGAAGCTGAACTTGATGAACTCGTCGACAGGATTGAAACCGAAGCGGGCAGTGATCCTCTGCTGGTTTTTGCTTATGGCTCGCTGATCTGGAATCCCGAATTCGAACCAGCCAGTCGCCAACGCGCCACCGCTTACGGATGGCACAGGTCGTTTTCCCTCAAAATCGAGCGCTGGCGCGCCACCAGCACCCAGCCCGGATTGATGCTGGCCCTGGAGCGCGGCGGACAGTGCGATGGCATTGTCTTCGAGCTTTCGGCTGAACGATGCCGCCGGGATCTGCACGCCCTCGTTGCTCGAGAGATCAAGTATCGGGAGGTGAAGAGCATGGTCCGTTGGATTTACGTGAAGACCGCAAACGGAGTTCAGCGCGCCCTGACATTCTGGGCAAGCACCAGCCGGCTTGGACTAACCAAACCCTTGCCGGACGAGCAGTCAGCGTCCTTGATAGCCAGCGCCTGCGGCCAGGGCGGCTCATGCGCCGAGTATCTCCACAAGACCATTATCGACCTTCAGGCCGAAGGGATCCGTGACCGCAATCTCTGGCGTTTGCAAGCGCTGGTCGCTGCGGAAATAACGGCGCGGCACAGGGCCATCACACAGTAAGGCCTGTCACAGAGAGAGCAGGAGATACGTCCTCAGATCTTCGACAGGGGATCCCTCAATTGAGCGTAACCATTTGAGCGGCCACCTGCTCCTCGAAAAATTTAGAGAAAGACGCGATCCGAGGTGGTAGAGCCTGATAGGGCGGATAATAAAGTGTCAACCATAGATCGGGCGGCGACCACCCTCGCAAAACGTGAACCAGGCGCCCTGTTTTCAAATGTTCCGAAACATGAAATCCTGGCAGCATCGCCACCCCGGCGCCATCTGCCGCCATATCAGCCAGAACTTCTCCACTGTTGGCGCTGAACGCCCCTCCGGCTGAAATCGTCATGCTTGATCCGCCGTCCGACAGAACCCAGTTTTCCCGCCGACTCTCGCCGCTATAGGCAAGGCAATCGTCGGGTGTCAGTTCGCCAGGATGCCGCATATCGACGAATTTGCTTGCCGGTGCTGCAACAAGAATACGCCGCACGATGTGGATCTTGCGCCAGATAGTGAACTTATCCGATGGCTGCGAGGAGATGCGGATCGCAAGGTCATAATCGTCGTCAACAATGTTCACCAGGCCATCCGACAAGGAAATCTCAAAGCTCATTTTTGGATAGAGCGTCCTGAATCCAGAGAGGATCGGCGGCAGCATGGCCTTGCCGAACCAGGTTGGAACGCTGATCCGCAGCCGTCCCTCATCACTCTTGTTTGCGTTCCTGATATCGCGCCGCGCACTATCCAGGGCGGTCACCGCTGGCTGGACCTGAGCGGCAAAAATAGCGCCATCTGTCGTCAGGGCAACCTGACGGGTCGTTCGAACGAAGAGCTGGACGCCAAGATCACGTTCCAAGGCAGCTATTGCCCGGCTCACGGCGGCTGGTGTCATGTCGAGTTCGCGCGCGACCTGCGCAAAATTCCGCTTCTCGGCAGCCAGCAGAAACACTTTCAGCGCTTTATAGTCATTCATCTTGATTATTTCAAAATAGACATCTTATTCCAAGTAAATATTGTACTTATGCGCATCAATCAATCCACTCGCCACGAAGAGTCCTTAGTGACCGAACCGGCTACGAATTCGTCTCTCTCGTCCTGCGTGTCTCAAGCGCCGCGACCATGACCACCGAACGAAGCTCTGCCGGTCGCACGGGCTTTGACAGGATTGGAATATCAGCCGATCCCAGGTCCTCTCTGACCCGCCCCTCGTCATGGCCACTCATCACCACTGCGGGCATCTGCCGGCCGATCAGGTCCTGGACGATCTGGATGCATTCCGTGCCGGTGACGCCACCGCCGAGATCAAAGTCGGTGATCAACAGGTCAAAATCCCCCACATGCCCGGGTATCGTCGCCTCCGCCTGGACGTGGCATCCCCATTTTCGCAACAGGCTTGCCGTGGCAATCAATACGGCCTCGTCGTCTTCCACCAGCAATATGCGCAGCCCATTGATGGCCGCCGGATAGTGTCCCGCCGCCAAGGGCGATTGCGACCATTCTTGTTTATGCGTGATACGCAAATTGCCGAGCGTGACGCTGGTTCCCTTGCCTGGATCCGACTTCAAATCCACATCAATGTCGAGCAGGCGACCGAGACGCCGCACGATTGGAAGACCAAGGCCGACCCCATCAATGTCCTTGTCGCCCCGCTCACGCACCTGATAGAATTCCTCAAACACCCTCACTTGATGGTCCCGGGGAATGCCGGGTCCTTGATCGCAGATCTGAACGGCCAGCCGGCCACCACGATGCCGGCAGCCAATGACGACATCGCGTCCCGCCGCATATTTGATGGCGTTGTTGACGATGTTTTGCACCATGGTGGTCAAAAGAGCCCTGTCTATCTCCACAACCGCGCTGCAACTGACCGTCCGCAATGTAATGCCGCTCTGCTGCGCCGCTTCCCGGTTCTGGCGCAACACGTCATCGATCACTTCGGCAATTGCAATCCTCTCATATTTGGGAGTGACCCTACCACTATCCAGGGTCGAAATATCCAGCAGCGACTTGAACAGGCGCGATACGCTCTGGAGCGATCGGTCGATATTTTCAACCATTTGCAGTTCTTTCGGCTGCAGGTTGGCATCGCGCAGACAAGCAGTGAACAAACTGATGGCATGGATCGGTTGCCGAAGGTCATGGCTCGCTTGCGCCAGGAACCGCGATTTCGACAAGCTGGCCTCCTGGGCAATTTCATAGGCTTTGCGCAATCGTCCAAGCAAAGCATAGATATAGGCGGGGACCAGGACGGTCGTGGCCACCAACGTGAGGACCATGAACGGATTTTCGCGCCAATAAGCATTGAAGTAAGTGATAATGGCAATCCCGGCGAGCGTGGCTGCCGTTGAAATTTTGAGATATGCTGGTCCAAAGCGCAGACCGTTGCCGACTGTCACCCACAACATGATGGCAAACAGCGGCAGAAACGTTTGACCTCCAACGGCAATGGTAAAGGTCAGAGCACCAAGGTCATGGGTAATGGTAATGGCACGGCGCACTCTGTTTTCGCCGGGCCAACGTGCTATCCACCAGTATGCAGCAAGAGAAAACAGAAAATAATAGCTGAGAAGAGGCACGACGCTCCATGCCTCGACCGGTGTCGCTCCGATTATTATCGCTGGCAGAACGTAACTGATTGCCCCGGTGACAATAATAATACGAACCAGCGCTTGCGCCTTCTCGGTATCAAACTCTTCATCCGCTCGACCACTACGCACCGGCGCCTTGATACGAAAGGCAGTCTTCATCACGTTGCGAAAGTCGATCATGTGCCGTTACCCGTTCATCGACAAGGCCTTACCCCGGTTCGCACGGAAACGATCATCTGGCTACTAGCACATATGGACTGTGGATCGGAACAAGAGTTGCCCCAAATGCTGCGCACGAGTCCGTCAGGCTTTAAAGTAAAGGGGATGAGAAGAGCCATTTTTCATTGGCCCTTCTCATAACAAGCTGCGGCGAGCGAGCTATTCAGCAGGCGAAAATCATGCCTGTCGTGAGAGCCTCGCCAAGCCAAACACCAGCGCCAAAACCCTCACAAACAATGTCGGACAAGCTCAACTCGACGTCAGGCAATGTCAGGCAAGCCACCGATCAGTTTATCGAGCGTGATCGGATAGTGCCGTACCCGGACACCTGTGGCGTTGTAGATGGCATTGGCGATTGCCGCGGAGACACCACAGAGGCCGAGTTCCCCGATACCCTTTGCCTTCATCGGCGATGACATCGGATCGGTCTCGTCCATGAAGATAACCTCCTGATGCGGAATGTCCGCATGAACCGGAACCTCGTATCCGGCAAGGTCGTGATTGACGAAAAAGCCTCGCTTTGCATCGACCACCAGTTCTTCCGACAGGGCGCCTCCGGCTCCCATGGTCATTGCACCGATCACCTGGCTGCGCGCTGTAATCGGATTGAGGATACGACCAGCCGCGCACACCGCCAACATGCGCCGAATGCGGGTTTCGCCAGTGGCGACATCGACGCCAACCTCGACAAAATGCGCACCGAAGGTGGATTGCTGATGCGTCTTGGTGAGATCGCCCCACTCCATCGTATCTTCGCCGACCAGACCGTCAGAGCCAGCGGCCTCGGCAAGGAGAACCGAGCGGTTTCCAGCTTTGACGCTCCCGTCCTCGAAGACCACGTCATCGGAATTGAATCCAAGTTTTTGGGTAATGGCCTCACGAAGCTTGACGCAAGCCGCATAAACGCCCGATGTCGCCGAATTTGCACCGAACTGGCCACCGGAACCCGCCGAAATCGGGAACCGAGAGTCTCCGAGATGCACGGCGACTTTATCGACACCAACGCCCATCATTTCCGCGGCGGTCTGGGCGATGATCGTGTAACTGCCGGTTCCGATATCGGTCATGTCGGTCTCAACCGTGACAATGCCCTGGCTGTCGAGTTTGACCCTGGCGCCTGATGGAAGAACCATGTTGTCGCGGAATGCGGCGGCGACACCCATGCCGATCAACCAATTGCCCTGCCTGCGAGATCCGGCCTTCGGTCGATTATCCCAACCAAAGCGATCGGCACCGCGCTTCAGACAACCAATCAGGTCCCGATGAGAGAATGGACGCTCGGGATTTTCCGGGTCGACCTGAGTGTCATTGGCGATGCGAAACGCGATCGGGTCCATGCCAACCTTTTCGGCCATTTCATCCATGGCAATTTCCAGCGCCATCAAGCCGGGCGCCTCGCCCGGAGCGCGCATGGCGTTGCCCTCTGGAAGATCGAGGGTCGCAAGACGCATGGCCGTCATCCGGTTTGCGCCGGCATAAAGAAGCCGCGTTTGATTGACCGCCACCTCAGGACCACCTCCAGCAAGATCGCCTGACCAGCTCTCATGCGCAATGGCAGTGATCTTTCCATCCCGCTCAGCGCCGATGCGGATGCGCTGAATCGTTGCCGGACGGTGGGTGGTGTTGTTGATCACCAATGGACGCGGCAGGGCGACTTTGACAGGTCGTTTCGCCGCCCTTGCCGCGAAGGCGGCCAGGACAGCGTCGGCCCGGAGAAACAGCTTGCCGCCGAATCCGCCGCCGATAAACGGCGACATCAAGTGGATCTTCTCCTTGTCAACGCCGAGTGTTGTGGCGAGATCGGAGCGCCACCAATCGATCATCTGGCTGGATGTCCACACGGTCACCTCATCACCATCCCACGCGGCGATTGAGGCATGCGGTTCCATCATCGCATGAGATTGGTCAGGCGTCGTGTAGGATTGCTCGAGGGTGACTGGAGCGGTTCGGAAAGCTGTTTCAAAATCGCCGACTGCCGTGTCGGGCTTTTGGGAATCATCCGGCTTTTTCGCCGTCTCTCGCGCCGCACTGAGATCAAATGTCCCCTTCTTCTCATCATAGTCCACTTTGACCAGGGCAGCAGCAGCCCGCGCCTGCTCGAAAGTCTCCGCGACCACGACGGCAATTGCCTGATGATAATGCTGAACTTCATCGCCACCGAACAGGTTTGCAGTATTGAACTTGCCCTTCTCGCGCTTACCGACATCCAGAGTTGTCACCACAGAAATCACGCCATCAGCTTTCCTGGCTGCTGTCACATCCATGGCTTTGATCCGGCCTTTGGCAATCGCTGCCCCAACCGGGTAGCCATAGGCATAACGCGTGTTCGGATCACGCCACTCATAGGCATACATCGCCCGACCGGTTGTCTTCAATTGACCATCGATGCGGTGAATCGGCTGACCGACGACCTTGAGGCGGTCGATTGGATTGGTTGTTGCAGGTGTATCGAACTTCATGGGTCACCCCCTTGCTTCGGAAAGGACGGCGCCAAGCGTACGCTCGACAAGATCGACCTTGAACCGGTTCTGTTCAGTCGGACGGGCATCGGCGAGAATGGCTTTCGCCGCATCGCGAGCGCCTCTTGGCAGTTCCGCTTCCGCGGCTTCAATCCGCCATGGCTTATGGGCGACGCCGCCGACGGCAACACGTCCCGTACCATCCGCTTGAATGACAGCGCCGACTGAAATCAGCGCAAACGCATAGGACGCCCGGTCCCTGACCTTTCGATAGATATGCTTTCCGCCGATGGGTGGTGGAAGCAGGACGGCGGTCACGAATTCGCCGCGCTCCAATACGCTTTCGATATGCGGGGTCTCTCCTGGAAGACGATGGAAATCGGCAATCGGAATAGACCGACGGCTGCCATCTACTTTTACTGTTTCAATGGTCGCATCGAGCGCCCGCATGGCGATTGCCATATCGCTGGGATGGGTGGCGATGCAGGCATCACTTACCCCGACAACCGCGTGTTGACGGCTGAAACCGCCAATGGCCGAGCAGCCGCTGCCCGGCTGACGCTTGTTGCACGGCTGGTTCGGATCATAGAAATACGGACAGCGGGTACGCTGCAACAGGTTACCGGCCGTGGTCGCCTTATTGCGAAGCTGGCCGGAGGCACCGGCAACCAGGGCTCGTGACAACAGACCGTAGTCGCGGCGAACAGTCCCGTGTGCGGCAAGATCGGTATTTCGAACGAGAGCACCGATGCGCAGACCACCGTTATCGGTGGACTCGATTTTATCGAGACCAAGTCTATTTACATCGATGATATGGGTTGGCGTCTCGATTTCGAGTTTCATCAGATCGAGCAGGTTGGTGCCACCGGCGATAAACCTGGCGTCTGGGTTGGCAGCAGCCGTTTTCACTGCGGCCTCGATCGAGGGCGCGCGCTCAAAGGTGAAAGCTTTCATGCCTTGATCCCTCCAACTTCGGAAATGGCGTCGACAATGTTGGAATAGGCGCCGCATCGACAGATATTGCCGCTCATCCGCTCGCGGATTTCGATGGCTGTCAATTGCGCAGGCCCGTTGAGGTCGGACGTCACGTGACTCGGGATATTCGCCTCGATTTCCTCAAGCACCGCTATGGAGGAACAGATTTGGCCGGGCGTACAGTAGCCACACTGAAAACCATCATGCTTGACGAAGGCTGCCTGCATCGGATGAAGGTGGCCAGGCTGACCGAGGCCTTCGATCGTGGTAATCTGGTCGCCATCATGCATGACGGCCAGCGTCAGACAGGCATTGATCCGCCGACCATCGACCATGACGGTGCAGGCTCCGCATTGACCATGGTCACAACCCTTTTTCGTGCCCGTAAGATCCAGGTGCTCCCGTAGCGCGTCGAGAAGGGTCGTGCGGTTATCGACCTCAATCTCACGGTGCGCTCCATTGACGTTTAGCGTCACAGGTGTCGTTAATTTCATCTTGTTGTCTCCTGCAGGCTGTGCTGCCACGCTCCTTTCGCCGGCTCCTGTGACCACGGCCGCTACAGCCGATGAGATAAGAAGATCCCGGCGGGAAAGATCCATTTGGTTGCTGTTCGACATGTCCGCTCCCCTTTTCGGTGACGTGGAATGAGGTCAAGACCACAGAACTCTTGCGTCATTTTCTAACGTAGGGTTGCGGACTTTCACGATGAGGTGCTGTTCACTAAATGAACTTGTCGCTCCGTTCCCTAAATGGAGGTCCGGCAGGATAGTTCCCGCGATGGCGATAGGAATGCAACGCAAAGGCGCATGCCACGAATGTGGTCAGGTCGGTTAAACCCTTCGCACAGGTGAACGGAAGGGCTCGATGGTGTCGCGTACCGAAGGCAGAGGTCAGCTGTCGATCAGGGTGTCAGGTTCTTAGCTTCAAGGCCGATGGTAATGGCCAGAAAGAACGCCACGACTGTCGCGGCCAGGAAAGCCAGGGTGAAGGCGCCAATCGCCTTCAATCCTCCAATAGCCAAATCCTGCTTAAACCATCGAACCTCGGCTTGCGCGTACCAGAGTGTGGCAGCAGTCAGGGTCAGGAGACCGATCAGGACACCTTGTCCGTCGGGCATGAACATCAAGTCGAACGCCAGCCCGATGATGAATGCGAACGGCGCCGCGACATAACACTGGCTGAAAAAAGGTGGGCGTAGCGAGCTTCTGGTGATCCTTACCGACTTGCGCCGTAAAAGGGTGACTGCCATGCAAAGAGGATAGATCCCGAATAACACACCACGCGCAATGAGCAGGTTCGACACCGATCCCAGTTCCTTGGCGGCAACCGTGGTATCGTAACTGGACGGAAAGGCCGTCGACAGCCCTTGGGAAAGAAGCAGCGTGATAAGCAGGAACAAGGGAGGGCTCAGGGTATCGTCGTATTGATCCTCCTGTCTGTCGGCAAGTTCGAGATCGGCGTATCGCATCATGCTTAGAGGTCTCGTCACCGAGCGCCACATGGTAAGAGGATAAAACAGCAGCCAGGACACCAACTCGTAGAGCAATTCCTCAAGCGACTTGAGCAATTTCATGAAATCCAAGGCAGCCTCCCGTTTCGCCGCGTTGCCCATTTCACCGCGCTGTATGTCCGATACTCTTTGCTTAACAGCGCCGAGCAATCCCGTCACGAGACGATTGCGAATTCTCAAAGAGGCGGCTTTTGACGGGTGGACTCAATGGCCAATCGATCCGGTTCTAAAGTCCACCGATTACAAAAAACCTCGCCGAAAATTCTAGGCATCAATGATCGGCCCGCGGCAAGCGTGACATGGCAGGGCGCTGAAGACGTCAAGGTAAGACACGAGATCAAACAGCTAGCCTGCCGTTCGATACCACGGTCTATAACTCGATGGTTGTCACGTCGAATTGCGTCAAGATGGCGGGGCCGAAGGCAGTTGAAAGCGCCACGTCCGTGGCATCCCGTCCGATGGCCATGAGGATGCGGCCTATCCGGGGCTTGTTGTGTCGGGCATCAACTGTATGCCAGCGACCGCCGAGATAGACTTCAAACCATGCACTGAAATCCATCGGGTTCGGATCATCAGGCACGCCTATATCCCCCAGATACCCGGTGCAGTAACGCGCCGGAATATTCATGCAGCGGCATAGCGTGATCGCAAGATGCGCAAAATCGCGGCAAACGCCGGTTTGATCAGTAAAACCTCCGAAAGCCGTGCGGAGAAGATCAGCCTTCTGATAGTTGAAGGTGATATGGTTGTGGACGAAATCCAGGATCGCCTTCACCCGCGGCCAACCCAAGGGTGTAAAAGAAAAGGTCTTCCAGGCGAAATCTGAAAGGCGGTCCGTATCGCAATACCGGCTGCCGAGCAGAAAGACGAGCACGTCATCCGGAAGATCCTTGATGTCGTGCTGCCACGCATTCTCAGGCACCGGATCTGGAAGACCGCTATCGTAGATCTCGAATTCCGTAGAAATCGTCGTCACGCCCGGCGGTGCGACGATGCGGCTACAAGCATTGCCGAAGCCATCGAAATAGCCCCAGGCCTCAATCGGCCGGTCGAAACTCAGGACCTGATCCTGCAGAAGATCGGTGCGACGGGATGGATGGATATTGAGCACCAGCAGCATAGCCGTCTCTTGCTGGCATTCGTAACCTATGCGAAATCCCGCGCGTATCTTCATGATGAATAGGCATCCTCTGATAAAAATTTCCGAAATACGGGTTACGAATGCACGTTCAGGCGGCAAACGCTCAGGCGACCGAGCTGTTCCATCTATGCTGCGGTATTGCTCACCTCATCGGTTGTAACGTTGACCTGGACGGACATCGTGTCGAAATCCGACGCGTCGCCGTCGTAGCTTCCGGAAAGCGGCACCGCTTGTTTTGGGTCGCGCGCCACACCGACGCGGATAAGATCGCGGTTTCCGACAATCCCGTTGGTGGGATCGAATTCCACCCACCCGGCACCGGGAAGATAGACCTGGCACCAGGCATGGGTGGAGCCACCGCCAAGCTTGGTTGAGCCGTCGCGGTCGGGTACATAGATATAGCCCGTAACGAAACGGGCAGCGAGCCCGAGCGACCGGGCCGCCTCCATCATCAGCAGCGCAAAATCGCGGCACGTACCACGGCGAAGCCGGAGCGTCTCAAGCGGTGTCTGCGTTCCATGCTCCAGGCGCCGGGCATAGATGAAACTCTCGTGGATCGCATAACAAAGGGTCATCAACAGGCGACCAGTTTCGGTCGGCTGACCGATCCGCACGAACTGCCGTGTCCATCTGCCAACCTCATCGTCTGGATCAGGAAAATGCCGTTTGATTGTCCGTTCCAGGTCGACCACTTCCTCCGGGTCGTATGCGAAAGGGTAGTGGAGAGCTTCTGCATCGATCTGCAGATCCATTTCAACCTGCTGGGTATGGTCCAGGCGGATATTTGTCCCAAAGCAGAGTTCCCGCGCCTTGCCGGTAAACCCCACCAGCGCAACGCAATTGCCAAACACATCATGGATCCACCTTATGTAATCGGGTTTTGGATCAACATCCAGATGAGAACTCAGAAGTGTCTGGTCAAAACTATCCCGCGGCCGGAACATCAATCTGTGCTCGCCGAATTCGACCGGTCTCTTATACCGATATGAGGTAATATGCCGGACAGAAAATATCGTCATTCAATCGCCAAACTGGAGTAGCGGTGGCACAGGATATCGTGGAAAGCAGCACGACTGCTGTAACACGCCCATCGTCTTGCCCCGCATTAGACTCCACTGACGGCTTTGCCGCAACGGATATTCCTAAAATTCGGAGTGTTTGCGCATCTTTGATGTGTGATGCAAACAGCAGGTGAGCGGCTGACCATCCCTTAAAATCACCTAGGTCGGGCAAGGCTTTGGCTATTGGCAAAAGCCCGGAACGTGATGTCACAGGAATAATTGATCAACGGCTGTCGGCGCGCTTGGCGACCGGAAGGAGATCAGGAGCTGTCTGGATACAGTCCCGCCCCGCCGCCTTGGCTGCATAAAGCGCCGCGTCAGCCTGTAGAAGGAGATCCGTCTTGCGCAGGCCCGGCATCGATTTCAGATTGGCGGCCCCGACGCTCACTGTGACGATGCGCTTTTCGCTTCCAACATGCTCGATGGCCAGAGTACGCACGGCTGTACAAACAAGCCGCGCGACTGCCTCGGTTTCGGATATTGATGCGTTCGGCAACACGACGGTCAATTCCTCCCCACCATATCGCGCCACAATGCTTCCCGCAAATGACCTGGACGTCGCATGAACCGTGTTGGCGACAAGCTGTAGACATTTATCCCCGGCGGGATGCCCATAGGTGTCGTTATAAGCCTTGAACCAATCGACATCGATAAGAAGAAGGCCAATATTGGCGCCGTGATCCTTGGCTCGGTCAAAAGCTTGATCCATGGACGCTTCCAAACCACGGCGGTTCATCAAACCAGTCAATTCGTCCGTATCCGCCAAGGCCGACAAGCGATCGTTCAACTCATGCAACCGCGCCTCACGTTGACAATGAAGAGTGATATCCGCGTAAACGATCATCGCCTCCCCCTCGCCCGTGACACGCGTTCTTGCCTCGATTGAACGCCCGTCGGCCAGTTGGATCAGGCGATCGCTGGGCCGAAACAGGCCTTCCACAACCCGATCGATGATAGGATCGACATCCGATTCCACGCGCGCTTCTTCGTTACGTTCAAAGGATGTCCGCAAGATTTCCCGGATATTTTTCCCGGGCACCCTGACATCCGCCGTTTCCTTGAAGATATCGAGGTATCTTTGATTGGTGAAAACCAACACCCCATCACGGTCGAAAAGTGCCAAGCCATCCGCCATTGTCGCGAGCGCATCGGCGAGACGGATCTGTGCCGCGGCCAAATCCCTTTCAAGCCTTGTCCGCTTCATCTCCTGCGCGATGGCAACAGCGGATAACAGGGTGGCCCCAAACAAGACCACCATGAATGGACCGACCGTCACGACGATCAGGTTGCCCCAGACCTCAAAGGGACGCACGACAAAGAAGCCGGCTATGCCGCTGACTGCGACGAACAGAGCAAGTGCTGCGATCTGCGGGAAAGTCGGGATCTTGCCGCGAAGCAATCGGCTTGCGACGACACCGATGCATGCAGCCGCGATGATTTGCGGGATGCCAACCGTTATCCCCATACCTCCGATCATCAATCGCCTGATAATTCCCACGATAAGCGGTGGAAAGGCCGCAATGGGGCCGCCGAAGAAACCCGATATAGCGAGAAATGTATACCGGGTGTCCAGGAAAACACCGTCGGTGAAGCGAAACGGCAAGGCCATGGTCGCGAGCAACCCAACCGCCATAAGGCAGCCAAAAGCCAACGAAAAAGCGCGTGGTCCTTGGCCAGCGAGGTGTGGCCGGACGAATGTCCAGGTCGACGTTGTGATGGCAACAATTGCCAGATTCGCAAGGAGTTCAGACCAGGGATACATTCAGTGCTCGCACGGTGATGCGATATTTATATCGGACTACCCTAAACAAAGCGATAGCGTGAATGGTTAAGAAGCTCTCGACCAGGAATAGCGTTGGCGAGGGGTCCTGAAATCGAACGTTTTCTGGGTGACATCGTTACTGAAGACGGCGAAAATATCGACCTCAAGGAGGCTGTTTCCATCCTATCAAATTCAAATGGAAGTATGACCGGTAATTTTGCCGGTCATACTTCAGCAACTCACATTCGAACAAAGGATGGCGGTGATCAATCCGGCCAGCGCAGCATGGAATCGAAGCGATGGCGGCCCCATTCTTCATGTGGCGTGTTGATCACTTCGTTGGACGCTCGCGCCTTATCAAGTTCTTCCACCAGACGGTCACGCACAATGACCTCTTGCCCCGGATGCAGATTGCAGGGATCGAGATAGAAATAGTGATGTTCTGCCTCATGATCGCGAACGATGATGGGCGGATTGCCACGGGCCAGCGCGCCTGCCAGATCATAGGCGCTGATATGCGCTTCTTGCGGTGAGAGGATCACCCGCAGGCGATCCAGAGGATTGTGGGTTGGGTCTGGCTCAATCAGCGCCGTTACACCGGGGCGGCCATCCAGTGCTTCTTTCCATAGATGCAGATAGCCGGTTTCAGTGGCGCGCACGCTCGCATGGTCACGCTTTTCCCAAGCCTCAAGAGCCGCCATGACGCCAAAGACGCTTTCCTTGCCCACTTTCATGCCACGGCCAATACCCATGTTTTGCAAATAGGCGTTGCGCACCAGCTCCTTGCGCCCGGCAACAATGCCCGATGTGGGGCCACCGAGGAATTTATGGCCGGAATAGAGAGCAATATCCGCGCCTTGATCGAGGAAGGTCCACAGGTCATATTCCGATGCGGCATCGACAATCACCGGCACGCCGCGCGCATGGGCAATTTCGACAAATTCCTTCAAGTGCAGAAGGCCGTAATGCACCACATGGTGAGAAACGACATAGACGGCGGCGGCAGTGTTTTCGGTAATGGCATTTTCCATATGGTAGCGGTGCGCAGATGTTGCCTGCCCCACCAACACCACCTTGCCACCGCCCAGACGGATGGATTGATCCACCGGCGCACCGTAGCTAACGAGGTGGCCCATTTGCACGAGCACTTCATTCTTCGTCGTGCTGACATCCGGCAGTTTTTCAATGGCCAGCAGATCCGACCCGGTAATGGTACCTGCCACAGCAAGGCTGATGCCTGCCGAGCAAGACGCGGTGATAAAGCCCGCTTCCGCTCCGGTCAGCCGGGCAATCACGGCGCTGGCCTTGCGCTGGAGATCACTGATTTCCACAAATTGCGGCAGAATCGCTGTCATGGCGGCAATGGCCTCTGGCACCACAATGGATGCGCCAAGGCTGGTCATGGTGCCGGAAACATTGATCACCGGGCGTAGGCCGAGCTGGGTGCGAATATCGTTGGTCATAAGCTTTTCCACTTGTTGTGGGCAAAGGCCCGTCATTTCTACAATCGACAGCTATGCCGTTATAATGTAATAGCCGATCATTCAGGTAAGGATCGCAGGATGGATAGCAAGGCACGCAGGGTATCGGTTGCCGCAGACGGCCAGCCCGTTGAGGCCCCGGCAGAGCGGCGCTCGCGCGTCAGCGGCATGGACCGCGCTTTGCAGGTGCTGGATCATCTGTATGAAACGGGCGCGCCCGTTGGCCCTTACGCCATTGCCAAGGCGGTTGGCGCGCCTTTGTCCACCATTTACACCATCATTGATGATCTGGTGGAGAAGAACATGCTGACCCGCAGTGGTGATGGCGCGATTTGGCTTGGCCCACGGCTTTACCATTATGGCCTTGCCTATTCCCGTTCGCTGGATTTCATCGGCATTGCCACGCAGGAAATGCATGATCTGTGCCGCGAAGCGGGCGAGACCGTGCAAGTGTGCGGGCGTGACAATGACCATATGCTGGTGCTGGCCATGGCCGAGGGGCCAAGCCATTTTCAGGTCGCATCGCGGGTTGGCACCCGTGTGCCGCTGAACTGGACGGCGTCTGGCCGCCTTCTCGTTGGCCATTTGCCGGAGAAAGAACGCATAGAACTGTTTGCCCATTGCGCCCGCTCGTCGCCAACCGGACGGGCGGAGGTGGATGCGCGAACCCTGTCGGATGCGGCGGCAAGGGCCTTTCAGCAGCGCCTGTCGATTCAGGCCGGTGAATCCGATTATGCGGTGGCCTGCATTGCCTCGCCGATTTGTGATCGGGATGGTGTGTGTGTTGCCACCATCTCCATCGTCTTGCCAGAGCAAAAGGCGTTTTCTGACGGCAATCCCTATGTGGACCATGTTCAGGCCTCGGCAGAACGGATCGAAAAACGCATGGGTTGGCGCGGTCACTGAGAGGGCCTTTCTCATTCGTGCAACGCCACAATCACTTCGATTTCCACGGTGATATTGCCGGGAAGCGAGCCAAAGCCAACCGCCGAGCGCGCATGCTGACCCGCCGGCCCAAACACCTCCATAAACAGGTCTGAACAGCCATTGATCACCTGCGGATGATCGCGAAAATCCGGCGCGGCATTGACCATGCCAAGCATTTTGACAATTTTGCGCACGCGGGCGAGATCACCCAGCGCCTCATGCATCACGGCTATCAGGTTGATGCCAGTGAGGCGGGCGTGGCGATAGGCATCTTCAAGCGTCACATCATCCCCGACCTTGCCGGAATAGAGAAAGCCGTTCGCTTCGCGTGGACCTTGACCGGAGAGAAACAGCAGATTGCCCTCGCGCACATGGGTGACGAAATTGGCGATTGGCGGTGGGGATGGCGGCAGCGCAATGCCCAGAGCGGCAAGCCGCTCATAGGGTGTTGGCAATCCGGCATCGGTGGAGGGTGAAGTCATGCTCACGCGGTTTCCAGTTCTAGAATTTTTGAATGCATTTCAGCGCCACGAATACCCATGGCTGTGGCGCACCAGTTTGCGGGCGCGCGGAATGTAGCGGCTGGCGGCAATGGCCTCGCGGCCAATCACGGCATGGCGTGGCTCAAACAGTTTGGTGAGGCGCGAGACATCACCATTGGAATCGGTGGCTTCCAGATCAGCATCGATGAGATCAAAGATGGTGAAATCCGCTCGCGCTCCCGGTGCCAGCCGATCCTGCATCGACAGGCGGATGACGGAGGCTGGTGCATGGGTCACGGCCTCCACCACCTTCTCAAACGGCATGCCCACGGAGAGCAGTTTGGACATGGTGGTGGCCAGATCCCAGACCGGAAAATTCATCGAATGGCCATGCAGATCGGTGGAGATGGAAAAGGGCAAAAGCCCCCGTTTGATGGCCGCTTCTGCCACCTTGAACGAGAAGGAGGCACCGCCATGGCCGATATCCAGCCGGATTCCTTCGCCAGCGCAGCGCTCAGCCATATTATAAAGGTCCTCGTCTTCCATGATGCTGGACCCGGCCTTGCCGTTAAAGCAATGGGTGATGACATCGCCGGGGCCTAGAATTTCCAGCACTTCATCGTAAAGTGCGGGTGGTTCGCCAACATGCACCATCATCGGAATTTTGAGGATTTTGGCGATTTTCTTGCCGAGTTTGACCGGAGTTACCCCCCATGATCCGGTGATGACATGGCTGGCCCGCACTTTCAGGCCAACAATATGCTCGCTGTTCTCGGCATAGCATTCCAGAATACGGTCGAGATCAATATCCTTGATGTCGCGCAGTTCCGGCACGCGGTTGCAGGCCACCAGACCAATGGAGCCAAGGTTCAAGAAGGCTTTGATCCGCTCGCGCGATGGCTCAATGATGTATTCGCGAAAGCCGTGGAAATTGGCCTCTCCAGCGGAGCCTGCATCCACCAGCGTGGTTACGCCGCGCTCTGCCCCGCATTCCGATGGGCGAATGGAAATATCCGTGCCGCCATGCCAGATATGCACATGCAGATCGACCCAGCCGGGCGAAATCCAGGCCCCTTTGCCGTCGATCACTTCGGCATCTTCTGTCAGGGCGATGTTTTGTCCGACCTTGATGATCTTGCCATCCGCGCCGATCAAAATATCGATGGCTTGCGGGGGTGTTGCCTCGCCAAAGGCCAGAGGGCGGAGGTTTTTTAACAGCAGGAGGCCCAAGCCTTGTTCCTGAGGCAGCATGGTCAGATATCCTTTTGCAGTCTTGGGTCGAGCATGTCGCGCAAACCGTCTCCGACGATCTGAAGCGACATCACAGAGAGAATGATGGCAAAGCCGGGAAACAGCGTCATCCAATCGGCCTGATCGACATATTGCCGACCAGCCGCAATCATGGTGCCCCAGGTGGGAATTTCCGGGCTAACGCCAACGCCGAGAAACGACAGGCCCGCCTCGGCTAGCATGGCGCTGGCGAACAGAAATGTTGCCTGCACCAGAATGGGCGACATCAGATTGCGCAGCACATGCCGCACCATGATGTGTGTGGTGGAAATACCAAGCGCACGGGCCGCTTCGATATAGGGTAGCTCGCGGATCACCAGTGTGGAAGCCCGCACAATGCGTGCTAACCGGGGTGCATAGACCACCGAGAGGGCAATGATCACCGTGGTCAGCGATGGCCCAAGGGCCGCTACCAATGCGATGGCCAGAAGAATATCGGGAAAGGCCATCATCGCATCAATCAGCCGGGCAATCGGCGTATCCAGCCGATGAAAAAAGCCTGCGAGCAGCCCAAGCGTGACGCCAATCAGCGACGACAGCGCCACCACCGACGCCCCAACCAGCAAAGACAGCCGCCCCGCATAAATCGTGCGTGAAAACACATCGCGCCCAAACTCATCGGTGCCAAACCAATAGGTTTCGCTCGGTGGTTTCAGCCGGTTCATGATCGAGAGTTTATAGGGAGAATAAGGGGCAATCCACGGTGCCAACACCGCCAGCAGCACGAAGATGGCGAGAATGCACAGGCCAATCGCCACCGTCTTGCGATGCAAAAGGCGGCGCAGAAAGCGCAAGACTTCTGATTGCGGCGGGGGTGTGCTCTCTAAGGATATGGGTTGGGTCATCAGTAACGCACCCTCGGATCAATTAGCAGATAGAGCATATCAATGGCGAAATTCACCAGCACATAGAGACCAGCAATCACCAGCAAGGCACCTTGAATGACGGGATAATCGCGGCGCAAAACGGCAGAGACCACGAGGCTGCCAATGCCGGGCAGGCCAAACACTGTTTCGGTGACAACGGCTCCCGAAATCAGCACCGCCGCCGTCAGGCCCACCACGGTGAGGATCGGGATCAAGGCATTTTTCAGCGCATGGCGCAGCACCACATGCCGCTCTTGCAGGCCTTTGGCGCGGGCGGTGCGCACAAAATCATCGCCCAGCACATCCAGCATGGAGGCGCGGGTAAAGCGCAGGATCAGGGATGAAGAGACAAGACCCAGCGCAATGGCTGGCAAAGCCAGATGGTACATCCGTTCCAGAAAACTTGTTCCCGGCCCGCCATAACCGGAGACGGGAAACAGTTGCAGCTTGACCGCAAAGAACTGCATGAGGATCAAGCCAAGCCAGAAGCTGGGAATGCTGGCCGCCAGCATGGCAATGGCCGTCACCGCTTGATCGAGCCATGAGCCGCGCCGATAGGCGGCATAAATGCCAATGGGAAGCGCCAGCACGCAGGCAATTAACAGCGCAAACAGCGTGAGGAAAAAGGTTGGCTCTGCCCGTTGCAACAGGGCAGCGCCCACTGGCATATCCAGAAAGATCGAGCGGCCCAGATCACCCGTCAACAAGGCTCCGATGTAAAACACGTATTGCGAGATCAGCGATTGATCCAGCCCCAGCTTGGAGCGCAGATCGGCAACATCTTGGGCTGACGCATCCGGCCCCAGCATGACGGCTGCGGGATCGCCGGGGGTGACGCGCACGATGATAAACACTATGGTCACCACCAGAAACATCACCACAATCATGCCAAGCAGGCGCTTGACGATATAGCTGATCATGATCTGCCCTCTCGTCGCTTGGATTTATAGGGCATTGGCGGCAATCACGTCGCTGAGCCAATGATAGGACTGTTTGGGAATGCGTTGCAGGGTGGGATAATCGACGTAAACCAAGCCAAACCGCTTGGAATAACCGCGGCCCCATTCGAAATTGTCCATCAGCGACCAGGCGAAATAGCCGCGAATATCATGGCCTTCATCCAGCGCGTCCAGCAGCGCATTCAGATAGAGGTTGAAATAGGCGATGCGGTCGTTGTCGATCACCTTACGGTCTGGGCCAAGCGCATCCGGGTAAGATGCACCGTTTTCGGTGATGTAAATGGTTGGCTTGCCATAGCGCTCGCTGGTGTCGCGGATCTGTTCCAGAAAGGCTGCCGGATCGACCACCCAGTTGACATCGGTGAGCGGTCCCATGCCTGTCGGGGGTGCTGTTTCCGACACACCAAAGGTGGTGTTTTTATTCGGACCAACAAACACCGGATTATAGTGATTGAGGCCGAAGAAATCCATTTTTTGCGAAATGGCCTCCATGTCCCCCGGTTGAATGAAGGGCTGCATGGCAGCCGCAATTGGCTCCGGGTAGGTGCCGAGCCAGAGCGGATCAACCGTGACCCTGCGCCAGAGGCAATCGCCGAGAATCCGTGCTTCTTCGTGGGCGGCATCGTCATAATGTGGGCGCACGGGGCCAAGGGAGACGATATTGCCCACCTCGGCTTGTGGTGCTTCGGCCCGCACTGCTGATACGGAATAACCATGGGCAAGATTGAGCGTGTGAATGGCCTGAAGGCTGGAAGGATAATCCTGTTTGCCGGGGGCGTGACGCCCAACATTATAGGCCACCCATGGAATCACATTTGGCTCATTGATCGGCGCAAAGCGTTTGACCCGATCACCAAAATGCCTGGTGATAACGGCGGCGTAATCGGCAAAAATCTTGGCCGTATCACGATTGCGCCAGCCGCCATTCTCTTCCACAGCGACCGGCATGTCCCAATGATGCAGGCAAATCCACGGCTCAATTCCCTCATGCAAGGCCAGATCGATCACCCGGTCGTAGAAATCCAATCCTCGCTGGTTCACCTGCCCACTGCCGCTTGGGAAAATGCGTGGCCATGCGGTGGAAAGCCGATAGGCCTTCACCCCAAGCCCGCGCATCAGCGCGATGTCTTCCGGGTAGCGGTGGTAATGGTCGCAGGCAATGTCAGCCGTATCGCCATTGGTGGTGCGGCCCGGTGTGTGGCTGTACACATCCCACACGCTGGGTCCGCGCCCATCGGCATGAACAGCACCTTCCGTTTGAAAGGCAGAGGCCGCCACGCCCCAGAGAAAATCAGGAGGAAAGGATCTCGACATGATGTGTTGCTTCACTTTGAAGGGTACGAACCAGCTTATTTCTTGGAACTGACATTCCAGAAGTAAGGCCATGGCGATGGATGAAAGCCCTCAAGCGTTTTGGCCTTGGCCGAAAGCGCATTGAAATCACCCACCTTGAACACCGGCGCATCCTCATAGAAGGTCTTTTGAATCTCCGTGAAAAGCTTCTGGCGCTTGACAGGATCAGACTCGGCAATGAATGGCTCAATTGCCTTGGTCTTTTCTGGCGTTGACCACCAGCCGGGATAACTATCCGACATCCATCCGTTCAGCACAGGCTCTGGTGGGAAGGGGCCGTGGGTGATGAAAATATCCCAAAGGGCAGGATCAGCACGGCGCGTTGTCAGGGTTGCCCAATCATAGATTTGCAGATCAACCTTGAAGCCTGCCGCTTTCAGATATTCCGCTGCCACCTGCGCCATTTTATAGTGAAACTCATATTGGCGGCTGGTGAGAATGCGCACTGGCTTGCCATCATAGCCCGCCTCTTTCATCAACTTGGCGGCGGCTTCAGGGTCACCACTGCCATAGCGGGCAATGCCTTCCTTGGTGTGCCAGGCATAGCCTTCAGGATAGATCGCGCCATCAACGGCAAAGAATTCCGGATTGCCAAAAGCGGCCAGCAACATGTCTTGCGGGTTCAATGCCACCTGCACGGCATGGCGCAGGGTCTTGCTGGTCATGATGCCCTGCTTGGTGTTCATTACAAACACAGGCGCACCATAGGGCTTGAGCACCACGGGATCAGAGGCTTTCGAACCTTTCAGGCGATCATAGCTCTCGGGTGCCAGTGAATCTGTGTAGTCAAATTGCCCGGAGACTGCACCCTCAAGCCTTGTGTTGGCATCCGGCACGGGAATGAAGCGGATTTCATCCAGAATGGCTTTGCGCGCACCCCCAAAGCCGTTTGCGGCATCGGTTCTGGGTTTATAACCATCAAACCGCACCAGTTGGATATATTGGTCTGGCTTGCGTTCTTTCAGCATATAGGGGCCGGTGCCGATGAATTTTGTCAAAGGATCGGCGATGGTGGATTTTGGAATGATCACCGCTGCGGAATTGTTGAAAGCCAGCAGCGACAACAGCGGCGCATAGGGCTTTTTCAGCGTGATGCGAATGGCATTGTCGCCCTGCGCTGTTACCTTGTCGATATAGGCCACAACCTGTTTGCCGCGCGATGCCGTTGCAAGCCAACGCTCAATCGAGGCCACCACGTCAGCGGATGTCATCACCGAGCCATCATGAAATTTCACGCCAGCGCGCAAAGTGATGTCGTAGGTTTTGCCCTCATCACTGATGGTGGGCATGGTTTCAGCCAGCAGCGGAATGACATTCCACTTGTCGTCGAACGTAAACAAGGTCTCGAAAATATGCTGTGTGGTCATACCAACCAGATCAGCCGTTGAGGCCATCGGGTCCAGTGTTGGCGGCTCGCCAATGGTTGCGACGTTGATGACCCCGCCCTTGTCCTGCGCGAGACCATGCCCCGGCAAAAGTGCAAGTCCAGGTAAAAGTGCAAATGCCAGCGTTGCCAGCAATCCCAATTTAGATTTCATGACGTTCCCCTTTTATTATTCTATAATTACGCAATACAGATCATAATTAAAGACTATCGGAACATCGCAGTCTGTCAATGCCTGTTAGCAATGATGCACGAACTGAAAACAAAAAGCCGCATTGCCCCAACGGACCGAGCAAACCGGCAAAAAGGCAGAACCGGTTTACCGAGGAGCTTCAGCGTGTTTGGCTGAGTGTCGTTTCGGTCAGAAACGTGCGGTCAACCAAATTCGTGACAAACAAAAAGATGTCTGAATCAGAAAACCCAATGAAGGCCTCCGGATTGTGCGTGCTTTTAGCTCCGTATATACAGAACCTCGAAAAATATATTTTCACGGAAATAAGATAGAAGTGTTGCGATGACAGTACGATCCCGCACCCTCGAAACCTATGAGGTTCTGCGCCACGACTTGCTCAACGGCCGCTTTATCCCTGGGTCGAAGCTCAAGATCGATACTTTGTGCCAGCAACTTGGCGTCAGCCCAGGGGCGGTGCGAGAGGCTTTGGCGCGCCTGACATCAGATGGTCTGGTTGTTGCAGAGGCTCAGCGCGGATTTCATGTTACCCCGATCTCGATCGAAGATTTACAGGATTTGACCGAGGTACGGATAGAAATCGAACTTCGCTGCCTGCGCCGATCGATAGCCAAGGGGTCTTTGGCCTGGGAAGGTCATATCAAAGACATCAGCCATCAACTGCACCATACCTCGATGTCTGATCCTGATGGCAGCAATACCGTTAGTCCTGCCTGGACTGAACTTCATGCGGCATTCCATGATGCCTTGGTTCTCGCATGCGATAGTCGCTGGTGGCTGAAGCTTCGCGACTCCATGTTCTGGCAGGTCGAGCGATATAGACGCATGGCGGTCCCATTCATGAAAGAGCCCCGTCACGTTGACATTGAGCATGCTGAAATCGCTGAAGCCGTCCTGGCGCGCGACACAGAACTCGCATGTTCCCGGCTTGAAGCGCATCTCCGCAAGACGAGTGATCTCCTTTTGCGTCTAGACGGCCCTTTTGAAGGCCTCTTTTCAAAACCGGGAAGCAACGTCAGTCATTCACTTTCACAAGCCGGATCGCCAGTTCCCACATCAACGTAAACCCCAGACAGTTCCCCACCATCAACGCCAGGCATTATCATGCAATTTGGCGGCCTCCTCGCTCAGCAAAGGGCCGATAACCTCGACGCGGCGCTGGCCCGCCTCGAAGACCACACGGCATGGCAGGTCGAGTGTCGGATTTTCAGGATGATTGCCTGTCATCGCCTTCAATTGGCTCTCGCTCAAACCAAAAACCACCCGCCCAATCCCAGCCCAATAGGCCGCACCGGCACACATGGCACAAGGCTCGGCTGACGTGTACATGGTGCATTGATTCAGACGTTCGGGCGTGTAGGCTTGCGAGGCACGGGTCATCAGAACCCGTTCTGCATGCCCCGTCATGTCGCGCGTCGGATTATAGGCGTTTTCCTGTTCCATCAGCACCTTACCATCCGGCCCGACCAGAATAGCACCGAAAGGATGATTGCCTGTTTCCTGGGCCCTCAGCGCGACCTTGAAGCTGAGACGAAGGAAGTATTCGTGATCGAGACCGGTCACGGGCGAAAACGTCATTGTCATACTCCTTGCAAAATCAGCTTGAAGGTGCGCGATGAAAAATCGAATGACAAGCACAGTTTTCCGGCTTTATCGTTCGAGAAAATGAAACGGTGGGCCGCCAAATGCAACTCACCTCCTCTTCCGTAATCCTGCTGGATGCCGTTGCCCGCGCTGGTTCTTTCCGGGGAGCCGCTGAAAAACTGAATATGTCCGCCTCGGCGATCAACCGGCAGATCATCATCTGGAGCACGACATAGGACTGCCCTTGCTGGAAAAATTGCCACGTGGTGTGCTGCCCACAACAGCGGGGGAGCGGAGGCAGGCGGTCTGCGGTTCCCGGAGGAGAAATTCAAGGCTTGAGGAGAGAGGGCCTGCTTTCTCAGCTGACATAGGGTCGTGCGGTTGCAAGGGTCTGTCCGGTTCAGATTGAACCAGACAGACCCTAAAAGCAGTAGTATCTCAATCGGCTATCTGCCGATCAACGTTGATGGATTATCGCTCTTCGGCAACGAACCGGTTTTCGATTGAACCCAACCCGTTTACCTCGACGCGAACGACATCGCCCGGCTTCATGAAGGTATCGGTTGCAATCCCAACATTCGATGGTGTTCCGGTTATGATGATGTCACCCGGCTCGAGGGTCATAACGGTTGAGAGATAGGAAATCTGATCCCAGATATCGTAGATCATATCGCCCGTAGACGTGCGCTGTCTTTCCTCGCCATTCAGAGAGAGGGATAGCGTCAAATTGTGCGGATCCGGAACTTCATCCGCCGTCGTGATCCAGGGGCCGATGGGGCCGTGGGTATCAAAGCTCTTGCCGAGCGTATAGGTCGGTGAACGGAACTGCCAGTCTCTGGCGGTGACATCATTGGCCACGAAATACCCGGCGATCACCGATTGCGCGTCTTCGCGCTTCACATGACGGCACCGCTTACCAATGATGAAGCCAAGCTCAGCTTCATAATCGACCTTTTCGGACACGCTGGGCAGCACCACGTCGTCATAGGGTCCATTGATGCAGGTGACCTGTTTGTTGAACCACAATTGCGACTTTGGCGTGGGTATTCCTGCGGCTGCCGCTTCCTCGGCATGGGCCCTGTAGTTCATTCCGATGGCGAGAAACTTCCTGGGATCGGTGATTGGTGCAGCAAGCTGAACATCCGCCAGTACGAAAGAAGGGCCATCAAGCGCTTCCAAAGCCGGTCTTAATTCATCCAACCGCTCAATCAGCGCCTTCATTGAGCTTCCGCATTCAGGAGCCACGGAACTCAGATCAATGATTTCAGAGCCCACGACTTTACCGAGCCGAGGCTTTCCCTCGACAATAAATCTTGCCAGTTTCATTCTATTATCCTTATTCCTGATCACCCGGCTCTACGGGACGAATGCTATTGACCGAAACTCCAATTCCCGGACCTGAGAAGGCCACCATTTCGGTTTTGACGATTTCAAAACACGGCATATCTGCCACGGCGTTGACGATATGAAAGGTTGTCGGGAGCTGTTCAAACGTCGCCTTGTGCCAGTTGAAGCTGCCCTTGGCCCGCCAGCGCTTGAACTGGTATCCATCGAAATTGATGGCATCCGGCTTGCCCGCCCCCGGCGGTGGCGCTGGCGTCGTGATATAAGCGACGTCTGCTCCTCCACCCTGAAACGGGTTCGTCCGAGGGACGTATTTATAGTACATGGCCGCTCCACCCCCGGAACCAGGCAGGCTCGGCGGGGCGTCATCCTCCTCCATCTCACCAAGAGCGATGTCGAAAAATTTAAAGCCGAACCAGGACGCTTCGCAGGATGCCGTGGTTTTTTCCTTATCCCAGGTGATTTCCGGCATGTCGCAAAACAGTTTTGGAAAGCCCATTTCATCCCGCCCAGTCAGGATCGCATCGGGAGCGCCCTCCCAGATAACCGGGCAGAAAGACCCTTCCAATCGCTCGGTTTTGCCTTGATAGGTTACGGGGAAATCAATCGACAAAATGCCGTAGCCACGCCCCGCCAGCCAATAAAGATTCTTGAACCAGGCACAGGAGACACTGATGAGCGGCTCACCGCGCAAGCTCATCCCCGGAGGCAAAAGCGCCTCTAACTTATCCGCACTGGTGCGATAGGTAATAGCCATCCATTCCGCATTCATCGTACCGGTTTCTTCCAGCGCCCACATGCCGCCGCCCGGCTTTTGGCGGGGACCTACGGCCGGCCCGAATACCGTGGGCATCCGATAGCGGAACTCCTGATTGAATTTGAACCCCATAAATCGATCTCCCATCACATATGACAGATGCCTCTGAATGGTGACGTAACCATCCAACTGGCCTCTGATAACTGGCTACACGTCTCCGCAATCCGCGCTGGCAAAATGCGGGTGGCATTACACTGGTTGGGGGTAAATCAGATAAGTCATAGGAACCTCCCTTCCCATTATAAATATTTTATTCTAAAAAATATATTTTTTAGCGCCTCGTCAAGCAAAAAGGTTAAAGACTGTTACCTGACTTTGCTTAGGGTCCTCTCCGAGGAGAAAGCCCAAGGACGGTACTCAAGTCGAATGCGAGCGCCGCATAAATGACGACACCATCCTTCTGTCTTGAGGTAGAAAAATCAGCGAAAGCAGAGTTCGGATTAACGATATAGGCCGCGCCAAAATCGAGAATGCCATTGCCAAAAAGGCCTGTGCTTCCATGCACGTCAAACATGAACATGTCTTGTGACTGCCTCTGATCGACGCCTGAGAAGAACCGCCGGGCATTGCGCTCGTACTCGGCTCGCTCCTCGCTGATGCGAATATAGTGAGCAGAGGCACCGACACTCGCCAGCGGATTGGCTTGCCAGAACCCCGAATATTCTACGCCTACATAGGCCTCCCATGGATAGTCGTGACCTTCACCGAAGTAATGTAGGATACCGCCATAGAACGCGATGTTTTCCGGATTGAAACTATCCGAAGACCTGCTCCAAACCACCTTGCGTGCATGCGCATACATTGCGGTCGTTCCGCTGTCATGCGTGACGATCTTGGTATTCGCGCCGTATGTCGGGTTCCCCCATCCACTGTTGTAAAGCGTGTCCTGATAGGGCGTGGACCGGAAATAGGCTCCAGCTTCAAGTTTAAACGGCTTGTCACTGTCCATAAAGGTTTCGATATGACGAACGTTGGCAGCGGCGATATAGCCTTCGGCGTCTCCAGATCCCCAAGTCCAGCCGTCGCCATTCTGCCAGTTGTCCGGATTATCCTCGATCAAACCGAACCCTAACGTCGTGTTTGCCGTGAGCTTATAGGCTGCCCGCGCACCCCAAACGGAACGCACATCGTCCGGAAGGTTCAGGCTCTTGCCCTGGGTTGCGTTGATACAACTGATGCCGCTGCAATAGCCCCTGATCGAGAAGTCACGAGCCAGTCCAATGCGGCCCGCTTCTATGGTCAAGCGGTCATCTAAAAAGTCTGCTTCCAGTGAAAAGCGGGCAAGAGCCGTGTCGGTATTGCCGGTGACCGGCGGAAGAAAGGCAGTCAGGTTGCCGGTGACATTGTTGTTTGGCAAATTGATCGCTTCAGTGAGCCTGATCCTTAGATCAGGCGTAATATTACCGGTCAGATCGACGAGGAACGATCCATAGCCGACTTTTCTGAAGCCATAGGCAGAAGCGCTCTGAGCGATGTTGATATAGTCAATTCGAAGATCGACCCCATTCTCATGAAGCCACCGTCCGGCTTCTGCGAGCGGGCCGGAATAGACTGGCGGTGGGCCATCCAGAAAAGGTGGTTCTTGCGTACCGATCTCCGGATCGATGGCAAAAGCTGGAACAGCCGTCGCAAACAGCAACGGTATAGTGATCATGTATAGAATTCGCATTATTATCCTCCCCTAAGAATCGAACCTGCTCACTCCGTTGCATTTGGTTTGATTGACTGCTCCTCATTGCGACTGTGCTGCGGCGAAGCCTCCGACAAAGCGGTGACGCAGACTGATAAGTCGATCAGGACCACCTCCCGTATGGTCCTTATGAAGCGATGACGGCTATGCTGATCCGACGCCGATCGCCCGCAAGTGCTGGGATCGACATCATCGAAACAATGCTCGCAACGCTGCGTATGAAAGATGAGACAGAGGATGCCGAAAGATTGGCCGTCCTTTCGACCAACACCAGCGCAGCGGTCTGGGTTACCATGGCTTCGGCTGTTTCATCCGGTGAACGTCTGACAAAAGCGCGGCGCCTTTAGCGCGGTAGCGAATAACGGTCGAACACAAGGTTCCGCCCAGTTCTTCAGCATGGCGATTGTTGTCGAAGTGACTATTCGTCCCAGGATTAGCGACGGCATGCGTCATCGTTGCCTGTTTCAAGGCTTCCTCCTCCTCTTCATTTAAATGTGGCGTGCGGCCTCCCAGCGCACGCTTCTCCTCGGTCGGATCGACCGCTGAGCTGGTCGATCCGCCACCCCTCCCCGAATAGCGGGGAAGGGTTTACCCAAAAGCTGCTATCCGAGGTTTCCGGACCAGCATTGTCAGCAGCAATATTAAGTCACAGCATGATGATAGGTCGTCTCTCGGATACCGTGTTCCTCAACACAAGCCCTAAGAAAATCCATCGCCGAGCCGGGTAACCGCAAAACGTATAGGCCTCTTCTTTCCCGACCACGCCTGCCAATCAATCGTCCCTCGCGCTGCCCGATCAGACCTTAGGATCAAAGGCTATGCCGGGACGCAGGAAGCCGGGTGTGGGAGGCGTGCCCCAGAGATTGAGCCAGCGTCCTGCCAGACCCTCCGAGATATCCCAGGTCCGTGGCTCGTAGGTCGCGTCATTGTCGATGCGGTCAAGCTCGATGGAATTTTCCACCAGGCAACCATGCGGGTCGGCGTAATAGGTGAAGATATTGCCTCCGGCCCCGTGACGGCCCGGACCCCAAACCATCGCCCGGTCCTTGAGGGTGAGATTGTCAGCAATGGCTGCGAGATCTTCAAGAGAATGGAGATCAAAGGCATAATGGTGCAGCCCGCTTTCACCCGGCCCCATCGCGATCGTGTGATGGAAACCGTCTTCGGCGCGGTACCACCGCAAACCGTCTTCGCCCGTCATGTCCGAGAGCTTCATACCCAGCACCTTTGCGCAGAACTCGCCGAAGGCATGAGTATCGGGCGCGAATGCGTTGATATGCTCGATCCGGCGGGGTCTGGCGCCGGGCGTCGAGTAGTTATACCGGCGTGGCTGATTACGGGCGATCGGCGTATGCACCTCGAAAATCGCACCCCCTGGGGCGACGATCCGCACGGCCTTGTCGTAGTGCTTTCCAAGCGGCTTATCGTCGAGAACGGTCAGCCCGTCGGACAGAGCGCGACGCTTGACCTCGTCCACGGCGTCGGCGCTGACGGCTTCCAGGCCGCAGGCCACGGCCTTGCCATCGCCCTTGATGTAGGTGAGTTCGTGATGGCGGTCGTTGCTGGAGAGATAGACCGTATCGCCGTCCTGCTCCGTGATACGAAGGCCAACCACGTCACAAATATCTTTGGCCGCACCAAGCGGATCAGGCGAGGAGATGACAACATGTCCCATCTGCCGAATTAAATAGGTCATTTTCGTTCCTTCTATTTCACATCAAGTGCCAGGCTTTTCACATCAGGTTCCGGCAACAAAACCACCGAAAGCACCACGGCAGAACAACAAGGGCGGGCGGTCCCGGACCACACTCAGTGTGAGCACATTGCCCATGACGAAGAGGTGATCTCCCGCCTCATGCGCGCTATGCAGGGTGCAGTCGATCCAGGCGACAACGCCGTCGAATACCGGCAGATCAAGGCTGGAGCGGCTGTGCGCAATATCCTGAAAGCGATCGGCATCCCGTTTCGCAAACCGCCCTGGAAGATCGGATTGATCATCGGCCAGGATATTCACGCAGAATGCACCAGCTTTCGCGATCAACGGCCAGGTTTGCGAGCTATGCGCAGGTAAGAAACCAACAAGCGGTGGGTCCAATGACACCGACGTGAATGAGCCAATTGTCATGCCAATCGGCTTATTGTCATGGTGCGCAGTCACAATGCACACGCCAGTAGGATAGTGACCCAGCGCGCGGCGAAATTCCGCCTGGTCGTGAGGGCTGAGATGCTCAGCGGAGGCTCGTGCTTGGTTCAACATAGGATACCTCTCGTTATTGTGTCGCCAATCATGGGAAGGGTTGTTCGGGAGCGCGCCCTGATCCGGCTTTTGTGTGCGATACCGGATCATCACACCCCTTCCCCTGACCCTGGTTTACTTTCCAGAGACTTCCGCCCCGGTCGGCCATTCTGGTGGGTAATTGGGTAAAAGGGCTCCCAGCGCGACGGCAACCATTGTCAGTCCGGTCAGGATGGCAAACGGGACGAAGTAGCTTCCAGCTGCAGTCGCCATTGCGCTGGTAAGGAATGGCGTCAAGCCGAAGGACAGTGAGCAGATTGCCAGCGTCAAACCTTGAATTTGAGCAAAAGCTTTGGGTCCGAAATAACGGGCAACCAGGAATGGGCCGAGCGCAGACTCCGCACCCGTCGCAAATCCGAGAGAGCTCATTGCCACATAGAGCAGGAAAACCGAACCGTGGTTGAAATAGGCAATGGTTAGGCCGATCGGAACCATGGCGAGCAGGGGTGCGATCACCCAAGGGCGTCGACTGCGATCAAGGATCATGCCGCCGAGAAAAAGACCGACGACCGAAGCCACGAACAAAACAGATTGCGAAAATGCGATGTCGTTCAGATCAAAGCCACGCTGCTGAAAGAAATCGACGGAGTTCTGTCGGACAGTCATCGGGCCTGCAGCGGTGATCGCCAGAAAAAGCGTGATGAATATCCAGGTCTTGGTCCTGATCGCCATCTTGAGAGGTATTCCGGCTGCATTCTCCATATTCAAGTGGGACCCAGGCATGGGCAGGCGCTTGGCAGAAGACGGTTTGGCAGGTTCCGAGATGAGAAAGAGCGCTGAGGGAATGCCAAGCACGGCGATGGTTGCTGCGACGACGAAGTAGGAACCGCTCCAACCGATGCCGCCCAGTTGGTGGAGGCCCGAAGCCGACCCATCACTGCTCGTCGCTCCATAAATCAACCACTGGAACAAGGGAGAAAAGAGCGCATTGGCGAAGCTTGAAAGCACCCCAACCAGTGCAAATCCGATCCCCCGATGCTCCGGAAACCAGCATGTGATGATTTTGAAAATCACGGCAAGGCTGGACATGAAGCCGAATAATGCGGCCAGGATGATCATGGGGGTCAAGATCCAGATCGTTCCGCTGACCAGCGGGATCATCGCGGTTGTCACGGCGTATAAAATGACTGCGGGAATAGCAACTGCTCTTGCACCCCACCGATCTACCCATGCGCCGGCGAGCGGCAGGATCAGGGGGGAGAGCAGCAATGGCAGCGCCACAAAAATCAGCAGCGCATCGGCCTGAGCACGATGGGTCTCCGCTGAGAAAGCTGCGATCACAAAAGGTGTCATAGCCGAAAGACCGGCAGGACTAATAACCATCAAGATCAGGCATCCAATCAAAGCCATCCTGGCTTTCCTGGGCGCACCAACCAAACTTTTGAAATATGCTCTTAGCGTATTTCCCTCGAAAGGTGAAATAGTAGAAATTTGCGCCTGTTCCATGGAACATATGCCCCTTTTTAAATGCAGACGCCTGGCGATCCCTCCTCCAAAGACGGGGCTCGGCGCTGGTTTTATTGTCAACGATTGCGGCTGTCTGTTTCCTATCAGTAAGAAATTATCCGCCCACCCATCGGGCCGCTCAGCCGGCAAGCACATCCGAGCCGGCATTGGCCGACGTGGGAATGGCTCAAGGTCAAACAGACATTGGCCGTAGCGCAAATGGGGTCGATTAAACACACTCGCGACATGTGTTCACGAGAGTATGCGAGCCTGCTGATTTCATCAGTCTAGAACGCGCCCTGCACAATTGCTGGAATCGAAACCGTGGTGCAAATTATGCAGGGCTTATGCATTCTGAAATGAGTTTGCGCGTCTTATTACGCTCAACACTCAACAGAGGTTGCCAGGGGAAACTGGCAACCGTCTTCTCTAAAAGACAATCTCTAACAAAGAGCTCAAACGGCTGCCTGGCTCAGCATGAACCTGACAGACTTTAGTGTGGCGGCTTTTGCGGTATCATGGGTGCTGCCATCTTCTGGAAGGCACTCCAATGCTCACGCAGCTTTCCATTCCGTACCCGAAAAACGGTGAGAATATACCAGTCGTAGGTTTGCCCTGGGGCGGTGGGATCAAGCATCGGATGCTTCATCATCACGCATCCCAACTCCCCCTCGACGACGACGCTGACCACCGGAGGCGCCGGACCTCTACCCACTGGCACTTTTTTGAAATATTCAATCAGATTGGCCAGTCCATTACCGTTCGCATTCGGATCATGTTGAATATAGTCGTTATCGACGTATTTCGTCATGACATCGACGACATTCTCTTCAACCGCATTGGCACGCACCATCTTGGCGAGGTCGACCTGGAAATCGACAAGAAGGCGCTTTTTTGCAGCAACTTCCGGTGACGGCGATGCCGACACGGCCGCAATATAATCCTCCCTGTCCAGCCAGGTTTCGTAAAGCTTAGGCTCGTGGATATGGGCGACACCGTCAATAATCGTGAAATCGCTCATAAACTTACAACCCCTTGCCTTCCAGATTAACGCGTTCTGGCACGGCACCGGCAAACATTGGGAAAGGTGTGATGCCCAGGAGGCGCCGACCATTCACCTCCGCTTGCGGATCAAGCCGTACGGCGCCGTGGGATGCCAGCACACGAACGTCGCGAACAAAGCGTTGGATAGGGTTGTTGAGCGACATCGTCGATGAACCCAACGTCTTCTGCAACAGGTTAATGGCGTCTTCGCAAAGGCTTGCAACGTAAGCGAGGGTCAAACTGATCTCTGAGTCCTCGTCATGTGTAAAGTCTTGGCCCTCCGCTGTCCTGGCATCGACCTGATCTGCGTAGCTCTCGATTGTCGCCTGGGCGACCTTGATCATGGCAAGTGCCTTGCCGGCCGCAACTTGCGCCGACGCCATGTCCGAGATTGTCGGATACGGAAGTGAAAAAGGCGGACGCTTCTTAGCCTGCTCCGCGAAACACGAAAGTGCCCCACGCGCCATACCGAGCGCAATCGACATATCACACAAGGACACGGTCGCCAGATTGGCAAGCCCGCGCTGCTGATATCCAAAGCCCTGGTATCGCGTATGCAATTGCTGGAAGCGCAGAGGGTATTGGCTCAGATCGAGAAACCGACGATCGGGCACAAAGACTTCTTCCTTGATGGCAAGGCTGTTGCTGGCACTGCCAGACAAGCCCATGACGTGCCAGTCGTCCAAAATCTCATATTTCGAACGGTCAACGACAACCACGCCGCGCCCGGTACCACCAGCAACCTTCGGATCATATTCTATGCCCAGCATCGCCCATTTGGCGTGCTTGCATCCGCTACCGAAAGCCCAGCGACCCTTGACCATCCAACCGCCTTCGACTTTGCGACCTTCTCCGACTTTCGTCGCAAAAACAGACGCACCGACAACGGTAGGGCCAGCCCAATCTCGGGTATCTTCAAGAACTTCTCCGACAACCTCGCCATCAAGGGCCAGCAGGTTCTTCACTCCAACGGCGACGAAACCAGCCCAGCCAGCCGATCCATCCGCCTCACCCAACGTGGCGATAATCTCGACCAGATCCCGCGCACCAAGAGCATATCCGCCCCATTCAGCAGGCATGGCCATCTTGTAGATACCGATATCGCTGAGCGCCTTGAGAACATCCGGCGTCAAGGCGCCAATCTTCTCGCCTTCGCGCGCCTGCTCCCGAATAAGGGGAATAAGCGCCCGGGCCTTATCGCGGATATCACGACCCTTATCGGTCAACCATTTCGACTCGACAGGCGCTGAAGGCACTGCGGGCGGCATTGGGGGAAGGCCAGACATGGGCGGCAAACCGGGCATGGGTGGCATCCCTGGAGCGGGCTGCCCACTGGGCGCGGGCGGCAGGCCTGGCATAAGCGACAAGTCACTAGAAAGAGCGGACATCCTTGAATTACCTCCATATTTCCAAGACGTGTTACTGTTCTAAACGGTACAGTACAGTTGTGTCAATTGATTTTTTTCAAAGCCTCGGAGATTGCGCTTTTGTGAAGGAAGGTTAAGAAACTAAGCCCTTGATTGCCCCTCTTTTTGGACAGAGACCACGCGCCGTGCCTGTGACATGCCTCCCTTGGGGCCTTGAATGGACTGCTGCGCTCATGTAGGAGCTGAGGTATGCCTCATCCACGAAACAAGAATTCTAGATCAAAACGAGAGTTGATCATGGCCGCTGCCGTCGATCTACTTTTGGCCAATGGATATGAGAGAACCTCTATGGATGCGGTGGCCGCCAAGGCCGGCGTTTCAAAGACGACTGTCTATGCGCATTTTTCCGACAAGCTTGAATTATTTCATGCCGTCATGACACATGCCGCTTCCGATTTCGCGCTGGACCTCGGCAGCGTTGTGGAAAGTCGATCCGTCGCAGATCCCCTGGAGCAACTGACAAGCGTGCTGCTTGAGGTCGTCAAAGCCGCATCCGCCCCCGAGCTGACCGCCTATTTCCGAGTTCTCATTGCAGAAATTGACAGGCGCAGCGAACTGCAAGCCATGTCTGATCAGGTCCAGTCAGATATGCCTGACGTGATCCGCATCATTGCCTCGCTCATCGTGAAAGTTGCCGCCACCCGCGGCTATGTCGTTGAAGATCCTGAACGCTATGCCACATTGCTGGTGCGCATGACAGCACCGGGAACTCAGTTCGACATCCTCGTCGCAAACTTCCGGCCCTCGGACGAAATCCTCGCAGCCCATATCGGCCTCATCGTCAGCATCTTCTTCGATGGCATAGGACCGAAAGACAGCGACACCAAGGTCGTAAACCTACCCCCGCTCTATCTCTATCCAATCAGACGATAAAATTCGGGCCTGGGTTTCTAACAGCATCAATAATAGACCGGCATCCACAAATCGTGCTTGCTGTCCACCGGGCTTTCCACAAGGCGACAACTGTATTATCAAAAAGATGATCATGTCGTTCTCGTCGAATGGACTTGACATTTGCTAGGCCAACTGTGGCAATCTGGAGTGCGAGCAAACGGAATCAAATGTTGAAGTGGGACCACAGGAGCATTTCGAGGAAAAGTGGCGCGCGGCTTTCCATCTAGAAATTTATAAAAACAAAGATTTAGAGAATTTCTGCGTTTCAACCAAATGCAGAAAGTCTGTAGCATCCGACATCAAAGGCCGTGGGAGGTTTAATCAGCCTATCGAATGATTGGGAGCAGTATATTCGCAGACAAGCACGGGGAGGAGACCGGGTGGAAAAGAATACGAGTGCGACTTCGATCATCTGCGTATCATCTCATGACGCTGCGCCAAGTGTGGGCACGGCAGACACAGAATTGGCAAGCCCGACACCGGGACAGATACGCGAGGCGCTGGATCAACTCTGCAACGGCAATACATTCGCAACGGCAAAGCGCTCCCGACAGTTGCTACAGTATCTTGTCGAGGAGGCGCTCGCGGGTCGCGCGAATGCAATTGGCGAACATGCAATCGCTCAGGACGTATTCGGCAAAGATGAGCATTTCGATCCGCGGATCGATACATGTGTCCGGACCGAAGCCTGGCGTCTTCGCAACAGATTGCAAAGCTATTACGAACATGAGGGACGCTTCGATGTCGTGAGGGTGGCCTTCATGCCCCGCTCACTCGTGCCAATCTTCTCCTCGCAGCCATCCTTACCCGCGGCGGATATAAAAGATTTTCCGCGCCGGATTGCCATTCATCTGGACAGCGAACCCAATGCGGGCGAGAACGAGCAGCGTCTGGCGCGACAGCTACCCGAAGAGATCGCCAGCAGCCTTTTCAAGCTTTCTTCGATAGTCCCGGTCCTTCCCGGTGGAGCGAGTAGATCAGAGCTGGAGTTACGCTGCGCCATTCGCTCAGATGAGCAATGGATCAGGATCGTGACGACAATGGTCGATCTGGATGGCTTGGTTCAGGGAAGCAAAACATTTTCTTTCCCACAAAATTCCGAGAGACCCTCTCCCACCTTGATAGCCAATGCCATCGGCGAAATGGTTTCAGATTCGCTGTCACGCAACATCCTGGGTCAGGCGGTGAACATACCATGCCATTCTGACGAGAACGAGAACCGGTTTCTTGACCAGCTTCTGCGCGGTTCCCACATCAACCGGCGTGAGCGGTTGATCGAGCTGCGCGCCGCCGTCTTGCGCTATGAACAAATCATCTCCGACGACCCCTTGGATCAATTGTCTCACCGGAGGCTTATTGGCGCTTTAGGACAGTTTTTATCACTTGCGCCGGGCTCGATATCCAGGGTGATGCCCAAGCTGGCCGCTTCTGCCCACAGCGCTTTGTCGCTGAATGGCAACCTCAGCGACGTCTGGCTGATCTTGGGTTGGGCGTCGAGCTACGCCTATGACTGGCCACAGACCGAAGGCGCATGCCGCCAGGCCATTGCCATCACCCCGCTCGACCCTTCGCCCTACATATTGCTTGCGTTGACATATCTGCAAAGTGGACAGATCGTTTCTGCGCTGCAAATAGCGGAGGAAGCGATCAATCTCGATCCTTATTCCCCGATGGTGGCCAATGTCTATGCGCTAACGCTGAATGCAGCCCGCCGTTTCAGGGAGGCGGCTAAAGTCGCACGCGACGCCCTTGAAGCCGAACCAGGATTTGTTAAGTTACGGCTTACCTATGGAGAAGCCAAGCTCAACATGGGTCAGATTGATAGCGCTATCGAAGAATTTACCGCCGCCTCACGCATCATGACCGAAGATGCCACGGCCTGTGGGCTGCTAGGACTAGCCTATGGGCTTTCAGGCGAAAGATCAGAGGCGGATCGTCTTCTTTCCAGGGTGAAGCAGTCACCAAATCTGCGAGGCCAAGCTGTGCATGCGGAGGCGATGATCCATCTCGGACTAGGCGCTCGCGATGAAGCCATTAGCGCTTTGGAGCTGGCGGTGACACGAAGAGGCACACCAGGGCTGTTTCTGGCAAATGCCGTTTTCGATCCCATTCGGGATGACAGCCGCTTTTCAAGAATTCAACATCAGATGGAGCTGGCACATTAGGCCCGGGATGTCGGCAACAGGGCCGTGTGAGCACCCTAAAACACATCGACCGCAGGAAGCAGTCATGCTGCCAATGGGGTAATTGCACTATGCCGATCTCATGGCGCGCTCCACCAAGGTCTTCGCTGACGCAGTGGTCGACGATATAAAAACCCGTTCGATCAGACTTTCACACGCTGCACACCGATTGCGATAATGGAGGCCAACACTGTGTATGCACAGCACGCCAGCGCCTGCCATGACAAAGGAAAGCCGGCATCAATCAGCAATCCCATGATCACAGGTGAAGCACCGCTTGCTATAACAGATCCGGCTTCGACCGCAGAGCGCACGCGTGCCAACTCAGTGGCTCCAAAAAGCTCGACCCAAAGCGCGGTGGCAAGCGTCGACCCGAAGGCGGAGGATATGCCCATCAGAACCATATAGACCAGCGCAACCCATGACGATGAAAGCAATCCCAATGCCAGCATTCCAATGGCTTGCGGCAAGAGAAAATAAGGCAGAATTCGCTTCGTCCCAAAACGGTCGATGACGGGACCAATCACCACGACGGAGACCGCCTGTACAATGGCAAAGACCACAAATCCGGCAGCGAGCCATGTGATGTCCCAGTGCTTCTGCTCCGCCAGGCGGCCTTGATGGAAGAAGAAGCCTGTAACGATGAAGGGGCTTGCCAGAACAGCTGGCAGGGTCATGAGGAGCCGTCGGTCGAGCAACAAGGATGTCCGCCTGGGCTGGGTTGAGGCCTGTCCTTTGGGCCTGCGCTGACGCAAAGGCCGATCGCCCGCCCTTGGCAAGACCGCGAGTGCTACGCCGACACCGGCGATGACAAAGAGCGCGTTGATAGCCCAGGATGCACGCCAACCAAACGTGTCGTTCATCGTCACTCCGGCCAGTGGAAAAGTAGCCTGCGCGACAGACATGCCCAGAGCGATAATGCCGAGCGCTTTACCAGCATCTGCTGGAAACGTGCGGGCTGTTGCAGTCAGCGCCGTATGAACCATCAGGCCCTGGCCGCCCAGGCGCAGGAGGTAGAACGCAAGTAGGAGCACATAGACATTGGGGCTGAACGACACCAGTCCACATGCGCAAGCCAGCAGAACGGCTACCGCCCAACTGAACGCTCTTACCGTTGTGTAGTCGATCAGGCGCCCGGCCCAGGTGAGTGTCAAGGCGCTTAAAAACGTGCCTATTGCATAGACAGTGCCCAAACCGCCGTCGCTTAAACGAAAAGCGTCTCGAAAATGCTCCCCCGAGATCGAAATGAAATAGGTTTGGCCGAAGCTTGAAATGGCCAGAAGCATTGCGCCAAATGTCAGATGCTGCCAATTGCGGCTGGAAAATTCCCAATAGTTTTTGATCATTCTGGACTTTCAAACAAGGACAATGGCGCTAGCCAGAGTTCCTGCATGTTACATTACAGCGCTGTGCGTTTTAAAAAACGCACAGAAAAGAGTGTTCGCTTCGAGATCAGCGGAAAATCAACACAGGCACTTTGCAGGCACGGATCATTTCCGTTGTCGTTGACCCTAGGAAAAGTGCGCGCAGCCTGGAATGGCTATAGGCGCCCATTATGAGCAGGTCGCATTCCTCACGCTCGACAATGTCAGAAATCGCCTTATCCGGTTGCCCTGCAACAATGGCGGTCTCAACCGGCACATCCGCATCCGTAAACATACGCTTACCTTCAACAAGGGCTTGACGGGCTTCCGGCGTATCGTCCCCCACCGTTACCAGTTTGATAGAGAGCCCGGCAAACATCGGATTCCCTGATATATAGTCAACCGCTTTCATCGCCATCGCGCCGCCATCATAGGCGATCAGCACTTTACGGATCGGCTTGAAGGCACGTGATGCGATGGCGATCATCTTGTGACTGGAGCGAACCACCCGTTCGAGGTTTGAGCCAAGGTGCAATTGCGCAAAATCGGCGCCTTCACCACGCTTGCCGATCACGATCAGGTCGGCGCTTTCCTCCAACTCTTGCAGGGTTTCAGCCAGATCGCCATTGCGCAGCATAGTGTTGACGCTATTGATGCCCACGGCTTGAAGACGCGCCTTTGCCTCTTCCAGCAAAAGCCGTCCACGGTGTTGAGCCGTTCTTGCTTTTTGCGCGTCCAGTTCCGCCAGTTCCGCCAGAAGCGCCGTTCGGGCGCCCAAGCCGATATTACCGCTGAGATTGACCGGCTCCGTGGAAAGGTCGCGACGGCCAATCACATGCAGAATGTCCACGGACACCTCGGATCGGCCGGCAATCCATGCGATATGATCGCAGACGCTCTGGGCATATATCGAACCGTCTATCAGTCCTATGATCTTGATCATGATTGTCTCCCTCAATGGCCCATAAGGCGTTCCATGGCGCCGGGCTTGTCGTGAATTGCGAGCTTGTCAACGATTGTCTCGCTTGCCCGGTTCAGTCCGAGGATAGAAACCTCGGCTCCCTCTCTGCGGAATTTCAGCACGATCATATCCAATGCCGCGACACTGGATATGTCCCAGATATGGGCGCGGGATACATCGATGATGACGTTTTCCAGCGCTTCCTTGAATTCGAATGCCTGGTTGAAATCCTCGACGGAGGCGAAGAAGATTTGACCTTCGACCTTATAAGTGCGCGTTTTGCCATCCGGTGAGAGGATCGAGGTTATCTGGAATATCTGGGCGATTTTCCAGGCAAAGAAAACGGCTGACAACAGCACGCCGACCAGGACACCGACGGCCAGATTATGGGTGGCGACGACGCCGATCACCGTGGCGATCATCACGAAAGAGGACGAGCGCGGGTGATCCTTCAAATTGCGGATCGATGACCAGGAAAAGGTGCCGATGGAAACCATGATCATGATCGCCACAAGAGCGGCCATGGGAATTTGACGCACCCATTGCCCAAGCACGAGAATCATGAACAGCAGGAAAACACCGGCGCACAAACTCGACAATCTGCCGCGCCCCCCGGATTTCACATTGATCATCGACTGGCCGATCATCGCGCAGCCTGCCATGCCCCCAAAAAACCCGGTTATCGTATTGGCAATTCCCTGGCCGATACATTCGCGGTTCTTGTTGCTCGGCGTATCCGTCAATTCATCGACAATCGCAGCTGTCATCAGCGTTTCAAGCAGGCCAACAACGGCGACGGCGGCAGAATAGGGCAGAATGATCAGAAACGTTTCAATATTGAGAGGGATATTGGGAAGGAGCAGGACCGGCAATGTCGAGGGCAACTCACCCATGTCGCCGACAGTTCGGATGTCCAATCCGAAATAGATCGAAATCGCCGTCAACACGACAATACAGACGAGAGGCGACGGAATGGCCTTCGTCACATAAGGAAATAGATATATGATCGCCAAACCCGCCGCCACCAGCACATAGGTCGGTGCGGGGACATGGATCAGCTCCGGCAGCTGCGCCATAAAGATCAATATTGCCAATGCATTGACAAAGCCAGTCATGACGGACTTCGACACGAAACGCATCAGGCGGCCGAGTTTCAGCAGACCGGCAACAATCTGGATGATGCCGGCCAATATGGTGGCGGCAAGCAGATATTCCACGCCATGGGTTTTGGCCAGCGTGATCATCAACACGGCGGTGGCGGCGGTGGCGGCAGAAATCATCCCGGGCCTGCCACCCACGAACGCGATCAGCACCGAAATGGAGAAGGATGCATAAAGGCCAACCTTGGGGTCGACGCCAGCGATGATGGAAAAGGCGATGGCTTCTGGAATGAGCGCCAGGGCCACGACGAGGCCAGCCAGCGCATCGGCTTTGATGTTGCCGAACCACTCTGTTCGAGCTTGATGTAAACTATTGCTAGACAATGATATTTCTCCTGACCGCCATATATTTCGGCCAATCTTGAGCAGAGCGCTGAATGCCCTGCCGGTGTAACGATGAATGGATGAATGCCCGCGCCTATTCGGCGACACGGCTTAAGGGAACGGGCTTGCAGATCTCCAGCTCCCGCAGGCGGCTTTCGGCGGCATGAATATAATCGCGCCGCAGAGGAGCCGCGGACTGATCGCGCGCCAGCTGAATTTGAAAAACCATCATCCCCTGATACCGAAATGCGGTCTCCGATGACGCCAGATAGAATTCCCACATGCGGGCGAACCGCTCGTCATAAAGGGCCACCGCTTCGTCCCGCCGGGCTAGGAACCGCTCGCGCCAAGCTTTCAAGGTCTCGGCATAGTGAAGGCGCAATATCTCGATATCGCAGACCACCAGCCCCTGCCGTTCGATTGCCGCCAGCACTTCTGAAAGAGATGGAATGTAGCCGCCTGGAAAGATGTATTTCTGTATCCAGGGATTGGTATGAGAGGGCCCATCGAACACGCCGATGGAATGCAGCAGCATCAACCCGTCAGGCTTGAGCAAAGCCCGTATTTTTGCAAAAAATTCATCGAAATGACCAATCCCGACATGTTCGAACATGCCGACGGAAACAATCCGGTCGAATTGTTGCTTGATATCCCGATAATCTTGCAGCAAAAATCGAGGCCGACGCGAGGATGCAATGTCCTTGGCACGACCATTAGAAATTGCATGCTGATGTTGCGACAACGTAACGCCGGTGACGTCCGCCTGGGTCATCTCGGACAGATAGAGTCCCAGTCCACCCCATCCTGATCCGATATCAAGAACACGATGCTTCGGCTCGATCAGCAGCTTGGCAGCCAGATGCCGTTTTTTGGCAAGCTGTGCTTCTTCCAGCGAACTGCCCCGCCCCTCGAAATAAGCACAGGAATACTGACTGTCGGAATCGAGAAATAACCGATAGAGCGAGCCATCAAGGTCGTAATGATGCGCCACGTTGCGCTTTGATCGCCCGACCGGATTATACTGCTGAATACGCCGTTTCAAGCGTGTGAAACGCCGCATAAATCGAGCGATGCCCGTCAGGCGATCCACGCCCGTGTTCTGAAATACCAGTTCAAGCAGTTCATAGATGGTGCCTTGCTCAATGCCCAACTTGCCATCCATAAACGCTTCGCCAAGCGCAAGCTCGGGATTGAACATAATGGACCGCTGGGTTGCACGGTCTGCGAAACGGATAACGATCGGCTTGCCGCTTTCGTCTCCGATACGCGTATGTTGACCATCGCAGGAGATAACAATGAGGTTGCCCACCTTGATGTGGTGGGACATGAAACGAGTGAAAAACGAAGACATTCAATATCCTGAAATGCGTCGTCGTACCCTGAAAACATGCGTCATCGAACTGAAAACCCATATACGGGCTGATCAGTGCAGACTGATAACGTTAGACATGATCAAGCCGCTGTGTGGAGACGGCTATCGATCCCAACACATATCAAGAAATTTTCATTTTCATGGGTTTAATCAACGGATAGCTCATCACGCCAAAAATGACGTTCGTGAGTTAACTGTGGCCGGGGGATAGGCGCCCGGAGAAGCCACTCGTCAAAACGAGTCCGATGCAGGGAAATTACTGCTATAAAATCCTGCCGATTGCAAGACACATATATGTTGTTTTTTATACGCGAGATAGGAAATCTATACGCCATGAGCAGACATGCTACTGCATAATTCCTTAGATCGGAATCGATTTAAGGAGAAAATTATGTAGCAGATTTAAAGTGTTACATCGCCGTACGTTTTACAAAACGCACGACGATGTAACGTGCCCCCAGTGAGAAACCAGTGCATCGTGACCAACTGGTAGAAACGATAGGATAGAGGCGTTACGCGGATCGATACACCTTACCGGCGCTTCCCCAATGCTCGGCGAGCTTTCCATTGGAGATGCGAAACGCGTTGAAAACATACCGCAGACACATCTCACCCGGGTGCTCGGGATCGGGCTGAGGCATGACGGCGGAAAGAACCACCATGTCGCCTTCCGCGACGATAAATTCCGGCGGATGTTGGAGTTGTGGGGGCGTCGGTACCGGGCCGTCAGGAAAAATGGTGCGAACAAACGCTTCCAGAGCGGCTAGGCCACTCGGAAGTTGGTCGGTGTGCTGGATATAATCCTCGGTAACGAAATCGCGCGCGGCATCCGGGTTACGCGCCTCGAAGACACAGCGGAAGAAGTCGAGCACCAGGCGTTTGTTGGCAGCGGCGCGATCTTCGCTCATAGCATACCCCAATCGATGTCATTTGAGGGTGGATTGGTAAACAATTTAAATGCGCAGCAGCTCACCAATGCTTGGTGCTGCTGCGCATATGTCACTCGACAGAGAGGCAAACCTTTCAGCCGATGAAACGTCCTTTCATAGCCGACTCCTGGAGCGGACGGCGCCCGTTTGGCTGCTCGCGCTCCTGCAGGGGCGGCGGCAACAAGCTCTTGTCCCCGATCCTCCCGATCGCGATGACGGCTTCAACCCGAAAGCTCTCCGGGACCCCAAGCACTTCGTAGCTGCGTGGAACGTCGAACCCAGCCATGCCATGCGCATACCAGCCGAGGCGCGTTGCTTGCAGTGCAAGATAGGCCCAGGCAGCGCCAGCGTCGAAGGAATGACTATAAGAGGGAACCGGCTCAGTCTGCATCGGCATGATCGCTGTATTTGCCGAAACAATCACCACCAATACCGAAGCACGCGATGCCCACGCCTGGTTCATCGGCGCGAGCAGACCGAAAATATTCTGCCATTCCGGCGTATCGCGCTGCGCGTAAATGAATCTCCAGGGCTGGGCATTGAATGAAGACGGCGCCCAACGAGCCGCCTCCAAAATCGTCATCAGATCTTCCTCTGACATTGCCTGGGGATCAAGCGCCCGAGGAGACCAGCGATCCAGGAAAATCGGATCGATATCGTAATCCGAAGAGCGATTATTTGAAGAAATGGACAACTGAGTATTCTCCTTGGACTGTTGACACAGCACTGCGCCACGATCAGCCGATGCGCAGAGTTCGTCGCTGTTATTTTTGCGGAAGACCGCCCGCGAACATATTAAAGGGTGGCAGGCCCAGCACGTGCCGGCCGGCGATTTCGGCAGCCGGATCCTGGCGGATAGCCCCGTGCGAGATAAGAACCCGTGCGTCACGCGCAAACCGCTGAATAGGATTCTTCAATGTGACCGTCGAGGAACCGAGGCAGATTTGCATCATATCGATAGCATCAGCGCAGAGACGGGCAGCGAATACCAGGTTCATGGTATTCAAAGCCTCTTCACGCGGCTCGAAATCGAGACCGGAAGCTGCACGCCTGTCTACCTCATCGGCCACACCATGGATCAGTGTTTCCGCTGCATTGATCATTGCGTTCACCCGTCCGGCAACAACCTGGGTCGAAGGCGTTTGCGCAACCGTGTCATAAGGAAGATTGAACGGTTTGCGGGCATTAGCCTGTTGGGAAAATTCCTGCAAACACCCTTTTGCCATACCAAGCGTGATCGCCACGTTGGAAATGGTGACTGTCAACATCATTCCAAAGGCACCGGTCTGGTAGCCGACCCCCTCAAACCGGTTGCGGATTTTCGCGAGGCGGATCGGCATTTCGGCCGAAGCCATCGTGCGGCGCGTGGGTACGAAGACTTCATCGAGCGCGGTGATACTATTGCTCGACGTACCCTGAAGACCCATGACGTGCCAATCGTCGACAATTTCATACTGGTCACGGGAAAGCAGGGCGATCCCCCGATGGGGAACGCCCCCCTCTTCCCACTGGATTCCGACAAATGCCCATTTCGCGTGTTTGCACCCGCTGCCGAAGCTCCACTTGCCGCGGACCATAAAACCGCCATCGACCAGTCTTGCATCGCCGACAATCTGCGAGAAGACCGATGCGCCAACCATGAGAGGCCCCACCCAGGAGCCGGCATCCGCCATCAATTCGGAAACAGTTTGCTCATCAAAAACAAATGCGTTTCTGAGGCCAACCGAGACAAAGCCTGACCATGCTGTCGATCCATCACCGGTCGCCGCAGCGCCGACAACCTCGGCAATGTCACGGGCGCCAAATCCATAACCACCATATTCGCGTGGCAAGGTGATTTTGAAAAATCCTACCTCATTCAGCGCATTGACAACCGCAGGCGTCATTGCACCCAATTTCTCACCGGCTTCGGCTTCGCGTCGGATCAAAGGCACCAGCGCCAGCACTTTGTCGCGCATGATCTGTCCTGCCTCGCTTGGGCCAACAGACACAGCTGCGTAGGGTTGCCGGGCGCTTTCCTCATGCCGAGGCGCAGATGCCAAATTCATAGACTCTCTCCCTGCATGACGACATGCGTTCTTCTCAATCCTCACCGAACAACGCTGTCGCCTGTTTTAATGCCTGACTAATGGGCTTTCGCCACCGCCTGCAAAAGTCACGAGAGGTTACAGATGCCATGTAACAATGAGCTGAGGCTTCAAATTTAACGCCTATAGATTGTATATCGTCGCCGCAGACATCAGGGCACTCGGCTCCGGTCAATCAGCGTACAGATCGCGAAATGCAGCAGATTTGAAGCGTTACAGCGCCCTGCGTTTTATAAAACGCAGGGCGCTGTAGAGGCGACGAGGGTATTTTCTCAGGATCGGCAAAAAGGTCAGCGACGACGTCGAGCGCCCAGCCAAGCGTAAAGCACCGTCTGGAGGTTGGCGAAGGACTGAGACGAATGCCGCTTAATCTTCACTTGCGAATATAATCCGGGTATTCCGCGCTGATGAGATCAATGATCGAAAGCGTACCCGACAGGTGTTTTCTGAGCGCCGAGGCCGCTGCCTCGGGATTGCCGGATGCAATGGCTGCGACAATCGCTTCATGGTCCTCGAGTACGGTCTGCATCTTGCCGGGCATTGGCAGGTTGAGACGCCGCAGCCGGTCGAGATGGACGCTTTGTCGCCGCACATTTGCCCATAGCTGTAAAATGCCGCTCTTCTCATAAAGTTTACGGTGAAACTCGCGGTCTATGCCATCAAAAGTGTCATAGGTCTCTTGTGTGGCCACCTCTTTTTGACGGGCCAGAATGGCGCCCAACTCCTTGGCTGTCTCGCCCGGCGCCTCCTCGGTCAGGCGCCGAACCGCTTCGAGTTCGATCGATAGCCGAAGGAACTGCGCCTGTCTGGCGTGATCGATATCGATCTTGGCAACGACCGTTGCATATTGCGGATAGACTTCGACAATGTCCTCCTCCTGCAAGCGCATCAGCGCATCGCGCACCGGTGTCTGGCTCACTCCGAATTCCAGTTGCAAGGAGGCACGCGACAAGATCGTGCCCGGCACCAATTGCACCTTCAGGATCCTGTTGCGCAGGATTTCATGAACCTGCAATGCCACCTGTCGCGAGCGGTCCAACTGTCCGCCCCTGATCGTTCCGTTCATGCATCCATCCATTCATGTCGCCGTTAAAACCATTAGAGCACATATTCGGGGTTGATGCACTGATGTTTTAGTGCTTCAATGCATTTGTCCGCTTTGGGAGAGAGCGGCGACTGTCAAACATCGAATTGAAAAATGGGAACCGGCTTTCGCAATCTGATGCGCAACAAAGGGCGAGTATGATGAAGCGATCCTGTTTCCCGCTGCAAAGCGTTAAATCTGCATCCTTGGGAGGAAAATCATGCGTTTCTTTATCGGCGGAGTGACCGCCATTGCCCTTGCTTTGGGATTGGCCTGTCCAAGTCAGGCAGAGGAGAAGACCACCCTGTCCATCACCCGCCAGCCTGGGATTCTTTACCTCGCAAGCCATGTGATGGAGACGCAGAAACTTATCGAAAAACAAGCGGCAGCCGAGGGTCTTCAAGGCATTACTGTGGAATGGCGCACCTTCAGCGGTGGCGGCGCGCAGACCGATGCGCTGCTGGCTGGCAATGTCGATGTCGTCAATACCGGCACCGGCAATCTTCTGCTTCTATGGGATCGCACCCGCGGCAAGGTGAAGGGGATCATCACCAGTTCGGCCCAGCCGGTGATCATGGTGTCCAACGACCCGCGCATCAAGACGCTGAAGGATATCCAGGATGGCGACAAGATCGCCGTGCCGACTGTCGGCGTCTCGACCCAGGCGATCCTGTTGCAAATGGCGGCAGCCAAGCTCTATGGCGACGATCAGGTCAAGAAATTCGACAAGAACACCGTGCAGCTTGGCCATCCCGATGCGCTGGCGGCGATCGCCAATTCGCAACATGAGGTCAAGAACCACTTTTCCGCGCCGCCCTTCCAATATGTCGAGTTGAAGCAGCCGGGCGTGCATAAAGTCACGGATTCTCGCGAAATCATCGGGGGAGCACTGACCCAGGCGACCTTCTTCACCACCACCAGTTTTGCCGAGGCAAACCCGAAACTGGTCAAGGCATTGCGGGTCGCAACGGAAGAAGCCATCACTTTTATCAAGAAAGATCCGAAGGCTGCACTTGAAGCTTACAAAACCGTGTCCGGTGACAAGACCAGCCTTGATGACCTGATGGTCATGATGAAGGAACCGGGCATGGACGAGTGGCGCACCGATCCGCAAGGCACGATGAAATTTGCCGAACATCTCCATAAAGTCGGTACGCTCAAGACCATGCCGAAGGCCTGGACCGACTATTATCTGCCCGATAGCGCCTATCTCAACGGGAATTGAGCCGCGCCGCGCCATGCAGCGGCATCGCCTGCCGCTGCACTTTCCTTAGGCTTGTGAGGCATTGAGTTTCCCGGGCCTTGGATATGCAGAAAGACGTTGAGTTCAACCTTCCCGAAAGACAACCGACACCACAGAGATCGAGAGCCTGCCCGGTTCAGTAAAGATCTGACAGACTGTAGGGAGTGACTATCATGATGCAGGCAACTGCTGCCGCCGTGCGCCTCGCGCCGGCCCCCGAAAAAGCGCCGCTTCTTTCCGTTGATCGCGTTACGCTGCGTTACAAAACGCCCAATCTGCTGATTACCGCCACCGAGGATGTCAGTTTCGATGTGCGGGAATCCGACCGCTTCGTGCTGCTCGGCCCGTCCGGCTGTGGCAAGTCGACGCTGCTGAAAGCCGTTGGCGGCTATATGACCCCAGTATCCGGCACGATCCATATCAATGGCCGCCAAGTGAAAGCCCCCGGACCGGACAGGATGATGGTGTTCCAGGAGTTCGACCAGCTGATGCCCTGGAAGACCGTGCTGGAAAACGTGATGTTCCCGCTTCTCGTCGCCCGAAAAATGCCCCGGTCCGAAGCGGAGGCGCTGGCCCGCCATTATATCGACAAGGTCAAGCTGACCCGGGCCGTCAATAGCTATCCTCATACGCTGTCCGGCGGCATGAAGCAGCGCGTGGCAATTGCCCGTGGCATGGCCATGCAGCCGGATATCCTGCTGATGGATGAGCCTTTCGCCGCACTGGACGCCCTGACCCGACGGCAGATGCAGGACGAATTGCTTCAGCTTTGGGAAGACACCAAATTCACAGTTATCTTCGTCACCCATTCGATTGCTGAAGCGATCAAGATTTCCAACCGCATCCTGCTGCTGTCACCGCATCCGGGGCGGGTGAAGGCCGAGGTCGTCGATGTCGACAAGGTGAGCCAGGCGGATGGCAGTGCCGCAGCTTTGGAGCGCGATATCCATAACCTGCTGTTCTCCAACGAACCCGGTCACAAGGAATAGAACCATGCTGTCCCCCAACATCATCCTTGCCGCCGATGTCGCAGCGGCCAAGCCCTATGACAATATCAAGCCGGTTGAACAGAAACTGAGCGTCTTTGAAACGCTGTGGGGCATCAGTGCCTTGCGCAAGACGCTGTTGATCGTGGTTCTGGCAATCACCTGGCAGGTCTATGCCTCCTTTCTCGACAATCCGCTGCTGTTTCCCACCTTAAGCGACACATTGGTGACGCTGACCGACCGCTTTGCCGACGGCACCCTGCCCGCTCGCATCTGGACGACGCTGCAAGTCCTGTTCATGGGCTATACTGTCGGCACGGTGCTTGCCGCGCTGCTGACAGTGCTTGCTATTAATACCCGCATCGGCACCGATTTTCTGGAAACCATGACAGCGATGTTCAACCCGCTGCCCGCCATTTCGCTGCTGCCTTTGGCGTTGATCTGGTTCGGGCTCGGTGCCTCCAGCCTGGTCTTCGTGCTGGTTCACTCGGTGCTATGGGCCGTGGCGCTCAACACGCATTCCGGCTTTCTTGGCGTATCGCGCACCTTGCGCATGGTCGGCGCCAATTACGGACTGACGGGTATCTCCTATGTGCTGCGCATCCTGGTTCCGGCAGCCTTTCCTTCGATCCTCACCGGCCTGAAAATCGGTTGGGCCTTTGCCTGGCGCACGTTGATAGCTGCCGAACTGGTGTTCGGCGTTTCCTCGGGACAGGGCGGCCTTGGCTGGTTCATCTTCGAAAACCGCAATCTGCTGGATATTCCCGCAGTGTTTGCAGGCCTGCTGACCGTCATCATTATCGGCCTGATCGTTGAAAACCTAGTCTTCCAGACCATCGAGCGTCACACAATCCAGAAATGGGGCATGAAGGAATAGCACTTGCTGCATTCCGCTTTCGCCCCCGCAGAAGGTCAGTTCCATGACAAGCAAGAAAACCCCTGAAACGCTGCGCAGCGCCCGCTGGTTCGCCCCCGACGATCTGCGCAGTTTCGGTCACCGGTCCCGCATGATGCAGCTTGGCTACGCGGAAGAGGATTTCCGCGACAAGCCGGTGATCGGCATCCTAGATACCTGGTCCGAACTCAACACCTGTCACGCCCATTTCAAGGAGAGGGTGCAGGACGTGAAGCGCGGCGTCACCCAGGCCGGTGGCTTTCCGGTCCAGATGCCCTCGCTGTCCATCGATGAAAGCTTCACCAAGCCGACCTCCATGCTCTACCGCAACATGCTGGCGATGGAGACAGAAGAAATGATCCGCTCCCATCCGCTCGACGGCGTGGTGCTGATGGGCGGTTGCGACAAGACCACGCCCGGTCTGGTGATGGGTGCGATCTCGGCTGGTGTGCCGATGATTTACCTGCCAGCCGGGCCGATGCTGCGCGGCAATTATGCCGGCAAGATCCTGGGGTCCGGTTCGGATGCCTGGAAATATTGGGACGAGCGACGCGCCGGAAATATTTCCGACGCGGAATGGCTCGGCATTCAAGGCGGAATCGCCCGTTCAGCCGGCACCTGCATGACCATGGGTACGGCCTCGACCATGACGGCAATCGCCGACGCCATGGGGCTCACCCTGCCGGGTGCCTCCTCGATCCCCGCGGTCGATGCCAATCACCAGCGCATGTCGGCGTCCTGTGGCCGCCGCATCGTCGAGATGGTCTGGGAAGACCTGACACCGGACCAGATCATCACCGACGCCGCCTGCCGCAACGCCGCTATCGTCGCCATGGCCACCGGCTGTTCCACCAATGCCGTCGTCCACCTGATTGCCATGGCCCGCCGCGCCGGTGTCGATCTCACCCTCGACGACCTCGATGCGCTGGGCCGCGTCACACCGTTGATCGCCAATGTCCGCCCGTCCGGCAAGGATTACCTGATGGAGGATTTCTTCTATGCGGGCGGCCTGCGCGCATTGATGAAACAGCTCGAAGAGCGGCTTGACCTTTCAGCCATGACCGTCACCGGGAAAACCATGGGCGAAAATCTCGAAGGCGCAGAGGTCTATAACGACGACGTCATCCGGCCTCTGTCCAATCCGGTCTATCACCAAGGCTCGCTCGCCGTGTTGCGGGGCAATCTCTGCCCGACCGGCGCGGTCATCAAACCAGCGGCCTGCGACCCGAAATTTCACGTCCACCAAGGGCCAGCACTGGTGTTCGACAGCTATCCCGAGATGAAGAAGGCTATTGACGACGAACATCTCGACGTGACCCCTGATCATGTTCTGGTGTTGCGCAATGCCGGACCTCTGGGCGGACCAGGCTTTCCTGAATGGGGCATGCTGCCGATCCCCAAGGCGCTGATCAAACAGGGCCACCGCGACATGCTGCGGATCTCGGATGCCCGCATGTCCGGCACTTCCTACGGCGCCTGCGTGCTGCATGTTTCGCCCGAAAGCTATATCGGTGGCCCGCTGGCGCTGTTGCGGACCGGCGACATCGTCCGGCTGGATCTTCCCAATCGCAGTCTCGACATGCTGGTCGATGACGCGGAACTGGCCCGCCGCAAGGCCGCTTGGACGGCACCGGAACCGCATTTCCAACGCGGCTATGGCTGGATGTTCTCCCGCCATGTGACGCAGGCCGACAAGGGCTGCGATTTCGATTTCCTTGAAACCGGCTTCGGCAAATCGGCCGGTGAGCCGGATATCTATTAAGCAAAAAAGGAACGACGATGACAGACTATGTGCTGAGCGACGCGACCCGCGCCAAATACAAGAAGATCTCGACCGCATCGATAGCCACCGCGCTGTTCAAACGCGGCTTGCGCAACCAGTTCATTCAAGGCGTCGTGCCGGTAGCGCCAAAGGCCGAGACCATGGTCGGCCAGGCGTTTACGCTTCGCTATATCGTGGCGCGCGAGGACCGCAACCCGATCACCGTGTTCCGAGACCAGAAGCATCCGCAGCGTGTCGCCATGGAAATCTGCCCTCCCGGCCATGTTCTGGTAATGGATGCACGCAAGGACGCTCGTGCAGCGACCGCCGGCTCGATCCTGATCACCCGTCTGGCTCTGCGCGGGGCAGCCGGCGTCGTTTCCGATGGCGGCTTTCGCGATGCGGAAGGGATTGGTGCCCTCGACATGCCCGCCTATTACGCAAAACCATCGGCACCGACCAATCTGACGCTGCATGAAGCCATCGATATCAACGTGCCGATCTCCTGTGGCGATGTCGCGGTATTTCCCGGCGATGTGCTTGTTGGCGACCGTGATGGCGTCATGGTCATTCCCGCCCATCTGGCGGACGAACTGGCCGACGAATGCACCGATATGGAAAGCTACGAGGATTTCGTCCTGGAACAGGTCAAGGCCGGAGCCGTGATTATCGGCCTTTATCCCTGCACGAAGGACGAACATCAGCAGAAATACGAGGCTTGGCGCAAGGAACATGGGCGCTGAAGTTTTTTGAGAGAAAAGTAGAACCCGCTTTCCCGAAAGACAAACGACAACAAGAATATAGAGCATTTCAGCGTTTCCGTTAAACGCTGAAATTCTCTCCAGATGCAGTACAAGCAAGCCGCCCAACAACGCTGAAATCAGGGCCAGTCGTGATAGTCCATATTGGTACCAAGACCGGGATTTACTGATGATTGCCGGACCATGCGCCGGTAGGCTGCCGGGGAAAGACCGGTCTTCCGTTTGAAAAAATGGCTGAAATGCGCCGGATCGCGAAAGCCCAGCGCTTCTGAAATGTCGCGTGCGCTGCCATCGGAGCGCTCCAGCCGGATACGGCCCTCCTGCGCCAACCGCTCATGCAAAAGCTCAATCGGCGCACGGCCGAGATGTTTTCGGCATAGCGCATGCAGACGGTCGGTCGAGATCCCCAGGCGAGCGGCATAATCAGCAACAGGCCGGTGATGACGATAGTCCGCCTCCACCAATTGCCGGAATTGATGCAGGATTGGCGCTGCACCACCGGAAGACAGCGATGCGGCTGGCCCGGCAGGCATGGTGTGGCGCCAGGCCCAATTGATCAGCAGCCGTAAATAGGCTGACACCACCATATGCGAAGGTTGTCCATCCCGGTTCAATTCGTCGATGAGGCCACGCATGTGCGGTTCCAGTCCGCTTACCTGCTGCGGCAACAGTCCCGTCATGATCGTTGTCGTTGTGATGAACAGTCTAATTGGCTGGGATTCAGGATAATCGCCGATGGCATCGCCGATAATATCCATGGCCGCGCCGATAACATGGCCGCATGAGCCAGCAGAAAGGCGCAGCCTTACCAGTTCCGAAGATGGTAGCAGCAGGAGACACGGGCCTTGCAGCACGCCCGCAGTGTCACCCGCACCAAGCCTGACCGTACCCAGCCGAATGAAGACCAGATGGGTAAACCAACGATAGGGATTGTTGCCAATACCGATGATGCGTTGTGAAAGCGTCGGCTCCAGGCTCTGGCCCCAGGCTCGCCGCATCAGCGCGTATTCCTCCACCATAGAGACAGTCTCCAAATTGCGGCAATTGACCAGAAATCGACAATAAGAACCCAGATATCTACATTCTTCTTTCTGTGCAAATCGTTAGAGTTGCCCGCAATACATGTCTGACGGATTTTCTCACCATGAAGAATTCCAGAAAAACAGCCTGAAACAGGCGGTTTCGGATCAATGGTGAAAACGCTGTCGGGGACACGCCTTTGGGAGGAGGCATTGCATATGGCCATGGAACGGTCCGCAACACCTGGAAATTCCAGTCTGGACTGGATGGATATGGCAAGTGGCACTCCCACGCCTTTTGCAGCCTCCCTGCTGATCGGAGGAAAGTCCATCGACGCGCAAGGAGACAGGGTCTTTACAAGAGCCAATCCCCTGACCTCGCACATCGTCACGGTGGCCGCCGCCGCAAGTCTTGCGGATGCAGAAAACGCAGCACTTGCTGCTGCTGCTGCCTTCCCAGGCTGGTCAGCATCGCCTTTCGCCATGCGCCAGACTATTCTGGAACAGGCAGCCATCCTGCTGATCGAAGCGACCGAGGTTTTCACCCGGACAATGATGGCCGAAACGGGAGCCACCCGTGATTGGTGCCGATTCAACATCACCTATGGTGCGAAGATCCTCCAGGACGCCGCTGCCATGGCCGTGCATGTGCCGGGATCGATTTGCCCGGATGATTTGATCGTTGGAACGTCCTTTTCATTGCGCCAACCGGCTGGCGTCTGCCTTGCCATCTCGCCTTGGAATGCGCCAATCCTGCTTGCTGTCCGTTCGATTGCCTTGGCACTGGCCTGCGGCAATTGCGTGATATTGAAAAGCTCGGAATTGGCGCCCGCCACGCAGCGGTTGCTGGGCGATCTGCTTCAGCAAGCCGGTCTGCCCGATGGCGTTTTGAATATCATCTCCAATGCGCCTGCCGATGCAGCGGCGATTGTCGAGACCCTGATTGCCCATCCCGTTGTTCGCCGGGTGAATTTCACCGGCTCGACCCGGGTCGGCCGGATTGTTTCGCAAGTCGCCGCCCGCTATTTAAAACGTTGCCTGTTGGAACTTGGCGGCAAAGCGCCGCTGATCGTGCTTGATGATGCAGACCTCGAACAGGCCGCCCGCGCCGCAGCCTTCGGGGCGTTTTTCAATCAGGGTCAGATCTGCATGTCCACCGAGCGGATCATTCTGATCGATGCCATCGCCGATGATTTTCTGTCGCTGTTCGTCAGCAAAGCGAAAACCGTCAAGGCCGGTGATCCGGCCCTTGGCCTGACACCGCTTGGTTCATTGATCTCGATGGAGTCCGGTCGGAGAATTGCCGGCATGATCGATGATGCCGTTGCCAGGGGCGCGCATGTTCTGACAGGCGGGCGCGTTCACGACACTTTGATGGATGCGACTGTTGTAGATCATGTCCTGCCCGGCATGCGGCTCTATCGTGAAGAAAGTTTCGGACCGGTCGTGTCGATTATTCGCGTCACAGACGCCGACGAGGCCGTGACCGCCGCCAATGATTGCGAGTACGGCTTATCCGGCGCAGTATTCAGCCGCGACCTGCACCGCGCCCTCGACGTCGCACGGCGGGTGGAAACCGGCATTCTCCATATCAACAGCGCCACTGTGGCCGACGATCCGTCCATGCCGTTCGGAGGTGTCAAGGCCTCCGGCTATGGCCGGTTCGGCGGCGTGGCGGCGCTGGACGAATTTACCGAATTGCGGTGGGTGAGCCTTGCCTCAGGCCCGGCGGATTATCCGATCTGAACGCACAACTCCCGCATAATTACCCTGGCATATCAACAAGGACTGCGACAGGGGTCGCACACAAGTGGAGGAAGAAGACATGCACGAAATCCAGCAAATCATTGGTGGCAAGAAAGTTGGAGCCTTGTCGGGCAAGACGTTCGACCGGATCGATCCATTCAATGGCGAGATTGCTTCCCGCGCCCCGGCCTCTAGCCTGGACGATGTCAAGGCAGCAGTTGCCGCAGCCCAGGCGGCCTTTCCCGCCTGGTCACGCACCGGCCCCGGCGAAAGGCGGGCACTGCTGTTGAAAGCAGCCGATATCATGGCCTCAAAAGCAGCAGACTTCACCGCGCTGATGATCACGGAAACGGGTGCGACCGGTCCCTGGGCCGGTTTCAATACCATGCTTGCCGCTGGTGTGCTGCGGGAAGCTGCCAGCATGACCAGCCAGATCCAGGGCGAAGTCATCCCTTCCGACAAGCCCGGTACATTGTCCATGGCGGTGCGCCAGGCAGCAGGCGTCTGCCTTGGCATTGCGCCCTGGAACGCACCAATCATTTTGGGCACACGCGCCATTGCCATGGCAATTGCCTGCGGCAACAGCGTCATCCTGAAGGCATCCGAAGCCTGCCCCGGCGTTCATGTCCTGATCGGCCAGGTGCTTGTGGAAGCAGGCCTGCCGGATGGCGTCATCAATGTCATCACCAATGCACCCGAAGATGCTGCCCAGGTGGTGGAAGCCCTGGTCAGCGCAGCGGAAGTTCGCCGCGTCAATTTCACCGGTTCCACCAAGGTCGGGCGCATTATCGGCGAGTTGTGTGGTCGCCACCTGAAGCCCGCCCTGCTTGAACTGGGTGGAAAAGCACCCTTCCTGGTGCTCGAAGATGCCGATATTGACGCTGCCGTCAATGCGGCGGTGTTTGGCTGCTACATGAACATGGGCCAGATCTGCATGTCCACGGAGCGGTTGATTGTCCATGAAAAGATCGCCGACGAATTCGTAGAAAAGCTGGCCGCCCGGGCAGCCTCGCTTCCCGCCGGCGATCCGCGCGGCCATGTCGTACTGGGCTCGCTGGTCAATCCTCAGGCCGCCATCAAAATGCAGGAATTCATCGATGATGCCGTCGGCAAGGGCGCAACCCTCGCCGCTGGCGGCAAGGTCACGGGCAGCGTGGTGGAAGCAACGCTTCTCGACCACGTCAAGGCTGGAATGCGCAGTTTCGATGAGGAAAGCTTCGGCCCGGTCAAGCCGGTCATCCGGGTCAAGGACGAGGAAGAGGCCATCCGCATCGCCAATGACAGCGAATACGGCCTGTCCTCGGCGATTTTCAGCCGCGATATCCAACGCGCCCTGGCGATTGCGGCCCGTATCGAAGCCGGCATTTGCCATATCAATGGCCCAACTCTCGCAGATGAGGCACAAATGCCGTTTGGTGGGGTGAAAAACTCCGGCTACGGACGGTTTGGCGGCAAGGCGGCGATCAACGAATTCACTGACCTGCGCTGGATCACCATCGAAGATCCGAACCAGCATTATCCGTTCTGATCTGTTGCGTTGAATGACAAGATGGCGTGCATTGTCAAAAATGCATGCCATCAAACCCGCCACTTGGAGTGGACAGATTACGACATCCTTGCATGATCCTGCTCGATGGTGCCAATCATCGCCGCCGCTGCCTCTTCGGTAAGGCCGCGCTCAATGGCGGCGACGAGCACGCGGTGGCTTTGCAACACAGAGCTAAGATCGCAGACTTTCCCGTCGCGCACAGCGGGCAAATAAGCGAGCGCATGCGACAGTTCGATCACGCCCTGCAACGCCCGCAGGAACGGATTGCTGGATGCCTCGGCGATGATCCTGTGCAACTCGAAATCGGCCAGGCTGAAGCTTTGCGGCTCATCCAGGGCAAGCTCCATCTGCCGCAGCCAGTAATGCATCAGGCGGATCTGGTCGCCGGTATGATCGCTGGCAGCATCACTTGCCGCCAGCGGCTCCAGAGAGCGCCGTACCTCGCCAAGCCCGCGCAAAAATTCGCCATCCGGCTGGGTTTCGAGACACCAGGCCAACACCTGTCGATCATAGAGGTTCCAGCGACTTTTCTTGGCAACCTTGGTGCCGACCTTGGGCCGGGCTTCCACCAATCCCTTGGCTTCCAGCGTTTTCAACGCCTCCCGCAAAACGGTACGCGAAACGCTGAATTCATCCATAAGAGCAGCATCGTTGGGCAGGATGGAGCCGACCGCGAAGCGGCCGGAGATGACGCCCGCTCCGATTTCGTTGATCACATGAGAGTGGAAATTGCGCGCCGTGATCCGCCCGGAAAGGGAGCGAAGCAGGCTGCCTGGTTCAATCATGCAGACGCCTTTTTCGTCCTCGTCCGTCCACTTCCGGCATGAAATACCAGCTTCTGCAACAGAATGAACATAAACAGCAAAGCACCGATGGCAATCTTCGTCCACCAACTGGAAAGCGTGCCTTCAAAAACAATATAAGTCTGCACCAGCCCTTGTAGCATGACGCCAATCAAGGTGCCGAAGATGAAACCATATCCTCCAGTCAGCAATGTGCCGCCTATCACTACCGCCGCGATGGCGTCAAGCTCTATGCCAACCGCTGCAAGTGGATAGCCAGCCGAGGTATAAAGCGAATAGACAATGCCTGCCAGACCGGACAGGAAAGCGGAAAGCGCATAGATGCCAATCGTCACCGGCCCGGTGGGCACACCCATCAGCGCTGCCGAAACCGGATTGCCGCCGATAGCATAGACGTAAGAGCCGAACCGGGTGCGGTGGGCGATAAAGCCGCAGACCAGAAACGCCGCCAGCATCAACAAACCGATGGCGCTCAACCGCCCGCCGCCGGGCAGGCGAAAATAGGCCTGCGAAATCGCACGGTAAATCGGATGATCGATAGGAATGCTATCCTGGGTCAAAACCGAGGCGATGCCTCGCGCCAGAAACATCCCCGCCAGGGTGACGATAAAGGGCGGCACCTTCAGGAAATGGATAACCGCCCCCATCACCGCGCCGAAACAGGCCGAAAGCACCAGCACCAGTGGAAAGACCACAATCGGATCGAGCCCCGCATGGCTGATCAGCAGGGCGGTGATAACGCCTGTCAACCCAATGACGGCGCCGACGGACAGATCGATGCCACCCGACAGGATGACGAAGGTCGCCCCAACAGCAGCAATGCCCAGGAAAGCATTGTCCGTCAGGAAATTACCCAGGACACGGGTTGAAAACATGCCGGGATAGCTGATCACACAGAGGGTATAGGCAACGATAAAAATCAGGGTCGTGGCAGCAAGGGGCCGATAGCGCGGGTTCATCCTGTTTTCTCCGGGGCCTGGATTGTCGTCTGAGTGTTTTTGGGCAAGACGGCGGGCCGGTGTTTCCAGAAACTGACCAACTCGCTGACGCGATCCGATTGCAGGACCAGGATGATGATGATCACGCTGGCCTTGACGATGAGGTTGAATTCCGGCGGCAGGCCGGACACCAGAATGCCGGTATTCATCGCCTGAATGATCACTGCGCCCAGAACCGACATCGGAATGGAAAATCGGCCACCCAGAAGCGAGGTGCCCCCGATAACGACGGCAAGAATGGCATCCAGCTCTAGCCACAGCCCGGCATTGTTGGCATCGGCGCCGCGAATATCGGCAGCGGCGATGGTGCCGGCGATGCCCGCGCAGAGACCGCCAAAGGCATAAACCGCAAGAATCAGCGCACGGCTACGAAGACCTGTGTAATTTGCCGCCGAAAGATTGGTGCCGATAGCCTCGATGAACAATCCAATGGCGGTGCGGCGCATGAAAATATGGGCTGACAGCATCAGCACCAGGGCAATCACCACCGGCATCGGGAAACCAAGCAGTGATCCTGTCCCCACGAAAATAAGCGCCGGATCGCTGAAAGTGACAATCGACCCGGATGTAACCAATTGCGCCAGCCCCCTGCCCGCCACCATCAGCACCAGCGTCGCCACAAAAGGCTGAATGCCGAGATAGGCAACCAGCAGGCCATTCCAGATGCCGCAGGCGAGCGCCACGGCAAGCGCTGCGGCCAAGATCACCACCAGCGGCTGGCCTGCGACGGCGCAAGTCGCGGCAACGGCACCCGCCACCGCCATGACCGCGCCGACGGAAAGATCGACACCGCGTGTTGCAATGATGGCTGTCATGCCGATGGCGAGAATGGCAACCGGTGCGCCACGATTGAGCACATCGATCAGGCTGCCGAACAACCGGCCATCGCGCCAGGTGATATCGAAGAAACCGGGAAACACCATCCAGTTCAACAGCAGGACGGCGATAAGCGCTGCAAATTGCGGCTTCAAGAAAGACGACATGGAGCGAATTTTCATGAGAATGCGCCTTCGGACTGGGCAGGCGTGTTGGATTGAGCGGCAATTGTCTGAACGATAACGTCAGGGGCAATATCAGCGCCATGCAGTTCGGCCACCATCGCCCTGTCGCGCATGACGACGATCCGCGATGAATAACTCACGACCTCGTCCAGTTCTGAAGAAATGACGATCAGCGCCAGACCATCCTCGCGCAGGCGGCTGATCATCCGGACGATTTCCGCATGGGCTCCGACATCGATACCGCGGGTCGGCTCATCAAGGATCAGGAAGCGAGGATCGGTTGCCAGCCAGCGCGCCAGAATAGCCTTTTGTTGGTTGCCGCCAGACAGAAGCTTGATCGGCAATTCGGCAGACGCGGTGCGAATGTCCAGCGCCTCGATGAATTGCCCGGCGATTTCCATCTGCTCGTCATAGCTCAATGTGCGCAACCAGCCGAGTTTGGCCTGCATGGCGATGATAATGTTTTCCCGAACCGAGAGATCCCCGAAAATACCGTCAGCCTTGCGATCCTCCGGGCAGAAGCCAAATCCCAGATCGATGGCCTGGCGCGGCGAGCGGATCTTAAAAGACGCTCCATTCAAGGTAAGTTCACCCTTGTCGGCGGAGTCGATGCCAAACATCAGCCGAGCCATTTCGGTGCGCCCAGACCCGAGCAATCCGGCCACGCCGATTACCTCACCCTTGTGAATGGTAAGCGTGAAAGGCTGCACCTTGCCGTCAAGCCCGTAGCCGGTAAATTGCATGAGGCTTTCCCCAACCTCCGCCTCGATCCCGGCAACGGCATCGTGGTGCAGGGACAAGTCCTTGCCCAGCATCATCCGCACCAGGGTCGTCCGGTTGAGGGTGTCGATCAGTTGGCTGCCGACCAGCTTTCCGTTTCGCAATACGGTGGCGTGGTCGCATAGCTCGAAAACCTGATCCAGAAAATGGGTGATGAAGACGATGGCAAGCCCCCTCGCCTTCAGGCCTCGGACAATTTCGAAGAGTTTCAACACTTCGGAACGGTCGAGACTTGCCGTCGGTTCATCCAGGATCAGCACCTTGCCGGAAAGCTCCACTGCGCGGGCAATGGCAATGATCTGCTGTACAGCAACGGAAAATGTTGACAATTCAGCGCGCACGTCAATATCCAATCCGTAGCCGGAAAGGATACGACGCGCTTCACGCTCCATGGTGCGATGATCGACCAGACCGAAACGGCGCGGCTGGCGCCCAATGAACAGGTTGTCGGCCACGGTCATATTCGTCAGGAGATTGACCTCCTGATAGACTGTACCAATGCCTGCGGCTTGGGCCTGCTGCGGAGTGGAAAAACTCATAGGCACGCCATCGACAAGCACTGTCCCGGCATCAGGCGTATAAGCGCCGGTCAGGATCTTGATCAGTGTCGATTTGCCCGCGCCATTTTCGCCCAGCAACGCATGGACTTCACCCGGGCGGAAGGCAATATCGATAGTGTGCAAGGCGACATGGGCGCCGAATGTCTTGGTAATGGCCGTTGCGGCCAGCACCGCCTGTTGGCTGATCGTCATCGTTTCACCCGGCTATGTCTGTCGATAAAATGGCAATCCGCGCCCGGCGCATATCTGCAACCGGACGCGGTCTGGTTTGGATATCAGTAGCCCAAGCCCTTGCGGCGTTCATATTCGCCCTTCGGATCATCCGAGGGAGTGTAGAGCTTGGACTCGGTGATGATGAATTTTTCCGGCTGCTTGCCGTCCTTCAGATAGGCAGCGAGAACATCAAATGCCGGACCGGCCATGTTCGGGGTCAGTTCGACGGAAGCGTTGGCCTCACCAGCCACCATGGCCTGGAAAATATCCGGAACGCCATCGATAGAGACGACCTTGATATCCTTGCCCGGCTTCAATCCGGCATCCTTGATCGCCTGGATACCACCGACTGCCATGTCGTCATTATGCGCATACATGGCGCAAATGTCCTTGCCGCCATTTTCCGCCTTCAGGAAACCTTCCATCACTTCCTTGCCCTTGGCGCGGGTGAAATCGCCAGTCTGGCTGCGGATGATGGAGATATTGGAATGGCCCTTGATCGCGTCTTCAAAGCCCTTCTTGCGGTTGATGGCCGGTGTGGAGCCAACGGTGCCTTGAAGTTCGACGACCTTGCAGGGCTTGTCGCCGACTGACTTCACCAGCCAATCGCCGGCAACCTTGCCCTCCTTGACCTGATCGGAGGCGACGGATGTCAGATAGAGATCCTTCGGTGCATCAATACCGCGGTCCAGCAGGATCACCGGGATCTTGGCTTCCTTGGCTTCGCTCAGCACGTCTTCCCAACCCGTCGCAACAACCGGTGCGATGAGAATGGCATCGACGCCTTGGGCAATGAAGCCACGGATAGCCTTGATCTGGTTTTCCTGCTTCTGCTGGGCATCGGCGAATTTCAAAGTAATCTTGCGCTTTTCGGCTTCCATCTTGGTGACCGATGTTTCCGCCGCCCGCCAACCGGATTCCGAACCGATCTGCGAGAAACCAACCGTCAGATTGGCCGCGACAGCTGACGAGCAGGCAAGCGCCGTCATGCTCACGCCAAGCGCGAGTTTGCAAAGCTTATTCATGGATGTCCTCCCAAAAAAAACGTCACCTCCATGACGTCTGCTTAAATTCATAAGCAGAAATATGAGAGCTGTAAAGCTGATTAGTAGTATTATATATGCTGCATTGCAGCATATACTTTCCACTGCACAATTACAGAATACCCCAGGCACGGTAGCGCCCTCGTCCGGTCAATTCTCGCAGCGGCAATTGCCGGATCAGGCCAAGCGCTCCTTGCGGCGTAATCTCCAGATACTTGGCGACAAGGCCCGCCGATACGAGCGGACGCGACAAGACGAGATCAATCAGGTCGGGTAGCTTTGACGAACCGCGCTTGCCAATAGTCCGCCGCTCCAGATTGCCCCGGGCCAATATCAGCCGGTCATGTTCCTTCAAGCCCAATTGCGCGCCTTTTTCGAATGCCTCAAGAATGGCGAGCAGACGCTGGGTGCGGTTGGGAGATTGGCGCTGTTCACGCGGTACAGCCCGCAATCCGACCGATAGTGCCGGAAGATGAAATTGCGCCACGCCGGCCTTTTGCAGATAGGCTGCCGCCAAAAGACGGCCAAGCCAGGGACTATGCTCACTGACCTCCTGGCTCTGCCAGGCATCAAGCAGGCAGGCTGCGGCAAGCACTGGAGGAAGCGCCTGAACGTCGCCTAGCAGTGTCTGCCATTCTGCAAGCCGCGCCTCTTCATTCCAGTCCGGATCATATACCACAGCTTGCGGATCTTTGGCCCGCGGTCGCAACCGCATCTTGCCGACATCGTCGAGTACGGTTTCACTTCGCTTCAAAACCGCATCGAAGCGATCCAATTCTGCCTGAAAGGCATCGTCGACGCTGCCTTCGGCAGCAGGTTCCTCAGGCTCGGATATGGCCTGCGGCATAGGCAGCGTCATCTCCTGCGAAAGCCAATTGCCACGACCGCGTAGTCGCAGCAAACCCAACGCGCTGAACGCCCAGGAAGGCTCATGCTGAACAAGCTCTCGACGGCTTCGCAAAATTAGATGGGCAATGGTCAGTTCGTGGGTGGGCGTGCGCGTGTCCATTCGGGCATCATGAAAGACCAAATCTTCCATATGAACCAATTCTCCATCCACCCATAAGGAGGCAATGGCATCGGCATAATGCAGCCGTTCACGCAAGCCGCTTCCGACCCCTGAACGAGCAGCGCGCTCATCCAAACGCACAAGTGCTTCACCTGCCGCTGCGAGCGGCAGAACAAGCTTTTGCCAAGGCAATGAATCGATCACGTAACGCATTGAATTTACGTTACACGAATGAGACAACGAAAAGGAAGGGGGCTTTAGCTTTCGTCAGTGATATTGCCAAAATCTACGAAAATTAGCGCCCTGACGTTTTATAAAACTATTATGCCACGGTTGGCACCGGATGGAAAGCCCATTTTCGCTTTTCACCAGGCAATGGCTAAAAACATATGCCTACACCTTTTCATGTAGGTTACGGCAAAGGTAGAAAAACTCCTACCTTTCCGTAATAGATTTAGCCTCATGGGAACGAGTAAAAACGCAGAACCTTGAGTGATGCAGCATGTCGTTTATATCGCTCCGCGAACATGAGCCACTTTAAGGTATCAATTATCCGCGCACTGGAAGCCTATGAATGGCATTGGGCGATTCTAGTCCCTTGGGGTTAAAATGAACCCTCCGTCACGCATGCAGAATGCTGTGATATCACCCTACCCTGATCGGCTCCCGTTGCCGGTACCACAGCAGCAAGATCTTAGAGGCCAGGATAAGGGACAAAGAAAATCGATCGCGCGGGTACAGGTCAGCTATCAGTTATAAGAGTGAATAAGGGCTTCTTCGCAGACCGAATGCGCTTACAGCATGATGCGGTTTTCACACGCACCATCCTGTTGCATCTTGAATCACGTGGAACTGGAAGCGGATTGTAATGATATGGCTTGAGATGGCTGGGCCCAAGCGGATTCTTTCAGCGAATCTGGATTACTCTTTAGTCCCGAGATTTTCATCGTCCTGTGAAAAAAGCGATCCAATCATCACGTTTTGCTCGTCGTCATTCTCCGGTGACGACGGACCCGTGACTTTCCTTTCGGCAGCCTCAAGAAGGTTAGCCTGACTTTGGCGCAAATCGAGATGACGGAGAATATCTGCGGCATAGACCGGATTGCTGCGGGGATCATAAAACGCGGCGACCGACACACCCATCTCTCGCCGCTGGGTTTCCAGACGAATCCTTAAGGCACGCGCTGCATCACGCACTTCGAAAAATTGCCGCATAATATCGGCCAGTTGGTCTTCATGATCGAAACGAGCCATGGACCCACTCCTGTTTTTTTATTGGAGCAGTGCGCTGACACGATTCGCATGGCAAAGTCGAGGCAGACCTTAAAAAACTAGGGATGTTTTATCGTGGAGGGCAGGAGCATCTTGTTGGATGCGTAAAAGCCAATTGCTTCTGCTCAGAAGAAAACCGCGCGTACGCACTACATTTCGCGCTTGGCTGAGTTATGCACTGGCAGGAGTAAAGAAGTGGTGAATTTTGCGCGCGCTCACCATTTTTTAGTTTGCGCACGCACCCAGGCCATACACCCAAAACGATGCGGAACACTTAGAGTGAATGGCGGTTTTTGACGTTGCATGCTTTCGAGTAGAACTCTCCAAGAGTACCCTCTTCTTTACAGCGTCGAAGCCCGCTTACTGACGTTACGGCAGACAGAAAGTCACTGTTGACAGCTGTCAACGCCGCGCGTTTTCTGACGTTGACAGCTGTCAACAGCGCAAGATGCGCCTTCCGCAAAACAAAAACGATTGACCTTCTCTGATTTCCAGACGATCGAAATCTCAGCTCGGGTCAATAAAAACACGCGCCGTACGCGCATCCATAGCAGCACATTCGTTTACGCGAACCATTGAGCCACAGGATCAAGCCTCCGCATAGAAGCCTGCTTAAAAGGAAACGTTCAACTCTACGAATTTAGACACCCGACAAGCAAACGAGCAAGAACCAGACAAATTAAAGGCCGCAAAATCACGAGCACCCAACCATGGCAATCCAACGCATGCCCAACAAGACCACGGGGAAGGGCAGCGCAGCGCAGGGCAGGGCAGGGCAGGGAGGAACCCATCCGTTACGTCGCGTCCGATGAACCAACAACAAGATCGAAACATCTCACGCTTTAAACACAAACGTCATCGTGAGAAGTACGTTAAAGTCGCTATAATAAAAACTAGCGCGCTGAGTTCGGCCCAAACGATTAAGACGACAATAATCAAGAGAGGCACGACCCATGCCTATTTAGATCATCGATGAACACCAAAATTGCTCATCAATGTTCAACACGCGAACACTCCCCCGCCCACAGCGACGACACGCTGGAAACCAACTGACAACATCACCTTCATGTCAAAGCTCACCTACATCAAGGCGCCTTTTTCTCCCCATAGCACCGTTGAAAACGAACCGCGCAAGACCGAAAGCTCTTACAAAGCCCATCGGCTCGACCCCACTTATAGCGGCACCTCCTAGCCCAGTGCACAATCTGTACAAGCAAAGCACGACGGAAAAACAGCCACAAAGGTTCGTGACGAAGAGAGACCGAAGCTTTCATGGCTGTTAAATTAAAGCATCGCCTCCCAAGGGCCACTTGCTTCAACTTGCCCTTCGGAAAACAGGTCTCGACTTCTCCTAGCCCATGACCCCTATATCTAGCGTAAAGGTTGTGAATATATTTTTGCTACTTAAAGTAATTCCCACTCGTAATCTACCTTTACGTGCTTCTTAGAAGGACACTTGACGACATGTTATCGATAACATACGCTAAGTTTCTGTGACTTTGGGAGGAGTAACAATGGTCGACGAAAAACTACTGGAATTTTGTGCGATCACAAAAACCTTCGGCGGAACGCGCGCCCTGTCAAATGTCTCGCTTGACCTGCGACCCGGTGAAATCCTGGCACTGCTAGGCGAAAACGGTGCTGGAAAATCAACCCTGATCAAGACCCTCGCAGGTATTTACAAGCCAGACACCGGTGAAATCAGATTTCGTGGACAAACCTATAATCACCGGCCACCAAAGCCAAACCAGCGCCAGCCCGTTGCCTTCATTCATCAAGATCTCGGCCTGATCGAATGGATGACCGTTGCCGAAAATGTCGGCCTTGCCCAAGGCTACTCACTACGCAACCGCCTTATCAATTGGAAACAAACCGAACAGCGGACCGCCGAAGCCCTTGCTCTCGTCGGCTGCAACTTCGATCCCTCCACACGTATCCAGAGCCTGACACGGACAGAAAAATCACTGGTCGCCATTGCCCGTGCGCTCGCCGTCGAAGCCGACGTGCTGGTATTGGACGAGCCGACTGCGAGCTTACCGGCTGATGAAGTCGAAAAACTCTTTGCGGCGATCCGCCCTTTAAAAGAACGTGGCGTGGCGATGATCTATGTCTCACATCGCCTCGATGAAATCTTCCGCATCGCCGACCGCGTCGCCGTCCTGCGAGATGGACAGCTGGTTGGTGAAAAGCCCGTAACCCAAACAACGCCTGATGAATTGATCAGGATGATCGTCGGGCGCAAGGCCGACCAGCTCTTCACCAAGAGCACAAGTCCAGCAGGACCCGCCATCGTCACCGTCAGAAATCTAGCCTGCCACGGCGCAGGGCCGGTATCTTTCGACATCCGCCAAGGTGAATTGCTCGGACTTGTCGGACTGCGCGGCGCGGGTCATGAATTGGTCGGTCGCGCACTATTCGGCGCAGAGCCCGCCTCCGGCTCCGTTACGATTTCCGACCGCCCAGTCGATCTCACCAACCCCTCAACAGCCATGGCAAGCGGAGTCGGATTGATCGCCCGCGACCGAACAGAAGAATCGGTCGCCATGTCCTTGAGCCTGCGGGAAAACACCTTCATCAATCCTGCCGCTTCGGGACGCCGTCTCCTTTCCTTTCTGACCCCTGCCAAGGAAGCCGCGCAAGCCTATGCGATTGGCGCGCGCGTCGGCTTGCGGCCCAACGACCAGAGCCTTGCCATAGAAGCGCTTTCCGGTGGCAACCAGCAAAAAGTCGTTGTGGGTCGCTGGCTGGCAACAGGACGCCGCCTGCTGGTGGCCGAAGATCCGACCGCCGGTGTCGATGTTGGCGCCAAGGCCGATATCTATCGCCTGATCGCCGAGGCCGTTGAAGGCGGATTGGCTGTCCTGGTGGTTTCAACCGATTTTGAAGAAATCGCCCATATCTGCCAGCGGGCGCTGGTATTTTCTCGCGGCCAGATCCTGCGAGAGTTGAGCGGGCCGGACCTGACAACAGAAGCGGTGATCGCCGCAGCCTCCGCCTCGGACGCGGCCTGAACCTGGGAGAGAACCAATGCAATCCATCGAATCCAACGCGCTGGAGCCGACGCGAGCCGAGCTTTCCGGCATGAGCACAGCGCAGAAAATCCAACGTCTGCTGCCAGTTTACGGTCTCGTCATATTGACCGTGGGGCTGATCCTGTTGTTTTCCATTCTTTTGCCACAGACCTTTCCGACCGTTCTGAACCTGCGCTCAATCATCTCTGACAAGACGATCATTGCCATCCTGTCACTGGCGGCGATGATCCCCATGGCAGCGGGACGGATCGACCTCACCATTGGCTATGGCATCGTGCTCTGGCACGTGCTGGCCATCAGCCTGCAAACCATGTTCGGCCTGCCTTGGCCAGTGGCCGTGCTGATCGTCATTGCACTCGGTGCCTTTACTGGCTTTCTCAATGGCCTTCTGGTCGAAGTCGCCAAGATCGATAGTTTCATTGCCACACTTGGCACCGGCACAGTGCTTTACGCCATCGCGCTGTGGCATACCGGCGGGCGACAGGTGGTCGGCATGTTGCCGCAGGGCTTTTACAGCCTGAACGGCACCATGGTTTTCGGCCTGCCGATTACCGGCTTCTATGTTCTGGTGCTGGCGGTGATCATGTGGCTGGTCCTCGAATACACACCGCTTGGCCGCTATGTCTACGCCATCGGCGCCAATCCGAAGGCCGCCGCTCTGAACGGCATTCCCGTTCGCCGCTTCGTTATCGGTGCCTTTGTCACGTCAGGCACGCTCGCTGCGGTGGCGGGCGTGCTGCTCGCCTCCAAGCTGCGGATCGGCCAGGCCAGCGTCGGTTTGGAATATCTGCTCCCAGCTCTGGTTGGTGCTTTTCTTGGCTCCACCACCATCAAGCCCGGTCGGGTCAATGTCTGGGGTACGATGATCGGCGTGATTATTCTGGCCGTCGGCATTGCGGGCATTCAGCAGATCGGTGGCTCCTTCTATGTCGAGCCATTGTTTAACGGCGTCACTCTGCTGGTCGCCATCGGCATTGCTGGCTACGCACAACGGCGGCGCAGCCTGTCCGGTCGCATGGCTCCCGTCACCAAGCCGCAAACCACACAACAATAACAGCATCCAATTCAGTAATTTCCAGAGGGAGGAATGGACATGAAACGCAGACATATCCTGCAAGCAACCGGTGCCTTGATCCTGCTTACGACGGGCAACGCCTGGGCCGATCCGATGGCTGAAGCCAAGGCCGTGGTCGATAAATATGCCAGCAAGGTCACGACTTGGGACGGACCGAAAAGCGCCCCAAAACCACAGCCGGGAAAAACCATTGTTGTTCTGGCTGGTGACCTGAAAAATGGTGGCATTCTGGGTGTCAGCAATGGTGTCGAGGAAGCCGCCAAGGCCATCGGCTGGCAGGTCAAAGTGCTGGATGGCGCAGGCTCGATCGGTGGGCGTACCGCCGCCTTCGGTCAGGCCATGGCCTTGAAGCCTGATGCCATCATCATCGACGGTTTCGATGCAGTAGAACAGGCCCCGGCGCTGGAACAGGCGAAGGCCGCCAAAATACCGCTGGTCGCCTGGCACGCTGGTCCCACCATAGGCCCCGACGAAAAGAACGGCCTGTTCGCCAATATCAGCACGGACGCTATGGAAGTCTCCAAGTCCGCTGCCAACTGGGCCTATGTCGATGCCAAGGGCAAGCCGGGCGTCATCATCTTTACCGACTCCACCTATGCTATCGCCATCGCCAAGGCTGACAAGATGAAGGCCGAAATCGAGCGGTTGGGCGGCAAGGTTCTGGCCTATGTCGATACGCCGATTGCCGAAACCTCGCAGCGCATGCCGCAGCTGACCACCTCGCTGTTGCAGAAATACGGCGACAGCTGGACCCATACATTGGCCATCAACGACCTCTACTTCGATTTCATGGGACCATCGCTGGCCTCGGCAGGGAAGGGGGGAACCGATGCACCGATCAATGTCGCTGCAGGGGATGGTTCCGAATCCGCCTATCAGCGCATCCGCGCTGGCCAGTACCAGAAGGTGACGGTGGCCGAACCCTTGAACCTGCAAGGCTGGCAATTGGTGGATGAGTTGAACCGCGCCCTCAATGGCGAAAAATGGTCCGGCTATATGTCGCCGCTGCATGTGGTGACAGCCGACAATGTCGAATTCGATGGCGGACCGAAAAACAGCTTCGATCCCGACAATGGCTATCGGGATGCCTATAAGAAAATCTGGGGCAAATGAGCTGATAACCCTGCCATGCGCCTTCACCGGCGCATGGCTTTACCATTATAGACTGCTGTCACGCAGGATCAGTTCAGGCGTGATGGTGATGTTTCCGGCCAATGGCCGCCCGTCCAGCAGATCCAGGATCAGCCGCGCTGCTTTTTCGCCGATGTCGCGGGAAAAGGCATTGATGGTGGTAATCGTCGGCACGGAAATTGCGCCGATTTCATAATTGCCGAACCCGGCAATGGCGATCCCCTCTGGCACGGCGATGCCGCGCCGCTGACATTCCGTCAAAGCGCCGAACGCCGACAGGTCAGATACGCAAATCACCGCTTCGGTATCGGGCAGGGTTTCCAGCAGCCGCGTCATCGCATTCGCGCCTTCGCGCATCGAGATCGGTGGCGGACCGGCGGCGATCAACCGGGATGCATCCAGCCCGTGTCGGGTCATTGCGGCAATAAACCCGTTGCGGCGATCGCTACCGCGTGTGTCTCGACCGACATCCCCGCCAATGAACGCCAGTCGCCGATAACCGACAGCAACGAAATGATCAACCATGGCGCAAACTGCACCGGCATTGGAAAAGCCGACATAGTGGCCAATCGGCTCGGACGGCACATCCCAGGTCTCGATCACCGGAATATGGGCATTGGCCAGCAATTTGCGGGCGCGGGGCGTATGCTTGCCGCCGGTCACGACGATGGCCTGCGGCTTGCGACGCAACAATTGCTCGATCAGCCGTTCTTCCTCTTGCATATCGTAATTGGTGTAACCAAGCAGGATTTGCATCTTCCGGGTGGCAAGCGTTTCCGAGAGACCACCGACCGTATCGGCGAAATTGGCATTATTGATCGATGGAATAGTGACCGCAACAAAATCGGAGCGCTGCGATCTCAGATTGGAGGCAGTGGAATCGAATACATAGCCAAGATCTTCTGCCGCTTGCAGAATGGCATCGCGGGTTTCCTTGCTGATCAGACTATCGGTCTTGAAGGCCCGCGACACCGTCATCGGCGACACACCCGTGACGCGGGCAATATCGGCCATGGTTGGCGGTTTGCGGAAATCAGTCACCCAATGGCCCCCGTTATGGTTATCAGCGCGTTACACTGCGTTTATAAGGTGCGTAAAAGCCAGCTAAAAGCTTTTCCCATCGGCAAACCCACCCCAAACAGGGGAGGGGACCCGACGAGCGCCGCGTCAGAGCGCAAATTCGTTGGCAAGCGTGACGTGATGGTGGATGCGTCCATCGAAAAACTGCGAGAGCACCGCTTCTGTTGCCGCACGAGCTTCGGCGCGAACCGGGCTGGCCAGCGCCGCCTCGACCGCCTCCAGATCCGGGTAGTTGATCGCCAGGATCATCGGAAATTCCGGTGCGCCATCATCACGGGCCTCGGCAAACGACACTCTGACGTCAATCGCCTTCGGAAACTGCTTCCATTTCGGCAAGATGGTTTCGAGAACAGCAGCGCGGAATGCCTCCGTCTGCCCCGGCTTTACCGTACCTTCAAACAAGGCGTAACGTGTGATCATCAGGAGATCTCCCTTTTTGCTCCGGTGAAAAATTCCATCAACATAGCCTGATCTTCTCCACCCAGGCCCGCCGCTGTCAGCATCCGATGCACTTCGGCACAGACTGCCGTCAGCGGCATCGCCGTATTGGTTCGTCGCGCCAAATCCTGCGCGCCGTTCAGGTCCTTGACCATATTGTCGATCCGGCCCGTGCGGCGATAATCCTTAGTGACATAACGCGGCATATATTCCTGGAGGATGGCGCTATCAGCCCGACCGCCCTTCAATGCCTGCGGGATTTTCGCGGCATCAACCCCAGCATCCAGCGCCAACTGCGTTGCCTCGGCCACAGCCAGAAAATTTAAGCCACACAGCACCTGGTTGATCAGCTTGGTGGTTTGGCCGGCACCCACCGGACCCATATGCGTATAGTTGGATGCGATGTGCTGCAAAACCTGATGGGCATCGGCCACGTCCTGCTCTGTCCCGCCAGCCATCAACGTCAATTCACCAATCGCCGCCTTGGGTGCCCCGCCTGAAAGCGGGCTATCGACCCAGCGCAAACCCATTTGCGCCGCATCCCCGGCCAATTGCCGGGTTGCCTCCGGGTCGATGGAGGACATGTCGATAATCAACGTCCCGGGCTTTGCGCCTTCGGCCACTCCGTCCTTGCCGAACACGGCGGCCCGAATGATGTGCGGCGCATTGAGGCTGAGAATAACATAGTCGGAGCGAGATGCAGCTTCCGCCGCTGTCTTTGCAGACGTCGCGCCAAGCGCGGTCAACTCCGCCACCTTTTCAGCATTGAGGTCAAAGACAGTCAGTTGGTTGCCGGTTTCAACCAGCCTTCTGCCGATTGCGCCACCCATGGCGCCCGCGCCGATCAGCGCCACTGTGTTGGTCATGATCACTCCTCCCCTATGGCCGAAACAATCGCCGCGACCAGACTGTCAAGCGGCTGATCGATATCGACGGTCACCGCCTGTTCATCGGCCCCCGGCGGTTCAAGCGCTGCAAATTGGCTGTCGAGCAGCGAAGCGGGCATGAAATGCCCTGGTCGCTCAGCGACACGTCTGGCAATCACGGCATGGCTGCCAGCCAGATGGATGAAACGCACAGAACCACAAGCCTTTTCCCTGATCCTGTCGCGGTACGCCCGCTTCAACGCCGAACACCCGATAATGGTCACGCCTTGTCCCCCGGCAAGGCGTGTTCCGACCGCATCCAGCCATGCCCAGCGATCCTCGTCACCAAGCGGAATGCCCGCCTGCATCCGGGCGATATTTTGCGGCGGATGCAGATCGTCGCCGTCGATATAGACCGCGCCAAGCCTTGTCGCCAATGCGGCGCCAACGGAAGATTTTCCGCAACCGGACACGCCCATGAGGACAAGTTTTGTCATCGCCCCGCTCCTAGAGCGAGGCCGTGATGCCGCCATCGACATACAGAACATGACCGTTGACAAAGGACGAGGCTCCAGACGCCAGGAAGATGCAGGCACCCACCAGTTCCTCAACCTTGCCCCAGCGCCCGGCAGGCGTACGTTTTTCCAGCCAAGTCGAGAAATCAGGATCGGCAACCAGTGCTGCATTTAGCGGCGTATCGAAATAGCCGGGCGCAATAGCATTGCATTGCAGCCCATATTTTGCCCAGTCGGTCGCCATGCCCTTGGTAAGATTGCCGACCGCGCCTTTGGTGGCCGTGTAGGGAGCAATCGAAGGTCGGGCCAGCGCCGTCTGCACACTGGCGATATTGATGATCTTGCCAGCGCCGCGCTTGATCATATGGCGAGCCGCCGCTTGGCCGACATTGAAGACGCTGGAAATATTGGTGCGCAACAGCCGCTCGAAAGCGTCTGCCGGAAACTCCTCCAGAGGGCCGCGAAACTGCATTCCGGCATTGTTGACGAGAATGTCGATCGGCCCTTTGGTGGCCTCAAAACCATCAACAGCATCACGCGATGCCTGATGATCGGTGACGTCGAAAGCCAGAATATCACAGCCGTCGCCGATCCGGGCGGCGGCGGCGGCAAGCTTAGCTTCATCGCGTCCGTTGACGATCACGGTCGCGCCTGCCGCCCGCAAACCTTGCGCCAAGGCAAAGCCAATGCCTTGCGAAGACCCCGTCACCAGCGCGCGGCGTCCCGTCAGATCGAAAAGACCAAGCGACATGGCATCCTCCACTTTTATCTCGACAACATTTGTTGAACCTGTTTATGTTATCGATAACATTTCCTGTCAAGTTTTTTAGAACAGGTTCATCAAGGAGAGGAAAAGAAAGTGGCAAAGCCGGAGATTTTGCAGGTCGGACCCTATCCCGCCTGGGATGAAGGCCCTTTGAACGACCAGTTCACCGTGCACCGCTATTTTGACGCAGCCGACAAGAACGCCTTCGTTGCTCACGTCGGACCAAGCATTCAAGGCATTGCCACAAGGGGCGAACTCGGTGCTGACCGCGCCATGATAGACGCCTGCCCGAAGTTGGAAATCATCTCGGTCTACGGGGTCGGCTATGACGCTGTCGATCTCGCCGCCTGCCGTGACCGCGGCATCCGCGTCACCAATACGCCCGATGTGTTGACCAATGACGTCGCCGACCTCGGCATCGCAATGATGCTGTGCCAATCGCGCGGCATGATCGGCGCCGAGACCTGGGTGAAGGATGGCAGTTGGGCTGCAAAGGGCCTTTATCCACTGAAGCGTCGGGTCTGGGGCAGGCGGGCAGGGGTGCTGGGCCTTGGCCGCATCGGCTTTGAGGTGGCCAAGCGCCTCAAAGGCTTCGATATGCAAATTTCCTACAGCGATGTCGCAGCCAAGCCTTATGCCGAGGGCATGACATTTGTCGCCGATCCGGTGGACCTGGCGAAAAACTCGGACTTCCTGTTCGTTACGTTGGCCGCATCCGCCGATACACGACATATCGTCGGATGCGATGTGATCGAGGCGTTAGGGCCGGAGGGTATGCTGATCAACATATCCCGCGCCTCGAATATCGATGAAGCCGCCTTGCTGGAAGCACTCGAAGCAGGACGGCTGGGCTCCGCCGCGCTGGATGTGTTTGAAGGTGAGCCCAAGCTAAACCCACGTTTCCTGGCGCTGGACAACGTCCTGCTCCAACCCCACCATGCCTCTGGCACGATTGAGACCCGCCAGGCCATGGGCCAGTTGGTCCGCGATAATCTGACCGCACATTTCGCTGGCTCGGCTCTGCCAACTCCGGTTCTATGAGGATAAATCCATGAAAGCCATTGTTGCCCATGCGGCAAAAGACGTTCGCATCGAAGAGGTGGACGAGGTCGAGCCCGGTCACGGCGAGGTAAAACTGCGGCTTGCCACCGGCGGCATTTGCGGCAGTGACCTGCACTATTACAATCACGGCGGTTTTGGTGCGGTCAGGCTAAAGCAACCGATGATCCTTGGTCATGAAGTCTCGGCCTATGTCGAGACATTGGGGGAGGGGGTCACAGGACTAGGCATCGGCCAGCTCGTCGCCGTCTCACCGTCGCGCCCGTGCCACACCTGCGCCTATTGCCAGGAAGGCCTGCACAATCAATGCATCAATATGCGGTTTTACGGCAGCGCCATGCCCTTCCCCCATATCCAGGGTGCGTTCCGGCAAAGCCTTGTCGCCGATGCCAGCCAATGCGTGGTCGCGGATGGACTGAGCGCGGGGGAGGCGGCGATGGCCGAACCGCTGGCCGTGACGTTGCATGCAACGCGGCGGGCAGGCGAAATGCTCGGCAAGCGGGTTCTGGTCACCGGTTGCGGCCCGATTGGCGTTTTGTCGATCATTGCCGCTCGCAGAGCCGGAGCGAAAGAAATCGTTGCCACCGATCTCTCGGACTTCACGCTAGCATTGGCCAAGGCGGCGGGCGCTGACCGGGTGATCAACACCGCAACCCAGCCGGACGGCCTTGCAGAATACGCTGTGGGGAAAGGCACATTCGACGTGCTCTACGAATGCACCGGCGTCGCCTCGGCACTGGCTGGCGGAATTTCCGCCATGCGCCCACGCGGTGTCATCATGCAGCTGGGCCTTGGCGGCGACATGACGCTGCCGATGATGGCCATTACCGCCAAAGAGCTTGACCTGCGCGGCTCCTTCCGTTTCCACAGTGAATTTGCGGTCGGGGTGGAGCTGATGCGCAAAGGGCTGATCGACGTCAAGCCGCTGATTACCCACACCGTGCCTTTGGAAGACGCGCTTTCAGCCTTCACAATCGCATCCGACCGGAGCAAGGCGATGAAAGCTCAGATTGCCTTTTCCTGATTGTGCTTTCAAGGCGAGGATTCACGAGCATCCTCGCCTTGATTAGAAGGGCGTCAGGCCGAAGCAACTACCACTTCGGCTTCCTTCAGCTTGCGCTTTTCCGCATATTTCTGGGCAATCACCGCGCAAGCCATCAGCTGGATCTGATGAAACAGCATCAGCGGCATGACGATGGCGCCAATGCTTTGCCCGGCAAAAATCGCGCTGGCCATCGGCACGCCGGAGGCCAGGCTTTTCTTTGAGCCACAAAAGGTGATGGCAATTTCATCCTCCTTGGAAAAACCGAGCAACCGGCTACCAAAGGTGGTGATGATTAGCGCCAATGCCAGCAAGACGATATCGACCACCACGACCGCGCCGATATCGGCCAGCGAGAAATGCTTCCAGATCCCCTCGATGACCGCCTCGCTGAAGGCGGCATAAACCACCATCAGGATCGAGCCGCGATCAATTGGCGACAGCAAGGATTTGCGCGCCCTGACCCAATTGCCGATAAAGGGTTGCAGCAACTGCCCCACAATGAACGGAAGCAGCAATTGCACGAAGATTTGCAAGACCGCATCGAGCGAAATCCCCCCATGGCCACCGGCCGATAGCAGAAGCCCGCAGAGCAGGGGGGTGAGGATCATCCCGAAAATATTAGAGGCCGAGGCTGAACAGATCGCCGCTGGCACATTGCCGCCTGCCATGGAGGTAAAGGCAATCGACGATTGGACGGTCGATGGCAGGACACAGATATAAAGAATGCCAAGATAAAGCGAGGACGGCAGGAAGCCCTGCACGAAAAACCCCAGCCCGAGGCCGAGCAAAGGAAAGATCACGAATGTCACGGCCAGGATCGACAGATGCAGTCGCCAATGCAGCATCCCGGCAATCACAACATCGCGCGACAGGCGGGCGCCATGCAGAAAAAACAGCGCCGCAATCGCAACTTTCGTTGCCCAGCCGAAATAAACGGCCGGCTGCCCGCTGATCGGCAAGACCGAAGCTAGAGCCACTGTACACACAAGCATCAGGGTGAATTTATCGGGTAAAAACCGCGTCATAATCGCCGCTCGTCCATTCTTCACTGACAATGCGAGGGCAATGGCGCCTCTTGGCATTTGTCATATGTCAACTATTTCACGCCTTAGGGAGTAGGCCATTCATATCCACGATGCAAACCCCACTGGTGCACACCTGCAATCACTTTTCAGCGTTTCAAACAAATCCGGTCATACATCCGGCTCGTTTTCTGAAGGCGTATCAAAGGGATCAAAGGCTTGAACTATTCGCAAACACAATACCTCACCCAGGTTCAACGCAGCGTGACAGCCCCAAGAGGAACAAATGCCGTGAAGTGATGTTGATAGCAGCAACGCATAATTGCCGCATAGAAAGCGCAACAAGCAAAAAGTCCAGAACCATCACCCGGACAGGAGTCTCATGAGGCAAGGGAAAACGTCATGCAATGCGCCGGACCGGAAACTCTAGAAAGCGGGAACACATTGCCGTGACCACACAGGCTTTTGCAGATACGGACTGGCTGACCCAATGGCAACAGCATGGCACAACGGGCGAAGAAGCAATTGCCAGGTTTCTCCAACTGCCTGCCCTTGAAGTCGATGACATGATCGGCATGTGGGTCGGGCAGGAGTTAGCGACAAATCATCCTATAGATGGCCTGATGCCGCCTTTCGGTTGGCACGGCAAGAATTTTGTCTCCGCCGACGAAGGTCATCCGCTTATCATGCGCGACCGTTTCGGTTTCTATCCGTTAAACCCGTTCTTCATTCCACTGCGGCTTTTGCTGGCATCACCTAGACTGTTCAACAACGTCGTGGGAAGGGTGGCAGTCCGTAACCTAGGGCGGTTTTTTGCCTCGGGCCGGCCAAAAGCAAGACTAAGGCCCGTCGCACTGGGCGGCACTGTCAGTGCAGCGATGATCTATGACGAAAAGCCGATCATTGACCATTTTCGCCGTATCGATGACCGCCGCTGTCTCGGACTGATGGAGCATCGTGATTTCGACAGGCCATTCTTCTTTTTGCTGACCCGCGAGTGACGCACATACCTTTGCGCGCACAAGCCCTCAGTCGGCCCCTCAGTCGGCGTTGACAGATGTCAACCTGTCAACTTTTGGCCAACCGCCATCATGCGATGATCAGTTGTCGTTATTTCCCGTCCCACCAATCGTGCTGGACGTTGCCATTGACACTGGATCACTGGCAGGAAAGGTATCTTCCAGCGCATCGTTGAGATCACGGTCGCTTTCATCCAACCGAGCTTGATCGGCGTGGCGTGTGCCCCCTTCAACAACCTCTTTCGTGCTGATTTCCTCCAGCAGCGACCTGGCTGCTTCCGGCGCATTTTCGCGTGTCAGAGACCGTCCTTCGCTTTGTTTCAGTTGTACGGAGACCACATCTCCACTGTCGGAAACAAACTCGACATTGTATCCAGACCGTCCGCCCTTTTCAGGATGCACCAAGGTGCCAATCAATTCCATTGTCTTCTCCTTTGTCCCACTGTCTTCTCTTCGTGTGTGACGCTCGGATCGAAAACAGACGGGCAAGGGTTATTGTTCCTGAAAAAGCGATAATTCCTTGTCTGCCAAGGGCGTTGATGGACCGCATCTCTATGCCCTTCTGCCTATCCGTAAGTCAGCGATGAAAATTTCACTAAATGACCGCCGTTCGCGGAACAGAAACGGCCGATTTCACGTTAGAGGGGTGGTCAATGGGAGATAAACGATGAAGCCGTCCGACAAAGAGTGGATCGAAAAGCGAGCCTATAGCCTTTGGGAAGAAGAGGGCAAGCCACACGGCAAGGACGATGCCCATTGGCAACAGGCCCATCGCGAATTTTACGAACTTTCGCAATCTGCGCAAAAGGCCAAGGAAGGCGCGCTCAAGCGCGCGAGCCAGGCCGCCAAAACGCAAACTGCTAAGGCTCCAACGACCAAGGCTCAGGCCGCCAAGACCAGACAAAGCCCAGAAGCTGAGATGGCCGATGCGCCCCAAGATCCAAAGCCTGCCGCAGCGACGAAACGCAAGCGAAAGATAATCTGATGGCACCTGTTTTTTCAGACCGGCAGGACATGGCGACCGCTGCGGCTGGAATCCGCTGCCTTCCGCAACGCATGCAGAAAGGCAATGTCATCGATCAGAGTCTGCGATCGCTCTCCGTCACCTCGGAAATTTTTCCACTCGTTAAAACTGGCGGTCTCGGCGATGTCACGGGCGCTCTTCCAAAGGCGCTCGCCAATTTTGGTGTAGCCACCCGGACGTTGATTCCAGGCTATAGCAATGTCCGCAGATTGATCCGGGACCAACCGCCGCTATTGGTTTTCGAAGACCTTCTTGGCGAATCCGCCGCGCTCTATGCCGCAAGCATTCATGGTCTCGACCTTTTCATACTCGATGCCCCACAATTGTTCGACCGGCCGGGTGGCCCTTATGTGGACGAGAACGGCCTTGACCATGCCGACAATTGGAAGCGATTTGCGGTCCTGTCTCTGGCCGCCGCCGAAATTGCCGCTGGCAGCCTGCCGGGCTGGGTTCCCGATGTCGTTCACACTCATGACTGGCAAACCGCTCTGACCTCCGTCTATTTGCGGCACATGGATTGCACGACGCCTGTGGTCTTGACCATTCACAATCTGGCCTTCCAGGGCCAGTTCAATGCTGCCCTGCTGCCCTCCATCGGACTGCCGCCAACCGTGATGTCGACGGATTGCATGGAATATTATGGTGATATCAGCTACCTGAAGGGTGGTCTGATGACGTCGAGCATGATCACCGCCGTCAGCCCGACTTATGCCCGTGAAATCCTTTCGCCACGCTTTGGCATGGGGCTTGAAGGCGTTCTCAAGCAGCGCAAGGACAAGCTGCGAGGCATCGTCAACGGGATCGATCCGGAAATCTGGAACCCGGCCACCGATCCGCATCTGTTCTCCCGCTTTGATCAGAAAACCATCGGACTCAAACGGTTGAACAAGGTGGACTTACAAAACCAGTTCGGCCTGGACAATGATGATGGTCCACTGTTTGCCGCCATTACCCGTATTACCTGGCAAAAAGGCATGGATATGCTGGCGGAAGCCGCCAGCGAGATCATCGATGGCGGCGGTAAGCTGATCGTGCTGGGGCAGGGGGATCGCGCGCTGGAACAGGCGCTGATCGAGACTGCACAGCGCTTTCCGGGCCGTATGGCCGTCAAGATCGGCTATGACGAGGAAACCGCCCATCGCATTCACGGTGGTGCCGATTCCATCATTCAGCCATCGCGCTTCGAACCCTGCGGCCTAACCCAGCTTTATGCCCTGCGCTACGGCTGCGTGCCGGTGGTGTCACGCACTGGTGGGCTGGCGGAAACCATTATCGATGCCAATGACGCAGCAATGTCTGCCAAGGCAGCGACCGGTTTCCAGTTCGACCAGATCACCACCGACGGCCTGCGCCACGCGCTTCGCCGGGCGTTGGACGCCTATGCCGTACCCCGCCATTGGCGGCGGTTGCAGCTTCAGGCCATGCGGGCGCATTACAGCTGGGAGCGCAGCGCCGAACAATATGCCGCTCTTTATAATGCGGTCACCCATCGCCGTACTCCGGCGCGGACCAAGCCGGCTCGGAGCCTGCATTCATGACGGACGCAACGCCGGAAACCATGCGGGGGCGTATCAACGCCCACCGCGAATTGCTGATTTCACTCCTGACAGCAAGCCTGCAAGGACCTGAGGCCTTCAAGGATTTGATCCGTAGTCTCGAAAAGGAGAGCCAGCTTAGCGACGGCCAGGAAGATCCTGGCGCTGTTCCAAACCGGGCGCTTTCAGAAGCGGTTGCCAAGGCGCGCGAAACCCGCGACATTCTCCAGGCAGCCAAGGCCCGTGCGGCAGACACACGCACAGAACCGCTATCCTGAAGCAGAAAAACGGCGCTGCAAGTTTCCATCACATAATCACATTTCCTGGGAGAGCAACTGCATAAAAGCTTGCCGCTCTGAGCGCCAAGCTTTTATGGTTGGCGGGTGTTTATTGTCAAAGGTGCCCCATGACCGTTTCCCCCAATACATCCGCCGCGCTTTGGTCGATTGTCGATACCAAGACGCCTGACTTTATCGCCTTGAGCGACCGGATCTGGGGCATGCCGGAAACCTGCTATATGGAAGAATCGTCCGTTGCCGAGCATGTCGCCATGCTGAAGGCGGAGGGATTTCGCGTCAGCGAAAAATTGGCCGGAATCCCAACAGCCGTGATGGGCGAAGCAGGGGAGGGCGGTCCCATCATAGCGTTTCTCGGCGAATATGATGCTCTGTCCGGGCTCAGCCAGGAAGCGGGCGTCGCTGAACATAAGCCGATTGCCGCAGGCGGCAACGGCCATGGCTGCGGCCACAACCTACTCGGCTCCGCGGCTCTCCTGGCCGCCGCTTCCCTGAAAGACTGGCTGAAAGAAAAAGGCTTGCCCGGACGTGTGCGCTATTATGGTTGCCCGGCCGAAGAGGGTGGAGCCGCCAAGGCCTTCATGGTCAGGGCAGGGGCCTTTGAAGGCGTCGATATCGCCATCAGTTGGCATCCAAACTCCTTCGCGGGCGTGCAGCGCACCACCTCGCTTGCCAATTCCCGTGTCGATTTCACTTTCAGGGGGAGGGCGGCCCATGCCGGATCAAACCCCGATCTGGGTCGTAGCGCTCTCGATGCGGTGGAACTGATGAGTGTCGGCGTCAATTATATGCGCGAACATATGCCATCCGATTGCCGCGTACACGCCGCTATTCTCGATGCGGGCGGTATTTCACCCAATGTCGTCCAGGCCTATGCCAAGGTTCGCTATCTGATCCGTGCCCCTGAACTACAAGGCATGAAGACCCTCGTGGAACGGGTGAAGAAAATTGGCGAGGGTGCGGCAATGATGACCGAAACCCGGCTGGAAACACAGGTAATCAGCGCCGTTTCCAACGTGCTGACCAATGGTCCGCTAATGGCGGCCATGCAGGAGGCTTGGGAAGAACTCGGCCCACCGCCTTTCGATGCGGCGGACCGGGCTTTCGCCGAAACAATCCGCGCCGTCTTGACGCCGGAAGAAAAGTCCGCGCCCTGGCGTTTTGAAGGCCTGCCGGAGCGCGATATCCCACTTGCCGATTTCATTTTGCCCGCCCATGACCGCACGCCGCTGCTGACCGGGTCAACCGATGTCGGCGATGTCAGTTGGGTGGTGCCGACCGTGCAGGCCGATGGGCCGACCTGCGCCATCGGCACACCGTTCCACACCTGGCAATTGGTGACGCAGGGGAAAAGTCCGCTGGCTCACAAGGGCATGGTGGCTGCGGCAAAGGTCATGGCCGCCACGGGCCGCGCCGCCTTCGAAAGCGAACAGTTACGCGAAGCGGCCCTTGCCGATCTCGTCGCCCGTCGCAAGGGCCAGCCCTATCAAAGCCCCTTGCCCGCCGACGCCGAACCGCCAATCGTTGAAATGGGTGGCCGTAAGTAAGAAGGCATATCCAAGGTTACTTTCAACGGTCTGCGTCCTTAACACGTAAAGCTTGTCCAGATTTGTTCGGCTTGGCACCAAGCCAACCGAACAAATCCACGCTCTTTAGCTTGACCCATTTTACGTAACGTTATAACAAAACTATATTATCGATATAGTTTGAAAACGGACTTGTGCGGAACCGCAACCCATGTCAGTGATAAATCCAAATGGTGCTGTGGCCTTGCAAAGAAGGCTGCGGCTGAAAAGGGAATACGGTGAGGCTTACCCAAAAGGGACCGAAACCGTGGCTGCCCCCGCAACTGTGAGCGGCGAGTGGGCCTGCACGATGCCACTGGCGACAAGCCGGGAAGGCGCAGGCCAACAGCGACCCGCAAGCCAGGAGACCTGCCATTTAGATGTTCAACCGCAACGGACGGGGTGTTCCGATGGCAGCGATAAGACTTCAGGTCCGCCGAGAGGCGTGGCCATCCGTACCTTGTTCAGACGATCCGGCCCGAGGCGCGGCACGCCTGATGTCCGGTCAACCGATGCAGGCTCATGCATGAGCTGTGACGGTCATGGTGCCTCGCTTGAGGTGAGGGGGCTCAGCTATGGGCCAACTGGCGCGCGATCCCTGATAAAAAACGTGGATTTTACCCTCGCCGCCGGTGAGCGTCTGGCCATTATCGGCCCGAATGGCGCTGGCAAGACATCGCTGCTGCGCTGCCTTTATCGTGCCGTGCGCCCCAGTGAGGGCAGGGTGCTACTGGACGGGCAGGATGTATGGACAATCGATCCGCGGACGGTCGCCCGCCGGATCGCCGTCGTAGTCCAGGAAATGCCGGCAGATTTCCCTTTTACCGTCGAAGATATCGTCATGATGGGCCGAATTCCCTGGCAGAAAAGCGCCTGGAAAAGGTCGCAGAGCACCGGAGACGACAAAGCCAGAGCGCTGCATGCCATGGATCACCTCCATGTCACCGATCTGGCGCGACGTGATTTTGCAACTTTGTCAGGCGGCGAAAAGCAACGCGTTCTCGTCGCCAGGGCGCTGGCGCAAGATCCGCAATTGCTCATTCTGGATGAGCCATCCAACCATCTCGATATTCGTAACCAGTTGGAAATTCTCGATCTGCTGCGCGGTCTCGGCATTACCATCGTCACCACGCTGCATGACATCAATCTTGCCGCAGGCTTTGCCACAAGAGCAATCATTCTGAAGGACGGGCAGATGATTGCCGAGGGCTGTCCGCGCGATGTCCTGACCGCTGAGCATCTGTCCGCGGCCTTCACCGTTCAAACTCATGTCCACAGCCTGGATGGCGGCGCCACCCGCAATTTTTCCTTCGCGCTCAGTGCCTGATCCGCAACCCATTGGACCATACATGAAAAACGCTCTTCTCATTTTCACACTCTCAACCTTTCTTGCCGCAGTCAGCCTCACCGCAGCCACAGCAGAACCCGTTACCGTCAAGAGCTGTAACCGTCAGGTTACCTTTGATACAGCCCCGCAACGCGCCGTCTCCAATGACGTCAACCTGACCGAAATGATGCTGGCGCTGAAATTGCAGGATCATATGGTCGGCTATACCGGGGTTTCCGGCTGGAAGACACTGGACGAAAAGCTGCGCGAGGGTGTCAGCCAACTGCCGGAACTGTCGCCGAAATATCCGAGCAAGGAAGTCCTGCTCAATGCCAATGCGGATTTCTATTTCGCCGGCTGGAACTATGGCATGAAGGTCGGAGGCGAGGTGACACCGGACACCCTCAGCCCATTGGGCATCAAGGTCTATGAACTGACGGAAAGCTGCATTCACATCATGGCCAAGGCCAAGCCAACGATGGACGATATGTTCATCGACCTCATCAACTTGGGCCGGATATTCCGGGTCGAAGACAGGGCAGAGGCATTGGTTGCAGGCTATCGCCAGCAATTGGCAAAAATCCAGGCCAAAATCAGTCCAACAGACAAGGCTGCAACCGTTTTTGTCTATGATTCCGGTGAACAGAAGCCGTTCACATCCGGTCGCTTCGGTATTCCCACCGCAATGATCGAGGCCGCTGGCGGCGTCAATATCATGGATGACGTGCAGAAAAGCTGGACGGAAGTGTCCTGGGAACCGGTGATCGAGCGGAATCCGCAGGTGATCATCATCGTCAACTATGGCGAAGTGACCGCTCAACAGAAGATCGATTACATGAAGCATAACCCGGCCTTCCAGAATATCGACGCCGTGAAAAATGATCGTTTCGTTGTGCTTGACTATGTCGAGGCAACTCCGGGACCGCGTAATATCGATGCCATCGCCCGGCTGGCCCAAGCCTTTCATCCGCAAAGTCTGTAAGTCTTGACTTTCATTAAACGCTTATCTGTGCCGATCCTGCTGGTTCTGACGATCATCGTCGTCGTAAGCGCCGGTATTTCACTGGGTGCGGCTCCCATTCCTGTTGCCACCGTCTGGAAGATCCTCGCCAATCACCTGGTCCCGGGCAGTTTTACGGTGGATTGGCCAGCGGGGCGAGTGAGCATCGTCTGGGATGTTCGATTTCCACGCGTGCTACTCGGTGGACTTGTCGGGGCTGGGTTGGCGCTAACCGGGGCGGTCCTGCAACCAGCGACCCGAAATCCACTCGCCGATCCGCATCTGCTCGGCGTCTCCTCCGGCGCCGCCTTTGGTGCAATCCTCGCTTTGCTGCATACCGGCATGGTCTTCGGACTGCTGACCGTGCCGCTTTTCGCATTTGGCGGGGCACTACTGGCCACCGCCACGGTGGGACTGGTGGCGGGATTGACCCGCAGCCTTCAGGCTGACCGGCTGGTGCTGTCGGGCGTGATTGTTGGATTTTTCTTTACCGGGCTCGGCAACCTCCTGGTCTTTCTCGGAGATCCCCGCGCCACCCAAACCGTAACCTTCTGGATGCTCGGTGGGCTTGGCCTTGCCCAATGGCAGCACCTGATTTACCCCGCCGCTGTGCTTGCCGCCGGACTTTGTTATCTCCTACCCAATGCGCGTTTGCTGAATGCCTTGGCGATGGGCGATGAGACGGCGGCAACCCTGGGCGTGCCTGTCGCCCGGTTTCGCATGATGTTATTTGTGATCTCTGCACTCATCACCGGGACAATGGTCGCATTTTCAGGTGCCATCGGCTTTGTCGGCCTGATGGTTCCCCATATGGTGCGCGCACTGGCGGGATCAGACAATGTCCGTGTCCTGCCGCTCTCGGCGCTGACGGGCGCATTGGTGCTGATCCTCGCCGATCTCGTGGCAAGACTGGCCGTTGCACCGGAGGACATGCCGATTGGCATCGTCACAGGTCTTGCCGGATGCCTTGCCTTTCTCTGGATCATGCGCAAGACGCGTTCTGGTGCTTAGAAGCGCAGACTAAGCGGAAAGTGCCTTGGACAATTGGTGTATATGCGCCGCGCCAATGCCGCAACAACCGCCAATCATCGTTGCACCCGCGTCAGCCCAATCGCAGGCAAAGCGGCAATAGGCATCATCAGTCAGGTCAGCGCGGGTCTCATGCAGTCCCTCATTTGCTGCGGCCTCACCCTGCTCACCTTCAAAAGCATTGGCATAGACACCAATGTCCAGGGAAACACCTTTTTGCCTGAATGTCGCTGCCGCCACATCCACCGCCGCCTTCATCACTTCCGGCTTGCTGCAATTAAACAACAGCGCCGATGCGCCAGAGTCCGCCGCCCAAAGCGCGGCATCCTGGACCAATTCGCCGGAGCGAAGCTTCGGTGAGCCGCCAATATCCTGTCCCGCTTCATCAGCAAGCGTAAAAGAAATCCAGAAGGGCTTGCCTGTTGCGGCAACCGCTTTTTGAACGGCTTCGCCTTCGGCAATCAGACTGAGCGTTTCACCAAGCCACACATCGACGAAGGGCGCAAGGTTGGCAACCAGCACATCCAGATAGGCATCAACCGTCGATGGATCGAAATTCTGCGGCTCATAGGAACCGAAGATCGGTGGCAAAGACCCGGCTACAAGCACCTTTCGACCTGAAGCATCCGCCGCCTGCCGCGCCAACTCACCCGACAGAGCAATCAGCGATGGGCCTTCACTCTGGAAACGCTCTTCGCCGATGTGAAACGGCACCAATGCATAAGAGTTGGTCGTCACAACATCGGCACCCGCCGCAATGAATTCCGCATGCACCTGGCGAACGATTTCAGGAGCATTGATCAGGGCCAGCGCCGACCATTCCGGCTGCTTCAACTCCGCACCGAGCCGAAGAAGTTCACGGCTCATGCCGCCATCGAGAATACGAACCTTTGTCATACATATAGTCCTGTTGGTTATCGCCGGATTGGAACCTGCGTCTCGACCACCCGGAAGCAACGGGCAATAATCGCAGTGAGGGCGAGATAGAAGAGGGTAACGACGATCAGCGGCTCATAGACAAGCAGCGTATCCTGTCGCACCTTGTAGGCGACCGCATAGAGATCCATGACCGTCACGGTGAAGGCGAGGGGAGTGGCCTTCAGCTGCATGACCACTTCCCCGGCGATGGTGGGAAGGGCGATGCGGATGGCACGCGGCAGCCAGACCCGCCGAATGAGTGTGAAGCGACCCATGCCGAAAGCACGGCCCGCCTCAAGTTCGCCCTTAGGCACGGCTAGCAAGGCTCCGCGCAAAACTTCGGCCTCATAGGCCGCGTAATTGAGCGTGAAACTGACCGCCGCAAAGAAAAATCCTTCCCGCAACAGCGGCCAGATCAAACTTTGACGAATGCCGGGGATCATCGGCAGCAATGATCCGACGCCGTAATAAAGCAACCAGAGCTGGATCAATAGCGGCGTGCCACGAAAAAACGTCGAATAGCCGCGCGCAAGGACCCGCGTCACCGGTCCACCGCTGACCTGAGCGAAAGCGAGGCCAATGGCCAATACAAATCCGAGAACGACAGAAATCACCAGCAATGCGAGGGTTTGCCATGCTCCGGTCAGCAGCAACGGCCAGTAATTGCCTATCCAGGAGAAATCCATCACATCTCCTAGGACAGCAGCGGCTGACCGCGCCGCACCCGGCGCTCGATCAGCTTGAAGAACAGGTTGGAAACAAGAGTGATGGCGAGGTAGAGCAGGGCGGCAGCCAGGAAAAACAGGAAATAATGCTTGGTGCTCGCCCCCGCCAGCCGGGTCGCCAGCGCCAGTTCCTGATAGCCGACGACGGCAACCAGCGCGCTATCCTTGGTGACAGCCATCCACAAATTGGCAAGGCCGGGCAGGGCGTTGGGCAGCAGCGCTGGCAAGGTGACCCTGTGAAACCGCAGGAACGGCGACATGCCGAAGGCTTTTGCCGCCTCACTTTGACCAATCGGGATAGCCAGGATAGCCCCCCTGAGCACTTCGGTCATGTAAGCACCCTGGACGACACCGAGAACCGCAATCGCGGCAATCAACCCATTGACCTCGACCACTGGCATGCCGAATGCCTGCAATAGTCGGTTAAGCCCATCGGTGCCTGCATAATAAAGACCGACAATCAGGATCAGTTCCGGCACTGCGCGCACCGCTGTCGTATAGACATCGAGCAATCCGAGCAGCAGGCGGTTGCCAGACAGCTTGCCCAAAGCGCCGCCAATCCCAATCACCAACCCTATTAGAAAAGCACCTGCCGAAATGGCAAGCGTCGCCCCGGCACCCCATAGCAGCGTTCCTCCCCATCCAGGTGGATAGGGCGAAAGCAGATCGAATATGCCGGGAGACACTGCCATTTACGTAAGTTACCGTTTACTTACCATAGATGTTGAAATCGAAATATTTCTTGGTGATCTCATCATATTTACCGCTGGCCCGAACAGCGGCCAGTGCCGCATTCAGCTTTGCCTTCAAAGCGGTATCGTCCTTGCGCAAACCACCACCCACGCCTGAACCAAGCACGGCGGCATCAGCGGCGACATCGCCCATATTGGCGCAGCAATCCTTGCCAGCATCACTCTTGACGAAAGTGTCGAGCACGATGGAATCGCCGAAGACATAATCGATCCGTCCTGCTGCCAAGTCCTGAAACGCTTCATCAAGCGTTTGATAGGTCTTTTCCGAGGCCACCTTGGCAAAATACTTTTTATAATATTCGGACTGAATGGTCGACACCTGGATGCCGATAGTCTTGCCCTTGACATCATCAGCGCTGGCGCCCGGCTTCATGTCCTTCGCGCCGATCAGCCGGCTGGGGGTATTGTAATATTTGTCGGTGAAATCGATCACCTTCTTACGCTCGTCGGTAATCGACATGGAAGACCAGATAACGTCAAACTTCTTGGCGCCCAATGCCGGGATCAACCCATCCCAGGATAGTTCGACGATAGAGCATTTCTCTTTCATCTCAGCGCAAACAGCATCCATCAGGTCGATTTCCCAACCCTGCCACTTGCCGCCCGCATCCTTGGCGAAGAAGGGCGGATAGGATTCGTTCATAACACCAAAGCGCACATCGGCTTGCGCCGAAAAAGCGGAAAAGGCGAAGGCAGCGCCTGCCAACAGCAGCGGGAAGAATTTCATAAAAGGCTTTCTCCTGGTTGAATTTTAATTTTTCAAAGATCCGGTCAAACGCCGATCCCGCCGGTAAATTCTCGACAACGGGCGCTGAACGGATTGCCGAAGACCTGTTCAGGCGGCCCCTGTTCCTCAACCTGTCCTTGGTGCAGAAACATGACATGGCTTGAAACATCGCGGGCAAAGCGCATCTCATGGGTGACGAGCAGCATGGTGCGGCCTTCCTCGGCCAGATCCCGAATGACCTTCAGCACTTCACCAACCAGTTCCGGATCGAGCGCCGATGTTGGCTCATCGAACAACATGACGGCAGGCTCCACGCAGAGCGCCCGGGCAATGGCGGCACGCTGTTGCTGCCCACCGGATAGGAAAGCCGGATAAGCATCGCGTTTATCGTAGAGACCGACTTTATGCAGCAAGGCTTCAGCGCGTTCGATGGCTTCCGCGCGTTTGACGCCCATCACATGCACCGGCGCTTCGATAACATTCTCTAAAACTGTCCGATGCGCCCAGAGATTGAAGTTTTGAAACACCATCCCAAGTCCGGTCCGCAACCGCTCGACCTGACGCCAGCTGGCGGGCTTTGGCTCACCACGCCGCCCCAGCTTGATGGCAACCTCTTCACCATTGACGACGACGCGCCCTCGGTCCGGCATTTCCAGGAAGTTGATGCAGCGCAGGAACGTGCTTTTTCCAGACCCCGACGAACCAATAATTGAGATTACATCGCCCTTAGCAGCACACAGAGATACGCCCTTCAGAACTGGATTCGCTCCGAAACTCTTGTGGATGTCTTCCACCTCCAGGGCGAAAACGCCGCCATCTGTCATACAGGCTCCACTCCCCAAATGCTTGTCACAATAATCGCTTACTCAAGCAGTTTATGCGCGCAATTTCGAACTAGATTGCATATTTACCGCAGAAAATCCTTGCATCAAGCGGATAATCCTTGAAAAAATAACATGAAATGCACGTTTGGAGGATCATCCCATGGACCAATTGGATCGGTTCGATCGCCAGATCATCGATATCATTCAGAGAAATTGTCAGCTGAAGGCTGAGATTATTGCCGAACAGATCGGACTTTCTCTGTCTGCGGTACAAAGACGTCTGAAACGGCTGCGGGAAGAGGGGATCATCAAAAGTGAAGTGGCGGTGGTAGACCGCAAGATAACCGGCCATCCCATGGTGTTTATCGTCGGCATGGAGATTGAGCGCGACAATTACGATGCGCTTGCCCGCTTTCGTACCTGGTCGGAACGTCAGGATCATATTCAGCAGGTTTATTATGTAACCGGGCAGGTCGATTTGATCGCAATTGTCACTGCCCGGGATGTTGAGCATTACGACGATATCGCCGCCCTTATCATGGCTGAAAACCCGCAAATACGCCGAATGCATACCAATGTCGTGCTGCGGGATATCAAAATCGGGCTATTCGTACCGATGGCGAAATAGAGACAATCTCCTTCACCACCAGCAGAAACGCTAAAATGCCCAGGTCAGCAGGTTTCCAGCGGCGGTGACGAGATAATAGGTCACGACACCGGCGCCAGCTGCAACGAAGAGCGAAAAAATCACCACTAGGCCATCGCGCTCGGCAAGAGCGATAGCAATCAGGATGATTGCCAGCGCTGGAGCGGTATTGCCAAAGGGGATTGGCAGGGAGATCAGCACTGCCAGTACGAGAATGGGCAGCGCCAGGATCATTCGCGCCGTCTTGCCCGTGAGAAACGGCAGACGCCCGGCGATCAGCCAGCTTTCGAGTTTCAGCACCCAGGGCCGTCCAAGCAGCACCATTGTTTCCACAACCTTGAGCGACACTGTTCGCCGCGCAATGAAACCCGGAAGCCAGATCCGGTCTGCACCATACAACATTTGTACGGCAACAAATGCCAGGCAGGTGCCGAAAACCATCCCGAAAGGACCGGGCAGGGGGACCAGGGTCGGCAGGCAAAGCACCAGCAAGGTGAAGGCTATCCCGATTCGACCCCGCCGACCGATCAGTTCACCAATGGAAATACCACCACGCAAACGAGCAGTTTCCAGCACCTCCAACAGGAAGCCGGATCCCCGCACAATGTCGTCACCTGCGGCAGGACCGTGCTGTCGAGACATCATCATCATCTTAATCCGTGCAACCGCTATCCCGTAGCGCTTGCTGATGCGACGAGCGCAACGCAAGGTGAATATCGGCTGTGCTGATTGCCACCTCAGCCGACGCGAAATCTGCTTGAATTTTTTCAACAAGATCGAGATCACCAGGCAATCGATGATCCTCCACATGCAAGGCCTGGGCGTAAAGCACCAATTCCTGGCCGCGCAATCCCAGGCGCTCTCCGGCCCAGAACCCCGTCAAAACATTCCGACGGGCGCGGATTGTCAAGGTGGTATCGTCCTTTGGGCACCAATCCAGCCCTGAAACGCTCTGAACCATCGCATGTCCTCTGTCGTGAAGTTTTGTCATAACCTGTCCTTGTTCAAATCGTCTATACATCGCCGCCGGTCTCAGATCCAAGCAGTGAGAAGGCGGTCCGACATTCGGGAGAAATTTCCGAGACAACCGCAACCGGCGTAGTCCAGCCAAAAGAAATCCGTAAGCCAGAGGCAACAGCCCAGCTTGGATCATCAAGCGCTTGTTGTAATAACTTCGGAGCTGAATCTCGCACGCATGTTTGCGCCTGTTCTATTGTACTTGCCGATGAATTCATCGACGCCAGGCGACTGCGAAGATCCGCCTCTATCGGGTCGATCAGAAAAAAGCTGATCAAAGTGGCAAAGATTTCTGTAAACATAACCCTGCTCCTAGCGTAAGATATTCAAAAGCTTAGGGGCGGGGATACGGTATAACGGCAATCACGACCGGCGCGGTGCGAGATGTTTATCGCCATCGATGACAAGCAATTGACCTGGGAAAAAGCGCGCGAACCACCTGACAGAACCAAGACCATGGCTACAATCCTATGCCGGCGCATGTGTCGAAAACGGTCCGACATCGCAGAAGCGCCGGCGGCTACTGCCAGAGGGGCCCGGACCACGGGTTGACCTGAAGATGGAGCCGTAAGTCGTCTGTTTCAAGGCGTTTGCTCGGCAATTTCAAGGATTTTTCAGCCCAGAAAATCCACGACTATCCAAATCCCATATGCTGCAAAGCAGGTTTTCAAAGGAAAAGACTTAGGTTCACGATTCCTGTTGCTCGGTTTATGCGATACAAGACAAAGGAACCCATCCGGAGAAAAACCGAGGCCGCATGACCCAGAACAGCTATTTCACCAATTATGGGGGCCTGCCGCCCCAGACGCAGTTGCTTTCGGGCAAGGCTGTTTTCAAAACCGCCTATGCGGTCATTCCCAAAGGCGTGATGAGCGACATCGTCACCAGTCTTCTGCCGCATTGGGAAAAAACCCGCGCCTGGATCATCGCCAGACCCATGACAGGATTTTCGGAAACTTTTTCGCAATATGTAATGGAAGTCCAACCCGGAGGAGGCAGCATAAGACCGGAACCAGATGCTAAAGCCCAAACAGCGATCTTTGTAGTAGAAGGTGCGTTTAGACTTACTCTTGGAACCACTGAGCATGATCTTCGTGCCGGATCTTTCGCTTTTCTGCCGGCCGGTTCAACATGGACAGTTCTCAACACCAGCGACGCGCCGACAAAATTCCATTGGGTTCGCAAGACATTCCAAGCGGTAGACGGATTGGAGCCACCACCGGCAATCTTCACCCATGAAGACGAGCATGAAATTGCCATGATGCCTGACACCGGCGGGGCCTGGGGGACAACCCGGTTTATCGATCCAAATGATATACGCTATGACTTCCACCTGAATATCGTCAGCTTCCAACCTGGCGGCATCATTCCGTTCATGGAAACCCATGTGATGGAACACGGCCTCTATGTCCTGGAAGGCAAAGCCGTCTACCGACTGAACGACGACTGGGTCGAGGTGGAGGCCGGTGACTTCATGTGGTTGCGCGCCTTCTGCCCACAAGCCTGCTACGCTGGCGGTCCCGGCAGGTTCCGCTATCTGCTTTACAAGGATGTCAACAGACACGCCCGTTTGTGGCCTTGAGCCAGATCACTTCATCGGTGGGAAAATCGAAATGCGAGGGGTGGATATCCCTTCGCATTTCACAGATGAACCCACCCAAGCACATCATTAAAATTGATAATCAACATTATGGAACTAATTGAGTATTATCATGCGAAATGCAATCAAATTTGCATTGTAACAAGAAGCGGCAGATGATCTGAGGCCCGCCGTGCCAAAGGTGTATCGATAACCCGTGCTTCAAGGATATTTAATCCACCTGATATTAGAACATGGTCCAACCGCAGGAATGGAAAGCGAGATGGAAATGTCGGCTTCGACCGACTGAGGCTGTCGGACTTTAGGTTAGCTTTCGTGGCATCGGCCAATCTTGCCGTCAGGAGTTTAAAAGCTTTTGAATTCGGGACAGCATTCAAGTCGGCTGCGACCACAATGGGAGCATCTGCCTCCAGCAAAGGTCCGAGCCATTCCACGCCCAAAAGCGCCCTTGCCTGCTCTGCTCGCTCACCCGCCCGTAGGCCGAAATGTGTCACGCAGACGTTAACAGAAATTTTTCCAATCGATACCTCTACCAACAGAGCGCCCCTTTGCTCACCGCGTGATGGCAACATGCCCTGCTGGACGATCCGGGTCGGAAACCTGGTCAACAGTGCATCGCCATATCGTTCCTCAGCAACATTCAAGGCGGAATGAAAATGTGATTGCATGGTGAGATAGCCTGCGATCACGTCGGCTTGATCAATTCCTGAGGTTCGGTTTCGTCCGACATCCACTTCCTGAAGGCAGACAATATCTGCTTCGGTGGCTGCGACAACTTCGGCAATTCTGGCTGGATCAAGTCTTCTGTCTGTGCCGATACAGCTATGAATATTATAGGTAAGGAGACGAAATATGGAGCTCATTTCCATGGAACACCTTAGGCGGGAAATCGTTCCCTGTACGAAGAGCAACCTCGGAACGGATTTGATGCAAAAGAAGATTTTGTTGAATGGCATTTTCCTTGCTGCGACAGCAATAGCCCTCTGGCTGAGCTACCGGGCGCTGAGCAAATTCTCCCTCAACGATATCGAAATGTCATTGTCTGCCATCCCTTGGACAGGTTTTGCTCTGTCATTATTTTTTTGTGTCGTCTCCTATCTTTGTCTGACTGGCTTCGACTATCTTGGCATTCTTTATGCCGATTCTCGTTTGTCCTGGCGAAAAGCCGCGGTCGCGTCTTTTGTCAGCCTCTCTATCGGGCATAATGTCGGCTTGGCGGCGCTGTCCAGCGGTGCGGTCCGCTATCGGTATTACCGGCGCTGGGGCCTAAAAAACGAGGAAGTCGCCAAAATCATTCTCTTTTGCGGCGCAACCGTCGGAATCGGCTTGATAGGATTGGCCGGCATTTGCCTTGCCCTGTTTCCGCAGAGTGCGGCCAAGCTCGGCGGCATGGGGAGTTTTGCTGCTCGGCTGATTGGATTTGCCTGTCTGGCTGCAATTGGCATCTATCTCGTGGCCTCAGCCTGGCTGCGCGGTGAAATACGAATATACAAATGGTGCTTCTCACTGCCAACCCTGCCTATCGCCCTTGCCCAGGTTGCTGTTGGCATCGCCAATTTCACTGCCGTCGCCGCTTGTCTCTTTTGGTTGGCAAGATCGTCCGCAGGTTTTTTTGAAACGACAACCGCCTATGTCATGGCTAACCTCTCGGCGCTGGTTGCCCATGTTCCTGGTGGACTTGGCGTAATGGAAGCGACGATCTCATTCATCATGGGCAAAGACGCATCGATCGGCGCGCTCATTTCATTTCGCGTTGTGTATTTTTTCATTCCGCTGGCAATCGGCATCCCGGTCTTTGCCATCAGTGAATGGTATTATTCGCGCCTCGAACGCCGGAATAATTCCTCGTCAAATGAGACGGTGAAAGCAGCAACTCTTTGACGATGTCATAGGCTGCATTCATAAGAATACTAAGCCTCGCCATAGAAAAAGCTCTTGTGATTTACCAATCACAAGAGCTCTCGGTGGGGCTCAAAAATATAATTTAACTGTTGTTGGCAGAGATCCGCTGCTGTTGTCCATCGGCTTGGCTCAGTCCTGCCTTCGACATCGCCATGCGTCGGATTTTCTTGAGCATCGAAAATGGAATAGAAACCAACTGCAACGGCCACCAAGGTGCTTTTGGGTCCACAAGGCCCGTAGCAAAATGCAAACCTGTCTTGCCGTTCTCGTCACCGACAGGAAAAGATCGCAGCCCACGCAATCCAACGTTCACTCGATCCAAGGCGCGCACCAATGATCCGGCTTCTTGATGGGCTTTTGCCAAATCAGTGCTCAGCAGACCAAGATGCTCACCAAGCAGACCATTTCGCATGTCGGCCAGGATCTGCCGTTCTTTGTCGCTATGCATTTCGATGGCGACGTCAAGTTCCGTATCAAGGCCCACCGATCTCTGGTTCAGGTTCGACGATCCGACGCGAATGAAAACATCATCAACGATAATCAACTTGGCATGGACCAGGACTTCCTCGCACTTAGTATCGCGGCTCTCATCTGGGACAACTGGATAGAAAGCACGAAACCGACCAAATCGATCAGCTTGTCTAAGCTTGCGGATCATTCGGTCTCGATTTTCCCCCAGTACTTTTCTCTCTAGAAATCCATGCGAATTCAGCGTCGAAATCAATACGACCTCAGGACCATCCGGCTCACTCAATCGAGAAGCCAAAAGATCGGCTACATCTTTCGATGCAAAATATTGACTTTCTATATAGATAAGCTTCTCTGCCCGCGACAGGCAGTCAAGGGTCAGTTGTAACGTCTCACGAACGGATGTGCTTCTGCGAATTGCCGGTTCGGTCCGCGCAAAAGCGATGTCACAATTGCTAAATACATAGCGTGCAGCCGACGGAAAAGAATGAGAATAGCAGCGTGGACGCACGAGATCCTCACCTGTCGCCTGCCACCACCGACGCCTGGCGATTTCAGCCGCTACTTCGGCCGCTTCACCATCAACTGCCATTTGCACATCGTGAACCGGCTCATAGCGTTCGCCTTTTGGCGTGCAGCGTAAAGGTTGATCGGCCCGGTGCTCGGGCGTATCCCAGCGCTTGGCTGTCAGATCGATGCCGCCAATAAACGCCAGCGCATCGTCGATAACCACCATTTTCTGATGATGAGAACCTCGAACGGCATGCCGCGTATCAAGCCGCAAGTCGATCCTTGGATGCGACTTCAGTTCGGTGTTCCCGAGCATGCGCAGGGATTTTCCAGAATAGATTGGACCCATCGCCCAGACAAGAATGTGAATGGAGAGACGGCTATTGTTTTCGACAAGCGAAATAAGGAACTCACCTAAAGTGGGTGAAGCTTGATCTTCCGGTATAAGCTGGATGTCAGGGTTAAAGTCCCAACCGATGATGAATATCTGCTCCTGAGCGCGAGATAGAGAATCCGCAAGTGCGCGAAAATATTGCGCACCATCAATCAAAAATCCCGCCTTCGATGCAACACCCGTCTTCCAGGCATTATAGCCCACTCTGATCACCTGATCCGATCCAATGCGGTGATGGCTGCTGGCCTTCTCGAAACCCTGCATATTTCTGTATCCCAGCCGGATGATTGCGTACCCGAATTACGCTTCACTTGCCTGCTGCATCGTTACGGCCGTTGTCACGGTCGGAGTTGTCTACTTACGCTTCAGGACCATAAGGGTTCGCGTCATAGACAAACGCATTGCAGTGACATTTGTTCCGCCTCAATGCGCCGAAATTCCAAGCTCAGTGGAGCGAGCAGGGGAAACCTAAACTTCAAAAGGCTGCGACGGAAAGAAAGCCTCTGTCGCATCACCCCGTTCAGATTTTCCCAACGTCACCCAGCTTTAAGATTTGCTACGCGGCAGGTTTTTCTCGAGCGCTTGCAGCATAGGATAAACGCTGAACTGCCCTTGCTCTGCCTTATCGGTCAATGTCCGAAGATAACCGCCTGCGGAACGAATTGCTTCGGCGCGTTCAAGCATGACCGAAACGGTAATTGCGGCGGCCTGTTCACCCATTGCTTGTTTTGCCTTCAACCATGCATCAGGGGAGATGCCCAACATCGTCCTAACAGTGTCAGCCGCCCTGATCAAATCGCTCCATTCAGAAATCCCATCTTTGGCGTAATCGTTGATTTGTGGGCAAAGCGTTTTCAACCTTTTCAGGCTTACAGCCAATCTGCGTTGGTCGAGAGGAGGTGAAACCGGCTCCGCTGTTGTATGATCATTGCCGTTTTTATCAAATTTAAGATCTGATTTTGAATTCTGTTGATGACGCTCATTTTGACGATCATTGCCGCTCATTTCTTCTTCAGAAAGGCTTGAAAGGTAATCATTTTCCACCTTTGACAACATTGCGCGCAGCTCCTGCGCGAAAATTTGCATGTCGCTGCTGAATTTCATTCTTGTGCGCGTTTTGCAAAAAGACTGATAGCAAAGCAAATAGCTTTCCCAATCCCCTGCTCGTCCTTCTTCAAGGGCGAGTGTGATTATTTTGGAAATATCCCGGGATAGAACAGTGACCTCCCCTCGCAAGGCGCGGAACTGCTTGGCTTCCGCACGGGCGCTTTCGGCTGCGCTGTAAATTTCTTCTGCTTTCAGCACAAACGGCGCTAGATCGAAGCCGAATGCATCCTCAACTTCGCCAGTTTCATCTCTCCGGCAATAGCGCTTGCCATTGGCACTATCACGCCGAAAGATCATGCCTGCATCGACAAGGCAAGCTAGGTGCCTACGTATGGTCGCTGGCGCCATTCCTCTTGCACGAAAAGCCAATTCCCGGTTGGATGGAAAGACGATAACAGGCTCCCGGCCATCCAGCTCGCGCTCGGTGGTGAAGCTCACAAGCGCTTCAAGCAAGCAAATTGTCCGGTCACCCAGACCATAAACAGCACGCGCTTCGGTTAACGCGCGAAGCAATTGCCATTTGTCAGCGCGACCAGAAGAATTTGCGCCTTCGCTTTGCCGCAGAGCAGCTTGGCGTTCGCCAATGCGTGCTTGTCGCGCTAGGACACGACCAGACATCCGTCCGCCGCCAAAGGGCGTTGTTGCAGCTCGTTCCATAATGTCGCGTCCCCTCTACAAGGAGACAAGCAGGCCCAAATGACAAACACTGAAACTCAATCAACCCAACAGGACGGGTTAACGATCACCGAAATAGGATGGACTGAAGACCCTTCACTCTTTCGGCAATCCATCAATCGACTGCGCAATTTCTGACTTAAGACACAAGACCAAGAGAATATTTCGCAGCAGATTGAAGTGATACGGCATCCTATTGATAAAACGCAGGGATCCCGTCCGCACACGAATTCGTTGCTTGGTATCTCAAGGATCCAAGACAATTGAACTCACCACAGTATCGACAACCAACTGGTCGCATAAGCGAAATTGACCGTTTCCTGCGCTATAAAGCGAGATTTAAGACCAATCTTATCTCTTATAGAAACCACAGGTTTCCCACCTGAAATCCGAGGAGTTCAGCATATTATGCAACGGTCGATCTAACGGATAACTCCATAAATCGAACCAGACTTACGGAGAAATTGCGCAGCAGATCTAAAGATTACAGCATCTTATACGCATTTGATAAAACGCACGACGCCGTAAGCACCGCCACATTGTGGTCGATACTGTTCCATCATTTTGTCTAAGCACCATTATGGCCTGACGCTGCTACCAGCGCCGTAAAATCAAGACGCAAAAAGATACATCATGACCCACGAATATGAGGTCATGTCTTGACTTTTGGGGCCAGAAGTGATTCTCTTGAATTGCTACATAGAAGAGGGCTTCCGAAATGGTGACGTTTTGGGGCCTTTTTTCTTGTCTCGTATTGCTTCCTTCTCGTTGCACTTTACGGCGTCTTGCGTTCGATAAAACACAACGCGCCATAACCCGTTGTAACCTCTGCATAGTGTCCTCTTAAAATCCCTTGGGATTTAAGGGGCATGCAGCATTGCTGCAAAAATGCAGGTCTAAAGCATCCAGCAAAAGCCGGATGCAAACCCATTCTAGTCGTGTTCGCCGTCCAAATAGGCGGCATAAGCCGCCGCCAGACGCGTTTCGAACTGATCGACAAACCCCGGATTGGCCTCCGCCAGAAATTCAATCTTCAGCCGCCGCCCTTGCCGTCCAATACGGGCGAAGACACGGCCATCAGGCCCCCTGATGTCCTCAGGTTCTGGGCGCTCCACAGGAGCCTTACCGGACAGCGTATCGAATAGTTTCTGAAACCGCTCATCTGTGGCTGCGATCCGAAATCCGTCTGTAGACACCAATCCAGCCGCTTTCAGCTGCCCCTGCTCGCTCGAAAGCAATTGGCCAAGTGCCATCCATCTCTCGCGACCCGCCTTCGGAGCTGGTCCAACGGCACGAGCAAAGCGCTCTGGTACGCTTTCCGCCACCTGAATAAGCCGCGACAACTCGCTTTTTTGCACCGAAAGCGCTTCACCGATGACTTTTCTATCAAAACCACGATCGGCCAACGCCTTGGCAAACAAGGCACGCTCAATGAAGGTGAGATTGCGTCGCTCGGCATTTTCCTTGCCTTGCGCCAGCACAAGCTCGTCGTCGCTCAAGGGCCGGATAAGCGCCTTGACCGCGATACCGAGGCGCTTGGCAGCACTTAAGCGACGGTGACCATAGGCAACCTGATAGCGGTCGTCATTAAGAGGATGACGCCGCACGAGGATCGGAACCTGCTGGCCACTCTCGCGCATACTGGAAACCAGCGCGATGAAATCAGGATCGTCTCGTTCCTCGTCACTCAGACGATCTGAAACGAAGGACGCATCGATCTTATCCGTAGCAAGGGAAATGACCCTTTCGCCCTCATCAATCGCCTGCCGCAACGCACGCGCTTCCTCCGCCTCTCTGGTGATGGAGGACAACGTCAATCCCATTGCCTTTATCGCCCCGGAGGCTGCGCGCGCCACGGGCGCTGCGGGGGGCTGTTCTTCAACGGTGTCTGCGCTACGCGGTTCACCGGACGCCGTAGGTTGCGAAACAGAGGGTTCCGCAGTCTCTGAACTTGCCCCCGATCCTGGATCGGAAAACAGCGCGCGCAACTCGCTTTTTCGGTTTTTTCCAATCATTCTTTGCGTCCCCACGCCGTGTGGATCAACTGTTCGATTTCGGCATTTACCGATTCCAGCGCTTCAATCGCCCGGTCGTAAGTACCGCGACTGAAATTCTCGCGCCCGACTTCGTAAAGCGTCTGTTTGGTCAATCCGGCATCGGAAATCGCCGTGGATTTGACCATCGGAGAGGTCAACACTCGTTCCCCGAACAGCGACCGCAGAAAACCGACAATTTGCGCCTGAGGGCCGTCATTCGGCTCAAACCGGGTCACAAGATAGCGCAGAAAGTCGAAATTCAGCGTGCCGCCCGCTTCACGCACCACGCCGAGAAGATCCGATGTCATGAACAGGAACTGGCTCATGGACGCCACATCCAGCATTTGCGGATGCACGGTGACAATCACCGATGTCGATGCACAAAGCGCCGACAATGTCAGATATCCAAGCTGCGGCGGGCAGTCGATGACCACGACATCATAATCATCCGCTACGCTGTGCAAGGCATTCTGGACACGGGCAAAAAACAGGCTCTTGGCATCGCCCGTCTTTCGCTCCGCCAAGGCACGCGGCGTCACATGCTCAAATTCCTGCAACTCCAGATTGCCGGGCAGCAGGTCGAGATTGTGAAAATAGGTCTTGCGGATGATCTCCCGCAACGGCCTGACTTCATCGTCGTAGCGAATGGCGCCATAAATCGTGTCATTGCCGACCAGATCGAGTTCCGGCTGATAGCCGAACAAAGCCGACAGCGATGCCTGCGGATCGAGATCGACCGCTAGAACCCGGTGCCCGGTCATGGCCAGATATTGCGCCAGATGGACGGCCGAGGTGGTTTTACCGGAGCCACCCTTGAAATTTGTCACGGAAATGATCTGCAAATGCTCGCCACGTTCGGCATCACGCCATTTCACATAGGAACGGGCCTTGGAAACATTGCCTTTTATCATCGCCTGTTCCGCCAGGTAGTGGCGCAGAGCGTCAATATCAGAGAGCGAATAGTAACGGCGCCCCCCTGCCCCAACGACTGGCGCAGGGCCTTCACCGGCAAGCGACAATTGCCGCAAATAGCCGTCCGAGACTCCTACGAGACGCGCCGCCTCTCCAGATGTGAAAGTCCGCAGGGTTTTGCGCGACGATGGCGCAAACAACCGCTCCCGCATAGCCTTCAGCTGGGCTGAAAGGGCGCGCGCGTCTTCGGCAATGGTCTCATCGGCGGGGCGCAAATTCGTCTCCTGTTGTTCAGTCGCCGTGCTGGACGCAACCGCCATGATCAT
>NZ_CP056047.1:3472500-3746962 GCF_021559775.1 Gillisella vitis | reverse complement strand
CTCGCCGCCTTCCAATTGTCCACATGTGCCGGCCAGTTGCCATTGCTGGCCGACGCTTCAAGTTCTTGCATTTGACTGCCTGAGACTTCCAACACCGACATCCCCTCGTAAGGACACCGGTCTCGTCAGGCATTCACCATCATGCATTCTCACAGCAGCATGCGTCTTAAAGAACGCAAACCATGCTGATCATCATATCTGCCAAATGGAGCTCCTCAATCCGCATTGCCTAATTTAATGCAGCAAGGAATGAGCATATGCCGTTATGACACAGGTATTTCGTTCAAGGCCCTTCATCCTCGTTTATGTCGGGCCAGTCTTTCCCTCTCTTATTCAGAAATTTAAATAGTATGCTTCCAACTTAAGCTGGACACACAAACTCCAACTCTCGTTTCCTGAAATGGAAACGAGTTCCGTATGAGAACCAATGTATGATGAAACGAAACTGAGCCGTTCCGCCCGGAGAGGATTTTCAGAAAAACCAGCTTTTGCAGCTTGTGTCTTTCCGACAGGAGCCAAGATCCGCACCTCTCTTGAAATGCATTTAGGCAGGATCGAATGCCGAGATCAACAATGAATTTTACCTAAAATTAACAGCGCGCCATTGACTCCGTCCCGGAAGTTTCCCGGAGCACAAAAGCCAAAAAAGAATCGCTTTTGAATCAAGGAGTTTGGCGGGCTCCATCATTGCAAGCCCTGATATTGCCTGAAAATAAAAAAATCACTTGACTCAAAATCGCACAGTCCTGCCGTAAAGGAAAGATCGATCAGGAGGGAGAACCTCCGGCAAGCCATTGATCTAAAAAGGAATATCGTGTCACTGGAGTGACATGAAACCGTAACGTGCAATAGTGATGAAATGAGAAAAATATCAAAACGCGAAAAGCCCGGCTAAAAAGCCAGGCTGATCAAAATGTTAATTTTCGACGAAAATTAGGCGGCGAGCGCCTTGACGCGGCTGGCAAGACGCGAAATCTTGCGCGACGCGGTATTGGCGTGAACAACGCCCTTGGAAGCAGCGCGGTGCAGTTCAGGCTGGGCAGCCTTCAATGCGGCTGCAGCCAGTGCCTGATCGCCAGAAGCGATGGCTTCTTCAACCTTGCGCACAAAGTTACGAACGCGCGTACGGCGGCTCTTGTTGATTGCGGTGCGGCGAGCGATCTTGCGGGTCGCCTTCTTCGCCGATGTAGTATTGGCCATGGATGCCTCTCTCGAATACGAACCAAAACTCCACCTTCGCCGCCAAGTCGTTGCGACCTGCAATACCAGCAATTCGGGAGCAATCGTGGAAAGCGATAAGCTTTCCTAACTGTGGCCGGGCATATAGCGGGAAAGAACGGCGTCGTCAACGCGCTTTCTCAACCTTTGTGCCGGCAGGCGCCCTTCGAACCGCCACATCATTTTCGCCAGAGGCCCGAAGGCGCTTCATCTCTGGCACTGAGGGCAATGGAAGGTAGACCGCCCCGCCTGGGTCATGCGCTCGACCGTCCCTGTGCAGCCAGGGGTGCGGCAGGCTTCGCCTTCGCGGTCATAGACATTGAAACTATGCTGGAAATAACCGAGCGAGCCATCGGCCTGGATATGATCGCGCAGCGAGGAACCGCCGGCCTCGATCGCCTCGGCGATGACCGTGCGAATGGCCTGCGTCAGGTCTTCCAGTGCCGCCACGGGCTTTCCTTGCGCAGTGACCAGCGCGCGTGCCGGTGTCTCCGGCGACAGATGCGCCCGCCACAAGGCTTCGCAGACATAGATATTGCCAAGACCGGCAATCACCTTCTGATCGAGAAGGGCGGTTTTCAAAGGCTGCGCCTTGCCCTTGAACCGGAAGGCCAGATAGTCGGCATCGAGCGCATTGCCGACCGGCTCCGGCCCCAGCCCGGCAAAGGCGGCATGACGATCCATGTGACGGCGTTCGACCATATCCATGAAGCCGAAGCGGCGTGGGTCATTATAAATCACCCTCAAAGGGTCGCCCTCCGGCCCGCTCAGATGAAAGATCACATGGTCATGCTTTTCATCTCGCGAGCGCGCCATATGAAACTGACCGGGCAGGCCGGTCTCATTTGCGGCTTCGATCCGATAGGAGCCGGACATGCCGAGATGGGAGACAATCGAGACACCGTCATCGAGATCGATCAGCAGGTATTTCGCTCGCCGCGACAGAGAGACGATAAGCCGGCCTTGCGTCCTCGCCGCAAAATCGACCGGCAAGGGAAAGCGCAGATCCGGCCGCCGAAGTTCCAGACGGGTCAGCCGCCGCCCCTCCATGGATGGCGCCAGTCCCCGTTTTACGGTTTCCACCTCTGGTAATTCCGGCATGAAGGCTCCATGTTTCTATTTCAGTGGCACGCATCATGGTTTAAGGACCAGACGGCCTGTTATGGCATTGCCCTGCCAATATCCCGCCAATATTCCGACGGGCTATTGCAATCGTGCCGCAGACATAGTGCAAGGGACCGGGCCTCGCCAAGGTCGCTGATATAGTTTTAGAGAGAATGGAGTTGAGCCGATGGTCGCAAGCCGCACCTCCGCCGATGGCGGCATGGAAACCTCCTACGGCTTCCGCGATGTGGCGGAAGGCGAAAAGCAAGGTCTCGTCAACGACGTGTTCCACAAGGTTGCCAAGCGCTACGACATCATGAACGATGTGATGTCGGCCGGCATGCACCGGGTTTGGAAGGATGCGCTGATTGCCGCCCTCAACCCGCGCAAGGATGCAGGCTACAAGGTGCTGGACGTGGCCGGCGGCACGGGCGATATCGCCTTTCGCATCATCGAAGCCTCCCGCAGGCTTGCCCATGCCACCGTGCTCGATATCAACGGCTCCATGCTGGGTGTCGGCCAGGAGCGGGCCCAGAAAAAAGGCCTCTCCGACAATCTCACCTTCGTTGAGGCCAATGCCGAGGCCCTGCCCTTCGAAGCAAACCAATTCGACGCCTATACGATCGCCTTTGGTATTCGCAATGTGCCCCGCATCGATGTCGCGCTGAGCGAGGCCTACCGCGTGCTGAAACGCGGCGGGCGCCTTCTGGTGCTGGAATTTTCCGAGGTGCAGATGCCGCTGCTGGATCGCTTTTACGATCAATGGTCATTCAAGGCGATCCCACGGTTCGGCAAGATGATCACCGGTGAGGCCGAGCCCTATCAATATCTGGTGGAATCGATCCGCAAATTCCCCAATCAGCAGGATTTTGCCGCGATGATCACCAAGGCGGGCTTTTCCAAGGTGTCCTTCACCAACTACACTGGCGGCATTGCCGCCCTCCATTCCGGCTGGAAGATCTGAACAATGCCTGACCGAAAGACCGCCGGATTGAAGATCGATTGATGAGCACAGTCAGCGCTTATTTCAGGTTGGCCCGTGTCGGCTGGATTCTCGTTCGCGAAGGTGTCGTCTCGGCGCTGCCGTCCGAAGGACTGCCGCCGAGCGTCGGCTTTGCAAAGAAAGTCGCCGCAGTCTTCGAGCGCAAGCGCGCCCGAGGCACATTGCGGTCCGACCGCCTGTCCCAAGCCGTCGAGCGGCTGGGGCCGTCCTACGCCAAGATTGGCCAGTTCCTGGCGACCCGGCCGGATGTGGTCGGCGCCGAACTCGCCGATGATCTAACCGGATTGCAGGACCGCATGGCGTTCTTTCCAACGGGAGAGGCCAAGGCATCGATTGAATTGTCGCTTGGGCGTCCGGTCGAGGAGCTTTATGCCAGTTTCGGCGAGCCGATTGCCGCGGCCTCCATCGCCCAGGTGCATCCCTGCATGGTGGAAACGCCAGCTGGTGCCAAAAAAGTTGCCGTCAAGGTGATCCGTCCCGGCGTGCGCCGCCGTTTCGCTGCCGATCTCGAAGTCATGTATCTCGTGTCGCATTTGCAGGAAATGCTGCTGCCGCAGACCCGCAGATTGCGCCCCGTCGAGGTGACGAAAACGCTTGAGCAGACCACGAAAGTGGAAATGGACCTGCGGCTTGAGGCCGCCGCTCTGTCGGAACTGGGCGAAAACACCGCCAGTGATCCCGGCTTCAGGGTCCCGCAGGTCGATTGGGAACGCACGGGCCGCGACGTCATCACCATGGAATGGATTGACGGCGTCAAGATGTCCGATGTCGAGGCGCTGAAAGCCGCTGGTCACGATCTCGATGCGCTGGCCGATACGCTAATCCAGTCCTTTCTGCGCCATACGTTGCGCGACGGCTTCTTCCATGCCGACATGCATCCGGGCAATCTGTTCGTCGATCCAACAGGCATGATCGTTGCCGTGGACATGGGCATTTGCGGACGGCTCGGCAAGAAAGAACGGCGGTTTCTGGCGGAAATTCTCTATGGCTTCATCACCCGCGATTACATGCGGGTGGCGGAAGTGCATTTCGAAGCCGGCTATGTGCCATCTCATCACAATATGGCCAGTTTTGCCCAGGCGATCCGGGCGATCGGCGAGCCCATTCACGGCCAGCCCGCTGAAACCATTTCCATGGCCCGGTTGCTGACCCTGCTGTTTGAAGTCACCGAACTGTTCGACATGCAGACCCGGCCGGAACTGGTGATGCTGCAAAAAACCATGGTGGTGGTCGAAGGTGTCTCGCGGATGCTCAATCCACGGTTCAACATGTGGAAGGCATCAGAGCCTGTCGTCGCGGACTGGATCAAAGCCAATCTCGGTCCAAAGCGCATCGTCACCGACATGAAGGACGGCATTCGCGCCGCAGTGCGGGTGGCGGAAGCCCTGCCGGAAATCGCTGCCAAAACCGAGAAATTCCATAGTGAATTGATGCAGATGAGCGAGCATGGACTGCGTTTCGACGAGAGCACCACCGATGCTATCGGCAGGGCGCAGGCGCGGCATAGCCGCTCAGGCCGGCTGGCGCTTTGGGTGATTGCGCTCTGCCTGCTGTTCATTGCGTTTCAACTGGGTCATGGCGGGTAGGATTGCATGTCGGCAACAAACGCAGGTTTCATCCGCTCCAGTCTGTTTGTGCTTGGCCTGGGCTGCCTTCTCCTGGTCAGCCTGATCGGCTCGACCCTGTGGCTGACCGGCAAGACTCGCGTCACCTTCGGAACTGTTGTCGAGGAGCGGGTCATTCGGCGCGCCAGCGCCGACCTGATGCAGACGCTGACTGATGCTGAAACGGGGCAGAGAGGCTATCTGATTACCCGTGATGTCGCTTTCCTGACACCATACAGCCAGGCCATCGGCGATGTGACCACGGAAATGGACAGTCTCGTCCATCTGCTGGAGCCGCGCCCTGAGCATGCCCCGGATGTCGAGAAGCTGCGCGAATTGGTAAAGGCCAAGCTTGAAGAATTGGCCAGGACCGTCGAGCTGACCCGCAGCGGCGACATCCGCCAGGCCTACGAACTTGTCCGGGCCGGTTACGGCAAGCAGTTGATGGACCAGATCCGCACCGTGCTTGACGAGGTCCGCGACGAATCCGACAACAGGATAGACCAGGGAATTGCCAGTCAGCTGCTGGCCATCGGCTGGTTGCAGGTCTTTACCATCGGCGGGGCCGTGGCCATCGTGATCGTGATCGGCGGCGCGATCCTGATCATCATCCAGCACGTGCGCGATCTGTTGAAGGCCCGCCAGGAGGTGGAGGTCCTCAATGCGGGGCTGGAAGAACGTGTGCAGGAGCGAACCGAAGACCTGATGCAGGCCAACCAGGAAATCCAGCGCTTCGCCTATATCATCACCCACGACCTGCGCGCACCCCTCGTCAATATCATGGGCTTTACCGCCGAACTGGACAGCGCGCTCCAGATATTGAAGACCTATGTTCTGGCGGATGGGCAACCCTTGACGCCGCAACAGATCGAGGATGCACGGCTTGCCGCCTCCGAGGACCTGCCGGAAGCGATTTCCTTCATCCGCTCCTCGACCCGCAAGATGGACGGGCTGATCAACGCCATCCTGAAAATCTCACGCGACGGACGCCGCCAGCTCAAGCCGGAAGAGCTGGATCTGAGGCCGCTGATCGAGACAACGGCCGCCAGCGTCCACCACCAGATCGGCGAGAGCGGCGGGCATACCGAAATTTCAACCGACGTTGCCAGCATCATATCCGACAGGTTGTCCCTGGAGCAAATTCTCGGTAACCTTTTTGACAACGCTATCAAATATAAGTCCCCAGATCGCCCGGTCGTTCTTTCTATCCGGGCGGTCTCGGATGGACGGCACTTCATTCGCCTGGAAATAGAGGACAATGGCCGCGGCATTGCTGAGCAGGATCATGAACGGATTTTCGAGCTTTTCCGCCGCTCGGGACAGCAGAACCAGGTGGGTGAAGGCATTGGCCTTGCCCATGTGCGCTCATTGACGCGCAACCTGGGAGGTGAAATTACCGTACGCTCCAAGATCGGCGTCGGCTCGACATTTATTTTGCGCTTGCCGCGCGACCTTTCGAAACTGGTAGGGACCTGAGCATGAAAGCAGTGGCTAAGGAAGTGACCATCGTCATGGTCGAAGACGACGAGGGACATGCACGCCTGATCGAGAAAAATGTTCGCCGGGCCGGGGTCAACAATGAGATCGTGCCGTTTACCAATGGCACCGACGCGCTGGATTATATCCTGGGCACGGACCGTTCCGGCGAAACCTCGGCAGATCGTTACCTGCTAATTTTACTGGATCTTAACTTGCCGGATATGTCGGGCACCGATATACTCGAACAAGTTAAGACCAATCAGCACACACGTCGGCTGCCGGTCGTCATTCTCACCACAACGGATGATCAACGGGAAATCCAGCGCTGCTACGATCTTGGCGCGAATGTCTATATCACCAAGCCGGTGGATTATGACAATTTTGCCAATGCAATTCGTCAGCTCGGGCTGTTTTTTTCCGTGATGCAGATCCCGTAACGAGCCGACCGCCCCATGAATGTCCGAATTCTTTATCTCGATGACGACCCGGCCATCGTGCGGCTGGTGCAGAAAGCGCTCGGGCGCAACGGACATTCCGTCACCCATGCCGAAGATCTGGAGCGGGCGCTGGGCTTTCTGGTGTCAGAAAACTTCGACGTTATTGTTCTCGATCATTATCTCAGCAATATGACCGGTCACGATGTGCTGGCGCATTTGCGTGGACGGCATATCATGACGCCGGTGGTCTATGTGACCGGTTCCAACGAAGCCCGTATTGCCATCGACGCGATCAAGGCAGGCGCCTCCGATTACGTCATCAAGACCACCAGCGAGGATTTCCTGTCGCTGCTGGAAAGCGCCATCCGACAATCGGTCGAAAATGCCCGGCTGCGCGAAGCCAAGGTCAAAGCGGACGAGGAAATCCGCCTTGCCAAGGAAAGGGCGGAAGCGCTGCTCAGCGAAGTCAACCATCGCGTCGCCAACAGCTTGGCATTGGTGGCAAGCCTGCTGCGGCTTCAGATCTCCAATGCCCGCAGCGATGAGGTCAAGGCCGAGCTGACAGAGACCCAGGCTCGCATTACCGCCATTGCCGGCATGCATCGCAGCCTCTACACGTCAGACGATGTCAGCCGGGTCGATATGGACATTTATATCGCCAATCTGGTGCGGGAAATCGGCGGTTCGCTTGCCAATCCCGACAAGCCGATCACCCTGACAGTCGATGCCGAGCCGATTTCTCTCACCGCTGACCGCGCCGTCTCCATCGGCATGATCGTCACCGAACTGGTGACCAATGCGATCAAATATGCCTATCCCGACCGCAAGGACGGCGAAATCCGCGTGCGGCTGTGTCATGCGCAGCCCGGCCATGCGCTGTTGACGGTGGAGGATGACGGCATCGGCATCAGTCCTGGCGCTGCCCCGAAGGGCACTGGCCTCGGCAGCCGGATCATCAAATCCATGGCCGCAACGCTGGGCGAAGGGCTCTTCTACCAGGAGATCGCTGCGGGAACGATTGCCTGCGTGCCGATAGACCTAGCCCGATAGAGGATTGGATCGATTCCGTATCTTATCATTTCTCCTTTCAGGCGCTTATGCGGTAATGTCCGGTTCGCACCGATAATTTCATGGCAGGCTTTTCATGACGCTGACAGATAAGCGTATTCTCCTGATCATCAGCGGCGGCATTGCCGCCTATAAAAGCCTGGAGCTGATCCGGCGGCTGCGCGAGCGAGGTGCCTCGGTGCGCCCGATCATGACGCGGGCCGCCCAGGAATTCATCACGCCGCTCGCGGTCGGCGCGCTCTCGGCCTCCCATGTCTATACCGACCTGTTTTCTCGCGAGGACGAACAGGATGTCGGCCATATCCGGCTGGCCCGTGATTGCGATCTGATCGTCGTTGCGCCCGTGACCGCCGACCTGATGGCGAAAATGGCGCATGGGCTGGCTGATGACCTGGCCTCGGCGGTGCTGCTTGCCGCCGACCGGCCCGTGCTGATCGCACCGGCCATGAACCCGAAAATGTGGGCGCATCCCGCCACCCTGCGCAATGTTGCGCAACTGAAGGCCGATGGCATCCAGTTCATCGGGCCGATGGCCGGCGAAATGGCCGAGAGCGGCGAGAAAGGTCTTGGCCGCATGGCCGAGCCGCTGGAGATCGTTGCCAAGGTCGAAGCCTGTCTTGACGACTCCTTCAAGCCGTTGGCAGGCAAAAAGGCCATTGTCACCTCAGGCCCGACCCATGAGCCGATCGATCCCGTGCGCTATATTGCCAACCGCTCCTCCGGCAAGCAGGGCCATGCTATTGCCGGGGCTCTTGCCCAGCTGGGTGCCGAGGTGACACTGGTGTCCGGCCCGGTCAGCCTTGCGGACCCGACAGGCGTCAAAACGATCCATGTGGAGCGGGCCGAGGACATGCGCGACGCTGTGCTCGCCCACCTGCCCGCCGATATCGCCGTCATGGTCGCAGCGGTGGCGGACTGGCGGGTCGAGATGGCATCGGACCAAAAGATCAAGAAGCAGCCGGGCGATGCCGCGCCCATGCTGACGCTGACCGAAAATCCAGACATTCTGAAGACTGTTGGACACCATGAAAAACGCCCGGCACTGGTGGTCGGCTTTGCTGCGGAGACCCAGAATGTCGAGGACAATGGCCGTGCTAAGCTGGAGCGGAAAGGTGCTGACCTGATTGTCGCCAACGATGTTTCACCACAAACCGGCATCATGGGCGGCGACCGAAACCGGGTGACCCTGATCTACAAGGATCGCACCGAGGACTGGCCGGATATGGACAAGGATGCCGTTGCCGACCGGCTTGCCCAAACCATTGCCGGGATGCTCGGCGTCAAATCTCTCTAAATAAAGATAAGTCCGATCAGCGCGCCGCTGCCCAGCGCGATCAGCGGGTGAACCTTGGTCATCGCGGTCAGCACCGCACAGCCCGCCGCAATGCCGATGAGAATTGGGCTGGTTGCCGAAGCCTTGGTGATCACAGCAGCGCTGGAGGTGACGAGGCCAGCCGTCATCGGTGCAAGCCCGGCCTGGACGATCCGCCGCCAAGGCCGGTCCTTGAAACGCTCCCAGAGTGTCACGGCTCCAGCGGTGATCAGCGAGGACGGGCCGAATTTGGCGATGGAGGTGACGACCACCCCGGCAAAGCCCGCCACATGCCAGCCGACCAGCGGCACCACCATCATATTCGGTCCCGGAGCCGCCTGGGCCAGCGCAAACAGCGCGCTGAATTCGCTGGCGCTCATCCAATGCTGGACCTCCACCACCCGGCGCTGCATTTCGGGCAGGATGGCGTTGCCACCACCAAAGGCGATCAGCGACAGTTCCGTGAAAATCAGGGCAAGAGAAATCAGGGTGGCAATCATTTCGACAATTTCCAGCTCAGAACAATAGAGACCGGCGCCAGAACAAGCATGGTGGCGAACAGCGGCAGTCGAAAGACCGCAATGGCAATGAAACACAGGGCGACGATGGCCAGCGCCCAGAGCTTGTGTTTCAGCGGTTGCAGGACTTTCCAGGCCAGCGAGATCAGCAGACCCGATGCAGCAGCCGCCAGACCCGCAAACAGATGTTCGACCTGCGGATTGTCGCGGTAACGGTCGTAAATGTAACCGAGACAGATGACTATGGCCGTCGGCGCGGCAATCAAGCCGAAGGCGGCGGCCAGCGCACCCCTCCAGCCCTGGAACTTCAACCCAACCGCCACCGACATATTGATGATATTACCACCCGGCAGGAACTGACAGAGGCCAAGCAGGTCCATGAATTCGCCAGGGGAGAGCCAGCGCCGGTCCTCCACCATCATCCGCCGCGCCATCGGCAATACGCCGCCGAACCCCATCAGGCCAAGGCCTAGAAAGCCAGTAAACAATTCGGCGATGCCGGGATGATGGAGCGGCGGCTCGGCCTGAACTGTCTCCCGTTGAACTGTCTTCGTCATGACCATCGTCCGCTTCGTCTTTTCTCTTCCATACGCCCCTCAAATCCTGATGTCCAATATATGGATAACCCACTCTCCATATGTTAAAGATATGGCATGATTGAACTACGTCACCTCCGCTATGCCGTGACTGTCGCCGAAGAGGGCCATCTGACCCGGGCGGCGGAGCGGCTTGGCCTGCAACAGCCACCTCTCAGCCAGCAGATCAAGGCTCTGGAAACAGAGGTCGGGGTGACGCTGTTTATCCGCAAGCCACGCGGCATGGCCTTGACCGAGGCCGGAATGGCGTTTATCGCCCGCGCCCGACAGATCCTTGCCGATGTGGATATGGCCGTTGAGGCCGCACAGCGGGCGGCGCGCGGCGAAATCGGCGAGCTTGCCATCGGCTTTACCACCTCGGCAGTCTTTCATCCGCTGGTGCCCAGCATCGTGCGGGCCATGCGGCTCTCCTCGCCGTCGCTGAAACTGCGGCTGGACGAAGGCTCTACGACGGAACTTTTGGGTGAATTGTCCGCCGGTCGGCTTGATGCGGCCTTCATCCGCGCCACCGCCGGTGCTTTGCCCGGATCGGGGCCAACGCTCAGCATCGAGACCGTCGATATCGAAGACATGGTACTGGCTCTGCCCGACACCCATCCTTTGGCCCTGCACAGCCAAAACGGCGACAGGGATACTGTTGCTCTTGCCGCGCTGGCCGGAGAAACTTTTGTTCTCTATCGCCGCCCCCTGGCGCAAGGACTGTATGACCGGATCATCGCCGCCTGCCAGGCCGCCGGTTTCAGCCCCAATGTCGCACAGGAAGCTCCGAAACTGGTCTCCACCCTCAGCCTGGTAGCGGCGGGCCTCGGCCTGTCGATCATTCCGCAGTCCATGGCGCGACTGGAAACCTCCGGCGTCGCCTATCGCCGTTTTGCGCCCGGCTCCGGCCTCGATGCGCCGCTTTCGCTTGCCTATCGCCGCGATTCCTATCGTGGTGCGCTGAAGACCTTCGTTGAAGAAGTGAGGCGGCAAATCAGCACACCATGATTCCGCAGCCCTATTGGCATCCAGGGCAAACCCAGATTAGCCGGCCATTTCCGTCACCCGAGCAGGCGCGTTGCCGATTTCCGGCTCGAAATCCATGACATTCAGACCCTCATCATTGAGGATCACGGCGCTGCCCGGCGGGATCTCAACCCAGGTTTCCGTGTCATCGTTGAGCGGTTCGGACACCAGGCAATGCCCGCCCTTGCTCCCCATCGGCCCGGCATACAGCGTCGGGGCAAAGGCGTCGGTGGAATAGCGCACGGCATACAGCGCTTCGCCATCAGAGAAGGCGGCGGTGAAACGCACCCTGGTCGTGCCAATGATCTCTGCGCTCAGCCTTTCGGCAAAACCGATGGCCTCGGCCATCGCCGCAATCGGGCGATGTTTCATGCCGAATTGCATGGCGAGCAGGAACAGCAGTTCGGAATCGGTCGAGCCGGTGCGGGCGTTGAAATATTCGTCGTCCAGCATGCTTTCCATGGCGCGGCGGATACGGTCGAAGTGATCGATCTGGCCGTTATGCATGAAAGACCAGTTGCCATACACAAACGGGTGGCAATTGTCGCGCCGGGTCGCCCCATGGGTTGCGGCGCGCACATGCGCCAGAAACAGCGGCGAGCGGATCTGCCGAGCGATGCTTTTCAGGTTACAGTCCGACCAGGCGGGCAAAACATCGCGAAACCGGCCTGGCTCCGGCCGGTCGCCGTACCAGGCAAGGCCAAAACCGTCCGCGTTGGTGGATGTCTTGGCGCGGGTGGCGCAGACGGATTGCTCGATCAGCGAATGGGCGGGTGACGATACCAGCTCCTCGATAAAGAGCGGTTCTCCCCGATAGGCTGCCCAACGACACATGGCATTCATGCTCCGGCAAGACCGGTCCTCAGCGGAGCCGGCAGAGCCAATCTTGAAGGAAGGTGTATAACGAAGCGTAAAGCTCGGCTTTCTTCATGTCAGATTCGTGACGAAAGAGGTAATCACATTTTGCAGTGCGGCATTGTGTTTTGTGAAGAGCGGGGGTCCGTGAAGAACCGCTTCTGTGAACACTGCGTTGCGCTTGATGCCCTTCGCCTGCGTTTGAAAAGCCTTATATTGGCTGCAAATCATATTCCGCTCAAAAGGAGCCAGACCGATGTCCATTCGCCCCGTGAAACATGAAAGCCGCGCCACGCCCACCATGGAAGGTGCCGGTGTCAAGCTGCACCGCGTCTTCGGCTTCGGCGATCCCTCGATGACTGATCCGTTCCTGATGATGGACGATTTTCGCAATGATGATCCGCAGGATTATATACGCGGCTTTCCCTGGCATCCGCATCGCGGTATCGAAACCATCACCTATGTTCTGGCCGGAACGGTGGACCATGGCGACAGCCTCGGCAATCAGGGCCAGCTAGGTGCCGGTGATCTTCAGTGGATGACGGCAGGTAGCGGCATCATGCATCAGGAAATGCCGAAGGGCGATTTTTCCGGCAAGATGCATGGCTTCCAGCTCTGGGCCAACCTGCCCTCCTCGCTGAAAATGACCGCACCGCGCTATCAGGACATCAAATCTGCCGACATTCCTGTCGTGGTCGATGACGATGGCACGGCGGTGCGGGTGATCAGCGGCGATTTCTGGGGCAAATCCGGCCCGGTCGATGGCATTGCCGCAGAGCCTGTTTATCTCGATATCTCCGTTCCACCCGGCAAGACCAAGCGTTTTCCTGTCGATACCTATCGGTCGGCCTTCGCCTATATTTTCGCGGGCTCCGGCTCGTTCCGCGATGCCTCCAAGCCGTTCGGTGTCAAAGTCGAGAAAGAATTTCAGGGCGAAGAACTGAATATCCGTGACCTCTCGGGCAATCGCACCCTGGTGGTTTTCGATACCGGCGATGAAATCACCGTCCAGGCTGGCGAAAAGGGCATCCGCTTCCTGCTGGTGACCGGCAAGCCGATCAAGGAGCCAGTGGCCTGGCATGGACCGATCGTCATGAACAGCCGGGAAGAGCTGATGGAGGCCATGCGCGAGTTGAAGAACGGCACCTTCATCAAGGCCGATCATTGATCACTGCGTATTGACGACACTGTGATGATAGGACGCGGCAGGTGGTCGCGTCTTTCAGTTCGATGTCAGGTTCGGCTTTTACAGGGTGGATGGTTATTTGATCCGACCCTGTGTGAGCCCATGTCCATCCTGCTGGCGAAAGCCATCCGCTATACCGCCCTTGCCTGCCTGACCGGTCTGCTGTCTTGCGGCGCTTACCTTGGCTATCTCCGGATGTCGGGCAATTTCCACGAGGTCATTCCTGGTGAATTCTATCGCTCGGCGCAACCGAGTGCCGCCGATATCAAGGATTATGCCGGACGCTACGGTATCAAGACCATCGTCAATCTGCGCGGATCATCACCCTCGCCCTGGTATGCGCAGGAAGTCGCAACCGCCCGGGAACTTGGTATCGACCACATCGATTTTCGCATGTCGGCTGGCAAGGGCTTGACCATTGACAAGGCCGAGCAACTGGTTGCTCTGCTGAAATCCGCACCAAAGCCCATCCTTATCCATTGCGAGGGCGGTGCAGACCGCAGCGGTCTCGCCTCCGTGCTCTACCTGCAACAGATCGCCGGCGTGCAGGAGGACACAGCAGAGCAACAACTCTGGCCGGTGATCTATGGCCATGTTGGCATCCCCTATGTCACCAAGGCCTATGCCATGGACCGCAGTTGGCTGGATTTTGAAAAGGCCATGGGGATCGAAAGCTGAGCCTTATGCATTATAGTCCCCTAGAATGCATCGCGGGAGGCTCAGAACATGCAGATTGATGGACAGTGCCATTGTGGCAATGTGACCTATCATGCCGAAATCGACCCTGAGAATGTCGGCATTTGCCATTGCACCGATTGCCAACGCCTGACAGGTTCACCATTCCGGGTCACGGTTTCAACCCCGCGCGACAAGCTGCATCTAACGGGAAGCCCACCGAAATCCTATGTGAAATACGGTGACAACGGTCGCGTGCGCCATCAGTTCTTCTGCCCGGACTGCGGCGCCCCCGTACTGACGACTGGCGAGGGCACGGATGCCGATATCTGGGGCATCCGCTGGGGTAGCATCAACCAACGGGACGCCCTGCTGCCAAAACATCAAAGCTGGCGCCGGTCCTCCGTCCTCTGGCTTGACAGCATCGGCGCCCTCCCAGGGTCAGAGACGGAATAACATTGTGTCGTCTATTTCGGCCATGTCTGGTAAAAATGATGAACGGGTCCGTGGCCGGAACCAACAGTCAGTTGCCCTGCCGACCGAACAGCGCCAGCCAGCCAGGCCTTTGCCACAGTAACAGCGTGCGCCAGCGCTTCGTTTGTCCTACTATCATCAGCCTTGGCAAGCTCGGCGGCAATCGCGCTGGACAGCGAGCAACCGGTGCCATGAGTGTTGGCGGTGGCAATCCTTTTGCCCTCCAGCCACAGGGTCAGCGTTGGCGTGACCAGCAGATCGGGGCTCTCGTTACCGGGCAAATGCCCACCCTTCAAAAGCACCGCCTTGGCACCCAGTCCCAACAAGGCCCTGGCCTGTGCCTCCATGCCGTCGCGGTCCACGGCCTCGGCCACACGCAGAAGTGCGGCAGCCTCCGGCAGGTTGGGGGTGATCAGGCGGACCCGCGGCAAGAACTGCCCGACCAGCGCGCCAACTGCCTTGTCATCCAGCAGCGCGGCCCCGCCCTTGGCAACCATGACCGGATCAAGGATAACCGGCACTGCCGGATGGCTTGAAAGCACAGCGGCCACCGCGCCGACGATATCCGCATTGGCCAGCATGCCGATTTTCACCGCATCGACCCGGATATCGGCAAAAACCGTCTCAACCTGTCTTGCGACGAATGCGGGATCCAGCAATTCGACAGCTGCCACCCCTTGGGTATTCTGGGCCGTCAGCGCCGTCAGCGCCGCCATGCCATAGACACCCAAAGCCGAAAATACCTTCAGGTCCGCCTGAATACCCGCTCCACCAGACGGATCGGAACCGGCAATCGACAAGACATTGGCGATGCGAGGCGGCGGCGTTTCGTCGTTTGTTTGAACGGTCATGATCGTCCTCGTCGAAGTCAATAGTCTCCAACACCTCGGCTCCTTTTGATGGAAAAGGTGGGCGGGCGGTGCAGATCTATCGCAGTTTTCCATGCCCCTGTCACGGTCCCGCCAATTATGCTGCATTGCGCAATTAACTGCATTTTGCGGGAACCAAACTGGACACCCGTCGTTATCCTGGCGTCAACAGGTCGTGTGAAACGAGGCGGGATATGGAAAACCAGCAATCGGCAATCAAGCGATCGCCAGCTCGAACCGAACAAAAAGACGCAGCAGCGCTGCTGTTTGATCTTCTTCAGGCCGAGCCTCACCGCTACGCATTGTTTCTCGATATTGATGGTACCTTGCTGGATCTCGCCGAGAGCCCGGATGGTATCCGTGTGCCGGTTGGTCTGGCAGACGATCTGGCCGCCCTGTCAGGACGCATGGGCGGGGCACTTGCTCTCGTGACCGGGCGGGCCTTGGCCTACGCTGACCGGCTGTTTGCGCCAAAGCACTTCCCGATTGCCGGATTGCACGGCACCGAGCGGCGAACGGTTGAAGGCACCGTCATCCGCAGTGAGCCGAGCCCGGCTTTTCTGGCTGTCAAGGAAGAACTTCCAAAGCTCGAACAGGCCTGGCCAGGCGTGTTGGTTGAGGACAAGGGTGCCGCCATCGCCGTTCACTATCGCCAAGCGCCCGCCTGCGCCGACGTGGTGGAAAAAGCGATAGTGGACGCCTTTCAGGCAGCGGGTCCCGGCTATGAACTGCAACGCGGCAAGATGGTCGTCGAAATCCGCCCCGACAGTGCTGACAAGGGTCGGGCCTTGCAGTCCTATCTGGCGGAGCCGCCCTTCACCGACCGCGTTGCCATCGCCATTGGTGACGACGTCACCGACGAGGCAATGTTTGAATGCGTCAACCGCTTGGGCGGCCTGTCGATCCGCGTCGGCGATCTCGAAGGAAGCGTGGCCAGCCAGTCTCTGGCAAGCCCTCAGCTCCTGCGTGACACGCTGGCCAGATTGGCCCGCTAAAGCTGAAAAACGATAAGAAGGATAATGATATGAGCAGACTTGTTGTGGTTTCCAACCGTGTTCCCGTACCCGACAAGACCAATAAGGCGCCGGCGGGAGGTTTGGCCGTCGCCTTGCGGGCTGCCCTTGAGGAGAAAGGCGGCATCTGGATGGGCTGGTCGGGCGTTTCCAGCGGCGAGGAAGAAGCCGGTGAGCTTGCGATGATCGAGGATGGCAAGATCACCTACGCGCTGACTGATCTGACCGACCGCGATGTCGATGAATATTATCACGGCTTTGCCAACCGCGTGCTGTGGCCAACGTTTCACTACCGCCTTGACCTGACCGATTATGCCCGCAAGGACATGACCGGCTATTTCCGGGTTAACCGGTTTTTTGCCGAGCGGCTCGTGCCGCTGCTGAAGCCCGATGATACGATCTGGGTCCAGGATTATCATCTGATCCCGCTGGCCAAGGAATTGCGGCAGATGGGCGTGAAGAACCGGATCGGCTTCTTCCTGCATATTCCGCTGCCACCCGCCGATGTGCTGTTTGCCATGCCGGTCTATGAAACACTGATCGAGAGCCTCGCCCATTACGATCTGGTCGGCTTCCAGACTGATTTCGACCATGCCAATTTCGTCGGCGCCCTGGTGCGCGAAGGCATTGGCGAGGCGATCTCCGGCAACAAAATCAAATCGCATGACCGGACGTTCAAGGCGGGCAATTATCCAATTGGTATTGAGACGGCAGCCTTTGCCGCCTATGCCCGCAGGGCGGTGCGAAACGTGATGGTGAAGCGTGCTGCGCAAAGCATCGAAGGCAAGGCACTGGTGATCGGCGTAGACCGGCTGGATTATTCCAAGGGCCTGACCCAGCGACTGGATGCCTATGAGCATTTCATCAATGCCAATCCGAACTATCAGGGCAAGGTCACCTATTTGCAGATCACCCCGAAATCCCGCTCTGAAGTGCCGGAATATGAGGCCATGCAGCGCACCGTGGCCGAACAGGCCGGGCGCGTGAATGGCGCGCTGGGGACTGTGGATTGGGTGCCGATCCGCTACATGACCCGCTCCGTGGCGCGTCCGGTGCTGGCCGGGCTCTACCGGCTGGCCAAGGTTGGACTGGTGACGCCGATGCGCGACGGCATGAACCTGGTTGCCAAAGAATATGTTGCAGCCCAGGACCCCGATGATCCCGGCGTTCTGGTTCTATCGCGTTTCGCCGGGGCGGCACGCGAGTTGAAAGGGGCGCTGCTGGTCAATCCATACGATACGGAAGGCACGGCCCAGGCCATTGCCCGCGCCCTCGATATGCCGCTTGCAGAGCGTCAGCAACGCTGGAAGGGCATGATGGACCATCTGCTAATCAACGATGTCAACCACTGGTGTGACACCTTCCTGTCAGATCTGATGGAAATGCCAACAGAAAAATCCGCCGAAGCGGCGTGAAAATAAAATGAGACCGCACCACAATCTTTCAATCGTGATCCGGTCTCAGACGTTTCCAACGACGATCACGCCGCCTTGGCGACGTGATATTCCTTGATCGCCACCATCTTGATCGCCGGATAGCGCTCTGCCTCATAGCGCAGCGAAAATGCATCCTGCGCCATGAACACCGGGTCGCCGTCCAGATCCCGGCAGATATCGCCGCGCCGCGCCGTCATGAACTTGTCGAGTTCGCCGGGCTGTTCGGCGGAAATCCAGCGGCAGACGGAAAAGCGCGACATTTCAAACGACACCGGCAGGGTATATTCACCCGAAAGCCGTTCCTTCAGCACATCGAGCTGCAAGGCCCCGACCACGCCGACAATGGCGGGCGAACCGTCTTCCGGCGAAAACAGCTGCACGACGCCCTCTTCGGCCATTTGCTGCAAGGCTTCCTTCAGCTTCTTGGCCTTCATCGCATCTTCGAGCCGCACGCGGCGCAGGATTTCCGGCGAAAAGTTCGGCACGCCCTGAAACACCAGCGCTTCGCCTTCGGTCAGCGTATCGCCAATGCGCAGCGTGCCGTGGTTGGGAATGCCCACCACGTCGCCGGCAAAGGCGGTATCGGCCAATTGTCGCTGCGAGGCGAAGAAGAATTGCGGCGCTGTCAGGCCCATCAGCTTGCCGGTGCGCGCCAGCCGCGCCTTCATGCCGCGCTCCAGCTTGCCAGAGCAGATCCGGGCAAAGGCGATGCGGTCGCGGTGATTGGGGTCCATATTGGCCTGGATCTTGAAGACGAAGGCGGTCATCTTGTCTTCCGCCGCATGCACCTTGCGGATATCGGCCATCTGGTCACGTGGCGGCGGGGCGAAATCGCCCAGCGCATTGATCAGGTCGCGCACGCCAAAATTTCGGAGCGCCGAGCCGAAGAACACCGGGGTCATATGGCCTTCCAGAAAGGCCTGCCGGTCGAAGGGGCGGCAGGCTTCCTGCGCCAGCTCCAGCTCGTCGATAAAGGTCTGACGCTCGTTTTCCGGCAGGTTTTCCGCGACATTCTTCGGGCTGTTGACCGGCAAAGCCTCGACCTGCTTGTCGGAACCACGGAAGGTGTTATCGACCAGATTATAGGAGCCGCAGAAGCTTTTCGACCGACCGACCGGCCAGGTAATCGGGGCGGTGTCCAGCGCCAGCTTTTCTTCTACTTCATCCAGAACCTCGAAAATATCCCGGCTTTCACGGTCCATCTTGTTGACGAAGGTGATGATCGGAATATCGCGCATCCGGCAGACTTCGAACAGTTTCAGCGTACGCGGCTCGATACCCTTGGCAGCATCGATGACCATGACGGCAGCATCCACCGCCGTCAGCGTGCGATACGTATCGTCGGCGAAATCTTCATGGCCGGGCGTATCGAGAATATTGAAGACATTGCCTTCATACTCAAAGGTCATGACCGAGGTGACGACGGAAATGCCACGCTCACGCTCGATCTTCATCCAGTCCGAACGGGTCTGTATCCGGTCTTTCTTGGCTTTCACCTCACCGGCCAGCTGGATCGCGCCGCCGAACAGCAGCAGCTTTTCGGTCAGCGTGGTTTTACCAGCATCCGGGTGAGCGATAATAGCGAAGGTGCGGCGGCGGGAGACCGCCTCTGCGAGCGTTTCGGCCATGTGAGGAATTCCTTTTAACTGGCCGGTTATCTAGCGTTTTGGCGTTCAATATGCAATTGACCCCGGCAAACAAAGGATACCTCCATGCACGATACGTCCGCGCCACGCCTTCATCTCAAACGTCTATCCCATGGTGAAGGGCTGGAATTGCCCGCCTATGAGACGGCGGGTGCGGCTGGCATGGACCTGCGCGCAGCCGTGACCGAGGCCGAACCGCTGACCCTTGCCCCCGGAAAACGCGCTCTGGTGCCAACCGGGCTGATTATGGAAATCCCCCAAGGTTTCGAAGCGCAGATCCGCCCCCGCTCCGGCCTTGCCTTCAAAAACGGCATCACCTGCCTCAACACCCCCGGCACCATCGACAGCGACTATCGCGGCGAAGTAAAAGTGCTGCTGATCAATCTCGGCGCCGAGGATTTCACCATCACTCGTGGCATGCGCGTGGCCCAGATGGTGATTGCGCCGGTGACGCAGGCGCAGGTGATTGAGGTAACAGAAACATCGGATACGGTGCGGGGTACGGGCGGATTTGGCTCGACGGGGGTATGACACCTCACCGCTGCGCCTGTGTCGCCATCCTCACCGCCAGCACGGCCAGTACCGTCCCCATCAACCAGCGCTGCACCATGATCCATAGCGGGCGGCGGCTGAGAAACAGGGCGATGGAGCCAGCCATCAGCGCGATCATCCCATTGATCGTGGTGCCGATGGCGATCTGGGTGAGGCCGAGAAACAGCGATTGCATGAAAACGCTGCCATTGGCCGGATCGATGAATTGCGGAAGCAACGACAGATAGAGAACGGCCACCTTCGGATTGAGGAGATTGGTCACGAGGCCCATGGCAAACAGCCGTCTCGGGCTGTCCTTGGGCAGGTCGCGCACCTGAAACGGCGAACGACCGCCCGGCCTGACCGCCTGCCAGGCCAGATAAGCGAGATAGGCTGCACCGGCCAGTTTCAACGCCTCATAGGCATAGGGCACGGCCATCAGCAACACCGTAATCCCCAGCACCGACATCAGCATGTAGATCAGGAAGCCCAGCGCGACACCACCCAGCGAAATCAGTCCGGCCATCGGCCCCTGACAGATGGAGCGTGACACGAGATAAACCATATTCGGGCCGGGCGTCAGCGCCATGCCAAGGCAGATCAGGGCAAAGGCAAGAAGTGAAGTCGTCGTGGGCATGGCGTGTCCTTGGTGACGTGCTGTAAAATCAGAAAAAGCAGAAAGCATCCCATCAGGCAATTTCAATCGTGTCACCGTTGCAAGTTGCAGCCGGGCGAATTAGCACTGATTGTATCGATGGAGACCTGTCATGACCCTTGCCAGCCTGCTTGCCTATGCCGGAGCCCTGTTCATTGCCGCCGCCATTCCCGGCCCCGGCATGACGGCGATCGTGGCGCGGGCGCTTGGCTCCGGTTTTCGCCCGACCTTTTTCATGGGGCTGGGACTGATTCTGGGTGATCTCTGCTATCTGACCGCCGTCATTCTGGGCCTTGCCTATATTGCCCAGACCTTCGTGACGCCGTTCCTGATCATCAAATTCGCAGGCACGCTCTACCTGGCTTATATCGCCTGGAAGCTCTGGACGGCAGGGCTTTTGCCGCAAAATATCGAAGCGCGCAAAAGTGTGGGCGTGATGGCATCCTTCCTGTCCGGCCTGTTCGTGACGCTCGGCAACCCGAAGACCATGCTGTTCTACGTCGCCCTGGTGCCGACCCTCATTCCGCTCGAGGCCATTGGCCCGGCGGATTACGGGCTATTGGTCGGCACGACATTCGTGGTGCTGATGGCCGTGCTCATTCCCTATATTCTTCTGGCTGCCAAGGCGCGGCTGCTGCTGAAGCAGCCCTCCGCGTTGAAACTGCTCAACCGGGCCGCCGCCAGCATTCTGGCCGGAACCGCCGCCTATATCGCCACAAAGGCGGCGTGAAATAAACATTTGTTTTCGCTGGTTTTGCAGCGGGTTTTTTCTCCCCGGAACCACGGCGATAGGCAAAGGGTTCTGGTCGCTTGGGTGATTTGATCCTATTGTCGCTGCAAAGCGCGTTATTCTGGAGGATCACACATGTCTGAAGCAAAGAAGCCTGGCCGTGGCCGCATCTATGGCTCGATCACCGAGACCATCGGCGATACGCCCATCGTGCGGCTGGACAAGCTGGCGAAGGAAAAGGGCGTCAAGGCGCATCTTCTGGCCAAGCTGGAATTCTTCAACCCGATTGCCTCCGTCAAGGACCGCATCGGTGTGGCGATGATCGAGAGCCTGGAAACCCAGGGAACGATCACACCGGGCAAGACCGTTCTGGTCGAGCCGACCTCCGGCAATACCGGCATTGCGCTGGCCTTTGCCGCTGCGGCCAAAGGCTACCGCCTGATCCTGACCATGCCGGAAACCATGTCCATCGAGCGTCGCAAGATGCTGGCGCTGTTGGGCGCCGAGTTGGTACTGACCGAAGGCCCCAAGGGCATGAAGGGCGCGATTGCCAAGGCCGAGGAACTGGCCGCGACCATTCCCGACGCCATCATCCCGCAGCAGTTTGAAAACCCGGCCAATCCGGAAATCCACCGCAAGACCACCGCAGAAGAAATCTGGAACGATACCAATGGCGAGGTTGATATCTTCGTTTCCGGCATCGGCACTGGCGGCACGATTACCGGCACCGGCCAGGTGCTGAAGGCCAAGAAACCGTCTGTTCAGGTGATCGCCGTGGAACCCGCCGACAGCCCGGTTCTGTCGGGCGGCAATCCCGGCCCCCACAAGATCCAGGGCATCGGCGCCGGTTTTGCCCCGAAGATCCTCGATACCGGAATCTATGACGAAGTTGTCACCGTTACCAATGACGAAGCATTTGAACTGGCCCGGCTGGTCGCCCGGCTGGAAGGCGTGCCAGTCGGCATTTCCTCAGGTGCCGCCCTCACCGCCGCCATCAAGGTTGGACAGCGCCCGGAGAATGCCGGAAAGACCATCGTGGTGATCATTCCCTCCTTTGCCGAACGCTATCTCTCGACGGCGCTGTTTGCAGGACTTGGCGAATAATCGCATTCAATGCGCTGATCCCATGGGATTGGTGCCCATCAAACAATGAAGACGAGGGCTACAGCATAAGGTGTAGCCCTCAGTTTGTTGACAAACCCCGATCTCGGCATTTCGTCATCCTCGGGCTTGTCCCGAGGATCTGTTGTTGCTGAATAAGCCATTGAGGTTGTTACTTAAATTGACATGCGTAGATACTCGGCACAAGGCCGAGCATGACGTCGAGGATAAATGCAGCCTTTGTCAGCAGTCTGAGGGCTACAGCAGCAGGCGCAGTCCTGTTTCGTTATGCCGCAGCCGTCAGGCGTTCCGAGGGAATACGGTAGGAAATCGCCTCGGCCAGATGAATCCGGCCAAGCGCCTCCGAGCCATCCAGATCGGCCAAGGTCCTCGCCACTTTTAACACCCGATGATAGGCGCGGGCCGAGAATTTGAACTTCTCCGCCGCATCCCTCAATAACTGCAAGCCAGCAGCATCCGGTGCGGCCAGCTTTTCGATCAGTGCCGTCGAGCACCGCGCATTCATGCGGATTTCAGGCACGCCCGCCTCGATAAACCGTTCCGTCTGCCGCTGTCGGGCGACGGCAACGCGGCGGGCGACATCGGCGCTTTTTTCGGCTGCCATTGGCTTGATCAGGTCCATGGCTGAGACGGCGGGGACATCGATGCGAATATCGATCCGGTCCAGCAGCGGACCGGAAATCCGGCCCTGATATTCGGTCAGGCAGCGAATGCCGCGTGCGCAGGTATGGCCGGGTTCGCCCGCCATGCCGCAACGGCAAGGGTTCATCGCGGCAATCAACTGGAAGCTGGCCGGATAGGTGACGCGGTGATTGGCGCGGGCAATGACGCATTCGCCGCTTTCCAGCGGTTGGCGCAAGGCATCCAGCACCTGCGGCGAAAATTCCGGAAATTCATCGAGAAACAACACACCGTTATGGGCAAGCGAGGCTTCGCCCGGCCGGGCGCGCAACCCGCCGCCAACCAGCGCCGCCATGGTGGCGGAATGATGCGGCGTGCGAAATGGTCTGCGGTCTGACAATTTGCCACCGGCCAATTGCCCGGCGATGGAATGGATCATCGACACATCCAGAAGCTCCGGTGCAGACAACACCGGCAGGATGGACGGCAGGCGGGCGGCCAGCATGGATTTGCCTGATCCTGGCGGGCCGACCATCAGCAGGTTGTGGCCCCCGGCAGCAGCCACTTCCAACGCCCGCTTGGCGCTTTCCTGGCCGCGAATATCGGCGAGGTCAGGCAGGTTACCCGGCAGCGCCCGGCTGGCCGGATTCGGGCGCGTCAGGACCTGGGTACCACGAAAATGGTTGGCCAAAGCGATCAGGCTGCGGGGAGCCAAAATATCCATGTCCGCCCCCGCCCAGGCCGCCTCCGGGCCGCTATCCGCCGGGCAGATCAGCCCTTTGCCAAGCGCATTGGCAGCCATGGCCGCCGGAAGAGCACCGGCAACGGCGGCAATCGTGCCATCCAGGTTCAACTCACCGACCACAAGATAGTCGCCCAGCACATCGGCGGGAATGGCACCCAGCGCCGCCATCAGACCAAGGGCGATGGCCAGATCGAAATGAGAACCTTCCTTGGGCAGGTCCGCCGGTGCCAGATTGATGGTCACCCGCTTGGGCGGCAGTGCCAGTCCGGAGGCATGCAGGGCCGCCTGAACCCGTTCCCGGCTTTCAGCCACCGCCTTATCCGGCAGGCCGACGATCTGCACCCCGATCTTGCCGGGCGCGACCATGACCTGCACATCGACAGGCACGCCATCAATCCCCTGAAACGCAACCGTTCCAACCCGTGCAACCATATCCCAGCCCCCTTGCCGGCAGCGGTCCATCCGCCCCTACGCAATTTCATGGATTTCGCCGGACGAAAAAGAGAAAATGCGTTTAAAATCAATTTATTAAATCAAGTCATCGAGCGGAGCTCCTAACGGGCACGCTGCAATTTCCTGCAACCATAGTTTTGCATGAAAAACAAAGGACGACAAGAACAATAAATGAACAAAGACCCGTTTCGAGGGCAAAATGGTTGTATTTGGTTGCGCTTTCAGAACAAAGGGGAACGCTTCCGGCACCCCGCAACGCCAAAGGTTTTAGAGTTTGTCAGGGAAAAGTGGAAACCGGTTTTCCCGAAAAGACAAACGAAAACAAAAGAAGCGAGAGTCTGTCTGGTTCAATATGAATCTGACAGACTCTCGCAAACCCAACGTGGCAGGGCGCAGGAAACACTCTCCGATCTATTGTCGAACAGGATCAGGACCGCTTTTTCTCAATCGCGTCCCAGAGCAGGCTGGCGATATCGGCGCCGCCGAAATTCTTCACTTCGCGGATGCCGGTTGGCGAGGTGACGTTGATCTCGGTCATGTAATCACCGATCACATCAATGCCGACCAACAGGAAGCCACGTTCGCGCAGCGCAGGCTCGATCCGGCCGCAGATCTCGCGCTCGCGCGCCGTCAGTTCCGTCGGTTCCGGCTTGCCACCAGCATGCATGTTGGAGCGCGCATCATGTTCGGCAGGCACCCGATTAATCGCGCCGACGGGCTCGCCATCCACCAGAATGATACGCTTGTCGCCCTTGCGCACGGCAGGCAGATAGCCCTGGGCAATAAAGGGCTCGCGGAACATCTGGCCGAACATTTCCATCAGCGAGGAAAAATTGCGGTCGTCGCGGGTGGAGTGGAACACCCCTGCCCCGCCATTGCCGTAGAGCGGCTTCAGGATGATATCGCCCTGCTCGGCCCGGAAAGCGGCAATTTCCGCCGGGTCGCGGGTGATCAGCGTCGGCGGCATCAGGTCGGCATATTCGGTGACGAAGATCTTTTCCGGCGAATTGCGCACCCAGGCCGGATCGTTGACGACAAGCGTCTTCGGATGAATGCGCTCCAGCATATGCGTGGCGGTGATATAGGCCATATCGAAAGGCGGGTCCTGGCGCAGCAGCACCACATCCATGGTGGACAAATCGACGCGCTCCGGGCTGCCAAGGGTGAAATGATCGCCCTTCACATCACGCAGTTCCATCGGCTCCACTGTCGCATAGACTCGGCCATCGCGCATGGTCAGCCGATCAGGCGTATAGTGGAACAGCTTATAGCCCCGGGCCTGAGCCTCCAGGCTCATGGCGAAGGTGGAATCCCCTGATATATTGATGGAGGATACATGGTCCATCTGGACGGCGACATTGCGGATCTGGGCCATAATCTTTCTCGCGTTGCATTTGGAGGAAGATTTAGGACGCGGCGACCACGAACGCAACGTCCGGCAGAGGCCAAATTTTCACCCGCTCAAATCGGGGCGCGCGATCCACTCCGCAGGGCATTTCGAAGCCGGTAAAGCGTCGCGATTGGCTCCGGGAAAGGCTTACGCAGAAATGCGATCTTGCGCACATAGGTCTCGATGCGCCAGGTGGCCCAGGTCCCACCCTTGAAATAGGCGATGTCACCGGTCTTCAGCAACCGCTCGGTGCCATCCTGCGCGGTCACATGCACTTCGCCCTCCTGGATCACCACGGTCTCGTCCCAGCCGAAATACCAGCGGAAACTACCGGCGGTACAATCCCAGACGGCTGTCGAACTTGCTTCATCAGGACTTTGTGAGTGATTGGCCAGCCGGGCCTGCGGATCGCCCTCAAGAATCCAGTCCGGATTGATTGGCGCTGGTTGCAGGCTCAAATGATCGGCATTGGCGGCCACCAGCGGTGGCGTGTCTTCCGCTCTAAACCGTGGCAAAGCCATGGCTGCCCCGGCCATGGCTGCAAACAAAAGCTTGACTGGCATCGATGTCCCCCATGATGTCCCCGAATTTTATGGGAACCCTATCAAATTCGGGTTAATCCAGTCACATGCATTTTAGCGTTTGCCCAAGAAAGCGGTGAAGGGAAACGTGACAATCGGCTCTCGCTGGCAATGGCGTGAGCCGACCGGCTTTTCAGGCCTCTACCGTCTCAGCCTGAGCCCCGAAGGTCATCTGTGCGGTGGCAAAGGGCAGAGCAAGGCGGCGGCCTTCCCGGTCGAAGAAGTGGAATTTCTGTGGATCGACCCCCAGCCGCATCTCGTTTGACAGCACAGTCGAAACCGGCAGCGAGGCGCAAAGAGCCTGATCGCCGACAAACCCATGTACGAGGCGGACAGCACCCAATTCTTCCACATAATCGACACGGAATGGCACATAGGGCTGACCAGGGGCTGCAACCGTCAGATCCTCCGCCCGAAGGCCGATCGTGACTTCGCCGCGATAATCGGTCTCGCCCTCAAAGGTGAAGCTGACCGGCCATAGCGACAGACGATTGCCGTCCAGGCGGCCGGTGATCAGGTTCATGGCTGGCGAGCCGATGAAGCTTGCGACAAAGGTCGAGGCAGGCGCGTGATAAACTTCAAGCGGCGTACCGATCTGCTCGATCCGGCCACCGTTCAGCACCACCAGCCGGTCGGCCAGCGTCATCGCTTCCAGCTGGTCGTGGGTGACATAGATCGATGTCGTACCAAGCCGGCGTTGCAGCTTGCGGATCTCGACGCGCATGGAGACGCGCAGCTTGGCATCGAGATTGGACAGCGGCTCGTCAAACAGGAAAACGGCCGGCTTGCGCACGATGGCACGGCCCATGGCAACGCGCTGGCGCTGGCCACCGGACAGTGCCTTGGGCTTGCGGTCCAGATAGGGTTGCAGTTCCAGCATCCGGGCGGCCTCGGCCACGCGGGCCTCAATCTCGTCCTTAGGGGTTTTGCGGTTTTTCAAGCCATAGGCCAGGTTCTGCCGCACCGTCATATGCGGGTAGAGCGCGTAATTCTGGAACACCATGGCGATGTCGCGGTCTGCCGGTTCAACCGTGTTGACCACCCGATCACCAATGCGCACCACGCCCTCGGATATGCTTTCCAACCCGGCCACCATGCGCAGCAATGTCGATTTGCCGCAGCCGGAGGGGCCAACCAGCACGATGAATTCGCCGTCGTTGATCTGGATGTCCACGCTGTTCACAGCACGCACACCGCCGTCATAGATCTTGGAGACCTGATTGATATCGATGGAAGCCATGGGACTGTCCTTTACTTGTCGGTTTCGGTGAGACCCTTGATGAACCAGCTCTGGAATACCACCACGATGATGACAGGGGGCAGAATAGCGAGCACGGCCATGGCAAAGGCTTCGTTATAATCGGGAATTTGTGCGCCCACCCAGACCTGAAGGATCTGCTTGATACCGCGCATCAGCGTGTAGAAGCTCTCATCCGTGGTCATCAGCATGGGCCAGAGATACTGGTTCCAACCATAGACGAACATGATGATAAACACCGCCGCAATCATCGTGCGCGACAGCGGGATCAAAATATCAATCAGGAACTTGAACGGACCGGCACCGTCGATGCGGGCCGCTTCCAACAACTCTTCTGGCACGGATTTAAAGAATTGCCGGAAAAAGAAAGTGCCCGTGGCAGAGGCCAGCAGCGGCAGGATCAGACCGGTATAGGAATTCAAAAGCCCCAGATCACTCGCCACCTTGTAGGACGGCATGATGCGCACTTCGAGCGGCAACAGCAGCGTGGTGAAGATGATCCAGAAGGCCAGCGTGGCAAAGCGGAAGCGGAAATAGACAATCGCATAGGCTGCCATCATCGACAGCACGATCTTCCCGATGGCAAAGCCAAGGCCGAGGATCAACGAATTGAGCAACATGCTGAGACCCGTGACCTTGCCGTTAAAGCCGGTCTGGGCAAACAACACCTTGTTGTAGGTCTCGCCAAGATGTCCGCCCATGGAGAGCATCAGGCCCTTCTGGTGGATTTCGGCCGCCGTGTGCGATGATGTGGTAAAGGCCACCACCAGCGGGCCAAGCATCACAAGAACACCGAGCAGCAAGATCACATGGTCGAAGAGTTTGGTTTTATACATGGTCTTCTCCTCAACCGTAATGGACGCGCCGCTCGATGAAGCGGAACTGGATCATTGTCAAAACCAGCACGACGACCATCAGGATCACCGACTGCGCGGAAGAAGAGCCGATGTCATTGCCCCGGAAGCCATCGGTATAAACCTTGTAAACCAAGGTGATCGGGTTATCGGCGGGCTTGTCCTTGACGATCACGTCGATCACGCCAAACGTATCGAACAGCGAATAGGTCATGTTGACCACCAGCAGGAAAAACGCGGTCGGCGTCAAAAGCGGCATGGTCACGGTCCAGAACCGGCGCGTGCCGGAGCGGCAATCCAGCGTGGCGGCTTCGCGCACCGAGGCCGGGATGCCCTGAAGGCCTGAGAGAATGAAGATGAAATTGTAGGGGATTTGGTTCCAGACCGCGATTGTCACCATGGCAAAAGCGGTGTCGAAATAGTTCAGGCCCACCTTCATGTCCCAGCCAAACAGGGCGACGAATTTCACGAAGGGACCAATGTGTTGATCAAAGAACATCATGCCGATCAGGCCAGCCACAGGCGGCGCGATGGCGTAGACAACGATCAGCAGGGTCTTGTAGGCCGATTGTCCACGGATCACAGCATCAGCCTTGACGGCGAGCACGGTTCCGATGGACAGCACCAAAAACGTCACCACCACGCTGAAGCACAGCGTAAACAGCGCGATCTTGCGATATTCAGACGAGCTGAACATATCGATATAATTGGCAAGCCCCACAAAGGTTGAGCCAAAGCCGAACGGGTCCTCAATATAGAAGGACGACTGGATGGCCTGCACCGCCGGCCAATAGAAGAAGATCGCCACAATGCACAATTGCGGAGCCAAAAAGACATAAGGCAGAAATCGCGAGTTGAATTGAACACGCTTCATCGCGGCAACCTTTCAAAGCAAGTCCCGGAGGCGATTAAATCGCCTCCGGGTGACATCATGTCTGAGTTTTAAGGGTTCAGCCTGCGGTCTTGGCGAAGCGCGCCAGGATTTCGTCCGCTTCCTTCTTGATGGTTTCCATCGCAGCCTTTGGCGTGGTTTCACCTGAGAAGATCTTGTTGTATTCGCGCTCCATCACCGAGCGGATCTGCGGGTAGAAGCCAAGGCGATAGCCCTTGTCCCATTCGCCGCCGGGAAGCTGAAGCTGCTTGATGCCCACTTCGGCAACAGGAGCCTTTTCGTAATAGCCTTCCTTCTTGGCCAGTTCGTAAGCCGCCGTGGTGATGGCAACATAACCGGTGGCCTGATGGTAGAATTTCTGGATTTCAGGCTGAGTCAGGAAGTTGAAGAAAGCGGCTGTGCACTTGTTTTCAGCTTCCGTCTTGCCGGACATGGCATAAAGGGCAGCGCCGCCGATGAAGCTATGCACGCCCGCACCCTTGATCGAGCCCCAGTAGGGCAGGAAGGTAGCGGAAAATGGCATGGAAGCGGTCTTCTGCAAACCACCGAACGAGCCGGAAGAGCCAACCCACAGCGCAACCTTGCCCTCTTCAAAAGGCTTCTGGTTGTCGTTCCAGCCTGCACCGTAATAGGCGAAGTAACCCTCGTCCTTCCAGGCCTTCAGCTTGTCATACATCATCACGTGGTTTGGATCGGTGACATTGATGGTGGTGCCAGCCAGACCGTCATAACCATTGTTGTTGGAGGCAAACTGGATGTTGTTGCGCGAGAAGAAATTCTCGGTGAATTCCCAGGTCAACTGCGACTGAACCAGCGGAATATAACCGGCAGCCTTCAGCTTTGGTGCAATGGCTTCAAACTCTTCCCAGGTCTTTGGTGCTTCAACGCCAGCCTTTTTCAGGGCTTCTGTGTTGATATAGAGAATAGGCGCCGACGAGTTGAACGGCATGCCGACGAACTTGCCGGTCTTATCGGCGTAGAAGTAGCGCACACCTTCAATGAAAGCGCTGCGGTCAAACTTGTAACCAGCCTTCAACAACAGGTCTTCTGCGGGAATGGTCGCGCCCTTGGCGTTGATGATCGTGGCAGAGCCGGCATCGAACACCTGAAGAATGTTGGGCTGATCGTGCGAGCGGAAAGCAGCGATACCAGCGGCCAGCGCTTCTTCGTAGGAGCCCTTGGAAACAGGCGTCAAAACGCATTCGCCTTGGGCAGCGTTGAACTTCTGCGACAATTCATTGATGACTTCGCCGTTGCGGCCACCCATGCCGTGCCACCAGCTGATGTTGGTTGCGGCAAATGATGATGTGGTCGATACGGTCACGGCCAGCGCCGCCATCGAAAGCTTTTTGAACATGGTAGATCCTCTCCGCCAATCTGGGGTGAGCATGCCCTTAGTGAGCCAAGATGACAGAGACTTGAATGTTTTATGACAGCACCGTCACATTGGCGGCGAAACTGAAATCCGACTAAAATACCCAATATTTTTAGGGGTAATGCATCCTCAAAAAGCACCCGGAAAATGTCTCGGCCAACGCCAGGGCAGTACCGCGACAATGTCGCAGCGGATCGACAGGCGGCTGGCGTCCGGTTGGCGGCATAGCCAGAGATCTCCGGCAGCGCGGATGCGGCGCTGGCTCTCAAAACTCACCGCATCGACGGCGGATTGTTGCGTGGCACGCGCCTTGACCTCAACCAGCACGACCAGATCGCCGCGTCGAACGATAAGGTCGATTTCGCCTGAGCGGGTTTTGTAACGCAGGGCGACGATCCGGTACCCCTTCGACAGCAGATAAGCCGCCGCCAGATATTCCGACCAACGGCCACGCCGTTCGGCCCGCTTACGCGCTGCGCCGGATTTTTCCCTCGGCTTTTTTTCGTCAGCCCTCACCCGGCCTTCAACTCCAGCAGGCGCTGATAGAGATCCTTGCGCGGCAGGCCGGTCTGGCGGGCGGCCTCAGTAGCCGCCCCCGCCGTCGGCAGGGTTTGCGCCAGTTGTACCAGCAATCGATCGACATCGGCGGCATCCGGGGGACCGGAGGGCAGCGGCGGCCCGACCACCAGCACGATCTCGCCCTTGACCTGGCGCTCGTCATCATACCAGTCGGATAATTCTGCCAGAGTGCCGCGCCGGAATTCCTCGAATGTCTTGGTCAGTTCACGGCAGACGCAGGCGCTGCGCTCCGCGCCCAACACCTCGGCTGCTGCGGCAAGGGTCGCACCGATCCGATGCGGCGATTCAAAGAAAATTAACGTTGCCGGTGTTGCCGCCCATTGCGCCAGCCGGTCGCGGCGCGCCTTGTCCTTGGTGGGCAGGAAGCCCGCAAATAGGAAAGCATCATTGGGAAGACCGGAGCCGACCAGGGCGGCAAGCGGCGCTGATGGCCCCGGCAATGGCACAACCCGCAGCCCGGCCTCGATGGCAAGCTTCGCCAGCCGATACCCCGGATCGGACACCAGCGGCGTCCCAGCATCGGAAACCAGCGCCACGGATTTGCCTGAGGCCAGCGCCTCGATCAGCTTCGGTCCGACCTCCTCGGCATTATATTCGTGATAGGCGTAGGGACGGGTGGTGATGCCATAGCGGTCCAGCAGGACACGGGTGACGCGGGTATCTTCGCAGGCCAGAACATCAGCTCCGGCCAGCACTTCCAAAGCCCGCAGCGTGATGTCGGAGAGATTGCCAATCGGGGTTGCCACCAGATAGAGCGCTGGCTCGATTGGCCGGGCCGTGACTGGGCGATCATGCAGCCGGAAACTTTTCTGCCCGTCATCCGGCGTATTCACAGTCTCTGCCACGGCACTCATCCCATTCTCTTTTCATTCGGACAGCCCTTGGCCGAACCAGTCCACTCAGGCGCATGACACGCATGGCCTACCCTTGTTATGGGCGAGGCAAGCCGCCCCCGCAAGCGTCCCTGCACGCCAAGGAGCGTGATCTGTGGTGGAAAGCCTCGACCAAGGCGTGCCAAAAGACGGCAGGCCCTTGCATTTTGATCGTCTTTGCTGCCATTTTGCCCGTCCGAATAAAGCCGGGCATCGTCGCCCGGATCAAGGCAAGCCGATCCCGAATGCCGGATCGCACAGGTCGAAAGTGGCAGCGTCGATGCGTATTACTCTTGAACGGTCCAATCTTCTCAAGTCCCTGAACCATGTTCACCGGGTGGTCGAGCGGCGCAATACCATTCCGATTCTGTCCAACGTGCTGCTGCGCGCCGAAGGCCAGAGCCTGTCGATGAAGGCAACCGACCTCGATCTGGAAGTGACCGAAGCCACCTCGGCCAATATCGAGCAGGCCGGTGCGACCACGGTTCCAGCCCATCTGCTGTATGAAATCGTCCGCAAATTGTCTGACGGCGCCGAAGTGCTGCTCTCGACCAATCCGGATGGTGCCAGCATGACGGTCGCCTCCGGTCGGTCGAAGTTCTCGCTGCAATGCCTGCCGGAGCAGGATTTCCCTGATCTGACCACCGGCAGCTTCAGCCATTCCTTCAAGCTGAAGGCCTCGGACCTGAAAATGCTGATTGATCGCACCCAATTTGCGATCTCGACGGAAGAAACCCGCTATTACCTGAACGGCATTTACCTCCACACGATTGAAGCCGATGGCAAGCTGAAGCTGCGCGCCGTCGCCACCGATGGCCACCGCCTGGCCCGCGCCGACGTGGAAGCGCCATCCGGCTCGGAAGGCATGCCGGGGATCATCATTCCGCGCAAAACGGTTGGCGAGTTGCAGAAACTGGTCGATAATCCCGATCTGATCGTGGCGCTCGAAGTGTCCGACGCCAAAATCCGCTTCAATATCGGCGAGATCGTCATGACCTCGAAGCTGATCGACGGCACCTTCCCCGATTATCAGCGGGTCATTCCCCAGGCCAATGACAAGGAAATGCGGGTCGATTGCCAGACCTTCGCCCGCGCCGTTGACCGTGTTTCCACCATTTCGTCGGAACGTGGCCGGGCGGTGAAGCTCGCTATCGGCGACGGCCATCTGATGTTGACCGTCAACAACCCGGATTCGGGCAGCGCCACCGAGGAAGTTGCCGTCGGCTACGAAAGCGATGCGATGGAAATCGGCTTCAACGCCAAATATCTGCTCGACATCACCGCGCAGCTGTCCGGCGAAGAAGCGATTTTCCTTCTGGCCGATGCCGGATCGCCGACCCTGATCCGCGATACCGCCGGTGATGATGCGCTTTATGTGCTGATGCCGATGCGCGTTTAGACCATCCGTCTCTGCCATCAATCAATAACGCCGTCTCGTGCGCAAGCCGGGGCGGCGTTTCTGTTTTACCTGACCCGGAAAGCGCTGGCTGAATTGCGTCTTTTGCAACACCGTCCGACTTGGGTGAGACACAAAATTTTCACATGCGCGCCATTTTGTCTTGTTTTCGCGACAAATCGCATCAACATGCCGATTATGCGCCCATGATCGGCGCAGCATATCTTTTTGGGAGACGACGGCGAATGAAGCTCAACCTGAAGCAGCGGCTGGAAAAGAAGTTCGATGAGGAAATCCGTTTCTTCAAGGGCATGATGCAAGGGCCGAAGCTGGTAGGCGCCATCGTGCCGACCTCCACCATTACCGCCCGGCGCATGGCCAGCATCATCACGCCGGAAAGCGGACTGCCAGTGCTGGAACTGGGGCCTGGAACGGGCGTGATCACCAAGGCGATCCTGGCGCGTGGCATCAAGCCGGAGAAACTGGTTTCGGTCGAATATTCCGCCGACTTCCACCGGCACCTGACCGAGACAATCCCCGGCGTGAATTTCGTCCACGGTGACGCCTTTAACTTGGAAAAGACATTGGGGCCGCTGTCCGGTCTGTCCTTCGACTGCGTGATTTCCGCCATGCCGCTCCTGAACTTCCCGATGCAGGAACGCATCAGGCTGCTAGAGGACCTTTTGGACCGGATGCCGCATGGACGACCCTTCATGCAGATTTCCTACGGGCCGATGTCGCCGATCATCGCCAAGGGCGGAAGCTATTTCATCCAGCATTTCGATTTCGTGGTCCGCAACATTCCGCCAGCCCAGCTCTGGATCTATCGCCGCCGCTGAAGAGAACCAAGACATGTTCGCCGTCTACATCACCCATCCGCAGGTCCGGATCGACCCGGACGTGCCGGTGCCGCAATGGGGACTGTCTGACCTGGGGCAGGAGCGGACCCGCAGGACGGCGACAGCCGCCTGGGTGCGCCAGCTTGGCCGTATCGTCAGCAGCGCCGAGACCAAGGCCGTGGAAACAGCGGCGATCCTGGCGGGCGCGGCCAATATTGATCTCGAACAGATCGAGACCATGCATGAAAACGACCGTTCCGCGACTGGCTTTCTGACCCCGCCGGAATTTGAAAAGGCAGCGGACTGGTTTTTTGCCCATCCTGAGGATAGTTTTTGCGGCTGGGAGCGGGCCATTGATGCGCAAGCCCGGATTGTCGGGGCGATCCAGGATGTTCTTGGCCAGCACGATCCGACGGTTCCCATCGCCTTCATCGGTCATGGCGGCGTCGGAACCCTGTTGAAATGCCATCTGCAAAACCAGCCGATCCGCCGAAGCGGCGATCAGCCGCCGGGCGGCGGCAATCTCTTCTGCTTCACTCTTGCGGATCTGACCGTCACATGCGACTGGACCGCCATGGAAACCTGGCAGGGAGATCGTTGATGGATGCGCGCAATCGTTTGATCGTGGGGCTTGACGTCGCCACCGTCACTGAGGCGGAAAAACTGGTCTCGACGCTGGCCGAAGACGTGACTTTCTACAAGATCGGCTATCAACTGGCTTTTGCAGGCGGGCTGGAATTTGCCCGAGACCTCGCCCAAAGCGGCAAGAAGGTCTTTCTGGACATGAAACTGCTCGATATCGACAATACCGTCGCCTCGGCAGTGGAAAATATTGTCCGAATGGGCATGACCATGCTGACGCTGCATGCCTATCCGAAAGCCATGCAGGCAGCCGTGGAAGCAGCGCAAGGGTCAGGTCTCTGCCTGCTCGGCGTAACCGTCTTAACCTCAATGGATGACCAGGATCTCACCGATGCCGGTTATCAGGGCGATGCCCGGTCACTGGTCCTGAAGCGAGTTGCCCAGGCAAAAGAAAAAGGCATGGGCGGTATCGTCTGCTCGGCGCAGGAAGCGCAGGCTGTGCGCGCCATTCTCGGCTCCGACATGGCCATTGTCACGCCCGGCATCCGCCCCGCTGGCAGTGATGCCGGTGACCAGAAACGGGTGATGACGCCGGCAGACGCCATCCATGCCGGTTCCAGCCATTTGGTTGTCGGCCGCCCGATCGTCAAGGCAGACGATCCGAGAGCCGCAACCCAGGTCATTCTCGCCGAAATGCAGGCCGCTTTCACCTGACGTCTATGAGGAACTGTCCTCAAGGCTTGATGCCATTGCCGCTTAGCACATTGTTTTGGCCATTGTCGCGGATCAGGTCGGCGTCCCCACCAATGATCTGGTTGCCGCTGACAGTATTGAAATCCGCAAAGCTGTGGTTGTCGGCACCGCTACCGAAAGGGGCCGGCGGGTCCTGGTAGCAATAGAGATTGCGCCAGGCCTCCCGAGCATTCAGCCAGATGGCCGGGCGCGGGCGAAAAGCGTCCTGGTAGGTGAATTTATTATCGGCGATCCGGTTATGCTGCGGGGTCTGGTGACGAATCGTGCCGCCCTCGCCGCAATTGCGATAGAGAAAAATACCGCCATGCTGCGCATTGGCGAAGCTATTGGCTTCGATGACATTATGCGCCGATCCGTCCACCGCGATCATTTCGCGGCTTCGCGTCGCCAGTTCGAAACTATTGCCTGAAATGGTGTTATGCGCGGTCTCCGCATCGAGATAGATCGCCGATCCCTTGGTCTGCCCCTGGATGGTTGAGTGCGAGAGAGTCACATGGGTGACACCAGGCGCGACATAGAGCGGGATCGGGCCATCGGCGACAATCGACAGAGTGTCCAGCACGATACCGGACGGTGCGACCGACTGGGCATATTCGGTATGATTGCGATTGAGCGAGGATTGCCGCACCAACTCCGCCTCGCCATTGGCGCCAAGCCCCATGATGTGGATGGAACCGTAGATCTTGCAATTGCGGATCACGATGTCGTGCGGAACGCTCCAGCTCCCATCATCCTTGCGCAGCGAGGCAATGCGGATGGTGGGCGGCGCGCCCTTCGGCACGCTTCCCGGAAGGCCAATAACACCGCCATGGCAATCGATACTGACACCGCTGGCATCGGCCCCCAGCAATTCCAGGTTTTGCATCACCAGATCGTCATGGGTCAACTCAACCTTGCAGGCCAAACGCAAGACGCTTTCGGCCTCAAGCGGCGTGTCGCGCAGCGCATCATAGACGGAGGGAGCGCAGGGCTTGGCAAGCGCGCCATGGCTGGCAGCAGGCGCGGAGGCCGCGAACACACTGCCTTCCATCAGCGAGACGGTGGTAAAGGGGACCGGCAGCAAAGGAACGGACAACAGGAAAAACAACAGGACCGGCGTGAGCTTTGGAAGCCTGTTGATCTCCCTGCTCATTTCATTGCGTATCAGGTTGCTAATATTGCCCACCTTGACCTCGTCTCCGATTGGCGACCCAGACGGGCTGGCCGTCGCGCTGGATTTGACAATGCCTCATTCTTGCGGCCAAAGCCAAGGCCCCAAGACATCGCGCATGCACCCTTTCCGTCCGCTCGCCCATAGGCCGCCCATACTGGTGGCTTGACCTTGCCGCAAAATTCGCCGATCACCAAAGAGAAACCGAAAGAGGTGATTTGATGGCAAAGGGATATTGGATCGCGCGCGTCGATGTGCGTGATGCGGAACGCTACAAGGATTACGTCTCGACGGCAAAGCCGGCTTTTGAGCGTTTCGGCGCTGTCTTTCTGGCCCGTGGCGGCAAGACGGATGCCGTGGAAGGCCAAAGCCGGGCCCGCAACGTGGTCATCGAGTTTCCGTCCTTTCAGGCCGCTTATGATTGCTATCACTCACCGGAATATCAGGCCGCCGTCAAGATCCGCCAGGAAGTCGCCGACGGCGAGATTGTTCTGGTCGAAGGCAACCTTTGATCCCAGTTTCAAAGCGGTTCTATTAACTCTGGTCCCAGACATTAACTCTTGCCCAAGACATGGGACAGCATGATTCTGCTTCACCTCGCTGCGCATTAGCGATATGAGACAGCTGATGAATTGGTCTGATATTCCGATCCGCAGGAGCACTCTATGACGTTCGCAAATCTTCCGCCGCTCGTTACCGTTTTCGGAGGCTCCGGATTCGTGGGCAGGCATGTGGTGCGGGTGCTGGCGCAGCGCGGTTACCGGGTGCGCGTCGCCGTGCGCCGCCCCGATCTGGCGGGTTTCGTGCTGCCGTTCGGCAATGTCGGACAGATTTCGCTGTCCCAGGCCAATCTGCGCTACCGCGACAGCGTCGCAAAGGCTGTTGAAGGCGCATCGGTTGTCGTCAATTGCGTCGGCATCCTGCTGGAATCAGGCCGCAACAAGTTCGACGCCGTGCAGGATTTCGGTGCCCGTGCCGTGGCTGAAGCAGCAACCGCTGCAGGTGCCAGGCTGGTGCATATCTCGGCCATTGGCGCCGATGCGAAATCGGCTTCCAGCTACGCAGCCAGCAAGGGCCGTGGCGAAGATGCCATCCGCCAGGTCGCGCCGGGCGCGGTCATCCTTCGGCCATCCATCGTTTTCGGCCCCGAGGACAGCTTCTTCAACAAGTTTGCCGCAATGGCCCGCCTGTCGCCCGTCCTACCCTTGATCGGCGGCGGCAAGACGAAATTCCAGCCGGTCTTCGTCGAAGACGTGGCCGAAGCCGTGGCCAAAGCCGTCGACGGCAAGGTGGCTGCCGGTCTCTTTGAGCTGGGCGGACCGGAAGTTCTGACCTTCCGGCAATGTCTTGAGGAAATGCTGCGGGTTATCGACCGCACCAATCCGCTGGTGTCGCTGCCCTTCGGTATCGCTTCGCTGCTTGCCTCCGTCGCCTCGGCTATTCCGCTGATCACACCGCCGCTGACCAATGATCAGCTGACGCTGCTGAAAAGTGATAACGTGGTCTCCGAAGCCGCCAAAAAGGAAGGCAGGACGCTCACAGCCCTTGGTATTACGCCGACAGCTGTTGCCGCCGTGCTGCCCTCCTATCTCATCCATTTCCGTCCGCATGGACAATATAGCCGCTCCGGCAAGGCAGCCTGATCGGCATCGGATTGAGAATCACTCTTTAGAATCGTTCATGCGCCCCATACGGCGCATGAAAAGAGGCTTGTTTTGATCCAGGAAAAGCGAAACCCAGCTTTACCGCAATGGCAAGCTTAGTCTCCAGTGCGGCGCGGGCCATGTGTCGGCGTTGCACAAAAGACGCAGAAATTAATTAGTTTCATTAACTGCCAATTCAGCACATTCCGCTATTGATGTTGAGGTGGGCCATGCGTAAAGACGGATCAATGCATGGGGCCAGCGTTCTTCGCACCCGCCATTTCACATTCTTCTGAGGTACTGATTTCATGGGCAAATCTATCGCACTGTTTTTTGCGTGTGCGGCATTGGTTGTCATCGCAGGTTCCTTCGTCGCTCCCTCGACGGTCGCAGCTCGTAAGGGCAATTGCGCACCCGCCTACGGTGTTGACCCTTGCAGCACGGGCTCGATTGCCCGCTGAGACCTGCGGGTCATCCTGTTCCCCGTCATAGACCCTTTCCGGGAACCGTAAAAAGCGGTTTTCTATCAGGCTATGCGTAAAACAAAGAGATAGTTTCTCTCGTTTACGTTTCTGGAAGCGCGTTTCCATTTTTCTCTGAAAAACACTACAGCGCCGTGCGTTCATAAAACACGCGGCGCTGTAGGAATTCGTGTGCGTCACGCCGCCAATCGTTTGACGACGCGCCACAGGATGGGCAGGCCCCTCAAAGCAAAGGGGCCCCTTGGGTTTGTCTTATCCCCAGACCAGAAGGCCAATCAGGCCCACGACGCCGACGGCTATCCGCCACCAGGCAAAGGGTGCATAGCCGCGGCGGGAGACGAAATCGAGCAGTCCACGCACCACAAACAGCGCCGAAATGAACGCCGCAAGGAAGCCGACGCCGATCAGCAGGCCGTCATCCATGCTGAGTGCATTGCGGTTCTTGTAGAGATCCAGCACGAAGGCCCCCAGCATGGTCGGCATCGCCAGGAAAAACGAAAACTCGGCAGCCGAACGCTTATCTGTCCCCATCAGCAGCGAGCCGACAATGGTTGCGCCCGAACGTGATGTGCCGGGAATCATCGCCAGGCACTGGAACAGGCCGATCTTCAGAGCCAGTGACAGCGGATAATCCATGACGTCGGTATAGCGGGGATTGAACGTCATCCGATCAACCCACAGAAGAATTACCCCGCCCAGGATCAGCATCACGCAGATCAGCATCGGGGTTTCAAACAGCACGGCCTTGATGAAGTCATGGGCCAGCGCGCCGATAATGGCGGCGGGCAGGAAAGCCACCAGCACAGCCAGGACGAAATGGCGGCTTTTGGGATTGCTGGGCAAAGACAGCGCAATCCCCAGCAATTTCTGGATATAGACAGCCAAAATAGCAAGAATGGCACCGAGCTGAATCAGCACTGCAAAGGTGTTTCCGGGCGATTTGAAGCCGAGAAAATGGCCGGCCAACAGCACATGCGCCGTCGAAGACACCGGGATGAATTCCGTAAGGCCCTCGATAAGACCGAGAAGAAGGGCGCTGACGATCGATTGATCTTCCATGGATTGTCCTTTGATAGGCGTGACAAGGAAAGCGATTCGCTTGTATGACGGAATGAAATTCCTATAGACGCAAGGTTGGCCCCCTGGCCAGATGTTATGGCCAGATGGAATGGCCAGCCAAGAGAAACCAGACAGCCCCGATCATCGCCCCCAACCGGAACAGTGCCCCATCAATGCCCACTTTGTATCACCATCCGATGTCAACCACGTCCCGCTTTGTCCGATTGATCCTGTCGGAATACGGTTTTCAGGCAGATCTGGTCGAAGAACAGACCTGGGAAAAGCGCCGGGAATTTCTCACCCTCAATCCCGCTGGCACCCTGCCCGTCTATGTCGATGACAATATGCGCACGCTGTGTGGCTGCACGGTCATATCGGAATTCCTGGACGAAACCCATGGCGTCTTGAAGCGGGACCGTCGGCTCTTGGCCGAAGACCCCTTCCAGCGCGCCGAAATCCGACGGCTGGTGGACTGGTTCCTGCAAAAGATGGAACAAGACGTCACCCGGCCACTGGCCCGTGAGCGGGTGTTCAAATTGCAGATCCCCAACGGGCTTGGTGGCGGCGCACCGGATTCCAAGGTGCTGCGCACCGCCCGTGGCAATATTCGCCAGCACATGAAATATCTGAGCTGGCTGGCTGGCTCGCGCACCTGGCTGGCGGGCGACCGGCTCAGCTATGGCGATCTTGCTGCCGGTGCGGCGATATCGGTGCTGGATTACCTTGGCGAGATCGACTGGGCGGAATCACCGATTGCCAAGGACTGGTATCAGCGGCTGAAATCGCGCCCGTCGTTCCGACCGCTGCTGGCCGAGCGGGTGCGTGGCCTCACCCCTGTTTCCCACTATGCGGATCTGGATTTCTGACGGAAAACACCATGGTCAAGGAAAGCAACCCCGAGCGGACGGCGGAAAAGGCCAAGGCCCGGGCCGCAAAGCTTTCCGCCTTCATCCGCCAGGAATCGGCTGACAAGGGTTTTGATCTCTGTCGGATCACCGGGCCGCAGAGCATTCCCCAGGCCCCTGCCCGGCTGATGGAGTTCGTGGACGCTGGCTATCACGGGACCATGGCCTGGATGGAGGAAACGCGCGAGCGGCGCGGCGATCCGAAAGTGCTGTGGCCGCAGGTTCGCTCCATCGTGATGTTCGGCCTGAATTACGGCCCTGAGACCGATCCGCGCTACCTACAGGCGCAGCCCGACAAGGCAGCGATCTCCGTCTACGCCCGCAACCGTGATTATCACGACATCATCAAGGGCAAGCTGAAGGAAATCGCCACCCGCTTTGCCGCCCGGGCCGGTGAGGATGTAAAAGTCTTCGTCGATACAGCCCCTGTCATGGAAAAGCCGCTGGCCGCTGCTGCCGGGCTTGGCTGGCAGGGCAAGCATACCAATCTGGTCAGCCGCGATTACGGCTCCTGGCTGTTTCTCGGCAGCCTGTTCACCACAGCCGAGCTGGAACTGGACGCAGCGGAGCGCGACCATTGCGGCTCCTGCCGCGCCTGTCTCGACGCCTGCCCGACATCGGCCTTCCCTGCCCCCTACCAGATCGATGCCCGCCGCTGCATCTCTTATCTCACCATCGAGCATAAGGGCGTGATCGATCGCGACCTACGCCCAGCCTTCGGCAACCGGATCTATGGTTGCGACGATTGTCTGGCCGCCTGTCCCTGGAACAAGTTTGCGGCGCAGACGCAGGAGATCAAGCTTCAGGCCCGCGAAGACCTGATGGCACCTGACATCGCCTTTTTCCTCACCCTTGACGATCCAGGCTTCCGCAGCCATTTCAGCGGTTCGCCGGTCAAGCGGATCGGACGTGACAGGTTTGTGCGCAATGTGCTGATCGCGGCCGGCAATTCGGGACTGTCAACGCTGATCACGCCCTGCCTGGGCCTGCTCGCCGATGCCTCACCGGATGTGCGTGGCATGGCCGTCTGGGCGCTGTCGCGCCTCATGCCGCCGCAGGCGTTTCGCGACCTCGCACATTATAGAGACAATGAGCCCGATAGCGATGTCAGGGCGGAATGGATAGCAGCCGGAGTGACCCCATGAGACTGATGATTTTTGGCGCCGGATATTCCGGCAAGGCAATTGGCCAGCACTTTATCCAGCAGGGCATTCCCGTCAGTGGCACGACGCGCTCACCGGCCAAGGCCAAGGCTTTGAGCGATCTCGGCATCGAACCGCTGGTTTTTGACGGCCAACGTCTTTCAGACGAGATCATCCAGGCCATGGCCTGCGCCACGCATGTCGTCCAGTCAATTGCTCCAGGCAGCGACGGCGACCCTCTGCTGCGGTTGACGCAGGGCGAGCTGAAGACATGGATGCCCAAAGTGCAATGGCTGGCCTATTTGTCGACCGTCGGCGTCTATGGCGACCATCAGGGTGCATGGGTGGATGAAGACACGGTCTGCAAGCCTGTCTCGGTGCGTTCCAAAGAGCGGGTGGAGGCAGAACAGGCCTGGGGGAGAGCCGCGCTTGCGGCAGGTGTGCCGCTCTCGACACTGCGGCTGTCAGGCATTTACGGGCCGGGTCGCAATGGTCTTGTCAACATGGCCGAAGGCACGGCCCGGCGTCTGGTGAAAAAGGATCAGGTGTTCAACCGGATCCGCGTCGAAGATATTGCCGCCGCGACCTGGTTTCTGGCCGCGCGAAACGAGCAGGGGATCTTCAATATCACCGACCACGAACCCGCCCCGCCGCAGGATGTGGTGGCAGAGGCTGCCCGGCTGATGGGGGTAGAGCCGCCGCCGGAACAGGCCTTCGAAACAGCAGAACTGTCGCCGATGGCGCGGTCCTTTTACGGTGAGAACAAGCGGGTAATGAATGCCAAGGTCCAGGCGCTGGGCTTTGCCTTTGCCTATCCCGACTACCGGGTTTCTCTCAGCCAACTCTGGTCTTCAGGCCGCTGGCGGGGGTAGGCAAGCACATTCATTCCTGAATTGCGCCCTATTTCGCTCAAAAATTGCGCCGATTTCGCCATATTTGCCGACTTACCCCCGCGTTTGATGTGTAATTTTTAGAGCCAAGGGAAAAATATTTTGTGATCGATTCAAAATCACATAGCTCGCAATATTATTGCGTTTTTAGGCTGTTTTTAAACAGTTTTTCTAAATTCCTACCAAAAAGTAAATTTTGCCTTATCATCACGAATATATCTTAACGTAACATTCCGTGATCGACTGAGGCACTTTTTTGCCATTTTTGACCACCTTTAAGCCTCCCTACGCAAATTTCATCTCAGAAATAGCAAAGGGAAACGAAAACTTGGTGCCTCTCAGTCGGTCAGTCCTCATCGCAGCAGCTATTACCTCTCTTGTTGCTTTCAGCCCTCTCCAGGCCTTTGCAGCAAATGGTTGCGGTGGCGCTTCCTGGTATGCGCTATACTCGCGCACTGCTTCTGGCGAACGGATGAACCCTACGACCTTTACAGCCGCTCATAAGTCATTGCCCTTCGGCTCCAAGGTCAAGGTCACCAACCGCAACAACGGCAAGACAGTCGTGGTGCGGATCAATGATCGCGGTCCGTTCATCAAGGGCCGGGTTCTCGATCTGTCAAAGGCAGCCGCCGCCGATATCGGCATGGTCGGTAGCGGCACAGCCAAGGTCTGCTACGAGCTGATCGGCTAGGATTTGTTGATATTCAGGCCTGGTCGGGCTGCAAACGGCAATTTTCTGCGCTTCCGGTGCTCATGTACTCAAGTACACTGCGCTCCGGTTCTCGAAAATCACCGTTTTCGCCACACCCAGACCTAAATCTCAACAAACCCTAAGCACGGCGGATGGATTAAACCATGCCAGGGTGTTCTGTTATCCTGATGCCTATTGCTTCTATCGAAAATTTGCCCCCACTTTTTGGTAGTCTTCAGTAACGCAGCTTGCCCCAACGGCATTTCATCGCTACCACGCAAGGTCTGATGGATCACCAAGGAGAAGACCATGCGTTTGGGCGGACGGCTAGCCGGAGCAATAGAAGTTCTGAGCGATATCGAGACACGCCGCAGGCCAGTGGCCGACGCCCTGAAGGATTGGGGCCTGGCGCATCGCTTCGCCGGATCCGGTGATCGCGCCGCCATCGGCAATATCGTCTATGACGCCTTGCGCATGAAGCTTTCCCACGCCTATATCATGGATGACGACAGCCCTGCCGCCCTCGGCTATGCCGTATTGCTGCGGCAATGGGGAATGGCCCCCGAAAGCCTTGCAGCGGACCTTGATGGCGACAGCTTTGCTCCGGCACCGTTGACGCAGGCACAGTCGGCAGCCTTTTCCAGCCGAACGCTGGAGGACGCACCGCAGTTTGTCCAGGGTGATATTCCTGAATGGGTGGTTCCATCCTTCGAAGCCGTGTTCGGAGCCGACTGGCTGCGCGAGGCGCAGGCGCTGGCCGTGCGTCCCAGCCTCGATCTGCGCGCCAACACGCTGAAGGCCAATCGCGACAAGGTCCTCAAGGCGCTGTCGCATACGCAGGCAAGGCCTGCCACTATTTCTCCCATCGGCATCCGCATCGAGCCGGGCGAAGGCCCGTCGCGCCTGCCGAATGTCACCGCCGAGCTTGGCTTCCAGAAGGGCTGGTTCGAGGTTCAGGACGAGGGGTCGCAGATCGTCTCGGCGCTGGTCGAACCGGCGGAAGGTCATCAGGTGCTGGATTTCTGCGCAGGCGGCGGTGGCAAGACGCTGGCTATGGCAGCCACCATGGGCAATAAAGGTCAGGTTCACGCCTATGATAGCGACCGCAAGCGGCTGGCGCCGATCATCGAGCGGCTGAAACGAGCAGGCACCCATAATATTCAGGTCCATGACCGGATCGCCGCCCTGCAATCTTTGACTGGACGGTTCGACAAGGTGCTGGTCGATGCCCCCTGCACCGGCACCGGCACCTGGCGGCGCAGGCCCGATACCAAATGGCGGCTGACCGACCGCAATTTGCAGGAGCGGATCGAACAGCAGCAACAAGCGCTGACTGAGGCTGCTACCTATGTCCGGTCCGGCGGTGAGTTGATCTACGTCACCTGCTCGGTGCTGCCAGAGGAAAACGACCGGCAGATCGAAGCCTTCACCGCCGCCCATCCGCAATTTTCGCCGATGCCGATGCTGGAGCGCTGGACGGGGCTGTTTGGCGCGTCTGTCGCCAAGCCCATCTCCGCCAATGGCAAAAGCCTGACCTTAAGCCCTGCCGCAACCGACACGGATGGGTTTTTCTTCTGCCGGATGGTCAAGGCTTGAGATCGGGATGCACCCTAAATACTTAGGGCTATTCCTGATTGTTTGACACTAGTTTAATTTTGTTCCATGACATGCCCACAGACCACAAGCGGCGCTAAAGGCGCCAGAGGAGAGGGCATGTCTCGACCATTCATGATCGGCGCCGGTCTGGCGCTTTTCATCGCTTCAACCAGTTTTGCCGCTCCGGCAGCGAAAGCGCCGGAAGCCGATGCGGTATTGAAGCATTATGCAGAGCTGGCGGAAGCGAAATACCAGGATTCGCTTACCACAGCCAAGACGCTGGATGCCGCCGTTGACGCGCTCCTTGCCAAGCCTAGCAAGTCGACGCTCAACAAGGCCCGCTCCGCCTGGATCAAGGCGCGTGTGCCTTACCAGCAGTCGGAAGTCTATCGCTTCGGCAACAAGATTGTTGATGACTGGGAAGGCAAGGTCAATGCCTGGCCGCTGGACGAAGGCCTGATCGACTATGTCGATAAATCCTACGGCACTGAAAGCGATACCAATGCGCTTTACACCGCCAATGTGATTGCCAATACCAAGATCAAGATCAATGGCGAAGAGGTGGACGCCACCAATCTGACACCGGATTTCCTGGCCAACAAGCTCCAGGAAGCCGGTGGCGTCGAGGCCAATGTGGCAACCGGCTACCATGCCATCGAATTCCTGCTCTGGGGCCAGGACCTGAACGGCACTGGCCCAGGCGCTGGCAACCGTCCCTTTACCGATTACGACCTGAAGAATTGCACCGGCGGCCATTGCGACCGGCGCGCTCAGTATCTGAAGTCGGCCTCGACCCTGTTGGTCTCCGACCTTCAAGAAATGGTCGATGCCTGGAAGCCGGAAGGTGAAGCGACAAAGACCTTGCTGGCCGACCCGACCTCAGGCCTCAAAGCTATTTTGACCGGCATGGGTTCGCTGTCCTACGGCGAACTGGCTGGCGAGCGCATGAAGCTTGGGCTGTTGCTGCACGATCCGGAAGAAGAGCATGACTGCTTCTCCGACAACACCCATAATTCGCATTATTACGACGCACTCGGCATTCGCTCGGCCTATACCGGCAAATATACCCGCACCGATGGCACCAAGATGACCGGCCCATCCCTGTCGGACCTGGTTGCCGCCAAGGACAAGGCGCTGGACAAGGAAATGAAGTCCAAGCTGAACACGACGATGAAGGCGATGACCGCTCTCGTCAAGCGTGCCAAGTCCGTCGAGCATTACGACCAGATGATTGCCGAGAACAATAAGGACGGCAATGCCACCGTACAGGCGGGTATCGACGGTCTGATCGACCAGACCAAGTCGATCCAGCGCGTCGTGGCGGCCCTCGATCTCGGCGAAGTCAAGCTGGAAGGCTCCGACAGCCTCGACAACCCCAGCGCCGTCTTCAAGTAAGAACGGATTGAAAACAAATGGCCGCTGCCCACAAACGGGCGGCGGCCATTATCACGGGGATGCCGAACGTGCGGCTGACGACAGCGACGATACTCCTGCTGGGCGGCGCCCTCCTGATGGGAAGCCAGCTGGAAAGCAGCCTGATAGCGAGTGCCTTTGCAGCGGAGCTGCGCCCGGATCTCACACCGGCAGACCGTATCAAGGTCAACGCCGTTACAGTCCCCACCACCGACTTTTCAAAAGCCGAAGCCTTCGAGGCGATGACGGCAGGCGCTGCGAGTTTTACCGGCTCCGCCGATGCCAAGGCCTTTACCCACCCACTCGCCACCGTGAGTTTCGAGCAGCAACAGCAATTTTCCCTCGGCGAAGCGCTTTTTCAGAAATTCTGGGTCTCCTCCCCCTCCTCCACACAGGCCTCGGACGGATTGGGACCACTGTTCAACGCCCGCTCCTGCGAAAGCTGCCATCAGCGCGGCGGGCGTGGCCATCCACCCGGACCGGATGGCGATGCCACCTCGATGTTTCTAAGGCTGGCCCGTCCCGCGCATACCGATGAGGAAAAGGCCGCGATTGCCGCCTTGAAGGCGCTGAATTTCGGCGATGACACCTATGGCCGGCAACTACAGGACCGCGCCGTACCCGGTCTTGCCGCCGAGGGACGGCTGGTCGTGACCTATCAACCGAAGACCGTAATGCTTGCCGGTGGTGAAATGGAGACGCTGCGGGTTCCCACCTACAGCATCGACGCGCTCGGTTATGGTCCGCTTGGAGCCGACACCACACTATCGCCGCGTATCGCCAATCCGATGATCGGCATGGGCCTGATCGAGGCGATTGCCGACGAGGATATTCTGGCCAATGCCGAGCGGCAGGCCCAAGCGGGCAAGGGCATTTCGGGAACAGTTGCCAAGGTGCGCGATCACCTGACCGGCGACATCAGGATCGGACGCTTCGGCTGGAAGGCGGAAAACGCCACGGTCCGCGATCAGGCGGCGAGCGCCTTGGCCGGTGATATCGGCATTTCCTCTCCCGACGATCCGCGCCATGCAGGCGATTGCACGGCAAACCAGCCGCAATGCCTGGCGCTACCGAATGGCGTGCAGGCAAGGCTTGGCCCGGTCGAGGCACCACCGCCGGTTCTGGATCTGATGACATTCTATAGCGAAACACTGGCCCCTCCCAAGCGCCGCGACGTCACAAAGCCTGATGTGCTGGCCGGCAAGGCACTGTTTTATGCATCCGGTTGCGCCAGCTGCCATCAGCCGAAATATGTGACGCGGCGCGATACCGCCAACCCGGCCCTTTCCTTCCAACTGATCTGGCCCTATTCCGATTTCCTGCTGCATGATATGGGTCCCGATCTGGCCGATGGGCAACAGGTCGGCTTGGCCAGCGGCCAGCAATGGCGCACGCCGCCGCTCTGGGGCCTCGGTCTCACAGCCAAAGTCGGCGGTCGTCAGGCCTATCTGCATGACGGGCGCGCCACCTCCCTGCCGCAAGCCATTCTCTGGCACGGCGGCGAGGCGGAAAACGCCCGCAACGCCTTTGCATCCATGACGCCGGGCGACCGCAAGGCGTTGATTACGTTTCTGGAGTCACTCTGATGCCCACTGCTCGATGCCGGATTTTGACCCTCGTCCTGACACTATCCCTCCTCCCCTTCCAGGCCTTGCCCGTTTTGGCGCAGGACGCCGCCCCCCATGCAACAGCCCTGCAAGCCGCCGCGGTGCCAGACGTGATGGCAAAGACGGTGGATGGCTTTATCCGCCCCGGCTATCGCAATTTTCTCGACAAGGCCAAGGCCCTGCATGAAGGGATGAATGCCCTATGCGCCACCCCTTCCGACCAAACCGTCAAAGCGGCCAAGGATGGCTTTGAGCAAGCCGTGCGCGCCTGGGCGCGGATCGAGATTGTCCGGGTTGGACCGGTGATCGAGGAAAACCGCTTTGAGCACATCCTGTTTTACCCGGACCGCAAGGGACTGGCGCTGAAGCAGATCCAGGGCGCCATTGCCTCCAATGACGACAGCTTCACCAAGCCGGAAGCCCTGCATGAGAAAAGCGTGGCGATCCAGGGTCTTGGCGCTCTGGAATATGTGCTCTACGGCACCGGATCGGAGACTTTGAACCAGGCCGACGGCGCGTTCCGTTGCCGCTATGGCGCAGCAATTGCTGGCAATATCGAAAACATGGCAGGCGAACTTTCCAGCCTCTGGGAAGCGCCCGGCGGCATCCAGACGGCCTGGAAGCAGCCCGGCCCGAACAATGATGTCTTCCGCACCCCATCGGAGGCTATCACCGGCCTGCTCGGCATTCTCGTCCACGGAACCGAGACCGTGCGCGACGAGCGGATCGAAACATTCTTCAAAGGTGCAGGGGGCCGTATCGCGCCCAAGCAGGCGATTTTCTGGCGCTCCGGCCTGACCTTCGTCAGCATGCAGGAAAACCTGACCGGTCTCAAACAGCTTCTCAACGACACAGGCGCTGCAAACCTGTTGCCGGAGGGCAAGCGAGGCGTGATCACCGCCATCAATATCCAGGCCGACCAGCTGATCCAGACCGCCCAATCCATCACACCGGATGTGGAAGCAGCCGTTGGCCAACCCGACAACCGCAAGAAGCTGGTCAGCCTGCTGGATGACAGCCGCAGCATGATCACCGATCTCAGCGACGGGCTGGGCGGCGGCGTCGGCCTCAGCGCCGGTTTTTCTTTCGCGGACGGGGATTGATCCCGATGCGCGGCGCGTTGATGGACAGGCGACACTTTTTAAAAGCCGCAGGCGCCGTTTATCTGGCCGGGCTGACAGCGGCGCAAGCAGCGACCCTGACGGCAACCGATGCCGTCTATGCCTCCGCCTTTCGCGCCCAGGATGGATCATTTGACGCTGCCTTGCTCAGCGAAGATGGTCGGATCGTTGCGCGCGTCGCCCTGCCGGGCCGCGCCCACGGGCTTGCGGCCAGCGCCAATAAGGTGGCTGCCTTTGCGAGGCGTCCCGGGACATTCGTCTTCATCTTCGACCGGCAACAGCAGGTGGCACCTGTTGTCGTCAACGCCCCGGCGGGCCGCCATTTCTACGGCCACGGGCATTTTTCGCCCGATGGCAAGCTGCTCTATGCCAGCGAGAATGATTTCGACAACAATCGCGGCATGATCGGGCTTTACGATGCAACAGACGGATTTCGCCGGATCGGCGAATTTTCCGCCCATGGTATCGGCACCCATGACATGAACGTCAGCGATGACGGCAGCCTGCTGATCATCGCCAATGGCGGCATCGAGACCAATCCCGATTTCGGCCGCACCAAGCTCAATCTCGACCATATGCAACCATCTCTAGTGCTGGCGGATGCCAAAACCGGCGCATTGATCGAAAAACACGAACTGCCCGAAGCCCTGCGCCAGCTTTCGACCCGGCATATCGATCTCGATGCGCGTGGCCGGATCTGGTTTGCCTGCCAATATGAGGGCCCACGCCGCGATCTGCCGCCGCTGGTCGGCCATTTCAGGCGGGGCGAAGCGCTGCACTGGCTCGACCTGCCGCCCGATATCACCCGTGGGCTTGCCAATTATGTTGGGGCAATTGCCGTCAACCGTCACGAAGGACTGGTCGGCGTCACCTCACCGAATGGCGGTCTCTCGGTCACGTTGGATGCCGACAGCGGCAAGGTGCTGAAAACCGCCAGCCTGAGCGAAGCAGCGGGCATCGCGCCTGCCGCCCATGGCTTTGCCACGTCTTCCTATGATGGCCGGTTCCTGGGCAGATCAGAGGCCGTAAACTGGGACCAGCACATCATCCGCATCGGATGATGGCTTATCCCCTTCCATCCAGGGCTTGATGCTATAGGTAGTCACGTCATGCGTAACGCTCTCACCAATCTCATCTTCATGGCCGCCGTCACCGGCATCGGCACCCTGATCGGGCTGACCAATCTGCCGGGCGACTGGTATGACGGGCTGGAAAAGCCTTTCTTCAATCCGCCGGGCTGGATCTTCGGCCCGGTCTGGACCGTGCTGTACGTGCTGATCGGCCTTGCGGGCGCTCGGATCTGGCAGCGGATGCGGCAATCGCGGGGCGCATCGCGTGCCATGACGCTGTGGTTCGGCCAGATGCTGCTGAATTTCCTGTGGTCTCCGGCGTTCTTCGGTGCACAGAGCACCGGTCTCGCCCTGATCGTCATTCTGCCGATGCTGGCGCTGATCCTTGCCTTTGTCTGGCAGGTCCGCCGCTTGGACCGGGTGGCGATGCTGTGTTTCATCCCCTATGCCGCCTGGGTTGCTTTCGCCACAGTGCTGAACGCGGCGCTTTTCCTGCTGAATTAACTACCGCAGCAAAACCGTCGCGCCCAAAGCCCATCAACAGGCCAAACCCCATCAACAGGCTTGCCGAACCGGTTCCGTCATGCCAAATGGCAGGCAGACGAGAGGGAAAGAGGCGGCAGCCACATGGACGCGGATATCCAGCAGCGGATCACGGCAAGCTTTGCACGGCAGGGCGCCATGCAGACCATTGGCGCGGAACTGACCCGCATCAGCCATAAAATGGTGGAAATCGAGCTGGCGTTTCACGACAAGCTCACCCAACAACATGGCTTCCTGCATGCAGGCGTAATTTCCGCCGCCCTCGACGCGGCTTGCAGCTACGCCGCCTATACGGTGATTGCGCCTGAAACCTCGCTGCTGACCATCGAATTCAAGGTCAACATGATGTCGCCCGGGCGCGGCGACCGTTTTCTGTTTCGCGGCGAGATCACCAAGCCCGGCTCCACCATTATCGTCGCCGATGGCCGTGGCTATGCCATCTCCGACGGCCCAGCCAAATTGATTGCCTCGATGACCAGCACACTGATGGTGATGCGGGGCCGTGAGGATATCAGAGAATGACATTTGAACTGAAATCGGTTTGCAGCAAGTCCATTCTGTTCGTCATGGCAGTCGATGCCGAATATGGCCCGCTCCTGCGCCTGCGCATACAACCGCTGATGACCGGGGTTGGCCCCGTGGAAAGCGCCATCGCCACCACCAATGCCCTAAGAGACCTCCAGGCAGCAGGGACGCTTCCCGATCTCGTCGTCTCGCTCGGTTCGGCAGGCTCGGCACGGCTGGAACAGACCGAGGTCTACCAGGTCTCCTCGGTCGCCTACCGGGATATGGACGCCTCGCCGCTCGGTTTCGAGAAAGGCTGTACGCCGTTCCTCGATCTGCCTGCTACGGTGGACCTGCCGCTGCGCATTCCCGGCGTTGCCGTGGCCAGCCTGTCGACCGGCGGCAATATCGTCTCAGGCCCGGTCTATGACAGCATCGCCGCTGACATGGTCGATATGGAAACCTATGCGGTGCTGCGCGCCTGTCAGGCATTCAACCTGCCGCTGATCGGCCTGCGCGGTATTTCCGATGGCAAGGCGGAACTGAAACATGTCGGCGACTGGACGGAGTATCTGCATGTCGTTGACCGCAACCTGGCCCAAGCGGTAGACGCGCTGGTCAAGGCAGTGGAAGACGGCACCTTCTGGTTCTGATCCGCCCGCGCCGAACACGAGATTTTTTGCCATGCCGGCATTTCCCGGATTGCCACGGACACTGCTTTTCATTAAAGGCTCGACATGACCCAGACAGCACATCCCGACAGCGTTCTCATCATCGATTTCGGCAGCCAGGTAACGCAGCTGATTGCGCGGCGCGTTCGTGAAACCGGCGTGTACTGCGAAATCGTCCCTTTCCAGTCATCCGAAGAGGGCTTCGCACGGTTGAAGCCAAAAGCGGTTATCCTGTCTGGAAGCCCGGCCTCGGCACTGGATGAAGGCAGCCCCCGCGTTCCTCAGGTGATTTTCGACAGCGGCCTGCCAATCTTTGGCATCTGCTATGGCCAGCAAACCATTTGCGCCCAGCTGGGTGGCAAGGTTGAAGCCGGACATCACCGCGAATTTGGTCGCGCCTTCCTTGAGATCGAGCAGGATTGCAAGCTGTTCGAAGGTCTCTGGTCGGTTGGTTCACGTCATCAGGTCTGGATGTCGCATGGCGACCGCGTCACCGCGATCCCGCCGGGCTTTCGGGTTCTGGCCACCTCCTCCAATGCGCCTTTCGCGTTCATTGCCGATGAGGCCCGCAAATATTACGCCGTGCAGTTCCACCCGGAAGTGGTGCATACGCCTGACGGCGCCAAGCTGATCCAGAATTTCGTCCATAATATCGCTGGCATTACTGGCGACTGGAGCATGTCAGCCTACCGCGCTAAGGCCGTGGAACAGATCCGCGCCCAGGTCGGCGACAAGCGGGTAATTTGTGCCTTGTCCGGCGGCGTCGATAGTTCGGTCGCAGCTCTGCTGATCCATGAGGCGGTTGGCGACCAGCTGACCTGCATTCTGGTTGACCACGGGTTGATGCGCAAGAACGAGGCGGCGGATGTCGTTGCCATGTTCAAGGAACATTACAATCTGCATCTGATCCATGTCGATGCTATTGACCGCTTCGTCGGCGAGCTGGAAGGCGTGTCCGATCCGGAAACCAAGCGCAAGATCATTGGCCGCCTGTTCATCGAGACCTTCGAGGAAGAAGCCAAGAAGCTCGGCGGCGCAGACTTCCTCGGCCAAGGCACGCTTTATCCTGACGTCATCGAAAGCGTTTCCTTCTCCGGCGGCCCGTCTGTCACCATCAAGAGCCACCACAATGTCGGCGGCCTGCCAGACCGCATGAACATGAAGCTGGTGGAACCGCTGCGCGAGCTGTTCAAGGACGAAGTGCGCGTTCTGGGCAAGGAGCTTGGCCTGCCCGACTCATTCATTGGCCGTCACCCCTTCCCCGGCCCCGGCCTTGCCATCCGCTGCCCGGGCGGCGTGACCCGCGAAAAGCTCGATATCCTGCGCGAAGCCGATGCCATCTATCTGGACGAAATCCGCAAGGCCGGTCTTTACGATGCTATCTGGCAGGCCTTCGCCGTGCTGCTGCCGGTCCAGACTGTCGGCGTGATGGGCGATGGCCGTACCTATGAATTCGTCTGCGCACTGCGCGCCGTCACCTCCGTTGATGGCATGACCGCAGACTTCTACCACTATGACATGGAATTCCTCGGCCGTGCCGCTACCCGCATCATCAACGAAGTCCGCGGCATCAACCGGGTCGTCTATGATGTGACATCCAAGCCGCCCGGCACCATCGAGTGGGAATGATTTTTGCCGATCAGGCGCGCATATAGGCCGCCGCATGATGCCGCTGGATTTATGCGGCCCGTCCCGTCAGGCCTCGCATTCATGATGCAGGCGAAGACGGAACCAGCCGTGCAAAAGGATGTACGGCTGGCAGACCGGCTTTCGTGAGCAGCAATTTCAGGCATTGCCGACGTTTGCTTCTGGCTCGCCACTCCCCAGGCGCTGTAGCGCAGGCATCAAAACCGTATCCAGCAGTCGGTTGAGGAAAGCTTCGTCAGCCGGCATGCGCTTCACCACCGCTTGATAGAAAATCATCGTTTGCGCCACATCGTCGAGCGGCACCGCATCCAGGGCCTGCGCCCGCAATGCTCCCCTTTGCACAGCCCGATCAATGACACCACGCCATCCTTCGTTGCGGATTGCTTCGAGTTTCCTGGAAAGCAGAACTGCTAATTCCGGATCATGGTGCATGGGCAATAGCAGGCCCGCGAGCATACGCGCCCGCTCTGGATTAAGCGCTTCGGCAAGCGTTTTCAAAAACGCCAGCAGGTCGGCACGCAGAGAACCGTGGTCTTCCAAGTGCAATTGCAGCTTTGCGAGATCATCCTCAATCGCCGCAATGATCAGGCTCTTTGCATCTGGATAGCGTCTGTAAATGCTGGTCGCGGGAATACCGGACAGCCGTCCGACCTTGGCCATGGTCACACCCTCAAGACCCGTCTGGCTGAGAAGCTCAAGCGTGACGCGAATAAGCGCATCATCAAGGTTCTTATCGCGCGGCCGGCCCTGCTGCGGCGAATTTGAATCGTCAGAGTTCAACACAATACTCATCTTAAAAGCTTCCCTGTCGATATCGACACCCATCGCCGCGATACGCGCTCTTGATAGCGGAGGCAATTGGGTTTATGAGTTTCGCTATAGGTCCATAGCGAAATTGTAAACGATGAACAATGTCAACACCTGTTTGCCTCCGCACTCACAAACGGCAAGCAGACGGTCGATCCGGTGGGGAGGTGCCTCACAGCTGTGACGGTAGAGCAGGAAATCGTCTCGCCCACGGAACCGAAATACGAGGGCGTGGCGACGATATCCGGCACCTTCGACGGAGAAACCGTGACCGGCTTCACACACATTGAAATGATGGGAACTGGCGTGGCTGATCCCGTTGGGAACACCGCAGCCCGCGCACGCCCTTAGGGGGTATTCCTCCACAAGCACAACTATTACCAAGTCTCTGACATGCTGAAGCATCCTCGACTTGAAAAATTGAAAGATAGCAAAATGAGCGATTTGAACAAAGATTTCCCCCTTCTGTCGCAAAAGGCCCGCAGACGGGCGGTGCTTGGCGGGGGCTTGGCGCTTGGGGCCTTCAGTCTCACAGCGACCTCTGGCTTGGGTGCATCCATCGCCACCGGCACGGCCCGCTCCACATCGGGCACGCCGCTGTTTGTCGATACGGTCAAGGACCTGGCTTCTCATCCCTCGACCGTTCTGGAATCCTGGTATGTCAATGCGGCCTTCGAAAGTCGGGGCAAGAGTGTCGGTTTCGAATGGCATCAAAGCGTCACCCCGCAGGGCAGCATGACCGAGTTCCTGCTGATGAACGGATCTGACGGCATCTGGCGACCGCAAGTCGCTTCAGAACCGGCATCGGATAAAGTCGGCGCTGCAACGACGGAATGCCATGTCTATTCAAGCCTCGGCACGCTGAAGGGGGACCGGTCACAGTTCCAGCTCAAGCTCGGATCGGGACAGAACTCCGTCGACGTGGTGCTGACGCCGCAGCGAGAGGAACTCTATAACGGCACAACCGGCCTTCTCCGCTTTCTCGGCTCTGATTCCTATGAGTTTGCCTTCCCCAACATGCAGGCCAAGGGATCGATGACCATTGATGGCGACGTGTTTCCAGTCGATGCGAAATCGGTGTGGTTTGATCGGCAATGGGCCAAGTCGGAAGCCGCCGACCCGCAAGAGCAGGCGAAAAAGGCTGAACAGATCAATCAATCTCACTGGACGTGGCTGGGACTGACGTTCGGGGCATCAGACAAATGCGCGATTTCATTCTGGGATGTCATGGAACCCAACCAGCGCTCGACCTTCCTGACCTATTTACGCGAGGACGGGGTGCAGATGAATGTCGATGCGCAGGTGGAATACGATCGTATCTGGACAAGCAGCGATACCGGGCAGCGTTATCCTGCTGTTGCGCATATAACCGCGCCGGCAATCAATCTCGACATTGTGCTGACAGCGATGCTTGAGCGACCAGAATTTGTCTATCAACCAGGACAAGGGCATAGCGGATGCCAGTCACTCTGCCTGGTGAAGGGCAAAATCGGCGCGAACATCGTCAACAAGCCGGCTATCCTGGAACTTATTGGCGGTATCGACCTCTGACAAAGGCTCCAAGGCGGCGATAGCCGGTGCAGACCGCGATCATAACACCCTACCGCTGGCCAGCAGTTCGGCCAGCATCGTATTGGGAAAGCGTCGTTTCTGAATGATTGCATAAAAGCTTTCGATGACTTCTGGAATGCGGCAGTGTTCGATGAGCACTCCCGCCTCCAGTTCGTCGCGCACGACGATCGGCGGCACCAGCGTGAGCCCTTCGCGCTCACGTGCCAGAAGGCGAAGCATCGCCATATCATCGACCTCGGCGAGAATGATGGGTCGTATTCCGGCCATTTCGAGAATCCGGTCAAAGGCCACGCGGATATCGCTGTCGAGGCTGGGCAGTAGCAACGGCTCGGTGCGCAGGTCGTCGGGAAATTTAAAACTCTGCCCATCAGGCCGGGGGCGTCCAACCAGGCTGACCGGCTGCTCGTTCAGCAGATGATTGCGCAGCAGTGAGCGTGCATCACGCGGGGCGGCGCTGTTTGCCAGCACCACATCGACGGCATGGGCTTCGAGTTGCGCCAGGAGATCGCGCATATTGCCGGAGCGCACGATCAGTTCCACGTCGGAGCGACCGACCAGCGGGCGCAGGAATTCCAGCTGAAAGTTGCGCGACAGCGTTGTCAGCGCCCCGACCCGCAGCACTTGACGGCTGGCGGTCGGGCGGCCACTGAGCGTGCTCATCAATTCGTCACCGGCCTTGAACACCGTATCGGCATAATCCAGCGCGATCTGTCCGGCCTCTGTCAGCACGAGCTTCTTGCCGACGCGCTCAAACAGCGCATGACCCATCTGATGTTCGAGCTTCTGGATCTGAACCGAGAGCGCCGATTGCGACAGGTTCATGTGTTGAGCGGCCCGTGTCAGGCTGCCTTCATGCGCGACCGCCCAGAAATAGCGGAGATGATTAAAATTCAGATCTCTCATATCGTTCTTTTAAAACGAACGATATTGACAAAACAATGAATTTTTCTTGGGCTCAGGGCTTGGATAAGAGTGGTCTCCGAAGCGATCTTGCCTGAAGGGAATGCCACCCGTGTCCATCCAGTTCCTGCCCTTGCTGGCGCCCCTTGCCCTGCTTGCAAGCGCCGTCATCAGCTTTGCCCAAAAACAGCAAAGGCCCAGACATAGCCCTCGGCTTGCGCAGGCCGCAGCGCTGCTGGCACTTGCAATTGCGCTGGCCTCAGTCATCGCGCTGATCCTGCTAGGCCCCGGCAGCAGCCCGTTGATCGGGTTTGCCACGGTGGGTCTATCGGTTCGGCTGGATGCCGTCAGCGCTACCATGCTGGTTCTGGTGACATTCATCGGCTGGGTGGTCACACGCTATGCCGCCACCTATCTGGATGGCGAGGACCGGCAGGGGCCGTTTACCGGCTGGCTCTGCGCCACACTTGCCTCGGTGCTGTTGCTGGTCACGGCGGGCAACCTGCTACAATTGGTGGTCGCCTGGATCGCCACCAGCCTGTTTCTGCATAAATTGCTGCTGTTTTATCCAGGGCGGGTGGCGGCACAGCGCGCCGCACGCAAGAAATTCATCACCGCCCGCCTCGGCGATGCAGCGCTGGCCGGTGCGGCCGTTTTGCTGGCAATGGCGTATGGAACCGCCGATATCAGCGAAATCCTCAATGCTGCCCGTGCCGGATATGACGCAGGACAGAGCGGAGGCCTTATTGTTGCCGCAGCAAGCCTGCTGGCGCTGGCAGCGGCGCTTAAATCCGCGCAGTTTCCCACGCATGGCTGGCTGACCGAGGTGATGGAAACACCAACCCCTGTTTCCGCACTTTTGCATGCGGGGGTGATCAACGCCGGTGGCTTTCTGCTGATCCGTTTTGCCGATGTCATGCTGCTTGCCGCCGGCGTGCTGGCTGCGCTGGTCATACTGGGCGGCTTCACGGCCCTGTTCGGCAGTCTGGTGATGCTGACCCAACCAGCGGTCAAAACCTCACTGGCCTGGTCTACCGTTGCGCAAATGGGCTTCATGATCTTCGAATGCGGCCTGGGGCTGTTTGCGCTGGCCCTGCTACATATCGTGGCGCATTCACTCTACAAAGCCCATTCCTTCCTCGCCTCCGGTGGTGCGGTAGAACGGGTCGCCGCGATACCCAGGCCCGGCCCGGTGGCCATACCCAATGCGGGCGCGGTCGGGCGAGCCTTTCTGTCGGCCCTTGCCATCTACTGTGTCGTGGGCCTGTGTTTCGGGCTGACGCATAAATCGCCACAAGCCATTGCGCTTGGAGCCATCCTGATTTTCGGTGTCGCCTATATGCTCGCCCAAGGCTTTGCCGATGCTGCCCCCAAGGCATTGACCCTGCGCACGGCGGTCTATGCCATCACCACTTCGGTCGGCTATTTCGCCCTGCAAATGGCTGCCACCCTGATGACATCGGGGGTCTTGCCCCCCACGCCTGCACCGGAACCGCTGGAATGGGCGCTGATCGTGCTGGCCGTCGTCAGTTTCGGACTGGTCGCCGTCGTGCAGGCGATGTTCCCGCTCTGGGCCTATCATCCGGCAGCGGCGGGCCTGCGCGTCCATCTTTCCAACGGCTTCTACGTCAATGCCATCTTCGACCGCCTGGTCGGCGGCTGGTCGATCCGCAGCCTGTCTTGATGAAATCGGAGTTTTGATCATGTTGCATAGCCCTATCCCAATCAAAGCCGATCCGATGATCTTCGAGACGGCGGCGGACCGTGCCGCACGGGCCATTCCTCCCGTCTGGCCGCTGATGTCGAGTGTCGCCGTCAATCCTTTTCTGGGGCAGGCTGGTGAAACCCTTGCGAAGGCGGGCGCCCGGCTGGTGCGGGTGGCGGGCATCGCCATCACCATGCCGCGCCACTGGTACCAGCAGAAAATTGACACGGGTGAGATTTCCGATGCGGATCTGCTCGCGGCCTTGGCCTGCGCGCCTGCCGATCTGCGGCCAACCGATCTTGCCGCACTGAAGGCCGCCGCCGCTCTCAACCCGCCAAGACCACAGGCACTGGCCTCGGTGGCGGATCTGGCGGCGCGGGCCTCCGGGGTGGATTGGCCGGGTCTGCTAACCGAGCGGCTTGGTGCCTGGATGGCGGGCTATTTCGATGAGGGTCAGGCGCTTTGGGCCGCGCCCCGCGGCAAGAGCGCCTACGGTGCCTGGCGGGCCGTGGCAACCCATGACCTGACGCCGGAAATCGCCGGTCTGCGCGGTTTTGCAAGGCATGTCTCGGAGGCACCTGAAACAGCAATGGCGGTTATCGCCCGTGTCTGCACTCGCCTCGACTTGCCTGTCGAGGCGCTGGAGACCTATTTTCACCAGATGCTGATGTCATTGGGTGGCTGGGGGCAATATGCACGCTACAAGCTCTGGCAGGCGGAACTGGCCGGTGGATCCGACCAAACGATCACCGACCTTCTGGCAATCCGGCTGATCTGGGAAGAGGCGCTGTTTCTGCGCTATGGCGACCAAATCGGCGAAGCCTGGGCGCATGTGCGGGTTGCCCATGCGGCACCGGTCGTGGCGACCCCCGACCTGATGATCGACGCCATCCTTCAGGACGCAGCCGAACGTGCGGCACAACGAGAACTGGCACGGATTCTAGCAGGAAACGCCCCGCAGATCCACGAGACCCGGCCTCTGGTTCAGGCCGCCTTCTGCATCGATGTGCGCTCCGAAGTGTTTCGCCGTGCGCTTGAGAGCCTCAATCCACAGATCCAGACGCTCGGCTTTGCAGGCTTTTTCGGTCTGGCCGCGTCGCATCGCCGTTTCGCCTCCGATGTCGCGGAATCGCGGTTTCCAGTTCTGCTCAATCCTGCACTCAAATCCCGCGCTGGCGGGCCTTACAGGGCCGAGGATGCCGAGCCGCAGCGGGTCAAGGCCCGGGCAAAGCGGGCCTGGGGCCGGTTCAAGCTGGCGGCTGTCTCTTCCTTCGCTTTCGTCGAGGCGACGGGGCCGATCTATGTCGGCAAGCTGCTGAGTGATGCACTCGGCCTCCCCCACGCTTCAGCCCCGAATGACCCCGCACCACAACTCGATCCGGCGCTCGATCTGGCGAGCCGGGTCAAGGCAGCCGGGGCGGTGCTACGCGCCATGTCGCTGACCACGGGCTTTGCGCGGCTGGTGCTTTTAGCGGGGCATGGCGCCAATACTGTCAACAATCCTCATGCTAGCGGCCTGCATTGCGGTGCCTGCGGCGGTTATTCAGGCGAGGTCAATGCCCGCCTACTGGCGGCCTTGCTGAATGACCCTGAGGTCCGGGCCGGACTGACCGAGATCGGTATCGAGATCCCGCAGGATACACTGTTTCTGGCGGCCCTGCATGATACGACCACCGACCGGATGACGCTCTATGCGGATTATCATCCCTGCCAAACCCATGAGGCCGATATCGCACAGGCCAGAACCTGGCTTGCCGATGCAGGCAGGCTTGCAAGGGGCGAGCGCGCGCTTCGCCTGCCGCGCGCGGCAGATGAGGCCTCCCTCTCAAAACGCAGCCGCGACTGGTCAGAGACCCGGCCCGAATGGGCACTGGCTGGCTGCAAGGCCTTTATCGCCGCTCCCAGATCACGCACCGCCACTAAAAACCTCGAAGGACAAGCCTTCCTGCATGATTATGACTGGAAACAGGACAAAAGCTTTGGCACGCTGGAACTGATCCTGACCGCCCCGGTCATCGTTGCGAGCTGGATCAGCCTGCAATATTACGGCTCGACCGTGGCACCTGAGGCTTTCGGTGGTGGCAACAAGCTTCTGCACAATGTGACGGGTGGCATCGGCGTGGTGGAAGGCAATGGCGGGCTTTTGCGGGCCGGTCTTCCCTGGCAATCGGTCCATGACGGGCAGAACTATATGCACGAACCGCTGCGCCTATCGGTCTGCCTTGAGGCGCCCGTCGAGGCAATCAGTGAGGTACTGGGCCGCCATGACGGGGTGCGGGCCCTGTTCGACAATGGCTGGTTACACCTCTTTTCTCTTGATGACGAGGGCCGCATGGCCTGGCGATACAATGGCGGTCTGCAATGGGTGCCGATAGATGACACAGAGGACGCCGAACAGAGGTCAAAGCTCAAGGTTGCCGTGTAATCGGGACTGACGGCTAAAACAGAAATCCAATGAGCGCGGTCTGGGGTGGGCATTCCGTCTGCGATGATCCCAATCTGGCATCATAATTATGTCCATCAAATCTGCGTATTTCCTATTTAAGGAATATTTTTAACGGCTATTTCACAGTGATTGTGCTTTCGTCATGACTGGCAAACGGGGTTGACCGTGGCTGGGGAGATCGACAGCGTGAAGATGGCATCCATATTTCAGAACAAGCCTATAAAAGACGCCGCTATATTGCTGAGTGTCGGGGCTGTGATATGGGCGATTGCCATTCGTTTCAACTTCCATGAACATCTCGACGCCTTCCTGCATCGCAACGAAGCCTGGCAGCTCGACGAGCTTTTCAATGTTATCAGCATTACCGGTCTGCTTAGTCTGATCTTCGCGGCCAGGCGCATTGGCGAGCTGAAGGCCGAGATCCGCTTGAGAAACACCGCCGAAGACAATATGGACTGGCTGGCCCATCACGATCCCCTGACGGGCCTTCCCAATCGCCGGGCCCTGTCCGATCGGCAGGCGGAGATGGAAACCTTGCAGGATGGACGCCATTGGGTGATCTATTCGATAGATCTCGACGGGTTCAAGAAGGTCAACGACCTCGTGGGCCATCAGGGCGGCGACCTGCTTTTGCGGGAAGTGGCGCAGCGCTTGATGCATGCGCTGCCCAATGCCGATGTCTACCGGATGGGCGGCGATGAATTCCTGTTGGTCAGCCCTCGCTCGGCGAATATGGATTATCGCCATGCGGGCCAGCATATCGCCAGGCTTTTGTGCAATCCTTACGATATTGGCGGCATGACCAGCGAAATCGGTGCCAGTGTTGGTTTTGCGCTGTTTCCGGAAGACAGCGACGACTTCAAGGATGCCACGCACTGCGCCGATGTGGCGATGTATGTCGCCAAGAAAGCCGGGCAGAACAGCGTCTATGGCTTCGAGCGAATCATGGAAGACCGGGTCATGCGGCGGGCCGAAACCGAAATGGCGCTGAAGCGTGCGATCCGTGACAACCTGATCGTTCCCTATTATCAACCTTTGATCGACCTCAAGTCCGGTGAATTGCGTGGATTCGAGGCGTTGGCGCGATGGAAGACCGGCCCTAACCACTATGTTCCCCCCAGTGATTTCATCGAATTGGCGGAAACTGCCGGGCTGATTGTTGAGCTGTCGGATAGTCTGTTTCGCCAGGCTTGTCTTGACGCGCTGCAATGGCCCGACACTGTACGGCTAGCCTTCAACATCTCGCCAACGCAATTCATCGACCGCCAGTTGAGCCTGCGGATCATGTCGATCCTGATGGAGACAGGATTTCCACCCAGCCGGCTGGAGATCGAGATCACCGAGACAGCGCTGGTGCATGATATCGAACTGGCAACCCAGATCCTGGCGGATCTCCGGCAGAGCGGCATTCGGATTGCCTTGGACGATTTTGGCACGGGCTATTCCAGCCTGTCGCAATTGTCGAAATTCACCTTCGACAAAATCAAGATCGATCGGAGTTTTGTCATGAGCTACGATGTTGACAAAAAACAGGAAGATATCATGCGCGCCATTCTGGGCCTCGGCCAGGGTCTTGGCATTGCCACTACCGCCGAGGGTATCGAGGATGAGAATCAGTTGGCATTTCTGAAAAGCATCGGCTGCGATTTCGGCCAGGGCTTTTTGTTCAGCAAGGCGCTGCCAGCAGAAGAGGCGCTCTCATTAACGACCAGGGATGCCACAATAAAGCCAGATTCGGCAACCGTGGCACGATAGAAACTGAGCTCGATAGCCGGCGGGGCCATTCAGGCCGGCAATTTTATCTTTCCTGAACGCCAAAATTCGCTAAGAGCTTATCGTAATATCAATGGACGGATTCAGCCTCCCATGACGCAATTTGACGTGCTCACCATCGGCAACGCTATCGTTGACATCATCTCCCGCTGTGAGGATCAGTTCCTGGAAGAAAACGGCATCGTCAAAGGTGCCATGAACCTGATCGATGCGGAGCGCGCCACACGGCTTTACAGCCTGATGGGGCCTGCCATCGAGGCCTCCGGCGGCAGTGCGGGCAATACGGCGGCAGGCATTGCCAGTTTTGGCGGTAAGGCGGCTTATTTCGGCAAGGTCGCCGAAGACGAATTGGGTGAAATTTTCGCCCATGACATTCGCGCCCAGGGCGTTCATTACCAGACCACGGCCAAGGGCCAGCATCCGCCAACCGCTCGCTGCATGATTTTCGTCACCGAAGACGGCGAGCGCTCGATGAACACCTATCTCGGCGCCTGCGTCGAGTTCGGTCCTGAAGATGTCGAGCCGGAGGTGGTGAAACAGGCCAAGGTCACCTATTTCGAAGGCTATCTCTGGGACCCGCCGCGTGCCAAGCAGGCGATCGTCGATTGCGCCCGCATTGCCCATGAGCATGGACGGGAGATGTCGATGACCCTGTCCGACAGTTTCTGCGTGCATCGCTACCGCGCCGAATTCCTCGACCTGATGCGCTCAGGCACCGTCGATATCGTGTTTGCCAATCGGCAGGAAGCGCTTGCCCTCTATGAAACAGAGGATTTCGACGCAGCACTGGACCAGATCGCCAAGGATTGCAAACTGGCCGCCGTGACCATGAGCGAAGAGGGAGCGATGATCATCCGCGGCAGCGAGCGCATCCATGTGCCTGCCACCACCATCGCCGAATTGGTCGACACGACCGGTGCCGGCGATCTGTTCGCCTCCGGTTTTCTTTATGGCTATACGCAGGGGCGGACTCTGGAAGAGTGTGGCAAGCTCGGTTGCCTAGCAGCCGGTCTGGTCATCCAGCAGATGGGACCGCGACCGCTGGCCTCGCTGCAAGAAGCAGCCGCCGAAGCAGGGCTTATTTAAAAGGCCCGCTTATGGGAAGCCTTCCGTTATCTAGAGGCTCCCCTTATTTGAAGGCTTCGCCGGGATAAGCGCCCCAGATTTCCCCCTGGGCAACCCATCCTTTGGTGCCGTCCACTTCGGCGCGGCACCAATTGCCATTGCATTCCAGCAGCTTTATCAGCACGCCGGGTTGAAGCTTGGCGACCACGCCCGCTCCTGCCTGCCCTTCACGGCGCATATTCACATAGATATCGTCGCCCTTGCCCTTCATCCACGGGGCTGCAAGGGCGCTGCGTTCACCGGACAGCAATGTCTGGTTTACCCAGCCCTCGGTACCATCGGCATCGCGAATACGCCGCCAATTGTCATATTCCTGAATGATTTCAACCGGCAAACCTGCACGCGTATACATCCAGGACGTGGCATAATCCGTGCTGGGACCGATACGCAGATTGACCCGCGCCGATTTCAACGTCACGAAACGCGGCAGCGGCAGGCCGCTCATGCCCTTGGCTGGACCTTGCGCGACGGCGGCGCCTGCCCATATGACACAGAGAGCGGCGATGAAAGGAATGAGACAGGAGCGTTTGAACCCGTTGGGCATGGCATTTCCGTTGATCGATCGATAAAACGAAACCCAAAGCCCCCGCCAGCGGTTCCGTCGCTTGTATGTGATCCTTAACGGCGAAGATATAATTGTCTTCCCGAACAGGTTTGATAGAAATAAGCCGGACTGCGCAATATCTCTCTCGACCATAATGGCTCGAGAATAATAGTGCGGAGCTGGCGAAACCTCTTGAAACATCCGTCCCGCGCCAGCGACGCGCGACGACTGGCCGGAATCATCGCCTGTGTTGGTTAAGGACCTGTTTACAAAGCATCGAAAGTCTTCATGACCCAGCGGAAAAAGACCAAGGTTTACATCACGCGCAAACTGCCGGACGCAGTGGAAACCCGCATGCGGGAATTGTTCGAGGCAGAGTTGAACATTGACGACACGCCGCGCAGCCGGGACGCCCTGATGGATGCGGTGAAAACCTGTGATGTTCTGGTGCCGACCGTGACCGACCGAATCGATGCCGGATTGATCGAGGCGGCTGGCCCGCAACTGAAGCTGATTGCCAGTTTTTCCAACGGCACCGACCATATCGATGTCGATGCCGCGGCCCGCAAGGGCATTACCGTGACCAATACGCCGAATGTGCTGAGCGAAGATACCGCCGACATGACCATGGCGCTGATTCTCGCCGGTCCGCGGCGCCTGGCGGAAGGCTCGCGTATCTTGACTGACCAGCCCGGCGAATGGGCCGGATGGTCGCCGACCTGGATGCTGGGACGGCGGATCTGGGGCAAGCGGATCGGCATTGTCGGCATGGGCCGGATCGGCACCGCGGTCGCCAGGCGCGCCAAGGCGTTCGGCCTCGCCATCCACTATCACAACCGCAAACGGGTCAGCCCGCAGACGGAAGATGAGCTGGAGGCAACCTATTGGGACAGTCTGGACCAGATGCTGGCGCGGGTCGACATCGTCTCGGTCAATTGTCCATCCACACCGGCCACCTATCATCTGCTTTCGGCCCGGCGCTTGGCGTTGATGCAACCGACCAGCTATATCGTCAATACCGCGCGGGGCGGCATTATCGACGAGAGTGCCCTCATTCAATGCATCCGTGACGGCAAGATCGCGGGCGCTGGTCTGGATGTTTTCGAAAATGAACCGGCCGTCAACCCGAAGCTGTTGAAGCTGGCGGAAGACGGCAAGGTCGTGTTGCTGCCGCATATGGGATCAGCAACCATCGAAGGCCGGATCGATATGGGGGACAAGGTGATCATCAATATCCGCACCTATTTCGATGGCCACAGGCCACCGAACCGGGTTTTGCCGGGGCGCGACTGATCACAGATACTTTCATAAAAGGCTTGAGATGTTCGAAACTGAAATAAGAACAGCCATTGAAAATGGCTGTTCTTGTCATCAGACGAGTGGCTTTTCCATCAGCACGAACGTTGCCCGGTCATAACCGGGATGGCTTTTTTCCCCGACAACATGGAAGCCCCATTTTTCGAAGCGCTTGTGATTGTTATCAAGCTCGATACGGGTTTCCAATTGCAAGTGCCTGACACCACAGGCATGAGCAACACCTTCTGCCGCTTTCAGCATGGCGCGGCCAATCCCTTGCCCCTGAAGGCCGGGAAGTACGGCGACCTTGCCGACATAGAGCCGATCTGCCTCGCTCTGGCGGCAGAACAGACAGCCGACCAGCTTGCCATCGATCAGGGCGGCATAGCCGATTTCCTCATGCGCCTTGGCTTTCAGGGCTTCCGCCGTCAGCTTCAACGCCGAAGACGGCGGATCGATCAGCGGATGCATGTAGTCGAAAGCTTCCAGCACTAGGGCCAGAAGATCATCCCAATTTTCAAAATGCTCGTCGATCTGAATGATCTCGACCATGGTCAGCCTTTCCTGTTCCTGTCATCGCTCTGGCCTGTTTTGTCATGGCGCGGACCTGTTGCTGTCACGACGCCGGTAGCGCACCGTGTCGAACCGAGCGGACAGGGCATCATACATTAGCAGACGTCCTACTAACGGTTCCCCAATGCCGGTAATAAGTTTGATCGCTTCCATGGCCATCAAGGTGCCGATCACCCCGGTCAGCGCACCGATAATGCCGGTCTCGGCGCAGGTGGGAATGAGACCGGCAGGCGGCTTTTCCGGAAAAAGATCGCGGTAACCAGGATAGAGCACCCCATCCGGTCCGGTCTCATAGGGTTTCAGCACTGTCAGCGAGCCTTCAAAACGCCCCACAGCACCGGTCACCAATGGGCGGCAATGCTGTTGTCCGGCATCGGCGGCAGCATAGCGGCTGTCGAAATTGTCTGAACCGTCGATCAGCAGATCGAACCCGGGCAGATGCGTTGCCGCGAAATCCGCATCGAAGCGTTGCTCGAACCGCATCACGCGCACATGTGGATTGAGTCTGGCAATGGCCTTTGCCGCGCTTTCCGTCTTCAGGTCGTGCAGCGTGCCGCTGTCATGGATCACCTGCCGTTGCAGGTTGGAGAGCGAGACGTGGTCGTCATCGGCAATACCCAGCGTGCCGATACCGGCTGCGGCTAGATATTGCAGCACGGGCGCGCCAAGCCCGCCTGCGCCAATCACCAGCACGCGGGCGGCTTTCAGCTTCTGCTGGCCTGCCCCGCCGATTTCCGGCAACAGGATGTGGCGTTGATAACGCTGGATTTCTTCGGATGAAAGCGTCTCCATGGCCTGTTGTTGCATGTCTTTGGCTTTCCGAATAGTCACAATGACAGATGGCCGTCATCCACAGTGACGAATTGTGCCCGATCGCCCAGACTTGCAAACATCTGCGCATCGGTACCGGTCATGAAAGCCTGGCCGCCGAGCACGTCGATCCGGTCGAACAGGGCAGCGCGACGGCCCTCGTCGAGATGGGCGGCAATTTCATCCAAAAGCAGGATCGGCGCAAAACCGGTCATCGTCGCCACCAGTTCGGCATGGGCAAGGATCAGGCCGATCAGCAGAGCCTTCTGCTCGCCGGTCGAACAGCGCTCGGCTTCCATGTCCTTTTCCCGGTGACGGACCAGAAGATCGCTGCGATGCGGCCCCTCCAGCGTGCGGCCCGCCGCCGCATCCCTGCCCCTGGAGCCTGCCAGACTGTCGCGATAGGTGTCTTCGAGATCGATAGCCGCCGTGCCAGCATGCTCATCCATGAAGCCCGACAGCATCAGGTCTGCCCCCGGAAAAGTTTCAGGCTCCCGTCGCTGCTCGATAAGAGCGGCCAGCAACCGCATCATTTCCTGACGGGCGAGCGCCATGGCAATGCCGAGCGCCGCCATCTGCTGCTCTATCCCGGCAAGCCAACTGGCATCGAAACGACCTTCAGAGAGCAGCTTGTTGCGGCTGCGCATGGCGCGCTCGAAGTCGCTGGCGCGACGGCCATGCTGTGGATCGATCGACAGGACCAGCCGATCCAGAAACCGGCGCCGCTCGGAAGAGGAGCCGGTGAAGAGACCGTCCATGGCGGGCGTCAGCCAGAGAACGCGCAGATGATCGGTCAATTCATCGACGGAGCGCACCGAGGCGCCATTGATGCGCAGACGCCGCACCGCCGTCTCGTCCAGAACCTCCGAACCGGTGCCAAGCTCCACGTCTCCGGCCATGCCCTCCAGGCTGGCAAAAATCGAAAATCCGCTTGCCGCACCGGCCCGCGCCACATCGGACAGCACCGCCCGGCGCAGCCCGCGCCCTGGCGATAGAAAGGACACCGCTTCCATCAGATTGGTCTTGCCGGAACCATTATTGCCGGTCAACACCACATGCCGGCCATCAAGCCGCAAAGAAGCCGCACCATAATTGCGGAAATCCGTCAGTTGCAGGCGGTTGATGAAGGTTTTCTCAGCCATGCATTCCCATATCAAACCGTCTCACGGGACAAAGCTGTAGCGTCATACGAGAGACACGAAAGAAGCTGTAACATTATATTTTCTGCATCAAGCCCAAAGCAATTCCGTTTCAGGCAATTATGCAGTAGCTCGTCCTGACGAAGACAATGGCAGGAGTACAGCATGGCTAGCGCGAAAGAAACCGACGCAGAAGACCGCCTGATCCGGCTTGAAGAAACGGTTGCCTATCAGGCCAAGACCATCGAAGAGCTTTCAGATCAGTTGACCGAGCAGTGGAAAGTAGTGGAGCAGACGCGGGCCAAGCTTGATCGGCTGACGGAACGGTTTCTCAGCCTCGAAGAACAAGCAGCGGACAGTGTACCGATCACCAAGCCTCCACATTATTGACCGTGGAAAAGGCCGATGCGAAGCGCACCGGCCTTTTTTCATCAACCTTCGAAGAACTCTTTCATCCGGGCGAAAAATCCAGTCGATTCTGGATTGTTCTCCTTGGACGAAATCTGGTCGAATTCCTGCAGCAACTCGCGCTGGCGCTTGGTCAGCTTCTGCGGCGTCTCGATCTGGATCTGGATGTAGAGATCACCCATCTGCGCCGAGCGCAGCACCGGCATGCCCTTACCCTTCAAGCGGAACTGCTTGCCGGGCTGGGTACCCTCAGGCACGGTGACCCGCGACTTGGTTCCATCCAGCGTGGTCACGTCGAACGTGCCGCCGAGGGCCGCTGTTGTCATCGAGATCGGCACGGAGCAGTAGAGATCGGCACCTTCGCGCTGGAAGAACTGGTGCGGCTTGACCGACAGGAAAATATAGAGATCGCCTGACGGCCCCCCTCGCAGGCCCGCTTCGCCCTCGCCCTGAAGACGAATGCGTGTCCCATCTTCGATGCCGGACGGAATGGAAACGGACAGCTGACGCTCTTCCGTGACGCGGCCCTGGCCATGGCATTTGCCGCAGGGATCGCTGATCGTCTGGCCCCGACCCTGACAGGTCGGGCAGGTCCGCTCAATGGAAAAGAAGCCCTGGGCAGCCCGCACCCGGCCAGACCCCTGGCAGGTGGCGCAGGTGGTCGGCTTGGTGCCGGGCTTGGCGCCCGAACCGGAACAGACTTCACAGGTAATCGAGGTCGGAACCCGGATTTGCGCCGTCTTGCCAGTAAAGGCTTCTTCCAGCGAAATTTCCATATTGTAGCGCAGGTCGGCACCACGTTCACGACCGCCTGTGGAGCGTCCACGCGCATTGCCGCCACGACCGCCGCCCATCATCTCGCCAAAGATGTCCTCGAAAATATCCGAGAATCCACCGCCGGCAAAACCACCGCCGCCGCCAGCGCTGCCCATGCCACCCTGCTCAAAGGCAGCGTGGCCGAAACGGTCATAAGCGGCCCGTTTTTGCGGGTCCTTCAGCGTTTCATAGGCCTCGTTAATTTCCTTGAACTTCCGCTCGGATTCGGCATCACCAGGATTCTTGTCCGGGTGAAACTTCATCGCCAGCTTGCGGAAGGCGCTTTTCAGCTCTTTTTCATCTGCGGTTTTGGAGACACCGAGGGTCTCGTAGAAATCTGCTTTTGCCATCGTCCTACAAAGCTCTCAAAGCTTTTTCCACACCCGCGTGGTTGCTTGTCTTCTGTCCCACCTGCGCGTCGCAGGCAGACATGTCCCTGTTAAAATCTGCCGCCGCCTGGCGGGCATCATCCATCAGCATTTTTCGCGCCGCGCCCTTTTGCGTGACCGCCTCCGACAGCGACATGCCGGCAAAGCCCAGGGAATGGGCCGCCAGATCGCAGGAAGAGACCTGCCCACCGGACTTCTTGCGCTTCAAGGCATCCTCGATCAGCGGACCGAGACCACCAACGGTTCGCCGCAAAAGCGCCGTATCCCGTTTGGCAATCGCCTGGAGGATAGACGCTTCGGCAGCACTGACTTTCTGGTGAACATCGGCGCCCGCTGCCGCATGCGCGGCGAGGCACCCTGCCAAAGCAAACGCGGCTGGCCCGAAGGCCAGCCATCTCACAAAGGTATGACGCCGCGAATTCCGCATCAAGCAGACTTCTTCGTGTTGTCGTCCTTCACTTCTTCATAGTCGGCATCGACGATGCCGTCATCATGGTGACCACTTGGCCCACCCTCGGCACCGCCTTCGGCCTGCTGGGACTCGTAGATCGCCTGACCAAGCTTCATGGACACTTCCATCAAGGTTTGGGTCTTGGCCTGGATGTCCTCTGCATTCGGTTCCGAGGTTTCAATCGAAGACTTCAGGGCAGCAATAGCATCCTCGATCGCCTTACGGTCGTCTGCGGAGACCTTGTCGCCATAATCCTTCACCGACTTCTCAGTGGAATGGATCAAGCTTTCAGCCTGGTTCTTGGCTTCTACCACAGCGCGACGATTCTTGTCGGCTTCAGCATTGGCTTCAGCGTCCTTGACCATCTTCTCAATATCAGCATCCGACAGACCACCCGAGGCCTGAATGCGGATCTGCTGTTCCTTGCCGGTGCCCTTGTCCTTGGCGGAAACCTGCACAATACCGTTGGCGTCGATATCGAAGGTCACTTCGATCTGTGGAACGCCGCGGGGTGATGGTGGCAGACCAACGAGGTCGAACTGGCCGAGCAACTTGTTGTCCTGCGCCATTTCGCGCTCGCCCTGAGACACGCGGATGGTCACGGCCTGCTGGTTATCGTCAGCGGTGGAGAACACCTGGCTCTTCTTGGTCGGGATCGTCGTGTTACGGTCGATCAGACGGGTGAAGACACCGCCGAGAGTTTCAATGCCGAGCGACAGCGGGGTCACGTCGAGCAACAACACGTCCTTAACGTCGCCCTGCAGAACGCCAGCCTGAATGGCAGCACCCATAGCAACCACTTCGTCAGGGTTCACACCCTTGTGTGGCTCCTTGCCGAACAGCTGCTTCACAATTTCCTGCACCTTCGGCATACGGCTCATGCCGCCAACCAGAACAACTTCATCAATGTCAGCAGCGGTGACGCCAGCGTCCTTGAGGGCTGCCTTGCACGGTGCAACGGTGCGCTGAACCAGATCATCCACCAGGTTTTCAAACTTGGCGCGGGTCAGCTTCATGGTCAAATGCTTTGGACCAGAAGCGTCAGCCGTGATGAACGGCAGGTTGATTTCGGTCTGCTGCGACGAAGACAGTTCGATCTTGGCCTTTTCAGAGGCTTCCTTCAGGCGCTGCAGAGCGAGCTTGTCGTTCTTCAGCTCAATGCCCTGTTCCTTCTTGAACTCAGCAGCCAAATATTCGACCAAACGCATGTCGAAGTCTTCACCACCGAGGAAGGTGTCACCGTTGGTGGACTTCACTTCAAACACGCCATCGCCGATTTCCAGAACGGAAATATCGAATGTACCACCGCCCAAGTCGTAAACGGCAATGGTCTTGCCTTCGGTCTTGTCGAGGCCATAGGCCAAAGCAGCAGCCGTTGGCTCGTTGATGATGCGCAGCACTTCAAGACCAGCGATGCGGCCTGCATCCTTGGTTGCCTGACGCTGAGCGTCATTGAAGTAAGCGGGAACGGTGATAACAGCCTTTTCGACCTTTTCGCCGAGATAGGCTTCTGCGGTTTCCTTCATCTTCTGCAGGATCATCGCAGAGATCTGGGCTGGCGAATAGCCTTTGCCCTGAGCTTCGACCCAAGCATCACCATTGTCGCCCTTGATGATCGGGAAAGGCACGAGGCCCTTGTCCTTTTCAACGGTCGGATCTTCGTAGCGGCGGCCAATCAGGCGCTTGACAGCGAAGAGCGTGTTGGTGGGGTTTGTCACCGCCTGGCGCTTGGCCGGCTGGCCGACAAGGCGCTCACCATCGTCCGAAAAAGCCACCATGGAAGGCGTGGTCCGCGCGCCCTCTGAATTTTCAATGACCTTCGCATCCTTGCCGTCCATGACAGAAACGCAGGAATTGGTCGTTCCAAGGTCGATACCGATTACTTTTGCCATTTTATTCTCTCCTTGAAGCAGGCTGTCCGAACCCCGACAGGCATTCCAGTGACAGCCCCTCGACGTGGATTGTGGTCTACGGGATTGCGCAGCGACGCTGCCTTATGCGGGCTATATAAGAACCGAAATTTACGACTGCAAGGCACCAAATTCACGCCGACCACCAAGTTTACGCATTTCCCGCAAAACAAGGTATTGCGGATGGTGCCAAGGTGAACAAGCCATACAACCGGGAGCCAAATCCCATCAGATGTGGCAGGCATTGCTTGCCTGGAGCCTACGGCACGATCAAGGCGTCATAGCACATATAAAATCCAGCCGTTACCGTCCCATGATCACATCCAGTAGCGTAGTCTTTCCATCGCCATGGCTCTGCGCGCGGGGCTGTTGTCCTTCACCGACATCGGCCGGAGGCGCATAACCGCCATCGGCACCATAAGGATTACTGTCCGGATCTTCACCCGGATAGCCGTCCTCAGCCATCGGATCGTTGCGGCGCAAAACCCCTGGCGGAACCCGGCCTTCCAGAACGGCGCCATCGCGTGGATTGACCGGCGGACGCGGCTGTAATGGGGCCTGGCCCGGCAGTTGACCCGGATTCTGGTTTGGCATCTGGCGCGCCTGAGGGGGATAAGCCGGATTGGCATCGCCAGGCTGAGTGCCAGGCGCATTGCCGGACAGCGGACCCGGCATGTTGGCAGGCGCTGGTGGCGCCGGCGGATAGCTGTTTTCCTGATCGGCAGGGGCAGGCGTGGACGGCGTGCCGGACAGGACCTGCTGGATCATCGTCGTCAGCGACGGACTTTCCTCGGTCTGTGGCGTCGGATCGCCAAACAACGGCACCGGTGTCAGGCCCTTATGGGCGACCGTCATGAAATCCTTCCAGGTCTTGGCAGGAAGACCGCCACCGGTCACCTTCTTCATCGGCGCCCCGTCGTCATTGCCGAACCAGACGCCGGTGGTGAGATTGCTGGTAAAGCCGACAAACAGCGCGTCGCGGAAGGATTGCGTCGTTCCGGTCTTGCCAGCCGCCTGCCAGTTCTTGAGCTTGGCCGCCTTGCCGGTGCCCTCGGTCATCACAGATTCCATCATTCGGGTCATCTGCCCAACAACCTGCTGATTGAGCACCCGCGGCGGCTCACCGTAATCGGCTGTATAAAGCACCTTGCCATCGGCATCGGTAATCTGGCTGATCACATGCGGGGTTGCCTTGTAGCCGCCATTCATGAAGGGCGCATAGGCTGCCGTCAGCTCCAGCAGCGACACTTCCGAGGTGCCGAGCGCAATCGACGCATTGCTTTGCAGATCCGATTCGACACCGAGACGGTGGGCAAGTTTGATCACCTGATCCGGGCCAACCTCCATGACCAGCTGGGCGGCAATGGTGTTGAGCGAATGGGCGAGCGCGTAGGAAAGCGTCACCGGTCCATTGTATTTCTGCTCGTAGTTTTCAGGGGTCCAATTGCCGATCTTCACCGGACCGTCATTGCGGACAGTGCTGGGCGTATCGCCGATTTCCATGGCGGCGGCATAAACGAAGGGCTTGAAAGCCGAACCGGGCTGGCGCTTGGCCGTCACGGCCCGATTGAACTGACTGGTCGCATAATCCCGACCGCCGACCAAAGCACGCACCGCGCCATTGCCATCAATGGCGACAAGAGCCGCTTGCGAGGCATTGGATTTCTTACCGTCCTTGTCCAGCGTGGCGGCAATTGCTGCCTGCGCCGCATCCTCCAGCGTCGGATCGATGGTCGTGGTGACGACAATGTCCTGTTTGACCTCGCCGATCAGCCCCTTCAACTGGCCCGCCACCATGTCGGCCACATATTGGCCTGCACCATCGGCCTGCCGCTTGGCATGGTCCGGGGACTGTTTCATGGCGCGGTCGAAGTCGCTGTCCGTGATGTAGCCCTGTTCGCGCATGGCGCCCAGCACGACCTTGGCCCGATCCTGGGCTGGCTTTGGATCGTTGACCGGCGACAGCCGCGACGGCGCCTGAACCAACCCGGCCAAAAGCGCCGCTTCGCCCAGATTGACGTCACGCGCAGAGGTATTGAAATAGCGCCGCGATGCCGCTTCGACGCCATAGGCATTGTCGCCAAAATAGACCCGGTTCAGATACATGGCCAGGATCTGATCCTTGGTATATTTCTGCTCAAGCCACAGCGATAGCAGCACCTCCTGCACTTTGCGCTCAAACGTCTTCTTGGGCGACAGAAACAGGTTTCGGGCCAATTGCTGCGTGATGGTCGATCCGCCCTGAGCCTTATGGCCCAGCAGAATATTGGTGACGAAGGCGCGGCCAACCCCGATGAAATCGACACCGAAATGGTGGTAAAACCGTTTATCCTCAATCGCCACGATCGCTTCCGGCAGATAGGGCGACATTTCATCGATGGACAAGGCTTCGCCACCGGTGACACCGCGATTGGCGATCAATGCGCCATCGACAGAGACAATCTTGATATTCGGCGCGCGGGCCGGCACGGTCCAGGAACTGGCGCTTGGCATCTGGGCGGCAAAATAGATCACCAGGCCAACGACGCCGATCGTTCCCCATATGCCCAGCACCACGCACCAGTAGAACAGCCTGCGGATACCCCCAAAAAGGCCACCGGACTGGACTTTCTCACGTTTCGGACGCGGATCGGCAACCTCTCTCGACCGTTTGGAACTGGTGGCCGGCATTTTTTTCCCACCCGAGGCCGAGCGTCCGCCGAGCACGCGATCATTGCTGTCGAGCCTGATCTCGTCACCATCCTCATTCTCAGCGTCGCCAAGCCTGGGCTCAATGCGGTTTCGTGACTTTTTCATGCCTGCCATGGCGCGAGGGCCGTTCTCCAGAAGGGTGCCAGAAAGGTAATCATAGGGGCTGCTTCAATCCCCTGCTTATAATGTCTTGGGCATGGATGGAAGACGGATGGGATGGGCAATGTCTATCCGTTGATTCCATCCCATTGCGGTCTTTTCGAGAACCGAATGGAACCAAAGCGGCATGGAACCGTTATTTTCCCGAAAACACAACAGGGAGTTACCCATGGCTGATACGACGCGTATGCAAGCTGAAATGCGTGAGCTTCAGGCTCAGATCGCGCAATTGAAGGACAAGTTGGCTGAGCAAGGTCATTCTGTGGCCGATCAGGTTCGCGGAACCACATCTCATGCGCTGAGCAACGCTGCCCGCAGCGCGCAGGACGTGGCACGCTATGCCAAGGATGAGGCAACATCGGTTGCTGGTATCGTGCGCGAGCATCCGACTGCAACATCGACCGCTCTGCTCGGCATTGCTCTGGTGGGTGCGTTCATTGGTTATCTGGTGGCAAGCCAGTCCACGCCAGAACCCCGCCGTCGTTGGTACTAAGGCACTGATCTGAAACTGCTATGCAGTTTCGGAAAATAGACATTCGTCGTTTTATGGCGAGGAGGAAAGGCGGCGCAGGGTGCGCCGCCTTTTTTGTATTCGATCACTGCTATCAATGACCCTTTATCTTATTGGCAGACATCGACCCATTCCGCCCCGGTCAGATCGACTATGCGTTGCGGCGCAATCTTGACGGCGGAATTGGTGGCTCCGGCGGCAGGGACAACAATGTCGAAACGCTGCAACGACATATCGCAAAACACAGGAAGCGGGGTGGCCAGCCCGAAAGGACAAACGCCACCCACTGGATGGCCGGTCAGCGCCACGACCTCTTCCGCTCCCAGCATACGGGGCTTGCCCCCGAACCGCTCCTTGAATTTCTTGTTGTCCAGCCTTCGCTCGCCTGCGGCAACCACCAGCATGGTGATGTCCCCAACCCGCAAACATAGGGTCTTGGCAATTTGGTCCGGCTCGACACCATGCGCTACGGCGGCCAAAGGCACGGTGGCCGAGCTTTGCTCGGTTTCAATCACGGTGATATCCGGCGCATGGGCCGAAAAGAAATCTTGAACGGATGTAAGGCTCATAGTCTTTTCATAAAAGGACGAGCGCCGACCTGCAAGAGCTTGCAGACATCGGATGATCTTCCAGACATCGGGATGATCTTGCAGACATCGGGATGATCAACAAAATAACTGGCAAGAAAATCAACTGGAGCCCTTGAAAAGCCTCAATGAGATGCCATTTATGTTGAAGACGTGAAGGACGGGGCATTGCTTGCCGAGGTCGCTGACGATGCTTAACACAAGTTTAGGCATTTGGCGCGATACTCATTAAAAGGCAGCAAACAGGGTGAGAACTCGGTCCTCCTTCAGGTTGAAGCCTCGCGCTTCGTTGACCACGGATGTACTGGCAACGATAAGAGCGAGTTTTGGAAAGGTCGGGTTTACTCCCCGGCCTTTTTGCTTTTTAGGCCCCTTATCCTTCCCCCGCTACGATACGCGATCCAAATGAAAACGCCCGGAGTTCGTCCGGGCGTCGTCGCAATTGCGTGTTTGGTATCAGTGCGCCAGCGCATCCAGAATGCGAATCCAGGAGCGGATACCCTTGTGGAAAGATTCCAGCTCGTATTTTTCATTGGGCGAATGGATGCGGTCATCCACCAGGCCAAAGCCGACCAGCAGCGAATCCATGCCCAGCATGGTCTGGAAATCCCCGACAATCGGGATAGAGCCACCCATGCCGATCACTTCAGCGGGCTTTGGCCATTCATCCGACAGAGCGGATTTAGCCTTGGTCAGGAAGGGCGAATCATAGGGAAGCTGGATGGCTGGCGATGCCCCATGCTCGTGAAATTCAACCGAGCAATCGCCGGGAATGCGCGCCTTGACGAAAGCCCGGAAGTTTTCGCGGATTTTCGCCGGGTCCTGCTCACCGACCAGACGGAAAGAAACCTTCCCCGACGCCTTGGAGGCGATCACGGTCTTGAAGCCTTCGCCGGCATAGCCGCCGGTAATGCCGTTGACTTCGGCGGTTGGACGCGCCCAGGTCAGTTCCAGCACGCTGCGCCCCTTTTCGCCTGAGGGGATCGACAGGCCGACATCATTGAGAAATTTGTCGGCAGTGCGGCCCAGCTTTTCCCAGGAGGCCTTGATATTGGCGGGGGTCTCCTCGACACCCTCGTAGAAACCATCAATGGTGACCCGGCCCGTCTCGTCATGCAGGTCGGCCAGCACCTTGGCGAGAATGTGGATTGGATTGGCCGCAGCCCCGCCGAACAGGCCGGAATGCAGATCACGATCCGCCGCCGTCACCGTCACTTCCTCGCCAACCAGGCCGCGCAGGGCTGCCGCAATCGCCGGAGTCTCGCGGTCCCACATCCCGGTGTCGCAGACCAGGGCGAAATCGCATTTCAGCTCACCCGCATTGGCCGCAAGAAATGGCTTCAGCGATGGCGAGCCGGATTCCTCTTCGCCCTCGAACAGGATGGTGATCTTGACGGGCAGGCCGCCATGCACGGCTTTATAGGCCCGGCAGGCCTCGACAAAGGTCATCAATTGGCCCTTGTCATCAGAAGTGCCGCGTCCGGTGATCACCTTGCGGCCCGGCTCGATTTCCTTGATGGCAGGCTCGAACGGATCGTTTTCCCAAAGATTGAGCGGATCGACCGGCTGCACATCGTAATGGCCGTAAAACAGCACATGTGGCGCATCCGGGCGGTCAGCATCGTGATGGCCAACGACCATCGGGTGACCGGGCGTGTCGCGCACGGAGGCATTGAAGCCTAGACCCTTCAGCTCCTGCGCCAGCCATTCCGCTGCCTTACGGCAATCGGCCTTATAGGCCGGGTCGGTGGAAATCGAGGCAATACGCACAAGGTCGAAAAGCCGATCAAGGCTTTGCGGCAGTGCCTTGTCGGCCTCGGCGAGAATGGGGGCTAGATCGGTCATGGGCATGTCCTGGACTGTTCAAATCAGCCGGGACGATAGACCATGAGCCCGACAGTTTCGAGACAAACAGCGTCAAATATTTGAGCTTTTGTCGCTGCTGCGGGCATTTTCCAGTGCCTGACGAATGAATTCCAGCAGTAATTCCTTCTCGAAACGCCGAAAACCATGGAAAAGAGCATCATCAGCCTCGCAAGCGGCGGAAATGGCCTGATCCCGCAACCCCTCCCCCTTGGCGGTCAGGAAAACCAGTTGCGCACGTCGATCGCTAGGATGGGGCTTTCGCTCGATCAATCCATCGCGCTCCATGCGAGACAGGGTATTGGCCATGGTCGCCTGTTCCACAGCCACCCGCTCCAGCAATTGCTTCTGGGTCAGGCCTTGCTCTTCCCAAAGCTCCAGCAGGATTGGAAACTGACCGGCGGAAAAGCCGAGCCCCTCGGCCCGAACCTGCAAGGCACGGGCAAATTCCTTGGCGAGCTGGCTCACGAGATAGGTTGGCGATTGCCGACGATCAAACAGCATGGTGTCGATGATAGGCCGGTTTCAAAGCCGAGGCAATGTGGCCACCTCTATAGCAGAAATGCCAGGCACAAACAAAAAAGTCGTCACGGCTGGAGGCGGCGCCGTGACGACTTTTCGTAACAGGGGACAAAGGCCCGGAGAGGGGGGATAAGGCCTTTGTCCTGAAGTCTGAAGCGGCGGGGGACGAGCCAACTTTCAGACTGCGGTGCTAATCATGCGCCGCTGACTAGTAAATGCGCGGCCAAATGTGTTTTTTCAAGGGAAGGAATGATTACAAAGCGGTAAGCTTTTCGTGATGACACAGAAAAATCGTCACTTCACTCTGTAAACGGTTTTGGCGTGATGTGGCATGGACCTTTTTGAGCCGCCGCGCTATCCCTTGGCGCATGAAAAAAGGCGATCATCTCTTTCTTGTCGACGGCTCCGGCTTCATCTTCCGGGCCTTCCATGCGCTTCCGGCGCTGACCCGCAAATCGGACGGGCTGCCGGTCGGCGCGGTCTCGGGCTTTTGCAATATGATGTGGAAGCTGCTGACCGAAGCACGCGACACGTCAGTCGGCGTCACACCCACCCACCTTGCTGTGATTTTCGACTATTCGTCAAAAACCTTCCGCAAGGATCTCTATCCCGAATACAAGGCCAATCGCTCCGCCCCGCCGGAAGATCTCGTGCCACAATTCGGACTGATCCGCCAGGCGACGCGGGCTTTCAACCTGCCCTGCATCGAAACCGAAGGCTTCGAGGCCGATGACATTATCGCCACCTATGCGCGGGCCGCCGAAGCCATCGGCGCGGATGTCACCATCGTCTCCTCCGACAAGGATCTGATGCAGTTGGTGACTGCCAATGTCCATATGTATGACAGCATGAAGGACAAGCAGATCGGCATTCCCGATGTCATCGAGAAATGGGGCGTGCCGCCGGAAAAGATGATCGACCTGCAATCGCTGACCGGCGACAGCACCGATAATATTCCCGGCATTCCCGGCATCGGCCCGAAGACGGCGGCGCAATTGCTGGAGGAATATGGCGACCTGGAAACACTGATGGCGCGGGCCTCCGAGATCAAGCAGAACAAGCGGCGCGAAAACATTCTGGCAGGTGCCGAACTGGTCAAGTTGTCGCGGCAACTGGTGACGCTGCGCACCGACGTGCCGCTGGACATGCCGCTGGATGCGCTGATGCTGGAAAAGCAGGATGGGCCAAAGCTGGTCGCCTTCCTGAAGGCCATGGAATTCACCTCGCTGACACGGCGCGTCGCCGACAATTGCGAGTGTGATGCCGGTGCCATCGAACCCGCGACGATCTCGGTGGAATGGGGTTCGGCAGCCCGTGGCCCGGACCTCGACGCTGGTGCCACAGCTCAAACGCCCGCCTCCGGCCAAGAAGCCGGACCCACGGCACAATCCGCCAAGGCCGAGGGCGCGACGCCTGCCGATCTCGCCGCGGCCCGGCAATCGGCTTTTGGCGGTCAGCCCATCGACCGATCCGCCTATGTGACCATTCGCGATCTTCCCACCCTGGAAGGCTGGATTGCCTCGGCGCGGGAGGCCGGGTTTGTCGCCTTCGATACGGAAACCACCTCGCTTGACCCGATGCAGGCTGATTTGGTCGGTGTGTCGCTGGCCCTTCAGGATAATGCGGCCTCGCCGGGCTCGGCAACCATTCGCGCCGCCTATGTGCCGCTTGGCCATAAAACCGGTCGTGACGACCTGTTCAGCGACGGCCTGAAACTGGCAGAAAACCAGATCCCAATGGATGCGGCACTCGCCGCCCTGAAGGGCCTGCTGGAAGATCCTTCGGTTCTGAAAGTGGCGCAGAACCTGAAATACGATTACCTTGTCATGAAGCGGCACGGCATTGTTATCAGGGGCTTCGACGATACGATGCTGCTGTCCTATGTGCTGGAAGCTGGCGTCGGCGCGCATGGCATGGACAGCCTGTCGGAGCGGTGGCTCGGACATACGCCGATCCCCTATAAGGAGGTCGCTGGCTCCGGCAAATCGCTTGTCACCTTCGATCTCGTCGATATCGACAAGGCCACCGCATATGCCGCAGAAGACGCCGATGTCACGCTGCGTCTCTGGCTGGTGCTGAAACCACGGCTTGCCGCCGTCGGGCTGGCCCGCGTCTATGAGCGGCTGGAACGGCCCCTGGTGCCGGTTCTGGCTGATATGGAAGAGCGCGGCATTACCATCGACCGACAGATCTTGTCTCGTCTGTCTGGCGAGTTGGCGCAGAAGGCTGCCGCCTTCGAGGATGAAATTTACGAACTGGCTGGCGAGCGCTTCAATGTCGGTTCGCCCAAACAGCTGGGCGACATCCTGTTTGGCAGAATGAACCTGCCCGGCGGCTCGAAAACCAAGACAGGCCAATGGTCAACCTCCGCGCAGGTGCTGGAAGATCTGGCCGCCCAGGGTGAGCCCCTGCCCCGCAAGATCGTCGATTGGCGCCAGCTGACCAAGCTGAAATCCACCTATACCGACGCCCTGCCCGGCTATGTGCATCCGCAAACCAAGCGGGTCCACACGTCTTATTCGATGGCGGCCACCACAACCGGTCGCCTGTCGTCATCCGAGCCGAACCTGCAAAACATCCCGGTGCGCACGGCAGAAGGCCGCAAGATCCGCACCGCCTTCATTTCCACCCCAGGCCATAAGCTGCTGTCTGCCGACTATAGCCAGATCGAGCTCAGGGTACTGGCGCATGTGGCGGACATTCCGCAATTGCGTCAGGCCTTTGCCGACGGGGTCGATATTCATGCGATGACGGCCTCTGAAATGTTCGGCGTGCCGGTGGATGGCATGCCGTCTGAAGTGCGCCGCCGCGCCAAAGCGATCAACTTCGGGATCATCTACGGCATTTCCGCCTTCGGTCTTGCCAACCAGCTCAGCATTGAGCGGTCGGAGGCGGGCGAATACATCAAGAAATATTTCGAGCGCTTCCCCGGCATCAAGGACTATATGGAAAGCACCAAGGCTTTCGTGCGTGAGCATGGCTATGTCGAAACCATCTTCGGACGGCGCGCCCATTACCCGGAGATCAAATCCTCCAACCCGTCAATGCGGGCCTTCAACGAGCGGGCAGCCATCAACGCGCCGATCCAGGGTTCCGCCGCCGATGTCATCCGCCGCGCCATGGTGCAGGTGGAACCGGCGCTGGCCAAGGCCGGGCTTGGCGAGAAAACCCGGATGCTGCTCCAGGTGCATGACGAACTGATCTTCGAAGTCGAGGATGAGGCCATCGAGGCTGCCTTGCCGGTGATCGTCTCCACCATGGAAAATGCCGCCATGCCCGCCATAGCCATGCGCGTGCCGCTGAAGGTGGATGCCCGCGCCGCCGATAACTGGGACGAGGCGCATTAATGCGCCTCGTCACCTACATCATTCGCCTACAGATATTTGATAGGCAAGTTTCTCATAATATTCCGCACCTTGCCCAGCAGCGTTAGAACGTACCTTCATGACGAAGGTCTTTGTACCTTTGACGATAACATCTCTCGTTATTTGATGTGCCGTTTGCACTGAGACAGAGGATCCCGCTTTATTTATCATATTTGCCCGGGTCAGGTCAGCGGCTTCATCTATTTGTCTAGAGCATCCGTCAGCAGCGGCTTCAGCTATGCTTTCTGCACTCTCAGCTTGAGAGGCGTATGCCAACGCAGCGATCCTTGTACATTTTAGAGTTTTTTTGTAGGAGTCATTGAGTATTTTTTCAGAAACAAATGGCACGGAATCAACAACAGTCCGCTGCTCCACTTTATTTTCATTTTTGATGCTATTTGCATTATGAACAAATTGCAAAGCAGGCTTACCAAAAACGAATTTAGCTTTCGTTCCATCTTTAAGCGCTACTGTTCCCGCACCGTCAACACCGTTCGGTAATCGATGTGCGACGACTAACCCTGTTCGACCATCAGAGCATTTTGTAGGAATAGTAATTGTGGGAGAATTATCGAGCGCATTGTAATTTCCTGAACATATGAGGAATTTACCATCGAGGGCACCTTCCACTTCAAACACACCACCAGAAAGAGATGCCGTACTTGTTCCAGTCATTACGTCGCCGTTCTGCGAAACCACCGCCACAGGTACACGCATATTACCGCAGCCGGTTAGCATTACTACTAACACGCTTACCGTGATTTTCTTCATCTTAATAAGCCCCCTATATGAGCATATTAATAATTCACGGTACCTAAAATTGCAATTGCAATATCATAAATAGTAACTATAGGCTGAAATGAAATTTTACTATTAAATTCCTTCTACTTAGCCTTACAATTATTTCAGCGATTATTTTGAGAAATTCGTTCCGGGCGGCGATAGCCGGTCGGCTGCTGGTAGAGCCAGCCGATCCGGGCGATGGCGGCGTCTACGTCTTCGCGGGCGACGCTCATCGTGTGGCCGTTGGCATGCAGCAGGGTGTGCTCGTCTTCCATGATGCCAGCATGGCCTTTCCAGAAGATCAGGTCGCCCCGGCGCAGATCACTCCGGTCAATCGGGCTGCCGAGGCCTGCCGCCTGCATGTCGCTGTCGCGCGGGGCGTTCAGCCCGCACATCTGCATGGAGAGCTGGACGAGGCCGGAGCAATCAATGCCAAGCCCGCTGCGTCCGCCCCAGAGATAGGGTGTTTCCAGAAAACGGGCGGCGATGGCCACATAATCCTCGCCCGCTGGCGTGCCGAGGGAGCGGCAATGATCGGCAATCACCGCATGACCGTCACTTAGCAGACAGTAGCGGGTGCCACGGGTCTCGGCCTTCCCGGTGACCGTTATCCGGCTCCCCATCGAGATTGTCTGCGCATTGGGATAGCGTAGATCTGGACCGGTATAGAGAAAACTGCGTGGCACTGTTATCCAATGCGTGGGCGGCGCCTCGATGGCGGCAATCGCCGTTTCCGGCAGATAACCGACATAGCCATCCAGACCGGCTTTGACCCAGGCCCAGCCATCGGCCCGGTCAAACACCGTAACCTCTTCGCCCAGCAGCACCTCCGTATCGATTCCGCAGGCAAAATCCGGGCGCGGGCGCAAGGCGATAACCGGCACGGCAATGCGCGCCGGGGTTCCGCTGACATAACGCTCGGCCTCCACCTGGCCACGCAGGGCCGAATCGGCCAGATCAGGTCGATAGGCGTTCAGCCGGCGGTCCAGTTGCATGTTCACGTCCTCATGCCACGCGCCTGCTCAATGATCAGGTCGCCGAATTTTTCCAGATAAAGCGCACCTGCCACAGTGCGCTTGATGATGACATTGCGCTTGTCCATATCATCGCGCACCCGATCAACAAACCCCATGCCGCCCATGGTATCGAGTGCGCGGGTAATGACCGGCTTGGTGACCTTGAGGGTGGCGGCAAGCCCCCGAACGGTATGCGGCGGCGGAACCAGATAGATATGCAGCAGGATGGAGAGCTGGCGCAGCGTCAGGTCGCGGCCATCCTCCTGCACCTGGCGCAAGGTTACGTGATGCCAAAGCCCCAGCGCAGCCGTTGCGGTCAGTTCCAGGCTCATCCTCGGCTCCGCTCTCGTTTCGCATCCGTTATATATCACATGACAAAGCCCGGCACTGCAAGAGGCCGGGCCTGTGATGGATGGATACGATCAGGAGCCGGTCTTCGTCGCATTCACCACAATGTTCACATTGATGGATTTCGACACCCATTCCGCCGATGGGTCGGAAAACATACCAAGATTGAGAGCGGCGCGATCCAGTTCCAATGCGCCTTCCACCTGCGCCTTGTTGCCTTCCATTTTCAAGCTGAAGGGCAGGACAACCGGCAGAGGCTTGTTCTTGATGCTCAGGGTGCCCCGCGCCTCATAGCGATCGCCTCCCAAGGCGCGAAATTCCGTGGTTTCGAACTTGGCCTCTGGAAACCGGGTGGAATTGAGCCATTCGCCATTCTTCAACGAGCCTTCCTGGGTCGCATCGCCGGTTTTGGCAGAGGCCGTTTTCACCAGAATCACCGCTTTCGAACCAGCAAGATTGGCAGGATCGAAGCGTATGTCGCCACTCCACTCTTCAAACCGGCCGTTGAAGGCATTGCCAGCATGGGTGCCACCAAAGCCGATGCTGGACGATGCCATATCGATTGCCCAGGCAGGAGCGGTTGCCGCCTGGACTGGCGCGGCTTGCACCGGTGTAGCTTGAGCATCGGTTTGTGCAGGATTGGCCTGGCTGACATTTGCGGATGACTGAGGCGCCACCGCAGGCGGTTCAGCTTGCGCCTCCGCCGCCGATGGCTGCTCGGCAAGCGGCGGCGGCAGATGCATGACCCAACCGATAGCAGCAGCCATAACCACAAGCGCCAAGCCGAAACCATGCGACAGGCCACTGGTCTTCCCTTTGCCAGACGCGCTGTGCGCGACTTTACCGGTCCGCAGGAAAGGCACCATCTGCGCCAAAACACCATCCCGCTCGATAAAGTGATGCTTCAAGGCCGCTGCGACATGCAGAACGATCAGCGCCGCACCGCCGTAAGCCATATAGCTATGGGCACCCATCGCGCCGAAGGCGAGGCTGCGATTTCCCTCAAGACCCGGAAGGTGCGGGATTGGAAACAGGCCAAACCAGGAGGTGGCCACATCCAGCGGGCGATCCGTTGCAATCGCCCAGCCGGAAGACACGTAGATCCAACCAGTCAATGGCAGGATCAACATCATGCCGTAGAAAGCGATATGCGTGGCATTGGCCAGAAACCGTTCCCAGAGCTTCATGCCGGATGGCAAAGCGGGCGGCTTATGGGTTGCCCGCCAGACGATGCGCAGCACGGTCAAAGCCAGAATGGCAAAGCCGATGGATTTGTGGATCTGAAACAGCTGATAGGCCAGTTGCTGGGTCTCAGGCTTTTTCAAGGCCCGCACCATCCACCACCCCATCGGGATCATTGACAGGATCATCAGCGCGATCGCCCAATGCAACGCGATGGCAACGCCGGTATAGCGTACCGCAGCCCGCGGTATTGTCTGGTGCTGAAACGCCGTGTTCATGGCTCTTTAAACCTATATTTATCAATGATAAAATTCGGAAAATTCTGCGAGCCGAATGCCCGCTGCGGCGCAGGCTCTGGGCCGATTAAGGGTGCTGATATCGCGTCCAAACCCAATCGGCCCAAAGGCATTTTACGCAGAGGCCTGTGCCTCACGCGCTGCTTTCAGCATCACGTCAAATCCACCATCACTTGGATGGAGACGCTGCCGGGTCCTGGATGAACTCACCGTCAAAGCGGATCGTCACATCCTTGCCGACATAACCGACAGGTTGGCCAAACGCCGTTCTGTCAAACGTCCCTTCCGCGGCAAATCCAATGGCTGGAACACCTGCAAATGGATGGCTGTCAATGGACCCGTTCAGCGTTGCATTCAGCGTCACCGGCTTGGTGACACCCAGGAATGTCAAATTGCCGAGGATTTCAGCCGTCTTGTCACCGGTCTTCTTCACGCTGGTCGATGTGAAGGTGATCTTCGGGAAAGCGTCACTGTTGAGTTTTTTTGGATCCTTGCTGATTTCCTCAGGCCAGGTCGCATAAGGCGATTTGGCGTGGGTGGCCTTATAATCGGCGGGATAGGGCACATCCACCGATGTCGGATCAATCGTTACCTCGATCTTGGAGGCTTCGATTTTCGCTGGGTCGAGAGAAAGCGTGGCTTCCAGCTTGCCAAAGCGAGCGGTGTAGTTGGAAATCGTATTGTGCTTGACCGTCCATGTCAGGTTCGCATGGGTCGGATCCAGTTTATAGACCCCGGCGGGTGGGGCCGTCTGGGCATCCTGCGCCGAAGCCGTTGCCACGCCGCCAATTGTCAGGCCGCCAAAGCCCGTTGCCATTCCTATAAATGCTGAATTTATAACGATTTTTCTCACATTAAAATTCATTAAATCAATCTCCTTTTTTCCGTTCCATGCGCCCGAAACGTGTGGAGCGGAGATGCCAATGTAAAATAAAAAAAATTTGAATTTTCTAACTCTTGAAATTTAACACGCAAAAATTGAAATGCCGAATAATTATTTTAATTCATATAAAAATCGCTTCACCCCCTGTCTCGTTTGCGCTTTGGTGCGACATCAGCTGCCTCCAGAAATCCTGCAATTCATTGTAAGTAAATAATTTTTCTATTATTAGACTGCGTTTCCCTGATGACAGCTCGGCGTCAACAGGAAGGAGATCTTACAGCTGGCCTTAAGAAATATCCGGCTCTTGGAGCTCAAAACACGACCATCATAGTCAAAATAAAAAATGAACGATAGCCTCCATGTCGTCAACAAATATTGAACAGTCTGTCAAACGTCACGGTAGTACCAAGGCCTGATAGCCCCAATCGGCATCAGCTCCTGCAAATGAGAAATGATGGGGACAGCGGCTTTAAGGAACGACCATTGAAGAGAGACTGCCGGATTTCAGATCTCGGCACCCCTTTATCCTCGAGAGATTTTCAAACCTCTCGAGGATAAAGACAGCATCGTCAACGCCATCGCTTATTTGAGCGCGGCGATATAGCGGTAGAGGGCGCGAATTGCCTGCGCCTCACCACCAACGGGGCTATGGGGCCGCTCTTGCGACGCCCAGCCGAAAATGTCGAAATGCGCCCAACTTGTCGTTCGGGTGACAAAGCGCTTCAGGAACAGGGCAGCTGTGATTGCCCCCGCCATGCCGCCCGCAGGTGCATTGGTGAGGTCGGCAATCTGCGAGCGGACCATTTTTTCGTAACCGGGGAAAAGCGGCAGGCGCCAGATCGGGTCGTCGGTTTCAAGGCTTGAATCTGTCAGCTCATAGGCAAGTGCATCGTCATTGGAGAAGAAGGCCGGCACATCCGGACCGAGCGCCACACGGGCAGCCCCCGTCAACGTCGCCATGTCGATCAGCAGGTCGGGTTCCTCTTCGTCGGCATAGGTCAGGGCATCGGCCAGGATCAACCGTCCCTCGGCATCGGTATTGTCGATCTGAACGGTCAGTCCCTGACGGCTTGTATAAATGTCACCAGGCCGGAACGCATTGCCGGCTATGGAATTTTCCACGGCAGGCACGATGACGCGCAGGTCCACTTTCAGCTTGGCATCCATGATCATCAGGGCAAGGCCCAGCACATTGGCAGCCCCGCCCATGTCCTTTTTCATCAGCAGCATGGATGAAGACGGCTTGATATCCAACCCGCCGGTATCGAAACAGACACCCTTGCCGACCAGGGTGATCTTCTTGTGACCCTTCTTGCCCCAACGCATTTCCAGAAGCCTCGGCGCCTGGGCGCTGGCCCGGCCCACGGTGTGAACCAGCGGAAAATTCCGGTGCAGCAGTTCATCGCCGATCACCACGCTGACCTCTGCCTTATAATGGTCAGCCAGTGCCCGGAAGGCTTTTTCCAGATCTGCCGGTCCCATGTCATTGGTGGGCGTGTTGATCAGGTCGCGAGCCAGGAAAACGCCGGCCAGCTGACGGGCAATGTCGCTGGCATCCGCATCCTGAGGCATCAGCAGTTTGGGATGATCCGAGCGGTCGGCCTTATAGCGCTCGAAACGATAGCTGCCCAGACCGTAGCCCAGAACCAACCGGTTGGCCGTCAATGGTGCGGTCTCGATATGCCAGTCGCCAGCCGGCAATGCCCGCGCCAGCTTGCCCGCCAGAAACGGATTTTCTCCTGGCGCGCTACCCAGACCAAACAGCGCTCCGCCCAATTGTCCATCGCTGGTGGGGATCAGCAGCAGCGAACCAACATCGGCCTTGTAGCCTGCCTTCTTCGCCCAATCGAGCGCAAGAGGATCAATCGCACCGGTTTCGATATGGGCGGGCGTCACCGCGAAAATCGGCAGGGACTTGCCGCCCTTGGTCAGAAACGGGGTGGGTCTTTCAATATATTGATAGGGTGCCATGATTGCCCTTTTGCTGCTCCATCACTTCGCGGTCAGCTTTACCGCAAAATTCCTTAGAATCGGTTCCTTCGTGAAGGTTTTATCTTTCAAGAGGACCGGGCTCGAATTTTCTCGAAAATATATGGCTGACGAAAATGTCAAACGCCGGGCGTTCTCGCAGACCAAAGGCATTTTAACATTCCATTAGGGTTAACAGATTATTGCTTTTCCATGGTTGCAGGGCTGATGACGGTGATTCGTCTGCCTGTGAATTCAGGGCTATGGGGATAGAGTGATGGCTGTTTGGCGTTCATCCATTCAGATTTGCGCGGCACTGCCCGCTCTTTCGGTGTTGGCACTGGCGCTGGCGCTAACGGGCTGCGCCACCACCTCCAATACCGACAAAATGTCGACCGGCTCGATCCCGAGCATGACCAAGCCCGTTGATCAGATGACGCCCGGCGAAATCGCCATGGCCACGGACAGCATGGGCCGGGCCTACGAGAAAAATCGCAAGAACGCGCAGGTCGGCGTGGCCTATGCCAATCTATTGCAGATGGGCGGTCGCGCGCCGCAGGCTTTGTCTGTCATGCAGCAGGTCGTTATCGCCAGTCCAAATGACCGCCAAGTGCTTGCCGCCTATGGCAAGGCGCAGGCCGCTGCCGGCCAGCTGGAACAGGCTTTGACGACGATTGGCCGTGCCCAGACCCCGGATCGGCCCGATTGGCGGCTTTATTCGGCCCAGGGCGCGGTTCTCGACCAGCTCGGACGCACCCAGGAGGCGCGTGCCGCCTATCAGCAGGCCTTGCAGATCCAGCCCAACGAGCCTTCGATCCTGTCGAATATGGGCATGTCCTACCTGCTTGGCGGCGACCTGAGAACTGCCGAAACCTACCTGCGCAGCGCATCCCAGCAACCCGGCGCCGATAGCCGGGTTCGCCAGAACTTGGCCCTTGTCGTCGGCCTTCAAGGCCGTTTCGACGAGGCCGACAGGATTGCCAGAGCCGAACTTTCCCCCGACCAGGCTGAGGCGAATGTGGCCTATCTGCGCACCATGTTGAACCAGCAGAACACCTGGAAACAATTGGCGTCCAAGGATACAGCACAGAATCCGGCCAGAAGCACGGCTAAGGATACAAGCTTGGCGAATACGCCACTCCGATAGAGAATCGAAAAGTCGACCACTTGCGCTGAGATGCCTTGCTAAAAATAGGAACCGACGTTCCTTAAAGACAAACGAAAACAACAAAAATGAGTATCTGGCTCAATATCAACCTGACAGACGCTGTCGTTCAGCTGATTCGGGCTGATTAAGCCTCCATCGCCGTTTCAATCGTCTCGATGAACCGCCTGCCCGCCTCATCCAGCGGGCCGGAATTGTCGATGGTCACGACAGGGTAGTCGCCGCGAATGTCAGGCGGGCTGCGTTGAAGCCGTTGCAGAATGTCCTCGCGGCTTTCCCTGCCCCTCGCCTCCAGCCGGTCGGCCAGAACCTCGGGCCGGGCGGTAACATTCACCACCAGCATTCGCGGAAAGACCTGTGCAAACCGGGGAAGTACCGAGCGTGAGCCGTTGGCGATCACCACATTGCCATTCGATAGCCAGCGATGCACATTTTCAGGAATGCCGTAGCTTAGACCATGCGCATCCCAATCGACCGCAAAACCGCCAGCGGCCTTGAGATCGTCGAACTCGGAAGGACTGGCCGGGCGATGATCCTCTCCGCCCGCATCTGCGGCCCGGGTAATGACCCGCTGGACGAAATGTACTGGGCAGCGCCGCGCATCGGCCTGTTCGGTAAAATACCGCCTGGCATAGGCAATCATACTATCCTTGCCCGCTCCGCTTGGGCCGACCACGACGATCATCCGGCCCCTATCCTCAGCCTTGGCGCCCGGATGATCAGGCATGGCGGAATGCGACGCCATCACGCAACCCTTCTGCCCTGGCGCCAGACGGAGCGCACCACCGGCACCCCGCCGTGATTTTCGCTGTAGCGCACCCGCACCAGATCGGCGCGCAGGCCAGGGGCAATCCGGCCCCGGTCTTCCAGCCCGACGGTGCGGGCGGGCGTCGAGGTCACCATGGCCAGCGCCTGCGGCAGGCTGATCGCCTCATAGCGATGGGCGAGCACGAAAGGCGCGTGCAGCAGGCTGAGCGGGATATAATCGGAAGACAGCACGTCGAGCACGCCGCGCTCGGCCAGATCCGTGGCGGCAATATTGCCGGAATGGGAGCCACCGCGCACCACGTTCGGCGCGCCCATCAGCACGCTCATCCCCGCCTGATGCGAGGCATCGGCGGCCTCAAGACTGGTCGGAAACTCGGCCAGACGCACGCCATGGCCCTTGGCCTCTTCCACATGAGCAAGCGTTGCATCGTCATGGCTGGCAACGGTAATGCCGCGCACGGCGCAGAGGCGGGCCAGCGTATCCCGGTGCTGGGCAGAATAGGCCGCCGATGCCTCTAGCCGCTTTTCGACGAAGCGAGCGAAGGCTTCCTCGCTCAAACCCTTCTTGGTTTTATAATAGAGCGTATACTGGTCCATGGTCTGGAACTGCCGCTGGCCCGGGGAGTGGTCCATCAGCGACACTAGCCGCACATGCGGGTCCTGCTCGAAATCGGCGAAATGGTCGAGAACATTGTCGGATGCGACTTCACAGCGCAGATGCAGCAGGTGCTCGGCGCGGAGACGGTCATCCTTTTCGGCGGCCTGGATGGCGTCGGCCATATCGCGCATTTCACCCTTCTCAAACCCGCCATCCTCGTCCGACCCCATCCGCAGACAATCGAACACGGTGGTAATGCCTGAGGTGACGACCTGCGCATCATGGGCCTGAATGGCCGCCGTCTTGTTCCAGCGCACACCGGGGCGTGGCGAATAATGCGATTCCAGATGATCGGTATGCAGCTCGACCAGCCCGGGGATCAGATAATCGCCGCCGAAATCTTCGCCGATGCGGCTGTTGCCTTCTGAAATTTCGGCAATCAGGCCATCGCGAATGACCACAGCGCCCTTCAGAAGCAGCCCACTTTCCAGCACCACAGTCGCATTGGACAGCACGGTTTCATTCGACATCACAGACTTCCTTCAGCCCCGGCAAGGGGCAACCAGCGGTGAACGGTAAAGGGCGCATTACGGCTCGGCTCGACAAACAGGCCAAGCCCGCCAATCGGCAGCGCCCGGTTGGTAAAATCAGCAAACCGGCTCTCCAGCACAGCGCGCATCGCATCGCTGCGGTCGGCATCAACAGGTCCGGTCAAGGTCATGTGAAACCGGAATTCCTCCATGACATAGGGATAGCCCCAGGTGTCCAGCAGGGCACGCTTGCGCTCGGACAGCTTTTCAGGCTTGCGCCTGATAATATCGGCCTCGCTCAAGGGCGCGCGAAACGGCTCGAAGGCCTCAACGACCGAAGCGGCAAAATCCTGCAAAGGTTGATGGACAGCGTCGGGAACCACGGCAAAGAACGGCCCGAGCTGATTGACCACAACCTTCGGGATCTCAAAGGCGGGCGTCGCCTTGCAAAACCGCGAAAACATCTCCAGCAGCGCTGCTTCGCTTTCGCCTTCCTTTAGCGAAAACGGTGCCTTCAGCGTGGCATGAAAGCCGTAGCGACGCGGATCGGCGGTCAGGGCGGTGATCTCATCGTCTGAAAACCCTTCCACCGGCTGCCGGTCAAGATCCGTGCCGGTGAAGGCATCGCGGCCAAGCCAAAGTGCGGCGGCAAGAGACAAGGGATCGTCTTTGGGCGGTGTAAAATAAAGGGCGTAACGCACGGCAATCCTATCCCGGGAATCAGCTTGGAAGAGCCTGTATCTGACCCGTCTCAAGCGATGGAAGCAAGCCTTGTCTGGCAGGTGGCGATGCCGAAACTGCACCAGACGAGGTTCATTTTTGCGCCCCGATCAGTTTTGAGCGCAGCAGGTTGGAGACGGCATCGAAGATAAACACCACCAGCAAGATCAACAGCACCATATAACAGACATTTTCCCAATTCTGGTTGGTGCGCATCGCTTCCCAAAGCTTCAGGCCGATGCCTCCCGCCCCGACCGCGCCGATAATGGTGGCCGAGCGGGTGTTGGATTCCCAGAAATACAAAGCCTGCGATGCAAAGACCGGCAGAACCTGCGGCAGCACACCGAAGCGCTGCACGGCGAGCGGCGAAGCGCCGACCGACTTTACCCCTTCGCGCTGCTTGTCATCGATATTCTCCAACGCTTCGGAATAGAGCTTACCGAGAGTGCCCGTGTCGGTGAAGAAAATCGCCGAGATCCCGGCCAGCGGCCCCGGTCCGAAGGCGCGGGTGAAAAACAGCGCCCAGATCAGCATATCCACGGAGCGCAGGAAATCGAAGAACCGCTTGGTCAGCTGGTTGACCGGACGGTTGCGGGTAATGTTGCGCGCCGCGATGAAGGACAACGGAAAGGCGACCAGCGACGCAAACACCGTGCCGACAAAAGCCATCACCAGCGTTTGCGCCAGCTTGGTCCAGACATCGAGATGCTGCCAGGACGGATTGTAGAGAATGTCGTTCCAGGCCAGCGACAGGTTGGACTGTTGTGGATCGAGCCTTGGACCGCTGGCGATCAGGCTGACCACTTCAGTTGCGGACCTGCCGAAAAACGCGGAATTGGTATCGAACAGGAAATTGGCCCAGCCGAAAAACCGGTTGCGCACCCTGACCCGGTCGGCGCTGATATCGGCCCAACCCTGGAGACCGAAATAGGCCATGACCCTGCCGCCGCGTTCGCGTTGTTCGACCCAAGCTGGCAGCGTGCCATCGGCAATCACGGTTCCCGCCTTGCGGTCAAGCATCAGGGTAACGCGCTCAGCGCCCCGGTTCAGCACCACGCTTTCAGGGTTGACCAGCAGCGATGCGCTGGAGCCGAGATTGACATCGGCCTCTCTGATCACCTCTTCCTGGCGGGTGACGGGTGCAGCTTGCGCCGCGACCGGCGCCTGTTGCGGGGCTGCTGCCATGAAATTGAAGCTGGAAGCTTTTGGCGCGGGTGACACTGGCGCGGGCGCATCGGCTACGCCACTCGTGCGCGTCATCATTTCTTTCTTCGTCACCAGCCAATCCGGGTTGGGGTTGGGGCCAATCGGGTCGAAGCGCGAATAGGCGATGGAGATCGCCCCATCGGGGGCAATATTGATTTCCGGCCGGATCTCATAGGAAACCCAATCGGCCAGATAATTGCCAGCAATGCCCCAGCTGGCGGTGGAGACCACTTTTCCAACCGCAAAGAACCACCAGGAGAAGGTGAAATACAGCGCAAGCAGGACAATGGTCAGCGGCACGCGGTAGCGCTGCCACAAGCTGCGGCGGAAGATGTCTGGATGACGGGCGGCGATCAGGTCCATTTGGGTGGCGTCGAGATGTGTCATGGCCGAACCTCAGGAAACAGCATGAAAGGCTTGCTCACCGACCAGTTTGCGGCGCAACCAGGCCGAAAACTGATCGACGGCGATCACCGTCGTCAGCAACAGGATGACGATGGCAACGGTTTTTGCCGCATGGCCCTGGCTGATCGACAGGCGCAAGGGTTCGCCAATGCCGCCACCGCCGACCGCGCCGATAATCGTTGACGCCCGCACATTGATTTCCATGCGCAGCAGGGCATAGCTGATGAAATTCGGCATGACCTGCGGCACCATGCCGAACCACAGCCGCTCCAGCCAATTGCCGCCAACGGCGCGCAGGCCTTCGTCCGGCTTCATATCGGCATTTTCCACCACTTCGAAAAACAGCTTGCCGAGTGCGCCGACCGTATGGACCGAAACCGCAATCATCGCCGGGATCGGGCCAATCGACAGGATGGCGAGGAAAAACCCGGCCAGCACCACTTCCGGAAACGCCCTGAGCAATTCCATGAAGCGGCGCACTGGCCAGCGGATGAAACGGTTTGGCATCATGTTGCGCGCCGCCATGAAGGAAAAACAAAAGCCCAGCATGCCGCCCAGCAGGGTCGAGACCAGCGCGATGTTCAGCGTCTCGATCATCTTGTAGAAATATTCCGGGATATAAAGCGTCTGGGTGAGATAGTAGCGCCCTTCCGGATAATTGTATTTCAGGCTGCCATCATCATAGGGCGATGGCAGGTCGAACATCGCCCGCCAGATCTCATTGCCATCGCGGGGAATAAGCGTTTCGACGAAATCGAACAGATGCGGCAGACGGTCGAAAAACTTGCCCGAATTGGTATCATTGGCAAACCACAGCGACCCCGCCAGCGCCAGAAACAACACGGCAAGACCGGCTACCGTGTACAGGCGGCGGGTCTTGGCCAGCGCATTCCAATGGCTCTCGATCACGCGCCCCTGTTCGCTCAGCAAGGACAATCTGGCGGTATGGCTCATCTGAGGCTTTCAAAAATGGACGAACGGGGAAACCGCCGGAGATTGCTCCGGCGGCTCTTATATTTTCAGCTGCGATCAGCCGCCGATGGTTGCCTTGCGGGCGTCGATGACCGGCTTGTAGAAATCGACATTCACAGCCGCAAAGCCCTTGAAATCGCCGCCTTCGATGGCGGAGAAGCAGGCGGCGTCGGTCTTCGGCAGGTCCATCATGAAGGCCTTGACCTTGGTCTTCATGTCGTCGTTCATCGAGGAGCGGATGACGATCGGGCCGTTCGGTATCAGCGGCGACTTCCACAATTCCACCAGGTCGTCCATGTTGAGGACGCCCTTATCAACCATCTTGCGCAGGTTGCCGGACGTGTAGCCGTCCTTGAAATTGCCAACGCCGGAGCCGAAGGTGGTGCCAGCATCGAACGTGCCCTTCAGCACTTCGAGAACCAGGTTTTCATGGCCGCCGCCAAAACCAGTGGAACCGACATATTCCTTGACCGGCTTGCCGCCGAGCGCGTCGGGCAGGGTCACGGTCGGGATCAGGTAGCCGGATGTGCTGTCAGGATCGGCAAAACCGAGCTTCTTGCCCTTGATGTCGGTGACTTTGGTCATGCCGCTGTCCTTGCGGGCCACCATGATCGAGTAATAGCCCATCGAGCCATCGGTCTGCACCGTGGTCAGGATCGGCTCGACTGCCTTCGGGTTAGCCAGATAGGCCTTGGCGTAGCCGGAAGCGCCAAGCTCGGCATAATCAAGCGTGCCACCCAGAAGACCCTGGATAACGCCGTCATAGTCCGAGGCCGGGAACAGCGAAACCTTGGTGAAGCCGAATTCCTTCTTCAGGTGATCGGACAGGCAGTTGTAATTGCGCAACCGGTCAGCTTCGTTCTCGCCGCCGAGAATGCCGATGCGGAATTCCTTCAGGTCTTCGGCAGCAGCCACGCCAGCCAGCGACAGAAGCGTCACGGAGGCAAGCAGAATTTTCTTCAACATGGTCTCTCTCCTGGTTTTCCGGTCTGGTTTTCCCGATGGACCGGATCTGTCTCTTGAACGTAAGAAAGGTGCCTTTGACGCGGGCAAGCGAAGGCGCTGCCATCGGGCTGGATGCCGCGACAGAAATGCTATTTTTTCAGGACATAAATTGCGGGCTCAACTGGCCGTGGCCGCCACCATCGGCACAGACAGGGCCAAGTCCGACTTCGGCAAACGGATCGCGGTCGATGTCATGCTCTCGTCAATGCCATTGCCATCCTGGCCAGTGCCATAGATCGCCTGCACCGCCTGCGCTGTCAGCGCATCCGGCGGCCCATCGAACACCACCTTGCCCGCCGCCATGCCGATGATCCGCTCGCAATAGGCCCGCGCCGTATCCAGCGTGTGCAGATTGGTGATCACGGTGATGCCTTCGCGCTCGTTGATGTCGCGCAGCGCATCCATGACGATCTTGGCGTTCAAAGGGTCGAGCGAGGCAATCGGCTCGTCGGCCAGCAGCATTTTCGGCGCCTGCATCAGCGCGCGGGCAATGGCCACCCGCTGCTGCTGACCACCGGACAGTGTGCCAGCCGGCTGCAGCGCCGTCTGCTCGATGCCCAGCCGCTCCAAAGCGGCAATCGCCATGATCCGCTCTTCGCGCGTAAAAATATTGAGGATGCTCAGCGCCGTGGAGCGATGATTGAGACGTCCCAGCATGACATTGGTCAGAACATCCAGACGCGGAACCAGGTTGAACTGCTGGAAAATCATCGCGCAATCGCGCTGCCAGCTGCGCAAAGCCGATCCCTTGAGGCGCGTCACCTCCTGATCGCCGAACCGCATCGACCCGGATGTCGGATCGGCCAAGCGGTTGATCATTCGCAGCAAAGTGGATTTCCCCGCACCGGACCGACCGATAATGCCGACCATCTGCCCATGCGGAATGGACAGGGTCACGGCTTCCACGGCAATCTTCTTGCCAAAACGCCGTGTCACCTCGGTCAGTTCGAAATTCATGCGCGTCTTCCAATATCATGTCCAAATCCAGAGCGAGCTATAGTTCAGGTCGGTGAAGCGCCCATGTCAGTTTCATGACATTTCTGTTAAAATCAGAGGGTAGCAGAGCCTATACTTCAGGCTAAGACTTCATGTCGGGCCAGAAAATCTTCGGCGGACAGCGTGCGGAAGTCGGCAAGGGCCGCGTGAAGCCGCTCATGCTGCCAATCCCACCAGGCAAGTCTGTCCATGCGCGCGCCGATACCTGGTCCAAACCGGGGCTTGATCGGCTTGGCTGGCACCCCGCCGACAATGGTATAGGGTTCCACCGGCTTGGAAACGACCGCGCCTGCACCGACGACCGCGCCATTGCCGATGGTGACGCCGGGCAGGATGGTGGCGCCATGGCCGATCCAGACATCATGACCGATCACCACTCGGTTTTCCCGCCGCCAGTCGAAGAAATCCGTCTCCAGATCCGCCCCTTCGAAATAATCGACGGCGCGGTAGGTGAAATGATGCAGCGTGGCGCGCCAGGTCGGATGATTGGGGGCATTGATGCGGACACTAGCGGCGATATTGGCAAATTTGCCGATGGTGGCGCACCAGATGGAAACATCCTGCATCACATAGGAATAGTCGCCCATCTCAACTTCATCGAGACGGCAGCGCTCGGCCACTTCGGTGTAGCGCCCAAGCGTGCTGTTCGTGACGCTGGCGGTCGGGTTGATTTGGGGCTCAAGCCCAAGACGGGTGCTCATGCGGCGATGCTCCTAGAGTTTGTCAGGGAAAAGTGGGTACCGGTTTTCCCGAAAAGACAAACGAAAACAAGAAAGCTAGAGGATGGCTGGTTCAATCTGAACCTGACGGCCTCTAGGTGAGAATTGCGAGACATCGAGAATGGTGTCGGCAACCGCTTCGCGCACTTCCTCGTCGTGGAAAATGCCGAGCATGGCGACGCCCTCAGCCTTTTTGCCAGCAATCAGCTCAATGACCACGGCACGATTTTGCGCGTCGAGCGAGGCCGTCGGCTCATCCAGCAGCAGAATTTTATGATCGGTGATGAAGCCGCGGGCAATGTTGACACGCTGCTGTTCGCCGCCGGAAAAGGTGGCAGGCGGCAATTGCCAGAGCGCCTTGGGCAGGTTCAGCCTGGCCAGCAGATCACTTGCCACCGATCTTGCCTCGTCGATGGCCACACCGCGCGCTGTTAGCGGTTGGGCCACGACATCCAGCGCCGACACTCTTGGAACGGTGCGCAGGAACTGGCTGACATAGCCCATCGTATCGCGGCGGATATCCAGCACCATGCGCGGCATGGCGGACGCCAGATCCACCACCGTATCGTGATGGCGCACCAGGATCTGGCCGCTATCGACGGCGTAATTGCCATAGAGCATTTTCAGGATCGAGCTTTTGCCAATGCCGGACGGGCCGCCCAGCACGGAGCAGGAGCCGCTTTCCACGGAAAAGCTGACATTGCGCACCACCGGCAATACAAGCCCGTCGCGCAGATGCATCGTGAAGCTTTTGGCGACATCGGAAACGATAAGAGGTGTGGGCATGGGTCTATCCAATCACACTTGAAGAATCGAGGAGACGAGCAATTGCGTATAGGGCTCGCGTGGGTCGTCCAGCACCCGGTCGGTCAGGCCCTGCTCGATCACATGGCCGTCCTTCATCACCATCATCCGGTGCGACAGCAGCCTTGCGACGGCCAGATCATGGGTGACGACGATGACCGACAGACCAAGGTCAGCCACCAACCCACGAACCAGATCCAGCAGCCTTGCCTGCACCGAAACATCCAGCCCGCCGGTTGGCTCGTCCATGAACACCAGACGCGGATTGGTGACGAGATTGCGGGCGATCTGCAATCGCTGCCGCATGCCACCGGAAAAAGCGCGCGGCTGGTCGTCGATCCGGTCAGCGGCGATTTCCACCCGGTCCAGCCAATCGGTGGCGGTGGCGCGGATATTGCCATAATGCCGTTCGCCGACCGCCATCAGCCGCTCGCCGACATTGGCCCCGGCTGAAACGGTCATCCGCAACCCATCGGCGGGGTTCTGGTGAACGAAGCCCCAGTCGGTCCGCATCAGAAAGCGCCGCTCGGCCTCACTCATGTGATAAAGCTCACGGTAAGCCCCGTCACGCATCCGGTAATCGACACTGCCGGTGGTCGGCATCAGCCGGGTGGACAGGCAGGACAACAGCGTCGTTTTGCCGGAACCGGATTCACCGACCACAGCCAGCACTTCGCCCGGCCAGAGATCGAAGGAGACATTGGCGCAGCCGATCCGCCGTCCGTAGAATTTCGACAGGTCGCGGACCTTCAAAAGCGGTTGCTGGGTCATTGAGCAGCCTCCTCCTGCTGGGTTTCCGCCAGCATCTCACCCCGATGACCTTTGGCGCGGCGATCCTCGCAATGGTCAGTGTCGGAGCAGACGAACATTCGCCCGCCCTTGTCGTCGAGGATCACTTCATCGAGATAGACATGCTCGGCCCCACACAGCGCGCAGGGCTTGTCGAAGCTTTGCACCGTGAAAGGATGATCCTCGAAATCCAGGCTGACGACATCGGTATAGGGCGGCACGGCATAGATCCGCTTTTCGCGTCCCGCGCCGAACAATTGCAGGGCCTCTGACCGGTGCATTTTCGGATTATCGAATTTCGGCGTCGGCGACGGGTCCATCACATAGCGGCCCGCCACCTTGACCGGATAGGCATAGGTGGTGGCGATCCGGCCATTGCGAGCGATATCTTCATAGAGCTTCACATGCATCAGGCCATATTCTTCCAATGCATGCATCTTGCGGGTCTCGGTCTCGCGCGGCTCCAGGAAGCGCAAAGGCTCCGGGATCGGCACCTGATAGACCAGCACCTGGCCCGCCCGCAGCTTTTCCTCCGGAATCCGGTGGCGGGTCTGGATGATGGTGGCTTCGCTCGTGTGGGTGGTGACCGCCACATTGGCGACCTTCTGAAAGAAGGCCCGGATCGACACCGCATTGGTGGTGTCGTCGGCGCCCTGGTCGATCACCTTCAACACGTCTTCCGGCCCAAGGATGGCTGCCGTCACCTGCACGCCGCCAGTGCCCCAGCCATAGGGCATTGGCATTTCGCGCGACGCAAACGGCACCTGATAGCCGGGAATGGCGATGGCCTTCAGGATCGCCCGACGGATCATCCGCTTGGTCTGCTCATCCAGATAGGCAAAATTATAAGTGGCAATTTCGTCCGCTAATGAAACTTCCGTAATCATTGTGCGTTACCCTTCCAGAAATTCGCAAACAGGGAGCAATGAGCATGGAAATCGAAATGATGTTCGCCGTCTTCGTGACCCTCATGCTGGGCGTCTCGACGCTTTGCGCCGCCTGGTATGCCGATCACGACTAATAGACTGGTCATTCCGCCGCCTCGCTCAGGTCCAGCCCTTGCTGGCGGGCCTGTTCGTGTTCGGAGCGCATCCGCCGCACCAGATCGAGTTCGGCCTGGAAATCCACGTAATGCGGCAGCTTCAGATGTTCGACAAACCCTGTTGCCTGCACATTGTCACAATGGGACAACACAAATTCCTGGTCCTGGGCAGGGGCGGCAATATCCTCGCCCAGCTCTTCGGCGCGCAGTGACCGATCCACCAGCGACATGGCCATCGCCTTGCGCTCGCTCTGACCGAAGACGAGGCCATAGCCTCGCGTGAATTGCGGCGGAGCCTTTGACGAGCCCTTGAACTGGTTGACCATCTGACATTCCGTGACCTGGATACGTCCAAGCGACACGGCAAAGCCAAGCTCCGGCACATCCAGCTCCACCTCGACCTCGCCTAAGCGGATTTCGCCTGCAAAAGGATGGCTGCGGCCATAGCCGCGCTGGGTGGAGTAGGCGAGCGCCAGAAGGAAGCCTTCATCGCCACGGGCCAGCGATTGCAGCCGCAAATCCCGCGCCATCGGAAACTCGATAGGCTGGCGGGTGATATCACCCGCCAGATGATCCTCCGGCATGTCGCCATCGGGTTCGATCAGTCCTTCTTCGCTCAGGATATCCGAGACCCGCATGGCGGGTTCGCCGGATGGCGTTTTCTGGACCGGAGGTTCCACCTCGCCTTCTTCCAGCAGGGACGGATCGAGCAGACGGTGGGTATAATCGAACGTCGGCCCCAGCAACTGGCCGCCGGGCAGATCTTTATAGGTGGCGGAAATCCGCCGCTCGATCCGCATCGCTCCGGTATCGACCGGCTCTGACAGACCAAAGCGCGGCAGCGTGGTGCGATAGGCGCGCAGCAGGAAAATCGCCTCGATCATATCGCCCCGCGCCTGTTTGATGGCCAGCGCCGCAAGCTTGCGATCATAAAGCGAGGCCTCGGCCATGACGCGGCCAACCGCCAGCGCCAATTGCTCGACAATCTGATCGACGGTCATTGTCGGCAGGCTTCGATCACCCCGGCGACGGTCGGCCAGCAGGCTGTGGGCATTGGCAATGGCGGTCTCGCCGCCCTTTACAGCAACATACATTCACGCCTCCCCGGATAGTATCGCGCAGCTGCGCGGCAGGCAGAGAAAATCCCGACCGGCGGTGAAAATCACATCGACGCCGCGCGGAAACAGGGCACGATTGTCCTGCCAATGGCGCAGGAAACCATCCGGCAAGCCAAGTGGGGCGATCATTGCCCGGTCTTGGATGCCGGGTCCCTTCAGAGTAAGCGGCTGGCCGCCTTCGAGACTGGCGACTTCATAGACAACAGTCACCGAGCGGTCGGGATAGTCCTGCGTGCCGGTGGAAAATTGCGCGAAGGCGGCAAGCGGGCTGCCTGCTTCGAAAAACGCAAACTGCGCTTCGGTCTTGTCGGTTGTCGTCACCCCGCCGGTGTGAAAGCTCAGCCAGGCGGGCGCGGCACTTTTGCAAAGCCCGCCGCTCAGCCAGACGCGGGTATCGGCGTCACACAGCGTCAGCGCAATAGCCGCCTGTGCCAGACCGAAAGGGGCTGGCGGGTGCAGCGACACGGCAACAGTCTGGTGGGTGCCGGGCCGGGCCATACCGTCCATGACGGCACGAAACACACTTTGCGCTTCAAATACCGGTTGAGAAAAACCGCCGGTCAGGCTTTCCGCTTCGGGCATCAGTCTTCTCCTCTGACCATGGTGAAGAAATCCACCTTCGTTGCCGCAACCTGTTCCGCCTTGACGCGGTCGCCGTCATTCAGGCGCCGCTCCACAGCCGCCAACAACGGCTCAATCTGGGCGCGATGCGCCTCATCCTGCCAAAGAGCGTCGAAAATTGCTGAGAGCCGCGCCTTTTCCTTGGATGTACCCAGTGCCTGAGCATGCCCGACCTGGCCCGACGCTAGCCTGCATGTCGCCCGCGTCACCGTCACTTCACCCAGATTGAAGGACGCGCCACCACCACCGATACGGCCGCGCACCATCACCAGACCAGTCTCCGGTCCGCGCAGGAAATGTGCTTCCGGCGCAAACGGCAGCGCGCTCCACAGCGCCTTTAATTCGTCCAGATGGGCCGCCGCCAAAAGGTCGACAACTCTTTTTCGATGTACATCATCTGGATTTGCACTTTTTGCTCGTGCGTCCATTGCCAAATCTCCATTTGTCTATTAATATAGACAACCATACAACTTATCTTTACAAATATTCCTCCGGGATGACAAGCGTGTGACATGACGGTGCAGAAAGTGGCGGGACAAAAAGCAATCGAAAGACAGACCGGCGTGGCGCTTTGGCGGCAGATTGCTGATCGAATCCGGGTATCGATCAGCGATGGCACCTATGACACCACTGGCATGGTGCCGCCGGAAACGATTCTGGCTGGAGAATTTGGCGTCAACAGACATACGGTGCGCAGCGCGCTGGCGGCCCTTGCCCAGGAGGGGATCGTGCGCGCCGTTCAGGGACGCGGCACGCTGATCGAGCGACGAGATCGGATCAGTTTTCCGATTTCAAAACGCACCCGTTTCACGCCCGGCATCGGCGATCAGGCCCGGGCACTGGAGGGCCTGTTGCTGGCAAGCGCCGTCGAGACCCCCAGTGCGGACCTGATGGAGAGCTTGCAATTGGAAAAGGGCGACCATGTGATCCGGCTGGAAGTTCTGCGCAAAGCGGATGGCCGGGCCGTGTCACGCTCTACTAGCTGGTTTCCCCTGCCCCGTTTCGAAGGGATCGATGTGGCCTATCGGCAGAGCGGCTCAATCACCGCCGCCTTTGCCGCCTGTGGCCTTGCCGATTATCTACGCGTGCGCACCGACATCAGCGCCGTCCATGCCGACCCTTCCGACCGGGATGAACTCGGCCTGTCCCCCGGTGCCATCGTGATGATCACCAAAGCCCTGAACACCGATCTGGATGGCGCGCCGGTGCAATATGCCTTAACGCGCTTTCCCGCCGACAGAGTGCAGTTCACGATTGAGAGTTGAAATTGTATTACAGTATAAAACATACACTTTTTTATACGCCGTTTACCCCCCTCTGTCCTGCCGGACATCTCCCCCTCCAGGAGGGAGATCGGATGGTTTCAGCCGTCTATTTCGATCAATAGGATTGTGATTTCCGACATCTGAAGGGCAGATGTGAAACGAGAAGCCTGCTCAGAATCGATCTCCCTCCTTGAGGGGGAGATGGCTGGCAAGCCAGAGGGGGTAGACGATGGATGAAAGGTTTGTGTCTTGCACTCTGGAGTATTGCGCTTAACATAAATTCATCTATTTGTTTTAATTTAGTTTTCTGAAAAACCAGACTGCCTGTTTCCTAACAATGCTAGGCACTCAACCGCTCAACAACAGCAGGTCCCGGCACCAGCGCTTCATCGCCGATGGCAAAGCTTGCCGCGATGACCTGCGCGGCACGGGTGCCGCTGGCTTCATCGGCGGCATGGACCACGGCCAGAACGTCGCCTTTGGAAACAGCGGTCCCTACCGGCAGGAAGCCGCTGAAGCCAACAGAATGGTCAATCCTGTCCGAAGCTCTACGACGACCTCCGCCAAGGTCGATGACTGCAAGACCAATATCGCGGGTGGCGACCGTGGAAACGAAGCCGGATTGCGTGGCAAGAACCGGAATGTCGAGCACCGATTTGGGGAGATATTGCCCAACCCTGTCGATGAAATCCACCGGCCCGCCCAGCCCATGCACCATGCGTCCGAAAATCTCGGCAGCTCGACCACTTTCCAGGGCTTGGCGACATCTGATGTCAGCGGCGTTCCGATCCGGCTCAACCCCGGCATTGACCAGCATCTCGGCACCGAGCGCCAGTGTCACGGTTTCCAGCCGCGTCCCCACCTTGTCACCTTTCAGGAAGGCGACCGCATTGGCTATTTCCACGGCATTGCCCGCACAATCCGCCAAGGGCTCGTTCATATCGGTCAGCAGCGCCGAGGTTCTGGTGCCTGCGCCATTGGCGACCGCCACCAGTGAGCGTGTAAGCGCCCGAGCCTCTTCCACCTGGCCCATGAAGGCGCCATTGCCGAATTTGACATCCATCACCAGGCTCTCCAACCCACTCGCGAGTTTCTTGGAGAGAATGGAGGCGGTGATCAACGGCACAGATTCCACCGTCGCCGTCACATCGCGAACCGCGTAAAGCCGTTTGTCGGCGGGAGCGAGGTCTGCGGTCTGGCCGATGATGGCACAACCAATCTCCTCCACCAAGGCACGGAAGACCGAGGCATCCGGCGCAATATCATAGCCGGGTATCGATTCCAGCTTGTCCAGCGTCCCGCCGGTATGACCAAGTCCCCGCCCGGAAATCATCGGCACGGCCAGCCCGCAGGCGGCCATCATCGGGGACAGCATCAGCGAGACATTGTCGCCAACGCCGCCGGTGGAATGCTTGTCGGCCACGGGACGGCCCGCCGTCTTCCACGACAGAACAGTACCGCTGTCGCGCATCGCCAAGGTCAGCGCCACCGTCTCGGCATCGCTCATGCCCCGTAAAAAGACCGCCATGGCAAAGGCGGCGATCTGCCCTTCCGACAGTTCATCCCGGCTCAAGGCGCGGATGAAGGCCTGGAGATCGGCGCTGGAAAGCGCCTCTCCGTCGCGCTTGCGGCGAATGATCTCCACAGCCTGCATATCAATAACCGCTGGCTGGGCCTGAGGATTTTTCGCCGGATAGAATGGCCAGAATATCATTCAACAGGCCCGACGCGCCGAAACGAAAGGTGGAGGGCATCACCCAATCCTCGCCCATGATCGCGCTGGCGTGGCGGAAATAGAGGCTGGCATCCTTGACCGTGGAAATGCCACCCGCTGGCTTGAAGCCGACCTTGCGGCCGCTGTCGCGGATTTCCTGGAGCATGATATCAGCTGCTTCCAGGGTGGCGTTGACCGTAACCTTGCCGGTCGATGTCTTGATGAAATCCGCACCTTCGGCAATCGCAATCTGCGAGGCGCGGCGGATAAGGGCGGCGCTTTTCAGCTCACCGGTTTCCAGAATGACCTTGAGAATTGCGGGCGAGGCGATCACGGCTCTGACAGCCCGTATCATCTCCGCCACAGCCGTTTCATCGCCTTCGATAAAAGCATGGTAGGGGATGACCAGATCGATCTCGTCGGCACCATCGGCCAGAGCCGCTTCGGTTTCCGCGACAACCGTCGCAATATCAAGATCGCCCGAGGGGAAATTGACCACCGTTGCGATTTTCAATTGGCCGTCATGGCCAAGCAGGCCACGCGCCTGGGCGACAAAGCGCGGCCAGATGCAGATCGCCGCCGTGTGACCGAATGGCGTGACGGCACGGGCGCACAGGTCATCGATCTCTTCGGGTCTGCAATCGTCTTTCAGATTGGTCAGATCCAGCACCGACAGGGCAACGGCAGCGCATTCGCGCAGTTCACGGCTATCCAAGATCTGCTCCTCCATGAACGATCATTCGCTTGAGGATGGCGGCAAGCCGTCTCCCGCCAATCGGGGCCATGTCCTTGGTTTCCTCGTGGCTGAGTTCGGCACCCGTCATCCCTGCTCCATAATTGGTGATAACCGACGCCGCCGCAACCTTCAGGCCAAAAAAACGTGCCAGGATGACTTCCGGCACGGTGGACATGCCGACCGCATCGGCACCCAGCGTCCGCGCCATGCGGATTTCCGCTGGCGTCTCAAAACTTGGTCCAGAAAACCACATATAGACACCGGATGACAGGGAAATGTCTTCAGCGTCTGCCGCACGGCGCATGGCCTCGGCCAATTCGCCGTCATAGGCCTGGGTCATGCCGACGAACCGCCCATCCCCCGTCTCGCCGATCAGCGGATTACGGCCAGAAAAATTAATGTGGTCAATCAACTGCATCACCGAACCGGGCGGCATGTCGGCCCGCAAGGAACCGGCGGCATTGGTCAGGATCAGCGTCGTGACGCCAAGCGCTGCCAGCGTCTCGATGGGCAACCGCATGGCCGCGGCATCACCCGCTTCGTAATAATGCACCCTGCCCGCCAGCATGATAATCGGCTGACCGGCGAAAAGCCCGGCCACCAACTCCTTGGCATGGCCGGAAACGCCGCCCTGCGGAAAACCCGGTATGTCGGCAAAGGGAATACGAACCGCATTCTCCACTTCGTCCACCAATCCGCCAAGGCCGGAACCGAGCACGATAGCAATGCGTGGCAGAAGCCCGTTCAGCCTGTCGATGAGCAGATCGACCGCCGGGGTCATCCGAGTGTATCCGTCGCAAAGCTGAAGGGCAGCAATTCATCCATGCTCATCACCTTTTGCACGCCTACGTCGTCGCAGAGGTAGATTTTCGTCTCAGGTGAAGCAAATTCCCGGATCTTCTGGCGGCAGCCACCGCAAGGTGGGCAAAGCGCCAGCTTTTCGGCGATGACGGCAATCTCGACGATTTTCCGTCCGCCGCCCATGATCATGCAGCCGATGGCCGTCGGCTCGGCGCACCAGCCTTGAGGAAAAGACAGGTTCTCGATATTGGCGCCAGCATAGATCTTGCCGTCATCGGCGCGGATCGCAGCACCGACCGGAAATTTCGAATAGGGCGCATGGGCATGGCGCATGGCATCGCGGGCCGCCTCGAACAGGTCGTGAGACATATTACCGTTCCTTCACATAGGGCACGCCGCCCGCCTTCGGACCATTGGCCGCTCCGATAAAACCAGCCAGCAGAATACAGGTGAGAATATAGGGCAGAGCCTGGAAAATCTGTACCGGCACTTCACCAATGCCCGGCACTGCCTTGCCCTGCATGAAATTGGACATGGCATCGAGAAAGCCGAACAGCAGGCAGGCGAACATCACAGGCACCGGTTTCCATTTGGCAAAGATCAGCGCGGCAAGCGCGATATAGCCCTTGCCCGCCGACATATCGCGGATGAAGGCAGCCGATTGGGCGATGGCCAGATAGGCTCCGGCAAAACCGCAGAGAAAGCCTGCAACGATCACCGCCCGGTAGCGCAGCCAAGCCACGGAAATCCCTGCCGTATCGACCGCACCAGGATTTTCGCCCACCGCCCGCAGCCTGAGGCCAAAACGGGTGCGATACAGCACCCACCAGCTGAGTGGCACGGCCAGAAAGGCCAGATAGGTCAAGGCATTGTTGCCGGAAACCACATTGGCATAGAGAGGGCCGAGAAACGGCACGTCACGCAGAGCATCAGTGCCTGGAAGCACAATCGGCTGAAAGCGCGCATCACCCGGCAGCTGCGGGGTGCGTCCGCCCTGGCTGAACCAGGCCTGTCCCAGCACCGCCGTCAAACCGGCTGCGACGAAATTCAGCGCCACGCCGGAAATGATCTGATTGCCGCGATTGGTAATCGAGGCAAAGCCGTGGATCAGCGAAAAGCCGATGGACACCGCAATGCCGCCTGCCAGCCCCGCCCAGGCCGAGCCGGTGAGGTAGGCAACGCAGGCCGCTGCGAAAGCACCGGCCAGCATCTTGCCTTCCAACCCGATGTCGAACACCCCGGCCCGTTCGGAAAATAGCCCGGCCAGCGCCGTGAAAATCAGCGGAATCGACAAGCGTACCGTGGAGCCCAGGATGCTAACGATCATTTCGAAATTATCCATATCGTCAGATCCTCACTTGCTTGACGGGGCGGGGCGAGCAGCCGGGCGGGCAATCGTCTGGTAGAAACGCACCAGCGCCGGTCGGAACATAAACTCCAGCGCGCCCGCAAACAGGATCACCAGACCCTGGATGACGACGATCATGTCGCGGGTAATATTCGGCATGTCGAAGGACAGTTCCGCGCCGCCCTGGTAGAGCACGCCGAACAGAATGGCGGCGATAACGATACCGAGCGGATGGCTGCGGCCCATCAGGCTGACCGCGATACCGACAAAGCCCGCGCCACCGACGAATTCCACCTGGAGGCGAGCGGAAGCGCCCATCACCGTATTCAGCGACATCATACCGGCAAGGCCACCTGATATCAGCATGGTGATGATAACGATCTTCACATAGGGAATACCGGCATAGGCCGCCGCGGACCGGCTGATGCCGAGCGTGCGCATTTCATAGCCAAGCTTGGTGCGCCAGATCAGCACCCAGACGGCGAAAGCCATCACAAGAGCGATGATGAAGGAGACGTTGAAGGGTGCCGGGCCGAGTTTCAGGCCAAACAGCGCCATCAACCAATCCAGCTTCGGCAATTGTCCACCTTCAAGAAAGGTCCGGGTTTCCGGCGCCATCTTGCCCGGCACGATCAGCACATGCACCAGCAGATACACCATCAGCGCCGCGCCGATGAAGTTGAACATGATGGTGGTGATAACGATATGGCTGCCGCGCTTTGCCTGCAACCAAGCAGGGATCAATGCCCAGGCAGCCCCAAACAGAGCCGCCCCGATCACTGCAAACGGCATGGTGACATACCAGGGACAATAACGGTCCAATGCCAAGGCCACCAGGGCCGCCCCGAGACCACCGACATAGGCCTGACCTTCGGAGCCGATATTGAACAGTCCTGCATGATAGGCAACAGCAACCGACAGGCCGGTAAAGATGAAATTGGTGGCATAATAGAGCGTAAAGCCAATGCCTTCACCGCGACCCAACGCGCCTTGAAGCATGAGGACCAGCGCGTCCCAGGGATTTTCACCGATGATCCACACGACCAGGCCGGAAATCAAAAAAGCCAAGAGCAGGTTGATTACCGGCAAAAGCCCGTAGGTGATCCAGTTCGGCAGCGGAATGGAAGCGGTACTCATCAAAACCTCAAGCGGCAATGCCGGCCATCATCAGGCCCAGCGTCTGTTCATCGGCATCTGCCGTCTTTTCACCCACCACCTTGCCGGCGAACATCACCAGGATGCGGTCGGACAAGGAGCGGATTTCATCCAGTTCCACCGAGACCAGCAGCAGCGCCTTGCCCTTGTCACGGGTTTCGACGATGCGCCGGTGAATGAACTCAATGGCACCAATATCGACGCCACGGGTCGGCTGGCCGATGATCAGCACATTCGGATCGCGCTCGATCTCGCGGGCAACGACGATTTTCTGCTGATTGCCACCGGAAAAATTAGCCGTCTTCAAGCGGGGATTGGGTGGGCGGATGTCATATTTGGCAATCTCGACCTCGGCAGCGGCGCGGATCGCCTTCGGATCGAGAAACATGCCTTTTCCATAGCGCTCGTCACGATGATAGCCGAGAATAGCGTTCTGGCTTTCCTCAAAGGGCAGGACGAGGCCCATATGGTGGCGATCTTCAGGGATATGGGCAAGCCCAAGATCTCTCAATCGGGCCGGATCATAACCGGTCACCAATTTGCCAGCGATGAGGATCTCGCCCGACATCGGCTTGCGAATGCCGGTGATCGCTTCCAGCAACTCGCTTTGACCATTGCCAGCCACACCGGCAATGCCGACAATCTCACCTTCGCGCACATCGAAGGACACATCATCGACCATGATGACGCCGCGACTATCCTTGACGGTCAGGTTGCGCACCGACAGCAGAACGTCTCGCGGCTGTGCAGGCTGCTTGTCGACCCGCAGCAGCACCCGGCGGCCAACCATCAGTTCCGCCAATTCCTCCACTGATGTCTCCGCCGTCTTGCGGGTGGCAACGATTTCGCCGCGCCGCATGACGGAAACCGTATCGGTGATCGCCATGATTTCCCGCAGTTTGTGGGTAATCAGGATAACCGTTTTGCCCTGATCGCGCAGAACACGCAGGATCTTGAACAGATGATCGGCCTCAGCGGGCGTCAGCACCCCTGTCGGCTCGTCGAGAATGAGAATATCGGCGCCGCGATACAGCGCTTTCAGAATTTCAACCCGCTGCTGACGACCAACCGGCAATTCCTCGACCACGGCATCGGGATCGACATCCAGCCCGTAATCCGTTTCCAGCTGCTTTAGGGAGGCGCGGGCCGCTGCCGTTCCCTTGGCCAGCAAAGCGCCGCCTTCGGCACCCAGCATGACATTTTCCAGCACGGTAAAATTTTCGACCAGCATGAAATGCTGGTGCACCATGCCGATACCGCTGGAAATGGCCGCCTGGCTGTCCTTAATCACCGTGGACTGGCCACCGATTTTAATCTCGCCGCTATCTGCCTGGTAAAATCCATAGAGGATCGACATCAGCGTCGATTTCCCGGCACCGTTCTCACCGATAATGCCATGGATCGAGCCTTTGGCCACTGTCAGGTTGATATTCTTGTTGGCATGAACCGGACCGAACTTCTTGTCGATCCCGATGAGTTCAATCGCAGGGGTTTGGGCCACGTGCAAAACTCCGGATAGAGTATTTCCAGCAAAGGTGCGAAGCAGTTTTGCGTCCGGAAATGCAAAAAGAGAGAGAATTTTCGCTGTTCGGCGAAAAGCGAAAACGCTCTAACGGACATGAAAAGGGCGCGAGCCGGAATGCCGCTCGCGCCCTCGTTTCAGATCACTTCGGGCAGGAATTGTCTGCCATGTAATCATGAACCTTGACTGTTCCAGCAATGATATCGGCGCGGGCCTTTTCGACAGCCGCCTTCATTTCCGGTGTAATCAACGCCTTGTTGTTATCGTCGAGTGCTGCCATTACGCCGTCTTCCTTGACGCCAAGCACTTCCAGGCCAGGCTTGAACTTGTCGGCCTTGGCATCCGCATAGGCGTTATAGACAGCAAGATCGACGCGCTTGACCATCGAGGTCAGAACCGAACCGGGATGCAGATGGTTCTGGTTCGAATCGACGCCGATCGACAGTTTCTTGGCATCAGCTGCGGTCTGCAACACGCCGATGCCGGATGCACCAGCCGCCGCGTAAATCACGTCGGAGCCCTGGTCCATCTGGTTCTTGGTCAGCTCGCCAGCGCGAACCGGATCGTTCCAGGCAGCACCCGTGGTGCCAACCATGTTCTGCAACACTTCGATCTTTGGATTGGCAGCGCGGGCGCCCTGCTCATAGCCACATTCGAACTTGCGGATCAGCGGAATGTCCATGCCGCCGACAAAGCTGACTTTGCCGGTTTTGGAAGCCATGCCGGCCAGCAGACCAACCAGATAGGAGCCTTCTTCTTCCTTGAAGACCACCGAGCGGACATTCGGCTTCTCCACGACCGAATCGACGATCACGAATTTGGTGTCTGGAAACTCGGTCGCGACCTTTTCCATGGCCGAGGTCCAGGCGAAGGATACCGCGACAATCGGGCTGAAGCCCTTGGAGGCAAAATTGCGGATTGCCTGTTCGCCCTGGGTATCGCTGGTCGGTTCGAAATCCCGGAACTTGATGCCGGTTTCCTTCTCGAACTTGTCCGCGCCGTTGAATGCTGCCTCGTTGAAGGATTTGTCGAACTTGCCGCCGGTGCCATAGACGAGCGCCGGCTTGATGTCGGCAGCGAGCGCCGAGGCCGACATGGCAGCCATGGCAAACAGCGTGATTAGGGATTTCTTCATTGTGCAGCCCTGATGTTGCTTGTGTTGTTCTTTATAGGCTTTCCATACACGCCGGATATTGCGACGTGACAAGACCAGCCCGCCCCCTCTTAGGTTCGGCTGGGGCGCATCCTTGCACGGCTTTCCAAAAAATTCACCAGATTTTTTTCAACTGGTAAATATTAACAGGGCTGCTGCTTTTTAAAGCTGAAAGACGAAAAACAAGCCGCATCAACGGCTTGTTTGCTCTATTTTTAGCCGAAAGGCGGCTCGCACCTGTATAGCATAGCCCGTTTTAACCACAGGCGTTGTTTGGCAGACAGCGCTGATGGTCGTCCTCGGCGTCATAAAACGGACCCGCCCGAAGAGTTTTTACGGCAAACGGCTCTCGGCAACCAGCATTTTACAGCTCTAAATCCACATGACGTCAGAATACACCTCAGAGCGATAGGTATTGCCGACGTCATAGACCGGGAGTGTGCCTTACAGCGCCGCGCGTTTTATAAAACGCACAAAGGACGCTGTAACACTTTAAATCTACTGCATAATTCCTTAAATCGATTCCGATTTAAGGAATTATGCAGTAGATGGGAATATCAGGCTGCGAACCGTCCGGCAGGCGACCGCCGTTTATAGCCGGCGATCCACAGCAAAAGAGCCATGCTGAGAAAAACCGCAAAAGCCGGTTGCTGCAATATGCCATTATCCGAAAGCTGCAAAGCGTCGCTGCTGATGTGAGCGGTAATTGCCTGCTTGACCACGGCAAGGCTTGCCGGACCGATATCGGCCCAGAGCGACCCGAAACCCGTTGTCACGACATCCGAGGAGGCGACGGACTCTATCGCATCGGTCGTCCCCGCCACGATAGCAAGGACCAGCATGATGAAACTGAGAACGCGCAATAAAAACCGGATCATCACCTTCTCCTTCCGTCTCGCCCAAGCCCACTTTTACAGGATTGCCCGTCTACGCCCAAGCGCGCAATCCAGGACCAGACAAAAGATTTCCGAGGCTTTGTCGAAAAACTGTCAGATTTGGGTTGATCGCCGCCGAATCCTTGATATATGTCCCGCCCGAACGGTCAAGCTGCCCAGCAGCAAGCTTTTCGAAAAACGGACAGGTGGCCGAGTGGTTTAAGGCGCACGCCTGGAACGCGTGTGTGCGTGAAAGCGTACCGAGGGTTCGAATCCCTCCCTGTCCGCCAGTATGCCTCCATCTTAATCGCTGAGACGCTCGTAATGAGACTCTTTTGGTGAAACAGCATCCCAATCACGGATCGATCACCGGCTCTTCCTTCACGGCATCTGCAAATTTCCGCGTCAATCGCACGAGATCTTCGATATCTCGCTCTTCCCAGGTGGCGAAAATGGCGTGGCCGATTTTTTCGCGGGCTGCATCGACAAGGTCGGTCATTGCCTTGCCTTTCGCCGTTATCACCGCCTCGCGTATGCGGCGATCAGCACTGCTGGCACGGCGCTCGACAAGCCCGAGGCTTTCCAGCTTGGCCACCTGCCTGCTGACGGTGGTGTAATCGCGTCCATTGCGGTCGGCAAGCTCCACCACACCGATGGGGCCGAATCTCTCTACATTGACAAGCAATGGAAACAGCGCCCGATCCAGAGGGATGCCAGCTGCCTTGATCAGGATTTCATCACGCTGCGGGCGATTCATGACAGCCACGATATCGAGCAGGGACATATGTAGCGCACGAAGGCGTTCATCATTACGTGTATTTTGCACTGTTTTTATTGACACTGATGCGATCTCCATTTATGTGCATATTACACATTAAATCTCTCATGAAAAGGAAGACATCGTGAAAGCTGCTGTTGTCTACGGAGCCAAACAAACGCCTCTTTATGGCGACTTTGAAGAACCTGTTGCCCAGACGGGCGAAACACTCGTCACGGTCTCGGCCGCAGCGCTTAGCCATCTCGTTAAAAGTCGTGCTTCGGGCACGCATTACAGCTCATCGGGAATCTTCCCCTTTATTACTGGAATAGATGGCGTCGGGCGCAGAGAGAATGGCGAGCGGGTTTATTTCGCCCTGCCGAAAGCACCATTTGGCAGTATGGCGGAGCGGACTGTCGTTGCCTCCGTCCAATGCCTCGCCGTACCCGACGATCTGGACGACATCACCGCTGCCGCAATCGTCAATCCCGGAATGTCGTCATGGATGGCATACCGTGAACGGGCAAAATTGAATGCTGGAGAAACCGTGCTGATCAATGGCGCGACAGGCATTGCAGGACGGCTTGCCGTGCAGATTGCCAAGCATCTCGGTGCGAAAAAAATCATCGCCACGGGACGAAATCCGCAGGCTCTGCAATCGCTGTCAGCGCTTGGTGCAGACGTGACAATTTCCCTGTTGCAAGATGAGGAGGCTCTGGCCGCAAGTTTCAAAGCCCAGTTTGCAGACGGAGTGAATATCGTTCTGGATTATCTTTGGGGTCAGAGCGCGGAATTATTGCTTGACGCGGCGGCAAAGGCCAATGCCGTGCCTCTTCGCTTTGTCCAGGTTGGCGCTGTCAGCGGAGGTCAAATCTCACTACCAGCTGCCGTGTTACGATCCTCCGCCATCGAGCTCATGGGAAGCGGTATCGGCAGTGTACCAAGGAACCGAATGATCCAGACGATCGGTGAATTGCTTCAGGCGGCAAGGCCCGCTGGATTAAAGATCGCGACAGCACCGGTGGCCCTCTCAAAAGTGCAGGAGATTTGGGACACTGACGACAGCACGGTACGCACCGTCTTAACGACGGGTGCGCTATAAACGGCTATCCTGTCAAACCGGCTTGCCCTGCACCCCGCTGAGACAGCCACAGCCACGCCGAACCCCTGTCATTCAACGACGACAAACCCGCTTTCCAGCTCGCCTTACGGTCTGAACCCGGATACACCGCTTCGAAAAAGCAGTGGTGATCGGACGATGGCGAAAGCAGAAAAACAGATGAAAGCTGCGGAGGTCGAGCGTCTCCGCGCAATGTTTCCCGGCATTTACAGTGATTTTTTAGCGGGCCGTATTGGTTCTCTGCGGGTCGCGCTTGAAGTAGCGGGGCTGCGGCCGCAACGCAGCCGGTTGGAGAAGCTGAAAAACTCCTGGAAAAAGGCGGGCGCTGAGGAGCGTCGGGCGTTTATCGCTTGGCTGGCGGTCCAGGAAAATGGCGAGGCACTGGAAAGCGCTGTGTCCCGGTCAACCATGTCCGTGCAAAAATCTGCCGCCGGCCCGATTGCCAATGGCCGCTATCTCTTGCCGGAGACGATTATCCGCATTGAAACGGTCATGGCGCGGCGGCGGCTGAAGCCGGGCGAGGTGATGCAGGAACTCGGTTTTGGTGCCAATGACAGGAGCCTGTTAAAGGCTCTGGCACGCAAAGCCGCATTGAGGCTGAAAGCCATCGCGGCGCTCGAAAGCTGGCTTGCCGAAAACGAATCCTCCTGACCCCTCGACACAGGTTTTATACCTTGACGGCGTGTTCCACACGGTCCTCGGACCCGAAGAATTTCAGGTAGCGTTCGACTTCGGCGGGTTCTCCCGTGGCCTTCAAAGGATTGTCGGAGAGCTTGACGGCGGGACGGCCATTGGCTTCGGTGATCTTGCAGACGATGGAAATCGGCTTCAGCCCGGCAATGTCATGGGGTGCACAACCAATGAAATCATTGGTGAGGTTGGTGCCCCAGCCAAAGCTCATTCGCACCCGGCCTTCAAAATGACGGTAAGTGTCGATGATGGCGTCCACATCCAGCCCATCGGAAAAGATCAGCAGTTTCTGGCGCGGATCGCGCCCCATCTTTTCCCACCAGGCAATGATCCTCTCGCCGCCCTCAATCGGTGGGGCGCTGTCGGGACGAAAACCCGTCCAATCCGCCACCCACGGTGGCGCATCGCGCAGGAAAGCCGATGTACCGAAGGCATCGGGCAAAACAATCAGCAAATTGCCGTTGTAGAGCGTGTTCCAGTCCTGAAGCACTTTATAGGGCGCATTGGCCAGTTCGGCATTGGTCTTCGCTAGGGCCGCGGCCACCATCGGCAATTCATGGGCATTGGTGCCAACGGCTTCAAGATCCGAATCCATAGCCAGCAATACATTGCTGGTGCCGGTAAAGGCTTCGCCAATGCCTTCCTTTAGAGCTTCCACACACCACCTTTGCCACAGGAAGCTGTGGCGGCGACGGGTGCCGAAATCGGAAATTCGCAGGCCCGGCAATTGCTTCAGCCGCTCGACCTTTTCCCACATCTTCGCCTTGGCACGGGCGTAGATAACATCCAGCGTGAAATAACCGAGTGATTTCAGCGCAGCCCGCGACCGCAATTCATTGATGATTGCGAGAGCCGGGATTTCCCACAGCGTGGTTTCCATCCATCGCCCCCGGAAGGTCAGCTCATATTGGCCGTCGCGCTTGGAAAGCTCATAGGCTGGCAGACGGATTGCTGAGAGCCAGGCCAGAAATTCCGGCTCGAAAATCTGGGTGCGGCCATAAAAGCTATTGCCTGCCAGCCAAATCAACTCTTTCTTGCTGATGCCAAGCGTGCGGACGTGATCAAGCTGGGCGCGCAGTTCGGCCTCGTCGATCTCGTCGGCAATCCGCACTCTTGTCGTGCGGTTAATCAGCGTAAACGTCACATCCACATCTGGATAGAGCTTCCAGATCATCTGCAACATCAATAGTTTATAGAAATCGGTATCGAGCAGACTGCGCACGATGGGGTCAAGCTTCCAGGCATGGTTATACACCCGCCTCGCAATATCCGTCTTTGCCATTCGTCCTCGCCGCCTGCCAGCGGCCTGATTTTGGCCGCGCCATTACGACCATAGCCGGATGGCTATGGTCTTTTCAGGGCCAACCTTATCGAAAAAACTGTGACCAAAGTCCAGTGGCCGGGAACTTCATTATTGTCCTAATACACCCGCCCCTCGCCATCAGGGCCCCGTCTATCGCTATCAGGGCGTTGTGCTTGGTTGGCTCGGCTGCTGCGGAGCGGTGGTCGGGCGCGTCGTTTCCGTCGCCGGGTCCGTCGAGGGCGCAATTTTCTGGCCCCACCATTCCGCTGGTATCCACGCAACCAGCGCCAGAACCAGTCCGGCCAGCAGTACGATCAGGACAGGTTTACCGCGAAAGCCCTGTCGCGCCTCGGTCGGCTCCAGCGGGCGCTCTGCTCCCGGCGTTTCGGGCGTCGTGTTCAAGTTTCTATCAGCGGGGTCGAAATTGCCTGGACCTGCCATGCGGAGAGCCTCCATCTGTTTTATACGCATAAGCGTAAACACTTATGAAGGCCAACGTACCGATGCGGCAAAGGTTCCGGGATCAGTAGCCCGCAGACCGGTCCACGACATGCTCCAGTGCCTCACCCGCCTCAAACCGGGCAATCTGCGTCTCCACATGGGCAAACAGCGCCCGCACATCCGATGCCGCTGCGGCATGAGGGGTCACGACGACATTTTCCATGGCCCATAGCGGGCTATCCATCGCCAGCGGTTCTTTTTCAAACACATCAAGCGATGCGGCACCCAACACGCCCTTCTGCAAAGCAGCTATGACGTCTGCTTCCACCTGGCTTCCACCGCGACCGGCATTGAGAAACACCGGCTTGCCCAGCGCTCCCCCTTGCCGCAACCGTGAAAACAGGCTGCTATCGTAGAGGCCCCGGGTTTCCGGGGTCAGCGGCAAGAGGCCGACAAGGATATCGGTACGGGCCAGAAATTCATCGATCCGGGCCTCGTCATAGGTGTCGATCCCGTCGATCTCGCGTCTGCGCCGCGACCAGCCGATGACGTCAAATCCCATCACCTTCAGTTTGCGCGCCGCATCCTGGCCCAGAACGCCCAGCCCCATGACGCCGACGGTGACATCGCGGGCTTCCGGCTGGAGATCAATTTCGCTCCACACTTTCTCGCGCTGCTGCCTCAGATATTGGCTCATATGGCGCAGGTGATAGAGACAGTTCAGCAGCACCCATTCGCTCATCCGGTCCGTCAGGCTGCGGTCAACGAAGCGGACAATCGGCAGGTCTGGGAGGCCCGGCAGTGTCAGGACGTGATCGACACCCGCGCCGCCGGAAAACAGCACTTTGAGGCCGGAGGCGCGGGTAAACAGCGATGGCTCCGGCTTCCACAAAACTGCATAGGCTGCCGCCGACAGGTCCCTGTCAGCGTTCTCGGGATCACCGAGATCGATCACCTCACGATCGGGAAAGGCCCCGGCCAGCGCTGCCTGCATGGCGGCGCGTGAAAACTTGAGGTCAATCACCACGGGAGGCTTGAGGGACATGCGGGGGGCATCCTTGCAGAAGGCTGGTATTATTGGCTGACACCACCGATATTCATGGCCTTGAGGTCGAATGCGGCAGCAAGAAGGGCCTTGGTATAATCCTGTTTCGGCGCGGTGAAAACCTCCTGCGCCGGTCCCTGCTCGACAACTTTTCCTGATCGCATGACGATGATGTCATTGGCCAGCGCCTTCACCACCTTCAGGTCGTGGCTGATGAACAGATAGGCGAGGTCATGGCGGCTCTGCAAATCGCGCAACAGATCCACCACCTGCGCCTGCACGGTCATGTCCAGCGCCGAGGTCGGCTCATCCAGCATCACGAAGCGCGGTTTCAGCACCATGGCACGGGCAATGGCAATACGCTGCCGCTGACCGCCCGAAAACTCATGCGGATAGCGCCAGCGGGTGGTGATATCCAGCCCGACTTCCTCCAGCGCCCAGCAGACCCGCCTGTCGCGCTCTGCTGCCGTGAGGCCCCGTTCATGCACTCGCAATCCCTCGGCAATGATATCACCCACCGACATGCGCGGGCTGAGCGCCCCGAACGGGTCCTGGAACACCACTTGCAAACGGTCGCGCAGCGGGCGCATCTGCTTGAATGAATAGCCATCGATATTGTTGCCGAGAAAGCCGATCCGGCCTTCGGACGAGATCAACCGGGCCAGCGCCAGACCCAGCGTGGTCTTGCCGGAGCCGGATTCGCCGACCACACCAAGCGTCTGTCCAGCGCGCAGCGTCAGATCGACGCCGTCCACGGCCTTCACATTGTCCACCACCCGGCGCAGAAACCCGGCCTTGATCGGGAACCAGACACGGATTTCCTGCCCTTCCATCACGACCGGCTTGGTTAGATCGGTTTCCGGCGGCACACCGCGCGGCTCGGATGCCAGCAATTTCTGGGTATAGGCATGTTGCGGATTGGCGAAAATTGCCTCAACCGGGCCGCTCTCAACGATTTTGCCGCCGGTCATCACACAAACGCGGTCAGCGAATTTACGGACAATGCCAAGATCATGGGTGATGAACAGCATGGACATGCCATGCTCACGCTTCAGCCCGGCCAGAAGCTCCAGGATTTGCGCCTGCACCGTCACATCCAGCGCCGTGGTCGGTTCATCGGCCACTAGCAGCTTTGGCCGGTTGGCAAGCGCCATGGCAATCATCACCCGCTGACGTTGGCCGCCGGACAATTCATGAGGAAAGGCCGACAGCCGCTTTTCCGGCTCGCGGATGCCGACCTGAAGCAGCAGCTCCAGCGTCCGCTTGCGGGCGGCGTCCCCTGTCAGCGACTGGTGGAGTTCGAGGATTTCGCCGATCTGCCGCTCGATGCTGTGCAGCGGGTTGAGCGAGGTCATCGGCTCCTGGAAGATCATGGTAATGTCATTGCCACGCACGGCCCGCAAAGCCGGTTCCGACAGGGTCAGCAGATCCCGCCCGTCAAACAGGATCTGACCGGAGGGATGGCTGGCGGCGGGATAGGGCAGAAGTTTGAGGATCGAGGCTGCCGAAACCGATTTGCCGGAGCCGGATTCGCCGACCAGCGCCAGGATTTCGCCCGATGCAATGTCAAAACTGACGTGATCGACGGCAAGGCTCTGGCTTTCGCCCTGATGAAAGGCGACCGACAGATCGCGGACGGAGAGAAGAGGCGCGCTCATTTGAAGGTCTTCCTCGGATCAAAGGCATCGCGCACCGCCTCGCCGACGAAAATCAGCAGGGACAGCATGATCGCCATGGTGAAGAAGGCCGTCAGCCCCAGCCAGGGCGCTTGCAGATTGCGCTTGCCCTGGGCAATCAGCTCACCCAGCGAAGGCGAGCCGGGCGGCATGCCGAGGCCAAGGAAATCCAGCGAAGTCAGGGTGGTGATCGATCCCGACAGGATGAAGGGCAGGAAGGTCAAGGTCGCCACCATGGCATTGGGCAGCAGATGGCGGCGCATGATGGTCCAATTGCCAACCCCAAGCGCCCGGGCGGCGTTGACATATTCAAAATTTCTGGCCCGCAGAAACTCCGCCCGCACGATACCGACGAAATGCACCCAGGTGAACAGCAGCATGATGCCAAGCAGAATGAAAAAGCCCGGCGGCAGCAGCGAGGCGATGATCAGCAGGATATAAAGCAGTGGGATCGATGACCAGATCTCGATGAACCGCTGCATCAGCAGATCGGTCTTGCCGCCAAAATAGCCCTGCACGGCACCGGCTGACACGCCGATCACGGCGGAAATCATCGTCAGCGCCAGACCGAACAGTACGGAAATGCGGAAACCGTAAATCATTCGCGCCATGACATCGCGGGCCTGATCGTCGGTGCCAAGCCAGTTCATGTTGCCGAGGATGCAATTGGGGTCATCCGCCCCCTTCGGATAGGCCGAGCAACGCTGCTTGGCGTCCATCAACCAGAAGGGCGGCGTCGGGGCCGATTGCGGAATTTCCGAATTCACCGTGCGATAGGAATAGCGGATCGGCGGCCAGATCATCCAGCCATGGGCATTGATCTCGTCCGAGACGAAGCTGGAGCGATAATCGGTGACGGCCAGAAAGCCACCAAACTTTTCCTCTGGATAGTTGATGGCGACCGGAAACAGGATCTCACCCTTATAGGAGGCGATAATTGGCCGATCATTGGCGATCAGCTCGGCGCAGAGGCTCAGTCCGAACAGAACCATGAAGATCCAGAAGGACCAGGAGCCGCGCCGGTTGGCCTTGAAATTCTCCAGGCGGCGGCGGTTGATCGGGGTCAGGAACGGCTTTTTCGGCGGCTTGGCCAAGTGTTCGGGAACGGCTGCCATCAGACATCCCTCCGGTCAAAATCGATGCGTGGATCGATCCAGGTATAGATCAAATCCGAGACGAGGCTGACCACCAGGCCCAGCAGCGAGAAGATATAAAGCGTGGCAAACACAATCGGATAATCGCGGTTGATGATCGACAGATAGCCGAGACGTCCCAGGCCATCCAGTGAGAAGATATTCTCGATCAGCAGCGAACCGGTGAAGAAGGCCGAGACGAAAGCGCCGGGAATACCGGCAATGACGATCAGCATCGCATTGCGAAACACATGGCCGTATAGCACCCGATGTTCGCTGAGGCCCTTGGCACGGGCCGTCACCACATATTGCTTCTTGATCTCGTCGATGAAGGAATTCTTGGTAAGCAGCGTCGTGGTGGCAAAGGCCGAAAGTAGCAATGCGGTCAGCGGCAGGGTCAGATGCCAGAAATAATCGAGGATCTTCTGCCACCAGCTGAGATCGGCGAAATTATCGGAGGTCAGGCCACGCAGCGGAAACCAATTGTAGAAGGAGCCACCGGCAAACAGCACGATTAGCAGAATGCCGAACAGGAAGCCCGGCACAGCATAGCCGACCACGACGATGCCGGAGGTCCAGACATCGAAGGTCGAGCCGTCCTTGACGGCCTTGCGGATGCCGAGCGGAATCGAAATCGCATAGGACAGCAACAGAACCCAGACGCCGAGCGAGATCGAGACCGGCATTTTCTCGACGATCAGGTCAATCACCGAGGTGTTGCGGAAAAAGCTCTCGCCGAAATCGAAGCGGATATAGTTCCACATCATGTCCAGAAACCGGGTGAGTGGCGGCTTGTCGAAGCCGAACTGCTTTTCCAGTTTCTTGATCAGATCCGGGTCCAGCCCCTGCGCACCGCGATAGTTCGAGCCGCCATCGCCCATGCCGCCCTGGCTGACGATATCGCCACCACCGGAAAGCCGCTGGTCGGCGCTGTCACCCTGGCCGCTCAATTGCGCCACCACCTGTTCCACCGGACCGCCGGGGGCAAACTGGATGACGAGGAAGGAAATGCCCATGATGCCGACCATGGTCGGGATCATCAACAGCAGGCGGCGCAGGATATAGGCGCCCATCAGCAGAACGCTCCCGTTTTCACCATGCCATCACGTTTTGCCAATCCATCCGTCCTTTATTGCTCTTGCCGTATGTTCGGGGCGTTGATTCGCCGTGCCTATTGGTAGCGGCTGAAATGCGGCCTGCAAAGCAGCTGTCACTGCCTATGCCGCCGCATGATAGTGAATGGCTCAATTCGACACTTGCTTTGCCCACCAGATATCGGGGAAGCCGCTGGAAAATTCCGGCAGGTTTTGCGGATGCGCAAACTTGTCCCAATAGGCAAACCACACATCACCGCGGGTATAAGACGGCACGACATAGGCTCCAGCCAGCAGCATCCGGTCGAGGGCGTGGACGGTAGCGATCAAAGTGTCGCGGTCTTTCGCAAAGATAATCTGGTCGACCAAGGCATCGATACCCGGATTCTTTATACCGGCATAATTGCGCGAAGCCGTCGTGTCGGCACTGGCCGACCCCCAGTAGTCGCGCTGCTCATTGCCTGGATTGGTGGATTGCGAGGCGACATAATAAACGGCATCATAATCGAAACTGCGCAAACGGCTGGTGAATTGGGAGGAATCGACGCTTCGGACATTGACCTCGATGCCGATTTTTCTCAGATTATTGGCATAGGGCAATGCCACCCGCTCGATGAGTGGACCATCCAGCAAAATTTCGAACGTGAAAGGTTTGCCGGTGGCCTTGGACACCATCCGGTTGCCGCGCAATTCGTAGCCTGCCTTGGCGAAAAGCGAAATGGCCATGCGCAGATTGTCACGCTGCTTTGCGGGGTCTCCACTGACCGGATTTTTATAGACCGTGGAGAACACCTCCGGCGGCACATATTGCTTGATCCCGTTTAGGATCTCCAACTCCTTACCATCAGGCAAGCCGCTGGAGGCCAGGTCATTGCCATAGAAATAGCTGTCGATTCGCTTGTAGAGCCCGAAAAACGCCGTGCGGTTCAGTTCCTCGAAATCGAAAGCGTAGTTCAGCGCCTTGCGGACATTCACATCCTTGAACTGCTCCCGCCGCGTATTGAGGAAGAAGCCCATCATCAAGCCGGCTTTGCGGTAATCGTTCGGGATCTGCTCGCGCTTGATCCTGCCTTGGACGGCAGCCGGAAAATCGTAGGACTTGGTCCAGCGCATGGCGGAATTTTCAAGCCACAGATCGGTCGCGCCAGAACGGAAACCTTCGAATGCGACATTGATATCGGTATAATAGGTGTAGGATATACTGCGGAAATTATTGTAGCCGATGTTGACGTTGATATCCTTGCCCCAATAGTCATCCCGCAATTCGTAGCGCACCGATCCACCTGGCGAAAACCCGGCGATGCGATAGGGACCAGATCCCATGATCGGCTCAAGCGTTGTCTTGGAGATGTCACGCGGCTTGCCATCGGGGCCTTGGGCTTGCCACCAATGCTTTGGAACGACGTCGAGTTGCCCGACAATCGAAGGCAGTTCCTTGTTGCCTTTCTGATCGAACGTGAATGTGACTTCCCGTTCACCGGTCTTTTCGGCTTTCACAACATGACTATAATAGATCGCAGCCGCCGGATTGAGCTGCTTGACGGCATCGAAACTGAAAACAACATCATCCGGGGTGACGGGCTGGCCATCCGCCCATTTGGCCTCACGCCGCAGCCGAAATTTCACATAGGAAACGTCATCGGGATAGGCGAGCGCCTCCGCCAGAAGACCGTAGCTGACACCATCCTCATCCAGCGAGGATTTGAGCAGGGTTTCGGTCACAAGCGATGCACCAGGGGGCGACGATAGCAGCACCTGGACACCATCTGCCAACTGCCCCTTGCCCGCGATCGGATTGAACGTATCGAAGGTGCTGCCGAACGACGACAGTTTCAACTCACCCGCCTTCGGCGCATCGGGATTGACATAGTCGAAGCGTTGAAAACCCTCGGGATATTTGGGTGCGTCGATCAAGCCGATGGCGTGGCGCCATTGCGGCTCCTCTGCGAAAGCCTGGGTGGTCAAGCCCTGTGCGGCGCAAGTACCCAGAAGCAATAAGCCCCAAAACAATGCGCGTATTTTCGCCCCGGCGCGGATGACAGCCATGAATTACCCCTCGAATTTCGTCAGCATGGCCGACAATGTCTTTCCATGCATGATTTTCCACATTCCTGACGGAGAAGGATAACCATGCCGTGGTGATTTGGCTGACAAGATAAGACAAAACCGGGCGAAAGACAGGCTTTGGCACGTAAACCCACACAAACTCTCCGGTTTTGAGGAAAGCCGGGTTTCACTTTTGCCTGACAAACCCTAGTTTGATTGCCATGTAGACGGATGATTCCGCAAGGATGAGGTGAATTTTGACGCGACGATCAACAGTGCTGCGGGCGATGACAGCCGGGCTGGCGGTTCTTTCACTCGGGATCGACATGGCCATGGCAGGGCCGGATCAACCGGCCAAGATCGCCTTTCCCCAGGAAACCCTCCCCAATTCAGGGCCGGTCATGCCCTATGGTTCCTATGCGCGGGGCTGCATGAGCGGAGCGGTCGCCCTGCCGACGGATGGCCCCAACTGGCAGGCCATGCGCCTGTCGCGCAATCGCCGCTGGGGCAATCCGGCGATGATCCAGACCATCGAGCAATTGTCACGGGATGCGCCGAAAATCGGCTGGCCGGGCCTGCTGGTCGGCGATATCGCCCAGCCGCGTGGCGGGCCGATGGCCAATGGCCATGCCTCCCACCAGATCGGATTGGACGCCGATATCTGGCTGACCCCGATGCCAGCGAAGCGCCTGACGGTGCAGCAGCGCGAGGATCTGCCCTTCACGTCGATGATCCTGAAAGATAAATTCCTGACGATCAATCCGCAGACCTGGACACCGACCCATGCCCGGCTGTTGATGCTGGCAGCAAGCTATCCGCAGGTCGAGCGGCTGTTCGTCAATCCGACCATCAAGAAGAAACTCTGCGAGAGCTGGACGGGCGACCGGACCAATATGGGCAAGATCCGTCCGATCTATGGCCATGACGCCCATTTCCATATCCGGCTTTCCTGCCCGCCCGGTGCCGCCGGTTGCAAGCCGCAAGCACCTGTTGCCCCCGGCGACGGCTGCGATAAATCGCTGGCCTGGTGGTTTACCAAGGAACCGTGGGAACAGAAGAAACGCGACCCGAATGCCAAGCCCCCACCGCCGCCACGCCCCGTGATGGTTTCGGACCTGCCCAAGGCCTGTGCCGCGGTGCTGGATGCTCCGTCTGTCGCCAGCGAGAAACAGGCGACCTTCGGCGGCGCCAAGGCCTATGTCAGTCAGGGGTCTGCCTCTGTGAAAGCCTCGTCGGCCACACCTGACGATGCAAATCTGCCAAGTGAGGACGTTCCATCACCGGTGCCGCGCCCCTAAGATTAGGCGGGGGCGGCTTTTCAATTCCCCGCCCCTTGGTATAAGAGATCCGCAAATCGATTTAAACGCTCAGGGGAGAACCAATGGCTGAGCGCCAGAAGATTGCGCTGATCGCGCATGACAAGATGAAGGACCAGATGGCGGCGTTTGCCCGCCATCATCAGAGTTTTCTTGAGCAATGGCAGATTGTCGCCACCGGCACGACCGGCGCACGGGTGCAGGATGCCTGTCCGAAACTGGACGTTCTCAGGATGAAAAGTGGCCCTCTGGGCGGCGACCAGCAAATCGGCGCAATGATTGCCCAGGAAGAGGTCGCCATGCTGATCTTCTTCGTCGATCCCCTCACCCCCATGCCCCATGATGTTGATGTCAAGGCGCTGATGCGACTGGCTATTCTTTACGATACACCGATGGCGCTCAATCGGGCGACAGCTGACCGTCTGTTGCCCGTGATCACGGAATAATATCAAACCGCAAGGCCGAAGCCGCGTGACCAGAAATGGATTTTTCAATGCCAAAACCTCATGACAATGATCACATGCCCTTTCCGGTTCTTGTCGGCGATATCGGCGGCACCAATGCGCGCTTCTGGATCCTCATGGATGCCCATGCCGCGCCTAAGGAATTTGCCAATATTCACACAGCGGATTTCCCGACCATCGACCAGGCCATTCAGGATTGTATTCTCGACAAATCCGGCTTCCAGCCGCGATCGGCCATTCTGGCTGTGGCTGGTCCGATCAAGGATGATGAAATCCCGCTGACCAATTGTCCCTGGGTCATCCGCCCGAAGGCGATGATTGCCGATCTCGGCTTTGACGACGTGCTTGTTGTCAATGATTTCGAGGCGCAGGCGCTAGCCGCTGCATCACTGGGGCGCAACGACCGCGAACCGATCGGTCCCCTGACTGAAACCTCGCTGAACTCCCGCGTCATTCTGGGACCCGGCACCGGGCTTGGTGTTGGTGGGCTGCTTTATACCCATCATACCTGGTTTCCGGTTCCCGGCGAAGGCGGCCATGTGGATATCGGACCGCGCAGTGACCGGGATTGGCAGATTTTTCCGCATATCGAGCGGATCGAAGGCCGGATTTCCGGCGAGCAGATCCTGTGCGGGCGAGGCATCCTGCATCTCTACAATGCCATCTGCGCTGCCGATGGCATTGAGCCTGTATGGACCGATCCCGCCGATGTGACCCAGCATGCCCTGAAGGGCAATGATCCGGTCTGCGTGGAAACCATGACACTGTTCGTGACCTATCTTGGCCGGATTGCCGGTGATATGGCTCTGGTTTTCATGGCCCGTGGCGGCGTTTTCCTATCCGGCGGCATTTCGCAAAAGATCATCCCCTTGCTGAAGAGCCCGGTCTTCCGGGCCGCTTTCGAGGACAAGGCACCGCATACGGAAATGATGAAGACCATTCCCACCTTTGTCGCCATTCACCCGCAGGCCGCCCTTTCAGGGCTGGCAGCCTATGCCCGCACGCCGTCAAGCTATGGTGTGAAGCATGAGGGCCGTCGCTGGCAGCGTTGATTGCGTCGCGCATTGCTCTATGGTCAAAAGCAGCCGGACTGGCTATAGACCGGCTGGCGCGGCCATGATGGTCGCTATGACCAATCGAATGGGAAAGACATTTCTTGCGCGACACCATCAAGACCTCCCTGCCAGAATCGTCGGAAAGCATCACCGCCGTTCTCAAGCGGGTCATCGCCGAAAATGGCCGTGATCATGTGCGCGGCTATGTCTTCGCCATCATCTGTCTGGCAACCGTAGCGCTGACAACGGCCTTTACCGCCTGGATCATGGAAACGGTGATTAACGAGGCCTTTGCCAACAAGCGCGCCGATCTGGTCTGGATCATCTGCGTCTCGATCTTCATCGCTTTCTCGCTGCGTGGCCTTGCCAGCTATGGCCAGGCGGTGGCTTTGTCCAAGATTGGCAATAATATTGTCGCCCGCTATCAGAAGCGGTTGTTCAGCCATCTGATGACACTGTCCATGGGCTATTTCAACGAGGCCCGCTCGGCGCATCTGGCCGCCCAGGTCAGCCAGAATGTCAATGGTATCAGAGATGTCCTGAACCTGACCGTCACCTCGACGGCGCGGGATCTGCTCAGCCTCATCGGCTTGATCGCCGTCATGCTCGCCAAGGACTGGGTGCTGACGCTGATCGTTTTCGTGGTGGCGCCGCCGGTTCTCTATTCGCTGCGCTATATTTCCAAGCGGCTGCGCAAGGCGACGACGGATTCCGTCATGCTCAACAGCCGGGTGCTCGGCGCCATGCAGGAAAGCGTCCAGGGCATTGCCGTCGTCAAGGCCTTCACCATGGAGGAAGAGCTTGGCCGCAAGGTAGAAGGCATTATCGACAGCGCCGAAAGCCGCGCCAATCGCATTGCCCGTTTGAGCGAACGCACCTCGCCGATTACAGAGAGCTTTGCCGGTCTCGCCATTGCCGCCGTCATTGCCTATGCCTCCTATCGCACCATTGCCGGTGGCATGTTGCCGGGTGCCTTTTTCTCCTTCATCGCCGCCCTGCTGATGGCCTATGAGCCTGCCAAGCGGCTGGCGAAATTGCAGATCCAGATGGAACGGGCCGTGGTCAATGCCCGGATGATCTATGCGATCCTCGACACCCAGCCGCACCAGCGCGACAAGCCTGGCGCTGGCGAATTGAAGGTCAGCGAAGCCCGTATCGAGTTCAAAGACATTCATTTTGCCTATGGCAACGGCCCTGAAATTCTGAAGGGCGTCGATATCACTGCCGAAGGCGGCAAGACCACGGCACTGGTCGGGCCATCGGGGGCCGGAAAATCGACGATCATCACGTTGATCCCAAGGTTCTACGATCCGCCGCAGGGCCAGATCCTGATCGACGGGCAGGATATTGCCGATGTGACCAAGGCCTCGTTGCGCAAGCATATCGCCTATGTATCGCAGCATCCCTATCTGTTTGAAGGCACGATCCGCGACAATATCCGCTATGGCCGCCCTGATGCCAACGATGCCGAAGTGGAAGAAGCCGCGCGCCTTGCCCATGCGCATGATTTCATCCTGGCGCAGCCCTATGGCTATGAAACACCGGTGGGTGAAAACGGCCTGACGCTGTCCGGTGGTCAGCGCCAGCGCCTGTCCATCGCCCGCGCTCTGGTGCGCAACGCGCCGATCCTGCTTCTGGACGAAGCGACATCCGCTCTCGACACCGAATCGGAAGCCGCCGTACAGAAGGCATTGGACGAAGCCATGAACGGCCGGACTGTCGTGGTCATCGCGCACAGGCTGTCCACCGTGGTAAAGGCCGACAAGATCGTCGTGATGCAAGATGGCCGAGTGGTCGAAATGGGCAACCACAGGACACTGACGGAAAGGCCGGAGGGGCTTTACGCCCGGCTGAACAATATGCAGGCAACCAATGGAAGTCCTTCACTGTAAGCACAAAGCCTGCGGAGAAGGACGAATGAGGACGGAGAGAGGCATGACGGTTGCATTGAACACCGGTCCGACACAGACTGGCCCGATGAAGCTGGTCGTGGTTGGCGTCAGCGGACGCATGGGGCAAGCTCTGGTGCGCATCATCTGCGAGACACAAGGTGCTGTGCTACATGCGGCGGTGGGTCGTCCGGGTTCCGCCTCGATTGGCAGGGATGCCGGTGATCTGGCCGGCGTCGGTCCATTGGGTGTTCCCGTCACCGACGATGCACTGGCCGCCTTCGTCAATGCCGATGGGGTGATCGACTTTACCAGACCGGAAACCTCGGTGGAGTTTTCCGCATTGGCAGCCCAGGCCCGCATCGTTCATATCATTGGCACAACGGGATGCTCGCCAGCCGATGAAGCAAGGTTCGAGGCGGCAGCGCGCCATGCCAGAATCGTCAAATCCGGCAATATGAGCCTCGGCGTCAACCTGTTGTCGGTCCTGGTTGCCCAGGCGGCAAAGGCGCTGGAAGCCTCCGGCTGGGATATCGAAGTGCTGGAAATGCATCACAAGCACAAGGTCGATGCGCCCTCAGGCACCGCCCTTCTTCTGGGGGAAGCAGCCGCCAAGGGGCGCGGTATCGACCTCACGGAGAAAGCCGTCAAAGTGCGCGATGGCCATACCGGCCCGCGTGAGCCCGGATCGATCGGCTTTGCAACGCTGCGCGGCGGCTCTGTCATCGGCGAACATTCCGTTCTGCTGGCTGGCGAAGGTGAGATCGTCACGCTCTCCCATAGCGCTGGCGACCGCTCGATCTTCGCACGCGGTGCGGTCAAGGCCGCGCTCTGGGCGCAGGACAAGAAACCCGGCCTTTACTCCATGCTCGATGTTCTCGGGCTTTCATCTCCGCAATAATGTTTACCACCAAGATCAATGAGAGGATTTAGTCGATGACCGGTACCCTCGTGCTCGTGCGCCATGGCCAGAGCGATTGGAATTTGAAGAACCTGTTCACCGGTTGGCGTGATCCCGACCTGACCGACCTTGGCGTGCAGGAAGCCAATGCTGGCGGCAAGGCGCTGAAGGACTATGGCATCCAGTTCGATATCGCCTTTACATCCGATCTTTCTCGCGCCCAGAAGACCTGCGGTATCATTCTCGACAATCTTGGCCAATCCGGCCTTGAAACCATCCGCGATCAGGCCCTGAACGAGCGTGATTACGGCGATCTTTCCGGCCTCAACAAGGATGACGCCCGCGCCAAATGGGGCGAGGAACAGGTGCATATCTGGCGCCGTTCCTACGACATTCCGCCACCGGGCGGCGAAAGCCTGCGCGATACCGGCGCCCGCGTCTGGCCCTATTACCTCACCGAAATCCTGCCGCGCGTGCTGCGGGGAGAAAAGGTGCTGGTAGCTGCCCATGGCAATTCGCTGCGCTCGCTGGTGATGGTGCTGGACAAGCTGACCAAGGAACAGATCCTCAGCGTCAATCTCGCCACCGGCGTGCCGATGGTCTACAAGCTGAACGCCGATTCCACCGTGGCTTCCAAGGACGTGCTGGGCGATATGTCTGGCGCTCACTAGAGTTTGTCAGGTTCAGATTGAACCAGACATACTCTAGATTCTCTTGTTTTCGTTTGTCTTTTCGGGAAAACCGGAGTCCACTTTTCCCTGACAAACTCTAAGCGATTTAAAATTGTGCCGCTCATGGAATTGCATGGGCGGCACATTGCAGAAAATCAGATTTTTTCGGCAATCAGCCGTATCCCAAACCCGGCCAGCGCTGTTCCAATGGCGCGTTCTACCCATTGGCCAAAGCGATCATAAACGGCCTTGGCTTGCCTGCGAGACAACAGAGCGGTGACCAAACTGTACCAGATGATCTCAATCATGAAGCCACCCACAAGAATTGCCAGTTTTGCCAAAAGACCCGTCTCGGGCGGCACTGCAACGGCATAAAGGCCGATAAAGAAGGCAATGCCTTTCGGGTTGGAGAGATTAACGATCATCCCCATGCGCAAACCGCGCAAAACACTGCCCTTTTCGACAGATGATACGCCTTGTTTCATCGTATCCGGCTTGCTCGAGAGCCACGCCATCAGGCCGAGATAGACAAGATAATAGCCGCCAGCGATCTGGATAAGGCTTGCCAGCCATCCAACCCTTGCCAGAACCAAAGCCAAACCTGCCATGGTGAGAACCGCATAAAATGTTGCGGCGATGGCAAATCCAAATGTTGCACCCACGGCGGTTGATCGTGCCCCGGACATTGCCAGCTTGGAGATCAAAGCGAAATTAGGACCGGGACTGATCACCACAGCAGCATACAAACCAAGCGCCGTCAGAACCGTCAAAACATCTGGATTCATATCGATTGCTGCCTTTCATTGTGATCTCAGGAAACAAGACTTCAACTTATATGCGCATCTTGACGCTGCACAACAGAAAAACAAAGGCTCAGGGCAGGCTTTGCCCTTCAATACGGCAATGAACTTTTAGCCCCGCACCTCACCGCTGACTAAGCCGCATCTGGCCGTTTTCGACCTTATAGCTGCCTAATTTTTCCAGAAACGTCATACCAATCAGCGTGCCGGACAAAGCTTTGTCTTGCAGCACAATGGCTCTAACATCCTGCACGCGCACGCCATCGACTTCGACGCGATCCAGCATCACCGCCGCCGCAGCCGTCTGACCATTGGCGGTCGTGACCTTATATTTGAAATCCAGATCAGAAGCGCCAAAGCCCAGACGCCGAGCCGTTGTTTCATTGATAGCCACGGATGATGCGCCAGTATCAATCATCCCCTCCACCGCCTTGCCATTGATGCGGAATGTGGTGACGAAATGCCCCTGGGCATTGGCCATCAGCAAAGCGCGCCCCAAGCCCTGCGCTGGTGCGGGTGTGGCATTCATGACGGTTTGCGTGGGTGGGGCTTCGGGTATTGTGTCCATCTGCCGCTGGAGATAGTGGGGCAGCACGGTTGCCATCACAACCACCAGCCCGGCAAAGACCAAAACCCGCTTCAACATGGCCCATAGCCTCTCAAATCACACAAGCAGCACCCCTCAATAACAAACCCCGGCGACAGGCACCGGGGTTCGATTTCGTCACGGTAAACGAAGTCTTACTTGGTGCCATACATGCGGTCGCCCGCATCGCCCAGACCCGGCACGATATAGCCGTGCTCGTTCAGGTGGCTATCAATCGCTGCCGTGTAAACATGCACATCAGGATGGGCTTCGCGGAAATTCTTAATGCCTTCCGGCGCTGCCAGCAGGCAAACGAAGCGAAGATTGACGGCACCGCGCTCTTTCAGCTTATCCACGGCAGCAATGGAAGAATTGCCGGTGGCCAGCATTGGGTCCACCACGATGACGAGGCGCTCAGACAGGCTTTCCGGGGCCTTGAAGTAATATTCCACCGCTTGCAGGGTTTCATGGTCGCGGTACACGCCAACATGCGAGACGCGGGCCGAGGGCACCAGATCCAGCATGCCTTCCAGAAGGCCGTTGCCAGCGCGCAGGATGGAGGCGAACACCAGCTTCTTGCCTTCCAGCACCGGGGCTTCCATTTCCACCATCGGCGTTTCGATGGTTTCCACGGTCAGTTCCAGATCGCGGGTCACTTCATAGCAGAGCAGCGTCGAGATTTCCCGCAGCAGCCGGCGAAAGCCCGCCGTCGAGGTTTCCTTGCGGCGCATGAAGGTCAGCTTGTGCTGCACCAGGGGGTGATTGATGACTGTGACGCCGTCCATGGGAAACCTCTTGTCTCTTCCGCTCAATTCCTGACTGTGATGTTTCTTCCAACGAATCGGTGGGATGAGCAAGGCTTGCAGCCGTTAAATCGCTGCCTCATCCCCAGAACCAGCCGCTTGCAGCCGCTGCAACAGGTTTTGGCGGGTCGCCTCATCCACGAAAGCCGCTTCGATGGCCGTTCGCGTCATCGCATCGATTTCGACGTCCGAAAATCCCATCGAAGCGGCGATGGCATAGTCATTGGCCAGCGATGTGGCGAAAAACGGCGGATCGTCAGAATTGATGCATACCCGCACGCCAGCATCAGTCAGGTCGCGCATGGGATGGCTGGCATAATCCTCAAAGACTTTAAGGGCGATATTGGAGGCGGGGCAGACTTCCAGCACCACGCCCTCATCCGCCAGTCGCTGCACCAGATCGGCATCCTCAATCGCGCGCACGCCATGGCCAATCCGGCTTGGGCGCACCAGATCCAGCGCGTCACGAACGCTGAATGCTCCACAGAGTTCGCCAGCATGGATGGTAATGCCGTAGCCCGCCTCACGGGCGATGTCGAAGGCCGGGGCGTAATCCGCCACCCTATTCATCCGCTCCTCACCCGCCATGTTGAAACCGGTGATCAGCGGATGATGGTAATCGGCCAGCCATTTCGCCCGACGCAAGACGTTTTCCGGCCCCAGATGCCGTTCACCGATAATCACCATCCGGCATTCGATACCGGTCTTGGCCCGTGCAGCGACAATGCCTTCCGCCAGCCCTTCGATATAGGCTTCGGCGGACAATCCTACCGCCTCGCCGTGATCGGGCGAAACGAATAGCTCGCTATAGATCGTATTGACACCCGCCAGTTCGCTCAGATAGGCCTCGGCCAGGGCGGCGAAATCCTCCTCCGTGCGAAACACCGAGGCGACGAAATCATAGGCGGCTATGAAACTGGTGAAATCCTCCCAGACATAGCCGCCATTGCGGATAAAACTGCTGGCGTCTATGCCATATTTCTCGGCTTGGGCCGCGACCAGAGCCGGAGGTGCGGCACCTTCGATATGGCAATGCAGTTCGGCCTTCAACAGCGACGCAGTCATAGGAAACTCCTGCCATAACGGCCCGGAGCAATGCCGAGATGGGCCGCAATTGTCTCACCGATATCGGCATAGGTGTCGCGAATGCCGATGGAACGCGCCCGGATGCCGGGACCGAACGCCATGATCGGCACCCGCTCACGGGTATGGTCGGTGCCGCGCCAGGTCGGATCACAGCCATGATCGGCGGTCAGGATCACCATGTCGCCGGGGATAAGCTTGCGGTAGACATCCGGCAGCCAGAGATCGAAGGCTTCCAGCGCTGCGGCATAGCCCGGCACATCGCGGCGATGGCCGTACAGCATGTCGAAATCAACAAAATTGGTGAAGACCAGATCGCCGTCCGCAGCCTCATCCATCACTGCCAGCGTCGTCTCCATCAGTGCGGCATTGCCATTCGCCTTGATTTCGCGGCCAGTCCCCTGATGGGCGAAGATATCGCCGATCTTGCCGATGGCATGTACCGTGCGACCCGCTTCACTCAGCCGGTCGAGCAAAGTCGGCTCCGGCGGCGGAACCGAATAATCCCGCCGATTGCCGGTGCGTTGGAAATTCGAAGCGCTATTGCCGATAAAGGGGCGGGCGATCACCCGACCGATCCTGTAGGGAGTGAGCAGTTCCCGGACGATTTCGCAGAGCCGCAGTAAACGCTCCAACCCGAACACATGCTCATGGGCGGCAATCTGGAAGACGCTATCGGAGGATGTATAGCAGATCGGCTGGCCCGTGCGGCAATGTTCTTCACCCAATCGGGCCAGGATGTCGGTGCCAGAGGCATGACAATTGCCGAGAATGCCGGGAAGATCGGCGCGTTTGCAAATATCAGCGACGAGATCGGCGGGAAAGGCATCGCCTTCCTGCGGAAAATAACCCCAGTCGAACATGACAGGTGTACCAGCGATTTCCCAATGGCCAGACGGTGTATCCTTGCCCCGGGAAATTTCATTGGCCGCACCGTACAGACCAAAGACCCGCTCCGGCAAGGCCATGCCCGCAGGCAAGCTACCGCTGGCCAAGCTGGCAATCTGCAACAAGCCCAACGCCGATAGGTTCGGCAACATCAGCGGCCCGGCCCGCAAACCATCGCGATCCCCGGCACCGGCGGCGCAGAACTCGGCGATATGGCCTAGCGTATCGGCGCCGTCATCGCCATAGGCTGGCGCATCCGGCGCGCCGCCGACACCAAAGGAATCGAGAACAAACAGAAAGGCCCGCGCCATGCTTCACCCATCATGCCCTGCCGTATCCTGCGCTTCACCATGCATCGCTTCGGGATTCAGATGAAATCAGGCCGTATCAGGCAGTTGACTATCAATCGGACGGATTGAATAGACATTTAGACAGGCAATGGCAAATCCCCCTTCGGATTAGCAATCAGAGCAAGCAATCTCGCCGTTTTCCCGCTGACGGAAGTAATAATCCCTGGCGATGGTAATTGTGCTGACGCTTGATCCGGTAAATCCAGGCAGATAGGTGACAAGCTCATGGGGAATGGTCAGTTCCGCATGGACGAAAAATGCATTGGCGGCGGCCATGCCGGACGGAAGCGTCACCGTTGCACCGGTTGCATAGGGTTTGGAGCCATCCTGTGCCCAGGACCAGGCAATCGTCGCCTTGACATTGCTGTCCACCTTGATGCCGGTGATCTTCAGCGCATAGCCTGTCGTCGCAGTCGGGGCAAACATGGCTTTCAGTACATCCGGCATGGTCGCGAGAAAGGCCTTGTTAACCGTTTTCTGCTGGCGCGCCACGATATCGGCGATGGCCCCGGCGCTGGTGGTGGCGCGCTGCGATACGCTGAGCGCCATGGTAAGCTCAAATGCCCCCAGATAGAGAACTAGCAACAAGGGCACGATCAGCGCAAATTCCACCGCGCCGACACCGGAACGATCCAGCGCCAACAGCCGGAAAGGTCTGCTTAGAAGCAAAATCAGGGCGGGTTTCGACCTCATGGATAATTCTCATTTTGGAAGGCCAAGGTCGATACGATCAGGTAATCGGAATTGCTGGAAACACCAGGGCGGTGGATCGTGGCAATATAGGGCCGGACGAGATCGGTGGTGACCGGCCAATAATAAAAGGCACGCAGCATATTGATCGAGCTTGCCCCGCCAGGCGTGAAGGCAAAACTGGACGTATCAAGGCTACCGGATGTGGTGGCAATTGTGGTGGGCATGGCGGAGAAAGCCGTATACGTGCGCACATCGAGCCAGAGCCGGTTGGGCGTTGCGACTTCCGCAGCATCGCAGGTGAGGAGAAAGGAAATCTCGTTGCAGAACAGCTGGCGGAACTCGGTATTCGTCTTATCGGTGCTACGGGCCTGGTTATAGGTGATATTGCCGGTGCGCAATTGCCTGCCGAGCGTATCGACCGCTGCATTGACGGTCTGCTCGGCGATGAAAGCCACGAATGTTTCCAGAATGGCAAAAATGATCAGGAAATAAGGAATGGCCAGAATGGCGAATTCGATGGCCGCCGATCCGTCACGGGAGCGACGCAAACGCCTGGCCACCAGTTTCCATCTGCGCCATCGTCCGTTGCTTTTGTCACGAGTGCCATCTGGAAAGACCATTGCTGAATGCCGGTTGTTGTGCCTGATAGCAAGCTAGGGCTGGATCTATTTAATTTCCGTTGCCGAATTCCTTCAGTTTGAACAGGATGATACGGAAACGAGCAAAAAATTAATTTTAGATATTCTGAATAAATTCATATTATTACTGCATGATTTCTTATGCAGGAGTTGGTCGCATAACGATACGGCAGTTAAAGTTTCACTGTCTCGCGCAGCGTCTTGCCGCTATTGGCCGGTTCCGCTGGACGCACTATTGCTGGAAGACGCATCTCCAGTGGAATTTCCAGACTGCGAATGCTGCTCACAGCTTGGCGTGCAGGACAGGACCGTGCGTTGCGTCTGTTTGTACAGCCGAACTGTATTGGCTTCATCGATAGAGACAAGAATACGCTCGTCGAAAATGGCATTGCCCTGGCTGTCAAGCAGAACCAAATTCGTCGTCCCGAAGCTACGCCCTGTCAGCACGATGGTTTTTGGGTCGGCCACGGTGGCATCGGCGACTTTCTCATTGCCGATGATAACCTTGCTGACCGGCCGGTCGAGTTTAAGAATGCGGGCCTGATTCATCACCACGCGCAAAAGCGGGTCTTCAGCATGCGCTGTGCCGGGAACTGTCGCCATTCCGGCAAGCAAAAACGCAAAACAGCAGCGAAACAACATCGGCAGCGCCATGGAAAACATTTCTCTCGTGCAGATCAGGACCACAGATTGAGGTAAAATGGTAAATGAACCATAAAGCCATCGTCTCCTCTCAGGACATCATACGGTTCATCTCGTGATAAATACGCGCATGTTCGCGGCCATAACTGACACATACTTGCATAATTTCGCATGTAAACATGCTGTAGACTGGCCTTTTTCCGGAGTGAATACAATTTTCCCGACTATCTTTCAGCTTCATTTACCACACTGAAATCAAGCTGCCGTTCAAGGATAATTAACTTGTTTTCTTAAGGCGATAGCAATGCGGCGACCTGTAATTTCAGTTCAACCGGACAACAAAAAACAGTTGGCGGACAAAATAAACCTTATGAAGCAGGAGAAGAGCATGTCCAAGATTTTCGCACGTTTTATGAAGGATGAATCCGGCGCAACCGCCATCGAATACGGCCTGATCGCCGCTCTGATTTCCGTGGCCCTGGTTGCTGGTGCAACGTCGCTCGGCTCGAGCTTGAACAACACGTTCACCAATCTGACTACGCAGATGAATAAGGCGGCTACCGCATCCAAGTAAGCTTATTCCCAAATCCGAAAGGCTATTGGGGCATTTTCTCATCCGAAAATGCGTAAAGCTTTAGAGTATTTCACCACTTCAATTCAGAGTGAAATGCTTTACAAAATGCCGATCTTCAATTCTACATCAACCGATCAGTAAAAATAGTTGACTGGTCAGAACAACACTTGTGGAGCATGAGAAGCGCATGTCCAAGATTTTCTCACGTTTTATGAAGGATGAATCCGGTGCAACGGCCATCGAATACGGCCTGATCGCCGCTCTGATTTCCGTGGCACTCGTCGCTGGCGCGACCACACTCGGTACAAGCATTGGCAACACCTTTAATAATCTGACAACGCAGATGAATAAGGGTGCGGACGCAACCAAGTAAGCTTGAAACGAGCAGCCTCAAGGCTACAAGAGCCGCCTCGCAAGGGCGGCTTTTCTTTTTGCTGTCGCAGGAGAGCCTGTCCTAAATATTTCCCGCCCCGAATATTCTGAGCGAGCATTATTTTCAGTCCAGAGAATGATTCGGTAATGGCTTTACGCCATGGTCGATTTACTAAAATCACGTCATCAAAGGGTTCATCCGCCATGCTGGCTGTTACGCTGTCACTGATCATGCCTCTTTGTCTGGCACTGGCGGCCTTTACCGATCTGTTCGAGATGAAGATCCCCAATGCGATCCCCCTTGTGCTGCTTATCGGTTTTGCCGCCCTCGCCCTGGTGTTGGGCCTGCCTATAGGATTGGCCGGTCTGCATCTCACGGCGGGCCTGATCGTGTTTTTCGGTTGCTTCACACTGTTTGCCGTCAATGTCATGGGCGGCGGCGATGCCAAGCTTTTGACGGCTGCTGCCGTCTGGTATGGTTTCAATATCAGCCTGGTGGAATTTTTGATTGAAGTCGCGGTGTTTGGCGGCGTGCTGACCCTGATGATCCTGGCTTTGCGCAGCCAGGCCAATACCGTAATGGCCCTTGGACTGCGCCTGCCGCGCTCGCTGATTGTCGAGAAAAAAATCCCCTATGGTATTGCCATTGCCATTGGCGGTTTTTGCAGTTTCCTCAGTGCACCAGTGGTGACATTGGCCTTGGCGACAGTTTCGCCGAAATAAATTCGGCAATATTTTGTTAACCACGCCAGTAAGGCGGTTGTTAACTATAATTACACCAATTTCTGTTCTTTTCGACCTTAAGAAAGCTTCCGCCGACTTAAGGACAGACCATGAAGCCCGCCCGCATTCTCATTCTCTTCGTCGCCGTGGCCGCGGCCGGTCTGGCCGGTCTGTTGGCAATGGGACTTAGCGGGCAAAAGCGCGTGGTGGTGCAGCAATCCGAGCCTGTGGTGACGAAGGAACCGACCACCAAAGTGCTGATCGCCGCTGCCAGCCTGCCGGTCGGCGCCCGCCTGACCGATAAGGCAATGCGCTGGATGGACTGGCCGAAGACCGACCTGATCGACGGCTTCGTGACGGAGGAGAACCGTCCCCAGGCCTTGAGCGACCTTGCCGGGCTTGTCGTGCGGCTGCCGATTTTCGAAGGTGAGCCGATCCGGATCGAAAAGATCGCCGACGCCTCCAGCCGCACCCTTTCAGCGCTGCTTCCTGCCGGAAAGCGGGCAATCTCCACGGAAATTTCCGTGGCAACCGGTGCCGGCGGTTTCATCCTGCCCAATGACCGCGTTGACGTGATCATGGTCCGCAAGGGCGATAATGACAATCATCTGACCGAAACCGTGCTGTCCAATGTCCGCGTTCTCGCCATCGACCAGCAGATCGAGGAAAAGAACGACGGCACCCGTTCGGTCATTGGCACCACCGCAACACTGGAACTGACGCCGGAGCAAACCAAGGTGCTGACGGTTGCCCAGCAGATGGCCGAGCGCCTGTCATTGGCACTGCGCTCCGTGGCGGATGCCCAGGAGCAGGACAATAGTTCCGCAAGCTACCTGCTGAGCGGCGATAGCGGCGGTCCACAGGTGCAGGTCATCAAATCCGGGCAGATCGTCAAGAGCGCGGGAGCTGCAAAACAATGAACGGACGATTTTCCATGCGCCTTGCCCCTGCCCGCCTGTTTCGGATGATGATCACCGGCAGCCTTTCGCTTGGCCTGTCGATTACCGGCCTGCCGGGAGAAAATATGCTTGTCCGGCGTGCCGACGCGCTTGCCGCCGGTGCCCAGAGCCTGGTGCGCATCGCCCAAACCGGCCCCGGTGTGCGGCGTGACCTGAAGCTTGGCCTCAACAAGGCCATCGTCGTTGATCTGCCGGAAGATGCGCATGATATCCTGGTGGCCGACCCTGAACTGGCCGATGCCGTCACCCGCACCTCGCGCCGGATCTATCTGTTTGGCAAAAAGGTTGGCCAGACCAATATTTTCATTTTCGGGGCGGATGGCCGCGAGATCGTCAGTCTCGATCTGCAAATCGAACGGGATATCGAGGGTCTGCAAACCAACCTGAGCCGGTTCATTCCAGAGTCCAATATCAAGGTCGAGATCATCTCTGACAACGTCGTGCTGAGCGGCACGGTGCGCACCCCGCAGGATTCGTCGCGCGCCGTCAGCCTTGCCAAGGCCTTCCTCCAGGGTGGTGAAGCCACCACCCGCGGAGAAACCGCAACCAGCAACAGCAGCGGCGACGGCGCGGTAGCCATCTATGCAGAAGACCGTCAAACCTCGCAGATCGTCAACATGCTGACCATCGAAGGCGAAGATCAGGTCACGCTGAAAGTGACCGTTGCCGAGGTCAGCCGTCAGGTGCTGAAACAGCTTGGTGTCAGCGCCAGCGCCACGGATGGCACCAGCGGCATCAGCTACGCCAATCCGTCCAACCTCGGCAATTCCGTCGACGTCGGCGGCACCGCCACAATTTCCAAGACATTCGGCAGCTTTGGCATCAGCGCCTATGTCAATGCCATGGAGCAGGCGGGCGTGATGCGCACGCTGGCTGAGCCCAGCCTGACGGCAATTTCCGGCGAACAGGCGAAATTCTACGTCGGCGGCGAATATCGTCTGGCAGCTGGCCAGGAAATCAGCACCGACAGCACCACCGGGCAGAAAACCGTCTCTCGCACGACCTCGACCGTCGATTACGGCATTCAGCTGAACTTCCGACCGGTCGTGCTCTCTCCGGGCCGGATCAGTCTGGCGATCGAAACCAATGTCTCCGAGCCGACCTATGAGGGATCGGTGGTAGAGGGCAATTCGGATTCGTCCATCCCCGGCTCGACCTATTTGTCGATCCGCAAGCGCGAGGCCTCGACCACGGTCGAGCTGCCCTCCGGCGGATCGATTGTGATTGCCGGTCTGGTTCAGGACAATGTCCGCCAGGCCATGTCCGGCCTGCCGGGTATTTCGAAAATCCCGATCTTCGGCACGCTGTTTCGCAGCAAGGATTTCGTGCGCAACGAAACCGAACTGGTGATCATTGCCACGCCCTATCTTGTCCGGCCTGTCACCCGCAATGCGCTGGCGCGTCCCGACGACAATTTCAATCCTGCTGGAGACGGCGCCATGTATTTCCTGAACCGTGTCAACAAGGTCTACGGCCGCAAGGAAGCCACGGCGAACGGCGCTTATCACGGCACCGTCGGCTATATTTACAAATGAGGGCGAACGCGATGACACTTCACCCTACCCTGCCCCTGACGCGCGTTTGCGCGCTCCTCCTCGGATTGATGGCCATCCTGCCGCTTAGCAGTTGCGGCGGTATGAAAGACGAGATGTCCACCGGCTCGATTCCCGACGATTACCGTACCCGCCATCCGATCATCGTCACCGATGTCGAGCATTCGCTGGATCTTCCGGTCGCGCAGGGCTCAAGCCGCCTGACGATCGGCATGAGCGATGCGGTGACGGGCTTTGCCCAGGATTACCGCAATGCGTCCACCGGCTATGTGCAGATCCTGGTGCCGCAAGGGTCTCCCAATACAATGGCGGCCTCCAGCATCGCTCGCCAGGTGCGCAGCCTGCTGGTCTCCAAGGGCATTGCCTCCCCTAAAATCGTTGAACGGCCTTACCGGGCTGGCGCAACAGGTGATGCCGCGCCGATCCGACTGAGCTATGTCGCAACCACGGCGGTGGCCGGACCGTGTGGCCAATGGCCGGAGGATCTCTCCAACGACACGGCGCAGAACAAGAACTGGCAGAATTTCGGCTGCGCCTCCCAGGCCAATCTGGCGGCGCAGGTTGCCAGCCCGACGGACCTGATCGCGCCGCGCGGTATGACGCCGATCGATGCCGAGCGTCGCTCGACGGTGATCGACAATTATCGCGACGGCAAGGACACCTCAACCACGACATCCACGGATTGAGTGACAAGGATCGCGGGGGCAGGCTGATGAATACGATCAAATACGATATCGCGGGACCGAAAGAAGACGGACTGGCCGCGGAACCGGTGAGAACCGGTAATCTCGAGCAATTGCGGCCCTTGCCGCGCATTTCCGTCCATGCGTTCTGCATCTCGGACAGTGTGCTGGCGGTGATGGAAGAGGCCGCCCGCGACCGTCGCATGGCCAAGGTCAGCATGCGGGTAACGAGCGGCGGCATTTCGGCAGCGGTCAATATGTTTGCCGGGGCGCCGACTCCCAATCTGGTCATTCTGGAAACCGATGCGAAGCCTGAGAATCTGCTCTCCGAGCTGGCGCCGCTGGCCGATGTCTGCGATCCCTCGACCCGGGTCATCGTCGTCGGACGCTATAACGACATCGCTCTTTACCGCGAATTGATGCGCAATGGGGTCTCCGATTATATCGTTGCGCCGGTCAGCATGGCCGACGTCATCGGGGCCTTGTCATCGATCTTCATCGACCCCGATGCCGAGCCACTTGGGCGCAGTATCGCCTTCATAGGCGCAAAAGGCGGCGTCGGTTCCTCCACCATCGCCCATAATGCGGCCTTCATGATCGCCTCGCTGTTTTCCTCCGAAACCATCCTGGCCGATCTGGACCTGCCCTATGGCACGGCCAATATCGATTTCGACCAGGACCCGGCCCAGGGCGTAGCCGAAGCGGTCTTTGCTCCAGAGCGCCTGGACGAAGTGTTTCTTGATCGCCTGCTGACCTCGTGTTCACAGAACCTGTCCCTGCTGGCTGCCCCCTCCCTGCTGGACCGGGCCTATGATTTTGAGCGCGGCGCCTTCCTGCCGCTGTTGGAAACCCTGCAACGCAGCGCCCCGGTCGCGGTGCTGGACCTGCCGCATAGCTGGAACGAATGGACGCTGGCGCTGCTGTCGGAAGTAGACGAGATCGTCCTGACCTGCGTGCCGGATCTTGCCAATTTGCGCAACGTCAAGAACCTGCTCGACGCCCTGAAGCGGCTGCGGCCGAACGACAAGGCACCGCATCTGATCCTCAATCAGGCCGGCATGCCGAAACGGCCGGAAATTTCGCCCAGCGATTTCTTCGAACCCTTGGACATGCAGCCAGCCGCGATCATTCCTTTCGATATTCAGCTGTTTGGCAATGCCGCCAATTCCGGCCGGATGATCGCCGAGATCGATGCGAAAAGTCCGACGGCGGAGACGTTCTCGCAGCTCGCCCATCTCATCACCGGACGGGTCAGTATCAAGAAGCCAAAAAAACCGGGTCTCAGCACGATATTCGCCATGTTGGCACGCAAGTAAACATGCAACCGAGGGCGTCTTTGCATAGGCGCCCGACTGGAACGACACAATGTTCGGTAAACGTGGAAATGAAGGGTCTGTAAAGTCCGGTTCCGGCACAGCGGTGCCGGTCTCGGCACTGTCATCGCCCGGCATGCCGGCGTCCGTTTCTTCATCCGGGCGGATCGAACCGGGCCGCGCCGAGCCACCCAGGCCAGCCGCTCCCGCCGATCCCGCTCAGCGTCGTCGCCAAAACCGGACCGAGGATTATTACGATACCAAGAGCCAGGTTTTTTCGGCGCTGATCGACACGATCGACCTGTCGCAGCTTGCCAAGCTGGACGCGGAAAGCGCGCGCGAGGAAATCCGCGATATCGTCAACGATATCATTTCCATCAAGAATTTCGCCATGTCGATTTCCGAGCAGGAAGAACTGCTCGACGACATCTGCAATGACGTGCTGGGCTACGGCCCGTTGGAACCCTTGCTGGCCCGCGACGATATTTCCGACATCATGGTCAACGGTGCCGGCCAGACCTTTATCGAAGTCGGCGGCAAAACCATCGAATCCGAAATCCGGTTTCGCGACAATTCCCAGCTTCTCTCAATATGCCAGCGCATCGTCAGCCAGGTTGGCCGCCGCGTCGATGAGAGCAGCCCAATCTGCGACGCCCGCCTGCCTGACGGATCGCGCGTCAATGTGATCGCGCCGCCGCTGTCCATCGATGGTCCGGCGCTGACGATCCGTAAATTCAAGAAGGACAAGCTCAATCTCGACCAGTTGGTCAAGTTTGGCGCCATTACGCCGGAAGGCGCGCAGGTCCTGCAAATCATCGGGCGGGTTCGCTGTAATGTGGTGATTTCCGGCGGCACCGGCTCAGGCAAAACCACCCTGCTCAATTGTCTGACACGCTATATCGACGCCGACGAACGGGTGATTACCTGCGAAGATACGGCAGAATTGCAATTGCAGCAGCCGCATGTCGTGCGTCTTGAAACCCGCCCGCCGAATATCGAGGGCGAAGGCGAAATCACCATGCGTGATCTCGTCAAGAACTGCCTGCGTATGCGGCCGGAACGGATCATCGTCGGCGAAGTGCGCGGATCGGAAGTCTTCGACCTGTTGCAGGCGATGAATACCGGCCATGACGGCTCGATGGGCACCATCCACGCCAATACGCCACGCGAATGCCTGAGCCGTATGGAATCGATGATTGCCATGGGCGGCTATTCACTGCCGGCAAAGACAGTCCGCGAGATTATTTCGGGCTCGATCGACATTATTATTCAGGCAGCTCGCTTGCGCGACGGCACACGCCGCATCACGCACATTACCGAAGTCGTGGGGATGGAAGGCGATGTGATCATCACCCAGGACCTGATGCGCTTCGAAATGGATGGCGAGGACCTGACCGGCAAGATCATCGGTCGTCATATCTCCACCGGCATCGGCAAGCCGCATTTCTGGGAACGCGCCCGCTATTACAACGAGGAACGGCGCCTGGCGGCGGCGCTCGACGCCATGGAACAGAAAACCGGTGTAGTATAAGCCATGACCATCAATGTGCTCGCCATCGTGCTTCTTGCAGCCCTCGCGGCGGGATCGCTAGCCTATGTCCTGTTGTTTTCACGGGTGCAGGCCGACAAGAAAACCGCCACACGCCTCGCCCGGGTGAAAAATGCGGAGGCCGATACCGCCAAGAAACAGGTGGCGCGCGACCGGGTTCAGGAGCTTTCCAAGCGACGCAAGTCCGTGCAGGACACGCTGAAGGAAATTGAGCGCAAGCAGAATGAGAAAAACAAGAAAATCTCCAGCCAGTCGCTGAAACAGCGGCTCGGCCAGACCGGCCTTGATATCAGCCTGACCCAGTTCAGCATTGCCAGCACCACCCTTGGCCTGGTGTTTTTTTGCCTGTGCTTTGTCCTCGGCATGTCTCTGTTTGTGTCCTTGGGTATCGCCTTTACGGCGGGTGCCGGCCTGCCGCGCTGGATCGTCAGTTTCCTGATCCGCCGGCGTCAGGAAAAATTCCTGACCGAGTTTCCCAATGCGCTGGACGTGATGGTGCGGTCGATCAAATCTGGCCTGCCGCTCAATGATGCCTTGAGGATGATTGCCGTCGATGCGCAGGAACCGGTCAAGACCGAGTTTCGCCGCGTGGTCGATGCGCAACAACTGGGCATAACGGTGCCGGAAGCCTGCGGGCGTATGTTCAACTCCATGCCTTTGCAGGAGGTCAGCTTCTTTGCCATCGTCATCGCCATTCAGTCCCAGGCGGGCGGCAATCTCTCCGAAGCTCTGTCCAACCTATCGAAAGTGCTGCGTGAGCGGCGCAAGATGAAGGCCAAGGTCAGCGCCTTGTCGATGGAGGCCAAGGCATCGGCGGTCATCATCGGCGCGCTGCCATTCATCGTCGCCTTTCTCGTCTACATTTCCTCTCCAGCCTATATCATGGTGCTGTTTACCGACCCGCGCGGCCATATGATTCTAGGGTTCTCGGCCTTCTGGATGTCTATCGGCATTTTCGTCATGCGTAACATGATCAATTTTGACATTTGAGGACGTGCCAATGTCTGCCGATCTTGCCGCCACACTGACCAACCCGACCCTGCTGATCGCCGTATTGGTGGCCATTGCGGTTTTTGCCACCCTTTACACCCTGATTTCACCGCTGCTGGAGCGGAGCGACCTCAATAAGCGGATGAAGGCCGTTTCCTCCGAGCGCGAGCTGATCCGCGCCCGCGAGAGGGCCAGAATGAACAGCGAGGGCGGGCGCGGCAGCCTGCGCAATACCGATAACAGTTCGGCGCGCAAGATCGTCGAGCGTTTCAACCTGCGCAAGGCGCTGGTGGACGACAAGACCATGGACCGGCTGAAAACCGCTGGTTTGCGCTCCCAAAATGCCCTGAACATGTTTCTGACGGCCCGTTTCCTGCTGCCCTTCCTGTTTCTGGCCCTGGCAACCACCTGGATCTTCGCCTTGCACAACATGCAGTCCAGGCCGTTTGCCGTGCGTTTCCTGGCGGCGGTCGTGGCGGGTTATGTCGGCTTTTACCTACCCAATATCTATATTTCCAACCGCATTACAAAACGGCAGCATTCGATCCGCCGGGCCTGGCCCGATGCGCTGGACTTGATGTTGATCTGCGTCGAATCCGGCATGTCGATGGAAGCGGCGATGCGGCGCGTCGCCGATGAAATGGCGTCTCAATCTCCGGCACTGGCCGAAGAAATGGTGCTGACCACAGCGGAACTGTCTTTCCTCCAGGACCGCCGCACGGCCTATGAAAACCTTGGAAACCGGACCCAGCTGGAAATCGTCAAGTCTGTCTGCCAGGCTTTGATCCAGGCGGAACGCTATGGAACGCCGATCGGCCAGGCCCTGCGCGTTCTGGCGCAGGAGGGCCGCGACGAGCGGATGAATGCCGCGGAAAAGAAAGCCGCCGCCCTGCCCCCAAAGCTGACCGTGCCGATGATCCTGTTTTTCCTGCCAGTGCTGGTCGCCGTTATTCTTGGTCCAGCCGGTATTCGCGTCTCGGACCGGTTCTAGGTATTTTGGTATAGCGAAGCGTTTGATGGATATCACAATCCGATACCCGCTGGCGAAACCGTGATCGGCAAGGCCTGCCTTATGCCCTTTTGCCCTCGCGGCGGCCTTCCTATATCAGAGATGACAGGCCCAGTTTGGGGCAGGCGCGCAACGGGCCATCGATTGTTTGTCAGGGACACCGCTCACCGATTTTCCTGAACCGACAAGCTTAAAAAGGGGACTGGGTATCCGGTCCTTCGGCACGGTGTCAGCAAATGGAGATCGACATGCAGAACCGAGCAGCAAGATGGACGGCAGCGCTGGTGGCAGCAGGCTTGACCATGACGGGGCCGGTTATGGCAGACCAGAACAAGAAGCCCGCCCTGGATAACTGGTCGCAGCCGTTGAAAGGTTACAAGGACCTGCCCGGCGTGAAGACGCAGGCCGAAATCGACCGGCAGAACCTCCAGCCAAGTTATCGCTGCCAAACCGAGACCGTGCTGATGCAAGGGCGCGGCACCCGCGATTTTCATTTTCTCGGCTCCGGCATGCCGCGAACCGTCTATCGCTGCACCACGGATGAGGGAATTACCTATACGGGCAGCGAACCGCCACGTACCGGCGCATGGCTGCCGGGAATCAATCCGAGAGATGTCGGAGAATAAGCACTCAAACAACGAAAAGACGCTTAAAAACAAAAAAGCCCGGCGAACCGGGCTTTTTTGTATTCATAAACCAAATCAAAGATTTGGCTTGGGAATTGGTGCCCAGAAGAGGACTCGAACCTCCACACCCTTTCGAGTACCAGCACCTGAAGCTGGCGCGTCTACCAATTCCGCCATCTGGGCGACGAGGAGGGATTTAGTAGGCCAGCCCGCGCCTGTCAACACGGTTTTTGAAGTTTTCATGTCAGGACCGATTTTTTTCCGATTGCCTCTATCCCGTTCATTTTGCAGCATCATTCAACATTCGTCCAAGCGTCTGAATCTAGAGGTTTTAATAGGGACAATCCGCGACCCAGAAAAAACTGGCGCCAATAAATGATTCATCTAATATACAAAGCGATCTCGCTCGAAAGCCTGAGTTTTTGATAGATGCAAGCGCAAGACAGATGGAATCATGTCGCCAGAAAAATTGCCTCGCCTTGAAACTGTCCCCACCCTTGAAGCTTGGGCCTTGAAGCTTGGGCCTTGAAGCTTGGGCCTTGAAGCTTGGGCGACGAGATTTATGTAATTCGGCATGTCCGGTTTTAGTGTGAGGAGGCGTAGAATGCCATTGTTCCGCAATGCCTTGGCTGGGGTTGCGTTCGTCCTTGTCGGCAGCCTGCCCGCTGTCGCCTCGGCGACCATGCCGTTTGCCGTGGACCCGCTCAGCGGCAACCCATCCCGAGTGATCGATATCCGCTATGTCTGCGACGTCTATGGTTGTTATGACCGGCCCGATTACGGCAGGCCGCCACCGCCGCCGCCAGGCTATTACCGGCCAGTCCCACCGCCGCCGCCACCCGGCTACTATCGCCCAGCACCGGGTTACTACCGTCCAGCGCCACCGCCGCGGGTATCGAACCGCCATGTCCGCTGGTGCATGGACCGTTATCGGTCCTATGATCCACAAACCAACCGCTATATTGCCGGGGATGGCCGCATGCGGGTCTGCCGCTCACCATTCCGATGATTTATACGAAGGTTCATTGAAAATGACACTTCGTATTCCATTTGAAAATATCTCAAGCCTCTGGCGCATTTGAGATATTTTCAATTTTTCAAGTCGAGGATGCGTGAGCATCTTCGAGACTTGGTATTAAGCGTCTAACTGTGTTGAAAACCTGAGAAACGCAAAACCCCTCGAAATATTCGAGGGGTTTTTACAATCACGATAAAAACAGCGGGACAAAGTTCCCGCCACCTGATCCTGACGATGGATGTCAGGCGCGTAGCGCACCGCCTGTGGTCTTCTCCACATTGCCGACGATCTTCTTGGTCAGCGCGTCAAAATCCTCATCGGTCAGGGTCTTGTCCGATGGTTGGATAAGCACTTCAATGGCCACCGATTTCTTGCCTTCGCCAACGCTTGCCCCTTCAAACACGTCAAACACGTTGACGCCCGTGATCAGCTTGCGGTCGGCGCTGGTGGCAGCCTTGATGATCGCGCCCGCTTCAACCTGTTTTTCGACCACAAAGGCGAAATCGCGCTTAACCATCTGCAAGGGCGAGAGATCCAGCGCAGGCTTGGTGCGGGTGGCCTTCTTCTTCGGCTCCTGCATGGCATCGAGATAGATCTCAAAGCCGCAGAGCGCACCGGAAACATCCAATGCTGCCAGCGTCTTGGGGTGGAACTCGCCAAAGTAGCCGAGCACGACCTTTGGACCCATCTTGATGGTGCCGGAGCGGCCCGGATGGTACCATTCCGGCCCACCCTGCTCGATCTGCACATTGCCCATGGGCAGGCCGCAGGCTTCCAGCACGGCCAATGCATCGGCCTTGGCGTCATAGACATCCACCGGCTTGCCGCCGCCCTTTGTGGCGTTGGACCACATACGACCAGCACCGCTAAGCGATGCCGTGCCACGACGCACGCCGCCAGCCACGCGACGCTGGCCTTCGGGCGTATCACCTTCATAGGTGCCGGAGACTTCGAAAATCGCCACATCGCCAAAGCCACGGTCGGCATTGCGCTGGGCAGCGGTGAGCAGACCCGGCAGCAGCGATGGGCGCATGTCCGACATGTCAGCAGCAATCGGGTTGACCAGTTTCAGCTCCGGCTTGCCGCCACCAAACAAAGCGGCCTGTTCTGCCGAGATGAAGGACCACGTCACGGCTTCCATCATGCCACGGCTGGCCAGCGCCCGCTTGGCTGTGCGGGTGCGGATCTGCAAGGTGGTGAGGATTTTGGTGTTGACCGCGCCCATGGATGGTAGAGGCTCTGGCGTAATCTTATCCACGCCATGCATACGCATGACCTCTTCCACCAGATCGGCCTTGCCGTCCACATCTGGCCGCCATGATGGCACAGCCACCTTGACGGTTTCGCCCTCGCCCGACACTTCAAAGCCAAGACCGGTGAGGATGGTGCGGGATTCGTCGGTGGAAACATTGAGGCCAGTGAGGCGCTTGACTTCCGAGAATGGGAAATCAACCACCTTTTTCGTGTGGCCCTGATAGCCAACCACCTTGGCGCTTGCAGCCTTTCCGCCGCACATCTCCAGCACCAGCTCGGTGGTGCGCTCAAGGCCGGGCACCATATAGTCCGGGTCAACACCGCGCTCAAACCGATAGCGGGCATCGGTGATGATGCCGAGCGAACGGCCCGATTTGGCAATGTTGATCGGGTCCCACAGGGCCGATTCAATCAGCACATTACTGGTGTTTTCATCGCAGCCGGAATGCTCGCCGCCCATGATACCGCCAATGGATTCTAAGCCATTATCATCGGCAATCACCACGGTGTTGGGTGTTAGCTTATAGGTACGGGTGTCGAGCGCGAGAATTTCCTCGCCATCCTTGGCGCGGCGCACGGTCAGCACACCCTTGACCTTATCGGCATCGAACACATGCATGGGCCGACCTTGATCAAAGGTCATGTAATTGGTCACATCCACCAGCGCCGAGATCGGGCGAAGGCCAATGGCAATCAGCCGCTTTTGCATCCAGACCGGGCTTGGGCCATTTTTAACGCCGTGCACGAGGCGATAGGCAAAGCCGGGGCACAGCTTGGCATCATCCAGCTCCAGCTTGACCTCAACCGAGGTCTCACCTTCCACCGCAAAGCTTGGAGCTTTTGGCTGCTTCAACGTGCCAAGGCCAGAGGCGGCCAAATCACGGGCAATGCCGAAAATGCTGGTGCAATCGGGCCGGTTTGGCGTCAGATTGATCTCGATGACCGGATCATCAATGCCTGCATAGGCGGCGAAAGAGGTACCGACAGGCGCATCATCCGGCAGATCGATAATGCCATCGTGATTGTCAGACATGTTGAGTTCTTTTTCAGAACACATCATGCCGTGGCTTTCCACGCCGCGAATATTGCCAACCGCCAGCGTCACATCCAGCCCCGGCACATACATGCCCGGACGGCCAAACGCACCAATCAAACCCGCCCGCGCATTTGGCGCACCGCAAACCACCTGCACAGGCTTACCGTCGCCAGCATCGACAGAGAGAACTTTCAGACGATCGGCAGACGGATGCTTTTCCGCGCTCAAAATCTTGGCAATCACAAACGGCTTATAGGCCGCCTTGTCATCAACATCCTCAACTTCAAGGCCAATGGCGGTAAGGCGCTCGCAGACCTGATCCAGCGTGGCATCGGTGTCCAGATGGTCTTTCAACCAGGAGAGTGTGAATTTCATTGCTTTTCTCTCAACTCGTGGAATCTCAAGATCGTAAAATCTTCAGAAGTTGGCGTTAGCCCTAGCTCACGCCGAATTTGAGATCTCACGTACTTCATCAATTCAGTAGTATTTGAACTTCCATCTACCTTAAGATCATCACTGTATTTCTTCGTTAATCTTAAAAGCTCTGGATCACCGAAAACCTGAACTCTATCAACAGCACGCTCAATCGCCTGCATTTCGTCCTGCGGACTCACAAAGGACGGTGTAGCAATAGCATCATACGTTTCAAGCAGGTACTTCACGATCAGCTCACGTCTTTTATTGTACTTCTCTCTTCTGGAAGACAATAAATGTGTAAGCCAAGCGACAACAGCCCCGCCAATCACAGCACTTGTTAACGTTAGCGATGCGGTGAGGACGGCTTGCTCCATCAAACGCTCAAGCCACCAAACAATGTCGGCACGTCCAATGGACGAAAACCGTAGTGGCTCATCCAGCGGACGTCGGCATTGAAGAAGTCGCGCAGGTCCGGCATGCCGTATTTCAGCATGGCGATGCGGTCGAGGCCCATGCCCCAGGCAAAGCCCTGGTATTCATCGGGGTCGAGGCCACCGGCGCGCAGCACGTTGGGGTGGACCATGCCGCAGCCGAGGATTTCCATCCAGTCCTTGCCCTCGCCGAATTTGACGATCGGGCCGCTGGAGCGGTCGCACTGGATGTCCACTTCGAAGGATGGTTCCGTGAACGGGAAGAAGGATGGGCGAAAGCGCATGGTGACGCTATCGACTTCAAAGAAGGTCTTGCAGAACTCTTCCAGAATCCAGCGCAGGTGGCCGACATTGGCGGTCTTGTCGATCACCAGACCTTCAACCTGATGGAACATCGGCGAATGGGTGGCGTCGGAATCCTGCCGGTAGGTCTTGCCCGGGATGACGATGCGGATCGGCGGCTTTTGCGCTTCCATGGTGCGCACCTGCACCGGCGATGTATGGGTGCGCAGCACTTTGCGCTCGCCATTGGCGTCGGGTTGCAGGAAGAACGTGTCATGCATTTCGCGGGCCGGATGCCCTTCAGGGAAGTTCAGCGCCGTGAAATTGTAATAGTCGGTCTCGATATCCGGGCCTTCGGCAATGGAAAAGCCCATATCGGCGAAGATGGCGGTAATTTCATCGACAATCTGGCTGATCGGATGAATGCGGCCACGCTCGGCAGGCGAAGAGCGCACAGGCAGGGATACATCCAGCGTTTCGGCCTTCAGGCGCGCATTGATGGCGGCGTCTTTCAGCTCTGTCTTCTTAGCGGTGAGCTGTTCGGTGATCTCATTCTTCAGCGCATTGATCGCGGCCCCACGGGTCTGGCGCTCTTCCGGCGTCATCGAGCCCAGCGTTTTCAAAAGCTCGGACACCGAGCCTTTCTTGCCCATGGCGGCAAGACGCACAGCTTCAATGCCAGCCTCGTCGCTGGCAGCGGCGATATCGGCTAAAAGGGATGTTTTCAAACTCTCGAGATCGGACATTGTCGTCTTTCCTGCCTATGTTCGGCCGCCAGCACCAGAGCATTTCCAGCAAAAGTGTATAGAGGTTTTGCGTCCGGAAATGCGTTAAACCATGAAAAAACCCGCGCCAGTTCTCCCAGCGCGGGTTTCCCAATAACCAAATTTCAGTTTGGGACGCGCTGGTTACTTAACCGCGGTCTCAAACTCGTTCTTCGTGCCAGTGTCCTTGAGGTAGGACAGAGCCTTCTTGGAGGCTTCAACCAGCGCGCCGAAAGCTGCCGGCTCATGGATGGCCATGTCGGACAGAACCTTACGGTCAACTTCAATGCCAGCCTTGTTCAGGCCATCGATGAAGCGGCCATAGGTCAGGCCGGACTCGCGCACAGCTGCGTTGATACGCTGAATCCACAGGGCGCGGAAGTTGCGCTTGTTGACCTTGCGGTCGCGGTAGGCGAACTGCTTGGAACGATCCACCGCAGCCTTTGCAGCGCGGATGGTGTTCTTGCGGCGGCCGTAAAAGCCCTTGGCGGCCTTCAGAACCTTCTTGTGCTTGGCATGAGCGGCAACGCCGCGTTTTACGCGTGACATGTCATGATCTCCTTAAATGATCCAAAAAGCGAAAGGGTCTCAGAGACCGTTAGGCAGGTAGTTCTTGATGACCTTCTTGCCGTCTGCTTCGGCAAGTACCATCGTTCCGCGTGCATTGCGGATGAACTTATTGGACCGCTTGATCATGCCGTGACGCTTGCCAGCGGCAGCAGCCAGGACCTTGCCGGAGGCAGTGATCTTGAACCGCTTCTTGGCGGAGGACTTCGTCTTCATCTTGGGCATTTTGCTACTCCATTGTTCTTGTATCGAAACAGGCAGACGAGGCCTGTTTTCAAGCATAAAGAACGGCCACGGCATGCCCTGCCGGACCGTTCGGACGGGCGCTTATAACCGCAGGCCCGGTAAAGTGCAACGGGATTCAAGTGTGCGAGGCAAAAATCGCTTCTGCGGCCTGCCGACACCAGAAAAACGGCGGCATAAGCCAATTATCCAGGCCAAGTGTCCCACCGTTAGATCGGGTGAGCTGGAATCTGACGGCCACCGTGGCGGGGAAATTGCAGCGTGACGAGCAAGCCGCCAATATCGGCCTGATCCAGGCTGAGATTGCCGCCATAAGCGGTCATAATATCAGCGCAGATCGCGAGCCCCAGACCGGAGCCGCCTTGGTCTGCGTCCAGAAATTCGCCCCGGCGCAGCACCTGCTGCCGGTCTTGCGGGCGCACACCCGGCCCATCATCACCAATGACGATCATCGCCATGTCCCGATCCCCAAACGCGCGGACGTGAATGACCGAGGAGGCCCATTTCGTTGCATTGTCGAGAATATTGCCGATCGCTTCGGCAAGATCGGCAGCGTCGGCCTCAATCGCCAAGCCTTGCTCCACCTCGACATCCCAGGCAAGCTCTCGCGCCCGGGCAATCGGGTCAAGAACCTTGACCAGTTTGCCTATCAGGCTTTGCATGTCGGTGACCTGCATTTGCTCGACACCAAGGCGGGCGGCCTGCAATTGCCGGTCGGCTCGCTGACGCACCAGGTTGATTTGCTCGAAAGCCGCTTCTCGCTCGGCGGAAGGCAGATGCTGCACCATTTGCGCCAACACCGTCAGCGGTGTTTTCAATCCATGCGCCAGGTCGCTGGCCCTGCTACGCGCCTTCTCGATCGTGTATTGCCGCTCGGTGAGCAAGAGATTGATCTCCTCGACAAGCGGCATCACTTCAAGCGGCACGCCGTCATCCATGACCCGCAACTGACCGGCCCGGACCATCGACACCTGGTTTCGCACACGTGTCAGTGGCTGCAATACCACCCGGGCCTGGAGCAGCGCCGCACCCAGCAAAACCAGGGCAGTGATCAGCATGACGGAACGCGAGCGCTCCCGATGCTGATCGAGCGGCTCCATCAGATTGGCCAAAGGAAATCCGGCATAGATGATAACCGGATAGTCTATGCCCTCATCCGAAATTTTGATTTCGCTGCGGAGCAGCAAAATATCCTCGCCATCGGGCCCTTGCGCGCGACTGAAATCGAATGGACCTTCCTGATGCAATCCAGTTCTGGGCAGTTCCACATCCCAGAGCGACCGCGACCGCAGGCTGCGGCCATCAGGCGTCCATACTTGCCAGTAACGTCCGCCGCTGACCGTGGAAAAGCGCGGATCTGCGGGTGGCGAGACGATATCAATCTTGCCATTTTCCACCTTGAGGCGGGAGGCAATGATATTGATAGTGACATTCATCTCGGTTTTGAATTGCTGACCGACATAGTTGATGAACAAGTAACCGACCGAGAACCAAAGGACCATCAGCGCCAGCCCGATTGCCAGGAAGGAGCCGATCGCCAGCCTGAAGCGCAGTGATCTCAGCATGAATTTTCGTCTGGCACGACGTAACCAAAGCCGCGCCGTGTTTCGATAGCACTGGCATCCGTTTTCTTGCGGATCCGCGCCACCATGGCTTCGACTGCATTTTTCGAAGCATCGTCATCGCGGCCCTGGATCTGGGTGGCGATCTCATACGCTGAAAACACCCGGCCCTTGTTTTGGACGAGAATCTGGATCAATCGAAACTCCAGCGGGCTGACCTCCAACAGGGCACCATTGAAGGTGACGGTCCGACCGGCCTCATCCACCTGAAAACGCCCGGCTGAAAACAGGGTATGGCTGGTTTTTCCAGCGCGCCGCAACAATGCGCGAAGCCGGGCCAACAACTCCTCTGTGCGGAACGGTTTCGGAAGATAGTCATCCGCCCCGGCATCGAAACCATCGACCCTTTCCATCCAGGACCCTCGCGCCGTCAGAACCAGAACGGGTGTCTGGATCCTATCCTTGCGCCATCGCCTTAAAATCGAAAGCCCATCCAGCCCGGGCAGACCGAGGTCGAGAATGATGGCGCCGAGGCCGGTATCCTCTCCAGCCTCCCAGACATCCGGCCCCTTGTTGACCAAGGTCACCTCGTAGCCCTCGCCTCTCAGCGTCTCCGCCACATGGCGCCCGATATTGGCATCGTCTTCAGCCAGTAAAATACGCAAGATTCAATGCTCTCCAAAAGACCGCCGTGAAAGAAGTTACAATCCGCGCAAGATTATATCGTGCATGGCGCTATAGGATTTTGTTTGTATAGTCTTGTCCAAAAACCGGTTTCCACTTTTCGGCACGATACAGTGTAGGCAGTCGCTGTCAGATTTATCGTGCCAGTTTCCCGGTCCGCGCATCCACTTTCAAGGTGCGAAACCGCCCGGACATGTCCTTTATGGTCAGCAAGTAAAAATCACCGTTGGAGAGATAGCGTAAATCCACGTCGATCAACCGCGAACCTTCAGGCAGTTTGAGATTGCCAAGCACCTCTCGTAACGAACGATAGCGGCCACTTTTGACGCCGTCCAGCACCTGTGGCCGAACAACGCTCGGATCGTCATCTGTAAACGAGCCGTTCGGAGTTCCACCTGGACCTCCCCCGCCGGGCCTGCTGCCAAAAGGTCCAGGAGAGCCTGAAAAACTAGGAGGGCCACCACTCGGCGGATCGCCGCCTCGCCATCCACCAGGAGGGCCACCTGGAGGGCCACCGCCTGGAGGCCCTCCGCTTGGAGGCCCACTGCGATTGTCAGAGGCCATGACGAGACTGGTAAAGAACAGGGATACAAGAAACAGGATTGCCGCCACACACCGACCGTAGACGCGGCAACCGTCTTGCCCGCCTTTCGCAAACCATCTCAGACACAAAAGTTGGTGCCGGATTGCTCTGGCGACCTCCTTTTTTCCATCTTCCGTTGAGCTGCTTCTCATGTCCATTCCGGTATAGGCAGAGGGCGACACTGGCTGACAAACTTTAATCGGCGCTCGACTGCCTGTATTCAGTCATAAAATCCCATTGGACCTCAGATAAATTATCCAGTCAACGCGACGTGTGATGCGCAAGGCGATCCGACGGCATTCTCAGGTTGATTCGTATAGGGCTATTTGAATATAGAGACCGCCAATAGCTGTAAAGTTAAATAACAAATGAAACAAATGTATCACCAGTATTTTTTGAATTTTCAAAACTTTTCTGATGCAAAATTCAAAAAATTTCAACTGAAATTATATTTTACTTCTCAATGGGCCTTGATCGTAAATATAAATGACATGATTTATTTGGATAGACCACAAAAGTGCATAAATCTGCACACTCCCGAATAAGGAACTCCGCCGTTCCATTTAGAGACGGCGGAGTTTCCAATAGGCTAAGAGCCTGATCGTCACCCAGGGGCATAGGATGACATAACAGACCGGGAACGTTGTGGGGACGTGGGGTAAATCCCGTCTGCTGAAAATGACAATGCCAAAAGACCACTGACACCGCGCTGACGGCCTTGTCAGGATTTTGTCAGGTTTACGCCTTCGAAGGCGACAAGATACTTTACGTAAAAAAGCGACCTGCGCTCGATAAAACGCATGTCGCTTTAAACTGGCAGATGCTCGCGGGTCCGACTGACACGCCGCTGGCTTATTTAGGGGCCAGCACCATCATCATCTGACGACCTTCGAGCTTGGGTTCAGCTTCAACCTTGGCAACTTCGACTGTGTCTTCCTTCACCTGCATGAGCAATTTCATGCCCAGTTCCTGGTGGGCCATTTCGCGGCCACGGAACTTCAGGGTGACCTTGACCTTATCGCCGTCTTCAAAGAACCGCGACATCGACTTCATCTTCACCTCATAGTCATGGGTGTCGATGTTCGGGCGCATCTTGATTTCTTTGACTTCAACGATTTTCTGTTTCTTGCGCGCTTCTGCCGCCTTCTTCTGGTTGGCGTATTTCAGCTTGCCAAGGTCCAGGATCTTGCAAACGGGCGGTTCAGCATTCGGCGAAATTTCGACCAGATCGAGACCGGCTTCTTCCGCCATGCGGAGCGCCTGGTCCGTCGGCACGGCGCCGAGATTCTGGCCTTCTGCGTCAATCAACTGGACCTTTGGAACCCGGATCTCCCGGTTGGAGCGCGGCCCGTCCTTAACGGGGGCATCGGCTTTGAACGGTCTGCGAATGGTCGTATTCTCCTCAATAATTTCGGATAGTCATATAGGCGATTTCGGAACGTCAGATAGGCCCGATTGCCCCGCCTTGCAAGGCTGGGCACGCTCTCGGACCACTGTTCAGAGGTTGATAGCATAGTTTTTTAAAAAAATCACCTGCTGTCGTGAAGAGAAGAATCTGTTTTATACCTTATAGGCCAAAGCAGGAGACAATCATGACCAATGTCGGACGCCCAATAGAAACCCATGCCATCACCGTGGGACAGGGAAGCGATGCGCGCAGCATAGCCGCGCTGGTACGGGCGCCAGCGCAAGACGAACGGCCCACCTGCATCTGGCTTGGCGGCTACCGGTCCGACATGACGGGCACCAAGGCACTGGAAATGGACGATCTGGCCGCGTCTCTTGGAGTTGGAGCAATCCGCTTCGATTATTCCGGGCATGGCGCCTCTGGTGGGGCCTTTCGCGACGGCACTATTTCCCGCTGGCTGGAAGAGGCTCTTGCCGTTCTCGATCACTTCAAACCGGAAAAGGCCATTTTGGTCGGCTCCTCCATGGGTGGGTGGATTGCATTGCGACTGATCCAGGAACTGAAAGCCCGCCACGACAATCCGACCCAGGTGTCAGGAATGGTGTTGATCGCACCAGCGCCCGACTTAACGTCGGACTTGATCGAGCCACTGCTTGGCGACCGGGAGCGGAAAGACCTAGCCGAGAAAGGCTATTTCGAGGAAATCTCTGAGTATAGCCCGGAGCCGAATATCTTCACGCGTGCGCTCATGGAAGACGGGCGCGCTAATCGGGTGATGTCCGGCATGATCGACACCGGCTGCCCCGTCCATATCCTGCAAGGCATGGCCGATCCTGATGTCCCCTACCAGCATGCGCTGAAACTGGTTGAACACCTGCCCGCCGACGATGTTGTGTTGACATTGGTGCGTGACGGCGATCATCGCCTGTCGCGTCCGCAGGACATCGACCGGATGCGCAACGCCATTCGCGCCATGATCGAACCACGGCCATGAAGGCTGAGGCCAAACCCAAGCCTCTTGAGCCATTCGGCAAAATGCGACAAAAACTTCACACTCATTAACGGATTTTAACCATATTGGCCAATTGAGCCGCCCCTCGACCTTGGAACGATTGACTCTCTGCCCTTGGTAATCTTAACTCTTTGTTAAGAATTCAAGGGACGTCTCATGACCTTCAGGCTTTCAGCTCTGGCAGCATTTCTGGCACTTCCGCTGTTTTTCGCGGGCAATGCGGCTGCGGATATGACATCGGCTGTTCCAGCCTCGATGGTTACCGGTGGCATCACCTCGCAGCCCATTGGTCATTATGAATTTTGCTTGCGCTACAAGGCCGAATGCCAAGTGCGCAGCAAGCCCGCCCCTGCCCGCCAGGTTACGGAACACGGTTGGGATATTGTTCACGCCGTCAACATGGATGTGAACAAATCCATCACTCCGATGACCGATATGGACGTCTATGGCCGCGAGGAATGGTGGGAATACCCCGTTGACGCCGGCGATTGCGAAGATTTCGTTCTCTTGAAGCGCAAGCGCCTTCTCCAGGCCGGATTTTCTGAAGCGGATCTTTTAATTACCGTCGTGCGCAAAGCCGATGGCGAAGGCCATGCGGTACTGACGCTGCGCACATCCGCAGGCGACTATATTCTCGATAATCTGGTTGATGACGTCAAACTCTGGAGCCAAACCTCCTACACCTATCTGAAACGGCAGGCGAGCTTCGATACCGGTCGTTGGGTCACGATTGAAAGTGGCAAGGATGTTCCGGTCGCGGCGTTGAAATAGGGTAACAGACAATCGGTAAAAGGCCTGGATGCGGAAACGCTCCAGGCCTTTTTCATGGACTATTTCAACCATTGCCGATCAGGATACCGGCGGCCAGAACCAACGAACCGCCTAGCACCACCTGCATGGCCGCACGCCAGAACGGCGTTTCCATATATTTATTCTGGATGAAGGCGATGGCCCATAATTCGATGAACACCACCACACCCGCCGTCGCTGTCGCCGTCCAGAAATGCGGAATGAGATAAGGCAGCGCATGGCCAAGGCCACCCAACGCTGTCATGATGCCGCAGGCCAGGCCGCGCTTGATCGGTGAACCTCGGCCGGAAATCTTGCCGTCGTCATGAGAGGCTTCTGTGAAGCCCATGGAAATACCCGCCCCCACCGAGGCCGAGAGGCCGACCAAAAAGGTTTGCCAGGTATCGCCGGTAGCAAAGGCTGCCGCAAAGATCGGCGCGAGCGTCGAAACCGAACCATCCATCAATCCGGCGAGGCCCGGCTGCACATAGGTGAGAACGAACTGCCGCTTGGCGGTTTCCTGTTCCAGCTTCTGGACGTCCTCCGGCCGATGCTTTTCGCCCAGCATATGGGCCACATCCTCGTGACCCTGCTCCGCCATCGCCAGATCGCCGAGAAGCGCTCTTGTGCGGGCGTCCGAGACATGTTTCTGGGCCTCGACATAAAAATTATAAGCAGAACGCTCCATGGCTTCCGCCTCTTCGCGCACCTGATCGACGGAAAGCTGGGCCTGAAGCCAATCGGGCTTGCGCGCCATGAAACCCTGGACATGTTCCCGGCGGATCAGAGGAATGTGCTCGCCAAACCGCTGGCGGTGCATGTCGATCAGCATGTTCCGGTGAGCGTGCTCCACCTCCGCCATATCCTGGAAAACCTTGGCGGATTGGGGATATTGCTCTTTCAACCGCTCCGCATAGGCCAGATAGATCCGCGCATCGTCTTCCTCAGACGAAATCGCCAGCGCAAGAACTTCCTGTTCGTTCAGACTATCCAGACGCCGCTTCGCAGAGGCGAATAAGGTGCGAAACATGATGGCCGCTCTCCAATTTAGAATAATTCTAAATTTAGAGCATTGCTCGATGGGCGGCAAGAGCCGTTTTCGGCAATCATCACGCCCGCAACCATCAAGCCAAAGAAAAACCCGCCGGACATCGCTGCCCGGCGGGTTTTTAATTTTCTAAACCGCGACGATTAATCGTTGCTGCGGTTCTTCAGGGCTGCGCCCAGGATGTCGCCGAGCGAAGCGCCACTATCGGACGAACCGAACTGAGCAACGGCTTCCTTCTCTTCAGCGATTTCCAGCGCCTTGATCGACAGCATGACCTTGCGATCCTTCTTGGAGAAGTTGGTGACGCGAGCGTCAAAAACCTGGCCAACGGAGAAACGCTCAGGGCGCTGGTCGTCACGGTCACGAGCGAGGTCGGCGCGGCGGATGAAGGACACGATGTCTTCATGGTTGACGAGCTTGACTTCGACGCCACCGTCATTGACCGCGATCACTTCGCAGGAAACAACAGCATTCTTGCGCAGATCGCCGGAAGCGGCGGCATCACCAACCGCGTCCTTGCCGAGCTGCTTGATGCCGAGCGAGATACGCTCCTTTTCGACATCCACATCGAGAACAACGGCGCGAACGACGTCGCCCTTGTTGTATTCTTCGATAACCTGCTCACCTGGACGGTTCCAGTCGAGATCCGACAGGTGAACCATGCCGTCAACGTCGCCTTCGAGGCCGATGAACAGGCCGAATTCGGTCTTGTTCTTGACTTCGCCTTCGACTTCAGCGCCAGCCGGATGGCTGTAGGCAAATGCCTGCCATGGGTTTTCGAGGGTCTGCTTCAGGCCAAGCGAGATACGACGCTTGGACGGATCGACTTCGAGAACAACCACGTCAACTTCCTGGCTTGTGGACAGGATCTTGCCGGGGTGTACGTTCTTCTTGGTCCAGGACATTTCGGAAATGTGGATCAGGCCTTCAATGCCCGGCTCCAGCTCAACGAATGCACCGTAATCGGTGATGTTGGTCACGGTACCGGAGATCTTCTTGCCAACCGGGTACTTGGCAGCAATGCCATCCCAAGGATCAGACTCGAGCTGCTTCATGCCGAGCGAGATGCGGTGGGTTTCCTGGTTGATACGGATGATCTGAACCTTGACCGACTGGCCGATGGACAGGATTTCCGAAGGATGGTTCACACGACGCCATGCCATGTCGGTGACATGCAGCAGGCCGTCGATGCCGCCGAGGTCAACGAACGCACCGTAATCGGTGATGTTCTTGACGACGCCTTCAACAACCTGGCCTTCTTCGAGGTTCTGGACGATTTCAGAACGCTGCTCGGCGCGGGACTCTTCCAGAACCGTACGGCGCGAAACCACGATGTTGCCGCGACGCTTGTCCATCTTGAGGATTTCGAAGGGCTGCGGGTTGTGCATCAGCGGGGTCACGTCGCGGATCGGGCGGATATCCACCTGAGAGCGCGGCAGGAAGGCAACGGCACCGTCCAGATCGACGGTGAAGCCACCCTTGACCTGGTTGAAGATAACGCCTTCGACGCGCTCGCCAGCTTCGAACTTGGCTTCGAGCTTGATCCAGCTTTCTTCGCGACGGGCCTTTTCGCGCGACAGAACAGCTTCGCCCAGCGCGTTTTCAATGCGCTCGACATAAACTTCAACTTCGTCACCAACTTTCAGCTGGCCGTCCTTGGCGCGAGCGCCAAATTCCTTCAGCGGAACGCGGCCTTCGACCTTGAGGCCGACGTCAACGATAGCGACGTCCTTCTCGATGGCCGTAACGATGCCCTTGGCAACATAGCCTTCGGCCAGATCGGTCTTTGCGAAGGATTCTTCCAGCAGGGCCGCGAAATCGTCCCGTGTCGGGGTAGAAACAGACATGAAATCTCCTAATCGCATCCCCTTGGGAATGCGCAGTGCGCCGGTGGGTTGGTGTTGATAACGGCCGATCCCGCGTCCGCCCTTATAAAAGGACAACCCGGCGCAAGGACGCTGGTTTCGGCTGGTCCAGACAAAACCGGTCGTCGGTCCTGCCTGCTGAATGCATGCTAATTGTTTTTCAATGCCGCATCGATCAAGGAACGCGCGGCCTGAAACGCCGCCTCTATACTCATTTCGGACGTATCTAGCAAGTGCGCGTCTTCAGCAGGTTTCAACGGACTGTCGGCACGGCCCATGTCGCGGTCGTCGCGCCGCTTCACATCCTCAAAAACCGCGGGATAATCAGCCACGCCACCATGAGCGACAATCTCGTCAAAGCGACGCCGGGCGCGCACCTCCGGAGAGGCCGTGACATAGAGCTTAACCGCCGCATCCGGGCAGACAACGGTGCCGATATCGCGTCCGTCCAGCACCGCACCGGGGGCTTTCAGCGAAAACCGTCGCTGCGCCTCGACCAGAGCGCGACGCACCGCGGGCATGACGGCGATTTTCGACGCCGCCTCACCGATATCGTGCTTGGCCAGAACCTCCCGGTCCAGACCGGAAAGATCGAGCCCCAGCGCCACCTGCTCGGCCACGGCCTCATTATCGAGCGGCAGGCTTTTTTCCAAAAGCGCCTTGGCTGTGGCGCGGTAGGTCAGCCCCGTGTCCAGATGATGAAAGCCGTAACTGTCGGCGATCCGGCGTGACAGCGTTCCCTTGCCGGCAGCCGCAGGACCGTCGATGGCGATTACAAACGTGTTTTCCGTCACCTCAGTCAAACGGCCATCCTCTTCCTGTCTGCATACCTCGTGTTGCACGGCCCCGTAGCACACCAGATGCTCAAGGTCATCCCCGCTCCATCGCTCGACATTCCTCCCTCTGACCAGTCTTTACCGGGGCGAAAGCGGCAAAGCTGCGGATCGAACAGCCAGTTTGCCTTTGACAGAAGCCGGCACAACGATTAAGGGACCGACGATAGTTGGACCGGCCTTCGGGCCCGGGTCCTCGGCGCATGCCCTCTTTTCCAACGATTTCATGAGGCTTTGACAGTGGCGAATGCAGAACTTGGAACCAAACGCACTTGCCCCGACACCGGCAAGAAATTCTACGATCTGAACAATGATCCGGTCGTATCCCCCTATACGAAGAAATCCTGGCCGCTCTCTTACTTTGAAGAGACCTCGGTAGCCGCCATCATGGAAAAGGCTGAAGAGGAAGAGGTCGCGGAAGTCGATACCGAGAACACCGATGTCGAGTTGGTTTCGCTGGAAGACGCGGACGATGCAGCCGGTGGCGACGACATTCCTGACATTGGCGATGACGATGTCGAAATCGGCGATGACGATGACGACACCTTCCTGGAAGCCGATGAAGACGACGAAGACGACGACATGTCCGGCATTATCGGCGTGACCGGCGACGACGACGAAGTCTGATTCAACAGCTCTGCGCGCCCGGATGATAAAAAAACATCCGGGGGCGCATTTTTTGGCTTGTCATGTGCAAAAGCAGCACGTATGAAGCCGCCACACCGAACGAAGCACTGCTTCACACGGTTCCCGGACCCGGCAAATGCCGGACCCTTATGGGGCTATAGCTCAGCTGGGAGAGCGCTTGCATGGCATGCAAGAGGTCAGCGGTTCGATCCCGCTTAGCTCCACCAAATCTCCTTTATGTATATGTTTGTCTATTTTGCGATCTGTATCGTGAGACAGTCTCGCTATGAATATTCAGCGAATCGAATTTTCTGAAATTGACGCTTTCTCCATCAGAGCGCTTGTTAACGATTATCCATTCTGCCAACGGGGATTCGGCAAAAGCAATAATCCGAGCGTCCAGTTCACCCATTCAAAGTCAAGATCAACCAGGCCCCGTAGAATTACACATTCGGCTTGATGCTCCATCATTGGCCTGAAACACATTGGTGCTTTTGGGTTGTACATCGGCGTTGACCTTATTATGGTCGAACGGTTTTTTGGTTGTAGTAAGTAAATCTACTATCATTGGTGGGTAAAATTGCGTTCATTGAATTGTCACCGGAGGGTTGGCAATGTGGCTGTTCCTCTTCCCACTGATGAAATGCTTGTTGGGAGGGAATATCCATGTCCTTTGATCGTGAAAAGGCACACAGACAATCTCGTGTCGCCACTGCCAGCGGCTGGATTGGCTCCGCGCTGGAATATTATGATTTCTTCATTTACGCCACAGCCGCGGCACTGGTCTTTCCTCAGCTGTTTTTTCCATCTGTAGATCCGACGACAGCGATTGTCGCATCATTGACAACCTACGGCGTGGGCTATGTCAGCCGCCCAATCGGCGCGTTTGTTCTGGGGCATATGGGCGACGTTTACGGTCGCAAGAAAATGATGCTGACCTGCCTGTTTCTCATGGGCTTTTCGACACTGATGGTCGGCCTGTTGCCCACGTATGCGCAAATCGGCATCTGGGCTCCGATTTTTCTGGTCGTTCTTCGCCTGATCCAGGGATTTGCGGTTGCGGGAGAAATCTCCGGCGCCTCATCGATGATTCTGGAACATGCGCCAACCGGTCGACGGGGATTTTTCGCCTCCTTCGCACTTCAGGGCGTCCAGGCCGGACAAATTCTGGCTGCCGCCGTGTTTCTGCCGCTCGCCCATTATATGGAACCGGCAGCATTCAACAGCTGGGGCTGGCGTATTCCCTTTCTGCTGTCGATCTTCGTGGTAATCGTCGGCTTTGTCATCCGCCGTCTGGTTGAGGAAACACCAACCTTCGTCAACGCCAGCGAAAGTGGCGCGGTCTCGAAAGCGCCCATCGTCGAGGCCTTCCGTCATGGTTGGGCCGATATCATCCGCGTCATGTGCATGTCGCTTATGAACGTCATTCCAACCGTGACAACAGTGTTCGGCGCAGCCTATGCGGTGCAGCCAGCATACGGTATCGGCTTCAGCAAGGACGTCTATCTGTGGATTCCGGTTCTCGGCAATATTGTTGCCGTTCTGGTCATTCCCTTGATCGGCGGACTTTCCGACCGTATTGGCCGCAAACCACCGATCATCATCGGATCATTGCTGTCTGGCGCTTTGTCGTTTGGCTATCTCTATGCGATCAGCATTCACAATGTCCCGATGGCCATAGTGATGTCCCTGTTGATGTGGGGCGTGATTTATCAGGGATATAATGCCGTTTTCCCGTCCTTCTATCCGGAATTGTTCCAGAGCCGCATCCGCGTCTCCTCAATGGCCATCGCGCAGAATGTCGGCACGGCAATCACGGCCCTGTTCCCTGCCCTGTTCACAGCCGTTGCACCGCCCGGCTCGCTGAATATCCCCATCGTCATCGGCTGCTGGACGCTGGCCATTACCGTGATTTCAGCGCTGGCCGCACTCTCGGCCCGGGAAACCTACCGAATCAGTATCGATGAGCTCGGCAACAAAACGGCAAAGCCGATCACCAAGGACGAGTACGATCGTATGCGTGCGCAATCCATGGCGAAGGCGTAGCCCAAGCGCAACCGCGCTCAGACAAACGTTGCGACAGCATGATGCACTCTGCCAAATCCACCGTGCTGTCGCTGTTTCAGACTATTTCTTGACGATCGTCACGAACATCACGCCGCGCACCCGCACCGTCATTTCGCATTGCGGACCATCGGTGCGGTCGCAGAAATGCGGCGGCATTTTCAGCACGAAAACCTTGTTGCCGTAACGCTGGATGAAGTCATAGCCAAAGATCTTGGCGGTGGCGATCATCAGATAGCCGCCTTCCTTGACCTGCACATAGAAATTATAGGGGCAGCCTTCGGCATCGCAGTCAGGACCGCGCTTGCCATCGCAGGTCAGCGCGGCTTCGTTGACGATTGCATCGACAATGCCGTCATTGTTGATATCCAACCGGGTGACGTAGTTGTCATCGAACTCAGCTTTCGTGCAGACCTTACGGAAATGATCCTTCTCATAGATTTCCGGGTCACTGACCAATTGCTGTTGCGCCAGGGCGACCGAGGCAGACAGGGGCAACAACAGGCACAGGAGCAGGCGAAGAAGCAATTTCACGGCATGAACCTTCGATAGGATTGCAGCCCTATGGCGAGAACGAAAATCTAGCGCATTACGGACCATCCGCACTGCCAAAGATCCCGATAGCGCAATCAGCTTGCGCCGCCCTTGCCATCAATCTTGTTTGCGACGGCCAGGTTGGCGGTGATTGGTTGGCGCAGGCAAGGGCGACACTTATTGAAACCGCAATCCTTATGCCTTGGGTAACGCATGATATTGTAAAATAGTCCGCATCCACCCCAGCGCCGCACATTTCGCGTCCATTCATCGGCAGATCATCGCAACGTCAGGGCCACTATGTCGCTTCTTCTTTATCTGGATTATGCAGGCGTTGCGCTGTTTGCCGCCACCGGAGCTTTGGCCGCCTCACGCAAACAGCTGGATCTGATCGGCTTCCTGTTTTTTGCCACGGTGACTGGCACAGGCGGCGGCACGGTGCGCGATATCATTCTTGGACGCCTGCCGGTGTTCTGGGTGGTCAACCCAAGCTATATTCTGATCTGCTGCGCTGTTGGCGTGCTGGTGTTCTTCACCGCGCATCTGGTGGAATCGCGCTACAAGCTGCTGATCTGGCTGGATGCTATCGGGCTTTCCGCCTATTGCGTGATGGGAGCGGCTAAGGGGATGGCGGCGACCGGCTCGCCCACCATCGCCGTCGTCACGGGCATGATGACGGCCACCTTGGGCGGCGTGCTGCGTGATTTGCTGGCCAATGAGCCTTCAGTGTTGCTGCGACCGGAAATTTACATCACCGCAGCCTTGATCGGCGCCTGTGTATTTACCGGGGCCTTCATGATGGCCGTGCCATTATACTGGGCTTGCGCAGGTGGGATGCTGGCAGCCTTTCTGGTGCGTGGCGGCGCGCTGTATTTCGGCTGGACATTTCCAAGATACGGCCACCAGGCTGGACGCCATCCCGATGACGTGATGTGAAACGGATTAAAGCCTGGGGCAGATGATGATCTGCCATACAATCTTGGGATGGCAGTCTTGGAGATCAGGCCTTGGGACGCAGCCGGATCACCACGTCGACATGAGAAATTTCCATGCCTTCGGGCGGCGCAGGCAAGTTGCCGATTTCGATATTGCTGACTGGAATATCCAGAACCTCGTTGCGGCCCTCCACAAAAAAGTGGTGGTGGTCCGACACATTGGTATCGAAATAGGTCTTGTTGCTCTCAACAGCCAAAACCCGGATCATACCGGCCTCGGTAAACTGATGAAGCGTATTGTAGACCGTGGCGAGGGACACAGGCACGTCGGCGGCAACCGCTTCTTCGTGCAGTTCCTCGACAGTCAGATGCCGGTCTCCCTTGGCAAACAACAGCGAAGCCAAGGCAACCCTCTGCCGTGTCGGCCTGAGGCCCGACCGACGCAGTTTTGCTTCCACGTCCCTAGAGGCTTGCGCCATCATGCCGGCGATCTCCGCATTGTCCCTTGAAATCTCACTGTCATCGTACTGATATACCTGCTGACGGGCCCGCTTTCAATAGTTTGACGGCGGGTAAATCCAGTGAAAGCCCTTATATTGAGGCGGTTGACCGATTTTAGCACTGGTGGAGTATGGACGCTTCCTGTATTCGGTCGGCGGAAAGCGGCCAGGACAGAGGCCATACGACACTGCGTAAAGCGTTGGAATGAATTGGCATCGGCTTCAATTCGTCGCCATCTTGCTTTAAGTCTCCTAAGCGGAACGCCTGAAGGGGGGAATTGAAAGACCGATGAACGAAAAACAGACAAGCTATAATTACGACGAGATTCTCGCCTGCGGTCGAGGTGAACTGTTCGGCCAGGGCAATGCGCAATTGCCGCTGCCGCCTATGCTGATGTTCAATCGCATCACCGATATTTCGGAAACCGGCGGCCCACATGACAAGGGCTATATCCGCGCCGAGTTTGACATCACCTCCGATCTCTGGTTCTTCCCCTGCCATTTCCAGGGCGATCCGGTCATGCCGGGATGCCTTGGCCTGGATGCCATGTGGCAATTGACCGGCTTTTACCTCGGCTGGCTGGGCGAACCCGGCAAGGGCCGGGCGATCTCGACAGGCGAAGTGAAATTCACCGGCATGGTTACGCCCTCCACCAAGCTGGTGGAATATGGCATCGACTTCAAGCGCGTCATGCGCGGACGTCTGGTGCTGGGCATTGCCGACGGCTGGATGAAGGCCGATGGCGAGGTCATCTACAAGGCAACTGATCTGCGTGTCGGGCTTTTCAAGGAAAAGGCCGACTGAGCGCATCACCCCCATCAAGCAAAAGGTCGATTACATGAGACGGGTAGTAGTTACGGGTCTGGGCATTGTGTCCTCTATCGGCAACAATGCCGCGGAAGTCACAGCATCTCTCCGCGACGCCAGGTCCGGCATTTCCTTTTCTCCCGATTTTGCCGAGCATGGCTTCAAATGCCAGGTCTGGGGTCAACCTTCACTGGACACGACCGACCTTGTCGACCGTCGTGCCATGCGCTTCCTGTCACAGGGCGGCGCCTGGAACCATGTGGCGATGAAACAGGCGATTGCCGATTCGGGCCTGGAGGAAAAGGATTATTCCGCCAACGAGCGCACCGGCATCATCATGGGCTCGGGTGGTCCTTCGACCCGGCAGATCGTCGAGGCGGCCGATATTACCCGCCAGAACAAAAGCCCGAAGCGCATCGGGCCGTTCGCCGTGCCGAAAGCCATGTCATCGACGGCATCTGCGACGCTTGCCACCTGGTTCAAGATCCACGGCGTCAACTACTCGATCTCGTCGGCCTGCTCGACCTCGGCCCATTGCATCGGCAATGCCGCTGAAATGATTCAATGGGGCAAGCAGGACATCATGTTCGCAGGTGGTCATGAGGATCTCGATTGGTCGATGTCCGACCTGTTCGATGCCATGGGCGCAATGTCTACCAAATACAACGAGACGCCAGCTCTGGCTTCGCGTGCCTATGACACCAACCGCGACGGCTTCGTCATCGCTGGCGGCGCCGGTGTGCTGGTTCTGGAAGAACTGGAACACGCCAAGGCGCGTGGCGCCAAGATTTATGCCGAACTCACCGGCTATGGCGCGACCTCGGACGGTTACGACATGGTCGCTCCGTCTGGCGAGGGCGCCATCCGCTGCATGCGCCAGGCGCTCTCAACCGTTAAAGGCGACGTGGATTACATCAATACCCACGGCACATCGACACCGGTGGGCGACAGCAAGGAAATCGGCGCGATCCGCAGCGTCTTTGGCGACAAAATCCCACCGATCCAGTCCACCAAGTCGCTGACCGGCCATTCGCTGGGAGCGGCAGGCGTACAGGAATCGATCTACGGCCTGCTGATGATGCAGGAAGGCTTTATTGGCGAAAGCGCCCATATTACCGAACTCGATCCAGAATTCGAAGGCGTGCCGGTCGTGCGCAAACGGATCGACAATGCCAAGATCGACACAGTGCTGTCCAATTCCTTTGGTTTTGGTGGAACGAATGCGACGCTGGTGTTCCAGCGTCATAACGGATGACAGCGATGATCGCTTCCATGCAAGGTAAACGCGGGCTCATCATGGGCGTCGCGAACAATCATTCGATTGCCTGGGGCATTTCCCAGGCATTGGCCTCTGCTGGTGCCGAGCTGGCTTTCACCTATCAGGGCGAAGCGCTTGGCAAGCGCGTCAAGCCGCTGGCCGCCCAGCTCGGCTCGGATTTTGTTCTGCCGTGTGATGTCGAGGACCTTGCCTCTGTTGATGCGACCTTCGCCGCGCTTAAAGAGCGCTGGGGCAAGCTTGATTTTGTCGTTCATGCTATAGGCTTTTCCGACAAGAACGAGCTGAAAGGCCTCTATGCCGACACATCGAGGGAAAATTTCACCCGCACCATGGTGATCTCCTGCTTCTCCTTCACGGAAATCGCCCGGCGTGCAGCCGACCTTATGCCAGACGGCGGATCGCTGCTGACGCTCACCTATGGCGGCTCCACGCGGGTCATTCCCAATTACAACGTCATGGGCGTTGCCAAGGCAGCGCTGGAATCCTCGATGCGCTATCTGGCCAGCGATTACGGCCCGCGCGGCATTCGCGTCAACGCCCTTTCGGCTGGCCCGGTCCGCACACTTGCCGGTGCAGGCATTTCCGATGCAAGGGCCATCTTCAGCTGGAACCAGAAGAATGCGCCGCTGCGCCGCACACCCACCATCGAGGATATCGGCGGGTCGGCTCTCTATCTGCTGTCGGATCTGTCCAGATGTGTGACGGGCGAAATCCATTACGTCGATGGTGGCTATAATATCACGTCACTGCCAGCTCTGGGCGTGCTGCGCAGCAACGACGCTGAATAGAGTATAATGACTATTGAACAAAAAAGGCGCCAGGATCTCTCCCGGCGCCTTTTTTTGTAATCGTTCGGCTTATTTCTTCGCCCACAGCACCTTGTAGCGTGCATTGCGGCAGGTCTCGCCATGTTGACGAAAATTGGCCCCCAGAACAGGCTCATAGGCGAGGCCGCGATTGGCCACCATCAGCAGATCTCCGCCACCGCGCAAAGCATCCGCCGCCGCTTTGATCATTGCCTCGCCAATCGATGGCTCCGTCGCATGACCCTCATGGAAAGGAGGATTCATGATGACCAAATCGTATTTTTCCTTGGGCGGTTCAGTACCCAGATCCTGCCAGAAGAACCGTGCCGTCAGCTGAGGGCAGTTACGGGCTAGATTCTTCTTGGCCTGTTCCAGCGAATCGTAATTGGCCTCAAACAGGTCTATCCGGTTGGTGCGCCGCGCCTTCTCGGCCAGCATCACCGAAAGATAGCCCCAACCAGCACCGAAATCGGCGGCATTGCCATCAAAATTGTCCGGTAACCGGCTGACAAGCAATTCAGAACCTGGATCGGCATGCATATGGGAAAACTGTCCGGCAAAGGTTTCAAACCGGCCTTCGACCATGACCGGCTTGGAAGCGAGCGCGGCAATCGCCGCAGCCTTATCCTCCGGCACGGTGAACCACACGGCAATGCCGTGATATTTTGGCAGCGATTGCGGCTCAAGGCCAAGACGGTCTATCTGCTTGCGCAGCGGCTGAATCCCATCTTCCTTGGCACCAGCCACAATGATGACGCCACCGGCCCGGACACGCGCCAGCGCTTCGGCGACGCGGTTTTCGTTGAGACCCTTGTGCTTGCCAGCCAAAACCAGCGCGCCGTCATAATCCTCACCTGCGACAACAGCAACCGGCGTCTGACGGGCTGCCTCCAGGCGGCGAAAATCGGGGCGGAAACCTTGGACCACCGTCAATTCGGCACCAAAGCCTTCCGGCTTCACGAAACCGGCCTCAGCACCGAGAAACAGGAAGCGTTCGTCTTCACCTGGAAGAGCAACAGCTTCGGTGACAAAGGGATGGAAAATGGTCTTCAGTGTTTCGCGGCTCATGGCTCGGCAATCTCGTGATTAGACTCTGTCGGTTTCATGGCGAAACAGACAGTCTCTATTTTCTCTTGTTTTCGTTTGTCTTGAGAGAACCGGTTTTCACGTTTCCCTGACAAACTCCCGGATAAAAAAAGGCGCGGAAAATCTCCCGCGCCTTGTCATAGGATCAACCCCGCTTATTCAGCGGCAGCGTCGCCTTCGGCCTTCTTGTCGCCAACGATTTCCTTGCCGGTTGCCTGATCGACAACCTTCATGGACAGGCGAACCTTGCCGCGCTCGTCAAAGCCCATCAGCTTGACCCAAACCTTGTCGCCTTCCTTGACCACATCCTGGGTCTTGGCAACGCGGTCCACAGCCAGCTGGCTGATATGGACGAGGCCGTCACGCGAACCGAAGAAATTGACGAAAGCACCGAAGTCAGCGGTCTTGACGACCGTGCCTTCATAGACAACACCGATTTCAGGCTCGGCAACAATCGAATGAATCCACTTGCGGGCGGCTTCGATTTCCTTACCGGAAGCAGACGCGATCTTGATCGTACCATCGTCTTCGATGTTGATCTTGGCACCGGTCTTTTCAACGATTTCGCGGATAACCTTGCCGCCGGAACCGATGACTTCACGGATCTTATCGACCGGGATGGTCATGACTTCGATGCGCGGTGCGAATTCGCCAAGCTGCGAGCGACCTTCAGTGATGGCATTGGCCATTTCGCCGAGAATGTGCTTGCGGCCATTCTGGGCCTGCGCCAAGGCAACCTTCATGATCTCTTCGGTAATACCGGCGATCTTGATGTCCATCTGCAACGAGGTGATACCGGCTTCCGTACCAGCCACCTTGAAGTCCATATCACCGAGATGGTCTTCATCGCCGAGAATGTCGGAGAGAACGGCAAAACGCTCGCCTTCCAGGATCAGGCCCATGGCGATACCAGCAACCGGCTTGGCCAGCGGAACGCCCGCATCCATCAGCGCCAGCGAGGTGCCGCAAACGGTTGCCATCGAGGACGAGCCGTTCGATTCGGTGATCTCGGAGACGACACGCAGCGTGTAGGGGAACTGTTCAGGCGAAGGCAGCATCGGGCGAATGGCGCGCCATGCCAGCTTGCCATGGCCGATTTCGCGGCGGCCCGGGGAGCCCATGCGGCCAGTTTCACCAACCGAATAAGGAGGGAAGTTGTAATGCAGAAGGAAACGTTCCTTGTACATGCCCGTCAGGCTGTCAACATACTGCTCATCTTCACCGGTGCCGAGCGTGGCAACCACGATCGCCTGGGTTTCGCCACGGGTAAACAGCGCCGAACCGTGCGTACGCGGCAGGATGCCGACTTCCGAGACAATCGCACGAACCGTTTCGAGGTCACGGCCATCGATACGGCTCTTGGTGTCGAGAATGTTCCAGCGAACGATCTTGGCTTGCAGGTGCTTGAACACCGCGCCGATCACTTCGTTAGTGTATTTTGGTTCTGCACCCTCTGGAAAGAAGTGTGCCTTGACCTTGGCCTTTACGGCATCGACGGCAGCATAACGATCAGCCTTCTGGGTGATCTTGTAGGCGTCGCGCAGTTCGGCTTCGGCAATCGAGAGCATTTCGGCTTCGAGAGCGGAATGATCTTCCGGTTCGAATTCGCGCGGCTCCTTGGCAGCCACTTCGGCGAGCTTGATGATCGCGTCGATGACCGGCTGGAAGCCACGGTGACCGAACATCACGGCGCCGAGCATGACGTCTTCGTTCAGTTCCTTGGCTTCGGATTCAACCATCAGCACGGCGTCCTGCGTACCGGCAACCACGAGGTCGAGAACGGACTCATCCATCTCGTCGAGATGCGGGTTGAGGACGTATTCGCCATTGATATAGCCGACGCGTGCGCCGCCGACCGGGCCCATGAACGGTACGCCAGACAGTGTCAGGGCAGCAGAAGCGGCAACCATCGACAGAACGTCCGGATCGTTTTCAAGGTCGTGTTGAATAACGGTCACGACGACCTGGGTGTCGTTCTTGTAGCCTTCTGGGAAGAGCGGGCGGATCGGGCGGTCGATCAGGCGGGAAACCAGGGTTTCCTTTTCGCTCGGACGGCCTTCGCGCTTGAAATAGCCACCCGGGATTTTACCGGCGGCATAGGTCTTTTCCTGGTAGTTGACGGTGAGCGGGAAGAAATCCTGACCCGGCTTCGGCGACTTGGCGGAAACGACGGTGGCCAGAACAACGGTTTCGCCGTAGCTGGCGAGAACGGCGCCGTCAGCCTGACGGGCGATCTTGCCGGTTTCCAGCTTCAGCGGCCGGCCGGCCCACTCGATTTCAACGCTGTGAACATTAAACATATCTTGTCCTTCATATGCGCTGGCGGCTTTTCTGCCAAAGACATCAAAGCCGCAGTCAGACGCATCGTGCTGAACCATCACGGGCAAGACAGCGGGAGGCTTCTATCGATCCATGCGGACCATCCGGCGCCTTTCGGCTGAAGCATCCAACAATCCTGCCCCATGACAGGCCATCGGTTGTCGTCGGCAGTACCGGCCCATCCGGACTGCCTGGTTTGCAACGCCTTGCGCTTTTCAAAGCCCATGGCAAGTTGCAACATCTCCATGCATCGCATGGCTTGTCCCGGATCCATATAACCCAGGTTTCATTCAGTCTGTCAGCGGGCAAAATTGCCGCGCAAACCTTTCAAGCCGGAGCCTTTTCAGCGCCCCGGAAAAAGTACCGGCGGGTCCTTCCTTATCGGAAGCCCGCCGGTCCAGTCTTTAGCGGCGAATGCCGAGGCTCGCAATCAGCTTGCTGTAACGGCCTTCGTCCTTCTTCTTCAGATAATCAAGAAGCGAACGGCGGGTGGATACCAGCGTCAGAAGGCCACGACGGGAGTGGTTGTCCTTCTTGTGGCCCTTGAAGTGCTCGGTCAGGTTGGTGATCCGCTCGGTCAGGATAGCAACCTGGACTTCCGGCGAACCAGTGTCACCTTCGTTGGTTGCGTATTCCTTGATGAGTGCTGACTTGCGCTCTGCGGTAATCGACATCGTATGTCCTTTCTTAAAAGGGAGGATTAGGTCGCCTGCGGCCGGGATGTCGTCCAGCGGAGGCCATGAATGCACGCATAGTTCTGCAATGCTGGGGCCGCCTATATACTATTCCCGCAGCCAAGGGAAGAGGCGCGCTCAGCCACCTGACCGCGCCGCAAGCAAGGGGCTTTCCCGTCCAACGACGAACGGAAAAGCTGAATTTCAGGCGAAAACCCGCTTCGGGCGAAACTCGCCCTCGCCGATCTCGCCGATTGCCACCAGCTTGCCACCGGCCAGTGCCACTGCTTCCGGTTCGGCTACCGGCGCATCCCGGCCCCGCAGGATAATCGGATTGCCCATCCGCAACCGATGGGCCTGATCGTCGCTGATCCGGATCTGCGGCAGGGCCATCAGCGCCTCGCCGGTATCGAACAGGAAAGCATCCAGGGCTGCAAGCCGCTCGTCACGATCCTCGATCTTTTCCAGTTCTACGAGATCTTCGAGCGGCACCATCATGTCTTCGGCAAACGGCGCGACGAAAGAGCGTCGCAGCTCCGAAATATGGCCGTAGCAGCCAAGATCCCGGCCCATGTCGCGCGCCAGCGAACGCACATAGGTGCCCTTGCCGCATTCTACCTCGAAATAAGCGCAGTCGAGGTCAGCCTTCAGCAGGGTCAGACGATGGATTTCCACCTCGCGGGAGGGAATATCGACCACCTCGCCTTCACGGGCCAGATCATAAGCGCGCTCCCCGGCAATCTTGATGGCCGAAAACTGCGGGGGGATCTGGTTGATCACACCGGTATAATCCGGCAGCAAAGCGCGGATCTGTTCTTCGGTCGGGCGCTGGTCGGAGGTTTGGGTTGCCTCACCTTCCAGATCGTCGGTGGAGCGTTCTTCACCCCAGGTGACGGTAAATTCGTAGATCTTGCGGCCATCCATGACGTAGGGAACCGTCTTGGTGGCATCGCCCAGCGCAATCGGCAACATGCCGGAGGCCAACGGATCAAGCGTTCCGGCGTGACCAGCTTTCTGGGCATTGAACAGCCACTTGATCTTGCCGACGGCCTCGGTCGAGCCGTAATCCACCGGCTTGTCGAGGATCAGCCAGCCGGAAACCGGACGGCCCTTGGGTTTTCTGGGTTTGGACATCGTCTTATTCGTCTTCTTGCTTGTCTTCGTCTGGCCCCAGATCGCGCGCCACTTCCGGCGAGCGCAGCAGCGCATCGATCTTCTGATAATTTTCGAAGCTGGTATCGTCGCGGAACCGCACTTCCGGCATATATTTCATCTGCCGTAGCTGGCCGCCGATCCGGCCGCGAATATACTTCGCGTGGCGGTTCAAGGCCGCGATCACCGTGTCATGGTCGCTGACACCGAGCGGCGAGACATAGGCGGTAGCGACCTTCAAATCGGTCGACATCCGCACTTCGGAAATCGAAATGACGGTCTTCTCGATCAGGTCATCACGCACTTCGCCGCGTTGCAGAACCTGGGTAATGGCGGCGCGGACCTGTTCGCCAACGCGCAGCATGCGCTGCGATGGCGCGGAATTTGTTGGTTTGCTCATTATCGTTTCTCATTTGCCTTCAAACAGGCGGGTGGGGATCGAACCCTGGGACTGATGAACCTCATCTTCCTCAAGAAGATAGGGGCCTCAAACAGCTGTCGTTTTCACGCATGGGAACAGAAAGGCCGCTCCGAAAAGCGGCCTTTCTGGATGGTAACCGCTGATTACAGCGTACGGGTGATATGCTCGACGCGGAAGCACTCGATGGTGTCGCCAGCGCGGATGTCTTCGTAGTTTTCGAAGGCCATGCCACATTCCTGGCCCATCGGCACATCTGCCACTTCGTCCTTGAAGCGCTTGAGCGTCTTGAGCTTGCCTTCGTGAATGACGACGTTGTCGCGCACCAGACGCACACCTGCGCCACGCTCGACCTTGCCCTCGACAACACGGCAACCGGCAACCTTGCCCGTTTTCGTGATGTTGAACACTTCGAGGATCTCAGCATTTCCGAGGAAGGTTTCGCGGCGTTCCGGCGACAGCAGACCCGACATCGCTGCCTTCACGTCATCCACCAGATCGTAGATGATGTTGTAGTAGCGGATTTCGGTGCCGGTACGCTCAGACGCGGCCCGCGCCTGAACATTGGCACGAACGTTGAAGCCGATGATCGCGGCGTTGGATGCCTCGGCAAGCGAAATATCCGATTCCGTGATGGCACCGGCGCCCGAATGGACGATCCTGGCCCGCACTTCGTCGGTTCCCAGCTTGTCGAGCGCTGCGACGATCGCTTCGACAGAACCCTGAACGTCGGCCTTGATGACCAGCGGGAATTCCTTGAAGCCGGTATCCTGCAGCTTGCTCATCATCTGCTCGAGCGAACCGCGCTGACCGGACTGGCGGGCAGCGGCCTTGTCGCGGGCCAGACGCTGACGGTATTCCGAGATTTCACGGGCGCGGGCTTCGCTTTCAACCACGGCGAACTTGTCACCGGCGGCAGGCGTACCCGACAGGCCGAGAACCTCGACCGGCATGGCAGGTCCTGCTTCCTTGACGTGACCGCCCTTGTCGTTAACGAGGGCGCGCACGCGGCCCCACTGATCGCCAGCCACAATGATTTGCCCCGGACGCAGCGTACCCTTCTGCACCAGAACAGTGGCAACGGAGCCACGACCGCGGTCGAGCTGGGCTTCGATAACCAGACCTTCGGCAGTCCGGCTTGGATCGGCCTTCAGGTCGAGAATTTCGGCCTGAAGAAGCACAGCCTCCAGCAGCTTGTCGAGATTGAGCTTGTTCTTCGCCGACACTTCGACGTCGAGCACTTCACCGCCCATGGATTCGACGAACACCTCGTGCTGGAGCAATTGCTGGCGCACTTTTTCCGGGTTGGCCTCATGCTTGTCGATCTTGTTGATCGCCACGATGATCGGCACATTGGCCGCTTTGGCGTGGTGGATCGACTCGATCGTCTGCGGCATGACGCTATCATCGGCGGCAACCACCAGAATGGCAATGTCAGTCGCCTGAGCGCCACGAGCACGCATGGCCGTGAAGGCGGCGTGGCCGGGGGTGTCGATGAAGGTGATCTTGTGGCCGTTCTGCTCCACCTGATAGGCGCCGATATGCTGGGTAATGCCACCGGCTTCACCCGAAACAACGCTGGTCTGGCGGATGGCGTCGAGCAACGAGGTCTTGCCGTGGTCGACGTGACCCATGATGGTCACGACCGGCGGACGCGACACCATTTCGCCTGCGTCGTCCTTGACGTCGAAAATGCCTTCTTCAACGTCGGATTCGGAAACGCGCTTGACGGTATGACCGAACTCGGTGGCGATCAACTCGGCCAGATCGGCGTCGATGACGTCGCCCGGCTTCATCATCTGACCTTCCTTCATCAGGTACTTGATCACATCGACGGCCCGTTCGGACATGCGCTGCGACAATTCCTGAATGGTGATGGTTTCCGGCAGGACCACTTCGCGCATGACCTTTTCGCGCGGTTCCTGCATCTGGCTGCGGCGGAATTTCTCCTGGCGACGGCGCATGGCCGAAAGCGAACGGCCACGCGCATTGCCGTCTTCATCGACAGCGGCGGTGGTGACGGTCAGCTTGCCACGGCGGCGCTCATCCTCGGTTTTGGGGCGCGCCGGAACCTTGGCGGGCTCAGGACGCACGACCTTGCCGCGCACCGGACCACCACGGGCGGGGCCGCGATTTTCATCGTCTTCACCTTCAGGCTTGCGACCGCGCACGAAGCTCGGAGCGGGTGCACCGGCAGCCGGCTTTGCACCAGCAGGCGATGGCGCACGGGGCGCTGGATCGGCGGCGCGTGGCGTTTCTGCCACCGGAGCGACTGGCTCTGCAACAGGCTCAGGGGCATTTTTGGCTTCAAGCGCGCGGGCCTTGTCCTCTTCGGCCTGGCGAATGGCTTCCAAAGCGGCCAGCCGCTGACGCTCCACCTCTTCAGCCTGACGGCGAACCTCTTCCTCGGCGCGACGCTTGGCGTCCTCGACTTCGCGGACCTGAGCTTCGGCCAGAGCGCGGCGGCGAGCATCCATTTCGCTGGCTGACAGATCGTGCAGCACGGCTCCGCGCGGCCGGTCAGGCTGGCGGCTCGGCTGGCTCGACGCCTGCGGACGGTTCTGCTGGCCTGGATGGCGCTGCTGCGAGTATTGATTTGTCTGTTGAACGCGCTGCGCAGGAGCCACTGGGCGCGGTGCCTGCGGTGCGGCGGCGACTGGCGCCGGAGCCTGCACTGGGGCTGGCGTCTGCACGGGGGCAGCAGCTGCCGTTGCCGGTGCATCATCGCCAACGCGGCCCTGGGGCTGGCCTGCACGTTCGTCTTCAGGACGGGTCGGGCGGCGCTTGCGCGTCTCGACCACAACGGCCTTCGTGCGACCGCGACCCATATCTTGGCGCACGGTACCCTGGTTCACTCCCGTCGGCTTGAGCGTGAGTGTCTTCTTACCCGTAACGCTGAGTGTCTTGTCGTCTTTGCTGTCGGTCATTCCGTTCCCGTTCCTTCGAGCGAGGCCGGATGACTACCGCATCAGACCACGCCGTTCACATACTGTCCTACACCACGGAGGCCGGTTTTCACCGGTGACCGCGTCATTGTGGTTTACGGCCAGCGCTACTCGCCATCCGCGGCGAAAGGCCACGATAGGTTTCAAGCAGAGTTGCGCGCTTCACTACACCTTCACCCGCCTGTCCTGCAAGCGCGCAGGCATGGATAAAAGCGTTCTGGCCCATCAGTTCTTGCATTTCCGCCTCGGAAAAGAGCCGATAAGAGGGAATTTCCTCGTCCGTTTCCATTCCGAGATGCCAGGCCTTGCGGGCCTGGTCCAGTTTTCGAACGCCATCTGCGGCGGCATCGGTGGCGTGAAACACGCCAAGCGCGGCACCGCTGCGGATCGCGAGATCGACCTTGGCCGACCCAGTTACAAACTGGCCCGCCTTGCGCGCCAGGTTCATCATTCCCGCCAGCTGCTGGACAAGCAGCCTGTCCACACGCGCTCCCATTTCGGGATCGACGGTGACATCCGTCTTCAAGGCACGGGCGAAAAGCTTTTTCGCCACAGCCTTGTCCACGGCCTCGCGGGAAACAGACACCCAGCAGCCACGGCCGGGCAATTCCCGTTTCAGATCCGGCACGAGCGTCCCATCAGGGCTTGCCACGAACCGGATCAGTGTATCTGGCGTTCCCGGCTGGCGGGTGACGATGCACGTCCGGTCGTTCTGACCGTCCTTTACCGCCTTCACCGGCTTTGCCGGACGCCCGTCCTCCAAAGATGGATCGGAGGCCATCACGAGCCCTGCTCAGCCTCTTGCGCCTCATCCTCGACGACTTCTGCCTCAGCCTCGGCGGCAATATCCGCTTCGGTGATCCAGCCAGCCGCCAGGCGAGCCTGAACGATCATCTGTTCCGCTTCGGTGCGAGAAATGTCGATTTTCGAGAACAGGCCCTCGAATTTCTTGGTCTCGCCATCCTTACGCTCACTCCAGCCGATCAGGTCGTCAGCAGCGCAGCCGGCGAAATCCTCGACCGTCTTGATGCCGTCTCCCCCGAGCGCAACCAACATTTGCGTTGTCATGCCATCAATGCTGCGCAGCTCGTCGGACACGCCGAGCGCCTTGCGCTTGGCATCCAGTTCGGCTTCCAGCTTTTCGAGATATTCGCGGGCGCGGGTCTGGATTTCTTCTGCGGTATCGCCGTCAAAACCATCGATGGAAGCGATTTCCTCCAGATCGACATAGGCAAGCTCTTCAACCTGGGCAAAGCCTTCCGATGCCAGAACCTGGCCGACCATTTCGTCCACATCGAGCGCGTCCATGAACAGATTGGTGCGCTCGTTGAATTCCTTCTGGCGGCGCTCGGATTCCTCCGCTTCCGTCATGATGTCGATATCCCAGCCGGTCAGCTGCGACGCCAGGCGGACATTCTGGCCGCGACGGCCGATGGCCAGCGACAGCTGCTCATCGGGAACAACCACTTCGATGCGCTCGGCATCCTCGTCCAGCACCACCTTGGCAACTTCTGCCGGTTGAAGCGCGTTGACGATGAAGGATGCCGGGTCTGCCGACCACGGAATGATATCGATCTTTTCGCCCTGCAATTCACCAACCACGGCCTGAACACGCGAACCGCGCATACCGACGCAAGCACCGACCGGATCGATCGAGCTGTCGTTGGAAATCACCGCGATCTTGGCGCGCGAACCCGGATCACGGGCCACCGACTTGATCTGGATGACGCCGTCGTAAATTTCCGGCACTTCCATGGTGAACAGTTTCACCATGAACTGCGGATGGGTGCGCGACAGGAAAATCTGCGGGCCACGCTGTTCGCGGCGCACGTCATAGACATAGGCGCGAACGCGGTCACCGTAACGCATGGTTTCGCGCGGGATCATTTCATCGCGGCGGATAATGCCTTCGCCACGACCGAGATCGACAATGACATTGCCATATTCGACACGCTTGACCGTGCCGTTGATGATTTCGCCGACGCGATCCTTGAACTCGTCGAACTGCCGGTCGCGCTCGGCTTCGCGCACTTTCTGCACGATGACCTGCTTGGCGGACTGGGCGGCGATACGGCCAAAATCCATCGGCGGCAGCGGATCGGCAATGTAATCGCCCAGCTTGGCGTCGACATTGCGGTCGCGCGCCAGTTCGAGTGCGATCTGGGTGCCGTAATCCTCGACGGTTTCGACCACTTCGAGCAGGCGCTGCAGACGGATTTCGCCGGTCTTGGAGTTGATGTCGGCGCGAATATTGGTCTCGGAACCGTAACGCGAACGCGCGGCCTTCTGGATGGCGTCAGCCATCGCAGCAAGCACGATTTCGCGGTCGATGACTTTTTCGCGTGCGACCGCATCCGCGATCTGCAACAGCTCGAGCCGATTAGCACTGACTGCCATTGTTTAAAGTCTCCGTCTTCCTGCCTGGGGCATGCTCGCCTGCCAGGCGCGTTATCGGTTATTGGTCTTCGCCGGTTTCGTCGTTCTGGTTTGCAGCTTCAGCCGCTGCCTTTGCCTGCTTGTCGGCGCGCAGCGCATCGCGGACCAGATCATCCGTCAGGATCAGCTTGGCCTCGGCCAATGCCGTAAACGGGATGGTGAGCCGTGGCTCTTCCCCGTAAGCAACCTGATCGCGCTCCAGAATGAAACCGTCAGGGGTGACATCGGCAATCTTGCCACGAAAACGCTTGCGATTATCGATCAGAATGGACGTTTCGCATTTCAGCAGGTTGCCCTGCCAGCGCGTGAAATCGGATGCGCGCACCATCGGACGGTCGATACCGGGCGACGAGACTTCCAGATGATACTCCTTATCGACCGGATCTTCCACATCCAGAACCGGAGAAATCGCCATGGACAGTTCTTCGCAATCCTCGACGGTCATCGTACCGTCCTTGCGCTCGGCCATGATTTGCAGCGTCATGCCGTTCTGGTTGAGGATCCGCACGCGAACGAGCTTGAAACCAAGTTCGACAATCACAGGCTCGATAATATCGGCGATGCGCCGGTCGAGGCCGGTTTCGGTAATCAGACGTGGCTCGGGCGCCTCATCGGCTGGCACGTGTTCGGACAAACCTGTCCTCCTCGGTATGGAGCTTCATGGTCCATCGCCAACAAAAAAGAGCGGGTCCTTGCGGGCCCACTCTTCATCTGGCGATCAAGAATTTGAATGCCGTATACGCCCTTAGCGCTAACAATGCAAGCATTTCAGAAAAGACGATCCAATCGCCTTTAAACGCAGATGTGAGCTGATTTTGCCCAAATAAGGACTGTTTTCTTGGTTTCAAGGGATTAGGTTGTGCAACAAGCGAGTCGCCTCTCGGTCGGCTGCCCTTCATCGCCCATCCCAGCCTGCAACCGATCGAGCGGAAAACCGTGCCGGACAGAAAATCATCATTGGCGCCTTTCAAGAACCAGATCTTCCTGACGATCTGGCTGGCCAGCATCACCTCCAACTTCGGCGGCCTTATCCAGGATGTCGGTGCCGCCTGGATGATGACATCGATCTCCTCCTCGGAAAGCATGGTGGCGCTGGTTCAGGCCTCCAATACCGCGCCGATCATGCTGTTTTCGCTGGTGGCCGGGGCGCTGGCCGATGGGTTCGACCGCCGCCGGGTCATGCTGTTTGCGCAGGTCTTTCTGTTGACCGTCTCGGCGCTTCTGTCGCTCTTTACGTGGTTTGGCCTCTTGACCCCATGGTCGCTTCTGGCCTTCACCTTTCTGATCGGCTGCGGAACGGCCTTGAACAGCCCGGCCTGGCAAGCCTCGGTCGGCGATATCGTCGGGCGCGAAGACCTACCATCCGCCGTCTCGCTCAACAGCATGGGCTTCAACATAACCCGCAGCGTCGGCCCAGCCATTGGCGGCCTGATCGTTGCCGTTGCAGGCGCGGCCACAGCCTTTGCCATCAACGCTGTCAGCTACCTGGCGATGATCTATGCCTTGTTTCGCTGGAAGCCTGTCTATCCGAAAAACACCCTGCCGCGCGAAAATCTCGGCCACGCCATCGCCGCAGGCCTGCGCTACATGGCCATGTCGCCCAACCTGATGAAAGTGCTGTTTCGTGGGTTTTTCTTCGGCTTTTGTGCAACCGCGATCCTGTCGCTATTGCCGCTGGTGGTGAAGGATAATCTGGGTGGAGGTCCACTGGCCTATGGCGGATTGCTGGGCGCTTTCGGGATTGGTGCCATTGCAGGCGCGATTTCCAATGCCCGTATCCGAGAAAAACTCAGCAGCGAACAGATCGTCAGCTGTTCATTTGCCGGCTTCGCGCTGGCCTCGGTGCTGACCGGTATCAGCCATCATTTCTGGCTGACGGCCCCTGCCCTGGTGCTGGCCGGAGCCTGCTGGGTGCTGTCGCTGTCGCTGTTCAACACGGTGGTGCAGCTTTCGACCCCACGCTGGGTCGTGGGCAGGGCATTGTCGCTCTACCAGACCGCCACCTTCGGCGGCATGGCAGGCGGCGCCTGGATCTGGGGATTGCTGGCCGAATCCGGCAGCGCAGGCCATGCCCTGGTGATGGCGGCCGGGCTGATGGCTCTCGGTGTCGGCATTGGTCTCGCCTTGCCGATGCCTGCCTTTGCGACGCTGGATCTCAACCCGCTGAACCGTTTCAACGAGCCACCCCTGCGGCTGGATATCCGCCCGCGCAGCGGCCCGATCGTTATCCAGATCGATTTCGAGATCGACGACAAGGACGTGCCGGAATTCCTGGAGGTTATGGTTGAGCGCAGGCGTATCCGCTTGCGAGATGGCGCCCAGAACTGGGCGCTGATGCGCGACCTGGAAAATCCGGATATCTGGACGGAAACCTATCACACCCCGACCTGGGTCGATTACGTCCGCCACAACCACCGCCGCACCAAGGCCGACGCCGAAATCACCGACCGGCTGGGAGACCTGCACAAAGGCTCAAAACCACCGCATGTCCACCGGATGATCGAACGCCAAACCATTCCGCCTGCCGACGACATATTTCACAAACCGCATATCGATCATCATTGAATTATTTTTAGTATGTAATTTTCACACTACACAACCGAATTTAAACATGCAAACTATTCTTGTTTCAATCAGGGGTGGTTAAAATGGTATATATTTTGGGTGGAAGTGGGAACGACACAATCACAGGTACGTCTGACTATGACAACCTCAGCGGAGGCCTGGGCGATGACACCATCAATGGCGGCGCAGGCAACGATGTGCTCTCAGGGAATGGGGGAAATGATGCAATTTCGGGAGAAGACGGCTCCGATTCCATTCGGGGAGGCTCAGGCAACGACAGCCTCTCCGGCGGCGATGGAGTTGATACTCTTTATGGCGAAGCCGGTAATGACAGCCTTTCCGGCGATGCCGGTAACGATGTTCTGAATGGGGGAGCCGGGGCCGATATTCTTAACGGCGGCGATGGCACGGATACTGTCAACTATACGTCAAGCGATGCGATCAATATAAACCTCGCAACGGGAGTGGCGAGTGGAGGCGATGCGCAAGGCGATACCTTTGTCAGCATTGAGGTCATCAGTGCATCGAGCCAAGACGATGTTCTTGTCGGCGACGATAATGACAATATCTTCAAGGGCGGCGATGGCAGTGATACCATTCATGGTGGTGACGGCGATGACACGTTAGCGGGCGGCTTCGATGCGGATGTGATCAATGGCGGGAACGGCTCCGACACAGCAAGTTTTGTCGACAACATGGCTGTGGTGGTCAACCTCAAAACCGGCGAGATGAGCGGCGATGCCCAAGGTGATGTCCTGGTCGACATCGAAAACCTCATGGGCTCCTACTATGACGACACCCTTACCGGTGACGACGGCGATAACGTTATCGATGGATATTACGGTTGGGACCTTTTGGATGGCGGTTTGGGCGCCGACACCCTCAAGGGCGGAGAGGGTGGCGGCAGTGCAGCAGTCTACACCTATTCGAACGAAGCTGTGCAGATCAACATCGACACCGGCATTAACACCGGCGGTTATGCCGAAGGTGATGTTTTCGAAAAAATACTTCAGGTCCATGGCTCTGCTTTCAATGACACATTCACCGCCTCGAAAGATGCCCGATTTGCAGGCGGCCTGGGTGATGATCACTACATTGTCAACAGCTCCTCCGTTTATCTGATCGAACAGGAGGGAGAGGGCATCGACACCGTGACCACCGGGTTAACCAGCTATTCTCTGACCAGGAATTTTGAAAACCTCACTTACACCGGTACGGCCAATTTCACTGGATCTGGAACGGTGGCCGATAACGTGATGATCAGCGGGGCCGGTGCGGATTACCTGTTTGGAAACAACGGTAATGATACGCTGATCGGTGGGGCCGGCGCAGACAAGTTAAGCGGTGGCGGTGGCAATGATACCTCCAGCTATCGTGACTCGACGTCAGCGGTTACTGTCAATCTGGCTACGGGTCTTGCGCAAGGTGGATTTGCACAAGGAGATACGTTTATCTCTATAGAAAGCCTGGAAGGTTCTGCATATAATGATACGCTGACCGGCAACAGAGAAAGCAATACACTGCGCGGCGGCGATGGCGGCGATGTATTGGACGGCGCGGCGGGCAGCGATACGGCGAGTTACCTGGATTCGACCAGTGCGGTCACAGTTAATCTCCAAACCCGCACGCTATCCGGCGGATATGCGACTGGAGATACCATCATCTCTATCGAAAATCTGGAAGGCTCAACCTATGCTGACAGCCTGACGGGAGACGATGAGGCCAACGTTTTGACCGGTCTAACGGGAGCGGACATCCTGGATGGCGGAGCCGGTTCCGATACGGCAAACTACAGCGACTCCACCGAAGGTGTAATCGTCAATCTCGTAACGGGCCAAACAGCCGGTGGCTCGGCAGAAGGCGACGTCCTCGTCTCGATAGAAAACGTCACGGGTTCCGGCGACGCCGATTACCTTACGGGCAATGATGGTAGCAATGTGCTTTCAGGTGGAGAAGGCGATGACCATCTGATCGGCGGCGGTGGCGACGATCTGCTGAACGCAGGCAGCGGCGCGAACATTCTGGATGGCGGCGACGGCAGCGATACCGCAAGTTACGCTGACTCTTCCGTTGGTATCAGCGCAAGCCTCTCCGGAGACGCAGGCGTCGGCGGTTCGGCAGAAGGTGATGTGCTGATCTCCATAGAAGCGTTGGAAGGTTCCTTTTACGCCGACACACTTTCGGGAAGCGGATATGCTGACGTTCTTAAGGGTGGCGAGGACGCTGATACGCTCTTTGGTCTTGAAGGTGACGATTCGCTTCATGGCGATGGCGGTGATGACGTCCTTTATGCGGACGCTGGCGATGACACGCTTGTCGGTGGTGAAGGCGACGATGCCCTCTACGGCGGTGAAGGCAGCGATGTGTTCGTGTACAGCTCAAACTATGGCAATGATGTGATTTTCGACTTTGACTCGTCGGCGGACACGATCGATCTGACCGACATGGGCTTTGCCACCGTCAGCGATGCCGCCGCCTATGCAACCGAGATCGAGGACGGCGTGCTGTTCACCTTCAGTAACCTGGATACGCTGACAGTACATGGCTTGAGCTATGCCAGCCTGACATCCAGCGACACATTGATGTAAAAATCGACGAGTGGCCGGGGTGCTTTCGCCCCGACCACTTGCCCCGGCGTCAATTTTGATTTCATCGGCCGATCATGCAGCCAAGACTCTTTCCAGCAAGGCAAGATCGACGATCTGCCACATGTCGTTTCTGGTCTTGATCTCTTTCAGCGTCCCATCCGCGTCCTGCCCGGGCCTATCAGGATTGATGATTGCCGTATAATCCAGCCCTTTCGCCTGACAAACTCTTGCATAGCAGGCATTGATGCAACTCGCCTGGAACAGTTCAATAACCCTGGTTTTGACGCCCGGCTGGCAATAAACGAGATTCGCCAAGCCTGCGCCATGCGGGGCAACAATGACCTCGGCATCGCGGAAAGCGACAACCTGTTCTTTCACGGAAAGCTCACTAGGCGTGATGATTTCAAACCCACGGCTTTCGAGCAACGCGCAGACAGCCTTTTCATTGACAACTCGGCGCACATCGCCCGCATCCAGGCGCGAGACATAGAGCTTGCGGCTGAACCGGCGCTCAATCGTGACATGCTGCGCAAGGGCCTCGAATTCAGCGATAACGGCTGGATGGGGGAGGTGGGCAAAGCCGCCGCCAGTCAGATTACTCGTGATGCAGTCGTCGACATGTAAAACATCGTGATAGTCCATCTCGAGCAATCGCCCATTGAATCCGGTGAGCGAAAGAACTTCATTCCTCCACCCATTCAGACGCGGCATTGCCAATAGAATATTACTATCATCGCGATATCTTTTATAAATCAACAGACAGCCGATAGCCTGGAACGTCCAGTGATAATAGTTTTTGTACCAGCCATTACCAATGATAAGTGGAGATACATCAGATATACGTGATGTATTTGCATTCTTAGGAATCAATTCATCAAATATAGGTGGATATACTCCATACAATGTGTCTTCGATCTCACCGAAATTTTCCGACTTTATCGCAGCACACCAGCCGAGAACAAATGACTCTCCAAGTCTGCGAAAGGAGATTTCCGGGCTATTGTAGCCAAGTGAAATTTGTTGACGAAATGCATCAAGAATGTTGCCAACCGTAGCACCGGCGGCAACCTGAATTCCAGGTGTCCAAGATTTTACCTCACCGGACGCGACGTTCAGCGCCATATTTATATCCTTTTATTTTCAAAAATCTCGGAAAATTTGAATGGGTACCAACCGAACATATTCCTGCATCGACAGGCAGTGATAGGGCTTTGAGGCCATGAAATAAAGGGGCGCTTGGCCAGGTTTTCATGATTGCGCCGCTAGACCACTCGACATTACTCTAGCATTTTTGGGCCAAACTATTGCATGTACGATACTACAAGCGTTGCCTTCATCTTTTGATTGTATTTTACTAAATTAGACAATAAAAATCCCTCTATGCGATTATATTTTGATATGTCAACTATATCCTTAGAGGCAATCAGGGGTAGATTAAATGGCAACTTTATCGGGTACTTCAGCAAACGACACTTTAAACGGAACTTCAGCGGCAGATACACTTTCAGGTCTGGCTGGCGACGACATATTAAACGGTGGCGATGGCAAAGATACGCTAAATGGTGGCGCAGGGGCGGATACCCTGAATGGTGACAGTGGTGATGATACACTGATCGGTGGGGCAGGTGCCGACGTTCTGAAAGGTGGATTGGGTTCCGACACGGCAAGCTATTACAGAAGTGGAAAGGGCGTTTCGGTCAGTCTGGCCAGCAGTGTCGGTGCGACCGGAGACGCCGTTGGCGATACGTTCGACAGTATCGAGAACCTGACAGGGTCGGGCTATGCCGACACGCTGACGGGAGATGACCAAGACAATATCATCACAGGCGACGATGGTGCCGATACATTGATCGGTGGCGCGGGTGCCGACAGCTTCGTTGGCGGAGACGACTCCGACACCGTCAGCTATGCTTCCGCCGCAACCGCTGTAAACATCTATCTGGCTCGACTATATGCCGATTCTATTGGTACAGGCGGCGATGCAGAGGGAGACACCTTTTCCGCCATCGAAAACATCACCGGCTCCGATTACGATGACACCATCGCATCCGCCGTCGCCGGAAAATTGACGGGCGGTCTCGGCGATGACACCTATGTCATCTACAGCGCTCTCAACAACGGCGTGATCACAGTCGTTGAAACAGCCGGTCAGGGCTATGATACAGTCGAGACAACCATTAACTACACCCTTTCCAACGACGTTGAGAAATTGAAATATGTGGGAACCACAAGCTTTACCGGCACTGGAAACGATCAGGACAATACCATCGTTGGCGGTGCCGGTGACGATACGCTGATCGGCAATGGTGGAGCCGATAAGCTAGAAGGTGGATTGGGTTCCGACACGGCAAGCTATTCCGGAAGTGGAAAGGGCGTTTCGGTCAGTCTGGCCAGCAGTATCGATGCGACCGGAGACGCGAATGGCGATACGTTCGACAGTATCGAGAACCTGACAGGGTCAAATTATAACGACACGCTGACGGGAGATGACCAAGACAATATCATCACAGGCGGCAAGGGCGCCGATACATTGATCGGTGGCGCGGGTGCCGACAGCTTCGTTGGCGGAGACGACTCCGACACCGTCAGCTATGCTTCCGCCGCAACCGCTGTAAACATCTATCTGGCTCGACTATATGCCGATTCTATTGGTACAGGCGGCGATGCAGAGGGAGACACCTTTTCCGCCATCGAAAACATCACCGGCTCCGATTACGATGACACCATCGCATCCGCCGTCGCCGGAAAATTGACGGGCGGTCTCGGCGATGACACCTATGTCATCTACAGCGCTCTCAACAACGGCGTGATCACAGTCGTTGAAACAGCCGGTCAGGGCTATGATACAGTCGAGACAACCATTAACTACACCCTTTCCAACGACGTTGAGAAATTGAAATATGTGGGAACCACAAGCTTTACCGGCACTGGAAACGATCAGGACAATACCATCGTTGGCGGTGCCGGTGACGATACGCTGATCGGCAATGGTGGAGCCGATAAGCTAGAAGGTGGATTGGGTTCCGACACGGCAAGCTATTCCGGAAGTGGAAAGGGCGTTTCGGTCAGTCTGGCCAGCAGTATCGATGCGACCGGAGACGCGAATGGCGATACGTTCGACAGTATCGAGAACCTGACAGGGTCAAATTATAACGACACGCTGACGGGAGATGACCAAGACAATGTCATCACGGGCGGCAAGGGCGCCGATATATTGATCGGTGGCGCGGGTGCCGACAGCTTCGTTGGCGGAGACGACTCCGACACCGTCAGCTATGCTTCCGCCGCAACCGCTGTAAAGATCAATCTCGTCACGGGTGTCCACACTGGTGGCGATGCCGAAGGCGACACATTCACAACAATTGAAAAAATCGCCGGCTCTGACTTTAACGACACATTCACGGCAAACTCAACACTAACCTTCGCAGGCGGCGAAGGAGATGACACCTATGTCGTTGGCAGCACCAGTGTCACCATCTCCGAGGCAGCAGATGAGGGCAGCGATACTGTCCGTACATCAATGGATTACACACTCTCGAACAATTTGGAGAATCTCGTATACACCGGCTCCAATAACTTCACCGGTACGGGTAACGCCCTGAACAACAACATCACCGGTGGCTCCGGTAACGATACGCTGATTGGCAAGGCTGGGGCAGACACCCTCGTGGGCGGGTCGGGCTCCGATACGGCGAGCTATGCTGGAAGTGCGGCGGTCAATGTCAACCTCAAGACCAACTTGGCGACCGGCGGCGAAGCGGAAGGCGATACATTCTCCAGCGTCGAGAACCTGACGGGATCGAGCAATGCCGACACGCTGACGGGCAATGACAGCAACAACGTTCTCAACGGTGGTGGTGGCAATGACACCTTGGCAGGCGGCAAAGGAGCCGATACGCTGAACGGCGGCGATGGCAGTGACACGGCAAACTACGCCGATTCCTTTGCAGCCATCCAGATCAATCTCGTCACCGGCACGCATACGGGCGGTGATGCCGCAGATGACACACTGAGCAGCATCGAAGGCGTGATCGGGTCTCAATATGATGATCGGTTCACGTCGGCATCAACAGGAACGCTTTCGGGTGGCGGTGGCAATGACACCTATGTCGTCAGCCAAGGTGCCAGTACGACGGTTCTAGTCGAAGAGGCCAGCGCTGGCACGGACACGGTTGAAACAACCTTGACCAGCTACACGCTGAAAACCAATTTCGAAAACCTCACCCACACCGACTCGACCAATTTTCTCGGTTACGGCAATAGTGCCGACAATGTTATCGTCAGTCAGGGCGGCGTCGATAAGCTCTATGGCTATGCTGGCAACGATACGATCCATGGCGGCAGCGGTGGCGATACCATTGACGGTGGCGACGGAAGCGATACCGCAAGCTACAGCGATTCCATCGCAGCGGTGACCATTAATCTCCTCACGAAAACTGTCTCCGGCGGTTACGCCACAGGCGATGTATTCACCAGCATCGAAAACGTTGAAGGATCGGCCTATGCCGATACGCTGACGGGAGACACCGGCGCTAACGTGCTATCGGGTGGGGCTGGCGATGACATACTGATCGGCGGCGCGGGTGCTGACACGCTGAATGGCGGCGCTGGCCAAGACAAGATCACCTATGAGGCCTCGTCGGCGGCGGTCAAGGTTGATCTCAGCACTGGGACAGCAACAGGTGGCGACGCGCAAGGTGATAAACTCAGCGGCATCGAACGCGTCATCGGCTCCAGTTTCAACGACACGCTGATTGGAAGCAGCGTAGCGGAAATGTTAACGGGCGGCGCTGGCGATGATATTCTGATCGGTGGCGGTGGCAATGACGTCCTGAACGGTGGAGAGGGCGCCGATGTCCTCGATGGCGGTGCGGGAAATTACGATACGCTCAACTACTCTGCCGCCACATCGGCGGTGGTGCTGGATCTGACGACAGGAACCGGCTCCGGTTATGCGGCGGGCGATACATTTACCGGGATCGAGGCCTTCACCGGCAGCGCTTATGGTGACACCTATACCGGCAGCACCTATGCTGCCGAGTATAATGTCGGTGCAGGCAATGACACTGTGTTGGCGGGCTCAGGCGCCGAGAAAATCAATGGCGGCACGGGGACAGATACCGCAAGCTATGCACTCTCCACAGCAGGCGTGTCCGTCAACCTGGTGACGAATGTCGGCAGCGGAGGTTACGCCGAGGGCGACCAGTATAGCAGCATTGAGGTCGTTGTCGGGTCAGACTATAGCGATACGCTCACGACCAAAACCGTAAACACCCTGCTGGGCGGCCTTGGCGATGACACCTATGACATCGGCAGTTCGGCAAGCACTATTGCAGAAAATGCCGATGCCGGGACCGATCTCGTCAAGACCAGCAGTGCCAGCTATACGCTGGGCGACAATCTCGAAAACCTCACCTATACCGGCACGGCCAACTTCACCGGCTCCGGCAACAGCGCCGACAATGTGTTGACCGGCGGTGCTGGCGATGACGTGCTGGATGGCAGCACCGGCAATGACGCCCTCTACGGTGGTGAAGGCAGCGATGTGTTCGTGTTCAACGCCAGCTATGGCAATGATGTCGTTTTCGACTTCCAGGCCTCGTCGGACACAATCGATCTGACCGGCATGGGATTTGCCACCGTCAGCGACGCCGCCGCCTATGCCAGCGAGATTGAGGACGGCGTGCTGTTCAACTTCGGCAACGGCGATACGCTGACGGTGCATGGCCTGAGCTATGCAAGCCTGACATCCAGCGACACATTGATGTAAAAATCGACTTGTAGCCGGGATGCTTTCATCCCGGCTACAAGCTCCTGCGTCAATTTGATTTCATTGGCCGATCATTCAATCAAGACTTTTTCCAGCAGGGCAAGATCAACGATCTGCCACATGTTGTTTCTCATCTGATCTCTTTCAGCGTCCCATCCGCGTCCTGCCCGGGCCTGTCAGGATTGATGATTGCCGTATAATCCAGCCCTTTCGCCTGACAAACTCTTGCATAGCAGGCATTGATGCAACTCGCCTGCAACAGTTCGATAACCCTGGTTTTGACGCCCGGCTGGCAATAGACAAGATTTGCCAAGCCGGCGCCATGCGAGGCAACAACCTAGGATTTTACTTTACTAAATTAGACGAAAAAATTCCCTCTATGCGATTATATTTTGATGTGCAATTTATAAATCAGGGTGCAATCAGGGGTATATCACATGGCGACTTTAACGGGCGATTCTGGAAATAATACTTTAAACGGAACAACAGCGGCAGATACAATTTCGGGCCTAGCTGGCGACGACATATTAAACGGTAGCGATGGTAACGATACGCTAGACGGTGGCGAGGGAGCCGATACGCTGAGCGGTGGCGCTGGTACTGATACGGCAAGCTACGCCAGTTCGTCAGACGCTATCAAAATCAATCTCGTCACCGGCACGAATACGGGCGGTGATGCCGCAGGTGATACGCTGAGCGGCATCGACAAGATTATCGGCTCTGACTTCAACGACACATTCACCGCATCAAGCACCATCACCCTGGCAGGCGGCAAAGGAGATGACACCTATGTCGTGGGCAGCAGCAACGTCACCATCTCCGAAAGCACTGGTGCGGGCAGTGACACGGTCCGGGCCTCGGTGAACTACACGCTGTCGAACTATGTCGAAACGCTGGAATACATAGGAGTTGGCGACTTTACCGGTACCGGCAGCGCGCAGGATAACACGATCATCGGTGGTGCTGGCAACGATACGCTAATCGGCAAGGCTGGTGCCGACATCCTGAACGGCGGCGACGGTTCCGACACGGCAAGCTATGAGGGAAGTGCAGCGGTCAATGTCAATCTCAAAACCGGGGTAACATTCGGTGGAGACGCCGCTGGCGATACATTCACCAGCATCGAAAACCTCACAGGCACCAGCAGTGCCGACACGCTGACGGGGGATGACAACAACAACGTTCTCAACGGTGGCGATGGCAATGATACGCTGGCAGGCGGCAACGGAGCAGACACGCTGAACGGTGGGAATGGTGCTGACACCTTGGAAGGTGGCGAGGGTGCCGATACGCTGAGCGGTGGTATTGGTACTGACACCTTGGTCGGTGGCGAAGGTGCCGACACGCTGACCGGCAGTGATGGCGATGACACCTTGATAGGTGGCGAGGGAGCAGACACGCTGAGCGGTGGCGCTGGAACTAACACGGCAAGCTACGCCAGTTCGTTAGCCGCTATCCAAATCAATCTCGTCACCGGCACGAATACGGGCGGTGAGGCAGCAGGTGATACGCTGAGCAGTATCGACAAGATTATCGGCTCAGACTTCAACGACACATTCACCTCGAATTCCGAGATTACCTTGGCAGGCGGCAAAGGGGACGATACCTATGTCGTGGGCAACAGCAACGTCTCCGTCTCCGAAAGCACAGGTGCGGGCAGTGACACGGTCCGGGCCTCGGTGAACTACACGCTGTCGAACTATGTCGAAACGCTGGAATACATAGGAGTTGGCGACTTTACCGGTACCGGCAGCGCGCAGGATAACACGATCATCGGTGGTGCTGGCAACGATACGCTAATCGGCAAGGCTGGTGCCGACATCCTGAACGGCGGCGACGGTACCGACACGGCGAGTTATGAAGGAAGTGCAGCAGTCAATGTCAATCTCAAAACCGGTGTAACATCCGGTGGAGACGCCGCTGGCGATACATTCACCAGCATCGAAAATCTCACAGGCACCAACAATGCCGACACGATGACGGGGGATGACAACAACAACGTTCTCAACGGTGGTGGCGGCAATGACACGCTGGCAGGCGGCAACGGAGCAGACACGCTGAACGGCGGTGATGGCGATGACAGCTTGGTAGGCGGCGAGGGAGCCGATACATTGAACGGTGGTATTGGTACTGACACGGCAAGCTACGCCAGTTCGTTAGCCGCTATCAAAATCAATCTCGTCACCGGCACGAATACGGGCGGTGATGCCGCAGATGATACGCTGAGCGGCATCGACAAGATTATCGGCTCTGACTTCAACGACACATTTACCACATCAAGCACCATCACCCTGGCAGGCGGCAAAGGAGATGACACCTATGTCGTGGGCAGCGGCAACGTCATCGTCTCCGAAAGCACTGGTGCGGGCAGTGACACGGTCCGAGCCTCCGTGAACTACACGCTGCCGGATTATGTCGAAACGCTGGAATACATAGGAGCTGGCTACTTTACCGGCACCGGCAACACACAGGATAACACGATCATCGGTGGTGCTGGCAACGATACGCTGATCGGCAAGGCGGGTGCCGACATCCTGAACGGCGGCGACGGTTCCGACACGGCAAGCTATGAGGGAAGTGCAGCGGTCAATGTCAATCTCAAAACCGGGGTAACATTCGGTGGAGACGCCGCTGGCGATACATTCACCAGCATCGAAAACCTCACGGGCACCAGCAATGCCGACACGCTGACGGGTAATGACAACAACAACGTTCTCAAAGGTGGCGATGGCAATGATACGCTGGCAGGTGGTAAAGGAGCCGATACGCTGACCGGTGGGAATGGCGATGACACCTTGGAAGGTGGCGAGGGTGCCGATAAACTGGACGGTGGTATTGGTAATGACACCTTGGTAGGTGGCGAAGGTGCCGACACGCTGACCGGCAGTGATGGCGATGACACCTTCGTAGGTGGCGAGGGTGCCGACACGCTGAGCGGTGGCGCTGGTACTGACACGGCAAGCTACGCCAGTTCGTTAGCCGCCATCAAAATCAATCTCGTCACCGGCACGAATACGGGCGGTGAGGCAGCAGATGATACGCTGACCGGCATCGACAAGATTATCGGCTCAGACTTCAACGACACATTTACCGCAAACTCAACAATAACCTTTGCAGGCGGCAAAGGGGACGATACCTATGTCGTCAGCCAGATTGCCACCACGACGGTTTTGGTCGAAGAGGCCAGCGCTGGCACGGACACGGTTGAAACAACCTTGACCAGCTACACGCTGAAAACCAATTTCGAAAACCTCACCCACACTGACTCGACCAATTTTCTCGGTTACGGCAATAGTGCCGACAACGTCATCGTCAGTCAGGGCGGCGTCGATAAGCTCTATGGCTATGCCGGCAACGATACGATCCGTGGCGGCAGCGGTGGTGATACCATTGATGGTGGCGACGGAAGCGACACGGCAAGCTACAGCGATTCCACCGCAGCGGTGACCATTAATCTCCTCACGAAAACTGTCTCCGGCGGTTACGCAACAGGCGATGTGTTCACCAGCATCGAAAACATTGAAGGATCGGCCTATGCCGATACGCTGACGGGAGACACCGGGGCCAACGTGCTATCGGGTGGGGCTAGTGATGACGTGCTGGACGGTGGCACAGGCAATGACGCCCTCTACGGTGGTGAAGGCAGCGATGTGTTCGTGTTCAACACCAGCTATGGCAATGATGTCGTTTTCGACTTCCAGGCCTCGTCAGACACAATCGATCTGACCGGCATGGGCTTTGCCACCGTCAGCGATGCCGCCGCCTATGCCAGCGAGATCGAGGACGGCGTGCTGTTCAACTTCGGCAACGGGGATACGCTGGCGGTGCATGGCTTGAGCTATGCAAGTCTGACATCCAGCGACACATTGATGTAAAAATCGAAATGCCGCCGAGATCCCTGTCTCGGCGGCATTTTCTTACTTCAATTTCGCCTTCAGGCCCTCATCGGGAAAGCAGGTCGGTTTCAGCCCGTTTTTCGCCTGCCAGTTGCCCAGCGACCGTCGGGTCTTGAAGCCTGCGAGACCATCGGCCTTGCCGACATCATAACCCTTTTTGACCAGTGTCTGCTGCATGGACTGCACGTCGGAGCGCAGCATATGGCCGACATCGCCCCATGGCGCCGAAAAGCTGCCTGAACCATAGGCGATCCGGTCGGCAAGATTGCCGATGAACAGAGCGTACAGGTCGGAATTATTATATTCCTTCAACACATAGAAATTCGGTGTCACCAGAAATTCCGGGCCATGGGTTCCGGCGGGGACCAGCATCATGGTCGCAGCGGAAAGATCCTGTTTCGGAAAGGCTTTCCCGCCAATACGGCTAATGCCGGTTGCCGCCCAAGCCGACATCGGCTTTGCCAGATCCGGCCCTTCCTGGGCGCAGGAGACGCCGGACGGTATCGTGACTTCGAACCCCCAGTCGCGGCCGCGCTGCCAGCCTTTTTGCACCAGGAAATTGGCCATGGACGCCAGGCTATCCGGCACTGAGGTCCAGATATTGCGATGGCCGTCCCCGTCAAAATCCACCGCATATTGCAGAAAGCTCGAGGGCATGAATTGCGGCTGGCCCAGCGCGCCCGCGCTTGAACTCAGCATGGCGTCGGCAGCAATATCCTTGCCGTCGATAATATGCAGCGCATCGATCAGCTCGCGCGTGAAAAGCTCTTGCCGTGTGGACATGAAGGCGCTGGTGGCCAGAACATCAACCGCTTCATAGGGCAGCTTGGCCCGGCCATAGCCGGTTTCCCGGCCCCAAAGCGCCAGAAGAATCGGACCGGGAACGCCGTATTTGGCCTCGATTTTCTTCAATGTCGAGGCGTATTGATCAGCCAGCGCCCGACCGCTCGCAGCCAGCGCCTGCATGTGGGCCTCGCGGAAATAGGGACCGGGAGAGGAAAATTCCGCCTGGCTCTGCGGACGCTGCTTCGGTGGCGGGAAGCCCGGGGGCGCCAGATCGGGAAGCGACCAGTCGAGCTTCACCGTCTTCATCACCGTGGTAAAGGTTGCCTGCGAAATGCCAGCCTGTTTGGCTTGCGGCCAGAGGTCCCGGCTGATCCAGGACTGGAACTGGCTTTCCACCTGCGCTTTCGATGGTGCTGCCATCGCAGATTTGATCGCCAGAAAGCATAAGGCTGCTGCAAGCGCAGCCATCAGGGGGCGGCGAAAATGGGGCATGTCGTCTCCCGGTCAGAAATTATCGGTCAGATGTCTATTATCAGCATCGATCTATATCAGCGTGCGGGCACGAAGCGCCGCCGAGAGCGTACCCTCGTCAAGATAGTCCAGTTCGCCGCCGACAGGCACGCCATGAGCAAGCCGGGTGGTTTTCACTCCCAGCCCGGCCAGATGATCGGTAATGTAATGGGCCGTGGTCTGGCCTTCCACCGTGGCATTGACCGCGATGATGATTTCCCGCACGCCGCCTTTTGCAACGCGGTCGATCAGGCCCTTGATGTTGAGATCGTCAGGCCCGACGCCATCGAGCGGCGACAGCGTGCCGCCCAGCACATGATAGGCGACATTCATCGCGCCTGCCCGTTCCAGCGCCCAGAGATCGGAGACATCTTCCACGACGATAATCATCGATTGGTCGCGCCGCTCGTCGGTACAGACAGTGCAGGGATCAATCGTATCGACATTGCCGCAACAGGAGCAGATCTTCACCTTCGCGTGGGCCTCGCCCATGGCCAGCGCCAGCGGCCCCATCAATTGCTCGCGCTTCTTGATCAGATGCAGCGCTGCTCTTCGGGCCGAGCGGGGGCCGAGCCCCGGCACTTTCGCCAGGAGCTGGATCAGTTTTTCAATTTCGGGACCAGTGACTCGCTTTGCCATGGCGCGTTCTTAGCCCATATCTATCGGAAACGGAATCGCCGAAGGAGAACGGCCCCATGAAAATCCTCGCCGTCTGTCTTGGCCAACCACAAACCTTGCCCGGCAAAAGCTACAGGACAGGCATTTTCAAATCGTCACGGTCGGGTCCGATTATGGTCGATGAACACGGTCTCGTCGGCGATGCGGTGCTGAACCGCAAATATCATGGCGGGCCGGATCAGGCGATTTATCTGGAAGGTGCACTGACCTTGCAATGGTGGGAGGCGCAACTGAATCGGCGGATAACACCTGGCCTGTTTGGCGAAAATCTGGTCATCGACGGTCTCGACAACCGCGACCTTGCCGTCGGCGACCGGCTTTCCATCGGTGACGTGCTGTTGGAAGTGACGGCGCCGCGCATTCCCTGCGCCACATTCTCGGCCAGTATGGAAGATCCCGGCTTTGCGAAACGCTATACGAGAGCCGCGCAACCCGGCGCCTATTGCCGGGTGCTGCAAGGCGGCGTGGTAGAAGCGGGTATGATTGCCGAGTGGACAGCGAGCGAAGGCGACAGGTTGATGCTGGCGCAGATGATCGGCAAATCTTTCAAATCTCTCGATCCATACCAAAAGGCCCGCTATCTCACTTTCCCCATAGCGGCGCGGATCAGGGCTGAAATTACCGCGACACTTTAACTCGACGTCATGGTTTTGCTTTCCTTAGTCAAAACGGGCCTCAGTCAAAAATCAGGGATGACCTTGACGAATGGCAAAGGGGAACAAAAATTTACCGTGAGACTTCTAACGGCAGCACGATCCTGCCTGAATTATACGATTAGGCTCGATCACAGCATTTATCCATGAAGGAGAAACTCATGTCATCGCTCGCTCAATCATCGCTCGCAAAGCTGTCTGCGGTGGCGCTTGTCGCCGCTCTTGCCGTGCCGCTGGCGGCCACGAGCGCCAATGCAGCCGTGCAGGTTGGCATGCTCACCTGCGAAATGAGCCCCGGCATCAGTGCGGTCGTCGGCTCCAGCCGCGACCTGACCTGCGAATTCAAGCCGACCACATCGGCACCGGTCGAATATTATCAGGGTACCCTCAGCAAGATCGGCATCGACCTGGGCTATGTGCAGGGCGGCAAAATGGCCTGGGCAGTCTATGCGCCGGGTCGTCTGGTGGAAGGCGCCTTGCAGGGTAGCTATGGCGGCACAAGCGCCAATGCCGCAGTTGGGTTTGGCGGTGCGGTCAACCTGCTGATGGGTGGTTTCCAAGGCTCGGTTGCCTTGCAGCCTATCGCGCTGGAAAGCACACTCGGCGTCAATCTCGGAGCGACACTCGCCTCGCTGAAGTTGGCCTATATGCCGCCGTCCACACCAAAGTCGCTGGATAATGGCCCGCCGCTGCGCCACGGCAAGCACTACAAGGGCTGATCCGCCCGTCTACGGTCTTCATCTCCCCGGCAAAACCCTATGCCGGGGAGATTTTTTATGGCGATGTGATTTGGTTACTTATTGGCCATCGCCGCCATTTTTTCGGGATAGCGCCCACCAGCCACCTTCTGCGGTGACAAGAGATCTCCCAAGGCGCTCACCTCTTCCTCGCTCAGGGCGATATCGACAGCCCCGATATTCTTTTCCAAATTGGCTATTTTCGTTGTCCCCGGGATCGGCACAATGAAATCGCCCTGTGCCAGCACCCAGGCAAGGGCCAGTTGGGCGGCTGACGCGCCCTTTGCCTTGGCCATATCTTCCAGCGCATTGATCAGCGCCAGATTGGCGTCAAAATTTTCCTGCTGAAAGCGTGGCAGGCCCCGGCGGAAATCGGTGTCGGAGAGGCCATCGAGGTTTTTCAATGCGCCGGTCAATGTGCCACGACCGAGCGGGCTGAAGGGGACGAAGCCGATACCCAGTTCTCGGCAGGTGTCGAGCACACCGTTTTCCTCCGGGTCACGGGTCCAGAGGGAATATTCGCTCTGAATGGCGGCGATGGGATGGACGGCATGGGCGCGGCGCAAGGTCTCGGCGCTGGCTTCCGACAGGCCAAGAGCGCGCACCTTGCCCTGTTTCACCAGATCGGCCATCGCCCCGACTGTCTCTTCAATCGGCACATCGGGATCGACACGGTGCTGGTAGAAAAGGTCGATGACATCGACACCAAGCCGTTGCAGCGAGGCTTCGGCCACCGCTTTCAGATGTTCAGGCCGGCTATCGAGCCCGACCATGGCATTTTGTGAGGATTGCGTCACATCGATCTTGAAGCCGAACTTGGTGGCGATCACCACTTGGTCGCGATAGGGCTTCAACCCCTTGCCGACCAGAATTTCATTTGTGAACGGCCCGTAGACTTCAGCCGTATCGAAGAATGTCACGCCAAGCTCAACGGCCCGCGCCAGCGTTGCAAGCGAGGCGCTTTCATCAGCCGACGGACTATAGGCATGGCTCATCCCCATGCAACCAAGGCCAATGGCGGAGACGGACAGGTCGGAGCCGAGTTTTCGGGTTTTCATGGTCTTCACCTTCTCAATCGTTTTGATAGATAAAAAATACCGCCTTCGCCGCGAAAGATAATGGATGCAAATGCGCAGGCACTGTTCTAACAAATAGAACAATGAACAGAATTCAATTATCCCAACTGGCGGTGCTGGCAACGGTGGCCGAAACATCCAGCTTCAGGAAGGCGGCGGAAGAACTGGGCATCGCGCCTTCCGCTGTCAGCCATGCAGTGTCGGCGCTGGAGACAAGCCTTGGCGTGCGGTTGCTGGCGCGCACCACCCGCAGCGTCGCTCCGACCGAAGAGGGGCGGCAGTTGCTGCAAAAGCTGGCACCAGCGCTGGCCGATATCGGCACTGCGCTGGAAACACTGGCGGAAAACAAATCCAATCCCGCCGGACCGCTGCGGATCACCATGCCCGCGCTGGCCGCCGAAGACCTGATTGTACCGCGACTTGGAGACTTTCTTGGTCTCTATCCGGATATCCAACTCGAACTGATCACCAATGATCAGTTCGAGGATATTGTCGAAAAAGGTTTTGATGCCGGATTGCGGCTTGGGGAACATCTGGAAGCGGATATGGTGGCGGTCAAGGCAAGTGGCCCGATCAGCGGCACGATTATCGGCGCACCCCGCTATTTCGAAAGGCATCCCCTGCCCGTCCACCCACATGACCTGATGGAGCATCGCTGCATTCGCCGCCGCTTTTCCAGCGGGCGGATCTATCGCTGGGAATTGGAAAAACACGGCAAGCAAATTGCCGTGGATGTGCCTGATGTTCTGACGCTGGCCGACCAGCGGCTGATCCGGCTGGCGGCGCTAAAGGGTGTCGGTCTGGCCTTTGTCTTTGACCAGCGGGTAGACAAAGATATCCGTGAGGGCAGGCTGATCCGGGTGTTGGAAGACTGGTGCCCGCCGTTTGACGGCTTTTATATCTATTATCCCACACGCCGCCAGATGCGACCGGCCCTGCGCGCCTTCGTCGATTTCTTCCGGCACCGGAATTGAGCCGAATTATTGCCCGCGCAAAGCCCTATCGGCTCGCCATGCCTCGTTAGTCTGCTCCGGCCTCATTCAGGCTTTGCATCTGCGCCGCAGACAATTCAAGCGTTCCAGCCCTGACCATCGCTTCAAGCTGCGACAGGCTGGTGGCCGAGGCGATGGGTGCGGTAATGCCGGGGCGAGCCGCGACCCAGGCAATGGCCACCGTGGCGGGCGTCGTGCCGGTCTCGGCTGCGACCGCGTCCAGGGCGGCGAGGATGCGGTGGCCCTTGTCGTTCAGATAGTTGGTGACGCGGTAGGAGCGCGCCTTGCCCTCCGCATCTTCCACTTGGCGATATTTGCCGGTGAGAAAGCCTGCTGCCAGCGCGTAATAGCTGATGACACCGATCTCTTCACGGATGCAAAGCTCTGCCAGCGACCCCTCGAATTTCTCGCGGGTATAGAGATTATATTCTGGCTGGATCACATCATAGCGCGGCAGGCCAGCCTTGGCCGCCGCATCGAAGGATGCCTGCAATTGAGCGGCATCGAAATTCGAGCAGCCGAAGGCGCGGATCTTGCCCTCATCCTTCAGCTTGGCATAGGCACCCAGCGTTTCCTCATGCGGCGTATCGGCATCAAAGGTATGCGAAAGATAGAGATCAATGTAATCGGTCTGAAGCCGCTTCAGGGAGTTTTCAACCGCCTCGACAATCCATTTGGCCGAAAGCGCCGGCTTGCCCTGGCCCATATCCATGCCGACCTTGGTGACAATCACCGCCTTGTCGCGGGCGACATGTCCCTGTTTCAGCCATTTGCCAATCACGGTTTCGGATTCACCGCCGGAATGACCGTCTATCCAGCGGGAATACACATCCGCCGTATCAATGGCATTGTAGCCGGCATCGAAAAACGCATCGAGCAGCCTAAACGAGGTTTGCTCGTCCGCCGTCCAGCCGAACACATTGCCGCCGAACACGACGGGGGCGATTGTGAGGCCGGAGCGGCCGAGCTTTCGTTTCTGCATGATAGGTCTCCATGACAAATCGAGAAGGGAAATTCGACAGGAAAATAACGCGGACTGCACCGATAACAACCAAGCCCTGTTCACAATCCGGGCATAGGCGTTATGTGTCGTCTACAGAAATACGATTTGCGGAGGAGATAGGACATGCTGCGGTTTGGAATTTTATCGACGGCGAAAATCGGCCGTGAACTGGTCGTACCCGCCATTCAGGATGCGGAAGGGGCCGTGGTCAGTGCCATTGCCAGCCGTGACCTTGCCAAGGCCCGGGCGATGGCTGACCGCTTTTCCGTGCCGCATGCCTTCGGTTCCTATGAAGAGATGCTGGCTTCTGACCTGATCGATGCCGTCTATATTCCCCTGCCGACCGCCCAGCATGTGGAATGGACGATCAAGGCCGCCGATGCGGGCAAGCATGTGCTGTGCGAAAAGCCGATTGCCCTGAAAGCGGCGGACATCGACAGCCTGATCGCCGCGCGCGACCGTAACAAGGTGCTGATTTCGGAAGCCTTTATGGTGACCTATGCGCCTGTCTGGCACAAGGTCCGCGCCCTTCTGGCCGATGGCGCCATCGGCAAGCTGCGGCATGTGCAGGGGTCTTTCACTTACTTTAACCGCGACCCCGGCAATATGCGCAATATCCCGGAACTCGGCGGCGGCGCGCTGCCGGATATCGGCGTCTATCCGACCATCACCACCCGCTTTGTCACGGGCCTTGAGCCGGTGCGGGTGCAGGCGGTGACGCAACGCGATGCTGAATTCGGCACCGATATCTATTCCAGCGTCAAAGCCGATTTCGGCAGTTTCGAGATGAGCTTTTACATCGCCACGCAGATGGCCGCCCGCCAGACCATGGTGTTTCATGGGGATGAAGGGTTTATCGAGGTGAAATCACCGTTCAATGCCGACCGCTGGGGGGCGGAAGAGCTGGAACTGACCAACCGCAACCACAGCGAATCGCAAATCTTCCGCTTTCCCGACAGCCGCCAATATCGTCTGGAGGCTGAGGCGTTTGCCAAGGCGGCGCGGGGTGAGGAGAGCGATGTTGTGACGCTGGAAAACTCCCGCGCCAACCAGCGCTTCATCGATGCGATCTACCGGGCCAGCGAAAAGGATGGTTGGGAACCGGTTTGATCCAACCGATTTCAGTGCTTCAACGGCGAAACACAAACCGCGAATAGCCGAAAAAGCTGAACGCCATGGCGGCAAGCGATGCGAAAACCAGCGCCGCGAAAGGATTGAGTGCCGGGATGACGATCAACAACCCGGCATAAAGACCGTAATTGACCAGCGCCGAGACCACCCCGACCGAGCCATAGCGAAAGCCCTCGACGGGGAGGCTTCGCCGGGACGCCCCGAAGGTGAAGGCCCGGTTAAGCCGCCATGTGACGAGCAGGGCCACCAGAATGGCAAGGGCCCGGGCCGCCAAGGGGCCGAGAGCGCTGTAAGACAGAAGCAGCCATAAAAGCCCGGCATCCACGGCAAAACCCGTACTGCCAACCAGAGCAAAACGGACCAGCTTTTTCATGCAGCATCCGCAGCCGACCGAGCCGGATCGATGGCGGGATCAGCCGCTGACAAGGCAGCGTTTTCAGGAGCGACAAAGGCGGGCAAGGCGATGTAGGAAAGCCGCAAATGCTCGGCCCGCGCCCGTGACAGCGAATCCAGAATCAACCCTGCAATAAACAATAGCTGGCTCATCAACAGCAGCGCCACCGACAGGACCCAGGTCGGCAGCCGCGAAACGAGGCCAGTGGTGAAATATTCGCCCAGAACCGGCGCCATGAAACCGAGGCTTATCGCCAGGACCAGCCCGGCCAGGGCCGAGAACGTCGCGAATGGCCGCGTCTCCTTGGACAACATCGCGAACATCCAGAGGATTTTTGCGCCGTCGCGCAGGGTCGATAGCTTGGAATGGGAGCCTTCTGGCCGGCGTCCGTAGTCCAGTTCCAGTTCCACCACCGGCAATTTCAGCCGTGAGGCATGAACAGACATTTCCGTCTCGATTTCAAAGCCTGCCGACACAGCCGGAAAGGTTTTGACATAGCGGCGCGAAAAGGCACGGTAGCCGGAGAAGATATCGGTAAAGCCCGGGCCAAACAGAAAGCGGTAGAGCCCGTTAAACAGACGATTGCCAAGCGCATGCCCCTGGCGTCCGGCATCATTGTGGACATTGCGGCGCGTGGCGACCACCATGTCGGCGCGCTCTTCCATCAGCAGATGGATCAACGCATTCGCATCCTGCGGCGCATAGGTGCCATCGCCATCGGCCATCAGATAGACATCGGCGTCAACATCGGCAAACATCCGGCGCACCACATGCCCCTTGCCCTGCCTGCGTTCCTGCAACACCTCGGCACCGGCCAGCATGGCGGCCAGCGCCGTACCATCGGTGGAATTATTGTCATAGACATAGACCCGCGCCTGCGGCAGGGCGGTACGGAAACCGCGCACCACGGAGGCAATGGTGCTGGCCTCATTATAGCAGGGAATAAGGACCGCCACGTCCGGTACTGGTGTCTGGCCCATGAACTTACTCGATACACATGTTCGGGCAGCCGAAACGCGGCTCCTGGAGATTTTACTATTTCTTGAGAAGGTTAAGGCTAGGTTTCGGATAAGCCGAACAATCGAAGAATCTTGGTCGCATCTCCCCGAAACGGGAGGCCCCGAACAACCGGAAATACCGATGACGTCCAAGTCTTCCCCTCCTGTACCTTCCGTGGCCATACCGTCCCTTACGATTACGCATACGCGCGCGCAGCACCTCCTGCCGGTCATGCTGGGCTATTGCCTGCTGGTCATCATCGCCATCTGCGCAACGACGCTGCCATTTGCCAAAGATTATGTCGGCGCTGACAATGACGATGCCATGCGGCTGATCGAAGTCCGGGATTATCTTGCCGGTCAGGGCTGGTTCGACATGATGCAATATCGGCTGGGTCTGGCACCCGGAACGCTGATGCATTGGTCGCGGTTGATTGACTGGCCGATTGCCACCTTGATCCGGCTGGCGGGCATCTGGTTTGTGCCGCGTACAGCCGAAGTCGTGGCTCTTGCCATGTGGCCACTCCTCTGGACCGTGCCGGTCATGCTGTCGCTCGGTGCTGCCGGATGGGCGCTGGGCGGCCGGGTGACCATGCATCTGGCGCTTTGCCTGAGCGCCCTTTATCTTCTGACATCCAACCGTTTCCTGCCCGGCGCCATCGATCATCACAATGTCCAGATCGCCCTGATCGCTTTCCTAACCGCCGTGCTTTCAACCGCTGCGCCAGCGACTCAGTCTGACGCCCGCTCCGGGACACGCTCATCGACACTGTTTGCGTTGGCTGGTGCGGCGGCGGCGCTGGCGCTGGCCATCGGCGCGGAGACCACCCCGCTGATTGCCACGGCCTGCGCTATCGTCGCCCTGCTCTGGGCCTGGCATGGCAAAGCGATGCGGGCCTGCGCCATGGCCTATTCTCTCAGCCTGGCGCTGTCGGTCACATTGCTGTTTGTGGCAACCGTGCCGCCGCAATCCTATCGCACGGTGACTTGCGACAATCTCTCCTTCGGCTTTTACGCCCTGACAGCGATTGGCGGCGGATTGCTGTTTTCCGCTGCCGCCTTTGCCAGCCGTTTCCCTGCCGGTATTCGACTGTTCCTGCTGCTGGTGATCGGTGCCAGCGTCGGTTTCTCAGCCTTGATCGTCGCGCCCCAATGCCTCGGCAATCCGCTCGCCAACCTCGATCCGATGCTGGTGACGCTGTGGCTGAACAATGTCGGCGAGGCTCGCTCGATCCTTGCCATGGCACAGCAGGAACCGGGAACTCTTGGCGGCTTTTACGCCGTCGGCCTGTTCGGGCTGCTGGTCTGCCTTACCCAGGCCTGGCGGAAAAACCAGGTGGAGGCGCATCTGGCGCTGGCGCTCTTGCTGGCTGTCAGCGTCGGTATCGCGCTGATCCAGGTGCGCGGTGCAATGTTTTCCAACCTGATCCCGATCCCGCCGCTCGCGCTGCTGATTGCCGATCTGCGCGGGCGTGCAATGCTGCGACCAGCCCGCATGATCCCAAGCCTTGCCTATATCGCCAGCATTCTTCTGTCGGTCCCTTCCGTGTGGGCAATCGCAGGCACCCTTGCTGTGGAAGGAACAGCACGCCTAAAACTACAAACTCGCTCCGGCCTGGCATCCCAGGATGCCAGCCGTGATTGCTCATCTGAAAATGCTCTTGTCCAATTGGCGAGTTTAGCACCAGCGACGGTTGCCGCCCCATCGGAAAGCGGCACTTCCATCCTGCGCTTTACCCCGCATCGGATATTGACGGCACCCTATCATCGCAACCAGGCAGGCATGTTGACGGAACTACATATCGGTCTCTCGACCCCGCCGGACGCCCGTGCTTTTCTGGTGGGCGCCCATGTCGGCTTTCTCGCCTTCTGCCCTTCCGATTCGCAGACCCGCCAGTTGATCGCCTTGAAGCCCGACGGGCTTTATGCCGACCTGAACCGCAACAGGGTGCCTGATTATCTTCAGCCGCTTGCAGCCGACAGCCAGTCCGGCCTGCGGATCTTTTTGATCAAGCAGCAGCCGTGAACGGGTAGAGTTTACAAACGAATCGTGAGATCAGGCGATCTTGCGCTGTGACAGGGCAAGCGAGACCATCAGGCAATCGATCAGCCCGACATTATAGGCAATCAGCGCCGTCAGCAGATCCATCGCCGTCATCGCAGGCGAAAGAGCCAGCATGACCAGCCCCGCCGTCAAAAGCACCAGCGAAACCGCAACAATCGCCATGATGCTTCTGGTCGTTGCGGTGGCGATGCCAATTGCCATGGCGATGAGAAAGGTCATGGATGCGATCCCGTATGACAGACAAATCGTGATGTCTGGCATATTGCCATCCGAGAGTTAACGATTGGCCCCATGAAATTGACCCGAACAAAGCCTGTTAACGTCTTTCCAAAAAAAGATGCGTTTTTTTGCAAGCTTGGATAAAACACTGTCATGGCCTCTTTTTTTGACGACGATCAGCCCAGCAATCTGACCGAATTTTCCGTCTCGGAGCTTTCCGGATCGATTAAGCGCACCATCGAAACCGCCTTCGACCAGGTGCGGGTGCGCGGCGAAATTTCCGGTTTTCGAGGCCAGCATTCCTCCGGGCATGCCTATTTTTCGCTCAAGGACGACAAGGCGCGGATCGACGCGGTGATCTGGAAGGGCTCGTTTTCCAAGCTGAAATACCGGCCCGAAGAGGGCATGGAAGTGATCGCCACGGGCCGTATCACCACCTTTCCCGGCTCGTCCAAATACCAGATCGTCATCGAGCAGATGGAACCAGCCGGCGCTGGAGCCCTGATGGCGCTGATCGAGGAGCGCAAGCGCCGGTTTACCGCAGAAGGCCTGTTCGATCCGGCCACCAAGCAATTGCTGCCCTTCATGCCGAAGGTCATCGGCGTTGTCACATCGCCCACCGGCGCTGTGATCCGCGACATTCTTCACCGGATTTCCGACCGCTTTCCCGTGCATGTCCTGGTCTGGCCCGTCAAAGTGCAGGGTGAAGGCTCCGGCGACGAGGTTGCCAACGCCATCAACGGCTTCAATGCCTTTCAGCCTGATGGTGTCATCCCAAGGCCGGATGTACTGATCGTCGCACGCGGCGGCGGCAGCCTTGAAGACCTGTGGAGCTTCAACGACGAAGCAGTGGTGCGCGCCGCCGCCGCCAGCGCCATTCCGCTGATTTCGGCGGTCGGCCATGAAACGGACTGGACACTGATCGACTATGCAGCCGATGTCCGGGCGCCGACACCGACAGGGGCGGCTGAAATGGCGGTGCCGGTCAAGGCGGATCTGGAAGCGCAACTGGCCGGGCTTGCTGCCCGACTGGCAGGCGCCGTCAACCGCCAGATGGATCATCGCCGCCAGAACCTGCGGGCGCTGGCCCGCGCCCTGCCCTCTCTCGATCAATTGCTGGCGCTACCGCGCCGCCGTTTCGATGAAGCCGCCAGCGGTCTTGGCCGTAGCCTGGAACTGAACACCATGACCAAGCGGCAAAGCTTCGAGCGGGCCGCAGCCAAGTTGTCGCCGGATATGCTGGTGCGCCGCCTGGTGGAACGCCGCCAGCGGGTCAGCGAACGCGCCGCCCTTGCCGACCGGATTATCGAACGGCTGATCGAGCGGCAGAAAGCCAATCTTGGACGGATCGATGCAACATTGACGGCGGTCCCGGCCCGGCTGAAAGCGCAAACGGGACGCTCGAGAGACCGGTTGGACAGTTTTTCGCGCCGGGCCGACAGCGCTGTTATCAACGACCTGCGCCGCGCCCGTTCCACGGTGTCGGCCCAGGAGCGAATGCTGCAATCGCTGTCCTACAAAAATGTCCTGATGCGCGGCTATGCCGTGATCCGGGGGCAGGATGACCGGCCCCTCTCGCGTGCAGAGGGACTTGAGGATGGACGAGCCATCGCCATCGAATTTGCCGATGGCCGGGTTTCCGCTGTGACCGGAGAGGGTGATAAGGCGTCACCTCAACCGCAAGCCCCTTCCGCGACGACAACCCCGGCCCCGGGAAAGCCGAATCCCTTGCCCAAATCGCCGAAAAAGTCGGAGCCACCCGCCGGACAGGGTAGTCTTTTCTAACCAAAAGAGTGCAAACGGCACAGTCACGAGCGACAGAATGGACGTTTGAACGCGGTGCCGCACAGACAGGGATTACGGTGCGGATACAAGGCTTTGGACCCCTTGACCATGGCTTGGAAAAAAGGCGGATCATAATAAATTCAAAGCTTTGGTTGACATGGCCGCCTTGAGGGGGTATCTATTGGTCATCGATATTTGCTTGCTGAGCTTTGGTTACCGCGCAATTAGCACCGCGCCCTGAACGAACCTTCCTTTCAAAAATCGCTATCCTCATCCACGGCGTTATGCGCTGTGGTCACTCAATATGCTATGAAAGGGTTCATCATGACCACTGGCACAGTTAAATGGTTTAATTCCACTAAGGGCTTCGGCTTCATTCAGCCTGACAATGGCGGCCCGGATGCATTCGTGCATATCTCCGCTGTTGAACGCGCTGGTATGCGTGAAATCGTCGAAGGCCAGAAGATCGCCTACGACATGGAACGCGACAACAAGTCCGGCAAGATGTCGGCCTGCAATCTCCAGGCTGCTTAATATAGGGTTCGGCTTTCCTTTGACCACGGATGTACTGGCATTGTTGAGAGCATGATCCAACCAAGGTCAGGCAGTTTGCCTGGCCTTTTTTATTGCCTGCCGCGCCGTCGCAGACCGCGCTCACACGATTTCCTGTTGCATAACCTCTTGCGCCCGGTTCGGGTCGCACATGAAATATGCAGCAGATGGTATGCGAAGAGACCGTGAAGATGGCAATTCCTATGCCTTTTGCAAACATCTCAAGTCCTTGTTGTCTTTGAGATATGTGAAATGTCTTCAGGGCAAGGATGTGATCTGCATCTTTGAGCCTTCGTAATAAGTGTCACAGCGGCCTCACGTACACTTGATGTACACGGCGCAGAATGTCGTAGCGTTTTTTGCGCGCCATGCCCGGCACGCGGCGCTGCCACCCAGAAAGGCGCGACCCCATGGCAGAAAACTATAGTAAATCACGTCAGCAGGCGGAAATCGCTTTTGACAAGGAGCAGTCGCAGTTCTTCGCGCGCGGTCGTGCCGTGGAAGAACAGGATTCGCTCGTGCTTGCCCGTGAAGAAAAAACCCTCAGGCTGCGCGAAGCACGGCTTGCCAAGGAATTGCAGGACCAGCAGATGGCTGACGCCGCGACTGCTGCCAAAACGACCCGAAAAGCCTGATTTGCAGGCCCTATCTACAACTGGAACATCTCTTTGAAAAATAGCCGGAAAAATGAAGTCGTCGACCGCCGTACCACCGCTGCCGACGCAAAGGCCGCTCTCCTTCAGGCCTATAAGGCCGCGCAGGAAGCGTCGGAACCAACCCGTCTCGCCCGCCAGGCGGAGCGCCAGGCGATAGCCGAGGCCAGAGAAGCACGGCGCGCCGAGCGCGAACAGACAAAATTGCAGGAACAGCAACAGCTTGCAGCCGAGACAGCTGCACGTGAAGCCGCACTTGCCGCTGAAGCAACAGCTGAAGCCGATGCCCGCGACGCCGCTGAAAAAGCCAGAATTTCACGTCTGCTTGAAGACGAAGCCACCCGCAAGGCGCAACGCGATCAGCGTTATGCCAACCGTAAGGCAAGACAGGGCTGATCGGCCTTACTGCATAATTCTTTAGACCGGAATCGGCTTAAAGAGAAAATTATGCAACAAATTCAAAAATTTATGACGACTTTCGCGCACCACATTTGGTGCGCGGGTCTCTATTTCGATGAAACCGGCCTGCGTTTATCAAACGCGGGCCGTGTGCATGTTCACGCCCATTCGCCCTTGCGCATCACGGGCACCGTTGTGCCATCCGCTTTCACGCCGTCAATATCGACCTTGTCGGAACCGATCATCCAGTCGATATGGATCAACGACGAATTGCCGCCCTGGGCTTTGATCTGCTCCGGCGTCAGCGACGCCCCGTCCAGGAAGCATTTGGAATAGCACTGGCCAAGCGCGATATGGCACGAAGCGTTTTCGTCAAACAGCGTGTTGTAGAACAGGATGCCAGACGCCGAAATCGGCGATGAATGCGGCACCAGTGCCACTTCTCCCAGACGCCGGGCGCCCTCGTCAGTGTCCAAGACCTTATTGAGCACTTCCTCGCCGCGGGAAGCCTTGGCCTCGACGATCCGGCCCGCCTCGAACCGCACCTGGATATTGTCGATCAGCGTGCCCTGATGCGATAACGGCTTGGTGGAGGAGACAACGCCGTCCACTTTCAACGCATGTGGCGTGGTGAAAACCTCTTCTGTCGGGATATTCGGATTGCAGGTAATGCCATTCTTGGCCGTGGAGGCGCCCCCGTGCCATTCGTGGCCATCGGCCAGACCAACCCGCAGATCCGTGCCGGGGCCGGTAAAATGCAGACTGGAGAACCGTTCGCCATTCAACCAGGCCGACCGTTTGGCCAACTCGCCATTATGAGCCGCCCAGGCAGCGACCGGATCGGGCTGATCAACCCGGGATGCGGCAAAAATCGCATCCGCCAGCTTTTTCACCGCCTCATCCAAGGGCAGATCCGGAAAGACCTGCGCTGCCCAGGACGGGTTGGGATAGGAGGAGATATTCCAGTTGATGTCGAAATTGGAAATCGGCTCCAAGGCAGGCTTAAAGGCAATTGAATTGGCCTTGTTGGCCCGCGCCACCTTGGCCGGGTCCTGGCTGGCGAGCAACATGGGATTATCGCCGGAAATCGCTAATCGTGCCGCACCGCCCGCATAGGCTTTGGCCATGCCCTCGTAGAGCCAACCGGAAGCCCGGTCGAAACTGGCATCCGAGCCATGGGCATAACGGGCCAGCGTCGTCTCTTCATCCGAATAGAATGTCGTCACAAGACCGGCACCGGCCATATAGGCATGGCGAGTAATGTTGCGCACCAGCGGCAGCGCGTTCAGCGGCGCGGTGATCACCAGATCCTGGCCCGGCACCAGCCGCAGACCAACCTTGACGGCCACTTCGGCCAGTTTGTCGAGCTTTACCGGATCGATGGAATTTGAGGCATCAGGCAGGGTCATACATTTTATCCTGGTTTTCGAAGTAAAAGCGCCTGCGCTTTTCAATCGCGCAAAGCTCGCTGGCGGCTTCCGGCTGCCTCATCCAAAGCCAAAGGGCGCTGGCATGAAGAATCAGATGGTCATAGAACAGATAGGCAATTTCATGCAAAATTGAAGGTGAAAACACCGTCAGGCAATAACCGATGCTGCAATGGCATTGAGCGCGGACTGCGCCGCCTTCGGCTCCAACCGGACCTGCAAGCCACGCTGGCCACCGTTTAGATAGACATGCGGCTCATTGAGCGCCGAGAGTTCAATCACGGTCGGCACCGATTTTTTCTGACCGAAAGGGCTGATGCCGCCGACAACAAAACCGGTGAGCTTTTCGGCAGCGGCGGGCTTCATCATCGCGGCATGCTTGCCGCCGATGGCGGCGGCCAGTTTCTTCATGCTGACCTCCTGATCGGAGGGCAGGACGACGCAGACAGGCTTGCCATCCACCTCCGCCATCAGGGTTTTCAGCACCCGGCGCGGCTCCTCGCCAATCGCTTCCGCCGCCTGAAGGCCGATACGCTCGGCGTTCGGATCGTAATCGTAGTGATGCACGGTAAAGGCCAGGCCAGCCTTTTCCATTGCCAGCGTGGCGCGGGTCGATTTCGACATTATTTGCCTCGTTACAGCGATGTAGACCCTGGAGCATCGGACCGAAATTTAAAACCCGGTACCTGCGAAAACAGCCTGATATTGCTCCGGCTTGAACCCCACCGTCAGCGTCCCGTCCTTGTCCAGAACCGGGCGCTTGATCATAGACGGTTGGGCCAACATCAGATCCAGAGCCTTTTCTTCATTCATATCGATCTTGGCTTCATCAGGGAGCTTCTTGAACGTCGTACCCGCCCGGTTCAGCAACACCTCCCAGCCAAGCTTGGCACTCCAGGCCTGGAGGCTGGCGCGGTCTATGCCCTTGGCCTTGTAGTCGTGAAAGGCATAATCGATACCCGCCGTCTCCAGCCAGGTCCGCGCCTTTTTCATCGTGTCGCAATTCTTGATGCCATAAAGCGTGATCGTCATGGGTGCCACCTCATCCTTGTTGGCCCATGCCTATCAAAAACGGGCGCTGTTGCAAGCTCCGCAGCACCTGGATTTCATCACTCAAAGGGTGCGATCTCAACGAGGGCTGACGTCCGTCAAGGTAAAATATATCTTTCCGGCAATGCCGGTTTCATCAGTATTTCCTTAAAGATTTCGGCCTAGCTTTTGCCCTGGCAGCAGAACGGACGAAAGCTCGAGCCGGCTGCCAAAGATCGATGGGACAGGCCGGGCGCAACGATGTGTGCGCATCCAAGCCATTGCCCGTTCAAAGTGAAGCCATAGCGACCATGGATGAAGCCATGTGCGCCTGACCTGTGTGACCATGATGGATACTGCATCAATTGCGAGAGACGGTGTTTTGCTTTCCTCAGCGCCTTCCGCCCAGACCTATCCTGTGGAACGGACTGTGCGGCTCGGAGCGGCACATGACGACAGCCAGCAGATCGGGTTCCTGTTCTCCACCCCTCAACGCCAACTGCCGAGGGAGGAAATTCCACCTCTTTCTGCCGAAATGATCGAGGAAATTGCCGAGATCAAGGCAGACGACGTCAAGGAAGAAGAGCGACTACCGGCCAATTGGCTCGATGCCATGTCCTCAAGCGAGGAGGATGGATCACCGGTCATCGAGCGTCCTTCGGGCTTCCTTGCCGACGACAATGGTCTCTATCGCATGTTCCTGCCCGACACCGTTTGAAGCAGAAACCCCAAACAGCACTTCAGAATTGACCACCGATTTACGCCATCGCATCACATATCCATGCGATGCGGCGTCCTGGCCTTTGCTTTGATTTCGTCGAAACTCCATTCTTTCAGCAGGCGGCCATTTTCCCAAACCGGCTGCAAATGATTGGTGCGACGGCCTAGATCCTCCAAAGCAATGGAGGCAAACTCGTCTCCCTCAACGATCACGGCGCGACGCCCAGGTTCCGGCATGCGTTCCTGCATCGTGACCGGACGGCGGGAAATGGGACGCCAACGCTCCTGCCCGTCCATGATGGCACTGCATTTCATCGTGAACGAATAGGTCGAGCGGCTGACCTTCTGCAATTGCGATGCACCGATGCCGAAGGAAATATTTTCCGCCGAAAAGCCCATGGCTTCCAGCCGACCAAGGATCATGGTGATATCGCGTAGCGACACGCCGTCCGCCTGCAAGACCCGCACCTTGTCATCCAGAACCTTATAGCCCTTGGCATTCAACCGCGTGCCGAACTGGTAGGCAAGCTGGGCCACCGTCTGGACCGGAACATCGATCGGATCGCCGCTATCGGGCCGCACAATCAGCCTGCCGGGCTTGGAACGCACTTTCTGTTGCAGCGTCTTGCCCCAGATTTCGGACACTGCATTGTGAATGTCATAGCTGTCCGATACCACCGAATAGGCCGGATAATCGCCGAACCGGTCGATCATATTGGCGAAAGACTGCACTTCCTGGTCCTGGCCCCAGGCGATCATGGTCGTATGTTCCGAGGCCGGAATCGAGAGACCGGCCATGGCAGCGCCATAATAGCGTCGGGCATAGAGCACCGCTTCCAGCGTATCGGTGTGGTCGAAATGCAGCAGGTTGGCCACGCCGCCCAGCCCGGCCTGTTCCAGGCTGGCTGCACCGCGCGCGCCATATTCGAACAGCCGCGAGCCAATCTTGTCCGATGGGTCGTCACAGCTTTTATCGAGGAAGGGCTTCAAAGTCTGCTTCACATGGCGAAGCGAGCTGGCGACCGTGGACGGATACCACACCGCCCGCAACAGTGCCGTCTCAATATAGGAGGGCAACCAGAAGCAGGCCGGATCGGTATTAACCACCTGCACCATCGGCACGCCGCGATGCAAGAAGCTGCCCTCTGGCAGCGCCTCTATGCGCAAAGGCAGAAATCCACCATGGGCGGAGAGAATATAGTGCCAGCCGGCCTGGTCGAAAGGCTGGCCGTGCAGGGCGGCCAGTTCCTGCGCTTCATCAATATCGGCCTGGTTGATGGGCTGTGACAGATATTCCTTCAAGAACATCTGCAAGCCGAAAAACACCACTTCCGGTCGCAGAGAAGCACCACGCGTGGTGACATAGCCGCTCACCGCCCGGGTTCCGGGAGGATATTGCAGGAAATGCCCCAGCTTGTAGCTATCGGTGTTCAAGATCGGATTGATACGGCTCATCAGGCTCACCGGCATGTTGCAATCGGGCAGGGTTATGGTGTGGCGTATGCTACTTCATAATTCCCGAAACCGGAATCGATTTAAGGAGAAAATTAACCAGCAGATAGAATGGATTACGGCGAAACGCTCTCTCCGAGACGCACAGATCAGAGCTTTAACATATTGTTAACCATGTGCGACCATTCTATCCTGATAAGGTGATTCGCATCTGCCTTGCACGGCGTCCGACGCAATCCCGCGTAGCTGGGGTGCAACGGGTTTCAGGTCCGGTGCATAAGGTTCTGGGCCGGGGCAGTCGATATCAAAGCCGCATGAGCGGTTTTCCAGCACACTCTGCCCTTAAACTCCGGATTGCACGGCCGGGCCTTGGTTGGCGAGGCCCTTCTGCAAAAAGGGATATGCTATGTTGCCTCCCGTTCAAGCTTTATCGCGCACTGCGCCAAATTTTCACGACAGCGCCACCGAGGCCGCCCTGTCCGACACGGCTATGAGCGGCTTGACGAGCGATAGCATGATCCGGGTGGACCGGGAGGGCGGTTCGGCGATTGCCGGACGCATCAATAACCTCTTGCTCAACAGCCGGGAAAGCGTGCAGACGGATCTGGCGGAAATCGCCGATCTGGTCGGCCAATCGATCGGACTGAAGCGTGATCCCGGCGAAACCGATGCGGCCTTTGCCCAGCGCTTCGCGACAGCCCTTGCCAATCTGGACGACGGCCAAAGAGCACGGCTGCAAACGCAGCTGACCCAAGCCCTGAAAGGATTGCAGATCGAGGTCCTGTTGCGGGTTCTACAAAATACCGATGGTCCGGAAGCAGCCTTGCTATCCGCCTATATGGAAATCAAGCGCAACAATAGCGGTGATCTAAAGGCGCTGAACGTGGTTTCCTCCTATAGCCAAAATGGCGCGAGCCCATCCAACCCACCACCACCTCAATCCGCCGGGGCCCCGCCAGCATCGGACCAGACAGCGGCACCGCAAACGTTAAATCCTTCAACAGGGCAACACGTGCCAGCTGCCGGGTTAAGCGAACAGTCTCCTGGCCCGGTTGCGGGACAACCCGTAACCGCGGCACTCGCAGCGCAAAGCGCGGCGGTCTCTACCGCGCAACCACGAGCCGAACAGGCGGTAGTCGTTGCTCAAACCGCGCCGATTGTGTCGGAACCGAAAGACGTCCCCACGAACCGCACGCCATCCACACCAGTTCTTGATGGTACGCAGGCGGAGGAAACTCCGGCCCCTCGCAGCCTTTTGGCGCAAGCGCCTGCAAACCCTGAAATCGTAGGGCGCCAGACGCCTTTGCAAGCTGTCCGCCCTGAAGCGCTTGCTTCCGCAATGGCGCTGGTGACAAACGAAACGGCAACGACAGACGCTGCACCAACCACGGACAACAGGTCAATTGCTGGCAACATGGTACAATCCGAAACGGTTATGACCGGCATGGATGACCTGCCGGAGGAAACAAGCACGGGACTTGCGGCCAAAGCTGCCACGGAGGCAGGCTTGAAAGCGCCAGCTTTCGACCGCAATGGCCAGACTGGACCCTCTGGAATGACTGGAACGCCAGGAATGACCGGAACGCCCGTCGCCGGAGCGATGGGGAATAGCGCGGCACCGACCCTTGCCACAGGCCTTGCACAGACAGGGCGAGAAGCCGCGATGGATGGCCTGGCGACACAAGCGACGAACCGAGCCTATGGAGCTTTCACCACATCCGCTCCTTTGCAGGATAATCGCCAGGACCCAATTCTGCGCCGCAGCACTGACGACGATGGCATCGATACAATGGTCGCCACCGTGCTGTCTTTGAAGGGCTGGATGGATGTAACAGGAGCATCACTCCAAGCCCCGGCGATGCCGGAAGAGGATTCCGACACGGATTTGCTACGCCAAATGTTTTTCCAGACGGAGGATATGGAGGAGAATGAACAGAACGATCTGCACCCTGCGATCAATGCTGATGCCCGCGCCAACCAGGCTACATTGCTGGAGATAAACCAAAGGCGTTTAAGCCAGATGCAAGCTGGCCAGATGCAGGCACATTCCTCGGCAAACCAGACACCAGCCGGCGAAGCGCAGGCGGAACTGGTTTCCGTACGGCAAGAAGAGATTATCCGTGAGCAGGCCATTCTATCGCTTGCCGGAGCACAGGCCATAGTGCATGCGTCGGTTTTGCATGTGCTGCCCTTCGTGCCGTTTCCGGTGGTGAGCTATCTCGCGGTTCAGGATGAACCCGGTCGCGGCAAGACTGAGACTGTGGATGCCATCGAGGCTCTGGGCGACGACGACGCCCATCAGGACAACAACGGCCAGCACCAGCGCGACGGCTCTGCCGAGGATGAGGAGACGGCGGAAGAAGACGGCGCCAGTGCGGCAGAAACCCTATCCGAAAGCCAGTCTTATGCCCTGAGCGACGATGTCACGCTTGAAACAGCCGACCACACCGCCGTGCTGGAGCTTGAGACAGAACATTATACTGCCCCGACCTTGGCGCTAGCGGCGCCGCAGGAAGACGCCTTACCCGCCGAAGCGCTCTATTGGCGGATCGCCGATCTGGCCTGAGCTTTTATAGCGCTCACATTCTGGCTTTGTACGCAAAGCGTTCATATCACGCGCCCAGCAGCCACGCCCAGAACGTGACGGAAAACACACCAAGTGCTGTTGTAATGGTGATGGTCGAGGCGGCCAGCGCATGGCCGACCCCAAACCGATTGGCGATCAGCCAAGCGTTGACGCCCGTCGGCACCGAAGACGTCAGCACCAGCGCCATGGTCCATTCATGCGGCAGATGCAAAAGGTGGCAGGCCATCCACACGGATGCGGGCATCAGGACCAACTTCAGAGCCGAGGTAACGCTGGCAATACCGACATTGCCGGTGACACGATATTTGGTCAGCGCCATGCCCAGCGAAATCAGCGCCGCCGGCCCAGCCATGGCGGAGATCTGACTGAGCACGGTCTCAATCGTCGCCGGAATTGGCAAGCCGATCACATGCACCATAAGTCCGATGGCAAGACCAATCACCAGAGGATTGGTGACAAGATTGCGCCCGACCTGGCGCAAGACGGCGAGCATTCCCCGCAATTGCACCCCGCTTTCCCGGCGCTCGGCATGTTCCATCAAGACTGTGCCGATCACCATCATCAAAGGCAGATGGACGGCCAGGAGAATGGAGAGAGCAACGACACCGTCATTACCAAGCATGCGGCTGACCAGGGGCAGGCCGATGAAGACATTATTGGCAAAGGCTGAAGACACCCCCGCCAGCACACCGATCCGCTGGTCGCGGCCAAAAACCCGCGTCGCCACGAGATGGCCGATGGTCCAGGTGACACCTACTCCGGCAAAATAGGCAATCCATAAACGAAAAGGCGATGCGCCCTGAAAATCAGCCTGGGTAATCGTATGCAGCAGCAGAACCGGCACCGCGACCTTGAAAACAAATTCGCTTAAGGCATCACCGATATCCACGTTCAGGAACCGGCTGCGCACCAGCGCCCAGCCGGAAAAGATCAGCAGGAAAATCGGCAGGACATTCAGGGTGATTTCGGTCATGTAATCGATCTGTTCCGGCGGAAGAGCATCTGTGGGGCAGCAGAGAGCCGCGGGTCATGACGCAAAAAGGCGCCGTTGAGGGTTAAACGATCAAATCCCAAACTATGATGTTTTAGTCCTGACCGGACAACTTGACCTGCTTGAAACGATCCTCGAATTCCTGACGCAGGGCGCGGCGCTCACGAGCCGCCTTTTCCCGCCGGATTTTGGCTGGCGTCTCGGGACAGAAGGGCGGAACGGCGGTCGGCTTGCCCTCGGCATCCACGGCAACCATCGTGAAATAACAGGAATTGGTATGGCGGCGTTCACCAGTGCGGATTTCCTCCGCCTCGACCCGAATGCCGATTTCCATCGATGTGCGCCCGGCATAATTGACCGAGGCACGGAACGTTACGAGTTCGCCGACATGGATCGGCTGACGGAACACCACCTGATCCACCGACAGCGTCACCGCATATTGCTGGGAAAAGCGCGAGGCACAGGAATAGGCGACCCGGTCGAGAATGTTCAGCAGCGCACCGCCATGCACCTTGCCGGAAAAATTCGCCATATCCGGCGTCATCAATACCACCATTTCAAGTTCGCTGGGGTCGTGGCCACGGTCCATCGGTCATCCTTTTGCAATAAAATCGGTCCTGCAAATGATGTAACCGCAGCAGGCACGCGGCGGAAGCAAAAAGCGCATGGCTGTCGCTTCCGCTCCACGAACAGCACCCCGCCGGGAAGCGTATCACCTTGTTTATCGGCTTGATTTGCAGGCCTCTGGGTTTGTCAATCTGGCCATTTCGCCAGCAAGCCAAGACCTTGGTCCAGCAGACTGGCCGCCGATGCATGGTCGCTTGCCTCAACATAACAGCGCATTTCCGGGGCGTTGCCGGAAGGGCGGAAATGGATGACCCTGTTATCATCGAGCGTCACCCGCAAACCATCGATATCGCTGATTTCGCGCACGGTCCCTATTGGTGCCAGAAAGGTGTTCAGATTTTCGTCCGAGCCGCGCAGAAACGCCATCAGCGCGCTGCTTTTGTCCAAGGCGTAGTGTTCCAGACGGTCGGAAAGAGCAATCGGCAGGCGATAGTCTGACACCACGGCGGAGAGTGTCTGTCCGGTGCTCGCCGCTGCATAGAGCGCTGCCAGGATAGGCATAACACAATCGCGGGTCGGCAGAGCGGCAAGCCTGCCGTCATGGACGGTGAAATCCGAGGCCAGCATAACGCCGCCATTCGCCTCAAAGCCGATCACGCCGCTCTCACCCACTGAGAGCGCCGCATTCATGGCAGAAATCACATAAGGAGAGCCAACGCGGGTGCGCAGGACCGAAAACCCGCTTGCCGCTTCAATGCCGGAATTGGAGGTGACGGGTGTGGCAATCACCTTGGCGCCCAGTAGGTTCGCCGTGATCAGCCCCAGCAGATCGCCGCGCAAGGGCGCGCCCTTTTCATCGGCCACCAGCGGACGGTCGGCATCGCCATCGGTGGAGACGATGGCATCCAGGCCATGCTCGCTTGCCCAGGCGGAAAGCTTGCCGATTGTGTCCGGGGATACCGCTTCGGTATCAACAGGAACGAAAATCTCCGAGCGCCCCACCGGCAGGACGGATGCGCCATAGCCCTCAAGCAGGGTCACCAGCATGTCACGCGCCACGCTGCTATGCTGATAGACGCCGATTTTCATGCCCTTAAAGGCGGCAGGGGGCAAAACCGCCATATTGCGTTTCAGAAACAGGTCTACGGCAATGGCGTATCGGTCTTCGCCTGCGCCATGTTCAACGCGGTTGGCGCGCTCATCAGCCGCCAACTCAGCGGCAAGTGCTGTGATGGCCTCTTCATCAGCCTTGTCGATTTCCCCATCCGGCCGATAGAATTTGATGCCGTTGCGGTCGGCAGGAATGTGAGAGCCTGTCACCATCAGCGAGGCTGCACCGATCCGGCTGCCATAAAAGGCCAGCGCCGGCGTGGGAACAGCCCTACAATCAACCGGAACCAGCCCTTCCCGTTGCAGCGCCCCCATGCAGGTGGCAGCGATTTCGGGGCTGGAGGGGCGAAAATCCTGGCCGATCAGCACGGTCGCGCCCTGCTTGGCATAGCCCTTGGCAAGCAGCATTCTGGCAAATGCCGTCGCATGCAGAGCCGAAACGCTGCCAACCAGGTCCAAAGAGAGACCGCGCAGTCCGCTAGTGCCGAATTTTACCGCCATAGGGTCAAGCCTCACTGTCATCCAGTCATCGCACCAATCCTCCGCGCGGTCATCACGCTAAGGTTTGCCCAGACTGTTTAAACCAATTCAAAGCAGACGAAAGCATCGTTTATGCATCGAACCGGATAAGACGGGATTGAAGAGAGGAAATGCTAGGGCCAGAACGCAAAAGAGCCCGACGCGGGAGGAGGATGCGTCGGGCTCTTGAACTTGATCGGCAATTGGGAGGAGGAGTATCGCCGATCCCTTCAAAGCGACACTGGGAGGAGGAGTGCGTCGCTTCGATGATTTTAATATAGAGAATTTCCCGGGGATGAATATCGTTAATACCGCATTGCAGCAATGTATCCAGCGCATAGCAAAAGAGCGAAAATACCGGTGTTTTGTGAAATCAATCGAGAAATGGAGGCCTTTCCCCCTCCATCACCGATCATCCGCTAGCGAATGAGTAGAATTTGCGCATTTCCAATCGAGACGATTGCATAGCCACCGAATCGAGCGCGGGCGGAGCTGGAGGATTGTCACGAGGCCTGGCGGCGCAATGGCCTGACAGACAAAGCCCCCGCTGGAAGCCAAGCTCGAGAACCAAGCCTGCATGGACCTTAGAAAGACCCAAAAACCGTCCTAGGAAAACCAGATCCTCGCCGATATAAATTTTGCACATCGCGTCCGTGGCAAAACAAGCAAAGACCTCATCCATGCAGAAAAAGCCGAATATCCTGCTGATCACCGCGGACCAATGGCGGGGCGATTGCCTGTCAGCGGTCGGCCATCCCGTGGTGCAGACCCCCAATGTTGATCGACTGGCGGCAGAAGGCCTGTTGTTTCATCGACACTTTGCCGCAGCTGCTCCTTGCTCGCCGGCGCGGGCGGCGATCTATACCGGGCTCTACCAGATGAACAACCGGGTCTGTCGCAACGGCTCGCCACTCGATGCCCGTTTCGACACGGTGGCGCTGGCAGCGCGCCGGGCTGGTTACGATCCGACGCTGTTCGGCTATACCGATGTATCGCTCGATCCCCGCCACCTGCCGCCCGCCGATCCGCATCTGACCAGTTATGAGGGCGTGTTGCCGGGCTTTACGGTTGGGCAATTGCTGCTGGAAGATGATCGGCAATGGCTGAGCTGGTTGAAAACCCGGCGCGGCGGCGTGCGGCCCGGGCGCGAACTCCATCAGACCGGGCAGGAGCGGCCAGTCCAGCCCAATCAGGAACCACCGGCCTATAGTGCGGAAGAAACCCCGACCGCGTTTCTGGCCGAGGCTTTCCTGAACTGGCGCGAGGAGCAGACGCGCCCGTGGTTTGCGCATATTTCCTTCCTGCGCCCACATCCGCCCTTCTGTGTTCCCGAACCATATAACCGGATGTTTACGCCGGGCAGTGGACCCAAACCTGTGCGTCATCCGACGCTGGAAGCGGAAATGGCCGTGCATCCACTGGCAGAGCTGATGCTGCCGCAGCTGCCACAATCCTCTTTCATTGCCGGCGCCGAAGGCCGCGTCTGCGACTGGAGTTCAGAACAGATCGACGTAATCCGCGCCACCTATTACGGCATGATCGCCGAGGTCGATGCCCAGTTTGGCCGGATCGTCGATGCCCTGAAAGACAGCGGCACCTGGGACGACACAATCATCGTCTTCACCTCCGACCATGCCGAAATGCTGGGTGACCACTGGATGCTGGGCAAGGGCGGTGTCTATGATGGCAGCTATCACATTCCACTGGTGATCCGCGATCCGGCGAACACTAGCACCCACGGGCAAGTGGTGGAAACCTTCACCAGCGCCGCCGACCTGATGCCGACGCTGCTGGACCGGATGGGCGTCAGCCCGCTCAATCATCAGGACGGCGGTTCCCTGCTGCCATTTCTTGCTGGCACACCGCCTGATGACTGGCGAGACCACGCGTTCTGGGAATTCGACTTCCGGGAGGTGGTGACAAATTCCACGGAGAATGCCCTCGGTCTGAAATCCCGCCAGTGCAATCTCGCCGTGATCCGTGACGAAAAATTCAAATATGTGCATTTTGCCGGCATGCCACCGTTGCTGTTCGACCTTCAGGCTGACCCGGGCGAGTTGACCAATCTGGCCGAGGACCCGGCATATGGTGCGATAAGGCTGCATTATGCCGAAAAGCTGCTGTCGCTTCGCGCCGAGCATCTGGACCAGACCTTGGCCTATACCGAGCTTTGCGACGAAGGACCGGTGAGCAATCCGAAACTGTGACGTGATGATTTCAGGCGTGGTTCTTGATATTCGGTATCGCTGCACGGCTGTTTCCGCTATAGGCCGCACAAAGACCAAAGAGACAGCAGGAGACAGGCATGGCTTCCACCATTCGCTACCATGAAGGTGATATCAGCAGCGAAGACGCGGCGCGCTATACCCGCGCCATCGCCATCGACACCGAAACGCTGGGGCTTATCCCCCGCCGCGACCGGCTCTGCGTGGTGCAGCTTTCGCCAGGTGACGGTACTGCCGACGTGATCCGCATTGCGCCGGGCCAGCGCCAGGCCCCCAACCTGACCGCCCTGCTGGAAGACCCGACCCGGGAAAAAATCTTCCATTATGGCCGGTTCGACATCGCCGTGCTGTTCCATACCTTCGGCGTCACCACCACGCCGGTGTTCTGCACGAAAATCGCCTCGCGCCTATCGCGCACCTATACCGACCGGCATGGGTTGAAGGACAATCTCAAGGAAATGCTGGATGTGGATGTGTCCAAGGCCCAGCAATCCTCGGACTGGGCGGCAGAAACGCTGTCTCCCGCGCAGCTCGAATATGCGGCCTCCGACGTGCTCTATCTGCATGCGCTGCGCGACAAGCTGACCGCCCGGCTGGTGCGCGATGGCCGCATGGACCATGCCACCGCCTGCTTTGAGTTCCTGCCGACCCGGGCCAAGCTGGACCTGCTGGGCTGGGAAGAGACCGATATTTTCGCCCATAGCTGAGTGCAGATTTTTCTCACAAAAAAGGCGGAAAACCTCCCGGTTTTCCGCCTTTTGCATTGATATAGCATCAGATCATCGAGACCGCTTATTCGTCGCTCATTTTCAGAGCGGCAATAAAGGCTTCCTGCGGAATCTCGACCTTGCCGAACTGGCGCATCCGCTTCTTGCCGGCCTTCTGCTTGTCCAGCAGCTTGCGCTTGCGGCTGGCATCGCCACCGTAGCACTTGGCAGTCACGTCCTTGCGCATTGCTGAAATGGTCTCACGCGCGATCACATTGCCGCCGATGGCAGCCTGGATCGGAATCTTGAACATATGCCGCGGAATAAGATCCTTCAGCTTCTCACACATGTCGCGACCGCGTTTTTCCGCTGCCGAGCGATGCACCAGCATCGACAGAGCATCGACGGGCTCACCGTTGACCATGATCGACATCTTGACCAAATTGCCTTCGCGATAAGCGTCCAGGTGATAGTCGAAAGAAGCATAGCCCTTGGAGATCGACTTCAACCGATCATAGAAATCAAACACCACTTCATTGAGCGGTAGTTCATAGGTCAGCATGGCCCGCTTGCCGACATAGGTCAGCTCGGTCTGCACACCACGACGGTCCTGGCAGAGCTTGAGAATGCCGCCGAGATAGTCATCCGGCGTCAGAATCGTCGCCTTGATCCACGGTTCGTGTATTTCCGAGATTCGCACCACATCGGGCATGTCCGCCGGGTTGTGCAATTCACGCTCGCTGCCATCGGTCATGAACAGCTTGTAGACAACCGAAGGCGCTGTGGCGATCAGGTCAAGGTCGAACTCACGCTCCAGCCGCTCCTGAATGATTTCCAGATGCAGCAAGCCCAGGAAGCCGCAGCGGAAACCAAAGCCCAGCGCTGCCGAACTTTCCATTTCAAACGAAAAGCTCGCGTCATTGAGGCGAAGTTTGCCCATCGCTGAACGCAGATCTTCAAAATCAGCTGCATCGACTGGAAAGAGCCCACAGAACACCACGGGCTGGGCGGGCTTGAAACCGGGCAGCATGGTGGCTGTCGGGCGCTTGTCTTCCGTGATGGTATCGCCGACGCGGGTATCGGCCACTTCCTTGATCGAGCCGGTAAAAAAGCCGATTTCGCCGGGACCAAGACTGTCAACAGCCAGCATTTTCGGCGTCAAAACGCCGACACGCTCCACCTGATATTTCGCGTCCGTCCCCATCATCCTGATAGTCTGACCCTTGGTCAAAACACCGTCGATGACGCGCACCAGAACCATAACGCCCAGATATGTATCATACCAGCTATCGACCAGCAGTGCTTTCAACGGGCCTTTGTCGCCCAGCTCACTTTTCGGCGCCGGCAAATGTTTGACAATGGCTTCCAGCACATCAGGAATGCCAAGCCCGGTCTTGGCGGAAATCAGCACGGCTTCAGAAGCATCGATGCCGATGACTTCTTCGATCTGTTCCTTGATCCGGTCCGGTTCGGCGGCAGGCAGGTCGATCTTGTTGAGAACGGTGACGATCTCATGATTATTGTCGATGGCCTGATAGACATTGGCCAGCGTCTGCGCCTCGACGCCCTGGGACGCATCCACCACCAGCAGCGAACCTTCACAGGCCGACAGCGACCGCGAGACTTCATAGGCGAAGTCGACATGGCCGGGCGTGTCGATCAGGTTCAGCACATAGGTTTCACCATCATTGGCCTTATAGTGCAGGCGCACGGTCTGCGCCTTGATGGTGATGCCGCGCTCACGCTCGATGTCCATGCTATCGAGCACCTGCTCCGACATATCACGCTCTGCCAGGCCACCGGTGGTCTGGATCAGGCGGTCGGCCAGCGTCGATTTTCCATGGTCGATATGGGCGACGATGGAAAAGTTGCGGATATGGTCGAGAGGCGTGCGGTTCTGTGTGCTCATGGCCTGCGCATATAGCAGCGCGCCCGCATGCCGCAAAGCGGAAATGCGGGGCATTTGAAGGATAATTTTGACAAAGGCCGGGCGAAATCAGCGTGCCTGCTGATGGTCGCCCTCTTCGCCAAGCCCGGTTGCGACCACCGACACTCGGAACGTGCCGTCCAGTTCCTTGTCGAAGATCGCGCCGACGACGATATCGGCCTCGTCATAGACCTCGTCGCGGATGCGGGTGGCGGCTTCATCGACCTCGAACAGCGTCATGTCCATGCCGCCGGAAATCGAGATCAGCACGCCGCGCGCGCCGCGCATCGACACTTCGTCCAGCAGCGGATTGGCAATCGCCGCTTCCGCCGCCTTCATGGCGCGGCTGTCGCCGGTCGCCTCGCCGGTGCCCATCATCGCCCGGCCCATGCCCTTCATGACGGATTTCACGTCGGCGAAGTCCAGATTGATCAGGCCTTCCTTGACGATCAGATCGGTAATGCAGGACACGCCCGAAAACAGCACCTTGTCGGCAATCACGAAAGCATCAGCAAAGGTGGTCTTGGCATCGGCAATGCGAAACAGGTTCTGGTTGGGGATGACGATGACGGTATCGGCAGCTTCACGCAGCCGCTCGATGCCTTCTTCGGCAGCCTGCATCCGGCGGCGACCTTCAAAGCTGAAGGGCTTGGTCACGACGCCGACCGTCAGAATACCGGCCTCGCGGGCCGCACGCGCAATCACTGGCGCTGCACCCGTGCCCGTGCCGCCGCCCATGCCGGCGGTGACGAAGCACATATGGGTGCCGGCCAGGTGATCCATCACTTCATGCAGGGATTCTTCGGCGGCCATCCGTCCGGTTTCCGGCACCGAACCGGCACCGAGACCCTCGGTCATTTCGGCACCAAGCTGAATGAGGCGCGGGGCTCTCGACATGGTCAGCGCCTGGGCATCGGTATTGGCGGCAATGAAATCGACGCCTTGCAGGCCTTCGTTGATCATGTTGTTGACGGCATTGCCGCCCCCACCACCAACCCCGATGACGGTAATCTTCGGCCGCATTTCCTCGATTTGCGGTTTTCTGATCTCAATCACGTCTGTCTCCTTGGGGTTGTGCTCGACTCGTCCTGTCGTGCGAATCATACGCTCTCTTGGCACGCGAAAAAGGCCGGGAGTTGGGCGACATGCAAGAGGCTTGTTGATAAAACGTGATTTTGCTGCTGTGAGCCGCACGAGAAAGGTTATTGACTCCACTATAAGATACTATATTTCTTATATCATGGAAAATACGCCTGATACCCTCACTCTCGCCATTGCAGCCAGACTAAAAGCGATCCGCACAGCACGCGGTCTGACACTAGACCAGTTGGCGGATCTCTCCGGCGTCAGCCGGGCCATGATTTCCCGTATCGAGCGCGCTGAAGCCAGCCCGACCGCCACCTTGTTGGCACGGCTATGCTCGGCGCTGGGTCAATCGCTTTCGATATTTTTTGCCGAACCCAATCATGGCTCACCCTTGATGCGCCACGCCGACCAGCCAGTGTGGCAAGACCCCGAAACCGGCTATCTGCGCCGCGCCGTTTCCGCACCCGGCACCGGTGCGCGGGTCGATGTGGTGGAGGTGGAGCTGCCGCCGGGGGCGCTTGTCCAATTTTCCGCACAGCCTGCCAGCCCCCATCCCAGCAGCAGGCAATGGCAACATGTCTGGCTGTTCGAAGGCATTATCGAGTTGACCGTCGGCGATACCGTTCACCGGCTGGAGCCGGGCGACTGTCTTTATATGGATATCAGCGAGGTCCACGCCTTTCATAACCCCACGGACCGCCCTGCCCGCTACGGCGTGATCATCGATCTTGGCCGCTGATTCGAAGGAAATGACCATGACTGCAATTCGGCTGCTAAACGCATCTGACGCCCGTGAAGCAATCCCCGACCTCTGTGAAATCCTCTGCGATTGCGTCAATGGCGGCGCATCGGTGGGTTTCATGCTGCCCTTCGACCTCGAAACGGCCCGGCCTTTTTGGGAGGCCGTCGCCAATGCTGTCGAGGCGGGTGATAGCCTGCTGCTGGTGGCAGAACATCAGGGAGCCGTGGTGGGTACGGTACAGATCGGCATGAAACAGCCGCCCAACCAGCCGCACCGTGCCGATCTCAAAAAATTGCTGGTACATCGCTCGGCCCGTGGACTTGGTCTCGCGCGCCAACTGATGGAGGCGGCGCAGCATCAGGCCGCCCGCGCAGGCAAGACATTGATCGTACTGGATACAGCGACCGGCGAACCGGCTGAAGCAATTTACGAGAAGCTCGGCTGGACGCGGGCCGGTGTCGTGCCGGATTATGCGCTGTTTCCCGACGGGCGCTTCTGCGATACGACGATTTTCTACAAGCGTGTGGGCTCTCTATAAGAGCTTGGGCACATCGGCGAGGCAATTTGGCCACGCCGATCACGCCTTATCAGACAGTTGCCGTGGTCTGGTCTTCGATCTTTGCCTCAGGCGCGTTTTTCTGAATGGAGGCAATCGCGCTCATCACCGAGGCTTTTGCCTTGTAGCCTTCAGAGCTGAACATTGTTTCGCCATTCGACGCCTTGAACCGAAACCGGAATTCGCCTGCCTTGTCTTTATAAACTTCAAATTTGTACATTCTGCCCTCCCAAGCCGGTGCTGTACATTTCTACGGATTTCACTTTTCCTAAGGCAAACTCTAAGACTATCACTGCCCAGCCTACACCGGGAAAGATTCAAATTCAATTTCACTTACTGTATTTATGCGCCAACGCGACCTATGCGAAACACCGAGAGCCTTGTCCCCATGACCACTGAACCTGAGACCGATAAGCCGAAAATAACCATTCTCTACTGCACCCAATGCAATTGGTTGCTGCGCGCCGCCTGGATGGCACAGGAACTCTTGCAAACCTTTGGCGATAGCCTAGGCGAAGTGGGCCTGATTCCTGGCACCGGCGGCAATTTCGAGATCCGCGTCAATGGTGCGCTGATCTGGGAACGCAAGCGCGACGGCGGATTTCCGGGGCCAAAGGAATTGAAACAGCGGGTGCGTGATGTGATCGAACCCGGCAAGGATCTCGGTCATGTCGACCGCACTAATGGCAAGACGGAAAAAGGCGAGGAATGACCTCGCCTTTACGAATTCGGAACTGTCGCGACCAACTTAAAACGGCAGCTTGAAACCGGGCGGGATCGGCAAGCCAGCGGTCATGTCCTTGGTTTTTTCGGCAGCGATGGCCTCGGCCTTGTCCTTGGCGTCCTTGTGGGCCGCGACGATCAGGTCTTCGAGAATTTCCACGTCGTCTTCCTTAAAGAGCGACGGATCAATCTTCAGTCCCTTCAACTCACCCTTGCCGGTCATCGTCACCGTCACCAATCCGCCGCCGGATTTTCCCTCGACCTGAAGCGATGCAATCTCTTCCTGCATCTTCTCCATCTTGGCCTGCATTTCCTTGACCTTGCCCATCATGCCCATGATGTCGCGCATATGACCTGCCTCCTTCTATATATGCCGTTGTTCTTGGCTTCGTCTGTCAGACGCGCAGCGATTTCACGCCTCCGCGACAGATGATAAGCCGGCTAAAATTTAAAACTCGATGTCGTCTCCGGGAAGGATATCACCCTCTGCGGATTCAGCCGCCGCTGGCGGCGGCAGGGCCTCGTCTTCTTCTTCGGCGACGGTGCGGATGCGTACGTCGGTGATTTTCGCGCCGGGAAAGCGCGACAGGATCGCCATGACATCCGGATCGGCGGCGGCATCGGTCATCCGCGCTTCGTGATCACTCTTTTCCTGCTCGGCCAGGGTCTTTGCCCCCGGCTCGCGGCTGAGGATCACCATCCAGCGGATATCGGTCCATTCCTCCAGCCGCTTTTGCAGATCACCAACCAGCGATTTCGGCGCCTCCGGCGGCATGTTGATCTCCAGCCTGCCGTTTTCCAGCTTGACCAGTCGTACATAGGCGCGGGTCAAGGCTTTCAGCTTCGGATCGCGGTTTGCGGTACAGAGATTGACGATGTCATCCAGCGACCGCACAGGAACCTTGGGCTCGGGCACCTTGGGCTCGGGCACATCCGGTTGGATGTCAGGTTTTGTCTCTGGACGGGCGGCAATGTCAGGCGACGGCGATGCCTTGGGAACCACCTGCAAATGCGCCGTCGGCTGGGTCTGGCCCATTGCGCGTGGGGCCGGATCGCTCGACGCCCGCGCCACCGCCTGCCCGCCATAGCTGGCCGATGCGCCGCCACCATTACCACCTCTGGGACTGGTCCCCTGCGGCGCTCCCCCGCCATCCTGCGCCATGTCCAGCAGACGGCGCGCCGCTTCTTCCGGCGAAGGCAGATGGGCGGCATGAGCCAGCCGGATTAGCACCATTTCGGCGGCACCGGCCTGACGGGAGGCATTTTCCACCTCAGGAATGCCCTTGAGCAACATTTGCCAGATGCGCGACAGCGTGGTGACGGCAACGCTCTCGGCGTAGTCCGCCCCCCGCACCCGCTCGACTTCACTCAGCGACGGGTCATTGGCACCATTGGGTACATATTTCAGCCGCGTCACCAGATGGGTAAAATCAGCAAGATCGGTCAGCACCACGCTCGGGCTGGCGCCAGCTTCATATTGACTGTTGAATTCCGAAAGAGCTGCCGCGACATCGCCGAGCACGATATGACCAAACAGATCGACCACCCGGGCGCGGTCGGCCAGACCCAGCATCCCACGCACGGCGTCTGCTTCCACCCGCCCTGCACCATGGGCAATGGCTTGATCGAGCAGTGAAAGCCCGTCACGGGCTGAGCCCTCGGCGGCACGGGCGATCATCGCCAGCGCCTCGTCTTCCGCCTCGATATTTTCCTTGGAGAGAATGGTGGAAAACAACCCGACGAGATCGCCAGCGCTGATGCGGCGCAGATCGAAGCGCTGGCAGCGTGACAGCACCGTGATCGGCACTTTGCGGATTTCGGTGGTGGCGAAGATGAATTTGACGTGTTCCGGCGGCTCTTCCAGCGTCTTCAACAATCCGTTGAAGGCAGCGGTGGAGAGCATATGCACTTCGTCGATAATATAGACCTTGTAGCGGGCCGATACCGGGCGGTAGCGTACCTGCTCGATGATTTCCCTGATGTCGTCGATACCGGTATGGGAGGCGGCATCCATCTCGATCACATCGACATGGCGGCCTTCCATGATCGCCTGGCAATGCTCGCCGGGGATTTTCAGGTCGATGGTCGGGCGGTCAATCTCAGTGGTCTTGTAGTTCAGCGCACGGGCGAGAATGCGGGCGGTCGTGGTCTTGCCGACCCCGCGCACGCCGGTCAGCATATAGGCCTGGGCAATTCGGCCCGTCTCGAACGCATTGGTGAGGGTGCGGACCATCGGCTCCTGGCCGACCATCAGGTCCGTAAAATCCTTGGGGCGATATTTGCGCGCCAGAACCCGGTAAGCACCGGAGGCTTGGCCGGACGCGGGAGCAGCTTGTGCTGTGGGTTCCAGATCGGACATCGCGCTGCCAGTCTCCCCGTTTCGGGCGGGATACGGCCACGCTTGATTAGGACTGGCCATAAACATGAAGGGTGGGAGGCTGGCACGATGACCCGTGCCGCGCTCGTTAGGGCTGCTTCCTTCCGGACCTGACCCGGTTGGCGAGTGGCTCGTCCACCACCAACCTCCCGAGCGACATATCGGCAATTCCGGCGGCAATTGCAAGCCGAGGACCAAAAAAACTGTTCGCCTTTCCGGTAAAAGTGGATATCGGCTTTACGGTCACGCATGCGTAAAAACAAAATAGCCTTGAGGAGACCGATCTTGGAGCTTTTCCGTCTCGATGAACGGCTGGCGCGCGACAGCCAGTCAATCTTGCAGCTGCCGTTAAGCGACCTGCGCCTGTCCAGGGATAGCCGCTGGCCCTGGCTGATCCTCGTGCCGCGCCGCAATGATATCACGGAGATTTTCGAGCTTTCCAAGGACGACCAGATCCAGCTGCTGCACGAACAGGTGCATGTCGGTGCCGCCTTAAAAACCGCAACCGGCGCCACCAAGATCAACATTGCCGCCATTGGCAATGTGGTTCGACAGCTCCATGTTCATGTCGTCGCCCGCTTTGAAACCGACCCGAACTGGCCTGGGCCGATCTGGGGCCATGGGGTGGCAGAGCCCTATTCGGACACAGCCCTTGCGGCGATGACAACGACAATTCTGGATGCGCTGACATGACCTCAATTTCCCTGTTTGATATCGATACACCCCATCCAGAGGCAAGCGCCCTCACCGCCTTTTCCGGCAACGGACTGGAGCGCTACGCCGAGCATCGCTCGGAAGAAAGCCTCTCGGAAGCCTTCAAGGCCGAGGGCATGCATGTGCTGGCTTTTGCCGGCAATCGGCTGGTGTTCAAACATGAAGGACTGGTGCTGGACCCGCTATTTGCACCTTACGAGCTGACCGCCCTGCGACCGGACCTCGACAATGCCGTGCTTTTGGGTCGCCGCCCCAGCGGCGAGCCGCGCATCGCCGTCCCCATGACAATCAGCGAGGAGCAGCTTGCCACTGGCTACAAGGCCTTGACAGCGCGCGAGCTGTTTCGTGATCCCAATATTGATGCCGAACTGGTCGGCGAAGCGGCACAAGGTTTCAGCCTCTTACACTGGAACAGTGAGAACCGCTTCTGCGGCACCTGCGGCAAGCCGATGGAGCCGCGACTTGGCGGCTACAAGCGCGAATGTCCGGCCTGCGGGCGCATGGCCTTTCCGCGCACTGATCCGGTGGTAATCATGATGACGGTGGATGAGGACAACGACCGCTGCCTGCTGGGGCGCGGAGCGCATTTTCCAGAAGGCATGTATTCCTGCCTCGCAGGCTTTGTCGAACCGGCGGAAACCATCGAAAACGCCGTGCGGCGCGAGACCTATGAGGAGGCCGCGATCACCATCGGGCGTGTACGCTACCACGCCTCCCAGCCCTGGCCGATGCCACATCAGTTGATGATCGGTTGCTATGCACAGGCCCTGAGCTTCGAGATTTCCCGCGACGAGAACGAACTGGCCGATTGCCGCTGGTTCAGCCGGGCCGAGGTGCAGGCGATGATCGATCTTGAGACTGAGACGGTAAAGGCCCCCGCGCCCGGCACCATTGCCCATCGCCTGATGAGCGACTGGCTTGACTGGGGCAAGGCTGGTTAAGGTCGTGAATACTGCGTCAGGAACGGCCTTTAACACCATTTACGCGGAAAACGTGCGAGGCTATAGTAAGCGAATGTGATGTCATCGTCCGATGGGAGGGGTCAACGGACGATGACGCAAAACATCACGCGCGACAGAATTGGCCTATTTCGAGGGAGGATATATCTTTGCTTTCAAAACCCAACGCCACGGTGAAACGGCGGGCTGTGCCTCGATAGGCCTTCCGCGCTCGGCCTTTCAGACATCTGTTTTTTGGCCCGGTTTCGGCGAAAATTCATCAATTCAGGAAATCATCGATGAAAATGTTTAGCTTGGCGTCCTGCGCCATTCTGATGGCGTCTGTTGCCATCGCGCAAAATCAACCTGTCGTCGTCGCCCGTTCTGCGGCGATCCTCACGGTCGATGGAAAGACCTTCAAGGACCTTAACCGCAACGGCCGCCTCGACCCTTATGAGGATTGGCGTCTAACACCTGCGGAGCGCGCAAGTGACCTCGTCAGCCAGATGACCCTGATCGAAAAGGCCGGGTTAATGATGCATGGAACCGCCCCGGCTTTGGCGTCCGGATCGGAGGCCGGACAGGGACGCGGCAGCGGGTATGATCTGGAGCGGATCAAGCCCCTGATCAACGATGCCAAGGTTGCCACCTATATTACCCGGCTATCTTTGCCGCCCGAACAGCTGGCCACAGAAAACAATAAGCTCCAGGAGATTGCCGAGGCGAGCCGGCTTGGTATTCCGCTGACGATCAGCACCGACCCGCGCAACCATTTCCAGTATGTGCTGGGCGCTTCGGCCCAGAGCGGTGGCTTTTCCAAATGGCCGGAAAGCCTGGGGTTTGGGGCGCTCGACGACGCGAAACTGACGCGCCGGTTCGGCGATATCGCACGACAGGAATATCTGGCCGTCGGCATCCAGCAGGCCCTGTCACCGCAAATCGATCTTGCCACGGAACCACGCTGGCCACGCTCGACCGGCACATTCGGAGAAGATCCGCAGATTTCCAGGCGCATGGCAGAGGCCTATGTCGCTGGTTTCCAGAACGGCACCACGGGCCTGAAGCCCGGCAGCGTCAGCGCCGTCGCCAAGCACTGGGTGGGCTATGGCGCAGCACCGCAAGGCTTTGACGGCCATAACTCCTATGGTCGCCACGTGGTTTTTAAGGCCAAGGACTTCGAAAAGCATGTCACCCCCTTCAAAGGTGCCTTTGCCGCCAAGGTGGCGGGCATCATGCCGACCTATTCGATTGTCGATGGCGTGAAGCTTGACGGCAAACCCCTGGAGCCCGTGGCCGCAGGCTATAGCAAGCAATTGCTGACGGATCTGCTGCGCAAGCGCTACAAGTTCGATGGCGTCGTGGTCAGCGACTGGCTGATTACCAATGACTGCAAGGATGAATGCCTGAATGGCGAAAAGCCCGGCGACACGCCGATCATCCGGCCCGATACGTTTGGCATGCCCTGGGGGGTCGAGGATCTCAGCCGAGAGGATCGTTTTGCCAAGGCGGTGAACGCCGGCATCGACCAATTCGGCGGCGTTGCCAATTCCGATATCCTGGTGAAAGCCGTGGAGGACAAGAAAGTCAGCGAAATCAGGATCAATCAGTCTGCCAAGCGGTTGCTGATCCAGAAGTTTGAACAAGGCCTGTTCGAAAACCCCTATGCCGACCCGCAAAAGGCCAAAGCCATCGTTGGCAATGCCGATTTTGTCGCCGAGGGCGAGAAGGCCCAGGCCCGCGCCATGGTTGTTCTGCAAAACAAGGGGAAGATTCTGCCGGTCAAGCCTGGCATGAAGGTCTATCTTCTCAATGTCGATGCCGCCACTGCCCAGGAGCGCGGTTATCAGGTGGTGACAAAACCGGAAGAGGCCGATTTTGCCCTGGTCCGTCTGATGGCACCGTTTGAGCGCTTGCATCCCAACTATTTCTTCGGGGCGCGGCATGAGGAAGGCGACCTATCCTTCAAGCCCGGCAACCCCGATTACGACGCCGTGACCGCCATTGCCGGAAAGACACCGATCATTGCCACGGTGTTTCTGTCACGCCCGAGTATTCTCACCAATTTGAAGGATCAGACAAAGGCGTTGATCGGCAATTTCGGCGCCAGTGACGAGGCGCTGTTCAACGTCATTGAGGGCAAGCAGAAGGCGCGAGGCAAGCTGCCGTTTGAACTGCCGTCGTCCATGCAGGCTGTCGAGGCACAGGCACCAAGCACACCGCATGATTCGAAAAAGCCGCTCTACAAGATCGGCTATTCGCAGACATATTGAGTGCGCAGAGCAATGGCGGCACCCCGCCGCCATTGTTCCAATCTATGATTAAAACTTGCCGCGCATGGCGTGAGCCTTGTAGACGCCGAGAATGTGGACCTTCTCGGAGAAGAAGCGCAATTCCTCCAGCGCCCGCTTGACCGGCGCATCCTCTGGGTGCCCTTCGATATCGGCATAAAACTGGGTGGCGATGAATTTGCCGCCGATCTGGTAGCTTTCCAGCTTGGTCATATTGACCCCATTGGTGGCAAAACCACCCATGGCCTTGTACAGCGCTGCCGGAATATTGCGGACATTGAAAACGAAGGTGGTGATGAAGCTTTCATCCGCAGCCGTCCGCTTCAACGCCACCTCATCGCGCGACAGCACCACGAAGCGGGTGATGTTGTTTTCGGAATCCTCGACATTTTCGGCGAGAATATCCAGCCCATAGAGCGAGGCGGCCAGGCGCGGTGCCAAGGCCGCCATGGAGCGGTCGCCCAGTTCCGCAACCTGCTTGGCAGCCCCTGCCGTATCGCCCGCCACCACGGCCTTCCAGCCATGGCTACGGATGATCTTCCGGCATTGGCCGAGCGCATGGATGTGGCTGTGGACCGTGCGGATCTCATCTGCCTTTACGCCCGGCAGCACCATGAGCTGAAAACGGATCGGCATGAAATATTCACCGATAATCTTCAGGCGTGACAGCGGCAGCAGATAGTGAATATCGGCGACCCGCCCAGCCAGGGTGTTTTCAATCGGGATCATCGCCAGATCCGCCTCGCCGTTTTCCAGCGCCGTGAAAGCGTCCTCGAATGTCGGGCATGGCAAAGGCTCCATATCCGGGAACATATCGCGGCAGGCCATGTCGGAATTGGCGCCATAATCGCCCTGGAAGGAAATTTTGTTGGTGAGCGTGACCACGGGCTTATCCTTATTTTGCAGCCAGAATGGCGCGGGCTTTTTCCAAATCCGCCGCTGTATCGACGCCAAGCGGCACAGTATCGACAATCTCGACATCGATGCGCATGCCCGCTTCCAGCGCCCGTAGCTGTTCCAGCGATTCGCGCTTTTCCAGCACTGAGGGAGACAGCGCCACAAACCGTTCCAGCGCGGCGCGGCGATAGGCGTAGAGGCCGATATGATGATAAAGCGGCCCCTTGCCGTGCGGGGCGGTGGCGCGGGTGAAATACAATGCCCGCAAACGGTTGTCCGACAGCGGCGCGCCGACGACCTTCACCACGTTGGGATTGGTCTTTTCCGCCTCATCCTCGATCTCCACCGTCAGCGTGGCGATATCGACCTGCGGGTCCTCCAGGGGGCGCAAGGCGGCACGAATCGTCTCCGGGTCAATGGTGGGCAGGTCGCCCTGAACGTTGATGATGATCTCGGCCTCGCCCTCCGGATCGACCGTCATCAGCGCTTCATGGATGCGATCCGAACCGGATTGATGCTGCTCGCCGGTCATAACAGCTTCAAAACCGGCTGCCGTCACCGTGGCGAACACATCAGGATGATCCACCGCCACGACGATACGTCCGACATTGGCCTCCGCTGCACGCTTTGCCACCTGGACGATCATCGGCAGACCGGCAATGTCAGCCAGAGGCTTACCGGGAAGCCTTGTGGAGGCCATGCGGGCGGGGATGAGAACCAGGGTTTTGAAGCGTGTATGGTCAGACATCGGTATTCGCCTTTGAAAGCAATGGGGGTAAGTGGCAAAACGTCTCAGGGCGGCGGAGCATAATCGGGTTGCAACTGTCAAGCAAAAGTCTTAGCCTTTTCATAGATGGAGGCTTGTCCGATTTCTACTGCGCGGACTGCATGGGGAGCGATAACCAATGAATTCCTACATGAATATGGGAGCAGGCGCACTGCTTGGTACGATCTTCGTACTGATGTCGGTGTCCATTGCGTCGGAGGGGATTTTCCACGCGCCGACCCCCGAAAAGGAAGGCTATGCCATCGTGGCTGCCGAAGCGCCTGCCGCTGGCGGCGCGGAAGGTGCGGCACCAGCCGCAGCCGACAAGCCGATTGCGGAACTGCTGGCATCGGCAGACGTCAAGGCTGGCGAGGCCATTTTCAAGAAATGCACAGCCTGTCATAGCGTCGACAAGGGCGGAGCCAACAAGGTTGGACCCAACCTTTGGGGCGTTGTCGACCGGCCCGTCGCCAGTCATGAAGGCTTTGCCTATTCCGCCGGTATGAAGGATTTCTCCAAAGGCAGCTCCGAGCACTGGACCTTTGAAAACCTCAACCACTTCCTGACCGCGCCAAAGAAATTCGTGGCGGGTACGGCGATGGGCTTTGCCGGTATTCCCAAGGAACAGGACCGCGCCAACCTGCTGGTGTATCTTCACAACCAGTCCGACAATCCGGTGGCGTTACCGACCAATTGATCGACCGCTGTCGTAAACGCGGCAGGGGAAAAGCATGATATAGATAAAACGCCCGGCAACATTGCCGGGCGTTCAGTTTGTTGACAAACCTCGATCTCAACATTTCGTCGCCCTCGGGCCTGTCCCGAGGGTCCACAGTACACGACGCAAGCATTTTCGTGCGTGGTTTACCCCCCTCTGTCCTGCCGGACATCTCCCCCTCACGGGGGGAGATCGACAAGGATTGGGCTTCCCAATCCACATCATCTCCCGCGAAGTATTTGTTAAATATATGAAATCATTGACAATTCAGGAGAAGCGAGCGGCTACTCCATCCGATCTCCCCCCTTGAGGGGGAGATGCCTGGCAAGGCAGAGGGGGTGAGCCACACGGAAAAACATTTGCGTCGTGTACTGTGCCGAGGGTCTACTGTTGCAGAATAAGTCATTGACGTTGTTAATTAAATTAACGTGCTTGGATGCTCGGCACAAGGCCGAGCATGACGTTGAGGATAAATGCAGACTTTGTCAGCAGTCTGAACGCCCGGCAACATTGCCGGGCGTTTTTTGTACCGTATTTTGCTGCGGTGAAGAACGTTTCCGATGCCGCGCATCATTATGCGCGGCATCGATCATTGATGTTTCTTACTTCTGCCAGCTCTTCACCAATTCGTCGTAATTGATGGTGATCGGCTTTTCCTTTTCGTTGGCCAGCTTGGGCTGTGGCGCCAGGCTGCCATGGTCCTTGGCGTATTTTTCCCAATAGGCGGCGTCCTTCGGCTCGTTCAGCTTGGGGCCGAATTCGCCCTGCACCTTGGCGCGTTCCAGACGGGAGAGAATGCCCTCCTGGGCCTTGCACAAAGCATCCATGGCTTCCTGCGGGGTCTTGGCACCGGCTGCCGCATCGCCAATATTCTGCCACCACAATTGCGCCAGCTTCGGATAATCAGGCACATTGGTTCCGGTCGGCGTCCACTGCACGCGGGCCGGTGAGCGATAGAATTCCACCAGACCGCCGAGTTTCGGCGCGCGGTCGGTGAAGGTCTTGTCCATGATGGACGACTGACGGATGAAGGTCAGTCCGGTCTGGCTTTTCTTTACATCCACGGTTTTGGAGGTGACGAACTGAGCATAGAGCCAGGCGGCTTTGGCTCGGTCCGTGGGCGTGGATTTCATCAGCGTCCAGGAGCCGACATCCTGATAGCCAAGCTTTTGGCCTTCATGCCAGTAGGAACCATGCGGCGATGGTGCGACGCGCCATTTCGGCGTACCATCGTCATTGACAACAGGCAGACCAGGCTTGGCCATATCGGCGGTAAAGGCCGTGTACCAGAAGATCTGCTGGGCGATATTGCCCTGGGCGGGAACCGGGCCGGATTCGGAGAAGGTCATGCCCTGCGCTTCTGGCGGGGTATATTTCTTCAACCATTCCAGATATTTGGTGACGGCATAGACCGAGGCCGCCCCATTGGTATCCCCACCGCGATCGACGCAGGAACCGGTCGGCTGATCCTTGTCGTTGACACGGATGCCCCATTCATCGACGGGCTTACCATTCGGCAGACCTTTGTCGCCATTACCGGCCATCGACAGCCAGGCATCGGTAAAGCGCCAACCGAGCGAGGGGTCCTTCTTGCCATAGTCCATGCTGCCATAGACTTTCTTGCCGCCAATCTCGCGGCCGGTGAAGAACTTGGCGATGTCTTCATAGGCCGACCAGTTGACCGGCACACCCAGCTCGTAACCGTATTCCTTCTTGAACTCTTCCTTGATCTTCGGGTCGTTGAACCAATCGTAGCGGAACCAGTAGAGGTTGGCGAATTGCTGGTCGGGAAGCTGGTAGAGCTTGCCATCCGGGGCTGTCGTGAAGGACAGGCCGATATAATCCTTCAAATCCAGCATCGGATCGGTGACATCCTTGCCCTCGCCCGTCATCCAGTCCGTCAGGTTGCGGACCTGACCATAGCGCCAATGGGTGCCGATGAAGTCGGAATCGTTGACCCAACCGTCATAAAGGTTCTGGCCAGTCTGCATCTGGGTCTGGATCTTCTCGACGACATCACCCTCCTGAATGACGTCGTGAATGAGCTTGATGCCGGTGATCTTGCTGAACCACGGCGCCAGCACCTTGGATTCGTAGGCATGGGTGGTCAGCGATTCGGAAACGACATGGATTTCCATGCCCGAAAAGGGCTTGGCAGCATCCACATACCATTGCATCTGCTTTTCCTGATCCGCCCGCGACAGCGAGGATTCCCCCTTGATCTCCTGATCGAGAAATTGCTTGGCTTCATCCATCCCGGCATAGGCAGCACCAGTCATGGCCAGCAGCATCGCCGCCGTTGTCGTCATTAAGTGCTTTCGCATCATGTCCTCCCAGAGTTTGCGATTGCAGGCGTATTTCAAAATATTTCAGCGTTTCCTTGGAAACACTGAAATATTTTAACTCTTTGCTTTACGCATTTCCGGACGGAAAACCGCTTCACACTTTTCCTGGAAATGCTCTTACCTCTCAAACCGTCCGGAACACGCCGATGGCGTAGATGACCGAAAGACCGAGAGCCCACCACAGGCTGAGACTGGACAGCCCCAACCATGCGAGATGAATGAAGGCGGAGCCGAGCAGCGACACGAACAGCCTGTCGCCGCGTGTCGTCTCGAACCGCAGAATGCCGACGCGGGGATTGCCGCCCGGCGAAAAATACTCCCAGACCGACAGGGCGATCAGCAACGCCAGAATGGTGATGAAAAACAGCGCCGTGGGCGTGGTCCAGGCCATCCATGACAGGTTCATCGTGTCCTCCTCCTCAGACGCGGCCGAGGGCAAAGCCCTTGGCGATATAATTACGGACAAAATAGATCACCACGGCGCCGGGAATCAGCGTCAGCACACCGGCTGCGGCCAGCAGGCCCCAATCGACGCCGGAGGCTGACACCGTGCGGGTCATCACGGCGGCAATCGGTTTGGCATCAACAGTGGTCAGCGTGCGGGCGATCAGCAGCTCCACCCATGAGAACATGAAGCAGAAGAAGGCCGCGACCCCGATGCCGGAAGCAATCAGCGGTATGAAGATCTTCACGAAAAAGCGGGGAAATGAATAGCCGTCGATATAAGCCGTTTCATCGATCTCCTTGGGGATACCGGACATGAAACCTTCCAGAATCCACACCGCCAGCGGCACGTTGAACAGGCAATGGGCCAGCGCCACCGCAATATGCGTGTCGATCATGTCAAAGGCCGAATAGAGCTGGAAAAACGGCAGGGCAAACACGGCGGGTGGTGCCATGCGGTTGGTCAGCAGCCAAAAGAACAGGTGCTTGTCGCCCAGAAACCGGTAGCGCGAGAAGGCATAGGCAGCAGGTAGTGCGCAGGCGACCGAAATCACCATGTTCTGCACCACATAGATGATCGAATTGATATAGCCCGAATACCAGGACCGGTCGGTGAAGATGGTGATGTAATTCTTCAGCGTCGGCTCATGCGGGTAGAGCGTCAGGGAACTGAGGATTTCCTGGTTGGTCTTGAAGCTCATGTTGACGAGCCAGTAGATCGGCAGCAACAGAAACAAAATATAGAGACTGACGATCAGGACGGAGCGAAGGGACCGGCTGTTGTTCATGGCTTAGTCTCCCTTCGGTGCTGACGCACTCTGGGCGTCGCTATGGGTCATGACAGTGTAGAAGACCCAGGACAGCAGCAGAATGATCAGGAAGTAAATGATCGACATGGCCGCCGCAGGTCCGAGGTCGAACTGGCCGAGCGCCATTTTCACCAGATCGATCGACAGGAAAGTGGTGGAATTGCCCGGACCGCCGCCGGTGACGACGAAAGGCTCGGTATAGATCATGAAACTGTCCATGAAGCGCAGCAGCACGGCAATCAGCAGCACCTGCTTCATCTTCGGCAGCTGGATGTAGCGAAACACCGACCAGCGCGAGGCGCCATCAATCCGGGCCGCCTGGTAATAGGCATCCGGGATCGACACCAGACCAGCATAGCACAGCAGCACGACAAGGCTGGTCCAATGCCAGACATCCATAACGACGATGGTCGCCCAGGCATCGAATGGATTGGCCACATAATTATAATCGAGACCGACGGCGTTGAGGGTATAGCCGAGCAGGCCGATATCGCTACGCCCAAACACCTGCCAGATGGTGCCGACCACATTCCACGGGATCAGCAGCGGCAGAGCCATCAGCACTAGGCAGACCGGTACGCCAAGCCCGGTCTTCGGCATGTTCAGCGCGATCAGAATGCCAAGCGGCACTTCGATGGCAAGAATGATCATCGAGAAGATCAGATTGCGCCACAGCGCATCCCAGAACCGTTCCGATTGCAGCGTCTGGGTGAACCAGTCGGAACCGGCCCAGAAGAAGTCGTTATTGCCGAACGTGTCCTGCACCGAATAATTCACCACGGTCATCAGCGGAATAACAGCGGAAAACGCCACCAGCAGCAGCACCGGCAACACCAGAAACCAGGCCTTGTTGTTCCAGGTCTTGTTCATGACCTTACCCCTCCCAATCCGGCACCGGCGAAATCAACCCGCCAGGAATTTGCGTAGATACTGATGGCGGACGGATCGAAGCTCACTTTCGGCTCGGCTGGAATATCGGCATCCTCCCGCAGCACGATAGAAATCGGCTGGTCGGCAAAACGGGCGCGCACGATTTTCTGGCGTCCGATATCCTCGACTTTGGAAATCTGCACCGGCATGCCCTCGCGGCCAAGGCGAATGAATTCCGGGCGGATGCCAAGCTCGGTAAGCGCTTCGCCCGGGATGACCGGACGGCCCGGAAGAGCGACCCGCTCACCGCCGATCATCGCGGTATCGCCATCGATGCCGGCGGCCAGCACGTTCATGCCCGGCGAGCCGATGAAATAACCGACGAATGTATGTTTAGGCCGGTCGAACAACTCGGCTGGCGTACCGATCTGGACGATTTGCCCGTCATACATCACCACCACCTTGTCGGCGAAGGTCAGCGCCTCGGTCTGGTCATGGGTGACATAGACCATGGTATAGGCGAATTCCCGGTGCAATTGCTTGAGTTGGGCGCGCAGCATCCATTTCATATGCGGATCGATCACCGTCAGCGGCTCGTCGAACAGGATGGCATTGACATCGGAGCGCACCAGCCCGCGGCCAAGCGAGATCTTTTGCTTCTGGTCGGCGGTGAGGCCTTGGGCCTTGCGCTTGGCCCAGGCTTCGAGGTCGATCATCTTCAGGATGGTGCGCACCCTGGCATCGACTTCCGCCTCCGGCACACGCCGATTTCTGAGCGGAAAGGCCAGATTGTCGTAGACGGTCATCGTGTCGTAGACGACGGGAAACTGGAACACCTGGGCAATGTTGCGCGCCTCGGTGGACAAGTGCGTCACATCCTTGTCGCCAAACAGGATGCGCCCATCCGAAGGCTGCAACAGGCCGGACATGATGTTGAGCAGGGTGGTCTTGCCACAGCCGGAGGGACCGAGCAGCGCATAGGCACCGCCATCGTCAAACTCGTGATGCACTTCCTTCAGTGCATAGAGCGGATTGGCCAGCCCCTTCGGGCCATAGGCGTGGCGGATATGATCGAGGGAAATTCGGGCCATCGTTTACTCCCCCTGTCCGGCCAGCTGTCCGGCAAGCGCCCGGCCACTGGCATCGAAGGCCATCAGGTGACGGGTATCGAGATGGACCTGCACATCGCGGCCCGGTTCGATATCGTGAATGCCATGCTCCAGCATCACCCAGCGTTCCCCGGCATAATCGAGATGAATATAGCTTTCCGACCCGGAAATTTCCGAGATCATCGAGCGGGCCACCAAGGGAGCGACCCCTTCGCTCGACGAGGCTCCTGCCAGCGACAGGTGATGCGGGTGAAAGCCCAGCGTCAACGGCTCCTCCGGCACATGCGACAGGTGCTGCGGCACTGTCAGAACCGGAATGCCGCCGATCATGAAATGGCCCTCGCGGCGGATGGCCTGAACAGTGTTCAACGGCGGATCGGCAAAGGTACGGGCGGTTTTCAGGTCCGCCGGGCGGCGATAAACGTCGATGGTCGGGCCATATTGCGTGACGCGGCCTTCCGACAGCGTGGCGGTATGGCCACCCAGAAGCAGGGCTTCCGACGGTTCGGTCGTCGCATAGACGAAAATCGCCCCCAATTCGGCAAAGATCTTCGGCAGTTCCTCGCGCAATTCCTCACGCAGCTTGTAATCCAGATTGGCGAGCGGCTCATCGAGCAGCACCAGGCTTGCCTGCTTGACGATGGCGCGGGCCAGCGCCGTGCGCTGCTGCTGGCCGCCGGACAGGTTGAGCGGCGTGCGCTCCAGATAGGGTGTCAGCTTCAAAAGCTCGGCAGCCTTCTTGACCTCCCGGTCGATAGTGGCCCTATCGACCTTGCGCACCCTGAGCGGCGAGGCGATGTTTTCATAGACGCTGAGGGCCGGATAATTGATGAATTGCTGGTAGACCATGGCAACCGACCGGTCCTGCACCCGCAACCCGGTGACGTCCTTGCCATCGAACAGCAGGGAACCTGACGTCGGCTTGTCCAGCCCGGCCATCAGCCGCATCAACGATGTCTTGCCCGACAGGGTCGGCCCAAGCAGAACGTTCAGCGACCCGCGTTGCAGGGTCAGGTTGACGGGATGAATGTGAACATCCCCCGCCACCACCTTGGACAGGTTTCGCAATTCCAGCATTGTGCGTCAGGCCTCCTCCGCCCGCCGACAATGACAACGGTCTGCGTCGGAACCGACACATCCATCCGCTATCATTCTTGCATTTGCCGCGCTCAAAACCTTTGACCGACTCGGTCCAGGTCCTTATGCGGCACTCCCTCTTGCGCGCTTGGCCTGTCAGGCCGCCCGCGCCTCCTCGATATAGTCTTCCAGCACCTGTGCCTGTTCGACACTGAGGAACAGGCCCTGCTTGGTGCGGCGCCAGAGAATATCCTCCGCTGTTGCCGCCCATTCCCGAGCAATCAGCCAATCCACCTCTGCCTGATACAGGGTTCCCCCGAAATAGTGCCCCAGCCCCTCCAGGCTTTTGGCACCATTGATGATCGTCGTGGCAAACGTGCCATAGCACCGCACGAGCCGACGCGCGCAACGGTCCTCCAGAAACGGAAAGGCCTTTTTCAACCGTTCGACTTCCGCCAGATAGCCGGTTGCCGGAAAATCACCGCCCGGCAAATGGCTTGTCGCGGTCCAGGGCTTGCCCTTGACGCCGATGGCCTCGCCGATCTTTTCCAATGCATGTTCACCCAGACGCCGATAGGTGGTCAGCTTGCCGCCGAATACGTTAAGCAGCGGCGCGGCCTTTTCCGGCGTTTCCAGTTTCAGCACGTAATCGCGGGTGGCCTCCTGCGCTTTGGAAGCACCGTCATCGTAGAGTGGCCGCACGGCGGAATAGGACCAGACAATGTCCTCAGGCCGGACCGGCTCGGCAAAATATTCGCTGGCGGCATCGCAAAGATAGGAGATCTCGGCGCTGGAAATCTTCACATCCTTCGGATCACCTTGATAATCCTGATCGGTCGTGCCGATCAGGGTGAAATCCGTCTCATAGGGAATGGCGAAGATGATACGATTGTCCGGATTTTGGAAGAAATAGGCACGGGGATCATCGAATTTCTTCTTTACCACGATATGGCTGCCCTGCACCAACCGCACGTTGTGAACATTGTTTCTGCCGACCGCATTGGATAGCACGCTATCGACCCATGGCCCGCCCGCATTGACAAGCATCCGCGCCTTGTAGGTGCTGCGTGCGCGGTTGGCGCGGTCCTCGACCTCAATGATCCAGAGATCACCATCCCGTCGCGCACCGATGACGCGGTTGCGGCTGAGAATTCTGGCGCCACGATCCGCAGCATCGCGGGCATTCAGCACGACGAAACGGGCATCATCGACCCAGCCATCCGAATATTCAAAGGCGCGGGTAAACAGCGGCTTCAGCGGCTTGCCCGCCTTGTCCTTGCGCATATTCAATGTTTTGGTGGCGGGCAGTAATTTGCGCCCCCCCAGATGATCGTAGAGAAACAGGCCCAGCCGGATCAACCAAGCGGGACGAATACCGCCCTTGTGGAACGGCAGCACGAAACGCATCGGCCAGATGATGTGCGGTGCCATGGCCCAGAGCACTTCACGCTCCATCAGCGCTTCGCGCACCAGCCGAAATTCATAATGTTCAAGATAGCGCAACCCGCCGTGAATGAGCTTGGTGGCACCCGAAGACGTGCCTGACGCGAAATCATTCATTTCCGCCAGCGCAACGGTATAGCCCCGCCCTACAGCGTCACGGGCAATGCCGCAGCCGTTAATGCCACCACCAATAACGAATATGTCGAAGACAGGATCGCCAGACACGTTTCTCTCCCTTTCGCAATGCAGCATTATAGTGCGCGTGCGAAACTAGATATAGCTAAAACGAACTTAAAACGAATGTCAAACGAAAGTTTAGCAGTGTCTATTGATCAGAGGGCTATGCGGCCCTGAATGCCTCGATCAACCGCACATCATGCTCACGGCAAATAGCGGCAAGGCCTTCGATATCGCAGACGTCAGTGATGAAGGTGTGAACCTGGCTGAGATGGCCGATCCGCACCGGGGCGGCGCGCTCGAATTTGGAGGAATCGGCCACAAGAATCACGTGCCGGGCATTGGCGATAATCGCCTGCGCCACCTTCACCTCCCGATAGTCATAGTCCAGTAGCGCACCATCAGGATCGATAGCCGAAGCGCCGATCACCGCATAATCCACCTTGAACTGGCGGATGAAATCGACCGCCGCTTCCCCGACAATACCGCCATCGGAGCCACGCACGACGCCACCAGCGATCACCACCTCAATGCCTGGAAAGACCCGCAGGCGATTGGCAACGTTGATATTATTGGTAATGACCATCAGGTCCTTATGGTCCAGCAATGCTTCGCCCACCGCCTCAGTCGTCGTGCCGATATTGATGAACAGCGATGCATTGTTGGGGATCAATTCGGCAGCAGCACGGCCAATCGCCTGCTTTTCCGGCGCGGCCATTGAGCGGCGCGCTTCATAGCGAACGTTTTCGGCACCGCTTGGAAAGATCGCCCCTCCATGAACCCGCGTCAGCCGGCGTGTTTCGCAGAGATCGTTGAGATCCTTGCGGATGGTTTGCGGCGTCACCGAAAAGCGCAGCGCCAAGTCGTCCACCTGCACCCGGCCTTCCGCCTTGGCGATGTCGAGAATGTCGGATTGCCGGGCAGACAGAAACATGCACCCCTCCCCGTTTTCGTTTTTCTTTCATCATAATCCAAAACGAAAGCGGTGCAATGCGCGTAACGTCTCACGTGAAACGTTTATACGAACCGGCTGGTAATCAGATAGCCAATCCCGGCTGCGGTGGCGGTCAGTACCGTGCCCCAGGCCATGTCGACCAGACTGAGCGTCAGTGACCAGGATTTCAAGGTGGCCAGATTGGTCATGTCATAGGTGCCATAGGCGATCAGCCCCAGAAGGGCACCGCTGACCAGAGCCGTTAACAGGCTGCCGCTTTGCAGGGCTGGACCGACCGCAAAATAAACAATGCCGACGATATAAAATAGATAGAACAGGCCCGCAGCGGTGAAATTGGGCTGATCCCGCATCATATCACCGATGCGGGACTTGTAAAAACCCAGCGCAATTTTGCTAAGCCAGAGGAAATCCAGGGTGAAAAACACCGCAGCCGTGGCACAATAGGCAATTGCATAGCTGCGCATATGGTCTCATTCCTTTTAAAGTGTCGGCTATATACCGAGGATCGGCTGAAACAGCCGGACAAGACGGCTCTTAAATCGCAGGGGGGCGTCAGTCACGGCTAGGCAGATGCAATCTTCGCCATCTTCAGCAATAGGCTGATGTTCCAGCTGCTCGTCTGCTTCCTCCAGATCGCCACGGGCAAACCGCCCCTGTCCATCGTGGAAGCTACCTTTCAGCACCAGTGTCAGTTCGCGACCGCCATGGCTATGTTCCGGCACCGGCTTTCCGGCCGGAATGCGCAGCAGACGCACGCTGGTTTCACCATCGCGGGTCTTGATCGGAATGTGATAAGCGCCGCGCCCAAGCGACTTCCATTTCAAACCATCAAGATCCTGCCCCAGATAGGAGCGAAGCGGTTCCGGCAGGATCGCATCGCGCTGACGGCGGGTGGCGTCCGGCGACGCCTCAACCCGGCTGACGGTGCTTTCCCTTGACCGTTCGCCGGAGGCAGTCAGCCTTGCTCGCATATCTTGCCAGGAGCGGTCGACGCTGAGATCGGCATCAACAGGTTTTTCGGCCTCCAACAATGCCCCGGCAGTAACCTCCATGGTCGCAAGGCGCCGGCGACAATCGGGACACAAGGCGAGATGGGTGGCAATGGCGATGCCCCAGCCTTCGGCAAGGCTGCCATTGGCGTAATCGAGCAGCAATTCATCGCTGACATGATGGTGAACAGTCATCAGCGATCCTCCTCTGAGCGGTCTTCAAGGGTGGCACGAAGCTTGGCAAAGGCCATGCGGATTCTCGACTTCACCGTGCCGAGCGGCAGATTGAATTCTTTGGCAAGCGCGCTGTGCGGAATTTCGTGAAAGAAGGACCGTTGCAACAGTTCCAACTGCTCCTGCGGCAATTGTCCCATGGCCTTGTGCAGCCTTTCCGCATCCTGGCGGTTTTCCAGATCCTTGTCGGCTGGCATCACCTCGTCAGGCACGAAGGCCGGGTCGTTCGGGTCGAATTCCGGCCGGTTCTGCTTGCGATAGGCCGAAACCCGCAGATTTCTGGCAATGGTAAAGATCCAGGCGGAGACATTGCCCCGGGTCGGATCGAATAATGCGGCCTTGTTCCAGACCACCATCATGGTTTCCTGCATCAATTCCTCTGCCGCCTGCTGGTCACGCGCCTGGCGAGCCATATAGGCCTTTACGCGCGGACCGTAATGGCGGAACAATGTTTCGAATGCTTCCACATCCCGTTCGCGAGCAACGGCTGCGAGCATGGAAGACATGTCTTCGGTTTCAGCCTTCATAATCATCCCGTTTGCGCCAGAAGGCACGGATCTCCCACCCAACCGGCTGCGCCTGAAAAGGCGCGGGGCCGTCACTCTCTTATTGTGGCATTCCAGAGCCGCTTGGGAAATGATTATTGTCATGGGGCTTTCTACGCCTTCTTGCGAAAACTGGATCACTGCCCTAAAAAAATTCCACTCCCGGCAATCCACCCTCCTTTGGCATTCGTAAATACTGTAAACGAACAACCGGGAGGCGACCGCTCTTATGAAGATCGGATTAGACAGCGGATTGACCACAGGTGCAAAGCGCATTGCCGTGGTCGGATCGGGAATTTCCGGTCTATCCTGCGCATGGCTTTTGTCCAAGGGTTTCGATGTAACGGTGTTTGAGGCTGAAAACCGCTTCGGTGGTCACGCCAATACCGTCAACGTCGCAGGACCAAACGGACCTGTAGCTGTTGATACCGGGTTCATCGTCTATAACGACCGTAATTATCCAAATCTCGTTGCCCTGTTCGATCATCTCGGCGTGCCAAACCAAGCCTCCGACATGTCCTTTGCAGCCTCGCTGGATGCGGGCCGTTTCGAATATTCCGGCTGCGGGCTGGCGGGTTTGCTCGGTCAGCGCAGCAACGTGCTTCGCCCGCGCTTCTGGCGCATGGTAGCTGACATAATGCGCTTTTACCGGGAAGCGCCTTTGCTGCTCGAGCGCCAAGACCTGACAGCGGCAACGCTTGGCGATTATCTCGATCTTGAAGCCTATAGCAATGCGTTTATCGAGGATCACCTCCTGCCGATGGGCGCTGCGATCTGGTCGACGACGGCTGCCGACATGCGGGCCTATCCGCTGAATGCCTTTGTCCGGTTCTTCATCAATCACGGTTTGGTCACGTTGAAAAACAGGCCGCAATGGCGCACGGTGACCGGGGGCAGTCGTGAATATGTCCTGCGCATAAAGCAGGCGACCAAGGCCGATTTCCGGGCCAACGATCCGGTCAAGGCCATTATTCGCAGTGCGCTGGGGGTGAAGATCGTCACGCAAAGCGGCTATCAGGATCGTTTCGATCAGGTTGTTGTCGCCACCCATGCGGATGAAGCACTGGCGCTGCTGGACGATGCGCAAGGGCTGGAACGGGCGCTGCTTGGCTGCTTCGATTACACCAAAAATGTTGCCGTGCTGCATTCCGACACCCGACTGATGCCAAAGCGCAAACAGGTCTGGGCCAGCTGGAATTACATCGGCGAAGAGCGCAAGGCTGGCGAAGGGCCGCTGTGCGTAACCTATTGGATGAACCGGTTACAGGGCCTCGACGCCTCGCTGCCTCTGTTCGTAACGCTCAATCCTTCGCGCGACATCGACGAGTCCAAAGTGCATCAGGTCTTCAACTACGCCCATCCGCTTTTCGATGCCAAGGCCATTGCAGCCCAGCGCCAGCTCTGGCAATTGCAGGGACGCAACAGGACGTGGTTCTGCGGTGCGCATTTTGGTAGCGGCTTCCATGAGGACGGCCTTCAATCCGGTCTGGCTGTTGCCGAACAACTGTCAGGAATTGCCCGTCCGTGGTCGGTGGAAAACCAATCAGGCCGGATTTTTGTCGAACCGATGCTGGCGGCAGCGCAATGAGCTGGTCATCGGCAATATTCACCGGTGCGGTTGTGCATCAACGCCACCGGCCTAAAAAGCATAGTCTACGATATCAGGTCTTCTGCCTGCTGGTGGATCTCGATGAACTGCCAGCTATAGACAAGTCGCTTTGGCTTCTCGGATATAATCGCCGGGCGATCTTGAGGATCGACGACCGCGATCATGGCCTTGGGATCCCCGGAGGCTTGAAGGCCTGGGTTGCCAACCATGTCGAGCGGGCCGGTCTTAATACCGAAGGCATGAAAGTGAGCATGCTCTGCTACCCGCGCATGTTCGGCTATGTTTTCAATCCCTTGACGCTTTATTATTGCTATGGGCCGTCCGGTACCCTGCTTGCCCTGCTTTACGAGGTTGAAAATACCTTTCACGAGCGGCACACCTATGTGATTCCGGCCAGCGTGGAAGAGGATGGCGCGATCCGCCACGCCTGCGCCAAGCAGATGTATGTCTCGCCCTTCATGCCGATGGAATGCCTCTACCGGTTCAAAATCGTGCCGCCCGGCGAAACGGTAACCGTCGCCATCAACGAAGCCGATGAGCAGGGGCCATTGCTCTATGCATCGTTTTGCGGAAAGCGCCGCACCCTTGATGACCGGGCCTTGGCAAAGGTTCTGGTGCGCTATCCGCTGATGACACTGAAAGTCATGGGCGCGATCCATTGGGAAGCGCTTAAACTCTGGGTGAAAGGCGTGCCATTGCATCGGCATCGCAAGGCGCAGAACCCAATCGCCAGTTCCATCATTCCGCCTGAGGCTGCAAACGCAAGGAGCCCGTCATGACCCATGCCGACCAGCAAACCGCGACACTTTCTCTCACCTCCGCGCCGCTGTGGCAAAGGGTGCTGTGCGGCTGGGCGGGCCGCCTGACCCATGGCCATCTGACGCTGCTGTTTCCTGACGGCAAGGAACATCACGTCACCGGCCGCGAAGCCGGACCATCCGCCGTCCTCAAGCTCAACAATGCCCGTCCGGTCTGGCGGGTGATGTCGGGGGGGACGCTCGGCTTTTCAAGGTCCTATATGGATGGGGACTGGGATAGTCCCGATATTGCCGGATTTCTGGAACTTGCCATTGTCAACGAAGGCAATTGGCACGGGCTGATGTCACCCTCTGCCCTGCTGGGCAAGCTGGCGCTGCTGCGCCATAAGCTGAGGCGCAATTCAAAAGCGGGTAGCCGACGCAACATCGCCTTCCATTACGATCTCGGCAACGCCTTCTATCGCCATTGGCTGGATGAGACGATGACCTATTCATCGGCGCTCTACACGCATCCCGGCCAATCGCTTGGCGAGGCGCAGGCCGCCAAATACCAGCGTATCGTGGAGCAATTGGCGCTGGGGCCGGACGATCATCTCCTGGAAATCGGCTGCGGCTGGGGCGGCTTTGCCGAACATGCCATTCGCGCCAGCGGGTGCCGGGTAACGGGCCTGACCCTCTCCACCGAACAGGCCGCCTATGCGCGCCAGCGAATGCAGACAGCGGGATATGCCGATCGGTGTGACATCCGGCTGGAAGATTACCGCGATGTGCAGGGCCGGTTCACCAAGATCGTTTCCATCGAAATGTTCGAGGCGGTCGGTGAGGAAAACTGGCCGGTCTATTTCAACCGGGTACGCGATCTGCTGGCAGACGGCGGCAAGGCCGTGGTTCAGGTCATCACCCTGGATGAGGGGCGTTTCGAGCAATATCAACGCGAAGCGGATTTCATCCAGACCTATATTTTTCCAGGCGGTATGCTGCCGTCCGTCGAGCGATTCGAAATCTCGGCGATGAAAGCCGCACTAAAAACCCGCGATACCTTCCGCTTTGGCCTCGATTATGAACGCACTCTTCTCACCTGGGACAAAAGCTTTACCGCCCATTGGTCCAAGATCGCACCGCTGGGCTTTGACGAGCGGTTCTTCCGTATGTGGCGCTATTACCTGCATTACTGCGCCGCAGGCTTTAGAACCGGACGGCTCGATGTGGTGCAGTTCGAGCTTGAAAAGTAAACGGTCGATCTTCAATCAAAAGAGGGGGCGAAGGCCCCCTTTTTCACGTTATGACACTGTGGAAATATCTCAGGTCTTCCGCAGCATCTTGCGCGTCAACGCGAAATACAGCGGATAAGGCAAAAGTCTCAAAAGCTTGAGCGACAACACCATTTGCCAGGGAAAGGCGATTTCAAATTTTCCGGCCTCCATCCCTTTTTCAATGTGATCAGCAGCTTGCTCAGCCGTCACCAGGAAGGGCATGGGGAAGTCGTTCTTGTCGGTCAGCGGGGTTTTGACAAAGCCCGGATTGATAATGCTGATCACCACGCCCTTTTCGAGAAGTCCAGGACGCAAGGCCTCAGCCAGGGTGATCATCGCTGATTTGGTCGCTCCGTAAATGCCACCGCCCGGCAGGCCGCTATAGCCGGAGACCGAACCGACAAGGCCGATCCGGCCTTTGCCGCGCGCCACCATCACGGCAATCACTGCTTCCAGGCAATGGCCGGTGCCGACCAGATTGAGATCAACCATCCGGCGCAATTGCTCGGCATCGAAACGCTCGGCCGTTTCACGGATATAGGAGCCTGCGGAAAACACCGCCATATCGATCGGGCCAAGCTTGGCTTCGATGTCGCCCACCACCTGTTTGACAGCGTTTCCATCGGTAATATCCAGTGGAAAAGCATGGATACGGTCCGGATTTTCAGCCGCCAGCGCCATCAGATCCTCGGTCCGCCGGGCGCTGACCCCAACGATATAGCCTTCACGCGCCAATTTCAGGGCAAACGAGCGGCCAATACCGGAACTGGCGCCGGTGATCCAGGCGACCCTGGCGCGCGGCGAGGATGACATGACCATCACTTCGCAATCCCTAAGTGCTTTTGTGCCTTTACCTTGGCAGCATGGCCAGCCTTATGGAAGGACACGGTGGTTTTGGCGACCGGAAAGCCGAATTTCGTGACCCAGGCGGTGTTCAGCACAGTACCATCCGGCTTCAACACCATCTTGTCGTAGAACCGGACCTTGTTGGACTGGGTCTCGGGCGAGAGATAGACGAGATAGTTGAAACGGGCGGTATCGCCGCTCAGTCGAACCAGCGCATTGCCGACCACATCCTCCCGGGTTCCGGTATAGGTCGTCGGCCCTGTCTTGACGAACCGCCAGGTTTTGCGGTCGCGCGTGCCATCCTCGAAGCGGAAATCCTCCCGCAGCGTCAGAACATGGCCATCCCATTTGCCAGTGAGATCGACAGTGAATTTGCGGCTGACACCATTAATGGCGGCGAAATGTCCCTCGGCCACGGTCTTGCCGACGAAATAGTCCTCGAAGGTAAAATCGGCCGCAGTTGCGGCGCCAACCGAGGAAAACAGCCCGACACTCAGACCAAAAAGCGCAGATTTCAGTCCCGACATGATCAAATCTCCGGTTTATTGCTATCGTTACTTTCACTACGCGCCAAACGGGCTGCCGGATTGGTTGCTACCACTCGATCACCGAACCGTCATAGGCGAAAAAGCCCCCGGTCTGGGCGGGAGTGAGCGTGTCAAGCACGGATAGCAGCAGGCCCGCGCTGTGATCCGGGGCAAACCGCTCATGACCGACGGCGAAATTGGCAGAAAGCCCGGTATCGACACTGCCGGGATGTAGGCTGACCACGACCGCTTGCGGACGTGTCCGGCCAATCTCGATGGCGGCGGTATGAACGATCTGGTTGAGCGCCGCCTTGGATGCCCGATAGGAAATCCAGCCGCCAAGCCGATTATCACCAATCGAACCGACCCGGGCCGACAGAAAACCCATCAGCGACCGGCTGTTTTTCGCCAGAAGCGGCGTGAAATATTTGAGCACCAGCGCTGGACCAATGGCATTCAGGGCGAACTGGGCCGCCATTGCCTCAGAAGTTACGGCTTTGATGGCTTTTTCTGGCCCAACGCCGTTAATGGTCAAAGCGCCCGTTGCACAAAGGATCAGATTGAAGCTTTGGTGCTGACCAGCCAGCCGATCCGCGCAGGCAGCAATGCTCGCCTCATCCGTCAGATAAAAGCCGTCCTCGCGGCGCGACAGCGTCGCCACATCCTGGCAGGCACTATCCTGCCTCAGAACCTCGCAAAGCGCCGAGCCGATACCGCCGGATGCGCCGATGACCAGAGCGCTATAGCTTGGGCGAAGCGATGTCATTGATGTAAAACGACGCATTTTCCACCTCTTTGCGACATTTATTGTTCTGCCAGTCATCCGAATGCTGACGGGCTGCGTAACACCTCTACGATTCTACTCAGAACGATGGATCACAGGAGGAATTGGAATCATGCCGTTTCGACGTTTATTGATCAGTATCGCCCTGGCGGCCTGTGCTACCGGCACCGCGCAGGCCGCCAGTGAAAGCCGCTATACCTCCACCGACATCAAAAGCGATATCATCGGCAAGCGCATCTATCTCGCCACGCCGATGGGCGGGGAGTTTCCTCTGAACTATCGCACAAGCGGGGTCGTTGATGGCTCGGGAGAAGCTCTGGGTCTCGGCCGCTTCGTGAAGCCCAATGATACCGGCAAATGGTGGATCAATGGCGACCGCCTCTGCCAGCGCTTTACCACTTGGTATAAAGGCACGCCAATGTGTTTCGAGCTCTATAAAACCGGCGATAAAAGCCTGAACTGGATCCGCGACAATGGCCAGAAGGGGACAGCCAGGATCGGGCAATCCCTGTAATCTGAGGTGGCAAATGCTGGAGCCTTTTGACCAATGGGACATTCAACCGTTTGGCAAATTGAAGCCAATTCCATATACCGCACGATTTTCACTGGCGGAATATGAAACGATCAAGAAAGGTTTCATTCCAAATTGCATGGAAGATAAATGGGTTATTTTTTTCGCCGCCCATTCACTCTTTCTCCATCGGAGTTGGACAGGGGCGGCTGTATATCGCGTGGATTTTTCTGAAAGATCGAACACGTTTAATGTCAAAAATGCTTATGTGGACGAGGCTGTGTGTCAAAAAGACAATAGCGCTTATGACGCAGCACTATTGTCTTTTCTAATAGATAATATTCTACTCTCCAGAAATTCATCCTTCCCTATGATCGAGGCAAACAGGAATTTGCCGGCCGGTGCCTACCAGCATCATATTGCAGGCACCGGATACAGGGAAACATCTTTCAAACCTCCCCGCCCCTGGTGGAGGTTTTGGGGACGGGATAATTAAGCTTTTGGCGGATTGTCGCGTTTGAAAATCCAGTCATGATCCGGATGGTTCTGAAAGCGCCATTTGCGCATTGGACCTGCCATGACGTTGAGATAATACATCTCATAGCCATAAGGCGCACCGCAAGGATGGTGGCCCTTGGGTACCAACACCACATCGCCATCGGAGACGGCCATGGTTTCGTCAAGCGTGCCGTCTTCGGTAAAGACGCGCTGGAAGCCAAAGCCTTGAGCCGGGTTGAGACGATGATAATAGGTCTCTTCCAGATAGGTCATATCTGGGAAATTATCCTCATCATGGCGATGCGGCGGATAGGATGACCAGTTGCCCTGCGGGGTGAACACTTCCGTTACCAGCAGGCTATCGGCCACATCGCGCTCTTCCATGCCGATGGGGAAGATATAGCGGGTGTTGGCACCCTTGCCGCGCTCGGTCAGCGCCACGCCTGCCGGGCCAATCACTTGTGCTTCACGGCCCGGCTTTGCGGGGGCGGTACAGACGGCCAATGTCACATCCGTGGTGGCGGTGGCGCTCCACTCGCTGCCAGCGGGGATATAAACGCAATGGGGCGGCTTTTTCTCAAACACATTCATGCGGTCGCCAAGTTCGCCGAAGCTTTTGCCCGCACCGGAAATTTCGGCTTTGCCCTCGACCAGCACCAGAATCACTTCGGTTTCGCCCGTCTGTTCAGCGGCCTTTTCGCCCGCCTTCAGCTTGTAAAGCCCAAAGCCGACATAGCCCCAATTGGCCGATTCCGGGGTGATGTCATGCACTTTTCCGGTGGTGCCCACGGGCTTGCGCAATAGGTTGGTCATTGTTCATCTCCCTTTCCCGGTGTTTTGTAAAACACCCAGAACAGTTGCAGACCGGCATAAAACCCAAGCGCCAGCGAAATCATCGCCCAGGTTTGAGACCCGTTATAAAGCTCGATCCCCGCCCAGACCAGCGGCACCAGCACGACCAGAATGCGCACCCAGAGCGGCTTGAAAAACGGGTGGTGGGGATCGAGAAATTGCATGGGCTTACCTTGTGTGTTCGGTTTAGGGCTGGCCCTTTACCGTTGGAGGCTGTGGTGGGAGGGATATAGCACAGGTCAGTGCTTGCTTAACCCCCTTGCTCCGACCGATTAAGCCGCCTTATCCAACCCCGCAGCCTTGGCCATAGCCTTCAAAGAGGCAAGGCCCAAGCTCTGGTAATCAAAGGGATTGCGCACATCCGGGTCCTGCTCGGCCTCAATCACCAGCCAGCCTTCATAGCCATGTTCACCAGCAATTTTCAGCACGGGTGGGAAATTCACACCACCTTCGCTGTCTCCCGGTACGGTAAACACGCCACGGCGCACACCTTCAAGGAAGGAGAGCTTTTCATCACGTACCTGCTTGGCAATGACGGGGCGGATGTTCTTGGCGTGGATATGGCCCACGCGGCCCATATATTTGGTTGCCACACGCTCCGGGTTGCCGCCGCCAAACAGGCAGTGGCCAGTATCCAGTAGCAGCTTGGCGTGTGGGCCGGTGTTGGCCATCAGCTTGTCGATTTCCTCTTCGCTCTCGACAATCGTGCCCATGTGATGGTGGTAAACCAGAGCGATGCCTTGGGTTGCCGCAAATTCGGCCAAGGCTTCCACGCCTGCGCCAAACGCTGCCCACTCAGAATCCGCCAGTTTCGGGCGATCATTCACCGGCTTGCCATCATCGCCATGGATCGCATTCGATGTTTCGCAGACGATAATCACTTTGCTGCCCATGGCCTTCAACAGGTCCAGTGCAGGCTGCATTGCAGCCTTTTCGTCTTCAATCGAATTGGTCAGCAGGTTCAGCGAATGCCAGCCGGAGACATAGCGAAGGCCGCGTGGCTCCAGCACAGCCTTCAGGGTCGCTGGTTCCTGCGGGAACTTGTGGCCCTTTTCAATACCGTCGAAACCGATTTTGGAGGTTTCATCGAGGCATTGGTCGAGGCTGATATGGGCACCCAGCGTGCGGTCATCGTCATTGGACCATGCAATCGGGTTGGTTCCGTATAGAATCATCTTAATGTCTTTCCTTGAGCGCTGCCTCGTAGCGGGCGCGAGCCTGTTGCACTTCATTGCGGTCTGATACTTCTGGCACAGCCACATCCCACCAGTACCCGCCAGCCTCCGGCGTTGGGTAAGGATCGGTGTCGATGACAATCACGGTGGGTCTTGTGGCCTCGCGGGCGCTATTCAGCGCCGTCTCCAGCTCGGCAATGGTTGTGACCTTGCTGGAATCGGCACCCATGGATGCAGCATGAGCGGCAAAATCGATCTGCGGCGCATGGATATGCGAGGTATGGGCGTAGAGATTGTTAAACTCGGCCCCGCCGGTGCCCATTTGCAGGCGGTTGATGCAGCCGTAGCCCCGGTTGTCGGTGATGACAACGGTGATTTTGACACCCAAAGCGCAGGCCGTGACCAGTTCGGAATTCATCATCATGTAAGAGCCATCGCCGACCATGACGATCACGTCACGCTCCGGCTCGGCCATCTTGATACCCATGCCGCCGGCAATCTCATAGCCCATGCAGGAGAAGCCATATTCCATATGGTAGGACAGCGGCAGTTTGGATTTCCAGAGCTGGTGCAGCTCGCCCGGCATGGTGCCAGCGGCGCACATCACCACCGTATTGTCGCGAGAAGTGCGCTGCACGGCACCAATCACCTGCATGTCGGTGGGCAGGCTGTTGCCATCCTTCGGCGGGGCGGTAACAGTATCGGCTTTGGCAAACCAGTCTGCCTTTAGCCCTGCATCCGGCGCGGCAAAGCGATGATCGCCCAAAGCTTTTGAAATCAACTCCAGACCGATTTTGGCGTCAGAAACCAAAGGCAGCGCATCATGCTTGGCGCTATCGTAAGGCTGCACGTTGAGCGCCAGAATCTTGCGACTGGGGTTTTTGAACAGCGCCCACGACCCGGTGGTAAAATCCTGAAACCGTGTGCCAACACCGATCACGAGATCCGCACCCTCGCAGACCGTGTTGGCACTGGCCGCACCCGTCACGCCGACAGGTCCGAAATTCAGCGCATCATCCCAAGGCAGGGCCGATTTTCCGGCCTGGGTTTCCACCACCGGAATCTGATGCTTATGTGCAAAATCGCGCAGGGTTTGGGTCGCTCCGGAAAAATGCACGCCGCCGCCCGCGACAATCACAGGGCTTTTCGCGCACTTGATCGCGGCAATCGCGCTTTCCAGCTCAAACGCATCCGGCTGGGGACGGCGGATATGCCAGATTTTCGGGGCAAAAAAGCTCTCGGGATAATCATAGGCCTCGGCCTGCGTATCCTGACAAAAAGCCAGTGTCACCGGGCCGCAATCGGCGGGATCGGTCATGGTGCGAAAGGCGCGAGGCAGTGCTGTGAGCAGATGTTCAGGCCGGGAAATACGGTCGAAGTAGCGGCTGACGGGGCGGAAACAATCATTGGCGGACATGACGCCATCATTGAAATCTTCCACCTGCTGCAACACCGGATCGGGTCCGCGATTGGCAAACACATCACCGGGCAAAAGCAAAACCGGGAGGCGGTTGACATGCGCCAATGCAGCCGCCGTGACCATATTCAGCGCACCGGGGCCAATGGAGGATGTCACCGCCATAGCGCGGCGGCGGCCAAGCTGTTTGGCATAGGCAATGGCCGCGTGCGCCATGGATTGCTCATTCTGCCCGCGCCATGTGGTGACGCTGTCTTTCGCCCCCTGCAAGGCCTCGCCCAGACCCGCCACATTGCCGTGACCAAAAATGGCCCAGACGCCTGCAATAAACGGCACGCCTTCCGGCGTCATCTGATTGGCAAGGTAGCGCACCAGAGCCTGAGCGGCTGTCAAACGCACCGTTTTCATCTGTCTCTCTCCCCGAAATTCTAAAGGCTCAAGCGTTTGAACGCGCCCGATCCCAGACCTGACACAGCGATGTATATTTACCCACCATGTCAGCAATCGCATCATCATCCGATAGGGTGCCAGCCAACCACTTGCGGGCCGCATCGCCAAAAATGGTGCGCCCGACGGCAAAGCCCTTGACCAGATCAAAGCTGGCGGCGGTCTTAAAGCTCTCCTCCAGCTCTGCGGCTGGCGCATCCAGACCCAGCACAACAATGCCTCGCGTATAGGGATCGTTGCGGGAAATGGCGTCAACCGCCTTAGCCCAAGCGCCTGAAGTTTTCATCGGCTCCAGCTTCCACCAATCGGGGTAGACGCCGATGTCGTAGAAACGCTGGATAATGGTGGCTGCGGTGTCATCATCGGTGGAGCCAACCTTGGAAGGGATAATCTCCAACAGCATTTCAAGTCGGTTACGGCGCGCAGCCGTGAAAAGACGTTTTACCGTATTTTCTTGAGTTTCCTTCAAGGCTGCATCATCATCGGGATGATAGAAGCACAGAACCTTCACCACATTTTCAACTGGCCATTCTGTAAGACCACCAAAATCCTCGCCCAGTTCCGGCTCCAATGTCAGCGGGCGCGAGCCGGGCCATTCCACCGGGCGGCCAATCCAAAGGCCAGAGCCGGAGGCCTGATAGAGCGCATCACGACCCAGACGGCTATCGCACAAAATGCCATAACCGGGTTGGCCATTGGCCACCTGCTGCGCTGCTTTCAGGCACAGTTGCTTGAAAGCGCCAATCCGCTCATGGGAAACACCAGCCTCATCACACATGGCTTCCAACTGCATACGGTGATCGAAGGCAAACACCCGCATCTGCGGCCATTCACCATCACGATTGGTGGACCAATGCACCTGCTCCAGCGCCGCATCCTTGCGCAAAGCCTTGTTACGAATGCCGGTTTTGAAGAAATAATCCAGCTCTTCAAGGCTGGGATAGGCGGGCGTGCAGCCGTGGCGCGATACGGCAAAGGCACCGCAGGCATTGGCATATTTCAACGCTGTGGGCCAATCCTTGCCCGTCAACCAGCCTTTCAGCAGGCCAGACATAAAGCCATCGCCAGCGCCCAGCACATTGAAGACCTCAATGGGGAAGCCTTCGCCCGTCTGCCCATCATCAAGACTGTCGGGAATTGCGCCATCAAACACCACAGCGCCCAAGGCCCCGCGCTTGCACACCAACGTGGCCTTGGAAACATTCCGTACCGCCCGCAGCGCTTCCACCGTGTTGGTGGAGCCGCCCGCAATGTGGAATTCTTCTTCGGTGCCGACAATCAGATCAAACCAATGCAGGGTGGATTGGAGTTTGGTGGTCACAGCCTGTGATTCGATAAAGCGGCTCTCACCATCGCCATGGCCTGCCAAGCCCCAGAGATTAGGGCGGTAATCAATATCAAGTGCTGTTTTAGCACCATTTTCCCGCGCCAATCGCAGCGCTTTCAGCACCGCAGCTTCTGTATTGGGATGCGATAGATGCGTACCCGTAACGCAAACGCAAGCCGCCTCGGCCACAAATGCCGGATCGATGTCATCTTCGCACAGCGCCATGTCGGCGCAGTTTTCGCGGTAGAAAATCAGCGGAAACTGATGCTCATCCCGAATCCCGAGCAAAACCAGCGCCGTCAACCGTTTGGGGTCTGTCTTGACGCCGCGCACATCCACGCCTTCGCGCACCAACTGCTCACGGATAAAGCGGCCCATGTGTTCATCGCCCACGCGGGTGATGAGAGCCGATTTCAGGCCCAGACGCGCGGTGCCAGCTGCAATATTGGTCGGAGAACCGCCGATATATTTGTTAAAGGAGGCCATGTCTTCCAAACGGCCACCCACTTGCGCGCCGTAGAGATCAACGGACGAACGGCCGATGGTGATCAGGTCAAGTTTTGGCACGCTTTCCTCCTTGGACGCGACAGGGCTTGTTTTGCCTGCCGTCAATGACCTCACTCCCGGAAGGTCATTCTATTATCGCTTGAAAATGGACTATATATTCTATTTTTGAACCCATCAACACAAATGTTCAGTCCTGCTGCCGTGCCGTTCCCACCGCAACCGAAAGCGCAATGGCCAGACAGAGCGTGGCGGAGAGCGAGCGGAATGCGCCAAAATCCACCTCGGCGACTGAGAGCGTTATTGCCCCCAGTTTGCGTAAGGGATTGACCACCGTATCGGTAATTGCCACCACGGAAATGCCCCGCGCTGAGACTTGCTCAACCAGATCCAGCGTCTCGGTCGAATAGGGCGCAAAGGTAATGGCCAGCACCACATCGCCCTCGCGGATGGCATGCTGGCTTTCCAATTTGCCAACGCCACTGTGTAACATGGCCGGAACTGCCATTTTTTCAAAGGCATAGGCAATATAGCTTGCCACCGGAAAAGAGCGGCGCAAGCCAACAATATGGATCATTCCAGCCGTGCTGAGGCAAGCCACAGCCTGTTCTAACAGTTGCGGATCGACCGTTTGCAGCAATCCTTCCAGCGAAACACGCCCCGCCTCGACAAATTCCGCCAAAAGCGCCGATGGGCTGCCCGATGCCGTTTCGCGCAAATGATGCAGACGGGTAGAATAATCCGGCCAACCGCCGACAAGAGAGTCCCGAAACAGCTTTTGCATCTCGGAAAATCCAGAAAAACCAAATATTTGGCAAAATCGCATAAAGGCAGAGGGCTGCACGCCAGCACCTTCCGCCATTTCGGCCACGGTGGAAACCGCGATGCGGTCCTTATTGGCGGCCACATAGTCCGCGCATTGCTTCAGCCTTTTTGGCAAGGTGTCAGACACCTGCATCAGCCGCTCTTCAAAGGCTTTGATGCTATCGGGCGCGGAAGTCTCTGCAACTGTGGTGTCAGACATGGTTGGTTTATCGCCTCAAATTTGCATCAACGTCTTTGACGGCAGCGCTCTAAACCGCCTTGACAGGAACACTATCCCAATCTAGCAAAATAGAACATATATTCCAAACGAGGATTGCCGCAACAGTTGACACTGTCAAAAACTGCGGTGGGTTTGAGAGCGTTTAACGTGTCATGAGCTTGGCCGGGTCGTGCCAAGACGGGAGGAGAACATCATGGTGAAGAAACTGGCCCTTCTGGGCGCAGGGCGCATTGGCAAGGTGCATGCCAAGGCCATTGGCGAAGACAAGCGCGCCCAATTGGTGGCCGTTGCAGATGCTTTCCCCGAGGCTGCCAAGGCGATTGCCGATGCCTATGGCGCAGCGGTCAAGACCATTGAAGAGATTGAGGCCGATGCCTCGATTGATGCGGTGCTGATCTGCACCCCCACCAACACCCATTCCGATCTGATCGAACGGTTCACCGCCGCTGGCAAGGCCGTGTTCTGCGAAAAGCCGATTGATCTGGATGTGAAGCGGGCAGAAGCCTGCGCCGAAGCGGTGCGCGCCAATGGCGGCAAGGTTATGCTGGGCTTTAACCGCCGCTTCGATCCGCATTTTCAGGCGGTTCGCAAGGCAATTGATGATGGCAAGATCGGTAAGGTCGAAATGGTCACCATCACCAGCCGCGACCCCGGCGCGCCGCCGCCAGAATACATCAAGGTGTCCGGCGGTATTTTCCGCGATATGACCATTCATGATTTCGACATTGCCCGCTTCCTGCTGGGCGAAGAAATCACCTCGGTCATGGCATCGGCTGCCGTGCTGGTGGACCCGAAGATTGGCGAACTCGGCGATTATGACAGTGCCAGCCTTGTGCTGACCACGGCGTCTGGCCGTCAGGCCATCATTTCCAACTCCCGTCGCGCCACCTATGGCTATGACCAGCGCATTGAAGTGCATGGCTCGGAAGGATCGGTAGCGGCTGAAAACCAGCGTCCAGTCTCCATTGAGATCGCCACCAAGGACGGATACACCCGCCCACCGCTGCATGATTTCTTCATGACCCGCTACACGGCGGCTTATGCGGCGGAAATCTCGGCGTTTCTCGATTTCATCGAGAGCGGCAAAGCACCTTCGCCATCCATCGAAGATGGCTTGATTGCGCTGAAATTGGCGGATGCGGCAGTTAAGGCTGCCAAGGAAAAGATTGTCGTTACGCTGTAATCGAGATTGTCTCCAAAGGTTAATAGCCGGGTTTTTCCAAAACCCGGCTATTTGCAACCCATGTTGCCAATCATCACTGCCTGAACATTCTTGACTGCATTATTCCTTAAATCTGACCCGATTTGAGGAGAGAATTATGCAGCAAATTTAGAGTGCTACAGCATCCTGCCAGTGGGTTTCAGCCGCGGTAAGATTTGCAAAGCAACGGATGTTTCAGGAAGATGTGCATGACATTCACTCCCATTTTTTTCAAATTCATCAGGCTTCTCTCCGTCTTCGCTTTATCATCGGCCTCTTCCCTGGCTATGGCCGCAGAAGGACCATCACGCCTTCCAGACTGGCTGAAAGACCACGTGGGGGAAGGAACCGGCCAGATCGCCCCTGTCGTCCTGGAGAGGGCGCGTGCGCTCTATCTCGCTAGAGTGGCGGAAGGCAAGGTCAGCAACGCATGTTATTTCGCGATGGATGCCACCCGGCCAAACGACCGTACTGACGGCACCTCCGGAGGCCGCTTCTATGTCATCTGTGAAGCGCAGCGATCCTTTCGGGTCATATCAGCGGGACACGGTGGCGGGCGCAATCTCGCAGGCACCGTCAATTTCTCAAACGGGCGAGAATGCGCCAAGAACTTTGGTAATGCCCTGGATTCAAACCTGACGGCGGGCGGCGCTTACATGACGAGCGAAATCAAGACGACGTTCAAAGGCTACTACCGCACCTCTGCCAATCAGGAATCTTTCCTGACGCGGTCTTTCGTACAGTTCGATGGAACCGGTGAGACCGCCAATGCCCGCCAACGCGCAATTGGCGGGCATGCGGCGGCATTGGTCTCGGGAATTTGCATGCTGAAAAAGCCTGACAGCACCTATGCCAATCGAGACGGCTATGTCCCACGCGGTAATCTCGTCACCTACCCCGCTGGCCGCAGTGACGGTTGCACAAGTTGGTCTCCGGACGACGCGCCCCAAGTCCTGTCACTGGTCAAGGATAACCCGACGACCCTCTACATCTACCCTGAGTCGCGAGACATCAACGCAGTTTCCCGGGACTTGACGGCAAGCCGGTCCACTTCAGGGAATAAGACCTATTGGAACAACGCCTGCTTGAAGGAAATTGGCTCCCCGCAGTTCTGGCCTAAGGAAAAGCTCGAGCCGATTATCGCTCAATACAAGCAGGATCATCCCGCGCCTCCACCCCGTCCAATCCCGATCTGCGACGTGCCGTCTCATTGATTGCCGATTGTCACCGACAATTGGTTAGAAGCAGGTATTAAAATGCTACAGCACCGGCTTAGCCGTCGATTTGCGCGGAATAAGCGTTGGGGCCGAGATCCGTATCCTGTCTTCAGCCGAAACCGTCTCACTCAGCAATAGATCCAAAGCATGCGATGCGATCTGGTCAAAGGGAACCCGAACCGTTGTCAGCGGGGTGGGGAGATGATTGACGATCGGAATGTCATTATATCCGACCACGGAAACCTCTTTGGGTACGGAAATTCCGAGGCGCGAAAGGCCTGAGAGCGCACCGATAGCCGTGTTGTCGTTGACGGCAAAGATTGCTGTCGGATGGTTATCCAGCCGCATCAGATATTCAGCGGCTTCCGCGCCGGCGTCGAGCCCGAAGGTCGACGGAACGATTGCGTCTGGAAAGACCGGAATTCCTGCTTCTTGCATTGCCTGCCTGTAGCCTTCCACCCGCCCAACCGCGCTGGAAGCATAAGATGGTCCTGCAATCACCCCAATATGACGATGGCCCAGGTCTATCAGGTGGCGTGTTGCCAAGTATCCGCCCAACCTGTCATCGCCAACGGAACAGAGGCTTGCCCCAGCCGTGCGAAGAGCGAAGACATGGGGCACTCCCCGAGCGATGAGGTCATCAGCAAAATCATCATCCAACCGCGCTGTCGAAAGGATGAGCCCATCCACTCCTCGGTTCAAAAGTGATTCGGCAGCAAGCCTGTCGGCCCTGGGCTTGTCATCGGTTGTCGCGACAATTGCAAAGCGACCGCTTCTGCTACAGGCCTTGGCCAGCGACTCGTAAAGCATGGCCATAACCGTGTCGGTCAAGCGGGGCACGATGATGCCGACAGTCATTGTGGTACCGCGCCTCAAGCTCGCCGCCGAGATATCCCGCACATACCCCATCTCTTCTGCAATCTTGCGGACACGACGGGCCGTATCGTTATCGGATCGGGGAAGACGTTCATCGAGAATGCGCGATACCGTCGATTTTGAGACACCGGCAGCCGACGCAACATCGAGAATTGTCACGCGTCCCAGACGCCCCGCATCTTCGGTCCTTACATTCATTCGAGGTTCTCCGCTGATAGCCCTGCGCAATTGCAGCTTCAACCATGCATTAAAAAAAATATTGACTCCAGTAAAATCAGAAACGATAGTGGGAACGTTCCCATTAACGATCCTATCGCCGGTCGCTAAAGCGGGCGGCGGCTATCTGAGGAGGAGATACCCGATGCAACCAATGGATATGAGAGGGCTCAGCCCGGCACCAGTCACTGCTTTCACCCGCGATGGTGAGGTCGATTATGCTGCCAATACCCGCATTGCCAAATGGCTCGCAGGAATGGACGGCGTGAAAAGCCTTGTCATTCTTGGCCATGCTGGCGAAGGTACTTTTCTGACGGAAGAAGAGCGATTGAAACTCATCCGCACCTATGTAGAGGCGGTTGATGGTCGGATTCCGATCATTGCTGGTATCACCGGTGAAGGCACCCGGGTCGCGGCGGAAGAAGCCAAGAAGTGCAAGGCAGCCGGGGCAACTGGTGCACTGGTTTATCCCAACCACGGCTGGCTCCGTTTCGGCTTCCAGAAGGGCGCCCCGCAGGATCGCTACAAGGCGATCTGGCAGGAATCCGGCCTGCAATGCATTCTCTTCCAGTATCCGGATGCGACCAAAGCGTCCTACGACCTGGACACCCAACTTGCCATCGCGACCCAGGATGGCGTCGTTGCCACCAAAAACGGTGTGCGCAACATGAAGCGCTGGTATGTTGAGATCCCTGAGCTCAAAAAGGCCAATCCCAATCTGCAAATCCTGAGCTGCCACGACGAATGGTTGCTGCCGACCATGTTCGATGTTGACGGCCTGCTCGTTGGTTATGGAAATATCGCCCCAGAACTCCTGATCGACCTGATCAAAGCGGGCAAGGCGCAGAACTATCCCGAAGCACGCAAGCTTTTCGAGCAACTCCTTCCGGTTACAAGAGCCGTGTACCATCGAGGTTCTCACATGGAGGGTACCGTGGCTCTCAAGCTTGGCCTCGTCCATCGCGGCGTCCTGGAACACGCCACGATCCGCGAGCCCTTGAAGAATCTCGGCGAGAAGGCCGAAGCTGAAATCTTCGCGGCCTTCGATGCTGCCGGTATTGGCCGCGTCGAGCAGCTGATGGCGGCCGAATAGTCCGCAACTCCCCGCTTCTCGTAAAAAAGCGTGACGATGCTCTCGCATCTTCGCCTTGAGGACAACAAAGGAATACGAACGGTCATTTCAGTGATCGTTCGTATCAGGCGGGGGCATTCCAAGGGGAGGACATTGCGGCCGCATCTGGGAGTGATGCACCGCATCCGCACCGACTGCCAGGCTTGGTGCGTCTCTCGCCATGAAGAGCCGCGTCCTCCGGGTTCTTGGTCACCCTGTGTCCAACGATCCGGAGGTCGAGACAATCAACGCGTAGGTTCGACGCCAGGCTGGGAGACTGGGCCAGGCAGAGGGAGGATATCATGAATATTGAACAACGGATCACGGCGGCGCCGCCGCTTGTTGACCCGCAAGCTGAAATCAGTGCGCGCCTTGAAAGGCTGCCGGTCACCCGCGAGGTTTTCTGGGCACGGAACATTGTCGGCGCTGCAACCTTTTTTGACGGCTACACCGTCATCGCAATCGCCTATGCCATGCCGGTCCTGGTTCGCGAGTGGAACCTCACTCCGGGACAAACTGGCATGATCCTGTCTATGGGCTATCTCGGGCAGCTGATTGGCGCGGTCTGCTTCGGTTGGATGGCTGAGAAGATTGGCCGCTTGAAAGTGCTGCTGTTCACCATTCTGCTTTTTGTCAGCATGGATATCGCGTGCTTGTTTGCGGCAGGCGCCGGCATGATGATGGCATTTCGGTTCGTACAAGGAATTGGCACCGGCGGTGAAGTACCGGTCGCCAGCGCTTATATCAACGAGTTGATTGGCTCTAAAGGGCGCGGCAGGTTCTTTCTGTTGTACGAGGTCATGTTTCTGCTTGGCCTGGTGGGCGCAGGCTTGATCGGATACTTCATGGTTCCGCTCTATGGCTGGAAAGCCATGTTCGTCGTCGGCCTGGTTCCCGCAATTTTGATGATTCCGCTACGATGGTTCCTGCATGAATCTCCTCGCTGGTTGGTCGCCAATGGTCGATATGAAGAAGCTGACCGTATCGTCACCAAGCTAGAGCACAGCGCCCGAGCCGCCGGCAACGAACTGCCTGAGCCAAAACTCGTCGCCGCGCCCATGCGCCGCAAATCCGACTGGCGCGAGCTGTTTCAGGGTATTTATCTTAAGCGCACATTATCAATATGGGCCATGTGGTTCTGCGCTTATATGGTAGCCAATGGCACAATCACCTGGCTTCCAACCCTCTATCGCCAGACATTCAATCTCCCGCTTGAAACGAGTATCCTCTACGGCTTTATCACCTCTGTCGGTGGTGTGATCGCAGCCATTATCTGCGCATTTCTCATCGACAAAGTGGGACGTAAGCGCTGGTACACCGGTGCACTTCTGATTGCCCCAATCCCGCTGGTTATTCTCGCCTGGCTAGGAGCGACGTCAGCGGTTCAGGTTCTGGTCCTTGCGGGACTTGCCTACGCCATTGTCCAGACGGTGACGTTTTCGCTATATCTTTATTCCTCGGAGATCTACCCGACACGTCTGCGTGCTATCGGCACGGGCACAGGCAGCGCCTGGTTACGGCTCGGATCTTCTGCCGGCCCTATTGCTGTCGGCTGGGTTATGTCGTCGATGGGAATCCAATATGTATTCGGGGCCTTCGCGGTAATTCTGCTGGTAGGCGCTCTCGTGACAGCTCTCTTCGCGGTAGAGACTAAAGACCGCGTTCTTGAGGAACTCTCCCCCTGACACTGCTACTCTGGATGGCTTGGCGACCACCGCCAAGTCATTTGGCAATTTTTCTACTCATGGCTCCATTTCAAGATGCCGCGCTGTGAACCATCCCACCTTTTGGACCAACAGAAGTTTCGATATTCAGCATTCGCCGTGCTTGCGGCAAAGCTCCGAGACCGGCGTGCCTGCCTCATGCTCCTTCAATATCCCGATAATCTGCTCGTCTGTGAAACGGTTGCGCTTCATTCTCTTGACCTTGCCCCCAAGTTTTATCCAGTTTTGAGTTCGCTCCAGTGGTTTTGGGTTGCTGTATTCGGGGCGGTAGCGGCGGGTTGCGGTGCGGAGCCATTTCGGCTGCGCAGCACCGCATCACGTCGCGGGTTGATGGTCTGAGCGAACTCGGCCGGTGTCAGCCAGCCTAGACCAGAGTGTGGTCGATGATCGTTGTAGTCGCCTCGCCAGTTTGAAAGCCCTGCTCGAGCATGGTTCAGTGACGAGAAGAGCGTTTCATTCAAGAACTCGTCGCGCAGCCGCCCATTGAAGCTTTCGATGAAGGCGTTCTGGATCGGTTTGCCGGGTGCGATGTAATGCCAATCGACCTTCGTCCGATCCGTCCATTGCAGGATCGCGTTGCTGGTGAATTCGCTGCCATTGTCACTGACGATCATCTTCGGCTTGCCTCGTCCCTCGATGATCCGCTCCAGTTCACGGGCAACCCGCAGGCCAGAAAGAGACGTATCGGCGACGAGGCCAAGGCATTCTCTGGTGCAATCATCGACGACGGTCAGCACCCGGAACCTGCGCCCATCGGTGAACTGATCCGACACGAAGTCGAGGGACCAGCGGTCATTGGCGGCAAGCGGGATCAGCATCGGTGCTCGTGTGCCTATCGCCCGTTTCCGACCGCCGCGCTTGCGCACCGTCAGCTTCTCTTCCCGATAGAGCCGGAAGAGCCGCTTATGGTTCACAAGGTGACCCTCACGCCTGAGCAGCACATGAAGTCGTCGATATCCAAAGCGGCGGCGTTCATGCGCCAGCGCCTTCATCCGCTCGCGAAGGTCATAGTCATCGCAGCGCCTGGTCTCGTAACGGATCGTCATCCGGCAAAAGCCGATGGCTTTACACGCCCGCCGTTCGCTCATCTGGTGGTGATCCATCAGATGAGCGACAGCTTTCCGCTTTGCTGCGGGCGTCACCACTTCTTTCCCAAAAGGTCTTTCAAAGCCGAATTGTCGAGCATCGCATCTGCCAGGAGCCTTTTCAGCTTCGTGTTTTCGTCCTCCAGCGTCTTCAGCCGCTTGGCTTCGGAAACTTCCATTCCGCCGAATTTGGCCTTCCATTTATAGATGCTGGCATCGCTGACGCCGTGCTTGCGGCAAAGCTCCGAGACCGGCGTGCCTGCCTCATGCTCCTTCAATATCCCGATAATCTGCTCGTCTGTGAAACGGTTGCGCTTCATTCTCTGGTCCTCTCAATGGGACAGAGCTTACTTCAAAATGGATTAGTTCAGCGGGGCAAGGTCAGGGGGATTGTGAAGCGCTATGATGAGGGCCGTGTTGGCGCAACCGAAGCTAAGAAACGCAAAAATCCCGCAGCGTTTAAGGCTACGGGATTGATGTAATTTTGGTTGCGGGGGCAGGATTTGAACCTGCGGCCTTCAGGTTATGAGCCTGACGAGCTACCGGGCTGCTCCACCCCGCGTTATATATTGTTATTCGTTAACGGAATAAGGGTCGCTTGAGCGACCCTTTATGTTTTCGGCGGGGCCGATGTATGTGAGAGAAGATGATTGATTTGAGTATGAACATTGCGCTTAGCAGACCTGGCAGCGACCTACTCTCCCGCGTCTTAAGACGAAGTACCATTGGCGCAGGGGCGTTTCACGGCCGTGTTCGGAATGGGAACGGGTGCGGCCGCCCCGCCATGACCACCAGGTCAGCTAAGGGCAATGTTGACGCTTGGCACCAATAGTGTTCCCTTTTCTTTGGCAAACCCATCTTCTTCGCCTGCGCTCAGAAGGGTGCCAAAGCGTTGATACGGAACCGTATTGATGCTTTGCATAATTGAGAAGCTGGCGGGCGTTGCCCGTTTTCTTATTGTATGAACACGTCATTCCGCGACGTTTTGCTTGGCACTTTCGGACGAAGTCCGCAAGCGCAAGGCGCGTCGCCGATCGTTCGGCGCCCTCGCGGAGCATAGGCTCGTATACGAGCCGCTCATGCGTGAGCGCTAAACAGATGGCTCATCGACGAAGTCGATGAGCATGGTCAATGAGAACGATTAAGCCAATCGAGCTATTAGTAACGGTAAGCTTCGCAGGTTACCCTGCTTCCACACCCGTCCTATCAACGTGGTCGTCTTCCACGGCTCTGATAGGGAATACTCGTTTTCAGGTTGGTTTCCCGCTTAGATGCCTTCAGCGGTTATCCATTCCATATATAGCTACCCTGCTATGCCGTTGGCACGACAACAGGTCCACCAGAGATATGTCCATCCCGGTCCTCTCGTACTAGGGACAGATCCTGTCAATATTCCTACACCCACGGCAGATAGGGACCGAACTGTCTCACGACGTTCTGAACCCAGCTCACGTACCGCTTTAATTGGCGAACAGCCAAACCCTTGGGACCTGCTCCAGCCCCAGGATGCGATGAGCCGACATCGAGGTGCCAAACAACCCCGTCGATATGGACTCTTGGGGGTCATCAGCCTGTTATCCCCGGCGTACCTTTTATCCGTTGAGCGATGGCCCTTCCACGCGGGACCACCGGATCACTATGACCGACTTTCGTCTCTGCTCGACTTGTCAGTCTCGCAGTCAGGCGGGCTTATGCCATTGCACTCGACGACCGATTTCCGACCGGTCTGAGCCCACCATCGCGCGCCTCCGTTACTCTTTCGGAGGCGACCGCCCCAGTCAAACTACCCACCATACACTGTCCCGGATCCGGATAACGGACCGCGGTTAGACATCCATGACGATAAGGGTGGTATTTCAAGGATGGCTCCACTCGAACTGGCGTCCAAGCTTCAAAGCCTACCACCTATCCTACACATGCCGACACGAATGCCAGTGTAAAGCTATAGTAAAGGTGCACGGGGTCTTTCCGTCTGACCGCAGGAACCCCGCATCTTCACGGGGAATTCAATTTCACTGAGTCTATGTTGGAGACAGCGGGGAAGTCGTTACGCCATTCGTGCAGGTCGGAACTTACCCGACAAGGAATTTCGCTACCTTAGGACCGTTATAGTTACGGCCGCCGTTTACTGGGGCTTCAATTCAAAGCTTGCACCTCTCCTTTTAACCTTCCAGCACCGGGCAGGCGTCAGACCCTATACGTCGTCTTGCGACTTCGCAGAGCCCTGTGTTTTTGATAAACAGTCGCTACCCCCTGGTCTGTGCCACCCCTCTCCACTTGCGTAAAAAGGGGTCACGCTTCTTCCGAAGTTACGCGTGCAATTTGCCGAGTTCCTTCAACATAGTTCTCTCAAGCGCCTTGGTATACTCTACCTGACCACCTGTGTCGGTTTCGGGTACGGTCTATACGGTGGAGCTATTTCCTGGAACCACTCCACTGCACAATCAATCCAGTAAGACTGTACAATTTGTGTGATCCGTCACTACCACCAGGCCCACGAATATTAACGTGGTTCCCATCGACTACGCATTTCTGCCTCGCCTTAGGGGCCGGCTAACCCTGCTCAGATTAACTTTAAGCAGGAACCCTTGGTCTTTCGGCGAGGGGGTCTCTCACCCCCTTTATCGTTACTCATGTCAACATTCGCACTTCCGATACCTCCAGGATGTCTCACGACTGTCCCTTCACAGGCTTACGGAACGCTCCGCTACCACGTGCATTACTGCACATCCTCAGCTTCGGTGCATGGCTTTAGCCCCGTTACATTTTCGGCGCAAAGACCCTTATTTAGACCAGTGAGCTGTTACGCTTTCTTTAAATGATGGCTGCTTCTAAGCCAACATCCTGGTTGTTTTGGGATCCTCACATCCTTTCCCACTTAGCCATGACTTGGGGACCTTAGCTGGAGGTCAGGGTTGTTGCCCTCTTCACGACGGACGTTAGCACCCGCCGTGTGTCTGCCGATTAGTACTCTCAGGTATTCGGAGTTTGGTTAGGATCAGTAAGACGGTGAGTCCCCATAGCCCATCCAGTGCTCTACCCCCTGAGGTATTCGATCGACGCACTACCTAAATAGTTTTCGCGGAGAACCAGCTATTTCCGAGTTTGATTGGCCTTTCACCCCTAACCACAAGTCATCCCAATCTATTGCAACAGATGCGGGTTCGGTCCTCCAGTTGGTGTTACCCAACCTTCAACCTGCTCATGGCTAGATCACTCGGTTTCGGGTCTAATGCAACTAACTCAATCGCGCTATTAACACTCGCTTTCGCTGCGCCTACACCTACCGGCTTAAGCTTGCTAGTTACACTAAGTCGTTGACCCATTATACAAAAGGTACGCAGTCAGGCTTTCGCCCTCCTACTGTTTGTAGGCATCCGGTTTCAGGTTCTATTTCACTCCCCTTGTCGGGGTGCTTTTCACCTTTCCCTCACGGTACTTGTTCGCTATCGGTCATGCACGAGTACTTAGGCTTGGAGAGTGGTCTCCCCATGTTCGAACAGGATTTCACGTGTCCCGCCCTACTCTAGGACAATGAGTGTTCTACGCGTACGGGGCTGTCACCCACTATGGCCAAGCTTTCCAACTTGTTCCGCTTTATTCCTCATTGCCACTGGCCTGGTCCGCGTTCGCTCGCCACTACTTGCGGAGTCTCGGTTGATGTCCTTTCCTTCGGGTACTTAGATGTTTCAGTTCCCCGAGTTCGCTTCTTACCCCTATGTATTCAGAGTAAGATACCTTATTTGCGATATCTAGAAACCTCTTTTGCCGAACCCTATCGCCCCACACGCGGGGTTTGTTTTGTCTTCACGCTGTCGGCTCTTCGAGCCTGCGCTACAGACGGTGCGCCAAACGCTTGGCGACGGCCTACCGGCCTGTATGGGATGTCCCACACAACCGGTCAAAACAGATTGGTCTAGCAAAACAGATTTTCTAGATATCTAAGGTGGGTTTCCCCATTCGGAAATCCATGGATCAAAGCTTATTCGCAGCTCCCCACGGCTTATCGCAGCGTATCACGTCCTTCATCGCCTGTGCATGCCAAGGCATCCACCAAATGCCCTTATTCCACTTAATCGTTCTCATTGCCAATGCTCATCATCTCGCTGTCGCCTCCAAAGGAAGCGATCAGCAGGCCGGGTTACCTTTTACAACCCAACCAAACCAATGATGCCATCGACGTGTTCGATAGATCTGCTTTATTGGAGCTACGCCGAGCAGCTCACTTGCAGTCTATCTTAAGACCAGCTTCTCGAGATCAAATCCGGTACCGCGCGGTCAGGCAACGGTAATCCGATCATTCATCAGACATCGTCAAAGACGATGAACAACGAACGATCCAGAGTGACAAGCTTCCTTCCTACCTCCAATCCTTCACCAAAGTCAGGTCGGCTAGACCATCCTAGGGATCATCAGGAAAGGGCTCG
>NZ_CP056047.1:2997500-3467500 GCF_021559775.1 Gillisella vitis | reverse complement strand
CCGGAAATTCTCGCCAGTGATCTGTCCGGTCTGGTGATGGACATGGCCCATTGGGGCGTGACTGATGCTTCTGCACTATCCTTTATAGACCAGCCGCCCGCCGCCGCCTTGAAGGAGGCGCGAAACCTGCTGGTGGCTCTTAGCGCACTGGATGATCAAGGACACTTGACGGCCAAAGGCAAGATCATGCGCGGCCTTGGCCTGCCACCGCGACTTGCCGCTATGGTGATTGCCGCTGCAGAACAGGGACAGGCTAAAACAGCCAGCGAGATCGCCGTCCTGCTGACAGAACAAGGATTGGGTGGATCGGATATCGACCTGGAAGAACGCCTGCGCCGGTTTCGGTCGGATCGCGGCGAGCGGGCCAGTGCAGCGCGCAAGCTGGCGGAGCGGCTGACGAAAGACCTGCCGAAACGTCAGGCTGCCGCCACGCCAGCGCTGGCCGGAATGCTGCTTTTGCATGCCTATCCAGACCGGATCGCGCTGAAACGGGGCGCGCCGGGGCGATATGTGATGGCGAACGGGCGCGGCGCGGAACTGGCGCAAACCGAACGGCTGGCGGCAAGCGACATGCTTGTCATTGCCGATCTGACCGGGCGGGCGGCGCAAGGGCGAATCCTCAGCGCAGCGGAAATCCGCCTTTCCGATATAGAAGAGAGCCTGCCGGCAGCAATCATTCAAGGCGATGAGAGCTTTTTCGACCCGCCAAGCGGCCAGGTCCGGGCGCGGCGCGTCAAGCGGATCGGTGCGATCATTCTGGAGGAAACACCGCTAGGGCGACCCAGTGGCGAAGGTGCCACCAAGGCACTGGCTGAAGGGTTGCGGCAATTGGGCCTCGAACGCCTGGATTTCAGCAAGAATGCCGAGCAATTGCGCCAGCGTATCGGTTTTCTGCACCGCACGCTCGGAGCGCCGTGGCCGGATATGAGTGACGAGGCCTTGCTAGAGCGGCTTGAGGACTGGTTCATTCCCTTCCAGACCGGTGTGCGCAGCCTTGCCGATATTTCCATGGGCGGAATCATCGATGGGCTGAAGGCGCTGGTGCCTTACGAGGCGCAGCGGGATCTGGACCAGATGGCGCCGACCCATTTTACCGCGCCGACCGGCATGAGCCATCCGATCCAATATGACGGCGACGAGCCGAAGCTGACGATCCGCGTCCAGGAACTGTTCGGCCTTAAAAACCATCCGGCCATTGGCGGCGGACGGTTGCCGCTTCTGCTGGAACTGACCTCGCCAGCGCATCGGCCAATCCAGACGACCCGTGACCTGCCTGGTTTCTGGGCCGGATCATGGAGCGACGTGCGCGCCGACATGCGCGGACGCTATCCCCGCCATCCCTGGCCCGACGACCCTGCCGCTGCTGCCCCCACGACACGGGCCAAACCGCGTGGTACATAGATCCTGCCCGAAGGAGGACGGGCGGGGGGAACGTGAATGAGCGCAAAGACGGATATTCGAATGCATTTTGGTACATCCAGCCGCAGATTGCGGCTTGAAACGCTGGTTCGGCTTCGCTGGCTGGCGGTCGCAGGGCAGACCATCACCCTGGCAATTGTCGCGCTGGTTCTGCAATTTCCGATGCCGGTACTGGCCGCCGCCATTCTGATCGGCGCATTGGCAGTGGTGAATTTCCTGCTGCAACTGGCCTTTCCGTCTACCCAGAGGCTGGAACCGATTTGGACACTGGCGATTTTGGCGCTGGATCTCTGCCAGATGGGCGCTCTGCTGTTTATCACCGGCGGGCTGGCCAATCCCTTCGCGCCGCTGATCTGCGTACCGGTCATCGTGGTTTTTGCCTCCCAGCCGCTGCGCCATTCCATGGCCTTGCTGGGCCTGGCGATGGTCTGCATTTCGGTTCAGGCTTTCACCCCTTTTCCCCTGCCCTGGTATGCTGACTATATTGATCGCGGCGGCCCGGTCATGCTAGTGGCAATCTGGTGCTCGATCGTCTCGATGACCGCCTTTGCTGCCTTCTATGCCTATCGGGTGTCCAAAGAGGCCAATCTTCTGGCCGATGCGCTGGCGGCAACCGAATTGGTGCTGCAAAAGGAAAAGCATCTTTCCCAGCTGGATGGGCTGGCCGCCGCCGCCGCCCATGAATTGGGGACACCTCTGGCGACGATCAGCGTCGTTGCCAAGGAAATGGAACGGGAATTGGGCAAGGACCCACGCTTCGGCGAGGACGTCCAGCTGCTGCGCAGCCAGAGCGAACGTTGCCGCGACATTCTGAAGCGTCTGACAACTCTGTCCGCCGAGGATGAGGCGCATATGCGGCAATTGCCGCTCTCGTCGCTGATTGAGGAAGTGATCGCACCTCACCGGGACTTCGGCATCAAGCTGACGGTGGTGGAGGTTTCCGAACGCGCCAGCGAACCGGTGGGTAACCGTAATCCCGGCATTCTCTACGGGCTTGGCAACCTGATCGAAAACGCCCTGGACTATGCTCGGGATCAGGTAACCATCACGGTAGAGCATGACAATCGCCATGTGACGATCATCATCGAGGATGATGGCGAAGGCTTTGCGCCCGATATCCTTCTGAGAATCGGCGAGCCTTATGTCACCAGCCGCAAAAGCGATGCGCGGGCGGGCGGGCTTGGGCTGGGGCTGTTCATTGCCAAGACCTTGCTGGAGCGTTCCGGCGCTGTCCTGACCTTTGAAAATCGGGGCACGTCCAGCCCGGGGGCGCGGGTAACGGTGCGCTGGCCGCGCCGGGAAATGGAAACACCGACAAAGTGACTTTACCGACAGAGGCGAGTGCGCAATAACGCTGCGGACGTTAGAGCGTTTCTGCTCTTCATGGCATCGCAGCAACTCTCTACAGCGCCGTGCGCCATATAGGGCGCACAAAGGTTCGCTGTAGCGCTTTATACCTGCTGCATAATTCCTTAAATCGATTCCGATTTAAGGAATTATGCAGCAGCTCTTTGTTTTAGCATTTCCGGACGGAAAACCGGTTTCCTCTTTTCCTGGAAATGCTCTAGGATTGAAAGAACATGACCCAGGATATGCCGATCACCCACGAAGACGGCGCTGCCGATCTCGGCCCGGACGCCACCTTGTTGATAGTCGATGACGACCAGCCCTTTCTGCGACGGCTGGCCCGCGCCATGGAAACCCGTGGCTTTCAAGTGGATATCGCCTCCTCCGTGGCGGAAGGCATTGCCAAGGCCAAGACCGCAGCCCCGAAATATGCCGTGGTTGACCTGCGGCTTGGTGATGGCAATGGTCTTGATGTGATCCAGGCCATTCGCGAAAGCCGGACCGACACCCGGATCATCGTGCTGACCGGCTACGGCAATATTGCCACCGCCGTCACGGCCGTCAAACTCGGCGCGGTGGATTATCTGTCAAAACCTGCCGATGCCGACGATGTCTTCAACGCCCTGACCCAACGTCCGGGCGAAAAAGCCGATGTGCCGGAAAATCCAATGTCTGCCGACCGGGTGCGCTGGGAACATATCCAGCGGGTCTACGAGGCCTGCGAACGCAATGTCTCGGAAACCGCAAGGCGGCTGAACATGCACCGCCGCACCCTGCAACGCATTCTCGCCAAGCGCGCACCAAAGTAACACGCGTGCGCCGAAACAATCAGGGCAGAAATTGCGGGGCCGCATCCCATTCGGCCCGCATCAACCGTTGGGCTGCCGCACGTGAAAAGGCCAGCATCACGGATTTGCGGGTCGCTGGGGCAAGCCTGTGTTCCGGTGCATCGCGCAACAGATGTGCGCCATAGCCATCTGAGACGATCAGGCCGCACTCTTGCGGAAAAATCTCCTGCGGCACATCGGGCAGCGTGGCAAAAAACAGCCGATCACAGTGCTGGCGATAGTCCGGCCATTTGCGGTCGACCCGGAAATCCTCGATCGAGGATTTGATTTCGGTAATCCAGATTTCACCCTTATCCGAAACGCTGATCAGGTCGGCGCGGCGGCCGCTGGCCAGCGAAAGCTCCGGCAGCACGGCATGGCGCATCTGATCGAGAAGCAATTGCGTGCCACGGCGAATCATTAAGGCACGTTCGGACTGCCTTCCGTCGATTAATGTATTCTTAACGGAAATAGTAAGAATCGTCATAATCTTCTCTTTGCCGGCCCCAAGTCTGTTGCAAAAAAGCCAGTCTTCAGCAATTTGCGAGGCCAGAGACGGCATGGGTCTTCTGTTCCCTTGCAAACTCCACTGTAATCAAAAATATACCACTATCAAAGCTGGTAACACAGATCATTTCCCGCCCGAAAGTCGATGAGCCTCCCATGCGAATCCGCAATGCACTGACCGTGCTCGGTCTATTCTCCACCCTCGCCATCACTGGCTGCTCCACCACGTCGGAAGCTGACAGCAAAAAGACCGCTGAAGCCGCGCCTGTTGTCGCGCCAGCCTCGGTCGAAACAGCACAGATCTTCGATGATTCCTATGGTCCGGTTACGGATGCTGGCTATGCGCTGCCCGGCATTCCGATCCAGAAGGTCAACCCGAAGTTCCGCCGTCAGATCATTGCTTTCGACACCACAGAGCGGCCCGGTACGATCATCGTCAACACCAAGGAACGCTTCCTGTATTACGTTCTGCCGAATGGCAAGGCGATCCGCTACGGCATCGGCGTCGGCAAGGACGGTTTCGCCTGGCAGGGTCAGGCCTATATTGCCTGGAAACAGGAATGGCCAACCTGGCATCCGCCGAAGGAAATGGCCGTACGCAAGCCGGAAGTCGCCAAATATGTTGAAAACGGCATGGGCCCCAGCATCAGCAATCCGCTTGGCGCCCGCGCCATGTATCTGTTCAACGACAAGGGCCAGGATACGCTGTTCCGTATCCACGGTTCGCCGGAATGGGCCTCGATCGGCACCGCCGCCTCTTCGGGCTGCATCCGCATGATCAACCAGGACGTCATCGACCTCTACAGCCGCGTCCTGCCAGGCAAGGCCACCAAGGTCATCGTTCAGCAGTCCTAAGTTCAGACAATCAGGGTTATAATAACGCCTGATAACCCTCCATGAAAAAGCCGCCGGATCGCTCCGGCGGCTTTTTTGTTTCACGTGAAAATTTCAGTCTGTTTCGTCGCATCGTTCCAGACGCAAAACCGTTTCACACTTTTGCTGGAATTGCTGTGGCCTTCAACTCAAGCCGGCGGCGGTGCAGAACCGGTTCGGTATAGCCGTTCGGCTGCTCCCTGCCCTTCAACACCAGATCAAGCGCTGCCTGAAAAGCGATGGATGTACCGAAATCGGCAGCCATCGGGCGATAGGCCGAATCACCCGCATTCTGCTGATCGACAATGGCTGCCATCCGTTTCAGCGTTTCGACAACCTGTTCCTCAGTGACAACACCGTGATGCAGCCAGTTGGCCATGTGCTGGGCGGAGATGCGCAGGGTTGCGCGGTCTTCCATCAGCCCGACATTGTTAATGTCAGGCACTTTCGAGCAGCCGATGCCCTGGTCGATCCAGCGGACCACATAGCCCAGAATGCCCTGGGCATTGTTATCCAGCTCCCGCTGGATTTCTTCCGGCGTCCAGTTGGGACGCGAGGCCACCGGCACCGATAGAATATCGGAGAGCTTGGCCCGCGTCCGGCTCTTCAATCCGGCCTGAACGCCCGCGACATCCACCTGATGATAATGGGTGGCATGCAATGTTGCAGCCGTTGGTGATGGAACCCAGGCCGTATTGGCCCCGGCTTTCGGATGAGCGATCTTCTGTTCCAGCATCGCCGCCATCAGGTCGGGCATGGCCCACATGCCTTTGCCGATCTGGGCATGGCCGGACAGGCCGCATTGCAGACCGATATCGACGTTCCAGTTTTCATAAGCCGCAATCCAGGCGGCCTGTTTCATATCGCCCTTGCGGATCATCGGCCCGGCTTCCATCGACGTATGGATTTCGTCGCCAGTGCGGTCGAGGAAGCCGGTATTGATGAACACCACCCGGTCCTTGGCGGCGCGGATGCATTCCTTGAGGTTAACCGTGGTACGGCGCTCCTCATCCATAATGCCCATCTTGATCGTATTGGGTTCCATGCCCAGCGCTTGTTCGACACGGGTGAAGATTTCAACGGCAAAAGCCACTTCTTCCGGCCCATGCATTTTCGGCTTCACCACATACATTGAGCCCTGGCGGGAGTTCTTCCGCCGTCCATTCGGTCCGATATCATGCAGCGCGATCAGTGCGGTCACCATCGCATCCATAATGCCTTCCGGCACCTCGGCACCGTCGCGATCCAGAATGGCCGGATTGGTCATCAGGTGCCCGACATTGCGAATCAGCATCAGCGACCGGCTGGCTACGGTAAAGGGCTTGCCCTGCGGATCGGTGAATTCGAGATCGGGGTTGAGGGTACGGGTAAAGACGTGATCGCCCTTGGCAACCACTTCCTCCAGATCGCCCTTCATCAAGCCGAGCCAGTTGGAATAGGCCAGGATCTTGTCCTCAGCATCGACGGCGGCAACCGAATCCTCGCAGTCCATGATAGCGGTAATCGCCGATTCCAGTCTGATATCATTGATATTCGCCTTATCGGCAGCACCAATCGCACCTTTGGCGTCAATGCAGATTTCCACATGCAGACCGTTGCGGCGCAAAAGATAAGACGTCACGCTGGCGTCCTCGCTGAACGTTCCCGCCAGTTGCCCCACCAGTTGCGAAGGGTCCATCAACCCGGTCTTGTCGCCGGAGGCCAGCGTTACATCAAGATAGCCATCAGTCAGCGCAAGGCCCGCCACATCCGCCCAGCGGCCACCCGCCAGAGGCACGGACTGATCGAGGAAAGCCCGCGCCCAGGCAATAACCTTTTCGCCACGTTTGGGATTATACCCCCTGCCCTTTTCGGCACCGTCGGCCTCGGAGATCGCATCCGTTCCGTAGAGCGCGTCGTAGAGCGAACCCCAACGCGCGTTTGCGGCATTCAGGGCATAACGGGCATTCATCACAGGCACGACAAGCTGCGGCCCGGCAATCGAAGCGATTTCCGCGTCGACATTGCTGGTCGTCACGGAAAAATCCGGCCCTTCCGGCAGGAGATAGCCGATATCGCGCAGGAAAGCTTCGTAAGCCGCAAGATCCGAGGGGGCGCCGTTTTGCTTGTACCAGTTGTCCAGCTGCGCTTGAAAGGCGTCGCGCTTGGCCAGCAGGGCGCGATTCTTCGGCGCAAGCTCATGCACGAGGCTGGAGAAATGCTGGAAGAAGGCCTCTGGCTCCACGCCTGTCCCCGGCAAGGCCTCGCTCACCAGAAAATCATAGAGATCCTGCTCGATAGCCAGACCAAACTGTTCGACACGCGCCATTTCAACCTCCTGCGGTAACACATTCATCAAGGGGCAAAGCCTGTTCGCGGTGCAATGCGCGCCAGACGCTATCAAGCCCCTCCCGCCACTGCATTTGCTTCCCCACGCTAACATCCCCGTTCTTGATTGGCTGTCAACCGGACATAAATCTGAAATATCTATGCAAATTTGGGCGAAATAGGAAATAAGCCTTTTGGTGCGTCCGAGACGAATTGCCGCTCCGCACATTTGACCGACAAACCCTAGTGCATCGATCCAAACGGAGGCTTCAGCCGAGTTTGGAAAAATCGATGCATAAACAAAAGATGAGTGCACGAAAGCATGAACGAAGTGAATGCGTCAGTGCACTAGGTGTTTTGAATGGTCTGAAGCTCTTGTAATGCGCCGTGCAAACCCGCCTCCGTCAGCGCCACCACATGTGGCCCTTCGGTATAGACCAGCAGGCAATCGATCACTTTTCCAGGATAGAGCGGCTTCAGCAATTCGCGGTAGATTGCAAGCTGTGCCGAATGGGACAGTGGCACTTCACTTTCCTGACGCGGCGGCTGCCGGTTGGTCTTGTAATCCAGCAGAATCACTTTCTCGTCCGTAACCGCCATTCGGTCCACTCGCGCCGAGACGGCGCGCTGTTCTGCGCCAAGCCGGATGGTTCCCATCAGCGAAAATTCCGTCTGCGCATGGCTGGAAAACACCTCGCTCAAGGCCGGATGGTCAAGAATAGCCAAAACACTCTCCACCAAGCGGTCGCGCTCATGGGCGGGCCAGAACCGGGCGGCGCGTTCACCATAGCGGCGGGCGGCGGGTTTGCGTTCCTCGGCGGGCAGACCCGGCAACATTTGCAGCATCCGATGCACCAACCGGCCCTTTTGCAGCGCCAACCCGGCATCCTCACCCTTGCTGAACAGCGGGGAGCGCAGCAGCAGGTCGCCGTCCTCGTCATTCACCTCGATCCCGACCCCGGACGGGCTTAAAGGCCGTGGCAAGCGCGGCGGTGGCGGGGCTGGGCGCAGCAGCGCCTCCGGCAAGGTTTCCAGCTCCCGTTTTTCCTGGCGTTTTTCCTGTCGTTCGAATCGGCCCGGAACGACGGCATTTTCCCAGAGCAGCCCGGTCCAATCGCCCTCCGGCCCGCCAAAGCGTTGCTCCCGGCACCGTTCTGTATCAAGCATCAGGGCCGACCAGACCATCTGGTGCCAGATTTCGGTCTGCACCTGCTTGCCGCGATAGCCGCAGACCACCAGCCGGTCGGCAGCCCGCGTCATGCCGACATAGAGCAGGCGTCGATATTCCTCCTCAATGGCCTGTTTTCGCTTTGCCACGTCCTCAGCGGTCAGAGGATTATCAACCGCTTTCACCGGCACCCAAACGGGGCATTCCGGAGGCTGCGCTCCGGTCTCGATCATCCGGAATTTTGGCAGATGTGTATGGTTGAAGGCTTTGGAGCCATCATCGACCAGAAAGACAATCGGTGCTTCCAGCCCCTTGGAGGCATGAACGGTCATGATGCGCACCTCGCTGCGCTCCTTGTCCTGTTCGCGCTTCACTTCCGGCGCTTCCTGCTCCAGCGTGGTGATGAAGGATTGCAGGCCCGGCAGGCCCGCCTGTTCATGGGAAAGAGTAAAGGTCAGGAATTCATCGATGATATCGCTGACCTCGCTGCCAAGCCGAGCCAGAAAGTCGCGTCGTCCCCCCAGGGGACCAAGCACCCGACCATAGAAATCATGGGGCAGAAGATCCCGCGCCAAGGCCATATAGCGGTGCAAACGGGCAAGGGCCGCCTGCCATTTTTCTGATCCGGCTTCCGCCAGCCGGGCAATCTCGGCAAACACCGAGATCTCGCCGCGCCTTGCCGCCACTTCAAACACATCGTCTTCGCTCAGGTTGAACAACGGGCTTTTCAGCAGCGCCGCCAGCGACAGGTCATCGGCGGTGAAAAGAACGAATCGCCCTAGTGCCAGCAGATCCTGCACGGCGATATGGCCTGTCAGCCGCAACCGGTCGGCCCCGGCCACCGGAATATTGCTGCGCCGCTTCAAGGCCCGTGTCAGCGCATTGACGAAAGCGCCGCGTTTGCGCACCAGAATGAGGATGTCGCCTGCTTCTATGGACCGCTCCACCCCCTTTTCCACGATGGTCTCGCGGGCCAGCATGATCTCGATCCGCTGGGCGATCCGCCGCGCCAGCATGGCAGAGGGCGCATTTTCCGGCGTTGCATCAAAGGGTGCGGTCCAATCCTCTTCACTTTCGCTGCCTTCCGGCGCGATCATCTCCCAGACTTCAACCGCACCGGGATGGCCGATGCGGCTCGACATATGCACCACTGGTTCCGCAACAGCCGAAAGGCCGCGGGCGTTCTCGGTGACCGAAAACACCTGATCGACGGCTGACAACACCGCATTGGTGGAGCGGAAGGACAGCGGCAGGCGCACCGCACTGAAGCTTTCGCCGCCACGCGCCACTTCCTGCTCGGTCTCGCGGGCTTCCTGCGAAAACCGTTCCGGCTTTGCGCCTTGGAAGGAGTAGATCGATTGTTTCTCATCGCCAACGGCAAAGAAGGTGCGGCGGACCGGACGGGCGCTCAGGCCGGAAAAGAAATCTTCCCGCAGCGAGCGGATCACCGACCATTGTACCGGGCTGGTATCCTGCGCCTCATCGACCAGAATATGGTCGATGCCCTGATCCAGCTTGTAATGCACCCACGGGCCGACCGTGCTGCGGGTCAAAAGCTCGGCGGTGCGGGCAATCAGATCCTCGAAATCCAGCTGGCTGCTGCGCTTTTTCAGCTCTTCATAATCATGGTCCAGCCGCTCGGCCAGCGTTAGCGCCGCCCGCGTTGCTTTGAACAGCCGAAACAGCCGCAGACGCTCACGGCAGGCCACCACATGGTCGCGGGCCGCAAAAATCGCATCCGACAGATAAGGGGCCGCCTTGTTCATGGCGGCGGCAATCAGCGACCGGTCGGCTTTTGGTTTATCGGAGCCGGTATAGAAGGCCTCTTCCAGCAATTGCGCCCGGATCAGCGCGTCAGGCTGGCGCACGGCGCGCTCCAGCGTCAGGGCGACGCCCTGCACAAGGGAACCGCCCTTGGTGAGCGCCAGATCGATATAGGTGGAAAGCTGCGGACCGGAGAGTGAAGGAAGCGGCCAATAGGCTTCGGCCAGCGATATCTCGGTTTCGTCAGGCTCCAGACCCAAGGCGTTGCGCAAAGCACTCTCCACGCCGCCCTTTCGGCGGGCTACCGCCAGAAAGCCGCGTACCGCATGGCGGTTGGAAACGATGTCCGACAGCAGGTTTTCCAGCCCGAATTCATCGCCAAGGCTCAACACTTCGGCAAAGGCTTCAGCAAGGTTTGCATCGTCTTCGGCAGCGGTCGCTGTCAGCAGCGACCGGCGGGCATCAGCCAAAAGCACCGACGCGGCGCGGTCGTCCAGCACCGAAAAATGCCCAGCCACATTGGCTTCCAGCGGAAACTGGTGCAGCAGCGCCTCGCAAAAGGCATGGATGGTCTGGATTTTCAAGCCGCCCGGTGTTTCCAGGGCGCGGGCAAACAGCCGCCGCGCCTCGGCAATTTTCATGCGGTCAGGCGGTTGGCGTTCGATGGTTTCAATGCGGCGGGCAAGCTCCTCGTCGGGAAGGGTAGCCCATTCGGCAAGCCGGTCGAACACCCGGTTCGACATTTCCGAGGCAGCGGCCTTGGTATAGGTCAAGCAAAGAATCGAAGAGGGCCGCGCCCCCGCCAGCAGCAAGCGAATCACACGCTGTGTCAGCACATGGGTCTTGCCGGACCCGGCATTGGCCGAGACCCAGGCAGACCGGGCCGGGTCGGAGGCCAGCGATTGCTGCCGTGTGGTCCAGTCAATGGGGTCATCGCCATCGCGCAGCATGTCCGGATCAGTCATCACTGCTGCTCTCCTCTGCCGCTTCAGCGGTGGACCATTCAGCGACGCGGGCCAGATGATCGTAGTCGCCGCTGAAATCATTCATCATCGCTGGCATCAGCCGCGAGACATAGCCGCGCTCGCCCGATTGCAGCAGGGTGACAAAGCGGGTCAGTTGCGAGATGGATTCATGTGCCAGATCCAGTGCCGACTTTGCCTTGTCGCCTTTGCCGGTCAGCTCGTTATTAACCTGATCGGCCTTAAAGCGCCCGCCGGGCCGCAGCCGGACATAGATCAGATTATCCGGATTCAGCCTTCCGACATCCTTGAAGGCCCCCATGGTCAGCGCCGCAGCTTCCAGCGCCAGTTGCGGGTCAAGCAGGCTGCGGGCCTGGGAAACACTGGGGTTGAGACCGGTCTTGTAATCGATGATATCGGCGTGACCAGCCCGGATATCGATCCGGTCGGCAATACCAGTGAGCCGGATATCGATCTCGCCGAGTTCCACCCCGGCGCGGGCTTCCGTCACCAGCTTGGCCGGATCACGCTGGCGCTGCCACTCGATAAAGGCGAGGCCAACCTCAGAGAAACGCTTGCGCCAGACGACGTGAATATGCGGCGGCAGGTTTTCCTCGGCAAACAGCGTGTCGGCAATCTCGCTCATCAGCTGTTCAGTGTCAGGCCCCAGCTTTTCGGGCATACGCGCCACGAATTGCTCAACAATCGCATGGTAGAGCGTGCCGCGCTCGGAGGCGCCTGGATCGCTGTTGAACGGTTCGACCGGATCGAGTTTCAAAATGCGGCGGGCATAGATCGAATAGGGATCGCGCCTGAGACGCCCGACCTCGCTGAAGGAATAGGTTTTCGGATGCAGATCGGCGGGCGGCTTTGGCTGCGGACGTTGGGCGGGCGCTTGATCTGCGCCTTTATCGAGCAACTCGGCAAAATGCCGGTAGCGCTCACCTCTGGCTTTCAGGGCCTCAGCAAAATCCTTGCCACCCAGCGCCAGCAGCCGTTGCAGCCAGCGCGAGGCAACGGTGGGCGCCGATCCCTGCCGCAGGGCGCGGCAATAGATCAAGTGGCGGGTGCCATTGGCCATTTCGAAATCGTGGGCAAGCTGGCCGATCTGCCGTTCCGGTGGCTCCAGCCCCATTTCGGTTTTCATGCTGCGTGACAGAAATGGATTATTGGTGGTGGTGCCGGGCCAGGCCCCTTCGTTCAACCCACCGAGAATCATCGTATCGACGTTTTGCAGCCGCGATTCCAGCGCGCCGAAGATGAAGACCCGCGGATGGCGCAGCGATTTCGGCTTGACCGATTCGCTGGCGGTCAGCGCCGCGACAATCTCGATCCATTGCGGACCATCAGCGCTTAGCTGGCCATCGGTTTCCATGATTTCGCTGAGCAGCCGGGCCAAAACGGCACCGGCCTCATTGGCCCAAAGAGGGGCAAGATCGCCTTCATCGGTTCGAGCCACAGCCTCCAGCACCTGACCGGTGCGCTCGGCCCATTCCCTCAAAGACAAACGGGTGGTGAAATGGTGACCATCCGGCTTGGCGACGACATGACCGGCAAGCGGTTCCACCGCCTCTGCGACTGCCTCGGCCAGTATCCGTGCCTGCTGCCGGGTCTGATCGGTAAAAGAGCGCCGCCAGGCCGGTGGATGGCGGTCGTCGAACTGGGCGACCACCTGTTCATCGAACAGCGGTGCCAGCGCGGCGATGTCGATGGCACCGGTGCCGCCGCGCAGCGCAATGGCTTCCAAAGCGTCGGCGGCTTCACGATGTCCATCGTCGCTCAAGCCAAAACGGGCGAGTGGGTGCTTAAGTAAGGAGACGATGGCAACCGGATCGCCGGGCCGCAACACCGCTTCCAACACCAGCACCAGCAACGTGCCCTGCGGCGTCGCCGAAAATGGCGTACCCGCCGAATCGTCGGCTTCGATGCCGAATCGGGCCAGTTCCGAAGCAACCCGACGCGCAAGGTTGCGGTCAGGGGTAATCAGCGCGGCGCGGCTTTCTCCGCCATCGGCACCGGGCCGCTCCAGGGCCAGCCTGAGGGCAATGGCAATGGCGATCGCCTCTTCCCGCTCGTTGGCCGCCTCAATCAGCGCCACATCGGCAAAGGCGGCCTGAAACCTGTTATCCCCGAATGCCTGCCGCCAGGCGGTCCATTGGTCAGTTGCCTTGGCAGGCGACAGCGCCCGGGAGAGAATTTCGCTGCGGTCGGCAAGGTCGGGTTCTGCCTCTTCCAGCACGCCCACGTCGTCACGGGTCAAGCCTAGACGGCCCAAAAGCCGGTGCAGGCCGTATTGCGGATGGGTGCGGGCGGTCGGCTCCGGCGGCATGCCGGGAGGCTGTTCACCCCCGACGCTGTGCCACTGATCATCCGGCATGGCCTTGTCCAACCCCGGCAGCACGATCACCCCCTGAGGCAAGCGCGCCACTGCGGCGATCAGCTCGGACGCAGCAGGGATCGAGCCGGTCGAGCCAGCAACGATCACCGGATGAGGATCAGACAGTTGACCAACACGGTCGCGCTCGGTGCGCAGCAGGGCGTTGCGGTGAAGAACCGGCGAAGACCGGTTCAACTCTTCCAGCCGGGCTGGCCAATAGGCGCTGGCTATGCCGAGGAAAGCCAGCGTCAATTGCCACCAGGAGGCAAAATCACGGGCATCGAGCTTGTCGAGATCGGCCCAGTCACGCTCCTCGGTTTCCACCGAATCGATCAGTTCCACCAGCGCCCGCGCCAACCACACGGCATCCGCCGGGCTGGCCGGAGCGACGAGCGGGGTCTCTGTGTGAATGCTCAGCACGATATCCGGCAGCTTGTTGCGCCAGGCAAGAATCAACTGCGCCAGTTCCAGCAGCCGCACCGTATTGCTGATCGGCGGGTTCAACGCCAGCAGCGCCGGGGTATCCGCGTCGAAATAACTGGCATCATCCTCGGCTTCGCCCAGGGGCTTGATCATCGGCAGGATGGCGGATTGGCCACCCAACACCTCGACGAACTGAGCACGCAGCACGCGCACGGCGCGCCGAGTTGGCACCAGGATCGTGACCTTGGACAAAGACAGGGGATCGGCTGGATCATAGCGAAAGCCGGGGGCGAGACGGCCATCGCACAGGGTCTCGGCAATCAGCCGCAGGAAAGGCCGATCCGGGGGAATGGTGAAGATGCGGGCTTGCAGGCTGGACATCAGATGTCCTGCGGCTGGCGGGCCAGCACCGTTTCCGCCTCTTCAATCGCCTCCGGCGTGCCAACCGTCAACCAATGGCCCTGAAGCATCAGCCCGAACAACCGCCCCTTGGCAATGGCCCGGTCGAAATAGATATTGAGATTGAAGGCATCATCAGGCGCATCGTCCAGCAGGTCGTGCTGCATGGCCAAAGCCCCGGCATAGACCACCGGGTTTGGATCGCCCGCCTGATAGCGGGTCAGCCTGCCATCAGCACCGAGGTTGAAATCATTCTTGCCATTATGGCCGGTGGTCTGTTCCAGCGTAACGCAGAGCATCAGCATATCCATCTGTGCCGCCTCAAAGGCTTCCCCCAGTCTTTGCAGATTGGTGGGGTGGTCCTTCGGCTCACCGATCCAGAACAGGTCGGCATTCATCACCAGCAACGGGCCGGGAACGAGATGCTTGATGCCTTTGGCCAAGCCGCCGCCATTGTTCATCAAGCCATCGCGCTCATCGGAAATCAGGATACGGGGCTGATCGCGCCCGGCCAGATGCGCCAGCATTTGTTCTGGAAAATGGTGAATGTTGACCACAGCGGTTTCTACGCCCGCCTGTTGCAAATGATCCAGCGCATAATCCACCAGCGTCTTGCCCGCCACCCGCACCAGAGGCTTTGGCATGGTGTCAGTGATAGGACGCATTCTTGTGCCGAGCCCTGCGGCCAGCACCATGGCTTGGGAAATCTTCATGGCTCTCGTATCTGTCGGCGATCTGCGGCATCGCTCACATGTGACGCATCATCTTTACGAGACACGCTCTATCGCAAATCCTGCCACAGAACCACTGTCGAGAGGACCAGAACCACTGTTCCAGTGAATGAAGGTTCAACCGCGCTGTAACAGGCGGTGTGTTGAAAGCCAGTCTTTCAAAGGCGTGAGCGCCTCATGCGCCAGCGCGCCAGCGAGATAGGCGAGCGTTCGGGGCATATGCTGCATATAGCCGGGTTTGCCATCGCGTTTCATCAGCCGCACCCAAAGCCCGACCAGCTTGCAATTGCGCTGGGCGGCCATGATGGCGAAGTCTTGAAGAAAGGCGCTTTCATCAAATCCGGCTTCGGCCCGGCGCAGCGTCAGATAATGATCGAGCAGCCGCTTTTGCAGCTCCGGTTCGATGGTGACACGGGCATCCTGAATCAGGGAGGCGACGTCATAGGCCGCCGGGCCGATCATCGCATCCTGGAAATCGATCAGGCCGACGCGGGCAATGCCCTGTTTCCGTTCCTGCCAAAGGAGATTGGGGGAATGGACATCGCGCAGGACCAGACTGTTGCGGTCATGGATCTGGCGAAACATGCCTGACCAGAGAGCGAGATAGGCCTGCCGCTCCTCTTCACTCGGTTGCCGTGAGAGCGTGAAGGGCATGTACCAATCGAGCAGCAATTCCGTCTCGAACCCCATGGCTGCCGCATCGAAATCGGGAATGCGGTGGATATGGTCCGGCGAGACGGGCATTTCACGTGAAACATTCTGCCCATGCAGGAAAGCAAGCGCTGCAACCGCTTCCATGTAACGTTCGGCGACCGGTTGACCCTCTGCATCCAGAATGCCGTCCTGACCGAGATCTTCGATCAGCAAAATGCCATCGGGGTCACTTGCATAAATCTCCGGGACGGTAAGGCCCGCATCCTTCAATAGTTGATCGATAGCCACAAAAGCCCGATGGTCTTCTGCCAGATGCACGAGTTCCGGGTAGGTCTTGCCAAGGCGGATGATCGGTGTGGCTGGCCGTTTGGGGCTGTCCATCACGATGCGTTGCGGTTGACCGTCAATCCTTGCCGTTTCATAGGCGCGGTAGTCCGCATCACCAGTCAAGAAGCGGCGTCGGGCGCCCGCCATGCCATTGGCATCGAGGAAGGCGCGGATAGCAAGCACCCGCCGGATTCGGCCCAGCCTGTCTTCAGGCCCCGTGATCGTCAACTCACGCCCATCATCCGGAGGGAAACCGTAATGCAGGCCGATTGTCGTCTTCGGCAGTCGGTCTTCAGCCCGTTCCGGCCATTCGACGAGGCAAATGCCGGTATCCAACGCCTCATCGAAACCCAGTTCATCAAGCTCGGAAGCATCACCCAGCCGGTAGAGATCAAAGTGAGCAGCGGGAATGCGTAATTCGTAGCTTTGGACCAGCGTGAAAGTCGGGCTTGGCACTTCCAGATCATCGTCATCGGCCAAGGCCCGCAGCAATGCTCTTGCAAGGGTAGACTTTCCCGCCCCGAGATCACCATGCAGGGCAAGGCAGTCCCCCGGCTTCAGGGCAAGCGCCAGATCTTCCCCGAGCTGGATCGTCGCCGCCTCATCGGCAAGCGAAAGATGAAGCGATATCTCTAATCCTGTCATTCTGCGGCGACGGAATGGACGAGCACACCGGACGGAATTCGGCAAAGAACCGTGGTGCCTTGGTTGGGAACACTGTTTATCGAGACGGTGCCGTTATGCAGATGCACGAAGCTTTCGACAATCGACAGGCCAAGGCCAGCCCCGGTGCGCTTGCCACCCTTGGCATTCGAGGAAAAACGCTTGAACACCGATGGCAGCATATCTTCTGGGATGCCGCATCCGGTATCGGAAACCGAAAATACGAAGTCGGCATCTTCACGCCAGCATTTCAACACGACCTTGGCGCCTTCGGGCGAAAAGTTCACGGCATTGGTGATGATCTTGATCAGGATCTGCTTCAGCCGTTGCTGGTCGGCGACAATGTCGCCCAGATGCGACGGAGCAAGGATTTCCAGCGTCACGCCGCCTTCCTGCAACCGGTCGGTCATCTGCATCGACACATCGTCCAGAAGGTCGGTGAGATCGATATCCGAATAGGTCAGCCGCATGATACCGGCATCGACTGTGGCAAGATCGAGAATGTCGTTGACGATGGTCAGCAGCACGGCCGACGAGGTGGAGATATGATCGACATATTCCCCCTGCCGTTCATTGAGCGGACCAATGGCCGACGATTTCAACAGGTCGGTAAAGCCGATAATATTGGTCAGCGGCGAGCGCAGCTCATAGGAAATATGCTGGACGAAATCGTTCTTCAGCTCGTCAGCCTTGCGCAGCGCTTCGTTCTTTTCAAGCAGCGCCCGTTCCGCCCGAACACTATCGGTAATGTTGACGAAGGTCAGCATTGTCTGGGCGTTGGGCAGCGGGATGACCGCGTAATCCAGCACCAGGCCGGACATCAGCTCAATCGTACCTTGGCTGGACGGCCGCTCGTCCTCGAAACTGGTGATCATCTTGCCGAAGGCGCGCCAGCCATCCGGCTTTTCATAGGAAAGAGCACAAGCTTCTTCGATGGCGCGGATATGGGTGCCAGGCGCGGCCTGAGTCTCGGTAATGCCCCAGAGCGCCCGGAACGCCGGATTGGACAGCCGGATTCGGCCATCGGGACCAAAGACTGCAACGCCTTCGGACAGATGATCGATGGTTTCACCCTGAACCCGGACCAGCGTATTATAGCGGGTTTCGAGATCCACCTGTTCGGTGAGGTTCTCAAACACCCAGGTGGCGCCGCCCTGCGGATGGGCAGAGGCGATAACACGCAGGGTCTGGCCGTTGGGCAGGTGCCAGAGCACGGTCTGGGTATCGATGGAGCGATAGACGGAAAGGGTATTTTCCTTCCATGCCTTCCAGCTCAATTGTTCCGGCAACTTGCCGGCGCTACGCAACCGGTCCAGCAATTCGGCATGGTCGGGGCGAGATTCAAGGAAGGCGAGATCCAGATCCCAGAGCTGCTGGAAGGCCTGATTGTAGAATTGCAGCCGCCGCTCGCCGTCGAAAATCGCCACCGGCGTTGCCAGATGATCCAGTGTTTCGGCGTGGCTTTTCAGGGTGCGGCTCAACTCCTCGCGCAGGGCCTCTTCGCGCGAAACGTCGATGGCCATGCCGCAAGAGCCCTTCGGCGTCTTGGTATCAACCACGGAAAAGAAAGTGCGGTTGCCATGCACAACGGTGGAAACCGTATCATGGTAGGGCGAAACCGGCGTCAACGTCGCCCGGATCTTTTCCCGGGTAATGGTGTTGAGGATTTCACGGCCTTCCTGTATGGCCTGATCAGGGGTCAGCGCTTCAACGGCATCGCTATAGGCCTGATTGACCCAGACCAGCCGCCCCTCGGAATCGCGCTGCCAGACGGGTTGTTCGACGGATTCCAGCAGGCTTTCGAAGGTTTCGATGGCGGTGGAGAGCCGGGTCTTTTCAATTTTCAGTTCGGCCAGTTCGGCGCGCAGATTATTGAGCGCCACGAAACGGGCAAAGGCCCGCCCCCCGGAAACACGGCCCTGCACTTCCAGCACCTCGTCGCGATAGGTCTCGACGATCAGGTCAAAGCTCTGGGCGTTAAAGCGCAGTTTCTCAATGGCATTGTCCAGGTCGGCGGCCGAACCGGGCTTCATCCAGCGGCCAAAGGCCAGGAAATCGCCTTCGGTCTGGGGTGCGCCGGTTTCCACTGGCAATTGGCCCAGCTGTTCCGGCTTGGTTTCACCACCGTCCCAGATGACGATGCGACGGTTCTTGTCGGCAATCAGCGCCTGATAACGGGAAATGCGCTGGTTGGCATCCGACAGGGCCGATCGTATCTCCCGGCTGTCCGCCTCGATACTGTTGCGCTGACGCACCAGCCAGAGGGTGGACAGAAGCGTCGCGGAAATCGCGCCGATTACTAGGGAAAGGCCAATCATTTCAGTGGATGAAAACGTGCCGATGCCGCCCGCATTCAGCTGCGGCACGGCAATCGTTTGCGCTAGGGCAGAATGGCACACGAGCCCACCAGCAAGAACCGTGCTCCCGTGCAGCCACCAGCGCGATAAACGCAGGAAGCCACGTCCGGCGATGCCGCTGGCCGCGCCAGCGCGAGGTCCTGTGTCCCCGAAGGACGCAGATTCGGCGCGCATGGTTTTACCCGCACTTCCGCGTAGGCCCGTCCTTCCCCGTAGGAACGGGTATTTCTTCTGAACCGTCATTTCCGGTCTGTCTCCGTCCACTGTGCCGCAATTCCGACAAGACATCCCCATTTCGCGTGTGCACATGCCGAATGCATCACCCGAGGGTGACGTCATGCAAACGGCTTTTTGCTTCACGGGGTCATAGGCAGCGTGACCGGAAAAAACATCCGGTCACCAAACACTGCCTGCGCACCTGCGAGGCACACGAATCAAGTTTTAAAACAATACTGTGGATAAGATTTTGAAAAAAGGGGCAAACAAAAAAAGAAATCGCAGCCTTTGTCAAGGCTGCGATTTCTATATCTTGTGTATATCTGGCTACGGATTAGTATCTGTAGTGGTCAGCCTTGAAGGGGCCTGATGGCGTGACACCAATATAGGAGGCCTGTTCGTCAGAAAGTTCAGTCAATCTGACGCCGAGCTTTTCCAGATGCAGGCGCGCAACCTTTTCATCGAGATGTTTCGGCAGAACGTAAACCTGGTTTTTGTAGGCGTCGGGCTTGGTGAAAAGCTCGATCTGGGCCAGAACCTGGTTGGTGAAAGACGCGCTCATCACAAAGGACGGATGGCCCGTGGCATTGCCGAGGTTGAGCAAACGGCCTTCCGACAGCAGAATCATCCGGTTGCCCGCCGGGAATTCGATCATGTCGACCTGCGGCTTGATGTTAACCCATTTCAGGTTTTTCAGCGCGACAACCTGAATTTCATTATCGAAATGGCCGATATTGCCAACGATGGCCATGTCCTTCATCTCGCGCATATGCTCGATGCGGATCACGTCCTTGTTGCCGGTCGTGGTGATGAAGATATCCGCTGTCTTGACGACATCTTCAAGCCGCACCACTTCAAAACCGTCCATAGCGGCCTGCAAAGCGCAGATCGGGTCGACTTCCGTCACCTTGACGCGGGCACCAGCGCCGATCAGCGATGCAGCGCAGCCCTTGCCCACGTCGCCATAGCCGCAGACCACGGCAACCTTGCCAGCCATCATCACGTCGGTGGCGCGGCGAATGCCGTCGACCAGCGATTCCTTGCAGCCGTATTTGTTGTCGAACTTCGACTTGGTGACGGAATCGTTGACATTGATCGCCGGGAAAGGCAGCAGGCCCTTCTGGCTGAGCTGGTAGAGGCGGTTGACGCCTGTCGTGGTTTCTTCGGTGACACCCTTGATGGCGTCACGCTGTTTGGTGAAAAAGCCTGGTGTGGCTGCCATGCGCTTCTTGATCTGCGCGAACAGAATTTCTTCTTCTTCGGACGAAGGGTTGACCAGCACGTTTTCACCGGCTTCGGCGCGCGCACCAAGCAGGATATACATGGTGGCGTCGCCGCCATCGTCGAGGATCATGTTGGACTGGCCACCATCGGTCCATTGGAAGATCCTGTCGGTATAATCCCAATATTCCGTCAGGCTTTCACCCTTGACGGCAAAGACCGGCACGCCCGAGGCAGCGATTGCGGCGGCGGCATGGTCCTGGGTGGAAAAGATGTTGCAGGATGCCCAGCGTACTTCGGCGCCCAGCGCCGTTAAAGTCTCGATCAGCACAGCTGTCTGAATGGTCATGTGCAGCGAACCGCTGATGCGGGCGCCCTTTAGCGGCTTGGTTTCGCCAAGCTCCGAGCGGCAGGACATCAGGCCCGGCATTTCGGTTTCGGCAATATCCAATTCCTTGCGACCGTAATCCGCAAGGCCGATATCGGCGACGATGTAATCCTGTACAGTGCTCATGGCGTTCTCCAGACCGGGTTGAAACGCAAGGCCAGCACCCATCCGAAAAGATGGTAAAGCCGATGCGCCGCCCGCCATTCTGCGGCAGGCCAGTGTCATCCGTGTATCAGGGAAAGCCGAGGAAGGCAATAATCACATAAAGAGGTCTTTATATCTTTATGTTCGATCTTGGTTTACATTTCCTCGCCAAACTTGTCGCGCACCAGCGCATCCAGCGTGTCGATTGCCTTTTCAGCCTCCTCGCCTGAGGTAACAACGGTAATCGTACAGCCGGGGCTCGCCGCCAACATCATCAGACCCATGATCGAGGTCCCGCCAACGGTGGTTCCATCCTTGCTCACGGTGACTTCGGCATTGAAGCCCTGCACTGTCTGGACGAATTTGGCGGACGCCCGGGCATGAAGGCCGCGCTTGTTGACGATCAGCAGGTCTCTGGTGAAGGAGGTCATCTTACTCGCCGTTCCTATTTGCCGCTCAGAACGCGGCTGGCCACATTGATGTATTTGCGGCCGGCTTCCGACGCATCGACGAGTGCTTTTTCCATGTCGTTCTCGCCGCGCACACCCGCCAGCTTGATCAGCATGGGCAGGTTGACGCCGGCGATCACTTCGATCCGCCCGGTATTCATCACCGAAATTGCGAGATTGGAAGGCGTTCCCCCGAACATATCCGTCAGGATGATCACCCCATGCCCATCATCGGCGCGCATCACAGCATCCAGGATATCCTGGCGGCGCTGATCCATATCGTCCTCCGGACCGATACAGATTGTCTCGATGAATTTCTGCGGACCAACGACATGTTCCACGGCATAATGAAATTCTTCAGCCAGCTTGCCATGGGTGACAAGCACAAGTCCGATCATTCGCTTATAGCTCCCTGCTCAACTGCTGACCGCCAGTTATCGCACTGCAATAGTTTCGTCCACCGATCTGTTGGGTCGCAAGGCACGCGCTGGCACAAGAAAAGCCCTATTTGAAAATCAAACACACAACCTGTCCGTGCAACAACACATTCGCGATCAACGATAACTTACCCCTGAAGTCTGTCAGGTTCGGATTGAACCCGACACCCTCTCGCTTATCTTGCTTTCGTTCGTCTTTTTGGGAAAACCGCATTCCACTTCTCCCTGACAAACTCCAATATTATCCGATCAATTCTGTGCAGTGCATCTTGGCGATGAAAACACGAAGTGCAAGTGCAAAATAGTCTTGATGCCACGCCTTTAATCTGACGCCCACGCCTCAAGTAACCGTTGCAGCCCCGCAACGCTTGGATGATGGGCCGGGCATAGGCGCAAGACAGGTAAGGATTGACCCGGAAAAAAACACCTGCTTTCAGCGCTTTGCGGCAGGCGTTCCGTCATCGACGATGGCTCGACCGAAAGGACAACAGCATCGATCACCGCCGCATCGAGGCTTGGAACGGTCACCAATCCGCTGAATCGGATTTCCATCAACCCGGCAATTGTCTGGGGTCGGGACGCGATCACTCTTCCACCTCGGGCTTCCAGCCATACCCTATCATCGGCCACAAGAGCGGCAAAAAGGCCATTTTGCCGCGCATTTTCCAGCAGGAGGCGGGCCAGTTGCGACTTCCCCGACCCGCTCGGCCCCATGATCAAATAGCCTCGCCTGCCCAGCACGACACCGGTTGCATGCAGGTTGAGCCGGCTCTCGTTCATGGAGACGGCTCTGCCGGCAGGGTCAGGATGAAGCGGGCCCCGAGGATCCGTGCAGTTTCCGGCTCCAGGATGTTTTCAGCCCGCAACGATCCGCCATGCGCCTCGGCGATCTGCCGGCTGATGGAGAGGCCAAGCCCTGAATTCTGGCCGAAGCTTTCGCCATCGGGACGGTCGGTATAAAAGCGCTCGAAGATCCGGTCGATATTCTCGACCAGGATGCCGGGACCGTTGTCTTCCACCTGCACGACGCAACGGCTGCGGGTGCGCGACAGGCGCACAACGATGCGCCCTTCCTTTTCCGGCACGAAGGAACGGGCATTTTCAATCAGGTTGGTGACGATCTGGCCAATACGCAGGTCATGACCGTTGATGATATAGCGGACCTTCTGGCCCTGCTTGTGCTCCACGACATATTCGATATCGACCGGCTTCTTGCTGCTGCGGATCTGCCTGGAAATCTCCACCAGATTGCCAAGCACGACTTCCATATCGACCGGTGCCGCATCCGTGCGCGCCAGTTCTGCATCCAGCCGCGAGGCATCCGAGATATCGCTGATCAACCGGTCAAGCCGGCGGACGTCATGCTGGATCACATCCAGCAGCCGCTGCTTCGAGACATCGGTCTTGGCAAGCGGCAGGGTTTCAACAGCGCTGCGCAGCGACGTCAGCGGATTTTTCAACTCGTGACTGACATCGGCGGCAAAGCTCTCGATGGCGTCGATCCGGTCGTAAAGTGCCGTGGTCATTTCCCGCAGGGCCACCGACAGATTGCCGATTTCATCCTGGCGCGCAGAGAAATCCGGGATTTCCTCCCGTTCCTTGGCACCGCGCCGCACCCGAATGGCCGCTGCCGACAGGCGCCGCAGCGGATTGGCAATGGTCGAGGACAGCAGCAGAGAAAGCACGATATTGACCAGCGTGGCCACGCCGAACACCCGTAGGATCGCCAGGCGTTCCGCATGGACGATCTTGTCGATATCACCAGCCTGGGTGGACAGCAAAAGCACGCCGAGCACGGCGCGAAACCGCTGGACCGGCACCGCCACGGAGACGATCAACTCGCCTTGTTCGGTCACGCGCACCACGGCACCGCGCACCCCGGTTAGCGCATTCATCACTTCAGGGTAGATCGATCCATCCCCGCCCGGCGCTTCCTTGTAGAGCGGCACATTGCTCGGTTGCAGCATGCGATTGAATTGCTTGGCCAGCCATTCCGTCCAGCTGCCGGTATCCCCCTCGACGGGTGGAAGATCGTAACGCAGCACCTGACCGCGGGAATAGAGATGGCGCGAATCCAGCAGCAGATTGGCGTCGGCATCAAACAGCCGCGCCCTGGTGCGGGTCGGCGAAATCAGGCGGCGCAGCACGGGGGCGACCCGCTCGGGCTTGATGGGAAATTCCAGGTCTTCGTCATTCGGCACCGGGGTAATGCTTTGCCCCGCCTGCAATTCCAGCAGCTTTTGCGGATCGATGGTGATGGAATTGGTATCCACCGATGCCGAGGCAGAAATCGCTCCGGCAATAATTTCCCCCTGGGTCAGCAGGCTTTCCACCCGCGCATCGATCAACCCTTCGCGAAACTGATTGAGATACATGATACCGGCGACCAGAACGATCAGCGCCGCAAGATTAAAGAAAACGATCCGTCGCGTCAGACTGGAGAAAACGGCATTGCCGAAGATGCGTCTGATCAAGGTAAAGGGATGAGAAAAGGACAGGCGCAAGGGCAGCCTGCGGCTCTCGCCGGGATCCCCGTCCTTATCGTCCATAGGCCTTTTGGATAGAATTCCCCTCACACGGCACACTTATCCTGTGGGACAATCGAATCCCACCGAATACCGTCATGTCTGCCGTCAACGTTCATTCTCAACCGGGCCTGGTCCTAGAGCTTGTCAGGGAAACCGGTTTTCCCGAAAAGACAAACGAAAACAAGAGAATTGAGAGCATGCCTGGTTCAATCTGAACCTGCCAGGCTCTCAACCCGCAAGCAATGCCCGCAGGCGGCATCAGGCCGTTTCGCGGAAGCGGTATCCAACGCCGTACAGCGTTTCGATCATGTCGAAATCATTGTCCACCATTTTGAACTTCTTTCGCAGCCGCTTGATATGGCTGTCAATGGTGCGGTCATCGACATAGACCTGTTCGTCATAGGCGGCATCCATCAGCGCGTCGCGGCTTTTCACCACGCCGGGCCGCTGGGCCAGCGAATGCAGGATCAGAAATTCGGTGACTGTCAGCGTGACCGGGTCGCCTTTCCAGGTGCAGGTATGGCGCTCCTGGTCCATGACCAGTTGGCCGCGCTCCAGGTTGCGGGCCTGCTGCTCGGCAGCACTCTTGACATTGCCGGGTGCGTTTCCAGTCTCGCGATTGGCCGCGCGACGTAGAATGGCCTTGACCCGCTCCACCAGCAGGCGCTGAGAAAACGGCTTGGTGATGAAGTCGTCGGCACCCATTTTCAAGCCGAACAATTCATCGATTTCCTCATCCTTGGAGGTGAGGAAAATCACCGGGATATCGGACTTCTGACGCAGGCGGCGCAAAAGCTCCATCCCGTCCATGCGTGGCATCTTGATATCGAAGATCGCCAGCTGTGGCGGCCGCGCCAGAAGCCCGTCCAGCGCCGAAGCTCCATCCGTATAGGTTTCAACCTTGTAGCCCTCGGCTTCGAGAGCGATCGAAACCGACGTCAGGATATTCCGGTCGTCGTCAACAAGCGCAATTGTCTGCATGCCGTTTATCTCCGTCATTACCGATTGCCGCCACCGCCCATCAAGAAGGTGACGGCCAGCGGCCACATTACATATAGGGGCCGCGAAGCGCTTCATGAGGGTAAAGGTGGAACAAATTGTGGCAAAGATAAAGGGGGCAGGCATGTCCGGCTTCAACCCCGTTTCGTTTTGACGGCAAAAGACAAAGGTTCATCGCCTTTAAACTGAACCGATTTAAAACTAACATACCAGTTTAAAACGATTAAATATATGATATTATTGATGTTTTCAAGATTTTACTCTTGCGTTTTTAAAATTCGGTCATTAGCGTTGACCCATAATTATCTAGCTATCCCGCTGAAGAAGGAATTGCATCATGGAGGAGCTTGGAGTGAACAATAGCCGTCTTGGGATCGAGACCATTGGCTTGGGCAAGGCCGCCAATGTCCATTATAATCTGCTGCCCGCCGCCCTTTATGAGCATGCGATCCGCAACGGTGAAGCCGTGCTGACTGCGGACGGCGCGCTTTTGGCCGAGACCGGACAGCATACGGGCCGCTCGCCCAAGGACAAGTTCATCCTGCGTGATGCCAATACCGATAGCCAGATCTGGTGGGACAATAACAAGCCAATGTCGAAAGAGCATTTCGACATCCTGCATCAGGACATGCTGGCGCATGTGGCTGGCAAGACCCTGTTCGTACAGGATCTGATTGGTGGCGCCGATGCCGCCAACGCTTTGCCAACCCGCGTGGTAACGGAACTTGCATGGCATTCGCTGTTTATCCGTAACCTGCTGATTCGTCCGGAACGCGCCGCGCTTGCCGATTTCGAAGCGAAATTCACCATTATCGACCTGCCCAGCTTCAAGGCTGATCCGGCCCGTCATGGCTGCCGGACCGAAACGGTTATCGCCTGCGATTTCACCAATAATATCGTGCTGATCGCTGGCACCTACTACGCCGGTGAAATGAAGAAGTCGGTGTTCACGGCGCTGAACTACATGCTGCCCGCCAAACAGGTCATGCCGATGCATTGCTCGGCCAATGTTGGCCCGGCTGGTGATTCGGCTGTGTTCTTCGGTCTGTCCGGTACGGGCAAAACCACGCTGTCGGCTGATCCGGCCCGCACGCTGATTGGCGATGACGAGCATGGTTGGGGTGAAGACGGCATCTTCAACTTCGAAGGCGGCTGCTACGCCAAGACCATTCGTCTATCGGCAGAAGCCGAGCCAGAAATCTACGCCACCACCAAGCGGTTCGGCACGGTGCTGGAAAATGTCGTTCTGGATGAAAACCGGGTCCCGGATTTCAACGACGGCTCGAAGACCGAGAACACCCGTTGTGCCTATCCGCTGAACTTCATACCCAATGCCTCGCCCACCGGCCGCGCCGGGCATCCGAAGACTATCATCATGCTGACCGCAGATGCCTTCGGCGTCATGCCGCCGATCGCCAAGCTGACACCAGAACAGGCGATGTACCACTTCCTTTCTGGCTACACCGCGAAAGTCGCTGGCACGGAGCGCGGCGTAACCGAGCCGGAAGCAACCTTCTCGACCTGCTTCGGCGCACCGTTCATGCCTCGCCATCCGGCAGAATATGGCAATCTGCTCAAGGAGTTGATTGCCCGTCATGAAGTGGATTGCTGGCTGGTCAACACTGGCTGGACCGGCGGTGCCTACGGCGTTGGTAACCGTATGCCGATCAAGGCAACTCGGGCGCTGCTGACGGCGGCTCTCTCCGGAGAGTTGAAGAAGGTCGAGTTCCGCACCGATGCCAATTTCGGTTTCGCGGTACCGGTTTCTGTCGAAGGCGTCGATACCAGCATTCTCGACCCCCGCTCGACCTGGGCAAATGGGGCAGACTATGACGCGCAGGCCAAGAAACTGGTCGGCATGTTCATCGCCAATTTCGAGAAATTCGAAGCCCATGTGGACAGCAATGTTCGCGATGCGGCTCCGGTTCTGGCTGTTGCTGCGCAGTAAACGTTTCACGTGTGACGATTTTGAAAAGCCCGGCGATGATCATCGCCGGGCTTTTTCCATGGTGCATCTGCTCCAGAAAAACAGCACGGAAATCCAGTTATGATACCAGAGAACCGAGATTTGCCTGAGCTGGTGTTTTCCGCTACAGCCTCACGGCGAAAAGGCTGGACAGGACCATGGCGAGCGACCCGCTCTATATCAATGACAGGATTACGATTGCCGGTTGGGAACTGACCGAGCAATTCGTGCTGGCCGGTGGTCCGGGCGGGCAGAATGTCAACAAGGTCTCGACCGCCGTCCAATTGTTCTTCCCGCTGACAAGTTCTCCCTCGCTCCCGGACCGTATCAAGACCAATGCCATCAAATTGGCAGGCCGACGGCTTTCCAAAGAAGGCGTGTTGTTGATCGAGGCCAGCCGCTTTCGAAGCCAGGAGCGCAATCGGGAAGATGCCCGCGAGAGGCTGAAGGAATTGCTGCTCGAAGCAGCCAAACCACCGCCGCCACCGCGCCGGAAGACCAAACCCACCAAGGGCTCAATCGAGCGCCGGTTGAAGGCAAAGGTGGGACGCGGTGAAATCAAGAAAATGCGCGAGAAGCCGGATCAGGATTGATCGCTCTCCAGGCATGGAAGACCTTCAGCCTTGGTCTTAAACCAGACTGAAGACCCGAATCAGCACCATTGGTTTGGGCCGCAGGCTGTTCAGGGTACCAACAAACACGCGGCGATTCAGCCAGTCATGCGGTCCTTCCGGTGCAGTAATATCGATATGCGAAAAAGCATATTGCGTGCCGTCCGGTTGACGGTCGATCAAGACCCTGTTGTTGACGGTAATGACGGCGCCGTCATCCGCCTGCAATTCATAAAGCGCATTGAGAAGCCGCACACCGTCCTTACGCAGCACTTGTCGGTCCGCACCGCCAGGCATGACCTTGCCCTTAATCCGAGGTCCGGCAAATTCACCGCCGGTGATATTGATGATACGCCTGTCTCCCTGCGGGGACGCACCCATCTCAATCATATCCTGAAGGGTAAAAATCGCCTCATAGACGAATTCTGTCTGGGGCAAAACGATGGGAATGTCTGATAGCGGACCGCCGCCGGTTTTTGTATCCGCTGCCTGTCCGCTCTGCCCTGCGGCGGTCGCGGCGATCGCCGCCGCTGCCGCACCCAGAAACACACGCCTGCCGGAAACCGGTGCGGCTTTGTTGGGATCAATGAATGTCATAACTCTCCTCCCAGAGATAAAACCTCATGAAAACATCAATCTATAATAATAGATGGGCGCAGTGCCCTATAATTTTCGCAGCGCCACCTGTTCAACCAGATGATTTTCTCCCTTGCGCAGGATCAAATCGGCCCGGGGCCGGGTCGGCTGGATATTGTCGCGCAGATTGATCAGGTTGATGTGGCTCCAGAGATTTTCGGCAATGGTTGAAGCTTCATCTTCGCTGATCGTCGCATAACGGTGAAAGTAGGAATTCGGATCGCGGAAGGCCGTTTGGCGCAGCTTCATGAATCGCTTTACGTACCAATTGTGGATCAGGCTTTCCTCAGCATCAATATAGATCGAGAAGTCGAAGAAATCCGAGACCATCGGCACGATCTTGCCATCTCGCGGCAGATCGCGCGATTGCAGCACATTGATGCCCTCGAAAATCAGGATATCCGGGCGGTCGATGATGGTATGCTGATCAGGCAGCACGTCATAGGTCAGGTGCGAATAGCGCGGCGCCTTGACATTCTGTTGCCCAGCCTTGATAGCCGACAGAAACCGCAGCAGAGCCGCCGTATCGTAACTCTCGGGAAACCCTTTGCGATTGAGCTTGTTGTCGCGCACCAGCGTTGCGTTCGAGTACAAAAAGCCATCGGTGGTGACCAGATCAACTTTCGGGCTGGACGGCCAGCGGGCCAAAAGCTCTTTCAGCACGCGCGCCGTGGTGGATTTGCCCACCGCCACCGATCCGGCAATACCGATAATAAACGGCGTCTTGGTCACATTGGTGCTGAGAAAGCGGTTCCGCTGCTCAAACAGCAATTGAGACGATTCGACATGCGAGGATAACAGCCGTGACAGCGCCAGATAGATCCGCCGTACCTCGGCAAGATCAATCGGGTCATCGATGGATCGCAGGCGATGTACTTCGTCCAGCGTCAGAGTGAGCGGCGTATCGGCCCGAAACCGCGCCCATTCCTCCGACGAAAAGAACAGATAGGGCGAGTAGCTGCCTACCTGGAAATGATCAAGGGCTTCCTCCCCCTCGGCCTGCCTGATCGCTGTCGTCATGTGTCCTACCGACTGGCCTTTTCGCTGAGGCCCGATTGGGCAGTGCGCCGTTGCAACTCTTCCATCACCGTTTCTATCGGGATATCGGCAATTTTCAATACGACCAACAGGTGATAAAGCAAATCGGCACTCTCATAGATCAGGTTGGCGCGATCATTTTTGACCGCTGCCATCACGGCCTCAATAGCCTCTTCGCCAAGCTTCTTGGCGGCCTTGTCCTGGCCTGCCGTCACCAGCTTTGCCGTCCAGCTTTCGTCCGGCGAGGCCTTGGCGCGGATGGCAACAATGGCCTCCAAATCGGACAGCGTGAATGTGCTCATAAAATTGCCCTTTCAGGCCTGGTCGAGACGCATAGGGATACCGGCATTGGCCATATGGGCCTTGGCCTCGGCAATCGAATAGGTCCCGAAATGGAAAATCGACGCCGCGAGAACGGCAGTGGCGTGGCCTTGCCTGACGCCCGCCACCAGATCGTCCAGTGTGCCGACACCGCCAGAGGCAATCACCGGCACCCGAACGGCATCGGCAATGGCGCGGGTCAGTTCCAAATCATAACCGCTTTTGGTGCCGTCACGATCCATTGACGTGACCAGCAATTCTCCTGCGCCACGCTCGACCATTTTGACCGCAAATTCGACAGCGTCAATGCCGGTCGCATTGCGCCCTCCATGGGTATAAATCTCCCAGGCGCTGAGATTATCGCCACCGCTGGCCTGGCTTCGGCGACGTTTTGCATCAATCGAAACCACAATACATTGATTGCCGAACTTATCGGCAGCTTCCGCGACAAAATCGGGATTGCTCACGGCTGCCGAGTTGATTGAAACCTTATCGGCCCCGGCCAGCAGCAGCTTGCGAATATCGCCGACCGCCCGCACACCGCCCCCCACCGTGACCGGCATGAAGCAATGATCTGCGGTGCGGGCGACGACATCAAAAATCGTCTCGCGATTATCGGATGAGGCGGTAATGTCCAGAAAACACAGCTCATCGGCACCGGCAGCGTCATAGGCCTTGGCTGCTTCGACCGGATCACCGGCATCGATCAGATCAACAAAGTTCACGCCCTTAACGACTCGGCCATCCTTCACGTCGAGACAAGGAATAATGCGGGCCTTGAGTGTCACAGGATGGCCTCTCTTTTTGCTTGCGTGTCCTCGCCGCTTTGCGGCTGCGGGCATCGCGGGCTATCCTTCACATCGAGGCAGGGAATAATGCGGGCTTTCAGCGTCATAAAATGCTCCCCTCAGCCCTTGGCAGCTTGGATCAGTGCCAGCGCTTCCGCCGGATCAATCCGTCCATCATAAAGGGCGCGACCGGAAATTGCACCTTCCAGTTTGCGCGCATCCGGCTCCAGCATCCGGCGGATATCCTCTATTGACGCCAACCCGCCAGACGCGATCACCGGAATGGAAACCGCATCCGCCAGTTCCAGCGTCGACTCCCAGTTTATTCCGGTCAGAATGCCGTCCCTGTCGATATCCGTATAGATGATTGCCGCAACGCCTGCGCCTTCAAACTTCTTCGCCAGCTCGACCACGCCGAGTTCGGAGGCTTCCGCCCAGCCTTCCACGGCCACCTTGCCACCCTTGGCATCGATGCCAACCGCGATCTTGCCGGGGAAAAGCTTGCAGGCCTCAATCACCAGCGCCGGATCACGCACGGCGACCGTGCCGAGAATGACGCGCGACAAGCCATGCTGAAGCCAGGTTTCGATATGGGCAAGACTGCGAATGCCGCCGCCCAGCTGGACCGGATTTTTCGTCGCCTTGAGAATGGCATCCACCGCCGCGCCATTGACGCTTTCACCGGCAAAGGCGCCGTTCAGATCAACAACATGCAGCCATTCAAAGCCCTGGTCTTCAAAGGCCTTGGCCTGCGCGCCTGGATCAGGATTGTAGACGGTGGCTTGCTCCATATCGCCCAGCTTGAGGCGTACGCATTGGCCGTCTTTAAGGTCGATGGCGGGAAAGAGGATCATCGTATGCTATCCATCGGCACGGGCTTACGGTGCCCAATTGAGAAAATTAGAAATCAGCTGGAGACCCAGTGTCTGGCTCTTTTCCGGATGGAATTGGGCGCCTGCCATATTGTCACGCCCCACAAAAGCGGTCATCGGGCCGCCATAGTTGGTCGTGGCAATGACCTCATCGGCATTGCTGGCCGCCAGATGGTAGGAATGGACGAAATAGGCATGCAACCCGTCATTGCCGGTGGCAATCCCGTCAAACAGCGGATGCGGACGGGCAAGTGTGAGTGTGTTCCAGCCGATCTGTGGGATCTTCAGGCTCGGATCGGACGGCGTCATTTCCACCACATCGCCCTTGATCCAGCCGAGGCCTTCGGTCACGGTTTTTTCCAAACCGCGCGACGACATCAGCTGCATCCCGACGCAGATGCCGAGGAAGGGGCGGGCCTTGACCTCGACCGCTTCGATCAGCGCTTCATGCATGCCTGGCACGGCATCGAGGCCCCGCTTGCAATCGGCATAGGCACCGACGCCGGGCAGCACGATCCGGTCGGCGGTTGCCACCCGGTCTGCCTTGTCGGTCAGTTCGATTTCGGCATCAAGGCCGGATTCCCGGGAGGCCCGCTCGAACGCCTTGGTGGCGGAGCGCAGATTGCCTGATCCGTAGTCAATAATCACAACACGCATGAAGGCTCAGATCCTAAACTTGATCGTTTACAGCATTCCCTTGGTGGACGGAATGCGGCCCGCTTGGCGGGGGTCAATTTCAGTGGCACTGCGCAGGGCGCGGGCGACGGCCTTGAAGCAGGTTTCGGCGATATGGTGGTTATTGGCGCCGTAATGATTGAGGATATGCAGGGTAATACCGGCATTCTGCGCCAGCGCCTGAAAGAATTCCCGCACCAGTTCGGTGTCGAATGTGCCGATCTTCGGTGCCGAAAAGGCGACGTTCCAAACCAGAAAAGGCCGTCCCGAAACATCAATGGCCGCCTTGGTCATCGTCTCGTCCATGGCAAGATCGATGGAGGCATAACGAACAATGCCGCGCCGGTCGCCCAATGCCTTGGAAATCGCCTGGCCGATGGCAATGCCGGTGTCTTCGACGGTGTGATGATCGTCGATATGCAGGTCGCCGGTGACGTCGATATCCATGTCGATCAGCGAATGGCGGCTGAGCTGGTCCAGCATATGGTCGAAGAAACCGACCCCCGTCGAAATCTTCGAAGTGCCGGTGCCGTCGATAGTGACGGAAACCGAGACCGAGGTTTCGTTGGTCTTGCGCGAAATGCTGGCGCTGCGGCTCTCTGCCATGGCCTTCTCCTTGAAAAGATGCCGTTCCTTATCAGGCGGGGGTTGAAATATCCAGCAGGATGAGCCGGGTTTTTCGGCGATCCGGCATCGGGATAGCGACCAACCGTCTTGGCGTTTGCAATTGTCTTTTGGCCGCTTACATAAAGGTCAATCGAAGCGCCGGATTGGACGGCGATGGACTGGAACGGATCGATATGAGCGAACATAATCCCTATGGAACCATGCATGGCACCACGATTATCACGGTGCGCAAGGGCGGCATGGTGGTGATGGCCGGTGACGGTCAGGTCAGCCTTGGTCAGACAGTGATGAAGGGCAATGCCCGCAAGGTGCGCCGCATTGGCAAGGGCGAAGTGATCGCCGGTTTCGCCGGAGCGACCGCGGATGCCTTCACCCTGCTGGAGCGACTGGAAAAGAAGCTGGAGCAATATCCCGGTCAGTTGATGCGCGCCGCCGTCGAGCTTGCCAAGGATTGGCGCACTGACAAATATCTGCGCAATCTGGAAGCGATGATGCTGGTGGCCGACAAAACGGTGACACTGGCGATTACCGGCAATGGCGATGTGCTGGAACCCGAACACGGCACGATTGCCATCGGTTCGGGCGGCAATTACGCGCTGGCTGCGGCTCTGGCCTTGATGGATACTGAAAAGTCGGCGGAAGAAGTGGCGCGCAAGGCCATGAAGATCGCCGCCGATATCTGCGTTTATACCAATGAAAACGTGCTGGTCGAAACGCTGGAAAGCGCCAACTGACCGCCCTCCTTCTCCCCTCTTCCCAGGTGTAATCTCAATGACAACTTTTTCACCCCGCGAAATCGTCTCGGAACTGGACCGCTATATTATCGGTCAAAACGATGCAAAGCGTGCCGTGGCGATTGCGCTGCGCAACCGCTGGCGGCGCCAGCAGCTCGATGAGAGCCTGCGCGATGAAGTCATGCCCAAGAACATCCTGATGATCGGCCCGACCGGCGTCGGCAAGACCGAAATCTCCCGACGCCTCGCCAAACTGGCGGGCGCGCCCTTCATCAAGGTCGAGGCCACCAAATTCACCGAGGTCGGCTATGTCGGCCGCGACGTGGAGCAGATCATCCGTGATCTCGTGGAAATCGGCATCGGCCTGATCAAGGAAAAGAAGCGGCTGGAGGTGGAAGCCAAGGCCCATGCCGGTGCTGAGGAGCGGGTGCTGGATGCGCTGGTCGGCGCCACCGCCTCGCCCGCGACCCGCGATAGCTTCCGCAAGAAGCTGCGGGCTGGAGAGCTGGACGACAAGGAAATCGATATCGAGGTTGCAGAGACAAGCTCCGGCATGCCGGGCTTTGAGATTCCCGGCATGCCGGGGGCCAATGTCGGCATTCTCAACCTGTCCGACATGTTTGGCAAAGCGATGGGCGGCCGCACCAAGAAGGTCCGCACCACCGTCAAGACCTCCTATGCCGACCTGATCCGCGACGAATCCGACAAGCTGATCGACAATGAAGTGATCCAGCGTGAAGCGGTAAAGTCGGTTGAAAACGACGGCATCGTCTTCCTGGACGAAATCGACAAGATCGCCAACCGCGAAGGCGCCATGGGTGCGGGTGTTTCGCGCGAAGGCGTGCAGCGCGACCTGCTGCCCCTGGTGGAAGGCACGACGGTTGCCACCAAATACGGGCCGGTAAAGACCGACCACATCCTGTTTATCGCATCCGGGGCCTTCCATGTCTCCAAACCGTCCGACCTCCTGCCGGAATTGCAAGGCCGTTTGCCGATCCGGGTGGAATTGAAGGCGCTGACCAAGGAGGATTTCCGCCGGATTTTGACGGAAACCGAGGCCAGCCTCATTCGTCAATACATCGCGCTGATGGCCACGGAAAAACTGGATCTCGAATTTACCGAGGATGCCATCGACGCGCTGGCGGATGTTGCCGTCAACCTCAACAGCTCGATTGAAAATATCGGAGCACGGCGTTTGCAGACGGTGATGGAGCGGGTTCTCGACGACATTTCCTTCAACGCGCCGGATCGCGGCGGGGCGAAAGTGATGATCGATTCGGCCTATGTGCGCGAGCATGTCGGCGAAATCGCTGCCGATGCGGATCTGTCGCGCTATATTCTGTGATGTTTTCGCACCGGAATGGGGTGAAATCGGCAAATCACCGCCCTAATTCGGCCTTGTGACCGGTCGACAGTCGACAGCACCGGCCCTCCCTCTATAAGGAGGGCCGCTCGCCGTAATAGGGCAAGGCGGTATCGGGTTGGTGAAACATCGTTCCGATCTGCAATATATACGGGATGGAAATGGTGCGTCGCTTAGCTCTGGTCTTTATTCTCTCGGTTTCATGTGCTTTTTCCGCCGCCTTCGTGCCGGAAATCCAGGCTGCCGAGGTGCGGATGGTGCCTGCGGGCAATCGCAATGCCGAACAGCCCCCCATTCCCGGTGCATCGAAGCAGCGCACCAAGGAAACCAAGACCACCTTCGATCTGAAATACGAGAAGATTCGCGATCTGCTGATCAAGGATCGTCAGTTGATCGGCAAGATCAAGAAAACCGCGGCGGCCTATAATATCGACCCGATCCACATCGTTGGCGCGCTGGTCGGTGAGCATACCTATAATGTCGATGCCTACGACACATTGCAAAGCTACTATGTAAAGGCGGCCTCCTATGCCGGTCACACGTTCCGCTTTGCCTATGATGGCGAGGATGTCGATGATTTCGTCGCCCGCCCGGAATTTGCCGCCTGCGCCGAGTTGAAGGATTCTGCCAAGCTGTGGACCTGCCGGGAAAATGTCTGGGAAGACAAGTTCCAGGGCAAGCGGGTCGGAAACAAGAGCTTTCCCAACAACCGCTTCAGCGCGGTGTTTTTCCAGCCTTTCTATGCCGGGCAAACCTTTGGCCTTGGCCAGATCAACCCGCTGACGGCATTGATGCTGACCGACATGGTCCATCAGACATCCAGCTACCCTAAGCTGGACGAGAAGGATGCGGCAGGGCTCTATAAGGCCATCATGGACCCGGATACCTCGCTCGCCTATATCGCGGCGATCATCCGCAAATCCATCGATGACTATAAAACCTATGCCAATGTGGATATTTCCAACAATCCCGGCCTGACGGCGACGCTTTACAATGTCGGGAACTCCGAGGCGCGAGCCCGGGCGCTGGGACGTCGCGGCGGCCTGCCGGAAGAAAATTACTATGGCTGGCTGGTCAATGACCGGCTGAAAGAACTTGAAGGCCTGCTTTAGGCCCTGTGAGGGCCTCATCTTTGTAACGTCCTCTGCAAACTAAAGCATTTGGACGGCGTCGCCACGCGAAACAAAAATCGGCGCGGGGCTATAACGTTTTGTCTTGGCTGACGCCTGACAATTGCAATGCGCTTTAAGTTGAAATCCTCACAATAACCATCATATATGTGACAACAGGAATTCTCCAAGGAGCAGCCAATGGCTACGGTAAAAGTCGATGCAAGCAATTTCGAAGCGGAAGTTCTACAGTCTGTAGAGCCTGTCGTGGTGGACTTCTGGGCCGAATGGTGCGGCCCCTGCAAGATGATCGCCCCCAGCCTGGATGAAATCTCCACGGAAATGGCCGGCAAGGTCAAGATCGCCAAGCTCAACATTGACGAAAACCCAGAACTCGCCGCCAAATTCGGCGTCCGCTCCATCCCCACGCTCGCCATGTTCAAGGGCGGCGAAGTGGCTGACATCAAGGTTGGCGCTGCCCCGAAGACGGCTCTGTCCAGCTGGATCGCTGGCGCTGCTTGAGTGGCGGCTAGAAACTAGTGTGCGAAGAAGCCCGGTTTTGCCGGGCTTTTTTGTGCGACTGTCGTGAGAAAACAAATCGCAGGTGAATGGGGCTTGGCGCGCTCATCTCAGATGCTCTACCCTCCTGCCTTGCTTATTTTCGAAGACTTTGGACAAAATCGGCAGCCTCTCGCGTGATAACGATGATCTCGTTAGTATTTCCGATTTCCCATGGCGGAAGTTGTTCCCAGCATCGCGTGCTGGGCCCCCATAAAATGGCCTCCCGATGAAGTTCACCGCCCAATGTCCACCAACAAATTTGAATACGCGTGTCTCCGGCCGGGAGATTTGAGCCAATTGCAAAGCCTTGCCTTGTGACTTCAGCCGAATCGATGATCGATATGACACGCGACCTTATGAGATATTTCATAAGCGCTATAACCTCTGGAGCATCAATTTCAGCTTCCGAGGTTGGCGGGGTGAGATAAAGCCCGAAACGCCATCCTTGCTCACACCAGTCTTCTTGCGCACATGTACACGCTTCAAAAGCTTCCATCATGCTTCGTCTCTTGCCCGGGGCGAGCGTAAAGGAACGGTCACGGCGATCACCCCGAAGACAATCAGCGTCATGCCGATGAGGGTTGACCATTTAAAACTTTCCCCGAGGAAGAAAATACCGAGGGCGACGGCGAATCCGGCGCGCAGATAGCTTCCACTGGTAGTGCCCAGAGGCCCGAGGGTTTGCACCAGGCGGAAATAGATGACCATAGCGATAGCCGTGCAGAGGACGGCGAGAACGAGCACGGCAATAATTGCCTCCGGCGTCGGGGTAAGGGTCCAAGGATGTTCGATGACAATGGCCGCCGGCAGCATCATGATTGCCGCACAACTCATAGCTCCTGCCGACGTGACGATCGCAGGGAGACCGGCAAAACGCTGCCCCCACATTGGAGCCACCGCGTAACAAAGACTTGCCGCCAAGACTGCCGCTTGGGCTAAAGGGGCAGTGGTATGTCCGAACGACTGAAAGCCGATCGTGATGACAACGCCGGCGAGGCCAACCACAACGCCGACGATTTTTTGCGTGGTGATGCGCTGGCCTCCATATCCCGTTGTCATGGCGATCAGCAGCACGAACATAGGAGGTGTCGCATTAAGCACCCCGGCAAGGCCGCTTGAGATATGCTGCTCGCCCCAACTGATGAGCGTGAAGGGGAGTGCGCTTTGAAGCAAACCTTGAACGAAGAACGCGGCCCATGTTGCGCCCGTTCGAGGCAAAGAAAACCCGCGCATCTTCACAAAAAGAACCAGCAAAAGCGCCGCGATCGTTACACGCGCCGCCGTCATGGTCAGAGGCGGCACAGTGTCGGCGGCAACTTTGATCAAGGTGAAAGAGCTGCCCCAAATGAGTGACAGCAACAGCAGCAAGCCGATCTCTGCGGCAATGCGCATATGCCCTTGACCACCTGGTGCAATTCCAATTTCAGTGCCTGTTGTTTTTGATTTCACGACGATTCCCTCTCGAATTGATCGGCAAGATCGATCGGAGTCCTGAAGGATGCTCGCTGGAATCGGACTTCATCGCCTGATCAGGTCCGATTCCAGCTACTCTGGGAAGGATAGCGGCGCTAAAGTCCTTTGATGGTTATAGTTTCTCCCGACTTGCAGACGTTGCCACCGCATCTGGACCGCGAAACGTGCGATAGCGCGCGGCTTGCCCGCGATAAGACTTTTGACGGCCTGTTCTTTTCAGGTGTTCGCTCGACGCGGATTTATTGCCGCCCGGTTTGCCCAGTGCGGCCCGCTCACTCGAAGAATGTTACATTCTATGCAACAGCAGCGTCAGCGGAGCGGGCGGGCTTTCGGCCTTGCCTTCGTTGTAGGCCAGAGGCAGCGCCCGGCTCGCCAGCATGGATGGGAACGGCAACCACGGTCGCGCGCGGGATGCGCCTGATCGAACAAGGGTTCCTCGATCAAGGGTCGGTTGCCGATCTTGCCGACATGCTTGGTGTTGGCCCGCGCCATCTCCTGCGGCTGTTCAGGCATCATACAGGTGCGAGCCCAAGTGAAATAGCAGCAACGAGGCGTGTGCAGAAGGCAAAGAGGTTTATCGACGAGACGGACATGCCCCTAACTGAGGTCGCATTCGCATCCGGTTTTGGTAGCGTCCGGAGATTCAACGACTCGTTTCAGGCAGTCTATAAGCGAGCGCCATCGTCGTTTCGACGTCCGAATGGCAGGGTTATCTAGGCATCAGCTCCAACCGCTCGCACCTGCGGCCACCGCTTCAGCGCGTCTTGCCCTGCATCCGTCAACCCATAAACGCCGCGCTCAACCCGCTCAAACCAGCCATAGACATTAGAGAGCAGAATCTTCCCGGCATCCGGGACCGCTTTGCGCACATCACCAACCCGCGTCGGCCCGGCGAGAAGAATTGCGGCACAGGCAAGGGCGTTCTGGCGGTAGGCGGTCATCACAGGCATTCGGGTGCTGCCGCCAAGGGCCGGGTCGCCGCGCCGGGTCTGGTGTTCGCGCATCAGGCGGGAGCGTCGTTTGGGATTAGTGCGTGGCATGGGCGAAACGGAGCCGACGATGATGCTAACGTCACCGCTGGCGGAGACACCGAGCATGCCGATGCCGAGACGGCGGCAGAGGTCGCGGTAGCGCTTGTCGGCCTCCCGCCCCCTGCCCTTGGCGGAGATTTTCGCGGCAATCCAGACCTCGTCGGATATGGCTGCCCGGTCTACGGCCTGGAGGATGAGTTCCAGATTGAAACTCAGTTTCAGTTCGCAGACCACCACGACGGATGGATCGTCGGCGCTCAGGCCCACGAGATCACAGCCGCCGATTTCGCCTTTGACGGTATAGCCTGTTTTTTCGAGAAACGATTTCACAGGTAGATAAAGGGATGTTTCCATGGGGATCGCGCATTAGGCCGGAGAATCACTCGGCCACCCTATAGTGATGCCGATGGGGAAACATCGTTTATCGCAATGTCAGGCAGGATATGACGCAGGACGCAAACGCTATCTCGGCGGCGTGCCATTATCCGCCAGCACATTGCCGACCACATAAAGCGAGCCACCAATCAGGATTCGCGGGGCAATCTCTTCTGCATTAACCCGGCTACGGATCGCCTCCAGCGCTTCCGCGACCGATGAGACCGGCTCTGCGGGAATTCCGGCATCGTAGGCGGAACTGGCCAGCGCAACTGGGTCTAAGGCGGCGTCAGTGCCGCGGATTGGTACGGTGAACGCTTGGATGGCCAAGCCTTCAAAGGCCTTGAAATAGCCGAGCGGGTCCTTGGTGTTGAGCATTCCGGTGATCAGGTAGAGCGGGCGGGACTGGCGTTCTTCAAAGCCTGCCATCGCCTCGGCAATCACTTCACCGGCACCGGGATTATGGCCGCCATCCACCCAGATTTCGGCGCCCTTCGGCGCGTGGTCCAGCAGTGCGCCCTCCGTCAGCTTTTGCAGGCGGCCCGGCCATTCAACGCTGTGCATCGCGGCCTCAGCCATGGCTTCGGTCACGGTGAAGCCAGCGGAGCGCACGGCGCGGATGGCCGCTGCGGCATTGGCAAATTGGTGGCGACCCGGCAGTTTTGGCAGGGGCAGATCCATCAGGCCCGTTTCATCCTGATAGACCAGCCGTCCATGCTCCTCGAACGCCAGATAATCCTGACCGAACACCGAGAGCGGACAGCCCAATCGCTCGGCAATATCCACCAGCGCCTCGCGGGCGGCGGCAAATTCCTGATGGCCGATCACCACCGGTCGCCGTCTTTTCATGATCCCGGCTTTCTCGGCAGCGATCAGCTCCACCCGGTCGCCCAGATAGGCCTGATGGTCAAAAGAAATCGGCATGATGACGGAGACAGCGGGCCGGTCCACCACATTGGTACAATCCAGACGCCCGCCCATGCCGACTTCCATAATCACCGCATCAGCGGGAATTTCAGAAAACAGCAGGAAAGCGGCAGCCGTCAAAATTTCAAAGACGGTGATGTGCTGGCCCGCATTGGCGACCGCCACTCGTTTCAAGGCATCGGCGAGCGAGCCATCGTCAACGATCTGCCCTTTGCCGCCTTTGACGCCAATCCGGTAACGCTCGTGCCAATTGACCAGATGCGGTGACGTGTGAACATGAACGGCAAGGCCGCCAGCTTCCAACAGCGCACGCGAAAATGCGCTGACGGAGCCTTTGCCATTGGTGCCAGCCACATGGATCACCGGTGGCAACTTGTCCTGTGGATTGCCCAGCACTTCGAGCAAGCGCCGCATACGCTCCAGGGTCATGTCAAAACCCTTGGGATGCAACTGCATCAATTCATTGATGACCTGTTCAGCCTGGCTCAGCGTATTCTCTATCATGGGGCGGTTCCAGGCTTGCAAGTCGTTTTGAGGGCCGGAGGCAGTAAAACTGCTCCCGGCTTTAGGCATGTCAGGCGGCGATTGCCGTCACTATATCACCCAAGGCGATCAGGCGGAAACCGCGCGCGAGGCCTCGATGACCGACAAGGTCTTGTCATCATTGGCACCAACCACCGTTGCCGGCTGCTTCGTCAGGATTTTCAGAGTGCGGGCCAGGGTCGCCGGAATATCGTGGCGCTTGACCACCATATCGACCATGCCGTGCTCCAGCAGATATTCCGAGGTCTGGAACCCCTCCGGCAGCTTTTCGCGGATGGTCTGCTCTATCACGCGCTTACCGGCAAAGCAGATTTCAGCACCCGGCTCAGCGATATGAAGATCGCCCAGCATGGCATAAGAGGCCGTCACGCCACCCGTGGTCGGATTGGTCAGCACAACGATGTAAGGCAGGCCTGCTTCCTTCAGCAAATCGACGGCAACCGTGGTGCGCGGCAATTGCATCAGCGACAGAATGCCTTCCTGCATACGCGCCCCGCCCGAAGCCGGGAACATCACCAGCGGGCATTTTTCCGCAATGGCCCGCTCGAACGCCTTGACGATGGCCTCACCGGCAGCAATGCCCAGCGAGCCGCCCATGAAGTTGAATTCATGCACGACGGCCACCAGCTTCAGGCCTTCAACCGTGCCGAGACCGGCGACAATCGTGTCTTCCTGCTCGGTCTTGGTGCGGCTATCCTTCAGGCGGTCGCTGTATTTCTTGGAATCGCGGAACTTCAGCGGGTCCTGCGCCACTTTCGGCTGGGCGAAAGCTTCGTACTTGCCGCCATCGAACAGATCAGCCAGCCGCGCCTTGGCGGGCATTTTCATGTGATAGCCGGAGGCGGGAACAACCCACTTGTTCTCTTCCAGATCCTTATGAAAGACCATTTCGCCGGTTTCGGGGCACTTGATCCAGAGATTGTCCGGAACATCGCGACGGCCCAGCATGGAATTGATGCGGGGGCGAACGTAATTGGTAATCCAGTTCACTTTGAATACTCCTTGATCGCGCACTTCCGGGATCGGCGGGCCGGCATCCGAAAAGGCTGAAAACAGACAATCAGGAAGAGGTGGAGCCCACTCGGGCTCCGCGTCTTCCAAGGCAATAGCCCATTTTAGAAGGACTATTGCGCAACCGCAAGCCGGGCAGTCTGGACGCCGCTTGCCAGCCCACGCACTAGGGTTACCACCGATTGCACCGTATCCGCCGTCGCCTTATCATCCTTGGTCAGGCTCAGTGCGACCTGATTGACAATGGCCGTACCGACCACGACGCCATCGGCGCTGGCCCCAATCAGCCTTGCATGTTCCGCCGTTTTCACGCCGAAGCCAACGCAGATCGGCAGATCGGTATGGGCCTTGATCCGCCCAACAGCACCGGCAACCTTGGACGGATCGGGCAAAGCCGAGCCGGTAATGCCGTTCATCGATACATAATAGACGAATCCAGAGGTGTTTTGCAGCACCATCGGCAGGCGCTTCTCATCCGTGGTCGGCGTCGCCAGACGGATGAAATTGATATCGCGCTTGCGCGCGGGCAGGCACAATTCATCGTCCATTTCCGGCGGAAGATCGACGACAATCAAACCGTCAATGCCCGCGTCCAGCGCGTCATCCAGGAATTTTTCAACGCCATAAACATAGATTGGATTGTAATACCCCATCATGACGATCGGCGTAGCCTGATCACCCTTTCGGAATTCCCGCGCCATATCCAGGGTTTTTACCAGGGTCTGCCCGGCCTTCAGGGCGCGCTGACCGGCCATTTGGATGGCAGGACCATCGGCCATCGGGTCGGAAAACGGCATGCCAAGCTCAATCACGTCGGCACCAGCCTGCGGCAGCGCCTTCATAATCGCCAGCGACGTTTCGAAATCCGGATCGCCGCCCATGAAATAAGTGACGAGAGCGGGACGGCCCTCTTCCTTCAGATCGGCGAACCGTTTGTCCATACGCTGCGTCATATCAGAGCCCCATTCCCAGAATCTTGCCGACCGTGAAGATATCCTTGTCGCCGCGTCCGCAGAGGTTCATCAGGATTATCTCGTCCTTGCCCATTTTCGGAGCGCGCTTCATCACCTCCGCCAGGGCGTGGCTGGGCTCCAGCGCCGGAATAATACCTTCGGTGCGGGTCAGAAGCTGGAAAGCCTCCAGCGCTTCGGTATCCATGATCGGCACATATTCCACCCGGCCGATATCCTTCAACCAGGAATGTTCCGGACCGATACCCGGATAATCAAGCCCGGCCGAAATCGAATGGCCATCCTTGATCTGCCCGTCGCTGTCTTGCAGCAGATAGGTGCGGTTGCCATGCAGGACGCCAGGGGAGCCTGCGGTCAGCGAGGCGCAATGCTCATTGCCATCAAGCCCCTTGCCGCCAGCCTCGACACCGATCATCCGCACGCTCTCATCATCAAGGAACGGATGGAACAGGCCGATGGCATTGGAGCCACCGCCGACAGCTGCCACCAGCATATCCGGCAGGCGGCCTTCAGCAGCCATCATCTGCTCGCGGGATTCCTTGCCGATCACCGACTGGAACTCGCGGACCATTTCCGGATAGGGATGCGGACCGGCAGCCGTGCCGATCATGTAATAGGTCTCATCGACATTGGTGACCCAGTCGCGCAGGGCCTCGTTCATCGCATCCTTCAAGGTGCCATGACCTGAAGTAACCGGGCGGACTTCCGCACCGAGCAGCTTCATGCGGAAGACGTTCGGCGCCTGGCGCTCCACATCGGTGGCCCCCATATAGACGATGCAGGGCAGGCCGAAGCGGGCCGCCACGGTGGCCGAGGCCACGCCGTGCTGACCGGCACCGGTCTCGGCGATAATCCGGGTCTTGCCCATGCGTTTGGCCAGCAGGATCTGGCCGAGACAATTATTGATCTTGTGCGAACCGGTATGGTTCAACTCGTCGCGCTTGAAATAGATCTTGGCGCCACCAAGTTCCGCCGTCAGCCGCTCGGCAAAATAGAGCGGGCTTGGACGCCCGGTATAATGGGTGTTGAGGTGATCGAGTTCAGCCTTGAAGCTGGGGTCGGTCTTGGCATTTTCCCATTCCGCCTGCAGATCCAGGATCAGCGGCATCAAGGTTTCGGCCACGAAGCGGCCGCCGAAAATGCCGAAACGGCCATCTTCATCCGGCCCGGACCGGAAGGAATTCGGGATTGGGTTCTGGTTCACTGTACACTCCCTGAAACCGGCGCTGTGGCCGTTGCCAGCCTGACGGCGGCGAAGAACTGATCCATCCGTTCGAGATCCTTGACGCCCGGCGCGCTTTCGACGCCGGAAGACACATCCAGGCCTCGCGCTGCCGTCTCGGCAAGGGCTTGCCCGACATTGTCCTTGTTGAGCCCACCCGAAAGCATGTAATCGACCTCTGCGTCAAGATCGCGCAGCAGACGCCAATCGAAGGTGACACCATTGCCGCCCGGCAGATCGGAGCCTTCAGGCGCCTTGGCATCAAGCAGAAAACGATCTGCTATCCCTATATAGGCATCAATCTGCAAAAGATCAGCGGGTTCGCGGATGGAAAACACCTTCATGACAGGAAGACCGTAGAGCGCCTTGATGGTCAGCACCTGCTGCGGGCTCTCATGGCCATGCAATTGCAGGATATCCGGGTTCAGCAGGTAAACAATATCATCAAGATCATCTGTGTCTGCATCGACGGTGACGGCAACGATCTTCGCCCTGCCCCGCGCCTTTTCGGCAATGCGTCCGGCAATGTCGGGTTCGATATGTCTTGGGCTTTTCTCAAAGAAGATGAAGCCGACATGGGTGGCCCCCAGGCTGACAGCCTTTTCGACGGCTTCCTCGGTCTTCAATCCGCAAATTTTGACATCAGGTTTCATGTCAGCGAAGTGACATGAAATCGGCTCGGAGTCGAGCCAAATCAGTCAAAATCGAGGGCATGCAGTTCCGATCCATGCCGCTTCAACCAGGACTTGGCCTCGTCCATGCCGGGGCAAAGACGTTTGCACAGCGCCCAGAATTGCGGGCCGTGGTTCATTTCCTTCAAATGCGCCACTTCATGGGCGGCAAGATAGTCGATCACCGAGGGTGGTGCCATGACGATACGCCAGGAAAAGCTTAAATTGCCATCCCAGGAGCAGGAGCCCCAACGGCTGCGGGTGTCCTTCAGCGCTAGGCTTTTTGCCGGTTTTCCAAGTCGCCCGGTATGGATGGCGACCAGCCGCTCCAGATCAAGCCGTGCTTCCTTTTTCAGAAAGGCCGATAACCGGCGACCGGCATGTTCCGGCAGGCCGCTGATGCGGATCACCGGTTCGCCATTTTCCATCAGCACCTGGGTCACGCCGCGCAGCTGGCCTGTATGCTCGATACGATGCGCAACGCCGCGCAGCGAGATCATGCCCCCTGCCCTGACTTTCGTATCATCGGAAAAGCGGGCTAACTTGTTTTCCAGCCAGCCACGATGCCGCTCGATAAAATCGTTGACGTCGCCTTGGCGCACCCCTTTGGGAATGGTCATTTTCAGGCCCCGGCCACCGGGCTCGATCCGCAGGGTGATGCGGGTGGCGCGCAGGTTTTCGCGAATGGCAAGCGGCACAGGTCGGCCAGCCACCAACAGCTCACGGCTCTCTGGCACCTTCGGCTTTTTTGCCACTCTGGTCGGGCTTCGCAAAAACAAGGGAAACATCTGGGTCTTTTACCTGATTCGTTCCAGTCGTGGCCTTATATCCGTTATCGAGAGCCATAAAAAAAGCCGAGATCCAAAAGGATCTCGGCCTTTGCAAAATCACATGATGGTCAGTCCGGAGTGAAAGTCTGGACATCGCTGCCGCGGTCATCGCGGCGGCTGGCATTGCGCTGGTTCATGAAGCGGTTGAATTCATCCTGATCCTTGGCGCGCTGCAATTCCAGGACATAGGCCTCGAATTCTTCACGCATTTCTTCAAGCTTGCGGCGTTCCTGCTCGATACGCTCCAGCTCGGCGACACGCCATTCATCGAAGGCGAGGTTACCACTGGAGGCGCTAAAGCGGTTGCGATTGCGTGAGCGGCGGCTGCCGCAGCATTTTGAAAACATGGCGTCCATAGCCTCATTTGCGTTCCGTTTCGATGTGCGGAAGCGATCGCCCCATAAAATATAGGCAAGCATGGCAAGGCCAAGCGGCCAGAAGATCACGAAGCCGAGCACCATCATGGCAATCGTCGCAGGCGTCCAGCCCGGACGCAGCAATGCTGATTGGTTCATTCCATTATCCTCGTTACGTCCGGCAAGCACCATGCGACCGGACATATTCGAGATGGGAATGGCGGATACAACCTTCAAGCGTACGTCATTCGTAATTTGCTAAATCACTTGAAAAATTCGGGAAATTCGATTTTCCCTCAGGCCGACTTTCCACCCTTGATGACGCGCTTCACCATCGTTGCCCGCTTTACCGCCGAGGTCGGTTGATTGGAATGCTGCTTGGCAAAAGCAACGATGCGCGGTGCGATCTCCCGACGGAACCGAGAGCCGGTGAAGACGCCGTAATGGCCGACATCCGGCTGCATGTAATGCATGCGCTTGTCATCGGCGAGATTGGTGCAGAGCGTCTGTGCCGCCTTTGTCTGGCCGACGCCGGAAATATCGTCGTTCTCGCCTTCGACCGTCAAAAGAGCCACATTGCGGATGGCGCCGCAATCGACCGGCTTGCCACGATGCATCAACTCGCCCTTCGGCAGGGAATGCCGCATGAACACGGCTTCCACCGTTTGCAGATAGAACTCAGCTGTCAGGTCCATGACCGACAGATATTCATCATAGAATTCCCGGTGCTTTTCGGCGGAATCACCGTTGTTCTTCACCAGATGCACATAGAAATCTTTCTGGGCAATCATATGCCGATCGAGATTCATCGACATGAATCCGGAGAGCTGAAGGAAGCCCGGATAGACGGGCCGCAGGAAGCCCGGCTGTGGCCAGGGAACGTTCATGATGACGTTTTCCTCAAACCACTCAATCGGCTTGTTCTTGGCCAGCTCATTAACGGCTGTCGGATTGATGCGCGTATCGATCGGGCCACCCATCAATGTCATGGAGGATGGCACAAATTCATCGTTTTCCGCCTCCATCCGGGCCACGGCAGCCAGCACGGGAACGGAGGGCTGGCAGACGGCGACGAGATTGGTGTTTGGGCCGAGATGATGCAGGATCTCGATCACGTAATCGACATAGTCATCGAAGTCGAAAGTTCCGTCCGTCATCGGCACCATGCGGGCATCGATCCAGTCGGTAATATAAACATCGGCACTCGGCAGCAAGGCCTCGACCGTGCCGCGTAACAAGGTGGCGTAATGGCCTGACATCGGCGCGACGATCAGGATTTTTGGGTCGTCACTCCGGGGCTGGGTCAGGCTCCGGTTGAAATGAATGAGATTGCAGAACGGCTTGGACCACGTGACTTCCTCAGTTATCTTCACAGGCGATCCGTCGATCACCGTGGTCGGAAGACCGAATTCGGGCTTGCCATAGCGCCGCGTGTTGCGCTCGATCACCTCGAAGCCTGCGGCCATTGTCCGGCCTATAACGGTGTGAGTCAGCGGGTTCAGCGGATTGCGGAAGGCTAGACGCATGGCATCTGCCGTGGCCCGCAAAGGAGCCATGGCTGCGTGATTCATTTCATACAGTTGATAAAACATCGATGCGATCCGCCTCTTCCCTGTTGTCACTCATCCAAAGCTAAACTGGACCAGTCAAGCCAAGGTTCCGGCCAGAGTTCAAAGGGGTAAAGAAATTGCTTAACCCCCACCACTATCGACCATTGACCAGATAGTATGCACAGAAACCTTTATACTTCATAGATTTTATTGCGCGAATCCGTCCATGGGATTTCACACCTTGACAAAGGAGTGATGGGGCTTTCCGGTGCTTTTCGGCCATGGTTGCTACACCTTGCCGGTCGCGGCCACACACCCTATGTGCCGCGAAGAGGTTTGGTCAGGTGTTTCGCAACTCTGCCGTAAAATCAGTGACAATGTTTCGGGATAAATATGCTGATCGCAATGATGCGACCCCTGTGCCACCTTGTTTCGAGACTCCCACATTTTTGAGGTTTGATAATGACAAGCAGCAATCATCGTAACGCCACCCATGACATTCACCCGATCTTCCTGGATCGCTGGTCGCCCCGCGCCTTCACCGGCGAGACCATGAGCAAAACCGAATTGCTGACCATTCTTGAAGCGGCTCATTGGGCGCCCTCGGCTTTTAACTACCAGCCTTGGCGCTTCGTCTATGCCTTGAAGGGCGATGAACATTTCGATGCCCTGCTGGGTGCCCTGATCGAATTCAACCAAGGCTGGGCCAAGAATGCCTCCGCTCTGGTTTTCGTCATTTCCGATACGCTGAGCCGCTCGCCCGACGGCTCCGCGCCGAAGCCTTCGCGCAGCCACAGCTTCGATGCCGGTGCTGCCTGGGGTTATCTGGCACTTCAGGCGATCCACTCCGGCTTCCATGCCCATGGCATGACCGGTGTGGATTTCGACAAGGCCGCCAACGTGCTTGGCGTTCCCGCCGATTTCCACATCGAAGCCGCTGTGGCCATAGGAAAACTGGGGGACAAATCGATCCTGCCGGAAGGCTTGCAGGCAAAGGAAGTCCCCAACGACCGTAAGCCGTTGGACGCCGTGGTTTTTGAGGGTAAATTCAAGGCCTGAACGGCTATTCCGAAGGGTCAGTGAATGATCCCTCGTATAACGGCACCGTCCAAAAAGCGGAACGCTTGGTGCTGTAAAGCCGAATGTTTCACGTGAGTCACGAAAAAGGCCGTGCTTTTTTACAAAGCACGGCCTTTTAATGTTGTTATCTTTGACGTCCGTCAAATGTCCAGATTGGCGACATTCAGGGCATTTTCCTGGATGAAATCGCGGCGTGGTTCCACCTCATCGCCCATAAGGCGGGAGAACAGGCTATCGGCATCGGTGGCGTCATTAACGCGGACCTGCAACAGCGAGCGTACATTCGGATCGAGCGTGGTTTCCCACAGCTGCTCGGCGTTCATCTCGCCAAGACCTTTATAGCGCTGCATGGACAGGCCCTTGCGACCGAAGGAGAACACCGCATCCAGCAGGTTGCGCGGACCGGAAATGGTCTGCTGCCCATCCTTGCGGGTCAGTACCGGCGGTTGGCCATAGATATCGTTCAAGCGGGTGGCGAGCTGGTCGATATGGCGGGCGTCGGAGGAACCGATCAACGCCACATCCAGCGCCGCCACTTCCTTGACCCCACGCACCATGCGCTCGAAGCGCAGGCCGCCCTCTTCCGTCACGAAGCCTTCCCAGCCCCGTTCGGTTTCCTCGGCGATCAGGTCGAGACGCTTGGCGACTTCCGCCGCCGTCTGCTCGGCCCGTTCGCGGTTGGCGGTCAGTTCGTGATTCAATGCACCGACGACGGCGGCCTGTTCCACGACATTGCGATTGTAGCGCGAATGCAATCCATCGATCAGGCTGCGAAGGCGTAGCGCGTCCTGCACCACTTCGCGCAGATCCTGTCCAGCGCGCACTTCGCCGCTGCCGAGCTTCAGCGAAGCATCGTCCAGGCCCATGCCGATCAGATATTCTTCCAGCGCCTTTTCATCCTTCAGATACTGAATGGATTTGCCGCGTGTAACCTTATAGAGCGGCGGCTGGGCGATATAGAGATGGCCGCGCTCGATCAGTTCCGGCATCTGGCGGAAGAAGAAGGTCAGAAGCAATGTGCGAATATGCGCGCCGTCGACGTCAGCATCGGTCATGATGATGATTTTGTGATAGCGCAACTTGTCGGCATTGAACTCGTCTTTGCCGATGGACGTGCCAAGCGCGGTAATCAGCGTGCCGATTTCCTGGCTGGACAGCATCTTGTCGAAACGGGCGCGTTCCACATTAAGGATCTTACCGCGCAGTGGCAGGATCGCCTGGCGCTCACGCGAGCGGCCTTGCTTGGCGGAACCACCAGCCGAGTCACCCTCGACGAGGAAAAGTTCGGATTTGGCCGGATCACGCTCGGAGCAGTCGGCGAGCTTGCCGGGCAGCGAGGCGATATCCAAGGCGCCTTTGCGGCGGGTCAGCTCGCGGGCTTTGCGGGCGGCTTCGCGGGCAACGGCAGCTTCCACCACCTTGCCCACAAGGATCTTTGCCTCGGTCGGATGTTCCTCGAACCAGGTGCTGAGCGCTTCGTTGACCAGGCTTTCGACCACGGGCCGCACTTCCGACGAAACCAGCTTGTCCTTGGTCTGCGACGAGAATTTCGGATCGGGTACTTTGACGGACAGAACAGCCGACAGGCCTTCACGGCAGTCTTCACCCTGAAGGGTGACCTTTTCCTTCTTGGTTATGCCGGAACTGTCGGCATAGGAGGTAATCTGGCGGGTCAGCGCGCCGCGGAACCCGGCCATATGCGTGCCGCCATCGCGCTGAGGAATGTTGTTGGTGAAGCACAGTACATTTTCATGATAGCTGTCGTTCCACCACATCGCGACTTCGACGGTAATACCATCCTTCTCGCCGCGAATGGCAACAGGATTGCTGACCAGCGGCTTTTTCGAACGGTCGAGGTAGCGCACAAAGGCTTCCAGGCCGCCATCATAGAGCATTTCTTCCTGGCGGATATCGGACTTGCGTTTGTCGGTCAGCAGAATGCGGACACCGGAATTAAGGAAGGCGAGCTCGCGAAGGCGATGCTCCAGCGTTCCATAATCGAACTCGACCTGGGTAAAGGTTTCCGTGCTGGGCAGAAAGGTGATCTCCGTGCCGGAGCGGCCTTGATAATCGCCCGTCACGGCCAACGGTGCATCGGCAACGCCGTGGGTGAAGCTCATTTCATGAACCTTGCCATGACGGCGGATCTTCATGGAAAGCTTGACAGACAGCGCATTGACAACCGAAACGCCAACCCCGTGCAGACCGCCAGAGACCTTGTAAGAATTCTGGTCGAACTTACCGCCGGCATGAAGCTGGGTCATGATGACTTCGGCCGCCGAAATGCCTTCGCCGGTATGGATGTCGGTGGGAATACCACGACCGTTGTCGGTCACGGTCACTGATCCATCCGCGTTCAGCGTTACCGTGACTATATCGGCATGACCGGCAAGCGCCTCGTCAATAGCGTTATCGACGACTTCATAGACCATATGATGCAGGCCGGACCCATCATCCGTATCACCGATATACATGCCGGGACGTTTGCGGACAGCATCGAGGCCTTTCAGCACCTTGATGGAGTCAGCACCATAGGCAGTGCTGGCGGCATTTGCTTCATCGGTTGTTTCAGTCATTCAGCGATCTTTCCAGTGTCATAAGCAATATGCGTGGCCACGACAAAAATTATGGCGAATCACACACGTTGGCACTTTCCGACTATAGGGATTTTGCGGCGACTTCCAAATCGCAGCCATGAAATTCAGCAGGCTTCCACGGGATTTCCAGGGTTTTGACGGTCCCGCTCGCTTCTGCTCAGGAGTGCATTGAGATCTTCTATCACATCGGGCGACAAGGTGCGAATCATCCCTGCAAGCCGGTTGGCAAAAGCAGTATGGGCGGCAGGCAGACCAGCGGTATCCAGCGTTACCCTGGGATGGGAAAGGCCCGCTATTGCAAACAGGTCATCGGCCTCATCCCAGATGATGTTGAAATAGCCGGCGATGCGTTGCAAGAGATCGAAACTCGGCTTGCCGCGCCGTCCGTGTTCGAGCGCCGACAGATAGGCCGGTGTCACACCAATCGCCTTGGCCATGTCCTTCTGGCTCACTCCCTTGCGCTCCCGAAGCCCGCGCACCGCATCGCCGAAGGGAGTCATTGTCCATCCCCGCCAAATCGCTCTCCGCCCTGGCGCGCCAAGCGGACATAAAGCGCGCCCTCCCCGCCGTGATGATGGGCCGCTGGCTCATGGGAAGAAATCAGGTAACGGAACTCCGGCTTGGAAAACCATAGCGGCACCGCCCGTTTCAAGGCGCCTTCGCTGCCCATCGAACTGCCCTTGCCGGTGATGATCAAGACGTGGCGAAGTCCACGCTCGTGGGCGCGCACCAGAAATTCCAACAGGATGGCGTGGGCCTCACTCTGGAACAATCCGTGCAGGTCGATGCGGGCTTCCAGCTTGAGCTTGCCGCGCGACAGCTTGCGCTTGACGGGACGCTCCAGCGGATGGTGGAGGCCGGACGGTTTCTTCGGTTCAGGCTTTGCGGCGGAACTTTCGAGCGAGGCACGCATGGCGGCAAGGCCGGGTTCCAACACTTTTGACGCTTCCAATTCCGTCAAGGCGTCTTCAAAGGCGGTCAACTCTTCCAGGCGACCGGCCATGGGTCGGGTGGTGCGCGCCACCTTGCCCCACAAAATCCGATCTTCCGTACTGATCCTGTCCCTGCCCGCCATCAACCAAACCTCGACTCGACCCTTTTAGCGGCCTGTTTCGGGATAAGGATATAGAAATCCGCGTCATTGCGCACCGCCCCAGCGAGATTTCCTGCTTCATCGCCAGAGCCGGTAAAGATGTCACCGCGCGCCGGTCCGACAATCGCCGAACCGGTATCGAGCGCCAGCATCAATCGCGCAAACGGTTTGCCGCTATTCAATCCAGTCGGATCTTGGGACGTCAGGGTGTGGGAATGAATGAAAAACGGAAAGCCGAATGTATGGATCGTCCGGTCCACCGCCAAGGATCGTCCCGCCACCAGCGGCACCTTCGCCGCCGCGATCGGACCGCGTGACAGATCACCGACCTCAGCTTCACGGAAAAAGATATAGGACCGATTGTGCCGTAAGACCTCATCGACCTGATCGGGATGAGACGCGAGCCAGGCGCGGATCGCCTGCATCGACATAGCCTCGGGAGGAATTTCACCGCGCTTTAGCAGCAATCCGCCGATACCGGAAAAAGGATGACCCGCCTTGGCCGCATAGGTAATCCGCCCAACTCGCCCATCAACATAACGCAGCCGTGCGGCACCCTGGACATGGACGAAAAACACATCGACTTTCGATTTCGCCCAGGCAATTTCCAGCCCGCGTCCCTCTAGAAAGCCCTGGTCGATGGCCTGACGATCCGGATAATAGGTCACGCCATCATCAATCTTGCGTCCAAACACATATGACGGATCGATGTTTCCAGGCCGGTTTTGATCGTCAAGATCGATCAAATCCTCAGGTCTGCGGTAAAACGGAAAGCGGTAGAGATCGTCAGGATGATCGGAAACCTCGATGTCGGGCTCGTAAAAAGCCGTAACGAAACCCGCCTTCCCATCCGTGCGCGCTATACGAAAAACCTGGCATTCGACTTCCAGCAGGTGGCGCAATGCGTCGCCATCTGCTCGTGGCAATGCCGCTGCCTTTTCAAGCAGCGGCACAAGATCCTGTGCGGTCAAGCCCAACTGGCCGGGCCGGTAAGGCTTGACCGTGGTGAGATAATCCAGGCAATCGGCCATGGCCGGCAAAAGCGCCGAGGGATCATCCGCGTCCCAACCGGGGAGTTGGTCGAAACCAACAGGCTCCAGCCGAAACTTCGTCGCTTCACCACTCATTGGTCGGATTCGGTGGCGATCAGCTTCCAGTTCGGATCGCGTGAGCGCGTGTCGCGGGCAAAGGTCCAGATATCGTTGACATCGCCAACCGACTCCGCGTCGCCCTCTATCACCGCGCCTTGGCTGTCATAGGTGGCGGAAATCAACTGGCTGACCAGACGTACGGTGATCTGGACTTCCTGATCCCGGACTTCGGCATTGGTAATTTCCGCCTTGTCGATACCGACAAAAGTGGACTTCATCACTTCGCCGCGCTGTTCGCGCTCGGTGATCGCCGCATCGAAACCGTCATAGACTTCACGCGACAGCAGATCCTTCAAACTCTTCCTGTCGCCAGCTGCAAAGGCTGTGACGATCATTTCGTAGGCCATGCGCGCACCGTTGAGGAATTCCTTCGGCACGAAACTCGGATCAACCTCCACGATCTGGCGCAATTGCTGGTTCAGCGGGGTGCCAGCCGGGGCATAGGCGTCGATCGCCGTCTGGCGTTCCTCGCCATCGGCCTCATCGCGGCGCGGCAAAGTCACGACCCGTGCATCTTCCGCTTCCGGCGATGCGGCACCCGGCCGTCCAGCGAAAGGATCTTTCGGTGGCTTTTCATTGCCCGTGCGACGTCCCAATACGCTACGCAGCTGCCAGAAAATCAGGACCGCAGCCACCAGAAAGAAGAGAGTCACAAAATCATTAGAACCCATTGCCACCGCACCGCTGTTTAATTTGAAGCTTTCTCACTCCATATAGTCTGCCTGGATGCTGCATTCAAATAGCCGATGCCACTTCTTTAGGTTCACACGATAATCGTTTAAAGGAAACCAAATGCGACTGACCGCCCTTTTCCTGTTGCTACTGCCTTTGATGGAGATCGCCGGCTTTGTCCTGGTCGGGCAATGGCTGGGTGTTCTGCCCACGCTGGCGCTGGTGGTCGGCTCCAGTCTGCTCGGCCTCCTGGTGCTCCGCAGCCAGGGGATCAGCCTCGCCCAGCGCCTGCGCCGTCCACGTTCGGGCGATCCGGAACGAGCGGCCAAAGGCGTCCTGAGTGGCACGGCACAGATGTTCGGCGGACTATTGCTGATATTGCCGGGCTTCATCACGGATATTCTTGGCCTGCTGCTCCTGGTGCCAATGGTGCGCTCTGCGCTTTGGAAGATCATCAGCCCAAGACTTGTCTTCGTGCAGCGCGGCGGGCGGGGACCTGGCTGGCAACAGCGGCCAGGCGGACCGTCGTCATCAGGACCAGGCCCGGCAAAAGCGGAGGACATCATCGATCTCGATGAAAAGGATTATCAAAGACACAATCCCAACGGCTCCTCTCCCTGGACCCGGTTGCCAGGGGATGAGGGCAAGGGATGAGTGCCAATGGGTAAGCGCCAGGGGCGAAAGGCTTGTAAGGCCCACCTTGAAATGATAGATGGCCTCGAACCATAAAAGCCTTGAGGAACCCCAATGGCCAATGAAAACAGCAATGGGGCGGAAAGCCCGTCCCTGAATATCCTTGCACAATATATCAAGGATCTGTCCTTCGAAAATCCGGGTGCACCGCGCTCGCTCCAGGCCCGGGACAAGGCCCCTTCGATCAATATCAACGTCAATGTCAACGCCAACCCGCTGTCGGATAATGATTTCGACGTGGTCCTGTCGCTGACCGCCGAAGCGCGTGATGACGATAAAGTGGTTTTTGCAGCCGAACTGGTTTATGGCGGCGTCTTCCGCATCACCGGGTTCCCGCAGGAACATATGCTGCCGGTGCTGTTCATCGAATGCCCGCGCCTGCTCTTCCCGTTTGCACGCCAAATCATCGCCGATGCTACACGCAATGGCGGTTTCCCGCCGTTGATGATCGATCCGATCGATTTTGCCCAGATGTTTGCCCAGCGCTTTGCCGAGGAGCAAGGTCGGGTCAACTGATCCTTGTGCGATCAGCTCTTTATCTCACCACAAAAAAGCCCGGTCGATCCGGGCTTTTTTTTATCGAAGGCGATGGCTGTTATTCGCCTTGATTGTAATGCGCCCAGATCGCTTTCTGGCCGAGCCGCTTGACCAGGGCTGCATGGCGCTCCTGTTCGGCCTCGGTTAGACGCGACGCCAGTGTTTTCGGACGGGCGGCAATATCCACCGTCACATTGCTATCCTGAGTGCGGGATCGCTTGTCGCTGTTTCCAGACTGCTCAAGACCGAAGGTCGCCTGGCGGCCGCCCAGCATTTCGATATAGACTTCAGCCAGAAGTTCGGAATCGAGCAAGGCGCCATGCTTGGTGCGATGAGAATTGTCGATACCATAGCGTCGGCAAAGTGCATCGAGCGAGTTTGGACCCATCGGGTGTTTGCGCCGCGCCAGAGACAAGGTATCAACGACATGCTCCGGCCCGACCAGCGGACGACCCAACCGCTCAAACTCGGCATTGATAAATCCCATGTCGAATGTGGCATTATGCGCCACCCATTTTGCGCCATCGAAAAAAGCGACCAGATCCTCGACGATATCGGCGAAGACCGGCTTGTCCTTCAAAAACTCAGGTGTAATGCCGTGAACCGCCAAGGCATCCGGGTGAATGGCCCGGTCGGCAGGATTGATATAGACGTGAAAACTGCGACCGGTCGGGAAATGATTGAACAATTCGATGCCACCGATTTCAATCACCCGGTCCAGCTTGCTTTCCAGTCCGGTGGTTTCCGTATCGAAAACGATTTCCCGCATTATTGCTCCATTGTCAGGTTTTGGCTGCTGGCAGATCACTATTCCGACGCCACGCCATTTTCCATGTTCCCAGAAAAACTCTGGCGGTTCGATTTCAGGTTTGACCGCGCAACGTAGAAACGATGGCCTTCACCTGTGTCTGTGCCACTTGGAGGCCTTGTCCGGTTTCGATCACAAAATCGGCGCGAGCGCGCTTTTCGGCATCCGGCATCTGCCGCGACAAAACCAGTGCCAGCTTTTCTTCGCTCCAGCCTGGTCGCGCCAGAACCCTACGCCTTTGTGTATCGGCATCACAACTGACGACAACGACCTTATCAAGCCGTTTTTCTCCGCCGGTTTCAAACAGCAGCGGAATATCGAAAACAACCAGATCGGCGCCCGCCAATTCCTGATCTTCCAGAAAGTCCTGTTGCTTGTCGCGCACCAGCGGGTGAACAATTGCCTCGAGTTGTTTAAGTTTACCCGGATTCTGAGCCAGAGTCCGACTGAGAATTTCCCGATCTACGACTCCAGAAATAACCGCTTCGGGAAACACCGCGCCGATCGGAGCAACAGCATCGCCCCGGTACAAGTCATGCACCGCCGCATCCGCATCATAAACCGGCACACCTTCCTGGCGAAAAAAATCTGCCGTCGTTGTCTTGCCCATGCCAATAGAGCCCGTGAGGCCGATGCGGATCATCGCTGCTTCTCCAGATCGGCAATCAACAATTGCCGCAAATCATCCGTGACCTGTGGGCGGACGCCGAACCATTTTTCAAATCCAGGTACGGCCTGATGCAAAAGCATGCCAAGACCATCCACAGTGGCAAAGCCTGCCGCCCTCGCCTGCCGCAACAAGCCAGTTTCCAGCGGCGTGTAGACGATATCCGTTACCAAAGCGCCGGGTGACAGCCTCTCCCAGTCAATCTGTGGAACATCTTCACCATTCATGCCAAGAGACGTGGTGTTGACCAAGAGGTCCGCGCCCTGCAAAACCTCCTGCAGTTGCTCTCTTCCATGTGCATGGACGGCCGCACCAAAATGATCCGCCAGGTCCTGCGCTCGCGCCAGGGTCCGATTGACAACATGAACATGCTGCAGTCCCCGATCCAGTAAACCCTGAATGATCGCCCGACTGGCACCACCCGCCCCCAGCACCACAGCCTTACGCGCCTTGTCCCAGCCGGCATGGCCTTGGTCCAGATTGGCCAGAAAACCGTAAACATCGGTATTGGTGGCGTGAATAAGCCCATTTTCAAGCCAAAGCGTATTAGCCGCCCCAAGTTGCCTTGCCACCATGTCGGGGACATCTGCTATCTGAAAAGCCGCTTCTTTATGCGGAATGGTAATGTTACCACCCCGATAGCGTGTCTTGCCTGACTTCATTCGGGCGAAGAAATCCGCGATGTCTGCAGGGTCGATCTCCAGTTTATCATAGCCACCGATGAGACCGTGCTGTTGAAGCCAATAGCTGTGAATGATCGGCGACCGTGAATGCTTGATTGGATAGCCGGCAACAAAGGCGCCCGTCAGAAATGTTTCACGTGAATCATGCATGCACAATATCCAATTCGCGTAGTTTCTCCATCAAAGGCAAGAGCGGCACGCCGACAATGGTAAAATAGTCCCCGACGATATCCGAAAACAACTGCACGCCCAAGCCATCGATCTGGTAGCCACCAACGCTTTTCAGGATCGCCCCGCCTGCCCGATCGAGATAATCGTCCAGAAACGTCTCACTGAACATCCGCATCGTCATCCGAGCCTGGGAGACATGGCGCCAGATCACCTCACCCTGTTTCGCCAGCGCCAACGCGCTATAAAGCACATGGGTTTCACCCCGCAGGCTGAGCAATTGGTCACGAGCGGAGCTGATATCCTTCGGTTTATGATAGATCCGTTCGCCCAGAGCCAAAACCTGATCGCCGCCGATCACAACACCATCCGGCGCCTGTCGGCTCACGGCTAAAGCCTTTTCGCAGGAAAGCACCTGAGCCAGCTCTTGCGGCGACACGTGCTGATGTTCGGCCCGACCTTCGATTTCGCGCTCATCGAGATCCGGTGCCATGGCCGTGAAGCGCAAACCAGCCTGCTCCAGCAATTGCCGGCGGAAAGGGCTGGTCGATGCAAGAATAACGGGAATTATCATGATTACCTCAACTTTAATAAACCATCCGGCATTAGCGCGGCTTGGCACGCAGCGCAATGATTGCCGCCGCTGTCTCTTCAATTGATCGCCGCGTCACATCGATCACCGGCCAATTGTGACGGGCACACAGCGAACGGGCATATTTCAATTCTTCCGCAATGCTCGCCCTGTCCGTATAATCGCTTGGATCGAAACCACTGACAGTCCCCAATTCACGATGGCCGCGAACTTGTGAAATTCGATCAGACGTCGCGATCAATCCAACGATCAATGGCCCTTTTGCAGCGAGCAGCGATTCCGGTAAGGGCGAATCTGGCACGATGGGAATATTGGCGGTCTTAATCCCACGATTGGCAAGATAGATGCTGGTCGGGGTTTTCGACGTACGACTGATCCCTACCAGAACGACGTCGGCCTGATCGTAATCCTCGGCCATCTGGCCATCATCGTGATCCATCGTGTAATTCAGCGCCTCAATACGCGCAAAATAATCGGCATTCATCACATGCTGGGCGCCGACGCGCCGACGCGCCAGTGGACCAAGATAGGCCTGAAACGTCCCGATAACAGGCTCAAGCACGTTAACGCTGGGTACACCGATCTCGATACAACGCCGATCAATAAAGTCCGCCAGCTCCGGATCGACAATGGTGTAAAGCACGATGCCGGGTTCCTTATCGATTGATTGGAGCACGGCATCCGCCTGCCGGCGGTTGCGCACCAGCGGATAGACATGCTCGATCGGATTGGAATGCGGAAACTGAACCGCTGCTGCCCGTCCAGCCGAGATCAGTGTTTCTCCCGTTGAGTCAGAAATGAGGTGCAGATGAAAGAAGTTTTTTCTGTTCTCCACGCTATCCTGACCCTGCTGTTGATAGACCTGTAGAAATCAGCCTCACTTTCCCCCCGGCGTTTCGCCCTGGGGATATCAGCCGGTTTTTCCACAGCACTAACCCGTTCAGCGTGGTTTTCACAGGCCCTGTGCATAAGGTGGCCGTTTTTTATCTGTTCAGCCAAAATCCCCACTCTATCCACAGGCCGAGCTATTCTTTATGCTGACCTTATCATTCTGATTATAATTGGCTTTTTATGATATGTCGGTACAATTATCCAAATTCCCCATCGTTCACTCCCCACCGCAGGCCTTCCCGCCTTAAAACATCGTTAATCTGTGCATTCTCTTTAACCCTTGCTACTCACAGACTCTTAGAAATAGAAAAAAGAAAGATCTCTCTTTTTATAATTTGAAAGGCATGACTTTGAGCGCTGAAAACCGTAAAGTCCTGAAAGTGCTTGAAGGCCAGAGCCTTTCACCACCGCCAATCTGGCTGATGCGTCAGGCTGGCCGCTATCTTCCCGAATATCGTCAAACGCGGGCACAGGCCGGAAGTTTCCTCGATCTCTGTTATTCACCCGAACTGGCGACGGAAGTCACGCTCCAGCCAATCCGCCGTTACGCATTCGATGCTGCCATTCTGTTTTCCGACATTCTCGTCATTCCCGATGCCCTGAATCGAAACGTCACCTTCACCGAAGGCAAAGGCCCTGAAATGACGCCGATCACCGCCGATGAGATTCTGGCTTTACCCGAACAATCGGTTTTCCCGCATCTGAACCCGGTGATCGAAACAGTGTCGCGATTGCGCCAGACATTGCCGGATGAAACCACTCTGCTTGGATTTTGTGGTGCCCCCTGGACTGTGGCAACCTATATGATCGCCGGGCATGGCACACCCGACCAGGCCCCGGCCCGGCTGTTTGCCTATCGTCATCGCCAGGCTTTCCTGCGGCTTCTAGATCACCTCGCTGATCTTTCTGCCGAATATTTGCAGGCCCAGATCGATGCTGGTGCAGATGCGGTGCAAATCTTTGATTCCTGGGCTGGGGTTCTGGGCGAAGAGGAATTTGCAGATTTTTGTGTCAAGCCGGTCAAACGGATCATCGACAAACTGCGTCTCAGCCGTCCCGACGCGAAAATCATCAGTTTTGCGAAAGGGGCTGGAACACTCCTGAAGGATTACCGTCGCCGGACCGGAGCTGATGCAATTGGGCTGGATTGGAGTGTGCCTTTGTCTTTTGCCGCCGAGTTGCAAAAAGACGGACCTGTTCAGGGTAATCTCGATCCGATGCTGGCGGTTGCCGGTGGTCAGGCGATGCGTGATGGCATAGACCGGATCCTGGATCGGCTCGGGACCGGTCCGCTGATCTTCAATCTGGGCCATGGGATTACCCCACAAGCCGATCCGGAAACGGTGCGAGAGCTGGTGCAGCATGTCAGGCAAAAGGTGCAATGAGATGAGTGGCAGGCAAAGCGGAGAAACAGCTGGGAAGACCGCACGCCTGCGGGCCTTGGTGGCCCTTGCCATTTTTTGCCTGATCGTGATTGCCTTGTTTTGGGCTGGTCCCGATCAATCCTATCTCTGGATAAAGGCCTTGCATGTCATCGCGATCATCTCCTGGATGGCGGGTCTGCTCTATATGCCGCGGCTGCTGATCTACCATTTCGATGCCCCGAAGGGATCGCTCCAAGCCGAGACATTTGCGGTTATGGAGCGTCGCCTGATGAATGTGATCATGCGTCCTGCCATGGCCCTGTCCTGGATTCTGGGTCTTTATCTCGCCTGGTCGGTTTTTGGATTCCAAGGCGGATGGCTGCACGCAAAACTAGCTGCGGTTGTTTGTCTCACCCTCGCTAACGAATATCTCGGCATGGCCACGAAATCCTTTGCCAAAGGCAATTATCTGAAAACCCCGCGATTTTGGCGGGCTTTCAATGAAATCCCGACAGTCCTGATGATTGTGATTGTCATTCTGGTCATTGTAAAACCCTTCTAAAGCAAGGTTCTCACTGACAAGTTGACCGAAATGTGAATGAAATTTCTGCCGCCTCTTGCGGCGCGCCCTATGAATCGCTATTTTCCCGCTACCCCTCTTCATGGCATGCATTTCTCGTATTCGCCGGTTTCGCTGGCAGAACCGAATTTATCCCCCGCACGCCTTCCCCAACAGTTTTAAATTATGGTCCCCTTCATGGCTGAAATGAAGCTACAAGAACTCAAGAGCAAATCGCCAACCGATCTGCTGGCCTTTGCGGAATCGCTTGAGGTCGAAAATGCCAGCACGATGCGCAAACAGGAATTGATGTTTGCCATTTTGAAAATGCTGGCCAGCCAGGATGTCGAAATCATTGGTGAAGGCGTTGTCGAAGTCCTGCAGGATGGTTTCGGGTTCATGCGTTCGGCCAATGCCAACTATTTGCCGGGTCCGGACGACATCTACATTTCGCCGTCGCAGATCCGTCGGTTTTCGCTGAAGACCGGCGATACCGTCGAAGGACCGATCCGCGGACCCAAGGAAGGCGAGCGCTATTTCGCGCTGCTGAAAGTCAATACGATCAATTTCGAGGATCCGGAAAAGATCCGCCATAAGGTCCACTTCGATAACCTGACGCCGCTCTACCCGAATGAGCGGTTCAAGATGGAACTGGAGATTCCAACTTCCAAGGACCTTTCGTCCCGGGTCATCGATCTGGTTGCGCCGCTTGGCAAAGGCCAGCGCGGTTTGATCGTCGCGCCGCCGCGGACTGGTAAAACCGTCCTGCTCCAGAATATCGCTCATTCCATTACCGCTAACCATCCGGAATGCTATCTGATCGTTCTTCTGATCGATGAACGTCCTGAAGAAGTGACGGATATGCAGCGCTCCGTGCGGGGCGAAGTCGTTTCATCGACCTTTGACGAACCGGCCGTGCGCCACGTTCAGGTCGCGGAAATGGTCATTGAGAAGGCCAAGCGGTTGGTTGAGCACGGTCGTGACGTCGTCATCCTGCTCGATTCCATTACCCGCCTTGGCCGTGCCTATAACACCGTCGTTCCGTCTTCTGGCAAGGTCCTGACGGGTGGTGTAGATGCCAATGCGCTGCAACGCCCCAAGCGCTTCTTTGGCGCAGCGCGTAATATCGAAGAAGGCGGTTCGCTGACTATTATTGCAACGGCATTGATCGATACCGGCAGCCGTATGGACGAAGTGATCTTTGAAGAGTTCAAAGGCACCGGCAATTCCGAAATTGTGCTTGACCGCAAGGTTGCCGACAAGCGTATCTTCCCGTCCATGGATATTCTGAAATCCGGAACGCGCAAAGAAGACCTGCTTGTGCCGCGTCAGGATCTGCAGAAGATCTTTGTTCTTCGCCGGATTCTTGCTCCAATGGGAACAACCGACGCTATCGAATTCCTGATCGACAAATTGAAACAGACGAAGACCAATGGCGACTTCTTCGAATCGATGAATACCTGATCGCTCTCGCTTTCTTAAGTCGGATTCATAGTTTCAACCTCCGACCGTAAGGTCGGGGGTTTTGCATTTGAGGCACACTGTTGATTATGAAGGTTTTGGCGTGTCCAAGCACAATGCAGGTTGCGCGTTCAAGGAGTGAGTTCAAGCAATGGCAGGCGATACTATTTTTGCCCTCTCGACCGGATCGCTTCCGAGTGGTGTAGCCGTCATTCGGTTATCGGGTCCTGATGTCCAAGCCGTTCTAACAGAACTCTGTGGGATGGTTCCTGCGCCACGCCAGGCCACGTTACGATCGATTCGGCACCGTGATGGACTGGTGATTGACCGCGGACTGGTCCTTTTCTTCTCCGGCCCCTCCTCGTTTACTGGGGAGGATTGCGGGGAACTGCATGTGCATGGAAGTCGTGCCGTGGTAAGTGCTTTGCTTTCGACACTGGCCTCGTTCTCCGGTTGCCGGCTTGCAGAACCTGGAGAGTTTTCGAGACGGGCTTTTGAAAACGGCAAGCTGGACTTGGTCGAAATTGAAGGCCTAGCCGATCTGCTGGCAGCGGAAACAGAAATGCAGCGGCGTCAAGCTCTAGCCCAAGCCAGCGGTCACGCGACCGGTATCTATGAGAGCTGGCGTGAGAAATTGATCTATGGCCGCGCGATGATTGAGGCTGAGTTGGATTTTGCTGATGAAGGCGATATTCCCGGCTCGGTGTCAGACCAGGTTTGGGATACCGTTACAGACCTCCGCACGCAGATTTCAGCGGCTGTTGTCGATGACCGGCGAGGTGAGATCATTCGTGACGGTTTCAATGTTGTGATTGCTGGGCCTCCTAACGCTGGCAAGTCGAGCCTCATCAATGCGCTTGCCGGTCGGGATGTAGCGATCGTTACTCATTATGCCGGGACGACACGGGACATTCTGCAATGTGATATAGACCTTGAAGGATATGTTGTTCGCCTGTATGACACCGCCGGTATTCGAGAGACCGAAGAGGTCATCGAACAGGAAGGCATACGGCGAGCATTGCGCAAGGTTGAAGAAGCCGATCTCGTTTTGTTGCTTGATGACGTTTCATCTCCAGGCCACACAATTAATATTGTTTCGGTTCCGTTTATCACCATAGGCACAAAACTTGATCTTGTGTCGGCAAGTGATGAGATTGGACGAGATCTCGTCATTTCGACTTACGTTGCAGACGATGTGGATAGGGTCCGAAGCGTAATTCTTGATTCGATTCGGAAACGGTTTGGTCAGAATGAATCAGTGATCCCAAGTCGCTTGCGACATATTGAATGCCTGCGAAATGCAGTTTCTTTCATTGATCAGGCCTCGGATGGGCGACTGAGCTTGGAAATCAGGGCGGATTTCCTGCGTTTGGCCAGTGACTCGCTGGGTCGCCTGGTTGGGCGTATCGATACCGAAACGCTTTTGGGCAAAATCTTTTCGGAATTTTGTGTCGGAAAATGATTCACGTGAAACACTGGTGGTCGAGATGAAAATGATGCCGCGGCGATTTGATGTGATTGTGATTGGCGGTGGGCATGCGGGCAGTGAAGCTGCCTATGCGAGCGCGCGGCTTGGTGCGCGAACATGCCTAGTGACGCATCGGCGCGATACGATCGGTGTTATGTCTTGTAATCCGGCCATTGGCGGTTTGGGCAAAGGGCACCTAGTCCGGGAAATTGATGCGCTCGGCGGACTCATGGGCAGGTGTGCTGATGCCGCAGGAATTCAGTTCCGGTTGCTTAACCGTAAGAAAGGACCGGCGGTACGAGGGCCGAGAACTCAAGCTGACCGAAAACTTTACCGCCAAGCCGTACAAAATGTTCTCTTCAATCATCCGCAGCTCGAGATCATCGAAGGGGATGTGTTCGATCTTGATGTCGAAAATGGCACGGTTAAAGGGGTTATTTTGGCAGACGGGCAAAGCCTGTCCAGCGCGTCAGTGATATTGACCTCCGGTACTTTTTTGCGTGGTCTCATCCATATTGGACAGACAAAAATTCCGGCCGGACGTGTTGGCGAAGCCCCTTCGCTCGGTTTGAGCGCGACATTGGGGCGGTTGGGCCTGAGGCTGGGTCGGTTGAAAACCGGAACTCCGGCCAGATTGGATGGCAGAACTATTGACTGGGCACAGCTCGAAATGCAGGCGGCTGATGAGCAACCAGTCCCGTTCTCGTTCATGACCGATCGGATTACCAATCCGCAGATCGAATGTGGAATCACCCGCACCACTGCCGCAACCCACACAATCATTCGAGATAATATTCATCTCTCTGCCATGTATTCTGGGCAGATCGAAGGTGTCGGCCCACGCTACTGTCCTTCGATTGAGGATAAGATCAGCCGGTTTGGAGATAGGGATGGCCATCAGGTTTTCCTGGAGCCGGAGGGCCTGGATGACCATACGGTCTATCCAAATGGAATATCAACTTCTTTGCCGGAGTCCGTGCAGAGAGAGTTCATGAGAACTCTGCCCGGCTTGGAAAACGTCACGATTCTCCAGTGCGCTTATGCAATCGAATATGACCACATAGACCCGCGGGAATTGTCGGCGAGCCTCGAGTTGAAACGCCTGAGTGGTCTTTATCTCGCTGGGCAGATCAATGGAACCACTGGTTACGAAGAAGCTGCGGCACAAGGCCTGGTGGCAGGATTGAATGCCGCACGCATGGCAGGCGGCCAGGATGCAGTTCATTTCAGCCGGGCTCAATCGTATATTGGCGTGATGATTGATGATTTGATCAGCCATGGCGTGACTGAACCCTATAGGATGTTCACCTCGCGTGCGGAGTTTCGTTTGTCGCTTCGGGCAGATAATGCCGATATGCGTTTGACGCCTATTGGCATCGCGCTCGGATGTATCGCCTCAGACCAAGAAAAACGGTTTAAAGACTACAGGCATCAGATTGATGACACCATCAATATGCTTGAGACGAGGAAACTAACACCCAATGAAGCCGCTGCCGTTGGCATCCCTGTTAATCAGGACGGGCGCCGGCGCACTGCCCTTGAGCTATTGGCCTATCCCGACATTTCGATTGCCGATCTCTCCCGGCTCTGGCCTGAACTTTCTGCTTTGGATAGTAAGGTCGCGGAGGCTGTTGAAATTCACGCGACCTATGCTGTTTATATGGATCGACAAAATGCCGATATTGCCGCAACCAAACGAGATGAAGATAGACTGATTCCAAAGGATTTCGATTATGCTTCCCTATCGGGCCTATCCAACGAGCTAAAGCAGAAACTGGAAAAGACCCGTCCTGAAAATCTCTCTCAGGCGGCGAAGGTCGAGGGCATGACCCCCGCGGCCATTTCTCTGCTTATCGCTTTCTTAAACAAGGGTATGTTGCGACATGTCGGTTGATGCAATGTCCGCGAGTCTCTTTCAGCGGCTTACCGGTCTACGTGTTTCACGTGAAACATACGAAAAACTGGATCATTTCGTCGATCTGTTTGGCAAGTGGTCCAAGGTCATCAACCTTGTTGCCAATTCAACGAAAGACCAGATCTGGCATCGTCATGTCATTGATAGCGCGCAGCTGTTTAAGCTTCGTCCGAACCCACAGCACTGGATCGACTTGGGAAGTGGTGGCGGATTTCCGGGCGTCATTACTGCGATTTTATTGTCGGAAAAGAGCGACGGCTGGGTTGATTTGGTCGAGAGCAATAACAAAAAAGCAGCTTTCCTCCGCACGGCTCTGATGGAAACCGGCGCCCGAGGCAGGGTTCATCCCGTACGAATCGAAGAGGCACATAAAAGTCTGTCGCATTGCGATTTAATTTCGGCACGCGCGCTTGCGGATCTCGATCTGCTTTTCTCTTATGCCTCTCCTTGGGCCGAAAAAAACAAAGATCTTAATTTTCTCCTGCATAAAGGTCGGGATTACCAGTCTGAAGTTAACAATGCGCGTGACCGATGGACGTTTGATCTGATAATACATCCTAGCGTGCTTGAAGCCGACTCTGTCATCCTGGAAGTGAGCGGGCTTGCACGATCAAAGTAAGATCAGTCAGGTGACCTCATGCCCTACGAGAAGAACCGGATCATAACGATTGCCAATCAAAAAGGGGGTGTCGGCAAGACGACGACCGCCATTAATCTAGCAACCGCATTGGCTGCGATTGGCGAAAGAGTATTGATTGTCGATCTCGATCCCCAAGGCAATGCAAGCACGGGTTTGGGAATTGACCGCCGTGACCGCAAATTGTCCTCCTATGATTTATTGATTGGAAGCCATAGCGTTTCCGAAACGGTTATCGATACTGCGGTGCCTAATCTGTCGATTGTACCCTCCACCCTCGATTTGCTAGGGCTTGAGATGGAAATCGCCCAGAAGGCTGACCGGGTGTTTCGCTTAAAGGCTGCTTTGCAGTCTCAGGATGGATTGGCCTATTCCTATGTGCTGGTCGATTGCCCTCCGTCTTTTAATTTGCTGACAATGAACGCCATGGCTGCGGCGCATTCTATTCTGGTGCCGCTGCAATGTGAGTTTTTTGCACTGGAAGGTCTTAGCCAATTGCTTGAGACGATTGGTCAGGTCAGGCGCAACGTTAATCCCACCTTGGATATCCAAGGCATTGTTCTGACAATGTTCGACTCCCGGAATAATCTCGCTCAGCAGGTGGTGACAGACGTCCGTAGCCATTTGGGTGAAAAGGTCTATCACACGCTCATTCCACGCAATGTCAGGGTCTCGGAAGCACCGTCTTATGGCAAGCCGGCTATTCTTTATGACCTGAAATGCGCAGGCAGCCAGGCTTATCTGCAATTGGCGTCAGAAGTTATCCAAAGGGAGCGGCAACGTCGCGCGGCTTAGATCGTCTATCCCGCGCCTATGGGTGTGGTTCTGGCGATTTGAATGATGTAGACGCGGCGAGTGGAAGCCTATTCCAGCGTGAAGAGTGAACGAAGAGGTTCGTGATGAACGACGATATTTCGAAACGGCGTCTTGGTCGTGGTTTGGCCGCCTTGATTGGCGAAATGGATCAACCTGTTCCTGTCGATGAAAGCAGAGCTGTGGTCTCCGCCGACCGGATGGTGCCGATTGAATTTGTGTCCCGTAATCCACGCAATCCTCGTCGTTACTTTGACGAAACGGTTCTTCAGGAACTTGCCGGCTCCATTCGCCAGCACGGCATTGTGCAGCCAGTCGTGGTGCGAACGATTGCAACGGGCCGTTACGAGATCATTGCTGGCGAACGTCGCTGGCGCGCAGCCCAGCTCGCGGGACTGGTGGAAATACCTGTCATCGTTCGCGATGTGGATGATCGCACTGCTCTGGAATTGGCAATTGTAGAAAACGTTCAACGTGCCGATCTCAATCCGCTCGAAGAGGCGATGGGATATGAACAACTGATTGCAGAACACGGATATACCCAGAATGATCTCGGGGAGATTATCGGCAAGAGCCGCAGCCATGTGGCCAACAGCCTGCGGCTTTTGAAGCTTCCTGATCCAGTGCGCGATATGCTTGCAGACGGTTCTCTGTCTGCCGGTCATGCTCGTGCTTTGGTCTCGACATCGGACCCGAATAGCTTGGCCCGCCAGATCGTGTCCAAGGGCATGTCGGTCCGAGATGCTGAACGTCTGGCGCAAAACGACATCAAGGGCCAAGGCCAGCCAAAGCCGCACGTGGCGCCTGCAAAGGATTCTGATACAGTCGCATTGGAGAGAAGCCTGTCGGATCGTTTGGGGTTGGATGTATCGATCAATCACAAAGGTGGCGGTGGCCAGCTTCGAATCAATTACAAAACCCTGGAGCAGCTCGAGGAAATTTGCCGGTTGCTTGAGGCGCGCTAACCTCTGAATGGACTTTTGCGCTGCCGTTTATCTTCCAAATAAAGCAGAAGACAATATTCTTTGCCATTTCCCGAACGTGAAATGGCAAGCAGGAGAAGTTACTGGCGGCTTCTCCTGGCCGATTGCAGGGTAATGGCCAGAAGGGTTTGAAGCGACAGGCTGTCTTCTAACGATGGCTGACGTCTGCTGGCGAGAATAGCGGCCTGTAATCGGCGCATCTCGACTGAAAGGGCGTCGGACGGCCAATTCTTTAAAGATTTTTCAAACAGGGGCTTTCGCTTGAAATGTATCTGACGGCCAAGCGTTTGCATGACTTGGCCAGCCTGTTGGCGTTTTTCATCCATCTCACTTCGCATAATGTCCAGCAACTGAAACTGTCGAAGGCACCCCTGAAGAACGAGGAATATGGGTGTTTTGGAGGTGGCAATTTTCTGGACGGCATGCAAGAGGGCGTCGGAATTGCCAGCAAGCACGGCATCTACCGCTTCGTCCGTCGAAACGGCGCTGGCATCGCCAATAATCTGCTCGACATGGGTTTCATCGACGAGATCGTCATGCAGACAATAGAGCAGCAGCTTGGATATCTCGTTGCGAGATGCGCGGCGGTCACCGCCTAGACTTTCACTGAGCAGTGAACGAGCCGCAGGCGTCAGTCTCTTTCCTGCGGCGCTGAATTCCGCGTCAATCAAGGCATTGATGGCGCGTGCATCGTCCTGGTAGCAGGGAATAACTGCGATATTGCGGGCTGGCTCGGCTATTTTTCGGGTCGCTGATCCCTTTTTGAGATCCCCAGCCTCCAAGATGAGACAACTGGAGTCTGGCGGATCTTTCGCAAGAATTTGCAGCCCATCCAACACACTCTTTTCATTGGCGATACCACGGATCCAGACAAGCCTGTCACCGCCGAATAGACCGAGGGCGTTCATTTCATCCAATAGTTTTCCCGGATCGCTCTGCAGGTCGCTGCTATCCAGCCGAATGACCGAGAAGGGATCGTCAAGCGCAACGCCAGTCGATTTGGCAAGGGCCGCTGCGCGTTCCGCCACAAGGCCAACATCCGGGCCATAGACCAGAAACATCTTGTAGTGGCGGACTGATTTTTGCAGAAAGCCATCGAATTCGTGTGACTTGACTTCAACCATGGCTTCAAGTCTCTCCGCTTGACCGTGTATCAGACAGGCAGTGCAGCAAATTTAAAGTGATAGGGCATCATGCATTTGATTAAACGCATGATGCCCTGGAGTTTGTCAGTGAAAGTAGAATCGGTTTTCCAAAGAGACAAGCGGATTGAGGGATGTCTATAGATTGTATGGTTCGATGTGATCCCAAACAACCTATAGCGCTGTGCCATTGCGATTTTAGGCAACCCCAATCAAAGATACCGGGGTCTTCGTGTTGGCAAAACCCACGTTTATTATTTGCGAACCAGCAGGCTAGCCAAATCTGCAGAGATCAACTCTGCCAATTCCCGCGCAGCGCGATTTTCAGCATCTCTTACAGCGCGAAGCTTGGCAAACTCCTGGGTCGGAAAATCAACCAGTGCGACGGACTGGCGATGGGCAATACGCATAACCGAAAGGTCGCTTGCCTTCTTCAATGTATAGTCTGCGCTGACTGTCACGCGACCGGCTGTCGCACGGTCGGTACTTTCGTTGATCAGAACTTCCGTCGTGTCGGTATGAACGACCAGGGTGACGAGATATTCAGGATGCGCCGGCTCGCCCTGCCCGCCCGCCGCGAGGAAGATCAATCGGTTGCGAACCTCCTGCCCCACCCTGTCCGTTGCTGGAGAGAAGCCAATGGAGGCCATCAGCTTACGGGTGCCAAGAGCCTCCCCATAGAGCGGCCTGACCTGGCAACCCGCAAGGGCGCCAAGCAGACCAACGGACGCGGCAAGAACCGCGCGACGGGATAGATTTACGCGTGAATCAGACGACAATGTTCACAATCCTCTGCGGAACCACAATGATTTTCTTAGGCGTTTGCCCTTGAAGAGCGGCTTTGACGGCATCCAGATCGAGCACCGCTTGGCTGACGGCATTCTGATCCGCATCGCGACCGATTGTCAATTCGGCCTTCTTCTTGCCGTTGATTTGCACCGGCATGACCACTTCGTTTTCTGCCACCAATTCAGCGTGGAAAACTGGCCAGTCTGCTTGCGCCACCATTCCGGAATGGCCCAGCACCGCCCAGCATTCTTCGGCCAGATGCGGCATCATCGGCGCAATGATCTGGATCAGTATTTCCGTGGCGTTGCGCACCGCAGCGACGACGCTGGTATCTGCGTTTCCAGATGCCACCTGCGTCAGCGGTGCTGCCAGCACATTGAGCAACTCGTAAATCCGCGCCACGGCCTTGTTGAAGGCCAGTTTGTCCAGATCGGCACCGACAGCCTGCAGGGTCTTGTGGGCAGCTTGAGAAACCGCCCTGCCCGCACCATCCTTAGCCGGAGCCGATGCAGACGTTCTCAGCACGTCGGCAGCCTCGGAAACCAGCCGCCAAAGCCGCTGGACGAAGCGATGCGAGCCTTCGATACCGGCTTCCGACCAGATCACGTCACGATCCGGTGGCGAGTCTGACAAAACGAAAAAGCGGGCGGTATCTGCGCCGTAGGAGCCCAGAATATCGTCGGGGTCGATGACGTTCTTTTTCGACTTCGACATTTTTTCGACGGAGCCGATCGTCACTTCCTCGCCGGAGGAGAGAAGGAAGGCGCGGCGTGTGCCATCGACATCCTCGACACGGATATCGGCAGGTGCCACCCATTGGCCATTCGCGCCACTGCCAAGGCGGTAGGTCTCGTGGACGACCATGCCTTGGGTAAACAGACCCTTGAAAGGCTCGCTGACGGCCACATGGCCGGTCTCGCGCATGGCGCGGGTGAAGAAGCGGGAATAGAGCAGGTGAAGGATCGCGTGCTCAATGCCGCCGATATATTGATCGACTGGCAGCCAATGATTGGCCACAGCCGGGTCGGTCGGCTTATCTTCCCATGGTGCCGTGAAACGGGTGTAATACCAGCTGGAATCGACAAACGTGTCCATCGTATCGGTTTCACGCCGGGCTGCCTTGCCACAGCACGGGCACGAAACGTTGCGCCAGGTTGGATGGCGATCCAGCGGGTTGCCGGGTACGTCGAAGGTGACGTCATCCGGCAGCTTGACCGGCAGATCCTGTTTCGGAACCGGAACAACACCGCAGTCATCACAGTGAATAACCGGGATCGGGCAGCCCCAATAGCGCTGGCGTGATACGCCCCAGTCGCGCAGGCGGAAATTCACCCGGCGCTCTGCGACAGGTTCATTGCCGAGCTGTGCAGCGGTGAGTTTGCCTGCGACGACATCAAAGGCTTCCTGTGTCGTCAAACCGTCCAGAAAGCGGGAGTTGATCATCACGCCATCGCCGTCATAGGCGGTATCGCCGACGGTAAAGCTTGCAGCGTCACCATCTCTCGGCATGACGACCGGCACGACCGGCAAACCGTATTTCCGGGCGAAATCCAGATCGCGCTGGTCTCCGGACGGGCAGGCGAAGATCGCGCCCGTGCCATAGTCCATCAGCACGAAATTGGCGATGTAGACCGGCAATTCCCAACTGGGATCAAGCGGATGCTTGACCTTGATGCCGGTGTCCAGGCCCTTTTTCTCGGCGGTTTCCAGCGCAGCCAGTGAGGTCCCTGCCCTGCGGCACTCGTCGCAGAAGGCAGCAATGTCGCTGGATGTTTCGGACAGCGCCTTGGCCAGTGGGTGATCAGCGGCGATTGCCAGGAAGCTTGCACCGAACAGCGTGTCAGGGCGCGTCGTATAGACCTGCACGTCGGTAAAGCCCTGCGGGCCGGTGCCAGCGGCGATCTCCCAGCGAATGGCCAGGCCTTCGGAACGACCGATCCAGTTCTTCTGCATCAGCCGAACTTTTTCCGGCCAATGATCCAGCGTGTCCAGCGCGTCCAGCAGATCCTGGGCGAAATCGGTGATCTTGAAGAACCATTGGGTCAGTTCGCGCTGCTCGACCAAAGCGCCGGAGCGCCAGCCGCGGCCATCGATCACCTGCTCATTGGCCAGAACCGTTTGATCGACCGGGTCCCAGTTGACCTTGGACTGCTTGCGATAGACCAGGCCCTTTTCCATCATGTCGAGGAAGAGATATTGCTGGCGTTGGTAATATTCGACATCGCAGGTGGCGAATTCACGCGACCAGTCCAGCGACAGGCCCATGGATTTCAGCTGGGCGCGCATGGAGGCGATGTTCTGATAGGTCCAGTCCTTGGGATGAACCTTGTTCTGCATGGCAGCGTTTTCGGCCGGCATCCCGAAAGCATCCCAACCCATCGGATGCAGGACATTATAGCCGCGCGCACGCTTGTAGCGAGCCACGACATCGCCCATGGCATAATTGCGCACATGGCCGATGTGGATGCGGCCAGACGGGTAGGGGAACATCTCAAGTACGTAGTATTTTTCGCGAGGATCGTTGTTGTCGGTCTCGAAGATTTTCGCCTCAGACCATTTTTCCTGCCAACGAGGTTCCGCATCGCGCGGATTGTAACGTTCTGTACTCATGGGATGCTACGTCCGGATTGCTTGAAAATTTGGGTGGACCTTCACCATGAAACAGCTCTAGCGTCAAGGTTTTGCGCCGGAATCGGGCCATCCTGGGACGCATTCCTTGCTGTGGTGCCTATAATGCGCTTGCAAGGCTCTTGCCTTTCGCGGCCAGTGCCGCGAAAACAGGCGGAATTTCAAAATACGGATTGCTGGCAATGACCATTGAAGAACGACTGGATGAGGTACGGACCCGGATCGCCGCTGCGGCCCACGAAGCCGATCGGACCCCGGAGGCGGTGACGCTGGTCGCCGTTTCCAAAACCTTCGATGCGGAGGCGATCCGCCCGGTCATCCTGCATGGCCAGCGGGTGTTTGGTGAAAACCGGGTGCAGGAATCACAAGGAAAATGGCCGGAGCTGAAAGCCGAAACACCTGGGATCGAGCTGCATTTGATCGGACCTTTGCAATCCAACAAGGCAGCGGAAGCCGTGGCGCTGTTCGATGTGATTGAGACGGTGGACCGGGAAAAGATCGCGCGCGCGCTGGCCGAGGAAATGGTCAAGCAGGGCCGGCAGCTGCGGCTTTATGTGCAGGTCAATACCGGCTTGGAGCCGCAAAAGGCGGGTATTGCCCCGCAGGAAACCAAGGCTTTTGTTGATCTTTGTCGCTCTGAACTCGGTCTGGAGATCGAGGGCTTGATGTGCATTCCGCCTGCGGAGGAAAATCCTGGTCCGCATTTCGCTCTTCTGGCAAAACTTGCCGGGGAATGCGGCGTTTCGCGCTTGTCGATGGGCATGTCCGGCGATTACGAAACCGCAATTGCTTTCGGCGCGACCAGCGTGCGGGTTGGATCGGCGATTTTCGGCCATCGCTGACAGCCCGTTCAATAATCGCCGCTGGCCGTCTGCAAATGGCAATTTCTCCGCTTCCGGTACTCACGTACCTTAAGTACGCTCCGTTCCGGTTCTCGAAATCACCATTTTCGCCAGGCCAGCAGCAATTCTTGAACAGACTGTAAGTGCTGGTGATTTCACCAATAAAACCCGCAGAATAAAACCCCGGGGCGGAGCCACCGGGGTTTGAATTTTCCACAATGAAAGCTGAGGATCAATACTGATCGTCTTCTTCTTCGGGAGTGGTCGATTTCAGCGATTGCAGCTTCTTGAACACGGCATTGGCGTCGATTTCCTTTTCCTCTTCCTGGGCGTAGAAATCGAGATGTTCGGTCTGCGAAGCCGATTGCAGGGTGGCGCCCAGCTCGGCAGCGGTCGGCAGAGGCCGGCCCTTCGAGGCCTTTTCCACTTCCATGTCCAGATCGATCTGGCTGCACAGGCCAAGCGTCACCGGGTCCATTGGGGCGAGATTGGCCGAATTCCAGTGGCTGCGGTCGCGGATCTGCTCGATCGTGCTCTTGGTGGTGCCGACCAGCCGGGAAATCTGCGCATCCTTCAGCTCAGGATGATTGCGCACCAGCCAGAGAATGGCGTTCGGGCGGTCCTGACGCTTGGAGACCGGCGTATAGCGGGGGCCACGGCGCTTCGAATCAGGCACGCGCACCTTCGGCTCGGAAATCTTCAACTTGTGGGCAATGTCTTTTTCGCCGCGCGCGATCTCGTCGCGGGAAAGCTGGCCGGTGGCAATGGGATCAAGACCCTTGATGCCTTGCGCGGCTTCGCCATCGGCAATGGCTTTTACCTCAAGCGGGTGCAGCTTGCAGAACTGGGCGATCTGCTCGAATGACAGCGCCGTATTGTCTACGAGCCATACGGCCGTTGCCTTTGGCATAAGCAGTGTCTGGGCCATGCAATTACAATCCTTCTGTAGGTACGCGCCGTCGGGCGCGAGCCGTGGATACAACCAGAATTTCCGGGAAATCACCGGCTATATACGCCGGTTGACGCAGAAATGCAATTCTTTGAAAGACAAATGACCTTTGTCTAATTGCCGCCATGTGGCGACCTGATAAGAATTGGCAGTATGACACCTATATCATGATGCAGAGCCACTGCACCGCATCATGCCAGGTCGCATGTTGAGAGAGGTGAGGAGCTCTCCGCAGCCTGTCATGGCTGCGTCACATCAGGAGGATTTCATGTCTGCGAAGACCTATCCCGTTTTAAAGGCCGCCAAGGCCCAGGCTTTGATCGATAACGACAAATACCTGAAATGGTACGAGGAAAGCATTGAGGAGCCGGAGAAATTCTGGTCCAAGCACGGCAAGCGGATCGATTGGTTCAAGCCCTATACCAAAGCCAAGAACACCAGTTTCAAAGGCAAGGTGCCGATCAAATGGTTCGAGGACGGGCTGACCAATGTCTCCTACAATTGTATCGACCGGCACCTGAAAACCCACGGTGAGCGCACGGCGATCATCTGGGAAGGGGATAATCCCTATATCGACAAGCGGATCACCTACAACCAGCTTTATGACAATGTTTGCCGGCTTGCCAATGTGCTGAAAGCGCATGGTGTCAAGAAGGGCGACCGCGTCACCATCTACATGCCGATGGTTCCGGAGGCGACCTATGCCATGCTGGCCTGCGCCCGCATCGGTGCGGTGCATTCGGTGGTGTTTGGCGGGTTTTCGCCTGAAGCGCTGGCTGGCCGGATCGTCGATTGCGAATCGACCTTCGTGATCACCTGCGACGAGGGGGTGCGCGGTGGCAAGCCGGTGGCCCTCAAGGAAAATACCGATGTCGCCATCGACATTGCCGCAAAACAGTATGTCATCGTCAACAAGGTGTTGGTGGTCCGCCGTACCGGCGGCAAGGTTGGCTGGGCTCCGGGGCGCGATCTCTGGTATCATCAGGAAATCGCCAAGGTGAAGCCGGATTGCCCACCGGTGAAGATGAAGGCGGAAGATCCGCTGTTCATTCTCTACACGTCCGGCTCCACCGGCAAGCCAAAGGGCGTGCTGCACACGACGGGTGGTTATCTCGTCTATGCGGCGATGACCCACGAATATGTGTTCGACTACAAGGATGGCGAGATATTCTGGTGCTCGGCGGATGTGGGCTGGGTGACGGGCCATTCCTACATCGTCTATGGGCCGCTGGCCAATTGCGCCACGACACTGATGTTCGAGGGCGTGCCCAATTTCCCTGATCAGGGACGATTCTGGGAAATCATCGACAAGCACAAGGTCAATATTTTCTATACCGCGCCCACCGCTATCCGCTCGCTGATGGGGGCCGGAGACGATTTCGTCAAGCGTTCCTCGCGCTCCAGCCTGCGGCTGCTTGGCTCGGTGGGTGAGCCGATCAATCCCGAGGCCTGGGAATGGTATTATAATGTGGTCGGCGATCAGCGCTGCCCGATTGTCGATACCTGGTGGCAGACCGAGACCGGTGGCATTCTCATTAGCCCCCTGCCCGGCGCCACGGATCTCAAGCCCGGTTCCGCGACCCGGCCGTTCTTCGGCGTCAAGCCGGAGCTGGTGGACAATGAAGGCAAGGTGCTGGAGGGGGCCGCCGATGGCAATCTCTGCCTGATCGACAGCTGGCCGGGCCAGGCACGGACGATTTACGGCGACCACAATCGCTTCGTCCAGACCTATTTTTCCACCTATAAGGGCAAGTATTTCACCGGCGACGGCTGCCGTCGTGACGAGGACGGTTATTACTGGATCACCGGTCGCGTCGATGACGTGCTGAATGTGTCCGGCCACCGTCTGGGAACTGCCGAGGTGGAATCGGCACTGGTCTCGCATCATCTGGTCTCGGAAGCCGCCGTGGTTGGTTATCCGCATGGCATCAAGGGTCAGGGCATCTATTGCTATGTGACACTGATGGCGGGCCATGAGGGCAATGAGGAATTGCGCCAGACGTTGATCAAGCATGTCCGTTCCGAAATCGGCCCGATTGCCTCTCCCGACAAGGTTCAGTTCGCTCCCGGCCTGCCGAAAACCCGCTCCGGCAAGATCATGCGCCGCATCCTGCGCAAGATTGCCGAGGATGATTTTGGTGCGCTCGGCGACACATCGACGCTCGCCGATCCTGGTGTTGTCGATGACCTGATTGCCAACCGGCAGAACAAAGCATCCGCCTGAGACTATTTTTCTTAGGTTTTGCAAAGGGGGCGGGGTCTCTCCGCCCTCTTCACCAAGTCGCCAAGATGCTCACGCATTCTCGTCTTGAACGAATAAGAAATATAAACTGTCGGCTTCAATGGCAGTTCATATTTTCCGCATTTTCAAGCGGAACTGGCCGGGTTTTGAATGGCACTCGTAAAGTGCAATTAAACAGACTATATGGGGGATCTTACTGCGGAACGACCCTTACCTGACCTTCGAGCCGGTCGGTGACAGGCCTCCACAGTCCATTCGAGTGTTATGGCGGGTGCGCGATGTCAGTCCTGCGCGGCGCTGTAGTAGGAGTTCCCATGGCCCGGGTAGACCAATCCGACGACTGGCGCGAAAAACACGCGCCGACAATCAGCACGTTCGAGTCGCTGGCGATCGAAGCTTTCGGCAATTTACCGAAGGAATTTCGGGACCTGACCGGAAACCTGATCATCGAGATTGCCGATTTTCCCACCGACGACGTGTTTGAAGACATGGCCCTCGAAACGCCTTTCGATCTGTTGGGCCTGTTCGAAGGGCGCGGCATTTCCGAGCGTTTCAGCATGGAAACCGGCGAGGTGCCCAATAAGATCACCCTCTATCGCCGCCCCATTCTCGATTATTGGGCTGAGAATGAAGAAACGCTGGGCGATATCGTCACCCATGTGCTGATCCATGAGATCGGTCATCATTTCGGCCTCTCCGATGATGATATGGAACGGATCGAGGAAAGTGTTGATGATGGAATGGCCGACCGGTCGTAACGTCTGCAAAATTTCGAAGAAAAAGTTTCCAAGATAAGGGCGGCGCATCCTGATGGGCGCGCCACCTCTCTACAGCGCCGTGCGTTTTATAAAACGCACGGCGCTGTAATACTTTGAATCTGCTACATAATTTTCTCCTTAAATCGATTCTGATTTAAGGAATTATGCAGTAGTTTGTTATGCCTCAAGGCCGATCAGCAGGTCCTTGGCGTCGATCTGGTCACCGGCTTTCACCAGCACTTCGGCAATCTTGCCATCGCGTTCGGCATGCAGCGCGGTTTCCATCTTCATCGCTTCGATGGACAGCAGCACGTCTCCGGCTTTCACGGCCTGTCCGGCCGCGACGAAGACCCGCGAGATGACACCAGGCATCGGTGCGCCGATATGTGCGGCATTGGCGGCCTCCGCCTTGCGGCGGGCGGCGGCCCCGGAGGCTCCATGGCTGCGGTCCGGCACCTTGATACGGCGCGGCTGACCGTTCAGCTCGAAAAACATCGTCACCAGACCCTGGGCATCGGGAGCACTGGCTGCCTGATTGACGATGACAAGTGTCTTGCCTTTTTCGATTTCGGCAAACAATTCCTCGCCATCGCCCATGCCGTAGAAATAGGAATGGGTCGGCAGGACCGAGACCGGGCCATAGGTATCGGAGGCCAGGGCGAAATCGGTGAACACCTTCGGATACATCAGGTAGGACGCGAATTCGAAATCACTGACACTGCGCTCCAGCTTGTCCTCGATGGTCTTGCGTTCGGCATCGAGATCGGCGGGCGGTAAAAGTGAGCCCGGCACAGCCGTATACGGCTTTTCGCCCTTCAATGCCTTCTTTTGCAAGCTCTGTGGCCAGCCGCCGGGTGGTTGGCCGAGATCACCCTTCAGCATCGAGACGACCGAATCGGGGAAGGCAATGTCCTTATCCGGATTCTCGACATCGTCCACCGTCAGATCTTGCGCCACCATCATCAGCGCCATGTCGCCCACCACCTTGGAAGACGGCGTGACTTTGACGATGTCACCGAACATCTGGTTGACGTCTGCATAGGTCTGCGCCACCTCGTGCCAGCGGGTTTCCAGCCCCAGCGAACGGGCCTGTTCCTTCAGGTTGGTGAACTGGCCGCCTGGCATTTCATGCAGATAGACTTCTGAGGCTGGTCCCTTGAGGTCGCTTTCGAAGGCCGCATATTGGCCGCGCACCGCTTCCCAATAGAAGGAAATGCGACGGATCCATTCCGGGTCGAGCCCCGGGTCGCGCTCGGTTCCGGCCAAGGCTTCGACAATTGAGCCCAGGCAGGGCTGGGACGTATTGCCCGACAGCGCATCCATGGCGGCATCCACGGCATCAACACCGGCATCAATGGCTGCCAGCACAGTGGCGGCTGAAATACCCGATGTGTCATGGGTGTGGAAATGGATCGGCAGGCTGGTCGCCTCACGCAACGCCTTGAACAAGACTTTCGCGGCAGCGGGCTTGAGCAATCCGGCCATATCCTTGACGGCAATGATATGGGCGCCTGCTTTTTCCAGTTCGGCGGCGAGAGCCGTATAATATTTCAGGTCGTATTTCGGTCGGGCGCTGTTCAGGAGATCGCCGGTATAGCAGATTGCGGCCTCGCACAGCTTGTTTTCTTCCTGCACGGCATCCATGGAGACGCGCATATTATCGACCCAGTTCAGGCAATCGAACACCCGGAACAGGTCGATGCCGCCCTTTGCCGCTTGGCGGACAAAATATTTGACGACATTGTCGGGGTAATTGGTATAGCCGACACCGTTTGCGCCGCGTAGCAGCATTTGCAGCAGCAGGTTGGGTGCGCCTTCGCGGATCAGTGCCAGCCTCTCCCACGGATCTTCTGTCAGGAACCGCATGGACACGTCAAAGGTCGCGCCGCCCCAGCATTCCAGCGAGAGTAGATTGGGCAGGGCGCGGGCGTAGACGCTGGCGATCCGGGCAATGTCATTTGTGCGCATCCGGGTGGCCAGCAGCGATTGATGGCCGTCGCGCATGGTCGTGTCGGTCAGCAGCACACGCGGTTCGTTGCGCATCCACTCGGCAAAGCCCTTTGGCCCCAGCGCATCAAGCTTCTGCTTGGTGCCATCGGTGATACCGGCATCGATATAGGGAATGACTGGCTTTGCCGCCTTGTCCGAGGGCTTGGGACGGCCCTTGGTTTCCGGGTGGCCGTTGACGGTGACGTCGGCCAGATAGGTCAGCAGCTTGGTTGCCCGGTCCTGGCGCTTGACCTGGGCGAACAGTTCCGGCGTGGTATCGATGAAGCGTGTCGTATAGGTATTGTTGCGAAATTTCGGATGGCCGATGATCGCTTCGAGGAAGGTGAGATTGGTGGCGACACCGCGGATACGGAATTCGCGCAGCGCCCGATCCATCCGGCTAATCGCTTCCTGTGGCGAAGCGCCAGCAGCTGTCACTTTCACCAACAGCGGATCATAAAAACGGGTGATGATCGCGCCGGTATAGGCGGTGCCGCCATCGAGCCGGATGCCGAAACCTGCCGCCGAGCGATAGGCGGTGATGCGGCCGTAATCGGGAATGAAATTATGCTCCGGGTCCTCGGTCGTGACCCGGCATTGCAGGGCATGGCCATGCAGGCGGATGTCTTCTTGGCGGGGAACACCCGATTCCGGCGTGCCGATCGCAAAGCCTTCCAGGATATGGATCTGCGCCTTGACGATGTCGATACCGGTCACCACTTCGGTGACGGTATGCTCCACCTGAATGCGCGGGTTGACCTCGATGAAGTAGAATTTTCCAGTATCGGCATCCATCAGATATTCGACGGTGCCGGCACCGATATAGCCGGTGGCTCTGGCAATTTTCAGCGAATAGGCGGCAAGTTCCTGGCGCTGCTCCTCGGAAAGATAGGGGGCGGGTGCCCGTTCCACGACTTTCTGGTTGCGGCGCTGCACCGAGCAATCGCGTTCAAACAGATGCACGGCATTGCCATGGGTATCGCCGAGGATCTGGCTTTCGACATGGCGGGCATTTTCCACCAGCTTTTCCAGATAGACTTCATCCTTGCCAAAGGCGGCCTTTGCCTCGCGCTTGGCCTCCGTGACTTCGCGGGCCAGATCGCTTTCGGAGCGGATCACCCGCATGCCGCGTCCGCCACCGCCCCAGGAGGCCTTGAGCATCAGCGGATAGCCAATCTCGCCCGCCATTTTGGCCACGGTGTCCATGTCATCAGGCAGCGGTTCGGTGGCGGGCACCACGGGAACGCCGACTTCGACCGCCAGATTGCGCGCGGCGACCTTATTGCCCAATTGCCGCATCGTATCGGAGGTCGGGCCGATGAAAATCAGACCTGCATCGTTACAGGCATCGACAAATTCAGGACTTTCGGACAGAAGGCCATAGCCCGGATGGATGGCGTCCGCGCCTGACAGTTTGGCGACACGGATGATTTCCTCAATGGAAAGATAGCTTTCGATCGGGCCGAGATCCCGCTTCAGATGCGGGCCGCGACCGACCTGATAGCTTTCGTCCGCCTTGAAGCGATGCAGGGAGAGCTTGTCCTCCTCAGCCCAGATGGCGACCGTTTTTATGCCGAGTTCATTGGCAGCCCGAAACACGCGGATGGCGATTTCGGAGCGATTGGCAACTAGGATCTTGGAAATAGACAAATGGGCCTCCTCTTCATCAGGCGCTCATTGTGCGCCTGCGAAGAGAATCCATAGCGGTTTGCAAGACATCGCGCAATTTAGGCAAGTCAGCAGAACGATGAAAATATCAGCTGATCAGGCCGAGTCGATAAGCGATTGCTACCATATGTTGCCGGTTCTTGGCGTTCAACTTATCCTGCAATTCGTTGACGTACCAATCGACGGTGTGGTTCGAAATCTCGAGCAACTTGCTCATCTCGTTCGAGGTCATGCCCTCCCCGAGATAATTGAGAATTTCAAGCTCGCGTCGGGTCAGGCGCACATCGACTTTTTGCACCATCGACAGCAGTTCGTCTTCGCCATTGATTTCCGCCAGCCGCCAGAAGGCGCATTTCGCCACCGTGTCGAACAGCATGATCTCAATCGGGGTCAGTTCCACCGGTCGTCCGCCAATGGTCATGTTGGCCAGCAATCCGCCCCGCCCGTGGATGGGGAAGATATAGCCTTCCTCGAGACCAAAGCGCTGGGCATCCATCATCATCCGCTGCATGCGTTTGAAATGTGGGTCCTGGCTGAATGCCGTCAGCGTTTCGCTCCAACGGAACGGCCGTTGCGCTTGCGCCAGATAGCGAATGGCAGGGTCGATCAGCACGAATTTTTTCGTGATATAGACCTGCGGCCATTTTTCCGGCCAGCGTCCTGCAAGCACCAGCGACATGGGGTTTTGGTCAGGTTTGGGACTGCGCACGAGGCCGTAATAATCGAATTTATAAAATTCGAGGAGTTTCTCCAATTCTAGGATCAGCTCCTCGCGACTTCGGCATCCCTGAGATACAGCCAAAAACTGTATGAGATGATTGACACTCACACGCACCCCCTAGGTCCAGCACCAGACTGAACATTAACATTCTCTAATTATTATCAAACACTATTTCTTAAAATACACGTTAAGCTTATGTGTTTGTTAATTCGGCTACCTGAAATTTTACCCATAGCAAGCATGGTGAAAAAGAGAATTCCAAAACCGGACTTTGCACAACATCTGCGGGTCTGTATAGGCAGCGTTCAGGTTCGTCTCCTTAAAATATCGTGATACGATGCCTCAACCGGCCAATTCGAAGCCGATCAGGAGAAACTGACGCCATGTCCCTGTTACAAATTTACTGGCGAGCCTTGCAATATCTTGCCGCTTACCGTCTGAAGGTAAGCATCGTGGTGGCAGCCAATATCATATTGGCGGTGATCACCATTGCCGAGCCGATCCTGTTTGGTTGGATCATTGACGCAATTTCCAGTGGCAAGCCAGTCAAGGATATTCTGTTCCTCTGGGGCGGCTTTGGCATATTCAACACCATTGCTTTCGTGCTTGTCGCCCGCGAAGCCGATCGGCTGGCGCATGGCCGTCGGGCCAGCCTGCTGACCGAAGCCTTTGGCCGGATCATTTCCATGCCGCTGTCCTGGCACCACCAGCGCGGCACGTCCAATGCGCTGCATACGCTGCTGCGCGCCAGCGAGACGCTGTTCGGCCTCTGGCTGGAATTCATGAGAACCCATTTGGCCACGGCAGTGGCGCTCGTGTTGCTGGTGCCGACCGCCTTTTCCATGGATGTACGCCTGACCCTGGTGCTGATCGTGCTTGGTCTGATCTATGTGGCGATCGGCAAGATGGTGATGGACAAGACCAAGGATGGTCAGGCCTCCGTCGAGAGCCACTACCACACGGTGTTTTCCCATGTCAGCGACACGATCAGCAACGTCTCGGTGGTGCATAGCTATAACCGTATCCAGGCCGAAACCTCGGCGCTGAAGACCTTTACCAGCAAGCTGCTCGATGCTCAGTATCCGGTGCTGGACTGGTGGGCGATTGCCAGCGGCCTCAATCGCATCGCCTCTACCGCTTCGATGCTGATCATCCTGATTATCGGCACGATGCTGGTGCAGAGCGGCGAGTTGCGGGTCGGCGACGTTATCGCCTTCATCGGCTTTGCCAATCTGCTGATCGCCCGTCTCGACCAGATGCGCCAGTTTTCGACGCAGATCTTCGAGGCGCGCGCCAAGCTTGAAGATTTCTACGTGCTGGAGGATTCCGTGCAGGATCGTGATGAGCCGGTCGGCAATCGCGACTTGCAGAGCGTGCGCGGCGATGTCGAATTCCGCCATGTCTCCTTCGATTTTGCCAATACGACACAGGGCGTCAAGGACGTTTCCTTTACGGTCAAGGCTGGGCAGACGATTGCCATCGTCGGGCCGACCGGTGCCGGCAAGACCACCTTGATCAACCTGCTGCAACGGGTGCATGAGCCGCAGCAGGGGCAGATCCTGATCGATGGCGCCGATATTTCCACCATTACCCGCCAGTCGCTGCGCAACTCGATTGCGACTGTGTTTCAGGATGCTGGCATTCTCAACCGGTCGATTGCCGATAACATCCGCATCGGGCGCGAAAATGCGACGGACGAGGATATCGTCAAGGCGGCTGAGGCTGCTGCGGCCACCGATTTCATCGAAAGCCGTCTGTCTGGCTTCGATACCGATGTCGGTGAGCGTGGCAACCGTCTGTCGGGCGGCGAGCGGCAGCGTATCGCCATTGCCCGTGCCATCCTGAAGGATGCGCCGATCCTGGTGCTGGACGAGGCAACCAGTGCGCTCGACGTCGAGACCGAAGAGCGGGTAAAATCCGCTATCGACCGGCTGCGCCAGAACCGCACGACCTTTATCATTGCCCACAGGCTATCGACTGTGCGTGAAGCCGACCAGGTGCTGTTCCTGGACCATGGCCGTATTGTCGAAATGGGTGGCTATGACGAATTGAGCGCCAAGGGTGGCCGTTTTGCAGCCTTGTTGCACACCAGCGGCCTGTTGAACGATGACGACAAGGTCGCGGTGAAGGCCTGATAAATCAATTATTCTATCTGTTGAAGATCGGCGCGGTTCCGCAGGGAGCCGCGCCTTTTGTTTGTCTGCATTATCGCCTTGAACAGAGCGTTTCTGAATATCCTTGGAATACCCTATTCCAGCTTCAGGCGGCTTTCCACCAGTTCCACCCAGAATGCCGTGCCGGTCGGGATGATATCGTCATTAAAATCATAGCGCGGATGATGGAGTGGCGGGTCGTTTTCGGTGCGTTTGGTGCCGAGGAAGAAGTAGGTGCCGGGCTTTTCCTGGAGCATATAGGCGAAATCCTCGCCGCCCATGGTCGGACGCGGCATATCGAAAACCTTGCCTTCGCCGGCAAAGCGTCTGGCAAGATCGCGCACGTAATCGGTTTCCGCCTTGTGATTGACGGTGGCCGGATAGCCCCGCTCATAGTCGATCTCCACGGTCATGCCGTAGCTTGCCGCCTGCCCCTCGGCAATGGCCCGAACGCGGCTTTCCAATTCATCGCGCACATGATCGTCGAAGCTGCGGATTGTCAGGACCATGTCCGCCCGCTCCGGTATCACATTGCTGGCGGCACCGGCATGAAAGGCCCCGACGGTGACGACGACGGGATCGAGCGGGTGGATATTGCGCGAGGCAATGGTTTGCAGCGCCATGATAATGCTGGCACCTGCAACGATGGGATCGCTGGTGCTTTGCGGCTCGGCACCGTGGCCGCCCCGACCGACCACGGTGATCTTGCATTCATCCACCGAGGCCATGATCGGCCCTTCCCGGAAGGCGAAATGGCCGAATGCAATGCCGGGGTCGTTATGCAGGCCAAACACTGCATCGCAGGGGAAGCGCTCGAACAACCCGTCTTCGATCATCAGCCGGGCGCCGCCGAAATTTTCTTCCGCCGGCTGGAAAATCAGATGCACGACGCCATCGAAATTGCGGCGTTCGGCCAGAATACCGGCCGCACCGAGCAGCATCGCCGTGTGACCGTCATGGCCGCAGGCATGCATCAGGCCGGGAGTGAGGCTGGCATAATCGAGGCCGGTCTCTTCAGTGATTGGCAGAGCATCGAAATCCGCGCGTAGTCCTAGGGAACGCTGACTGGTGCCATTGCGCAAGGTGGCGACGATGCCGGTGCGGGCCAAGCCCCTGGTGACCTCATAGCCCATGGCTTCCAGTTTTCCAGCCACATAATCGGAGGTGTGAAACTCCGATAGCCCTAGTTCCGGGTGCTGATGGAGGTAGCGCCTGATCTCGACGACATCTTTCATGGCATTGGAGAAAAAGAGAGACATAGTTAACCTAAAATGTGGATGGTCTGTTTCCGATTCGAAAAGTCCACCTCGGGCGGAGGGTCTTGGATTAGTCCTACGTGGATTTATAGAGGAAGACCCTAACACCCGTTCAGCTTCGGTTCAAACTGCGCATTGCAGGGTGGAAGGCTAGGATGAACAGTCGTGCCGACAAAATTGCCGGGAAGACATCATTTGCAAAGGACCGGCAGATGGATGAGCCCAAGCAAAGGAAGTGGTTATCGTCGTGAAACTCTGTTTAGAGCATCTCCACCCGTCTTCTTGCCGGATTGAAGGATTACCCGGCCTGACGAAGCCTTTTTTTAAGGCGCCTGTCATGGACGTATTGATTTTCCCGCAGCCGCGGGCCTTTCCCTAGGCCCCGTTGCGCATATGTAAGTGCTGCATCCTCCCAATGCAGCAGATTTCACTCTTGCTGGTAACAGATTCGAAAACATGTCCCCATCTATGACGCCGTCCACAGCGCCACGCGATACAGAAACCCGCAATATCGATCATAACGATTCGATCCGGGCCACCTATCTGACAATCGATGAGTTGCAGGAAAAATCCAGGGCTCTCGCCACTTCGGTGATGAGCACGCTTCCGGGTTTCTTCGATTTCGATTTCTTCGCCCGGCATAAGGAAAACGAGCGGGAAATCCTGCGCGTCTATCGCACCACTGCCGCCGATGTCGAAGCGGGAGCGACCATTACGCCTGCTGCCGAATGGCTGCTGGACAATCACTACATTATCGAAGAAGCGATCCAGGAAGTTCGCCGCGACTTTCCCAAGAAATTCTATCGGCAATTGCCGACGGTCAAGGTTGGCGACCGGATTATTCCCCGCGTCATGGCGCTGGCCTGGCTCTATGTAGCTCATACCCATTCCACGGTGACGCGCGAAAGCATGACGGCGCTGGCGGAAGGCTATCAGTCCGAGCATTCGCTTGAAATCGGCGAATTGTGGGCGCTGCCGTCCATGGTGCGCTTCGTGCTGGTGGAAAACCTGCGGCGCATTTCGACCCGGGTGGAAAAATCCAGGCAGATGCGGCGCAAAGCCAATGAAGTCGCCGACGAAATCGTCCGGCTGAACGACGAAGCCGCCTGCCGCGAATATTTGAAGCAGCTGGAATCACTCGCCGACGACAATACATTCGCCACCCAGTTTCTGTATCGCTTGCGCAACGGTTCGCAGACATCCGCCGTTGCCGTCAGCTGGCTGGAGCAGCGGTTGGAGGCCAATGGCCGCACCACCGAAGAGGCGATGGCCGCCGAGCATAACCGGCTTTCGTCCGGCAATGTCAGCATGGGCAGCATCATCAAGGGGCTGCGCACCATCGACGATACCGAATGGTCGGTCTGGGTCGAAGAGGTCAGCCATGTTGACAAGATTCTGCGCAGCCACAGCGATTACGAAGCGCTGGATTTCGGTTCGCGCAACAGCTACCGCAACACGATTGAAAAGCTGGCCCGCCGTTCCGACAAGAGCGAGCTGGAAATAGCCCAGATCGCCATCGATCTGTCGAAGGCCGCTGCATCGACCGGTGATCTCTCCGATGCGCCGTCCAATGTCGGCAGTGTATTGGTGGGCGCGCAGAAGGAAGCGCTGGAACGCGCGGTCGGTTATCGCGTGCCGGCGCATATTGCCGTCACCCGCAGCTTCAAGCGGTTGCACTGGCTGGCCATCGCCCTGCCCGTCCTGGCGCTGACGGCATTGGCGCTGGCGCTCGTTGCCTGGTACCTCTCTTACGCTGGCCTATCGGTGCCGCTGATCACCATTCTCGTCGTGCTGTTTGCCCTGCCGGCATCTGAAGGCGCGACCGGCCTGTTCAACACGCTGTCCACCTTTGTTCTGAAGCCCGCCCGTCTGGTCGGCTATGAGTTCAAGGAGGGCATTCCGGACGATGCGCGTACGCTGGTTGCCGTTCCCTGCATGATCTCCAAGCGCGACCATGTCGATGAATTGGTCCGCAATCTGGAAGTCCATTACCTCACCAATCCGCGTGGCGAAGTGTATTTTTCGCTGCTCAGCGACTGGCCGGATGCCAAGGTCGAAGAGACCGAAGCCGATCTCGAAGTGCTGGAATATGCCAAGCGGGAAATGGCTGTGCTAAACGCCCGCTACAACGAAGACGGCAAGACCCGTTTCTATTTCCTGCACCGCCGCCGTCTGTTCAATCCCCAGGAAGATTGCTGGATGGGTTGGGAGCGCAAGCGGGGTAAGCTGCATGAGTTGAACCTGCTGTTGCGCGGCGACAAGGATACATCCTACCTGCCGGGCGCCAATACGGTGCCGGATGGCGTGCAATATGTGATGACGCTGGACGCCGACACCCGGTTGATGCGCGATGCCGTGACCAAGATGGTCGGCAAGATGTATCATCCTATCAATCGGCCTGTGCATGACCCGGAAACCGGTCGTGTGGTCAGCGGGTATGGGATTCTTCAGCCGCGTGTCACCCCCTCGCTGACCACAGGCAAGGACGCCTCGGTGTTCCAGCGAGTGTTTTCGATCAATCGCGGTCTCGATCCTTACGTCTTTACCGTTTCTGACGTCTATCAGGACATTACCGGCGAAGGCAGCTTCACCGGCAAGGGCCTTTACCACGTCGATGCTTTCGAGCGGGCCATCAAGGGCCAGATCGACGAGAACACGGTTCTCAGCCACGACCTGCTCGAAGGCTCGTTCGCCCGCTGCGCGCTGGTGACCGATGTCGAACTGGTCGAGGATTTTCCGACCCGCTACGAAGTGGAAATTTCCCGCCAGCATCGCTGGGCGCGGGGCGACTGGCAGTTGCTGCCCTATATCCTCGATCCGAAGCGCGGTATTACCTCGCTTGGCCGCTGGAAAATGGTCGATAACCTGCGCCGGTCGCTGACCCCGATTGCCTGGTTCGCCGCGTCTGTCATCGGCTGGTTCGCCATGAGTCCGATCGACACGCTGATCTGGCAATTGCTGTTGATCTTCTCGCTGTTCGTTGCGCCGACAATCTCTCTGATCAACGCGCTTGTGCCACGTCAGACGGATATCGTGCCTAGCGCGCATTTCCAGTCGCTCTGGGCCGATTTGCGCGGTGCCAATGCGCAAGTGGCACTTCGTATCGTCTTCATCGCCGATATGGCCTGCATGATGGCCGATGCTATCGTTCGCTCGATGTATCGCCTGCTGGTCAGCCGCAAGCTGCTGCTGGAATGGCGCACTGCCGCCAGCATTCAGTCGGTGGCGCAAGGCAGTATTCCGACTTATTACCGCACGATGCGTTATGCACCGACGCTCGCCCTCGTCGCCTTCGGCCTTTCGGCCTATGAAGCTGGCTACGGCGCGTTGATCGGCCTGCCCTTCACGCTGATGTGGGTGCTGTCGCCGCTGGTTGCCTGGTATGTCAGCCAGTCCGCCGAGACGGAAGACCGGTTGCTGGTGCCGGAAGAAACCGTCATCGAACTGCGCCGCATCGCGCGCCGCACCTGGCGCTATTATGAGACCTTCGCCAATGCCGGCGAACATTTCCTGCCGCCGGACAATTTCCAGGAAACGCCGGAGCCAGTGGTGGCACGGCGTACCTCGCCGACCAATATCGGCGTCTATCTGTTGTCGATTGTCTCGGCCCGTCACTTCGGCTGGCTCGGTTTCGAGCAGACCATCGAAAAGCTGGAACAGACCATCGGCACTGTCGAGAAGATGGACAAGTTCCGGGGCCATCTTTACAACTGGTATCATACCGATACGCTGAAATCGCTCGGCAACCGTTATATCTCGGCGGTCGATAGCGGCAATCTTGCCGGCCATCTGATTGCGATTTCGTCTGCCTGCCGCCATTGGGCTGAAGCCCCGTCTGCCCATCTCCAGGGCAGCCTTGATGGCATCGGCGATGTCGGTGGCATCCTGATGGAAGCGCTGAAGGAACTGCCTGACGACCGCAAGACCGTGCGCCCGTTGCGCACTCGCCTCTATGAGCGGATCATCGGCTTCAACAATGCGCTGGCCTCGGTCAAGCGCGAGCATGAATTCGCCTCGATCCGGGTGATCAACCTCGCGGTTCTGGCGCGTGACATCCAGAAGCTGGCGGCCAATCTTCACCACGAGCTGCGCTCTGACAAGAGCACGGACCTGTTGCGTTGGAGTGAGGCACTGGTGGCGGTCTGCGAATCCCATATCGCCGATAGCGCCTTCGACCTGTCCAATATCGAGCCGCTGCGCCAGCGTTTGGCCAGCCTGCGTGACCGCAGCCGCGACCTCGCGTTTTCCATGGATTTCGCCTTCCTGTTCCGCAAGGAACGGCGTCTGCTTTCCATCGGGTATCGCGTCGAAACCATGGAACTGGACGAGGCCTGCTACGACCTTCTGGCCTCCGAAGCTCGTCTGACCTCGCTGTTTGCCATTGCCAAGGGCGATCTGCCCACCGAACATTGGTACAAGCTGGGACGTCAGGTCGTGCCGATTGGCTCACGTGCCGCGCTGGTCTCCTGGTCCGGTTCGATGTTCGAATATCTGATGCCACCGCTGGTCATGCAGGAACGGCAGGGCGGTATTCTGAACCAGACGAACAACCTGATCGTCAAGGAACAGATGAACCATGGCAAGCGCCTCAATATCCCCTGGGGTATTTCGGAAGCGGCCTTCAACGCCCGCGACCATGCGCTCGCCTATCAATATACCAATTTCGGCGTGCCCACTCTCGGCCTGAAACGGGGTCTCGGCCAGAACGCGGTTATCGCGCCTTATGCGTCGATTCTCGCCAGCCAGTATGATCCGAAGGCAGCGGCTGAAAACCTGAAAAAGCTGCGGGCGCTTGGCGCGCTTGGTGCCTATGGTTTCCATGACGCTGTCGATTTTACCCCGACCCGTGTGCCGAAGGGCAAGACCTGCGCAGTCGTCTACAATTACTATGCCCACCATCATGGCATGTCGATTGCGGCGATTGCCAACGTCACCTTCAACGGGTTGTTGCGCGAACTCTTCCACGCCGATCCGGTGATCGAGGCGGCAGAACTGCTGTTGCAGGAAAAGGCACCGCGCGAAATTCCTGTGATGAGCGCCAAATACGAGCCGCAGACCCCCGGCAAGGGCCAGGCCGACCTGCTGCGTCCGGAAATCCGCACCATTACCGATCCGCTCTCCAAGGACCGCGAACTGGTATTGCTGTCGAACGGCCATTATTCGGTGATGCTGACGGCTACCGGCTCCGGCTTCTCCCGCTGGAACGGCCTGTCCGTTTCCCGCTGGAAGGCCGATCCGACCGAAGACCGCAACGGCACCTTTATCTTCCTACGCGATACGGCGTCGGGCGAATGGTGGTCAACAACCGCTGCCCCGCGCCGGGCCGCCGAGGAAAAGACCCGTGTGGTGTTCAGCGACGACAAGGCCGAATTTACCAAGACCGTCGGCGATATCACCTCGACTGTCGAATGCGTGGTTGCCACCGAACATGACGCCGAAGGCCGCCGTGTCACCCTTCTCAATACCGGCACCGAGGATCGCTTCATCGAAGTGACCTCCTATATGGAGCCGGTTCTGTCGAGCGACGACAATGACAATGCGCATCCGGTCTTCTCGCGGATGTTCGTGAAAACCGAGCTTGGCCGCAAGGGTGACGTGATCCGCATCGAGCGCAACAAGCGCTCGCCGAGCGATCCTGATATCTGCGTGGCGCACCTGGTCTCCGACACATCGGGACCGGGCCGCAATACTGAATTCGAGACTGACCGCTACAAGTTCATCGGTCGGGGTCGCACCTTGGCCGAGGCTGCGGCCTTCGATCCAAATGCGGTTCTGTCGGGTTCCGACGGGTTTACGCTCGATCCAATCGCCAGCTTCCGCCGCGTGCTGCGCGTTCCCGCCGGCAAAAAGGTCAGCGTGGTCTATTGGACCATTGCCGCCCCGAGCCGCCAGGAAGTCGATGTGGCCATCGAGCGCTATCGTCATCCCGATGCGTTCAACCATGAAATGCTGCATGCCTGGACCCGTACCCAGGTCGAGATGCGCCATATCGGCATCACCTCGCAGCAGGCGGCAGCCTTCCAGCAGCTTGGTCGCTATCTGGTCTATCCCGACATGCATCTGCGGGCCGATCCGGAAACCGTGCGCGCCGGTCTCGCCTCGCAATCGGCGCTGTGGCCAAACTCGATCTCCGGCGACTACCCGATCTTCGCGGTGCGCATTAATGATGAGATGGACACCGAAGTGGTCCGCGAAGCTTTGAGCGCACAGGATTATCTGCAACGCCACGGCGTGGTCACCGATGTGGTGATCCTCAACGAGCGGGCCGCATCCTATGCGCAGGATATGCAGCATGCTCTGGAACAGTTGGCTGAGGGCATGCGCACCAAGCAGGCCGAAGGCGGCCAGCAGCATGTGTTTGCGGTGCGCCGCGACCTGATGGACGAGAGCGGCTGGAATGCCGTGCTTGCCGCAGCCCGCGTCGTGCTCCATGCCCGCAATGGCAAGATCACCGATCAGGTGACGCATGCCGCCGAGCTGTTTGCAGCACCGCGCGGTGTGGATGCCATTGACGCCGATTGGTGTCCGCCGGTGCCAGTCATGGCTGGCCGTGCTGATCTTGTTGCTCCAATCATTGATGGCAGCGATCTGGAATTCTGGAACGGTTACGGTGGTTTTGCCGCCGACGGTGCCGAATATGTGGTGCGGCTTGGCCCCGGCCAATCGACGCCGCAGCCGTGGATCAACGTGATCTCCAACGACAATTTCGGCTTCCATATCGCAGCCGAAGGCTCGGGCTTCACCTGGAGCCGCAATTCACGCGACTATCAGCTGACGCCATGGTCGAACGACGCCGTTACCAACCGCACCGGCGAGGCCTTCTATGTGGCCGATCTCGACAGCGGTGAGGTGGTCAGCCCGATCTCTGCTGCCAGCAACCGGCAGGACGTCGTCTATGAGACCCGTCACGGCCTTGGCTATTCGGTGTTCTCCACCGAGGCTGCTGGACTTGCCGTCGAACTGACGGTCACAGTCGATCAGGTTGAGCCGGTCCGCTTTACCCGGCTTACGATCCGCAATACCGGCGATAGCGCTCGTCGTCTGCGCAGCTACGGTTATGTCGAATGGATTCTCGGCAACAATCCGCAGAAGACGGCTGCCTTTGTGCTGCCGTCCCATGACGCGGAAACCGGGGCGCTGATGGCGACCAACCCCTATAGCATCGACTATTCGGGACGCTTCGCCTTCCTGACCGCCGTGGAAACGGCGTCGGGCTTTGCCTCCAGCCGCCGCGAATTCATCGGTCGGCATGGCGATATCAAGATGCCACAGGCCGTGGCCAAGGGCTCGCCTCTCTCCGGCTCCATCGATCCGGAAGGCGACCCCTGCGCGGCGCTGGCCTTCGACATCACCTTGCAGCCCGGCGAAGAAGCGTCAATCACCTTCCTCTTGGGCGATTCTGAAAGCATCGAACAGGCGCGCAGCGTCATTGCGGCTGCCAAAGCCAAGGGCTTTGACGGCGCGCTTTCCGAGGCCAAGTCCTTCTGGGGTGATTTCACCGGCCACATCAAGGTGAAGACTGGCGATAAGGCCTTCGACCATATGGTCAATCACTGGCTGCCCTATCAGACGCTGGCCTGCCGCATCAAGGCACGCGCTGGTTTCTATCAGGCATCGGGCGCCTATGGTTTCCGCGACCAGTTGCAGGATAGCCTCGCCTTCCTGCTCTACAGGCCGGAACTTGCCCGCGACCAGATCCTCAACGCTGCTTCACGGCAGTTCAAAGAAGGTGACGTCCAGCATTGGTGGTTGCCGCAAAACGGTGCCGGCATTCGCAGCACGATCTCCGATGACGTGGTCTGGCTGGCCTATGCCGTCCATTCCTATGTCACTGCGACCGGCGACAAGGCGATCCTGGATACAGACGTTAGCTTCCTCGATGGTCCGACGCTGGCCCTTGGTCGCCATGACGCCTTCTTCAAGCCGGAAATTTCCGCTGAGAAAGCACCGCTCTACGAACACGCGGCCCGGGCGCTCGATCTTGCCATCACCCGCACCGGCACCAACGGCCTGCCGCTGATCCTTGGTGGCGACTGGAACGACGGCATGAACCGGGTCGGTGTTGCCGGACGCGGCGAAAGCGTCTGGCTCGGCTGGTTCCTGGCCAATGCGTTGACGGTGTTCACGCCCTTTGCCGAGGAGCGCAAGGACAGCGCCCGCGTCAAGGCCTGGGCGAAATACCTCAAGAGCCTGAAGGCCGCGATGGAAAAAGCCGGTTGGGATGGCGATCACTATCGCCGTGGCTATTTTGATGATGGCGATCCATTGGGTTCTGACCAGTCGGACGAATGCCGGATCGACGCCATCGCGCAGTCCTGGTCGGTTCTGTCTGGCTTTGCCGAGCCGGAGCGCCAGCAGCAGGCTATGAACTCCGTGGTCGGACGGCTGATCGATGACGAAGTGGGAATCGTTCGCCTCTTCACCCCGCCGTTCGAAAAGAGCCGTCTGGACCCGGGCTATATCAAGTCCTATCCGCCGGGCGTGCGCGAAAACGGCGGTCAATATACCCATGCGGCAATCTGGACGGGTCTGGCTCTTTCCAAGCTTGGCCGCAACGATGAGGCCTGGAAAGTGTTCTCGATGCTGAACCCGGTTCATCATGCCGAGACCACGGATGAAGCCGATCGTTACCGGGTCGAGCCCTATGTCGTGGCAGCCGATGTCTATGGCGGCCCCGGCTATGAAGGACGCGGCGGCTGGACCTGGTATACCGGCTCTGCTGGTTGGCTCTACCGCTTCGCGCTTGAAGGCTTCCTCGGCATCCACCGCCAGGGTGAGGGCATCAGCCTGAAGCCTGCCTTGCCATCCAGCCTTTCCTTCTACGAGGCAGAGGTCAGCATTGGCGGCAAGGCCGTGGCCATCACCGCTAGCCGCAAGGCTGATGGTTCTGGTTACGACGTCACGGCCAATGGCGCAGCGGTGACTGAAAAGGACGGGGCTTTCGCCATTAGCTTGTAAAAGCTTCATTATCTGACACAAGAAAACCGGCTGAGAGTGTTCTCAGCCGGTTTTTTTATGCAGAATTCAGATTTGATGCTGGATTTTCAGCTCTTCTTATTCGCCGGGTAGGGCGTCGCCAGCAGCAGGACCAGCCCAACACCGAGAAAGATGACCAAACTCGCCATGCCCGCCCGTGACGAACCGGTGGCGGTGGTGATCAGCGAAAACGACAAGGTCGCCATGAAACTGGTGGCGCGGCCTGATAGCGCGTAGATGCCGAAATAACGACCTGCTTCCTCAGGGGCGATGCTGCGGGCGAGATAGGAGCGGGACGAGGCCTGAACCGGGCCGAAGGCAAGGCCGATCAGGATGCCGTAGAGGATATAGACTTTCTCCGCTGCCGTGCCGAACAGGCTGCCGGTACTATCAGGCGAAAGCGGTATCAGGCCGAAGGCGGTGAAGCTGGGGCCGGTGGAAATAATGCCGAATGTGGCCGCCAAAAGCAGGATCAGACTGATGACTACCATGGTTTTCGAGCCAAGCGCCGCATCCAGCCGGCTTGCAAGGGCGCAGCCGAAAATGGCGACGACATTGAGAATAATGCCGTAAATGCCGATTTCCATCGTTGACCAGCCGAACATGCCAGCGGCAAACACCCCGCCGAGGATCAGCAGGCCGTTGACGCCGTCCTGGTAGATCATCCGGGCAATAAGGAACCTCAAAATGCCAGCCCGGTGCCGCACCTCGCGTAGCGTGGCCTTGAGGTCAGTAAGCCCGGCTCTCACCGCCTTGCCAAACGTATCGCCCTTCTTCTGGTCGGGCGTGAAGAAGAACATCGGCAGGATGAACAGTAGATACCAGAGCGCCGAGACCGGCCCGGTGACGCGGGCATCCTCGCCCGTTGCGGGATCAAGCCCGAACAGCGGCGTGCTGCCTAAAATGGTCTTGCCCGTGTCGGGATTGGCCGCAACGAACAGCACGACGGCAATCAGCACGATCATCCCGCCGAGATAGCCGAGCCCCCAGGCCATATTGGAAATCCGGCCGACATCCTTGGCGCTCACTAGCCGTGGCATCATCGAATCGTTGAAGACGATGGAAAATTCGGCGGCGATCGAGGCAAGGCTGAACAGAACCAGCGGAAAAATCACCGGTGAGCCGGGAACAGCTTGCCAGAGCAGCAGAAGACAGGTGATCTTGATGACCGCAAAAAAGGCGATCCAGGGCTTGCGTGAGCCGCTGCGGTCGGCAATGGCACCCAGAACGGGTGAGAGCAGGGCGATCACCACCGAGGCGACGGTGGCGGCATTGCTCCAGGCGGCCTGTGCGCTGACCGGATCGCTGGTGAAGCGGGAGACGAAATAGGGACCGAAAATAAAGGTCGTGACCACGGTGAAGAAGGGCTGGGCGGCCCAGTCGAACAGCATCCAGCCCCATATGCCGGATCTGCTGGTCTGCCTTGTCTGTGTCTCTGATTGCATTGTCGTGCCTGTCGCCACCGATGATCTCGGCGGCGACACTGGCATTATCTCATGACAGCTTCAATGGGGCTGGTTTCCAACCCCATTGAAGCAATGCGCCAATCACAAAAGCGCCTTTCACGCAGCGCCTTGGGCGATGTCCGTCAGCAGGCTGGCGGCAACGGTGAGGCGCGACAAGCTCGGATCACCTTCCGTGAGCGCGATCAACTCACTACCCAGCCTGTTGATCCGTATCGCATCCGCAGACCGCCAGGCGGCAACCGGATCGCGGCTGTCCCCGTGCTGGGTCAGGGCCTGGACGATGATATTGCGCCGCGCCTTCAGCACCAGATCCAGGCTGCGCAGCCGGGCCAGGCTGTCGTAATGGTCGCTGGTCGGGATTTTTTCGACCGAGGACAGCAGCCTGCCAATCCGGAAGATTTCGCTGACCTTGTAATAGCCTTCCGTTGCCTTTTGCAGGCTGGCATCGGCCCGAAGTGCGACGGAAATCACCTCCGGGGTGACCGTGAGGCTCCACAATTCGGCGAGGTCCTCGGCCAGATCTTCCGGCACGCCGGCAGCGGTCATGGCCCTGGTCTCGGCACCGATCTGCGCCGAGAAATCGGCTGGGGTGACCGAGCGGCTGAAGCCTTTGAAGGATTTGATCGCGCTTTTCAACTTGCGCACCACATCCGACAGGTCACCGGCGGCCAATCGTGTATCAATCGCCAGTTTGGTGAAGACGCGGTAGACCGTGGCGACCCGCTGGTAGAGATCGTTCTGCGCTTCGCCGGAAATTTCCCCGTCCAGCGCGTCGATCCGGTCCCAATAGGCCCGCAGATCCAGCCCATCGCGGGTGAGAAGGGCGGCTCTGGCAATATCCTCTGCTGTACCGCCAGTCGCGTCGCTCATCCACGCCATGAAGCCTGGGCCGCCACGGTTGATAATGTGGTTGGCGAGCACAGTCGCAATGATTTCGCGGTGCAGCCGATGCGTGGCAATGTCATCGGCGTAAGGCTTGCGCATTTTCTTCGGGAAGTAATTGCTGAGAATGCTGGCGCAATAGGGATCGTCCGGCAGGCTGGTTTCGACCAGATCATCGAACAGCGAGATCTTGGCATAGGACAGAAGCACGCCGATTTCCGGGCGGGTCAGGGATTGACCGCCTGCATAGCGCTCGGCCAGCGCCGCATCATCCGGCAGGGTTTCCACCTTGCGGTTCAGCCTGCCAGAAGCCTCTAATACGGTCATCAGTCGCGATAGCTCATCGCGATTACCGCTGCCCTGACGCGCCACCAGCGAAATCGCCAGGGATTGGAGATAGTTGTTGCGCAATACCAGTTCGCCGACTTCCTCGGTCATCGAGGCCAGCAGTTTGTTGCGGGCCGGGAGATCGAGGCGACCGCTTGATACCGCCGTTGACAGGGCAATCTTGATATTGACCTCGACGTCGGAGGAATTGACGCCCGCCGAATTGTCGATGGCGTCAGAATTGCAGCGTCCGCCCTTCAGCGAAAAGCCGATGCGGCCCTTCTGGGTGACGCCGAGATTGGCGCCTTCGCCGATCACCTTGGCGCCAACCTCATCCGCCGTAATGCGGATCGGGTCATTGGCGCGGTCGCCGACCTCGGCATCGGTTTCCGACAGCGCCTTGATATAGGTGCCGATGCCACCGAACCACAACAGATCGACCGGCGCCTTCAGGATCGCGGTCATGATTTCAAACGGTGTCGCCACTTTCTTGGCAAGGCCGATTGCCTCGGCGGCTTGCGGGGTCAATGTGACGGACTTTTCCGTCCGTGAAATGATCATCCCGCCCTTGGATAGCAAGGTCTTATCGTAATCCTGCCAGCTGGAGCGGGCGAGGCCGAACATCCGCTTGCGCTCCTGGAAGGATTTTTCCATGTCTGGATCGGGGTCGATAAAGATATCGCGATGGTCGAAGGCGCCAATCAGCCGGATCTTGCGTGACAGCAGCATGCCATTGCCGAACACGTCGCCCGACATGTCACCGACGCCTGCGACCGTGAAGGGCGTCTTCTGGATATCGACGCCTATTTCGCGGAAATGCCGCTTGGCAGCTTCCCAGGCGCCGCGGGCGGTAATGCCCATTTTCTTGTGGTCATAGCCAGCGGATCCGCCGGACGCGAAGGCATCGTCCAGCCAGAACCCGGCCTCGCGGGCCAATCCGTTGGCCGTATCGGAAAAGGTTGCCGTGCCTTTGTCGGCGGCGACGACGAAATAGGGATCGTCTCCATCCAGCCGCACCGTATCGGCGGGGGCGACGACCGCGCCATCCTTGATATTATCGGTGATCGACAGCAGCGTGCGGATATAGGTCATATAGGCTTCCCGGCCCATCCGCAGGTAGTCTTCCCGGTTGGCGGGGCTTGGCAATTGCCGGGGAAAGAAGCCGCCCTTGGCGCCGACAGGCACGATCACCGCATTCTTCACCTGCTGCGCCTTGACGAGGCCGAGCACTTCGGTGCGGTAATCCTGGGCGCGGTCCGACCAACGCAAGCCGCCACGGGCAACCTTGCCGAAGCGCAGATGCACGCCCTCGACCTCTACCCCATAGACAAACATTTCCCGGAACGGGCGCGGTTGCGGCAGGCCGTCCAGTTGCTGGGGGTCGAATTTGAAAGCCAGCATCGGCTTGACATTGCTGCTGCTGTTTTTCTGCGAAGAGAGGCTTTTCTGGAAATAATTGGTGCGAAGGGTCGAATCCACAGCGTTCTGGTAACGCCGCAGGATACGGTCCTCATCCAGGCTCGGCACGGAGGCGAGTGCTGTCTCGATGCCGTCGCGCAGTTCCGCCAGTTTGCGCGGACGCGATTTTTCAGAAAGCTTCGGATCGAAAGACTGGTGGAACAGGGTGAAGAGATCGGCGGTGATCTCAGGATATTTGTTCAGTGTTTCGGCAATATAGGTGAGGGAATAGACCAGGCCCGCCTGGCGCAGATAGGCCGCATAGGCGCGCAGAACAGCCACTTCGCCGACATTCAGCCCAGTGCTCAACACCAACCGGTTGAAGGCATCGTTGTCGACCACGCCGTTGAAGACGGCAAGGAACGTGGCCTCCACACGTGCGCCGTGCCGGGCAATGTCGAAATCCTGGCCAGCGCGAACCGCCAGTTCCATGTCATGCAGAACGACCAGCTGATCTCCGGTCTTGTCGGCTCCTTTGACCGAGATGTCAAAGGTTCGTTCGCTGACGACGCTGAAGCCGAGATTTTCAAGCAGCGGCACGCGCCGCGACAGTGGCAGGTGATGACCGGCGTGGAACACCTTGAGATAAAGCGTCTGGCCTTCCGCCGTCTGGCGATTGTGGAAGGCGATAGAGGCTTTCGCGCCGGACAGGCAGGTCTGGATATGGCTGAGATCGGCGACAGTCTCTTCCGGTGAAAACGCATCCTCGAAAGCGCGGCTGACGACCAGTTGCGGCGATTTCGGCGGAGCAAGGCTGGCGAAGCGGTCATCCCATCGGGCGGTAATGGCCTTGACCGCCTCTTCCAGTTTGTTCTGGGCGATGCGCGGTGTCTTGCCTTCCGAACGGCCGATGATGAAATGCACCCGCGCCACGCCACCTTCCGGGAAAGCCGGATAATATGCCGAGAGGCGGCCATCGTAGACCTTGGTGAAATAGTCGCCGATCTTCTCGCGCACCAGTGAATTATATTCCTCACGCGGCACGAAGACCAGCAGTGAGACGAACCGGTCGAAATGGTCGATCCGTTGCAGCACACGCACCCTTGGCCGTTCGCTCAGATCCATGATCTGCTCGCAGAAGCGCGAAAGCGTTTCGGTATCGATCTGGAACAGGTCGTCGCGTGGGTAGGATTCCAGCGTGTTCTGCAATATCCGTCCGGAGTGGCTCAAAGGGTCGAAATTGAACTGGTCGGTGACCTTCTCGACCTTGGCGCGCAGCAGGGGAATGTGATTGACGGAATGGGTATAGGCGGTGGCTGTGAATAGCCCGACGACCCGCAACTCACCGACAACCTTGCCCGCAGCATCGAAGCGCTTGATACCGATGTAATCCATATAGGCGCGGCGATGCACCACGGATTTGACATTGGCCTTGGTGACGATCAGGTCATCCGGCCCCTGAAGAAAGGCCAGGATTTCCGGCGTGGTCGTCACCGCATTGCGGCCCTGGCGCAACACCAGAACATCGGGATTGGAGAGGATGCCCAGTCCACGGCCCTTGTCGCGCTCCAGTTTGGCGTTCGCGCCATCACCGGAATAAAGATATTCGCGCATGCCGAGGAAGGTGAAATTGTCGTCGCGCAGCCATTCCAGAAAGGCGATGGCTTCGGCTCGTTCTGTCTTGCGCTTGACATTGGACTGCTCGGTCAATTCGGCCATGACGCTGTCGAGCAGCGAGATCATCGGCTGCCAGTCACTGGCAACGGTGCCGACCTGGGCAACGACGGATTGTAGCCGTTCCGCAAGGCCCTTGGCTTGATCCTCGTTCAAGGGCGCCAGATGCAGTTGGATATAGCTCACGCGGTCGCTGGTCTCGGTCTGGGTGTCGGCGAGTGCCCAGCGGCCCTCCGCCTGGACCAGAATCGGATGGATGGTGAGATGAATATCACGAAACTGGCTTGTGACCTCGCCCATGACCGAATCATAGAGAAACGGCTTGTTGCGATCGACGATGGACAGCACGCTGAGGCTTGCGCCATCGGCGGCGATGCCTTCGACGGGGGCAATGCGCACTTGTGCTCCCTTGCCCTGCCAGTCTTGCAGGTCCTGGCTGGCGCGAAGGGCCGCAGCTCGAAGCATCGCGGCATCGTAATGCTGGAGATCGTCATCGCTGGCGCGTCCGAAAAGGGCGCCCGGATCGATGAGGCCAGGCTGGTTTTCTCCGGCTGTGGATCTGGCAAGCTCAAAGAGCTGGTCCCGTTTTACCCGTTTTGCTGCAACCACGACTTTCCTCCAAGGCATTTTGCTGCGGTATCTTCGTCACTATGCACTACCAGTGATTTCAGAATCATATCTGTGAGGGCAAATGTGGGTTCCACAAGCCGAATTTTTGTTTTTTTCATTTTTTTGGAGACAAAATCCCAAAAAGCGGTCGAATTTTCGCCGCTAGCCATCAAAATTTGACAAAACAGCCTCAAAAGCGTCGAGTAGGATCACACGTTCACGAGGTTTCATCCGTCTATGTCCGAAAGCCCAGCCGGTGCCGTCATCGCCATTTCCAGCCATGTCATTCGCGGATCGGTCGGCAATCGCGCCGCCGTCTTCGCGCTTGAAAGTCTTGGCTTCCCGGTCTGGTCGATGCCAACTGTGGTTTTGCCCTGGCATCCGGGCCACGGCCCTTCCACCCGCATGAGCTTTCCCGACGATGTTTTCGATGCGGCCATCGATGACCTGATCCGGGCACCCTGGCTTTCCGAGGTTAAGGCTGTGATGACGGGCTATTTCGGCAGCGCACGCCAGCCATTGGCTGTGGCCCGGCTGGTTCAGGCGTTGAAGCAGCATAATCCCGATCTCGTTTATCTCTGCGACCCTGTCATCGGCGATCTGCAGGGCCTCTACGTGCCGGAGGCAACGGCGGTTGCGATCCGCGATCACTTGATCCCGCTGGCCGATATCGCCACGCCCAACCGCTATGAACTGGCCTGGATGGCCGGTGCAGAGCTGGACACCAATGCCGCGATCATCGATGCGGCCCTGTCGCTCGGGCCGTCGCTGATGGCCGTTACCTCAGCGGTGCCGATGATGGCGGGCAGTATCGGTAACCTGCTCCTGTCGAACCGCAATGCGCTGCTGGCTGAACACCGGGCGATGGACGGGGTGCCGAATGGGTTGGGCGATCTGTTTTCGGCGCTGCTTCTGGCCAGACTTCTCCAGCAGCATAGCGAGGAGAAGGCCCTGCAACTGGCGACAGCCAGCGTATACGAGGTCCTGGCACGATCACTGAAACGCCAGAGTGACGAACTGACCTTGGAACAGGACCAATCGAGCCTGATCACGCCGATGGCGCTGGTGCAGATTCGCAGGCTGCTGCATCCGGCCAGCCGACCGGTTCGCTCATGACGTGTAAAGGTGGCGGGCACTGGTGGTTTTCCTTGCTTGTCAACCGTGCTGCATCGCGATAATCCAAAGCCATGACAGATTTTCCAGCTTCCCTTCTCGCCGGTTACAGCAACTTCATGAACGGCCGCTATAGCGACGAGCGGGACCGGTATCGTGCCTTGGCCGAGCAGGGCCAGAACCCCAAAACCATGATTGTCGCCTGTTGCGATTCCCGATCAGCTCCGGAAACCATTTTCGACTGTGGCCCGGGTGAATTGTTCGTGGTGCGTAATGTCGCCAATATGGTGCCGCCCTATGAGCCGGACGGCCAGTATCACTCGACCTCTGCGGCGCTTGAATTTGCCGTTCAGGCATTGAAGGTCGAGAACATCATCGTCATGGGCCATGGGCGCTGCGGTGGTATCCGCGCTGCATTGGACCCGGATTCCGAGCCGCTGTCTCCCGGTGATTTCATTGGAAAATGGATGAACCTGATCAAGCCCGCTGCCGAGCAGATCCAGAATGCCTCTGTCATGACCGATGCCGAGCGCCAGACGGCCATGGAGCGGATCTCGATCCGCAACTCCATTGAAAACCTGCGCACCTTTCCCAATGTCCGGGCTTTGGAAGACGAGGGCAAACTGGCCATCCATGGTGCCTGGTTCGATATCTCCAATGGAGAATTATGGGTGATGGACCCCGAAAGCCGTGATTTTCTGCGGTTGGACCCGTAATTTTGGTCAGAAAAGCTTCGCCTATCGTCAATGTGTTGAAGGCCTGAGAGCCTCTTCTATGCAACGGGACCGGATAAACCGGTCCCGTTGTTTGTTTGCTGTGGCGTAATTTATTACAGTGTCTTGAGATATTCGAGCAGTGCGGCCTTGTCATTGTCGGACAGATCGGTGCCGAACTCATGGCCACAGCGGCTATTGCCGGAATTTCGCTGGCTGCAATCCGTCGTCTGTGTGACCGTATTCAATCCGGTCTGGGTGGCGGCGATACCGACCAGCTTCGGATCGTAATCGGCGCCGACAGCGAATTTCTGCGGTCTCTGGTCGGTCGATTTCAACAGATCCGCAAGGGTTGGAACCGAACCATTGTGCAGATAGGGCGCCGTCGCCCAGATGCCGTAGAGAACCCGGGACTCGTATTTGAATTCGGTGGTCGGAGAATTCGACGAGTCCGGTGCCTGGCCAGCCGTGGTTCCGGTCGCTTTGAGCGCGGCATTTGCCCTTGCGGTGGAGATTTTTGCCTGGACCGCAGCCAATGTCTGACCCTGCGAGCGCGGGAAGGCATTCTGCAATTCCTTGAGATCCGAGGACAGGTTTAGCTCTGGCAGCTTCGACTCGAAGGCATCGTCGATGGCGCTCTGCAACAACGGAAATTTCAGGTCGCGCAGATCGAAAATGCTCTCGGCATAATGCTGTAGAATGCTGCCTTCGACCGCAACGGTCAGAATATCGATGGACGGCGAGGTTGCGGCGAGTTTGTCGTTGGCGAAGGGAATGCGGGCGCCCGTCATTACACCGGGTGATGCTGTCCAGTTCATGACATTATATTCACGGCTGTCAGTTCCAACATCCACCAGGGGCGTGGCCCAGGTGGCATTACCAAGCGAGGGCGTGCCGGGCTTCTGTCCATGACAATCGAAACAACTGTTGCCGCTTCCATTGGTGCCGCGCCAAGTGTTGAAAAGTGTCTCGCCTTTGCTGGCAAGCGTCGCATCGACGGGAAAGGGGTATTTGGGAGGCCCCATCTGCTTGATCAGATCCTCCAAGGTGCTGAGCCCTTCAAAGTTGAGGGAGTTACCCTTCAAATAATCATAGCCGAGTAGTGACCACTTTTCCTTGGTGGGTTCGAAAACACCGAACACCCCATAGACTTCACCCACATTGCGCGCCAAGCCCAGAATATCGCTGCCATTGGCGGCAAAGCCCGGCCATTGGGTCCGGTCCTGGATGGCAGCATTCCACAGGAACGGATACCGGACCGGCGCATCAGCGGGCTGGATATTGGCTACGATCAACCGTGATGGCGGTGGGCCGAGATCAAGGCCCGTGAGCCGGTTAAAGATCATCCCCACTGCATCCAGTCGACCGACACCCCAACTTTCATGGGGAACGCCCTTGCTGACGATCGCATGGTAGCGTTGCGTCCAAAGCGTAAAGTCCACCTGTAATTGCGCGCGGCTGCTGGGATCTTGATAGTCCGTTCCCAGCACCGTCTTGGTAAAACGATCAAAGGCGGCGGGATCGACGACGAGTTTCTGGGTGGATGCATCCAGATCCAGCAGAAAGCTATGGAAATCCGAGAGCGCTGGCCCACCATCAATGCGGTATCGGATGTTGGAAACGGCAATTTCCCGCGTGTGGCAGGCGGCGCAAGTCATGCCCACCTCCTTGCGGGAATCCGGGCCCGTCACGGTAAAGCCAACCGGAAGCCCGTTGTTCGGGCCATCCATTGTCAGATAGCCATAGCGCGTCAGATTGTCGGCGAGAAACGGTGTGCCATCCGGCAAGGTGAGCGCCTGCATCCAGGAAAGCGGCATCAGGCGCGATCCCTGGTCCTGGGTGTAATAGATCGCTCGATCCATGGCAGACCAATTGGTGCCCTGATCCGTATAGACAAGGCTCTGGGCGCTGGCCGAGCCAGCGACAAGACAGAGTGCTGCGACTAACGATGCCACGACTTTGATATTTTTCACGAAGCCCCCCTCGATCATATCAACCTAAATTTGAAATTTAGAGGGTATTAATGCACGTAATAACTGAAATTACAACCAATAAGGTAATGTCAAATTAGTACACTTCCAAAGAAAAGGGCGGTGCATTTTTCAATGCTCCGCCCTTCATTCATGGATTGTTCTAATTTATAGAAACGAAGCGAAAACCATGCTGGTTTTCTCTACGGTGCTGTAGGTCTCAGGGAGCGTCGATCTGCTTGCCGATATAGGCAATCGCCTGCTGGTAGACCGTTGCCGCATTCCAGCCGCCGATGGCGGAGAAATTCGGCTCGCCCGGCTGATAGCCAAGGCCGGGCTGCCAGCCATGACCCCTCAGGAAATTGGCCGTGGACGACAGGGCGTCGGCGCGGGAATGGATGAGGTCGATATGGCGGTCACCGTCGCCATCGACGCCGTAGAGCGTGACATTTTTCGGCAGGAACTGCGTCTGGCCGATTTCGCCATGGGCGGCACCACGGGAGTTTACGTCCAGATCGCCATCGGCCACCAGTTTCAAGGCGGCGTAAAGCTGCTCCCGGAAATAATCGCTGCGGCGACAATCGTACGTCAGGGTCGAGACAGCAGACAGCGTGTGTTCATTGCCCATGTAGCTGCCAAACCCGGTTTCCATGCCCCAGATGGCAATGATCGGGCCAGCCGGAACGCCGAAACGCCGCTCGATGCTGGCGAAAAGCGGGGCATTGGCCCTTTTCATCGACTTGCCGCGGCTGATGATGGTTTGCCCACCGCGCTTTTTCATGAATTCATCGAAGGAGAGCCTGAAGCTCTTCTGGCCGCGATCGGCTCGGATGGTCGGGACATTGTAGCGGACATTGGCAAAGGAGCGGTCGAGAACCGATTGGCTGATGCCACGGCCGACGGCTTCCCGCTTGAAGCCTTCCACCCATTGCTCGAAACCGGCGGACGTATTGCCGCATTGGGCGGCATTTGCAGCCTGTGCTGTCGCCAGTGTGGCAAGAGCCGTGAAAGCTATGGCAAAAAACGTCCTGGTTCGCATCGATACCTCGTCTGGAAAAGGGAAGGGGGGCAGCCGCCTTTCGGCTGCGTCCGGCTTATCTGCATTCAAGTCGGGCAAGGCAAAACGGCTGAGCGCGATTGCGTCCAGCCGTTGCCGAAATCCTGTCTTCAGGCTGCCAGGGCCTTTGGCTTGATCAAACCGCGGTTGACCAGCAATTCCGCGATCTGAACGGCATTGAGAGCCGCGCCCTTGCGCAGATTGTCGGAAACGACCCAGATATTCAGGCCGTTTTCAACCGTGGCGTCCTCGCGGATCCGGGAAATATAGGTGGCATCTTCGCCAGCGCATTCGACGGGGGTGATGTAGCCGCCGTTCTCGTGCTTGTCGATCACCAGGCAACCGGGTGCTTCACGCAGGATATCGCGGGCCTGGTCGGGAGAAATTTCCCGCTCGAACTCGATATTGACCGATTCCGAATGACCGATGAAGACGGGAACGCGCACGGCTGTGCAGGTCACGCGGATCTTCGGATCGAGCATCTTCTTGGTTTCGGCCAGGACCTTCCACTCTTCCTTGGTATAGCCATCTTCCATAAAACTATCGATATGGGGGATGACGTTGAAGGCGATCCGCTTGGTGAACTTCTTGGATTCGACCGGATCGGCGACGAAGACGGCGCGGGTCTGGGTGAACAGCTCGTCCATGCCTTCCTTGCCGGCGCCGGATACCGACTGATAGGTGGAAATGACGACGCGCTTGATGGTGGCGAAATCATGCAGCGGCTTCAAGGCCACGACCAGCTGGGCCGTCGAGCAATTGGGATTGGCGATGATGTTGCGGTTCTTGAAGGCGGTGATGGCATCCGGGTTTACTTCCGGCACGATCAGCGGCACATCCGAATCGTAGCGCCAGGCTGAGGAATTATCGATGACCACGCAGCCCTGGGCACCGATCTTCGGGGACCACTTCTGTGAAATCGTGCCGCCCGCCGACATCAGGCAAAGATCGGTATCGGAAAAATTATAATTTTCCAGATTTTGGACCTTCAGAACCTTGTCGCCATAGGACACTTCCGTGCCTTGCGAACGGGACGAGGCCAAAGCCACGACTTCGCTGACCGGAAAACCGCGTTCGACGAGGATGTTGAGAATTTCGCGACCGACATTGCCGGTGGCGCCTACGACTGCAACTTTGAAACCCATTTTCCTGCTCTCTTTCTGTCTCTCCTCGGTTTTTTGAGGGGGAAGGCGCGTGACCGCGTCTTCCTTGTCCCCGGCCGTGCCGGGGAGAGAGCGGAGGCCAGAGACGTCAGACGGTTTTGGTCGTCGTTTTGGCCTTGGTGGTTGAGGACATGGCAAACGCCATCATCGCCCGGGCAGATCCTGCCGGTTCCAGATGATCAGCACTGTAAAAGCCGAGTGCGCGCATTCCATGATCCTTTCGTCCTTGCCTTTACCGGGTTTTGTGCCGGTGTCAAGAAATTCACGCTGTAAATAGGGGACACATGCGTGCAAATTCAGGAACGGATTGTCCATTTGCATGCCGACGAACCGGTCATAACATTAGACGAAAGTCATAAGCCCAAAGCATGCCTCTCGATTTTCCCTGAATTCTGTCAGTCTGTTGGTAATTCGGAGCCGCGAATTGAGCCTTGGAGGAAGGTGCGCGGTCATCGGAGAACTCGTTCTGGAGGAACAGCAATGGCAAATGCCACAAGCCTGCACGCCGCGCCGCGCAGCATGACCAAGGAGGAGCGAAAGGTCATCTTCGCCTCTTCGCTCGGCACGGTTTTCGAATGGTATGATTTTTATCTCTACGGTTCGCTGGCGATTTATATCGGCGCGACCTTCTTTTCCCAATATCCTGAAACCACCCGCAATATTTTCACGCTGCTGGCTTTTGCCGCCGGCTTTCTGGTGCGGCCTTTCGGCGCGCTGGTGTTCGGACGGCTGGGCGATCTGGTCGGGCGAAAATATACGTTTCTGGTCACCATCCTGATCATGGGCGCCTCGACCTTTCTGGTCGGTATTCTACCAGGGTCAGCGACCATCGGCATCGCTGCTCCGATTATCCTGATCATATTGCGCATGTTGCAGGGCCTGGCGCTGGGCGGTGAATACGGCGGCGCTGCGACCTATGTGGCCGAACATGCGCCGCATGGCCGTCGCGGTTTCTATACGTCCTGGATCCAGACCACGGCAACGCTTGGCCTGTTCTTGTCGCTGCTGATCATTCTCGGTATCCAGACAGCCATGGGTAAGGAAGCCTTTGCTGCCTGGGGCTGGCGTCTTCCTTTCCTTTTATCGGTCATTCTGCTGGGGATTTCCGTCTGGATTCGTATGCAGATGAACGAATCGCCTGCCTTCAAGAAAATGAAGGAAGAGGGCACCCAGTCGAAAGCGCCGATTTCGGAAGCTTTCGGCCAGTGGAAGAATGCCAAGATTGCTATTCTCGCCCTGTTCGGTGCTGTCGCAGGCCAGGCAGTGGTCTGGTATTGCGGCCAGTTTTATGCGCTGTTCTTCTTGCAGAATGTTCTGAAGGTCGATCCACAGGCCGCCAATATCATGGTGGCGATCGCGCTGGCGTTCGGCACGCTGTTCTTCGTGGTCTTCGGCTGGCTTTCCGACAAGATCGGTCGCAAGCCGATCATCATGGCGGGGCTGCTTCTGGCTATGGTGACCTATTTCCCGCTGTTCAAGGCGATGACCTGGGCTGGCAATCCGGCTCTGGCACAGGCGCAGGATACGTTGAAGGCAACGGTTACTGCCGATCCCAAGGATTGCAATTTTCAGTTCAATCCGACCGGCACAGCAAAATTCACTACCTCTTGCGATATAGCCACGGCGCTTCTGACCAAGAATTCGGTGCCGTATGAAGTGGTACCCGGCCCGGCTGGCTCGGCTGCGACGGTAAAGCTTGGCGATAGCCAGATTGAAAGCTATGACGCCGTCAAGGCCGGCGCCAATGCCAAGGCTCTGGATGCCTCCCTGCAGAAAAAGATCAATGTCGCCCTGCAACAGAACGGTTATCCGCTGGTTCGCGCGCCGGTTCAGGTCCCCGATAGCAAGCTTGACGGCTTTATTGCCGCCAATGCGGAACTGGGTCTGAGTGCCGATACTGTCCGCACTGGGACCAAGACCATGGTGCCCACGACAAAGCTCGTCACTGACAAGTTGCTGACCCCGGAAGAGGCAACAGCTGCCGCTGCCCCTGAAATGGCGGTCTATACTGTTGCCAATGGCGGTGCATTCAGGATGGTGGCGGACCCTGCCCAGGTGAAATGGGTGCCGCTGATTGCCGTGCTGACGGTGCTGGTGATCTATGTCACCATGGTCTACGGGCCGATTGCCGCGATGCTGGTGGAGATGTTCCCGACCCGCATCCGCTACACGGGCATGTCGCTTCCCTATCATATCGGCAATGGCTGGTTTGGCGGCCTGCTGCCAGCAACGGCCTTCGCGATGAGCGCAGCCAAGGGCGATATTTATTACGGCCTCTGGTATCCGATCATTATCGCCGGGATGTCCTTCATTATCGGCATGATCTTCCTGAAGGAAACCAAGAACAACGATATCGACGGCTGATCCTCTTCCCGTCACACGTCAAGGCGCCCGGAAATCGACTTTCCGGGCGCCTTTCTTGTGCGCTAAGATCACGCCGCAGCCGCAGACAAGGACGGGTCCGGTTCCTGTTGGGGTGTCTGGGCCCTCTGCGGCATGTCATACCGTTGGCCACTATCCTGGATCAGCCTTTGCCGTAGAACGAGATTGCCATCGGAGGAGAGGCGGAAAACCAGTCCGCGACGGGCAAAGCCGAGCGCTGCGATCCAGGCGAACCAGGCTCCAAACCCCAGGCCAGCTACCACGTCGCTTGGATAATGCGCACCGACCATCACCCTTGTCATGCCGAGCCAGAGGGCGGCGATGGCAAAACCCAGCCGGTAGCGGGGGGCGATCAGGGCGGCAATCATCATCAGCGCTCCGATGGTGGTGGCATGGCCGGAAGGAAAGCTTTCAAAGCGCGCTGAATTGGCAAAAGGCAGGAAGTCGAAGGCGCCGGCATCGGTGAATTGATCTGGCCGGGCGCGACCGAGGGCGCGTTTCAACAGATTTGCCGCAAGACCTGAACCCGCGATGGTTACAAAGGCGTAGCAGCCAAGCATGGCGATAAACAGCGCCCGGAAGCGCTCCTCCACCGTATTGGCCAATCGCGATTTGGCCGCAGCCTGGACGGCGATCACAAAACTCGCCAAAAGACACCAGTCCGATTGGCCGATGCGGGTCAGAACGGTGGCAATCCGGTAAAAGACCGGGCAGGTCAGGCGGCCCGCATTGCCGATGGCGGTATCGAACAGCAGCGCCATCAACACAACCAAACTCGACCCCGCCAACAGACACAGGCGCGTCCGGCAATCCGGCACACGTCGCCGCCCGCTCTTGATCCTGGCAAGAATTGTCATCGCGACCCCCGTGCGCTGCGTCCCTTATCAGAGAACCAGCACATACAGGCGGATGTCTTCAACTATGTGACACTGTAATCCTGTTCCAGCGCAAGCCTGTGTCTTGCGCTGGAAATCCTTATCAATCCCGTCGATCAGTTCATCAGGGACTGGAATTCGGCGAGGATTGCATCGCCCATTTCGACAGTGCCGACCTGCTTGCAGCCGTCCGCCATGATGTCGCCGGTGCGAATTCCCTTGTCGAGCACGTTGGCAATGGCCTTTTCCAGCTTGTCGGCTTCATCAACCATGGCGAAGGAATAGCGAAGGCACATGGCAAACGAGGCGATCATTGCAATCGGGTTGGCAATGCCGCGGCCAGCGATATCCGGTGCTGAGCCGTGGACGGGCTCATACAGGGCCTTGCGCTTGCCGGTCTTGGCATCTGGTGCGCCAAGCGAAGCGGAAGGCAGCATGCCGAGCGAGCCGGTCAGCATGGCGGCCACGTCCGACAGCATGTCGCCGAACAGGTTGTCGGTGACGATGACGTCGAATTGCTTTGGTGCGCGCACCAATTGCATGCCGCCAGCATCGGCCAGCATATGCTCCAGCTTGACGTCGGAGAATTTGGCCTTGTGCAGCGCTGTTACCACCTGGTTCCACAGCACGCCTGATTTCATCACATTGCGCTTTTCCATCGAGCAGACCGCATTGCGGCGGGTGCGGGCCAGTTCGAAGGCCACGGCAGAAATCCGCTCGATTTCGTAGGTGTCGTAGACCTGGGTGTCGATGGCGCGCTTCTGGCCATTGCCGATGTCGGTAATGGTCTTCGGCTCACCGAAATAGACGCCACCGGTCAGTTCGCGGATGATCAGGATGTCGAGGCCTTCGACCAGTTCAGGCTTCAGCGAGGAAGCAGAGGCCAGCGCCGGATAGCAGATCGCCGGACGCAGGTTGGCGAACAGCTCGAGGTCCTTGCGCAGCCGCAGAAGACCGGCTTCCGGGCGAACGTCGTACTCGACGGCATCCCATTTCGGGCCACCGACGGCACCGAACAGCACGGCATCCGCCGCCATCGCCTTGGCCATGTCAGCCTCGGAAATTGCTGCCCCATGAGCGTCGTAGGCGCAACCACCCACCAGACCTTCATCGGTCTCGAAACCGGCACCCAGCGCGGAATTCATATAGGAAACGATCTTGCGAACTTCGTTCATGGCTTCAGGCCCAATGCCATCGCCAGGAAGAAGGAAGAGTGTGCGAACTGTCATGAGCCGACCTCGTTTGAAACAGGAGTGCGGCGGTTTTATCGGGCGATCAAGGGCAATTCAAGGACGCCAGCGCTGCTAACGGTACGGTTTGGCCATGCGACATGGCAAAGAAAAAGGCGGAACCTGCGTTCCGCCTAAGCTATGACTGCCACGGGTTGTGGCGAATGACTTCAGATCAGGCCCAGGGGCGCGATGCGGCGTTGGACGTCTCGAACGAAGCAATCGCGCTGGATTTTTCCATGGTAAGGCCGATGTCATCGAGGCCGTTCAGCATGCAATGGCGCTTGAACTCATCGATTTCGAAGCTGATGCTGCCACCATCCGGGCCGGTGATTTCCTGGGTTTCCAGATCGACGGTCACCACGGCGTTGGAGCCGCGCTGCGCGTCATCCATCAGCTTTTCCAGGTTTTCCTGGCTGACGACGATCGGCAGAATGCCGTTCTTGAAACAGTTATTGTAGAAGATATCGGCAAAGCTGGTGGAGATCACGCAACGGATGCCGAAGTCGAGCAAAGCCCACGGCGCATGTTCACGCGAGGAGCCGCAGCCAAAATTATCGCCAGCGACCAGGATCTTGGCGTTTTGATAGGCTGGTTTGTTGAGCACGAAATCCTGATTGATCGAGCCATCCTGATGATAGCGGGCTTCGGCAAACAGGCCTGTTCCAAGGCCAGTGCGCTTGATCGTCTTCAGGTAATCCTTCGGAATGATCATATCCGTATCGATATTGACGACCGGCAGCGGTGCCGCGACCCCGGTGAGCTTCGTGAACTTTTCCATAGACGTTACCTTCACTGGACCTGAATGAGATTGGCTCTTCGCATAACCGAAAAGCCTGTCGATTTGAAGGAGAATCTTGGAGCCACTTGCTTCATCGACGCATGGTCTCACGCGTATACGGCGACCTATTACATATCGATGATGGTGCCGCGCCCGTCATTCCAAATCCGCACTGGCTGTTGTTCTTCGGACTGACCTGGTTGGCGCTTGCGGGCGTGGACGGCAACCGGCTTCGGCTTGAGCGTCAAGGCGCGCCAAGCCAGCGTTCCCGTCAAAACGGCACCGAGCACAAGCGTCAGCGAGAAAGTCAATAAAGCTGCCGCAGTCAAGGCGATGACCCCAAGGCCGAGCAATCCAAGAGCACGAAGGTTCTGCATCATAGTGTTCCTTTCAATGGTTTGAAGGTGGGGCTTCTCCTGACGCTTTACAAGAGTTATTGAGGTCGCAACCCTTGTCGCAATAAATGTCAAACAACCGAAAGGCGAAGCGCCATGCAGACCAATCCGCCCAATCGCAGGCCGCGTTTTCGTCGCTCGTTGATCAGCGTTCCCGCTATCAACCTTCGTGCATTGGAAAAATCCCTGTCGCTTCCTTGCGATGGAATGATTTTCGATCTGGAGGATTCGGTTGCAGATGCTAGCAAGGCCGAGGCACGCGACACCCTGCGGCGGTTTCTACAACACGCGGATTTGAACGGTCGTGAAGCCATTATTCGCGTCAATAGCGGTGATACTCTTTGGTTTGCCGAGGATTTGGCCCTTGTCGAGGCGATCAAGCCGGATGCGGTTCTGCTGCCCAAGGCTGAACGGGTGGAAGACCTGCACCGGCTTCGCAGTGCAGCCGGGGTGGGGCCTGCCCTCTGGGCGATGATCGAGACACCGAAGGCCGTCCTGGCGGCGGTGGAGCTTGCCAGTGCGGGTGCGGCACTGGGGCTGGAATGCCTTGTGGTCGGGCTGAACGACTTGCGCAAGGAAACCCGGGTGCCACCGGGCCTTGGCCGTCAATATCTGGTTCCGTGGCTGATGCAGGTGGTCTTGGCTGCCCGTGCTTACGGACTTGAGGTTATCGATGCAGTTTCCAATGATTTTCGCGATCTTGACGGTTTTGCAGCCGAATGCAGCCAGGGCCGTTCGATGGGCTTTGATGGAAAGATGCTGATCCACCCGGCCCAGATCGAGGCGGCTAATCGGTATTTCGGCCCATCTGAAGCCGACATTGCCGAGGCGCGGGAGATTGTCGCGGCTTTTGCGGCGCCGGAGGCAGCGCATCTCAATGTCATCAATCTGGATGGCCGGATGATCGAGCGGCTGCATGTCGCCGAAGCCGAGCATCTTCTGTCCAAGCTGTCTCTTCTTGAACCACGACCATCATCTTCAATCCAGAAAGGATGATCCCCATGAAAGTCTATCGTTTTCTCACCGGTCCCGACGACGCCACCTTCTGTCACCGGGTGACCGATGCCCTTAACAAGGGCTGGGAACTGCACGGCTCGCCCAGCCTGACATTCAACCCTGCCGTCAACCAGACCTTTTGCGGCCAGGCGGTGGTGAAGACCGTCGAGGGCAAGACCTATGATCCGTCCATGAAACTGGGTGAACAATAAGCGTTTAAGTCGCTGGCCGGATGCGAAAATGCATCCGGCTGGAAGGCTGCCTTGAAGGATTGTCGTTATCTCGAATTCGATACGAATGTTTTGCAGAATTTACCTGTCATTCTTGAATTGGAGCTAATGTGCCGAAATATCGCTCTTGTGAGGTGTATTCGTGCGACCAGTTTTCAAGGCCCATTCGACCGGCAATTCCCACTCCGATTTTGAGGTGAAGCTTGCCTCCGCCCATTCGCGGATCGAGAAGTCCTTTCTCGATGGCGGCGCCGTACTGGTATCGGTGATGGATAATCTCGGCAGTCTGGTGGATAGCCTCGACCAGTTGACCGGCGTTTTGGATGGCAAGACGACGACAGATACCGTCCAGGGTCTTCGCAAGACGGTTTCCGATCTCGCCTTGCTGCCCGCACGGGCATCGGCGCGCCAGGACTCCTTCAGCCAGATCTCCGATCAATGTGCCTCGACATATTCCCATGTCGAGGAAATGCGTGAGACCATTCGCTACCTGCGCACATTCGCCATCACCGTGAAGATAACCGGGGCGGGGCTTGCCGAGTTTTCGGGCTTTGCCGATGAAATCCGTGAACGTATCCAGTCCGGTGCCGAGGAAATCGACCGGTTTGCCGAGCAATTGGCGGGTATGCGCGGCCAGCTAGACACGGCACGGGCGTTTTCCGATGGCATCTTGTCGGATTTCAGCAACACCATTCCCACCATTGTCAGCTCGCTGACCCTAAGCTCCGACCAGTTGGCAACCCAGCACAAGACGATGGCTGGCATTGCCAATGATGTGAAAGGGCTCACCCGCGCCATTCAGGGCAAGATCGCCAACGTGCTCTCGGCCTTGCAAATTGGTGACATTACCCGTCAGCGCATTGAGCATATCCAGAGTAGCCTGGATTATCTGGAGGAATTTTTTGCGGCTGGCGGATTGCGTGACCCGGCTGAAAAAGAGGCGCTTCGTCAGGCTGTTCTGCATCTTGCCCACGCGCAATTGCAGGAATCCCTGGATGATTTCCGGCAGAAATGCACATCGATTGCCGCCAATATGTCGAGCTTTACCAGCGATGCTGCCCGCGTTCTGGCGCTGCGTGACGAATTGAACCAATCGGGCGGTGACAATGACCGCAGCCTGCTACGCAAGATGGAAAGCGATATCAGCCATGCCTGCGCGCTTTCGGCGCGGGTACAGGACCGCAGCCATGAATCGGATGCTGTCGTCAGTTCCGTTACCCAGTCCGCTCAGGCGCTCCAGGAAGGCATTGAGACGATCCGGTCGATCAAGACCGATATTCACTATATGGCGCTGAATTCCAATCTTCGCTGCTCCCGTCTTGGTGATGCCGGCCGGTCCGTCAATGTCGTCAGTGGTGAATTGCGCACCTTTGCCGCCAAGCTGGAAACCCCAGCCGATGCTATTGTCGAGGACATGCGCTGTGTCGAAGAGGCGACGGCGTCGCTGACCCGCGACGACAATGACGACATCAACCATATTCATGAGCCGCTGAACCTGGCGCTGGATAAGATCCGCGTTGTTGCGACGGATATGGAAAAGGGTCTTGAGGCCTTTGGGGCTGAGGGTCAGCTGGTGTTCAGCCGGATCAGCGCGGCGGTGACCAAGCTTGATTTCGATGGCGAATTGGGTGGCCTGCTGCTGGATTGCCTGGCAATCGCCGACCGCGCCCGCGGGCATATGCCGTCGCTATCGGCTATTCCCGCTGCTGCGCTGCCGCTCAGCCAGAAAATCTTCGCCATCTACACGATGGCGCAGGAGCGCGATATTCATCAGCGTTTCCTGCCCTTGCAGGCTGGCTTTGACATGGTCGTAGATCAGGCCGAGGTTTTTGAAGACGACGAACAGTTGTTTGCCGGAGCATTGTTTTAGCGTTTGCCTGAGGAAAAGTTGAACCCGATTTTCCCGAAAAGACAAACAAAAACAAGAGAGTTTAGCCTCTGTCTGGTTCAATATGAACCTGACAGACTCTAGAGCATCACACCGAAAGCTGGACATTGGGTTTCGGAAGATCGGCTGTAAAAACCAAAGCCAAATCATCCATGGATGTGCAGAAGACATAAAAAAACCCGGCAATGCCGGGCTTTTTTATGTTGGAGTGAGCAAGCTTACGCTGCTTCTTCCTGAGTTTCGTCTTCTTCCACGGACTTGCCGCGCTTCGGGCCTTTGGCAAGATTGACTTCCACCAGCCGGACGGCTTCGGTTTCAGACATCTTGTTGACGGCGGCGATTTCACGCGCCATGCGATCCAGTGCGGCTTCATAGAGCTGACGCTCGGAATAGGACTGTTCCGGCTGGTGCTCGGCACGGAAAAGGTCGCGTACCACTTCGGCAATGGAAATCAGGTCGCCGGAATTGATTTTCGCATCATATTCCTGTGCCCGGCGTGACCACATGGTCCGCTTGACACGTGCCTTGCCCTGAACGACTTTCAAAGCCCGATCAACAAAATCGGTTTCCGAAAGCTTGCGCATTCCGATGGTGACAGCCTTGGTGACCGGCACTTTCAAACGCATTTTATCTTTATCGAAATCGATTACAAAAAGCTCAAGCTTCATGCCCGCGACTTCCTGCTCTTCAATGGCGGTAATCGTACCGACGCCATGGGCCGGATAAACGATCGCCTCACCTGTCTTGAAGCCCTGACGCGTCGAGGATTTTTTCTGCTGGGTCGTCATTCGCTCTAAAAACTCCCTGTTACTGTATCGGCGACAGCCGACCCCAGGCCGAAAGACCCGGATGAGACGGGGGAACCGTCGGGTGACTCCATGCTGATCCAGTTACGATCAAACGAATAAAAGCACATCAGCGACAGAACCGGCGAGGTTTACATGTCACAAACATAACTTTCGTGGATTTTTCGGCTTTCGCGGTAGGTTTGGGCACACAAATGCCCTCACGTGTGGATCAGTTCTATAGGCTTAACATAAAAAAGTGAGGAAATCAATATTTTGCTGCCTTGCGACAGCTTGACGGCGGAAACTGTTCTTCTTTATGGGTGCGGTTTGACCTGTCATTGGCCAGCCTCGCCAAGGTAAAATAAAATATCTTTTAACCTATTGATTTTTTTAGAAATTCAGAAAATCGTCAAGCTGCGGTAACGATTCCTTTTGCGCGTTGACGCCGCCCCGGTCTCGTCAATTCGTTCACAATGACACGCAATTGCATGGCTGCTGTCATAAAAAACAGAAGCTGCTATGCAGTTTTATCCCAAGTCTTAAACAGGTGAAGCGGAAGGCGTTTCAAATATCTCAAATGCGGCAAGGGCTTGAGACATTTGAAAAGGAATAGGACGATGTGATCGTCAACAGGCAGCCCATCGTCCATTGCCGCCCAATGGGCGGCACCAGGGGGGGCGGCACCGGGGGCGGCATCCGGAATCGGGTGAGACCGCGTCGCAACTCGCCAATCAGTCGCCCGTCCCAGGCTTTTCCGAGAAATAAAGCTCGAACTTGCCTTCGACGCCATCCATTTCCTTGGCTTCCGGCAAAGCATCACGCTTGGTGGTGATATTTGGCCAGATCTGGGCAAACTCCGCATTGATTTTCAGCCACTTATCGAGACCCGGTTCCGTGTCCGGCTTGATGGCTTCCGCTGGACATTCCGGCTCGCATACACCGCAATCGATGCATTCATCGGGATTGATGGCCAGAAAATTCTCACCTTCGTAAAAACAGTCGACCGGGCATACTTCCACGCAATCGGTATATTTGCAGCGTATGCAGTTGTCAGTCACGATATACGTCATGCGGTACTCCAGAGATCTCTCGATGGCGAGTGCGACGCCGCGTCTTGCAGGAACGGATTAGGCAAGGAAAAATCGACTGTCCCATATCATGCACAGCTTTTTCCACAAGGGCAGTGAGCTACTGCTTTCCAGAACTGTTAGCAAGGATAAATCATCCCTATCTCGCTGCGATAGAGGTCGATTTTCCTAGTGTCCGTCAGGCGCTTCCCAAACCAGACCGCCCAGCTCTGATACCAGGCATGAAGATACGGCGTATCCTTGCCTTCCGCAGATTTCGAATATCTCCAATGCATCAAAGGCTTGAGATATTCGAAAATGGAAAATGGCCGGCTATTTTCGGTGGCCCTTCGTGTCAATCGTCGCCATCCATCAGGCGGTCCACTTGCCGGCGTTCGCGCTTGGTCGGACGACCGGAGCCGGGAAGTCTTTGTGCCTGTTCGAAAGCGGTCATGGCGTCACGGGGCGGGCGCGGTGGTGACTGGTCTTCATAGAGCAGTTTCGCCTGCTCGTAAGGGCCGCGATGCGTGCCGGGCTGGCGAACGACAAGTTTCATGTCGTGATTTGGAAGGGTGATATCCAGCACGTCGCCGGGCCGGACAATGATGCTGGGCTGCTTGGCGGATTTGCCATTGACCCGTACCCGGCCCGAGACGATCTGTTGCTGGGCTAGCGTTCGGGATTTGAAAATTCGCGCAAAAAACAGCCACTTGTCGATCCGTTGAGAGGGTCCGGCGAGTGGCTGTTGTTCGCTCATGGCTTACTTCTTCATCTGCTCCTTCAAGGCAGCCAGTTTGGCGAAAGGAGAATCCGGGTCGATCGGCTTTTCCTTGCGCGGCGGCTTTGCCTCGAAACGCTGCGGCTGGGTTGATTTTGTATCCCTGTCGCGGTCCTTACGCGGACCGCGATCATCGCGGTCGCCCCGGTTTGCGTGCTTGTCGCGGTTGCCGTCCCGGTCGCGGGGCTTGCCGTGATGGCCACCCTCGCGGCGCTTGTCATCGCGGTCACGGCCACCTTCTGTACGGGCACCTTCGGGACGAGCGTCCGGTTTCTGCTCGCCCTGCTGCGGGGCGCGCTTTGCACCCTGCGGACGGCGGTCGCCCTGTTGTGGACGTCCGGCCTGGCGCTGGTTGTCGTTGCGTCCACCAGGACGCCACAGCAGAACCGGCTTGGGTTCCGTTGGTCCTTCCGGATTGGCAAGAAGGTCAGCGGATGGAGCCTCGGTCGCTGCAACTTCGGCCTCTTTGACCTCCGCTGGTGCTTCTAGCGTTGTTTCGGCGCTGATCTCAGCACTTGGGACGGTCTCGAGCGCTGCCGGTTCAGCAGCGACAGTTTCCGTCGCTGTGGATTCGCCATGCTGATCCGCATCGTCTTCGTCGGTTTTTTCGACGCTTTCGGCTGTCTGCGTTGGTGCATTGGCGGCTGCGGCGGCAGGCTTGTCGTCCTGGGTGCCAAGGAAGGCCTGGGCCTCTTCTGCCTTGACGGCATCGGCACGGTAGCCGAGGCCTTTCAGGATTTCTTCCATGTCATCGGGTGTCGCACCGAGGATGGAGAGCATGGCCGTGGTGGTGGTGAAGCGGCGGCCATCGTAAGCGCCGTCCGGGCGCGGCGTGGTGCCTGGCTTCCATTGCAGCAGTGGACGGATCAGATCCGCCAATCGCTCCAGAATATCGATGCGCACGGCGCGCTTGCCCAGGAAGCGGAAACCGGCCAGCTTATAGAAATTGCGCTCAAAGCTCGGATCAGTCACCACTGAGGTGCGGCCTGCGGCCAGGACCGGGATGAGATCGCCATAGCCGGGCTTGTCCAACCCGTCATTCTTCAAGGCCCAGAGCAGGGTGATCAGCTCCGCCGGAGCGGGCTTCAACAGCGCTGGCATGAAGATGTGATAGGCACCGAAGCGCACGCCGTAGCGGCGCATGGAGGCGCGTGCATCCTGGTCCAGCGATTTCACCTCTTCGGTGACGTCGCGGCGGAACAGAATTCCAAGCCCTTCCACCAGCTGGAAGGCCAATCCCTTAGAGAGGCCCTGCAAGTCCTCGGCCCGCGACAGATCGTCGAGTGGCTTCAGAATGGTCGAGATATGATGATTGACGAAGCGCTCGATGCGGGCGACGACGTGATCGCGGGCATTGCCGCTCAACGGTTCGTCCGCCAGCAGCAGAATGCGGGGGCGCATGATGTGATCCGAGCCGGTCAGCCGGGCGACGGGATCACCCAGCCACCGGACGAGACCGTCGGAACTGAGCGCCAGATCCCCATTGCCCGAAGCATGCAATCTTGCAGCCCGCGCTTCGAATTCCAGGCCAAGCGCCTTTTGGGCAGCAGTTTGCACCGCCTTGGCGTCCGGCCCCTCGGTTCCAGAGATCGGCGTAAACCGGAATCCGGAGAGTTGGCCCACGTGATGTCCTTCGACGAAGACATCACCGTTCACACTGATTTCAGCTTCCAGCATCCCATTCTCTCTCAAGCGCTTCATAAGCACAGATGTCCTGCGATCAACAAAGCGTTTCGTCAACCTTTCATGTAACGCGTCAGACAATCGATCTTCGATTTCCCGCGTCTTTTCTTGCCAGTGTGTCGGATCGGCAAGCCAACCTGGCCGGTTCGACACATACGTCCAAGTTCGGATCTGCGCAATGCGCGCAGAAAGAGTATCTATCTCGCCGTCTGTCCGGTCGGAGCGATGCACCTGCTCTGCCATGAAATCTTCATTCACACTACCGTGCCGGGCAAGGTCGGAATAGAGGGTAAGAATCAGATCGGCATGTTGTGCCGGGGTAATTCGCCGATAATCCGGTAATGCGCAGGCATCCCACAGCAGCGAGACCCGATTTGGCGACGAAGCCAGGTCCTGGACTTCCGGATAGCGGGCCAGATAATCCAGCGCCTGCTGATCGATTGCTGGCAGCGCCCGCACCAGTCCCGCCACCTTAGGGGCGGCATCCAGGCTGCGGCGCAGGTTGGCAATCGAGGAAAAATCGAATTGGGCGGTGCGCCATTGCAGCACCTTGACCGGATCGAAATGATGGCTTTGCAGCCGTTCCACCAGTTCTGGCTCAAAGGGATCGACCCGTCCTGTGACGCCGAAAGTACCATCCTTCAGATGGCGTCCGGCGCGCCCAGCAATCTGGCCCAGTTCTCCGGGGTTGAGATTGCGGAACTGATAGCCATCGAATTTGCGGTCCTGGGCAAACGCAACATGATCGACATCGAGGTTGAGGCCCATGCCGATCGCATCGGTTGCGACAAGATATTCGACATCGCCGGATTGATAGAGGCCGACCTGGGCATTGCGGGTGCGCGGGCTGAGTGCGCCGAGCACCACAGCGGCCCCGCCGCGCTGGCGACGGATCAATTCAGCAATGGAATAGACCTCGTCGGCGGAGAAGGCGACGATTGCCGTGCGTTGCGGCAGCCGGGTGATTTTCTTTTCGCCGGCATAAAACAGCTGCGACAGGCGTGGACGCTCAACGACAGTAACACCCGGCAGCAGATGCTGAAGGATCGGCTTCATGGTCGCCGAGCCAAGCAGCAGGGTTTCCTCGCGTCCGCGCAAATGCAAGAGCCGGTCGGTAAAGATATGGCCACGCTCGAGATCGCCCGCCAACTGGATTTCATCAATGGCAACGAAAGCGACTTTGGTCTCGCGTGGCAGCGCTTCAACGGTGCAGACAGAAAACCTTGCATTGGGCGGGGTGATTTTTTCCTCGCCCGTAATGAGGGCGACATGCGCCGCGCCGACCCGCTCGACCACCCGCGTATAAACTTCGCGCGCCAGCAACCGCAAAGGCAGGCCGATCATACCCGACCCATGGGCAACCATGCGCTCGATGGCATAATGGGTCTTGCCCGTATTGGTCGGCCCCAGCACAGCAATCACGCTGCGGCCGCTCAGGATCATGGGTTGCGAAGTCAAATCGTCGCTCCGGACTGCACTGTCAAAAGAGGATGGCAACAGCCTATCTTCCTTCGCGACCACACATGGCGATGCCTTGGAGCAAAGGCAAGAAAAGAATTGCCCTGGAGCTGCTTTTCCGGTTCCAGAGGCGAATAGGAGGGAAATAACCTCCGGTTGTGGTGGATTTTGGTTGTTTTGCGCACCGGGCTTTGATTCGGAACAGCTAAAGAACGAATCGGCGACGAATCACTGACTCCTCCTCTTTCATGTTTTGTTCCAAGCTTCATCTTGTGGGTCATTGGCCTGAGGAGAGCAAGATGATGGAGGCCACTTACAACCGGAACCGTTGCCGGTCTCCGTAATGCGAAGCGATGAGATGAAAGGGCAGGCCGGGCGGAACAATACGGTGTCTGGATCATTATAGGGACACATGAATTAAGACATGCTGAAAAGTAAAGGGAAACACCATGCTAGGCACAATTCTCGTCATCATCCTCATATTGTTGCTGCTTGGGGCGCTTCCGACTTGGGGTCATAGCCGCAACTGGGGCTACGGTCCGTCCGGCGGCTTGGGTTTGGTTGTGGTCATCATCATTATTCTGCTGCTTATGGGCCGTATCTGACGGTTATCCAGGCCAGGAAGAAGAGGAAGTTTTCATGAAAAAGACAGTGATTGCAGTCGCCATGCTCTTGCCGATGATTGCGTCTTGTACGCCGACGGAGCGCGGTGCCTCGATTGGTGCAGCATCCGGCGCGGTCATCGGTGGCGTTGCTACCAATTCGGTTGGTGGTGCTGCGGTGGGTGCCGTCGGCGGTGGTGTGATTGGCGCTTTGATTGGCCAATCAACAGAGCGTCGTGGCTACTGCGTTTACCGTGACCGTTACGGTCGCCAATACGAGCGCCGTTGCCGTTAAGCGGCATAGATTTGAATGTGAAAAGCCGCCGGATCGCTCCGGCGGCTTTTGTTTGTTGGGATAAGGCAATAGCGGGTGGAGCAAAGCCGATGCAGTCAGACGAAGAATTGGCCACCATTGGCGGAAATCGTTGAGCCGGTGATGAAACCGGCGTCATCGGAAGCGAGAAACACCACGATACGGGCAATTTCCTCCGGTTCGCCGAGGCGTCCGACCGGAATTTGCGGAATGATCCGCTCGTTCAAGACTTTTTCCGGGATCGCCCGGACCATTTCCGTGCCGATATAGCCCGGGCAAATGGCGTTGACGGTAATATTCTTCGCCGCACCTTCCTGGGCAAGCGCCTTGGTAAAGCCGAGATCGCCAGCCTTGGCGGCAGAATAATTGGCTTGGCCCATCTGGCCCTTCTGGCCGTTGATGGAGGAAATGTTGATGACGCGGCCAAAGCTGCGGTCGCGCATGCCCGTCCAGACCGGGTGGGTGACATTGAACAGACCACTCAGATTGGTGCCGATCACATCGTTCCACTGTTCAGGCGTCATTTTATGGAACATGGCATCACGGGTAATGCCAGCGTTGTTGACAAGGATTTCAACCGGCCCGAGGGCCGCCTCGACTGCGGAAATGCCCTGCTTGCAAGCCTCGTAGGAGGAGACGTCCCATTTAAAGACTGGAATGCCGGTTTCGGCTTCAAATGCCTTTGCGGCCTCGTCATTGCCAGCATAATTGGCGGCTACCGTATATCCAGCTGCCTTCAATGCCGTTGAAATTGCTGCGCCGATGCCACGTGTTCCGCCGGTTACCAAAGCTACCCTGCTCATTCCAGTCTCCTCTCAATAAGTGTTTTCTTGTGTTACGTCTCTCCGTTACCCTAGGGGGCAAGGAGTGACATCCCCCAATTCAATGGGTGTTTCTGCGAAATACACAGAGAACGCCAGTCACTACGGTTTGACGCCGGAAACATTGAACTGGAATGATGCAGGTAAAATATGGCCGGATCGGTTCCCGGCTCGTTTATTGTCTTGGCGGTGCGGATGCGGTCCGCTGCTGAAACCAGTTCCGTTGATTCCATCCGGTAAAAGAAAAGGGTGGCGATCAGGCGATACCCTCGCCGTTTACGATATCAAAGCCCGATGGTTTCCCATCGGGCTTCTGGCTCGATAGGTCTCAGAGACCTTCGATGCACATGGCAACGCCCATGCCACCACCGATGCACAGGGTCGCCAGACCCTTCTTTGCGCCGCGCCGTTTCATTTCAAACAGCAGGGTGTTGAGAATACGGGCGCCGGATGCGCCGACCGGGTGGCCGATGGCAATGGCGCCGCCATTGACATTGACGATTGACGTATCCCAGCCAAGATCCTTGTTGACGGCGCAGGCCTGGGCGGCAAAGGCTTCGTTGGCCTCGACGAGATCGAGATCGTTCACGCTCCAGCCAGCCTTTTCAAGCGCCTTGCGGGATGCGGGGATCGGACCTGTGCCCATGATCTTCGGATCGACGCCAGCTGTGGCCCAGGAGGCGATGCGCGCCAATGGCTGGATGCCGCGACGGACGGCTTCAGCTTCGGTCATCAGCAGGGCGGCGGCGGCTCCGTCATTGATGCCAGATGCATTCCCGGCGGTGACGGTGCCTTCCTTGTCGAAAGCGGGACGCAGCTTGGTCATGCTGTCCAGGGTTGCACCTACGCGGATATATTCATCCGCATCGACGATCACATCGCCCTTGCGGCCTGGCACAGTGACCGGGACGATTTCGTCCTTGAACCGGCCTGCTGCCTGGGCGGCTTCGGCCTTGTTTTGCGAGGCAACCGCAAAGGCGTCCTGCTCGTCGCGGGTCAACTGCCACTGGCGGGCAACATTTTCGGCGGTGACACCCATGTGATAGCCGTAGAAGGCATCGGTCAGGCCGTCCTTGATCATGGTGTCGATCATTTTCATGTCGCCCATCTTGGTGCCAGCACGCAAATGGGCGCAGTGGGGAGCAAGCGACATGGATTCCTGGCCGCCAGCAATGATGATGGAGGCGTCGCCGGTGGCGATCTGCTGCATGCCGAGTGCCACGGCGCGCAAGCCGGAGCCGCAGAGCTGGTTTAGGCCCCAGGCAGTTTTTTCCTGCGGAATGCCGGCCTTCATGGCGGCCTGGCGGGCGGGGTTCTGGCCCTGGCCGGCGGTCAGGATCTGGCCGAGGATCACTTCGTCGACTTCGGCTGCCTCGATGCCTGCGCGTTCCAGCACGGCCTTGATCGCGGTCGCACCCAGATCATGCGCGGCAACGTTGGCAAATGCCCCGTTGAAAGAGCCAACTGCCGTTCGAGCCGCGCTGGCAATGACGATGGAAGGCGTAGACATGGGTATCTCCTCGATAGTGTTCTTTGCTGCGGCTGAGACTGTCAAAGCTTCCCTGAGAAGTCAAACTCAAAGCATTGGGAAATTTCAGTCTTTGGTTGCATTTCAGCGGATGGCTATCGCTGCTTTCGATAGCGCAATCCCGCGACGCACAAAGAGATTGTCACGCCCGTCGATTTGCGATTACACTTCCCTCTCAGGGAAGAGCAATAATAACGACATAAGCCGGGTTAGGAGACACAATGGCCAAGACCGATGGCGAAATCATCATTAAGAAATATGCCAATCGCCGCCTCTACAACACGGGGACCAGTACCTATGTAACGCTGGAAGATCTGGCCAAGATGGTAAAAAAGGGCGAGGAGTTCACCGTGCAGGATGCAAAATCCGGCGAGGATATTACCCATTCCGTCCTGACCCAGATTATTTTCGAGCAGGAAGCCAAGACCACCAATACGTTGCTGCCGATTTCTTTCCTGCGCCAGTTGATCAGCTATTATGGCGATCAGATGCAGATGGTGGTGCCGAGCTTTCTCGAACATTCGATGAAAGCCTTTACCGAGCAGCAATCCCAGATGCGCGACCAGATGACCCGCGCTTTTGGTGAGACACCGCTTGCTAAGAATTTACAGGCACCGATCCAGCTGATGGAGGAGCAGGTCAAGCGCAATACCGAGATGTTCCATCAGGCCATGCAGATGTTTTCGCCCTTCATGACGCCGACGCCAGCACGCGAGACGAAGCGGCCGGAAACCAAGGATATCGACGATCTGAAGGAGCAGTTGCGCAATCTGCAAACCAAGCTCGATAAACTCTGACAACTGGTGCCGCAACGGCGTTGTGCAGGGGTGTTTTCCTGCACCGCGCGGTTTGTAATATCTGTAGAGGACGCTACAAGCAGGCGGTTTAATCAAAAAATGGCAAAGAAAAAGGCCGGAAAACCGGCCTTTTTATATAGTCATATAGAAAACGCTTATGCGCTTTCCTTCGGTGTCAGAACCTGACGGCCGCGATACATGCCGGTCTTCAGATCGATGTGATGCGGACGGCGCAGTTCGCCGGAATTCTTGTCTTCGACATAGGTCGGAGCCTTCAGACCGTCGGCAGAACGGCGCATACCGCGCTTGGACGGGCTTGTTTTTCTTTTTGGTACAGCCATTTTAATTACTCCACGTGACGGTCGAAAACCGATGAACCGGCCCTTTTGGAGCCGAACAATCACTCATCCGATCTTCGAATTTGGCGGCCTTATACATGCCGCCCAGGGGTTTGACCAGTCCCCGGTGGGATTTTTTTGACATCGTGCGGTCGCAAAACGTCGCCTCTGCCCGGCCTTTGCAGGCATCGAGCAATCGGTTCAGGCTTCGTCCTCCGGCACGATCCAGGGTTCAGCCAGGGCAGCATCGCGCCATTTGATCCAGGCGGAATGGGCCTGCATGCGATCCATATAGGCAAGACTAACCGGATCGACGGTCAGTTGATAGGCTGAAAAACGGTTGACCACAGGTGCATACATGGCATCCGCTGCGCTGAAGGCGCCAAACAGGAAAGGACCGCCGGAGCGAGCCAATTGCTCGTGCCAGATGGTTTCGATGCGGGAGACATCCGCCATCACCGCTGCCTTTGTCTCAGGGCTGAAGGCAAGCGCCTGTGGCGGGCGACGGAAATTCATCGGGCAGGCATTGCGCAAGGCCCGGAAGCCAGCCAGCATTTCGAGCGAAATTGCTCGAGCAACAGCCCGGTCCGACTGCGCCGATGGCCAGATACCGCCATTGGGGAAAAGCTCGGCGGCATATTCAATAATGGCCAGCGATTCCCAGACCTTCACATCCCCATGCACGAGGACTGGCACCTGGCCGGTCGGAGATATGGCTTTGATGCCGGGATTGCCAGCCGGAAAGTCGAAGCGGATCAGCACCTCTTTGAAGTCGATCCCGGCTGCGGTCAGAGCGATCCAGGGCCGGAACGACCAGGAGGAATAATTCTTATTGGCAATATAGAGTGTTAGGTCCGTCATTGGTTTTGTCTCCTGAAATGTCCGCAATCCTAACAGGCGCATACGGCTCAAAGCCAATGCCAAGTTTTGACATCACTTATCAATGCAGCTGATATATGGATCGGCGCCCCGGGCGCGGCGCTCCACCATGGCGGCGAGCCGCCGTAGACCGGGGCCAGGCTTGCCAGCATTGCGGTCGATAGGATTTGGCAGCGAAACGGCGAGCAGGGCAGCCTGGCGGGCTGAAAGCCGGGCGGCCGGGATTTTGAAATGGTGGAGTGCTGCGGCCTCTGCACCGTAAATGCCTGGTCCCCATTCAGCGATATTGAGGTAAATTTCCATCGTCCGGCGTTTCGACCAGACCTTGTCGGCGGTGAGAGCCAGGGGGATTTCCATGCCCTTGCGGATGAAGGACCGGCTGTTCCACAAAAACAGGTTTTTCACTGTCTGCATGGTGATGGTGCTGGCGCCACGGGTTTCCTCGCCGTCTAAGGCATCGTCGATCACCGAGCGCATCTGCACCCAGTCAACGCCGCTATGGCTACAGAATTGCCCGTCCTCCGACATCATCACGGCGCGGATCAGATTGGGCGATATGCGCTCCAGCGGCACCCATTGCCGGTCATAGCCACGAAACAGGACGAGATCGGCCAGCATCAATGTGGACGGCGGGTGAATGAAGGGCAGCAGATAGAGCGCCATCAGTGCGAAAGGCAAAAGGGCAACAGCAAGCAGTGCCTTGGCTATTCGATGCAGCACCAGCCGCCGGTCTCCTTTTTCGCCCTCCTGGTCGAGGTGCTCGTCTTGTCCGGGCACAGTCGCGTCCAGAGGGTCGATAGCATCAGGTGCGTTGTCCGTCGTCAATCCTGTCACCTGCCCCGACGCCTGCTTGATTTGCGCATTTGTTTTCTTAGCCGTGAATAAGGCTAAGCGCCAGACCAAGGTACTTTGGCGGGCCGATACCCCACAGATAGTCCCCAATAGTCATTGTATCTTGCGCCTTCTGAAGGCGCATGGCAAAGAGCAGCCGGCAAACCTGAGGCATGCGATGTTTGACGATCATCTCCGCGATACAGCCGCGCGCGTCCAGGCGCTGCTGACCGAGCTTTTGCAGCCTGAGCCTCTATCGGATGAAATCGCCAGGCCCGGTCAATTGCTGGCGGCAATGCGCCATGCCGTGCTGAACGGCGGCAAGCGGCTACGGCCATTTCTGGTGGTGGAAAGCGCCCGGCTGTTTCGCGGCCAGGACGATGCCGCCCTGCGGGTCGGGGCGGCGCTGGAATGCCTGCATTGCTACTCTCTCGTGCATGATGATCTGCCCGCCATGGATGACGACGATATGCGTCGTGGCCAGCCAACTGTGCATATCGCCTTTGACGAGGCGACGGCCATTCTGGCCGGTGACAGCCTGCTGACTTTTGCCTTTGAGATCATTGCCGCACCACAAACCACACTGCCGGACGCTGCCAAGACCGCGCTGGTTCTGGCGTTGGCGCGGGCTGCCGGGCTTGGCGGCATGGCGGGCGGGCAGGCGCTGGATCTGGCTGCCGAGAAACACGCTCCAGATGAGACCGGCATCGTCACATTGCAGGCGATGAAAACCGGCGCGCTGTTGCGCTTTGCCTGCGAGGCTGGACCAGTGATTGCCGGGGCATCGGACGAGGACCGGCAGCGGTTGCGCCAGTTCGGCGAGTTGATCGGCCGGGCCTTCCAGCTTGCCGACGATCTCCTCGATTTGACGGCTGATGCTGCGACCATGGGCAAGGCGACAGGCAAGGATGCCGGGCGCGGCAAGGGGACACTCGTCGCCCTCAAGGGCCAGACCTGGGCGGAGGCCGAGCTGGATCGGCTGGTCGATCAGGCGGTCGCGTTGCTGTCTCCCTATGGCGAACGCGCCGCAGTGTTGATGGCTGCCGCCCGTTTTGTCGCCAATCGCAAGAATTGAATTGCCACTGTGACAGGTTTTTAGGTGCGGACTCTGGTTTGATGTTTTATACGGACGACCATTGAAAATGACCGTTCGTATTCCATTTGCAAATATCTCAAGCGGTGCAAGCATTTGAGATATTTGCAATGCCTTCAAGGCGAGGATGCGTGAGCATGTCAGAGCCTGGGTATGACCAGTCACTGACCGTTATTCTCTCCTGAAAGCGCCTGACATGATTGCCGATCATTTTGCGCCGTTTTTCTCCGCCTATCTCGTCTATCTGGTGGCGGTGATCAGCCCCGGCCCGGCCAATATGGCGATTATCTCGACGGCCATATCGCAAGGGCGCAAGGCTGGTCTGGTGATTGCGCTTGGCATATTTGCAGGTTCTTTTACCTGGGCCATGGCTGCATCCTTTGGCCTTGCCGCGTTGCTGCATCATTACGGCCAGGCCCTCATCCTGCTGAAAATCGCAGGCGGGCTTTATCTTTTCTACCTCGCCATCAAGGCGGGATTGTCTGCTTTGCGAAAACAACAGCCTGCCGGGGAGCAGGTCGGGGCGGTCAAGCGGGGCCGTTATGGGTCAATCTTTTTGCGCGGCTATCTCATTCACTTGACCAATCCGAAAGCGATTTTCGGCTGGCTGGCGATTATTTCGCTAGGCGTGCCAGTGGATGCCTCACTGGGGTCCGTGGTGCTCGTGGTCGGTGGATGTCTGGTGACCGGGTTTTCAGTCTTCTGCGGCTATGCTCTGGTGTTTTCGACCGCCCAGGCCGTGCATGTCTACAGGGCCAGCAGGCGCTATGTGGATGGCGTTCTGGCGCTTCTGTTCGGGGCGGCGGGCGTGAAAATGCTGACAACCAGCTTGTGATAGGCCAGCTTATAACAAGAAAGCCGCCTTTCGGCGGCTTTCTTTGTTTTTGAATGGACTGCGGCCTTGGCTGCGATCAATTGTCCTTGAGCGGCGAAATCGCCACTTCGACGCGACGGTTCTGAGCGCGGCCTTGTGGCGTGGCATTGGTGGCAATCGGCTGGCTGGGGCCAAAGCCCATGGCCGACATGCGGCGCGGATCGACGCCCTGCGAGCCGAGATAGTTCAGCACCGAATCGGCGCGGCGCTGCGATAGATCCTGATTGTGCTGCAAGCCGCCGGTCGAGTCGGTATGGCCGTTGACGTCGACCAGGGTGCGGTTGAACTTCTTCAGCACGATGGCGACCGAGTTCAGCGTCGGGTAGAATGGCGGCAACACCTGGTCCTGATCGGTCGGGAAGGTGATGTTGGACGGCATATTGAGGATGATCCGGTCGCCCTGACGGGTGACGGACACGCCGGTGCCTTGAAGCTGGGCGCGCAGTTCGGCTTCCTGATTGTCCATGTAACTGCCGATGGCACCGCCTGCCAGCGCACCGATGCCAGCGCCGATCAGGGCGGCATTGCGCTTGCCATGGCCGCCGCCGCCAACCGCCAGGCCGCCGAGCGCGCCGAGGCCCGCGCCAATCATCGCACCACCGGCGGTGTTCGACATTTTCTGTTCGCCCGTATAGGGATCGGTGGTGGTGCAGGCACTCAGATAGGTGGCAGTCAGGGCAAGAAGGACGAATTTCTTCAGCATCGGGATAGGACTCCGTAGGTTCATTTCATCCTGAACAGAGCAATTGCGGCAATATGAAGAAAACATCCCACCTGCTACAGAACTGCTTGCTGACAGAACGGCTCTCTTACTCTGCCGCCGACCGCTGACCGTAGCGTTTTTCGATATAGTCGATCACCAGAGCCTCGAAATCCTCGGCGATTTTCGGACCACGCAAGGTCAACGCCTTCTCACCGTCGATAAACACCGGTGCCGCCGGGTTTTCGCCGGTGCCGGGCAGGGAAATGCCGATATCGGCATGCTTGCTTTCCCCCGGGCCATTGACGATGCAGCCCATGACCGCGACATTCAGCCCTTCAACACCAGGATATTTTTCCCGCCAGACCGGCATGTTCTTGCGGATATCGCTCTGGATCTTCTGCGCCAGCTCCTGGAACACCGTAGAGGTGGTGCGCCCGCAGCCCGGACAGGCAGCAACGACCGGGATGAACTGGCGAAAGCCCATGACCTGCAACAGTTCTTGTGCCACCTGCACTTCGCGGGTCCGGTCGCCGTTCGGCTCTGGCGTCAGCGAAACGCGGATCGTGTCGCCGATGCCCTGTTGCAGCACATAGCCCATGGCCGCTGATGAGGCGACAATGCCTTTCGAGCCCATGCCCGCTTCGGTCAGGCCCAGATGCAGCGCATGGTCGGAGCGCGAGGCCAGCATGGAGTAGACAGCGATCAGATCCTGAACCTGGCTGACCTTGGCCGACAGGATGATGCGGTTGCGCGAAAGGCCGATCTCTTCGGCCAGTTCGGCAGACAGAAGCGCCGATTGGCAGATCGCTTCACGTGTTACCTGCCGGGCCGAGAGCGGAAATCCCTTGGCCTGGTTCTCGTCCATCAACTGGGTCAGCAATTCCTGGTCGAGCGAGCCCCAATTGACGCCGATGCGCACCGGCTTGTCATAGCGGATCGCCATCTCAATGATATCGGCAAACTGCTTGTCTTTCTTGTCCTTGAAGCCGACATTGCCCGGATTGATCCGGTATTTGGCCAGCGCCTCGGCACAGGCTGGATGATCGGCCAGAAGCTTGTGGCCGATATAGTGAAAGTCGCCGATCAGAGGGACATCAAGGCCGAGCCGCTCCAGACGGTCGCGGATTTTCGGCACGGCAGCCGCACTCTCGTCGCGGTCCACGGTGATGCGGACGATTTCCGATCCGGCTTTATGCAGGGCTGCGACCTGCGCCACCGTGCCGTCAATATCGGCGGTATCGGTATTGGTCATCGACTGGACGACGACAGGCGCGCCGCCCCCGACAATGACGCCGCCGACATCGACGGCCACGGATGCGCGGCGTGGTTTCGGGTCAAAGTCTTCGGCTGGCGCCATGGTGGTCATCCCGATCTTGCGGATAATTCGCTTTCAGGTGGATCAATCATGTTCGCTTGTCAACATCGTGACAGCGGCTTGTGTCGATCAAACTTGGGGCCGGTCGGCATGCCGGGCAAGGCCGGAGAGCAGCAGGGCAACCAGGATCAGCACTGGGAGCACGCGAAACACCAGCGCCAGCGACGTATGCTCGGCGACAAAACCGATCAGCGATGGGGCCACCAGAATACCGGAATAGCCCATGGCACTGACCACCGACAGGCCGACGCCTGGTGCCATGCCCGGCAGGTTGCCAGCGGCGGAAAAGGCGATGGGAACCAGGTTGGAAATGCCGATGCCCATGATGGCAAAGCCGATGACGGCGGTCCATGGATCGGCAGCAAAACCAGCAATAGCCGTGCCGATCATGGCGATCAGGGCGCAAATCCGCATGGTTGTCACCGCCCCCAGCCTGTCGCGGACGATGTCGCCGGCAAAGCGCATGATTGCCATGGTCAAGGAGAAGCCGGCATAAGCATAGCTTGAGGTGGCAATGGAGCCGCCCAGTTCATTGCGCAGATAAAAAGCACCCCAATCAAGCACCGCACCTTCCGGGATCATGCAAAACAGCGCGACGAGGCCGAGAAGCCAGGGCAGCGGCGTCATCGGCAGGCGCGCCCTGCGATGCTCGGCATCGGGATGGGGCTGGTCGCGAAGGGTGATCGGCCAGGCAGCAAACAGCATCAGGGCGGCGAGGACCGTGGCGACAAGGCTATGCACCGTCGATCCGGCCATGGCCAGCAGCGGTCCGCCTATGCTGGCGCCAATCAGGCCGCCGAGGCTCCAGAAGGCATGGCAGGACGACATGATCGAGCGCCCCATCTGTCTTTCTGTCTCGACCGCATTGGCATTCATCGCCACATCCATGGCACCCATGAAGCCGCCAAACAGGAAAATCGCCAGGGCCGCCAAGGGAATATTGGGCGCAACCGTCAGCAGGAGCAGCGTCGGTAGAAATATCAGCGCGCAGGCGAGCGTGACCCGGCGTGAGCCGTAGCGGGCGATCTGGGCACCAGCCACCGGCATGCAGGCGAGCGAGCCGAGTCCCAGAACGAGGATCATCAGACCAAGCTGTGCTTCGCTCAGGTCGAGATTGCGGGCAAATTCAGGGACTTTGGGCGCCCAGGAGCCGATAATGAAGCCGTTCATCAGGAACAGAAGTGAAACGGCCAGACGTTCCCTGGTGAAAAATCCTTGCTGCATGTCTGCACTCCTCCGAATGCGCGAAAACTCTCTTAAATCGATTAGAGTTGCAAGCGCAGACCGGGTTTGCGCTGTCACGAATCGTATCGTCCTGTTGGGAATGTTTGTTCAGGTGGGTGTTGATACCGACATTGCAATTTGGCGGCGTCCTTTCAAAGGTCTAAAACCGCCATCCTTTTTGTCAAGAAACGACGAAATCGTCCATGAGGACAAAGGCACGAACGGTATCGGATAACCTGCTCATTTTAAGAGGAAATTCGGAACGGGCATGTGGGTTTTCGCTCTCATATCCGGCAGGATCGAAGTGGTTTGCGGGGCGGGTTTCTCTCTGGCTGCCACGTCTCATCAGGTTAAAAAAATCGTTCTACGCCATAAGTTTCCGGCGTTTTTCTTTCATGAGGCGGAGGCCTGCCTATGTGAATCCTGATTGACGCCCCTATGTCGCTTCTCTAAGTGAAGGATAATTATATCTGAGGACATCTGAAAGGCTATCAGACCTCGCTAAACTGTTGAGATCCGTACGAATAGATGACAGTAGAGATTATAGGGCGTGCCTGCGTGGCACCGGGGGCAAGATCTCCCGAAGAGTTGTTTGATCTTTTGCGTGCCGGCGCATGCACTGTCTCGACCTTGCCCGGGGATCGTTGGGATATTGCGCGCTACTGGCATCCCGAAATCGGCACGCCTGGAAAATATTACACTTTCGCTGCCGGTGTGATGGATGGAATCTATCAGTTCGATCCCGCCCTGTTTGGCATGTCACGGCGCGAGGCGGCTTTTATGGACCCGCAGCAGCGCATCCTGCTGGAATTGACCTGGCGGGCGCTGGAAGACGCCAATATCCCCGCTAACAGTTTGGCTGGCCAGAATGTCGCGGTCTATGTCGGCGCCTCCAGTTTCGACCATGCCAATCTGGCGGCGGAAGATCCGGCTGGTCCCGGTCCGCATTTCATGACCGGCAATACGCTATCGGTGGTCTCCAACCGTATCTCGCATGTCTTCGGCCTGAATGGTCCGAGCATGACGGTCGATACGGCCTGTTCGTCATCGCTGGTCGCACTCGATCACGCGGTGCGCGCGATTGCGTCTGGCGAGGTTGACACAGCGATTGTTGCCGGTGTCAACGTGCTGGTCCATCCCCTGCCTTTCGTCGGCTTCGCGCAGGCGCGGATGCTGTCGATAGACGGTTTGTGCAAGGCCTATGCCAATGACGGTATTGGCTATGTTCGCGCCGAAGGCGGTGCCGTGCTGGTGCTGCGCTCTAGCGATAAGGCCCGGCGCGAAGGCGACCGCAGCCACGCGACTATTGTTGCCAGCGGCACCAATGCGGCCGGGCGCACGAATGGTATTTCGCTGCCGTCGCGCGAAGCGCAGGCCGTTCTGTTGCACGCCGTCTATGACGGCAATGGTCTCGACCCGGATCGGCTGGCCTTTATCGAAGGGCATGGCACCGGCACCAAGGTCGGCGATCCCGCGGAAGTCTGGTCGCTTGGCACGGTCATCGGCCAGCGCCGCAAGGAGCCGGTGTGGATCGGCTCGATCAAAACCAATATCGGTCATACCGAACCCGCATCCGGCCTGCTTGGTGTGCTGAAGGCGATGATGGCCTTGCAGCACGATCTGCTGCCAGCCTCGCTGCATTTCAACGAGCCAAATGACACAATTGATTTCGATGGCCTGAATGTCCGTGTTGCCTCCCAAGCCGTTGCACTGGAGCGAGATGGCTTGCCGCGCCTTGCCGGTATTAATTCCTTTGGCTTTGGCGGCGCCAATGCGCATGTGGTGATTGCCGATCCGCAGAGACCTGATTTGGTGCAAGACGCGGCTAACCCAGCCGGTGCCGGTCGTCTGTTCATGGCCAGCGCCCATTCTCAGGAAAGCCTGAAAGCGTTGTTGGACAGTTACGACAAGGCCTTTGCTGCGGCTGGCAGCGATGGTGATCTGGAAGACCTGATCTCGACTGCCGCTTCAAACCGTGCGCCGCTCCGGCACCGCTTCGTTGCCAGTGGCAGCGCGGATGCCATCGTCAAGGCGGTGCAGGAACGGCTTGCCACAGCGAAGACCGGCGGCGAAATCGGTGAAGCCTCGTCGCGCAACGGTAAGCTCGCGTTTGTGTTTTCCGGCAATGGCGCTCAATGGGCGGGCATGGGCCTCGATGCCTACCGGGCAAATGCCCGATTCCGCGAGAGCTATGAGCGGATCGCCGCGCTGTTTACGGCGCATTCGGCTCTTGATCTCGTTGCGGCACTGACCGATCCGGATCTGGAAGCCCGATTGAAAGATACCAGGCTTGCCCAGCCCATGCTGTTTGCCATCCAGGCCTCGCTGTCGGATGCGCTGCAACTTGCCGGTCTGGTGCCGGATGCTGTTTACGGTCATTCGGTCGGTGAAGTTGCTGCCGCCTATGTATCGGGTGCGCTGTCGCTGAAGGATGCCGTCTGTGTGATCGCCAAACGGTCGCAGCATCAGGCGGTGTTGGCCGGTGAAGGCACGATGGCGGCCCTGAAGCTTGGCGAGGCCGATGCGCGCGCCATGCTGGCCGAGCTTGGCTTTGATGACCTGACGATTGCCGCGATCAATGCACCCAATTCGGTGACCGTGTCTGGTCGTGAAGACGCGGTCCGGGCACTGAGAGAACATGCCCGCAAGCAGCGAGTGCCAGCCCAGGTGCTGGACATTGATTATCCCTTCCATCATCCGCTGATCGATAAGGCGAAGGCTGCTTTTTCGGCCGATCCGCCGCTGATTACCCCGCGCCAGACCACCCTTCCATTCATCTCCACGGTGACGGGCGAGCAACTGGAGGGCACCGCGCTAACCTCGGACTACTGGTGGAAGAATGTCCGCCAGCCGGTGCAGTTCCAAGGGGCGACGGAAGCGGCCATCGCGCTTGGTTGCAGTGTATTCGTTGAAATTTCTCCGCGTGCGATCCTTGGCGGCTATGTGTCGGAAACGGCGCAGCATGTGTCGTCGACGGTTGCCGTCAGTGCCAGCCTTAGCCGTGAGGCTCTGGATGAGACGGTCGACCCGGTGGCGCGGGCTTTGGCGCGCGCTGTCGCCAGTGGCGCCAAGGTGGATGAGGCTAAGGTCTTCGGTCCGCGCCGCGCCGATATCGTCCTGCCGGGCGTGCCTTTCGAGCGGGCAGATCTGCGGCCGGAGCCGACCAGCGACCGCGTCGATCTCTATGGCCGGTTCGGCCAGACGGCCTATCGGTTAAGCGGCTGGCGAGTCGATTTGAATGGCGGGCATTGGAAAAACCATCTCGACGCGCATCTATTTCCGGATCTGGCCGAACATGTGGTCGATGGCCGCGCTATTTTGCCGGGCAGTGGTTTTGTGGAAATTGCCATTTCGGCGGCGCAGGCGCATTTCGGCTCCGACCAGCTTGAGATCAGCAATGTTGAGATCATGCGACCGCTGGAATTGAGCGACAGCCGGATCGTCGAACTTTCCACGCTGATTTCCGCCGCGACCGGCGATCTTCAGATCCGCTCACGTGAGCGTTTGAGCGATGACGACTGGACGGTCAATGCGGTTGCCCGGGTTCGCAAACTCACGGCCTCCGAACTGGACGATGCGGTTGATTTCGACCTGTCCAGCCCGACATCGGAGCTGGATAAATCTGCCGCCTACCGGACGGCGCGCAATTTCGGCCTGGATTACGGGCCGCGCTTCCAATTGCTGGAAAAAGCGATCTGCCATGGCGAACGGCTTGTCGAAGTGTTCCTGAAGCCGGCAGCCGCGCCGGGTCACCCGTTGCTGCGCTATAATCTCAACCCGATGTCGGTTGATGCGATGTTCCACGGGTTGGTGGCGCTGTTTGGCCGCTTCAGCGGCGAGCAGGGCGGAGCGCCTTATATTCCCGTGCGTTTCGGACGTGTCCGCACGCGTGTTCTCGGTGCTCCGGTCCATCGGGCGGTGATCGAGATCGAGCGGATCAGTGATAGTTCGATCAAAGCCAATTTTCATCTCTATGGTGAGACGGGCGAGCGGATCGCCAGCTTGAGCGATAGTCGGTTCCGACGCACCTATCTGAAGCAGCACAAGACGCTCGATGGACTTGCCTATCATTATGAAACCATCGCGCTACCCCTGGTGAAAGATCAGGGTGTGGCCCTGGTTGCACCGTTGGGCGATGTTTTCGCCTGTCAGGAACGTGAGCTGGACAATGCCACGGTGCTGATCCAGGCCTGCGTGCTCAGCGCCTTCTATGCGCTGGCCGAGCGCCTTGCCGGTCAAGATCGGCGCGTGTCGCTGGTCGATCTGCCGGGCGATGTGCGGTTGCGGCGGTTCCTGACCAATGCCCTGCACAGTCTGACCGATAGCGGCTTTGCCCAGTATGCGGATGGCAGCTGGACGCTTGAAGATGGCAGCGATCTTCCGCCCGCTTTCGAGCTGATCCGGGAACTTTACCGGGATTTCCCGGAACGCACCGTTGAACTGGTGATGATCAATGACGTGCTGACAGCCGTTAATGCAAAGCTCGATCAACCTGCAGGTGTTGTGGACGAGGTTCCGGATTGGGACGGGGTGATCAGCGAAGCGACGCTGGACCATTTCGCCGTTCATTCCACGCTCGCCACCGAGAGTCATAGGGTGTTGTTGAAGGCGGTGGTCGACTGTCTCTCGACGCTGGATGCCGATGCGCCGCCGCTGGTGGTCGAGCTTGGCGCCAGCTCGCTTCATCTCAGCCGCAAGCTCGCCGATCTGGTTCGTGCGGCTGGCGGCAATCTGGTGATTTACGAGCCTGAGGCAGGCCTGCGCCGTAATCTGGAACTGTCTTTCGAGGCTGATCCGCGCGTCACTGTCGTGGACGCAAAGGGATTGGACCAACTTTCTCTGCTGAAAGCGCCGGTCGATCTAATTGCCAGCGCCCATGCCGATCTTTGCCGCTTGCTGGATGGTGAAATGCTGGCACGGCTCAGTCATGGCGCCTTGGCCTCGGCCCGTCGCCTTGTCGCCGTGCAACCAGCGCCCGGCCTATTGCATGATTTCGCCTTCGGTCTGCTAGATGGCTGGTTCGACAGGACGGTTTCGGAGGAATTTCCGCTCGGCCGATTTGGCGGTAGCGAAGATTGGATGAAATCCCTGCAACAGGCCGGTTTTGCTGCGGCCCATGCCCGGCAAGTGCAGGTGGATGGCGGTAGCCTTATCGTGGCGGAAGCCCAGGGCCGGGCTGACGTGGCTGAGCCATATGATGCGACGCGTCAGGACGGTGGGTCGGTGGACGAGGTTGTGGCCAGCGGGCCGGTGATCATCGTTCATGAAAAAACTGCGGATCTTGCCCGGCTTTCGGCGGCAGCAAGAGCACTGGGCGGCTCCCAGGTTTCTTTGCTGTGTCTGTCAGGCAGCTTTGAAACGGACCGGTCGATGCTGGCCGACGCAGTGGGCAAGGCTGGATCAGCCTTGGGCGGAATGGTCTGGCTGATGCCGGATACCGATGCGGCTGTGGATGGATCGTTGCTGTTGCAGGACCGGGTCGGCGCTCTTAGTGCGCTGGCCATGGCGCTTGGCGACGTTGCGGCATCAACGTCTGATGCTGTGAGGGCGCTTCCGGTCACTCTGGTTCTGCCCGGCGGTGCGCCCGTCACCGGCATTACCGGCAAGGACTTGACCCGCTCCAGTCACGCCGGGCCTGTCAATGCAGGCCTTTGGGCCTTTGCCCGTGTGTTGCGCAATGAGTTCGACCTGTTCGACATGCAGGTCGTCGATACCGGACCCTCCAGCAATACGCTGGAAATCATGCTGGACTGGGGCATGCGCTTGCTGGCCGCCAAGAGCGACAACCGCGAATGGCTGGTGGAGCCGGAAACCGGGCGGATGGCCGAGATTCGCGCCGTGCCTGGTCCGGCCCAGCTGACGGCGCAGCGTACCGATGCTTTTGAGGCGGCGGTCATTCGCCAGCAGGTGCCGTCGCAGGTCGCCAGTATTCGCTGGGAAAGCTGCCCGGTCCCCGTCATCGGCCCGACCGAGGTGCTGGTGAAGACCGCAGCGACAGGCTTGAATTTCCGCGACGTGATGTGGGCCATGGGCTTGCTGCCGGAAGAGGCGCTTGAGGACGGCTTTGCCGGGGCTTCGATCGGCATGGAATTTGCCGGTGAGGTGGTCGCTGTCGGCGCAAAGGTGAGCGACCTTGCCCTCGGGGACAAGGTGATGGCGATTGCCGCAGCGGCTTTCGGCACCCATGTCAAGGTTGAGCGGGCTGGCGTGGCCAAGTTGCCGGATGGCGTGGACCCGGTATCGGCGGCGACCATTCCGGTGGTCTTCCTGACCGCCTATTATGCCATCCATGAGCTTGGGCAGGTACGTCCGGGCGAAACCATCCTTATTCACGGTGCCGCTGGCGGCGTCGGGCTTGCGGCTTTGCAGGTCGCCCGGCATTTCGGCGCCAAGATCATTGCCACGGCAGGCACCGTCGAAAAGCGGCGCTTCCTGGAAACGCTGGGGGCGGACCATGTGTTCGATAGCCGCTCGCTCGGTTTTGTCGGCGATGTGCTTGACGTGACCGGCGGTGAAGGTGTCGATCTGGTGTTGAACTCGCTGTTTGGCGAGGCGATGGAGAAATCCCTGTCGCTGGTCAAGCCGTTCGGGCGCTTCCTGGAGCTTGGCAAGCGCGATTATTACGCCGACAGCAAGATCGGCCTGCGGCCATTCCGTCGCAATGTCAGCTATTTCGGCATCGACGCCGACCAATTGCTGGTCCTGCATCCCGATCTGTCGCGCCGTATGCTGGCCGAAATCGGTGGCTTGTTCGAGCAGGGCGTGTTCACGCCGCTGCCGTTCCGCGCCTTCGAACACGATGAGATTGGCGATGCCTTCCGGCTGATGCAGAATGCTGGCCATATCGGCAAGATTGTCGTGCTGCCGCCGGTTGCGGGACGCGACCGCGTGGCGGTAAAGTCGGCACGCCGGATGGTGGTCGATGCGGATGGCATGCATCTGGTTGTCGGCGGTATCGGCGGTTTCGGCCTTGCCGCGGCCGATTGGCTGGTAGAGCAGGGCGCGCGCCATATCGCCTTGTCGACGCGGCGCGGGCTTGTTGATGCCGAGACGCAAACCGTGATCGACCGTTGGGCCAAGCAGGGCGTGACGGCCTATATTCGCGGCTGCGACGTGACCAGTGAAGCGGCCTTGTCAGCGCTTTTGGCCGAGCTGCGCACTATTGCGCCGTTGAAGACTATCATCCATGCGGCGATGGTGCTGGATGATGCCTTCATCTCCAACCTGACGCGCGTGCGCAACCAGCCGGTGATCGACGTCAAGGCCAAGGGTGCATCCCTTCTGGACCGGTTGACCCGGCAGGATGGCATCGACAATTTCATTCTGTTTTCCTCGATCACCACCTATGTCGGCAATCCCGGCCAGGGCAATTATGTCGCTGCCAACGGCTTCCTGGAAGGCTTGGCGCGGGCGCGCCGCGCCGAGGGGCTGGCTGGTCTTGCCGTCGGCTTCGGGGCAATCGGCGATGCCGGTTATCTGGCCCGTAATGCGCAGGTTAATGAACGGCTTGGACGCCGGATTGGCAAGACGGCGCTGGATGCCCGCGATGCGCTGTCGGCGGTCGGGCGCTATATCGCTGCCGATACCGGCTCCGTCGATGCAGCTGTGGTGATGATTTCCGAATTCGACTGGGCTGCTGCGCATTCGCTTGCCGTGGTCAACGAACCCTTGTTTTCGCTGATCATGCGCCGCAGCAACCAGCATGTTGGCAGCGGTGAGGGTGGCGAGATTGATTTGGTGGCGCTGATCGACGGCAAGGCACCGGCTGCGGCCCAGGATGTGCTGTTTTCGGTGCTTGCCGGTGAAATTGCCGATACATTGCGGGTGCCCAAGGAAAGCATCGGGCTGAACAGCGTGCTGAAGGATATCGGGCTGGACAGTTTGATGGCTGTCGAGCTGGGGATGAATTTCGAGCAGAATACCGGCTTTGACATTCCCCTCAGCAGTCTTGCCGACAATGCCACTGTCGGCGATCTGACGCGCCGCCTCTATGAGAAGGTCAGCCTGCGCGGACGGACGGGCGACAAGGACGAGGCGATACCGCAAGACAGTAAGATCATGGACGATCTGCATCGTCGCCACAGTGGGCAGGACCAGTAAAACTGGCCCAGTTTTTGCCGTCCGTTACGCCGTTGTTCATGTTTGTGTTGATAAACATCGTTCTGTTCGGCATAGGTGATAGACGATTGACTAAAATTCTAGGGTTTTCTGCGGATGAATGAGAACAAGCGTCAGGATCTGCTGGCCCGTATGCGTGGCGTACAAAAGGATGTGGACCGGAGCCGGGCCAGCCGCAGCCAGCAGAGCGTGTCGCGCAGCCAGCCTGGTTTTGCCGAACTGCCTGAATATAAGCAGGTGGTGATGCAGAAGCTTGTCAGCGAGCAGCTGAATATGCCCAATCCGTTTTACCGGGCGCATGAGAGCGCCTCCGGGGCAACGGCTGATATCGACGGGCGCGCCTATGACAATTTTGCCTCCTATGACTATCTCGGTTTGAACAGCGATCCGCGCATTCGCGACGCTGCCATGGCAGCCATCGACCAGTTTGGTATCTCGGCCTCCGCCAGCCGGCTTGTTGCCGGTGAGCGCACCATTCATGCTGAGCTGGAAAAGGCCTTTGCCAAAAATTACCAGACCGAGGACGCCATCTGTTTCGTCAGCGGCTATCTCACCAATGTCACCACCATCGGCAGCCTGATGGGGCCGAAAGACCTGGTGATCCATGACGAGTTCATTCACAACAGCGCCCTGACGGGCATCAAGCTGTCGGGCGCCAATCGCCGCTTCTTCAAGCATAATGACATGGCGGATCTGGACCGTATCCTGGCCAGCCTTGCGCCCCTGCATGAACGGATCCTGGTGATATCAGAGGGCATTTTCTCCATGGATGGGGATGTGGCCGATCTGCCGGGCCTTCTTGCCTTGAAAAAACAGTATAATTTCTGGCTGATGATGGACGAGGCCCATTCGTTGGGCGTACTTGGACAGCGTGGCCACGGCATTTTCGAACATTTCAATCTCGATCCCGCCGATGTCGATATCTGGATGGGGACGCTGTCGAAAACCACCTGTAGCTGCGGCGGCTATGTTGCCGGCAGCGAGGCGCTGATCACGCTGTTGAAGGCGCAGGCCGGTGGTTTCGTTTATAGTGTCGGTCTGGCGCCTGCGCTGGCGGCGGCAGCCATCGCCAGCCTGTCGGTGCTGGACGAGGAGCCGGACCGGGTAGAGGCTTTGCGTCGCAACAGCCAGCTTTTCCTGGAGCAAGCAAAGCTGCGGGGGCTTGATACCGGTCTTAGCGAAGGTTTTTCGGTGGTGCCCGTGATCGTTGCGGATTCGGTGCGCGCTGTGCAGCTTTCCAATGAATTGTTCGAGGCAGGCATCAATGCGCTGCCGATCATCTATCCCGCAGTGCCGGAAGGGCTGGCGCGCCTGCGGTTCTTCATCACCAGTGCCCATACGCCGGAACAGATTACCCGCAGCGTCGATAAAGTGGCTGACATTCTGGATCGGCTGAAGGCCGAGAATTTCGGCATGGGCTCGATGGATGTCCAGAAGGTCATGCTGCAATTGGCGCAGCGCTGAAGGACAAGAGCATGAACAGCCGCAACCCGCCGCGTCATGTGATCATTACCGGCGGATCGAGCGGGATCGGGCTGGCCTTGGCGAAAGCCTATCTGTTGGCGGGGTCAAAGGTCAGTCTTGTTGCTCGCTCGCTGGTGCGACTTGAGACGGCACGTGACAGCCTGCCACAATCCTGTTTTTCACATATTGGACTTCATGCAGCGGATGTGACGGATTATCACGCCCTGTCAGCGGCCTTGCTGGCGGCTGAAGACAGTTTCGGACCCTGCGATCTGCTGATCACCTGTGCCGGCATCGTGCATCCGGCCAGCATGGAGGCCATGGACGTGGCCGATGCGCGCCAGCAACTCGACATCAATGTGATGGGAACGATCCATGCCGTTAAGGCCCTATGGGCGGGGATGAGCGTACGGGGCGGCACCATGCTGTTGGTTTCCTCCGGGGCCGCATTCATTGGTCTGCATGGCTATGGTCCCTATTGCGCCTCCAAGGCGGCGCTGGTGGGGCTGGCCGATTCGCTGCGCATGGAAGCGGTTGGCACCAAGCTGACGGTGGCGATCTGTTTTCCACCCGATACCGATACGCCGCAACTGGCTGCAGAATTGCCCATGCGCTCGCCCCAGGCACAGCGCGTTATGGGGACCGTTAAGCCCTGGAATGCAGATGCTGTGGCGGCACGCATCATTCGTCAGCTGCAAAAAGGCCGTCGCGAGATTTTTTTCGGGATGACGCTGCTGTTGCTCGCCCGCTTCGGCTCGCTGGTGCGGCCGGTTTTATATTGGTGGTACAGCCGCCGTTGACGGCTTGCAGTCACTGCGCGCCAATCTCGTCCTTGAGCACCTGAACTCGTCCGGCGCTGATGTCAACGATCATGCCGAGGGTTGCTTCTAGCCGTTCCTCCGGGATGGCGAGGGTCAGTTCAGCACCGGTATCGGTAAAGATTTCCTGGACGATAAGCAGATCTGCGACCGTGGTCAGCCGCGCCTTGACCAATGCCAGATCGGAAAAGCCGACGCGGATGCTCCTTGTCGCCCGCAGGATGATTTCCACCTTCTCGGCTTGTCGTAGGCATTGCGCCGCCGTGCCGCCATAGGCCCGGATCAGGCCACCGCTTCCCAGAAGAATGCCACCGAACCAGCGGGTAACGATGACCAGCACGCCATCCAGCGTCTGGCCATCAATGGCTTGCAGGATCGGTTTTCCCGCAGTGCCGGAAGGCTCACCATCGTCGTTGAAGCGATAGGTCTGCCCCAGCCGCCACGCCCAGCAATTGTGGTTGGCGCTAGCATCGGATTGGCCCTCCAGAAGGGGGCGGATGTCATTTTCATGAGAGATCGGAAAAGCGGTGGCGCGAAACCGGCTCTTCTTGATCTCCTGTTCATAGCTGTGTAGGCCGGGAAGGGTAAACATCGCCTTTTGTGACGTGATTTGAGTCGCAAGAAAAGACCGATCGTTGCCGCGATAGCGGCTCATCAGAGAAAAGGAGACGATCCAGTTCCACGCAAGCGAAGGCTTCTAGGGTTATCAGGGAGAGCTTGGAGATCCGGCTCGGGTTTTGGGCTTTGATCCGGCAGTTTGACTGCCTGCCTTGGCCGGCCTGATCGAACTCCTTGGAAAATGACAGTGTTGCGGCGTCTTTTCGCGTCATGAGGACGTTGGTCGCCGCCAACGGAAAGCCGGGATGATCCCGGGGAAACAGGATAGGCCTATGTCTGACGATTTCGAACCGGAAGCGACCATCGAAACCTCCAATCTGGCGGCTCTGGTTCTGAGCCAGGAAATCGACTCGCTCACCGATGTCCTCGTCAAGGCGCTTTACGAAGTCTATCGCATTCTCGACGACAGCCATCAGCAGCCCGGCACCGTGCACTGACGGGCAGGGTCGGCAAGACAAAACCGTTACCGCCCATATTCCTTGACCGCCTGCATGACGACGAAGGTCGATGTGCTCGCCACATGCGGCAGGCTGGAGATCTTCTCGCCTAGAACCTGCCGATAGCGACGGATATCGCCGGTGCGCACCTTCAACAGATAGTCGAAGGCGCCGGCGATCATATGACATTCCTCAACTTCCCGGATTTTGCGGACCGCTGTGTTGAATTCCGTCAATGCCGTTTCGCGGGTGTCGGACAGTTTCACCTCGGCGAAGGCGATGTGGTCGAGGCCGAATTTGCGGGCATCCAGCACGGCGCGGAAGCCGAGAATATAGCCCTCATCCATCAGCCGTTTCAGGCGCACCTGGCAGGGTGTTTTCGATAGTCCGACACGCTCCGACAAGTCGGTAATCGACATCCGGCCATCCTGCGAGAGGGCCTCGACAATTTTCATGTCGAATTGGTCGATCCCACTGTCCGATTCCATTTTGGCCATCATATCTCCTGAAAACCTGCAATTTTTTAGAGAATTTACCTAGATTGTCCATGAATTCAAGTTCGCTGATTTTACTGGCCCCATGGTATGATCCGGTCATCGCCCAAATCTCCGTCGAGCCAGGATAACAGTGATGAACCAGACCGTTTCCGTCGCATCGCAGGCCGTTTCATCCTCTCCAGATCCAATCTTTGCCGCTTTCGCGCCGCCGCTGCGTCAGCCAAGCCCTTTGCGCCAGGCGATTACGGGGGCTTATCGCCGCCCGGAGCCGGAATGCCTCTCACCGCTGCTGGAGGCGGCCCGCTTGCCGGATGCGATGCGCAGCGCCGTTGAGGGCACCGCCCGCACATTGATCGAAGCCCTGCGCGCCAAGCACAGCGGCAGCGGCGTTGAAGGGCTGGTGCATGAATATTCGCTGTCCAGCCAGGAAGGCGTGGCGCTGATGTGCCTGGCCGAAGCGCTGCTGCGCATTCCCGACCACGCCACCCGCGATGCGCTGATCCGCGACAAGATAGCCGAGGGGGATTGGAAAGCCCATCTCGGCGGTGGCCGGTCGCTGTTCGTCAATGCCGCCACCTGGGGACTGGTGGTGACTGGCAAGCTGACCTCGACCGTCAATGATCGTGGTCTGTCTGCGGCATTGACCCGGTTGATAGCCCGTTGCGGCGAGCCGGTCATTCGCCGAGGCGTCGATATGGCCATGCGGATGATGGGGGAGCAATTCGTCACCGGCGAAACCATCGAGGAGGCATTGAAACGCGCCCGCCCGCTGGAAGCCAGGGGCTTTCGCTATTCCTACGATATGCTGGGCGAGGCGGCGACCACGGCTGGCGATGCGGCGCGGTATTTTCGGGATTACCAGCAGGCCATTCATGCCATCGGCAAGGTTTCGGCGGGACGCGGCATTTATGACGGTCCCGGCATTTCCATCAAGCTGTCGGCCCTGCATCCGCGCTACAGCCGCACCAAGGCTGAGCGGGTGATGGGTGAATTGCTGCCGCAGGTCAAGGCGCTGGCGCTGCTGGCCAAGCAGTATGATATTGGCCTCAATATCGATGCCGAAGAGGCCGACCGGCTGGAACTGTCGCTGGATCTGCTGGAAGACCTGTGCCTCGATCCAGCCTTGTCGGGCTGGAACGGCATGGGCTTCGTGGTGCAGGCCTATGGCAAGCGCTGCCCCTTCGTGCTGGATTTCATCATCGATCTTGCTCACCGCGCAGAGCGCCGGATCATGGTGCGGCTGGTCAAGGGGGCCTATTGGGATGCCGAGATCAAGCGGGCGCAGGTCGATGGGCTGGAGGATTTTCCGGTCTATACCCGCAAGGTTCACACCGACGTCTCCTATATCGCCTGCGCCAAAAAGCTGCTGGCGGCGCGGGATGTGATCTTTCCGCAATTTGCCACCCACAATGCCCAGACGCTGGCGGCGATCTATCATCTGGCCGGACCGGATTTCAAAACCGGCTCCTACGAGTTTCAGTGCCTGCATGGCATGGGCGAACCGCTCTATGACGAAGTGGTGGGCAAGGCGAAGCTGGATCGTCCCTGCCGGATCTACGCGCCTGTGGGTACGCATGAGACGCTGCTGGCCTATCTGGTGCGGCGCCTGTTGGAAAACGGCGCCAATTCTTCCTTTGTCAACCGGATCGCCGATCCGGCTGTCTCAGTGGATGCGTTGATTGCCGATCCGACTGAAACCGTGCTCGCCATGGCGCAGCCGGGTGCAAAGCATGACAAGATTGCTTTGCCCGCCGATCTTTTCGAAGGCCGCAAAAATTCCGCGGGCCTTGATCTTACCAATGAAGCGGTGTTGCAGGCGCTTGGCGAGACCTTGCGCCAGACCAACAGCGGGTCTTGGGATGCAGCGCCCGCTTTGATTGGGGGGACAAGTGCCGGGCCTGTCCGTCCTGTCCTCAATCCCGGCGACCACCGTGATGTGGTTGGCAGTATCAGGGAAGCAACCGAGGAAGAGTCGCGCCAGGCCGTGGCCGATGCCGCGCTTCATGCGCTGACCTGGGCGAAGACGGCACCTTTGGAGCGGGCCCGGATGCTGGACGAGGCTGCCGACCTGATGCAGGCGCGGTTGCCGGTTCTACTGGGGCTGATCATGCGCGAGGCGGGCAAATCGGCGGCCAATGCCATTGCCGAAGTGCGCGAGGCCATCGACTTTCTGCGCTATTACGCCGAGCAGGCGCGTCGCACCTTAGGGCCGGTACATGCGCCATTGGGGCCGATCGTCTGCATCAGCCCCTGGAATTTTCCGCTGGCGATTTTCACTGGACAGGTGGCGGCAGCACTGGTGGCAGGCAATCCGGTTCTGGCCAAGCCCGCCGAGGAAACACCGCTGATCGCCGCTGAGGCCGTGCGCCTCCTGCATCAGGCGGGCGTCCCCGGTGCCGCCCTCCAACTTCTGCCCGGTGACGGGCGGATCGGGGCGGCATTGGTCGCCTCGCCGCAGGTGGCGGGCGTGATGTTTACCGGCTCGACCGAGGTTGCCAAGCTGATCCAGAGGGAGCTTGCCGCGCGTCTGCTGGCCAATGGCAGGCCGATCCCGCTGATTGCCGAGACCGGTGGCCAGAATGCGATGATCGTTGATTCCTCGGCGCTTGCCGAACAGGTGGTGGCGGATGTGATTGCCTCGGCCTTCGACAGCGCCGGTCAGCGTTGTTCAGCGCTCAGGGTTCTGTGCCTTCAGGACGAGGTGGCGGATCGCATTCTTGCCATGCTGAAAGGCGCGCTGCATGAACTGACCTTGGGCCGCACCGACCGGCTGTCTACCGATATCGGCCCGGTGATTACCGCCGAGGCCAAGGGCGTGATCGAGGCACATATTGCTGCCATGCGCGCCAAGGGCAAGGCGGTGGAGCAGATCGGTGCGGGTGATGGCACTGAGCACGGCACCTTCGTTGCACCGACCATCATCGAGATCGGTGCATTGTCTGATCTTAAGCGGGAAGTATTTGGCCCGGTCCTGCATGTGCTGCGCTACCGGCGCAACGATCTCGATCGCCTGATCGACCAGATCAATGCCACCGGCTATGGCCTGACCTTCGGCCTGCATACACGGCTGGATGAGACCATCGCCCATGTGACATCGAGGGTGAAGGCGGGCAATCTCTACATCAACCGCAATGTGATTGGTGCGGTGGTCGGCGTGCAGCCGTTCGGTGGCCGTGGCCTGTCCGGCACCGGGCCGAAGGCTGGCGGGCCGCTCTATCTGGGCCGCTTGGTTGAAAAGCCGCCGGTGCCGCCGCAGCATAGTTCGGTTCATGTCGATCCGGGCCTGCTGGATTTTGCTAAATGGCTTGACGAGCAGGGTGAAACGGCAGCGGCTGAGGCAGCGCGCAACCTCGGCAGCCTTTCGGCGGTCGGTTTGGTTCAGGATCTGCCTGGGCCAGTCGGCGAGCGCAATCTGTATGCCCTGCATCCGCGCGGCAACATTCTGCTGCTGCCCTGCACCAGGCAGGGGCTTTACCGGCAAGTGGCCAGCGCGCTGGCGACGGGCAACAGCATGGTCATCGACACAAGCGCCGGTCTCCAGGAAACGCTGGCGGGCTTGCCAGATGGCGTGCTTGCCCGTGTCCATTTCGTCCAAGCGTCAGGCTGGGCTGAGGCCGGTCCTTTCGCAGGCGCATTGCTGGAAGGCGAGGGGGAGCAGATTATCGAGCAGGCAAGAGCCATTGCCGCCCTGTCCGGTCCACTGGTCCTGACCCAGGTGGCTTCCAGTGATAAGCTGGCTAAGAAAATTGGTGTTGATGATGCCTACTGCCTGAACTGGCTGGTGGAGGAGGTTTCGGTGTCCACCAATACGGCTGCTGCCGGAGGCAATGCCAGCCTGATGGCCATCGGCTGAGGGTTCCGCTTGCTTTTAACCTGTGCTTTGCCCAAAAACGCCTGATAGTCGAACGCAAGGCACGGGCATGACAGGCAAGACGGTTGCGATCATCGGTGGGGGGCCAGCGGGGCTGATGGCGGCGGATAGTCTGTCGCGGGCTGGTCTGACCGTGACGATCTATGAGGCTATGCCGACACTGGCCCGGAAATTTCTTTTGGCCGGGAAATCGGGCCTGAATATCACCCATTCCGAAGAGTATGCGCGGTTTTCGAGCCGCTTCGGGAAGGCAGGAAGCCATTTAAAGGCAGCTCTCGATGATTTTACGCCGGATGATGTGCGTGCTTGGGCGGCTGACCTTGGAACGGAGACCTTCATCGGCTCCTCAGGCCGGGTCTTTCCAAAGGCGATGAAGGCCTCGCCACTGCTTCGGGCCTGGATCAAGGCATTGCAGGATCGGGGCGTGATGATCCGCACCCGCCACCGTTGGACCGGCTTTTCGGAAAATGGCTATCGGTTTGCAACGCCGGATGGCGATGTCACTGTTATGGCAGATGCGGTGGTTTTGGCGCTGGGCGGGGCGAGTTGGCCGCGTCTGGGCTCGGACGCCGCCTGGGTGCCGTGGCTGCGCGGCACCGGCGTTGCAGTCACGGATTTCAAGCCTGCCAATTGCGGCTTCGACGTCGCCTGGAGCGATGTGTTCCGTGAAAGGTTTGCCGGCCAGCCGATCAAATCGGTTGTCGCCACGTCTAGGTCGGGTCAGAGTCAGGGCGAATTCGTCATTTCCCGGCATGGGATCGAGGGTAGCCTGGTCTATGCCCATGCGGCAGCCCTGCGCGATGATCTTCGCCATCATGGCAAGGCAGAGCTTCTGCTCGATCTTGCACCCGGCAAGCGGCTTGAAAAACTGGCGGAGGATCTCACCCGTCAACCCGCAAAGGCCAGTCTCTCGACAAGGCTTCGTAAGGCAGCCTCTCTGGATGGCGTCAAGGCAGCGCTGTTGCGGGAGGTCGCACCCGATATCGCCACCCGGGATGCCACATCGCTTGCGGGTCTCATCAAGGCTTTGCCGGTGCCGCTGCTGCGGCCAAGACCGCTGGCGGAAGCGATTTCCTCGGCAGGTGGTGTCAACTGGAGTGGGATCGACAGCAATTACATGCTGGTGGATCGGCCTGGCCTGTTCCTGGCCGGAGAAATGCTGGATTGGGAAGCGCCAACCGGCGGCTATCTGTTGACCGTTTGCTTTGCCACCGGCCGGGCGGCGGCTGTTGGCGTGATTCGCTGGCTCACCGATGATGCAGGTGGTTGAGGCAAAGTATGGTATGCCACAATTGGCGGGTCTGATCCTGTCTGTTTTCGGGGCATGTGATCCGTCGACGTCAGGAAGTTTTTTACGCCCATTGGTTGTTTTTTGTCAAAAAAATATGGGATGAATCAACGAAAACAACGCGTTAATAAACCCCAAAATCCTATGGCTTATTAGAGCTATCAATTAAATATAGTTGTGGCCTAACAGTGTTAGCTCTATCTTAACTTACTAACGTGAGAATTCGATTCAGAAATCTGGAAATATTTAGGGCTCTGCCACAATGTTCCGGAATTCGCTCCCCGCATGATGCGGAATGGTCCCAAAAAATTCACAGATATTAACAGTGCTTGAGATGGCTTGTCGCATCGCATGGGAACATGCGCATGTCACCGTGCCTGCCCAAGCCGTCATGGCGGAATGGAGCTTCCCTTGCATGCCGTTGTGATAGACGACAGCCGATCCACATTGCTGGCACTGCGTCTGGAACTCCTTGAAATTACAGGTCTGGAGGTGGAAACTTTCGCCGATCCAGAGGAAGCCATTCGCGTTTGTGAGACCCGGCAATTCGACCTGGTGCTGGTGGATTACAATATGCCGAAGCGCTCCGGTCTCGAGGTGATTACCGCTTTGCGTGCCATGCCGACCTATGAGCTGGTGCCAATTTTGATGATCACTTCGGAAACTGAAACGGCAGTCTGCTTGAATGCGCTGGAAGCTGGGGCGACGGATTTTCTGCGGAAATCCGCCGATCCGGTCGAGTTGAAGGCCCGTGCGCGGAACCTTTTGAGCCTGCGGCGTGCCCAGGTGGAACTGTCGTTGCGGGCTGATGGCCTTGCTGCTGCCGTGACGGCGAAATCCGCGGCACTTGTTGCCAGCGAAGAGGAACTGATCTGGCGTCTGGCCCGAGCCATGGAATATCGCGACGGGGAAACTGGTGATCATGTCTCGCGTGTGGCGCAGATCTCCAGGCTGCTGGCGCAGGATCTTGGGCTCGATGAGGACCGGCAGCGCAAGATCTATCTGGCGGCTCCGCTGCACGATGTCGGCAAGATCGGCATTCCCGATGGTGTCCTGTCCAAGCCCGGTCGGTTGACCGACAGCGAACGGGACATGATGCGCAGGCATGTCGATATCGGCGTGAAGATCCTGGAGAACGGGACCTCCGATCTGTTGCGGGTCGCCGAGCGGATTGCTGGCGGGCATCATGAGAAATGGGATGGAACCGGCTATCCCAAGGGATTGTCTGGACGGGACATTCCGCTGGAAGCGCGCATTGTCGCGCTCGCGGATGTGTTCGACGCTTTGTGTTCGCCCCGTGCCTACAAGCCAGCCTGGTCGCTGCAAGACGCGCTGGATCACATCAGGTGCGAAAAGGGTCGTCATTTCGATCCGGACTGCGTCGAAGCGTTTGAGCGGCAATGGTCAAAAATTGCCTCAGTCATGGGAGCGCGTGAGACAGATATGAGGATCCATATGAAAGGGGCGCCGTCGCTAGATGCCGCCCATCCTGAAAACGCCCTTTGCCTCCAGAGGCAGACGAAATACCGATCAACACCCCAGCCAGCAGGACGGGAATGACGATGATAACGCAAACATTGCCGCATGAGACCATTGCCTTGCCACAGGCGCTGACCATTCGCACTGTGCAGACCACCCGGGATCAGCTCCTGACAGGCCTTTCGACTGGTCAGGCCGTCGTTATCGATATCCCCGCAGACGCGGAGGTTGACCTGAGTTTTATTCAATTGATTGAAGCGGCACGCATGTCTGCGCAAACGAATGGCCAGGACCTCACGCTGCAAAGCGCTGCGGCTGGTGGTGTTCTGTCCACGCTGGAGCGTAGCGGCTTCTTGACCGACATGGATCCGTCGGCTCGATTTTTCTGGTTACATGAAAGGTAATGCCATGAGTGCCCATATTCTCACCGTTGACGATTCCGCCAGCATCCGCATGACAACGAAGATCGCCTTGACCAATGCCGGCTACAAGGTGACCGAAGCCGTCGATGGATTGGATGGTCTGAACAAGGCCAAGTCATCGCAGTTCGATCTGATCGTTACCGACCTCAACATGCCCAACATGAACGGTTTGGCGATGATCGAGGCTCTGCGCCGGTCTCCGGCCCATACGGGTATTCCGATCATCTTCCTGACAACCGAATCCGACGCCGACATGAAAAACAGGGCCAAGGCCGCTGGTGCGACCGGCTGGATCACCAAGCCGTTCGATGCCGAACAGCTGGTGAAAATTGCTAGAAAGGTTCTCGGCAAATGACCAATCTGGATCCCATTCAGGTTTTCAGGACAGAAGCAGCAGAGCTGTTCGAGCAGATCGAAAATGGCCTGCTCGACCTCTTGCATGACCTGTCCAATCAAGATCAGATCGATTCGGTGTTCCGCGGTCTTCATACCCTGAAGGGATCCGGAGCCATGTTTGGCTTCGAGGCTCTGGCCGCTTTCACCCACCATTGCGAAACCGCTTTCGACCGCGTCCGCAAGGGTGAAGTACCGGCAACCGCCGAGCTTGTTGCAGCCGTTCTCGACGCCCAGGACCATATGAAGGCTTTGGTTGCCACACCCAATGGCGATCATGAAGCCGCTGGAGAGCGGCTGCTGGCCAAGTTGCAGGACGCGGTCGGCGACCATGGTGGCAATGCGCATGCGGTGCCGGCTGCAAAGCCCGGCAATGGCGGAGCCGCCAAGCCGCAGCCGGCAGCCCGGTCGGCAACGACGACATGGCGGATGAAATTCCGCCTGCCAGCCAATTCCATGGTCAATGGCACCAATCCACTCGGCCTTCTGAATGAGCTTCGCGACCTTGGAAAATGCACCGTTAAAGCGGATTTGAGCGCTATCCCGGGTCTTGAAGAGATTTCACCTGCCGATCTTTATATCGGCTGGAGCGTGGAGCTTGTTACCGAAAAGCCGAAGTCGGATATCGAGGATGTCTTCATCTTCGTCATGGATGACATGGATCTCGAACTGACTGAGGATGCGACCGCTGTCTCTTCCGAGACCATTGCCGCCGATGATCCAGTCGAACAGGCCGTTGCCGTGCCGGTGGCATCTGACAACAAGCAGCCGCCAAGCCAGGCTCAGGCCGCTCCACCTGCCGCTGCTCAGACTGGTTCCAATGACGCCAAGCATGGCCGTGCCGCCGAAAATGTCCGCGTTCCGGCTGAGCGGCTTGACGAATTGATGGACAGGGTCGGTGAGCTGGTGATTGCTCAGTCCCGCCTGTCGCAGCTGGCCAATACCAGCGCCGACATCATGCTGCGATCCGTTTCGGAAGACGTTGAGCGGCTCTCCGGGGAGTTGCGCGATACGATGATGGTGCTGCGCATGGTGCCGGTTGGCAGCCTGTTCACCCGCTTCCGTCGCCTTGTCCACGATCTTGCTCGCGAGACCGGCAAGGTCATCGAACTGGAGACGGAAGGCGAAACCACGGAAGTGGACAAGACCGTTATCGAGCGGCTGGCCGATCCACTGGTGCATCTGGTGCGCAATTCCATCGACCACGGGCTCGAGCCGCCGGAAGAACGATTGGCGGCTGGTAAGAACAAGGCGGGCAAGGTGGTGCTGTCGGCCCATCAATCCGGCGGCGAAGTGATCATCACCATCAAGGACGATGGCCGTGGCATCAACCGTGACCGGGTCCGGGCCAAGGCGGAATCCTCGGGGCTGATCCAGCCGGGCCAGCAGCTGATGGACCAGGAATTGTTGCAGCTGATCTTCCAGCCGGGCTTTTCCACCGCCCAGACGATCACCAATCTTTCCGGACGTGGCGTCGGCATGGATGTGGTGAAGAAAACCGTCGAGGCCCTGCGCGGGGTGATCGACATCCGCAGTGAAAACGGCAAGGGCTCGGAAGTCTCCCTGCGCATTCCGCTGACGCTGGCGATCATTGACGGTCTTTTGGTGCGCGTCGGTACCGGGTGCTACGTCATTCCGCTGTCGGCGGTTGAGGAATGCCTGGAACTGTCGATCGAGGACGATCTGCGCTCCAGGGGCCGCAGTTTCATTTCGCTGCGCGACAGTCTGGTTCCTTTCCTACGGCTCAGGGATCTGTTCCGCACGGGAACGCAGCCTGATCCGTTCCAGAAGGTCGTGGTGATTTCGACCGGCGATGAGCGCGTCGGCCTGGTGGTCGACCAGATCATTGGCGATCACCAGACCGTCATCAAATCCATGTCCAAGCTTCACCACGACGTCGTGACTTTCTCGGGTGCGACCATTCTGGGTGACGGCAGTGTCGCGCTGATCCTGGATGTGACGCATCTGGTCAACGCAGGCCAACAGCAGGAGGCGCAATTGCGTGTAGCAGGATGAGCATCGTACCCGGCAAACATGATTTCCAGCATTTCTGGGCGGACCGCGACGAAGTCGCCGTGCTGACGTTCAATCTGAACGGTGAGACGTTTGCGATTGAGGCCATCACCGTGCAGGAGATTATCGATCTCCTGCCGGAAACCAAAGTGCCCGGCGCAAAGCCTTTCGTCTCCAGCGTCATCAACTTCCGCGGCAAGGTCATTCCGCTGGCCGATATCCGGCTGGCCTTCGGCATGGAAGCGACGGAGCCGACCATCGACAGCCGTATCATCGTCATCGAGCTTGATCTCGATGGCGAAACCACCCTGACCGGCATTCGCACGGACCGGGTGTTCGAAGTCACGACATTGGCGCACTCCGCCAGCGAACCGCCCCCCAGCGTCGGCATGCGTTGGCGTCCCGACTTCATTGAATGCCTGGTCAAACGGGATGGAGAGTTCATCATTCTCCCCAATCTCCAGGCAATTTTCTCCAGCACCAGTGACCGGATCGCCGCTTCAGCGACTGGTCTGGCAACAAATTGAGGTCTGTTATGCGGTTTACAATAAAAATGAAGCTGGGGTTGGCTTTCGGCATCGTCGTCACGTTGCTGATTGCCAGTTCGGTTCTCGGAATTCAAAGTCTGGGCTCGATGAACGATGCCATGGGCAATACGCTTGAAGGTCCTGTGGAACGGTTGCGCTTGGCTCAACAGCTCCAGATGGAGCAACTTCAGCAATTGCGTCAGCAAAAGAATGTTCAGCTGGCGCAATCCGAGGACGAAATAAAATCCAGTATCGTCAAGGCCAATGCGTCGCGTGCCGAATTCGACCAGGCTTTTGCAGCCGTCATGGCCAAGGCGACGGAAGAAGGCAAGGTATTCTGGAACAAGCTTGCCGTCGTGGAAGCCGACTTCCGAAAGACCGACGACCAGATCAAGGCTTTGACAATCGCTGGCGATACTGCGGGCGCACTGAAAGTCTCGACGGGTGAAAACCGCAAGGCTGTCAATGAAATCGACGATCTCCTGTCGCAAGTCGTCAGCCTGGAACAGTCCCGCCTGCGCGATGCTGACGCTGCCGGCGATGCCGAATATGCCAGCACCCGGTTGATGCTTTTGTCCCTGTCGATTGCCGCCTCCGTTATTGCCGTTATGGCAGCGGTCTGGATTGTCATCAGCGTCACCGGCGGTATCAATCGTGCGGTTGTGGCTGTGCGCAAGGTTGCCGATGGCGACCTGACGGAGTTTGCCCAAATCCGCTCGCGCGATGAAATCGGTGACATGCTGCAATATGTCAACACGATGATCGAGCGTCTTCGCGGCGTGGTTGGCGATGCGCTGTCAGCATCCGACAATGTGTCTTCGGGTAGCCAGCAGCTATCGTCTGCCTCCGAGCAGGTCAGCCAGGGCGCAACGGAACAGGCGTCATCTGCCGAAGAAGCTTCTGCCTCGATGGAAGAGATGGCGGCCAATATCAAGCAGAATGCTGACAATGCGGCCCAGACTGAAAAGATCGCCCGCCAGTCCTCCAAGGATGCAGAAACCTCTGGCGAAGCGGTCAACCGTGCGGTTGGTGCGATGCGCACGATTGCCGAGAAGATCTCGATCGTCCAGGAAATCGCTCGTCAGACCGATCTTCTGGCCTTGAATGCGGCGGTTGAAGCCGCCCGTGCGGGTGAGCATGGCAAGGGCTTTGCAGTAGTTGCCTCTGAAGTGCGCAAGCTTGCCGAACGCAGCCAGGCAGCAGCGGCTGAAATCAGCACGCTATCGGGCCAGACGGTACAGGTGGCAACGGAAGCCGGTGAAATGCTGACGCGGCTTGTTCCTGACATCAGAAAGACGGCGGAACTGATTTCCGAGATTTCGGCGGCTTGCCGTGAGCAGGATATCGGGGCCAGCCAGATCAACGAAGCGATCCAGCAGCTCGACAAGGTGACGCAGCAGAATGCGGGTGCCTCGGAAGAAATGTCGGCAACCTCTGAAGAACTGGCTGCTCAGGCCGAGGAACTGCAAACCTCCATCGCCTTCTTCAAGGTCGATGGTGCGCATCAGAAGAAGCCTGCACCACAGACCCGGACTGTTGCTGCTCGCGCAGCGCCAGCCCGGACGGCTGCACCGGCAAAACCCCGCACACCGATGTCGTCTCAGACGGTTGCTGCCCAGCAGGCGAGAGCCAAGGGCTTTGCCCTCGATCTCTCCATGGGCGGTCCGGATGAGGAGGATCTGGATTTTCGTCAGTCGGCATGACCTAGGCTCCTATTCGATTTCGCATCGGGCCGATTAGCGGCCCGATGGCACCCGACAGGCATGTATGTGCGCCGAGCCGGACCTTACCCGCTTTGAACGAATGATGTTGTTCGGCCCGGGCTTGCTTCTCAAATTAATTTAGGGATGACGCACATGCGCTTCACAATAAAACTCAAACTTGCGTTGGCTTTCGGGCTTATGATCGCCATGCTGATTGCGGTCGCATTGTATGGCATCTCCAGCATCGGGACGATCAACCAGGCTGCGTCTGATATTATCGCCGGACCGGCTAAACGGCTCGAATACGCATTGTCGGCTTCCAGCAAAATGTCAGAAGCCATTCGCGCCCAGAAAAATGCCCTGCTTTCCAAGGATGATGCGGAAGCCAAGGCATATTATCTGGCATCCGACACCAACATCAAAGATATGATCGGCTTGGGACAGGCAGGTCTTGCGATTGCAAGTCAGCAGGGCAAACCCTACTGGGAGTCCGTGATCAAGAATGCTCTGGATTTCAGAGAATCTGCGGCTCGTCTTCCAGATATCCAGGCGGCCGGCAAAGTGAATGATGCCATAGCGCTTTCGAATGGCGACCTGCGAGCTTTGGCGACCAATATGGCTGAAGCCATTACAAAACTGGTCGAAATTCAGAAGCAGGGCATGGCCAAAGCGGATGAGGATACAGATACTCTCTATGCCGAGACGAGGACCATGGTTCTCGTTGTCGCGGGGATTGCTACGCTTCTCGCAATTGCGGCTGCCTTGTGGATTGCTTTTGGCATCAGCGCCGGGCTTCGCAAGATCGAAACTGTTGCCAATGCCGTTTCCATCGGCGATCTGGACCAGACCGTTGAAGTGAAAACCAATGACGAGATCAAGGATCTTGTCACGACGATTAACGGGATGACGGAAAATCTGCGAGCAACTGCCGCTTTGGCAAACCGCATCTCCGAAGGTGATTTGTCTCAGGATATCACGCCCCTCTCGAGCAAGGATTCATTGGGCATCGCTATGCGATCCATGACCGTCAATCTGCGTGAAACGGCAGCTACTGCCGATAAGATTGCCAATGGTGATTTGACGGTGACGACGACGCCGCGCTCCAATGTCGACACGCTGGGCCTTGCCTTGCAGAGCATGGTGGAGCGTCTTCGGGGTGTTGTTGCCGATGCCTTGTCGGCGTCTGACAACGTCTCTTCCGGCAGCCAGGAACTGTCCTCAAGCTCCGAACAGCTGTCGCAGGGCGCAACGGAACAGGCGTCGTCTGCTGAAGAAGCTTCCGCCTCGATGGAAGAGATGGCGGCCAATATCAAGCAGAATGCTGACAATGCGGCCCAGACTGAAAAGATTGCCCGCCAGTCCTCCAAGGATGCGGAAGCATCCGGCGAAGCTGTGAACCGGGCTGTCGGTGCGATGCGCACGATTGCCGAGAAGATCTCGATCGTCCAGGAAATCGCCCGTCAGACCGATCTTCTGGCCTTGAATGCCGCGGTTGAAGCCGCCCGTGCCGGTGAGCATGGCAAGGGCTTTGCAGTCGTTGCCTCTGAAGTGCGCAAGCTTGCCGAACGCAGCCAGGCAGCAGCAGCTGAAATCAGCACACTGTCGGGCCAGACGGTACAGGTGGCAACGGAAGCCGGTGAAATGCTCGGCCGGTTGGTTCCTGACATCAGAAAGACGGCGGACCTGATTTCCGAGATTTCGGCTGCTTGCCGTGAGCAGGATATCGGCGCCAGCCAGATCAACGAAGCGATCCAGCAGCTCGACAAGGTGACGCAGCAGAATGCGGGGGCTTCGGAAGAAATGTCTGCAACCTCTGAAGAACTGGCCGCCCAGGCCGAGGAGCTCCAGGCTTCCATCGCCTTCTTCAAGGTTGATGGACTGAAGGCGCAGAAGAAGGCGGCCCAAAACTATACGTCGCAGCCTGCAAGACCGGCCAAAATCACGACAGCGGCGGCTGTTGTGCGCAGGCCTTCGGCAGCACAGACCGTTTCCGCTCAGCAGGCGAGAGCCAAGGGTTTTGCCCTCGACCTCTCCATGGGCGGACCGGATGACGAAGATCACGATTTCCGCCAGCACGCGTGAAATCGGCCTACAACAAAGACCGGGACAGGCGAGAAATTGGCTGTCCTACCACGCTTAAATACGCGGAAATATCTGGGGGACTACCATGCGATTCACGATCAAACTGAAACTGGCCGTAACGTTCGGCTTAATGATCATTATGCTAGGAGTGATGGCATTCTATGGCATAACGAGTCTTTCGACAATCAATCAGGCCAGTACGGATATTATCGCGGGTCCGGCCAAGCGCCTAGAATATGCGCTTACCGCTTCAAATGAAATGTCGGAAACAATCCGCGCCCAGAAAAATGCCCTGCTGTCTAAAAGCGTGGATGAGGCGACAAAGTATTATCAGGCGGCAGCGCAAAATATTGAGGATATGCTTCAGCTTGCTGAATCTGGAAAGACTATTGCCAGTGTTGAAGGCAAACCATACTGGGAGGCTTTGATTGCGACCGGCGCTGTTTTCAAGGAAGCTTCGAACCGTCTTCCCTCTGTGCAAGCTGCGGGCGATTTAGATGCTGCGATCGCATTGTCTAACGGATCAATCCGTGAGAGTGCAGCAAAAATGGGAGAAGCTGTCGCAAAGCTTATCGATATCCAGAAAAAGGCCATGGCTAAGGCCGATAGCGACACAGACATTCTTTATGACCAGACGAAGACCTTGATGATATCCATCGCCTCAGTGGCAATGCTTGTGGCGTTTATCGCGGCCATCTGGATCGCCTTGAGCATCAGCTCGGGCCTGAAAAAGATCAAGTCCGTTGCAGATGCCGTTGCCATTGGCGATCTGGATCAGGATATCGACATCAGAACCAATGATGAAATCCGCGATGTCGTTGAAAGCGTCAAGGTGATGACCGGCAATCTCAGGGAAACGGCAGCTATTGCCAATCAGATTGCCGATGGCAATTTGACGGTGGCGCCGAAATCCCTGTCCGACAAGGACACTCTTGGCCAGTCTCTTCAGTTGATGGTTGAGCGCCTTCGCGGCGTGGTCGCTGATGCCTTGTCGGCGTCCGACAATGTGTCTTCGGGTAGCCAGCAGCTATCGTCTGCCTCCGAGCAGGTCAGCCAGGGCGCAACGGAACAGGCGTCATCTGCCGAAGAAGCTTCTGCCTCGATGGAAGAGATGGCGGCCAATATCAAGCAGAATGCTGACAATGCGGCCCAGACTGAAAAGATCGCCCGCCAGTCCTCCAAGGATGCAGAAACCTCTGGCGAAGCGGTCAACCGTGCGGTTGGTGCGATGCGCACGATTGCCGAGAAGATCTCGATCGTCCAGGAAATCGCTCGTCAGACCGATCTTCTGGCCTTGAATGCGGCGGTTGAAGCCGCCCGTGCGGGTGAGCATGGCAAGGGCTTTGCAGTAGTTGCCTCTGAAGTGCGCAAGCTTGCCGAACGCAGCCAGGCAGCAGCGGCTGAAATCAGCACGCTATCGGGCCAGACGGTACAGGTGGCAACGGAAGCCGGTGAAATGCTGACGCGGCTTGTTCCTGACATCAGAAAGACGGCGGAACTGATTTCCGAGATTTCGGCGGCTTGCCGTGAGCAGGATATCGGGGCCAGCCAGATCAACGAAGCGATCCAGCAGCTCGACAAGGTGACGCAGCAGAATGCGGGTGCCTCGGAAGAAATGTCGGCAACCTCTGAAGAACTGGCTGCTCAGGCCGAGGAACTGCAAACCTCCATCGCCTTCTTCAAGGTCGATGGTGCGCATCAGAAGAAGCCTGCACCACAGACCCGGACTGTTGCTGCTCGCGCAGCGCCAGCCCGGACGGCTGCACCGGCAAAACCCCGTACACCGACGTCGTCTCAGACGGTTGCTGCCCAGCAGGCGAGAGCCAAGGGCTTCGCCCTCGATCTCTCCATGGGCGGTCCGGATGAGGAGGATCGCCTCTTTCAGGAAAGCGCGTAACATGAGTGGACAATCGTCAGAATCGCAATTTGTCACCTTCAGCCTTGGTGAAGAAGTGTTTGCCGTGCCCGTTACCGTGGTCCGGGAAATTCTCGATCACGAGGATCCGTTCAAGATCCCGCATGGACCGGATTATCTTCTGGGCCTGCGGGATGTCCGGGGCCAGGGCGTGCCGGTCATCGATCTTCGTCTGCGGCTCGGCATGTCGCGCACGGTGAAGACGCCGCACACCCGGATTCTGGTGATGGATGTGCCACTTTCCGATCGCAGTCTTGCGGTCGGGGTGGTGGCCGACAAGGTCTTCGAGGTCATTCCCTTCCGGCATGCCGACATCGAGCAGGCGCCCGATATCGGCATCCGCTGGCGCTCAGATTATATCCAGGGCGTGGTGCGCCGTGAGGCGGGCTTTGTGGTGATCATTGATCTGGCGCGGTTGTTTTCGGGCGATGAAACTGCCCTTGCCTCTTCTTCTGCACCGGCTTTTGCCGTCGCGTGAAAAACCATTACAGGGAGGCCGCCAGCGTGAATGCATTGGCAGAAGCAGTTGTTGGAGACCACAGAATCAGCCCGAAAAATTTCAGGCGTCTGTCGAACTACATTTTTGAATATAGCGGCATCAAGATGCCGGAAACCAAGACGACGATGCTGGAAGGCCGGTTGCGCAGGCGCTTGCGCGCCACCGGCTTTACGGACTTCGACAGCTATTGCCATTATATCTTCGAAGAGGGCGGCCTTGCGACCGAATCCGTCCATCTGATCGATGCGGTTACCACCAACAAGACGGACTTTTTCCGCGAGCCCAACCATTTCGACTATTTGACGCAAAAGGCCTTGCCGGATCTGGAGGCCAGGGGCGTGCGTCGGGTTCGCATCTGGAGTTCGGCCTGTTCGATCGGTGCGGAGCCCTATACGCTTGCCATGGTGCTGGCGGAATATATGGAACGCCGCAGCGGGATGGACTATCATATTCTGGCAACAGATCTGTCGACCGACGTGCTGCAGAAGGCTCGCCGGGGTGTCTACCCTGCCGAAATGCTGGAGCCGGTGCCGCGCACCATGGCGGCACGATACGTGATGCACGCGCGTGACAAACAGCGGAACGAGGTACGGATCGCGGCGGCACTTCGCACCCATGTCGGTTTCGCCCGGCTCAACCTGATGGACGACAGCTATCAGGTGGGGGAGCCGATGGATATTATATTCTGCCGTAATGTATTGATTTATTTTGATAAAAAGACGCAGTTCAATGTGCTGCGACGCCTATGCGATTGCCTTGGCCAAGGGGGCTATATGTTCATAGGCCATTCCGAATCAATTACTGGGTTGGATCTTCCGCTCAAGCAATTGGCCAATACGGTTTTCAGGAAGGTATGATTGTCAGATGCCGAAGAAAATTCGCGTCCTTATTGTCGATGATTCAGCCAGTGTCCGGCAAATCCTGACAAATGTCCTGCAATCCGATCCGGACATCGAGGTGATCGGAGCGGCTTCCGACCCCTTCGTCGCCGCCCGGCGCATTGCCGAGGAAATTCCGGATGTGATCACGCTGGATGTGGAAATGCCGCGAATGGATGGCATCACCTTCCTGCGCAAGCTGATGTCGCAGCGCCCCATTCCGGTGGTGATGTGCTCCTCCCTGACGGAGGCCGGCAGCGAAACTCTGATGCAGGCCATGGAGGCGGGCGCGGTCGACATCATTCTCAAGCCGAAAATTGCCGCGGCGGATCACTTGGCTGAGCAGGCCGAACGGATTTGCCAGGTGGTGAAAAGTGCGGCCCAGGCGCGGCTCGGGACGCGAAAGTCGATTGTCACGGATCGTGCCTCCGCCAGCGGTGAGCCAGCAAAGAAACTGACTGCGGATGCCATGCTGCCACCACCGTCAGGCCGTGCCATGGCCAAAACCACTGAAATGGTGGTCTGTGTGGGGGCATCGACCGGCGGCACCGAGGCGCTTCGGGAATTCCTGGAAAAAATGCCCGCCAACGCCCCGGGCATCGTCATCGTGCAGCATATGCCGGAAAAATTTACGGCGGCTTTTGCCAAGCGACTAAACGGCCTGTGCGAAATGGAAATCAAGGAAGCCGAAAACGGCGATCCGGTGCTGCGCGGCCATGTGCTGATTGCGCCCGGGGATCGCCATATGATGCTGGAGCGCCAAGGGGCGCGGTATCATGTGTCGGTCAAATCAGGCCCGTTGGTGTCGCGCCATCGTCCGTCGGTGGATGTGCTATTTCGCTCGGCGGCCCGCTCGGCAGGCGCCAATGCCATGGGCGTTATCATGACCGGCATGGGGGATGACGGCGCGCGCGGCATGCTGGAAATGCACCAAGCCGGAGCCTTCACGCTTGCCCAGGATGAGGCAAGCTGCATTGTTTTCGGCATGCCCAAGGAAGCCATCGCCCATGGCGGCGTGGACCGTACCGTGCCGCTGCACCAGATTGCGCCGGAAATTTTGGCGGAGGACCGGAGGCGCTAGAGTTGGTCTTCGGACAATTGGCGACCGGTTTTCCCGATAAGACAAACGAAAACAGAAAGCTATAGCATCGGACTTTTTCAGTTTTCATAGTATACGACGCAACTTGATCAATTGGCTTCGCCCCCCCTCATCCCCCTGCCGGGGACTTCTCCCCGTTGGGGAGAAGAGGTCAACACGACAACACTGAGCCTCATCTTAAGGCTGCGGACAAAGGAGTTTATCGGCCTTTGCTGCGCATAGAAGGCACAAGAGGATGCCGCAGGTTTCTTCTCCCCATCGGGGAGAAGGTGGCGGCAGAGGCAAGAGGGGGCGGCAAAGCCGAGAACCGTTTGTGTCGTGTACTCTAGAGTCCGATTTTCTGCACGATACAATCGCTCACGGTGCCGGGGCGTTCCGCTCGGTATCATGATCCAGGAAGACCTGTCGCGCACTATGCAGCGCTTCTTCCGGGGGGCGGTTGTTGCGGTATTTTTCGACAATGATCTGGTGAATTTGGCTGCGGATCTCTTCATTGTCTCTGGCTGCGGGAGGCAACGAGGGTATGAGAGCGTGTCCGCTTTTCATTGAGCCGCCCAAATTCTCCCTCTCTTTGTTTTCAGGCATTTCCGAACGCAAAATCGCTTCACACTTGTCCTGGAAATGCTTCAGATCCGGGTGCTGGAGTGCTTGCTTTGCCTCCTCCAGCCGGGCTTGCAAATCCATCAGCGAATTCAGCAGGAGCATGTCGACTGTTTCAGCGGCGATGCTGTCTCCAGTCGGCTGCTCCTTCATCCACTGATAATGGCCTGACAAGGGCGGCTCTGTTTGCAACCGCGCCCGGTGGCGCAGCAGCAGCCCCAACACGCCCAATCCGAAAGCAGGCGGGGTGATAATCAGCAAAGCCTTGATCCAATTGGATGAGGATTGCCATGTATCGAAAAGATCAGCCCAGAGATTGTAATCGGTCATTGTCCATCCTCCCGCACCTGGAAACCGATCGACCACCGGAGGCGTGAGCCTCTGGTGGCCGGGGAGCTAGAAAAATCGCGTACAAACGACCGCCCCGACCTTTAAGCCGAAGCTCTGGACATACATCGAGGCCTCCCCGACCATAAAGAATGGTGGGAAGTGGACCTTATAGACACAGGCCCACCGCCTCAGCCACAAACCTATGGCTGAGGGGTGTCATTTAACGGCCGACACCGGCCGTTGCACGAGGAGTTTTCTAGGCTCCGGGATTGGCCCCGTTCCGACCAATCCTGATGCAACCATAGGGTATTGTTGACGGGAGGGGAACAGGGAATTTTGGGGGGCGGACGTAAAACAATGCAGTCGAGTTTGAAGTGCTCGACGAGGTTAAGGAGCCTGCACGATGCGACCGCTGCCGTTGATTTCTGAACGCCGCAATGTCGGGTGACCGGAGAGATCAACATTGCCGCTCCCGGAAATCGACACATCCGCATCTTTCAGCGCGGTCATGTCTGCGTTCCCGCTGCCAAGGATCACGATCCGTGCGGACTGAGCCGTCAGCCTCCTGAGCTGGGCGGTACCCGACCCTGAAATGTCCACATCAACCGTGTCGGCAGCTCCCGTCGCCGAAACGTTGCCGCTCCCTTTGATATCCAGTCGCAATTGAGGCTGGTTGATGTGCGATAGGGATAGGTTGCCGCTTCCAAGCAATTTCCAGTCTGTTATCGCAGGTCCCGACACGCTGATATCGAGTTTTGATTGCGACCAGCCCAGATGGCAATCCAGGCTCAGCCGATGGCCATCCATTCGAACATGCCCAACCAGGGTAGGGTCGCCACTAACGATGACTTCCGCCTTATCACCTGGCTGATAGCGGACCGAAGCCGGCAAATCGATGGTGAGACTGTCGCTGGCGGTAAAGGGCAGCGTGACCTGCTGGCTGGTGGATTGGCCCGATCCGCAGGTGGAGGAGGTTGTTGCCCACAATTGCCGGGCTCCACCCCAATTTTCTCCTGAAATCCCGATACCCAATGTTAGAAAAACCACTGCACCAATCAGTCCCGTCGTTGCAACGAATGCCAATTTTCTCGTCATTGTCCGTTCCTTCAATGAGGTGTCAGGGAAAGTTCAAGCGTGATCCGGGCTTAATTGAGCCAGGCGAAAATGCAGCCGCGCATAGTGGCCGAGTATGCGGATACCGGTGCCTAGCCCCATCAACAACAACGCGCCACCGCCCAGGAACCCGCTGACAAGGCCCGCGCCGATCAGCAGTTGCGACAGTGTTTCTGTTGTTGGTCCATCAAGCTGAAACAGCATCGTGGTAATGATGATCTTCACGCCCGCCGCTCCGATGGCCGTGACCGCAATCCCAAGGCCGAACACGGTAAAGAACGCAGCGGTGAGCAGCGGTAGTAAAAACAGGATATCAACGATGGCGAGCCCCGCCAGCGCCATCATGGCCGCCAGCATGTTCGACAGGCTCCAATGGGATTCGAAACGGCGCAGCCCCATTTCGGCTCTGAGTTCCCTGGCAATTCTGGCCGGATTGCCCAAAGCCACCGCAACCTCCTGTTCACTGCGACCGGAGGCGGCTGATTCGGCAAAATGAGCTTGATAATCGGCGACGATGTCGTCCACTTCTTGAGCAGGCAACCCGGCCAGCCCCAGTCTCAGCATGCGTAAGAAGGCATCCTTGGTCATGGCAAATCCTCAAGAAGTGTATCGACGGCGCTTGCAAAGGAGCGCCAGTCGCGGCGATGAGCTTCGAAAATTGTTCGGCCCTGTTCCGTGAGCCGATAATATTTGCGCGGTGGCCCATTGCTGGACTCAACGATGCGGGTGGCCACCAATCCGTCATTCTGCATTCGACGCATCAGCGGATAGATCGTGCCTTCTCCCATGCCGACGGCGCTGACCAATGTACTGGCGATTTCATAGCCATAGCTTTCGCCGTGAGACAGCACAGCCAGGACGCAGAGGTCGAGGGCACCTTTCCGCAATTGAACCTGGATCGAGTCAGTCATGGGCACCTCAGCTTTGTATTTTGAATATAACAAGCTATCTGCTTATGCAAGGTAGTGGTTTACGTTTTTTGGCGAGGATGCGTGCGTAAAGGATAGGGGCTTATGGCTGGAAACGAACTTGGCGCGCTCCGGTCTGTCGTCGCATTTTGTCTAATAAATAACCTCCGGTTAACCATGTCGCGTCACAATGGATCTGCCCGATGCGAATGGGTTGCCCGATGTGTTTGGGCCTTGGGGAGCGATGCCTGGCTCCATTACGGCTGACCGAGGTTTCTCATGCCCATCATTACCTTCGCCAATACCAAGGGCGGTGCCGGAAAGACCACGGCGGTTCTGTTGCTTGCGACGGAACTGGTGCGCCGGGGTTATAGGGTCTCGGTGATCGATACCGATCCGCAGCGCTGGATTTCCCGCTGGTTTGAGGGCGCGGACGGTCATGCGGGCAATATGCGTGTCGCTACCTATATCTCCGTCAATGCCTTGGCACGCACCATCGAGGCTTACCGTGGCAGCTCCGATTATGTGATCGTCGATCTGCCCGGCGCGCAATCACCCTTGCTGGCGACGGCGCTTGGTCTTTCCGATCATGTGCTGATCCCCATCCAGGGCAGTGCCATGGATGCCCAGGGCGGCGCGCAGGTGATCGAACTGCTGCAATATCTCTACAGCAAGGGCAATATTCGCATTCCCCATTCCGTGGTTCTGTCACGGGTCAATTCGCTGGTCACCACCCGCGCGCTTCGCGCCGTCAAACTGCTTCTGGCGGAACGGTCGGTGCGGGTTCTGGCGACGCCGATCATCGAGCGCGCCGCCTATCGCGATATGTTTGAATATCGCACCAGCCTGCACCGCCTGGACCCGGAGCGGGTCAGCAATCTCGACAAGGCCATCGCCAATGCCGAGCGCTATTGCGACGAGGTGGAAATGCTGGTGCCGACCATCCGCATGCCGGTTGCCGATAACCTGACGAATAGCCGGGCCGATAACGGCAATCGCGGCTTTATGGAAATGCCGCTGTTGCGAGCCGCCTACTGATAACCGTCAGGCATTGGCAGGGGAAAGATGCCGGAAGGCGGCGACCACCTGTTCGTAGACACCGCGTTTGAACGGCACAATCAGGTCCGGCAATTCCGCCATTGGCTTCCAGTGCCATTCATCGAATTCGGCATGCTGGCTGGTCGGCGGCGGATTGATCTGGATTTCGCTTTCGTCGCCCTCGAAGCGAAACGCAAACCAACGCTGCGTCTGGCCGCGAAATTTGCCGCGCAGACCGATGCCGATCAGGGCTGGCGGCAGGTCGTAATTGATCCAGTTCGGCGCTTCAGCCAGCAGAGTGACGGTTTTCATGCCGGTTTCTTCGTAAAGCTCGCGATAGGCCGCCTCTTTCGGGTCTTCACCCGGGTCAATCCCGCCCTGCGGCATCTGCCAGAGCTGCGGCGAGCCATCATATTCGGAATTGAGCAGCGGAATGCGGCGGCCAGCCCAGACCAGTCCTTGCGCATTCAGCACCATGATGCCGACGCAGGGGCGATAGGGCAGATCCTCGGCTTTGACGGTGGTCTGGGTCATGGTGTCCTCATTGGGGGTATTGTGTGACTGTAAAAATCACTGTTGCGCTTCCATGGCAAGGGCGGAAACGCCGACGATTTCGATGCCGCGCCCCTTGGCGCCTTCCGCCCATTTGGCAATGGCATTGACGCTTTCATCAAACGCCGAGGCAACACCGATGGCAGAGCCATTGCGCCGGGCAATCCGCTCCAGCTCGTCCAGCCGTTTCAGGATGGCCTGTTCCTGTATCTGGTCGTCCAATTGCAGATCGGCGACGGAAAACGGCATGTTCATCGCCTTGGCAAACGTCGCTGTCAGGGATCTTGCCGAGGAGCCGTCATCGAGAAACAGCAGGCCCCGCGCCGCAATATCACGCATGACAGGGTCCATCGCGCCGCTATCGGACAAGAAGCGCCCGCCCATGTAATTCATCAGCCCGGTATAATTGGTTATACTGGCCATGGCCCTATGCAGGTCACGCAGATTGTCGGTGGCAGCGCGCCCAACCTGCAATGTGCCTCGGCCCGGATCGTTTGCCGGATAACCAACCGGCTCCAACGGCACCTGCAACAGGATCTCATGGCCGCCGCGCCGTGCCTCCTGCATCCAGCGCGACAGGCTGTTGCCGCTGGCGGCAAAGGCTAGTGTCACTTGTTCCGGCAGGTGCTTGATCGCCCGTTGCGTGCCGGTTTGGCTGAGGCCGAGGCCGCTGACGACGATGGCCACTCGCGTTCCATGCGCGCCGGACCAGGGCCGTGCATATTGCTCGACGGGTCGAAGTCCATCGCGGCCCGTCACCGGGATTTGCCCTTCTGGAGTGTTTTCCAGAAGGTCCGGATTGGGCGTGGCCGCCACACGCGGGTCCTGGCCCACATGCGGAGTGGTGACCAGGGCCGGGCCGGAGCCGTCCCGGCTGGCGGGTGAATATTTGGTGACAACCGAACCGTCCGGCAGGGTCGAGCGCTCGACTGTAGCGCCAGAGGTCGGGGCGCGGGCTTCCATGCTGCGCGACGGGCCAGGCGCTTTCGCGGCTGGCTCCTCGGCAGGGACGGCAGCCGCCACCGGTGGGGTGGTGGCGAGCGGTAGCGGATTGCGCAGCGGAAGCGGCGTGAGTGTTGTGTAAACGGACAGGCCGAGAAGAGCGACCGAGCTTGACGCTGTCAGTGCCTTGAAGGGAGAGATTTTCGGACCGCCCGTGCGGCGCTTCTTGCGGTTCTGGCCCAAAGCTGCGTGCAGATCAGCGCTCAATGTCATGTCCTTCGACACATTGGATTGGACTGTCCTCTCCATGCCGCGAATCACTTCGCCATGTCGATGACCATGCCTTTCCCTTCCATACGGTTCAAGCTTTGCCTGCGTGCAACGGGAAGGGCGCTGTAAACGAAAAATGCCGGCCATGAGGCCGGCATTTCGAGGACCGTCAACCGATCCTTACTTCTTCTTGGCGCTTTCCAGCACGGCCTTGCTTGGGTCGGGCGGGAAGGACGGGTCTGTCTTGGCGCCGCGCAGCAGGTCGAGTGCGTAGTTAAGCTGCACGTCATCCTTCGGATCCGGCGGCACATAGGCAACCGAGCCGGAGCCTTCTTCCGTCTCGCTCTGGCCCTGGATATGGCCCGGCAGCGAGGATTCGCCCTCGGTGCGCAGCTTGCCCTGCAGATCGGCGGGCAGCGGCTCTTCCACCTTGATATCAGGATGGATGCCAGTCCCCTGGATCGACTTGCCTGATGGCGTGTAATAGAGCGCCGTCGTCAGGCGCAGCGCGCCCTTGTCGCCCATCGGGATGATGGTCTGCACGGAACCCTTGCCGAAGCTGCGGGTGCCGACCACTGTTGCCCGCTTCAGATCCTGAAGCGCGCCAGCGACGATTTCAGATGCCGAGGCCGAACCACCATTGACCAGCACGATCAGCGGCTTGCCATCGGTCAGATCGCCAGCGGTGGCATTGAAGCGGCGGGTATCTTCCGGATCGCGCGAGCGGGTGGAGACGATTTCGCCCTTCTGCAGGAAGGCGTCGGAGACGTAAATCGCCTGATCGAGCAGACCGCCCGGATTGAGGCGCAGGTCGAGAACGAAGCCCTTCAGCTTATCGGCTGGCACTTCCTTCTTGATCTTGTTGATCGCGGCTTCCAGGTCGTCATAGGTCTTTTCGGTGAAGGAAATCACCCTGACATAGCCGACATCGCCATCGACGCGAGACTTGACGGCGCGGATCGGGATGATTTCGCGCATGACGCTCATCTCGATCGGCTTGTCAGCACCCTTGCGCAAAATGGTCAGCTTGATCGGGGTATTGACCGCGCCGCGCATCTTTTCAACAGCGTCATTCAGCTGCATGCCGCGCACGGGGGTGCCATTGATCTCGGAGATCATGTCGCCAGCCAGAATGCCGGCCTTGGCGCCGGGTGTGTCATCGATAGGCGCGATGACCTTAACCAGGTCGTTTTCCATCGTCACTTCGATACCGATGCCACCAAATTCACCCTTGGTCTGGGTCTGCATGTCCGCCGCTTCCTGGGCGTTCATGTAGCTGGAATGGGGATCGAGAGAGCTCAACATGCCATTGATGGCGGCTTCGACCAGCTTTTTCTCGTCAGGAGGCGTGACATACTGAGCGCGGACACGCTCGAACACGTCTCCAAAAATCGCCAGTTCCTTGTAAGTGGAATTGCCTGCCGCCTGGGCAGGAACGCCAGCCGAATAAACAACGCTCATCGCCGTCGCGCCCATCAGCGCGCCAACCAGCATTATAGAAGCCCTACGTATCATTGCGAACCTTTCCGGCGTCCTTCGCCCACCATGGTCGGGAATCAACCGAGTTACCGTCTTTTCTGAATTCTATGTAAAGGGTTGGGCGATCTGTTTCCAGCGCGAAAGCAGCTGCGCTGACGACTCTCTTTTCACCCATAGCACCAATCGGCTCGCCGGACAGCACGAATTGTCCGGCATGCACGTTGACACGGTCCATGCCGGACAAAACTATGTGATATCCGTTGCCTGTGTTGAGGATGGCCATTTTCCCGTAACTGCGGAACTGTCCCGCATACACCACCGTGCCGTCGGCGGGCGCAATCACCACGGCTGCCGGCGCGGTGGCAAGAACGATCCCCTTGGCCTCGTGACCGGTGCCGTCGGGATCGCCGAATTGCCGCAATACATCGCCCACAGCCGGAAGTTCCAGCTTCGCTTTCAGCTCTTCAAAGGAAAATGCCGGGGCAATACGGTTTTTATCGGGCGGCGTAGTCTGGGCCTGAAGGCGGGCCTGATCCCGTTGCGCATCGGTCATCTGACGGCGCTTTTCCTCTTCCAGCTTTGCCTGGTCGGTAGCCTGCCGCACAGAGGCAATTTCGTTTTCCAGGCTGCCGATCAGGCCCTGGAGCGATGAGGATTTCTGCGCAAGCTCCTGCGAGCGCGCCAGTTCTTCTTGCAATTGGGCGTTATTCTGTTGGCTCAGGCGGGCGTTTTCAGCCAGAAGCATGTCCATGCGGGCTTCTTCTTCCTGGCGGCTCTTCAGGCTGGCGACCATGTTTTCGCGCTCATCGATGCTTGCCTTGCGCAGGTTGGTCAGTTCCTGCAAGTCACTGGCGAGCTTCTCGGTTTCCTTGCGCATGCCAGGCACGACAGCGCCCAGCAGAATGGCGGTGCGCACCGCTCCCAAGGCATCTTCCGGCGTGACCAGCAGAGCTGGCGGCGGATTGCGGCCCATGCGCTCCAGTGCACCCAGCACCTCGGCCAACACGGCGCGCCGCGCCCGGAAGGACTTATGAATGACGTCTTGGCGGACACCGTAGTCCGCCAGCTTCTTTTCGCCATCGGCGATCTTTTGCTCCAGATCCTTGCGTCGTGCGGCAGAATCGATCAGCGCCTGGCGCAGGCTGGTGCTGCTCTTGTCCAGCGCGTCGATGCTCTTGCGCAACTCCTCGGATTTTTCCGAGGAAAGCTGCATGGATTGCGACAGATCCTGCAACTGACGGGAAACATCCTCGCGCTTGGCCCGCAAGGCCCCGGCGGGATCGTCGGGGACGGGAGTAGCAGGATTGCCCGGCGCGGGCGTATCGCCATTTGCAGCCGGTGCCACGTTGATGTCCGGTTTCCCGGCACCCTGCTGGCTAATGGCAGGCGGTGTCGAGGCCGGATTCTCCGGGGCGGGTGCTGGCAATTGCTGGGCTGTGGCAGAGGAAAGAGCGCTGACCCAAATGATTGCGATTGTCCCGCACCACATTGCTCTAGCGGCCAGAGGCCCGGATGCGAAGGAGTGGGATGTCATCGCTCTCTTTATCGTGCCTCTGCATGTTTGCCCTGCCGCTGTTTTTATCGGGTGCGGGAAGGGCTCTCTTTTCCCCGGACGCTTTCGGAATGTCTCAAGCGACAAACCAAACTAACCGATTTACGGTTGGGCGAAAAGGACAGGTGTTTCAATAAAAATAAGGCCTGCGTGTAATATCCACGCGCAGGCCTCAAAATAATGGGCCATGCGTGTCATCACGCATGGCCCATGGCAGTGTAGAGCCCGTGTAAATTCTGCGCTCGATCCCGTAGGATTTCAGCAGCTACAGCCAGCCTTTATCTTTCATCATTAACGGCAGACCCGCACCCTCTTGACGATTTTTTCGCCATGGTGCCAGCGCACGACTTTGCGAACCTTGCAATGCGGCGGCGGTGGCGGCGGGCGCTGCATATGGTGAGGCGGACCACGACGATCATCGTCCGGTGGGGGCATTCTCGGCGATTGCGCCTGAGCAGGGACGATATTGGCGATAATCGTCGTCAATGCAAACGCCGTAGCAAGAACAATTTTCTTCATAGTCTACCTCTGACACTTCCTAAGTTCCGCTCGATAAACGCAGACTATGGCAAAATGTTTCATGAAATAATTGTTTCACAAAGATGTGAGTGGTGGCAGGATCGCACGCTTGGAGCAAACGCACTCGTGGAATGAATTTGACATTTGATTCCCCCTTGCTGCACCCTCGAGGATCAAATGTCGGAATCGGACCACTAGAAATCGATGGCGCGGCCGTTGATTTCCCAATCACCAAACCGGGCCGGGTCCGCGCCGCCGCGTCCGCCGACTTCCGGCGCCGGTTTTTGGGCCTGCTCGGCCTTGCGCCGCTCCTCGGCTTCGGCCAGCGCGCGGGCTGCGGCAGGCGACAGCGTTTTCAGTGCGGCGTCGGTGCCGTCACTGTTTGCCGTGCCGGGGTCTTGTCGGTCGTTCTGGTGCTCGTCCATTCGGCATCCATCCTGTAGCAATTGAAAATGATCGATGGTCTTTACATATGTAGGACATCGCAGCGAGCTGGAAAACCCTCTCCGTTGCCGGACCCTTTTGGAGGACCCGATGAATATCATGCGCACCGCCATGCTTCTGGCTTTCATGACAGCCCTGTTCATGGGCGTCGGCTTCCTGATCGGCGGCAAGGGCGGGATGATGATCGCGCTGGTCATCGCTGGGGCGATGAACCTGTTTTCCTATTGGAATTCCGACCGAATGGTGTTGTCGGCCTATCAAGCCCAGGAGGTTGATCCGCGCAATGCGCCGGAATTTTATGAGATCGTTCGTGGTCTCACCCAAAATGCCGGTCTGCCGATGCCCAAGGTCTATATTTTCGACAATCCGCAGCCCAATGCCTTTGCCACGGGCCGCAATCCGCAAAACGCTGCGGTGGCCGCCTCGACCGGCCTGTTGCAGGCGTTGACGCCGGAAGAAGTGGCGGGCGTCATGGCCCATGAGCTTGCCCATGTCGAGCACCGGGACACGCTGACCATGACGATCACCGCGACGCTGGCCGGGGCGATTTCGATGCTGGGCAATTTTGCCTTCTTCTTCGGCGGTCGCCGCGACGAAAACGGCAATGGCGGTGGCATTATCGGTCCGCTCGTGGCGATGATTGTCGCGCCCTTTGCCGCCATGCTGGTGCAGATGGCCATCAGCCGAACCCGCGAATATGCCGCTGACCGGCGTGGTGCGGAAATCTGTGGCAATCCGCTGTGGCTGGCCTCGGCACTGGCCAAGATCGCCGGGGCGCATCAGCCCAATTATCAGGCCGAGCGCAATCCGGCCACCGCCCATATGTTCATTATCAATCCGTTGTCGGGCCAGAAGATGGACAGCCTGTTTTCCACCCATCCCGATACCGGCAACCGGATTGCAGCGCTGCAAGCCTTGGCGCAGGAGATGGGCGCGCGTCAGCAAAATGTCTACCGCCCGCAGCATAGCAAGCCTGCTGCTTCAGGCCCCTGGGGCAGCAGTGCGGAAAGATCGACGGATGATCCCTGGGGTGTTAAGGGAGGCGCAAGCACGCGCTCCGTTCCCAAAATCGGGCGGCGCGGCACGGATAATGACGCCCCGAAGGGACCATGGAATTGAACGAAAGACGCGGCAAACCTCCAACCGATACACCATCTTCCAGCCATCGGGAGTCCAGCCTGGGGACCCCTGGCAAACACGATGGCCAATCCAGGCAAAAATCCGATAGACCACGCCGACCGGCGCATGACGACAAGCCAGGGTTGGAAGCGCGCATGGCCGCGAGCCGCCTGCTGGCGGCGGTGATCGACCGCAAGACCTCGCTGGATGGCATGATGGATGGCGACCATGGCAATCCGGCCTATGCCGCCCTGTCGGAGGCCGATCGTGGTCTGGTGCGCGCCATTCTCAACACCTCCTTACGCTTTCTGCCCCGCATCGAGGCCATGCTGGCTCGGTTGCTGGATGCGCCTTTGCCTGACGGTGCGCGTGCGCTCTATCATTCGCTGATCGTTGCCGCCGCGCAAATGGTCTATCTCGATGTCCCCGATCATTCCGCCGTCGATCTTGCCGTCGAACAGGCCAATCGCGATCCGCGCAGCCGCCGGTTTGCCAAGCTGGTCAATGCCGTTTTGCGCAGGCTGGGCCGTGAAAAACAGGCACTCTTGGCGGATGTCGAAGATGTTATCTGCATGCCTGACTGGTTCTTTGAACGGCTGATCGCAGTCTATGGGGAGGAGGAAGCGCGGCGGATCGCGCAGGCCCAATTGACCCCGGCTGCCATCGACCTGACCGTCAAGGCCGATCCGGCCGTTTGGGCCGAAAAGCTCAACGGTGTGGTGTTGCCGACCGGCAGCATCCGGCTGGCAAGCTTTGCCGGTGCCGTCTCTGCGCTTCCCGGCTTTGAAGAGGGCGCCTGGTGGGTCCAGGATGCGGCGGCTGCCCTTCCCGTGCGGATGTTCGGGTCCCTTGAAGGCAAGCGGGCCGTGGACCTCTGTGCCGCGCCCGGAGGCAAGACGGCGCAATTGGCTGCCGCGGGCGCGGTGGTGACGGCGGTCGAGCAATCGGCCAACCGGCTGAAGCGGCTGGATGGCAACCTGCAACGGCTGGGGTTTTCAGCAGAACTGGTTCACCGTGACCTGATGGAGTTCAATCTGGACGACGACCGTCCGGGCTTTGACGCCGTGCTGCTGGATGCCCCCTGTTCTTCCACCGGCACGACGCGTCGGCACCCGGACGTGTTTTATACCAAGGGTCCGCAGGATATCGTCAAGCTGGCGGGCGTGCAGGAACGGTTGCTGCGCCACGCCGTGACGCTGCTGGCGCCGGGCGGCTCTATCGTATTTTCCAATTGCTCGCTCGATCCGCAGGAGGGTGAGGATGTTGTGGCTCGGGTTCTTGCCGATCATCCGGAACTGGAGCGGGTTGCGATGCAGGTCGCCGACTGGCCGGGGCTGGAAGACGCGATCACGCCGCTTGGCGAATTTCGCACCACACCTGCTATGTTACCGGGGCCTGCTATGTTACCGGGCGGCGATAGCCATGCGGGCGGGCTGGATGGCTTTTATGCCTGCCTTTTACGCCGGGTTTAAATAAATCTTTACACAATTGGCGGCTGATAAACTGACATCCTTCGATTTCGGTTTATCAGCCTCATAGTTTTATCGCGCAAGGCCAAAGTGGGATTGCGCGCGCAACGGAATGTCGAATGCCACAGAGACAGGGCCAGAGTTTGCCGGTGCTCTACGTCCGCGAAGGCTGGCGGCGATGGAAGCGGCGCGGCTGGTTGCCTGTGCGCGCTGCTTTTTCGCGGCTGCATCGTCGGCAGGTGCGCCTGCTGGTAGCGCCGACCGATCTGCGGGTCGTGGATTCCCATGTGGCGACAGAGATTTTTGAGGGGCGCTTTCCGCTCGCAGGACGCTTGCTGGAATGCGGACGCGCCTCGCCCTTCACCCTGGAACTGCCGTCGCAGGTATTTGCCGCCAAGCTCCATTCCTTTTCCTGGCTCAGGCATATCCGCGCCAACAAGACGCCGGAAGCATCGGCCCATGCCCGCGCCATTGTCGATAGCTGGATCAAGCTGAACGGCAAGCGGGTCGGGATCGGCTGGGAGGCTGGGATACTGGGTCAGAGGATAATTGCCTGGCTGTCCCATTCGCCGGTTGTGCTTCAGGATTGCGAGAGCGGGTTTTACCGGCGTTTCCTGAAAAGCCTCAGCCGTCAAGTTGCCTATGCCGGACTGATCGCTGACCTTGCCCCTGACGGAGTGGACCGGCTGAGACTGCGTATCGCTCTGGCCATGGCCTCGATTGCCATGTCGGCCTCGGCGCGCCAGATCCGCAAGGCGGCCCATTTCCTCGACCTGGAACTGGAGCGGCAGGTGCTGGCCGATGGCGGGCATATCTCCCGCAATCCGCAGGCAGCACTCGACATCCTGTTCGATTTGCTGCCGCTACGGCAGACCTATGTCAATCTTGGTCATGACGTGCCGATCAAGCTGATTTCCACCATTGATCGGATGTTTCCCGCCATAAGGTTTTTCCGTCACAGCAATGGCGATCTTGCACTGTTCAATGGCGCCACGGCAACGCTTGCCAATGATCTGATGTCGGTGCTGCGCTATGACGAGAGCGGTGGCCAGCCTTTCCGGGCCTTGCCGCACAGCCATTACCAACGGCTGGCGGCGGGCGGTGCCGTTGTTCTGGTCGATACCGGCGTGCCTGCGCAAGGCGATATCAGCCGTAGCGCCCATGCGGGTTGCCTGTCTTTCGAGCTGTCCTGTGGGCGCCATCGGTTGGTGGTCAATTCCGGCACGCCACGTTTTGCCGGCGAGCGATACCGGCAGATGGCGCGGGCAACGGCGGCCCATTCGACCCTTGTCATCGCCGATCAATCCTCTTGCCGTATCTCGACCTCGCAGTTTCTGGGGCCGGTCATTGTCGGCGGCGTCTCTTCGGTGGAGGTGATGCGCAGGGCCGGTGACGATGGCAGCGACCATCTGACCGCGCGCCATGACGGCTATCTCAAGGGTTTCGGCATTCTTCACGAGCGGGATCTGCGTCTTAATGCGGCGGGCACCAAGCTGGTGGGGCATGACCGGCTGCTCTCGGACAAGGAACAGCCGCTGGCCGTTATGCCGAAGGGCGGGACGATCATTCGTTTTCATATTCACCCCTCGGTGCGCCTCACCCAGGAGGATGACCATAATATCCGGCTGACCGCCAATGGCGGTAGTGAGACCTGGGTGTTTTCCTCACCGACCGGCTTTCCTGTCATTGCCGAGGACGTGTTTTTCGCGGGCCTTTCCGGCATTCAGGCTTCCGAGCAGATCGAGCTTGTCCTGGAGACGCCGGAAATCTGGTGGTTTTTTTCAAAGCTGGGATAAGGCTGTTTCCTCCATGAACGGGCTGTGCTAGGCGGGCAGGCATCATGCTTGCCGCCGGTCTGCGGGCTGTCTCGGCTATTTTTGTTCACGCAATTCCACCTCTGGGATGCTTTTGAAGTCCATCCAGGAATTGCTCTTTCGGAGTGAAGGCCATGGCTGTTGTCTCGAAGAAAATTCCTGTTCCGGACAGAGTGCAGGTTCGCACCGCCCTGCTGTCGGTGTTCGACAAGAGCGGCATTGTCGATCTTGCCCGGGCCTTGAACGATATGGGTGTGCGGCTGCTCTCAACCGGCGGCACCTACAAGGCGCTGATCGAGGCAGGCCTGCCCGCCACCGACGTGTCAGAAGTGACCGGCTTTCCGGAAATCATGGATGGTCGGGTGAAGACCCTGCACCCTTCCGTGCATGGCGGCCTTCTTGCCATCCGCGATGATGAAGACCATGTGAAGGCTATGCAGGCCCATAAGATCGAGGCCATCGATCTCGCCGTCATCAATCTTTACCCGTTTGAGGCGGTTCTGGCGGCGGGCGGTGACTATCCGACCACGGTCGAAAATATCGATATCGGTGGCCCGGCGATGATCCGCGCCTCTGCGAAGAACCACGCTTATGTCACCGTGGTGACGGACCCTGTCGATTACGCCCAGCTTCTCGAAGCTCTGAAAGCGGACGATTGTCATACGCCTTATGCCCTGCGCCAGCAATTTGCCGCCCGCGCCTATGCCCGTACCGCCGCTTATGATGCAACGATTTCCAACTGGTTTGCCGAGGCGCTTGCCATCGAGACGCCGCGCCACCGGGTGATCGGTGGCAGCCTGCGCGAGGAAATGCGCTATGGCGAGAACCCGCACCAGAAAGCAGGCTTCTACGTCAATGGCGATCAGCGTCCCGGCGTTGCAACAGCCACGCTTTTGCAGGGCAAGCAGCTTTCCTACAACAATATCAATGATACGGATGCCGCCTTCGAACTGGTCTCGGAATTCCTGCCTGAAAACGGCCCGGCCTGCGCCATCATCAAACACGCCAATCCATGCGGTGTCGCGGTCGGCAAGACCCTGGCCGATGCCTATCGCCGGGCGCTGGCCTGCGACAGCGTTTCGGCTTTCGGCGGTATTATCGCGCTGAACCAGACGCTGGATGCGGAAACCGCCGAAGAAATCGTCAAGCTGTTTACCGAGGTGATCATCGCCCCTGACGTCACGGAAGAGGCAAAGGCCATCATTGCCCGCAAGGCCAATCTCCGGCTGTTGACCACCGGCGGCCTGGCCGACCCACGCGCGCCTGGCCTGACGGCCAAAACGGTATCGGGTGGCCTGCTGGTGCAAAGCCGCGACAATCTGGTGGTAGAAGATCTGGACCTGAAGGTCGTCACCAAGCGCGCACCGACCGCAGCCGAGCTGGAAGACATGAAGCTGGCCTTTAAGATCGCCAAGCATGTGAAATCCAACGCTGTCATCTATGCCAAGGACGGCCAGGCTGTCGGCATTGGCGCAGGCCAGATGAGCCGGGTGGATTCCGCCCGGATCGCCGCGATGAAAGCCGAAGATGCTGCCAAGGCCATGGGATTGGCCGAGCCGCTGACCCGTGGCTCTGCCGTCGCCTCCGAAGCCTTCTATCCCTTTGCCGATGGATTGCTGGCCGCAATCGCCGCCGGTGCGACGGCGGTGATTCAGCCGGGCGGTTCCATGCGTGATGCCGAGGTGATTGCCGCTGCCGACGAGCACAACGTCGCCATGGTCTTTACCGGCGTGCGCCACTTCCGGCACTGATTGGCCGTTGTTGGTCAAAAAAGGGCGCGGAGTTTTTCACTCCGCGCCTTTTTTTATGAAGTCCTTGTTTTATGAAGGATTAGCGAATTCAGCGGATTGGGCCGGACCGCGCATAGGTCATATCAGGCACCGCCGCGTCTTCTTCCCAATCGAGTTCGACGGGTCTTCCCAGAACCGTCAGGATACCCTTGGGCGAGGTAAGCCGCGGTGGCGGATCGATGAAGGCGTCGGGCATGTTGACCGTTCCCTCTATAACCCGCTGCACCATGGCGCCAATGGCCGCCTGACGGCCTGCCTTGTTGAAGAAGTCGCCCTTGATCTGAATGGTCGCGGCCATGGCTTTGACGAGATCGCGCATCAACTCCGGATCGACCGGCTCCGGCCGCTTCCAGAAATCATCCAGCCGGCCCTGATGGGTCAGCCCCGGCACGTCAAACACCGCGCAGCCTAGCACGATGGTTGGCTTTTGGGCGCGCAGGCTGTGAAGGCCAACCGTCGAATTGACGATGACAACGCCCGCCGTCTTTTCCAGAATATCATGCAGGTCGCCTTCTTCGATAAAGACGACGCGGTCCTCGATCTTGAACTCACGGGCGATATGGCGAAGCACCTTGTGCCAACGCTCCAGGCCATTGTCGAGCGGATGCTGCTTGAACAGCAGCTTGCTACCCGCTGGCGCATTTTTGACGAAGGAGGCGATCACCTGCCGCATCATGTCGCGCAGATGCCGATAGGGTGAATTGGCTCGGATCTGATAATCGCTCTGCAATTGCAGGGCGACGAGATAGAAAGGCGACTGCCCGTCCTCCAGAAATCCCTCCGGCAGGCGGGCAGGCTTGACGCCCGCTTTGAGCAGCCAGGGCAGATAATCCACCAGAGCGGAATAATATTTGTCGGCGTTATAGAGCGGATAGAAGGGCCTGCCGAAGAAATTCAGCAGGTTATAGATCACCTCGTTGAAGGCTTCTTGGCCAAACGTATGCGGATATTTCACCGCGATATCCGGTTCTTCCACCTTGGCGGCAATGGCGCGAATAGCCTTCGGATCGTTGGGAAAATGCGAGAAGCGCCCCATGCCATCACGCTCGAAGGTCAGCCAGTCCGGCCGCAGATACCCCCATTCAACCGCGTGACAGCGGACACCAAGCTCCTCACCAATCTCGGCGGCTTTGGCGTGATAGGGCAGGCGGTCCGCATAATAGACGATATCGGTAATTCCCTTTTCGGCAATCAACCGCCGCAGATAGGCTGGCCATTTGGAAAAGGAACCGCGATAATTTTTAGCGCCACGTTTGCGCCAGAACAGAAAATCGCCCAGCGTAAAATTCACATGGTGGGTTTTTACACCCGCTTGTTCAAAAGCTCTTGCAAATTCCGTCCAGAGAATGGAGGGAGGCCCCTGAAGGAACAATACAGCCTTTGTCGGCTCAACTGATGTCATTGCGGACGCGACCCCTCGTCTCAATTTCCACGCAAGTTTTTCAATTCAACGGCCCTTATAGGCCATGTTATAAATTTGTCGTATGACTTAAACACCACAGAAGGCAGGGATTCGTTAGAGAATCGTTTATATCGAGTGACAAAGCGACGCACATTTCTGTTTCTCCAAGGCCCGGCCTCGCCGTTTCTCCCAGCGCTCGCAAGAGCATTGGAAACGCGCGACGTAGCCGTGCGTAAGGTCAATTTTTGTTCAGGTGATGTCCTTTTTTGGCAAAAATGGCCTTTTGATTTTTTTCGTGGCCGGGATGATGCCTGGCCCGGCTTTCTTGAACGGCTCATTCTGCGCCACGGCATTACCGATGTGTTGATGCTGGGCGATGGCCGCCCCAAACATGCCGCCGCCGTTGCGCTATGCACCAGGCTTGGCCTGCGCGCCCATATTTTCGAACATGGCTATCTGCGGCCCGACTGGCTGACGCTGGAGCCATTCGGCATGTCCAGCCAGTCGCGGTTTCCAGTCGATCCGCAGGCAATTGTGGCGTTGGCGCAGGGCGTCGAGGCTCCTCAGCCGCGCAGTCCCTATCCCTCCAGCTTTCTTACCTATGCGCTTTATGACCTGATCTATCATATCCCGAATGTCGCGCTCGGCTGGTTGCTGCATCCGCATTACAAGGCGCATGGTCCTGTCCATCCCGTCGTGGAATATAGTGGCTGGATCATTAAGGGCCTGACCGCACGCAGGCGAAAGGCGCAAGCAGTGCGCCTGCAACAGCGCTATCTGGCGACGGACAGAGAGTTCGACTTCTATCTTTTTCCCCTGCAATTGCCGGGGGACTATCAGATCCGCCGCCATGCGCCGATGGGCGACCTGTTTCGCATCCTGCAAGCCGTGATCCGTTCCTTTGCCGACCGTGCGCCATCCGGCAGCAGACTGCTGTTCAAGACCCATCCAATCGACAATGGCCTGCGCGACTGGTCATCAGACATCGCCCGCATGGCGGAGCGCTGTGGTATCGCCCATCAGGTGGATGTGATCGATGGCGGTGACCTGACGACCCTGATAGGGGCCAGCCGCGGCTTGGTGACGGTAAACTCCACGGTCGGCCTGACGGCGCTGCAACAAGCCATCCCGGTCATGGCGCTCGCACCGGCAATCTACGACGTACCCGGCCTCACGCACCAACAAAGCCTCGCCAGCTTCTGGCAGGCACCCGAATTGCCTGACGCCTCCCTGCTCAATCACCTGATCCACGCCATGGCCGCCACCATCCAACTCCCCGGCGGCTTCATCGGCAAGCAGGCGATTACCGACGGTGCCACGGCAATGGCCGACAGACTGCTGGCCGAAACAAAACCACTTGCCCACGAACCTTCACCCGAACGCAGCCGTTTTCGGTATGAGAGTGAGCTTTTGGAACTGGAAGCAGGGGACTGAGGTAATATGGCGGAGAGGGTGGGATTCGAACCCACGATACGGTTGCCCGTATGCCGCATTTCGAGTGCGGTGCTTTCGACCACTCAGCCACCTCTCCGCGGGTCTGGTCGGCGCTTGTGTAGCGCGGGCTGTCTCATAGCGGCGATTGAGGGGGCTGGCAAGAGCGAAAAAAGCATAATTCCCTGCTGCGTGGTGGAACGCCCGGATGGATCGTCTGCGAGGCTTTGCCGCCCGTCTGTTGCAGGAAAGACAATAGGTGACGTGATTTGATGCGCGGGTGGTCTATCGTCAGGAATTCTCTTTGTGTTTATGGGGTGTTCGCCTTGACAGGTTGGGGCTTCTCACGTATGCGACGTGCGACTTTAGATATGGGTGATCCCTATTTGTGGATTCTCAAGTCTATAATCGCTTCTCGCTTTGCCGAGAGGTTTCCACCGGCAGATCTCAAGATCTGCTCTCCGACTGACAAAAAGACGGTCGTCCGGCATTTGCCGGTCAGAACCGGTAACGAACATGGAAGGATAAAATATGTTCGCAGTCATCAAGACCGGCGGTAAGCAGTACCGCGTAGCCGCCAACGACGTGCTGACCATCGAAAAGCTGGAAGCCGAAGCTGGTGCTATCGTTGAATTCACCGAAATTCTCGTTGTTGGCGTTGGTGCCGACGCGACGATTGGTGCGCCTTTTGTTGCTGGTGCAACCGTGAAGGCTGAAGTTGTCGAGCATAACCGTGGCAAGAAGGTCATCGCGTTCAAGAAGCGCCGTCGCCAGAATTCCAAGCGGTCGCGCGGCCATCGCCAGCACCACACAGTCGTTCGCATCACCGACATCGTCGCTGCGTAATCGGTCAACGGGAAACCAGGTTTTAAAGGAGAACTCCAATGGCACATAAAAAAGCTGGCGGTTCGTCGCGCAACGGTCGCGATTCCGAGTCCAAGCGCCTTGGCGTGAAGAAGTTCGGCGGCGAAGTCGTCATTCCAGGCAATATTATCGTTCGTCAGCGCGGCACGCAGTGGCATCCGGGCGCAAACGTCGGCATGGGCAAGGACCATACGATCTTTGCACTCACCACCGGCAATGTCACCTACCGTACGAAGTCCAACGGTCGCGTCTTCGTGTCCGTCATGCCGAAAACGGCGGAAGCCGCAGAATAAAAGCCGGTCGCTTATCAACAGCCGGCGTCTCATCGACCCGGCTGAGCGAACAGGTTCAGTCAGACAAAAAGGGAAGATGAGGCGCCACCTCTCTTCCCTTTTTTCTTACCTCCAAAGGAGACTGAGCCATGGAACGCTTATTACTGAGGGATGACCAATTACGGTCACCCGACGATCGGTTGAGGCCGGATCGGTTAAGGCAAAGTTGCCCTGTCCTCTTATCGCAGCGGCTGGTTATGCGCGCTCCGCATGTAGAAGACATTGACGCCCTTACCCATCTCGCCAATAACGCCGCCGTTGCGACCATGGTGTCGCGCATGCCACATCCTTACACGGCAGCCGATGCCGCCGATTTTGTGCGACGTTCCAATCTCGGCGAGATCGGTAAATGCGTCTATGCGATTACAAAAGGCGAAAACGGCGAATTCCTCGGGTGCTGCGCGCTGGAGCCGCATACGGATCTGGAGACGCTTGAAATCGGCTATTGGCTGGGCGAACCCTATTGGAACAACGGCTATGCGACGGAAGCAGCCCATGCCCTGATCGATATGGCCTTCCGGACCCGTGACATCGCCTTTATCGATGCCCGTTGCCGCGTCACCAATGTGGCTGCGCGCCGCGTTATCCAGAAATGCGGTTTTCAGTTCCAGGGCTCCGGCATGGTCGGCCATCTGGCTGCCCGTGGCATGGTGCCGGTGGAATGGTACCGGCTGGATCGCAAGACCTGGATGTCGCTGAAGAGCTGGGGGGAGATGCGGTGATGGCTGCTCTTGAAAAGCCCCGGCTGCAAACGCGGTTCCCCTCGCTTGGGCCTTGCCTGGTGATTGAAACGCCACGATTGGTCCTGCGTCCGCATCGGCTTTCCGATGCGGACGCCATTGCCGCCTCGCTGAACGACTGGCAGGTGACGCGGATGCTAAGCCGGGTACCAATGCCCTATGACCGGCAGGATGCTTGCGACTGGCTGAATCGCATCGGTGCCGGTGTCATGCCGGATTGGCACCTCGCTATCACGTCGGGCGATGATGTCCACATCGGCATGGTCGGCCTGGAGCTGCGCCATGGGCTTTGGCATCTCGGCTATTGGCTCAACCGCTTCTATTGGGGGCAGGGGTTGATGAGCGAGGCGGCCCAGGCTGCGGTGGAACGGTTCTTCCGGCGGATGCCGGAGGCGGTGCTACATTCCGGTGCCTTTGCCGATAATGCCGCATCCTTGAAGATCCAGGAGAAGCTGGGCTTCACCCTGACGCGCTGCGCCGATCTCTACAGCCTGTCGCGCAATGCTATGGCACCGCATATTGAAACCCGCCTGACGCAGGACGGGTTTCAGAGAGCGAAAGCGTTTTAAAGACAGGTGCGGCGGCCGGACAGGGCCGCCGCACCCTCAATCCAATTCCACCCAGACCGGAAAATGGTCTGAGCCGACCGCATCGGTATCGACGCTTGCCGCTTTCAGGCGGTGAGCCAGAGAGCCGCTTAGGAAACAGTAATCGAGATGCATGCGCATATCCGGCTTGCCGACCTCTTCCCAGCTGTAACTGCCGGCATTGAGTTTGCCGAGCCGGGCCAATGCGTCCAGAGGGGCGTCGGCGCGGGCGGTGCGACCGTAATAAGCGTCGATGGTTCCGACCATCTCCCGATATTCCGGCGATTCCGGCTGCATGTTGAAATCGCCCATCAGCAGAAAATCCTCCGGCAGCGGCGGTTGCGGCAGGGCAAATTCCTGTCCACCGGTCATTGCGCCGCCTTCCTGGATGAAGTTGATGGCGCGGTCCTTCAGAAACCGGATCTGGGCGATGCGTTCGTCCGGTGCGACATGGTCGAGATGGACGGAATAGACCCGGAGCGCCCCGCCGGGCGCATCGATCACCGCTTCGGTGGCGGCGCGCTGATTGTTGAGCTTTTCGAAGGTTCGGGTGCGCGGCAACAGCAGCAGCCGGTTGGCCAGGATCGGCCAGCGCGACAGCACCATATTGCCGAACTGGAAGCGCTTGTCGACCCGGCGGCCCTTGATCAGCGCCGAAGAGGCGTGCAGGTCGCAGGCGGGTCCATAAACCCAATGGTATTCGGGAAAATGGTTGGCGAAAATCTCCGGCAGGTCGGCCCCGCCATTGGCGGGATAGCCACGGGTGACTTCCTGGAGGGCGATCACATCGGCGCCCTCGAGGTTTTTGGCGATCCTGATCGGGTCGAATTTGCCGTCCAGGCCGATCCCGTATTGAATATTGTAACTGACGAAACGCACGATACTCTTTGACCTCCGCGTCAAGCGGCGATAACGATGGCCGCATATATGATATGAGTATCCTGACACAGGAAGTATGGCAGCGACATGAAATTTCTCGACGAGGCAAAGGTCTATATTCGATCAGGTGACGGCGGCGCAGGTGCTGTCTCGTTCCGCCGCGAGAAGTTCATCGAGTTCGGCGGGCCGGATGGTGGCGATGGCGGGCGCGGTGGCGATGTTTGGGTGGAGGCCGTCAATGGTCTCAACACCCTGATCGATTTTCGGTTCCAGCAGCATTTCAAGGCCACGGTCGGCACCCATGGCATGGGGCGCAACCGCACCGGTGCCAATGGCGAGCATGTGACGCTGAAAGTGCCTGTCGGCACCCAGATCTTCGAAGAAGACGCCGAAACGCTGATTGTCGATATGGTCACCGAGGGCCAGCGCTTCCGGCTGGCGGCGGGCGGCAATGGCGGCTTTGGCAATGCGCATTTCAAATCGGCCACCAACCAGGCGCCCGATTGGGCCAATCCTGGCCTGGAAGGCGAAGAAAAGACCATCTGGCTGCGGCTGAAATTGATTGCCGATGCCGGTCTGGTCGGCCTGCCGAATGCCGGAAAATCCACCTTCCTGGCGGCGGTGACGCGGGCTCGCCCGAAAATCGCCAATTATCCCTTCACCACCCTGCATCCCAATCTGGGCGTGGCGACCGTGGATGAGCGCGAGTTCATTCTGGCCGACATTCCCGGCCTGATCGAAGGTGCCCATGAAGGGGTTGGCATTGGCGACCGCTTCCTCGGCCATGTCGAGCGCACGCGGGTGCTGCTGCATCTGGTCTCCGCCCAGGAAGACGATGTCGCCAAGGCCTACACCACGGTTGCCCATGAGCTGGAAGCCTATGATGGCGGCTTGGAAGATAAGCCTGAAATCGTCGCCCTGTCGCAGATCGATGTGCTGGACGAGGATGAGCTGAAAAAGAAGCTCAAGGCCCTGCAAAAGGCCTGCGGCAAGAAGCCAATGATGATTTCGGCGATTACCGGCAAGGGAATGCTCGAAGTTCTGCGGGCGTTGCGCGACGTGATTGTTGAAAATCGCAGCTATGACGATGAGACGATTTCGCAGCGGCCGAAGAAACATCGCCACAAGCTGGAAGATCGGCCCCAACACGAAAATGAACCAGAGGAGAGTGAGGAGGGCGAGGAATGAGCGCGCCGCTTGCCTCTCTCTCGCAGTATAAGCGCATCGTCATCAAGATCGGCTCGGCCCTGCTGGTGGACCGGGGTTCCGGCCTGAAACATGCTTGGCTCGATGCCGTCTGTGACGATATCGCCGCCCTGCGCGCCAGGGGGGTCGAGGTGCTGGTCGTGTCGTCTGGCGCCATTGCGCTTGGCCGCACGGTGCTGAACCTACCAGCCGGTGCCTTGAAGCTGGAGGAAAGCCAGGCGGCGGCCGCCGTGGGGCAAATTGCTCTGGCGCGGCATTGGTCGGAAAGCCTGTCGCGGTCATCCATTGTTGCAGGCCAGATCCTGCTGACGCTGGGTGATACGGAGGAGCGTCGCCGCTATCTCAATGCGCGCGCCACGATCAGCCAGTTGCTGAAGCTTGGGGCGGTGCCGATCATCAACGAAAACGACACGGTGGCGACCACCGAAATCCGCTATGGCGATAATGATCGGCTGGCGGCCCGGGTGGCAACGATGACCGGTGCCGATCTGCTGATCCTGCTCTCCGATATCGATGGTCTTTATACCGCACCACCACATCTCGATCCTGACGCGAAACTTCTGCCTGTCATTGCCGAAATCACCCCGGAAATCGAGGCGATGGCGGGCGGTGCGGCGTCGGAATTTTCGCGCGGCGGCATGCGCACCAAGATCGACGCGGGCAAGATTGCCACAAGTGCCGGGTGTGCGATGATTATCACATCGGGCAAGCTGCTCAATCCGTTACGCGGCATCGATGAGGGGGCGGCCCATTCCTGGTTTGCTCCGTCTGCCATGCCGGTGACGGCCCGTAAGACCTGGATTGCCGGACAATTGCAACCCGCCGGTATTCTGAGCGTCGATGCGGGTGCTGAAACAGCCCTTCGGGCTGGCAAGAGCCTGTTGCCCGCAGGCGTGCGCGAGGTCTCCGGCCACTTTCATCGTGGTGACACGATTTCGGTTGTTGGGCTTGAGGGACGGGAAATTGCCCGTGGCCTGGCGGGTTACGATGCCGATGAGGCGCGCCGCATTGCCGGGCATAAATCGGCGGAGATCGAGGCGCTGCTCGGCTATGCCGGACGCTCGGCGATGATCCACCGGGACGATCTGGTGATGACGGAACAGACCGGCAGGAAAGCCGGCAAGAGTATAAAGAAGAAGGACGAGGCCCATGCTTGACACAGTCGCCAAGGCGGATGGTATTGACGCACTGATGCTGGACATCGGCGCCAAGGCCAAGGCTGCTGCGCGACCGTTGGCCATTGCCTCGGCTGACCAGAAAAATGCCGCGCTGATGGCGATGAGTGAGGCGATCCTGACCGGGAAAAGCCAGATCATCGCCGCCAATGCCATTGATCTCAAGGCTGCCGAAACGGCAGGGCTGGCGGCCTCCTTCATCGACCGGCTCACGCTGAATGAAGAGCGGATCACCGCGATGGCCAAGGGCCTGCGCGAGGTGGCCGAGTTGAAAGACCCGGTCAGTGAAGTCATCGCGGCCTGGGAGCGTCCGAATGGTTTGAAGATCGAGCGGGTCCGCACCCCTCTTGGCGTGATCGGGGTGATTTATGAAAGCCGTCCGAATGTGACGGCGGATGCGGGGGCGCTTTGCCTGAAATCCGGCAATGCAGTGATCCTGCGCGGCGGCTCGGACTCAGTCAATTCCTCGCGCGCCATTCATGCCTGCCTGGTGGCTGGGCTTGTGGCCGCCGGGCTGCCGGACCATGCCATCCAGCTGGTGCCGGTTACGGATCGCGCTGCGGTTGGCGCGATGCTGACCGGGCTGAACGGCACGATTGACGTGATCGTGCCGCGTGGCGGCAAGAGCCTGGTGGCGCGGGTGCAATCGGATGCCCGGGTTCCGGTCTTTGCCCATCTGGAAGGTCTCTGCCACGTTTATGTCGATGGCTCCGCCAATCTCGACATGGCGAAAAACATTGTCGTCAATGCCAAGATGCGCCGGACCGGCGTTTGCGGCTCGGCGGAAACCCTGCTTGTCGATAGTGCTGCCATCGGCAGTCATTTGATGCCGCTCCTCGAAGCCCTGACCGAGGCCGGTTGTGAGATTCGCGCCTCGGCGACTGTGTTGAAAGTCTTTCCCGGCCTGAAGGCTGCTGTGGACGAGGATTGGCGTACCGAATATCTCGATGCGATCATCTCGGTTGCCGTTGTCGATGGCATCGGTGGGGCCATCGACCATATCGCCCGCTATTCTTCCAACCATACCGAAGCGGTGATTGCTGAAGATCCTGCTGTGGTCGAGCGGTTTTTCAATGAAGTGGATTCGGCTATCCTGTTGCACAATGCCTCAACCCAATTTGCCGATGGCGGCGAATTCGGCATGGGCGGGGAAATCGGCATTGCCACCGGCAAGATGCATGCGCGCGGGCCGGTTGGCGTCGAGCAATTGACCTCATTCAAATACCGGGTGCATGGCACCGGGCAGATCCGGCCCTGACGTGAGCCATTCCGGGGTCGCGGCACACTATCTGCGCATGCCGCATACCGAGCGCGGTATGGTGGTGGGCCTGTTCGGCGGATCGTTCAATCCGCCGCATCAGGGGCATGTGCTGGTGGCTGAGATTGCCCTTCGCCGGCTGGGCCTGGATCAGCTGTGGTGGATGGTGACACCCGGAAATCCGCTGAAGAATCACAGTCAGCTGGCACCTTTGGCCGAGCGGCTGGCGCTTTGCGAAGGCTTGGCGCAGGACCCACGCCTGAAGATCACCGCCTTTGAGGCGGAGCTGGGGACGAGCTATACCGCGCGCACGCTGGATCATGTGAAGCGGCTGAACCCGCATGTACATTTCATCTGGATCATGGGTGCGGATAATCTTCGCTCCTTTCACCATTGGCAGGATTGGCAGAAGATCGCCATGACCTTTCCGATTGCGGTGATTGATCGGCCCGGTGCGACCCTGTCTTATCTGTCATCGAAAATGGCGCAGCGGTTTGACTTTGCCCGGGTTGATGAAAGCGATGCCGGTGTGCTGTGGCGCAGGCAGGCACCCGCCTGGACCTTCATTCACGGACCGCGTTCAATGCTGAGTTCGACGGCGCTTCGCACAGGGCCTGTCTTGAAAGATTAACTATTCAGTGCCACCTTATTATTGGCTCACTGGCAATGGGTGCCTCTGAGTCGTTTTCGTGCTGTTACCGACGGAAAGGACAAACTCTGACAACAGTACACACCAAGGGCCGCGCCACTGTCGCGATCCCGCAAAGCCCGGAACGTGGCGTCGATGCCGCAGCCCGCGCGCTTGAGCTGGTCCTCACAAGCCTTGAGGACTCGAAAGCAGAAGATATCGTCTCTATCGACATTGCCGGAAAATCGGCGCTGGGCGACTACATGGTGGTCGTGTCCGGTCGCTCGTCCCGTCACGTCGTGGCGATCTGCGAACATCTCGTTTCCGATCTGAAGGATGAAGGCTTTGGCGCCCCGCGCGTCGAGGGTCTTGAGACCGGCGATTGGGTACTGATCGACGCAGGAGACATTATCATACATGTCTTCCGCCCTGAAATCCGCGAGTTCTACAACATCGAAAAGATGTGGGCCGCTCCGGATATCGAGGAAAGCCGACTGCACTAACCCTCACAGGCGGTATATTTGCCGGTCTGGAGATGGTATCGAGCCCGATAAAGGCAATGATCGTCGCGTGTTTTCGACGGGATGATCCTTGTCTGCCAAGAAAGCGAGCGGGTTTCCGTTCAGCTGGTGTTGGTTTTGCGGATCGAACCCTCAAGAGGATGGGATGCGGATAGGCATTGTTGCCGTTGGCCGGTTGAAAGCCGGGCCAGAGAAAGATCTTGTGTCACGCTATCTGGACCGCTTTGCCAAGGCCGGTCCGGCGAGCGGGCTAGAATTTTCTCGTGTCAACGAGCTGCCGGAAAGCAGAGCCTCGAATTCGGCCACCCGCAAGCGGGAAGAGGCGGTGCAGATTGAAAAATCCCTGCCGGACAATCCTCTTGTCGTGGCGCTGGATGAGCGCGGCAAAAGCTGGGACAGCCAGGAATTCGCAGCCTATGTCGGCGACCACAAGGATCGCGGTCGTCGTGACATGGTCATCGTTATCGGTGGGGCCGACGGGCTTGACCCGGATTTTCGCGACCGGGCCGATCTAGTGCTGAATCTTGGAAAGATGACGTGGCCGCATCAGCTGGTGCGCATCATGCTGGCCGAACAGCTCTACCGCGCCGTTACCATTCTCTCCGGCCATCCCTATCATCGTTCCTGACGCATTTCATGCGCATAAAACAACTTCCCTGTGATCGGTATGTTTTTTCTTGACAGATAGCCTCTTATTTAGCCATAAAACGAGAGAGTAGATGTCATGTTTGTTTGACGGGCTGAAGCCGATGCTGGTGTGCAGTTGCAATTTCATCACCGAGAAAGAAATCCGCGATACGATCACGGAATTTCTTGAGCAGGACTGTTGGCAGTTGATCGTGCCTGCAAAGGTCTATCACGCCATGGAAAAGCGTGGTCGCTGTTGTGGGTGCTTCCCGAATGTCGTGGATATCATCGTCTCGACGACCAAGGCCTTTCACGCTCAGCGCAATAGCGATGGCGAAAACCTCGTGAATTTCATGGAGCGCCTGAAGCGTTTCCAGGAAGAGCAGAAGAACGAACTCATCGAACGCCGCAATCGTATCAGTCGGACAGCCTAACGGGCGTCTGATCTGGGGGGCGGACTTATTGCATAATTTCCTGCTGAAATCGGAATTCATTTAAGACATTATCGAGCAGATATAAAGAGCGACATTGAGCCTTTATGCGCCATATATGGCGCAACGGGCCGCGGCTATTGCCCCAATTAACTTCGTTGCAGCGTGAACCTTGCCTTTTCAACCCCGCGCGTGCGGGGTTTTTCGTTTGTGCGGAACGCATGACCGGTTCGGTGGAATCTGAGCTTTCTTCAATCTTTTTGGAATCATTCTAAGATAGCGCTCGACTTGACGGTACAATCCTGCTTTTATCATGACATTACCGGTGCAAATCGCGAGAGCGAGGCGCAGTGGATTGTAATCTATCAGGCTGCATGGATAATTCTGGTGATCATCCAAGATCTCGGCAATTCTCTGTGCCGGTCACTGTCAAAATAGGGGTCCGCCGATGAAGGGCGATGCAAAAGTTATTGAACGTTTGAACCAGGCTTTGTTTCTGGAGCTGGGTGCCGTCAACCAGTATTGGCTGCACTACCGTCTTCTTGAAGATTGGGGCTATACCAAGCTTGCCAAGAAGGAACGGGCGGAATCCATCGAAGAAATGCAGCATGCCGACAAGCTGGTCGAGCGCATTATTTTCCTGGAAGGCCACCCCAATCTTCAGACGCTGGCGCCCTTGCGCATTGGCCAGACGGTCAAGGAAGTTCTGGAGGCCGATCTGGCTGGCGAATACGAAGCCCGCACGGCTTACAAGGAATCCCGCGACATCTGTTATCAGGCTGGTGACTATGTCACCATGAAGCTGTTCGAACAGCTGCTGATGGATGAGGAAGGCCATATCGACTTCCTCGAAACTCAGCTCGAGCTGTTCTCCAAGCTTGGCGCCGAAAAATACGGCCAGCTCAACGCTGATTCCGCCGACGCTTCGGAATAATCTTCCTTCATCAAAAAAGGCCCGGTTTGCAGATGCGAACCGGGCCTTTTTTCGTTAGTCTTCACTTATCAGGCGCGAAGCGCCTTTTCGAACAGCCGTCCCATGCGCTCCGCAAAGGCCCGGGCGTCGGCTGGCTTTTCACCATCAAGAATACGGGCCTGATCATACAGCAGATGGATCGCGTCATTTTGCAGGGCAGGCGTATGCTGGGCACCCGCCATGGCCTTCACCAGCGCGTGATCTGCATTCAGCTCCAGCACCGGCTTGGAGGTCGAGGCAAGCTGGCCTGCTCCGGCCAATATTTTCTCCAGTTGACGGTCATAACCGCTTTCCGGCGCAACGAGGCAGGCGGGGCTTTCCGTCAGCCGGTCTGAGGCGCGGACATCGGCAACCAGATCTTTCAACTGTTCCTTGGCGAGCGCCAGAAAGCCGGCAATATCGGCTTTTGCCTGGTCGTTGCTATCCTGTTCGCTATCAGCACCGGCGTCGGCCTTGGCGAATTTTGCAAGGTCGGCTGCCCCCTGGCTAACGGATTTGAAGGTCTTGCCCTCAAACTCCGGAGCATTCATCACCCAGAAACTGTCGATCTGGTCTGAGAGCAGTAGAACCTCGATGCCACGAGCGCGAAAACCTTCCAGCTGCGGCGAGGCTCTCAGCTGTTCGATGTTGCTCCCGGCCAGGTAATAAATGCTGTCCTGTTCCGGCTTGAGGTCCTTGAGATAGTCGGCAAGGCTACGCTGGTCGTCGCCTGATGTCGTGGTGCGAAAACGGGTAAGTCCCAGCAATTGGCTGCGCCGTTCGAAATCCTCATAGAGCCCTTCTTTCAGCACTGCGCCGAAATTTTCCCAGAGCGTCTTGTAGGTTTCCGGCTCGTTCTGGGCCAGTTTTTCCACGGAGGTCAGGATGCGATTGGTCACGCCCTTGCGAATGGCCGACAGGATCGGGCTTTCCTGGATCATTTCACGCGATACGTTCAGCGGCAAGTCGGCGGTATCGACCAGCCCGCGCACGAAGCGCAGGTAACGCGGCAGAAGTTCGGCATCGTCGGTGATGAAGACCCGCTTCACATAGAGCTTGATGCGGCCTTTGCGGTCGGGATCAAACAGGTCGAAAGGGGGTGTGCCGGGCACGAAGGCAAGGGCGGTATATTCATGCCGGCCTTCGGCGCGGAAATGCACCGTCAAGGCCGGTTCGTCATATTGACCGGAAATGCCGCGATAAAAATCGGCGTAGTCCTCTGTGCTGATCTCCGTTTTAGGGCGGGTCCAGAGTGCAGTGCCTTCGGTGATCCGGGTTGGTTCGTCGCCGGGCTTTTCAACCAGGGTGATCGCAACCGGGACATGGCCTGACTGCTGCTTGACGATCCGCTCGACGCGGGCGCGGGTAGCATAGTCCTTGGCATCCTCCATCAAATGCAGAGTGATGCGAGTGCCACGGGCTGGCGCGTCGTCGGCATTGATCTCGCTGATGGAATAGCTGCCCTTGCCGTCGGAGGACCAGATCCAGGCCTGCGTCTCACCGGCACGGCGTGTTGCCACATCCACCTTATCCGCCACCATGAAGCAGGAATAGAAGCCGACACCAAACTGGCCGATCAGCTGGGCATCCTCGCCGGTCTTGCCAGCGTCCGCCTTGCTGGCCTCGATCCGCTCCATGAAGGCACGGGTTCCTGAGCGGGCAATCGTCCCCAGGGCTTCGATCAACTCGGCCCGGCTCATGCCGATACCATTGTCTTCGAGGATCAATTGCCTGTTATCGGCATCGAGCCGTAGCTGAATGCGGGGATCGGTATCGGTGGTGAGAAGGCCCGGCGTGGTAATTGCTTCATAGCGTAGTTTCTCGCAGGCATCAGCGGCATTGGAAACCAGTTCCCGCAGGAACACATCCTTGTCCGAATAAACCGAATGCACCATCATATGCAGAAGGCGCGCCACATCGGCTTCGAACACATGTGATTCTGGCGTAGTTTCGCCCGGCTTTTCGGCTGTTTCTGTCGACATTGTAACTCCCGTATCACGTCAGGCAGCATGCCTGGACGGGCACTGCGACCTGTCCCTCAGCATGCGGCAAAAAGAGTATTTTGCTGGCGTCGCAAAGGGTGTCCCACCTGCGGCCCGCAACCGCCTTCAGGTGGCGAAAGATCAGGTGAAATTCAAGAGCTGAGATGTTGGCGAGATGATCGACATTCGCTTTTTTGCGCTGCGCAGACCCATTGATGCGTGCGGATGCGGGTATCTTGGGCGCGCAACAGAATTTGTCCAGCCCTATAGCTGGAACATTCCGCAGCTTTAAGCGTTACAGCGACGTTGGTACGGGCAAAACACCATCTCATGACTGAGAACATTAGTTAAATCTACAAAAGATATGTCGCGCAGTGATCCGTTTGGCAAGTCCCATCGTAAAAGAATGAAACATTCATTGCCGTGGTTTGAACCTTTAAATTGCTCTCGACGCGGCGCGTGGTGCCGCGCGAATGGAGGTCGTAATGAATTCCCTGCAGGCCGATAAGAAGCTCATCAGGATTGCAATGGCCGCACCGTATCTGGAGCGCCAGGAGGAGCATGATCTGGCGGTACGCTGGAAACACGGCAACGATCAGGTGGCCCGAAACCAGATTGCCCATGCCCATATGCGGCTGGTGATTGCCATGGCTTCCAAGTTCCGTGGCTTCGGCCTGCCACTCGGCGATCTCATTCAAGAAGGCTATATAGGGCTGTTGGAAGCTGCGGCAAGGTTTGAGCCGACCCGCGATGTGCGTTTTTCGACCTATGCCGGCTGGTGGATTCGCGCGTCCATGCAGGATTATATCCTGCGCAACTGGTCCATCGTGCGCGGCGGCACCAGTTCCTCCCAGAAGGCACTATTTTTCAACCTGCGCCGGTTGCGGGCAAAGCTGGCTCAAGGCGATCAGCGCTTGACCGATCAGGCCATCCACCAGGAAATCGCCACCGCGCTTGGTGTCAGCCTTGCCGATGTCCAGTCGATGGACGCCCGGCTCTCTTCCAATGATACCTCCCTGCAAGCACCGATTTCCAACAATGGTGAAGAGGGTGCCGAACGGCTGGATATGCTGGCCAGCGATGAACCGACACCGGACGAGCAGGTGACGGATATGATCGATACCGAGCGTCGTCTGGATTGGCTACGTGGCGCCATGGCCCATCTGAATGAGCGTGAAATGCGCATCATTCGTGCACGGCGACTTTCGGAGGATGGCGCGACACTTGAGGAACTGGGCTGTGAGCTCGGTATTTCCAAGGAGCGGGTGCGCCAGATTGAGACCCGGGCGATGGAAAAGCTGAAGGTCGCGCTGGTTCAGGCCAATCCGCAGATGGTGGCCTGACCAGACCCAATAGATCGAACCAAATCTCTACAGCGTCCTTTGTGCGTTTTATAAAACGCACAAAGGACGCTGTAACGCTTTAAATCTGCTGCATAATTTCTCCTTAAATCGATTCCGATTTAAGGAGAAATTATGCATAGGTTATTCCGAGACGATCTTGACCCGGCTGCCGAGCGCCGGGCTTTGGCCGGCGGGAATGGCATTCAACACCTTGAACAATTCCAGCTTTCGATCCGTTCCCATCATCCTGGCTGACAGGCTGGCCAGCGTGTCGCCTTGTCCAACGGTGACGACCCGGACGCGCAGTGGTTTTAGCGTCTTGGCTTCCTCGGGTGTGATGCGGCGGAAGGTTTGGCGCAGAAGATCGGATGTCGGCGCCAGCTGGCCGCTGCCTTTGGGAACGGCGGTCAGGAAGCGGAAAATCTGGTTGCCCAGCCGCACCACGGTGACGTCGAAATCCCAGCGATCCGCAGACGCCCTGGCGGTCGCAGCCTCCATGCCATTGATCTTGGTTTCGTGAATGCTGTCCGGCAACAGGCCGGTGACCCAGCCGCTGGAAATATAGTTTGTCAGGCTGCGGTTCTGAGTATCGGCCACGCCGTCGAAGCGGATGGCGACATCGCCCGGCCCGGTGGCCATGACCGCCTCCACCTTGTTGTCGATCTGAAAACCGTCCGGCACGTCGAAGCGAATGCCGAGGCCGCCATGCAGGAACGTGTGGCCACGGACATAGCCCTCCTGCGGGCTGTCGCCATACAGCATGCCATCGATGCCATCGAAAAAGTAATCGCGGCCCTTGTCGCCGGTCGATCCATCAGGCCCAAAGGCGCGGGCATGGTCGCGCGCCAATTCCACCCGCTGCGGTGTGCTGGGGTGACTGGACAGGAAGTCCATGCTCTGGTCGGCATTCGGGTCGGATGAGCTGTAATGCTGGTAGGCGGCCATGGAATCCAGGAAGCGCGCCGCCGCATAGGGATCGTAACCCGCTTCGCCCAGCGTCCGCACCCCGATCGTATCGGCCTGTAATTCCTGCTGGCGTGAGAAGGCGGCCAGCCGCAGCTTGCCGCGGGCCAAGGCCTGCTTGCCGGCCAGATCGCTGGACAGGACTTCGGCCACCACCCGGCTGGCAATGACCTCGGCTTCTTCGCGCCGCTGGCGCTCGATGCCATGATTGGCGGTGACATGGGCCATTTCATGCGACAGCACGGCGGCGACTTCCGAAGCGTCATTGGCCAGCGCCAGCAGGCCACGGGTGACATAGAGATAGCCGCCCGGCAGGGCAAAGGCATTGATAGCCGGAGAATTCAGAATGGTGATGCGATAGGACTGCTGCGGGTTTTCAGACACCACCGTCAGGGCACCGGCAATTTTCGCCACCAGCCGCTCGGTTTTCTCGTCGTGATATTCGCCGCCATAGCTTGCCACGATGCGGGGATGCTCGCGCGCACCCATCTGGGCGCGGGGATCATCCTTCTGCACTTCCTGAACGATCTGCGGCGAAGACGAGGGCGAGATATTTGGCTGGTAGGACTGCTCAACCATCGACTGGCAGCCGGCAAGCGACAGGGCTGCAACAAGGCCGAGGCTGGCTTTTAATCCAGGGCGCATTTTTCCCACCACCATTCGCGTGGTTTGCCAGGTGCCTTGCTGTGCAGGGGCCATCAGGATCATATTGCAGCGCATCCTAGAAACGTCTTCGTCCCCTTACCTGTTCAGTCACACCCGCCATTTCGCTGATATTGCGATGCGGGACGTCTCACGATTTTCATCCAAATCCTTAACAGCATATTATTGATTTGGATAAAACTGCGCATCGCACAAGATCAGCCAATTGGATAAGAAAATGTTAATGATCGCATTGATTTGTGCTTTGTATGCATCACGCCATGCCAGCTGGTCGCGTCGAAATCATGGCCTCAAAGCCGGTCACGATCATGAAAGGGACCGAGGAAGGTCTTGAGTGCCGCCGGGCCTTCGCCGGAAAGGAAGGTTTTTGTGTCGCAATGCAGTGAAATCCGGCCTTGATCCAGAAACAGCACATCATCAGCCAGACGGCGCACATCCTGGGGATCGTGGCTGACGATCAACACGCTCTGGCCGGTTTCGCGGTGCAGGTCCAGCAGCAGATCAGCCATGCTGGCGCGCAGGCCGGGATCGAGGGCGGCAAAAGGCTCGTCCAGCAACAACACCGGCTTGCGCCGCACCAGCGCACGGGCAAAGGCGGCGCGCTGTTTTTCGCCGCCGGAAAGCGTGGCGGGTTTGCGTCGGTCATAGCCGCCAAGCCCCACTCTTTTCAAAGCTTGGCTCACCGCCAGCCGATCCTCTGCGCCAAGCCGCAGAGACGGATCGATGCCAAGGCCGATATTGGTGGCGAGATCGAGATGGGCAAACAGGTTATGGTCCTGGAACACCAGGGAGACCGGACGTTTGGCGGGTGGCAGATCGGTGATGTCTTCCGAGCCAATCCGGATGCGGCCCTGATCGGGTGCCTCGAACCCGGCAATCAGGTTCAGCAGGGTGGATTTGCCTGAGCCCGACATGCCGGTGATCGCGGTGATCTTTCCGGACGCGATCTGATCGTTGAACTCAAAACTCTGGTTTCCCAGACGCAGTTGCACCGTGTCGAGGACAATTGAGGCAACGGGTGCGGCATCCGGAATATTGGCCGTCTCGCTCAAGGTCGCTCCTCCGGTTTGCTGGTGCTTGAGCCGCCCGCCGTTCCAATCATGGTCAGCACAAGGCAGACAAGGCCGAGCAGCAGCGCCAGGCCATCCGCATCGGCGGTGCGGTAGCTGCCCATCCGGCTATAAATCAGCCATGGCAAAGTCGCCAGATTATTAGCCCCGAACAGGGCCACCGCCCCAAGGTCTCCAAGCGATAGCGCCATGGCAAAGGACAGGGCCGTCAAGATCGGACGGCGCAGGCCCGGCCAGTCGATATGGCGGATCTTGGCCAGTCCGCCAAGGCCGAGGCTTGCTGAAAGGCGTGCCGTGCGGTGGCGATGGGTGGTGATGGCCGGTGCCAAGACCCGCATGGTAAACGGCAGTGCCATGATCGCGTTGATCGCCACCACCACCGGCCCGGCAAACCCCGCTGCATTGCCCATCTGGCGCAGCAGTAGGAACCAGCCAGTGGCAAGCACGATCACTGGCACCAGCAGAACCAGCGAGGATGTTGCACCAATCAGCCGGGACAGAGTGGTTGCGGTCAGGGTTTTTTGCCGCAGGCCGGATAGTGCTGTCCGGGCATTGATGAAGACGAGGCTGAGGCCCAGTGCCATTAGAGCGGCGGGAAAGGCGATGGCAAGGCTAAGACCGGCAGCCCGCCAGACCGAGGGATCATCCAGCAGTTTCAGGAGATCGGCTTTGACGCCGGCAAAAGCGATATTGGCAAGGGGCGTGACCAGGAAGAGCAGAGCGAGCAGCAGCACGGCGCCATCCCAGGCCCGCGCTGCCAGTCCCTTGCCATCGAGCCGCAGCACAGGTCTTTCATCCGGCAATGCCTGGTCGTCCGGTGCCGGAAACAGCGCCAAAAGGCCAAGCAACAAGGCCGTGACAACCAGTTGTAGCGTGGCTAGGGACACAGCAAGGGGCGGGTCGAAATCAAAGCGCAAGGCCTGATAGATCGCCACTTCCAGCGTGGTCGCGCCCGGTCCGCCGCCCAGTGTCAGTACCAGCGTGAAACTGGTGGCGCAGAGCATGAAGATCAGCCCGGCGATGCCGGGAAGTAAGCCGCTGAGGGCGGGCCATTCGATCATCCGAAAAATCGCAATCGGACCCATGCCAAGACTGGCCGCCATGCGCCAATAATCCGGTGGCACTCGTTCCAGCCCGGCAAGCAGCAGGCGGCATGCCAAGGGCATGTTGAAAAACACATGGGCGATGAGAATGCCGGTCAGTCCGTAAATGCTGACCGGTGTCTGACGGCCGAGCAGCGCCAGCAGATCATTGGCAAGCCCGTTGCGACCCCAGATACCGATCAGGCCCAGCGCTCCGATCAGCACCGGCAGACCCATGGGCAGCGCCATGAGCCGGATCAGCCAGCGACGGCCCCAGAAATGCCTTTGCCGCGCCAGGGCCAGAGCCACAGGCAGGGCAAAGGTAATGGACAGCAAAGTCGATAGCCCGGCCTGCACCAGGGTGAAGCGCAGGATGGACAGGGTGTAACTGTCCAGTGCCAGCGGCACGTTGCCGCCGGTTGTGAGCAGCAGGGCGAAGACGGCCAATCCGATAAAAGCAAAAAGCCCGGCAAGGCCGATGACCCCGCCAGCAATCGGCATCAGGTTTTGCCGTTTTAGAGCCATGGTGAGCCTTACTTTGCCGCCATCGCCGCCTGCCATTCCGCGATCCAGGCCTTGCGGTTGGCGGCAACCTCCTGCGGGCTCATCAGGAAGGTCTTGGCTGGCTTGACCAGACGGTCGAAAGCCTCTGGCAGCGGGGTCGAGGTCTTGGTAACCGGCATCATCCAATTGTTGGTTGGGATCTCATCCTGGAAGCCGGACGTCAGCATGAATTTCAGGAAATCCTCGGCCAATTGCTTGTGCTTGGCACCTTTCAACACTCCTGCCACTTCAATCTGGATGTAATGCCCTTCCGAAAAGGAAGCGGCTTGATAGCGCTCGGTGTTCTCAGAGACCATGTGATAGGCGGGTGAGGTCGTATAGGAAAACACCATCGGCACTTCGCCCTTGGTAAACAGGCCATAGGCCTCCGACCAGCCGGGAGTGACGGTCAGCACCCGGTCTTTCAATTTTGCCCAGGCGGCGGGCGCGTCCTTGCCATAGACGGATTTAACCCAGAGCAGCAGGCCGAGCCCCGGCGTCGAAGTGCGTGGGTCTTCGATGACGATCTTCTGGGCAGGGTCGCCTTCCACCAGTTCCTTCAGGCTTTTGGGTGGGTTTTTGATGGTCTGGGTGTCGTAGACGACGGCGAAATGTCCGTAATCATAGGGCACGAACATATCGTCCTTGAAGCCGCCAGGCACCTGGGCCGTCGACGCATCGATGCCGTGGGGCGCAAAAAGCCCGGTCTGCCTGGCTTCCTCGGTGAGATTGGTGTCCAGCCCCAGCGCCAGATCCGCCTCGCTGGAAACGCCTTCCAGCTTCAGGCGGTTCAGCAGTGCCACGCCATCTTCCAGCCCGACGAACTTGACGGTGCAGCCGCAGGTCTTTTCAAACGTGGCTTTCACCTTCGGCCCCGGCCCCCATTCAGAGACGAAGCTTTCATAGGTGTAAATGGTCAGCACCTTGTCTTCGGCCTGCGCGGCGTGCATGCTTATGGTCATAAGCGCGGTTGCCAGGATTGACAAGAATATGCGTGGTGGCAGGGCAGCCATGGCTTTTCCTCTTCAATTTCAATAGTGCGCGAGACGGGAAAAGGCGGTATGGCAGCCGCGCATCTAATCCCTCCGCCGGTGTTAGCCGGATCAGGTTCCGCGGGTTGGCGGCGTCGCCTCTCAGCAATGGCAGACACCATTGCACCCCGTTAGATCTCTAGGAGGTTTAGCGGTGGGGAATGAAACTGACAAGGGGTGATTGGGTGGGACGGTGAGTGACCCTTCATTGATCTTGGAGGGTCAGTGGATTTCAATCGTCACGGATCAGTATCGTCATTCATATTGCGCCGAATTTGACGCAAATGAGATATTTTGTTGACGCCATGTCTAGCCTTCTGGTTTACTGCGGCTCTTAAGCTTCGAGAATTATACGCTTGCTTGCCTTGGTTGATGGAGGAACATCGCATGCCATTGGAAAAAAGTGATATTGATTTTGTCTGCAACAGTGTGCGGTTTACCGGAAAATACACAGACCATGGTCAGACATGGTCTGACCTGCAGATCATGACGCTTGCCAAGGCAAGAACCATGGATAAAGGCGGTCGGGCAGAACAGTTCCTCAATCACTATCTGGCGGGCTCGGGTGAGCCGATCCATTTTTCGCTTCGGACATTGATGGAAGAGGACCCGGGGGTACGTGCTCGCATCTTTGGTGCAATCAATGCGGCGCGGGCGCCGTTGAAAAATTCAAAGGGGGAAAATTCAAGGACTGCGCCAATCCTGTCCCCGTCATCTCACCCTGCCTCTTCCGGCATCGTGGATATTCCGCAAACCAATTTTCGAAATCACGATTGGCAGTTTGCGACGGGCTCATTGAATGTGAACTGGCAGTTTATTGAAGAAATCAATCGCAATGGCGTGATTATGATGAAAGTCGAGGTCTGGACGACCAACATCTACCGGTGGCATCCAGAGGATGATCGACGGACACAATGCGTGCATGAGGCGGCCGCCAACCTTCAACATCCCAAGCAGGAAAGCTATTTTCCGATTGATGATCGTATCCACGGATCTGGAATGCTTCCTGGCATGGTGACGCCGAATTATTCCAAGAAGAAGACCACGAACTATAAGCCAGCCAAGGATTTTCTGATGGTGGCCAAACCCGAAGCCGTGCTTATTCCCAAGGTGGCGCCTCCGCGTTGATCTTGTGCGGTTCAGCGGACGGGGATTTCTCTAAGGCTTTTTATGGTTGGGGAGTAGCACAACAGCGCTATCGCGGGCATGATGGGAAGCAGAACTTCTTTTCATGGCCGATCACCACTGATGACCGCATCCAAGACCACACTTCCGGACAACGAACCCGCCGCGCCGGACCTGACATTTGCCGAACAGATGCGCATGGCTGGCCAATCCTTCTGGTCCAGCCATGTCCGAGGGCGTATTCTGCTGCTGGCGCTTTCGCTGCTTGCCGTCATTCTGCTTCTGACCTATGGCCAGATATTGCTCAATCGCTGGAACCAGCCATTCTACAACGCCTTGGAAAATCGTGATCTCCAGGCTTTCTGGCGTGAATTGCGCAATTTCTTTTTCATTGCCGCTTTTCTGCTGGTCATCAATGTGGCGCAGACCTTTTTTAGCCAGATGACCGCGCTTTACATGCGCGAGGGATTGGCCCGCGATATGGTCGATCAATGGCTGAAAGGCAGGCGCGCCTATCGGCTGTCGGTGTCCAGCCCGCTTGGCGTCAATCCAGACCAGCGCCTGCATGAAGATGCGCGCAAGCTGGCGGAATCGACGACGTCGCTCACCGTCGGTCTGGTGCAATCCACCATTCTGCTCGTCAGTTTCATCAGCGTGCTCTGGAAATTGTCCGGGGATTTCTCGCTGACCCTGTTTGGTCATCAGATCGCTATTCCCGGCTATATGGTTTGGGCGGCGCTGATCTATGCTGGCGGCGCGGCGGTGGCCAGCAATCTGGTCGGCGCCACGCTGACCCGTCTCAATGCCACCCGCTATGCCCGCGAGGCCGAGCTTCGCGCTGCCCTGATGCGCAGCAACGAGCATCTGGAGCCGATTGCGCTGGCGCGGGGTGAGGATGTCGAGCGCGGCCAGATCCATGCCACCATCGACCGAGTGCTGGCGATTATTTCCAAGCTGGCGCTGGCGCTGACCAATCTGACCTGGGTGTCGGCGGCCTTTGGCTGGCTGGCGTTGATCGTGCCGGTGCTGATCGCTTCGCCAGCCTATTTTGGCGGGACGATGACCTTCGGCGGCCTGATGATGGCGGCTTCTGCTTTCACGCAGGTCTATACGGCCTTGCGCTGGTATGTCGATAATTTCGGGGCGATTGCCGATTGGAAGGCAACGCTGCTGCGGGTGATGGTGCTGCGCGCCGCTCTGATCGAACCGGCGCTGACCGAGACGGTGGAGGGCCAGATCCGGGTCGAGGCCGGAAAGCCGGGCGAGCTGGCTTTCGAGGATGTCTATATCCGCACGCCCGTCGAGGCGGAGGCCCATTGGGGCGGTTATCATCTGAAAGAGGACAATCCCGTCATCCTTGCCGGTGAACATGTGATGGTCAACGGTGATCCCGGCATCAACCGGCGGCAATTCTTCAATGCCATCGCTGGACTCTGGCCCTATGGCGAGGGCCTGATCCGCCTGCCGCAGGAAGATCATATCCTGTTCGTGCCGCAGACCCCCTATCTGCCGGAGGGGCGGTTGCGGGACATCCTGGCCTATCCCGAGGATGCCTCCACCTATGGTGACGAGGCGATGACGCTGGCACTGAAGACGGTCAAGCTCAGCCGCCTTGCTAGCGCGCTGGACGAGCGGCAGCGTTGGGACCGGGTGCTGGACAAGGATGAGCAGATGGCGCTGGCTTTTGCCCATATCCTGTTGCGCAAGCCTCATTGGGTGGTGTTCAACGATGTGCTTGATGGGTTGGAGCCGGAAACGGCGACGATCCTGACCAGCGTGATGACGCAGTTACAAGAGGCGACGCTGATCTATATCGGTCGCGCCCAAGGCTTTATCGATGCGGTATCGCCGCGCATCCTGCATCTGGAGCGGATGGACGTGCCGGTGCCGGAATAGACCTTCTCGACGGCTTAAGGCCTGAAAGCGGGCATCATGTCGTCCGATTTAAGGAATTATCCAGTAGACTCTCTGCCCGCAGAAGCTTACTGCATAATCTTTAAACCAGATATGGATTAAAAAAGCGAAATTGCGCGCCAAGCAGACTGTGACATCGCCCTTGGGGCGCTCTGCACAGGCGCTCGCAATATCAGAATTCATTGGGCCGTTTTCCGCGTGCCGCCGCATCATGCCAATAGCCGTTAACAATGGCAGTCGGTATTCCGTTGCGACTATCTCAAGCCTTTAAGGCACTTGGGATGGTCGTTTTTTTTTCAAGGCAGGGATGCATGTGCGTCTTCGGGCCTTGCTATAACACAAAAGAGACAGAGCATTTCCTGGAGCGTCCTTGGCGCTGGAAATGGTCCCACTAGAGGCTGGATATGATCGAATTGACACCCACGCAGATCCGCGGATTAAAGCTTGCCAAGGAAGGCGATCTGTATCCCCAGCCGCTGAAGAAATGGACGCATCTGAACGCAGAGGTGACCTATTCCCGGACCGACCGTTTCAAGGAACGGCCGCAGAAGATCAAGTTTCTCACCACCACGACCGTGACGGAACTGACGGACCTGGGCCTGCTGGAACGGTGCAATACCGCAGAAGAAGCCGAGCAAGATTCGCGCCGGATTACGATGGCCGGCAAGATGTGGCTGCTCAAAACCAAATAATGGTTACTGCATCATTCTTTAAACCGGAATCTGTTTAAAGAGAAAATTATGCAAAAAATATAAAGAGCGACGGTGAACCTTTGTGCGCCATATAGAGCATGTCGCGCAAAAGTGTGCAGCGGTTTTGCGGTAACGACATGCGTAAAAACAAAAACTTAAAGCGTGTTGCTTGAGGCTGATAAGCCGCAACACGCTTTAGAGTTTGTCAGGGAAAAGTGGAATCCGGTTTTCCCGAAAAGACAAACGAAAACAAGAGAATCTAGAGTCTGTCTGGTTCAATCTGAACCTGACAGACTCTAGGGCGCACGGCGCTGTAGTGATGCCAATGCCTGGAGATGTCTTTGCGCATCCAGGCATTGGGAATGCACGGCTTCATGCCACACATGTAAAGCGCTACAGCGATCTTTGCGCAGGCTGCTATAGAGCGCTTGGGTTACCCCTCCAGTTCTTCGCGCAGCATTTCCAGCTCCAGCCATTCCTCTTCCATGCGGGTGATGGACTGACGTAGCGCTTCCATTTCGGCGGCGAGCTTGTTGAACGTGGCGGGGTCCTTCACGAACAGATTGGGATCGGCCATTTTTGTCTCGCGCAGCGCGATCTCTTTCTCGGCCTTTTCCATTTCCTTCGGCAGGTTTTCCAGCGCAAATTTCTGCTTGAAGGACAGTTTTCCCTTGTTCTTCGGCGCCGTATCACCGCTTTTGCCGCCACCCTCCTGCGTTTTGGCTTTTTCCGCCTTTTCCACGCGCTTGCGCTCGTCTTCCACACCCCGGCGCTGCGCCAGCATGTCGGAATAGCCGCCGGCATATTCGATCCAGTGGCCATTGGGGGCTTCCGGATTGGCGGGGGCGATGGTCGAGGTCACGGTGCGGTCGAGGAAATCACGGTCATGGCTGACGAGGATGACGGTGCCGGAATATCCGGTGACGATTTCCTGAAGCAGGTCCAGCGTCTCGATATCGAGGTCGTTGGTCGGCTCGTCGAGGATCAGCAGGTTGGAGGGTTTCGCCATGATCCGCGCCAGCATCAACCGGGCGCGCTCACCGCCGGACAGGTTGCGGATCGGGGTGCGAGCCTGTTCGGGCTGAAACAGGAATTCCTTCATATAGCCGGTGACATGTTTCTGTTCGCCATTAACCAGTAGGTTCTCGCCGCGCCCATCCGTCAGGTAATTGGCCAGCGTGTCATCAGGGTTCAGGTCCTCGCGCTTCTGGTCAAGCGTGGCAATTTCCAGATTGGTGCCGAGCTTGATCGTGCCTTCATCGGGCGAAAGTTGGCCGGTCAGCATTTTCAACAGCGTGGTTTTGCCAGCACCGTTCGGGCCGACCAGGCCGATACAGTCGCCGCGATGCACGCGGATTGAAAACGGCGCGATAATCGTCCTCTCACCATAGGCCTTGGTGATCTTCTCGGCCTCGATCACCAGCTTGCCGCTTTCCTTGCCCTCGGTGGCACTGGCAAGGATCGTTCCCTGCGGACCTTTATGGCCGCGATAGTCGGCGCGCAGGGTCTGGAGGTTGCCAAGCCGGCGCATATTGCGCTTGCGCCGTGCCGTTACGCCGTAGCGCAGCCAATGTTCTTCACGCTCGATGGCTTTGCCGAGCTTATGCTGTTCGATCTCCTCTTCTTCCAGCACCTTGTCGCGCCATTCCTCGAAATGTCCAAAGCCGCGCGCCAGTCGGCGCGACAGGCCGCGATCCAGCCAGACGGTGGCGGTCGAGCATTTCTCCAGAAAGCGACGGTCATGGGAGATGAGGACAAGGGCGCTGCGGGTCTTGCGCAACTCTTCTTCCAGCCATTCGATGGTCGGCAGGTCGAGATGGTTGGTCGGCTCATCCAGCATCAGGATGTCGGGTTCCGGTGCCAGCACCCGGGCGAGGGCTGCGCGGCGCGCTTCCCCGCCCGACAGGCTTTTCGGATCTTCCTGGCCGCTCAGGCCCAGATGTTCCAGCAGATACGTAACCCGGTAGGGGTCGTCGCCGGGGCCAAGCCCTGCCTCGGCATAGGCCTGCACGGTGGCGTGGCTGCCGAAATCCGGGGCCTGTTCGAGATAGCGGATGGTGGCCGAGGGATGGCGGAACACTTCGCCCGACTGGGCCTCGACCAGACCCGCAGCGATCTTCATCAGGGTGGACTTGCCAGAGCCGTTGCGGCCGACAAGGCAGATTCGGTCGCCCGGTTCGACTTGCAGGCCAGCGCCATTCAGCAGCGGTGCGCCGCCGAAGGACAGGAAGATATTGTCAAGTTTCAGGATTGGCGGTGCCAAGGGTCACGCTCCGGTCATGTCATAAGGGCGGGCAAGGATCACGGCGTCGCCGCTGCCAAGCGACAGCGTTACCGGACCTTCGGCCACATTGGAAATAGTGCGGGACGATCCGAACGGCAGATCGAAACCCTGCAATGGATAGCGGGCACCGACGATGGTCAACCCGGTCAGCGCGGAAAAGCCGAGAATGGAAAACAACGAACCCTGCGGCAGGTCCAGTGTCATGGTTTTACCCGGCAGAAGCGGCCATGCTTCCTCCTCACCGGATGTGAGGTGCAGATCAAATCCCTGGGCCGCCAGCGCCACCGCCAGCAGCAGATGCATCAGCGCATGGTCGGATCGCTCTCCCCCAAGCGCGCCAGCCAGCAGAAGGGATGTCGCGCCGCGCTTGCGGGCTTCTTCTATGGCGATTTCGCCATCGGTGAGGTTCTTGCGGGCCGGATAGGGAAGGCGCGGGATATTCGGAAACCGGTCTGCGGGCAGATCGTCGGAACTGTCGAAATCACCCACCCAAAGCTCAGGTGTCAGTCTCAGCGGTTCGGCATGGCGCATGCCGCCATCGGCGGCAATGGCGCGGGTTCCTGCAACAGTGCCGAGCAGCCGGGGCGTGATGGCGAGGGGACCGCCGAGCAGAATGGTGAAGGTGCTTTCCGTCATGGCCATGCCATAACGCATCTGAGGCCAAATGCAAAAGGCGTTCCGTGATCAACGGAACGCCTGCGGCATTTTCCAGTCCGATTGCCCGAGGCATAATTGCCTGGAACATAATTGCCTGGAACAAGGGATTCGAGACCTGCACGGATTTGCCCGGTCTCGATTTTATGGCGAAGGGCGATGTGTCCCTTGCCCTTCGGCCCTTACCCTTGGGCGCGCGGTGCAAAAACTTTTTTCTTCGGCGCAGGCAGAAGGCCCTCGCGCTGAAGCTTCTTGCGGGCCAGCTTGCGGGTGCGGCGCACGGCCTCGGCCTTTTCGCGGGTCTTCTTTTCCGACGGCTTTTCATAGGCCGAACGGGCCTTCATTTCACGAAACAGGCCTTCGCGCTGCATTTTCTTCTTCAGCACGCGCAATGCCTGCTCAACATTGTTATCCCTGACGAGTACCTGCACTGTCTCTCCTTTGATGGTTGAGGATGATAATCTGGTTATTTCGAATTGACTGGCGTTGCCCAGGCCCCGCCGGCCTTTTGTATTTTTGAGGCGGTGCCGGACCGTGGCGAACGGCTGACATCGATCTCGTCCTCGGCAATCGACCGGTCGAACGTTTCGCTTTCGAAGCGAACCCGATACCGGCGTGCGCCCTGGGATTCCGGCAGGGTGGCAAGCACCTTGCAGACGCCGACCGACCGGGAGAGCCTGACGGGACCGTCTTTCAGGACGACCATGTCGCCTGTCTTGTATAAATGCGCCGTCATGCCGGTCTCCTTGCAGGATTACTGCTCGCGGATCAAATGCCGAAACGAAAATGCGCCGGGAAACCGCTTTGGTTTCGCCAGGGCGAAAAGATGCGGACAACAGTGCGAACGGCGCGGTGCAGATTTTTGTAGCGCTGTGCGCCCAAACCGGCGCTCACGTGTCGCTGCAAAAACGGATAGTCCCTGCCCAATACTGCCATCAAACCGCACCCGGTTCAGCGGCACAGACAAAAAACCGGAACGTCCGGCCTTGCAGTTCAGTCAGGCAGAGGAAAGTTTAACTCATGCCCATTCGGGGCCAAAGCGCTTTCCTGCCGGAAAAGGTGACCCCATCCTGAATGGTCGAGCAGGATGTGGGGGCCAAACTGGCAGATTTCAAACAAAATACAAGCTTTATTTGTGAAGAGATTGGCCTGCACCGGCTTGTCGCTGGCTGTGCCGCTGATTACTTTCACCGAAATTGACGATGAATTGGAGAGATCATGCCATTTACCGGGCAATTCACCGGAAGCGCCGATTATATCGCCGACAAGGATCTGACGGTGGCCGTCAATGCGGCTATTGCGCTGGAACGGCCGCTGCTGGTCAAGGGTGAGCCGGGTACCGGCAAGACCGAACTGGCCCGTCAGGTTGCCGCGGCTCTTGGTCTCGACATGATCGAATGGACGATCAAATCCACCACCAAGGCGCAGCAGGGGCTTTACGAATATGATGCCGTGTCGCGCCTGCGCGATAGCCAGCTGGGCGATCCGCGTGTCAGCGATATCGGCAATTATATAAGGCGCGGCAAGCTCTGGGAAGCCTTTGCCGCAGGCCGGAAAACCGTGTTGCTGATCGACGAGATCGACAAGGCCGATATCGAGTTTCCCAACGATTTGTTGCAGGAACTGGATCGGATGGAGTTTCACGTTTATGAGACCGGTGAGCGGGTGAAGGCGCAGGTGCGCCCGATCGTCATCATCACCTCCAACAATGAGAAAGAGCTGCCCGATGCCTTCCTGCGTCGCTGTTTCTTCCATTATATCCGCTTTCCGGATGCCGAGACGCTGGCGCGGATCGTTGAGGTTCACTATCCCGGCATCAAGCAGCAGTTGCTCCAGGCGGCCTTGACCCGGTTTTACGAGATCCGCGAAACGCCGGGCGTGAAAAAACGTCCATCGACCTCGGAAGCCCTGGACTGGATCCGCCTGTTGGTGGCCGATGAGGTCGATCCCGCCGATCTGCGCAGCGATGCCGCCAATGCCCTGCCGAAACTGCATGGCGCGCTTTTGAAGAATGAGCAGGATGTGCATCTGTTCGAGCGGCTGGCCTTCATGGCCCGCCGGGATGGAGCGCGGGACGGGCGCTGATCCTTGCTGCGGTGCAGCTTATGTTTTCATTGATTCGTAACGGGTGAAGGCGTAAATAACCGTCTTATACGAAGGTTCATTGAAAATGATTCTTCGTATTCCTTTTGAAAATATCTCAAGCCTTTGACGCATTTGAGATATTTTCAATGTTTCAAGTCGAGGATGCGTCAGCATCTTCGAGACTTGGTATTATCGTGGTGATTTGGCCGGCCGGCTTGCAGCCACGTAAAATAAATTGCTAAAGGGCCGAGGCAAGTTATCCAAGACTTTCCGAGGCCGATGGCGATAGCAAAGCTGCCGCACCGTGCCGTGACAGGAAAGTTTAAAGCCGATGCCGATCAAGATTCCCGATACGCTCCCCGCCTTCGACGCCCTTGTACATGAGGGTGTGCGGGTGATGACGGAAACCGCAGCGATCCGTCAGGATATTCGCCCGTTGCAGATCGCCCTGCTCAATCTCATGCCCAATAAGATCAAGACCGAGGTGCAGTTTGCCCGGCTGATCGGCGCATCGCCATTGCAGGTGGAACTGACCCTGGTGCGGATCGGCGGGCATAAGGCCAAGAACACGCCCGAAGAGCATCTCCTGTCCTTCTACCAGACCTGGGAAGAGGTGAAGCACCGCAAGTTCGACGGACTGATCATTACCGGTGCGCCGGTGGAAACGCTGCCCTTCGAAGACGTCACCTATTGGAGCGAGATGCAGCAGATTTTCGACTGGACGCAAACCAATGTCCACACGACAATGAATGTCTGCTGGGGGGCGATGGCGGCGATCTATCACTTCCACAAGGTGCCGAAACATGGGCTGAAGGAAAAAGCCTTCGGCGTGTTCCGCCACCGCAATCTGGCGCCGTCCTCCATCTATCTCAACGGTTTCTCGGATGATTTTCAGGTGCCGGTCTCACGCTGGACCGAAGTACGCCGCGCCGATATCGAAAAAGTGCCGAACCTGAACATCCTGATGGAATCCGATGAAATGGGTGTCTGCCTGGTGCAGGAGGACAAGGGCAATCGGCTCTATATGTTCAATCACGTCGAATATGATTCCACCTCGCTGGCGGATGAATATTTCCGCGACGTCAGCGCCGGCATCCCGATCCGCCTGCCATATGATTACTTTCCCCATAACGATGATACACTGACGCCGCTCAACCGCTGGCGCAGCCATGCGCATCTGCTGTTTGGAAACTGGATCAACGAGATGTATCAGACCACCAGCTATGATTTGAATGATATCGGCAAGGGGCGCGGCATATGAGCAGCGATCTTCTGGTCCGTCCTTTGACTAATGACGACGAGGCAGACTGGCGCCGCCTGTGGCGCGCCTATCTCGCCTTTTACGAAACGGAACTGCCCGAAGAGATCTATGCGACCACCTTTGCCCGGCTGACGGGGCAGGGAGCTGGCGAATTTCGCGGGTTTCTGGCTGTGGCCGGAGGGAAGGCTGTCGGCCTCAGCCATTATGTCTTTCATCGGTCCTGCTGGTATATTGCCGATGTCTGCTACCTTCAGGATCTCTATGTCGATCCTGAGGTGCGTGGGCTTGGCATCGGTCGGGCGCTGATTGCAGCGGTCAATGCGGCGGCGGCGGAAGCAGGCGCAGGTAAGGTCTATTGGATGACCCAGGAGTTTAACAGCACGGCCCGGCGCCTCTATGATCAGGTGGCGGACAAGACACCCTTCATCATCTACCAGCAACCGCTCTGAGTGCCGATGTTCCTGCCCTTCTTCCTCAAGCTCAAACAAGAAAAAGTCCCGGTCTCCCTCGGGGAATATCTGGCCTTGCTGGAAGGGGTGGAGCGCGGCCTTGTCGATTTCGACATTGAGGCTTTCTACTATCTGGCGCGCACGACGCTGATCAAGGATGAGCGGCATATCGACCGTTTCGATCTGGCCTTTGCCGAATGTTTTAGGGGGTTGGAAGCGACTGGTGGGCCGCAGGCGGGTGTGTCTGAGACCGCTCTGCCGGAAGAATGGCTGCGCAAGCTGACCGAAAAACACCTGTCCGAGGAAGACAAGAAACTGATCGAAGCCATGGGTGGTTTCGACAGGCTGATGGAAACGCTGAAACAGCGGCTGGCCGAGCAAAAGGAGCGCCATCAGGGCGGCTCGAAATGGATCGGCACGGCGGGGACCTCGCCCTTCGGGGCCTATGGCTACAATCCTGAAGGGGTGAGGATCGGTCAGGACGGATCGCGCCATCGCCGCGCCGTGAAGGTGTGGGACCAGCGGGAATTTCGCAATCTCGACGATTCCGTCGCGCTTGGCACCCGCAACATCAAAGTTGCCCTGCGCCGGTTGCGGCGGTTCGTGCGGCAGGGTGCCCCGGACGAGTTTGATTTGAGTGGCACGATCCGCGCGACGGCAGAGCATGGCTATCTTGACATTAAGACCCAGGCGGAACGGCGAAATGCCGTCAAGCTGCTGATGTTCTTCGATATCGGTGGCTCCATGGACGATCACGTCAAAGGCGTGGAGGAGTTGTTTTCGGCAGCCCGGTCGGAATTTCGGCATATGGAGCATTTCTACTTCCACAATTGCCTTTATGAGCGGGTGTGGAAAGACAATCGCCGCCGCCGGACCGATGTCATCCCGACGGAAGAGATTATCCGCACCTATGGGCCGGATTACCGGGTGATCTTCGTCGGAGATGCGGCGATGAGCCCCTATGAGATCACCATGATCGGCGGATCGGTAGAGCATTGGAATGGCGAACCCGGTGCCGTCTGGCTTTCGCGCATCACGGCGCATTTTCGCAAATGTCTGTGGCTGAACCCGATGCAGCAGGAGCATTGGGACTATACCCATTCCATCGGTTTGATTTCGCGTCTCATGGGAGGACGAATGCATCCTCTGACGCTTGGCGGGTTGGAGGATGCGGCACGCGAGCTGTCGCGCTAATCCGGCCTGCATCGTCTATGGTGCGTTGATGTTTGCTGTAACGCCTTATGGTTGCTGGATATTTTATCTCTAATCGATTTCGGTTTGAGGAATTATGCAATAAACCTATGTGACACGGCAGAAACGATGACGCGCCCGCCTCAGGCAGGCACCGTCGATGCAAGGGTGAGGAAGCATATGCAGCGTCTGGAATTTGGCACGACCACCAAGGGTGAAACAGTAGAGCAGGTCACGCTGCATGGCGGTGGCCTGAAGGCCAAGGTGCTGACCTGGGGAGCGGTGATCCAGGATCTCAGGATGGAAGGCCATGTGGCACCGCTGGTGCTGGGTTTCGAGCGGTTCGAGGATTATGCGATCCATTCACCCTATTTCGGAGCGACGCCCGGGCGGTTGGCCAATCGCATCGCCAACGGACGTTTTACCCTTGATGGTGAAGACTATCAGCTGGAATGCAACGAGCGCGGCCTTACCCATCTGCATGGCGGCAGCGATGGTATAGGCAGGCGCAATTGGACGATTGCCGATCTTGAGCGTGACCGGGTGGTGCTTGAGATCACCGATCCGGCGGGCCGGGCGGGCTATCCCGGCAATGCCTACATCCGGGCGACCTATCACCTCCAGGATGACGGTGTGCTGTCGGTGGTCTATGAAACCACCACGGACGCGCCGACCCTCGCCAATCTCTGCCAGCATTCCTATTTCAACCTGGATGATTCGCCTGACATGCTGGATCATGAGTTGATGATTGCCGCCGACCACTACCTGCCTGTCGATGACCGTCTGATCCCGACCGGAGAGCAGCGCCCGGTGATCGGCACGCCGTTTGATTTCCGGCAGATGGGTGTCATGCGCCGGACAGAGGACGGCGTTCAGGTGCCCTTCGACAACAATTTCTGTCTATCGCAGACACGGGTGGCCAAGCGCAGCGTCGCCATGGCTCGCAGCCTGAAATCCGGCGTTTCCATGGAAGTGCGCACCACGGAGCCTGGCGTTCAATTCTACGCGGGCGTCTATCTCAATATTCCGGTTTCCGGTCTTGAGGGCCGTCGCTATGGCGCTTATGCCGGTTTCTGTTTGGAAACCCAGATCTGGCCGGATGCCATCAACCAGGCCGGTTTCTCAAGTGCTGTCCTGCGGCCCGGTGAAACCCTGCGGCAGGAAACAGACTACGTGTTTTCAGTGAGTTGATCCTCTTCTGAGCGCATTTATCTAAAGTTGTTCTTGGAACAATCAAGGCGTAATCATGTTTATATCACCCGTCCCCCGCAGCAGCTGGCGGGGAGGGGACGGTTGTGGGAGGACATGACTTGGTTTCCGAAAAAGCACTGATTTCAAAAATCACCCGGCGGCTGATGCCGTTTCTGGGGCTTCTCTACCTGATTGCCTATATTGATCGGCAGAATGTCAGTTACGCCAAATTGCAAATGGTCGATGCGCTGGGCCTGAGCGAATATGCCTATGGGCTTGGGGCGTCGCTGTTCTTTATTGGCTATTTTCTATTTGAAGTGCCGAGCAATCTCTTTCTCGAACGGTTCGGCGCCAGCCGGTGGTTTGCCCGCATTCTGGTGTCCTGGGGCGCTGTCACCATTGCGCTTGCCTATACCCAGAACGCGACGATGTTCTACATCCTGCGCTTTCTGCTGGGCGTCTGCGAGGCGGGGTTCTTTCCGGGCGTGCTCTATCTGCTGACGCTGTGGTTCCCAAGGGATTATCGTGGCCGGATGGTTGGCCTGTTCATGATTTTCAGCGCCCTTGCCAATGCCATTGGTGCGCCCTTGGGCGGCGTATTGCTCGATCTCGATGGGTTCCTGGGCTATCAGGGTTGGGAGTGGGTGTTTCTAGCGACCGGTATTCCCGCGGTTCTGGCTGGTATCGTCACATGGTTTTATCTCGCCGATACGCCAGCCAAGGCACATTTTTTGACGGATGCGGAAAAAGCCTGGCTTCAGGCCCGGCTGGATGCCGAAAACACCGGAATGGACGCCAATGCCGACAATGGCTTCAAGGCATTGATCAATCCGCGCGTGTTGCTGATGTCGCTCTGCTATGTCGGCTTTCCACTCGCCGCTTATGGCTTGAGCTATTGGCTGCCGACCATCGTCAAGGGGTTTGGCGTGTCGAATACGGTGAATGGCCTGATCAACATCATCCCTTGGGTTGTGGTGGCCATTGCACTCTATGTCGTGCCGTCTGCTGCTGACCGGACCGAAAACAAGACGCCTTATATCGTCATCCCGGCCTTTGTTGGGGCTTTCAGCCTGGTGATGTCGGCAGTGCTGACAGACCAGGTGTTGCAATTTGCGTTTCTGTGCCTTGCCGCCGCCGGGATCTTCGCTGGCCAGCCAGTATTCTGGAGCCTGCCATCGCGCTTCCTGAAAGGGGCCGGTGCCGCCGCAGGTCTGGCCGCCATCAATTCGGTCGGCAATCTCGGCGGTTTCGTTGCCCAGAATGTCGTGCCATTGATCCGCGACCAAACGGGCAGCACGATTGCTCCGATGTTCTTTCTGGCGGCCTGCCTCGCCATTGCCGGCGTGCTGGTGATTGTTATCGGTAGGGTGATGGGACATAAGCCGATACGGGCGACCTGACGCAGCATTCCTGGGTCGCCATTCGGAGCGCGTTTGGCGACGCCAATTTGCTAAAGGCACATTTTAAGAGCTTATCAGGGAAGGGTTTAACGCAGTCGGTTTTGCAGCCCAAACCACGCAGCCGGACACGGAAAATAGAGATCTCCCTTTCGGGAAATCATATATTTATCTTTGGAAAATTGGAGCGGGCGAAGGGATTCGAACCCTCGACCCCAACCTTGGCAAGGTTGTGCTCTACCCCTGAGCTACGCCCGCTCATATTCCATCGGTCCGGGGTAGTACGCTGAACCGTGGGTCGCTGTGTTGCGGCGACGGGCGGTATATGGCCCAACTGCTTTTCGATTGCAACAGGGAAATGACGGCAGCTCCAAGATTTTTTCCAATCTCGGCCTAAGCTATTCTGCGACAATGAAAATTTTGAACGTTTGATGAGAGGGCACGATAAGGGTTTGTCGAGGGACATTTGAATATCCGATTGGCGCACAAAACAGTTGAAGGATATCCCTTGATATCGTTTAACCGCAGCGTCGCCGAGACTTTATTCTGAAGCAGGACCATGATGACAGAGATTGTGCCGAAATCGCCCGCAGACCTGTTTGCATGCCTCGATAGCCTGGGTATCGAGCACCGGACAGTGTCACATCCGCCAGTCTTTACCGTGGCAGAATCGGTCTCCCTACGCGATGAGATCCCTGGCGGTCATACCAAGAACCTGTTCGTCAAGGACAAGAAGGATCAGTTCTTCCTGCTGGTGGTCGAGGAAAACGCCATTGTCGATTTGAAGACCGTCCATACGCTGATCGGTGCAGCCAGCAAGGTTTCCTTTGGCAAACCGGAAAAGCTGATGGAGTATCTGGGGGTTGTCCCGGGATCGGTAACTGCTTTCGGCGCAATGAACGATACGGGCAACAAGGTGACATTCGTTCTGGATGCAGACCTGATGCAGCATGAGATCATCAATTGCCATCCGCTGTCGAATGACGCTACAACCTCGATTGGCCGCGACGACCTCTTGCGCTTTCTGATGGCGACTGGACATGAGGCAATCGTCTTGAAAGTCACGGCTTGAGGCACGATTTAAACGCTTGCAGGGTTCATTGAAATCCAAGGAACCCTGTAAAGATCATGTGGCCGGGACAAGGGCTGCGATATCTGTTGCGGTATGAAACGGAACTTGCGGACGGTGGAAATAAGGCGGCACCTGGAATGCGTTTGCAAAACGCCCGGGCTGTCATGAACAGGCGGGAGATGGTGATGAGCAATTCTGGTAATCCATATGGCGGCTCCTATGGCGGGCAGATGACGGCGAATGCGCAATTTGGCGCAGCACCTGCTGCGGCAGCGCCAGTGTCTGCAGGAGCATCGCCCGCTGGTGGTCTGATCAAGGATACGACGACCCAGGGCTTTGCCAAGGATGTGCTGGAAGAATCCCGCCGCCAGCCGGTTCTGGTGGATTTCTGGGCGCCCTGGTGTGGCCCTTGCCGCCAGTTGACGCCGATCATCGAAAAGGCGGTCAATGAGGCAAAGGGCAAGGTCAAGCTGGTCAAGATGAATATCGACGACCATCCGGCCATTGCCGGTCAGCTTGGTATCCAGTCCATTCCTGCCGTCGTCGCTTTTGTCGATGGCCGTCCTGCCGACGGCTTCATGGGCGCGCTGCCGGAAAGCCAGGTCAAGCAGTTCATCGACAAGCTGGGTGGACCAGACGGCGGTGCCGATCAGGCGGCGGAAATCGAAGCGGTGCTGGAAGAGGCCAAGGGGCTTTACGATGGCGGCGATTTCGATGGCGCGGCCCAGCTCTATGCGGCGGTCATGCAGGCCGATCCGGAAAATGCCAAGGCGGTCGCCGGCATTGCCGAATGCATGCTGGCCCTCAACCAGCATGAACGGGTGCGCCAGATTATCGATGGCCTGCCCGAAGAATTGGCTAAAGCCGCTGAAATCCAGGCTGTGGCCAAAAAGCTGGAGCAAATCGAAGAGGCCCGCAAGCTGGGCGATCCGGTGGCGTTGGAACAGCAGCTGTCGCTTAACCCTGACGATCACGAGGCGCGGCTGAAGCTTGCCAAAATTCGTAATGTCGAGGGCAAGCGTGAAGACGCAGCCGATCATCTGCTGTTGATCATGAAAAAAGACCGGACCTTCGACGATGATGGTGCCCGCCGTCAGCTGGTCGAGTTTTTCGAGGTCTGGGGCCCGAAAGACCCCGCCACCATTCAGGCCCGTCGCAAGCTGTCTTCGATCCTGTTTTCGTAACGGGCTTGAAGGCAGAGAATGGGACGAGCCCTGTTCAAGGACTGAACCCTATACGTTCGGACGGGCGGAAGTTGTGTTCTGTGGCAGGCGCATCTTGAGATTTGCCGGGCGCATGCCACATTATAAGGAATTAAAGAGCGACAGGGCATTGGCTCGGTGCTCTTTCAGGAGGGTGGAATGCAGGTCGGCAATGCGCGATATCTGACGGCGGCTGATTTTCCGGAGACATTGCCGGTTTTTCCGCTGGCAGGAGCTCTTCTGCTGCCCGGTGGGCAATTGCCACTGAATATATTCGAGCCGCGCTATCTGGAAATGTTCGATGCCGCGCTGCGCAGCAATCGGCTGATCGGCATGATTCAACCGGCATTGACCGAGCCGTATGAGATTGCTACCGGCATTCCGGCCCTCTGCAGCATGGGATGTATCGGTCGGATCACCTCTTTCGCCGAGACAGGCGATGGCCGCTATATTCTGTCGCTGGGTGGAATCTGCCGTTTCCGGCTGAGCGAAGAGCTGAAAACCACCCATCCATTCCGCACGGTACGAATTTCGCCGTTCATGGCCGATCTGGCGGCTGAAGGCCAGGAAAACAACGTGGATCGGGAGCGCTTGCTCGCCGTGTTCCGAGCCTATCTCGATGCCAACAAGCTGGAAGCGGATTGGGAGAGCGTCCAGCGCGCCAGCAATCTGACCCTGGTCAATTCTTTGTCGATGATGTCGCCTTTCACACCTGCTGAAAAACAGGCCTTGCTGGAGGCTACCGATCTGCATAGCCGCACGGAAACGCTGATTGCCATTACCGAAATTTATCTGGCACGCGGTTTCGGTGATGTGGAGCCGGTTTTACAGTAACGGTGAATGGGCAAAGAGTGAAGGAGCGCAGCCATGGATCAGCGGATGAACGGTGTCGATCCGAAAATGCTGGAATTGCTGGTCTGCCCGCTGACCAATGGCCGTTTGACCCTTAACCGGGAAAACAACGAGTTGGTTTCGGAAAAGGCAAGGCTTGCCTATCCCATTCGTGATGGTATTCCGATCATGCTGGTCTCGGAAGCCCGCAAGATCGAAGACTGAAGGCGCTGGTTAGGGCCATTTGTCTGCCAAACCGGCCTCTTGATCCTTTGTCAGATCGACTGACCGGTCAGAAGTTTCGGGCCGCCCTTCACCGATGTTCCGGCAGCCTCGGAAATGAAATAGCTTTTCAGTTTCGGCAACCGTTCCACCAGGCCCAGCCCGAAATCCCGGGCGATTCTTACCGGCGTAATATCGTTGGAAAACAGCCGGTTCAACACGTCGGTGGTAACACCCATCCGGAACGTGTCGAAGCGCCGCCAGGTCTGGTAGCGTTCCAGAACCGTGAGGTCGCCGATATCGAGGCCGAGGCGATCGGCATCGACGATTGTTTCTGCCAGCGCCGCCACATCCTTGAAACCAAGATTGAGGCCCTGGCCGGAAATTGGATGAATACCATGGGCCGCGTCGCCTGCCAGCGCCAGTCTTGGCCCAATGAAAGAGCGGGCCAGCGTCAGTCCCAGCGGAAAGGCCCGGCGGTCGCCGGTGGCACGGATTGCACCGAGTTTGTGGCCGAAACGGCGCTCCAGTTCGGTTTCGAACATCAGATCGTCCTCGGCGACCAGCCGGTCCGCATCCTCGCTGCGCTCGGTCCAGACCAGCGATGAGCGATTGCCGGTCAAGGGCAGGATAGCGAAGGGTCCGGCTGGCAGGAAATGTTCCTCTGCCACCCCTTCATGCGGACGCTCGTGTTCGACCGTGGTGACAATCCCGGACTGGCCATAGGCCCAGGTGACGGTCTTGATCCCCGCCATGTCCCTGACGCGCGAGCGTACGCCGTCACAGGCAACAACCAGACGGCAGTCAAGGGTTGTGCCATCGGAAAGCGCGACTTCGGCCTTATGGCCTTTCACGGAGAAGCCTGCGGCTTTCACGCCATGGCGGATGGAAATTCCCGCCACACCGGCAGCATCGAGAAGCGCGCCGACCATGGCGACATTGGGCACCATATAGGCGAAGGGCTTGCCCTCCTCGACATTGCCGTCAAAGGTCAGGTAGACGGGCCGGACCGGATCGCTGGTGCGCGAATCGGTAACGATCATCCGGTTGATCGGCTGAGACTGCGGTTCGATCGTGCTCCAGACGCCGAAAACCTCCAGCATTTTGGTGGCTGCCGCAATCACCGCCGAGGCCCGTGGGTCCTTGCGCCACTGGCCTTCGGGGGCTGCTTCGATTACCGTCACGTCCAGATGCGGCGCGGCGCGCTTGACGGCGAGCGCCGCCGAGAGACCGACATATCCGCCTCCGACTACAACCAGATCCGCCATCATCTACTCCCTTACAGCTTGTATCGTGCTTCGGGTCTTATATAGATCAGTTGGACCCGACTTCCTACCGCCGGAGCTTTTCCAAAATGCCGCAGACAGAAAATTCCGCCACACCGATGGAAAAACTGATCGAAACGCTGAACCTGGAGGCATTGGAAGTCAATTTGTTCCGAGGCACCAGCCCGCAGGTCGGATGGCAGAGGGTATTCGGCGGCCAGGTCATCGCTCAGGCCTTGATGGCAGCCCAGCGCTGTGTCGATGGCGAGCGGTATGTTCACTCCTTGCATGCCTATTTCTTGCGTCCCGGCGATCCGACGGTGCCAATCCTCTATCAGGTCGAGCGGACCCGTGACGGCGCCAGCTTTTCGACGCGCCGGGTCGTTGCTATCCAGCACGGCCAGATGATATTTTCGATGTCGGCCTCTTTCCAGCAAGAAGAAGAAGGCTTTTCCCACCAGCTCGTCATGCCGAATGTGACGCCGCCGGAAGGGTTGATGGGCGAGCGGGAATTTCGCGAAATGTTTTTGTCGCAAGCGCCCGCCCATATCCGGGCCTATTGGGCAAGAGAGCGGCCGGTGGAATTTCGCCCCACCTCCTTCCTGCATTATCTGACAAAGGACAAGCTGGAACCAAAGGCCGATATCTGGGTGCGTATGACCGGTGTTGTGCCGGATGATCGCCGCTTGCAAGCCGCCGTGCTGGCCTATCTCTCGGACATGACGCTGCTGGATGTCGCGCTCTATGCCCACGGAGTGTCCGTCTTCGACCAGCGGATCCAGGCCGCCAGCCTCGACCACGCCATGTGGTTCCATCAGCCCACCAAGCTGGATGACTGGCTGCTCTATTCACAGGACAGCCCCAGCGCGTCGGGTGGCCGGGGAATGACCAGAGGCTCAATTTATACGCGGACGGGCCAGCTGGTTGTTTCCGTTGCCCAGGAGGGCTTGATTCGGAAAAAGGCAAATGATTAAATTTTGTGCTGTTTTTTGATTTTGCACAAAAAAAACCATGTTTTCGCCCATTCCGGTGCCTTTTTTTTGGCGCTCTCCATTATAACCCTTGTATTTCAATATCTTAAATGCCGCTTGAAACTTGGCACACGGTTTGAATGTAGGATGACAGTCGCTGCCCCCTGTCGTAGGTCGGCGTCGAGGAGAGACGGCGTTATTCGCCGAGGATAAACCAGAGGATGGGAAACCAGATGAAGATTGTGATGGCCATTATCAAGCCGTTCAAGCTGGACGAAGTGCGCGAAGCACTGACGGCTGTCGGTATCCAAGGCCTGACCGTCACGGAGGTCAAGGGATATGGGCGGCAGAAGGGGCACACGGAAATCTATCGCGGCACGGAATATGCCGTGAGCTTCCTGCCCAAGCTGAAGATCGAGGTCGCAGTGGCGACGGATGTTGCCGACAAGGCGGTGGAAGCGATCGCCTCGGCTGCCAAGACCGGTCAGATCGGCGATGGAAAGATTTTCGTCTACGGAATCGATCAGGCGGTGCGTATCCGCACCGGTGAAACCAATACCGAAGCCTTGTAAGACCGGCCGTCAAGGGGAGTTCATATACATGTCGTTTTCCACATTCAAATCTCAAGCCTTGCGCCTCGGGGCTGCATCGGCGGCCTTGATGGCGCCAGCGATCGCCTTTGCGCAGGATGCAGCGCCAGCCGTTGCGGCGGCAGCTGCTCCGGTTCCCGACAAGGGCGATACCGCCTTCATGTTCCTGTCCACCATCCTCGTTCTGTTCATGGCCGTTCCCGGCCTTGGCCTGTTCTACGGCGGCCTGGTGCGCGCCAAGAACATGCTGTCCGTGCTGATGCAGTGCACCGTCATTGCCGCCATGGTGATGATCGTCTGGGTCATCTATGGCTATTCCTTCGCCTTCGGTGGCGGCGAAAGCCCGTTCTTCGGCGGCTTTGCCAAGATGTTCCTGGCTGGCGTCGACACCACAACAACGGCTGCTACTTTCAGCAAGGGCGTCGTCATTCCTGAATATATCTTCATGCTGTTCCAGATGACCTTCGCGGCCATCACGCCTGCCCTGATCATCGGCGCCTTCGCGGAACGCATCAAGTTCTCGGCTGCGATCCTGTTCTGCCTGCTGTGGGTTACCTTCGTCTATTTCCCGGTCGCCCATATGGTCTGGGATGCCAAGGGCTATCTCTTCGGCCTCGGCGCCCTTGATTTTGCCGGCGGCACGGTCGTTCACATCAATGCCGGTGTTGCCGGCCTGGTTGGTGCGATCCTGGTCGGCAAGCGTACCGGTTATGGCAAGGACATGATGGCCCCGCATTCCATGACGCTCACCTATGTCGGTGCCGCCATGCTCTGGGTCGGCTGGTTCGGCTTCAATGCTGGCTCCAACCTCGAAGCCTCCGGTGGTGCGATGCTCGCAACCGTCAACACCTTTATTGCCACGGCTGCGGCTATCCTGTCCTGGTGCGTGGTTGAATCCTTCACCCGCGGCAAGGCCTCGATGCTGGGCGCTGCCTCCGGTATGATTGCTGGCCTCGTTGCCATCACGCCTGCCGCCGGTATTGTCGGCCCGATGGGCGCAATCGTCATGGGTGTGATCGTTTCGCCGCTCTGCTACTTCTTCGTCTCTGTCGTGAAGAACAAGTTCGGCTATGACGACACGGCTGACGTGTTCGGCGTCCACGGCATTGGCGGCATGTTCGGCGCTATTTCCACCGGCATTTTCGCCAGCGCTTCGCTGGGTGGCGTCGGCTATGTCGGCGAACAGACGATGGGCGGCCAGGTCATGGTACAGCTTCAGGCCGTGGTCATCACGGTCCTGTGGACCGGTATCGGCTCTGCGATCCTCTACAAGATCGTCGATGTGATCGTTGGTCTGCGCGTCCCTGTTGAAGCCGAGCGCGAAGGTCTCGACCTCGCTTCTCACGGTGAAGCTGCTTATCACTCCTGATCCCTGTTGCTCCCCTTCGGGGGGCCGATCAAGGTGCTTCGTTATCAGAAAACCAACCCGGGCCTCGTGTCCGGGTTTTTTGATTCTGGAAAATCGCGCTCTATATACCCTCACAGCAAAAGACTGGTTGCACCAGGTTGGCAATGCTGGCTTTCGCCCGGATGGGTTATCCATGGTTAAAGGAGCGTTAACCCGTGTTCTGGTAATCTCACTTTTCGCAAGCCGGTTCGGGTCCTGCCCGGCGTATCCGGTTTCCAAGTTTTGTTGAAATTGCACTGGCAGGCGAACACCTATGAGCAGAAGCACGCTGGCAATATTGGAAGAGCGGTCGCCTCGGATGATCGTGATGGGTTTCATCATGCGGCAATGCCTGGCTCTGCTAGGCTTTGCCCTTTTCCTTGGGCTGGTGGCGGCCATTGCCGCGCTGGCCACCTGGAATGTTGCCGATCCCAGCTTTTCCTATGCGACAAGCCGCGCGCCCACCAATATTCTCGGTTATCCCGGTGCCGTCTTTGCCGATCTTGCCATGCAGTTTTTCGGACTGGCTTCGGTTGCAGCACTTTTACCCATTCTGGCCTGGTGTCTTTCGCTGATCTCCGGCCGTAAGATCACCCGCCTGCCACGTCGGCTTGCCGCCTGGGGTACCGGTGCTGTTGCCGGTGCTGCCGTGTTCGGCTGTTTTCCGCCGCCCGGCACCTGGCCCATTCCCAACGGGATCGGTGGGGTGATCGGCGACATGATCCTGCGCTTTCCCGCACTGTTTGTCGGAGCCTATCCGACCGGAACCTTTGCCATGGTGCTGGGGGTGATCTTCATCGCCCCGATGCTATGGCTGATGCTGTTTGCCGCCGGTATCATCGGCAATGAAGAGGATGATTTCGAAGCGGAAATTCTGGCTGCCCGTGCAAGCTCACAGGCGGGGTCTCGCAAGAGCAAGGCCGTGCCTATCGTCGATGAGGATGACGACGATGATGACCGCACCGGGCCTTTTGCGCTTGCTGCCGGTGCGCTCGCCCATGTCTGGTATACCGGTCAGGCCCGGATGCGGCGTCTCGCCGGTCTGAAGCCAAAAAGGCGCGAGCGGTCGGATTTCGACCAGCCCTATGACTTCAATGATGATGAGGTTATGCCGGTTCAGGCTGGACGCCCGGACCACCGCGCCGACCCGTCCTTTGAGCCGGGTGAGCGGAGTGCGGGCCGTCGCCGTATCGCGCCGCCGCCGGTGTCGCCGGATGACGCGCATGACGAGCCACCCTTTGACCTGCGCACCCGTGGTCGCTCGGCTGATGACATCCTATTCGACGATGAAGACGAAGACCGCGCTGCAAAGTCGTCTGCCCGCCGTGTTACCCCTGCCGCAGAGCGTCCGCGCCCGGCGCCGGTCGCTGGTCCAAGGGGTGCGCGCGGCTTTCAACTGCCGTCGGTTCAGCTTCTGGCCGAACCACGTGCGGTTGCCAAGGATGCCAGCCTGTCGGCTGACCAGCTTGAACACAATGCCCGGACGCTGGAAGGCGTGCTGGAAGATTTCGGCGTCAAGGGTGATATTATCGAAGTGCGTCCCGGCCCGGTCGTCACACTTTACGAGCTGGAGCCAGCGCCAGGGATCAAATCGTCCCGCGTTATCGGTCTTGCCGACGATATTGCCCGCTCGATGAGCGCCATTGCCGCCCGTGTCGCCGTGGTGCCGGGTCGCAATGCCATTGGCATCGAATTGCCGAACCGCACCCGCGAGACCGTGTATTTGCGGGAAATGATCGGTAGCCGCGACTTCAACGGCTCGACAGCCAAGCTGCCGATGGCGCTGGGCAAGACCATTGGCGGTGAACCTGTGATTGCCGACCTCGCCAAGATGCCGCATCTGCTGGTCGCTGGTACGACCGGGTCGGGCAAGTCGGTGGCGATCAACACCATGATCCTGTCGCTGGTCTACCGTTTGCCGCCGGAAAAATGCCGGTTGATCATGATCGATCCGAAAATGCTGGAATTGTCGATCTATGACGGCATTCCGCATTTGCTCTCGCCTGTTGTCACCGATCCGAAAAAGGCCGTTGTCGCCTTGAAATGGACGGTGCGCGAGATGGAAGAGCGCTACAAGAAGATGTCGAAAATCGGCGTGCGCAATATCGACGGCTTCAACAGCCGCGTAGAGCAGGCCATTGAAAAGGGCGAAGTGCTGACCCGCACCGTGCAAACCGGCTTCGACCGGCAGACCGGCGAGGCCATGTACGAGACCGAGACCTTCGATTTGCAGCCCATGCCCTATATCGTTGTTATCATCGATGAGATGGCCGACCTGATGATGGTGGCGGGCAAGGATATCGAAGGCGCGGTGCAGCGCCTGGCGCAGATGGCACGCGCGGCGGGCATCCACGTCATCATGGCGACGCAGCGGCCTTCTGTCGATGTCATCACCGGTACCATCAAGGCAAACTTCCCGACCCGGATTTCCTTCCAGGTTACGTCCAAGATCGACAGCCGTACTATTCTGGGCGAGCAGGGCGCTGAACAGTTGCTGGGCATGGGCGACATGCTCTACATGGCTGGCGGCGGGCGCATCCAGCGCGTCCATGGTCCGTTTGTTTCGGATAATGAGGTCGAAGACATCGTTGCCTATCTGAAAACCCAGGGCGCGCCGGATTATCTTGATGCCGTGACTATTGACGAGGACGACGACGAAGGTGGCGGACCGGCAGGAACCGGCAATCTGGCCGAATCGGACGATCCTTACGACCAAGCCGTCGCCGTCGTGCTTCGGGATGGAAAAGCCTCAACCTCCTATGTTCAACGTCGGCTGGGCATCGGCTATAACCGCGCCGCATCGCTGATCGAACGCATGGAGCAGGAAGGCATTATCGGCCCGGCCAACCACGCGGGCAAACGCGAAATCCTCGTTCCGACGGAAGCTGACATCGAGCGGTGACGGCGACAGGCTGGTGTGGAACGTCCAGACGCCTGCAAGCGTTTTGGCGTTCACGATCCGGTGTGTGTCACCATGGCGCCCGGTTTGCGCCTTATGGAACAGGGGCAAAAGGAGAAAAGAATGCAAAAGAAGACGTTTGCCCCGGCAGGCATGACAGGGATGATGAGCCGCCGGGGATTTATCAGCCTGGCGGCTGCGGGGATCGCTGTTGCGGCCATGGGCGCGACATTATCGCCCGCATACGCTCAGGCCCAGGCCAGCGCCGCGCAGAGGATCGCCGATCATTTTGCCTCGGTGAAAACCATGATGGGCGAGTTCGTGCAGTTTGGCCCGCGCGGTGAACAGACAGCCGGAAAATTCTATATCGAACGACCCGGCAAGCTGCGCTTCAACTATGAGCAGCCCTCACCGATGCGGGTGATTTCCGATGGCCGTAACGTGGCAATCGGCAACCTGAAAATGAAGACCTGGGATGTCTATCCACTGTCGAAGACGCCGCTGAGCCTGCTTCTGTCCGACCGCATCGATCTCGGCCACCAGATGGTGCGGCAGGTCAAGGAAGAGCAGGACCTGACCACCATCGTGCTGGGTGACAAATCGATTTTTGGCGACCAGACCATCACCCTGATGTTTGATCCGAAGACCTTTGAGCTGCGGCAATGGACCGTCACCGATGCGCAGGGCAAGGACACGTCGGTAATGATCTTCAACGTCCAGCAGGGCGTCAATTTCGATGAAAAAGTCTTCGAAGTTCCCTATGACGACATCCGCAATCGCGGCTGAGCGGCGGTTGATTGACCTTTACCGGATCGAGGCTCGAAATCTGGAGATTTCGGGCCTTTTCACTGTCAAAATTCTGCGAGTTTGCATAAAGGGATGAGCAATGCCGGATCTGTTCGGCGCTGAAGGATCTCGTCATGACTTTTTCCCTGACCACCTGGAATATCAATTCGGTTCGGCTGCGCATGCCGATTGTCGAGCATTTTCTCAAACTGCGTCAGCCGGATATTCTCTGCCTTCAGGAAATCAAATGCCAGAACCATGAGTTTCCGTTGGAGGCGTTTCAGGCGCTGGGCTATCCCTATGCCATTCTGCATGGCCAGAAGGGTTATCACGGCGTTGCCACCGTCTCGAAATTTCCTTTGACCGAAGACCACCGGCAGGATTTCTGCGGCGTCGGTGACAGCCGCCATATCTCGGCGATTTTCGAGTGGAACGGGCGGCGCATCCGCCTGCATAATTTCTATGTACCCGCCGGAGGCGACGAGCCCAACCGGGACATCAATCCAAAATTCGGCCACAAGCTGGACTTTGTCGAGGAGATGAAGGCGCTGTCGGCCAGTGCCGAGCCGGAGACTTCGGCCATTCTGGTCGGCGACCTGAATATCGCGCCGCTGGAGCATGATGTCTGGTCGCACAAGCAGCTGTTGAAGATCGTGTCCCATACGCCGGTGGAAACCGCAGGCCTGCTTGAGGTGATCGATCGGGGTGGCTGGGTGGATCTGATGCGGGAACTGGTCGATCCATCGCAAAAACTCTATACGTGGTGGAGCTACCGGGCCAAGGACTGGGACAGCGCCGACAAGGGCCGTCGCCTCGACCATATCTGGTCGTCACCGGATCTGTTACCGTCGCTGAAAACAATCGAGATTTTGCGCGAAGCACGCGGCTGGGAAAAGCCGTCCGACCACGTGCCGGTAACAGTGCAGTTCGCGCTTTGATGTCGATTTGAGGTGAACGGAGGGGTGGATGGATCAGGACCGGCTCAATCATCTGCCCGCCCGCAAGCAGCGCGAGCTGGAGCGGGTGGTCCGCATTCTCTTCGACGAGTTCGAAGCCGCACAAAAGGGCAGGCTATCCGATAAAAACAAGGGCGGTCGTATCCTTAAGTTGATCCTGTTCGGCTCCTATGCCCGTGGCGACTGGGTCGAGGATCATGCCAGCGGCTATTATTCCGATTATGACCTGCTGGTGGTGGTCAATACCGAGGTTTTTGCCGAAGAGGATAAGTTCTGGCGCGGCGCGCAGGAATATCTGATACGGGAGGAAATCGCCACCAAGCGCTTGAAAACCCCTGTCAATTTCATTGTCCACTCCCTTGATGATCTGAACAATCGACTGGCTCGCGGCCTGCCTTTCTTCATTGATATCGCCCGTGACGGCATCCCGCTTTATGAAGCGCCGGGCTTTCCGCTCACCACGGCCAAACCGCTGGCTCCAGAGGAGAGGCAAGCTCAGGCGAAGACTTATTTTGAGGATTGGTTTTCGAGTGCCGAGGCCTTTCAGGCCGCAGCCGGATTTTTGATTGAGCGTGGTAATTTTAATGAAGCCGCCTTCCAGCTTCATCAAACGGTTGAGCGGCTTTACCACTGCGTTCTGTTGGTGCTGACGCTCTATAGCCCGCGGTTGCACAATTTGCGAAAATTGCGACCGCTGGCCGAAAATTTGGATACCCGTCTGATTGATGCGTGGCCGAGGAAAAACCGCCTTGCCCGTCGTTGTTTCGACCGCCTGCACCGCGCCTATGTCGAGGCTCGTTATTCATCAGAATATGAGATTACCGCCGAGGAATTGGCGTGGCTGGTGGAGCATATCAAACAGTTGCAGGATGCTGTCGAACTGGTCTGCAAGGAGCGGCTGGAGAACCACGATCTATAAAAGTGTCAGTAAACCGCTATGATTGATTGGCGACGGTACATAATATTATCGCTTTGATATGCCGTTTACCCCCTCTGTCCTGCCGGACATCTCCCCCTCAAGGGGGGAGATCGGATAGACGTAGCCGCTCATTCTTCGGATAGGTTGGCGACTTTCGTCGCTGTGTACAGATGACGTGAATCGAGCGGCCAACTCCGGTTCGATCTCCCCCCTTGAGGGGGAGATGCCTGGCAAGGCAGAGGGGGGTGAGCCTCACAGTAAAACGATGATGCAATCTTGCCGCCCAACCGGACAACGCGGTAAGCGTTACCGAAACCGCTCTTCCATGCCTTTTGCCCCGGTCGCCAGTGCGACAAGGTTTTGCCGGATGCGCTCCTGCATGACAAGGCCGAGCTTTGGATATTCCTCCAGCAGCCGGTGGAACAGCGGGCGGGGAATGCGCAGCACTTCGGCATCCTCCAGGGCGATGGCGGTGTATTTGCGCTCCACCATGGTGGCCAGCGCCAGTTCCGACAGCATGGTGCCGGGACCGGCAACAGCGGCGACTTGCGGCTTGCCATCGCGGCCTGTGTTGGAAAGCTCGAACCGGCCCCGCACCACCACATAGGCGCATTCAGCCGGGGAGTGTTCCCGAAATAGTGGCTGGCCCTGGCCGATGGGCCTGTGTTCAGCACCAAAGGCAATCAGCCGCAATTGGTCCGGCTCCAGCCCCTGAAACAGCGCCAGAGATGAAAGCAGTTGCATGTCATCGCTCAGCGCCATCGAGAATGCTCCGGTTCAGGGTCCGTTCAATGTCCGTTTAGGGAATAATCTTGTAACCGCCGTTTTCCGTGACCAGAATTTCGGCGTTGGACGGGTCCCGTTCTATCTTCTGGCGCAGGCGATAGACATGGGTTTCCAGCGTATGGGTGGTGACGCCGGAGTTGTATCCCCAGACTTCTTCCAGCAGCACGTCGCGGGTGACGACTTTCTGCCCGGCGCGGTAGAGATAGCGGATGATGGCCGCTTCCTTTTCCGTCAGCCGGATTTTCTTGCCGTCCTCGGTGGTCAGCAGCTTCTGGCTCGGCTTGAACAGATAGGGACCGACGGTAAACGTGGCGTCCTCGCTCTGCTCGTGCTGGCGCAACTGCGCACGGATGCGGGCGAGCAGAACGGCAAAGCGGAATGGCTTGGTAACATAGTCGTTCGCACCGGCCTCAAGCCCCAGAATGGTGTCGGAATCGGTATCGTGACCGGTCAGCATGATGACGGGGGCCTTGAAGCCGCCCTTGCGCAGCAGTTTCACGGCTTCGCGGCCATCCATGTCCGGCAGGCCCACATCCATGATCATCAGGTCCACCTGGCCATTGCGGGCCGCCTGCACGCCCTTGGTGGCGTTGGATTCCTGCTGGATCGAAAACTCCTCGTAAAGGGAAAGTTGTTCCACCAGCGTTTCGCGCAGGTCATCGTCGTCATCGACCAGAAGGATCGTCCGAGCAGCCATACCTGATATACTCCCAAGCAGCGAACAGGCCAGATTGCACTGTTCTTGAAATCATTGTCTTATCTAGCCAACTCACTCTACAAGAAAAGTGTTCGACAAAGCAAAACTCCGTGAGCGAAATGCCAAACTCACTTTCCAGAGCCGGGTCTCAACCGCGCCAAGGTCTTCGCAGTATTGTGGTGCGCCGCAAGCCCGGTTGCAAGAGCCAGGCCATCGTTCAGGCTGGACCGCTTCGGTTTCCCGCCGCCATCGGACGGTCGGGCATCACGGCTTTCAAGCGTGAGGGCGATGGCGCAACCCCACGGGCATCGATGCGGTTGCTTTGCGGCTACTTTCGGGCGGAGCCTCGTGCGGCCATAGGCTCGCGCCTGCCCTTGAGGTCGATTCGTGCTGACATGCTGTGGTGCGATGCACCGGGCCATCCGGCCTATAACCGTCCGGTCAAGGCGCCGTTTACTGCCAGTCATGAGCGATTGCAGCGACAGGACCGGCTCTATGATATCTGCCTGGTGATGGACTGGAACATCACCTGCCGCAAACAAGGCAGGGGTTCAGCGATCTTTTTCCATATCGCCCGCCCGGACTATGCCCCGACGGAAGGCTGCGTGGCGATCAGCCCCGCCGACATGCGTCGCCTGCTGGCGGTTGTTTCACAGACCACCATTGTCACGGTTTTGTGAAGACATACCTCCCTGATACAAACACCGGGCTGCCGGGGTGGGAAACACATTGCCCCTGCCTATCTATAGACCCGGCATTATGGAATGCGCCTTCTCAAGGTCGTCGCGGTTCTTGCCCGATCTTAAACCTCGATCTCGAATGGGAGACCCTTACGTGGCAGATCAATCCTACATTTCCTTTTCCGACGGCAACAGCATCCCGCAGGTGGGTCTCGGCGTCTGGCAAACACCCAATAGCGAAGCGGCACCTGCGGTACGGTCCGCGCTGTCGGCGGGTTATCGCCATATCGATACGGCTGCTGTCTATGAAAACGAGGAGGGTGTCGGCGAAGGCATCCGCTCGTCCGGCATCGACCGTGGCGATATTTTCCTGACCACCAAGCTGTGGAACAATGAGCAGGGCTTTGACAATACCCTCAAGGCCTTCGATGCCAGCCTGAAGCGGCTTGGCACCGATTATGTCGATCTCTACCTGATCCATTGGCCATCGCCGCATCGCGGCCTGTTTGTCGAGACCTGGAAGGCCTTTATTCAATTGAAGGAGGAGGGCAGGGCGCGCTCCATCGGCGTGTCGAATTTCTATCCGGAGCATCTGAAGACGATCATCGATGAAACCGGCGTGGTGCCGGTCATCAACCAGATCGAACTGCATCCGGATTTCCAGCAGAAGCAAGCCCGCGAATTCCACCAGGCCCACAATATCGTGACCCAGTCCTGGAGCCCACTTGGTCAGGGCAAGCTGTTGGACAATCCGGTGATCGATAAGATCGCTACCAAGCATGGCCGCACGGCAGCCCAGATCATCATCCGCTGGCATATCGAAAGCGGGCTGGTGGTGATCCCGAAATCCGTCACGCCGTCGCGCATCGAGGAGAATTTCAAGGTGTTCGATTTCAGCCTTGATCCACAAGACATGACTGAGATCGCTGCGCTCGACAGCTCATCGACCCGCATTGGACCCGATCCGATGACCGCCAGCTTCTGATTTCACGTGAATCATTGAGTGAAAACAAGAAAGGCGGCTCTTGAGCCGCCCTTCTGATCAAAAGTTCGAGACTATCTCACTTCCACTCGCGGATATCGACGAAGTGGCCGGCAATGGCAGCAGCAGCGGCCATGGCGGGGGACACGAGGTGGGTGCGGCCCTTATAGCCCTGGCGGCCTTCGAAATTGCGGTTCGAGGTCGAGGCGCAGCGTTCCTCCGGCTTCAGGCGGTCGTCGTTCATCGCCAGGCACATAGAACAGCCCGGCTCACGCCATTCGCAACCGGCATCCAGGAAGATCTTGTCGAGACCTTCGGCTTCCGCCTGTTCCTTGACGAGGCCAGACCCCGGAACCACCATGGCAGAAACCGTCGATGCCACCTTGCGGTCCTTCAGCACGGCGGCTGCGGCGCGCAGGTCTTCGATGCGGCCATTGGTGCAGGAGCCGATAAACACACGGTCGATGGCGATATCGGTGATCTTGGTGCCGGGCTTCAGGCCCATATAGTCGAGCGCCCGCCACTTCGACGTCCGCTTGTTTTCATCAGCGATATCGTCCGGGTTCGGCACGACGCCCTGAACCGAAATCACATCTTCCGGCGAAGAGCCCCAGGAGACGATGGGCGGCAGGTTGGCGGCATCCAGCACGACGGTGCGGTCGAAATGCGCGCCTTCATCGGTATGCAGCGTCTTCCAGTATTGAAGCGCCATCTCCAGCTCTTCACCCTTCGGCGCGCGGGGCTTGCCCTTGATATATTCGAAGGTCTTTTCGTCAGGCGCAATCAGGCCAGCGCGGGCGCCGCCTTCGATCGTCATGTTGCAGACGGTCATGCGGCCTTCCATCGACAGGGCCTCGATAGCCTCACCGGCAAATTCGATGACATGACCGGTACCACCAGCGGTGCCGATTTCACCGATGATGGCCAGAATGATGTCCTTGGCGGTGACGCCCGCAGGCAGCTTGCCATCGACACGCACCAGCATGTTCTTGGCTTTCTTCTGGATCAAGGTCTGGGTGGCCAGAACATGTTCCACTTCCGACGTGCCGATACCATGCGCCAAAGCACCAAAGGCTCCGTGGGTCGAGGTATGGCTGTCGCCGCAGACAATGGTCATGCCGGGCAGGGTGAAACCCTGTTCAGGGCCGACGATATGCACGATGCCCTGGCGCTTGTCTTTTTCGGAATAATATTCGACGCCGAAGTCAGCGGCATTCTTGGCCAAGGCCTCGACCTGGATGCGGCTTTCCTCGTTCTTGATCCCTTCGGCCCGATCCGGCGTGGTCGGCACGTTATGGTCAACAACGGCCAGAGTGCGGGTTGGTGCATGCACCTTTCGGCCAGCCATGCGCAGACCTTCAAAGGCCTGCGGGCTTGTCACCTCGTGCACGAGGTGGCGATCGATATAGAGAAGACAGGTGCCGTCATCCTGGCGATCCACCAGATGGTCATCGAAAATCTTGTCGTAGAGGGTACGGGGTGCGCTCATGGCTGTTCATCCGTCGAAGGGTTGAAAAGGGATTGGGTCATATGACCGTGTCAAAGAATGTTTGCAAGACTATCGCAGTTGCAGGCCGCACCGCGAGGAGCGACTTAAGTCAGCTGATTGCCAAGCGCTCCGGCAACGCGCGCAAAGAAACGTGCCGGAAGACGCTTGTGGTCTTGCAGCACGAATATGTCAGGCGCGAGACATCCGAATTTAGATCCCATGGCGGTCTGTTACCAGTTTTCAAGCGAAACAGCAATTCAAAGATTGAAGGCTTCGCCTTGGGTTTCAGGAAGGACGCCAGCAACGTTTAGAGGACTGGAACTGAAAAATCCTGCGGCTCAAGGCCCGTTGCGGCCCGCGCTGCCATGGTGTGATAGGCGGCTTCCAAGTGGCGGATAAAGCCTGTGATATCAAACAGAGGCGATCTTGGACACTGTGCGCGAATAGTCTGTTTCAAGGCGTTGCGGGCGCTCTTATCGCGGGCCAGATCGATACACAGAGCCACATAGGCATCGGCGTCTCGGGCAATCAGCTTTTCTAGCCCACAAGCCTGCAATAGGCTTGCCGTGACACGACTGGCGAAATTTCCGCCCGAAAAAGTTGGCACGGGTAAACCGGCCTGCAAGGCGGCAAGCGTCGAAAATCCGTCGTTATAAGGGAAAGAATCGAGGGCGATGTCGGCGAGGGTCATCCAGCCAACTTGCTCCATGGGCCTGGCGGGGTTGCGAAAAACCAATCGGTTTTCGGCTATGCCCTGACGGTTCATCCAGGTGCTGAAATTGTTTCGGGCGTAATTGCCGCAGGATATCCATAGCAGGCTATTTTCCGTCTGCCGCAGAATATCGACCCAGAGATCGGCGGTTCGTGGAGATATCTGTTCGGTGGGATGAAAAGCCGCGAAGATCACTCGGTCTTCGGGCAGCCCGAGTTGTCGGCGCGACAGCGAAGGCGGCTGTTGCATGGGAGAACTGACGAGAAAAGTCTCCGGCAGATGGCAGATCGCCCGGCCATGGAGGCGGAGGTCGTCCTTCGGCAGAACTGCGGTGTTTGCGAGCATATAGTCGCATATAAGCCCGGCTCTTGCCCCCGGGTGACCGGCCATTGCTACATACAGCGGCGCGATCCGGTGCCGCAGCAGATCAGGACGGGCGGCGTCGCTATGGCCAAGCGGATCGATCAGGATATCGATGTCAGCGGCGCGCAGAGCGGCCACGGCCGTGTCCTCACAGAGATCCTTGAGGCCGAGAGCCTTTATGTCTGCATTCAATTCGTCCGGTCCCGGCGGCTCGTTGCAAATCAGCAGAACGTCGAAATCGGTCGGGTTGTGTCGGGCGGCAAGCGACAGGGTAAGCCTGCGAAGTGGGTCGTCGCTTGGCCCATCGGCAAGCAGATAGGCGAGTTTGAGTGTCTCGCCAGCCGGTTTTTTCCACTCTTGCGAAGCCGAGATAGGAGCTGGCAAGTCATTGTTCCAGCGGCTGTTCAAGGTCTCGTCATCGCACCAGCTCAGATGCACGGTTTGGCTATCGACCGAATAATAGTTCTCCTCCTGCCGGTTCAACCGGTCCCGAACCGCCTGGTCGCTCATGCGCATTTCGTCGATATTGAGCGTGTGCCTCAAAGCCGTCCGATAGGTTCGCCAGGATTGGACATCAAACGGACCGGAGCGAATAGCCCGCCTGGATGTTTCGAGGGTCTGGATTTCCTGCGCACTTGCCTTTTCAATCCCGGACCGTTCCATTTTTTCCGCGAGTGTGACCAGGGTGAGAGCTTGAGCAGGGATGATCTTGGCTGCCTGCCGGTAAAACACGGCGGCTTCGGTGAAATGGTCGAGCTTGGCACAGCACTGGGCCATGACCAGCAGGGCTTTCGGTCCCGGAGCGGGGTCTTTGGCCAGGGCGCTTTTCAAGGCGGCATAAGTGCCCGCCAGGTTTCCAGAGGCGTAAAGCGCCAATGCTGCGGCAAGATTGTCGGACATTGCGTCTGCTGTCACTCCTGTTGATCGCTCGGCGATATACCGTTGGTCTGGCGCAGGGCTTGTCTTTCGTTCAGGCTTGCAGCATCGGACTGCAAAGGGGCAGCTAGTTTTCTGCATGGTGCGGCGTACAAGCCATCCAGCCTGGGGAAACACTGCTTCTCTATGCGAATACAAAGTCTCGAAGATGCTAATGCATCCTCTCTTGTAAAATTCTGCTGCCCTGTTTTCGGAAAATCCTGCATGTCCCAGCTTTCAATTGTTGTTCCAAGCCGCCGGTCGCTGGAGAAGAGCCGATTTTCCCTGGAAAGTGCGTTGATCTATGCGGAAAAGCTGGATGCCGTGCTGATCGTGTCCGACAATTCCGGCGATCCGGCCAAGGCGGAATGGCTGCAAAGCCTAGGCGCGCGCGTCCGTTACCTGCATTCCACCGCAGAAGATGCCGTCGCCAATCTGGTCAACGCGCTCAACCACGTGGAAACACCGTTTCTCATGCCGTTTGCTGATGATGACACGATTTATGTTCTCGACGGCCTGCCGGTGGCGGATCTTTCCTCTCTGCCGCAGGATGTGATCGGTGTGCGACCGCAAACGATGATATGGCGCGACGATGCGGGTGTGGCCGATGTGGTCACGACCAATCTGGATGCGGAGACGCCATCGGGGCGGATACAGCAGTATGTCAATAAGACCGGTGGCAATAATGCGCTTTATTACAGCATTTTTCGCACTAGGCTATTTACAGGGGTCCTGAAGACTTTCAATGCGCATCATCCGACGCGGGGCGCCTATTGCGACTGGAGTTTCGTCGCTACGTTTCTGTGTTGTGGCAAGGTGTTGTATGATCCGGCTTTGATCTATTGCTATGATCTCGGGCAATGGAAGTCTGCCGCAGGTTTGGACACCTCGTTTGACACGCTGCTGTTGCAAGTCGGTCTGCCGGAAACGGCGCGCTATTATCATGAATTTCTGTTGTTTCTGGATATGCATAGCCTGTTTGGCTGGCGCGACCTGCCTTTGGCCGCCGCCGACCGTGCTGATGCGGTCAGCGCCAATATCCGGTTCAATTTGCAGGTATTCTGCAATCGAGTCGCCCGCCAGCCGGATCTTTATCCGCAAGCGGTCAAGGATGCTGTGGCAGCACTTGGCACTATCGCCGATCCGGAAACGCTCTTTGCGACGATCCTGCCGGTGGCCGACAGTCTGAGACCTGGTCTTGCCGAGGAGTATCGCCGGTATCGGGCGGTGATTGGCGACATCTAGAGTTTGCCATAGGAAAAACGGAAACTCAGCACATCGTACGGTCGGGGCCTTCGGCAGCTCTCACGCAATACGTTCAAGAGTCGCAACTTTAAGGTTTTTTAAAGTGAGGCAATTGCAACCAATTGGTAAGTTTGAAGCATTAGCAATCGATCGCTTGCGCTTCCATAAAGGGCCAGAGAGTATTGGACTTACTGAAGATATTTATAGAATATTAGGAATTTAAAAAATGAACGATGCGCTTCAAACATTGAAATATTGGTTTGATGTTGAGGCGCTGACGGCACCGGATGCCGAAGAGGACGATGACAAAAGTGAAAACCACTTTGTCACCTATGTCAGGGACAATGTGTATCCTTGGGAGCCGCATTTTCCATCCCCAAAACAAGATCAACAGGAGCGGCAGTACAAGCACTTTGTGCGCTTTGGTATTCTTGCCAGAGCATCCTATGATCAGGAGCTTCTGGCGACATTACGAACAGAAGCGGCACCGGATTACGATTCAGGTGGCCGACAAAATACCAGTGCTTTCACCTTCTTGGGCGTGTTTGAAGTGAGCACAGGGGGTTATGTGCAAGCCAAAACACTGAAAATGGCGTCTTTCGCGCAAGCCTTCTCTGAGTTGAAGAACAATCAAGCGCTTGAATTTGCCGACTATAGCGCCACGCTAATAGAATATTTCGACAAAGAAGCAGGACGATTGGCAGAGGAGCAGTTTCCCGCATCAGGCCTCTTTATCCAGACATTGCAGGAAAAAGCCATTCAGTTGCTAAAGTGGGTGCCTGTTGGCATCGATCAAGGGCCGCAAGCGATTGTCGTTAGCAAGGCGACCGTTGGAAAAGACGAAAAACCTCTCACCCCGCGTATCCCGCCAATAAACAGCTTTTTTCTGGACGATATTGAAGCTGCGATCAACAGTGTGAAAAACAAGCAACCTGCGGGCCTTGTGCTTCCTTATCTGGTTGAGCCGAGCGAAAGCGGTCGGGTTGACTCGACAAGCATTGAGGCAATCGACAAGAAACTCTCGCTGGACCTGCTGCCAGATGGTCGTTGGCCATCACAATTTTCGCTCACCCTCATGCAACAGGTCGCAGTCAATGAGGGATTGCGCGCCCTGCATTCTGGCGGATTGTTCTCTCTTAATGGGCCGCCGGGAACAGGAAAAACAACATTGCTGATGGATGTGGTTGCCGCTATTCTTGTTGAACGGGCAAAAATTCTCACCACGTTCTCCACACCCAACAAAGCGTTCACCAGATACACAGATCATGAGGTGAAATACCCAAACCAGCCCCATTCAGCCAATATTTATAAGCTGGACGCGCGTTTGCATGGCTTTACCATGGTCGTCACCAGCGCCAACAATGGCGCGGTCGAGAATGTGACGCGAGAATTTCCAAACCAATCCAAAATTGATCCGCAATATCATAGCATTGCCGAGTATTTCTCTCCAACAGCCACGGCTTTATTGAAGAAAGGCAGTGATGATGAGGAGAGCGAAGACACCACTGGTGAGCACGACACTGCAAAAGCCTGGGGATTGATTTCCGCCGTGCTCGGCAACGCCAAGAACATGAATAGATTCGATTCCATATTGAAGGCAAAAACAAAAGACGATAAAGAAGATTTCAGCAATATATTTCGTCAGTTGAAAGACAAGAGCGAAGCGGTGGACTGGGCGACTGCCCGTCGGGATTTTGACGACGCGCTCGCAACGGTTTCTCGTCTTAAAGGCGAGATGAAACAGGTTGACGCTATTTCCCGCGAGGTTTATCGCCTCAAGAAGCTCGCGGACGTTTGTGAGCAAAAATACATCAAAGCGCAACAAACCGTCGAAGAGGCAAAAAAGAACATCCCTCAGGCAGCCATCACTCTGAAGGATGCTGAGGATGATCTTCGTTCGGCTGATAAGAACGCGGAGCTGCTCCAACCTGGAAAATGGACAGGCTTTTGGGCAATGTTGCCCGCATCCTGGGCGATTTGCCGTTCCGCACGAAGCCGGATTTCCTTGTTTGAGGCGGCTGTCAAACACCGGGCACAGTGCGATATTTTGAGAACCAGCGCCCGTACCAACCTTCGGGCATTGGAAGCGCTTGTTGAAACAAACACGAAGGTTATGGAAGAGGCGCAACAAGAGAGAGATCACGCGCGCCAGGCCCTGTCGATCAAAAGCGCCCAGCTCGAAACCTTGAGGTCCAAACGATCAGGTCTGGTGAGTTTCGAGGATGCGCTCGTGGCAACAGACGCGGACCGCCAGCAGATGTTGCCACGCATGTGCGATGCGCTGAATGACGCCCGCGCCATGCTGTTTATCAAGGCAATGGTCCTGCATCGCGCCTTTTTGCAAGGGGCCGGAAAGGTCTTCTCTCAAAATTTGAGCCGTGCGCTCGGAATGTTAACGAGAGATCCCTATTTAACGCCTGTCATCAAAGATGTCGGCATCGATCTTTGGGCAACCTTATCCCTGCTTGTTCCGGTGGTGTCGTCCACATTTGCCTCCTTTGCCCGCTGTTTCGAGCATATGCCAACTGGCGGCATCGGTTGGCTGTTCGTTGATGAAGCCGGTCAGGCCGCACCACAACAGGCCGTTGGGGCTTTGGCGCGGGCCAAAAGAGCCTTTATCGTCGGTGATCCGCTGCAAGTGGAGCCTGTGGTCACACTGGATAAAAACGTTGATGCGAAATTGCTTGAGCGCCACAAGGCCCCGATCAGACATCTCGCAACAGCAACCTCTTTGCAGGTCATTGCTGATCAGCACAATACATTCGGCTCCTATCTCATTTCGCACCAGAATGAGCCGGTGTGGGTGGGTTCACCTCTGAAAGTGCATCGGCGCTGCGTGGAGCCAATGTTCTCCATTTGCAACAAAATTGCCTATAATCAAACCATGGTGCTTGGGCGCGGCAAGGTCGAGCAGGAAAGCAAAATCACGACAGGAAGCGAAACCGCACCGCCGAGACCTTTGCTCGGTCCAAGTTGCTGGATCGATATGCCGGGAACGGAAGGATGTGAAAAACACCATATTCCGGCACAGGCCCATTTGGCGCTCGATCTGGTGAAGAGCTACATGCAAAATGGCTGGGTTAACCCACACACGGAATTGCCTGACCTTTACATCATTTCACCGTTCAAGACGGCGGCCGCAGGAATGCGAGAGCTGCTGAAGAAGACCCAGAGGGATTGGGCCGATCATATCACTGTGAAAAACCTCACAAAGTGGGTGAATCAGTCTGTTGGAACGGTTCACACGTTCCAGGGCAAAGAGGCAGAGAGCGTTATTTTCTTGTTGGGCGGCTCCACGTCCGGCGCAATAGAATGGGCCGCTTCGACGCCCAATATTCTCAATGTCGGTGTCAGTCGCGCCCAGCGACGTCTTTACATTATAGGTGATTGGAACGCGTGGAGAAAACATGATCTGGTGCGGAACACCATGGGTATAGAAGGCTGGCCGCTGTCTCGAGATGCGGCCCTTAAGCGGTTGAATGTCCGCTAGAGACGAAACCACTTCCATCAAATGCAGGGACTGAACATCTAGGTTCGCTGGCCATCGCGGGACCGCATCCGTTTTTCCAAGCGCCGCAGGATGAGGGACAGGCCGATGGTGAGGATCAGATAAATATAGGCGACGATGGAATAGGTCTCGAAAAACCGGAAGGACCCGGAGGCATAGATCTTTCCTGCCTGGCTGATATCGGCGACGCCCAGCACCGAGACCAGCGATGAATCCTTGACCATGGCGACAAAGTCGTTGGAGAGCGGCGGGAAAATCACCCGTATGGCTTGAGGCAGTATCACCAGGCGAAACCGCTGCGTCCGGTTCAGTCCCAGCGATTTGGCGGCCTCGATCTGTCCCTTGTCGATGGATTCGATGCCGGCTCTGAAGATTTCGGCGATGAAGGCCGAATAACCGATGCAAAGCGCAAAAATCGTCCGCCACATCAGCGAGACATCGCGCACTTGAAGCGGTTCCAGCGAACCGGTGGAAACAAGCGGGGCGGTGAGGGTATTATAGAGAGCAACGAAGCCGGGCGCGCCGACGAAGGCCACGTAAAACAGCAGGACCAGGACCGGAATGCCCCTGACGATCTCGATATAGAATCGCGCGGCCTGACGCAGCACGATGCTATCGGCCATGCCCGCCAGCGCAATTAGCAGGCCAAGCATGGAGGCGAGCGCAAAACCGGTCAGCGTCACGAAAACGGTGACGCCGATACCGCGTGAGACGGTTTCGAACACCTGCCTATAGAGGTCGTTGACGGCGATGGTGATGGCCAGCGCCAGCGCCAGCAGGCCAAGCGCCACCAGCCACCAGGGGAAATCCTGCTTGCTACCGTTCGGAAGGGTCTGAAAGGCCATGGAAAGACGCCTGGCCGTCAATCACCCAGCTTGTAATCGAGGAACCATTTCTTGTTCAGGGCGTCGAACGTGCCATCGGCCTTCAGGGCAGCGATGGCGGCATTGATCGGCTTGACCAGATCCGAACCCTTTGGAAAGATGAAGCCGAAATCTTCCGTACCCAGCGGTTCGCCGATGATTTTCAAGGCGCCACCGGAGGCATCGACATAGCCTTTGCCCGCCGTGCTGTCGGTGAGCACCAGATCGACATCGCCGGTTTTCAAGGCCTGTACGGTCGCGCCAAAGGTTTCGAACAGTTTGATACGTGGGTTCTGTTCGTTGCCGTCAAGCACTTCATAGACGGCGGTGTAGAACGGGCTTGTGCCTGGCTGCGCGGCGATCAGGCCCTTGTCGAAGGCTTTGAAGCTCTTGGCGTCGGTAAAGCGGGCTTCATCGCCGCGCACCAGCATCAATTGCTGCGAGCGCATATAGGGATCGGAGAAATCGACCTTTTCCTTGCGGTCTTCCTTGATGGTGATGCCGGTCATGCCAATATTATATTGGCCGTCGGAAACCGCCTGGATCATCGCGTCCCAGGACGTGTTCTGATATTCAACTTTGAAATTCAGCCGCTTGGCGATCTCGTTCATGGCGTCGTATTCCCAACCGATCGCCTTGCCACTCTTCGGGTCGACGAATTGCAGTGGCGGATAGGCATTTTCCGTGACGACGACAACGGTCTTGCCACCCAGATCCGGCAGGTCGGCGGCAATAGCGGCGAAGGGGGCAAGGAAAAGCGCGGAAAGACCGGCAAGGATGGCGCGGCGCAAAGACATGAAATATCTCCTGGATCGGGTTGGCAAGACACTGTCACAGGTGATCCATGCATTTCAAGGGATTACAGCATGACCTCTGTCCTGGGAGTGTTGCAATTGCGCCGTTATCCAGGCGGCATCGTTCCAAAGGCGGATACCAGTGCCACGGCGATCAGGCCAAGCGCGCATTCCGCCAGCGTGCCAATCTTGATGGCCCGTACGGCCTGAACCGGGCTTCGATGCAGTTGCGGCACGAAAACATAACGGTTGACGACGGCAATCGTCACCATCGCAGCGACGGCGGCTATCTTCAGGGCCAGCCATTGTTGATAGGGTGCCGCCATGTCGAGTGACAGACCAGTGATCAGCCAGACATTCAGCATCCCGCTGACCAGCGTCAGTGCCACGGCGACATGGCCGATGGTGGAAAATCGCATCAACGCAGTCAGGGCCGGTGTCCGGGTTCGAGGATCCTGCATGGCGTTTAATAGCAACAGAACGGGCGGTAAGGCACCAAGCCACAGGCTTGCGGATAGCAGATGCAGGCTATGATTGGCGCGGTGCAGCAGGCCGATCAAGCCTCCTTGCGCCACCGCATGGCCGCTGAGGCTAAGGCTCATCAACAGGGGTGCACCCAGCAGCGTTACGACAGGCCCACGATGGCGGGGTAATGTATAATAGCCAAGGACCAGCACCAGGGCGAGCCCGGCCTGAAGCCCGAACGCCCTGCCGCTTTGCGTGGCTGTTAGCAGGTCAATCATCAATGTCGAGGTCACGCTCTGCCAACCATCACCGAGCATGGCACTCTGGGCGGCGATCTTGCCAGTTCCGGCTATTGCCAGCAACCAGAGGGCAGGCTGATAAAACCGGGCAAGGTGCTGCGCGATGCCTGCCGAAAGGTTTTTCGGCACGGCGAGCCACAGAAAACCATGCGCGCCCCAGAGGAAGAGCGCGCAGGCGTCGAACACCAGGCGGCAGAGGATGTTGACCTGTTCGGGTGTCACGGCTTGACGGTAAAGCTGGTCGTACCGTTGGACTTATGACCATCGACCGACAGAACATGCCATTCGACACTATAGGCGCCAGGAGCAAGCGGCTCACTGAGCGGAACGCTCAGGCCCTTGCCGTCCTTGCTGACCACGGCTTCACCGGTCTTGATCTTTTGCTGTTGCGGGCCGGTGATATCGACGCCGGAAAATTTCGGCTCAAGCCCTTCGGTAAAGCTGAGGTCGATGGTTTTCGGAGCGCTGGCAATGGTCGCCTTGTCCGCCGGGGCGACGGTGGCCAGATGAGCGTGGGCGAAGGCTTGGCCTGCCAGGGCCAGGGCGCCGAAGAGGGCAAATGTGGCTAGTGTTCTGGATGTGACAGTCATGATCATGTCCTTTGGTTTTGGGTGGGATGGATTGCTGGCGGCTTTCGATGCGCCGCCTTTGAGTGTCGGTTTAGCTCAATGCCCTTTTCAACGGCCTGATCCGGCGGATCAGCACCATATCGAGCAGGAGTACAGCCAGCAGCGCCGCGCCCGTCAGCGGAAACAGCAGGGAGGTGAGCAGCATGACGATCGCTCCGGTTTTCCAGAGGCGCATGTCGGATGGATAGGCAGGCGCCATCAGCCGTGACGCGCCTTTCGGACGGCGTATCCACCACATGACGATGCCGCTGACGCTGAGGAAAATCACCGCCAGACAGTAAACGGTGACCAGTGCCAGATTCCACAGGCCAATCGTGCCCATGTGAAAGGAAACGCCCACGGCCATGGCCTTGCCAGCCAGACCATAGTTTTCATATTTGATATCGGCCAGCACCTTGCCGCTATAGCGGTCGATATGCACGGTGCGGTCCAACAGCGGGTTGGTGCTGTCATTGCTCATCGTATCGCGCGAAATACTCCAGACGCCGGTTTCGTCCTTGGGGAAATTCAGCTGGAAGCGGTGATCGAAGCCGATGGCGCGGGCAAAGGCGATGACATTGTCCAGCGTCACCGTCTGTCCACCCGGCAGGCCGGCATGACCGGCGGCGGAGCCGGACATCGGCATGGGGGCCTGTTCCAGCGTCCAGGGAACATCCTTGATACTGCCATGGTTCATGGTGGCGTGGGTCGCATCGGATAATGGGGCATCGCTCCATTTGCCAATCGGGAAGGTGCTCCAGGCCTGAGTGAATTTTTCGCCCCAGATGCCTGCCCAACTCAAACCCGAGACCAGAAAGACCAGAAGCAGGATCGAAGCATAAAAGCCGATGGTGCGGTGCAGGGATTTCCACAGCTGGCGACCCTTTTCGGCAAAGCTTGGAATGAGCAGGCGCAAATAGCTCTCGCCTTGACGCGGCCACCACATGTAAAGCCCGGTGATGATCAGCACCACGCCGAACCCGGCGGCGATTTCGATCAGCCGGTCGCCGAGCGTGCCAATCAGCAGGTCGCCGTGAATGCTTTCGGCCAGGTCGTAGAGCGCGGTGCGGCGGCTCCATTGACCCAGCACTTGCGCGTCATAAGGATTGATGGCGACCATCATAGACTCTTGGCCCCGGTTAACCCGGAAAACCGCCACACTCTCTGGCGTGGCTGGTGCGATATATTGAGCGATAACCCCGCCTGGAATGGCGGAAAGTGCGGCGTCTGCCTGTTGTGAGACAAGCGTCTGGGCAGATGTGGGGGTGACGGTGAAAGCCTTTTCTCCGTCGCGTCCGACCAGGGTAGCGCTCCACATCATGATCAGCCCGGTCACGGCCAGCACAATCAGGAAAGGAGCGACGTAGAGCCCGGCATAGAAATGCCAGCGCCAGGCGGCAAAATAAAATCCTTTGGTTGAGACTGCTACCGGCTTTTCGACCGGCAGGGATGTGATGGTGGACATGGTTGAAACCTTGGAAGGATGCCTGATGGCTTGGCTTGCTGGACATGCAACGGGCGGACCTGCAAACGCATGTGATCCGGCAAAGCCCGCAGGGCCATAGGCATGAAATCTGATGGAGCTGAGCGTCAGTCGAAGGAAAAACCCTGTTTGACCAAACCCTGCTGCCGATGATGACCATGCGTTCCTCGCCCTGCTGCAAGAGAGGCAGGGCGCAACAGAAGCATGGCCGGATCAGATGTTAGCCAAGGGGTGGGGCGCGGGGCGCGCTATTGGGGGGAAAGATCCGGGCGATAACCGGTTCTTGTACAGGCGGACTTGCCGTTTCAAGACTGGCTCGGGCCGTCACGCCAATCGTATCCGCAGGCATGGGCAACAGAATGGAGGCGCCGATACGGCAGGCTTCGCAGCCGCTTTGGGATAGATGCCCGTGGGCTTTGCCGTGATCTTCAGGCGCAAAGGAGGTTTGGCTGGAGATGCACAGGACCGGTAGCGAACCATCCGGCAGGGTATAGGCGGCAAATTCCGTTGGGATTTGCGGTGTTGCAAAAGCCTGAGGGGCTTTATGGGCAAAGCCAATGGCGACAACAGCGATCATGCACCAGACGTGCACCGCCATTTGCCATGTCATTCGCCTTGCGCGCATCCGCTTTCCCTTGATCGTGCCGGTTCTTGCCGAACCGCCACAGCCTGATCAGCAGTAAGGGGGAGACCGCAATGTTTCAAGATCAATGTCTGGCAACGGCCCTGCGTCGCGTGGCCGCAGGGTTATTCCTGTGCTGCCCCTGTGTTGCCAATGTGTTGAATGAGCGGATGGCAACAAAAAAGGCGGCCCGAAGACCGCCTTTTTCAGAAAGACTATGCCAGACTTATTCAGCCGAACCTTCGGCAGCCTTTGCTGCTTCGGCTTCAGCGGCGGCAGCCTTTTCGGCGGCTTCTGCTGCGGCCTTTTCAGCGGCGAGAGCCTGTGCTGCTGCAACCTTTTCAGCTTCCAGGCGGGCCTTTTCCTCGGCCAGTGCTGCGCGCTCGGAGTCGTTCAGCTTGCGGGCGCGGGTGCCGGTGTTTTCAACGATACGGGCAGATTTGCCGCGACGGTCGCGCAGGTAGTAAAGCTTGGCGCGACGGACCTTACCGCGACGGACCACTTCGACGCTTTCGACCAGCGGCGAATAGACCGGGAAAACGCGCTCGACGCCTTCGCCGTAGGAAATCTTGCGAACGGTGAAGCTTTCGTTGATGCTGCCGCCGGAGCGGGCAATGCAAACGCCTTCATAGGCCTGTACGCGGGTACGGTTGCCTTCCGTGACGCGGACGTTGACGCGCAGCGTATCGCCAGGAGAAAATTCCGGCAGGGTGCGCTTGGCTTCGATCTTGGCGGCCTGTTCGGCTTCCAGCTGCTGAATGATGTTCATCGGTTTAACCTTTTCAAGTTCTTCTGAAACAGCCAGAGCGCTCATCACTCATCCCTGGGTCATAGCCTCGGGATGACGCCTTGCGGCGGGAGCGGTTTCGCAGTTCTTTGTTTTCGGTCTTTTCAGTCTCGTCGACGGGATTACACCCGTTTCTGCGCCTGCCCTTATACCAATCGGTCCGGCTTGTCATCCCTTGCTCCCAAGAATTTTGCTCGGGTGATCGGCTTGCGCGGGCCGCAGCCTCTTGCAATAACGGCGCGGGGGGAGCCATTCATGTCAATCGAAATCATCAGTCTGATGTTTGTCGCCGGGTTTTTCTCGGCGGTGGTCAATGCCATTGCCGGTGGCGGCACGTTTCTGACCTTCGGGGTGCTGACTTTGGCGGGCCTGCCATCGGTCACGGCCAATGCAACCTCCTCCATCATCCAGTTTCCCGGCTATATCACCTCGACGCTCGCCTATCGGCGTGAAATCGCTGCCCATTGGAAAAGTGCTGCGCTACTGTCGTTCATCTCAGCCGTTGGTTCGCTGGTCGGCGCGTTGATCCTGATCTCCCTCTCCAATCCCACCTTTAGCCGCTTGGTACCATGGTTGTTGCTGATGGCAACGCTGGTGTTTGCGCTTGGTCCCCGGCTGAGGCGCAAGGCTGATCAGCAGCACCCCGCCAACCTGCTCGGATTGCTGTTGCAGGGCATCACCTCCGTCTATGGCGGATTTTTCGGGGCGGGCATGGGCATTATGATGCTGGCCTCGCTGCAATTTGCCAGCGGCGGCGATTACCACCACCTGAACGCGCTGAAGAACCTGCTGGCTATTGTCATCGCCGCGATTGCCATCCTGGTGTTTGCAACGGCTGGCGCGGTGTCGTGGCTGCATGCGGGCATCATGCTGCCTGCGGCGGCATTGGGTGGCTATGCTGGCGTGCACATGGCCAAGCGCGCACCGCAGACATTGCTGCACTGGCTGGTGATCGCCGCTGGCTTGTCGCTGGCGATCTACTACTTTTTTAAAGGCTGATTGGCCTGGGGTTGATTTGCTGAGGGCTGAGAAAGCAAATCGGGCCGCCGCTCGCGGGTCAGATTTATAGATTGCTCCTGGCGCCAGGTCTCGATGGCACCGTGATTGCCCGAGGTCAGCACCGCCGGGATCTCGCGTCCCTCAAAGACTTGCGGACGGGTATAATGCGGATGTTCCAGCAATCCGCCCTCGAAGCTTTCATGCAGGCCGGACAGGTCATTGCCCATCACGCCGGGGATGATGCGCACCACGGCATCCAGAAGCGTCAGGGCCGCTGGCTCTCCGCCTGAGAGAATATAATCGCCGATGGAGACTTCCTCCAGATTGCGGGCCTCGATGACCCGCTGGTCGACACCCTCAAACCGTCCGCAGACGATCACCACGCCGCTACCGCCAGCGATTTCGCGGACCCGTTTCTGGGTGAGCGGCCTGCCCCGTGGGCTCATCAGCAGGCGGGGGCGCTCATCGTTTCCCAGACTGTCGATCGCTCTGGCCAACACATCCGGCTTCAGCACCATGCCTGCACCGCCGCCTGCAGGCGTATCATCAACGCTGCGGTGCTTGTCACTGGCGAAATCGCGGATCTGCACCGCCTCCATGGCCCATTGGCCGCGTTCCAGCGCCCGGCCTGCCAGCGACACGCCGAGGTGGCCCGGAAACATCTCCGGGTAGAGGGTCAGCACGGTTGCCTGAAAGGTCATATCAACGGCCGCCGCTCTTCGGCTTGCCGTCGGCGCTGAATGGTTCCTCGCTCCCGTCGTCCTTCAGGCCCGCGGCCTCCGGATCGATCAACAGCTTGCCTTCCTCCAGATCGATTTGCAGCACGGCGGCCTCGGAAAACGGCACAAGAACGGGGCGTTTGCCCGGTCCTTTTACTTCCAGCAGATCGCCTGCGCCGAAATCGAACACTGCCGTCACGGTGCCATAGCTATTGCCTTCGGCATCCACCACCGCCAGACCCTCCAGATCGGCATAGTAGAATTCGTCATCATCAAGTTCTTCATCGGGCAGGGCGCTTCGCTCGATAAACAGTTCCAGCCCGTTCAAGGCCTCGGCGGCATTGCGGTCATTGACGCCGCGAAAGCGCACCACGACAACGGTTTTCGCCTCACGAATATCCAGCACCTCAAAGACCCGGCCATCACCGGCATGCAGTTTGCCGTAATCGCCAAGCGCCATCGGATCGGCGGTGAAGGACTTCACCCGCACTTCGCCACGGAGGCCCTGGGCGGCACCGATAACGGCCATCAGCACGGGATTTTCAAGCTTGGTCATGGCGGATGAAGGTCCTTGGCGACAGTCTGGGGCTGTTTGAAAATGGGTAGACGCGGAGGAAGAATAAACGACAAACGGGCGACATGAAACCATGCCGCCCGTCGGTCAAATCATTTCAAACCGATTATTCAGCGGCTTCGGCAGTGGCAGCAGCCAGGGCATCAGCCTTCTGCTTCTTTTCAGCCAGACGCTCGACAGCGCGCTTGCCGGGCTTTGCCTTTTCAGGGTTGCTGCGTGCAGCGCGTTCAGCCAGGCCAGCTTCTGCGAGGAACTTCAGAACGCGGTCGGTCGGCTGTGCGCCCTTGGCAATCCATTCCTTGATACGGTCGGCGTTCAGTTCAACGCGCTTTTCATTGTCCTTGCCGAGCATCGGGTTCCAGGAACCAACCTTTTCCAGGAAACGGCCATCGCGTGGGCTGCGGGCGTCGGCGATGACGATCTGGTAGTAAGGACGCTTCTTGGAACCGCCGCGGGCGAGACGAATCTTGAGGGACATGGGTATACTCCTTGGTTTTTAACCGGCGCGGTCTGTGGCGTCCGGTCTGTTGTTGAGGCCGCCGTCAGGCGGTCTGTTCCGTTTGACTGCTATGTTCAGCCGCAATGGCTTCATGATGCCGGATAACTTCCTTGATGATGAAATTCAGGAAAGTCTCGGCAAAATCCGGGTCGAGTTGGGCGTCCTTGGCAAGTTGCCGCAAACGTTCAATCTGGTATTCCTCCCGCGCCGGATCGGCGGCCGGAAGGTCGTATTTGGCTTTCAGCACGCCGACTGCCTGTGTGCAGCGGAAGCGTTCGGCCAGCATATGCACCAGTGCCGCGTCGATATTGTCAATCGACTGGCGGTAACCGGCAAGTTCCTGTCTGATGGCGGTATCAAACACGGGAAGGGACATCGGCAGCTATCCTCACTTCTTCTTTGGGAGACCGGGAAGACCGGGAAAGCCTCCACCAAGTCCGGGCAATTTTCCACCACCCAGGCCGGGAAGGCCGCCACCCATGCTACCACCAAGGCCCGGCGGGGGCTTGATGCCGGCGGCTTCAGCCTGGCGCGCCAGCGCTTCGAGCTGCTTGGGGTCCATGGAGCTGAGATCCGGCATGCCACCCATGCCGCCCATTCCACCCATGCCCATCTTGCCGGCCAGACCGCCCATCAGCTGCTTCATCATGCCGCCGCCCTTCTTGCCGCCCATCATTTTCATCATGTCGGCCATCTGGCGATGCATTTTCAAAAGCTTGTTGATCTCGGACGCATCGGTGCCGGAGCCCTTGGCAATGCGCTTCTTGCGGGAATGCTTGAGAATGTCGGGATTGGTGCGCTCGGCCTTGGTCATCGACGAGATGATGGCGATCTGGCGACCGAACATCTTGTCGTCCATGCCTGAGGCGGCCATCTTGTCCTTCATTCCGGCCATGCCGGGCATCAGGCCCATAATGCCGCCCATGCCGCCCATTTTCTGCATCTGGCGCAGCTGGTCGGCGAGGTCGTCGAGATCGAACTTGCCCTTGGCCATCTTGGCGGCCATGGCGGCGGCCTTTTCGGCGTCAATATTTTCAGCGGCCTTTTCGACCAGCGAAACGATATCGCCCATGCCGAGAATGCGGTCGGCGATCCGGCGTGGATGAAATTCATCCAGCTCCGTCATCTTTTCGCCGACGCCGATCAGCTTGATCGGCTTGCCGGTGACGGCGCGCATGGACAGGGCCGCGCCGCCACGGCCATCGCCGTCCATGCGGGTCAGGACCAAGCCGGTAATGCCGACGCGCTCATCGAAATTGCGGGCGAGATTGACGGCGTCCTGACCGGTCAGCGCATCGGCGACCAGCAGAATTTCGTGCGGCTTGGCATTCTTCTTGATGTCGGCCATTTCGACCATCAAGGGCTCGTCGATATGCGTACGGCCTGCGGTATCGAGGATGACGACGTCATGCCCGCCGAGCTTGGCCGCCTGCACGGCGCGGCTGGCAATATCGGTCGGTGACTGGCCTACAATGATTGGCAGCGTGTCGACGCCGGTCTGCACGCCCAATTGCCGCAATTGTTCCTGTGCGGCTGGACGGCGGGTGTCCAGCGAGGCCATCAGGACCTTTTTGCGATCGCGGTCGGTCAACCGCTTGGCGATCTTGCCGGTCGTCGTGGTCTTGCCCGAGCCCTGGAGGCCGACCATCATGATGACAACCGGGGCCGGTGCGTGCAGATCGATGGACACGCCCTCAGCACCCAGCATGTCCACCAATTCGTCATGGACGATCTTGACGACCATCTGGCCGGGCTTGATGGCTTTCAGAACGGCGGCACCAACCGCCTTTTCCCGCACCTTGTCGGTAAAGCTGCGCACCACTTCCAAGGCGACGTCGGCTTCCAGCAGGGCGCGGCGAACCTCCCGCAGGGCGGCGGAAACATCGGCTTCCGACAACGCGCCACGGCCGGTCAGTCCATTCAAGATGGAGCCAAGGCGGTCCTGCAGGTTCTCAAACATCGCATCATCCTCATGGGTTGGGTTGCCCCAAACCTCGGGTTTTCCTGTGCCGAAAACAAGACGCAAAGCCAAAAATCACCCGAGGGCGCATCGCGCTGTCGGGTGTTGACCTCCGGGAACTCTTTATACCTTTACGGGTCCCGGTCGGCGGCTCGGAGTCATGTCTCGTCGCAGATTTGGGAGCGGTAAACAGCAAAATGCCGCAGGAGTCAAGAATGCTTTGCCTTGAGCAGTGCGGATGAGGGCTTCGGGAGGGTATGCCTCACGGTTTTGCATAACCCTTGCTGTATTCTTCTTCATAGAAGGCCAGCCTGTCGTGCCACTGCATGATCGACTGGCCATCGCCACCGGCTTTTGCCTGGGCTGCGAGCTTTTGAACCCATTGTCCGGCTTCCTGCGAGAATTCGTAGACGGTAAGGCCGTGTTCCTCGAGAACCTTCTGTGGGTCGATGCCGAATTTGACAGCCGCTTGCAGGTGGCCTTGAACTCTCGCATAGTCTTCAAAGGTCGTAAGCCTGCCTTTCTGTGCCACCTGCATCGGGGCCTTGGCAAATCGACCGCTGTTGGGATTGGCAAATGCCTCGCCATAGAGACGGGAGAATTCGCGTTGCGGGTCGGGCGATTCTTTCCATGCCTTGGTAAAGCCAGCATCGACCTCCTGAAATTGCGTTTCGGTCACGCCCAGTATGTTCTCAACCTCGCTTTTGTCCATATTGTTGGCGATACGGGCGTTAGCGGCTGCCCATTCTTCAAAGGTCACGCCGTGAATGGGGGCGGGGATATTTTGCGCCCATGTCGGCGGGGCAAAAACAAAAGCCCAGGACGTAATCAGTACCGCTATTTTTATCAAATACATCCATATGTCCTATTTGCCAAAAAACGGTTGTAATCCATATCTAGGTGATCGTGACTTTCTGGGAAGTCATCGATTTTAACAATTGAAGATGTCATGACAAAAAATCCCTATTATCGCGGTCCCGTTTCCGACCATTTTGATGGAACCCGTTTTTTCAATCCTGGCGGTATCGCGCCCTTTGGCTTTAACTCCGTGATGCGCTGGAAGCTCAAAGGGCAGCGTGCTCGCTGGCCCAAGCAGGTCGAGTTGCCGGAAGGGCAGGCTCGGCCACTGCCGCGTGTCGAGGGTAAAGATCTGCGGGTGACGATGATCGGCCATGCCTCGATGCTGATCCAGGTTGGCGGGCTTAATATTCTGACCGATCCCGTCTGGTCCGACCGGGCCAGCCCGGTGGCATTTGCCGGGCCGAAGCGAGCGATCGCTCCGGGAATTCGGCTGAACGACTTGCCGACCATCGATGTGGTGCTGATCACCCATAATCATTACGACCATCTCGATGGAAAGACGCTGGCGCGCCTGCATCACGCATTTGCGCCGCATTTCGTCACGCCATTGGGCAATGATGTCACCATTCGCCGTGCCGTGCCTCTGGCTCATGTCAGCGTGCTGGATTGGGGTCAGCATCTGGCGGTCAGCGCCGATACCCGTGTCACCGCAGAACCCTGCCATCACTGGTCGGCGCGCGGGGCAAGGGATCGGCGCATGGCGCTGTGGGCTGCTTTTGTGCTCGAAACGCCTGCCGGCAAGATCTACCATATCGGCGATACCGGCTTTCACAATGGCATCAATTACCGGGCTGCAGCACGGAAATATGGAGGGTTCCGGCTGGCTAACCTGCCAATTGGCGCCTATGAGCCGCGCTGGTTCATGCGCGGCCAGCATCAGAACCCGCAGGAAGCGGTGGAGGGTTTTACGCTCTGCAATGCCTCTTTTGCCGTTGGCCATCATTTCGGAACGTTCCAACTGACCGACGAGCCGATCACGGAGCCGGTGGACCATCTGGCCGCCGCGTTGGAAGCGGCGGGCATTGCGCCCGAACGGTTCCGGCCTTTGCGGGCTGGCCAGGTGTTTGATGTGCCCGTTGGTTGAACCGCGCCGCCACTGGTAATTCCAGTGAAATTGCGCCATATAGCGCTCAACAACCGCAGGACAGGAAGGCTATGGGCAATCGGGTCGAATTCGCGAAGATGAACGGGCTTGGCAACAAGATCCTTGTCGTCGACATGCGCGGTCGCACCGACCGGGTCACGCCGCAGGCGGCCATTGCGCTGGCGGGTGATACTGAAACCCATTTCGACCAGATCATGGCGATCCATGATCCCAAGCTGACGGGTACTTTTGCCTATATCGACATTATCAATTGCGATGGCACGCTGGCGCAGGCCTGTGGCAACGGTACGCGCTGTGTGGTGCAGGCGCTGTCGGCGGAAACCGGCCTGAAGGCTTTCACCTTCCAGACGCTGGCCGGTATTCTCAATGCTGTCGAGCATGACGATGGGACGGTGTCCGTCGATATGGGCTCACCCGTGTTCGACTGGAACCGCATCCCGCTGTCGGAAGAATTTCACGATACCAGCCGGATCGAATTGCAGATCGGGCCGATTGATGCGCCGGTGCTGCATTCGCCTGCCGTGATGTCGATGGGCAATCCGCATGCGGTGTTCTGGGTGGACCGTGATCCGATGTCCTATGATCTGGAACGGTTCGGGCCGCTGCTCGAAAACCATCCGTTGTTTCCCGAAAAGGCCAATATTACTTTGGCGCAGGTGACATCCAGGACTGCGATGACGACCCGCACCTGGGAGCGCGGCGCTGGGCTGACGCTGGCCTGCGGTTCCGCCGCTTGTGCTGCGGGCGTTTCCGCTGCGCGCACCGGGCGCACCGAGCGCAAAGTGACGATCACCGTCGCCTCCAGCCCCAACCGCCAGGCCCTCGACATCGAATGGCGCGAGCGGGACGGGCATGTGATCATGACCGGTGCGGCAGAATGGGAATGGGCTGGACAGCTCGATCCGCAGACCGGCGACTGGCAGCGCGAGCAACAGGCTGGCCAAGAGGCTTCGGTCTCGTGAGCGACATAAACGTCATCACCTTCGGCTGCCGTCTCAATACCTACGAATCGGAAGTGATGAAGGCGGAGGCCGAAAAGGCGGGCCTTGATCAGGCCATTCTAGTCAATACCTGTGCGGTGACGGGCGAGGCGGTGCGTCAGGCCCGCCAAGCCATTCGCCGGGCTCGGCGTGAAAACCCGCAAGCGCGGATTATCGTCACCGGCTGTGCCGCCCAGACCGATGCCGCAGGCTTTGCCGCCATGCCGGAAGTGGATCTGGTGCTGGGCAATGAGGAAAAGCTGAAGGCCGAACATTACCGCGCCTTGCCGGATTTCGGCGTGGCAGCGGCGGAAAAGCTGCGCGTTAACGACATCATGAGCGTGACGGAGACCGCGCCGCAGATGGTCAGTCATATCGACGGCCATGTGCGTGGTTTCCTTCAGGTGCAGAACGGCTGCGACCATCGCTGCACCTTCTGCATCATCCCCTATGGACGCGGCAATTCGCGCTCCGTGCCGATGGGGGCCGTGGTGGATCAGGCGCGCAAGCTGGTGGAAAACGGCTACCGCGAAGTGGTGCTGACCGGCGTGGATGCCACCAGCTACGGCGCTGATCTGCCCGGCCAGCCCAGCCTTGGCCTGCTGGCAAAGACGCTGTTGAAACAGGTGCCTGACATTCTGCGCCTGCGGCTGTCGTCCATCGATAGCATCGAGGTTGACCGCCACTTGCTCGACCTGATCGCCGAAGAGCCGCGTTTCATGCCGCATCTGCACCTGTCGTTGCAGCATGGTGACGATATGATCCTGAAGCGGATGAAGCGCCGTCATTCAAGGGCGGATGCTTTGGCGTTTGCGACACAGGTCCGCGCCCTGCGGCCCGATTTCAGCTTTGGTGCGGACATGATTGCCGGTTTTCCGACCGAAACCGAGGAGATGGCGGCAAATTCCGCCCGGTTGGCGCAAGAGATCGGCATCGCCCATCTGCATGTCTTTCCCTATAGCCCACGGCCCGGCACACCGGCTGCCCGGATGCCGCAACTGGACCGCGCCTTGGTAAAAGCGCGTGCCGCCAGCCTTCGCGCGGTTGCCGAACAGTTGCATCATGCCCATCTTGAACACTTGGTTGGCTCACAGCAAAAGCTGCTGGTGGAGCGCAACGAAATGGCGCATACGCAGGACTTCACCCTCGTGGCCGCTCCGGGCCATCTGCCGGGTGCCCTTGTGGATGCGGTAATCGGCGGTCACAATGGGCGTCACCTGATTATGGAACAGACAGCCGCCGCTGCGGCCTGAACGTCGAAAAGCAAAGAACATCATGGCGCTTGGATTCATCAAAAAAGTCTTCACCTTTGGCAAGGACAAGCCAAGCGAACCAGGTGTGCCAAGCGAAACAGGTATACCAAGCGAAACAGGTGTCGATGCCGGGCTTTCCGCCGAGGAAAAAGCTGCCATTGCCGCCGAGAGCGAGCCGCATGACCGTGTGGAGCAATTGCCGCTCGCCGAAGATCCTGTTCTCGCCGAGGAGGTCGATACGGCGGGCGGGCCTTCCGATGATCTGACTGAGGATCAGGCTGATGAAGACGATGTGACGGCGGATGATCTGAGCCTGTTGCCACTCTCGCTGCTGGAAGCGGAAGAGGCTGCCGATGAGCACCCCTCTGACGCGACGCCTTCCTTCGACGAGTTGCTCGACGAGGCGGAAGGTGCTGCGCCCGGCACTGAGATCGCGCTGCCCAGGGGGTTTTCGACCGTGGTCGAGCCTCAGCCCGAGCCGGAAACGCCTGAGGTGAAACAGAGCTGGTTCCAGCGCCTCAAAGCCGGGCTGTTTCGCACCTCCTCGCAGCTCACCGGCCAGATCTCAGCGCTGTTCACCAAGCGCAAGCTGGACGAGGAGACACTGGAAGAGCTTGAAGATCTGCTGATCCAGGCCGATCTCGGCGTCGAGACTGCTATGCGTGTCACCGCCACCCTGTCGTCTGAGCGCTATGGCAAGGATGTGACCGGCGAGGACGTGACGCGGATCATGGCGGCCGAAATCGTCAAGGTGTTGAAGCCGGTGGCCAAGCCGCTGGCACTGGATCTCAATCACAAGCCGCATGTCATTCTCGTTGTCGGTGTCAACGGTACGGGCAAGACCACGACCATCGGCAAGCTGGCCGCCAAACTATCCGGCTCCGGCTTGAAAGTGATGCTGGCGGCGGGCGATACCTTTCGGGCGGCGGCCATCGAGCAGTTGAAAATCTGGGCGGATCGCACCGGCTCCACCTTTATCGGCACCAAGCTGGGCGCCGATGCTGCGGGGCTGGCCTATGATGCTTTCGAGAAGGCCAAGGCGGAGAAATCCGACGTGCTGATTATCGATACAGCCGGTCGCTTGCAGAACAAGACCGAATTGATGGATGAGCTGGAAAAGATCGTCCGGGTTCTCTCCAAGCTTGACCCGGATGCGCCGCATACCGTGTTGCAGACGCTGGATGCGACCACCGGCCAGAACGCCATGAACCAGGTGGAGATTTTCCGCAATGTCGCCGGTGTCAACGGCCTGATCATGACCAAGCTGGATGGCACAGCGCGCGGCGGTATTCTGGTCGCCATCGCCGCCAAGCACAAATTGCCGGTCTATTTCATTGGCGTTGGCGAAGGCGTGGATGATCTCGAACCCTTCGAGGCCGAGGATTTTGCCCGCGCCATTGCCGGTTTCGGCCCCTCAAGCTAAAGCACCCACCTTTAAATTCGACGCAATTTCACGTTAATCACCGTATTGAGCCCAAAGAGCAAAGCAGGATACCATGACAGCAGGAAACGCAGACCAGCAACCAAGTGCGGCAGAACAGCATCACCCCTTGCTGAAGCTGGCTTTGGAGCTTGGGCCGCTGCTGGTGTTCTTCTTCGGCAATCTGCGCGGCGAATGGCTGGCGGCGCATTTTCCGGCCCTGACCGCCATCGGCGGGCCGCTGCTGATTGCGACGGCGCTGTTCATGGTCGCCACCGTGGTGGCGCTGGTGGTGTCCAAGATCGTCTTCAAGCATTTGCCGGTCATGCCTTTTGTATCCGGCGTGGTGGTGCTGGTGTTCGGATCGCTGTCGATTTGGCTCCAGGACGACACATTCATCAAGATGAAGCCGACCATCGTCAACGCGCTGTTCGGCCTGGTGCTGCTTGGTGGATTACTGTTTGGCAAATCCTTGCTCGGCTATGTCTTCAACGCCGCCTTTCAGCTCGATGACGAGGGCTGGCGCAAGTTGACCCTGCGATGGGGTATTTTCTTCCTGTTCCTGTCGGTGTTGAACGAGGTGGTCTGGCGCAATTTCACCAATGATGTCTGGGTGAATTTCAAGGTCTGGGGAACGATGCCGATCACCATCCTGTTCACGCTGGCGCAGATGCCGCTGATCATGCGCCATTCCCTGGAAAATAAGGCGGAAGAGGGCGGCAAGTGAAGGCTGTAGCGGGAGCGCCGAAAACCCATCATGCCGCCTCGTTCTGGCTGGTCGTTCCCGTCATCATTCTGGCCGTGCAGATCTTGGCCGAGCATTTTATGGGCAGGATCTGGATCTGCTCCTGCGGCTATGTGAAGCTGTTCGAGGCGGGCGTGAATACATCGGGCAATTCCCAACACTTGGCTGATTGGTACACGCCCTCGCATATCATCCACGGATTCCTGTTTTATGGTCTCGGCTGGCTGGTGCTGCGGCGCGGGTCGTTCGGTCAGCGCCTGACGCTGGCAACCTTGATTGAGGCCGGTTGGGAATTGCTGGAAAATTCCCCCATCATCATCAATCGTTACCGTGCTGCGACCATGGCGGTTGGCTATGAAGGCGACAGCATCCTGAATTCGGCGATGGATACCGTGTTCATGGCGCTCGGCTTCCTGTTTGCAGCCCGTGTGCCGGTGTGGCTAACGATTGTCGTTGCCGTATTTTTCGAGTTGCTGACGGGGTATTTGATCCGCGACAATCTGACCCTGAATGTCATCATGCTGGTCTGGCCGGTGGATGCGATCAAGGCCTGGCAGGCGGCTTTGTAATGGCTTTGACGGCAAGCGCCCTATCGATAGCCGGATAAAGACCCTTTTCAATCGACTGCGCATCAAAAGGCCCGACCCGCTTATAAACAATCGTGCCATCCGGGGCGACAAGATAGCTTTCCGGGATACCGTACACGCCCCAATCAATCGCCGCCTTGCCGTTCGGGTCGATGCCGATGGCCTTGTAGGGATTGCCAAGCTCGCCCAAAAACCTGAGCGCGTTGTCGCTCTTGTCCTTGTAGTTGATGGCGACGATCTGGATGCGGGGGTCATTGCTCAACTGTTTCAGCAGCGGATGCTCATCCCGGCAGGGGACACACCAGGACGCAAACACATTGACCAGTGTCAGCTTGCCCGTGATGGCGGAAGAGGTCAGCGCCGGAAGGTTGGAGCCCTCCAGCGGTGGCAGGTTCAGGGGGGGCGCTTTGGTGCCGATCAGTGCGGAGGGAATATCGCTGACATTCTTGCCGTTGAAATCCTGATTATAGAGCATTTTTCCGGCAGTACCGGCGATCAGCGCAAAAACCGCAAGCGGAATGGCCGCCAGCAGGTAACGGGAGAGCCCGCGTTTTTCAGCGGTTTCCAGCCTGTTCTCAGCCATCAGAGCGCCTTTTCTGTCGATGGATCGGAACGACGGCGGATGCCGGAGGCTTCCAATGCCTTCAATTCTTTCTGACGGGCGCGGCCCTCCAGCCAGATCCAGAAGACCATGAACAGGATGGCAGCAGCGGTCAGCCCGTAGGCGGTGCCGATATAGAAAGCATATTTCATGATGTGCTCTCCTGCGAGGCGACCCGGGCGGCAAGACGGCGCTGGGCCATGATTCGCCGCCGCCAGATCTCGTTACGCATCGCCATCAAATGCAGAGTGAAGAACAGCAGCGTGAAGGCCAGCGCCATGATCAGCAAGGGCCGCAGAAACTCCGGATCGACGCTTGGACCGCCAAGCTTCATGATGCTGGCGGGCTGGTGCAGCGTATTCCACCATTCCACGGAAAATTTGATGATCGGAATATTGACGAAGCCGACCAGGATCAGCACCGAACTGATCCGTGCCGATTTTGACGGATCGTCCATGGCCCGGTTGAGGGCGATCAGGCCCAAATACATCAGGAATAGAATGAACACTGAGGTCAGGCGGGCATCGCCCCAGGCCCACCATGTTCCCCACATGGGCCGACCCCAGAGCGAGCCGGTGACCAGCGCGATGAAGGTGAAGGCTGCCCCCAGCGGTGCCGCGGCCCGATGGCTGACATCGGCCAGCGGATGACGCCAGACCAGCGTGCCGATGGCGGAAATCGCCATGACCGAATAGCACATCATCGCCAGCCAGGCGGCGGGCACATGAATATACATGATCCGCACCGTATCGCCCTGCTGGTAGTCGCCCTCTGTGGTGAAGGCCAGCGTCAGGCCGATGGCCAGCAGAATAACGGTTATTCCTGCCATCCATGGCAGGACACGCGCTACCAGTGCCAGAAACCGGGTCGGATTGGCCAGCGTATTTAATCGGGCAGTAAGCTTGGTCGAAGCAAGGCTATTGTCGGTCATGCTGCTTTCTACCCTGAGGATGGTGTTGCTGCAATTGATCGCAATCAATTGCAGGGGATCAAGAACGATCAATCCGCTGTGTTTCTAAGCGCCAATGCGGCTGCCGATGGCCCGATGACAGCGAAGAATAAAGTAAGTGCCGATAAAAACAGAAAGGGCGGCAGAAAAGGGGCCGGGTCTTCCACAGCCGCATAGGAGGCGCTGACACCGAAAATCAGCACCGGAATGGCCAGCGGCAGAACCAGGATCGATACCAGCAGCCCGCCGCGCGGCAGGGCCACGGCGACGGCTGCCCCGGCAGCGCCGATGAAGGTGAGCGCAGGAGAGCCGACCAGCAGCGTCAACATCACCGCCCCGATGGCCATTTCGCTCATATTCATGAACAGGCCCAGCAGCGGCGAAGCGATCACCAGCGGCAGGCTGGTCGCCGTCCAATGGGCCAAGCATTTAACGAAGACGGTCAGCACCAGCGGCGTTTCCTGCATCAGAAGCAGATCCAGCGAGCCGTCATCACGGTCGGCCTGAAACAGCCGGTCGAGGCCAAGCAGCGCCGACAGCAGCGCGCCGATCCAGACAATGGCAGGACCAATGCGGGCCAGCAGGTTCATATCCGGGCCAACGCCGAAGGGAATGACGGCCACCACGGTCAGGAAGAACAGCACACCGATCAGCGCGCCGCCGCCCGCCCTGACCGACAGTTTCAAGTCGCGCAGAAAAAGAGCGATCACGCCGCATCCTCCAGATCGCCGTAGTCGAAGCCCTTCATTTCCAACTGTTTCGGGCTTTCCAGGCCCAGTGGCTGGTGGGTGGCGGCCAGCACCATGCCGCCTTGGGCCAGATGGGCGCGGATCAGGCTTGAAAACATCTCATCGGCCTTCAAGTCCAGCGCAGCTGTCGGTTCATCGAGAATCCAGATTGGGCGGTAGGATACCAGTAGCCGGGCCATGGCGAAGCGCCGCTGCTGCCCGGCGGACAGATAGCCATAGGGCAGGTGGGTGATGCCGCCCAGCCCGACCTGATCGGCGGCCTCTTCGATGGAGATGCCCGAACCGCCTTGGGCCTGTCCGAGAAATGCCTTCCAGAATTGCAGATTTTCGACCACCGTCAGTTCCGCCTTCATGCCGTTGCGGTGGCCGAGGTAGTGGCTGATCTCGCGTGGTGGTCGTGGTTCTGTGCCGGGTGATTCGAACAGGACGGAGCCGCGCTCTGGCCGGATGAAGCCGGCGATGACCCGCAGCAAGGTGGATTTTCCCGATCCGTTGCGACCGGTCAGGATCAGCGCTTCGCCAGATGACAGCGTGAAGGAGACGTTGCGAAACAGCAGATCTTCCCCGCGTTTTGCGGCCAGTTCCAGGGCATTTAGCCGGGTGATTTCCCCTTTGTTTAGCAAAGCTTATCGCCTTTAAAAAATTGTGCCATTTGGCCTTCTACACTCTGGAACAGTTCTTGGAAATTCTCTATAAGACCTGCAACCACGCCAGCGACCGGCGTGTCCATCATCCTAGCGCCGAACTTGAATGTTGCGTAAAGCGATTTTCACGGGCGGACAGCGGAAATGGTCGCACCCGCATCCTGATGTGCATGTAGTGCATAGGCGTCCGCACGTATGTGTTGGCTATCAGTATCAGCGGGGTTCTATCCGTGTCCAAATCGCTTGACAGTTTCAATTGCCGGTCGACGCTTTCCGTCGATGGCAAGGATTATGTCTATTACAGTATCCCCAAGGCCGAGGCCAATGGCCTGACCGGCGTCTCCAAGCTGCCCTATTCCATGAAGGTGCTGCTGGAAAACCTGCTGCGCAACGAAGACGGCCGCTCCGTCACCAAGGCCGACATTGAAAACGTCGCCGCCTGGCTGGTTGACAAGGGCACGGCTGAAAACGAAATCGCCTATCGTCCGGCCCGCGTGCTGATGCAGGACTTCACCGGCGTTCCCGCCGTGGTCGATCTGGCTGCCATGCGCGATGCCATGGTGTCGCTGGGTGGTGATCCGGAAAAGATCAACCCGCTGGTTCCTGTCGACCTCGTCATCGACCACTCGGTCATCGTGGACGAGTTCGGCACGCCAACCGCTTTTGCCCGCAACGTTGAGCTGGAATATGAGCGCAACGGCGAGCGTTACCGCTTCCTCAAGTGGGGTCAGCAGGCGTTTAAAAACTTCCGCGTTGTTCCTCCGGGCACTGGCATCTGTCACCAAGTCAACCTTGAATATCTCGGCCAGACAGTCTGGACCAAGGATGAAGACGGCGAAACCACTGCCTATCCTGACACCTGCGTTGGCACAGACAGCCACACCACCATGATCAACGGTCTGGGTGTTCTGGGCTGGGGCGTGGGTGGTATCGAAGCGGAAGCGGCCATGCTTGGCCAGCCGGTTTCCATGCTTCTGCCAGAAGTTATCGGCTTCAAGCTGACTGGCAAGGTCAAGGAAGGCGTCACCGCCACCGACCTCGTGCTGACCGTTGTTCAGATGCTGCGCAAGAAGGGCGTTGTGTCCAAGTTCGTTGAATTCTTCGGCCCCGGTCTGGATTCGATGTCTTTGGCCGACCGCGCCACCATTGGCAACATGGGCCCAGAATACGGCGCGACCTGCGGTTTCTTCCCGGTTGACGGCGAAACCATCAACTACCTGACGATGTCGGGCCGCACCAAGGACCGGATTGCACTGGTCGAAGCCTATTCCAAGGCGCAGGGCATGTGGCGTGATGGTGACGGTTCCGAACTGGTGTTCACCGACACGCTGGAACTCGATCTCGGCGACGTTGTGCCGTCGATGGCCGGTCCAAAGCGTCCGGAAGGCCGTCTTGCCTTGGAAACGATTGCGCCAAACTTCGCAACGGCTCTGGAAGGCGACTATAAGAAGCCTGGCCAGTTGACCAATCGCTACGCTGTTGAGGGCACTGACTTCGACCTCGGTCATGGCGATGTGGCCATTGCCGCTATCACCTCCTGCACCAACACCTCCAACCCGAGCGTGTTGATTGCGGCTGGCCTTCTGGCCCGCAATGCTGTTGCCAAGGGTCTGAAGTCCAAGCCTTGGGTCAAGACCTCGCTGGCACCTGGAAGCCAGGTTGTTGGTGAATACCTGTCCAAGTCTGGTCTGCAAGTGTCTCTGGATGCACTCGGCTTCAACCTCGTTGGTTTCGGCTGCACCACCTGCATCGGCAACTCTGGCCCGCTGCCAGCGCCGATTTCCAAGACCATTAACGACAAGGGCCTGATCACCGCTGGCGTGTTGTCGGGCAACCGTAACTTCGAAGGCCGTATCTCGCCGGACGTTCAGGCCAACTATCTGGCCTCTCCGCCACTGGTTGTGGCTTACGCGCTGGCCGGTTCGGTCCAGAAGGATCTGACCACCGAGCCTCTGGGCGAAGATCAGGACGGCAATCCGGTTTTCCTCAGGGACATCTGGCCGACCTCGAAGGAAATCCAGGAATTCATCCTGAAATACGTCACCCGCGAACTATACGAAAGCAAATATGCCGACGTGTTCAAGGGCGATGAAAACTGGCAGGCCGTTCAGATTCCGGCTGGCCAGACCTATGCCTGGGACGACAACTCCACCTATGTTCAAAACCCGCCTTACTTCGTGGGCATGGGCAAGAGCGGCTCCGGTCTGAAGAACATCACCAATGCGCGCGTTCTTGGCCTGTTCGGCGACAAGATCACCACCGACCATATCTCGCCAGCTGGCTCCATCAAGGCGGCGTCGCCTGCAGGTGCCTATCTGCTGGATCACGGCGTTGGCGTGGCGGACTTCAACCAGTACGGCACCCGTCGCGGCAATCACGAAGTGATGATGCGCGGTACCTTCGCCAATATCCGTATCCGCAACCACATGCTCGGCCCGAACGGCAAGGAAGGTGGCTACACCATCCATTATCCGTCCAAGGAAGAGATGTCGATCTACGATGCGGCCATGCAGTACAAGGCCGAGGGCGTTCCGCTGGTGATCTTTGCAGGCGTCGAATACGGCAACGGTTCCTCGCGTGACTGGGCTGCCAAGGGCACCAACCTGCTCGGCGTACGCGCCGTGGTCGCCCAGTCGTTCGAGCGTATTCACCGCTCCAACCTGGTCGGTATGGGCATCGTGCCTTTCGTGTTTGAGGACGGCACCACCTGGGCCAGCCTCAACCTGAAGGGCGACGAAACTGTCACCATCGAAGGCCTCGAAGGCGAGATCAAGCCACGCGAGAAGAAGATCGCCAAGATCACCTATGCCGATGGCACGGTAAAGGATCTGCCGCTGATCTGCCGCATCGATACGCTTGACGAAGTGACCTATGTGAATAACGGTGGCATCTTGCAGACCGTTCTGCGCGATCTGGCCGCTTAATCCGGTCGATTCCTATTGAAAATACCAGCCGCCGGCGCAAATGCCGGCGGCTTTTTTGTTTTCTCTTCGCTTTCAGGTTGTTCTCACCCCAACGTGACTTGGTGTTGAAGTAGGTCCTGTTTATCCTCTCGACCATGAGCAGACAGATCGATGGTGTGGCGGGGCTTAAGACCAGGTTCATGTGACCGGTTTAAACTGCTTTGACATGTTTATGCAGTATGGACAGCGTAAGCCGGGCTGGCTTCGATGACCGGCTGCAAAGGGGGGGCGGGTCCGAGCAGCATCGGATTGGCGGCTCGAGACGCTTAGACTGCGATTATCGGCGCGATGCCGTGCTATCGTGGCCGGGCTTTAAGGGTTGAATAAAGGGGAGGGTTGAAGAATGGGGCAGTATCGGTGGTTTCGATGAAGGTTACGGCAATCCCTGGAAAAGGCCTCCTTATGGGCCTGATGTTGTGCTTGGCGGGTGCCTCGGTCGTCAAGGCTGAGGACGCGCGTTCGCCGAAGGGGGTTGTCGAGCTTTTTACGTCGCAGGGCTGTGTGTCCTGCCCACCCGCCGACCGTGCCTTTGAAGCGCTCGCCAAACAACCTGATGTGATCGCACTGGCCTACCATGTCGATTACTGGAACTACCGTGGCTGGACCGATACGCTCGGGTCCCCTGGCAATACCGCTCGCCAATATGCCTATGCACGAAGCTTCGGCAGGAGCGGGGTCTATACGCCCCAGGCTGTGGTCAATGGAACGATGCAGATGAAGGGTACCGATGCGGCGACGCTTTCGGGAAAACTGGATGGGCTGCGGGCCAGCGGCAATGGATTGTCGGTCAAGGTTGACGCGGCCATTCAAGGCGACGCACTGTCGGTGTCGATCGGTAGTGGGCAAGGCCGCGCTGATGTGATCGTCGTCTATTTCAAGCGACGAAAAGATGTCGAGGTCCTGAAGGGTGAAAACAAGGGTCAGCGCATGACCTATTGGAACAGCGTCAGCGACATTCAATCTGTCGGCATGTGGCATGGCGATAGTTTGAAGCTGACCCTGCCATCCAAGGTTCTGCGCAGCAATGATTGCGATGGATTTGCAGTCTTGCTTCAGTCTTCGACGCAAAATGGAGAGCCTGGCCGTATCGTCGGCGCAGCGATGGTAATGGCTCAATCCGTAGGAAATGAGAGCGCTAAGCAGCTCAATCCCTGATTGGAAAACAGTCTGCGCATGGCGCGCCGACAGGTCTCACATACAATATTATGTCTTCAGCGGGTCCGGCCGGGAACATTGGGGGGCTGGGGGTAAGGGGTCAATGCGCCAGACCGGACCCTTGACGCTGACGCGTCAACTGAAGACGGTGCAATCTCGTCTGCAATTGGGGCGCTGTTTTGACCGAAATACGGCGAAGGAAAAAAACCTTCCGAAATGGTGCAGGTTGCGCTTTTTGGCGCAAACCGCTTACGCAGTTACGCTCTTGCAATTTGATGCCTGTCAGGCAAACTGTCACCGGCTTGTCATGAAAAGCACGAAGGAGCCCCAATGACCGATCAGCCGGATTTACCTCGCGAAGTCCCGCCCGTCACTCCTGAAACTGGCCAGCGCCCAGGCAACAGACCCGCTCCCGTGGTGGATCTGAGGGATTACAAGCAGAATCTCGATCCGCTGCCGGTCACTTTTCATCGTACGGAATTGGACGCGATCTTATGGGTCTATGGCCGGATGGTCGGGGAAGGGGAGTGGCGGGATTACGCGCTCGACCACCTGAAAGACAAGGCGGTGTTTTCCGTTTTCAAGCGCTCCGGCGAAATGCCTTTGTACCGGATCGAGAAAAATCCGAAGCTCGCGGCAAAGCAAGGGGCCTTTTCGGTGGTCAATACCCATGGCATGATCCTGAAACGCGGCCATGACCTGCGCCAGGTGCTGAAAGTGTTCGACAAGGTTTTGAAACTGGTCGAATAGAGCATCCTTATCCTTTAAACAGGCTGCCTGGATAGGATTTTTCATCGGGGAGGGTTTGGTTGCCCTCGCCGAGCGCGCGTTGCATGAAAACGGTATCGAGCCAGGTTTCGTGCTTGAAGCCGGAGCCGTTGATACCTCCGGCATGGGAAAATCCCAGGCTGCGATGGACGCCGATTGACGCGGGATTAGCGCCGCCGATTACCGCGATCATCTGCCGGAAACCCAGTGCTGTGCATTGCGCCACCAGATCGGTCAGCAGCGCCTTGCCGATCCCCTTGCCTTGGGCTGCCTCTGCCAGATAAATCGAATCCTCCACCAGAAAGCGATAGGCGGGCCGAGTGCGGAAGGCCGAGGCATAGGCATAGCCGAGCAGACTGCCATCATCATCCTCAGCGACGATATAGGGATAGGATTGAGAGGTGATCGTTTCCATCCGGTGCGCCATCTCGGCCTCGTCAGGCGGCGTGATCTCATAGCTGGCCGTGCCGGTCAGAACCGAATGGCGGTAAATCACGGTTATGCGGGGGATATCGGCTGGGGTGGCGGCGCGAATTTGCACGGGCATGGGACTTTCTACGCTGAGAAACAGTGTAGATTTCGTCTTGCATAGCCAGACGCTTACGGCAAGACGGCGCATGAAAAAGGGCGACCTGAAGGCCGCCCTGATGTGATCCTGTTGCTCTGTTCCGGATTAGCGGCGGTCGCCCATGAAGCGAAGCATGAACAGGAACAGGTTGATGAAGTCGAGGTAAAGGGTCAGCGCACCCAGGATGGCCTTGCGGCCAGCCGTATCGGCACCATCCTGCTCGAAATACATTTCCTTGATCTTCTGCGTGTCGTAGGCGGTCAGGCCTGCGAAGATCACAACACCGATAGCCGAAACAGCAAAGGCCAGCGCTGAAGACTGAAGGAAAATATTGACCAGCGAAGCGATGATCAGGCCGAACAGACCCATGATCAAGAACGAACCCATCGCGCTCAGGCTACGCTTGGTGGTGTAACCGTAGAGCGACAGGGCACCGAACGAGGCAGCCGTAACGAAGAAGGTCTGCACCACGCTCTGGCCGGTATAGATCAGCAGGATCGACGACAGCGACAGGCCCACCAGACCGGCATAGACCAGGAAGGTGGTGCGGGCTGCCGATACGCTCATCGACTGGATCTTGAAGCTCAGGAAAAATACCAGGCCGATAGGAGCCAGCATTATCACCCATTTCAGCGGGCTACCGTAAATGGCAGCGCCAAGGCTGGTCAGCATGATGCCGTTGCCGAACTGTCCGACAGCCTGGGATGGGTCGGTCGTGGTGGCAAGCATGGCGATCACGTAAGCCGCAACGCCGGTAATCGCCAGTCCAAGACCCATCAGGTTATAGACCTTCAGCATGTAGCTGCGCAGGCCCTGGTCGATCATCTCGGCCGAGCCTACCCCAGTACGCGCCTGATAATTGCGAAAATCAGACATGGTTTCCTCTCATTAAGCCCCGGATTGTTCACGGTGCGGGACAATGTCCCAAGCGCCGCTGCGGGGCTCCAGCATGCGTAGCGTCAATATGGGAGCAATAACGCTATAGAACAAGGGCTTTTGCGTTAAACCTCGGTAATGTGGCCTCTGGTCATTCAGTTCGGTTAACGGCCAAGGCCACATCCCTGTCAGAGTTCCCGCAGAACCGGCGCTGCCTTCTGACCCAGAACCCGCCATGTTCCGGCAAGACCGATGCCGATCGTCGTCACCAGCGCCAGCGCGACGGTGGAAACGGCGACTCCGGGCAGGAAGCTGGCGGGCAGTTTCATGATCTGGCTGACCACATACCAACCGGCAACGCTTCCGGCCAGCAGCGCAAAAATCGCCGTGGCAAGGCCAAGCAGCAGATATTCATAGGTGAAGGCGCGGATCAGCATCGGGCGGGTCGCCCCAAGCGTTTTCAGCACCACCGCATCATGGGTGCGACCCCGATTGCCTGCCGCAAGCGCACCCGACAGCACCAGAACGGAGGAAATCAGGGCGATGGCGGCGGCGGCCCTAATGGCGACAGCCAATTGGCCGACCAGCGAATTGACCATGTCCAATGCATCCTTGACCCGAACGCTGGTAATGGTGGGATAGGCCTTGGTGACGGCACGCAGGATGCTGGCTTCCTGCTGCGGGCTGGCGGATGGCTCGGTCAGGGTGGCGATCCAGGCATGGGGGGCGCCAGCAAAGGTATTGGGCGAAAACACCATGACGAAATTGATCGACAGGGATTGCCAATCCACCTTGCGGAAATTGGCGATTTTCGCGGTGATGGTGCGGCCCAGCACATTGACAGTTACCGTATCGCCCAGCTTCAGGCCCAGTTCGCTGGCTTCCTGGGCTGAGAAAGACACCAGCGGTTCACCCTTGTAATCCGGTGTCCACCATTGCCCCTCGGTCACTGTGGCATTTTTCGGCAAGTCGGTCGCATAGGTAATACCCCGGTCGCCGCGCAGGACCCATCGGCCCTGCGGCGGCACGTTCATCTTGGCAACGTCCTGACCATTGAAAGCGGTGATTCGTCCGCGCAACATCGGCACTTCAACGACCTGTCCCTCTGGAGCCTCACGGGTAATGATCTGACGGAAACTGTCGAGCTGGTCGCGCTGGATATCGACGAAAAAGAAATTCGGGGCTTTTTCAGACAGCGTTCCAGTGAGATTGCGCCGCAGATTACCGTCGATCATCGACAGCGTCACCAGAAGTGCTAAGCCAAGGCCAAGCGACAGAATGACCGAGGGCGTCAGCGCGCCTGGCCGATGGATATTGCCGACCGCCAGACGAAGTGCAGGGGAAGGAAGCCGAGGGCTTTTGCGGGCAAGTGCGGCAACGCCATAAGCGACCAGCCGCAGCACCACAAAGCTGGCGGCCATGGCAATCAGGAAGAATATCGCCAGCCGCCGATCATAGGCAGTCAGAATGGCCAGCGCGGCAAGGGCGAGGATAGCCAGCGCCGCCACCAGCACGTAAGGCCAGGAGGGCAGGCGGCGGGTCTCAAAACCCTGCTCGCGAAACAGCGCAGTAGCCGGCACTTGCCGCGCGTGGCCGAGCGGCATGACGGCGAAAGCCAGCGTGGTCAGCCCGCCAAACAGCAGGGCGAGCAGCAGCGAGCGTGGGTAAATGGCGAAATCCGCCTGGATCGGCAGGAATTGCGCGAGATAATAGCTGGCGATCCAGGGCGCGATGGCCCCAATGGCGAGCCCCAGCGCAATACCGATGCTGGCGACCATCAGGATCTGGAACAGATAGACCATAACGACGACGGAGGCCGGTGCGCCCAGGCATTTCAACGTGGCGATGACGCTGCGTTTGCTGTCAAGAAAGGCGCGCACCGCATTGGCGACGCCGACACCGCCGACAATCAACGCCGTCAGCCCGACAAGTGTCAGGAATTGCGAAAACCGGGTGATATTTTCGGTCAGGTTGGGGGCTGCCCGGTCGCTGGTGCGGATTGACCAGCCCGCATCAGGGAATTGCTGTTTAGCCTGATCCTGAATGGCCGCGAGCGACGGGCTGCCGGGTTTCAGCTTGATTTTGTAGACCTGTTCGACCAGGCTGCCGGTCTGGATCAGGCCGGAGGCGGCAAGCGCTTCGCGGCTGGTGATGATGCGCGGTGCAAAGCCGAAGCCTTCGGAAATGGCATCGGGCTCGGTGGTGATGGTGCCGGTGATCACCAGCCGGACGGAGCCGACCAGCAGGCTATCGCCGATCTTTATCCCCAGCCGATCGAGCAACAAAGGGGCTGCCACTGCGCCATAAGCGTCACCGGTTTTTGTCAATAGGTCAGCCAAGGGCTGGTCCGGCGTGGCGACGAAAGTACCATAGAGCGGATAGGCGCTATCGACCGCCTTGATTTCGGCCAGAGACTGATCGGACCCATCCGGCAACCGCGCCATGGAGCGCAGGCCAGTGGAGGCTGAGACGGTGCCGAGCCCCTGGAGGAAGGCACTCTCCGCCGCATTGGCCTCCCGGTTGTTCAGCTCAAACCGGATGTCGCCGCCCAAAAGCGATTGCCCCTGGCTGGCGATGGACCGGGTAATCGATGTGGAGACGGAATTGACGGCGGCAATCGCTGCCGTGCCGAGGGCAATGCATGCCAGGAAAATATAAAATCCGCCAAACCCGCCGCGCATTTCGCGGGCGCTGAGACGCAAGGCGGTTCTGAGACGTTGCAAAAATCCGCTCATGCCGAAACGGTCTCGTCGGCAAGTGTTTTGCCCGCTTCATCGCCCGACTCGATCTGGCCTGAGCGGACGCGGACCTGTCTTGAGCAGCGACCGGCCAGCGCGGTATCGTGGGTGACAAGAACCAATGTGGTCTTTCGCTCGGCCTGTTTGGCAAACAGAAGATCGGCAATCTGGCGTCCGGTCGCGCCATCCAGGTTGCCGGTCGGCTCATCGGCAATCACCACGGCGGGCGAGGGGGCAAGGGCGCGGGCAATGGCGACCCGCTGCTGTTCGCCGCCAGACAATTGGCCGGGATAATGGCTGAGCCGCTCGCCTAGGCCGACGGCGCGCAATTCCCGGGCGGCAATGTCGAAAGGATTTTTGATATTGGCCAGTTCCAGCGGCACGGCGACATTTTCCAGCGCCGTCATATTGGCGATCAGGTGGAAAGACTGAAAGACGATGCCGATATTGCGGCCGCGAAAATCGGCGAGCGCATCTTCGCTCAAGCCATGCAGCGCGGTGCCGTTGATGTGGATTTCGCCGCTGTCCAGCCGTTCCAGCCCGGCCAGCACCATCAGCAGCGTCGATTTGCCCGAACCGGATGGACCGACGATGCCGATTGATTCGCCTTCTGAAATATCCAGGTCCATACCCTTGAGGACGTGGACCGAGGCTGCGGCATTGCCAAGGGTGAGATCGGCTTTTCTGAGCTGAATGATGGTTTGTCTCACGCGGTTTTCGTCCTATATGAGGTTCAAGGGCTTTAACGCCTTGGCGATGTCCGGTCGGGCATCATGATCGTCTACGCGAATTTAGGAAAGCCATCATGGGTTTTAAACCTGTCCCCCTTCAATTCGCCGTCATAGTGGTGGCTAGCCTGCTCGCAGGCGGTAGTTTTGCCCTGCCGAGCGGCGCTCAGGAACAGGCTCCGCAAGGCCAGCCAGCGGAACAGTCCATGCCTGACCAGCCTCCCGCGGACCAGTCCATGCCAGAGGATGCAACGGGGGATACGCCGGTGGCGGAAGCGCAAGTACAATTGATCGGGCTCGGCGACAGCCTGATGGCCGGCTATCAGCTTCAGGGCGACGAGGCCTTGACGAGCCAGCTGGAAAAAGCCCTGCATGACAAGGGTATGAATGTCAGCATCGGCAATGCTGGCGTGTCCGGCGATACCACGGAAGGCGGGCTGGCGCGCGTTGACTGGTCGGTGCCTGACGGTACGCAGGGCGTTATCCTGGAGCTTGGCGCCAATGATGCGCTGCGCGGTATCGCGCCGGAAGAGAGCGAAAAGAACTTATCTGCGATCATCGAAAAATTGCAGGCCCGCAAGATTGGCGTGCTGCTGGTGGGCATGATCGCGCCACCCAATATGGGCGCAGATTACGCCAAAAGGTTCAATCCGATCTATCAGCGCCTGGCTGAAAAATATAAAATTCCGCTCTATCCCTTTATCCTTGAGGGCGTCGTGACTGATGCCACGTTGAAACTGGGCGATGGCATGCATCCCAACGCCAAGGGCGTGGGGGTGATGGTCGAGCATATGCTGCCCGCCGTCCAGAGTTTCGCGAAAGGTTTGGAGGATAAGGTCAATTAACGACTTGCTTACCCTTTGCAAGCATGATTCGTTGTTAGCATCTGCAAAAGATTCGGGGAGCTCTCCATGCCGAGATTGTTCACTGCCCTCGAAATTCCGCGCAACGTGGCCTTGAGCCTGTCTTTGCTGCGCGGCGGGCTTCCGGGAGCCCGATGGATCGATGTGGAAAATTACCACATCACCCTTCGGTTCATAGGCGATATCGACGGGCGAACCGCCGATGAGATCGTCGATAGGCTGGATCGCATCGACCGGCCGGAATTCCAGCTCAGTCTGAACGGCATCGGGTCCTTCGGGTCGAAGAAACCGCATTCCATCTGGGCAGGTGTTACGCCACATCCGCAGATGACGGCGCTTCAGGGCGAAATAGAGCGGATCTGCCAACGCGTGGGGCTGCCACCCGACCCCCGAAAGTTTATGCCGCATGTGACACTGGCGCGGCTGAAGTCATCGAGACTGGATGACGTTGTTCATTATTTATCAGGGCGCGGTAATTTCCAGACCGCGCCCTTTTTCGTTCCAAGATTCGTGCTGATGTCCTCCAAGGAATCGGTGGGGGGTGGCCCTTATCTGAAGGAGGAAATCTTCCCCCTCTATGAAGAGCGCTCAGAGGTCAGTTTTTCAGAACATGCCGAGCATTCGCTGAACGGATAAGCCCAATCTGAAAACGGACTTCAAAGGAACTTTTTGCGCTCGAATGGCTTGTCTCACGAGCGCTCCTCGTCATGTGGGCGAGTGATATGCTGCGGCGGTCAGATTGGAATTGATCATGCGATATGAACGACTTGCGCCGGAGGCGATTCCCGGCGCTCTGCGCGACCTGGATGGGTGGAGCCTGTCTGAACAGGGCGACGCGATCACCAAGGAATTTTCCTTCGACGATTTTGCCCAAGCCTTCGGCTTCATGACGGAATGCGCCATCATTGCCGAAAAAATGGGCCATCATCCGGAATGGTTCAATGTTTACAGGCGTGTCGATGTGCGGTTGACCACCCATGATGTCGGTGGATTGACCGGGCATGATCTGAAGCTGGCAGCTGCCATGGACCAGGTCGCAAAGCGGCGCGTTTGACAGAAACACTCGCCATTCCCATATCAGGGTCCACAACCCACGTTGGAGAGTGAGAAAGAGGCAGGTCATGGTCGAGGCGAAACTGGACGATGTGAAGATTGGTGAAATTCTTCTGCCGGGCGATGAAGCCGAACAGCAAAAGCAGGAGCAAAAGCTGAGCCGCACCTTCTGGCCGAAGATGCGCAAAGCCATTCGCCACATCCCGTTTTCCCGGGATGTGATTGCCGCCTTCTACTGCGCGACGGATCGGCAGACGCCGCTTAGGGTGCGGGGCATCCTGCTGGCGGCGCTTGGCTATTTCGTCCTGCCGTTTGATGCCATTCCCGACATGCTGGCCTTTGTCGGCTTTACCGACGACATTGCCGTGCTGACGACTGCGCTGGCGATGATCAACGGCCACATCAAGGAACGTCATTACGATGCAGCCGATGCCGTTTTGGCCGATGACGGCGATCCGGTGCAAGGTGGGGAAAAAAGCGCACCACATGGGCAGGCTGAGCGGGGCTGATTGCGACATTTTCAACTATGGCGCCAGTCTCTTGCGCCATAGTCCAATTCCTGCCTGATTCCTTGTGTTCTACCAGAGGGCCGGTTGATCTGCCGGTGCCTTCAATCTGTACCATTTTCGGAAAAGGACTGACTGGAAGCATGGATTTGTCGGCTATAAGCTGTGCATTTCATGTCTCGTTGACGGTTTGGTAACCAAAATTAAGTCAAATTGAATGAGGTTTCGAGGCTGGACACGAGACTGTTTGTCTTGGCGTCCGACGAAAAAGCGGCAGGAAGAAAATGTTTGTAAAAAGAATCGCAACCGCAGTCGCAATCATGCTGGCATTCGCTGATGTGGCCGCAGCGCAATCGCCAAGCCCGACGCGGATCGAGCAGTTCAAGGCTTGGGGTGCTTATTCCTACAAGTCCGGCAATAGCACGGTCTGCTATGTGCTGTCGGTGCCGACCACGAAGGAACCGCCCTCTGTCAATCACGGCGATATTTTCTTCATCGTCTCGCAGCGTCCCGGCCAGAACATTTCCTACGAGCCGCAGGCGATGATGGGCTACACGCTGAAGACCGGTTCCAAGGTGACGGTGAAGATCGACGCCAAGAGCTTTACGATGTTTACCAAAGACAGTGCTGCCTGGGTGGAAAACGCCGCGGAAGAGCCAGCTTTGGTCGCCGCGATGAAGGTCGGCAAGACCATGAGCGTCCAGGCCGTTTCCGGTCGTGGCACGCCAACCAATTACGCCTATTCGCTTCAGGGTATTTCCGATGCCTTGAAACGCATTGAAAAGTGCAAATAATATTTGCTTCATGATGCGACGAAGGCCGGGTCTCCCGGCCTTTTTGCGTTTTGGGATGACGTCGCGGCATTTTGATGATAAAGGCCCGGCAAATGCGGTCTTGAAGGCTGCCGCGCCGTTGTCTGCTGATGATGGGGCGTTATCGATTTCTTGCACACAGCAAAGTTGAAAAATAGAGTGCGAAGGCCCGCGTCATTTTATGGCTGCTAGGCTGTCGATCACTTGGTTTTGATGAGGTTAAGCGATGGCTGCCACGGAAATTATCATTGAGCGGACGCCCCAGGCGCGGCCCGCCGCCATGACAGGCGCTACCAAGCCGACCCTGATCGGCCAGACCCGTGAGGAAATGGGCGAGATGCTGCGCGAGATCGGCGTGGCCGACAAGCAGGTGCGGATGCGCGTCGCCCAGTTGTGGAACTGGATCTATGTGCGCGGCGTCTCCGATTTCGACCAGATGACCAATGTCGCCAAGGACATGCGCGAGAAGCTCAAGGCGCATTTCACCATTGCCCGGCCTGAAATCGTTGAGGAACAGGTCTCCAATGACGGCACCCGCAAGTGGTTGCTGCGCTATCCGCCGCGCGGTGCCGGGCGTCCGGTGGAGGTGGAATGCGTCTATATTCCGGAAGAGGGCCGGGGGACGCTCTGCGTTTCCAGCCAGGTGGGCTGCACGCTGACCTGCACCTTCTGTCACACCGGTACGCAAAAGCTGGTGCGCAACCTGACGGCGGAAGAAGTGCTGTCGCAACTGTTGCTGGCCCGCGACCGGCTGGGCGATTTTCCCGACCGCGATGCGCCTGTCGGCGCGATGGTGCCGAATGAGGGCCGCAAGATCACCAATATGGTGATGATGGGCATGGGCGAGCCGCTTTATAATTTCGAGGAAGTGAAAAAGGCGCTGCTGATTGCCTCGGATGGCGATGGGTTGTCGCTTTCCAAGCGCCGCATCACGCTTTCGACCTCCGGCGTCGTGCCGGAAATCTACCGCACCGGCGATGAAATCGGCGTGATGCTGGCGATTTCACTGCATGCGGTGCGTGACGAATTGCGCGACCTGCTGGTGCCGATCAACAAGAAATATCCGCTGAAGGACCTGATCGAAGCCTGTCGCAATTATCCGGGCCTGTCCAATGCCCGGCGCATTACCTTCGAATATGTGATGCTGAAGGATGTCAACGACAGTCTTGAGGATGCCAAGGGCCTGATTCAGCTGTTGAAGGGCATTCCGTCCAAGATCAATCTCATTCCCTTCAATCCCTGGCCGGGCACCAACTACCAGTGTTCCGACTGGGACCAGATCATGAAATTTGCCGATTTCATCAATTCGGCAGGCTATGCCTCACCGATCCGCACGCCGCGCGGCCGCGATATTCTGGCTGCTTGCGGACAGTTGAAGTCGGAATCGGAACGGATGCGCAAGACCGAGCGTCTGGCCTATGAGGCGATGATGATCGTTGGCCATGGCGAGGATGATTAAGGTGAGGACGATTGATGGAAATTGCCGTTCGCAATGAACGAACCAAGCTAACGGCAACCTATATCAATGGCGTTGCTATCGCGATTTTTGCCGTTGGCGGTTTTGCGCCCGTGATCTCGACGGTCAATAGCGGCCATGGTCCGAACGGAAATCTCGCTCTTGTCTGTTCCATTTGCATTTTAGCGTCTGTGGCATTACATTTGTTAGCGCGGAAGATATTGAAAGGTCTGAAGCCATGAGCACAGAGCAATTTCTGACAATGTTGATCATGCCCGTCGGTGGATTGATGATTGGCTTTTTCATGCTCTTCATCACCCGCAAGGATCGTATTGACGCGGAAAAATCGCGCAAACACGTTCATTGATCTGCGTTATCGGGCTTTTATAATCCCGGCCCCTGTTGTCGCGGCCTATGTCATCGCGCCTGGGTCATGAGGATCTTGGCGGCAAAGACTGAAAACACGCCTGCAAAGGTGTAATCCATTCCCCTCAGCACTTTCGGATTGCGTTGCAGCCAGCCAGCCAGTTTGTCGGCGGCCAGCACGATGGCGACCGTGACCGGGAGCGATACCAGCATGAACCAGAAACCGAGGAAGATCAGCTTGCCGGTGACATCAGGGTCATGGGCGGTGACGAATTGCGGCAGGAAGGTCATGAAGAAAATGATGACCTTCGGATTGAGCAGATTGACCCAGATTCCGTTGAGAAACGCCGCCTTCACGCTGCCCTTTGCGCCCGCTTCAGGCGTGGCGACGAATTTTGAGCCGTGGCGGATTGCCTGGAAGGCGAGCCAGGCCAGATAAGCCGCTCCACCGCTTTTCAGGATCAGAAAGGCCGTCGGTGAAGCGACGATCAGGGCCGAGACCCCGAAAGCCACCAGCATCGTATGGACCGCAATCCCGAGATTGGTGCCGATCAGCACGGCAAGACCCGCCGCCTTGCCATCGCGCAACGCACGGCTGATCGAGAGTGTCATATCCGGCCCCGGCGTCGCCGCCAGCAACAGGCAGGCGGCTGTGAAGGCTAGAAGGGTCGGTAGGCCCGGAATGAAGGTCATGACTATCTCGCATAGCATATGAAGAGGGTTCGCGGGTCATGTTACGATCCGCGCTCCCTTTTCAGCAAGCGGATGCGAGGCTTATTTTTGCTCTCTGGTGGGGTCCAGCTGTGATGGATGAACCAGTTTCACCCGTTTTTCGGGGTTAATGCCGAAGACTTTTTCAAAATCGGTTGCTCCGAGAAGGTCCGCGGCCTGATCCAACATGTGCTGGTTACGCGCGTTGATCAGCTCAATCGAAGGCGCTGCCGTGCCTGGCAGGTCCATTGCCATGTAGGATGCGACCGTGTCTCGCAAGTCCAGCAGCTTTTGCAGTTTTTCGGGCTGGTCGCCGAGTGTCTGGCGGGCATGGTCGAGAAAATCATCTGGCAGGTCGCTCATCGCATCCTCTTCCCGGATCGCTCCGCTGGTCTCACCCGCTGTGCAGGTGGCGATCTTCTTTGCCCATGCGGCTTTACGGGTGCCATAGGTACCATAGAGAAAGGTACTCAAGGCATATCCGGCGGCGCCCTTGACCGTCAAAGGCGCTGTCGTTGCCGTTTTCGTCGCATACAGCACCTGGTTGGCAATCTGATGGCAAACGCCATTCACACCATAGACCAGAATGGTTCCGTTCGGGGGCGAATTGGAAAGCGATCCCTCGACATTGGGTTCGACAAGGCAGGTGGCAACAGCGGTGTTGCCGTCCTGCTGGGCAAGCAGGCCGTTTGGATAATCATCGGTGGAGCCGGTGGCGTGAAAATCACCCCAGCAATACCAATAGGTTTGTCCGGCCTGTGTCACTGCATCGATTGTCGCATAGGGGGTAACCCTGTTGTCATAGGTCGTGACCCAGGTGTGATCGAGAGGATTGCCTTCGAAAAATGCGGGATTAACCCAGGCGTAAAAAATTGTCATGAAACACCTCCATAAGAATGGAGATATTTATGCACGCATAACGAGAAATTTAAATAGAATTCTCGTAAATTTAGCCAGGCCGTGGCAGATGTCGAGAGCCACCTGTCACAGCCTGACGCTTAACATATAAAGGCCATTCAGCCTTTCAGATGTGTCTTGAAGGCCTCTTCATAATCCGGGTGCCAGCGTGACAGCGGTGGACGGTTTTCGATGATGTCACCGGCAGCCCAGGCGATACGCTTCTCATCCGTCGCCCGTGCGACATCGTTGTCAGGGCAGAGAATGTAGAAATCGCCGCGTTTGAGGCTGTCCAGCATGAAATCCACCGTCTGTTCCGGCGTCCAGGCCGCGTCGGGCTTTGTCGTCCGCTCGCCAGCCGTGAGACCGGTGAAGACGAAGCCGGGGATCAGCAGATGGGCGCTGACATTACAGTCCGGCGTGTTGCGCAGTTCATGCTGCAAGGCCTCGGTGAACGCTTTGACGCCTGCTTTGGCAACATTATAGGCGGGATCGCCCGGCGGGGTGGTGATGCCCTGCTTGGAGCCGGTATTGATGATGATGGCCGGGTCCCTGTGGGCGATCATATCAGGCCCGAATACCCTGGTGCCATGGATGACGCCCATCAGGTTGACGGCAAACACGTTGTCCCAGTTGACCTGTGGCCCGAACAGGCTGCTGCCTGGCTGGATGCCAGCATTGTTCATCAGCAGGTGGACGCGCCCGAAGCGTTGAAGCACGGCGCGCTCCAGGGCTTCCAACTCATCCAGCTTGCTGACATCTGTCTCGATGGCGACGATATCGCTCTCGGGATTTTCCGAGACTGTTGCGACTTCGCTGCGTGCATTGGCAAGCGCGTCCCCACCGAGATCGGCGAGCACGACGCACATGCCCTGGCTGGCGAAAGCCTTGGCGGCGGCAAGGCCGATGCCTGAGGCTGCCCCGGTGACGACCGCGACCTTGCCCTTGGCAATTACCGATTGAATGTCGGTCATGTCTTGCTCCTTTGATGGCTCGGAAAGGCCCATGCTGGAAGAGCATGAACCTTTCCAATTCTATCGTTTCTATGCAATTCCTGGCTGAAATGCTTGAATCTACCCGTGGAATTGTCGCATTCACGACATTCGGCATATGGGACAGAGGGCCTCCAAGTCAAATCACGCCCGGTTTTTTGATCTGCCTCCTGCCTTTCCTCTACCCGCATCGACAATGTCCGGTGGCTTCACCCTTGCATGGCGCGCCAATCCGGCTAAAAGTGCCTCCAACCCGAGGAGGCCCGGTTCAGTGGCCTCGCCCAGACACACGGACTTCGCACTCATGGTACTTCCGAAAGACGTCAAAAAGGTCGTTCTCGCCTATTCCGGCGGTCTCGATACCTCGATCATCCTGAAATGGCTCCAGACCGAACTCGGTGCTGAAGTCGTGACCTTCACTGCCGATCTCGGCCAGGGCGAAGAACTGGAACCGGCCCGCAAGAAAGCGGAAATGCTGGGCATCAAGGAAATCTTCATCGAGGATGTCCGCGAGGAATTCGTCCGCGATTTCGTCTTCCCGATGTTCCGCGCCAATGCCGTCTATGAAGGCGTCTACCTGCTCGGCACGTCGATTGCCCGCCCGCTGATTTCCAAGCATCTGATCGAGATTGCCAAGAAGACCGGCGCCGATGCTATCGCTCATGGCGCGACCGGCAAGGGCAATGACCAGGTCCGCTTCGAGCTTTCGGCCTACGCGCTGAACCCTGATATCAAGATCATCGCCCCTTGGCGCGATTGGGCTTTCAAGAGCCGCACCGATTTGCTGGCCTTTGCTGAAGCAAACCAAATCCCGGTCGCCAAGGATAAGAAGGGTGAAGCGCCGTTCTCCGTCGATGCCAACCTGTTGCATTCCTCTTCCGAGGGCAAGGTTCTGGAAGACCCGTCCCAGGAAGCGCCGGAATATGTGCATATGCGCACGATTTCGCCGGAAGCCGCTCCCGATAAGGCGACCGTCATCAAGGTCGGTTTTGAAAAGGGCGATGCCGTGTCGATCAACGGCGTGCGGATGAGCCCGGCGACGCTGCTGGCCGAACTCAACACCTATGGCCGTGACAACGGCATTGGCCGTCTGGACCTGGTTGAAAACCGCTTCGTCGGCATGAAGAGCCGTGGCGTTTACGAAACCCCCGGCGGCACCATCCTGTTGACGGCCCACCGCGCTATCGAATCGATCACGCTGGATCGTGGCGCTGCCCATCTCAAGGATGAGCTGATGCCGCGTTATGCTGAGCTGATCTATTACGGCTTCTGGTTCTCGCCGGAGCGGGAAATGTTGCAGGCGATGATCGACAAGAGCCAGGAACATGTCGAAGGCGAAGTGACGCTGAAGCTCTACAAGGGCAATGTCATGGTCATCGGCCGCGAATCGCCAAAGTCGCTCTATTCCGACCAGCTCGTCACCTTCGAAGACGACCAGGGCGCCTATGACCAGAAGGATGCAGCGGGCTTCATCAAGCTCAATGCACTCCGTCTGCGCACGCTGGCCAAGCGCAACCTCGGCAAGTAAATATTCGCTTTGAAAGATTTGAAACCGCCGCCGGGAAACTGGCGGCGGTTTTTTATTGGACCTGTTTCCATGCGTGAAGGAAGCCGACATAGGCGACAATCGCCATCCATTCCATCAGCGGAATGATGGTGCCGAAGGCGGTGAGCGGATCGCCGAGCCAGGAAGCGGCAAGCCCGCCCAGGAAACCGCAGCTCATCTGCACGAACCCCATCAGGGCCGCCGCCGACCCCGCCAGTTTTGGATGTGGCAACAGACCTGCGGTGGAGATGTCGGGAATGACGAAGGCCATGCCGAAAGAGCAGACGGCGACCGGTCCCATGATGGACAGATAAGTCGGGGTCAGCAGATGGGTGGACAAAAAGATCAGCAATCCGCCGTAACCAGCCAGCGTCAGCCCGAAGCGCAGCGCCTGACCGGGCCGCAAACGGCTCGATACCAGCCGCAGCGCCACTGAACCGGCGAAATAGGAGCCGGTCTGCATCAACATGCCAAGGCCGAATTGCGCTGGCGACAACCCGACCTTGTTGATCAAAACGAAAGGTAGCATGGTCGATTGCGCATAAAGCGCGCCGACACAGCCGCCCAGAACCAGGGCCGAGCATAGCACCCGCCGGTCGGCAATCAGGGTTGCGTAAGAGGCGATGAGCCGTGCCGGGCGGATCATCTGCCGGTCCGGCACCGCCGTTTCCGCCATTAGCATAGCGACCGTGACGATACTGATCGCCCCGAACCCGACCATCAGCAGAAACACCGATTGCCAGCCGAAGGCGACAAGCGCCAATCCGCCGACGGTCGGCCCCATGGCGGGTCCGATGGCCAGCATAATGCCGATCATATTGACGATCCGCGACGCCTGCTCCCCGACGAACTGGTCGCGGACCATGGCGCGCGACACCGTGACCCCGACGGATGCGCCGATGCCCTGAATGATGCGCCCGGCCAGCAGCAACTCGACAGAGGGCGCAAAGGCGGCGGCCAGGCTGCCGAGGAGGTAGATGCCAAGAAAGCCCAGCGTTGCATGGCGTCGTCCGAACGCATCCGAACACGGGCCGGACAGCAATTGCGCGCAGGCAAAACCCGCGAAATAGAGTGACAGGCTAAGTTTGATGGCCGCATCCGTGGTGGAAAAGGCATGGACCAATTGCGGCATGGCGGGCGTGTAGATCGCCATGGACAGCGGCCCGATCATGGTCAACAGCGCACCAAGCAGGGAGGTGCGGTTCTCGCTCATCCGGGACGGCGGGGTGGCGGATCTCGTCATGGGGCGGGGGCATATTCAACGGGCATGGGTCATTGCTAAGCCAGCCGGGGTACAATTGAAATGAAAAATTCTTCAGACCGCTGCGGTCATTGCCATCGGCGATCCCATTGATGCCCACACCCGCGCAACAGAGGGGTGGCATAGGGGTGACAATAGCGGGAGTGATCGCCTATATCTTTGTCATTGATGAGAAGGATTGCTTCGTGATGACATCTCCAGACCGTAATCTTGGCCCCAACGGCGCCTTTGCCACCGTCACCGAATGGAATGGGCCGCATGGCCTGCCGAATTTCACCGCCATCGCCGATGAGGATTTTGCCCCGGCTTTCGACATGGCGCTGGCTGAACACGACGCTGATATCGACACCATCGCCCATTATCCGTCAGAGCCGACATTCGACAACACCATCGTTGCGCTGGAGATCGCCGGGGATGGCCTGTCGCGGGTCTCGGCGCTGTTCTGGAACAAGGCCGGTGCCGATACCAATAAGGTCATCCAGGCGCTGGAGCGCGAAATTGCACCGAAAATGTCGCGCCACTATTCAAAGATCAGCATGAATGCGGCGCTGTTTGCCCGCGTCGATGCCTTGTGGGAAAAGCGCGACAGCCTGGGCCTGACGCTGGAGCAGACCCGGGTGCTGGAGCGGCACTGGAAAGGCTTCGTCAAGGCTGGTGCCAAGCTCGCCAAGCCCGAACAGGAGCGGTTGGCGGCGATCAATGAGCGGCTGGCCAGCCTTGGCGCCAATTTCGGCCAGAATGTGCTGGGCGATGAGACCGATTGGGCATTGCCGCTGACCAGCGATGACGAGCTGGCGGGCATTCCCGATTTTCTGAAGGATGCGATGGCCTCTGCCGCGCAAGCCCGTGGCAAGGGGGAAGCCTATGCCGTGACGCTGTCGCGCTCGGTCATCGTCCCCTTCCTGACCTTTTCCGAACGACGGGACCTGCGCGAAACAGCCTTCAAGGCCTGGGTGGCGCGTGGTGAAAACGGTGGTGAACGTGACAACCGCGCCATCGTCACCGAAACCCTGACGCTTCGGGCGGAAAAGGCCAAGCTGTTGGGCTATAAGAATTTTGCCGCCCTGAAGCTCGACAATACCATGGCCAAGACCCCGGAAGCGGTCAACGGCCTGCTGATGCAGGTCTGGGAACGCGCTGTCGCCCAGGCGGCCATCGAAGAGCAGGAATTGGCGGAGCTGATTGCCAAGGATGGCAAGAACCACGCTGTTGCGCCATGGGATTGGCGTTTCTATGCCGAGAAGCTGCGCTCCGACCGGTTCAATTTTTCGGAAGCTGAACTGAAGCCCTATCTGCAACTGGAAAAAATTATCGAAGCCTGCTTTGCCGTGGCGCAAAAGCTGTTCGGCATCACTGCTGTTCCACTGAAAGATGTGAAGGGCTATCACCCGGATGTGCGGGTGTTTGAAATCCGCCAGGCCGATGGCACGTTGAAGGCGCTGTTCCTTGGCGATTATTTCGCCCGGTCCTCGAAGCGCTCCGGTGCCTGGATGAGTTCCTTCCAATCGCAGCACAAGCTGCCGCTGAAGAACGGTGCGCAGGGCGAATTGCCGATCATCTACAATGTCTGCAATTTCGCCAAGCCTGCCGATGGCAAGCCAGCTCTGCTGTCGCTGGACGATGCCCGCACGCTGTTTCACGAATTCGGCCATGCCCTGCATGGGATGCTGTCGGACGTGACCTATCCGTCCGTGTCGGGTACCGCCGTATCGCGTGATTTTGTGGAACTGCCCTCGCAGCTCTATGAACATTGGCTGACGGTGCCGGATATCCTGAAAACCTATGCCGTGCATTACCAGACCGGTGAGGCCATGCCACAGGCCTTGCTCGACAAGGTTCTGGCAGCACAGACCTTCAATGCCGGGTTCGATACGGTCGAATTCACCTCTTCGGCGCTGGTCGATATGGCGTTTCACACCCGGGAGGATCGAGTGGCCGATCCGATGGCGGTGCAGGCCGAGATTCTCCAAAACATCGGCATGCCGTCCTCCATCGTCATGCGTCATGCCACGCCGCATTTCCAGCATGTGTTTTCCGGCGATGGCTATTCGGCTGGCTATTATTCCTACATGTGGTCGGAAGTGCTGGATGCCGACGCCTTCGAGGCTTTCGAGGAAACCGGCAATGCCTTCGATCCTGATATGGCCGAGCGCCTGAAGGACAATATCTACGCCATCGGCGGTGCAGTGGACCCGGAAGAAACCTACAAGGCCTTCCGTGGTCGGTTGCCGAGCCCGGAAGCGATGTTGAAGAAGCGCGGGCTTGCGGCATAAGCCCTTCGGCTGCTGTTGCAGGAAATTTAACGAAACTGTCACGGTGCAGTTAAGCGCATGACATGTCTCTCTGTTTGGCTCCGACGTCGGTTCGATGCAACCGGCGTCGTTTTCCAAGGAGAGGTTTGATGTCCACATCCTTCAAGGCGCTGAGCCGCCGTTCGTTTCTGCTCGGCACCAGTGCTGCCGGGCTTGCTGCCGGGTCCGGCCTGGCGCTGCCGTTTTATGCCCGGGCGGCGGACCGCCCTGTTTTCACCCACGGCGTCCAATCCGGTGATGTCGATTTGAATTCCGGGATGATCTGGACGCGGGTAGACCGCCCTTCGCGGATCATGATGGAATATTCCACCACCGAAAGCTTTGCCAATCCGGTGCGTCTCACCGCCCTCAATGCCCTGCCGGACAGCGATTATGCCGTGAAGCGGCTGCTGGCCGACCTGCCTGCCGACCAGGAGATTTTCTATCGGTTCACGGCTGCTGATCTTTCCCATATCAACAGTGTTTCCGAGCCGATTACCGGACGGTTCCGCACCGCACCCGCCTCCAGGCGCAATGTCCGATTCGTCTGGTCGGGCGACACGGTGGGCCAGGGCTGGGGCATCGATGAAACCGGCATGAAGACCTATGCCACGATGGCCAAGCATCAGCCGGACTTCTTCCTGCATTCCGGCGACACCATTTATGCGGATGGTCCCCTCAAGGAAGAGGTCGATCTGAAGGACGGCACCAAATGGAAAAATGTCGTGGTCACTGATGAAAAGCGCAAGGTGGCCGAAACGCTGGACGAATATCGCGGCCAGTGGAAATACAATATGATGGACAAGAACTTGCTGGAACTGTCGGCGATTTGTCCAACCCATTACCAGTGGGACGATCATGAAGTGCTGAACAACTGGTCGTCGGGCAAGGATTTGACCGCCGACAATCGCTATAGCGAAAAATCCATCGCTCTTCTGTCGGCGCGTGCCGCCCGTGCCTTCCATGAAATGACGCCGATCCGCTACACGCCTGCCGAGCCGGGCCGGGTTTATCGCAAGATTTCCCACGGTCCGCTGGTCGATGTGTTTTTCCTCGATATGCGTAGCTATCGTGGTTCCAATCACGACGGCATGGAAACGGTCCAGACGCCGGAATCGCGCATCCTCGGGGCCGAGCAAGTGGCCTGGCTGAAGCGGGAGCTGACCAATTCCAAGGCGACCTGGAAGATTATCGCCGCCGACATGCCTTTGGGCCTGATCGTCTGGGACGACTTTCTCAACAAGAAAGGCACGGAAGCCGTGGCCCAGGGCCATAATGGCGAGCCGCGTGGCCGCGAGCTGGAAATTGCCGAACTGCTGCGGCATATGAAGATGACAGGCATCCGCAACACCGTCTGGCTGACAGCGGATGTGCATTATACCGCTGCCCATTATTACAATCCCTACAAGGCGGCTTTCCAGGATTTTGACCCGTTCTGGGAGTTTGTCTCCGGTCCCCTGCATGCGGGCACGTTCGGACCGAGTGATCTCGATATGACATTCGGGCCGGAGCTTAAATTCGTCAAGGCACCGACGGCAGAGCAGGGCCAGAACCTGCCGCCATCCGCGGGGCTTCAGTTCTTCGGCATCGTCGATGTCGATGGCGTGAGCGAACAACTCAGCGTGCGGCTGATGGACCGGGACGATAATGAGCTTTACAAGGTCGTGCTCGATCCGGTGCGCAGCGCCTGATTCTGCGGTGAAAATGCGGCAGAGCGTCATCAAGACGCTTTGCCTCTTTCGCAAATGCAAAAAACAGGGTATGAGCGCCCCAAAGTAACAGGCGCGGTCTTTGGTTTCATCAACGGCACCGGCATGGACTTCGCGCCAGAGCCATCAGAGATCCTAATCATGAAGATTCGCAATATCGCGATCATCGCGCACGTTGACCATGGGAAAACTACCCTCGTTGACGAACTTCTGAAACAGTCCGGTTCGTTCCGCGAAAACCAGCGCGTTGCAGAGCGCGTCATGGACAGCAACGATCTGGAAAAAGAGCGCGGCATCACCATTCTCGCCAAGGCAACCTCGGTTGAATGGAAGGGCGTTCGCGTCAACATCGTCGATACCCCCGGCCACGCCGACTTCGGCGGCGAAGTCGAGCGTATCCTGTCGATGGTGGACGGTGCTATCGTTCTCGTCGACTCCTCGGAAGGCCCGATGCCGCAGACCAAATTCGTGGTCGGCAAGGCACTCAAGGTTGGTCTTCGCCCAATCGTTGCGATCAACAAGATCGACCGTCCCGATGGCCGCCATGAAGAAGTTATCAACGAAGTCTTCGACCTGTTCGCCAGCCTCGACGCCACCGATGAGCAGCTCGACTTCCCAATCCTCTACGGTTCCGGTCGTGATGGCTGGATGAATATCGCCCCTGAAGGCCCGAAGGATCAGGGCCTTGCCCCGTTGCTGGACCTCGTTTTGCAGCATGTTCCTGAGCCAAGCGTTGGTGACGAAGACGGCGCGTTCCGCATGATCGGCACGCTGCTGGAAGCCAACCCCTTCCTTGGCCGCGTCATCACCGGCCGTATCCATTCCGGCTCGATCAAGCCGAACCAGTCGGTCAAGGTTCTGAGCCAGGACGGCAAGGTCATCGAAACCGGCCGTATTTCCAAGATTCTCGCGTTCCGCGGCATCGAGCGCACCGCGATTGATGAAGCCCATGCTGGCGACATCGTGGCGATTGCCGGTCTGTCCAAGGGTACGGTTGCCGATACATTCTGCGATCCGTCCGTGACCGAAGCGCTGGAAGCCCAGCCAATCGATCCGCCGACCGTCACCATGTCTTTCCTGGTCAATGACAGCCCGCTGGCTGGCACCGAAGGCGACAAGGTCACGAGCCGCGTTATCCGTGACCGCCTGTTCAAGGAAGCCGAAGGCAACGTTGCCCTGAAGATTGAAGAATCGGAAGGCAAGGATTCGTTCTTCGTGTCTGGCCGCGGCGAATTGCAGCTGGCCGTTCTGATCGAAACCATGCGCCGCGAAGGCTTCGAGCTGGCCGTGTCGCGTCCGCGCGTCGTGATGCACAAGGACGAGAACGGCACCCTGATGGAGCCGATCGAAGAAGTCGTTATCGACGTTGATGAAGAGCATTCCGGCGTCGTCGTGCAGAAAATGTCCGAGCGCAAGGCTGAAATGACCGAGCTGCGGCCTTCCGGCGGCAATCGCGTTCGTCTGGTGTTCTATGCGCCCACCCGTGGCCTGATCGGCTACCAGTCGGAACTGCTGACGGATACCCGTGGTACGGCGATCATGAACCGCCTGTTCCATAACTACCAGCCGTTCAAGGGCGAAATCTCTGGCCGTAACAACGGCGTTCTGTTGTCCAACCAGTCCGGTGAAGCCGTGGCCTACGCCATGTTCAACCTGGAAGATCGCGGCCCGATGATTATCGAGCCAGGCGAAAAGGTTTATGCAGGCATGATCGTCGGCATTCACTCGCGCGACAACGATCTGGAAGTCAACGTTCTCAAGGGCAAGCAGCTGACCAACATCCGCTCTGCCGGCAAGGACGAAGCCGTCAAGCTGACCCCGCCGATCCGCATGACGCTGGACCGCGCGCTCTCCTGGATCCAGGACGATGAGCTGATGGAAGTGACGCCGAAGTCGATCCGTCTGCGCAAGTTCTACCTGGACGCCAACGACCGCAAGCGCTTCGGCAAGGCCCGCGTCGCCCAGGCTTAATTGCCACTTCTGCTCTTTCATTTCTGAGAGATCATCAACCCCGGCCTGTTGGCCGGGGTTTTTTTGTGCATAGGCCTTTAAGACGATTCTGATCCTCGGAATTTTACAAGGACCACTCTTGCCTGATTGTTTAAGAAAGCGTTAATCTCCGCTGTGGCTATGAGGCAAGTACGGGGAGGGGGCGGACTTGCTGGCGGGAATGATCCCGCACTGATTGTCATCACCCCAGTCGGATGAGAGTGACGTTATGAAGACGTTATCGATTGATGTACGTCCGGCTGCGCCGGATGATGGGAGAGCGCTTTCCGAGGCGCATCGGGAAGCCTGGCAGTCCACCTATAGCGGTCTTATCCCGCATCAAGCTTTGATCCGGATGATGGAACGCCGTGGCGAGACATGGTGGCGCAAGGCCACCAATGGACCGGCGACAGTGCTGGTGGTCGATATCGGCGGGGTGATTGCCGGATATGCGACGCTCGGCCTCAACCGGGCCAGGGGCCTTCCTTATGATGGCGAGATCTACGAGATCTATATGCGGCCGGCATACCAGGGCGTTGGCCTGGGTTTCACGCTGTTTACCGAATGCCGCCGCCTGCTCAAATCGCTTGGTTGCAGGGGACTGGTGGTCTGGTGCCTGGAGGACTGTGCGGGCGCCGTCAATTTCTTCCGCTCGAATGGCGGCACGGACAGTGTGGAGGGCATGGAGGATTTCGACGCTGTCAGTTTGAAAAAGCTAGGCTTTGTCTGGGCCTGATCGGCTCTGGTGGCAGGCCCGCAATGTTTACCTTGATTGCGTCCTTTATTGGGGCCGCCTGTCGCAAATGGTTGCTTTGGTTTAAGAAACCCTTTACGACACCCGGGATTTCAACCATCCCATGGGGTTAGACATGCGTATTGATGCGATTGCGATCGGCAAGAATCCGCCGGAAGATATCAACGTCATCGTTGAGGTGCCGGTCGGTGGCCAGCCGATCAAGTATGAGATGGACAAGGAAGCCGGTACGCTGATCGTCGACCGCTTTCTCTATACGCCGATGCATTATCCCGGCAATTACGGTTTCGTGCCGCATACGCTGTGCCTGGATGGCGACCCGCTGGACGTGTTGATCTGCAATACCCGTCCGCTGGTGCCCGGCTGCGTCATCAATGTCCGCCCAATCGGCGTGATGATGATGGAAGATGATGGCGGCATGGACGAAAAGATCCTGGCCGTGCCGGTTCCCAAGCTGACCCGTCGTTATGACAAGGTGCAGAATTATACCGATCTGCCGGAAATCACACTGGCTCAAATCAAGCATTTCTTCGAGCATTACAAGGATCTGGAGCCCGGCAAATGGGTGAAGATCGGCGATTGGGGCGATGTCAATGTTGCCAAGAAGCTGATTGTCGAATCGATTGAGCGCGCCAAGAAAGAAGCGTGATTTGCCTCATGCGGCAGTGATCGTTTCCAGCCTACCAATCAAATCCTCCGGGTCGCCATCGATCCGGAGGATTTTTTGTCTGGCGGTATCTCCTGATATCAGGCTGACGGCGGATTTAGCGATGCCGAGGCGCTTGGCCAGAAGGGCGATCAATGCCTTGTTGGCACGGCCCTTTTCCGGCACGTCGCTGACCCGCACTTTCAGGTGGGCTTCGCCATTCGCATTGACGTCGACACCATCAATCCCGTCGCGCCCGCCATTCGGCGTCAGCCGGACGGCAAGGCGGATGTGATCATCGAAACGCCGATAGCAATGGCTCACAGCAGCATGGGGGCAATCGTGTTCCACATCAGCGAGCGGATGAAGAAGATGATCAGCAGCAGGATGATCGGCGAAATGTCGATGCCGCCAAGATTGGGCATGATACGGCGGATGGGGCGTAGCGCCGGTTCCGTGACGTTGAACAGAAACAGGCCGATCTGGTTGACGAAGCGGTTGCTGGAATTGATCACGTTAAAGGCATAGAGCCACGAGAAGATCGCGCTGGCGATCAGGATCCAGGTATAAAGATTGAGGGCGAGATCAATCGTCTGCAACAGGGCAAGCATGTCTGTCTCCATTTGTCAGTTGACAGACATGTAGACATTGAGGCCGAAACGGGCAAGTGTCGCCTTGCCAGCTATCGCCATTCATGTTTAACGCAAGTTGCGCAGAGAATGCCGGACCCATCCGGCCAGGAAAATAGCTGATGTCCATTTCCCAGTCCGAAGATCGTTTCGCCGCCTTTCGCCATTCCGCCTATACGAAATTCTTCTTCGCACGCTTCCTGGCCGCTTTTGCCATGCAGATCGTCAGCGTGGCGGTGGGTTGGCAGATGTATGAGGTCACTGGCAATGCGCTCTATCTCGGGCTGATCGGGCTGGTGCAGTTTCTTCCAGCGCTGTTGCTGGTGCTTGTGACGGGGACGGTCGCGGACCATTTCAATCGACGGATGATCGTCGCAATTTGTTTGGGTGTGAGCGCGGCCTGTGTCGCCCTGTTGTTGGTTATGACGATCAACAGCGCTTTTGCGCCCCTTCCTGTTTTGATCATCATGACGATTTTTGGCATTGAGCGGGCTTTTATGGGCCCCGCAGTGCAATCCCTGGCGGCCAATATGGTGCCTGAAAAGGACCTCGCCAATTCCTTTGCCTGGAATGCATCCTCCTGGCAGATAGCGTCCATCCTGGGGCCGGTCGCAGGCGGTTTGCTTTATGGGTTTGGGGCGAATGTTGCTTATGGCGTGTCACTTGCGTTCATGGCAGCAGGTCTGGTGTTTATTATATTGGTGCCAAAGTCTGCGAAAAAAACATCCAATGAGCCAAAGACCCTGACGTATCTGCTGGCTGGATTTAAGTTCATCCGCCATGAGAAAGTGGTTTTGGGGGCAATTTCACTGGATCTTTTCGCAGTCCTGTTGGGCGGTGCGCTGGCGCTGATGCCGATCTATGCATCTGACATCCTGACCATGGGACCTCTCGGGCTTGGAATTTTGCGCTCTGCTCCCGGTATCGGTGGGATCTTGATGGCAACTTTCCTCGCGACCTTTCCTATTCGCCACAAGGCTGGACTGCTGATGTTCGTCGGGGTGGCGATTTTCGGCATCGCAACGATTGTTTTCGGTGTTTCCAAAGTCTGGTGGATTTCAGCCATAGCCCTTGCCGTGCTTGGTGCGGGCGACATGATTTCGGTCTATGTGCGCGAAACGCTGCTGGCGCTCTGGACGCCGGATCAGGTGCGTGGCCGGGTCAATGCCGTCAATTCGGTGTTCATCGGCGCATCCAACGAACTGGGCGAGTTTCGGGCCGGTACCATGGCCCATCTGATTGGACCGGTCGGAGCGGTGGTTGTCGGCGGCGTCGGAACGCTGGCCGTCTCGATCATCTGGGCGCTGACCTTTCCGAAACTGCGCACCATCGACACGCTGGAAGCCCCGGACAAGACCTGATTACGATCAGGCTGGTTCTTTATCAGTCTTTTGACGCTGATTGGCGGACTGAGCTTCCTCAGCAAAGACCAGATCAAGAAAATCCGACAGCCAGGCCTTGAGCGGGGCATCGAACAGCATGCGTCCTTCCAGATGGTCGCGGCCAGCCTGGGCATTGGGCATGGAAAAGCGCGACGCGCCATGCACCACCCAGCGCTGCATCATCGCTCGGGTCAGTTCTGCATGAAATTGGATGCCGAAGGCCTTTTCGCCGTAGCGGATTGCCTGGTTGGGATAGACGTCGCCGGTGGCCAGCAACGTTGCGCCATGCGGCAGGTCGAAACCTTCGCGGTGAAAATGATAGACCATTTTCGGCCATTTCATCAGCAAGCGGCCATGGGTGGTCGGCTGGATCGGATACCAGCCGATCTCGACCAGTTCCCGGTCATGACCCCTGACCTTGGCGCCCAGATGCCGGGCCAGCATTTGCGCACCGAGACAAATGCCGAGATAGGGCCGATTCTCCTTGAGCGGCACGGATAGCCAGTCGATTTCGTCATGCACGAAACGATCAGGATCATTGGCACTCATCGGCCCGCCGAACACGACGGCACCGCTGTGACCGCTCAGCGAGTCGGGTAGGGGATCGCCAAGGGCCGGGCGACGGATGTCGAGGGGGAAGCCTTTTTCCACCAGCAATTGGCCGACACGACCGGCGCTTGATCGCTCCTGATGCAGGACGACTAGGACAGGACGCTGCGCAGGCCGTATTCGTGTCGGATCATCAAGCATCCGCATCTCCGGCGACTGCTTCATCTCCGGCCTGGCCATCCGTATTTTGTCCGGCCCGCTCCGCCGCCTTTTGTCTGGCGAGAATTCGATCCCGGTCCGAGACGCCAAGCAGGTCGGCGACCCGCCAAAGGATATGATCTTCCATCTCGTTGCGCATGCCATCGGCATACACGATGTCCCAGAGTACGCTGACCAGTTCCAGCCGCTGGTTTTCATCAAGACGGCGCTTCAATTCCGAGGTGAAGCGGTAATAGTCCACCGCTTCGCTTTCCGCCTGCTGACCGGCCTCCAGCAAGGCGTCGATCTTGCTGCGGTCCAAATCGTAGTGAGCCTTGATGCTTTTCTTCAAGCTTTTCCGTTCGGCGGCACTGATGGTTCCGTCGGCTTCCATCACCTGGAAACACAGGGCGACAATCAGCACCCTCGTGTCGTTGCCGTCGAATTCATTGTCCTGTTCGCCAGCGATAAAGCTTTGGAAAAAGGTATTGAGGCGCTCCAGCATGAATGGTCCTTAAAACAGGTTGAGCCGGGTTTTCTCGTCCGAACTACGGCTGGCATCGCGCACGCCCGGATCATCCGGTGGGCCGCCGAAGAATGGCTCCGGCTCGTGGTTTTTCGGTGCTGGCTTCGGCGATGTGGATGGCTGGCTGGGCGTGGCTGCTGCGGCCTCAGGTTGTTCCGGCAGCGTGTCGATCTTGCGTGCCGGAAGGGAGGATGCGTGTTTCTCGCCCTGTCCAAGCGGCGGCAATTCGGCCAAGGCGGCAGCACCGCTGATCACTGTGCCGTCTTCGACGGGTCCAGAGAGCTGGGCGTAGGGGATCTTCCATTCGAAGGCGTCGAGCCTGCCGCTGACGGGCGAATAGGGCAGCCATTTTTCCGAGACCTGGCCATCGGCCACCCAGGAGGGATCGCGGGGGGCTTTGAGAGCCTGCGCCATCCAGTAGCGGATGCGGGCCTGGTCGCCGGTTTCGGCATCCTCGATATCGGCCAGCAGCAGGAAAACCCGTTCGCTGGCCTGCATCCGGGCTGCCGCTTCAGCCTTGGCGCGTGCCTTGGTGAAGTCCCGCGCCTCAAGCGCCATTTCCGCAACCACCAGCAGCGAATAGACATTGTTGGGCTTGACCTGTTCCAGCCGCTCGGCCCGCTTCAAGCGGTCAACCGCGCCGTCACCACCCCGTGCCCGCACATAGAGGCTGGCGATGTCTGGATGGGGAGCAAGCTTCCAGGCGGTTTCCAGCACCGAGCCCGCCTTGCGCAGATTATCCTCCCGCAGCAGGGCGCGGGCGGCGGTTACGGAGGCAGGCACGAGATCCTTGGCGAGTTTCAGCGCATTCATGGCATTGTCGCGGGCCGCTGCCGGATCGCCGTCCAGCTGGTCCATGGCCTTTGCGGTCAGCAGCACGGCTTTCAGCCGGTCGGCTTCCGCCCGGGCCAGCACGCCTGCGACGCGCTGCTGATCCAGAAGATGAATGGCCTCGTTCCAGGCACTGGTCTGGCATCGATATTCCAAAGCAGCCTTGGCGGCCCAGGGCAGATAGGGCGCATCCTCGGCGGCCCGTTCGGCATATTGCCGCGCAGCCTCGTGGGCACCCAGCCGCGTTGCCTCCACATAGAGGCCGCGCAGGCCAAGCTCACGAGTTTCGGGATCGGCGACCATCTGCTCATAGATCCGCCGTGCATCGTCATGCTTGCCCTCGATCAGGGCGGCTTGGGCCTCCAGCACCATGATCAGCGGTTCCTGATCGGCACGCACCAGGCCACGGGCGCGGGCGCTCATCCGCCGGGCCAGTGCGGCATTGCCAGCGCCTGCGGCGATCAGGCCGGTCGAGATTGCCTGATAGCCTCTGTCACGCTTGCGGGCGCGGAAATAGCGGCGCATCGAATGCGGTGAGGTCCAGAGCGTGCGCACCAGCCACCAGCCGATCATCACCACCGCAACGATGGCAACGATCATGGTGGCCGCCGCTGTCAGGCTCATTTCGATCAGCTGGCCCTGCCAGACGATCTGCAACTCACCCGGACGATCGGCAAGCCAGGAAAAACCGAAGCCAAGCGCCAGGACGATCAGGATATAGACGATGATACGGATCATGATGCTTATCCTTGCCGTCCGGCGACGGCACGGGCCAGCGCGTCGGAAACCTGGTTTTCAACGGTAATACGGGCGTCGAGCGCCTTCTTGAACTCGGCAGAGACGTTGCGCCCGGCCTCAGGCAGGCTGTCCCATTCGGCTGCCGCACCCTTCAGGTCGCCATTGCGGATCTTGTCTTCAATACGGGCGACGATGGCCGAGGCGCTGTCACCTTCGACATTGCCAACTGGCCGGACCTTGACCACCGACATGGCGCTGGCCCAGAGACGTTCGCCGATATTGGCGCTTTCCGCAGGCGCATTGATGGTCGAGAGGATTTTGTCGGCAACCGGCCCGAATTGCCGTTGCAGCTCGATACGGGAGGTGACGCCCGTGGTCGCATAGGGCTCCAGAGCGGCAATGGCGGTGTCTTCCGGTGCGATGCTGCCCAGCGTGCGCAACTCGGCCAGGAACGGCCCGCCCCGGTCTGCGGCGGTCTTCAAAGCCGAGGCGGCAATGGCGCGGGCGACTTCGATGTCGTCACGCGGCTTGTTGATCTTGGTTTCAATGGCGCTCACCTTGTCGGAAACTTCCGTCTGGTTTTCGGTGAGCTTTTCCACCCGACCGGCAAGATCCGATTTCAGCTGGTCGATTGCCTGGTTGGCGCTGGCAAGCTTTGCCTGCAAGTCGCTGACGGCGGCAGGGTCCACGGCGGTTTGCTGCTGGCCTGCTTCCAGCTGTGACAACCGATTTTCGAGACCGGAAAGATCTGCCGGGACTGCACCATTCGCGCTGCCTGCCTTGAGGCTCTCGACCTCGGCGGCAAGGGTTGCGACCTGTTTGCTGACCGCACTGTCGTCCTTTGCTGAACCGGTCGAGGGGATCACGCCAGCATATTGCAGGGCGCCCGCGCCGACCAGCGCGATCAGCCCGCCAACAATGCCTGCGGCCACGAAACCTGACATGGTGGGAGAGGAGGCGCGTGGGGGTGGCGCGGATGCCTCGCCCTCAGCGGATGCTTCCATCAGCGGTGGTTCCGGCTCGTCCGGCGGGGGTGGTGAAAAGGCCGAGGTCTCACCGCCAAAATGGGCGTCCTCAGGTTTGCCCGGCCAGACCTTTGCTCCGTCCGCGTTGATATCCTCCCGCCTCAGGTCCTCGGCCTGCGAGATCGGCGCGCTTTCCGGCTCTGCCACGGGATCGACAGGATTTTCCTTGGGTTGGTCTACCTTGTCCAGCGATTGCTCGTGATCGGGCGATTGCGTGTGATCCGAGCTGACGGCCTGTTCCTCCGGTTTGTCACCCGGCACCAGCGGTTTGCCGATTTCAGGCGCTTGAACGGGCGTTGCCGTCAGGTCGATGGTCACCGGCTCTTCGGTCGTTTTTGAGCGGCGTGGGGGTTTTCCGGAAACCATGGCAACCTCGTTTTCAATGGGTGTGGAATGAAATTAGTCAGGGATCGTCTGGAAGGAAAGGGGCTTGCCCGCATTTGCCGCATGCCTTGTGGTTTTACAGGAGAGAAAGCAGATCGTCCTCACGAGGCTGAGGGGCAATGGATACCCTGTTCCTGAACGGTTTTGCCACGTTTTCGGCAATGTCCGCGCTCAGGCAGAAAATGTGTGCGGATGCGAAAAGAGTGGCGGCTTTACCGGAAAGAGGCAGGGCAAAAAACCGTCTGGCGGTCTCGGCGGAATACAACAGCACAGCGTCCACCGCCTTTTGCTCGAGCCGAGCACAGATGTCGTCCTCATGATAAGTCAGCCCCTGCATAGTATAGGCGTCCACAACGCGAAAGGGAATGGAGGACTGGCGCAACCCGTGTTCCAGGCTCTGCTTGCGAGGCTGCCCGGCCAGATAAAGCAGGGGATTTGCCCAGGCGATTGGGGCGGCGGCAATCTGTTCAGCCAAGGCGGCGCCATCGCCTCGGGCGCTCAGAACCTTGCGAAAACCAAGCGCTCGTGCGGTGCTGGCGCTCGCCTTACCCACGGCGAACAGCGGGGTTTCGAAATGGCCCCGAAGCGCCTCGCGATGAGATGCGAGGCTTCTGATCGCCTCGCTGCTGGTGACTGCCAGGGCTGCATGCGGTTGGGAAAGGGCAGAAAGTGTATCATCGACGTGGTGTATGGCGTGGGCCAGCGGCAGAACCACGGGTTCGTGACCCAGGGCGCGGAGACGGTCTGCCGTTTTGCGGCTTGCGGTCTCGGTCCGGGTCAGCAGAACGCGCATGGTGTCAGGTCCATCCCTCGAAAAAGCCGGGTCCGGCCTTGTCTCTTACCTTTTCGCCCGCCGACCAGCCGAGCGCAAGGCCATCGGCGCAGCGGCCCTCAGCCTCGACCGAATGAGAGACCTGGCCGTCCGGGGTCAGGATCGTCCCGGTCAGACGGATCATTTCGCCATCCGATATCGCATAGCCGGCAATCGGCGTGCGGCAGGAACCGTCGAGCGCGGCCAGAAAGGCACGCTCACAGGAAACCGCGTCAAAAGTCGGGCGATGATTGATCGGAGCCAGAAGATCCTGGATGCGCCGGTCATCGACCCTGGCCTCGATGCAGATTGCGCCCTGGGCCGGTGCAGGCGGAAAGCTTTCGAGGTCGAGATATTGGGTAATCACGGTTTCTTTGTCCAGCCGCTTCAGGCCGGCCACGGCCAGCAGCGTGGCATCCACCTCGCCTGCGGCCAGCTTGCGTAGCCGGGTCTCCACCGCGCCGCGATAGGTAATGACCTTGAGGTCGGGCCGAAGCCTGCGAATCAGCGCTTGACGCCGGAGCGAGGCCGAGCCGATCACCGCGCCCTCGGCAAGCTCCAGCAGTTTCGGTGCTGTGCGGCCAATAAAGGCATCGCGCATGTCTTCTCGTGGCAGATAGGCGGAAATCTCCAATCCATCGGGAAGGGCCGTTGGCATGTCCTTGGAGGAATGCACGGCAAAATCCAGCCCGCCGGACAGCAATTGCTGCTCTAGCTCCAGGGTGAACAGGCCTTTGCCGCCGATTTCCGCCAAAGACCGGTCGGTGATACGGTCGCCGGTGGTCGACAGGACAACGATCTCGAACATATCAGGCGAAAGGCCGTGGGCCTCGGCCAGACGCTCGCGGGTTTCATGGGCCTGGGCCAGTGCTAAAGGGCTGCCGCGTGTGCCGATGCGGAAAGGTTTCGTTTGCATCCGAAGTCATCCATTGTTACCGGAGGTTCTCGTAACCATGTTTGCTCTTCATCGCAATCAATCAAATCGACGCAACTCAGCCTCCATGACAGGTCCTTTGAAGATTCTCGGCATCGAAACCAGCTGCGATGAAACCGCAGCCGCTATCGTTCTGCGCCATGATGATGGGCGCGGCGAAATCGTGTCCGATGTGGTGTTGAGCCAGCTGGACGAACACAGCGTCTATGGCGGCGTCGTGCCGGAAATCGCCGCCCGCGCCCATGTCGAGGCACTCGATACGCTGGTGGAAGAGGCCCTGGCCAAGGCCGATATGCGGTTGAGCGATATCGATGCCGTTGCGGCCACCGCCGGACCCGGCCTGATCGGCGGGTTGATCGTCGGGTTGATGACCGGCAAGGCGATTGCCCGGGCGGCGGGAAAGCCGCTTTTTGCTATCAATCATCTGGAAGGCCATGCGCTGACGGCGCGGCTGACGGACAATGTTGCCTTTCCCTATCTGATGCTGCTGGTCTCCGGTGGTCATACCCAACTGGTTCTGGTGCGCGGCGTCGGCGATTACCAGCGCTGGGGCACTACCATCGACGATGCGCTGGGTGAGGCGTTTGACAAGACTGCCAAGCTGCTTGGCCTGCCCTATCCGGGCGGTCCGGCGGTGGAGCGCGCCGCCCTTCATGGCAATGAAAATCGCTTCAATTTTCCGCGACCGCTGGTGGGTGAGGCGCGGCTGGATTTTTCCTTTTCTGGCTTGAAGACCGCGGTGCGGCAGGCGGCGCAGGCGGCAGCGCCGGTTAGCCAAGCGGATATCGCCGATATCTGCGCCTCTTTCCAACGCGCCATCGCCCGCACCATGGACGACCGGATCGGCCGGGGGCTGGAGCGGTTCAATACGGAATATCCGGGCCTTGAGACCAAGCCAGCTCTGGTGGTGGCGGGCGGTGTCGCCGCCAATCAGGCGCTGCGTGGTGCCTTGCAGACACTCTGCGACCGGCATGGGTTTCGCTTCATCGCCCCACCGCATCATCTTTGTACCGACAATGCGGCAATGATCGCCTGGGCCGGGCTGGAGCGGCTGGCTCAGGGCTTCCCGGCTGATGACCTGTCGGTCTCGCCACGCGCCCGATGGCCTCTTGATGGCAATGCGGCGACCTTGCTTGGCTCCGGCAAAAGGGGCGCGAAAGCATGAGTGGACATCATCACATTGCGGTCATCGGCGCAGGAGCCTTCGGCACCGCGCTTGCTTCTGTCATGGCGTTGGAAGGACGGTCCAAAGTAACCTTGCTGGGCCGTGATCCCTCCTTGATGGCCGATCTCAGGACCGAAGGCATGCATGATGCGGCTCTGCCGGGTGTCGCCTTGCCTTTCGGGCTGGAATTCGCCTTCGAGCCGGATGTGCTGGCCGATGCCGATATCGTGTTGTTTGCCATGCCCTCGCAGGCGCAGGCCGATGCCGCATTGACCTATGGTCCCTATCTTTCCGCCGAGGCCATGGTGGTGACCTGTGCCAAGGGCATCGACCGGGCCAGCTCCCGGCTGCTGACCGAGTTGCTGGAAGAGAAATTGCCACATCATCCCGTCGCGGTTCTGTCGGGACCGGGCTTTGCCATGGATATCGCCCGTGGCCTGCCGACGGCGATGGCACTGGCGGCCGACAATCTTGACATGGCCGAGGAACTCGCCCGCACGCTGTCCACCCGGACATTCCGGCTTTATGCCGCCGACGACCGGATTGGCGTGCAACTGGGCGGGGCGTTGAAGAATGTGCTGGCGATAGCCTGCGGCATCGTCGAGGGCCGGGGACTGGGCGAATCAGCCCGTGCGGCGTTGATCTCGCGTGGCCTTGCGGAAATGTCGCGGCTGGTCGTCGCCATGGGTGGCAAGGCGGATACGGTGCGCGGCCTGTCGGGCCTTGGCGATCTGGTGTTGACGGCCACCAGCCATCAATCCCGCAACCTGCGCTATGGTATTTCCCTTGCCAAGGGCGAGCAAAGCCAGCTTGGCAGCGGTGGTTTGGTCGAGGGTGCCTTTGCGGCTGCCGTCGCGGCCCGCCTTGCTGAACACCACGCTATCGCCATGCCGATTACCCAGGCCATTGCCGCCATCATCGATGGTGTGCTGGATATCGACCGGGCGGTTGATGCGCTGATGACCCGCCCCATTACCACGGAATAATTTTTGAGGAGACGAGCCATGCTGTTTGCCGTGATCTGCGCCGATAAGCCCAACCATCTTGATCTTCGAATGGCGACCCGCCCGCCGCATGTGGAGTGGCTGAACGGCTTGAATGCCGACGGGGTGTTGAAAATCGGCGGGCCTTTCCTGGATGCCGATGGCAAGCCCTGCGGTTCGATGCTGCTGATCAAGGCCGATGACCTCGCCGCCGCTAAGGCGATCGCTGCTGAGGACCCCTATGCCAAGGCTGGCCTGTTCGAAAGTGTCGAGATCAAGCCCTATAACTGGGTCTTCAACAATCCCGAGGCATGACGCGCATGGCTTTCTGGCTTTACAAATCTGAGCCCTTCAAATGGTCCTGGGCCATGCAGAAGGATGCGGGCGAGGCGGGTACCGAATGGACCGGAGTGCGCAATTATCTGGCCCGCAACAATATGCGGGCGATGCAGATTGGCGACAAGGGACTGTTCTACCACTCCAACGAGGGGTTGGAAGTGGTCGGCATTACCGAGGTTTGCGCGCTCTCCCATCCTGATTCGACCGCTGAAGGCGATGCCCGTTGGGACTGCGTCGACATTCGCGCTGTGCGCGATATGCCAAAGCCGGTGACCCTGAAAGACGTCAAGGCCAATCCGAACCTCGCACAGATGGCGCTGGTGACCTCGATGCGGCTTTCGGTGCAGCCGGTGACCGAGGAGGAATATTTCGAGATCTGCCGGATGGGCGGGCTTGAAAACCCGCCGGTGTGAGCGTTTCCCCTGTGAAGATCGATCCCCGGCGCTTCATTCTCGACAATACCGATCTGATCGCTCCGCCGCATGTGCCGGAAATCCGGCTGCATCTGGCCAGTGAAGTTCATGATCTCTGGCTGAAAACCGAGGACGATCTGGCGGAAATCGGTCTGCCGCCGCCGTTCTGGGCCTTTGCCTGGGCCGGTGGCCAGGGCTTGGCGCGTCATATCCTTGATAATCCGCAGCTTGTGGCGGGCAAGCGTGTGGTGGATTTCGCCAGTGGTTCCGGTCTCGTTGCCATCGCCGCCGCCAAGGCTGGTGCTGTTTCGGTGCTGTGCGTGGACATCGATCCGTTCGTACAGGCGGCAATTGCCCTCAATGCGGCTGAAAACGGGGTGGAACTTGGTTTTTGCGGCAAGGATCTGATCGGCCAGACACTGGATGCCGACCTGCTCCTGGCTGGCGATGTTTTCTACGACAAGAGCTTTGCCGACCGCCTGGTACCCTGGTTTTCAACGCTATGCGGGCAGGGGATCGATATCGTGGTCGGCGATCCAGGTCGAAGCTATTGCCCAACTGATCGGATGCAGGCCTTGGCGACCTATCAGGTCCCGGTCACGCGGATGCTTGAAGACAGCGAGGTGAAGAAAACCACCGTCTGGAAGTTTTGCTGATGGGTCCGCATCGGTCAGGGGCGTATGATGCAAACACCTGCTTCATATGTGCAGGGCGAGGTTTCCAGCTGCGCTTTGATGTCGATGATCTTGGCCTTTGGAGCCAGAGGGGTGGAGTTTTGGCCACTCCTATCGGTGCGCCAGGCAGAAACACCGAAAGTATAAGTGCCACCGGGGGTGCCGATCCCGATGATCGATCCCGCCGCAGAACCGGTATGCGACCTTCTCTGCTGGCCATGGTAAGCGGAACCATCATTTGTGCCGCCCGCATAGGCGGCCTGGGCCAGCAAACATCCGCAGGCCAGGGCCAGGGCGGCTGCTTTTATACGGGTGATTTTACCAGTGGCAGGCAAGGTTTTTTCTCCGGTCCCCATCAAAACGTGGTTAATAAGAGATTAATTCGAACCATGGGAAAATCAAGTCATTCCAGCTATCTGGTCGATTTTCTTAAGAACTGCTGTTTATTGTCGCGCCGTACGTCTTTGGTTGGAGAGGCGCATGATCAGGGACTTGCCAATCGATTAAATTGAAAGCCAGTTTCAAATCCGCCTTGTCCTGCATCAATCGGAGGATTAAAGGTCCAATTTGACGCACTGCACTCCATCAAGGAGCGCCCTATATCCCTTCCATTCCAAAGGTGGAATGCACTTGAACGCCGTGAGGACGAGATGGCGAACGTGACAAAACAACGGCCTTTGTCGCCGCATCTGCAAATCTACAAGCTTGTTCCGACAATGTTGATGTCCATCGTGCATCGCATTACCGGCGGAGCCTTGTATTTTGGGACCGCGCTGGTTGCTTGGTGGCTGATCGCCGCCTCGACGGGAGCGGATTATTACGATTGGGTCTCCTGGTTCATGGGGACGTTCATCGGCAAGATCATCCTGTTCGGCTTCAGCTGGGCGCTGATCCACCACATGCTGGGTGGCATGCGCCATTTCGCATGGGACCTGGGCTATGGTCTGGAGAAACACTTCAACACCAAGCTCGCCAAGGCGACAGCCGTTGCATCCGTCGTCCTGACCGTTCTGGTCTGGGTCGTCGCGTTCATCATCCGCTGAGGGATTTTAATCATGGATATGCGTACACCGCTCGGTAAAGTTCGCGGTCTCGGCTCCGCAAAGGACGGCACGGAACACTTCTGGCGCCAGCGCCTGACGGCCATCGCCAACGTGCCGCTCATGCTGTTCTTCATCATTTTCATGCTGACCCATGCCGGCGCACCCTATGCCGATGTCGTGTCCGCTTTGTCGAACCCTCTCGTGGCTGTTATCATGGGACTGGTCGTGCTTTCCGGCCTGATCCACATGAAGATCGGCATGCAGGAAATCATCGCCGACTATATTCATAACGAAGTTATGAAGATGGGGCTGATGATGCTCAACACATTTTTCGTGGTCATCACGGGTGCGCTCTGTCTTTTCGCCATCCTCAAGATCGCGTTTGTAGGATAATTCATCATGGCAGCGACAAGTTCTTCTTCCAAGGCCGGCCCAACCATCAATGGCCGCAGTTATACCTATGTCGATCACGCTTATGACGTGGTCGTTGTCGGCGCCGGTGGCGCTGGCCTGCGCGCCACGCTCGGCATGGCCGAGCAGGGGTTCAAGACCGCCTGTATCACCAAGGTTTTCCCGACCCGCTCCCACACGGTTGCAGCCCAAGGCGGCATCGCAGCTTCGCTCAACAACATGACGCCAGACTGCTGGCAGTGGCATCTTTACGATACCGTCAAGGGCTCGGACTGGCTGGGCGATGTGGACGCCATGCAATATCTGGCCATGGAAGCGCCAAAGGCGGTCTATGAGCTGGAACATTACGGCGTGCCGTTCTCGCGTAACGAAGAAGGCAAGATCTATCAGCGCCCCTTCGGTGGCCATATGCAGAATTACGGCGAAGGCCCGCCGGTACAGCGCACTTGTGCTGCCGCCGACCGGACCGGCCACGCCATTCTGCATACGCTTTACGGTCAATCCCTGAAGCATAATGCCGAATTCTTCATCGAATATTTCGCCCTCGACCTGATTATGGCCGAGGATGGCCGTTGCACCGGCGTCGTGGCCTGGAACCTCGATGACGGCACGATCCATCGCTTCTCCGCCAAGATGGTGGTGCTGGCGACCGGCGGTTACGGCCGCGCCTATTTCTCTGCAACATCGGCCCATACCTGCACCGGCGATGGCGGCGGGATGATTGCCCGCGCCGGTCTGCCGCTTCAGGACATGGAATTCGTTCAGTTCCACCCGACCGGTATTTACGGTGCTGGCTGTCTGATCACCGAAGGCGCGCGCGGCGAAGGCGGCTATCTGGTCAATTCCGAGGGTGAGCGTTTCATGGAACGCTATGCCCCATCGGCCAAGGATCTTGCCTCGCGTGACGTGGTTTCGCGCTGCATGACTTTGGAAATCCGCGAGGGCCGCGGCGTTGGCAAGAACAAGGACCATATCTACCTGCATCTCGACCATCTCGATCCCGCCGTTCTGCATGAGCGCCTGCCGGGCATTTCCGAGAGCGCCAAGATTTTTGCCGGCGTCGATGTGACCCGCGAACCGATCCCGGTTCTGCCGACCGTTCACTACAATATGGGTGGCATTCCGACCAATTACTGGGGCGAAGTGCTGAACGCCGATGCTGAAAACCCCGAGCGGATCGCACCCGGCCTGATGGCTGTCGGTGAAGCCGGTTGCGCTTCGGTGCATGGCGCCAATCGTCTTGGCTCCAACTCACTGATCGACCTCGTGGTGTTTGGCCGTGCTGCGGCCATCCGTGCCGCCGAGGTCATCGACCGGGTCTCGCCAATTCCGGCGCTGAACGTCGCTGCCTGTGATAAGATCATGGAGCGGTTTGACGCCATCCGCCATTCCAGCGGCTCGACGCCAACAGCCGTGCTGCGTGACAAGATGCAGCGCGCCATGCAGGAAGATGCTGCGGTGTTCCGCACCCAGGAAGCCCTGGAAAGTGGTTGCCGTCGGATCTCGGAAATCTGGAAGGAAATGCCCGACATCAAGGTCACGGACCGGTCGCTGGTGTGGAATTCCGATCTGGTGGAAACCCTGGAACTGCACAATCTGATGGCCAATGCCATTACCACGGTTTATGGCGCAGAAGCCCGCAAGGAAAGCCGTGGTTCGCATGCCCGCGAGGATTTTGTTGACGGCCCTTATGGTGGTCGCGACGACGTCAACTGGCGTAAGCACACACTGGCCTGGGTCAATGAAGCAGGCGATGTGAAGCTGGATTACCGTCCTGTACACACCGAGCTTCTGGCTGATGGGATCGATCCCAAGAAGATCGAGCCCAAGGCCCGCGTTTATTGATGTGAGGATATCGACATGGTTGAACTGACGCTTCCCAAGAATTCTCAGATCAAGCCGGGCAAGGTCTGGCCAAAGCCTTCAGGTGCCAAGAACCTGCGGGAATACCAGATCTATCGCTGGAGCCCCGATGACGACAAAAATCCAAGCCTCGACACCTATTATGTCGATATGGACGATTGCGGTCCGATGGTTCTCGACGGTCTTCTCTATATCAAGAACAAGATCGATCCGACGCTGACGTTCCGCCGGTCCTGTCGTGAGGGCATTTGCGGCTCCTGCGCGATGAATATCGATGGCACCAACACGCTGGCCTGCACCAAGGGGACCGACGAGGTGAAGGGGACCGTGAAGGTCTATCCTCTGCCGCATATGCCTGTGGTCAAGGATCTAGTTCCCGACCTGACCAACTTCTATGCCCAGCACCGCTCCATCGAACCCTGGCTGAAAACGGTGTCTCCGACGCCGGTTAAGGAATGGAAGCAGAGCCATGACGACCGGCAGAAGCTGGACGGCCTTTATGAGTGCATTCTGTGCGCTTGCTGCTCGACGTCTTGCCCGAGCTATTGGTGGAATGGCGACCGCTATCTTGGCCCCGCCGTGCTGCTGCAAGCCTATCGCTGGTTGATCGACAGCCGTGACGAGGCCAAGGGCGAGCGACTGGATAATCTGGAAGATCCCTTCCGGCTCTATCGCTGCCATACGATCATGAATTGCGCGCAAGTCTGTCCAAAGGGCCTCAATCCGGCCAAGGCGATTGCCGAAATCAAGAAAATGATGGTCGAGCGCCGCGTTTGACGCAGGTTGCCCGACGCAGTCAAGCCCAAGGCGAAGATGCTCAGGCATCCTCGCCTTGAAGGCATTCCAAATATCTCAAATGCATTGCTTGCTTGAGATATTTGCAAAAGAAACAGGATGATCCATCTTCAATGTCTCATCATGTGAGTGGCGCGGGCGGGCTGCTGTCGCGGTTGCGACAGTCTCTGGCGGCGCTATTGGCTGCATCTCACGCGGTTTTGTAATGAAAATATCGATCTTCTGGACGCAAACCCGCTATTTGCTTGCCGTTGAAGAGGCTTCTGCCTTGATTTCAAACCAGCTTTGGCGCTAGTTTCCGGGCGTTTGGTGCATGATAGCTGCCGCTGAAAGGCGAAAGCTGACGATGATGAAGCAACCGGGAGTGTTAGGATGAAACTGAAATTTGCGGCGACGGGTTTGATGGTCGTGCTTTCTCTTGCCGGGTGTCAGCGTACGTCAAGCGATTACGGTTCCTCGTCACTGCCGCCTTTGCAGGCGCAACCGGTGCCTCAGGTTCAATCGGGGCAATTGCCGCCTCCAGGTGCAAGCCAGTTTCCGGTCGCTCCCACGTCTAACCAGAGCGCTGCCTTGACACCGAATGCGCCGCCGCCGGGTAGCTCTCTCGATTTCACCAAGGAACAGATGGTTGGCAATTGGCGTGTGGCCAATGGCCAGTCCAGTTGCGACATGTTCCTGACCCTCACCAATCTGGGTGGTGGATCGCGCGGCGGTACGCGCGGTTGCGTCGGCCCCCTGACGACGATGGGCGCCTGGGACGTCGCCAACAAGCAGTTGATGCTGAAGGATCGCGACGGCAATGTGATCGGTACTCTTTACAAGACAGCAGACAATCGCTTCAACGGCTCCACCAGCGCTGGCCAGCCTGTCAGCCTCAGCCGGTAAGGGTGGCTGAGCCGCCTTTCATTCTGAATTCCCGCCCTTTGATGCGATAGGGGCGGGCCTATATCCTCCGCGGAGTTCGACATGCAGCCTGTGCCCGATTATGCCCTCAGCGTCAGCGAGGATCTGAAGGCGCGGACCCTGTCGGGGGAGCTGATGGCCGACCCCGCCCAGATGGCGGTCGCAGCCCGGCTCGATCGCATCCTTCTCCAGTTGAAAGAACGCAAACCAGCGAAGAAGTCCTCGGCGCTTGGCTGGATCTTTGCACGGCATCGCGCGCCCCAAACCAAGATCATGGGGCTTTATGTCCATGGCAGCGTCGGGCGCGGCAAAACCATGCTGATGGACCTGTTCTTTCGCATGGCGCCCGTGGAAAAGAAGCGTCGGGCGCATTTTCACGAATTCATGGCCGATGTGCATAATCGCATTCACATCCATCGGCAGAAACTCAAAAATGGCGAGACAAAACAGGCCGACCCCGTGCCGCCGGTAGCTGAGCAACTGGCTGCTGAAGCCGGGCTTTTGTGCTTCGATGAATTCACCGTTACCGACATTGCCGATGCAATGATCCTGTCGCGGTTGTTTACCGAACTTTTCGCCCGTGGCTGCATTCTGGTGGCGACCTCCAACGTTGAGCCGGACAATCTCTATCTGGATGGGCTGAATCGGGGTCTGTTTGTGCCGTTCATCGGCTTGCTCAAACAATATGTCGAGATCCTCTCGCTCGATTCGCCGACCGATTACCGGCTGGAAAAGGCCGATCAGCTTCCGATCTATCTTTCTCCGGCCGATGCTGTAGCGGATCGGGAAATGGACCGCGCCTGGAAAATGATGACCGCAGGCCGTCTTGAAAAGCCGCTGGATATCGAGATGAAAGGCAGACTTTTGCCGGTGAGGCGAGCCGTTGGAAAAATGGCGCGCTTCACGTTTGCCGAACTTTGCGAGCAGCCGCTGGGTGCCTCCGATTACTTGGCGCTTGCCGACCGGTTTCACACTATTTTCATCGATCATATTCCCTATCTCGGGCCTGAAAAGCGCAATCAGACAAAGCGCTTCATCATCCTGATCGACGCACTCTATGACCATCATGTGCGGGTGCATGCCAGCGCTGCCGCCGAGCCCGAGGCCCTGCTGACAGCGAGAAAAGGAACCGAAGGGTTCGAATTCGACCGGACGGCGTCGCGGCTGTTTGAGATGCGTAGCCGTGAATATCTCGAAGCGCATGCAGCCCGCATTGCGGAAATGTGAAGAATTGATGACTTAATATCTTACCTTTACGTAAGAATTTTATAGTCTAAACGATTGAAAAATATGCTATCATAAATATCGGTTGCGCTTTTTTCCAGGTCGCGCTATGCGAATGGCCCAAAGGCCGGTCACTCTATTGGAGGGCCGACTTGGTTTTGGATCTAAAAGGAAGCACTTCAATGGCGCGCAACAAGATCGCACTTATTGGTTCTGGAATGATCGGTGGTACGCTGGCCCATCTGGCCGGCTTGAAGGAACTGGGCGACATCGTCCTGTTCGATATTGCCGATGGCGTACCGCAGGGTAAGGGTCTCGACATTGCGCAGTCGTCGCCCGTTGAAGGCTTCAATGCCAAGCTGACCGGTTTGAGCGACTACGCCGCCATCGAAGGTGCGGATGTCTGCATCGTCACCGCTGGTGTGCCGCGCAAGCCCGGCATGAGCCGCGACGACCTGCTCGGCATTAACCTCAAGGTCATGGAACAGGTTGGCGCTGGCATCAAAAAATATGCCCCCAACGCCTTCGTGATCTGCATCACCAATCCGCTCGATGCCATGGTCTGGGCGTTGCAGAAGTTCTCCGGCCTTCCGGCCAACAAGGTTGTCGGCATGGCCGGCGTTCTCGACAGCTCGCGTTTCCGCCTGTTCCTGGCTGAGGAATTCAACGTTTCGGTTCAGGACGTCACGGCTTTCGTGCTTGGCGGCCATGGCGACACGATGGTGCCGCTGGCTCGTTACTCCACGGTTGGCGGTATCCCGCTGACCGATCTGGTCAAGATGGGCTGGGTCACCGCTGAACGCCTGGAAGAGATTATCCAGCGCACCCGTGATGGCGGCGCCGAAATCGTCGGCCTGTTGAAGACCGGTTCGGCCTTCTATGCGCCAGCCGCTTCGGCGATCGAAATGGCTGAATCCTACCTCAAGGACAAGAAGCGCGTTCTGCCTTGCGCTGCACACCTGACCGGTCAGTACGGCGTCAAGGACATGTATGTCGGCGTGCCCACGGTGATCGGTGCTGGCGGCGTCGAACGCGTCATCGAGATCGAACTGAACAAGGACGAGGAAGCCGCCTTCCAGAAGTCAGTCGGCGCTGTCGCCGGTCTCTGCGAAGCCTGCATCAATATCGCTCCGGCTCTTAAGTAATCGCCTTTGGCGGCTGCGCCTTCATCTGCGGATGATGGCGCAGCCGCGCATGGTTTTAACGCAGTTCTAAGCCGGGCGGCATGACCGCTGGTTCTGGAATTGCTCCGAACACAGGACCAGACGATGAATATTCATGAATATCAGGCCAAGGCTCTGCTGAAGAGCTTTGGCGCACCGGTTGCCGAAGGTGTGGCAATCTTTTCCGCCGATGAAGCCGAGGCGGCCGCAAAGCAGCTTCCTGGCCCGCTTTATGTCGTCAAGAGCCAGATCCACGCTGGTGGTCGCGGCAAGGGCAAGTTTAAGGAACTCGGCCCTGATGCCAAGGGCGGCGTTCGCCTGGCTTTCTCGATCGACGAAGTGAAGTCGCATGTTGCTGAAATGCTCGGCAACACGCTGGTGACCAACCAGACCGGCCCTGCCGGCAAGCAGGTCAACCGCCTGTATATTGAGGACGGTGCTGATATCGAGCGCGAGCTTTATCTGTCGCTGCTCGTCGACCGCGCTGTTGGTCAGGTTGCTTTCGTGGTCTCCACCGAAGGCGGCATGGACATTGAAACGGTTGCTCACGACACCCCGGAAAAGATCATCAGCGTTGCGATTGATCCAGAAGCTGGTGTAACGGCTGCCAATCTCGAAGCCCTGACTGCGGCTTTGCTGCTCGAAGGCGAAGCCAAGGCTGACGCTGAAAAGCTGTTCCCAATCCTGTACAAAGCCTTTGTCGAAAAGGACATGGCGCTTCTGGAAGTGAACCCGCTGATCGTGATGAAGAACGGTCGTATGCGCGTTCTCGATGCCAAGATGTCCTTCGACGGCAACGCCCTGTTCCGCCACGAAGACGTTGTGGCTCTGCGCGACAAGACGGAAGAAGACGCCAAGGAAATCGAAGCCTCCAAATATGATCTGGCTTACGTTGCCCTCGACGGCAATATCGGCTGCATGGTCAATGGCGCAGGTCTTGCCATGGCAACCATGGACATCATCAAGCTCTATGGCGCTGAGCCGGCAAACTTCCTCGACGTTGGTGGCGGCGCGACCAAGGAAAAGGTCACGGCAGCCTTCAAGATCATCACTGCCGATCCGGCTGTGAAGGGCATTCTGGTCAACATCTTCGGCGGCATCATGAAGTGTGATGTGATTGCCGAAGGCGTTCTGGCTGCCGTCAAGGACGTCGGTCTCACCGTTCCACTCGTCGTTCGCCTCGAAGGCACCAATGTCGAACTGGGCAAGAAAATCATCAACGAATCCGGTCTCAACGTCATTTCGGCGGATGATCTGGACGATGCTGCGCAGAAGATCGTCGCAGCCGTGAAGGCAGCGTGATCTGATGGCTGATACATCCAAGACCGTGAAGCGCCAGCCTTTTGGCCCGAATGAGACAGATATCAATCTGTGCTACTTCGTCTGCTTTGACAGCGAGCTTCCAACCGATGGCGACGTCGCCGAACGCTGGGTGCATTTCAACGATAATGACGATGCGCTCGCCTATTTCGCTGACAAGTCCAAGGACGCGAGCCTCTTTGTCTGGAAGGGCGAACTTGCCATTGCCAAGGGCGACGGCCAGTTCGATTGGTTCTTTACCCAATGGTCCAAGAGCCTTGAGAAGCAGCTGACGCAGAAGCCGGCCAAGGGCATGGGCTATCGCTTTTCCAATGACGCCTTTGAGGCATTTGAACCCCTCGAATTCGAGGAAGAGGAAGCCGAGTAATGTCGATTCTGATCAATAAAGACACCAAGGTTCTCGTACAGGGCCTGACCGGCAAGACCGGCACTTTCCATACCGAACAGGCGCTTGCCTATTACGGCACCAAAATGGTCGGCGGTATTCATCCTTCCAAGGGTGGCAGCAACTGGACCGGCTCCAAGGGTGAAACCCTGCCGATCTTCGCTTCCGTTGCTGAAGGCAAGGACGTCACCGGCGCCAATGCATCGGTGATCTACGTGCCGCCAGCTGGCGCTGCTGCTGCGATCATCGAAGCCATCGAAGCTGAAATTCCGCTGATCGTCTGCATCACGGAAGGCATTCCGGTCGCCGACATGGTCAAGGTCAAGGCTCGCCTCGACAAGTCCAAGTCGCGCCTGATCGGCCCCAACTGCCCAGGCGTGATGACGCCGGAAGAATGCAAGATCGGCATTATGCCGGGCTCGATCTTCCGCAAGGGTTCGGTTGGCGTGTTGTCGCGTTCCGGCACTTTGACCTATGAGGCTGTTTTCCAGACCTCGAATGAAGGCCTTGGCCAGACTTCGGCTGTCGGTATCGGCGGCGACCCGGTCAAGGGCACCGAGTTCATCGACATTCTGGAAATGTACCTCGCTGACGAAGCCACCAAGTCGATCATCATGATCGGTGAAATCGGTGGTTCGGCTGAAGAAGAAGCCGCACAGTTCCTCAAGGACGAAGCCAAGAAGGGCCGCAAGAAGCCGATGGTTGGCTTCATCGCCGGTCGTACGGCTCCTCCCGGTCGCACCATGGGTCACGCAGGCGCTGTGATCTCCGGCGGCAAGGGCGGCGCGGAAGACAAGATCGAAGCCATGGAATCGGCTGGCATTCGGGTTTCGCCCTCGCCAGCCCGCCTTGGCAAGACGCTGGTTGAAGTTCTCAAGGGCTGAGACCACATAGGGATGAGCGGGCAGACGTCTTTATGGCGTCTGCCCGTGCAGGCATTTCAAGTCCAGCCGAGCGCAAGCCTTGACTGGCAGATATTCGACAAACCGAATATTCGGTCGAATAGTTCGGTGATGACCTCAAGTCGGGAGGCGGGCACGAGGCCCGCAAAAAACCATGGCAAGGCAAGAAGCCAACGAGCAGTTTCAGATCACCTCGTTCCTGGACGGATCGAATGCGATCTATATCGAGCAGCTTTATGCGCGTTACGAAGACGATCCGAATTCGGTATCGCCTGAGTGGCAATCCTTCTTCAAGGCGCTGGGCGATAATCCAAGCGACGTGAAAAAGGCGGCCAAGGGAGCCTCCTGGCAGCGGAGCAATTGGCCGCTGACGCCTCGTACCGATCTGGTATCGGCGCTGGATGGCAATTGGGGTCTGGTCGAGAAGGCCATTGAAACCAAGGTCAAGGGCAAGGCAGAAGCCGCAGCCGCAACGTCAGGCAAGCCGGTTTCTGAAACCGACGTATTGCAGGCGACCCGTGATAGCGTGCGCGCCATCATGATGATCCGCGCTTATCGCATGCGCGGTCATTTGCACGCCAAGCTCGACCCGCTGGGCATCGCTACCGCGGTTGAAGATTACAACGAGCTGTCACCATTGTCTTACGGCTTTACCGAAGGCGATTTTGATCGCAAAATCTTCATCGATAACGTTCTGGGGCTGGAATATGCCACCGTGCGTGAGATGATCGAAATTCTTGAGCGCACCTATTGCTCGACGCTCGGTTTCGAATTCATGCACATCTCTAATCCGGAAGAAAAATCCTGGATTCAGGAGCGCATCGAAGGCCCCGATAAAGGCGTGGATTTCACTGTCGAGGGCAAGAAAGCCATTCTGCAAAAGCTGGTTGAGGCTGAAGGCTTCGAGCAGTTCATCGATGTGAAGTACAAGGGCACCAAGCGTTTTGGTCTGGATGGCGGCGAATCGCTGATCCCGGCGCTGGAGCAGATTATCAAGCGCGGTGGTCAGGAAGGTCTCGAAGAGGTCGTGCTCGGCATGGCGCATCGTGGCCGTCTGAACGTGCTGACCAATGTGATGCACAAGCCGCATCGCGCCGTGTTCCACGAGTTCAAGGGCGGTTCGTTCAAGCCTGATGAAGTTGAAGGCTCCGGCGACGTGAAGTACCATCTGGGTGCCTCGTCTGACCGCGAATTCGATGGCAACAAGGTTCACTTGTCGCTGACGGCCAACCCGTCACATCTGGAAATCGTTAACCCCGTGGTGATGGGCAAGGCCCGCGCCAAGCAGGACCAACTGGCCAAAGTCTGGGAAGGCGACGTGATTCCGCTGAAGGAGCGCGCCAAGGTTCTGCCGCTGCTGCTGCATGGTGACGCTGCCTTTGCGGGTCAGGGCGTTGTGGCTGAAATTCTCGGCCTGTCTGGTCTGCGCGGTCACCGCGTGGCTGGCACGATGCATGTGATCATCAACAACCAGATCGGCTTTACTACCAATCCTGGCTTCTCGCGCTCCTCGCCATATCCATCGGATGTGGCCAAGATGATCGAAGCGCCGATCTTCCATGTGAATGGGGATGATCCGGAAGCTGTGGTTTATGCCGCCAAGGTGGCCACCGAATTCCGCATGAAGTTCCACAAGCCTGTGGTTGTAGACATGTTCTGCTACCGTCGCTTTGGCCATAATGAAGGGGATGAGCCTTCGTTCACTCAGCCAAAGATGTACAAGGAAATCCGCGCCCATAAGACGGTTGTTCAGGTCTATGGTGATCGTCTGATTGCTGAAGGCGTGATTACCGAAGGCGATCTTGAAAAGATGAAGGCCGATTGGCGCGCCAATCTTGAGCAGGAATTCGAGGCCGGCCAGTCCTACAAGCCCAACAAGGCTGACTGGCTGGATGGCGTCTGGTCCGGTCTTCGCGCCGCCGACAATGCCGATGAGCAGCGTCGCGGCAAGACAGCCATGCCGATGAAGTCCCTGAAGGAGATCGGTCGCAAGCTGTCGACCATCCCTGATGGGTTCAAGGCGCATCGCACCATCCAGCGCTTCATGGAAAACCGCGCGCAGATGATCGAGACCGGCGAGGGCATCGATTGGGCGATGGCCGAGGCACTGGCTTTTGGTTCGCTGGTTGTCGAAGGTCACAAGATCCGCCTGTCTGGCCAGGATTGCGAGCGCGGCACATTCAGCCAGCGTCATTCGGTACTCTACGATCAGGAAAGCGAAGATCGCTATATTCCGCTGGCCAACCTGGCGCCTAACCAGGCCCGCTACGAAGTCATCAATTCGATGCTGTCGGAAGAGGCTGTGCTTGGCTTTGAATACGGCTATTCGCTGGCCCGCCCGAATGCGCTGACCCTGTGGGAAGCCCAGTTCGGTGACTTCGCCAACGGTGCCCAGGTGGTGTTTGACCAGTTCATCTCGTCGGGTGAACGCAAGTGGTTGCGCATGTCCGGTCTCGTCTGCCTTCTGCCGCATGGCTATGAAGGTCAGGGACCGGAACACTCTTCGGCTCGTCTGGAGCGCTGGCTGCAAATGTGCGCCGAAGACAATATGCAAGTGGCCAATGTCACGACGCCGAGCAATTATTACCATATCCTGCGCCGTCAGGTGAAACGCGACTTCCGTAAGCCGCTGATCCTGATGACGCCGAAGTCGCTGCTGCGCCACAAGCGGGCCCAGTCTACCCTGGCGGAAATGGCAGGTGAAAGCTCGTTCCATCGCCTGCTGTGGGATGATGCCGAGATCATCAAGGACGGTCCGATCAAGCTCCAGAAGGATGCCAAGATCCGCCGCGTGGTGATGTGCAGTGGCAAAGTTTATTATGACCTGCTGGAAGAGCGCGAAAAGCGTGGCATCGATGATGTCTACCTGCTGCGTATCGAACAGCTCTATCCGTTCCCGGCCAAGGCGCTGATCAATGAGCTCAGCCGCTTCCGCAATGCGGAAATGGTCTGGTGCCAGGAAGAGCCGAAGAACATGGGGGCATGGTCCTTCATCGATCCTTACCTGGAATGGGTGCTGGCGCATATCGACGCCAAGTATCAGCGCGTGCGCTATACCGGTCGTCCGGCTGCTGCCTCTCCGGCAACAGGCCTGATGTCCAAGCATCTCGCCCAGCTGCAAGCCTTCCTGGAGGACGCACTCGGCGGCTAATGCTGCCGGGTCCACCCTTTCGCTCGAAATCCATATCGATCAACGGAATTTATCATCATGGCCACTGAAATCCGCGTCCCCACTCTGGGTGAATCCGTCAGCGAAGCCACCGTCGGCACCTGGTTCAAGAAAGTCGGCGATGTCGTCAAGGCGGACGAGCCGCTCGTGGAACTGGAAACCGACAAGGTTACGGTTGAAGTCCCTTGTCCTGCTTCGGGCGTTCTGACCGAAATCGTCGCCCAGAACGGTGAAACGGTTGGTCTCGGCGCTCTGCTCGGCCAGATCGCCGAAGGCGCATCGGCTGGTGCGGCTGCACCTGCTCCTGCTGCTGCCCCGGCGCCTGCTGCTACACCTGCCCAGGCGGCCCCTGCCGCCCCGGCTGCGGGTTCTGCCATGCCGGCAGCGCCTGCTGCGGCCAAGATGCTGGCTGAAAATAATCTCTCCGCCGATCAGGTGGATGGCTCCGGCAAGCGTGGCCAGGTGCTGAAGGGCGACGTGATCGCCGCCGTCGCCAAGGGTGCGTCGGCGCCTGCCGCTGCTCCGGCCCCGGTTGCTGCACCGCGTCCGGTCTCGTCTGCCGACGATGCATCCCGCGAAGAGCGCGTCAAGATGACCCGCCTGCGCCAGACCATCGCCAAGCGCTTGAAGGATGCGCAGAACACGGCTGCCATGCTGACCACCTATAACGAGGTGGACATGTCGGCGGTGATGAGCCTGCGCAACAAATACAAGGACATTTTCGAAAAGAAGCATGGCGTCAAGCTGGGCTTCATGGGCTTCTTCACCAAGGCTGTTACCCACGCCCTGAAGGAACTTCCTGCCGTCAACGCTGAGATCGACGGCACCGATATCATCTACAAGAACTACTGCCATGTCGGCATGGCCGTCGGAACCGACAAGGGCCTGGTCGTTCCTGTGATCCGCGATGCCGACCAGATGTCGATTTCGGAAGTCGAAAAGGATCTCGGTCGTCTTGCCAAGGCTGCCCGCGATGGTTCGCTCTCGATGGCTGACATGCAAGGCGGCACGTTCACCATTACCAATGGCGGCGTCTACGGTTCGCTGATGTCCTCGCCGATCCTCAATGCGCCGCAATCCGGTATCCTGGGCATGCACAAGATCCAGGATCGTCCGGTTGTTGTTGGTGGTCAGATCGTCATCCGCCCGATGATGTATCTGGCACTGTCCTATGACCACCGGATTGTTGACGGCAAGGAAGCCGTGACCTTCCTCGTGCGCGTCAAGGAAAGCCTGGAAGATCCCGAACGTTTGGTTCTCGATCTCTAATACACCGAATGAGATCGTCTTCCGCTGCCAATAGGTGGCGGAAGATGTCAGATACAAAATGCGATGCGGCATTCCATCGGGAATGGTGTGAACCAAAAAGTGGAGCATGAACATGCAACCGACTTTTCTTGCCGCTTCGCCTTTTTTGCCGCTGATTGGTATCAGTGTGCTTCTGTTGATCGTCCACATCATGCTGCAAGGCATGACGGCGACAAAAGAACTCGGAACGAACTGGAATGCCGGGCCGAGGGATAATGACAGGAAACCGACCGGTCAGCTCGCGGGCCGTGCGGCGCGGGCCTCCACGAATTTCAGGGAGACCTATCCCGGGTTCATTGCCCTTGCATTCGGCCTCATTCTGGCTGGTGATCCACATGGGTTCGGCCTGATCGGTGCGTGGGTCTGGCTGGTGTGCAGGATTATCTACATTCCGCTTTATCTGGCGGGAATTCCCTATATCCGGTCGCTGGTATGGGTGGGCTCGATGGCAGGTCTGGTGGCGATGCTGTTGGTCCTGTTGTTTTAAGCGGCTGCTTATGGCGCGGAGTGAGGAAAGTCGATGCATCCCTATCTGTTTGAACTCGCATCCCTGATGGCTATTTTCGCCTTCGCTATCGTCTCTCCCGGTGCTGATCTGGCTATGGTCATGCGCCAATCCCTTGTACATGGACGGCGTGAGGCGATCATCACCAGTTTCGGTGTTGGTTCGTCGCTGATGTTTCATGTGACCTACACCATTCTCGGCCTTGGCCTGATCATTTCCCAGTCGATCTACCTGTTCAATATCGTCAAATGGTGTGGTGTCGCCTATCTGCTTTACATTGGTGTGAAGTCATTGCGGGCGGGTAAATCCGATATGACGGCGCAGCCGACTGTGGAGGCGGGCGATCGAAAACGCCAGTCGATCTCCAAGTCCTTCTTTCTGGGTTTTGCAGCCAATGCCCTCAATCCAAAACCGGTGTTTTTCTTCCTGTCGATCTTCTCCACGGTTGTCAGCATTCACACGCCGATCGCGGTTAAGTTCGGCTATGGCCTAGTGATGGCGACCTGCCTGATCACCTGGTTTGTCGGCGTCAGTATTTTCATGACGACGCCGAAAATGCGTGCGGCCTTTTCACGCGCCAGCCAATGGATCGACCGCATCAGCGGTGCGGTCTTCATTGTGCTTGGTTTGAAGCTTGCGACGGAAAAGGCCAGTTAATGTGAGCGCTTTGCGCTTGTCTCATGCGGGCCTTGGCCCTGTCTGTTCGTGATTTTGCCGGTACCCACAATGATGGGCGGCATAACGTTTGATGTGAAGGAATGATTGAATGGCATATGATCTTGTTGTCATCGGTAGCGGCCCCGGCGGTTATGTCTGCGCGATCAAGGCTGCCCAGCTTGGAATGAAGGTGGCTGTTGTCGAGAAGCGTGCCACCTATGGCGGCACCTGCCTCAATATCGGCTGCATTCCATCGAAAGCCCTGCTGCATGCGTCCGAAATGTTCCACCATGCCGCCCATGGCATGGCTGAGCTCGGTGTGGATGTCAGCGCGCCGGTGCTGAACCTGCCGAAGATGATGGCGCACAAGGATGCGACCGTGAAATCCAATGTCGAAGGCGTGTCCTTCCTGTTCAAGAAGAACAAGATCGACGGTGTCATCGGCACCGGCAAGATCGTGGCTGCCGGCAAGGTCTCCGTCACCAATGATAAGGGTGAAGAACAGATTCTGGACACCAAGAACATCGTCATCGCCACCGGCTCGGATGTGGCTGGCATTCCCGGCGTTGCCGTTGATATCGACGAAAAGATCATTGTCTCTTCCACCGGCGGCATTGCACTCGACAAGGTGCCGGGCAAGATGATCGTGGTTGGCGGCGGCGTGATTGGCCTTGAGCTTGGCTCGGTCTGGGCGCGTCTGGGTGCCAAGGTCACGGTGGTCGAATATCTCGACACTATTCTCGGCGGCATGGACGGCGAAGTCTCCAAGCAGTTCCAGCGCATGCTGGTCAAGCAGGGCATGGAATTCAACCTCGGCGCTAAGGTAACCGCTGTTGAAAAGACCGGTACCGGTGCCAAGGTGACGTTCGAACCTGCCAAGGGCGGCGAAGCCACCGTGCTGGACGCCGATGTCGTGCTGATCGCCACGGGCCGCAAGCCTTACACCACAGGCCTTGGGCTGGAAGACGTTGGTGTTGCCCTCGACAACCGTGGCCGCGTCGAAATCGACAATCACTTCAAGACGAATGTCGCTGGCATTTACGCCATTGGTGACGTGGTCAAGGGTCCAATGCTGGCGCATAAGGCTGAAGATGAAGGTGTCGCACTTGCGGAAATCCTCTCCGGCCAGCATGGCCACGTGAATTACGATGTCATTCCGGGCGTGGTTTACACCCAGCCGGAAGTTGCCTCTGTCGGCAAGACGGAAGAAGAGCTGAAGGCCGCAGGCGTCGCCTACAAGGTCGGCAAGTTCCCATTCACCGCCAATGGCCGCGCTCGCGCCATGCTGGCGACGGACGGTTTCGTCAAGGTTCTCGCTGATAAGGAGACCGACCGTGTCCTCGGCGTTCACATTATCGGCCTTGGGGCTGGTGAAATGATTCATGAAGCGGCTGTGCTGATGGAATTCGGCGGCTCTTCGGAAGATCTTGGCCGCACCTGCCATGCGCATCCCACCATGTCGGAAGCCGTGAAGGAAGCAGCATTGGCCACCTTCGCCAAGCCGATTCACATGTGATCTGCGCTCTTTTTTAGGGCATCGGATCGAAAGTTAAGAACCGGTTCTCGCATAAATCCGATGCTCTAAAAGAAGTGAGAACTCGCAGTTATCATCGTTTTGCAATCTTGAGGCCGTGGCTTGATGTTCAAGCCACGGCTTTTCTCATTTCTTTTATTGCAGGGCTGTCAGGGTGAAGCCCTGAGCGCGCAGCAATTCGACCAGACCTTTTTCGCCCGGCAGATGTAAGGCGCCGACAGCCATGAAGACCTTGCCTTGACTGATAAGCGGACCAGCGCGCTGTGCCATGACTTTGTTGCGGTCGATCACGATCCCCTGATCGAAATCAGCTTGGCCACCTGCCTTATCTGTTTCACCATTCGGGGACACTATTTTCAGCATAGGCATGATTTCCCCGACCTCGCCCTTCAAATAAAGGGAGATCATGGTTTCATTGACGTCATTGATCTTGTCACCAAGCTCGACGGCCTCGATCAGCGATTGTAAGTGAAAAGCCATCGGCAGGTCGTTCATCGCAGCCAATTGTTCAGCATAGGTTTCCAATCCGACCACCCGCTTGCCAGCCTTGGCGGCATTTTCGGCAATCTGCTTGTCGAGGAAGGACTGTCCTTCGGCTTTGCGGGCCTTTTCGCAGGCCGGAAGTGCGACGAAAGCCGCGAGAATCCAGGGCTTCATCCTGTTGACGGCGGTGAGCGACAGACCTCGTTCTTTCAGTCCGGCTTCGAGCGTTGCCGTCTGCTCAGGTGTCAGGCGGCTGGTAATCGTCGTGCCATCGGTAAACATCGACAATTCCGGCTTTGCCAGAAGCGCGAGGGCGGCTTTCTTGTCGTCGAGGACCTCATCGGATTCAACGATAATGGTATCGGCTGCCGCTGCGGCGTCCGGTGCGCCTTTCGGCATTGTCAGCACGCGCGGGTCGGTAACATGCATGGTGCCAAGCAGGAAGGACGGGGCAATGCCTGGCTTTTCGATCTTCCAGAAAATCGCATGGCCATTCGGGACCTTGGCCGCTTCGGCCTCCAGCGCTTGATAGGCTTTCGGGTCCTTTTGCTGCAAATCCGGCAGGAGATCGCGTCCGGTGCAGGAAAGGTCCTCGGCCCTGGCAAAGCTCGATGACACGATAGCCGCAATCAGCAACGTCAGGAACAGCAGTGGCAAGGCCATGATGATGGCCAAGGCACGGTCAGTCCAGCGTGGGTCAGCCCAGCGGGAAACGCTTGTGTTTATCGCTGACATATTCTTGGCTTTAAACATCCTGCCTGCTTTCTAAGGTCCATCTGGGCGTGTCTGTCTGGCACCGCCGGTTCCCTTTTACCGAACCCTATTTTCCAAAATTAAACATTTGGTATCACGCGCGGGGATGCGCCCGGTCATACACATCCAACAGCCGTGCCGAATCCACGCCGGTATAGATCTGGGTGGTGGAAAGGCTGGCATGGCCAAGCAATTCCTGAATGGTGCGCAGGTCGCCGCCACCGCTCAGCAGATGCGTGGCAAAGGAATGGCGCAATGCATGTGGCGTTGCGGTATCCGGCAGGCCGAGTGCCGAGCGCAAGCGCTGCATTTCCCGCTGGATGATGCCTTGCTGCAATTTCCCGCCGCGCGCGCCGCGAAACAGCGGCTCTCCGGCTGGGAGGTGATAGGGGCAGAGGCTTTGATAGGATTCAACCGCTTGCCGCACAATGGGCAAGAGCGGCACGAGCCGGGTCTTGTTGCCCTTGCCGGTCACCCGCAGGGTTGTCGTCGTGGCGACGATATCGGCGGGTGTCAGGTCCAGCGCCTCGGAAATGCGCAGGCCGCAGCCATAGAGCAAAGCAAAAACCGCGGCGTCCCGCGCCGCGATCCAAGGCTCCTCGTTCAATTGTGTTTCCGCGGCCACCACCGTCAAAGCCTGGGCGGCACTGAGCGGCTTCGGCAGCGATTTCGGCTGCTTGGGTGAGCGGATGGCACCGGCACCGGCGGCATTGACTAGGCCTTTGCGCTCCAGATAGCGCAAGAGCGACCGGACACCGGCAAGATGACGACCGAGCGAGCGAGCGCCAGCACCTTCCTTGCGGCGTGACGACAAAAATGCGCGCAGGTCGGAAGGCCGTAACGCCTTGATGTCATCGATTGACGGAGGACCGCCGAAATAACCGGTCAGAAATCCCAGAAACTGACGGGTATCGCGTTCATAGGCGGTCAACGTGTGATCGGCGAGCCGCCTTTGTCCAGACAGGCTCGCAAGCCAGTTCTGGCGTTCCGCCATCAGGTCGGGGGCGGCAATCAACAGCAGTTCTGTCACGGCAGGGCCTTCGTGATTGATAGTCTCATACAATGTGTCTGTCTTGGTCTTAAACAGCCCAGGAATCACACACCAAAGCCATCCTGCCGGAGAGCCATTAGGGAAAGATTAACCGACGCGCCCAGGTCACTGGACTGATGCGACACATGCCAAGGCGTGCATTGAAAATATTAAATATACTCTTAGTTTATGTTGGTTTAACAATCGTCAAAATCGGCTCTATACTTTGGTTTTATACCCTCGATATTGAGGGGATATTTTGAATATATTAATAGTCGAAATATCTAAATATCAGCCAATCTGAAGATCTTGCGGGAAGATCTCGGCTGGCGAAAGAAACCAACATGCAGTTTAAGTCCATACAAATGAAAATTGCCGTGCTTGCAGGTCTTTGCGTCCTGTCTGCCACGGCTGGCCTGGTCGGCTATGGCATTGTCTCCGCCGGGCAGACAAGAGATTTTGTCGGCGATAACGTCACCAAGCTCACCGAAGCCAAAACCCGGGAAGCCCTGTCCACGCTCGCCTCCACCCAGTCGGGCATCATCCGGTCATCGCTGGATGGCGCTTTCGATGCCGCACGGAACCTGGCACGTAGTTTTGAGGTTGCTGCGGGCGACAAGGTCAATGGTACGGCGGTGGAACTGAGGCGCGGGCAGCTTAACGCCATGTTGCTGAACCTGCTCAAGGATAACCCACGTTTCAACGGCACCTATAGCGCCTGGGAACCGAACGCACTTGATGGCAATGACGGCCAGTTCCGCGACCGCCGCGATCTGGGGTCCGATGCGACGGGGCGCTTCCTGCCCTATTGGACCCGGGATGCGGTGGGCAAGATCGCCATTCAACCGCTTGTCGAATATGACAGTGCGGAATTGCATCCGAACGGAGTGATGAAGGGCGGCTGGTATATCGGTCCGCAGCAGGGCGGGGGCGAGAGCATTCTCGATCCATTGCCTTATATCGTTCAGGGCAAGAACGTGTTTCTTGCCACTATGTCTGTGCCAATCATGATTGATGGCAAGTTTCGCGGTGTCGCCGGGGCCGATTTCGATCTCGGCTTCGTGCAGAAGCTGGCAGAGGATGTGCGCGCTTCAATCTATGGCGGCAAGGCAGGCGTTAAGATCGTGAGTTACAAGGGGTTGGTGGTCGCCGATAGCGAGCATCCCGACACAATCGGGCAGCGTTTTGACAAGACGACACCGGCGCTCTCCGGCCTTCTACCGATGATCCAGGGTGGCAAGGCCGACGTTCTTGCCGATGCCGATCAGTTTCAGGCATTTTCCCCAATCGCCATTGGGCGTACCAAGACACCATGGTCGGTGATCGTGTCCGTGCCCAGGCCGGTGGCGATGGCCGAGGCAATCAGCCTGGACCAGGCGCTGAACCAGCGTGGCGGCAGCGATATCATCTTCCAGGCTATCGTCGCCCTGATCATTGCGGCCGGCGGTATCGGCGCCATGTGGTTCGTGGCGCTCAGCATTGCCAAGCCCATCCGGGCCATGACGGCCAGCATGGGCCAACTTGCCGGTGGCGAGACGGATATCACCATTCCTGGCGCGGGCAGGGCCGATGAAATCGGTGCTATGGCCGATGCGGTCGGCGTGTTCCGTGACAATGCAGTCGCTAACCGCCAACTGGAGCAGGATGCGACCGCCAGCCGCCTGACGACGGAAACCGAACGTCGCCGCACCGCAGAAGTCGACAGGTTGCGGGCCGAAGCGATGGCCCAGGCCACGTCCGGCCTCGCCGATGGCCTCAAGCATCTTGCCAATGCCGATCTGACGTTCCGGCTGGACCAGCCCTTCGCGCCGGAATTCGAAAGCCTGCGGGCCGATTTCAACGCGGCCATCACCCAGTTGCGCGAGGCAATGATCGCCGTGACCCAGGCCTCGCAATCGATTGACAACGGTTCACTGGAAATCAGCGGCAGTTCCGATGAACTGTCCAAGCGCACGGAACAGCAGGCTGCATCGCTGGAAGAGACGGCCGCAGCCCTGGACCAGATCACCGCCAATGTCGGCAATTCTTCCAAGCGTGCCGAAGAAGCAAGAACAGTCGCCGTCGAGGCCAATAGCAGTGCGACCAGCTCGGGCCGTGTTGTGGCGGATGCGGTCAATGCCATGCAGCGCATCGAACAATCGTCCAACCAGATCGCCAATATTATCGGGGTGATCGATGAGATTGCTTTCCAGACCAATCTTCTGGCGCTGAACGCTGGCGTGGAAGCGGCGCGCGCGGGCGAGGCTGGCAAGGGTTTTGCCGTTGTCGCTCAGGAAGTCCGTGAGCTTGCCCAGCGCTCTGCCCAGGCGGCCCGCGAAATCAAGGAACTGATCCGCAATTCGACGGTCGAAGTGGACAGAGGCGTGGAACTGGTGCGCAATACCGGCGAATCACTAAAGACCATTGTGGATTATATCGTGACGATCAACCGGCATATGGATGCCATTGCTCTCTCCGCGCGCGAACAGTCTGTCGGGCTGTCCGAAGTCAACACCGCCGTCAACCAGATGGACCAGGTCACCCAGAAAAATGCCGCCATGGTCGAGGAAACCAATGCAGCGAGTGCGGCGCTGGCCTCCGAGGCAACGGTTCTGCTTGATCTGGTTCGGCGGTTTAATCTTCATCCCTCCCATGGAGCCACCGGTTCCCAGCAGCCGACCGGCTTGCGGCGGGTGGGGTGAGCACCCTACTGCCCGCATCCATCCCAGTGTCGGGTGCGGGCGATCACGGCGTAAATTTCCGGTTCCATTTTGTTCTGTTCGGGGGCATGGTCCGGCGCAATGAGCACCGAATCGTCAGATCTGTTTGGTCCGCGCGCCAAGGCCGGTCCTGCCCGCCGCGCCGTCCCCGTCCTGGTGCCCTTGCCGGCACCGGGGCCTTACAGTTACGCCGTTCCCGATGAGATGATGCTGACGCCGGGCGCCATCGTGCAAGTGCCGCTTGGGCCGCGCAAAGTGGTCGGCGTTGTCTGGGATGGCGACGATGATGGGGCCAAGGTCGATCCCGCCAAACTGCGCAGCATCGAAAAGCTGTTCGATTGCCCTCCGCTGGACGTGGGCATGCGCCGGTTCATCGACTGGGTGGCGGCCTATACTCTTTCTCCGCCCGGATTGGTGGCTCGCATGGCCTTGCGTGCGCCTGCCGCTTTCGATCCGGACCCGATGATCGAAGGCTTGCGCTACAGCGGTCATGCCCCGGAAAAACTGACCCCGGCCCGCAGGAAAGTGCTGGAATTGGCCGAGGACGGGCTTTCCTGGACCAAGAGCGGGCTTGCGCATGCGGCAGGGGTCTCGACCTCGGTTGTTGACGGCATGGCAAAGCTCGGCCTGTTCGAAACCGTATTTCTACCGCCTCCACCCTTGGTGGCGCTGCCGGACCCGGATTACGCCGCCCATCGTCTCTCCGGTCCGCAGCTGGGCGCAGCTGAGGTGCTGGTGGAGAGTGTTCGCGATGGCGGGTTTTCGGTGGCGCTGATCGATGGCGTCACAGGGTCCGGCAAGACGGAAGTCTATTTCGAGGCGATTGCCGAAACCCTGCGCCAGGGCCGCCAGGTGCTGATCCTTCTACCGGAAATCGCTCTGACCACCGCTTTTCTGGAGCGGTTTCAGGACCGTTTTGGTGCCAAGCCCGGCGAATGGCATTCCGACCTTGCCACCCGGACGCGGGAAAAAGTCTGGCGCCAAACGGCGACAGGCGACATCCGGGTGGTTGCCGGTGCGCGCTCGGCGCTTTTTCTGCCCTTTGCCGATCTGGGGCTGATCATTGTCGATGAAGAGCATGATCCGGCCTTCAAGCAGGAAGACAGGGTGTTCTACAATGCCAGGGACATGGCGGTGGTGCGGGCGCGGATTGCCAGCATTCCTGCCGTGCTGGTCTCGGCCACGCCGTCCGTTGAAAGTCAGGTCAACAGTTATAGCGGTCGCTACAAGCGCATTCACCTGCCGACCCGTTTTGCCGATGCGGCGATGCCGGATCTGCATCTTGTCGATATGCGCCGCCATCCGCCGGAACGGGGCGGGTTTCTTTCACCTCTCATGCTGCGGGCCATCGGCAAGACGGTGGAAAAGCAGCAACAGGCGTTATTGTTTCTCAATCGGCGGGGCTATGCGCCGCTGACGCTGTGCCGGGTCTGTGGCCATCGTTTCCAATGCCCGCAATGTTCCAGTTGGCTGGTGGAACACCGGTTTCGCGGCCAGATTCAATGCCATCAATGCGGTTATGCCGAGCCGACGCCCAATGCCTGCCCCGAATGCGGGACGCTGGACCATCTCGTTGCCTGCGGGCCGGGCGTGGAGCGGATTGCCGAGGAGGTGGAGCGGCACTTCCCAGACGCTCGCACGCTGGTCTTGTCGTCGGATCTCGGCGGCGTCAAACGGCTCAGGCTGGAACTGGAAGCCATTGCCAAGGGCGAGGCGGATATCGTCATCGGCACGCAATTGGTGGCCAAGGGGCATAATTTCCCGCTGATGACGCTTGTCGGCATTGTCGATGCCGATATCGGTCTTGCCAATGGTGATCCACGCGCCGCTGAGCGAACCTTCCAATTGCTCAGTCAGGTGACGGGTCGGGCGGGGCGTACCGGTTTGAAGAGTCATGGCCTTTTGCAGACCTATCAGCCGCAGCATCCGGTGATGCAAGCCATTGTTTCCGGCGATGCCGATGCCTTTTACGAGCGGGAAATTACCGAGCGGGAGCGGGCGGTGCTGCCGCCTTACGGGCGGCTTGTCTCGATCATCGTGTCGGCGGACAACAGGGCGGATGCCGAAACCCATGCCCGGCAATTGCGCCAGGCCGCCCCTGCTGTCGGCGGCATCGCCATTCTGGGGCCTGCCGAGGCACCGCTGGCGCTGATCCGTGGCCGCCATCGTTTCCGATTGCTCATTCATGGCCGCAAAGCCAGCGACATGCAGGCTTTTGTCGCTGCGATGCTGAGCAATGGCCCGAAAGAGCGTCGCTCCATCCAGGTGCAAGTGGATGTCGATCCGCAGAGCTTTCTTTGATGCCGGGGAATACGACGAGTGATTTCCAATAATCCCTCGTATAAAGGGCATTCAGCGCTTGAGGTGACGACAGCCAGATATTGCGCCTGGATTTGCCTGTGGCATAAGAGCGCAAATACGATTCATCCTCCTGCTTTGCGCCGCATCAAGGCCTGAGACAGGGACGATCACAGAGGACCACCAGAGGCTGCCATGGAATTCTATTTTCCGACCGAAACCGGCGAGCAACTGGCCTTTGCCAGCGCCGCGCTCTTTGCCCTTCTGGGCCTGTTCATTATGTTTGCCCCGGGCATCACCCTTCGGGGGCTCGGCTTGAGCGGGTGGGAGGGCCGCCGGGAAGGGTTGGCCGCGCTACGTCTGGGTGGCGGCATGATGACCGGCCTTGGCGCAAGCGCCGTGATGCTGGCCCAGCCAATGCTCTATCTGGCCTATGGGATCACTCTGGGGGTCGGGCTGTTTGGTTTGATTTTGTCGATCCTGTCGGACCATGGGGGAGCTCGCGGAGCGACCTGGCGCAATTTTCTACTTATAATTGCCGTTACTGTTTTAGGCATTTTGCCTTTCATCTACGTCTTTGGCCTAGTGTGACGCGATTTCGCGCAATCCGCCTCATTAATTTGACGGTGAAGATCACAAAATCGTCAAAAGCGGGTTGCCCTCCTCGTTTATTCCGTTAATACCCGTGTTGCGAGTCCGGGGATCGTATGCTAGACGGACCGCAAATTTGGACGATACAAGCTGCACTGCTTGTGAAGTCCGGGGGAAAACTTAAACGATATCAAACTGGTGTTGCGCCAGCCGGCGCATGCGACAGTTTTGAGTAACATTCAGGGAATTTTGTGCCCGTGGCAGACACATCCCAGCCTATGTCCGGTCAGCCGGTTTCCGCAGTTGCAGAGCGCTATGCGTCGTCGCTTTTCGAGCTGGCGCGCGAGGCGGGTTCTGTGGATGCGGTGGCTGGCGATCTCAATCGTTTCCAGGCGATGATCGACGAGAGCGTTGATCTGCAGCGGCTGGTGACCAGCCCGGCCTTCACCAGCGAGCAGCAGGCTGCTGCCATCGCAGCGTTGTGTGATAAGGCTGAAATTGGCGGCCTCGTCGGCAATTTCCTGAAGCTCGTTACAGCCAATCGTCGCCTGTTTGCCGTTCCCGGCATGATCGCAGCCTTCCGCATGATCGCGGCGCGCCACCGTGGCGAACTGGCTGCTGATGTGACCTCTGCTCATGCGCTGACCCCGGCGCAGGAAACCGAACTGAAGGAGGCGCTGAAGAGCGCGACCGGAAAGACCGTTACGATGTTCGTGACTGTCGACCCGTCTCTCCTGGGTGGTCTGATCGTCAAGATCGGCTCCCGTCAGATAGACACGTCTCTTCGCACCAAACTTTCCACCCTTAAGCTTGCACTGAAAGAGGTTGGCTGATGGATATCCGCGCCGCGGAAATTTCCGCAATTCTGAAAAATCAAATCAAGAACTTTGGCCAGGACGCTGAAGTTTCCGAAGTCGGCCAGGTTCTGTCCGTCGGTGACGGTATTGCCCGCGTCTACGGTCTGGACAATGTTCAGGCCGGTGAAATGGTCGAGTTTCCCGGTGGTATCCGGGGTATGGCGCTGAACCTCGAATCCGACAATGTCGGCGTGGTTATCTTCGGCTCCGACCGCGATATCAAGGAAGGCGACACCGTTAAGCGGACCGGCGCCATCGTTGAAGTTCCTGTTGGTCCTGAGCTGCTGGGTCGAGTTGTTGACGCTCTCGGCAATCCGATTGACGGCAAAGGTCCCATCAACTCGGCAATCCGTTCGCGCGTTGACGTCAAGGCTCCTGGCATTATTCCGCGCAAGGGCGTTCATGAGCCGATGTCGACAGGCATCAAGGCCATCGATGCTCTGATTCCGGTTGGCCGCGGCCAGCGCGAGTTGGTCATTGGCGACCGTCAGACCGGCAAGACCGCCATCATTCTCGACACCTTCCTCAATCAGAAGCCTGCACATGATGCCGGTGGCGATGACAAGATGTTCTGCGTTTACGTGGCTATCGGCCAGAAGCGCTCCACCGTCGCCCAGTTCGTTAAAGTTCTGGAAGAGCGTGGCGCTCTGAAATACTCCATCATCATCGCGGCAACCGCTTCTGATCCTGCTCCTATGCAGTATCTGGCTCCGTTCGCTGGCTGCACGATGGGCGAATATTTCCGCGATAAGGGCCAGCACGCCCTGATCGCTTACGACGACTTGTCCAAGCAGGCTGTTGCTTACCGTCAGATGTCGCTGTTGCTGCGTCGTCCTCCGGGCCGCGAAGCTTATCCTGGTGACGTTTTCTATCTGCATTCGCGTCTGCTTGAGCGTGCTGCCAAGCTCTCCGACGAGCGTGGCGCTGGTTCGCTCACCGCTCTGCCGGTGATTGAAACCCAGGGCAACGACGTGTCGGCCTTCATTCCGACCAACGTGATCTCGATCACTGACGGCCAGATCTTCCTTGAAACCGACCTGTTCTATCAAGGCATTCGTCCGGCTGTGAACGTTGGTTTGTCGGTTTCGCGTGTTGGTTCTGCCGCTCAGATCAAGGCCATGAAGCAGGTTGCTGGCTCGATCAAGGGTGAGCTTGCCCAGTATCGTGAAATGGCCGCCTTCGCCCAGTTCGGTTCCGACCTTGATGCTGCCACGCAGCGCTTGCTGAACCGTGGTGCGCGCCTTACCGAACTTCTGAAGCAGCCGCAGTTCTCCCCGTTGAAGGTGGAAGAGCAGGTTGTTGTGATTTTCGCGGGTGTCAACGGATATCTCGATAAGCTTGCCGTCAGTGATGTCGGTCGATTTGAGCATGGCGTGCTTTCCTATCTCCGGACAGAAGGCAAGGACATCCTCGATGCAATCCGCACGGAGAAGGCTATCAGCGATGACGTCAAGGGCAAGCTCAAGGCTGCTCTCGATACGTTCGCAAAGTCTTTCGCCTAAATCGGACTCGAGCCAAGGACGGATTAACGGATGCCTTCACTAAAGGATCTGAAAAACCGGATCGCCTCCGTCAAGGCGACGCAGAAAATTACCAAAGCGATGAAAATGGTCGCTGCGGCTAAGTTGCGTCGTGCGCAGGAGGCGGCCGAGGCCGCCCGGCCGTATTCGCAGCGCATGGGCGCTGTTCTCGCCAATATCGCTCAGGCGGTTGGCAGCGATGACGGCGTGTCCACGTTGATGACAGGCACCGGCAAGGACGACGTGCATCTGCTCGTCGTCTGCACGGCCGAGCGTGGTCTTTGCGGCGGTTTCAATTCACAGATCTCGCGCTTTGCGCGTGATCATGTGCGCAGCTTGCTGGCAGCGGGCAAGACCGTGAAGATCTATTGCGTCGGCAAGAAGGGCTATGACAGTCTACGTCGGGAATTCGGTGCATTGATCGTCGAGCGGACAGAGTTTCGCGAGGTCAAGCGCGTTGCGTTTGAAAATGCGGATACGGTTGCCCGCAAGGTGATCTCCATGTTCGACAAGGGCGAATTCGACGTCTGCACCTTGTTCTATTCGGAGTTCAAGTCGGTTATAAGCCAGATCCCGACAGCCCGTCAGTTGATTCCAGCGGCTGTTGGCGATGCTCCGGCAGCTTCCAGCAGCGCTGCCGCGATCTATGATTACGAACCGGATGCGGCTTCGATCTTGTCCGACCTGATCCCGCGCAACATTGCGGTGCAGATTTTCCGTGCGCTTCTTGAAAATGCCGCCGGTGAAATGGGCGCTAAAATGAGCGCTATGGACAATGCCACGCGCAACGCCGGTGAGATGATCAACAAGTTGACGCTGAGTTACAATCGCCAGCGGCAGGCCAAGATCACCACCGAACTCATCGAAATCATTGCAGGCGCCGAAGCGCTCTGAGCTTGAACAAAAGAGGGTATGAATATGGCTAGGGCAGCGACCCAGACATCTCCCGCAGCGGGCAAGGTGACCCAGGTCATCGGCGCCGTCGTCGATGTGAAATTCGACGGCGTCTTGCCGCCGATCCTGAATGCGTTGGAAACAGAAAACGGCGGCCATCGTCTGATTCTGGAAGTGGCGCAGCATCTCGGTGAAAATGTAGTGCGGACCATTGCCATGGACTCGACCGAAGGTCTGGTACGTGGTCAACCGGTTTCCGATACCGGCGCTCCGATCTCCGTGCCTGTCGGTGACGAAACGCTCGGACGTATTCTGAACGTCATCGGGGAACCGGTCGACGAACTTGGGCCGGTGACGACGACTGCTCGTCGCGCGATTCACCAGCCTGCTCCTGAGTATGTTGAGCAATCGACTGAATCTCAGATTTTGGTGACCGGCATCAAGGTTGTTGACCTTCTCGCTCCTTACGCCAAGGGCGGTAAGATCGGCCTGTTCGGCGGCGCGGGCGTTGGCAAGACCGTTTTGATCATGGAATTGATCAACAACGTTGCTAAGGCACACGGCGGCTACTCGGTGTTTGCTGGCGTGGGTGAACGTACCCGCGAAGGCAATGACCTGTACCATGAAATGATCGAATCCAAGGTGAACGTCGACCCGCATGAAAACGGTGGCTCTGCTGCTGGTTCCAAGTGCGCCCTCGTTTACGGCCAGATGAACGAGCCTCCAGGTGCGCGTGCGCGCGTAGCCTTGACCGGTCTGACCATCGCTGAAGACTTCCGCGACAAGGGCCAGGACGTTCTGTTCTTCGTGGACAACATCTTCCGCTTCACGCAGGCTGGGTCTGAAGTGTCGGCTCTTCTGGGTCGTATTCCTTCGGCGGTTGGTTATCAGCCAACACTGGCAACCGACATGGGTGCTCTTCAGGAACGCATCACCACCACGAACAAGGGCTCGATTACCTCTGTTCAGGCCATTTACGTTCCCGCCGACGACTTGACCGACCCGGCTCCGGCAACGTCGTTTGCCCACTTGGATGCAACGACGGTTCTGAACCGCTCGATCGCTGAAAAGGGTATTTACCCGGCTGTTGACCCGCTCGACTCCACCTCGCGCATGCTCGACCCGATGGTTGTCGGTGAAGAACATTACGAAGTGGCCCGTAAGGTTCAGTCGACCCTGCAGCGCTACAAGTCGCTCCAGGACATCATCGCCATCCTTGGGATGGACGAACTGTCCGAAGACGACAAGATTGCGGTTGCCCGCGCCCGTAAGATCGAGCGCTTCCTGTCGCAGCCGTTCCACGTTGCCGAAATCTTCACCGGTTCGCCAGGCAAACTGGTGTCGCTGGAAGACACGATCAAGGGCTTCAAGGGACTGGTCAATGGCGACTACGACCATATGCCGGAAGCCGCCTTCTACATGGTCGGCTCAATGGACGAAGCCATCGAAAAGGCAAAGAAGTTGGCAGCTGTTGCTGCCTGATCCATGGATCGAAGAACGCACGGTTTATGACCGTGCGTTCAGTTTCCAGCGTTAGAAAGTAAAAAGCCATGGCTGACAATTTCAATTTCGAATTCGTTTCCCCCGAGCGGTTGCTGATCTCGGAAAAGGTAAGCGAGGTTGTCATTCCGGCGACCGAAGGTGAGATGACCGTCATGGCCCACCATGCGCCGACGATGACGGTGATCAAGCCAGGTGTCGTAACGGTGAAGTTTGCTTCCGGAAAAACCGGCAAATATGTCATTTTTGGTGGCTTTGCTGATATCACACCGGAAAGACTGACTCTGCTGGCGGAAAGTGCCGTACCGGTCGATGAATTGAGCCGCGATACGCTGATGAAGCGGATCGAATTGGCCAAAGCTGAGCTGGACGATACGGAAAATCACGAACACCGGACCAAGCTGGAGCAGTTCTTGAACGCAATGACGCATCTTAACGGCGTCCTGGTTCCAGCCTGATTGACGGCTTCTTCATTTTCGGTTTTCAAGGCGGCCCTCGTGGCCGCTTTTTTTGTGATAACTTCTAAAGCGTGCTCGATTTCATCAAACACCCTTAAAATACTGTAATCTTTTAAGTTTACTGCATAATTTTTTCGTTCAAGCCGGTTGAATTTGGGAAAATATGCGGAAGCAGCCGATGATTTTGAAAATGCTTTCGGTCGTACGGTTTCAATGTGTACTCTTCCCGTATTCAGATTAAAATAAAACACATCGAAAGCTTCACTTTGCGCCATACAGTGTTGGGCAAGGCGAGCCTGTGTTTTGGGTACTGGTGTTTGAGCGTTGTTTTCCAGCTTCTCTTTAGCGCTCGCTGCACAGCGTAATTGCTAGTTCTTAATGGTGCCAATGCTCTCGAAAGCAGGCCGACGACCTTCCTATCCCAAATGATTGCGCTACCATTATTTTTTATGTCCGAAGGGGTCATTCTATCACAAAAATGGCCGGATGCCGCGGTTGACACTCGCCTCACGTAACGTCACTGTCCGCGCTTACTCAGAAGTAATACTCTTCTCAATTGATTTAGACGTGAAGTAAAGCGGTGCAGGTGACGATCGCAGCAGACCTTCATAAGCATGGTGGTATGGGGAAAACATAACGACGTCTGGCATCGCATATCGTACATTTTTGGCCGTTTTGAAATTATGTTATAGTCCATAACAGTGTCTTTGGACCCTCTGGGATTGAAGAAATTTCGAAGCAGATCGCCATGCGGAGATGCACGATGTGGCGTGAATACGGGGTCAGTAACGCGGGTAGTTTCGCGGTCAGGAGTGGGGACATGAAGGTCGGCATAGTGGGAGCGGGCATGGTGGGCAGTGCATCGGCCTATGCATTAACAATGCTTGGCATCGCCTCGGAAATCGTGCTGGTTGATTATAATACGGATCTGGCCCAAGCCCAGGCCGAGGACATATCCCACGCCGTGCCATTCGTTTCTGCAACCCTGGTGCGGGCCGGAAAATATGATGATTTCGTTGGAACGGGCGTGGTTATCATCTCGGCGGGTGTCAGCCAGAAACCGGGTGAAACTCGGCTCGAATTGCTTGGCCGCAATGCGGAAGTATTCCGCCAGGTCGTCGACCAGGTTCTCGCAGCAGCACCGAATGCAATTTTGCTGATCGCTTCCAATCCTGTCGATATCATGACCGATATCGCGACCCGGTTGTCGGGCCTTGCGCCACAAAGAGTGATCGGCTCCGGCACCATACTCGATACCGCACGGTTTCGCAGCCTGCTCGGGCGATATCTGGAGATTTCGCCGCAATCCGTCCATGCCTATGTTCTGGGCGAGCATGGCGATAGCGAAGTGTTGGCCTGGTCGAATGCAATGGTTGGCGCCGTGCCATTGATGTCTTTTGCCAAGCAGGCGGGCAAGCCGGTGACAGACACGGTTCGCAGCGAGATCGACGCCGGTGTGCGCCATGCCGCCGACAAGATTATCAAGGGAAAAGGTGCCACCTATTACGGCATCGGTGCCGGTCTGGCACGGATCGTCAAAGCGATTGCCAGCGATCAGCGTGATGTGCTTTCCGTTTCCAGCGTCACAGCGGAGCTGGCAGGGGTCACGAATGTTGCTGCGTCCGTGCCACGGGTGATTGGCTCGAGCGGAATTCTGATGGATCTTGTGCCTGATCTTGATGAAACAGAGCGGATTGCCTTGGCAAAGAGCGCAAGGATGCTGAAGGATCTCGCGCTGTCTGTGCCATGTTGAGCAGTTTTTGTCCGTCGCTGATCCGCTTCCCTTCATCCGGTGTTCAGCAGTCCGTAGACATTGTCATTCGATGGAACCTATGATCGCTTCTTCAACAGACGCCGAAACGCCGGCGAGCCAATTGGCCAACTTCATGCAGAAAGCAGCAGGCGCCGCTGCTCTTCTGAAGGCCCTGTCCCATGAAAACCGGCTGTTGATTCTGTGTATTCTCAGCGAAGGGGAAAAGACGGTTGGCGAGCTGGAAGTGCTTCTGCAGTTGCAGCAGGCCATTGTTTCACAGCAACTGGCACGGTTGCGGATGGACAATCTGGTGGAAAGCCGCCGGTCCGGGCGCCAGATTTATTATTCGATCACCAATCCGGCGGTGAAGGAACTGGTATCGGTGCTGTACCAGATGTATTGTTCACCGGCGGGCGAGGATACGACATTCGACCTGCGTGATTGATGCGCATGGGACTGCCGACAAAGGACGTGCTTCGGCCTTTCCGATGATTCAAGGCTCGGGCGACAGGCGGTGCAGCGATGATCGACAAGCTGGAATTTTTCATCGCTCTTGCCCGCGCCCAGCATTTCGGTCGTGCTGCGGAAGAATGCGGCATTTCCCAGCCCACGCTGTCAGCGGCGATCCGCCAGCTTGAAGATCAACTGGGTGTCATCCTGGTGCAACGCGGGTCCCGGTTTCAAGGCCTGACGCCCGAGGGACAAAGGGTGCTGGAATGGGCGCGACGGATTGTCGGCGATGCGCGCACCATGCGCGAGGAAATGCGGGCGGCGCGCAACGGTCTGGCTGGACATATTCGCCTGGCGGTGATCCCGACGGCGCTGGCGATGGTGCAGAGGCTGACGGAACCATTTCAGGCGCATCATCCGGCTGTGACGTTCCAGGTGGTGTCGCGCAATTCTCTCCAGGTCCTTAGCCTTTTGGAAAATCTCGAGATCGACGCGGGTATTACCTATCTCGACAATGAACCGCTTGGCCGGGTGACGTCTGTCCCGCTCTATGCCGAGCGTTATCACTTGATTGCGGCGACCGGCACGCCGCTGGCCGACCGGGAAAGTGTGACCTGGCGAGAGGTTTCTGATCTTCGGCTTTGCCTATTGACGGCCGATATGCAGAACCGGCGCATCATTAATCAGCATTTCACCGAGGCGGGAGTGGTGCCTCGACCGACACTGGAATCCAACTCGATGATCGTGTTGTTTTCTCATATCCGGACCGGGCAATGGTCGTCGATCATGCCGCGTAACGTTGCGGAATCCTTCGGTTTTCCAGAGGAAATTCGCATGGTGCCGATTGTCGAGCCGCAGGCCCAGCATCTTGTCGGGCTGGTAGCAACCCATCGTGAACCCTATACGCCGCTGGTTTCGGCGTTATTGCATGAGGCTCGCCGCCTCGCAGCCGCACAAGTCTTTGATAGGTTTTTTCTATCGCGTAACGATACAGCGGTATTGACCTGAGTGACGGGCTGGATTCATTCTCGCAAAACGGGTGAGTGTACCGTCTTGCCGCGCGATGCATGCCGTCGTTGCTGGCCGTTGAGGAGGAAGCGATGAATATGCATGTGGCGGCGGAAGCCGATATGGCCAGGGTGGAGGCGATCATCGATGGCCTCAAGCATCTCGAAGGCCCCCTTTTACCGATCCTGCATGAAATTCAACGCGAATTCGGGTGTGTACCTGATGCCGCCAAACCTGTGATTGCCCGTGCCTTGAACCTGTCGCGGGCTGAAGTCCATGGGGTTGTCAGTTTCTACCATGATTTTCGTGATCATCCCTCTGGTCGCCATGTCCTGAAACTCTGTCGGGCCGAGGCTTGCCAATCCCTGGGTGGCGAGCCTCTTGGCGAAACGATCAAGGCCCGGCTCGGCATCGACTGGCATGAAACCACCGCTGATGGCGCGGTGACGCTGGAGCCGGTCTTCTGTCTTGGTCTCTGTGCTTGCGCGCCCGCCGCCATGCTGGACGGGGAATTGCATGGCCGTTTGGATGAGAACTGTCTTGACGAACTGCTGATGGAGGCCCGTCGATGAACGGGCCGATGAGCATTACCGTTTTCGTTCCCCGGGATGCCGCTGCTCTGGCGGTCGGGGCTGATAAGGTTGCCGCCACTATCAAGCGGGAGGCTGCGGCACGCCATGTCGATGTGACGATCATTCGCAATGGGTCGCGGGGCATGCTTTGGCTGGAAACCCTGGTCGAAGTGCGCACGGACCGCGGTCGGATCGCCTATGGTCCGGTCAAGCCTTCCGATGTCGCGGGCCTGTTCGATGCCGGGTTTTTGACCGGGGCTGCCCATCCGCTCTGTCACGGCCTGACCAGCGATATTCCTTTCCTGAAGAACCAGACGCGGCTGACCTTTTCCCGCTGCGGCATTACCGATCCGCTGTCGCTGGAAGATTATCGGCATTACAAGGGCCTGACCGGCCTCTCAAAGGCGATTTCCATGCCGCCCGCCGACATTGTCGCCCAGGTGACCGAAAGCGGCCTTCGCGGTCGCGGCGGGGCGGGCTTTCCTACCGGCATCAAATGGAAAACCGTGGCGGACGCCAAAGCGGACCAGAAATACATCGTTTGCAATGCCGATGAGGGCGATAGCGGCACCTTTGCCGACCGGATGATTATGGAGGGCGATCCCTTCGTGCTGATCGAAGGCATGGTGATTGCCGGGATCGCTGTCGGTGCCACCAAGGGCTATGTCTATACCCGCTCGGAATATCCGCATGCCATCGTCGTGATGCGTGAAGCCATCGAGATCGCCCGCAAGCAGGGTATTCTCGGAGCTTCCGTGTTAGGCTCTGCTTACGCTTTCGATATGGAGGTCCGGGAAGGGGCCGGCGCCTATGTCTGTGGTGAGGAAACCTCGCTGCTCAACAGCCTGGAAGGCAAGCGCGGTGTGGTGCGGGCCAAGCCGCCGCTTCCGGCGCTGGAGGGGCTGTTCGGTAAGCCAACCGTTGTCAACAACGTCATGTCGCTGGCCTCCGTTCCTGTCATCATGGACCGCGGCGCGCAGTTCTACCGCGACTACGGCGTTGGCCGGTCGCATGGCACCATCCCGATCCAGATTGCTGGCAATGTCAAACACGGTGGCCTTTACGAGACGGCCTTCGGTCTAACGTTGGGCGAGATCATCAACGATATCGGTGGCGGCACCCTCACGGACCGTCCGGTGAAGGCGGTGCAGGTGGGCGGGCCGCTGGGTGCCTATTTCCCGCCCTCGCTGTTCGGTACGGTGTTCGACTATGAAGCCTTTACTGCGGCCGGCGGCTTGATCGGTCATGCCGGGATCGTTGTCTTCGATGACAGCGCCGATATGCTGAAACAGGCGCGGTTTGCCATGGAATTCTGCGCGGTCGAAAGCTGCGGCAAGTGTACGCCCTGTCGGATTGGCTCGACACGCGGCGTCGAAACCGTGGACCGGATTGCAAAGGGCATTGAGCCCGAAAAGAACAAGGTGCTGCTGGAAGATCTCTGCAACACCATGAAATTTGGATCGCTTTGCGCGCTTGGCGGCTTTACGCCCTATCCTGTCATGAGTGCGATGACCCATTTCCCGCAGGATTTTGCGCCTGCCCCCCTGGTTGAAGCGGCGGAGTAAAGACCATGTCTCTGATCCATGAAATTGACTATGGTACCCCGGCTTCGCTTTCCACCGAAACTGTGACGCTGACCATTGATGGCCGTGAGGTGACGGTGGCGGCAGGCACGTCGATCATGCGGGCCTCAATGGAGGCGGGCATTCAGGTGCCGAAGCTGTGCGCTACCGATATGGTGGATGCCTTTGGTTCCTGTCGGCTCTGTCTGGTGGAGGTCGAGGGCCGCAATGGTACCCCGGCCTCCTGCACCACGCCCTGCGCGCCCGGTATCGTCGTTCACACCCAGACGGAGCGGCTTAAAGCTATCCGCAAGGGGGTGATGGAGCTTTATATCTCCGACCATCCCCTGGACTGTCTGACCTGTGCAGCCAATGGCGATTGCGAATTGCAGGACATGGCAGGGGCCGTGGGCCTGCGCGATGTTCGCTACGGCTATGAGGGTGACAACCACGTCAAGACCCGGGCTGGTGAAGGGTTGAATGCCCGCTACATGCCGAAGGACGAAAGCAATCCCTATTTTACCTATGATCCCTCCAAATGCATCGTCTGTTCGCGGTGTGTGCGGGCCTGCGAGGAAGTGCAGGGTACGTTTGCGCTGACCATTGAGGGGCGTGGCTTTGACAGCCGGGTGTCGCCGGGCGCCCATGAGGCGTTTCTGGAATCGGAATGCGTTTCCTGCGGGGCCTGCGTGCAGGCCTGTCCAACCGCGACGCTGACGGAAAAATCCGTCATCGCTATTGGTCAGCCGGAGCATTCGCTGGTGACGACCTGCGCCTATTGCGGCGTTGGCTGTTCCTTCAAAGCGGAAATGCGCGGCGAAGAACTGGTGCGCATGGTGCCGTGGAAAGACGGCAAGGCCAATCGCGGCCATTCCTGCGTCAAGGGCCGGTTTGCCTATGGCTATGCCAGCCACAAGGATCGCATCCTCAATCCGATGGTGCGGGAGAAAATTACCGATCCGTGGCGGGAAGTGACCTGGGAGGAGGCCTTCGCGCATGTGGCCTCCGAGTTCAAGCGGTTGCAATATCAATATGGCCGCGATTCCATCGGCGGCATTACCTCCTCGCGCTGCACCAATGAAGAAACCTATCTGGTGCAGAAGCTGATCCGGGCTGGCTTTGGCAATAACAATGTCGATACCTGCGCCCGCGTCTGTCATTCACCGACCGGTTATGGTCTTGGCCAAGCCTTCGGGACGTCGGCGGGTACGCAGGATTTTGACAGTGTCGAGCATTCCGATGTGGTGCTCGTGATCGGTGCCAATCCGACCGATGGCCATCCGGTGTTCGGGTCGCGGCTGAAAAAGCGGTTGCGCAAGGGCGCGAAGCTGATCGTTATCGATCCGCGCCGTATCGATCTGGTCAAGACGCCGCATGTTGAGGCAGCTTTCCATCTGCCGCTGAAGCCCGGCACCAATGTTGCCGTGCTGACGGCGCTGGCGCATGTGATTGTCACCGAAGGTCTGGCCAACGAGGCCTTTATCCGCGAGCGCTGCGACTGGTCAGAATTTGAGGATTGGGCGGCTTTTGTGGCCGATCCTCAGCATAGCCCGGAAGCAACTGAGGCGTTTACAGGCGTACCTGCTGCTGATCTGCGCGGGGCGGCCAGGCTTTATGCCACCGGCGGCAATGGGGCGATCTATTACGGGTTGGGCGTAACAGAGCATAGCCAGGGCTCGACCACTGTCATGGCGATTGCCAATCTGGCCATGGCGACCGGCAATATCGGCCGTCCGGGTGTCGGGGTAAACCCGCTGCGTGGGCAGAACAATGTGCAGGGCTCCTGCGATATGGGGTCTTTCCCCCATGAGCTGCCGGGCTATCGGCATATTTCCGACGATGCCACCCGCGAGACCTTCGAGAAACTCTGGGGTGTGACGCTGAACAACGAGCCGGGCCTGCGTATTCCCAATATGCTGGATGCGGCGGTGGAAGGCACGTTCAAGGGGCTTTACGTCCAGGGTGAGGATATCTTGCAATCCGACCCGGATACCAAACATGTTTCGGCAGGCTTGGCGGCGATGGAATGCGTTGTTGTCCACGATCTGTTTTTGAATGAAACCGCCAATTACGCGCATGTCTTCCTGCCGGGTTCGACCTTTCTGGAAAAGGACGGTACGTTTACCAATGCCGAGCGGCGCATCAACCGGGTGCGCAAGGTGATGAGCCCCAAGAATGGCTATAGCGACTGGGAAGTGACCCAGAAAATGGCTGAGGCGATGGGGCTAGGCTGGAATTACAGCCATCCGTCCGAGATCATGGCAGAAATTGCCGCGACCACGCCCAGCTTTGCCGGTGTTTCCTATGAGATGCTGGAGGAAAAAGGCTCGGTGCAATGGCCGTGCAATGAAAAGCACCCGGAAGGTTCGCCGATCATGCATGTCGATGGCTTCGTGCGCGGCAAGGGTAAGTTTATCCGCACCGAATATGTGGCGACGGACGAGCGCACCGGCCCGCGCTTCCCGCTGCTGCTGACCACTGGACGCATTCTGTCGCAGTATAATGTCGGCGCGCAGACGCGGCGCACCGAAAACACCGTCTGGCATGGAGAAGACCGGCTCGAAATCCACCCGCATGATGCCGAACAGCGCGGTATCAAGGAAGGAGACTGGATCAAGCTGGCCAGTCGTTCCGGCGACACGACGCTACGTGCGTTGATCACTGACCGCGTCGCGCCGGGCGTGGTCTATACCACCTTCCATCACCCCGATACGCAGGCGAATGTCATCACCACGGATTATTCCGATTGGGCGACCAATTGCCCCGAATATAAGGTGACCGCAGTGCAGGTTTCGCCCTCGAACGGTCCGACCGAATGGCAGCGGGACTATGATGAACTGTCGCGCCAGTCCCGCCGGATTTCCGGCAAGCTGGAAGCGGCGGAATAGAATGGTGGTCAGGGAGGATAACGGGAAGGAGGGTTTTGCTGTCATGCCGGAGATGAAAACCACCTGTCTCGTGCCGCAGGTGCAGTATCGCCAAGGGATGACCAAGGAGGCCCACCGGATCGTGCCGGAGGAAGTGCCGGTGGCCTTTTCCTATGGCGGCTCTACCCACGCCGTGATGATGGCGACGCCCGCCGATCTCGAGGATTTTGCGCTGGGCTTTTCGCTGGCCGAGGGCATTATTACCCGGCTGGATGAGGTTCTCGATATTGAGCCGGTCGAGGCGGGAAGCGGCATCGATGTGCAGGTGACGCTGCTGGATACGACAGCGGACGCCCTGACGACCCGCCGCCGTCGTATGGCGGGGCCGGTTGGTTGCGGTCTCTGCGGCATTGAGTCAATCGAACAGGCCAGCCGGGATGTACCGATCGTCACCGGCGGATTGACGCTGACACCGGCGGATATCCGTGAGGCTATCGATGCGCTCAGCCGGGCGCAGGCGCTTAACCGGCAAACCCATGCGGTGCATGGGGCTGGTTTCTTCGTTCCCGGCGAAGGCCTGCTGGCGATCCGGGAAGATGTGGGGCGTCATAATGCTCTTGATAAATTGGTCGGTGCGGTGTTGAAGGCCGGACGCCGGGGCGAAGACGGCGTGGTGGTCGTCACCAGCCGGTTGTCGGTGGAGATGGTGCAGAAGGCGGCCATGCTGGGTGCGCCGATTCTATTGGCGATTTCTGCTCCAACCGCTCTTGCCATCCGCACGGCGCAGGCGGCGGGCATGACCCTGATCGGCATTGCCCGGGGCGATGATTTTGAAGTCTTTACCCGTCCTGACCGCATAATATCCGGGGTTTCCGCCGATGTCGCATGACCATATTGCTGAAAAACTGATCCGCATGGCAAACCAGATCGCCCAGTTCTTTAACACGCAGCCGGAGCATGAGCGGGTGCAGGGCGTGGCAACCCACATCAACAAGTTCTGGGAACCGCGCATGCGCCGCCAGTTTTTCGAGATGATTGATGCAGGTCGGGACGGATTTGACCCGCTGGTGATCGAGGCAGCGAAACTGATCAAACGTCCGGTGGATAATAGTGCCGATGCCTTTGGAATGGCGGGGCAGGGGACAGTCTGAAAGGCCGACCGAACGGGCGACGGCATAGTGTGCATGGCGCCAAATATTCTAAAGATTTGAACAGGTTGATTAGGGCCATATCTGGCCTTTCGACAGACGCGCTATGTGTGGCGGCGGCGGTTGCGCTGTCCGCTACAGGTAGTGATGGGAATAGACAAGCTAACCAGTGCCGTGATGCATTCACTTTGGTCATGCCATCATGCGCTGGTTTTTTGTTTGAGCAACGACTTCTCCAAATGCGGCTGGGGCCTCCATTTGGATAGAAGCACGAGGAGGGATATTTATGGCAGTTACGAATGCGCCGGGGACAGCGCTGTCATCATCTGCCGGTTTGCTTGATCGGGAACGGATCATTGCAAAACCGGGTTTCAATCGTTGGCTGGTGCCACCAGCAGCGCTTGCCATTCATCTGTGCATCGGCATGGCCTATGGCTTTAGCGTGTTCTGGCTGCCGCTCAGCAAGGCATTGGGTACCGCCGCGCCTGCAAGCTGCGCTGGTCTGTCGCTTGTCGGCGCGCTGTTCACCACCGAGTGTAATTGGCGCGTTGCCGACCTTGGCTGGATCTACACATTGTTCTTCGTGCTGCTTGGCTGTTCCGCAGCGCTTTGGGGCGGTTGGCTGGAGCGGGTTGGTCCGCGTCGTGCCGGTTTTGTTTCGGCCTGCTGCTGGTGCGGTGGCATTCTGGTCGCGGCACTGGGGGTTTTCACCCATCAACTGTGGCTGATGTGGATCGGCGCAGGCGTCATCGGCGGTATCGGGCTTGGCCTTGGCTATATTTCTCCGGTATCTACGTTGATCAAATGGTTTCCCGACCGGCGCGGCATGGCGACTGGTATGGCAATCATGGGCTTTGGCGGCGGGGCGATGATCGGTGCGCCGCTCGCCAATCTGCTGATGGGCGTGTTCCGGTCCGATGCCGGGCCGGGCGTCTGGCAGACTTTCGTGGTTATGGCCGCTATCTATTTTGTCTTCATGATGGGCGGCGCTTTCGGTTACCGCATTCCGCCCGCCGGCTGGCGTCCAGAAGGTTGGACCCCGCCTGTTGCCAAAAGCAGCATGATTACCCATCGCCACGTGCATCTGCGCGATGCCCACAAGACCAAGCAGTTCTGGCTGATCTGGGCCGTGCTCTGCCTGAATGTCTCGGCGGGTATCGGGGTGATCGGCATGGCCTCGCCCATGCTTCAGGAAATTTTTGCCGGCTCACTGATCGGTCTGCCGGACCTGACATTCTCGCAATTGGACACCGCGCAAAAGGCGCAGATCGCCGCCATCGCTGCCGGATTTACCGGGTTGTTGTCGCTCTTCAACATTGGCGGACGGTTTTTCTGGGCGTCGATGTCGGACAAGATCGGGCGCAAGAACACCTACTACTGCTTCTTCCTGCTCGGCATCCTGCTGTATGCGATAGCACCGACTTTGGCGGGTCTAGGCTCCAAGGCCATGTTCGTTCTGGCTTTCGGCGTCATCCTGTCGATGTATGGCGGCGGTTTTGCCACCATTCCGGCCTATCTAGCCGATATTTTCGGAACGCAATTCGTGGGCGCCATTCATGGCCGATTGCTGACCGCCTGGGCAACGGCAGGCATCGTCGGTCCTGTCGTGGTCAACTATATCCGCGAAGCCCAGATTGCTGCCGGGATTTCTCCCGGTCCCGCACTTTATACCGGCACGATGTATATCCTGGCCGGCATGCTGGCGCTCGGCCTTGTCGCCAATGCCTTGATCCGTCCATTGCCGGAGAAATGGTTCATGTCGGATGACGAGGTTGCCGCCCTTCAGGCCAAGACCGCTGCCGCCAGTGCTGGCCCGACCGGCTCGTTCGGCATTGGCAAAGGCGGTTTCGACGCCAAGGCGGCACTCGCCTGGGCCGTTGTCGGCATTCCCTTGCTCTGGGGTGTTTGGGTCACTCTGCGCAGCACGCTTGTGCTGTTTGGCTAACCGATCTCGTCATGCCGCCCTGCTTAAAAGCAGGGCGGCATTTTTGATCCGAGCCATGCAGAAGAGAGCAAAAGCACAAAAACAAAAAAGCGGCCCGATGAGGCCGCTTTTGATATTATCGTTTTATAAGATCAGGCCGCAAGCTCTTCCAGCTCGCTGCCCTTGAACATCTTGGAAAGGTTCAGGAAGCAGATCATGCCGTTTTCATTGGCGATGATGCCTTCGGAAAACGTCTTGTCAAAAGAGGCCGAAACTTCTGGAACCGGCTGAACCTGGCTTGAGGGGATGGTCAGGATGTCGGACACCCGGTCCACCAGCATGCCAATGACCATATTGTGCACTTCGGCGACGACAATGGCGGAGCGCTCATTGGCAACCGTGCTCTTCATGCCGAGCTTGTAGGCAAGATCAATGATCGGAATGACCGAACCGCGCAGGTTCATCACGCCGATCACATCGGCCGGTGCATGCGGAATGGGCGTGGAAGGCGCCCAGCCGCGGATTTCCCGGATTGTGGTGGTCTTGACGCAAAACTCCTGATCATGCAGGCGAAACGCGATGATTTCGAGGTTTTCACCGCCGAAGCTGGTAGGGGTAATAGGTGTTGCCATGATATCCGTCCCGCCTGTCTTTCGCCCTCCGCTTCCTGTAAACAGGTTACCCGCCGGGGCTGTATTGCGATCATTAGTCCGATGTTCGTCCATGCGATGCGTAGCGATTACCGCTAAGCCGCATATTTGTCATGGCTCATCCTAGCGGAAGAATGTTTCTCAAATCTAAATTGTTCGAGCAGGTTGCGCAGGTTTTCGGTTTGTTGGGCAAGGCCATGGCTCGCCGCCGAGCTTTCTTCCACCATGGCGGCATTCTGCTGGGTATTCTGGTCCATGGTGTTGACGGCCTTGTTGATTTCTCTAAGGCCGGTTGCCTGTTCCCGAGTAGCCTCGACAATGGCGCCGATATTACGGTTGACCTCCTGAACTTCCGCCAGGATCGTCGTCAGCGCCTTGCCGGTTTCGCCCACCAGCGATACGCCGGTTTCGACTTGGTTGCTTGACGTAGTGATCAGAAGTTTGATTTCCTTGGCGGCCTTGGCAGAGCGTTGCGCCAGTTCGCGTACTTCCTGGGCAACGACGGCAAAACCCTTGCCGGCCTCGCCCGCGCGGGCGGCTTCAACTCCGGCATTCAGCGCCAGAAGGTTGGTCTGGAAGGCGATATCGTCAATCACGCCGATGATGTTTGAAATCTCATTGGAAGAGTTTTCAATCTGGCCCATGGCGTCAATGGCGTTGCGAACCACCTGGCTTGAGGCTTCAGCCTGGGCCTTAGTGCGAGCAACGAGATTGGCGGCTTCGGCGGCCCGTTTTGCGCTGTCGGTGACCGTCTGGGTTACTTCCTCAAGGGCTGCGGCGGTTTCCTCGACAGAGGCAGCCTGCTGCTCGGTGCGGCGGGAAAGATCGTCAGAAGCGGATTTGATCTGGTTGGTTCCAGCGGCGATTGCATTGGCGTTCATGGCCACGGTTCGCATCGCGGTTGTCAGTTTTTCCATGGCATTGTTCAGGTCCAGCCGGATCTGGTCGAGGCCTGACACAAAAGGCCGCTCCAGCGTCACCGTCAGGTCGCCATCCGAAAGAGCCTGCAAAGCGTGCCCGATTTCCTGCACGCACCGCACCCGGTCAGTGACATCGGTGGCGAATTTCACCACCTTGATCACCTTGCCGTCGGCATCGAAGATCGGGTTATAGGAGGCTTGAATCCATGCCACTTTACCGCCCTTGCCGATGCGCTTGAACTCTTCTGCGATGAACTCGCCATTGCTGAGTTTTTCCCAGAACAGTTTGTAGTCTCGGCTCGCGGTGTAAGAGGGTTCGCAGAACATCGAATGATGCTTGCCCTGGATTTCCGCCAGGCTATATCCCAGCACTCTCAGGAAGTTTTCGTTGGCAGAAAGAATCTCTCCGGTCTTGGTAAATTCAATGACTGCCTGAGCGCGTGAAATCGCGGCCATCTTGCCGCGGTCTTCGAGGGTCTGCAACTGTGCGGTGGTGACATCGGCTGCGATCTTTACCACCTTGTAGGGCTTGCCTCGGCTGTTGCAGACGGGATTATAGGAGCCGTTGATCCAGACCTCCTGGCCTGCCTTGTTGATCCGCTTGAAGGTGGCCGTTTCGGATTGCCCGCCTGACAGCTTTTGCCAGAAGGCCTTATATTGCGCAGAGGACACATAGGAAGGATCACAAAACAGCGCGTGCTTGCGCCCTTTGAGTTCTTCGGGCCGATATCCCATCAACCGACAGAACACGTCGTTGGCGGTGATGATCGTGCCTTCGAGATCGAACTCAATGACGGCCTGAGATTTTGCAAGCGCCGACAGAATGTTTTCTGCATCTGAACCGAAACCCAGCATCGTTCTTCCTCTGTGTCCTGTAGCACGCGTATCCTGTTGGGGCATTCCCTGATGACGCGGTGGTGCTCGTAGTCGTGGTGTTTGTATTTCTCGAACCATACCAAGGGTTTGAAGATGTGAATCGCATCCTCACCTTGGGAAATTGAACGTTGAATACGAATGTCAATTTCAATGACTGTTCGTAGAATTCTTCAGTGAGATCGATTTTTTAGATCCAAGAGCCTATGCATAAAGCCAACTGTGTTGGCTCGTGCGACGTCAAGTGCGGAGCGCATTCTCACATCCTTTGTTGTGTGATCAACGACCTTGCCTTAAGCCCTATATTCATACGGGTATTTTGTTAAGAAATAGCTATTCAAGCATCCTTTGAAATGTATCGATAGCTCCCGTCTTTCCAGGGACGTTACGGACACCGGAGGTCGGGGCTTATCAAGCTGAATTCTACCGACAATCCGCTGTACAATTCCTTAAATCCTCGCCGGATTTAAAGAGAAAAGGATTCGGAGCATGAAAAAATATTGAGTTGGGATTTATGCGTGTGATAAAGCGCTGGCGATGCACGGTTTTGTTTTTCCATAATTCCCTGATCTCAGCTTGATTTAAGAAATTACGCAGGAAATTTAAGGTGTTATGCATCGCACACTTATAAATTACGAGGCTGTAGAGCGAGTGGATCGCGCCTTGACACCTGTCGGAGACGTTGTGTGTCTAACAAACTCTAGTATTCTTTCTCATAGAACACACCGCCGCCGCTCGATCCACTGGCGCCAGCCTCGCCTTTCAGCTTGAAGCCACGGCCGACATCCAGGTTGATCACGGCCTTGCTGCCGCTGCTGCCCTGCTGGAATTCGAGATAAGTTTTGTCGTTCAGATATTTTCCGGCGCTGAACTGGGTATTGCCCTTGGAATCGGTGCTGATGTCGAGATCGTCGACGCCAACAGCGCTGCGAAGACTGTTGAACAGGGATGTCGAATTGCCACCGCCCAACTGACCGACGGCATCCGCCAATTGAGCAATTTGCAGCGGCGACAGTTTCGCCATCGACTGGCCGAAAATAAGCTGGGCGAGGACCTCGTCCTGCGGCAGGGCGGGGGCGGATGAAAAGCTGATATCCGGGTCGGTCGCCACGCCGGATACCTTGGCTGTCAGCGTCGTGCTGCCTGATGTGCTGGTAGCCTCGAAGTCGACGACTGGGATAAGGCCACCGCTAAAGGTAATTTTGCCTGAGCTGAAATCCAGCCGCTTGGTGAGAATGACCATCCGGCCCCGACGCATGGTGAAGCCACCCGAGACTTGCGGTGCTGCGATACTGCCCTTGATGGTCACGGTTCCGTTCAGTTCGGCGTCGATTCCGCGTCCGCGCACGAAGATTTGCGAGGGTGCCGCGATTTGCAGATCGAGCAGAATCGGCGAGCTACTGCCATCCCCCGTTTTCTCTGGATTGAGAATTGCCGTTTGGCGGCGCACGTCGGCCGGAGCGTTCTTGTGCTTGATGTCGAGTTGGGCAATCGATCCCGGCAGCCGGGACGGAATGGTGATTGAGGTCTTGTCCAGTGTCAGCTTGCCGGACAGGGTCGGTCCATCCAGCAAGGGGCCTTTCAACCCCATGCTGCCGTTGACGGTCGCGGTGACCAAGGTACCATCGATGTAGATGGCGTTGTCGAGCTTGATTGTCAGGTCGCTGGGCAATCCCTGACCCTTCAGGTCGATCGTGCCGGTCGCCGACACTCTGCCTCCGGCGGAAATCCTGCCGGTGACGGAGTTGATCCGGGCCTGATCGCCGGTCAAGGCAATGTCCACGGCCAATTGCTCAAGAGCGATATTGTGTTTCACATCAATCAGCCGGGCCTTGGCCGTGCTGATGGTACCGGATAACGCCGGGGAGGACAGGGTGCCGCCAATGCGGATATCGCCATTGGCATTGCCTTCTGCCGTCAATCCTTGCTTGGTCAACAGGCCCTGCAATGCGGTGAGCGGCAGATTAGCCTTGAAGGCCATGTTGATGGGTTTGTCGCCTGCTAGCGTCAGCGAGCCGCCGCCTGTGACATTCAGACCGCCGCCACCGGTGACGCGGCTGTCCACGGAGAGGCGATTGTCCGCAAAGGTGCCGGACGCGGTAATCGCCAGAGGTGGCAGGCCAGCGGACTGCATCTGCGTGACGCTGGCATCGTCGAGGCGCAGGTCATAAGCGATCTTCGGCGCAGATGTGCTGCCGGTGGCGGTGATCTTGCCGGAGAGTGTGCCGGTCGCGCCCAGATTGGCCGAAAATGTATTGGCAAGCGAGGCGGGGAGCGCGTTGATCTGCGCTGTCATATCCAGAGCCGCGCCTGCCTTGCCAGCGACCGTGATTGTGCCGCTGCCGGCCTTGATGGTCAGCGTCTCGATTGTCGCCGTGCCATTTTCCACGGTGATATCAGTGGGCCGGGCTAGCGTTATGGCGATGCCGCGTGGGCTGACGGCAAAATCCTGAAGCGCAATGCCGATGCTATTGCCATCCTGCTGCACCAGTGCTTTTCCGGTCAAAGGTGCATTGTCATATCGTCCTGAAAGGTCGATATCGGTGCGGGTTCCTCTCCGGTCGAACTGAAGCGCCAGCTGTTCCACAAGAGCAGAGCCATTGGAGATCCGGTCCGCCTTCACCATGCCCTGCAAGGCCAGCGACTGGAGGTCGTTGGTGGTCACATCGACCGACGGCTGCGCGATTGTTGTCGAACCCTGGCGAATGGCGGTGCCCTCGGCCTTGATCCGGGCGGCAATCTTGCCATTGGCCTCATCCAGTCTGATGGAGCCTTTCAGATCGCCCGATGCGGTCTGTCCGCCAAGGGCGGCCAGCAGGCCGAGATCGGGAAAGTCAAAATCGACAGAACCGCTGGGAAGCAGCGCACGGGAAAAGTTCAAGGCGCCGTTCAAGCTGTTGTCACCCACCGTCAAGCTCAGATCCGGCAGTGCGATGACGCCGTCTTTGGAGGTGAGGTTGAGATTGGACCGAACCGGCTTGCCATCCAGCGCGCCTTGCGCGGTCAGCGTTGCAGAGGGCGCGCCGCGTGTCAGGTCGGCTTTCGCCGCCATGGAAAAGCCAGTGAGGGCGCGGCCAGCAAGCTTTGCGGCATCGATGGTGATCGTGCCATTGGTCTGCAAGGCATTGATGGGACCATTGGCCTCAAGCTCGAACGCGGCCTTGCCCGATGCATTGGCCTGCAAGATGCTGAGATCGGTGATCATCCCCGATAGTGTGGTGGCCAGCTGCTGCCTGACAAAAGACAGTTTGCCCGAAGCGTTCAGCAGCCGTGTTTCCAGCGTAAAACCGGGAATGACAATCCCATCACCTGCGGAATAGCGTGCCTCGCCGGAAAGCTTCACCATATTGCTTTGCTCGGTGCCACCAGGCGTTCCCACTAGCTTTTCCGTCACGGCTTGTGGCAGCGCTTCAGGCCGCGCAAACAGTGTATATTGTGCCTCCACGGCCTTGCTGGCGATGGTATAGGCAGCCGTCACGCTGCCGCCAAGCGCCGGGCTTTCGATGGTGAGCGGTTGGGCGGCAATCTGCTGAGGGCTGACCGCAATCGGTGCCTTGAGGGTCAGGGGTGCCTTTACGGCGCGCGCCAGCGTCGAGTCCGTCAGCTGCGCTTGCTGTACGGTCAGTGTGGTATCGATGCTGCCGGAACGGGTGGTCAGGTTGAAAGCAGGCGCACTTGCTTTAAGGGCGATATCGCCAAACGTGCCCTGCGGCAGTGTCAGGCTCTCCAGCGCCGTGGTGGTTTCAAGTTTTGCCGCTTCGGCTGCCCCGGTCAGGCTAAATGTCAAGCCGGAGACTTGGGCGGCGAGGGTGCCATCGTCCAGCGGCCAACGGATCGCGGCAGGGCCATTCTTGCCGGTCAGTGTCGCGTGAAGGGAATTTTCGCCTTTCGGCGTATAGGTGCCGCTGGCGGCAAGCGACAGGCTGCCGGTCTCGACGCTGCCTTTTTCCACGCTCAAGGCACCGTCATCGGAAAGACGTGCGGCAATGTCGATCATCGTCTTGCCGGCAAACAGGTCGCGGAGATTGGCGGGCAACAGGCTATCGAAGGCACCGGCACCATTGACAGCCACGTGCCGACCGTCCGCAGCCAGTCTATGGGTGGCGGTTATATCCAATCGCGGTGTACCGTCGAGCGTTGCCGTCAGCGAGCCTTTCCAGTCGTTGATCGGACCGCCGCCCTTGACCGTGATCGCAAGCGCCGGATCATCTGGCAATTGCAGCAGGTTGGCGAGGATTCCGCCCTTCGGCTCCTGCAAGGTGGCGTCGACGTCCAGCCGGTTCTGCTGCGGCGCGTAGGCGAGCTGGGCCGACAGGTTTGCCTGCGGCAGATCTGCCCGGCTCACCGTCAACTGCGAGGTGATGGATTGCGGGTTCGCTTCACTGCCTCGTTCAGCCTCGACATTGCCGTCCAAAGCCAGTTTGGCCGCAGTGCCGAGCAGCGGTTGCTCCAGCCGGATGTCCGGTACAGACACCCGCTCGACCCTGACATCCACCGGCAGGCTGAAACCGTTGCTGCTGGAGGTTTCTGTTGTGGTCTCCACTGTCGGCAAGGGCTTGCGGGCCAATGTCAAGGAGGCGGCCTTGATCTGCGAGGCCTCGAAACGGCGTGACATCAGCGCCAGCGGCGACCAGTCGATGGAGAGATCCTGAATTCGGCCATAAGCACCGTTCGCGTCGGAAACAGTGATTGTGTCCACCCGCAAATGCCCGTCCAGCAGGCCGCTGATCCCGTCCACGGCGATGATCCGGTTTGGCTTCGACACCAGCGAGGCGACGAAATCGCCGATGAACCGGCTGCCGAATTGCGTTGTGCCGACCAGCGTCAGCGCCACGACCAGCATCGCGGCCAGCACCAGCAAACCATAGGCGAGAATGCGGCCAAGGCCTGAGAATAGGGTTTTGAGTGCGCTCACTGTCTGTTCCGACCTTCTTCTGTCCCGAACGGCTGCTTCTGCGTCAGAAACTTTGTCCAATACCGACATATATGCCGTATTTGTCGCCGTCGGGATAGGGATTGAGCGGTACGGCCACATCCAGACGGATCGGGCCGAACGGCGTTGCATAGCGCAGGCCGATGCCCGCGCCTGCCTTGATATCGGAGAAATCAGGCACATGCCCGCTGGACACGGTCCCGACATCGAAGAACGGCACCAGGCCAATCGTTTCGGTAATGCCGATGCGCGTTTCCAGCGAGGCGGTCATGTAAGACAGACCGCCGGTGGCGTCATCCGCGCTGTTTCTGGGCGAAATGCTTTGATAGCCATAGCCGCGCACCGAACCACCGCCGCCAGCGAAGAACCGTCTCGTTGCCGGAATATCGGCAAGCCCGCCGGTGCCAAACAAGGTCCCCACCGCCAATTTGCCCGCCAGCACGACACGGTCCTCCGCGCCAAGTCCGTAATAGCCTGAAATCGACCCTTCGAAATTGGAAAATACAGTGCTGCCGAGGAATTCATAGCTTGGCGCGGCGCTGAGCGTGGCGCGGTAGCCGGTGGTCGGGTTCATTTTGTTGTCTCGGGTATCGCGCACATAATCGAGAGGCACGGAAAAGGTCAGGTAGTCGTTTCGGCCAAAGGCATCATCGATCCGGGCATATTCCAGCGCGGTGGCCGCCGAGACTGTGTCATAGTCAGTCAACTCATAGGAATAGCCGAGTTTGCCGGTGATGGTGTCGGCATCATAGGAATCGGTGCTGAGTGTTGCGGCCTTGATCGAGGCTTCCAGTGTGCCTGATGGCAGCAGAAAACCTGGCTTGGTAAAGGTGATGCCAGCGGAATAATCGAAATCCGTTGCATCGGTTTTCTCGCCGATGCCGCTGACCGTGCCTTCGATCCGCAGAGATTCGGCCTGGCCAAACAGGTTGCGGTGGCCCCAATAGCCCTGCAATCCCGCACCGTCGATGGTGTCATAGGTTGCCCCCGCCCCGAAATAGCGGAATTTGCCTTCCGAGACAGTGATATTGAGCGGAATGGCGCCCTGTGAGTTGAGTTTATCGGCTTGGGTGACGGTCACGCTGGAGAACACGTTAAGCTTGCGCAAGCGGTCGGATGCTTTGCGCAGATCTTCCGGCGAATAGGGCTGACCGGCATTGAGCCTTGAATATTTCTGTACGAAACCAGGATCGACGGCCTTGGTGCCGGAGACTGCAACCGGACCCAGGGGCGCGACTGGCCCGGCGGACACACCAATAGTCACATCCACCCGGTTACTTTGATGGTCCGCGACCACCTGCCGGTCGGAAATGCGGGCGAGAGGGCGGCTTTGCGCCTTCAGATCATCGGCCATCTTGTTAGCGGCCTTGATAATCGCCAGGGAACCGGCGGGCTTGCCTGCCACAAGATCATAGGCCGTTGGGTCAAGCTTTGCGGCATCGCCGGTCAACGTTACCTTGCCGAGGGTAAAGAGCGGGCCGGGTTCGACCTCTATTTTAACCGGCACGGGTTTCGTGTGGGGGAATTCGGGATTGGGGGGCAGGCTATCCAGGGGTGTGCCATTGACCGTCATGGTAATGACGCCGCCATAATAGGAGTGTTCGTAAAGTGTCGCCAGGAGCCGCTCCCGTTCCTCGCGGGCCTTGATAACCACGCCAAGATCGCCGGAGACCGGCTTGTCCTTCTCCTGTATCAGCTGCGAGCTTTTTTCCAGCGCGTCTTTCAGATCGCCGGAAGCATCTTTCTCATCGCGATCGCCGGACGCTTCTTTCGACTGTAAATCGACAGAATACCGCACGGGATCAACGACATCCGTTTTGCCTTCATCGCGGCCCCAAAGGGTTATCCCGAAAATCTTGAAGGCATAGGCATCAACTGGAAACGACAAAGCCGCCGCACCCACGACGACACATGCCAGAGCGGTGCCTGACTTCCGAAACGCTTTACTGACATTCGGCAATGTCACCCTACTCGGTATAAACAGTGTCTGAAGTCCTCAATCTGGCGAGAGCAAAACCATCCCACACCCCTTGCTCCGAAATCGCTATTCCCATCTGCGATTATAGCCGAAACAGTTCCTCGGTGAACTCTTCCGGTAATGTATGGCCACCGCCGGATCGGGCCGAGAACGGCTGGATCCGGCGGTGGCTGGATGTCAGTAGCCGCGTGGGCAGTTGTCGACGTAGCGACGACCGTAGCGGTCACGATAGTAGCACTGGCCCGGCTGCTCGTTGACGCGTCCGATGATGGCGCCTGCTACGCCGCCCACGGCAGCACCAACCGCCGCACCGCGGACATTGCCAGTGGCGACGCCGCCGATGATGGCACCCGATGCGGCGCCAATGCCGGCGCCCTTTTCGGTTTCCGTGCAACCGGCGACGGCCAAGCCTGCCAGAATGAGTATAATTGCCTTTTTCATGTCCATCTCCGTATTGGATTTATCCGGATACCCAGGTCTCGCCGATCGTTCTTTATCCTGGCCAGATTTGGGTCTGCCGGCGCGTCCGCCCCTGCGCTGATATTTTGTTATGCAGCATTATTTGTCGTCTTTTGACGCATTTCCTGCCGATTGTTGTCCATTGCTGGAATCCCAACATTGCAAAAACATATAGCGAGAGCGGCGAATGTCCACCGGAAACGCTCTGTTTTTTAAGGTGTCTCTCAAAGAGATTGTCAGCATGGACGATTTTTTTCAGGGTAGGCGACTTGCAACAATGATCAATGAAGAAATCCGCTCGTATTCCGGTTGTGAATGCCGCTAAATTGCAATTTGGCGCATAGCCGAGGAGGATGGTTGGTAACCCATATTAAAGTTATTTTGTTTTAGTTTATTCTATAATAAATGTCTGCTGTGTTCAGGTTCACTCTTGCTCTGCGCGCCGTCAAGCTTGACACAGATCAAGTCTGTTTGGATCCGTATCGGCTACTGAACGAGCATGCGGCCTGTCGCGATAGGAGAGATCGATCGTCGGACCGCGATGGTGGCAGTGGTTATCGGACCCCGCATCAGCGCCGGTGCCTTTTGTCGCAGTTTAGAATCACTTTAAGGGGTTGACCGCTGCCCCGAACGATCTCAAAAGAGATCCAGGAAGATTGGAGCAGGCGCAATGGATTTTGAAGCGTTTTTCAAGAGCGAACTGGATGGCCTGCACGAAGAAGGCCGTTACCGGGTTTTTGCCGATCTTGAGCGCCAGCGCGGCAATTTTCCACGGGCTACCCGCTACACGGAAAACGGTCAGCATGACGTGACCGTCTGGTGTTCGAACGACTACCTGGGCATGGGCCAGAACGAACAGGTCGTCGAGGCGATGAAAAACGCCATCGATCACTGTGGCGCGGGTGCTGGAGGCACCCGCAATATTTCCGGCACCAATCACTATCATGTTCTGCTGGAGCAGGAACTCGCCGACTTGCATGGCAAGGAACAGGCCCTGATCTTCACGTCAGGCTATATTTCCAACTGGGCGACGCTCGGTACGTTGGGGCAGAAGATCCCCGGCCTGATTATTTTTTCCGATGCCCTGAACCATGCCTCGATGATTGAGGGCATCCGCTATGCGAAATGCGAACGGGTCATCTGGAAGCATAACGACGTCAAGGATCTGGAAGCCAAGCTGAAGGCCGCCGATCCCAAGGCGCCGAAGCTGATCGCCTTTGAGAGCGTCTATTCGATGGATGGCGATATCGCGCCGATCAGGGAAATCTGCGATCTGGCCGATCGCTACGGCGCCATGACCTATCTGGACGAAGTGCATGCGGTCGGCATGTATGGGCCGCGCGGCGGCGGTGTTGCCGAGCGTGAAGGCATCATGGACCGGCTGACAATCATCGAAGGCACGCTTGGCAAGGCGTTTGGGGTGATGGGTGGCTATATTACCGCTTCAACCGCCTTGTGCGATTTCATCCGTTCATTTGCGTCAGGTTTTATTTTCACCACGGCTTTGCCGCCTTCTCTGGCTGCTGGCGCAGTCGCCTCGATCCGGCATCTGAAATCCAGCCAGATCGAGCGTTTCGCCCATCAGGAACGGGTACGTCGGCTGCGGTCGCTTCTGGATGCGCGCGGCATTCCTCATATGCCCAATCCCAGCCATATCGTGCCGGTCCTGGTTGGCGATGCCGCCAAATGCAAGTGGATCTCCGATATCCTGCTCGACAATTTCAATATCTATGTGCAGCCGATCAATTACCCGACGGTGCCGAAGAAAACCGAGCGCCTGCGCATCACGCCCACGCCGTTGCATAGCGATGCCGATGTCGATCATCTGGTCGGAGCCCTACATCAGCTCTGGTCGAGATGTGCGCTGGCGCGGGCTGTCGCCTGATTTTTCCATTTCACTCTTGCGCAGGTTGTGCGGGTCATGGTCACATGGCCCGCATTTTGTTTTAGGGTTTGCCAGGGAAAAGTGGAATCCGGTTTTCCCTGGCAAACTCTAGGGGAGGGATAGGATGTCGATTGTCGAGCGGGTCAACCGCGTGCTGGAAGAGGCTGTGTCAAGCGAGGCTCTGGTTGGGGCGGTGGTCATGGTGTTCAGGCATGGACAGCCCCTGCTGCGGCGGGCCATTGGCCATGCTGATCGGGAAGCGCGTATTCCAGTGCAGCTTGATACGATTTTTCGCTTCGCATCCGTTACAAAACCATTTGTCGCGGTCACGGCGCTCGCTCTGATCGACAAGGGCTTGCTGGGGCTTGACGATCTGGTGGCCGATCATCTTCCCTGGTTCCGGCCAAAGACGCCAGCCGGCACGTTTGCCGCCATCACGGTGCGTCATCTGCTCACCCACACATCTGGTCTGACCTATGATCCGGCGCTGCAAAGGTTGCCGCGCGAGCGCGCGATCAATCTCGGTCTTCTCGATACGGATCTGACGGTTGAGGAAAATTTCAGCCGCCATAATGCCATTCCGCTGGCTTTTGCCCCTGGCGAGCGTTGGGGCTATTCGGTGAGCACTGATCTGCTCGGCGCTGTGGTGGCCAAAGTGCATGGCGAGAGGCGGGCGGGAGAGCAGGGCGAAGATGACGGGGCAGCAGCCCCGGTTCCAGGCACAACAAGCACGACGGCATTCGACCGGTATTTCGGCTCTATCGAAGGCAGAAACCTGCTGGAGGCGGCGGTGGTCGAGCATGTCTGCGAACCCATGCGCCTGACGGATGCCCGGTTTCGTGTCACGGATATGGCGCGGCTGGCGGTTCCGTATCGGGACGGCGAACACAGGGCCGAGCGCATGGAAGACCAATGGCGGTCAACCGGTGTATCGGGCGAAGGACCGGCTTTTTCCCCCTCGCGAATTTTCAATCCGCGGGCCTTTCAGTCCGGGGGCGGGGGGATGGCAGGCACGGCGCTGGATGTGCTGACGCTGCTCGAAACCATTCGTACTGGTGGGGGTGGACTGATGTCACCCGAGCTTGCGCAAATGTGTCTCTCCAACCAGATCGGCGATCTCCCCATGGGGCTTCCCGGCAAGCGCTTCAGCTTTCTCGGTGCTGTCATCACCGATTCCGCCGCAGCGGCCACGGCCCTGCCGCCGGGCGCGGTGCAGTGGGGTGGTGTCTATGGCAATACGTGGTTCATCGTTCCCGAGGCCGGTTTGACCGTGGTCAGCCTGAGCAATACGGCATTGGAAGGCTGTGACGGTGCGTATGTGGAGCGCTTGCGTGCTGCGGTATGCGCGACTGGATAATTCCTGAAGCCGGAATCGGCTCAAGAAAAACTATACTGCAGATTTAAAGTGTTGCAGCATTCTGGATTATCGCGTGCGGCCTTGGTTCAGGATGACCTCCTGGGCTCGGCGTCGTGCCTGTGCATCGGCGGCAAAGACATCGGCAATCACGGTCGCCGGTGCCAAGCCCGATAGATGATCCATGACATCCTCGACCACATCAGCCATGGCGAGAAAACCGATCTTTTCCTCGACAAAAGCCTCAAAGGCACATTCTTCGGCGGCGTTCAGCACGGCGCCCTGCAAGCCGCCGCGCTCAAGCGCTGTACGGGCGAGACGGATGGCCGGAAAACGGTCCAGGTCCGGCGCTTCGAAATCCAGCCGCGCCAGCTTGGTGAAATCCAAGCGGTCCACATCCAGCGCCGCGCGTTTCGGATAGCTCAGCGCATAACCGATGGCGGTGCGCATATCCGGTACGCCAAGCTGGGCCAGCACGGAGCCGTCACTATAGCCCACCATGGAGTGGATGATCGACTGAGGATGGACGATAACCTCGATCTGGTCGGGTGTCAGATCGAACAGGTGCTTGGCCTCGATCATCTCCAGCGCCTTGTTGAACATCGAGGCGCTGCCAATCGACACCTTCAGTCCCATGGACCAATTCGGATGGGCGCGGGCGGTTTGAACACTGACATCAGCCATCTGTTGGCGGGTGAAGGTGCGAAACGGCCCGCCAGAAGCCGTCAGCACGATCCGCTCCAGCGTGTCACGGTGATTTTCGTCCAGGCATTGGAAAATTGCCGAATGCTCACTATCGACGGGGATAATCTTGCCGCCGCCCTTACGCACCGTCTCGATGAACAATTCGCCAGCCGAAACGAGGCATTCCTTATTGGCCAGCGCTATATCGGCGCCGCGTGCGGCAGCTGTCAAGGTTGGCTGCAAACCGGCGGTCCCGACAATGGCGGCCATCACCCAGTCCGCCTCAAGGCATGCTGCTTCCTGTAGCCCGCTGCTGCCGGCTGCAACATCGATGCCGCTGCCCGATAACAGGTCTTTCAAGGCAATATATTGATTTTCATCAGAGGTAACTGCCAGCCTTGCGCCTGTCACCAGTGCCTGCTCCGCCAGAAGAGCGACATTGCCGTGCCCTGTCAGGGCCATGATGTCGAAGCGATCGCGTCCGCCCATTTGTCTGATCACGTCAAGCGTGTTGGTTCCGATAGAGCCGGTCGACCCCAGAATGGTGAGGCGGCGGGGCTGGGACGTGGCGGTATTCATAGATATATCCGGCAATTGCACCTGTTCCCCATGCGTCTACAGGGGAATGGGCAAGGCGGCAAGCTTCAAGCCAATGGCGTTCCCTGATGGACCATGGAAGGCGCCTCTGAAGGCTTCAGATGATTTGCTATGTCACAGGCAGTCGACCAATCCTTACAAGGATATGGACCAGACATCTGGGAAATTTTTCGAGTGGAAACGACAAAAACCAGCAGTTTTACTAGGTAAGACTGCTCTTCATGCGCGGGTTAAACGCATGGTATGTCAGAATGTCGGCTTTGTCGCGACCGCTAACTTGCCTCGCTCATTCAGCGATACAACCACTATCGTGCTTGCTGCAATCAGCGCAGCCCCTATTCCTAGAACAATCATTGCTCACCTCTTCGACCTTCATGCCGCTTGGTGCCACATTAACACAACTTAACCTTGCTCCAAGCTTGATTTCACGTTTACGCCTTCACAAATCGATTCAAATTTTAAGAATTTGGCAGTAAAGTTGAGCAGCGAATAAACATTAACCTCCAATCAACGAATTAACCATAAAGATTGTAGGACACGGAGGAATGGGCGCGTTGCGCGTCCCACTCGGCATGATGCCAGTCCCACCGTACCGGTTTCGATCCGGTATCTCCAGTACAGAGCGGTTCTCCAGGTTATGCGGCGTATAGCGCATCCATGCGGACGATTTAACAGGTGATGGCGGTCAGTTCCTGGTTCGACAGGGCCGACCCCGCGGGGATTGGCAATTGGTTCAGCACGCTGAGGCAGAACGGACGGGTGGATCGCAGGCTGGCAGCTTGCGGGACCGGCTGAATTTTGCCGGACTGGACCAGGATGCTTGCAGTCTTTTGCGTCGCCACCGGGTTGGGCTGGAGACTGACGTGGAAACGGGTCTGCGCGCGTTTTTTCGCAAGTTGCAGATGGCACCCGATGCGGCCCGCCAGTTTACCGGCGAGCGGCAGATCGACCGCCTCCATGATCTCTATGTTTCCCATTGGGACGTGATGACCGACGCGCGTTTCGATGCGCTCTATGCCGAGCGTGTCAAAGTGCTGGCTGATAGCCAAAGCCGGATGGGGCTTGATCCCCGTTGGCAGATTGCCGGCCATGCCGTTGTTCTGGAGGGTCTGGTCAGTTCCGTCTTCGCCGATCTTGCCAATCGCGGTTTCATGCCGTCCTCGCGCAAGCGGGCAGCCGAATTGCAGGCGCTGGTCAGCGCGCTCATTCGCCTGGTCATGGTGGATGTGGAGATTGCCGTTTCCCTGCGCTTCAACGAATTGCGCCTCAAGCATCATCGCGACATGGCCGACCTGCGGCGTAAGGAGCGCGCCAGCGTCACGGATCTGTTCCAAGGCGCATTCACGGCGCTGTCGCAGGGCGATCTGTCCAGCCGGCTGAACAGTGATGTCCCCGAGGAATATCAGGATCTCGTGTCGAGTTTCAATGGCGCGATGGAGAGCATTTGCGCTGCGGTTTCCGTGATGGACGCTAGCCGCCGCACGGCGGAGGACGTCAGCGCTGCCCTTGGCGAGCAAGGATCCGCGCTGGGTGTGCGGGCCGATGAGGCCGCAGCGGGCCTTGATGCGGCAAGTGCCAGTCTGCGGCGGGTAACCGAAACAGTCAGCCATAACGCGGCGCAGTCGAAACTCACCGAGCAGGCTGTCGAGATGACCGTCAAGGCGGTCGAAGCGAGCGGCGAGGTGGTTGGTAAGGCCATTGCCGCCATGGCGGATATCGAAACTTCCGCTGAGCAGATCGGCCATATTATCGGCTCTATCGATGAAATTGCCTTCCAGACCAACCTTCTGGCCTTGAACGCCGGCATCGAGGCGGCTCGCGCCGGTGATTCGGGTCGGGGCTTTGCCGTCGTTGCCCAGGAAGTACGGGCTTTGGCCCAGCGGTCCGCCGACAGTGCGCGTGAAATCAAGGCCCTGGTTGCGGCCACCAAGCATCAGGTCGAGGCCGGGGTGGAGATGGTCAATCGCACCCAGGATGCGATTTCCAGCATCGTGACGCAGGTGGTCGATATCAATCGGTCGGTCTCGGTGATGGCTGGCGAGACGGCCAAGCAGGCCGCAGCCCTGGATAGCGTCGCTTGCGTGCTCGAAGCCCAGGGCGAAACATCGCGTGCAAGCGCACAGTTGTCACGTCAGGCTGCGGATGACAGTGCCGATCTGCATACGGTGATCGTCGAGCTTGGCAAGACCGTGCGGCAATTCACCATTGAGCGCACGCACTATCGGGGCAGCCAGACCAATCCGTCGAACGGTTATCCGGTGTCATCAGCGCAAACGGCAGAGCTGCCCATGGCGGCTTTTTCCGAGGACTTCGGGGGGCACGATTTTTTAGTGCCGATTCGGGCAGGAGGCCTTTCGATGTGAGCGGTTTATTTACCTACCTCTTATACAACGGAGGAAGGTTCGGGATGAAAACGGCTTTTCGTGCCGGAGAAGCGCTTAGGTTTTGAACTCTCACACCCTTATGGGGCGGTCGATAGAAACGGTAGGGAAACAGTCTATGGCGAGCAAGAAAGGCGCATCGGCGCAGCTTAAGCTGGCATCGGTGCTCGACTTGAATGAAGCGTCTCAGCTCAAGGACAAGCTTCTGTCCATGCGGGGAGGAGCAGTTGAAATCGACGCATCCGGTGTCGAGCGGATGGGAGCACTTTGCGCCCAGGTGCTCGTCTCGGGCGCGAAAACCTGGGAAGAAGACCAGAAAACCTTCTCGATAAAGAAGGCGTCAGACGCTTTCACCAAAACCATACAGCTCTTGGGCTTGAACAACGATCAACTGATCGCGGAGATCCGGCAATGAAGAAAAAAGTATTAACCGTGGATGACTCTAGAACCATCCGCAACATGCTTCTCGTGACCCTCAACAATGCGGGTTTCGAGACCATCCAGGCCGAAGACGGCGTCGAAGGTCTTGAAGTGCTTGAAGAGTGCAATCCCGACGTGATCGTCACCGATATCAACATGCCGCGCCTTGACGGTTTTGGTTTTATCGAGGGCGTACGCCGCAATGAAAAATACCGTGCCGTTCCGATTCTCGTTCTGACGACCGAAAGCGATGCTGAGAAGAAGAACCGTGCGCGCCAGGCTGGCGCTACCGGCTGGATCGTCAAGCCATTCGATCCGACGAAACTGATCGATGCGATTGAACGTGTAACCGCCTAACGGGGTCTGACTTCGATGGATATGAACGAAATCAAAGAGATCTTTTTCCAGGAATGCGAGGAACAGCTCGCGGAACTGGAATCCGGTCTTCTGAAAATGAACGATGGGGATCGTGACCCGGAGACGGTGAATGCTGTTTTCCGAGCTGTTCATTCCATCAAAGGAGGCGCAGGCGCGTTCGGTCTCGACGATCTCGTTGCCTTCGCTCACGTTTTTGAGACGACCCTTGATTGCGTTCGATCCAATAAGCTGGAACCGGGCATTGAAGTCATGAAGGTCATGCTCAAGTCGGCCGACGTGCTCGCCGACCTGACCAATGCTTCTCGTGACGGCGGCAGCGTCGATCCGTCCCGTTCAAGCGGCCTTGTCAAGGAATTGGAAGCGCTTGCCAAGGGTGAAGTGCCTTCGTCATCCGCCACAGCGGCAGCGCCTGCTCCAAAGGCGGCTGCCAAGCCTGCACCTGCGCCAGCAGCCACGGATGATAGCGGCTTTGCACCCGTTCCATTCTCCTTTGACGATTTTGCCGACGAAGAGCCTCCCATTGTGTCTCCTCCGCTTGAAGTGACCTTCAAGCCGCGCCGGGATCTCTATGCCAAGGGCAATGACGCCACGCTTTTGCTGCGTGATCTGTCGCGCATCGGCGAAGTCAGCCTGAACTGCAATGTAAGCGCCGTTCCGACGCTGGAATCCATGGATCCTGAGGAGGCCTACTTCTCCTGGAAAATCCTGGTGAAGAGCGAAAAAGGCGAAGAAGGCGTTCGGACTGTTTTCGAGTTTGCCGAATGGGATTGCGAACTGGAAATCAAGGAACAGGAAGCGACTGTTGCTGAAGGGAGCGATGAGCTGCCGATGGTACCGGTGCCGTTCGATCTGTCCGCGCTGGACGACGATAGCGGCGTTGAAGAAGTTGACGATAGCGCCGTCGACTTGATCGCCGAGGCCGTGGAAGCCGCCGATACGGCAACCAAAGTGGTCAGTGCCGTCAGGGAGAAGAGAGAATCTCCAGCCGCTGCTGCCGCCGCTGCCGCTGCGCAAAACCAGTCCGCAGCTTCTGCTGCCGGGCAAACGATCCGCGTCGATCTCGATCGCGTCGACCGCCTGATCAACCTGGTGGGCGAGCTTGTCATCAACCAGGCCATGCTGTCGCAGAGCGTCATCGAAAATGACACCAACGGCACGTCGTCGATCAATATGGGCCTCGAAGAGCTGCAACAGCTCACCCGCGAGATCCAGGATTCGGTCATGGCGATCCGTGCTCAGCCGGTCAAGCCGGTGTTCCAGCGCATGTCGCGTATCGTGCGCGAAGTTGCTGATATGGTTGGCAAATCGATCCGTCTGGTCACCGAAGGTGAGAACACCGAAGTGGACAAGACGGTCATCGACAAGCTGGCCGAACCGCTGACCCACATGATCCGCAATGCCGTTGACCATGGTATCGAAACCCCCGAAAAGCGTAGTGCCGCCGGCAAGAACCCGGAAGGCACGGTCAAGCTGACGGCAAAGCACCGGTCTGGTCGTATCGTGATCGAACTGGTCGACGATGGCGCCGGTATCAACCGCGAACGGGTCCGCCAGAAGGCAATCGACAACGATATCATCGCTGCCGACGCCAATCTGTCCGACGAGGAAATCGACAATCTGATTTTCATGCCGGGCTTTTCGACAGCGGACAAGATTTCCGACATTTCCGGCCGTGGCGTTGGCATGGACGTGGTCAAGCGGTCCATCCAGGCCTTGGGCGGGCGCATCTCCATCAGCTCGCGCCCCGGTCAGGGCTCGACTTTCACCATGAGCTTGCCGCTGACACTGGCGGTTCTGGATGGCATGGTCGTTACCGTTGCTGGCCAAACGCTTGTCGTTCCTTTGACGGCCATCGTTGAAACCTTGCAGCCAGAAGCCCAGAATATCCATTCCTTCGGGGCCAACCAGCGGCTGATTTCGATCCGCAACAGCTTCTGCCCATTGGTGGATGTCGGTCGGATCCTGAATTTCCGGTCAGCCCAGGCCAACCCGATCGATGGTGTTGCTCTGCTGGTTGAATCGGAAGGTGGCGGTCAGCGCGCCTTGATGGTTGATGCCATTCAGGGTCAGCGCCAGGTGGTCATCAAGAGCCTCGAGGCTAACTATACGCATGTGCCCGGCATCGCCGCGGCAACCATTCTGGGCGATGGCCGCGTGGCTCTGATCCTGGATGTGGATGCTGTCGTCGCTGCCTCGCGCGGTCAGTCTCTCAAGCAGGAAATGTCGTTAGCCGTCGCAGGATAGTTCTATGTCGAATGCGGTCAAAAATCTGGTTCAGGGAAATCGCGAGTTGATCGCGTTTCGCATCGGTGATCAGGAGTTTTGCGTCAACATCATGCAGGTGCGGGAAATCCGTGGATGGACCCCCGCAACGCCGTTGCCGCAGTCTCCTCATTACGTGATGGGCGTGATCAACCTGCGCGGCGCCGTCTTGCCGATCGTCGATCTGGCGATCCGGCTCGGGCTGAAGCGGACAGAACCGACAGTCCGGCATGTGATTATCGTGGTCCAGACCAGGACCAAGGTCGTCGGCCTGCTGGTGGATGCCGTGTCCGACGTACTGAGCGTGACAGATGAGACAATCCAACCGACACCTGAGGTCTCGTCTGATCTCGAGCGTCAATACGCAAGAGGCATCCTCGCCATTGACAAACGGATGATCTGTTTGATTGAGCTGGCGGGCCTTTTCTCTGAAACTGAAAGCGAAGCGGCATGACATCGACCTTTTCTGCGCATAGCCGGCAATCGGACGACGAGATCATGGCCAGTGGCGAATACCCGTTGACCCGTCGCGATCTCAACGAAATTGCTGCGATGATCTATGCCGATGCCGGGATTGCGTTGAACGATTCCAAGGCTTCCCTTGTCTATTCGAGACTGTCGAAGCATATTCGCAATCTTGGATTGCGTGGCTTTCGGGAGTATTGCGCGCTCGTATCGTCCCAGGAGGGGGCCGGGGCGCGTCGTGAAATGTTGTCGCATCTGACAACGAATTTCACCCGGTTCTTTCGTGAGAACCATCACTTCGATCATTTGCGCACCGAGGTTCTGCCGGGGTTGATCAACCGCGCCAAGGCTGGCGGTCGCGTGCGGATCTGGTCTGCCGCCTGTTCCGATGGGCAGGAGCCCTATTCCATCGCCCTGACGGTCCTGTCCTTGATGCCGAATGCCGCCGATTACGATTTCAGGATATTGGCAACGGATATCGATCCGAAGATCCTGGCGCTGGCCCGGGCCGGAGCCTATGACGAAACGGCGCTGGAAACCGTGAGCCCGGCCATGCGAAAGCAATGGTTCCGCGATGTCGATGTCGGTGGACGCCGGAAATTCCAGGTCGATGACCGGGTCAAGAAGCTGATCACCTTCAACGAGCTGAACCTGATGGCGCAATGGCCGATCAAAGGACCGTTCGACGTGATCTTCTGCCGCAATGTGGTGATCTATTTCGATGAGCCCACCCAGGTGAAGATTTGGTCGCGGTTTGCCGGGCTTCTGCCGGAAGGTGGTCATCTTTATATCGGCCACTCCGAGCGGGTGTCTGGCGATCCGAAGAACCTGTTCGATAATATCGGTATCACCACCTACAAATATACCGGCAAGACCGGAGGGCGCAAAGCATGATATCAGCCGCTCGCGTTCTTGTCGTCGATGACAGCCCAACCATGCGGGGACTGATCACCGCCGTTCTCAATTCCGATCCGGAAGTCAGCGTCATTGGCCAGGCCAAGGATGCCATGGAGGCACGTGCCGCCATCAAGCAGCTGAACCCGGATGTGGTGACGCTCGATATTGAAATGCCAAACATGAATGGTTTGGAGTTTCTCGAAAAGATCATGCGGCTGCGGCCGATGCCTGTCATCATGGTTTCGACCATGACCCATCGCGGCGCTGAAGCGACGCTGGCTGCCTTGGAAATTGGCGCATTCGACTGTGTCGGCAAGCCGATGCCGGGTGAGGCTCGTCCGTTCGGCGATCTTGCCGAGAAGGTCAAGGCGGCGGCCCGCTCCCAGCGCCGGCAGATCATGCAGGCGGCGCCTGTTGCCACGCCTGCGGCCGATTTTCGGGTGGGTCGCAAGATCGTGGCGATCGGTTCCTCGACAGGGGGTGTCGAAGCGCTGATTGCCGTGTTGCAGAAATTTCCACCTAATTGCCCGCCGACGGTGATTACCCAACACATGCCGCCGACGTTCACCAAGAGTTTTGCGGAGCGGCTGAACCGGCTCTGCGCTCCGGTGGTAGAGGAAGCAACTGACGGTGCCAGATTGCAGATCGGCAAGATCTACCTGGCCCCTGGTGGAGAACGGCATCTGCAAGTGGTGAACGCATCCGCTCCCAGTTGCCGTTTGCTGGACACGCCCCCGGTCAATGGACACCGGCCATCGGTCGATGTTCTCTTTGATTCGGTGGCGGAATTGGCTGGACGCAATGCTGTTGGCGTCATACTGACAGGTATGGGACGCGATGGAGCGTCTGGATTGCTCAAAATGCGAAGTGCAGGCGCACGGACCATAGGGCAGAACGAAAAGACCTGTGTGGTCTATGGCATGCCTCGCGTTGCCCATGAACTGGGTGCCGTCGAGCATCAATTGCCGCTTGGCTCAATCGGCGAAGAAATTCTCAAACTCACGGCCGCACGGAAAGAAGGTTATGAATAATGTCAATAGCTGAAAAAATTAAGGTCCTGATAGTGGACGACCAGGTGACCAGCCGCTTGCTTTTAAGTGATGCGCTGACTCAGCTGGGTTTCAAGCAGATCACGGCTGCCGGTGACGGTGAGCAGGGGATGAAGATCATGGCGCAACAGCCCCATCATCTGGTGATCTCTGACTTTAACATGCCGAAGATGGACGGTCTCGGCCTTCTCCAGGCTGTTCGCGCCAATCCGGCGACCAAGAAGGCGGCCTTCATCATTCTGACTGCCCAAGGGGACAGGGCGCTGGTGCAGAAGGCGGCCCAATTGGGTGCCAATAACGTCCTCGCCAAGCCGTTTACCATCGAAAAGATGAAGGCGGCCATTGAAGCTGTTTTCGGAGCATTAAAATGAGTGACGAAGCTGCGGCTCGCAGGGTCCATATTATTCAAGGTGAATACAAGGTTGTCAGCGACCCGAATGTGGTGCTTTCAACTATCCTGGGTTCCTGCGTGGCTGCATGCATACGTGATCCCATTGCCGGTGTCGGCGGTATGAACCATTTCCTCCTGCCGGGCTCTGCCAATCCCGGCATGGGAGGCGGGGATGCCACGCGCTATGGCGTCCATCTGATGGAATTGCTGATCAACGGCCTCTTGAAGAAGGGCGCGCGGCGCGATCGTCTGGAAGCCAAGATTTTCGGAGGCGCCAAGACGATTGCGACGTTCTCGAATGTCGGCGAACAGAATGCTGCCTTTGCTGCGCAGTTTCTGAAAGATGAAGGCATCAAGGTGGTTGGTTCTTCCACGGGCGGTGAGCATGGCCGCAAGCTGGAATTCTGGCCGATCAGCGGTCGTGCCCGCCAGTATCCTCTGACAGGAGCGGAAACGCAAAAAACCGTGGCCATGGAACAGCGGCCGGTCAAAGTGCAAAAGCCGGTGGAAAGCTCGATCGAGTTTTTTTAACGGTTCCGTTCTTTCACAGGCAATCCATATTGATCAAAGTTGCGTAACGATTTTGAAGGACAATCTAAGGTATGTGATGCGGCTGACGGCACGATGTATTCGAGCAAGGCTGGCATGAAATGAATGACCATCCGAACCCTGTTTGCGGTTTCGGATGAGCGGAACGGACAACCCCTCGCTCGTTTATGCAAGCTCAGGGCGGGACTGAACAAAAAGCATAAATGGAGCGTGCCGCACGGCTTTTGCCCGTGGTGGGTTCCAGGAGAACAGAACTGCGAAGCCTGAGTCAGTATTGGAGGCCACGAGCGTGGAAGAATCACTACCTGAAATTCTGATGCGTGTTGTGACGGAACTTCACGACGTTGCCTATCTGATCGAGCGGGTCGAGCCGCAATTGCTGGAACTGGGTGGCTCAAAGGCGTTGGAATCGGCTGAAACGCTGAAAGTCTTGCAAGGTATCGATCTCGCCGTGCAGAAATCGCGCGGGTTGGCTGAATTTATCGATACCATTACGGCGGATGTGTCTGACGACTGGAAAGTGGACATGACGACGGCGCTCAGCCTCGTCAAGCTGGCGGAAATGCAGAAGGCACTGGGCGATGGTTTGCGTCATGGCCATTCGCAGCCTCTCAGCAAAGCTGCGGGCGATTTCGATTTTTTCTGATCTCTGCAAGCCCCGAGAGAGCATTTCCAGCAAAAGTGCGAGGCGGTTTGCCCCCGCAAATGCCTAGAAATGAAGAGAAAGAATTTTTGTAATTCCATAAATACATAGATACTAAAGTGTTCAGGTCGCTCCTTTCCGGGGCGATCTTCGTTTTGGGACGTCCGTTTCCGCACACCGGGCTTCCTTCGCAGGCATCAGGAAACGCTCGCACAAGCTTCGCGTCCTAGGGTGACACTAGGCCAAAAGCCGTAACCTCATGTTTGACGGTGCGAGACAGAATGAATCTGTTCAATCAACTACTCCAGGTCTTCAAGAACCTTTCGTCCTTGGGACCGACTAAACTATGGACCCTTGCGGGTGTTGGCGTCGTTTCGGTGGCGCTGGTTATCGGTGCGGCGTTTTTTATCAATAAGCCTGCCTTTGAGACCCTTTACGTTGGCCTCGAAGCGACAGACGTCAATCAAATCAGTATTGCGCTGGCTGAAGCGGGCGTCGGTTTCCAGACTGGCGCCGATGGCAAGAGCATTCAGGTCCAGGCCGGAATGACCGGCAAGGCCCGTTTGTTGCTGGCCGAACGCGGCCTGCCCAATAGCACCAATGCTGGCTACGAACTGTTCGATAATGTCGGCTCCCTGGGTCTGACATCCTTCATGCAGGAAGTGACCCGGGTGCGCGCCCTTGAGGGCGAGATTGCCAGGACGATCCAGCAGATCAACGGTATTGCGGCAGCCCGCGTGCATATCGTCATGCCGGATGTCGGGAATTTCCGGCGCGGCGCGCAGAAGCCAACGGCCTCGGTGATGATCAGAGCCGGCTCCGATGCAGGCCGCAAATCTGCGGCTTCGATCCGCCATCTGGTGGCTTCGGCTGTGCCGGGTCTTGAAATCGATGATGTCACCATTCTGGATTCGACCGGCCAGTTGCTGGCATCGGGCGATGAGACGGGCGGGGCTGCAAACCGGAATCTCGGCGTTGCCCAGTCGGTTCAACAGGAAATCGAATCAAATATCGACAAGGCGCTCGCACCTTTCCTCGGTATGGACAATTTCCGCTCCAGCGTCACGGCGCAGTTGAATACCGACCAGCAGCAGATTCAGGAAACGGTCTACGATCCCGAATCCAAGGTCGAACGCTCGACCCGCACCACCAAGGAAGCGCAGAAGTCGCAGCAGCGGCAATCCGATACCGCAGCGACTGTGGAGCAGAATATTCCGCAGGCCGCTCCGCAAGCGGGCGGTGCTGGTCCTGAATCGTCCGACCAGCAGGACAAGAAGGAAGAGCAGACCAACTACGAAATCAACAGCAAGACGATTGCCACCGTCAAGAACGGCTATACGCTGGACAAGCTTTCCGTGGCCGTTGTGGTCAACAAGCAGCGCATCGCCACCATGGTCGGCGAGCCGGTCGATCAGGCCAAGATCGATGCCTATCTGGCAGAAATGCAGAAAATCGTCAAATCGGCTGCTGGGCTCGATGACAAGCGTGGCGACGTGGTGACGCTGACGGCGATGGACTTCCTGGAGAATCAGCTGCTGAGCGAGGCACCAACCGGACCCGGTGTGATGGAAATCCTCAGCCGCAACATGGCGGGTATTATTAACTCGCTTGCCTTCCTCGCCGTTGCCTTCCTTGTTGTCTGGATGGGCATTCGTCCGATGGTACGCTCGATGGGCGGCGGTGGAACTGCGGCGCTTGAGGGTGGCAGCGACGCTGTTGCCGGACTGGAACTGCCCGACTTCTCGCCCGGTCTTGATGCCGGTGCCGGCGGCGGCCTGATGGATGGCTTTGGTTCCGATTTCGGCTTCGATAGCGCCGATGACGTCCTTGCCCTCGACAATGACCCGAATGGCGGCTTCAACCGTCGCGTCAAGGAAGGCCCGGAACGGCGCCTGGCGCGTATGGTGGAAATCTCGGAAGAGCGCGCTGCCAAGATCCTGCGCAAATGGGCGGTCGAGAACGCAGCCTGATCCTTCAATCACGGGCAATAACAGTGCTGCGCCAGCGAAAGTCGGCGCAGCATTTTTGTATGGTGCGGATAAGCCACACCTTCTGTGCTAATCCCCGTAGCGTTTAGAAGTTATTTACATACAATAACAACATGGTGATTCGGCATGTTTCGAATGACGCGCCTAACCACGGAATGGGCGGCTTCCGTGGCAAAGCATAGTGAGAGGTGGCCGTTTCGTCCCTTGAAAGGGGAGCCTTATGAGTGTCGAACTCCTTGAGCCTGGGGGCTATCAAGGGATCCGTAGCCAGAAGACGGCGAACAGGCCTGAAGGGCCCAGGTTGCGTGATGCGATGATCAGGCAGCTTTCCTCGGCAGCGTCCTCAGGAAAGCTTCGGGTGGCAATGCATATCCTGACGGATTATGCCGGAGCCTCGCACTATCTCCTGGCGCGATACGACCTTATTCAGGAACATGGGCTGGATTTCGTGGTGACGGCCGACTGGCCGTTCGATCTGGCGCGTGGGGTTGCCACGGAATTGTCGGCTGCCTGTTCGCGGGCCACCGAGCTTGAAAAATGCCTGGGTCTGCTGCAAGCCAAATTCGTGCTCCTGCCTGACGACCTGGAACTGCCCTTAGGGGCCAGCCGTCAATATTGCTCAGTGATGTTCAATGTCGGTCGTACACGGCTGGCGCTGGTCATGCTTCTTCCGGACGGATTCGTAATCTCGCCGGACCGGTTACGGGACGTGGGTTTGTTGGCAGCCTATTGCGTTAGCCTGTCGACGGGACGGTCGCAGAAAGCAGATCGTGATTTTGAGCTGACGGAACGCGAATTGGAATGCCTGTTTTGGATTGCTGAAGGCAAGACAAGCGATGAAATAGCCACGATTCTGGGTATTTCCCGCAATACAATCAATAATTACATCACCAGTGTGATGCGCAAGACAGCTACGAAAACTCGCTCTGAAGCGATTGCCTACGCGGTTCGCAACAATCTGGTCTAAGCGCCGACTGCCCTTCAAGGTGACGGTTGGCATTCTAATTCAGGATATCTCAAGTCTTTGATGTCTTGAGACATCCACAACCACTTCAAGATGGAGATGCGTTCGCATCTTCAAGCGTTGGTATGAAAGGCAGCCATGGCGTTTAATGCAGACATGTCGAGCGGCAGGACAGGATCGGCGGCAGATCTGAAAGCCCGGCTGGCTGCGAACCGGGGCGATATTTTTCCTCGGCTGATTGCCATGCAGAAGGCGATCAACGCCCGCAGCTTCGCGGTGTTTCGAGTGGCGGGTTCAGGCCTGCCGCGCAAACGCATGTTGCAATGCGAATGTGAGAGCTGGGCGGCTAGCGGCATGGTCGGCAGCTATAGCGACGCATTTGTGTCCTGCTACGGCGACCTTCTGCTGAGCCATATCGACGATTTGCTGCTGCCTTTGATGTGGAATGCCAAGGACAACGCCACATTCTGTATCAGCAGTGAGTTTGGGGCTTTCGTATCGCGCCTGCCTGCTGGCAATCTGCCGTTTTCGGGTGTTGCCTTTCCTGTCCGGCTGGGCGCTGTCGGCAATGGCTATGTCATCTTCGCATTAAACGGATCTGAGGATCTCGATAGCGATGTGATGATCGACATGCATAATCGCAGCTGCAAGCTGATGATGGATATTCTATCCCTGAGCGAGCGAAAAGTAGCGCCCTCCGAGGCGTTGAGTGACCGGGAAATCGCCTGCCTGCAATTGGCGGGCGACGGGCGGATCAGCGAAGAAATTGCCGAAAATCTCGGCCTCTCGGTCCATACCGTCAATGCTTACCTGGGCTCGGCGACGATCAAGCTTGATTCGGTCAACCGTATACAAGCAATCGCCAAGGCTATCAGGCTCGGCTATATCAACTGAGTTTCTAAATAGATTTCCCTGTCGGCTTCTTTGCCTGGCAGACATTCCCGAACCGGTTTGGCAGAAAGCGCTACCGAAGCGCGATCACTCTGGCTGTTTGGCTTCCAGGAGCCATTCGCGCCAGATGGCCACCAGGATCGCCATCAGCACCGGGCCGACGAACAGGCCGAGCATGCCCATGGTCTTGACGCCGCCGATCAGGCCGAAAAATGTTGGCAGGAAGGGGAGTTTGATTGGTCCGCCCACCAGTCTCGGCCGCAATGTCTTGTCGACAATGAAAAGCTCCACGGTTCCCCAGGCAAGTAATCCGACCCCTGCAATGGTCGATCCGCTGGCAACCAGATAGATCGAGACCAGGGTGAAGGACAGCGGCGCCCCACCGGGAATGAGCGCCATGAAGCCGGTGATGATGCCCAGCGTCACAGGGGAAGGCACACCGGCGATCCAATAGGCGAGGCCAAGCACGATGCCTTCGCCGACCGCAATGATCGTCATGCCGGTCACCGTGGAACTGATGGTCAGCGGAACCAGACGAGATACCCGTTCCCAGCGCCCGGGCAGGATGCGTTCGCCGACGATATCCACCTGTGCGACAATACGCTCCCCGTCGCGATAGACGAAAAACAAGGCGATCAGCATGAAGAGCAGGGTGAGAAAGCTATGGAAGGCGGAGGAGCCGACCACCAGCAGGCCACGATAAATCGTGCCGATATTGGCACCGCTGATCAGTTGCACCAATTCGCCAAGCGCGCCGGGATGGCCGACATATTGATCCCAATGCTCGGAAAGCCAGGCTCCGGCCAGAGGAACCTGGATTAACCATTGCGGGACCGGCGCGCCGACTTCATTGGCCCTCAAGGCCCAGACGCCCCAGCTTTTCACCTCATCGACGGCATAGATCCCCGCCAGCGAGATGGGGACGACAATGAAGGAGACCACAAGAATGATGGCAATCGTCGCACCTATTGTCCTATTGCCACGGGCGAGGCCCAGGATCCGCCGATAGATCGGCCAGCTTGCAAAGCCGATCACCATGGCGGCCAGCAAGGGCACGATGAAACCGTAGAAAAAATAGGCGCTAGCCATCAAGACGGCCAGCAGCAGCCAGCGCGCCGCCGAGGTTGGGGCAACCAGCGCATAGCGCTCTGCGGCAGCTCGCCGTACAGGAACGGCGGGCGGTGTCACGACGCTATCGTTTTTCGCAGTTCTCACGGTCACCAGTACACTCCGAAGTCCAAAAGCCTCTCTGAAGCATGATAACTTCAGCATGAGCCGACGCAGGTCCGCGCCCGGTCGACCGATAGTAGTTCCTAATTCCAAAAAGCTTGTGAAAATATGGCGGCCGCACTGCAAAATATCGTTTATTTCGCTTTTGGCTTTAAAATGGTGATTCCGACGCGATTCGAACGCGTGACCCTCAGATTAGGAATCTGATGCTCTATCCTGCTGAGCTACGGAACCACTGCCTATCTCCATACAAAAACCCGTTCGTGAAGCCAAGCCTTTTCCTTGCGATATCTCAATCCGCCAGCCGCTGTTCGGCAAGCCTGACCCAGTAGGAAATGCCGTAGGCGATGGCTTCGTCGTTGAAATCATAGGCCGGGTTGTGAAGGCCCGCCGTATTGCCATTGCCGATCATGATATAGGCGCCGGGTCTGGCCTTCAACATGAAGGCGAAGTCTTCGCCTGCCATGGAGGGATCGACGTCGGTGTTAACATTGCCTTCGCCGACGATATCGATGGCGGCGCGGGCGGCATTGTCGGTTTCCTCAGGATGATTGGCCGTGACCGGGCAGGGGCGTTCATAGATCACATCTGCTTCTGCCCCATGGGCGCTGGCGATGCCAGCGACGATTTCGCGGATCCGGCGTTCTGCCATGTCCTGCGTTTCGTCGTCATGGGTGCGAACGGTACCGGTCAGTTCCGCCTGCTCGGGAATGATGTTGTGGGTCGTTCCTGCCTGAAAGCGAGTGACGGAGACGACGACCGAGCGCACCGGATTGGCGCTGCGCGCCGCGATCAATTGCAGATTGGTGACGATCTGGGCGCCGATGGCAATCGGATCGATGGCACGGTGCGGTTCGGCAGCATGGCCGCCACGGCCCTTGATGGTGATGAAGAATTTGTCTGGCGCGGCCATGATCCCGCCCTTGCGGATCGCGAAGGTGCCAACCGGCATGCCGGGCATATTATGCATGCCATAGACTTCGGCGATGTCGAAGCGCTCCATTAGGCCGTCTTCCACCATGGCAAGCGCGCCTGCTCCGCCTTCTTCGGCGGGCTGGAAAATAACGGCGACGGAGCCATTGAAATTACGGTTTTCCGCCAGATATTTCGCGGCACCCAGCAGCATGGCGGTATGGCCATCATGGCCACAGGCATGCATGCGGCCATCGGTTTTCGATGCCCAGGCTTTGCCGGTGATTTCCTGAAGGGGCAGCGCATCCATGTCGGCGCGAAGGCCGATCACCCGGCTGCCATCGCCGCGTCCCTTGATCAGGCCAACGACGCCGGTGCGTCCTAAACCCGTGACCACCTCGTCGACGCCGAATTCCTTCAGTTTTTCTGTGACAAAGGCAGCCGTCTCATGGACGTCATAGAGAATTTCCGGATTCTGGTGCAGATGATGGCGCCATTGCCGGACATCGGCTTCCAGTTCTGCGGCGCGGTTCAAGATTGGCATCGGTTTTCCTGATCACATGCGTTTGAACCGGGCAGGTCCGGCTCATTTATCACTCGGTTGCAATTGACGTTGCTGATGGGCTTTGCCATTGGTTCGACATATAGGACATATGGTTGCCCGATGCGAGAGACATTCAGGGTGGTCTGTCCAGTTTCCGGAAGGAGAAGTCATTGTCCGTGCTGCCTCGCCAGATCCGGCGCGCCTTTGTTGCCGTTGCCTTGTGTGCCGCCATGCTGCCGTCTACGGTCGCCGCCAACCCCGTGCTGGTGGTGGATGTCAACTCCCTGACGGTGCTGGAGCATCAGGATAGTTTCAAGAAATGGTATCCGGCCTCGCTGACCAAGCTGATGACGGCCTATACGACATTCAGGGCGCTGAGAGCTGGCGAAGTGCGCCTGGACAGCGTGGTTACACTCAGTGCCTTTGCAGCGTCGCAAGCGCCGAGTAAAATGTTCTTCAAGCCCGGCTCGAAAATGACGCTGGACGATGCCCTGAAGATGATGCTGGTGAAATCTGCCAATGACATCGCCGTGGCCGTGGCAGAAAATGTCGGCGGCAGCCAGGCGGCGTTTGTTGCCCGGATGAATGCCGAGGCCGCCCGGCTCGGCATGACATCCAGCCATTTCGTCAATCCGAATGGATTGCCAGCTCCCGGCCAATATTCCACGGCCCGCGATCTTGCGGTGCTGGCCGTGACCATTCGTCGCGAATTTCCTGAATATGCGGGCTATTTCAAGATCGAAGCGATTGATACCGGCAAAAAGGTCTATCCCAATGTCAACATGCTGGTCGGCCGTTTCGATGGGGTCGATGGCATGAAGACCGGTTATATCTGTGCCTCCGGTTTCAATCAGATCACCTCTGCGACCCGCAATGGCCGTACGCTGATCACCGTGGTGATGGGCGCTGACAGCCTGGCGGCACGCGCCGATATTTCTGCCAATCTGCTCCAGAAATATTTTGATCGACCCAATGCTCAGGGATCCCGCCTTTCGGCGCTAGGGCCTGACAGCGTTGACGGTTTGAACGCGGTGAATGACGTGTCCGCCGAAATGTGCTCCACGGAGGCACGCAAGCGGCGTAGCGAAACCCGGGACGAGACCGGCCGGATGAAGCTGCAATCGCCCTATATCCATGAAATGTCCGCGCCGCCGGTGCCAGTCTTTGCTGGCCTCATCCCCGGCAGTGAGCCGCCGGATCCGCCACCGGCTGCTTCGGGTGCCAAACAGCAGCAGATGGGCGAAGTTCCGCGCCCCACGCCGCGCCCGCAAATGTAATGCGGGGCGCCATTGATAATGGCAGTCCGTTTTTTCTTTTCGAATAACTCAAGCCTTTAATAGATTTGTAAAATTCGAAATTCTTCCAAGGCGAGGATGCGTGAGCATCTCCCAGCCTTCGTATAAGAAGAGGTCATGACCATGGTTGCCCTTGCCGACCGCATTCCTATTTCGATTCTGACCGGCTTTCTCGGTGCAGGAAAATCCACGCTGCTCAACCGGCTGCTGAAGGATCCCGCCATGCGCGACGCGGCGGTGATCATCAATGAATTCGGTGAAGTGGGGATCGATCATCTCTTGGTCGAAGCCTCCAGCGATTCCATCGTTCAGCTTTCGGATGGGTGCTTGTGCTGCACGGTGCGTGGTGAATTGATCGATACGCTGGCCGAACTTGTCGATGCCTTGCAGACCGGGCGGATCAAGACCTTGTCGCGGGTGGTGATCGAAACCACCGGATTGGCGGATCCCGCGCCAGTGATGCAGTCGGTGATGGGACATCCTGTTTTGTCTCAATCGTTTCAGCTGGAAGGGCTGGTCACCGTGATCGATGCCGTTAATGGCGAGAGGACGCTGGACAGTTACAGCGAAGCTGTCCGGCAGGTGGCGGTGGCCGACCGGCTGGTGATGACCAAGGCGAGCCTTGCTGATGAAGGTGCCGTCGCAAGGTTGAAGAGCCGGATTGCCGGACTGAACCCACGGGCGGTTGTTGTCGATGCGGAAACATCGGCAGCTGGTGAAGCGGTGATCCTGAACAATGGTCTTTACGATACGACGACAAAAATGCCGGACGTGGCGCGGTGGTTGCAGGAAGAGCAGCACGCGGAGGATCATCGTCACCACGACCACGACCACGACCACGACCACGACCACGACCACGACCACGACCACGACCATCATCATGCCCACCATCACCATGACGATGTCACACGTCACGGCGCCACGATCCGCTCCTTTTCCATTCTTCACGAAGATCCGGTCGATCCGGCGGCGCTCCATATGTTCATCGACCTGCTACGGTCGGCTCATGGTGAAAAAATGCTGCGGATGAAGGCGGTGGTCGGGCTGAAAGACGATCCCGAGCGGCCTGTCGTCATTCATGGTGTGCAATCGATCTTTCATCCGCCGCATCGGCTGGCAGCCTGGCCTGATCCCTCCGACCGCCGGAGCCGGCTGGTGATGATTACAGATGGGCTGGACGAAGCCTATGTGCGGGACCTGTTTGATGCTTTCACAGGTAAAGTGGCGATAGACCGGCCGGATCGGAAGGCTCTGGAAGACAATCCGCTGGCAGTGCCGGGCATGACCTTCTGATCGGCGGTTATCTCGGACGCTGCTTTATCGGGTGGGCATCTGATCAGGCTTGCCGATCACAAAGCGGTGACCGGTCGCGGATGTCTCACTGGACAGCAGGATATATCCATCTTCCCGGCAGAAATGCGGAATATCGATGATCGCCAGGGGATCGGTGGTTTCGACAATGAGCCGGCTACCGACCGCCATTCCCGACAGACGTTTTCGCGATTTTAGCACGGGAAGCGGGCATTTCAGCCCTTTGAGGTCCAGGATGTCTTCGGGCTCCGGGGTCACCGGGCGGCCCAGAATTTCCAGAAGGGTTTTGCCGCTGGTTCAGAGGCGGCATCCATGGCCACCATGCTGGCTTGCGGCGGCGGTGGCGCGACCGGGTTCGGCACGGGAACCGGGCCGGTGGCCGGGAGGGCGACGGTTGCCGTCTGCGTTGGGTCGATGTTGGCCGGAGCACCAGAACTCACAGCACCAGCACTCGGAGTGCCAGAGCTCACAGTGCTTGCTGTCTGCGGATCGCTTGGCGCGCCATAGCGACCGGTCTTGGCGGAATTGTCCAGCGATGCGAACAGCGGGGTGGCTGTCGCTGCGGTTTTGCGTGGGCTGATGACCGGATTGGCGGGATCGGCGACCTCGGACAATTTCAACAGTTTGCCAGCCTTCAGCGCCGAGCCTGTCGGCGCATAGGCCAGGTCGCGGCCTTTCTTCAAGTCGGCAACCAGAGCCTTGCGTTCGGCTTCGCTTGGATCGTACCAGACCTTGTCCTCATACTTCTTCATGGCCTTGGCATAGTCGCGGCTATAGGCCGAATTATAGGAGGCAAGCGCCGCAGACAGTTGCGGTGGTGTGCTCATTGGTGGGCAGGCACCAGCCGGGTTCAGGCTTTTGCCTGCTTCGACTTGCTGGTTGAAGACATATTTCTTGTCGCAAACCCCAACCTGCGGCGGTTGCTTGGTGACTTCGAACTGGTCGTAGCCAGCCTTCAGCATCTGCCAGAAAGGCATGTGGGTGCTGTAGCGATGCCGGGCCATGTTTTCGGCGGTCATGCGGAACGGAAAGGCTTGCAATTGTACGGTCTGCTGGCCACCGCGAAAGGCATCGCGGGCAAAGGCATAGATTTCCAGAATCTGGGCATCCGTCATCGAATAGCAGCCGGAGGACGAGCAGGCCCCATGGATCATCAGATTGGTGCCGTTGCGATTGTTGACGGCATCATACTTGTTGGGAAAGCCGGTATTGATCGCCAGGTAATATTTTGAATAAGGATTGAGATTGGCGGGCGTCAGGGCGTAGAAACCCTCCGGCGCCTGCCGGTCGCCTTCCTTCTCTTTCGGTCCCAGTTTCCCGGACCACGCACAAATCTGGTAGTCGGCGATTTTCTCGAAACGCCCGTCGGTCTTGGCCTTCCAGATTTCCAGAACGCCTTCTTCCTTGAAAATACGGATGGCAATCGGCGAGTTGCGCTCCATGCCCTTCGCCTTCAGCGAGGCGAGGATTTCAGGTGGCAGCGGCTGCTCTACCTTGTTGGACACATTGGCCGGCATCTTCTTTTCGCTGACGCTATCCAAGGTATCGTTGCACCCTGCCAGAAGCAGGGCGGTGGCGATCAGCAGGGCGGCGTTTGAAATGCGCATTGTCGAGCTCAACTGGGTCTCATTGGGGCGAAGGCATTCTTTCAGGACAAGGATGCGTGAGCATGTCCTTATCATGGGACGACGAAGTATTGATCATCCAGGCGGGACCATATCAAGTCGGAGCCTGTCGATCCAGTCTCGATCCTTGCCCGAATATGGTTTCTAAAGTGTGAACGGGCACTGATTGCCCATTCCACGCTTTGCCTTAATTGCCAAGGCTTTTGTCGTTCACAACACCTATACCGACAGTCCTTGGTTATGACTGTCGGTATAAGGCCCGATTGAAACATTTATGGGGCAAATCACCGGCTGCATCGCAAGGCGATGCAAAAGGAGTTGTACTCTGGGCGTTTTACAGATTACGGCCGATATCGAGGAATTTCTGGCGCCGCGCCGCGCGCAGCTCTGCCCCGCTTTGGCCCGACATATCCTTCAGCGCCGCCGCGATGGTTTCTCCCGTGCGGTCTATCACCGTTTCGGGATTGCGATGGGCGCCGCCAACCGGTTCGGGAATGATGTCGTCGATAATGCCGAAACCCTTCAGGTCTTCCGCGGTGATCTTCATATTGGTAGCGGCTTCCTTGGCGCGCGTGCTGTCACGCCATAGAATCGAGGCCGCACCCTCAGGCGAAATCACCGAATAGATGGCGTGTTGCAGCATATAGACGCGGTTGCCGGTGGCAATGGCAATGGCGCCGCCGGAGCCGCCTTCGCCGATGACGACGGATATCAACGGGGCTTTCAGGTTAAGGCACATTTCCGTCGAGCGGGCGATGGCTTCGGCCTGGCCGCGCTCTTCCGCACCGACACCGGGATAGGCGCCAGCGGTATCGACCAGCGAAATCACCGGCAGACCAAAACGGTCGGCCATTTCCATGACGCGGATCGCCTTGCGATACCCTTCAGGCCGGGGGCTGCCGAAATTGTGCTTCAGACGTGATTTGGTGTCGCTGCCTTTTTCCTGGCCGATAATCGCCACCGGGACGCCCCGGAACCGGGCGAGGCCAGCCTGGATGGCTGCGTCCTCGGCAAATTTGCGGTCGCCAGCCAGCGGCGTGAAATCGGTAAACAGGCGCGATGCGTAATCGACGAAATGCGGACGCTGCGGATGGCGGGCGACCTGGGTTTTTTGCCAGGCATTCAGCTTGGAATAAATCTCTTCCATGGCTTCGCGCACGCGGACTTCCAGACGACCGATCTCTTCCGAGGTGTCGATGCTTTCATCCTCGCTCTTTAGCTTCTTCAACTCGTGAATCTTGCCTTCGAGGTCGGAAATAGGCTTTTCGAAATCGAGATAGTTGATCATCAGGTCCGTTCCGATCCGTTACTCTATCCTGCTTTACGATGTTGGCTGAGCGGCGGCCATCGTAATCTCTGACTATATGCCTGATCTCACCACCCATCCTTGATGGTGTGAAACCGTAAATGTCTTCGCAATGCTTGGCCGCATGTCTGTCTTGCAAACAATTTGCGTGCCAACCAAAGGGGCTTAGCACATCGCCTAGCCGGGCTTCTAATCGTGGTTTTTCCTATGTTTTGCAAGAGGGTGATGTGTCTCAACCAGAATCTGGAGCCTTTCTTCGAGCACATGCGTGTAGATTTGCGTCGTCGAAATGTCGCTATGTCCCAGTAATTCCTGCACAACACGCAGATCCGCGCCGTTTTCGAGCAAATGGCTGGCAAAAGCATGCCTGAGCACATGTGGCGACACCGCATCGCCGCTGAGACCGGCGCGAATGGCCAGATCTTTCAATTCCCGCGCGAAAACCTGCCTGGGCAGATAGCCTTCACGGCTGGCGGCTGAAAACAGGAAGCCAATGCCCGATGATTTTCCCAGTTTCGACTCTGTTTGTTTCGACGCTGTTTTTTTCGATGGTGGTTTTTCTGCCTGTTCGATTTCCTTGGCCTGCGCATAAACCTGCATTGCGGCGATGGCCGAGCGCGACAGCGGTACCAGCCGCTCCTTGTTGCCCTTGCCGCGGATCACCAGAAACCGGCCCTCCTGCGCAAGCACATTGGCCGGAAGCGAGACCAGTTCGCTGACACGCATGCCCGTCGCATAGAGAAGCTCCAGCAGCGCCAGGCGCCGCAGCCTTTGCAGGCGGTCGGGGCCTTCCAACGCCGCCTCGGCCTGGGCCAGGGATAGAAGCCTGTCGACATCGGCAATCGACAGGGTCTTGGGCAGAGGCCGACCCTTTTTCGGGGTATCGAGGATCGAAGTCGGATCGTCGCCGCGCAGTCCCTCGGCATAGAGAAACTTGTAGAATTGCCGAAGCGCCGACAGACGGCGGGCCTGGGACGAGGCTTCGAAACCGCGATGGCCAAGATCGGCCAGATAGGCGGAGAGGTCGTCGCTGGTGGCGGCCATGACGCTGACTTTGCGCGTGGCCAGAAAGCCATGCAAATCTTCCAGATCCCGTTCATAGGAAGAGAGTGTGTTGCCCGCCGCACCGCGCTCGGCACTCATCATCTCAAGGAAAGCTTCGATTCGGGCGTGGCCGAGATCAACCATGGATGCTGTCGTTTCTATTGTTTGGTGTCTGTGCCATGACCGTCATGGCTGCTGCGGCTTGATTTGCGCGGCGGGAATGGTTGCGGTGATCTCCCGCTGGCCTGGTTCCACGAAGATGACCAGAGCCCACATCGCCGCATAGATCATGGCCGCCACAGTGGCAATGACGAACAGGAAGCGGAACAAGGTGGGCATGATGACGGCCTCCTGCCTTAAAAGGCATGGTGTACAGTGCCGTGCTTCCCAGAAGAAGCAGTCGAGTTTGCTGTAACACTTTGGGTTCTCTGGGTGTCGTTTATATCTTCGGGAAAGAACAGTTTTGCTTTTCCCTCAGTGCAACACACATCAGCAATATCGGCTGGAGCCGTTCCTGTTTCAAGATGGAACGTGCCAGGTTTTGCCTGATAACACCCTAAACCCCTGGCAGTTAAGGGAGGCCACGGGCCATGCAGATGATTGTTTCTTGCTGGCATGTGCGGCAAGTGCTTGACGTGGCCCCGGCATTTGTCAATAGGGTGGTAAACCTGTTGCGAAAAGGCTGATGACCCACTCGATGCCCCATGCTGTTCTACCTCTTGCTGAGCGTGCCCGCTCGGTGCTCGGGCGTCGAAACCTGATTTTCGTCGGCCTGATGGGGGCTGGAAAATCCGCGATCGGGCGTCTCGTGGCCCAGCAATTGAATCTGCCGTTCATCGATACCGATACCGAGATCGAGCGGGTCTCGCGCATGACGATCAGCGAATTGTTCGCAGCCTATGGCGAGACGGAATTCCGGGCGCTGGAAACCCGGGTGATCCGGCGGCTGCTGAGGTCCGGGCCGAAAGTGGTCTCGACCGGCGGCGGCGCCTTCATCAATGACCGGACCCGCAGGCAGATCGAGCGTGGTGGTATTTCCATCTGGCTGAAAGCCGATCTGGATGTGCTGTGGGAGCGGGTCAACAAGCGCGATCATCGCCCGCTGTTGAAAACCGAACACCCGAAACAGACGCTGGAAAAGCTGATGCTGGAGCGCTACCCGATCTACCAGCGTGCCGATATTACCGTATTGTCGCGCGATGGGCGCAAGGAAGCCATCTCCGCTGAGGTGATGGATGCGGTGATCGCCTATATCAGCAAAGGCAGGAGCAAGCGATGAGCACAGATCAGGCATCCGAACGCCCCGAATCCTCAGAGCGCCTAGTCCATGTACCTCTTGGTGAGCGCGCCTATGATATCCTGATCGGCAAGGGCCTGATCGGGCGGGCGGGCGGCGAGATTTCTACCCGTATCAAGGGCCGCAAGGCGGCCATCGTCACCGATGAGAATGTCGGGGCGCTTTACCACGGCGCGCTGATGGACAGCCTGGAGGCGGACGGTTTTGAAGCGGTGTCGCTGACCCTGCCTGCCGGTGAAAAGACCAAGAGCTTTGAGCACCTGACCAAGGTTTGCGACGTGCTGCTGGAAGCGCGTATCGAGCGCAATGATGTGGTGATCGCTCTTGGCGGCGGCGTCATCGGCGATCTTACCGGCTTTGCGGCGGGCATCGTCCGGCGCGGGGTGCGGTTCGTGCAGATCCCGACCTCGCTTCTGTCGCAGGTCGATAGTTCCGTCGGCGGCAAGACCGGCATCAATGCAAGGCAGGGCAAGAATCTGGTTGGCATTTTCAATCAGCCGGATCTGGTTCTGGCCGATACTGCCGTGCTGAATACGTTGAGCGAACGGGAATTTCGTGCCGGCTATGCCGAAGTGGCGAAATATGGCCTGATCGACAAGCCGGAGTTTTTCGATTGGCTGGAGCGCAACTGGCGCGAGGTGTTTGCCGGTGGAGCGGCCCGCACGCAGGCGATTGCGCTGTCCTGCCAGGCCAAGGCCGATGTGGTCGTGGCTGATGAGCGTGAACATGGCCGCCGAGCCCTGCTCAATCTCGGTCACACCTTCGGCCATGCGCTGGAAGCGGCCACGGGCTATGATAGCCGCCGTCTCGTGCATGGTGAAGGCGTTGCCATCGGCATGGTGATGGCCCATGAATTCTCGGCCCGGCTCAATCTAGCCAGCCCCGACGATGCCAAGCGGGTTGAGAGCCATTTGAAAGAGGTTGGCCTGCCCACCCGGATCGCTGAGATTCCCGGCGATATGCCGCCCGCCGAAGAGTTGATGAAGGCTATTGCCCAAGACAAGAAGGTCAAGGGCGGTCAATTGACCTTCATTCTCACCCGCGGTATCGGACAGTCTTTCGTCGCCGACGATGTGCCGTCCTCGGAAGTGCTGGGCTTTCTACAAGACAATCTGCCCGGCTGATCTCACCAGCGCGTTGCCTCGCCGGGCGCTGATGGTTCGATGGCCAACGCATGCAGCCCGGCATCCAGTTCAGGCTTTAGCAGGTCGGTGACAGCCCGGTGCCGGGCCAGGCGGCTGAGGCCGGTAAAACGGCCTGAGATGATGCGCACCCGCATATGGGTTTCGCCGGTGCCGGTCATATCCGGTTGATGGCCGGCATGGTGGTGGCTTTCATCGATCACCAGCAGGCGCTCGGGCTGGAAGGCCTGTGTCAATTTCTGCTCTATCGTCTGGCGAAGTGACATCTGGTGGCTCTGCATGCGGTGGCGTCCAATTCTGCTGACCAATTCGGGCGTTTAGAGAAAAGCCTCCAAATGGCCAAGAACAATATGATTTGTCAATTCTTGTTGTGAGATGGGGAAAGCCTCATAATTTGCCAATGAAACTCGACTCAAAATATTTCGACAAGATCAGAACGCGCCGCAAGAAGGATGCGGAACCGGAGCCGCCTGTCACCACGTGCCAGTGGGACGGCTGCGAGCGGCCGGGCGTGCACCGGGCACCGGTGGGTCGCAATGCCGAAGGCAAGTTTTTCCTGTTCTGCTTCGAGCATGTGAAGGAATACAACAAGGGATACAATTACTTCTCCGGTCTGTCCGACAGCGAAATTGCCCGCTACCAGAAGGAGGCGATCACCGGTCATCGCCCGACCTGGACGGTTGGCGTCAACAAGGCGGCCAAGGGATCACCCATTCACTCCACCCAGCGCTCCGGTTCGGCCACGGCGCAGGCGCGGATGAGAGATCCTTTCGGCTTTGTCTCGCAAGGGCGCGGCAATGCGTCGCGGTTCGAGCCGCAGGCGCGAAAGTTGAAGACGCTGGAAGCAAAAGCCTTCGATGCCCTGGGCTTGACGGGCGCTGCCACCGCCCAAGATATCAAGAGGCGCTATAAAGAGCTTGTCAAAAAACATCATCCAGATGCAAATGGCGGAGACAGAGGTTCTGAAGAGCGTTTTCGGGCTGTTATTCAGGCCTATCAATTGTTAAAGCAGGCAGGTTTCTGTTAATCGAAGACTATATCCGATTGCGTATGCGACCTGATTGTATGCGACCTTGATTGTATGCGCTGGGAGATGCCGCCCGGCTTGGAGAGACGATGAGCAAAATTGACCTTGATATCGCCAACCTGCCCGACACGACAGTTTCCGTCCGGGAGGTGTTCGGCATCGACAGCGACATTCGCGTGCCTGCCTATTCGAAGGGCGATTCCTATGTGCCGGATCTCGATCCCGACTATCTGTTCGATCGGGAAACCACGCTGGCCATCCTTGCCGGTTTTGCTCACAACCGCCGCGTCATGGTGTCCGGTTTTCACGGCACGGGCAAATCCACCCATATCGAGCAGGTCGCTGCCCGGCTGAATTGGCCCTGCGTGCGCGTCAACCTCGATAGCCATGTCAGCCGTATCGACCTGGTCGGCAAGGACGCCATCGTCCTGAAGGACGGCAAGCAGATCACCGAATTCAAGGATGGCATTCTGCCCTGGGCCTATCAACACAATGTGGCGCTGGTGTTCGACGAATACGATGCCGGACGCCCGGACGTGATGTTCGTTATCCAGCGGGTGCTGGAATCCTCTGGCCGCCTGACCCTGCTCGACCAGAGCCGCGTTATCCGCCCACATCCCGCTTTCCGGCTGTTTGCGACGGCCAATACGGTTGGACTTGGCGACACCACTGGTCTTTACCACGGCACTCAGCAGATCAATCAGGCGCAGATGGACCGCTGGTCGATCGTCACCACGCTGAACTATCTGCCGCATCAAAAGGAAGTCGATATCGTCCTGGCCAAGGTCAAGGGCTTTGCCGCCACTCAGAACGGCCCCGATAATGTGGCCAAGATGGTGCGTCTGGCCGATCTCACTCGGTCTGCCTTCATCAATGGCGATCTTTCGACCGTCATGAGCCCGCGTACCGTGATCACCTGGGCCGAAAATGCCGAGATCTTCGGTGATATCGGCTTTGCCTTCCGCGTCACCTTCCTCAACAAATGTGACGAACTGGAGCGGACCCTGGTGGCCGAGCAATACCAGCGCGCCTTTGGCATTGAACTCAAGGAAAGTGCTGCCAATATCGTTCTTGGCGCCTGAAAAGAGACTTAAGGAACATGGCAGGTCGCGGCGATAATTCCCAGGCGAAACCCGGCACGGCGGTCGATACCGAACCGTTGCGCCGGGCGATTACCGGCTGCGTGCGGTCGATTGCCGGCGATCCAAGCGTTGAAGTGGCTTTTGCCAATGATCGTCCGGGCATTGCCGGTGAGCGGATTCGCCTGCCGGAAATTTCCAAGCGTCCCACCGCCCATGAACTGGCGGTGACGCGGGGTCTTGGTGATTCCATGGCGCTTCGGCTCGCCTGCCACGACCAGAAAGTTCATGCCTCGATGGCACCGGAGGGGCAGGATGCCCGTTCGGTGTTTGATGCGGTCGAACAGGCCCGGGTGGAATCGATCGGTGCCTTGAGGATGACCGGCGTTGCCGCCAATCTGAAATCGATGACCTCGGAAAAATATGCCAAGGCTAATTTTTCCGGCATCGAGCGGCGCGAGGATGCGCCACTGTCAGAAGCCGTGGCGATGATGGTCCGTGAGGCGCTGACCGGTCAGAAGCCACCGGAAAGTGCCGGTAAGGTGCTGGATCTCTGGCGCTCCTTCATTGAGGAAAAGGCCAGCAGTGATTTTTCCAATCTGGCCAATGTGATCGAGGACCAGCAGGCCTTTGCCCGCGTCGTGCGGCATATGCTGTCTTCGATGGAAATGGCCGAGGATTTCGGCGAGGACCCGGAACAGGCCGAGCAGGAAGAGACATCCGAAGAAGACCAGCAGCGCAGCGGCGAGGAAGAGCAGGAAAATTCCGAGCAGGAAGCTGGCTCTGAAAGCGCGCCCGCTGATGAAAGCGAATCTGCCGAAGAGCAGATGGACGATGGCGAGATGGACGGCGCCGAAATTTCCGATGACGATATGTCAGAGGAAGGCGACGAGGACAGCGAGACTCCCGGTGAAATGCGTCGTCCGGCCAGCCCGTTCGACGATTTCAATGAAAAAGTCGATTACAAGATGTTTACCGAGGCCTTCGATGAAGAGACCTCGGCGGAAGAGCTGTGCGACGAAGCCGAACTGGATCGGTTGCGCGCCTTTCTCGACAAGCAGCTTGCCCATCTCCAAGGCGCGGTCGGTCGGCTGGCCAACCGCTTGCAGCGCCGGTTGATGGCGCAACAGAACCGGTCCTGGGATTTCGATCTGGAAGAGGGCTATCTCGATCCGGCCCGGTTGACCCGGCTGATCATCGATCCGATGCAGCCGCTGTCGTTTAAGCGGGAAAAGGACACCCAGTTCCGCGATACGGTGGTGACGCTGGTGATCGACAATTCCGGCTCGATGCGCGGACGACCGATTACGGTTGCCGCCACCTGCGCCGATATCCTGGCCCGCACATTGGAGCGCTGCGGCGTCAAGGTGGAAATCCTTGGCTTTACCACCAAGGCCTGGAAGGGCGGCCAGAGCCGCGAGCAATGGTTGGCCAGCGGCAAGCCGCCGACGCCGGGCCGCCTCAACGACTTGCGCCATATCGTCTATAAATCGGCGGATGCGCCGTGGCGGCGGGCACGGCGCAATCTCGGCCTGATGATGCGCGAAGGCCTGCTCAAGGAAAATATCGACGGTGAAGCGCTGATCTGGGCGCATAACCGGCTGTTGGCGCGGCGTGAGCAGCGCAAGATCATGATGATGATTTCCGATGGTGCGCCGGTGGACGATTCGACCTTGTCGGTCAATCCCGGTAATTATCTGGAACGGCATTTGCGCGCTGTGATCGAGCAGATCGAGACCCGGTCTCCGGTCGAATTGCTGGCGATCGGCATCGGCCATGACGTCACCCGCTACTATCGCCGGGCCGTGACCATTGTCGATGCGGATGAATTGGCAGGGGCGATGACCGAGCAATTGGCTGGCCTCTTCGAAGACAAGCCCACTAAGGGTGCCCGTGGCGGTTCGTTCCGCCGCGCTAGCTGAGTGCGTGTGATCTGTTGCTAATCACCTCTCGCAAAGCCTTGGCTGCCTTCTGCTGCGGCTCCGCACTGCTTTTGGCAGCATCTCAGGCCGTGGGTGAGTCTGCTGCGGTGAGTAGCCGCAAAATTGAATATTTCAATCCGGCCTCGAACCAGACCGTGTTCGGCAAACTGGAATTTCTCGGTGGGCTGGACCTGACATCTTCAGACAGTTTGTTTGGCGCATGGTCTTCGATCCGGTTTCGACCGGATGGCAAGCGTTTCATTGGCGTGCTGGACACAGGCCACTGGATTTCCGGCGAAATCAAACGAGATGAAAAGGGTCGCCTTTCCGGCATTGATGGGGTCTCTCTGGCTCCGATGCTGGACCGCGAAGGCCGCAGCAATGCACCGAAACGGGCGATGGATGCCGAGAGCCTGGCGATCCGTGGCGACAAGATCTATGTCGGCTTTGAGCAACGCCATCGGATCGATCAATACCCACTCGACGGATTTGAAACGGCCAAGCCGGGAAAAAGCCTGCCTTTGCCTTTCCCCAAGACGGTCCTAAAGAGCAATCGCAGCCTGGAAATGCTGACAGCATCGCCTGCGCAAGGGCCGCTTGCCGGTGGCCTGGTAACGATCACCGAGGAGAGTCTGGACGCCAAGGGTAATCTCTATGCTGGCGTGGTCGATGGTCCGCATCCGGGCGGCTTCAAGCTGGTGCGCCGTGACGATTTTGACGTGACGGACGGCGCATGGCTGCCGGATGGCGATCTGCTGCTCTTGGAGCGGCGATTCCGGTTTCCAAGCGGGCTGGGGATGCGCATCGTGCGCGTCAAGGGCGACAGCATCAAGCCGGGCGCGCTGGGGGATGGGGAGATCCTGCTCGAGGCCGATCAAACCTTTCAGATCGACAATATGGAAGGCCTGGATGTGGTAGACATGGGCAATGGGGATCTTCGCCTGATCCTGGTCTCTGACGACAACCACTTCATGTTGCAACGGACGCTGATGCTGGAGTTCCGGCTGCTACCGTAAGGCAGCAGGTGTCAAGCCCGCGCAACTTGGTAGGGCTTCAGCCTGTTCATCAATGCCCCATAGGGCAAAAGCATGATCAGGCCGACCAGCATTTTCACGGTAAAATCACCGATGGCCCATGAGATCCAGCGCGGGATTTCAGGGGAAAACGCGCCAAGCAACGGCGCTGAGCTGATAGCAAAATCATCATTCGGGCCGATGAAGCCAAAGACCGGCGCAAAGGACAGCGAGAAGAAAATCACCGTATCGAGTACCGAGCCAAGCAGCGAACCGGCCAGCGGCGCTTTCCACCAGTCCTGCTGACGCAGCCGGTTGAAGACGCTGATGTCAAGCAATTGCCCGACCAGATAGGCGGTGCCTGAGGCAATGGCGATGCGTGGCTGCCCGGTGACGAAGGACAGCGCCACGCCCACCAGAAAGCCCACGAACACCACTTTGCGGGCCGTGGAGGGGCCGAACTGGCGATTGGTGAGGTCGGTGACCAAAAAGGCGACCGGATAGGTGAAGGCACCATAGGTCAAGAGGTCGCCGAGCTGCACGCCCGCCAATTGCCCCGACAGCGGAAACTGCACAAGGATGTTGGAGGCGACCACAACCAGGGTCATGAGTAGGCTGTAGACGAAGATGTGCCGTGTGATCCGCATTTTTTTATCCTGGGAGATGCCACCAGCTATAGCTCAGCCCACATGCGGACTGGCCATAACAAGAAAGGGTCGATATTTGCCGCTATGCCAAAGACTTTGGCAAGAACGGCGCAAGCGAAAAGGCTCGAACGTTTTACCGTTCAAGCCCATTCGTTATGTCAATGCTGTGGCTGCCTGATATCAGGCGGCGACTGCGGTCTTCTTGACGATCTGGCGGCGCAGCAGACGAGCGCGCATGCTCAGTTCGGTTTCATTTGCCTTCAACAGGAAGGCATCCAGGCCACCGCGATGCTCGACGGAACGAAGAGCAGCAGCAGAGACGCGCAGACGGTAGCGCTGGCCGAGGGCATCGGAAATCAGCGTAACGTCGCACAGGTTCGGAAGGAACTTGCGGCGGGTCTTGTTGTTGGCATGGCTTACATTATTACCCGACTGGACGCCCTTGCCGGTCAATTCGCAACTGCGGGACATGATGCACCTATTCTTATTGGCAGTCAGAGAGCTTTCCGGGCAATAACCCAGGGCGCAATCCAACGCGGTCTGATTGGAAAGTTGCGGTTCTATAGTCAGCTGAAGCCGCCCCGTCAAGACAAACCTTGGCAAAAGGGCGGATTTATCGACGCTTCGGCTATGGTCTTGCCATAGTGAACGTCATAAATGAAGGGGTAACAGACATTGGAGCCATGGTGTCGCAATGGGTTTTAAGCTTGTTCGTAAACTGTCTTTTCTGCTGGTCGCGCTTGGCGCTCTGCTGGTCGCGCTTGGCGCTCCGCTGGTCTGCGCCAGCGGCTCTGCCTTTGCAGGGGAGACCTATCGCAATGAATACCGCGTCACCCTGCTTGGCCTGCCTGTCGCCCGTGCGACCTTCGTTACCGAGGTGACACGCCCCGGCTACACCATTACTGGCACGATTTCGTCGGCGGGCATTGCCAATGTCTTCACCAGTCTCGATGCAAAGACCAAGGTGACGGGGCAGGTGGCTGATGACAAGCATTTGCAGGCCAGCAATTACAATCTGGTCTATACGCGAGGCAAGCGGACGCGGGTCTATGACGTGCGTTATGCGGGCGGCAATGTCGTCTCCACGACAATCACCCCTCAACCGAACCGCAACAACGACCGCTGGATACCGGTGAGTGCCAGCGATCTGCGTTCCGTGCTCGATCCGGTCGGCGGCCTGACCCTGCCCGACGATGGCAAGATCTGCTCTCGGACCCTGCCGATTTTCGATGGTGAAAGCCGGTTGGATCTGGTGATGTCGCCAAAGGGCAAGAACAAGTTTACCGCGGGCAATGTTTCGGGCGAGGCGATTGTCTGCTCCGTGCGCTATGTGCCGAAATCCGGCTTTAACAAGGGCCGCAGCGATATCGAATATCTGCGCAGTGCCAACGATATGGAAATCTGGTTTGCCAAGACCGGAACCATGACCTTATATGCCCCTGTTTATGCGCGGGTGCCAACGCGGGTGGGAACGCTGTCGATCACAGCGACCCGGTTTGGAGCCTGATCAGCGGTAAAATTATGAGGGGCGGATGAAGGTTCGGGCAACGCTGATCGGGTTTTCAGCCATCTTGATGTGGTCTTTTCTGGCGCTGTTTACGGCAGCGTCCGGAACCATGCCGCCCTTCCAGCTCTCGGCCATCTGCTTTGCCATCGGCAGTCTTCCCGGCATTGCCACCTTCATTGTCCGACCGGAGCGGCTTAAATTGCTGAAACAACCGGCCAAGGTCTGGTTGGTCGGGATTGCCGGCCTGTTCGGCTATCATTTCCTCTACTTCACGGCGCTGAGAAATGCCCCTGCCGTGGAAGCCGGGTTGATTGCCTATCTCTGGCCGCTGTTGATCGTGTTTGGATCAGCGCTGCTGCCGGGGGAGCGGCTGCGCTGGTATCATATGGCGGGCGCGATTGCCGGGCTATGCGGCACCGTGCTGATCATCGGCAAAAACGGCCTGTCCTTTGATCCGGCCTATGCGATGGGCTATGGCGCGGCCCTGCTCTGCGCCTTGACCTGGTCCAGCTACTCGCTGGTCACGCGCCGGTTCGATGCGGTCTCCACCGATGTGGTGACCGGCTTCTGCCTCGCCACGGCACTGTTGTCGCTGCTCTGCCACCTCTGGCTCGAAACGTCCGTTTGGCCGGATAGCGCCAGCCAGTGGCTTGCTGTGGCGGGTCTTGGGCTGTTGCCGGTCGGAGCAGCCTTCTATGCCTGGGATTACGGGGTCAAGAATGGCGATATCCAGATCCTGGGGGCAGCGTCCTATGCCGCCCCGTTGCTATCGACGCTGGTGCTGCTGGTTTTTGGTTTTGGTGAGGCAAACCTGCGCATTCTTGGTGCCTGTGTGCTGATCACGGGTGGCGCGGTCCTGGCTGCAAGCGGCATGTTCCGCCGCAAGACAGCCATCGAAGATGCGGCTTGACGGTTACCTGCCGGGCATCATCTTCATCAACACGCCATCCTTCAGCACGGTATGATGGAAAATCGCCGCAAGGGCATGAATCGTGGCCGCGCCGATGATGACCCAGGCGAGGAGAGAATGCATGTCGCCGAGCAGATGGCGATAATCTGGCGATACGCCGATGAGATCGGGAATGGAAAACAGCCCAAAGAAATCAACCGGTTTGCCCTGCGACCAGCGCCATAGAAAGCCGAGGGAAATCTGCGCGGCAAGCCCGAAATAGAGCAGATAATGCACAGCCTTCGCCATCAACCCCAAAACGCCTTTTTCTTCCTCTGGTAGAGTTTTAAGACTGGCGATCCGCCAGACAAGCCGCAGTATAAACACTGCGAACAGTGTGATTCCGGCACCATAATGCAGTGCCTTGAGGCCATTGCGCAGCGCACCGCCTTTTTCCGTAAATTCCCAGATTTCCGCCGAGAGAAACAGGGTGAGCACCAACAACGCTGTTGCCCAATGCAGCCAGATCATGCTGCTATTGTAACGCGTGCCGCGCGATTCGATCGCATTCAGAGGTGTATTCATCGTCATGTCGCCACTCCAAAAAAATCGGATTTTGCAGCGCAACAAATCGGTTCATGCTGACATGGGCCTGAAGTACATGGGGGCCTGAAGCACATGGGGACCCGAAGCATAACAGTATGCCAGGTTATCAAAGAGGCTGACCTGGTTCCCAGCCCGGCGGGGCCATTTCGAAAGCGTCGAAAGTAAAGCCCGGTGCGACGGTGCAGCCAACCAGAGTGTACTCCCCAAGGCTTTCCGCCGCCTGCCAGCTAAGCGCTGGGATGATGGCTTGGGGTCGCTCGCCGCGCACAAGGTCTCTACCAAGAACCAGGGTTTCCACGGATTGACCGTCATTCGAACGGTAAAGCGCCAGCGGTGCGCCAGCATAATAATGCCAGATTTCAGCCGCGTCCTTGACCCGGTGCCAATGGGAGCGCTGGCCTGCTTGCAGCAGATAGTAGATGGCGGTGGAATGGCCGCGCGCTCCGCCTTTGCTGTCGCGGAAGGTTTCACAGTACCAGCCACCTTCCGGGTGGGGCTGCATGACCAGCGCGGCAATGATCTCATCGGCATCGGCCATCAGAAATTGTCCTTGCGCTTGCGGATCTCGGCAAACACCTCTTCATTGGTCCTGCTTTCCATCACCAGGTTGCGGCGGATTTTTGGATCGGCCACTCGCAGGAACGGATTGGTTTCCTTTTCCATAGACATGGTGGTGGGAATGGTAAATTGCCCTTGCGCGCGCATCGCCTCGATGTCGCGGGCGCGGGCTTGCAGCCGCTCATTGTCCGGGTCGATGGTCAGGGCGAAACGGGCGTTGGACAGTGTGTATTCGTGGCCGAAATAAATAGCGGTTTCATCCGGCAGCACGGCCAGCTTTTGCAGGGAATGCCACATGTCGGCAGCCGGCCGTTCGAACAGCCGTCCGCAGCCGAGCGCAAACAGCGTATCGGCGGCAAACAGCAGTTTGGCGTCTGGAAAATGATAGCAGACATGGCCTGCCGTGTGGCCCGGCGTTTCGATCACCTGGACCCGGTGCGGTCCGAATAAAAACTCTTCCCCGTCATACGCAGACCGGTCCAGACCTGGAATGGCGACCGCTTCGTTGACCGGGCCGATGATTTCACAGCCATATCTTTGCTTCAGCGCCAGGTTGGCCTCGACATGGTCGTTATGGTGATGGGTGGTGAAGATATGGCTGATCTGCCAGCCGCGTTTTTCGGCAGCGGCCACGATTGGGCCTTCCTCCGGCGCGTCGATGGATGCGGTCAGGCCGGTCTCAGAGCAATGGACCAGCACACCGTAATTGTCGGTGCGGCACGGGAAGATTTCGATATCCGGGCTTTTCATCGGGGTGACCCTTTGGCTTTGCAGTGGCGATGACTTTGCAGTGGCGATGGCTGGGCAGTGGCGATTGCAGGGCGATTTGAGGAGAATCTAGTGCCTGGGGCCTTGATGTCCAACAGCCTGCTGCTAACAATTGTGCCATGCATGTGGATATAGTCGATCTTCGTCAGTTCTATCACACCATGCTTGGCCATGCTGCCGAGCAATCCATTACCATGGCGCTGTCGTCGCTCTGGGCGCGGCTGCCGGAGGAGCGGCTGGTGGGGCTGGGTTATTCAGTGCCGTACCTGGATCGGTTTCGGGCCGATACCGAGCGCACATTCGCCTTCATGCCTGCCGGACAAGGCGCGGTGAACTGGCCGCCGGGTGAGCTTTCGGCCACGTCGCTGGTGTTCGATGAGGAATTGCCGCTGCCCGACAGTTCCATCGACCGGGTTTTGATGGTCCATTCCCTGGAATTTGCCGAGAATCCGCGCGAGACGCTCAAGGAAATCTGGCGGGTTCTGGCACCGGGTGGGCGGTTGGTCATGGTTGTGCCCAATCGTCGCGGGGTCTGGGCGCGGATGGAGCATACGCCTTTTGGCTCCGGCCGCCCCTATTCTCGGGGCCAGTTGACGGCGCTGCTGCGCGAGACCAATTTTACCCCCGGAGCCAGCACCGAGGCATTGTTTTTCCCTCCATCGAAGCTCAGAACCATGTTGAAAATGCATAGTGCCTTCGAGCGCTTCGGTCGCATGCTGTCACCGGCTTTTGCCGGCGTTATTGTTGTCGAGGCGCAAAAGCGGCTCTATCAGGGCCTGCCCGTTGCCATGCGCGCGTCGCGCCGGGTATTTGCTCCGGTTTTGAGCCCGCAGGGCGTGCCAACCACACGCCAGACCCTCTTGCCGCCCTCGACAAAATAGAGGTTCCGGGCTACTTGCGTAAATTGTTTGAACCGGATCAGGTTCAAGGTCAGAATCAGGAAATCGCGTCAATGAGCAGCACCATGAACCAGCCCGTTCCACGCCCGGGGATCCTCGATATTGCCGCCTATGTTCCCGGCAAGGAACATGCCCCTGGCGTTGCGAAAGTGTTCAAGCTGTCATCAAATGAAACGCCGCTGGGACCAAGCCCGAAGGCCATCGAGGCCTTTAAGGCGGGTGCTGCCAATCTGGAGCTTTATCCCGATGGTCAGGCCGTGAAGCTGCGGGAGGCGATTGCGGACGCACACGGGCTGAACCCGGCCAATATTCTCTGCGGCAATGGTTCGGACGAGCTGCTCGGCCTGCTCTGCCATGTCTATCTGGGCACGGGCGACGAGGCTGTTATCACCGAGCATGGTTTCCTGGTCTACCGTATTCAGATCATGGCGGCAGGTGCCACGCCGGTCACGGTCAAGGAGCAGGATTGCCGCGTCGATGTCGATGCCATTCTTGCGGCAGTGACGGACAAGACGCGGATGGTGTTCATCGCCAATCCTGGCAACCCGACGGGGACCTATGTGCCGGGTGCCGATATTCGCCGTCTGGTCGCTGGTCTGCCGAAACATGTGCTGCTGGTGCTGGATGCGGCCTATGCCGAATATGTTCGTCGTAACGATTACGAAGCCGGGCTGGAAATCGTTTCTGAAAACCGCAATGTGGTGATGACCCGCACTTTCTCTAAAATCCACGGGCTGGCAGCGCTGCGGATCGGCTGGATGTATGGTCCGGCTGCCATTCTCGATGCCCTGAACCGGGTGCGCGGACCGTTCAACATGAATGCCCCGGCGATTTCGGCGGGGGCTGCTGCCATTCTTGACCGTGATTTTGCCGATAAGGCTGTGGATTTCAATCTCGAGTGGCTGGACCGGTTGACGGAAACCTTCGAGGGGATCGGCTTGAAGGTCACGCCGTCGGTCACCAATTTCCTGCTCATCCATTTTCCCGATGTTGATGGCAAGCGGGCGCCGGAGGCGGATGACTTCCTGACCAGCCGTGGGTACATCCTGCGGGCGGTCAAGGGCTATGGCTTTGCCAATTCCCTGCGCATGTCAATCGGCACGCCGGAGGCCAATCTTGGCGTGATGGATGCCCTGACCGAATTTATGAGCAAACGGTGATGGCCAGCATTCAGTTTGACCGGATTGCACTGATCGGCATCGGCCTGATCGGCTCTTCCATTGCCCGTGACGTGCGTGCGCTTGGCCTGGCGCGTGAGATCGTCGTCTCAACCCGCTCAGTGGATACTTTGCGGCGGGCCGAGGAATTGCAGCTTGGGGATCGCTATACGACGTCGGCTGCCGAGGCGGTTGCAGGGGCCGATCTGGTGATCGTTTCTGTACCGGTCGGGGCGTCCGAAGCGGTGGCCATCCAGATTGCGTCGCATCTTGCGCCGGGAGCTATCGTCACAGACGTGGGGTCCACCAAAGCCTCTGTCATTGCGCAAATGGCGCCGCATATGCCGGATCATGTGCATTTCATTCCGGGTCATCCGCTGGCTGGTACGGAGAAATCCGGCCCCGATGCCGGTTTTGTCGGGTTGTTCAATGGACGCTGGTGCATTTTCACACCGCTGGAGAATACGGATCAGCAGGCGATTGACCGGCTCAAGCGTTTTTGGGAAGCACTGGGCTCGCGCGTCGATGAAATGGACCCGCTGCACCATGACAAGGTATTGGCGATCGTTTCGCACCTTCCGCATATCATCGCCTATAATATCGTCGGCACTGCGGATGATCTCGAAGCCGTGACGGAATCGGAAGTCATCAAATATTCCGCCTCCGGTTTTCGCGATTTTACCCGTCTGGCGGCGTCCGATCCCACCATGTGGCGCGATGTCTGCCTGCACAACAAGGACGCCATTCTGGAAATGCTGGCGCGGTTTTCAGAAGACCTCGCCTATCTGCAACGGGCGATCCGTTGGGGGGAGGGCGATAAACTGTTCGAACTGTTCACCCGCACCCGCACCATACGCCGCTCGATCATCGATGCGGGCCAGGATGTGGACGTGCCGGATTTCGGCCGTCATGGGCTGGATGGCAAGACGAACGCATAGGTCGTTCGTCGCCGGTTCAGATGGGTGGGATATTGCCAAGCGGGATGAAGCCCAGCACCACGACGCCATTGGTGATCTGAAGGGTCACCTGGCCCTGGTTCTGGCCGAGGAAGACCGCTTTCAACCCCTTGGCAGCCATCCGGGCGATGTCCTTGGTTTCGGGATAGGCGGCAATCACCAGGTCGCGCCAGGCATCGACCTTGCCGATTTCCAGCTTGAGCGTGCCATTGGCAAGGCCGGCGTTATCTATGGAAATCGGTCCACTGGCGGTGATCGTCCTGCCTTGGCCCATATCGATTTGCAGATTGCGGATGTCGCCGCTTAGACCCCGCAATTCTATGGGTTCAGGATGTTCGATATCGAGGGCGCGGGCCTGGCCGAGTAATTTCACATCCAACTGTGCGGCCATGGGCGGCAGATCGGGGTTACGGTCGTCCTGGCCAAAATCCATGCCGGTCAGGCGGGCGGTTCCCACGAGGTCCTCGCCATCGCGTTGCAGCCGCGTTCGGCTCTCAGCGGCGTCGATCCTCAGAACCCGGCCGGAGAGCGCATCGGTCAGGTTGGCCTGCAATTTCTGGATCACGCTTGCTGACGAATCGACGCCGTTCATGCCCAGTGACAAGGTGGAGCGAAAGCTGTCCCACTGAAAAGCACCGGCAAGCCCGGTGGAGGTTTGCAGAATGGCAGGCCCGTCGATTTCCCATTTGATTCTGCCGGGCCGGAAAATTTCGGCCGATGACCGGAAAGCGCCTGATGAGCCGGTAATACCGTTGCGGCTGTCGTTGACCGATACTTTGGTGCAATTCAATCCGATATGCAGCGGAAAACCACTCATCCGCATTCCCGGGCAATCGAGGGCAGAGGCCAGCGGATTATCGCCGTCAAAGGCATGTTCGAGTTTCGTCGTGGCGTAATTGGCAGCGGCGAACCAGCCTGCGGTGTAGAGGATACCGAGCAGGACAAGGACAATGCCCACCAAGAGAACTGGCGATCTCTTCCGTGGTCTCTTCGTCCGGCTGGACATGGCCATGCGCTTCTCCAATTGTCTTCCATTTTGCCCAGCGGTCACTGAAGCGACTTTTGAGTCATCAGAGCCCAGCACCGGTTATCAGTGCAAAGACTGCTGTAAAAATTCATTTCTGCTGGATAATTTCAACCCGAACCTATCAGAATTCGAGAATGAGACAGCAGGAGCGAGCATTATGACGTGCGATATGGACGAATTTTGGGTGTTTGGCTACGGATCTTTGATGTGGAATCCCGGCTTTGTCCATGAAGAACGGCAGGGTGCCAGGGCCCACGGGTTTCGCCGCTCCCTTTGTGTTCGATCTTTCGTGCATCGTGGCACCGAACAGACGCCCGGTCTGGTTCTGGGGCTGGATCGCGGCGGTTCCTGCCACGGTGTGGCGTTTCGCGTCAGTCCATCGGCATGGACGCAAACGCTGGACTATTTGCGAGCGCGGGAACTGGTGACGATGGTCTATCAGGAAAGAACGTTGCGCTTGCAATTGTCTGATGGACGGCGGGTGCTTGGCGTTGGTTATGTGGTGGACCGAAACCACCGTCAATATGCGGGAGCGATTACCGTTGAGGAGGCGGTACAGGTTACCGCGCAGGCCAGCGGCCAGTCGGGTGATAACCGGGCCTATGTCGAGAATACCGTGGAACACCTGCGCAGCATAGGCATCCGTGATCATTGGCTGGAACACGTGGTCAAGGGACTGAACAAACCGACGCTATGACGGGTTCTTGGCCTGTTCCTGCGCTCTCATGGTTTCAAGACGGTGTTTGGCGGTCGGCGGCATGGGGAGACCCGGATTGGTCTGGGCGGCCTCCAGCAGCAGTGCATCGCTGGCCGTCTCCAGCTGGCGGGTCAATGTTTCAAAAAATGCATCGGGCTTCATTCCCGGCTGGATGGGGGGAAGGATACGAATCTTGTAATGCCCGGGATAGCGCATCAGGCTGCGCCGCGGCCAGAACAGACCGGCATGCATGGCAACCGGCACGACCGGCACTTTGAGATCGCGGTAAAGCCGGGCGATGCCAAATTTATATTCAGGGTCGGCGCCGGGCGGGCGTCTTGTCCCCTCGGGATAGATGACCAATTGGCGGCCGTTGCGCACTTCCACGGCGGCACGTTGCATGACCTTGACCATTTCTTTACCCCGTCCACCGCGATTGACCGGGATCATGTTCTGCTTGGCGGCATACCAGCCGAAGAACGGTATCCACATCAATTCCCGCTTGAGGATATAGACCGGATCGTCCAGCCAGGGCAGAAGCGCATAGGTATCCCAGAAGGATTGGTGCTTCGGCGCGAGGATGTAGCCGGAGTGCGGGATATTCTCCAGGCCTTCAATTTCGAATGTCGTGCCGACCACGGTTTTCATCAGCCAATGACTGAATCGCGCCCATGTCTTGGGGACGGAATAGGCTGTTTTGCGCGGCAAGATGAAATAGATCGGCGCGGCCAAGACCATCCAGAGGATCAGGCAGGCATAGAACAGCACGTTGAAAACATGGGACCGCAAAGCAAGCATGAAGATATTCCGCCGACAGATGGCCCTGCCTATACGAATTTTCCAATAAGAGGAAGATGGTTCGGCATCGCAGGTCCGACTAGCTTTGGGAGGATTGCTGCGATGCATTGCCAGGCGTGCGAAGCCCCTGCCAATTGTCCCAGCCGCCGAGATCGCGGGTATAGGCAATGAGGATCTTGGCGTATTCCGACATCAGCGTACGCAGCGCATTGGGATCGGCATACCAGGCCCTGGTGCGCAAATCGGCGGTGACGACTGGATAGGGAATAAACTGGGTTTCATGATCTGTACGGCGCAATTCCATCAAGCTGCGGCGCATATGGTAATTGCTGGTGACGACCAGAACCGAGGAAAAGCCCTTGTCGTGGATCCACTGGGCGGTTTCATTGGCATTGCCGATGGTGTCGATGGCGCGGTAGCCCATGTCCACACAGCAGGCAAACAGATCGGGCGAGGCTTGCGTCATTTTGCGGATCGTCGCGGGCGAAGTCGATGGATGGACCCCTGAGATCAACAGTCGCCGTCCCGATCCCTTGCGCAGCAGGTCGACAGCCTGGTCGATGCGCTGATAGCCACCCGTCAGCACGACAATGGCATCAGCCTTGGGCTCAGCAGGCGGCATCATCGCTGTGACGTCATCGGCAAAATGCAGGAAGCCAGCGACAAGACAGGCCATCAACAGGAGAATGGCGTAGCCTCCATAGCGAAGCAGGCGGCGCAGCGGTGCCTGCCGATGGAATAGTTTGGCGGTCCGGCTGCCTCGATCCTTATCAGGGTCTGCTTGGCGCATTATCATTGCTCGTGGGTAATGGGACTGCATCGAGGATGCTGGTGCATCCTCGCATCGAGGACGTATAAAAAGATCATTCGGGTGGCAACCCGCCACTGCGGCTAGGGTCCGACCTGATCTGGTCGATTTCATAGATGGCGCGCATCACAGTCAACCTGGCCGTGACCGTTGTCAGCAGAGCAATAACGATCATCGTGGCGAAAATACCGAGATAGCCGGTAAAGCCGATTTCGAACCGGCCAAACATGGCGGTGGCCTGATCGGCTTGCGGTGTGGCGAGCGTATTGTCCTGCCAGATACTGGCCAGCGCGAACAGGCCGGCTGCGGCAAGCCCGCCAGCTGCGGAGCCCTTCAGGCTGATCTTCAGAAAATGCTTCTGAAACTCCCGCGCCACGAACAGGCTTTCGGCACCGACGAAATGCAGGACCTCGATAATATGCCGATTGCCGGACAAGGCGCCGCGCGTTGCAAAAATCACCGTCAGCACCATGGCGGTAAACACCAGGATCAGCAGGCCAAAGCCAATCAGCACCGTGGTGCGGGCCATTGATACCAGGCGGTCCACCCAGGTGCGGTGATCATCAAGCGAGGCCTGGGGGATCTGCGAGGTCAAAAGATCCCGCATGGCGGCGAAGTCAGGCGGATTGTTCTCGTCAATGGTGATAATGACCAGCCGGGGCACCGGGAGGTCGTTGATATCCAGTCCGGTGCCGAGCCAGGGTTCCAGCAGACGGGCCGTTGCGGCCTCATCGACGATCTGTCCGGTTTTGGTGCCGACGAAGGTCAGCGCCAGGTCCTTGGCTTTCGTCAAGGCCTCATCCATGTTGACAGTGTCGTCCGGCTTGATCTGGATCGTCACCTCACGGGAGATCTGGCTTTGCCAGCTCGCCGCCGTTCCGCGTATCATCGACACCGCGCCAAGCGTCAGACAGGCGAGGAACGCCATAATAGCGATCACCACCATCAGCGCATTGCCCTGGATGTTGGAGGGTGGCAGGATGGGGCCGGTGGGGCGCACCTGCATCTCCACCCGCCTTTGTGCCTTGGCCCGCTCCGGCGCTGGGCTCTTGGCCGGTGGCGGGGTCTTGGCCAGTGGTGGGCTCAGGGGTATTTTTTTCGGCTGCGGCGGCGGGGATTTGCGGTCATTCATAAATATCGAGCCGCCCTTCAGTCAGGATCATCCGCCGCGCATCGACCTGATCCATCAGGGTCAGGTCATGGGTGGCGATCACCACGGCGGTGCCCAGCCGGTTCAACTCCAGAAACAGGCTGAGCAGACGGCGCGCCATGGGGGGATCGACATTGCCGGTCGGCTCGTCGGCCAGCAGCACTTCGGGCCGGTCGATCAGGGCTCTGGCAATCGCAACGCGCTGCTTTTCCCCGCCCGACAGGATGGGCGGCAACACGTTGATGCGCTCGCCCAGCCCCACCCATTTCAACAGTTCCAGCACATCCTGCTTATAGCTCGCCTCGTCCTTGCCGCGAACCCGCAGCGGCAATGCGACATTTTCATAGGTCGTCAGGTGGTCGAGCAATTGGAAATCCTGGAAGACGATGCCGACCCGGCGGCGCAGCAAAGGCAATTCATCGCGTGGAATCTGGGTAATATCACGACCGAAACTGCGAATCAGGCCACGCGTCGGTTTCAGCGACATGAACAGCAGGCGTAAAAGCGTGGTCTTGCCAGCCCCCGACGGCCCGGTCAGGAACTGGAAGGAGCGCTTTGGGATGTCAAAGGTCAGGTCGCGGAGGATTTCAGGCCCCATCCCATATCGCAGGCCGACATTTTCGAAATGGATCAATGGATAAACCCGGGCTTGAGCCTGTTGACGACTGCTCAGTTCTTAACGGTTCCGGTTACCATTTGGTAAACGCCGCGATGTTACGGCGCCAATCCGGCGATTTTTTACAAATCATTAACCATTCGAATTTACGACTTGAAAGGATAGGTTTCAATGCCCCTTCGTATTCTATCGCATCTGGCTGGTGCGAAGCTTTCGATCAAGGGTGCTTCATCTGTTTAAATCAAGCCGGGATCGGGGTCACATTTTCCGATATCCGGACTTGCTCTGGCGAGGGTTCCATGAACGCATTCCGTTTTCGGCCTAAATATGTCGAACCCGATATCGATCTCCTGCCGCCCGAGCGGCCCTATCGGCCCATGCCGCGTCCCGGCTTCCGGCTGGCGGAAGATGTAAGCGATGCGAAATTTGTCACGGTCGGTGATCCCGTCGGCGCGCTTCGCAGCCGAATCCAGGCGGAAATGAAGACCCCATACCGGCCACAGGCGCCAGCACCGCAGGGCGTGCTGCATTCTATCGTCAATCATGTTGTCGGGCATGTCGTCCGGTTGGAAAATCGCCTTGGGCAGCTATCGGAACGGTCTTTCACCTCGTTGATTGCAGCCCTTGCCGTGCTGATGTTTTTCAGCGCCGGTGGCTTTTGCCTGATTGGCGGCACGGAGGCGGTCCCGGCCAGAAACCCGCTCGACATAACCCATGTCAGCCTGACCCCGCAAACTGCTGGCGGCATGCCGGTCCTGCTGGTCAACGCGATTGTTGAGAATCATGCCGCGACGACGCAGGCTCTGCCGGATATAAGGGCGGATCTCTATTCGGAGGGTCGCCTCATTGCCTCCACGCTGATTACCCCGCCCGCACCGGAAATCGGTGTCGGCCATAGCCGTGGCATTGCGGCCCGGCTGCGCCATCCCGGTGGAAAAAAACCGGAACTCAAGCTTTCCTTTGCACCTAAGGATGCCTCGCAATCCTGATTGTGCTATCGGCAGGGTGAAAGAAAACCCTGTCGCCTGAAGATCGGCAGCGAAATCCTGGAGACTCCATGCCTGTCGTTCGCGGAAAAAATATCGAACCTTTGTTCACAGCCGAACAGATCGCCGCCCGCAATATCGAGATCGCCAAGGCGATTGTCGATGGTCCTTCCGAGGATCTTCTGGTGATTTCGATCTTGAAAGGCTCGTTTATTTTCGCCGCTGATCTGATCCGGGCGCTGCATCATGTCGGCATTGCGCCGGAGGTGGAATTCATCACCCTGTCCAGCTACGGCACCGGCACCGTGTCGCAGGGGGTCAAGATCCTCAAGGATATCGACAGCGATGTCCGTGGCCGCAATGTTTTGCTGATCGACGACATCCTGGAATCGGGACGGACCCTGCTGTTTGCCCGCACGTTGATGTATGAACGCGGTGCTGCCAATGTCAGCATTGCCGTGCTGCTCGACAAGAAGGTCAAGCGCAAGGAAGTGTGCGAGGCCGATTATGTCGGTTTCGAATGCCCGGATTATTTTGTTGTCGGTTACGGCATGGATGTCGCTCACGCTTTCCGAGAATTGCCATTTGTCGGTGTTGTTACCGGCGATGCAGCGTCATAATCTGAGATAAAAGATATTTATTACAAATGTTTACGGTGTGAATGCCTTATTGCGGCGGACGTCCTGAAGCGGGACGTGGCCGCGCTCAACAGGTAGAAACTATTAACCATCCTCTCGTCTTGGCTGCCGGTTGTTTACCTCTCGCAAAGGAAAAACTGGTGATTTGCTTCAGTAATGACAGCGCCACCCATCCTCTATGATTCGGGGAGGGCGCTGTAGCGGCGGGGATGCGTGAGCATCCTCATGCCCTGGTACAACATGCCGCATGATGACAACCGTTGATCGCGTTTGGTCGAATGGTGATGTGGCAGGCTTCAAGATGGGAATGCGATATGGCCAAGATACTGATTACCGAAGACGAGGATGCCCTGCGGTCCTTCGTTGCCCGGGCGTTGCGGCTCGACGGACATGAAACCCATGAGGCGGCAGACGGCGCCGAGGGTCTCGAAATGCTGGCTACCAGCAATTTCGATCTGCTGCTGTCGGATATCCGCATGCCGGTCATGGACGGTATCGAACTGGCGCATCGCGCCCATTCGGATTTTCCGGGCCTGAAAATTCTGCTGATGACCGGCTATGCCGAACAGCGCGAACGGGCCGACGACCTGCTCGAAAAAATCATTGATGTCGTGCCAAAGCCCTTTGCGCTTCCCGATATCCGCAAGGCCGTTGCACAGGCTTTGACAGCCTGACGGTATTCGGTTGGTCTCGCGACGTTCGCCTGGAACGGATTGCAGGTCCATCCGGTCATTTGTTTTGATGGACTTGAAGGGCGCGAGCGCCCCTCCTCGCCCTTCCATTACATGTCCAGCAACCGTTCCAGATAGCGGCGCTCTACTTCGGGGCTTGCATTATTGCCCAGCTTGTTGCGGATCGCATCAAGGATTTCGCGGGCGCGCTGCACGTCGATTTCGTCGGGGACTTTGACCCGTTCGCCAAAATCCGGCCCGGTGGTTGACCGTGGCCGCCCCAGCGGGTCGCGACCGCCCTGATTGCCTTCCGCCATGCCTTGCCCCTGGCCCTGACCTTGCCCCTGGCCTTGCTGCATGGCCTGCATCATCTGGTTCATCATATCACGCGCCCCTTGGCGCAGGGCTTCCAACGCCCGGCCCTGGCCCTGCACCGCCCGGTCACCCTGGCTTTTGCCGAGTGCTTCGCCCGCGCCTTGCATTTCCCGGCCTGCCTGGCCGAAATTTTCTCCTGGTTTGATACCAAGCTTGCCAAGTCCGTCCTGGACGCCCTTCAACTGCTTGCCAAGCGCATCCTGCTGCTGGCGCAATTGTTTGAGCGCTTCCCGCAATTGCTCGGCGGTCATCTGATCCGGTGATGAGGGATTTTTTCCGGCGCTGTCTTTATTCTGGTTCTGGTCCGGGTTTTGGCCCTGTTGCTGGTTTTGATCGCCATCGGGCGTTGGTTCAGCCTGAGGATTGTCCTGGCTCATGCCGTCACCGTCTTCCGGCTGAAGGTCATCGCCCATCTGTGACCGGCTCTGTAATTCCTGATCCAGTTTGAAAGTCTGGTCCATCAGCTTCTGCTGGTCCTGCATGATCTGGCCGAGCTTGTCGATCTGCTTGCGCGCTTCGCTGGTCTGCTGTTGCTGCTGCGGATTGGAGCGCTGTGGACGTCCGGCCTGGAGATTGTTCATCATCCGTTGCATCTCCTGCAACATCTGGCGGGCGGCATCCTTGTTGCCGGAACGGGCCAGGTTCTCGATCTGGTTCATCATGTTTTCCAGATCGCGCTGGGTCAGCATTTTCTGGGCGCTCTGCTGGTTCTGCTGGCCGTTTTGCGGCTGCTGGCGCTCTGCAAGAGCCTTCATATAGTCCTGCATTGCCTGACGGACCTCGTCCATCAGCTTTTTGATCTCGGCATCGGGCGCATTGCGTTCCAGTGCCTCCGACAGCTTTTGCTGCGCTTCGCTCAGCTTGCGTTCCGCCAGTGACACATCGCCATCGTCGATGCCGAGCGCGATTTCCCAGAGATAATCCGCCGTGTCCTTCAAGGCTTCGGTCGTGCTGGCCATCTGCATACGGGCATGGGCCGAGGAAATCAGCAGGTAATGGGAAAGCTGCGGAATGGTTTCATCGGCGCGCAGCGTCAGTGCTTCGTTGAGCGCTACGGCGCGGGGCATCCGCCGCGTGTCCAGCGCAAAGACCTGACGCTGTTCGGCCACGGCGGCGGCCAGCGGTTCGGAAAAATTGCGGCCGGGCAGGATCATCTCATGGGCTGGGCTGCGTCCCTCCTGGCCCAATCCGTCCTTGGCAATCAAGGTGATGCGGACCTTCTTTCCAGCCAGCGGATGTTCGGTGAGGTTGCGGCTCGACATGCTTTTGATGTCGCGGGCATTGCGGCTCGGCAGGTCCAGCTTGAACTCAGGCAGGGGATAGAGCGGGCTGGCCTGCGGGTCGGCATCCACAGGGACGATTTCGGCGCGCGCTTCCAGCAGGCCATAATCGTCGCGGGCGGTAAAGCCGATTTCCAGCGCTCCGTTGACCGCACGTTTCGGAATGCCGTCAAAGGCGATGGTTGGGCCATGGTCGGGAATGACCTTCAGCGGCCATTGCCGGGTGCCGAGTTCCAGCGTGCCGCTTTCACCCAATGTCAGGGTTAGCGTACGGGCGTTGTTGTCAGTCTGAGCTGGTGTTGGTGTGGCTGACGAGACGGCAGGCGAGGAGCCGGGCGTGTTTTCCTGGTCGGCCTTGACCGCTTGGAAAGCGACTGCCGCTGCCCCAGATGCCGGTTTGAAGTCTGCCTGTTCGTCTCCGGTGCTGCCGGTCAACCGAACAGTGACCACTGATTGGGTGGGAACGGCGATATCCTGGGTGCCATCGCCATTGCGTCCTGTGAGGAAAACAGGGGGGCGGCCCGTATAGCCCGGCGGGGTAATCCAGGCATCGATGCGCAGGGTAGGGGCGTTGTCGTCCCTGTCTTGCAGCAGAAAGGCATCGGTGAGACGGCCAGCGCCATTCGAGCCGGAATAGGCAAAGGCCACCGCCAAAAGAAGAGCGGGCAAGGCGCGCAGGCCGAAGCGGTCAAAGCGGGCGATATCAGGCTTTGGCCGTCCGGCATCGAGCGTGGCGATCCGGGTCGCCATGCGCCGTTGGTGCTCATGCCAGAGGGCGCGGGCAAAAGGCGTGTCGAAGGCCGGTTCCTCACCCTGCACACCGATGGGTTGATGCGGCAGATGATTGCGTTCTTCCAGTAGCCGGTCCGCTTCGCCAATGTGCGGCCAGCGCAGACGGGCCATGGGCAAAAGCAAGGCGAGAAAGCCGAAAACCAACAGGAAAACCAGCGGCCAGCGCAGATAGCTGGGTGCCTCGCGAAAAAAGCCGAGCCAAGCCAGCGACAGGAAAATGGCGGCAATCGAGGCTGGAAGCAGCAGCAGGGGTAGTAACCGCTCACAAAACAGCACGAGCCTTGCCGTCCAGCGGTTCACGGCCAGCCTGCGGGCCAGCTTTTGATCGCTGTTTAGAGCACCTTGGCTCTTTTTCGTGCCGGAAGCGGTCATGGGCAGTCTCCGGTTTCCTGTCATCTCAACGCTTATACTGCGTATCGCAACTCATACGGTTTACGACAGCGTTGACATGTTAGGATAGCATTGTTTGTGGCGAAGACGAGGGGCAGGCCCGGTACAGGGGTGGTTTTTTCAGCCATCCGGCTAAATTGTGAACGCTATCTCCTGAAAAGACAGCCTGCTCAGGATGCCAGCCAATCGGGCAGGCTGTCCAACCGGATCATGTCATCATAGCTCGGCCTTGGCCGGACCACGTGGAATTGGTCGCCCTTGACGAGCACTTCGGGCACCAGTCGTCTCGTATTATACGTGCTCGATTGAACAGCGCCATAAGCCCCTGCCGAGCCGATGGCGATCAGGTCGCCGGGCCTTGGCATGCTCATTTCGCGGTCGAGCGCCAGATAATCGCCGGTCTCGCAGACCGGCCCGACCACATCGGCGCGGATGCGCGGGGCGCTGGCCGCAGACAGCAGCACCGGACGAAGCTCGTGATGGGCGTCATAGAGCGTCGGGCGGATCAGGTCGTTCATGGCGGCATCGACGATGACGAAAGTCTTGTTGCCGCCGTCCTTCACATAGATCACTTCGGTCACGAGAATACCGGCATTGCCGACGATCAGCCGGCCCGGCTCGGCGACGATCCGGCAGTCGAGTGAAGCCAATTGCTGCTTGACGATTGCGGCGTAGGCCGCCGGGTCGGGCGGCGGATTGTTGTCGTCTTTGTAGGGAATGCCAAGTCCACCGCCGACATCGACGTGGTCGATGACATGGCCTTCGGCCCGCAGCGTGGTCACCAGGTCGCGTAACAGCTTGAAGGCCTCGGCAAACGGCTGGAGATCGGTGATCTGGCTGCCGATATGCATGTCGATACCGGTGACCTTGATACCTTCCAGGCTGGCGGCGCGGGCATAGACGGCGCGAGCGCGTTCATAGGAAATGCCGAATTTGTTTTCTTTCCGACCGGTGGAAATCTTCGCATGGGTGCCAGCATCAACATCGGGGTTGATGCGGAAGGAGACATGCGCCGTTTTACCGGCTTTCAGCGCTCTTTGATTGAGGACGTCCAGTTCCGGTTCGGATTCGACATTGAAACAGTAAATCCCGACCTCCAACCCAAGATCCATTTCCGACGGGGTCTTGCCGACGCCGGAAAACAGGATGCGGTTGGGGGGAATGCCAGCTGCCAGCGCCCGGCGCAATTCGCCTTCGGAGACCACATCGACGCCCGCTCCCAATTGCCCAAGGGTTTTCAGCACCGCCTGGTTGGAATTGGCTTTGACCGCGTAGCAAACCATGGACTCGACGCCGTCGAAGGCCGCGGAAAACACCCGGTAGTGGCGCTCCAGCGTTGCTGTGGAGTAGCAATAGAAGGGGGTGCCGACCGCCTTGGCGATCTCTGGAACGGACACATCCTCGGCATGGAGAATGCCGTCGCGATACTGGAAATGGTTCACGGTGCGCCTATCACAGAAGCGGATCGAGGAAGAATTTCTTCTCCGGCGCCTTGGCCTGGGTTGGCGCGTCCGCCTTGTTCTGCTGGGCAACCGGCGTGCTAGGCCTGTCCAGATCGCCCTTGCGGCCGCAGCCGGTGACCAGAATGCTGGCGGCACCGAGCAGGGCGGCAGAAATCATCAGTCTTTGATAGGAAACAGCCATAATATCCTGTCCAACGTGGTGGTGGGCCTATGTCTAGCCAAAAATCGGGCTCTATGCATCCCGATTTTTGTGATGGATCGATCGGGTTTGGCGATCAGTTACGGCTACGCCACCATTTGATCTGCTTGCGCACCTCGTCCGGTGCCGTGCCGCCATAGCTTTTGCGGCTGGCAACCGAGGCTTCCACCGTCAGGACCGAATAGATATCGGCGGTGATGGCGGTATGAATGGCTTGCAAGTCCTCAAGCGGCAGATCGGCAAGATCGCAGCCTTTTTCCTCCGCCAGGGCGACAACCCGGCCCGTGACATGATGGGCGTCGCGGAAGGGAAGCCCTGCCTCGCGCACCAGCCAGTCAGCCAGATCGGTGGCCGTGGAAAAGCCGGAACCGGCTGCGGCCTTCATCCGGTCTGCCCGCACAGTCATGTCGCGGATCATCCCGGTCATGGCGGCCAGCGCCAGTTCCAGGCTCTCGGCAGCGTCGAAGACCTGTTCCTTGTCTTCCTGCATGTCCTTGGAATAGGCGAGCGGCAGGCCCTTCATAATGGTCAAAAGTGCAATCAGCGAGCCGTTTATCCGGCCCGTCTTGGCGCGCACCAGTTCGGCGGCGTCCGGGTTCTTCTTCTGCGGCATGATTGATGAGCCGGTCGAAAAGGCATCCGAGAGCCGGATAAAGCCGAATTGCGGTGTTGACCAGATGACGATTTCTTCTGCCAAACGCGACAGATGCACCGCCGAAATGGCGGCAATCGACAGGAATTCCAGCGCGAAATCGCGGTCCGACACGGTATCGATGGAATTGCGGGTCGGCTCGCGAAAACCGAGCGCCTTTGCGGTCATGTGGCGGTCGATGGTATAGCCGGTGCCGGCAAGGGCAGCCGCGCCGATTGGGCTTTCATCCAGATGTTCGATGGCGTGGCGCACCCGCTGGCGGTCCCGGCCAAACATTTCCACATAGGCCATGCAGTGATGCCCGAAGGTGACCGGCTGCGCGGTCTGCAAATGGGTAAAGCCGGGCATGACCGTCTCGGCATGTTCCTCGGCACGGTCGAGAAAGGCGGCGATCAGGTCTGTCAGCAGGCTTTCGGCTTTTTGCAGCTCTTCCTTGACCCAGAGGCGAAAATCCAGCGCCACCTGGTCATTGCGCGAGCGGGCGGTGTGCAGGCGACCGGCGGCGGGACCAATCAGGTCGGCCAGACGCGCCTCGATATTCATGTGAATGTCTTCAAGCTTGCGGGAGAAGGTGAATTGTCCCGCTTCGATCTCTGACAAAATCGTGTTCAGACCGGTGACGATCTTGTCTTTGTCTTCGCCGGAAATAATGCCTTGATGAGCCAACATGGTGGCGTGGGCAATCGAACCGCGGATATCCTGGGCATAGAGCTTCTTGTCGAAACCGATTGAGGCGTTTATCTCCTCCATGATGGCCGCCGGGCCGGAGGCAAAGCGGCCGCCCCACATCTGGTTGGAGGATGTCGTGTCTTTGGTGTCCTCGGCCATGCTCAATAGATCCTGGAGACGTCGATGACGAAAAAAAGACCGCTGGGACTTCCTTCCGCCAAGCTGATTGCGTTTGCGGCGATTGCCGGTGTGTTGGCCGGCGCGGTTGCGGTATACGTGAAGGAGACGGGGTCTGGCAATGGCTCTGAAATCGCTGCCGCCCAAGGGTGTGAGACGGCAGCACAGGCGATCAAGACGCTTGACCCGCTGATCAAGGGCCAGGTTGCGGCTGTGGTGGCGGCCAATCCGCCGCGCCCCATTACCGGCCTCAGCTTCAAGGATGCCAACGGCGTCGAAAAGAGCCTCCAGGATTTTAAGGGCAAGCCGCTACTGGTCAACCTCTGGGCGACCTGGTGCCTGCCGTGCCGGGAGGAAATGCCCGCCCTCAATCGCCTGCAACAGGCCAAGGGCGGCGAGACATTCGAGGTTGTGGCGATCAATATCGACAGCGGCAGCGACGAAAAGCCGAAAGCCTTTCTTAGCGACAACGGCATCGATCATCTCGGCTTTTACCGCGACAGCTCCATGGGCGTCTTCAATGCGCTGAAAAAGCAGGGCCTGGCGTTCGGCCTGCCGGTGACGCTGGTGATCGATGGCAAGGGATGCCTGCTCGGCTCCATGAATGGTCCTGCCGTATGGGACAGCGAGGATGCCAAAACCCTGATCGATAAAATAATGTCTCTTTGAAAAGGCCAGTGATATGGAAAAGGCGAGTGACATGTTGAAAATCTGGGGTCGGGCAAATTCGACCAACGTCAAGAAGATCTTATGGGTCGTTGAAGAGTTGGATCTTGTTTATCAGAGGATAGACGCAGGCGGCGCATTCGGCGTCGTCAACGATCCCGCGTTTCGTGTCATGAACCCCAACGGGCTGGTGCCTGTTCTGGAAGACGGCGATGTGGTGCTGTGGGAATCCAACACTATTCTCCGGTATCTCGCGGCTCGGTATGGTGATGCTGGGTTCAATCCGGTTGATCCGGTCGCCCGCGCCCAGGCGGAAAAGTGGATGGACTGGGTGACATCGACCATTGCCACACCCTTCCGGGATGTGTTCTGGGGTATGATCAGAACACCGGCAGCAGACCGCGATATGGCGAAATCGAAGCGGCGGCCAAGGTTGTGGCCGGGCATCTTTCTGTCGTCGATACGGTGTTGGCCAAACAGGATTATCTGTCCGGCGAGACATTCGGTGTTGGCGATATTCCGCTTGGATGCTTCATCTATGCCTGGTTTGAAATGCCGATTGACCGTCCGGATCACCCGCATCTCGCCGCATGGTATGAGCGGCTGAAAAGCCGCCCCGCCTATCAAAACGCGGTGATGAAGCCGCTGAGCTAAATGCCCGTGGATTTACCGCGTCGGAACCGGAATTTCGCCGCGGTAATCGTAGAAGCCTCGGCCGGACTTGCGGCCAAGCCATCCCGCTTCCACATATTTGACCAGCAGAGGGCAGGGGCGATATTTGCTGTCAGCCAGGCCATCATGCAGAACCTGCATGATCGACAGGCAGGTATCGAGACCGATGAAATCGGCGAGCTGCAACGGTCCCATCGGATGATTGGCGCCGAGCTTCATGGCCGTATCGATGGCCTCGACCGACCCGACGCCTTCATAGAGCGTGTAGATCGCCTCGTTGATCATCGGCAGCAGGATGCGGTTGACGATGAAGGCGGGAAAATCTTCGGCGACGGTAATGGTCTTGTCCAGCGACCGCACGAAGTCCTTGGCGGTCTCGAAGGTCTTTTCACCCGTGGCAATGCCGCGCACCAGCTCCACCAGTTTCATCACCGGCACCGGGTTCATGAAATGGATGCCCATGAAACGTTCAGGGCGATCCGTGGATGCTGCAAGCCGGGTGATGGACAGCGAAGACGTATTGGTGGCCAGCAGCGCTTCGGGCTTCAGCACCGGGCAGATCTGGCCGAAAATCTTGCGCTTGACGCTTTCATCCTCGGTGGCGGCCTCAATCACCAGATCCACCTGGGCCAGATCCTGCACGTCGGTGACGCCGGAAATGCGGGCAAGTGCTGCCTTGCGCTCGCTATCCTCCATCTTGCCATTGGCAACCTGGCGGGCCATGTTGCCGTTGATGGTGGCAAGCCCGGCTTCAATCCGTTCCTTGCTCAGGTCGTAAAGCGTGACATCGTAACCGGAAAGCGACGAGACATAGGCAATGCCGCAGCCCATCTGTCCCGCGCCGACAATTCCAACATTCTTGATCATCACGTCTCCCATCCCTGCCTTCGGGCTGCAAAAGCGCCCGTTTCCCATCTCGCTGCCGGGCCTTAAGCCTTGCAAACCGTGGCGCGCGCAGATTGTGCCTACGGCTCATCCGGCGTGTCATGGTCGACAGTGATAAAGCCATGTATCGCTGTTTTCCAGCCCTGATCGCAGCCCGTTGCTTTATTCCTGTCGCCGCGTGGCTTCAGCCCCGGGATTGTCCCGCTCTTGTTGGCGGAGCAACCAGCGCTATCCCCAGCGCTTTAGGGTTATTTTAAGCCGCAACGATTAAAGTCACCGAAAGGGTGGCGGGGCTTTTTCAGGTAACGCCATAAGGATGACTATGGCGCTCTGACGCATTCACTTCGTTCATGCTGTCACACGCTCACATTTTTTATGCATCGATTTTTCAAACTTGGCAGAAGCCACCGTTTGGATCGATGCACCAGGGGGAGAAATCGCATGCGCATTGCGCGTAAGTTGCCATTGTTTGTCTGTTTGATCACGATTCTGTCGATCGGAGCAGCCAGTTGGGCCACTTTGATTCAAAGCTCCACCCTGGTCAAAAAAGAAGTGATGCAGAAGCTGGAGGCGACGGCTGACGGTCGCCGCAACGAGGCCAGGCTTTATTTCGAAAATCTGGTCACCAATCTGCGGGCTTTTTCCAGCGTCGCCACGACGGGTGAGGCCCTTTACAAGTTCAAGGCGGACTGGCGCTATCTGGGCGAAAAGCCGCGCGAAGCGCTGGTAGATCGCTACATCACTCAGAATCCCAATCCGGCCGGGCAGCGATTGCAGTTGGAGTCGGCCCGTATCGATACCTATGACAGCAACCATGCCAAATTCCATCCGTTGCTGCGCATGGCTTTGCAGCAATACGGCTATGCGGATGTGTTCCTGATCGATCCGAAGGGCAATATCGTCTATTCGGTGCAGAAAAACGATGAATATGCCGGCAATATCGCCGATCCCATGCTGAAAGACGGTCCTTTGGCCCAGGCCTATGCCCAGGTCGCAAAGAGCGACGACCGGCAATTCTATGCGCTGTCCGATTTCACCCTGTATGGTCCGTCGCGTCAGTCTGTGGCCTTCCTGTCGATGCCGCTGTTCATGGGCGACATCAAGATGGGCGTGCTGGTTGTTGCCATTCCCTCGGAACGGCTGACCGCGATGTTTTCCAACCGCACAGGGCTTGGCGATACAGGTGAGACCATTCTCCTCGATTCCAATAGCGTGATGGTCAATGATTCCGCGCTAACAGGTGAAAAGGATTCTCTCGTCACCAAGGTTGCCGCACCGATGCTGGCCGATGTTTTGAAGGGTGCCAAGGCGAGCGGTCAGATCGATGGCTATCGCAATATGGTGAGCTATGCGGCGGCCATTCCCCTGTCTTTTGCCGGTCATAACTGGGCTGTCGTCGCGCTGATGAGCGAAAATGAGGCACTGGCCAATGTCGCGCAGCTGCGCAATATTGTGCTGCTGATTGCCGCCGGTCTGCTGGTTCTGGCGATCACTGGCGCGGTTCTGTTTTCCCGCTCGCTGACCGGGCCTATCAACCAACTGGTCGACAGCATGAAGCGGCTCGCCGATGGCGATACCGGCGTGACGCTTGTCGGTGAGAACCGGGCCGATGAAATCGGCGATATGGTACGGTCCGTGGCGATCTTCCGCGACGCGGCCATCGAGAAAACACGGCTGCAATCCGCCGCCGAACAGGATCGGCAGACATCGGAGGCCGAGCGTCTGGCCCGTGAAGCTGCCCGCAACGAGGAAACGGCACGGCTTCAGCAGGCCGTCGATATTCTCGGTGCCGGTCTGCAACGGCTTGCTGCCGGGGACTTGACGACCACTATCGAGACGCCGTTCATGGAAGGCCTTGACCGGCTTCGCACCGACTTCAACGATTCGATCCGGCGGCTGGCCTCGACAGTGCGCCAACTGTCCGGCAGTACAGGTTCGATCAATGGCACCGCGACGGGAATGGTCGCGGCAACACACGACCTGTCGCGGCGCTCCGAGCAGCAGGCAGCGGCCATTGAGCAGACATCCGCCGTGATCAACCAGATCATGGAGGCCATCCGCACCTCCACGGAGCGGGCCGAAAATGCGAGACGCATGGTGGCAGATGCCAAGACGTCAACAGAACGCTCAGGAGCAATTGTCGGGTCTGCAATCGACGCCATGGGACGGATCGAAGAAGCGTCGCTGGCGATTTCGCAGATCATCAATGTGATTGATGAGATTGCCTTCCAGACCAATCTCCTGGCGTTGAACGCAGGTGTGGAAGCGGCCCGTGCGGGCGAAGCAGGCAAGGGCTTTGCAGTCGTCGCCCAGGAAGTTCGTGAATTGGCGCAGCGTTCCGCCGGTGCCGCCAAGGAAATCAAGGAACTGATCAGCAAGTCCGGCGAGGCGGTGAAAAGCGGTGTCGGGTTGGTGCGCAATACCGGCGACGCGCTGGGCGATATTGCCGGTCAGGTCGTGCATATCAACGAGGAAATCTCGTTCATCGCCACGGCTGTCGGCGAACAATCGGAAAGCGTGCGGGAAATTTCCACGGCGATCCGCCAGATGGAGGAAACGACCCAGCAGAATTCGCAGATGGCCGACCGTACCAATTCCGATATGTCGCGTCTGACCAGCGATGCCGCGGCGCTGTCCAATCTGGTGTCGCAGTTCAGGGTGATGGATGGTGAGATCGTTCCCAACCCGGCAGCCTCTTCCTATCGTCCTGCGGCTTCGCAGCGTCCGTCTGCCCCCAATGCCCGTCAGGCCGTCAGGCCAGCCGATCCGGCCAGCAGTCGTCCTTCTGCTTCGCCCGCCCGCGCCTTGATGGGCAAGCTGGCAGCTGGGTTGAAGACTGGCGGCGGCACACCTGCCCCAAGCGGTGGTAATAATTGGGAAGAGTTCTGAGCACTCTCTACTTTCCAGAGTAATCCCTGAAAAGCAAAAAGGCCGCGGAGATGCGGCCTTTTCCTTGTCTAGATTTCGTTGATCAAGGCGCGATCAAAGCGCCTTTTCAAATTCCGGCAGGGCGTCGAACAGGTCGGCGACCAGGCCATAATCGGCGACCTGGAAGATCGGGGCTTCCTCGTCCTTGTTGATGGCGACGATTACCTTGCTGTCCTTCATGCCGGCGAGATGCTGGATCGCACCGGAAATGCCGCAGGCGATGTAGAGCTGCGGTGCGACGACCTTGCCGGTCTGGCCAACCTGCCAGTCGTTCGGCGCATAGCCTGCATCGACGGCGGCGCGCGAGGCACCGACGGCGGCCCCCAGCTTGTCGGCCAGCGGTAGAATGACTTCCTTGAACTTCTCCGAGGAGCCAAGCGCCCGCCCGCCCGAGATAATGATCTTGGCGGAGGTCAGTTCCGGGCGCTCCGACGACGACAGTGCATCCGAGACGAAGCTGGACAGGCCAGGATTGGCAACCGCTGCCACGGCCTCGACCGCAGCCGAGCCATCGGCAGCAGCGGCAGCAAAGGAGGCGGTGCGCACGGTGATGACCTTCTTGGTATCGCTCGACTGAACCGTCTGGATGGCATTGCCGGCATAGATCGGCCGCTTGAAGGTGTCGGCGGAGATCACTTCGATGATTTCCGAGATCTGGGCGACATCAAGCAGGGCTGCGACCCGCGGCGCGACATTCTTGCCAACGGACGTGGCGGCGGTGATGATCGTATCGTAGGCGGGTGCCAGCGACACGATCAAGGCTGCCAGCGGTTCGGCCAGCTGGTTGCCAAGCTCGGCGCTGTCGGCCAGCAGCACTTTCGAGACGCCGGACAATTTGGCGGCGGCATCTGCGGCGGATTTAGCACCCGCACCTGCGACGAGAACATGGATATCGTCGCCAATCTTGGCTGCTGCCGTCAGGGTCTTGGCGGTCTGTTCGGAAATGGTTGCGTTATCGTGATCTGCCAGAAGAAGAATGGCCATTTTTCTATATCTCCCAATCCGAAATCAAAGCACGCCGGCTTCGTTTTTAAGCTTGTCGACCAGTTCGGCCACCGACTTGACCTTGATGCCCGCCTTGCGGCCACCCGGCTCCTCGGTTTTCAGCACCTTGAGACGCGGTGTGGTATCGACACCGAAATCAGCAGGCGTCTTCTTGTCGAGCGGCTTCTTCTTGGCCTTCATGATATTCGGCAGCGAGGCATAGCGCGGCTCGTTCAGGCGCAGGTCGGTGGTAACCACGGCTGGCAATTTGACGGCAATGGTCTGCAAGCCGCCATCGACTTCGCGGGTGACATTGGCCGACCCTTCGCCGATCTCCAGCTTGGAAGCAAAGGTGGCCTGCGCCCAGCCCAAGAGGGCCGCGAGCATCTGGCCCGTCTGGTTGCTGTCATCATCAATTGCCTGCTTGCCGACGATGACCAGGCCCGGGGCCTCGGCCTCGACGATGCCCTTGAGGATCTTGGCGACGGCCAGCGGCTCGACGGCATCCTCGGTTTCCACCAGAATGGCGCGATCCGCTCCCATGGCCAGCGCCGTGCGCAGGGTTTCTTCCGCCTTGGCTGGGCCGATAGAGACCACGACCACTTCCTCTGCCTTGCCCGCTTCTTTCAGGCGCAGCGCTTCCTCAACGGAAATTTCGTCGAACGGGTTCATCGACATCTTCACATTGGCAAGCTCGACGCCGGAGCCATCCGGCTTGACGCGGATCTTGACGTTATAATCGACGACGCGCTTGACGGGCACGAGAATCTTCATGGGGTCCTTCCTTGCTTCACGTTCTTGTGGGCCTTGCGCATGATGACATGCGGTGCCGCAATTGCTTTATTCCTGCATCATTCCGTAGATCAGCGATGATTTAGGGAATGATGCAGCCGCGTTTCCACTCTCTTTTAGATGCGACAGCCCAGTTTATCTGCCAGTCGAAACATCAATGTTCCGTTTTCAGGCAAACGCCAGACTGCGGCATTTTGCACGTCGGAGATTGTCAATTGGCGACATGGATACGCATTTTTTCCTCCATGACAACGGTGCCATTCATTCTTGCGATGCTCCTCCCGCAGACTGATGCTCCGAGGCCAGAATTACCTAACTTTTACGTTCACGTCAAATATTGCCTTTCATCCAACCAAAATCGGTTTGCTGCGCGATGCTGTCGCTACCGGTTTTTCCCCGGCACCCACAAAACATCGGCCTTGCCGATCTCATTGGCATAGCGGGCGGCGACGAACAGGAAATCCGACAGCCGATTGACATATTTCAGCGCCGGTGCAGAAACGGCCTCGCCGGGGATTTGCATCAGGTCGACCATGATACGCTCGGCGCGTCTTGCGATGGTGCGGGCCAGATGCAGATTGGCGGAGGCTGGTGAGCCTGCGGGCAAGACAAAGGATTTCAGCGGTTCGAGATGGGCGTTCAGCGCATCGATTTCCTGTTCGATCCTGTCCACCTGGCTCTGGACGACGCGCAGGGGCTCCCATTCCAGTTTTTCGCCGGTATCGGGCGTGGCCAGATCAGCACCAAGATCGAAAAGGTCGTTCTGGATGCGAAACAGCATGGCGTCCAGCACCTCATCGCCTGCCGTGTACAGTCGGGCAACACCGATGGCGCTGTTGGCCTCATCGATCGTGCCATAGGCATCGACACGCAGATCGTGCTTGAAGCGGCGCGGGCCGCAGACCAGCGCCGTGGTGCCGTCATCGCCGGTGCGGGTATAGATTTTATTGAGTTTTACCATGGAACCATTCGTCTTGAGAAAGCGGGTGGTACCCGCATTATGAAAGTTTGCCTGACAGCCTGCTCAAGAATTGCTGCTGGCCAGCGGCGATTTTTGGATAGACGGCTAGGAACAGTGGAGCCTGACAGACCTAACGGCCGCCGCCGGTGATCCACAATGTCAACATGATCAACACCACGGCAATGGCCTGAAGCAGCACACGCATCTGCATCAGCTTGTTGGAACGGTTGGCATCACCGCCCTTCATCATGTTGAACAGCCCGCGCACCAGGACCAGCGCGACAAGCCCCATGACGATAATGGCCAGAATGGTGGTGAATGAGGACATGATGCGCCGCTGACCTTATTATGAATACCTATCCGATCAATCCAGCGCCCGCATCAGCCGATAGAAGAGATCGGACGGCATCAGCCGTTTGAGTGCGACGCCCTGTTTTGCCGGCTTCGTGACCAGATAATGTGGCCGTGGACGCTTCGCGGTCAAGGCGTGTTGCAGCACTTTATACACGGCATCCGGTCCAAGCTTGTGGCGGTTTTTCGGTCCGGTGCCGTCAAGGCGGGCCAATTGACGCCGGTAATCTGCGGCATGGACCGAATTTTCCACGTCGATATTGCGTTTGATGGCCTCAAGGCAATTGGCGGTAAAACGGCTTTCTATCGGACCCGGCTCGATTAGGCTGACCATGACGCCGCTGCCGTCCAGCTCCATGCGCAGGGTGAGCGACAGGCCCTCCAGCGCAAATTTGGACGCCGTATAGGCGCCGCGCCAGCGATAGGGAATGAGGCCGAGAATAGACGAGCATTGCACGATACGGCCCGACCCTTGCGCGCGCATCACCGGCACGATCCGCCGTGTCAGGTCGTGCCAGCCGAAGACATTGGTCTCGAACTGTTCACGAAGCGCCTCCGTTGGCAGATCTTCGACCGCACCTGCCTGTCCATAGGCGCCATTGTTGAACAGGGCGTCCAACCGCCCGCCGGTGCGCGATAACACGGTCTCCGTGAGGACCGCGATGCTTGCCGTGTCGCGGTAATCCATCAGCAGCGCTTCAAGACCGTCATCCTCAAGGGCTTTTAAGTCTTCGGCCTTGCGCACGGTGGCAAACACCCGCCAGCCATCCTGCTTCAGGGCGCGGGCGCAGTAGGCTCCAATGCCGGAGGAGCAGCCGGTGACGATAATGCTTTTCTGTGCGGCCATATGAGATTTTCCTCTTACAAATACGATAGGGTCTCCCATATTCGAACCATATAGGCAATTGTGGCAGGCCGCTTGGCACGCAGTCATGAAATAAATGAACGGGAGACGGAATGCGGTCCTATCTGGGCAGGCTTTACAAGGTGGCCTTTGATGCGGTCTGGCATTTCACCGAGGATGATGGTTGGGCGATGGCGAGCCATGTGGCGCTGTCGATCTTGCTGGCGGTGTTTCCGTTCCTGATCTTCGGCACGGCGCTTGCCGGTCTTCTCGGTGCCAATACCTTTGCACCAACAGCCATCCATTTTATTTTCGATACGTGGCCAGAGGAAATTGCCAAGCCGATTTCCGAGCAGGTGGTGCAGGTGCTGACCATTCCGCGCGGCGGGCTACTGACCATTTCGGTGCTGGCAGCGGCCTATTTTGCCTCAAACGGAGTGGAGGCGCTGCGCACGGCGCTGAACCGTGCCTATCGGGTCACGGAAACCCGGCCCTGGTATATTACCCGGCTTATCAGTCTCGGTTTCGTCATCATGGGGGTTGCCGCCTTCGCTGTCATTAGCGTGCTGCTGATCGCTGTGCCAATTGCGCTGCGCTTTGCCGAGCGGCAATTTCCGCTTTTGAAGGATTTCCTGGCGCTGGTATCGAATTGGAGCGTGCTTGGCACTCTAATCCTGCTGGCAGTCGGCCTGACGATTTCACATCTGTGGCTCCCGGCGGACCGGCGGCGTCTGATTGATGTTCTGCCCGGCATCTGCCTGACATTGCTGCTCTGGCTGCTGGGTGCGCTGGCCTTTGCCGCCTATCTCGCCACCTTTGCCAATTATGCCGCCACCTATGCCGGTCTGGCCTCGGTTATGGTGGTGATCATATTTCTCTACATGCTGGGCGTGCTGTTCCTGATCGGCGCGGAATTCAACGCGGCATTGATGAAGTTTTCCAGGCCGCGTACGCGATCACGGCGAATGTCAGATCGCAATCCCCACCAGCCTACGGATGTCGAGGGGTGATAGGCCCTCTGCGCGCAAATGCCGGAGCCCTGCCGATTGCAGGCTTTTCGATAGTTTGCGCCCGTCCTCGCCCATCATCAGCCGATGGTGCGTATAGGCCGGTGCGGGCAGGCCAAGCAGGCTTTGCAACAGGCGGTGGACGGCGGTGGCGTGATAGAGATCCTCGCCGCGTACCACATGGGTCACGCCCTGGATGGCATCATCGACCACCACCGACAGGTGGTAGCTGGACGGCGCATCCCATCGCCAGAGAATGACATCGCCCCAGGTGGCCAGATCGGCGGTGATCTGCTGCACCGTGTCGCCGGTTCTTTCCTCCCAATGCAGGTCGGCGCCAATCATGGACAGTGCTTTGCCGGTATCCAGGCGCAGGCTGTGGCGCTCACCCCGGTCGATCCGTTGCTGCGCCAAATGCCGGTCCATCTGCCGTTCGCCTGCCGGATAATGCCAGGCACCATCCGGGTCGCGGGGCCAGACCTTGCCTTGCGCCTCTGCGGCCTGCGCCTGCTGCTTGATCTCGGCGCGGCTGAGAAAGGCCGGATAGACCAGATCCATGGCCTGAAGCTTTGCCAAGGCAGAACGATAGGCGTTGATATGTTCTGACTGGCGGCGCACCTGATGTTCCCATGTCACGCCAAGCCAGGCGAGATCCTCATAGATCGCCGCCTCGAATTCGGGCGTGCAGCGGTCGACATCGATATCCTCGATCCGCAACAGCAGCCGGCCACCGGTCGCCTCAGCCATATCGGCATTGATCAGTGCCGAAAGGGCATGGCCGAGATGAAGATAGCCATTTGGACTGGGCGCAAAACGCAAGACTGGTTTTTGCGAAGCGGGTAAAGGATGGTGGTGATCGGACATGGTTTGTTTTGGCATGATTTATAGCGGGAGGAAAAGACATGGCCGAGATGATGCGAATTCGCAACCAAGCGGATCTTGCCACCGGCCTTGAGGCCTTGCTGGATATCGATCCCCGGCTGCATGCCATTGCCCGCGAGGCCGGACCCTTGCCGCTTCGGTTGACGGAACCGGGTTTCGAAGGGCTGGCCTTCATCATTGTCTCGCAAATGGTGTCACGCGCCAGTGCTGATGCGATTTGGCGGCGGCTGTGTGAGGCGATGGGAACAGCCGAACCCGCCGCCTATCTGGCGCTGGGTGACGCAGCGCTTTCGCTCGGTCTTTCGCGCGCCAAGCATGCCTGCCTGAGCGGTTTGGCCTCTGCCACTCAGGCCGGAGACATCGATCTGCACGCCATCCTTGATCAGCCGGTGGAGACAGGCATCGCCGAGTTGACCCGGCTGCGTGGCATTGGGCTGTGGACATCGGAAGTTTATCTGATGTTTTGTGGCGGTCACGCAGATGTGTTTCCGGCAGGTGACGTGGCGCTGCGGGCGGCTGTGGGGGACGGCCTTTGCCTTGCCGCGCGCCCGGACATCCGCGAAACCACCCGAATTGCACTGACCTGGCGGCCATACCGCGCCATTGCGGCACGGTTGTTCTGGGCCTTTTATGCGGCGCGTTTACGACGCGAAGCAGCGCCGGTGCCGGTCTGATGGAGAATCAGTTCACTGCTTATTTATTGGGCTTCACAATCCTGTAACAGCAAGCCTAATATAGAGGGAGCAGATGCCGAATCGATCAGGAGAACGCCTTGACGATTGCAGTTTCGCCCCAGTCCTTACCAGCGCTTGTGCTCAACGCTGATTATAGGCCACTGAGTTATTACCCCTTGTCGTTGTGGTCCTGGCAGGACGCGATCAAGGCGGTTTTCCTTGACCGTGTGAATATCATCGCCGAATACGATCATTCGGTCTGTTCACCCAGCTTTTCCATGCGCTTGCCCAGCGTTGTCAGCCTGAAAACCTATGTGCAGCCGACCCGCAATCCTGCCTTCACACGCTTTAACGTGTTTCTGCGCGACAAGTTTCAGTGCCAGTATTGCGGCTCGCCTGACGACCTGACCTTCGATCACGTCATTCCCCGCGCCCATGGTGGGGAAACCACCTGGCAGAATGTCGTGGCGGCGTGTTCGCCCTGCAATCTGCGCAAGGGGTCTAAACTGCCGAAACAGGCTAATATGTTCCCGGCCCAGAAGCCCTATCAGCCAAGCGTGCAGGACCTGCATAATAATGGCCGGTCGTTTCCACCCAACTATCTGCATGAAAGCTGGGTGGATTATCTCTATTGGGATTCCGAATTGCAGCCTTAAGCCGTCATGCGCCGAGCGCCCCAGAAAGCGATGGCGGCGAGAACGAGGCTGGTCAGGACATTCCAGCCGGCCAGCGACAGGCCGAAAATCCGCAAGGCCGCTTCTGTGCAGGACGGTCCTTTGAAGCTGTTGAGCTGCGAGAGGATGTCGCCGCTGCCGTTGAAGCCTGCGCCGCTGGTGGCGGAGCAGGCGCTCGGCCCTTCCCAGAAATGCCATTCGACGCCTGCGTGGTAAACGCCGAGGCCAGCGCTGACGATCATGATCAGGCCGAGAAGCAGGATCAGGCTTTTCGTGACTTTGGCGGGTAGGTTGATGGTGGCGGCGATGACCGTCACAACTCCGATTGCAGCGCCGATATAATAGGGCTTGCGCTGCAACAGGCAAAGCTCGCAGGGAATATAGCCGCCGAGATATTCAAAGGCCAAAGCCGAGCCGACGACACCGGCCATGCCAAGGGTGAGGATAAGGGCAGGGGCAAGACCGGGCCGGTTGGAAGAAAGCGTGGTCATGATGGTTCTCCAATCCTCATCTTTCAATGGACAAGGAGGCGATAGGCGACGAACAGGGCGATCAGCACGATAGCGCCGATAGCAGCGATCAGGCCGAGGCGTTTTTCAATGAAATGGCGGATCGGCTCACCGTAGCGACGCAGCAGCCAGGCCAGCAAGAAAAAGCGGCCTCCACGCGCGACGATGGCGGTCATGATAAACAACCAGATATTCACATGGGCGACGCCCGACAGGATGGTCACGACCTTGATGGGGGGCAGATGGGCCAGGCCGGAGGTGATCAACAGCAGCACCACCGTTTCATAGTCCACCGACAGGCGCAGCTGGTCGAAGGCATCGGCCTTGCCGTAAAACTCAAGGATTGGCCGGGCAATGCTTTCATAGGCGTAATAACCGAGAAACCAACCAGCTATGCCGCCCAAAACCGAGGTGATGGTGGCAATGGTCGCATAGCGCCAGACCTTTTCCGGCTTGGCCAGCGCCATGGGCAGGAACAGCACATCGGCAGGGACAAGAAAGATCGAGCTTTCCACAAAGGAGATTGCCCCAAGCCAGGCTTCCGCAGATTTGCGGGCGGCAAGCGACATGGTCCAGTCGTAAAGGCGTCGCAGCATGATCGCTCCTTGGCTCGATGCAGAGGGTCTTTGCCATTGCGGCGCAGCATTCAAGATGACGAAAGACTGAATATCTGCCGTTCCGTCAAGTCTTTATGCGCAAAGCCCATGGGCTGTAAATGCGGCGAAAACAGTGATATTGCCCGGATGCCTAACTTTTGCGTGAAACCGGAAATTTGTAAAAAACCCGGTTGACCGACCCCCCTTCCTCCGTGTAGTTCGTCCTTCTACTCTCTAAGTGCCCCTTTGGCGGAATTGGTAGACGCGCCTGACTCAAAATCAGGTTCCGAGAGGAGTGCTGGTTCGATTCCGGCAAGGGGCACCATCAATATCTTTGATGTATTGAAATCATCGAGAGTTTAAGGTGTTTTTGTCACATCTTTTGTCGGCCCCGGAATGCCTGGGACAATCTCGGTGTTTTTTTGTTCTGGGATGAGCTTGTCAACGGCGTTCTCGGCAGTCCTCTTCCGGTTGGCATTTTTAGTGTCGGTGACCGTTTGGGTCTTTGTCACCTAAGCATAGATCGCCATTCACCTGATCGAGCGGCAGCTTTCAAGGGCCACGAGTGCGGGCCAGACGACAGAATTGAGGGCGCCTAACCATGTTATTCCGCCACTCCGAAACCGGCCGCAGAGGTCGCGGTCTGCGCGGCGACAGCAAGCTGAGACATCACGCTTCCCGCAACATGTGATGTTTCCTCACCGAGAGCCTCAGCCAGACGGACGCGGGCATCCTCCCAGGTGGCCATAGATTGAGCCATCAACTGGAGGCCTTTGTCGGTAAGCGCCAGGCGTTTGCCGGCCCGGCCCCGTCCTCCTTGACTATGCACGAGATTGTTCCGTTCCAGGCTCTTTACGCTCCGGCTGAGAGTGGTGGCGTCGACCCCGGCGCGTGCCGCCAGTTCAGCGAGCGTTGGCTCGTGGCTACCGCCAATCCCCACCAGAAGACTGAACTGCTCTGCGGTGATCCCTAAGGGTCGAAAGCAGGCATTGTAATAGCGTGTCAAGGCCCTCGCGGCGACCCTGGCCTGGAAGGCCGGGCACTCGGTTTCGACGCGGCGATAGAAATCTGAAGTGTCTGTCATTTGCAGGTCTCGACAATCTCCGACTCACTGAATACTGTATATACAGTATTTTCGGGAGCTGCACTATGACTGCCTATGTTCACGTCAATCTACGTATCAAAGATCCAGCCAAGCAAGCCGCATTAGCGCCGCGCTTTCAAGCCGCGTTAAAGGCAGCCGGGGGCCGTATCCTGCACTTTGGGCCGGTAGCCGAGATTCTGGAAGGGGACGTGACCCCATTGCCTATGGCTGGCATCTTCGAATTCGCCACCCTTGCCGATGCGCAGGCGTTTTATAAGTCGTCAGAATATGTGCCAATCAAGGTCGAGCGTGATGAGGCCCAGGAAGCACGTATGTTTATTGTCGACGCGAATTAGCGAGATTCGCACCTATGATCGTCCGGCCACTTGTCTGTGAATTAAGCAACGGCCCTTTTCCGTCGCAATTTTTGGAGAACGCCGGACAGGTCAAAAGCAGATTTTGCAGGGCAGCCCCTAGAAGCGGGCTTTCTAGGTTCGGCCCCGTCTCAAACATTTAAGATAGCCTAAGCAGGGTGGCGGATATCGGGAGCCGCCAACGCTGATGGAACGACTGAACTGGAAACTTTTAAACGCTGATTGACAACATATTGTCGAGAAAATCCCACGCACGCCACTTACTCGCGTTTTGATCGGCCACGGAGCATCTTTGAAAATCATTGGTGCGCGGCTGTGATCAATGTGCTGGTGGGCGATGTTCGGCGCCGAGAACTATCAGCTCTCCGTTTTCAGCGCACTGATGAGGGCGCGCAGTGCCGGTGGCGTCTGACGGCGGCTCGGGTGATAGAGGTAGCAGCCCTGAAATTGCGGACACCACTCGTCGAGAACCTGGATCAATCGGCCGGAGGCAATGTCCTCGGCAACATCATGCTCCAACAGGTAGCCGAGACCAGCCCCGGCTCTTACGGCGGCGGCGGCGAGATCGCCGTCATTGCCGACAAAGGAACCGGAGGTTCTGATCTTCATCTCACGTCCATCGCGTTCAAACTCCCAGGGAAGAAGTCCGCCAGCGCTTGCGAGCCGATATCCAATGCAGTTGTGTACTTCAAGATCACCAGGCGTTTGCGGCTTCGGATGGTGCTCGAAATAACAGGGTGTCGCGACCACGATGGTTCGAAGGTCTGGACCGACCCGCACGGCGATCATATCCTTCGCGACGTTCTCGCCGAACCTTATTCCGGCGTCGTAGCCTTCGGCGACGATATCTGTCAGCCGGTCATCGATATTCACTTCGACCTGGATTTCGGGATGTGACAGGAGGAACGCTGGAAGCTTCGCCATGAGAACGGTTTTTGCAGGGTAAGAGAAGGTCGTGATCCGCACTGAGCCTGAAGGACTGTCCCGCCATTCCGCCAGCGCCGAAAGCCCATCCTCGATCGATGCGAATGCTGGTCGGATGGATTGCAGCAGCCTGTCGCCGGCTTCCGTCGGAGCGACGCTGCGTGTCGTCCTTGCCAGCAGCCTGACACCAAGTCTTTCCTCCAACCCGCGCATGGCATGGCTCAGCGCCGAGGGCGATATTCCCAGGGATGCTGCGGCCCTTGTGAAGCTCCGCTCGCGTGCGACGGCGGCAAAAGCCAAGAGATCGTTCAGTTCGCCTCGTTCCATTGCTGCAACGTGCTCACAAGTTCATGCCGCGCGCAACGGCTAATCGAGAGGCATGCGACCGGCTAGGGTGTCAGCAGAAACTTTTCGAAACACACTCAAGGAATTCAACATGGACCTGTCAAGCTACCGCACACTGGGCCGATCCGGCCTCATCGTCAGCCCGTTGGCGCTTGGAACAATGACGTTTGGTGCCGAGCGCTGGGGCGCAGGGATGAAAGGATCGCGCCAACTCTTCGACACCTATGTCGCGGCGGGTGGCAATTTCTTTGATACTGCTGACGTCTATTCAGGCGGGCGCAGCGAGGAGATGCTGGGATCTTTTGTTGCGGACACCGGTCTTCGCGACAGACTCGTTATCGCCACCAAGTCAGGCTTTGCGCGCAGCCAGGGAACACCTCTGCATGGTGGCAACGGAGCCAAGAACATCCGGCTCGGGATCGAAGGCTCGCTGAAGCGGATGAAGACGGACTACATCGACATGTACTGGATGCACGTCTGGGATCGGACCACGCCTGCCGAAGAGGTGCTCCAGACCCTGACCGATGCAGTCCGTAGTGGGAAAATCCTCCACTATGGATTCTCCAATACGCCATCATGGTATGTTGCAAAGATCGCGACGCTGGCGGCGGTCCACGGACTTCCAATGCCAATCGGGCTGCAATATGCCTATTCCCTCGTAGATCGGGGCGTCGAACTCGACATCCTTCCGGCAGCCGCAGAGTTTGGAATGGGGCTTGTTCCATGGAGCCCTTTGGCAGCTGGATTGCTCACGGGCAAATACGGTCGCGACATGCTCGCACAAGCCGGAGTAAGGGGTGGCCTTCCGGACAAGGCCTCAGTTGATGACGAAAGCGATAGCAACGGCCGACTGAACGGCGACAACCCTTTCGGAGGCATGTTGTTCACCGAGCATAATTTTGACGTCGTCGATGTGGTGCGGCAGGTTGCCACGGAACTTGAACAGCCAATGGCGGCAGTGGCGCTGGCATGGACGATACAGCGTCCCGGCGTCGATACCATTCTCGTCGGTGCCAGCCGAGCCGAGCAGCTCGCGCAGAATGTGGCATCGCTGCAGGTGGCGCTGACAGCCGATCAACTCAATCGACTGGATCAAATCAGCGCACCGCCATCGTTCAACCCCTACTTTATCTTCACATTGCCAACGCAGGTGATGTTTGGAGGGCAGACGGTCCAGCCTTGGGGGTAAATCAGATTGATCCGCTTTCCCCTGTTTGATCGCAAACAAGGGTAACGGGATCAACGACGGCAAGAGACGTAAACCCTGTAGATAATCATGATGGCCAGTGTTGTCGCAACGCGACCATGATTGCGACCGAACTCTAGCAGAAATCACTTCTGCTTTGCGCCCCCATGCCGGTCGTTCACACCACCCGCATTGGATCCTGAAAGCTGTCGGTCTGCTGTTCAGCAGTCACGTCCGGAACGCGGCCGAAAGGTGACTTCGACAATGATAGAGCGCGCCAATAGCCTCGCAAGCATTCGCGGGACGAGCGTTTCCAGCGAACTCGTTTCGGTATCGCCGCGCCGATCTCCAAGAGCCTCGGCATTTCGCCGCATTGCAGGACCAACAGAGACCGACTTCACGTTTTGAAATGAACGGTCACCGAAAATGAGTTCCCATTCGGCGCCAGTGCGGGCATGTGTTTGTGAAAGCCCGTATGAGCCACTGCTCGACGACACACGAATCAAAGAGCTGACAGATGGAAAATCCGGTTGCACTGAATCGTCTTTCCGAAAACACGGTCTTCCGTAAAGGCGATGTTTTCGTCCTTTTCGGCGAATTGTTCGGCCGTGGATACGCCACCGGATTACTCGATGAAGCCAGGCGGGCAGGAATGGAGATTGTCGGGATCACCGTCGGGCGGCGCGACGAGAACAACGCGCTGCGGCCGCTTGACGCCGAGGAGCTGTCTTCGGCGGAGGCCCAGCTGGGCGGCAGGATCATCAACATACCTCTTATGGCGGGTTTCGATCTCGATGCGCCTGAAGACGGGCCAACTCCCACCGATCTCCTGGCAAAAATGACGCTTGAGAGCTGGGAACACGACACGCTCGACTGGGACTATATCGGGCAATGCCGCGACATCGCCACTGCGCGTTTTACGGAGTCGCTTTCGAAAGTCATGACCGTTCTCGACGGGATGATCGCCGCTGGCCGCAATGTCTTCTTTACCCACACAATGGCCGGGGGCATCCCGAAGGCGAAGGTATTGTTGGTCGTCGCCAATCGAATCTACAAAGGGACCGGAAGTCGCCACATGTCGTCGCAGACCTTGCTCGACAGTGACATGGGAAAACTCATCCTGCAGAATTTTGACGACGTCTCCGCAAACACCTTTCGCCACCTCATTGATTTCAGCGCGGCGATCCGCGAGCGCGTGGAAGCTTCGGGTGGTCAAGTACGATATACGGCCTATGGTTACCACGGATCGTCGGTCCTCATTGACGGAAGCTATCGTTGGCAGACCTACACCAACTACACCCAGGGTTATGCGAAGATGCGGCTTGAAGGCATTGCAGAGCAAGCCTGGGCGGCAGGGATAAAGGCAACTGTCTATAACTGCCCCGAAATCCGGACCAATTCCTCCGATGTGTTCACGGGTATCGAACTGCCCCTGATACCGCTGCTGCTTGCCTTGAAGAAAGAAAACGGCGGCAAATGGGCAGACGAACAGTGGCAAGCCTGCCAGCAACTTCTGGCAGACGGCATAACCATGAAGGATGTCTTCCAAAAGATCACCGATATGCAGGCCAGCGAGGTCATGCGCCCGTTCTATGACTTTTCGGCGTGGCCCATGGCAAACAGCCAGGCACAGGCCGATTTGACTATCAGCACGTCCAACGGGATCACCCAGATGCATCGCAATAACAAGGTGATGATTAGCGACCTCCTGAGCGGTCTCGTTGTGAAGGCAACCGGGCAGCTCATTTTTGGCGAATCGTCAGACCCCTCCGGTCCTGTCCTGTGGCTCAACCACGATATCGTGGCTCGGCGACTGAACGCTTCCCACCCGCATTCGAAGTCTCCAGCGCCGGGAATGGAATCTTCGTCCCTTGAGATGGCGTGACGGCTTTCCAGCTTAGCTTGGAAGCTGAGTGTTTGGCCATGAAGCGACGAATCTTGCGACAGGAATGCCCCCATTCTGGTCATTCACTATGCGGTAAGCGGATTCTGAAATCCGACGTTCGCAAACACCCGACGTTATGGGCCCGGTCATATGACACGGTAAAGATGGCTATGATCTACGCATAGGTGACAAAACACGCCATCGTCGACGCGCTGAAGTACCACATGTCGAGCGCATCGCATGTTAACCTGCGAATTCAAGTTTGACGCCATTGGCATGTCGTACACGTTGTAGAAGATTGAGACGCCCGCTCCACTGCGATCGGGTAGCGCGTGGACCACTCCAGGGCGGCGCTCATGTAAAGGATCCGCTCGCCAAGACGATGATAGCGCCCTGCACTGTTCGGTTTCGGCGGGTGCAACACTTGGTGAACTCTATCCGTCAGACCAGAGCGGTGGAATATACAGGAAATATTCTTGAATACGTTACGGGCTTCAGCCCGCGTAGCAGGTCTTTCTCGCGGGATCATTTCCACGTTTGTGAAAGCCGCGTGACGTCTGCTTCAGGCCAATGACGGAAGTCGGCGAACCGAGATGCTCTGGCCGCTTTCGTCTTTTACGCTCGAAAAACAGTCAGAGTGGAGACGATCTCATTTCGGTCATTACAGGGCCGTGCGCCATATATGGCGCACAAAGGTTCGCTGTAGCTCCTTATATTTGTTGCATAATTTTCTCTTTAAACCGATTCCGGTTTAAAGAATTATGCAATAGCGTCACAAGTCGTCGATTCAAAAAGTCGTCATATATAAAGGTTATGGCAGCGTAGATGTTTGAGGAATGGCGGCGATGCATAGCGATCAAATAAACATCAACGCGGCGCACGTGAGAGATTTGATCGCTGACCAGTTTCCGCAGTTTCGAGGCGAAGAAATCATTGAACTGGAAACAGCAGGCACAGCCAATGCGATCTTTCGAATTGGTGCCAAGCACACTGCTCGCTTTCCTCTGCGGATGATGGACCCCGCCGAATGCACCCGTTTACTGGAAGCGGAAGCCAGAGCCAGCGCGGAATTCAACGAATGTTGCCTTTTTCCCAGTCCTAAGCCAGTCGGAATCGGGCGGCAAAGTTCTGACTATCCGCTGCCGTGGTATGTACAAACTTGGATCGAGGGACAAATTGCTACGCCGACTGGACTATGCAACTCGCCTGTTTTTGCGCTCGATCTTGTAAGACTGATCATTACACTTCGCACAGCGAATTTGAACGGACGGACATTTGAGGGGCGGGGTAGAGGCGGAAATTTGACCGATCATGATGGGTGGATGGAGGTGTGCTTCTCTAAGAGTGAACACCTTCTTGATGTTGATCCCCTACGCAGCATGTGGAGAAGCCTTCGCGAATTGCCATCTCCAAATCGCGAAGTGATGAGCCACAAGGACATCATTCCTACAAATCTTTTAGTCAATGGCGAACACTTGGTTGGAGTGCTTGACACTGGCGGTTTTGCTCCTGCGGATCCATCGCTTGATCTCGTCGCCGGTTGGCATCTGCTAGATCGGGATACTCGAGCGGTCTTCCGCGAAGGTCTGCAAGTTGATGACCTTGAATGGCACCGAGGCGCGGCATGGGCATTCCAGCAAGCGATGGGCTTAGTTTGGTATTATAAAGACACGAACCCTATCATGGCCGACTTGGGCCGAAGCACAATTTCTCGGCTCATTGAGGATTATCCATTGCAAGTCTAGTGCATCGTTTTCAGCGACTGCTCATGATCATTCAATCTTCAAACACACCGGTTCGCTTGTTCCTTTCATTCCATTTAAATTCGACACCTCGTGCACTAAACACGCAAGTGCGAAAAGGCGACGGGGAATTAGCGGTTACTATTATTCAGTGGTGGTGCGCCGCCAGAGCAGGTAGATGCCGCCGGCTACGAATGCATAAGCAATACTCAGCAGTGGCCCGGTCACAAAGGTCACAACAAACGGGCAAGCAACATCATTGCATTCGTAGATCCCACTTATCCCGGACCATACAGCCGTCTGATAGCCCAGGAAAACGCACAGTACCTCCATTACGACGAATATAGTCGCAATCTTGAAAATCTTCATGATTGGTCTTTCATGCGTATTATCTCGACAACCCCGATCAAGGGGGTAGTATGCTCGCTTAGGCCGCGATCTTAGAGACGGCGCCTTCATTGTTGGAGGTGAAATAGATGTCCCATATCATAGCTGCGATAACCGCCTGCTGCTGCGGAACTTTCAGCCCTGGGCGGTAGGAAAGACGGACTTCTCCGGATTCTCCGATACGTCGCCATAACAGATGTTGCCTGCGCCATGAGCGTCAGGGGACCTACGCATTGATAATCGTGTCCAACCCAATTTTTCAGCTTATGGATAGTTCTCCTCACGGATTTCCTGTTTGCCATCGACTTCAACTGCATACGAATACATCAACGGTTTAGGTATACGAGCTGCGGCCTCTACGATTGATACCTTTGAGTAGTTTTCAGCTAAGTTCGGTATCGCTCTACTGTTCCGAAAATATATCTCATTATCAGATGGTTCCCCGTGCAATCCACGAAGTTGAGATAATAGCGGTTGCCCTGAATCGTCTTCTAGGATGCTGTAGTCATCTTGAGAGGTCGTGCTGAGTAATATTGAGCCAATGTCCTCAGGGTCGTCTCGACCAGCAAGGAATATTTCACGAGCATTTTCTGGCATTTGCATACCTGCGACTCGATATAAATCTTCAAGATCATAGGGTGGCGGATCTGTTCTCTTCCGGCTTGTGAGATCCATCACCAAACCTACATCGAGCGACAATGTGAAGTGCCGTCCCTCCCTGTGCCAGAGATCGATTGTTCCGAGGCTTGAATAGCCAAAGGCCGAAAAATCTTCAGCAAAGTGCGCTGAAAAATCCTTCAAAACGTCCTTAAGAAGGCTGTCAAAAAAGATCGGCGTGCATATCCAATAATTTTTATTGGCATAGTATCCAACTCCGTTCTTTTTCCAAAAATCAATAAGCGGTTCTGGCACCCGCCCTTCACATGCCTGCCATTCATCTTGGGGAACCAGTCGTGCCTGCCTAGGTACGCCACGAACCGCCACAAAATCTTCAATAGACATTTTGCATCCCCTTAAATTGCCTGCAGAATCGTTTGCATCTTAGGGCATCCTTTTTGGCACTGGTCTATTGCGTATCTGCTCAATGCAGAGGCTTTTCCGCCGTGTCTCCATTGAGATCCAATGGATCGGTTTTCACTCCTCCCACCTAAACCAGAAAACACGGTAGGTTTTCCACCCGCTATCATATCCAAGGTGTGTATTGCATCCTTATTAGATGCTTGTTTTTCGGCCAAAGCCATTGCCTGAGGAAGGCCAATATTTGGGTTAATTCTATTAATGAATTCGGCATTTTTTTTTATGAGGCGTTTACGTTCGATAGTTCTCGCCGCTTCACCTATTGATTTTACATTCGGATAATTGGCAATGTCATTTGCTGCAACGCACGGGTTCTTGCTGTTCAGGGTAGATTGTTGAAGATCTAGCTGCCGTTGCATCTCAGCCCGAGTTCCATTTAGCGGAGTTGAGAAATTTAGGGGTAGTACATAGCATTTCGGAGTATCCACGCGCACAGTCTCGGACTGGGGGAGTGGGACAGCCTGAGGTTGAGGTACTGTCTGCCTTCTGCGACGCAATTCGGCTATAGTGTCTTCGCGAACCGAAGAGCCAGTATCCCAGAATGGCAAGTCGTTAATGCGCTTTTGAGCGTCAGAAATTTTCTGACGTTCAAATTCATCCTGAGGAACGAAGTCCGAAAAATTAGATTTATTCGTGGGAAGTAGTACTCCGACAGCAAAGATGCCTATCCCGGCAAGAACGGTCCCTATGCTGGCACCCGCAGCAGTTTCGGCGGCAGTCGCGGCCGTTGCTGCTGCCGCAGTGCTGCTGGTTGCGGTAGCCGCTCCGCTTCCGCCGACCGCAGTAATAGCACGCGCCGCTGCTGGCGACAAAAGGCCAAGTGTTGTCCCCCCCGATCCATCAGCATCCGTGGCTTTCTTCTTTGCATCAGAGGCATCGGCCACTTCTACAGCACGCAACGACCCTGGTACCGGATCATCATCCTTCGGCGGATCATAGGTGGAGGTGTCCCGCACAAAGATCGCTTCGCCCTCTGTGTTCCCGTTGTTCATCTTGAACCGGTCGAGATGGCGAATGACGTAAGACCCTTCAGCTCGAACCTGATCAGCATGACCAACGGGTTCGCAGATGCTTTCGACCGTGCCGGAATTGACGCCTTTTTTGACACCCGGCTTATCGCCATGCACATGGGTCGTGCATGACCGCATGACCATGGCCTTCTTGCCCGTGAAGCGAACAGAGGGCGTGTAGTTCTGGTCGTGGCCGCAGAAATCTACGATAGGGTATGGAATAGCGACAACGGATGAGCCGATGGGTGTCCAGCAGACATCTGGAGAAAGCGAGACGATCCGCGCTTCGTCGAGATCGCGCAGGCCCTCACGCGGCTGTTTCGTCGTCCAGGGGCCGGGATAGCCCGGTTCGCCAAGATAGGGGTCGTGGGGAATGCTCATGCGTTCTCTCTCGCTTGACCTGCCGATACCTCGGTCGATGGGTCGGGTGAGGGCTTCACCCGAACACGAGTCAAGGTCAGCGTCGTTTCACCTGCTTCGGGCAATGGGAAACGTACACGCCAGGTCAGCATCACGATATTCTCCGACCGCCAGTCGAAATGGACGCCATCCAGCTTGAGAACATGCCATTCATCCCGGTCTTCGCGCTGGCAGTGAACACCGCATGTCAGGCCTGGCAGGCGGCCTCTTGCCTGGCCAAAGCGCGGGTGAAGATGATCGAGCTGGTAACCTTCGTCTCCTCCCAGATGTGGTGTGGCAATCAGATCTGGATGAGCACACTGCCAGAAGCGGGGATCGAAATCTCGCGGGAGGAGGGGATGGCGTTTGCTCAGCCAGGCTTCGTCATAGGTTCCAGCATATTGCTGCCGTGATCTCCACCAGGGGGATACAAGGCCGAAACCCTGCGGTTCGTACTGCTCTCGCCAGTCCAGGCTTTGATCCGCACTGGTGATCTGTGGCGCTGGAACCGGTTCCGTATCGTGGGGCATATCAAAGTTGACGATTCCGCAGCCGAGTGGATTGCGTCGCTCGACGTCAACAGGACTCTCTCTGGTGGGATCGCCAGTTCCTGGAATGATGCCACCGAAGGCTTTCGACCAACATAATGGCACTATGTTTGCTGGCTGCGCTTGCGTCAGCGCCCAGCCCTTGATGACTCGTTTGGGTTCCTTGGCCGAAAATCCCGCCCATTTTTCCTGAATTTTGGGCTTCCAATGCCGCTCGCCATGTACCTTGACGGCCTTGGAAACGGGACCGACACGAAGGATCGATTGCCATGACGTAGCGGGTTTGCCATCAGGCGCATAGGCGTTTCCAAGGAAGGTTACGTCCGTACCCGACTTGTCCGGCGTCAAGTCCGATTGCCGTAACAAGACGCTTGCATGTGGATCGCCTTCATAGGCATCCTCCCACTGAAAGCTCTCCTGCTGCGGGGCGATATCAAGGCTTCCGTCCTGGACATGCATAAACGTTCCCCGCATGGAAACGATGCAATCCAGATTGCCTTCGGGATCGAATTGCCTGAAGGCCATCGCAGGAAAGGGGAGGCGGTTAATCAGTTCCACCTGCCCACTCCTCAGTTCATGTCAATCGGCTTGCCGCGCAGCTGAAAGTGATCCGTGGCCACGAAATTAAACGTCTTGCCCAGAATGATCACTTCGCCGTTCGACTTCATGATGAACTTGGAGTCCCCGCATTCGATGACGAACTCTTCACCCACCGCAATTTTTTTGAACTTTCCGACGCTTTCCAATGAGGTCTGCCCAACATTGGTGACCTTACTGACACCGATCTGCTCGGCCCGCGCCACACCGATGGTGTCGGATTTGAATGCACCGACGATGGTATTCATGATGCCGGGCATTGGAAAAAGGCTAGAAGCATCATCACCAACGCCTGTGCCGGAACCGGCAAGAGCCGTACCCGCATCTGCCCGTGGACTGGAGCCAGCCACAACACCTTCGCGAGCCATCAGACCACCCGCCCCTAAGAATCCCAGGGCCGAGGAGGCAAGCGTTGTGGCAAAGCTCGCAAGGCCTGGTCCACTACTGCCAGCGATCTGGCCCGCCTGAGCGAGCAGACCTGCCGTCTGGCCTGAAATACCTTGCACGGCTCCCATCAGAGCCATGGCCATCGGCCCGGTACCGCCGACCACTGTGTTTACCGATCCACCGATCTCATGCTTCTGGTTGCCGCTAACCTCCACAGCACGGTTGCCGCCGATGGATGCCACCTCATGGCGGTCAATACGCTTGGTGCGGTCGTTCAGCACGCGTGTCGTCTGATCCTTTTGGGCATGGAAGAACATGTTCTCCTGGCCCTTCTCATCCTCAAAGGTCATCTCGTTGAAACCGCTGCCCTTGTGGGTGTTGGAGCGCAGCACCATCCGGGTCTTGTTGGCGGGAAGGTCGTAGGGCACGGGATTGGCCGGATTGGGAACCACGCCGATCACCAGTGGCCGATCCGGATCGCCATCCACGAACGACACCATCACTTCCATGCCGATGCGTGGGATGACCTGCGCACCCCAACTGCCACCGCCCCAGGCCTGATTAACCCGCACCCAGCAAGTGTCACTGCCGTCCTTCTTTGCCTTGCGATCCCAGGGATACCAGAGCTTGATGCGCCCATATTTGTCGGTGTGGATTTCCTCGCCCGATGGCCCTGCAACAATCGCCACCTGCGCACCTTCAATACGCGGGCGCTTGGTCTCCCGGTGCGGCGTCAGTGGAACACGCGACGGAATGGCCTCGAACGCGTTGGCATATTCCATCTCATTGCTGGCCGTCTCATAGGAGCGGTCCACCACCCGATGCATGATGCGGGTAATCACATGCTCTTCGTATTTATGTTCGGGATGCGGCTCCTCGTAAGGCGTGAACCGGCGTCCTGCTTCCAGAAAGCGCACATTGGACTGGCCCGTCACGCGCTCATGATCGGCTTCCGTCGCCTGCGTTCGAAACGTCTCGGCCACTTCGGCTTCTTTGATATCGGAGATGCGGGCCGGATATTCGTAAAGCTCGCGCTGCTTGGCGCCCGGCATCTGGATCAGTGACGGCGTGACATTCAGTGGCACAGTGCTCGGCGTCTCGAAATTCCAGTCCGCACCGGCGCGCTGGCCGGGAACATAGGAGAATTGCCGCATCCATTCGTTGATATGGTTGCGGTCCGACGAGCCTTGGGCTAATCTGACTTTGTCGACACCTTCTGCCGCAGCCGATGGCTTGCTCCAGGCAACCTTGCTGTCGCTGACCTTCAGGCGATGAACGCCGGTCTCATGTTCAAACCAGTAGAACAACCCGTCCTGCTCGAAGCGGCGCAGCAGGTAATCGAGATCCGTTTCATTCCATTGGACAGAAAACTCGCGCGACGGCGGCGTCTTGTGCAGAGGGGCGGATGCGGCGGCTGGAATGCCATGCTCGGAAAACAGCGTTTCCATCACCTGGATCGCCGTCATATTCTGCCAGATCCGGCAATCGGACCGGCGCGACAGCAGCCACAGTTGCGGACGGATTGTCAGGGTGTAGGACCGCAATCCGCGCGTCACCGGCGGTCCCTCTGACAGATTGGTCACCAGTCCATTGAACGGTCGGCGCACGCCATCCCCGTCCAGTTCACCCTGCCGGATTTCCAGGGAGACATCGACCAGTTTGCCGATCAGCTCTTCCGGCTTCACAGCCTCACGCTTGGCACGCACTGACACAGTGATCTCGAACAGACGATTGACGCCCTCATCCACCGTCATCCGCTCCGGCAGAAGCTGGTCTTCGCCCAAGGGCGATGACAGTTTAAGCACACGGCTTGCCTGAATGAAATCGGTGGATGACAGAACGTCGTCCATGGAAAGCCCCTCCACTTATCGCGTCATCAAATTTCAACAACTGTCGCGTTGAACGCCCACTCGGTCAACGCGTGAAAATATCTTGTTTACGTCATTAACGTGTCGACAATAGACTTCCCTCCTAAAAGGTCAAGGTGCTGGTTGCCTTAGCGGAGGCCTGATTGCCAGGCGAACTTATGGCCTTTCGATGTTCGGATTATATCCAGTCGTTCACGACGGAGCTCAACATGGCAGTCATGGACTCCCTAAGCCAATGCTGGCCCGGTGACAAAAATGCTGCGGTCTGGTGGCTGCCTTTTTGTCACAAATAGCTGAGGGCGTTTTGAGGTTCGCAGTGGATGCGGTTGCGGCCATGTTGTTTGGCGCGGTAGAGCGCCATATCGGTGGCGGCCATGAATTTCTGGAAAGTTGAAAAATGATCGGCGGATTGGGCAAGGCCAAAGCTGGCGGTGATCCTGCCAGGTGCCAGTGGTTCAAGACAAATATTTTCCAGGCAAGTGCGTAGACGTTCGGCAATCGCTTGGGCCTGGACCAGATTTGTGCCTGGCAGAAGAACGCAGAACTCTTCGCCGCCGATCCGGCCTGCCAAATCGTTTGGTCGCAAATTACTGCGGATTGTCTGTGCTGCTGCGATCAATGCTTTATCGCCGGTTTCATGACCGAATGCATCATTGATGCCTTTAAAATGGTCCAGATCGAAGAGAAGAAGGCACATCGGATCGCCGCTGCGGCGGGTCTCGTCAAGAGCCTCCGTGCCTCTTGCCAGAATGAACCGGCGGTTTGCCAATCCGGTCAGGGGATCAGTATTGGCTTGAAGCGTCAGGGTTTTGAGAGAACAGTCCAATTCTGTTACCAGGGCTGAAACCGCCTGGGCGACAGTGCCGATTTCATCTTTCGTCTTGACTGCGATGGTAACAGGTGCCCCTTCCTGCCGGTATCGGGCTATGGAGTGGTTGAGTTGGCGTAGCGGTTGAATGATCCGCCAGAGCGACAGCAGGCAGCCAGCCGTTCCAGCCAAGGTCGATATCAGCAGGACAAGCAAAATGCTTGCTTCGCTCAGTGCGCCGCCACCAAGGACATGTGCAACCACCGCCAGAAGTGGCACGTGAATGGAGATAAAGCAGATTACAAAAATCTTTGTTATCAGCGACGAACGTATTGCCCGGGCCGTCATATGCGGCCATTCAGCCATCCAATTTCTCTTAAGCATCCCTAAAGCTTCAATCCCGTGTGCAACCGGCAGGATAGATAGGGATGATCGTGGCTTAAAAAAGCAGAATCTAGATATTTTTAGGGTTTTTTGGAATTTCGGCCATGCAAGTCGCGAGTGAATGACAGTCAAATTTGTTTGTTTTTAAAACTATTTTACAGTTCAACAAGATGGCCATTCACCAACACAGGGATATTGCCCGCTCATTGAACGGGCAATATCTACCTTGTATCAAGAGAAAATCGGTAGGCTTATGGGGTACCCGTGCTGGTGCCTGTCCCTGAACTGTTGCCTGTGGTGCTTCCAGGCGTAGCAGGTGCCGTTGTCGTGCTGCCGGTGCCGCCTGTCGAGGAACTGGTGCCGGGAGTTGATGTCGAACTGCCACTCTTGGAGCTGCTGTCATCTCCGCAGGAAGCTAGAAGCCCGAGAAGAGCAACGACCGGTACGATTTTCTTCAGCATGTGTATCCTCCTTTTATGCTCCGCACGTTTTGAAGTGCGTGAGCTTTTAAACCAGGAAAATGCCGCAGATCTTGGTCGCAAAGACGGCATGTCCGCGACGTTTTCGTGGTCTGGCATGGCGCTTTCACGCGCGCGTTACCGCCTTTCAACCCTTTTGGCTCAGGATTGTTCCAGCAAAAGGGAACCGGTTTTGCGACCTTGAAAATCGAAGGTTGAACGATACTGGATGTCGTCCACCCGGCAATTTTCAAGACATCAAGCCCTGACGCCCTCTCTCCACTGCGCATGGGGCCACAGTATTTCCCCCGGGCTACTGCATAATTTTAGCGTTATACCGGTTGGAGTTTAAGAGGAAAATTATGCAGCATATATAAAGCGCTACAGCAAACCTGAAGGCGCTATAGTCGGTGCATAGCGCTGTCGTGTGCGCTTGCGAGATGGATTGTGCGACTGCGAAAGGAATGATAGGTTTGCCAAGTGACGTTTTTCTCTATTTGACAAAAACGCTGATCCTGGATCTGCGGCAAACTCTCTGAATGTTTGGCCAGTGCAGGGGAATGCGACAGGGAACTCATTCAGGACAAGATCGATGTTTCTACCTGCCGGCGCTTCCTATGAGGCTCTCTGTCATGCGTTTTCCTGGTCCATACCAGCTCAGTTCAACATGGGACGGGCCGTTTGCGATGAATGGGCCGCCCGCGAGCCGGACCGGATCTGCCTTGAGCATTTTTCCCCTGACGGCGCGCATCGAACCTTAACCTATGGGGCGCTTGCTGCGCGATCCAACGCCTTCGCGGATGCTCTAAGCCAGCTCGGCATTGGCCCTGGGGAGCGGGTTGCTCTGCTGCTACCGCAGGGGTTTGAGACTGTCATCGCCCATGTGGCGATTTACAAGCTTGGCGCGATCGCTCTGCCGCTGGCCTTGCTATTTGGCGCCGATGCATTGGAATATCGGCTGAAGACGGCGAGTGCCTGCGCGGTCATCACCAATGATTTCGGTCTGTCGCGGCTGGAGCCTATTCGGGCCAGCCTGCCGGACCTTCGGGAGGCTATTTCCATTGGCACGCCTTCTCCCAGCGTCCTTTCCTTTGAAACTCTATGGCAGAGCGGTTCCGCGTCTTTTGAGGGGCCACAGACCGGGCCAGACGATCCGGCACTGATGATCTTCACCTCTGGCACGACCGGTGCGCCGAAGGGCGCTCTGCATGGGCATCGGGTGCTTGCCGGTCACATTCCAGGCTTCCAGCTTGCCCATGACGGTCTACCGCAACCGGGCGACAGAATCTGGACGCCTTCGGACTGGGCTTGGGCTGGCGGGCTTTTGAATGTGCTGATGCCAGCCCTGATGCTGGGGGTTCCGGTCGTGTCGTCGCCTGCCCAGAAATTTGATCCGGCCATGGCCTTTCGCATCATGGCGGAGATGAAGGTGCGCAATGCCTTCATTCCGCCCACCGCCTTGCGGCTGCTCAAAACGGTGAACAATCCGCGCCAGCATTATGATCTTGTGCTGCGTTCCATCGGTTCGGCAGGGGAATCGCTGGGGCGGGAAACCTATCAATGGGTCAAGACGGCGCTTGGTATCACGCCCAATGAGTTCTATGGGCAGACCGAATGCAATTTCGTGCTGTCATCGGCAGCCCGGCTGGGCGTCAGCAAGGCAGGCGCCATAGGCAAGCCGGTGCCGGGCCACCGCGTGGCAATTATCGATGACAAAGGCAGGGAGCTGCCAGTCGGCAAGGTCGGACAGGTGGCGATTGCCCGGCCTGACCCGGTGATGTTCCTGGAATATTGGAATGATCCGCAGGCGACCCGCCAGAAATTCATTGGTGACTGGATGCTGACCGGTGATCTCGGACGCCAGGATAGCGAGGGCTATGTGGAGTTTTTCGGTCGCGACGATGATGTCATTACGTCATCCGGCTACCGTATCGGCCCGGCGGAAATCGAGGATTGTCTGGTTGGTCATCCGGCTGTTCGCCTGGCGGCGGCGGTGGGCAAGCCCGATCCGGTGCGAACTGAAATCGTCAAGGCCTATGTGGTGCTCGCGCCGGGTTTTCAGGCTGGACCGGCCTTGGCCCGTGACATTGCTGATTGGGTCAAGCAGCGGCTGTCCATGCACGAATATCCGCGTGAAGTGGAGTTTATCACCGATATGCCGCTGACCACCAGTGGCAAGGTGATCCGCCGCCTGCTGCGTGAGCGCGATGAACCGCAACAGGCACAGCCGGGCGTGATGACTGGATGATATCGCGCAATGATCAGCTGTCTTTTTGGCGCCTGCCCAGCACTTTGTCCCGCAGGATGCGGGCGATATTGCGGGTGTTGCGATAGAGATGCAGTTGCGCCGCCACCTGGCGGACATCGCGGTCGGCATTGCGCTTCAGGCCGATAACCATGGTTCCCATGTCTTCCCGCTCCCGCCAGAGCCTGCTCATGACCGGGTGATCGGGTACGGCGCAGGAATCGGTGCGCAGAATATTGGCATCGTCCAGATGCCATTCTGTCAATCGAGCCACCAGAAGCTTGCCGGGCGAATATCGCGCATAGCGCTCATCATAGGCAGTCTTCCACGTATAGGCTTCGGCACCCATAATGAAGACAACCATGGAGGCGATGGCCTTTCCATCGAGATCGAGCGTATGGATGCGGACCGAATCGCGCTCGGCCAGATTGGTCATCGCCTCGCGGGCAAAGGCGGCTCGCAGCCGGTCCATGACAAGGGCGCTGCGCTTGCGGCCTTTCCAGCCGCTGGCTTCGAGCGCCAGGAATTCCTCCATGCGGACATGCAGATCCTGCGGCTGACGGGCGACGGAATAGGTCAATTCGCCCTGCTGACCCAGCAGGCGCATCTGCCGGCGCATGTCGCGCCAATGGGACTTGCCAATGGCCTGGCTTAGATAGGTTTCTCCATCCTCCAGGCTCTCGAGCATTGGGCGCTGGTAGGGATTTGTCACGGTCAGTGGCAGGTCACGGCTGATCGCCACGGCCCGCAGTAGTTTTGTGACCGGCCCATCGATTCGCAGATCCGGCAGGACGAGAACGGAGGGCAATTTGGCTTTGGGATCGCTCAGTCCCTCGAAAAGGTTGTCGAGCGTTTCCACCGCATCCTCAGCATCGACGAGAGGCGTGCCAAGCGGGCCGAAGGGGTTGGACCAGACGCGAACAATGGACGGACCGACTGCAAAGCCCGGTTTTTCCACCGAAAAAGGCATCAGCAACCGGATCCGGCTGCGGCCCTGCCGCTCGTCGCGGATCAGTGCCATGCGTACTTCACGCTCGTCCAGGCGGGGGATGGCGGGGGCCAGAAAGCGGGCCGAGAAGAAGACATTCTGCTCCAGCGCCCGGTTGGTCAGGTAGTCCATTTCCTGTTCAAGGTCGTAGCTGGTCTGGCGTGGATAGAGCCAAAGATCGCGGCCGGGGCGTCCCACGGCAATCTGGCCATCGGCGGGCGGACGATTGACCGGTGCAGACACGGTATGCAGAACCGGGCGCTCGGTGCTCGTTTCCCGGCTGGTATCGTCGGTCACCGGTAGTGTGTTCATATCCTACAACCTGGTTCGCTTCATGCGGGCCTGTCTTGCTTCATGCGAGACAATGGGTCGGCAAATGCAAATAAGACAATGCCAAGCGCATAGCGCACGGCAATGTGTAACAAGATCGCTTCCACCAACATTGCCGAGGCGGCAGCCGTTGCCGCGCCGGTGAGGCCATAAAGCGGAATGAGAGTCACATTCAGCCCGATATTAGATGCTAAAGCAATCACATATAGTAGCACACACAATTTTTGTCGCCCTGCCATGGTCAAGAGCATCTCACCGGGACCAATCAGCGCCTTGGTCAGGGCACCGGCAAACAGAATGGCCATCAATGGATAGCCTACCGTGAAATTCGGGCCGAACAGACCGAGCAAGACTTCGCCAGCCGCCAGCACCAGAAGACCGATGATCAGCGACGGCCAGAAGCACCAGCGGGCCATTCTGCCGGCAAATAGGGCCAGCGGCCGGATATCATCTTCATTCATCAGTGCTGAAAAGCGCGGTCCGGCTGCGGCCTTGACCGCGAAATAGACGAATTGCACCAGGGCCATGGTTTTTGCCGCAGCAAAATAGATCCCGACCTGGTCGGGTGGCAGATAAAGCCCGACCACCATGACGTCGGAATTGGTCAGCAGAAATAGAAAGCCCTCGATCAGGAAAATCGGGATGGCAACGCGAAACCAGACCATGAACTCGATCCGCCGCGGCCCCCGTAGATATTTGTGCCGCAGACGCCAGTGAATGGTGGCGAATTGGCTGAGTGTCGTGACATAGGTGGCGGCAAGGGCCGCCTGCATGGCGGTGGTGGCTGTGCGTGGCGCCCCCAGCATGACGGCCAGCAGCATGAAGGCAAGGATCAGCACGGGCCTGACAATATAGGTGGGGCTGAGGGCTGCAACGGGCCAGCTATTGGCGCGCGCCGTCCCGTCAAGCACATCGCCCAGCGCAATCATCGGCAGTGCGAACAGGCCGAGAAACAGCGGTGTCAGGTAGTAACCGGCAATCCGATCTCCGAAAAAATTCAACAGGATAAGACCGGTTGCAGTCAGACAGCTGGCGAGGCCAAGAGCGAAGATCCGGATGGTAACGGTGATGCCACGGATTTCAGGAATTTCATCTCTTGCGTGATATTGCGGCAGAAAGCGGATGACGGTCGAATGAAAACCAAGGCAGGATAGATTGCCGAACAGCACGACCAGCACCCAGACGAAAACGAAAATACCATATTCGAAATCGCCCATCAGCCGGGCCTGGACGATCTGCGAGAAAAAGGCAATCGCTGCGCTGACGATGCGGATGGCAAAGGCAATCAGCGCCATGCGCTGGGCGCGGGCCACATCGTCGTGAGCGGACAAAGCGGCGACGATCCTGCGCAGCGGGCCATGCAGCCGGGCTGGCAGGAGATGTTCCACCCACTGGATAACCGCCATGATAAACACGCAAAACTCTCAGGCACAGAAGCGACAGGGCATTCAGGTTTGGCAGCTTACGGTTAACAAAAGCCTGCCCGTCAGTGTTTGAATAGCCTATGCCTGGGAGAAATCGGCCAACACATCCGGCTGGCCGATTTTGATTTTCTTACGTCAGCACTGTCTTACGCCAAGAGGGCGCCGTGGCAGTGCTTGAAGCGCTTGCCGGAGCCGCAAGGACACATTTCATTGCGTCCGACCTTGCCCCATGTCGAGGGATCGGCGGGATTGCGGTTCTCGGGGGCGACCACGCCATCCGCAGCGGCAAATTCATCCTGGCCGGTCTGCGGGTCCTCGTGGTGACCATGCATGATCGGCAGGGTCGGCTCCGGGGGAGCTTCACGGACGATTTCCACCCGCATCATCTGGGCGGTGACGCCTTCACGCATATTGGCCAGCAGCGCCTGGAACAGTTCGAACGCTTCCGCCTTGTATTCCTGCAAGGGATCGCGCTGGGCATAGCCACGGAAACCCACCACCGAACGCAGGTGGTCGAGGTTGACGATATGCTCACGCCACAGATTGTCGATGGTCTGTAACAGCACGGACCGCTCGATATAAGCCATGATCTCCGCGCCGAAGCGCTCGGTCTTCTCAGCCATCACGTCGTCGGCAGCTTTCTTGACCCGTTCAACGATATCATCTTCGGCAATGCCCTCTTCCTGCGCCCAGTCGTCGATGGGAAGGTCGAGGTTGAGAATGGTCGTGGTGGCAGTCTTCAGGCCCGCCACATCCCATTGTTCGGCATAGGCCTTTTCCGGGATATGGGTGCGCACGATCGTGTCGATCAGCTCGTGGCGCATGTCGTCGATGGTTTCGGTCAGGTCTTCGGCATCCATCAACTCGACGCGCTGCTCGAAAATCACCTTGCGCTGGTCATTCAGCACGTCGTCATATTTCAACAGGTTCTTGCGGATGTCGAAATTGCGCGCCTCGACCTTCTTTTGTGCCCGTTCCAGCGCCTTGTTGATCCAGGGATGGACGATGGCCTCGCCATCCTTCAGGCCCAGCTTCTGGAGCATGCTGTCCATGCGGTCGGAGCCGAAGATCCGCATCAGGTCGTCCTGAAGCGACAGGTAGAATTTTGAACGGCCCGGGTCGCCCTGACGACCGGAACGGCCACGCAGCTGATTGTCGATGCGCCGGCTTTCATGACGCTCGGTGGCGATCACATACAGGCCACCAGCGGCCAACGCCTTTTCCTTCAGGGCTTTGACTTCCTCGCGGATCGCCTGTTCCTTGGCGTCGCGTTCGGGGCCGGGCTCCATGCCTTCCAGATCGCGTTCAAGCCGCATGTCGATATTGCCGCCAAGCTGGATGTCGGTACCGCGACCGGCCATGTTGGTGGCGATGGTAACGGCACCCGGCACACCTGCCTGGGAGACGATATAGGCTTCCTGCTCGTGATAGCGGGCATTCAGCACGCTGAAATCAGTATATCCGGTCTGGCGCAGCATGGTCGCCAGCAGTTCGGACTTTTCAATCGAGGTGGTTCCGACCAGAACCGGCTGGTTGCGGGCATGGGCTGCCTTGATTTCCTCGATGATCGCCTTGAACTTCTCCTCGAAGGTCCGGTAGACCTCGTCATCCTCGTCGATACGCTGGATGGGCAGGTTGGTCGGCACCTCGATGACGCTCAGGCCATAAATATCGTTGAATTCCTCGGCTTCCGTCGAGGCCGTGCCGGTCATGCCGGCAAGCTTGGCATACATCCGGAAATAATTCTGGAAGGTGATTGACGCCAGCGTCTGGTTTTCCGGCTGGATCGTTACCTTTTCCTTGGCTTCCAGCGCCTGGTGTTGGCCTTCCGAATAGCGACGGCCCGGCATCATGCGACCGGTGAACTCGTCGATGATGACGATTTCGTCATTGCGGACGATATAATCCTTGTCGCGCTGGAACAGCTTGTGGGCCTTCAGCGCATTGTTGATATGATGGACGATGGCGACGTTTTCGACGTCATACAGCGAAACGCCTTTCAGCAGGCCAGCGTCTTTCAGCAGGTTTTCCAGCTTTTCGGTGCCGACTTCGGAGAAATTGGCCGATTTCTGCTTTTCATCGATCTCGTAATCCTCAGCACCCAGCATCGGAATGAAAGCATCGATGGTGGTGTAGAGGTCGGAGCGGTCGTCAAGCGGACCGGAAATGATCAGCGGCGTGCGCGCTTCATCGACCAGGATCGAATCCACTTCATCGACGATTGCGAAATTATGGCCGCGCTGCACCATCTGGCCGCGCTCATATTTCATATTGTCGCGCAGATAGTCGAAGCCAAGCTCGTTATTGGTGGCATAGGTGATGTCGCAGGCATAGGCCTCGCGGCGCTCGTCATCGTTCATGCCATGCACGATGACACCGGTGGTCAGGCCGAGGAAGCTGTAGAGCTTGGCCATGATGGCGGCGTCGCGGCTGGCGAGATAATCATTGACCGTCACCACATGCACGCCCTTGCCGGACAGTGCGTTGAGATAGACGGCGAGCGTTGCCACCAGCGTCTTGCCTTCGCCGGTTTTCATTTCGGCAATGGCGTTTTCGTGCAGGATCATACCGCCGATCAGCTGCACATCGAAGGGCCGCATGCCGAGCGCCCGGCGCGATGCTTCGCGCGCCACGGCAAAGGCCGGGATCAGGATGTCGTCGAGCGTCTTGCCCTTGGCAAGCTCACCCTTGAATTCCTCGGTCTTTGCGGCCAGCTCGGCATCACTCAATGCCTTTATGCTGTCCTCCAGCGCGTTGATGGCGGCCACGCGAGGCTTATTCCCCCGGATGCGGCGTTCATTCGAGGAGCCGAAAATTTTGCGGGCGATCCCACCAAGACTGACCATGTCCATGGTCCTTTCTGAATTCCGTCACGAGGTTGAAACCGAAGCCCCGGGTCTACTCCCGGTCGCTCACGGCCACATGACAGTGGAGATTGGCGTACCGCCTCCGGAAACTGCTCTGGACGCGGAGTTGCGTGACAGATAAGAGGGGGGTCGAATTATGTCAACGGGACAGCATGCACCACAAGTGCCACAATCGCGTGGTTTAGGGTGTTTTCGACCCGATTGACAGTCGCAATCGGCCTCTTTACCGAAGGGTTATTATATGCTGCGTTCTCACAAACTCGTCCTGGCGGCCTGTGCCGCCCTTGTGGCGCTGTCTTCTTACGCCCATGCCGACGATGCTGTCGTCGCCAAGGTCGGCACTCTGGAAATCCACCAGTCCGAGCTGGATCTGGCGATTGCCAACCTCGATCCTCAGTTTGCCCAGATGCCGGATGACCAGAAAAAGGTTGCGGCTCTGTCCGGCGCCATCGATGTCAAGCTGCTGGCTGGCAGCGCCATCGGCGAAAAAATGCAGGACGATCCGGCCTACAAGCAGCGCATGGCTTTCATTGCCGACCGCGAACTCCACAATGCCTATTTCAAGAAGCATGTCGTGGACGTGACGACCGATGAGGAAGTCAAGGCGCGCTATGAGAAGGAAATTGCTGCTCTGCCGAAGGAGCAGGAAATTCACGCCCGTCACATTCTGGTGAAGACCGAGGATGAAGCCAAGGATGTGATCAAGCAGCTGGATGGCGGCAAGGATTTTGCCGAACTGGCCAAGGAAAAATCGACCGATTCCAGCGGATCTGACGGCGGTGATCTCGGTTTCTTCTCCAAGGGCCGTATGGTGCCTGAATTCGAAGAAGCGGCCTTTGCGCTCAAGCCCGGCACCTATACCAAGACCCCTGTCAAGAGCCAGTTCGGCTTCCACGTCATCAAGGTCGAAGAGATCCGCGACGCGGCTCCGCCGAAATTCGAAGATGTGCAGCAGCAGGTTCGCCAGTTGGTGATGCGTGACAAGTATCTAGCCCTGCTGGAAAAGGCCAAGACCTCTGAAAAGGTTGAGATCGTCGATCCGGCTCTGAAGAAGGGCTATGAGGATATCAGCAAGCAGCAGGCCGATCCGGACGCTGCCGCCGCGCCGAAGCCATAAGCAAGCGCTCATTCCGCCGCATCGCGCATAGGACGCGATGCGGCGGTTTCCTTTTGTCGTTTCGTCTTTTCCGGGGCCGTTTCCAGCTATGTCAGCCAGTGTTTCTCCTCTCGCGCCAAAGAGTTTTGCCGAAATGCCCGCGATCCGGGGCGTCTCCATGGCAACAGCTGCGGCGGGCATCAAATACAAGAACCGTACCGATGTGCTGTTGATGGTGTTCGATCGCCCAGCCAGCGTTGCGGGCGTGTTTACCCGGTCCAAATGCCCATCCGCACCGGTGGATTTCTGCCGGAAAAACCTCGCCCATGGCGTGGCGCGTGGCGTGGTGGTCAATTCCGGCAATGCCAATGCGTTTACCGGCACCAAGGGCCGGGCCGCGACCGAGTTGACGGCCAAATCGGCGGCATCGGCGCTCAACTGCGGTGAAGATGAAATTTATCTGGCCTCGACCGGCGTGATCGGCGAACCACTGGATGCAACGAAATTTGCCGGCGTGCTTGATGACATGGCCCGCGATGCCAAGGGCGATCTCTGGCTGGAAGCCGCCAAGGCGATCATGACCACGGATACCTATCCGAAGGTTGCGACCCGCAGCACTGAGATCGGCGGCGTCACTGTGACCATCAATGGCATTGCCAAGGGTGCGGGCATGATCGCGCCTGATATGGCGACCATGCTGTCCTTCGTCGTCACCGATGCCGATATCGCACCGGCTGCCTTGCAGGCGCTGTTGTCGGCGGGTGTCGGTCCAAGCTTTAATTCCGTCACGGTCGATAGCGACACCTCGACCTCCGATACGTTGATGCTGTTTGCGACCGGTGCCGCCGCTAATGACGGCCAGCAGCGTGTCGAGACTGCCGACGACGCGCGTCTCGACGGGTTCCGGTCAGCGCTCAACGATCTCCTCAAGGATCTGGCCTTGCAGGTGGTGCGTGATGGCGAAGGTGCGCGCAAGATGGTGGAAGTCACCGTCAAGGGCGCTGAAAGCGACGCGGCTGCCAAGGTCATTGCCCTTTCGATTGCCAATTCGCCATTGGTGAAGACGGCAGTTGCTGGCGAAGACGCCAATTGGGGCCGGGTGGTCATGGCTGTCGGCAAGGCTGGCGAGCTGGCTGACCGGGATCGTCTGGCGATCTGGTTCGGTGACGTCCGCGTGGCTGTTAACGGTGAGCGTGATCCGGATTATTCGGAAGCCGCGGCCACAGCCGTGATGCAGGGCCAAGACATTCCGGTCATAGTCGAGCTTGGGCTTGGGACGGGGACAGCCACGGTCTGGACCTGCGATCTCACCAAGGAATATGTGGCCATCAACGGGGATTATCGGAGCTGATGGCGGTGGATCAGTCACCACGCGCGCCAAACCTGCCGCAGGTCCGCAGGCTGGAAGCCGTCAGCTTTCGCGCCTGGCCCGCGGCCTCGGTTCAGTATGACGGCAGCTGGCAGGTCAGGCTGACGGGCGGGCATCCGTCGAAACGGGTCAATTGCGTGGTGGCGCTGGACCGCTCCGATATCCGCGACATTCGTCTGCGGTTGGAAAAGGCAGAGCGCAAATTCGAATCCTACGGTCGGCCCATGGTGTTTCGCGAAACGCCGTTGGCGCCGCCGCAAGTGATCGATGTGCTGCGTGAGGATGGTTGGACCCGCTTCGACGAAAGCCTTGTCATGGCGCTCGATCTGGCGGAGCTTTGCGATCTCGATGTGATGGATCACCTGCCAACTCAGGATATCGGTCGTTTCGTCGATGCCAGTCTGGCGCTGCGCAATGAGGATGCCGCGTCGAAGCCGGCGCTTGCCGAATTGATCAGCAATATCAAACCGCCGCTTGGCCTGTTTCTGATCGAGGTGCCTGACAATGGTCCGGTGGCGGCCGCCATTTGCGTGCAAGACAATGATCTGGCCGGACTGTTGCAGCTTGCCGTGGGGGAAGCTCATCGTGGCAAGGGAACCGGCCTCGAACTGACCTATGCGGCCCTGCGCTGGGCGCGGATACGCGGAGCGAAAAGCGCCTGGCTCCAGGTCCAGGCCGATAACGGTCCGGCTCTCTCGCTTTACGAAAAGCTCGGTTTCAAGGAAGCCTATCGCTATTGCTACTGGCGTCACGAAACCGCTGCCAAGGCAGAGGGCGAAGAATGACGGTGCGGCCTATTCTGCTGGTTGCCGCCTGCGCTCTGCTGGATAGCGATGGACGCATTCTGCTGGCGCAAAGGCCGGAAGGAAAATCGCTGGCCGGGCTCTGGGAATTTCCCGGCGGCAAGGTGGAACCCGACGAAACACCGGAAGAAACCCTGGTTCGCGAGCTGGAGGAAGAGCTTGGCATTGCCACGAAAATCCCCTGTCTCGCGCCGCTGACCTTCGCCAGCCACACCTATGAAACATTCCACCTGCTGATGCCGCTCTATGTCTGCCGTCGCTATGAGGGCATGCCGCAGGGGCGGGAAGGCCAGGCAATCAAATGGGTCAAGCCCCGCGATCTGCGGTCCTATCCGATGCCGCCAGCCGATGAACCTTTGATCCCATTCCTGCTGGATTTGCTCTAGAATTTGCCTTTAGAGCTTGTCAGGATAACTGGAATCCGAGTCCGATTTCAGGAATTATGCAGCAGATTTGTCCTGTGAAGCGGTGTGAAATGCCGGGATAAGCCCACCAGATGGGCCATTGCTCACCGGTTTTTATCGGCGATTAATAGAAAGTTAATCCTCAAACCGGCATTATTCCCTCATCATGCACAGGCGCTTCGTGCATCGTCTTATGTGCGTTGGGCGTCGGATGGCATGATCGCATGGGGCGCGGTATCGTTCGATAAAAAATAACGCAGTGATCTCAGGGCTTTACGGTTCTACCGCGCAGGATGTCGCCTGCTGCGGTGTGTTGATGTCGAGACCCTCTTGGGCGCGATATCAAGAATCGAATCGGGTCTTGGGGGCTGCAGCAGGAGTTTTGCATGTTCATTGATGCAAAACTCCTGATCTATGTGGTCGATTCTGGGGCAATCGTCCGGCGGGCCATGGTCCGGGAAGAAGCCCTTTGGATTTTGTGAGGTTTGCGATGACGCAGAAGGATTTCGGAAAGGGCGGACGGCAGTCGCGACGTGCGACTTCCAGGTCCGGCAGAGTTGGTGTTGTCAATCTTGCCTTGCTGTTTGCTGTCACGGCCGTGGCGGTATCGCTGGTTCTGACGCCGATGCTTGCAGACAAGACCACCTCCGGTCAATTTGCGGCGCGACCGGCCGATGTCGATCGGATGAGCACGGGCTCAATTCCTGGCGAACACGATGCCGGAAAGCGCTATACGATCCGGCGCAGCGTCTTGCAGGAGACGCCCGGTTCCGTCTGTATCGTCAATCCCGGCAATGGGGATGCCTGCTGATAACCCGTGATGGTATGGGCCAGGCGGTATCCTAGAAATATGTGAAAACAAACATACAGAGCGTTTGGGCATCACAAAACGTTCGCTTCGATCACCCATGCGGGGGCGCATGGTTTTAGGCTAGGGGTATGATGGGGCTTTTACGCCGGTTTTCCGGCTTGTCGGCGATTTTTCGCCAAACGTCTGGTGCAACTGCAATCGAGTATAGCCTGATCGCGGGGATAATCGCGGTGACGCTTTATCTGGCGCTTGGCGTTTATTACGAAGCGCTGGACAGGCTATTTGATTCCATCATTGCTGCCATACCGCAAGCCTGACCGGCAGTGCGTTCAGGCTTGCGGCAAAGACTTGAATGATCCCCTACGGCTTTCCGCCCAGTGCGTCGGCGAGGCGGATTTTCGCAGACCCCGGCTTGAGCGGTTTGGGCTGGCTTTCATGCGGGGCCCAGCCTGACATGTAGATGATCGAGAAACTGGCGCGAATGCGGCCATCGGCATCGCTATAGCGTTCGGCATACAGCTCGGCGGCGCGCAGGAAAAACTGCCGTGTCAGCGGTTTGCGGCTGCGGGCCGCCAGCGGATTGGCCATGCCCATGGCTTTGAGATCGCGCATCAGCGCCAGAATCCCATCATATCGCACCGTATAGGTCTCGACATCGACAACCGGAAGGGCAAAGCCCGCCCGCTGCAACAGCCCGCCCATATCGCGCACATCGGCAAAGGGCATGACGCGGGGGCTTGCTCCGCCGCTGATCTCGATCTCGGTCGTCAACAGCACATCGCGCAATTCGCCAAGCGTTCCAGCACCAGGCAGCGCTGCCAGCAACAGACCGTCAGGCCGGAGTGACCGGCGCATCTGGATCAGCAGGCCCGGCATGTCATTGGCAAGATGCAGGGCAAGCGGCGACAGCAGAAGATTGGCGCTTTGCTCGCCAAGTGGCAGATGCTCGATAGGGCCGGGGATCAGCGTTTCCCCCTGTCGGGCAAAGCGGCTGTTGGTTTCCACCCGCTGCAATTGGTCGATCCGTCCTGTTTCCAGACAGGCCCTCCCAACCCTGCCATCCATGCCGTGCAATTCGACTGCGGTTTCAAACCGGCGTTCCACCACAGCCAGACGCTCGGTCAGTTCCTGTGCGACGATATCCAGCAGGAAACCGGCTCCGGCATCATCAGCGCCGAAGGCACGCTCGCGGTTGCGGACGATGAGATCAGGATCGAATAGCGGCTCCATGGAGACCTCCCGGTGTTGTTCTTCGAGACACCAAGTGCCTACTGCATAATTGCGTCAATCGGAATCGATTTGCGCAGGAAATCGCGTAATTGGGCTCGAACATTCCCGTGTTTACCCCAGGCGGATTCTGGACAGCTCTGTCCCCTTAAAGTTTCCAAGCGGCTTGAATCCTCTTGGGTGTTGAGTGCAGTATATCGCAACTTCGCCTTTATGGTGCATTCATGGGCCTTGGACGAGATCGGGTAGGGTATATCGGTATGATGCGGGCGAATGGAGGCAGGGTGGACCATATCCGGCAGGCCATCGACAGCATGGTGGCCCTGGCGCATCGCGGTTTTCGGGGGACGCAAACGCTTGGTCGGTCGCTGCGCGATCTGGTCTATCCCCCCGGCTGCGCCACCTGCGGTCTGCCGGTTGCCAAGGCTGGCAGCCTGTGTTCCGATTGCTGGTGCTCGGTGCGGTTCATCGAGCGGCCTTATTGTGAAATTCTCGGTCTGCCTTTCGGTTTTGATCCAGGCCAGGGCATGGTTTGCGCCGAGGCCATTGCCAATCCTCCGGTTTTCGACCGGCTGCGGGCGGCGGTTGTGCATGATGGTGCGGCGCGTGATCTGGTCCATCGGCTGAAATATGGCGACAGGACCGATCTGGCACCGATGATGGCGCATTGGATGATCCGGGCTGGCGGCCAGGAAGTGCTCCGCGCCGATGCGATCCTGCCGGTGCCGTTGCATCGCTGGCGGTTGTTTTCACGCCAATATAACCAGTCAGCGGAACTAGGTCGGGCGCTGGCCGGGCTGTCAGATAAGCCATTCCTGCCGGGGGTTCTGACGCGGGTGAAGCGGACACAAAAGCAGGTTGGGCTGACGGAGAAGGCCCGAGCGGACAATGTTCGTGGGGCTTTCAAAGTCGCGGAAAACCGCCGCGATCAGGTGTTTGGCCGTCATCTGGTGCTGGTCGATGATGTCTATACGACAGGGGCCACGGTCAGTGCAGCGACCCGCGCGCTGAAGCGGGCGGGGGCCGTGGAAGTCACGGTCTTGACCTTTGCAATGGCACTTGTAACACCTATATGAGCTTGCAACACTGATATGACATTATCATCAATCAACCGGAGACGAGCATGGCGTCGGTGATCATCTACACGCGGCAATATTGTGAATATTGCGCCCGCGCCAAGGCGCTTCTGACCACCAAGGGCGTGGCCTTTACCGAGGTCGACGCGACGGGCAATGCGGAACTGCGCCAGGAAATGGTCGATAAATCCGGTCGCAATACCTTTCCGCAGATTTTCATCGACGGCACCCATGTCGGCGGCTGCGATGATCTGCATGCGCTGGAACGGGCCGGCAAGCTCGATCCGATGCTGGCGGCCTGAGGACATGTCATGACCATTGCGGTTGCAGCCCTGCAAATGTGCTCCGGTACCGATCTTGAAAAGAATGCGGCCACCATGGCGCGTCTGGTGCGCGAGGCAGCAGCAGCAGGGGCGATCTATGTCCAGACACCGGAAATGACCGGGGCCTTGCAGCGCAACCGCGAGGCCTTGCGGGCCATGCTGCGCGATGACGACAATGACTTGATTGCCGTGACGGCGGCCCAACTGGCTGGCGAACTGAAGATCCATGTCCATGTCGGTTCAACAGCGATTGCCCGTGCCGATGGGATGATTGCCAATCGCGGCCTGTTGTTCGGCCCGAATGGTCGGCGGATCTGCACCTATGACAAGATTCATATGTTCGATGTGGATCTGGACAATGGTGAAAGCTGGCGGGAAAGTGCCGCTTATGCGCCCGGCAAGAGCGCTTGCGTTGCTGATTTGCCCTTCGCCAGGCTCGGCTTTGCGATTTGCTATGATGTGCGGTTTCCCTCGCTGTTTCGCACCGAATCCATGGCGGGTGCCGACATTCTGACGGTGCCAGCGGCTTTCACCCGGCAGACCGGCGAGGCGCATTGGCATATCCTGCTCAGAGCGCGGGCCATTGAGAATGGTGCGTTCGTCATTGCCGCCGCCCAGGGCGGTACCCACGAGGATGGACGCGAAACCTATGGGCATTCGCTGATCATCGATCCCTGGGGTAAAATCCTGGCGGAAGGCCCGGCGGCGGGCGAGGCCGTGGTGATGGCCGAGATTGATCTCGATGCCGTCAAGGCGGCGCGCATGAAGATCCCCAACCTCAAAAATGGCCGTGATTTCAATCTCGACATGGTTCCAACGCTGGCCAAGGGAGGGCAGACGGTTTGATCCGCTATTCCCTCATCTGCGATCAGGCCCATGAATTTGAAGGCTGGTTTGCGCAAAGCGACGATTTCGACCGCCAGAAAGCCAGTGGCTTTTTGACCTGCCCGGTCTGTTCCTCCGCCTCCATTTCCAAAAGCCTGATGGCGCCGATGGTCTCGACGGCGCGCGGCAAGGAAGAACGGCAGAAGGTAGCCTATGATGCTGCCCAGCGTGAAGCCTTCCTGAAGTTGAAGGAGGCGGTTGCGACCGTCAGGGCCAATAGCGAAGATGTCGGCGAGCGATTTCCCGAAGAGGCTCGCAAGATCCATTACGGCGAGGCCGATGCCCGTGGGATTATCGGCAATGCCAGCCCCGACGAGGCGCGCGCCCTGATCGAGGAAGGCATCGAAATTGCCCCCCTGCCGGTTCTGCCTGACGATGTGAATTGAGCATGTCGTCCACCCATCATCTCGCTCTCTATAATTTCGGCCTGCATGTCGCGCCATCTGGAGACCCGATCATTCAGGGCTTTGTTGACCGCGAGCCTCTTAATTTTGAGGCCGCTACGCGCTCCACGGGCTTTATCGACCGTTCCGGTTATGAGGGCGAACCGGGGCCGGAAAGCTGGGGCGTGCAGGTGTTTCCGCGTTTTATGGAAGGCAGCGGATTTACCTCCGGTCCATCGTCTCTTTCGCTCTGGCAAGACCCGGAGGCCCTGATGGCCTTCTCCTATAGTGGCGTCCATGCTGACGCCTTGAAACACGCTCGCCACTGGAATGTGAAGCAGACCTGGCCTTCTTTGGTGCTGTGGTGGGTGCCAGTTGGCAGCAGGCCGCAATGGGCGGATGGTGTGGAAAGGCTCGAGCATCTCGCCGATCACGGCACGACGCCCTTCGGCTTCACGTTCAAGCAGGCTTTCGCTGAGGATGGCGCGCCCTATCACCTTGACCGAGCGCGGATAAAGCAGCTTGCCACCGACAATTGCGCCCGCCAGCAGGATTTGCTGGAACGCCTTGCCTCAATGTCGGTATGAGATGGTTCACTCCGGGGTGGACGTCGGCCTGCGGGTCAGCATCATGTAATTGACATCGGTGTCGGTGGACAGGTTCCACTGGTTCTGGAACGGGTTGAAGAAGACACCGACGGTCTCGGACACATTCATGCCTGCGCCGAGGATTGGCTTTTCCAACTCTTCCGGGCGTACCAGTTTCTCATATTGATGGGTGCCACGCGGCAGCCAGCGCAACACATATTCGCAGGCGCCGATGGCCAGCGCCGCAGCCTTCAGGGTACGGTTGATGGTGGAAATCAGCATGATCCCGCCAGGGCGCACCATGGAGGCGCAGGTGGAGATGAAATACTCGACATCGGCGACATGCTCGACGACTTCCATGTTCAGCACGATATCGAAGCTTTCGCCAGCAGCGGCCAGGGCCTCGGCGGTGACGGCGCGGTAATCCACGCTTACGCCGGTCTGGGCTGCATGGGTCTGGGCGATGCCGATATTCTTGGCGGAGGCATCAGCGCCCAGCACGTCGGCGCCCATGCGGGCAATGGGTTCCGACAGCAAGCCGCCGCCACAGCCGATGTCGAGAACCCGCAGGCCCGATAGCGGCTGATTGGAGCGTGGATCGCGCTGATAATTTTCGCAGGCTTTGTCGCGGATATAGGCAAGGCGCACCGGATTGATCTTATGCAGCGGCTTGAATTTGCCGGTGGGGTCCCACCATTCAGCAGCCATGGCGGAAAAGCGGTCGACCTCGGCCTGATCGATGGTGCTCTTGGCGGTCTCGCTCATCGGGTTCTCCTGACTGTGCTGCATTCCATAGCTTTGTTGATCCGGGCGGATATCTCAAGGCTCACTACCGCGTTTTGCGCTGCCGCGCCATCCTTAGGCGCAGTCGCTTCGCCGTCTCTTGCGTGAGGTCGGACGATCCGGGCTTAAAGTCAAGGGTGAGCGACACCTTGTCGCTTCAAAACACGCCGCCTCAAAAAAGCCGGAGGACATTGCTTGACATAAGCGGGTCAAGTGCGGGTGGGGCGCTGGGGGAACAAATTGCTCCTGATGGCGTTACCATGCCGCATGAACCCAATTCCAATTGGCGGGACAAGCCAAGGTCAGGGACGGCCAAGGAGATCAGATCGATGAAACCACTTTACCTGTCGGCCTTTGCAGGGCTGATGGCAGTTGCGTTGCCGGCGGCCGCTGAGGCGGCCCAAGCATTTGCAACGGCGAATGTTAACTTGCGGGCTGGGCCCAGCACACAATATCCCCCTGTTCTGGTCGTGCCAGCCGGTAATTCCGTGCGGATCTTTGGCTGCCTGTCTTCGGCCAATTGGTGCGATGTCGGTTACGCGGGCTATCGCGGCTGGATTTCCGGCAGCTATTTGCAGACCCAATATTCCAACCGTCGGGTCTATGTCGATCCGGATTATTATCAGCCGCTCGGCATTCCGACTGTGACCTTCCAGGTTGATAATTATTGGGATCGCTATTATCGCGGCCGCGATTTTTACCGCGAACGGGATCGCTGGCGCCGTGCGCCGCCACCGCCGCCGGTTTGGCGCCGCGATGGTCCACCGCCCCGCTTCATGGGTGGTGATGGTCCCCCGCCTCCAGGCGCACCGGACATGGATCGCCGTCGTGGACCGGACCCAAGGATGCAAGATCCGCGAATGGACGGCGACCGTGACCGGATGATGCGCGATGACCGGCAGAGGCCTCGCCCGGATGATCGTCGGCCAGACGATAGGCGCCCGGACGACAGGCGTCCCGATAACAGAGGGCCGGATAACATGCGCCCCGGTGATATGCGTCCAGGCGATCAGCGTCGTGACCAGATGCAGCCGCCACAAGGCCAGCGTCCTGATCGGCCAGACCGCAACGCTCCGGATGGAAACCGTCCGCCGCCACCTGTGCCGGGTCAGGCTGCCCCGCCACCACCACCGGGTGCGGCCTGCGCGCCCAACACGCCAAATTGCCCGCCACGGTAATCAGGCAGGGAACCGAGCTACAGATATTGGAAAGGGCCGCTTTAAGCGGCCCTTTTTTCATGCGGTTAATTTAAAATCTTGTTGCGTACCCTATCCCGCGCAAAGGTCGAGCAGGGCGTGAGCAACGCTCTTTGCTGTATCAATCCAGCTTGCGGGTTTTCAGCCGATCCAGAAGCAGTTTGGCCAGGGCTTCATAGTCGCCATCGAAATGGTGACCGCCCTCAAGCTTGACGACATCGACCTTCTTGGGGTCGAGTTTGTGGCAACCGTCATCTTCTTCGTCATCGGCTCCGTACAGGCATTGCACCAGGCCCGCTGGCATTTTGGCGACTTCCTTGGTGGGATCGCCGCCGGCGCCGCTGCTTTTCGCTCCCAGCCAGCCGGTCACGGAAATCTCGAAATCGGATGCCTGCGACATGGACAGCAGCGATACCTGGTTGATTTTCTGACGGATATTGTCTGGCAGGAGATTATAGACCGGTGGGCTAATGTCCGCGCCGAAGGAGAAGCCGACCAGCATCACATGCTTGACCTTCCAACGTTTGGTAAAGGCGGTGATGATACGGGCGAGATCGTCCGCGGTTTCCTGCGGTTTGCGCTCCGACCAGAAATAGCGCAGCGAATCGACGCCGACGACGGGCAGGCCTTCACTCTGGAAATAGGAGGCCATTTCGCTGTCGATATCGCGCCAGCCACCATCGCCGGAATAGATGATCGCCATCGTATCGAATGCTGGTTTATCGACATCCATCAGTGTCAGCGGCAAGCCAAGGGGCGAGGCCTCCTTGGCGGTGGCTGCGATCATCACGTCGATGCCGTCCGACAGGGTCTGGGCGGCAGGCTTCTGGCTATCGGCCACGTCGATATCGGAATGATCCTTCAGGAGATCGGCCACATGGGCACGCCCGGCGGGATCGGCAGAAGGCGAAAACCGGACGCTGGCCGGATCGGGAAGCGCGCCGTCGGTCAGGCCATAGACGATGCCGCCGTTCTTTTCGGTCTTGACTGCCGGGGTGCAGAACTGTTCGGGCAGGGGAATGACGTCGCCGGGATCGACAGCCAGCGTTTCGCCGATGGTCGCGTTGGGTGTTTGGGCCAGGATCGCCAGGGCCAGCGTACCGCCTTCACCGATGCCCGCCACCAGCGGCGGCAGGTAATCCGCACCGCCGACATGCCGCTGAATCTGATGGGACAGGTCCTCGATGTCGGATACGGTATAGATGCAATCGTCCTCATCGGACGACTTCAGATCAGCTTGCAGGGATTGCAGATAGCGCGGCGTATCGATGCCGACGACGATCGAGCCGTTGCTGCGCAATCTTTCAGCCTCAGTCTTCATCTTGTCGCTCCAGCCGTCCTTGTCGGACAACAGGAAAACGATGGATTTCGGTTTGTCGTCCGGCATGGCGATAACCGGATCGGGTATCGTGCCTGTTTCGTATTGCGGGTCCTCGGCCAGGGCGGGCTGCACGAAAACAGCCGTGGACGACGCCCATGCCAGAACCGCGGCGGCCAGACAATTGCGGGCCAGGCTGCCCTTGGTGAGACGAGAAGTTGACGATTTCATTTCTTTACCACGCCTTTCAGACCGCCACCGATCAGGAGAGTTGCGTCCAGGAGCGCGATGACCGGACTGAGGCCGCCTGAAACGGCGAGATAGCGGGGTTGCCATTCGGGATGAAACTTTGTCTTGAAAGCCCGAAGCCCCTTGAAATTATAGAAGCGCTCACCATGCTCATAGAATGTGTTGGCAATGCGGTCCCAGACCGGGGCCACATCGCGTCTCGACAGGCCCGATAGGGGCGCCATGCCCAGGTTGAAATGTTCGTAACCTTCGCTGCGCAGATGGGTCAGCAGGCTGACGAACAGATAGTCCATCGATCCCTTCGGGGCCTCCGGCGAAAAGCGCATCAGGTCGATGGATGACTCGGCCTTGGTTTCCGTGACCAGGATATTGGCAAAAGCGACGATCCGGCCTTCGAAACGCAGCACGATCACCGGCTGGCTCAGGATATAGTCATCGGTGAACGCGCCGAGGGAAAAGCCCTTTTCCTTGGCGCGGTGCTGGGCAAGCCAGCCATCCGACACGCCCCGGAGATCTTCGAGAATATCAGGCACGTTGGCCAGGGGAATGATGTCATAACTCAGTCCGTCGCGCTCGGCCTTGGCGGCACTTTGGCGAAGATTGGCCCATTTCCCGCCCTTCAGGTCGAAGCGGGAGAGATCGACGACCGCCAGTTCTCCCAGTTTGAAGGCCTGCATGCCGGCATCGGCAATCGCCGGCAGCAGCACGGGCGAGGCCTGGTAGAAGACGGCCCGGCAGCCAGCCAAACGAGCCGATTCGACGAATTGCCAAACCAGTTCGTCGCGGGACTTTTTCGGCCCGACCGGATCGAGAAAGGCGATCCACGAGCGGCCCTGCTTGCCATACATCAGGAAAGCCAGGCCATCCGGTGAAAACATCACGGCCTTGTCGCCGGTGCGCACCAGATTGCTATCGGCCACATCCGACTTGCTAAGAATGGCGACGGCCTTCTCGATATCTTCCGGGCTTGACGGCGTCACGGCGGGCGCTGCGGGGCGCAGCAGGCTGAAGACCGCCAGCGCCGATGAGAAGATGGTCAGGCCCAGCATGGCGCGCAGCGAGCGCGGCGCTTCTTCCGAAAACTCGAATTCCCACCAGAGCGAGCGGGTGTAATCGACATCGCGATAGACGAAGAACAGGATGAAGCAGGCAAAAATGCAGATCAGGGCGATGGCAGTCAGCCAGGACGAGGTCAGCACCTGGCGAAACAGCGAGGCGGGGCGAATGAACAGCCGCTTGCTGGCGAACAGGCCGATCAGCAGGATGGCCAGCGCCGAGGCTTCCAGCACCGCAAACGCTTTCAGCAGCGAGAGGACCAGGGCGGTCGAGGCTCCAACCATGGCCGCCCACCACGCGCCGTCCAACCGCTGGGCAAGGCCGCGCGCCGCGATGACCAGAAATAGGCCGAGCAGGCTGGTGAAGAAATGCGCGCCTTCCACCACGGGCAGCGGCACGATGTTTTGCAGGAATTCCAGATTGCTTTCCGGCGTCGGCGTGACGCTGGAGAAAATCAGCATGACGCCGAGAATGAAGGTCAGGGCGCCCAGAAGTGCCGGTGATATTCGGGCCGCGGTGCGTCCGACCCCGGCCAGCGCCGGGGTTTTGGAATAATGACGCAGCTCGGTGATTGTCACCAGCACGATGGCCAGAATAAGCGGTAAAACATAATAGATCAGGCGGTAAACCACCAGCGAGGCGAGCACAGCGTCGATATTGGTGGTCGGGCCAAGCGCGGCGATGATGACGGTTTCAAACACGCCAATGCCAGCAGGCACATGACTGAGTACGCCAATGCCAATCGCAATGGAATAGATTGCAAAAAAGGCTGGCCAGGAAATGGCGGCCTGTTCCGGCAAGAGCGCATAGACGACCGAGGCGGAAAAGGCCAGATCGGCCACGGTGACCAGAAACTGCCGCGACAGGGTCGGGGTATCGGCCATCCGCAGCGTCACGCCGGCAAAGGTCAGGCTGCGGCGCTGGCCGATGACGATCAGCACGGCAAAACCAAGGACGATGGCAATCGCCAATCCGCGCAGCCAGAGCGGGTTGATATTCAGCAGCGGCGCGATTTCCGACGACATTGGAATAAGCGACAGTGCGGTGACGGCAGCAAGCCCCAAGCTGAAGGACAGGGTGACGAAGGCGATGACACGGCCGATTTCATCAGGGGCAAGGCCTGCCCGCGAATAGGCCCGGTAGCGGATCGCGCCACCCGACAGCATGCCGAAGCCTGCCGCATTACCGACGGCATAGGCACTGAAGGCGGTCAGCGCCACTTCCGCCATCGGGCGTTTGCGGCCGATGAATTCCATGGCGTTCCAGTCGTAGAGACACAGCGACAGGAAACTGAGCGCGGTAAACACCACTGCCAGCAGGATCTGGTCATAGCCGGTGGTGGCCATGGCCGAGACGACGTCGTCATAGCTGACTTCTTCCGTCAGCCGGTAGATCGCCAGCGCTACGGCGGCAAAAATGACCAGCGTGAACACGGCGGCAATCGCCCTGCCATAATCGGCAAGGGCTGCCCGCCATCCGGACCTGGTCGGCGGCTCGGCGCTTTCCTGGCTCTCGGATTGTATTTCGGCTGCCATGCGATCGTCCCTTTCATTGACTGCTTTTGTCTGCCGCGACCGGTTCGCGGCAGCACTTTATATGTCGCGCCTATGCCCAGTTGGCATCCGCCGCATGATTTTCTTCTCAAACCCTGACAGGTTTAAGGAAATATGCGGTAAATCTTATACCAACTGCCATTAAAAATGGCAGTTGGTATTCCTTTTTCGAATATCTCAAGCCTTTGACGCATTTGAAATATTCGAAACTCTTGTCAGGCGAAGATGCGTTAGCATCTTCGAGCCTTGGTATTAACGGTATCGGACATGTTGCCGTTCTCTACTGAATTATCGCTGAATGGGGTATCCCAAATTCATGACAAAAACGTTTGCATAGAAAGCGGCACCGATGCCGCCTTAATGCAGTGAACTTGCCGTTGCACCTTGGCCCCGAATTGTCTAAAAGCCCGCCAGCCGCATTGTGAAATGCAGAGATTGGTTTCAGCCGGACATGTCCGGCACAGGTTTGAGGTCGAGACGGTCGGGCCATGGCGCGCATTGTGATGAAATTCGGCGGTACATCCGTCGCCAATCTTGAACGCATTCACAACGTGGCGCGGCATGTGAAACGTGAAGTGGATGCCGGCCACGAAGTTGCCGTGGTGGTTTCGGCCATGTCCGGCAAGACCAACGAATTGGTGGACTGGGTCCAGACCATGCCCAAGGTCGCCGGTGCTGCTTCGCCTTTCTATGATGCGCGTGAATATGACGCTATCGTGGCCTCCGGTGAACAGGTGACATCCGGTCTGCTGGCCATTGCGCTGCAATCGCTCGGTATTAATGCCCGCTCCTGGCAGGGCTGGCAGATTGCCATTAAGACCGACAATGCCCATGGCGCGGCCCGCATCCAGGACATCGACGGTTCCGATATCATCCGCCGCATGGGTGAGGGCCAGGTCGCCGTGGTAGCCGGTTTCCAGGGCATTGGCCCGGACAATCGCATTGCCACGCTGGGTCGCGGCGGGTCCGATACCTCGGCGGTGGCAATCGCGGCAGCCGTCAAGGCCGACCGTTGCGACATCTATACCGATGTCGATGGTGTCTATACCACCGACCCGCGCATCGAACCCAAGGCGCGCCGCCTGAAAAAGGTGGCCTTCGAGGAAATGCTGGAAATGGCTTCGCTTGGCGCCAAGGTATTGCAGGTGCGCTCCGTCGAACTGGCCATGGTACACAAGGTGCGCACCTTCGTGCGCTCGAGCTTTGAAGATCCCGATGCTCCGGGCATGGGTGACGTGCTGAATCCGCCCGGAACGTTGATTTGCGATGAGGAAGAGATCGTGGAACAGGAAGTTGTGACCGGCATTGCCTATGCCAAGGACGAAGCCCAGATATCCCTGCGCCGGTTGGCTGACCGTCCCGGTGTTTCGGCGGCGATTTTCGGACCGCTGTCCGAATCGCATATCAATGTCGATATGATCGTCCAGAATATTTCCGAGGACGGTTCCAAGACCGATATGACCTTTACCGTCCCATCCGGGGATGTGGATAAAGCCCTGAAAGTGCTCTCCGACAACCAGGAAAAAATCGGTTTCGACGTGGTGCAAAGCGAAAAGGGCCTGGTCAAGGTCTCGGTGATCGGCATTGGCATGCGCAGCCATGCAGGGGTTGCGGCGACCGCTTTCCGTGCACTTGCCGAGAAAGGCATCAATATCAAGGCGATCACCACCTCCGAGATCAAGATTTCCATCCTGATCGACGGTCCTTACGCTGAATTGGCTGTTCGCACTTTGCATTCCTGCTACGGTCTCGATAAGGCTTGATCAACGGGTGGGAATTTGCCACCCTTGATCACTACCTCCGGGCGCATTTTGCGCCTGGATTGTCATTATCGGGAGCATGCACGCGATGAGAGACCTTTCCGCAGGTCCGCGCGTCCTCCTCAAGCGGCTTCGCGAATTGATGGCGGAGCCCCTTGAGCCTCAGGAGCGTCTTGACCGTATCACTCGCCAGATCGCGAGCAATATGGTTGCCGAAGTTTGCTCCGTTTATGTTTTGCGCTCCGATGGTGTGCTGGAGCTCTACGCGACCGAAGGTCTCAATCCCGACGCGGTGCATCTGGCCCAGCTGAAAATGGGGCAAGGTCTGGTCGGTACCATCGCGGCATCCGCCCAACCACTCAATCTTTCCGATGCGCAGGCGCATCCCGCTTTCCGCTATCTCCCTGAAACTGGTGAGGAAATTTATCATTCCTTCCTCGGTGTGCCGATTTTGCGGGCTGGCCGCAGTCTTGGCGTTCTTGTCGTCCAGAACAAGGCGCAACGGAATTATCGGGAAGACGAGCTTGAAGCGCTTGAAACCACGGCCATGGTGCTGGCCGAAATGATTGCCACTGGCGATTTGAAGAAGATTACCCGGCCGGGCCTTGAACTGGACCTGACGCGGGCCGTGACCATCGATGGCGACAGCTATAGCGAGGGCATCGGCCTTGGCCATGTCGTGCTGCACGAGCCGCGCATCGTCGTTACCAATCTGTTGAACGAGGATACTGAGACCGAGTTGAAGCGGATGGCCGAATCGCTCGGCTCTCTGCGCATCTCCATCGATGACATGCTGTCGCGCCGCGAAGTGGCGATGGAAGGCGAGCATCGAGAGGTGCTGGAAACCTACCGGATGTTTGCCCATGACCAGGGCTGGGTGCGGCGCATGGAAGAGGCGATCCGCAACGGCCTGACGGCGGAAGCGGCGGTCGAAAAGGTCCAGAGCGATACCAAGGCGCGGATGATGCGCCTGACCGATCCCTATATGCGCGAGCGCATGCATGATTTTGACGATCTGGCCAACCGGTTGCTGCGGCAGCTGACCGGATTTTCCGGCAGTAGCGCCGAAGGATTTCCCTCGGATGCGGTGATTTTCGCCCGTGCCATGGGCGCTGCCGAATTGCTCGATTATCCGCGCCAGAACATTCGCGGTCTGGTGCTCGAAGATGGTGCGGTCACCAGCCATGTGGTGATTGTTGCCCGCGCCATGGGCATTGCCGTGGTCGGGCAGGCAGCCGGTGCTGTGGCGCTGGCTGAAAACGGTGATGCCGTTATTATCGATGGCGATGACGGTAAGGTGCATGTGCGCCCGATGGTCGATCTGCAGACTGCCTATGAGGAAAAGGTCAAGCTGCGCGCCCGCCGTCAGGAGCAGTTCAAGGCGCTGCGCGATGTTGAGCCGCTCAGCAAGGACGGACAGCGAATCAAATTGCAGATGAATGCCGGTTTGATGGTCGATCTGCCGCAATTGGCCGAATCGGGGGCCGAGGGCATTGGCTTGTTCCGCACCGAGTTGCAATTCATGATCGCTTCGACCATGCCCAAGGCCGATGAGCAGGAAGCGCTCTATCGCAATGTGCTGAAACAGGCGAAGGGTCGGCCCGTCACCTTCCGCACGCTGGATATCGGCGGCGACAAGGTCCTGCCCTATTTCCGCAGCCATGAGGAAGAAAATCCGGCTCTCGGCTGGCGCGCCATCCGGCTGTCGCTGGACCGGCCCGGCCTGTTGCGCACCCAGATGCGGGCGCTGCTGAAGGCCGCGACCGGGGGTGAGCTGAAGATGATGCTGCCGATGGTCACGGAAGTGTCGGAAATCCGCGCTGCCCGCGAATTGCTGCAGAAGGAAGTGCAGCATATTTCCAAATTCGGCCATGGCCTGCCAAAGCGGCTGCAATTCGGCGTGATGCTGGAGGTTCCTGCCCTGATGTGGCAACTTGACGAGTTGATGCAGGAAGTGGATTTCGTCTCGGTCGGCTCCAATGACCTGTTCCAGTTTTCCATGGCGGTCGACCGGGGCAATGCCCGGGTGTCCGACCGGTTTGACACTCTGGGCCGGCCTTTCCTGCGCATTCTGCGTGATATTGTCCGTGCTGCCGACCGGCATGATACGCCGGTGACGCTGTGCGGTGAGATGGCGGGAAAGCCGTTGTCATCCATGGCGCTGTTTGCTATCGGCTTCCGTTCGGTGTCGATGTCGCCGACGGCCATCGGTCCGATCAAGGCCATGCTGTTGCAATTGGATATCGGCAGGCTTTCCGCCGAGCTGAATGCGTTGCTGGACGACAACAGGCCAAGTGAGCCGATCCGGGCTTTCCTGACACGGTTTGCCGAACAGAACGGCGTTCCGGTCTGATTTCTGAAGAAAAACAAGAGGTAAAGGGTGGCTAAGCTTCCTGTCGATAAAATGCGCGAGCTTGAGCGCCGGTTTGGCGAAATCGAGGCGCGCATGTCCGCCGGGCCTGCCGCCGATGTCTATGTCAAGCTTGCCTCGGAATATTCCGAGTTGCAGCCGGTGGTCAAAGCCATCCGGGAATTGGGGTTGGCGGAAAAGGAAGTTGCTGATCTGAAGGCGCTGCTGGCCGACAAGTCCACGGACCGCGAGATGCGCGATCTGGCGGAAATGGAGCTGCCGGATGTCGAGGCGCGGCTGGAAGGACTGGAAAAGGAAATCCAGATCCAGCTTCTGCCCAAGGATGCCGCGGACGAGAAAAGTGCGATCCTGGAAATTCGTGCCGGTACGGGTGGGTCCGAAGCCGCGTTGTTTGCCGGTGACTTGTTTCGGATGTATGAGCGTTTCGCGGCGGGCAAGGGCTGGAAAGTCGAGGTCCTGTCTTCCAGTGAAGGCGATGCCGGGGGCTTTAAGGAAATTATCGCCACCGTGACCGGACGCGGGGTATTTTCCAAGCTGAAATTCGAATCCGGTGTTCACCGGGTGCAGCGCGTTCCCGATACGGAGACGCAAGGACGTATCCATACGTCGGCTGCTACCGTGGCGGTTTTGCCCGAGGCGGAAGAGATCGATATCGAGGTTCGGGCTGAAGACATTCGCATCGACACGATGCGCTCTTCCGGGGCAGGCGGCCAGCATGTCAACACCACGGACTCTGCGGTGCGCATTACCCATCTGCCGACCGGCCTGGTGGTGACCAGCTCAGAAAAATCCCAGCACCAGAACCGGGCAAAAGCCATGCAGGTGCTGCGTTCGCGTCTGTTCGACATGGAACGCCAGCGGGCCGACAGCGAACGATCGGCTGATCGCAAGAGCCAGGTTGGCTCCGGTGACCGGTCCGAGCGGATCCGCACCTATAATTTCCCGCAGGGCCGGGTGACCGATCACCGGATCAACCTGACCCTCTACAAGCTCGACCGGATGATGATGGGTGAAATCGATGAAGTGGTCGATGCCCTGATCGCCGATTATCAGGCTGGACAATTGGCGCAACTCGGCGAACACGCATGACAGGCGCACCGGTGACGCTGAAGCAGGCGATCACTGCCGCCCGTCTCCGGTTTGCGCAAGCGGGTATCGCCGATGCGCCACGCGATGCGCGGACCTTGATAGCCGGTCTTCTTGGACTGACGGCGACCGATCTTATCCTGCAGGACAACCGGGTGTTGAGCGCCGAGGAGACGAGCCTGATCGAGACGGCAGTCGAGCGACGTCTGTTGTTTGAGCCTGTCCACCGGATTTTGGGACGGCGGGCCTTTTACGGTCTGGAACTGGCCCTTTCGCCAGCGACATTGGAACCGCGGCCCGATACGGAAATCCTGATTGAGCGTGTTTTGCCGCATCTTCATGCCATGGTGGCGAAGAATGGCAGCGTGCGCCTGCTGGATATGGGGACGGGCACCGGGGCAATTGCCCTGGCGCTTTTGCAGGAATGTCCGGGTGCTACAGCATTGGCGACCGATATTTCCGCCGAAGCGCTGGCCACGGCGCGGCAGAACGCCGCAGCCAACTCACTTTCCGACCGGTTCGAGACGCTGCAAAGCCATTGGTACGAGGCGTTATCGGGCCGTTTTGACATCATTCTGTCGAATCCGCCCTATATTGTCAGCGATGTGATTAAAGATTTGGCTCCTGACGTTCGGCTTTATGATCCTGCCGTAGCACTTGACGGTGGCGACGATGGACTGGATGCTTACCGTGCAATTGCCGCTGGCGCCGCCGATTTTCTGAAACCGGGCGGTCTGGTTGGGGTGGAAATCGGTTACGATCAGGCGATGGCGGTGACGCAACTTTTCGCAAACAATAGCTTCGTTCTTGTGGAAAGCGCAAAGGATCACGGTGATAATGATCGGATTCTGTTGTTTGCTCAGACCGGACCGCAACTATAGTGGTATTCACCAAGGAACTTTCTGCAATGCAAAGAAAGGGCTTGGTTTTCGAAAGGAAGCGGGATAGGTTGCAGACACGCACCGGGCAGCGGGGAATGAACAAAGATTCGTTTGGCTCTGGGTCGACCGCAAACATGCCTCCTTAAGGAGACGGTAGCGGCGCGAATGATCCTGGTGCGTGGATCAAATAATTTACTGCTTGATTCCTTAAGCCGAAGTCGGATTAAGGGCAAAAATTATGCAGAATGTTAACGTGTTACAGTCGACCCTCACGCATTTTATAGAATGCAAGGAGCTGTGATAGTCACCAGCGGCCGTATGTTGCATTGGCGCAGTATGCCCCGCAGCGCGTGGAGCCCCGGTTCGATTGAGCGAACGGGCCGCGTCGCCCTCATATCAGCAAGACAGAAATCAGGTGAGTAATCGATGAGGCCAGGACAGCAAAACAAGCGCAGTCGGGGGCGTAGCAGTGGCGGCAGCAATAATAACAATGGCAACAATTTCAACCGCAAGGGCTCCAACCCGCTGACCCGCACCTATGACAGTTCGGGTCCTGACGTGAAAATCCGCGGCACGGCGCAGCATATCGCTGAAAAATACATGGCGCTGGCGCGCGATTCGCATAGTTCAGGCGACCGGGTCATGGCCGAGAACTATTTGCAGCATGCCGAACATTATAACCGCATCATTGCCGCCGCCCAGGCGCAGATGCAGGAGCGCGTCCATCGCGACGATCGCGACTATAATGACCGCGACGGTTCCGACATGGATGGCGACGAGGGCGATAACGGTCTGGACCGTGGCTACCAGCCGCAGCCCGAAATGCCGGTTCAGCAGCCCCGCATCCAGCAGGAACGGGTTCAGCCAGAGCGCGCCCAGCAGGAGCGTCCAGAGCGCACCGAACGGCAGGACCGTCCAGAACGGGCCGAGCGTCCGGAGCGCCCAGAACGGGCCGAGCGTCCTGATCGCCGCGAGCGCACGCATCAGGATCGCCGGCCGCAGCCGATTGCCCAGCCGCAGTCTGAGCTGGACATTGCTGGAAGCGGACCGCAGCCGGTGATTGAGAAGACCCCGGTCGAAGCTGAATTTGCCGCTGAGGAAAGCGCACAGCAGGCCAGCGCGAAGTCGGATCGGCCCCAGACCCGCCGCCGCACGCCTGCTGCCCGTCCGCGCCGTCCGCGCCGCACAGCCGAAGAGATTGCGGCCGAAGCGAATGGTGAGGCGAGTGCCGAAGGCAAGCCACCGGCCAAGGGTCGCGACAAGGCCAATAATGGCGATGCTCCGGCTCTTGCCGATATCGTTTCGGAATAATATCCATCGGTGATTGAACCAGACTGACTCTGGCCAGACAGACTCTGGAATGACTGATGACCAAAATTAGCCCCTTCTCCTTTTCTGGAGCAGGGGCTTTTTATTTTTTGATGATTTGTTTTCAGTTGTTTGCCTTTCATCAAGCGTGCCTGATTTTTTGTGCGAACCCACTCTTTAAAGGGCAAAATCGCCTCCCCATATCAGCTTTGACGAATTGAACAGAATCCATTTAAAGGATTGAATTCAATCACCGGGCCTGCCGAATGGGGGCCTGATCCTCAAAACCCATGCCGTGCCTTGACGGGCGGCCTGGAGACTGGAGAGCGAAGATGAACGTAGAAAAATATTCCGAACGGGTGCGCGGCTTTTTGCAGTCTGCCCAGACGCATGCGCTGTCGGAAGGCCACCAGCAATTTACCCCCGAACATGTGTTGAAAGTGCTTCTGGATGATGAGCAGGGCATGGCCTCCTCGCTGATCAGCCGCGCGGGCGGCGACCCAAAGGGAGTCAGGATCGCCAATGATGCAGCGCTTGCCAAGCTGCCGAAAGTGTCGGGTGGCAATGGTCAGGTCTATCTTGCCCAGCCCCTGGCCCGGGTGTTTTCCACCGCGGAAGACGCGGCCAAGAAGGCGGGCGACAGTTTCGTTACCGTTGAGCGGCTGCTGCTTGCGCTCGCGGTCGAAACCTCGGCATCCACATCTGCCAGCCTGAAAAAGGGCGGGGTTACGGCTGCGGCGTTGAACCAGGTGATCAATGATGTCCGCAAGGGACGCACCGCCGACACCGCCAATGCCGAACAGGGCTTCGATGCCTTGAAGAAATATGCCCGTGACTTGACGGCAGAGGCGCGAGAAGGCCGGCTCGATCCGGTGATCGGTCGCGATGATGAAATTCGCCGCACGATGCAGGTCCTGTCACGCCGCACCAAGAACAATCCGGTCCTGATCGGTGAGCCCGGCGTTGGCAAGACGGCGATTGCCGAAGGCCTTGCTATTCGTATCGTCAATGGCGATGTGCCGGAGAGTCTGAAAGACAAGAAATTGATGGCGCTGGATATGGGCTCGCTGATTGCCGGGGCCAAATATCGCGGCGAATTCGAGGAACGCTTGAAGGCCGTGTTGAACGAAGTTCAGGCCGATAACGGCGAGATCATCCTGTTTATCGACGAAATGCACACGCTGGTCGGCGCGGGCAAGAGCGATGGCGCCATGGATGCGTCCAACTTGCTGAAACCCGCATTGGCGCGTGGCGAATTGCATTGCGTTGGGGCGACGACGCTGGACGAATATCGCAAGCATGTGGAAAAAGACCCGGCACTTGCACGGCGTTTCCAGCCTGTGATGGTGGATGAGCCGACGGTGGAGGATACGATTTCCATCCTGCGCGGCCTCAAGGAAAAATATGAACAGCATCACAAGGTTCGGATTGCCGATTCGGCTATCGTCGCAGCTGCGACCTTGTCGAACCGCTACATCACTGACCGCTTCCTGCCGGACAAAGCCATCGACTTGATGGACGAAGCTGCCTCGCGTCTTCGCATGCAGGTGGATTCCAAGCCGGAAGAGCTGGATGAATTGGACCGCCGTATCATTCAGTTGAAGATCGAGCGGGAAGCCCTGAAGAAGGAAACCGACATCGCGTCCGCCGACCGGTTGAAGCGGCTGGAAAGCGAATTGGCCTCGCTGGAAGAAGAAGCCGATGCGCTGACGGCCCGCTGGCAGTCGGAAAAACAGAAGCTGGGTCTTGCGGCCGATCTCAAGCGTCAGCTTGATGAGGCGCGCAACGACTTGGCCATCGCCCAGCGCAAGGGCGAATTCCAGCGTGCCGGCGAACTGGCCTATGGCGTTATTCCAGGCCTCGAAAAACAGCTGACCGATGCCGAGGCAAAGGATGCCTCTGGCGCGGCCAGCATGGTGCAGGAAGTGGTGACACCCGACAATATCGCTCATATCGTCTCGCGTTGGACAGGCATTCCGGTGGACCGGATGTTGCAGGGCGAACGGGAAAAGCTGCTGAGGATGGAAGACGAACTGGCAAAATCGGTGGTCGGACAGGGCGATGCGGTGCAGGCCGTATCGCGGGCCGTGCGCCGCTCGCGGGCCGGACTTCAGGACCCCAACCGGCCGATTGGCTCCTTCATCTTCCTCGGTCCGACTGGTGTCGGCAAAACAGAGTTGACCAAGTCCCTGGCTCGGTTCCTGTTCGATGATGAAACGGCCATGGTTCGCCTCGACATGTCGGAATATATGGAGAAACACTCCGTATCCCGGCTGATTGGCGCGCCTCCGGGCTATGTCGGCTATGAGGAAGGCGGCGCTCTGACGGAATCGGTGCGGCGCAAGCCCTATCAGGTCGTGCTGTTCGATGAGATCGAAAAGGCGCATCCCGATGTCTTCAACGTGCTCTTGCAGGTTCTGGATGACGGTCGCCTGACGGATGGCCAAGGCCGCACGGTGGATTTCAAGAACACGATCATCATCATGACGTCCAATCTCGGGGCCGAATATCTGACAGCCCTTGGTGAGAACGAGGATGTCGATAGTGTTCGCGACCAGGTGATGAGCGTTGTCCGGGCCTCTTTCCGTCCCGAATTCCTCAACCGTGTCGATGAGATCATCCTGTTCCATCGCCTGCGGCGCAGTGAAATGGGTGCGATTGTCGAGATCCAGATGCAGCGGCTTCTGGCTCTGTTGGCAGAACGCAAGATCACCGTTGATCTTGGTGGTGATGCCCGCGATTGGATGGCCAATAAGGGCTATGACCCGGTTTATGGTGCAAGGCCATTGAAACGGGTGATCCAGAAATACCTGCAAGACCCGCTCGCCGAGCAGATCCTGTCAGGCGAAGTGCTTGACGGTAGCGAGGTGAAAATCACCGCCGGTTCGGACCGGTTGCTGATCAAGCCGGTCAAGCCGATGGATCAGGTCGCAGCCTGATTACGATCAGGCAGCCGCTTTCTTCATAACGCTTTGATGGCGGCCTTCTGGCCGCCATTTTCATATCATCGTTATTGGGTTTTCAATTGTTGGCAGCAAGCTGCCGATTTTTCTCTGCACTGCTCAGCAGATCGTCAATGCGCTGCCGCTCCTGCTCGAATTTTGCCAACGTACCGCCGTTCAGCGACTTGCCGTCCGGCAAGCGGACCTTCATCGGATCGACCTTGGTGCCGTTGACGATGATTTCATAGTGCAGATGCGGTCCGGTAGATTCGCCCGTCGTTCCCACCCAGCCGATCACCTGACCCTGGCGGATCTTTGCCCCGGCAACTACGCCCTTGGCGATGGCGCTTTGGTGGTTATAGGAGCTTTCATAGCCGTTCGGATGGCGAATGATTGTCTGGTTGCCATAGCCGCCGGAATCCCACCCGGCTTTTTCAACCGTTCCGCTGCCGGCAGCGATGATAGGCGAACCGGATGGGGCCCCCCAATCGACGCCGGTATGCATGCGCGAATAACCAAGGATCGGATGTCGGCGCATGCCGAAGCCCGAGCGGAACACACCATTCGGAACCGGATTGCGAATCAGGAACTGGCGATTGGTCTTACCGTTTTCGTCAAAATAATCGACGGAATTGTCGGATGGGTCCTGAAAACGGTAGAGCGATGTTGTCGTGTCGCCAAAACGCGCCCGAAGGAAAAGCAGTTCTGAATCCGCCGCGGCCTTGCCGCTTTCATCCGCAGCGGAATAGAAAACCTCCAACCCGTCAGTCGGCCTCAGCGGCGCCTGCAAATCCACGCTGCTGGCCAGCAACCGGACCATTTGCCCCGTCAGTTCCTTGCTGAGCCCATAGGAAAGAGAAGCCCGGTAAATTCCATCATAAATACTGGGTAAGTCACGGCTTGCCATCACCGGAGGGCTATTCTCATCAAAAGCCGTTGCAATGGCATCCAGCATAGGCGGCTCAGACCCTTCAACGAGATGGCTCTGATCATCAACCGCCATTGTGACCAGATGCTTGCCGCCACGATAGGCGCTGAACCGGACCACACGGGCCTGTTCCCCGCGCTGAATAATGCCGAGGCGCAGAACATCCCCGGATTGCAGCGAGGGGCTTCCCAATTTTTCACTAAGGCTGTCGGAAATCGCCCTGGCTTTGGCTTCGGGGTAGCCCGCACCGGTCAAGGCGGCAATGATCGTCTGCTCGCGGCGAACCGGAATAATATCGTCTGC
>NZ_CP056047.1:2880000-2992500 GCF_021559775.1 Gillisella vitis | reverse complement strand
GGGAGTGAAATAGAACCTGAAACCGGATGCCTACAAACAGTAGGAGGGCGAAAGCCTGACTGCGTACCTTTTGTATAATGGGTCAACGACTTAGTGTAACTAGCAAGCTTAAGCCGGTAGGTGTAGGCGCAGCGAAAGCGAGTGTTAATAGCGCGATTGAGTTAGTTGCATTAGACCCGAAACCGAGTGATCTAGCCATGAGCAGGTTGAAGGTTGGGTAACACCAACTGGAGGACCGAACCCGCATCTGTTGCAATAGATTGGGATGACTTGTGGTTAGGGGTGAAAGGCCAATCAAACTCGGAAATAGCTGGTTCTCCGCGAAAACTATTTAGGTAGTGCGTCGATCGAATACCTCAGGGGGTAGAGCACTGGATGGGCTATGGGGACTCACCGTCTTACTGATCCTAACCAAACTCCGAATACCTGAGAGTACTAATCGGCAGACACACGGCGGGTGCTAACGTCCGTCGTGAAGAGGGCAACAACCCTGACCTCCAGCTAAGGTCCCCAAGTCATGGCTAAGTGGGAAAGGATGTGAGGATCCCAAAACAACCAGGATGTTGGCTTAGAAGCAGCCATCATTTAAAGAAAGCGTAACAGCTCACTGGTCTAAATAAGGGTCTTTGCGCCGAAAATGTAACGGGGCTAAAGCCATGCACCGAAGCTGAGGATGTGCAGTAATGCACGTGGTAGCGGAGCGTTCCGTAAGCCTGTGAAGGGACAGTCGTGAGACATCCTGGAGGTATCGGAAGTGCGAATGTTGACATGAGTAACGATAAAGGGGGTGAGAGACCCCCTCGCCGAAAGACCAAGGGTTCCTGCTTAAAGTTAATCTGAGCAGGGTTAGCCGGCCCCTAAGGCGAGGCAGAAATGCGTAGTCGATGGGAACCACGTTAATATTCGTGGGCCTGGTGGTAGTGACGGATCACACAAATTGTACAGTCTTACTGGATTGATTGTGCAGTGGAGTGGTTCCAGGAAATAGCTCCACCGTATAGACCGTACCCGAAACCGACACAGGTGGTCAGGTAGAGTATACCAAGGCGCTTGAGAGAACTATGTTGAAGGAACTCGGCAAATTGCACGCGTAACTTCGGAAGAAGCGTGACCCCTTTTTACGCAAGTGGAGAGGGGTGGCACAGACCAGGGGGTAGCGACTGTTTATCAAAAACACAGGGCTCTGCGAAGTCGCAAGACGACGTATAGGGTCTGACGCCTGCCCGGTGCTGGAAGGTTAAAAGGAGAGGTGCAAGCTTTGAATTGAAGCCCCAGTAAACGGCGGCCGTAACTATAACGGTCCTAAGGTAGCGAAATTCCTTGTCGGGTAAGTTCCGACCTGCACGAATGGCGTAACGACTTCCCCGCTGTCTCCAACATAGACTCAGTGAAATTGAATTCCCCGTGAAGATGCGGGGTTCCTGCGGTCAGACGGAAAGACCCCGTGCACCTTTACTATAGCTTTACACTGGCATTCGTGTCGGCATGTGTAGGATAGGTGGTAGGCTTTGAAGCTTGGACGCCAGTTCGAGTGGAGCCATCCTTGAAATACCACCCTTATCGTCATGGATGTCTAACCGCGGTCCGTTATCCGGATCCGGGACAGTGTATGGTGGGTAGTTTGACTGGGGCGGTCGCCTCCGAAAGAGTAACGGAGGCGCGCGATGGTGGGCTCAGACCGGTCGGAAATCGGTCGTCGAGTGCAATGGCATAAGCCCGCCTGACTGCGAGACTGACAAGTCGAGCAGAGACGAAAGTCGGTCATAGTGATCCGGTGGTCCCGCGTGGAAGGGCCATCGCTCAACGGATAAAAGGTACGCCGGGGATAACAGGCTGATGACCCCCAAGAGTCCATATCGACGGGGTTGTTTGGCACCTCGATGTCGGCTCATCGCATCCTGGGGCTGGAGCAGGTCCCAAGGGTTTGGCTGTTCGCCAATTAAAGCGGTACGTGAGCTGGGTTCAGAACGTCGTGAGACAGTTCGGTCCCTATCTGCCGTGGGTGTAGGAATATTGACAGGATCTGTCCCTAGTACGAGAGGACCGGGATGGACATATCTCTGGTGGACCTGTTGTCGTGCCAACGGCATAGCAGGGTAGCTATATATGGAATGGATAACCGCTGAAGGCATCTAAGCGGGAAACCAACCTGAAAACGAGTATTCCCTATCAGAGCCGTGGAAGACGACCACGTTGATAGGACGGGTGTGGAAGCAGGGTAACCTGCGAAGCTTACCGTTACTAATAGCTCGATTGGCTTAATCGTTCTCATTGACCATGCTCATCGACTTCGTCGATGAGCCATCTGTTTAGCGCTCACGCATGAGCGGCTCGTATACGAGCCTATGCTCCGCGAGGGCGCCGAACGATCGGCGACGCGCCTTGCGCTTGCGGACTTCGTCCGAAAGTGCCAAGCAAAACGTCGCGGAATGACGTGTTCATACAATAAGAAAACGGGCAACGCCCGCCAGCTTCTCAATTATGCAAAGCATCAATACGGTTCCGTATCAACGCTTTGGCACCCTTCTGAGCGCAGGCGAAGAAGATGGGTTTGCCAAAGAAAAGGGAACACTATTGGTGCCAAGCGTCAACATTGCCCTTAGCTGACCTGGTGGTCATGGCGGGGCGGCCGCACCCGTTCCCATTCCGAACACGGCCGTGAAACGCCCCTGCGCCAATGGTACTTCGTCTTAAGACGCGGGAGAGTAGGTCGCTGCCAGGTCTGCTAAGCGCAATGTTCATACTCAAATCAATCATCTTCTCTCACATACATCGGCCCCGCCGAAAACATAAAGGGTCGCTCAAGCGACCCTTATTCCGTTAACGAATAACAATATATAACGCGGGGTGGAGCAGCCCGGTAGCTCGTCAGGCTCATAACCTGAAGGCCGCAGGTTCAAATCCTGCCCCCGCAACCAAAATTACATCAATCCCGTAGCCTTAAACGCTGCGGGATTTTTGCGTTTGGGGAATGAGATCCTCCAGGCTTTCAGCTCTGTTTATATGTTACAAGGAAGGATGCGCACAGTTTCGAACCTGCGGCTTACTCCGTAAGTACTCACGGTTGAGATGATATCGATTTTCGAAATTGCTTTGTGAAACTTTCTAGACGGTTGACGTAGCTCAAAGCCTTCCAAGCCACCATCAGTCATCTGTGTCTAGAAGGCTTATGTCTTCTGGACATAATTAAGGATGATGGCCATGGCACAGTCTAATTTTGTTTCGAATGAGAATTCAATCGCACTGGAGGCTTTGCATCGCCAGATGAATGACCTTCGCGCTGACATTGCTGCGCATGCGCAGGATTTGTTGCAAGGTCTGTGCGGTTCGGCGGTGGTTCCCCTGCAACATAGGCCAGCGATTGAAAACCTTTGTCATTATCTTTCACTGCGCCACCGTGACCTACGTGTTTTGCAGCGCGAGTTGATGTGGAGAGGATTGTCGTCTTTGGGCCGGCTGGAAAGCCGCGTGCTTCCAACCTTGGATGCAGTCTCCGCAGCGCTATCGGGTCTACAAGGTGTTGCGTCACACCTCGATGGACTGTCTGAGAGTAAGTTCTTTGCCGGAGAGCGATCGTTGCGAGCGGCAACAGAGGACTTGTTTGGACCGGCCCGCTCCTCTCGCCGCGGGCGGATCATGGTGACCATGCCAAGCGAGGCTGCTGATCAGCCGGATTTTGTACTTGATCTCGCCAAACGCGGGATGGACATTGCCCGGATTAATTGTGCGCATGATGACTGACCTTGCCCCCAAGTTTTATCCAGTTTTGAGTTCGCTCCAGTGGTTTTGGGTTGCTGTATTCGGGGCGGTAGCGGCGGGTTGCGGTGCGGAGCCATTTCGGCTGCGCAGCACCGCATCACGTCGCGGGTTGATGGTCTGAGCGAACTCGGCCGGTGTCAGCCAGCCTAGACCAGAGTGTGGTCGATGATCGTTGTAGTCGCCTCGCCAGTTTGAAAGCCCTGCTCGAGCATGGTTCAGTGACGAGAAGAGCGTTTCATTCAAGAACTCGTCGCGCAGCCGCCCATTGAAGCTTTCGATGAAGGCGTTCTGGATCGGTTTGCCGGGTGCGATGTAATGCCAATCGACCTTCGTCCGATCCGTCCATTGCAGGATCGCGTTGCTGGTGAATTCGCTGCCATTGTCACTGACGATCATCTTCGGCTTGCCTCGTCCCTCGATGATCCGCTCCAGTTCACGGGCAACCCGCAGGCCAGAAAGAGACGTATCGGCGACGAGGCCAAGGCATTCTCTGGTGCAATCATCGACGACGGTCAGCACCCGGAACCTGCGCCCATCGGTGAACTGATCCGACACGAAGTCGAGGGACCAGCGGTCATTGGCGGCAAGCGGGATCAGCATCGGTGCTCGTGTGCCTATCGCCCGTTTCCGACCGCCGCGCTTGCGCACCGTCAGCTTCTCTTCCCGATAGAGCCGGAAGAGCCGCTTATGGTTCACAAGGTGACCCTCACGCCTGAGCAGCACATGAAGTCGTCGATATCCAAAGCGGCGGCGTTCATGCGCCAGCGCCTTCATCCGCTCGCGAAGGTCATAGTCATCGCAGCGCCTGGTCTCGTAACGGATCGTCATCCGGCAAAAGCCGATGGCTTTACACGCCCGCCGTTCGCTCATCTGGTGGTGATCCATCAGATGAGCGACAGCTTTCCGCTTTGCTGCGGGCGTCACCACTTCTTTCCCAAAAGGTCTTTCAAAGCCGAATTGTCGAGCATCGCATCTGCCAGGAGCCTTTTCAGCTTCGTGTTTTCGTCCTCCAGCGTCTTCAGCCGCTTGGCTTCGGAAACTTCCATTCCGCCGAATTTGGCCTTCCATTTATAGATGCTGGCATCGCTGACGCCGTGCTTGCGGCAAAGCTCCGAGACCGGCGTGCCTGCCTCATGCTCCTTCAATATCCCGATAATCTGCTCGTCTGTGAAACGGTTGCGCTTCATTCTCTGGTCCTCTCAATGGGACAGAGCTTACTTCAAAATGGATTAGTTCAGTGGGGCAAGGTCATGACGAGAAGGCATGGACAATGATTTCCGGTCACGTCCGCGCGGCGTCAGAGATCACTGGCCATAAACTGACCGTGTTGATGGATATCGCCGGACCAAAGATTCGCACGGAGGCCGTCGCGGGAGAAAAGCGCAAACTTAAAGTCGGGGACCGCCTCAGATTGGTTGCGCAAGGAAAGCCGCGTCCAACCGAGGATGTGGAGTTTGCGGCGACCGTATCGGTTGCGGAGATCGTCACCCGTGTCGCTGTGGGCCATCGGGTTCGATATGACGACGGTAAGCTGGAAGGTGTCGTTGAAGAAACGGGGCCAAACGAAGCGGTCATTCGTGTAACCCATACCAAAACCGGAGGTGTGAAACTCAAGCCCGAAAAGGGTTTGAACCTGCCCGATACAGCGCTTGGTCTTTCGCCGCTAACGACGAAAGACTATTCCGATTTGGCAACCGTTATGACACACGCGGATATGCTGGGCTATTCCTTTGTCAGCCATGCTGATGATATCGATCTTTTGGAGGATGAACTGGCGAAATTCCCGGCTCGTTTGCAGCCGCTTGGCTTGATTGCCAAGATCGAGCAGCCGCAGGCTGTGACCAACCTGCCGGAATTGATCGTGCGAGCTCGATGCCGTAATCGCCCGTTTGGTGTGATGATCGCCAGGGGTGATCTGGCGGCTGAAATCGGCTTTGAGCGGGTAGCGGAAATGCAGGAGGAGCTGTTGTGGCTCTGTGAGGCAGCCGCTGTACCCACCATCTGGGCGACCCAGGTTCTCGAGGATCTTGTCAAAACCGGTCTGCCGTCCCGGGGAGAGATGACCGATGCCGCCATGGCCGCTCGCGCGGAATGTGTGATGTTGAACAAAGGGCCTGCGGTGGGTGAGGCCGTGAGCCTTCTCGATAGTCTCCTTGCCCGTATGGACGGACATGTGTTCAAAAAGACCCCGACGCTTCGCGCCCTGAAATCATGGTAGAAGACGAACGCTTGTAGCGATCACCTTCATGTGCTTGACCCTCTCGGCACTGGCGGAGAGGGTCAAGTATATTCCAATTCATCATTTGCGGGTCGCCGTTACAGCAATCATTCCACGTAGTATTTATTGTATTGCTTGCGGAATTTCTCTGAACCGCCGAAGTCGCTATAGCGAGTCAGGGTCTGCATGTCTGTCTTGTTCAAGAGAACGCCGAGGACCTTATTGCTGATATGGGGTTCTGCTTCGAGTAGATCGGACACCAGCTTCTTAGGCGTCTTACCCCATTCGACAACGAAGACGAAACCATCTGCCAAGGGGGCGAAGGCCTTGGCATCGACGACTGGGCCAAGCGGCGCAAGATCAACGATGATGTAATCGAACGATTGGCGGACATTTTCGAGCAAGGCATTCATTCCAGGCGATGCGATGAGCTCGTTGGTATGAGCCAGAGATCGGGCTGCCGCGCCGGGAACGATGGGTAGGACGGCAAGTTTCGTTTCCTGGTCGACCTTGATGCAATCCTGCCAGGAGACCTCACCAAGCACGGCCTGCACGAGGCCGGTTTTCGGGGCGGGCTGCAGAAGCCGGCTGAGGCTCGGATTGCGTAAGTCGGCGTCGATCAGCAATGTCCGCTTGCCGCTGGAGGCAAGCAGAACGGCGAAATTTGCTGCAACCGTAGACTTACCTTCGCCAGGAAGTGCCGACAGGACACCGATAACGCGGCTTGTCTTGCCCTGTAGAATAATATCGGTGGCCAGCTTGGTATTGCGCAGGGTTTCTGTGAAGGCGGATCGGGGTGCTTCGATCACGGTTCGCATCATTCTGTCGAGCGATACATTTTCCGCGCCAGGAACGACTGTCGCTCCCTTAGGCGCTTTTTGACGCCAACGGGCAAGTTTGGGATTGATCGGCTTTTTCAACTTGGGACCGAGACGCGGCAGATAACCCAGAGATTTTTGGCCAAGTGTGGTGCGTACGTCGCTTTCCAGCCGGAAATACCGCTCCTGCATTTCCTGAAGAAAGGCTAGCCCGGCACCGGCCATCAGGCCGAGAACCATGGAAAGGGCGATCACCATTGTCTTTTTCGGGCTGGATGGTGAGGCGGGTATGCCAGCCTCCGAGATAACCCGTGCTTTGGCAGCCGGCAGTGATTGGCTTTGGCTGGCCACTTCGTAGCGATTCAGGAAGGCTTCGTAGAGGGTCTTGAGCGCTGACGATTTCTGCTCAAGCTCTCTCAGATGCACAAGCGATCGATTGGCGTCGGAATTGGTGCCGGTCAACTTCTCCAGGCTCCCGCGCAGTGATTGCTCACGCGATCTGGCAACGTCGAATTCATTGCCATAGCTTGACGTCAGTTGTTGCAGTTCCTGGAAAATCTGGCCGCCGACATTGTCTTTTTCAGCCTTCAGCGCTTTGGCCTGGGGATGGGTCGGGCCAAAATTGGCAACGATATCCTGTTCACGCTTTTCGATCGACAAATACCGGCTTCGCAGATCCTGGAGCACCTGATTGGCGCCAGCCTGTCCGGAAACGATGGCATTCTTGACCGCATTTTGCGGGCCTTGCGTGACGATGCTTTTATATTGCTCGTAGCGGGCCTGCGCGCTTGCCGCATCGGCCTGGGCAACGATCAACTGCTTGTTGAGGTCGGTCAACTGTTGTTCGGACATCAGTTCGCCGCCCGTTTGGGTCAGGCCGTTTTCTGCCTTGTATTTCTCAACGTCCAACGAGGCTAGTTGGGCACGCTTTGCCAGGTCGTCCAAGCGACCTTGCAGCCACAGTGTCGCCCGCTCACTGGCGTCGAAATTGGCATTCAACTGATCAGTGAGGAAGGCATCTGCGTAGGCTTTGGTGACTTTCGCCGACAGCAGAGGGTCAGGAGAGCGGTAGGATACGGCAATGACCGCACTGCGCATCACCCGCTCCACGGTGATGTTCTGCTGTAGCATGGCAGCGGCCTTGCCGCGCTTGCCTGCTGCAATTTCCGCATCGGTTAATTTCGGTCCGGGGCTGACCAGTCTCTTTACGGATCGCAACATGTCCTTGACGAAGGAGACTGGCGAGGCAGGAGGATTGGTGACCAGTTCGTTATCGCTGAGCTTGGCCTCATCGACAACCCGCAGGGCCATGCTGTTGGATTTAAGGATTTCGACGGCGCTGGCCAGTTCGGTATCGGCCTGGGAACGGTCACCGGGCGCTGCCTTGTCGTCTTGCGTGTAGCGCGACAGGCTATCATCCAGCAGGATCTGCGTCATCGACGTATAATAGGGTGTCGTGAAGAGCAGATAGGTGACGCCGAGCATCACGAAGAGGGCGATCGACAGACCGACGATCCTGGCCCTGCGCACGGCAATGGTCAACAGTCTATCAAGATCGATAAAGGAATCGGCTTCAGGCTGCTCCCGTTGCAGAACGGCTTTATAGGGATAACTTCTCTCGTTCATGGGGCGGCTCTTCATAATTCGTTGCGGAACATAGTTTGGTCCAAGGATGTCTCGGCGGCACCAGGCCTGAGCCGGAAACCGGCTTCAAACGTGGTTGAGGCATGGATGGCTGTCAGGAAAAGACCTCCGCTGACCTGCCGGGATTCATTTAGGGTTCGTCTCCCGCCAATGCTGTCCGGGCGGGAACTCTTCGTCAGGGCATGGTCTGTCAACGGACAGCTGGACCGCCGCGACTGCTCATGCACATTGGAAAAACTCACACTCATACAGCACTCCAAACCCTTGATCTCGACAGATGCCCGTTTCCCAGCTTCGTTAGGATCGGAATGATCCGACCCTGATCAAGCAAATTGTAGAACAATGTTGATATTCCGGTGCCTCATGTCATTCATGACGAACAAACCAGGCTCAGGCACTTTATATTCAAGCATCGTTGTCGCCTTAAATCGATTTCGGACTTAAGGACTTTGCACTATAGGACGTCTTGGTCCGCCTGAATACGGCATTCATGCGACGGAACCAATTCCTTTAAAAAAGAGTAAACAGCGCAGGTCAAGATCGCTCCGGGTTGGGACAAGGGCTTCATTAATTTTGGTCTTGGCGTGCAAAGATCCATGTCAATTCTCTTTAAAGCAGCGGGTTAGCCCTTGATTGGCGGATCGGCAGAAGAGGTAGCGGCTGTTGATGTCCGGTCTTTCTGCAGGCTCTTTATCAGTCGCCGGAGACGAACGGAGATTGGCATTTTCAGATGGCGCAGCGCCAAGGGATTGGCAAGGGCGGTCTTGATAACACCCGACACCGATCGTGCCTTGAGACTATCGATCAGATTTATGAAAGCGCGTGCTTCCTTCAGGCTGCGGGTTCGAGCCGTCTGGGCCGCAAGGGCTGCTCCTTTCAGCGGATAGCGTGAGATGAAACCGGCATCGGCGGCCATCATTGCATCGACATGATGGAGGCGAAGCACCCGAGAGATCGAACCCTCCCTGATATAATAGAGGTAACCCGCAGTCGGCTCTATTGTGCAGATCGCATTCTCGGCCAAGGCCGAAGCCAACAGCAGATAATCCTCGCCGATCCTGAGGCTTTCGTCGAAACGCAGGCCTTTGTCATTCAGGAAACTGCGCAGGAACACAGGCTTCATATAGCCGAAATTATGTTCGGATCGGAACAGGATGTTGGAGCCGATAAACCGCGCCAGGTCGATTTGGCCGATATGCGCCAGCGCGTCTTCCAGAAACATCGTCCGGCAGGTGCCATTCATGTCGACCACGTCGAGATTATCGACGACGACCTGGGCCTTTTCGTCCTCGGCGCGCTCGATCATTCGAAACAGCCGCATCGGTTTGAATGTATCGTCTGAATCCAGTACGGCGATCCAGCGACCACGGGCGGCATCTATTGCCGCATTCCTGGCACCGCCCGGGCCCTTATTGCGCTCCAATGCGATCAAGCGAACGCGGGGATCGGTGAGGGCTGCGACTCGTTCACGGGTATCGTCGGATGAGCAATCGTCGACAACAACAACTTCGACTGTGACATTAACCTGCGACAGCGCGCTTTCAATGGCGCGCTCGATGGTTTCACCGGTATTATAGGCGGCAATCACCACCGTGACGTCGGGGGTCCAGGCGATCATGGCTTGGCAGTCTCCAGCGATCCGTATTGGTGGATTTCACGAAAGCCGAGAATGCCGGAGACGGCGCCGAGATGCAGGATGCCGCGCAGGACATAGCGATGACGATGGATCGGCATGAAGACGAAAACCAGTGCGGCGAGAAAGCAGAAAACGGCCTTTGCTCCAGCCATCAGGATTGCCTTGAGTTTCGTCAACGCTCCCTTGCCTTCAGCCACCAGCCGGCCATGGGTCTGGCCCATGCGGTAGCGGCGCTTGGCCAACCAGTCGAACCGGCTGCGTGATGGGGTCACGGGCTCATGGAGAAGGGCGTTCTCAGCATAGGCGATCCTGCCGCCATTGCGGTATATATAGGTGAAATACTCGGTATCCTCGCCGCCGGTCTTGCCCAGCGCCAAGTTGAAGCGGCGCTCTGCAAGGCGTGGTGAACGCAGATCGAGAAGCACGTTGCAGGTATAGCCGGTACGGATTTCACCGCCGACGAACACCGGGAATGTCGAGTGAAAGTCACCTTTGCGCATCCATTCCGGCGCGTTGTCACTGTAGCTCGCCCTGACAGGACCAAGCACGGCATCGGCACCGGTTTGGCGGGCAACCGTCAGCAGTTCGGTCAGCCAGCTTTCCGTTGCGGTCTCGTCATCGTCGATAAAGGCGAGGTAATCGGCATCGCTGGCATCCAGGCAGGCATTGCGGGCGATGGATATATTGCCAGCCGGGCAATGGACGTAAATCAGCCCGCAGGGAAGACGCGGGCGCAGGCTATCGACCAAGGATGCAGCACTGGGCGTCTGGTCATTGTCGGCAACGATGATGCGCAGTGACACACCGGTGGGAACGTCGATCATGGCGAGCGACAAGAGAGCTGTCTCAAGCTCCGGCCGACGGAACGTGCAGATGCCGATATCGATGCGGATGGGATGGGCGGCATTCATGATGCAACCTCTTGGCTGGGCGGCAGCGGATAGGTTTTACGATTGCGAAAATCCAATATTTCCCGCCAGAAACCGGCCGACCAGGCAAAATGCATGATCATTGCCGAGAGGGCGGCCAGCGGCCCAAGTGGTTGGCGCTCGCCGATGGCGAGCCAGACGCCGTAGCCAAGGCAGGCCAGTGCCCAGACGAGAAGCGGGATGAGTGCGAGCCAGCTGAACACGCACAGCAATGCGAAAACGGCAACCGGAGCCACGGCCAGCGGAATGAGCTGACGCAGGCTTGGACGGGAGCGATGTTTCAGGAAATTCTGGGCGCGGCCGCGGCCATAGCCAAAATATTGCCGGTAGAGCGGCAAGGGGCTGGAGCGTGGATAATAGACCATGCTGGTATTGGCGGTCATCCAGACACGAAAGCCGGATTTATTCAGTCGGTAGTCGAATTCCGCATCTTCGTTATGGCGGAACGATTCGTCATAGCCGCCAATCGCTTTATAGGCGGCAATGCGGATCAGGGCGTGATGGCCATGATCCGTCCAGTGACTTTGAGCGCCTGTGCGATGCTTGGAGCCACCGTTGCCGAGCTTGGAATTCTGAGCCAGGGCCGTTGCCTTCTGGAACGTTCCGAAGCCAACCGTCAACATGCCGACAACGACGGAATCGGCCCCGGTTTCCAGGGCCTCTGTTACCAGTGTCTGGCAATAATCGTCTGGATAGGTGCCATGGGCATCGATGCGAATGATATAATCGTAATCGCCGCCGAATTGCGCAACGGTCAAGTTGACGGCGGCGCTCTGGATCTTCTTGGGATTGTCGATCAGCCTGACCTTGGAATTCTCAGCGGAAATGCGCGAGACGATCGCCTGGGTCTGATCGCGGCTGCCCCCATCTGCCACGACGATTTCAGCGTTCAGATCGTCAAGCGCCTTGGCCAGATTGGCGATAACGCCCGCGATATGCTTTTCTTCGTTGAGGCAGGGGATGACGATCAGGCATCTTACGGATTTCAGCTTGTCAGCCATCATGAACGTCTACCTTGTTCGAAAGGGTTGGCTTGGTTGAAAGGATCGGCGCCTTCAGGGCGTTTGAATTCAGAGAGCGGGAGGCCACGGGATCTGCAGGAAGTGCCGCTAGTCGTCGCACCAATGTCTCGCAATCGGCTCTGGTGAGCGTGAAGCTGTGAGGATCCTGAGCGGCAACCGCATCGAAGGCGGACTGATAGCGCTCGGCATTCATGGTTTCAAACAGTGAAACGAGGGACGAGACACTTGCATCAGGCAATTCAAAGCCAATACCCTTGCGGGCCAGGTAGCGTGCTGTCTCAGTTCCCTTCAGGGCAATGGGAACGGTGCCATAGCGACATCCTTCATAGAGCCGGTTCGGCAAAAGCCAGCTTGAATTCTGGCCTTCCTCGTAGAAATCGATGGCCCAGACAAATTGAACCTGCTGGTAGATGCCTGCCAGGTCCTCGGGATTTTTGTAGGGTCCATGAAAATTGACATGCGGTTCACGTGCGACCTGAGCATCGAAATTCTCAAACTCGATATGAGCTGGACGTCCACGCATCTCAACAACTGCCGAACCCTGCATCGACCGGGTGAATTCACCGAGCAGTTTAAGGGATTTCGAACAGCGTAGGGCGCCGAACCAACCAATGCGCCAAGGCTGGCCGGGAGCCGGAACCCGCGGTGTCAGCGCCAGCGGTGCGTCTTGCCCGGACAGGTCGAGCACCTGGTTTTCCAGCAGCATGGTCGGCAGATCGAGACCTGAAAGCGGCTGAAAATACTGTTCGACAAAGGCCGGAGAGCTGGTGATCAACAGGCTTGCCTGGCGACCGAGCCGCGCTTCCAGACCGCGCAGGGACTTGCCGAGCGGATCATTGCGCAGCATCAGCCGGTGAATGTCGAGACATTCATAGACCATCGGCACGGCTGCACCGAAAATATGGCGGGCGCGACGGCCTATGGCCAGCATTTCAAGATTGCGGGCAATGATCACGTCCGGGCGGGGCAGATGGCCAAGTTTTGCGGCGGCTGACAAGCTGGCTTTCAACACCGTTGCTGCGCGGTGAGCAAAGCGGCCATCGGCGGTTATTCCAAGCTCAATCGGCTGAACACCTTCCACCGCGGCCAATTTGTTTTCATCGCGGCGAAAGCCAGCCAGCATCACGTCCGCGCCACCGGCACGCAACATCATCACCCTGCGGCGAATGGCAGGATCGGCAAGGTCATGCGCAAGGTATAGCACACGTATGGTCATTGGCCCCCTTTGTGCAATTGCGGGGAAACCCTCGCCAGTGAGGATCCGGTTTCCCGCGCTAAATTGCGTCTTCATGGAAAGGTAAGCCACCCATGGCATACCTCGCCCCCTGTCATAATGATGCGGCATGTCTTTTCTTGAACCTTACCCGGATCAAGCCATGATGCAGTAGTCTGGCAATGTGGCGTCCCTCTCAACGTAAGGCCGCTCTCACATTGTTTGGTCTCAATTCAGCGTGCAGGCTACCGATTCCGGGAACTGGCACTTATCGCCCAGCGCCGTGAATGCCAGTCGCTCTACGGTCATGGTCTGCGGTCCGGAATAGGAAAACGACCCCATCCAGTCCTTCAATGTATCCGTACCCCAAAGACTGAAGAAGATCTTCTGGCTGTGGCTGGGCAATTTGGCCGGATCGGTCACGTCCTGAACCAGCTTGCCGTTGACATAGTAGCGCAGCCTGTCCTTTTCCCAGACAAAGGCATAATCGTTGAAGCCCTTGTTGGCGCCGTTATCGACGGCAGCCATTTTTTCATTGCCACCCTTGGCCGAGATATACTGGTTGACCTGAACCTCGTTGAGGTTCTTGCCAAGGATCTCGAAGTCGATCTCGTCATGGGGAGTTTTGTCGCGCGGGCCGATAAAGGTGAAAAAAGCCGAATTCAGCCCGGACGCATCGGCGGTTTTCAGGCGCGCCTCATAGGTGCCATAGCTGAAGCGCTGCTTGGTCTGGATTTCGGCGCAGGAATACTGACGCTCGCCCAGCGGCTTGTCGTCAAATGTCAATTCCAGATGGCCATCCTTGATTTTCACGTTCTTCTTGGTCCACGTGCAGTTCTGATGCGGTCCGTTATTCCAGCCGTCGGAAATATACCAGCGTTTTAAATCCAGTTTGTCAAATGTATCGACAAAGGATTGTCCTTCCACGGGTTGCTGGGCATGTGCCGTGGACAGGGTCATCAAAACCGTCGCACCGAAAGCAGAGGCGCAGAGTAGGCGAGAAAACAGACCTCGGAAAAGCGAGGGGTGGTTCATGTCAGTCTCCTTTGCTGAAGGCAAGCGCCCGCCCGGCTGCCACGTTCTTGTTCTTGTCTCTGCCGCTTGCATTGCGCTGGCCGGTCATGACCCCGTAAAATCCCGGCGTCAGCCGGATCGCCAGGAAATGGGAGGCAAGCAGCAGGCAGAAGGTGACGGGTAGTGCAAGGACGTAAAAGAGGGGGTAAGGCCCTATATCGAATTTTTGCCAGATCATCCATGCGGTCATCAAGATCGGATAATGCGCACAGAAAATCCAGAAACTAAGTCCGCCGGGTGCGGCGACCAGTGTTTTGCCAAGGCGCGTATTCTTGAGCAGCCGGGTCATTTCCCAGGCTCCCAGGCCGCCAATCACCGTGATCAGACCATATATCACATCAAGCCAGAGTGGGTGCTCGTTAAAGCCGGCTTGATACATGCAGACGAAGACCGCCATGGCCGAGACCAGCACGGCTGCCACAATCGGCAAGGCATAACGGTCGAGCTTGCGGATATCGACATTGTGTATCGCAATCGCCGCACCAGCCGAAAACCCGAGAATGATCGATTTTTTCAGGAAGATCATATTGGGCACCGGTAGGACGACATAAAGCAACAGAACTCCAAGCGTCAGTGCGGGTTGGCGTTTCACCAGGAAGCCAATCAGCGGCGATAAGAGGAAGCAGAGCAGCAGATCACGCAGGAAATAGAGCGGCAGATTGATTGGCCAATCTTCCGTCGCCAGCACCAGGGTAACGAGTTCCCGATAAGACGCGGTCAGTACGCTTGGGAAATATCCTTCGCCATAGCCCAGAGATTGCGTCGTCAGCACATACAGGAAAACGATGCTGTTCCAGAGCAGGAACGGCAGCAATACGCTTACACTTTTTGAGCGCAGCACTTTCCTGTAATCGAAACCGTCCAGCCCTTTGCGAAACATCAGCAAGCCGGAAATCGCACTCAGGCAGGGAACGCCAATGCGAAACAGCATGTCACCGAGAAAGGCGCGCAGCCAATCAAAGGCGCCGTATTGGCCCAGATAGGCGTTCGACTGCGGATCGAAGGGGACATGTACGAAGACAATGCCGACGATCAGCATCAACCGCGCCATATGAATCCGCGCGGAAAGTTCCTGGTCGATCTTCACGATATTCGGTACTCCTGTCTTCAATATCCTCTATCGTCCCCATCACCCCGCAGCCCTTCACAGTATGGGCCAGCACCTTCACATTATGGGAATGTGCCTGTAAAAATGTGGCAGTGCAGCAAAAATTTACCTCTGGTTACTCAATTTTTTGCGGCTCGCTTGGTGAACATAGTTGGGGTTAGTGGGGCGATAACTGGATTTTTTTGATAAAATATTGTAAATTCAATGGTTTATATGTATGCACGTAAAGCTATATATCTATTCGCGTCTGCGACTATTTTTTTGTCCATAGCTCGAAAAAAGCTAAGGAATTGCGCCGCCTCCACCACCGGTTTTCCCGGATTAGCGCAGAATGGCTCGATAATGAGGCGGCGCAGAGCAGTTTGCGGGGATTTCCATCATTCCGCAGGTGCGGGGGCAGTGGATCTGCGGTTGCGCACCATGGTTTTCAGTTTTCTCAACAATTCGGCCTCCGTCAGAACAACGAATACACCGTAGATTGTGCCGCCTATCAATCCGCCAATCAATACTTGTAGTACGGGATTGGGGACCAGATACCCATAAAAATGCAGAAGGGCGCGAACCATGCCAGCCATGATCAGAGCGGTGACCATCGGCCGTGTGGAAATAAACATGCCCTTGAGGAAGGGCATCTGGTCGGCGCGGAACACCACCCAGGAATAGCCGAAGAGCACGACGACATTGACGACGCACAGCGCCACCATGGCATCGACCAGGTTTCCGAAAGCTGCGGCAACCGCCACGGCAACGGTGGTGACGATTGCCCGGATGACGGCCCACCAGAACAGCGTACCGCCGTGCCCCACGCCCTTTAGATAGGGAATAAACGTGCTGCAAGGCGTGAGGATGCCCTTCGACAGAGCAAGCAGACCGAGAACCGGCCAGGCCCAGGCCCATTGCGGTCCAAACAGCACCAGCATGGCCGGCTCGGCCAATGCCCACATGCCGAACATCATCGGCGCCAGCAGCACGGTCGTCACCTGGGTGCTCAACATCAGCGCCTGAGAGCGGCGATCCCGGTCATGCATCATGGTGCTGAAGGCGGGAAACAGCACGCCCATGACAGCGGATAGGACGACCTGGTTGGGAATGCTGGAAAACCGGTTGGCGGCGGAATAAGCGCCGGCATCCGACAGGCCGAGATAGCGGGAAATCACCACCATGGGAGATTGGAAGGTGATGAAATTGGCGATTTCCGACCCCATCATGCCGAGGCTGAAGCGACCGAGCGCCAGGATACGACGCGGCTTGAAGGCAAAGCCCGGGACATAACCGGATACATAATAGAGCCCGCAAAGCCGGATGATGGAGGAGGAAAACAATTGCGCCACCAGCGCCATCACCCCATAACCCATCAAGGCCATGCCGACCGCAATCAGTGCGCCGGCTGATTCGGAAATCATGCTCCACAGCGCGTCCTGGCTGAACTGCATTCGCCGGGCCAGGAGAGCATAGGCAACGTCTCCGGTCAGTTGCAGCGGAATGAGCACCGCCATGATGCGCACCAGCGGCGCGGCCTCGACCGCCCCCAGCATGGCCGAAATCGGTTCGGCAAACACGTAAAGGAGGGTTGCCATCAGGCAGGAAATGATCAAATTCGCCCAGAAAACAGAATGGATCGTCTCCGGCTCTTCCTTTTCCTGGATGACCAAAGCTGCACCGAAACCCGCACCGCCGATCATCGCCAGGAATTGCACCACGGTTAGCGCAACGGCGACAGCACCGAATTGATCGGGAGTGAGAATGCGCGCCAGGATCGGGACCGTGACAAATTTAAGCCCGAAAGTGCCTGTCTTGGAAAGGACGCTCCAGCCGACATTCCGGGTTACGGATTTCGCATTGACGGTTGGCGGCATGGGCAAACATCCTTGGGTCTGGGGGCGAAAGAGCGGTTACAGGTCGAAAAGCTTGTGGGAAAGCGCCAAAATTGTATGGTTATGGAGAGTTTTTGCTTTCAGGGTGGCAAACAACACAAGCGCTATGGCGAACCTGATTGCATCATGGAATATGGTGCAAGGCACCATAGTCTGATAGCGCAAGGGTACATAACAGGCAACTGAACCTCTTTCTTGAGAAACGACAGGGCAAAAAGATGGCGAAGCTGACGGTGATTATTCCCTTCTATCAGAAGGAAGCCGGAATTTTAAGACGGGCGCTGGGCTCGATTTTTTCCCAGACATTCCAGGACTTCGACATTATTGTGGTCGATGACCAGTCACCCTATTCCATCGATTTGGAATTGCAGCCGCTGGAGCCGGCACAACGTGCCCGTATTCGGGTGATCAAGCAGGAGAATGGTGGTCCGGGCGGTGCCCGCAATACCGGGCTCGACGCAATTGCCGCCGATTGCGATTTCGCCGCCTTCCTGGATTCCGACGATGAATGGGCGCCGGACCACCTGAAAAATGCCTATGAGGCCATGACTCGCTTCAATGCGGATTGCTATTGGGCATCGATCCACGGCGGAGATGATTTCTACTATCATTTCAGCGTTGCCGAGCTGAAGAAGACCGAAAAAACCGTGGAGCTTCAAAAGACGCCACTGGTGCTCGAATTGCCGGAAATGCCAGTGGTGATGCTGAAGAACTGGAGTTTCCTGCATCTGTCCTGCATGGTGATTGGTCGCCCGCTGTTTGAGAAAATCCGGTTTGAAGCCGAGCTTCGGCTGGCTGCTGAAGATGTGCTGTTCTTCTGTGATTGTGTGCTGGCAGCCAAGCGCGTCATTTTGTGTGATGCCGCCGGAGCCGAGCGCGGTGAAGGAATTAATATTTTCCACAGTATTGATTCAAGTTCTCCCGCCTTTCTCCAGCAGCAGTTGAATACCTGGGTGGCGCTTGATACGCTTGAACGGCGATTTTCAAATAAACCTGAAGCCTTGAGCTTTATTCAGCACTATAAGCAGACCGCTCGTAAAAATGCCCTCTGGGGTCAGATGGGCATGGTAAAACGCCGTAAGCTACCGCAATTCGGCGTGCTATTACGATGGATGAGACGGGATCCTGCCATCGTGCAAAGTGCTTTGGCCCTTGCGGTTGGTAAATTTTCCCGCTGATATAAAAGTATCTTGAAATGCAGTGATCATGCATTCTCATCGGGCGTCTGCCTCGCCCCGTAAAGGAACATTCATGCAGCCTTACTATTGGGAATCCGCCCATGGAAATTTTGGTGACGACCTGAACCTTTGGTTATGGGATTTTCTCATGCCAGGTTTTCGGGATGTGCATCCGGAAACGTTGCTTGTCGGCGTCGGAACTGTTCTCAATCGCGCTCTTTTGCCGGAAGGTCAGCATAAGCTGGTGATCGGCAGCGGTTTTGGCTATGGAAGCCTGCCGGATATGAGCCGACCGGAAGAATGGGATATAAGGTCCGTGCGCGGTCCTTTGACTGCCAAGGCGCTTGGTCTGCCGCCGGAAAAAGGTGTGATCGATCCGGCTGTGATGCTGGCCGACATGCCTGAATTCCAGAAGCTGCCAAAACTCTACAAAAAGAGTTTCGTTCCTCACTGGGAATCGGCGGTAGCGGGCGTTTGGGCATCAATTGTACCCAAAGTGGGTCTCACCTATATCGATCCCTGCGGCGAGGCAAAGGCGGTTATTCGTCAGATCCTGCAATCCGAGGTGATTATCGCCGAATCGATGCATGGCGCGATCATTGCTGATGCTCTACGCGTTCCATGGGTCGCGGTCAGCACCTCAGCTTCTATCAATAGTTTCAAATGGAACGATTGGGCTTCTACTCTTGGTGTGACTTACAAACCCCTGCGCGTCCCACTGTCCAGCCGCGCTGAAGCGCAGATAAAGGGTGAAAGCTTTTGGGGGATGAGCTTTAAAAACCACCAGCCAGCCCCAGAAAATCCAAATGATCTGGCTGTGGATGCAGCGGTTCTGGAACAAGCACGCGGTCCGAAGCAAACTGGATTGCGCACCGTCGTCAAGCAGATCCTGGCAGGGCCAGCCATGCTTAATCTATGGAAGGCAGGCCAAGCAGAACCGCAACTGAGCCGGGATTCGGTTTTGCAAGAGCGCAAAGCACGGTTCCTGGAGGTTATTGACGGCGTCCGTCGTGATTATGGGATCGGCGCGGCTTCCTGATCATGCAGGTGTATGAAAGTCTGTCCGGTTTACTCTGAGCCGGGCAGATTTTTCATTTATGCGGTGCCGTAACGCATCATAGATGACTTGTTACAGCGCTGTACGTGCATGTTTTTCCTGGAAAACTCTATCGTTGGTCGGCATCCGCTATGGCAGGCAACAGATAGCGCAGAGGCCCCGAGGACTGGGCAGATTGAGGGCGTTGGCCATTGCCCATCAGCACGTCTTTCTTATCGGCTGCAATCCCGCCGATGATGGCCGGTATGGCCATAGGATGGCTCACGGCATAGGCGATGGCTGAAAATGCACCCTGATTATTCTTTAAATCGAGAAAATGGCGCAACTCGTAGCGGTCGCGAATGTGCTTTTCATGTTGGGTCAACAGTGACCTCTGTTCCTGCGTCAGGTTTGGATTGGCAAGAATGGAGCGGTCAGCTTCGTAAAGCCGCTTGAGATCTTCGGTGCGATGTTTGCCGCTCAGCGAATCATGGCGAACAACGGCGCCATAGCCGCAGCTATGAATGATTTTGTAGCGTGCGCCAGCGACAAGTGCGCGTGCGTAAAGATCATAATCTTCACCAAGGCGGAGCTTTTCATTATACCGCAAGCCACAGCGATCCAGAAAATCGCGCCGCATCACTGGCTTTAGGAAGCCGATTTCCCCGCGTTGCGCGCCTCTTTGGGAAATATTTCCGGCAATGAAATCCTCAAGCACCAAAAGGCGGGCCTGACGCCGGAAACGTTTGACGCCGGTACTGACCTGGGAAACGCATTCCTCTTTTACAAAAACGATATTGTCGGCAATAAAATCCCACTGGTCTTCAGCCATCATCTGGGTGAAGCGTCCTGGCAGGAAAAAATCATCTGCATCGAGAATAGCCAGCAAAGGTGCCGTCGATGCTTCAATGGCGCAGTTGCGCGCGGCGGCTGGGCCGCGATTATGGTCGAAACGGATAATTTTCAAGCGACCGCTGTTGTCATCGGCGGATAGTGCTTCTGCACCAGTTCCATCCACAGATCCATCATCGACAACGACCACTTCATGCGTTTCGGCTTCCGCTAAGGCAGAACGCACCGCCCGTGCCACAGTGGCGCTAGCGTTTTTGGCGGCAATAATAACGCATACGGTGGAATTCATCGTCATTACGGCCCCCCGTACTCTAATCTGACGCGCAGGTAGCGCGTTTCTGATAAGAACAGATGACGAAGCAAAATTTCCCCTACATTACGGCAGGAACCGGAAAGGCAGTGGATGTCTTCCGGGGTTCTAATCGCCTTGCTCCAAATCAACCGTTTTCCAAGCCAAACGCGGCTTTCAAACACAAATGCTTGGCGAAGTGAGCCGTGTCAACGGCTTTCGCGCAATCTTTGCCATTTGATTTTGGCTGAAACGCGGCCAGGCGAAAAGAAGACCGGTTAGTTGTTGCGCAATGCGGTTTGACCCGTCTCGCCAAGCGCGCGGATCGCGCCGTTGCTGGCTGTCGCGTCGCTGGTCCCCATCGCCTGCGTGCGGCGCTTTGATTCCTGGAAAACAAGATAAGCGACAGCGCAGAAGTAACCAACCTGCAAAAGAATGGCGGCCAAAACTGTTTTAATGAGCGTGCCAGCAAGCGAGCCTGACAGGAAATAAGTCGCAACTGCAAACACCAGCAGTGCACCAATCATGCTAAAGAAGACCTTAGGCGCATGCATAATTTAGAGCCTCCCCCCGGTACATTGATCTTGAGATCATAGCCATTGCCTTCTCCTCAGAGGCAAATTGAATATAGGCACCTTGCCTCATTCTTTCAATCTTCATGTTTTTACGGGCCTTTGGCTGCGATCTTGTCATGATGATAGAGCAAATGGCTTGCAGGACCGTTACAAAAATCAGTCAATTTTTCTGGCCGCTTTAGGGAATTACTAACTATTTCCTTGGCTTGCGACGGCACTTCGATAAAGGTCATTGCGTGTTGGAATAGGGAATGCATTGTCGAAGGAGAGGCGGCGATCGGGCTGAAAACCTATATTTCGCCTTTCTGAATTCATTAAATCTTTACCCAATTCAATCACGAATTGTTACAATATTAGGATATTGTTTTAAACCTATATGCGTCGCACCATAATGATGCAATGCAATATCCATGTCGGGGGACATCAACCTGACCCTCTTTCCTTCATTTCACATGACGAATTTATGAAACTTCCAGGAGTCCGCATTTATATTATAAGTAAAAAACATTCCATTTGCGGGAAGGTTAAAGGATTTTCATTGCAAAATATCCAAAAATGGAAACCTAAGTGTCACAACGGGACATTAAATACTTAAAATGTAGTGCAGGAAAGACACATATTCTAATTGCTATCATTCCATCCTCTGGAAGGTTTTCTGCAAAGGGTATTGCGAAGGACAAATTATCACCACACACTAGGGATCAATGACCACGGACGCGTCCCGTCGGGACCCGACCAATCGCCCACGTAAATGGAGTTACCTCTATGAAGTCCGCGACAAGATCGGCCAGTTCGCCGTTTTTTACGACCGCCGCATCCGGTACCCAGCCGGTTGGTGGTCTTGCCAAGAGAGGGTTTGATATTTTCATCGCCACGATGGCGCTGATTATGTTCAGCCCGATGTTCTTGATGATTGCAGCCATGGTGAAATTTACCGATGGCGGCAGTGTGTTTTACGGCCATCGCCGTATCGGACATAACGGCCAGCAATTTCATTGCATGAAGTTTCGCACCATGGTGCAGAATGGCGACAAGGTTTTGCAGGATTACCTGCGGGCCAATCCGGAAGCCTATGAAGAATGGCGTGCCACCCGTAAGCTGCAAAACGATCCCCGCGTCACGGCGATCGGTTCTGTGCTGCGTAAGCTCAGCCTGGACGAGCTGCCCCAGCTGTTCAACATCATAAAGGGTGAGATGAGCATCGTCGGACCCCGGCCTGTGGTCGAGGACGAGCTGGAAATGTACGATAGTGCCGCTGCATTTTATCTGCAAACCCGCCCTGGCCTGACTGGTCTCTGGCAGGTGAGCGGTCGCAACGATGTTTCCTATGAAACGCGGGTGGCTATGGACACGCAATATGTTAAGACATGGTCGCTTGCCAGAGATGTCCTCATCATGGTCCGTACCGTTCCGGCCGTGTGCCTGTCTCGCGGCAGCTACTAAAATCTAAAGAATGTCATAAGGGCGGAGCCAGAAGGCTGCTGCCCGAAATGACGTTTAGACCAGCCGCATTTTTATTGAATACGCATAGGATTTGCCATGAAGGCTTACGGATTTGCTGGAGGATTTCGGTCATCCACGCGCATTACGACCTTGAACGTTGCAGCAATCGCGCTTTGCCTGTCCTTGGCTGTGCCGGGATTGGCATTGGCAGATGACTATCGTCTGGGTGTAATGGACAAGATCCGCGTTCGGGTGGCGGAATGGCAGACGGCCGAGGGCGCCGTACGGGACTGGGCCGCCGTCAGTGGCGACTATTCTGTCGGCGCTGCGGGCCAGGTGTCTCTGCCCTTCATTGGCGAGTTGCCGGCCTCGGGCAAGACCACTGCCGACGTTGCCGATGAGATCGGCAAAAAGATGCAACAATTGTTCGGTCTCAGTGATCGACCGTCCGCATCGGTTGAAATTTCCGAGTATCGCCCCGTCTACATGGCTGGTGCAGTTCAGTCGCCGGGTGAATATCCCTATGCACCGGGTATGACTGTGTTGAAGGCGCTCAGTGTCGCAGGCGGCTTGAAGCGCGCCGATGCTGGCCAGCGTTTTGCGCGTGATTTCCTTCAGGCACAGGGGGATGGCGCCGTTTTGGTCTCCCAACGCAACCGTTTGTTGGTCCGTCGTGTGCGCGTTCTTGCGGAAATGAATGAAAAAGAGACGATAGAAATTCCCGAGGAATTGAAATCCATTCCCGACATCAACCAGCTGGTTGAGTCGGAAGCGGCCTTGATGAATTCCCAAACCGCCAAGCTCAAGGTTCAGTTGTCATCCCTTGCCGACCTTAAGACTTTGCTTGCGGCTGAAATCGAGGCTCTTGGCAAGAAGTCAGAAACCCAGACCCGTCAGTTGACGATGGTTCAGGAAGACCGCGACAAGGTCAATAGCTTGAGCGAGCAGGGCCTGGCGCTGAGTTCGCGTCGTTTGGCGGTCGAGCAGCAGGTGTCGGATTTGCAGTCGGCACTTCTGGATATCGATACCAACACGCTGAAGGCCAAGCAGGATCTGAACAAGGCCCAGCAGGACGAGACCACGACGCGCAACGATTGGGATGCACAGCTTGCCCAGGAATTGCAGGATACCGAAGCTGAGCTGGACCAGATTGCGTTGAAGCTTTCCACCAGCCGTGGCCTGATGGCCGAATCCCTGCTGCAATCTTCGGAAAGCGCCAGTGCCAAGACTGCCGATGGCGAAGCCAATGTCGCTTATTCTATCGTCCGCGAAAAGGATGGGAAGCCCACCGAAATCGCTGTCGACGAAAATACCTCGGTGACGCCCGGCGATGTGATCAAGGTTACGGTAAAGCTGTCTCAGCCAGCCATGCGGTAACGGTCGATGCGGATCGCCAAATCGCATCTGATCGACCCGGAACGCAATGGCCTCTATGCCGTCACGGCGATTGCGCTTTCCTATTTCGTTTTTGCCTATTCTGCCCGTTTCGGGCAGATTTCAATTCTGGCCTATTACGGGGTCTGGCTGCCGCTGATTGCTGTGAATTACCGGCGCGTGCTCGGTAACTATGGTCTGTACCTTCCGATCTTTGCCTTCAGTATTCTGACGATTCTATCGATCTTCTGGTCGGCGGCGCCACCGGTGACAGTCAGGGCCTCGTTGCAATATTTCTCGCATATCGTCTGTGCGTTGATTGCCATGCGTGTGGTGGGCATAAGGTCCTTTCTGAGGGGATCCATGATCGGCACAGGAATCGTGCTGGTCTATTCACTGCTGTTCGGCTCCTATTTCCTGGATCCCCTGGACGGATCGTTCAGCTTTGTGGGTGCTTTCTCGTCAAAGAACCAGTTGGGTTTCTATGCCTCCCTCGGCGTGTATTTTTCGTTCGCTGCGATCATTATCCTGAAAGAACGCAGCATATGGATGCTGCCGCCCGCTGGGCTGGCTTTGCTATCGGCTTACTGTCTGTTTGCATCCGAATCGGCCACATCGGTCATTACCGTCATGGCGGTGGTCGGTGCGTCCCTGGTCTTGAGAGCGGTTATTCTTCTGTCGCCGCGCCATCGTATTGTGCTGGTAGTGGCTGGCGTCGTGCTTGGCGGGCTTGGCGCGGCTGCGTTCGTTTATGCTGGTGGCGTCGATTTGATCCTGGGAGCGTTCGGAAAGGATTCGACCCTGACGGGGCGAACCTATCTTTGGCAGCAGGGCATAGCGGCGGCCCTGGCGAATCCGATTTTTGGCGTCGGTTACCAGGCCTATTGGGTCCAGGGCTTTTCCGAGGCGGAGCGGCTATGGGATGAGTTCTACATCCCAACCCGGGCCGGGTTTCATTTTCACAATACCTTCATCGAAACCGCTGTTGAGACGGGGATTATCGGCCTCGTTCTGCTGGTTGCGATGTTGGTCGTCGCATTGATCGGCAATCTCAAACGTCTGCTCGTCAATGCCCGAGATCCAGAGGCCGGCGTGCTGTTCGGTCTCGCCATGCTGTTGGTCGAGCGGGCTTTCGTGGAAATCGATATTATCTTCGCCTATCAGATCGGCTCATTCCTGCTTTATTTCATGCTGGGCAAGCTTGTTCAGCGCCGCGCCATTCCGGTGACACGCTCAAGTGTCGTGCGTTATTATGGTGATGGAACCTCGAGCGCCCGCAATATCTAAAAAACAACGGCGCTGTAGCCGTTGTAAAAGAAGCGCTACTGCATCATATATGAATGATCGGCTGCCTTGCTTGCAGGATTCTGTCTTTGCGCTGTGCTTTCTTTTGCAGGCGTGGATTTTAGAAGTCGCCACCCGTGTTTTGCCAAAGCACACAAGACGCCGTAACGCTTTAAAGATGCTGCATAATGGTCCTGAATTACGTTGGATTTAGGCAATCGTGCAGCCACAGTCATAATCGACAGTCGATTTCCTGACCGTATCCCTTTGCTCAAGCCCGTTCATTCGAAGGACTAAGCCATGATTCGCTTCACCACCATTACCGATGATGCCGCACCGGCAAAAACGCCAGCCGTAAAGGCCGTTTCAAATGAGACCGCGCCTGAGCAGCAGCCCGAGCCGGCAAAAACCGAAAAACGGCAGAAACGTAGCAAGTCGGCAGATGGCGGTGAAAGACTGTTGTGACGATTGGGCATGGCTACTGAGATTTGATCGCGAAGTTTCTTGGCGTTCGATTTGAGAAATGCATGCAGTCGTGGAACCTTAGGTGCCTTTTTTCACTTCAGGAATCCGATAATGACCTCTTTTCTTTGAAACATGCGAGCGAGAATAATGCGATGGCTTTAACCTTCCCGAATAGTAGCCGCAGTTTCGATGAGAAGGGACACCGCATCCGGTTTCTTGGTTACGACGGCATGTTTGAAATCCGGTTTTTCGTAGAACTTGATGCGATATCCAAGGCGATGGCCAAGGTCATTGTCGGAGAGCACGACTTCCTTGCGGCATTCGACAATCTTCGCGGGTCTATTCTGGATGTTGCGAGAAAAGCCTATGGAAAAAAAGGCGGCAACAACATGTATCTTTTGACCGCGGCGGATTTCCATTGACCGTAGAACAGCTGGATCTGTCACGTACTCTCTGAACCTGACGGGGGTCCAATGTCTTCTGCTCACGGCTACGTCAAACTCTAAGCAAAGGGATTTTACATTGACTGATCAAGATGAGGATCTGGTTGAGCGCCGCGCTGTTCGTGCCCAGGAAAAACTGGTGAAGCAGCAGGAAGGGCAGCAGGCGATGGATGAACATCTCGCTGCCCTCGAGCGGCAGAAGGAAAAGACCTTGCGGCTGCGCGAATTAAGGCATGCCTTGGAGGCAGAAAAAATGCAGACAGCCGTCAAGGCAAAGCCCGCAACCAAACGCGCTGGTCAGCTGTAAACGGCTTTGGACGGAGATGCCGTATTTTATCCGCGGCCCAAAACACCCGTCATATCAGGTGGTAGCAGCCGGCGCGAAATTCGTGTCGAGGAACTGCTTGCTGATTGATAGATCGAGTTGAGTGAGATTATGCCCCGACGGCAGGATTTCGTGGCTGACCGTATGGCCCACAGCTTGAAGCGAGCCGACCAATCGTTCTGCATTGTCTGCGGGAACGATTGGATCCATCGCTCCAGATAGGATGAGAACTGGCACGCCATCGGCAGTGTCATGCACCACCGGCGGCGATTTAAACGGGGTCATGGCCCGCAACAGTACCGCACCAGCCAAGGCCTGGCGATGCAGCAACAGCAGAGCCGCGGCAATATTGGCGCCATTGGAGAAACCGACGGCGACCGGGGCTGCCAGGTTATGAGCCGCACGGGCCTCCTTTATGAAGCCGGCCAGATCCGCTGCCCGCACCCGCAGGTCATCTTCATCGAACACACCTTCCGCCAACCGTCTGAAGAAGCGTGGCATGCCGTGTTCCAGGACTTGTCCACGGGGTGATAGGAGAGCCGCACCCGGTGAAAGGGCAGCGCCAAGCGACAAGAGATCATTTTCGTTGCCGCCTGTTCCATGCAGCAAAAGCAAGGGCGAAAGGTTTGGCACCGTTGCCGGAACAAACTGATGGATAAACGACGAGATGGGGGATTGGGTCATGTCGGATCTCTCCTGTGCTGCCTACTGCAAAATAAGGACCTTGGCCTCGACGAAATTATGCAGCAAAGCCAGCGCGTTGCGACATTGTTTTGGCGGCGCGTTTCGCAAGCGCGCCGCATTTTGTAGCATTCTGACTAAGCCTGCTTGGTCTCGCCAAGGGGGCTGATATCCGGCAACATGCCCTCAATCCGGCCCCGGAAGCCTTCAAGGCCCTTCGGCAGCTTCAAGGCCTGACCCAGGCTTTCTGCCGGTTCATCGACGGCAAAGCCGGGGTCGAGCGTGGCGATTTCGAACAACACGCCACCCGGAGAACGGAAATAGATCGAGCGGAAATAGTCCCGGTCTTTCTGTTCCGTTGTCTGCAAGCGGTGATTCTTACGCAGTTTTTCGGCCATTTCCGCCTGTTCTGCATCGTCCTTCGCTCTGAAGGCAACGTGGTGCACCGAGCCAGCACCTGGCCGGGCGGGCAGAAATTCACCGGCGGCGCGCAGGTCCACAACCCCACCGATCTCCGTGCCAGGCACATGATACCGGGTGACATAGCCTTCCTTGCCCTGCTGTTCAAAGCCGAACACATCGGTCAGGACAGCAGCCGTTGCGTCAATCTTGTCCAGCAGCAGCGTCACCCCGTGAAATCCCCGCAGCGCGTGCTCCGAAGGAATGCCCGGTGCAGCCCAGGCGGCTTCGTGTTCGATGTCTTCAATGCCGACCAGGGCAAGTCGCATCCCATCCGGATCCTTGAAGGGCAGGACTGTCTGGCCAAAGCGCTGTTCGAGCTTTTCATGCACGACGCCCTGTTCGATAAAACGGTGCGCCCAGAACCCCAGGGAGGATTTGGGAACCCGGTAACCGGTTTCCTGGGTTTCACCGATGCCGAGGCGGCCCGGTGCGGCGTGTTCCCAGGGGAAGAAGGTCATGATCGTGCCCGGATTGCCTGCCTCATCGCCGAAATAGAAGTGATAGGTGCCGGGATCGTCGAAATTTACAGTCTTCTTGACGAAGCGCTGGCCGAGAACTCGGGTGTAGAAATCGAGATTGCGGCGCGCTGGGCCAGCAATAGCTGTGACGTGATGAATGCCGTGTGCCATGGAACTCTCCTTTGCTTGGTCAGCATTGAGCCGGGCGGCTTGGATTGCCGCGTTTCGGTTCTCTGGGCCGTGAAAGCGGGTGCAGGATTGGACTTCGGTTCCCGATGTCGGCAATGATGCGGCGCTTTCGATGACCAAGAGATAGGCGCTTGGCGTTCGGATTGCAGCTGGTTTTGCTTGCATTCATGCAAACTTGACTTTGCGCTGTAAGAAACCAGAATGCATTCTGGAAATAAACGCGGAGGCTTATCATGCGGGCAGCAAAATCCTTGGCCTGGGACGATCTGCGGCTCGTCAAGGCTATCGCCCAGGCATTGGGCATGGCTGGGGCAGCTGCGGCGCTGGGGATTGATCATTCCACGGTTTTCCGCAGGCTGGGCGCCCTGGAAGAGGCGCTGGGTGTGCCGCTGTTTGAGCGCAGGCGCTCCGGCTATGCACTGACGCCGACCGGGGAAGAAGCGGTGCGTACTGCCGAGCGGATCGAGGCGGAGGTCGCGCAGCTGGAGCGCCGCCTGCAGGGCCGGGAGATTGCGCCGGCCGGTGAAATCCGGGTGACGACGGCTGACAGTCTGCTGGTCTATTTGCTGACGCCCTTGTTTGCCCGCTTCCAGCAGGCCTATCCTGACATTCAGCTGGATGTGGTGATCGGCAATAATGCTTTGAACCTTTCGCGGCGGGATGCTGATATTGCCATCCGCGCCACGGACAATCCGCCGGACATGCTTGTCGGGCGGCGCATCGGCCTGATCGCCTGGGCACTCTACGGTCGCGGCCAGGATTTTGCCGCCGCATCCGCCCCTAAGCCGGCAGAACTCAATGCCGCTCACTGGGCCTGCCTAGGCGAAGACATGGCGGGGTTGAAAGTGGTCAAGGCGGCCAAGCAGCAGCTGGCGCCAAAACAGCTGCGCTACCGCGCCAATTCTGTGCTGGCATTGGCCGACGCGGTTGAGGCAGGCATCGGCATCGGCCATATTCCCTGTTTCATCGGCGACGTACGCCCCGCCCTGGTTCGGCTTTCGCCGACCATTCCTGATTATTCCGCCAGCCTTTGGCTGTTGACCCATCAGGACCTGCGGCATTCGCCCCGTATTCGTGTGTTCATGGATTTCATTGCCGCTCAGTTGATCCCGCTGCGACCTTTGATCGAGGGGGAACTGCCGGGCCGTTCCGACACTCTCCAACAGCGTTGATGTCGCTGTGGTCGCGGCGCGGCCAGGATCAGGCCGGGGAAAGTTTACCTTGCTATGCCGTCTGCGTCTTTACGGAACAATCTTTGTCATGCATTTCCTGTTGAAAGCCGATGGGTGAGAATTCGTTAAGATTGTTTGAATAGTGTCAGCGTAGAGAGGGTATCTTGAAACGACCGTAGAAGGTCGCTAGTAGTTTGTTGCGCCCACCGTCTGCGATGGCAGTCGCACTGTGGAAGCGCCAAGGAGTTGTGCGAGTGGAGAGTTACCCGTTGAAAAAGGTTGTCGCAGTTTTTGTTACTGCGGGTCTTGCAGCATGCGATACTCTACCGGCCTCAGGGCCGCTTTCCTCGCAGATCGAGAGCCAGGCAGGTAAGTCAAGGCAGGAGCTAAACAGGCCCAATGCATCGGTTTTCGATGTCGTAGATGTCGATCAGCGGACTGCTCGCACGGTTTCCGGTTTTTCCAATTCGATGTTCAGCCGCCGGTTCGGCATTGGCGGGCGGGCTGGTCGGGTGGTGATCGGGATTGGCGATCAGTTGAAGATCAGCATTTTCGAGGCGGGATCGGACGGGCTATTTTCTACGAGCCAGTCCAAGCAGACAACCATCGATGTGGTGATCCAGCCGGACGGAACCGGCACCATTCCTTATGTCGGACAAATCGTTCTTGCCGGCAAGACCCAGGAAGAAGCACGCAAGGCTATTCTGGCCAAACTGGTCAATAAAGCGGTTGAGCCTGATGTCCTTGTCACGGCAGCGGGCACCGCCTCGCGTTCCGTCACGGTTTCCGGCTCCGTCGGCAAGCCTTCGAATGTGGAGCTGACGCTGGCCGGAGACAAGCTCACCGAGGTGATCGCACGGGCTGGCGGGGCTTCCAGCGAACCCTACGAATCCTACGTAACCCTGGTACGCGGCACCAAATCCGCCAGCGTGCTTTTGAAGTCGCTGATCGAAAATCCGCGTGAAAACATTTATGTCGAGCCGCGCGACCAGATCTATGTCACCCACGATCCCCGCACCTTCACCATTCTGGGTGAAGTCCAGAAGAATGGCCGGGTACCCTTCGGCGCCAATGATCTGAACCTCCTTGAAGCCATTGCGCTTGGCGGCGGCGGTTCCGACAGCCAGGTGGATGCGGAAGGCTATTTCGTGTTCCGCTACGAGGAGCCGGAAATCGTCATGGATATTCTGGGTGCCAAGCGGTTCCACGAATTGCAGTCCAAGGGCATGGTGGCGAGTAAGGATGGCCGATACCCGATCGTCTACCGGTTCAACATGCGTTCACCCGATAGCCTGATTGTCGGCCAGAGTTTCCCGATCAAGAGCCGCGATGTCATCTATGCGTCGCGTCATCCAACGGTCGATTTCATGAAGTTCATGCAATTGATCGCAACCCCTGTTGGTACGGCCTCCGGCGTTCGCAGTTTGACGGATTAATTTTGAGGGGAGTTATATCAGGATTCATTGAAAATGACGCCTGATATTCCCCATGAAAACAAGTCAAGTGCTTGATATATATCAAACTCTATAGGGTTGCTCGTGGTGAGCCTTTTCGGATAACGGATCATCCTCCGGTGGCGGTTTCCTGCGTGTCACCCGGGTGGTCGATGACTGTTTTGCAGGGGCTTTCGGTCGCCGCCGCGATTTTGTCGGTCCATACCTCGTGCACATAATATCGACCGTGACTGCGACATTGGCCTCCATGTCGCGTTCGCTCGGAATACCGGCTACACCAAGCAGCACAGGTTCATAAAGACCGGCCTCGCACAGCGCCTTGAATTCCCGCGCCGCCTGCGCGCTATCGGGTGGGACAAGTTTACCTGACATCTTCATCGTCTCGAAAATCTGTATGAAGCGGTCCAGCACCCGGCGCGGACCGATGTCGAAGTAAATCGCGCTGAGATCAGTGGCCCTGCCTGCTTCCGACACCACCAGCCGGGTAATTGCGATGATCTTAGGGCGCAGCAGCAGCCTTAGATAATTCATTCCGAGTGCTTTCAGCGTATTCGCCGCGTCCTGCTCCTTGTCGATGGCGTCCATCAAAGGGGCAAAGGCATCTTCACCCGCCTGGACGACAAAAGCAGCAAACAGATCCGCCTTGCTTGGGAAATAGCCGTAGAGCGTTCCCTTGGATCCGCCGACTTCTGCCGCCACCGCCGCCATCGATACCTGGGCATAGCCATGGCGAAGAAACATCGACCCGGCGATGTCGACAATGGCCTGGCGCTTGGCCTGGGTTCTGACACGCATGGCGCCTCCTGAAATCGTACTGGGATGTACGTTTATAACTTGACGTCTGTCACATGGCTGTATATGTACAATATCGTACGGTTATGAAAGGTCAATCCGATGACAGTCCCATTTCCAAATAAGCCTGAATTTACTGGATCGCTCTATAAGCCGGCCCGTTTTGAAGGCCAGGTTTATGATCTCGAAGTGGAGGGCAAGGTGCCCGAGGAGATCGACGGCACGTTCTTTCAGGTTGCTCCCGACCCGCAATATCCCCCAATGCTTGGAGAGGACATTTTCTTCAATGGCGATGGCGCTGTCAGCGCCTTCCGGTTCAAGAACGGCCATGTGGATTTTCAGCGTCGTTACGTGATGACCGAGCGATTGAAGGCTCAGCGCGACGCCCGCGCCTCCCTGCATGGGATCTATCGCAATCCCTTTACCAATGATCCGAGCGTCAAGGATATTTCCAACTCCACCGCCAATACCAATGTCGTTGTTCACAATGGCAAGCTGCTGGCGCTGAAGGAGGATAGCCCACCTTATGCCCTCGACCCGATCACGCTTGAAACCATCGGTCTTTATGATTTCGATGGTCAGTTGACCAGCGCGACCTTCACGGCCCATCCGAAATTTGACCCTGAAACCGGCGATCTGCTGTGTTTCGGCTACGAGGCCAAAGGCGAGGCGACCCCCGACATCGTCTATTACGAGATCGACAAGCATGGCCGGATGAAGCGTGAAGTGTGGATCACTGCACCTTATGCCGCAATGATCCATGATTTCGCGGTCACGGAGCATTTCGTGATTTTCCCGCTGATGCCGTTGACGGCGGATCTGGAGCGGATGAAGCAGGGCGGCAAGCACTTCCAGTGGCAGCCGGGTCTGGATCAGCTGTTCGGCATTCTGCGCAGGGATGGCGACGGACGTGATGTTCGTTGGTTCAAGGCGCCCAACGGCTTCCAGGGCCACACGCTGAACGCCTTCGATGACGGCGGCAGGATCTTTGTCGATATGCCCGTTACATCAGGCAATATCTTCTATTTCTTCCCGCAATCGGATGGCACGGTGCCGCCGCCGGAAACCCTGTCGTCACAGATGATGCGCTGGACTTTCGACATGCGGTCGAACGGCAACAATATCGAAGTGAAGCCGCTCACTAGTTTCGCGTGTGAGTTTCCCCGCAGCGACGACCGCTATTGCGGCCGGCAATATCGCCATGGCTTTGTGATCGCCATGGATCCCACCAAGCCCTTTGATGAAGCCCGGATCGGTCCGCGTCCGTTTCAGTTCTTCAACCAGCTGGCCCATCTGGATATTGCAACCGGAAAGACCCAGCTCTGGTTTGCAGATGACCAGTCCTGTTTCCAGGAGCCGATCTTCGTGCCGCGCCGGCCGGATGCGCCTGAAGGCGATGGCTATGTTATCGGTCTGGTTAATCGGTTGGCGGAGCGCGCCACGGATCTCCTCGTGCTGGATGCGCAACATCTGTCCGACGGTCCGATTGCGACTATCAAGCTGCCGATGCGTCTGCGCATGTCGTTGCACGGCAATTGGGTGCCGGGCGATCAGCTGAAGGCGGTTTGACGTCGCCTGAAGGAAAGTATCGGGCTGAAAGCCGTAAACGATTTTCAGCCCGATGCCCGGATCTCAAGGCGAAGTTGCTCACGTATCCGCGCCTTGAAAACATTGAGAATATGTCAAATGCAGAAAAAAACGTGAGATATTTGCAAACGCATTTCCTGCATCTTCGCAAGGGCGCGTTGTCATCAGGAAATCTCGCCAGGACCGGCTGGCATGCCGCTTTTATCAAATAGGCAGTCCAAGCTGAACCCAGTCTTGCCTGGTGGATCTTCGGCCCCCTGCCACCCTTGAAGAGAACCGACCGCATGTCCCCAGCGACAAAAAACACAACATGTGGTGATGTAAACCGGTGGCGGCGTCGATTTGTTTTCTTAAAAGGCCCCAGCGTCAGCTTTGCCTTGCGCACCACCATTGCCGCTATTCTTGCCATGGCGCTGGCCACTTTGCTGCAAATTCACCATCCCTATTGGGCGGCAATGACTGTGTGGCTGGTCGCCCAGCCCACCCGTGGCCTGGTGGTCGAGCGGGGGCTGGCGCGTCTGGTTGGCACTATCATCGGGGCACTTGTCGGTTTTCTAATGCTTTGGCAATTGAGCGCTGCACCTGGCCTGCAGCTGTCGGTGCTGATTTGCTGGGTTGCGCTGTGTGCCGCGGCTGGGTCGTTCTTTCGCCACTTCCGGTCCTATGGGCTTTTGCTGGCTGGCTATACCGCTGCCGTCGTTACCATGTCGGGTCTGATCGAGCCCCAGCTTGGCCATGAACTTGCCTGGTCACGGATCGCCTGTACCCTGATCGGCGTGGTGGCTTCGCTTGTCGCCACGGTGCTTTTCGCGCCGGGGGCGACCAAGGACATGGTTCATACCCGCTCGCTGGCACTTCTGCGTCAGGCTCTGTCGCTTTCGGCGACCTTGCTGAAAACCCGTGAAGAGACTGTGGGTGAACCCGTGCAACAGTTCTTCTCTGCGGTGGTCCAAATGGACGCCGATCTCGATACATTGGCCGCGGGCTCGCTCACAGGGCACCAGCGCGCCCGGTTCGCCCGTCACATTGCCGCCGCCTCGACCATTCTTGTCACTGAAGCGATGACTGCCCGCCAACTCGAGGAACCGCAGGTGAGGGCGGAAAAGACCGCCGACACATTGGCCGTCGTCGATCAGGCGCTTGGGCGTGGTGATATCGAGGCTGCCCACGCTGCCGTCACGGCAATTGGCGACCATGCCCCGCAATTGTCCGCAGCCGTGACCGCTGCGATCAATTATTTGGGTGAGCTTTCCGCTGTCCAGCCGGTCAATCGCCTGCTGGACCTCAATGCCTTGCGTATCTCGGACAAAAGGGCGGCAGCAATTGCCTTTTGCCGGACTTTTCTTGCGCTCAGCGCCGTGGCCCTGGTCTGGAAGCTTACCGGCTGGTCACTGGGTCCGGTCATGCTCATGACGGCTGCCGTATTCGTGACGCTGTTTTCAAGCCATGAAGCCCCTCAGCTCGCGGTTGGTGAGGCATTGAAGGGGACGCTGTGCGGCGCAACGCTTGGCATGTTCTCGCGGATCTTTCTGCTGCCGCATGCGGAAAATTCGCTGGACATGCTGTTGATGGTGGCGCCCTTCCTGGCAGTGGGCGCCTATGCCATGTCGCGTCCGAAAACCGCCAAAGCGGCCATCGATGGCAACATGTCCTTTCTGCTCGCCGCCCAGCCGGTTTTTCCGGTGGCGGTATCGCCCTGGCTTGCGGTCGAACAGACCTTGGCGATGGTGGCGGGCGTGGCGGCGGCGGCACTCGCCTTCCGGTTTGTTTTTCCGGTCAATCACCGGCTGGTGCTGACAGTGCTGCGCAACCGTTTGACGGAGGATCTTGAGGTCACGGCCCGGCTTGCAAGCCATGAACAGGTGCTGCAACGCCGCTTCAGAATGATCCAGCGCATCCTGCGCATGGGAAGTCTGCGGCTTGTTGCGCCTTCAGAAACCAGCCGGGACGTGTTTCTGCTTCTCTGCCTTGTGACCATGCTTGGCCGTCTTCTGGAGCGGCGCGGGCGCGATGACATCGCCTCGCTCGACAGGCGCTATGTCGATTTTGCACTCGAGGCGCTAAAGGCGGCTCCTGAAAACTGGGAGCACCATCATTCGGTCTTCTCGACCCTCCTGAAGCGGGATCCGGTCCTGGTTCCCCACGCATCCCTTTGAATTCCAATTGTGGAGAAAAACAATGAACGCGATCGCTCGGTCGGAATCCTATGGCGTTTACAGCGGCCAGTATATTGGCGGCATTTGGCGTCCTGGCGCCGCAGGTGACGTCCTTAACGTCAACAATCCCTATTCCGGGGAGAGGATTGCTGAAATCGCACTGGCCTCAGTAGAGGATCTTGATGCTGCCTATTTGGCTGCCGAAGCGGCGCAGCGCGATTGGGCAGATAGGCCCGCCAGTGTAAAGAGGGATGTCTTTCTGCGTGCGGCGCAGATCGTTGAACAACGGCATGCTGAAATCGTCGATATGATCATCGCCGAATCCGGCAGCACACGCATCAAGGCCGAGATTGAATGGGCCTCGGTGCGCGATATGATGCTGGAAGTGTCCGGCATGCCATCGCGCGTCCAGGGCCGGATTATCCCCAGCGAAGTGCCGGGAAAGGATGTGCGGGTGCATCGCGCTCCTCTCGGTGTCATCGGCGTTATCAGCCCCTGGAACATGCCGATGCATCTATCACATCGGTCGATCGCACCGGCGCTGGCGCTCGGCAATGCGGTGGTTGTCAAGCCGGCGGAAGAGACCCCGATCAGCGGCGGTTTGATGATTGCCAAGATTTATGAAGAGGCTGGCCTGCCGGGCGGCCTCCTGAATGTGGTCGTCGGCCTTGCCGGGGTAATCGGCGACATGTTCACGCTGCATCCCGTGCCGAAATTCATTTCCTTCACGGGATCGGCACGCGTCGGTCGTCATATCGGGCAGCTTGCCATGCAGGGCTCAACCTTGAAACGGGTGGGGCTTGAACTTGGCGGTAATGCGCCTTGCGTCGTGCTTGATGATGCGGATCTCGATCTGGCCGTCCGGGGCGCGCTCTTTGGCCGTTTCCTGCACCAGGGCCAGATCTGCATGAGCACCAACCGGATCATCGTCGATGCCTCGATCTATGACGAGTTTGTCACGCGATTCATTGAGCGTGCCTCCAAGCTTACCTATGGTGATCCCAGTCTGATCGGCACCAATATCGGTCCGATCATCAGCAAGCGCCAGCTTGACGGTATCCTGGCAAAAATTAATGAAGCCAAGGCCTCCGGCCTTCATCTGGCATTGGGTGGTGAGCCGCAAGGCCTGGTCCTGCCGCCGCATGTGTTTATTGATGTCGATAACAACTCGACGCTGGCCCAAAGTGAACTGTTTGGCCCCGTTGTTCCGATCATCAAGGCTCATGGTGAGGAGGACGCGCTGAAACTCGCCAACCAGACCGAATTCGGACTTTCCAGTGCGGTTTTCACACGCGATGAAGGGCGTGGCCTGCGGTTTGCCAAGCGCATCCATGCCGGCATGACCCATATCAACGATATTTCCGTTGCCGATAGTCCCAATGCCATGTTTGGTGGTGAAAAGAATAGTGGTATCGGGCGTTTCAACAGCGATTGGGTCATCGCGGAATTCACCTGTGATCACCTGATCACCACCCAAAGCATTCCCCTGCAATATCCCTTCTGACCGAAGGCGCTTCGTTTATCGCACGGACACGACAGCATCAGACGTTTCATAAAACGCATGATGCTGTCGTTAAGAGCGATCGGCCAGCATTTCAGCGGCCATAAAGCGTCAGGATGGTGGTGGAGGCATTTTTCGCTGCGGTCTCGATTTGGGCGTCATTTGGACGATCAATCAGGCCCCAGAGGCAGTGTTCATAAATACCCGCCTCGGCCACTGCCTTGAACTGTAAGGCCGCCATTGCGATATCCGGGATGGCGAGCGCCTGGCGTTCGACCAGATGCTCCAGCTTTTTTTCGATCTGGTCCAGCGTGGCCCGGGGTCCATTCTGATAGAAGATCCTGCCAAGCTCTTGAAAACGTGGCGCTTCGGCAATCACCAGCCGGTTGATGGCGAGAACTTCCGGCGAAAGCAGTAGCCGCAGGTAGGCGCGCGCATAGGCCGTCAGCGATTTTTCCACATTGTCGCCAGCCTGATTGCTATCGGCCAGAGCTGCAAAGGGTTCGCGCCCTGCTTCAATCACATAGGCTTCGAACAAGGCTTCCTTGGAGGGGAAATGATTGTAAAGGGTCGATTTCGATCCGCCGACCGAGGCCGCGATCTGCGCCATATTAACGGCGCCAAATCCGTGTTCCCGGAACAGATTCCCGGCAATCGTCAGGATCTGGCGTCGTTTCGTCTCGCTTTTTGTCCGCATGGGTTCTCTGGTCGGAATACATCGAAGATGCTGATGCATCCACATATTGAGGATCATCGCTATCCCTGATGCCTCAAGGCTTCAAGTGTTCATTCTCCACGAGAACTATCCTAAAATTCTTGCCAGGTTAAGGTTCTGTGTCGCAGAAGGAACAATCTTCTTCAGCTTTGATACCCTGCGTCTAGCGTCACGGTGAGGAGATCGCACTGCGCCGTTAGTGTCAGGTCCAGTGGATCTCCTGGCGAAAACACCAGGGTATCGAAACGGCGCAGGGAAATGGTTTGTCCATTGGCAATGACAGTGGCATCACTGTTGAAAACGGCCAGTGTTGTGATTGTGGTCGTGATCACTTGGCCGTGCAGCACTTCCAGATTGCCCCGTTGCATGCTGTGGCGAAAGTGGCTGCGCCGGGTCATGATATTGAGATCAATGGTTTTGCTGCCAAGATTGCGACTGGAAACGGCCAAATCGCCAGAAAAGGCGAGGGGCTCACTGCCTTGTTTGAGTGTCACATCTTGGCCGTCCGGTAATGACAGAACCATGCCGTCACCTTCCAACAATGCAATGCTGCGATCCACACCGGGAAAGGTCGAAAAAGGGCCGTTCGCGCCGACATGGGCGATGGACAGCCGGTAATCGAAATCCCCAAGGCCACTGTCAGGCGGAAAAATCAGGATTTCCTCTGTCATGCCCTGGCCGTTCTTCCAGGGCATGCGGCGATAGTCTTCCCGACGCAGAATCTGCATCTCAATTGCCCAGAATGCCGGGCAGGCGCAGGCCTTTTTCCTTGGCGCAATCCAGCGCTATGTCATAGCCCGCATCGGCATGGCGCATGACGCCCGTGGCCGGGTCGTTCCACAACACCCGCTCCAAGCGCCGTGCTGCATCATCACTGCCATCGGCGCAGATCACCATGCCGGAATGCTGGCTAAACCCCATGCCAACCCCGCCGCCATGGTGCAGCGATACCCATGTGGCACCCGAGGCGCAATTGAGCAGCGCGTTCAGCAAAGGCCAGTCAGACACGGCATCCGAGCCATCCTTCATCGCTTCGGTTTCGCGGTTGGGCGAGGCAACGGAGCCGCTATCCAGATGGTCACGGCCAATCACCACGGGAGCCTTTAGCTCGCCACTGCGCACCATTTCGTTGAAGGCAAGACCCAGTTTGTGGCGATCACCCAGACCCACCCAGCAGATGCGGGCGGGCAGGCCCTGAAAGGCAATGCGCTCGCGCGCCATATCTAGCCAATTGTGCAGATGTTTGTTGTCGGGCAGCAATTCCTTCACCTTGGCATCGGTCTTGTAAATATCCTCCGGATCACCCGAAAGGGCAGCCCAGCGGAACGGACCAATGCCCCGGCAAAACAACGGACGGATATAGGCAGGCACAAAGCCGGGGAAGGCAAAGGCATTTTCCAGCCCTTCCTCCTTGGCAACCTGGCGGATATTGTTGCCGTAATCCAGCGTCGGCACGCCCACGTTCCAGAAATCGACCATGGCGGCGACATGCACTTTCATCGAGGCACGGGCGGCACGCTCCACGGCCTTCGGATCACTCTCCTGCTTCGCGCGCCACTCGGCCACCGTCCAGCCGGAGGGCAGATAACCATTGATCGGGTCGTGGGCCGAGGTCTGGTCGGTGACAATATCGGGACGCACACCACGTTTCACCAGTTCCGGGAAAATATCGGCAGCATTGCCAATCAGGCCCACGGATTTGGCTTCGCCTGCCTTGGTCCACTGGTCAATCAACGCCAGCGCTTCATCCAGCGTGTGGGCCTTGGCATCGACATAACGGGTGCGAAGGCGGAAATCCACACGGGTTTCATCGCATTCCACCGCAAGGCAGCAGGCCCCGGCCATCACAGCCGCCAGCGGCTGCGCGCCACCCATGCCGCCGAGGCCACCCGTTAGTATCCACTTACCTTTGAGATTGCCGTTATAATGCTGACGCCCGGCCTCCACGAAGGTTTCATAGGTACCCTGCACAATGCCTTGCGTGCCAATGTAGATCCACGAACCTGCGGTCATCTGGCCATACATGGCCAGTCCCTTCTTATCCAGCTCGTTGAAATGGTCCCATGTGGCCCAATGGGGCACGAGATTGGAATTGGCAATCAGCACCCGTGGCGCATCTTTATGGGTTTTGAACACACCCACCGGCTTGCCCGATTGCACAATCAGGGTTTCTTCTTCGGTCAGCGTCTTCAGCGTGGCAACAATCCTGTCAAAATCCTCCCATGTGCGGGCGGCGCGGCCAATGCCGCCATACACCACCAGCTCATGCGGGCGCTCGGCCACGTCTGGGTCGAGATTGTTCATCAACATGCGCAAGGGAGCTTCGGTCATCCAGCTCTTGGCCGATAGCTCCGTGCCAGTGGCAGCCCGCACATCGCGGATATTGTGGCGTGGGTTGGTCATGATCATTCCCCCTTTTGTTTCAGTTGAAACGCGATGTGTTCGATCCGCTCCAGAATGGCTTTGAGATGTATGCGCAAGCGGCCTGCCTTTTCCTCGTCATAGGCGAAAGGCGGCTCTTCACTGGCAAGGTGAGAGGCCTGCGCCAACTCCATCTGAATGGCGTGAATGCCCGTGTCTGGCTTGCCGTAATGGCGCGTGGTCCAGCCGCCTTTGAAGCGGCCGTTGAGGATAGATGTGTAACCCTCCGCGGATGCTGCAATCTCCACCGTTGCCGCTTCAATCGCGGCATCACAGGTGCGGCCCATATCGGTGCCGATGTTGAAATCCGGCAAGCGGCCTTCAAACAGAAAGGGGATGTTGGCGCGGATAGAATGGCAATCATAAAGCACGGCCACGCCATGGATGGCTTTGACGCGTTCAATCTCGGCTAAAAGCGCTGCGTGATAGGGTGCGTGAAAGGCCGCCAGACGCTCCGTAATATCCGCCTCAGTCGGTCCATCAATCCAGATTGCCTTTCCGTCAAAATCCGTCTCTGGAATAAGCCCCGTGGTGTTTTGCCCCGGATAGAGGCTTACCCCCGCCGGATCACGATTGGCGTCAATGACATAGCGATGGAAGGTGGCGCGAACGGTGGTGACTTTTGGCAACAGGTCTTTGTACAGATGATGGATGTGCCAATCGGTATCGGCCAGCAGTTTGCCGTTGTCGTTGAGGCGGTTCCAGATGGCAGGTGGCACATCCGTTCCCGTGTGCGGGAAGGCGAGGATGAGGGGGGAGGTGCCTTGGGTGATTTCGAACACTTGGGTCATACGACATGTCTCCCGTGGAGTATGGGGTTACCCCCCTCTGTCCTGCCGGACATCTCCCCCTCAAGGGGGGAGATCGACTCGTTGAAAAGTGCTTGGATAGAGAATTGAACTCGGCATTGCTTCTTGCTGATCTCCCCCCTTGAGGGGGAGATGGTCGGCAGACCAGAGGGGGGTAGACCCCATATAAAAACGCCCATAGCTCTCACCCCTCCAACTCGGGCAAAATTCCAGCCGATACGCTCCCCACCAAAGCCCCATCAGCCACCAGAGCGCTGGCTGCCGCCAAATCCGGTGCCATAAACCGATCTTCTTCCAGCGTCGGCACAACGGCGCGCAGGGTATCCATGGCCTTTTGCAGCTCCGGGCTGGTGGTGAGGGGTGCGCGAAACTCCACGCCTTGGGCTGCGGTCAGCGCCTCAATGCCAATGATGGCAAACAGGTTTTCGGTCATTTGCAACAGTCGCCGCGCTCCGTGGCAGGCCATGGAAACATGGTCTTCCTGATTGGCAGACGTTGGCGTTGAATCGACTGAGGCCGGATGGGCCATCTGCTTGTTTTCGCTCATCAGCGCGGCAGAGGTGACTTCGGCAATCATCAGGCCGGAGTTGAGGCCCGGCTTTTTCGCCAAAAACGCTGGCAAGCCATAAGACAGGGTCGGGTCTACCAACAGCGCAATGCGCCGCTGGGCAATGGCTCCGATTTCACACACGGCAATGGCAATCTGGTCTGCGGCAAAAGCTACCGGTTCGGCGTGGAAATTACCGCCAGACACCACACTGTCATCGGAGAGTACCAGCGGATTATCCGTCACCGCATTGGCCTCGATTTCCAAGGTGCGTGCGGTCATCCGCAGCAGATCAAGGCAGGCTCCATCCACCTGCGGCTGGCAGCGGATGCAATAGGGGTCTTGCACGCGCTCATCGCCATCCAAATGGCTTTGGCGGATCACGGAGCCTTCCAGCAAAGCCCGCAAGCTGGCAGCCGTATCAATCTGGCCCTTGTGGCCGCGAAGGGTGTGAATATCCGCCGTAAATGGAGCCGAGGAACCCATGGCCGCATCGGTGGACATTGCCCCAGTGATGAGTGCGGCTTGCGCTGCGCGATGGGCGCGGAAAAGGCCTGCCAAAGCCAAAGCCGTGGAGGCCTGCGTGCCATTGATCAGCGCCAGCCCTTCCTTGGCTGCCAAAATAACCGGGGTAAGGCCAGCGCGTTCCAGCGCAAGTTTGCCCGGCAGCTTTTCACCCTGATAGAAGGCTTCTGCCTCGCCCATCATCACCGCCGCCATATGAGCCAGCGGGGCAAGATCACCGGATGCGCCGACAGAGCCCTTTTCCGGGATCAGCGGAATAACGCCCCGCTCCAACATGGCTTCAATCAACCGCACCAGTTCCAGCCGCACGCCGGAGGCTCCACGGCCCAGCGAAATTAGCTTGAGCGACAGGATCAGCCGCACGATATTTTCAGCCAGTGGTGCACCGACGCCGCAGCAATGGGAGAGAATGAGATTGCGCTGAAGCGTGGCGGTATCCGCTGCATCAATCTTGATGGAAGCCAGTTTGCCAAAGCCGGTGTTGACGCCGTACACCGGCTCATTGCCCGCAGCTATAGTGGCAATGCGGGCGGCGGCGCGCTCAATGCCCGCATCAAAGCTGCGATCCAGAACGGCAGGCTCACCATGCCAATAGATTTTCGCCAGATCGGCCAGCGGCACAGAGCCGGGGTAAAGGGTAATGGTCATAATGGCCCCTTATTGTTATGTGTCTTGGCCGCGCCACACCCGCTGGTGCAGCGGGTTAAAGCCCATGCGGTAGACAAGCTCAGACAGTTCAGAAATATTCCAGATGGCCAGATCAGCCGATTTTCCGGCTTCCAGCGTGCCGATTTCATCCAGCCGACCCAATGCGCGGGCGGCTTCGCGGGTCACGCCAGCTATGCACTCCTCCACCGTCATGCCAAACAGGGTGGCCCCCATATTCATGGTCAGCAGCAGCGAGGTGAGTGGTGAGGTGCCGGGGTTGTTGTCGGTGGCCAGCGCCATTTTGGTGCCATGCTGGCGGAAGAGATCGACAGGCGGCTTTTTCGTCTCGCGGATAAAGTAAAAGGCACCCGGCAGCAGCACCGCCACGGTGCCGGCTTTGGCCATGGCATCCGCGCCCGCCGCATCGGTATATTCCAGATGATCGGCAGACAGCGCGCCATACTCCGCAGCAAGCGCTGCACCGGATAGATTGGAAAGCTGATCGGCATGCAGTTTCACAGGCAGGCCCAGGGCCTTGGCTGCATCAAACACTATGCGCATCTCATCGGGTGAAAAGGCAATGCCCTCGCAAAATCCATCCACGGCATCAACAAGCTGTTCTGCATGGGCCGTTTTCAGCCCGGGAAGTACCACCTCGCGGATAAAATCACCATTGCGGCCCTTGTACTCAGCAGGCGTTGCATGAGCACCGAGATAGGTGGTGGTGATGGAAACGGGGCGCGTATCGCTGAGTTTTTTTGCTGCCCGCAGCATTTTTAGCTCATCTTCCACCGTCAGCCCATAGCCGGATTTGACCTCAATGGTGGTGACGCCCTCGGCCAGAAGCGCATCCAGACGTGGCAGCGTTTCGCGCAGCAAATCCGCCTCACTCGCCGCCCGCACCTTGGATACGGATGAGACTATGCCACCGCCCGCCCGGGCGATTTCTTCGTAGCTGGCACCCGCTAGGCGCATTTTAAATTCATGGGCGCGGTTGCCTGCGTGCACCAGATGGGTGTGGCAATCCACCAGGCCGGGAGTGATCCAGCGGCCCTCGCAATCGGTAACATCGGCAGCGTTCAGCAGGCTAATTGGCAGTTCCGCCATTGGGCCAGCGTAGACAATCTTGCCACCGCGCACCATCAGCGCGGCATCTTCGATAATGCCGAGGCCTGATCGTTGCGGATTGAGCGTTGCCAACCGCGCATTGGTGAAAATGCGATCCCGATCTGTCATGCTGATCCCTTATTATTGCGGTTCAGGCTGCATTGCGCCTCACCGATTTTCCTATTATGTATATACTTAATGAGCTCATGCGCAAGACAGAAAATGCTCAAGACAGAAAAGGCGCAAGTCAGAAAATGAGAGGGGAAAGCCATGACGACACTCCACGCAAAACAGGCGCTATTGCCGGATGGCTGGGCCAAGGATGTGCGGCTGACGCTGAAAGGCCGCTCCATTTCCGCGATTGAGCAGGGTGTTGAGGCGCAAGCTGGCGATGAGCAGCATGAGATTTTGCTGCCCACAATGGCCAATTTGCACAGCCATGCCTTTCAGCGCGGCATGGCGGGTTTGGCGGAATTGCGCGGGCCAGACAATGATAGTTTCTGGAGCTGGCGCACGGTGATGTATCGCTTTGCGCTGACCATGAATCCAGAGCAAATGCAGGCCATTGCCGCCCAGCTTTATGTGGAAATGCTGGAGGCCGGATTTGGCCGGGTGGGCGAGTTTCACTATCTCCACCATGACCGTGATGGCAGCCCTTTTGCCAACCGCGCCGAGATGGCAGAGCGAATTGTTGCTGCGAGCATTGAGACCGGAATTGGCCTCACGCTCCTGCCCGTGTTTTATGCCCATTCCGGCTTTGGTGGTTTGGCCCCCAATGAGGGCCAGCGACGGTTTATCAATGATGTCGATGGTTTTGCGGAGCTGTTGGAGGGGGCAAAAAAGGCGGCTTCACACCTGCCCGGTAGCATCGCGGGCATTGCACCTCACAGTCTGCGGGCCGTGACACCGGAAGAATTAGAGGCCCTGCAACAGCTCTCATTCGATGGGCCAATCCATATTCATGTGGCCGAGCAAGTGAAGGAAGTGGAGGATTGCGTGGCGTGGTCTGGTCAGCGCCCGGTGCAATGGCTGTTGGACAATGCTGATCTCACCACTCGCTGGTGCCTGATCCATGCGACCCATATGACGGATGATGAGACGGTGCGGATGGCAAGAAGCGGTGCCATTGCCGGGCTTTGCCCGATCACCGAGGCCAATCTGGGTGATGGCACATTCAATGCTGACGTGTTCTTGGGGCAGGGCGGGCGCTTTGGCGTCGGCTCAGATTCCAACATTCTGATTGGCATTGCTGATGAGTTGCGCCAGCTGGAATATTCGCAACGTCTGGCTCATCGCGCCCGTAACGTGATGGCTTTGCCCGGTGGATCAACGGGCCGGTATCTGTTTGACGGCGCTGTGAATGGTGGGGCTGCGGCGTTGATGGCGCAGACTGGCTTGGCGGTGGGCAAGCCTGCCGATGTTGTCAGCCTCAAGCCGCACCATGATCTCGGTTTGAGCGGAGATCAGGTTTTGGACAGTTTTCTCTTTGCCAATGGTGCTTTGATGGATTGCGTCTGGGTGGGTGGCACCAAGCTGGTGGACGCCGGGCGGCATATTGCGCGGGAGCGGATTGCGGCGCGGTTTGCGGGGGTTATGCGGGAGTTGATGGCGGCGTTTTGAGAGGGGAGTGGTTGGTGTTGGCGCAAGGCACCCCCCTCTGGCTTGCCAGCCATCTCCCCCTCAAGGGGGGAGATCCGCAGAATTGTTGCCGTCCAATTCCTATTTTGATGTGTTATCACCACTCTCGATGTTGTTGTAAGGACGAGTGTTTAATGTCCTTCCGATCTCCCCCCTTGAGGGGGAGATGGTCGGCAGACCAGAGGGGGTAAGCTTGCTCAGGTCTATTTGGCGACCCCACCATTTCGCGCCGCCACATACCGATTGACCGGCATCGACAGCCCCAAATTCTCCCGCAACGTATTGCCCTCATACTCTTCCCGAAACAATCCGCGCCTGCGCAATTCTGGCAGCACCAGCCGCACAAAATCATTCAAGCTGGCGGGCAGGGTTGGCAGCATCAGAATAAAGCCGTCGGCGGCTCCGGCCTGGAACCATTCTTCCATAAAATCGGCGATCTCGGTGGGGGTGCCGGTAATGCCATTGCCGGTGCTTTTCTCGGCGTAGAAGCGGATCAGCTCGCCAACGGTGTGGCCTTCCATGATAAAATCGCGCAGCCATTCAAACATGGCTTTCGAGCCTTTTGGCTCGGCGGGCAGGCGCTCCAGCGGGAAAGGCTGATCGAGCGCCACGCCGGAAAGATCGGCCTCCAGAAATTCGCCCAGCATCCAGCGGCCGACATCGGGGTGCAGGTTATCGATCAGGAAATCGACCTTGGCTTGGGCTTCCGCTTTGGTTTCTCCAACGTTGACCACCAGCCCGGGCATCAGCTTTAAATCATTGGTAGAGCGGCCATATTTGGCCATGCGGCCTTTGATATTGTCGGCAAAAGCCTTGTTGCGCTCCAGATTTGAGGCAAGGCTGAAGACGATTTCGGCGGTGCGGGCCGCCAGTTCCATGCCCGCTTCCGAGCCACCGGCTTGCGCAATCACCGGGCGGCCTTGGGGGCTTGCTGCAATGTTGAGCGGGCCGCGCACCTGAAAATGCTTGCCCTTGTGGTTCAGCGTGTGCAGCTTTTCTTTGTCGTGGTAAAGCCCGTTGGCCTTGTCCAGCACCAGCGCATCTTGCTCAAAACTGTCCCACAGTCCAAAGACGACATCGACGAACTCCGAGCCGCGCTCGTAGCGTTCCGCATGGGGCGGCAGGCCCTCGAAGCCGTAATTATAGCCCGTCTCGTCGTGGTCGGAGGTGACAACATTCCAGCAGGCACGGCCACCGCTTAAATGATCGATGGAGGCAAAAATGCGGGCAATGTTATAAGGCTCGTAATAGCTGGTGGAGGCGGTGGCGACAAAGCCAAGCTTTTCCGTCAGCACGGACAGCGCCGAAATCAGCGACAGCGGCTCAAACCGGTTCATCTTGGTGGGTGAGCGCGCCAGCGCATCGGCATCGCCAATGGCGGCGGCGGGAGAATCGGCCAAAAACATGAAGTCGAATTTCGCCGCTTCGGAGATTTTTGCCACGTTCAGCAGGTGATCAATCTTGTTGGCACCCTGCACATCGGCATCCGGGTGCCGCCACGCTGCCGGGTTGAAACCGAAAGTATAGACGAAGGTTCCGAGTTTCAGCGTGTCGGTGCGGGCCATGGGGATCTCTTCTTTTCTGATCAGGTTGGAGTCATAATACGTTGGGATGGGGTAAAGCGGGCCGTGACGGCATGGCTGGCACCGGGATAGGTCAGGCGCACCTGGGTGACGGTTTCATCCAGCCGCCATGTTTGGCGCTCCACCACCAGAACCGGGGTGTTGGCGGCAATATCCAAGGTTTTGGCCGCTGCATCATTGGCAGCTTCGGCGGCAATGCGGTGCTCTGCGGCGTTCCATGGAATGTGCGTCAAAAGCCACGGACCGGGAGCCAGATCGGCAAAATCAGCATCCGCTGCCTGCGGCACCACGCCGAGGTTGATGATACGTTCTTCAAGGCAGAAAGGACTATCATCAGCATAATGCAGACAGGCGAGGGTCAGCAGCTTGCGGCGCGGTGCGAGAGAGAGGTTTTCGCACTCTGTCTTGGTCGGAGGGCGGATGGTTCGCGACAGAATGCGGTGATGGTAGGTCTTCTCTAACGAGATGACCTCATCACGGATGTCGTAAATTTCCAGAATGGCGCTTTGCGAGTTCTGCGGCATGACGATGCTGCCGGTCTTGCGCTTGCGCAGCACAAGGCCAGCGCGAGCAAGCTGGGTCAGCACCTTGTTGACGGTCATGCGTGAGCAGGCATATGTCTCGGCCAGCACTTGCTCGGACGGAATTTTATAGCCCGGCGGCCATCGACTTGAGAGAATATTGCTCTCAATGTCATCCAGAATACGCTGGTGCAGCGATTTGCTGCGTGTGTCTATCTCTTCAGTCATCATGCCAGCATCGACGCGCCGCGATCCAGATAGGTATCAAGGAATTGTTCCAATCGGGGATGGCGCGGCTTGGCAAAAACATCCGATGGCGCGCCGGTAAACAGCAATTTTCCCTGGTCGAGAAAGCTGATCTGCTGGCCAACCGTGGCGGCAAAGCCGATTTCGTGGGACACGACCACCATGGTCATGCCCTCGGCTGCCAGATCGCGCATCACGTTGAGCACTTCGCCGGTTAATTCCGGGTCGAGCGCCGAGGTTGGCTCATCAAACAGCATGATTTTCGGTTGCAAGGCAAGGGCGCGGGCAATGGCCACGCGCTGTTGCTGTCCGCCGGAGAGCTGCGACGGGTAGTGGCCTGCGCGGTTTTCCAGCCCTACCTTTTTCAGCTGCGCCATGGCGCGGTCTTCTGCCTCGCGTTTTGGCACTTTATGCACGGTCTTCAGGGCTTCGGAGACATTACCAAGCGCGGTCATATGCGGCCAGAGATTGAATTGCTGGAACACCATGCCGATTTTGGAACGCACGGCGCGGATTTGGGCGGCAGGCAAGCGTTCACGTTGACCATCGGGTTTTTCGAAATAGCCAAGCGCTTCGCCGCTGACGGTGATCATGCCTTCGCTGGCCTCTTCCAGAAAGGCCATGCAGCGTAATAGCGTGCTCTTGCCTGAGCCGGAGGGGCCAATCAGGCAGGAGACCTTACCTTCCGGGATTTCCAGGTTGATGTCATTTAACACGGTATTGGTGCCAAAGCGCTTGACGAGCTTGGAAACGGAAATAGCGGGAAGCGTCATGGCGCGGAAAACCTCAATCTGCTCAAACGGGATTCAGCCTTGCGGGCCGCCCAAGCGGTGGCCTCCACAATGACCCAGTAAATAACCGCCAGCACGAAAATCGCCTCCAGAAAGGCATATTGCGCAGAGCCAATGGCGCTGACGGTGGCGGTGAGTTCGGGAACGGTGATGATCGACAACACCGCCGACTCTTTCAGAAGAATGATCGCCAGATTGACGCAAGGGGGCAGCACAATCAGCGCCATTTCAGGCAGGAGAATGCGGCGGATGGTTTGCAGCCGTGTTAAGCCGAGGCATTCGGCTGCTTCCACATGGCCATGGGGAACAGAACCATAGCCTGCCCGGAAAATCTCGGAATAATAGGCGGCGGAATAGATGGTGAGGCCAATCAACCCGCAAGGGATAGGGTCCAGCGACAGGCCAACATAGGGGCCGCCGTAATAGACCAGAAAAATCTGGATAAGAAACGGCGTGCCGCGTAACACTTCCACCACCAATCCCAGTGGAATATCCAGAAACCTGCCGCCGTAGCGCCGTCCTGTCGCGACGAGAAAGCCAACGACAATGCCCAGCACCATGCCGACCACCCAGATCCACAGGGTGGTGGTGGCACCGCTGAAAATTTCCGGCAGATGATCGAGAATGACTTTCGGATCAAAGATCATTTGACCGCTCCCGGCAGGCTACGCTCGGTGATGCGGGCGATCATCGCCACGCTCCAGCAGATGATTAGATAAATCAGCGCTGCCGATGAAAACAGCTCAATGGGCAGATAGGTGGAGGCGGCCAGATCCTGTGCCATGCGGGTCAGCTCGACAATGCCGACGACCGAGACCAGCGAAGAGGATTTGAGGATCATGATCGCCTCATTGACCAAAGCCGGAAAGGTGAGTCGCAACGCAATGGGCAGTTTGATGCGTAAAAACGTCTGGCGGCCTGAAAAGCCTGCCATATCGGCAGCTTCCACCAAGCCTTTGGGGACACTTTCAAAGCCCCCACGCAGGTTTTCGGCCTGATAAGCTGCTGTGCAAAGCGAAAGGCCAATGATGGCGGCCACCACGCTTGGCACATTGATGCCTATAAAAGGCAGGAGATTGTAAATCAGCAGCAATTGCACCAGCAATGGCACGCCGCGAAAGAAGCTGATGAACAGCTTGGTTGGCATTGTATAGAGTCGTTTGCCGGAGAGCATGGCGCCAGACAGGGCAATGGCAATCAAAAAGCCGATGGCAATCGAAATCACGCTGATGCCCAGCGTCCATCCGGCAGCCTTGACCAGCAAAAAGAAGAGTTTGAATGACATGGCACCCCAGTCTCCGCTGTTGCGGACCACAATAAACGACAGCGTGCGGGATACCCCCCTCTGTCCTGCCGGACATCTCCCCCTCAAGGGGGGAGATCAGATAGATCACCACGACTTGCTTAAACTGACGCAACCGCAAAATGCCGTTCTGGCTGATTGACTGGGCGCTTCGGGCGAGTCGATCTCCCCCCTTGAGGGGGAGATGCCTGGCAAGGCAGAGGGGGGCAGGCGGCAGATCAAGCGATCATCTGTCGTTCCAGAGGCAGAACCTTAGGATAGCTCACCTCAAAACGCCGGGTCTTTTACGCTATCAGGCGTATCAAACTTGGTGCCAAACCACTTTTCCTGCAATTTCGCCATGCGGCCATCGCCCTTCATCTTGATGATGGCGGCATCGACGGCGTCGATCAGGCTGGCGTGGTCAGCATCCTTGGTGCCAACAAAGCTGAAATAGCTCTTTTTGCCAAAGGGTGGCACCACCACTTCAAAGGCTCCATTGCGCTGCTTGGCCACAAAAGCAATGTTGGGCAGCGAATTGGCAACGGCCACCACGCGGCCTGCGGCCATATCGGCATAGGCATCGTTGAAGGAGACATATTCACGTACATCAATTTTCTTCGGCAGGGTTGCGGAAAGCTCCTGCAACTGCGCCAGCTGGGCTGTGGCCTTGCCGACGCCAACAGATTTACCCGCCAGATCCTCAGGCTTGGTAATAGTCTTGTCGCCAGCCTTTTTCAGAATCGCAACCGTGGCTTCGGCAATGGGCGCGGTGAAGCGGTAGCGCTCCATGCGGGCTTTGGTGACGGTGGCGGGGCCTGCAACAATATCGAACTTGCCTGCTTCAAGGCCGGGCAAAACGCCGTCCCACGGCAGGGCAATCCACTCAACCTTCACGCCCAGTTCCTTGCCGATTTCCGCAAAGAGATCAACGTTGAGGCCGACGTGGTCGCCACCATCAATAAAATCGAACGGCGCAAAGGCGGTTTCCGTTCCGACCTTCAACGTGCCTGCGGCCTTGATTTTCGTCAGCGCATCCTCGGCATGGGCCGAAAGGCTCGCGCCAAACAACAGGGCAGCACCAAGCGCCGCCTTCAACAACAGTCTTTTCTGCATCGCGATTTCTCCAGTTGCCCGCAACCGGCGATCTCTCGTACCGGTGCAATTCCCCTCAGCCGTTTCTCGGCTATTTGACTATACAAATAGAGCGGGGAAGGGGGCAGCTGTCAATGCTATTGTGCGGAAAATAAGCGTGCTTATTTTCTAAGCAGATCTTTGGCTGGAGTCGAGGCGAATCCGCCCCTTTTTCCAGGAAAATGCTATTTCACGCGATGGCGACGATATCGACGCTGATATCGGCGGGCCGGGAGGCTTCGATCACCAATCGCCCGTTGGGCAAGTCGTTGCCGTTCAATTTCCAGGCGATTGCGGCCTCGTCCAGTCCGTAATGAACCCAACGGTCCCGCAGACGCTGTTCCAGCACCTCCAGTGGGGGGCCAACGAACACAGTCAGGTCGAAGCAGCTTTGCAGACGGGTCCAAGGCGCGCGATCCAGAAGCAGGTAATTGCCCTCGACCAGAATGAAGCGGGTGTCAGGCGAAATTGACCGGGCCGAAGCAATCGCCAATTCGCGGTCGCGGTCGAAGACCGGTACGAGAACCTCCTCATCGCCGGCCTTCACCGCAGTGACGATGTCGAGAAAGCCACGCACGTCGAAGGTTTCCGGGGCGCCTTTGCGCTTCAGCAGGCCGCGCTGTTCCAGAATGCCATTGTCCATATGAAATCCGTCCATCGGCAGGATTTCCGCAGTTTCGCCCCGCGCAATCAGCGCCTCGCGCAAGGCTTCGGACAGGGTTGACTTACCGGCCCCTGGCGGCCCGGCAATGGCGATCATGAAACGGCTGGCCCCTTGGGCCAGCCGCGTGATTTCCTCAAGAAGGGAGGAAATAGATGTTGTCATGCTGCAATCGCTTCTGCTGGTGCTTCTTTTGCACCCGTCATGAAGGCCACGGCATCCGACATGGTGTAATCCTTCGGATTGATCACGCACAAGCGCTTGCCAAGCCGATGAATATGGATGCGGTCGGCCACTTCAAACACATGCGGCATGTTGTGTGAGATCAGCACGATCGGCATGCCGCGCGAGCGCACGTCCTGGATCAGTTCCAGCACGCGGCGGCTTTCCTTGACACCCAAGGCAGCGGTTGGTTCGTCGAGGATAACCACCTTGGAACCGAAGGCTGCGGCACGGGCCACAGCCACACCCTGACGCTGACCGCCCGACAGGGTTTCCACTGCTTGATTGATATTCTGGATGGTCATCAGACCAAGCTCGGACAACTTTTCACGGGCAAATTTGTCCATGGCAGGCTTGTCCAGCGCCCGGAACACGCTGCCCATGATGCCGGGTTTGCGCATTTCGCGGCCTAGGAACATATTGTCGGCAATGGAGAGTGCCGGAGACAGGGCAAGGTTCTGATACACCGTTTCGATACCGGCCTTGCGGGCATCAATCGGCGAACGGAAATTGATGGTCTTGCCTTCAAGCTTGATCTCGCCTTCATCCGGCGTCACCGCGCCGGAAATAGCCTTGATCAATGAGGATTTACCAGCGCCGTTATCGCCGATGACTGCAAGGATTTCACCCGGATAGAGATCAAAATCGGCGTTGTCGAGGGCAGTGACGCGGCCATAACGCTTGACGAGACCACGGGCGGTGAGAATGGGTTCTTGTGCCATTAGCCAGCTACCTTTCTGATCCATTGGTCAATTGCAACGGCGGCAATGATCAGCACGCCGATCAGCATATAGGTCCATTGCGGGTCGGTGCCGGCCATGCGCAGGCCAAGCTGGAACACGCCGACGATCAACGCGCCAAACAGCATGCCCATGATGGAGCCGCGGCCACCAAACAGCGACATGCCGCCAATCACTACGGCCGTGATGGATTCGATATTGGCAAACTGGCCAGCCGTTGGCGATACCGAACCGATACGGCCAATCATCGCCCAACCACCCAGCGCACAGATCAGGCCGGCAAGGGTGTAGACGGAAATCAGCATGCGCTTGACATTGACGCCAGACAATTCCGCTGCATCGGGATCGTCGCCGACAGCGTAGAGATGGCGGCCCCAGGCGGTGTTGTTCAAGACATACCAGAGGACCGCAACCAGAAGGGCGAGTGCGATCACACCATAGGTCAGGACGGCGCCGCCCAACTTAAAGCTTTGGCCAAAATATTGCAGGATGGGCGCATTGGTGCCCAGGTCTTGCGAGCGGATTGTCTCGTTGCCGGAATACAGGAAATTGGCTGCCAGCACGATCTGCCACATGCCGAGTGTGACAATGAAGGGGGGCAGCTTGACGCGGGCCACCAGCACGCCATTGATGAAGCCGCAAATGCCGCCGACGGCAAAGCCGCACAGCACGGCAAGCGGGCCAGGCACGCCATAGTGAACGGCAAATTGCCCCATGACGACAGAAGACAGGACCATGATGGCCCCCACCGAAAGGTCAATCCCGGCGGTGAGGATAATCAGGGTCTGGGCTGCGCCGATGATGCCGGTAATGGCAACCTGCTGCAAAATCAGCGTCAGGGCAAAGGGTGAAAAGAATTTGCCACCCAGAATGACGCCGAACGCGATCAGTGACAGAATCAGCACGATCAGTGGCACGGCAGCCGGGCTGGAATGCAGGAAGTGCTGAAACTTTTGCAATGGCGTCTTGTCGTTGGTATCGAACTGCGCGACCGCAGTGGCACTGCCCGACAGCACATTCTCGTATTCAAGATGAGGTTTGGTGGCGGCTTTTGGCTCGCTCATCGGCTTTCCTCCCGTGGACCTCTTCTGAGGCTTGAGGGCCGGGCTGGACCGTGACACCAATTGCCGACGGCCGCCTGCGGCATTGTAGAATTTATGTATTCAACCCAGAAATCTGTCTATTACTCTTGGTTGCGTATCGCGCTTACCAGAAAGGCGGCCTGAGCCGCCCTTCCGTTGCAATATTTCAAGAGCGTATCAGCCCCAGCACTTCTTCAGGCCTTCGGCGACGTCGATTGACGGTACGCCCTTGGCAGCCTTGTCGGTGACGAGCGAAACGCCCGTATCAAAGAAGTCCTTGCCAGCGGTTGGCTTTGGCTTTTCGCCAGAGTCAGCAAACTTCTTGATGGCTTCGATGCCGAGAGCCGCCATCATCAGCGGATACTGCTGCGATGTCGCACCAATCACGCCTTCCTTGACGTTTTTCACGCCAGGGCAGCCGCCGTCAACCGATACGATCAGCACGTCCTTCTGCTTGCCAACAGCCTTGAGGGCTTCATAGGCACCAGCAGCGGCTGGTTCGTTGATCGTGTGAACAACGTTGATGTTCGGGTTTTTCTGCAGAAGGTTTTCCATGGCCGTACGGCCACCTTCTTCGTTGCCGTTGGTGATGTCGTGGCCGACGATGCGCGGGTCGGTTTCGTCACCAATCTTGTTCGGGTCCTTCGGATCAATGCCGAAGCCGATCATGAAGCCCTGGTCGCGCATAACGTCAACCGATGGCTGGGCAGGGGTAAGGTCGAGGAAGGCAACCTTGGCATCCTTGGCCTTGTCGCCCAAGGTGGCGGCAGCCCACTGGCCAATCAGCTTGCCAGCAAGAAGGTTGTCGGTCGCAAATGTCGCGTCAGCGGCATTGACCGGATCAAGCGGCGTATCGAGTGCGATCACCAGAAGACCAGCGTCGCGGGCTTCCTTGACGGCAGGCACGATGCCCTTGGTGTCGGAGGCGGTGATCAGGATACCTTTGGCACCATCGGCAATGCAGGTTTCAATGGCTGCAACCTGGCTTTCGCTATCGCCGTCGATCTTGCCGGCATAGGACTTCAGCGTAACGCCCAGTTCCTTGGCCTTGGCGGAAGCGCCTTCCTTCATCTTGACGAAGAATGGATTGGTATCGGTTTTGGTGATCAGGCAGGCTGAAACGTCAGCAGCCTGTGCGCCTGTCGAAAAGACAACGCCGAGAGCCAGGGCGCCAAGCGTGGCGCCGATCAAATTGGTCTTCATATGGATCCTCCCAAGGACAAAGATAAACGCACCCTCTCAAGGGGCCGTTCGGTTCGCATAGTCCATCACCTCTCCCGTGTTGGCCCCCATGCTTCCTGCCTCAAGAAAACACTATTCCAAATGCCTGTCAATAAATAAATCGAGTTGAATTATTAATCCACTGTGGCATGCTTGGCGCGGTCGTGGCAGGGCGGGAGGAGCCTGTGCCAGGCTGATACGGAGCAGGATGCTCAGCAGAATTGGTTGCCGGGCCAGGATGGCGAAATGCTAATCCGGCAGAGCTCGGGGCCTTGAAATTCTTGTCGCACGCGGCTCTCTGGCCGGGTTGGGCGGGATGGGAGGATGATCGATGACAGAGGGAATGAATGCGGGTCTGGCCATGCCGCCCGCTGCCCTCGAGACGAGTGGCGGCGCCAATCAGGTCGGCGTGCGCGCCTATAACGAGCGGCTGGTCATGTCGCTGGTGCGCCGGCATGGCAGCCTGTCCAAGGCGGAAATTGCCCGGCGCAGCGGTCTCTCGGCCCAGACGGTGACCGTGATCATGCGGGTGCTGGAGCGCGAAAAGCTGCTGGTGCGCGGTGAGCCGGTGCGTGGACGCGTCGGCCAGCCTTCGGTGCCAATGCGGCTCAATCCGGATGCGGTCTATTCGTTCGGGGTCAAGATCGGGAGACGCAGTGCCAACCTGGTGCTGATGGATTTCGTCGGCACGATCCGCCATGAGGTGCGTCGCACCTATCCTTATCCGATGCCCGGCCTCCTGCTGGATTTCATCGTCGGCGGCATTTCCGATATCGAGGGCAGGCTTTCCGTAGCTGAGCGGGCCCGAATTGCCGGTGTGGGCATCGCAGCGCCGTTCGAACTGTGGAGTTGGGCGGAGGAGACCGGCGCGCCATCAGAGGAAATGGATGTCTGGCGCGATACCGACCTGCAAGCCGATGTCGCGGCCCGGATTGGTTATCCGGTCTTCATCCAGAACGATGCGACCAGCGCCTGCGCCGCCGAACTGGTGTTCGGGGTTGGGCCACACTATCCGGATTTCGTCTATTTTTTCCTCGGCTCCTTCGTGGGCGGCGGCATCGTGTTGAATTCCTCGCTGTTTTCCGGACGCACCGGCACAGCTGGCGCGGTTGGGCCGCTGCCTGTGCAAAGGCGCGATGGCAAAACCGTCCAGCTTTTGAAGATCGCGTCGATTTTCGTGTTGGAAAACCTGCTGCGTGACTATGGACAGGATAGCCAGTCCCTGTGGTATTCGCCGAGCGACTGGGTGGACTATGGCGAACCGCTGGAGATCTGGATCCGCGATACCGCCGCAGCGCTGGCCCAGGCGATTGTGGCGGCGGCCTCGATCATCGACTTTTCCGCCGCCGTCATCGATGGCGGTTTTCCGCAATGGGTACGCCAGCGTTTGGTCGTCGCCATCCAGGAAGCGGCGCGTGATCTCGACCTCCAGGGTGTATTGATGCCCGAGATCGTCGAAGGCGCCGTCGGCCACCAGGCCCGGTCGGTGGGCGGTGCCAGCCTGCCGCTGTTTTCCCGTTATCTTTTGGATCAGAATGTGTTGTTCAAGGAGTTACTGTAAATGCTGAAGGGTCTCAACCCCATCCTCAATCCCGAATTGCTGGCCACCCTGCGGGCCATGGGGCATGGTGATGAAATCGCCATTGTCGATGGCAATTATCCTGGTCTCGAACATGCAAAGCGGCTGGTGCGGCTGGATGGTCTCGGCCTTATTCCCGTGCTGGATGCCATTCTCTCGGTTCTGCCGATCGATGATTTCGTGCCGGAAGCGATTTTCCGCTCCACCGTCGGCAAGGATCGTGATGCACTTGACCCGGTCCATACGGAAATCATCGCCTGCTGCGCTGCCCATGAGCCAAAACAGCCGGTCGTCCCGCTGCTGGGGCCGGATTTCTATCCGCGCGTCAAGGCGGCGCATACAGTTGTGCAAACTGGCGAACCCCGCCTTTATGCCAATGTCATTCTTAAGAAAGGCGTGATATATCCGAAATAACCCCTGATTGCAGCAGTCGCATTGGCGGACCTGCGGCTGCAAAGGGCGAAAGGCCCTGGATGGGGTTTTGAGCCAGAAGAGGCCGTGCGGGGGTTCCTGCACGGCCTTTTCCATGCTCAGATCGCCGTAAAGCCGTTATCCACGAACAGATGGGCGCCATTGACGAAGCGGGATTCGTCGCTGGCGAGGTAAAGGGCAGCGCGGGCCACGTCTTCCGGTTCGCCGATCCGGCCCTGCTGGGCGATGATGGCGGCATCCGAGACATCGACTCCCAGCGCTTGCAGGTCGGTCAATTCCCGAAGTCCATGCGGCGTGCGGATAAAGCCGGGGCAGACGGCGTTGCAGCGAATGTTCCGGTCGCGGAATTCCACGCCGATGGCGCGGGCAAACATATGGACCGCGCCCTTGGTGGTGTCATAGAGCACTTCCATCGGCGTCGCTGCTACGGCTGATATCGAGGAGGTGCAGACGATGGAGCCGCCGCCTGCGGCAATCATGCCGGGCAGAACGGCTCGGGTCATCAGAAACATCGAGCGGACATTGACGGCGTGCAGCCAATCCCATTCCTTCAGCGTGGTTTCCAGGAATGGCTTGATGACGATGGTGCCGGCGTGATTGAACAACACGGTGACAGCCCCGAACCGGTCCTCGACACCCTTGACGGCGGCCTGAACGGCGCCTTCCTCCGAGACATCGGCCACCCAGAAATCGGCTATGCCGCCAGAATCACGAATATCCTTGACCGTCTGTTCGGCCTCCGCGCCATTGCGGTCGATGATGGCGACCGCAGCGCCTTCCGCTGCAAACAGCCGCGAGGCCGCCCCGCCCATGCCGGTCGCACCACCGGAAATGATGGCGATTTTTCCCTTCAGTCTGTCTGTCATGGGTTTCCGTCCTTGTTGCGCTGCGGATGATGTTGGTGCGCTCACGGCTTCGACAGCCTTGCCCGGGTTGAGCGCGGCGTCGAAAGAATGAGGCTGGTTTCGCTATTGGTAATGCCGGGAACCAGTCGCACCCGTCGCAAGACACTGTCGAAATCCGTCAGGGTTGCCGCGCCAAGTTCAACGATCAGGTCCCAGCGCCCATTGGTGGAGTGCACAGCGGAAATCTCGGGAAAACCGCTCAGAGCCCGGATCACCTTGTCAGTGACATGGCCCTGGATTTCGATCATCATGATGCCGCGCACACCGAGATCGACCGTATCGGCCCGCAGGATCACGGTATAGCCAAGAATGGTACCCTCACGCTCCAGCCGTTCCAGCCGCGCCCGCACCGTTGCGCGCGACGCGCCGGTTTCCAGCGCCAGATCGGAAATGCTGCGCCGGCCGTTATGGCGCAGAAGCGTGACCAGCCGTTCATCGAGATCGTCCACTCTCTTCTCACTTTGAGCAATAAAACTGCCATAACGATAAGCCATATGGAGATTATTGCCAATCTATATCGTTCAAATCGCCAGTTTCAAATGGTTGACTATCGACAACAATAGGAGAGACGCATGGAGTGCAGATTGATCGGAGTTCCCTTGCAGATCGGGGCGGGCCGTTTGGGCTGTGAAATGGGACCGAGCGCGCTGCGTATTGCCGGGCTCGGCCCGATGCTGGAAGAGCTCGGCCATCGCGTCACCGATCTCGGCAATATCGCGCCTGCCGCCTTCAAGTCCCTTAGTCATCCCAATCCGGCTGTGCATCACCTGCCGGAAACCGTTGCCTGGATCGAGACCTTGTCCGAGGCCGCTTACCGCGAAAGTGCGGATGCCATGCCGATTTTTCTGGGTGGTGACCACGCGCTTTCGGCTGGCACGGTACCGGGGCTGGCGCGCCGGGCGGCGGAACAAGGCCGACCGCTTTTTGTGCTCTGGCTGGATGCCCATACCGATTTCCATACGCTGGAAACCACGGAAAGCGGCAATCTGCATGGTACGCCGGTCGCTTATTTCACCGGCCAGCCCGGATTTGCGGGCTATTTTCCGGATCTGGTCGAAGCGGTCGATCCGGCTCATGTGGCAATGATCGGCATTCGCAGTGTCGATCCGGCGGAACGAGCGGCTTTGCGCCGGACCGGCATCACCGTGCATGACATGCGGATGATCGACGAGCATGGCGTTGCCGTGCTGCTGCGGGCTTTTCTGGATAAGGTTCGGGCCGCGAATGGCTTGCTGCATGTCAGTTTCGATGTGGATTTTCTCGATCCGATGATTGCGCCCGCCGTTGGCACCACGGTGCCTGGTGGCGCGACGTTCCGCGAGGCGCATCTGGTGATGGAAATGCTGCATGACAGCGGCCTGGTCTCCAGCCTGGATCTGGTGGAACTCAACCCGTTCCTGGACGAGCGGGGCCGCACCGCCATTCTGATGGCCGATCTGACGGCGAGCCTGATGGGACGGCAGGTCATGGACCGCCCCACACGCGACTACGCCGGGAGTGTTTGATGAGTGCCCCTATGAGTGCCATTGCCAATCTGAATATCGTCCCCTTCGTCAGCGTCGATCATATGATGAAACTGGTGCTGCGGATCGGGGTCGAGACCTTCCTGACTGAACTCGCCGCGGTGATCGAGGAGGATTTTCGCCGCTGGGAGATCTTCGACAAGACGCCGCGCATCGCCTCCCATTCCAGCGATGGGGTGATCGAGTTGATGCCGACCAGCGACGGCACGCTCTACGGCTTCAAATATGTCAACGGCCATCCAAAGAACATGCGGCAGGGCCGCCAGACGGTGACGGCCTTCGGCGTGTTGTCGGATGTCGGCAATGGCTATCCGATGCTGCTGTCGGAAATGACTATTCTGACGGCGTTGCGCACGGCGGCAACCTCGGCTGTGGCGGCCAAATACCTCGCCCGGCCCGATGCCCGCTGCATGGCGGTGATCGGCAATGGCGCGCAAGCCGAGTTTCAGGCGCTGGCCTTTAAGGCGATCTGTGGCATCACGCATCTTCGGCTCTATGATATCGATCGCAGCGCCAGCGACAAATGCCTACGCAACCTTGAGGGAAGCGGATTGGCGATAACGCTGTGCCATTCCTCGCAGGAGGCGGTCGAGGGCGCGGATATCATCACCACCGTCACCGCCGACAAGCAATGCGCCACCATTCTCACCGACAACATGGTCGGCCCCGGTGTTCATATCAACGCCGTGGGTGGGGATTGCCCCGGCAAAACCGAATTGCACCGCGATATCCTCCATCGCGCCGATATTTTCGTCGAATATCCTCCTCAGACCCGGATCGAGGGGGAGATCCAGCAAATGGCTCCCGATCATCCCGTCACAGAACTGTGGCAGGTCATGACCGGCACGGCCAAGGGACGTAGCGATTCGCGCCAGATCACCTTGTTCGATTCGGTCGGCTTTGCCATCGAGGATTTTTCGGCCCTGCGCTATGTGCGCAGCAAGCTGGCCGAAACAGGGCTTTTCACTGAGCTGGACCTGCTGGCCGACCCCGATGAGCCCCGCGATCTCTATGGCATGGTGCTGCGCAGCAAGATTTCCGTCGGTTGATGACTAAAATTTCATGATTGTCGGTATGGATCATTTTGCTTCGATCCCCATTTCTGCATGGAGTCAAGTTTTACAAAGGATCTATCATGGACGTCGTGCGCATTCTGTTTGCCATTCTCTTGCCCCCGGTTGGCGTTTTTCTTCAGGTCGGTATCGGTCTGCAATTCTGGCTGAATATTCTTCTGACATTGTGCGGCTATATCCCGGGTATCATCCATGCGATCTGGGTGATTCTGCGCAGGTAGCATCCTGAAGTGACGCATTGACGGTTACCGGCTGGCGACATGGCGATTGACAATGGGGCCAAGCCGGATGACCTTGGCGCCCGTGGCAACGGTTGGAGGACCGAAGCCTGTATCGCTTGGGAGGCCTGCCGTATGACTGTCGATCTGGTCGAGTATTTCGACGCCTATGCCCGTGATTATCAGCCTTATAAGGGTGGCAGTTGGTGCTATGAGGACGGTTGTCTCTATGCTGGGCTGATCGCCCTACATGAGGCGACCGGTGATACCAGATGGTCGGCGCATCTGAAGCGGCTGGTCGATGACCAGCTGGATGATCAGGGCCAGATGCGTGATTACGTGCTGACCGAGTATAATATCGACAATATCCTGCCGGGCCGGGCGCTGATTTTCCTGCTGAAAACGACCGGTGACAATCGTTACCAGGTTGCGGCAGACCGGCTTGCCCGGCAATTGCAAAGCCATCCGCGTCTTGGCGCCGGACCTTATTGGCACAAGCTGCGCTATCCCCATCAAGTCTGGTTGGATGGGCTCTATATGGGCCTCGCCTTCAAGGCCGAATACGGAAAGTTGGCTGGCGAGGAGTCTATGGTCCGCGATGCGCTCGAGGAATTGCTGGTGACGCTCGAGCTAACCTCGGATGGTGTGAGCGGGCTTTATCGCCACGGCTACGACGAGGAACGGCTGCAAGCCTGGGCCGATCCGCAAACCGGCCTGTCGCCCGCCCATTGGGCACGGGCGATCGGCTGGCTGGCGATGGCCATGGTCGATCTCTATGGCCTGGTGCCAGAGGGAGCGGATAAGTCGATGCTGGCCGAAAAGCTTGGTGAACTTCTCACCCGGCTTTCACACTTGCGCACCGGGGATGGCCGCTGGTTGCAGGTTATCGATCAACCCGATCTTACCGGCAATTATCCTGAAAGCTCCGCGACGGCGATGTTCGCCTATGCCTCTCTGAAGGCAGCCCGGCTCGGGATCGCGGCGGCAAAGGTGGAGATTGGCGCGGAGGCATTGGAGAGCCTTCGCCGTCATGCGCTTGGTCCCAACGTCTCTGGCCGGATGGTAATGAAGCAGATTTGCTGTGTGGCCGGACTGGGCGGGTTTGGCGGCGTCTACCGGGATGGAACGCCTGCCTATTACCTGTCCGAAGCGTTGAACGACGACGATATCAAGGGTGTAGGCCCATTGATGATGGCTGAAGCGGAGCGTCTGCGCTGCGCGACACACTCCGCATCTCCCGCACTGGTCTGACGGGAGCTGCCTTTTTCCGGTTGTTATTTGAGATTGAAGCGGAACGGCACCGTAATCGTCTTGCTGACACCTGGCGGAGGTGCTGGCACCGGCGACGAACGTTTTATGGCATCGACCGTTGCCTGATCCAGATTCGGAAACCCTGAAGAACGGGAAATCGACACCGAGAGAACATTGCCGCTGTCATCGATCTGGAAGCGGGCATAGGCCGTGCCTTCCTCCTTGTTGGCGCGGGCTTCGCTTGGATAGCGCTTGCGTCGCTCAAGATAGGCCGCCAACCGTGCCTGCCATTTTTGCGGGCTGACGCTCGATGAAAACAGGCCAGAACTGGTGGTGGAGGCCGCCGTCCTGTCCGATTGCGTCACCTCTGCCTTGGCCTCGCGCTGGGCTTTCTGGGCCTGCGGTTGCGGGGCGGCTTTCGGTTGCTTCTTTTTAACCGGCGTCGTGTCTGCGGTCTCCACCGGCTTTTGCACTGGGCGAGTTACGGGCAGCGGGACTTCCACATTTTCCAGTTCCTTCGTTACCTGTTCCTCGACCGTCGGTTCTTCCACCGGTTTTGGCTCGGGTTCCGGTGGTGGTTCGGGCTGTACTTGCGCGATGTCGGGTGGCGGGGGTGGCGTTTCCACGACTTTTTCAGGTGGTGTCGGTTCCGGGGGCTGCACCTCGGGCGGCTGTGGAACGGGTGGCGGTTCGACCGGCTGTGGTGGCTTCTCCACCGCTTCTGATTTTACCTCTTCGGCATCCTGTTGATCGGGCGTGAGCTGGTTTTCTTCGACCTTGGTAGCGACCGGCTCGGGAGCCAGTTCGATCATGATGGCAGCAGGCGGAGCACCGTCGGCCAACGGTTCTTCCGGCTGTTGCAGCATCAGCACCACGGCACCGGCATGGGCGGCAAACACCAGGGTTCCGGCTGTACACCAGAGCAGCCAATCGAGGGCGGAACTGCGCCGCCCTGTCGGGTCCGCGTGTCTGCTCATTGGCCGTTGGTATCCTCTGCGGGCGGCGTAATGCTGGTCGCCTGCGGCAATGTTTCCACCCCAACCAGGGCGATCTTCAGATAGCCTGCGTCGCGCAACAGGTTCATCACCGTCATGAATTCGCCGTAGCCGACATTCTTATCGGCGCGCAGGAAAATCCGCGTGTCTTTATTGCCCTTGGAGACCTGTTCCAGCACGGTCGGCAGCCTGTCGCGGCTGACTGTGTCATTGCCAAGCGCCAGGCTGAGATCCTGTTTCAGGGTGAGATAGACCGGTTCGTCCGGTCGTTTGGCCGGTGCGGCGCTGGAGGCGGGGAGATCGACATTGACATCGACCGTCGCCAGCGGCGCCGCCACCATGAAAATGATCAGCAGAACCAGCATGACATCGATGAAGGGCGTGACATTGATCTCGTGGTTTTCAACCAGATCGTCGCTCGAATTTTCGCGGATACCTCCAGCCATCGGATTACTCCGTCACCACCTTGAGGCGGGCGGCGCGCACATCGGCCGGCACCTTGCGGAAATCGAGATCCCGGCTGACCAGCCGCTCCACTGCCGTTGCCGCATCCAGCAATTGCTGGCGATAGCCGGTCACCGCGCGGGCAAACACGTTATAGATTACCACGGCGGGAATGGCGGCAACCAGGCCGATGGCCGTGGCCAGCAGCGCTTCGGCAATACCAGGCGCCACCACGGCAAGATTGGTGGTCTGCGACTGCGAAATACCAATGAAGGAATTCATGATGCCCCAGACGGTGCCGAACAGACCGACAAAGGGACCGATCGAGCCGATGGTGGCAAGAATGCCGGTTCCTGCTGTCATCCGGCGTCCGGCGCGCGATTCGATCCGCGACAGGGCCGAGCTTACCCGTTCCTTGACGCCGTCATTGCCGGCATAATCAAGCGCAGGCTCTGATAGTTTCAACTCGCGTGCAGCGATCAGCAGCATGTCCGGCACGGTGCCGCGCCGCTTCTGCAATGCGCCTGCCGCTTGCGAGAGGGATCGCGCCTCTTGCAGCACAGCCAGACCGCGCCGCAGCCTCGCCTTTGAGCCGGAGAGCTGAAGAGTTTTGACAAGGAGGATGGTCCAGGTTGCAACGGAGGCAAGGCCAAGGGCAATCATCACTGACTTCACGACCCAATCGGCGGCCATGAACATGCCAACAGGAGAAAGATCGTGGGGAATGTCGGAGCGCTGGACCGCGGCGGCTGGAGCATCCACTGCGACGCTTTCTGTGGGGGAGGGTGCCGGAGCTGGCGTGCCGTTTTCCGCTGGTGGGGCTGTCAAATTGGTGGTTGCCGCAGGCGCCTCTTGTACCGGCGTTTGCGCAGGCATGGCTGGGGCTGGTTCGCTTGTGGTTTGCGCGGGTGCCGTGCCTTGCTGGGCGAAGGCGGTGGCTGAGCTCATCAGCGTGCCGGTTATCAGCAGACCCGAGCCAACAACCACGGTCATGCTCACGCGAGCGAGCGAAGAGGAGCGACGATACGCCATCAAACAACCTTCCGATCAAAATCCATTGCCAGCATGTCCCGCGCATGGCGGGGCCGTGCCTTTAATTGTTTGTCGATATTAAAGTTGAGTTATGTTTTCAAGTATAATCTTGCCAAGGATGCATTTTCCCTGAGCTTGCCAGGGAAAAGTGGTTTCCGGTTTTCCCGGTCAGGCAAGCTCACACACAAGATCAGAGAGACTGCCTGGTTCAGAATGAAGCGGGCAGTCTCTCGTGCTTGCCAGGGAAAAGTGGCTCCCGGTTTTCCCGATCAACGGGCATGGAGCATGGCGGATTGTTGCCTGCGAAGACCATGGAAAATTGCCCATGCCGGGTGTCGCTCATTGCCAATGACGGAACATTTTCAGTCGCTTGCCGTTCTCCTGCCGATAATTCTTTCAAGGAGCCTGTCATGCTGCACTGGATTTTGATTTTTCTGCTGATTGCTGCCGTTGCCAGCCTTCTCGGCTTTCGGGGCGTGGCGGGCGCTTCTGCCGGTATTGCGAAAATCCTGATCTTTATCGTGTTGGTAATCTTTATCATCGCCTTGGTCAGCGGCATTGTCATCGTCGCATAAAATACAGGTATTACAATAGACTTGCCTTATCCTGCGTCCTTCGGCGTGGGAGAAGATGCCCGTTCCTTGCCCCCCAAGGCGGGCGAAGCCGAAGTCCGCCGGATCTCCAGCTGACGGACTTCGGTTTCTTTATGAGAAACGGCAGATAGTGTATCGATTGATCTCAACAAAAATGCCGCTCATATAAATGGACGGCGCATGACGCCATCGGGCGTCCAGTTTGCGGCAGCCTGAAGACCGGCGCTGTCGAGGATCTCGCACCCACGGTCCAGCCAGCGGATCAGGCCACGGGCGGTCAGCTTTTTCAATGTCTTGTTGGTGTGAACGATCGAAAGGCCGAGCGTGTCGGCAACATGGACCTGGGTGATTGGCAAATAGGGTTTCTCCGCGTCGATGAGCCCAGCCACCCGGCCGCGATCATCCAGGAAAGCCAGCAGATAGGCAGCGCGTTCCAGTGCGGTGCGCCGGCCAATGCTGATCAGATGATCGTCCAGCATGCTTTCTTCGCGTGAAGCAATCCAGGTCAGGTCGTAGCCAAGGCCTGGATGTTTTTCGAAAAGAGAAAAAAGCCGCTCTCGCTCAAAGACGCAGAGCCGCATGGGTGTCAGCGCTTCGACGGAATGGGCCATTTCATCGAAAACCGCGCCCTGCAAACCGATCATATCACCCGGAACCACGTAATTCAGAATCTGCCGGCGACCATCCTCGAGGATTTTATAGCGAAACCCCCAGCCGGTCAGGGTTGTGTAAAGATGGGCGCTATGGCTGCCTTCAACAAGGATTGTCGTCCCTGCGTCAGCATGAAATTCACCCTTTCGGAACGCGCGAACGAACTCAAGTTCGCCGGGTGTAAACTCCCGGAAATGATCGTTGAGGCGGATGGGGCAGACCAGACAGGCCGTGTGAATTCCGTTCTTGAGCCGTTCTCCATGTCTTGCCGGTTCCTCTGGCATTCCGCCTCCTTATTTGCTTTTATTTTCAGTAAAGTATCAGGTGGAGCAAATGTTCCTGATTGAGGAGGGGTGACATGTCTTTTTTAAATGACCCGAAGCGATGAAGCACCGATAAGGGCTTTTAAGCAAAAAGGTTAATCAATGACTGAAAAGCCGCTGCATGTACTCGTTGCTGAAAAGCAGGCCTTGATCGCGATCGAGATCGAGGTCGTGCTCACGGAAGTGGCAGGCGGCAAAATCACCGTTTGCCTCCCTCGCGATATGCCATTGAGATTGAGCGAAGCCCGCTACGATGTGGTGCTGATCGATGCGACCATCATGCCGGAGCAGAACCGCACGCGGTTCGATCTTATTCGAAGTCATGATGCCGGAGTGGTGTTTCTGACCTCCTTCGACGAGGTGCCCGGGTTTAACCAGCCGGAACCGGGCTTTGCGCTCCTGACGAAGCCGTTTGACGAGCAACGGCTCCTGGCTGCGGTATTTGAAGCGGCGGCCAATCGAGATCCGATGGGCACAGGTTCAGAGACAAAGATCAAGGGGAATGGCGCCGATCAGGGGCCGAACAGATGACAAGCAGATCTCTCCCAATCGGCGCGACCCGCGCGCCGATTGGGAGATGTTGTTATACCGCGAATGCGCGTTTCGTTACCGCAGCGTCATGGGCGTCGGGTCCGAAATCACCTTCTCCGCTCACACCAAGAATCTCCTGCAGGCGGTTTCGCGCCCGGTTGATCCGGCTCTTGATGGTGCCGACGGCGCAACCGCAAATTTCCGCCGCTTCCTCATAGGCGAAACCGGAGGCCCCCACCAGAATAATGGCTTCGCGCTGGTCGCTCGGCAATTGATCGAGCGCCTTTTTGAAGTCCTGAAGGTCGAGCGAACCGTATTGCTGAGGATGAACAGCCAGCTGTGAGGTGAAAATGCCGTCTGGGTCCGAGACCTCGCGGCCGCGCTTGCGCATTTGCGAATAGAATTCATTGCGCAGAATGGTGAACAGCCAGGCTTTCATATTGGTGCCTGGTTCGAAATGATCCTGCTTTGCCCAGGCTTTCATGATCGTATCCTGGACAAGATCATCCGCGACGTGATGGCGTCCGGCAAGCGAGACGGCAAACGCACGTAGATTGGGCAGGGCAGCCAGCATATCTCTCTTGAAGCCGCGATCATCCGATTGCTTTTCAAGGGTCATCGAGCAGTGTCCTTCCTGTCGCACTGTTTCCCCGCATTTTGTTCGGCGGCATCCAGACGCTCAAGCAAGTCCATGAAACGGTCCGGAATTCCTTCTTCCTGGACGGAATCATAGAATTGCCGGAGCTTGCTGCTGATCGTGCCGTGTGCCTCAGCCGGGATTCCCCCGGTTCCATCCTCTCCTGCGTCACGATGATTATGCTGGTTGTTCATGATGTCTCTGACGGTTGATTTTAATGTGAGGCTTAACGGACCATATCTGAGAAGGTTCCGCTTCCCCCCGCATATTTTTTCTCCGGGTTCGTCTCTAGCGTCAGACATGAGGCAAGGAGGAAATTATGCTGAAAATATAACGTGTTAAATTGAAATGTCGCATATCGAGAACAAGATGTCGAGTGACAGCATTTCATCAAATTAAGGTGAAATGATAACGGTCCTCAATTGCCGGCTGTCGGCGACAGCGATCTATGGACCCAGCTCGGTGTGCTGCGCTTTGGGCGGGCAAGAAATTATCGAGAAGATCCAGACTGTCGCTAACCGGTTTGCGACAAAAAGTAACGTCTTGACGAGGTGGATGGAACTTTGGCCCCAGATTTTCGTTTCTAAATCAGTTGATAACGGAGTTCAAATCCATGCTGTATTATTCTCTCGTCTTTCTCGTCGTCGCTCTTATTGCCGCCGCATTGGGTTTTGGTGGTATTGCTGGCGCTTCGGCCGGTATTGCAAAGATCCTGTTCTTTGTCTTCATCGTGCTCTTCCTGATTTCGCTGGTGAGCCGTCTGTTCAGGCGCGCCTGATCCCTGCGAACTGGTAACAACGATAGGGCCCGGCAAATTGCCGGGCCCTATTGCGTTTTATCACCGGACGGAAGCACAGGGAGTGTGAAAAAGCTCACAATGCCCTCGGGTGTCCAGGGGCTTATGGATATTTAGCAGACTTTAGAAGCGGTTATTGTCCAAGGCCACAGCCTGCACTTGTTTTTGAGAACCGCCCTGGCTTTTCAACGCTTGCAGTTCGCGCGCCCCCATGATGGAGCGAATGCCGGTTTTTCCTGCAAGCAGGCTGGGTGCGACGGGAACACAATCCCCATACATCTTCAGGGCATAACCTTCCAGACGACGCAATTTCTCCGGCAGATCTGCCCGGCACAGGTTTGCATCGGCATAGTCGATCACGGCGACAGGCCGGTCTATGCAATCCGTTCGTTCGGGATGACAAGCAACAATCACCATTATTGCCGCAAAGCTCATCATGGCCAATCTCCTTACCCTTGAAAAGGGTAACGGCCTGGCTATTCGCTTGTTCCTGATGGGGCTGGCGGGAGAAGGGCAACATGGGCATGCTGTCGCCAAAATATCACAGTAATCAGCTGCGAGTGCCCGGGGAACCCGATGGTTCCCCGCTGCAGGTCGATTTCAGAAGCCGGCTTTATGCGTGGCCCCATGAATGAGGTCGTGGATATATTGAAGTTTCACCAAGACGGGTTCCGACAGCACGAAGGGATAGAGATCCGGCTGGCCCATGCTGCGGTTGATACTGTTGACGGCGACAGTCAGCGGGACCCATGCATCGATCAGGGCTCTGACGCCGTCCACTCTATAGGGGTCGAAATCGACTTTCACGGTGAGGTTTTGTTCATCGATGATCGGACGGGTGCGCAGGCCGAACGCGTAGGCCGTTTCCAGGGCATCGACAATATGGATGTAGTGAGCCCAGGTTTCGGCGAAATCTTCCCAGGGGTGGCTGGCGGCATAGGCGCTGATGAAGCTGCCCTCCCAACCCGGAACTGGTCCATTGGCATAATGCCGTTGCAGGGCTTCGCCATAATCTTCTTCGTCATTGCCGAAAATTGCCCGGCATTGCTCGAGTTGGTTGCCGTCGCGCACCAGGACATTCCAGTAATAATGACCGACTTCGTGGCGGAAATGGCCGATCAGGGTCCGAAACGGTTCGCCCAGGGCCACGCGCCTTGCTTCGCGCTCCGCATCGGAACCCTCGGCGATATTCAGGGTGATCAGGCCGGAATCATGGCCGGTCATGACGGGCTGGCCGCCGGTGCGGGCTGAATCGTCTTCCAGGAACTCGAAGGCCAGCCCGTCTGGCGTCGCATCAGTGCGCGTGACCAACGGCAGGCCGAAGCGCTGGAGTGAATAAAACAACACGTGTTTGGCATTTTCGATCTTGCGCCAGTTTTCGAGATTGTCGCTGCTGGAGAGATCAGGAATAACCAGATTATGGCGGCAGGCGAGGCAAAATTCCTCACCGTCCTCGACCAGCCAGTTGCAGGCGTCATGGCGCGCATTGGCGCAGAGCCGGATAAAGCCCTGCTGCGGCACGCCATCGATCAGCGCGGCATTGCTGGAATCAATGGCGATAAACCCGTTATCGGATGGGCGAAAACCCAACAGGGAATGGCAGGACAGGCATTGGGTGTTATCGAAGAACACCATGTTTCTGCAATTGGAACAATTAAAGAGGCGCATCAGGGCTCCATGGCTCGCTCCTGCACAGTCGCTCGCAAACCGGAATAGTGTTGCGACAGGATTATGCAGCAGGTTTGAATTGTCTCGCAAGTGGACTTGCATCGTTTCCGACGCACCGTATTGCGGCGGGGTGCAGTGTCGCGGCGTGTAAACGCATTCGCATACACAAAGTCCGCACTCACGAAAGCCCGCACCCACAAAAGATTGACGAGAGGAATAGGTTCCCTGCTCAGGGACCGTAGCGTGAAATACAGTTATTCATGCAGTTCGACTGGAAATGTCAGCTCATAATAGACGCTTTCCTTATCGAACCGGTGGACGACATGGCCGTTGACGGAAGCGGGCACAACACGTTCGAGCACCGTGCTGCCAAATCGTCCCCTGGCGCGTTCCAGATCCTCGCCAGACAGTGTTTCAATCGGCTCGTTCCAGGTCACCCGGATTTCCTCGCCATTGCGTGTCCATTGCTGATGACAGGCGACCTCGATTTTCTTGCGTTGGCTGATGAAATCGCCGTGGCTGACCGCGTTGACGATCAGCTCATGCAGGGCAAGCCCGATATGCAGGGAAGCATTGGGCGACAGCAGAACATTATCACCGGACACCTGAACAAGATTTGCCGTTTCCGGCACGTATTTTTCCAATTGCTGGCGGACCAGATCCTGGAAATAAGCGCCGCGCCAGCTGGAATCGGTAATCAGGTCCTGCGACATCGACAGTGCATGCAGCCTGCCGCGAAACTTGCCCAGAAACTGGTCTAGCGTCCCGGAATAACGTGCCGTCTGAAAAGCAATACTTTGAATGATCGCCAGCAGGTTTTTCGATCGGTGGCTGACCTCACGCAACAGCGCGCGCAATAGCCGTTCGCGGCGCTTTTCTTCGGTCCGGTCCACCAGGATCGTCATCATGCAGACCTCTTCCGGGCTGATGCGGATCATCCGGCAGCGAAATTCAAACACCGTATCGTCGCCCGGTTCGACATTCAGTTCCGCACCCTGGTCCGCCTCCACCAGCCCGGCTTTCAACTCCCGCAACTGGGCGCCGATTTCGGGTCCGAAAATCGAATCGTCACTGGGTTCTTCGCCATGGGCAAGCGGCCAACGCTGGGGCAGGGATGTAATGCAGATATAGCGCCCGTCCATGTCCTGAAGGGTCAGGCTTGCGCCAATATCCAGCAGGGCCGTGATAAAGAACTCACGCAAGGGCCTGTCAGCACGCTGCGGTTCGAACCATGTCAACCGATTTACCAAGTGCTTCTCTCCAGCGGCGGTAGCCCCTTTTCAAGGGCGCGCGGCATCCATGCGCCTGCATAGTTTCACCAACATCGCAATGACGATCCGTTTTATCCGGCGCCTCGTGCTTCGACGCTATCTCTTCATTGACTGCGATGCCAAACCGAACCGGTCCAAAATCGCATGGTCCAGCCGTCAGGCATCTTGTTTGGCATGTTCGTTGAAGAACAGTGCCTGGCTGATCAGTGCCTTGACCATATCGGGATTGAACGGCTTGGTGACGAGAAATGCAGGTTCTGGCCGCTCGCCGGTCAGCAAACGTTCCGGGAAGGCGGTAATGAAGATCACCGGTACGGTATCCACCTTCAGGATATCGTTGATGGCGTCGATGCCGGAGCTTCCATCGGCAAGCTGGATGTCGGCAAGCACCATTTTCGGGTTGGTTCGGCCATAAAGCTCAACGGCTTCCTTGTGGGTCCGGGCAATGCCGGTGACGCGATGACCAAGATCCTCCACCATCTGCTCAATATCGAGCGCGATCAGCGGTTCATCTTCGATGATCATGATGTCGGTTGCCACCTGGCGGGAGATTTCCACGGCGGCCTGGTTGAACAGACCCCGGAATTCGCTGTCGCTGACGCCGAGCACTTCCGCAGCTTCCTCATAGGTAAAGCCTTCGACTGAGATCAGCAGGAAGGCGTGTCGCTCACGCGGAGGAACGGCCAACAGATTAGACGCGGCCCGTTTTTCCCAGGCAAAAGGCGAGGTCATTGGCCGGATTTCGACATGGGTCGAGCCAAAAATCGTGACAAACAGTTTATAAAGCGAAACCCGATCACTGCTGGCTTCGGGATAGACCGAAAGATCGGCGATCAGAGCCTCCAGAACAGCGGCGACATAGGCGTCGCCTGATGTCTGCGAGCCCGTGACAGCTCGGGCATATCGCCTCAAATAAGGAATATGAGCAGCGACGCGGGTGGTAAGGGACATTCAGCTTCTCCAGTTTGCACGAATGCAGCATAAACTCGCTAGCAAACGCGGGGATCCAAAAAAAGTTCCAAATTTCGTCCGGCTATTTGCCGATCCGTGCGGGGTGCCGGTCGATATCGATCCATTCTATCCACGTCATGACCTGCACTTATATTATCGTGCAAAGACCCCGATGTGTCCCCGTCTCGAAGAGATCGCAATATATCAAATCTGTCAAAGGCTTGAGATATTTGCAAAGGGTATGACGAGCGATCTTCGATGATTTTCGTCTTTATGGGCAAGGCAAACCACTGTCGCGAGACTGGGAAAAGAATGGGCAGGCGTTAAAATCAGATGATGCTCACGAGCTTATGCCAGTGGACCGGTGAAGTTCAAGACGCAAATCCTGCGGCAATCCTTTCCTGCCAAAATCATTGAAGGCTTTTCGGTCACTAGGGATAAAAGGGTTTTGATTCGACCAACACCCCTGGATTTCTAGAATTGCTATAGATATCCACAGTGGTTTAAACAAGCAGCGATATTCATTCTGATGTTCAGGGTCAATGCATCGGATGCAGTTGATTTATATGTTCGAATGTTCGGATCTCTATTTGACAAAGATCAAGAAAGCCATGCCCGGCATTGTGCTATTGTCTTGTTTGTAACTGTCTTGGATACAAAAAACCAGGATTGCTCTTGCTGCGATCTATTTCTTGATAGAATGCATATCATATAACAAGCTCCCTCTCCAGGCCGCAGGCATTGACATCATGTCCGAAAAAAAGTCCTCGAAATCCGTCAAAGCTCCGGCAAAGCAGAGCCAGGCCAATGCCATGATCGCGGCGCGTTTGAAAACCTATTACGATGAGCTTGTCGAGGAGGGGACCCCGGATCACTTTCTGGACCTGCTGGAGAGGCTCGATGCTGCCGAGCAGGCGGCGAAGTCCAAGTCGGATAAAGCCTGAAACCGGTGTTCACGACACACGAGGTGACGGGAAATATAGAAAAAGCGTCATGTGTTTTGCAAATCACATGACGCTTTTGTTGTTCAAACCGGTCTTTTCGGTGAAACTGGCTCCGGCATTTTTCTGAAAATGCTCTTATGAAGCGATAATCGCCCGCAGCATCCACAATGCTTTTTCGTGGAAGGTCAGTCGCGCTGTCAGCATGTCTGATGTAACCAGATCGCCAGCTTCGTCGGCAGCCTCGCCGACCTCGCGCATCTGGCGCACGGCAGCCTCGTGGTCTGCGATCAGATCTTTGACCATGTCGATGGCGGCGTGATGCTGGGTCTCGCCAGTCTTTGGTGCGAAATTGCTGCTGCTTTGCAGGTTGACTGGGGCAAGATGCCCGAGGGCACGAATACGCTCGGCAATAATGTCGACGGCGGCAAACAGCGTGTTGTAATGCTCTTCCGTCAGTTCGTGGATCGGCTTGAACAGCGGGCCAACCACGTTCCAGTGATAGACCTGGGTCTTGATTGTCAGCGCATAAGTGGCTGCCAGGATCTTGGAGAGATCCTTGGAGGCCTGTTCGCGGTATTTGTCTTCGAGACCGATGCTGATTTTTTCGTCACGAGCTCTGGGCTTCAATACTTCTGCAACTTTGGCCATGGATTTGGTCCTTTCGGTTAAAAACAAGGCGACAAAGAACACCGCCGAAACAGGGCTCCGTCGTCGGTTGAGGTTATGACTGCACTTAACAACTGCTATTGGATTTGCCGTTACTTACGGCCGATCCCCTGGCTGCGCGCAAACAGATAGGCCAGCATGCCGACCGCCGCGACCCCGACGATCGGGTTGACCTTCAGCATCCCAGGCAAGCGTCCCATCAGGCCCATGGTCAGTGGATCGGTCGCTGCCAGCGTCGCGGTTTGAAGAAATGCCCGCCGGCGCGCCTCACGGCGATTGATGATAGAGACGACCGCTAGTGTGATCAGACCGATCAACACCGCGACGCCTGTAATCACCAGCCCGGCCTGGCCTGATCCGATTTCAGCTGCCAGGAAGATCCAGCCGGAAACAATCCCCGCAACGATGGCAATCAGAAAGCAAAACCCGGCAATAGCGCCAGCGATGGCGTTGCGCCGAGCCTTGTCGATTCTTGGCTTCACGCCTTCTGCGGCCACCAGTGTCAGACGTGTGAGCAAACCGAACATTGATTAGCGCCGCGACAGCAGAGCGAAAATGAAGCCGAGACCGGCGGCAATCGCGACCGACTGCAAAGGCTTTGCCCGAATTTTATCTTCCAGATCCTGTTCCAGCGCGGAAACGCTGCTGCGTGCGGAGCTGATCGCATCCGATGCCTTGTCGCCGACCTGATGCAAGGTTGCACTGCCGAGGGAGGCGAGCGTGCTCGTCAGCGAGGCAACGTCCTGCTTGAGCTGCTCGATCTGTGCTTCGAGTTCCTTGGACCGTGCTTCTGCTTCCACATCGTTGACGGCTTCATTGATATCGACCATGGACGAACTCCTTCTGGATTTTAAGGCTGCGCAAACCGTTATCCCGTCTGCGGCTCGAACTCTATCAACAAACGTTGCTCAGGCCCAAGGGTTCCATTTTTCAACTATTTTCGGATCACCTATCTTGCATGGGATGATTGTGTTGACCCCTGTGCAAGCGCGCCCGATCGTCATAATCGGAACCTTCCAGGTTGCATGACGTTAATCTCATGCTACCATGCTCGGACCGCTGATATTTGACGGCGGCACGGGCTTCTTGAAATCGCCAATCGCAGAGGAGACCGCGATGAACTGGAACCGTGTTGAAGGCAATTGGGAACAATTCAAGGGCAAGGCCCAGGCTCAATGGGGCAAGCTGACCGGCGACGACCTGGATGTTATTGCTGGTAATCGCAAACAATTGAGCGGCAAATTGCAGGAACTCTATGGAAAAGGCCAGGATGAGGCCGACCGAGAGATCGACGATTGGGTCAAACGCCACTAATATACCCTAACCGCAGTCTGGCGACATGATGTCGTCTTGCGGGTGCGGCGCTGGAAACCATGATGGTTCTGGCGCCGCTTTTTTATGACGTTATGGTCATGCTGGCAGCATATGCAGCAGCGTTTCCAGGCGGTCAGCATCACGCGGAAGTTTGTCGCTCCGTAACCGCGAAATCCGGGGAAAGCGCATGGCGACGCCGGATTTGTGCCGGGTGGACCGGTTCAGCCCTTCAAACGCCACCTCCACCACGAAACCATGCTCCGGCTCGGCGCGGATCGAGCGGACTGGTCCGAACCGGTCGATGGTATTGTTGCGCACATATTTATCGAGAATCTCCAGCTCCTGGTCGGTAAAGCCGAAATAGGCCTTGCCCACCGGCACCAGTTGCCTGCCGCCTTCCGGCATCTGCATCCAGACCCCGAAGGTAAAATCGGAATAATAGCTGGAGCGCTTGCCATGGCCGCGCTGGGCATACATCAGCACCGCATCCACATTCAGCGGCTGCTTTTTCCACTTGAACCACGGCCCTTTGGCGCGCCCCGCCTGGTAGATGCTGTCGCGGCGCTTGATCATTACCCCTTCGATGACCGGATCGGGCGGGGCGTGTCGCAGCGCGTCCAACTCGCCCCAGCTGGAAAACGGGATTAGCGGCGAGAGATCGAATCGGGTGGCGGGGGCTTTTTCGACAATCTCTGCAAGTAACCCCCGGCGTACCTCATAGCCGAGGTTTCGCACATCCTGGTCGCCGGTAAACAGCAGATCATAGGCGCGGATGAAGGCCGGATAATCGCTGAGCATTTTCGTCGTGACGCTCTTGCGGTTCAGCCGTTGCTGAAGATCGGAAAAGCTGCGGGTCGGCTGATTGGAGCGGGCGGTGCCGCCGACCAGCAATTCGCCATCGATCACTCCATCGAAATTCGCCGCCGCGACAATATCGGGAAAAGCCCCGGAAATGTCGTCGCCGGAGCGGGAATAGAGGCGGCAGGTGTCTCCATGGCGCGAAAGCTGCACCCGGATACCGTCCCATTTCCACTCGGCGGCATAATCGGCGGGATCGAGACCATCCAGATCGCCATTGCCGACCGGATTGGACAACATGACCGAATGAAAGATTGCCGGTGTCGCCAGCACGGGCTTGTCTGCGCCGCCCTCAAGCCAGGCAAACAGGCTCACATAGGGTGGCTCCAGCCCATGCCACAGCGTCTCGATCTCCCCGACATCCTTGCCCGACATCTCGGCAAGAGCTTGTTTGGCAAGCCTTGCCGAAACCCCGATCCGCAAGCCGCCGGTCGCCAGTTTGAGAAAGGCAAAGCGGCCGGACGTGTCGAGCTGGTCGAGCAGGTCGCGCACGGCACCCCGCACCTGGGTGCGGCCAAGCGATTGCATGAGGGCCACGACCTCGCCAAGGCTTGGTTCGGCAATTTCGGCCTTTTCGCCACGGTCCTGATCCCAGACCAGCGAAATGGTTTCGGCGAGATCGCCGACATAATCATAGGAATAACCGAAGAGGACAGGGTCCATCCGCTCCAGCACCAGTTCTTTCAGGAGGGCTGGTTTGACCGTCTTCAGATCGAGCGTTCCGGCCAGAACGCCTAGCGCATAACCGCGATCCGGGTCCGGTACGCTGGCAAAATAATCTGCCAACAGCTTGAGCTTGCCATTGCGGCTCGGGGTCAGGACGAGGCGGTCGAGAAGCGTAGCAAAGGCGCGCATCAATCGCCCTCGTCTTCATAGCCGACCAGATGCAGCGGCTTGGCGGTGATACCGTTCAACTCGCACCAGCGCACCAAAGCCTCTTCGCGTCCATGCGTGACCCAGACGGCACCGGGTTGCAACTCGCTAATCGTCTCGATCAGTTCCGGCCAGTCGCAATGGTCGGATATGACCAGCGGCAATTCGACTCCGCGCTGCTTGGCCCTTTGGCGCACCATCATCCAGCCAGAAGCGAAAATCGGCAATGGGTCGTGAAAACGCCGCGCCCAGCGATCGGCAAAAGCCGAAGGCGGGCCAATGACGATAGCGCCTTCGAAATGGCTGGAGCCGCCGCTTTCCACCGTTGCGGGGCGCAACTCTCCCAGCTCGATGCCCTGGCTCTGGTAATAGTCGCAGAGCTTGGCGAGCGCACCATGAATATAGATCGGTCTGTCATAGCCCGCCTGGCGGATCAGCGAAATCACCCGCTGCGCCTTGCCCAGCGCATAGGCCCCGACCAGATGGCTGCGCTGCGGAAACTGTTCCAGCGACCGCAAAAGCTTACCGATTTCCAGCGCTGGATCGGGATGGTGAAAGACCGGCAGCGCAAAGGTCGCTTCGGTAATGAACACATCGCACGGCACAGGCACGAAGGCCGCACAGGTGGCATCGGGCCGACGCTTGTAGTCGCCGGAAACAATGATACGTGTTCCCGCCCGCTCGATGGAAATCTGCGCCGAACCCAGAACATGACCTGCCGGATGAAAGCCGACGGCAACGCCGTCCAGCGTGACGGTTTCCCCAAAATCGACCGCCTGCGAAGACCCGGCAAAGTCCGCGCCGTAGCGCAACGCCATGATGTCAAGCGTTTGCCGTGTGGCCAGCACCTTATCATGACCGGCACGGGCATGGTCGGAATGGCCATGGGTGATCAGCGCCCGTGCCACCGGTCGCACCGGATCGACATAGAAATCGCCAATCGGACAATAGAGACCGGCAGGGGTCGGATGCAGCAGGGCCTCGGGCTTGATCATAGTGCTAAAATAGGGCGGGAGGCTTGAGAAGTGTAGAGCGAATTTGCTCTTGACCTGTCCCTTGGGGCCGCTTCCATACATATGGCGGTCAACAACGAACGAGGTGATTCGTGACGTATTCCGCTCACTATCTAAATGCTTCCGAGGCAGCGAGCCGGCTCGGCGTATCCATGAAGGCCCTGAGGCTCTACGAGCAGAAAGGGTTGATAACGCCGGTTCGCACCACTGCGGGATGGAGGACTTACGGTCCCGCCGAAATGGCTCGCGCCACGGACATCATTGCCCTGCGAGACCTGGGCCTCAGTCTTGCAGAGGTTAAGCGCGTGCTGGAAGGGGACCCGCAATGCCTTGAACCGGCTTTCGCGCGGCATCAGTCCGCACTTGAACGGACCATCCGGCAGATGGCGCAAGCCCTGGAGAAAATCCGGGCGCTGCGCCAGGATATCGCTGCCGGGTCGGTTCCGTCATTTACCGATCTGGTGGGCCTTTCGCGTCGCAGTGGCGACGTTCGGCTTGCCCTGGATCTTCCTTGGCCATGGGGTGGAGAACGCTTCGAGCTGCTGGATATTCGTCCAATCAATTATATTGTCGGTCCACTCGGATGCGGCAAGACCAGGCTTGCCCATGCCATCGCCGCCGCTTTGCCTGATGCAGCATTTCTTGGTCTGGACCGGCTTGAGGACAAGGGCAGTGCGGCAAAGGCGCGTCTTGAGGTTGATCTCTGTTTAAGGGAAAGGATTGAGCGGGCCTTGGCTTGGCTTATGGAGGAAGGGGCTGTTCCTTCTGATGCCTTGACGGCCCTTCTGGTCGGGCTGGAAGCTCACGGTCCCGCCTGCCTGGTTATCGACATGGTGGAGGATGGCCTGGATCGCGCCACGCAGGAGGCGTTGACCTGTTACCTGCGCCATCACTGCTCCCAATCACGCCCGCTGTTTCTCATGACCCGATCGGCGTCGATCCTCGACCTGGATGCCGTGACGGGGGACGAAGCCATCATTTTTTGCCCGGCGAACCACAGCCCGCCAAGCGTGGTCGCGCCTTATCCCGGTGCGCCCGGCTATGAGGCCCTTTCCACATGTCTTGCCTCACCGGAGGTGCGGGCGCGCAGCCGGGGTGTCGTTGCCTTCAGACCTCATTCGTAAATGCTGCTGACTGACGGATTGCCATTCGCCTGTGCATCCATGCGCAGGCGAGACCTGCGATTGCAGGGTGACATCCCGCTTGTATTTGCGGTATCGGATAAAGACAGTGTGGCATTGTTTTCTCAGGCATTGCCTGCACGGTCTTTCAGACGTTTCGACGCGCAATCTCAGGATCTATTTCCATGAAACCCATTTTCGTTCAGCTGCAATGTGTTCCCGGCAAGACCTATGAGGTGGCCGATGCGATCTATAAGGCGGAGATCGTCTCAGAACTTTATTCCACCTCGGGCGAATATGATCTGCTGATGAAGGTCTATATCGAGGATGGGCAGGACGTCGGTAAATTCGTTAACGAGCAGATTTCGGCTGTACCCGGTGTGGTCCGCTCGCTGACGACAATGACGTTTACCGCTTTCTGACCTTCATCAGGCGAAGCCTGTTACCAGCCTTCGGTCAGGACCTTGTCCAGCATGGCGACGAAGAAGCTGGCGCTTTCATAGGTCAGGCAGAGCGGCGGCTTGATCTTCAGGACGTTGAGATGGTCGCCGGTCGGCTGCATGATGATGCCGAGGTCGAGCAGCCGTTCGCAGATGGCTGCGGTTTCTTGGGCCGCCGGTTCCAGCGTCTGGCGGTCGCGGACCAGTTCGAGGCCGAGATAAAGCCCCACGCCGTGCACGGCACCGGCCAGGGGATGGACGGCAACCAGATCCTCCAGTTTTTCGCGCAGGAAATCGCCGACATCACGGGCATTGTCCTGCAAGTTTTCGTCGCGCATGATGTCCAGCACCGTCATGCCGATCACTGAACTGACCGGGCTTCCACCGGACGACGAGAAAAAGTAGCCGTCCTGCTCAAAGGCATCGGCAATCGCCTTTGTGGTGATAACGGCGCCGAGCGGCTGACCATTGCCCATGCCCTTGGCGATGGTGATGATATCAGGGATGACGCCCTGCTGCTCGAAACCCCAGAAATGATGGCCGAGACGGCCATAGCCGACCTGAACTTCATCGGCGATGCACAGCCCGCCACGCGCCCGGATCAAGGGATAGACGCCCTGGAGATAGCCGGGCGGCAAGGCGATGCCACCGGCATTGCCAAACAGGCTTTCGGCGATAAAACCGGCGAGGCCCTCACCTCCAGCATCGATGTCCTCCAGTGTCTTTTCCACCTCAGCGATATAGTCGGCGGCGCTATCCGGCCCTCTATGCGGGCCGCGATAGCTGTTGGGGGCGGTGACGGGCCATACCCAGTCCGGCCGGGTTTCCAGGGCGCGCGGATTATCGGCAATCGAGGTGGAGACCGCGTCGCTCGCCATGGTCCAGCCGTGATAGGCTTCCTTCAGGCTGACCAGGTTGCGTTTTCCGCTGGCCGCCCAGGCCAGCCGGATGGCGAGGTCCACGGCTTCCGAGCCGCTATTGACCAGAAAAACTGTGTCCAGTCCTTCCGGCGCAAGGTTCGCCAACCGCTCGGAAAATTCGGCGACGGCGCGGTAATGAAAGCGGGAATTGGTGTTGAGCCGCGACCACTGCGTCCAGGCCGCATGGGCAAGACGGGGATGGCCATGGCCGACGGTGGCGACATTGTTGACCATATCAAGATAGGCGCGGCCCGCCATGTCGAACAGGTGTTCGCCAAAACCACGCTCGATCTGCGGCGGATGGGCATAATAGTGTTTTTGCGGGCTGGCAAAATGCTGGCTGCGGGTCGCAAGCAGGGCTTCGCTGCCTGGCAGTTGCGCATCCAGATCGACGCCGAACAGGGCAGCCGGCGACAGGCAGACACGCCGCCAGGCATAGGCGTGATCGGGTCTGGCAAACAGCGGCGGCACGAGGTCAGGATCGCGGCAAAGCTGCAATCGCAGCCCGCCCACGGACCCTTCCGCTCCGGCAATCCGGCCAAGGGGCGTTCCTGCCTGCAATTCCGTACCGTCTTCAAACTGGCATTCCAGCCCATGGATATGCAGGGCCAGATCCTGTGCCATCAAAATGAAGTGCTGGCTGGTGCGCTTCAGCACGCAATCGAAGGGAACCACGGCCTCGGTTCCCGCTGGCAAGCAGGCATCGACATGCAGCGCAAAGGTTGCTGGCATGCGCGGCGACAAAAGCCTGGTATAGGACAGGCGGCATTCACCGTAGCGGGTCGCGGCAACACCGGTATCGGCGGCGGCCTTGGCCAGCAGCTTCCAGTCGATCTGGGCATCGGCCCAGTCGTCCTCAATCAGCGCGGGACTGAGAGTGGACAGGTCGGTCAGATGCACGCTGAGCGGATCGATGCCGGGCAGAAGCCGGCCAAGCACCGGGCGCTCTTCCGGTGGCTCCTGGCCAAGCTTGGCAAAGATCGCTGCTTCCATGACCGAGAAGGGCAGGGAGGTGGCGAGGGTGAAAATTTCCCGTTCATGTTCCAGATTGCCGGAGACATAATCATTGTCGGGATCGATCGACAATTGCTGCTCGCTGCTGGCCACCAGCACGGCAGCGCGTGCGACGATAAGGGGCCAAAGAGCTTTGATCTCGGCTTCATTCAACGGATAAAGCGCGTGAAAAGCCTGGATGACCGGCAGCACGCCAAAAGGATCACCATCGGCCTGGTGCAAGAGTGCAGCGCACGTCACGGCAAGGTCACCCACCAGCCAGCCTGTCACCAGATCACCGAAATCGATCACGGCTTGCGGCAGAAGCCGACCGGCGGCATCGGGCGCGCCCATGATGTTGTCACCGGTCAGGTCGTGATGCACGGCCTGAAGGCGCAGCTCGCCCAGCAACGGATTGATATGACGCATGGTGACGATCATCGCCTTGGCGACATCGTCACGGCGTTTTGGCTCGCTGACGGAGGCCAGAAGATGCAAGGTGACCGGTCCGGCACGCCGCAGATCCCATTGCAGGTCACGGTCCAGGCCGGGATGGTCGAAATCGGCCAGCGCCAACGCCATGCGGGCGCAAAAGCTGCCGATGGCGCTCATGGTCGCAGGTGCAAGATAGCTTCGCTGGCTCAGGGATTCGCCGTCGATATAGGTCAGCAGGCGGGCGTAATAGCTTTCCTCACTGAGGGTGACGGCCACGATCTCTTCTCCGCTGAGGGAGGGGACCGGTTCCGGGGCTATCGGGGCATCGGGGATTTGTGCCAGATGCCGCAAGGCCGCATTCTGGGCTTCCAGTTCGACGCTCGCATACTCCTGGCGGCAGATTTTCAGCACGAAGCGGCGGTCGCCGGTATCCACGCGGAAATTGCGGTCCTGTTGGGAACCCAGCTCCTTGACGGCGCCTTCAAGGCCATACTGCTCTTTCAGCAGGGTCACTGCCGCCTCAAGCGTCACGTGAGGCCGCGCAAGCCCGGTGCGCTGAAAGAGAAGGGTGTTTGGCATGGACTGCCTCCTGCAGAATCAATCGGCTGAGAGCTGGGCCTGTCCGGTCTGAACTCCGGTCCGACCTGCATCATGCAAGCTCATGTCTGTCTTCTTTTGGTTTCTCGCGTTGTAAAGCCGATAACCATGTTTCCTGACAAACTCTAGCAGAGAGAATCCGCGCGTCTATCGCCCATCTATAAAATAACATGGGGAACAAACGTTTGAGGTGTGGAAAGAGCCGGTTTCGCTTGTGAAGCGGTCCTGCTCGATCCTTGATGACTGGCCTTGATGCCCGTCTATCCCATGCGTTCCGATGCATAGGAGCCGGGGCTGGCCGGAAAAACCACGCTCTTATTGCCGTTGATGAAGGTGCGATGATGGATATGGGCATGGATGGCGCGGGCGAGAACCTGGCTTTCCACATCGCGGCCGATCGACACGTAATCCTCGGCGTTCTGGGCATGGGTGACGCGCGCGACATCCTGCTCGATGATCGGGCCTTCGTCGAGATCGGCGGTGACATAATGGGCGGTTGCCCCGATCAGCTTCACGCCGCGCTCAAAGGCCTGCTTGTAGGGATTGGCACCCTTGAAGCTCGGCAGGAAGGAATGGTGGATGTTGATGATCTTGCCCGACATCTTCTGGCACATCGCGTCGGAGAGGACCTGCATATAACGGGCCAGCACGATCAGTTCGGTACCGGTCTGCTGCACAAGCTCCATCAACTGGGCTTCGGCCTGCGGCTTGTTGTCCTTCGTCACCTTGATGTGGTGGAAGGGAATGTCATGATTGACCACGACCTTCTGGTAGTCGAAATGGTTGGAGACCACGCCGACGATGTCGATCGGCAGGGCGCCGATTTTCCAGCGATACAGCAGGTCGTTCAGGCAATGGCCGAAGCGTGACACCATCAGCAGGACCTTGACCCGCTCTGTCGCATCATAAAGCCCGATCTCCATCTGGAAATTATCGACAATGGGTGCAAGGCCTGCCTCGATCTTTTCGCGGCTTGCCCCCTGTTCGGAAATAAAGCTGACGCGCATGAAAAAACGGTCGGTACCCAGATCGTCGAATTGCGAGCTGTCGACGATATTGCATCCCATTTCCGCCAGATAGCCGGAAAGGGCCGCGACAATGCCGCGCTTGGATGGACACGATACCGTCAGAACATAACTCGTCATCTCGTCTTCCTCTGATGTGGCCGGTTTGTACGGCCTCTTTCCGTTAAAGCGTCTTCCGCCTGAAGAAGCGGGTTGTTAGCCTTCTGATTTATGATGCATAATCCATTGTCAATCCCGATCAATTCAGGGGGCTTGGCCCCGATCTAGTAAACTATTTTTCTTTTAAGGAAAAGTGTCGAAGAGCCATGAGAATGAAACTGCCGGGTTTGCGGGGCAAAAGGTGGTCCGATTGCGTCTTCATGCGCCGCATTGTGTCGCAACATTATGGTAGGACGCCGAATGACAGCGCAAATAAGTCCAGTCGCTGTTTGCCAGCACAATAGCTGCCTGCGTGACAGAACGAAAAACGAGGATAAGCAAATGGCAGTGATGACGACAGACAGATGTGAGAGCGTGTTGAAAAGGACCATAACCATGTCTGTGGCTCTCACGCTTTCGGTGGCACCGGTCATCAGCGGACAAGCGTGGGCCGGTCAGGCCTGCATGCGAGGGGTCAATCTTTCTGGCGCGGAATTCGGTGAGATTGGCGGCGCCCCGGACAGGGCCTATACCTATCCCAGTGCCAAGACCATTGGCTATTTTGCCGAGAAAGGCTTCAATTCTGTAAGGCTTCCCTTCAAGTGGGAACGCCTGCAACCCAAACTCAAGAGTGCTTTCGACGCTGACGAGCTGAAACGACTGGATACAGCCGTTGCACAGCTGAAGGAGGCGCATCTGCGGGTGGTGCTCGATCCGCATAATTTCGCGGTCTATCATCAAAAACAGATTAATGGCCCGGACGTGCCGGTGGAGGCCTTCGCGGATTTGTGGATGCGGCTGGCCGCTCACTATGCCAATGACCCGACCATCGTCTTCGGCTTGATGAATGAGCCGTATGACATGCCAGCCAGCCAATGGCTCCCGGCTGCGAATGCCGCCATTGCCGCCATTCGTCAAGTTGGGGCGAAAAACCTTATTCTCGTGCCGGGCGTGTCCTGGACAGGTGCGCATAGCTGGCAAAGCGATGGCTATGGCGGCGCCAATGGCGAGGTCATGCTGGGCGTGAAGGACCCCGGCAATAATTATGCCTATGAGGTTCACCAGTATTTCGACGCGGATTTTTCCGGCACCAAGGATGAATGCAGCCGGGCAGGCGACGCGGTGGCCGCCATAGAGACCTTCACGGATTGGCTGCGCAAGAATGACAAGCGGGGCTATCTCGGCGAATTCGGCGCGCCGGGCGCAGAGCCCTGTGTCAAGGGCATCAAGGACATGGTTGAAGTGGTGGAGAAGAACCCGGATCGCTGGGTCGGTTGGGCCTATTGGGTGGCCGGTGACTGGTGGCCGGAAACCGAAATGCTCAACATCCAGCCCGGCAAGTCCGGTGACAGGCCGCAACTGGCTGGTCTGACCCCTTATTTGCGCGATTTCTCGGCGGCCTCGGCGGATTGCCCATCCTTGCGGTCCCGGTAGGCCAAAATTTTGGTCCAGTCCACCGCATCGGCGGTGCCGATCAGAAACCACATCAGGGCGGCGGTCTTGATCGAATAGAAGGAGTTGCTGATCAGCATCAACAGCAGCAGATAGACCACCATCATGCCTCGGAAGGCCCAGGCCCTGGGGTCTTTCATCGGTGAGAGCACGAAAGCTGCCCAGAGCCCGACAAAGCCGAACAGGCCGAAATTGGTCAGCGTGTAGGAAATCCCGGAATCGGCGGTAAAGGCATCGGTGGTCTTTGCGCCGAGCACCACCTGGAAATCCAGGCTGTTGAGAATGCCTGCCGTCACTTTCAACCGGCCTGACAGATCATTGGCACCGCCTTCGGCCCCGACGATCAGCCCATAGGCGGCAATCACCGCCAGCAGCAGGAATGGGGCGACCAGCCAGACAGTTTTCGGAATGAACCGGTAGAGCGGCAGAAGCAGGGTAATGGCGACGCAGGTGAAGAAGCCGAAGCGTGCATCGGCCAGAACAATGCTGGTCATGGCCAGCGCCATGACGATCAGCCGCCACGGCATGGCGGGTCGAAACAGCGCCCAGGCATAGAGGATGACGCCAAAATTGCCAGCCGAGACCGGTTCCAGAAACACCGAGGACACCCGGTGCTGGCCGAGAAAGGGCAGGAGGGTGCGCGGCTCCGGTCGCAGCCCGGAAATGAACAGACCCCGTGTCTGGCCGAAGCTTTCCTGAAGTGTCACGGTGCCGCGGGCGATGTAATAGCCGAGCACATTGAAATAATCGAGATAGCTTTCAAGCGCCAGATATTCGTACAGCGCCACCGTCAGCACGATCAGGCCACAGGCGATCACCAGCCGGTCCGCCAGCCCGACATGGGCAACCCTGCGGCCCATGAAATAGAACCCGACCGGGATGAAGATGTCGCGCAGTGCTTTCAGGTCCAGCGCGCCGCGCAAGGCAAAGATCATCAGCATATAGCTGACGAAAAGCAGCAAGGTGAGGTAGAGGCCGGGGCGCCGGTCGACCGCCAATAGAAAGGCAGCGCCCAGGGTGGTCATTTCCCCCAGCATGACATGGGTGTCGCTGACGGGCATGATCCGGGTGTTGACGAAGCAAAGAAACAGATTGAGCACCAGCCCGCCGATGACAGCGAAAGAGGCAATCGCCGAGATGAGCCATTCGGGAAGAAACGCCTGATGTTGCGCCTCATCCTCCGTTAAGGACCGGTCGCCGGTGCCGGTCGGCCCGGTTTGCGCCGTCACCGTCATCCGGCGGTCTCAGCTATGATACGACCCACGACCCGTTCTGCGTCCTCGCCCAGCCGCGTCAGCAGTTCATCCAGGGCGGCGGCCTCGTCTTGCGCCGTGGTCAAAACCAGAATGACATCGGCCTCGGCGGCAAGGGCAGTAAGATGCTGCTCGCCGCCAACGCCACTGGCATTGAACCCGGCGCCGCAGGCATTGATTAAGGTGAAATCGGTTTCCGCCTGTAGGCTTTGCTCGACAAATCGCGAATAGGTGGGGCGACCGGAGGAGGCCGATGCTCCCGCTGCTGGCCGGGCTGGCTGGTTATGAGGCAGGGCGATACGCTCGTAGCGCAGGATATGCGAGAGAGGCGCGTCTTCAAGATCGGGCTGCTGCAATGCCTGGGCAAGGCTTGGTCGGGCATTGGTTTTTCTGTGCGAGCGGATCGCTAAGCGGTGATCCAGCATGGTACCATTGGCCAGCAGCACGCCGCGGTCCCGATCAGCCAGCTTCTGTGCCACATCGCCAATAAAGGCGCTGGCCACCGGCCTGCCGGCTGCAACGAAGAGAACGGTCAGATAAGCATAGCCTTCACCGCATTCTATCAGAAAACCGGCTGTGCTGGCGATCGCATGGGACCAGGCGCCGCCTGCAGCCGGTTGGGGTGTGTTTGCCGGAACAAGAGGCGAGACCAGCCGACGGCCAAAGGCGGTGATAAAGCCGAACGGATTGCGGGATCTGCGCTTTTTCGGTTCCGTTGCATCAGCAATCAGAGCGATCTGTCGTGCTGGCGGCACTGATGGCGCTTCAGCTTTGGTCGGATGAGGGGCGGCGTCGGCGGGCGCGATGAGGCTTGCTTGCGGCGCGATACGGTCTTGGTGAGTGGCGTCGACATTCTTGCGTGACAGGAGTTCCAGCACCACCGCCAGCGTGCTGCCGAAGGCCAGACCAAACAGGATGGCGGCGGCGAGGATCATCACTTTGAGGGTCGTGACCGATTTCGCTGTCACCACTGCCTCGGTGATAACGCGGGAATTGTTGATGGAGATCGTCTGTTCCTGGCTCAATTCCTCGGCGCGGTTGAGGAAGGCCTTATAAATGGTGCGGATGGCTTCCGCTTCGCTTTCCAGCTGACGCAAAGTGATCTGGCGCGCGCCGCTGTCGAAACTGGTTTTCGTCAGGCTTTGCAGCTGGGTTTCCAGCGCCTTGCGGTTGGCAACCGCCCGATCATAGCTGAGCTTCATCGACTGGCGTACGCGGTCCAGCTCCTGCTGGATGGCCTGGCGCATGCTGGCCACCTGCGAATTGATCGCCTTCAGCTGCGGATGGTTGCCGCCGAGATTGGCGGACGCTTCGGCCTGGCGGTCCTGTAGCTGGACATAGCGGTCGCGCAGCAGCCCGACCGTGGTGGACTGCACCGCTTCTGGAATATTGCCGTTTTCAACGGCAGCAACGGTAAGATTGCGGGTCTGCTGGTAAATGGCCTGCTGCTGTTCTTCCGCGCCGCGGGCTGCGATCAATTGCTGGTTCAGCCCAGCCAATTGCTGGTCGATCACCAGTCCGGTGACGCCGGTGCTGGCCAGGCCGTTGGCGGAGCGGAATTCCTCGACCGCTCTTTCGGCCTTCAGCACCCGATCTCGCAATTCACTGGCCTGCGCCTGGAAGGCGGCGCTGGCCCGGCGCGCTGCATCGGAGCGCGCTTCATCCACCTGTTTCAGGTAGACGGTGGCAATCATATTGGCAATGTCGGCGGCGGTCTTGGCAATGCGGTGTTCGACGGTGATCGACATGATGAAGGACTGGCCTTCGCGCTCGACTTTCACATGCCGGACCAGCCCGCCGATGGTGGCGGCCATGACCTCAGCAGGGGATGCGGCGCTGCCGGGCTTACCCGCATAGAGATAGGGGTCTTTCGTCAGGTCGAGCCGGTTGACCACTTCCCCCAGCACGGCGCTGGACAGGACGACATAGATCTGGCTGTCGAGGCTGGCCGGGTCGCTTTGCACAGCGGCTGCCGGCTGCCGGCTGTCGCTGCTGGTGGCCGACAGGCCACGCGGATCGAGCAGGATCTGGGTGGAAGACACATAGACAGGCTTCAGGCTGAGCGCATAGAGAAGCGCCAGACCGGCAAACAGCACGGCAAAGAACGCCAGGAAATACCAGCGCCGTCGCAAGATCCTGGGGATTTGAAAAATGTCGATGTCCATTTTCATGTCCAGGACCGGAAAACTCCAGCCGGTTGTCCTTTTAAGGGCATTGTCATACCGTCGCTCCGCTGCGGAAAATCCGCTGGCCAACCGCTAAAATGGCAGGCCATGGTTAATGATACCTAACAATTTGGCCTGTTAATCACGATTCTTTACCGCATTTGTGCAAGGATAGGACATTTATGCACAAGATGCTTTACCAATGTTTCAAGGCATTCTAACCAAACAATCAGGAAATTGAGGTTCTTTCCGTTTAAACCCGGGGGTATTGGCATGATCATCGGCGCAAGGCGAGCGGCAAGGGAGGCCAAGCCCTCATCCGCACCTTTGATCGTCCAGGTGGTGCGGCAATATCCGCCGGGCCGGGGCGGATTGGAAGATGTGGTCTCCAGCCTGAGCCGGGAACTGTTGCAACGCGGGTTCCGGGTGCGGGTCGTGACGCTTGACCGGCTGTTTTCTGATCCCGGCAAAATCCTGCCAGCGCGCGAAGTGATTGATGGCGTCGAAGTGGTGCGCGTGCCTTATCGCGGCAGCAGCCGTTATCCGCTGGCGTTTTCTGCCTTTCGCCATATCCGCGATGCCGATCTTGTCCATGTCCATGGGGTGGATTTCTTTTTCGATGCTTTGGCTATCGGTCGCTTCCTACATGGCGCTCCCATGGTGGCGACCACCCATGGCGGTTTTTTCCACACCCGTAAATTCGCCGCGATCAAGCAGATGTGGTTCAGCAGCCTGACCCGGTTATCGGCGAGCGCATATCGGTCTGTGGTGTGCTGTAGCGCCTCGGACCTGGCCTTGTTTAGGGTCATTCAGCCCAGGCACTCGGTGTTGATTGAAAATGGCGTCGATACCAGCAAATTTTCTGGATTGGCCTCGCGCCAGCCGGTGAAACGGATCGTGACGATTGGCCGGTTTTCGGTCAACAAGCGGCTTGATCATTTGTTGCAGGCCATGGCCGTGCTGGTGAAGCGCGATCCGCAGTGGCGGCTTGATATTGCCGGTTCGCCATCGGATCTGTCCGCGCAGGATGTCAGCGCGCTCATCGACGCCAATGGTCTGGCTGATCATGTCGGCCTGCATCTGCAACCCGATAATCGCTTTCTGGGCGAGTTGATGTCCAAGGCCTCGATCTTTGCCTCGGCATCCGATTATGAAGGTTTCGGCCTGGTGGCCGTGGAGGCCATGAGCGCCGGTCTGGTGCCTGTTCTGCATGAAAACGATGCCTACCGGGCGCTCGCAGCCCAGCATTCTGGCATTGAGCTTGCCGATTTTGCCGATGCCGCGCGCGCAGCGACATCGATTGAAACGGCGTTTGCCCGGCTGGAAGCCGAGGGTGCCGAGCTGCGCCATGCGCTTGCCGCTGGTGTCAATCGCTATTCCTGGGAAGGCGTTGCGGAGCGTTACATTGCCCTTTACCGGCGCGCCCTGCCTGCCATTCACCGCTGCGGACACGAGGCTGCGGCATGAGCAATGCCCAGCTGACGACTGATGTTAAGGCGCGCCGTCATGTTCTGATCGTGACCGGGCAGCATTTCGCCGATGCGCCGCGTAAGGTCGATCTGCATTTCATGGCACACAGCCTGCTGTCGCGGGGCGACAGGGTGGATTTCCTGGTCTGGCGGCTCAGCCCGATCAGCCGGCTGCTGAAGGACGGGCGTTACGCCTTTGCCCGCACGCATCGCCTCAACCAATGGGAGGGTTTGAGCGAGGGACTGCGGCAATTCATCTGGTTTCAGCTTTTCCATCCCATGAACCTGAAATTTTCCTGGCTCAATCGCTTGGCCGATCCGCTGTTTTCGCGCGTCGGTGCGTTTTTGCCCAAAGCGGTCCGCGACGCGCTGTCTTCCTATACCCATATCCTGGTGGAAAGTGGTCCTTCGCCGCTGCTTGCCCCGGTGCTTCGCCAGCATGCGCCGAAGGCCCGGATCACCTACCATGCCGCGGACCGGCTTTCGACCATTGGCGTGCCGCCTGCTGTATACCGGACGCTTGCCAAGACCATCGGGCTTTACGATAGCGTGCATGTGCTGGCGCAGGCGTTGCGGGCGGATTTCCCCGCAGATGCGCCGCTGCTTTACCTGCCACATGGCATTGACAAGGCGGCTTTCAATGCCGCCAAGCAAAACCCCTATCAAGCCGGTGCTTATCAAGGCAGCAAACATGCCGTCAGCGTTGGCGACATGCTGTTTGATGCCGATGCCATCGATGTTATGGCTGTCGCCAACCCGGACTGGACCTTTCATCTGTTCGGTGCCAAGGCATTGCCGCGCCGGGTGCTGCCCAATATCGTCGCGCATGGCGAACAGGCATTCGAGCGGATCGTGCCGTTCATCAAATTCGCCGATCTCGGCATCGCACCTTACCGGGATGGGGCAAGCGCCGATTATCTCAGCCAGTCGAGTCTGAAGATGATCCAGTATAGCTATTGCCACCTGCCGATTGTCGCGCCGCATTTTGCCGCCATGGGGCGGAGCCATGTCATGGGCTATGACCCCGCTGATCCGGCATCGATCCGTGCGGCGTTTTCAGCCGCAGGGGCATTTGATCGTCAGACGATTGCAACGGATGGTGTTTTAAGCTGGGACGAGACGGTCGATGTCTTGTTTGCGGGGTGACGGAATGGATGGTGGCCTTGTGGACACGCAGAACACCAGGGACATGGTGAGCCAATGAGCAATGGAATTGTCGCAAATTCCGCGTTCAATGCGGCGGCAGGATTGACCCTGCTGGCGACGGGATTCATATGCTCGATCTTCACGGCACGGGTTCTTGGGCCGGAAGCCAATGGCATCATTGCCTTTTCCGTCTGGCTAGCCTCAACAGCGGCGCTGGTGGCCGAACTTGGCACCGGTGTGCTTTTATTGCGTCTTCTGCCGCAGTTGAAGGGGCAGGGCTATGGCGAAAGCGACCGTAAAGGTTTCGCTGCCTATCTGCTCTGGCCGGTGGTTGGCTCGACATTGCTACTGCTGACCTTCTATTTCCTGTTTTTCTGGGTGGCGGAGGCCAGGCATTGGGCAGAAACCGCGCCTGAAGTGCTGGTGGTGACGGCGTTGTTGTTTGCCACGCAGGCCATCGGGATGTTTGCCAAGAATTACCTGATCGGTGAACAGCGGGTGGATATTTTCTTCCGTATGACCTTGACGGCCGGGCTGCTGCAACTGGTCGGTGTCATCGCGGGTACCTTGCTGTTCGGCGTGCCAGGTGCGCTGTTTGGCTATGTTCTGGCCTATATTTCCCAGTTTCTCTTCGCTGCCGCCCTGTTGCGCCACAAGGTGAAAAGCTGCGGCATCGGACTGAGTTACCTGCTCGGATCCTCCTTTGTGCTCTCACTGGAATTCATGGTGGATTCGATCTTCCTGAACCGGATCGAGCTGTTCTTCCTGCAACGCTATCAGGGCATTGAGACCGTCGGTTATTATTCCGTGGCCTTCTCGCTGACCAATCTCGCCTTGCAGGTGCCGATTCAGCTGTCCGGCAGTCTCGTGCCTTATTATGCCGAACATCTGCACCGCGCGCCGGGCGGACGGTTGCCTGTGGCGATGTTTGAAAGCGTGGTGCGAAGCCTGGCCTATTTCACGCTGCCGATGAGCCTGGGCCTGGCGGCGGTGTCGCACCGGTTGGTCACGCTGGTGTTTGGCGATGCCTTTGCCCCAAGCGCGCCGATGCTGACGCTGCTAGCGCTGTCTGTGCCGGTTGCCGTTGCCTGTCAGGTGGCGACACAATATCTGTTTGCCCTCGATAAAATCCGGCAGAGACTGTTTGTCGGGCTGGGCGGTGCGTTTATCATGCTGGTCGGGGATGTTTTGCTTGTGCCATCTTATGGCGGAGAAGGTGCGGCTTTCGTGCGGATCGTGGTGTTTACCGCCATGAGCCTGGCGATGCTGCGCTGGATGCGGTTCGAAGGGTCATTGGCGCCGCTGGGGTTCAGTCTTTTCAAGGTTACTGTAGCCGCTGGCTGTTGTGCGGCAGCGGCTTTGGCGGTGCAGGATGTCGTGCCGGGTATCGGTGGCCTTGTCCTTGCCATTATCGGTGCCGTCAGCGTCTATTGCCTTGCGCTTCGGCTGTTGCGGGCCGTGCCGGAGGCGGATGTGGCGGTCATGGCAGGGCTGATCGCCCGTTTGCCAAACCGGCTGGCGGGGCCTTTGAATGTGGTTTTGAGGTTGCTGACCGTGACACCCAACCGGAGCTGAGGGGGGCTACGGCATGCTTTGTCCTGACGGTTGGAACAAGGTCTGCTGGTGTCCTTTATATATGCTAAATAATTTTCCCCTTAAATCCATGGAGATTTAAGGAATTATGCAGTAGCCGTTTTTGAGAGAGTGCCGTGGGGCAAGGAAAGGGCAGGTTGATGGAAGCGATAACCGAGCGGGTTGGCCCGGCATCTGGCCAGCGGCTTCAGCCGCACCAGCATGCTGTGGCCCAGCCGGTCAGCTTTGCTGGCACCTTCGGGCTCTATCAGCCGGCGGAGGGTGCCAAACAGGGTGTGGTGCGCAAATGCGCGGTGCTGTTTCTCCAGCCCTGGGGCTTTGAGGAAATGTGTACGCACAAGCTGTTCCGCATCATTGCGGAAGAACTGGCGTGCGAGGGCATCGCCAGTCTGCGCTTCGACTATCCCGGTACGGGCGACGCGCTGGATCCGCCGGACCGCAGTCTTGGCCTGTCGCTCTGGCAGGATACGATACGCTTGGCCCTTGACGTGCTTGCCCAAAAGACCGGCGGCCTGCCGGTGATTTTGCTGGGGCATGGGCTGGGCGCATCGCTTGGCGTGGGCATGGCGGCTGACCTCGAGGGACTGGCGGGATTTGTCGCCATGGCACCCGTGGCCTCCGGCCGTGCCTATCTGAGGGAATTGCAGTTCTGGGCGCGGGTCATCGATGACGGATTGGGCCTGGCCGAACATTTGCGCCTCAGCGGGATGACGGCCATTGCCGGGCATGTGATGCCGGATGCAAAGGCCTCGGCCTTGAAGAATACCGATTTTTCCGCCGTGCAGCCGCATCGCTCCATCCCGCATCTGTTCGTCAACCGGGCGGATCGGCCCGGCGACGGGCAAATGGCAAAGCAGATTGAAGCGAAAGGCGCCCGCGTCGAGACCATCGACTATCCGGGCTATGATGCCATGGTCGGCAATCCTGCCATGGCCCGAATGCCCATGGTGGCGGCTGAAGATGTCATCAGCTGGATCGTTCGCCGGGCGGCAGCGCTTGGCGAGCAGAAGCGTCCGTTGGCTATCGATCCTTCAGCAGTATCCGTACAGGACGAAGATCAGGCGCACCTGGATGGCGGGGATTTTCGCGAGACGGCCCTTCGGTTTGGCCGGGGCAAACGGCTTTATGGTATTTTATGCGAGCCGACTGGACCCCGCAGTGGCGCAAGCGTTCTGTTGCTCAACACTGCGTATGACCGCAGTGCGGGATGGGGACGCTCGGGTGTCGCCATGGCGCGCAAGCTTGCAGGCGACGGTATTGCCTCTCTGCGCTTCGATGTTGCCAATGTCGGCGACAGCCCGCCGGTGCCGGGCCTGCCGGACCAGGTGCTTTACGCCGAAACCCAATATGACGATGTGGAAGCCGCGCTTGCCGTTTTCGAAGAGCGCGCACTGCTGCCCGCCGTGGTGGCCGGACGGTGCAGTGGCGGTTATCTCGGGTTTTCCTGCATGACCAAGGATCACCGAATTGCCGGAGCCTGCCTGGTCAATCCCTTCGTCTTCTATTGGGATAAGAGACGGCGGGTGGAAGACGGGCTAGCCGTGGTGCCGCGTTCGCTCGATACCTACAAGCATCGGCTGTTTCAGATGCAAACCTTGCGACGTCTCTGGCGGGGCAAGGTGGATGTGAAGAACGCGACCCGCAATTTCGCTCTGGTTGGCGTGCGTCGTGTGTTGAACCGCCTTGGCCTCGCCCAGGTCTTCAGCCGCGATGTCCGGCTGGAACATCGGGCCGTGCGCGTCGCCTTTGCCGCACTGGCAAAGCGAAAGACGCCGCTGGTGCTGCTCTATAGCGAGCAAGACGTTGGTCTTGACCATTTCTATCAGCATTTCGGCCCGCAGGGCCGCAAGCTGGAGCGCTATCCCAATGTCCGCACGGACATTCTGGCGGAGACGGATCATAATTTTTCTCCCGCCGCTGCCCAGCAGCGCTATTTCGAGGAAATCAAGGCGCTGGCACTGGCGGTCCAGGCGTCGAAATTGCCTGCCCAGCAGATCAAAGCCGGTTTATCCGCAGGCAAAGAACCCGTCTCAGAACCGGAAGCGTCGTGAGGCCGAGCCGCTGAGGATTTCGCCACTGGGTTTGTCCTGGTTGGATTTGTCCTGTGTGAGAAGTCTGACCCGTCGGGTAAAACCTGGCGCCAGATGAAAGAAATCGTCAGTGCTGCGGCCGTCTTCCAGGGCGATATGGACCGATTGGGCCAGCCGGTCGGTTTCCAGCATCAGCCACCAGCCATCTTTTTCCTGCGAGAGCGAGGTACGGATCTCTGCGTCATGCATGGCCTGGGCGCGGCCTTGCGGGAAGTGAAAGGACTGACTGACGATCTCGCCGTTTTCCGCGTTGCTCAGGGTCGCCACAGTGACGTCATGGGCGGGCGGCCCGAAGCGGAAGGCGTAGGTCGTGTCGAAAAACGCTCCGAACACATCGGTGGCATGCAGTGTTATGCTGCTGCGCGGCGTCAAGGTGACGGCGCGCCTGGCGGCCACAACCGGCTGTTTACCGTCGCGCAGGCAGGTGAGATCTAGGGTCAGAGTCTGTTCGCGCACCGTGTCATTGCAAAGATGCACATCAAGCCCATTGGTGCCTTCGTCGGTCATGGTGATGCGGATGGGGGTGAAGGCGCGCCGCGCTGCGTACCAGACGGGTTTCGGCGTACCGGTCGCATCCACCAGTCCCCAGCCGGGACCGATGGTCAAGTCCTGAAAGGTCCAGACCAGTGCGCCATTGCAGGATGAGCCGGGACGTCGCCATTCCGCATAGGTTTCCTCCAGCACCTCTCCGCTGACCGCCCGCGACAGATGCAGGTAACGCGCCGGATTTTCCCGGCGCAGCCTGGCCGGATCGACATCGTAGAGCAGGGCGAGATAATGGTCACGAATATCCTCGAAATCCCAGGAGGCACCCCGGTCTCGCGGCACGCGTGCCTTCCAGCGGGGATCATGAACCGGTGACACGGACAAATGCCTGTCCAGCGTTTGTTGCTGGGGGACATGGGCAAAGGCCAGGCATTCGGCGGCAAAGCGGACATGGGCGCGGCGGGCATCCTCAAGCGGGCGGCAATAGGCGCCGACGCCGTAATAATGGGTGATGCCGGTATCTGGGCTGAAGGGCATTGCGCCACCCATCGGCGAGTTTTCCACATAGGGCAGATGCGGTGCAAAGCGCGCGCAGAGCTGCGGCAGAAGGCTGGTGAAGACAGGGCCTTTCCAGCTGGTTTCCGGCAGGCCCAGCATGGCGCCCTGCTGATAGACTTCGCTGCCGCCGCACAGGATTGCCAGTGAGGGAGACGCCTGTACAGTGCTTAAAAGTTGCTCCACTTCCCGGCGGATATGGTCGGAAAATGCCTCGTCGGCAGCGGGATAATCGAAATTGGCCAGCATGATATCCTGCCAGACCATCAGCCCCAGCCGGTCGCAGAGCCTGAAGAAATCAGCACTTTCATAGGTCATGGTGCCGCCGATGCGGATCATGTTCATGCCAGCATCTGCGGCCATGCTCAGCCAGGACGCATAATCCTCGGCGGTGCCGGGCAGGCGGGTTATGTCGGCATTGGTCCAGACGGCACCCCGGCAGAAGATTTTCACGCCATTGACGAAGATCGCGAAATCCTTGCCATCCGCGTCCCGGTCGATCCGGATACGGCGAAAGCCGGTAAGACCAAGCGAATGCGACCTTCCATCCAGCGTCAGGCGAATATCATGCAGCACCGGCTCGCCATGGGTGCGCGGCCACCAGGGAGCGACGGTGGGAAGACGAAGCTGGCCTGCGACATGGCCGTCGGCATCGGCTTTGAGGTGGAGCGTCTCGCCCGCGCATGTCACGGATATGGCTGTCACAGTGCCTGTCAGCCGGAACGCGATGTCAAGCAGGCCGGTGCCGTCTTCCTCAAGATCGGAGTGCAGCGCGAGATCGGTTATAGTGCTTGCGCCCGGGCGGATCAGGCTGATTGGCCGATACGGCCCGACCGCATGAATGTCAGGACACCAGCCAGGCATATGGCCAAGGGCGGTTGCGCGCACCAGCCGCAGGCCCTGGTCGCTCATCATCTGCGGGCGCCAGCGGGCTCTTGGCCCGCGTCTTTCCAGATGAGGCCTTAGGGCGCGAAAGCAGATCGACACGTCGTCCGAGCCGGTCAGGATCACATCGACATCATGGGCCTCGAACATGCTATCCGATGACAGGATCAGCCTGTCGTTCAAATAGACCTCGGCAATGGTCGCCAAGCCTTCGAAGCGCAGCACGGCCGGGCCCGGTTGTTCGCCGGTCAGGGGGCGGAGATACCATATGTCCTTGCCATGCAGCGGGCTTGGATGATCCGGGTCGAACAGGCCCGCCTTGGTCAGCGCCTGGGCGACGGTGTCTGGAACGGGCGCCTGAAGGCGGGCGCTGGGGCGGTGCAATGCTTTCGGGCTGTCATAGGTGCCTGGCTCGCAGACCAGCAAGGTCCAACCGGCTTCCAGCGGGCGGATGTCGGCATCGAGATAGGTGATCATCGGCACTGCGTCCCTCATAACGGCAAGATGGCGCCTGCATGACCAGATCTGGCCTTATGCCATCTTGTCGGCAAGCCCCGTCATCAGCCTGTCCCATGCGTCAATGGCGGGGTCAAGTGCTGCTTTCAGCGGATCGAATTTCTTGCGGGTGACGGCACGGGCCAGTTGGAACTGAACCGTTTTTGCCAGTTCCGAAATCCGCAATGCTTCGGCAATTTCGTTCGTATAGCGATCGTCTGCGGCGAGCCATTTCAGGTGGCTGGCCAAAAGCTCGAAATTCGCCCCGAATTGCCGCAGCGTGTTGAAGGCATAGGTATGAAAATAACCGAAGGGCCGCTCCGCGATGGCTTCCACCTGGGCCGGAAACACCTCTGCAAATCCTGCAAAGGGATTGCCTTGCGGGCGGCGGGCAAAGTGAAAGGCGAAAAGCCGCTTGGCGACGGCGCGCAGATGCGTCTCATCTGGCCGGGTTTCGGGGAATTTGGCAAATTCGGTATAGGGAAGGAATGGTGCGGTCTCTGGTGCTGCTAATTGCCAAATTCCGTCGAAATCCTCGGCCTCCAGCCGGAAAAATCCGCCGTTGTGGAAATAATCCATTGATCGGCCCGCCAGATCCAGCCGGTTGACGCCGACCGTGGTCTTGCCATGGTGCTGGCGATAGCCGACACCTGCCGTATCTGGCATGAAGTAGCTGTCCATTTCGACAAGGCACAACCGGCCACGGCTGATCTGCTGGGCCACATGCGCCTCAGCCCGGTCGAAAATCGCCAGTTCCGTGACACGAATGCCGTAGAGCGCTTCGAGATCTTCCAGTGGCACCTTGAAGAAGGTGAATTGGTCGCCCTCGAAATCCTGGGTCAGGGTAAAGCCCAGCATGGCCTCCGGTGGCAGGCCCAGCACGCACAGGACCTCGATCCACAGATCGACATAGCAATTGGTTTCCGGCCACATACGCTCGGCTGAGTGCAGCAGATGGGGAGTATAGCGGGCCGGATCGAGCGGCAGGACCGTGGTCATCGTCAGCCCCAGAGTGCGGTGCGCACCGATTGCGGCCAGGCCTTGACGTCCAGCCCGTGGTGATGGAACAGCGCCAGCGCGATCCGCTCCAGACCGAAGCCAACGCAAGCGGTATGGGCAACCGAACCGTCTTCCAGGTTCAAGCCCCATTTGCTGCCGAAAGCATCCTGATGATAGTTGAAGCTCATGCAGGCGGTGGGCTTGGCGACTGAGGTGATCGGGATCAGCAATTCGAATTTCAGGTTCTGGTCGCGCTGGTTATTGGCGAGCATCTTGCCCGCGCGTCCAAAGAACGGATCGTTGGCAATGTCGATTTCGACAGGCAATGCCACCTCTTCCATCATCTTCAGGCCGCGATCCATCCAGGTCTGGCGGAAATCGGTGACATGGCTCTCTGAACCCATGCAGACATATTCGCGCATGCGAAACAGCTGCTGGCGGGCCGGGTCGGTGGAGGGTTCATGCCGGAAACAATAGGATTGCAAGTCAAACAGCGCACCGGAGGCGGCAATCGGGCCACGCTTGGCAATGGTCGGATAGAGCGGATAGCAAGCGGCGGGTGTCAATACGATATCCGTCGCTTTCTGGTCCTTCGTCCAGTCCTCGTCGGCATCCATGCATTTCAGCAGGCTGACATGATCGAGTTCGTTGCCGCAGAAGCTGTGCACGGTGCCGGCCAGTTGCGGAAAGCTCTTCATATAGCCGCTGGTCTCGAAATAGGCCCGGTTCATGCCTGGCGGAAAACGCAGAGCTTCGGCGCCATCCGCGCCACCGAACCGGTCGATCAACCGCTCGAAAGCGGCGATCACATCTTCAAACTGGCCGCTGCGGCCATAAAGCCCGTCCACGCCAGTATCGATCAGCAGGCCGGCCTCGAACAGCCGGTCGAGAAAATTGGTTTGACTATCCATTTGCTTACCCCAGCAGACGTGTGTCGAGTTTATGAACCAGCAACATATTGGAGGTGTTGCCGAGAATACGGTCATTGGAAATCATCAGCCGGGCCGAATGCGCATCGCGCAGGTGGCGGCCAAGGCTGTAGGCCGTGCCGTTCTTGTAGCCCATGATGCCGCAGATCAGCATGGCCTGGTTGATGATGTCGATGATCGTCTCGGACGAGGCAATCTTGACATTGTTCATCGTCACCGAAAAACCGAAGGAAGACAGCTTGTCGCCATCGTATTTTGCCTCTTCATAGGCTTTCAGCGCGGCAACGACATTGGAGCGGACCACCTGCAACAGATTAGCGGCTTGCGCCAGATGCAAGGCACCAGGCGGCATCTGACCCTGGCTCTTGCGGGCGGCGGCGCGTACGAAACTCTGCGCTCTCGCCACGGCATCGACGGCGATGCCGTACCAGACGCCGCTCCATAGAATATGGGAGGCGGCCAGCATCGACTGGGCGGCAATGTCGGCGAAGGGCTTCGGCAGGATCTGGACGGCTGGCGCTTCGCCCTTGAACAGGAAGCCATCGGACCGGGTGCCGCGCATGCCGAGCGTGTCCCAGTCCACGGTCTTGTCCAGGCTATATTGGCCCTTGAGAAATACCGTCATCACCTGGTCGGACGGTGCGGCATCCTTATGGGCGCGCGAGGTAATCAGGATCGCATCGGCCTCTGCTCCATAGGAAATCACCGTGGCGTCTTTTTCCAGCCGGCAGGTGTCGCCGTCGATCTCGATGGCGCAGATGGAATTGCGCATATTGCCGCCAATGCCGCCTTCAGTCGTGGCGGAGCCGAGCAGCAATTGTGCATCAGCGACCCGTGCCATGAAGCTGCGCTGCCAGGAATTGTCCTGAGCATGTTCCACGAGGCTGGAACATTTGATGTGATGCATGGCGAAAATCATCGCGCTGGAGGCGCAGGCCTGGCCAAGCGTGGTGCAGATCTCCGCAATTGCGGCAAATCCGGCATTTTCACCGCCAAGCTCCGCGGGGATCTGGATGCCGAGCAGGCGCTCCGCCTTCAATGCATCCACGGTCTCGCGCGGAAACCGGCCCTGGCGATCGACATCCTCGGCATAGTGTGCCGCAATGGCGGCAACGCGCGCCGCGCGGGCAGCAAGATCACCTTGGGGAAGCGATATTTCAAGGGCGTGAGTGGCCGGAACGGTCATCAGGCGACCTTCCGATCCTCCAGGATCTGGCGCACCGTGCGTTCGATGGCCTCGATGCTGGCAAAGGATTTGCGATTGAGCAAGTGGTCGGGAAATTCGATGTCGAAGGCTTCCTCGATACCGAGCATCAGCTGCACGGAAGCAAAGGAAGACAGTCCCAGTGCGTAAAGATCGGCATCTGCCGCGATCTCTGTAACGGCAACCTGTAAGCCACCGACTTTGCCCAGAATAGTCCGAATGGTCTCGTTCATCTCAACCCCTCATAGGAAATCTGTCTGATCAGGAGAATTGGAATAGATCAGAAATCGTAATATTAGGCTAATATGAATATTTCAATTCTTTTGACCCTGTCCAAAATTCTAACAGGATCGTTGAGATTTCAAATCTTTAAGGTTGCATCTTCTCGGCTTTTTTTGGGACTATCTCATTTTTTAGAAAGTTGCATTTTTATATTATATATACTTTTGGTTGTGTAGATGATTTCTACCGATCACGATAAATGTGGTGATGTCCATGGAAGTCCGTGACCAGATAATGATCGCCTTCCTTGCTGATCTGGCTCGCATCGATCGGCGCCTTGCCGTGGCCGCCGGGAATATCCAGCACGTAAGTTGGCTGACAGAGACCGGACAGATGCCCGTGCAGGGCTGAGACGATGGCTTGGCCTTCTGCTATGCTGAGACGAAAATGGCCGGTGCCGGGCGCCAGATCCGGGTGATGCAGGTAATAAGGCCGGATACGCATGTCGACAAAACTGCGCATCAGGTCTGCCAGCACGCCAGCATCGTCATTGACACCCTTCAGCAGCACCGTTTGACTTAAAAGTGCAAAACCGGCTTGCAGAAGCTTTGCGCTTGCCGCCCTGGCTTGCGGCGTCAGCTCGCGCGGATGGTTGGCGTGAATGGCGATATAGGTGGTCTTGCCGCTTGCCTGCAAGGCGTCGATCAGATCCTTGTCGATACGGGCCGGATCGGCGACGGGAACGCGGCTGTGAAACCGGATGATCCGGACATGATCGATGGCGCCCAATTGCTGCAAGATCGACCGCAGCCGGCGTGGCGACAGAACCAGCGGATCGCCGCCGGTAAAGATCACTTCCCAAATATCCTTGTGGTCACGGATATAGGCTATGGCCGCGTCCAGCGCCGGGCCAGAGAGCAGACCATCACCGTCCGGCCCGACCATTTCGCGGCGAAAGCAGAAACGGCAATAGACCGGGCAACTATGCACCACCTTCAACAGAACCCGGTCGGGATAGCGATGCACAATGCCCTCCACCGGGCTATGGGCATGGTCACCGATCGGATCGGCGCGCTCCACGGGTTGATGCACCAATTCGCCAGCCTGCGGTACGAATTGCGCGGCAATCGGGTCTGTGGGGTCGTTTGGGTCGATCAGCGCCAACATGGCGGGGGTAATGGCGATGGCGTAGCGGGCAGCCACCGCGTCCAATTCCGGACCCGTTTCGGCAGCAACAAGTCCGGTCTCGACCAATTCCCTGACAGTTTTCACTGTTTTGACGGACGCGGTCACGGCTGTGGCTCCGCCACCGGCGTCCACAACACCTGATCGATCCGTTGCGCGCCGGTCGCCAGCAGCACCAGCCGGTCGAAGCCGAGCGCGATGCCAGAGGCCTCGGGCATGATGGCCAGCGCCTCCAGAAAATCCTCATCCAGCGGATAGGTCTCTCCATAGACCCGCTGCTTTTCCGCCATTTCCAGCATGAAGCGACGGCGTTGCTCCTGCGGATCGGTCAACTCGCCAAAGGCATTGGCTAGTTCGACACCGCAGGCATAAAGTTCGAACCGTTCGGCGACGCGCGGATCGTCGGTCGCAGGCCGGGCAAGGGCGGCTTCCGCCACGGGATAGCGGTCGAGAATGGTGGGCCTGCCAAAGCCCAGATGCGGTTCGACTTTTTCAACGATCACACGGCTGAATAGATCGGCCCAGCCATCGTCCTCGGCAACGCGCATACCCACCTGCCGTAGCTGTGCGGCCAGATGGTCGCGGTCGGTTTCGCCACCGGCAAACACGCTGCCCAGAAGATCGATGCCCGCATGGCGCTCGAAAGCGTCCGCAACGCTAAGCCGCTCAAACGGTGCAAAGGGATCGCAAACGCCGCCGCGGAAGGAAAATTGCCGGGTTCCGGTGGTTTCGGCGGCAAGCGCCAGGATGGCGGCGCAATCGGCCATCAGTCGCTCGTAGGCTTCCCCGGCGCGATACCATTCCAGCATGGTAAATTCCGGGTGGTGCAGGGGGCCGCGCTCCCGGTTGCGGTAGACATGGGCAAAGCAGGCAATGCGGGACTCGCCGGCGGCCAGCAGTTTCTTGCAGGCAAATTCCGGTGATGTATGCAGGTAAAGAGGATGCGATTGGCCATCATTGCCAATAGCGCTTGTTGCGAAGGCGTGCAGATGCGCCTCATTGCCGGGCGACACTTGCAAGGTTGCCGCGTCGACCTCCAGGAAGTCGTTACGGCTGAAATAGAGCCGCAGGGCGGCCTGGATGGCATTGCGGCCAAGCAGGAAGGGGCGGCGGTCGGCATGGACCCGCGGTGTCCACCAAGGGGAGGCGGAGGGGCGCTTTTCGCTCATTCCAGTCATTGCACTCTTAATCTTTCGTCATTGGCCGGCAATTCGGCTGCAACACGGGCTGGCTATTTCGGCAAATTTGGGTTAGGTGCGCCCCATGCAACGTCACAGCATGTCAAAGGGGCGCCGGGTCGTCCTTTACGATGTGTGTTTGAGAGATACAAGGAATTCCGAATGGTCAAGGTCATCGCCTCTTCGGTCCGCAAGGGCAATGTTCTCGAAGTCGACGGCAAGCTCTATGTCGTGCTTACCGCGCAAAACTTCCATCCCGGCAAAGGCACGCCGGTGACCCAGATCGACATGCGCCGCATCGTTGACGGTGTGAAAGTGTCGGAACGCTGGCGCACGACCGAGCAGGTGGAGCGTGCTTTCGTTGAAGACGTCAACCACCAGTTCCTCTACGAGGATGGTGAAGGCTTCCACTTCATGAACCCGGAAAACTACGACCAGATCGTCGTAGATGTCGAGACCATGGGTGACCAGAAGGCCTATCTCCAGGAAGGCATGACCTGCGTTATTTCCATGTATGAAGGTGTTGCGCTGGCGCTTGACCTGCCACGCCACGTGACCCTGGAAATCATGGAGACCGAACCGGTCGTGAAAGGCCAGACGGCATCCTCGTCCTATAAGCCTGCGATGCTTTCCAATGGCATCCGCACCCTGGTACCGCCACATATCAATGCCGGAACCCGCGTGGTGATTGCCACTGAAGACAACTCCTATGTTGAGCGTGCCAAGGACTGATGTCCGGCGCTCCGGCGCCTCCATCTGTCGTTTCTGGCTGATGTTTGATTAAGGAAAAGCCCGGTTCGTTTTCGCGAGCCGGGCTCTTTGCTGTTATGCGGGAACTTTAAAGACGCTTGTGTTCAGCGCTGCCAGCAATACGCAATGCAAACAAAGTGACCATCAATAAAAAACGCCCGGCGATCAGGATCGCCGGGCGTTTGCATGAGAAGTCTGGTGTTTACTTGGCTTTGGCAAGCGCTGGCGGGATATCCGCAGGCTTGACATTGGCTTCAATAGCCTGGGCCTTGCCATTGAAATTATAACCGCCGCCAATGGCCACATTCAGTGTCACATAGTCATTGGCCATTTGCTGGATCGACTCGGCAAGGCTGGCCTGAGCGGTGGTCAACTCACGCTGCGCATCCAGGACATCGAGCAAGGACGAAGCGCCGTCCTTATAGGATGCGGTCGATAGTTCGAGCGCTTCCTTATAGGACTTTACATAGGCGCGATTGGCTGCAACGGCGCGAGCATCGCGGTTATAGGCAGCAAGCGCGCTTTCAACGTCTTCGACGCCGTTCAGCACAGTCTGCTTCCAGGCTAGGTATTTTTCACGAGCGACCGACTGGGCGTTCTTGACATTGGCACGCAGCGTACCACCATCGAAAATCGGCAGGTTGAGCGACGGGCCGAAGGACCAGGTATTGGCTGTGCCATGGGTGTTGGAATGCACATAGGACGGCGAAATCGAGCCGCTGAGCGTGATCGAAGGCAGCAACTGCGCCTGCGCATTGCCGATGTCGTAAACGGCGGCGGCTAGATCGCGTTCGGCCTTGCGAATGTCAGGACGGTTGCGGATCAGATCAGCCGGAATTCCCGACAGAACCACACGACGGGCAACCGGCTGAGGAGCATGCTTCTTCAGATCGTTGATGAGCGTCGAGGCGGGAAGGCCAAGAAGCGTCGAGATGTGATAGGCATTGCTATAGAAATTGGCTTCGAAACCGGGAATATCCGCCAGCTGCGAGTTGACCAGACCTTCGGACTGCACGACGTCGAGGCGCGAAGCTGCACCGGCCTCAAGCTGCAGCTTGGTCAGCGCAAGGGTTTCGCGGCGAGATTTGACGGCTTCGTTGGCGATTGCGATTCGAGCCTGATAGTAGCGGGCATCGATATAGGCTGTTGCCAGATCGGAAAGATAGGTCAGGCGAGAGGTATCGACGCTGGCATAGGCGGCATCAAGCGATGCCGTAGCGCTCTGCTTGGCGCGGCGATATTGACCCCAGAGATCGAGAAGCCAGGAGGCGGAAAGCTCGCCTTTGGATTCCCAGGCCCGAGGCTGAGAGTTATAGCCGCCATTGGTCTGGCTGCCGCTTTCGCTTGCCGTACCTGTCAGGCTAGGCAGGCCGCCGGCAGATGAGGTGACGACGGTCGCGCGCGCCTGCTCGATCCGCTCCAGTGCCTGCAGAACATCGAGATTCTGGTTGACGCCCTGGTTGATCAGCGTGTTGAGGCGCGCATCGTTGAACGCCGTCCACCACTGAACTGTGGTCGTGTCTTGCGCAGACTTCGTGCCGCCCTCAGTAAACTTGGCAGGAAGTGCGGTTTGTGGCGGGCTGTGCTCGGGCCCCATCACGCAACCTGACAGAAGCAGCATTGCAAAGGGCGCAGCTAAGCGTACGGAGACCATCTATTCTATCCCTGTTTCAATCCGAAGGCGCGCCGAGCAAGCAATGGGCCGCGACCGCCACAATCTCGAAAATGCCGCGCTTTTATTGGGCGCGGCAACTGTTTCTTAACCTATCGTTTCTGCTCAGCTTGTAACAGCTCTTCTTTGGCTTTTGCACGGTTTGAAGCACGTCTGACAATGACAAAAAAGGATGGAACAAAGAAAATTCCGAGCAGTGTTGCAGAAAGCATACCACCGAGTACGCCGATGCCGATTGCATTCTGCGCTGCAGAGCCCGCGCCAGTGGCAATTGCCAGCGGAACGACACCAAGAATGAAGGCGAGTGATGTCATGATGATCGGCCGAAGACGGAGTCTTGCCGCCTCCAGGGTCGCATCCATCAGGCTCAATCCATGTTCCTGCCGCTCCTTGGCGAACTCGACGATCAGAATGGCGTTCTTTGCCGCCAGACCGATTGTGGTGAGCAGCCCGACCTTGAAGTAGACATCGTTGTCCTGCCCCATCAAAGTTGCTGCCGCAACGGCGCCAAGAACACCGATCGGCACGGCCATGATCACCGAGAAGGGGATCGACCAGCTTTCGTAGAGTGCCGACAGGCATAGGAAGACGATCAACACCGACAAGGCGTAGAGCAAGGGCGCCTGCGAGCCTGACAGTCTTTCCTGATAGGAGATGCCCTGCCAAGCGACGGTGTAGCCGCCTTCCATCTTGGAAACCAGACGTTCTACTTCATTCATTGCGTCGCCAGAGCTGACGCCGGGTGCCGCAGAACCGTCGAGCGAGAAGGCGGTGACAGCGTTGAAAGCCGAAATCGAAGGAAGCCCGTTGACCCATTTTGCGTCCGTGAACGATGAGAAGGGGACCATCTCATTGCTCGAATTGCGGGCATCCCAATATTTTATGTCCTCGGCCTGCATGCGGTAGGGTGCATCGGCCTGGACATAGACCTTCTTGATCTTGTTGTTCAGCGTGAAGTCATTGACATTGGTGCCGGCGAAAATGGTCGTCAGCATTGAGTTGGCGTCGGAAATCGTCACGCCCATGGCGCTCAGTTTTTCCTGGTCGAGAATAAGCTTGACCTGACTTTCCTCATCGCGGTCGTTCGGACGCATGGCGGTGATAACGCCGCTGCTATTGGCCTGAGCCAGCAGTTGTTTCGCAGCGATCGACAGTGCTTCCGAGCCGTGGTTCCCGTTATCGACGAGATACAAGGAAAAACCGCTGGAATTGCCCATGCCCTGAATGGCCGGTGGCAGAATCGGAAAGACCTGCGCTTCACGAATGGTCATGAAATAACCCATCGCTCGCTGGACGATGGCACTTGCGGCCATATCCGGCTTCTTGCGCAGGTCGAAATCCTTCAGCTTGGCGAAAACCAGGCCATAGTTCTGGCCGCTCCCGTTGAAGCTGAAACCATTGACGGCGAAAACCGAATCGACAACGCTGCTTTCCTTGTCGAGCAGGTAATCTTCAACTTTTTTCATCACTTCGCCGGTCTGCGCCGAGGTCGAGCCATTTGGAAGCTGGACGATCGTCATCAGCACGCCCTGGTCTTCCTGCGGAAGGAAGGAGGAGGGCAGGCGCAGGAACAGCCAGGCGCAACCGCCGACCAGTACCGCGAATATCAACAGAAGCCGGAGCGGGCGCCTCAGCAGATGACCAATGGACCAGACGTAGCCATTGGTCGTGCGGTCGAAATTGCGATTGAACCACGCGGCTGGACCGGTCGTCTTCCTATGACTCTTGTCTATCGGTTTCAGTATCGTCGCGCAAAGCGCAGGTGTCAGGACGAGTGCGACAACTGCTGAAAGCAGCATCGCCGAAATGATGGTGACCGAAAACTGACGATAGATAATGCCGGTCGAGCCACCGAAAAACGCCATGGGAACGAACACGGCCGTCAGCACCAGGGCGATGCCGACGATGGCGCCAGTGATTTCACCCATGGATTTCTGGGTCGCCTCCAGGGGGGGCAGGCCCTCTTCGGTCATGATGCGTTCGACATTTTCCACCACGACGATGGCATCATCGACGAGAAGGCCGATGGCAAGCACCATGGCGAACATGGTCAGTGTGTTGATCGAATATCCCGTCAGCGCCAGAATGCCAAACGTACCAAGCAAAACGACAGGCACGGCGATCATCGGAATGAATGTCGCCCGCAGGTTCTGAAGGAAGATCAACAAGACGAAGAAGACGAGGACGATGGCTTCAATCAGCGTATGAACGACCTTTTCGATCGAAAGTGATACGAAAGGCGTTGTGTCGTAAGGATAGATGATGCTGACATTCTGAGGCAATGCCGGAGCGATCTGCGCCAGCTTGGCCTTTACACGCGACGCCGTATCGAGAGCATTCGCTCCCGTTGCAAGGTTAACCGCGAAGCCGGATGCCGCCTGACGGTTCGACCGCGAGGTGGATGTATAGCTCTCCTGGCCGATTTCAACACGGGCTACGTCGCTCAAACGGACATTGGCACCGCTGGTGTCGACTTTCAGGATGATCCGCTCAAAGTCCGACACAGTGGTCAGCTGGCTTTGGGCTGTCATCGTGACGTTGATCTGCTGTCCCTCGACAGCAGGAAGACCGCCGACCGATCCGACAGAAATCTGGGTATTCTGTGCTTCAATGGCTGAGGTGACATCCGCAGGTGTCAGCTGAAACTTGCGCAATTTGAACGGATCAAGCCAGACGCGCATAGCAAAGGCGGAGCCGAAGGCATTGATATTGCCGACGCCTTCAAGGCGTTTCACCTGGTCTTCAATCTGGGCGGAAAAGATATCGCCGAGGTCCGCCGATGTGCGCTTGCCATCCGTGGAGACGAGGGCACCGACCAACAGAATACTGGAAGTCGATTTCGTCACTTCGATGCCGAGATTCTGCACCACGGACGGTAATTGCGATTCCACCAGTTGCAGCTTGTTCTGGACTTGGACCTGAGCCATGTCCGGATCGATGCTGTTGTCGAATGTCAACGTGATGGATGACGATCCAGACGTCGATGAAGAGGTCATATATGTCAGGCCATCCAGCCCTGTCATTCCGTCTTCAATGATCTGAGTAACGGTCTTCTTGACGGTATCGGCGCTGGCACCTGTATAAGTGGCGCTGATTTTTACGGATGGTGGTGCGATTTCCGGGTATTGCGAAATCGACAGGCTGGTGATAGCCAGCCCGCCGCCAAGCATGATCACGATCGCGATCACCCAGGCGAAAATCGGTCGCCGTATGAAGAATTTTGACATGAGTTAATTCCTGATCACGATGTTGCAGGAGATGTCCTTTGACATCATGATTTCGGTGCTTCCGTTGCAGTCTTGCCTGCTGCTGGCGCAATAACAAAGCCCTTAGAGTCGATCTCCGATGGGACCGGCTTGACCGTTGCGTTGTCGGTGATCGACTGGAAGCCATCGAGGATCAACTGGTCGCCTTCCTTGATGCCGTCATTGACCAGCCAGTTGTTGCCAGACAGCTTGCTGCTGCGGAATGTCCGGGTCTCAACTTTGTTGTCTGCGTTTACGAATTTGGCGGTCAGGTCGCCATTGGCATTGCGGCTGGCAGCGCGCTGAGGAATGAGATAACCGTCTTCTTCGCCAACGGTGATCGTAGCGCGGACATACATGCCGGGCAGGATGAGATTGTCAGGATTATCGAACAATGCACGAATGGTCACTGTTCCGGTTGAGGTGCTGACCGCCATTTCGGACATGTCGATCTTGCCGACATGCGGATAGTCAGTGCCGTCCTCCATCGTCAGCCGGATATCGGTCGTCTCGGCATCCGCCTTGTTGCTATTGCGCTTGAGATTGCTGGCGGCGATGGCGGCGCGCAGACGCAGGAGATTAACGCTGGATTCGTTCAGGGAGATATAGATGGGATCGATCTGCCGCAGAGTCATCAACGATTCTGTCTGGCTGGCCGTGACCACGTTGCCGATCGAATAATTGGTTGCCGATGTGACACCATCGAAAGGCGCCTTTACGGATGTCAGATCCAGATTGATCTGCGCAGTTTGAAGAGAAGCGCGCGATTCAGACACGGATGCCTTTGCCTGGAGCAGCGTCGTTTGGGCGTCTTCATATTCTTTTTGCGATGCACCGGTATTGGCCAGACGCTCATAGCGCTGAAGATTTGCCTGGGCAGCTGGTACGCTCGCCTCAGACTTTTCCAAGGTCGCCTTGGCTTCATCCAATGAAGCCCTATAGGTATCCTCGTCGATCTTGTAGAGCAGATCGCCAGCCTTGACGAAGCTGCCTTCCTTGAAGGCTATTTCCTTGATCACGCCGCCGACCCGTGGACGTATGTCAGCGGATTGGAAAGCTTCTGCGCGGCCCGACAATATGGTCGTCAGCGGTGCGGTGGATTTTTTAATCGCGAGAACGCTGACTGGGCTTGGCGGTCTTTCACCGCCGGGACCCCCTGGCCCTCCCGGGCCGCCGGCTTGCTTTTTCCCGTCATCGCTGCATCCGCTCAGCGCAATCGCCGCCACGAGAATAATGGATGACAGGGTGAGATGTCTGGCCATGCGCAGATCCTAATTTCCGAGATAGTCTTGTTCTGACAGTTTCAGTAAAAGAAAATGATCACAAGACAATAACATTCCGTAACCGCTCTATCGGCCGATGTTTTTTGCGCGATGGCATCAAGGACACGGCTTGCCTACAAACGGCGTATCTCGTGACGTAAATTAACAACCGTCACTTTGCAAGTGGATTTTGCAGTGCGGTAGTCACCAGGCCGATCAGATCCCGGCAACGAATATGGAGAATCTCGGGCTTTTCCCGCGTGATCGAAAGTGGATGGATAACCCCTTCCAAAGCGGTGGCAATGACGGATGCAGTATGATGCGGATCGGTGACGAAAAAGTCGCCCGTCGCCACGCCTTCAAGGACGATGGTTTCGAAAATCGCGCAAATCTTTTCCCTGTAGAGATCGGCGGCGGTGAGTTCCAGATCGGTGGTCAGCACGATCATTTTGAACAGGTGCGGATTGTCGCAAACGTCCTGCAGCAGTTTGGTCAGGAGCTGCTCGGCCATCTGCAGCAACTTCATCTGAGGTGAAGGAAGCAGTTCCAGGTCAGCGAGCCCGGCCATTAGTTTTTCGAGATGGGCTGTCGCGATCGCATCGACCAGCGCGGTTTTGGAATGAAAATGCTTGAATACATTGGCCGGAGACATTTCCAGCTCTGCTGCGATATCCGCCATCGCCACCTGTTGGTACCCGCGCTGGCGAAACAGCTCCTCCGCCGCCCGCAGGATTTCCTGGCGCGTTTCGGCCGCCGGACGACGTGACCTGCGCGGGCGGCATGGTTCCCGCTTGCCAGCGCTTCGTCCGGTGGGCTTGCCTGTGGTTTTTGGCGCTGTCATGATCGTTAGCGCCGGTCGAGATAGGAGAAGAGATTTGCTTTCACGCGATCAAAGGGCGTTTCACCGGAATCATCAGCCTGGAACGTCAATCCTGTAATGGCCTCATAGGCCTGGATATACACTTTAGAGGTTGCCTCGACCAAGTCCTGTGGAATTTCTGGAATGTCGTCCTTATACGGATCGCATCGTTCCGCCACCCATGACCGTACGAAGTCCTTGTCGAAGCTTGCCGGCCGGGTTCCCTGGGCGAAGGCCTGTTCATAAGTCTCAGCAATCCAGTAACGGCTACTGTCTGGCGTGTGAATTTCATCAGCCAGAAGGATGTTACCGGCCTCGTCTGTGCCGAATTCATATTTGGTATCGACGAGAATAAGGCCGCGCTCGGCCGCCTTCTGTTGGCCGCGAGCGAAAAGAGCCAGCGCGTATTGGGAAAGCTGCTGCCATTGATCAGGCGTCAACAGGCCGTTATCGATAATTTCTGCGGGTGTGAGCGGTGCATCGTGACCACCGTCGAATTCCTTGCTGGTCGGTGTGATGATCGCCTGCGGCAGTTTCTGATTGTCACGCATGCCGTCCGGCAATGTCATGCCATACATCGTTCGCTGCCCCTTCTTATAAAGCGTCAGGATCGACGTTCCGGTCGTGCCGGCCAGATAGCCGCGCACCACCACTTCCACGGGGAGGATCGTCAGGCGCTTGCCGATGACAATGGCAGGGTCGGGATAGGCAATGACATGGTTGGGGCAAATATCGGCGGTCTGTTCAAACCAGTAGCGTGCCGTCTGCGTCAGGACCTGACCTTTATAAGGGATGCAAGCCAGGATACGGTCGAAAGCGCTCAAACGATCTGTCGATATAATGATACGGCTGCCATCGGGCAGATCGTAATTTTCTCTGACCTTGCCGCGATAATAGTTGGGAAGCTCGGGAAAAAAAGCTTCTTTCAAAATGCGCATCGCTTGGCCCCTTTATGTCGCTGCCATCTCGCGTTGGTGATCTGGTTCAAGCGCGTAAGTCAATTTTATTGCTCAAACACGTCATAAACATTCCAACCGGCTGCTCTCTACATGATGCAGTCCTAGCGCGCCTAACCCATCGCGGTGGGATTTTCAAAGAAAAAAGCGCGCGGCCATCGCACGCGCGCTTCCCATTCTCTTAAACTGCGCTGATCTCAGGCAAAGGTCAAACGGTCGATCTCGGTGATCTGGCTGGTCACGCGAAGGTGCCGTATCCGCCGTACGGCGAGGACGATGGTAAATGTGATGCATGCCTCAATGGCAAATACCGGTGCATAAGCAATGACCCAGCGTCCCCAATCGGCAAAGGCAAGCCCGTCGTTAGAAATAGCCAGCCAGAAACCAACCATGGCCGACACCCCGGCATAATAGGTGGCATCCAGCCCCAATACTCTGGCGAGATTGAAGCGCTTGCCGATTTCGCCGGAAAAAAGATGCTTCCCAAGGGTATAATGTACCACCATCATCGGCAGCATCAGCGATAGGGCGTTGACGCCGAGATGAGGAATGTCCCCCGGCTCGAATAGAAATGCCTGTAAGACGAGGCCAAGCGCAAAGCCCAGCATGGCGGGCGTAAAGCCGAAGAGAAGATAAATGGTGGTCGCACCGATCAGGTGCAATTCCGATGGCCCGACTGGCAGATGCCAGACCTGCATCATGATTGAGAAAGCAATGGCGGCAAGCGCCGTCTTAGGGAGCATCAAGGGATGACGCCAAAGTGCAGGGAGTTGAGAGGCAACCAGCGACAGCGCTGCGGCATTGGCAAGCGCCACCCTGGCCGGATCGATAATGCCGACTTCTATATGCATGTGATCAAGTCCTTTCTTCCGCGCCCTCCGCGCGGTGATGGTGAGAACCGCTTTCGCGGCATGCGTATCGGCAGGTCTCCTGGCTCACGGGTCTGGGCTTTGTCCGCCTTATCGGCCTTGAGGCCAATGGCATGATGGACATCGCTCGCCGTTCACAGTTGCGGGGGCAGCCACGGTTTCGGCCCTTACTTGGGTCGTCCTCACCGTATTCCCTTTTCATCCGCGCGCGTTTTTGACACTTGCAGAACTGATACAACGCCATTTTAGCGAGCAGGTGTTCCCCTGTCCATGAAAAGACATCTACAGGCAGCGTTTTACGTGGTGACTGTCCGAATTTCGCAGCTTGAACGACCCGCCAAACGGGAAAACCGAATTTCGTAATCAATATTTCATTTATTTATCAGTCGTTTATTGAAAAAATGACATCGCCATCAAAAACCGGTTTGACATATTGTTTATGTGGGCTTAGAACCCGGCTCCAGAAG
>NZ_CP056047.1:0-2877500 GCF_021559775.1 Gillisella vitis | reverse complement strand
GTGCTCTGGACCTGTTTGGTGGCTGACTTGAGCGGTGAGATAGATATCTTTTGAAGAAAAATAAAGTTTACAGCACTCGAGCGAGTGTTGTCTGTTCTGGTACATTGTGAAGAGAAGATTAATCTGGAGGCTTCCAGGTATTGTGAGGGAAACCTTGCGATGTCCGAGCCCTTTCCTGATGATCCCTAGGATGGTCTAGCCGACCTGACTTTGGTGAAGGATTGGAGGTAGGAAGGAAGCTTGTCACTCTGGATCGTTCGTTGTTCATCGTCTTTGACGATGTCTGATGAATGATCGGATTACCGTTGCCTGACCGCGCGGTACCGGATTTGATCTCGAGAAGCTGGTCTTAAGATAGACTGCAAGTGAGCTGCTCGGCGTAGCTCCAATAAAGCAGATCTATCGAACACGTCGATGGCATCATTGGTTTGGTTGGGTTGTAAAAGGTAACCCGGCCTGCTGATCGCTTCCTTTGGAGGCGACAGCGAGATGATGAGCATTGGCAATGAGAACGATTAAGTGGAATAAGGGCATTTGGTGGATGCCTTGGCATGCACAGGCGATGAAGGACGTGATACGCTGCGATAAGCCGTGGGGAGCTGCGAATAAGCTTTGATCCATGGATTTCCGAATGGGGAAACCCACCTTAGATATCTAGAAAATCTGTTTTGCTAGACCAATCTGTTTTGACCGGTTGTGTGGGACATCCCATACAGGCCGGTAGGCCGTCGCCAAGCGTTTGGCGCACCGTCTGTAGCGCAGGCTCGAAGAGCCGACAGCGTGAAGACAAAACAAACCCCGCGTGTGGGGCGATAGGGTTCGGCAAAAGAGGTTTCTAGATATCGCAAATAAGGTATCTTACTCTGAATACATAGGGGTAAGAAGCGAACTCGGGGAACTGAAACATCTAAGTACCCGAAGGAAAGGACATCAACCGAGACTCCGCAAGTAGTGGCGAGCGAACGCGGACCAGGCCAGTGGCAATGAGGAATAAAGCGGAACAAGTTGGAAAGCTTGGCCATAGTGGGTGACAGCCCCGTACGCGTAGAACACTCATTGTCCTAGAGTAGGGCGGGACACGTGAAATCCTGTTCGAACATGGGGAGACCACTCTCCAAGCCTAAGTACTCGTGCATGACCGATAGCGAACAAGTACCGTGAGGGAAAGGTGAAAAGCACCCCGACAAGGGGAGTGAAATAGAACCTGAAACCGGATGCCTACAAACAGTAGGAGGGCGAAAGCCTGACTGCGTACCTTTTGTATAATGGGTCAACGACTTAGTGTAACTAGCAAGCTTAAGCCGGTAGGTGTAGGCGCAGCGAAAGCGAGTGTTAATAGCGCGATTGAGTTAGTTGCATTAGACCCGAAACCGAGTGATCTAGCCATGAGCAGGTTGAAGGTTGGGTAACACCAACTGGAGGACCGAACCCGCATCTGTTGCAATAGATTGGGATGACTTGTGGTTAGGGGTGAAAGGCCAATCAAACTCGGAAATAGCTGGTTCTCCGCGAAAACTATTTAGGTAGTGCGTCGATCGAATACCTCAGGGGGTAGAGCACTGGATGGGCTATGGGGACTCACCGTCTTACTGATCCTAACCAAACTCCGAATACCTGAGAGTACTAATCGGCAGACACACGGCGGGTGCTAACGTCCGTCGTGAAGAGGGCAACAACCCTGACCTCCAGCTAAGGTCCCCAAGTCATGGCTAAGTGGGAAAGGATGTGAGGATCCCAAAACAACCAGGATGTTGGCTTAGAAGCAGCCATCATTTAAAGAAAGCGTAACAGCTCACTGGTCTAAATAAGGGTCTTTGCGCCGAAAATGTAACGGGGCTAAAGCCATGCACCGAAGCTGAGGATGTGCAGTAATGCACGTGGTAGCGGAGCGTTCCGTAAGCCTGTGAAGGGACAGTCGTGAGACATCCTGGAGGTATCGGAAGTGCGAATGTTGACATGAGTAACGATAAAGGGGGTGAGAGACCCCCTCGCCGAAAGACCAAGGGTTCCTGCTTAAAGTTAATCTGAGCAGGGTTAGCCGGCCCCTAAGGCGAGGCAGAAATGCGTAGTCGATGGGAACCACGTTAATATTCGTGGGCCTGGTGGTAGTGACGGATCACACAAATTGTACAGTCTTACTGGATTGATTGTGCAGTGGAGTGGTTCCAGGAAATAGCTCCACCGTATAGACCGTACCCGAAACCGACACAGGTGGTCAGGTAGAGTATACCAAGGCGCTTGAGAGAACTATGTTGAAGGAACTCGGCAAATTGCACGCGTAACTTCGGAAGAAGCGTGACCCCTTTTTACGCAAGTGGAGAGGGGTGGCACAGACCAGGGGGTAGCGACTGTTTATCAAAAACACAGGGCTCTGCGAAGTCGCAAGACGACGTATAGGGTCTGACGCCTGCCCGGTGCTGGAAGGTTAAAAGGAGAGGTGCAAGCTTTGAATTGAAGCCCCAGTAAACGGCGGCCGTAACTATAACGGTCCTAAGGTAGCGAAATTCCTTGTCGGGTAAGTTCCGACCTGCACGAATGGCGTAACGACTTCCCCGCTGTCTCCAACATAGACTCAGTGAAATTGAATTCCCCGTGAAGATGCGGGGTTCCTGCGGTCAGACGGAAAGACCCCGTGCACCTTTACTATAGCTTTACACTGGCATTCGTGTCGGCATGTGTAGGATAGGTGGTAGGCTTTGAAGCTTGGACGCCAGTTCGAGTGGAGCCATCCTTGAAATACCACCCTTATCGTCATGGATGTCTAACCGCGGTCCGTTATCCGGATCCGGGACAGTGTATGGTGGGTAGTTTGACTGGGGCGGTCGCCTCCGAAAGAGTAACGGAGGCGCGCGATGGTGGGCTCAGACCGGTCGGAAATCGGTCGTCGAGTGCAATGGCATAAGCCCGCCTGACTGCGAGACTGACAAGTCGAGCAGAGACGAAAGTCGGTCATAGTGATCCGGTGGTCCCGCGTGGAAGGGCCATCGCTCAACGGATAAAAGGTACGCCGGGGATAACAGGCTGATGACCCCCAAGAGTCCATATCGACGGGGTTGTTTGGCACCTCGATGTCGGCTCATCGCATCCTGGGGCTGGAGCAGGTCCCAAGGGTTTGGCTGTTCGCCAATTAAAGCGGTACGTGAGCTGGGTTCAGAACGTCGTGAGACAGTTCGGTCCCTATCTGCCGTGGGTGTAGGAATATTGACAGGATCTGTCCCTAGTACGAGAGGACCGGGATGGACATATCTCTGGTGGACCTGTTGTCGTGCCAACGGCATAGCAGGGTAGCTATATATGGAATGGATAACCGCTGAAGGCATCTAAGCGGGAAACCAACCTGAAAACGAGTATTCCCTATCAGAGCCGTGGAAGACGACCACGTTGATAGGACGGGTGTGGAAGCAGGGTAACCTGCGAAGCTTACCGTTACTAATAGCTCGATTGGCTTAATCGTTCTCATTGACCATGCTCATCGACTTCGTCGATGAGCCATCTGTTTAGCGCTCACGCATGAGCGGCTCGTATACGAGCCTATGCTCCGCGAGGGCGCCGAACGATCGGCGACGCGCCTTGCGCTTGCGGACTTCGTCCGAAAGTGCCAAGCAAAACGTCGCGGAATGACGTGTTCATACAATAAGAAAACGGGCAACGCCCGCCAGCTTCTCAATTATGCAAAGCATCAATACGGTTCCGTATCAACGCTTTGGCACCCTTCTGAGCGCAGGCGAAGAAGATGGGTTTGCCAAAGAAAAGGGAACACTATTGGTGCCAAGCGTCAACATTGCCCTTAGCTGACCTGGTGGTCATGGCGGGGCGGCCGCACCCGTTCCCATTCCGAACACGGCCGTGAAACGCCCCTGCGCCAATGGTACTTCGTCTTAAGACGCGGGAGAGTAGGTCGCTGCCAGGTCTGCTAAGCGCAATGTTCATACTCAAATCAATCATCTTCTCTCACATACATCGGCCCCGCCGAAAACATAAAGGGTCGCTCAAGCGACCCTTATTCCGTTAACGAATAACAATATATAACGCGGGGTGGAGCAGCCCGGTAGCTCGTCAGGCTCATAACCTGAAGGCCGCAGGTTCAAATCCTGCCCCCGCAACCAAAATTACATCAATCCCGTAGCCTTAAACGCTGCGGGATTTTTGCGTTTCTTAGCTTCGGTTGCGCCAACACGGCCCTCATCATAGCGCTTCACAATCCCCCAGCCGTCACTTTCAACATAAATCCTGAACACTGCGCAAACTTAACCGCCAGATGCAGCAAACCTAAACGAACAAATTCAATGCCAATAAGTGAAATTGCAAACTTGCAAATTTTGCTGGATCTCGGGGCTTTCTTGCTCTGAAATTCTTCAGCGTCGCTCAGTCTCAAAGGCCTGAAGGCATCATTCAGCCGAAGGTATTAGGTGTCATTTCATAAGCGACCTCTTCTATTCACGAATCCTTTATTGTTCTTCATAATAATCGGATTGTCGACTTTTGAGGAGCATGACGAATTCGTCCGGGTCCTGCCTGGCGAATGACACTCACCTTTGATCCAGATTGATAGACTTATTGTAACGCGTTGGATGGCTCACGATGTCCTTATACACACAGTTCAAAAAATCTTCCCGAGCACAACTAGCAATTACAGAGATCGAAAATCTGACGCGCAGCATGGCTGATGGCGATACATCGCGTCGCGCGCAGGTGGACATTGCGACCGGTGAAGCAAAGATGCTGCTGGACGCGGTCAACAGATTGCTCGACGCGGCTATGCGTCCAGTCTCCGACCTCCGCGATGCCACGGCTCGCATGGCAGTGGACCACGACAAGGGCGATATTGATGCGATCCTTCCGGTCGATGCCTTCAAGGGTGATCTTTCCGTCATGGCGAAGGGCATCAACGAAATGGTCGCTGGCCATATATCGGTAAAAAAGAAGGCGATGGCCTGCGTTCAGGAGTTCAGCGAAGGAAATTTTGAGGCTGCGCTTGAGCGGTTCCCGGGCAAGAAGGCATTCATCAATGACACGGTGGAAACTTTGCGTGGCAATCTCAAGGGCTTTATCGCCGAGATGAACCGGATGTCCGCCGAGCACGATAAGGGTGATATCGACGTCTTCGTGCCTGTCGAGCGTTTTAAAGGCGACTTTGCGGTGATGGCAAAGGGCGTCAACGACATGGTCAATGGCCATATCGTTGTGAAGAAAAAGGCAATGGCTTGCATCAAAGAATTCGGCGAAGGCAATTTTGACGCGGCGCTCGAGCAATTTCCAGGAAAGAAGGCGTTCATCAACGAAACGGTAGAAACGCTGAGGAGCAATTTCCGAGACATCGTCACCGAAATCCGCCGTTTAACCGTTGCGTCGACGGAAGGCAATTTGAGCGAGCGAGGTGTCGCCACTCGGTTTGTCGGAGATTTTTCCAAGATGGTTTCAGGGATAAACGGCATGCTGGATGCCATCCTGTTGCCGATTGGTGAGGGCAATCGCGTACTTAATCTCGTCAGCACCGGCGATTTGACGGAACATGTGGAGATTGCTTGTGAAGGCGACCATCAGAAAATGAAGGATGCAATCAATTCATTGGTCGATAACCTGACGGCCTTTGCAACGGGTGTTGCCAGTGCGGCTGATCAGGTGACGAGCGGCAGCCAGGCGCTCTCCTCCACCTCCGAGCAGCTCTCGCAGGGCGCGACAGAGCAAGCCTCTGCTGCTGAAGAGGCGTCGGCGTCCATGGAGCAGATGGCCGCTAATATCAAGCAAACCGCCGATAATGCATCACAGACAGAGAAGATTGCCCGCCAGTCAGCGAAAGATGCCGAGTTATCCGGCGAGGCGGTTGATAAAGCCGTCAATGCGATGCGAACGATCGCAGAAAAAATTTCCATCGTTCAGGAAATCGCTCGTCAGACAGATCTCCTGGCGCTGAATGCCGCGGTTGAAGCCGCCCGTGCAGGTGAGCATGGCAAAGGCTTTGCTGTTGTTGCATCCGAAGTCCGCAAGCTTGCTGAACGTTCACAGGCCGCAGCAGGAGAGATCAGCGGTCTGTCTAGCGAGACCGTCAAGGCAGCGACCTCTGCTGGTGAAATGCTGCACCGGCTCGTTCCTGATATTCGCAAGACCGCCGAACTCGTCACGGAAATTTCGGCATCCTGCCGTGAACAAGATTTGGGAGCCTCCCAGATAAACGAGGCCATTCAGCAATTGGATCAGGTCACGCAGCACAATGCCAGTGCTTCGGAGGAAATGTCGGCCACCTCTGAAGAGCTTGCGTCTCAGGCGGAAGAATTGCAGTCTTCGCTGACTTTCTTCCAGACCAGTGACAATGGCGATTCCCAGGCACGCAAATCGCGGGTGTCAATTGCACCAGTTCGAAAGGCAGCGCCATCGGCCCAGCCGGTCCGCAAGCCAATGGCAAACCGATCCGTTGCGGCGCAGCAAGCCCGCGCGAAGGGCTTTGCTCTCGATCTTTCCATGGGTGGCCCTGACGCAGAAGATGATCGCTTTCATCAACTCACTTAATACCAAGGTATCGCAGATGCTCCCTCATACTCGCCTTCAGCAGCTTATCAATGTCTCAAATGCATCAAGTGTTTGAGACATTTGCAAAAAAAACGATGAGTCATTTTCAATGACTCATCGTATAAAGCGGATGAGACGTGACCAGCTGTTACATCATTCCTCGAGCTTCCACATGGCTGCCATCGCTGTCCTTCCTGACGTAAAAACCATTCGGAATTGCTTCCTGAACAAGCGGAACATGAGATATCAGTCCAACAGTGCGGTTCTGGCTGGCCAGGCTATTCAAAGCCTGCAAGACCAGATCAAGTGTGCCTGAGCCGTTTTCTGTATCAAGGCTGCCAAAGCCTTCATCGAGGAAAATCGTATCGAGGCGCACCTTGCCGCTGGCGCTTTCGACCACGTCGGCCAGGCCCAGGGCAAGTGCCAGGGCGGCGATGAAGGTTTCACCACCGGAAAGCGTTGCGGTGGGTCTCGCCTTGCCGGTATGGATATCGAAGGCAAGAATGCCCAGACCGCGCTTGCCTCGTCCGCCGGATTCAATGTCGCGTTCCAGCCTGTAGCGACCATTGGTCATCGGCCCCAGCCGTAGGTTGGCGGCCTGCAAGACCTGTTCGAACATCGCGCCGATGGCGAAGGTTTCCAGTTTCAGTTTCTGCCGGTTCTGGGCATCGAACAGGCCAGCCAGCTCCCGCAGAGGGCCGGAGGTTGCCTCGGCTTCGTCAAGCCGTTTGGCGATGCCGGCAAGCTCTTGGCGCAAGTTTTGCAGGTGATCGAGCCGAGCCGCCGTTGCTGCGCGCAGTGTAACGGCTGTATCGAAAGCGGCTTCAGCGGACGCAAGCGCCTCTTGATGGGCGAGAAGGTCCGGCGGCTGCTTACCCGTGAGCGCGGTCTCCAATTCCAAGAGCTTTTCACTGTCGCGCTGCAATTGGCGCTGGTGGGTCTCTATCGTCGCTTTGTCACGCTCAAGTGTCGTGATTGCAGGTTTCAGGCGGTTCAGATCGTCGCGCGTCAGGCCAGCGTCGCGCAGGCGATCCTCGAAACCCTGATTTTCCTTTTCGAAGCGGGCTTGTCTTTCGGTCAGGATGTTTTCGGCGGCTTCGCTGTCTTTGTGCGCGCTGAATGCCGCTTCGCGCGTTGCCGTTGCGGCTTCTTCGCTGCGCTTCAATGCCGTTTCCCGGCTTGTCATCAAGGCCTTCGACTGTTGAAGCTGGCGCTCCAGGGCTGCTTTATCTCGCAGATGTGCTGCGATGCCGGAGAGCATTTCGGCAAGTCGCGTTTCACCATTGCTGGTCTCGGTTTTCAGCGCGGCCAGCCGATCCCGGTGCTGATCCAGCCGGGCTTGGGCATCGGTGATGGCTTTTCCAAGATTTTCGAGCGCGGTTTCGGCAGCGGCGATATCGATGGCCGGGCCAAGTCCGCGAAGGGCACGCTCCATCCCTTCCATGTCCTGACGCAACTCCTGGATCTGCTGCTCGGGCCGCTCCAGATCTCCTAGGCGACCTTGGCGTTCATTGACCGTGGCTTGCGCAGAGGCATGAGCGGTAGCGCTATGCTGCTCTTCCAATCGCGCCTTTTCCAGCGCCTGTTTCGCTTCGCGAAAGGCCTTGTCCAATCCGGCCTCGGCACTGTCCCCCATCGCAGGGGCCGGATGGTCGGTTGCGCCACAAACAGGGCAGGGGAGACCAGGCCCCAGCTTTGCTGCCAGATGGAGAGCCTGCGCGGAGGCAAGCCGGCGCTCGGCCTGATCGAACAGTGCGGCGGCGCTGATAGCCTGAGCCTGTCGTTCGGTATGGATGCTTGCGCTATGGTTTACCTGTTGGCGGGCCTGTTGCAGATCTTTTTCGGCCCGCTCCACCATCTCGGCCTGCTTCACCTGGGCCTGCAAGGCCGCAAGGTTTACGGTCAATGATTGCCTGCGCTCATGGGCAAGGCGGGCCTGTTTCAATGCCTGTTCCCGGACTTGCCGCTTGCCAGTCAGCTCGGCAAGACCGGCCTCTGCGGTTCGGAATGCGGCCTGTTCCTCCTGCACGCGTCGTTTGGCCGCCTCGACCGATGCGGTGAGGCCGGTAGCTTTTTCAAGCACACCCCGATCGCGTTCCAGCTGATCGATTGTCCGGCGCAGCGCCTCTATTTCGCTTTTGCTTTGTATTTGTTGAAGGTAGGCAACTTGCGCTTGTTGCGCAGTTGCCTGCGTCGATGTCTGGATCTGCATTGCCAGAGACAGCGCGGCCTGTGCATCCTTGCAATCGCGCTGTGCCTCGATCACCCGGTTCTCCGCATCGGCCAGTGTCCGGGCGCGTTCGGCGGATGTGACCTGCGCTTGCAGCGCGGCCATGTCTGTGGCCTGGTCGAGGGTTTTCTGTTTTGCCTGACGAGCGGCGTCCATGGACTTGAACTGGTTATCGGTGTCTCTCGCTGCTTGCAACGAAGCGCGGGCGGCATCCGCCTCAGCCCGTAAATGCTGTTCCGCTTGCTGCCGGTCGGTGAGCGACGATGCCGCCTCGGCAATCCCGTCCATCAGTGCCTGCATGCTGTCGAACCCGTCGGCACCGAGGCGGCGAAGGCAGACAGCGCGTTCCTCGCGCACCAGCCGTTCGGCGCTTTCGGCGTCGCTCTTCAGTTTTGCCGCTAGCCGGCGATAGAGTGACACATCAAAGAGGGCGCTGAGAATCTCCTGTCGTTCCTGGGTTTTGGCGGCAAGAAAGGCCTCGAACCGGCCTTGCGGCAGAAGCACGATCTGCTTGAACTGTTCAGGACCGTAACCCAGCAGATCGGTAATTTTTTCGCGTACCAGGCCGATCTTTTTTTCAGCCAGCACCTTGCCTGGCTGGGCGGCGGTAATTTCGCTTTCGCCAAGCCCGGTGGCATCGAACAGCCAGGCCTCATGGGCGTCCCGGGTTTCTCCTCCGCCGCGCTGTTTTGGTCGCATCTGTTCAGGACGACGTCGGATCACGTAGCGGCGCGCACCGAGATCGAATACGAATTCCACCTCGGTGGCGAGATCGGGTGAGGCGTGGTCGGAGCGCAGCGAGATGGTGTCCTGCTCGGCTCTCGCCGCTTCCCCGAATAGGGCAAAGGTCATGGCGCTGAAAATCGTCGATTTTCCTGATCCCGTTTGGCCGTAGATGCCGAACAGGCCAGCGGCGACCGCTTCGCGAAAATCGATGGATTGGCGTCCGGCATAGGGGCCAAAGGCCTGCATCACCAAGCGGACAGGTCTCATGCGGCATTCTCCTCGGCGTCCAGATCGTCCAGCATGGCCGTTACCAGCGCGCGTTCTGGCTCGGAGATCGGCTCATCACGAACCTGGGCGATGAAATCGGCGATCACCTCCAGCGGATCGGCTGGTGCAGCCGTGCTGATGGCGAATTTCAGCTCCGGCGCCCGCTCGTCACGGGCATAGGTCAACTGGCAGGCATTGGGAAACACCGCCCGCAGCCGCTTCATCGGGTCGATCAGCGGGGTGGGATCGGTCAGCACCGCCTTGATGAAGTCCTGCGACGGTTGGGCCAGAAGCAGATCGGCCAATAGCCCGCGCAACAGGCGCACGGCCCGTGGTGGGTTGAAATCGATGGTTTCGATCCGTGCCCGACCATCGGCGTCGAGATCGACCAGGGTCATGGATTTCTGTTCGCTGGCCTCGCCGAAACTGAACGCCAGCGGTGAGCCGGAATAGCGGATGTGAGGGGCTGAAACATGTTGTGGCCGGTGTAGATGACCGAGTGCCACATAATGAGCGCCGTCGAAAATCTCCGGTGACACGGTCTCAATACCGCCGACGCGGGCCAGCGGACGTTCCGTCTCGCCGCTTGTTCCTCCGGCGACAAAGGCGTGGGCGATCATCACCCAACGCGCACTCTCCGGCAGGCTGCGGCGCGCGTCGGCCACCTGGGCGGCCAACACGTCTTGCGGTGTGGCGATGGCCGGGTCGGCAAAACATTCGCGGGCGGCAAACTCATAGGCGAAGGGCAGGGCGGAAAACGCCACCGGTCCATGGGCGTCATGCAGGACAAGGGGTGTCATATCTCTTGCAATTGGACCCTGAATGAGCGCGCGGCGCCTGTCGGTCATGATCGCCATGGCACCAATCCGGTCGCCGGAATCGTGATTGCCGGCAATGATCGCCACGGCGGCGGTGGTTTCTGCCGCCACCCGTGACAGGAAGGCGTTGAACTGGCGTACCGCTGTTGCCGGAGGGGCTGCCCGGTCGAAAATATCGCCGGCAATAATCAGGATGTCGGCCCGGGTCGTGATGAGGGCATCAACGATCTGGTCGAGAATGGCGTCTTGATCCTCGTCCAGCGATAATCCGTTCAGTTGGCGGCCCAGATGCAGGTCGGCGGTGTGGAGGATTTTCATGGCGTCCGATCCGGTGAGCGATGTCCGTCAGGATTATCTACCGGCATAATGCCGCAGGCTCCAGATGAAACACCTGCCAGGACGGCTTATCCCGGGCTCTTTGCGTGCAAGTCGAGGATGTGTTCACGTCTTTTGGTCTTGCTATGGTGGTAAGTCGGATAAGGATTGCCTTTTTGCTACTCACCTGCGATCACTTTGGTGCTGCGGTTTGGTTTTTTTGCTATCCTGCTGGGCAGGATGGCTTTCCGGCAGCCTGGCTTGTCCTTATAAACAATTGTCTTGAATGGGTGACGCACGGGCGTTGTCCGGCACGAATAGTGGTCCGCGTGATAACCAACTGATGGAAAAAAGCCTACTCCTTTATATATGGCGGCATACGCGCAAGCAGCAGATCTGGGTTCTGACGATTGTTATCCTGTCGATGGTGCCGTATTTTCTGGCCTTCGACCTGCCCAAGCGCATCATCAATGGGCCGATCCAGGGAAGCGGGTTCGAAGCGCCGGATTCCCGACAGCCGCTGTTTGCCTTCGACTGGACCGTGCCTCTGACCGATTGGTCATTGAATTCGGACGGCATTTCCCTTGACCGCATGTCGAGCCTGATGGCGCTGAGCGGCGTCTTCCTGCTGCTGGTGATCGTCAACGGGTTGTTTAAATTCTACATCAATACCTATAAGGGCAGGCTTGGAGAACGCCTTTTGCGGCGGATCCGCTATGAGCTTGTGGACCGGGTGCTGCGGTTCCCGCCAAGCTATGTCAAGCAGATCCATTCCTCTGAAGTCTCGACCATGGTGCGCGACGAGGTGGAGCCGTTTGGCGGCTTTACGGGGGATGCCTTCGTGCAGCCGACCATGCTGGGCGGCCAGGCCTTGGCCGCGCTGTTCTTCATTTTCCTGCAAAGTTTCTGGCTTGGCACGATTGCAGGCGCAATGGTCGGCCTTCAGGTCGGCATCATTCCCAAAATGCGCCGCCGCTTGCTCATTCTTGGCCGTCAGCGGCAGCTTCAGGCCCGGCAATTGGCCGGAAAGGTCGGGGAAATCGTCGATGGCGTCGGCACGATCCATGCCTATGATACGTCCAATTATGAACGCGCCGATATCTCGAAGCGGCTCGGCGATATTTTCAAGATTCGCTACGATCTCTATCGCTGGAAGTTTTTTGTCAAATTTTTCAACAACTTCCTGTCGCAGCTGACGCCCTTTCTTTTCTATTCCATCGGCGGCTATTTCGCGCTGAAGGGCAGTCTGGACGTGGGCCAGCTGGTGGCTGTCATCAATGCCTACAAGGATCTTCCCGGTCCGTTGAAAGAGCTGATCGACTGGGACCAGTCGCGCCAGGACGTGCAGGTAAAATATGAACAGGTGCTCGAACAATTCGAGCCGCCGCAGATGATTGAGCCAGCGCTACAGGCGTTGGCGCCTGTGGGAATGGCTGCCCGTGCTGGCCAGCTCGCCTTGCAGAATGTGACCTTGCAAGATAGCGGCGGCGCCAAGGTGGTTGAAAATCTCAGTCTGAAAATCGGACAGGGAGAGACGATTGCCGCTATCGACAATCGCGGCGTTGGTGCGGAAGTGATGGCTGAGGCCATTGGCCGGTTGAACTGGCCGGTGGCGGGAAAGATCGTGCTTGGAGATGCCGACCTGCTGGAATTGCCGGAATCTGTGACGGGCCGGGCCATTTCCTATGTATCTGCCGATGGTTATTTCTTTCATGGTAGCCTCAAGGAAAACCTGATTTACGGGCTGAAACATGCGCCGACCAATTCGGTGAACTATACCGGGCGCGAGGCGATGAAACGCCGTTGGGAGATCAGGGAAGCGCAATTATCTGAAAACTCCGATCTCGATCCCAATGCCGACTGGATCGACCGGCGGGCGACGTCCGTGCTGCACGGCGAAGCCAGCGACTTGAAAAAATCGATCCTGACGGCGCTCGATACCGTGAAACTGACCAGCGATGTGATGGAGCTTGCGCTGCATTCCATCGTCGATCCGCTTGAATATCCGGACCTGACAGAAAAAGTGGTGGAGTTGCGTCTGGCGCTGCGTGATGAATTGCAGCGGCAGGGTCTTGCCAATCTCGTGGTTCACTTTGACCCTAATGCCTATAATGCCGAGGCGACATTGGGAGAAAACCTGTTGTTCGGGACGCTGCGTCCGATCGTCAATGGACCTGTCTATGCCCATCAAAGTGATTATTTCTATGATGTGCTGGAGCGCGCCGGTCTGCTCAGCCTGTTTTATGAGATGGGTTTCCTGATTGCGGAAAACCTTGTGGAAATCTTCGGCGGTCTGCCAGCCGATCACCCGTTCTTCCAGCAGCTCGATGTCCTGACCGCTGACGACGTGGTGTTTTACCAACAGATACTGCAACGCCTTCAAGGCCGGACCAAGCCGGTGCCGAACGAGGAAGAGCAACGGGCAATGATCCGGCTCAGCTTCAATTATGTCGAGCCGCGCTATCGTATGGGTGTGCTGACGGCTGAAGTGATGGACAAGATCGTCGGCGCCCGCGACCTGTTTCACGACAACCTGTCACCGGACCTGCGCCATAGTATCGAACGCTACGATCCGCATCGCTACATGGCGGCGGCGACGCTGCGTGAGAACGTGATCTTCGGCAAACTCGTCAATCGCAATCCAGAAGCCCTGCCGAAATTCCGCGAGCTGGCGGCAAAACTGAGCTCGAAGAAAGGCCTGACGGAGCGGTTCCTGGCGCTGGGACTGGAGTTCGACATTGGCAGCGGAGGCCGCAGGCTGACCATCGTTCAGCGCCACAAGCTCAACCTTGCCCGCGCGCTGGTGCGGCGTTGTGACTATTATATCTTCAACAAAGCTCTGCCGGGCCTCGACGCGCGTGTTCAGGAGGATATCGTTAAGGATGTGCTTGCATTTCTGCGCGAGCAGGACAATGATCCCTCTATCCTTTGGGTTTTGTCGAACACATCATTGTCAAAAAACTTTGATCGTGTTCTGATACTCGACAGCGGTTCATTGGTCGCGGACGGGACGTTCGAGGCCTTGGGCAATGAAAATGATATTTTCAAGGCATTGGTGGCATGAGGGGTCAGGCCACCGAAAACCCGGAAGTTGGTGGCAAGCATGTTACTGCGAGACGAAGTGCAGCTATTGCGGAATATTCCATACTTCAAGCACGTTGATCCGTGCAAACTGAAGCTCCTGGCCTTCGCGTCGCAAAGGGCCACGTATAAGCCCGGAGACATTTTGTTTCGCCAAGGTGATGGCGGCGATTCCGCTTATGTCATCCTGTCGGGAAAGGTTGATTTGCTGTCAGGCCCGCCCACAGGTGAAGTCAGAATAGGCGAGGCTGACAGCAAATCCATCATCGGTGAAATGTCGCTTCTTTGCCATGGTCCGAGACGGATGACCGCCCGCGCCGCGACGGAAGTCGAAACACTTCGCATCGCCAAGGACTGTCTTGGCAAGGTCATGGCCGATAGCCCGCGTATGAGCATGGAGTTCAGCCGTGCACTTGCAGAGCGACTTCGGGCAATGACAACCGAACTCGACACTGTTCGCTTGGGACAGCTCTCTCTTGTCGATTAAAGGTCGGCAAAACAAGATCTTATGATCTTAAAATCGCCTGTATTTCAGGCGGATTTGAGGCAAATGCCTCGCATTACCGATGTCGATGCAAAAAATCAGGGCAGGCGGCGATAGAAGAAATAGCGGTCTTTCTCGATATGATCGAGGACCGGTAACGGCTCGAGTGCTTCGTGGTTGAGCGGCAGGCCACTGAGCGCATAGCCGTCTGGCCGCAGCATTCCCGCCACCATATCCGGCAGCCAGGTCAGCGTGACCGCATCCCGATCGGGATAGCCAGTGCCGATATCGGCGTGGACAAAGGCTGCGCCGCAGCCGATGAAGTCCTGGCCGGTCTGGTCGATTTCCCCCAGGATCAGGTCGCTTTCCGGTGGAATGGAGCTTTTATGCGCGCCCAATTGCCGGTCGAAGGCGATGATGCGACGACCGGTGAAATTCTCCCGCAAATGACTGAAGGTCCGGCCATTGCCAAGGCCGATTTCCAGCACCGGCCCTTCCGGCAGGGGGTAGTGATCACGCACATGGTTCAAAAGATCGCGCTGGGCGCTCATGCGGTTGATGAAACTGTCGAGACGGCTCATGGGATCACGCTTTCACAATCGTGTGGCCCGCTGCCTGATCGGCAATGTTGCGGCGGGCAAGGGCGTTGCGGGTATCGATGATCAGCGGACACCAATCGGCCAGCTGCTGGTAATCGACCGTGTCATGGTCGGTGGCGATCAGCACGGCATCAAAGGTGGCGAGACTTTCCTGGTTCCAGGCGATGCTGCGACGGCCCTTCAGATGGCTATATTCGCGGGTTTTCGGAATTTCGGGCAGGAAGGGGTCGAAATAGGCGACCTCGGCACCGCGCTCCAGAATAAGCTCCATCAGCCGCAGCGACGGGCTTTCCCTGATGTCGGGGACGTTTTTCTTGTAGGCCAGCCCCAGGATCAGCACGCGCGACCGGCTCAGCGCCTTTCCTGCCTTGCGGTCCAGCGCTTCGGCCAGCCTGGAGACGACGTGATGCGGCATGGACGTGTTGATCTCGCCCGCCAGCTCGATGAACCGGGTTGGCTGGTCATATTGGCGTGATTTCCAGGTCAGGTAAAACGGATCGATGGGAATGCAATGGCCGCCGAGGCCGGGGCCGGGATAAAACGGCATATAGCCAAAGGGCTTGGTTTTGGCAGCGTCGATTACCTCCCAGACATCGATGCCCATGGCGTCATAGACCAGCTTCAATTCATTGACCAAGGCGATATTGACAGCGCGGAAGATGTTTTCGGTCAGCTTGACGGCTTCCGCCGTCGCGGTGGAAGAGACCGGCACCACGGTTTTGACCACGGCGCCATAAAAGGCCGCCATCAAGGCCGAAGCGTCGGGGCCATCGCCGGCGATGACCTTCGGGATGGTCGAGGTTTCAAACTCGCGGTTACCCGGATCTTCTCGTTCAGGGGAAAAACCGAGGAAGAAATGCTCTCCGGCCCGCAATTCCGAATGTTCGAGGATCGGCTTTACTACTTCTTGCGTGGTGCCGGGATAGGTGGTGGATTCCAGCACGATCAGCTGACCGGGCCTCAGCGACTTGGCAATCTGGCGGCAGGTGTTTTCCACATAGGATAGATCTGGATCGCGGTTCTTGGTCAGTGGCGTTGGTACGCAGATGGCGATCACGTCATAATCGGCCAGTGCCAGGAAATCCGAGGTGGCGGAAAAACGGCCCGCCGCGCATTCTTCGCGCAGAATATGCTCCGGCACGGCCTCGATATAGCTTGTCCCGGCCTCGATGGCATCGATCTTGGCGGCGTCGATATCAAAGCCCATCACTGTGAATCCGGCCTTGGCAATACTGATGGCCAATGGCAGGCCGACATAGCCGAGTCCGATCACCGCTGCCTTGGCATGGCGGGACTGGATGGCGGACAGCAATTCGGCGGCAACGGGATGATGGGACATGGTGGGATAAAGCTCCGCAGGCGATTTCAATACCGGCTTCAGTTGCGGTTCGCATGATGGGATGTCAAGGGTGTGCGATGATCTTGTCGGGCAATGTTGATCGGCTGTGATGCGTGGCGAGAAATCTGCATCTGCCTCTTGCAACAGCCTGCGGACTGCGCACATGTCCCTGCATGACGATGAGGCTGCCCATGAAAATCGGCTTTTACGCGCCGTTGAAATCCCCCGATCATCCGATCCCCTCCGGCGACCGGCTGATGGCGCGCCTCCTGCTGCGCGCTTTGCGGATGGCGGGTCATGATGTCAGCGTGGCCTCCGATCTGCGCAGTTTCCACGCGACGCCGGAGACGGTTCTGCCGGATCTGGCCGAGGCGGCGCAGGAGGAGATTGAGCGGCTGGCCGGGCTTTATCAGCGCCAGGGCAAACCGGATCTGTGGTTTTGCTATCACCCGTATTACAAAGCACCGGACCTGATCGGCCCACCGCTCTGCCACCGGTTCGCGATCCCCTATGTCACCGCCGAGGCCTCCTATTCGCAGCGGCGCAATCTGGGCGTCTGGGCTGGTTTTCAGGATATGTTGCTGGATACGATCAGGACCGCCGCTGTCAATCTCTGCCTGACGGCGCGGGATATGCAGGGTTTGCAGGCCGTCGCTCCACAAGCCCGGCTGGCTAGGCTAACCCCTTTTATCGATGCGCAGGCCTTTCTTGTCCGCCCGCGGCAGCCAGAGCAACATCTGCTGGCAACCGTTGCAATGATGCGCCCCGGCGATAAGATCAGCAGCTATGGCGCGCTGGCCAAGGCGCTGGCACTGCTGCCCGATCTTGCCTGGCGGCTGAAGGTGGTGGGTGATGGACCTTGTGGGGCCGAGGTACGGGCGCTGTTTTCCGGCTTTCCGCCGGATCGAGTCGAATTCCTGGGCGAGCAACCGCCGCAAGTCGTCGCCGAGATCTTATCGACCGCATCGGTCTATGTCTGGCCGGGCCATGGCGAAGCCTATGGCCTTGCCTATCTGGAAGCCCAGGCGGCAGGCCTGCCGGTCGTGGCCGAGGCCGTGGCGGGCGTGCCGGAAGTGGTTGCGCCCGGTGTCACGGGATTTTTAACGCCGCCCGGCGACGCGTCTGCCTATGCGCAAGCCATCGCGACCCTGCTGACCGATGCGTCCCAACGCCAGACAATGGCGCAGGCGGCGCGCAAGATGGTCGAGCAGGATCGCTCGATTGAGGCGGCCAGCGCCCGGCTTTCCACTGTTCTGGAACAGTGTCTGGGCGATAACGCTAAACTGGAATCGGAAGGCGGGAATCATAATGTCTGAAATTCTCTTGAGACAGTGCCTCGATGATCTCGCCACCCAGGGAAAGGCGGTCAAATTCTGGCTACGGGATGACGATGCGGTTGAGCCGAGCGGTCCCTTGGAGACCCTGCTGGCGCTTGCCCGCCGCTTCCAGATACCGCTAACGCTGGCGGTCATTCCCGAGCCGACGGGTGTGACGCTGGCCGGATTGCTGCGGGCAGAATCCCTGGCCACCATTGCCGTGCATGGTTGGAACCACCAGAGCCATGCTGGTCCGGGCGAAAAGAAGCAGGAACTGGGTGGGCATCGCCCGGCAGCAATCGTCCTGGAGGAGCTGCGCCATGGATTGGCCAAGCTGCGCGGACTTTACGGTGAACAGTTGCTGCCGATGCTGGTGCCGCCCTGGAACCGGATCGACAAGGCTTTGCTGCCAGCGCTGCCCGGTCTCGGCTTTACTGCGCTGTCGGTGTTTGGCCGGGAGAAGCGAGGGGCGGTCTTGGCTCTCCTCAACACCCATGTGGATGTAATGGACTGGCGCGGGACGCGGGGTGGGCGTGATGCCGATATCCTGTTTGCGGAACTGGCTGCCTATCTCGCCCCAGAATCTGAGCCTTTACAGGCCATCGGCATCCTCACCCATCATCTGGTTCATGACCAAACGGTCTGGGATTTCCTGACGCGGCTGTTCGCCCTGACCGCCACCCATCCGGCCTGCCGCTGGGAAAGTGCGCGGACATTGCTTCAGCGGCAAGCATAAGCACCTACCAGGATTTCCAACCGATCAGTAATCCGCCATCCGTGGCCAGGGCCGCATCCCGCGCCGTCTCCACCTCGGCAAACGGCGCGCCGCGCTCCAGATTGGCGGCAATGAGGCTCGCGTCGGGAACGGTAAAGCTGGTGCCGCGAAACACCACGGTCATCAGCAGCGGCCCGGTGGACCACCAGGCGGGGGCATCCGGCAGCAGCGCCATGGCTTGCGGCATGGTCTCGATAATCCGCGCAAAGACCGGATGGCCGGGCGGGCTGGCGACCAAGGAATTGGTTAGCAGCAAGCTACCAAGGCCGGTCTGACGCGGCGTGTCCTCGGCAAGGGCGGCAAGCCCGGTCAGAGGCAGGCAATCGGCAAAGCCGATATCGTCGCGGGCCGGATACCAGTCGCAGTCGAGGTAAATCCCGCCGAATTGCTCAAGGATCAGATAGCGCGCCACATCCACGGCACCGGGATAGTCGCTACGCGCCAGCATGGCTTTAAAGCTTGGATGCTGGTCAAACCCCTGTGCTTCAAGGTCGGCCTCGCGCCACAGCCGATAGGCAAAGCCATGGCGGGCGCAGTGGTTGGCCCAGGCCTGGCAGGCGGGTGGTAGGGCGAGTGTTCCGAGCCAGATCTGGTGCAGCACTCTTGGGACTGGCACGCGGTTCAGCACCGCCATATCTCGCCGCTCATCGCTGCTGAAGCGCGAAAACGGCAAAAGCAGGTCCGGCGGTGGCGCAAGTGTATATTGCAGCCCGGTGACCCGCAGCCGGTCGCCCGCGATCTTGGCCAGCTTCAGATAGGCTGAATGCAGTTTGCGCGGCAAGCCAAGGGCGGTGTCCGGCCCCAATTCGGCCTGCGCCAGCAAGCCATGGTCGCCAGCCAGGCCATCCAGTATGGCTTTTGCCGCCTCAGGCTCCCGCTTACGGGCAAGCTCCAGGCTTTGGGCAATTATGGCGCGACTTTTCTGTCGGGGTGGAAGGTCATGACTCACGATTACAGGTCCATTTTATCAGTCTTCAGTCCTACCGATAAAAAACTGACATGTGCAAGCCGTAAAGCCATGTCCGGGTCGCGATTAAAGCATGTGTGTCAGCGATAGACATCAATGATTTGCTAAGATACGGTACCTACAAAGTCATAAGACGGGTTGGGAAAAGTGACGCATGGCAGAATGCGCAGATCTGCTTTATGTGGATAATATCAGTGTGTCTTTTCCCCTGTTGGGCGCAAGCATCCAGGCGGTCAAGTCTTTCAGCATGGTGCTGCGGCCCGGCAAGGTCACGGCGCTGGTCGGTGAATCCGGGTCGGGTAAATCCGTGCTTGGACGCTCGATCATGGGGATCGAGTCCAACCTGGCACAGATCAATGGCCGGGTTGTTTTTAATGATCCGCAAAAGGCAGCCCAGGTCGATCTGCTGTCCTTGCCCTATGATGGTCGTCAGATCCGCCAGATTCGCGGCAACCGGATCGGCATGATCTTCCAGGAGCCGATGACCTCGTTCTCGCCGGTCCATACCGTCGGCAATCAGATCGAGGAAGTGTTGCGGGTCCACACCACGCTTTCGCCGCGCGAACGCCAGGAGCGGCTGGAGGAAATGCTGGGTCTGGTCGGGTTCAACGACCCGGCCCGTGTGGCGACCATGTATCCGTTCGAACTGTCCGGCGGCATGCGCCAGCGGGCGATGATTGCCATGGCGCTGATCTGCAATCCGGCACTGCTGATTGCCGATGAACCAACCACGGCGCTTGATGTCACCATCCAGGCGCAGATCCTCAAGCTTTTGAAGGAATTGCAGGAAAAGCTTGGCATGGCGATCCTGCTGATCACCCATGATCTGGGTGTTGTCGCCAGTCTGGCTGATGAAGTCGTGGTGATCTATCGCGGCGAGGTGATGGAATCCGGCCCGGTTGAGGCAATTTTTAGCGCGCCGCAACATGCCTATACCAAGGGCCTGATGCAGGCCGTGCCGCATTTCGACATGGACCGCAACGAGCGCCTGAAGCCGCTTCGGGAAATCCGCGTCGATACCGGCCGGTTGATGGACAAATGTCGCGTGCCGTCCGGCGGCGATGGCGTGTTGCTCTCGGTGCGCAATATTTCCAAATCTTTCCAGTCCAAGGGCTCGAACGGGTTTTTCTCGCGCCCATCTTCGCCGACTTTGGCCGTCAACGATGTCTCCTTCGATATTTTTCGCGGTGAAACCTTAGGCTTGGTGGGCGAAAGCGGTTGCGGCAAGACCACGCTCAGCAAGATTTTGATGCGCGGCGTCACGGCTGATCACGGTACGGCTGTCTATCATGGTGCCGATGGCCCGCTGGATATGCTGAAGGCTGAAGGCTCAAAGCTGCAAGACCTGCGTACCCGCATCCAGATGGTGTTTCAGGACCCTGTCTCTTCGCTGTCGCCGCGCATGACGGTGCGCGGCATCATCAGTGAACCCTTGGAAATTCATGAGCGTGGCAACCGGGCCGCTCGGCTGGATCTGGTCAACCGGCTGATCCATGCGATTGGTCTCCCTGAGACGGCATTAGGCCGCTATCCGCATAGTTTTTCCGGTGGTCAGCGGCAGCGGATCGGCATTGCCCGGTCGCTGGCGCTGGGGCCGGATCTTGTGATCTGCGATGAGCCGGTCTCGGCACTGGATGTCTCGGTGCAGGCACAAATCCTCAACCTGATGAAGGATTTGAAGAGTGAGCTTGGCCTGACCTATCTGTTCATTTCCCACAATCTGGCCGTGGTGAATTACATGGCCGACCGGGTGGCGGTGATGTATGCGGGCCGTATTGTCGAGATTGCCCCTTGCGAGGTGATCATGCGCGATCCGGTCCATCCCTATACCAAGAAATTGCTGGCAGCGGTTCCGCTGCCCAACCTGGATCATCCGATGGATTTCAACCTGATCGGAGAACCGTCGCTGGCTGCCAAAAAGCGCTGGGCCAGGCATTTTCACGATGAAGGTGATCCGGCAACGCTTGCCCATGCCGATCTGGGTGGTGGCCATCTGGTTTTGGCCCGCCGTGAGGTGGATGCAAGGGAGTTGCGCTCGTGATCCCCCACCACCTTACCCGCCGTCGGGCGCTTGCGCTGATGTCAGCCGTCTTTCTACCGCGCTCGCTTCTGGCGGCGTCGCATCCAGGCGAACCGGAACTGCTGAAAGCCAAGGTCGAGGCGGGTCAACTGCCACCAATGGCTGAGCGCCTGCCGAAAGTGCCGCGTGTCGTGCCCCTTGAAGGGCCTGAGCGAGCGCCCGGACGCTATGGCGGGACGATCCGCATGTTGATCGGCGGCCAGCGCGATATCAGATATATGCCGATCAATTGTTACTGCCGGCTGATCGGCTATGATCTCGTCTTCAATTTCCAGCCGGATCTGCTGGAACGGTTCGAGGTAGTCGAGGAGCGGATCTTTACCTTCCACCTGCGCGACGGCCATCGCTGGTCGGACGGTTCGCCGTTTACGGCAGAGGATTTCCGCTATGTCTGGGAAGACATGTTCCATGACAAGAAGCTTCATAAGGGCGGAATTCCCACGGTCTTCCGGGTCAATGACAAGGAGCCGGTCTTCGAGGTGCTGGACGCGCTGACCGTTCGTTATACCTGGGAGGACCCTAATCCGGATTTCCTGGCCGAGCTTGCCGCCCCGACCGCAACGCGTCTGATGATGCCCGGCGCCTATCTCAAGCAGTTCCACCACAAATACCAGACCAAGGAAAAGCTGGAGGAGCTGGCCAAACGAAACGGCGTGCAGGACTGGGTGGCGCTGCATCAGAAAATGTCGCGCATCGTCCGCCCGGAAAATCCCGATCTGCCGACGCTGGATGCCTGGCTCCCCCGGACCGCGCCGCCATCGGGCCAGTTCATCTTCGAGCGCAATCCCTTCTATCACCGGGTGGACGAGAACGGCTTGCAACTGCCCTATATCGACAAGGTTGTGATGGGCGTTGGTTCCGGCGACCTGATTTCGGCCAAGACCGGCACGGGCGAAAGCGATCTGCAATTCACCAATCTGGATTTTGCCGATTACACCTTCCTCAAAAACGCCGAGAAACGCTATCCGATCAAGGTCGATCTGTGGAAGCGCACCCAAGGAGCGCGCATCGCGCTGATGCCGAACCTGAATTGCAAGGATCTGGTCTGGCGTCAGGTGCTGCTCGATGTCCGGGTGCGCCGGGCGCTGTCTCTGGCCATCAACCGCGAAGAAGTCAACAAAGCAGTGTTTTTCGGCCTGGCTCAGGCTTCCGCCAATGCCATCCTGCCCGAAAGTCCGCTGTTCAAGCCGGAATATCGCGATGCCTGGGCCGGGTTCGACCCCGATCAGGCCAATGCGCTGTTGGATGAGGCGGGCCTTGAGCGCCCTGACCGGCATGGCCTTCGCCTGTTGCCGGATGGGCGCGAGGCGGTGCTGATTGTCGAGAGCACCGGGGAAAGCTCCTTCGATTCCGACGTGCTGGAGCTGATTACCGATCACTTCCGCAAGATCGGCTTCCGGCTGTTCGTGCATATCTCACATCGCGAGCTGTTTCGCCGCCGCATCACCAATGGCGAGACGGTGATGGCCGTCTGGCAGGGATTGGACAATGGCGTGCCGACCGCCGATATGTCGCCACGCGAATTGGCGCCGACCAGTGACGATCAGCTACAATGGCCGCTCTGGGGCCTGCATACGCTGTCGGGCGGCGGCGATGGCCGGGCGCCGGAAATTGCCGAGGCGCGGGCCTTGCTCGACCTGTTTCGGGCCTGGCGGCAGTCCGATCTGCTGGAGGAGCGCACGGCGATCTGGCATGACATGCTGCGGCTCTATACCGATCAGGTCTTTACCATCGGCATCGTCAATTCCGCCTTGCAGCCGGTGGTGAAATCGCGAAAGCTCAGGAACCTGCCGGAAAAAGGCCTGTTTGGCTTCGTCCCGACCTCCCAACTCGGCGTCTATATGCCGGATACATTCTGGTATGATGAGGATGCGACATGATCCGCTATATTCTCTGGCGCATTGCCGTGATGATCCCGACGCTGATCATGATTTCCATGCTGGTCTTCACCATTATCGAGCTGCCGCCCGGCGATTACTTTGAAAGCTATGTCGAGGAAATGCGGGCTATCGGTGAAAAAGCCGATTTGCAGGAAATCGAGGATTTGAAGGCGCGCTACGGTTTCGATCAGCCTGCGCCGATCCGCTATTTCAACTGGGTGACTGGCTTCGTGCAGGGCGATTTCGGCTATTCCTTCGAATATCGCATGCCGGTGGCCGATGTGGTGGGAGACCGGGTCTGGCTGACCATCCTGGTTTCCACCGTCACCATCGCGGTCACCTGGCTGCTGGCCTTTCCGATCGGCATCTATTCCGCCACCCATCAGTATAGCTGGGGCGATTACGGGCTGACCCTGCTGGGCCTGATCGGCATCGCCGTGCCAAATTTCATCCTGGCGCTTGTCATGATGTATTTCGCCAATATCTGGTTCGGCATCTCTATCGGCCATCTGATGGACCAGCGCTTTCTGGGTCAGGCGATGAGCTGGGACAAGTTCAAATCCATCCTCGAGCATTTGTGGATTCCGGTGATCATCATCGGCACGGCTGGCACCGCCGGCATGGTGCGCCGTGTCAGGGCCAATCTGCTGGACGAGCTGCACAAGCAATATGTGATGACGGCGCGCGCCAAGGGGCTGCATCCGTTTCGGGTGCTGATCAAATATCCGCTGCGCATGTCGTTGAATTTCTTCATTTCCGATATCGGCTCCATCTTGCCGACAATCATTTCCGGGGCGGAAATCACCGCTGTCGTGCTGTCGCTGGAAACCACCGGCCCGATGCTGATCCGGGCGCTCCAGGACCAGGACATGTATCTGGCCGGATCGTTTCTGATGTTCCTGGCGGTGCTAACGGTCATCGGCGTGCTGATCTCGGACATCGCGTTGGCGCTGCTTGATCCGCGTATCCGTTTGCAGGGAGGGCGCAGCAAATGAGCGACACACACGCTGGCCCCTCCACTGGTGGCGCGATACCGCATTACGTCTCGCCTTTGCCTTTCGATCCCTATGCGGCGGAGGACGAGGTCACATCCCGACGCTCACCGGTCGATCAGGCCTCGCAATTTCGCCTGACCTGGTGGCGGTTCAAGCGGCACAAACTGGCCTATTATTCCGGCATGCTGCTGCTGGCGGCCTATCTGATGATTGTCATCATCGAATTCTTGGCTCCCTACAATGTCCATACCCGTAATGTCGATCAGATCTATGCGCCGCCGCAGGCCGTGCATCTGTTCGATGAAAACGGGTTTGTCGGGCCTTTCGTCTATGGGCGGACGATGTCGCTGGATATGGATACGCTGAAACGGGTTTATACCGAAGATCCGCAACAGGTGCAGAAGCTGCGGTTTTTCTGCCGGGGCGATAGCTATCGTTTCTGGGGTCTGGTGGACAGTGATCTGCATCTGGTCTGTCCGGCGCAAGGTGGCACTTTCTTCCTGCTCGGCACCGACCGGCTGGGCCGTGATGTGATGTCGCGTATTCTCTACGGCGCCCGGATTTCGCTGACCATCGGCCTTTTGGGCGTGATGACCAGTTTCGTGCTTGGTATCGTCATCGGCGGGCTGGCGGGCTATTGGGGCGGCTGGTTCGACATGGTCGTGCAGCGCGTTACCGAAGTGCTGCATTCCATTCCCAGCATTCCGCTGTGGCTGGCGCTGGCGGCGATCATGCCGCCGGACTGGAGCCCGCTGCTGGTCTATCTCGGTATCACCTTCATTCTCGGCCTGTTGGACTGGACGGGGCTGGCGCGGGCGGTGCGCTCCAAGCTGCTGGCGCTGCGCGAGGAAGATTACGTGCTGGCCGCCCAGATGATGGGATCGGGAAGCGCCCGTATCATCGGCCGTCATCTCATTCCCGGCTTCATGTCACATCTGATTGCCAGCGCGACGCTGACCATTCCCGGCATGATCCTGGGCGAAACAACCCTGAGTTTTCTAGGGCTTGGCCTTCGTCCACCAATTACCAGCTGGGGTGTGTTGCTGACAGAGGCGCGCTCGGTCAATGTGATTGCACTTTATCCTTGGCTGCTGTTCCCGGTCGTTCCCGTCATCGTGATCATTCTTGCCTTCAATTTTCTAGGGGATGGTCTTAGGGATGCCGCAGATCCATATAAGTGATCGCTATAAACAGGAACGGCGACCCTTATCCATTTCCATGGCTGTTGCTCAATCCGTCCGGATTGACGGTTCCATGCAGTGACACTTCTCGGAGAGACTGACCACATGTCGAGACGACTGGGGCAAGCCCGCATCCTCATGTACAGCCATGACACGTTCGGTCTCGGCCATTTGCGCCGCTGCCGCACCATTGCCCATTCGCTGGTGGAGGATTATCGCGGCCTGCAAGTGCTGATCATTTCCGGTGCGACGATTGCCGGTGCGTTCGATTATCGCGCCCGGGTCGATTTCGTCAAAATTCCCAGCGTCATCAAGCTGCGCAATGGCGAATATACCTCGATGGATCGCCATATCGATCTGCATGAGACGTTGAAAATGCGCCAGTCGATCATCCGCCATACGGCGGAAAGTTTCGAGCCTGATATGTTCATCATCGACAAGGAACCGCTTGGCCTGCGCGGCGAAGTGGAGGACACGCTGACCTATCTGAAAACCCGCGGCACGAAACTGGTGCTCGGCCTGCGCGACGTGATGGATGCGCCGCATCTTCTGGAAGCGGAATGGAAGCGCAATGATGTTCTGGCCAAGATCGCCCGGCTCTATGATGACGTCTGGGTCTATGGGCCGCCCGATTTCTACGATCCGCTGACCGGTATCGACGCGCCGCAGGCCTTGCGCTCCAAAATGCGTTTCGTCGGCTTCCTGCAACGCAATGCCCTGACGGGAACCCGGTCCGACCACTCGCCCCAGGAAGATTATCTGCTGGTGACCACCGGTGGCGGTGGCGATGGCGGCGATCTGGTGCGTGATGTGATTGCCGCCTATCAGGCCGATCCGACGCTGGATCAGCCGGCTTTGGTGGTGCTTGGGCCTTATATGCCCGCCGACTTGCGGCAGAAATTTATGGAGGCGGGATCGCGCCATCCCAAGCTGACGATGATCGAATTCGACAACCGCATGGAAGATCTGATCGCCGGTGCCAAGGCGGTGGTGGCGATGGGCGGCTATAATACCTATTGCGAAATTCTGTCCTTCGATAAACCGGCCCTGATTGTGCCGCGCACCGAGCCGCGCGAGGAACAGCTGATCCGTGCCACCCGCGCTTGCGAACTGGGTCTGGTCAGCATGGTCCTGCCCGACCAATCCAGCGATGCCATGGCGTTTGCCCAGGCGATCAAGGCCGTATTGAAGCGCGATCCGCCCTCGATCAGTGCGCCGGGCATGCATCTCGAGGGCTTGCCGACCATTTCCCGCATCGTTGCCGATTGTCTGGAGGAGCGCGGTGCCGGACGTCTCTCGGTGGTGCAAGGGTAGTATCGTGCCGAAGCCAACAAAGATCGTTGTTTTACTGAAAGGCTACCCGCGCCTGTCGGAAACCTTTATCGCCCAGGAATTGCTGGGCCTGGAGCAGGCTGGCTTTGCGCTGGAACTGGTGGCCATGCGCCGCCCGACTGACAAAAAGCGTCATCCCGTCCATGATGAGATCCAGGCGCCGGTGCATTACCTGCCGGAATATCTGCATGAAGAACCGGCGCGCGTGCTGAAAGCCCTGTGGGCCGTGCGGCGTCTGCCCGGTTTTCGCCCGGTTCTCACGCAGTTTTTCAAGGATTTAAGGCGCGATTTCTCCCGCAACCGGTTTCGCCGTCTGGGTCAGGCCATGGTGCTGGTGGCCGAATGGCCTGTAAAGGCGGATTGGCTGCATGCGCATTTCATCCACACGCCCGCCTCGGTCGCCTTTTATGCCAGCCTGCTTGGCAGCAGGGGGTTCAGCGTTTCGGCCCATGCCAAGGATATCTGGACATCGGAAAGTTGGGATCTGGCCGACAAGCTGGCCCATGCCGCCTGGGTGGTGACCTGCACGAAAGTCGGTTTCGACCGGTTGAGCGCTCTGGCCGATGGACGTGGCAGTGTCCACTTAAGCTACCACGGGCTCGATCTTGATCGGTTTCCGCATTTCGAGGGCGTGCGTCCGGCCCGCGACGGTTCTGCCTCCGCCGATCCGCTGCTGTTGCTGTCGGTGGGCCGGGCGGTGAAAAAAAAGGGCTATGATGTGCTGCTGAGCGCGCTCGCAGCGCTTCCCGCCGATCTCAACTGGCATTTTACCCATATCGGGGGCGGTGACGAACTGGTTCGGTTGCAGGCCTTGGCGGATCAGCTTGGCATTGCCAGTCGCATCACCTGGAAAGGCGCGATGGACCAGCGCGATGTGCTGACCCATTACCGTGACAGCGATCTTTTCGCACTTGCCTGCCGGATTACCGCCGATGGCGACCGCGATGGCCTGCCGAATGTGCTGGTGGAGGCTGCAAGCCAAGGGCTGATGCCGGTCAGCACCAAGGTCTCGGGGATATCCGAACTGTTTGTCGATGGCGAAAATGGACTGCTGGTGGAGCCTGATGATGCGCAGGCGCTGGCTTTGGCACTGGAGAAGTCCATGCGTGATCCGGCCTTGCGCGCCCGGCTCGGGTCCGCCGCCGAGGGCAAGGTGCGGCGTGATTTCGATTACCGCAACAGCATCCGTGACCTGACGGACTTGTTTTCTGGCCGTCAATAAGCGCTTGCATAGGGGCTGATTTCAGGAAATATGCCTTTGACGGCGCGTGATATGGCATTCTTTGCGTCTCGCCATTCTGTGAAAAGCAGAAACTCCCCAGGAGCAAACGTACATGACTCTTCGCCCGAAACGGGTATTCTTTTATGTGCAGCATTTGCTGGGTATTGGCCATCTGGCCCGCGCCAGCCGATTGGCCGAGGCCATGGCAGAATCTGGACTGTCGGTCACGCTGGTGACGGGCGGAACATCGGTCAAGGGCTTTCCGGGACCGGGGATCGAGCATGTGCAATTGCCCGCCGTTGTCTCAGCCACCGGCTTTGCCGGTCTGGTCGATAGTGAAGGCAAGCCGGTTGATGCGAGTTTCGAGACAAGCCGGTCGGCCCTGCTGTTGGCGGCTTTCGAGGCGGTGCGGCCTGATGTGGTCATCATCGAGGCTTTTCCGTTCGGTCGCCGGCAGGTGCGCTTCGAGCTTTTGCCGCTGCTGGACGCGATCAAGGCCACGCATCCCAAGCCGTTGCTGCTGAGTTCGGTGCGCGACATCTTGCAGGAAAACCGCAAGCCCGGCCGCGACAAGGAAACGGTCAAGCTGGTACAGGACCATTTCGATGGCGTTCTGGTGCATGGCGATCCGCAATTCGTCGAGCTGGAAGAGACGTTTCCGCTGGCAAAGACCATTCGCGACAAGCTGCATTATACCGGCCTGGTTGCTGCGCCTGAGCCGGATCCGGCAGAAGAGGTCTTCGACATCGTCATCTCGGCGGGAGGAGGGGCGGTCGGTGCCGCCTTGATCGAAGCGGCGCTGGATGCCCGCGATAATCTCGGCGGTGATCTCGGTGAACAGCTGCGCTGGTGCCTGATTACTGGACCCAATCTGCCTGAGGCCGATTACGAGCGCTTTACCCAGCGCGCGCCCGGCACTGTCGCACTCCATCGCTTTCGCCCGGATTTTCCGGCCTTGTTGCCCAAGGCCAAACTGTCGATTTCACAGGCGGGATATAACACCGTCTGCGATCTGTTGCGGGCCAGATGCCCGGCGCTGCTGGTGCCATTTGCGGCAGGCGGCGAAACCGAGCAGACGGTGCGGGCGGAAAAATTGGAGGCGCTGGGCCTGGCCGTGGTCATCGGCGAGGACGGCCTTGATGGTGAGGCCATGGCAAAGGCCATCACCAAGGCGCTGAAATTGAAGGTTCCTAAAAAACTGTCTGTTTCGCTGAACGGTGCCGCAGAAACGGCGCGGCTGGTCAAGGAGTTGGTGGAGCAACGGCAGGCGGGGTGAGGGGCTTTATGCCTCACATCTCTGATGGATGTGAGGTATTTGCACGCTCTTTAAGTCAAGCATGACTGCCCCGCTCATCACAGCCCAAGCTGGCGATAATGCTCCAAATACCAGTCCATGGTGGCCTTGACGCCGACATCCAGGGTGGTCGTCGGTTTCTGGCCGGTGAGCGCCACCAGAAGGTCGGGGCTGGCGAAGGTGCGAGGCACGTCGCCCTGCTGCATCGGCAGCATTTTGCGCTTGGTCGGGCGGCCCATGATGGTCTCGATGGTCTCGATGAAATCCATCAGCGCAATCGGCTGGCCACCGCCGATATTGATGACGCGGAATGGCGCGTTATGGGAGAGCGTATCCAGGTTTTCCGGGGTGCGTACCCGGTTTTCCTCGCCAGGGGGAATGGCTGACAGCGCGATTACACTGTCGATCAGGTCGTCGATATAGGTGAAATCGCGGCTCATCTTGCCTTCGCCATAGATCTCGATGGCTTCATCGGCCAGCATGGCCTTCATGAACTTGAACAGCGCCATGTCCGGGCGACCCCAGGGGCCATAGACGGTGAAGAACCGGAAGGCCGTGGTCGGCACTTTGTAGAGATGCGCGTAGCTATGGGCCATCAGCTCCATGCCCTTCTTGCTGGCGGCATAGAAGGTCATCGGCTCGTCGGCGCGGTCGGTTTCGCGGAACGGCACTTGCGGATTGGCACCGTAAATCGATGAGGTGGAGGCCAGCATCAAATGGCCGATTTGCAATTGCCTGGCGATTTCGACAATGTTCCAGGAGCCGATCAGGTTGGAATCCAGATAGGCTTTCGGGTTCTCAAGACTGTAGCGCACGCCTGCCTGGGCAGCGAGATGGATGATGACGTCGGGCTTGGCCTGATCCACGGCCTGCTCAAGCGCTGCGCGGTCCTCCAACATGCCGATCACGCCGGTGAAGCTTGGAAACTGGGCAAGAGCGGCGTTGCGGGCTTCTTTGAGTTTCAGATTGTAATAGGCGGTCATGCCGTCATAGCCGGTGACGGTATGGCCATCCTGAAGCAGGCGGCGGGCCAGATGAAAACCGATAAAGCCAGCAGTGCCGGTGATGAAGTAGCGCACGAGAGAACTCACTTTCCAGATGGACGAAGCCGCTGTGTTTAAGAAGCGGCTCCACCTTCAAGTCAAGCAAGTTCTGGTCAAAGCCTGGAAACAAGGCCTTAAAATGCGTGAACCGGCGGGTTTCCCCACCGGCTCGATTTGTTGAAAGCCTTGATTTTGTTCAGGCGGCTCTGGTTTGTGCCCGGTCTCTTGGATCGGCACCAAGCTTGAACTGATCGACCAGACCCATCAGCGTATCGGCTTCGTCGGCCAATTGGCGGGTGGCGGCATTGGTTTCCTCGACCATGGCGGCATTGCGCTGGGTCATCTGGTCCATGCCGTTGACGGCGGAATTGACCTCGCCCAAGGCTGTTGACTGGTCGCGGCTGGCCAGAGCAATCGCTTCGACGCGCTGCGAGACATTGACGATTTTCGTTGAGATCTCTGCCAAAACCTCACCGGTGCGCTGTACCAGCTTTGCACCGGCGGCGACTTCCGTGCTCGACGTGTTGATCAGCGCCTTGATATCCTTGGCGGCATTGGCCGAGCGTTGCGCCAGTTCGCGTACTTCCTGGGCAACAACCGCAAAGCCCTTGCCCGCTTCGCCAGCACGGGCGGCTTCGACGCCGGCGTTCAGGGCCAGAAGGTTGGTCTGGAAGGCGATTTCGTCGATGACGTCGATGATCTGGACAATCTGGCCGGAGGCATTTTCAATCCGGCCCATGGCATCGATGGCGCTGGCGACAACCTTGGAGGAGGTATCGGCAGCGGTTTTTGTCTCGGCAACGATGGTGTTGGCGGCTTGCGCCTGCTCGGTCGAGGATTTCACCGTGACGGTGATTTCATCGACGGCGGCGGCGGTCTGTTCCAACGATGCGGCCTGCTGTTCGGTGCGTTTGGCCAAGTCATCAGCGGCAGCGGTCATTTCGCCTGCATTGCGCTGGATCATATAGGTATTGGCGCGGATCTGGCGCATCGTGTCCTGAAGGTTTTGCAGCGACGTGTTAAAATCGACGCGCAATTGTTCCAGGCGGCCGGTAAAAGGCGTATCGATGGTGACGGAGATATCGCCGCTGGCCAGCCGCCCCAATCCACCTGCCAAAGCGTTAACGGCAAATTCGATCTGCCGGTCGACGGCCTGTTTTTCAGCGTCGTTACGGCGTCGTTCTTCCTCTGCTTCATTGCGCTCAGCCTCGCTGCGCTGCTCGATCTCGATTTTCGACAGTGCATTCTGCTTGAACACGCCGAGCGCGCGGGCCATTTCGCCAATTTCATCGACACGGGCTTCGCCGCTGATGCCGGTGTCCAGCTTGCCATCGGCCAGGCGACGCATAGCGGCGGTGATCTGGCCGATCGGTCCCTTGAAGGTGAGAACGAGGCCGATACCGGCAAACAGTGAAATCAGCAGGCCGAGGGTCATGGCGCCGATGGAAATCGAATTGGCGTCACGACGTTCTTCCCCGGCGCTGACTTTTTGCATTTCGGCAAAAGACGTCAACTGCTGCCAGATTCGGTCGAGATCGGTGCTGGCGGTCTGGAAATTGGTCTGACGATCCTGGCTGATCTTGACCAGTTCGGTGCTGGCCTTTTCCATCACGGCGATGGCGGGCGACAGCTTGGCTTCAAGCGGCGCATAGAGGCCAAACGAGCCGGATGTGCCCTTGAGTGCAGCGAGCGCTGTTTTTAACCCGGCGAATTCCCGACGCAGGCTGGTGAGATTTTGCTCTGTTGGCGCCAGCATGAAGCTGGCGGTGGTGATCTGGAACCTGTAGGCGGCATCGATCAGGCCGCGCCCGTCGGTCAAAAGCAGCTGCGCCTTTTCAAGCGGCACGTCCATTTCGCCGAAGCGGGCTGTGGCATCCTTCATTTTCTGTTGTGCGGCAAGGCCGAGATAGGCGGACAGCTGGGTAAAATTCCGCAACTTGGTTGCCATGGCTTCGGCCACTTCCGGCGATTTGTCGCCTGCTGTTACCATGTCGCCGAGATCCTTGATGATGGTCTCGATGGTCCGGGCAGCGGATTTGTTCTTTTCCGGCAGGGCAGCGGCCAGGGGTGGCTGGCGAGTCTTCATTTCGGCGAGATTGGCCGCGACGTAGTCGAATTTCTCTTCCGGGGTTGGAAGGCTGCCGAATTTGCGATTGATATCCGTCAGAAAACCGCTGGTCAGTGCAATTTTGTCGGCGTCGCGCAGCATTTGCTTGGCGGCGGTCTCGTCAGCCTGGATCGACAGGGTCACTTTCTTCATGGCCTCGGACAGATCATTCTGGGCTGCGACAATATTGGCGGTGCCCTGGTTCATATCCTTGATCAGGTTGGCTTCCGTTTCGTGCAGCGACCAAAGCGTGCCCATGTGGCTGACAACGCCATCGACGGCGGTCGAAGCCTTTTCCAACTCGCTTCGGCCATCGGCATTGGCATCGAGTTGATCCAGCGTGCGCTTGAGCACCCGCTGCTGTTCTTTCAGCTTCTCGGTGACCGCATTGCGGCTTTGCTCTGTGGCCTTGTCGAGAAATTCCGTCATCGCGATAGACACATCGCGAAAGCCGCTCAAGGATTGCAGCACGCTGTTGGAAATCTCCATTCGGCCTTGAAGCAGGCCGGAGGCATAGAGACCGGTGAAGCCGACCGCGCCGATGGTGACGACGAAGGGAAGGATGAAAATCAACACCTTGGTCTGAATGCGGAAACGCGACAGCAAGCGATCTATGAACATGGGTCCAGCTTCTCCAAAGCCATGTCGCCTGGCCGAATACGCGTCTTTGGCGCGTTTGGTTGAGCGATTGAGGCAGCAAATGCAAAGCGATTTCCGGATAAGGACGACATGTCTTGAGCGGCAAGTCTCTGCCATCGCTGTCCAGAAGCGTGTCAGACCTCTCACAGTCATTGTGCAGGCGCTGGCGGTCAACCGACATCATCGTCAATCAACGACATTAGGAGGTGTTTGTTAAGATCGACTTAAATTTGCCATTTCCCCCTTTTTATCGAGGGTATATGAGCTTGTAATATATAAGTTTAAATCAATGTTATTGAAGGAAAATGCCAACGCTGGCACTGCGGCCGCCGGCATCGATCACCGTTAGTGTGGAGTAACCATTGCCATCGGGTGTCCAGCGGGTGGTGCGGGTGCGGGCAAGATCCGGCAGGGCCTGTCCATTGGCCAGCCAGCGGAAGGGCGCGCGGCCCGCCTGAAGTTTCAGCACCAGCGGGAGCTGCGTGCCATCGGCGGTCCGGCCGAGTTCCACATGGGCGCCTTCCGGCGGATAGACAATCATCGGCGGTTTTTCGCGCGCATTGAGGGCGATCAAGCCGCTGGCGTCGCGTGAAAAGCGCCTGAGGCCGGGGGCCAGGTCGCTCTTGGCGATCCGCAAGGCGCCCTCCGGCGGCGGGGGCAGGGGGGCTTGCGGCAGTTTGGACCGGGCAAAAGCCTCAAACAAAACAGGGGCTGCGGTGCCATAACCGGTTAGACCGGGAATGGCACTGTTATCCGCCCTGCCGATCCACACTCCAATCACCGTGCGGCCATCATAACCGATCGACCAGCCATCGCGGTAGCCGTAGCTGGTGCCGGTCTTATAGGCGATTCGCCCGGTCAGCGCGCCAAGCGGCGGGGCGACGCCGGACAGGATATCGGTGACGTTCCAGGCCGCTGCCGGTTCCAGCAGGCGTCCGGGCTGAACATGAGCGCCACTGGGGATAGCGCAGTCGCGCAGCCGGATGGCGCTGCCTTGCCGGGCAAGGGCGGTATAAAGCCCGACGAGATCCTTCAGCGTCGTACCGGCACCGCCCAACGCGATGGCCAGTCCCGGCGCTTCCGCCTTGGGAAGATCGATCTTGATATCGGCTCGTTTCAGCCGGGCAAGCAATTGCGAGGGGCCGACGGCTTCCAGCAAGCGGACTGCCGGCACGTTCAGCGACAGTTGCAGGGCATCGCGAATGGTGACGTCGCCCTGATAATGCATGTCGAAATTTTTCGGCCTATAGCCCGCGAAATCGGCGGGACGATCCTCGATCACCGTATCCTGGGCAATCAGACCCTGTTCGAAAGCCAGGCCGTAGATCAACGGCTTCAGCGTCGAGCCCGGCGACCGCTTAATGCGCGTCATGTCGATCCAGCCGGAGCGGCTGGCATCGAGATAGGACGCGGAACCGACCCGGGCGAGGATCTCGCCGGTGCGGATGTCGGCGGCCAGGATTGCCACGGAAACTTTTGGCGGAAGTCTTTGGGCGGCTTGTCTCGCCACGGTTTCCAGGGCGGCCTGCACGTCTTTCCTGAGTGTGGTCGGATAGTTTAGGTTTTCTGGCCGCTTGCGTCGCTCGGCATCGCCGACATGGGCCGCGAGCATCGGCAATTCCAGCCTTGTCTGCGGGATCGGCACGGCGCTTGCCAATTGCCGGTCCTGGGTAGAAACAATGCCGGCTTTTTCCATGCGCGCCAGCACCCGGTCGCGGGCAGCAAGGGCGTTATCGGCAAAGCGGTCGGGCCGCCGCCGTTCCGGCAATTGTGGCAGGGCCACCAGCAGGGCTGCTTGCGCAGGCGTCAGATGTTTCGGCTCCTTGCCGAAATAGGCAAGCGAGGCGGCCCGCACCCCTTCGAGATTGCCGCCGTAGGGGGCATGGGTCAGGTAGAGATCGAGAATGGCGGCCTTGTCCAGCCGGTGCTCGATCTGGATGGCCCGCAGCGCTTGCTGGGCCTTGGCGAGGAAGGAGCGTGATTTTCGAGGTTCGATCAGCCTTGCCACCTGCATGGACAGCGTTGATGCACCTGACACGATCCGGCCATGGCGGATGAGCTGAAGGGCCGCCCGGCTAAGCGCCAGCCCATCGACGCCGGAATGCTGATAGAAACGCCGGTCCTCATAGGCAACCAGCATCCGCAGCAGCAAAGGGTCGACATCGGCGGCCACGGTTTTCAGCCGCCAGCGGCCTTCCTGCGTGGTGAAGGCCCGCAGCAATTGCCCATCGGCATCCAGAAGTTCAGCTGAATTCGGGCTGATCGCATCAAGCGGCGGCGGAAAGGCCGCATCCAGCCGGTTCAGCCCATGCCAAACCGCCCCGCCGACAAGCAGGCAGGCCAGCAGCACCAGACCGAATGTTGCACCGCGCCGGATCACTGTTCTGCCCTGACCTCCATGTGTCCCGTCGCGGTGCGGGCGTAGCGCTGCGGGCGATACATATCCTCAACGCTGGCGGCGGGGAGGTCGAACACACCAGGTGTCACGGCGCGCACCACATAGGCGAGAACCATGTCGCCACTGTTCTGACTGGCGCTGTCGAGGGCGGCGACAAAGCGGTCGTCGCGGAATTCCAGATGGGCGGCTTTGGTCTCGCCCAGCCAGTCGAAATTGGCGAGATCAGCACTGCCGACTAGGGCCGGATTGTCGATTTCCAGGCCAGCGGGGAGGAGGTCCGTCACCAGCAATTGGGTTGGCAGGCTCGGTTCTCCCATAGCAGTCTGGGCAACTTTCAGCACCACGACATAACGCTGGTTCTGCGCCGCCTCGCTGATATTCATCTTCTCGCCCGACAGTGTGTAATAGTTGCGCTCGATGGTGAAGCCTTCGCTGGCCGCAGGCAGCGGATATTTCGGCACGGCCACCGTGGTGACTGTTGCCGTCAGCGGATCGGCCCCGCTATTTTCCAGCGTCACCGGCTGATGCATCAGCTCCTCGCCCTCGATCCTCGCCCTATAGCCGCTGGTTTTCAGGCTGCCATTGACGGTCACGGCAAGGCCATCGTCGCTTTTGTCCAGCGCCCGGGCGGCCAGCAGCATCCAGCTTTCCTCCTGGGTGCTGGTATAGGACTTGCGCTTCCAGTCCTCGATCACCGACCTGCTGAGGGCCGGGATGATCGGCGGTACGGGCCGGGCCTCGGCGGCCAGCGCCAGGATGGCGGCACCATCGCGCAATTGCGAACCGTAATCTGACCGAGCCAGACTGACTGGCGTGATCGAGCCTTGCTGCGATTGCTCGCTTGCGGCCCGGAATATCGCCTCGGCCTTGACCGGATCGCCATAGAGCGACAGGGCCGCAGCCAGATGCGCCTTGGACAGTGGCGTCGGGAACCGGTCCAGCATCGTATCGGCGTAGTAGCGCAGGTCGCTGATCGCGGCGCGGCGATTGCGGGCCAGCACATAGAGCGCATAGGCTATTTCATTGCCCTGCGCTTCGACATCGGTGTCATAGGAGAGCTTGTTGGCCAGATTATCCAGCGCCTGCACCAGGGCGTTGTCGGGTACGTCGAAGCCCTTTTCGCGGGCGCGGGTCAGGAAATCACTGACATAGGCGTCCAGCCACAGATCTTCCGAACCGGGTGCCCAAAGGCCGAAACTGCCTTGCGCCGCCTGATAGGACAGCACCCGGTAGATGGCGTCCTGAATGCGCCGGTTGATATCGGCATCAGCGGGCAGACCGGCGACATTGGCGAGATCGTTGAGGTAGAGCAGCGGCAGCGCCCGGCTGGTGGTCTGCTCGGCGCAGCCATAGGGGTAGCGGTCAAGGCTGGTCAGCAGGGCGGCAATGTCGAAATTGGCGCCGCGTGACACCGAAAGGCTCAGCGACGCGCCTTGCAGCACGCTATCGGCCAGAAGATCGCCGTCCACGCTCAGGCTTTTGCCCGCCGCCAGCGGCAATTCGCGCCGCGTCGTCACTGGCAGTGCGGCTGGGCGCACCGGTAGATCCAGCGAACGGGTGAGCGACAGCCCAGTGTTCTTTGTCTCCCCGGTATTTGTCCCGGTGGTAGACGTTCCTGCACCATTGGTCTCTCCGGCAGAAGCCGTTCCGACAGAGGTAAGCGCCACGGAAACCGTGCCATCGCCGGGGGCAAGCCCCTTCAACCCGATCGACAGACTGGTGCGCGCGCCTGCCTTCAATGTGACCGGAATCTGCGCCTTGGCAGGGTCAATTTCCACCGATGGATTGCCCTTCAGCGACAAGAGGTAATCTCCGTCAGGCGCATCGGTGGCGGCCAGATCGAGCTGGAGCCGGGCCTGATCGCCGGGGGCGAGGAAGCGCGGCAGGGAGGCGGTGATGACGACGGGGTCGCGGACGATCACATCCGTTTGCGCATGGCCGATGCCGGTGCGGTTCCAGGCGACGGCCATCAGGCGCACGGTGCCGTTGAATTGCGGAATGTCAAACTCCACCTGCGCCTTGCCGGTATGGTCGAGATGAACAGGGCCGGAAAACAGCGCCACCAGTTTTTCCTTGGGCGGACTAGCCTGCAAGGCCATCATGCCGCCATCGCCGCCGGTGCGCAGCTTGCCCATGGCACCAAGCGATCCGTCGATCAACTGACCGTAGAGATCGCGCATTTCAATGCCCAGACGCCGCTGGCCAAAATACCAGCCATCCGGGTCAGGCGTCTCAAAGCGGGTGAGGTTGAGAATGCCGACATCCACAGCCGCCACCGTGACATAGGCATCATTGCCGCCACCGGTGACGCTGATTGGCACGGTCAGCTTGCGACGCGGCTCGATCTGCTGCGGCGGGCTGAGCTTGATGGCCAGCTTGCGGTTGGCCGGATCGACGCTGAGCCAGGTGACGCCGATGGCGCGCATCGGCGCGGGTTTCCTGACTTTCGCCCGGACGATAAAGGGTTGCGGTGATATAGGTACCCGCGCCGATATTGTCGGTGACGGGAATATCGATCTCACCACCGATGGCGGCAAGGCTGGCGGTCTGCGTCGCGATCAGGGTCTCGGAGCCGATGGTCACCAGAACCTCACCAGCATAGCGCGACGATACTTTCAGCTTGGCGGTTTCACCGATCTTGTAGACTGGTTTGTCGAGGCCGATTTCCAATGCGTCCGGGGTTTCGGTCGAGCCCGCCTCGACAAACCAGCCGGCATTGAATTCGATGCTGGAAGCCGCGCCATTCGGTGTTGGCGCATCGACTTCCAACCGGTAACGGCCCCAGCCCACCGGCATCGGCAGATCGGTTTTCTCCGCGCCGATATCGACCGTGCCGCTGGCGGCAAGCTTGGTGGTGGTGATCGGTTCGAAGCGCCAGGCGCTGCCGTCGCGATACCATTGGTAATCGCGCTCCAATTTCAACAATTTCCACTTTGCACCTGGAAGCGCCTGTGGCTTGCCATCAGCGTCGAGCGCGATCAGCTGGAAATGTCCGGTGCTGTTTTCGGAAAGTTCGCCGGAAAACTCCGGCTTGATGCCGATGGCGGGCTGGCCGGTCTCAACCGGCAGGGTCAATTGCCGCTCCACTGCCCGGCCGCCGCCTTCCTTCAGGCGCACGGACAATTGCGCCTGCAACAGCTGCGTGGTGGCGGGCAGATCATCAACCTGAAGATCGACGCTGCCATGGCCCTTGTCGTCCAGCGGCTGGAGGGCGTCCAGCGTCAGGTTGCTATTGTCTCCGGCCTCTTCATCGGCAAGGCCGAAGACGAAGCCGGGCAGATCGTCGCGGCTGCGGGTCGGCTTGATGACCATGTCGCCTTCCAGCGCAAGCCCAGCAGCCGGTGCGCCGTAGAGATAGCGGCCATCGACACCAACCGACAGCGGCATGCCGGGTTTCAGCACGTCCGCTGCCGGTTTCAGGTCGAATTCGATCCGGTCGGGCAGGAAATCATCGACCAGAAAGGTTTTTTCGGCAATGGCCGGTTTTTTCGGATCGACATGGATGCCAAGCGTCCAGGTGCCGCGCATCACCGAGGTATCCAGCGCCAGATCCACAACATGGCCGCCAAGTCCGGCGCCGGTGCTGACCATACGGCGATATTCCACGCCGTCGGGGCGTGTGAAAATGAAGGTCAGCGGCAGGCCGTCGATGGCTTCCGCGCCGATGTCGCGGGCCAGGGCTGCCACATGCACCATGTCGCCGGGGCGGTAGATGCCGCGTTCCGTCCAGGCGAAAATATCGATAGCGCCCGGTGCGGTGCGCCCGGTGACGCCCCGGTCCGACAGGTCGAAACCGGCCTTGGTCATGTCGAGGAACACGAAATCCTTGCCCGGTTGCTCGCCGGTCAGAACGGCAGGCGCTAGCGCCGCACCAGAGCGCATCAATCCGGCGGAAAAGGTGGCCCGGCCCTGTTCATCGGTGGTGGCAGTGCCGAGGATTTCGTTGTTGCGGGCCAGCAGCTTCAGCTCGACACCGGCGATTGGCTTGGCGGAGTTCAGCGAGCGGGCAAACACGTTCAACCCGTCAGTACCGGCAAAGGTGGAAAGGCCAATATCGGACACCAGGAACCATTGGGTGGCGCGGTCTTCCCATTCATCACTTTTCCCGGCAGCGGCGGCGGCTGTCAGCACATAGATGCCGGGCTTGCGTTCTGGCAGAGCCTCGTCCACCGGAAAACTGGTGGTGACCTCACGGTTCAGGCTGCTTTCAATGTCGATGGCACCTTGCCAGACCAGTTCGCCATTGTCCTTTTCGATCCGGTCAGCCCCGTAGCCACTGAGCTGCGAGAGAAATTGCGAATTGCTCATCAGCGGCGCAATCGCCCGCTCGCCGATCCGGTAAAGTTTCAGATTGGCCCGCTCGGTATTGACAGAGACCAGCGGAATGCCGCGCCGGGCTGCGGATGGCAGCACGAAATGGTCACCGGTAAAGCGCACGGTCGGGCTGCGGTCGCGGATATAGACGTCGATATCGGTCTTTGCCGCCAGCGGCTCATCGACGGAGGAGGGCAGGCCTTCCCGCAGTCCAATCGTATAGCGCTGGCCATAGTCCAGACCCTCGACGCAAAGCTGGCTGTCCTTGGCTTCCAGCACTTTTGGCGGCTTGCCATTGACGGTGACAAAGGCGGTATAATCCGTGCCGCGATTGATCAACGGGTCGGAAAATTGCACGCAGGCGCGAGGGCTGGCGGCATCGGCATCAACACTGTTGCCGGTGATGCGAAAACCCTTGGTGGCTTTCAGCGCCAGATAGGCGGCGCGAACGGACTTATCGGCGACAAGCTCAAGGCTCGCCTTATAGGCGTTCAGCGCCCCACGAAAATTCTCGTTTTTCTCCAGCGCCTTGGCCAGCACAGCCAGTGCATCGGCTCGCTCCTTGGCGCTGCGGGTCAGGTCATAGCCGAGAAGGGCAGCGTAAAGCCCCTGATTAGCAGTTGCGCGATCATCCTTGATGGTGTTGGCGGCACGAGCGGCGCTGATCCACAGGCTGGCATCCTCAGGGGAAAGCTGGGCGGCGGCCAGAAACCCGGCCAGGGCGTCCGCGCCTTTGCCCGCCGACAGGCTGGCATGGGCGCGACCGATCAATCCGTTCAGGCCAAGTTCGGGCTGTTCCGCCGTCTGTGCCAGCCGCGCTTTGAACGCGTTGGCTTGCGCGCGCAGACCATCGGAGATGAAGCCGAGCTTTGCGGGCGCGCCGATATCCGGCTCAGTGGCACTGGTGACAATCTTACCGGCAACAGCACCCGCAAAGGGGCTGATCTGGTTGAAATCCGATTTCAGGAAGCACCAGCGCGCCTTGAGATTATAGGTGAAAGCGCGGCAGGATTTGTCATCGATACAGCTTGCCTGGCATTGGTCCAGCGTGACGTTTTGCGCGGTGCGCAGGTCAAAGCCGCTGTAATCGCCATCCTGGGTCAGGGCGATGCTGCGGTTGGTTTCGGCAGCCATCGCTGATTGTATGGAGGCTGGCAGCATGAGACCCAGGAAGGCAAGCACCGTCCCGGCGAATATCCGTTGCAGACCCATGACAATTGCCCCTCTTTCCGTCGATCAACCGGCGCGCCGCGACGAGCCGCCCACGTCTCGTCCATTTCCTTATTCCAAGGCAAGACAATGCTCAAACATTCTCGTCTTGAAACCAGTGCGACGGCCCCACATCCATCCAAGACTTGAGAGTGTCGCGCATGGAATGCGCCTTGCCATTTTCCGTGGCAGGTCCTTTTACTCTTCCGATTTAACCATTTGGTGTCAATGAGGTTTTTTGTCGATCACCACATCGACCCGCAGATCGCGGCCTGCCCGCCAGCCATTCCAGGCCGCGCCAAGGCCGAGCGCGACAAACAGCAGCGCGGCCCAGGCGAAACTGCCTGTGAAGCCACGGATCAGCCCGACCAGCAGCGGGCCAATGGCGGCCAGGCAATAGCCGACGCATTGCGCCATGCCGGAGAGATGGGCGGCAATCTGCGGGCTGCCAGAGCGCAGCACGATGGCGGTCATGGCCAGTGCAATCAGGCCGCCCTGACCGATGCCTTGCAGAACGGCCCAGATCCACAGGCTGGAAAGCGGTGCAAACAACAGGCCGATCAGTGCGATGACCGCGAGAATGGCTACAGTGGCATTGACGAGGCTTTGGTTCCTGCCCCGAACGGCAAGCTGCGGCGCGACAATACAGGCCGCCGCCTGCACCATGACCGAGACCGAGACGACCGCGCCTGCCGTTACCCCATCCAGCCCGCGTTCCCGCAGGATCGGCACCAGCCAACCGAACACACAATAGGCCAGCGCCGATTGTAACCCGGTATAAAGCGTCACGTTCCAGGCCAGCCGGTCGCGCCACAGGCCTTTAACCTCGGCCTTGAACCCTGGCCTTGCAGCATGGGCGGAAAAGGCCTGCGGTAGAAACAGCAGGAACACCACGGCAGCCGGAAGCGCCCAGGCGGCTAGGCCGATAGCCAGCGAGCCGCCGCTGGCCGCCTCGATCGGCAGGGTTAGCCCGGCAGCCGCCGCCGCGCCGCCACAGAGCGCCATGGTGTAAAAGCCGGTCATCAACGCGGCCCGATCAGGGAAATCGCGCTTCACCAGACCCGGCAGCAGCACATTTCCGACCGCAATGCAGGCACCGGCAAGCGCTGTGCCGAAAAACAGGGCGGGAAGGCTGGAAAAGCCGCGCAAGGCGGTGCCGATGGCCAGAAACGCCATGACGGCCAACAGGGTCTTTTCCGCGCCGTAGCGGTCGCCAAGTCTGGGCGCCAGGGGTGAGAAGACCCCAAGGCAAACCACCGGCAAGGTGGTGAGCAGGCTGGCACCCAGCACGGAGAGACCCAATTGATCGCGTATTTCCGGCAGCAGTGTCGAGGCGCTGGAAAACAACGGGCGCAGGTTGAAGGCAATCAACACGAGGCTGATGCCCAGAACGATGCGCGACAGAGGCGACCGGCCTGATGCCTGCGGCGGGAGAGGGGCGTCTTCGGCCTGCGCATCAATCAGCAATTCGTCGCCAAGATCAAGCTTGGGATGGGCATTCGTCATCGGTTAAGGCTTTCAGTGGAGGCAATGTCATCGAGAAAGATAAGCACCGGCTGCATGAAGGCGCGCACCGCACTGTCTGCTTGGCCTGGATCGCCGCTGGCAATGGCATCGACAATGGCGCGGTGGGCGTCAAGGTCCGGTTCCGGCAGCAGGCCGCCGGTGGTCGCCTCAATGGTCTGGGTAATCGAGCGGGTGAAAAACTCGTAAAGCTCCAGCATGGCGGCGTTTTCCGATGCGGCGATCACCGCCCGGTGAAAGGCCAGATCGCGAGCGATAAAAGCGTTACGGTCGGGATCAGCACCGGAATGGCCACGCTGATCCAGCAGGGCGTGTAATTGCCTGATGGTGGCCGGTCTCGCCCTGATGGCGGCCAGCCTTGCCCCCTCGACATCCAGTGCCAGCCGGGCCTCCAGCCGGTCGCGCAGGCTGGTGCGGCGGGCAAGGTCCAGCGGTTCGGGGGTGATGCGGTCTTTGATCACATAGGTGCCGGAGCCCTGGCGGGTTTCCAGTAGGCCCTGCGCCACCAGCACCCGTACAGCTTCGCGGATCGTCCCGCGGCTGACATGCAGCGCTTCAGACAGGCTTTGCTCATTGGGCAATTTTTCGCCGATCCGCCACGTCCCACGGCCTAGGGCGGTTCGAATGCGTTCGGCGGCCCCATCGGCCAGATTGGTTTTTTGCACGGGTCTCATTTGATAATTGATAAAGTCATCCGATGACTTTATCAATTGTTGTCGCGTACTTATTTCAGCGGATCTGTATGGGCGGTTCGCTCCGCGCATGATAGGGACGGCTAATTCGCTCATTCTTTATCAAGGCCTACAGTCGTGATCCGTTCGCTCCTCGCCAATTTTCAAACCTCTCGTGCCACCGGTCCGGCCATCATGCTGGCGGGGATGCTGATGTTTGCGCTAAACGATGCCATGGCCAAGGCGCTTGTCGCCCATTACGGTCTAGGGCAGGTCGTGGTGCTGCGCAGCGTCGCGGCGCTGCTGATCCTGCTGCCTTTTATCGTTCGCGGCGGGCTTTCTCCGATCCTCAGCGTTGAGCGGCCCTGGATGCAGCTGGCGCGGGTGACGTGTTCGACGGTGGAAATCATCGGCTTCTACTACGCCGTCAGCTATCTGCCGCTCGCCGATGTGATGACCTATTGGTTGGCCGCGCCGATCTACGTGGCTGCCTGCGCGCCGTTTCTGCTGGGAGAAAAGCTTGGCTGGCGGCGTATCACCGCCATCGTGGTGGGTTTTATCGGTGTGATCATCACGCTGGAACCATCGCGGGCGATGTTTTCGGTACCGGCGCTGATTTCCATTATCGGCAGTGCTGCCTTTGCTTTCATGATGCTGTCAGGCCGTTCGCTACGGGCTACGCCGGATAAGCTGCTGGTGCTGTTCCAGGTGACGGCGGCGCTGGTTGGAGGACTGTTTTTCGCGCCCTTCGACTGGGTCGAGATCGGCTCCCTCACCGATATCGTCATGCTGGGCCTGCTCGGCATCGTTGCCATGGCGGCACATATGCTGGTCAACCGGGCGCTGAAAATATCCGATGCCGCAGCGGTGGCACCCTTGCAATATACGCTTTTGCTCTGGGCAGTGCTGTTCGGCTGGCTGTTTTTCGGGGATGTACCCCGCACCGGCATGGTGATCGGCGCAGCCCTGATTATCGGCTCCGGCTTGTTCATCTTCTTCCGTGAGCGACATTTGAACAAGACCGACTGCGTGCTGCCGGCGGTGCCGGAATAGAGGTTATTGTTTGGGCTCTGGCCGGCTGACGACGAAAGCTGCTGAGCAGATAAGGATGACCCCAGTACCAACCCGCACGAAAAGCGGCGCTGAGGAAAAGAACCACATCACAACAAAACTCAGGCCCATTGCCAGGACAGCGGCGATTTTAGCACGTGTCGAGATTGCGCCCTGGCGGCGCCAGTCCAGCAGCGGTTGGCCGAAACGCGGATGATCGAGTAGCCATTGCTCAAAGCGCGGCGAGGAGCGGGCAAACAGGGCTGCGGCGAGGATGATGAACGGTGTGGTTGGTAGCACCGGCAGGAAAATGCCGACAATGCCGAGCGCGACGAAAAACCAGCCCAAGCCCAGCAATATCAGCCGCATGTGTATTCCCTCAAACCAGATCCTATCCATGATACAGGATTTTTTGGGTATGTACTCCATGGGCGGATAGATCGATCTCTCTATCTGCCAGCGCATGGTGACGTCAACGCTGGCAGACAGCGGATAAAACCCTATGCCTTATGGGCAGCAACGGCGGCATCATAGGCAGCGACCAGCGTTGCGGCGCGCTCCTTGACCACATCGGCCTTGTCGCCGGGCTTGTAGAGGCTGGTACCGATGCCGAAGGCACGAACGCCCGCCTTCAGATAGTCGCCGAAATTGTTTTCGCCAACGCCGCCGACGGCACCGATTGGGAAATTGGCGGGCAAAATGGCCTTGATGGCATTGATGCCGCTTGGTCCCAGCACGCTGGCGGGGAAGAATTTGATCGCCGAGGCACCGGCCTTGATGGCGGCCAGCGCTTCTGTCGGGGTAAAGGCGCCGGGCATCGACACCATGCCCAGCCGGGCGGCCTGGCCAATGACTGCCGGGTCGGTGTTCGGTGTCACCAGAAGGTTGCCGCCAACACTATGCAATTGTTCGACCGAACCGGCATCCAGTACGGTTCCCGCGCCGATCAGCACACCATCAGGCGCACGCTTGCGGGCTTTTTCGATGGAAATGAACGGATCGGGCGAATTCAGCGGTACTTCGATGGCCTCGAAGCCCTGTTCCAGAAGCACATCGACAACGCTTTCGATGTCCTCGGGACCGATGCCGCGCAGGATGGCGACCAGTTCGCGCTTCAACTGCGGCCATGGGGTATGGGTGGTGGTCATGATCTGGTCCTAACGTCAGTTTTGAAGAATGGCCTTGGCGGCGGCAAACAGACCGTCGCGCACCAGGGCGCTGCCGTCAAGAATGCTGGCACTGCCGTCCGCCAGGGTGATCGCCTTGGCATAGAGCGCCGAGAGCGCTTTCGAGCCGACGATATGCACGGTCTTGCCGGAACGGACCCACTCGCGCATGCCCGCGATTTCCGCGCCGATCAGCAGGCCGGAGAGCCGGCTGGCCGCCTCGTTGGCTCCAGGCGATGAAAGCAGACCGGCGGCACGGATCGAAAACAGGCTGGTGGTCAGGGTGAAATTTTCGCCCAGTGCTTCGCTGACTGCATCGGCAAACACCGTCTGGTCGGTTTCTGCCGGGGCTTGCTGGATCGACAAGCGCAGGATCGATTGTTTGGCAATCAGGTCAAACAATTCGCCGGTCATGACGGTGCGAAATCGCTGCACCACGCCGTTTTCCAAATAAACCCATTTGCAATGGGTGCCGGGCATGCAGATCACGCCCGAAGCCATGCCGCCCGCCACAACGCCAGCGAGTTGGGTTTCTTCGCCACGCATCACATCGAAAGGGCCAGTCTTGATCTGGCAGAGGCCGGGCAGAATATAAACCGGGCGCGATGCTTTCGGGCTGACGCTATGGTGATGAAGACCGGACAGCGAAGCGGGGGTTTCGACATAGGGCGCTTCCAGCCAACCGGCGCGAGCGCCCGCCATGCCGGCGATCACCACCGGAAGATCCAGAGGCGCTGACAGCGCCTCCAGATGTTCTTCCAACACGGCTGCAAACCGGTTGTCCGCCGCGCAGGCCGACATGCCGTCGGCAGACTGGCGCTCGCCGAGCACATTGCCCGCGCCATCCACCAGCCAGAGGCGGAAATTGCTGGTGCCCCAATCGGCAAGCCCAACGAAGGGCTGGCCGATCTCTGCACCCGTTTCGGTTATGTCAGCCATGCTGTTCGTCCGCGCTTATTGCAGGTCTTCCGGCAGCAGGGCGACCGGAATGTTCTGATAGCTGACCGGACGCAGGAAGCGACGGATCGCCATCGTACCGACAGAGGTTGCGCCGAAATTGGTGGTGGCCGGATAAGGCCCGCCATGCACCATGGCATCGCAAACCTCGACACCAGTCGGGAAACCGTTGGCCAGCACGCGGCCAGACTTGCGTTCCAGGATTGGCAGCAGCTTGCGCGCGATCTGCGCGTCGGCGTCGTCCATTTGCAGTGTCGTGGTCAACTGGCCGACCAGGCTTTCTGCAATGCCAACCATTTCATCTTCGTCCTTGACAGTGACGAACACACCGAGCGGACCGAAGACTTCCTCGCTCAACACATGGTTTGCCAGCCAGTTTTCACCTGTCGTGGCAAACAGATAGGGCTTGGCATTGCGCAGGTCGCAGGTGGAGGTCAGCACGGACTGGACGCCCGAGGTTTCCTCGATGCGCTTGGCACCTTCGCGGTAGGCATTGGCAATGCCATCGGTCAGCATGGTCTGGGCATTGGCGGCAGCCAGCGCGGTCTTGGCGGCTTCCAGGAAGGCGTCGGCCTCAGGGCCTGCCTTGATGATGGCGATGCCGGGATTGGTGCAGAACTGGCCAGCGCCCATGGTGAGCGAACCCGCCCAACCCTTGGCAATGGCCTCGCCACGGGCCGAGACGGCGGCGGGCAGCAGGAACATCGGATTGACCGATCCCAATTCGCCGAAGAATGGAATGGGCTCATCACGGCGCACGCAGAGATCAAACAGCGCGCGGCCACCGCGCAGCGAGCCGGTAAAGCCGACGGCGCGGGTCAACGGATGCAGGCAGATGGCTTCGCCGGTTTCGCGGTTGCCGCCCTGGACCAGCGAGAAGGTGCCGGGATGGACGCCGGTGCTCTTGATGGCGGCGTGGATCGCCTGGGCGACGATTTCCGCAGTACCCGGATGGGCTTCATGACCCTTGACGACAACAGGGCAACCGGCGGCCAGCGCCGAGGCGGTGTCGCCGCCAGCGGTGGAGAAAGCCAGCGGGAAATTCGACGCGCCGAACACGCCCACCGGGCCGATGGGCCGCTGCATCAGGCGAATGTCGGGACGGGGCAGGGGCTGGCGTTCCGGCAGGGCGGCATCATGGCGGCGGTCGAGATAATCGCCCTTTCGGATATGGTCGGCAAACAACCGCAGCTGACCGGTGGTGCGGCCACGCTCGCCGATCAGGCGGGCTTCCGGCAGGCCGGTTTCCTGGGTGCCGATCTTGGTGATTTCATCGCCGCGTGCATCGATTTCCTCGGCGATGGCTTCCAGAAACTTGGCGCGCTCTTCACGGGAGGAATAGCCATAGCTGGCAAAGGCCTGTTCGGCGGCTTTCATGGCGCGGTCGACCAGAGCGGCGGAGCCCAGGAAGAATGTATGGCTCTCGCCCGAAGCAGGGCTGGAGGTGAAGGTTCCCGTACCTTCAACCCATTCGCCGGCAATCAGGTGTTTTCCGGTGAGGTTCAGCGTCATGGAGCAGTCCTTTCAAAAGTGTCGTTCGGCAGGCGGACGGCAATTAACCGGTCGTGCTGCTATTTGCCCTGGATGCGCCGACGTCGGAACTTTGTCGCATCGTTTGCTTGGGCATTCGGCTTGGAGGGCGGAATCGACTGACGTCGATCCCGTCCGATAAAACTGGTCTTACTCGACGAAGGCTTCCACTTCATGACGCTCCGCCGTCAGAAAGGCGTCGGCAACCAGCCGAAGTGGCTGGAAATCGACGTCGCTTTTGCGGCTGCGCACCAGTTCGGCAAAACGCGTGTAGATGCGGGCATATTCCCGGTCGGGGCCTTCGACGGTCAGTGTCTCATTTATATAGAGTTCCGCGCCGCCTTTTGCGAGCCTCAGCGTGCCCTGATCCGTCTCGACGACGATATCCCAGGTCTGCGGACCTTCCTGGCGCCAGTCGAACTCGGCCTTGATCGGCGCACCGGCTGCGCTGCGCATCGCAAGGCTTGCGGCAATCGGCTGCTGGCGATTGGCGGGGAAGGACAAGGCGGCTTTTTCAACGATGGTCTGGCCTGGAATGATCGCGGTCAAGATCGACAGCGCGTTGATGCCCGGATCGAACACGCCGAAACCGCCAGCCTCCCAGATCCATGCCTGTCCGGGATGCCAGCGACGGACATCTTCCTTCCAGGTGATCTCAATCCGGGTGATGGTCTTGTCCAAGAGCCATTGGCGGGCCGGTTCAACGCCATTGGCAAAGCGGGAATGCCAGGTGGCAAACAGGGTGACGCCCGCGTCACGCGCCAATTCGGCCAGCGCCTGGGCTTCGCCGATGGTTGCCGCAGGCGGCTTTTCCATCAGCACGTCTAGGCCGCTGGCAATCGCCTTCTTGGCCATGGCGAAGCGGACATCGGGTGGGGTGCACAGCGCGATGGCGCGGATATCCTGGCGGGTCTCCAGAAACACGTCGAAATTTTCGAAATTCTCGGCGCTGTCGATCTTGCCATTGCGGCTGATGGCGGCGGCGATCACGAAGTCACTGCCGTTTTCGCAGGACGGAATATGCTGGTCGCGGGCAATCTTGCCGACGCCGGCCAGCGCCAGGGCAATCCTGGTTCCGGTGTTTTCAGAAGAGGTCATGACCTGTTCCCTGTCTCGTCATTGAATGGTGTCAAGCGCGCCTTTGGGGCGCGCTTGACGGGAGAGAGATGGATCAATGCGCGTCCTTGCCAACGGCGGCACCACGGCAGCCCTTGAGGAAGTCGAAGTCGGCGCCGGTATCGGCACCCTCCACGTGATCGTGGAACAGGCGGGCATAGCCGCTGGCTGGCGGCTCAACATTCGGACGCCAATTGGCCAGGCGGCGCTGCATTTCCTCGTCGGAAATATCCAGATGCACCCGGCGTGCCTCGACATCGATCTCGATGAAGTCGCCATTCTTGACGATGGCGAGTGGGCCGCCACGGGCGGCTTCCGGTGATGTGTGCAGCAGCACGGTACCGTATGCGGTGCCGGACATGCGGGCATCGGAAATGCGCACCATGTCGGTAATGCCCTTGCGCAGCACCTTGGGCGGCAGGCCCATATTGCCGACCTCGGCCATGCCTGGATAGCCACGCGGACCACAGTTCTTCATCACCATCACGCAGGTTTCGTCAATGTCGAGGGCCTCGTCATTGATCTTGGCCTTGTAATCGTCAATGTCTTCGAACACCACGGCGCGGCCGCGATGCTTCATCAGATGCGCGGAGGCCGCCGATGGCTTCAGCACGCAGCCCTTCGGGGCCAGGTTTCCACGCAGCACGGCGATGCCGCCCTGCTGGGTCAGCGCCTTGTCGAACGGACGGATGACGTCTTCGTTCCAGTTGCGGACATCCTTGACTTCGTCCCACAGCGTCTCGCCGGAAACGGTCAGCGCGTCCTTATGCAGCTTGCCGGCTTCCGCCAGCATCTTGATGACCACCGGCAGACCACCGGCATAGAAGAACTCTTCCATCAGATACTCGCCCGATGGCATCAGGTTGACGATGGTCGGGATATCGCGGCCACAGCGGTCCCAGTCATCCAGCGTCAGGTCGATGCCACAGCGACCGGCCATGGCCAGAAGATGCACGACCGCATTGGTGGAACCGCCGATGGCACCATTGATACGGATGGCGTTTTCAAAGGCTTCCTTGGTCATGATGTCGGATGGTTTCAGGTCGTCCTTGACCATTTGCACAATCCGGCGACCCGAAAGCTGCGCCATCACCCGGCGGCGGCTGTCCACGGCGGGAATGGCGGCATTGCCGGACAAGGCCATGCCGAGCGATTCCACCATAGACGCCATGGTCGAGGCTGTGCCCATGGTGTTGCAGGTGCCGCTGGAGCGTGACATCGAGGCTTCGGCCTCCATGAATTCTTCCTGGGTCATCTCGCCTGCCTTGACGGCTTCCGAGAATTTCCACAGATGCGTGCCGGAGCCGACGCGCTCGCCGCGGAAATAGCCGTTCAGCATCGGCCCGCCGGTAACGACGATGGAGGGAATGTCGGTGGAGGCGGCAGCCATCACCAGCGATGGTGTGGTCTTGTCGCAGCCGACCAGCAGCACGGCGCCATCAATCGGCTGGCCGCGCATGGCTTCCTCGACGGCCAGCGCCGCCAAGTTGCGATACATCATCGCGGTCGGACGGAAGGTGTTTTCAGACGCCGAGAACACCGGCACTTCGACCGGAAAACCACCGGCTTCCCAGATGCCGGCCTTCACCTTTTCGGCCAGCTCGCGCAGATGGCCGTTGCAGGGGGTGAGGTCCGACCAGGTGTTGAGAACACCGATGACCGGACGGCCATCGAACAGGTCATGCGGATACCCCTGGTTCTTCATCCAGCCGCGATGGTAGATCGTATCGCGTGAGTTGCCGCCGTACCATTCCTGCGACCTCAGTTTGCGAGGCCAAGCTTTTGGTGTAAAACCACTCATGGCGTTTCTATCCCGTGTTTCGTTCAGTTTTCGCGGCTAGAGTCTGTCAGGTTCAGATTGAACCAGACAGACTCTAGCTTCTCTTGTTTTCGTTTGTCTTTTCGGGAAAACCGGTTTCCACTTTTCCCTGACAAACTCTAGAGCACCGCTGTTTGATTCATTCAGGCAATGTCGATGCCGGATAGACCGGAATCAAAGCGTCTTGACGGCAAAGGGCGTTTCCGCCGCCACCACCAGCGGGTTTTGCAGCGGCAGGCCGAACTGGCTGGCGCTGACTTCGAACACGTCGCCGGGAACGGTCTTGAAGCCATCGGCAAAGGACAGCGTCGCAGTGCCGAACATATGCACATGCAGGTCGCCCGGCTGGCAGAACAACCCGTATTTGAAATGGTGATATTCCAGATTGGCGATGGTGTGGGACATGTTGTCCTCACCCGACAGGAAGGGCTTTTCCCAGACCGTCTTGCCATCCCGCAGGATCTTCGATGCGCCGGTGACGTTGGCCGGAAGATCGCCGATCAGCAGTTCCGGGCCGAAAGAGGCGGGGCGCAGCTTGGAATGGGCAAGATAGAGATAGTTGATCTTCTCGGTCACATGGTCGGAAAATTCGTTGGCGAGCGAAAAGCCGAGACGAACCGGTGTGCCGTCGTTATCGATAACATAAAAGCCCGCGATTTCCGGTTCTTCGCCGCCATCAAGCGCAAAGGACGGCGATTCCAACCCGTCGCCCGGCGCAATCGCATTGACGCCGGTGCCTTTGTAGAACCATTCCGGCTGAACGCCCCATTCACCAGCCTTTGGCTTGCCGCCTTCAAGGCCCATGCGGAACATTTTCATCGAATCGCTCATGCCTGCCGTGTCGGCATGCATATTGTCACGGGCCGATGCTGAACCGGTATGGGTAAGGCCAGTGCCGGTCAGGAACATATGGGCGGCATCGGGGTGACGCACCGGGCAATCCAGCTTGCCACTGGCAGCAAGGGCTGCGAGATCGACGGTATCGCCTGCGCCTTGTTTGGCGATCAGGTCGGCAATGGACGTCTTGGCCGCAATTGCTGCCTTGGCGAGATCGTAGGTGGAGGAAAATCCTGGCACGAGGCGCGCGGTTTCACCCTGCCGGCAGATCACTCCGCCAGCCTTCAACTGTGAAAGATACATTGTTCAGTGTCCTTGGAACATTTCATGGAGCGTTTCATATGGCAACGGAGGCGTTGAAACGGTCTCTGGTTTTACTCTCATGCAATCGGCAGGAACGCCGCTTCACATTATTCCCGGGATTGCTGCACGTCGTGGGGTTCGGGCCGGAAGCAGGTGCGTGCTTCCGGCCCAAAAGTGTCAGGCTGCTTTATTTTTGTTATAGACGTCGAAGAACACGGCGGCGAGCAGCACCAGGCCCTTGACCATCTGCTGGAAGTCGATGCCGAGACCGATGATCGACATGCCGTTGTTCATCACGCCCATGATGAAGGCACCGATGACAGCACCGGTGATCTTGCCGACGCCGCCTGAGGCCGATGCGCCGCCAATGAAGCAGGCTGCAATCACGTCAAGCTCGAAGCCGCTGCCAGCCTTCGGCGTTGCGGAATTGAGGCGCGCCGCGACGATCATGCCGGCGAGGCCCGCCAGAACGCCCATGTTGACGAAGGTCAGGAAGCTCAGCCGCTCGGTATTGATACCCGACAGCTTGGTGGCCTTTTCATTGCCGCCCATGGCGTAGATCCGGCGACCAATGGTGGTGCGGCGGGTGACGAAGGAATAGAGCATGATCAGCACGAGCATGACGACCAGAACGTTCGGCATGCCGCGATAGGTTGACAGCAGATAGCCGAGCAGCAAGACAGCGCCTGAGACGATCAGGTTCTGTGCTACGAAGAAGCCGAACGGCTCGACATCGATGCCGTGGGCGACATTGACCTGCCGACGACGCCAGGCGAGTACGAACAGAGCGACAGCACCGATCACGGTCAGGATAATCGATGTCGAATGGATTTCACCCATGTCGAACAGATCCGGCAGGAAGCCGGTGCTGATCAGCTGGAATTCCTTGGGGAAAGGACCGATGTTACGGCCACCGAGCACGAACAGGGTCAGGCCACGAAACACCAGCATCCCAGCCAGCGTGACAATGAAGGACGGAATGCGGTGATAGGCGACCCAATAGCCTTGCGCCGCACCGATCACACCGCCAATCACCAAACAGATCAAAACCGTTGGCAGGAAGCCAAGGCCCCATTGCACGGTCAGGATGGCGGCGATGGCGCCGATGAAGCCGACGATCGAGCCGACCGACAGATCGATATGTCCGGCAACGATCACCAGCAGCATGCCAAGCGCCATGATGATGATGAAGGAGTTCTGCAAAACCAGATTGGTCAGGTTGACCGGCTTGAAGAGAATGCCGCCCGTGTAGAACTGGAAAAACACCATGATGGCGACGAGCGCGATCAACATGCCATATTCGCGGATATTGGCGCGAATATAGGAGGCGACCGACACCACGTTCTGTTCTTCCGTGGAAGGGTTGACGGAACTCATTATTTCTTCTCCCCTGAGCGCATGATAGCGCGCATGATGCTTTCCTGGCTTGCCTCTTCTTTCGAGAGCTCGGCCACCATGCGTCCTTCATTCATGACGTAGATGCGATCGCAGGTGCCAAGCAGTTCGGGCATTTCCGATGAAATCATCAGAACGCCTTTTCCGTCGGCTGCAAGCTGGTTGATGATGCTGTAGATTTCGTATTTCGCGCCAACGTCGATACCACGGGTCGGTTCATCGAGAATGAGAACTTCCGGGTTGGAAAACAGCCATTTCGACAAAACCACCTTCTGCTGGTTGCCGCCCGATAGATTGACAGTTTCCTGGTAGATGCCGTGTGAGCGGATGCGCAGCTTCGAGCGATAATCGGTGGCGATCTTGATTTCCCTGATATCGTTGATGACGGTGGCCTTGGATACCCCGGGCAGATTGGCAAGCGTGGTATTGTGCAGGATCGTCTCGGCCAGAACCAGACCGAGATGCTTGCGGTCCTCGGTGACATAGGCGAGGCCCGCGTCGATGGCCTTGCGCACGGTCGAGACATCGACCGGCTTGCCGTCGATCAGAACATCGCCGCTGATCTTATGGCCATAGGATTTGCCAAACACGCTCATGGCGAATTCGGTTCGTCCAGCGCCCATCAGCCCGGCAATGCCGACGACTTCGCCGCGTTTCACTGACACATTGATGTCGTGCAGAACCTGACGTTCCCGGTGCTGATGGTGGAAGGCGTTCCAGTTTTTAACCTCAAGAACGGTTTCGCCAATCGGCACGTCGCGTGGCGGGTAGCGGTCTTCGAGATCGCGGCCGACCATGTTGCGGATGATGACGTCTTCGCTGACTTCTTCCTCATGACAGTTCAATGTCTTGACCGTCATGCCGTCGCGCAGCACGGTGATCTGGTCGGCCACCTTGCGCACTTCGTTCAGCTTATGGGTGATGATGATCGAGGTGATGCCCTGTTCGCGGAACTCGATCAGCAGATTGAGAAGCGCATCGCTGTCGGTTTCGTTGAGCGAGGCAGTCGGTTCATCGAGGATCAAAAGCTTGACGCTTTTTGACAAAGCCTTGGCAATTTCCGCCAGCTGCTGCTTGCCGACGCCGATATCCGTCACCAGCGTTGATGGCTGCTCCTTCAAGCCAACCTTGGCGAGGAGCTTCTTGGTGCGGCTGAAGGTTTCTTCCCAGCTGATGACGCCATTGCTGGCAATCTCATTGCCAAGGAAGATGTTTTCGGCAATCGACAGCTGCGGAACCAAAGCCAGTTCCTGGTGGATGATGATAATGCCGATTTCTTCGCTATTCTTGATCACCTTGAAATTGCGCACTTCGCCATCATAGACGATGTCGCCATCATAGGTTCCTGCGGGGTAAACGCCGGAGAGAACTTTCATCAGGGTGGATTTTCCGGCCCCGTTCTCTCCCACCAATGCATGGATTTCACCACGGCGAACCTTGAGGTTCACATTCTCAAGCGCTTTCACGCCCGGGAACGTCTTGGTGATGTTCCGCATTTCGAGGATGGTATTTTCCATAATATCGTTCCAGAGCCACGGCCGTCCAAATCCACAATAGGTCAAATCCACAGTAGAAATGCGCAGGCGGGCGACAATAAAAAGGAAGCCGGAACTTTTGCTTGAAAAGTTCCGGCCGCTTTTTGTTACTTCAGCTGGTCGGCCTTGTAGTAGCCGCCTTCAACCAGGACCTTTTCGTAGTTGGTCTTGGTCACAGCAACAGGCTTCAGCAGGTAAGCCGGAACCACCTTGACGCCGTTGTCGTAGGTCTTGGTGTCGTTGACTTCAGGCGTCTTGCCTTCCATCAGCGCGTTGACCATGGAAACGGTCACCTTGGCGAGATCGCGGGTGTCCTTGAAGATCGTCGAATACTGCTCACCGGCAATGATCGACTTGACCGAAGGCACTTCAGCATCCTGACCGGAGATGAATGGCAGCGGCTGGTCCTTGGAACCATAGCCAACGCCCTTCAGCGAGGAAATGATGCCGATGGAGATACCGTCATAAGGAGACAGAACGGCATTGACCTTGGCGTCGGTGTAATAGGCCGACAGCAGGTTATCCATACGGGCCTGGGCAACGGCACCATCCCAACGCAGCGTACCGACCTTGTCCATGCCGGTCTGGCCGGACTTCACGACGAGCTTGCCGCTGTCGATGTAAGGCTGGAGAACCGACATTGCGCCATTGTAGAAGAAGAAGGCGTTGTTGTCGTCAGGCGAGCCGCCGAACAGCTCGATGTTGAACGGACCTTTGCCGTCCTTGAGGCCGAGGCCGTCAACCAGCGTGCCAGCCTGCAAGACGCCGACCTGGAAGTTGTCGAAGGTTGCGTAGTAATCGACATTGGCGCTGTCGCGGATCAGGCGGTCATAGGCAATGACCTTGATGCCCGCGTCATGGGCCTGCTTCAGCACGTCGGACAGTGTCGTGCCGTCGATGGCGGCGACGACCAGAACCTTGGCGCCCTTGGTGACCATGTTCTCGATCTGCGAGAGCTGGTTCGGGATATCGTCGTCAGCATACTGAAGGTCGGTGGTGTAACCGGCTTCCTTGAGCTGCTTGACGATGTTGTTGCCGTCATCGATCCAGCGGGCCGAAGACTTTGTTGGCATGGCAATGCCAACCGTGCCCTTGTCGGCTGCAAACACAGACGACGACATGACGGCTGCGCCCAAAGCGATGGACGCAAAAAGTTTTACGAGTGTCTTCACGAGGAACCTCCCTTGGTTTCCATATAAATCCGCTACATGATCTGGCGCGTAATCCGTTTCCGGTCTGGCACGTCATGCAGAAGCGGCCCCAGCTCCTTCTGTTCGCCGCAAAGAATCTGGCAGGCTTTATAAGCACTACACGATCCATGGTGAACTCTTATCCGTCCCGATATGTCATTCAAATGATTTATTTGACATTCCCCATATCAATCTTGATATACGCTGTATGAATAATACACCGGCAAACCGGCTCCAGCCGAAGCATTTCACCTTGATCAAGGCGATTGGCGATCTTGGACAGTTGAGCCTTGCCGCAGGCCAGGTCTCGATGACCCAGCCTGCGGCATCGCGCATGCTGGCCGAAATTGAGCGGATCGTCGGCGCGGCGGTGTTTCTGCGCACGCCCAAGGGCATGGAGGCGACAGAAGTGGGGGCGGCGCTGGTGCGACGCTCGGAAATCCTGCTTCAGGAAATGCGCGAGGCGATGCGCGAGGTGGACGCGATCAAGCGCGGCGCATCCGGCACCGTCAGTGTCGGGGCGGTGACGGGTGGGGCGCTCGGCTATATCGTTCCAGCCATCAGCACCCTGAAGACAGAGGCCCGCACCGCCGATATCTACGTTGATGTGGCACCGAGCGGTACGCTGATCTCCAATCTCGTTTCGGGACAGTTCGATTTTGTGCTGGGGCGGATCCCTGTTGGTGTCGATGCCCGTCAATTCCATATTCGTCATGCCCGCACCGAGGAAGTGGACCTGATCGTCCACCAGAGCCATCCCCTGGCCAATGCGGCCGATCTACGCATGACCGACCTGCTGCACTTTCCCTGGGTGATGCAGGGGCCTGGCGCGCCGGTGCGCCAGGCCGTTGAAAACGCCTTCATCGATGCGGGAACCACGCTGCCGGTGGATGTCGTCAACACCACGTCGCTGCTGGTGATGATTGCGATGATTGCCGCGTCCAATGCGATCACGCCACTGTCGCGGGAGGTTTCCGACCTGCTCTGTCGCCAGACAACCGGGGCTGGGCTGTGCCGCCTGAAGATCCGCAGACCGATTATCGTCTTGCCCTACCATTTGATCAGTATGAAAAACCGCCATATGTCAACGCTCGCCGCCCGCCTTCAGGATCTCGTCCTTCAGGAATTCATCACGCGCTGAGGCCTGTGCTTTTCTGGTATCTGGTTGCCTGTGAGGAGGATCGTTTTGGAGCAGCTCTCACGTTTGCACGGGGTGGCGGTTGTACACAGACCGGCCAAGCACTGGTGGTTTTGCCAGTTTGTCGGCAAAGCCGTGTTTATCGATAGTCGAACGTACCGAAAGCGTTAACAAAGGCTTGTTTTGCAATCGCGACCTCCCTTAAATGCCGCAGGCATGAGGTCATCATGTCACGGGGACGGGGGCGCGCGGAGGCTATAAGCTGGTGCGGTTCCCTCGTATCGAGGGTCAGGAGGTTTCCATGAGTTTGACAATAGGCTCACCAAAAGAATTATATGCTGGCGAAGCGCGCGTTGCGATGACGCCCGACAGCGCACAACAATTGCAAAAACTGGGCTATGCCTGCCTGATCGAGACGGGTGCTGGCAAGGCGGCGGGTTTTTCCGACGATGCCTACCGCAAGGCTGGTGTCACGGTCGCCGATAGCGCAGACGCGCTGTACGCGCAGGCGGATGTGATTGCCAAGGTGCGTCCGCCAGAATCCTCTGAAGTGGAAAAGCTCGCGCCCGGCAAAACCCTGATCTCCTTCTTTTATCCCGCGCAAAATACGGCGCTGCTGGAAGAAGCCAAGGCCAAGGGCGCCAACGTCATCGCCATGGATATGGTGCCGCGCATCTCGCGCGCCCAGAAGATGGATGCGCTGTCCTCCATGGCCAATATCGCCGGTTATCGCGCCGTCATTGAGGCGGGCAATAATTTTGGCCGGTTCTTCACCGGCCAGGTCACGGCAGCGGGTAAGGTTCCGCCGGCCAAGGTGCTGATCATCGGTGCCGGTGTGGCTGGTCTTGCGGCCATCGGTACGGCAACGTCGCTCGGTGCAATCGTCTATGCGTTCGATGTTCGCCCTGAAGTGGCCGAGCAGATCGAGAGCATGGGCGCGCAATTCGTCTATCTCGAATTCGAAGCCAGCCAGGATGGGGCCGCGACCGGTGGTTATGCTGCACCGTCCTCGCCGGAATTCCGCGAAAAGCAATTGGCGAAGTTCCGCGAACTGGCCCCCGATATCGATATCGTCATCACCACAGCGCTGATCCCCGGTCGGGATGCACCAAAGCTGTGGCTGGCCGATATGGTGGCCTCCATGAAGCCCGGCTCTGTCATTATCGATCTGGCGGCTGAACGCGGCGGCAATTGCGATCTGACCGTGGCCGACCAGCGGGTGGTGTCCGACAATGGCGTTATTGTCATTGGCTATACCGATTTCCCCAGCCGGATGGCGGCGCAATCCTCGACGCTGTATTCCACCAACATCCGCCATATGATGACGGATCTGACACCGGCCAAGGATGGCAAGCTCGTCCATAACATGGAAGACGACGTTATCAGGGGCGCGACCGTGACCTTTGAAGGCGCGATCACCTATCCGCCACCGCCGCCCAAGGTGCAGGCGATTGCCGCCGCCAAGCCGAAGGAGAAGGTCAAGGAACTGACCCATGATGAAAAGCGGGCCAAGGAAGCTGCCGAGTTCAAGGCGCAGACTGCCAATCAGGTCAAGCTGCTGGCGATTGGCACGGCGGTGATGCTGTTGGTGGGTGCGTTTGCCCCTGTCAGCTTCATGAGCCATTTCATTGTGTTCGTTCTGGCCTGCTTCATTGGTTTCCAGGTGATCTGGGGTGTCAGCCATTCGCTGCACACGCCGCTGATGGCCCTGACCAATGCGATTTCCGGCATCGTCATTCTGGGCGCATTGCTCCAGATCGGCTCCGGCAATTGGCTGGTGGTGACACTGGCTGCACTGTCCGTGCTGATTGCGACGATCAATATCGTCGGCGGCTTCCTTGTGACACGGCGTATGCTCGCCATGTTCCAGAAGTCCTGAGGGGGAAGACGTTATTATGGCTATTGGTATTGTTTCTGCGGCCTATATTGCAGCCGCTGTGTTGTTTATCCTGTCGCTGGGTGGCCTGTCGGGCCAGGAAAGCGCCAAACGGGCCGTGTGGTACGGCATTGTCGGCATGGGCCTTGCGGTCATCGCCACGATTTTCGGCCCCGGCATTGGCCATTGGTTCATCATTGTACTGATGATCGCTGGTGGGTCTGTGCTTGGCTATTACGTGGCAAACCGCGTGCAGATGACGGAAATGCCACAGCTTGTGGCGGCATTGCATAGCTTTGTCGGTCTGGCCGCGGTATTTATCGGCTATAACACCCATCTGGAAGAAGCCCATGTTGCCCGGCTGGACGAGACGGCGCGGGCCGCACTCACCGGCTTTGCCGCTATTCTCGCCCATAAACTGCCTGTCGAACTGTCGATCATGAAGGTCGAGGTGTTCCTCGGCGTGTTCATCGGTGCCGTCACCTTCACTGGCTCGGTCATTGCTTTCGGCAAGCTGGCAGGCAAGATCGATGGCAAGGCCAAGCAATTGCCCGGCGGGCATATGCTCAACGCCGGTGCCGCCGCTCTGTCCTTCCTGCTGTTGATCGCCTATTTCTACGGCGCTGGTGCCTGGGCGCTGGTGCTGATGACGCTGCTGGCCTTCTTCATCGGCTATCACATGATCATGGGCATTGGCGGTGCCGATATGCCGGTGGTGGTATCGATGTTGAACAGCTATTCCGGCTGGGCAGCAGCGGCCATCGGCTTTACGCTCGGCAATGACCTGCTGATCGTGACCGGTGCGCTGGTTGGCTCGTCAGGCGCGATCCTGTCTTACATCATGTGCAAAGCGATGAACCGGTCCTTCATCTCGGTCATCCTCGGCGGCTTTGGCAGCACTACTGGTCCGGCTATGGAAATCGAGGGCGAACAGGTGGCTATCGATGCGGAAGGCGTGGCCAATGCGCTGAACGAGGCTGAAAGCGTGATCATCGTGCCGGGCTACGGCATGGCGGTGGCTCAAGCCCAGCAGGCGGTATCGGAACTCACCCGCAAGCTGCGTGACGCTGGCAAAAACGTGCGTTTTGCCATCCATCCGGTGGCAGGCCGTTTGCCCGGCCATATGAACGTGCTGCTGGCCGAAGCCAAGGTACCCTATGACATCGTCATGGAAATGGACGAAATCAACGACGATTTTCCAAGCACCGACGTCGTCATCGTCATCGGCTCCAACGACATCGTCAACCCGGCAGCCGAAGAAGACCCCAACAGCCCGATTGCCGGCATGCCTGTCTTGCAGGTGTGGAAAGCCAAGCAGGTATTCGTGTCCAAACGCGGCCAGGGCACCGGCTATTCCGGCATCGAGAACCCGCTGTTCTATAAGGAAAATACGCGGATGTTCTATGGTGATGCGAAGAAGTCGATCACTGAATTGCTGCCGATGATTAAATAGTGTGGATTTCGATCCATTATTCCTATGCATTTTATAGGGCTCTCTCCTTTAGGAGTGAGCCTTATTTTTATGAGACTGTTCTTACATTTTGATCTTCATCGTATGGTTTTGTTCGTGTGAAAAATTTAAACACCTCGATGAATTTCTTATTTTCTTTTTCGTTTCTAGAAAATCCTATAAATATAAAATTGATTTTTAAAAATCTATTTACGGCGACATCCAGTCTCCATGGATGGAATTTTATATTTTGTGCGTCTATTCGGACATACATGGCTGTCCGCCTTACCCATGTTCCTCCTGTTATTGTTTTTACGAATACATTGTTCCACGCTATCTTGTCATTGGAAATGCGACGATCCGTGAAACCCAATTCGTCTATTTGAATAAATGGGCCTTCACGGATGAAATCTACGTAAGCATTTGATATTGAATACATAATCATAGAGGCAGAAGAGTATATAAGTATTAAATTATAAATTATTGCGTAAAAATTAATATTTTTGCCCTTTAAAAATATTTGCATTTCAATTTTTGTTAAAGCAAAAAATATGTATAAAAAAATTAACGACAATAATAATTGAAATGGTGCGAGTAAAATACTCCATCCTGCATGTTTGAGAATTGCAGGTATTTGCACGTTTATTCGACGGTTGCCACCACTATTTTTGTCTGGATCGTATATGTAGATTGAGGATATGCCGGTTCCCGTATTTTCCATTTTCATCCTGCGGCTGAGTGATGACATACTGATGTTACATCACCGCCCCAACCTGCCAAGGCACAAATTCGTTATCCCCCAGCCCCAAAATCTCCGACTTGGTCTTCTGCCCCGAAGCCGAGGCCAGCACGAGATCGAGAATCTCCCGGCCTTTCTGCTCCAGCGAAATCCCGGCGCTGATGATGTCGCCGCAGTTGAGGTCCATGTCGTCGGGCATGTCCTCAAACAGCTTACTGTTGGTGGCGAGCTTGATGGTGGGGGTGGGCTTGGAGCCGAAGGCCGAGCCGCGGCCGGTGGTGAAGACCAGCATTTGCGCGCCGCCAGCGATCTGGCCGGTGGCGGAGACCGGGTCGTAGCCGGGGGTGTCCATGAAGACGAAGCCGGGGGTTTCGATCCGTTCTGCGTAGTTCAACACGTCGGTCAGTGGCGTGCTGCCGGCCTTGGCCGATGCGCCCAGCGATTTTTCCAGAATGGTGGTCAGCCCGCCCAGTTTGTTGCCGGGGCTGGGATTGTTGTCCATCGAGCCCCGGTTCATTTTTGTATAGTCTTCCCACCAGCGAATGCGGGCGATCAGCTTCTCGCCGATTTCGCTTGATGCGGCGCGGCGCAACAGCAATTGTTCGGCACCGTAGATCTCAGGGGTTTCCGAGAGAACCACCGTGCCGCCCAGGCCGACCAGCAGGTCGGAGGCGATGCCGAGCGCCGGATTGGCGGTGATGCCGGAAAACCCATCCGAGCCGCCGCATTGCAGCGCCAGTTTTAGCTCCGAGGCCGGGATCGGCTGGCGCTTGATGGCGTTGACCACCGGCAGGATGGATTTGATGTGGTCGATCAGATGCGCGATGGTCGCAGCGGTGCCGCCACTCTCCTGGATTGTCAGGCCGAAGAACCGGCTTTCGTCATTGCCACCATAAAGCATTTTCATCCGGGCGAGTTGCATGACCTCGCAACCCAGACCGACAAAAACCGCAGCGCCGACATTGGGATGGGTGGCATAGCCCCATAGCACCCGTTGCAGAATATCCGCCCCTTCGCCGCCTGCATCCATGCCGCAGCCGGTGCCATGCGCAAAGGCGGCGACCCCATCGATATCAGGATAATCGTCGAGAATGCCGGAGCGGTTGATGTCATCGGCAGCCCGCCGGATGACGGTGGCGGAACAGTTGACCGTAGCGCAGATGGCGATGAAATTGCGCGTTCCCGCCTGTCCATTCGCCCGGCGATAGCCCATGAATCTCTCAGGCTTAACAGTGGGAATGGCGGCTAGCGCCTTTTGGTAATCGGCACCCACCTCATAATGTTGGTCGTGAGCGCCGAAGGAACAGTTGTCGGTATGCACATGCTCACCCGCCCGGATCGGGCGGCTGGCATAGCCAATCACCTGCCCGAACTTGATGATATTGCCTCCCTCCGCCATATCCTGCCGGGCAATCTTGTGGCCACGCGCCACCGGATGATCAAGGCTCACGCCAAATCCAAGCGGCTGCGTGCCTGCCGGGGCGGGATTGGTCAGGATGGCAACGGTGTCATCCGGGTGCAGCAGCACTATCCCTGTCCCTTCAGCCATAATGCACATGTCCGTGAGAGAGGGCGCGAATGACCCCGCGCAGTTCCGCCAGTCCGCGCAGACGCCCGACCAGCGGATAGCCGGGATGGGTGCCACGGCTGACATCGTCAAGCAATTCGTGGCCATGGTCCGGGCGGAAGGGAATGTCGAAATCGGCGCGACCGTCTGCCTTGCGGCGGCGCTCTTCGGCAATCAGCACGGCGATCAGCGTCACCATGTCGGTATCGCCATCGAGATGCGCGGCCTCCTGGAAGGACCCATCCGGCTCCTTAGCCACATTGCGCAGATGGGCGAAATGGATGCGCTCGGCAAAGCGTGCGGCAATGGCCGGAACATCGTTTTTCGGATTGGCACCCAGCGAGCCCGCGCACAGCGTCAAGCCGTTGGCAATGGCCGGTTGCTGTTCCATGATCCAGGCAATGTCGTCTTCGCAGGAGACGATGCGCGGCAGGCCGAGAATATCGCGCGGCGGATCGTCGGGATGCACGCAAAACCGCATGCCAAGCTCTTCTGCCGTCGGAATGACTTCGGCGAGGAAGCGGGCATAGTTGGCGCGGATCTCATCGCGGCTGATGCCGTGATAGCGCTTCAGCGCCTCGCGCAAGCCGCTGATATCGTAACGGTCGAAGGCACCGGGCAGACCGGACATTATGCTGTTCAACAGGTTTTGGCGCAAGCCTTCGCTGGAGGCGTCAAACCAGGCCTTGGCGGCCTCGCGCACCTCTGGCGAATAGTCATTTTCCGCCCCTTCGCGCTCCAGCATATGAATCTCGAAGGCGGCCATATGCGGCTCGGAAAATCGCAAGGCCGTGCCACCGCGCGCCACTGGCGCATCCAGCTGGGTGCGGGTCCAGTCGAGCAATGGCATGAAATTATAGCAGATCGTGTGGATACCGGCATCCGCCAGGTTCTTCATCGACTGGCGGTAATTGGCAAACAGCCGTTCAAGATCACCTTCGCCGCGCTTGATATCCTCATGGATCGGCAGGCTTTCCACCACATTCCAAGTCAGGCCTAAGCCGCTATTGGCGATCTCGTCGCGGCGGGCGGCAATGGCATCGCTGCCCCAGACTTCACCATAGGGTATTTCGTGCAGCGCGTTGACGATGCCGGAGGCCCCGGTCTGGGCGACCTCGGTCAGGGTAATGCGGTCAAACGGGCCGTACCAGCGCCAGCTCTCTTTCATCGGCTCAAATCCTCTATCGTCTGTCGTGCGCCCTTGGTCACAAGGCTTTGATAAGCTGTCGTCAGTGCATTGCGGAAGGTCGGGTTATCGGCCAGCGGTTCAGGGAAAATCTCGCGCACCGACAACAGCGCCGCGACCTTGTCGGCAGGCTCGGCAGCGCCATCACTCAGACTTTTCAAACGCGCGGCCAACGGGTCGCGCACGTCGATGGCGTCGCCCTTTTCATCGACGCCGCCAACATAGCGCATCCAGGCGGCAACGGCCAAAGCCAATCCCGTGATCGGCCGGTTGGCGGTGAGGTTCTCCGTCAGAGTACCGAGAATCCGCTGCGGCAGTTTTTGCGAGCCGTCCATGGCAATCTGCCAGGTGCGGTGGCGGATGGCGGGATTGGCGTAACGGTCAAACAACGCAGCTGTATAATCGTCAAGGCTCACGCCCGGCGGGGCTTTCAGGCCGGGGGTGATTTCCGTGTTCCACAGCATCTTGCAGAACCGGGCAAAGACCGGATCGGCCACCGTCTGGGCAATGGTTTCGTGACCGGCGAGATAGCCGAGATAGGCAAGCGACGAATGGGTGCCGTTCAGGCAGCGCAGCTTCATATGCTCGAACGGCGTGACATCCTCGACCAGCTCGACGCCGACGGCTCCGAGCTCCGGTCTTGCACCATCAACGAAATGGTCTTCTACTACCCATTGCCGGAAAGGCTCATGCATGACGGGGGAAAGATCCAGCACGCCGGTGATCTGCGCCAGCCGGTCGATATCCTCCGGCTTGGTGGCGGGTACAATCCGATCCACCATGGTCGAGGGAAAAGCGCCTTCACGGGCAATCCAGCCTTGAAGATCGGATGAGATCAGCCCGGCCAGTTCCAGCACAACGCCCTGCACCACCTTGCCGTTTTCCGGCAGGTTGTCGCAGCATAGCACCGTGAACGGACGCAGGCCCGCCGCATGGCGCTTTTCCAGCGCCCGCACCAGAAAGCCGAGGGCGGAGAGGGGGGCTTCGGGATGGGCCAGATCATGCTGGATGTCGGGATGGCCTTGGTTCAGTCTGCCCGTGGACGGTTCGTGGCAATAGCCTTTTTCCGTCACCGTCAGGCTGACGATCTTGACAGCCGGATCGCTCATCGCGTCGATGACGGCTCTCGGGTTTTCCCGTGCCACCAGCACATCGTTGATCACGCCGATCACATGCGGTGTTTCGCCGTTTGGCCCAAGCTCGACGGCGGTATAGGCGAAATCCTGGGGGGCGAGCGCATCGCGCTGGTCGGGCCGCATCAGGCTGACGCCGATAATGCCCCAATCCCCGCCGGATTTCTCCATGGCCTGTTCGATATAGATCGCCCCATGGGCGCGGTAGAACGCGCCAAGCCCGAGATGGACAATGCCCGTCTGCGGTCTGATGCTATCGGGGCGGCGCAGCCGTTGCGGATTGGCGGATATATCAGCGGGCAAGCCAGCCTCCATCAACATTGAGAATGGCACCATGGATATATTTGGCCGCCCGTGAGGAAAGAAACACCGCAGCCCCGCCAATGTCTTCGGCCTCGCCCCAGCGACCAGCCGGAATGCGCTCCAGGATTGCCTTGTTGCGGGCAGCGTCATTGCGCAGCGCCTCGGTATTGTTGGTTTCGATATAGCCGGGGGCAATGGCGTTGACATTGATGCCCTTGGCTGCCCATTCATTGGCGAGCAGCTTGGTCAGTCCGGCAACACCGCTTTTCGACGCCGTATAGGATGGCACGCGAATACCGCCCTGGAAGGACAGCATCGAGGCAATATTGACGATCTTGCCGCCTGCGTCGCGGGCAAACAAGGCTTTGGCAAAGGCCTGGCAGAGGAAGAATACCGCCTTCAGGTTGACATCCATCACCGCATCCCAATCGGCCTCGGTGAAATCCACCGCATCGGCGCGGCGGATGATGCCGGCATTGTTGACGAGAATATCGACCGGGCCGAGATCCTCGAAAATGCCGCACCCGGCCATCGGGTCGGACAGGTCGAGGGTGAGGCCGGACGCCTTGCCACCGGCATTGGTAATCTGCTCGACAGTTTCTGTCACCGGAGAGCGGCCCGCACAAATCACGCTGGCGCCAGCCCCGGCAAGCGACAGGGCAATGGCCTGGCCGATGCCGGTATTGGCGCCTGTCACCAGCGCCGTCTTGCCCTTGAGGGAAAACAGATCGCTCACTTCAGCGTCTCCATCGAGACCACTTCGACATCCTTGTAATCGACATTGTCACCGGCCATCGCCCAGATGAAAGTGTAATTGGCCGTACCCGCCCCCGAATGGATCGACCAGGGCGGCGAAATCGCGCCTTCCTCGTTTTTCAACACCAGATGCCGGGTCTCGTCCGGCTCGCCCATCATATGGAAAGCGCGCTGGCCTTCCGGCAGGTCGAAATACAGATAGGCTTCCATGCGCCGGTCATGGACATGGGCGGGCATGGTGTTCCAGACGGAGCCGGGGGCAAGCTTGGTCATGCCGACCACCAGCTGGCAGGCCTTCATCACGTCAGGATGCACGAACTGGTAGATGGTGCGCTCATTGGAGGTCGCCTTCGAGCCGAGCGTTACATTGGCGGCTTCCTCAATCTTGATGAGGCGCGACGGATAGGTGTGATGGGCCGGGGCCGAGAGAATGTAGAACCGGCCAGCGCCTGAAAAACTGATCTTGCCCGCGCCCATGCCGAGATAGAGCATGTCGCCCTTGCCCATTTCATAGGTTGCATCCGCCTCGACCGTGCCGGTGCCGCCGATATTGACGACGACAAGTTCGCGCCGGTCGAGAATGGAGGCGGTGCCGCATTCCTTCACATGGTCCAGCACCAGAGAAGCGCCTTCAGGCACCGCACCGCCGACGATCATCCGGTCGTAGTGGGTATAGATCAGCCGGATTTCGTCCGCCGCAAAAATACCGCCGACATGGAAATGCTTGCGCAGGGCCGTGGTGTCGAAGCTTTTGGCGGTCTGCGGGTCGATGGCGTGGCGGGTTTCAACACTCAGCATGGCTTTACTCCTCAAATATCAAAGAAAATCGTCACGCCGGGGCGTGAATGTGTCGATCAGCACACCGGGCTCCATGGCCCGGCAGCCGTGAAAGGCAAGGGAGGGAATAACGAAACTGTCGCCCGGACCGACCGTGAACGTCTCGTCGCCGATGGAAAATTCGAACCGGCCTGATTGAACATAGGTGGATTGCACATGCGGGTGATGGTGCCGCAGGCCCTCCGCACCCTTGGCGAAGGTGAATTTTACCACCATCAGTTCTGGGCTATCGGAGAGAACCTGGCGGGTCACCCCGTGGCCGGTTTCGACCACCGGAAAGGTCCTGACGAAGTCTGTATCCATCGCTGGCTTCTCCTCCATCGAGGCTGTCTGGTTCAGTCTGAAGCCACAGTACACGACGCAAAGGTCTTGCGGCTTTGCCGCCCCCTCATCCGGCTGCCGCCACCTTCTCCCCGGTGGGGAGAAGAGACTTGCAGCGGCGTCTAGCGCTTTCTCTGGTGCTGTAAAGAGCGAGTAAAGCCCTTTTTCAACATCAGAATAAGGCTGAGTGCTATCGCCTTGGCCTCTTCTCCCCAGCGGGGAGAAGTCCCCGGCAGGGGGATGAGGGGGGCGAAGCCCAAGAGTCCTTTGGGCGTGTACTGTGGTCTGAACCAGGCAATCTCTCGCTTTCCTTTGTTTTCGTTTGTCTTTTCGGGAAAATCGGTATCCGCTTTTCTCTGAAAAACGCTGGGACCCGCTGCTCCTCAGCTAGAGCCGATAGGCCTTTTTCGCCAGTCCGTAGGCGAGATCGCCTGCAAGCTCCTGGGCTTCGTCCTCCTCCAGTCGGCCCGTCAGCACCAGTTCGGCCAGATAGGCGCAATCCACCCGCCTTGCCACATCATGGCGGGCCGGGATGGAGCAGAAGGCGCGGGTGTCGTCGTTGAAGCCGACGGTATTGTAGAAACCGGCGGTCTCGGTCGTTGTCTCGCGGAAGCGGCGCATGCCATCAGGACTGTCGAAGAACCACCAGGCGGGGCCGAGCTTCAGTGCCGGATAGGCCCCCGCCAACGGTGCCAGTTCACGCGAATAGCTGGTTTCATCCAGCGTGAAGAGAATGACCGTCAGGTCCTTTTCCATGCCAACCGCGTCCAGCAGAGGTTTAAGCGCCCGGACGTAATCGGTGCGGGTCGGGATATCGAAGCCCTTGTCGCGGCCATGTTTTGCCATGATGCCGGCGGAATGGTTGCGGTAGGAACCGGGATGGATTTGCAGCACCAGCCCATCCTCCAGGCTCATCCGGGCCATTTCCGTCAGCATATGGCCACGGAAGGCATCTGCCTCATCGGGGGTGATCCGCCCGGTCAGCGCCTTGTCGAACAGCGCCTTGGCCTGATCCTGGGGCAGGTCCTCGGTGCGGGCCGTGGGATGGCCGTGGTCGGAACTGGTGGCGCCATAGGTTTTGAAGAAGGCACGGCGGTTGCGATGCGCCTCCAGATAGCCGCTCCAGTTGGTGGCATCGACGTCAGCCAATTGCCCAAACCGCTCGATATTGGTGGCAAAGCCTTCAAATTGCGGATCGACTACAGGGTCAGGCCGATAGGCGGTGACGACGCGGCCATTCCAGCCGGAGGCGCGGATCGTCTCATGCCATTTCAACTCGTCCAGCGGGCTTTCCGTGGTGGCGATCACTTCGATGTTGAAGCGTTCGAACAGGGCGCGGGGGCGAAATTCCGGTTTTGCCAGGCATTCGGCGATATGGTCATAGGTCTGGTCCGCCGTCTGTGCCGAAAGACGGGTCGTGAGGCCGAACACGTCTTCGAAGGCGTGGTCCAGCCACATGCGGCTAGGCGTGGCGCGAAACAGATGGAAATTTTCAGCAAACAGCCGCCAGATCTTGCGGCCATCGGTTTCCGTCATGCCGCCATCGACACGCGGCACGCCAAGCGCCGTGAGGTCGATGCCCTGGGAATAGAGCATGCGAAACACATAATGGTCCGGCACCACGAACAGCTGGGCCGGATCGGGAAAGGCCTCATTTTCCGCAAACCAGCGGGGGTCAGTGTGGCCATGCGGGCTGACGATGGGCAGGTCGCGGACCGTGTCATAAAGCGTGCGCGCCAGCGTGCGTGCTGTGGGGTCAAGGGGAAAAAGCCTGTCTGGATGAAGCAATGCCGTGGTCTCCGCGTGCGCCCCGTAATTCTAATAGAGCATAATATCGCAAGCCGATTTCGGTCCGGCGTATTATGGCTTAAAACAACTGCCGCCTCTTGCGTTGGCCATCGTCTTTTGATCGATGGCCTGGGCGGTGACAGTGGTGGCGAAACGCAATTGCATTCCGCTGCCAATCTAATATGTTAGTATGCAAATTGTGTCAATGCGGTCCCGGGGTATGATCCCGGATACTTGGCCCGGGTACTTGGCCCGGCTACTTTGGAGTGACGATGGCGGTGGTAATCGGAGGGTGGGATGATTGATACGGTCAATGTGCGCACGCTGGACGTTCAGCGGCAACCTTCGGTCACCGAGCAGGTCTTCGAGCTGTTATACCGGCAGGTGGTTGAACTGGAGCTGCCGCCGGGGGCAAAATTATCGGAAGTGGATGTTGCCAAGCAGATGGGCGTGTCTCGCCAACCGGTGCGCGACGCCTTCTATCGCCTGTCCCAGCAGGGCTTCCTGATGATCCGCCCACAACGGGCAACTGTCGTGACACATATTTCCGAACGTGGAGTGTTGCAGGCCCGCTTCATCCGCACAGCGCTGGAAATGGAAACCGTGCGAGCCGCCGCCGAGCGTTTGAGCGAAGAGCAGATCGCGGCGCTCGACGAATTGGTGCAGCGGCAGATCAAGGCCATGGAGGCTGGCGACAAGATGCTGTTTCATGAGTTGGATGACGAGTTTCACCGGCAGATCTGCAAGATGTCCGGCCACGAATTCGCCTGGGCGCTGATCCGCGACAGCAAGGCGCATATGGACCGAATCCGCTATCTCAGCCTTGCTTTTGGTGCGCAAAGCGCCATTGACGACCATATCGAGATTATGGCCGCGCTGAAGGCACGTGATGGCGACCGGGCCGCCGCCAACATGCGTGTTCACCTGTCACGTATCTTGTCGATCATCAGCCGGATCAGGGAAACCCAAGGCCAGTATTTCGCGACCGAATGAGGATGGCAGGATAATATGAGCAGCAAACGGATCTTGACCATCGGCGAATGCATGGTGGAAATGGCGCCCCGCGAAGACGGTGCTTATCATCGCAATTTTGCTGGCGATACATTCAACACTGCCTGGTATCTGCGCCGTCTTCTGGGCGCTGACGACGTGGTGGATTACTGCTCGGCTATCGGCGTCGATGGTATTTCGCAAGCCATGCTCACCTTCATGCAAGCGGCGGGAATAGGCACCGGGCATTTGCGCCGTCTGGAGGATGCGACGGTCGGGCTTTATATGATCGAGCTTGCCAATGGCGAGCGCAGTTTCAGCTATTGGCGCGGCCAATCCGCCGCCAAGCGTCTGGCAGACGACCGTGCGTTTCTTTTAGAGGCCGTACGAGACCGCGATCTCATCCTGTTTTCCGGGATTACCCTCGCAATCCTGTCCCCAGCGGGCCGTCAGCAATTGCTAGAGGTTCTGGCGCAGGCACGCGATGCTGGCAGCCTGATCGCTTTCGATCCTAATATGCGCGCCCGGCTTTGGCCGGATCGTGACAGCATGTGCAATGCGGTTTCGCAGGCGGCCAAGGTTGCCGACATCGTCCTGCCGTCCTTTGACGAGGATGGGCCGAATTTCAACGATGCCACACCTGACGCCACGATTATCCGATACCGAAAAGCAGGTGCGGCAACCGTGGTGGTCAAGAATGGCGCGGGCCGTGTGCATGCCTTTGACGCCACGCAAGGGCCAGTGACATTCGATCCCGTGCCGGTCGCCGATCTCGTCGATACGACAGCAGCTGGCGATAGTTTCAATGCCGGTTTCCTGTCGGCTCGCCTTTCGGATATCGCGATGGCTGAGGCATTGGCGCAAGGGGCTGCCGTTTCCGCTCAGGTGATCCGTAAGCGAGGCGCTTTGGTGGAGATCGAAAATATCCCCTGAAAACATCTCCTCAAAACACCCTTGGACGACGGACACGCGAAAAGCCGTGTCCGAAAACCAATGTCGCAAGAATGCTCGCTTCTTTGTGTTGCGATGCAAATTATTTTCGCTTGAACCCTTGCAGCTTTTGATTCTACTCTGCACCTAAAATAGGAGATTGGCGATATTTCCCTTTTTTGTCATAGGCTTGTGGCCCTTGTCAAAAAAGACTGGCCAGTCGCGATGCGTCAAAAGGTGAGTGTTCATGCAATTGGTTTTCGACGGGCATAATGATGTCCTCCTGCGTTTGTGGAGGGCTCATGCAGCGGGCGTCGATCCGGTGCGGCAATTCATCAATGGCACACGGGAAGGTCATATCGATGCGCCACGCGCCCGCCGGGGCGGGCTTGGTGGCGGTCTCTGCGCGATTTATATTCCCTCAGACGGTGAGTTCGTGCTGACCGAGCCGGATGACAAGGGCCATTACAATACCCCTGTTGATAAGCCCCTGGCGCGCGCATCGTCGCTGGACATCGCCTTGCAGATGACCGCGATTGCGCTGCGCGTCGAGCGGGCTGGCGGCTGGCGGCTGTGCCGCTCGACATCGGATATTCGCGCTGCCATGGCCGAGGGCGTCTTTGCCGCCGTGCTGCATATGGAAGGCTGTGAGGCCATCGATGCCGATCTGGCCGCTCTTGAGGTGTTTTACCAGGCAGGCCTGCGCACGCTCGGCCCGGTCTGGAGCCGCCCGAATATTTTCGGCCATGGTGTTCCCTTCGCCTTTCCAATGTCGCCGGATACCGGACCGGGCCTGACGACGCTTGGTTTTGAGCTTGTGAAAGCCTGCGATCGGCTGGGCATTGCCCTCGACCTTGCCCATATCACCGAAAAGGGCTTCTGGGACGTGGCGAAAACCTCCGACAAACCATTGATCGCCAGCCATTCCAATGCGCACGTGCTGACACCGGTGGCCCGCAACCTGACGGATCGGCAGATGGATGCGATCCGCGAGCGCAAGGGCATCGCTGGCCTCAACTACGCCGTGACCATGTTGCGCGCTGATGCCCGCGATTTTGCCGAGACCCCGCTGTCAGATATGGTGCGCCATATCGACTATATGGTGGAACGCATGGGTATCGATTGTGTCGGCCTCGGCTCCGATTTCGACGGTTGCACCGTGCCAGGTGAAATCGGCGATGCCAGTGGGAACCAGAGGTTGCTTGAAGCGTTGCAATCGGCTGGATACGGTGATGCAGATATTGCTAAGATTGCCCGTGAAAACTGGCTGCGCGTGCTGGGGACGACGTGGGGCGAGTAATTCCGGCATCTGTTGGCGATCATTGATTTACAAAAAGGGGACGGGACCATGACCATGACATTGACACGCCGCAGGCTGATGACGACAGCCAGTGCTGTTCTGGCATTGGGCGTTGCGGGGGGCGTTACGGGCGTGCCACGCGCTTTTGCCGCCACGCCGAAAGATACCCTGGTCGAGGCCTGGGCGTTTGACGATATCATTACCATGGACCCGGGCGAGGCTTTCGAAATCTCTGCCGCCGAAGTCACCGGCAATACCTATGATACGCTGGTAAAGCTGAATATTGCCGATACCTCGACCGTGGCTCCCGGCATTGCGGAAAGCTGGAGTGCGTCTGAAGACGGCCTGACCTATACGTTCAAGATCAAGTCTGGCATCAAATTCGCCTCCGGCAATCCGATCACTGCGGAAGATGTGGCCTATTCTTTTGAACGGGCCGTCAAGCTCAACAAGAACCCGGCCTTCATTCTTCAGCAATTCGGCCTGAGTGGTGACAATGTCGCGGAAAATGCCAAGGCAGTCGATGCCGCGACCTTCCAGTTCAAGGTGGACAAGCCTTATGCGACCAGCTTCGTGCTGAACTGCCTGACCGCAACCGTCGGTGCCATCGTTGACAAGAAACTGGTGCAGAGCCACGCGGCAGCCGTGACGGTTTCCAAGGATTATCCCTATGACACCGATTTCGGCAACGGCTGGTTGAAGACCAATTACGCTGGCTCCGGTCCTTTCAAGCTGCGCGAATGGCGTGCCAATGAATTGGTCGTGATGGAGCGCAATGACAATTACTATGGTGAAAAGGCCAAGCTTAAGCGGGTCATCTACCGCTTCCTGAAGGAAAGCTCAGGCCAACGTCTGGCGCTGGAATCCGGTGATGTCGATGTGGCGCGTAATCTTTCGCCGACGGACTTTACCGCGATTGCCAATGCGAAAAATATCAAGACAGATTCTGCCCAGAAGGGCACCGTCTATTATCTCGGTCTCAACCAGAAGAACCAGTATCTTTCCAAGCCGGAAGTCCGCCAGGCCATCAAATATCTTGTCGATTACGATGCCATCGGCGCAACCCTCATCAAGGGTGTCGGCACCGTGCATGAATCCTTCCTACCCAAGGGTATTCTTGGCTCGATTGATGACCAGCCCTATAAGCTGAATGTTGCGAAAGCCAAGGAATTGCTGGAAAAAGCAGGCCTCAAGGATGGCTTCAAAGTCACCATGGATGTGCGCTCCATCGAGCCGATGACCAGCATTGCCCAATCCATGCAGCAAACTTTCGCACAGGCGGGCATCACGCTGGAACTCATCCAGGGCGATGGTAAGCAGACGCTGACCAAATACCGCGCCCGCAACCATGACATCTATATCGGGGATTGGGGTGCTGATTATTGGGACCCGCATTCCAATGCCGAAACCTTTACCAGCAATCCTGACAATTCCGACACGCCGAAATCCAAGACACTCGCCTGGCGCAATGCTTGGGATGTGCCTGAGTTGACAAAGGAAACCAGCGAAGCGCTGTTGGAGCGGGACACGCCGAAGCGCAAGGCGATGTATGAAGACTTGCAGCGAAAGGTTCTGGCCGATGGTCCGTTTGTGATCATCTATCAAAAAACGGAAATTGCCGGCTATAGGGCCAATGTTCAAAATTATAAGCTTGGCCCCACCTTCGACAGCAACCTCAAAAACTTGATTTCCAAGGATTGATCAGGAGCAGGGCTCTTGGCTCTCACCACAACACAAGCATCTGCCGGTCGCAGGCGCGACCGGCAGTTAAGACGTTTAAAGGCAGTTGCGGGATTTTTCGTGACTGTTGCGACGACTTATCTCGGTCTTCTGGCGGTCACGTTCTTCATTGGTCGGGTGATCCCGATTGATCCGGTCCTTGCTGTTCTGGGGGATCGAGCACCGCAGGCGGTCGTCGAACAGACGCGCCGGGCAATGGGGCTGGATCAACCGCTCTATTACCAGTTCTTCGTCTATCTAAAACAGGTGCTCTCGGGCGATTTTGGCACATCGGTTCTGACAACCAATCCTGTCATGACCGATATCGGCCGGTTTTTTCCGGCAACTGTTGAGCTTGCCACGGTCGGTACGATCATCGGCGCGGTGATTGGCCTTCCCTTAGGCGTTCTGGCCGCAGTCAAGCGCGGCAGCCTTGCGGACCAGATTGTCCGTGTCATCGGTTTGATCGGCTATTCCGTGCCAATCTTCTGGCTCGGCCTTTTGGCGCTGCTGTTTTTCTATGCCAAGCTGCAATGGGTGGCCTATCCCGGGCGGATGGACGTGGTCTATGAATATGACCTGATACCCGTCACCGGCTTTTACCTGTTGGATGCCGCCATGGCGGGCCAATGGGAGATCCTCTGGGATCTGTTTCGCCATATCATCCTGCCCGGCGCACTGCTCGGCTATTTCTCACTTGCCTATATCAGCCGAATGACCCGCTCTTTCATGCTCAACGAACTGTCGCAGGAATATATCGTTGCGGCTCGCGCCAAGGGCCTGTCCGAAAGCCGGATCATCTGGTTCCACGCCTTGCGCAATGCCGCTGTGCCGCTGTTGACGGTGATTGCCCTGTCCTATGCCGGTCTTCTGGAAGGCTCGGTGCTAACAGAGACGATCTTCTCCTGGCCGGGCATCGGCCTCTACATCACCAATTCGCTGCAAAATGCCGATATGAATGCGGTGCTGGGCGGAACCATCATTATCGGTTCCGTGTTCATCGCCATCAACATCCTGTCGGATCTCCTTTACAAGACCCTTGACCCGAGGACGCGCAGCCGATGATGACGCCCTCAGATAATATGTCCCTTCGTGAGTGGCTGCTGTCGGACCGGCCCCAATCGCGCCGGCAGGCAAGGCTTGGTCGCGCCTATGTCATCTGGCGGCAGTTTTCCGCCAATCGGCTGGCGCTGCTGGGGCTTGGCATCATTATCGCGCTCATTCTGGTTGCCGCCTTCGCCAATCTGCTCGCCACCCACAATCCGGTACAGGGCGATCTTGCCAATGCAAGGTTAATGGCGCCCGGTACCGGAGGTTTCTGGCTCGGCAGCGACGATCAGGGACGCGATATCTATTCCCGGCTGATCTACGGGTCGCGGCTGACATTGATGGTTGTGGTGCTGGTGGCCATTATTGCGGCACCCATAGGCCTGTTGGTCGGCACGGTGGCCGGTTACGCGGGCGGCTGGGTCGATGCGGTGCTGATGCGGTTGACCGATATTTTCCTGGCCTTTCCGAAGCTCGTTCTGGCATTGGCGCTGGTGGCAGCGCTTGGTCCCGGTATCGAAAACGCCATTCTGGCGATTGCCGTCACCTCCTGGCCGCCTTATGCGCGCATCGCCCGGGCCGAAACGCTGACGGTTCGCAATTCCGATTATATCTCTGCCGTCAAGCTGATGGGCGCTTCGCCCTTTCGCATTGTGCTGCGCCATATCATGCCGCTCTGTCTGTCCTCGCTGATCGTCCGCGTCACGCTGGATATGGCGGGCATTATCCTGACGGCTGCCGGTCTCGGTTTCCTGGGCCTTGGCGCCCAACCGCCCCTGCCGGAATGGGGGGCGATGATTGCCGATGGCCGCCGCTTCATTCTGGATCAATGGTGGGTTGCCGCCATGCCGGGCTTTGCCATCCTGATCGTCAGCCTCGGCTTCAACCTGCTGGGCGATGGCCTGCGCGATGCGCTGGACCCGAAGGAGGCCGGCCAATGAGCGCCTTGTTGACGGTGGACAATCTCAAGGTCAGTTTTCCGACCCGCACGGGTCTGGTGGAAGCCGTGCGCGGCGTGTCCTTCACGCTGGGCAAGGAGCGACTCGGTATTGTCGGCGAATCCGGCTCCGGCAAATCCCAGACCGGGCGGGCGATCATGGGTCTCACCCCCGCCCATGCACGGATCACCGCCGATCACTTGCATTTCGGCGATACGGATCTGCTGGCGATTTCGGCATCCAAGCGCCGGGCACTGCGCGGCAAGCGGATGGCGATGATCCTTCAGGACCCCAAATATTCGCTGAACCCTGTCATGCCGATTGGCAAACAGATCGTCGAGACGCTGTTGACCCATGAACGGATGACGGGAAAGCAAGCCCGGCAAAGGGCGCTGGCCATGCTGGAAGCGGTGCAGATCCGCGATCCCGAACGGGTGTTCAAGCTTTACCCGCACGAAGTTTCCGGCGGCATGGGCCAGCGGGTGATGATCGCCATGATGCTGGTCTGCGGGCCGGAACTGCTGATTGCCGATGAGCCGACCTCGGCGCTGGATGTGACGGTGCAGCTGGAAGTGCTCGATATTCTCGACATGCTGGTGCGTGAGCGCGGCATGGGGCTGATTTTCGTCAGTCATGATTTGCGGCTGGTCTCCTCCTTCTGCGACCGGGTGCTGGTGATGTATGCGGGCCGGGTTGTCGAGGAACTGAATGCGGCCAACCTGTCCGAGGCCAAACATCCCTATACCCAGGGCCTGCTGAATTGCCTGCCGCGCCTGGAAGGCAACCAGCATCCGCTGCCGGTCTTGCAGCGTCAGGTGGAGTGGGCGCAATGAGCAAGGCCCTGATTGTTGAAGAAATGGGCGTGCGCTTTGATGAGTTTCTGGCGCTGGACGGTGTCAGCATCGCCGTTGAGCAGGGCGAGAGCTTTGGTCTGGTCGGGGAATCCGGTTCGGGAAAATCAACGCTGCTGCGGGCGATTGCCGGGCTGAATACCTTTGAGAGTGGCAAGCTGACTGTCGATGGCAAGAGCTATGACAGCAGGCAGCGCGACAAGGCCTTCTACCGCACTGTGCAGATGGTGTTCCAGGACCCTTACGGCTCGCTGCATCCGCGCCAGACGGTAGACCGGTTGCTGCTGGAGCCTTTGGCCGTGCATGGATTGTCCGATGTCGATAGCCGGATTGCCCGCGCTCTGGATGAGGTTGGTCTCGGTTCCGGCTTCCGCTTCCGGTTTTCCCACCAGCTCTCCGGCGGCCAGCGCCAGCGCATCGCCATTGCCCGCGCCTTGATCGTTGAGCCGAAAATCCTGCTGCTGGATGAGCCAACCTCAGCGCTCGACGCCTCGATCCAGGCGGAAATCCTCAATCTCCTCGAACAGGCCCGCAAGGATCGCGGCTTGACCTTCCTGATGGTCAGCCACGATCTGGCTGTAATCAGCCATATGTGCGACCGGCTGGCGGTGATGCGCACCGGGCAGGTAGTGGAAGTCATGGATGTCGAAGCGCTACGCCGTCGTGATGTGCAGGCAGATTATACACGGCAATTGATGGTGGCGAGTGAGGGGTTTCGGCGCAAAAGCTGACCATCACCCAACCCGCACCCCTTCGCGCCAGAGCTGTTTGATGAACGGATGGCCGCCATGCTGGCCAATTTGCAAGAGGTCGGCGCGCTTGCCCGGCGCGATCTCGCCGCGGTCGTTGAGACCGGCGGCTTCTGCCGGGGTCTTGCTGACCATGCGGATCGCGGCGGGCAGGTCGTAGGCGAGATCCGGATCGGCGGCGATGGCGAAGGGCGCGTCCAGCAAGGCGCGCGGTACATAATCGGAGGCCAGAATATCGCAAAGGCCTTCGAGCAGCAGGTCTCGCACCGCGATATTGCCGGATTGTGAGCCGCCGCGCACGATATTCGGTGCGCCGCCGACGATTTGCATGCCACGTTTGCGGGCTTCGCGGGCGGCCTCCAGCGTGCAGGGAAATTCGCTGATCGATACGCCTTCGTCAGCGGCGAGATCGACATGCTCGATATCGGTATCGTCATGGCTGAGCAGCGGCTTGTTGTGGCGCTTGGCGATATCCACCACCTGTGGGCGGATGCGGTTGCCAATGGCCTGTTTGGCGGTGATCAGGTCCGCAACCCGTGCCGTGGTCACAGCAAGGGCTTCGCCACGCAATTTCGCGACCTTGGCCAGATAGGTGTCGAGATCTCGCGTCTGGCGGATGCCGGGCAGGTGCTCCATGACAGAGACGACGCGCACCAGAGCATGGCCAATATTGGCTTCCATCAGTGCAGGCGTTTGTTCATCGATCACTTCGCAGCGCAGATGCACGAAATGCTCGGCCCGCAACATGCCAGCACCTTGTGCCTTTTCCAGCGCTTCAATCATCGGCCGCAGGATTTCAGCCCGCTCGCTGCCGTCTTCCGCTGCGCCGACGCAGAGACTGTCGAACACGGTGGTAATGCCAGCGCCGATGATTTGCGCGTCATGGGCAAGGGCTGCCGTCGTATAGTTCCAGCGGACATGGTGGCGGGGAAAGACATGCTTTTCGAAATGGTCGGTGTGGATATCGACGAGGCCTGGGATCAGCATGTCGCCATCAAGGTCGATGGCGTCGCTGGCATGGGTTAACGGGCCGATGGCGATGATCTGGCCGTTTTCAATTTCCACCGTGCCGGTCTGTATGCGGTCGGCAAGGATAATGGCGGCATTGGTCAGGATCAGGCGTTTCGAAGGTGTCTTACCGCTCATGTCCATCCCGATCTCTCCGCTTTTTATTCCACATAGCATGGTTCAGGCGATTCGAGCCGTGCCGCAACAGGCGCGGTGTAAATCTCTGTGATGACCGTTCTATGTCAGCGGAGTAAAATCAGACAGCCAGATCACGCCAGGCCAGCTGGGCATCGTCGTAAGGCAGAGCTTGCGCTTCATAAACGCCACGGGCGATGGCGCGGGCCATGGTGAGGGTGGCGAGATGGCAAAGGTCCATGAAACTGGCAAGGTCCGGCAGCGGCTTTTCGCCGGTGGCGGCGGCAAACACCGTATCGCCATCGGCAGGCAGATGAGCAGGCAGCAGAGCCCGCGCCAACCCGTCATGGGCCATGATCGACAGGCGGTGGCATTCCGCCTTGGTCAGTTCAGCATCGGTGATAATTACGCCAATGGTGGTGGCAATCGGGTCGCGGCCCTTGAGGCGCAATGCGCTATCATCAGAGCTGAAAGAGGAGGGCATGCCGAGACCGCCGAATTCACCGTCTTGCTCGAAAGGTGCGGCCCAGAAATGTCGTGACGAACCGATCGTTGCGCTGCCGAGTGCATTGACGGCAACCAAGGCCGCCACGGTATGGCCACTGGCAGAGACGGCGCTGGCCGAACCGAGCCCGCCCTTGACCGTCGCGGTGGTGGCCCCTGTTCCAGCACCGATTGTTCCTAGCGCGAAGCGGCCTGTACTGCGGGCCTTGAAAGCCTCATAGCCCATTTCGCGGTAGGGGGAATGAAGGCCCCAGTCCTTGTTGCCCCCATTCAGCAGATCCATCAGGATTGCCTGCGGCACGATGGGGACGTTCATATCACCGACTGGAAAACCCTGACCAAGCTGGCGCAGGCCCGCCTGCACGCCGCCCGCTGCATCCAGCCCAAAGGCGGAACCGCCCGACAGGACCAGCGCATTGACCTGCGTGACCAGCGACAGAGACGGATCGAGCAAACCCGTTTCACGCCCACCCGGCGCACCGCCCAGCACCGAGCCGGATGCGGTGGCCGGTTGATCGAAGACGATGACAGTCACCCCGGAGCCGAGCGCCAGATCGGTGGCATGACCGACCGAAAGACCGGTAACATCCGTCAGCAGGTTGAGAGGGCCGGGCTTCATGCGGGATGCTCCTTCGGATTGTGTTGCGGACGACTTGATTTCAATCAAGGACGCACCGGCAAAGGCCAGTAAGTTTGACGCATAAGCGTTATACTCTGAAAGCGCTCGTAACAAGTTTATACAGTGAATTTAGTGCCTTACGGTTTGACCGATCGTTGGATTCCCGCGCTGTCGGCCCCTTTTTCGAGATTTGAGCTGTCCATGCAGAAGCCCCAGAAATTCGCCCTTGCCTTCGTTGTCGTTTTGCTTGCCGCATCCGGCGGCACCTATGCCTATTTGAAATTCGGACGAGCCGATACGCTGTCGTCAGGCATCGTCACGGGCAATGGCCGGATTGAGGCGACCGAGGTTGATATTGCCAGCAAAAGCGCAGGCCGGCTGGTCTCCGTCGAAGTCGGCGAGGGCGATTTGGTCACCAAGGGCCAAGTGCTGGCGCATATGGATACGGTGGAACTGCAAAGCCAGTTGCGCGCCGCAAAGGCCAAGATCGCCGAAGCCGAACAGAGCCGCGATGCTTCGGCTTTCAAATTGTCTCAGGCACAAAGCCAGCTCGATCTGGCCGAAAAGGATCTGGAGCGCAAGCTGGTCCTGCTCGGCAAGGGTTTCGTTTCCGATCAGGCGGTTGACAGTCAGCGGCTGACCCGTGACAGCGACAAGGCGGCGGTCTCGGCGGCCGAGAGCACGTTAAACAGCGTGCAGGCGACCATCGACAATGCCAAGGCGGAGGCCGACCGCATTGCCCAGACCGTCGCCGATGCGACGCTGACGGCGCCGAAGGACGGGCGGGTGCTTTACCGGCTCGCGGAGCCGGGCGAGGTACTGGCGGCAGGCGGCAAGGTGCTGACAGTTCTCGATCTGTCAGATGTTTATATGACGATCTATCTTCCGTCTGCCGACGCCGCGAAAACCGCAATCGGGGCGGAGGGCCGTATCCTGCTCGATATTCTGCCGGACCGGGCCATTCCCGGAACGGTATCCTTCGTCTCGCCGCAGGCGCAATATACGCCGAAACAGGTGGAAATCCGCAGCGAGCGCGACCGATTGATGTTCCGTGTCAAGATCAGCGCACCGAAGGAACTGGTGAAGCAATATCTGCCGCTCGTGAAAACCGGGATCACCGGTCTTGGCTATGTGAAGACCGATGCGACCGCGGTCTGGCCGGATCGGCTGCAATCCGATCTGACGACAGCACCTCTCGACCCTTCGGCTTCGAATACCCAACCTTCCGCCAATAAGCCGTAAGCGGGGCAGCTATGGAAAACGCTGTCGAACTGGCAGGCCTGTCCCATTTCTACGGCAAGCGCCGGGCCTTAAGCGCCATCGACCTTGCTATCGAGGCCGGATCGCGGGTGGCCCTGGTCGGGCCGGACGGAGTGGGAAAATCCACGCTTCTGGCGCTGCTGGCGGGCGCAAAAAAAATCCAGCAAGGCCGGATCACGGCGCTTGGGGCGGATATGGCGAGAGCCGGTGCGCGCAATGCCGTGCAGCCGCGCATTGCCTATATGCCGCAGGGCCTGGGCCGCAACCTCTATCCGAACCTGACGGTTGTCGAGAATATCGACTTCTTCGGCCGGCTGTTCGGGCAGGGTGCGACGGAACGGGCCGGGCGCATCGACCGGCTGCTGAAGGCGACCGGGCTCGATCCGTTCGGTGACCGGCTGATGGGCAAGCTGTCGGGCGGCATGAAGCAGAAGCTCGGCCTGTGCTGCGCCCTGGTGCATGATCCCGATCTCCTGCTGCTCGATGAGCCGACGACCGGTGTCGATCCCTTGTCGCGACGGCAGTTCTGGGACCTGGTGGAGAGCATCCAGGCCTCGCGGCCCGGCCTGACCATTATCACTGCCACGTCAGATATGGAGGAGGCGAGCCGTTTCCAGCGCGTGGTTCTGGTGCACGATGGCCGGATCCTGGCGGATGGCACCTGCGAGACCCTGCTGCAACAAACCGGGCGGCAAACCCTGGAACAGGCTTTCATTGCGCTTTTGCCGGATGCGGCAAAACAGGGCTATGGCGATCCGCCGCCCAGGCTTGCTTTCGTGGATCGGGGCGAGGTTGCCATCGAGGCTAAGGAACTGACCCGGTCATTCGGAGCTTTTACCGCTGTCGATCATGTCAGCTTCCGCATTCCCAAGGGCGAAATTTTCGGCTTCCTCGGTTCGAATGGCTGTGGGAAATCCACCACCATGAAAATGCTGGCCGGGCTTTTGCCAGCCAGCAGTGGCGAGGCGCGGCTGTTTGGCCAATCGGTCGATGCCAAGACGGGTGCCGGCGATGTCGATGCCCGCCGTCGGGTCGGTTACATGTCGCAGGGCTTTTCGTTGTATGCTGAATTGACGGTGCAGCAGAATCTCAACCTGCATGCGGCGATTTTCGACCTGACCGGGGAAGCGGCCAAGGCGCGGATCGAGACCGTGGCACAGCAGTTCGGTCTTCAGCCCTATTTACAGTTCCTGTCGAGCGATCTGCTGCTCGGGGTGCGCCAGCGCCTGCAACTGGCCGTGGCGCTGATCCACCAGCCGGATATCCTGATCCTCGACGAACCGACATCCGGCGTCGATCCGCTGGCGCGTGACGGGTTCTGGAATGATCTGGTTGAACAATCGCGGCAAAACGGCGTGACGATTTTCGTCTCCACCCATTTCATGGCCGAAGCCGAGCGTTGCGACCGGATCGCCTTCATGCATGCAGGCAAGGTGATTGCCAGCGGCACCCCGCAGGAGCTGAAGGAGCAGACCGGCAGCGCAAGCCTCGACGATGCCTTCGTCGCCTTTATGAAGGCGGGAGGGCGGCAGGAAAACCTGACTGATGCAGCAACCCAGCCGCAGGCCGGTACCGCAACGGTGGCAGAGAACGCTGCCGGAGCCTTGGTGCGCAAGGGGTTTTCGCCTGCCCGGCTCCTGGCCTATGCGCGGCGTGAGGCGATGGAGCTGATGCGCGACAAGATCCGGCTTGGTTTCGCCCTGGCTGGCACGGCGCTGCTGATGCTGATTTTCGGCTACGGCCTGACGCTTGATGTCGACCATCTGCGGTTTGCGGTGCTCGACCGCGACCAGAGCGCCGAGAGCCGGGCCTATATCGATGCCTATTCGGCCTCCACCGCCTTCACCCTGCAACCTGCGATCTCAGACGAAGCCGGGATGCTGTCGCGGTTGAAGGCCAATGACATTATGCTGGCGCTTGATATACCCGAGAAATTCGGCGCTGATCTGCGGGCCGGCAAGCGGCCGAACGTGCTGGCCATGTTGGACGGCGCCATGCCGTTCCGTGGGGAGACGGCGCTCGGCTATGTCTCCGGTGCCCATCAGCGGTTCTTGCAGGAGATTGTCCGTCAGTCTGGAGGAACGATCCGGTCGGTGGCTGGCGTGGAAATGCGCTATCGCTACAACCAGGCTTTTCTCAGCCTGAATGCCATGGTGCCAGCGGTGATCGCCTTGCTGCTGGTGTTCATTCCCTCGATCCTGACGGCGCTTGGCGTCGTCTCGGAAAAGGAAATGGGATCGATCAGCAATCTCTACGTGACGCCGGTCACCAAGCTGGAATTTCTGCTGGGCAAGCAATTGCCCTATGTGGCCATCGGCTTCATCAACTTCCTGATGATGTTCCTGCTGTCCGTCTGGTTGTTCGGCGTGCCGTTGAAAGGCTCTCTTGCCGGTCTATCGGTGGCCGCTTTTGTCTATGTGCTGGCGACGACCTCAATCGGTATTTTAAGTTCGACCTTCACCTCAACCCAGGTGGCGGCCCTGTTCGTCACCGCCATCGGCACGATGATGCCCGGCACGCAGTTTTCCGGCCTGTTGCAGCCGGTGTCGTCGCTGCAGGGCATGGGCCACGCCATCGGCCTGGTGTTTCCCACCACCTATTTCATGCGCGCCAGCGTCGGAGCTTTCACCAAGGGGCTGGGCTTTGTTGAGCTAATGGGCTTCGTCTGGCCGCTGGCCCTGTTCTGGATGGGCGCCATCGGGCTTGGCTGGTCGCTGCTGCGCAAGCAGGAAAGGTAAGGGATATGGATCTTCGCACGGTGTTTGCCCTGTTTCGTAAGGAACTGATCGGGCTTTTGCGCGACAAGGTGCTGATGGCCATGGTCATCTATGCCTTCAGCCTGGCGATCTATACCCAGGCGACCGGTCTTTCCCACGATCTGCGCAATGCGACGCTGGCCGTAGTGGACCGGGACATGTCGCAATTGTCGTCTTCCATTCTCGACGGATTGATGCCGCCGCGCTTTCAAAAGCCCGTGGCCATCGCGCCCCAGGATATCGACCGCGCGATGGACCAGGCGCGCTACACCTTTGTGCTGGATATTCCCGAACGGTTCGAGGCTGATGTTTTGGCCGGGCGTAGCCCCTCCGTCCAGCTGCTGATCGACGCGACCGCGCTGATGCAGGCGGGGGTGGGCTCCAGCACCATCCAGCAGATCGTCAGCCAGCAGGTCGGGCTTTATGCCCAGCGTGTCGGCGTCTCAAGCAGTCAGGCGGTGACGGTGGAAACACGGCTCGCCTTCAATCAATCGCTGAATTCGGATTGGTTTTCCGGCACGATGGCGCTGATCAACAATATCACCATGCTGGCCATCCTGCTGGCAGGCGCCGCTCTGGTGCGCGAACGGGAACATTGGACGCTTGAACATCTGCTGGTCATGCCGGTCAGGCCTGTCGAAATCATGGTCAGCAAGCTTGCCGCCAATGGTCTGGTTATTCTGGTCATGACGCTGTTTGCCATCGTCACCGTGTTGGTCAAGGTGCTCGGCATGCACATTACCGGCTCACTGACGCTCTATATGGCGGGCGTGGCGCTCTACCTGTTCTTCGTCACCTCGTTCGGGCTGTTTTTAGGGACGCTGGCCCGCAGCATGCCGCAACTGGCGCTGCTGTTCATCCTCACCGCTTTACCGATGAATATCCTGTCAGGTGGGTTCACCCCGCTGGAAAGCCAGCCGCAATGGCTGCAAAACGCCATGCAGGTCTCACCTTCGACCCATTTCGTTGCCTTTTCACAGGCCATTCTCTATCGCGGCGCGGGCTTCGATGTGGTCTGGCCGCAATTTACCGCGACGCTTGGCATCGGGCTGGTGTTTTTCCTGTTCAGCCTTAGCCGGTTCCGGACGTTCATCGCCGTGCAGCAGTGAATGAACGTCCTGACCGGATAAAAGATCAGCGCTTCATAGAGCGCGGATCGAGCGCATCACGAATACCATCGCCGATATAGTTGACGCTGAGGACGGTGAGCGAAATCGCCAGACCTGGCCAGATGGCGCGGGCCGGGGTGATTTGTAGGAAGTTCACACCGTCATAGAGCAATCGACCCCAGGTCGGGAAGTCGGAGGGGAAGCCGAGGCCGAGAAAGCTGAGGGCCGATTCCGTTATGATCGCCGAGGCGATGCCGAGCGTTGCCGAGACCATGACGGAGCTGAGCACATTGGGGACGATATGCTTGAGAATCACCCGGTATTCCCGCATGCCGCTGGCTTTGGCGGCCAGCACGAATTCCTGGTTCTTCACCGTCAGTACATCGCCGCGCACGATGCGGGCGGTGTGCATCCAGCTGGTAATGCCGATGACGAAGACGATCAGGATGAAAATCCCGGCTTCCGGGCCGAAAGCGGCGCGCAGCACATCGCGAAACAGCATGGTGATGACCAGCAGCAGCGGCAGGATCGGTAGAGCCAGGAATAGATCGGTGATGCGCATCAACGGCCCGTCGATCCGCTTGAAATAGCCGGAGAGCACGCCGATCAGTGTACCGACGAACAGCGAAATCAGCATGGCCACCATGCCAACCGCCAGCGAGATTTGCCCGCCGGCCAGAACCTGCGCAAACAGATCATGGCCGAGATTGTCGGTGCCGAAGGGATGGACCCAGGACGGTCCCTGGTTCTTGTCGCGGATATTCAGCTTGTTTGGATCGACGCGGTGGATCAAAGGCCCGACATAGACGGCCAGAACGATCAGCACGAAGACGACAAGGCCGATCACCCCGCCGGTATGGCGGCGGAACTGCCCCCAAAGCTGGGCACTGAAGGATTGCGAGCGGTCGGCTTTGGCCTGGGTGGTGAGGGGTGCATCAGTCATAGCGGATCCTCGGATCGAGAATGCCGTACAACACGTCGGCAATAAGATTGAAGAGTACGATCAGCACGGCGAAGATGAAGGTCAGCGTCTGCACCAGCGGCAAGTCGCCGCTTTGGATGGCGGTGATCAGCAATTGGCCAAGACCGTTGACCCGGAAAATCTGCTCGGTGATGATCGCGCCGGAAAAGATCGTCGGTACGCCCAGCGCAATCACTGTTACAACCGGGATCAGGCTGTTGCGCAGCACATGCACCAGCAACACGGTCTTTTCCTTGACGCCCTTGGCTCGTGCGGTACGCACATAGTCCTGATGCAGATTATCAAGCATGGAAGCGCGCACGAAACGGCTGATCTGCGAGGTATTATAGAGCGTTAGCACCATGACCGGCAGCACCATCTGCTTGACCTGGGCAACGAAGCTTGTCCAGTCCACGACTTGCAGATTGGTATCGTAGACCGATGGGAACCAATGCAGGGTCGAGGAGAAGATCACGATCAGCAGCACGCCGGTAAAGAAGGTCGGCACGGAGTAACCAACCATAGAGACGAAGGTGCCAATCTGATCGAAGATCGAATATTGCTTGTAGGCCGAGATGACGCCAAGCGGAATGGCCAGCAATACGCCGAACACATAGGACAGGCCGACAACCCAAAGCGTCTGCGGCATGCGCTGGACGATCAGGTCAACGACGGGGCTGCGGGTGGTCCAGGACAGGACTCGCAGACGCTGGCCGGAACCCACGGTCAGGCCGGTGATCTGCTCGAAAATATTCAGCGGCTCATTGATGAAGAACTGCTTCAGCCACAGGAAGAAGCGGACGATCATCGGCTGGTCGAGGCCAAGGGCGGCACGCATCTGTTCGCGCACTTCCGGCGGGATCGTCAGCGGCAAATCGCCGAGCGGATTGTTGGGCGCCATCGCCAGCAGCGCGAAAATGATGAAGCTGATGATCAGCAGGGTCGGGATGGCAAACAGCAATCGCCGGATCGTATAGGTAAACATTATTTTTTATATCTCCGGGCGCGCCAGGGAGGAGAGATGAAGCTGGAACGGGGCGTCGGCGCCCAAGGGGGTGCCGACAACCGCCAGCTCACCGGACCCGCGTCATGCGGGTCCGGCAAGGCGCTTGTTACTTGGCGCGCGACCAGTCGGCGATGTTCCACAACTCGCTGTCCCAGCCGGTCATCTTGATGCCCTGGAGACTTGCGGCGAAGGCCGAAGGCTGACCGCGATAGACGAGCGGCAGATGCGCGCCGGCTTCCGTCAGCATGTCATTGAGCTTTTTGACGATCTCGACGCGTTCTTCGATCTTGGCGGTCTGGGAAAGCTTGGTGACGAGTGCATCATAGGCTGGATCGCAATAGCGCGGCATGTTCTGGCCCTGCCAGCCGTTTGCCGGGCTTGGGATCTTGTCGCACATCCATTCGGCCATATAGGCTTCCGGGTCGGTGCCGTCGAAATTGTTGGTGTACATTTCCACGTCGGCGTAGAATTTCTGGAACGTGTCCGGGCTGGACGGATCGCCGCCGAAGAATACCGAGGCAGACACATTGCGCAGTTCAGCGCCAACGCCGATCTGCGACCACATATCCTTAACCAGCGCCTGGGTGCCCTGGCGGACGGAATTGGTCGAGGTCAGGTAGAGGAAGTTCAGTTTGACGCCGTTCTTGGCGCGGATGCCGTCAGAGCCCTTTTTCCAGCCAGCATCGTCCAGCAGCTTGTTGGCGCCGTCGATATCCTGCTTCAGGCACCAGTCATTGGTGGTGGAGACATAGATATCCGGGCCGGGGACGATGTTGCAGGTCGGCTTGCCAGCGAGGCCGTAGCCCGCCTCGACAATCACGTCGCGGTCGATGGCCATGGACAGCGCCTTGCGCACAGCCGGGTCCGACAGGGACGGATGCGGGCCGCCTTCCTTGGTGGAGCGTTTGTCGCCAAGTGCCGGATCGGCATTGGTGAAGTTGAGGTTGATACGCTCGACCTGGCTGCCGAAAGCGGTGATGATCTTGCCTTTGCCGGCGGCTTCCATGGTTGCCAGCACTTCAGGCTCGACCTGCATGTTCCAGGCATAGTCGTATTCGCCAGTTTCCATCACGGCACGGGCCGCTGACAGCGCATCGCCGCCGCCTTTCAGCGTTGCGGTTGCAAAGGCGGGCTTGGCCGGATCGCGGTAGTTTTCATTGGCCGTGAAGGTGATCACGTCGTTCGGCTTGAATTCCTTGACCTTAAAGGGGCCGGTGCCGATAGGGGCAAAGTTGGCAGCCGTGCATTCCGGCGCCTTGGGGCCGAGGCAATCCTTGAACTGGGCCTTCTGGATGATCGGCGCCTGCGAGCCGACAAAAGCCGAATAGGGATAGGGCTTTGGCGAGGTGAATGTGACCTTGATGGTCTGCGGATCAATCGCTTCGACGCTCTTTACACCATCATATTTCTGCTTCTGGGCGCAACCGCCGCCATCTGCCGTGCAATATTGCCAGGTGAAGATCACGTCATCGGCGGTAACCGGCGTGCCATCCGACCATTTGATGCCGTTCGACAATTTCCAGGTGATGCTGGTCAGATCCTTGGAGACGCCGCCGTTTTCTACAGTTGGGATGCTGTCAACCAGCTTGGGAACCAGTTCGCCCTTCTCATCAAAGCCCGCCAGAGGCTCAATGACGATGGAGGATGCATATTGCTCCTTGGTGCCGCCGGACAGATAAATGTTCATGGTGGACACGGCCTGCCAGAAAAGCATCTTCAAATCGCCGTCACTGCCGCGCTGGGCCATGGCTGGCGCGCCCGTCATCATCAATGACGCGACGGATGCCGCCAGAATGAACCGGATGTTACGCATGGTTTGCTGTTCCCTTGTTAATCTCGTGAACGAGAGTTTTCTTCTGGCAGCGCATGCAAGGACGCTGCCAATTTTCCCCATTGCCTTAATGGCATTGAATTTAAAGAGTATATGGCCCTGATCCCTCTGGGCCTGGTCGGATTGCCTGTCCTGATGATTGGTTTGCCCAAATTTTGGGCTATAAAATCACAAGCTTATTTTTCATTCAAGATGGAAAATGCGGGACCGTGTATCAACTGTGGATAGGGCGTGAGCCAAAGTGCCATTCAGCGGCAAGGGCCTTCAGACATGCTGGCGTCAATCGCGCCAGCATGTCGCGTATCAATATGCGCTTCTTATAATGGATCTTACTTGCTACGGGTCCAATCCGCAACATTCCACAACTGTGAATCCCAGGGATTGAGTTTTGCACCCTTCAGCGTGTTCGAGATGGCCGAGGGCTCGCCGCGATTGACCAGCGGAATGACTAGGCCGTCATTGACGATCATGTCATTCAATGTGCGGACCAGTTCGGCGCGTTTTTCGGTGCCGGAGGTCCTGCGCAGCTCGCTCAGCAGCTTGTCATAGGCCGGATCGCAGTAGCGGGCGATGTTCTCACCCTGCCAGTTATTGGCGGGAGTGGGGATTTTTTCGCAGGTGAAGCCACCCATGAATTTCTCAGGATCGGTACTTTCAAAGCCGCTGGCATACATTTGCACGTCGGCATAGAACTTCTGGTAAGTGTCAGGGCTGGCTGGATCGCCGCCGAAGAACACCGAAGCGGAGACATTGCGCAATTCGGTTTCGACCCCGATCTGTGACCACATGTCCTTGACCAGAACCTGCGTGCCCTGGCGCACCGAATTGGTGGTGGTCAGGAACAGAAAGGACAGCTTTCGACCGTCTTTTGCGCGGATGCCGTCGGGGCCTTTTTTCCAGCCTGCTTCGTCCAGCAGCGTGTTGGCTCCGTCCAGGTCCTGCTTTCCGCACCAGGTCTTGGCCTTAGAGGCGAAAATATCCGGGGCCGGGATGATGTTACAGGTCGGCTGGCCGGCAGCGCCATAGCCTGCCTCAACGATCACATCGCGGTCGATGGCGAGCGCCAGCGCCCGGCGTACTCTAGGGTCTGATAGGGCTGGATGCGGACCGGCCTCCTTGGTGGAGCGTTTGGCGCCGAGAGCCGCATCGACGGCATAGGGGTTGAGTTGGATTCGCTCGACCGTGGAGCTGAAGGCCGAGGTCATGGTGCCCTTGCCAGCTTTCAGCATGGATTCTGTCACTTCAGGTTCCACCACCGTATTCCAGGCAAAATCATATTCGCCGGTTTCCAGCACGGCGCGGGCCGCCGACATCGCATCGCCGCCACCTTTCAGGGTGATGCTCGCAAAAGCTGGCTTGGCCGGATCGCGGTAGCGCGGGTTGGCGTCAAACAGCACGACGTCATTGGCTTTGAAATCTCTGACGACGAAGGGTCCGGTGCCGTGCGGCTTGAAATTGGCCTCGGTGCATTGTGGGGCTTTCTCGCCCAGGCAGTCCTTGAACTGGGATTGCTGGATAATTGGCGAGAGTTGGCCGACAAAGGCGCTGTAGGGAAAGGGTTTGGGGGCGTCGAACGTCACCTTCACGGTCAGTGGATCGATGGCCTCCACCGATTTCACCCCGTCGAACTTGGCCGCCTGGGCGCAGCCGCCGCCGGGCGCCATGCAATATTTCCAGGTGAACACCACGTCATCGGCGCTGACAGTACCGCCGTCCGACCAGGTCAGGCCCGGTTTCAATTTCCAGGTGATCGAGGTCATGTCCTTGGAGATGCCGCCGTTGTCAACAGTGGGAATCTCAGCGGCGAGCCGGGTGAACAGATTGCCCTGCTCGTCAAAGCCGGCCAGCGGCTCGATCACCATCGAGGCGGCATAGACTTCCTTGCTGCCGCCCGACAGATAGGGATTGAGGTTGGAAACGGCCTGCCAGAACAGGATCTTTACGTCGCCATCCGTGCCGCGTGCGGCTATGGCAGGGGTACTGACAAGTGCGCCCGTCGCTGCGAAAATGGCGGCTGCCGATAGCGCCTTTAAGGGCCTGTTATACGTCATGGTTGCCGTGTCCTGCTTTGGTTGAGATGATCGCATTGCTTCGCAGCACGGCGCCCAGAGTCAAGAACGCAGAGGTTTAATCTACCAACATAATAGATGGGATGATGGAGCGCCTTCGCATCCGGACGTGGCCCGGAGTAGTGGTCTGACTAAGTTTTGAGCCATTGCCATTTCAGGCTATTTTTTGTTCATTCATTGCATTTGCGACTTGCAAAACGCTAAAGTTGATGAACAGTATGCCATCGAAAACCGGATGGGAACAGCAAAAAGAGGTCATTCATGCCCATTTTGAACCGTGCCAGCGCCTTGCAGGAAGAGGTCGCAGGCTGGCGGCGCCATTTGCATCAGACACCGGAGCTGTTGTTCGACGTGCATCAGACAGCCGCTTTTGTCACGCAGAAGCTGAAGGAATTCGGCTGCGACGTGGTGGAAACCGGCATTGGCAGAACGGGTGTCGTTGGCATCATCAAGGGCAATCGCGGCGAGGGTACCACCATTGGCATGCGTGCCGACATGGATGCCTTGCCGATCACCGAGATCACGGGCGCGCCCTGGGCTTCGACGGTGCCGGGCAAGATGCATGCCTGCGGCCATGACGGCCACACCGCCATGCTGCTGGGGGCGGCGAAGCACCTGGCTGAGACCCGCAACTTTGCGGGTTCGGTCGCAGTGATCTTCCAGCCGGCGGAAGAAGGCGGCGGCGGTGGTCTTGCCATGGTGCAGGACGGAATGATGGAGAAATTCGGCATTTCCCAGGTGTTCGGCATGCACAATGCGCCGGGCGTGCCGCTTGGCGATTTCGCCATTCGCAAGGGCTCGCTGATGGCGGCGTCCGATACGTTCGAGATTGCCATCAAGGGCAAGGGCAGCCATGCCGCCCAGCCGCATATGTCGGTCGATCCGGTCCTGGTTTCGGCGCATGTGATCATTGCCTTACAATCGATTGTGTCGCGCGGCGTCGATCCACTGGAATCGCTGGTTATCAGCGTCACCACCACCCATGGTGGCGATGCCTATAACGTCATTCCGATGGATGTGACACTGACCGGAACCGTGCGCACCCTGTTGCCGCAGATCCGCGATTTTGCCGAAAAGCGCGTGCAGGAAGTGGCAAGCGCCACGGCCATGGCGCATGGCGCTATCGCCGAAGTGCATTATCACCGGGGCTATCCGGTCACTTTCAATCACGCCGAAGAGACGGAGTTTGCCGCCTCGGTTGCCGCCAAGATTTCCGGTGAAAACCGGGTGAAGACCGATATGGCGCCGAAAATGGGCGCCGAGGACTTTTCCTATATGCTGGAAAGCCGTCCGGGCGCCTTCATTTTCTTAGGGGTCGGCGATACCGCCAATCTGCACCACCCGGCCTATGACTTCAATGACGAGGCCATTCCTTATGGCATCAGCTATTGGGTGGAATTGGCCGAAACCGGTTTGGCAGCCTGACTTAGTGTTTGTCGCGGTGGATCAATAATAAAGTGCCTCGGTCGTGAGATCGAGGCCGAAAACAGGGGAAAACGGGCCTATGGCTGAAGATCTCACCACTCAGGGCGCAATTCAGGGCGGGCATGTCCAGCCGGTTCTGTCGGTGCGCAATCTGACCACCTCGTTTCGGATCGGCGACCAGTGGTCTTCCGTGGTGCGCAACATGAGCTTCGATGTCGCGCCGCGTGAGACCGTCGCCATTGTCGGCGAATCCGGCTCGGGCAAGAGTGTGACATCCCTGTCGATCATGCAATTGCTGCCGAAGAATTTCAGCCGGATCGAGGGCAGCATCAAGCTGAACGGTCGTGAATTGCTGACGCTGGCGCCGGAAGAGATGCGCCGGGTGCGCGGCAATGATATTGCGATGATCTTCCAGGAGCCGATGACCAGCCTCAACCCGATCTTCCCGATTGGTAAGCAGATCGCCGAGGCCATTCTATGCCACCGCGATATTTCCAGGGCAGAGGCGAAATCCGAAGTGATCCGGCTGTTGGAAAAGGTCCGTATTCCCAATGCGAAAAGCCGGTTCGACGAATTCCCCCACCAGTTTTCCGGTGGCATGCGCCAGCGCGTGATGATCGCCATGGCGCTGGCCACCAAGCCGAAACTGTTGATCGCCGACGAGCCGACCACGGCGCTGGATGTTACCATCCAGGGCCAGATCCTCGACCTGATCAAGGTCCTGCAGGAAGAAGAGGGCATGTCGGTGCTGTTCATCACCCATGATATGGGGGTTGTGGCAGAGGTGTCCGACCGCACCATCGTGATGTTCCGGGGAGAAATGGTCGAAGGCGGCACGACGGACGATATTTTCAACCGCGGCCAGCATCCCTATACGCGGGCATTGCTGTCGGCGGTGCCGAAACTCGGTTCGATGAATGGCCATGCCTTGCCGATGCGCTTCCCGGTGATCGACATCAAGACCGGTGACACTCTGGTCGAAGAGGCGGAAGTCGGCGCCCTCGACATGGTGCCGCGCCCGATCCTCGAAGTGAAAAACCTGACGACACGCTTTGCTATCCGTTCGGGACTGCTGGGGCGTAAATCCGGCGCTGTGCATGCGGTAGAAAATGTCAGCTTCGATCTCAGGCCCGGCGAGACCCTGTCGCTGGTCGGTGAATCCGGTTGCGGCAAGTCGACGACGGGCCGCTCGATTACCCGGCTGATCGAGCCGAGCAGCGGCACGATTGCGCTCGATGGTTATAATGTCATGTCGCTCGACAGTAGCACCCTGCGCAAGATGCGCCGCAGCATCCAGATGGTGTTTCAGGACCCGTTTGCCAGCCTTGATCCGCGTATGTCGGTGGGTACCGCGGTGATGGAGCCGTTTCTGGAGCATAACCTCGGCACCAAGGCACAGGCGCGCGAAAAGGCTGCCGATCTGTTGCAGCGCGTCGGCCTCAGCGCCGATATGATGCGCCGCTATCCGCATGAGTTTTCCGGCGGCCAGCGCCAGCGCGTCGCCATTGCCCGTTCGCTGATGCTCGATCCGAAAGTGATCGTCGCCGACGAGGCGGTGTCGGCGCTTGATGTCTCGATCAAGGCCCAGGTCTGCAACCTGCTGCTTGATTTGCAGGAAAGCTTCAATCTCGCCTATCTGTTCATTTCCCATGACATGGCCGTGGTGGAGCGCGTCAGCCACCGGGTGGCTGTGATGTATCTGGGTGAAATCGTTGAAATCGGCCCGCGCCAGGCGGTGTTCGACAATCCGCAGCATCCCTATACCAAAAAGCTGATCGCCGCGGTGCCGGTGCCCGATCCGGCGCGCCGCAACATCACCCGGCAAATGTCCACCGATGAAATCAAGAGCCCGGTCCGGCCCCTCGGCTATGAACCGCCAGCGCGCCATTACCGGGAGGTCTCGGCGGGACATCTGGTGCAGGAAACGGTGTAAGCGCCGCTGGTCCTTTCTCTATCGACCCTTGCGCTCGTCGCGGGGACTTTCCATATGCCGCTCGCGGCGGAGCGTTTTTCGGGTTCCGCATCGACCTTTGAGGAGCGGCAATGGATCAGAGAGTGGGCGGTGATGCTGAGCAGACGGAGGCCCTGCCGCTTTCGCAGATCCTGTTTCGGATTGCTGAGGATGAAACGCGGGCGCGGGTCTCGATTGGTGATATTTTCGAGGCGCTCGGCGACCGGGCTTTTGGCGCGTTGATCCTGATCTTCGCGCTCCCCAATATCGTGCCGACCCCGCCTGGTACATCCGCCATAACAGGCGCGCCTTTGGTCTTTCTGGCGGCGCAGTTGATGCTGGGCTGGCAGCCCTGGCTGCCCGGCTGGATCACCAAGCGCTCGCTGGCGCGGGCCGATTTTTCCGCCATCGTCGTCAGGATCGTACCCTGGCTTGCCCGGGGCGAGCGGCTGCTCAAGCCGCGCTTTGGCCTGCTGGTACACGGACCGGCGGAAAACATCCTAGGGATCATGGCTTTCATTCTGGCCATCATTCTCGCATTGCCCATCCCGCTCGGCAATATCCTGCCGGCCATTGCCCTCTCGCTGTTTGCTTTCGCGCTTCTGGAGAAGGACGGGCTTTACGCTCTCGCGGGCAGTGTGGTGTTTCTTCTGTCGATTGTGGTCGTCGCGGGCGTGATTGTGGCGCTCGGCAAGGCGGCCTTGTTGCTGTTCAGCATATCCTTTGGCTAAACCGAATTGCTTTGTATTGAGCCTTGCGCTGCCGGAATGGCCGTAACGTTTACCGGGGCGTGTCTCGCCATTCGTTTACGGCTTTTGGGTTGCTAATCGACCATATGGCAAGTTTCGCGACAGCTTCGCTTCCTATCTTTCCCCATGATCGCCGGTCGAGCGTATGTCGACTAAACGCTTTGTTGCTGACCTGCGTCGGCAATTACCACAATGGGGATTTGCCGTGGCAACGTCTAATAAGACAACGACTGTAAGCAGTCTTGATGGTTTAACTGGAACGAGTGCAACGGACATTATTCTCCTGACCGATCAGGTTTCTGGCGCTTACCTTGATCTTGGCGGTGGCAACGACAAGCTGATCCTCGGCAATTTTGATAACAACGTTACGCTGTCGAATGTCGAGTCCGTTTTGGGTGGCACCGGTGCAGACGAGATTTTCTACGATACTAAGACTACATCGGGTTACATCGACTTGGGCGCTGGCATCGACAGCCTGACCTTTTCGGACCTTGGCGTCACCGCAACCATCCTCAATGTGGAAACGATCGTCGCTGGCCAGGGCAATGACTATTTGACGATGAGCGCCCAGGCGCTCGGGACCTATATCGATCTCGGAACCGGTTCCGACCGGGTGATCCTCGGCAAATTCGATAATTCGCTTACCCTGATCGATGTTGAGACGGTTACCGGCAGTACCAAGTCCGATATCGTGATTATGGAGAATAAAAGCGGCGACCAGACGCGCCGCGTGGATCTCGGTTCCGGCAACGACTCTGTTAGTCTCGGCGATGGCGGCGGCACGGTCTATGTCTCCAATACCGAAACAATCGTGGCTGGCAGCGGCGACGACCGCATTCAGCTGAACAGCAAGGCTTCCAATTTCAGTATCGATGCCGGTGAAGGCGATGATACTGTCGTTCTCAGCAATTATACCAATAAGCTGACAATCTCAGGTGCCGAAAGCATCGTCGGATCGAGCGGAAGCGATCACGTCACGATCGGGAGTGCGTTCACTGGCGGATATGTTTCCTTGAATGGCGGCAATGATACGCTTGTTCTGGGAAATTACACCAATTCCGTCAGTGTCTACGGTGTCGAGACCATTTATGGTGGCTCGGGCAGCGATTTTATCTACATGCAGGAAGCCAAGTCCGGCGGCTTGATCGATCTCGGAGCCGGAGAAGATACCCTGGTCTTCAATGAGGACGGCGGCACGGCCACCTTGAAAAATGTCGAGAATATCATCGGCAGTGAAACCAAAGACTATATTATTTTCAAAACGCAGATAACCGGCGGCCTGATCGATCTGGACGACGATGGCGACCGCGTAACATTGGCCAAGTACAACAACAACGTCACGTTCGCCAATGTCGAAACCATTACCGGCGACAGTTCCAGCGACATCATCACGCTGACCACCGAACTGACCAAGGGCACGATCAATCTCAGCACTGGCATGGACAAGCTGACGCTGGCCGATGGTTCCAACACGATCAACATTTCCGGTGTCGAAACCCTGATCGGCGGCGATGGTGAAGATACGATCAATTTCTCGGTCGCCTCGACGGGTGGCGAAATCGATCTCAAGGGCGGCGATGATACATTGACGCTTACCGGCTCTGGACGAACCTTGACCATTTCCAACGTCGAGACAATTCTGGGCAGTTCCGCCAGCGAGCAGATCCTCTACAAGACCCTGTTGACCGGCAATCTGATCTCGCTTGGCTCCGGCTCCGACAAGCTCACGATGGGTGATTTTGATAATACCGTTTCCATCGCCGGGATTGAAACCATCGTCGGAGGCACCTTGACCGATCAAGTGTATATCACCAGCGCCATTACCGGCTCGCTGATCGATCTGGGTACCGGCGACGATACGCTGACCATCATGAAAGGCGGTACGGTCACGGCCCGCAATATCGAGAGCATCATCGGCGATGACGGCATCGACGTCGTCAAGTTTGATCGCGCCGCACAGGGCGTCTATCTCGACCTCGGTGCTGGCAATGACAGCGTCACCTTCGGCAATTTCAACAATACCGCGATGATTTTGAACGTCGAGACCATCAATGCCGGCACGTCCAGCGACGTCATCACGCTCGGCACCGACATTTCTGCCGGTACGATTGACCTCGGCAAGGGTCTCGATCAGCTGACGCTGAGTGACGAGGGCGGCACCCTGACGGCGGCCAATATCGAAACGATCATCGGTGGTGCGGCGGACGACGTCGTGACGGTTTCAGGAACCGTGACCATTGGCACGATCGATCTAGGTGCTGGTGACGATACGTTGACGGTCGGTGGCAGTGCGACCGTGACCGTGCAGAATGTCGAAACGCTGGTCGGCGGTAGCGGAACCCAGAAAATCATTCTTGCCAGTGGTTTCAAGGGCAGTATCGATCTTTCCGACGGTGTCGATACCATCATCATGGCTGATGTCAACGACGCTGACACGGCTGCCACGAAGAACCTCATCACGGTTTCCAATGTCGAAACCATCACCGGCGGTTCCGGTTCGGATACGGTCGTGATCGGCACGGTCGGCGGCGCGACGATGATCGATCTGGGTGGTGGCAACGATATCTTGAAATTCCAGGATAATGGCGGACAGGTAACGGCTGCCAATGTGGAGACGATCATCGGTGGTACCGGCGATGAAGTCATCCGGTTCAATGCGACGGTCACTGGCGTCAATATCGACCTTGGCGATGGCAATGACACCGTCATCTTTGGCAATTATGCCAATACGGCCATACTTGCCAATGTGGAAAGCATCTCTGGCGGCACCAACAGCGACGTGTTCACGCTGGCCTCCAGCACGACCGGCATGACCCTCAATCTCGGCAACGGTCTCGACAGCCTGACGCTGGCGGATGGAGGCGGAACGCTGACGGTCTCCAGTATCGAGACGATTATTGGCTCCGATGTCGATGACATTATTTCTCTCTCGGCCTATATGACCGGCGGCACGATTTCGCTTGGTGCCGGCAATGACCAGTTCATCATTGGCGATGTCGGTGGCACGGCGACGGTGAACGGCATCGAAACGGTGACCGGTGGTGCTGCCGCCGACCTTATCACCCTTGCCGAAGGTGCATCGGGCTATATCAATCTGGGGGCAGGTCAGGATGGCGTGATCTTCTCGGCATTCGGCAACACGGTGACCCTGTCGGGCGTCGAAACGGTGACCGGGGGTGAGAAAGACGATACTGTCGAGTTTTCAGACGCGATAACGGCAACCACGATCAAGCTTGGGGCCGGCAACGATGTTCTGCAAATGTCGGAACTGGGTGGCACCGTCACCGTCACCGGCGCGGAATCCATTCTCGGCGATGTCGGCAGCGACGTCATCACCCTTGGCGAACAGATTACGGATGGCTTTATCAATCTCAATGCTGGCAGTGACCGCCTGATCCTGTCTTCCGCCAACAATACGGTGACGGTGGAAAATATCGAAACGGTGACTGGCGGCTCGATGATCGACGACATCACCTTGTCTGGCGTCTATACCGGCGGCACGCTGGATCTGGGCAGCGGCAATGACCTGCTGACGTTCGGCGAATCCGGAACCGTGACGATCGCCAATGTCGAAACGGTGGTCGGGTCAACCGGCGACGATGTCCTGACTGTCAGCGGGTCGATCGGCGGGGCAACTCTTAATCTGGGGGATGGCCAGGATACCCTGAGCTGGAGCGCGGGCCTGACGGCAACGGTTTCCAACGTTGAGACGGTCAATGGCGGCTCCAATGCCGACATCATCACGCTGGCCACGCAATGGACCGGTGGGTTTATCGATCTGGGCGATGGTTCCGACAAGCTGACGCTGGCTGATACGACCAATACGGTGACGGTGGCGAATGCGGAAACCATCATCGGTCAGTCCCTGGCGGACTATATCGCCATCAACAGCAGCACCTATAGCGGCTATATTTCGCTGGGCGGCGGCACGGACGAAGTAAAGCTGGCGTCCTCTACAAGCACGGTAACAATCGTCGGTGTGGAGACGGTCACGGGTGGATCCGGCGACGACAAGGTGACATTGGGTGCTCAGGTGTCGGGCATCGAACTCAACCTGGCCGATGGCAACGACGTGGTCACGCTCGGCAATTATTCCAATATGATCAGCCTCTATAATGTCGAATCCGTCACCGGCGGCAGCAATACCGATGTGGTCTATATCAGGGACACGGAAATCTCCAACGGCCAGTATTTCTTGGGTACAGGCGCGGATTACCTGAGCTTTGAGAAAGCCGCGACCGCGACCGTCTCCAGTGTCGAAACCCTGGTCGGTTCTGCCTATGACGATACGATCACCATTTCCGGCCAGTATACCGGCGTGACGATTGATCTGAGCACGGGCTCGGACACGTTGACGCTCGGTTCCGCCTCGACGCTGACCACGGCCAATATCGAGTATATCACCGGCAGCACGGGGGCCGATTTGATCGTGCTGTCGGGCAGCACCAATACGACGGTGGACCTGGGGTCTGGCAATGACACGATCTATATGAGCAGCGGCTCTGATACAGTGACGGGTGGGGCCGGTTCCGACCTCTTCACCTTCACCTCCACGGACAAATCGAGTACCTCGAACCCGGACAAGATTACCGATTTCGTCAATGGTGAGGACAAGCTGGTGATCAGCGGGCTGAGCGGCACCTTCTCCTACCTTGGGACATCAACTAGCCTTTCGGCGAGTGGCAATTCGGAAGCCTATTTCGTCAATGATACGGCAACTCTGTTTGTCGATACCAATGGCGACGGGACGGTAGATATGCAGATGACCCTGTCGGGCAAGACGGCGGACAACATGTCGGGCAGCGACTTCCGCTGGAGCTCATAAGGTATTACTCCCGGCCCTGGGGTTCTGACCTGGGCCGGGCAACTGTCTGTGTACGAGCATTGCACGGCATCGAAAACCGGTTCCCAGTGTTCGCTTCGGTGTTGTATCGTGGCATTTCCACGAATCGGAGACCTGCAATGATTGAAGTTCCGGTGTCCTGGGGTGAGTTGATCGACAAGATCACCATTCTCCAGATCAAGGCAGAGCGGATCACGGACGAGGCCAAGCGCACCAATGTCGAGCGCGAGCTGTCCCTGCTCAATGAACGGCTGAAGCCGGTGGCCGCTCATCAGGGTGTCATCGCCATCAGCCGTGATCTTCTTGCTGTCAATACGGCGCTCTGGGAGATCGAGGACGATATCCGCGATTGCGAGCGCGACGGTGATTTCGGTCCGCGTTTCGTGTCTCTCGCTCGTTCGGTCTATGTCACCAATGACCGGCGCGCCGAGTTGAAGCGGCAGATCAATGTCGAGCTTGGCTCTGACATCATCGAGGAAAAGTCCTACAAGCCCTATGCTGCGGCCTGATTGACGGTGGCATGGGTCTTTGATTCATGTTTGGGACTCTTTGACCTTTAGGCGAGGATGCATGAGCATGTTTTCGCCTTGATATTAAGTGGCCGACGCGCCGATTTTGGGTAAAACAGGGCCATGATGGTTCGGTGTTCCTGGCCTTGGATCTGGCCCATGGATGAAAGAAGAGCGCGTTATGACGACGCATGAGGTTTCGCAGTGCCGTTCGCTGTTGGCGCAGGGGCGCGTGCCTGAGGCCTTGCAGGGCTTGACGGCGCTTTTCGAGGCCCATCCAGATCATGCCGAGACCGCTCATTACTATGCGCTCGCCCTTCATCTTTCCGGCCGTTCCCCCGAGGCCATTCCCGCTTTCGAACATGCTTTGCAACTTGCGCCAGACCAGTCCGGCCTGCTGCAAAATATGGTTCTTCCGCTGATTGCAGTGGGTGACCATCAACGCGCCATCGATATCGGCGCTCGCGCCGTGATGCTTGACGGTAAAGCCGTTGGCGCATGGTCCAATCTGGTTCTGGCCCTGACATCGGCAAAACGATGGGATGAAGCCCTGAATGCGGCTCGGCAGGGTCTGGCGCTTGACAACAATGAACCGTCTCTGCTGGCTCAGATGGGTGTCATCCTGCTGGAGCTTGGAGACAGTACGGGAGCCGAAACCCATTTGCGCCGGGCGCTGGAGCTGAAGCCGGATGCCGAAGCGTTCTATAATCTCGGCGTGCTGCTGCATGGATTGCAACGCGATCCCGAAGCTTGTGACAGCTATACAAAGGCGCTGACGCTCGATCCCTCGCATCGGCGCGCCGCCAATAATCTGGCGGCAAGCCTGCGCATTCTGGGCAATTTGAAGGGCGCGGACCGGATTCTCAAGCAATTGATTGGCATCGGCGATGCCCCCGTTCACCGCTTCAACCGCGCCTGCCTGCAATTGCTGGACGGCCAATGGAGCGAGGCCTGGGCCGATTACGAGTTGCGTGATCAGGCCACCGGGAGTTCCACCTCGCCCCTGCTGATGCAGGGGCCGCGCTGGCAGGGCGAAGCGCTGCAAGACCAGACGCTGCTGGTGTTCCATGAGCAGGGATTGGGCGATACAATCCAGTTTATCCGGTTTTTGCCGCGCATTGCGGAGCGGGTCGGGCATGTGGTTTTCGTCTGCCAACCGCAACTCTACCGTCTGCTAAGCCTTTCCGAATTTTTCGCGACTCCGTCCATCACGCTCTTGCCTGATGGTGCGGATCTGCCCGCTTACGCGGCCTGGGCACCGCTCTTGTCGCTGCCGGGCCTGATCAACCTTGTGCCAGAGGCGACAGGCCAGCGCGTTCCCTATCTCACACTGGAAAAACAGCTTTTCGAGCGCTGGCGCGACTGGCTTTGCGGGCTTTCTCCAAGCCAGGAGCAAGAGCAGAAGAAGACACGTTTTCGCATCGGTCTGTCCTGGCAGGGCAATCCAAAGGCCTATGGTGAGCCGGGCCGCTCGCTGCCGCTGGAGTGCTTCCAGCCGCTTGCCGAGTTTTCGGATGAAATTGACATCATCTCCCTGCAAAAGGGGGTGGGAGCCGATCAGTCGGCACCAGAGGGATTGGCGCTGCACCCCGCTCCGGGTCTGGATGACGGTCCCGATGCCTTTGTCGATACCGCAGCTTTGATGGCGTCGCTGGATCTGGTCATCACCTCAGATACGGCCCTTGCCCATCTTGCGGGCGCATTGGGCAGGCCGGTCTGGCTGTTGCTGAAGAAAGCCCCGGACTGGCGCTGGGGTATGGATGGCATTCTGACCGACTGGTACCCGACCATGCGGCTGTTTCGCCAGATGGAGGCGGGGCAATGGCAACCGGTGCTTCAGGACGTGGCGCATGAGCTGAAAGTGCTGCTGTTTGCTGGTCGCGCCACGGATGATGCGCCGGCTGAGGCCAGTGACGGATTGAACGAGGCGATCAAGCGCCATCAGGACCGCGATTATGGGCGGGCCGTGCAGCTTTACCGGCATGTGCTGACGCAGGATTTTCAAAGAGAGCGGGTGCTCAATCTGCTTGGCATGGCCTGCCTGGAGGCAGGGGAGCGCTCATCGGTGGCAGGGCGGCAGGCCATTCCCTTTTGCGCCCGCGCGGTGGCGATCCGCCCCTCGCTTGGCGATCACTGGAGCAATTTCGCCATTGCGCTCGATGCTGCGGGACTTGTGACCGATGGGATGCGGGCGCTGCGCCACGGGCTGCTCTACGATACCGGTCACGCACCGTGCCTTTTGGCGCTGGCCCGGCGCGAAACGTCGGTGGGTGATGCCGAAACAGCCTTGCGCCGCGCAGGCGAGGTGCTGAAAGCCCAGCCGCGCTCAGGTCACGCCCTGTCGGTTTATGCGGCGGCGGCGCTGGCGCTTGGCCGGTTCAACGTGGCGGAGGAAGCTCTGCGACGCGCCTGCCGGATTGAGCCGGAACTGGCCTCGCATCACGTGCAGCTGGGTGCTGTTCTGTTGAAAGCCAAACAGCCGCAGGCCGCCGCCCGCGCCTGGGAAAAGGCTTTGACGCTTGACCCCGGCAATGCCGATGCCTGGAGCAATCTGGGTGTGGCGGAGCGCAATCACGGCTATGCCGATCTGGCCTGCTGGATCCAGAGACAGGGCGCGATTGCCAAGCCCGGCCATGCGGAATCCTGGAGCAATCTCGGCATCAGCCTGATGGATACCGGCCGCGAAGACGAGGCGATACTGGCCTTTGGCAAGGCCATTGAGGCCCGTCCCGGCTATGCCGATGCGGAAATGGCGCTGGGCATGTGTTTGCTGAACGAGGGCGATTATGCCCGTGGCCTGCCGCTTTACGAGCGTCGCTTCCTGGTGGAAATCCTCGGCATAGACCGCACCCGCGTCCGGCTACCGGTCTGGCAGGGGGAGGATCTGGCGGGCAAGTCCATTCTGGTTCTCGCCGAACAGGGCTTTGGCGATGCTTTCCAGTTCGTCCGCTATGTGGCGCTCCTGAAGGAAAAAGGCGCGGCCAAGGTGATGATTGGCTGCCGTCGCAAGATTGCCACGCTGCTGCAAACCGTGCCGGGAGTGGATGGCGTTGTCTGCGAAAGCGATCCCGTCCCGCCGCTCGATTACCACGTTTTCATGATGAGCTTGCCGCTGCTTTGCGGCACAGTCGTCGAGACGATCCCGGCTTTTCCCGCCTATCTGTTTGCCGATCCGCTTCGCGTGCGACGTTGGGCAGGCTTTCTTGCGGCAAAGCCTGGCTTCCGCGTCGGCCTCGTTTGGCAGGGCAATCCCGATCCACAGGTCGATAAGGGCCGCAGCTTTCCCTTGCAGGTGTTGGCGCCACTTGCCGCCATCGACGGTGTGCGCCTGATCGCCTTGCAAAAGGGGGCAGGCGAAGAACAGTTGGATATGGTGGATTTTGCCGTCGAGCGCCCGCCAGAAGATTTCGACAGTGGTGCCGATGCCTTTGCCGATACGGCAGCGATGATCATGAATCTCGATCTCGTCATCACCTCCGATACGGCGGTGGCGCATCTGGCTGGCGCGCTTGGCCGCCCGACCTGGGTGATCCTCAAGTCGCATGCCGAATGGCGCTGGCTGCGTGGCCGCAGCGATAGCCCCTGGTATCCGGCAAGCCGGGTGTTTCGCCGTGTGGCCGATGAGGTCGAAGCGGAACCCTTTGCCGGTGTCGTCTCGCGCGTGGCCGAGGCGCTTGGCAGGCTGGTCGAGGGTGACAGGGCGCAACTGTTTGAAGCCGCCGAGCCGGTGGTTGCCGTTCCGGCCCAGCCGGGTCCGCAGCAACGATTGGCCGCCGCCATCCGCACCCATATGGCCGGCAATGTCACTGCCGCCGAGGCGACCTATGCGGCGCTGCTGCATGAGGACGAAACACGGGCCGAGGCGCTGCATATGCTGGGCGGGCTGGCGGTTGAGCGCCTGCATTACCATCGCGGCTATGTCCTGCTGCGGGGGGCGGCGGCCCTTGGTCTTGCAACACCGACCTTCCAGACCAATTATGCCATAGCCCTTCGCCACGTCGGCAAGCAGGATGAGGCCGAGGCCTGCCTGCGCCAAAGCCTGGAGACCAGCCCCAGCGCCGAAGCCTATATGACGCTTGGCAATCTTTTGCGCGACACGGACCGCTATGGGCAAGCGCTGGAGGCTTACCGCGCCTCGATCCAGCTTCGCCCGGATCTGTCCAAGGCCCATCGCGGGCTTGGCAATGCATTGCGCGAAATGGGCCGGGTTGAGGAGGCAATCGCCAGTCTGGACACTGCACTGGATCTCCTGCCTGGCGATGTCGAAACCCTGATCGACCGGGCGCATGCCCATTTGATGGCGGGCAATCTGCCGCAGGGTTTTCGCGATTACGAGACGCGCTGGCAGGGTGCCGAAATGGTGGCGCGCTCGCTGCCCATGCCGCGCTGGACCGGCGAGGCCCTGCCGGACAAGGTACTGCTGATCCACGGAGAACAGGGGTTGGGCGACCAGATCCAGTTTGCCCGTTTCGTGCGCCAAGCCGCTCTCAAGGTCGGGCATGTCATTCTGGAATTGCGTGAGCCGCTGATCAGCCTGTTTTCAACGCTGGTGGTAGAGAGGCGCAACATCACCCTGCGTCGCCAGGGTGTCGATGCCATTGACGATGCCGATGTCGAAGCGCCGATCATGAGCCTGCCGCTGATTTTTGTAACCACGCTGGAAACCTTGCCCGGACCGGCCAATTTCCGGCCCGATCCCCGCCGGGTGGCGGATTGGGAAGCGCGGTTTGGGCATCGTGACGCTTTGCGGGTCGGGCTGGTCTGGCAGGGCAATCCGGTCGCGCGCGCCGACAAGGGGCGCTCACCGCCCTTGAAAACGCTGGAGCCACTGTTTGCTGTCGAAGGAGCGCATTTCATCAGCCTGCAATTCAAGGACGGGCTGGAACAGATGGCCGGTCTGGAGTTTGCCAAGGCCATGCAGGTGCCGGGGTCAGACCTTGGCGATTTCGGCGAGACGGCGGCAGCGATTGCTGCGCTTGATCTGGTGATTTCCTCCTGCACCTCCACTCTGCATCTTGCGGCATCGCTGGGCGTGCCATGCTTTGCGCTGCTGAAATACGGTGCGGATTGGCGCTGGATGACCGGTCGAGACGATAGCCCCTGGTATCCGGGCCTGAAACTGTTTCGCCAACCGCAACCGGGCGATTGGGCAAGTGTGGCCAAGGCGGTGGCAGAAGACCTCAAGCGGCTGGTGGAGCGTAAGCCATGACGAACCAAACTGCGTCGGGCGAAAGGCTGATCCAGGCCTTTCAGCTGCACAAGGCTGGGATGTTGGACGAGGCGATTGCTCATTACCGTGCCATTCTCGAGGAAGAGCCCGACCAGGTCGATGCGCTCAGATTGCTGGCCTCGGCGGAGCGCTCGCGCGGCGATCTGGCGCAATCACTGTCGCTTTATGCCAGGGCGCTCAGACTTGCGCCTGAGGAAAGCGATATCTGGTACAATCTCGGCAATGCGCTTGGTGAGGCCGGGCGCAAGCCGGATGCGCTGGAAGCTTATCAACGCGCTGCGCAATTGGCACCTGACAATGCCGCCTGTCACGCCAATATCGGCGTAACGCATGCCGATCTCGATGATTATCCGGCAGCGATTACCGCTTATCGGCAAGCGCTGGCACTCGATCCGCAAAACCGCATAGCGCTCCACAATCTCGGCAATGCGCTGTCCGAATTGGGCGAGGCGGAAGCGGCGATGGCGCTGCTGTCCAAGGCGCTGGAAATCTATCCCACCTCGGCCGAGGCTCATTACAACCTTGGCCTCAACCTGCTGCGGCTTTTCGATTATACCACTGGTTTTGCCGAGTATGAATGGCGCTGGCAGGCCGAAGGCTTTCCGGGGGAAGCACGTCACACGGATATTGCCGATTGGAACGGGCGACCGTTTCAAGGCAAACGCCTGCTGGTCCATGCGGAACAGGGGCTTGGCGACACGATCCAGTTCGTCAAGCTGCTACCCCTGGTCAAATCGCTTGGCGGCGAGGTGATCCTGCAAGTGCCAAACAAGCTGGTCGGGCTGCTGGCGGATGTGCCGGGCGCTGACCGGGTACAGGCAGAGAACCCGCCAGCAGGGACCATCGATTTTCAGGTGCCGTTGCTTGGTCTGCCGCATCGGCTGAAATTGACGCTGGGAAGCGTGCCGAAAGCCCGTGCCTATTTGCAGCCACAGGCGGAGCGGGTTTCGCTGTGGCGTGAACGGCTTGATTTGAAACAAGGCGAAAAAGCCCTGGGCTTTGTCTGGCGTGGCAATCCCCTGTCACCAGCGGAAAAAGGCCGCAGCCTTGCCGGTCCCGAACAGTTATCGCCCTTTGCGAGCCTTGGCGGTACACGGCTGATCGCCCTGCAAAAACTTGACGAAGCAGCATTGGAACCCGCCGAGACACCGTCGGGCTATAAGGTGGCGGGCCTGTCCTTCACGCTGGAACATCCAGGTCCGGATTTCGATGCTGGAGCGGATGCCTTTCTCGACACGGCGGCCATCCTCACCCAGCTTTCGGCCTTCGTCTCGGTCTGCACCGCGCCGCTGCATCTGGCCGGTAGCCTTGGCGTACCGACCATCGGCCTTTTGAAGAAAGTGCCGGATTGGCGTTGGGGTTCTGAGGGCGCCACCACGCCCTGGTATCCGTCCATGCAGCTTTGCCGCCAAACCGAGGCGGGGGATTTTACCGCCCCGATTGCACAGGCGGTGTCGCTAGCCGAAGCGATTACGAATAAGTCCTGATGATCTTTTTCATCGCATCCGCCGTGCGCGACCAGGTATAGCCAGCCAGTTTCGCCGCGCCGCGCTCGCCACGGCGGCGGGCTTCGTTACGGTCGCGCCAGACCCGCTCCAGCGCCTCTTCGATTTCATCGACGCTGCTTTCTCCCCACCCGGCCACGGAGCCGACGCCGGCGCCTTCGCCAGCAACGGGGGTCTGATGTTCCAGCGCATAGCAATTGCCGCCGTCGATCAGGTCGAGATGACCGGTATTGGCCGACAGAATCGTCGGCACGCCACAAGCCATGCATTCCATCGCCACCAGATTGGTGCCGCCTTCGGAGCGGTTGGGGAAGACCGCCACGTCCATTTCGCGCAGGATCGGTGCCATCAGCGCATTGGGGACAGAACCGAGATCAAGAAACTGATGGGCAGCGATATCGTTGGCGGCAATCCAGGCGGATTGATCGATGGCGCCCTTGTCATTGGTGGTGATGGCGGTGGCCTTGCCGGACCGGTTGAGCGTCAGGGCAAATTGTGGCCAGGGACTGTGCCAGGCGGAGACCAAGAGGGCTTCGGGATGGCGTTTGGCAAACCGGGCAAACGCGGCAACCACCAGATCCTGCCCCTTGCGCAATTCCAGCTTGCCGCCTGAAAACACCAGGAAGCGGTCGGCCAGAACGCCTTGGCGCGGGCCGGGGTGAAACAGCGTCTGATCGATGCCTTGGATGACGGTGGTGACATTGGTGAGGCCATGGGCGCGCATGATCTCTTCGTTCCAGCTCGATCCGGCAATCACCAGCGGAAATGCTTTCGCTCTGGCTTTCGTGGCCTCCGACAGTTGCGGCAGTTCAAAGAACACCACGCCCAGCGTCGGGCTGCCTGAAAGCGCCACGCCTTTGGGGCCGGGCGACATGGTGAAATCATTGCCTAGCCCGGCGAGAAGCGGAGTATTGACCGTCAGGGACTTTTCGCTCTGGGCGGCGATGCGGTTCGAAAGGTCGGCGCTGGCCCGGAAAAACCCGCCAAGTGCGCGTTGCCGCAACGGATCGACGACGATCTGGTCGGATTGCAACGGAAAGGATGTGACCGGCTCCAGCTGCGGATCGGTGGACCAGTTGAGCGCCAGGTTGAGGCCGTAAATGCCCCAGCCGAAAAAGCTGGATATGCCCCAATGGATAATCACGGGCCGTCTGGGCGTCTGGGTCACGGGCAGCATATCTCCAAGCCTGGCGGTTTTCAGGGCGATTCGCCCTGGTTGCAAAAGCTTAACCTGCTTTTCCAGGCGCTGGAACAGTGTGGGCCGCGTTATCAACGACGGTAAGGGAATTGCTTCTGTTTGCGACGCGGATTCACGAAAATCCAGCATGGCGAAAGCTTCGGCTTCTACGGTCGGGTTGAATGGGTCCGTTCCCGGCTTGTGGGGCAGGGCGGATCCTCACGAAAAACTCGCCATGTGTGCTTTCGGCGATGGATGATGAGGTGTGTCGATGAATGCTGAAGACAGAGATCTGGCGGATGAGGGGCAGGCCAGATCCGCTCTTGCTGCATTGGCTCTTGCCACGCAAAAATTGGGCTTATCCCTCTCGGTCGAGCAATTATGCCGCGATTACGGTGATGAGGACTGCTTTTCTCTGCCGCAACTGGCCGAAATCATCCGCGATCATGGGGTAAAGGCCAAGCCGATCCGCATGAACTGGAAGCTGTTGAGCCAGATGGAAGGTGCTGTCGCCGCCGTCATTCAGCTCAATGATGGGTCGCTCCTTGTCTTTGAAAACTTCGTCGATGATCCGCAGACGCCGCGTATGGTGTTTCGCGATCCCGCCGATTCGAAAGCCACCCGGTTTGTGATTGACGAATTGCGGCTGACGGAAAACTGGAGCGGCCATGTCTTGCTGATGAAGCGGGAGATGACCGAGGCAAGTGCGCGCGAGGAGTTTGGCTTTCACTGGCTGCTGGCCCAGGTGATGCAGGACCGCCGCATGGTGCGCGACGTGTTCATTTCGGCCATTTCGCTCGGCGTTCTGGCGCTGGTACCCTCGCTGTTCTACATGGTGGTGATCGACAAGGTCATGGTGCATCACCGCCTTTCGACATTGACGCTGATGGCTGCGGCCATTCTGGTCGTGCTGCTGTTCGATATGTTGCTTGGCTATATGCGCCGCACCGTCACCGCCATCGTCACCGCCAAAATCGATGTGCGGCTGAACTTGATGATCTTTGACCGGCTGTCGCGTCTTCCCATCGAATTCTTCGAGCAGAATGCCACCGGTGGCATTGTCCATCGGCTGGGAGAGGCCCGTCGGCTGAGGGCTTTCGTCACCGGCCAATTGTTCGGTTCGGTGCTGGATATGTTGTCGCTGTTCGTGCTGATTCCTGTCATGTTCCTGCTTAGCCCCGGCCTGACCTTCTGGGTCCTGGGCCTCGGCGCGATGATGAGCCTGATACTGTTTATCTATATGAAGCCGATCCGCCGTGCCTATGCGCAGGTGATGGGCAGCGAACACCGCCGCACCGCCATGCTGATCGAGATGATCAACGGCATCCGCACGGTGAAATCTCTGGCACTTGAAGGCCGCAAGCGGCGCGAATGGGACCAGAAAGTCGCCGAAGCGGTCAATAATCAGACCAACCTGCTGTTTTTGGCCAACCAGCCGCAGACCTTGCTGGCCCCTCTGGAAAAGCTGATCTATGCCGGTTCTTTGCTGATTGGCGCTTATCTGGTCATCGTCAACGAGCATACGGTCATGACCGGAACGCTGGTGGCCTTTACAATGATTGCCATGCGCGCCACCCAGCCGCTGGTGCAGATGGCTGGCATGATGCAACAGATGGAAGAGGCGCGCGGTGCGCTGCGCCAGGTCGCCTCCGTTATCAATGCCGAACCGGAACCGCGCCGCGAACACGGGGTGCGCCCCGAATTTTCCGGCCGGATCAGCTTTGAGGATGTGCGCTTTGCCTATGCAGGCACCTCGTTGCCAGCGCTCAACGCCATCAATTTTCACGTCAAGCCGGGCAATATCGTCGGGCTGATGGGCCGTAGCGGCTCGGGCAAGACCACGGTGACGCGGCTGTTGCAGGGTCTGCATCAGAGCTATTCCGGGTTGATCCGTCTCGATGGCGTCGAGCTGAAGGAAGTCGATCTCTATCATCTGCGCACCAATGTCGGCGTTGTGCTTCAGGAAAGCTTCCTGTTTCGCGGCACGATCCGTGACAATATCCTGATCGCCAAGCCGGATGCCTCGCCTGAGGAAATGATCGAGGCGGCACAACTGGCCGGTGCTGATGAATTTATCGAACGTCTGCCGCGCGGCTATGACACGATGCTGGAAGAACATGCCAGCAATCTCTCCGGCGGTCAGAAGCAGCGGTTGGCAATTGCCCGGGCGTTGATCGTCAACCCGCCGATCCTGATCTTCGACGAGGCCACCAGCGCGCTCGATCCGGAAAGCGAAGCGATCATTCTGCGCAACCTGAAGCGCATTGCCGAAGGCCGCACCGTGCTGATGATTTCGCACCGTCTGTCCTCGCTTGTCGATTGCGACCAGATCCTGGTTCTGGATCGCGGCCAGCTGAAGGACAGCGGCACCCATCACGATCTGCTGCGCCGCTCCGGCGATTACCGCCACCTTTGGAACCAGCAGAACCGCCACCTGACGACGGGAAAAGACCATGACGAAAACCTTGACGCTGTCGCCTGACGAGCATCGTTACGCGGTCCGCACGACAGCGGAATTCCTGTCCGAAAGCGCCAGCATCCTGCACCGCACCCCGCCCAAATCGGCGCGGATGACGATTGCCACGGTGGCGGCTCTGATCACCAGCGCTATCCTGCTGTCGGTGTTCATGCCGGTCGAGCGGGTGGTAACTGCACGCGGTCGTGTCGCCTCGGAAGCGCCCAATACCGTGGTACAGCCGCTGGAAACCTCTATCGTTCGAGAAATCCTGGTGCGCGAAGGCCAGGATGTGAAGGCGGGGCAATTGCTGGCCACGCTCGACCCGACCTTTTCGCGTGCCGACCAGACCACGGCCAGCCGGCAGATGGCCAGCCTTTCGGCGGAAGTCGAGCGGCTGAAGGCGGAAATCGACGGGCGTGATTACCAGCCGCGCGACGGCGATAGTTTCGGCAAATTGCAGCGCCGGTTCTTTGAAGCCCGCCGGTCGCAATATGAAGCGTCGATGTCAACCTTCAAGGCGAAGATCTCTTCGCTACAAACCACGCAAGCCCAATTGCAGCAGGAACTCACTGTCAATCGCCAGCGCCTGTCGCTGAGCGAGGAAAGCGAGGCGATGAAAAGCGCGCTGGTCGAGAAGAAATATGCATCGAGAGCCGATGGCCTGAAGGCCAAGGACTGGGTGCTGGAAGTCACCGGCACGATCCGCGAAGTCGAGGGCAAGCTGGAAAGCGGCGCCCATGACATTCAATCGGTGCAATCGCAGATGGAAGATCAGGCCCAGCAATGGCGCTCCGACGCCATGGGTCAGCTTGTCAAGCAGCAGGTGGCGTTGAATGCGGCCATCGAGGAGCTTAACAAGGCCGATAAGCGTTCCGACCTGATCGAATTGAAGGCGCCCGAAGACGCAACCGTGCTTCAGATCGGCGATATTTCCATTGGATCGGTGGCGCAGACGGCACAGAAAATGTTCGTTCTGGTACCGAAGGCAGCACGGCTTGAAGTGGAAACGGAAATCTCCACTCAGGACCAGGGCTTTATCAAAGTTGGCCAGCCGGTCGATATCAAGCTGGATGCCTGGCCTTTTGCCCGCTATGGCGGCTTGCGCGGTACGGTTCGGGCGGTCAGCCCCGACAGTCTGAAAGTCTCGCGCGGCGATGGCGCGGCTGCGCAAGGCGCATCCGAGCGGACATTCTATATTGCCAAGATCACCATTGACGACCCGCATCTGAAAAGTAATCCGGCCGATTTCAATCTGATTGCCGGGATGACGCTGGTGACGGACGTGGTTGTTGGCGACCAGACTGTGGCGGCCTATCTGTTTGACCGGGTTGTGCCGGTCGTGAGCGAGGGAATGCGCGAACCATGAAGCAATTGCTGTCTTTTGTGCCCTTTTTTGTCCGAGGCGCGGCAATCCGGCAGGCTTATCGCCATGGCATGAAGAAGCTTGGGGCGGGCCGAATGCCGCTGGCCGCAAGCGCCCTACGCAAGGCGGCCAAGGGCGGCCATGTCGGGGCATCCTATGAACTGGCGCGGCTATATGAAACGGGGCGCGGGGTGATTTCCGATCTGGCCGAGGCCCGCCGGTTGGCGCGCTATGCCGCCGATGCGGGGCATGTCGGTGCCATGGCCCTGACGGCCCGGCTCTATCTGATTTCACCGCGTCAGGACATGCCGGCGTCTCCGGCGGCTATGCGACTTTATGGCGATGTCATGCAGCTGGTTTGCGAGCCCGAACTGGCCCGTGACTATGCGCTTCGCGCTCATGAGCACGGCAATGTCGATGGTTCGGCGCTGGCCGGTTATCTTCTGGCGTCCGGCATTGGCGGCGAGGTCGATCCGCACACGGCACTGGTCTGTTATGAGCCAGCGGTGACAGCTGGCAATGTCCGGGCGCATCTGGGCATGGGAACGCTGCTTGCCGGGGGGCATTTGGGCGAGGTGGATTATGCCCGCGCCCTGCCATACTTCAAATATGCGGCGGCGGCCGGCAATAGTACGGCGCGCCATTACCTTGCCATGCAATATTTGAATGGCCTTGGCACCGCACCCGACGAGGAGAAGGCACTGCGCTTGCTCAGCGCCGCTGCCGCCAAGGGCTACCGCTCCTCTATCGAGGAGCTGGCGAAATATTATCTCCACGAAGCCTATCCCGAGCGGGACCGCGCCCGGGGCGTGCGCTGGCTGACGGCGCTTGGCCGCATGGGCGACAGGCGCGCCTGCCGTGATCTGGAGCGGCGTTATCGCCATGGCATCGACGTCAAGGCCAGTTCGGTGGAAGCGGTGATGTGGCTTGAAAAGGCCGCGCTGAAGGGCGATGTCGCCGCGCAGTTCCAGATGGCGGTGGTTGCCGCGACCGGTGCAGGCGAAGGGGAGGGCGATCTCAACCAGGCGCGGATCTGGTTTGAAATGGCGGCTGAAAACGGTCATGCCCTCGCCATGGTCAATCTGGGACGGTTCCGCATGAAGGGCATTGGTGGCATCGTTGATCTCGATGGCGCGCAAAATATGCTGGAACTGGCTGTCGAGGCTGGCGAAATGGCGGCCTATGCGGTGCTGGGCGAATTCCACGCCTATTACGCCGATCCCTCCGATGTCGAAGCGGCCCGTGAGATCCTCATGCACGGCGTCGAAAAAGAAGATGCCGTCTGCAAGGATATTCTGGCACGGCTGGAAGAAAAGCTATTGGCCAAGGTTGCCTGAAGGCGAAGGTAACCTAAAGGCTGTAGACTTGATCATCATGCTCGAATTATGAAATGTCACAGTCGCGTTGATGCCGTCGTTTCCTGTGCATGCTACTCTCAAAGAGTGCATGGTGGCGGAGCGACGGCGCAACGGTAAGGAACAAACCGGCACTTCAAGCCTTTTGAGCCCAACTCTGACCGATCCGGACATGCATGACGACTCAACAGATTTTGGCTTTCTCCGTCATCGGCCTGATGATGGTTGCCTTCATGTGGGACCGTATCCGCTACGATGTGGTGGCGGGGCTGACCCTTCTGGCGGCCGTTGCTCTTGGCCTTGTGCCAGCCGATAAGGCTTTTTCCGGGTTCAGTGACGATATCGTTATCATCGTCGGCAGTGCCCTGGTGGTTAGCGCCGGGGTGGCGCGGTCGGGTCTGGTCGATGCCGCCATCAAACGCTTCTTCCCCAACCTGACATCAATGCGCGCCCAGATACTGCTTCTGGTGCTGACGGTGACAGTGCTGTCGGCCTTCATCAAGAATATCGGCGCGCTGGCCATCATGATGCCGGTCGCGTTCCAGTTCTCGAAGAAGTCAGGGACGCCGGTCTCCGCCTTCCTGATGCCGATGGCGTTCGGTGCGCTTCTGGGCGGGTTGATGACCCAGATCGGCACCTCACCCAATATCGTCGTGTCCAAGCTGCGCGGTGAACTGACCGGTACGCCATTCACCATGTTCGATTTTACACCTGTTGGTGCCATTCTGGCGGTGGCGGGCGTGATTTTCCTGATGCTGTTCTATTGGTTGGTGCCCAAGCGCCAGAACCAGAACCCGACCTTGCAGGAAGCACTCGGCAATTCCAATTTCTCCACCGAGGCGACCCTGCCCGAAGGCTCCGCACTAACAGGCAAGCCGCTGCGCGATCTGTTGAAAACCACCGCCGGCGAAGTGATCGCCACCGCCATCCTACGTGGCCACAGCCGTATTTCGCCTTTCCCAGATATGGTGTTGAAAGAGCAGGACACATTGCTGCTGGAGGGGCCATCCGATGCGCTTGACCGGCTGGTCAGCCAATCCGGCTTGAAACTGTCGGGCCGGGAGATCGGTTCGGGCGGTGAAATCACTGCCATCGAGGCGGTGGTCGGGCCGGGGTCGCCGTTGGAAGGCCTGACGGCCCGCGATGTTTCGCTGTTCAATACCTATGGCATCAACCTCCTGGCCGTTAGCCGCCGCGGCAAGCGGCTGAAGGAGCGGCTGGCGCATGTGGCCTTGCGCGCTGGCGATGTCGTCGTGCTCCAGGGGCGACGCACCGCGCTGCCAGCCGCGTTGCAGACCCTGGATTGCCTGCCGCTGGCCGAGCGCGAAATCCTGCTCGGCACCAGCCGCAGCGCGCTTATCCCGGTGCTGATCCTGATTGCGGCGATGGGATCGACGGCGCTTGGCCTTGCACCGGTGCCGGTTGCCTTCTTTGCCGCTGCCCTGGCGATGGTGGTGTTCCGGGTCATTCCGCTCAACGATTTCTACCAGGCCGTCGATGGCCCGATCCTTGTCATGCTGGCGGCACTGATCCCGGTCAGCGATACCTTGCGCAGTACCGGTGGAACGGATGTGATCGCGGCTTGGCTCGGCCATGTTGCCCATGGGCTGCCACCTTACGGTGCGCTGGCGCTGATCCTGGTGACTGCCATGGCAGTAACGCCGTTTCTCAACAATGCCGCGACGGTTCTGGTCATGGCGCCGATTGCCGCCAGCTTTGCCCATAATCTCGGCTTCCGGCCTGACGCCTTTCTGATGGCGGTGGCAATTGGCGCCGGTTGTGATTTCCTGACCCCGATCGGTCATCAATGCAACACGTTGGTGATGGGGCCGGGCGGCTATAAATTCAGTGATTATCCGCGCCTTGGTCTGCCGCTCTCGCTGTTGATCATTCTTGTTGCTATCCCGGCACTGATCGTGGTCTGGCCATTGAAATAGCCATGGCTCAGCGGGGCCTGAAATGTAGAGGGCCTGAAATGCCGAAAGCCTGCGTTGGCGGAACGCAGGCTTTCAAGCGGGGGACGGGGGTTTTAGGTTCGCGGGATTCACAGCCGCTTTCCTGCACTCCTAACGGGCAACGCCGGAAATGGTTCCGCCCAATCTGATTTTTTTCGCAATCTTTTTCAAAATCCTCTGTCACCGGCCTATGCGTTCCCGCCGATGCTTGGGTTTTCCTTGACGCTTGGCCTTAGATATGGCCTAAGGCCAGCCAAAGGATTATCGCTGGAAGCCTGCCTTGAGCGTGGCTTTCACCGCGTCCAGATCATCAAAATGCGATGGCTTGGCTCTGCCCGATCCTCGCCTCCATGACCACGAGCAAAATCATGACCACTTCCGGCGTCCGCGTCCGTATCGCTCCTTCTCCCACCGGTGAACCGCATGTCGGCACAGCCTATATCGCGCTGTTCAACTATCTGTTTGCCAAGAAACATGGTGGCGAATTCATTCTGCGCATCGAAGATACCGATGCGACCCGCTCGACGGCGGAGTTTGAACAGAAAGTGCTGGACGCGCTGAAATGGACCGGCCTGACCTGGGCCGAAGGCCCGGATGTTGGCGGTCCCTACGGTCCTTATCGCCAGTCCGAGCGCAAGGACACCTACCGTCCGTTCGTCGACAAGATGGTGACTGAGGGCAATGCGTTCCGCTGTTTCTGCACGCCCGCCCGGCTGGACCAGATGCGCGAGGCGCAGCGCGCGGCGGGCAAGCCGCCCGGTTATGATGGTCTCTGCTTGCATTTGAAGGCGGAAGAAGTCGATGCGCGCGTTGCCGCAGGCGAACCGCATGTCGTGCGCCTGAAAATCCCAACCGAAGGCTCCTGTGATTTCCATGACGGCGTCTATGGCGACGTGTCGATCCCGTGGGAAAGCGTCGACATGCAGGTTCTGTTGAAGGCCGATGGCATGCCGACCTATCACATGGCCAATGTGGTTGATGACCACCTGATGAAGATCACCCATGTGGCGCGCGGTGAGGAATGGCTGGCCTCCGTGCCGAAGCATATCCTGATCTACAAATATCTCGGTCTTGAACCGCCGGTGTTCATGCATCTCAGCCTGATGCGCAATGCCGACAAATCCAAGTTGTCGAAGCGCAAGAACCCGACCTCGATTTCCTATTATTCCGCCCTTGGCTACCTGCCCGAAGCGCTGATGAATTTCCTTGGCCTGTTCTTCATGCAGATCGCCGAAGGCGAAGAGCTGTTGACGATGGACGAGCTGATCGCCAAGTTTGACCCCGACAATCTCTCCAAGGCGGGCGCGATCTTCGATATCCAGAAGCTCGATTGGCTGAATGGACGCTGGCTGCGCGAAAAGCTGATGCCGGACGAATTCTTAGGCCGCGTTCTGACCTGGGCCAGCGAAAATGACCGGCTGACGGAAGGCCTGAAGCTCGCTCAGAGCCGGATCACCAAGCTTGGCGAATTGCCGCCGCTGGCAGGCTTTCTGCTGGCCAATGATGTCGGCCTGACGCCTGCTTCCTTCGGCGGGTTGAAAACCAGCCCGGCGGAAACGCTTGAGATCGTCACCACCGTTCAAACCGATCTGGAAAAGATCCTGGAATGGAACGTGGCGACCATTGAGGAAGAACTGCGGGCCATTGCCGACCGGTTGGGCAAAAAGCTCCGCGTCGTCACCCCACCGCTCTTCGTTGCCGTTTCCGGCAGCCAGCGGTCGCTGCCGCTCTTCGACAGCATGGCGCTGCTGGGCCGTTCCGTGGTGCGCCAGCGCCTCAAGGTGGCCATTCAGGTCTTGACCTCCATGGCTGGCGCGGCCGACAGCTAAAGCTCTCCCCCTTTATGAGGGAGGGCTTATCATAGCCGTTTTCAGCCGCTATGCTCCACAATTGATCCAAGAATTTCGTGCCCGATAGGCGAACCAATGACCGAAGCAAACACCGAAACCGCCCTTTCCTCCGACGCCACCGAGGTGCGCCGCCAGAAACTGGCGCTGCTGCGCCAGCAGATCGGCGATGTCTATCCAGCTCACTTCCACCGTACCGCCACCACGGCTGAACTGGCCGAAAAATATGCGGATCTGGCACCGGATACGGAATCGGGCGATACGGTTACGGTTGCAGGCCGCATTTATTCCTCGCGCAATTCCGGCATGTTCATGGACCTGCGCGATGCCTCGGGCAAAATCCAGATCTTCAGCCACAAGGATATGACCCCGGAAGCGGCCCGCGCCATGCTGCCGATGATCGATCTGGGCGATATTGTTGGCGTGACCGGTCAGGTGCGCCGCACCAAGCGCGGTGAGCTGACGATTAACGCCGAAACCATCACCATGCTGACCAAGACTTTGTTGCCGATGCCGGAGAAATATCACGGCGTGACGGATATCGAAGTGCGCTATCGCAAGCGCCATCTCGACATTCTCACCAATGACGAATCCAAGCTGCGCTTCCAGCAGCGCTCCAAGATCGTCTCGGGCATCCGCCGTTTCATGGAAAACGATGGCTTCATGGAGGTGGAAACCCCCATGCTGCAATCCGTCTATGGTGGAGCATCTGCCGATCCGTTCAAGACCCATCACAACACGCTGAAGCAGGACATGTATCTGCGCATTGCGCCGGAACTGTTCCTCAAGCGTACGCTGGTCTCTGGCCTTGCCGACAAGATTTTCGAAATCAACCGCAACTTCCGCAATGAAGGCGTGTCCACCCGGCACAATCCAGAATTCACCATGATGGAATGCTACTGGGCCTATGCCGACTACGAAGACGTGATGGATCTGGTCGAGCGCCTGTTTGCCGACCTCGCCATGCGCATTCATGGCTCGACCGAATTTGCCTTTGGCGACAAGGAAATCTCCTTCAAAGGTCCGTTCAAGCGCGTGCCTATGCCGGATGCCGTCAAGGAGGTCACGGGCATCGATTTCCTGGCCATCAAGACCGATGAAGAAGCCCGCGCGGCGGCCAAGGCTGCCGGGTTTGCGGTCGAGAAGGATTGGACCTGGGGCGAATGTCTGTCCTTCATCTTTGAAGAAAAGGTCGAGGGCACGCTGATCCAGCCAAGCCATGTGACGCATTTCCCCAAGGACATCTCGCCGTTTGCCAAGGAAGTGCCGGGCGAGCCGCGCCTGGTCGAACGGTTTGAGACCTATTGCAACGCCTGGGAAATCGGCAATGCCTTTTCCGAGCTGAACGATCCGGAAGAACAGCGCAAGCGCATGGTTGAGCAGCTCGAACAGGCCCATGCCCGTGGCGAAAAGGACAAGCAGCTCGACGACGAATTCCTCGATGCCATTGACCAGGGCATGCCGCCAGCCGGTGGACTTGGCATTGGCGTCGATCGCCTGATCATGCTGCTGACCAATGCGCCTTCGATCCGTGACATTATTCTCTTCCCGGCGCGACGCGCCAAGGTCGATTGATAGCGCCGGTCAAGCAGCGAGGCTGAAAAGCTCTATAGCATCGTGCCGATTCGTTTTCTGCACGATGCTATTTCTCCCCGATGCTGTCGTCTTTATCGCAGTGAAATTCCGCGTGGCAGAACCGAGGGCGTGGCGCTAGGCTCTGTCACCAGCGGTTTTGAATCACTCTGCGCCTCGGCTTTCGCAGTGGTTTCTGCCGTCGGCTTATCTGTGCCTGTGACCATGGATTTGATCGAACTCAGCCAGCCCTTACTCTCCACGGTCTGTGGCGTCGGATCGGCTGCGGCCACTGGCGATGTTGCCGCAGGAATAGGTGATGGTGCGGGTGACGCGGGTGCCGTAACGGGTTCTCCTGCCTTTTCGCTACCTGCGTGTTCAACACCTTGCTGTTGAGTGGGCGCTTTGTCGGCATTGGCCTGGTGAGGGGCCGCGTTGTCGGAGTGGCTGACCTCCTCAGCATCGGCAGCCGGGGCGGCGTCATGTGCCGGTGCTGCCGGTTTCTCTTCAGCGCCGAAAATCATGCCTTTAAGCGAGGCGATCAAGCCGGGCTTTTCCTCAGCTGGGGCTTCGCTGCCATGAGCCTCGGCTGGAGCCGCCTCACCATGTGCCACCTCACCATGCGCTGCCTCGCCATGCGAGCTCTGCCCTTCCTTGGGTTTTTCCTTGGCGTGTCCATCTTCTTTCGCGTGGCCACCTTCTTTCTTGCCTTCGCCTTCGGGCGTGGCAAGGACCGGCTTTTCGCAAGGGGCGGTGTCCGTCAGCTTGGCCATCATGGTGCTTGCGTCGGCCAGCGGCATTTCCACGCGCTCGCCGTAAAAATCGCCATTGCCATTGGCCGGTTTGTCGACATAGCGCGCCGTCAGGCTCTGCATCTGCGCGGTTTCGGCCAGTTGGGCAGGATTGGGAATATAAATGACATCGGCGCCAATCGCGCGGCCACGAATGTCGGACTGGTCCTTTGGCCCCTTTTGATCGAGCACCACGACCTGAACGAGATCTGGTTTTTCCGTCTCGGCAACGGATTTGGCGATGCGCAGCGCGGTCTTGATGCGGGTCACGCCATCGGTTGCGTCCGTGGTGACATATTTGCGCACCCACAGCCGGTCCTTGCGCTTGATGGTGGCTGATTGCAGTTCCATGCAGGTCAGGCCGTTGACCTCGCTATAGGATGGCCCGAGCAGGGCATCACGGCCGATATAGACGGCAGCCGAACCCGTGGCGCCACACAGGACCGCGACGCCGCCGACGATCAGCAGGAGCTTGCGCGACAAATGGATTTTGCCTGGCAATAGCTTCACGACACACGATATCCCATGGCCCACTCCACAAACGCAAAACACCCCCTAGTTTTAGGAGTTTCCTGTTGCCGAAGGCTTAATTGGGTATATTCGTTTTTCTTTATCGTCGTATATTCGCAACCACGGTTAATGAGGGTGTAATCAGTTCCCGTATGAAGTTTAGTTAAGAAGCAGGTTCTGCAATAGATTGAACCTCAAGCGCTTTTCGCCGCGCCACCACCTGTTCGCGCCAAACCGTAAACAGACCCGCTCCCACCACGATGACCGAGCCCAGCACCATATTGCGGGTCAGGCTTTCGCCAAACACCGTCACCGCGATGATTGAGCCTAAGACAAGCTGGTAATAGGCAATCGGTTGCAGCACCACGGCATTCAAATGCTCATAGGCCTTGATGAGCGAAAAATGCCCGGCAATGCCGGTACAGCACAGCGCTAACATCCAGAACCAATCCTGTCTGGCAATCGGGGCCAGGAAAAATGGTGCCATGCAATTGGCCCCGACAAAGCCGACCATGCACATATAGAAAAAGCTGGTGACGGGCGGATCATCACGGCTGACAAGCCGCGTCAGAATGCCGTAAAAAGCCCCTGAAAGCGCGCAGAACAGTGGCAGCGCCACCATCAGGCTGAAACTGCCTGAGCCCGGCGAAAGGATCAGCACCACGCCGAGCATGCCGACCAGGATCGCCGTCCAGCGCCGCCAGCCCACCTGTTCGCCCAGCAGTGGCACCGACAGCAGCGCCACGAAAATCGGCCCGGCGGCGAAGATTGCCTGTGATTGGGCAAGCCCGACATAGTGAAAGGCAGCAATCGACACCAGGATCTGCGCACCCAGCAACAGGCCCCGCAGGATTTGCAGGATAGGCCGTTTGGTTTTGACTGCCGCGACCAGACCATTGCGGCTGCGGGCGGCCAGAATGAGCGCGAAGATCGCGAAGGCCCAATAGCGCACGGTGGCGACCACGACCGGCGAATAGCTATCGCCCAGATGCTTGGAAATACCATCCTGCATGGAAAATACCGTATAAGCGGCAAAGGCAAAGACATAGCCAAGCGAAGTCGATTTCATCATGTCAACAAACGGAGAAAAGGGCCATCGAAGAGAGACGAAGCCAGTAAACCAACGGGGGAGTGCGGGTAGCGCGAAGACCCTACCTTGTCATCATCGGGGAACGAAAACAACGCCTGAAGCTTATTTACAGTCGAAATCAATCATAAACATCATTGCACAGGGGTAGCCACTTTTTCCGAACTGAGTGTCCACCTGAATTTAACGGATCATCGGGTAAGACCATGTGACCGTGAAAACGTGGCGCGTCACCGCCCACAGAAAGGCCAGCAGGCCTTTTCCAGCAACAGGAGAATGCCATGCCTCCAGCAGCCAGTCTCAGCCGCAGGCTTTTGAGCCGAATGACCGGGCGCAGCATGCTGGCGTTTTTCCTGGTATTTTCCGCCATGCCAGCCTTCAGCCAGACGGTGATCCCGGCACCTTCTGTCAATGGTCAGGGGAATGGCGCACCAGGCGGAATGGATTTCCCCGATCCCTATCTCTGGCATGTCACCGGCCTCAAGCCCGGCCAGCAATTGCCGGTTCTGTCGGGTGCAGGCCCGAATTTCCGCATCATTCACGCGCTGACCGAAGGCACGCCTGTTGATATGCAGAACTGCATGGAAAGCCGGGGCGGCTATTGGTGCCGGATCGCCACGGTGGACCGTCCGCGCATCAGCGGCTGGGTGGATGGACGCTATGTCCTCAAGACCGGCGGCGACCCGCCGGGGATGATTGGCGGCGTGCCGGTCGATCCGGTGATTGAATTGCCTGTTGGTAAAGGCCAGGGGGGTAAAGGCCAAGGAGGCAAAGGCCAGGGCGGACAAGGTTCCGGCTGGCAGAACAATGGCAGCGGCTATGCCAATCCGTTCGGCAATAGCCAAAGCGGGGCGGGCGGCAATAGCGATGAGTGAGGTTTTACTTTAACAAAAAAGGGCGCAGCCTTTGCCGCGCCCTTTTCCTCAAGATATCGTCGAAATCAGGCGGCCAGTTTCTTTGCCACCATGCCGCGCAGGGTGCCGAGATCCTTGGCGAAGGCGCGAATGCCTTCCGACAGTTTTTCCGTCGCCATGGCATCTTCGTTCAGCGCCCAACGGAACGCCTTTTCATCCAGCGACACCAGCGGATCGGGCGTGGTCTTTTCAGGTGACAGCACGCGCGGCAGATCGCCGGTGGCCGCATCCAGCTCATCCAGCAGCGCCGGGCTGATCGTCAAGCGGTCGCAACCAGCCAAAGCTTCGATCTCGCCCGCATTGCGGAACGACGCGCCCATGACAATGGTTTCGATGCCATTGACCTTGTAGAAATTATAGATCTGGCGCACCGACACCACGCCCGGATCGGTCTCAGAGGTGTAGTTCTCGCCGGTCGATTTCTTGTACCAATCCAGAATGCGGCCAACGAAAGGTGAAATCAGGAACACCTTGGCTTCGGCGCAGGCAATCGCCTGAGCCTTGGAAAACAGCAGGGTCAGGTTGCAGTCGATGCCTTCCTTTTGCAGCACTTCGGCGGCGCGAATGCCTTCCCAGGTGGAGGCGAGCTTGATCAGGATGCGATCCTTCTCGATGCCGCGTTCCTTATATTGCGCAATGATGGCCCGCGCCTTGTTGAGCGAGGCCTGCGTATCGAAGGACAGATCAGCATCCACTTCGGTCGAGACGCGGCCCGGAACGATCTTGGCAAGCGCCGCACCCACCGAAATCGCCAGCCGGTCGGCAATCGCCTCGGTCACGGCATCAGAGGCGCCGCCCTTGGCCTTGCCCCATTTGATCGCCTCTTCGAAGGCATCGGCAAACATGTCGGTGCCCAAGGCTTTCAGCACGATTGTCGGGTTGGTGGTGCAATCCACCGGCTTCAGGCGGGTTACGGCCTCAATGTCACCGGTATCGGCGACAACCGTGGTCATGGCGCGAAGCTGTTCGAGTTTCGAAGTCATCAGGCAATTCCTTCATGTCACATATTAAATGAACACTGGACGGGCATTTGCGTTCCAACACGTCTTTGCGACCTGGGGACCATATCCTCTGTCCTTTGATCTGAATATCGTTATGGAGGGGCATTAAGTCAAGACATTTGTCCGTTGGATTTGACAAATGTTGCATGGCTTGCGATAGTCAGGAGACGGAAAACAGGGGACAATTCGCATCGTGGTCAAGCTTCGCCGGGAGACCCAGAGCAGCTATTCGGAGGCAGCATCGCTGCGGCTTCGGGCTGCCTGGCTCTATTATAACCAGGGCCTGACCCAGAAGGATGTGGCCGAACGCCTCGGCATCAGCCGCTCGACGGTGATCCGGCTGCTGGATGAGGCGTTGAAGCGTTCCGAAGTGCAGATCTGGATTGCTGAGGGCATCGACGATTGCGTCGAACTGGCCGTGAAACTGGAAAAGGCCTTCGGCCTGGATGAAGCCGTGGTCGTGCCGTCCTCTGCCGGGCAGGATGCCGAAGGCATCGCCCGCGCCGTCGGCCTGGCGCTTGGCCAATTCCTGACCGAAGTGGTGACTGACAATGCGACCATCGGCGTCGGCTGGGGCCGCACCATGACGGCGTCGCTGGCTGGTTTTCGCCCGCCGCGCCGGGAAAATTGCAAGGTCGTCTCGCTGCTGGGCGGCATTGTCGCCGTCCACCAGACCAATCCCATCGACTATACATGGCGGCTGGCCAGCCAGCTCGGGGCGGAATGCTATATGTTCCTCGCCCCGTTGCTGGTCGATAGCGTTGCCACCAAACGGGCGCTGATTGAGGATTGCGGGTTGAAAACCCTCTATGACCTCGCCGAAAACCTCGACCTCGCCGTGGTCTCCTGCGGCGACATCCGCCCGCAATCCACCTCGCTGTCGGAAGGCTTCATCAGCCGCGCCACGCTGAACGAACTGATCGAGGCTGGCTGCGTCTGCGACACCATGTTCAACTTCCTCGATGCCGAGGGCCGCTCCGTGGATCACCCGATCAACCAGCGGGTCATGTCGGTTAATCTCGACACGCTGAAAAAAGCCAAGCACATCGTCATCGCCTCCGGCGGTGCGCATCGGGCCATCGCCATCCGCGCCACCATGCGGCGCATCGGGTGCAACACGCTGATTACGGATGAGGCTGCGGCGAGGGAGTTGTTGGGGTTGGTTGCGTGAGAAATGACAGGGTCGTTGAGGATCTCGCCTGGCGGCGCTATTGCTATGCCACATAGCCCGAAGGGCCTTTTAATAGTTTCCAATCTATGTTGACCTGAAGAATTCTGCGGCCAATGTTGCAGCGTAATCGTGGATTGCGGTTCGGTCTAACCCTGCTCCATCCATAAACAGTTCAGGTGCAGCTTCTCGTCCTATCTCAGATCCTTCTGGGAGGAAGGTGTAATGACCGACACCTCCCGTCAAAATCTCATATCTACAGTCCGGAATATTTTGGAACAGCCATTTGCAGCACTGGTCTGGTGGCGCAACAGTGTCTTCGTCACCGCCTATCAGATGGACAGGTTTGTTGATAGCCTGAAGACTATCCTGAGAGAAACCCAGCACGGAACGACCCGGAGCAATTGCGAATGCCGCGCGGATTCTGCGATCCGAAAAATCTGAGCGCCTTTGCTCCCAAGACCTTCGAAAAACCGGGTTTTTAAAGAGTTTCGGCAGTTTATCGGCGAGGTTTGGAAATTCTCGCGGCCCACGGATCGGACTCTTTTCCGGGTTGTCGGGCTCGAACTGTGAAAATGCGATACGCGCTCCAGACAGTAAAAGTGCCGTATACGCTCCGGCTGAGAAGCCCGCAGCGAAAATTTGATCGCCGGTTTCGACTCTTAGTTCGTTGCGCCAATTGGGGTCGTCGAGAATAGCTGTCAGGTCTTTCGCGCGCTCCCACATGCAGAGGAACCCTTCTGCGCGAAAAGGTTCGAAGGCCGTATGTCCGTGGTGGTTCACCGCTAACGCGACAAAGCCCTGCTCGGCCAGCCGGAAGCCAAGCCATTCCAAACCAGCGGCTGTGGAGCCTGTTCCGTGCGACAATAGAACAAGCGGCAACGTCCCGTCCGCATGCGCTATCTGCGCGTTGACACCAACGGGTTGTTTCCTGAACCAGGATTTCTCGACGAGAGGATGAGCGGACGACTTCTCGTCTGTCGGATACCAAGCGGTCCATGGTAGTGGACGCGGACCAGAACCATCCCAATTCAATCGCAGGGGATCGAAACTAGAGCCTGTTCTAAAGCCAACTGGCATGGAGCCTCCATAAAGCGAGCACCTAATATCTCATCACAAATTGATTGTTCTTCCTACCCCCCGCTTTCTCAGTCTCTACCGCGCCACTATGTTCCGCATCTGCTGCAATACACCAATCAAGGACGAGGAGGCGCCCAGGGAATTGTTACGGTTGGTGGGGTGAGGAGAGGACGTGTACTTTGCGCCCTCATTGTCGCCACTGCGGATTTCATTCCTCGTATCGGTTTGCGACAACCATAGTCTGGTCTCTATTCGTCACGAGATCGACACGGCCACCTTTTTTGAAGCTGTCTGGGTAAACGAAGTACCGTACCGCCGCATCGAAAGATGGACCTATTTTCGCATCCGTCCCGTAATCTCTTCCATCACCGGAAACTCTGTCACTCTTGAAATGCCACCCGCTTACGAGGCTTTGAAAGTCCTCGGGGTTAATTCTAAACGCGCAAGTTACGATTAGGTCGGTGATGGCAGTTGCTGAACATTCGATGTCTCGAACCGACTGTGGCAGTTCCGAGATGTTCATGATGAAGGCGACCCTTGCCGGGTCCTTGCGGTAGTCAGTGGCGATAAGATAGTAAAAGTACGCAAAAGGAAGCCCGGCGGCCAATAATATAATGATTGCATTCCTGGAAAAGCGTCGTCTTCGAAAACTCACTCACATTCCCCACATACAGTCACTCATCTATCTGAGTATTGCTAATTCCGGTTCAGGTGTAACCACGACGTCGGTTTAGGGGCAAGGGCAGCATCGGACGTCATCCGCCATCCGCCATCCACCACTCACCCCACCTGCCCAGCCTCCCACCCCAACATCGCCCGTTTGCGCGTCAGCCCCCAATGATACCCCGTCAGCGCGCCGCTCTTCCCCAGCGCCCTATGACACGGCACCACGAAGGAAATCGGGTTCCGCCCAACTGCTGCGCCGACGGCGCGGCTGGCGGTGGGTTGGCCGATTTTCTGGGCGATGTCGGAATAGGTGACGGCGCGGCCAAGCGGGATTTGTAGCAGGCTTTGCCAGACCCGGACCTGGAAATCCGAGCCGATCAGCACGACGCGGAGCGGCTGTTCCGCTTGCCAACTGGCAGGGTCGAAGATCCTGGTCACATAGGGTTCGATGGCCAGTGGGTCCTCGACAAAATTGGCCAGTGGCCAGCGCCCAGCCATGTCGGCGTAGCAGGCAGCTTCTTCGCCCGGATCGCAAAAGCCGAGGCCCGCCAAGCCGCGATCCGTCACCATCACCAGCGCTAGGCCGAAGGGGGATGTGTGGAAGCTGTGGCGAATGGTCAGGCCCGCGCCTTTGGCTTTCCACTCGCCCGGCGACATCGCTTCATGGCTGACGAACAGGTCATGCAAGCGGCCCGGCCCGGACAGGCCAAGCTCCAGCGCGGTTTCCAGCAAGGGCAGGCCTTCATGGCCCAGCAGCCGTTTGGCATGATCCAGCGTCACCGCCTGCAAGAACGCCTTGGGCGACAGGCCCGCCCAGCGGGTAAAGGTTTTCTGCAATTGCGTGGGGGATTGGCCAAGCCGTTCGGCAATGGTTTCCAGCGCCGGTTGCTCCCGATAGTCAAGCGTCAGCATCTCGATCACCCGGCGCACGGTCTGGTAATCGCTCCCTTCGGGGGTGATGTCGCTGGCGCCTGTTTCAAAACTGCGGGCAAATGTGGTCATGGCACTCTTCCTTTGGCTCAGGCGACTTGACCATGACAGGCCGTGCCGTGCCACCCGTTTCTTGCCATGCGCTGACAGAAATCAGATCCGCTGCGTTACCGTTGCCAAGGCACCGCGAAAGGCCTTGGCAAAGCTTTCGCGATCATCGGGATTGAGGAACGAGCCGACATCGGTGGCCCGGCCTTGCCCCTGCACCGACATGGAGATGATCCCGAATTCCTCGTGGCGGCGGACAAAGAACCGCGCCCAGAACGGGTTCCAGCGAAATTCGGTCATCCGCCCCGAGGGGGTGAATTTGCGGATAGAGATGGCGGTGCGTGATACCGTGACTTCCTCGCGGGCTTTGGCGGCGCGGTAATTCAGCCGGAAAGCACCGTAGAGCAGCAGAAAATCCAGCCCGAAGAAAAATCCGATTGGCCAGGCACCGGTCGTCAGGAAAAACCCGCCATAGCCGACACAGACCAGCCCGGACAGCATCAGCATGATGCGAAACCCCTTTCGGCCTAGCGACCGATAGGGTACCAGTTCGGCAGCGAAAATCGGTTGATCGGCAACCTCACCCATGGACGCCATCCTTCTTTACCAACCTGATCAAATAGAACCATGAAATCCAGCACGCAAACTTTGAAAAAGTCAATTTCTTCCCCCTCTCAACCCAAGCCAGCGGGACGAAAAGTCGCGGTTCGCAGCGCCTATTCCAAGGCCGAGCTGGAGGAAATCTTCCGGCGGTTTTCCGTGCAGCGCCCGGAACCGAAGGGCGAGCTGGAGCATGTCAACCCGTTTACCCTTGTCGTCGCCGTGGCGCTCTCGGCGCAGGCAACCGATGCGGGGGTCAACAAGGCGACCCGCGCCCTGTTTGCCGTGGCCGATACGCCGGAAAAAATGCTGGCGCTGGGCGAAGAGAAGGTGCGCGACTATATCAAAACCATCGGACTTTTTCGCAACAAGGCGAAGAATGTCATCGCCCTCAGTCAAAAGCTGATCGATGATTTCGGCAGCGAGGTGCCAAAAACCCGCGAAGAATTGGTGACGCTGCCCGGCGTCGGCCGCAAGACTGCCAATGTGGTGATGTCCATGGCTTTTGGCATTCCGACCATGGCCGTCGATACGCATATTTTACGGATCGGCAACCGCATCCGGCTGGCACCCGGCAAGACACCGGATGAGATCGAGGAGATCCTGATGCGGATCATCCCCAAGCACTATCTCTTCCATGCCCATCACTGGCTGATCCTGCATGGGCGCTACTGTTGCAAGGCCCGCAAGCCGGAATGCGAGCGCTGCGTGATTGCTGACCTGTGCAAATCGCCGGAAAAGACCTGCGATGTTCCCGCGCCCCTGGTGGAACTACCGCCGCAGATCCTTTGAAAACTGCGGGTCTTTGACCGACAGCATCTTGTGCAGATGCACCATCAGCCCTGCGGCAAACAGCGGCGTCAGCAGGTTGAGGATAGGGATTGCTAGAAACGCTGCTATCACCAGTCCGGCCAGGAAGATCGTGCCGGAATGCTTGGCGCGAAATTGCCGCGCCTCGATGGTCGGGCGCAGCCGCATGGCGGCAAATTCGAAAAACTCCCGGCCCAGCAGATAGCCATTGACCAGGAAAAACGCGATCAGGTTGATGCCCGGCACGAAGAGCAGCATGAAGGCAATGAGATTGCCGAGGATGACGATGCCGAAAAATTGCAGCGATTGGACGATGGCATCGCCAAGCGGCATGGCCGTGCCGGGCGCATCGGTCGGGTAATCCCGCTTTTCCACGACTTCGGCGACATCATCAAGAAACAGGCCAGCAATGATGGCCGTGACCGGCGCCAAAAGCAGCGCCAGCACCAATGCCAGGCCAATACTGGCGACAATGCCGAGGATCAGCACCAGCCAGCCGGCCCAATCCGGCGTTGCGGGGAAAAACCCGGCAAACCAGGGCCAAAGATAGAAGATAAACAGCTCACGCAGCGCCAGCCACAGCCCGGCCAGGGCGGCCAGCGTCAAGCCCAGCACTTTCCAGAACACCGAACGGGTTTCCGGCGCAAACAGATTGCGCAGCGACAGCATGGCGGCATCAAGGATCACAGGCAGCTCCCAGGGCAGGACCAGAATGACAGATCAGAACGGTGAGGATGTGGGAGGCGGAATGCCGCTGTGCAAGAGTTGAGAGAGCAAGGGGAGCCCCTTGCTCTCTCGATCAATGTCAATGCAGCTTCTTGCGCGCCGCGTCCTCGGCTTTCGTCGCCTGCTTCTTGCGACGTGCCATCATGTTGAGGCCTTCGACAAGGGCGGAGAAGGCCATGGCGGCGTAGAGATAGCCCTTCGGCACATGGAAGCCCATGCCATCGGCAATCAGCGTCATGCCAATCATCATCAGGAAGCCCAGCGCCAGCATGACCACGGTCGGGTTTTTCTCAATGAAGCGGCCCAGCGGGTTGGCGGCCAGCAGCATGACGGTGACGGCGAAGATCACGGCGATCACCATGATAACCACATGCTCGGTCATGCCGACGGCGGTGATGATGCTGTCAACCGAAAACACCAGGTCAAGCAGCAGGATCTGGCCGATGGCCGCCCCCATGGTCGTCGTGGCCGTGCCGATGAAATCGCCTTCCTTGTCGACCGGGTCGACACTGTGATGGATTTCCTTGGTGGCTTTCCAGACCAGGAACAGGCCCCCGGCAATCAGGATCATGTCCTTCCACGAGAAGCCGTGGCCAAACAGCGTAAAGACCGGCGTGGTCAGCTGAACGATCCAGGCGACGGTGCCGAGCAGGCCGAGGCGCATGACGAGCGCCAGGCCGATACCGATCTTGCGGGCCTTGTCTCTTTGCCCCTCCGGCAGCTTGTTGGTGAGAATGGAAATGAAGACCAGATTGTCTATTCCCAACACCACTTCCATGATGATCAGCGTCACAAGAGCGATCCAGGCCGCCGGATCGCTGAGCAAATAGGTAAAGTCCTGCATAAAATTGATATCCCCCGTGCAAAAAGCGCTTTGCGACACAAATAGGGAGCCGATACCGCATCAGCAAGGGCGGCAAGTCATGTGAGAGGACCATCAACGCTATCGTGGTGATTTGGCCACAGGATGAGATGGATTTCCTCAGTTCGCCCGTTGCGCCTCAGGGCCGTTTTCGGCCTTGCGATCATAGGCGAGCAGGAAAATATGCAGGGCGTTATCGATGATGTAGTCAATTTCCGCCTGCGGCGGCGGCACTTCGATTTCACCGAACAGTCGCTTCTTGAAATAGGCGCCTGTTGCCAGCTCGATGTACTGGCGGGCGGCAAGCTCGGTATCGGCTATGTCGAGACGTCCGGCCTTCACCTGGACCTCCAGATAGTCCTCGAGAACCGTGCGGACGTTTTCCGGTCCCGACCGCATGAAGCTTTGACAGAGGTGCGGCATGCGATCCTGAACCGCCAGCAGCATGCGCATGGCAGGGATCATTTCGCTGGTGAGAATATAATTGGTAAAAGCCAGGGCATAGCGGCGCAGCGCCATATGCAGATCGGTCTCTTCCGCCAGGATATCGCGCATTGAGGCCGCAAATTTCTGCTTCTGGTTGTTGATCAGCGCGGCAAACAGATCTTCCTTGCTCTGGAAATAGACATAGATGGTCCCCTTGGACACGCCGGCTTCCCGGGTGACATCGTTCATGCTGGCCGCATCGAAGCCATGCTTCATGAAGGCGCGTTTGGCGCCATCCAGGATCTGGTCGCGCTTGGCCGGATCTTCACCTGCGGCGAAACGTCCTGAAGCGGCCTGGGCGGGTTTTTCATCGTCGACGACTGTCATGCTCGGGTGTCTTCGCTCATATGGGGCATTTGCAACACAAAAATTAACTTTAGATGGCCGGCACTCGTTTGTTCTCTTGATATGCGGTATGAATTGGCCTATGTCAAATCGAACCGAACGGTTCCGTTCGATTGTTTCCGCCTTTGTTGTATGGTGACGTTATGTCTGTTTCTCCCAGAAAGGGCGCGATCCGCGCCGTCGATGCACAGGATCAATCGGTCGATCAGGAGCGTTCCGCCTTGGATGAAGGCGTGACCGGCGAGGCGGGTTCCGATCCGGTGACAGGTGACGCCACGGCACGCGACGCCAAGGCGCGGGCTGAAACCGCATCGCCCGCCGCGAAGGTGGCGCCCGCCGCAGGCCAGGCTCCGCCGAAGAAGCGCCGCAACTTTGCGCTGCCGGTCATCGCGCTGGCCGTTTTGGCGGGTGCGGGCTATTACGGTTACAATTACTGGACCGAGGGCCGGTTCATGATCTCCACCGACGACGCCTATATTGGCGGCGATATCGCGGTGATTACCCCGAAGGTGACCGGCTATGTCCAGTCGGTCTCGGTGACTGACAACGATCATGTTAAGAAGGGCGACGTGATCGCCACGCTCGATGACGGCGATTATCGCATTGCGCTCGATCAGGCCAAGAGCCAGCTCGCCACGCAGAAGCTGACGGTCGAGCGCATCGAGGCGCAGGTGCAGGGCGGCGAAGCGGCACTTCAGCAGTCCAAGGCGCAGCAGGCATCCGCCGAGGCGACGTTGCGTACGGCGCAATTGTCCTTCAAGCGCGTCACGGATTTGCGGGCCCAGTCCGTGATGTCTCAGTCGGAGCTGGACACGGCAACATCGACGCTCGCTGTCGCCCAGGCCAATGTGGATGCTGCGGTTGCGGCTGTTGCCTCCTCCGTTTCAAGCATTGCCGTCCTCAAGGCCCAGAAAGCCGAGGCGCAGGCTGGCGTGCTGACAGAAGAAACGGTGGTTGCAAAGGCGCAGCGCGATCTGGATTTCACCGTGCTGCGCGCGCCTTATGACGGTGTGATCGGCAATCTGGGCGTCCAGGTCGGCGATCTCGTGTCGAGCAGCAAGCGGCTTGCCTCACTGGTGCCGATTGGCCGTCTCTATATCGATGCGAACTTTAAGGAAACGCAGCTTTCCGGTATCGTGCCGGGCTCGAAGGTGCGGGTGCATGTGGATGCCTATGATGAGCATGCCTTCGAGGGTAGGGTCGTCTCGATCGCCGCAGGGTCCGGCTCGATCTTCTCCATGCTGCCGGCGGAAAACGCCACGGGCAATTTCACCAAGGTCATCCAGCGTGTTCCGGTGCGGATCGCTATTCCGCAGGAGATGCTCGACAAGGGTTATCTGCGTGCGGGCCTGAGTGTCGTGGTCGATATCGACACCCGCACCGCGCCGAAGGCACCTGACGCGAAGTAATCAGCACGGCCAAGGCACGGATTTCGAGGCAAGATCATGACGGACAATGCAAGCACGGCCGGACCGGATGCGGTTGCGCAAATGCCAAGCCGGCGCGACGTCATCGGCTTTCTGGCGATGGTATTCGGCATGTTCATGGCGATCCTCGACATTCAGATCGTCTCGGCCTCGCTTTCCGAAATCCAGGCTGGCCTCGGGGCCGGTTCCGAAGAAGTATCCTGGGTGCAGACCTCTTATCTGATTGCGGAAGTGATTATGATCCCGCTATCGGGGATGCTGGCACGGATCGTGTCGACACGGGTGCTGTTTTCCTGTGCTGCGGCTGGCTTTACCATTGCCAGCGCCATGGCGGCGACCGCCACCAATATCGAGCAGATGATCATCTACCGCGCTATCCAGGGCTTCATCGGTGGCGGCATGATTCCCTCGGTTTTTGCCGCGGCGTTTACGATTTTTCCGCCTTCCAAGCGCAGTATTGTTTCGCCCATCATCGGCCTTGTCGCAACGCTCGCGCCAACCATCGGCCCGACGGTTGGCGGCTATATCAGCCATGCCATGTCCTGGCACTGGCTGTTCCTGATCAACATCTTTCCCGGCATTATCGTAACGCTCGTGGTCTGGACATTCGTGGACTTTGACAAGCCCGACAGATCGCTTCTGGCGAAATTCGACTGGTGGGGCCTGTTTTCCATGGCGCTGTTTCTGGGGGCGATGGAATATGTTCTCGAAGAGGGCAATAACAAGGACTGGTTTAACGACGAGCGCATTGTTTGGGGCGCCCTGCTGATGACCTTGGGTGGGGTGGTGTTCTTCTACCGTGCCTTCACCTGCGAGCAACCCGTGGTCGATCTCAGGGCCTTTTCCAATCGAAATTTTGCCTTTGGATCGCTGTTTTCCTTCGTCATGGGCATGGGCCTCTATGGTTTGACCTATCTCTATCCGCTCTATCTGTCACGGGTACGCGGCTATGACAGTCTGATGATCGGTGAAACAATGTTTGTTTCCGGTCTTGCCATGTTCCTGACCGCGCCACTTGCCGGCATATTATCCACGAAAATGGACCCGCGGCTGATGATGGCGTGTGGCTTTACCAGCTTTGCGCTTGGCACCTATATGGTAACCGGCATGACCGCTGATTGGGATTTTTATGACTTGCTGTTGCCGCAGATCCTGCGTGGCTGCTCGTTGATGACCTGCATGGTGCCGATCAACAATATTGCCCTTGGAACTTTGCCGCCTGAGCGGATCAAAAACGCCTCCGGTCTTTACAATCTCACACGAAATCTCGGCGGTGCCGTAGGGCTGGCGATTATCAACACATTGCTGACCCGGCGCACCGATGAGCATTACGGTCGCCTGGTGGAACATATAAACTGGAGCAAGCCGGCGGCGATGAGCTGGATTGATACAGTCTCGGCCAATTACGCATTTTACGGCCTCGATGGTGAAAATGCGGCCTTTAAAAAGCTGTCCAGCATGATCAACCAGCAGGCATGGATCATGGCGTTTATGGATGTATTTTTAGGGATCACAATCTTGTTTATTGCACTGACGGCACTTTCAACGATGATTAAAAAACCTGAAGGTGCCGTGCCCGCCGATGCGGCGCACTAATTGATTTGACTTTCCGCCAGAGAAAGCAGGTCAAGGCTTCGTCGGGTAAAAGACCCCCCGTCATTCTGGTTAGGTAGAGGTTTTTACCTGACCATTAATTCCCGCGATCCACCGCAGAAACTTGGCCGCCCCTCAACAGGCGGCCTTTTTTTTGCGCGTTTCTGATGTACGTACATCAGAAAATCATTTACGGATGTGGGGCCATGGGATAAAGGTCAGATCCTGACGGAGAGATGTGTGTATGAAACCCACGGTTCATGACATTGCGGCACAGGCGGGCGTCAGTTTGGCGACGGTGGACCGGGTTTTGAACAATCGCAGCGGCGTCAGTGCTTCGACCCGCGCCCGCGTGGAAAGCGCCGTCGGCATGCTCGGCTATGTTCGGGATTTGGCGGCTGCCAATCTGGCCAAAGGCCGGATTTATCCTTTCATCTTCATCCTGCCGGCCAATGACAATTCCTTTATGCACGGTCTGCGCCTGCAAGTGCTCGACGCCGCCAGCCGGGCTGGCATGGAGCGAACCCGCATCGATATGATCGATGTTGCGGCTTTCGATGCCGCATCTTTGGTTGCGGCCCTGGACGAGGCTGCGGCCCGCCAACCCGCTGGCGTGGCCGTGGTGGCGGTGGATGCGCCGGACGTGGCTGCGGCGGTCGCGCGGTTGCGTGCTGCGGGCATACCGGTGGTGACACTGGTCTCGGATCTCAGCGGTGCCGAGCGCGACCATTTTGTCGGCATAGACAACCGTGCCGCCGGGCGCACGGCAGCCAGCCTGCTTGGCCGGTTTACCGGCGGACGGCAAGGGACCATTGCAATTGTCGCCGGGTCGATGCTGGTGCGCGACCACCGCGACCGGTTTGAGGGATTTCGCGCCGTCATGGCTGCTGAATTTCCGCAATTGACCTTGCTGCCGGTGCTGGAAGGCCGTGACGATCCGCATCATGTCGAAACCCTGCTGCACGATCTGTTTTCGCAATCGCCGGATATAACCGGCCTCTACAGTCTGGGTGCAGGCAATCGCGGCTTGATCGCGGCATTGGAGCGGCTGGATGCCGACCATCGCCCCCTGGTGGTCGCCCATGAATTGACGCCGGTGACGAGAGCGGCGCTGCTGTCCGGGTTGATCGACGCGGTGTTGAACCAGGACGCTGGGCATGAAGTGCGCAGCGCCATCCGGGTGCTGAAGGCCAAGGCCGATGGCGCGGCTGTGTTGGCGGCGCAGGAACGTATTCGTCTCGACATATTTCTCAAAGACAATCTGCCAGAGCAAGAACAGCGATAACAGGCAGGATAGGGAGGCTTCTCATGTATCTCGGATTGGATCTCGGCACGTCGGGCGTCAAGGCGATGTTGATCGACGCGGACCAGACGGTGATTGGCTCGGCGAATGGCGCGCTGACTGTCTCTCGTCCGCATTCCGGCTGGTCGGAGCAGGCGCCGGCGGATTGGATCAGGGCGACGCAGGAGGCCATTGCCGGGCTGAAAGCGCAGTTTTCCCGCGAGCTTGCCGCCGTCAAGGGCATCGGTCTTTCCGGCCATATGCATGGCGCAACATTGATCGATGCGCAGGGCGACGTCTTGCGGCCCTGCATTCTGTGGAACGACACCCGCTCCTTCAAACAAGCCGCAGCACTGGATGCTGATCCGCGTTTTCGCGCGCTCACCGGCAATATCGTCTTTCCAGGCTTTACCGCGCCGAAGCTGGCATGGGTGAAGGAGAATGAGCCTGACATCTTCGCCAAAGTTGCCAAGGTATTGTTGCCCAAGGACTATCTGCGGCTCTGGCTGACGGGTGAATATCTGTCGGAGATGTCGGATTCGGCCGGTACCTCCTGGCTCGACACCGGCAAGCGCGCCTGGTCGAGCGAGCTTCTCGCCGCCACCGATCTCGGCGAGCAGCACATGCCCGGCTTGGTCGAAGGCACTGCCGAGGCGGGCCGGTTGCGAGCCGAGCTGGCGGCTGATTGGGGCATGGGTGCCGGTGTCATCGTTGCTGGCGGGGCGGGGGACAACGCGGCCTCTGCTTGCGGCATGGGCACGGTGGCGGAAGGCCATGCCTTCGTGTCGCTTGGCACATCCGGGGTGCTGTTTGCCGCCAATGCCTCCTATCTGCCAAAGCCGGAAAGCGCGGTACATGCCTTTTGCCACGCGCTTCCCAATACCTGGCACCAGATGGGCGTGATCCTGTCGGCCACGGACGCGCTGAACTGGTATTCCGGCATTAGCGGCAAGCCTGCCGGAGACCTGACCCATGAGCTTGGCGAGGACCTCAAAGCCCCGACCGGCGTGACCTTCCTGCCTTATCTCTCGGGTGAGCGCACGCCCCATAACGATGCCGAAATCCGGGGCGCGTTCATTGGTCTCGGCCACGAATCCAGCCGTGCTGTTCTGACCCAGGCCGTGCTGGAAGGCGTGTCCTTCGCCATCAGGGACAGTCTTGAAGCGCTGAAGTCGGCGGGAACCTCACTGTCACGGGTTACGGCGATCGGTGGCGGCTCGCGCTCGCGCTACTGGCTGGCGTCGATTGCCACCACGCTTGGCATTCCCGTCGAGATTCCCGCCGATGGTGACTTTGGGGCTGCCTTTGGTGCTGCCCGCCTGGGGTTGATTGCTGCAACCGGTGCCGATCCGCTCGCCGTGTGCTCAGCCCCACCGACGGAGGCAACCATTGAGCCCGTGACGGCTTTGCGCGACGGCTACGAGGACGCTTATCAGCGCTACCGCGCGCTCTATCCGGCCATCAAGCAATTGGGTCCCATCACGCTGGCCCATTGAAAACAACAGAAAACGTTTAACATCAGGAGGAAAACCCATGAGCACAGGCTTTTTCGGCGACATCACCAAGATCAAATATGAAGGCCCTGACAGCACCAATCCGCTGGCCTTCCGCCACTATAACCCCGATGAAGTGGTGATGGGCAAGCGGATGGAAGACCATCTGCGTTTTGCCGTGGCCTACTGGCACACATTTGTGTGGCCTGGAACCGACCCGTTCGGCGGCAATACGTTTGAGCGTCCTTGGTTCAAGGATTCGATGGAGGCTGCCAAGCTGAAGGCCGATGTGGCCTTTGAATTCTTCCAGTTACTCGGCACGCCTTACTATTGCTTCCATGATGCGGATGCGCGTCCTGAAGGCGCGTCCTTTGCGGAAAACACCAGAAATCTGAATGAAATTGTCGATTACTTTGCCCAAAAGCAGGCCGATACCGGCGTCAAGCTGCTGTGGGGGACGGCCAACATGTTCTCGCATCGCCGCTACATGTCGGGTGCCGCCACCAATCCCGACCCTGACGTCTTTGCCTTTGCCGCGGCAACCGTGAAGACCTGCCTGGATGCCACGCAAAAGCTGGGTGGCGAAAACTACGTGCTGTGGGGTGGTCGTGAAGGCTATGAAACCCTGCTCAACACCGACCTGAAACAGGAACTCGACCATATGGGCCGTTTCCTCAACATGGTGGTGGAATACAAGCACAAAATCGGCTTCAAGGGCGCGATCCTGATCGAGCCAAAGCCGCAGGAGCCTTCCAAGCATCAGTATGATTATGATGTGGCCACCGTCTACGGCTTCCTCAAGACTTACGGTCTTGAGAAGGAAGTGAAGGTCAATATCGAGCAGGGCCACGCCATTCTGGCCGGTCATACGTTTGAGCATGAACTGGCACTGGCCAATGCTTTGGGCATTTTCGGCTCCATCGACATGAACCGCAACGACTATCAATCCGGCTGGGATACTGACCAGTTCCCCAACAATGTGCCGGAAATGGCGCTGGCCTATTATCAGGTTCTGCAGGCGGGCGGCTTTACCTCCGGCGGCACCAATTTCGATAGCAAGCTGCGCCGCCAGTCCATCGACCCGGCGGATCTGCTGATCGGCCATATCGGTGGCATGGATTGCTGCGCCCGTGGCCTGAAGGCAGCGGCGAAAATGGTGGAAGACAAAGCGCTGTCAGCACCGCTCGCCAACCGCTACGCAGGCTGGAACAGCGACGGCGCCAAGGCCATGCTGGCCAGTGGCACGCTGGAGAGCATTGCTGCCCGGGTTGAGAAGGAAGACATCAATCCGCAGCCCGTCTCCGGCAAGCAGGAGCTTTTGGAAAACGTGGTCAATCGCTACGTTTAATCCACGTCTTGCTCAACGCTTCGTCACCCTCGGGCCTGTCCCGAGGGTCTGCTGCGCGGGCCGGGGCGTTGAGCTTGCTTTTAAAATTTGGCGGTTGCAGATTTTCTTTTTTGCATTTTCGGTCTCTAAACCCGCTTCACAGTTGAGAGAGAATTGCATACACCTACTGCAACGTTTCAGTATCATTTTGGAGGAGATGCATAATGAAGACGATTAAAGGCCCCGCTTTGTTTTTGGGCCAGTTTGCCGGTGACGCCGCGCCCTTCAATTCATGGGATGCGATTACCAAATGGGCCGCTGACAAAGGCTATCTTGGTGTGCAGGTTCCGACCTGGGCCAGCCAGTTGATCGACCTGAAAAAAGCCGCTGAATCCAAGGATTATTGTGACGAACTGGCCGGTGTGGCCCGCGCCAATGGCGTCGAGATTACCGAGCTGTCCACCCATTTGCAGGGCCAATTGGTGGCAGTGCATCCGGCCTATGATGAGGCGTTTGACGGTTTCGCTGCCCCGGAAGTGCGCGGCAATCCGAAAGCCCGGCAGGAATGGGCTGTACAACAGGTGAAATACGCGCTGAAAGCTTCACGCCATCTCGGCATCAAGGCACATGCCACTTTTTCCGGGGCGTTGGCCTGGCCGTTTATCTACCCATGGCCGCAGCGTCCGGCAGGCTTGGTTGAGACGGCTTTTGACGAACTGGCCAAGCGCTGGCTGCCCATTCTCGACTATGCCGACGAGCAGGGCGTGGATATCGCTTACGAAATCCACCCCGGCGAAGACCTGCATGATGGTGTGACCTTCGAGATGTTCCTGGAGCGGGTGAAGAACCATTCCCGCGCCAACATGCTCTACGATCCCTCGCATTATGTGCTGCAATGCCTCGATTATCTCGACAATATCGACATCTACAAAGACCGGATCAAGATGTTTCATGTCAAGGATGCCGAGTTCAATCCGAATGGCCGACAGGGCGTTTACGGTGGCTACCAATCCTGGGTCAACCGCGCCGGGCGCTTCCGGTCGCCGGGCGACGGACAGGTGGATTTCGGCGCGATCTTCTCGAAAATGGCGGCCAATGATTTCGAAGGCTGGGCCGTGGTCGAGTGGGAATGCGCTCTAAAACACCCGGAAGACGGCGCGCGTGAAGGGGCGGAATTCGTCAAGGCCCATATTATCAGGGTCACGGAGCACGCCTTTGACGATTTCGCCGCCAGCGGCACGGATGAGGCGGCCAATCGGCGGATGCTGGGACTGTAACGGCGAAGGAAGGACATCATGACAATCGAAGCAAGCAAATCCGAGCAACGCGCGCCCAAGATCCGTCTCGGCATGGTGGGCGGCGGGCAGGGTGCGTTTATCGGCGCGGTCCACCGCATGGCGGCGCGGCTCGACGATCATTACGATCTGGTGGCGGGAGCTTTGTCCTCCACGCCGGAGAAATCCTTGGCCTCGGGCCGGGATCTGGGGCTTGATCCCGCCCGCTGCTACGGCTCTTTTGAAGAAATGGCGCAGATAGAGGCGGGGCGCCCGGATGGGATCGAGGCCGTGTCTATCGTCACGCCCAATCACATGCATTACCCGGCGGCGAAAGCCTTTCTGGAACGCGGCATCCATGTGATCTGTGACAAGCCACTGACCTCCAATCTGGACGATGCCAAAAAGCTGAAAGAGGTTGCCGACAAGGCCAAGGCCCTGTTCATCCTCACCCACAATTACACCGGCTATCCCATGGTGCGCCATGCCCGCGAACTGGTGCAAAACGGCGAGTTGGGGGAGATCCGGCTGGTACAGATGGAATATCCGCAGGATTGGCTGGCGGAACCGGTAGAGCAGACCGGCGCCAAGCAGGCCGTCTGGCGCACCGACCCGGCCCAATCCGGCGTTGGCGGCTCCACCGGCGATATCGGTACCCACGCCTACAACCTCGGCAGCTTCATTTCCGGGCTGGAACTGGAGGAACTCGCTGCCGATGTACATACCTTTGTCGAAGGCCGTAGGCTGGATGACAACGCCCATGTGATGCTGCGTTTCCAAGGCGGCGCCAAGGGGCTGTTATGGTGCAGCCAGGTAGCAACCGGCAATGAAAACGGCTTGAAAGTGCGTATCTACGGCACAAAAGCTGGGATTGAGTGGACACAGGCCGACCCGAACTACCTCTGGTATACCAAGCTTGGCGAGCCGAAACAGCTGATCACCCGTGGCGGTGCCGGGGCCGGTGGAGCAGCTGCCCGCGTCACCCGCATTCCCGGTGGCCATCCCGAAGGCTATCTCGAAGCCTTTGCCACCATCTATTCCGAAGCTGCCCAGGCAATCCTTGCGGCAAGAACGGGGGCGGCGGTTGATCCGGCGGTGGTTTATCCCACGGTGGATGATGGGGTGAAGGGGGTGGCTTTTGTGACGGCGTGTATTCAGTCGTCACAGCAGAACGGGGCTTGGGTGAGGGTTTAGATACGGTTAAAAATCGCTTATCTTCATGTAATGTGCCTGGAGCTTTCAATTGAAGAATTAACGCGCTTAAGTTGAATCTCCCAAAGCCACCGCATTTTCTCGACGGTTTCTGACTTGGAACACCATTCCATTGGAACATGGATGCATTGCTCTACTGCCAGTCTCCAATCTGCGAGAGTTTGATGCCAGGTATAAGTATCATCACCTATTTGCTCATACCAATGACGCAGGATTTTTGCTTCATAGGTGGCTCGAATATGTTCGGGCCACCACAATACAAGACAATAGGCCAGATCATAGACTGCTATAGAGTATGTTAGTGACCATTCAAACGGTTGCCTATCGATGAAATATACCGGTTTTTCAGCCGACTGGGGTGTCAATATATTCATTGAGTTAAGGTCGCCGTGGAGCAGACTCATGCCTCGAAAGTCTGAAAGGCGTTGTTGTAAATGCTTCTTATGAATGCCGTAACGATTAGTAGACACTTGACCCGTGACATGTTCCATGGGCGCAACGCCGGGTTCTATCTCGTTAAAATACCGGTTGATTGCTTTAGAAGATGGGGCGGGCTGAGATTGCCAGTGATGGCGGTGCATTTGCCCTAGGGCCTCAGCTATTGCCATTCCATACTCAAGGCTTGGCAATATATCTCGACGGTTTGTGTGTGTCGTTGCGAGATCGTCCAGCAATATATTGTAACCAAGCGACTTATAAAAAAGAGCGCTCCAGCAATGCACAAGTGGAGCGCTCTCAAGATTTACGTAATCCCGCGTATAATATTCGACCTCAGAAGGTCCAAAATTTTCACCGAGGCAAATTTTGAGTCTCAGATTTTTCTGTTCGCCGTTAGCTAATTCGACCAGAATACGTATCTGTTCTGACCAATTGCTTTGATCGGTCTCGGCGATAAATGAGACCACGTCGCGCTTTAAAATTGTGCTGAGCCAATCAGTCGTAATATCGTTTTTATCACTTATGAATTTTCTATTAATCATAGCCTGAGGTGCTTTTAAATGTGCCTATTAATATCACCGATCTTTGTATCGGTTCTGTGACGTGCATAATATTAGGATCAGTCCAAATGACGTCACGCGTTAGTATGTTTTTTGTCAAACTCGTTTTTAATGTCTCACATCTTTCCCCCATCGTGCTGTTGGGTTAAATCGTTTTGACCGCAGAAGTGGCACGGCGAGTCACGCCATTAACTGACACCAACGGGAGTTCCCGATGACCGACGCCCAGATCCTTGCCGCCCGCTTCCCCGGTGATTTCCTGTTCGGTGTGGCCACCGCCGCCTACCAGATTGAAGGGGCAACCAAGGCGGATGGGCGCAAGCCGTGCATCTGGGATGCGTTTTCCAATATGCCGGGCCGGGTGTTTGAGCGGCATAATGGTGATGTGGCCTGCGATCATTACAACCGATGGGAACAGGATCTCGACCTGATCCAGGAGATGGGCGTTTCCGCCTATCGCTTTTCCATTGCCTGGCCGCGCATTATTCCTGATGGCACAGGCCGGGTGAATGAGGCAGGGTTGGATTTTTACGACAAGCTGGTCGATGGCTTGAAAGATCGTGGCATCAAGGCCTATGCGACGCTCTACCATTGGGATCTGCCGCTGGCGCTGATGGGCGATGGCGGCTGGACGGCGCGCTCTACGGCCTATGCCTTCCAGCGCTATGCCAAGCTGGTGATGGCGCGGCTGGGCGACCGGCTGGATGCCGTGGCGACGTTTAACGAGCCGTGGTGCTCGGTCTGGCTTAGCCATCTCTACGGCGTGCATGCGCCGGGCGAGCGTAATATGGAGGCAGCGCTGCATGCCTTGCACTATACCAATCTCGCCCATGGGCTGGGCATTGATGCTATCAGGCAGGTCGCGCCGCAGGTGCCTGCTGGTCTGGTGCTGAACGCCCATTCGGTCATCCCCGGCTCGCAGAGTGCGGCTGATCAGGCCGCCGCTGAACGTGCCCATCAGTTTCACAATGGCGCTTTCTTCGATCCGGTCTTCAAGGGCGAATATCCGGCAGAATTTTTTGCTGCTTTGGGCGACCGCATGCCTGTCATCGAGGATGGCGATCTGGAGGTCATTTCCCAGAAACTCGATTGGTGGGGCCTGAATTATTACACGCCGATGCGGGTTGCCGACAATCCGGCTGAGGGCGCCGAGTTCCCCGCCACGGTGGATGCGCCGCCGGTCTCATCAGTCAAGACCGATATCGGCTGGGAAGTCTATGCCCCGGCGCTGAAGTCCCTGGTGGAAGGGCTCTATGATCGCTACACGCTGCCGGTCTGCTACATCACTGAAAACGGTGCCTGCTATAATATGGAGGTGGCCGAGGGCGTGGTGGATGACCAGCCACGGCTGGATTATTACGCCGAACATCTGGGCGTGGTGGCCGACCTGATTGCCGAGGGCATCCCCATGAAGGGCTATTTCGCCTGGAGCCTGATGGATAATTTTGAATGGGCCGAAGGCTACCGCATGCGGTTCGGCCTCGTGCATGTCGATTACGACACGCAGGTTCGCACGCTGAAGAACAGCGGCAAATGGTATAGCGCGCTGGCAGCCGAATTTCCCAAGGGCAACCACAGCGCCGAATGAGGCCATTCTGCCGCCTCGTTTCTGGCCCCCTCGTTCTTGCGTGGTCGCGCTCTTGCTTATTGCGTCGCAACACGGCAAACTTCCCTCTCAGGTTGTGTCTATCAAAAGGGGGAATGCATATGGGACGGGTACAGCTGCCGCTTTCAGGTAATGTCACTCAGGCGATCAATCCATGGACCTGGGTCTATAGTCCGACCCAGGTCGGGCAGGCCAGTCTGGTCACGTTCAATATCGATGTCGGCCCCTCGACCAATCCCGAGGCCGAGAAGGATATATTGATGAATGTGGCCAGCTACGGCAAGCAGCTTGGTCGTATCGAGGACGCGCTCCGCGTGGTGATCGAACAGCTGGAGCCGCTGGTCCTGGATGAAAAACTGGCCGATAACGAGGCGATTATCGCCTTTCGGGCGCTGATGTACGAGATCGATACGATCAAGAAACAGCATCGGAAATAGCGATTGGTATAGTCGCGCCCTCATCCCCGCCGTATTTTTCGGATTTTTTAGCGAAAGTGAATTCTTCAAGATTTCAGAGTAGAATTGCGCTGAGTTTTAAACGGGAGATCTGGATGACGTCATGTGCGGGTTGCCGGGACGGGACGGCGTTCGATGCCCCGTTTTCTATGGCCTTTCAGCCGATCGTTGATATGCGTGATGGTGCCGTGTTTGGTTATGAGGCGCTGGTGCGCGGCACGGACGGTGCCGGTGCCGCCACGGTCATGGCCGGTATCAACACGCAAAATCGCTATGCCTTTGATCAGAGTTGTCGGGTCAAAGCCATTGAACTGGCGGCGTCCTTGCTACCGGAGACGTCAACGGCAAAGCTGTCCATCAATTTCATGCCCAATGCCGTTTACGAGCCGCGTGCCTGTATTCGCCTGACGCTTAAAACCGCTGAACGGGTCGGCTTTCCCCTGGATCGGATTCTGTTTGAATTTACCGAAAACGAGCGGATCGATACCGATCATCTGCTCAACATTCTGAAAACCTATCGCAGCATTGGCTTCAAGACCGCGATTGACGATTTTGGCGCGGGCCATGCCGGGCTGACGCTTCTGGCGAAATTTCAGCCCGATATCGTCAAGCTGGATATGGAACTGGTGCGCGGTATCGATCAGGATCGCGCCAAGAGGATCGTGTTGCGCCATACGCTGGCCATGCTGACCGAGTTCGGCATTCTTCCCCTGTGTGAAGGGGTCGAGACCAAGGAAGAGCTGGATGTGTTGAAGGATATGGGCGTGCCCTATATTCAGGGCTATCTTCTCGCCCGCCCAGCGTTTGAACGGTTCGATCAACCGGATCTTGCGCTCCTGTCGTGACAGTCCTTATGCCTGGACGTGTGGCGGCAAGCGCTGCCTAAAAGGCTCCAGTTCAGCCGCCGATATGCCGTTCGCCGCGCTGCTTGGCCAGCGCAATCTGTTTCTGGCGTTGGCGATAGCGATCCCGGTCTTCTTCTGTGCGGGTCTCATAGCAATGGCTGCACGATACGCCTGCCTCGTAATAGGGCGAGGTCAATTCTTCCGGCGTGATCGGGTTGCGGCAGGCGTGGCAGAGCTGGTGATTGCCCTCCTTCAATCCGTGGGTCACGGACACGCGCTCATCGAACACGAAACAGGCACCGTCCCAAAGGCTTTCTTCCTCCGGCACGTTTTCCAGATATTTCAGGATACCACCCTTCAGATGGTAGACCTCTTCGAAGCCTTGTTGCTTCATGAAGGCCGTTGCCTTTTCGCAGCGGATGCCGCCAGTGCAATACATGGCGATTTTCGGCTTGTTGTGCAGGCCGGGATTGTTTTTCACCCAATCGGGAAATTCGCGGAAGGTTTTGGTATTGGGGTCAACTGCACCCCGGAAAATGCCGATGGCGGTCTCGTAATCGTTGCGGGTGTCGATGACGATGGTGTCCGGATCGGAAATCAGCGTGTTCCAGTCCTTGGGATCGACATAGGTGCCAACGATCTTGTTGGGGTCGATATCCTCGACCCCCATCGTGACGATCTCTTTTTTCAGCTTCACTTTCATGCGCACGAACGGCATTTTCGACGCCCGGCTTTCCTTGTGCTCAAGGCTGGAAAATTCCGGCTGGGCGCGCAGATAGGCCAGCACCGTGGCAATGCCCGCATCCGTGCCGGCAATCGTGCCATTGATGCCTTCATGGGCCAAAAGCAACGTACCCTTGACGCCCTGCGCCTTGCAGAGCGCATCAAGCGGCTCGCGGAAGCTTTCGAACCGCGCGAAGGACGCAAAATGATAGAGCGCGGCCACACAGAATGCGCCGCCCTCTTCATGGCGAGGATTTTGAAGATCGTCTGTCATGGCGTGCGAAATACTGCCAATGCAGCCGGGAATCAACGAATTTCAGCAGGTGCGCCGCGCTTTGAGTTTCGTCAAGTCATGCCGGTGGGTTGAAGACGCGAATCCGATGGCCGTCTGGATCGGTGGCGAGGAAAGTCCGCCCGAACTCCATATCGGTCGGTGCTTGCAGCATGGGTACGCCAAGCGCTTGCCATTGCGCGTGGAGATCATCGACATCCGCAGCCGTATCGGCCCGGATCGCCAGTTCGCAGCCACCGCCGGTGAGGCTTGCCGCAGGCTCAACGGTGTGGCGGGACCAGAGGCCGAGAATGAACCCGCCCGGCAGCGCGAACATGGCAAATGTCGCCGATAATTCGACAGGCGCAAGACCGAAGACCTGCTGATAGAAATGGGCGCTTGTCTCGGGTGCGTCGACGTAAAGAATTGTCATTTTCGGGGTCGAGGTGGTTGTCATGGGAGCGTCTCCTTCAGGTTGACGCCCGGTTTGTAACTCAGTCTGCTGCCAAAAAATGGCAGGAGTGTTGACAGCTCTGCTCTTTTGTCTGACGCTCTAAAAAATCCGATCTGGAATGCTGTTATGCTCGCGCCATCGTTTCAGCAGGCTGGCTCGACGCACCGGGTAGCGCAGAGCGAGTGTCTTGCACTCCCCAATGCGGTCGCAGCGAAAATGTCTGAAATCTTCCCGTAGCGTACACCATGCCAGCAAGATTCGTGCGCCTTCAAAGAATGTCAGGGCGAAGGGCCAGATATCGCGGTTGCTCGCCACCCCTTTTTCATCCCGGTAGACGATATGCAGCACATGTTCTGCGCGGATCGCTTGCCGATATGGGCTGAGATCGGTCGGAAGCTGCCCCGCCGCTTTATCGCTTGGTCCGACCAGCAGGCTATTATCCTCAAGGCTGCGGCGAAGTTCGTCGGGCAGCACAGCGGTGATTTTCGCCAGGGCGTCGCGGGCGGCAAAGGCCAGATGCTGGTCGGTTCGTTGTGCGACAAAGCGGGAACCAAGCACCAGCGCTTCGATTTCCTGTGGGCTGAACATCAGCGGCGGTAGCATGTAGCCCGGACGCAGCACATAGCCAAGACCGGCCTCGCCCTCGATACCGGCGCCCTGGCTCTGGAGCGTGGCAATGTCGCGGTAGAGCGTGCGGATGGAGACGCCCAGTTCTTCGGCCAATACCTGTCCGGTCACCGGGCGGCGATAGCGCCGCAGAATTTGCAGCAGAGAAAGAAGACGCTCAGACCGGGTCATCAACTGCCGCCTATTGCGCTGCGGCTCGCAGCCAGAGTGCTTCGATGACGGCCGGTTCAAGGTCGGGTCCGTCGGCAAACAATGCATCCGCCGCCTCAAGTGCTTGCCGACGCAGGGCTTGCTGCTGGCGGATGATGATGGCGAGCAGATGGGACAATGTTTCGCCGCCAGCAAACAGACTTGAGTCTTCATCCAGCACCGAGGTCAGCACCGACAGGTCATTTTCATGGCCCAGCAGATCGGCCAGTTGCTTGGCGGCGCTGCGTTTCATCTCCATGGCGCTTGGCCAGAGATCGCGCAGCAATGACAAATGCATCCAATAGGTCTGGGTGGCCTTGCGCAGCGCATGGTAGCTTTCAGCTTCGCTGCCCTCGCGGCAGGCTGCAATGGCTGCGTCAGCGCGCTTGAAGGTCTTGGCCCAGGCCTTGGCAAATATCCGGGCGACCTTGGCGGGCCGGTCGTTGAACTCAATCCTCATGGCGACATCTGCCGCCTCACGGCAGCCGTCTGCCGCATCGCGCATCACTGCGCTCTGGCCTGCCTCCAGATTGGCCGACAGCCGTTCATGGCGATTGGACAGGAGTGACCACGCCTGTTGCAGGGCATCGGCTTCTTCATCGCTGAGGGTTGCTTCTTGAAGCGCCTCAACACTCTCCAGCAATGCGGCAGCATCGCGAAGTGCTGAAAGGCTGCGGGCAATATCACCTATCCGCCGGTTTTCCCGGCGACGCAGGTCGGCAATGGCCGGGGCGATCAGCCGGTAGAGAGCTCTGGCGCGCTTCAGTTTGCGGCGCGCAAGATGAACGGCCCGATCCCGTTCGTCGGCCTGGGCTTCTGCGCCCCTATCAAGATCGGCTGCGGCAGCCTGCAAAAGCGCGCCCAGCATCCCGGCAATGGCGGTGCCTGTCTTCAGGTCAGGCCTTAAGCGATAGGCCATTGCGCCTTTCCGTCGCTGGCGTCGAGGTTGCCAGCCATTGGTTGGAATAGCGCCCGTCGCCGGTGACTTCCCGTCCGACCCAAGGCGGCAGCGGTGGGTCTTCGCAGTCATTTTCAAGTTCGACCTCGGCCACCACAAGCCCGGCATGGGCGCCAGCGAAGACATCGACTTCCCAGAGATAGCCGCCATATTCAACATTGTAGCGGGTCTTTTCGATGACGTTACCCTGGGCTTTGTCGATCATTTCCAGCCCGTCGGCGAGCGGGATTTCATATTCGAATTCATCGCGGCTGAGGCCAACATGACCAATCTTGATGGTCAGCAGCGCATCGGCCCGGTCGCGGATGCGGATGCGCACGGAACGATCTGCCCCCGACAGGATATATCCCTGCTGAAAGCTGCTGGATTTGCTGACATGCTGACGCCAAGTGTCTGTGCGGACCAGGAATTTTCTTTCGATTTCCTTTGCCATGGCTGCTTTCCGTCACGTTAAAATCGATTTCACTCTATAGTATGACGCCGGTTTGACAATAGTTCCATCGATCCTTGAATTGCTGCTGCGCGCATTTGCCTCGACAGGGCAGTTTTCACGCGCTAATCAGGAGCATCTAATCGTTTGAAAGGTATGTTCATGACTGCGAAGACTGACAGATTGTTGGCGGTGCTCAAGCTTCAGCCAGTTGTTCCCGTGCTGATCATCGACGACGTTGAAACCGCCGTGCCGCTGGCGCGAGCGCTGGTGGCCGGTGGGCTGAAAGCCATCGAAATCACCATGCGCACGCCAGCCGCGCTGGAAGCGATTTCGCGGGTGGCCGCCGAGGTCGAAGGGGCTGTGGCCGGTGCCGGGACCATTCTCAACCCTGCCCATTTCGAGGCCGCGCTGAAAGCCGGGTCGCAGTTTATCGTCAGCCCCGGCACCACGCCGGAATTGCTGGCGGCTGCCGCCGGGTCCGATGTGCCGCTGCTGCCGGGTGCGGCCACGGCCAGCGAAGTGATGACCCTGCGCGAAAAGGGCTATGAAGTGCTGAAATTCTTCCCCGCCGAACAGGCGGGTGGGGCGGCCTATCTGAAATCGCTGTCCTCGCCGCTGGCAGGCACGCTGTTTTGCCCGACAGGCGGCATTTCACTGAAGAATGCCAGGGATTATCTGTCGCTGCCAAACGTCGTCTGCGTCGGCGGCTCCTGGGTGGCGCCAAAAGAACTGGTCGCTGCGGGCGATTGGGCCGGCATTACCAAGCTGGCCGTTGAGGCCTGCGCGCTGAAAGGCTGAACTACAAGCGGCGGCATATGTCGTAATTTGACGCCCGCGTCTTGGGAAAGGGCGCGGGCGTTCCTATCTCTCTTCTAGCTGAAATATTAGGGAGAAGAGAATGATCGACGCCAAAAAGCTCCTCACGCAGTTTCTGGGATCGCAGATCCCGGGCATCGGCGGTTCTGTTCGCAAGAGGGGTGATGACGCCGCAAGCTATGCCAAGTCCAATCCCTGGAAGACCGGCGCGCTGGTCTCCGTGCTGCTCGGCACCAAGACCGGACGGTCGCTGGCCGGAGGCGCGCTGAAAGTCGGCGGTCTGGCGCTGGTGGCCGGTCTCGGCTACCGCGCCTATCGCAATTACCAGTCCGGCAAGGCCCCGGAAGAGCTGCGCGCCCTGCCGGAACTGCCCGCCCCACCGGAAAATTCCGGCTTTGATCCGGCAACGTCGCTCAGCAATGATTTCGCGCTCACCCTGATCAAGGCGATGATCGCCGCGGCGAAGGCCGATGGCCATATCGACGAAGGCGAGCGCGCCAATATCATGGAAAAACTGCATGTCGAGGAACTCGGCGATGAGGCGGAGGCCTTTATTCGTGCAGAACTGGACAACCCGACCGATCTCGATGCGCTGGTGGCTGCTGCCCGCACCGAGGAGCAGAAGGTCGAGCTCTATACGGCCTCGCGTTTGACCATCGATCCCGATACCCGCGCCGAGCGCGGCTATCTGGACCTTCTGGCTGGACGCCTTGGGCTTGCCGATGGGTTGATCGACCATATTGAGGCGACGGTTGCGGCGGCCAAGGTCGAGACGCCGGCTGGCTGAGACCGGCGCTCAACAAAAAGCAACGGCGGAAATCGCCGTTGCCTTCCCGTTACGGCTGGCATAATCCTGACCTGTGATACGAACAGGGGGGCATCATGCAGGATCTGAAGACCTATCGCGTTGCGGCGCCAGCTCCAGTGCGGCTTGACGGTCGCTATGTGCTTGTCGAGCCCTTTGTCCGTGAGCAGCATCTGTCGGATCTGTGGACCGGGCTTGGCGGCGGCGATGCCATCAATCACGCGCTGCGCTATTTTCCAAATGACGATTTTTCCGGTGTCGAGGTCTTCGGCGACTGGCTGGAAGGCGCCAATGCCAGCGGCAGCCTGATCACCCATATCTTCCGCTCGAAAGCCGATGGGGCCATTGTCGGCATGGCCAGCCTGATGCGTCCCGATCCGAAAAACGGCGTGGTCGAGGTTGGATCGGTTGCGCATGGCCCGGCAATGAAACGCTCACCGCTGTCGAGCGAAGCGCATTATCTTCTGGCCAGACATGTGTTCGAGGATCTGGGCTACCGGCGCTACGAGTGGAAATGCCATAATGACAACGAGCCGAGCAAGATCACGGCGCGCCGCTATGGCTTCACCTTCGAGGGCATGTTTCGCCAGCACATGATTTCCAAGGGAAAGAACCGCGATACCGCTTGGTTCTCGATCATCGATGCCGATTGGCCTCTCGTCAAAGCCGGGTTCGACGCTTGGCTCGACCCTGACAATTTCGATGCTCACGGCCATCAGAAACGGCGGCTTGAGGATATTCGCGTCACTTTGAGGACTGCGACATGAGCCCGCGCGATAAGAATTCGGCGATTGCCGCTGGCCTGATCATTCTGGGCTTTGGGCTGGCCATGGTGTTCCTGCCCAATCTGGTTCTGTGGATCGGGCAATTTTCGCCACTTCTGGCGGCTGCCGTTGGCTCTTTGGTCCTTTTGTCGTTCTTCCTGATCTTCTGGCTCCGCGCGCGCTATCAGCGCCGTCACCCGGATGACAGGTGATAGCCTTGCAGGGAGGCGGCCAGCAGCAGGCTTCCGACCAGGATGATGAACAACGCGCCGCCAATTTCGATGGCAAGGCCGACGCGGTAGGCGGTATGGGAGCCATGGCCCGCCAGCCGCACTGCCAGGCCCTTGGCACCGACGGCAGCGATGGCAAGTGCCGAGACGGTGATCGCGGTTCCCGCCGCCATGGCGAAGACCGATAGAATGCCGCCGAGATAGAGCTGGTTCAGCATGGCGAAGGTCATGACCAGCAGCGCGCCTGAACAGGGGCGAAGGCCAACGGCGACAATCGCCGACCAGGCTTCCTTGACGCTGAAATGCTCGGCGCCGACCATGGCGGGGGAAGGAAGATGGCTGCGGCCGCAATCCACGCAGATTTCGCCCTCACGCGGTAAATAACGGTCGCTATCGGCTGCATCGGCCTGGAAGCGCAGGCCAGTTCCTTTTAGAGGTGCGGACCCTGAAAACGAGGCGGCTTTTGTCGCGCCCGGCTGCGGCGCATCGAACAGGCCAGCGGTTACGCCGTCCGATAGCATCTCTCCCGCACTCCCTCCGGAAAAGGCAAGGACCGGCACAGGCTGGCGATGTCGAAAAATCTCGCTCAGCTTGCGCACCAGCAGCCACACACCGAAGGCGACCACCAGCGCGAAACTGGCGGCTTCCATGGCATCGGTTGCCCGCGTCAGCGTGATGCCGCTGCCGCGCAGTGCAAGAAACATCACACCCACCGTGACGATGGCGACGATGGCCTGCAAAATCGATGAGGCGATGGAAATGGCGATACCGCGCTTCAGCTCCAGCTCATTGGCGACCATATAGGATGAGATCACCGCCTTGCCATGGCCCGGGCCTGCGGCATGAAACACCCCGTAAGCGAAGGACAAGCCGATCAATACCCAGAGCTGGTGCGGATCGTCGCGCATACCGCGCAACGCCTCGGTCAGTGACCGGTAGAAAGCCTGTTGATGGGTGTTGATCCACAGCATCACACCCGCCAGCGGTCCGTCCATCTGAAAGGACGGTTCGGCGGTGCCGATGCCAAGCGGCGAACCTGCATGGGCCAGTGTAGCGGTGAGTGTCGCGGCAAGAGCGACCGCTACGAGAAGGGGTGTGCTTGAAGCCCGTCTATATTGTGTCGGCGTCAACATGCCAGGTCGAGCCTCGTTGCAAACAGCTTGCCCATGTCCGTGCCGGTCGGATCGTTGAAAAAGGCTTCGGTCAGACTGGCCTGGTTCTGCTTGATCACGTCATCGGGATTGGGCCGGACCACGGTGCGCTTGCATTTCTTCAGCGCGTCGCCGGTCTCGACGATGTCGCTGTCCTGCTTGAAGTCGATGGCGGTATAGAGGGTCGGATCGTGAACGCCGAAGCTGAGATTGCCCTTGATCGGAATGGGCTTTTCCGGCTTGACGATAAAGAACACCAGCAATTGATTGTCTTTATAATCGGCGTTGAACACCTGCGGCTTGGCGACGTTGACGGTTGCGCCGCTGGCACTGATGAAGGTGAAATAGCCATAGTCGCCAAGCGAGCTTCTGATCGTATTGGCGATATCCTGCAACTCGCTATGGTCGAGCTTCAAGTCGCCGTTCTTGTCGAAATCCAGCATGACGCTGGAGGAAAACACCTCGTCGAAGCGCCAGGTATTGCGCAATTCCTTGATGGTATTGTCCGCTCCCGCCACCACTTCCAGCCGGGCCTGGACGAAGACATGCGGATGGGCAAAAGCCGCTGGCGCCGACAGGCCCACAAACCCTGCGACAAGAAAACCGGCGAGAAGAAGAGGTCTTGCTATGTTCATCTGCGCCCTAACCGCTGCATATATTGAATGCGACAGCGAGCCATTGGAAACATAGAGGACGCGCTGTGTTGTCGGCGTCGCATGGACGCATCGCTTTTATATTCACGGTCTGTGGTGGCCAAGCAATAGGACGGAAATAGGGCCGCTGACTTTTGCCTTGGAAAAGTGAAGAGGGCATTCTGAGATGAAACGGCGCCCGGCCTGTCGTCACTCCGAAGGTGGCGTTCCTTGCTTGGGCTGGCATGTGCCATTGCGTTTGAACCAATTGTGCATGAAATCCACGAGCGCGCGGACCTTGGCGGGCAGATAACGGCGATGCGGATAGACCGCATAGATCCCGCTGCCGGAGGGCATGTAATCCTCAAATATAGAAATCAGTGCGCCGCTTTCGATATGTCTGCGGGCGACAAAATCCGGCAAGAGGGCGATGCCGAGGCCCGATAGCGCGCCGCGCAACGTGGTCTGGGGGCTATTGACCTCCAGCGGTCCGGAAATATTCACGGTAAAGGCCTCGCCATCCGGCTGGCGCAGGCGCAGGCTGTTGTGTCCGCGGGTATTGGTGTCGATCAGCACCGGCACCTTGGACAGATCCTGCGGATGGGTGAGGGGACCATATTTCTCCAGAAAATCCGGGCTGGCGCAGGCATAACTTCTGAAATCCGCCAGCTTGCGGGCAATCATCCCCGAATCTTCCAGTTTGGTGACGCGGATGGCTAAGTCGAAGCCTTCCTCGATAAGGTCGACGAACCGGTCTTCGGCAACGATCTCGATGGAAAGATCGGGATGTTGCAGGGCAAAATCGATCAGCGACTGGCCAACTTCGGCATCGGTGAAGCTGCGTGGCACGGTAATGCGAATCTTGCCGCTGATGCCGACATTGTTCTCGCGCACCAGATCGGCCAGATTGTCGATCTCTTTCAGGATGTCAGCGGCACTGCGATAATAGGTGTGACCCGCCTCGGTCATCGAAAACTGCCGTGTGGTGCGATTGAGAAGCAATGCCCCCAATTCGTCCTCCAGCTCGCGGACATATTTTGACAACAGCGCCTTGGAGCGACCGGTCTTGCGGGCGGCGGCAGAAAAGCCTTCCGCTTCAACGACATCGATGAAAGCGCGGATGCGGGTCAGGGTGTCCAAGAGGGCCTCTTCGGGTTGTTTTGATGTATGGTGAACAATAGTCTCACTTCGTTCAATAATAAAACACATAAAAAAATGAAGCGGGCTTGCAAAAACCGCTTGATTATGACGGCGAGTTTTCTTATCTCCGTCTTGCCCAAAGTCGCACGTGCCTGTGGGTGTCCGCCGATCCTCGATGTGGTGAGGAAATCGGTAAGGTACCTGGAATTAACCCCTCCAGTCGTTATCCCGGCCAACCGGGAAATGCGAGGACACCTTGAAGCAACGACGGTGCGGGCCTTTCTAGTCTCTGCCGGCTTTCCATCAGCCGGGGTCACTGAAGAGGCACACCATCATTGCCGGAAGTGCGGTCGGGTTCCCCAACCAATCCATGGCAGACAAAGCGGATTGATGCTCTCAGGCAAGAGGGCGTTGATCCATCGCCCGCGTTAGAGCGTTCGTACGGTACCAGTGTCTCCACCGACTGGTTTCGAGCGAGGTCTCGGCGCACTTTGTCCATCCGGAGCTCTTTGGGTTCCGGTAACCTTTTTACTATGGAAGGGATCGCCATGACCACCGCCCGCATCCTCGACTTCATCAATACCCAGCGTCCTGAAGGCCCTTGCCTCGTCGTGGACCTTGATGTCGTGCGCGATAATTATGGCGCATTCCGCCACGCCCTGCCAGACAGCGCCATCTACTATGCCGTCAAGGCAAACCCGGAGCCGGCAATCCTGTCGCTGCTCGCATCGCTCGGCTCCAACTTCGATTGCGCCTCCGTGGCCGAAATCGAAATGGCGCTTGCTGCCGGTGCGACCGCCCAGCGGATTTCGTTTGGCAACACCATCAAGAAGGAACGGGATATTGCCAAGGCGCATGCGCTCGGCATCAACCTGTTTGCCGTCGATAGCCATGAGGAAGTCGAAAAGATTGCCCGTGCCGCCCCTGGCGCCCGTGTGTTCTGCCGCGTCCTCACCGATGGTGAGGGTGCCGAATGGCCTTTGTCGCGCAAGTTCGGCTGCGTGCCGCAGATGGCCGTCGATGTTCTGGTCTATGCCCACCAGCATGGTCTGGAAAGCTTCGGCGTGTCCTTCCATGTCGGCTCGCAGATGACCAAGGTCGATGCCTGGGATGCAGCACTGGGCGATGCCAAGCGGGTGTTCGCACAGCTGGCCAAGCAGGGCATCTACCTGCAAATGGTCAACATGGGCGGTGGTTTTCCGACCAAGTACCTGCGCGACATTCCGTCTGCTGAAGCCTATGGCCAGGCCATCAATGCCTCGCTGAAGAAGCATTTCGGCAACAACATTCCGCAGACCATCATCGAGCCCGGTCGCGGCATGGTTGGCAATGCCGGTGTGATAAAGGCGGAAGTGGTGCTGATCTCGAAGAAGTCCGACAATGACGCCCATCGCTGGGTGTTCCTTGACATCGGCAAGTTCGGCGGTCTGGCGGAAACCATGGACGAGGCGATTCGTTACCCGATCCGCACGGCCCATGACGGCGACGAAATGGAGCCTTGCGTGTTGGCTGGCCCGACCTGCGACAGCGCCGATGTCATGTATGAAAAGAACATGTATCCGCTGCCGCTGTCGCTGACCATCGGCGATGACGTGCTGATCGAAGGCACCGGTGCCTATACCACCACCTATTCGGCGGTGGCGTTCAACGGTTTCGAACCGCTGAAAGCCTATGTGATCTGAACAAGGGTATTTTCGCATTTCCGGGCGCAAAACCGCGCCACACTTTTGCTGGAAATGCTCTATCCTGCCGGGCTGAATAGCCCGGCAGGATTGCTCTCTCACCATTTGAACGCTCTTTTGCACAGGAGGTCGCCATGACCGCTGTTATCAACACCGTGCGCGCTTTTTTTGCGCAGCCTGCCTTCAAGATCGATGCTGAAACTCCCGCCGATGTCGTGGCGCGTGAAGCGCTGCTGGATCGTGCCATGGGAGCGGACCGCCGCGCGAAGTCGTCTGAAAAGATCCGCCGTGGCCGTGTGCCCGCTGAAGGGCTGGCGCTGGTGGCGCGTGACCGCAAGGGCCATGTAATCGGCACCGTGCGCCTGTGGAATATTGAGGCTGGCGTCAATGCTGAAGGCCAGGTTATCGATGCGCTGCTGCTCGGGCCGTTGGCCGTCGATGCCGCGCATGAAGGCAAGGGCGTTGGCTCGCAGCTGATGCGTGCTGCCCTGATGGAAGCCAAAGGCCGTGGTCACGGTGCCGTGCTTCTGGTCGGCGATGCCGCTTATTACGAGCGCTTCGGCTTTTTTGCCGCGAAAACCATGCATCTTGTCATGCCGGGACCGTTTGCCCGCGACCGTTTTCTGGCGCTGGAACTGATCCACGGCTGGCTGGACGGCGCTGTCGGCATGATCTCGGCCTCCGGCCGCAAGCTGACCGCACCGGCCCGTCGCAAGGCAGCATAAGGGGCTTATGAATACGTCCTCGGTCCCAGACTGTTCAAGAATTGCTGCTGGCGTGGCGAAAATGGTTATTTCGAGAACCGGAGCGGAGCGTACTTAATGTACGTGAGTACAAGCATTTCAGAAAAAGTGCGAAGCGGTTTTTCGTTCGAAAATGCGAATGCATAAGGCAAGCACAGAAATTGCCATTTGCAGCCGGCCAGCGGCGATTATTGGATAGACTGTGAGATCGAGGATGGTGCGCAGCAATGCAGAGCGGCGGCCTAGCGTTGCTGCGCACCCCACCCATCGGTCAGTGTTTTCAAAAAAGCCACGAGATCCCTGATTTCCGTCTCGTTCAATGCGGGCGGTTGGCCGGGCTTTCTGTCCATGGGCGCATCGATCACATCGATATTGCCGCGATAGGCTCCTGGCATGTCGTTGAACTTGTCGATGCTGCCATCCGGATTTTTTGGATAAATGCTGGCAGGATCGGTGTCACGGGCCACGTAAAAACGAGTGGCTTCCTCCAGCGTCTTGTAAACGCCATTGTGGAAATAGACGCCGCGCTCGGCGACATTGCGCAGGGTTGGGGTCTTGAACAGACCGCAATTTTGCGGCTGGGCGGAAAATTCGTCATGGCGCATCGGGCCGCAAATGCCGAGATCGAAATAGAGCCTGTCGGAATTGGCGGGAATATCATGATTGCGCGGCACGCCGAGCGCCTCGAATTCGTAATCGGTAAATGCCGGCATCTGTCCGTCGCCGCCCATTTTGTCCAGGTGGCAGGAGGCGCAATTGCCTTTTTTCGGATCGTCGAACAAGGCGAGCCCACGCTGTTCAGCCGCAGTAAGTTGCGTCTGTCTGCGCAGATAGGCATCGTATTTGCTGGAATAAGAATGGAAGGACGGGTCTTCCACCTGATAGCGGGCCAATGCAAAACCGATTTCCGACAAGGCCATGGATTGGTCCTCCGCAACCTGTTTGCCGAACAAGGCCGTCAGTTGCGCGCCATATCCGGCTTTAATTTTGTCATAGAGCGCCTGCGCATCGCTATTGGCCATTTCAAAGGGCGATAAAAGCGGCCCCAGTGCCTGGTCTTCAAGACTATCGGCGCGCCCATCCCAGAACATGCCGCCCTGTGGGACGGCATTGTCGGCGGCGGCCACGGCTTTGACGAGAGGTTGGCCAGCGACCGGCCCGGCCACTGAGGTGGTTTGCGCGGCAAGCGCCGTACCGGAAGCTTCTGCCATCGGCGAGGCTTCCTGTGCCTCCTCGGCGGCATTTTCCACGCCCACAGAGAAGGCAGGCGTGGCGATCTTGTAGGCAAGGCTTGGCACGGGGCGGATACCCGGCAGGTTGAGATCGGGTCCACCCCTCTGTACCGCCTGTGTGTTGGCTGGGGCGTAATGATGGGCGGGATCATGGCAGCTAGCGCAGGACATCCTGCCGCTACCAGACAGGCTCTGGTCGAAAAACAGCGCCTTGCCCAATTGTGCCACGGCACTGAGCTGGGCGGGTGCGCCGGTTTCGGCCTGTGTCGGGGTTTCCGCCAATGTCTGGGCCGCCCAGCCTAAGCCCGCGAAGGCAAGGCTCAGAAGGGCCAGCGCCAGCAGCGGCAGGCGGGATTTTTCGTTAAACACTGCCATGAACAACCGCTCTCGGTGTCTCCGCTTAGCTTTTCAGGCCAGTCTTCGGATCGAGGATCAGCGTATCGCTGCGAGCATGGGACCAATCGAACATGCCGTTCAGGGAGCCTGCAATGGCATCGAAGGAGCCACCGCCCAGCCTTTGCCCAGCCATCCAGTTATCCTCGATAAACCGCATGACCGAGGTCTGGTCGGTCAGGGTATGGTCGACATAGTTTTGCTTGGCATAAGGCGAGATCACCAGCAATGGCTGACGGGTACCATAGCCGCAACGGCCCTGGACGGGCTGGCCATTGACGCCGGGTAAGGGCGTTCCGGTGCCGCAGGCCGCACCATCAAGCACATCATAGCCTTTGACCGGAATACTGGACGGATTGACGACGTTATGGGCGTGGTCATACCAGCCGTCGGAATCGTCATAAAGCAGCACCACGGCGGTGTCCTTCCACTCCGGCGATTGCTGGAGTTTGTTGACGACATTGGCGACGAACTCCTGCTCATCAAGCGGATCGGAATAGCCAGCATGGCCGTCCTGATAGGCGGGTGCCTTCAGGAAGCTGACGGCGGGCAGAGTACCGTTGCTCAGCACTGCGTAGAAATCATTGATGTCATACTGGTGGTTGGCGCCGCCGTCCTGGCTGGTGCCGATGGCGGCGACCGAACTCGGGCGGATATGCTGGGGATTGGCGGTCGAGGGATAATATTGGAAGGGTTGGTGATGGGGAATATAATCCACCTCATCGACCTTGGTGATTGCCGATGTCGTCGTGCGCTTGCAACCGGTCGTGCCATTGGGATTGTTGAGCGTCAGATCGAAACCGCCCTCGAAAAAGCCCCAGGTCAGGCCCTTGTCGTTCAGGAGGTCGCCGATATTGCGGCCGGTCATCAGGGCCGTCTGACCTTTCGAGCAAACATCGCCGGTGGGGTCGAGATCGGAAATCATCGTCCAGCCGCCATTGCCATCAGGCACGACTTCGCCCTTGGCATAGGTGCCATCCTTTTCCAGCGTGTAACCGGGTGGCAGGGTCAAGCCATTGGTCTGGCCGGAGACGAGGTTGATGGCGCCGGGGGTGGAGGGGCCGAAATTGGTGGAGAAAGACCGGTCGTTCAGGGCAAAATTCTGGGCGTAATTCCACAGCGCCGTAACGGTATTGCCGTCATAATAGCCCATGACCTGGCCTTTGGTGCCAAAGGCACCGGCAGCACCCTTGGTGCCGCGCCCGGTATTGGCGGGAAACAGGTCCATGGCGAAATTGTCATAGGCAGCCTGTTCGGCGGTATAGCCATGGTTCTGCGAATTGGTGGCTGCCTGGGTGCGGTCGAGACGGAATGGGGCAGTGGCATCGGGGCCATTGCCCGGATTGGTCTTGTTCGGATTGGTCTCCAGCAGTCCGGCATGGGCCAGCGTATCGATATCGGCAGGCGTCTGCGGCGCGGCAGTAAAGGCGGGCTCACCCTCGACATTGGCAGCTTTCGGATAGGTCGCGAAATAATGGTCGAAGGCGACGTTTTCCTGGAAGATCACCACCAGATGCTTGATTGGCGTTGCCGTATTGACCTCAGCCGCCGCCGGGGCGGTGGGGATGAGACAGAGAGACGCAGACATGAGAATTGAACCGGCACACATGTTTCGCTGCCGAGGATGAAGAGGCATGACCATATCCTTTACGAGGATCCGCGGTGGGGAAGCTGACATCGGCGGAGTGGCAAGACGATAGGAAGCGTTTTTAACAGTTCCGTGACGGAAGAGGACTTGTCTCGCTCCAATCGCCGCCCGGGTACTCACAAGTGGGTGATAGGTAGCGGCGATGAAAAATAACCCTTCCTTTGCCGTTTGACGCGAGCATGTGGGCCACCTCTTTGAGGTCTGGTCGGAGGATGGTCTTGTTCGAAGAAAAATTGATAAGAATCAAAAAGATGATGCATGGAAGCCACACTTCATCCTTGAATACTGGCGGCCTGTCGTAAGGTTGTCTTTTCTTGATTTGTCTCAAGGACGGTGGTGTCCGGTCACCGATAATCGGTTGCAATGCGGCAGGGGGACCTGCTGATCAATCGATAAAGGAGAGATGACATGTCAACGAACCGCACCCTTGGCTTGATAGCGCTTGCGCCCCTTGCTTTCGCATCGCTGTCTTTGGCGACGCCTCTGGCCTCTGCGGCGGATCTGACACCGGCGGCAAGCGCTCCGCAAGCCGAATCGCTGCTGACGCCCTACAGCCCCTGGCAGGTCCGCGCCCGTGCGCTGGCCGTGGTACCCAATGATGGCGGCTCGGTGGATGGCATTGGTGGTTCCGATCTGTCCTACAGCAACAGCGTCACGCCGGAAGTCGATTTCAGCTATTTCTTCAATCGCAACATCGCTGCCGAACTCATTCTCGGCACGACGTCAGCGAACGTCAATGCCGGGGGCTCGATCGGTAGCCTGGGCAAGCTCGGCAAGGTCTGGATCCTGCCGCCAACGGTAACGCTGCAATATCACTTCACGGACTTCGGCAAGTTCCAGCCCTATGTTGGCGCGGGCGTCAATTATACAATGTTCTACAATCAGTCGGCGACCGGTTCCGCCACCAAGCTCGATGTCAAGAATACCTTCGGTGCTGCCGTGCAGGTCGGTTTCGACTACATGATCAACGACAAGTGGGGCGTCAACTTCGACGTCAAGAAATATTACCTGCGCCCGGATTTCGAAGCGACCGTTGGTGGCTCCAAGGTCAAGGGCACTGCCAAGCTCGATCCATGGCTGATCGGCGCCGGTGTCACCTACCGCTTCTAAACCTCATCGAGATACATAGGAAAATGGCGGCTAAAGTGGCCGCCATTTTTGTTTCTGAGCGCTTGATTTGGGTAAAGGCCGAAGACTAGCTTACAGGAAAGACGATCTTTCGATCGCCGTTCGTCTCACGCCGCCCGGGCCATGGGGGTTGCTGGCAGCTGGAAGCGGTTGACCAGGGTTGCCAGCGAGATGGCGCCGTCGGCCAGCGTCTGGCTGATGGCATTGGTTTCTTCGACCATGGCAGCATTCTGCTGGGTCATCTGGTCGAGACTGTTGACCGAACTGCTGATCTGCTGAAGGCCGATAGCCTGTTCTTCTGCGGCCTTGGTGATGGCATCGATATTATCATCGATTTTGGTGACAAAGCCGCCGATCTGAGTCAGGGCATCGCCAGCGGTTCCTACCAATTTCACGCCGCTTGCCACTTCCGTGCTGGAACGATCCACCAGCGTTTTGATCTGCTTGGCGGCACCTGCCGAGCGCTGGGCAAGTTCACGCACTTCCTGGGCAACCACGGCAAAACCCTTGCCAGCTTCCCCGGCACGGGCCGCTTCCACACCGGCATTCAGCGCCAGAAGGTTGGTCTGGAAGGCGATCTCATCGATCACGCCGATGATCGTGCCGATCTCACCGGAGACACTTTCAATCCGCTGCATGGCGATAATGGCATTGTTGACCACGTCATTGGAGGAATTGGTACAGTCACGCGCATCTCTCACCAGGCTGCGGGTTTCGCGGGTTCTTGTGGTGGAGGCCTTCACGGTCAAGGCAACCTCTTCGAGCGCTGCTGCGGTTTCTTCAAGGGCGGCGGCCTGTTGCTCGGTGCGCTTGGCCAGGCTGTCAGCGGCGTCCCGCATCTCGCGGCTATTGGTTTGCAGAGAGCCGGTCTCATCGAGAACCTGCTTTAGAGTGGTCTGAAGCGTCAGGATGGAGTCGTTGAAATCGCTGCGAAGAGTGTCGAAACGGGCATCGAACGGCGTGTCGAGCGTGGTGCGCATGTTACACTCGGCCAACCGGTGCAGACCGTCGCCAAGTTCTTCGACCACGCGGCGCAGGGCTTGCGCCTCGGCGGCCCGCTCGGCCTCACGCTGCCGGCGCTGCTCTTCCGTGCTGGCGCGGCTGGCATCCGCCTCCTGCTCCAGGCGGCGCTTTTCCAGGCCGGCATCGCGAAAGATCGACAGCGCATGGGCGATTTCGCCGATTTCATCGGTGCGGTCGCCGTAGGGAGGAGGCGTATCGAGATCGCCATGGGCCATGGCGGTCATCGCAGTGGTCATATGGCGCAGCGGCGACAGGGCGCGGCGTTGAACGATGACAATCGAGGCGAGGCTGAGGAGGATCAGCGCGCTTCCCAGCGCATAGCTGACGGTTTCGCGCGATGCGGTCTCCGTAGCGGCTTCGGTTTCCCGCAGCTTACCATAGGTATTCCCCATGTCGACCAACTGATTAACGGCGGCTTCGTGGGTGTGAAACCGTTCCTTCAATTCATTGAGTGCGGCTTTCAGCACGGTCGGATCAGCACCGCTTAGGGCTGGAACGACGGACTGATCCATCTGCGCCCAGAATGCATCGCCCTTGACCAGAACGTCCTGCTGCAATTTGCTGCGCAGAGCATCAGGCAGGGTTGTGCCTTTCCAATAGTCCCGGCGTTCCTGATACTGGCTTTTCAGCAGTTTCAGGCGGTCGATATTGATAGCGGCCATATCCGGCTGAAGCGCTGATTCATTGATCAGGGAATAAGCCTCGACCAGATACAGCGGCGGCGGCAGGATATCGGCGATCAGGTCCTTGCTGTCGACGATCTGCTGATAGATCGGTCCGTTGACCTTCAGCCGCTGGAGGGTCTGCATGGCTGTCGCGAGTGTGATGACGACTCCGACGGCAAGGATCACGCCGGAAATGATCACCGTGGAGGATATGCTGAGCTTCATAGTTGTGGTCCGCAGAAAGTGATGTCGGGAGGAGCAGATCACGCGGACGAAAGCGTCGAGGTGATGTGGCCAGGGTATGGTCTAAAATTGAACACATCGCTTATTTTTCAAGAGCGCTTTAAAAAGCATATTTCTTTTAGTTTCTGGTTGGTTATGTTTTCCTTAAAATTTGAATCTAGTTGATTTAAATAATAAAAAACCAGGGTATTAGCCCTGGTTTTCTTGTCATGGTTGTTTTTTACTTGAGATCAGCCGGAGATATCTATCACGCCGCAATCCCCAGCTTCAGATCCGAAGGCCAGCAGCTTGCCGCTGGCGCTCCAGCCCAGGCTGGTGATCGCACCCTTGCCCGGGCGGCGCAGCAGCGCCTCCTTGCCGTCGGCCAGGCGCACCGCCAGTACCATGCCGTCGATATAGCCAATGGCCAGCACCTCTTCTGCGGGATGGAAGGCGACCTGGGTGACCATGATATTGGCGCGTGTGCCCAGCTCTTGCGGGGCCTTGCCCATCGGGCCGTCCTTGGAGGCAAAGGGCCAGACGATCGCAGCGGGCGCGCCGGATGAGGCGAGCCACTTGCCCTTGGCCGACCAGGAGATCGACTTGACCTTGGCGGGATAGCCGGTCATGCGCATATGGCGGGTATCACTGCCAGCACCATCCAGCTTCCAGCCATGCAGGGCATTTTCCTGCATGGTGGTGACGACGAAACGGTTGTCAGGCGAAAAACTGACGCCAGTATGGGCGCCCTTCCATTCCAGATCGACTGGCTTGCCCTCGGCTGCTGCAAAGCGCAACGTCACGCCATTGTAGCGGGAAATGGCGATGCGCAAACCCTTGGGCGCAAAGGCGAGACCCTCGACCGTGCGTTCCTCTTCATAGGGATGTATCGCGCCGCTTGCCAGCCGCACGAAGGCGGATTTGCCATAACCATAGGCAACCGCGCCTTGCGGCCCGGCTGCGACAACGGAAATCCACTTGCGGGGTGCGTGCGCCAGTTCCGTGACCGTGCCATCATGAGCGATGCGCAGCACCTTGCCATCCTCGCCGCCGGTCAAAAGCGTCTGGTTATGGTCGTCCTTGATGGCGGTCAGCAGGCCCGACCCGGTTTCGGTGACCTGCTCGCCGCCATCCAGACGGTGAACAGCGCCAGCCGCTGTGACGAAAACCGGAATGTCTCCAAGGAAGGCCGCGGTCAGTACGTGGCCTTCCAGATCGAGCGGGGCAACAGTCGGCATCAGGCAGTCTTTCCGGTATGGTTGTCAGGGGTCGGCAGCAGGGAAGGGATAAGCTTCATGCCGCAGCCTCGCAGGCCTTGAAGCTGTTTTCCAGCTTTTCACGGTCCAGTTCCCGGCCAATGAACACCAGGCGGCTTTCATGCTTTTCGCCATCTTTCCATGGCCGCTGGTGGTCGCCCTCGATAATCATATGAACACCCTGCACCACATAGCGCTCGGCATCGCCCTTGAAGGCGATAATGCCCTTCAGGCGCAGGATGTTCGGGCCGTCGGTCTGGGTGACCTTCTGAATCCAGGGGAAGAAGCGGTCCGGGTTCATTTCGCCACCGCGCAGCGATATCGAGGTGACGGTCACATCATGAATAGGCGAGGGACCGTGGTCATGGTGGTGATGTCCATGGTCATGATCATGCCCATGGTCGTGATGATGATGATCGTGTCCATGGTCATGGTCGCAATCAGGGCCGCAGACATGATCGTCGTCTTCATCATGGCTCAGGAAGTGCGGATCGTTTTCCAGCGCCCGTTCCAGGTTGAAGGCGCCCTGGTTCAGCACTTTCGACAGGTCTACGCCAGAGCGAGTGGTGGTGTAGATCCGGGCCGAGGGATTGATGGCGCGGACGATATCCTCGATCCGGTGCAATTCCTCATGAGTAACGAGATCCGCCTTGTTGATAACAACGACATCGGCAAAGGCGATCTGGTCTTCGGCTTCGCGGCTGTCTTTGAGGCGCAGCGGCAGGTGCTTGGCATCCACAAGGGCGACGACGGCATCCAGCTCGGTCTTGGCGCGCACATCGTCATCCATGAAGAAGGTCTGGGCGACAGGCACCGGATCGGCAAGACCGGTGGTTTCGACAATGATACCGTCGAAACGGTCAGGCCTGCGCATCAGTCCTTCGACGACCCGGATCAGATCGCCGCGCACCGTGCAGCAGACGCAGCCATTGTTCATCTCATAGATTTCTTCGTCCGACTCGACGATCAAATCATTGTCGATGCCGATTTCACCGAATTCATTGACGATGACAGCGTATTTCTTGCCGTGGTTTTCCGACAGAATCCGGTTGAGAAGCGTGGTCTTGCCTGCGCCGAGATAGCCGGTCAGCACGGTAACGGGTGTGGGTTTTACGGCTGCTTCACTCATGGGAACCTCGATGATTGGAAGGCAGCATCGCGCCGCCCTGTAACTATATTACCCCATATAGGACGAGTGGGGTGGCAGTTCAAAGGCTTTCTCGATATCAAAGTCATGGATATCCCACAGGAGCTCCACAAGTCCGTGAACGGCATGGGAAAGCAGGTTTTCGCCCTTTTCCGCTGTTGCCACACTGGCATTTCCGGCGACGCCCAGCGGATTGAGGTCCGCCATTTTCCAGCCGAAGGCATGTGGGCCATAGGCGCGCAGATGGGTGAAGCGGGCAGCAAACTCGCTTTGCCGTGACGAGAAATTCTGAGCCTTGTCCATAGCGACCAAGTCTGGACGCAATGCCAGCATGACCGAAGTTTCGATATCGCCGCCATGAATGTCGATGGCCTTGTCTTCAGGCCGGATCAGGCCGTCCGGCTGCCCGAAGCGGGTCCAACTGGTTGCCACGGCCAGCATCGAAAAACGGATGCGCGCTTCGGTGGCGACCACGGTCATCAAGGGCGAATTGCCGCCATGGGCGTTGAGCATCATCAGCTTACGAATGCCTTGGCCGCTCAGGGTTTCGGCGATGCCGAGCCAGCGCTCCACGGCCTCGTTAAAGGTAAGCGTGCGCGTACCGAATACATCCATATGCTCGACGGAATAGCCGACCGGCTCGACGGGCAGAAAGGTGACGGGCAGGGTGTCGGGCAGTGCTAGGATCAGCCGGTCCACAACCCCCTGCGCGATGATCGTGTCGGTCTCAAAGGGCAGATGCGGGCCATGCTGTTCATGGGCGCCGAGCGGCAGGACGGCAATCCAGTTGGCCCTTTCGGCGGGCGAAAGAGCCGGATCGTTGCACTGGAAATACGGTTCTGGATGGGACATCTGGTTTACTGACCTGTTTTTGTCTATGCATCATATGCGTGACATGAGCGCCTGTGACAACAGCACTTTCTTTCGACTGCGGGGGTAGCATGGCTAAAAAAGATAAGACCGAGAAAAAGAAGAAATCCGGCAAGTCCAAAGACGAGGTGAAACAGGCGAAACTTGGCTTGAGTGGCGAGTTGGGCATGGCAATCACCCAGGCGTCACGCAGTTTTCGCACGGTGCAGACGCGGCTTTTGACCGGCAGCGGGCTCTATTCCGGGCAGGAAGGCGTGGTGCTGCTGCTGGCTGAGGAGGAAGGGTTGACGCCCGGCCTTCTGGCGCAGCGCCTGGGCGTCAAGGCGCCGACCATGACTCGCACCATCGGGCGCATGGAGGTGCAGGGCTTTGTCGAACGGCGCGGCTCGGATGCCGATGGCCGCCAGACGAAAGTGTTCCTGACAGAAATGGGGCGGGCTACGGTGGAAAAGATCGCCGATGCCAATGTTGCGGTGGAGCGCCATGCTACCCGTGGCTTTAGCAGCAAGCAGGTGAAAGTGTTGATGAAACTGCTTGCCGCCATCGATGCCAATCTACTGGCGCCTGCCGACGCACAACGGCCCGACCTGGTCGATGAACCCCTGGCTGACTGATCGAAGGAGCCCGTGCATCTGCCCTTGCCATGGCGCGTTCAACGTTTTAATTAAACTGTTTAAATGCGTTGAAGCCGGCCTGTTCACGTCCGGCAGAGGGGGGAGCCGTGGCGCAAAAGATCAAGTTATCGACCATTGCCAAAAGTCTCGGCCTGTCTACCGCCACGGTATCGCTGGCCTTGCGAGACAGTCCGCTGGTGGCGGCAGATACGCGCGAAAAGATCAAGGACCAAGCCCGGCTGCTTGGCTATATCTATAACCGTCGCGCCGCCAGCCTGCGCACCTCGCGTTCCGGCATTATCGGTGTTGTCGTTCATGACATCATGAACCCGTTTTACGGCGAAATTCTGAAAGCCATTGAAAGCGAGCTGGACCGCAGCCGCCAGACGTTCATTCTGTCCAACCACTACGATTCGGTGGAAAAGCAGCGGACCTTCATCGAGACGCTGCTGCAACTGGGCGGTGACGGGGTGATCATGTCGCCTGCCATCGGCTCACCGCCGGAGGATGTGATGCTGGCCGAAGACAATGGCATGCCCGCCATCCTGATTGCCCGGTCCATGGACGGGCTGGCCCTTCCGACCTATCGCGGCGATGACAGCTACGGCATTTCGCTGGCCACCAACCACCTGATCGGCCTTGGCCACCGCGTCATCGCCATGGTTGGCGGCACCGATCAAACCTCGACGGGGCGCGACCGCTATCAGGGCTATGTCAACGCCTTGCGCAAGGCGGGCATTGCCGTCGATCCCAATCTGCGCCTTCCCGGACCGCGCACCAAACAGGGTGGTTTCGAGGCGGCGGTGAATTTTCTGTCGCTGCCACAAAAGCCGACGGCGGCGGTGTGCTGGAACGATCTGGTCGCGATTGGGTTGATGAATGGCATATCGCGTGCCGGGCTGGTGCCGGGCCGCGATATATCCGTCACCGGCTACGACGATCTGGAGGAAGCCTCTATTGCCACGCCGGCACTGACCACTGTGTCAAACGGACAGGCGGAAGTGGGCAGGCTTGCGGCGCGCGCGCTTCTGGATAAGCTGGCGGGCAGTCATGAGCCTGATGGTATTCACCTTATCAAGCCTGAAATGCGTATCCGCCAATCGACTGGCCCCGTTAAACATCGAGACGAATAGAGATTTGATCCTATGACCAATAAGCCCGTAATTCTCATTCCCGGAAAAATTCATCCGCGCGTGTTGGAACGTTTGCAGCCTGGTTTCGAACTGGTGCAGACCCCGCCCGGCCAGCCGGTTGCGTTAAACGATGCTGACGCCGCCCGCGTGCGGGGCATTGCCATTGCCGGTGCTGTGCCGGGCGCCTTGATCGACAGCCTGCCGAAGCTGGAAATCATTGCCAATTTCGGCGTCGGCTATGACGGGGTGGATGTGGCAAAAGCTGCGTCTAAAAATGTTATCGTTACCAACACGCCTGACGTGCTGGATGATGAAGTGGCCGATACGACGATTGCGCTGCTGCTCAACACGATCAGGCAGTTCCATCAGGCGGAAAGCTATCTGCGGGCCGGGCGCTGGCAGAACGAGGGACCGTTTACACTGTCGCCGCTGTCGCTGCGGGGCCGCCATGTCGGGCTTTATGGATTGGGGCGGATCGGTGGTGAAATCGCCAGCCGGTTACAACCCTTCAAGGTGAAGATCAGCTACCATACCCGCAGCCCCAAGCCCGGCGTTCCCTACGATTACCATGCCTCGCTGACGGATCTGGCCGCAGCCGTCGATACGCTGATCTGCATTGTGCCGAAAACGCCGGAAACCCACAAGGCGATCAATGCCGACGTGTTGAAGGCGCTGGGGCCGAACGGCGTGTTCATCAGCGTCGGCCGTGGCTGGAGCGTCGATGAACCGGCGCTGATCTCAGCCTTGAAGGATGGCACGATTGCCGCCGCCGGAATGGACGTGTTCTACGAAGAACCGAAAGTACCGGCGGAATTCCTCGATCTGCCCAATGTGTCGCTGTTGCCGCATGTCGCCTCCGCCTCGGTGCCGACCCGCAATGCCATGGCCGATCTGGTGGCGGATAACCTGATCGGCTGGTTTGAAAACGGTATGGTCAAGACACCCGTGCCGGAAACACCAGTGAAGAAGTAACCTCAGGCGGCGAGGGATTTCACTGCTGCATACTCCCTGGCCGCCGCGCCGAATGCTTCAAACAGGGCGCGGGACGGGGCATCCGTTTCCGCCCAATATTCCGGGTGCCACTGCACGCCGACAGCAAAACCCTTGGCATCAATGACAGAGACGGCCTCGATTGTGCCGTCATCGGCCAGCGCTTCGGCCTGGAGCCTTGGGGCGAGATCGGAAATCGCCTGGCGGTGCAGGGAGTTGATCTGGATTGTCCCTGCTGTGCCGAGATAGCGGGCGATGCAGGAGCCTTCGCGCACCTCCACCGGCTGGCGGATGGAATAGGCGAGGTCGCGGTCGGTGGTCGGCGGCTTGCGGTGATCCCAGGTGCCGGGCTGGTCCTGGATTTCCGAGGCCAGCGTGCCGCCCAGCGCCACGTTCAGCTCCTGAATACCCCGGCAGATGGCCAGCAGCGGAATTCCACGCTCGATGGCGCGGCGGATCAGCGGCAGCGAGGTCGCATCACGGGCGTGGTCGAAGGGGCCGTCGCTGTCACGGGCTTCGCGGCCATAGAGCGAGGGATGGACATTGCTGGGCGAGCCGGAAATCACCACGCCATCCACCCGGTCAAGCACCGCCTCGATATCCGCGCCGGTTTCCAGAGCGGGAATGATAACCGGCATGGCCCCGGCCACGGTCAGGGTCGCCTTGACATATTGGTCTAGCACGCAATGCCAATTGGACCCTTCAATGGCACGGAAATCGGCGGGAATGGCGACAAGCGGCTTGGTCATTGATGGCTCCGGAATAGCGTTCTGAACATCTGTTTTGCGCCGTTTGATGTCCAAGTCAACGATAGGCCTCATCTGTCTTCAACTTTAGCCTAAACTGATAAGACTGCCCGCTTGCCACCGCCCTGGCAACATGATTACCTTCGAATTGCCTTCCTGGAGGGGAATGGTAAGGGGAATCAGCAGTGGAACGGGAGGACTCTATGGATCGTCGTGGATTTTTGAAGAAGGCCGGTGTCGCAGGCGTCGGTTCGCTTGGAGCGGTTGGATTGGCAGCACCCGCCATTGCCCAGCAGGCACCGAAAATCAGTTGGCGACTGACCTCGTCCTTCCCGAAATCGCTGGACACGATTTATGGCGGCGCTGAGGATATTGCGGCGCGTGTGGCGGCGGCAACCGATGGCAATTTCACCATCCAGGTGTTTGCGGCAGGCGAAGTGGTGCCGGGCCTGCAGGCCGCCGACGCGGTTGGCGCTGGTACGGTGGAAATGTGCCATACCTGCTCCTATTACTATGTCGGCAAGGACCCGACATTTGCGATTGGAACGGCCATTCCCTTTGGGCTGAATGCGCGGCTCACCAATGCCTGGTTCTATCAGGGCAATGGCAATACGCTGCTCAACGAGTTCTATGCTAAGCACAATCTTTACGGCATGGTAGCTGGCAATACCGGCGCGCAGATGGGCGGCTGGTTCCGCCGCGAAATCAACACCGTCGATGACCTCAAGGGCGTGAAAATGCGCATTGCCGGTCTGGCGGGCAAGGTCATTGAAAAGCTGGGCGGCGTGCCGCAGCAGATTGCTGGCGGCGATATCTATCCGGCACTGGAAAAAGGCACGATCGACGCCGCCGAATGGATCGGCCCCTATGACGACCACAAGCTCGGCTTCTACAAGGTGGCCAAATATTACTACTACCCCGCCTTCTGGGAGGGTGGCCCGGCCATCCACGCCTTCGTCAATCTCGCCAAATGGAACGAGCTGCCGAAATCCTACCAGACCGTGCTTCAGGACGCCTGCGCCTTCGCCAATACCAATATGATGGCGAAATACGACCTGAAAAACCCTGTTGCGATCAAGCAGATCGTCTCGGAAGGCACCACGCTGAAACCCTTCAGCCAGGACATTCTCGACGCCTGCTTCAAAGCGTCCATGGAAGTCTACGCCGAAATCTCCGCCAAGAACCCGGATTTCAAGAAAGTCTACGACGATCAGGTCGCCTTCAAGAAGGAAGCCTATCTGTGGATGCAGCTGGCGGAATATACCTATGATACGTTCATGATGATTCAGCAGCGCGGCGGCAAGCTGTAACAATCCGTCCAATAATCGCCGCTGGCCGTCTGCAAATGGCAATTTCTGCGCTTCCGGTACTCACGTACGTTAAGTACGCTCCGTTCCGGTTCTCGAAATCACCATTTTCGCCAGGCCAGCAGCAATTCTTGAACAGACTGTAAGCTCGCATGCAGGCATAGGCTCAGGGAATGAGAGCCTATGCCACGGCCTTTGCGACCATTTCAGGATATTGGCCAATGACGCGCACATAGGCTATGGCAAAATCCGGAGCTGTGGCACGGGCCTGTTCCCAATCGCGCAGCGTCCCGACCGGGACATGAAACCGGTTTGCGAATTCGCCTTGTGACAGACCAAGTTTTGTCCTGGTGGTGCGGATCAGCCGAGCGCGCTGACCACGATCCATCGCTTCCGGTGTCACATCGAAATCGTTTGGGTCCGCTGCATCAGCACGGAGAATGATAGGCTCGTTCTTCACCCTTGTTGCTCCTTCTCACCGATATAAACCGCGCCTCATCATCTCGCCACGTAAAGACGCCAGTAAACAATTTGCCGCTGGCCATTCCTATCACCTTGAAGCGTTCTTCTCCGTCTTCGGGACGGATGGAGGGCAGGATCAGATGATTATCGTCTTCGAAAATCGTGCTACCGAAGGACAGCGGCAGCTTGTGCTTCTCCCGGTTTAGCGCGTCTTTTTCGGGATCGAATGGCGTATTCATGGCTCAAAGATTATACGGAAATTCCGTACTATTGCAAAAGGAAATTGATGTTACCGCGCTGTATGGCTTGTAAAGCGCATAAATCACCCGTTGATACTTTACATCGACCGTATGGCTTCAATCCTCCGCTTCGGAACGATGATCCTGCGACCTTCGCTGATCGATCACGAATTGCCGAACGCGGGCAAGCGCATCCGCTGGATCGGACTTGCGGTGGTATTCTTCAAGGATGATTTGTTCAATCTGCTGCCGGGTTTCGGAGTTTTTATGCTCCGCTTTTCCCGCCAGGGATCGGCCCTGTTGCATCAGCGTGCGGCGGGCTTCCTCCAATCGGTTTTGAAGATCGGTGGCGGCATCGATAGCTGTGGTGTCGATCATCTCGGGCGGTTGCGCTGAGTGCTGAGGCGGCTCCAGCAGATTGTAGCTGCGGGGCAGGTCCTGGTACGCCGCCAGCCGATAGCGCAGCAGCAAAGCCAGCGCCCCCATCGCAAACGCCGGTGGCGTGACGATTGCGACCGCCTTGATCCAATCGGATGTGGACTGCCATGTCCTGAAAAGATCGGCCCAGACATTGTAATCGGCCATTGTCCATTCCTCCCGCACTTGTGAGCCAAGCGACCACCGGAGGATTTTGCCCTCTGGTGATCGGGGAGGTCGAAAGTCGCAATAGAAACGACCGCCTTGGCCTTTAAGCCGAAGCTCTGGACATACGCCAAGGCCTCCCCGACGCCACAGAATGGTGGTGTGGGGACCATATAGGCATGGTCCACCGCCTCAGCCACAAACCTATGGCTGAGGGGTGTCTTTTAACGACCGACACGGGCCGTCTATTGCGGAGGTTCGACGCTCCGGGATCGGTTCGTTACAACCGATCCTGGGGATGGTTTAGCGCATAACGGGTGGGGAGGGGAAGGGGGAATTTTGGGGGAGCGGTTTCTATAAGCTACGACAGATTTCGATCAGCGGCGGCCTTATAGACGCCGGAACGATCCCGCCTGCCAACCGCGACAACGACAATGATGATGTCTTTGTCGCGCACTTCATAAACCAGCCGATAGCCAGCACCGCGCAGCTTGATCTTGTAACGATCCTTGGCGCCAGAGAGTTGTGCGGAGGGTACGCGCGGATTGATACAACGTTCGGCGAGTTTTTTCTTGAACTGTTCTCTGACGCTATGATCGAGCTTTCGCCATTCTTTCAGCGCGGCATCGACAAATGCCAGCTCATAGCTCATCCAGCGTAACCTTCACGACGCGATCATTCGCCCGCGCATCAGCAATGGCATTGAGTTCGAGATCGTCCAGCCGTTCGATCATGGCTTCATAGGCTGACGCCGGAACGCAATAGAAAGCAGGTTCGTTACGATTGAGAATAGCCACCGCCGCCCCATCACCTGCGGCGACTGTCCCCATCGGGTTCTTTTTCAGCTCAGACACGCTGGCTGTCACTTCGGCAAGGACAATGTGGGTCATGGTGTTGTTCTCTGGAATATTTGGAGACCTATTATTCGCACTCTTTAAAGGACTGTTCAAGAGGCTTCGCCACTCGCTTTGTCGTTGCCTCACCATGAAACGCTTGCATTTCAGAAATGTTGAATTACATTGTCATTCATACAAGGAGTATGACCGATGGCCGCAAATCAACTGGTTCAAGCCCGTATTGACGGTGAGATCAAAGCAGAAGCAACGGCCGTTCTCGCGGCCATGGGGCTGACGGTGTCCGATGCGGTGCGGCTGTTGCTGACCAAGGTTGCGCAGGAAAAGGCGCTGCCGTTCGAACCGTTGATCCCCAACGAAACCACGATTGCCGCCATGCGAGAGGCTCGCGCGGGCAAGGTGGAGACTGTGACGCTCGATGATCTCAAAGCGGCGATCCGTGCGAAAAATTGAGCAAACCGGGCAATTTAAGCGTGATTTGAAGCGAGAGTCCAAGGGGCGCTATCGCACAATTCTCGAAGACGAGTTGCTGCCTGTTATCGCCGCTTTGGCTCAGGATGAGGTTCTGGAAGCCAGGTACCGTGATCACGCCCTAACCGGTGAGTGGAAAGATCACCGTGATTGCCACGTGAAGCCCGATCTGGTGCTGATTTATCGTAAGCCGGATGCTGAACTTCTCCAGCTTGTTCGACTTGGGTCGCATTCCGAATTGGGTCTGTGATGCTTTCGATGTGAATAGAAAGGCGTCCTAAGCCGCTGCCGCGACCCGGTTCCACCTTACCCCTCCAAACCCTCCCGCCGTGACCCCGGCCTTGGCCGCAGTGCATCCAGCGCGTCGGCATTGTCTCTCCCCCAGGCGTAGAGCATTTCGACCGGCTCGATAAACCGGCTGCCGAGCGGGGTCAGCCGGTATTCGACGGCGGGTGGAATGGTGGCCTGGACGTGGCGGGAGATCAGGCCGCTGGCTTCCATGTCGCGCAGGGTCTGGGTCAGCATTTTCTTGGAAATACCGGGCAGGCTGCGCAGCAGCACGCCGGTGCGCGCCTCGCCGCCATGGCGGGCATGCAGGGTGTGCAGCACCATGCTGGTCCATTTGGTGGAAAACAGTTCGAGTACTCGGCGCGGCGCGCAATCTTCGCGCCATTCGGTTTCGGGCGTTCCTGGGTGCATGGTGGTTACCTTCTGGTGTCTAGGCCCGTAAATGGTGCCGTCTTTTTTAAAGGCAAGAGGCGCCTACATGTCTGGCTTCAGACAGAAGGAGCATGAAGATGGTTGGATCAGCATTGGTTGTCGGCGCAAGCGGCATTGTTGGCAGTGCGACGGTGGATCTCCTGTTGGCGAAGGGATGGGCCGTGTACGGACTGGCCCGGTCGCCGGTTGCCAAAGACGGCATGCAGCCCGTGGCCGCCGATCTTCAGGACCGTGAGGCGACAGCGCGGGCTCTTTCCGACGTGAAGCCCGACGTGGTGTTCATCTCGACATGGGCGCGGCAATCAAGCGAGGCGGAAAACATCCGGGTCAATGCGGCGATGGTGCGTAACGTGCTTGACGCGCTGCGTCCCGCAGGGTCCGTCGCCCATGTGGCATTGGTCACGGGGCTCAAACATTATCTCGGCCCCTTCGAGGCCTATGGCAAGGGTACGCTGCCGCAGACACCATTCCGGGAAGATCAGGGCAGGCTGGATGTCGAGAATTTTTACTACGCGCAGGAAGATGAAGTGTTTACCGCCGCAACGCGTGACGGATTTTCCTGGAGCGTGCACCGCCCCCATACGGTGATCGGCAAGGCGGTCGGCAATGCCATGAACATGGGAACGACGCTGGCGGTTTATGCGACGCTCTGCCGTGAAACCGGGCGGCCCTTCCGGTTCCCCGGCTCTGCCGTTCAATGGAACGGCCTGACGGATATGACCGATGCTGGCGTTCTGGCCGAACAATTGCTCTGGGCCGCAACGACCCCGCAATGCCGCAACCAGGCCTTCAACGTGGTCAATGGCGATATCTTCCGCTGGAGCTGGATGTGGGGCCGGATCGCCAACTGGTTTGGGCTGGAACCTGCGCCGTTTGACGGGACGATCCTGCCGCTGGAGCAGCAGATGGCAGAGGACGCCGCCATCTGGCGGGAGATTGCCGAGCGCCATGGCCTGATCGAAAAAGACCTGTCGCGCCTGGCCTCGCCCTGGCATACGGACGCCGATCTTGGGCGGCCGATTGAAGTGGTAACGGACATGAGCAAGAGCCGCGTCATGGGCTTTGACCGCTACCAGCCCACCGACGAGGCGTTTTTCACCCTGTTTGCGCAATTGCGCCGGGAAAGGCTTATTCCTTAGAATTTGCCTTAGGAGAAGGGTGGCGGATTTCCCGAAAGGCAAATGAAAATAAGAGATCTAGAGTCTGTCTGGTTAATTTCCAAAATACACTACGCAAAGGTTTTTCGGCTTCGCCGCCCCCTCATCCGGCTGCCGCCACCTTCTCCCCGATTGGGAGAAGAAGGAAAGAGCCGCAGCGTTTATGGCTTCCTCTCCCCAGCGGGTAGAGGTCCGCTGAGCGTAGCGGAGGCGGGGTGAGGGGGAACCCAGCACGCAAAGCTAAAGTGTTGTGTCCTGTGGTTCAGTCTAAACCAGACAGCCTCTAAAGCCTGTCATCCCTGATCACGCCGCGTCCGCCGCCCCTCCCTGCAACATGCCGAAGGCATATTCGGCAAAGGACCGCCAGCATTCTACCCGAAAGGCGTCCTCGCTCATCCGGTAGAGGACGATTTCGATCTTGCCGAATACGGTGCGGGTGACGGCACCAAGCGGAAAGGTTTTCAGCGACAGATCGAGCGGGCAGGCAGCGTTGAGGGTTTGAACAGCGCCGGGGCCGGAGACCAGGATGGCGGTATTGCGGTGGGAGACATCGGTGGCGGATTGAATGGTGCCGGAGGCGGCGCAGGCGGCGGTGAGGTCAGCGCCGTCTTCGTCGATGACAAGCCATTCGTCCGGGCCAAGCCAGAAGGCGAGGCGGGGGCCGGCATGGGCGGAGGTTTTCGGCGCCGTCGGCAGGGTCAGGCCAAGGGCTGAGGAAAGACCGGAGATAGCATCCGCTCCGGCCCGCAGCGAGATGCGTGAAGCGGCGGCGGCTGGCGTCAGCGCCACATGGGCAGAGCCGCCATAGGCACCGTCAAGGACCGATTTGCGGGTGGCGGACATCGCGCCGGAGATGATTGGCTCAACCATGGATGCGGCTTCCTTCCTTGTCGTAAAAGACCATGTCGGTCACTTCCACGGCGATTGTCTTGTCAGGCATCGGCACATAGAGCGTTTCGCCCATCCGCGCCCGGCCACCGGCCACCGTGGCAATGGCAATCGATTGGCCAAGATTTTCCGACCAGTAGGACGAGGTGACATGCCCCAGCATGGTCATTGGCTTGGGCTGGTTGGGGTTGGCGACAATCTGTGCGCCTTCTTCCAGCACTTCGTGGGGGTCTTTGGTCTTGAGGCCGACCAGTTGCTTGCGGCCATCCTTCACCAGATCCGGGCGTTTGAGACCGCGAATACCAACGAAATCAGCCTTTTTCTTTGAGACGGCCCAGCCGTAATTGGCATCATCTGGCGTCAGCGTGCCATCGGTGTCTTGGCCTACGATGATATAGCCCTTTTCGGCGCGCAACACGTGCATGGTTTCGGTGCCATAGAGGCAGGCGCCCATGGTTTCCGCACGCTTCCACACGGCTTCGAATACGGATGCGCCGTAATCCGAGGGCACGTTGATTTCAAAGCCCACTTCGCCGGTAAAGGACACGCGGAACAGCCGGGTTGGCACGCCGCAGAACGTACCTTCCGCCACGCTCATATGCGGGAAGGCCTCGTTGGAAATATCAATGCCCTCGACAAAAGGTGCAATGATATCGCGGGCCTTTGGTCCCTGCACCGCAATCACTGCCCATTGCTCGGACGCGGAGGTGAGCCAGACGTTTAGCTCCGGGAATTCTGTTTGCAGGTAGTCTTCCATATGGTTCAGCACGCGGGCTGCACCGCCGGTGGTGGTGGTGACGTGGAAGCGGTCTTCGGCCAACCGTCCGACCACGCCGTCGTCATAGATAAAGCCGTCGTCGCGGGTCATGATGCCATAGCGGCATTTGCCGGATTTTAGGCTATCCCATGGGTTGGTGTAGATCAGGTTGAGGAATTTGGCCGCATCCGTGCCAACCACCTCGATTTTGCCAAGCGTTGAAGCGTTGAACACGCCCGCAATCTCGCGCACGGTTTTGCACTCGCGGTTGACGGCTGCATGCATATCCTCGCCGGGCTTGGGGTAATACCAGGCGCGCTTCCAATTGCCGACATCTTCGAAATCCGCGCCAAGGGCGGTTTCCAGATCATGCATCGGGGTTTTGCGCGTTGGGTCAAACAAGTCGCCACGCGAATGGTTGATCAGCGTGCCGAATGTTACGGGCGTATAGGGGGCGCGGAAGGTGGTGAGGCCGACTTGCGGGATTTCTTTACCCAGCATTTCGGCGGCAATGGCCAGCCCGTGCATGTTGGACAGCTTGCCCTGATCAGACGCCATGCCATTGGTGGTAAAGCGCTTGATATGCTCGATGGAATGCATGCCCTCGCGCACCGCCAAGCGAATATCCTTGGCGCAGACATCGTGCTGGAAGTCGATAAAGGCTTTCACCGCATCATCCGGGCCAGCGCCTTCGGCAGCGCCAATCATGCCGCCCGTCCAAGCAAAGGCGTTGGCACCGCTTGGCGCGCTGCCGCTTTCGCCTTCCGCTCCGGCTTCTTTTGCAAGCCTTGCGCCGCTGGCATAGGCTTCTGCCAGCAGTTCGCTGAGATCATCCGTGCCGTTGCAGGCCCCGATGCAGATGCTATCTTGCACGTAAATATCTGGCAGGAAGCGCTGGTTGGCGGCGTCGAAACGCAGTTTTCCGCGTGATTGCGAGAACAGATGCACCGAAGGCGTCCAGCCGCCGCTCATCAGCAGCGCATCGACGGCCAGCTTGCGGCGATCAAAACCGCCCTTGCTGGCAATAGTGATGGACTTTAGCCGTAGGCGCCCAGCGGTATCGAGAACGCAATGTTCGCTCAAAACCTCAATGCCTGCCGCCTTGGCGTCGGCCAAAACGCTTGCCCCGGGATTGCGGCGGCAGTCGATGATGGCCACCACCTGCACACCCGCTTTTTTCAGGTCAATCGCCGCTTCATAGGCCGAATCATGGGCGGTGTAGACTGCCACTTTTGCGCCGACAGCCACGCCATAATGGTTGAGATAGGTTCGCGCAGCCGATGCCAGCATAATGCCCGGGCGGTCGTTGTTGGCAAACACCATGTGGCGCTCAATGGCACCCGTGGCCAGCACCACCTTTTTCGCCCGCACCTGCCACAGCCGTTCGCGGGGCAGGCCCTTGGCGGGTTTGGCAATATGGTCGGTGATGCGCTCCGCCAAGCCGAGGAAATTGTGATTATAATAGCCGAATGCCGTGGTGCGGGTCAGCACGGTCACATTGTCCATGGCTTTCAGCTTTGCCACGGTGGCTTGCGCCCAGTCATAGCCGTTTTGGCCGTCAATCACTGCACCTGTATCATAATGGAAGGCACCGCCCATTTCCGGCTGCTCATCGCAGATGATCACGGAAGCGCCAGTTTCTGCTGCCGCAAGGGCGGCCGTGAGGCCCGCCACGCCGCCGCCCACCACCATCACGTCGCAATGGGCGTAGCGGTTGGCGTAATGGTCGGTGTCGTCTTCGGTTGGGGCCACGCCAAGGCCTGCGGCGCGGCGAATGATCGGCTCATAAATCTTGTGCCAAAAGCTCTTCGGCCACATGAAGGTCTTGTAGTAGAAGCCTGCGGCAAAGAAAGGCGAAAGCAGGTCGTTGACCGCGCCAATATCCATGGAGAGCGACGGCCAGCGGTTTTGCGTCTGCACGCGCATGCCGTCAAACACTTCCTGCACGGGCGCGCGCACATTTGGCTGACGCCGCGCACTGTCGCGGGAAATATCCAACAGAGCGTTTGGCTCTTCCGGGCCAGCGGTGAGAATGCCGCGTGGGCGGTGATATTTGAACGAGCGACTGACCAGATGAATGCCATTGGCCAGCAATGCCGAGGCCACGCTATCGCCCTCAAGGGCAGTGAGAATGCGGCCATCCACGGTGAAACGAGCGGTTCTGGCGGGCGTCAGACGGCCCTTGCCGGGAATACGATTGGCACCGCTCATTGCGCAGCTCCCTTGTTGTCGATGAGGGCTTGCACGGCTGCATCATCCGGCTTGGCTTCACCTGCCTTATAGGTCAGCAAAAACTTGTCGCTGACGGTATCGCGCACGGCATTGAAAAACCGCCCGCAGCCATGCAGGTGCCGCCAGCGCTCAAAGATGATGCCCTTGGGGTTATCGCGTAAGAAAAAGAAGGCTTCGAATTCCTCATCAGAAATCTCGGCAATATTGGCTGGCCGCACAATATGCGCCTCGCCTGCGCCGTGAAATTCCAGCTCGGACCGCTCTTCCTGACAATAGGGACATTTGATCAACAGCATTTTTCTCAATCCCTTTCTAGTGTGCCACGGCGGCGGCTGCCGCCTCATCAATCAATCGCCCGGTGCGGAACCGATCCAGCGTCAGGCCCTTGGCCAGCGCATGCGGTTCGCCCTTGGCAATCAGATGGGCAAACAGATTGGCAGAGCCCGGTGTGGCCTTGAAGCCGCCCGTACCCCAGCCGCAATTGACAAACAGGTTTGGCACGGGGGTTACGCTCTGGATGGGCGAGCGGTCGGCGGTGTTATCAGTAATCCCGCCCCACTGGCGCATCATCTTGACGCGGCGGAAGATGGGGAACAGCTCGCAAATCGCATCCAGCGTGTGGGTGATGATTTGCAGGCCGCCTGTCTGGGAATAGGAATTATACTGGTCGGTGCCAGCCCCAATCACCAACTCGCCCTTATCGGATTGCGAGAGATAGGCATGCACGGTGTTGGACATCACCACGCAGGGGAAAATCGGCTTCAGCGGCTCCGACACCAGCGCCTGCAACGGCGTGGAATGAATCGGCAGGCGCACATCTGCCATGCCCATCACCATGGAATTATGGCCGGAGGCAGAAACACCGATTTTCTTGGCACCTATAAAGCCCTTGGAGGTATCAACACCCGTGACTTCACCACTTGCTCCCCGGCGAATACCCGTCACTTCGCAATTTTGAATGATATGCACACCGCGATCAGAGGCTGCGCGGGCATAGCCCCAAGCCACGGCATCATGGCGGGCCGTGCCGCCGCGCCGTTGCAGGGCGGCTCCATTGATGGGGTAGCGGGCGGTTTTGGCAATATCCAGCGGCGGACAGAAGGCCTTAGCCTGTTCCGGCGTCAGCCACTCATTATCAATGCCATAGAGCGTGTTGGCATGAACATGGCGCTTAAAACTCTGCTTGTCATGCACATTGTGCGACAGCATCATCACGCCACGGGCCGAATACATCACATTGTAATTAAGCTCCTGGCTCAAGCCCTCCCAGAGTTTCAGGGAGTGCTCGTAAATGTCCATGCTCTCTTCATAGAGATAGTTGGAGCGAATAATGGTGGTGTTGCGCCCGGTGTTGCCGCCGCCAATCCAGCTTTTTTCAATCACGGCAATATTGGTGATGCCATGTTCCTTGGCCAGATAATAAGCAGCCCCCAGACCATGGCCGCCACCGCCAATAATAATGACATCATAGGATTTGCGTGGCTCTGGCGATGTCCATTGCGCACTCCAGCCGGTATGGGCGCGAAGCGCTTCGCGGGCTACGGCAAAAACCGAATATTTGCGCATTCCTATCGTCTCCTTCAGGCGAGGTCTGGCTGCTTGCTCTACGACGGATCGCAGGGTGTAGATCCTGACTTATGTCAGAAACGGGAAGAAATTCCGACCGGCTTTCAATCCAGCGTCAGCACAGGTCTAAAAAGCTGTGACAGATCGATATGCGCGATGTCCCTTTCTTTGCGACACGCTTCTATCCGTCTTTCGACACATGGCGAATATCTTGCAGCAACAGATGGAGATGCGCATAGGGGTGATGTTTTGCAAGACGGTGCCGCTTGGCTGCGGATTTTTTTGGGCAGCGGCACTTGCAGTCTGGACTTCGAAAGTCCGATCTGTTATTGGCGCTCCCTAATCGCTGGTCCTGCGGGCCAGCGGAACACTCTTTTTTGGTCCGTGAAAGGCATGGTTCGGCAGAATTCGTGTCCCGGCGGAAAACGATCACAAACCAAAGGAACGGGATTCGACGTGCAGGTACTTGTCCGCGATAACAACGTTGATCAGGCGCTTCGCGCCTTGAAGAAGAAGATGCAGCGCGAAGGCATCTTCCGTGAAATGAAAATGCGTGACTATTATGAAAAGCCGTCGCAAAAGCGCGCGCGCGAAAAGGCTGAAGCCGTTCGCCGCGTTCGCAAGCTGGCCCGCAAGAAGATGCAGCGCGAAGGCCTGATTGCCGCTCCGCCGCGTCCGGCATTCGGCAGCCGCTGATTGACGTTTCCCGCGCTTTTTCAAAGCGCGACATGATCCGATTGAGCGGCAGCGATCAAGTTCGCGGCCGCTTTTTCGTGTTAAATTTTCTATGATGGGCGGACCGGCAGACTGCATAATGATGTCCGTGGCTGACCTATAGCCTCATTCAGGACGTGGGGCCGGCGCGCTGTCACAAAATTTTGGTGTCGTATCGGATTTATCCCGAAACCGGTTTCTACTTTTCGGTCCGATGCTATAAAAGGCCGCAAATTGCTGGAATGATGTGGTTTTTGCATTTGCGCGGTGGAAACCGGCTGCATTCGGATGTAAGCCAAGTTTCGGGATAAACAGGTCTCGGAATAGACACGTCTCCAGATAAAGTTTTGTTGAGTGGACAGAACTTTAGGAACGCTTCGGCGTTTCCTCTCCAGTTTCGGCATAGTCCGAGGTTTTGAACAGGTGGAACGGAAAGCATGACGCCAATGGTCGATAAGGTTTTCAACACCGGCATAACAGCCGGTCGCCTGGGGGCTACTATGCGCGGCAAAGGCTGCTACATGCTGGCTCTCGGCCTCACCGCCATGCTGACGCTTTCCGGATGCCAATCCACCAACCAGTCAAGCGACATGATCAGTATTGACCGCGATCAGGGTTCGAAGGAAAATATTTCCTCGCTGTCGTCGGTGATCGCCGCCAATCCACGCGACCCAGGCGGCTATAACGTGCGGGGCTCTGCCTATGGCCGGGCTGGCGAATTCCAGAAGGCGCTGGCGGATTTCAACACCGCGCTGCAACTCAACCCGAATTTCTACCAGGCCTATGCCAACCGCGCCCTTGTCTATCGCAACATGGGCAAGCCGGTCGAAGCTGCCAATGATTATACCGCTGCCCTGAAGATCAATAGCAGCTATGATGTCGCCTATATCGGCCGTGGCAATATCTACCGCCAAGCGGGCCGGGTGGATGAGGCATTTCAGGATTTCTCCAAGGCAATCGAGCTGGATACCACCGATGGCCGCGCCTATCACAATCGCGGTCTGATCTTCCAGTTGCGCGGCCAGCACGATAAGGCGATCGACGATTTTTCCAAGGCGCTCTCACTGTCACCGAATGCGCCTGAGCCTTACAACGGTCGTGGCGTGAGCTATCTGGCGCTGAACGACGATGAAAACGCCTTTGCCGATTTCAACCATGCCATCGACATGAACCCGAAGCTGGCTGAATCCTGGGCCAATCAGGCCCTGGTCTATGAGCGGCGCGGCGACAAGGTCAAGGCTGCCAAGTCCTACGCCCATGCCTTGAGCCTGGATGGAAAATACACGCCCGCCCGCGATGGTCTTGCCCGGACACGCGGCTCGACAAGCTGAAGCAGCTTCTACTCAGTTCGATACAAAAGGCCGGCATTGCCGGCCTTTTCAGTTCTGGAGATTGGCAATCGCGGTTTACCGCATCATAAAGACGCCGATGACGCTGAAGATCAGGAACACCAGAATGCCCCCCAGGAATCCGGCTGTGGTGAAAAATCCGGCGGCCATGCCGATCATCAGCGCCACGAGAATGGCTGTGCCATATTTCGAGGCGGCTATGAAACTGTCATAGGTCCGTTCGTGGGCGGGATAATCCATCGAGGCGCCCGTTTCGACCGGGCCGGAATGGTCTTCGCTCATGCTCTTACTCCCCAAAAGCGTGTATTTCCCACAGGCTACCGCATAATTCTTAAAACCGGAACTGCTTTTAAAGAGAAAATTATGCGGCAAATTTAAAATGCTACAGCATCATTCGCTTGATGAAACGTATCATGCCGTAGAACTTTAGGCGAACTTGACAGGCTTTCCAGGCCAAAGTCCCAGTAATCCGGTGCATGGAGGCCGCCACCCGGTTGCGCGTGCCGACGCCTTGTTCTAAGCAAAATAAGGAGCTGGGAGGCTTATATGGCTGTTTTGCTAGGGTGGAGCCGGGCTATCGACACGCTGAGCGAAGTCGTTGGCCGGGTGGCGGAATATCTGGTGCTGCTGTGCTGCCTGATCAGCGCGGCCAATGCGATCATCCGATATCTTTTCAATATCAGTTCCAATGGCTGGTTGGAGATCCAATGGTATCTCTTTGCCTATGTCGTTGTGCTGGGAGCTGCCCATACATTGCGCCAGAACGGCCATGTGCGGGTTGACCTGATTTATGGCGCGGTCTCCGAGCGCAAACGCTTGTGGATCGACCTGATCGGCATCGTGTTTTTTCTGCTTCCGGTTTGCATCTATCTGACCTGGCTGTGCTGGCCGTTTTTCTGGCTTTCCTATCAGCAGGGCGAAATGTCGGCCAATGCCGGTGGCCTGATCCGCTGGCCGGTCAAGCTTATTCTGGTTGCCGGATTCGGGCTTCTGGTGTTGCAGGGCCTGTCGGAAATGGTGAAGCGCATCGCTGCGCTGACGGGACACCTGCATATCGACGTGCGCTACGAAAAGCCGCTGCAATAAAATAATAGCCTGGGGGACAGGTCCATGTTCGATTTCGGTATCATTCCGCCAGCCATGTTTCTCGGCATGGTGCTGTTCATGCTGTTCGGTTTTCCGGTGGCCTTCTCGCTGGGGGCGGTTGGTTTGTTCTTCGGCATGGTCGGCATTGCCACGGGCCATTTCAACGAAGTGTTTCTTCAGGCCATTCCGCTGCGGTTTTTTGGGATCGTCTCCAACGATCTGCTGCTGGCCATCCCCTTCTTCACCATGATGGGCGCCATTCTGGAACGGTGCGGGTTGGCGGAAGATCTTCTGGAGGGAACCGGCAAGCTATTCGGTGCCGTTCCCGGTGGTCTCGCCTATGCGGTGATTGCCGTCGGTGCCATTCTGGGGGCGATTACCGGCACGGTAGCAGCCTCTGTGATCACCATGGGGATGATCTCGCTGCCGATCATGCTGCGCTATGGCTACGATCCGAAGCTGGCCACGGGGGTTATTGCGGCGTCTGGCACGATCACCCAGCTCATTCCGCCCTCTCTGGTTCTGGTCATTCTCGCCGATCAGCTGGGCCGTTCCGTCGGTGACATGTATCTGGGCGCTATCGGCCCATCGATCCTGCAAGTGGTGATTTTCACGCTGTTCATTTTCCTGATGTCGATCTTCAAGCCTTCGAGCATGCCGCCGCTTCCCAAAGAAGTGCGTGGAGACCTGGATTGGAGACTGATCCGTCAGGTGCTGGCGGGCATGTTGCCCTCCATCGTGCTGATCTTTCTGGTTCTTGGCACGATCTTCATGGGATTGGCGACGCCGACGGAGGCAGGCGCCCTGGGCGTGGTCGGGGCCGCCGTGCTGGCGGCCATGCATCGCCGGCTGACGTGGCCGCTGATCCGTCAAGCCATGCAATCCACCATGTCGATCACCTCGATGGTGGTGATGATCCTGATTGGCTCCACCTGTTTCAGCCTGGTGTTCCAGGGCATGGATGGCTCGCGCTGGATCGAGCATATGCTGTCGGGCCTGCCGGGAGGCCCGGTGGGCTTCCTGGTCTTTGTCAATATCTTTGTCTTCGTGCTGGCCTTCTTCCTGGATTTCTTCGAAATTGCCTTCATCGTCATCCCGATGCTGGCGCCGGTGGCGCAATCGCTGGGCATCGATCTGATCTGGTTCGGTGTTTTGCTGTGCGTCAACATGCAGACCAGCTTCATGCATCCACCCTTCGGTTTTGCGCTGTTTTATCTGCGCAGCGTTGCTCCGCCAGAGGTCAAGACCCGCGATATCTATATCGGCGCCTTGCCCTGGGTGGGCATGCAGCTTTTGTTGGTGGCGGTGGTGATTTTCTGGCCACAATCCGTCACCATGTGGCTGGAAAAAGCTAAGGATATCGATCTGAATTCGGTGAAAATCGAGGTGCCCGGCTTTGGTGCCGGGAGCGGTATGAGTCTGCCGCCCATCGGCGATAGCGGTGCGCCCGGCCTGAATTTCGGCACGCCACCCTCGCTTGGTGGTGCGCCTGCCGCCAAGCCGGGTATTGATCTCAGCCAGCCGCCAGCTTTTAAATGAGCGTGGCGTTCCTAGAGTCTGTCAGGTTCAGATTGAACCAGACAGACTCTCGATTCTCTTGTTTTCGTTTGTCTTTTCGGGAAAACCGGTTTCCACTTTTCCCTGACAAACTCTATTGTACCAAAGCTCGAAGATACTGACGCATCCTCGCTTTCAAGAGATTTCGACTATCTCAAATGCATCAAGCGCTTGAGATAGTCGAAAGGGGAATACGAAGTGTCATTTTCAATGACTCTTCGTATCAGGCCTTCCAGCCCTGCCATTTCACCCAGCGACCATGGAAATCAGCGCGGCCGATCTCCTGGCGCTCACCGCCCGGCCAGATTTGCAGAGTGAGGCTGGCGCCGTCGCGCTGGCCATCCGCTTCCATTTGCAGACGGGCAAGCGGAGCCTGGGTTGTGGCTCGTTGTCCGGCCTGAGCAATCAGCGCTTCGCCTTGGGCTTTCAGCGTGTCGGGAAGATATTGCCAGGCGACGGAATGGTAGACGACGTGCATCTGGCCCGGATGAGACGGAGCCAGCCTTTGCTTCAGCCAGTCGATCGCATCCATGCGGTCCACGGAAAGATTGTTGCTTCGTGCCAGTGCCAGGGCTGCTTTGGTGCGCTCCAGCCGGTCGGCTTGATCGGCCCAGATATAGGAAAACAGCCGTTCGCAATCCTCAGGCGTGCCGGGATCGAGCGGGTTCAGATCGCATCCCGCCCGCTCTTCAACGGTGATCGTCGCGGATGGCGGTGGCGGCCCTTGCCAGTCGGGGGCCAGCAGAACCTGCGAACCATCGCCCCAGCTTGTTTCGCCCAGCCGATAGGCATAGCGGTCCCATTGCAGGTTCAGCCCGGCGCTGGCACCGACCTCAGACAGCCGCAATGGCAGGCCGAACAGCGAGGCAATGGTGAGGAAGCCCGGCAAAAGGGCGGCAGACCGGCGCACTTCATTGGTCTGTGGCGCAGAATTCAGCCGCGCCTGCATGAAGGCCTCATGGTCGCGGACGGTGGTTTCCACCGCAGCCCAGAGTGCATCATCGGTGGCGTCATGAGGCGGATAGACAGCGGCCAGATCAGGACTTTCGTTGCTCAACACCAAAGCATGCAGCGTACCCGCCAGCCGCAGCGGCACGGAATCGCCCGCAGACGTGATGTCGCCCGGCCAATCGATCAGCCGCGCGCCAATGGCGCTTGCGGGCGTCAGCCGCTCGGCGGCAAGCCGGCACAGCCTTGCGGTAAAAGGAGACCCGAGGATATCACAGGATCGGGCCTGATCGGTGAGGGCATGCCGTAAGCTATCGATCGTCACCTCAAACCCCTTCTGGCCGGTTTTCAGGATCGAACTGGATGATGGTCTGCCAGATGGCGGTGAGCGCCGGTTTACGCTCCTCTTCGATCTCGACGCTGACATCATAGGTGGTCATCAACATGCCTGCGCCGCGAAAGCGGGCACCGGCCAGCACGAAGCGGCCCCGCACCCGCTTTCCCGAGCGGACCGGCGCCATCAGCCGGATTTTCTCAAAGCCGTAATTGATCCCCATGGTTTGTTCGCGGATCACAGGCAGGCAATCGTAATTCATTGCCGATAGCAGCGAGATCGTCAGAAATCCATGAGCAATGGTGCCGCCATAGGGCGTTTCGGCCTTGGCGCGCTCGGGATCGGTATGGATGAACTGGTGATCGTCAGTTGCCGTGGCGAAGGCATCGATCATGGTCTGATCGACGGTAATCCATTTGGATATGCCCAGTTCCTCCCCGACCATGGCGGGGACGTCTGCGAGAGAAATTTGACGCTGCATACTCTACTCTCGTTGGGTTGGGGCTCTGGTGGGTGTTCAGATCAAAAAGAACCCTATCGCCATTTGTGGCGGCTGAAAATCACGCACTCGATAATTGTTTAAAACCATGTCCTGAATGCTCAGAATCGAGCGGAAAGAATGAGAAATTCGTTAATTCCGGTGTGCTGGGGAATGGTTTAAAGACGTTTTCTATAAAAATCATTCAATGAATGTGGGCGCTTATCATGTCGTTTCTGCGTTCTGCTCCGGTGGAAACCACGAGGCCCGGCATTGGTGGTCAAGGCACATCTTGTGCTGACTGGCTCAACCTTCGACGAGAAATGCCACATGGCGTGGTTCCATCACCAGTTTTGAAACAGCTGCATCCGAAAAAACCTCCCGCCATCCCCCTCCCGTTGAGGCGGGTAGATTGACGCCACAGGCTTCACCCCTGTTGATCAGGATTGTCAACCGCGTGTCGCGTCCTGTGGTTCGATCCGGCGTGGCCACCAGCAGGCCTAAGAAGCGGGTCTGCGGATCTTGCCAGCTCTCGACGCGCATCGACTGGCCGGAGGCATCAATCCAGCTGACATCGCCATTGCCGGTGAAAAAGGCTGGATCTGCGAGGGCCGGAAACCGTTTGCGCAGGGCGGCCAACCGTCCGGTGTGGGCGAGCAGATCGGCATCGAGCGCTGCCCAGTCCAGCCAGGTGATGGCATTGTCCTGGCAATAGGCATTGTTATTGCCGCGCTGGCTGCGACCGCCTTCATCGCCAGCCGTCAGCATCACCCAGCCTTTCGAGGCAAACAGGGTGGAGAGCAGAGCGGTACAATCACGCTTGCGGGCGGTCAGGATATCAGGGTCGCTGGTTTCGCCCTCAGCGCCATTGTTCCAGCTGTGATTGTCATTATGGCCGTCTCTGTTATCCTCGCCATTCGCCTCATTGTGCTTATGGGCATAGGACACCAGATCGTGCAGCGTGAAACCGTCATGGGCGGCGATGAAATTGACGCTGCGGGTGTGAGGGCTGCCGTTGCGCGAGAAAATATCCGATGAACCCGCCAGCACCGTGGCCATCTCCCCGGTCAGCCCATCATCGCCGCGCCAGAAGCGGCGCATCGTGTCGCGGGCGCGGTCGTTCCATTCCAGAAACGGTGCCGGGAAATTGCCGAGCTGATAGCCGCCCGGACCAATGTCCCAGGGCTCGGCAATCATCACCCGGTCCTTCAAAATCGGGTCCTGGAGCATGGCCGTCAGCATCTCGCCTTGCGCCTCAAAGCCCGTCGCGGTCCGGCCCAGGACCGGGGCGAGATCGAAACGAAAGCCATCGACGCCCGCCGCCAGGACGAAATGGCTGAGTGTGTCGAGGATCAGCTGGCGCACCACCGGTCTGTCGCAGGCAATGGTATTGCCGCAGCCGGTATCGTTGACCAGCACGCCCGGCTGGTCGGGCAGGTGCCGGTAATAGCTCCTGTTGTCGAGGCCGCGCATCGACAGCGTTGCGCCGAACCGGTCGCTTTCACCGGAATGGTTGAAGACCAGATCGAGGATGACGCCGATGCCATTCTCATGCAGGCATTCGACGGTGCGGCGCAATTCTTCCACCCCGCCGGGGCAGAGGCGCGGGTCGAGCGCCATCAGGGCGACAGGGTTATAGCCCCAGCTGTTGGAAAGGCCGAGCGGCGGCAGGTGCCGTTCATCGATCCAGGCAATGATCGGTAAAAGCTCCACCGCATCGACGCCAATGGCTTGCAGATGGGCGATGATGGAAGGATGGGCGAGGGCCGCCACCGTGCCGCGCAGGTTTTCAGGCACATCAGGATGCAGCATGGTGAAGCCGCGCACCGGCAATTCATAGATAAAGCCGCCATCTGGCAGGCGGGGCGGCTCCAGCACGGCCTGCCCGGGCACGGTCAGGATGGCCTTAGGCGCCAGATCGGCGGTGTCCTCGCCAAATTGGCTGAGGCGCGGATCGTGACGGAAGGGACGGTCGATTTCCAGCGCATAGGGATCGACCAGCAGTTTTGCTGGATCAAACCACAGGCCTTGGTCGGGATCATACGGCCCATGGGCGCGGTAGCCGTATCGCGCTCCAACGACCAGTCCTTCGACGGTCAGCCGGTGCAGATCGTCTTCGCCGCGCTGCATTGGCAGGCGGCGAAGTTCGGTGTCTCCGGTCTCATCAAACAGGCACAGGTCCAGATGCTCGGCATCACGGGAATAGACCGCAAACTCCGCGCCTGTTGCGGTCAGACGAGCGCCAGCACCTGTCATAGGGCCATCCGCGATCAGGTGATCACGGTCGGTGCGTCGCGGCCAGTGCGGGCCTTGATACCGGCCAGGTCCTCGGCAGCGACGATCAGGTCGGCGAGTGCCTCCTGGGTTTCGATGCCGTGGTTGGACGAGTTTGGCTCATAGCGCTCGATATAGACGCGCAAAGTTGCGCCCGACGTGCCGGTGCCGGACAGGCGGAAGACCACCCGCGAGCCGCCCTCGAACATCACCCTGATGCCTTGCTTCTTGCTCTCGGAATGATCGACCGGATCGTGATAGGCGAAGTCATCGGCCTTTTCGACCTTCAATGCGCCGATCATGGTGCCGGGAAGGGTGGCAAGCTTGGCGCGCAGCGCGTCCATCAGGCCATTGGCGGCATCCGAATCCACTTCCTCGTAATCGTGGCGGGAATAGAAATTGCGGCCATAGGAGGCCCAATGCTGGCGCACGATGTCCTGCACGCTTTCGCCACGGCTGGCCAGTACGTTCAGCCAGAGCAGCACGGCCCAGAGCCCGTCCTTTTCGCGCACATGGCTGGAGCCGGTTCCGGCACTTTCTTCACCGCAGATCGTCACCTTGCCGGCGTCGAGCAGGTTGCCGAAGAATTTCCAGCCGGTCGGGGTCTCGTACATGCCGATCTTCAGCCGTTCGGCGACGCGGTCGGCAGCGGCACTGGTCGGCATGGAGCGGGCAATGCCGGCAATGCCGCCGGAATAACCGGGCGCTAGATTGGCATTGGCGGCCAGAATGGCCAGACTGTCTGACGGCGTGACGAAAATGCCCTTGCCGATGATCAGGTTGCGGTCGCCGTCGCCGTCGGAGGCTGCGCCGAAATCGGGCGCATCCGCTCCCATCATCTCGTCATAAAGCTCCTTGGCATGAACGAGGTTCGGGTCGGGATGATGACCGCCGAAATCCGGCAGCGGAATGAAATTGCGCACCGTGCCCTCAGGCGCGCCCAGGCGGTTTTCGAGGATTTCCTTGGCATAGGGACCGGTGACAGCGCTCATCGCGTCGAACACCATGCGGAAGCCGAGGCTGAACAGATTGCGGATACCGGCGAAATCGAACAATGTCTCCATCAGCGCGGCATAATCGGCCACCGGGTCGAGGACCTCAACAGTCATTTCGCCGAGATCGAACGAGCCGATCCGGTCGAGATTGATGTCGGCTGCCTCCACCGTCTTATAGGCGGTGATGGTCTTGGTATTGGTGTAGATCGCGTCGGTGATCTTTTCGGGCGCTGGCCCACCATTGCCGATATTGTATTTGATGCCGAAATCTTCGGTCGGGCCGCCGGGATTGTGGCTGGCCGACAGCACGATGCCGCCGAAAGCCTTGTATTTGCGGATGATGTGGGAGGCCGCTGGCGTCGAGAGAATGCCGCCCTGGCCGACCAGCACCCGGCCAAAGCCGTTGGCCGCCGCCATCTTGATGGCTTTCTGGATGACTTCACGGTTGTAAAACCGGCCATCGCCGCCAATCACCAGCGTCTTGCCTTTGAAATCTTCAAGCGAATCGAAAATCGACTGGATGAAGTTTTCGGCGTAATGCTCCTGCTGGAATTGGGGCACCTTCTTGCGCAGACCCGACGTGCCGGGTTTCTGGTCCGAATAGGGTTTGGTTGGAACCGTAATAATCATGCGTGTTTCAGCCTTTTCCGAGGAGGCGGTTATAAACATCGACGTAGCGCTGGGCGCTTGCTGTCCAGGATACGTCTGCTTTCATGCCCTGCTTCTGGATCTGATACCATAGTTTCTTGTCGTCGAAGAGGCGGATTGCCCGGCGTATAGCCTGTCGCAAACCCGCCACCATGACCGGGGCGAACTGTATGCCGGTGGCAGCCTTTGCCGCAAGTGCTGCCGCATTGGCGTCAATGACCGTGTCATTCAAACCACCGGTGCGGCTCACCACCGGAACACAGCCGTAGCGCAGGCCGTAAAGCTGGGTCAAGCCGCAAGGTTCAAATCGCGACGGAATGAGAATGGCATCGGCACCCGCCTGCATCAGATGTGACAGCGGTTCGTTATAGCCCATCACCATGCCGATCCGGCCCGGATGACGGCTGGCCGCCGCCTGCAAGGCCTCTTCCAGGGCTGGATCGCCGGAGCCGAGAATGACCAGCTTGCCGCCTGCCGCGACCAGATCATCGGCGACCTCGGCCAGCACATCCATACCCTTTTGCCAGGTGAGGCGGGAAATCACGCAGAAAATCGGTGCCGCATCATCGTCGAGGCTGAAATGCCGGGTGAGTGCCTCGCGATTGGCAACGCGCTTGCGCAGGGCAGCTGCGCTATAAGGGGAGGCGATCAGCCCGTCATCATCGGGGTTCCAGACGGCGGTATCGATGCCGTTGACGATGCCGAACAGGTCATTGGCGCGGCTGGCGATCAGTCCTTCCATGCCCATGCCGAAATGCGGATCGAGAATTTCCTCGGCATAAGACGGGCTGACGGTGCTGATGGCATGGGCGGTGGCAATGCCGCCTTTCAGAAAAGCCAGCGTGCCGTAATATTCAAGCGCTTCCCACAATGCATGCTCTGGCAGACCGAGAGCCGGGAGGATGTCAGTGGAAAATTGCCCTTGAAAGGCGATGTTGTGAATGGTGATGAGGCTCGGAATTTCCGGCTTCTCATCGTAGCGCATATAAACCGGCACCAGGGCGGCCTGCCAATCGTGGACATGGACGAGATCGGGCCGCCAATCATCCAGCGCACCTTGAGCGATCCGGGCGCCTGCCAGCGACAGCGCCGCAAACCGTTTCCAGTTGTCGTCATAGTCGCGGCCATTGCTATCCACATAGGGGCCGCCTGGGCGGTTAAACAGCGTTGGCGCATCAAGGATCAGCAGGTCCAGGCCCTCATGGCGGGCCGAAAGCACGGTTGCAGGCTCGCCTAGAAGATCAGGCATATGCAGCAGCACATCCGTGTTAGCCAGCTTGGCGAGGACTGCCGGATAGCCCGGCAGCAGGGTTCTGGTGTTTATGCCCAAGGGTTCGAGCGCCAGCGGCAGGGCGCCCGCCACATCGGCAAGCCCCCCGGTCTTGATCAGGGGATAGACTTCCGAGGCGACCGACAGGATGTTCATGTGCTCTACAGCCCCAGCTTGTCAATCATCGCCTGGGTAATCAGGCAGATACCGTTTTCACTGCGGCGGAAGCGTTTGGCGTCGATTTCCGGGTCTTCGCCGACGATCAGCCCTTCGGGAATGGCGACGCCATGGTCGATCACCACATTGGTCAAGCGGGCATGACGGCCAATGGTCACCTTGGGCAGAATGACGGCACCTTCCAGCCTTGAATAGGAATTGGCGCGAACCCCGGTAAACAGCAGGCTGCGATAGAGCGTCGAGCCGGATATGATGCAATCGCCCGAGACCAGAGAGGAAATCGCCGAACCGCGACGACCTTCATCGTCGTGGACGAATTTTGCCGGCGGATTGATTTCGGCATAGGTCCAGATCGGCCAGGATTTATCGTAGATATCCAGTTCCGGCAGGATGTCGGTCAGGTCGACATTGGCCTGCCAATAGGCATCGATGGTGCCGACATCGCGCCAATACGGGGTCTTTTCGAAATCCGAGCGCACGCATGAGGAGGCAAAGCGATGCGCCACGGCTTTGCCGTGTTCGACGATATAGGGAATGATGTCCTTGCCAAAATCCCGGCTGGAATTGGGGTCGGCGGCGTCGCGGCGCAGGCAATCCATCAGGAATTTGGTGTGGAACACGTAGATGCCCATCGAGGCCAGCGCCATGGTCTCGTTGCCGGGAATGCCCGGTGGATCGGCGGGCTTTTCGACGAAGGCAATGATCTGGTCCTTGTCGTCGACATGCATGACACCGAACGCCGAAGCTTCCATGCGCGGCACTTCCATGCAGCCAATGGTGACATCGGCACCGCTGTCAACATGCTGCTGGAGCATGAATTCATAGTCCATCTTGTAGACGTGGTCGCCCGCCAGGATCACCATATATTCCGGGCCATAAGGCTCGATAATATCGATATTCTGGAAGACGGCATCCGCCGTGCCTTCATACCATTGCGTTTCAGAAACGCGCTGGCTGGCGGGCAGGATGTCGAAGCTTTCATTGCGCTCGGGCCGCAGGAAATCCCAGCCACGCTGCATGTGGCGGATCAGCGAATGGGCCTTGTATTGGGTGGCGACGCCAATGCGGCGAATGCCGGAGTTTAGCGCATTCGACAGGGCAAAATCGATGATCCGGGCCTTGCCACCGAAATAGACGGCGGGTTTTGCCCGCCGGTCGGTCAGCTCCTTAAGGCGGCTGCCGCGTCCGCCGGCCAGTACATACGCCATGGCATCGCGCGCCAGCGGCTGAATTCTCTTTGTCGGCGTCATGCAATCTCCTCCCGCATGTCTAAAATACGTGTTCGTCCGAGAGCATCGTACAGAAAACCGGAATTAGCTCGATGCTCTCAGTTTTTGTTTACGCATCGGATTTATCCGAAAACCGGCTCTTAACTTTCGGTCCGATGCTTACTGTTCCAACTCCAGCATAATCACTGCCAGCGGCGGCAGTGACAGCGTCGCGTGCGCCCATGGCGCCTTGTCAGAGGCGGTTGCCGCATCGAGTACGGCCTCCACCCGGCCGCCATTGCCCTTGCCGCTACCGCCATAGATCTCGGCATCGGTATTGAGGATTTCCCGCCACCGGCCTGCCACCGGCAGAGGTACGTCGTAACGCTGGTAATAGACCGGCGTCAGGTTGGCGATAACAGCCACCGGCCTTTCGCCGGGCGTCTTGCGCAGCCAGGCAAAGACCGATTGATCGGCATCCTCGCTGATCAGCCATTCGAAGCCTTCACCCTCGCAATCGCGGGCATGCAGCGCCGGCTTGTTACGATAGGTAAAGTTCAGATCACGCACCAGGCGGCGCATGCCCTCATGCAGCGGATATTGCAGCAGGTTCCAGTCCAGCGACCGTTCCTCGCTCCATTCGCTCCACTGGGCAAATTCCTGCCCCATAAACAGCAATTTCTTGCCAGGATAACCCCACATGAAGCCATAATAGGCGCGAAGATTGGCAAATTTTTGCCAATCGTCTCCAGGCATTTTGGCAATCATCGAACCTTTGCCATGCACCACTTCATCGTGGGAAATCGGCAGCATGAAATTTTCGCTATAGGCATAGATCAACCCGAAGGTGATTTCATGGTGATGGTGCTTGCGATGCACGGGGTCGCGGGCAAAATAGCTCAAAGTGTCGTGCATGAAGCCCATGTTCCACTTGAAGCCGAATCCAAGCCCGCCCTCGTGGACCGGCTGGGACACTTTCGGCCAGGAGGTGCTTTCCTCCGCAATGGTCATCACCTGCGGATGGGCGCCATAGAGATGCTCGTTCATCTTTTGCAGGAAGCGCACCGCCTCCAGGTTTTCTCGCCCGCCATATTCATTGGGGATCCACTCGCCTTCCTTGCGGGAATAGTCGAGATAGAGCATCGAGGCGACCGCATCGACCCGCACGCCATCCAGGTGAAATTTTTCCGCCCAATACAGCGCATTGTTGACCAGGTAGGAGAGAACCTCGATCCGTCCGTAATTGTAGATGGCGGTGTTCCAATCGGGGTGGAAGCCCTTGCGCGGATCCTCGTGCTCGTAAAGAGCCGTGCCGTCGAAAAACCGCAGCCCATGGGCATCGGTCGGGAAATGGGCCGGAACCCAGTCGAGAATGACGCTGAGGCCGACCTTGTGACAGCCATTGACGAAGCGGGCAAAGCCTTCCGGCTCGCCAAACCGCGCGCTTGGCGCGTAAAGACCTGTCGTCTGATAGCCCCAAGAAGGGTCATAGGGATGTTCGGTAATGGGCAGGAATTCGATATGGGTAAAGCCCATTTCGGTGCAATAGGGGATCAGCCGTTCCGCCAGCTCGTCCCAACTGAGGAATGTGCCGTCAGGCCGCTTTTGCCAGGAACCAGCATGGACCTCATAGACCGAAATCGGCTGGCGGCGTTTGTCAATGCTGCCCCAATGGGCCAGATGCGCCGCATCCTCCCAGTTCTGGGAAAGCTCGGCGGCGGTGACGGACGCGGTCTGCGGGCGAAACTCGCTGCGGCGGGCGAAAGGATCGGCCTTCAGCGGCAAAAGCTCGCCATTGACGCCGATGATCTCGTATTTATAGGCCGAACCAGGCCGGACATCGGGGGCGAAAATCTCCCAGATGCCGGTATCGCGGCGCAATCGCATCACATGGCGGCGTCCATCCCATTCATTGAAATCGCCGACCACCGAGACCCGTCTTGCATTCGGCGCCCAGACGGCGAAATGAAAGCCATCGACGCCCTGATGCTTGATAGGATGGGCACCCATCTTGTCGAACAGCCGCAGATGTGAGCCTTCACGCAGAAAGTAATCGTCCATCGGTCCGAGAACCGGCCCGAAACTGTATGGATCGGTCAGCGACCATTCCACATCGCCCCGGCAGGCGCGGTAGCGCAGTGGCTGCTGGGTCTTGATCGCCACCGGACCGGCGAAAAAACCAGCTGGGTCAAGACAGGCCAGCTCTCCGGCAAGGCTGCCGTCGAGCGTGAGCGCGGTAATGCTTTCGGCGCCCGGCACAAAACAGCGGGCAATGAACCCATTCGCTCCGGCATGAACGCCGAGCACCGAAAACGGATCGGTGTGCAGGCCGGCGACGATGGCTTCGATCTCGGCAGAAGACAGGTGGTCAGCGGAGGGCGGATGGCCGCTCTCGGCTGATACCTGCGTCTGCCTGGTTGTTTTCTTCATCAGGCTCTCCAGATGTCGGCCGTATACTGTCTGATCGTCCGGTCGGAGGAGAACCAGCCCATGCGGGCCGTATTCAGAATGGCTTTGGATTGCCAGAGGGACTGGTCGGTCCAGACCGCGTCCACCTGACGTTGGGCTGTGGCATAGGCATCGAAATCGGCAGCCACCATGAACCAGTCATGGTTATAGAGCCCATCCACCAGGCTGGCGAACCGGTCCCGATCGTCAGGCGAGAACACGCCGGACGCAATGGCGGCCAGCGCCTGGGACAGTTCGCGCGACCGTTCGATGATCGGGCGCGGGGTGTGCCCCTCGGCACGCACCTTGCCGACCTCTTCCGCAGTCATTCCAAAGATAAAGATATTGTCTTCTCCGACGTGATCGCGCATTTCCACATTGGCCCCATCCAGGGTGCCGATGGTCAGCGCACCGTTTAACGCGAACTTCATGTTCCCGGTTCCCGATGCTTCCATGCCGGCGGTGGAAATTTGTTCGGAGAGATCGGCTGCCGGCACCATGACTTCGGCCAGCGACACATTGTAATTGGGAATGAACACCACTTTCAGCAGGCCGCGCACCGAGGGATCATTGTTGATGACCCGCGCCACGTCATTGGCCAGTTTGATGATCAGCTTGGCATTGTGATAGCTCGGTGCCGCCTTGCCAGCGAACAACTTGACGCGCGGTGCCCAGTCGCGTTCCGGATGCGAGCGGATCTGGTCATACAGCGCCACGGTCTCGATGATGTTCAAGAGCTGGCGCTTGTATTCGTGGATGCGCTTGATCTGGATGTCGAACATCGCCGAAGGGTCAAGCCTGATGCCCATGCGGCTGGCAACCAGATTGGCCAGTTGCTCCTTGTTGGCCCGCTTGACAGCGGCAAATTTCTGCTGGAAGGCGCTGTCCTTGGCAAAGGCATCCAGCGCGGTCAGCTTTTCGGCATCGTCAAGGAAGTCGTCGCCGATCGATTCGCGGATCAGCGAGGTCAGGCCGGGGTTGCACTGCATCAGCCAGCGGCGCGGAGTAATGCCATTGGTCTTGTTGTTGATCCGGTCTGGATAGAGCTTATGCAGGGTGGCGAATACCGTTTCCTTCATCAGCTCGGTATGCAGGGCCGAGACGCCGTTGATCGAATGGGAGCCCATGAAGGCCAGATTGCCCATCCGCACCCGGCGGTCGCCGCTTTCATCGATCAGCGACAGGCTGGTGATTTCCAGATCGGTGAAATTCTTCTGCTTGCGCGCTTCCACCAGGCATTTGGCGTTGATCGCGTAGACCAACTGCATATGGCGTGGCAACAGCCGCTCGAACAGCGGCACCGGCCAGCTTTCCAGCGCTTCGGGCAGCAGCGTGTGGTTGGTATAGGAGAAGGTCTCACGGGTCACGTCCCAGGCGGTGTCGAAGTCCATGCCGTGGACGTCGGTCAATTGCCGCATCAGTTCAGCGACAGAGACGGCAGGATGCGTGTCGTTCAGCTGGATCGCCACCTTTTTCGGCAGGTCGATCAGCGCATTGCCGTGCTGGAGATGACGCCGGACGATGTCCTGTAGCGAGGCCGAGCAGAAGAAATATTCCTGCCGCAATCGCAATTCCTGGCCAGCGGCGGTCGCATCGGCCGGGTAGAGAACACGGGTCAGGCTTTCGGCCCGGTTGCTTTCGCGCAGCGCACCGATATGGTCGCCTGCATTGAAGGCATCGAGCAGGATCGGGTCAATCGGCTGGGCCGACCAGAGCCGAAGCGTGTTGATGCGCTCGCCGCGCCAGCCGACGATCGGCGTGTCATAGGCAGTGGCAATCACCCGCTCGCTCGGCTTCCAGACATGGCGGATCTCCTCGCCACTGGTGCCGTTCGACGCGGTCTCGACGCCGCCGCCGAAGCCGACTTCATAGGAGCTTTCGCGCCGCTCAAATTCCCAGGGATTGCCGTGGGCGAGCCACGTCTCGGGCAGCTCCACCTGCCAGCCATCGGCCATCTGCTGGCGAAACAGGCCGTGGACGTAGCGAATACCATAGCCATAGGCCGGGATATTTACGGTCGCCATGCTTTCCATGAAGCAGGCAGCCAGACGGCCAAGTCCGCCATTGCCCAGCGCCGCATCGGGCTCCAGCCCGGCGATGATGCCAAGATCGACGCCGAGCGATTCCAGCGCTGCCTTGATCTCCTCGACCAGACCGAGATTGGTCATCGCATCGCGCATCAACCGGCCGATCAGAAACTCCAGCGACAAATAATAGACCCGCTTGGCATTTGTGGCATAGGTCTGGCGGGTGGATTCCATCCACTTGTCGATAATGCGGTCACGCACCACGAGAATGGTGGCGGTCAGCCAGTCATGCGGCTTGGCAACCTTCGCATCCTTGCCGATACCATAGGTCAGCCGCTCGATGATTTCGGCGGCAAGCGTTTCCGGATTGGAAACACGGGGTGTTGGAAGGGGAAGATCGGCCTTTGGATGAGTTTCATTCATGACTTCGCCACATGGTGAGGAGGAAAGGGCAGGGCGCGAGACCGATGGTCATGCGGTTTGCCAACCACCGGCACATGCAGTGTATGCATCCTTGGCGAATAGTTGCAACAGCGTATTTTTTTGAAGAGCAGTCGTTGCTTCGTGTTTTTATGGCTCAGTTAAGCCCCGGATTATTCTTGGGATTATTCTAGCGTCCGCACTTTGTGCCAATACTTCGCCCTTTGCGTCATCACGAAAGCTAAGAGGGCCTGCGATAATCGAGGTATGTTCGGGATGGGCCGCAAGGATATGGCCAGCCCGCAAGCCATCCGCCTCGCTACTTGTCGTTCATAGACGGCAGAAAGTCCTCGACCTGCTTGCGCTCGCCCTCTGCCAGAACCTCGATATGGTCCTCCCAGAATTTGGCGGCTTCCGCCGGTTCGCCTTCCCATTTGCGGGTATCGGTGATGTTGTCGTCCATCTTCAATTTTCGGGTGCCGCCCAGTTCCAGATAGCGCTTTGCCAGTTTCAGCGACGGTGTGTCTTCCATGGTTCGCTCCTTGTGTTTCAAGGAGGCTAAAGGCGCGCCAGAGGGGTAAAGTTCCAGACATCTTGGCCTAGCCTGGTTTTGACCTGCCAAAATCAGTTCGTCAGGCGGGTCGAGGTGGAGGTCGCTTTCTTGCCGATTTCCCCGAAGGCGGCGACAAGGCTTGCTGCGTCTGTCGCCTCGTAATAGTGCGAGGCGTCGCTGGCACAGGCACTGAGCAGCGACTTGCCATTGGCCGGTGCCATGAACGCAACCGTATAGATCTGGATGCCGTCGGCCTTGATGCTGGTGCATTGGCTGCGCACAGCAGAGTCGATGCTGGAGCTCCAGCTGCTGCTGTTGCCGGTCATTTCGCCGTCCGTCATGAACACGATGTAGCGGCCGATCTTGCTGACGCTTGACACATTATGGGCGGTAATCTCTGTCTTGTTGGATGTTTGCAGCGCGCTATAGGCAGCACTCAGCGCGCCCCTGGCATCGGTGCCGCCGGTAGCGCTGAGCGCGTTGACGTAGGTGACGACATTGGCGGTTCCCCAGCTCATCGCCTGGGCGGTATCGGCACTGGCATTGTAGGAATCGGCACCGGTGCGTACATATTCACTGTTTGGATCGGCCTTCTTGAGCTGTGCGGCCAGATCGGCGACGGCCAGCTTCAGGGATTCGATCTTCGTGTAGTTTTTCGTGCAGCTATAGCTCGTCGTCGTGGTCTTCTTGTTCCACCCATAGCCAGACGTCGTGGTTTTGGTGCAGGTCCCCGTGTAGGTCGTCGCCGTTTCATCATTCATCGAGCCTGACCGGTCGAGCACCAGATACATAGAGAGCGGGCTTTCGGAGGCCGTGGTCGCGGCCTGGGCCTTGCCATAGGCTTTCAGCGTCACGGTCTCCCAGCCCAAAACCCTCGAAAGCGGGTTCATCGTTATGGTGTAGCTGCCTGTCAGTTCTACGTCATAGGAGGTCGATGAGCTGTTGACCTGGGTAGTCTTGACGGAAATATCCGGTTCCGCCTGTGTGATCTGGTCCACCGAACTGGTGTTTTCGTCTCTGGCCATGGTATTGGCCAGCTGCGAGGAAAGGAAGCTCTTGGCAAGCGCAATGGCGTCAGCCTCGCTCATGCCGTTGCTCATTGCCGAGGCGGCGGCAAGGGCCGCGGCATCCACCGAGCTTTGCAAGGCACTTCTCGACTGCACCATCTCGGTCGCGTCCATCGCCAGACCTGCCACGCCGATGGATACCGGCAGCAGAACCGCCGTCATCATGCCGAAATTGCCGCCGCTATGCCTGAGCAGGCGGCATGCCAAAGCACCGGCTTGCCGCGCTTTCGTGGCGAGTAAACGACAGGCACGCAAACCAGGGTTAAGCGCCGAAATGACCATCATGTCCATCCGTGACGTTGATCCGGCACTTGTCATCTCTTCAACGAAACGAAAGCACACGGTCGTGTTTCCTGCAACAGGACCGTGGCTTGACGATCCGCATCGCTGCTGAGGAATTGATAGGACACACTGCTTGCAACTGGCTTAATGGGGTTGCTCAAATGCAACCTATTCCTGAAATAGTGCGGTTGAAACGGAGGCGACACTTGCCTCGTCAGCCAATCGGAATCAGGTCCACCGCCTGGACGGTCGTGTGATTGCCATAGCCTTTCAGCACGCCGATGACGGGTGCGACATCGGAATAGTCACGGCCATAGGCGACGACGACGTGGTCGGTGCCGGCGGCAATATCATTGGTCGGGTCCAGCTCGACCCAGCCGACGGTTTTGCCGCACCATACCCTGACCCAGGCATGCATGGCGTCGGCGCCTGCCAGCCGTTCCTTGCCCGGCGGCGGAATGGTGCGCAGGAATCCGCTGACATAGCCCGCGGGAATGCCGAGGCTGCGCAGCGCCACGATCATGATATGGGAAAAATCCTGGCAGACGCCCTTTTTCAGCGCAAAGGCCTGTTTCGGGGTGGTATCGACAGTGGTGGCCTTGGGGTCGTATTTGAAATCCTTGTGGATGCGGGCGCAAAGTTGTTCGGCAATCTGGCGCACGGTCATGCCGGGCTTCACGATGGAGCGGGCATAGGCGGCAATATCGGGGTTTTCAGGCAGCCGTGGGCTCGATCCGGTGAAATGATGCGGGGAGGCTGGCTCCAGCGACCAATATTCGAAAAGCTCGACGGCTAGCCGTTCGAGCAGTGGCGAAAAATCCGCAGTGAACGGTTGGCTATCCACCTGGATACGAGCCTGAAGGCGGATATCCAGTTTGTCATGGGAAGAGCGATAGGCGAAAGTCGTGGCGGGATGCGTGAAAAAATCGGCAAAACCAGTCCGTTCATCCGGCTGCGGCTCGATGGAAATCGAACCGGCAATCAGCCTTTGCCGCTCCGGCAGCGAGATCGGCATGATGCGCAGGATATGGCGTCCACCAGCGGCGGCCACATCGTAATCATAGCCCATATGCAGTGTCAGATCGTACAGCATCGATATGTCTTTGCTCATCCGAGGTAGGTTTGCGCCAAAAGATCTGACAGCAATTCCAGTTCTTTTTCCAGATGATTGTAGATATCAGGCGTCATCATTTCCGGTGTCATCACCGCCACGCTTGAATGCAGCCGAACGGTTTCGCGCAGGAAGCGTGACATCTGACCGTTGACCTTGGCATTGGGCAATTGCTCTACCTCATTGTGGATCTCGTTGAGTTGAAACAGGATGGAGCGCGGATTGAGCGGGTCGAGCGCCAGAAGATCGGTCACGGTCAGGTGGGCGGTGTTGACGTTATAGCGCCGCCGGTGGGTCATGACATTGTCGCCAATCTCTAGCAGCATGTCGAGCGCGCCATCCGGCGCATCCTGCCCTGCCATATGGCCGAGCAGCCGGGTCATGTGCATGCCGCGCTCCAGATAGCGGCCGATGGCGAGGAAGCGCCAGCCGGTGAAGCGATACATGTTTTCATGCACCAGACCGGCAAAGCCCGCCAGCTTGCGCAGCAGGATGGTCATGGCATGCGAGGCGTCGTCGCCGGGCTTGATCTTTTCATGAAAACGCCGCGCGGTCTTGGCGAGATCATTCAGCGCCAGCCATCCATCCGGCGAGAACCGGTCGCGGATATTGCTGGCGGAATAGACCGCGCTGTTGATATTGCCGAGCAGGCTTTCCGGCACGCCCTGGTCTGTATTGATGTCCAGTGCTTCGAGGTATTCGCTGACAAAGGCCAGAAGCGGCTGTTTCGGATCGGCTGTTTCGGCAAAGCGGGCATTCCAGGCACGCAGAATTCTAAGCGCCCCTTCGGCCCGCTCGATATAGCGGCCAAGCCAGAACAGGTTGTCGGCGGCCCGGCTGGGCAGGCTGCCCGGCATGTTGCGGGTAAACTGCTCTTCGGCTGGCAGCAGCGTGATCCGCTCGACCGGCTTTTCGGAAACGATCCACACATCGGCGGCAGACCCGCCGGCCTGCATGGCCATCGCCGCCACATCGCTGCCGCTGCCGATCCGCCCAAACCCGCCCGGCATGATCTGCCAGCCGTCCTTGGTGCGTGCCGCAAACACCCGCAAGCTCATCGGCCTCGGTTGCAGTCTACCATCGACCATGGCGGGGGTGGTGGAGAGCGTCACGGCTTCCTGACCGACCAGCTTGGCGCCGTCGGTTTCCAGCCAGCTGGCAATCGAGTGCTGGGCGGTTTCCCGCAAGGTCGCGCCGAGCACCGATTGCCTGTTGTCGTCGAAAAACGGTTGGCGGGAATAGGCCGGACCGATCACCATTTTCTCGATATTGCCGGCGACATGATCGCGTTCCTGTTTTTGCCCGCACCACCAGGTGGCAATTGAAGGCAGCAACAGGTCCTCGCCCAGCAGATGCCGACAGATGGTCGGCAGAAAAGCCATCAGCGCCCGGGTTTCGAGAATGCCGGAGCCGAGCGCGTTGACGAAAGTGACCGCCTGGTTGCGCAGCGCCTGCACCACGCCCGGTGTGCCGATATGGCTGAGTTGGTTCAGTTCCAGCGGATCGGCAAAGGCCGCATCCAGACGACGCCAGAGCACCCCGATCGGCTTCAGCCCGGCCACGGTACGCACCATCACCTTGCCGTTCACCACCGTCAGGTCTTCACCCTCCAGCAGCATGATGCCGAGATAGCGGGCGATATAGGCGTGTTCGAAATAGGTTTCATTGGCCGGGCCTGGGGATAGCACGGCGATCCGGTCATCAGGGCTTTGTTTGTGGCCCTGAAGCGCGTCACGAAATGCCCCGAAGAACGAGGCAAGCCGGTGGACATGGGTTTCGGCATAGATATCGGAAAAGGCCCGCGCCGTCGCCACCCGGTTTTCCAGCGCAAAGCCCGCGCCAGAAGGTGCTTGCGTGCGGTCGGCCAGCACCCACCAGGCGCCATCTGGCCCACGGCCGATCTCGAAGGAACAGAAATGCAGGTAATGGCCACCTGCCGGTTTCACCCCGACCAGAGGCCGCAGGAATTCGCCATTGGCGGCAATCAGTGCCGGCGGAATGAAGCCCTCCTGCACCAGCCTGTTATCGCTGTAAATATCGGCGACAACCCGTTCCAGCAATTCGGCCCGCTGCACCAGGCCGCGCGCCAGAACCTGCCATTCGGCATCGGCGATCAGCACCGGAATATGGGAGAACGGCCAGGCCCGCTCGGTGGGACCGGCAGAGCCATAGGCACGATAGAAGACCCCGGCATCGCGCAGATAGCGGTCGGCACGGGCAAAGCGCTCGTGCAATTGCTCTTCATCCATGCCGTTGATGGCGGCGACGAAAGTCTGCCAGACCGGACGGATGTTTCCGTCCCGGTCCAGCATTTCATCGGCGGCACCGGGCAAGGACCGATAGCCATCGGCAAACGCCGCTCCGGGGTCCTTCTCCAGCCTGTCCATCTCCATGGCCGTACGCTTGGTCATCTTCATTCCTGCCGAAGCATGTCATTCTCGTAAAGCGGTTTCGCATGTTTACCGGAACGACATGGCTTCTTGTTGACGCATGTCGTCTCCGTAAAACCGTTTCACACTTTTACGCGACATGCTTAGATCCCATGTGGTCGCCGCAAATCCAATGTGTGCGGAAATTCCGGCCAGACGGCTTCCGGCCACAGCGGATAAGATCCGGCTGTATGACCCCAGGGTTCGAACCGCGCAAGCCGCCTAGCCTCCGCTTCATTGCCATTCACAGGGAAAGTATCATAACTGCGACCACCGGGATGCGCGACATGATACACACAACCACCGATCGACCGCCCTGTCCATATATCATAAACGTCGAATGTTAGCGGTGTGTTTACAGGCAGGACCGGATGCAGACCCGATGCCGGTTGCCAGGCCTTGTAGCGAACACCGGCGACGGCCACGCCATTTGTGCCGCTTTTCTTCAGCGGCAGACGGCGGCCATTGCAGGCAATGGTGTAGCGGTCGGGATTGGCGGTCTCCAGCTTGACCTGCAAACGTTCAACGGAACTATCGACATAGCGCACCGTGCCGCCGATGGCACCTTCCTCGCCCATCACATGCCAGGGCTCCAGCGCCTGGCGCAGCTCCAGCTTGCTGTCTTCGTATTCTACCTGTCCGACGAAGGGGAAGCGGAATTCCAGCTGGGCGGCAAACCATTCCGGCTTGAAGTCGAAGCCGTGTTCGCGCAGGTCTGACAACACTTCGAGAAAATCCTGCCAAAGATAATGCGGCAGCATGAAGCGGTCGTGCAATGCCGTGCCCCAGCGCACGAAATTTCCACCGATGGGGTTCTTCCAGAACCTAGCGATCAGTGCCCGCACCAGCAATTGCTGGGCCAGCGACATGCGGGCATTCGGCGGCATTTCAAAACCACGGAATTCAACCAGACCCAGCCGTCCCGTCGGTCCGTCAGGCGAAAACAGCTTGTCGATGCAGATTTCCGAGCGATGGGTGTTGCCGGTAACATCGGTCAGCAGGTTGCGAAACAGCCGGTCGACCAGCCAGGGCAAAGGCGGGGCCGCGCCACTGTCTGGCATGGGGATCTGGGCCAGCGCGATTTCCAGCTCATAGAGCGTATCATGGCGGGCCTCGTCAAAGCGTGGCGCCTGGCTGGTCGGGCCGATGAACATGCCCGAGAACATATAGGACAAAGCCGGATGACGCTGCCAATGCAGGACCAGGCTTTTCAGCAGATCCGGGCGACGCAGGAACGGGCTGTCGCCGGGATTGGCGCCGCCAACCACCACGTGGTTGCCACCGCCGGTGCCGGTATGGCGACCGTCGATCATGAACTTATCGGCGCCAAGCCGCGTCTGGCGGGCCTGTTCATAGATGATATCAGTGGTGGCCACGCAATCCTGCCAGCTATCGGCGGGGTGGATATTGACCTCGATAACCCCAGGATCGGGCGCGACACGAATGACATTGATGCGCTCGTCCTGCGGCGGCGCATAGCCTTCGATGTGGATCGGCAGGCCGAGATTGTGCGCAGCGGTCTCGGCGGCGGCTACCAGTTCCAGATAGTCCTCGATCCGCTCCACCGGCGGCATGAACACGCAGAGCCGGCCATCACGCGGCTCGACGCTCATGGCTGTGCGCACGGCGCCGGTTATATCGCCGGTTGAGCCGGCAATATTCTGTTCGTTGCGGTCCTGCTGGGCGTCGCTGGTTTTGCGCGAGGCTTCCGACAGCGCCCGGCCTTCGCGGGCATCCGGGCCGAAATCCGGCAGCGGTGTGCGTGGGATGGATGGGTCCGCCGTGTGAATATAGGGATATTGCGAGGGTGGCACATAGGGCAGGGTGCCGAGCGGCATGCGAAAGCCAACGGGACTGTCGCCTGGAATCAGGAAGATTTTGCCGCGCCGGGTGCGCCATTTCTCGCTGATCCAGCGCCGACCGCTGGCCTTGGCGTTCCAGGCCTGGACCGGCAGGATATAGCCGGTCGGGATGGTCAAACCGCGCTCAAACACCTTGGCGATGCGGGCGCGCTCTTCCGGGCTTTCCAGCTTGGAATTGGACGGATCGACATTTTCCGGCAGGCTGCCTTCCTTGATGATCCAGGCTGCTGGGTCTTCATAGGCCGGGAGGATCATGTCCGGCTCGATCTCCAGCTCGGTGGCAATGCCGGCCATCAGCGCTTGGGCCTGCTCATGGCTCACATTGGTATCGGCTGTCTCCGTGGCAATCAGGTCCGGATTATGCCAGATCGGCTTGCCGTCCTTGCGCCAGTAGAGCGAGAAGGTCCAGCGCGGCAGGCTTTCACCCGGATACCATTTGCCCTGGCCGTAATGCAGGAAGCCGCCGGGGGCAAAGCGGGTACGCAGCTTGCGGATCAACTGATCGGCCAGCGCCCGCTTGGTCGGGCCAACCGCATCTGTATTCCATTCCGCCGACTGGAAATCGTCGATCGATACAAAGGTCGGTTCGCCGCCCATGGTCAGGCGCACGTCATGGGCCTTCAGATCGCCATCGACCTTCAGGCCAAGCGCGTTCAGTGCTTCCCAGCTTTCATCGGAAAACGGCTTGGTGATGCGCGGATGCTCGGCAACACGTGTCACCTTCATGTCGAAATCGAAATCGGTCTTGGCTTGCCCGAAATAGCCGCCGGAAATCGGGGCGGCGTTTTTGTAATGCGGTGTGGCGGCCAGTGGAATATGGCTTTCGCCGGTCATCAGGCCGGAGGTCGGGTCCAGGCCGATCCAGCCAGCGCCGGGAATATAGGCTTCCGCCCAGGCATGCAGGTCGGTGAAATCCACCTTGGTGCCGGAGGGGCCATCCAGCGCTTCCAGATCCGGTTTCAGCTGGATCAGATAGCCGGAGACGAAGCGGGCGGCAAAGCCCAGATGCCGGAGAATCTGCACCAGCAGCCAGCTGGTGTCGCGGCAGGAGCCGCGCGCCGAGGTCAGCGTTTCATCCGGTGTCTGCACGCCCGGCTCCAGGCGGATCACATAGCCGATTTCGCTTTGCAGGCGGGCATTGAGCGCGACGATCATATCGACCGTGCCTTGGCCCGGCGTCATGTCCAGGGTCTTGAGATAGGAATCGAGCGCAGGGCTGTCCGGCTCTGGTTTCTTGTAGATCGCCAGATCCTCGCGAATATCCTCCGGGTATTCGAACGGCCAGGTGACGGCCTCTTCCTCCGTGAAGAAATCGAAGGGATTGTAGATGCTCATATCGGCGGTGAGATCGACTTCGATCTTGAACTCGGTGACCGGATCGGGAAACACGAAACGGGCCAGATAGTTGCCGTAGGGGTCTTGCTGGAGATTGACGAAGTGATTTTCGGGCGTGACCTTGAGGGAGTGGCTCAGAACCTTGGTTCTGGAATGGGCCGCCGGTTTCAGGCGAATGATCTGCGGTCCCAGGCGGATCGGCGTGTCATATTTATAATGAGTAAGATGATAAATGCTTGCCTTGATCGCCATGAAACCCCTCGTCCGTGGTCCGGACCTAATGCCATTCTGATTGTGCCTGATCTTGTGCAATGCACAGAAATAAAGCAAGTCAGCTTCTTGGGAATTTGTTGGGCAGTGATTTGGCAGGCTGCAAACCGTCGCCCGACCCACGGTTGTTGGTACCTTTGCTCAAGGCGGTCTCCAGAGCGTCATCCTCGGGCTTGTCCCGAGGATCTGCCTCTGGCAGAGGGATTTTCGACGGTATCGAATGTTATATGCTTGGCACAAGGCCGAGCATGACGGCAGGGCAAGCCGCCTGCCGTGTCCAGCCTCGTTAAACCCCTCAGGTGCGACCGAACTCATCGACCAGTCGGACGATATCGTCCTCACCCAGATAGGAGCCGGTCTGGATTTCGATCATTTCCAGCATGATCTTGCCGGGATTGCCGAGCCGATGCACCGCGCCCTGGGGAATATAAATAGACTGGTTCTCATAGAGCATGGTCACCTTGTCGTTGATCGTCACTTCGGCGGTACCGCGCACGCAGATCCAGTGCTCCGACCGATGGAAATGCTTTTGCAGCGACAGTTTCTTTTCGGGGTGGACGAACAGCCGCTTGACCTGGAACCGGTCACCGTTGAGGATCGAGGTATAGCCGCCCCAGGGCCGCAGCGAGGTCGGGTGGGTTTCGGTGAGGTTTGCCGTCTTCTTGTCGCTGGCCAGAAGCTTAACCAGATTGCCGACTTCCTGGGCCTCGTCCAGCCGACCGACGAAGACCGCGTCTTCGCTGGCAATCACCGCGACGCCGTCCATGCCCTGCACGGCCAGATGGCTGTTGCGCGAGATAACCAGTGAATTGCGGGTGTTGTGGACGGTGGCATTGCCCTTCACGACATTGCCGTCGGCATCGGCTTCGCCGATCTTCCACACCGCGTCCCAGCTGCCGAGATCCGACCATTGGATGGCGGAGGGGACAACAGCGGCATTGGCGGTTTTTTCCATCACCGCATAATCGAGGGAAATCGAGGGGGCTGCGGTAAAGGCCTCGGTATTGAGCCGGATGAAATCGATATCCTTGGTGGCCTTGGCGACGGCCTCGGTCGCGGCTGCCATCACCTCTGGCGCATAGCGCTCCAGTTCATCGATGATATTTGTCGCGCAAAACAGGAACATGCCGGAGTTCCAATAGTAATTTCCGGCATCGATCAGGGCTTGCGCCTTTTGCGCATCCGGCTTTTCAACGAAACGGCTGACGGCATGGGCGCCGTTACCGAGATCGGCACCCAGTTCGATATAGCCATAGCCGGTGGCCGGTTCTGTGGGGGTAATGCCGAACGTGACGAGCTTGCCGCTCCGTGCGGCGGTGGCAGCAGCCGTGATCGAGGCAAGATAGACGGCATCGACGGTGATGGCGTGGTCGGACGCCAGCACGAGCAGGGCCGCATCAGGCCCGAATCGTTCCGCAACGACGCGGGCAGCGACGGCAATGGCGGCTGCCGTGTTGCGCGCCACCGGCTCCAGCAGGATGCCTGATAGCGCCACGCCCTGTTCGCGCGCCTGTTCGGCGACCAGGAAGCGAAACTCCTCATTGGTCACCACCAACGGCGCTTCATAAAGACTGGTATCGCTGACGCGCTGCAAGGTGGACTGAAAAAGCGTTTCCTCGCCCACCACTTTCAGGAACTGCTTGGCGGCGGTGGCGCGTGATAGCGGCCACAATCGTGTGCCTTTGCCGCCTGCCATGATGACGGGGACGATTTTATCGGTCATTCTCGGTCCTTTCTGCAGAAAGCGCGCAGCCGCAATCCCAGAAGGATCGTGTGGCGAAAGGCGTGGCAGCGCTCCAGCCTGGTGCTGGGTCTGGCGTGAAGGGGTTGTTGCATTTTTCTGCAAAACATCCAAGCGCTTCATCAGCGGCACCTGAATAATTCCACGAATCGGAGAGGATTGCGTTCTCGATCAGCAAGGGAGTGAAAAATGGCGCTGAAAAGCCCATTATCGCAGACAATGGTCATTCCCGTTGGCGGTTGATCGCTATGGTGTCAGGCGTCTATCTTCTCCGACCGTGCGGTCGCTCTGCCTTGGATCGGTGACATCGACCCGTCCTTCAACGTCTGTGGCTTTTCCTGATGAATGCGCAGGCGCGGCAAGGCATCGGGATAGTCCTTCTGGATGAAGTCCATCAGCTTTTCGCGCACATAGCAGCGCAAGTCGAAAGCCTTCCCGGCGCTGGCGGCGGACACCAGAATACGGATTTCCATCACCTGATCCTTCAGGTCCGTGACGGCGAGGTTGAAGACATTTCCATCCCACAACGGTGCTGACCTGACAATATCCTCAGTTTTTCGGCGCAGCGTGGAGACCGGAACGGAATAATCCATGTAGAGCATGACCGTGCCGATCAGCGCTGCACCTTCGCGGGTCCAGTTCTGGAAAGGTTTTTCGATGAAATAATTGAGGGGCAGGACCAGTCTTCGCCAATCCCAGAGCTTCACCACCACATAGGTGGCGGTTATTTCTTCGACATGACCGAACTCACCTTCAACAATCAGCGCGTCATCGATGCGGATCGGCTGGGTGATGGCCAATTGCAGCCCGGCAAACAGATTTTTCAGCATTGGCTGTAAGGCGAGACCGAGAACGATACCCGCCACACCCGCTGAGGCCAGCAGGCTGACCCCATATTGGCGCACCGCCGGAAAAGACATCAGAACGGCTGCCGCCGTGAGGGCGACGATGCCGGTGGCGGCCACCCTTTCCATGATGCGGGATTGGGTGACATGCTTGCGGGCTAGTAGATTGTCTTCGGCATCAAGCTTGAAACGGCGAAGATAGACGGTCACCCAGATATGAAGGGCGGTGCGGGTCATCCATCCGACAACGATGACGAAGCAGAGCAGCAGAGCGTGGCGCACGATATTGGCTGCTGCATCACTTAGAGGTGCGACAGTCACGCCGATGGAGAGCGTCCAGGTCAGGATGGCAAGCCGCAAGGGTCGTCGGGTGCGCTGCACCAGTGAGCGCCAGAAAAGATCGCGATTTTCCGTTAGCCGCGTCAGGATGCGGAAGCCGAAGTGCTGAATTAACATGCCCACCAGAAAAGCAAGAAGCAGGACGCAAAGCGAAACAGCCCAATCCGGCATCCATGCGACGGCATGTTGCAATGTTTCAAAAATAGTCTGCATCCAAACCCATCTAGGGTGCAATGCGGTATAGAAAATAGGGAAAGGGCAAAAAACTTGCCCGGGAACGATTCTTAAGGCTCTGGTCACGATGGTGAGCGAGCCGGCAGGCCACGGTGAACCGGCCTATGTGCGTGATAGGAACCAAGCCTGTCATCGACAAGCCGAAATGGCATTCAAATGCTCTAAAAGGGAATAAAATCGGATGGTGGGCGTGACAGGGATTGAACCTGTGACCCCTACGATGTCAACGTAGTGCTCTCCCGCTGAGCTACACGCCCATCCGATGGCGGGGGTAAACCATGAAACCGCCGGTTCCGTCAATAGCTATTGCGCGGTTTGGATCAAGAATTCGGCAAGCGGTTGTATCTGCTGGCTTTTCCGGGTTTACGCGCAAGCGCCTCGCTGTCGCGATCTACCATGCGCCAGAACCTGGCGCATGCATCATTTGCCGAGCCGCTTGCGATGCGACGCATGATGGTCGCAAATCGCGCCCGATTGGAGGATTCCAATCTGAGCGGCGCAGTCGCTGGAACCAGGCGGTCTCAGGCGGCGGTCAGCAGCTTGTTGACCTCGTCTACCAGGTCGCGCAGGTGAAAGGGCTTGGACAGGACCTTGGCATCCTTGGGCGCCTTGGAATCGGCGTTCAATGCCACGGCGGCAAAGCCGGTGATGAACATCACCTTCAGGTCCGGGTCGAGTTCGGTGGCGCGGCGGGCCAGCTCGATGCCGTCCATTTCCGGCATGACGATGTCGGTCAGGAGCAGCGAGAAGGGCTCTTCCCGAAGCCTGTCATAGGCGCTGGCGCCATTGTCATAGGAGGATACCTTGTATCCGGCCTTTTCCAGGGCTTTCACCAGGAAGCGGCGCATGTCGTTGTCGTCTTCGGCAAGAAGTATTTTCTGAGTCATTGCTGGACCGTTACTCAACTGGGATCATGGTGTTAAGCTTTCCCAGATATTCCAGCCCGTGTAAACAGCAGGTGAAGACGGGAAAGCCGGGTGTGATTTTTCGCCACTACAGCGACCTGTCCGCGTCTTTGGCGGCGCAGACAGGTCGCTGTAGCACATTATAACTGCTGCATAAGTGCTGCATGATTCTCTTATCATGCCGTATCCGGCTTCAAGATTAATGCAGTATGGACTTCGCGGTGGGCAACTGGCAACATATGTTTCATTATGAATTGCTGATTTGGTAAAGAAGGGGTGAGATGCAGCCGGAACGCGACGATTTCGAGCTGTTTGACGTGCGCGAACCCGAACAGCATAGCATTCCCTTTGTTTACAATTCCCCTCATAGCGGCAGAGATTATCCACAGGAGTTTCTCGCCCGTTCGCGCCTGGACAGGCTTTCCATCCGCCGTTCGGAGGATCATTTCGTCGATGAGCTGTTTGCAGCGGCACCCGACCACGGCGCCCCCTTGCTCTACGCGAAATTTCCACGCGCCTATATTGATGTCAATCGCGAGCCTTATGAGCTCGATCCGAAGATGTTTTCTGGCCCCCTGCCGCCTTACGTCAATGCCCATTCGGTACGTGTTGCCGGAGGGCTCGGCACCATTGCGCGGATTGTCGCCGAAAATATGGAAATCTACCGGGGGCGGTTGAGCGTGGAGGAGGGGATTGCCCGGATCGAGACGATCTACAAGCCCTATCACGCCTGCCTGCGCCGGCTGATTGCCCGCACCCATGCCCGTTTTGGGGCGGCTATTCTGATCGACTGCCATTCGATGCCGGGCAATATTCGGCTGAGCGGCAGTGCCATTCGTCCGGATTTCATCATTGGCGACCGATATGGCACCAGTGCTTCGGCAGAACTGACCCATGCCGCCATGCAGGTGCTCAGCGATTTCGGATTTACGGCGGTGCGCAACAAGCCCTATGCCGGTGGCTTCATCACTGAACATTACGGCCGTCCCGCCAGGGGCCTGCATGCTCTACAGATCGAAATCAACCGCGCACTGTATGTCGATGAGGCAACATTGGAAAAGCGACCGGATTTCGCCTCGCTTGCAGCCGTGCTGTCGCGGTTCATTGGTCAGATGGCGGAGCTTTCCAAAGGCATTGCCACGCCCGGCCTCGGCGATGGCGCGCTCGCCGCCGAATAGTGCATCGTTCCGAAAAGTGGAAACCGGTTTTCCGACCCTGCGATGCGTGGCGCGATAAGGCAAAAAAAACCGCGCTCGAGGCGCGGCAAGTCTAGGGAGGAAACACCCAAGGAGGGTATTTACAGTCGAAAGACTGTAAGACGTATCATATTTTGCATTGCACAAATGTCAAGTCGATTTTGACATTTTTTTAATCATGATTATTATTTAGGCATTTGCATCAAGGAAATGCTCGAATGGCGTGCAAATCGGCGCTCTGCCTGTCGTCCTGATAAATTTATGCTGGAGCGAATTCCGATCCGGCGTTTTATGCCGTAAGAAACGTCCACGTTCACCTTATTGAGGAAGCCGCATGCGCCCCGAGAAGACGTTTTTCGACAGCCTCGCCGAGGCCGCCAAGGCCGAGACACTGCCACGCTTTCGCTCACGGCTGGATGTCGTCAACAAGGATGCGGGCGGCTATGATCCCGTCACCGAAGGCGATAAGGCAGCGGAAACCGCGATCCGCGCGCTGATCGAGGCAGAGTTTCCCGATCACGGCATTCTGGGCGAGGAACATGACAATGTCGGCCTTGGCCGCGATTGTGTCTGGGTGATCGATCCGATCGATGGAACACGGGCGTTTATTTCCGGTCTGCCCACCTGGGGAACGCTGATCGGTTTTCAGCAAAACGGCCACGCGGTGATGGGCATGATGGACCAGCCTTTTACCGGCGAGCGTTATTTTGCCGATGGGGAGAAAGCCTGGTACAGCGGACCTGATGGCCAGCGGCAGATCGCAACGCGGGCCTGCGCTGGTCTCTCGGATGCGGTGCTTTACACCACCTCGCCGGATATTTTTCTGGAAGACGAGCGGCCGCGTTTCGATGCGGTGCGGGCCAAGGTCCAACTGACCCGCTATGGCGTGGATTGCTATGCCTACGCGCTGCTGGCGGCAGGTTTTGTCGATCTGGTGATCGAAACGGGGCTGAAGCCCTACGATGTCGGCGCTCTGATTCCGATTATCGAGCAGGCTGGCGGTATTATCACCACGTGGGAGGGTGAACGGCCGGAAGCGGGCGGCAAGATCATCGCCGCCAGTTCTGCCGCTGTCTACGAGCAGGCGCGCGCGATTTTGGTCGATTGATCGCCACCGGTGTCCATGAATTTCCATGGCCACCGGTAGCACTCTATTGGGTCGTTGTGTTTAGCCAAGCACTGCGACTTTGCTTTCGATGGCTTGGATTTCGTTGGGAACGTCGCCCTGCTGCTCGGACATCTTTAGGCTGGCATGAAACGGACATCCGGCAAATTTCGGATCATCCTTGTAGAGCGAAACGTAATGCTCTGGAAACGCCTTATCGAGGGCTCGGATGCCGGCTTTGATGTCTGCCTTTTCATCCTTGCTCAGCTTGTCGCGTGATTCGATATAGCTTTCCGTCGGATCGTCCAGTTGGGTTTCCAGATACCAGAAAATCAGGCCCATCAATTTGGGTAGAACCTCCTGCGCCATGGGATAGGCAGGTTCGATCTGCATGGTCTCAAGGGTCGTGGGCAGCGACAGGGATCGGATGAGTTGGTGCCCGAGCCAATGCATTTCCTTGGGGAAAAAGCGGAAGACGAATTGTTCGTGAATCGCTGTCGTGATCAGGTTGCCGCGCTCGGGCTTGGGCCTGTCCATCTTTTCTATCGTCTCGCAATAGGTGATCAGCCCCGCGAAATCCTCGGGATAGCCATGCAGCGGCTGATTGTTCTCGGCAACGAACAGCTTGGACATTTCCAGCCAGAACCGATGGGCGGCGATCTGTTCCTTTTCCGAAAACCCTGGCAGCCCCATGCGCAAGCGCAGGCGATGCATGGTTACCGCTGTGAAGGCGCATGTGTAGATGTAATCTTCATTGTAGGAAAACGCACCCGGATATTGCTTTGCCCAATAGGCATGCAGGTTGTTAATGCCCTCGACCGATTTCTTGGTCCGCTCATCATGCGGGCCATAGAACCACCACAGGGCATTGGCGCTGCCGGTCTGCTCGACACGGCTGGTAGAGCGATCCACCACCTTGCCGCCATCCTCGCGCCACACCACCTGCGCACCCCATTCCGACACGACGAAATTCGGAAAGGTCAGTGCATAGATGAAATTCTGCATGAAGTCGTTGAGGCCATAGCTGCTCGACAGCCGCCAGATCCGCACATAGTCCTTCTCCGGATCCAGAGATTGGATTTCGTTCTGGATCCATTTCTTAGGCGCATTCATAATCTTTCTCCTCCCAGAAAAAGCAAAGCGGGCGCTGACGGTCCGCGCCCATTCTCGCTAAACAATACGAATATGTACATTATTGATGTTCTGAATTCTGTCAATTCGGATCGGTCGCCAGCGATAAAAATGTCTTAAGCAATGCCAGGAGAAGGCTTTGGAAGCCGCGTGGGATTATCGGCGATGGTTGAGGGAGGCCCAGGGGCGGAGGGGCTGTGTCAAAGACCGACGAGTTCTGCCTCGCCTTCGATCTGCATCGGATCGCTGCCGGGAATGAAGGCATGGATGGCGGCAAGCGCCTGTTCGCGGTAGCGGTCTTGCTCCTGTAAAACCTCATGGCGGGCGCCGGGAATGGACAGCAATTGCGCGGCGCGGAAATGCCGGGCCAGGTGTTCCTGCGCGCTAAAGGGCACGACGCCGTCCAGCATCGGGGCGAGCAACAGGGTGGGAATGGTGATCCCCGTCAGATGGGCGGGATCGTTGACCCGCCGGATGGCTTTTGCACATTCATGCAGCCAGCGGGCCGAAGGCGCACTGATCGACAACTCCGGCACGGCGGCAAAAATCGCCATATTGCGGTCGAAGCGGGCGGCATCCGAGGTCAGGACATTGGTGGCGAAGGTGTGCGGCTTGCTGGCTGATGACAAAGGCCTGTTGCCAAGCCCGAGCGTTGATGCCAGCCGCGCCAGCGCAAACACCTTTGCCGCCGAAAGGGCTTCGCCATGCAGGCCGACAAAGGGGGCCGACAGGACCAGTCGCGAAATGCGCCCGGACAGCCGTGGTGCTGCGGCAAGGGCGATCAATCCACCGGTGGAATGGGCGATCATCGAGAATGGCAGGCGACAATCCGGCAGCACGACCTGTTCCAGGAACTGCTCCAGATCCCGCTCATAATCGGAAAAGCGCTGGACATGGCCCCAGCGTTTCTCCTTATCCCCTCTGGGTTTTGAGGACTTTTGCAGAAGTGTCCAGTCGGACAGGCCTTGGCCGCGCAGGTCGAAGGTAGCGACCCAAAGGCCCGCTGCTGTCAGGTCGCGGATGGTTTCAAAATATTTCTCGATGGATTCGCTGCGGCCATGCACCAGCACGACCGTGCCTTTGGCCGGGCTGATATCGCTCTTGAAGATCGCATAGCGCAGGCGAAGGCCGTCGTAACTGGTGAAGAAGCCGGCGTGATGATTGTCGGGAATGGGATTGCCGTCCACGGCATGAAGCACGCTATCCATGGCCTTGCCTTTCCAAGCACAATCGTCGGGTGTTCATACCGCATATTTGCGCGGACCGAAATCGGGTCAAGGAAAAAAGCCGCCCATTGCTTCAAGACGATTGGGCTTCAAGACAAATGGGCGGCAACAGGCACTGAAGACGCAGGGACGATATTCTTCAGTCACCAGGATCACTCCTGATAGGGGGACGCTAGTGCGGCCAAGGTGAACCGATGCCAAACCCGTCATTCATCAAAAATTCAGCCACAAAAAATCGGCCATCACGGTGCGTGCATGTCGAGGGGTCTTGAACTCGCAAATCGCCTTTCCCATCTCTTTATCGCAGGCGCCGGAAGGGCCTGCATCATCAGGCAGACACCGCCACATCAGGGGTATCTGCCTTCGTCATTATCGCAACCGTCGCTTCTCAGGAGGACATCTATGCGTCACGTTGATTTTTCCCCGCTCTATCGCTCCACCGTCGGCTTCGACCGCCTGTTCACCATGTTGGACAGCCTGGGTCAGCCGGATCAGGCCCAGAGCTATCCGCCCTATAATATCGAGCGGACGGGCGACAATACCTACCGGATCACCATGGCCGTTGCCGGCTTCGATGAAACCGAACTCAGCATCGAGGCCCATGCGCATGTGCTGGCGGTCAAGGGTGAGAAAGCCCAGGAAGACCAGGCCGAACAGACCGAGTTTCTGTATCGCGGCATTGCCAAGCGCGGGTTCGAGCGTCGTTTCCAGCTTGCCGACCATGTCGAGGTGACCAATGCCTCGCTGAAGAACGGCCTGCTGCATATCGATCTGCTGCGCAATATTCCCGAAGCCATGAAGCCGCGCCGCATCGCCATTGCCAGCGAACCGGTCGAGGCGCCCAAGGCGATTGAGTCTCGCGTCGTCTGATCCGGGTCTGGAAGACATGAAGAAGGGCGGCTTGGGGCCGCCCTTTTGCGTTTGGGGTGTTCTCGCAGCTGTCAGTCTTGAAATGCTTAGAGAATGTCGAGAAACTGATCGACATCCTGCTCTGTCGTGGCAAAGCTTGTTACCAGCCGGATCAACACATTGTCCTGACCGACCAATCCGGGCTCATCGCGGGGTGCCAGCCATTCGTAGAATTTCGCGCCGCGGGCCTCGGCCTGCCTGGCGGCATCCTTGCCGATAACAGCGAAGACTTCATTGCTTTCAGTTTGCCAGGCCAGACGGGCCTTGTTGTTTTTGCTGAGACCGGCGCGCATCCGCTCAGCCATGGCATTGGCGTGGCGGGCCAGATCCAGCCACAGATCATCCTTGAAATAGGCTTCCAGCTGGGCGGAAACGAAGCGGGTCTTGGAAAACAGCTGCGCTGATCGTTTACGGATATAGGGCATTTCCTCGGCCATGTCGGGGTTGAAGAACACGATGGCTTCCACGCACCAGCAGCCATTCTTGGTGCCGCCGAAGGAGAGAATGTCGACGCCGCGCTTCCAGGTCATTTCGGCGGGCGTGGCATCCAGCGCCACCAGCGCATTGGCAAAACGGGCACCGTCCATGTGCAGCGGCAGGGATTTGTCGCGGGCAATGGCGCTGATCGCGGCGATCTCGTCCAGTGTATAGATGGTGCCGGCTTCGGTGGCCTGGGTGATCGTTACTGCCATGGGCCGGCCCTGATGGACGGAAGGCGTGTCAAAGCGCGAAACGGCGGTGTGCAGGGCTGCCGCGCTCATCTTGCCGTCGCGGCCTTCGACCGGATAGAGCCGGCTGGCATTTGCCAGATATTCCGGCGCGCCACCTTCATCGGCATTCACATGTGCATCGAAATGGCAGAAGGTGACGCCACCGGCTCGCGCCACACTGGCCAGCGCCAGCGAATTGGCCGCCGTGCCGGTGCCAACGAAGAATACCGAGACCTCACGCTCGAAAATCTCGTTGAAATGCGCTTCGACGCGCCGGTCGAGATCGCTGGTGCCATAGGCGCTGGCATAGCCCGCCGCTTCCTTCATCAGGCTTTCGGCAATGGCGGGATGGGCTCCGGCCCAATTATCGGATGCAAAGAACATGATGGCTTCCTGATTGGCTGTAATGCTTGTCCATGGGCGTAGTACCAAGTGTCATTGAACATGACTTTTGGCACTCCCTTTGCAAATATCTCAAGCGTCTGCTGCATTTGAGATATTTGCAATGCTGTCAAGGCGAGGATGCGTGAGCATCTTCGAGACTTGATATAAAGAGACCCTAACGATTTTGCCGCTGTGTTCAATCCGGTCCGATCAGCCGTCGGGGGCCGGACCGATTATCACCCGTGCGATTGTCCTCGCATTCGGCGCTCCTGATTGGTTTCCTGCGCAAACACCTCAACGGACGAAAGAATCATGCGGCAGATCGCTAAAAAAGACAGATTCTGTCGCGTCATCGCCCGGCTTTTTGAGCCGATGGCTTGCGAAGCCGATTTGTTTCTGCCATATAGTTTGCAGAAATAGGTCAATGAAACTGACATATTTTCGGAAATCGAGTGGCAGGTTTTGGTTTTCTAGGCCTTTCGTCCTGGCTCTCTTGCGCTATACTCACCGGGATATCTGCTTTTGCAGCGGTCGAGAGAAGCTGTGCAGAAAGGTCAGGTTTGTGACCTGTTTTGCACATGGCAAGCGGGGCGCCCTGAAGATCAGCCCCGGGTTCGGGCAGCGATAAGCCCCCGTCGGTATTCGATTTTGTCAAATAGCTGTGTGCCGGATCGGATAGTTTCGACCGGACGGCTCAACTGGAGGGAAAACGATGACGCAGATGATGCCATCCGAAGCAATCGTGGCGGCCGATGCGACGCAGGCGACAGCCGGTGCCGGTACGCTAAAGCGTTATGGTCTTCCACAAAAGCAGGGCCTCTACGATCCGCGCAACGAGCATGATGCCTGCGGCGTCGGCTTCATCGCCCATATGAAGGGTGAGAAGTCCCACCAGATCGTCCGCGACGGTCTGTTCATTCTTGAAAACCTCACCCATCGCGGCGCGGTTGGCGCCGATCCGCTGATGGGCGACGGCGCTGGCATTCTGGTGCAGATCCCGGACCGGTTTTTCCGCGAGGAAATGGCTGCCCAGGGTGTTATTCTGCCCAAGGCTGGCGAATATGCTGTTGGCCACTTCTTCTTCCCCGCCGATGAAGAGCAGATCGCCCATTTCAAGAAGGTGATCACCGATGTCTGTCTGACCGAGGGCCAGCACCTGCTTGGCTACCGCGACGTGCCGGTCGATAATTCCTCGCTGTCCAAGGCCCCTGACATTGCCGCAACTGAGCCGCGCCAGATTCAGGTGTTCATTGGTGCTGGCCGCGATGCTGCCACGCAGGATGCTTTTGAACGTCGCCTGTTCTTGCTGCGCAAGGTGATTTCCAACCGGATTTATGACGAGTTTGGCGGCCAGGAAACCGGCTTCTATCCGGTGTCGCTGTCGTCTTCGACCATCGTCTATAAGGGCATGTTCCTCGCCTATCAGGTGGCTGCTTATTATAAGGATCTCGCCGATCCGCGCTTCGAATCGGCTGTGGCCCTCGTGCATCAGCGCTTTTCCACCAACACATTCCCGTCGTGGAAGCTGGCGCATCCTTACCGGATGGTCGCCCATAACGGCGAAATCAACACGCTGCGCGGCAATGTCAACTGGATGGCGGCCCGTCAGGCATCGGTCTCCTCGCCGCTGTTCGGGGACGACATTTCCAAGCTCTGGCCGATTTCCTATGAGGGCCAGTCGGATACCGCCTGTTTCGACAATGCGCTCGAATTCCTGATCCGTGGCGGCTATTCCATGGCGCATGCGGTGATGATGCTGATCCCGGAAGCCTGGGCTGGCAATCAGCTGATGAGCAAGGAGCGCAAGGCGTTTTACGAATATCATGCTGCATTGATGGAGCCATGGGACGGCCCTGCTGCCGTGGCCTTCACGGATGGCCGCCAGATCGGCGCGACGCTGGACCGCAACGGTCTGCGTCCGGCCCGCTACCTGGTAACGGACGACGACCGGATCATCATGGCGTCGGAGGCTGGCACGCTGCCGGTGCCGGAAGAGAAGATCGTCAAGAAGTGGCGCTTGCAGCCGGGCAAGATGCTGCTGATCGACATGGAAAAGGGCCGGATCGTTTCCGATGAGGAAGTGAAGTCGGATCTGGCTGGCAGCCTTCCCTACCGGGATTGGCTGGATCGTACCCAGTTGATCCTCGAGGATCTGAAGCCGGTTGAGCCACGAGCGCTGCGCCGCGATGTGTCGCTGCTCGACCGTCAGCAGGCCTTCGGCTACACGCTTGAAGATACCCGCATCCTGATGTCGCCAATGGCGACCACCGGCCAGGAAGCCATCGGCTCGATGGGGACGGATACACCAATTTCGGCCATGTCGTCGAAGTCGAAGCTGCTTTATACCTATTTCAAGCAGAACTTCGCCCAGGTCACCAACCCGCCGATCGATCCGATCCGCGAGGAGCTGGTGATGAGCCTGGTGTCCTTCATCGGCCCGCGCCCGAACATTCTCGACCATGAAGGGGCGGCCCGCGCCAAGCGGCTGGAAGTGCGCCAGCCGATCCTGACCAATGGCGATCTCGAAAAGATCCGCTCCATCGGTCATACCGAGGACCGCTTCGACACCAAGACGCTCGACTTCACCTATGATGTGGAGCGTGGCGCCGAAGGTATGCCTGAAATGCTCGACCGGCTCTGCGAACGGGCCGAAGCTGCGGTGCGTGGCGGCTATAACATCATCGTACTGTCGGACCGGCAAATCGGCCCGGATCGCATCGCAATTCCGGCGCTGCTGGCCACGGCCGCCGTGCATCATCACCTGATCCGCAAGGGCTTGCGCACTTCGGTCGGCCTGGTCGTCGAGACCGGCGAACCGCGCGAAGTGCATCATTTCTGCTGTCTGGCGGGCTATGGCGCGGAAGCCATCAACCCATATCTGGCCTTCGACACGCTACTGGACATGCACAAGCATGGCGAATTCCCCAGGGAAGTCGATGCCAGCGAAGTGGTCTATCGCTATATCAAGGCGGTTGGTAAGGGCATTCTCAAGGTCATGTCCAAGATGGGCATTTCCACTTACCAGTCTTATTGCGGCGCGCAGATTTTCGATGCCATCGGGCTGAATTCGCAGCTGATCGATCAGTATTTCTTCGGCACAGCCTCCAACATTGAAGGCATTGGCCTGGCCGAGATTGCCCAGGAAACGGTGGCGCGCCATCATTCCGCCTTCGGCAAGGACCCGATTCTGGCGACCTCGCTGGATATCGGCGGCGAATATGCCTACCGCCTGCGCGGTGAAAACCATGCCTGGAGCCCGGATTCGATTGCCTCGCTGCAACATGCCGTGCGTGGCAATTCGCAGGAGCGCTACCGCGAATTCGCGGCCATGGTCAATGAAAGCGCTCTGCGGATGAACAGCATTCGCGGTCTGTTCAAGATCAAGAAGGCTGCCGATCAGGGACGCCAGCCGATTTCGGTCGATGAGGTCGAGCCGGCGGCTGACATCGTCAAGCGCTTCTCCACGGGTGCTATGTCATTCGGCTCGATCAGCCGCGAAGCGCATACGACGCTGGCCATCGCCATGAACCGGATCGGCGGCAAGTCCAACACCGGTGAAGGCGGCGAAGAGAGCGACCGCTACCTGCCTCTGTTCAACGGTTCGCCCAACCCGGAACGGTCCGCCATTAAGCAGATCGCCTCTGGCCGGTTCGGCGTGACCACCGAATATCTCGTCAATGCCGATATGCTGCAAATCAAGGTGGCGCAGGGTGCCAAGCCCGGCGAGGGCGGACAATTGCCCGGCCACAAGGTGGATGCGACGGTTGCCAAGACCCGCCATTCCACACCGGGCGTCGGCCTGATTTCCCCGCCGCCGCATCACGACATCTACTCCATCGAAGATCTGGCGCAGCTGATCTACGATCTGAAGAACGTCAACCCGGCAGCCGATGTTTCGGTCAAGCTGGTATCGGAAGTCGGCGTCGGCACGGTGGCCGCAGGCGTTGCCAAGGCCCGCGCCGATCATATCACCGTGTCCGGCTTTGATGGCGGCACGGGTGCCTCGCCCTTGACCTCGCTGAAGCACGCGGGCAGCCCTTGGGAAATCGGTCTGGCCGAAACCCAGCAGACATTGGTCATGAACGGTCTTCGCTCGCGCGTTGCTTTGCAGGTTGATGGTGGTCTGAAGACCGGTCGTGACGTCATTATTGGCGCATTGCTTGGCGCTGACGAATTCGGTTTTGCCACCGCACCGCTGATTGCCGCAGGCTGCATCATGATGCGCAAGTGCCATCTCAACACCTGCCCGGTTGGCGTTGCCACCCAGGACCCGGTTCTGCGCAAGCGCTTCAAGGGTACGCCGGAGCATGTCATCAACTACTTCTTCTTTGTCGCGGAAGAAGTGCGCGAAATCCTCGCCTCGCTGGGCTTTGCCAAGCTGGATGACATTATCGGCGCCTCGGAACTTCTGGAAAAGAATGACATGCTGGCCCATTGGAAGGCCGAGGGTCTCGACTTCTCGAAGATCTTCCACAAGGTCGAAGCGCCCAAGGAAGCCACCTACTGGACGGAGCGTCAGCAGCATCCCATCGACGATGTGCTGGATCGTCGGTTGATCGAAAAGTCGATGCCCGCGCTGGAAAGCAAACAGCCTGTGGTGTTCGAGGTCGATATCAAGAATGTGGATCGCTCAGCCGGTGCCATGCTGTCGGGCGAGCTTGCCAAGCGCTGGGGCCACAAGGGCCTCAAGGATGACACTGTTCATGTGACGCTGAACGGCACGGCAGGCCAGTCCTTCGGAGCGTTTCTGTCGCGCGGCATCACCTTCGATCTGGTGGGTGACGGCAATGACTATGTCGGCAAAGGGCTGTCTGGTGGCCGGATCATCGTGCGTCCGCCGGAAAACTCGAGGATCGCCGCCGAACATTCGATCATTGTCGGCAATACCGTGCTTTACGGTGCCATTGCCGGGGAATGCTATTTCCGCGGCGTGGCGGGCGAACGGTTCGCGGTGCGCAATTCCGGCGCCATTGCGGTTGTTGAAGGCGTCGGCGATCACGGCTGCGAATACATGACGGGCGGCGTGGTTGTGGTGCTGGGCGAAACCGGCCGTAACTTTGCAGCCGGCATGTCCGGCGGTGTGGCTTACGTCCTTGATGAAAAGGGCGATTTCGCCAAGCGCTGCAACATGGCGATGGTGGAGCTGGAACCGGTGCCGGAAGAAGATGACATGCTGGAAAAGCTGCATCACCACGGCGGCGACTTGATGCATAAGGGGCTGGTGGACGTGTCGGAAGACATGACCCGCCATGACGAGGAGCGGCTCTATCAGCTGATCTCCAACCATCTGCATTATACCGGCTCGAACCGCGCCAAGCAGATCCTCGACAACTGGGCCGATTACCGTCCGAAATTCCGCAAGGTGATGCCGGTCGAATATCGCCGGGCGCTGGAGGAAATGGAACGGATGCGCATGGGCGTTGCCGCCGAATAGTTTTATGTTTAGCAGTTTTGTGATATGACATTGTCATATCACAAGATGGAGGTGGCCATGTTTCCGATATCAAAGGAGCGTAGGGCAAAGATATTCATGAACGGGAGAAGTCGTGCTGTGCGGATACCAAGCGACTTCGATCTCTCCGGAGATGAAGTCGTCATCCGACAGGAGGCGGATGGCGTAATCACCATTCAATCCGCTCGCCAGAAGCGCTCACCAGGCGGGTTGATAGAGTGGCTTCGGCAAGCGGAACCGCTCGGCCAAGACTTTCCTGAGATAGATGATCAGCCTCTTCAGGAGATTGATCTGGATCTTCCCGAATGAGTTACCTGTTCGATACCAACGCGATTTCGGAATTCATCCGAAATCCAGATGGCAAAACCGCGAAAAAGGTCGCTGCGCTTAAAGAGGGTGAATTGAGAACGAGCCTGATCGTGGCGGCCGAACTGAGATACGGGGCAGCCAAGAAGGGCTCAGAGCGTTTGGTCCGGCTCATCGAGACAGTTTTGTCCGAATTCGAGGTTATGCCTTGGGAGGCGCCGGCCGATGTTCACTATGCTGCGCTCAGGGACAGTCTGAGCCGCCGTGGGCAACCGATAGGCGATATGGATATGCTGATTGCGGCACATGCCCTCGCCTTGGATGCTGTGCTTGTGACGGATAATGAAAGAGAATTTTCCCGGGTTCCGGGATTGAAGATCGAGAATTGGCTGCGATAGCGGTGGAGAGGAAGCAGAATGCGCAAGATGCACGTCTTCGTTTCCATCATGCTCGGATTAGCGGTTCCGACCGTTGGCTATCTGGTCAACGGTTCGATTGGACTGGAGTTCATTGTGCTGGGGGCGATCATCGGCCTCGCCTACTGGTATTGGGGGCCTCTGGGCCTGCCGTTTTGAAAGGGTAAGACATGGGCAAGGTTACAGGTTTCATGGAAATCGACCGGCAGGTGGCGAAGTATCAGCCGGCCTCCGACCGCATCCGGCATTTCCGCGAATTCACCATTCCGATGTCGGAACCGGAAGTACAGAAGCAGGCGGCGCGCTGCATGGACTGCGGCATTCCCTATTGCCACGGCCCGACCGGCTGTCCGGTGCATAACCAGATCCCCGACTGGAACGATCTGGTTTATAACGGCAAGTGGGAAGAGGCGATCCGCAACCTGCATTCCACCAACAACTTCCCTGAATTTACCGGGCGGGTTTGCCCGGCGCCCTGCGAGGAAGCCTGCACGCTGAACCTGGAGGATGCGCCGGTATCGATCAAGACCGTTGAGCAGGCAATCGCCGACAAGGCCTATGAGCTGGGCTTCATCGTGCCGCAACCGGCCACGATCCATACCGGCAAGAAGGTGGCGATCATTGGGTCTGGCCCGTCAGGCATGGCCGCTGCCCAGCAGCTTGGCCGCGCCGGGCATGACGTGCATGTCTATGAGCGCGAAACCAAGCCGGGCGGTCTGCTGCGCTACGGCATTCCCGATTTCAAGATGGAGAAGAACTTCATCGACCGCCGCGTCGAGCAGATGAAGGGCGAAGGCGTCACCTTCCATTGCGGCGTCAATGTCGGTGTCGATGTAACGGTGGAAAAGCTGTTGGCCGATTACGATGCTGTCCTCTATTGCGGCGGCTCGGAAACCCCACGCGAAGCCGGCATTCCCGGCGTCGACCTGCACGGCGTCTATGATGCCATGCCCTATCTGGTTCAGCAGAACCGCCGGGTGGGCCGTGAAAACATCGACAGCATCGGCTGGCCGTCCGAGCCGATCATCGCCGGTGGCAAGCATGTCGTGGTGGTCGGTGGCGGTGATACCGCGTCTGACTGCGTCGGCACGGCTTTCCGCCAGGGCGCTGTGAAGGTTACCCAGCTCGACATCCGTCCGCGTCCGCCGCAGACCGAAGACAAGCTGGCCGTCTGGCCGTTTTGGGCCACCAAGATGCGCACCTCCTCCAGCCAGGCCGAAGGCGCTGTGCGCGAGTTCCAGGTGGGAACGCTCGGATTCGTTGGCGAAGATGGCATGCTGACCGGTGTCAAATGCTGCCAGGTGGATGACCGTCGCCAGCCGATCGCTGGTTCGGAATTCATCATCAAGGCCGATCTCGCCTTCATCGCCATCGGCTTTTCCGGCCCCTTCACCGACAGCGTCGTCAAGGAGTTGGACGGCAAGCTGGACCTCAATACCGACCGGCGCGGCTCGACCAACGTCATCGCCAATGACAAGGACTACCGCACCTCCGTCGATAAATTCTGGGCAGCTGGCGACGTGCGCCGTGGCCAGTCACTGGTGGTCTGGGCGATCCGCGAAGGTCGGCAGGCAGCCCGTGCCATCGATGAAGCGCTGATGGGTGTCACAGTTCTTCCGCGCTGAGTTTAGCCGGTTCGGATCTCTATAAGGGGGCTTTCAGCCCCCTTTTTTTGTTGGCTATGGGGCAGGGCACGCAAGGTCTATCGTCAATTGATGGGGATAGGGCACAACTTAAGAGTTTTATTTTATTCAGAAATATCTATGTCTTTCCTTGCGTAAAATCCTATAATTTTCCCAGTAATATCAATGGGAAAACTCATATTTTGACCTCAGTTTTAGGTTTGTTTTCACATATTTACCTTTGATAAATTAATGCCTTTTAAATCATGGATACAACCTATTGTAGCTCTCATGACGAGACGCTTTTCCTGTAGCAGCCTATCCAGATGTTTGGATTCCTGCCGACACGAGATCCCAAATGTCATTTCTCGACAATCTGAAAATTAAAACGAAGATTTTGTCTGTTGTGGTTTCAATCTGTGCGTTGGGCATTGGCGCTTCTGTCATGCTGTCGCAAGGCTTGAATGCGGTTGATAAGGAATATTCCGCTTTTATTGATCAGGACGCAGGCTCGCTGATGATGGTGGCGCGTTCAAGCCAGAGGCTGATGGCACTCGGCTATGACGCCTACCAAATCTTGGTTTATGACGATTCAAGTCCGGAAATCGTCAGGGCGAAAAAGGACTATGATGAGAGCGTTAAGCGCATTATCGCCATGATCGATGAGGCAATCGCCCTTGATCCTGCGAAGGCCGACCGGCTCGCTGCAATTCGTACACGGTATGAGGCGATCATCACGATAACATCCAAAGTCATTGACCTGGATGCTAAAAAACAAGATACCGAAGCCCGCGACGAATTAAGGCAGGCAGACAAGCTGATCGCCGAGACAGCTGACGAGACCCGCCGATGGGTGGTCGATGGTGCAAAAGAACTGTCTGATAAAAGTACGTTGATCTCGAATGAGACGCGCAATACAATTATTGCCACGCTTGGCGGCCTGTTTGTGGCGTTCATCCTGGCGATTTTTGCCGCTTTGTGGATCATCTCCCATGGTATTACCCGACCGATCGAACGGTTGCGGCTGCGTATGATTGCTCTTGCCAAGGGCGAAACGCGCGCGGAAATCGATGGCGCCGGACGCGGCGATGAACTCGGGCAGATGGCCGCCGCCGTGGCGGTGTTCCGAGACAATGCGCTGGACCGTGAGCGTCTTGAAGCCGAGGCCGAGGCCAGCCGTGGCTTGTCGGAAAAGGAACGCGCCGAGCGCGACGCGCAACGAGCCAAGGATGCCGCCGACACCAAATTTGCTGTGGATGCTCTGGCAGAGGGTCTGACGCGCCTGGCTGATGGGGATGTCAGCTACCGTATTGCCGTGCCATTCGTGGCTGGCCTTGATGGCTTGCGGTCGAATTTCAACAGCTCTGTCCAGAAGTTGCAGCAGGCGCTGGTGACCGTCAGGCAGAATGCGCGTGGCATAGATGCAGGCGCTAATGAAATCCGCTCTGCCGCTGACGATCTTTCGCATCGGACGGAACAGCAGGCGGCTTCCGTGGAAGAAACGGCAGCAGCGCTTGAGCAGATTACCACGACGGTCAAGGACTCGACCCGACGCGCCGAAGAAGCTGGCATTCTGGTGTCCAAAACACGCGATGGTGCGGAACGCTCCGGCGATGTTGTGCGCAAGGCGGTTGCCGCCATGCAGGAGATCGAAAGATCCTCTGGCGAAATCAGCAATATCATTGGTGTTATCGATGAGATCGCTTTTCAGACCAATCTTCTGGCGCTGAATGCCGGTGTCGAAGCCGCCCGCGCGGGGGAAGCTGGCAAGGGTTTTGCCGTTGTGGCGCAAGAGGTGCGCGAACTGGCGCAACGCTCCGCCAATGCGGCAAAGGACATCAAGGGCCTGATCGTGTCTTCAGGCCAGCAGGTGCAGGCCGGGGTGCAACTGGTGGCTGAAACCGGCTCTTCGCTCGAAACCATTGTCGGTGAGGTCCAGGAAATCAACCGGCATGTCACAGCGATTGTCGAGGCCGCACGCGAGCAATCGGTCGGACTTCAGGAGATCAATACGGCAGTCAATACCATGGATCAGGGTACGCAGCAGAATGCTGCCATGGTGGAGCAGACAACGGCGGCAAGCCACAGCCTTGCCAAAGAGGCAGCAACGTTGAGCGACCTGCTGTCGCGCTTCAAGCTGGAAGATCATGGCAAGGTTGTTGCGTTCGAGCAGACGAATGACGTTTCCGCGTCTCGCCCCGCACCGTCGCCTGCCCGGAAATTGACGGAAAAGCTCAGGGGCGCCTTTCATGGATCGGCTGCCGTAAAAGAGAAGGATTGGCAGGATTTTTGACGATAACCTTTCCAGGAGACGGACGTCCCGTCTTCCTGGAACGAACCGCTGGGCGCGTGACACGGTGTTTGGCCGGTACCATTTTGGATAGTTCGATACGTCTTACGTCAGCCCTTGTGAAACGGCCTTTGGTTTTCGAAGAGGACGAACAGTCTGTTCAAGAATTGCTGCTGGCCTGGCGAAAATGGTGATTTCGAGAAACGGAGCTGAGCGTACTTAGAGCATCGGACCGAAAAGTGGGAACCGGTTTTCCGTTTGGAAACGCGAATGAAGCAGGCAAGCGCAGAAATTGCCATTTGCAGACTGCCAGCGGCGATTATTGGACGGACTATAAGGGTTTGTCTTAGAGTCTGTCAGGTTCCATCTAAACCTGACAGACGCTCGCATTATTGTTTCGGCACGACCAAATTTATATTTGACGGAGACGCCAGCCGGTAATCGTCAACCCGACCTTTCGGCGCTTCCGGCATGATACCGGTCGAGACCAGCAGGTCGCGGGGCGAGGGGGGCGTTTGGGGGGCGGGTTTTTCAGTGCCGCCCAACAGGTGATCTGCGCCATCCAGTGCCGGATCGGAAATTTTCATGGGGGGAATACGGTCGGGGCCGCCAAGCTCTTCCGGCCCGGTCAGGTCGGGCAGGCTGGTCGCATCGAGCCGCACCAGGCCGGGGCTTGCCATGTCACCCAGGAATTTGCGGGCGGATTTTTCCAGGTAGAAGGCCATCTTGCGCTTGCCGGCATCGGTCATGCTGATGCCATCTGGGCCGCGCAACCGGGCCTGCTGGCCGTTGATGTCGGAGCCAGTCAGCACGAAGCCGCCGTCCGCATCAACGAAACCGTCCCAGATGTCGATAAATTCACCGCCTGCCGCTTCCGCCGCCTTGCGGTAGAGCGTGTTGAACTTGATCAGGTCTGCCGACATGCCTGGTGATTTAACCGGTGGCAGGCCGACCCAGATCAGCGGGATCTTCTTTGCTGTCACCAGCTTGGCAATGGCGTCGATCCGCTTTTGATATTCGGCAAACCAGGCCTCGGAAGGAAAGCGCTGATCGCCGCTACCCGGTGTCATCTGCTGGCGGTCATTGGCGCCAAGCTCGACGATCACCAAAGCCGGTTTCGTCTCCTCCAGCATTTTCGGCAATTGCCGCCGCCAGTCGAAATAATCGTCGCGCACCAGGCCGGAGGAGCCGTTGCTGCGGGTCTCGATGACAGTGCCGGGCGCTTCGGCAAAGGCCTGCTGCAAGCCGTCGCCGATGGCGCTGGCGAAGAAATCGCCGACAACAAGGATTTTCTGAGCGTTGTTGATCTTGGCGGGAGCCGCCTCTTGTGGCGGGGCTGAAACCGGGACGGGACGTGGCCGTGCCGGTGTGGCGGGAGCGGTGGCGGCAGGTTTCTTGCGGCTGCGCGGCCCTGCCGGGCGCGGCGCGGCGGGATATTGCCGTTCATAGCGGCTGTCGTCCGTGCGGCTGCCGAACAGCATGTCGAGCAGTGTGCGGCGGCGGGGATAATCCTGTGCCAGGGCCGGGCCAACGACGCTTGTCGCAGCCACGACGATTGCAAGCGCAAAAATCACATGGCGCCGCACGATCCGGTCTCTGTCTTCACCAGGCATGAGCAGTTTTCCCGTCGCGGCCCGTCAATGGCCGATCGCTCCCTATCAATGCCGCCTGAGCATTTCCAGCAGCGGCTTTGACGGTTCGCCATCGCCCTGCATGCCCAACCGTTGCTGGATGGCGGAAATCGCCGCTTTCGAACCAGAGCCGAAATTGCCGTCCACTTCGCCATTATAATAGCCAAGGGCCTTCATTCGGGTCTGCAACTCGAACTTTTCCTTGATGTCCAACGTGCCGTCCGGCCGTGGCCATTTCTGTTGCATTCCACCATAACCAGCGATTTCGTCGGCAAGAAGACCGACCGCCAGCGCATAGGTATCGGCGGCATTGTATTTCTTGATGGTGAAGAAGTTGGATGTCATCAGGAAGCCCGGGCCATTGGCACCGGCCAGCAGCTTCAACTGCGCCCGTTCGCCCGGATTGCGGAAAGCCTTGCCGCCTGGGCGGGTGAAGCCCAGCTTCTGCCACTGGGCCAGCGTCAGCGTCTTGCCCGCATATTTGCCAGCTCCCGCAGGCACGACGGCTTCATAACCCCAGGTCCGTCCACTATCCCAGCCGTTCTTGGCCAGAAGATTGGCCGAGGTCGCCAGCGCATCGGGAATGGAGTTCCAGATATCCTTATGGCCATTGCCATCGGCATCGACCGCATACAGCAGGTAGCTGGTCGGGATGAATTGTGTGTGGCCCATGGCGCCAGCCCAGGAGCCGGTCATTTCCTTCGGGCTCACATCGCCGTTTTGCAGGATTTTCAAGGCGGCGATCAGCTGCTTGCGGGCAAAGCCGCCGCGCTTGGGATCGGCATAGCCAAGGGTGGCCAGCGCCTGCGGCACGTAATGCAGCCGGTCATCCTTGGCGAGAACCGCGCCGTAATTGCTTTCCATCGACCAGATCGCCAGCAGAATATGGCGATCGACACCGAAATATTTTTCCAGAGAGGCCAGCGTGCGGCCATGCTTGGCGAGCATTTCCCGGCCGATCTTCACAGTATAGGGATTGACGCGGCTATCGAGGTAATCCCAGATTTCCGATTTGAATTCCGGCTGATAGGCCGCCTTGCGCAGCACATCGGGGTCCGGATCCTTGATGCCGGCAAAGGCGCGGTTATAGGTTTGTGCGCTGATGCCCGCAGCAGCAGCCGTGGGATAGAAATCCCGGATCCATTTCTGAAAGCCGGCATCGGCATGGGCCGACAGCGGCACAAGGCTCGCCATGAGGGAAAAGGCAAGCGCGCGAAGATGGCGCGAGGCGCGTTCTCTGGTCATTGGCATTCTCGTCCGTTCAGCTGGCTGTTGTCTCATCTGTCTATGCTGGTCGACACCGCCTGGTTGTGGCAGTGGGGCAATGCCTGGCTGGAATTGCGCAGGCATGGCCAGTCTGGTTCAGTCTATGACCATAGTCTCAACAAATTCTTTACCAATTTACCAAAATCGCAAACAGAATTGTAATTTCGTTGCAATTCTTTAGTAATCGGCGTTTGTGCGATTGCGTGCATATGTGAAAAATCCTCTAGGAGGGATGTGTGGGACAACTGAAAAAAATTCGTAAAGCCGTGTTTCCGGTTGCCGGTCTTGGAACTCGTTTCCTGCCCGCCACCAAGGCCGTGCCGAAGGAAATGCTGACTGTTGTCGATAAGCCAGTCATCCAATATGTGGTGGATGAGGCCGTGGAAGCCGGGATTGAGCATTTCGTGTTCGTCACCGGGCGCGGCAAAGGGGTGATCGAAGATTATTTCGATATCCAGTATGAGCTTGAACAGACGCTGAAATCGCGCAACAAAAATGCAGAATTGACGCTGCTGTCCGAAATCCTGCCCAAGGCAGGCGCCACCAGCTTCACCCGCCAGCAGGAGCCGCTGGGTCTCGGCCATGCAGTCTGGAGCGCTCGCGAAATCGTTGGTGATGAGCCTTTCGCTGTTCTGCTGCCCGACATGATCATGCGCGGCGAGACGGCCTGCATGAAGGGCATGGTCGATCTCTACAACAAGGCTGGCGGCAATATCCTCGCCGTTGAAGAATGTGCGCCCGATCAGGCGCATAAATACGGCATCGTCGGTGTCGGTGAGACGCTGGATGGCGGCTTCAAAATCACTGAAATGGTGGAAAAGCCAGCCAAGGGTACGGCGCCCTCGAACTTCTTCATCAATGGCCGCTATATCCTCCAGCCGGAAATCTTCTCGATTCTGGAAACCCAGGAACGCGGCGCGGGCAACGAGATCCAGTTGACCGACGGCATGTTGAAACTGGCCAAGATCCAGCAATTTGCCGGCTATCACTTCAAGGGTGAAACCTTCGATACGGGTGCCAAGGACGGGTTCATTCTCGCCAATGTCGCTTTCGCCCTGTCGCGTCCCGACCTTCGCGGTCTGGTGGAAGAGCCGATGAAGGCGTTGCTGGCCGCTTTGAAGTAAGCGGTTTTGCAAACGGACTGAAACTTAAAACGCCGTGCGTCCAACGCGCGGCGTTTTCTCGTTTAACGCCTGAGTTTCACGCCGACGCCCGCCGTCAGGGTCTTGTCGTCAGAACTGCTGTCGCTGGTGGATTTTTCCCAGGTCAGATCGGCGGTGAGATCCAGCCAGCGGTTGACCTTGTAAACCAGCCCGCCGCCCGCCGTGTAATACATGCCGGTGCTCTGGTTCCCACCGCGATAATTGCGCCAGGTGGTGCCGCCCGAAAGCTTGGCGATCAGGTTGTCGCGCAATTCATGGGTGACGGCCGCTGTCAGTGCATAGGCGACATCGCCGCTGACGCCTGCGGTGGTTGACGGTTCGATGGAGGTGGCAAGACCCAAATCGACATTGGTGCCGCGCAAGGGCGACCACGCGACATTGCCGTCAACAGTCATCGCGCCCAGATCGTCCAGCCGCGCATCATCGAAACTGGCCTGCTTATAGCCAAGCGCGATTTCGCCGCGCAGCTTTTCGCCCATGTCCGAACTGATCCCGGCCTTGGCACCGTAGATATTGCCGGAGCGACGATAGCCTGCGCTATCCTCGGTCTGGTCGTAGCGGGTCTTGCCAGCGGAGACCTCGACAAAGGGCGTCAGAGCCGGGGAGATTTCATAGCCCCACCGCGACGACAATGTGACGGCATTGCGGTTACGGTCGGAATTGGACAGCATGCTGCCATCGGCAAGCTTGGCATCAGTATAGACCCAGCGTTCGAAATCCAGCCCGAGCGAGCCTTTCAGGGGACCAACCTGCCGTTCCAGCACAGCGCCGGCGCTGAACTGATTGACGCCCGATTGGACCGTGGCATCGCGCACGGCATTGGGGTCGGTGGTGCTTTCGCGGCTGAAGCCATAGCCTGCCGTCAGCCGGGCGGCCATGTCATCGGCAAAATCCAGCCGCAATGCGGCATCGACGCGACCGGAAGGATCGCTGTCGCGGTCACCGGCAATGCGCTGACGCCATTGCCCATCGCCGGTAATCAGCAATTGATGGCGTGACCAGTCGGAGGTCAGCGTACCCTTCAGCCCGTTGTCCCAATAGGTGGTGTTCTGCTTGTCGCTGCCGGTCGTTTTGCGCTCAGTGCTGATGCCTTGCGACAATTCCGGTCTGAGAATCATCGTGCCGACATGAATGCCGGTGCCGTCATCCTCGGTCTTGCGTAGTTGACGCCGTTCGTCGACCGGCGATTCCCTGAGGTTGATGCGGTTGGCGTCCAGCGCATCATTGGTGATCCGGCGGAAACTGTCAGTATCCAGCACGTCTTCTTCGGTATCCGACTTGGCTTTGGTTGTGGCGGTTGACGTGGTAGCGCCTGTCGCTGTCGTATCGGTGGTTGCCGCTGCCTCATCGCTGCTTGTTGTGGAGCCACGCAGGGTGGCAAGACCCGTGCTTTGCTCAGTCGATCCCGACGTCATTTGCTGGGAGAGGGCAGGGCCAGCCCCAGCCGCGGCCAGACATGCTGCCAGCAATCCAGCGGAAACCATCGGGTGAAAACCCGCGCTGTGCTGCCGATCAGTGGGATAGGTCTGGCTGTCCGTCATTGCGGCCTGTTGGGGTCTGTCTTCTGAAGTAACTCTGGATAAGTCTTGCGGCGATGCTGCCATTACCGAAAGGTAAATTCCCATGGTTAATTATTCGTTGCGATTAACCATGAACGGGCGTTGCCAGCGTGCAAATAGCCCCGCCAGTCGTCATTTCTTACAGTCTGTAGGCAAGGGTGAATGGACAGTTAAGTTCATTAGCGCTATGGACATTGCCATGAACAAGCTGGCTGTAAAACTCGTGGAAGCAAGCGCCATCAAGGCTGCATTGCGTGTCGTCGCTACCGAACAAAGCGGGCTGGCGGCCCTGGAAGAGGCTTTGGCAGGGTATCTTGCCGGGCCGTTTTGCAACGCAATCGATGTTATCGGCAAAAGCTCGGGGCGGGTGATCGTCTCCGGCGTTGGCAAAAGCGGCCATATCGGCGGCAAGATCGCTGCGACCTTTGCCTCGACAGGCACGCCGGCTTTCTTCATCCATCCGGCGGAAGCCAATCATGGCGACCTCGGCATGATTGCCCGTGACGATGTGGTGATTGCCCTGTCCTGGGGCGGCGAAAGCACCGAGCTGAACGGCATCCTGTCCTTCACTCGCCGGTTTTCCATTCCACTGATCGCCATTACCGCCGGTGAGCAATCCACGTTGGCACGTGAAGCCGATATCGTGCTTTTGATGCCCAAGGTGCAGGAAGCCTGCCCGCATGGCTTGGCGCCGACAACCTCCACCATGATGCAGATGGCGCTAGGCGATGCGCTGGCGCTGGCGCTGCTGGAAGCCCGTGGCTTTGGGCCGAATGATTTCAAGACCTTCCATCCGGGCGGCAAGCTGGGCGCGATGCTGACTCATGTCGGCGACATGATGCATATCGGCGAGGACGTGCCGCTGGTGCCGGAAGGCACATCGGTGCCGGAAGCGATTATCATGCTGTCGCAGAAGCGTTTTGGCTGCGTCGGCGTCACCGACAGCGCCAACCGTCTGGTCGGCATCATCACCGATGGCGATATTGCCCGTAACCTCAACCGCAATCTCGGTGAGCGGATGGTGGAAGAAGTGATGACCCGTCATCCAAAGACGGTCCATACCGAAACACTTGCCACGACAGCCATGGCGATCCTCAACCAGCACAATATTTCGGCGCTGTTTGTGACCGATGAAGACGGTGTGCCAAACGGCATTATCCACTTCCATGATCTGTTGCGGATTGGTGTGGCTTAACGAGTGAGTGATAGCGTCGGCAGGTTTATATTGAACCCGCAGCGTAAAAGACTTTCAGTATTTCGGCTCCGCCGCCCCCTCATCCCCCTGCCGGGACCTTCTTCCCGCTGGGGAGAAGAGGGATAGAGCCGAAAACGTCTTTGGATCTTTTCCGGTGGAAAATGACTTCGGAGTGGAGGAGTCGAGGCGAGACAAAACACGACGTTTCGCTGAAGTACTCGGATTATTTTTTAGATAGGCCTCTTCAAACCGCATCAACCGTCAAATCGCGCCCATGGGCAGCGATGATCTTGACCTGGGTTCCAGTCTCCAGATCCGGTCCCGACACCGTCCAAAACGTATCGTCCAATTTGATGCGACCACGGCCCTCGCGGATCGGTTCCTGGAGGGTGGCAGTTCGCCCGACAAGACTTGCGGTGCGCTGGTTGAGCAGCGGCTCGTCGCTGCTTCTGGCGTCGGAGCGCAGAAACTTACGTCCGATCAGGATGGCGGCGACTGAAAAAGCGCAAAACACCAGCGCTTGAACCTGCCAGGGCCAGAAGGCATCGCCCCAGAAAGCCAGCGATAGCAGACCGGTGGCAATGGCGCCCAGCCCGATCCAGATCATGAACATGCCGGGCATGACCAGTTCGACGGCCAGCAGTGCCAGCCCCAGCACCAACCAGCTCCACGGTCCCCATTGATCGACCAGCGTGGCGAACATCGCGGCTTATTCCTCCGACTTGGCGAAGGGATTGATCGCGGGCGTGGTACTGACTGTGGTGGTTTTCGGAACGCTTCTGGTTGATGAGCCAGAGGCACGAGCCGGGTTGGAACTCGCCTGCGGAGCATCGCCTCCGAACACTTCGCGGGCGATGGCGCCAATGCCGCTCAGCGAGCCGATCAGCGATGAGGCTTCCATCGGCATCAGCACGATTTTCGAGTTGGAGGCGGTGCCGATTGCGGTCATCGCCTCGGTATATTTCTGCGCGACGAAGTAGTTGATGGCCTGGACGTCACCAGCGGCAATTGCCTCGGAAACCAGGGCCGTCGCCTTGGCTTCGGCTTCGGCCAGACGCTCGCGGGCCTCAGCCTCGCGATAGGCGGCTTCCCTCTGGCCTTCAGCCTGAAGGATAGCGGATTGCTTGGCGCCTTCGGCCCGCAGAATCTGGGCATTGCGGAAGCCTTCAGCTTCCAGCACCAGGGCGCGTTTTTCACGCTCGGCTTTCATCTGGCGGCCCATGGCATCGACCAAATCCTTGGGCGGCTGGATGTCCTTGATCTCGACGCGGGTGACCTTGATACCCCAGGGACGTACAGCCTCGTCCACCACTCGCAGCAGCCGGTCATTGATGACCTCGCGGTTGGACAGCAGTTCGTCGAGATCCATCGAGCCCATGACCGAGCGGATATTGGTCATGGTCAGGTTAAGAATGGCGTTTTCCAGATTGGCAACCTGATAGGCGGCCTCGGCGGCGTTCAAGACCTGATAGAAGGCCACGGCATCGGCGGAAACGCTGGCATTGTCCTTGGTGATGACTTCCTGGGTCGGAACATCCAGCACCTGTTCCATCACATTCATCCTGGCACCGATGGTCTCGATAAAAGGTGTGATGATGTTCAGCCCCGGTTCCAGTGTGCGGGTATAGCGCCCGAAGCGTTCCACCGTATAGCGAAAGCCCTGCGGCACGGTCTTGATCCCGGCAATCAGCACCAGGATGACGAAGCCCACCAGGGCAATAACCAGAATATCGAAGCCGGACATGTCTTCTCCCCACCGCCATTTTGTTGAGCCCTATGTAAGCTTGGCCCCACCCCGTTACCAGTGCCATGGAAAATCTAGGGTCGTTCTCCGGGCAATTACCCGTTCGGGCGGGTTTGCAAAACCTCACTTCTGCGCTATCAGGGCCACGGTTTTCACCACCGGTCGCAGCCTACCCGGAAAAAACAAGGACTAGAACCATGAAAATACTCGTCGTCTGCTCTGGCGGACTCGATTCCGTTTCGCTTGCCGACAAAATGGCGGCGGAGCATGAGTTGATCGGCCTGATCTCCTTCGATTACGGCCAGCGTCATAAAAAAGAGCTGGATTTTGCAGCACTCGCGGCCAAGCGGCTGGGCGTGCCGCACCAGATCATCGACATGACCAATATTGGCGCCAGCCTGACCGGCTCGGCGCTGACCGACGATCTCGACGTTCCCGATGGCCATTATGCCGAGGAGACGATGAAGATCACTGTCGTGCCGAACCGCAATGCCATCATGCTGGCCATTGCCTTCGGGGTGGCCGCGGCCCGTAAGGCTGATGCGGTCGCCTTGGCGGTGCATGGCGGCGACCATTTCATCTATCCCGATTGCCGACCCGGTTTCATTGATGCGTTCCAGATCATGCAGGCCCATGCGCTGGAGGGCTATGCCGATGTCAAGCTGCTGGCACCGTTCGTGACGGTCTCCAAGGCCGATATCGTCACCGAAGGCGCGAAATACGGCACGCCGTTTGACCAGACATGGTCCTGCTACAAGGGCGGTGCGCGTCATTGCGGCCGGTGCGGCACCTGCGTGGAACGGCGCGAGGCTTTTCATCTGGCCGGTGTCACCGATCCTACCGACTACGAAGACCCGGATTTCTGGGTGAGGGCTACTTCCGGTTTCCAGGCCAGGGAGGTTTGAAACCATGTACCGGATTACCAAGGAATTTCATTTTTCTGCCTCGCACCAGCTGAAAGGCCTGCCTGACGATCATCAATGCGCCCGGCTGCATGGGCACAATTACATTGTCCTGGTCGAATTGTCGGGCGAGGAGTTGAATGAGTACGGGTTCCTGCGCGACTATCATGAGCTGAAGGTGTTGAAGACCTATATCGATGAGACCTTCGATCATCGCCATCTCAATGATGTCCTGGGTCACGACAAGACCACGGCAGAATGTCTGGCCAAGCACTTCTACGATTGGTGCAAGCAGCGATTTGCCGAAACCTCTGCTGTCAGGGTCAGCGAAACCCAGAAGACCTGGGCGGAGTATCGCCCGTGACCGTGTCGGAAACCGTGATCCGGGTCAGCGAAATCTTCGGGCCGACCATTCAGGGCGAAGGCGTGCTGATCGGCCAACCAACCGTGTTCGTGCGCATGGGCGGCTGCGATTATCGCTGTTCCTGGTGCGATAGTCTGCATGCCGTCGAAAGCCGGTTTCGAGAAGAATGGCTGCCAATGAGCGTCGAGGCCATCTGGTCCGAGGTGGAAAGCCTGTCCGGTGGCGTGCCTTTGATGGTGTCGCTATCGGGTGGCAATCCGGCGATCCAGCCGCTGGGCGGGCTGATTGCCCACGGTCATGAGCGGGGTTACCGCTTCGCCCTGGAAACCCAGGGGTCGATTGCCCGCGACTGGTTTGCCGATCTGGATGTGCTGGTGGTGTCGCCCAAGCCGCCTTCGAGCGGGATGGAAACGGATTGGGATGCGCTTTCGCTCTGTCTTGAGAAAGCCGCAGCGCGCGGTGAGCAGCAAAGCCCGCTCACCGTGTTGAAGTTCATCATCTTCGATGAAGCCGACTATGCCTATGCGCGCGCTGCCAGCGCCCGGCATCCGCATCTGCCGGTCTATCTCCAGCCCGGCAACCATACACCCCCGCCGCCGGAAGACGATGACGCGGTCATCGACATGGATGGGATCATGACCCGGATGCATTGGCTGGTGGACCGGGTGGTCGAAGACCGCTGGTTTGCCGCCCGTGTGCTGCCGCAACTGCATGTGCTGCTCTGGGGCAACAAGCGCGGCGTGTGAGATATTTTATCCTTTTTGCGTCTTTTTCGTCGTATTTTGACTATCTCTGTGCCATTCTGCGTCCGTGCAAGATGTCGGAGGATTGGCGATGCTTGGAAGTCTGAAAAGCGCATTTGCTGCAAAATCGTTGAAATTCAAGGATACTGGCAGGGTATCGGCAACCGCCGATGCAAAAGGCAAATACGACAAGAAAGATGCACCACTGTCCGTTACGGATGTTGCGGCGGCATGCCTGGATGTGGCTTTCGGGACAGCCAATGGCGGCAATAGCACCGGCTATGCAGCCTTGGGACAAAGTGTCGCCGAAGCTGGCCGAAACGGATACAAGGCGCGGGGCAATGCCGGAATTTCTGTGCCGCCGAATCCGTTTTTCGTGGCACGTGGTCACAGCAGCGGGGACCTGACCAGTGAAAGCCCTGCGACGCTGAAATATATGCAGCGCCGACGGTACAAGGAAATCGGCAGCAATGCTGTTTCAATCGCCGGTTCGGTGTCGGTTGCAGCATCGATGGGCGCCTTGCCAATCAATGCCCTTTCCGTTGCCAAGCAGGTCAACAGTACGGCATCGACTGCCAGTCACCTGACAAAGCTGAAAATACTGGCAAGCAGGGTGGACGCCGCAAATCAGGGGCAAGCTGATGGCGTGCCGTTGTCGGATATTATTGCCGAAGTCATCAAGCGGAAGATTCACAAATCCGGCATAGAGGGTACGAAACTGGTGACGGGCTCGGTGCCTGTTCTGGGCGAAATCGCTACCGCATCCGTGAATGCCGGTATTAACGGCGCCACTTCGGCTTTCAAGACTTTTGACAAGGCGTTCCATGCTAAGTCATGCGCTCGGCTTGCCCTCGAAATTCATTGGCGGGCCTATCAGGAGCAATTCTCTGCCTATTGCCGGACACGCCGTTTGAACCCGGATGATTTTCTGCTTCGAGACGATTATCTCGCCCGTTCCCGTCCGCCGCGGTTGACCGGCATGAACCTGAAGGCCGCCAATGAAGAATTGCGCAAGGCCGACAAGCCACCACGGCTGACCGGCATGGGGCTTTCCCAGGCAAGGCAGGCCTTGGAAGAACATTCACCTCCGGCCTCTCGCTTGCCGTCCTCTGAGTTGAAGACTGTGGTCACAGAGGCCAGGAATAATTTCTATTTCTACCGGGATGCAGGGCCTGCGACTGAGTTGTTCAGTGAGATCTGTTCAAGACGGTCGGTATTGGCCCTGCTTGGGTCCTATGATGTCGGAGCTTTGATCATGGAGCCTGGTGGTTGGGTGGCGCTTACGGACAAGATTGCTTCTCTGTGACCGCCAACCTCTCATTTTTTCCTTAAACCATAGTCAAATCAAATAATTAGTCTATCGATAGCACAGGCGCTGCGCCCTTGGCTTAAAACTCCTCCCACTGATCCCGGGATTGAGCGGCAGCTGCACCGCCGCCAAAGGCCTTGGCGACGGCCTTGACCCGTTCGCGGGCCGGAGACGGAGCCGGGCTGCGGGCGGTTAGGTTTGCGGAGACCGGCTGCGGTGCGCTGCGACGAGGCGCAGGCGCAACTTGGCCTTGCTGCCCGGAAATCTTGAAGTGGCTGAGCAGGCCGACCAGGCTCTGCGCCTCGTCGGAGAGCGAATGGGTGGAGGCTGAGGTTTCCTCGACCATGGCGGCATTCTGCTGGGTCACCTGATCCATCTGGTTGATGGCGGCGTTGATTTCATGCAAGCCGGTTGCCTGTTCCTTGGCCGCATTGGCGATGGAATGGATATGATCGTTGATCGTCAGCACGCGGCTTTCGATCTTTGCCAGCGCCTCGCCGGTCTTTTGCACCAGCTTGACCCCGCCTTCGACCTCGTGGCCGGATTTGGTGATCAGCGCCTTGATGTCCTTGGCCGCATTGGCGGAGCGTTGCGCCAGTTCGCGCACTTCCTGGGCAACCACGGCAAAACCCTTGCCGGCCTCACCCGCGCGGGCGGCTTCCACACCGGCATTCAGGGCTAGAAGATTGGTCTGGAAGGAAATCTCGTCGATCACGTTGATGATGGTGGAAATTTCCTTGGAAGCGTTTTCGATCCGGCCCATGGCGTCCACGGCTTCGCGCACCACGACGGCTGATTGCGCGGCATTTTCCGTGGCTTCCGTCACGATCCGGCTGGCTTCCTGGGCACGTTCCGAAGAGCCGCGCACCACGACTGTGATCTCGTCGAGCGCCGCCGAAGTTTGCTCCAGAGCGGCGGCTTGCTTTTCGGTGCGCATCGACAATTCGTTGGTGGCATTGCTCAATTGGCCGGTGCTACCGCTGATGGCGTCCGTCTTGTGGCGGATGCTGGAAATCGTGTCGCGCAGGCGCTCAAAGGTGGTGTTGACATTGGCCTGCAATTCGCCGAACGCGCCTCTGAACTGGCCTTGCATTTCCTGGCTCAGATCGCCGCTTGCGAGATTGGCGATCACTCGTCGGGTTTCCGTCACTCCGCGCTCGACGCTTGCGATCAGCTCATTGATATTGTTAGCAAAACGATCAAGATTTGCATCGTCATAATGGGTGCCGATCCGCTTGCTGAAATCGCCATCGGCGGCTGCTGCGACGACAACGGACATGCTGGATTGCAGGTCATCGCTTTTTGCCCGCAGGGCCGCTTCCTGGGCATTCATGCGGGCGACGTCCTGGCCGTTGCGCTTGAAGGTTTCCACCGCCAAGGCCATGTCGCCGATTTCATCCTTGCGGGTGGCGCCCGGCACGTCGGTTTCGAAATCCCCATTGGCGACACGCTTGATAGCTGCGGTGAGCTGAACGATCGGGCGGCTCAATTGCTTGACGCCGATATAGATACCGAGGCCGACGCCGATCAGGATCGAGATGACCGTCACCGAGACGATCAGGATCATCATGGCTGTTTGGAAGCTGGCGACCGATGCCGTGACCGCCTGGAGTTCTTTCTTGTCGGCGCTGACGACGGCATCCACCTCGGTCTGGAAGGCTTTGCGGTTGGCGCGGTTGGCCTCGTTATTGCCCTGCTCATTGGCGGCCTGCGGACCGACTTCGGTGCCCAAACGGACTGTTTCCGTGCGGAATGTCCTGAATTCCGCTGCCTTGGCAACCATGGATTGGAAGGCTTGCACCTGGGTTTCCGGTATCATTTTCCGCCAGGTTTGAAGCGTGGCATCCATATCATCGAGACTTTTTGTCAGCCCCTTGCCGAACTTGTCTGCATCTTCCTTCGATTTCGCCGCATAGATACCCCGTGATTCCATCACCACCGAGGTGATCAGGCGGTTGAGTCGCTCACCCTGGAAGGCGCGCTCGGATAGATTGAGAACCTGTGCGGTCTTGTTGTCATATCGCAATGTCACGAAAATCCCGATCGCCCCGATCAGGGATGCGGCAAAGCCGAGAATGAAAACAAGTAGATATATTTTACCATTAATACGCATAGATTCCTCCTCCGCTGGGGCGCGGCAATCTCCCTCGATAGGTTCAATGTAGGGTGGAACAATTAATTATTGCTTTGATTTGTACCCGTGGGCTACACAATCCGCAGATTGTGGATGCTTGCTTTCACCATCAAGATCGGCGTGGATGATCAGTGCCGCAGGCAAGGGCGGGGAAGTTTATTTCAATATGGACTCATTAAGAACGGCGTTTTAAACGCAATCTGTATATTTGAAGTATGCAATAGAAAATTTTTAAGCGGGTCAGTATTCCACGTTTGGTAAAACGCAGGATGCTGCAGGGGAACGGGAACTGGTTTTCCCGAAACATGTTGTGAGAATATGAAAAAGCAGCCAAGTGAAAGCCATAAGATAACGTCACTTGAAGGTCTGCGCGGTATCATGGCATGGTGGGTGGTGCTGGGACATGTTTCCTTGTCATTCGGCTGGCATCTGCCAATTGTTGACCGCAATGTCCTGGCGGTGGATGTGTTTATCATCCTGTCCGGTTTCGTGATCGCCTGCCTGATCGACCGCAAGGCTGAGCCGCTGGGACTTTATATTGCCCGCCGTGGCTTCCGGCTGTTTCCGTTATATCTCGTGGTTCTTGCCCTTTCGACAGTGCTGCTGCAGGTGCAGGTTTCCGCCTGGCAGGACATTCCCTTCGCGACCCCGACCAATGCCAACCGGCTTTATCTGGCTCAACAGGGCCTGGGATCGCTCGGTCATCAGCTTATCGTCCATGTTCCGTTGTTGCAGGGCCTGGTGCCGGATCAGGTGCTCGATAGCGCCCCCTATACGATCGTCGGCCAGGCCTGGAGCATTTCCATGGAGTGGCAGTTTTATCTACTGGCGCCGTTTTTCCTGTGGGTGTTGGCCAAAAAGCAGCGCTGGCCGCTGGGAGCTGCTGTCTTCCTTGCCCTGATCCTGATGACGGATCTGCTTCCCGGCGGGTTCATCGGCTATAAGGTTTCCCGCTTTGCCATCGGCATCTGCAGCTATATGGCCTTCGACCGCAGGCGGGAATGGCGGGGATGGCTGTTGGCAATTCTGGGCTTTGCCGGTATTGCGATTGCCCGCGAAGGGCTTTCACAATTGCTGCCGCTTTTGCTCTGGGCGGTCGTTCTGCTCTCTGCAGCGGCACCCGTCCACCACTTGATGCACCTGCCAGCGCGGCTTCTGGGGTCGGCACTGCCGGTCCATCTTGGGCAGATTTCCTACTCGGTCTATCTTGTCCACATGATCCCGCTTTACGTGTCGATCGCCATTCTGACCGGATTGGGCGTTTCAAACTCGGTCCTGCAGGCCGGTGTTGTAACCTTCACGCTTGTCGCGACTTATCTTCTGTCCCTGGTCAGTTACCGCTTCATTGAAAAGCCGGGAATCGAGCTTGGCGCCCGATTGACCCGGCCAGCGGAACTGCAAACCGCGTGATTTTGGTTTAACGACTTATACGAAGATTCATTGAAAATGACTCTTCGTATTCCTTTTGAAAATATCTCAAGCCTCTGACGCATTTGAGATATTTTCAATGCCTTCAAGGCGAGGATGCGTGAGCATCTTCGAGGCTTGGTATTATCCGTCGTCTCAAACCCAGCCCTGTAATTCCCGGCGCACGACATTTTCCAGCACGCGCATGCCGTCCGGGCTGTCGTTCAGGCAGGGGATATGGCTGAATTTCTCACCGCCGGCGTGGTGGAAGATTTCGCCCGCTTCACCGGCAATTTCCTCCAGCGTTTCCAGACAATCGGAGACGAAGCCGGGATTGATCACGGCAATACGCTTAATGCCATCCTTGGCAAGTTTTTCCACGGTCTTGTCAGTATAGGGCTGTAGCCACTCCTCAGGCCCGAAGCGGGATTGGAAGGTGACCATCAGCTTTTCCTTCGGCCAGCCCAACCGCTCACGCAGCAGGCGTCCGGTCTTGTAGCATTGGCAATGGTAGGGATCGCCCTTCATGAAATAGGACTTCGGAATGCCGTGGAACGAAGTCAGCACCAGTTCCGGCTCCCAGTCGAGGCTGGCGAGATGGGCTTCGATGGAATTGGCCAGTGCATCGATATAGACCGGATCGTCGCTATATTGGGGCACGGTACGCAGGGCCGGTTGCCAGCGCATCTTGAGCAGCGCCTTGAAGGCTTCGTCATTAACGGTGGCCGTGGTGGCTGCGGCATATTGCGGATAGAGCGGAAACAACAGAATCTTTTCGCAGCCGGCCTTTTGCAGCGCGTCCATGCGCGATTTGATCGATGGCTGGCCGTAACGCATCGCCCAATCCACCACGACATTTGGCATATCTGTGAGCGATACAGCCATTTTCTCGGCCTGGTTGCGGGTGTAAGTCCGCAGATAGCTCTCGTTCAGGTCGTTGTTCCAGATCTCGGCATAGGCCTTGCCGACCTTGCCGGGGCGGGTGTTCAGAACGATGCCATAGAGGATGGGATACCAGAACAGTCGTGACCATTCGATGACCCGCTTGTCGCTGAGGAATTCCCTCAGGTAGCGGCGCATTGAAGTGTAGTCGGTCCCGTCAGGTGTGCCGAGATTGACGAGCAGCACGCCGACCTTGCCGAAATTGACCTTTGGATGTTCGGACGGAAGATGGTTGACGATCGCGCTCATATTTGGACTACCCTGGTCAAGAATTCGATGCTGCTGTTACGCTTTTGGACTGAGAAGAGATCACTGTCCAGAATGAAAAACGGCCCGGATTGCTCCGGGCCGGACCTTTTGTCGCATGCGGGAGGTTTGGGCTTCCCGCAACTGAAAGTTACTTTGCCGGAACGGTCAGGACGTCACCGATCTCGATATGGTCGGGATGGCGCAGCTTGTTGGCGGCGGAAATCTTCTTCCAGTCCTCACCATCGCCATAGGTGGCCTCAGCGATCTTCCACAGGCTATCACCCTTGACCACGGTATATTGCGTTGGCTGGGCGGCAGCAGGCGGTGCGGAAACGGCTGGGGTTACGGGCGCCGGAGCGGCGGGCGCAGGCGCGGCCGGCGCCGTTGGGGCAGGAGCTGGTGCCGTGGCTTGGGCAGCGGTCGCGGTCTTCGGCTGGGCCGCTGGCGCGACATAGCCAGCTGGCGTAACTTCGCTGACGCGGCCATCGGTAAACGGCTTGTAGGGCGAATTCTTAGCCAGGAAGTCGGCTGTCACATCGGCGAGATCCGGACCGTAATCATAGGCGTTCTGTCCTGCTGTCGCGAAGATCTTGTAGCCGTCGCCGCCAGAGCGCATGTAATTATTGGTGACGACACCATAGAGCTTGCTGGTATCGAGCGGCACGAAGCCGTCGCCGTCCTTGACCTGAACGTCGACGATCCTGCTGCCGACAGGCTTGGAACGGTCGAAGCTGTATTTCAGACCGGCGACCTGTGCGAACCGGCCAGCGCCATCATCTATCTGGCTCACGCCGTTTTCAAGCGCTGCAATCACGTCGGAGCCCTTGAGCTGGAAGGTGGCAAGCGTGTTCTGGAAGGGCAGGACGGTGATGACCGAGCCCATCGTCACCTTGCCGCCGCCGATCGAGGCGCGCAGGCCGCCGCCGTTCTGGATGGCGATGCTGATGCCCTGGCTGCGGGCATGATCCAGCATAGCCTCGGCCACCAGGTTGCCCATGGCGCATTCCTTGGCGCGGCAGGTGGTGGAGGCGCCGTCGATCGGGCCGGCACTTTCGCCGATTTCCTTCTGGCGCAATTCCTGGATAGGACCGGCCAGTTCCTTGACCTTGGCGGTCATTGCTTCATCAGGCTTGAATTTCGAATCGATCAGGATCGGATCGCCCTTGGCACTTTTCACCACGCCGTTATCGTCGAAAACAACAGTCAGATCACCGAGATATTTGCTGTAGGAGGCAGCGGTGACGACAGGCACCTTGTAGCCGCCGGGATTGTCGACCAGCGTCGGGTAGGGGCCTTCGGCCTTCGGATCACTGTTAGACAGCAATGTGTGGGAATGGCCGCCGACCACCACATCGACGTCAGGGATCTTGGCGATTTCCATGTCGCGGTGATAGCCGACATGGGTGAGGGCGATGATCTTGTTGACGCCTTCGGCCTTCAGTTTCTTCACTTCTTCGGTGATGGCAACGACATCGTCGGTGAATTTCACATTCGGACCCGGCGATGCCAGTTCCACGGTTTCCGGGGTAACGGCGCCGACGATGCCGATCTTCTGGCCGCCAATTTCCAGGATTGTCGAGGGCTTGAACTTGTCCTTCAGCTTCGATTCGGCATTGGCTTCCAGATTGGCGACCACGACCGGAAACTGCACCTTGTCGAGGAAGGGACCGATGGCTGTCTCACCGTCGTCGAATTCGTGATTGCCAAGTGTCATGGCATCGAACTTCAGGATGTTCATCACATCCAGTTCGGCTGTGCCTTTGTAGGTGGTGTAAAACAGCGAGCCCTGGAAATTGTCACCGGCATTCAGCGACAGGACATTCTTGCCAGCCAATGCCGCGCGGGTCTGGTCGAACGCCGTCTTCAAACGGGCCGCACCGCCAAAGCATTGGTTCTTGCTTTCCTCATCCGCGGAGCACGTCGAATCATATTTATTGATCGACTCGATCCGTGAGTGAAAATCGTTGATATGCAGGATGTTCAGTTCGAAATCGGCAAAGGCCGCCCCCGACGACAGGATGAGCACCGAGGCGCTCAACAGGCCAAATTTAAATCTTTTTAACATCCGTAACTCCTGATTTCATGGAACACCCGCTTTGGTTACCCCTCTTTTATGACGTTCTTATCGGGCTTTTGCGGAAGGTTGCATGTTTCCATCGTGCTTGGTTTATCGCAAGCGAAAATAAGCCAGAACAGCAAAAAGCCGGCCCCCTGGACCGGCTTTGCCAAGCGTGGATGAGTTGACGCGTCAGATCTTGCGGCGCAGCGAGAAATTCGAGCCGGCATCCGTGGTGCAGTTCAACTGTTCTGGCGAAACCAGCGCGCAATTGACCCGCGACTGGGTCTTGCGCACCAGCGAGGTCATGTTGATCTCCACCAGCGTCGGCGAGGTATTGGTATAGGTGCCGGAGGCCAGAAGCGCATTGGTATCGCTGGAGCGGGTGGCAAACGTGCCGCCCTGGAAGGTGGAAACGATGCCGTTCGGATCGACCCAGGCGCCATCAACGCCCTGTGGCTGCGGCGCATTATACGCGACCTGGCGCGGCGGCGGCGTGCCCACGCAGGAGGACACGGCAAAGGCCGCGACGAGCAAAATTGCGATGCTTTTGACCTTCATGACAGTCTCCATCCGGCAGGACATTATGGCCGCCTATGTCTCTGGCCTCTGCCCGGTCGCCTCGGCCGGAGAGGTCTCTTGCTCTTCATATTCCCGGTTGGTGACAACCGATTTCCTGAAATACCACGAGGGCCGATCAGGTTCCATGCTGGCGACCATGCCGCGAAGATCGGTTGAAAGCAAGGCTTCCAACCTCTTCCCGGCCACTTGAACACAATCATGTCGTTGTTGTTCCACAGGGACATGAAAAGCGTGCCATGTTGTTCTCAGCGCCGCGCTGCTTTTCGATGCGCGGCGCCGTTATTTCAGGCCATTGTTTCAGATCGGCAGACGGATATTGCCATCCGCCGTTCTGCAGCGTTTAGCGCACCAGGATATTCTTGAACTGCCAGGCGTCCTTGGTGTCGAGGTCTTCCGGGAACAGGCCGGGGCGACCGTCGAGCGGGGTCCAGTCGGTGTAATGGCCTTCGACCGGGCCGAGATAGGGCGACTGCACTTCCAGGCAGCGCTTGTAATCAACTTCGTCGGCCTCGACGATCCCAGCCTTCGGGTTCTCGATGGCCCAGACCATGCCGGCCAGCACTGCGGACGTTACCTGGAGACCGGTGGCGTTCTGGTAGGGGGCGATCCGGCGGGTTTCTTCCAGCGACAGGCGCGAACCATACCAGTAGGCGTTCTTTTCGTGGCCGTAGAGCAGCACGCCCAACTCGTCGATGCCATCGACCAGCTCGTTTTCATCGAGAACATGCAGGACCGGCTGGGCGGTACCGCCATTGCCGAACATTTCATGCAGCGACAGAACCGCGTCATTGGCCGGATGATAGGCGTAATGGCAAGTCGGACGATAGGCGACCTCGCCATCCTTCTCGACCGTGAAGTAATCGGCAATCGAGATCGATTCGTTGTGGGTGACGAGGAAGCCGTATTGCGGGCCGGGCGTCGGGCACCAGGTGCGCACGCGGGTATTGGCGCCAGGCTGCTCCAGATAGATCGCTGCCTTGCAGCCCTTCTTGTGCTTCTTGGCGTTTTTCGGCATCCAGTTTTCATGGGTACCCCAGCCGAGTTCGGCTGGCTGCAAGCCTTCGGAAATGAAGCCTTCCACCGACCAGGTGTTCCAGAACACGTTGAGCGGCTTCGGGGTCTTGGCGAGCTGCGTGTCGCGCTCAGCAATGTGAATGCCCTTGACGCCGACCTTCTTCATCAGCTTGGCCCAGCCTTCGCGGTCACCGACGGCTGGCTCTTCGAATTTCAGGCCGATTTCATTGGCGATATTCACCAGCGCCTGCTTGACGAACCAAGAGACCATGCCCGGATTGGCGCCGCAGGTGGAAACGGCGGTGGTGCCGCCGGGGTTCTTGTTCTTTTCCTGGCGAACGGTTTCGCGCAGTGCATAGTTGGTGCGCTCAGAGTTCTTCATATTCTTGTCGAAATAGAAGCCCAGCCAAGGCTCAACCACGGTATCGATGTAAAGCACGTCCAGCTTGCGGCACAGCTTCATCAGGTCGAGCGAGCCGGTATCGACCGACAGGTTGACGCAGAAGCCCTGGCCTTCGCCTTCTGTCAGCAGCGGCTTCAGCAGGTCCTTGTAGTTTTCTTTGGTGACATGCGCCTGGATGTGCTTGATGCCATGCTTGGCCATCAATTCGGCCTCGTCATTGCGCGGGTCGATGACCACCATCCGGCTCTTGTCGAACTTGAAATGGCGTTCGATCAGCGGCAGGGTGCCCCGGCCGATCGAACCGAAGCCGATCATCACGATCGGACCGGTGATCTCGCCGTAAACCGGATAGGTCTGGGTGGTCATTCATTTTCTCCTTGGAAGGCCGTTTGCCATAGGCGCATGATTTGCGAACACGGCTTTGCTCTGACCGGGTTCCTTCTCTTCCCTAGAGCATAATTCAACGACAGAATAAAGACGGCGTTTCAAGAGATTGCCTTCGGGCACAGGTAGCTGCCCGAAGCTGTTCGATCAGGTATCCGCCGCCGTGCGCTTTCGCTCCCGCCTGCCTAGCATTATGGCAGCGATCAGGGTCAAGATAAGGATCAGGGCGGCTGCCAGCCACAACAGCAGCAAACTGGCCAGCTCATATTCGCTGGTAATGCCTTGCATGGCACCATCGTCATAGGCGAAATTCCAGCCGCCGATATAAGCGATGCCGGTGACGAACAATGCGGCGATATAGGTGAGTGGCAGAAGCAAGGCGCGCGTCAGGGCGGATTTCCGGGTTAAATTGACCGCGGCGCCGACCTGGCCATTGCCTTTCCAGATGGTGATGGCCAGAACCGCGATGATCGGAAAATGTCCAACCAGATCCACCCGGCCGAATTCCAGCACGGCGGAGCCGAAGATCATCAGCAGTGCAAAGGCCGATAGCCGGCTGGCAACGGGCCCCCCCAGCAGCAGCATGGCGGCGGCGCCAAATTCAAACCAGCCGGAGAGGCTGAGAAAGACTTCTGGCGTCAACCCCATCGTCAAATAGGGCCGCGCGCAGAGCAGCGTCAGCGACCAGTCTGCGAAAGCCCATTTTTCCATGGACGCCCACATCAGCGTCCAGGACATCGTTGCGCCGAGAAGGCCGATCCGGTGGGCGGTGACGCTGGCGAGAACCCGGACCCGGAGCCTGTCGAGGCTGATGGCGATCAGGCAGATGGCAAATCCCAGGAAGAGAGGGTAATCCAGCAGATGATAGGTTCCGTATTGGCGGGCCGCGCCAATCCATAAACCAATCAGGCCAAGTCCGGTCAGGCCGGCCCCCCGACGGGAGAGACAAAGCGCGGCCAATCCGAGTTGCACCCACTGAATGCTCGCATCCGGGGCTTTGAGTTCCGGTGTCAACCAGATCGGCTCCGGGAGCATCCAGAGCCAGGATAACCAAAATGCAATGGTGAGACGGACCAGGTCGTCGGCCTTGAAGCCAAAGGGTCGCCGTATCAAGGAAAGGACCCGGCCAAGCCGGGCGCTTTTTCCTGCCGCGTCAATCGCTACACAGGCCCAGAGCGCAGGCAGGCTCAGGGCGAGGCCAAGCAACCAGGTTGGTGTCGCCATAAACTGACCCGGTAATACAGGTTGCTCTTGGATATTAAAAGATTGAAACCACTTTATATGCGCAAAGGAACTGGTTTCACTATTCCCAAAAATAAATATTGAAGCTAATATAGTAAATATTAATTTTCCTATTTTTCTATAATAAATATTGTTTTCCATATTGATTTACCTATTTAAAATAATCAATACGTAATTTTATCTACCAATTCTCTTAATATGACAATTTGAGAATCTATATTCATGATATTTGTAATAACTAAAAATTTATTTTTACTGTAGAGTTTTCATTTTAATTTTATATTATAAAACTAAAATCGTAAAAACCACCAGGACCATCCATTCGATCAAACGGTCGATCCTGTTGTTGCTATTGTTTTTTCAGTTTATGAAAATTAAGCGACAGCCCTGTGCTGTTCTTCCACCAGTTCGGCGCGGATCAGGCCGCGCAGGCTGTTTCCGACGAAGATCGCCCGTCCATTCAGGCTTTCCGGTTTCAACAGATCGGCGCGGGCCTTGCGGTCCCGGATCAGCTCGGCGCGCAGGATGCCAGGAATGAGACCGCTGGTCAGCGGCGGGGTGATCAGCATGCCATCCAGCCCCTGCACGAAGACATTGGTGAATGTCCCCTCGCAGATTTCACCACGCTCGTTCAGCAGCAGGACTTCGTCGGCCTCATCAGAAGAAAATTCGGCGCGGGCGGCGTCATAGGGATCGCGCCGCGACGTCTTGTGGCGATAGAGCGTATCCTCTGAATTCAGCCGGGTCTTTTGCGCGATGCGAAGACGCCAGATGGTGTTTTCGCCGACGGATTCGAAGGGAACTGCCGCAGCTTCCAGCTTGCCACGAAAATTCATGGCAAGGCGCACCCGGAGCGGGGTGTCGCCATGTACCACTTCTTTTAATGCCGCTTCGGGCTTGATCGGCTGGCGAAAACCCAGCGCATCGGCTGAGCGCGACAGGCGCCGCAAATGCTGGTCGAGCCTGATGAAGCCCTGGCCTGGCTCCCAGCGGAGCGTTTCAATCAGCGTGAAATCCATTGATCACCTACCGCAAAGCGCGCCTTGAGCAGACATTCCTGATATTCCTGTTCGGGCTTCGAATCAAAAACAATCCCGCCACCGACATTGAAAACCGCCCGGCGGCTTTTGAAAAGCCCTTGTTGTTCAGGGAAATGGTCTGAAATGGCCGGTTGATCAAATAAAGTCAGGGTGCGGATGGCAACGGAGAACTGCATGGGGCCTGCTGGATCGCAAAAGCCGATGGCACCGCAATAAATATCGCGCGGCCCCGCCTCCAGCCGGTGCAGGATCTGCATGGCGGCCAACTTCGGCGCGCCGGTAATCGAGCCACAGGGAAACAGCGCTTCGAGAATATCGCCAAGGCCCATTCCAGGCAAAAGCCTGCCGCGCACATGGCTGACCAGCTGGTGCAGGGTCGGATAAGTCTCGATGTCGAACAGTTTTGGCACGGTCAGGCTATCAGGCTCGATGATCCGGGAGATGTCGTTGCGCAAGAGATCAACGATCATCCGGTTTTCGGCCTGGGTCTTTTCGTCCGTCAGCATTGCCGCCTTGATCGCCTCGTCCTCGGCATCATCAGAGCCGCGTGCCGCCGTGCCCTTCATCGGATGGGTCTCGATAAAGCCGTCACTATCCACCTTGAAGAACAGTTCCGGCGAGCGCGAGACGATGGCCGGACCGCCGAGCTCCACCAGCGCACCATAAGAGACCGGCTGACGGGCGATCAGCGACCAGAAGACGTCGCGAGGGCTGCCCCGATAGGCCGCTTCAATGGGCATGGTCAGGTTGGCCTGGTAGCAATCGCCCTGCCTGAGATGTTGATGCAGGGTGTCAAACTGCTGCCGATAGGTCTCGAAATCCCAGGCTGCAACCGGGTTTTCCAGCAGGTGGGTGTTGCTCTCGGGGTGAGGTGGGTGTCCCAATCGATGTGAGTGTCCCAAGGGATGAGCAGGGTCAGATGGCGCGTTGAAAATGCCAAACTGGAGGAGCGGCACGTCTCGCCCATCAGGCATCAGCGGCCTCAGCTTGTCTTCAAACACAAAGCCCGCTTCATAAGCCAGCGCCCCCGCCAGCCAGTAGCCCTCTTGGCGGGCGCGTTCCAGCTGGGCAAGCGCCGGCAGCACGTCGCCGCCCCGCCGGGCGACGACGATGTCCACCGGATCGGTAAACACCAGCGTTTCACCGCTTTTGTCATTCCGAAACAGGATCGACGGTTGAAACGGTTCGGACTGCGCCATCGTGGCTCGATCTGCCCGTTCAGGCTTTGGCGTCAAGCGCTTCCAGCTCGTCGATCAGCCCTTCGATCATCGACAGTCCCTTGGCCCAGAAGGACGGATCAGTGGCATCCAGACCGAATGGCGCGAGAAGCTCGGAATGATGCTTGCTGCCGCCAGCCTTCAAAAGATCGAAATATTTCTGCTGGAAGCCCTGTTCAGCGTTCTGGTAGACGGCATAGAGCGAATTGACCAGGCAATCGCCAAAGGCATAGGCATAGACATAGAAGGGCGAATGGATGAAATGGGGAATATAGGCCCACCAGGTCTCATAACCTTCGGACACTTTGATGGCCGGTCCAAGGCTCTCTTCCTGCACCGATAGCCACAGTTCGCCAATCTTTTCCGCCGTCAACTCGCCCTCCTTGCGGGCGGTGTGCAGCTTGCGCTCGAATTCGTAGAAGGCAATCTGGCGCACGACCGTGTTGATCATGTCCTCAACCTTCTGGGCCAGCATGGCCTTGCGCTCACGCGCATCGCTGGCCTTTTCCAGCAGCGCCCGGAAGGTCAGCATTTCGCCGAATACCGAGGCGGTTTCGGCCAGCGTCAGCGGTGTCTGGCACATCAGCGCGCCCTGTTCGCCGGCGAGAACCTGATGCACGCCATGGCCCAATTCGTGAGCCAGCGTCATCACATCGCGCGGCTTGCCGAGGTAATTGACCAAGACATAGGGATGGGCAGACGGCACGGTCGGATGGGCAAAGGCGCCGGGCGCCTTGCCGGGCCGGGCGGGGGCATCGATCCAGCCGCCATCGAAGAAGCGACCGGCAATCTCTGCCATATCAGGCGCAAAGCTGCCATAGGCTGACAGCACGGTCTGGCGGGCTTCGTCCCAGGGAATGATCCGGTCGATGCTGTCGGGCAGGGGGGCGTTGCGGTCCCAGAAATTCATCTGCTCCAGGCCAAGCCACTTGGCTTTCATCTTGTAATAGCGGTGCGACAGGCGCGGATAGGCATCGCGCACCGCAGCCGCCAGCGCATCGACCACGGGACGCTCCACCCGGTTGGACAGGTGGCGGCTATCGGCAATATCGGCAAAGCCGCGCCAGCGATCGGAAATTTCCTTGTCCTTGGCCAGGGTATTGGTGACCAGCACGAAAATCCGGATATTGTCCTTGAAGGTCTTCGACAGCGCCATGGCCGCCTTTTCGCGCAAGGCCGGATCGGCCTCCTGCAACATGGTCAGAACCGGTTCCAGCGTCAGCTGTTCGCCGTCAATCTCAAACCGCAGGCTTGCCAGGGTCTCGTCGAACAACCGGTTGAAGGCCGCCGAACCGGTCTGGGATTTTTCCAGAAACAATTGCTCGAGCTTGTCATCCAGCTGGTAGGGCTTGTCTTGCCTGAGATCAATCAGCCAGGGCTTGTAATGGGCGGTGGCCGGATCGCGGGCAATGGCAGCATCGATCACCGCATCGTCCAGCCGATTCAGCTCCAGCGTGAAAAACAGCAGATGGGCGGCAAGCTCCGTCAGCCTGGCTTGTACATCGCCGAAGAATTTGCCGTTTTCCGGCTTGGTCATCTCACTATAATAATAGAGACCGGCATAGGAGCCGATCTTGCCGAGCAGGTCTTCGAGTTCTTCGAATTCCTTCAGCGCGGCTCCCAGGCCCTGATCCGCGTCCTTGGTGGCGGCATCTTCCAGCCGCCCCTTCCATTTGGTCTCAAAGGCCAGGCTCATTTCGCTGGCCTTGGCGAGGTCGGCCTTGAAGAGATCCGAGGAGGGGGCCGGATAAAGATCGGTGAGCTGCCATTCGGGCAGCGTGCCGAGGCCTTGGCCGTGCGCTGGTACGCTGGCGGATTCGGCTGCCGTAAGTCGGGTCTGGTTAACGGGGCTGAAAGGCATGATGGCACCCTTGTGGTCTTTCGGGCCGCGCCGTCACCAAAATGGAACAGGCGCCGGTCCGATGTGTTTGGCATGAGATATCCCCAGTCATAGCATGGCAAAGGCACCCGACAACAGCATATGGCAGATGTCTGTGCATTTCAGCGCTTGCCATTCTACCCGTCGATCTGGCATTTTATGAAAAAGACGTCTGTGCCGATATTTGACAAAATCGCGGCACGGAGGAATTGGACTGTGTCGAAGGCCGGGATTCCCAGGCTTTTTGCAGTCTTTTTTTTAAGGCATTGTATCGAAGCGGACAGTTTGGCGGGCTATAGATAAAATCCTAGCAAATGTTGGAACCTGTTTTTCAAAACTCCATGGCATTTTGCGGGACAAGGACGACGGTTACAGCCTTTGCTTGCGGAGGGAACCTGGAATGCGCAGCTTTTCCAGGGGTTGTGGCCGGGTCCGCAAGAGGCCGGGTTTGTAGAAGACCGAACTTGAAAGAGGATCTTGTTTTTGATCCTGCCGCTTATGGACATGGTCCAATGTTTCAACCGGCGCCAGACGCCATAAGGACTCGGGGAGCTAAAATTGACCGCTCATATTCTCGTTGTCGATGACGATCCGGTTCAACGCCGGTTGTTGAAGGCCGCTGTGGAAAGCCAGGGGCATGTTGCCCATCTGGCCGAGGACGGAGAGGCAGGCCTTGCCTATTTCCGTCAGCACAAGGCGGAGATTTCCGTCATCCTGCTCGATTTGATGATGCCGGGCGTATCCGGCCTCGATTTTCTGGTCGCCATCGGCGGTCAGGAGGCGGACGTGCCTGTCATCGTGCAGACCGGTCAGGGCGGCATCGATACCGTTGTGCAGGCCATGCGGGCTGGCGCCTTCGATTTCGTCGTCAAGCCGGTCTCGCCGGAGCGAATCGCATCGGCCATCGGCAATGCACTGCGCGTCGACCAGCGCGACGCCAAGTCGCGTCCTGCACGCCGGTCACGCACCGGGGCGGTGCATTTCTCCGATATCATTTCGGCAAGTCCGGCCATGACCCGGGTCATCGACCTGTCGCGCCGTGCGGCCCAATCGAATATCCCTGTCGTGCTGGAAGGCGAATCGGGCGTTGGCAAGGAAATGGTCGCCCGGGCTATCCAGTCGGGCAGCGACCGTGCGTCGCGGCCTTTTGTCACGGTCAATTGCGCTGCCATTCCCGCCAATATGGTGGAAAGCATTCTGTTCGGCCATGAAAAGGGATCTTTTCCCGGTGCCACGGAACGCCATATCGGCAAGTTCGCCGAGGCTGACGGCGGCACGCTGTTCCTCGACGAGATCGGCGAATTGCCGCTCGACACCCAGGTGAAGCTGCTGCGGGCCGTGCAAGAAGGCGAAATCGAGGTTATCGGCGCCCGCCAGACCCAGAAGGTCAATGTGCGGCTGATCTCGGCGACCAACAAGGATCTGATCGAAGAGGTCAAGGCTGGCCGGTTCCGCGAGGACCTTTATTACCGCCTCAACGTCTTCCCCATCACCATTCCGGCTCTGCGCCGCCGCAAGGAGGACATTCCCTTCCTGGCGCGCGCCTTTACCGAACGGTTCTCGGCAGAGCAGCGTCTGACCCGGACCCTGTCTCTGGGGGCTGGCGCACTTGCATTGCTGACGGCCTTCGATTGGCCCGGCAATATTCGCCAGCTGGAAAATGCCATCTACCGGGCGGTGATTCTTGCCGAAGGTACGGATCTGACGGAAAGCGATTTCCCGCAGATCCTGGCACAGATCCCAGGCGGTTTGGCGCAGGACAAGTTCTGGTCGGGTCTGCCTGGCACGGCCGAAAGCCAGCCGGAACAGGTGGCGCCGCGCGGTGCAGACCGGCCGGAACTGGCCTTTATCGACCGGCTACCTGCCCCCCGCGCCGAGGACCCGCGTCCGGTGGCGTTGGACAATGTCATCGTCAGCATCGACGAGAGCGGCAATGTCCGGCAATTGGCTGAGATCGAGGAAGAACTGATTCGTTTCGCGCTGAAATTCTACCGGGGTCAGATGAGCCAGGTGGCACGCAAGCTTGGAATCGGTCGCTCAACACTCTATCGCAAACTGAAGGATTACGGGATCGACCCGGATAATCCGCAGAAGCACGCCGCCTGAAAAAGGTGATATCCGGGTTTTTTCAGCGCCCGGCTGAAGATTTGAACACGCCGCGCACCTGACAGGGTGGGCGGCGTTGTCATTTTGGGCTATAAGGGCGCCGGTTTTGCTTAAAGTCTGGCCGGCTGAGTATTTCAGCCGTTACGCACAAAAGCTAGACGGATCGATAGTTGTTAACCCCCGGGTAAGGATGATTGATTACTGGTTGTCAATGGGTTGTTATGAATTGGTTCACCATATAAGAATCAATTTGAACGATGTGGCAAAATTGCCATGTGGATACCGTATTTCACAGTCATGTGATAAGCGAGCGATGTGACTTTTCTGACGGGGACGGATTTTGCGGATATCTGGTGCATTTGTATCGCCCTCAGGGCCAGGGCGGCTTGACCGCACGGCCATGATTTGGGCGAACATATCCAAGCTGGTTCTGACAGCTCTGGTCCTGATGACGATCGCCTTTTCCGCACTCTATGCCACGACCGGTTCGGCCGCCGCTGAAACGCGTTCACTGAAAATCCTTTTCGTCCATACCGGCGAGAAGCAGGAAATCACCTTCAAGCGCAATGGCCGCTACGATCCCAAAGGCTTGCAGCAGCTCAACAATATTGTGCGCGACTGGCGACGCAACGAAGCGACCAAAATGGACCCGCGCCTGTTCGACCTCGTCTGGTCGGTCTATCAAAAGGCGGGTGCCAGCGGTTATATCTATGTCGTTTCCGGTTATCGTTCGCCAGCCACCAATGCCATGCTGCGTTCGCGTTCTTCCGGCGTCGCCAAGGAAAGCCAGCATATGAATGGCACCGCGATGGATTTCTTCATCCCTGGCGTGCCGCTGAAAAGCCTGCGCGATATCGGCATGAAATTCCAGGCGGGCGGCGTGGGCTATTACCCCAATTCCGGTTCGCCTTTCGTGCATATGGATGTGGCGGGCGTCCGCTCCTGGCCGCGCGTTCCGCGCAGCGAACTGGTGCGCATGTTCCCCGATGGCAAGACCCTGCATATTCCTGCCGATGGCAAGCCGCTTCCAGGCTATCAGGTGGCGATGGAGGAATATAAGAAACGATTGGGGTCTGAACAAATATTGATGGCGGATAATAAATCCTCGCCACGCGGCAGGCCGCGAAACCTGATGGCCATGCTGTTTGGCAGCGGTGATGAGGACGAGGGTGACGAAGATGCAGCCCCAGCCGCACCGGTGCGGGCATCGGCTCCTGCCGCTACGCCAAGGCCTGCCGAGCTGACCAATCCAACGCCAACCAGTCCGATGCCTGTGGCCGTGGCCTCTGCGGCGCCTGATATCGCGGCTCCCGTTCCGCAATCGCGTCCTTCCCTGCGCCAAGGTGACGATAGTCTGGCTGTGGCGCTTTACTCTCCTGGCGGGCGCAATGCTGCCGAGGATGCCCTGCAGAAAGTTGCCGGCAATCCGTCGGGTGACGCTGGCGCGCCGTCAAGCGGCTATGAAGATCTGGCCGCCTACAAGGTTCCGGTGCCGACCCTGCTTGGGCCACGTGGCATGAAGGGTGATGCAGAGCCGGTGATGACCGCGTCGCTTGGATCGCCTGATGATAGCAACCCCATTGCCCAGCATATTCCGGTGCCAGCTGGCCGTCCAGCGCTTGCCGATGCTATGGCGGCAACCCTGCCGCAACAGCGTCCACAGGTGAGCGACGAGCCGTCCACGGTCGAAGAAGCCATGCTGTCTCCGGCTGCTGCCGAGGCACTGCAACAGAGCCAGGATGGCGCGCCGCTGAAGACTGTGGTGATCCCGCGTGACCGGCCAGCGCCTTCCGTTACTCCAGCTGTTGCCGAAGTTCGGCCTGCGGCTCCCACTGAGAGACCTCAGCCGGTCGTCAATCCGGCAGTGCAGCCGAAAGCCGTCGCCGTTCTCACCCAGGGACCACTTCCGGCTCAGGGCGTGACCCAGCCGCCAGCTCAAGCTAAGGCACAGCAGCAACAGGTGGCTTCGCTTGCGCAGCCCTCCCGTACCAAGCCGAGTGCGGGCCAGTTTGGCGATGTCTTTGACCAGCCCAAATCGGCAAGCCGTGTGAGTGAAGCTTCGCTTCCCGTCAAGGGCGGACGCCCTGGACCGAGTGAAGCGGATGCTGCCAGCCGTGGTCTGACCGGCGGGACCGAGTTGACCCGCACGATGATTTCGCAATGGGCGATGAACAAGAACCGCATCGAGCCGCCAGCCAAGGCTGGCCGTGGCGGGCGTGTCGTAACCCAGGCCATCACCGCACCGGTTGAGGCATCGCAGACCGGCTTTACCCCCGGCGCCCAGGCCATCGATCCGGGTCGCTTTGGCGCGGTAAGGTAAATATATCGAGCCTTTCTCTTCGGACAGGGCTACATAAAAAACCCGCGTAACCGCGGGTTTTTTCGTATCTGTACGTAAAGGCTTTGCTGGTTTCCCGCATGTCCCGTCGCAGTTTTTCCAAGAGGAAGATGCTGTTCAGGCCCCCGTAGAGGGTAAAGAGGGGCTCTATAGCATTGGACCTAAACGTGGGCATCGGTTTTTAGGCTGGCATGGATGTGGCAAAGGTCTGCAAAACGAGCGTCAGGGTCAAGACCGTTATCAGCAGCGACACGATAATCGCCAGGGATGTTTCTTCACTGAAATAGCCGTATTTACTGCCAAAAACATAGGCTCCAGCGCCAATGGGCTGTGCTGCCATCACAACAGCCGTTGCATACCAGATATTGATATCCGCCTTGAAGGCAAAAGCGATTATAAAGAGCGTGACCAGCGGCTGTATCAGGATCTTTATTAGGACGACCGGTACAATCCAACCGGCCATGGCGGAGAGCCGGGCTGCCGAAAACGGAATTCGGGCAAGGCCGAGACCAAGGGCAAAAAGCGCTGTCGGTCCGGCCGCCGCTGCCAGAAACCCGGCGAAGGAGGTGAGGATGGCCGGCAACGGAATCCGCAGCAGGCAAAAAAGCGCTCCGGCCAAAACCGCCATCGTCAGCGGATTTTTCAAGGTCGTCACCAAGGCGCGTCCCACGCTTGCCAAGGGGCTGGACTGTTTTTGGCCGGTGAGATCATGGGTGATGATCACGGTCATAATCGCTGGAATGTTATGCAATATTGTTGCAATGGCGGCAGGAACAGCAGCCTTGGGGCCGAAGGCGGCAATCAGGATGGGAATGCCCATATATCCCGTTGTCCCATAACAGGCGGCCATGCCGACAATCGAGGATTGCGGTGCCGGTGTCCCTTTTGCTCTGGCTAGAAACAGACCGGCAAGGTAGGCCGCAGCAATTCCAGCCAAAGTTGCTGCCATGAATGGCCACTGCGCGAGATCCGCCGGGTTGGCCCGCGCCACAGCCAGAAACAGCAAGGCCGGCAGCGCGATATACAGAACATATTCATTGATCAGCTTTTCGGCTTCGGCGGCAAACTGATGCTTCCGTCCGAAACCATAACCAACCAGAATGACTAGAAAAACGGGAACAACGACCTTTAACATGAATTTTGCTCGATCTGAAAAGGACAATGGGAAAACTAGAAGCGGGCATAGTTATCTGGCTATCTACCTGTTCTTCGCTTTTGACGTGAAGCCAGAATATTGTATTATTTCAAAGCTTTGCATGAATTTTTGCCGCTCATAATTTCTATTATTTGTTGCGGATAATTCAAAATGAATTATCCTGGTAGAAAATGCGTGGGAGGCATTATGAAGCAAAGTCTGCGGTTATTGACGCTTGATCAGATCAGGGCATTTGTCGCGGTTTGCGAGCACGGCAGTTTCACCAATGCGGCGAAAGACCAGTCACGGACGCAGACCGCCGTTACCCGTCAGATTCGCGCTGCGGAAAATATTTTGGGCGAAAAGTTGTTTCATCGATGCCGCGGGCATTTCGAAGGACCGACGGAAGCGGGCGAAAAGCTGCTGCCTTTTGCGATTAAAATTCTGGCAACTCTTGAGGATGCCTGGATGTGTCTGGAGCGTCCGGGTCTGAAAGGAACGATCAGGGTCGGTGTCAGGGATGACATTGACATGAATTGGCTGCTTGAATTGATTGGCCGCTTCAAGGCGCTGCATCCTGAATGCGACGTGGCGGTGATTTCCGATTTTTCCACAAGGCTTGAAAAGCGGCTCGAGCAACGCGAACTCGATGTTGCCATTGTCAAGACATTGGTCATGAGGCTGGGGCAGGCGGACGTGCACAACGTTCACAAGACGTTACGTTGCGAGCCGTTGCTGTGGGCGGCGGGAGCGGGCTTTCGCTTGCGCCCGCGTGAGCCTTTGCCTCTCGTGCTGTTTCATGAGGGGCGCGTCTATCGTCACCATGTCATTCAACGGCTGGAATCAGCAGGCGTCCCTTTCAGAATTGCCTATGAAGGGCAAAGCTACGGACATTTGCGGGCTGCTGTCGCTGCGGGCCTTGGCGTGACAGCCCTTGCTGAAAGCCAGGTAGCCATGGGGGGCCTGCAAAGTCTGATCGAGGTTGCTGGTCAGCGTCTCGATCCGCTTTCAGATGTCGAAATTGCCATGAAGGCAGTTCATACCCGCAAAAACCAGGCGCTATCGGGCTTCATGCGAGAAGTGATGCGATCATCCAAGCAGGATCGGCAGGCCTTTTGCGCGTCTGACAATCGAGACATGGCCAAATTACAAGAGTTGGAATTGGCTTAAGGGTATAGAGCATCGTGCAGAAAATCGGAATCAGCACGATGCTATCAGTGTTTGTTTGCGGATCGGATTTATCCGAAAACCGCTTCTTAACGTTCGGTCCGATGCTTTAGCCTTCCGGCGGGTTTTCGATCATGCCCAGAGCGTGAAGATAGGTATCGAGGATCAGGTCTTCCTCCATCCGCTCCTGCTCATCCTTCTTGCGCAGCGCGATGACCTTTTTCAGGATCTTGGTGTCGAAACCCATGCCTTTGGCTTCGCCATAGACGTCCTTGATATCGTCGGCGATGGTCTTCTTTTCTTCTTCAAGGCGTTCGATGCGCTCGACAAAGGCGCGAAGTTGGTCACGGGCGACGCCATGAGCATCAGACATGGGGATCTCCTTGCTGGGGATGGTCATTTGAGTGGGGGTGACGTGCCGTGAACTCTGCGCCACGTCAAGTTCTTTTGCATGGCGCAAAACCCGGGCCTTGGCAGATGGGTCAGCGGGATATCGGGTAAGCTCTTGTCAGAAATGGATAATAGCTTGAAACCCGAAAGAGGCCCTGGGTGGGATTAGGCAAAATTATCCATATCGGATGCCATGTCCATAGCCACGTTTAAGGCTCGTCCTGCGGGCGAGAGGCTTCGAAATCGGCCTTCTGGGCCTCGCTCGCCTGTTTCTGATGTCGCAATTTCCATTGCTCATAGGGCATTGCATAGACATGATGACGCGCCTCGTCACGGGTCATCTCGACACCCTTGGCGTCGGCGGCGTCCTGATACCAATTGGCCAGGCAATTGCGGCAGAACCCGGCCAGATTCATCAGGTCGATATTCTGTACATCGCTGCGTTCCCGCAAATGCGCCAGAAGACGTCGAAAGGCCGCTGCTTCCAGTTCGGTTTGCTGTTCCTTGGTCAGTTCGCTCATCTTTTGTCCGATCATTTTTCCAAGGCGGTGTAAGGGCCGGTGCGGGACGGAAATTGCTGCCATTGGTGCAGGGCAGGGTCGCGGTTCAATGCGGCAAAAATCGGTTCCAGCCGGTCTGCCCAGGCCGCGATGCCCGTCTCGTCGCCGATCAGGTCCTGGCGCACTTCCAGCAGCGCATGAGGCATGCCCGACACCATGCAATGGCGGTAGAGTGTATCGCCCTTCAAGGCGCCGTCATAGGGCTCATTGTCGCCGACGAGAATGTCGCCCGGCAGGCTGAGCGCGTCGATCAGTGGCCGCACAGCGCGCTCATCGCTATCCCAGAGCACGGCGGCATGCCAGGGGCGGGGCGTGCCCTTCCAGGTGGGAGTATAGGAGTGCAGCGACAGCACTAGCGGTGCCTTGCCGCTCGCCGAGGCAACATCGGCCAGCAACCGTTCAACAGCGCGGTGATAAGGCCGATGGAAATTTTCCACCCGATGCTGCCATTCTTCCGTGGTGATCGGGTGATTGCCGGGAATGATCGCCCCATCGGAAATTTTCATGATCAGCGTCGGGTCGTCCTCGCCACGGTTTGGGTCGATCAGCAGCCGGGAAAAACAGGACATCGCCGCCGGCACCCCGAGCCGGGCCGCCAATTGCCGGGTCAGGCCTTCCACGCCAATGTCATAGGCGATATGGCGCAGATAAGCGCTATCTGGCAGGCCAAGCGTGCCATAGCCGGCAGGCAGCCGGTTCATGGCGTGATCGGCTAGCAGAACGAGGCCTTGGCTATTGTCGCCGGCTATCGTCTCATAGGGTTTGAAGTCATTCATGGCTGACACATTTATGTGATGGGATTGTCTATGATGGGAGATGCGTGTGAAGCATCCTTCACCGATTATTCTGAGGATTGTTTGGGTCGAATTTGGACCGGTTGCGACGCAGAAACAGGATTATCACCAGTTTTTCAAGGCTTGAGCCGTGTGAGCCTTGTCAAATGCACAAAAGAGGCCGTCGCCCTTCAAATTTGCTGCATAATTCCTTAAATCGGGTTGGATTTAAGGAATTATGCAGCAGGCGGATTTAAAAGGATGCTTCGATGTCGCTTAACGCCTTATGATCATTCGTGTGATATCTGCTATTGCGGTTCAAGCCTGTGAGGCAAGAAGGATGTGGTTCGCTTCAAGGCGTGCTAGCGTCACCATACAGTCAAACTCATCCCTCATCATCCACGTGGGGATTACAATCGATTAGAGTTGCGTTGACTTTCTTGGTCCATAGTCGCAAGAAGGCAACACAGAAAAATGGAGTTCCGTCGGAAGCCGTGCCTCATTCCAACACACTCTCTTCCGTTACAGGTTCCGGGCGTCTTGCACGTCTCGGCCTGTTTTTGACCATTGTATTTTCACCGATTGCGTATGCCGCACCCGCTCAGGCGGATTTTCGCGTCTGCAATGGTTCGGCCAATCTCGTCGGCGTGGCCATTGGCTATCGGGCGGCGGAAGGCTGGATCAGCGAGGGCTGGTGGCAAGTACCCGCTTCGACCTGCGCAACGCTGATCGAAGGCGAGCTGAAATCGCGCTACTATTATCTCTACGCAGAAGATGCCGCCCGCGGTGGCCGCTGGACTGGCAATGTCAACATGTGCGTGGCGGAAAACGAGTTCAAGATCGTTGGCGTCGGGGATTGTTTCAAGCGCGGTTACCAGCAAATGGGTTTCAAGGAATATGACACGGGCCGCCAGGGGAGCTGGATGGTTCAGTTGTCCGACACGCCCGGCACGCAGGAAGGCCAGAAGCAATGAAGCGTAACCGCAAAGTCAAAATTCTCGCAACGCTTGGACCGGCTTCGCAAGATGAAGCCATGATCCGTAAGCTGCATGAGGCTGGCGCCGATCTTTTCCGTATCAACATGAGCCATGCCAGCCACGATGTGATGCGCACGCTGATCCAGCGCATCCGCAATGTCGAAGCTGCTTGTGGGCGCCCGATCGGCATTCTGGCCGATTTGCAAGGCCCCAAGCTGCGGGTCGGCAAGTTTGCCAACACCTCTGTGGAGCTGAAGCCCGGCCAGACCTTCACCCTCGACAGCTACGAGGCCCCTGGCGATGAAACCCGGGTCTATCTGCCACATCCTGAAATCCTGGAGGCCGTCAAGGTTGGCCATCGCCTGTTGATCGATGATGGCAAGCTGCATCTTCGTGCTGAAAAATGCGACGGCAAGACCATTGTCTGTAGCGTTGTGTCCGGTACCAAGATTTCCGACCGCAAGGGCGTCAGCCTGCCCGATACGATCCTCGCAACCGGCGTGCTGACCGACAAGGACCGCGCCGATCTGGATGCTGTTCTGGCCACCAATGATGTCGATTGGGTCGCGCTGTCCTTCATCCAGCGTCCCGAGGATCTGGCCGAGGTGCGCAAGATTGCCCGCGGACGGGTCGGGCTGATGTCGAAAATCGAAAAGCCGCAAGCGCTGGAACGGATCGACGAGATCATCGAACTGTCCGACGCCCTGATGGTGGCGCGTGGCGATCTTGGCGTGGAAATGCCGCTTGAGGCCGTTCCCGGCATCCAGAAGCAGTTGATTCGTGCCTGCCGCCGTGAAGGCAAGCCGGTGGTCGTGGCCACCCAGATGCTGGAATCGATGATTTCAGCGCCGGTTCCGACCCGCGCCGAAGTCTCCGACGTGGCGACAGCCGTGTTCGAAGGCGCTGATGCCATCATGCTGTCGGCTGAATCTGCTTCCGGCCAGTATCCGGTCGAAGCGGTCTCGACCATGGCGTCGATTGCCCGCACCATCGAGCGCGAGCCGCACTATCCCGGTATTATCTATGCCCAGCGCCCGCAGCCGGAAGCAACCGGCGCCGACGCGATTTCGCTGGCAGCCCGCCAGATTGCCGAGACCCTGAAGTTGACGGCCATCGTCTGTTACACGTCGTCAGGCAATACCGGGCTTCGCGCTTCGCGTGAGCGTCCTGAAGTGCCGATCCTGGCGCTATCGCCGGTGGTTCAGACGGCCCGCCGTCTGTCGCTGGTCTGGGGCCTGCATTGCGTCGTTTCCGAAGAACCGACCGATCTGGATGACATGGTCAACAGGGCCTGCCGCATTGTGGTTTCGGAAGAGTTTGGCAAGCCGGGCGACCGGGTGATCATTTCCGCTGGTGTGCCATTGGGAACGCCAGGTGCCACCAATATGCTGCGCATCGCCTATATCGGTCCGGATGGCCTGTCCGGCGTCTGACATTGCTAAGCCACGCAAGGCGAAGATGCGGATGCATCCTCGCCTTGAAGGCCCTATGCCGTAGAGGTATTTGAAAAGAGAATGTGAAGGGTCACCTTCAGTGACCATTCTGAACGTCCATGTATCCGAAAATTCTAGCGCCGCTTGTCAGGGATGACGGGCGGCGTTTTTCGTGACATGGCGCTGCCAGAGGGCCGGTTTAGCGGACTGAGACCTACGATTCAGTCTGGGTAAAATCCGATGGGAACAGCCGCAGATGGCGTGTCCTGAGTTTTCTAAAATTCAAGGCGGATGCCGTCATGGTTTGAGCCTACGGCACCATTCCATTGTGAAAATTCATTTGATTCGCGGAATTATACAGGATTTCCTAATATTAGATATTTGGAAATATCGCCCCGTAATATCGATAGCGCAAAATAATAAAGTCGCCTTGGGAGAGGCGACTTTATTACTTATAAATTATTTAATAACTCACAAATATAAATAGACTATAAATTCGTCTTTGATAATATTGCAGTTCTAAATTGGTTTGTTACTATGCCTATAGTTTTGCTCCAATTTGATTGTGATGTCAAGAACACAATCCTCTTGGTTGTAGATAGCCAGTGTCGGTGGTTATCGAGCTCTTAAGTAGCTGTCAATTTTATCAGTTTGTTGACATTTCAAGAGCGTCACCGATTTTCCGGGCCAAAGACCCAAGATCACGGTCGTGGCCGGCTATTTTTTCAATGGCGGCAACCGCCAGATCTGTGACGCAATAATCCGGCTTGTGGCCTAAATGTCGTACCCAGACCAACTCGGCACCTGCAATGTCGCGGGCAAGACCGATTGAGTGAATATCGGCCAGAACGATGCCGTCACTGTCACCGGTGACGATCACGGTGGGCGTCCGTATTTCCGGGTAGCGGGGCGCCATGCGGGTGACGTAGGCGTGCAAGCCGCAAACGTCGATTGCGTTGTAGCGGAAGGTGCTGGGCCGCAGAACGAGGGCAGGCGTGGTGCGGGCCATATAGTCGTCAGGACGTCGATTGGGAGCGAACACGGCCTTGGTGGCCGCATCCATCTTGGCAAGCCCTGCCAGTGGCGCAAGGGTGCGGGCAAAGAGGGGCCCGATGATTGGTGTTGCCGTCAGATGATAATGCCAATCGACCCCACCGGGCCAGGGATGGGTTGCAGGGGCCAGAAAAAGCAAACCCGCCGTCTTTTCTGGATGGAGAACAGCAAAACTTGCCGCAATAGCGCCGCCAAAGGAATGGCCGACGATAATGGCCCGCGACAGGCCAAGGGCGTCCATGGCTTCGGCAATGGCGTTGGCCTGGCCATCGGGCGTGTCGTTTTCCGGTCCGCCACGCGGTGAATAGCCATGGCCCGGCCGATCCACGAAGATCAGCTCCGCGCGTCCCTCAAGCGCCGGACGAAAGGCCTCGGCCTGATCGCGCAGATTGCCGCTGGCGCCATGAATGAACAGTAGCGGCGGTAGATCCGCGCTTTCAGACGCCGGAATATGCAGAAGGTTGAGGTGGGTGTCTCTTATCGGGACGAGCGTGCCAATATTCGGATTATCGTCAGTGATCTGTCTTATTTTGACTGTGGAAAACAACCAGGCTACAATCAGAGGTGTAATGATAATGACAAGGATCAGGATTGCAGGCATGGGATATGGGTTCCTGTTGCGTCATTTCGTAAAGCGAATTCGTTAGCAGATAAAATGACGCAGAAAATTTAAAAAGCGATCGCCTCTTTCATCCGCATAACAAGGCACGGGCGCGGAAAGTTACAAAGGTAAGATAGTCTTCAGATTTCCCGAAGCCACCGGTCAATAGCCGCAAAATTGGGATTGAGTATCGGCAATGGGTCATGATTACGTCCGGGCGCCTGCCAGCTTCTCGGAAAGCTCGGTCACAGTCTTCTGGGCGGCGCGGTCGGCGGGATAGATGGCGAGGTAGCGCTGCCAGGCTTCCATCGCCTTTTGATCGCTGCCGGTCTCGGCCAGAATATTGGCGAGCATTTCCAGCGCGCCGAAATGGCGCGGTTCGATGGCCAAGACGTGATTGAGATCGGAAATCGCCTTGCGGTAATTGCCCTGGCTATAATGCAGGCTGGCGCGGTGGCCCCAGCCATTGGCATAATCAGGTTCCAACACGATCGCCTGATCGAGGAAGTCCAGCGCTGCGGCGTTCTTCTTGTCTTTGATCGCCTTGTCGGCCCACTGCATCAACAGATTGACGGTTGGGCTGCCGGAATTCGACCAATCTGCCATCACGGCAGCGGCAATCGCCTTGGCTGCTTCTGGCTGGCGTTCGCGTTTCAACTGGGTCAGCAATTCGTCCGCAGGCTTGCCAGACAGCGCCGCTGTGTCGCTACGGTCTTCCAGGCGTTCAACCTCGCCCTGCTGCGGAGATGGGTCTTGCTGTGGAGATAATGGCGGCTGGCCATCCTTGTCCGCTCTCGGCTCACCCGTCTCAGGATGGTTCGGCTCAGGTTGAAGGTCCGGCGTGAAGGGCAGGGCAGGCGGCATAGGCTGGCTGGGTGCCGCGTCTGGCCCGTCCTGCGCAAAAGTGATGTCCTGCGCATACGTCGTGGCGGCAGGCCCGGCGAGGGCGCTGGCAACCAGAATACAGGCTGTGAGAATCAGGTGGGTGAACAAACGAACAGAGCGCATGCAGGTAATCTACCGTGCATGCGCTCTGTTTCAAACCGAATTCTGCGATTGACCGAAGTCCATGCATCACAGCGAGGTGATGCTGCTCTCCCGCAGGAGAGGTTTCGATCAGCCCTGACGGGCCTTGAAACGCGGGTTCTGCTTGTTGATGATGTAAACGCGGCCCTTGCGGCGAACCAGACGGTTGTCGCGGTGACGTGCCTTAAGCGCTTTCAGCGAATTCTTGATCTTCATTTTTAGATCCGCATGGTTGCCAGGGAACCGTCTGGTTCCGCCGGGATGTATATCGACGAAAAACGCACCGCTGGGCGCGCTGTTTCAGGGTTGGTGGCACATACCCCGGCTTAACCCGGCATGTCAACCGGAAAACCAGGCATTTTGCCCGTTGATGGCAGGTTATTCCCGGTTCCTGACCTCGGTGACATGTCCCATTTTGCGGCCGGGCCGTGCTTCAGCCTTGCCATAGAGATGGACGAGCGCACCGGGTTTCGCCAGCCAATCTGGAACGGTGACAATATCGTCGCCGATCAGATTGGTCATGACGCAATCGCCGTGGCGGGCCGGATCGCCCAGTGGCAACCCGGTAACGGCGCGGATATGCTGTTCGAATTGCGAGATTACGCAAGCCGCTTCCGTCCAATGGCCGGAATTGTGGACCCGGGGGGCCATTTCATTGGCGATCAGGCTGCCATCGGCCATCAGGAACAGTTCGAGCCCGACCACGCCGACATAGTCGAGGCCGTTCAGCAGCTTTTCCGCAGCGCTTTTGGCCGCAGCGGCGGTCTGCGGCGAAATCGACGCAGGCACGGTGGATGTGTGCAGAATGCCGTCGCGGTGAATATTTTCGGCTGGATCGTAGCAGGCGATTTCGCCTGATATCGAACGGGCGGCGATGATCGAGATTTCCCGCGCAAACGGTACGAAACCTTCGAGAATCAGTGGCACGGCGCCAAGCGCTTGATAGCCGCCGCTGGCATCGTCACCCTTGCGATAGACCCGCTGGCCCTTGCCGTCATAGCCGAAGCGCCGGGTTTTCAGCACGCCTTCGCCACCGAATTCGGCCAATGCCTGCTCCAGGTCCGCCTGGCTGTCGACGGTGCGAAACGGGGCGGTGGAAATGCCATTGTCGTTGAGAAAGCGCTTTTCGCTCACCCTGTCCTGGGATACTGCAAGTGCCTTGGCTGGGGGGTAGACCGGCACGCTGCGCGTCAGGGCTTCGGCGGCGGCGACCGGCACGTTTTCAAACTCGTAGGTGACCACGTCGCAACTGGCGGCCAGTTCGGCAAGGGCTGCCTCGTCGGCGTAATCCGCTGATATCTGCCGGTTGGCAACCTGGGCGGCCGGACAGTCGGCCTGCGGTTCCAGCACGATGGTTTTCAGCCCCAGCCTTGCTGCGGCCATAGCAAGCATGCGGCCAAGCTGGCCGCCGCCGATAATTCCAATGGTCTTCACGCGTGTGATCCGTACAGTTTATAAGCCTCAGGGAGCTTCGTCGGTGGGATAGTCGGCAACGGCGGCAGTCTGATTGTCTGTCCAGTCATCCAGCCGGTCGGCGAGATCGGCATCCTGCAACGCCAGAACTCTTGCTGCGAGCAGGGCGGCATTGACAGCGCCCGCCCGGCCGATGGCAAGCGTTCCGACCGGAATACCGGCCGGCATCTGCACGATGGAATAAAGGCTGTCGAGGCCGGACATGGTTTTTGACTGCACCGGCACGCCGAAAACCGGAAGCGCTGTCATCGAGGCGACCATGCCGGGCAGGTGGGCGGCGCCGCCGGCTCCGGCGATGATCACCTGGAAGCCCTCGTCGCGCGCGCCCTTGGAAAAGGCGACCATGCGATCGGGGGTGCGATGGGCGGAGACAATACGTGCCTCGTAGCTGACGCCAAGTGCGTCCAGGGTGTCGGCAGCGTTCTTCATGGTTTCCCAGTCGGACTGGCTTCCCATGATGATGGCGACGGGCGGTCTTTCATCCTGCATCGGCGGCACCCTTTTCTCAAGCAATGATATCGGGAATAAGCTGATCTTCCAGTTTGGTCAGCCTGTCCTTGATGGCAAGCTTTTTCTTCTTCATCCGCTGAATCCGCAAGGCGTCGCAGCCGACCTGAACCATGGCGTTGATCGCAGCATCATAATCCTCGTGTTCCTGACGAAGGCGTGCGAGTTGAAGCCTTGTATCCGCGTGGTCCTGATCCGGCATCGTCTGTCCCCATCTTGTCGCTGGCTGCATCTATTTCTGATGCATGGTGGAATGGCGCAAGCTCCTATCACCAAACGTCGGTAACGGGAAGTTAGCCCTTTCGCATAATTTCATCGGCATTGGCCGCGTCTTTTAACCAATCGATTTCCCTTGCGTTTAGAAAGGCCTAACGCAAGGAGGCGACCCGATATGGGAAGTATCACCTGTGCCAACATGAAATTGCCCTCATAAATTCAGGTTTTCGCCTTAGACATCGGCCAGCGATCGTGTCACACTGCTGTCGCAAACCAAGAAGCTCCAGCGATGGATGCTGGAGGTTGAAAAGGAAGGATAGAATCAAATGACCATTCAGGCTCATATTGAATCGCTTGCCAAGAAGCATGGAGTTTTGGAGGAGAAACTACATGCCGCCCTTTCCTCTCCCTCGACCGACGACAAGGAAATTCTGGAACTCAAGCGCCTCAAATTGCGCCTCAAGGATGAAATGGAGCGCCTGAAGTCGACACGACATTAAAGGCTGGATGATGCCTCCTTAAATCGGGCCCGATTTAAGGGTTTCATACAGCCAACAGGCCCTTTGAATCGTCAGGCGGCGGATTGATTGCTTTAGCGTGTCCGCCGCTGTCTTGATACTCTTTCCATGATCCAGGAGCGCCAAACATTGCCGCTCTTGACCGAAACCAGGCTCCGAAGCGCCGATTGCCTTCGGGGCCTTTTTCGTGGGCTGTTTTAGCAAGTCGAATCATGCGGTGCTATAAACGATTGGGAACGCCAGAGGCGCTGTGGCGAACGAAATATTCGCGCCGGTCATGACGATATTGGTATGCCAATCGTTTTGAGAACCGACCCCACCGTCAGTTCCAGAACTGGTCCAGCCACAGGTTCAGTCGGTTAAAGCCGGAATTATTGACCGAATAGATCCGCTTGGTGCCCTGGGTGGCCACTGTCACCAGATTGCAATCCAGCAGGGCCTTCAAATGTTGTGAGACGGCCGGTCGGCTGATCGGCAGGCCCTTGGCCAGATCGTTCACCGTGCGCGGCGCACGGCGTAACTCTTCCAGCAAATGGCGTCGGTTGGGATCGGCAATGGCCGAGAATGGATCGATTGTCGTCATATGCGCAAGCTATGATACATCCTGCCGTCCGGCAAGCGCAATTGTGCGATGCGAAAATGCAATTTTATCGGGATTTTGATTGTCGTCAATTTTACAATCCCCTTCCAGTCGCAAATGCCTTATCCCAAGTCTCGAGATATTTGCAAAAGCAATCCGATGCCAATCTTCAATCGCTCATCGGATTACAGGAAAAACAAACCGTCCCAAAACAGTTTCAGTCCGGCAATCAGCGTCATGGCATAGATCAGCGGATAGAAGGTCTGCGCTTTCATCCGACGCACCACCATGGCACCGGCCATGGTGGACAGCAGCGCCACCGGCAGCAGGCTGAGAGACAGAGTGAAATTGCTGAAATCCAGCTGGCCGAGCGCGATATAGGGAATGACCTTGATGGCGTTGAGGCAGGCAAAAAACCGCACGCTGGTACCGGTATAGGTCTTTGGATCGAGCTTTAACGGCAGGGCATAGATTTCAAACGGCGGACCGCCCGCATGCGCGACAAAGCTGCCATAACCGGCCAGCGTGCCCCAACCCGTGGCGGCCACCGCGCGCTGTGGTTTTGCAGGTCTTGCATCATGGCTTTCGCCGCGCAAGCGGCGCTGGAAATAGCGCCCGGCAAACACCACCGTAATGGCCCCGAGCACGAGCCGCATGGCGTCAGCCGGGATCAGCGCCGATGTGGCCCAACCAAAGGCGATCCCGGCGATAGCGCCGGGCAGAAGCAGGAAAAACGTGCGCCAGTCGCCATGGTGGCGCCAGGCGTGCAGCGCGACCAGATCCATCACCAGCAGGATCGGCAGGAAAATCGCCGCAGCCGTCATCGGCGGTACGACGAGCGCCAGAATTGGCACGCCGAGCAGACTGAAAGCGCCGCCCAGGCCGCCCTTGGACAGGCCGACCAATACGACGGCGGGAATGGCGGCAAGCAGGAATGAGAGATCTGGCAGCATGGATGGTCGAATTTCCGCGATGGTGCATTGGGAGCGCTGGTGCCTGTCGGGACGAGGTGTCTTCCAAGGCGGCGGCGGCTGTCTCTGACAGTTGGTGTTGATCCTTTCGTCAGTCCGGTCTATCGACTTCCTGCAAACATGGCGAGATCCTTTCGCCACAGAGAGAGTGCCAACAAAAACGAGAGCAATAGAGGCTTCAGCATCATTCTTTAAATCACAATCGGTTTAAAGAGAAAATCATGCCGCAGACATGACGTGCTACAGCACCTTATATGCCCTATATAAAGGGTGCAGGGCGCTTTGGCCCGGGTCGCCTCCCTTGCTCTTGCCATGAAGAAGACGGAAATCGCCATGTCCAAGTCGCCCAAGTTCCAAAGCCGCTGTCGGCTTGTTCTTATCACGCCGCAGATTGCTGATGTGCAGATCCTTGCCACGACTGTCGGCAATGCCTTGAAGGGTGGCGATGTCGCCTCGGTGATCATCCCGCAATATGATTTTGATGACGATACGTTCCAGGCCCAGGCCGAAGCGGTCGTGCCGCTGGTGCAGGCAGCGGGTGCCGCTGCCATCATCGCCGACAATAGCCGGGTTGCCGGTCGCGCCAAGGCCGATGGCCTGCATATCAGCGGCGATGTCGAGGCGCTGGCCGAGGCGGTGGAAAAATTCACCCCGAAGATGATTGTCGGCTCCGGTGCTGCCCGCGACCGGCACCATGCGCTGGAGGCTGGCGATGCCGACCCCGACTACATGTTTTTCGGCAAGCTGGATGGCGATATCAAGCCGGAAGCGCATTCGAAAAACCTGGCCTTGGGCGAATGGTGGTCGTCTATGGTGGAGATCCCCTGCATCGTCATGGGCGGCGCAGATCCGCAATCGGCCCTGGCTGTCGCTGAAACCGGCGCGGAATTTGCGGCCCTCTCCAGGGCGGTGTTTGACGATCCGGAGGCAGCCGCCACCGTGGTTGCTCAGGTAAATGCTTTGCTTGACGAAAAAGCGCCACGGTTTGAGGATTGAACGCCTCAATGACCCTTGCCTTGCCCCGTCTTGCCCTAACCCGTTTGGCCAAATTCCGGTTGCTGTCTGGACGATCCGTCTGTGCCAGCCTGGTTTTGGCGCTGGCATGTCCGACGGTCATGGACATCGGTGCTTATGCGCAGGTTCCGTCTGCGGCATCCTCACCTCCGGCGGCGAAGCCTGATGTGAAGGCGGGTGAGGGCAAATCAGGCGAGGCTGCCGATCAGGCCTCTCCTGAGACGCCATCGGAAAAGGCTGGGGAGCAAGGGCGAGGCCCAAAGCCGGGAAACGAAATCGAGGTGCCAATCGCTCCTGACGATAAAACGGCTCCCGAAAACAGCCCTGGCTCTGACCAGACAAACGGTTTTGTCAGGCCGAGCGGGCTTTCCGGTCCGGTATCCGGTGAGGATGCTGGCAAGGTACAGCGGCCGGGCGTGAAGGATGCGGGACCGGCTGGCGGTATTACGCTGATGGAGCGCATGGGTATTCCGCTGCCGGATCTACCGCCGGAAAAGCCCTATACCGGCAAGGTCGATCTTGCCTATGGCGCGTTCCAGCGCGGGCTGTTTGCCACCGCCTTCGATTACGCCCTGCCGCTCGCCGAGAAGGGCGATCCCGCCGCGCAGACATTGATTGCCGAGCTGATGACCCGTGGTCTGGCGGTCAAGCGCGACATGAAGGGAGCGGCCTTCTGGTATGCCAAGGCCGCTGCAGGTGGCGATCCGGCGGCATTGTTCAAATATGCGCTGATGTTGATCGAAGGGCGCTTTGTCTCGCCGGATCGCAAGCTGGCCGATGACTATATGCGCCGGGCAGCGGAAGCGGGCAATGCGTCGGCCCAGTTCAATTGGGCGCAATTGCTGGTCTCGGAAAATCCCGGCAAGAAGGGATTGCTGTTGGCGCTGCCTTTCTACGAGCAATCGGCGGAACAAGGCATCGCCGATGCGCAATATGCCGTCGCTCAGATCTATCGCAACCTGCCGGACGTGCCGGCGGAAAAGCGCCAGCTGGCGCGCGAATGGCTGGTGCGGGCGGCGCGTGCCGGTTTCGATACCGCCGAGCTTGATATCGGCATCTGGTTGATCAACGGCATTGCCGGGCCGCAGGATCTGGAACAGGGCTTCAAATGGTTGCGGATTGCCGCCAATCGCGGCAATGTCGCTGCCCAGAACCGGCTGGCGCATGTGTATGTGGCGGCGCTCGGTACCCGTCCCGATCCGGTCGAGGCGGCTAAATGGTATGTGCTGTCGCGTCGGGCGGGCCTTGCCGATCCTGCTCTTGAGGATTTCTATCTCGGCCTGCCGGACAGCCAGCAGAAACAGGCAATTGAAGCGGCCAACAAATACCGGACCGGCCAGCACAGACTGGGTCGCCCGGTATCGAAGGCCCAAGGCTCAGCGACGGGCAAAAATGGGGCGAGGGACGAGGTCAGCGACATCATCAGCAAGGCTGCAAAGCCAGTGACGCCACCGCCCATCGACCCGACCGGGCTTCCGGGCGTCTCCCTGCCTCCTGTGGGGGGCAAGCTCCAAAATGACGTCCCCAAAAATGATGCAGACAAGGATGAAAATCCCGACGATGGCACCGATGTGCCGGATCAGCCGCCCACCGCCCCCTGAATCGCGCAGGGACTTGAATTGCGCCAGATTTTGTGGTCTTGAACCGCTCAATCTTTGCACGCCGCTAAAAGGGCCGCGCCCGACCTCCATCCTGTTGATGGCGGATGACGGCCTGCTGCATCATTCAGTCTAAGGAAACCGCTATGGCTCGCTCAGCCCTTCTCAATGTCATGGTCCAGGCCGCCGTCAAGGCCGGGAAATCCCTGTCGCGCGATTTTGGCGAGGTGCAGAACTTGCAGGTTTCGGTGAAGGGTCCCGGCGATTTCGTCTCCCAGGCCGATATGAAGGCTGAAAAACTGGTGCGCGAGGACCTGCTGAAGGCCCGACCCACCTATGGCTTCCTCGGGGAAGAGGGCGAAGAGATCAAGGGGACCGATGGCGCCCATCGCTGGATCGTCGATCCGCTGGATGGCACCACCAACTTCCTGCACGGCATTCCGCAATTTGCCGTCTCCATCGCCCTGGAGCGCAATGGCGAAATCGTCGCAGGCGTGATCTTCAATCCGGCCACTGACGAGCTTTACACGACCGAAAAGGGTGGCGGTGCCTTCCTTAACGATCGCCGCATTCGCGTTGGTGCCCGCAAGGCGCTATCGGATTGCGTGATCGGTTGCGGCATGCCGCATCTGGGCCGCGGCAATCACGGCAAGGCGCTGCTGGAACTGCGCCATGTGATGGGCGAAGTGGCTGGCGTCCGCCGCATGGGGGCAGCGGCCCTTGACCTCGCCTATGTCGCCTGCGGCCGGTTCGACGGTTTCTGGGAAACCGGCTTGCATGCCTGGGATATCGCCGCTGGCCTGTTGCTGATCCGCGAAGCGGGCGGCTTCGTCAGCGATATGTCGGGTGGAACCGATAGTCTTGACCGGGGTGACATTGTCGCGGGCAATGAATATATCCAGAAGGCGCTGCTGGAAGTGGTCAAGCGGCCCTTGCCGAAGGCTTGATCGGCTCAAGCGCCAGCATGGCTTTTTCGGCGCTTTCGCAAAAGCGCCGGTTTTCGCTTCAATTCGACATGAATTTGAACTAGCCTCCGTCCACTTCGTGCTGCCTGGGCCGAGCCTTTCAGAGGTTTGACCCGTGGTTTGCGAAAGGGATCGACCGCTTGCCTGTAATGGAGACGTGCTGCCAATGACGGATGTGGATGTGGACGCCCCGGACGCTGAACCGGCCCGTTACGGCTCGAAACTGTCAAGCCCGGCCCCCATTATTCTGACGATGCTGATCTTTCTGATCCTCATCGGGTTCATTGCGGCCATCCTGTTTCGGCAGGCCGAACAGGCATTTTACACCAATCCGGGCCTGAATGGTCTTATTCTCGGGGTGTTGGCCGTCGGCATCATCCTGATTTTCGCCCATGTGGTCGGGCTGATTTCGGAAGTGCGCTGGTTCAATCATTTTCAGCGGTCCGGCACTGCCGATAAGTCCGGACGCGAGCCAAAATTGCTGGCGCCGATGCGCTCCCTGCTGGGCAATCGCCGCTCAACCGGCCTGTCAACGACGCTGCTGCGTTCCATCCTTGATTCCATCGCCACCCGGCTGGACGAAGCACGCGACACCTCGCGCTATCTGATCGGCCTTCTGGTGTTTCTCGGCCTGCTCGGCACATTCTGGGGCCTGATCGGCACGATCAGCTCGATCAGCAATGTCATCCAGACATTGGATGCCGGTTCTGGTGGGCAGGGTAGCGATGTGCTGCAAACCCTGAAAAACGGGCTTTCCGCGCCGCTTGCCGGCATGGGGACGGCGTTTTCCTCGTCGCTGCTGGGCCTGTCCGGCTCGCTGATCCTCGGTTTTCTCGATTTGCAGGCTGGCCGCGCCCAGAACCGATTCTATACGGAGCTGGAAAACTGGCTGTCTTCCGTCACCGATACCGGCTCCGATCAACCGCTTCCATCGGGTGTTTCCGGTCACGACATCGAGCGTTTGCTGGAGCAGATGAAAAAGATTGCCCAGCAGCCTGCCTCCGGCTCCGACCGGTCGGCAGCCGCGCTGAGCGGCTTGTCGGATGGCATCCAGGGGCTAGTGAAGAACATGCGCAATGAGCAACAAATGCTGCGTGACTGGATCGAAGCCCAGCAGGAAGACACCCGTGCCATGCGCAAGGCGCTGGACCGGTTGAACGACAAGCTCGGGAGCAAGTAGACCATGGCCCTGGGGCGCAACCGCAAGCGGGATCGCGGCGCCGACTATTGGCCGGGCTTTGTCGATGCCTTGTCGACGCTGCTGATCGCCATCATGTTCCTGCTCACCGTTTTCGTGGTAGCGCAATTCGTGCTCAGCCGGGAAATTTCCGGCAAGGACGAGGTGTTGAACCGGCTGAACAACCAGATTGCCGAGTTGACGCAAATGCTGGCGCTCGAAAAGGGCGGCAAGCAGGATCTGGAAGACGCGCTGGCCAACCTGCAATCCTCGCTGGATACGTCCGAGAAGGAACGCAGCCGTTTGCAATCTCTGCTCGATACCGGGGCGGGCAATTCGGCCCAGGCCCAGGTGAAGATTGGCGAACTCAGTGGTAAGCTCGATGAGCAGCAGCAGGTCAGCGCCCGCGCCATGAGCCAGATCGACCTCTTGAACCAGCAGATCGCCGCACTTCGCGCCCAGATTGCCGCTGTCGAACAGGCCTTGCAGGCCTCTGAGGCCAAGGACCAGAATTCACAGGCGAAAATCGCCGATCTCGGACGGCGGCTGAATGTGGCGCTGGCCCAGAAGGTCCAGGAACTCAATCGCTATCGCTCCGACTTTTTCGGACGCCTGCGTGAAATCCTGTCGGATCGGCAGAATATCCGCATTGTCGGCGACCGTTTCGTGTTCCAGTCAGAAGTGCTGTTTCCCTCCGGCGGGGCGGATATGAACCCGCAAGGCCAGGAGGAAATGGTCAAGCTCGCCAATGCGTTGATTGATCTTGCCAAGGAAATTCCCCCCGATATCAATTGGGTGCTGCGCGTCGATGGCCATACGGACAATGTCCAGCTGTCAGGCAATGGCCGCTATCCGGACAATTGGGCGCTCTCAGCGGCCCGCGCTGTCTCGGTGGTCAAGTTCCTGATTTCCAAGGGCGTCCCCGCCGACCGTCTGGCTGCTGCCGGTTTCGGTGAGTTCCAGCCGATTGCGCCCGGCGATACGCCTGAAGCCCGCGCCCAGAACCGACGGATTGAGTTGAAGCTGACGGAGCGGTGAGATGGGCGTATTGATGGGTGTGGCTCTTATAGGACGCAAAGGCTTTTATATGCCGCTTAACCCCCCTCTGCCTTGCCAGGCATCTCCCCCTCATGGGGGGAGATCGGCAGGAAGCACTTGCCGCACATCTTTTTAGCGACCGAATATGCTGGAAATAAAACGGTTTCTGTAGGGTAAGTGGTTTTCATATATCAATCTCCCCCCTTGAGGTGGGGTGAGACGGGAAAATTGTACGAAGAGCACAACCTCCCCCACGCTTGCTCTATTTTGACGTTCGCGTAAAAGTAAGTAAATTTTTCTGCCGAGGAGAGAATGGCAGCGAAATGTGCTTGGGAGGGCGTGATGAACGAGTTCGATGTGATCGTGGTTGGCGCGGGGCTGGCGGGCTTGGTTGCGGCAACCGAGGCGGCGGGGCGGGGCTTGTCGGTCTGCGTCGTCGATCAGGAGGGGGAGCAGAACCTGGGCGGGCAGGCTTTCTGGTCGCTGGGCGGCTTGTTTTTCATCGACAGTCCCGAGCAACGCTTGATGCGGGTGCGTGACAGCTTGGCCTTGGCCGAGCAGGACTGGTTTGGCTCGGCGGGTTTCGACCGGCCAGAGGACCATTGGCCGCGGCGTTGGGCGCAGGCCTATCTGCACTTTGCGGCAGGCGAGAAACGGGCATGGCTGCATCAGCTGGGCATGCGTTGGTTTCCAGTGGTCGGCTGGGCGGAGCGCGGCGGTCAGCTTGCCGATGGCCATGGAAATTCGGTGCCGCGCTTTCATGTGACCTGGGGAACAGGGCCGGGCGTGCTGGAACCGTTTCTCAACCTGGCAAAGACGCTGGCCGAGGCCGGGCGCATCACGTTCCGGTTTCGCCATCAGGTCGATGCGCTGGAGCGCCGGGATGGGCGGGTGACGGGCGTGTCCGGCACAGTGCTGGCCAATGATGCCGTTTTGCGGGGCGAAAAGAGCAACCGTGAGCCGCTTGGCGATTTCACCTATTCCGCCCAGGCCGTCATCGTTGCCTCCGGCGGCATTGGTGGCAACCATCAACTTGTGCGGCAGAACTGGCCGGTCGATCGGCTAGGGCAGCCGCCTGCCACCATGGTTTGTGGCGTACCTGCCCATGTCGATGGGCGGATGATCGCCATTACCGAACAGGCGGGCGGCAGCGTCATCAACCGCGACCGCATGTGGCATTATACCGAGGGTGTGAAGAATCACGACCCGATCTGGCCAGATCATGGCATTCGTATCCTGCCCGGCCCATCCTCCTTCTGGTGCGATGCCGACGGGAACCGGCTGCCATCGCCCGCCATGCCGGGGTTCGATACGCTTGGCACGCTGAAAATCCTGCGCGAGCGCGGCAGCGATTACAGCTGGTTCATCCTGACCGAGGCGATCATCAAGAAGGAATTCGCGCTGTCGGGCTCGGAGCAAAACCCGGATCTGACCGGTCGCAATATCCGCCTTCTGCTGAAACGGCTCGGCAAGCGCCCGACCGGTCCGGTCCTGGCCTTCATGGAACGGGGCGAGGATTTTGCCGTCAGCACCGATCTGGAGGAGCTGGTGGCCAAGATGAATGCGATCAGCGGTGAGAGCCGGTTGGACCCGGCTCATATTCGCCGCCAGATTGAGGCCCGCGACCGGGAGATCAGCAACACTTTCAGCAAGGATGCGCAAATCACCGCTATCCGCGGCGCACGTCACTATCTCGGCGATAAACTCATGCGCACCGCGTCACCACATCGGCTGCTCGATCCTGCCAAGGGGCCGCTGATCGCCGTGCGCCTGCATATCCTGACCCGCAAGACACTGGGTGGCTTGCAAACCGACCTTGAGGGCCGGGTGCTGGAAATGTCCGGTGAGCCGGTGCCGGGCCTTTATGCGGCAGGCGAGGTCTCAGGCTTTGGCGGTGGCGGAATGCACGGCTATAATGCGCTGGAAGGCACGTTTCTTGGCGGCTGCCTGTTTTCCGGCCGGGTGGCGGGCCGCAATGTTCTCGCGGCCAGCCCGTCCTGATGGGTTACTTCGCTTCTGCCAGGAAATCCTGCGCTCCGCTCTGGAATTGCAGCCGGGCCAGCCGGGCATAGATGCCGCCCTGCTGGATCAGGCTTTGGTGGGTGCCCTGTTCCACCACCTTGCCATCGTCGATGACAAGAATCCGATCGGCCTTCAGCACGGTGGCCAGCCGATGGGCTATGACGATGGTGGTGCGCGATTTCATCAGCTCGTCCAGGGCTTTCTGCACCAGGGTTTCGCTTTCGGCATCCAGCGCCGAGGTGGCCTCATCCAGCAGCAGGACAGGCGCATCCTTCAGGATAGCGCGGGCAATGGCGATGCGTTGACGCTGGCCGCCTGAAAGCGTGATACCGCGTTCACCAACCTGTGTGTCAAAGCCATGGTCAAGCCGGTCGATGAACTCGGTGGCCTGGGCGGCGCGGGCAGCAACGATCACCGCCTCGCGGCTGGCATCGGGGCAGCTGAAGGCGATATTATCGTGGATCGTGCCGGAAAAGATCGTCACGTCCTGGGGGACGATGGCAATGCTGCCGCGCAATGCCTCCGTTGACACATCGCGCAGATCACTTCCATCAAGACAGATGCGCCCGCTTGTCGGGTCGTAGAACCGCAGGATCAGCGAGAAGATCGTGCTTTTACCTGCGCCGGATGGTCCGACAATCGCCACGGTTTCCCCGGCATCGACGGCAAAGCTCAGGCCTTTGACGGCAGAGCGTCCCGGGCGGCTGGGATAGGAAAACTCGACATTTTCAAACCACACTTCGCCACGCGCGGGGGTGGGCAAGGGCTTTGGATGATCAGGCGATTGCACGGCAGAGACCTCGGCCAGCAATTCCGTCAGCCGTTCGGCGGCCCCGCCCGCCTGCATCAATTCACCCCAGACCTCAGACAATTGGCCAAGCGATGAGGCGGCGATGACGGAATAGAGCAGGAACTGGCCCAGGGTTCCCGCTGACAGCGTTCCGGCCAGCACGCTTTGGGCGCCATACCAGAGCACGCCGACAATGCTGCCAAACACCAGCGTGATGGCAACGCCGGTCAGGATGGCGCGCGAGCGGGTGGCGATACGGGCAGCCTGGAAAGCCTGTTCGACGGCAGCGCCGTAGCGGGCGCTGGCGGCGGCTTCGCCATTAAAGGCCTGGACCGTACGGGCAGCCCCAATACTCTCGCCTGCAAAGGCTGCGGCCTCCGCCAGCCTGTCCTGGGCAAGGCGGGAGCGGCGGCGCACGGAGCGGCCAAAGGCAATCAGCGGAAAGACGATGACGGGAATGGCAGCCAGCACCATCACCGACAGTTTCGGGCTGGTATAGATCATCATGCCCATGGCGCCAAAACACATGATGATGTTGCGCAGCGCCACCGATGCGCTGGCGCCAACGGCGGATTTGATCTGAGTGGCATCAGCTGTCAGCCGCGAGACGATTTCGCCGGATTGGTTGACATCGAAAAACGCAGGTGACAGGCGGCTGACATGATCGAACACTTCGCGCCTGATGTCCGAGACGATCCGCTCGCCAATGGTGATGACATAATAATAGCGCAGCGCGCTGGAAGCGGCCATGATCAGCGCCAGAACGATCAGCATGGCAAAATACTTGTTGATGAAGCCGGCATCGGCAGAGGCCATGCCGTGGTCGATCATCCGGCGCACGGCCAGCGGTAGCGCCAGCGTGGTGACGGCAGCCAGAGCCAGAAACACCAAGGCGGCCAATGCCATGCCGCGATACCGCATCAGGTAAGGGTTAAGCCTGGCGAGAGGCTTCAGGCTACGGCTCGATTTTGCCTGGTGTTCTTGGTTTTCCGACACTGATCCGTACTCCGCCCCTGCCATCCCAGCTTATGCGCTGGGGGCCTTGTTATCCCTGCGACCTTCATGTATAGGCAGCCCATCAAATTGGGAAGCCCGCGACATTACCAGTCTCCGGCTTCATGTATTGAATTGGGTCGGCTGACGCAATTGCGGCAAATAGACCCCCCGGCACATCAGGAAGACCGTCATGAAGGCTAACATTCATCCCGAATACCACAAGATCAAGGTCGTCATGACCGATGGCACCGAGTACGAAACATTTTCGACCTGGGGCACTGAAGGTCAGGTCATGAACCTCGACATCGACTCCAAGTCGCACCCGGCCTGGACCGGCGGCAACCAGCAGCTCATGGACCGCGGCGGCCGTCTCTCCAAGTTCAACAAGCGTTTCGGCGGCCTCGGCCTCTAAGTCATCGCTTGTATGTCTTTCCAAAAAGGCCCGGTCACAAGACCGGGCCTTTTTGGTTTGGGCTGATTTTCAGCGCCTTTTTGGCACATCGGATTTTACGCGAAAAACCCGGCACTGCTGGGCAGAGCCGGGTTTAGAAATCCGATGTCAACATGCAGCGCCGTCCGGCTGCCTGTGACCTGATTATTGAAAAAACATCAATTGGCGTTGAAGGCCGTGCGCAGCAGGTTCAACTGGGCCTGGACGCTGTTCTCATTGTCCGGCACGATGGATGCGTCATTCGGGCGATAGATTTCGCGGTCAAGCAGCGCGATCCGGTTTTGCAGGCGCAGCGAGCGTTCGATCAGGTCGCGGAAGGATTCCGGCAGATCGTTCCAGCCTGGCGCATTGCGGTCGACGTTGAAGCCGTCCAGACGGACCTTGCTCTTTTCAGAAATCACCTGGTCGCGCGACATTTCGCCATTATTGACCGCGCGCTGCAAAAGAAGCCAGGAGGCCATCTGCATCAGGCGTGTGGTCAGGCGCATGGATTCGGCTGCATAGAGCACGGAGGCCATGCGGGGCAGAACCTTTGCAGCCGAACGACCGGGGCCGTCGAGATATGCGGCGGTTTCTTCGACCAGCCCCATGCCTTCTGCATAGGTCGCCTTGAACTGCGACGACGAAGCAGCGCGCCCGGCAAAGCTGACCGTATTCAATCCAAGTTCCGACATCGACATTTTCCCTGTCTTACGCATCACTTATTGACGTAGCGCGGCGGTTAACGAAGTCCAGCGCCAATTCCATGGGTGAACGATGCTACCAATACCCCAAATGCGCAAGTCGTTTCTTAAGAAAGGGTTAATTCCCACAGTTTTAGGTAAAGTCGAAAGGCATAAAAAAAGAGCCGCAAAAGCGGCTCTCAAGGTAAAACAGGGAGAAAAATCAGACCAAATCGCCATTTGGTGAAACCGTCTGAATCCAGAAGAACCGGACAGGTTATACATTCGCATAAAATGCTTAATATTGCGTTAATACTGCATCGCGATAGATCAAAACGGCGTTGCTTGCCGCCGCATGCGAGGGTTCCCGGCCCGATCTTTACCATTGTGCGCAGCTGTAATATTTTGAACCATAGCCTGCTACTTTAAAGGGCGAAACAGCGATTCAGCTGCCGCTTTTCCCGCCATCTTGCTGGATTTTTCCGTTTCGAGACGGGCGATTTCCTGTTTTAGCAAAGTGATTCGCGTCTCCAATTCGCTTGCCGACAGGAGAGAAAGGTCGCAGCCGATCTCGTGTTCCGGTGGTTTGCGCGGCCGGTCCGGGTCTTCCATCATCGCTTATGCCTCCTTGTTTGCTGGCTCTTCACCACTGATGTCCATGCGTTCAGCTCTTGGGTCAAGTGTTGCCGATTGCGGGGTGGCCATCATGGTCGAGACCGGGCCATGGCCGGTAGAAAAATTCTCTTTTTCCTCGGAGGTGAGGGTGGGGCGTAACCGGCTGCGGAAAATCGCATAGGCAACCAGCAAAGCATGGGCGGTGGCGGTGACCCCAAACAATGCATAGGGACCGAACCATGTCATGACAGGGCCGCCGATGGTCGGGCCGATAATCGTACCGATACCAAACAGCAGCAGCAAGCCGCCGGACACTTTGACGAAATCGCCACTATCGGCAAAGTCATTGGCGTGGGCGACCGCAATCGGATAGAGCGAATTGGCTGCGGCCCCATAAAGCGCCACAAGCGGGATCAGGAAAACGGCGGTCTGCGGTCGCAGCACCAGAAGCAGCAGGGCCGCCACCAGGGCGACCGAGCCAATGCCAGCCAGAACATAACGCCGGTCCGTATGGTCGGACAGACGGCCAGCCGGAAACTGGGCGGCAGCACCGGCAAAGATCGTGATGCTCAACATGCTGGCGATCATCACATCCGGCAGGCCGACGCGGGCGCCGAACACCGCCACCAAGGTTCCATAGGCACCATTGGCGATGCCGATCAGCAGAATACCGACAAAGGACACCGGCGAATTTCGATAGAGTTTTGGCAGATCCAGCTTGACGGATTTCAACGGTTGCGGGGAGGCGGCGTTGGACATGGTGGTGGGCAGCATGGCCAGGCAATAGAGAATGCCGCAGATCATGAACAGCGTTGGCGTGTGGATATTGCCGAAGGCCACCATCATCTGGCCGCCAACCACCCCGAATAGGGTGACGGAAATGTAGAAGGAAAAGATCGAGCCACGGCTCTCATTGCTGGCCCTCTCATTCAGCCAGCTTTCGATGATCATCGAGGTGCCGGCGGTGCAAAAGCCGGTCAGCGTTCGCAGGGCGACCCACGAATATTGTTCGACGACCAGGCCGGTGATCAGCGAAATGATGGCGATGATCGCGATGAAGCAGGAAAATGCTCGGACATGGCCGACCCGCATCACCAGCTTGGGTGCAATGAAACAACCAAGCACAAAGCCCGCCGCCCAGGACGTACCGAGCAGGCCGAGAACCTCGTTGGAATAGCCTTCAAAGGAACCGCGCACCGGCAGAAGCAGTCCGTGCAGACCATTGCCGAGGAACAGGAACAGCGTGCCAAGCAGGAGGGAGAGGACGGGAAACAGATTTCGGGTCATGCAAATCACTTCGGAACGGGTCGAGGCGAAGGCCAAGCGTGGCAGGGCGCGGAATGCGTGGGGCCATTATTCCCCGGAATGGGGTCGATTTATGAAATATGTCAAACTGTTGTTACTGCGACGTTACAGCAGGTGATTTTCCAGCTATTTATGGGCTATGGCGCAAACCGCCAGATGATGGCCAAGCAAAGCCTGCTTCCCTTTGCCCGGTGATATCAGTATGACCGAGGACAAGCGCTTCATTCCTGCTAAAATGCGTTGGCTTCGTAGAGGTAGCGACCAAAGACATGAACAAGGCAATATCGGCCTTTCTGATCCTGGCCATGGCCGTGCAACTGATCCGGCCGCTCGGCTTGCCATTCCTTCGAAAGCGCAGCGACTTCTGGAAGCTTGCCGTACTGGCCTTTATCATCTGGACCGTCACGCTGCTGGTGCGGCCTTAAGATGTGGCGCGAGCTTTAGGATTGCTTTTCATGCTTGAGGTCTGTGTTTTATCGTAAAACCGCTGCAAATTTGTACGCTGCCGACAGCGCCGTGTACCAACTATGGTGGATGACTGCATTCAGAATTTCTTGGGGCAGAGGAAGGCGAGAAATTGTGCCATAAGTCCAGTGTTTTCAATTGCGGGCATATAGGCCGTCACCTCGCATGATGCGCGACTTCCCTCGACAGCATCGCATTGGGCAATCCCACCATTGCTGCTGCGTGGAAGCGCCTGATCCAATCGTTCCAGATCGGCCTTGGCAAGATGAGCTCTAAATTGGTCCAGCAGTTCGAGTTGATCTGCTGGCGCGGTATCGGTCGCCTTGGCTTGCGCGCAGGTGGTTGACGGGGCAGGCAAGCCCGGCGTTTGTGCCGCAGCCAACATGATTGCCATCACAAAAAGCATCGCCTCTCCTCCAAAGCAGGACCGCCCATAAGCGAATGGAAGCGAATTTTTATGGCCTTAATTTGCTGCTGGCCTGATACGAAGCGTTCTTCTCAAGGATTTTTCCTATCTTGCTTTTTGGTTCGACGCCTGCACCATGGCCATCAAGACATCCGTTTGGGCGATCATGCCGATCAGCTTTGCCTGGGCGTTGATGACAGGCAAATGATGCAGGGCCGCTTCGGCGAAGGTGACGATGGCTTCAGATAGCGGTGCATCTGGCGTGACGGTGCACACTGGTGTGGTCATGATGTCCTTGACCGTGCCGTTTGGCGCAGAGGCGCCTTGCAAGGCCAGCGCCAGCCGCCGGCCAAGACCGATCATCGGCTTGCCTCGTGACCAGCTTGCCTTGTCCATCAGGTCAGTCTGGGTGACGATGCCGAGAATGGTGGCGTCTTCGGCGGTCACCGGCAACGCCTTGACGCGGCTTTGGCGCAGGCGGTGCAGCGCCTCGCTCAGCGTCGTATCCGGGGAGAGGGCGGCAATGCCCGCAATCATCACCGCGCCGCAGGTCGTATGGCTGCTGCGACGGCGATAGGCACGCAGCTCGGTGCGGCGCAGGATATCCTCCAGATCGTCGCGGTCGATGTCGAGAAAGGCATCGTAATCCTTCAGGACGTCATCGAGATCGCGACGCTGGAAGCCTGTGGTATCAGCAATGCCGGGCGTTTGCGGCAAAGCAGGCTTGGCGCGATGCGGATAACGGCGGCCCGCAAGCCGGTTATAGAGCAGCGCGCTGGCCAGAAGCAGCAGGGAGTTGCAAGCCACCGGCCAGAGCACGAAGCTATAGCCGAGCGCATGAATGCCCGGACCGCCGAGCACGGCAGTCAGCGCGATGGCGCCGCTTGGCGGATGCAGGCAGCGCAGCGCAATCATCGCGGCAATCGCACCGCCGATGGCCAGCGCGCTGGCAAGCAGCAGATCCGGCACCCATTGCGCCACGGTTACACCAATCAGTGCGGCGCAAAGATTGCCGCCCAGGATTGACCAGGGTTGGGCAAGCGGACTGGTGGGGACAGCAAACAGCAGCACGGCGGAGGCTCCCATCGGCGCGATCAGCACCGGCAGGCTTGCAGCTTGCTCCGGTAAAAAATATCCCAGCAAAAAGGCACTGATGACGCCAGTCACCAGAATGCCCAGCGTTGCGCCGAGGGCGGAGCGGGCCTGTTCTGAAGAACTGATCGGCGTCACGTCCGGGATCAGGTGCTTCCATACGTCCCGCAGACCTGATTGCATTGCTGGTTTTCCGTTTCTGTATGGCGTGGATCAACGATCAATGCTGAGTGTTCCCTGCATGACGGTCACAGCGTGTCCTGAAATCTCGGTTCGGATGACGTTGCCGCCCACTTTCTGCACGGTGACTGTTATCAGGCTGCGGCGACCCATTTCAACACCCTGTTCGATGACCAGCGTCTGGTCAAGATCCGCTTCTGGTGCCTGCTGCGCCAGATAGGCGGCAAGTGCCGCTGAGGCGCTGCCGGTCGCCGGATCTTCCGCAACATTGTCGAAAGGCGAAAACATCCGGGCGCGGATATGGTTTTCCGACATTCGGCAATAGAGGAAGGTTGCGCCATCCGTTTCCTGGTCGGCATGGATTTCGACCAGACGGGCGAGAGCGGCAAGATCAGGCTCGCTGCGGCCAAGGGCGGCGAGATCGGTCAACTCCGCTGCGATGAATGTCAATCCGACGGAAATAAAGGCTGGCGCATGGTTTGCGGTTTGAATGTCACTCTCAGCCAGGCACATGGCGGCGGCCAGATCGGCTGTTGCCACCGGGCCGCTGACGAAAAGCGGTTGGGGCGCACGAATGCGGGCATTCACCAGACCATTGTCATCGCGGCTCAGCTGAACGGTGACGAGGCCAGCTTGTTCCTCAAAGCGCAGATCGTCGCCAAGGGATTGGCCGAACAAGGTTGATTGTCCGGCAAGGGCGATGGCTGTGCCAACATTGGGATGACCGGCAAAAGGTATTTCCATGACAGGCGTGAAGATCCGCACCTGCGCGGTATTGGCCGCGTCTGCCGGAGGCAGGACGAAGGTGGTTTCAGAATAGCCGAATTCGGCGGCAATGGCCTGCATCGTCGCATCCGACAGCCCTCGCCCATCGAGAATGACCGCCAGAGGATTGCCGCGAAACCGCTCAACGGTAAAGACGTCAAGCGTGATGAAAGGTACGGAGATCATGGTTGGCCTCCTTGTAGGTGATACGTAATGAACAACCGTGATCTCGATAGCAGTGGCGTCGCCGAAATGAAGATGAAATCCTGTCAGGGTGACAAGAAAAAGCCCCGCCGGGTGCAGCGGGGCTTCAAGATGCAGGATCAAATCTGTTCGATGCTTGACCTCAAGCGGCCTTTTCCAGGTCCTGTTTCCAGGTGCCAGTCGCGGCCAGGCTGTTCATGCGGGCGCGGTGGGTGAAGGCACGCTGACCAGCGGCAACATTTTCGCTGCGTCCGCCCCACGTTTTAATAGCGCTATCCTGAAGGGCGCGGCCATAGGAATAGGTCAGGGTCCAGGGCATGTCGTAACCGGCATTCATCGCGGAAAGATGGGCGGTTGCTTCCTCTGTGCTCTGGCCGCCAGACAGGAAGGCGATGCCGGGAACGGAGGAAGGAACCGTCGCCTTCAGCACCTTGACGGTCGCTGCTGCGACTTCGTCGACGGAGGCCTTGCGGGCATTCTTGCCGTCGATGATCATGTTGGGCTTCAGGATCATGCCTTCGAGATTGACACGGGCATCATAGAGATCCTGGAACACGGTGCGCAGCACCCATTCCGTCACTTCTGCGCATTTGGCAATGTCGTGGGTGCCCGGAGCGCCATCCATCAGCACTTCCGGCTCAACGATCGGCACGATGCCTGCTTCCTGGCACAGGGCGGCGTAATAGGCGAGCGCCTGGCTATTGGCCTTGATCGAGCCCCAGGTCGGCAGGCCATCGGCAATGGCGATAACGCCGCGCCACTTGGCGAAGCGGGCACCGGCCTTGTAATATGTGGCGAGACGCTCACGCAGCCCGTCCAGGCCTTCCGTCAGGGTTTCGCCCGGGAAACCGGCCATTGGCTTGGCGCCGGTATCGACCTTGATGCCGGGGATGGAGCCTGCGGCCTTGATGATATCAACGAAAGGCGTGCCGTCGGCTGCTTTCTGAAACAGGGTCTCTTCATAAAGAATGACGCCGGAAATGTATTTTTTCATCGCCTCGTCGGAGCGAAACAGCATTTCGCGGTAGTCGCGGCGGCTGGTTTCGGTCGATTCGAGGCCAATCGTGTCGAAACGCTTCTTGATGGTGGACGTGGACTCGTCCGCTGCCAGAAGGCCCTTGCCATCGGCCATCATCTTGACGGCGATGTCTTCAAGTCTCTCACTCATGTCCTATGCTCCCAAAAACGTTACCACTAGATATCGCGTAACAGATGTTGTTCGGGAGGAAAATGGGGCGTTAAGTCATTGAAACGATTGAAATCACTTCAATCGTTTTAAAATTCAATCTTTTTTAAAAGAAATTCAGGTGCGGCATATGTTCCATGCCCCACCTGAATTTTTTCGCAGGTTGTTAAGCTGGACGGGTCAATACGGCGACACCGGGCAGTTCCTTGCCTTCCATCCACTCCAGGAAAGCGCCGCCTGCGGTCGAGACATAGGAAAAGTCATCGACGACGCCAGCATGATTGAGCGCCGAGACAGTGTCGCCGCCGCCAGCCACCGACACCAGTTTGCCAGCCTTGCTGCGCTCTGCGGCATGTTTTGCGGCAGAGACGGTGGCGGTATCGAAGGGAGGAATCTCAAAAGCGCCGAGCGGGCCGTTCCAGACCAGCGTCGCCGCCTTGGTGATCCAGTCATTGACGACCGCTACCGATTTCGGACCGACATCCAGCATCATCGCGTCGGCTGGAATGGCTGAGACGCTGACGGTCTCATTGGCGGCATTGGCCTTGAACTCGCGAGCGACGACGCCGTCGACCGGCAGCACGATGGTGCAGCCAGCCGTTTCCGCTTCGATCATGATCTGCTTGGCGGTCGCGGCCAGATCGTGTTCGCACAGCGATTTTCCGACATCGATCCCCTGGGCGGCGATGAATGTATTGGCCATGCCACCGCCGATGACAAGCGCATCGACCTTCTTGACCAGGTTCATCAGCAGGTCGATCTTGGAGGAAACCTTGGCGCCGCCGACAATGGCGACCACCGGATGGGTCGGCTTGCCGAGGCCCTTTTCCAGCGCTTCCAACTCGGCCTGCATGGTGCGTCCTGCATAGGCAGGCAGAATATGGGCGAGCCCTTCCGTGGAGGCATGGGCGCGGTGGGCAGCGGAAAAGGCGTCATTGACATAGATGTCGCCGTTCTTGGCGAGTTCTGCGGTAAAGTCGGCGTCGTTCTTTTCCTCGCCCTTGTGGAAGCGGGTATTTTCCAGAAGCAGGATATCGCCGTTGTTCAGGGCGGCAACGGCCCTTTCGGCTGGCTCTCCAACGCAGTCTTCGCCGAACGCGACCGCCTGGTCCAGCACTTCCTCGACGGCGGAAATGATCTGGGACAGCGACATATCGGCAACCGGCTCGCCCTTGGGACGACCGAAATGGGCCAGCAGGATAACCTTGGCGCCCTTGGCCGACAGTTCCTTGATGGTCGGGGCGACGCGCTCGATGCGGGTCGTATCCGTCACCTTGCCGCCGGAGACGGGCACGTTCAGGTCGACGCGCAACAGTACGCGCTTGCCGGCGATATCGGTGAGATCGTCAAGTGTCTTGAAAGCAGGCATGGTGAGTTTCCCGTGTTGACTGTCGTTACGGTGTTGCGCGGGACCTTACACCGGTCTCGGCAGGAGGCAAGATTGATCGGGCTGTTGCCCGGCGCAATCAGGATATGAAGCCGAAGGCTTCAAGCCCAGAAAGCGGGTATGGTCTCCGTGAGGCGCGGGCCGATGCGCAAAGGGGCGATTTTCTCAGCCAGTCCGGTGCTGTCGGAAATCTCGACGCCGACGCCGCAGATTGTCGCTGGGCCGTGGGCGGCTTCGAACCGGCCCTTGGGCATTTTCGAAATGAAGCGGTTGAGCGGCTCTTCCTTTTCCATGCCGAGCGACGAATCATAGTCGCCGCACATGCCCGCATCCGATATATAGGCGGTGCCGCCATTGAGAATCTGATGGTCGGCGGTTGGCACATGGGTGTGGGTGCCGACCACGAAACTGGCGCGGCCATCGACGAAATGGCCGAAACACTGCTTTTCGCTGGTGGCCTCGGCATGAAAATCGAAGATGATGGCGTCGGCCTGTTCCTTCAGGGGGCAGGCGGCCAGAATGGTTTCCGCCGATTTGAACGGATCGTCCAGCTCTGGATGCATGAAGACCCGGCCCATGATATTGGCGACCAGCACGCGCGCACCGTTGCGGGCATAATAGAGACCAGACCCTTTGCCGGGTGTCCCCGCCGGATAATTGGCCGGGCGCAGGAACTGGTCGTGGCGGCCTGAAAAGGTGATCGCTTCCTTCTGGTCCCAGACGTGGTTGCCCGTGGTGACGACATCGGCGCCGGCATTGATGGTTTCGAGGAAAATATCCTCGGTAATCCCGAAGCCGCCAGCGGCATTTTCGCCATTGACGATGACGAAATCCAGTTTCAGGTCGGAGACCAGGCCGGGCAGCTTTTCCCAAACCGCCGTGCGGCCTGTCTTGCCAACCATATCGCCCAGAAAAAGCAGCCGCATTCCTTAAATCCAGTCAGGTCTTGAAGTTCTTGTATCCACTTTCCGTCAAAATGGCATGCAAAGCGACGTCATGGGGTTCGAAAGGCACATCTGCCACTTCCTGACAGTCAAATGCAATGCCGATCAGAAGCGGATCAAGGCCTTTCTGATGCAAACGGGCAATCGCCCGGTCGTAATGGCCTGCTCCATAGCCGATCCGGTTGCCATGCCGATCGAAGGCGGCCAGCGGAATCAGCAGGACCTGTGGATCGACCACCGGCGCGTCGGGGCCGGGACCGCGTGTGCCAAAACCGGTATCGATCAGCGATTCCTGGCTGTGCCATTGCCGGAAGCAGATGGTCTGGCGGTCCAGAACCACGGGCAGGCAGAGATCGGCACCGCGCTGGCGCAACATCTCCATTAACGGTTGCGTGTCTACTTCGGAGCGGATCGGCAGGAAGCCGGAAACCATGGCGCTTGGGGCAATCTCGATGGCGCCGGCGCCGTGATGGGCAATTGCGGCCGAATGATCGGCGCGAATGTGAGCGGGAATAGCGTCCCGACGGGCAAGGCTTTGTTGGCGCAAATGGTTTTTTGTACTGTCCAAGGGCATGTGTTCTCTCTTTGTTAGCAGTTGTTTAACCATAATCGCTCTTTGTTTTGCAAGAGCAGGTCACGATGGAACAATTTGCGTTTTAGTTGCAGTTAATTTAGTCTTGTATTTATGTTGTTGTATAATCAAAGAATTGCACTTTTCTGCCGATAGATGCGCGCTGCAAGCGTCCCGCATTGGTGCTATTTCCCTTGGAATGGGACGTAAAGGCCTTGGCGGTGAAGGGCTGGAGAAAGGTTTGTGACAATCTTGCCTTAACACTCGTCAAATATTTTAGGCTCAAGGGGCCATAAATATTTGAGGGTTTGGCAATGAAATTTCTATCCCGTTTCGGGCTGGTCGGGACGATCACTGTGGTGACGACCCTGATATTGGTTGTATCTCTGGGCGCTGTTGCCTGGACGATTTCGCGGCAGGTTCATGAGCGCGTGACGCAGCAGGCCATCGACAGCCAGAACAGCAGCCTGCGGGTCGCGGCCACGTTGCTGGAGCGCGATGTGCCTGGTGTGAAGGTCAGCTGGGGTCGGGATGGCAATGTTGAACGCATTTCGGCGCAGACGCTGCCGGCGCAATTTGCCAATCATGACACGATCGATTCCATTGGCCGGATGACGGGCCAGACGGCGACGCTGTTTACCCTGGATGAAGCGACCAAGGGTTACATTCGCCGCACAACCAATATCATCAAGCCGGATGGCCAGCGCGCCGTCGGCACGCCGCTCGATCCAACGGGTGCCGTCTATTCGGCCCTCGTCAAGGGTGAGACGTATCGTGGTCAGGCCGCCATTCTCGGCACGGATTACTATACAATCTACAAGCCGATCATCAATTCTTCCGGTTCTGTGATCGGCATTCTCTACGCCGGTGTGCGTGTTGCCGAAATTGCCGGTATCAGCGATCAGATGGCGCAAGCCGTGGCGATTACGGCGGGTATCGCCTTGCTGGTTTCCCTCCTGCTGATGGTGTTCATCACCCGCAAGACCATGCGCCCGATTCCGGAACTGACAGCGGCGGCATCCAGTCTTGCCGATGGCCGGACCGATGTTGAAGTCCCGCATCAGGGCTTGCGCAACGAGATCGGCGCTCTGGCGCGGGCGCTGGAAGTTTTCCGCGAAGATGCGCTCAAGAAGCTGCAACTGGAACAGGACGCAAACGAAACGCGGGCGCGCAACGACCGGGAACGGGCCGAGCGTGAGGCTGAGAAGGATGCGGATGCCGCCAATATCCGAAACTGTGCCGATATGCTGGCGGTTGCCATGAACCGCTTGAGCAGTGGCGACCTGACGACGCGGATCGACCAGTCGTTTATTCCTGAACTTGAACCGCTCCGGGTCGATTTCAACAATTCGGTCAACAATCTCAGCCTGGCCTTCGCCCGTTTGCGCAACGAGGCGATGTCGGTCGAGGCCAGCGGTAATGAAATGCGCAGCGCCGCAGGCGCGCTGGCCAGCCGCACCGAGCAGCAGGCAGCCTCTCTGGAAGAGACCTCGGCAGCGCTGGAACAGGTCACCGGCACAGTGCGCAGCGCCGCCGACCGTGCTCAACAGGCCGCGGCTCTCGCCTCCGATGCCCAGGTCAGCACAGAAGGCTCGTCCAAGGTGGTGGCGGATGCGGTGTCGGCCATGGGCCGGATCGAACAGGCCTCGAGCGAGATTTCCAAGATCATCAATGTCATCGATGAAATCGCTTTCCAGACCAATCTTCTCGCGCTCAATGCCGGTGTCGAAGCAGCACGGGCCGGAGAGGCGGGCAAGGGCTTTGCCGTGGTTGCTCAGGAAGTGCGCGAACTGGCGCAGCGCTCCGCCAATGCCGCCAAGGATATCAAGGCGTTGATCAGCAAGTCGGGGACGGAAGTGGCTGGTGGCGTCAGGCTGGTGCGCGAAACCGGCGATGCGCTTGGAGCGATTTCCCAACAGGTATCGATGATCAATGGCCTGATTGCCGAGATTGCGACGTCTTCGCGCGAACAGAGCACCGGCTTGCAGGAGATCAACACCTCCGTCAACCATATGGACCAGTTCACCCAGAAAAACGCCGCCATGGTGGAAGAAACCACCGCCGTCACCCACAAGCTCGCCGAAAGCGCCACCACATTGGTCAGCCTGATTGCCGAGTTCAAGGTGCCGGGTGAGGCCGCATCCTGGGCGCCAAACCATCAGCCAGCCCCTGCGTCACGGGCGCCTGCCGCCAAGCCTTTGGCCGCATCGCGCATCAAACCTGCCCAGCCCAGCTCCCGCCCTGTCGGTTCTCCGGCGCGCTCGATGATGGGCAAGCTGGCCAGCGCCTTCACTGGTGGCTCATCTGCCGCTGCGGCCTCCAGCGCCTCCGGCGGCAACAATTGGGAAGAGTTTTAAGCAGTAGCGGCAGCTTCTATCGTTTCGACAGGATGGAAGCTGCCTCGATATTTCTTTCGCTTAAAGTCTTGAACCAATGAGGTTCAGATTCAACCAAGCTGCTCTAGGGTCTCAAACCACGTTATTCCCTTTTTGGCTCAGCTCTTGGCACGTCGCATCAGCGCGGCCATGGCGTTGGCCTGGGGCGTTTCTTGCTCGCCAAGCCCGTCCAGCACGCCTTGCCGGTCGATGTCGGTCCGGTTCTGGCTGGCCTTCAGCTTGCCCTCAAGATGAGAAATCTGCACTTCGACCCCAACGATGCCGCGCATCTGGGCTGCGACGAAATTGTCCGGCGCGTCATCGACGGCCCAGGGGCGAGGACCGGAGGCTTCCATCTGATCGGTCAGCAGGCGGACCTGCGCCAGCAGCCAGGCTGGGTCCTGATGTGCTTTTGCCATGCCTCTGACCTGCACGGCTTGGTAATTCCAGGTTGGCACGACTTTGCCGGTTTCCTGCTTGCTGGGATACCAATTGGGTGAGATGTAATGGTCAGAGCCCATGAAGGCGACGAGAACCTCGTCTCCTGCATCGATGGCCTGCCATTGCGGATTGGCCCGCGCCATATGCGCCAGCAGCCGGTCCGGCTGCGTGTCGTTACCGCGCAACAGGAAGAAGGGCAGGGGATTGGCGATCAATCCGCTGCTTCCAGAGGAGATCAGCAGGCCAAACGGCTGTGCCATGATGAACTGGCAAAGCGCTTCGTGGTCGGTCTGGCGAAAATGAGGTGGTTGGTACATGGCTGTTTCCGGGAATTATGCAGCAATACCATGCATTGTGCCGCGCCCGCCGCTTTGAAAGCAAGCCGCTTTGAACGAAGCGGTAGCTGCGCCAAAACCGTCTAAAACTGATAGAAGGGAAAAGTGCGGTCCACGCAACCGATGGATTTTTGCGATCCTGGGAGCCTACAAAGTAGGTGGGCGCCGTATGTCCGAACCCACGGGTCCGAACAGGGACAGCTCCCTCAAGATCGGGTATGGCCCCAGGGATTGTGTGTTCCTGTCGAGAGGCGCAGACCGCATGACAGATATAGGCGCTTTCCGGCCCTTGCGCCAGTGGTGCTGGCGGTTGCAGCCATGTTTATTTCAGTGGTGCTGGTTTTCCGTCGGGCTGGCCGCAGCCTGTGGCTTTTCGGTCAGTTTGCGGGTCAGGCCGTTGAGGCGTTCCGTCAATTCCATGATGGCGGCGAGGATGTCGTCTTCACGGCCAATGGCGCCAGCGGAGGTGGCTTCGGCAGCTGCAATCCGGCGTTTCAGCTCGGACAATTCGTCCATCACCATGATGCCCGCCATCACGGTGACGCGCAGGTCGCCGATTTCGCCGAACTGGCTTTTGAGGTGGCTGACATAACGGTCGAACTGGCTGGCCAGATCGGTCAGGTGGTTTTCCTGCCCTTCCTCGCAGGCCATGCGATAGGCTTTTCCATCGATGGTGACCGTGACTTGTGCCATGTCTGTCGAATGATCCCTGAGTGAGGCGAGGCTGGCCTAGCGGTCCAGTACGGCCCTGATGGTTTCCATTGCTGTCACCAGGCGGCGCGAGACTTCGCGATTGACCTCTTCCAGCCGGTTGGCGCGAAATTGCGATTGGTCAAGCTCCTGGGCGAGGCGAGCGCGGTCGATATGGACGCGCTTCACCTCTTGCTCCACCTCGCCATTGGCGCGTTGCAGTTCCAGTCGCATGTCTATGGCATTTTCCAGGCCGGAAATGGCCTGTTTCAATGCGCCGAGCGCGGCTTCCGCTTTATCCGTCGCCATCTCTACTCTGCCCCGGCTGATGAAGTTTTCAGGCTCTGTTCGAACCGGAAAGCCTCCAGATGTTCTTGGTCGTCCCAGATATTCGTGCTCGTCTTTGTCGTTTCGGAAAACCGGCCTCATTTTTCCCTGACAAACTCCAAAAGGCAAGCCGAATCGACCCCTTGGCCCCTATAGTTCTCATGCGACATTAGTCATTGCCTGTAGCTGGCGTCAACAAACCCCAGCTTTTCGGTGTGTCATGCTTGTGGACGAGTAGACCCGTCGCCGTCCATGGCGCGCATCAATACGAGACAATGATCAATATTAAGGCAAAAACCGAAAATATGCCTTCCACGCAATCACCCGGCCTCAATTTATTGACTTGCCCGTCCTAGATGTTAAGGATCACCCACTTTCTGACGTTCGCCCGAACGGCGTTCGTCCATCGAGACCCGGAACAGGCGGAACAGTCATGATTTCTCCCGAAAAGCACAACCGGATGGCCAATGCGATCCGATTTCTGTCCATGGATGCGGTCGAAAAGGCCAATTCCGGCCATCCCGGCATGCCGATGGGCATGGCCGATGTCGCGACGGTGCTGTTTACCCGCTTTTTGAATTTCGATCCCAAGGCGCCGAAATGGGCCAATCGCGACCGTTTCGTGCTGTCGGCTGGCCACGGCTCTATGCTGCTCTATTCGGTCCTTTACCTGACCGGCTATGAAGACATCAGCATCGACGACATCAGGAATTTCCGCCAGCTCGGCTCGAAAACCGCAGGCCATCCGGAATATGGCCATCTCTCGGGCATCGAGACGACAACCGGCCCGCTCGGCCAGGGTGTTGCCAATGCCGTCGGCATGGCAATTGCTGAAAAGAAGCTGGCTTCCGAATTCGGCAGCGATCTGATGCATCACCACACCTATGCCATCGTCGGCGATGGCTGCTTGATGGAAGGCATCAGCCAGGAAGCGATTTCGCTGGCCGGCCATCTGAAGCTCAACAAGCTGATCGTGCTCTGGGACGATAACGGCATTTCCATCGATGGCGCGATTTCGCTGGCCGACAGCACCGACCAGCATGGCCGATTCCGCGCTTCGGGCTGGAACACGATGGCTGTTGACGGTCACGACCCGGAAGCGATTTCGGCTGCACTTTCCGCCGCCCAGCTTTCCGAAAAGCCAACGATGATCGCCTGCAAGACGGTGATCGGTTTTGGTTCTCCCAACAAGGCTGGCACCCATAAGGTGCATGGCTCGCCGCTCGGTGCCGACGAAATTGCTGCCACCCGCAAGGCGTTGGGCTGGGCCGATGAGCCTTTCCACGTGCCCGCCGATGTGTTGGACGCCTGGCGCGAAGCCGGTGCGCGTGGTGCCGCGACACGTGCCGAATGGGAAAAGGGTCTGGAAGGCTCCGATCACAAGGCCGAGTTTACCCGCCGCTTCGCTGGCAAGCTGCCGGAAGGTTTCGATGCTGCCATCGACTCCTATAAGAAGAAGCTGGCCGAGACCAAGCCAACCCTTGCCACCCGCAAATCCTCCGAGGATGCGCTGGAAGTGATCAATGGCGTGGTGATCGAAACGCTCGGCGGTTCCGCCGACCTGACCGGTTCCAACAACACCAAGACCAGCCAGACTGCGTCGATCACGCCGACCGATTTCTCCGGCCGTTACGTGCATTGGGGCATTCGCGAGCATGGCATGGCGGCGGCGATGAACGGCATCGCCCTGCATGGCGGTCTCATTCCGTATTCCGGCGGCTTCCTGATTTTCTCGGATTATTGCCGTCCGTCGATCCGTCTGGCCTCCTTGATGGGCATTCGCGTTATTCACGTCCTGACCCATGATTCCATCGGTCTTGGCGAAGACGGCCCGACCCATCAGCCTGTCGAGCAGATGGCAGCCCTGCGCGCCATCCCCAACCTGATGATGTTCCGCCCAGCCGATGCCACGGAAGTGGCCGAATGCTGGCAGATCGCCTTGACCCATACGGATCGTCCGTCCGGCATTGCGCTGACCCGTCAGAACCTGATCGCGGCCCGTACCGAATATTCGGCGGAAAATCTGTCGGCCAAGGGCGGCTATGAGCTGCTCGGCGCTGACGATGCCAAGGTGTCGATCTTTGCCACCGGCTCGGAAGTCGAGCTGGCGATCCAGGCCCGCGCGGCGCTCGCCGCCAAGGGCATTGCTGCCCGCGTCGTTTCCGTGCCGTGCTTCGAACTGTTCTTTGAGCAGCCAGAGGAATACCGCAACGCGGTGATCGGCACGGCCCCGGTGAAGATCGGCGTTGAAGCGGCGATCCGTCAGGGCTGGGATGAGATCATCGGCTCGCACGGCACCTTTATCGGCATGAAGTCCTTCGGTGCTTCCGGCCCCTACAAGGAATTGTACAAGCATTTCGGCATCACCGTTGAAGCGATTGTCGAAGCGGCTGAAGCCAAGCTTTCCTGAAGAGGGTTCAAGAGCGGGTCTGGCGGGCCCGCTTCTCTTCGGGCTTGACTGAACGCCTTGACCACATGAGTGCCTTTACCCAATGCCTGGGGCTGCCCAAGGCGAGAACCGCTTGGCCATCGTCGTGCCGTTCCAGACCATCACCGTTCCGGGGGCCACCCAGCAGCCCGGAGCCATCCGAGAAGCGGGAGTTATGCAATGACTGTGAAAGTTGCCATTAACGGCTTTGGCCGTATCGGCCGCAATGTGCTGCGCGGTATCATCGAATCCGGCCGGACCGACATCGAGGTCGTGGCCATCAACGATCTTGGCCCGGTCGAGACCAATGCGCATCTGCTGCGCTATGATAGCGTCCATGGCCGTTTCCCCTCGACCGTCAAGGTCGAAGGCGACAGCATCATCATCGATGGCCGCGCGCCGATCAAGGTGACCGCGGTTCGCGATCCCAAGGACCTGCCCTGGAGCAATGTCGATATCGCGCTGGAATGCACCGGCATTTTCACCGCCAAGGAAAAGGCATCGCTGCACCTGGCCAATGGTTCGAAGCGCGTGCTGGTTTCGGCGCCTGCTGATGGTGCCGACAAGACCATCGTTTTCGGCGTCAACCACAACACGCTGACCAAGGACGACCTGATCGTTTCCAACGCCTCCTGCACCACCAATTGCCTGGCACCGGTTGCCTACGTGCTGCAAAAGCTCGTCGGTATCGAAAGCGGCTACATGACGACCATCCATTCCTACACCGGCGACCAGCCGACGCTGGATACGATGCACAAGGACCTGCACCGCGCCCGCGCTGCTGCGTTGTCGATGATCCCGACCTCGACCGGTGCTGCCAAGGCCGTTGGCCTGGTTCTGCCGGAACTGAAGGGCAAGCTGGACGGTTCGGCGATCCGCGTCCCAACCCCGAACGTCTCGGTTGTTGACCTGAAGTTCATCCCCGGTCGCACGGTCACCAAGGAAGAAATCAACGCCGCCATCAAGGCAGCGTCGGAAGGCGAGTTGAAGGGCATTCTCGGCTATACCGAAGAGCCGCTGGTTTCCATCGACTTCAACCACGACAGCCATTCCTCGACCTTCTCCGGCGACCAGACCAAGGTCATGGACGGCGGCAAGCTGGTGCGCATCCTGTCCTGGTACGACAACGAATGGGGCTTCTCCAACCGCATGGCCGACACCGCCGTCGCCATGGGCAAGCTGATCTGACAGCCTGTCCGATAATCGCCGCTGGCCGGCTGCAAATGGCAATTTCTGCGCTTCCGGTGCTCACGTACTTGAGTACGCTCCGCTCCGGTTCTCGAAATCACCATTTTCGCCAGGCCATCGGCAATTCTTGAACAGACTGTAAGCAGCATCGCTGACTGGATGATATGATGAAAGCGGATCGGGAAACCTGTCCGCTTTTTTTGTTTGTTTGGCATAGGCGCAAAGGGTTTAACGTGACGCCACCCCCCTCTGTCCTGCCGGACATCTCCCCCTCAAGGGGGGAGATCGGATAGACGTTCGCGCCCATGCCTTAAGAACGGCTTCAATTTCAAACCTTGTACAGACGATAGGAAGCGAGCGGCCAACTCCGGGCCGATCTCCCCCCTTGAGGGGGAGATGCCTGGCAAGGCAGAGGGGGGGGGTGAACCTCACGGCACAACCTCTCCGCCATGACGATACCGAATGCAGTCATTTTCAGACATGCATTCAACACCCTAACCCTCCACAATTGTCCCTGATGATTTCAACGGAAGTCCCTCAAAATCCGCTTCCCCTCTCCACCCGTTATACGCTAAACCAGTTGCGGGACCAGTTGTAACGCGCTGGTCCTGGAGTATCGAAACTCCTCAAACAGCGGCCGGTGTCGGTCGTTAAATGACACCCCTCAGCCATAGGTTTGTGGCTGAGGCGGTGGACTATGTCTATACGGTCCACTCTCCATCCTTCTATGGTCGGGGAGGCCTTGGTGCATGTCCAGAGCTTCGGCTTAAAGGCCAAGGCAGTCGTCTGTTTGCGGCTTTCGAACTCCCCGATCACCAGAGGGCTAAATCCTCCGGTGATCGCTTGGCTCACAAGTACGGGAGGAATGGACGATGGCCGATTATAATGTCTGGGCCGATGCTTTCGATACATGGCAATCCATGGCCGATTGGGTGAAGGCGATCGCCATCATCATGCCACCGGTTTTCGCAATGGGCGTGCTGGCCCTGCTGCTACGCTACCGCCTAGCGCTGCGGCGAGACCTACCACGCCCGGTCGCCTACGATCTGCTGGAACCCCAACCGGATGACCCGCCAGCCGGCATCGACAACACCATCCTCGAAGCCGCCACCGACCTTCAATACCGCCTGGAAGAAGCCCGCCGCAGACTGATGCCCCCGGACGAACCGGCGCGGGGAAGTTTGGAAACCCGGCAAAAGATCGAACAGATCATTCTGGAAGAATACCACCGCAAATCCGACCCGGCTGATGCGCTGGCGCGGGTGCGGCGGTTTTTGAGGGAGGAGGGGGGGGCTGGGTGATCGCCCTGAGGTGGGGGATTGAGGCTATCGTGTTCGGCCCCAGCTACTTCCCACTCACTTTGGGACATTCAATTGCAAAAAAGTTGAGACGTTATGGTCTGGGTTTTTCGAGCTGCCAATTCAGGTTGGCTTTAACCGCCGGCCATTCGGACGCGATGATCGAATAGACGACCGTATCCCTGATGGTGCCATTGGCCATCAACATATTGGAGCGAAGCACGCCATCAAGCTTCGCTCCAAGCCGCTCGATTGCTCGGCGACTTTGGGTATTCATGAAATGCGTTCTAAATTCCACGCATATGCAATTCAGGACCTCAAAGGCGTGCTCTAATAACAGCAATTTGCATTCGGTGTTGAGCGGTGACCTCTGCACGGACTGTCGGTACCAAGTTGCACCAATTTCTAGCCTCCTATTGGCGGCGTCGATGTTCATATAGGTGGTCATTCCGACAGCTTTGCCTGTCGCTTTTTCAACAATGGCAAATGGGAGCATCGAGCCGATGGTGCGCAGCCCAAGCCGCCTTTCGATTTCAGCACCCATGTTTTCTGGCTCAGGCACCTTTGTGTACCAAAGGCGATGCAATTCTCCGTCCCCAGTGGCTTCGACCAGATCATCATGATGCTCCATCGTCAGCGGAACGACGGATGCAAAGGTACCTTCTGCTGTGAACGGATCTGGCCAGATTGGCATTGAGCAAAACTCCTAAGCCGTTTCGAGGGATACGGCCACTGGCCGAATTTTATCCCAGCGATGCTACTACAGAGGGTTCTAGAATCCAGCGTCCCGCGTTTATCGATCCGATGAATAATTTGAATGATGGCGTTTCTAATTTCAGAAACGGCAGCGCTTCGCGATGACAACGAAGGGAACAAACCGATCATTGGCGGCCGAATGCAAAGGTGCTTCGCCTCCATTTCGGTTGTTCGGCACTCCTGCGGCGTTTCCACAAAGCGAAAGTGCCCCTGTCCTTCGGCTCCTTTCAACAGCCAGGAAACAGGATTGGAAAAATCGAGCTTTGAATGGTCCAATTTTCTGTTTCGGCGTCGTGTTTGACCACACCATAGGTGCCGAATAATGACCCCAGTCGCGCCTAAAAAGTCGCAAATTGATCAGCATGTTAACCTGCGCGGACTAGGGTCTTTGTTCCGCGCAGAGAAGTATCAAACTTCAACGCTTACCTGAATACCACCTGGAGCCTCGCCTGCGGTGACCGGAACATCCGGGAATCTTACGATGCCTGACATTTCGATCATGGCCACGCGGCAGCGGCGAGCAAATTCGTCGTCTGAAGTGCCGGAAAGATACTGTGCGGCGGCGTACAGTCGGTCGGTCGACACTAATCCGCATGACATAGATGTGGCCGAGGCGATGCACTTGTCGGTGAACTGAGTCTCGCGCTCACCCGGCTTCGTCAGGCGATAGCCGTTTCCGAACAGAATGCCTTTGGCCAGCTGATGGACTTCTTCGCGCTGCAGGTCTTCGTGCAAGTTAGTTGACAGCTGGCGCAGCTTCTCGATGTTTACTGCTTTGTTGTCTTTGCCTTCAGCTTCACCAAGAAGGCGCCCTTCCGCGCTCTCAAAGACCGCATCGAATTCCGATTTCCCGTCCTCATATGGTTCTGCTTTGAAGCCGAGCACCGTCAACGCGGCGATGATCGCGGCTTCCAACGGCTTGCCCTTCTCGAAGAGCAGCGCGCGTAGCTGCCCGGCATCCTCCAGCTGGCGGGATAGCTCTTCCTTGGCGCGCTGGGCTTTCTCCAGTTCTGTCTCTGCCTGGAGGAGCAGCTGTCGAAGCTCGATCTCCGGGGCGAGTGCGAATTCGTCAGCCGACGCCCATTCTGGCTGCGGCGTCTTCTCACCGTCGCTGGCAATTGCCTTCGATAGCGCGACAATTTCCCCAATCAGGGACGCGCTGAATTGTTCTCCTGCCGGGGACCAGACTTCACCTTCCTCTTCATCCTCAGCGAAAAACTTCTCGGCGATAAAATCCATGTCCGGAAGGAGCAGAAGCGCGCCAGCGGAAACCTTGCCCTTAAGAAACAGGCCGACAGGCTTGTGTCCGTGTTCAGTCTGAACACACACACCTTTGGCGTTGCTGTCCCAGACCACGTTATACTTGGAGGATTGCCCAAACTGCTTCCAGTAAGGAGCCAGCAAGTCGCGCGCGCCAGTGGCCAGCGTCATCGCGGTACCCTGTGTTGCCGTCCAGTGTGACGTAACAGGCAAGCAATCATAGCTCGTAATCTGCTCGACGTGTCGAGTAACCTTCTGATTGCGGCCGGTACCGGACGTTGATTTCGCGCCGGTTGCAGCGAAGACCTCCACAGGGGGCGTGAGGAATCCTACCACTAATTTTCCGGCTTCGACCGCCTGAGCGATCTCCCGCCGCCAATGTGCGTTCGCCTCGCGCATCTCGAACGACTTGCGATCGTTGAGGGCCAACTTCCCCATGTACTCGCTGTTATCGTACTGGTACTTGGTGAAATCCGACACGACTGGCCGAAATAGCACGATGTCCCAATCCAGCAGTGATTTCTTTTCAGTGAAATCCGCAAACTCTATGTCCTCGCCTGCCAGATAAAAACCGACAGTCAAAATCTTCTTAGGCATGCAACCCCACCGTCCCGTTGATGGCTCCGAATGTAATGTCGGCCAAATATCCATTCAAGCTTGGCGGTTGCGGTCATCCCCGAAAAAGTGACTTTTGAGTGTGGAACTCTTCCCCACCCCCATTTTCCCCCTTATCGCCATATTTCGTTTTGTAATTTCGCCCCAGTCTGGGAATAGTATTCCTAAGGGAATTCAAGGCGATTCTGCCGTCTCTTCGTCAGCCACAGTGTCGGATCATGCGGTCTTGAGCGCCGGGTTGGGTACCGGACTGTGTGGTGGGGCACGGGGTAAGAAAGGGGCGCAAGGTTGGAACATTTCTACATCGTCACGCTGGTTCTGACGGCGCTGATCCTGTTTGCGGCTTTTTCCAGCCTGATCGCCTTTCGCTTTGGCGCGCCGCTGCTGCTGTTGTTTCTGGTGATTGGATTGATGGCCGGGGTCGATGGTCTCGGCATTCATTTCGACAATCATTCCGTTGCCTATACCATCGGCTCGCTGGCGCTGGCCGTTATCCTGTTTGATTCCGGCTATACGACCTCGTTGCAATCCTTCAAACAGGCGGCAGCGCCGTCGATCATGCTGGCGACAGTCGGGGTTTTGTTGACGGCGGGTCTGTTCGGTCTGCTGGCCGCCTGGATGTTAAAACTGTCGCTGCTGGAAGGCATGCTGCTTGGCTCCATCGTCGCCTCTACCGATGCGGCGGCGGTGTTCTTCCTGCTGCGGATTGGCGGCATTAATATCCGCGACAAAGTGCGCTCCTCGCTGGAAGTGGAATCCGGCACCAATGATCCGATGGCGATCTTTCTCACCCTGGCGCTGGTGCAGATGGTGTCCACCGGCAAGGATCATACCGGCCTCGATTGGAGCCTGCTGCGGATGTTCGTCGAGCAGATGGGCATGGGCCTGGCGCTCGGGCTGATCGGCGGGGCGATGATGGCGATGATCGTCAAGAAAATCCCGATTGATCGCGGCCTGTTGCCGATCATCGTGCTGGCCATGTCGATGGTGATCTTTTCCTATACCGGCGCCATCGGCGGCAGCGGCTTTCTGGCCGTCTATGTCGCGGGCATCTATGCCGGAAACCGCAAAATCCCCGGCAGTGCTTCCATTGCCCGCTTCCAGGAGGGCATGACCTGGCTGGCGCAGATCATCATGTTCCTGGTGCTCGGGCTCTTGGCCACGCCGTCGCATTTCATCAAGATCCTGTTTCCGGCGGTGGTTCTGGGCCTGTTTCTGGTGTTTATCGCCCGGCCCGCAGCGGTCTGGCTGTGCCTCATTCCCTTCGATTATACCCATCAGGAAAAGCGGTTCATTTCCTGGGTCGGCTTGCGCGGTGCGGTGTCCATCCTGCTCGGCATTCTGCCGATCCTCGGTGATCTCAAGGGTGGTGAGGTCTATTTCAACACCGCCTTCATCGTGGTGATGATTTCGCTGCTGCTTCAGGGCTGGACCATCAAGCCAATGGCCAAACGGCTCGGCCTGATCATCCCGCCGCGCATCGGCGCTATCGACAAGGTGGAGCTGGATCTGCCGGGCGCCGCCCATCACGAGTTGCTGTCCTATCGCGTCGTGGCGGGCAGTCCGGTGCTGAGCGGCGCGCGCATTCCGCGCTGGGCCATGCCATCGCTGGTGATCCGCGATGGCAAATCCATGCGCTACCAATATGCGGGCCGGCTGCGGGAAAACGATCAGGTCTATCTGTTCATCGCGCCCGGTTATCCGCGGCTGCTTGACCGTTTGTTTGCCAGCAAGGCGCCTGTCGATGATGACGATAGCGAGTTTTTCGGCACCTTCACCATTTCACCCTCGCGTCCCGCCGCCGAACTGGATGCGGCCTACGGACCCGGGCTTTTGAACGAGGCCGACCGGCAAAAAACCATTGGCGAACTGATGGAAGCGCGCCTGGGCGGCAAGGCCGAATATGCCGACCGGGTCCGGCTCGGCCATATCATCCTGATCGTCCGTGATATCGGCGAAACCGGCCATATTTCCTCCGTTGGCGTCTCCATGGAAGCTGTCGCGCCAACCGATAACGCGCCCGCCTTCCTTAGCCTGACCGGCATGGCCCATTGGCTGGCGGGCCTGCGCCATAAGCTGCGGGCGGCTGTGCAAAAGTAGCGGCCAAGACCGACCCCGATGCCCTATCCCATGGGGCCGGTCACATTTCAGCATAAATTCCATGCGGCGCTTTTATACGGCGCATTCTTCGGTTACTTTGGTGTGCATGATGCAACGCTGGCATGAGCTGAGGCGGGCATGATGACGCGAATGCTGGTGATTTTCGGTATTCTTGCTGTTCTTCCGGGCTTTGCCCTGGCGCAAGACAATAGCGCTGCCGCACGGCCTCCCGTTAGCCGCCCTCCCGTCAGCCAATGCCAATTGGTTGCCAAGCAGCTTCCCGGGGCTCGGTTTTCTCCCGCCGAATATGTAAGCGCTGGCACGGATAAAGGACCGCTGCGCCTTGCGGCTCTGGCGGAAAACGTCACCATCACTTTTCTCGGCCATTCCACCTTCGAAATCGAAACGCCGCAGGGCTTGACCATCGATACCGATTACAGCGGATACCTGCGCTCCGCGCGGGTGCCGGATGTGGTAACGATGAACAAGGCCCATTCCAGCCATTATACGCTGTCGCCCGACCCCGGCATCGCCCAGGTTCTGCATGGCTGGAACGATGCGCAGCCGGGGGAGCCGGTTCACCACAACCTTGTGGTGGGCGATGCCTATATCCGCAATGTGGCCACCGATATCCGCAGCTGGGGCGGTGATTTCGAGCCGAATGGCAATTCGATCTTCATTTTCGAGGTCGCCGGCCTGTGCATTGGCCATCTCGGTCATCTACATCATGAATTGACGGACAAGCAATTTGCCGCCATCGGCAGGCTGGATGTGGTGATGGTGCCTGTCGATGGCGGATTGACGCTCGGCAGCGACAGTATGAGCCGAATGGTAAAACGGCTGCGCTCGGCGCTGATCCTGCCCATGCACCGACGCGGGCCTATTATGAATGACTTTGTTGGAATGTTCGGTCCAGGTTTTGATGTCAGGGTTGCCGAGACCAATGCCGTGACAGTGTCCATGCGCAGCCTGCCAAAAAAGCCGCTGATCCTGGTGCTCAGCGGCTTCTAAACGGCACATAAAATCCGTTAGGCAAACGTCAGATGGTGGTGCTGCCCCACATCCGGTAGTTTTTCGCCGTCAATATTGGCCTTGGCGATTTCCCAGCCGAATTTCAGTGGATTGCCGGTCGAGGCCCAGACTTCGGCATCGTCGATATGCAGGGCGAGCATGGTGAGGTCGGGGTCTTTCTTGCCGTTATGATACCAGGCCTCGACCACCGAGCTCCAATATTCATCGATCTTGCTCGGATCGCGGCGCACATCGATAACGCCGGACAGGCTGGCATGGTAATCGTGGTTTTTGCCGACAACGCAGAAATGCGCCCGGCTGCCAGGGCGGATATTCTGGACAAAATCTGAATCGGTCCGGGTGAAAAACCACACCGTATTGGTTTTCGGATCTCCGTAAGGTGCCATCGGCTGCATATGCATGGTGGAGCCTTCCAGGCCGAGCATGCCGGCGTGAATGGCTTCGATTTCCTCCCAAAGCTGGCGGGCGGGTTCTTCGCGGGCTTCCGTGAGATTGACCATTGGCTTTCCTCTCTTCTTGCTGGTGTTCTTCAGCAGGGCAACGGAAGGAAAGCCTTATTGTTCCAGGGCAGAAGGGCTCTTCGCACCTTCGCCCCCCTTGAATGGCGAGCCACAGGGCCTTATAAGGGCGCCAATTCGCGGCTGCATGAGCAAGCGAGCTCAATCCGGTTCGAAATCATGCAGCAAAGAGAGAGCGTTAAAGCGCGCCTGACGGATCACGACCGATGCCGCAGGATGCCACAAATCAGATGTCGCAGGGGTGCCATGGCCGGCCATTCACAGTTTAAAAACATCATGCATCGCAAGGGCAAGCAGGATTCCGTGCGATCGAAAATGTTCTCCAAGCTCGCCCGTGAAATCACGGTGGCGGCCAAGGCTGGCTTGCCCGATCCGACCATGAATGCCCGCCTGCGCCTGGCCATCCAGAATGCCAAGGCGCAATCGATGCCGAAAGACAATATCGAGCGCGCCGTCAAGAAGGCATCGGGCGTCGATGGCGAGAATTACGAAGAAGTCCGCTACGAAGGCTATGGCCCGGGCGGCGTCGCGGTGATTGTCGAAGCTTTGACCGATAACCGCAACCGTACAGCCTCCAATGTCCGCTCGACCTTTTCCAAGGCTGGTGGGGCACTGGGGGAAACCGGATCGGTTTCCTTCTCCTTCGATAAGGTTGGCGAAATCACCTATAAGGCCAGCGTTGGCGATGCCGATGCAGTGATGGAAGCTGCCATCGAAGCTGGTGCGGAAGACGTGACCAGCGACGAAGACGGCCACACGATCATCTGCGGTTTTGAGGACATGAACGAAGTCTCCAAGGCGTTGGAAGCGACGCTTGGCGAAGCCGAATCCGTCAAGGCCATCTGGAAACCGCAAAACACAGTGCCTGTTGATGAAGACAAGGCGCAATCGCTGATGAAGCTGATCGAGACGCTGGAAGACGACGATGACGTGCAGAACGTCTATTCGAATTTCGAGGTTTCGGAAGAGGTGATGGCAAGGCTTTCCGCTTGATGCAATCCATGCCGCGCTGTTGAAAGCGTAGAAAAGAACGCAATGCAAAAAGCCCGGCTATGGATTTAGCCGGGCTTTTTCAGGTGAAAAGGTGAGGTTTTACGCCGCTTCGCGGCTGTTGGCGATCACGCCGATCAGGTCGTTGACGATCCGCTCGATCTGGCTGCGGTCGTCGCCTTCGGCCATGACACGGATCAGCGGTTCGGTGCCGGACGGGCGGATGACCAGACGGCCATTGCGGGCCAATTCGCTTTCGGCATCGGCAATGGCCTGGCGGACGAAACTGTCTTCCAGCGGCTTGCCGCCGGAAATGCGGACATTGCGTAGCAATTGCGGCACGGGATCGAAGCGGTGGCAGATCTGGCTGACCGTCTTGCCGGTGCGCTTCACCGCTGCCAGAATTTGCAGGGCGGCAACCAGGCCGTCTCCGGTCGTGCCGAAATCCGACAACACGATATGGCCCGATTGCTCGCCACCAATATTGTAATGGTTTTGGCGCATATGCTCGACGACATGGCGGTCGCCAACCTTGGTACGGGCCAGTGTCAGGCCCTTGCCGCCCAGAAAGCGTTCGAGGCCGAGATTGGACATCACGGTGGCGACAATGCCGCCACCCTTGAGAGTCTGGTCATTGGCCCAGCTTTCGGCAATCACCGCCATCAACTGGTCGCCATCGACAATCGCACCGGTTTCATCGATGATGATCACCCGATCGGCATCACCATCGAGCGCGATGCCGATATCGGCGCGCACCTCGTGGACTTTCTTCTGCAGTGCTGCCGGATGGGTGGAGCCGCATTCGAGATTGATATTGAGACCATTCGGTTCGTTGCCGATGGTCACCACTTCAGCGCCCAATTCCCAAAGTGCCAGAGGCGCAACCTTATAGGCGGCGCCATTGGCGCAATCGATGGCGATCCGCAACCCGCTCAGCGTGACATCGCGCGGCAATGTGCGTTTGACGAATTCGATATAGCGGTAAATGTCGCCATCGACGCGCTTGGCCCGGCCTATATCCTCAGCCCTGGCCAAGGGGAGGGGCGCTTCCTGGTTCAACAGGGCTTCGATTTCAGCTTCCAGCTCATCGGACAGCTTGTAACCATCGGGGCCGAACAGTTTGATGCCGTTATCGGCAAAGGGATTATGCGAGGCCGAGACCATGACGCCGATATCGGCGCGCAGCGAGCGGGTCAGCATGGCCACAGCCGGTGTCGGGATCGGGCCGAGCAGAAACACATCCAGGCCCGCGGCGGTAAAACCGGCCACCAGCGCCGTTTCCAGCATATAACCGGAGAGGCGGGTATCCTTGCCGATCACCACCCGGTGACGATGCTGGCCGCGACGGAGGATGGTACCGACGGCAATGCCGACCTTCATGGCGAGATCCGGCGTCATGGGAAAGACATTCGACTGTCCGCGAATACCATCGGTTCCGAAATAACGTCGTGTCATGATGTCTCCTGAGGTCCAAAGCTTTTTCGCCGTCTTTAGCGCGCGAAATGCTCTTTCTTTGTTTTTACGCATCGCATTGACCGGCAATGCCTATGTGCGCAGGCCGTCCGCCGTTCATTCATCGCTCATCGCATGTTTTAACGGCGCATTCACTTAAATTACCGTCAACATTGATTATAACCCGTTACCACATAAAAAAACCGCCCGTTCAAAGGGCGGCTTTTCGTTCTGTGACCGATATCAAGGTCTTTTTACGAGACTTGGCGGATCAATGCGCTTGGGGTTCCAGTCCGGCTTCCGGTTCGCCGCCCTTAGGCGCGTCCTTCTTACCGGTGGAGGGAACCGCAGAGCTGCGGGTTGGGCCATCTTCACCACTGTCGCGTGTTGGCTTTTCGCCACGGATCAGCGCCTTGATTTCCTCACCCGACAGGGTTTCGTATTCCAGCAGGCCTTCGGCTAGAATAACGAAGGCATCATGCTTCTCGGTGATGATACGACGGGCCTCGGTATAGGCTTCGTCAATCAGGCGGCGCACTTCGGTATCGATCTTCTGCGCCGTTGATTCCGAGACATTCTTGCTCTGCGAGACAGAATGGCCGAGGAACACTTCCTGCTGGTTTTCACCATAGGCAACCTGACCGAGGATATCGGAAAAGCCCCATTGGGTCACCATGGCGCGGGCAAGTTTGGTGGCCTGCTCGATGTCTGAAGACGCGCCGGAGGTGATGTTTTCCTTGCCGAAGGTGATTTCTTCGGCAACACGGCCACCCATCATGATCACCAGACGCGACACCATCCACTTATAGCTCATGGAGTAGCGGTCGCCTTCCGGCAATTGCATGACCATGCCAAGGGCGCGGCCACGCGGAATGATGGTTGCCTTATGCAGCGGGTCAGCGACCGGCACGTTTAGCGCGGTAATCGCATGGCCGGCCTCGTGATAGGCGGTCAGCTTCTTTTCGGCTTCGGTCATGGCGGAGGAACGGCGTTCCGCACCCATCATGATCTTGTCCTTGGCGTCTTCGAATTCCGCCATGGTGACGACGCGCTTGTTGCGGCGCGCAGCCATCAGGGCGGCTTCGTTAACGAGGTTCATCAGGTCAGCACCGGAGAAGCCGGGCGTGCCACGGGCCAGAACCTTGAGATCGACATTGGGAGCCAGCGGCACGTTGCGGGCATGCACCTTCAGAATGCGCTCGCGACCGATAATGTCGGGGTTTGGCACCACGACCTGGCGGTCGAAACGGCCCGGACGCAGCAGGGCTGGATCGAGAACGTCGGGACGGTTGGTGGCGGCAATCAGGATGATCCCCTCATTGGCCTCGAAGCCGTCCATTTCGACCAGAAGCTGGTTCAGCGTCTGTTCGCGCTCGTCATTGCCACCGCCGAGACCCGCACCACGATGGCGGCCAACGGCGTCGATTTCGTCGATGAAGATGATGCAAGGCGCATTCTTCTTGGCCTGTTCGAACATGTCGCGCACGCGGCTTGCGCCAACGCCTACGAACATTTCAACGAAATCAGAACCGGAAATCGTGAAGAACGGCACATTGGCCTCGCCTGCGACCGAGCGGGCCAGCAGGGTTTTACCTGTGCCGGGAGGGCCGACCAGCAGCACGCCACGCGGAATTTTGCCGCCCAGACGCTGGAATTTCTGCGGATCGCGCAGGAATTCAACGATTTCCTCAAGATCCTGCTTGGCTTCGTCCACGCCAGCCACATCTTCAAAGGTGACGCGGCCATGTGCTTCGGTCAAAAGCTTGGCCTTGGACTTGCCAAAGCCCATCGCGCCGCGCGAACCGCCCTGCATCTGACGCATGAAAAACAGCCAGACACCGAGAATGAGCAGCATGGGCAGCAGAGTGCCGAGATAGCTGAGGAAGCCGGAAGACCCGTCGGACTCAGGACGAGCAACGATCATCACATTCTTGGTTTGCAGTTTTTCAAGCAGATTGTCATCCACGACCGGAGCATAGGTCTGGAAGGCGGCGCCGTTTTCGCCATAGCTGCCAATGATACGGTTGCCGGTGACGGTCACGTCGCGAACACGGCCCGAATCAACTTCACGCAAGAATTGCGAATAGGGAATCTCGCGGGAACTTGTTTGCGACGGAGACGTCTGGAACATGCTGAACAGCGCGACCAATAGCAAAGCTATGATCGCCCACAGCGCGAGATTTCTAAAATTTGGGTTCATCGAACTCCCCAGAAAAAATGTTCGGCGCATGAAAACGCCGTATCGTCGGACAGTAACATAGGTTTCCTGAAGCGCCTTGCCAAGGCAAAGCGCGGCCCCGACTTCGTTTTCCGTCAATAAGATTTAAAAACAGGGTGATAAAAAGCCTGGTGCGTCGAAAAGACCCGCCAAAGCCACGGCGAGCGGCCAGTCGAACCCCGGGAGAAACCCCTGGTAGGGGGCAATCACAGGCGTGGCGTGCAGGTTTGGACCGATCCCGGGGAGAGATTGGCGGGCCAGCGCCGCCAGTGAAACGGGCAGGGACGAGGCGGGGAGGGGTGAGGTGGCCAGGGTGGGGGACGTCTGATCTGTTTTGGTTTCGCCCGGCTGCACCCGGCTTTCCGCCCTGCCGATATTGCTGATGTGCCAGCGGCCGTCCCACAGCACAGTCTCCCCTGGTTTCACAATACCATGCGGCAGATTGCGCCCTTCACGTACCAGATAGATGCCGTGGCGATGACGATGTGCAAGGCAGCGACCGAGTGTCACCCTGGCGCCAGGTGGCTGTTCGCAAAGGGCGATGAGCCGCACAAGCGCATCCTGCCCAGGCCCATGCGGCTGGCCTCCCACAGTTGCAATCAGTGCCTGCAAGGCATGGCAAAGGATCGCACGGGGTGCCTCGAACAGGGCATTATCGAGATCGACAAGTCCTGGCAGAGGCATGGTGGCATGGGTGGAGACTAAAGCGGCGGCTCCTTGCGACAGAGACAGGCGCTCATTCTGGGGCAGGCCGGGCTGCTGGTCCGTTGAGAGGTTGGCTCGGATACGGGCGCGCTCATAGGCGGGGTTGTCATTGCTGGGATCATCGACCCAGCCATGCCCACGGTCCTGCAAGAATGCGCGGATGGTCTGGCGACGCGAGCGCAGAAGCGGTCGGGTGATCCAGATAGAATTTTCAAACAGGACGGAGCTGGCCATGCCCGCAAGGCCGGTCGCCCTAGGGTTTCGACTGCGTTTCTCACGCATGGCGATGGTCTCGATCTGATCGTCGGCGGTATGGCCGGTCAGGATGGCAGCAGCGCCGATCTCTTTGGCGATCTCGGCCAGCAGCCGGTAGCGGGCGGCCCGGGCGGCGGCGGAAATTCCTGATTTCGGCTTGTCGCCTACCCAGCGGCGAATCACATGGGGAATGCCGAGCGTTGCGCAAAGCGCTGCAACCGTTTCGGCTTCTGCGGCGGAGCCATTGCGAAGACCGTGATCGATGGTGGCGGCGTGAAGGGTGACGGTTTTGGCTGGCATGGCTTGCAGCTGTTCATGCAGGGCAAGCAGCAGGCCGGTCGAATCGCTTCCGCCGGAAATCGCCACCAGAAGGCGCAAGGGGTGGTTTATTCTGTCAAGGAAAGCGGCAATGGCGGCGTCAGGAGGGACGGCGGATAGAGTGTCCGTCATGAAATCGCCCAGTCGGTCGTGGCCCGGAAGCTGTGTGTCCAAACCGGTGTCGGGCGGCATCAGCAAGCCAGGCGCTTCTGCTCGCTGGCGGCCTTGTTCTGCACGGCCTTGGAGGCGTCGGGATAGCGCTTGTTCACTTCGCGCAAGGTGGCGCAGGCGGTGTCCTTGTTGTCAAGGGCAGCCAGCGACATGCCGAGTTTCAGCAGCATTTCGGGCGCCTTGGGTGATTTTCCGTAGCCCTGGTAGGCCTTGAGGAAGGTCTCAGCCGAATCCTTGTAGCGAGCCTGCGAATATTGCGCTTCGCCCAGCCAGAAATTGGCGTCGGCGGCCTTGCCGCTTTTCGGATAGCGGCTGATGAAATCGCGGAATTCGCCTTCCGCCGCCTTGTAGTCACCCGACAGCACATGGCTATAGGCGATCTGATAGAGATCCTGCTCGCCGCCGAGCGACGCGGTTTTGGTTCCGCTCTGACCGGCAGGTGCCGTACCCGGCAGGGTGCTGGCGTTGGAACCTGCCGAACCATTGACGCTGGCGCCGACCGGATTGCCGCTGTTGTCCATTTCGATCGAGCCAAGCGTCATTTCACCGGGTGCAGCGGAGCGCCCGCCGCCAGCCGGGCTTGTTGCCTGGCTGCCAGCGGTTTCTCCGATGATCTGGCCAACACCGTCACTGCCACCAGCCGGCTGGCGCGCCGCTACCGACGGGCTGGTCTGGCCGGGGGAGCCTGCGTCACTTCTTTTTTTTTCCAGCTCCTGGAATCGGAATTCGTTGTCTTCCTGCGCCTTACGGATGGTTTCCTGCATTTGCAGCAGCTGGTAGCTCATGTCCTCGATTCGCCCGTTCAACTGGCGGATCTGGTCCTGCAATTGCTGGACTTGAACGATGTCACTGCCCTGCTGCTGGACCTGCTGCACTGGCATGTCGCTGACTGGCGCTGGCGGCGTGTGCTGGCGTTCGAAAAGCGAAAAGGCCAAGGCACTGCTGCCCGCTTGGACTCCGAGGATTGGGGGGGCGAGAATTGCAGTCATTCCCACCATCCCGGCCACGACAAGTCTCTTCATCGATGTGGTTCCTGTTTTCCGTGTTATTGCCCGATTGATGTGCGCCCGTCAGGCTTTGCTGTCGAATATCGACCGTCAAGCCTGCGATGTCTGCCAATAAAGCTTTTCTCTGTTCTTTGCAAAAAGCAACCGAGTTCGGCCAAAGTGTGAAGAAAACAAAAGGGCGGCCCGAAGACCGCCCTGTTTCTGTCATGAATGCAGGCACGATTTCGTGAATTACATTCCAGAGCCGCCGAGAACCGTCACGGCGCGACGGTTCTGCGACCAGCAGGAAATATCGTCGCAGGTGGCGACCGGACGTTCCTTGCCGTAGGAAATCGTCTTGATCCGGTTGGCCGGAATGCCACGCGACACGAGATAGGCCTTGGTGGAGGCGGCACGGCGGGCACCGAGCGCCAAGTTGTATTCGCGGGTGCCGCGTTCGTCGGCATGGCCTTCGACGGTGATCGGATACTGCGAATAACGCTGCAACCACTGAGCCTGGCGGTCCAGCGTCTGCTGGGCGTCGGCGCGGATCGAGGTTGAGTCGGTATCGAAGAAGATCCGGTCGCCGACATTGACGGTGAAGTCCTGGGTAGAGCCGGGTGTTGCAGCACCTGCGCCGCCAAGGCCAAGCTCGGACGCGCTATTGGGCATGTTCTTCTTGGAAGCGCAGCCAGCCAGCGCCAGCGTCATGGCGAGAGCGAGAATGGCGGGGTTGCTGGCAAGCTTTTGCATGCGGCTCATTACCGGGGTTACAGTGCGGCTCATGGCCGATCTCCTTGCAAGTAGTGTGGGGCAGTCATTGTGCAGTGATGGTGGGCAGCCGGTTGGGCGGTCCGTGTGAGCAGTGCCGATTGACACTGGTGTCAATCGTGGTTGCCGAACTCTAATCAATCCTGGTTAACCAGAAGCAAACGGTCATGGTTAATCTTTACTTAATTCACGACCGGTCATCAAATGCAATCGCCTTCCGGCGGGAGCCGGAAGGCGATGAAAGTGCTATTCGAGAAGCGGCGACCAGGCTGGGTCGGACGCAAAGCTCGGAGTTTTGACCAATTGCTCGTTATAGCCGGTCAAGTCGATGGAATAGAGCTGCGGTCCGCCTGAGCCTGCGGCCTGGCGGAAGAACATCAGCACGCGGCCGTTCGGCGCCCAGGTCGGGCCTTCATTATGGAAGCCGGTGGTCAGAAGCCGCTCACCCGAACCGTCCGGCTTCATCACGCCGATAGAGAATTTTCCGCCCGATTGCTTGGTAAAGGCGATCAAGTCTCCGCGGGGCGACCAGACCGGAGTGGAGTAAGAGCCTTCGCCAAAGGAAATGCGGGTCTGGCCGGAGCCGTCGGAATTCATCACGTAAAGCTGCTGGCGTCCGCCACGGTCGCTCTCAAACACGATCCGGCGTCCATCCGGCGCATAGGACGGGGAGGTATCGATGGCCGCCGTGCTGGTCAACCGGGTGGTGGTGCGCGAGCGCAGGTCCATCGTGTAGATGTTACTGTTGGCGTCCTGTTGCAGGCTCATGATCACCCGCTGACCATCCGGCGAGAAGCGCGGCGAGAAGGTCATGCCGGGGAAATTGCCGACCACTTCGCGCTGTCCGGTTTCCAGTTGCAGCAGGTAGACGCGCGGCTGGTTGCCCTCGAAGGACATATAGGTCACTTCCTGGCGGTTCGGCGAAAAGCGCGGCGTCAGCACCAGATTGGCGGTATTGGTCAACATGCGGACGTTTTCGCCATCCTGGTCCATGATGGCCAGCTGGCGCTTGCGGTCGGTCTTGGTGCCGCTTTCGGCCACGAAGACGATGCGGGTATCGAAATAGCCCTTTTCGCCGGTGATGCGCTCATAGATCGCGTCGGCGATGATATGGGCGACGCGACGCCAGTTTTCAGGCTGGGTATAGAATTGCTGGCCGCTCATCTGCTGGCCCGCATAGGTATCCCACAGGCGGAATTCGGCGCGCAAGCGGCCATCGCCTTCCTGGGTAATGCGACCAACCACCAGGGCCTGGGCGTTCAGCACCGTCCAGTTCTGCATGTTGGGCGCCTGATCGGGATTGATCTGCTTGTCGATGAAGGCGCCGTGATTGACCGGGGCGAACAGACCGGAGCGTTTGAGGTCCGCCTCCACCACGGCCGAGATCTTCGCGCCGATGCCATTGGCCGACAGGAAATCGGGAATGGCGATCGGCATCGGCTCGACATTGCCCTTATTGATATTGATCTCGACCAGCGCCATGGCCGGCGTGGCAAAGGCGCCCGCCATGCCGACGAGGACGATCAGGATACGCAGGAGTGAGAATGTCTTCATAAGGGCAAGCCTTTCAGCTTCTACATGAATTCGTGTGGGCATGAATTCGCTTTTACATGAATTCGCTTGGATCGAAGTTGACGACAACCTCGGACCAGGCATCGTATTTTTCAACGGGCAGGTTCTTGAACGGCACGGATTTCAGAATGGCGCGGCGCGCGCTTGAGATCATCACCTGCTGGGCGCTGGGCGATCCGCCGGTCGCCGTCACTTCCGGCTCGCCGATCAGATTGCCGCTCTCGTCCAGTTTGAAATGAGCGCGGATCACCATGCCCTGGGCATCGCCCATGCCTGACAGCACCGACCAGTTGTTCTGAATCGCGCCGCGCAGGGCGTCCATTTCACTCTGGCTGAGTGTCGAGCCGCCCGTGGTCTTCTTGCCGCCCAGCGCCGCCTGTTCGGTGGAGCGCTTGGCACCGCCACCGGCAGCATCGGTCTTGTTCAGCAGGGCTGCGATCTCATCGGCGTTGAAATCGCTTTCCTTGGAGGATTTCGCCTTGGCCGCCTGCTGGTTTTTGTCAGCCTTTTTAACGTCCGGTGCCTTGGCTGCCTCGGTCTTCGGCTTGGCCTCCGTTGGCTTTGGCTCAGGCGTCTTGGTCTCCGCAGGCTTTGGCGGCTCGGGCTTCGGCTTGGACGCGGGCAGGGGAACGCTGGTCGGCAGCGGAATGTCTTCGGCCTTGGCGACTTCCTGGGGTTTTGCTTCCGGCTTCGGCTCGGGTTTGGCCTCCGGCTTTGGCGGTTCTGGCTTCGGTGGTTCCGGCTTTGGCTCTGGCGTCGGGGTCGGCACGTCCTTCGGCACCGGCACGGCTTCCTTGGAAGGGGCTACCGCCGTCTCTTCCTTGGCAATTTCCTTGACGTCATTGGTTTCGTTGTCCTGCGTCGGCAACACCTTGTCGACCTTTTCAGGAGCTGCTGCGGTTTCCTGCTGCGACGGCTTTTTCGACGGCGTCGGCGGGGTCTTCATGTCGACTTCGTTGTCGCCCATGTTTTCCGCGTTCTGAACGGTGCTCGGCTTCTTGGTCGGGGTGGGTGCCGATTTTTCGCGCTTCGGCGCTTTTTTATCACCCTGCTGGATCTGGGTCAGTTCCGAGATCGGCACGATATCGACGGGCAGGGCCTCGACATCGGCGACTTGCATGGGCGCAGGCGCGCTAATCGTCACCAGCGCCATGGCCAGCAGCGTTGCGTGCAAAATCGCAGATGTGACGAGACTGCCTTTCATTTCGAAAGATCACTTGTCCTGTTCTTGCAGGGTCACAAGGCCGATATTCTTGTAGCCAGCCGAAGAAATGCGCGCCATGACCTTCATGACCGTGCCATAGGCAGCAGCCGTGTCGCCGCGCACATAAATGCGTTCATTGTAACCTGTTGTTGCAATAGCCTGGAGCTTGGGAACGATTTCCTCAAGCGGGATTGGGCTTTCCTGCAAATAGATTTCGCCAGCCGGATTGACCGAAATGGTGATCGGCTGCGTATCGGAATTCATGGCGCTGGCCTGGGTTTCCGGGAGGTCGATCGGCACGCCGACCGTCATCATCGGGGCTGCAACCATGAAGATGATCAACAGCACCAGCATCACGTCAACCAGCGGGGTGACGTTGATTTCGCTGACCGGACCGCGCTTGCCGCCCCGGCGCCTGCTGCCGCGGCGGCCACCGCCGCCTCCATTTGCTCCTACCGACATGCCCATCTGATCAATTCCTTTCGCCGACCTTGCCCAGTCGTTCTAGACTGGAGCCTTATTCCGCCGCCTGGCGAGGCTGGAGCTTCTCATCGATCTGTCGCGACAGTATGGCGGAAAACTCGTCGGCAAAGCCTTCCATGCGCGAGGACAGTTTGCCCGCTTCGCCGGAAAATTTATTGTAGGCGATAACAGCCGGAATAGCGGCGACCAGACCGATCGCCGTTGCCAGCAGCGCCTCGGCGATACCGGGGGCAACGACCGCCAGATTGGTGGATTTCGAACCGGCAATCGCCTGGAACGAGGTCATGATACCGATAACCGTGCCGAACAGGCCGATGAAGGGACCAGCCGAACCGATGGTGGCCAGCGAGCCAAGACGGGCTTCGAAATGTTCGGCCTCGCGCGCCATGGTGACATCCATCGAACGGTCGATACGCATCTGCAAGCCAATGGGCGAGCGTGCGCCGCGCTCAAAGCTCTTCTTCCACTCCCGCATGGCGGAGACGAATATGGCCGCCAGCCCGGTATTGTTGCGCTCTGCCAGCGTGCGATACAATTCTTCCAGCGACTGGCCGGACCAGAACACCTGTTCGAACTGGTCGAACTGGCGGCGCGCCTTGGCGAAGCTGACATATTTGTCGATGACGATGGCCCAGGTCCAGACGGAGGCGCCCAGAAGCCCGATCATCACGATTTTCACGACCCAGCCTGCCTGCATGAACAGGGCCCAAAGGCTGACGTCGTGGCTTGCGGCTGCCAATCCTACTTGTTCCATCGCTACCGTTCCTAAAATCCAGACGCCCGGACGTAAAGAGACCGGGCGGATTTACAGCTTTATTTGCGCATCACGCGGGCTTGCGCAAACAACGCTGTAACAAATTCGTTTTTCTATGCAATCATCTCTGCACCATCAGGCAGTGTGATCGATCATGCACTTATACGAAGGCTCATTGAAGATGACCCTTCGTATTCCCCTTGAAAATATCTCAAGCTTTTGATGCATTTGAGATATTTTCAATTCTTCAAGTCGAGGATGCGTCAGCATCTTCGAGACCTGGTATTATATACTGATGTGCCGATAGGCGCGGTGGCGTTTCATCAACGCGATCCGCCATCCCCAAAGCACCCAGCTTGCCTTTTTGCCGCTAAATTTGGTCAAAGGAAGGCGTGCGGCGCACAAAGCACCGCAAGGTTAGTAAGACATCATTATTGTTAACGATAGGTTATCAGCCGGGCGTGAAACCGAGGAACTTCTCGGCGATTGTTTCCGGCAGGCGGCGCGGACGCCCAAATTTGTTAACGACGGCAATCACAACTTTTGCGTCTATCAACCTGCGGTCACCGCTATTAATGGTTTGCCGCAGCACCATCTTGGCACCCCCGGCCTTTTCGGTGATCGTCTCGATAACAAGGATGTCATCCATCCGCGCCGGGCTTTTGAAATCCAGCTCCATGCGGTGTACGACGAAAACCAGCCCTTCCTCATCGGCATGGATCAGCTCGCTCTGTTCGCAGCCGAGACAGCGCAGATAATCAGTGCGTCCGCGCTCAAGGAAATGCAGATAGCGGGCGTGATAGACCAGCCCGGAAAAATCCGTGTCCTCATAATAGACCCGCTGGACGAGACGATGGCCGCCTTCGATCAGCTGGCCGGAAATGGAAAATTCATGCGTCATAGTTTGCCTTTTCAATGACCGAGATCGGCTTCTGTCCAGCCCAGTCGCTGCATGTCATCGGCCCGGTCGCGGAAATCCGTCGCTGTTATGAACTCATCGAGCTGCGGCGGCTTGACGCTGGTGCCAGTCAGCATCGCATGGACCTGACCGCGATGGTGGGTTTGGTGGTGGAACAGGTGGAAGAGAAGATCGTCACACCGTTCAATTTGCAGCCTCGTTCCGCGATGCACTGTGACGTCTTGGGCAAGCGCGTCGGCGGTGAGAGCATCGCACAGGGTTAGAAGACGCTGATCCACAGCGGATTGGGCCTTGTGCAAGGTGTCAACAGTTTCAAAAGGCTCCTCATTGTCAAAGGCCGCTGGACCAAGGGTGCCGCCTTCCAAGGCATCCACATAGAACCAATCGACGGTCAGAATGTGGTTGAGCGTTGCCTTGATCGACGGGAAGAAACTTGTGCGCGGCGCTTCAAACTCACCCGGTTGAAGCTGCGCGCAGGCACCCAGCAATCTCGCATTGGCCAGGGTGTTGTTGCGGGCCATCTTGCGAAAGATGCGGCAGGGATCAATGGGCATGGCTGTCCTCATCCACAATCAAGTGTTCAACGCGCTCTGGCAAACGGTTCATATAGTCGCCCAGAAAGGCTGGCCGGATATCAAAAGCTGCAAAGGCTGCTGCGGTTGCTGGCACCCAGCGAAACAGCACCTCGGTCGGACCATCAACCACGCGATGGACAACATCATCCCTGTGGAAGGGCAGGGGCACATCCATGTTCAGGAGATAGTAAAATCCCAGTTCGTGGGCGCGGTAATCATCAAAAGAAAAGAAAACCTCAGTCGTGAACAACAGGCGCTCAATGCGCACCGTGCGGTCGATTTCCTCCTGCATTTCGCGGATAATTGTCTGCTCGCTGGTTTCACCAATTTCCGCCCGGCCACCGGGCAAGGCCCAATAGCTTTCATTGACGCTTCTTTGCACCAGCAGATGATCGTTGTGCAGGATCACGCCCGCCACCCGGAAGGTGAACAGTTGCGGCTTTTTATCCAGCCGGATCATGTGGCGCTCAACGGTCATTTGTCGTCCAGATTTCCATCATCCCACACCAGATGGCGGGAGGTTTGGGGCAGGTTTTCAATCTCGTCGGCGATGAAATAAGGCGGGATATCAAGAGCGGTCAATGCTTGTTTGGTGGCTTTTGCCCATTTGAATTCCAGCGCGTTCTTTCCATCCTGGATGCGGTGAATGATATCCGTCTCATGGAAGGGCAGGGTGTCTGGCAGGTGCATCAGGTAATAATAGCCCAGTTCGTGCCAATCCCGGCCCTCGTAGTGGAAGAAGTTTTCGACGCTCCACAAAAGCCGGTCGATCCTGGCCTCGACACCGAGTTCCTCAGCCATTTCGCGGCTCAAGGTTTCCTGCGAGGTCTCGCCGATTTCGGCCCGGCCACCGGGAAAGGTCCAGAATTTTTCATGTACGGCGCGATGCACCAGCACATGTCCATTGCGAAAAGCCAGACCGGCAATGCGCATCTGGAAGATGCGGTTCTGTTGCTTGATCCGAATGCGATTGTCTTTGGGCACGTTCCCGTCCTTATGCCAGATCGATGACAAGGATTTCCGGCGGTGAACCGAAGCGGACCGGTGCGACGGAACAGCCAAGTCCGCCCGAAACGATGATATTGCGACCACCTTCCTCGCGATGGCCATAGACATAGCGTGAGCCGAAGCGCGATGGCACGACCGGTGTCCAGCCGAACAGATTGACCTGTCCGCCATGGGTATGGCCCGAAAGCGTCAGCGAGACCCGATCCGGCACGGCGGGAAAAATATCCGGTTCATGGGCCAGTAGGATGACCGGGGCATTGTCTGTCACCTTGGCCAGCGTGCCGGGTAGGTCGTCTAATCCCCGCATCCGGTGATTGCCGGTCAGATATGCCCACTGGTCTTCCAGCCCGGCCACCCAGAAGGGGTGATCGTCTGACCCCAACCGCACCGCGCTGTTGGACATCGCATTGATACCGACGCTGCGCAGTGCCCGATGGGCCATGGTCTCTGGCAGGCGTTGCAACTGCGCCTCGCTATCCTGCCACCAATCGTGATTGCCGCAGACGGCGTGGACGCCATAGGGTGCTTTCAGCACAGACAGGGCTTTGGACCATTGCTCTGGTGGCACCACGCCTGTCACCAGTTTCATGCCGGACATGTAATCGCCCAGCAGCAGGATGACATCGCCACCCAGCGTGTTGGCGTATTCGCAAATCCGGGCGATCCGCTCGGCGGGCATCCAGGGTTCGCAGGCATGGAAATCGGCAAGCGCGACAATCCGCAGGCTTTGACCCTTCGGCCAGCCGGGTGGGGAGAGTTTGTAGCGGGTGGTTTCCAGCCGCAGCAACGGCTCCACCGCGCCAGCATAGCCGCCAAGCGACAGGATACCGGCGGCGCTGCCTGCCAGCAGCTTGAAAAATGTCCGTCTGGTTATCAATCGTCATCCTCAAGGGTCAGGCGAAACTGCGCGGCCTCCATGTCTTTCGGCGGCATCAGGCCCAGATGTTTCCAGGCAATCGCGGTCAACACGCGGCCACGGGGGGTGCGCTGGATGAAACCTTGCTGGATCATATAGGGCTCGATAATATCCTCGATGGCGTCGCGCGGTTCGGACAGGCCAGCGGCAATGGTTTCAATGCCGACTGGACCCCCACCAAAATTGACGGCAATCATGGTCAAATAACGGGTGTCGAGCTGATCAAGGCCCATATTGTCCACTAACAACCGCGTGAGCGCCTCATCGGCGATCTCGCGGGTCACAGCAGGGGCGCGGGCGACCTCGGCAAAATCGCGCACCCGGCGTAGCAGCCGGCCTGCAATGCGCGGCGTACCACGGGCGCGCCTGGCAATTTCGCGCGCTCCGTCATCGGTCATGCCAAGGCCCATCAGGCGCGCGCCGCGCCGCACGATCAGCTCCAGCTCCTCGACCGTATAGAAAGACAGCCGCACCGGAATGCCGAACCGGTCGCGCAAGGGCGTGGTCAACAGGCCAAGCCGGGTGGTGGCGGCGACCAGGGTGAATTTGGAAAGGTCGATCTTCACCGAGCGCGCCGCCGGGCCTTCGCCGATGATCAGGTCAAGCTGGAAATCCTCCATCGCCGGATAGAGAATTTCCTCCACCGCCGGGCTCAAGCGATGGATTTCATCGATAAACAAGACGTCGCGCTCTTCCAGATTGGTGAGGAGTGCGGCGAGATCCCCCGCCTTGGCGATGACAGGACCGGAGGTCGAGCGGAAATTGACGCCCAGTTCCTTGGCCATGATCTGCGCCAGCGTCGTCTTGCCGAGGCCCGGTGGGCCGACGAACAGCACATGATCCAGCGCCTCGCCCCGGTTCTTGGCGGCTTCGATGAAGATCTTCAGATTGGCGCGGGCCTCCGCCTGGCCGGTAAAGTCGTCCAGGGTCTGCGGTCTGAGCGCCGAATCAACGTCTTCGCCGCGCTTTTCCGGGGTGAGGACAGGGTTTTGAGCGCTCATGTGAGGAGTTCCATGCCAGAAATTGCTTTCGCGGCTTTTCGGTCAAAGGTAACTGTGTGGCTGGCACCGTGGCGATCAGCAATATAGGCAATGATCCGGTCGGAGAGGTCGTCATTGCGTGACATCTCGTCCTCGATCATGGCGTCGAGACGATCTTCGTCTTCAAACAGAAACTGTTCCGAGGGTAAAAGTTGACGCAGCACCTTCGTGACATCTTCGTTTGTGAAACGATAACTGCGTTTCAGAACCCAGGCCATTTCAGCAACGACAACCAGCGAGACAAAGGCCGGATCGTCCATCGACCGTTTGGAAATGAAGTTTTTTGCCGCTTCGAATTGCTCGGGATCATCCGCCAGAAGAAACCTCAGAAGCACGTTTGTGTCTATGCCAATCACGCGTAATTCTCCTGTCGTCTTCTGCGAGCGATTCGCCTATGGCCGCATCCATCTCTTCCAGAGACATCGGCGGGCGGGACGGATCGTGCAGCAATCCCGCAAGCTGCATGGCATTACCATTTTTGACACGCAGGTAGACCCGATTTCCCTGAGTGACATAACGGACCTTGTCGCCGGGCTTCAAACCCAACATATCCCGGATTTCAGCCGGAATCGTCGTCTGTCCCTTCGACGTGATAGTACTGTCGTAAATCGCCATATCGATCTCCTTACTTTTTCACAATAGTAAGGAATTCTGCCAAAGGCAAGGAAATCACCGCGATAGCTCCTTCAAGCCCAGCCGGATAAGCTTCGCGCTATCTGCGCCTTCACCACCGTTTTTCAAGGCGGCGGCGATGGCGTTGGCGGCCTGGTCGCGGGAATAGCCGAGATTGGTCAGGGCTGACACCGCATCGGAAACCGGGGCGGAGGCAACGCCTTCGCCAAGCTCCTGCTTGAGACCTATGGCGCTTCCCGCATCCCCGGTGAAGGCCGGAGCCTTGTTCTTCAATTCGGTGACAAGACGCAGCGCCACTTTCGGGCCGACGCCGGGGGCTCTGGCAATGGCGGGTTTGTCTTGGAGAGCGATGGCATTGGCGAGTTCGGAAGGGGTGAGGGTGGCCAAAATCGCCAGCGCCACCTTGGCACCGACGCCCTGGACGCTTTGCAGGAGATTGAACCATTCCCGCTCCAGCGCGCTCATGAAGCCGAACAATTTCAGCTGGTCCTCGCGCACATAGGTCTCGATGAACAGCACGATGGCTTCACCGGGAGACCCCAGCCGCGCCAGGGTGCGGGACGAACAATGCGCGACGTAACAGACGCCGTGCACATCGACCAGCACATGGTCGTCGCCGATCTCGTCAATGGTGCCTTTGAGCTTGCCAATCATATGCCATATCCAATGAAAAGAGTGATTATCCCGCCAGCGCCCGGCGCATCCGCTCACCGCCGCGATTATGGGCGTGACAGATGGCGATGGCCAAGGCATCGGCTGCATCATTGCCCTTGAATTCGGCCTTCGGCATCAGGATCTTCAGCATCATATGGATCTGCTGCTTATCGCCATGGCCGACGCCGATCACCGATTTCTTCACCGCATTCGGGGCATATTCCGCCACCGGCAATCCGGCACGGGCAGGCACCAGCATGGCGATGCCACGCGCCTGGCCGAGCTTCAGTGTCGCGACGGCATCCTTGTTGACGAAGGTCTGTTCAACCGCCGCTTCATCCGGCTGGTGGAGATGCACCACATCGGCCAGCCCATCATGCAGCTGGCACAGTCTGGACGCCAGATCCATGTCTCCATCGGACATGACTGTACCCGATGCGATGAAGCGCAAAGAATTGCCCAACGTCTCGATAACGCCCCAGCCGGTGCGGCGCAGGCCAGGATCGATACCGATAATGCGAATCGCGCTTGTCATGGAAAAATCCTAATCCTTTTCGCGCCAGATGTGCCAGCAAAAAGTGAACAAAACAAAAACATTCACTGTGGATTAGTCATTCGCTTGCGCCTGTTCCCCAAGCCTGTCGCGCAAAGATGTGATCGCGCCTTTCCGCTCTCCTCCTCTGGTATTCGCGTCAGGATTACATAAATAAAGTGATATATTCACATCTGGAGCGCGCTTTATGACATCTGGAAAAACCGTGCCGATTTCCATTCTGGACCTTTCGCCCATCGCTGAAGGGCAGAGCGTGTCGGATGCGCTTTCGGCCTCGCGGCGCATGGCCGTTGCGGCTGAAGAGCATGGTTATACGCGGTTCTGGCTGGCCGAGCATCACGGCATGCCGGGCATTGCCAGCGCGGCGACCGCAATTGTCATTGCCCATGTCGGGGCGGCGACCAAGCGGATTCGCATTGGCTCCGGGGGCATCATGCTGCCCAATCATGCGCCGATGGTGATTGCTGAGCAATTCGGCACGCTCGCGGCGCTGTTTCCGGGCCGGGTCGATCTGGGTCTCGGACGGGCGCCCGGCACCGATATGCGCACAGCCCGCGCCTTGCGCCGCAATATGGAGGCGGGCGTGGATAACTTCCCCCAGGATATTCAGGAGCTGCAATTGCTGCTGGGGCCGCCGGTTGGGGATGGCAGCCTGATTGCGGTGCCCGGTGTGAATAGCGATGTGGCGGTGTGGCTGCTGGGTTCCAGTCTCTATAGCGCCCATCTGGCGGCGGCGCTGGGTCTGCCCTATGCCTTTGCGTCGCATTTCGCCCCGGATCAATTGTTTGAGGCGATCTCGATCTACCGTGATCGCTTCCAGCCCTCAGAGGCGCTCGACAAGCCCTATATGATCGTCGGCGTGATGGGCGCTATCGCCGAAACGGATCAGGAGGCACGGCGTCTGTTTACCTCCGCCCAGCAGCAATTCATCAACCTGCGGCGCAATGTGCGCAGCCAGTTTCCTCGCCCGGTCGAGACCATGGAGGGCGTGTGGAGCGAGATGGAGCGCTTTGGCGTCGAGCATACGCTGCAACATGCTGTGGTCGGCGGCCCGGCGACAGCGGCTGAAAAGCTATCTCGCTTTCTGAAAAATACCGGCGCCGATGAAGTGATCGTCTCCATGCCGATCCACGATATTGAGGCGCGGCTGACCTCGGTTCGGCTGTTTGCCGATCTGCAGCGTCAGGCATGCGAAGCGGCGTGACGGCGTGGTAGAGGCCTAAATGCGATCGCGGCATGGTTAAGCAACAGGCTTAATGAGGTCTTAACCTTTGCCCTTCATTATCCACGGTTGAAACCTGGGGGCATGGCCCCGTCATCCTTTGATTTTGGGGCCTTTCTCATGAAAAGACATCTATTGGCACTGTTTGCCGCCGGCATTCTGGCCGGTCCGGTAAGCGCCGCCGACGTCTATCAGCCAGAACCGCCGCCGCAGGACGCTCCCGAAGTGCGGGTTGCCGATACGTCCGGCTGGTATCTGCGTGGCGATATCGGCTATTCCTTCAACCAGTTGCGCGGCGCGAAGTTCTACCAGGGCTCCAATGCCAATCAGGCCAGTTTCGACCGGCATGATCTCGATAACAGCTATACGCTGGGCGCTGGTGTCGGATACCAGATCAACAGTCATCTGCGCACCGATGTAACCTTCGACTATCTCGGCAAGTCGGATTTCACTGGCTCGACCCGTGGATCCTGTGGTGTGTCAAGCGCTTGTACCTCGCGTGACCTGTCCTCCTTGCAGGCCTATACGCTGATGGCCAATGCCTATGTGGATCTCGGCACCTATGCCTCGTTCACGCCCTATGTTGGCGCAGGTATCGGCGGATCCTACGTCAAGTGGGACAAGCTGAAGAACACCTCCTGTGCCGATGACGGCAGTGGTTGCGATGGCAGCGAAGAACATGGCGGCCGGGGTAGCTGGCGCTTTGCCTATCAGCTGATGGTTGGCACCTCCATTGATCTCACCTGCGACTGGAAAGCCGATATCGGCTACCGCTTCCGCCAGACGACGGGTGGCAGCATGTTTGGCTACAAGGCCAATGGCGGTCCCGGCAGTGACAAGGGCTTTTACAGCCACGACCTGCATGTCGGCGCTCGCTATCAGTTCGGTGGCTGCCCGACGCCGGTCGCCTATGAGCCGCCACCTCTCGTGTATAAGTGATCGGGCTTACCGCCTGTGAATGCCTGCTGGTCTGGATAGAACCGGATCGATTTTGAAAAAGCGCCGTGCATTCGAAAGGACGCACGGCTTTTTGTTGTTTTTCATAACTGCCTGCCCCCTTGCATTTCCAGCACTGTCCCATAAAGCTAACAGCACAGGAACGGCTGCTTGGCGAAGGATCTCATCCGTCAATGGGCTTTTCTGCCCGGATTTACATCACCACTGTCAATCTTTTTGAACGGTCAAAATGAAAATACTCGCTTCCTTCCTGGTGTGGCCGGGCGTGTTCGTGTTCGGGCTGACGGGCTCCTATTTCGCTTTTTCCAGTTCTCATCCGCTGCTTGGCTTCGTTGCCGTCTATCTCTGTGCTTTCGGTCTTCTGGCGCTCAGCGAGCGGTTCCTGCCTTATGAGCTGACCTGGCTGGAAGGCGATGGCGAGACCGTCAACGACGTCGCCCATACGCTGTTGACCAAGGGACTGGTCGAGTTTCTATCGGGTCTGACGGTGATTTTCCCGATGGCCGCTGCCCGGGTGCTGCAACCGCTGACGGCGCTGGAATTTCACCTTTGGCCAACCGGCCTGCCCATGGCCTTGCAGGTGGTTCTCGGGCTGGTCGTTGCTGAATTCGGTCTTTACTGGGCACATCGTATTGCCCATGAACGGCTGTTCTTCTGGCGTTTCCATGCGCTACATCACAGCGTTGCCAGGCTCTGGGTGGTCAATACAGGGCGTTTCCATGTGATGGATTCACTTTTCAAGGTGGCGCTTAGCCAGCTGCCGCTCTATCTGCTGGGCGCGCCCGTCGCCGTGTTTCTCTGGGTCGGTGCGGCCACTGCCTTCATCGGTATCCTCACTCATTGCAATGTCGCAGTGCGCACCGGCATTCTTGACTTCGTGTTCAGCACACCGCGCCTGCATCGCTGGCACCATTCGAAGATTTTACGTGAAGGCAATACCAATTACGGCGAGAACCTGGTGCTTTTCGATCAGATATTCGGGACCTATTACAATCCCGAACACGGACCCAGCACCAATATCGGCATCAGCGGCACGGTGGCCAAGGGGTTCGTTGCTCAATTGGTCCAGCCCTTCACGGTGAAGGGCCAGCGGCAGATTCTCGGTGCTCGTCCGGTCGAGGAGAGGACGCTCGCATCCCCCGATGTCGTTGCTCAGAATTCGCGCTTGACCAGCAGCCTGTCCACCGACAGCGCTCCGCCACCGAAGGCCGCGTAAAACAGCGCACCGCCGGTCCAGAACAGCGAAGCAAGTTCGGCCTTGGTCTGCACCTGTTCAAGAAAGATGGTGCCGCCATCTGCAAGCCGCTTGACGGCTTCTGGGGTGAACAACGTGGCGCCGCTTTTAAGGGCGTCAATGCCTTCTTGCGTTAGGAACGCATGCCCGTAGGGGAACTTGATGTGAAACCACAGGGTGATGGCCAGCATGATGCCATTGGCGAGTGCGACTGGCCGCGTAAGAAGTCCGATTACAATCAGGAAACCGCCGAAAAACTGCATGGCAGCCAGCATGGGCGACCAGAGCCAGCCCGGGTAGAAGCCAAGATTCTCTACAAAGCCGATCTGGGCCATGGGCGCCATGATTTTTGGATAGCCCTCGATGACAAGCATGGCGCCGATGGCAACCCGGAAGGCTGTAAATGCCAGGGGCTCGGCAAAGCTTTCATAGAATTTTCCCATGATGGGCAAAATGAAACGGGTTTTAACCGGGCTGGTGGCGGGGGAATAACTTGTCTCAATCGTCATTTTGAACCTCAAGATCCTGGGAGTAAATCTGGGTTGATCTTGCATGGAATTGCTGACCAGCAGTTGATCTCAGTCAAGAGCCGCCTGAGGCATTCTGTCGTTGCTTTATCGACAAAAGGTGCTTGACGAAAATCGGGAACTCGATTAGCAACGACGGCGGGACACCTCTCCCCAACGAGAGGCCATATACCTGGAAGGGTAGTTTGCTATGGTTGATATTACTGCACCCGCTGTACGTACGGAAAATGCTAATTTTTCGTCTGGCCCTTGCTCGAAGCGCCCCGGTTGGGCACTCGACGCTCTCAGCGATGCCCCGCTCGGTCGTTCGCACCGCGCCAAGGTTGGCAAAGACAAGCTGAAGCTGGCCATTGATCTCACTCGTGAAATTCTGAACGTTCCTGCCGATTACCGCATTGGTATCGTTCCCGCATCTGACACTGGCGCTGTTGAAATGGCGCTCTGGTCCTTGCTGGGTGAACGCGGCGTGGACATGCTGTCTTGGGAAAGCTTTGGCGCTGGCTGGGTGACTGATGTGGTCAAGCAGCTCAAGCTTGCTGATGTTCGCAAGTTCAATGCCGATTACGGCCTGCTGCCAAACCTTGCCGATGTTGATTTCGACCGCGACGTGGTCTTCACATGGAACGGCACGACTTCGGGCGTTCGCGTTCCCAATGCTGATTTCATCCCCGCTGATCGCAAGGGTTTGACCATTTGCGACGCCACCTCTGCCGCATTTGCGCAGGACATGGATTTCTCCAAGCTCGACGTTGTCACCTTCTCCTGGCAGAAGGTTCTGGGCGGCGAGGGCGGTCACGGCATGTTGATCCTTTCCCCACGCGCTGTTGAGCGTCTTCAGACTTACGCACCGGCTTGGCCGCTGCCAAAGATTTTCCGCCTGACCTCTGGCGGCAAGCTGATTGAAGGCATCTTCAAGGGCGAAACCATCAACACACCATCGATGCTTTGCGTTGAAGATTATCTGGATGCGCTGAACTGGGCGAAGTCGATTGGCGGTCTGGAAACCCTGATTGCCCGCGCTGATGCCAATGCCAAGGTGATCTTCGATTTCGTGGCTGCCAATGACTGGATTGCCAATCTTGCACAGGTTGACGAGACCCGCTCCAACACATCTGTGTGCTTGACCATTGCCGATCCAGAGGTTCTGGCGCTGCCCGCTGAAGAGCAGGCCGCTTTTGCCAAGGGCATTGCAACGCTTTTGGAAAAGCAGGGCGTGGCCTATGACATCGGTGCTTACCGCGATGCGCCTGCTGGCCTTCGCATCTGGGCCGGTGCCACCATTGAGACCGCCGACATGCAGGCTCTGATGCCGTGGCTGACCTGGGCTTACCAGACCCAGAAGGCAACGCTTTCCAAGGCTGCTGCTTAAAGCCCTATCTGGCCTCGCAATGATGTGAGGCCTATTTCCCCATTCATGCTCGTTAAAAAACGAACTCTTTTAGGAGGCCTCGTCATGGCACCTCGCGTTCTCGTCTCTGATGAATTGTCAGAAACCGCCGTCCAGATTTTCCGCGATCGCGGCGTTGAAGTGGATTTCCAGCCGCAGCTCGGCAAGGATAAAGACAAACTGGCTGAAATCATCGGCAATTACGATGGTCTGGCCATCCGTTCGGCCACCAAGGCCACGGAAAAGCTGATTGCTGCCGCCACCAACCTCAAGGTTATCGGTCGCGCTGGTATCGGCGTTGATAACGTTGATATTCCGGCTGCCTCGCGCCGTGGTATCATTGTGATGAACACGCCGTTCGGCAATTCCATCACCACCGCTGAACATGCCATTGCGCTGATGTTCGCCGTCGCCCGCCAGCTGCCTGCTGCTGATGCCTCCACGCAGGCTGGCAAGTGGGAAAAGTCGAAGTTCATGGGCGTTGAAATCACCGGCAAGGTGCTGGGTGTGATCGGTGCCGGCAATATCGGCGGTATTGTCTGCAAGAAGGCCATTGGTCTGGGCATGCATGTCATCGCTTACGACCCTTTCCTGTCGGCTGAACGCGCCCAGGAAATGGGCGTGAAAAAGGTTGAGCTGGACGAGCTGCTGGCCCAGGCCGATTTCATCACCCTGCACGTACCCATGACCGACAAGACCCGTGGCATTCTCGGCAAGGAAAACCTCGCCAAGACCAAGCCCGGCGTTCGCATCATCAACTGCGCCCGTGGTGGTCTGGTGGATGAGGCCGCTTTGGCCGAAGCCATCAAGTCCGGACATGTTGCCGGTGCTGGCTTCGACGTGTTCGAAGTTGAGCCTGCCAAGGAAAGCCCGCTGTTTGGCCTGCCAAACGTGGTTTGCACCCCGCATCTGGGCGCATCCACCACGGAAGCGCAGGAAAATGTTGCCCTTCAGGTGGCCGAGCAGATGTCGGATTACCTCGTCAACGGTGCGGTTTCCAACGCCATCAACATGCCTTCGATCACTGCCGAAGAAGCACCGCTTTTGAAGCCGTTCATTCGGTTGGCTGATGTTCTCGGCGCTTTCGTCGGCCAGGTCACCGATGGTGCCATCAAGGAAATCGAGATCCTCTATGATGGCCAGACGGCCACCATGAACACCAAGGCGCTGACCTCTGCGCTGCTGGCAGGCTTGATCCGCGCCCAGGTTTCGGATGTCAACATGGTGTCGGCACCGATCATGATCAAGGAAAAGGGCATTGTCCTCTCCGAAGTCAAGCGCGACAAGACCGGCGTTTACGATGGCTATATCAAGCTGACGGTGACAACCGAAAAGCAGACCCGTTCGATTGCTGGCACGGTATTCTCGGATGGCAAGCCGCGCTTCATCCAGATCAAGGGCATCAATCTCGACGCCGATGTCGGTCCGCACATGATCTACATTTCCAACACCGACGTTCCCGGCATGATCGGCTTCATGGGCACCACGCTTGGCAATGCTGGCGTCAACATCGCCAACTTCCAGCTGGGTCGCGAAAAGGAATCCGGCGACGCGATTGCGTTGCTCTATGTCGATGGTCCTGTCGAACAGGCTGTGCTCGATCAGTTGACCGCCAATGCGGCGATCAAGCAGGCCCGGCTTCTGACATTTGCGGTCGAATAACCAATCATCAGCCTCTCAAAGCAAAAGCCCGGCATGGAGAAATCCCTGCCGGGCTTTTGTTTTCTGGCCTTCTATCTTGATATCCGTCAATGTGTCGCATGGCGGCTTGTCGCATTGATCTCATGGGCATCTGTTCTATTTTGAATTGATATCGTGTCCGCCATGCCTGTCGCTGCCGGGTCCGGTTCCATTGAAGAGGTGCGCTGCCATGTTCGATCAATTCGATGCCGTTCTTCTCGCGCGAATACAGTTTGCCTTCACGGTCTCTTTCCACATTATCTTTCCTGCCTTTTCAATCGGGCTGGCCAGCTATCTGGCTGTGCTGAATGGCTTGTATCTCTGGACCAAAAAACAGGTCTATTTCGAGCTGTTCAATTTCTGGAAGACGATCTTTGCCGTCGCCTTCGGCATGGGCGTGGTGTCGGGCATTGTGATGTCCTATCAGTTCGGCACCAATTGGTCGGTGTTCTCAGATAAGGCCGGGCCGGTGATCGGGCCGCTGATGGGCTATGAGGTGCTGACGGCTTTCTTTCTTGAGGCAGGCTTCCTGGGTGTGATGCTGTTCGGGCTGCAACGGGTCGGGCCAAAGCTGCATTTCTTCGCCACCTGCATGGTTGCCTTCGGCACGCTGATTTCGGCCACCTGGATTCTCGCCGTCAATTCCTGGATGCAGACGCCCGCCGGTTTCGGCATGAACGATAAAGGCCAGTTCATCCCGCTCGACTGGTGGGCGGTGATCTTCAATCCGTCCTTCCCCTATCGGCTGGTGCACATGGTGTTGGCCGCCTATCTCACCACGGCGCTGGTGGTGGGGGCGGTGGGTGCCTGGCATCTGCTGCGCAAGACCGCGCCGCGCCGTGCTGGCAAGATGTTTTCGATGGCGATGGGCATGGTCGCCGTGGTTGCGCCGATCCAGATCCTGGCCGGTGATGCCCACGGGCTGAACACATTGGAACATCAGCCCGTGAAGATCATGGCCATGGAAGGTCATTATGACAGCCATCCCGATGGCGCGCCGCTCATTCTGTTCGGCATTCCCAATCCCGCCGAAAAACGGGTGGATTATGCCGTCGAGATTCCAAAACTCTCCAGCCTGATCCTCAAACACGACCTCAATGCGCCAATGGCCGGGCTGGATACCGTGCCGGATGAGCTGGAGCCGCCGGTCGCGGTGATTTTCTGGTCGTTCCGCGTCATGGTTGGCCTGGGCTTTGCCATGCTGGGGCTGGGTCTCTGGAGCCTGTGGGCGCGCTATCGCCGCACACTCTATAGCAGTGACTGGCTGCATCGCGCCGCTTTTGCCATGGGACCCGCGGGTTTCATCGCGGTATTGAGCGGCTGGATCACCACCGAAGTGGGTCGCCAGCCCTACACGATCTACGGTCATTTGCTGACGGCGCAGTCCCATTCGCCAATTGCCGCGCCTGCGGTGGCGGCATCGCTGATCGCGTTCATCATCGTCTATTTCTTCGTGTTCGGGGCCGGAACCTTTTACATTTTGCGGCTGATGGCGCGATTGCCGCGCGATCCGACGCCGGAAATCGGCGATGCACCACTGCGTAGCACCGGGATCACGCCCGGCCCCGCTCACCATACCCACGGCAAAGGAGGCTCCCATGCCCTTTGATTATGCGTTCCTCTGGGCCGCGATCATCGCCTTTGCGGTGCTGGCCTATGTCATCCTTGACGGCTTTGATCTGGGCGTCGGCCTGCTGTTTCCGTTCTTCAAGAGCGAGCATGACCGTGACCAGATGATGAATTCGGTGGCGCCCGTCTGGGATGGCAACGAGACCTGGCTGGTGCTGGGCGGCGGTGGTTTGATGGCGGTGTTTCCGCTGGCCTATGCCACCATCCTGCCGGCGCTTTACATGCCGATCATTCTTATGCTGCTTGGTCTGATCTTTCGCGGCGTGGCCTTCGAATACCGCTGGCGCACGCGGCGCTGGAAGGGCGTTTGGGATGTCGGCTTTACCGGTGGTTCGCTGGTGGCTGGCTTTTCGCAAGGCGTGGCGCTGGGCGCTTTGGTACAGGGCATTCCGGTCGTTGACCGCGCCTATGCCGGTGGCTGGTGGGACTGGCTGACACCGTTTTCGATCGCAACAGGCGTTGCCCTGGTGTTCGGCTATACCCTGCTGGGGGCCACATGGCTGGTGTTCAAGACGGTCGGGCCGCTGCGCGCCCAGGCACAACGCTACGCGCTTGCCGCCGCCGTGCTGACGGTTGGGTCGATGGGCGTGTTTAGCCTGTGGACGCCGTGGTTGAAGCCGCATTATCTTGATCGCTGGTTTACCTTTCCGACGGCGGTGTTTTCCGTCATCGTGCCAATTCTGGTGCTCGGCTGCCTCTATCTGGTGTTCAAGGGGCTGCGTGATGGTAAGGACTGGCTGCCTTTCGTCGCCTCGCTTGGCCTGTTCGTGCTTGGCTATGTCGGTATCGGTATCAGTTTCTATCCCTATATCGTCCCCACCTCGGTGACGATCTGGGAAGCGGCGGCGCCCGATACCAGCCTGAAATTCCTATTGGTTGGTGCGGCTATCCTTGTGCCGATCATTCTGATTTATACGACCTATGCCTATTGGGTGTTCCGAGGCAAGATCGATCCGGAAGAAGGGTATCATTGATGGCGCAAGACATTGGGACAGAACCGAAATCCCTGAAACAGAAGATCCTGTGGTTTGCGATTTTCTGGATTGTCGGCGTGGCGGTGGTGGGCGCGGTGGCGGCCTCCATCCGGTTGGTGCTGATGCAATCATAAGGTTAGCCCGTTTTTTGCTGGCCGACCCTTAACATCGGGTAGGTCCATCGCCATATGGGCAAGGAAGGCTCATTTGGGCGCAGCAGCCCGAAAGGGCACGTTTGGAGAGAGGACGTCATGGGAAGAGCAGGCAGGATCATCGGCATCGTGGCAATCGGAGTGGCAGTAACCCTGTCGGCGGTCGATTTCGCAGAGGCCCGCCGGGCCGGAAGCTCCAGCAGTTTTGGTAGCCGTGGCGAGCGCACCTTTAGCGCCCCACCAGCGACCAGCACCGCGCCAACGACCGCAGCGCCCATTCAGCGGAGCATGACACCGAATAACGGTGCGACAACGCCCGGCATGCAGCAGCCTGCGTCGCGCGGCCTGTTTGGCGGTATGGCCGGTGGTTTGATGGGCGGCCTTTTGATGGGTGGTCTGTTCGGCATGTTGCTCGGCGGCGGCTTCGGCGGTGCGGCTGGCATGTTCGGCATGCTGTTCCAGCTCTTGCTGATTGGCGGCTTGATCATGCTGGCCATGCGTTTCTTCAACCGCAATCGCACGGCGTCGTCCTATGCCGGTCCGGCTTCGCGCAATGACATGTCGCAGCCGGGGAATGCTTCCCAAGGTTCGTCCGGGGGATCGCCTGGCGGTTTCGGTGGCTTCTCCATTCCGAAAATGGGATCTGGCGCCGCGCTCGGTGTCACTCGTCCGGCCGTTGTTAAGGCCGGTACCGATGATGTCGGCATCGGCCCGAAGGATCTGGAGATTTTCGAGAGCCTGTTGAAAGACATGCAGAAGGCTTATGCGGAAGAAGACTATTCCGCCCTGCGCCGGATCACCACGCCGGAAGCCATGTCCTACCTCGCCGAAGAGCTTGGTGAACACGCGACCAAGGGCGTCAAGAACGAGGTGCGTGATGTCCATCTCCTGCAGGGTGACCTGGCCGAAGCCTGGCGCGAAGGCACTATCGATTATGCCACGGTCGCCATGCGCTATGAAGCCATCGATGTGATGCGTGACCGTGCCACCGGCGCTGTGGTGGATGGTGATCCCGATCATCCGCAGCAGTCGGTGGAAGTCTGGACCTTCGTGCGCCGCCCTGGTTCGGGCTGGAGCATCTCGGCAATCCAGTCAGCCTGAGACGAACGGACCAACAGCAAAAGCCAACAGTCATCAGAGCCTCCGATAGCAAGATCGGGGGTTTTTTCATGCGCCGTATTTGTGCGTCCGGCTCCTCCATTTATAGCAAGGCTCTGACATGCTGACGCATCTTCGAGACTTGGTATTAGAAGAGGATCGTGCCGGTTCCGATTGACAGTACACGACGCTATCGTTTTTACCCGTGGCTTACCCCTCTGGCTTGCTAGCGTTCGTCAATAAAACGATTCACTGGATCGTTTCATCGGCTTTGCTAACCACTCCTTACCCCCTCATGGGGGAGATCGGTAAAAAGCACATACGGCATATCTTTTTGGCGACTGAATATGCTGGAAATAACAAGGTTTCTGTAGGGTAAGTGGTTTCCACATATCGATCTCCCCCATGAGGGGGAGATGCCCGGCAGGGTAGAGCGGGGTAAGCGGCATATAAAAATGTTTGCGTCGTGTTACTATTTTACCCGCATTGCCGCCCCAGACCGTATTCTCTTCAGAACACTTGCGGATGTAACGCCAAGCCTCACGGGCAGCGGCGCAGCTGCTGCTCGTAAACGGCGGTGATGGCGGCGAAGCGCTTGGCACCGGCCAAAGCCTCCGGGCGGGCGCGGTAAGCGCCTCGGCGGTAGCCGTCCTGGCCGGAATGGTAGGCCAGATAGATGTTGTAGGGGCTGCTGAAGGGGATGCCGTTACGCAGGTGGCTCTGGTAGTGATACCAGCCGATGAAGCGCACGGCGTCGCCGAAATTGGTGCGCCGGGCAAGGTAGCGGCCGGTTTCACGCTGATAGCGGTCCCAGGTACCATCAAGAGCCTGCGAATAGCCATAGGCCGTCGAGACGCGCTTCCACGGAATGAAGCCGAGAATGTAGCGTCTGGGTGGCCGGGCACGGGCACGGAAGCTGGATTCGGTATAGATGGTCGCCAGCAGGATTGGCACCGGAACGCCATATTCGCGCTCCACCGAGCGGGCGGCGCGTTTCCAGTTTTCAAAGGCCCCGTCCTTCTGCTCGAAGATCGCGCAGGCATTGCGGATCTGGCTGGGCGGCCGAGCGCAGCTTGCCAAAGCCAGCAAGAGGGCGATGATGAGGATTCTACGCATTACAATCATACCTCTTCTATCACCCCTCATCATATTCGCTAAAATTTAACGAAAAGTTTTTATTTCATTTACCGGTGATAGCCATGGGTTTTGACCTGCAACTATTGCTGTCGCAGCATGAGACAGTCGGTCTCTTCTCTTTAATATTTCGTTAACACTTCGATCACTAAAGCTTGCGGCAACAACCACGCTGCCCGTCTTGCAGACGGTGCGAGGACGCTGCACAAAACGACCGGGCCGGATTATTTCGCCTTAAATCAATCCTGATTTAAGAAATGATGCGGTAGGATGGGTTTGACGAGGTAAACGGCTATGAAAACCACAGATGACCAATGTCCCGGCAAGGGTAGTGCCCCTGCCGCAAACCGAAGCTTGCGACGGATCGGAACGCTCCTGTCGATGTTTGGCGTCGCCTTGGCGGCGTCTTCCTGCGTGGCTGGTATCGATCCGGGCTCAACAGGGTCGATTTCCAAGAAGAAGCCGCTGGCGGCAAAGACGCAGGCTGTGGAAAAGGGCGCGCCCGAAGTGGCGATGCTGAAACTCTCCGGCCTGACGGCACCGATCACGGGCAATCGTCATCGCGTCGAACCGGCTTCGGCTTTTCAGACCCTGCTATACCCGACCGCCGGCAAGCTTGGTGAAAACAGCCTGGCAATCGAGATCGGCCTTGCCGACAGCGACCGCTTTCGCCAGATGGCGATGAATGATGAAGCACCCGCGTCGATCAAGAAACTGTTTCCCGGTGTCAAAATGGTGACCGACACCGCCATTCATCAGAACGGCTATGGGCAATTCGGGGTTGCCACCGGCACGCTCGGCAAGAGCGGCGGCGCATGCGTCTATGCCTGGCAGGCGGTGAAGGACCCGCGCGCCTTCAAGACCGCGGTCAGCCTGTCCGACAAGTCCGAACTGGAACTGCCGGTGCGGGTCACGCTTCGCTATTGCGACGTGAAGGCAAAGCCGGAACAATTGGCAGATATGATGCGGACACTGTCGATCCGCTCGGTCACCAGCCGGAATCTTGATCTGTTGCGATAATCCAGCGCCGCCTGTGGTGCAGGCGGCGCGATAGGTTTTCTGATAAAACCTTACCAGCTTTTCGAAATCTTCAGCGTCACGGTTCGACCTTCGCCATAGCCGCAGGTCAGCGTACCCTGGCAGCCGGAGACATATTGCTTGTCAAACAGGTTGGTAACGGTGAGCGCTGCACCCCAATCGTCTTTCTTGTAGCGAATGGCGGCATCGAACAGCACGGCATCAGGCACTTTTTTGGTATTGGCGTAATCGGCCCAGCTTTCGCCCTGATAGCGAATGCCGCCGCCCAGGCTGACGCCTTCGAGTTTTCCGGCCAGAACCGTGGTTGGTATGGCGTAATCCAGCCAGGCGGAGGCCAGCATCTTTGGCACGAGATAGGGTGAATTGCCGATCAGTGATGTATCGGCGTGTTCGAGAATCTCCAGATCCTGATAGGTGAAGGAGGCCAGCGCCTTCCAATCGGCATTCAGCTCGACCTTGCCTTCCAGCTCGAAGCCGCGCGAGCGCACCTCGCCGATCTGGGTGGAGAGAAAGGTCAGCGGATCGGTGACGGTCCAGTTCTTCTTGTCAATCTGGAAGACCGAGGCGGTGATCATGCCCGGAAAGAAGCTTGGCTCGTATTTGACGCCCGCTTCATATTGTTCGCCTTTTTCCGCCTTCAACGGATCGCCCTGGGTCACGCCGATCTGTGGATTGAAGAAGCTGGCGACACTGACATAGGGCGTCAACCCATTGTCGAATTGATAGGCGAGACCCGCCCGGCCACTTGCCGCACTTTCATTGCTGTCATAGTCGGCATTGCTGGCGGTACGGTCGTTGGACGTGGTGTAGACATAGTCGTAACGCCCATTCAGCGTGGCGATAAAGCCGCCGCCGAAATGGATCTGGTCTTGCACATAGCCGCCGATCTGGTTCTGGCGCAGGATCTGGTTGAGATAGACCGAATTGGCGGGCTGGGTGGTGCCATAGACCGGATCGGTGGCGCTGATCGGCGTGTCGGTGGTGCTGGCCTGCACCTGGTCGAGCTGGTAGAATTTGTAATCGACGCCTAGCGTTAGGTCATGCTTCAGCGCTCCGGTCTCGACCTCGCCGTTCAGGTGATTGTCGATGGCGAAGGAATTGACTTCGGTATGGTGGCTGAAGCCAAGCCGTGTCAGGTAGGCATCGCTGCTTGTCGGTTCAGAAAGATAATTGCTGCCGGTGGCCGGATCGTAATAGCCATAGGTATAAGGCGTGTTCTCGGCCTTGTTGAGGTAGGAATAGCGGGCGGTTTGCGAAAACGTCCAGCCGTTTTCAAGCTCGTGGCTGAAATCCGTGCCCACCATGGTCTGGCGCGAATAGCTGTAGTCACTACCCGGTTCGCCATAATAGGCATCCCGGTCGATCCGCCCGAAGGAGGCTTTTTCCACCGTGCCGACATAGGGCAGGAAGCCATTGGTGCCTGAGGTTTGGTCGAGATAGGAATAATAGGCATAGACATTCAGCTTGGTGCCATCATCCGGAGCCCAAGTGATTTGCGGCATGATTACGCCACGGAAATCATGGGAATAATCGGCAGCCTTGTCGCCGCCAGCGATCTTGCCAGTCACCCGGTAGCTGACATCACTGTCCTTGATCGTATCGCCGGTATCGAAAGTCAGGAAGGCATTGCCATAATTGTTGATACCAACTTCGGTGGTGAGAAATTTTTCCCCCGTCGGGCGCTTGCCGACCATGTTGACAATGCCACCCGGATTGGAGCCGCCATAGAGAACCGAGGCCGGGCCTTTCAGCACTTCCACCCGCTCCAGCACGACAGGATCCACCAGAAACCCGCCAAAGCCATAGCTCCAGAGGTTCAGACCATCAAGGAAGCTGCCGGTCTGGGTGGCCTCGAAGCCGCGAATATACATCCAGTTGGTGTCGCCATCGGCACCGAACGGCTGGGTGTAGACGCCGGACGTATAGCGCAGCGCCTCATCAACCTTGTTGGTGACGCCGCGATCGGCCATTTCGGCGGTGCCGATCACCGAGACCGATTGCGGAACTTGCGCGAGGGGCGTATCGGATTTCGAGCCTGTCGATGTGCGCTTGGCCACATAGCCATCGACAGGGCCGGTCGCGGTTTCGCTTTTGCCTTCGACGGTGATGGTCGACAGTTGGGTGGTGGCGTCCTGCGCATGGACGAAGCCCGGCAGGCACAGCGTCTGCAGGGCAATCCCGGCCATCAGGGCGGCGCGATGCCGGTTTGAGCGATCCTGCCCTTTTGTTTTCCGTGCCTGAACCAATGCCGTCCCCATATCATCACCTTATTGCCGATGCCCCAGCCGGGCATGAATTTCAAATGATGACTAATTAATTCATGTATTTCTGTCGTGCTTGTCGCAAGCATGGACGGCTTGAACGGATTTGGGCAAACCGTGTCCCGCCGCACAGAATTTTAAGGGGTATTGTCAGAGTACACGATGCTATCGTTTTATCGGTGGCCTAACCCACCTCTGGCTTGCGCATATCGATCTCCCTCCTTGAGGGGGAGATGTCCGGCAGGACAGAGGGGGTAAGCGGCACATAAAAACGTTTGCGTCGTATCCTGTCGGGGTATTGCACCGCATTGCTGAACCGGCACGGCGCTGCCGCCAACTCAATTGAGCCGGACCCGCCGCCACTCGGACGGCGACAGGCCGACGGCGCGGCGAAAGCTGCGGGCAAAATGGGCGGCATCGGCAAAGCCGGTTTCCGCCGCGATCACCGTCAGCGGCACGGCGGGGTCGCGCAACCGTTGTTTGACCGTTTCAATCCGCGCCTTCATTTGCCATTGATGCGGCGATAGGCCGGTTGACGCCTTGAAAGCGTGGCTGAAATAGGTGGGTGACAGGCCCGCCAGTCCAGCCAGTTCCTCCAGCCTGATGGTGCGCAGGCAATGGGCCTCGATGAAATCGCAAACCCGGCGGAGCTGCCAGGCGGCCAGCTTGCTGCGTTTGCGGTTGGGCAATTGGTGCGTAGGGGTGGGGCGAATGTTCAGCACGTCGATCAGCAGCGCGCTGACCAGCCCATCTCCATAGAGATCGTGCAGGGGATGCGGATTGGCGACATCGGCGGCGATCAGTTCGGCCAGGGCCAGCAGTCGAGGATCATCAAGAAGGTAGCGCGGCTGGTGCAATGCCGCCAGCCCGGCATCCTCGCCTAACCGGTGCCGCAAGATATCAGCATCGAAATGCAGGTCCAGATGCCGTAGGCTTTTCACCCCGGTGATCGCAGTCGATAGTTCCAACCCGGCGGGAATGAAATGGGCTGCCCTGGCAATCGCTCCGGAAATCCGCTTGCCACCGCCTTCAGCCATGCTGAGGTCGGCCCCATCCTCGCCTGCGGCGTCCAAAAGAATGAACAGGCGCGGATCGCTGCTGACATAATGCCCACCCGCGTCGCTTTGGCAATCCACCGACCAGAGATCGGCGACCATGCCGTTCCAATAGCGCCGGTGCAGGCCGGAGGAGACGGACAGTCCGTCGATCTTGCTGGTCATGCGGGGCAGGTAGGACATTGGCCAATCCGGGACAAGTGAGGTGCAGGCGATGGGCAAAACAGAGTTGAAAACACACTTGCGAAGCGGCAAGACTGTGTATAGTTGATTTTTATTATCATGTTTTATCCGCCCAGTTCAAGCTGAGTGGCACTGTGTATTAGAGGATCTTTGATGGCGAGCGAACATCGCAAAATCCTGGCCGCAGGCGAACCGGAGATGATTTTCGAAACGCAGGCGCTTGGTTTCACCGTCGATGGCCGGGCCTTGTTGCGGGATGTGTCGATCGGTTTTCGTAAGGGTGAGATTTCCGGTCTTGTCGGCCATAATGGTTCGGGCAAATCCACATTGCTGAAGCTTCTCGCCCGCCAGCAAAGCCTGACATCCGGGACGATCCATTTTGCCGGGGCGGATGCCGGCGCGCTTGGCGCGCGCGATTTTGCCCGCAAGGTTGCCTATTTGCCACAGGACGTGACGGCGGCCCATGGCATGACCGTGCGCGAACTGGTGGCCTGCGGACGCTATCCCTGGCATGGCGCGCTTGGCCGGTTTACCGAGGCGGACAAGGCCAAGGTGGAGGAGGCGCTGGACTTGACCCATGTCCTGCCGATGGCGGACCGCATGGTGGATACGCTGTCGGGCGGCGAGCGCCAGCGGGCCTGGATCGCCATGCTGGTGGCGCAGGACAGCGAATGCCTGCTGCTGGATGAGCCGACCTCGGCGCTCGATATCGCCCATCAGATGGACGTGCTGGCGCTGGTGCGCCGCCTGTCGCAGGAAAAGGGTTTGAGCGTCATCATCGTCCTGCATGACATCAACATGGCCAGCCGCTTCTGCGACCGGCTCTATGCGCTGAAGGCTGGGCAATTGATTGCCGAAGGCTCCCCCACGGCCCTGATGACCCGCGAGACGCTGAACGCCATTTACGGCGTCGACATGGACGTCACCCGCCATCCAGGTTTGGAGATCCCGCTCGCCTATGTCTGCTGATCCTTTCCTGTCGCTCAGCCGCCGCCATCTTTTGGCGGGGGGTGTGAGCCTGTTCATGGCGTCTGCTGCTCGGGCCCAGAGTGCTGCGCCTGCTCGTGTTGTCTGCCTGGATTACGGCCTTGCCTCGACCCTGCTGGCCTTCGGGGTCACACCTCTGGCAGTGGCGTCTCTGGCCGATTGGGACAAATGGGTGGAAGAGCCGCGCATGCCTGACGGCGTGATCGATCTCGGCTCGTCCTGGGAGGTCAATTTCGAATTGCTGATCGCCCTGAAGCCCGACCTGATCCTGTCCACGGCCTTTAACGACCCGCTGAACCCGCGGCTGCAAGCCTTGGCGCCGCTGTTTCGCGCCAGCGTCTATGCGCCTGACACTACCGATATCCTGACCGCCTCTTACAGTGCGACGCGGGATCTCGGCAAGGTGATGCGGCTGGAGGCGCGGGCCGAGGCCTTTCTGGCCGAGGCCGATGCGTTTTTCGATGTCTGCCGCGCTCGCCTTGCCAGGCTGAATGCGCCGCCGGTGGCGCTGGTCAATTTCATGGATGCCCGCCATGTGCGGGTCTATACGGCGCCCGGCCTTTATCATGATGTCCTCCAGCGGCTCGGCCTTACCAATGCATGGACGAAGCCTGGCAATTACTGGGGTTTCGAGCTGATCGGCATCGAGACCCTGGCGACAATCACCGATCCGCGCGCCCGGCTGATTGCCTTCGAGCCTGTTCCCGCCGATGTCATGCCGGTGCTGGCAAAAAGCCCGCTCTGGCAGGCCTTGTCGATGGCAAAGCCGGAGCGCTTCGCCGTCCTGCCCTCAACCCTGATGTTTGGGATGGTGGTGGAAGCCATGCGCTTCGCGCGCCTGCTGACCGACTACTTGGACAGTCAAGCATGAATATTCCGTTCTCTTCCAGACCGTCCTATCTAGGTCCGCTCCTCGTCACCCTGCTGCTTGCCGGTCTTGGGGGCCTGATGGCATGGCATGGCATCGCACCGGTGCTGGCGCGGCCTGAAAGTGCCGGTTACGACATTGATTATGCCGTGCTTTACAATGCCACCCTGCCGCGTTTGGCGATGGCGCTAATCTGCGGGGGGGCGCTGTCCTTGTCGGGCGCGCTGTTCCAGCAGGTGCTGCGCAATCCGCTGGCCTCGCCGACCACGCTTGGCGTTTCGGCGGGGGCCAATCTCGCCATCGTCCTGGCGCTGCTGCTGTCGCCCGGTCTGCTGGGTTTTGGCCGCGATATGGTGGCACTGGCCGGGAGCGCCATTGCGGCGGGCTTGGTGCTGCTGATGGGCTTGCGGCGTGGCTTTTCACCGTTTTCGCTGGTTATGTCCGGGCTGGTGGTCAGCCTGTGGTGTGGGGCGCTGTCGAGCGTGCTAGTGCTGCTCAATGAGCGCTATCTGGTTAGCCTGTTTATCTGGGGGGCGGGGTCGCTCGCCCAGCAAAGCTGGGTTCCGGCGCTCACCCTTCTGCCCAAGGTCGGGCTGGTGGCACTGGCCGCCGCCCTGTTGCTGCGACCGCTTACTCTCGTCGAACTTGGGGAGGCAGGAGCCACCGCGCTCGGCGTCAAGACCGGCCATCTGCGGGCGGCGGCTATTGCGCTTGCGGTGCTGCTGGCGGCTTTCGTCACCAGCGCGGTCGGGGTGATCGGCTTTATCGGGCTTGTGGCGCCAACGCTTGCCCGGTTGACCGGCGCGCGGCGTTCCGGCGCGCTTTTGGTCTGGTCGACCCTGATCGGTGCGGCGCTGCTGTTCTTTGCCGATAGCGCATTGCTGCTGCTTGCCGACCAATTCAGCGACATGCTGCCGACCGGGGCCGTCACCGCCTTGTTCGGTTCGCCGCTGCTGCTTGTGCTGCTGCCGCTGTTGAAAACCCGGCATCGGATCATGGTCGAGCGAGTGCCGAAGCCTCGGCATCTTGCCTCGACGCGGACGGTCTTGATCGTGGGGCTGATCGGTGGCGTTGCGTTGATCGCCATGGCGCTACTGTTCGGGCGCAGTACCGTCGGCGATTGGGCTTTTCTGTCCCCCTCGCTCTACAGTGAAATTCTGCCTGTGCGCTTTCCCCGCGTGTTGGCCGCCTTTGCTTCTGGCGCTATGCTGGCGGTGGCTGGGTTGATCCTGCAACGGCTGACCGGCAATGAAATGGCCAGTCCGGAAGTGCTGGGCATCAGCGCCGGAGCAACCTTCGGGGTCACAGTGGCGGTGTTCTTCCTGGCGGCGCCAAGTCTTGGGATGCAACTCGGTTTTGCTGCGGCAGGTTCTCTGACTGTGTTGGCGGTGATTTTCCTGTTTGCCGCTCGGGCTGGTTTTGCGCCGGAGCGGGTGCTGTTGGCAGGCATTGCGCTGAGCGCCATGGTCGATGCCGTGGTCGGTGTGCTGGCGGCGAGCGGCGATCCTCGCGCCACCTTCCTGATGCGCTGGATGAGCGGCTCGACCTATAATGTCACGATGACGAGTGCCATCACGGTGACGATCATCGCCGTGGCTCTGGTGGTGATTGTCGCCTTGCTGCGCCGGTGGCTGGACCTTCTGCCGCTGGGGCCGTCTGCTGCGGGCGCACTTGGCGTGCCGCTCGCAATGGCCCGGCTGTTGCTGCTGCTGTTGGCAGGTGCTCTCAGCGGTGCGGCTACCCTGACGGTCGGCCCCTTGAGCTTCGTCGGCCTGATGGCCCCGCATCTGGCCCGCGAGGCGGGATTGCTGCGCGCCGGGCCGCAGCTGACCGGTGCGGTGCTGATCGGTGGCGTGCTGATGATGATGGCCGACTGGATTGGCCGGACCCTGGTCCATCCTTACGAAATCGCCGCTGGCCTGGTCTCGGCGCTGATCGGCGCGCCGGTGCTGATCCTGCTAATGCGCCGGAGGGCTTGAGGGGCTTGCCTGCCTTTACCCGCAGATTTCCAGGAAGCCAGCAAGGGAATAAGCGAGTAAAGGGTCAATTGCCCCTTCAAGATCACCGCCAGTGATCGCACCGCCTGTTAATCCGTCTATACGGGCAACGCCAGAGAATACTGACACCATCAATGCTGCGGTAAACATGAACGCCCGCGCCACACTATGTCGCGGCGCTTGTGGCAAAGCGGCATTAAGCGCCTCGATGAACAGCTGGGCAGTCTCGTCCATGTGTGACTGGAGAAGCGGCAAGTGCCGGTTCGATTGGCTGATCTGCGCGATCAGCCTTGCATAGCTCGCCCATCCATTTTCGCTACTGGTTGCAAGCTCCAGATAGGGCCGCACGAAAGCCGATAGAATTTCGGCAACGATGTCACGTCCCATCCCAGCTGGGACCTTGCTGAGCGCGTCTTGACGGCATGTGTTGAGAACCACCATCCGGCGGGCAATCACGGCTTCGAATAACGCCTCCTTGGTTCCGAAATGGTAGTGGAGGAGGTTAAGCCGCACATCGGCTTTATCGGTGATCGCTCTGATCGACACCGCATCATAACCGAGGTCAGCAAATAAAGCTTCAGCCGCGTCCAGAATACGTGTCGCAGTGATGCTCTTCACGGACATGTGACAATCTCCTATATTGATTAGGTCGTTCGACCTACCTAATTATCGAATGCGCAGATCAATGTCTGCGGAAACGTAATTGCAACAAGGATTAGAGCCCATGTCAGTCGGTGACAATGAACAATTCAAGACGAACCGGAGAACGATAATGGCTGCCATGGGCGGACTGATGGGCGCGCTTGCGGCTTCTTCCAAGGCGGTGGCCGCAGCAAAGCCCGCCCGAAAGATCGTTGATATTTCGATGGTGATCGAAAACGACGTGCCGTCCGATCCCCCGGGTCTTGACCCCAAGATCACCTATCACAGCCACAAAGAAATGGCGTCGCAGATGGCGGCCTATTTCCCCGGCCTCAAGCCGGAGGATCTTCCCGATGGGGAGGGTTGGGCCATTGAGGAGATCCGGTTGACGACGCATAACGGCACCCATCTGGATGCCCCCTATCACTACCACTCCACGATGGACGGCGGAAAACGCGCCATCACCATAGACGAAGTGCCGCTCGACTGGTGCTGCCGCCCCGGTGTCAAGCTGGACTTCCGCCATTTGGCCGATGGTCATGTTGTAACCGCCGCTGAAGTGGAGGCCGAACTGGCGCGAATTGGTCATGAGTTGCAACCGCTTGATATCGTTCTGGTCAACACCTCGGCGGCGGACCATTACGGCAATCTCAGCTATCTCTCCAGCGGTTGCGGGATGGGGCGCGATGCGACACTCTACCTGTTGGAGCGCGGGGTCCGTGTCACCGGTACGGATGCGTGGAGTTGGGATGCGCCATTCAAGTATACCGCTGAGCGCTATGAGCAGACCCATGACAAGAGCCTGATCTGGGAGGGGCACCTTGCCGGCATGACCATCGGTTATTGCCATATGGAAAAACTGCAAAAGCTCGAAACCCTGCCCTCGACAGGTTTCGAAGTCTCGTGCTTTCCCATTAAAATCCGCGGCGCTTCCGCAGGCTGGACTCGCGCGGTTGCCTTTATTCAGGAGTGATGATGCCCCAACCAGTTTCGAAATTACCTCTCGCTGACTGGCTCCAGGGCACATGGTCCCTGGAAACTTTTACCAGCATGGATGACGCGGGCGCCGTCGTGGACGTGATGGGTCCAAACGTCAGTGGATACATATCCTATGCGTCCGATGGCTGGATGTCGGTGCAGATCATGGCGGCAAACCGCAAGCTCTATGATTTTCCAGAGATATCAGGTGGAAAGGACGATCAATTGATTGCCGCAGCCACGAGCTATTTTGCCTATGCAGGTCGCTATACGATCGATCCGCAGGCGGCAATTGTTATCCATCATCTGCAATTCAGCTTGTTGCCCAACTGGGTTGGCGGGCATCAGACGCGGTATATAGAACGCGCATCCGACACTGTGCTCATTCTCAGCGGCGACCCGGCTCCTCTCGATGGTAAGCAACAGGTGGCACGGCTGCGATGGCAACGCGTGAGATCGATCAATTGAGAGGAGACGGCAGCCTCTCGATGCTGGACGGGTACAGCGTCTTTGCAGGACTGAACGACGAAGTGCAATTTAAATGCTGAAGCACATCCGCGACGCTTGCGGATTATCAGATGTGGTTATCTGATGTGGCGGGCGTTCGCTTCTCCTGAGCAAATTGGGACCTGGACTCTGTCAGGGTCAAGTTGAACCAGACAAACTCTACAGCGCCATTCGCCATATATGGCGCACGGCGCTGTAGTTTGCTGTGCCCTGGTGAGGTTTTCCCGTTACCAGGTATATTTCAGCGTCCCCAAAACCGTGCGGCGGTCGCCGTAGTAGGAGCTGCCGTAATAGGTGGTGGTGACGTATTTTTTGTCGAACAGGTTTTTGGCATTGATCGCGAAGGTGACGTTGTCTGTCACCTTGTAGCTCGCCATGGCATCGACCACGGTATAAGCATCGACCTTCACGGTATTGGCCGAATCGCCGTAGCTGGAGCCGACATAACGGACACCGCCGCCCAGCGTCAGGTCGCCGCGCCAGCCATCGCCGGGAATGGTGTAATCCACCCAGGCCGACGCGGTGTTCCTCGGAACCCGCTCGGGGCGATTGCCGGCATCGCCGCCCGTACCGTCTTCCTTGATCTCGGCATCCCAATAGGAATAGGCAAGCGTCATGTTCCAGCGGTCGTTGAGCGCCACCTTGCCCTCCACTTCCACGCCGCGCACCCCGACCTTACCGATCTGGCGCTGTAGTATGGGGGTGACGTTGGAGGGAACATTGGTTTGGGTTATGTCGAACAGGGCGACCGTGAACAGGGCGTCGAAACTATCGGGCTTGTATTTCAAGCCGATTTCATACTGTTCGCCTTCCTGCGGCTTCAGGGAGCCTTCAACGGAATAGCCATTGGCGGTCGGGGTCACCAGCGGCTGGAAGGACGTGGAATAATTGGCATAAGCCGCCAGTTCCGGCGTGATCTTGTAGCTCAAGCCGATCCGCTTGGTGAAGGCTTCCGACGTGTTGTTGTCGCTCGTGCCGGTATAGAGATAGTCGGCTTTGGTATTGACATAATCATAACGCCCGCCCAGCGTCAGGATCCAGCGGTCATCCAGCGTAAGCTGTTCCTGGGCGTAGACGCCAAGCGCCTTCTGCTTGACCTTCCAATCGAGATAGGGATCGAGAGACACGCAGGAGCGACCGCAATACACCGGATTGTTGATGTCGATGCCCGGGGCCGAGCCATAGCCTATGACTTCATGGGTGCTGTCATAGGCATAGTCGACGCCTAGCAACGTCTTGCTGTCGAGGCGATCCGTGCTGGTGTCATATTCCAGCTGATTGTCGATGGCGAAACGATCCGCCACGCCGTCCACGGCATAGGCTTCCCGATTGACGCTCGAATCTGTGCTGGCGCCATAGACTGTCTCATAATCCAGGTCCACATGCGAGTAGCGGGCATTCTGCCGGAAGGTCAGACCCTCGGTGATCTCGTGGCGGAACTCGTAGCCGACATCCTTCTGGATCGTATCGAACTTGTTGAAGTCCGGCTCGCCGTAGAACCGGGTCGTATCAACGTCGAGACCGGCTGGGAAGCCCAGGGCCGGTGTGGTGTCGCGCTTGTTGTAGTCGGTCAGGAAGGTCAGCGACGTGCTCTCGTCCGGGCTGATGGTCAGGGCCGGTGCGACGTAGATGCGGTCATCGTTGGAATAATCCGAGCCCAGGTCGGCATTCTGCCATTTGGCGGTGACGCGGTAGGTAAAGACACCTTCCTTGTCGAGCGGCCCACCAAAATCCGTGCCGGTTTCGATATGGTTGTCGCCGAAGGTGGTATAGACCTCGGCATGGAACGTGTCGGTCGGATGTTTGGTGACGGCATTGATCATCCCGCCCGGACCGTTGAGGCCGAACAGGGTGGAGGTCGAGCCTTTCAGCACTTCCACGCGTTCCAGGCCGTAGGGTTCGGTGCGGGCTGCGGTAAACCAGGCGGGAATGCGCGCACTCAGGCCATCGCGATAGATGCCGAGCGTGGTCGTGTCGAAGCCGCGAATACGGTAATAGTCGTAGCGATCGTCGGAGCCGAATTCATCGACAACCACACCGGACGTATAGGCGACGGCGGCCTGCATGTCGCTGACGCCGCGAGTTTCCATTTCCTTCAGAGTGACGACCGAGACAGCCAGGGGAATATCGATGATCGGTGTATCGGTCTTGCTGCCGACAGTCGTCTCTTTGGCGACGATATTGGCATCCGGGCCGGTGGCCGAGGATTTGCCCTGAACGGTAATGGTCGAGAGTTCCGTATCTTTCTCTTGCGACCACGCTTGCGAGGCGGCAGCAATCAGCGCCAGGCCGGCAATACTGCCGAGCAGCAATTGTCCATGTCTGGACATCGTCCGGTTCGCAGCCTGCGCGCGTCCACCGGCCCCCTTCGTCATTTTCGTCATGCTCCGCCTTCCTTCATGCTGTCGGCGTGAGGAGATATCCCGTCTCCGTCACAGGCGGACAATATGAACTATACAAACGGAGTCAACTTTAAAATTGACAAATCCACGAAGGTTTTATTTGTTTAAAAATGCCTTTAAAAGATAGAGCTTTTAGAGGTTTTCAGGGAAAACCTAGAGTCTGTCTGGCTCAATCTAAACCTGACAGACTCTCAGTGAAGTAGATGCCGGGATGGAAAAAGGTCGCCAAAATAAAACCAGCCATGGCTGATATTTAAAGGTCTGGTTTTTTGAAGAATGGTAGCGGGAGGCGGACTTGAACCGCCGACCTTGGGGTTATGAATCCCACGCTCTAACCACCTGAGCTATCCCGCCGCACCTCAAGGACTTTTGCTTGTCGAGAAAGCTGTCCGAAGCGATGGGCGGCTTATAAGGCGAGCGTCGTTGCAAAGTCAAGCAGGCAAAATGCAAAAAAGGACCGCTGGTAACGGTCCTGTTGCATTACGTGAATTTTGCCTTGTGACAACAAGCGGTTAGGCGGCTTGCGCGCCCGCCAGAAGCGCCTTCAGGAAGGTCTCGGCTTCGGCCTGGCGTTCCGAGCGTTCGATAAAGCCGCCGCCATAGACACGGGCGTCGGCGCCTTCGCCCGAATAGAGCACGCAGGCCTGTCCCGGCGCAACGCCAGCTTCCCCCATATCGAGGTCAACATAAATGCCGGTTTCATCGGCATGCAGATGGGCCGGAGCAGGGGGACGGGTGGAGCGCACCTTGGCAAAACAGGCAAAACCGCCGCTTGCCTCATCCTCGATGGAGCGGTCGCCCAGCCAGTTGATGTCACGCAGATAGACGCGGCGGGTTTCCAGCGCTTCACGCGGCCCGACGATGACCCGGCGCGACCGGGCGTCCAGATAGACGACGTAAAGCGGCTCACCAGTGGCGACGCCCAAGCCTTTGCGCTGGCCGATTGTATAGTGCAGGATGCCTTCATGCTGGCCCAGAACCCGGCCATCGAGATGGACGATATCGCCACTCAATGCCGCGTTCGGCTTCAGCTTGTTGATGATGTCGGCATATTTGCCCTGCGGCACGAAACAGATGTCCTGGCTGTCGGCCTTTTGCGCGACGACGAGGCCCATGTCCTCGGCCAGCTTGCGGGTCTCGGCCTTGGACAGGCCGCCCAGCGGAAAGCGCAGATAATCGATCTGTTCCTGGGTGGTGGCAAACAGGAAATAACTCTGGTCGCGCTCGCTATCAATCGGACGAAACAGGGCGCGGTGGCCAGGATCGTTCGGCAGAGGCGTGGCGCGTGAACGGATATAGTGGCCGGTGGCCAGTGCGTCGGCCCCAAGCTCGCGGGCGGTGGCTAGAAGATCGGCGAATTTGACCGTTTGGTTGCAGGCCACGCAGGGGATCGGCGTTTCACCGGCGATATAGCTGTCCATGAACGGATTGATCACGGTGTCGCGGAAGCGCTGTTCGTAATCCAGCACATAATGGGGAATGCCGAGCGTCTCACAGACCCGGCGCGCATCATCAATATCCTGACCGGCGCAACAGGACCCGGCCCGATGCACGGCGGCACCATGATCGTAAAGCTGGAGCGTAATGCCCAGCACGTCATAGCCTTCGCGTTTCAACATTCCGGCCACGACAGAACTATCGACGCCGCCTGACATGGCGACGACAACGCGGGTATCTTCCGGTCTCTTGTCAAAATCCAGCGTATTCACGGGGCGCGTCATTTCTCAAATGTCTGCGAGAAGACCGTTCTCGACTGCTGCGGGCGGGCCTTGAGCAACGCCATGGGCAGGAAGAGCGGGTCATTCACAATGCAGCTTGCACGATGCAGCTTGGCTTATCATTCTATCAGCCAATTCCCGCCCGATATAGAAACAATTGGCCGCGCAATCAAGACCGGTGTTTCCGTGTCCGTTATGGTGGTGCTTTTGCCGCTCAGATCGCGTCCAGCTCGGCCCGGTGCCGCTGCATGGCGAGAAAACGCGCGTAGTCGCGGTCGTAAACCTCTTTCATATCCGGGTTCGGCACCACAAGCCGCCCTGGTTCAGCCATCGCCGCGCCTGCCTCAGCAAGGCCGAGATAAAGCCCGGCGGCGCTGGCAGCATTGATGGCGGTGCCGACCAGTACGGCATCGGTGCTATCGGCCACCACCAATTCGCAGCCGGTCGCCTCGGCGTAAAGCTCAACCAGAAGCGGGTTTTTGACGTGACCGCCGGTGAGATGCAGGCGCAGCGGGCCTATCCCGTCTTTGCTGAGTGTCTCGACGATCTGGCGCAGGCCAAGCACGATGCCGACGCAGGCCCGCCAATAGAGGCGGCAGAGGCCGTCAAACGAGGCATCCAGCGTCAGGCCGGAGATGGTTCCGGTCAGGTTTGGGTCGGCAAAGGGCGAGCGGTTGCCGTGAAAATCCGGCAGGACGTTGATTTTCTGGCCGAAAGACGCACCTTCGGCGGCACGTAATTCAGCGATCCGGGCAATGATGCGGCGATGATTGTCGATGCTCGGTTCGCCGCCTTCCGCATGGCTGCGGACAAGATGGTTGAGAAGCGCGCCGGTTGCCGATTGTCCGGCCTCCACCAGCCAGAGATCGGGGAAAATGGCCCCGAAATAAGGCCCCCAGAGGCTGAAACCGTAAAGAGGCTTGGGCCGGAGCGCAATCAGGCAGCTGGAGGTGCCGCCGATCATCGCCACGTGGTTAAGCTCAGGGTCTGAGAGATCCGTCGATCCCAGCACGCCGAGCGCGCCTGCATAGGCATCGACCATGCCGGCGGCAACGGGAGTGCCGGGAATAAGACCCAGCGCGTCCGCAGCGTCCGTGCTGAGTGTGCCGACGCGTTTGCCAACCGCAACCGCCTCTTCTGGTAAGCCTGCGCGAGTCAGCACGTCATCCAGCCCGACACGATCCAGAAAATCCTGTTGCCAGCCGGGCTTGCTATGGCCGAAAAACGTCCATTTGGATGTCAGGGTACAAAGCGACCGCGCCGGGCTGCCCGTCGCCTTCCAGGTGAGGAAATCAGCGAGATCGAAGGCTAAACCCAGTCTTTGCCAGAGATCCGGGCGATGACGCTTCAGCCACATCAGCTTGGGGATTTCGGCTTCAGGGGAGATGACCCGGCCATTGTGGTGCAGCACCGGATGATCGATATGTCCGCATTCTTCGGCTTCAGCCGTGGCGCGGTGATCCAGCCAGGAAATTGTGTCGAAACCATCCTCCCCATTCAGGCAGAGCGGCTGGCCGCTTCTGTCAAGCAGCACCAGCGAGCAGGTCGCGTCGAAACCGATACCGGCAATGGCTTTGGGGGCGATACCGGCCTCTGCAAGGGCTGCCTTGACCGCGATGCAGCAGGCCTCCCAGATATCCTGGGAATTGTGTTCGCCACGCTCATCGCTTGGGCGTGAAAGCAGGATCGGGTGTTCGCGCCGGGCCAGCAGGCGACCGGTGCGCGTCACGACACCGGCACGCGCGCTGCCGGTGCCGACATCCACCGCAATCAGATGATCTCGCATGATGAATTTGTTTCCGCCCTAATGCTTATAAGACAAACTGAACCAGATTGGCCATGGCGTCAAATTTGGCGTCTGGCTTCAGGGCGTCAATGCTGCCGTGGTAGATGTCGCCCGTTGCATGGCCGCCGCCAGTAAAGGCTAAGGCGCGCATGCCAGCGGCGCGGGCGGCGGTGAGGCCAGCGGGGCTATCTTCCACCACCACGCATTGGTGTGGTTGTGTTGCCATTTTCTCGGCGGCATACAGAAACAGGTCCGGTGCGGGCTTGCCGTTTTTCACCATGGTGGCGCTGTAAATATGCGGCTGAAAACGCTCGATCAACCCGGTGACGCTAAGTGACAGAGCAATGCGATCTGGCTGGCTGGAGGAGGCCACGCACCAGTGAATGCCCGCTTTGCTGAGATCGTCGAGTGCGGTGTGTAGGCCGGAAATCTGCTTTAAATCCTGCCGGAAGCGTTCATACAGATGGGTGCGCAGGCTGGTCAGAAAGCTGTCACCGATGGCAAACGAAAACTCCTCGCGGGCCGTGTCCACCACCGTTGCCATGCTGCGGCCAAGGAAGTTGCGATAGACATAATCGGCATCAATCGCCACGCCTGCCTTTTCAAACTCGGCCACCATGACCTCAACCGAGATCGGCTCGCTATCGACAAGCACGCCGTCGCAATCGAAAATCACCAGCTTAGTGGCCGGGTCATGCATCATAACAATCCTTATGCCGCTGCGAGGCCGCCGTCGATGTAGCTTTGCAGGGTTTGTGCTGTGCCATGGGTGCGAAGGTGTGAAAGCGCTTTTGCAAAGCGCTGCCTGAACACGTCATTTTGCCCCACGGTGCCAAAAATATCGTCCAGCGCTAGGAATAGCAGCGGATCTTGCCGCGAGGCAATGGCGGTTTTTTGCAGACGCTCCGCACTGGCATCGTTGAACACAATCGGCTTGCCGCTATCGGATGTGCCTTCGAAATAATGACACCAAAGGGCCGACACCAAAGCCAGCCCGGTGACATCCAACCCCTTGGCGAGACGATCTGCTGTGGATGGCAGAATGAATTTTGGCTGACGGTTCGAGCCATCCTGCGCTAAGCGCGGAATGGTGTCGCCGATCTTGGGGTTGGAGAAGCGGCTCTCGATCAGCGTGGCATAGTCTTGCAAGCTGGTGTTGGGCACGGGTGGCACCACTGGGATGATTTCATCATGGGTCAGCTTGGCAAGGAAGGCCCGGATCAGCGGATTTTCCATGGCTTCGTGCACGAAGTGAATGTCCATCAGCGCTGCCGGATAGGCAATAGCCGCATGGCCGCCATTGAGAATGCGCAGTTTCATCAGCTCATAAGGTGCCACATCTTCCACAAAGGTGACGCCAACCTCTTCGAAAGCAGGACGACCGAGGGGGAATTTGTCCTCCAGCACCCATTGCTTGAACTCCTCGCAAAACACTGGCCATGCATCATCAATGCCGTAAGCATCGCGGGTAATGTCAATCTCGCGCGGGCCGGTGGCGGGGGTGATGCGGTCCACCATGGAATTGGGGAAGGCAACGTGATGGAGAATCCACTCGGCAAAATCGGGATCGGAAAGTTTGGCAAGGCCGATGATTGTGGCTTCCGTCACTTCGCCATTGCCGGGGATGTTGTCGCAGCACATCACGGTGAAGGGTGGAATATTGGCGGCACGTCGGGCCTTGAGGCCTGCGATGATCAGGCCGAAGACTGTTTTGGGCTGGTCGGGGTTTTGGGCGTCTGCCACGATGGCCGGGTGTTTTGGGTCAAAATGGCCAGTGGCGGGATCGATGAAATAGCCGCCTTCGGTGATGGTCATGGAGACGATGCGAATGGCGGGATCGGCCAGCTTTTCAATGATGCCGTCAAAATCCGGTGCCGCGATCATATCCACCATCGGACCGGTGACGGTGGCGGCACTTTTGGCCACATCCTGTTCCACCACGGTGGTCAGGTAATCCTGGCCTGCCAGCTTGTCTTTCATCGTGGCATCGGATGGCAGCACGCCCGCGCCGATAATGGCGAAATCGAGGTCTTTGCCGAGGTTGAACAGCTCGTGCAGGTAGACGGCTTGGTGGGCGCGGTGGAAATTGCCAACGCCGAAATGGACGATGCCGGGGGTGAGGCTTTCGCGGGTGTAGGTGGGAATGGCGGCCTTTGTGGAGGCGTCGGGCAGGGTGGAAAGGGAGAGTTTTATGGTCATTGGGTTAGGTCCTGAATGAATTTTGGGAAATGGGTGAAGGGGTGCAATGTCGGGGATGGAGCGTGTGGCTTGGTGGCTTCGCCCCCCTCATCCGGCTGCCGCCACCTTCTCCCCGCTGGGGAGAAGAGGCAGGTTGTACGGTCCCATGCTTTATTTTGCCGATGTTTGCTGGATGCGGTTTGAAGCAGTTGCTTTTTGAGTTTCGCCATATCCACAAAGTCTCTTCTCCCCAGCGGGGAGAAGGTCCCGCCTCGTTTAATAAAGAAAGGGGGATGAGGGGGTGCGAAGCCCACTCCACAAAACGCCTCAGCAAACCCTTTCATCTCAACTCATCCAATTGCCGCCATCGACATTATACGTCTGAGCCACCACATAATCGGCCTCAGCGGACGCCAGAAAAATCGCCATGCCGGTAAGATCCTGCGCCGTCCCCATGCGCCCAAACGGAACAGCCTCACCCACCAGCTTTTTCTTCTCGCCGGGGGCGCGGTTCTCGTGGCGGGCAAACAGCGCATCGACGCCATCCCAATGCTCGCCATCGACCACGCCGGGGGCAATGGCGTTGACATTGATGCCATGCTTGATCAGGTCCAGCCCGGCCGATTGGGTGATTGAGATAATCGCCGCCTTGGTGGCGCAATAGACCGCCACCAGCGCTTCGCCGCGCCGTCCGGCCTGGCTTGCCATATTGATAATCTTGCCGCCTTTTCCTCTGGCGATCATCGATTTTGCCGCCGCTTGCAGCATGAAGAGTGAGCCAGCGACATTGATGGAAAACAGCCGATCATAGCTCTCGCGGGTAATGTCCACGATGGGTGCAAGATCAAACAGAGCGGCGTTGTTGATGAGGATGTCGAGGCCGCCAGTTTTCTCTTCCACAGCCTTGATAGCGACATCGATGGAGGCCTGATTGGTCACATCCAGATGAACGGCATAGGCTTTCTCGCCAATGGCTTTGGCGGTTTCCAATGCCCGTTCCATATTGATATCGGCAATGGCAACCGTGGCACCTTCCCGCACGTAGGCCTCTGCAAACGCACGGCCAATGCCACGGGCGGAGCCGGTAATCAGGGCGGATTTTCCGTCTAATCTGCCAGTCATGCTGACATCTCCTTCTCGTTTAGGCCCTGTTCATTGAAACGATGAATGCGGCTGTCATCCGGGGTAATGAACACCGTGTCGCCATGGCGGGCGGTGAAATCGCCATCCGCACGGGCGGTGAGATGGCCAAGGCCCTCAACATCAACATGCAAATGGGTGTCGGAGCCGAGATGTTCGGCAATCGTCACCTTGCCTTTCCACGCGCCATCGGTGGTGGAGAGCGTCACATGTTCCGGGCGCACGCCGATGGTGGTGGCACCGTATTTGGCAGCGGTCTCCCCAGAAATCAGGTTCATTTTCGGTGAGCCAATAAAGCCTGCGACAAACAGATTAGCGGGCTTGTGATAGAGCTCCATTGGCGAGCCGACCTGCTCAATGCGGCCCTTGTTCAGCACCACAATCTTGTCGGCCATGGTCATGGCTTCCACCTGATCGTGGGTGACGTAGATTGATGTCGCGCCCAGCTTCTGGTGCAACTCGGTGATCTCCAGCCGCATGTTGACGCGCAGCGCCGCATCCAGATTGGAGAGCGGCTCATCAAACAAAAAGCACGAGGGTGAGCGCACAATGGCGCGGCCAATCGCCACACGCTGACGCTGACCGCCAGAAAGCTGGCGCGGTTTGCGGTCGAGATAATCTGTGAGATTGAGGATGCGGGCGGCATCCGTCACCTTCTTGTCAATCTCGCCCTTGTCCATGCCCGCCATTTTCAGCGGAAAGCCAATGTTGGAACGCACGCTCATATGCGGGTAAAGCGCATAGGATTGAAACACCATGGCAAGGCCGCGCTCCGATGGTTTGCGGTCAGTGGCGTCAGTGCCATCAATAAAAATCTTGCCGCCGGATGTATCCTCCAGCCCGGCAATCAGCCGCAGCAGGGTGCTCTTGCCGCAGCCAGAGGGACCAACAAACACAACGAATTCGCCATTGTTGATCTCCAGATCAATGCCGGGAATAACCTTATGCTCGGCAAAGGCCTTGGAGACGTTTTTAAGCTGAATACTGCCCATGATAGGTGATCCTTATTATTTCACAGCGCCAAAGGTCAGTCCGCGCACCAGCTGTTTCTGGCTGAACCATCCGAGCACAACGATTGGAGCAATCGCCATGGTGGAGGCAGCCGAGAGCTTGGCGTAAAACAGGCCTTCGGGGCTGGAATAGGAGGCGATGAAGGTGGTCAGCGGTGCCGCCACTGACGTGGTGAGGTTGAGGGTCCAAAACGCCTCGTTCCATGACAGAATGATGTTCAAAAGCATTGTCGAGGCAATGCCCGGCACGGCCATCGGCGTCAGCACATAGATGATTTCCTTGATCAGGGATGCGCCATCCATGCGGGCGGCTTCCAGAATTTCGCCTGGAATTTCCTTGAAGTAGGTGTAGAGCATCCAGATGATGATCGGCAGGTTGATCATGGTCAGCACCGCCACCAGACCGATGCGGCTATCGAGCAATCCGCCATCGCGAAACAGCAGATAGATCGGGATCAGCGCACCCACCGGCGGCATCATTTTGGTGGAGAGCATCCACATCAGCACATCCTTGGTGCGCTTGGTGGGCGAAAACGCCATGGCCCAAGCGGACGGAATGGCAATGGCCAGCCCCAGAAGCGTGGAGCCAAAGGAGATGATCACCGAGTTCATGAAGTGGGCAAAATAGTCTGAGCGTCCCTGCACCTCGACATAATTTTCTGTGGTCCAGTGGAAGAACAAAAACACCGGAGGCGAGGCGATGGCATCGCCTTCGCTTTTGAAACTGGTGAGGAAGGTCCACAGGATCGGGAAGAACAGCAACAGCCCGATTGCCCAGGCAATGAGGGTAAAGGTCAGCTTACGCTTGGTTGAAATTGCGCGTGCCATTGATCAGCTCTCCAGGTTCTTGCCGATGAGGCGGATCAGGAAAAGGGCAACGATATTGGCCAGCACCACAGCCACAATGCCGCCAGCGGATGCGCCGCCAATGTCGAATTGCAGCAGGGCCTGATTGTAGATCAGATAGGTCAGGTTGGTGCTGTCGGTGCCGGGGCCGCCATTGGTGGTGACCAGAATTTCAGCAAAAACCGAGAGCAGGAAGATGGTCTCAATCAGCACCACCACGGTGATGGCACGGGCCATATGCGGAAGCGTAATATAGATGAATTTCGAGATCGGCCCCGCGCCATCCATTTCGGCGGCTTCTTTCTGCTCCTCACTCAGCGATTGCAGGGCGGTGAGCAGGATCAGGGTGGCAAACGGCAGCCATTGCCATGCGACAATGATGATGATGGAGAGCAGCGGAATGGTGGCCAGCCAATCCAGCGGCTCCAGCCCAACGGCCCGGAAAGCGAAGGCAAAGAGGCCGTTCACCGGGTTCATCAGCATGTTTTTCCACACCAGTGCGGCAACGGTTGGCATGATGAAAAACGGCGAAATCACCAGAATGCGGACAATGCCTTGGCCAAACATCGGCTGATCCAGCAGCAGTGCCAGCGCAATGCCACCAATGATCGAGATAGCGAGCACGCCACCCACCAGTATCAGCGTGTTGGTCAGCGCTGCAAAAAACGCCGGATCGGTGAGGAAATATTCGTAATTCAGCAGGCCGACGAATTCATGCACGCCGGGCATCAGCAGATTATAGTTCAGCGTTGAGAAATAGATGGTCATGACCAGCGGCACAATCATCCATGCAAACAGCAGGATAACCGAAGGGGCCATCATCCATCGGGCCGAGGAATGGGTATGGGTCGTCGCCATGTCTGCCGCGCCTCTTTGGGTGTGTTGGGGTTTTTGTTTTATGGTTGGGCGGGGGCTTGCTGTCCTGCTCACACATCGTAGGGCAGTGCCAGCCGCCCCCTCATCCGTCTGCCGGCACCTTCTCCCCCCACTTTACATAGGGAATGGGGAGAAGAGGGAAAGAGCCGCAGCGCCGGCTTCTCTCCTCGCCCCAGCGGGGAGAGGTCCGCCGAGCGTAGCGGAGGCGGGGTGAGGGGGCCGCTTGCACTGTCATACATTGTGGGCGAGATGGCGGGGGTAAACCCCCGCACTCAACCCTTACTTCTTCGGATAACCCGCCTTCTTCATCTCACGCTCAGTCAACGTCTGCGCCGTTTTCAACGCCTGATCCACCGTGGTCTGACCGGCCAGTGCTGCCGAGAATTGCTGGCCAACGGCGGTGCCGATGCCCTGGAATTCCGGGATAGCCACATATTGCACGCCCTCATAAGGCACAGGCTTGACGGTTGGTTGCTTGGGGTCTGCCGAGTTGATGCTATCCAGCGTCATCTTCGCAAACGGTGCTGCCTTCTGGTAATCAGCATTGGCATAAAGCGAGGTACGCGTGCCCGGAGGAACATTGGCCCAGCCATCCTTCTCTGCCACCAGCTTCAGATAGTCCTTGCTCGTTGCCCAAGCGATGAACTTTTCAGCGGCTTCGACCTTCTTGGAGCCAGCCGGAATGGCGAGGTTCCACGACCACAGCCAGTTGCCGCGCTTGCCAAGACCATTATCGGGAGCCAAAGCAAAGCCGACCTGATCAGCAACCTTGGATTCCTTCGGGTTGGTCACGAAGGATGCTGCCACGGTGGCATCAATCCACATGCCGCATTTGCCGGTCTGGAACAAGGCGAGGTTTTCATTGAAGCCGTTGGAGGAGGCACCGGGAGGGCCGTCCTTCTTCATTAGGTCCACATAGAACTGAAGGGTCTTTTTCCACTCCGGCTGATCAAACTGCGGCTTCCACTGTTCATCAAACCAGCGCGCACCAAAGGAGTTGGACATGGCGGATAGGAAGGCAATGTTTTCGCCCCAGCCAGCCTTGCCACGCAAGCAAATGCCGTAAACTTCCTTGGATTTATCGGTGATTTTGTCAGCTGCTTCCTTGATGAAGTCCCATGTTGGAGCTTCCGGCATTTTCAGCCCTGCTTTTTCAAACAGATCCTTGCGATACATCACCATCGAGCTTTCGGCATAAAACGGTGCCGCATAAAGCTTGCCATCAACAGTCAGGCCAGACCGCACTGGCGGCAGAAGGTCGGCTGCGTCGTAAGCCTTGTCGGCACTCAGCTTGTCCAGCGGTGCCAGCCAGCCCTGCTTGCCCCAGATCGGGGCCTCATAAATGCCAATGGTCATCACATCATACTGGCCGCCCTTGGTGGCCACATCGGTGGTAACCTTCTGGCGCAGAACGTTTTCTTCCAGCGTCACCCACTTCACATCAATGCCGGGGTTCTTGCTTGTAAAATCATCCGTCAGCTTTTGCATGCGGATCATGTCGCCATTGTTGACGGTGGCAATCGTCAGCGTTTCGGCAGAGGCCACGCCAGCCATGGCGAAGACTGAGCAGGCGCCCAGCAATAGTGTTTTCAATGTCATTTCTTCCTCCCAGAAGACCAGGTGGAACCCGGAGGCCCCTTGAGGGTCTGCCGACGGGCCACTGGTAAATCAACCGATAGACCTTGATCTCACTCGCGATCTAATGAGCATTCGCTTTACTCATGGGCAAATACTCACATCCTGCCTCGAAATGTCAATCGCAATTCGTTGCTGCACTGCCGAAGTCATGTTCGAATTCCTGTCCAGCGGCAGGCCTAATGTCGTAAACCCTCGTGATATTGAAGGAATTTTGAATATTTCAAATTTATCAGGAGCTTGATATTCATTCACGTCAACCGCCCAATGTCATTGGTAGGGAATGCTGGACAGACACACATGTGCGAGAAATAGCTGCCATCGTGAAAAGGAGAATTGAAAAGACATATTTATATTCATATATGTTGCTATATATATTTTAATTTTTTGTGGGTTTTTGAAAATATTGATTTACTTACATAAAATATAAATATAATTATCAATATTGAATAATATAATAAATATAATCGATTATATTTATTATTTTTTAATAAATAAATTGACTCTTGCTAATAATATATCAAAATTCCGGGTTATGTTGTTTTCGCTGGGGGGCGATAAGCATGATTTTCGCGAATTGTTTATTCAATCGGCTTGTTTTGCCGATGGTTTTGCTTGTCCTTTTATCTTTACCAGCGCGCGCCATGGACGTTGACGAGGCGCGTCATCTATTGCAGCGCCTTACCTTCGGTGCCAGTCCGGCTGAAGTGACCACTTTAGTGAAACTGACGCGGGAAGAGGCTGTCGACCGTTTTCTTGACAGTCTCGCCCATCCGGAGTTACCGGAGCCGCCGCCGTTTGTTTCCCGCCCAAGGCCGGATTACTGGGCGAGTGGCTGGGAAAACCGCGACATGATCTTGCAACATGTGGCGGAGCGCGATCAGATGCAGGCGGTGTGGATCAGCCATATGATCGCCACCGATACGCCTTTTGCTGAAAGACTGGCGTTGTTTTGGCACGGCCATTTCGTGTCGCGCTTCGATCCGGGCCGGGTCAGTGCGCCGCTCTTCGATCAGATCGCGCTGTTTCGCCGGGAAGGTGGCGGAAATTTTCGGGTCTTGCTGCGGGATGTCCTACGTGATCCGATGATGCTGACCAGCCTGGACAATGTCTGGAACACCAGCAGCCGTCCCAATGAAAATCTGGCGCGCGAGCTGATGGAATTGTTCACGCTTGGCATCGGACACTATGACCAGCGCGATGTGCGTGAAGTGTCGCGGGTCCTGGCGGGGCATGGCGTGGATTTTGAAGGTGGCTGGCGCTATCGCTTCGCTGTCGATCAGGCGGATACCGGGGAAAAGATCGTTCTGGGCCAGCCTATTGCGGCGGGCAGTCAGGATCAGATTGATCGCCTGACTGATATTCTCTTAGCGCAACCGCAAACAGCCGAGTTTATTGCCGGAAAATTCTATGCCGCCTTCGTGTCCATACGTCCGAACCCTGAGGCCACCAACCGGCTGGCGGGTGTCTTGCGCGATCACGATTATGAGCTGCGGCCCTTCTTGCGCGCCCTGTTGCTCAGCCCGGAGTTCTGGAGCCCGGCCAACAGAGGCGATCTGGTCAAATCGCCGATTGATCTCGTTGTCGGGTTCTGCCGCAGCTTCGGCCTGACCCCGCCGGACGCGATGATTTTGGTAACCTATCTCGATAAGCTTGGGCAGACACCGTTCATGGCACCGTCCGTTGCCGGTTGGCGCGAGGGGACGTCCTGGCTGAACATGAAGACCCTGGTGCTTCGGCGGCTTGTGGTCTCCAGGCTTTGGGATGCGCTGCGGGTTGCTGATCGCACCCCCAAACCAGGCGATCTCGCGATCCGTTTCAGCTCGGAATTTATTATGGTGCCGACCGTGTTTACCGTGCGGGTCAATGGGGCTGAGGTTGCCACCGTCAGACAAACCATTGGACTGGATCTGCAAAAGCAGCGGACCCAGGGCGATAATGGCGGTTTGAAACCGATGTGGGAAACGGCAATTATCCCGGCGGAAAACCTGCCCGCGGATATCCGCAGTGTGGAGATAACCCATGTTTCCAGCGATCCTGACAGCCGCCTGTTCGTCAATTGGGTCGAGGTTGCGGGACGCCGCTATCCGCCGCAGCTTAGCCGCTGGAGCCCGTTGGATGCGCCCTGTGCGGGCGCACCGCGCGGCATGTTCTACTGCAATGTCGGTCTGGTGTTCGATATAGCGCCTTTCGATACGCAGCAGGCGACGATAGATGATCTGCGGGCCGACCATAACAGTCACATTGAATATACGACGGCGCGCCTACAATCAAAAGATGTATTCGATGCCAGGGAACCTCTCGAACAGGCATTCGAGGTGATGATGGCGCGTGTTGGCGAGGGTTCCCTCAGCCGTGAGAACCTTGCTGGGCAATGGCTTTTGGGGCGGCCTGTCTTGTCTGCCCGGGCGGAAAAGCCAGCGCTCGTTCCCTCCGTTGCCCAGCCTGTGGTTCAACCAATTGCCATGACAATGCAGCCTGTCGGCAAGACCGGCGATGCTGAACGAAGTTCGGCATTGGTTGATCTTATCCGGTCGATGACGACAGATCCGCAATACAACCTTAAGTAATTTTTTCACCATTATATTTCGGGGGAATGAATGGCTATGTTTAACAGGCATGGGTTATCGCGCCGTGAATTTGCGACATGGATGGGGCGGTGTCTTGCGGTCGGCTCTATGCCGCTGTGGGCAAGGCAGGCTTTGGCGGCGGCCGGACCGGGCACTGCCGGTTCTGCCCGCCGGTTGATTTTACTCGAACTTTTCGGTGGCAATGATGCCCTGAACACACTGGTGCCTTTCAAAGACCCGGTCTACCGGCATTTGCGGCCAACCATCGGCCTGAAAGGCGATGAGATCCTGCCACTCAACTCGGAGTTGGGCTTCAATGCGGCCTGGCGGCAGATGGCGGATCTTTATCACAATGGCGAAATCGCCATCATCCAGGATGTCGGCTATCCCGATAACAATCTCTCGCATTTCCAATCGGCGGAAATTTGGGCAGGCGGGTCCAGGAAAGGCATTTCCAGTGGCGGTTGGGTCAGCCAGGTCTTGCAGGCGAACCGGAAGGATGCAGGACCCTTCGATGCGGATGGTGTGGTGTTTTCAGGCAATCAGGACCTGCTTGAGGGCGAGGGCATGCGCATCCTGACGGTGGATAATAAGGATGCATTGCGCAGCGGGGCGCCCAGTGTGATGGCTGACGCCGACAAGGCGGACGATCACGCTGCGCTCGCCTATCTGACCCGCCTTATGGCCGATCAGCAGGAGGTTATCGGCCGGGTTGCCGCCAAATTGAAGGGCGATAACCGGTTTGAGGCGCGGTTTACCCGCGATTACTACATGGACCCGATTGATGCCCAGACGGCTCTTTTGCTCTGGATGGTTGAACAGGATGTGAAATCGCCGCTGTTCAAGATCAGCATCGGTGGTTTCGATCAGCATTCCAATCTGCGGGGTGAGCACGAGCGTCTGCTGGCGAAGGTTCAGAACACGCTGATGGGCCTGCGTCGCGGGCTGAAGGAGATTGGCGTCTGGAACGATACGCTTGTTATCGCCCATTCGGAATTTGGCCGCAGACCGGCTGAAAATGCCTCTGGCGGGACCGACCATGGCTCTTGCAGCCCTGTTATCATGATGGGAGGCGGGATCAAGCCTGGGCTTTATGGCACTCGCAGCGATCTGGAAAAGCTCGACGCGGAAGGCAATCCGGTTTTCACCACCGATTTCCGCAGTGTCTACGCTTCGGTGATCGGCAATTTCTGGCAGTTTCCAACCAATCCGATTGCCGCACAGGGCTTTGCGCCTCTGGCGTTGTTCTAGAGCCTGTCAGGCCCAGAATAAACCTGCCCGCCTGCAAACACTGACCCGAATAATTTAAGGATATTGCAGTGATATTGTTCTCTCCAGTTGCACGTGACAGTGCAGCCGGACAGGCTGCCGCTTTGCGCGCGCCTGTCTCGTTGCAGGATGACACTCTCAAAACTTTTGGGTTTGATGATCAACCCCTCAATCAGACCTTGTCCGAGGGTACGGATATTCTCGCCTGCCTGACACTCTTCAACGAGCCTGCCGAGGCGGTGGCGGGGACATTGGCCTGTCTTGCGGCCAATCAGGACATGCTGGCTAGCCGAAACGGCCCTATACCACGGTTGGAAGTGGCCATCGTGCTGGATGGCCGCGACCGCGTTCATCCAGAGACCGAGGCACTGTTCAACCGGCTTGGCTTCGATCTCGATTGGGGTTGCGATCCTGAGGCAGCGGGCATCGGCCAGCATGGGGCGGATGAGGCGCAAGTTCGCGTTCAGACCCGCCTTATTCCGATGGATCTGCTGACCGGGGTCAACGGCAATCCTCTTCGCGTGCATCTGGCGGTGAAGGACCGCAACAGGGGCAAGCTGGATAGCCATGCCTTCTTCTTTCGAAGCCTTGCCGAACGCCTGCGGCCAGATTTTGTCTTGCAGATTGATGCCGGGTCGAGACCTGCTGCCGATTGCCTACCGGCATTGCTGGCGCAGATGGGGCGCGAGCCTGACTGTGCAGCCCTTGCCACCAATATCGTCATGGAAGACGCCGCCTTGACCGATTGGCTGCAAAGCTGGCAACAGGCAGATTTTCTCTGGCAGAAATTATCGGATTGGCCGATTGGCAACGGCTTGGGCTATCTTGAAGTCGTGCCGGGGCAGGCCAGCCTGTTCAGAATGTCGGCCTTGAGACGCGGGGCAAACGGCGATCCTCTGGCTGCCTATCTTCGCGGGCTTTCCAGGCCTAAGAGCCTGATGGAGGCCAATCTGTTTCTCGCCGAGGATCGAATCATCGGCGCGGAAATCGTCAAAAGCCACCCTGCCTGCACCATCCGCTATCATCACGATGCCAATCTTGTCACCGATGGCTGCGCGACGGTTGGCGAATTGCTGCGCCAGCGCCGCCGTTGGACAAACAGTACGCTTGTGGCGCGCCTGACGGCCATCGGCAGCCTTGCCGATCTGCTATGGCACGGTCGCCTGCCGCCTGTCCGCTGGTGCTCGATGGCACTGGCGCTGGCCTGGACCCTGCTGCAATTGCTGGAACAATGGTTCATCCCGGCGTCACTGGCCCTGCTTGTCTCCCTGACGTCAGGGTTTTGGCAAGACGAGGCCAAAAATGGTGTTGCGGGCCAGAGTTTGGCATGGGTGATGGCGACGGGTGTGTTGCTGTTCTGGCTTTATTGCCTGGTCAGCATGAAGGCGAGGGAGGGGGGACGGTCTCTGAGCCATAGGCTGCATGGCGGCTTGCATGGCCTTGGCCTGGGCATCCTGCTGGCCTGCACGGTCCTGGGGTTTGCCATCTGCCTTGTTGAGGTTGGTCCTGTCATTCAGGGAGCGATCCTGATGGTTGCCCTTATCCTCGGCATGGCGGTCTTTTGCCATTCGTCCCGCGGGATGTCCGATCTGCTGAGATTATTCGTACTCTATATCCCGTCCGCGCCCGTCGCCAGCTTCTATCTGCTGAGTTACGCGCTTGCCAATTTCCACGATGTCAGTTGGGGCACCAAGGGATTGGTCGGCGATATCAAGGCCGTCATCCCGGCTGGCTGGCGTCGGATGCGGTTGTGGCTTTTGATCCTTTGGGTCGTCAGCAATACCGCATTGGTCTGGCTGGTGATGGGTGTCGTGCCGGGCGGCGCAATCAGCGTCCTGCACTATGCCTGCCTGCCGGTCGTCGGGCAGATCGCCATCGCGTCCTTACTGCTGTTATCGGCAAGCTGCCGTAAGCCCGTTTCACCGTCTCCAGAGGTCACAGTCCGAGCAGAAAGCGTGCCGCATCTTCATCGATAATCAGCGCGTTGACATGGCCACCCCGGGCAGCAGCCCGGATGGCGGCATGCTTGCGTTTGCCGCGCGCCATGCCGATCACGACAGAGGTTTGACGCGACGGGATCGCCATACTGGCGACGCGGCTATTGACCGGGTCGTCCAGCAGCTTGCCCTTGGCATCGAAGATCCAGCCGCAGATTTCACCGGTGGCGCCGATGGCAAGAAGATTGCGCATTTCGGCTTCCTTCAAGAATCCGTCCTGAAGCAAGGGCGCGTTGAGGGTCATCTCACCGATACCGACGAAGGTCACATCGGATTGGCTGCCAAGCGCGATGGTGGGAGCAACCAGCGGCTGGCGGTGCAACAGGTCGCGCTCCTCTGCGCTGGAAACGATGACTGGTAGGGGCATCGGAAAATGCCGGGCCTTCACCGCATCGGCCATGGAAAAGATCACGTTGAAATAGGCCGCCGATCCATCCGGGCTGATATTGCCGGTCAGCGAGACGATCTTGTGCTGCGGACAGTCCATCTGCGGCAATTGGTCGATCATGGCGCGCAACGTGCGGCCCGTGCCCATGGCGATGGTGAGCGGGTCCGGCCGTTTCAGCCAGCGCTCCAGTTCGGCGGCACCCGCCTCGGCAATGCCTGTCGCGGTGGCGTCCGAGCCGGGATCGGTCGGCACGACCTCAACCTGCTTCAGGCCATAGGCCTGTTTCACCGCATCGGCCAGTTCCAGGCAGACAGTAATCGGGTGATCGAGGCGGACCTTGACCAGCTTTTCGGCAACCGCCAGCGACACCAGCCGCTGGGCGCTCTGGCGGGAAATATTCATCGCGGCGGCGATCTCGTCCTGCGTGCGGCCAGCCACATAATAGAGCCAGCCGGCGCGGGCGGCGTCGTCCAGCCTGGCGTTGGAACCTGCTTTGCGTGCCATTAAAAACCTCTTCCCTTGGCTGATGAGGTAGAGGCAAAGGGGAGGAGCTGTCAATTGTTTCAGTCCGATACCGGCAGGATCGGCCTTGAACCGCATCTGCAATGAGGGCTATGAAAGTCTGACGACAGCGAATGGAGATTGGCCGATGCCCGCACCCGTCAATGGTTTCAAGCAAGCCCTGCGGCAGGACGCTGTGCTTTACGGCCTGTGGGTGGCGCTGGCCTCTGCGCATGGAGCCGAGCTTTGTGCCGGTGCCGGTTATGACTGGGTGCTGATCGATGGCGAGCATGGGCCAAACGACATTCCGCTGCTGGCAGCCCAGCTTGCCGCCTCCGCCCGTCAATCCGCCCATCAGGTGGTGCGTTTGGCCGTGGGCGAGGCCTGGTTAATCAAGCAGGCACTGGATATCGGCGCGCAGACGCTGCTGATCCCGATGGTCGACACACCAGACCAGGCCTTGGCTGCTGCAAAAGCCTGCCGCTACCCGCCGTTTGGCATTCGCGGCATGGGGGCCGGGCTTGGCCGAGCCTCCGATTTTGGCCGAATCGGCGATTATGTGGCAACCGCCAATGACCAGATCTGCCTGATCGTGCAGATCGAAAGCCGGTTGGCGATGGCCAATCTGGAGGCGATCATAACCACCGAGGGCGTCGATGCTGTGCTGATCGGGCCTGCGGATCTTGCGGCAGATCTCGGCTTTCCGGGCCGGGCTGACGCGCCGGAGGTTTACGCGGCAGTGGAGGATGTTCTGCGCCGGGCCAAGGCGCTGGGCAAGCCCGCTGGAATCATGTCAACCGATCCTGTGATGATCGATCTTGCCCGCCGGTCAGGCGCGCGCTTCATCGCCACGCAAAGCGATGTCGGCCTGCTGGTTGCGGCTGCGGCCAACCATCTGCGCAGCGTCAAAGGTGAGGCAGGACCAGAGGCGACTGGCGGTTATTGACACCCCTGACAGTGAGGAGAGACTGATGGCGCAATCGACGCTTCGCTTGGAAGACAGCTGGAAGGCCGTGGTCGGCGAGGAATTCGAAAAGCCCTATATGCAGACCCTCAAGCAGTTTCTGGTCGAGGAAAAGCAGCAGGGCAAGCCGATTTTCCCCAAAGGGCCGGAGTATTTCCGGGCGCTGGATCTGACTCCTATCGACAAGGTGCGAGTGGTGATCCTGGGGCAGGACCCCTATCACGGCGCAGGACAGGCGCACGGCCTGTGCTTTTCTGTCCAGCCCGGCGTGCGCATTCCGCCGTCGCTGGTCAATATCTACAAGGAATTGCAGGCCGATCTCGGCATTGCCCCGGTGCGTCACGGCTTTCTGGAGCATTGGGCGCGCCAGGGCGTACTGCTGCTCAACAGCGTGTTGACGGTGGAAGAGGGCAGGGCCGGATCGCATCAGGGCAAGGGTTGGGAAAAGTTCACCGACCGGGTCATCCATGCCGTGGCCGAACGCCGCGAGCATGTAGTCTTCATCCTTTGGGGGGCTTACGCGCAGAAAAAGGCGGCTTTCGTCGATCCGGCTCGGCATCTGGTGCTGAAATCCGTGCATCCATCGCCACTATCCGCCCATAACGGCTTTTTCGGTTCAAAGCCGTTTTCGAAGGCCAATGCCTATCTGGAAGCGCATGGAGAGGTCCCCATCGACTGGCAGCTTCCAGCCGATCCAGGACAGGGATAGGCGTAAATCGGCTTGCAGCTCTGCTGTCTTTGCCGATAGTCTTACCCAAACACACACCGGAGGCACTATGAGCAATCATCTGAAATTCTTCATCGATGGCGAATGGGTTGATCCGGTTCACCCCGCAACGCTTGAGGTGATCGATCCATCAACGGAAGAGGCCTATACGTCGATTTCGGTTGGCTCCAAGGCCGATGTCGACAAGGCGGTGGCGGCTGCCAAGCGGGCTTTCGCCAGCTTTTCGCTGTGGTCGGTGGATGAGCGGTTGGCGCTGCTGAAGCGGATGCTTGCCGAATACAACAACCGTTTTGAGGATATTGCCAAGGCCGTCAGCCAGGAAATGGGCGCGCCGCTCAGTTTTGCGCTGGAAAGCCAGGCCTGGGCCGGTCGTGCCCATATGGAAGCGACGATTGCCGGGCTGGAGACATTCAAGTTTTCCGAACAGCGCGGCGGCACTATGGTGGTCAAGGAGCCGATTGGTGTTTGCGCGCTGATCACGCCCTGGAACTGGCCACTGAACCAGATCGTCTGCAAGGTCGCGCCCGCCATCGCCGCTGGTTGCACGGTGGTGCTGAAGCCGTCGGAGATCGCCCCGATCAGCGGCATTATATTCTCCGAAGTGATGGAAGCCGCCGGAACGCCGAAGGGCGTCTACAATATGGTCAGCGGCAATGGCCCGGATGTCGGCCAGGTGATGGCCGGTCATCCCGATGTTGACATGGTGTCCTTTACCGGCTCCACCCGGGCCGGGATTATTGTTGCGAAGACTGCGGCGGAAACGGTGAAGCGCGTCGCCCAGGAACTCGGCGGCAAATCCGCCAATATCATCCTGCCGGATGCCGATTTCGAAACGGCAGTGCGCAAGGGCGTGCAGGGTTGTTTCGGCAATTCCGGCCAGTCCTGCGATGCGCCGACAAGAATGCTGGTACCCGCCGACCGTCATGACGAGGCGCTGTCTTACGCCAAATCCGAGGCGGAAACTTTCGTGACCGGCGATCCGCGCAGTGAAGACACCAAGCTTGGCCCTGTTGTCAGCCAGATCCAGTATGACAAGATCCAGGGGCTGATCGAGGCGGGCATCAAGGACGGTGCAACGCTGGTGACCGGCGGGTCGGGACGCCCGGAAGGGCTGAACCGCGGCTATTACATTCGCCCGACCATCTTCGGCAATGTCACCAACGACATGACCATCGCGCGCGAGGAAATCTTCGGTCCCGTCCTGTCGATTCTGCCTTACAAAGACGAAGCAGAGGCGGTCGAGATCGCCAATGACACGGTCTATGGGCTGGCGGCCTATGTGCAATCGACCGATATTGAACACGCCCGCGACGTGGCGAAGAAGATGCGGGCCGGGTCGGTCTATCTCAACTATCCGGATTGGGACACGTTCGCGCCATTCGGCGGCTACAAACAATCCGGCAATGGCCGCGAATATGCCGATTGGGCCATCCACGATTTCCTGGAAATCAAAGGCATCGTCGGGTGGGACGCATGAAGCAAAGCTTCAATCCGCCTTCGGTGCGCAGACCCTTCGGCAATTACAATCACGGCCTGCTGGTGCCTCCGGGCGCCAGCCTGCTGGTCACCTCCGGCCAAGTCGGGATCGGTGTCGATGACAGTATTCCCAATGATCTCGAAGGCCAGGCGGTTCTGTGCTTCGAGGCCATTGGCATCATTCTGGCCGAAGCGGGCATGAGTTATGCGGATGTCATCCGCATCGCCGGGTTTGTAACGCGCCGAGAGGATTTTGCACCCTATATGGCGGTGCGTGATCGTTATACGTTGGAACCAAAACCGGTTTCAACGCTTCTTATCGTCACCGGATTTACCCGACCGGAATTTTTGGTTGAAGTAGAAGTGACGGCGGCTAAATCATTTTGAAGTTTTTTCCGGCTTGATTTCGTCGAGCCGGAATATTTCCGTGTTTAGAAATCAAAGACATGAGATCTGAACATTTCTTTACATTTCAAAAAATGAATGTTTTTGGTTTTTTTGTATACTGTCGGCCTCTTATTCAATATGAATGATAGATGAACGACTTATTCATTTGATGTTATTTAAAATATTCGGAACAAATAGTTTCCTTCTCCGTTATCCCACCAGATAATCGGAAAGAAGGAATATTCGGATGAAAACCAAGATTGCTCTTATTGTCGCCGCCGCCTTTGCTGGCTCGATTGCAACTTCGGCCATGGCGCAGAATGCCACAGTGACCGGTGCAGCCGGCGGTGCGGTTACCGGTGCTGTTGTTGGTGGTCCAGTCGGCGCAGCCGTTGGCGGCGTTGTCGGCGCAGTGGCTGGCACGGCTATCGATCCGCCACCGCCGCGTGTTGTCACCTATGTTCGCCAGCAGCCAATGCCAGCTCAACCCTATGTGACCGACCAGCAAATCGTCGTCGGTCAGCATTTGCCGCGCCAGATTGTGATCACTCCGATCCCGGAAGATCCGACCTATGCGTATGCAATTGTCAATAATGAGCGTGTTATCGTCGATCCGCAGTCCTATACGGTCATTGATATCATTCAGTAACGTTTTTTGACTCTCCAGTCATCTTGCCCCACTAGCCCTCGTGCTCGTGGGGCTTTTTTTTGACCGGAGTAGGGTGCTCTCGCTCTTTGCCTTTACGCATTTCCGAACGGAAAACCGGTTTCCACTTTTCCTGGAAATGCTCTGTCGTTTAAATTACCCAGCAGGCCGCTATAGTGTAAAACATACCCTGAAATAGTAGAGATCAGTTGAGCAATTCCCAGCGACAGATGGATGGAAATCTCTATTTTCGGCAATCAACATCCGATCAAGCCTAGGGGGACCATCCGTGAAGAGAATAATCGCCGTTGCTGTGCTGACTTTGCTTCTGCCAAACCTGTCTTTTGCCGATACGCTGCTGTTTCCAAGCGATAATCCGGTCGCGCGCATCACCATTCCCGCCGATTGGGAGCCGAAGGAAACCGAAAGCGGCATTGATGCGACCTCAGAGGACGGCGCTATCTATATTGCCATCGACGTCGCCAACGCCAAGACCACGGATAAGGTGATCGATGACGCCATCGCTTTCCTTCAGGACAACGGCGTCAAGATCGACGGCTCGACCCAGAAGCAGTCGGATGAAGTCATCAACGGCATGGACATGACCAATTTCGACTGGACCGGCGTCGATGAAGACGGCGCCGTTAATGTTGGCCTGTCGCTGCTCTCACCCCGTCCCGGCAAGCTGCTTGTCATCACCTATTGGGGAACGAAGGGCAAACAGGAAAAGCACGGTGCCGAATTGCAGGAGATCATCTCTTCGCTGAAGGCAGCGCGGTAAATTCAGCGCTCAAAACCGATCCATCTCGCGCCGTACCTTGTCCATAAAGGCGGCGCGGCTTTGCTCGGTGCAATTGTTCATGTCGTAATGGGCCATGAATTTGACTGGCGCGCCCAGCTTGATCTGGGCGCGGATCACGCGCGTCACGGATTTCTTTGGCGGGTTGCCCGCAAGAAACGCTCGTAACGGTGTTGCGCCATAGGTCATCACCGCCGCCAGTTTGCGGATATGGCGTAGTGTCGGCGTCAGGTTTCCATCGACCAGTTCGAAGGTGACGCCCGGTAGCCAGACACGGTCGAAATAACCGCTCAGCATGGCGGGAAAGCTGAAATTCCAGACGGGGGTGACGATGACCAGCCCTTCGGCCGCCTTGAGCCGCTCGACATAGGATTTCACCGGTTCGATATTGTCAGGATAATCATGATAGATCCGCCGCTCCTCAGCCGAAAGAACCGGGTTGAAACCCTCGTCATACAAATTGCAGCCATCGACCTCATGGCCGGCTGCCTCCAGGCTTTGGCAGGTCTTGTGGTAGAGCGCCCGGTTGAAGCTTTCAGCCAAGGGATGGGAATGAAGAACGAGCACGCGCATGCAAAAGTCCCTGGTTTGCGCCCGCCGGTGCCCCGGAGGGTTTTGTCAAAAACATCCGCGCCGTTTGTCCCGATACCTTCTTCCGCCGATCGGCTGGATGAAAGGTCATGTTCATTGCATGATCAGGGACAAGCCCCGCCAGGAGTACCTTCGGACTGTGAAGACGGCCTCATGCCGTCAAGCCGTTGCGTTCTAAATCATCTCCGGTTGAAAGTGCAAGGATTTCAATCGTCTCCCATCGATTGCAATCCCGGAAACAAATAGTTTCGCCCGGCGGAAAAATCGAAATCGGGATTTTCCCAGGCAATCATCTTGCCGGGATTGAGCAGGCCCTTGGGGTCGGTTTCCTGTTTGAAGGCCAGTTGCACCGTATCGGTCTGCTTCATGCCGCCTTCTTCCAGCGTGTAGCGATGCGGGTTGAAGATCGGGCAACCGTTGTCCTCGTGGATGCGAATGATTTCCTCCAGCCGCTCCTTGGTGGTATAGCGCACCAACGGTAGGCCGGAACACTGGATCGCACCATCAAAGCGCATGAATTCCAAATGGCCGATCACCTCATCCCCGAAGATTTCGGTCATCTTGGCAACCTTTTCGACGTGATCCGGCCCCGGATACTGCACCTGCAGATAGGTGATGTCAGGATCAACCTTCAGCGCCCGGAGCGTCGTGTGGTTCCAGGCCAGTTCATAGGCATGAGGAATGCCCTTCATGCTCTCCACTGTGTCAGAGCGGAAGCGCAGGTCGGCCTTCATTTTCTCGGCATAGGCAAGAAACGGCCCCATGGAATGCGGCGCGACCATCAGCACCACCACCGACTGACCGTCCTTCAGCCAGGGCTTGTGACGGGAGAAATACGCATAGGGAACAGGGGCCGCGATGGGGGCCACTTCCTTCAACAGAATACCGTTGCGGTGGCTGAGCGCATCGGCAAAGCGCACGGCGTCCATGTAGTCGTCATAACCGACGATGACGTCCACCCAGTCATAGGCAGGGGCCAGCGGCATTTCCACTTCGGTGATGATGCCGTTGGTGCCATAGGCGTGGCTGACCTTTTGCAAATCCCAGGCGGATAGTTCCAGTACGCGTGGTTCCGCCTCCATGGTGACGACCCGCAGTTTCAGGATGTTGCCGAGATCGCGAAGCCCACCCCAGGTAATCGATCCGACCCCGCCCGAGCCGCCAGCGACAAAACCGCCGATTGAGGCTGTCTGGGCGGTTGAGGGGTGGAAACGCAGTTCCTGGCCGGAATGGGCGCGTGTCTGGCGATCCAGTTCGGCAATGACGATGCCCGGCTCGCAGATCACCCGGCCTGGGTGAATCTCTTTCACCTTGTTCATGTTGATCAGGTTCAGCACGATTCCGCCGGAAAGCGGCATCGCCTGACCGTAATTGCCGGTGCCAGCACCGCGCGGCGTCACCGGTACGCCATGGGCATAGGCCACCTTCAGCGTGCGGATTACTTCCTCTTCGCTGACCGGAGAAACCACGAGGTCCGCCGTGACATGGTCCAGCTCGGCCTTCAGGATTGGCGAGTACCAGTAGAAATCCCGGGATTTCTGCTTGACCAACGCCGGATTATCCTCGACGGCGATCCCGGCAAGTTCAGCTTTGATTTTTGCGTAATCGGGCATGGTTCAATCTTCCATCAAATGGTCAAGGTCGCGGTAGTCAGGCACCTGCGCGTCGATAGCCTGACCGGAGCGCAACACGGTGCGGTCAGACTGTGGACGCGATAGCAATTCGCTCCAGGTTCTCGCCGAAAACAGCACCAGATCCGCCTTGGCCCCGACCTTTATACGGCCATGGTCGGGACGTCCGAGAATATCGGCGGGGCTGCGGGTGACGATTCGGGCCGTGCTGTCCAGCGGGTGATCGAGATGGACGATCCTGACCGCTTCGCGCAGCACTTCCACGCAATCGAGATCGCCATAAGCATAGAAGGGATCGCGGGTATTGTCGGAAGAAACCGCCGTCTGTACACCTGCTGCCGCCAGTTCGTGAAACAGGGTGACGCCGCGCTGGCGCGGCGTGCGGCCCGGATGGCGATCCTGCAGGTACATGTTGCACATCGGTAGTGACACGACGGCAAGCCCGGCTTCCGCGACCTTGTCGATGGTGGCCTTGGCGATATCGTCGCTCTGCTGGGTCAGTGAACAGCAATGGCCGACCACGACCGAGCCCTGAAAACCATTGCGCAGCTTGGCCTCGGCAATCGATTTCAAGGTCAGCACGGAAGCATCCTGCGTCTCATCGACATGCAGGTCGATGTCGAGCCCGTGGTCGCTTGCGGCGCGAAACAACAGGTCCAGCCGGTGATCGAGATCCGGCGAGACCTGGGTGACGCCGCCGAGAATGCCCTTGTGCGCAACAAGCACCTCCAGCAAATCTCTAAAAAACGCCTGATCAGTGATGTCGTCGAAGGGGAAAAGGGCTACGGCCTGAAGGTCGATCCGGCCCGCCCACTCCTTGCGTATCTGCGAAAACACCTCAAAGGAAATCCGGTGCTGGGGCGCGCTGCTGTCGAGATGGGTGCGGATCAGGCTGGTGCCATGGGCGTAGGCGCAGCGCAGCGAAAATTCCATCCGTGCCCGCACATCGTCCGCCGACCAATTCGCCTCGCGGTCATCCTTCACGGCGCTCAATGCGCCGATGAAATCGCCTTTTGGATTGGGCTTTCGCGGCCAGATATGGCCCTTGTCGAGATGGGTGTGCATGTCGGTAAAGGTCGGCCAGACCATGGCATCGCGTAGATCGATGATCGGCAGGTCCGCTCCGGTCTTGTAACGAGATGCGGTGCCGACCTTAACAATAGCTTCGACCTTGCCGTCGTTGATAATCAGATCGGCGCTGACCAGCCCCTCGCGGACCGGTCCAGCGGGAACATCATCAACCGCTTCGACAGGCAAGGTGGCGCGTGTCAGGGCAAACCGCCCGGTTTGCGGAATGTCGGCAAACAATCTGGTCATCAGTTTTCTCGCTTGATGCTGCTTTCATGCCAGCGATGCAACGCCAGCCATGAGATGAAGGAGGTGATGGCGAAGATCACCACGCCGAGGCACGATAGCAGAAACAGGGCGGCAAACAGCCGGGGAATATTCAGCCGGAATTGCGATTCCAGCAGCCGGAAAGCCAGACCAGAGCCCGCACCGGCTGAACCCGCCGCAAATTCCGCCACCACGGCGGCAATCAGCGCCAAACCGCCGCCAATCTTCAGACCGGTCATGAAATAGGGCAGCGATGCCGGCAGTTTCAGATAGAGCAGCGTTTGCAGCCGTGAGGCGCCGTAAAGGTCGAACAGGTTGAGCAGATTATGATCGACGCTTTTCAAACCCTGCACCATGTTGGACAGGATCGGGAAAAAGGCGACCAGAAAGGCGCAGATCAGCAGGGCCACCTGGGTTGAGGGTGCGTAGATCAGGATCAGCGGCGAAATGGCGACGACAGGCGTGACCTGAAGGATCACCGCAATCGGATAAAAGGCCGTTTCGATCCACTTTGACTGGATGAGAAACACCGCGATGCCGACACCGCCAATCAGCGCAAGGGCCAGCGACATCAGCGTGATCTTCGTCGTCACCCAAAGCGCCGGTCCCAGAATGCCCCAATCGGTATAAAGTGCCTTTGCCACGGCCAGCGGACCGGGCAGGATATATTGCGGCACCTCGGAGACGGTGACGCCGACATGCCAGACCAGCACCAAAGCCGCGACCACCGCAAGGGGGATCAGCACCCGCAGCACGGTTTCGCCGTGGCGGGCAAATAGGCCTTGTTTTGGCATGGCCAAGCTTTCAGCGTCGGATGGTGTTTCATGATGTGGGGTCATCCGTGATGCTCCAATCCCGCCAGGGAAGACCCGTCCTCAAGGGGAAAGCCGATGGCTTCCAGCAGGACATTCGAAGCCCTTTCGCAGACCTGACGGTATTCTTCCGAGGTGCGGTAATGGGCGTCGCGTTCCAGGCTGGTGGCAATGGTGAAATCCGAATGCACCCGGCCAGGCCTTGCCTTCATCACCACGATGCGATTGGAGAGATAGGCGGCCTCGAACACCGAATGCGTCACGAAGATCACGGTAATGCCGGTCTCGCGCCACAGCCGCAGCACGTCGTCGTTCAGCTTTTGCCGGGTGATTTCATCAAGGGCAGCAAACGGCTCGTCCATCAGCAGCAATTTCGGCTTGGTCACCAGGGCGCGGGCAATCGACACCCGCATTTTCATGCCGCCGGAAAGCTGGCGCGGATAGGCCCCGGCAAAATCCTTCAGTCCCACCGTGTCAAGGGTTTCGAGAACGGTCGAGGTTGCTGCTGCCTTGGAAATCCCTTGCAGACGCAGCGGCAGATAGACATTGCCGAACACCGTCTGCCAGGGCAGCAGGGTCGGCTCCTGGAAAACAAAGCTGATATCGCCTTCCGGCAAGCCCTTGGCATTGATCCGCGAACTCGGCCACTCGACCGTGCCGCTGGAGATGCCACCGAGACCGGCAATGATCCGAAGCGCCGTCGATTTGCCGCAGCCGGAGGGGCCGAGCAGGCTGACGAATTCCCCCGCCTCGACGGTGAGTGACATGTTGGACAGCGCCACCGTGCCGCTGGAAAACACTTTGGACACGCCTGTTAGCATGACGAGGGCGCGCTGGCGGTTTTCAGTGCGCGGCTTTTGCAGTGGTTCAGTCGGGGTCATTCCGGGGCCTGTTGTTGAAGGGCCTAGAGTTTGTCTTAGGGAAAACCGGTTTCCACTTTTCCCCAAGGCAAACGCAAACAAGAAAATAGGATGAGGAGGAAGGAGCATCCTCATCATCCCGCTACTGCTGGTTCTCGCCTGAACTTGTGCGCTCAAGTTTGTGAACAAGAAGAGCGCAAGTGGGCAGAGCGCAGGCCGGCAAAGTCCATACAGGCAAGCACATATTGGTAAGCATTGGCGAGGTGAGGGGTTACACGCCTCATCCGGATGCTGTGGCGGCGCTTATCCGGTGCGCCGCCCTGTCTTGCTTCTTCAACTTTACTTCTTCAGGTTCAGGCCGACGCCCTTGCAGACGAATTTCGTCGTATAGGCCTTGTGATAGTCGAGCTTGGCATCGACGACACCGATCTGGACCAGGGTATCGAAGAAGGCCTTGTAGCGCTCGTCGGTCATGCAGCCGATGCCCTTGTCCAGGGTCGGGCCGGATTCGACGATGCCGTATTCCTTCATCTTGTCGATGGAGAAGGCGATCTGAGCGTCCGTGATTTCCGGATTGTCTTTTTTGATCAGCGCATTGGCGGCCTTGTTGTCGCCGTAGAGATACTTGTACCATCCCTCGATCGAGGCATCGACGAAGCGCTGCACCACATCCGGCTTCTTGTCGACCATGGACTGGGTGGTGGTGATCATCGTCGCATAGGAACTGTAGCCGTTATCGGCCAGCAGGAAGAGTTTCGGCTTGAAGCCGCCCTGCTGTTCGATCTCGTAGGGCTCGGAGGTGATATAACCCTGCTGGGCGGATTTCTTGTTGGCGAGGAAGGGCGCCGGGTTGAAGGTGTAGGGCTTGTATTGCTCGTCCTTGAAGCCCTTGAAATTCTTCTTCATCCATTCGAAATAGGTGGCATAGCCGTCCTTGCCCATGAAGATCGTGTCGAGCTTGGCAAGATCATCGAATTTTTCGATCCCCTGGTCGGGATGGGCGATCAGCACCTGCGGGTCCTTCTGGAACAGGGCGGCCACGTCGATCAGCGGAATGCCCTGCTTGACGGCGTCCATTTCCTGAAGCGGGAAGCCCATGTAGAAATCGACCTTGCCGGCGATCAGCAGCGCCTGATTGGCCGCATTCGGGCCACCCTGGACAATCTTCACCTTCAAACCGTATTTTTCATAGGTGCCATCGGCCACGGCCTGGTAAAAGCCGCCATGCTCGGCCTGGGCCAGCCAGTTTGTGCCGTAGCTGACCTCGTCCAGCGCCATGGCCGGGCTGCCAAGGCCAAGGGCCAGGGCGGTTGCAGCCAAAGTGTTGACAATCGTCTTGTGCAGTATGGTTTTCGTCATGTGTATTTTCCCCTGATCCCTCGGATCGCGTGCTGCCGCCCGATGTCGCATGCCGCTGAAATGGCTCCGCTCAAAATGGCTCCACTGAAATGGCCCGCCGCGTTTTATGCATTTGAGCGGTTGCTTTGCGGCTTGAAAAGCATCAAATTTCGTCCGCTTCGATGCCTTAATGGCATCGCTTGCTCGTTCTGTATGTGAATCGTTCAATCTGCTTAAAAAATGGACTGGTGTGTTACGCCATGCTTCACTCCCGTAAGCTGCTTTATATCGACGAGATTGCCCGTTGCGGTTCAATTCGTAAAGCCGCCGCTAGACTTAACGTTGCATCTTCCGCTGTCAACCGGCAGATTCTGGCACTGGAAGATGAGCTTGGCGTTCCGCTCTTTGAGCGTCTGCCGCGTGGGCTTCGGCTGACGGCGGCGGGGGAGCTGTGCGTCGAGCATATCCGCGACGTTCTGAAGGGCTATGAACGTCTGGAAACGCGGATCCGCAGCCTGAAAATGCCGCAGGTGGGCAAGGTGTCTCTGGTCGCCACGGTGGGGCTGGCGGCCGGGCCTCTACCGGAAATCATTGCCCGGTTTCTGGACGCGCATCCGCGCATCAAGGTACATTTGCGCAATGACAGCGGCTCCACCACCCTCAATCCGGTGCTGACAGGCGAAGTGGATATCGGGCTTGGCTTTAACATCCCGGCAACGCCCGGTATTCGGACCATCGCCAATTTCGATATCCCTGTCGGCGCGGTTTTACCGCCCGGTCATCGGCTGGCGCGTGAAAAAGGTCCGATCGATCTGGTCGATGTGGTGCAGGAAAAACTGGTGCTGGCTGAGCCTGGCACCAGCCTGCGCAATGTCATCAATCTGGCGCTTGCCAATCTGCCGCTGCCGGTCGAGCCGCTGCTGGAAACCAACGCCTCTGAATTGTTGAAGCAATTGGTCAAATGCGGCACGGCGCTGACCCTGCTCAACCCCCTGGATGTGATTGTCGAATGCCGCAAGGGCGAACTGGTGTTTCGACCGCTGGCCGAACCGCATTGCCGCCATCAGCCGATGAAACTGTTTGCCCGGGCGCGGGCGCCGCTCGACGCGGCGACCAGCCTGTTCGTCGACTATCTGGTTCAGGAAATCCAGGCCCTGGTGGTGGAATTGCAGGGCAGGGGATATCTTGCCGCGGACCGTTCTTATTCCGGGGAGTAAAGCGCAGACAGCGGATAGTCCCTGATGTCACGCAAGAGCTGGATGAAGCCGGACACCTGATGACGGCAGATCGCTTCACCTTTTTCCGCGGTGCCTTTCGAGGCATCGCCGACAACACCGGCTGGATTGAGGTCATGGGCGATCCAGGCCAGCGAATGGGGCGGCAAGGGCTGGAGAAAATCCGAGCGTTCCTTCATCCATTCCGCCTTGGAGACGAAGTTTTCGGCCTTGTCCATCCGCACCAGTTCGGGGCGGAAATGCAGCATCAGCGAGGTTTCCACTTCGCCGCCATGAATGCCATAGCGGTTTTCATGATCGGAAATCATGCCCTCGGGATTTCCGAACCGGCTCCATTGGGTGGACACCACTGCCATCTTGTGGCGGACGCGCAATTCGCGCCCGACAATGCTCATGATATCGACATTGCCACCATGGGAATTGACGATGACCAGCTTGCGCAGGCCCGCTTCCGCCACCTTGGCACCGATGGCGGTCCAGGCCGCAATCAGCAGATCCGCGCTGAGTGAGAGCGTGCCGGGGCCATAAACATGTTCATTGGCCTTGCCGATTTCCTGAGTGGGAAGAACCAGGAAGTCCAGGTCATCCGGGCGCTGGCGCTTCAGCTCTGTCAACATGCCATTGGCAATCGCCACATCGGTTGCAATTGGCAGATGTGGCCCATGCTGCTCGGTAGAGGCAATCGGCAAAACAGCGATGGTGCTGTCAGGTGACAGGCTGGCGAAATCATAGGTGTTCAACTCATTCCAGTAAAATGGCTTGGTCATGATGCTTCCCCATTGATTGGCTAAAATCGATCAAAGTTGATAGTGGATCAGATGGAGCTTTCGATCTTTTTGTAATCGCTCGTCTTTTTACGAAAGCTGGGATCCATTTTTCTCTCATAGTCCTAGGGATAAGCTCTGTTCATGTCGCGGAAAAGCATCGATTTGCGCGCGCCGCGATGCCGAAAAGCGCGCGATTCGAAACGCTGTTAACCTTAATGGTTGGTAATTATCACGATTGGCCCTGCACGTGGTTGAGAAGCGCTTGTGACAGGCGTAAAACGGTTGCGGGAAGCTGGAACCATTATGATAAAGTTGTTGCGTAAATTTCTCGACGTCGGATCGGAAACCGGTGTGGCTGGCATGCGTAGTCGTGTGGATATCGATCCCAAGGCGTTTTCCGCGATCTATGCGGTGGGGGATGTGCATGGTTGCTATGCTGAGTTGCTGGAAGCGGAATGCCGTATCCTGCACGATGCCGGCAGTATCGATGGTCCCAAGCTGATTGTCATGCTGGGTGACTATGTCGATCGTGGGCCGTCCTCGCGCCGGGTGATCGACCACCTGATGGCACCGCTGGCACCCGGTTTCGAGCGGGTATCGCTGTGCGGCAATCATGACGATGTGTTCTGCCATTTTCTCGACGATCCCTCGGCTGGACGGCGCTGGCTGGATTTCGGCGCGGCGGCCACGCTTTATTCCTATGGCATCGATATCGATCATGCCTTGCACCAGGCCGGCAGTTTCAAGGGGCTCTCTTCGGAACTGGCACGGGCCATTCCTGAAAGCCATTATGCCTGGCTGAAATCTCTACCGGTCATGCTCAAGGTCGGGCAATTTCTGTTCGTGCATGCAGGCCTGAAGCCGGGCGTCGCGCTGGAAGCCCAGGCCGATGACGATCTGATGTGGATCCGCGAACCCTTTCTCGGTCGTGGTCCGGAGCTGCCCTATACGGTTGTACATGGACATACCCCGACCGATGCGGTCACCTTCGGCAAGAACCGGATCGGCATCGATACCGGCGCCTATGCCTCAGGACGCCTCGCCGTTTTGCGGATTGCCGATGGACATACGAGCCTGATCTAGAGTTTGCCCTTAGCGGGCAGTGGTTTGCGGTTTGCCCCATTCGGCCAGCGCAATGCCGCCGATCACCAGGCTGAGCGCCAGCATGTGAAACCCCTCCAGCTTTTCACCGACTACGGCGACCGACAGGATGGTGCCGAACACCGGCACAAGGTTGATGAACAGGCCGGCCCGGTTGGCGCCGATCATGTTGACCCCTGATATATAGAGTGTTTGCGACACCAGGGATGGCAGGAGACCGCAAAACAGGATCAGTGCCCAGCCGGTGGTATCGGGTGTGATCAGGCTGCCATTGCTGGCTTCCCAGGCGACCAGCGGCAGGGAGGCCAGCGCTGCCCCGAAGGCGAGGGCTGCCATCAGCGTCTTCCAGTGCAGTTCCGGCTTCCAGCGCAGCGCCACGGTAAAGATCGCATAGCAGAGCACGGCCAGCAGCATCAGTGTATCGCCGAAATTCAGCCGCAGCGACAAAAGCGCCATCAGGTCACCATGGCCTGCCGTCAGTGCAACGCCGATAAAGCTGATCAGGAAGCCAGCAATCTGGATGGCGGAGGCGGCAATCCGAAACAGCAGGAAATTCAACAGGAAGATCAGCACGGGAATGCCGCCCTGCTCAATAGCGCCATTGACGGCGGAGGTATATTTCAGCGCCGAATAGAGAAAGCCGTTAAAACCTGTATAGCCAATGGCGCCGAGCGCCAGCAGCAAGGGAATATGGCGGCGAACCACCGGCCAATCCGCCTTGATCTGGCGAGAGGAAACGGCCAGCAGCAGCGTCAAGGCCAGTGACCAGCGACCAAGATTCAGCATCATCGGGCTGATATGGCCAACGGCCAGCTTGCCCGCCACGGCATTGCCGCCCCAGAACAAGGTTGTCAGCACCAGATAGGCATAGGCTCTGATTTGCATCTGATCGTTCAACCTCTGCGCGTCGCCAATTTCGATGCTGTGTGACTACTGCATAATTCCTGAAACCGGAATCGATTTCAGGAATTATGCAATCGTAAAATTGTGTTGCACCGTCATATGTCTCTGCCATGCAAAAAGCCGGATTAACGCGCATAAACGTGTCGCTTTCCGCAAAACAACACAGTATAGATGCGCGGGTTTGGGGACGCGCAGGCGCGAAAACGCGCTGCCTTGACTGGAAACCTGTTCAGAACGATCTGCTTCAGGGGAGAATGGCGGCGCGCAGCAGACAGAACGTGTGACGGCTTACGGCTTTATCAACCGCCAGCGCTGTCGCAAGGCGAAGGTACGCTTGAGGCGTAAAGACAGGATTTTGAAATGACGAATGTCGTGGTGGTTGGCTCCCAATGGGGTGACGAAGGCAAAGGCAAGATCGTGGACTGGCTGTCGGAGCGCGCTGACGTGGTCGTGCGCTTCCAGGGCGGTCACAATGCCGGTCATACGCTGGTCATCGACGGCATTTCCTATAAATTATCGTTGCTGCCTTCGGGCGTTGTGCGTCCCGGCAAGATGGCGGTGATCGGCAATGGCGTCGTGGTCGATCCGCATGCGCTGCTGGCCGAAATCGCCAAGCTGGCCGCCCAGGGCGTCACCGTAACACCTGATAATCTGCGCATTGCCGACAATGCGACGCTGATCCTGTCGCTGCACCGCGAACTGGATGGCATGCGCGAAGATGCCGCCACCAATAGCGGCACCAAGATTGGCACCACGCGCCGCGGCATCGGTCCGGCTTATGAAGACAAGGTCGGCCGTCGTGCCATCCGGGTGATGGATCTGGCCGATCCGGAAGGTCTGGCCGAGAAAGTTGCCCGTATCCTGCCGCACCACAACGCGCTTCGCCGTGGTTTTGGCGCGCCTGAGGTTGAACATTCGACGATTATGGAAGAGCTGCTGTCGGTGGCCGACAAGGTTCTGCCCTTCCGCGAAACTGTCTGGCTGATGCTGGACAAGGAGCGTCGTCGTGGCGCCCGTATCCTGTTTGAAGGCGCGCAAGGTTCGCTGCTCGATATCGATCACGGCACCTATCCCTTCGTCACCTCGTCCAACACGGTCGCCGGTCAGGCAGCGGCAGGTTCCGGCATGGGGCCAGGCTCGCTCGGCTATATCCTTGGCATTACCAAGGCCTATACGACCCGCGTTGGTGAAGGCCCGTTCCCGACCGAGCTAACCGACGAGGTCGGCCAGTTTCTTGGGGAAAAAGGTCATGAATTCGGCACGGTCACCGGCCGTAAACGCCGTTGCGGCTGGTTCGATGCGGCGCTGGTGCGCCAGTCGGTGGCCACCAATGGCATTACCGGCATCGCCCTGACCAAGCTCGATGTTCTCGATGGATTGGACGAGCTGAAGATCTGCGTCGGCTACAAGCTGGATGGTGTGGAAATCGACCATTTGCCGGCAGCCCAGGCCGCTCAGGCACGGGTCGAGCCGATTTACGTAACGCTGGAAGGCTGGAAGGAATCCACCGTCGGCGCACGCAAATGGGCCGATCTTCCCGCCCAGGCGATCAAATATGTCCGCCAGGTGGAAGAGCTGATCGGTGCGCCGGTCGCCCTTCTGTCCACCAGCCCGGAACGCGACGACACCATACTTGTGACCGATCCATTTGAGGATTAAGGTTAGAGTTGAATTAATTTGTCTTGTCGGCCTGGGCCGGTGATCACGAGAAAGTACGGATGGCAGATTTCGTAGCAGTTATTCGGCGCGCCGTTGATGGCCTGTCGAACAATACCCCGGAAATGCGCGTAAAGGTGTATGAGAAGGCTCGTGGCGCAGTGATGCGGCAGCTGGACAATATGACACCCAAGCCGTCGGAAGACATGCTGCGCCGCCAGCTGGACAAGCTTGACGCCGCGATTGCCGAGGTCGAGGCAGATTATGCAGAGGCTCTTCCTGCGGTGGAAGAGGATGTCTATGAGCCGGAGCCGGTTTATGAACCAGCACCGGCTTATGAACCTGAGCCGGAACCAGAACCCGTTCACCATGAACCGGAGCCTGTTGAGGAACCGGCGCATGAGCCCGAATACGTGCACCGGCCAGAACCTGTTCATGAGCCTGAGCCGGCTTATGTTCCTGCGCCTGCCCCAGCACCTGTCTATGTGCCTGAACCAGATCCTGAGCCGGTTTATGAACCGGAACCGGAGCCTTATAAGCCAGAACCGGCGCGCATTCCGCCCGCTATTTGGGAGAATGAAGAGCCTGTCCTGCCAGCCGTGTCTTCTGCGCCCGCGGCCCCAGCGCCAGCCGTAAAGCCTTCTGCGCCACAGAAACATTCGATGGATGAATGGCTGGAAAGCCATTTGGAGCCGACGCCAGCTCCGCTTGCACCTGTCCATTCCTTTGAAGCACAGCCGCAGTCGCGCCAGGAAGAGGCAGAAAAGCCCGCAGTCTACCCCTCCATTCCACCGGCACGCCAGCCGGTGTTCGATGAAGCCGAGGCGCTGGGCGCTTTCGACGCTTTCGTGCGCGACAACAAGCAGCCTGCGGCGCAGGGTGGCTCTTTCTCGCAAGTTGGTCATGAGGATCCGAAGGATCTTCTGGACTGGAGCGACAAGCATCAGAATACCAGCTTCGGCACGCCTGCCGGCCAGGAATCCGGAAACGATGACAAGGCCGTTCGCAACGGAGCTTCTGCCAGCAAGGCAGGCGAAGATCCTGCCTGGTTCGATGATTTCGTCGCTGCACAGCCTGTGCCACCGGCGGCAGCTAAAAAGCAACAGCGCGTAGCCGCGCCTGACCGAAGCAATTCCTCGGAAGACATGGCAGCCGTGCTGGCAAAGGCCAACAGGAAGGCTGGGCTGCGCACCAAGAAATCCCGCCGGACCGCGCCTTACATCATCACTGGTGTGCTGATCCTGCTGATCGGCGGCGGTGGTTACTACGCCTATGCTCATCGTGACAATCTGCCGGGCGCCATCGCCGGGTTGAAGCAAACAGTGACAGGATTGTTTGCCTCGAAGGACTCTTCACCAGCATCCGCACCGTCCTCGCAGACGGGCAGCGCGGATGCCGGAAAGCCGGCGACCGTTCCGGCGTCAACCGGCGATGCCGGGGCTGCGGGGCAGAAATTCACCCAGAAGCTGATGCCTGACGGTACGGAAGTGGATGAGGGGGCCTCAAACGCTGCCGCCAATAGCGGTGAGGGCCGTTCGGTGGCCCAGCAGAATGGCGGGGCCAATCCGGCAGCGCCAGTGTCCGGCGGTGCGGCCAGTGCGCCAGCCACCACCACGCCTGTGCAGGGTGCGCCCTTTACCGTGCCGGAAAATGGCCAGAAGGCCTATCTCTATGAAGAGCGCCTCGGCCAGACGACGCCGACCACCGTGCAGGGCTATATTGTCTGGGAAGCCCGACGTGAGACGGGCGACAGCGGCAAGCCGGAACCGGAAATCCAGGGCAAGCTGACGATCCCTGAGCGGGGGCTGACAGCGCTGATTACCTTCAAGCGCAATACCGATAGCTCGCTTCCCGCCAGTCACCTGATGGAAATCGTCTTTTCGGTGCCGCAGAATTTCGAAGGCGGCGGCATAGACAGTGTCCAGCGCGTTGCCATGAAGACCAGCGAGCAGGATCGTGGCGATCCGATCGTGGCGGTGCCTGCCAAGATCACCGACGACACGTTCATGATCGCCTTCAACGATTTTGCCGAAGTGGTGGCCCGCAATGTCGATCTGTTGCGCAGCCGTGACTGGATCGACATTCCCGTCACTTATCGCAACGGCCGCCGTGCGCTGATTACCCTCGACAAGGGAGTGGCCGGCAAACCAATCTTCGACAGCGTCATCAAGGAATGGGCAGCGCTGGGCAACAATCGCAGCGGCGGGTGATCACTGTCGCAGACTGCTACGCTCGGCCTTGCGCCGAGCAGCGTCTGATCTGAAATGTTACAAGGGCATATCCGTGTTTCGTGCAAACACGGATATGCCCTGTCTATTTCTATTCATGAATTTTAAGCGGTCCCAACACCCTACCGCCTATGCTCCGGCAGTTCCGGTGCTACCTGCTTATGATTGAAGACGAACAGCAGCAGTGCCAGGGCAGCGATACCACCATGAACGAAATAGGCGAGCGAATAGCCGCCTTCCTGCGTGAGCCAGCCAGCGACGACATTGCTGGAGGAGGCACCGATGCCCTGGACGGTCATGACGGCCCCTAGGCCAACGTTGAAACGACCGGAGCCGGACAGAATACGTTCGGCGGCAATCGGCGTGGCGATGCCGATCAAGCCAGCGCCGATGCCATCCAGGATCTGCACGGGATAAATGGCGGCGAAGCTGGAAAAGCTACCGGCGATCATGCCCCGGATCGGCAGAGCCATCAAAGCGATAAAAAACACCGACCGCAGTCCAAACCTTGCAATCATCCACGGTGCGGCGCAGGCGACGACGATCATCGCCAGTTGCGAGACGCCTGTCGTGATGGCGGTGGTCTTGAACGGACTGTCGAGCTGAATGGAGAAATTCTGGGCGATCAATCGGCTGATCGGCGCATTGCCGAAATGGAAAATCATCAGGATCAGGGCGAGTACGATCAGCCCGCGACTATGCACCAGCATGGAATAGCCCGAAGGTTGGGCTACGGTGTGGTCCTCATCCTCAGCCGATCTGTCCTTATGACTCAGCCCGCGGGCAACGTCCTGGTCGATTTCCTGGGGCCGGATTGCCAGGACCGCCGCGATGGTGGCAAGCGCCGAGGCGATCATCAGCCAGACAACGCCGTTCTGGCCGAAATAGCTGGTGAGGACGAAAATGCAGACCAGTGAAAACACATTGCCGGTATGGTTCCAGACTTCATTGCGGGAGACCTGGTCGGAAAAAGCTCTTTCCCCGACCAGTCCCAGTGTCATCCCCATCAGGGCGGGGCCGATCACCGCGCCCACCAGGGCCGTCGCCGATTGTCCGCCGAACACTGCCAGATTGTCGGGGCTCGCCAGCGTCCACAGTGCGGCGGCTGTGACAAGTGTGACCGGCAGGATGATCAGGCTCCGTTTATAGGGGCTTGCATCGACAACCGCGCCAAATAGGGGCGTGACCACCATGCCGAGCACGCCACCCATCGTGGCGATGATACCCAGCGTCATCGGCGACCATCCATGGGTTGCCAGGAAGCCATCAAGGAACGGGCCCAGCCCGTCACGGGCATCGGCGAGAAAGAAGTTGAGGAAGGCAAGGGCAATGAGCGAGCGGCGGCTCGCGGAGACAATCTTGGACTGTGCGATCACGGGCGCGCTTTCGGAAAGGTTGAAAAAACAGCAGTTTAGCATGAATAGGCAGGAGCAGGCGCCTCGTTAATTTGCCAAATGCAAAATTGTTCCATGCCGCTTGCTCTTTGCGTATCCTGGACTAAATGGGAGATCTAATCCGCCGCCGGTTCTCGGCGTCTGCCTGCCAGTCCTTTCCTTGGCCTTCCTTCCGGCCGCGTCTTTTTCGGATGTTTCATGACCGCAACTTACCTGACCTGGGCTGTTTCCGCCCTCTCCGTTCTGGGCGTTATCAGCCGGCCCTTTGGCTGGCCGGAGGCGATCTGGGCTGTGCTGGGTGCCATCGTGCTTCTGGGCCTGGGGGCGATCGGCTTGGGCGCGATCGGCATCAACGATGCCTGGGCCGGTGTTGCCAAGGGCTATGATGTCTATCTGTTCCTGATCGGCATGATGCTTCTGTCGGAACTGGCGCGGCGCGAAGGTCTGTTCGATTGGCTGGCGGCGCTGGCGACGCAAAGGGCCAAGGGGTCGCCGCTCAGGCTGTTCGTGCTGCTCTATGGTGTCGGCGTTCTGGTCACGGCTTTTTTGTCTAACGATGCAACAGCTGTGGTACTGACCCCTGCGGTCTACGCGGCAACCAAGGCGGCCAAGCTCAAGAACCCGATGCCCTATCTGCTGATTTGCGCTTTCATCGCCAATGCGGCGAGTTTTGTACTGCCGATTTCCAATCCGGCCAATCTGGTGATTTTCGGCGGTGGGGAAATGCCGCCGCTCTCCACCTGGCTTGCCACATTTGCGCTGCCCTCGCTGGTGGCCATCGTCGTCACCTTCGCCATGCTCTATTGGAGCCAGAGGCGCGCCATCCACGCCGAGGTGATGGATCAGCAGGTTGAGACGCCGCATCTCTCCCACAGCGCCAAGCTGGCTGGCTGGGGGCTAATCCTGACGGCTGTCGTGCTGATGGCGGCCTCGGCGCTCGGGTTGGACCTGGGCCTGCCCACCTTCATTGCCGGTGTGCTCACCACCGTGCTGGTGCTGGCCCTGAGCGGGCAGGGACCGGCGGAGACGCTGAAGGGCATGTCCTGGAGCGTGTTGCCGCTGGTGGCGGGCCTGTTCGTGCTGGTCGAGGCGCTGGACAAGACCGGGCTGACGGTGATGCTTGCCCGTTATTTGTCCGATGCTGCCGCAGCGGATGCCAAGGCAGCGGCCATGGGGGCAGGCCTGCTGGTCGGCTTCCTCTCCAACCTCGTCAACAATCTTCCAGCCGGTCTGGTGGCCGGTGCCACGGTGCAGGGCGCTCATGTCGGCGGTGCCGTCTCCGGCGCGGTGCTGATCGGGGTCGATCTTGGCCCTAACCTCTCGGTGACTGGTTCGCTTGCCACCATTCTCTGGCTATCGGCGCTCAGGCGCGAAGGCCTGCATATGGGCGCGCTGGAATTTTTGAAAATCGGTGCTGTCGTGATGATCCCGGCGCTGGTTCTCTCGCTGCTGGCGCTGGTGGCGGTGGCAGGGTAGCTTTCAGCCGAGAAGCCGCTTCTCGCCCATTTTGAACCAGGCCCTGGCGATCTTTCCGTGCTCAATCTCGTAAAGGCAGAGAATGTCGATTTCGCCCTTGCCCTCCGGGAAGTTGCGGGTGACGCATTCAATATCAGTGACCATATTGCCAATGACGTGGCGGGCAATCAGCTTGCCATGCAGGTCGGGCTCACGGAAGCGCTCAATGTGGCGGCTGCGGATCTCTGCGGTGCCGTCCGCCAATAGAGTATCGGGAAAGGCATAGATCCGGCAGTCCGGTGCCCAATGCTGCATGAAACCGTCGATATCCTTGGCATTATAGGCATCGAGCTGTTTTGCAACCGGTTCCAGAATGGCCTGTTGCTCTGTCACGGCATAATTCTCCCGAGATCTGGAATGGACGAAGCCTCGCAGGGTTATTGCGAGGCCTGTAAAACATTGCGATTGTCTTGGCTGAACGTCAGGACTCGACGACCCGCAACGCCTTGGCCTGTTCCAGCGCGTCCTTCTGGACAGCATCCTGAACCTTTTCAAAGGCGCGCACTTCGATCTGGCGTACACGTTCGCGGCTGATGTCGAACTCGGACGACAGTTCTTCCAGCGTCACCGGCTCTTCGGCCAGGCGGCGGGCGGCGAAGATCCGGCGTTCGCGGTCGTTCAGAACGCCCATGGCGCGCGACAGCATGTTGCGCCGGGTTTCCAGCTCATCCTGCTCGATCAGCGTGTCTTCCTGGCTGTCATGATCGTCCACGAGCCAATCCTGCCACTGGCCGGATTCACCTTCGCTGGCGCGGATCGGCGCGTTCAGCGAGGCATCGCCCGACAGGCGGCGGTTCATGGAAATCACTTCCTCCTCGCTGACCTTCAGCTTGGTGGCGATTTCTGTGACCTGATCCGGCTTCAGGTCGCCTTCCTCAATGGCCTGGATCTTGCCCTTCAGGCGGCGCAGGTTGAAGAACAGCCGCTTCTGGTTGGCGGTCGTGCCCATCTTCACCAGCGACCAGGAGCGCAGGATATATTCCTGTATCGAGGCCTTGATCCACCACATCGCATAGGTGGCAAGCCGGAAGCCGCGTTCGGGATCGAATTTTTTGACAGCCTGCATCAGGCCGACATTGCCCTCAGACACGACTTCGCCAATCGGCAGGCCGTAGCCGCGATAGCCCATGGCAATCTTCGCCACGAGGCGCAAATGGCTGGTGACAAGCCGGTGCGCGGCATCGCGGTCGCCATGCTCGGCATAGCGCTTGGCCAGCATATATTCCACCTGGGGTTCCAGCATCGGGAACTTGCGGATCTCATCCAGGTATCGGTTCAGTCCGCCTTCACCGGCGGTAATCGAAGGCAAGCTATTGCGGGCCATAAAGCACCCCCTTTATCCATGAGCTTCCCAATGCCAAACGGGCAAGCTCCAACATGCGGATTTCCTCATCCCGCACGAAATCCTATGTCAGATAAGTGTGGCATGGCCGCGATTCAAGCGCACCACGCCGGTCACGATTGATTTACGAGCGGAATCGGAACAAATCCTCATCGGCATCCTTGCGACCGGCAATCCGGGCCGAGACAATCTCCGACGCAATGGTCGAAAACGTGATGCCATTGCCGCCAAACCCCATCACCACATGCACATGGCTGGTGCCGGGGACGCGGTCGATGATCGGCAGCCCATCCCGCGTCGTGCCGAACGGGGCAGACCAGCCATAGGCGATGTGGTCCATCTCAATCCCGGCCAGATCCTTCAGCTTTTGCCGGATCGTCTCGAATTTGCGCCGCGCTTTGACCGGGTCCTGGTGGGCGAGCGGATCGTCCTCATCTTCGCCACCAGCAATGATCCGGCCATCGGGTGTGGAGCGGAAATAGAGATAGGGTTCGGAGGCCTCCCAGACCAGATGGTCATCCAGCCAGTCCGGCCTTTGGGCGTTCGGCTCGGAGGCAATGGCCCAGGTGGAAATCACCTGATGCAGGGGGCTTTCCATCATCTTCAGATATTCATAGCCCGTGCAGGCGATAAGGTCCGCTGCACAGAGCAATGTGCCATCGGCTGTTGCCACCATCACCCCGTCGCGGGTTTCGCGGATGGCTGTGATGGCTAGCGGCGAGACAATTTCCACGCCGCCTTGCTGGGCGGCCTTCAGCAGGCCAGCCGTCATCTGGGCCGGATTGGCGCTGGCGGAGCAGGGGGAGAGGATCGCTCCCGTGCGCTCAATACCGAATCTCTCCTTCACCTGCGCTCTGGTCAGATACTCGGCGTCCAATTGCGCTTCGCGGCGCAGCTCCGCTTCAACGGCGAGGGCGCGGTGGCCCATTTCATCGCCCGCCAGGAAAAGGCTGGTGCGCTGCTGGAACTGGCAGGAAAGACCAAGCTTGCCGACGCGCGCTCCCAGGCTATCAACGGAGGCTGCCGAGCGCCTCCAGGCACGCATGGCCTTCTTGGCCCCGATCGCTTTGGATAATTGCGATAGTGGAATATCGATTTCATGCTGGATCATCGCCGTGCTGGCCAGTGTGCTGCCCCGGACGGGTTCACGCCGGTCCACCACCAGAATATGGCGGCCATCCGCTGCCAGCGCCTGCGCCATCAGGGCGCCGCTGATCCCGGCACCGATGATGATAACATCGTAATCGGTGCGCGCCGGGGTATCGCGGCTCTCAACCACAATATTCGGTGTCGCAGCCCAGAAGGACTTGCCATCGTGCAGATCGCGCGATTTTCCGACTGCTTGCTTGGTATCCATAATCGCCCTTGCCCCGTTTGCCTGTCCGGCGCGCAACGGCTGCGCAGCCATGTCGGACCTGCGCTAACGTTTAACGGGGCAAAGGGTTCATGCGATATCGCGCAGCGCCTCGATAATTGTTTCCATGTCGTCAGGGATAGGCGCTTCGAAATGCATGACGTCGCCAGTGGTGGGGTGTTCGAAGGCCAAAAGGTAGGCATGCAGCGCCTGGCGGTGGAAGTTAGTGACGATGGCCTTGGCCGTGTCCGGCAGCAGGTTGGCTTTGGTTTTGAAGGCCGCGCCATATTCGGGATCACCGATCAGCGGATGGCCGATATGGGCCATATGCACCCGGATCTGGTGGGTGCGGCCGGTTTCCAGCCGGCATTCCACAAGTGAGGCGAGGCAGGTGGCATCCGGCTTTTCGCCATAACGCTCCATCACCTGATAATGGGTGATGGCTTCGCGGGCGTCATCGGTATCCTCACGCTTGACGGTGCGCTTGGTGCGGTCGCCAGCCCGGCCAAGGGCGGCGTCAATCGTGCCGCGCAGCCCACGCGGACGGCCCCAGACGAGCGCTTGATAGGCCCGCTCCAGCGGGCCGCTGCGGCCATGGTCGGCAAACTGATCGGCCAGGTGCCGGTGGGCGATGTCATTCTTGGCAACGACCATGACGCCGGAAGTTTCCTTATCCAGCCGGTGGACAATGCCGGGACGTTTCACCCCGCCAATGCCGGAGAGACTGTCGCCGCAATGGTGGATCAGCGCATTGACCAGCGTTCCGGTCCAGTTGCCAGCACCCGGATGCACGACCAGACCGGCGGGCTTTGACAGCACGATCAGGTCCTTGTCCTCATAAAGCACGGTGAGCGGAATATCCTCGCCCTTGGGTTCGGGGTCTTCCGGCTCCGGCATGGCGATCACCAGCTGGTCGCCGGGCTTGATCTTGCGCTTCGGTTCGGTAACGGCGGTGCCATTGATGAAGACTGCACCCTGTTCGATCAGAGCCTTGACGCGGTTGCGAGACAGATCACCGCCCAGGCTTGCCGCCAGCCAGGCATCCAGACGGCCTTCGGCGTCCTCACCGGCAATCAGCTCTTTCCTTGGCTCGCCTGCTTGTTTAAAGGGGTCTGTCATAGCGCATCCTGTCTTTCGGCCCTTGTGGCCGAGGCCCAATGGGCGGCAGAGCAGCTCCATCAGGGAAAGGTTTAAGTTTCATGAGCCAAGTCGAGACCGACGAACAGAAAGACAAGCCGCTCGATCCGGTGCTCGAAAAAGTTCGCCGCAAGATGGTGCGTTTGCAACTCGTCTCGGCGGCCATCATGTTTGTCAGCCTTATGGCGGTGTTGGCCGCCGTTGTCTACAAGGTCAAACACGCGCCTACGCCGGAAAAGACGCAGGCCGGTGGCCTTACCATCCCTTCCGACCAGCCCTTGGCACTGGCTGCGCGCCTGCCTGCTGGCTTCAAGGTGACGTCCACGGCACTGTCAGGCACGCAGATTCTGTTTTACGGCACCACAGCCGAAGGCCAGTCCAAAGCCTATGTGTTTGACCTGTCGGTGGGCCGGATGATCGCGGATGTCGCGATCACGCAATAGGCCTTCAAACGCATGGTCCAGTTCGTCACCATCACCGATCCGCAGGATCCGCGCATTGCTGCTTTTAGCAATATCCGCGAGCGCGACCTGACCGGGCGCGAGGGCCGGTTCATTGCAGAAGGCACGGTGGTGCTGCGTATGTTGCTGGCGGCGCATCTGGCTGGGCGGGGTATTTGCGCCGAGGCCCTGCTGCTGTTGGAAAACCGGGTGGCGGGTCTCCAGCCGCTTCTTGACCAATGGCCGGACGATCTGCCGGTCTATGTGGCAAGCGCTGCCGTGCTGGATGCAATCGCTGGCTTTCACCTGCATCGCGGCGTGCTGGCGCTGGGCAGCCGGCTGACCGCGCCCGATGCCACGCAGCTGATTGCCAGCTTGCCGCAAAGTGCTCTGGTTCTGGTTGGCTGCGGCATTTCCAATCATGACAATGTCGGCGCGATGTTTCGCAATGCCACCGGCTTCTGTGCCGATGCGGTTCTGCTGGATGAGACCAGTTGCGATCCGCTCTATCGCAAGGCGCTGCGAGTGTCGGTCGGTTCGGTGCTGACCATGCCTTATGCGCGCGAACACAGCGCCATTGCGCTGTTGTCGGCGCTGGATGCGGCAGGCTTTCTGGTGGCGGCGCTGACGCCGTCAGGCACCACGGAGATCGGCGATATCGCCACCGGGCTTGGTGGCCGGCAAAGGCTGGCGCTGGTGGTGGGGACCGAAGGCGAGGGCCTGCCCGCAGACGTGCTTGCCCGGTTCATGACCGTGCGGATCGCCCAGTCACCGCAACTCGACAGCCTCAACCTCGGCACCGCCAGCGGCATCGCGCTGCACAGCGCGGCGCGGGCGCTGGGTAAATTGGGGTAGCGGCGTGGCGGTGGCCCCTCATCTCGCTGCGCCATCCTGTTCTGCGAGGCGATAGGCTCAATCGTTCAGAAGATCCGGCGCTACCGCCCTGATCCGGTCCAGCAGCGGTTGCGGCGCATCGGCGCTGGGGGCAGGTTTTGCCAGCAGGGCCGGGATCGGCGATGCTTCGCCTTCCTTGCGGGCGGTGAACACGATCATCCCGGCGGCGATTTCGGCGATTTGCGCGCGCAGGGCCGCGTCTTCCTCGACACCATTGTCAGCAAGCAGCCGGGAATTGAGCGCTTCGCTGCGCTGACGCAAATCGTCGGCGAGCGTTTCGAGTGCTTCGGGCGTGGGGTGCTGCATATTCAGCGGGCTTTTACTCATTTGGCGACCTGTTGCACAGGGGGTTCGGTCTTTTGCAGGCGTTCCAGCCGCTCTTCCAGCCGCAGCACCTTGTCTTCCTCCTGGAGAAGCCGTTGCTCGGCCTTCTGGGCGCGGCTGGCGGCGGCCTTGGCCTCGTCGCGCAATGTCTCGCGTTCGGTGCGCAAATCCTGGAGGCGCAATTGCAGGTCTTCTGTCTGGTGCTTGTGGCTGGCGGTTTCCCGATTGCGGGCAGCCAGGTCCGCCTCCAGGCGTGTCAGCTTGACGGTTAGCGCCTCAATGTCGAGATCGCGGCTGGCGACCATCGCTTCGTGGCGCTGTAGCGTGGCTTTCAGCTGTTCCATCTGAGCCTGGTTCTGGCGAAGTTCGACGCGCAGTGCCCCTGCCTCGTTGCTCATGGCGTGGATCTGCTCCTTCAGGGCATCTTCGGCTCCAAGCGCGCGGATCGCTTCCGCCTGGGCCTGGTCGGCGGCGGCTTTGACGGCGACGAAATACTCCCGCTCGCGCCGTAGGTCATAGGACAGTTTCGCATTTTCGGCGGCATAAACGGCGCGGACCATGTCCTTCTGGGCACGGACTTCTTCCGGGCCGAGAGGGGCGGTGGCCCGCAGACGTCGTTCGGTATAGGCAACGATGCGGCCATGGATGGCAGGGCTGATCAACGCCGCCAGAAGTGCTGCGGCGGCAAATCCCAATGCAAAGAGCAGGGCGTATTCGATCACGGCGGTGCCATATCCGTTAGAGCAGTTCCCAAAGTGTCAGATGACGGTCCAGATGCGCATTCTGTAAACCAAAACCCTATGCCATTCCATCTTAGCCTGTTCATGTTCGACAACAGCAGTTGCGGGCAATGGACCGACTTGACATCAACCAAGCCGGTGGAGGTCAGAAGGGGTTCCAGGTGGAGGATTGGGTCAGCTTAAGATAGCCGACATTGACGCCAAGCCTTGCACCGACGCCGGTGCGGATTGGGACCAGAACCATATTGTTGTTTTTCAGCGCCGTCATGCCGACGCCGGCCACCACATAGGCGGAGCCGCTGACGCCGCCATAGCGGCTGTAGAGGCTGCCGACGGCGGGTAGGTTATAGACCAGCATCATCGTGCGGCTGCCATTGCCACCGTAATCGATGCCGAGCGACGGCCCCTGCCAGAAGACGGGGTGCTGACCGGCATTTTTGGTATAGAGCGTGCCTTCGCCATAGGTAAGGCCAGCAATAAACGCGCCGGAGCCTTCCTGGCCGAGAATGTAGCCATTGGGTAGGCCATATTGCCCGAACGCCTTCTCGATCACCTTGGCCAGCGCGCCGCTGGTCGAGCCGAAGAAGGAGTGGCCGGCATCGACCACTTCCTGCATGGTATATTGATCGCCCTGCGCCATTGCAGTCGCGGGCTGCGAAACAACACTTGCCGCAACCACGCCAGCCGTTACAATCCAGGTCCTGAAAAGGTCCCGAATGATGGAAAAGCGCATCGCTTCCTCCTCGGATATGAATAGAATCGGCTCTGATGAGACCGGACTTCCATCTTGATGACTTCGTATTAACAATGGGTTTACCAAATATGGTGTCATTATGGCGTCGACATCATGCGGCTTGATGGGGCAGCTATGCCTCTCAGCCGATAACAGACTTTGCCGTCGAGGAGAATTCGATGCTCAAGAACGTGAACCTAACGCTGGCCGGACCCGATCTGGCAGCCCTGCTGTGCAGCCGCGTCTGCCATGATGTCATTTCGCCGGTTGGCGCCATCAATAACGGGCTGGAACTGCTGGATGAAGGCGGGGCGGATGCCGATGCCATGGACCTGATTCGCACCAGCGCGCTGAATGCTTCGGTTCGGTTGAAATTCGCCCGACTGGCATTTGGTGCCTCGGGCTCGGTCGGTGCGTCGATCGATACGGGCGAGGCCGAGAAAGCCGTCAAGGATTTCGCTGCCGCCGAAAAGAAAACCGAAATTACCTGGAACGGCCCGCGCGCCATTATCGCCAAGAACCGGGTCAAACTGCTGATGAACCTGATGCTGGTGGCCTACGGCGCCATTCCGCGCGGCGGCTCGCTGGATGTGACGCTGGAAAATCCGGAATATGACGCGAAATTTACCATCGTCGCCAAGGGCCGCATGCTGCGTGTGCCGCCGAAATTCGCCGAAATCTGCAATGGCCAGATGGAAGAAGCTGTCGATGCCCACTCTATCCAGCCCTATTACACGGTGTTGCTGGCCGACGAATCATCGATGGAGCTGAAATACAGCATCGGCGAAGGCGAAATTACCTTCACCGCCGAATCAGTTGCGGCCGGCTGATCACGCATAAAGATGCTCGACGGCGCCCGGTGTCTCAGGCTTCGGGCGCCGCTTTCCGTTCCCACCAGAGACGGGTAATGTTTCCTTAGTATTCTGGATTTACCATAAAGATAGCGCAGATATCTCAAATCCATTGAGGGTTTGAAATATGGGCAGAGTCAGACCGCGGGCTGCGGCGACAATGGGTAAAGACGCGGTGCACGGGGCGCGCCGCTTGCTCTTTTGGAAAATTGCTTAATCTTTTTGATGTTTAAGCAAGGTCCATGGGCATCGAAAGGGGATCGGCATGAAGAACCTGATCATTGCTGACTCGTCAGATATCGTTCGTAAGGTTGGCCGTAAAATTCTGTCCGAACTGGGTTTTGGAGTGACGGAAGCATCCACGGCGCGCGAGGCGATGCTGGCTTGCGAAGCACAATTACCGCATGTGATCATCGTTGATTCGGGTCTGGAAGGCGCGCTTGGACTGATCACCAATATCCGGGCCATGCCGGAGGGCAAAACGGTGCGGATCTTCTATTGCGTCATCGAAGCCGACCTGAAACACATGATGCAAGGCAAACGGGCCGGAGCCAGCGACTTCCTGCTGAAGCCCTTCGACCGGAAAACACTGACCGAAGTGTTCAGTGACCGCGAAGCCGCCTGATCCCGAATCACTCCAGACAGGGCGGATTTATTCGAAAACCGGTTGTTAACGTTCGGTCCGATTCTTTAAATGCATGGTCTGTCCCCGTAGTCGCGCGTCACAGCAATCCATTTTCTTCAACGCAAAAAAGTCCCGGCAATGCAGGGACTTTTTTGAGATCATACGATCTCGCGCGGGAGTGGCACTGGTGGGGATTTACGGCGAGGCGTTACGAATAACGCCCCGTTGTAACGACAAACCGGTGTCAGGCCGTTTCCATATATTCGGCACTGTCGGGTTCGCGCAGCACATAGCCACGGCCCCAGACGGTTTCGATATAGTTTGCACCACCGGCGGCATTGGCCAGCTTCTTGCGAAGCTTGCAGATGAACACGTCGATGATTTTCAGTTCCGGCTCGTCCATGCCACCATAGAGATGGTTCAGGAACATTTCCTTGGTCAGCGTGGTACCTTTGCGGAGCGAAAGCAGCTCCAGCATCTGGTATTCCTTGCCGGTCAGGTGAACGCGCTGGCCACCAACTTCGACGGTTTTGGCGTCGAGATTGACGATCAGTTCGCCGGTGATGATGATCGACTGGGCATGGCCCTTGGAACGACGAACGATCGCATGGATGCGGGCAACAAGCTCGTCCTTGTGGAACGGCTTTGTCATGTAATCGTCAGCGCCGAAGCCGAGACCGCGAACCTTGTCCTCAATGCCGGCCATGCCGGACAGGATGAGGATAGGTGTCTTGACCTTGGACAGGCGAAGCGTTCTCAAAACCTCGTAACCCGACATGTCGGGAAGATTGAGGTCCAGCAGGATGATGTCGTAGTCGTATAGTTTCCCGAGGTCGACGCCTTCCTCACCGAGATCGGTGGTGTAGACGTTAAAACTTTCGGACTTGAGCATCAGTTCGATGCTCTGCGCTGTGGCGCTGTCGTCTTCGATGAGTAGAACCCGCATAATTATCCCCTTTACCGCCGCCGAAAGGTCTGAATGGCCCACTACGCGATACGGATCCAGTCGTTGCCTGATTTGAAGGCTGCCACCAAATGGTTAACAAATTCTGATTCACTCTGGCAAGGTGTAACGAATTTATTAAGCATAATGCCTAGCCTCCTGATTCATATGTCATTTTCTCATCGCCACAGATGAATCGAAAAGGGAAGAAAACCCCTTAAGCGATTCAATTGACTCATCATTGTCATTGTCCTGCATTTTGGACCCGGGCATTTACCGACCTTTAAAAGATCTCCCTTATCATTAACGATGCCCGTAAACGAAAGGTTACCAAAGGTAGTTTTTTGTTAACGCCGTGAGATTTTTTCGCGGTGATTCGTTTAAATGTCAGCGGGCGATGTCAAAACAGAGTGACGGCGGGATGTCTCGCATCACGGGAGTATTGCGTATGAAGTCGCGTGACAGCCTAGTTCGCCTGAAGGCATTTCAGGTTACCGAGAAGCGTCGGCAGCTGCAACAATTGCAGTTAATGATGTCTGAATTTGAACGTATGGCCAAGGAACTGGAGAATCAGATTTCTCTGGAAGAAAAAAAGGCGGGCATCACGGATGCTTCGCATTTCGCCTATCCGACTTTTGCAAAGGCCGCCCGCCAGCGTGCCGATAACCTGCAGGATTCGATTCGCGAGCTGAAGGTTCAGCAAGATGCCGCGGAACTGTCACTGGAACTGGCCGAGGCTGAACATGCCAAGGCAGCTGCGTTGGAAGAGCGCGACAGCCAGCAGCGGGCTCGCGCTTAACGGCGAAGATCCTGATCGTAGATGACAAAGGCAGGCAGGGAATGGGACCTGCTCGATGATGGTTTCATTGCCTGGCCGTTCACATGGAATGGAACGGCCTTTTCATCCGCGACCATATGATATTTATTTTTTCAGCTATTTGCCCGATTAAGGATGCCCACGGCGGCATCATGTAAAAAAACCTTCGCTCGCCCGCTGCGATAATCAGCGTTTTGCATCGGAGTTCCCCCACACGGTCCACGGTTCGGTCCAATATCCGGACCGATCCCCTATGAAGCCGACATCTGTGATAGGTGAGGGGACAGCAGCTTCCGGTGAAAACCATTCACATCCCAACGTCCTGTGGTGACTGGGAAGGCGTCTGGGTTAACTGAAGGCTGAAAAAAGCTTAAGGGATTTGCCTGGGGCACATTCGGCGGAGTGGAAATCGAAAAATCAAATCTCTCACGACAATCGGCTGGATATACAGTCGGTCGGTTGCCTGGCTTTGTCACTGAGGCGTAACACGTCCGATCGCAGAGGCACTTTGCCCACGATATACGCCGTAGCTCCGCTGGTGCATTAATCAAAGCGATCTTGAAAATGGCTGATCGTAGGGCTTTGCAAATATCTCAAATACCCTGAGGCATCTGAGATATTTGCAATTCCTTCAAGGCATGATCTGGCAAGGTGAGGGTGTGGTCGACCTCTTCGAGCCTTCGTCTTCAGGCCCGGCCCCAATCCCAGGCCCCGTCTGATTTTAATGACGGTATTGCTGGATACGGGTCGTTCTGAGGCCCTGCAAGCCATGGTCGTTGATGGAGGCCTGCCATGACAGGAATTCCTCCACGGTCAGCGTATAGCGCTCACACGCTTCTTCAAGGCTCAACAGGCCACCGCGCACGGCAGCCACAACCTCTGCCTTGCGGCGGATGACCCAGCGACGGGTATTTGCTGGCGGCAGGTCGGCAATTGTCAACGGACTGCCGTCAGGGCCGATAACATATTTAACTCGCGGGCGTATCGTTTCGGTCATTGGACTCTCTAATACAAACTCAAGACCACAGACCAGAAATCTAACGCCGCACCTTTAAAAATTACCTAAGCACCGGGTAACAATTTGATAAGAATTTTAGGGACTTGGCCAAGGCTGCTGATGTCACGTAGAAACGGCGTTTTCGGATGAAGACGACACTCTGACAAGCCGAGCGTAAGTGCGAATGCATAAATTCTATGTATATATGGGGTTTATCGCAAACTTTATTGCCGTTAAACTATCAGCAGAGATCTATTTTTACTCAAAAAAATTTGTGTAAATTTTGATTTCGATGAAATCCTACGGTTTGGATTTAATAATTCGTGATCACTCAGTTGTGCTGACTTGACAGAATTTGAATTTTGGCAGCGCGCTGTGCGAATCAAAGGCATCAGGAGACCGTTTGGACGGACTTGGCCGCTGGGCGGGGGTCGTGAACTTGCGTTTTTTCGAGACAAATTTGTCGAATATGGAAAGAATTTGCAGTCCCGCTCACAGTTGGCGGTGTTTTTATCGGATAATTTCGGCCCTCTCAGGTGAGATCCTTCTCTTTAAAAGCCTTTGCCGCAAGTCAGTTCTGAGTGGATGGTGCCGAGAATGATCTTGATATCGAGCCAGAACGAAAAATTATCCACATAAAACAAGTCGGCGGCGATCCGGGCGCGGGCTTTGGCGGCGGAACCGGTTGGTCCACGCAGGCCACGCATCTGGGCAAGGCCGGTCAGACCGGGCTTGACCTGATGACGGTGATGATAGTCGCTAACCAGATCCTCGTAGGGCATGCCGGCGGCCAACATGCCGATCGCGTGGCAGCGTGGCCCGACCAGCGACATGTCGCCCTTCAACACATTCAGTAATTGTGGAAGTTCGTCGATATTGGTGCGCCGCAGGACCGCACCGACGACAGTAATACGGGGATCGTTTTCGGTGGTTTGCCGCACGCCGCTATCGTCACATTCCGCAGCATACATGGTGCGGAATTTGTAGATGCGGATTTTCTGCTGGTCGCGGCCCCAGCGGATCTGCCGAAACAGGACCGGGCCGGGGGAGGTGAGTTTGATCAGTGCGGCGATCGACAGTAGAAATGGCAGCAAGACCGTCAATGCACTGATCGAGATCAGGATGTCGAGGCTTCGTTTTGCAATCAGATGAACCCGATGTCTTGAAAGACGTGTCCGTCGTCGGTTGATGCGACGTGCCTGAAGGCCTTGCTGTGCATGCGGTACACCCATTCCAGCCTCGTCCCTCCTAGAGCAGCCGATCCGATTTTGCCGGTGTCGACTGTTCCAGATTCTTGGTTGCGTGCAGTTGCGGGCAGAGTGTGTTTCCTCCGCTTTCGCACCGCCATTTGTTCCCGACTAAAGTTCTTGTGGCTTATGTAGTCCCAAATAGGGCGCTCGTCATGAACAAACTTAATGAATGGTTAACCTTCTGAAGCAAATGTTTCTTCTTGGGTCTATTTTCTCAATTCGGAACATTGTTGCCATTTTGCTACGCCATCTTGACGACGATAGTGGATGTCATATTAGAAATATCGAAAATTTTACGCCCGCACCGGTGGTGGCAAATGTGGCCGTGCCATTATGCAACAGGCTGATTTCCGCACCGGCCTCCAGCGTGATCAGGGCTGTCGCATGGGTCTCTGTAGCGGCGGCGGTGGTGCCAACGGTCATCTTTGCAAGGCTCGTCTGGGCGCTATCCACCACGGTAGCGGTATAGGTGTTGGTAGCTGTTGTGGAGAGGGTGACAGTGATCAGGTACAGCCCGGCGACTGGCACTTTCAGGCTCTGGCCATTGCCGCTTGCCGTCGCGGTGGCAAGCAGCACATTGCCCTGACTGATGGCCAGCCCGTTAAAGCCGGTGACCATGCCGCCGGAAACCGCAAGGGACGGGCTGGTCAGTTCGGCCCTGGCGGCGGGTCTTGCGGGCTGGGTGACGGTTCCGTCGCCGCTAATCAGCAGGGCGGTGGTCCAACTGCCACTGTCATTGCAGACTTTGATGCTGAACTGGTCCGACCCGGCCAGCCCCATTTCGGCGCGGCCTTGCCAATTGGATTGGTAAAGCAGCGTTGCTGTATTGCTTTCGCCCGCCTTGTTGAGTTTGAACCTGTTGTCGCCACCGGCATGATTGAAAAGCACGGCATCGCTCGACACTGCCAGCCGGTTGGTATCATCAGCCGTGGCATTGATACCAAGCCGGGAAAAGGTGGCCGTGTCGGGCAGGGCGAGATCCTGCCAGGCCGTGCCGTCATAGGTCTGCAATCGGCCTGTCGCACGGACATAAGCGCGCCAACCGGCGGCGGGTGCCAGGAAAGCCCAGCTATCATCCTGCCAGGCGGCGATATGCGCTTCCTTGCCAGCCCAGGCATCCGTCGCGGTGGCGGCAACCCAGTAACAGGTACCAGCGGCAGGGGAGGTAGGTGGCGTGGTAAAAGTGCCCTCAATCACAAGCTGCGTTACTGCATCGAGAACCAGCAGTGCTTCGTTATGGGTGACATGTTTCTGGGCCTGGGAGGGCAGGATATAAGGCAAATCGAGGCGTGGACTACTGTCTGCCATGGTCATCTCCATCGATATGGAGCAATATCCGGTTGGCACGTAAGACCGGGCCGGAGATCGCATCCTGTCAAAATCCGGAGCCTAGCTGAGCCGATGGAATCGGTAGGCCAGGCTCCAGGGCTCGCGCCATTATCGGCGCGACCGTTTGACCGTGGATAAGACCGGCAGGAGAGATATGATTTTTCAGGCAATTCCCGGTTTCGCGTTCACCGGGGAATGCTGAAGGCTCAGGCCTGTCTGTCACCCCAGGCGATGAAGGAGGGATTGGCGAAGTCGCTATCATCGGGCTGATCGCGTTTGCCGTAGAGCAGCGGCGCACCGTCTGGTCCGACTGTCATGCCACCCGCGGCCCGCAGCACGGCGTCGCCTGCGGCTGTATCCCATTCCATCGTTCGGCCGAAGCGTGGATAGACATCGGCCGCACCTTCCGCCACCAGGCAGAATTTTAGCGAGGAACCGACGGAACGGGTATCGGTTATGGCGTGGTTTACCAGGAATTCTTCGGTTTCCGGGCCGCTATGCGAGCGGCTGGCCACTGCAATCAACGTGCCCGAAGGAGTGCGGACCGTGATGGACTGTCGCGAAACCGGTTGGAAATTGGCATCGATCTCGATCTTGAGCGCACCACTACGGTCGCCAATATAGGCTTGGCCGCGCGCCGGAGCATAGACGATGCCCATGACAGGTACACCGGCCTCGATCAGCGCGATATTGACCGTGAAGTCGGAGCTTTTGCGAATGAATTCCTTGGTGCCGTCAAGCGGATCGACCAGAATGAAGGGCTGGTCCCTAGTCTGGGGAATATTGCCAGCGGCAACGGCTTCCTCGGCCACAACGGGAATGGCGGGAAACTGGGCAGCCAGGGCGGCAAGAATGATCGCTTCGGCCCGCTCATCGGCCTCGGTCACCGGAGAGGCATCGCTTTTGGTTCGCACCGTTGGGCCATTGTGGAACACGTCCATAATATCGCGCCCAGCGGCTATTGCCGCCTTTTCAAACAAATCAATCACGTCATGTTCCTCAAAAAACGCAGGCTACACGATACGTGTTCAATTTTTCCACTCTATTTGTCCATGTTTTCTATCAGGCAGGTGCGATTTCGGTGAGATAACCAATCACCTGGTTGGCCATTTCCGTTGGAGTGGCCTGCGTGGTCTTCAAATGAATATCCGGATGTTGTGGCGCCTCGTAACTGGAGCTGACCCCGGTAAACTGCTTGATCTCTCCCATCAGCGCCCGGCGATAAAGGCCTTTCGGATCGCGCCGCATGCATTCCTGCAAGGGCGTATCGATGAAAACTTCGATGAATTCACCGTCTGCCATCAAGGCGCGGGCCATGTCGCGGTCGGCCTGAAAGGGGGAGATGAATGAGACGATCACGATCAGGCCTGCATCCGCCATCAGCTTGGCGACTTCTGCTACACGGCGGATATTTTCCACCCTGTCGGCATCGGAAAAGCCCAGATCGCGGTTCAATCCGTGGCGGACATTGTCGCCGTCGAGAATATAGGTGTGGTATCCTTGACCGTGCAGTTGGCTTTCCAGGGCGTTGGCCACAGTGGATTTTCCCGAACCCGAAAGCCCCGTCAGCCAGATCACCCGGGGATGCTGGCGTTTGATGATAGCGCGCGCCTCCCGGCGAACCTGCAATTGCTGGACGACGATGTTTTGCTGTGACGTCACGATTGTCCTCGTGTCATGCGCTGCTATCATCTTTCGGCGTTTCCCCTCGAAACGATGGCCATATTTTTCTGCCGTCTGCCTGCTTAAGTTTAGTTTATAACGATTGAATCGATGAATGAAAGTGCCTTTTATTGCCATTTCTTAGGAAGGCATCTTCAATGTGGACCGCATTCCCGGATTTGATCAATGTAAAATATCTCAAACTTATCAGTGGCTTGAGGCATTCGAAAGTTAAATACGAACAGTCGTTTTCAATGGACGCCTCGTATTTCTTTCCACAGAACCCTGTGATCGATACCGTAAAAAGCGGGCAGCATCGCTATGAATGCGCGCGGCATTTTAGCTTGTAATAGGATTGAATAAAGCAGAGCTGTCAAGGGCAAGCGGCAATGCTTGCCCTCTCGTTTTACTGCATGATTCCTTAAATCGGAATCGGCTTAAGCCGAGAATTATGCAGCAGATGTAAGGAGTTACCGCGCCGGTATTCGAGCAGGACTCCCGATCCTCGTCAGGCTTTTTCGGGAACTGTTGTCTCTTGCCGGTCCTCGAAAAATACCTGGGTGACAAGTACGGCCAGGATACCGCAACCGGCCATGACGCAGACCAGAGGCAGGGCGGTGCCGTTTTCCAACAGCCCGAGGACAAAGCTGGACAGGGCGCCTGCGCCAAAGGAAAGGCCGCCCGCCAGGGCGGCGGCGGTCCCGGCAATGGAGCCGTGGGCTTCCATTGCCAGCACGTTGCAACCCGGCATGATGCCGCCGATGGACATGACGAGAATAAACATCAGGATGCAGGTGACCGTCAGGCTATCGGTGCCGGTCAGCTGGGTGGCGACCAGTATCAGGGCGATAACCGTATAGAGCAGCACGGAGCCGCGTACTGCGGCCTTGACACCGAACCGTGTGGCAAACCGGTTGCAGATCTGCGTGCCGATACCAAGGCCGATTGCGTTGGTGCTGAAGATAATCGAGTAACTGATGGCCGAAAGCCCGTAGACCGTCATCAGCATGAAAGACGACCCGGCGATATAGGCGAAGAATCCGCCCTGGACGAGCGCCATGGTGCCCGCATAGGGGATGAAATTGCGGCTGATCAGCAAGCCGCCATAGGTGATGAGGGCGCGGCTGGGCTTACTGGAAGCGCGGTCGGCCGGCAACCGGGTTTCGGGAAGCCAGAGCGCGACGACCACGAAGCACAGCGCCGCATAGCAGCCGAGCAATACGAAAATCATCTGCCAATTGGCTATTTTCAGAATGAGACTGCCGGCAAAGGGTGCGAGGATCGGGGCAACGCCGATGACCAGCATCACCATGGACATCAGCTTTGTGGCTGCCGGGCCGGTATGCGTGTCGCGGATGATGGCTGTTCCGATGACCATGCCAATCGAGCCGCCTACGCCCTGCATGAAGCGCCATACCAGCAATTGCTCGCCGGTCGATGCGGTCAGGCAGCCGAAGGAGGACAGGCAGAAGATCGCCAATGCCACATAAATTATCGGCTTACGGCCGGTCCTGTCGGAAATCGGTCCGTAGAACATTTGCCCGATGGTGAAGCCGGAAAAGAACGTCATGACGGACAGCTGGATCGTCGCGGCTGTGGTCGATAAGCTCGTGGCCATCAGCGGCATGGCGCCCAGATACATATCTGTTGCGAGCGGCCCGATGGCACAGATCATGCCGATCGAGATGGCTAGGAAGAGGGTTTTTCGGTTCATTTTCAAATTCCTGAATCTGACCATGCCCGCCATACATCTTTGCCGCGCTGCACATGAAGCACCATGCATTTCCCTTGACGCATTTGCGCTGCTGCATGATTTTTACCCTGAACCGTCGCGGTTCAGAAAATCATGCAGCAGCTCGCCTTTGGTCCGTTGTTTGCGCAGTCGTCTAGATGTTTGAATCCCGCAGAATTGATCTTTTACCATTTCGGAAGGATTAATTATGCGGTAAGCATGGAAACGTTGTCGTTTCCTCCCGACGATCAGGAAACGCTTTCGTTTCCGTTTGTCAAGTCGAAAGTGTGAGAAGACCGATGTCCGAACAGCAGCGAATGGTCATGCGCCTGCCGGTCATGCCGGATGAGGAGCGGCGTGAGCGTATTCTCAAGGCTGCCGAAGTGGTGTTTGACACTATGGGCTTTGGCGATGCGACCATGGAGGAGGTGGCGCGTCTGGCTGGCATGGCGAAAAAGACCGTCTACCGGTTCTTTCCCGATAAGCGCTGCTTGTTCACGGCGCTGATCCAGTCTCATGATCAGTTGCAGATCGAAATCGGCGGCCAGCGTGGGCAAACGGCGGACCCGCGTGAGAGAGTGCGACTGGCGCTCGAGGCTTTGGCGCGGTTCGTCTTGTCGCCACGCCAGATTCTGGTGACCCGGCTGATCATTGCCGAAGCGGGCAAGCATCCCGGCCTGACCCGGCAGTTTTACGAGGATTGTGTCGAGAATTTTCGAGCCTTTCTGGCGCAGGAGCTAGATTTCCACGTCGCGGGCAGCGCATGCGAGGCGGTTGATCGCCGCGATATTGCCGACATCTTTGTCGGGGCGGTTCTGGGGCCGTTGCAGACGAAGGTTCTGATGTTCGGCAAGCAGGCAGAGGATCTTGACAGCGAGATCCGCATGCGTGTGGACCTAGCGCTGCGGCTGCTGATGCCTTCGTAAAAAACGACGAAACCATCCGCGTTTTTTTCATTCGGCAAGTTGGTCCAGAGTCATCTGCGCGCTTTTTGAGCGCAATTCCAGGTTTAATGCTGAATTTGTGCAAAAACTGCCGATATCTTGAGCAATTGACAGAAAAATACGCGCTGCAAAGCTTTTAGGCTTCACATTTTTGTCGAAACCGATATCAAATCCCTCCAACACGAAGAACCCGAATGGGACAACATATGGATGCTGCGTTTGATCGGCATCCGGGGGATAATGTATGGATTATTTCATCCAGCAGCTTATCAACGGGCTGACGCTTGGCTCGATTTATGGCCTGGTGGCGATTGGTTATACGATGGTCTACGGGATCGTCGGCATGATCAACTTTGCCCATGGCGATATCTTCATGCTCGGCGGTTTTGCCGCCTTGATCGTTTTTTTGCTTCTCACGACATTTTTTGCAGGCATTCCAGTGGCTTTGGCGCTGCTGATCATGTTGGTTGTATCAATGTTGATGACCGGTTTGTGGAACTGGACCATCGAGCGGGTCGCCTATCGGCCCTTGCGCGGGTCCTTCCGGCTGGCGCCGCTGATTACGGCGATCGGCATGTCGATCGCGCTGTCCAACTTCATTCAGGTCGCGCAAGGCCCCCGCAACAAGCCAATTCCGGCGCTGGTCAATGACGTCTATCATTTCGGCGCCATCACGGTGTCGTTGAAGCAGATGATCATCGTTGCGGTAACGGCGGTGCTGCTGGCGGCCTTCTGGTATATTGTCAACAAGACGCCGCTTGGCCGTGCTCAGCGCGCCACCGAGCAGGACCGCAAGATGGCGGCCCTTTTGGGTGTCGATGTCGACCGGACCATTTCCGTCACCTTCGTGATGGGAGCGGCGCTGGCGGCGGTGGCTGGTACCATGTATCTGATGTATTACGGGGTTGCCTCTTTTACCGATGGCTTCATTCCCGGCGTCAAGGCCTTTACCGCGGCGGTTCTGGGCGGCATCGGCTCTTTGCCGGGCGCTGTTCTCGGTGGCTTGCTGATTGGTCTGATCGAATCCCTGTGGTCGGCCTATTTCACCATCGCCTACAAGGATGTCGCCACGTTCGGCATCCTGGCTTTCGTGCTGATTTTCAAACCGACCGGCATCCTGGGCCGTCCCGAAGTCGAGAAGGTCTGAGATCATGGCAAATGTCGACGTTTCCACCGTCAAGGCGCAGCCCGGCCTGATGGCGCGGGCATTGAAAGAAGCCGTGTTCGCGGGCTTGCTGGCACTCGGCCTGTTCGTGCTGTTCATCGGCATCAAGACCGACCAGGACATCAACAATGCCCTGGTCTGGTATACGCGTTGGGGTCTTCTATCTATTTTCGTGGCGATCGCCGCCGTTGGCCGGTTTGCCGTGGTCGCTGTCTTGCGTCCCTGGTCGGCGGCGCGCAAGGCGCGGGCGGCTACTAAGCCCACCGCTGCCACGGATGCCCGGCCGTCTTTGTTCAAGACACATTTCCTGAAGATCGCGCTTGTGGCGCTGATCCTCTATCCGCCGGTCATTCTCTTTCTGGTCGGCACGCAGGGCTCGCTGAAATATGTCGATAATTTCGGCATCCAGATCCTGATCTATGTCATGCTTGCCTGGGGATTGAACATCGTCGTCGGCCTGGCCGGGCTGCTCGATCTCGGCTATGTCGCCTTCTACGCGGTCGGTGCCTATTCATACGCGCTGCTGTCTCAGCATTTCGGCCTGTCCTTCTGGCTGTTGCTACCGATATCAGGCATTCTGGCTGCCTTCTGGGGTATCATGCTCGGCTTTCCGGTGCTGCGCCTGCGGGGCGATTACCTCGCCATCGTCACGCTGGCCTTCGGGGAAATCATCCGGTTGGTGCTGATCAACTGGACGGATGTCACCCAGGGCACGTTCGGCGTATCGGGCATTCCCAAGGCGACACTGTTTGGCATTCCCTTCGATGCCTCGGCCCATGGTTTTGCCAAGACCTTCGGCCTGCCGATGTCCTCGGCCTATTACAAGATCTTCCTGTTCTATCTGGCGCTGGGGCTGTGCATGCTCACCGCCTATGTGACGATCCGGCTGCGGCGTATGCCGATTGGCCGGGCCTGGGAAGCGTTGCGCGAAGACGAGATCGCCTGCCGGTCGCTTGGCATCGACACGGTGAAGACCAAGCTGACGGCCTTTGCCATCGGCGCGATGTTTGGCGGTTTTGCCGGGTCGTTCTTTGCTGCCCGCCAGGGTTTCGTGTCGCCGGAAAGCTTCGTCTTCCTGGAATCGGCGGTTATTCTCGCCATCGTGGTTCTGGGTGGCATGGGGTCTCTGACCGGTATCGCGGTTGCAGCCATCGTCATGGTTGGTGGCACGGAACTGCTGCGTGAGATGGAATTCCTGAAGCACTTGTTCGGACCTGATTTTACTCCTGAACTGTATCGCATGCTGCTATTCGGTCTTGCCATGATTGTGGTCATGCTGTTCAAGCCGCGCGGCTTTGTCGGCAGCAGAGAGCCGACGGCCTTCCTGAAGGAACGCAAGGCTGTCTCCGGCAGCTTTACCAAGGAGGGTCACGGCTGATGACATCCGGGACGCAAATCATGAACAATGACCCAATTCTGACGGTCGAGCACCTGTCGATGAAATTCGGCGGCTTGATGGCCATCAACGACTTCTCTTTTGAAGCCCGGCGCGGTGAGATTACCGCGCTGATCGGCCCGAACGGAGCGGGCAAGACCACGGTGTTCAACTGCATTACCGGCTTCTACAAGCCGACAATGGGCATGGTCACCTTGCGCCAGAAGGCCGGCAAGGAATTCCTTTTGGAACGCCTGACGGATTTCGAGATCACCAAAAAGGCCAAGGTGGCCCGAACCTTCCAGAATATCCGGCTGTTTTCCGGCCTGACCGTGCTGGAAAACCTGCTGGTTGCCCAGCACAATGCGCTGATGAAGGCCTCCGGCTATACGGTGCTCGGTCTGCTTGGCTTGCCCGCCTACAAGAAGGCAGCGGCGCTGTCGATCGACAAGGCGAGGTTCTGGCTGGAGCGCGCCGACCTGATTGAGCGGGCCGACGACCCGGCTGGCGATCTGCCCTATGGCGCGCAACGGCGTCTCGAAATCGCCCGGGCAATGTGTACGGAACCGGAATTGCTTTGCCTGGATGAGCCTGCAGCTGGCCTCAATCCACGGGAATCGCTGGCGCTCAACACGTTGCTCAATGGTATCAGGGACGAAACCGGCACATCGATCATGCTGATCGAGCACGATATGTCGGTGGTCATGGAAATTTCCGACCATGTCGTGGTGCTGGAATATGGCCAGAAGATTTCCGATGGCACGCCTGACCACGTGAAAAACGATCCGAGGGTCATCGCGGCCTATCTCGGTGTCGAGGATGAAGAACTGGACGACGCGATTTCCGATGTGGAAGCCGTGGCCGGAGGCAAATTGTGATGACTGCTGAAGCTCTTTTGAAGGTTGAGGCCGTCGAGACCTATTACGGCAATATCCGTGCGCTTGGCGGTGTCAGCGTCGAGGTTAAAAAAGGCGAGATCGTCAGCCTGATCGGCGCCAATGGTGCTGGCAAGTCGACGTTGATGATGACGATTTGCGGCAGCCCGCAGGCGCGGGCTGGTCGGGTGATTTTCGATGGCATGGACATTACCAAAATGCCGACCCATCTGATCGCCCGCCAGCGCATCGCCCAATCACCGGAAGGGCGGCGGATTTTTCCGCGCATGACGGTGATGGAAAACCTGCAAATGGGTGCCGGTCTCGACAATCTCAAATATTTCCAGGAGGACGTCGAGAAGATTTTCACGCTGTTTCCACGCCTGAAAGAGCGCCACGCCCAACGCGGCGGCACGCTTTCCGGCGGCGAGCAGCAGATGCTGTCCATTGGCCGGGCGCTGATGGCGCGGCCCAAGCTGCTGTTGCTGGATGAACCATCGCTGGGGTTGGCGCCCCTGATCGTCAAGGGGATTTTCGAGGCGATCAAGAAGCTCAACCAGGAAGAAGGGCTGACCGTGTTCCTCGTTGAGCAGAATGCGTTTGCCGCGCTGAAACTGTCCGACCGCGCCTATGTCATGGTCAACGGACTGGTGACGATGAGCGGTTCCGGCCGGGAATTGTTGGCCGACCCTCAGGTGCGTGCTGCCTATCTTGAAGGCGGACGGCATTAATCGCCGTGCCGTGCTGATAAACTGCGGATAAAAAGACCCCGGAGGGGAAAAGACATGCAGGGTTTGTTTTTCGATACGGATGACCAGGTGCGGATGGTGCTGCGTTTTCTCGTGGTGCTGCTCGGTTTCTGGACCGCATGGCGCACCGGCAAGGCCGTTGCCGAAAACTGGGAAGGCTATGGCCGGGTGGTGATCTACACGCTGCTGCTGGCGCTGGTCATGCGTTTTCTCCATCATGCCCTGTTCGCAGGGCCGATGCTGGATCTCGGTCTTTACGCGATGGATTTTGTCGTTTTGCTGGTGTTTTCGATGGTCGGTTTCCGCCAACGACGCACCCGCCAGATGGCCGGTAACTATTACTGGCTCTATGAAAAAACTTCCCCGCTTTCCTGGAAGAAGAAAGATTGACAGCACCGTCTTTCTCGCCTCTGATGGCCGGGGAAATTGCAATAATAAAGAGTGGAAGAGTTTTCCGGCGCAATCTAGGTGGGTGTTGCGCGGGGGATCGAAATAAGCCCGCCCTAAAAACTGGGAGTATCAGAATGAAGAAGTCGCTTCTTTCAGCCGTGGCGCTGACAGCCATGGTTGCCTTCAGCGGCACCGCCTGGGCTGACATCATCGTCGGTGTCGGCGGTCCCCTGACAGGCCCGAACGCTGCTTTCGGCGCACAGCTCCAGAAGGGTGCCGAACAGGCCGCTGCCGATATCAACGCAGCTGGCGGCATCAATGGCGAAAAGATCAAGATCGTGCTCGGCGACGACGTGTCGGATGCCAAGCAGGGCGTTTCCGTCGCCAACAAATTCGTCGCCGACGGCGTGAAATACGTGATCGGCCACTTCAACTCGGGCGTATCGATCCCGGCTTCTGACGTGTATGCCGAAAATGGCATTCTGCAGATCACGCCAGCCTCGACAAATCCGAAATTCACCGAGCGCGGCATGTGGAACACGTTCCGCACCTGCGGTCGCGATGACCAGCAGGGCGCGGTTGCCGGCAAATACATTGCTGAAAAGTTCAAGGGCGTGAAGGTTGCCGTCATTCATGACAAGACCCCTTACGGTCAGGGCCTTGCCGACGAAACCAAGAAGGCCATGAACGGTCTGGGCGTCAAGGAAGTCATCTACGAAGGCATCACTCCCGGTGAAAAGGACTATTCGGCCCTGATCGCCAAGATGAAGGAAGCCGGCGTTGGCGTGGTTTACTTCGGCGGTCTGCACACGGAAGCTGGCCTGATCCTGCGTCAGATGGCTGACCAGGGCGTCAAGGCGACCCTGATGTCGGGCGACGGTATCACCTCCAACGAACTGGCCTCGATTGCTGGCGATGCCGTCAATGGTACGCTGATGACCTTCCCGCCGGATCCGCGTAACAACCCGAACGCCAAGGACGCGGTCAAGAAATTCCGTGACGCTGGCTTTGAGCCGGAAGCCTATACGCTGTATTCCTACGCCGCCCTGCAGATCATTGCAGAGGCTGCCAAGGCTGCGGGTTCCACCGATGCGGAAAAGGTTGCTGAAACCATGAAGGCCAAGGGTCCGTTCACGACCGTTATCGGCTCGATCGGCTTTGACGCCAAGGGCGACATCACCCGTCCCGACTACGTGATGTACACTTGGAAGAAAGGCCCTGACGGCAAGTATTCCTACTTCGAAAACTGATTTCTGCTGGCATTGCCAGTGGAGACGAGAGCCCGGCCTTGCGCCGGGCTTTTTGCATTGCACGCTTCAGTGGTGTTTGCGCGCAACCGCAAAATTAATTTTCTAACGATTTGAATATTATAACCAATTAGCATCATCAATATCGTTTGTCTTAACGGATTGAAGAGCCGCGTTAACCTTTTGTTAACCAAATCAGCCGTAAACCAAGTCAACGATTTGTTCATAAAGATGACCGAAGTGCTAACAGAACCCCGCTCAATCCGCATCAAAGGCCGTTCGTTTCTGGCGGTGGTACTGTCGCCGGACCTGCCAGTCGATAACTGGCTGGAAAGGCTGGACGATCTGGCCTCGCGCTCGGCTGGGTTCTTCCTTGGCCGTCCGGTGGTTCTCGATGTGGCGGAACTGGCAATCAGCCGGGATGAGCTGAAGGCCCTGATCGCCGAACTGTCCAGCCGCAATGTCAGCATCATGGGTCTGGAGGGCGCGCGTCCTTCGATGGTGGAACGTGGTATGCCGCCGATCCTGAAGGGTGGCCGTCCGGTGTCCGATGTGGACGTGCCGAAGGTCGAGCCTGAATCACCACCAGCGGAAGAGAAAAAAAAGACTGGCAAAGCCACCAAAGCCTCCGGCAAGAGTGACGAGATTGGGGAGACTGACTCTCCCCAGGCGATGATAACTGCGCCGCAGGCCCGCTCCGTAGTGCAATCCTTGCTGCTGCGTGAGCCGGTGCGCTCTGGCCAGTCGGTGATTTTCACCGAAGGCGATGTCACAGTGATCGGTTCGGTTGCCTCAGGCGCCGAAATCATTGCCGGTGGGTCTATCCATATCTACGGAGCCTTGCGTGGCCGGGCGATGGCGGGATCGGTTGGCAATGCATCGGCGCGGATTTTCTGTCGCAAGATGGAGGCCGAGCTGCTGGCCATCGACGGGATCTACAAGATGGCGGAGGACATGCCGCCGGAATTGCTGGGCAAGCCCGTCCAGCTTTGGTTGGAAGACGATGTCATCAAGGCTGAAAAAATGGCCTGATGCTGGTTTGAACCGCGGGCAAGTCAGCTTGACGCCGACTCCGCTGGTTAAAGTTGACGTTTAATACGCTGGAAATTTGGTCCAGCGCGACCCGAAGCTTGTGCCGCGTGCGGCGAAAGACAGGAGAATGAAATGGGGAAGGTCATCGTTGTGACATCAGGCAAGGGCGGCGTCGGCAAGACGACCTCCACGGCTGCCCTTGGTGCGGCACTTGCCCAGCGCGGCGACAAGGTTGTCGTCATCGATTTTGATGTCGGTCTGCGCAATCTCGATCTGGTCATGGGTGCCGAGCGCCGGGTGGTCTACGATCTCGTCAATGTCATCCAGGGCGATGCCAAGCTGCCGCAGGCGCTGATCCGCGACAAGCGGGTCGATACACTCTACCTGCTACCGGCCTCGCAGACCCGCGACAAGGACAATCTGACGCCGGAAGGCGTGGAATGGGTGATTACCGAGCTGAAAAAGCACTTCGACTGGGTGATCTGCGATAGCCCGGCCGGGATTGAACGCGGTGCGACGCTGGCCATGCGCCACGCCGATGTCGCTGTTGTCGTCACCAATCCGGAAGTGTCTTCGGTACGCGATTCGGACCGGATCATTGGCCTGTTGGATTCAAAGACCCTGAAGGCCGAGCGTGGCGAGCGGATGGAAAAGCACCTGCTGCTGACCCGCTACGATGCCGTTCGCGCCCAGCGCGGCGATATGCTAAAGGTCGAGGACGTCTTGGAAATCCTCTCCATCCCGCTGCTCGGCATTATCCCGGAAAGCATGGACGTGCTGAAAGCCTCCAATATCGGTGCGCCGGTGACGCTGGCCGATGCCAAGAGCCTTCCTGCCCAGGCCTATTTCGAAGCCGCCCGCCGGCTGGCTGGTGAGGAAATTCCGGTCTCCATGCCCGAGGAAAAGCGCGGCCTGTTCGGCAAGATTTTCGCACGGAGGGCCGCATGAGCATCTTCAACCTGTTCCGCAGACCAACCTCGGCGCCGATGGCGCGGGAACGGCTGCAAGTCCTGCTCGCCCACGAACGCGCCGCCCAAGGCTCCGACCTCGTCGCCATCCTGCGCGAGGAAATCCTGGCCGTGATTTCCAAGCACGTCCAGGTTGATGCCGACAAGGTCCGCATCAAGGTGGACCGTGACGAGCATGTGTCGATTTTGGAGATCGACGTGGAAATTCCACGGGATGCGCAAGCGCTGGCGGCTTGATATTCAGACTATAGCTCGACCGACATTTTGGCGCAAAGGCATCGCTTTTGCGCCTTTTTGTATCCAGTTGTGAGTGCAGTACTTGTAAACGTGCTCCTTAAGTTGCTTTCTACTTTGATGTGCGTATTGTCGCTGGTACCATGAGCACATTGTTTTATTAGCAACGCGATACTGCGATCCACAACTCGGGGGGGAAATGGATTTAAATGAGTCGGTAGAGGCATTCTTCGCGTCAATCAAGGATTGGGGAGATGCCATTGAGCATCCCAGTTTTTGCTACGTGGCATTGGAAACGGCAACAGGATTTGAACTGCTACAAGCCAGACTTATTTTCGGCGCGACAACGCCGTTTGCTCCGCTCGGCTCGTTCTCTTTTAAACGGGTAATGGCAGGTCATTTCCGGTTGAGTGAAATTGATATCAGTCCTGAGGATTTCCTGGCGGGAGCACTAAGCGGTGTAGTCCGCACCCCCCAAGGCAATATCCAGTTTAGCAGTTCCTCAGGTCGATATGGCGGGTATTATCAGCCATTCCACACTGACGGAATGCCGAACCGGCGCATCGGAGTCCTGACGATCTTGGGAGGTAAAGCTGAACTCCAACAACTACAGCCAGAACTGGATTGGGAATTAAAGGGCGCGACCGTTCCATATGATGGTCTTCAAGAGCTGATGAACCATTATCGCGTGGGAACTTTGCGGTCAGACGTTATAGCAATTGAGGCCGTTGCTCTCGAAATTATAGCAGTAGACCTTTCGACTTTGGTAACAGGCACCGAGTGTGAAATCGCAGTGAGAATGTCGCCCGCCTGTGATCCTGCCAAGGCGGGTATAACCTACAGAGTTATGGGGGGAAATGTTGTAAAACGAGACGTTGTTTCTGGTGAGTCCATGAAATGGGAAGTTGGAACAGATGGTATGCGTCGGGGGAGTACAAAAATTCAGGTTCCGAGAGCTGCCGTCGTCCAAGCTTACGCATCATATTCCGGTATAGTCTATCATCAAGGGTGGATTGCGGATCCGAGTATGGCGCAAAACCCACGCCGTGCTTCATACGAAGCGTTCGATCGGGAATTAGCTAGTATTGCTGACTTTTTGGCGAAGCAGCCCGGAAAAGGTAATGCTCGTGATCTGGAATCAGGTGTGGCATGGCTACTGTGGATGTTGGGATTCAGCGTTACCAATCTAGGCCAAACCCCAAAATTGCAAGAGGCTCCGGACCTAATCGCGACGACGCCTCAAGGTCATTTTGCGGTCATCGAATGCACCACTGGCCCGCTGAAGACGGATAATAAACTTCCACTTTTGATTGAACGGTCCGAAATTGTCCGCAGCAGACTCGAGGCGTCAAACAATCAGCACTTAAAGGTCTTGCCGGTAATTGTAACATCCAAGAAACGATCAGAGATACGAGGAGATATCGAGCAGGCAGAGCGTCTTGGGGTGCTTATAATCACTGCTGAGACGCTAGCGGCCGCTCTCCCACGTACGCTTGAGCGTGGGGATGCGGACGTAATATTTTTGGAGGGTGAGCGAGAGGTGGCAACTGCGTTGGCAAAATACGAGGCGCAAAGAATCACGCCTCTGGATTTTCAAGGCGCGTAGCGGGCGGTCATCGCCGATTGCGGCTTTGAGGGCCGCGGCGACATCGGCCAGGTTGCGGTCGAAGAAAACCTAGCCAGAAAGGGACGCTGCTTGTTTCCAGTCTTCCGGGCCATGTTGATGGCGCGTTGGGCAAAGGCGGCCATGTTGATCCATGGGAGGAAATCACCACTTGCGCCACAATTGGGCGGCCGGGCTTATTGTCGGTAGGAAGCGCCAGAGCAGGGTGGATTTTCCGCTACAATAGCAGGAGGAACAATTCCCCCCCCTTCAAAATCACCCCAATTCCCTCTTTTCCTCCCCACTCGTTATGCGCTAAGACAAGGATGAGATCGGTTGTAACGAGCCGGTCTTGGGGCATCGTAACCCCTTAAGGAGCGGTCGGTGTCGATCGTCAAAAAGACACCCCTCAGCCATAGGTTTGTGGCTGAGGCGGTGAACTGTGTCTATACGGTTCGCTCTCTACCATTCTCTATGGTCGGGGAGGCCTCGGCGTATGTCCAGAGCTTCGGCTTAAAGGTCGGGGCGGTCGTTTTTTTACCGGCTTACGAACTCCCCGATCACCAGAGACAGTTCTCTGGTGATCGCTCGTTTTCCAGCGTGGGAGGAGTGGACAATGGCGGATTATAATGTCTGGGCTGATCTTTTTGATACGTGGCAATCGACATCTGACTGGGTGAAAGCTCTTGTTATCGTTGTGCCACCGGTTTTCGTGGCGACCGTGCTGGCGCTGCTGCTGCGCTACAGGCAGAAGATCCGGGAAGATGGTCCGGTCCATTCCGGGGTTTACCATGTTTCGCCACCGCAGCACCTCGAACTGAGACCTGAGGATATGCCGGAGCCGGGCGACACGATGGACCATATGCTGCTCGACGCCGCCACCAATCTTCAACACCGGCTGGAGGATGCCCGCCGGGCGCTCCATCCCCAAGAGCGTTCCGCGGCCGATCTGGGCAAAGCCGAGATCCGGCAACAGATCACCCAGATCATCCTTGAGGAATATCACCGTGGGTCCGATCCGGGGGTTGCCCTTCGGCGCGGGCGAGAGTTCCTCGCCAGCCAGCGAAACGCCCACAGCACCAATCCGGATGCGAAAGAATAATACGAAGACTCATTGAACATGACTCTTCGTAGTTTGTTGACAGGCCCCGATCTCGGCATTTCGTCACCCTCGGGCCTGTCCCGAGGGTCTGCTGTTGTTGAATAAGGCGCTGACATTATTGGATTAAATTAACGTGGTTAGATGCCCGGCACAAGGCCGAGCATGACGTCGAGGAAAAATGCGGGGTTTCTCAGCAGTCGGAGTCATTGAAAATGACTCTTCGTATTCCCTTTGAAAATATCTCAAGCCTCTGATGCATTTGAGATATTTTCAATTTTTCAAGTCGAGGATGCGTCAGCATGTCAGAGACTTGGTATAAGTCCAGTTGGGAGAAAAGGATCTTGGTTGTCAGCGAAAACCGGTTCTAATCTTTCAGCCCGGTACTCTTGCGTTTGTCAGGTTCAGCGGCCCCATCAACCCGCAAGCATTGCCAAGATAAATTCCACGCGCTCCACAACGCTCACCTTTGGCAACACAATCACCTCATATCCCAGCGCCGGATAGACTTCGAGCAGGCGCTGATATTCTTCCTCTGCCGCGGCCAGATCATGCTGACGCTCCGCATCTTGCTGGTAAATTTCCGGCCATGGCGGGGTGAGAAAAACGCGGGCGTGGTAGCGGTGCTGCTGCTTGAGCGCGTTTAATTGTCTCTCATCGCCGGTCGCAGCTTTCAGCGCGGCGGCGGCGTCGATCAGGCTGCGGTCGAAGAACACCCAGCCGGGGAGGGATGCCGCTCGTTCCCGGTCTTCCAGCGCCATGGCAATGGCACGGTGGGCGAAGGCTGCCAGGTCGATCCAGGGCAAGGCCTTTCCATCTCCGGCCTGTTCCTCTGCCACAATGCGGCGGCCGGGTTCTTCTATGGTGGCAAAGCCTTTTGCAGCCAAGGCTGAGAGCAAAGTGGATTTGCCGCCGCCAGAGCAACCGGAGAGGATGACGAAACGGTTCATGGGGAGGCTCTTGGTTTGGGATTTGGACCTTGGAGCAAGCGCCCTTCACTCCACCCGCAACACCGCCGCCGCCTTTACCGCCGCTGACGCCCGGTTCTCCACGCCAAGCTTCACATAAATCTGCTCCAGATGCTTGTTAACCGTGCGGGCGGCGAGGCCGAGGATTTCGCCGATGTCGCGGTTGGGTTTGCCGCGGGCGATCCAGAGAAGGACTTCGGATTCGCGCTGGGTGAGGCCAAAGGCCTGGCGCAGCCGTTCGTCTTCTCGGTGCCGGTTGGCAGCGCTGAGGCGGAACAGATATTCGTCGGCGGCCATGGCGCCGAGATAGGCGATTTGCAGGGCAGGGTGGTTTTCAAGCGGAAAGGTCAGGGAGGCGTCGCGGGAGGCGGGGCTTGCGGCAGGTGTTGAGGCTGCGCGGGCCTGCATCCAGTCGCCGATGGCCGTGATCACCGTGTCCAGTCCGTCTTCACGTCCGGTGGCGGTGGTGATCAGGCGGCTGGCCTGCGGCGTGGACCACAGCAGGCTGCCATCGGCGCGCAGGGCCAGCAGGTGGCGACCTGCGGCGTCCAGCGCGACACGGGCGCTTTGCGCTGACCGGGCATTGGCGAGATGTACACGGATACGGGCGCGCAGCTCATCGATATTGATCGGCTTGGTCAGGTAATCGACGCCGCCGACTTCCAACGCATGCACCACATGTTCGGTTTCGCTAAGGCCTGTCATGAAGATGACAGGCACCTGCGCCACTGCCGGATTGGCCTTGATCTGTCGGCAGGTCTCGAACCCGTCCATGCCGGGCATCACAGCATCCAGCAGGATCAGGTCCGGGCTGATCCGCTCGACAATGCCGAGCGCCCCTTGGCCGGACGTGGCAATCAGCACGGAAAAGCCTGACTGTTCCAGCGCATCGGTTAGAAAACCCAGCGCTTCCGGGCTGTCATCGACAAGGAGGATGATGTCGCGGGGGGAGGTCGGTTCAGCCATGGTCTGTGATGTCCAAGGGGCGGAGAAAAAGAAAGCGGACGGGAGGGTGGCGGCACTCCTCTTCTCCCCCTCGGGGAGAAGATCCCGGCAGGGAGATGAGGGGGGCGAAGCCAGACCACGGAGTGAGGCGTTGCATAAAACAAGCCTTTACACCAAGTCGCCCCCCTCTGACCTGCTGGCCATCTCCCCCTCGGGTGGGGAGATCGGCTGGTGGATGTCTCGGCGCAAGACCGGCAATGGATTGGCGGTTGGGCGATGGCCTCTGCACGCTCATGCCGCGCCCTCCTGATAGCGATCAAGACAGGCAATCAGCCCGGCCATGTCGAAAGCCTGGACGAAGGGGCGCAACTCCTCGGTGAAGGGCAGCATATCGGGTGTCTTGGCCAGTTCCTGCAATTTGTTTTCCAAGCCCCTGATATAGCCGATTTCGGCCAGTTTGCGCAGGTCCTCGCGGTGGGCAAGGCCGGGATCGCGTGGCGTGCCTGCGGGCAAGGCAGGGGCGGGCGGGGCCATGTCTTCGGCATAGAGCCAGCGCAGTTTCAGGTGGCGGGCCAGCTTGTCGCGCAGCATTTTCACGTCCACGGGCTTCGCGATAGCATCATTATGGCCGCCGGAGCCGGGTTCGCGCACCGCGCCATCGCCGATATTGGCCGACAGCATCAGGATCGGCGCGCTCTGGCCCGCATCGCGCAGCCGCTCGACCAATTGCCAGCCATTCATGCCGGGCATGGAAATATCGACCAGGAACAGGTCGGGTTTGACACCTTCAATCAGCGCCAGACAATCCGGCCCGCCAGTGGCGGTCAGCACGATGAAGTCCAGGGGCGCAAGCGCCTCGCGCATCAGTTCGCGGTGGTCCTCATTGTCATCGACGACGACGATGGTGCGGCGCGGGCCGTCATAGGAAAGGATCTTGCGTTCCGCCTTGGGCGCGGTGCTGGGCCGGTCAACGGAAGACAGCATCAGCCGCACCCGGAAGGTCGTGCCTTTGTCCGTTTCGCTCTCCACCGCAATTTCGCCGCCCAGCGTATTGGTCAGCAGCTTGGTGATGGTCAGCCCCAGCCCCAGCCCCGGCATCGGACGGATCGTGTCGGCCTCGCCGCGCTGGAAGGGTTCGTAGATCCGGCTCAGATCTTTCTCGGCAATGCCGCGCCCGGTATCGGTGACGGTGAAGCTGGCAACCTGGCTGCGATAGGCGATGTCGAATGTGACCGTTCCGGCATCGGTGAATTTGATGGCATTGGACAGCAGGTTGACGAGAATCTGGCGCAGCCGCTTCTCGTCGGCGCGCACATATTGCGGCAGGTTCTTGGCGCGGGTGTGCGTGAAAGTCAGGCCCTTGGCCTCTGCCTGCGGGCGCAGCATATCTATAATCTGGTCGAGGAAATCATGGATATTCAGCTCGGCGGAAAACACTTGCAGCCGTCCGGCCTCGATCTTGGAAATGTCCAGCAGCCCGTCGATCAGCCCGGAGAGATGGTCGGCGGAGCGGCGGATCACCCGGATGGCGGATTGGCGCGGAGCCGGAATGGTGTCGTCCTGCTCCAGCAATTGCGCATAGCCCATCACAGCGTTGAGCGGGGTGCGCAATTCATGGCTGAGGCCAACCACATAGCGGCTCTTGGCGCGGTTGGCGGCTTCTGCCGTTTCCTTGGCGGTCTGAAGCGCGGCGTCGGTTTTGCGGTGGGCAGCGATTTCCTTCAACAGCAGGCTGTTCTGGCGGTAGGATTCCTCTTCCGCCACCAATCGGCTGTCATGGGCCAGCACGTAGAACCAGGTGGCGATGCAGGCAATCACTGAAAACACGAAGAACACGATCAGCACCGTCGCATTGACCACCAGTTCGGTTTCGGGTGAGGCGGCGGAGACCTGATGGGCAATCAGCGCTAAGATCGCGCCCACCAGCGAAATCGCCCCGATGCTGGTCATCGCATAGCGGCCAAGCCGGGTCGTCAGCTTTTCAATCACCGTGCTGGGCAGGACTGTGCGGGCGACGGTGCCGACCTGGGTGTTCAGCCGCGCCTTCGGCTTGCACATGTCATGGCAGCGGCTATCCAGCGAACAGCACAGCGAACAAATCGGCGCGGCATAGGCCGGGCACCAGGCCATATCTTCAGGCTCGAACGGATGTTCGCAGATCGAACAGGTGATATGGCCAAGGTTTTTCCAGGCATGGCGCGGCTTGCGGGCCAGATAGAATTTGCCCTTGGTCCCCCAGGCGATCAGCGGCGAAATCAGGAAGGCGACCAGCGTCACGAAGGTGGAGAGCGAGGCCATTAACGGCCCGAACAGGCCGAAATGCGCCGCCAGCGCCAGGCTGGCCGAAATCAGCAGCGTGCCGCAGCCGACTGGGTTGATGTCATAGAGATGGGCACGTTTGAACTCGATACCCTCAGGCGCAAGGCCCAACCGCTTGTTGATGAACAGATCGGCGGAAATGGTGCAGAGCCAGGCCATGGCGATGATTGAGAAAATCCCGAGCGTCGCTTCCAGCAGCCGGTAGATGCCAAGCTCCATCAACAGCAGCGCGATGCCGACATTGAACACCAGCCAGACCACCCGGCCTGGATGGCTATGGGTGAGGCGGGAGAAGAAATTCGACCAGGCGAGCGACCCTGCATAGGCGTTCATCACGTTGATCTTCAACTGCGACACCACCACGAAGGCGACCATCAGCAGCATGGCCAGCGTCTGATTGGGCAGGATATAGCCGAAGGCGGCCAGATACATATGGGCGGGATCGGCGGCCTCGCTTAAGGTGACGCCGGTCGATAGCGTCAGCACCGCGAGGAAGGAACCGGCCAGCAGCTTTGGCACGCCCAGCACCACCCATCCGGCACCAGCCAGAAACACCATGAAGCGATGATGCAGCTTGCGCCCGCCCTCCGGTGGCAGGAAGCGCAGGAAATCCACCTGCTCACCAATCTGTGGCATCAACGCCAGGATGACGGCGGAGGCGGCACCGAAATCAGCGAGGCGAAACGGTGCGATACTTTGCGTTCCGGCATTGGACTGGTGAATGCCCGCAAAAGCGCGCCAGAGGTCGAATTTTTCCCAGTCCTGAAAGGCGATGAACACGAAGGGCGCGATATTCAGCACGATCCAGATCGGCTGGGTCAGAAGCTGGAATTTCGAGATCAGCTGGATGCCGTAGGTGACCAGCGGAATGACGACAACAGCCGAAATAATATAGCCGATTGAGGGCGGAATGCCGAAGGCCAGCGCCAAGGCCCCGGTCATGATCGAGGCTTCGATGGCAAACAGCATGAAGGTGAAGCTGGCATAGATCAGCGAGGTCAGTGTGGATCCGATATAACCGAAGCCAGCGCCACGGGTCAGAAGATCGATATCGACGCCTTCGCGGATCGCATAACGGCTGATCGGCAGGCCAACCAGCAGCATCAGAACGGCAGCGACCAGAATGGCGAAAAACGCATTGGTGGTGCCATAGGATAGCGTGATCGTGCCGCCAATCGCCTCTAGCGCCAGAAAGGAAATCGCGCCGATGGCAGTCTGGGAAATCCGGCTGGAGGAGAACCGGCGGGCACTTTTGGCGGTAAAGCGCAGCGCATAATCTTCCAGCGTCTGGTCGGCCACCCAGCGGTTATATTGGCGTCGGACTGGAATGATGCGTTGGCGTGCGGCCATGCCGGTATTCTGGCGCTTTCTGATGGGAAACAGGATGGATGGATACTGTCACGGCAAGCCGGGGGTTTTGCAAGGGCGCTTGGCGATGTTCGCGCCGCTTCCTGCTGTTTTTCCATTGCGCAGGAAACTGGAATTGTGACAGTGCTTCGAGAAGATGCGGGTGACAGGGGTGTGGCGGCTGGACGAAATCCGGTTTGCCTCTATTTTTCCATTTTTCGGGCGTTTGGGTTTTTCAACGCCTGCGCCGGTGTGATCGGCATCGCGGTACGGAATTGTTGCATCAGAAAGTGATACCGATGGATATGCCAGCCTCTCAGCCTTCGAACGGTGTGGACAATGAACAGACCTTCGGCACATCAGGCATTCAGCCTATGGACCGGCCAAGCCGCATTACCAGGTTTTTTATGGGTATCGTCGCCTGGGCGGAAAAGCTGAATTTCAAATATGCCAAGCTTGGCAATCCGCCGGTCTATGACAATGCCACCTTTCCCTGGGTGGCAGAGGTGGAAAAGGCCTATCCGGCCATTCGCGCCGAGCTGGACCAGATCCTGCTGCGCCAGAGCGAGCTGCCGAGCTTTCAGGATATTTCCACCGATGTGAAGACGATTTCCACGGATAATCGCTGGAAGACCTTCTTTCTTCTCGGTTTTGGCGTGAAGTCCGAGGCCAATATCAAGGCCTGCCCGCAAACCTGGAAGGCCATGCAGGCCATTCCCGGCCTGACCACGGTGATGTTTTCGATTTTCGAACCCGGCAAGCATCTGCCCGCCCATCGCGGTCCCTATAACGGCGTGCTGCGCCTGCATTTGGGGATGATCGTGCCGGAACCGCGCGACCAGATCGCCATCCGCGTCAAGGACCAGATCTGCCACTGGGAAGAGGGCAAGGTGCTGATCTTCGACGATGCCTACGAGCACGAAGCCTGGAACCACACCGACAAGACCCGCGTCGTGCTGTTCGTCGATTTCGCCAAACCGCTGAAATTCCCGGCCCGACTGGTCAATTGGGCGCTGATGAACATGGCGATCTTCACGCCTTTCATCCGCGAGGGGCTGGACAACCACAATGAGTGGGAAAAGAAATTCTACGCCGAAGCGGAAAAGCTGCGCAACAGCACGGCTGGCTGACAGGCATCGTTTCGATACGCACGATAGTCCGGGATATCCGCGAAAGCCTGTCAGGTTCTGATTGAACCAGACAGGCTTTCGCTTCTCTCTATTTTAGCTGGTGGTGGCGTCCGGTTGGCGCAACAGGCTCAGCACCGCATCGGCCAGCGCCTCTCCATCATAAGGCTTGTTGATGATCGTGACGTCGCCGAAGGCTTCCGGAATGATCGACCGCTCGGCATAGCCGGTGGCAAACAGAAAGGGAATGCCCCGCTGGTGCAGCTCCTGGGCCACCGGCACGGAGGTATGATTGCCGAGGTTGATGTCGAGCACGGCCAAGGCAGGGGCTGTGACCTTGATTTGCGCCAGAGCTTCCGGCACGGAGCCTGCTGTCATGACAGTGGTAAAGCCGGCATCGCCCAGCATCATTTCGGCATCCATCGCAATCAGCATCTGGTCTTCAACCAGCAGGATCGGCAGGGTTTTGTCGATATTGGCCATGGATCTGGTCTCTGTCTCCGGGGGCGGGGCGTGTGTGGTTTCCGGCTCGTGTCCGGAACCGGACAGGAAACGGGCAGGAAGCAAAAGATACGCATTCAGGCCGTGTGGGTTATAATTCACGGTGCTCTTACCACCGAGATCATAGGGAATGCTACGGTCTATCAAGGCGGAGCCAAAGCCCCGGCGTGTCGGCGCGGTCACCGTTGGCCCGCCGCTTTCCGTCCACAGAATTTCACAATCTCCCTCTCCCGTCCAGCGCCAAGTCAAGTCGAGCTTGCCTCCAGTGCGCGAGAGTGCTCCGTATTTCGCCGCATTGGTGGCAAGCTCGTGGATAACCAGGGCCGTGACGGCATAGGCGCGGCTGTCGAGCACGACCATCGGGCCACCAAGCGAGATTGTGGTGCCCTCAGTGCGGTAAGGACCAAGCTCGGCCTGTAGCAGTTCGCTCAACTGGCCGCTGCCGCTGCCACGAATCACCTGGTCATGGGCATGGGACAGGGCGTGGACGCGGCCCTTCAGCGAGGTGACATAGTCTCTCAACTGGTGTTCCGGCCGCGTCGGAACGCCGATCAGCGACTTGATCACCGCCAGAATATTCTTGACCCGGTGGTTCAATTCCTCATTCAGCACGCGTTGACGGATGTCGGCCTTGTTGCGCTCTTCCTGCATCAACTCGTTATGCCGGAGCACCACTTTGACGGTGACGGCGCGAATGGCTTCCGCGACCTCCCTGTCGTTTTCGCTCCAATGGTCCGATTGCTTTGTGACCGCTTCCTTCCAGATGGCGAAGCTCTTGCGTGGTGTCAGCCGGTCGCCCAGCGGCCCGATCTCATAGGATTTATCGGGATTGCCAGCCCAATTGAGGGTTTGCAGCCGTTCCTTGCGGAAAAACAACAGGTAATCTCGGGGAATTTCCGAGAGCGGCACGACCATGGCGCCGGACACCGTCTCATAATAGCTTTCGGCTCTGGGCAGAAATTGGGACAAGGCGTGACTGGCCCAGGTCTGTCCATCGGCAACGCTGTTGACGAAGCGTATCAGCGGTTCGATTTCGGCAGGCGGCGGACAGGTGCCAATGGCCGTCCAGGTCCCGTTCATCCAAAGGCCCGCACCATCGCAGGGCACGAGGCTGCTGAATTCCGGCAGGCATTCGCCAAACAGCGCCTCAAGATTTTCGTGGTGGGAGGCAAGGTGCAGAAAGCGGTCCAGCGATTGGCGTGTGCCAGTGGCCAGGTCAAGCTTGTGTTTCTGCTTCAGGGCAAGCAGTGTCAGGGAGAAAAACTCGCCAAACAATTCAGCGGCGACCCGTTGCGCCATGGACAGGGTCTTTGCGCGGTAATGATGACAGGCGATCAGGCCCCAAAGTTCGCCATTCAACAGGATCGAGATCGACATCGACGCGCCGACCCCCATATTGCGCAGATATTCCAGGTGAATGGGCGAAACGCTGCGCAAATGTGCAAAGGACAGGTCAAGCGGCTCACCGGAGGCATCCAGTTCCGGCTCGATTGCCACCTTGTGGCCGCTTGCATCGGAAATCACCCGGATTGAATTTTGCATATAGAGCTTGCGGGCCTGCTGGGGAATGTCGGATGCCGGGAAATATTGGCCAAGGAAGCTTTCCAGCTCCATCGACTTGGCCTCGCTCACCACCTTGCCGGAGCCGTCATTGTCGAAGCGGTAGATCATCACCCGGTCATAGCCGAGCACCGCTCGCACCAGCTTTGCGGAGGTGCGGATCAGTTTGTCGATATGGTCGACATCCTTGATCCGCCCGATCATTTCCCGCGCCAGCTGCAAGGGATCGCGTTCGCCCTTGGCTGGTTCCAGTTCAATGATCACAGTGGCGCGCTGGCGGTGGACACTCACGTTGAAAACCTGGCCGCAGCTGAGGCGCAGATTGGGAAGCAGGGCGGGGCGTGAGGCTTCAGGTGCCGTCGCCAGAGCATTGCGCAGGTCGTGGGTGGCGTCGTCACCTAAAAGCACATGCACCTGTTCACCATTCACCGCGCCTTTGACGCCGAGCATCTCTCCGGCATTGGCAGAATGGCGCAGAACAACGGCCATTTCCGCATCGCAGGCCAGCAGGCAACCATGCGGCTGGATACTGCCGGGAATATGGATCGGTTCGCGGTCGCAATTGGTGAGATCAACGGTCTGCGTAGCAGGCATGCATGGGGCTTTCGAAGGCAGCGTAGGCATAAGCAAAGGTTGCATTGGCAAAGGCCACGAGCTTCCCTTCATCGAGATCCCGCAGTTCCTCCATAAGATGTAAAAACGTGGGCCAGCTCGAAAAGTTCCCGGCCTGGGCAAAAAGATGCGCCCCGCCATGGGTGGGACCGTAACCAAGCAGGGCGGCCCGTTTTGCCAGAAGCTTTGCGCCAAGCGCGGAGCCTTCCAGCACATAGAATAGGCCCAGCCAGTCTTCGGTCTTTTGTGGCTGGGGAACCGATGCCTGGCAACGGTCGTCCTCCAGCTCAAGCGTCTGCAGGTCGGCACGCAGCCCGTTGCCGATCATGACCGGCTTCCAGGTGCCCGGCCAACTGACAAAGGGTGCCCGCTGGGCCTGTTGGGCAATCATCTCTTCCAATGGCAGCCGAAAACGGGCCATTCCGAGCAAATAAGCGCGGTAGGCGGCAGGAGAGGAAAAATCGCCGATCACTGCATCAAGTTCGGCATGAGCATCGGCGGTCGCTTCCTTCAGAAGCCGTCGCCGGGGTGAAAAAGGCATGGATGACTTTCGAAACAGATTGCCGCCGCTCTATTCTACATCAGCTATATGAGCGGTCTATGAGGATGCTCTCCATGAGATCCTTGTCAGGTATTAGGGTTCGTGTTTGATGAAAATCAAGTATAATAAACCTATGTCCGCAGTTTTAGGCGGACAATCCCCTATTTTGTAGGGAGATCGTGGCTTTGCCCCGTGACCTACGTCAATTGACGTATACGATTTTGCAGCGCAGCAGCCGATAGTCCCCTCACTCCAGAATTCAAAAAGAGGGGAACCTGAAATGAACTTCAAGTCCAAACTGGCGAGCGCACTTGTCGGCGCCATGCTGTCCACCACCGCCTTCCACGGTGCGTTTGCCGCTGAAGATACGATCAAGGTCGGCATTCTGCATTCTCTCTCCGGCACGATGGCGATTTCAGAAACGACGCTGAAGGACGCCATGTTGATGCTCATCGACGAGCAGAACAAGAAGGGTGGCGTTCTCGGCAAGAAGCTGGAGCCTGTCGTGGTCGATCCGGCCTCCAACTGGCCGCTGTTTGCCGAAAAGGCCCGCGAACTGATTTCCAAGGACAAGGTTTCGGCGGTATTCGGGTGCTGGACCTCGGTGTCGCGCAAGTCGGTTCTGCCGGTCTTCAAGGAGCTGGATTCGGTGCTGTTCTACCCCGTGCAGTTCGAGGGTGAGGAAAGCGAACGCAACGTCTTCTACACTGGTGCCGCTCCCAACCAGCAGGCCATTCCCGCCGTTGATTACCTGATGGAGAATGAAGGCGTGCAGCGCTGGGTGCTCGAAGGCACCGACTATGTCTATCCGCGCACGACCAACAAGATTCTCGAAGCCTATCTTCTGTCCAAGGGCGTGAAGAAGGAAGACATCCTGGTCAACTACACGCCGTTCGGCTTCTCCGACTGGCAGACCGAAGTCGCCGCCATCAAGAAATTCGGCTCGGCTGGCAAGAAGGCCGCTGTTATCTCCACCGTCAATGGCGATGCCAACGTGCCTTTCTACAAGGAACTCGGCAACCAGGGCGTCAAGGCTGAAGACATTCCAGTCATGGCCTTCTCGGTCGGTGAAGAAGAACTGGCTGGTATCGACACCAAGCCGCTGGTTGGCCATCTCGCCGCCTGGAACTACTTCCAGTCCGTCGATACCCCTGTGAATGCCGAGTTCATCAAGACCTGGCATGCCTTCACCAAGAACGACAAGCGCGTCACCAACGACCCGATGGAAGCCGCCTATATCGGCTTCAACATGTGGGTAAAGGCTGTCGAAAAGGCAGGCTCTGCTGAACCCGACAAGGTCATCGACGCGCTGGTTGGCGTTTCCGTGCCGAACCTCACCGGCGGCTATGCCACGATGATGCCAAGCCATTACATCACCAAGCCGGTGCTGATTGGCGAAGTCCAGGAAAATGGCCAGTTCGACATCGTTTCCCAGACACCGGAAGTCGTCGGCGATGAATGGTCGGATTTCCTCCCCGACAGCAAGGACCTGATCGCCGATTGGCGCCTGCCGATGAACTGCGGCAATTTCAACGTCAAGTCCGGCAAGTGCGGCGGCAAGGGCTCTTAATCTTCCCAGCCTGAAACTTGCTGCGGGTGCATAAAGCATCCGCAGCTTTTTCTCCCTTGTCGGGAGCAATCGTAAGAGGGGCCGGTATGATACGATCCTGTTTGAACCATCTGTCGCATGTGCTGGCTGCCGGGCTGTTGCTGATGGTGGCCTTGACCCTTTCGGCACGGGCCGAGGAAGACCCCGCTAGCCTGATCAAGGCGCTGGGCACGGCCAATTTCACCGATGCCGAAAAGATCGTCGGCGATCTCGGACGCACTGGCGATCTCAAAGTGGTTCCGACCCTGGAAGCCCTAAGCGGTGGCGATCTCTATCTGCGCAAGGCCGATGGCAATGTGTTCATCGCCAAGCCCGCCGGCAGCCAGCTGACGCTGATCGATCCGCTGACCGGTGCCGAGGTCGGCAAGGAAGCCAAGGGCGGGCTGGTGAAGATCAAGATCAATAACGGGTTGCGCCGCGCCATCCGCGCCGCACAAGGCGGGCTGACCCTGCTCAGTCCTGACCGCACGGTGCGGCTTGCCGCTGCCGATGCGCTGTTGAAGGCGCCCTCAGAAGACAATCTCGAATTGCTCGACACCGCCCTTGCCAAGGAGCAGGATGGCGCGGTGAAAACGCTGCTGGCCCAGGCCCGTGCTGTCTCGGTCATCACCTCCAATCATACGCTGGAGGAAAAACGCGCCGCCATTGCACTCATTCGCGCTGTGGGCGGCCAGGATGCGATTTCCATTCTCGGTAATGCTGCTGCGACCGTCGATCCGGCCCTGAAGGGTGATATCGATGCGGCCATCGCCAAGATCCAGAGCGATGTGGCGCTGTGGAATACCGCGCAGAACATCACCTATGGCATCTCGCTCGGCTCGGTGTTGCTGCTGGCGGCCATTGGCCTTGCCATCACCTTCGGGGTCATGGGCATTATCAATATGGCGCATGGCGAAATGGTCATGCTCGGTGCCTATTCAACTTTCATTGTCCAGCAGGCGATAAGGGCGAACGCGCCTGAGCTGTTTGACTGGTCGCTGGCCATTGCCCTGCCGGTCGCCTTCGCCGTCACCGGCATCTTCGGGTTGGTGATCGAACGCTGCGTCATCCGCTTTCTCTATGGCCGTCCACTGGAAACCCTGCTGGCCACCTGGGGCATTTCGCTGATGTTGCAGCAATTGGTGCGCACGCTGTTTGGCCCCACCAATCAGGAGGTTGCCAATCCATCCTGGATGTCCGGCTCGTTTGGGCTTGGCGGCTTGACCATCACCTGGAACCGGCTGTGGATATTGGTGTTTTCGCTGTCGGTCTTCTTCGCGCTGCTGATGCTGTTGAAGCGCTCCGCCTTTGGTTTGCAGATGCGCGCCGTCACCCAAAACCGCCGGATGGCGTCTTCGATGGGCATTCGCACGCCCTGGGTGGACGCCTTCACGTTTGCGCTTGGCTCCGGCATTGCTGGCATGGCGGGCGTGGCGCTGTCCCAGATCGACAATGTTTCGCCCAATCTCGGCCAGACCTACATTATCGACAGTTTCATGGTCGTGGTGTTCGGCGGAGTCGGCAATCTCTGGGGCACACTGGTCGGGGCGTTTTCGCTCGGGATCGTCAACAAGTTCCTTGAGCCCTATGCCGGTGCAGTATTGGGCAAGATCCTGGTTCTGGTTCTCATCATCCTGTTCATCCAGAAGCGGCCCCGTGGTCTCTTCGCACTCAAGGGAAGGGCGGTGGAAGCATGATCACGGCATTTCTTCTGCGCTCGCTGGACGCCAAGATCCTCGTCGCCATCGCCATTCTCATCGCGCTCGCCATTCTGGTGCCGATCCTCAGCCTTGCCACCGCGCCCGACAGCGCGCTGCATATGCCGACCTATCTGGTGGCGCTGTTTGGCAAATACCTGACCTATGCAATGCTGGCGCTGGCGCTCGATCTGGTCTGGGGCTTTTGCGGCATTCTTTCGCTCGGCCACGGGGCGTTCTTCGCGCTCGGCGGCTATGCGATGGGCATGTATCTGATGCGCCAGATCGGCCCACGCGGCACCTATGGCGATCCTGTATTGCCCGACTTCATGGTGTTCCTGAACTGGAAGGAACTGCCCTGGTTCTGGCACGGCTTCGACATGTTCTGGTTTGCAGCGCTGATGGTGCTGGTGGCACCCGGTCTGCTGGCTTTCGTATTCGGCTGGTTTGCGTTTCGCTCGCGGGTCAACGGCGTCTATCTGTCGATCATCACCCAGGCGATGACCTATGCGCTGCTGCTGGCCTTCTTCCGCAACGATATGGGTTTTGGCGGCAATAACGGCCTCACTGATTTCAAAGACATCCTCGGTTTCAACATCCAGGCGGATGGCACCCGTGCCGCGCTGTTTTCGCTCTCGGCGCTGTTTCTGGCGGGCTCGCTGCTGCTGGTCTCGGCCATCGTTCGCTCCAAATACGGCAAGGTGCTGGTTGGCATCCGCGATGCCGAAAGCCGCACCCGCTTTCTCGGCTACCGGGTGGAAAACATGAAGCTGTTTGCCTTCGTGGTCTCGGCAATGATGGCGGGCGTGGCGGGCGCGCTCTATGTGCCGCAGGTCGGCATCATCAATCCCGGCGAATTTTCGCCGGCCAATTCCATCGAGGTGGTGATCTGGACCGCCGTCGGCGGGCGCGCCACGCTGATCGGCCCGATCATTGGCGCGGTGCTGGTCAATGGCGGCAAGACGATCTTTACCGGCCTGTTTCCCAATGCCTGGCTGTTTGCGCTGGGCGGGCTGTTCGTGGCCGTCACACTGTTCCTGCCCAAGGGCATTGTCGGCACTGTCACCCAAAGCCTTCTCCGGCGCAGGCAGGACAAGGCTGCGGCGGAAGCCGAAGCGTCCAGAACCTCTCATGGCAACCCTCAGGCGGCGGAGTAAGTCATGTCCGAAAAGACCACCAACAGCCTCCTCTATCTCAACGGGGTCAGCGTCTCCTTCGACGGATTCCGGGCCTTGAACTCCCTGTCCTTCGTGGTCGAGCCGGGCGAGCTGCGCGCCATTATCGGCCCGAATGGCGCGGGCAAGACGACGATGATGGACATCATCACCGGCAAGACACGGCCTGACAGCGGCGAGGTGTTTTTCGACGGCGGCAAGGTGGATCTCACCAAGCGCGACGAGGCCGAAATCGCCCAGCTCGGCATTGGCCGCAAATTCCAGAAGCCGACGGTGTTTGAAAGCCATACGGTCTGGGACAATCTGGAACTGGCGCTGAACAAGCCGCGCGGGGTGTTTTCAACGCTGTTTTACCGGCTGACGCCCAAGGACCGCGAGCGGATCGACACCATTCTCGAAACCGTCCGGCTCACCGCCCGCAAAAACGACCTCGCCGCCAACCTGTCCCACGGCCAGAAGCAATGGCTGGAAATCGGCATGCTGTTGGCGCAGGAGCCGAAACTGCTGCTGGTCGATGAGCCGGTGGCGGGCATGACCGATGCCGAAACCGCCGAAACCGCCATTCTGCTGCGTGAAATTTCCAAGACCCGCTCGGTCGTGGTGGTGGAACACGACATGGGTTTCATCCGCGATCTCGGCGTCAAGGTGACATGTCTGGCCGAAGGCTCGGTGCTGGCCGAAGGTTCGATCGACTTTGTTTCGAACGATCCGCGGGTGATCGAAAACTATCTGGGGCGGTGAGGGTAAGAAGATGCTGACAGTTGAAAATCTCAATCTTCACTATGGTGCCGCCCAGGCCTTGCGTGGCGTGAATATCACCGCGCCGATGGGCAAGATCACCTGCGTGCTGGGTCGCAACGGGGTGGGTAAAAGCTCGCTTTTACGCGCCGTGACCGGCCAGCATCCGGTGTCCGGCGGCACGATTGCCTTTGAAGGCACGGTGTTGAACGGCATGGCGCCATTCAACCGGGCGCGGCACGGGGTCGGCTATGTGCCGCAGGGGCGCGAGATCTTTCCGCTGCTGTCGGTCAAGGAAAATCTGGAAACCGGGTTTGCGCCGCTGAAGCGCAAGGATCGGACGATCCCGGACGATATTTTCGCGCTGTTTCCGATTTTGCAGACCATGTTGTCGCGGCGCGGCGGTGATCTGTCCGGTGGCCAGCAGCAGCAGTTGGCGATTGGCCGGGCCATGGTAACCCGCCCGAAAATTCTGGTGCTGGACGAGCCGACCGAGGGCATCCAGCCATCGATCATCAAGGATATCGGCCGGGCAATCCGCTATCTCAGGGATTCAACCGGCATGGCGATCCTGCTGGTCGAGCAATATCTCGACTTCTGTCGGGAGCTGGCCGACCATGTCTACATCATGGATCGCGGCGAAATCGTCCATGAAGGCGGTGCAGAAACGCTGGATACGCTCGAGGCTCGCCGCCACCTTACGGTATAATGTCGCATTCAGGCATGGGATGCGGTGTCCGGGTTTGGAGTGTAATCTCTTGTTTTTACTGTGAAATTACCGGGTATATTCATAGTATATTCACGCTTTGTGTTTGACGCATGTCAGCCTTGATCATTTGCGATCAGGTTTCTGTTGAAGCCTGCGCAACATGTGGTATTTTCCGGCAAGTGCTAATAACAAGGCGACCTCATGACATTCGATGAACTGACTGGCCTGCGGCGGCCGGGTTTTTTCGCGCGCACATCTGCCCAGACTTTGTTGTGCCTGTTCACACTCGGCGTTTCCATGATGGTGCCGGGTGGCCTTGCTTACGCGGCGGGCGGCTGCGGCGTGACCGTCCGGGCCGGGTTACAGGACCTGACATTCACGTCCGGTGGAATTGAGCGGACGGCGGTCGCCTACATTCCCCAAGGCTATACCGGCAAGGCCAAGGTGCCTGTGGTGTTCGATCTGCACGGGTCCAACAGCTTTCCCCGCGATCAGCTGGGTCGTAGCCAATGGTCCGACGTGGCGCGGGAAAACGGCTTCATCGTCATTGCCCCACAGGGCGGTTTGAATGGCAAGGCGGAAGGCACCCATGCCTGGAACGTGCCGGGCGTGGTCCCCGTACCCGGCGTGACTGTACCGGATGCGACAGTTTCGCCAAATGCCACAATTTCGAATGGGACTGTAACCAACGCGAGCCTGACAAGCCCGACCGCGCCAAATGCGGCTGTTTCGACTGTAACCGAAGCCAAAGGGCCGGATGATGCCGCTTATCTCAGCGACACCGTGGCGCTGGTCAAGGCCAAGTTCTGTGTCGATCCCGATCGTATCTATGCGTCCGGCTATTCGGGTGGCGGGCGGATGCTGTCGCAATATATCTGCAACGGCAATACCGATTTCTCCGCTGCCGGTTTCGTTATGAGCCTGCGGGCTGGCACGCCGCGTCAGGGCGTTGGCCCCGATCAGGGAAAATGGCTGCCCGATCCGCAGAGCTGCCGTCCGGGCCGTCCGGTGTCGATCATCGCCTTCTGGGGGCTGAAGGACAATACCAATCCTTACGCGGGCGGCGGTAGGCCCTATTGGCAATATGGCGGCGAAGCGGCACTCAATCGCTGGGCCGAGCTGGATGGCTGCCAGGGCGAACGCAAGATCGTCAAGGGGACGAAAATTTCCTCGGCGGAATTCGAGCGCTGCAAGGGCGGTGCCCGCATCCTGTCCTATACGATTGCCGACCAGACGCATGACTGGCCCGCGCAGACTATCGGCTTCTCACTGGCTGCTGCCAATTCCAAGGCAAAGGCCTTTGATGGCAAGAGCGTCGATGGCAAGAGCCAGGAAGACATGTATGCGGCCAAGCGGATGTGGGCTTTCTTCGACAGTGGCGATGGCCGTCTGATCGCCGACAATATCGCCAAAAATGCCTGTGCCGATGGCGCAAAACCGGCTGCTGGCGCAACGGCCTCTGTAAACCCTGCCTGCTCGGTGACAATGAAGGCCAAGGTCAAGCCGCAGGCGGTGGAAAGCCCGATGTCGGCGGACGCGCTGTAGTGCTCTGATCCAGACAGATGCCTTAGTTTCTGTCTGTCAGGTTCGATCTGACCCTGACGGACACTCGTCTGCGCATCCAGCATGTGCCAGATTTTTTCATTTTGCATCGTATCGGTCTTTTGCTACCGTTGCCCCGCTGCGGAGGACTATATGCAAAATATTGAAAATCAATGCGAAAAGCCCGTTCTGCGAAGAGTTGGTACTCTGTCCGTTGTGGCGATTGCGACACTCGTTTCCCTTCTGACGCTTTCGACCGGCTCCGCATCGGCAGCTGGCTGCGGTCAGCCCAGGGATGTGGGCCGTTATGATATGACACTGACCTCTGGCGGACATGAGAGGGTGTTTTCCTATTTCATTCCCTCCAGCTATAGCGGCCAGGACAAGGTGCCGGTCGTGTTCGATTTCCACGGTTCCGACAGCAATGCCAATGAGCAACTGGACCGGAGCGAATGGGAGCGGGTGGCTGAGCGCGAAGGCTTTATCGCTGTCGCGCCGCAAGGGTCGATGCCCACCAAGCGGGCGGGCTATTTCGCCTGGAACGTGCCGGGCGTCGCCAAAGGCGAGGCCGATGAGGAAGCCTATATCCGCGATGTGATCAAGGCTGTCGAAGACAATTTATGTGTTGATCCGGCGCGCTTCTACGCCACCGGCTATTCCGGCGGCGGACGGATGGTGTCGCAATATCTTTGCGATGGAAACACCGATTTTGCCGCTGCCGGTCTGGTCGTCGGCCTGCGGGCGGGAACGCCGAAGCGTGAAGGCGATGGTTTCGTGCCGGATGCTGCGACCTGCAAACCGGCCAAACCGATGTCGCTGATCGCCTTTGCCGGGCTGGACGACAAGATCAACCCGATTGCCGGGCCGGGCCTGCCCTATTGGGGCTACGGCGCCGATGCCGCACTGCATCGCTGGGCGGAGTTGGATGGGTGCAAATCTCCCACCGTGAAAACCGAGGGCCGGGTCGAGACCACCGAGTATGCTCAATGCTCGGACGGTGCGCGCATTGCCTCCTACCGTTTGGCGGGGGCGGGCCATACATGGCCGGGCAGCACCGCATCGCTGAAGATCCAGAAGGTGATCGGCAAGGTCTCCTTCGACCTGAATGCCACGGATATGATGTGGGATTTCTTCTCGAAATCGAAGCGTTGAAGGCATGACCATACAGCCCGCCATACTGATCAAGCCGCAACGCGCCAAAGGAAGCGGGCGGCTGGACACCAAGCTGTTTCAAGGCCGCAGCCGGTTGGAAACCTTCTTCCAGGAGGGCTGCGCCAAGATCCGTATCCCCGAAAGTTTCGATGGCCGGATGGAGGCGGTGCTGATCAATTCCTCCGGCGGGCTGACCGGCGGTGATCAACTCGACTGGGCGTTTACCGCCGGTGATGGCACTCATCTGACCCTGACCACCCAGGCCTGCGAGAAAATCTATAAGGCTGCCGCCGATACGGCGTCGATCAGCAGCCGCATCACGGTCGGCGAGGGGGCGGCGGTCCATTGGCTGCCGCAGGAATCCATCCTGTTTGATCAGGCTTCACTGACCCGCAGGCTGGAGGTCGATCTGCATGAGACAGCGGAATTTCTCAGTGTCGAGGCCGTTCTGCTGGGTCGCAAGGCGATGGGTGAAGCGATGCGTCACGGCCTAGTGCGCGACCGCTGGCGCATCCGCCGCTCAGGGCGGCTCATTCATGCCGAAGACCTGGCGTTAACAGGTGATATTGCCGATCTCACCGCTGAAAAAGCGGTGCTGGGCGGCAGGGTCGCTTTTGCCACATTGCTGTATACGGGACGGCAGGCGGAGGCACATATGGCGGCGCTGCAACGGTTGACGGACCGCCCGTCGGGGCTTGGTGACGTCGGCATAAGCCTGTGGAATGACAAGCTGGTTGCCCGTTTTATCAGCAGCGATGGATTTTCCCTTAGAAAATTATTGGTTCCGGTGATTTCGGCCTTGCGCGACGGCGCGTCTGTGCCGAAAGTCTGGACCTTGTAACCGGCATCATTTTCGGAGCACCCATGAATCTCAGCCCAAGAGAAAAAGACAAGCTTCTGATTTCCATGGCGGCCATGGTCGCCCGGCGCAGGCTGGAGCGCGGCGTCAAGCTGAACTATCCTGAGGCGATTGCGCTGATTTCCGATTTCGTCGTCGAGGGTGCCCGCGATGGCCGTGCCGTGTCCGAGTTAATGGAGGCGGGTGCGCATGTGATCACCCGCGATCAGGTGATGGATGGCATTGCCGAAATGATCCATGACGTGCAGGTCGAAGCGACGTTTCCCGATGGCACCAAGCTGGTGACCGTCCACGAACCGATCCGCTGACGCCATGCTGGAGATTCGCCCCAACTGTGAATGCTGCGACTGCGATCTGCGACCTGAAAGCCGCGAGGCGATGATGTGCAGCTTCGAATGCACCTATTGCGCTGCCTGTGCTGAGGGCGTGCTGGCCGGGATCTGCCCCAATTGCGGCGGCGAACTGGTGCGCAGACCCATCCGCCCGGCGGGCAAGCTCGCCAACAATCCGCCATCCACCACGCGGGTTCTGAAGGCGGAAGGCTGCAAGCCCGGCCGAGCGGCTTGATCGGTGATCCATCCGGTCGTTGCGGATGTATTATTTCATGCATGGACAATGTGGTTTTCCGGCCTGCCGGGAACCGATGACGGGAGAGACAGTGATGAAACCGGGTGAAATCATTGCCGCGAGTGGCGAGATCGAGCTGAATGCTGGTCAGCCGACCGTGACGATTGAAGTGTCCAATACCGGCGACCGTCCGGTACAGGTGGGCAGTCATTATCATTTCTTTGAGACCAATGCGGGACTGTCCTTCGACCGGGATAAGGTGCGTGGCATGCGGCTGGACATTCCGGCGGGGACTGCGGTGCGCTTTGAGCCGGGCCAGACGCGGGAAGTGACGCTGATCCCGCTGGCCGGTAAGCGCGAGGTCTATGGCTTTCGCCAGAAGGTCATGGGGCCTCTATGACGCCTGTTTCGCGGCTGATCATGCTGGCAGGGTTTGGGGTAATGTCGTCTGGCCATGGTGTTCTGGCGCAAGCGGTTGATTGCAAGGACCCGAAAACCCAGAGCGATATGACCGCCTGTGCGATCAAGGATTTCGACGCGGCGGACAAGGCCATGAATGCCCAATGGAAGATCACCCGCAAGATCTTTGTTGAGCAGGATGCAACGTTAGACGATGATCTCAAGGGGGCTGAAAAGGCCTTGCTGAAAGCCCAGCGTGCCTGGATCGATTATCGCGACGGTCAATGTGAGGCCCAGGGATTTTATGTCCGGGGTGGCACGATGGAGCCCATGGAGGTTGCCGCCTGCAAGGCGGAGATAACGAAGACGCGAACCAAGGAATTGAAATCCTTGGCTGAAACTCGATAAGCGGATCGGACAGGCATGGATCGCAAGATCATGATCATTGGCAATGGCGAGGTTCCTCAGGAGGTTGCGGACGCCATCGATGCTGCCGATATGGTCATCCGCTTCAATGGTGCGCGCAATTTCGGCATGGCCGGTCACCGCACGGATGTGATGGCGGTGTGCAATACTGGCCGTCCCGCCAAAGCCATGCTGGCCGATTGTGCCTGGCGCAACAGCCCCGCGGTCGATACCAGCGGCGCGATCTGGTCGGTGCGCGATCCCGCGAAATTCGAGGCGATGAAGCCGGATATTCTGGTCAATTTTCCCGAACTTGACGATCTGTTTGAGGATCAGACAGACAATTTTGCCGAATTTGCCCGCAGCAACGGCAAGGATCACATGGTTCTACCAGCCCTGGCCCATGAGGCTGCTGTGGCGGCATTGGACCCCTACGATCCCGGTCTCTATGTCACGCCGAGCAGCGGCCTGGTGGTGATGAGCCATGTTCTTCGCGATCCGGCTTTTGCCGGAGATCGGATTTTCGTTGCAGGCTTTTCGCACCAGGGTTGGGATGGCCATCCTTTCGCTGCGGAACGGCAAGTGATCGACGCACATATCGAGGCCGGGCGGCTGACGCGCCTTGGGCCTTCACCCTTACCTGTCCTGTCCCAAGGAGCCTGACCATGCCTTTCAAAATGTCCCGCGCCGCCTATGCCAGCATGTTCGGCCCCACGACCGGGGATAAAGTGCGGCTGGCTGATACCGAGCTGTTCATCGAGGTGGAAAAGGACTTCACCCATTACGGCGACGAAGTGAAATTCGGTGGTGGCAAAGTGATCCGCGATGGCATGGGGCAAAGCCAGGCGACGCGCGTGGACGGCGCGGTCGATACCGTTATCACCAATGCGCTGATCGTCGATCACTGGGGCATCGTCAAGGCGGATATCGGCTTGAAGGACGGGCGTATCGTTGCCATCGGCAAGGCGGGCAATCCCGATACCCAGCCAGGCGTCAATATCATTGTCGGCCCCGGCACGGAGGCGATTGCCGGGGAAGGCAAGATCGTCACGGCGGGCGGCATGGACAGCCATATCCATTTCATTTGCCCGCAGCAGATCGAGGAAGCGCTGATGAGCGGCTTGACCTGCATGTTGGGCGGCGGCACCGGCCCTGCGCATGGCACGCTCGCCACCACCTGCACGCCTGGTCCCTGGCATATTGCCCGGATGATCGAGGCGGCGGATGCTTTCCCGATGAACCTGGCTTTTGCGGGCAAGGGCAACGCCTCGCTGCCCGGCGCGCTGGAGGAAATGGTGCTGGGCGGCGCCTGCGCCCTGAAACTGCATGAGGATTGGGGTACGACCCCCGGTGCCGTCGATTGCTGCCTGTCGGTGGCCGACGACTACGATGTGCAGGTGATGATCCATACCGATACGCTGAACGAAAGCGGTTTCGTCGAGGATTCCATCGGCGCGATCAAGGGCCGTACCATCCATGCCTTCCATACCGAGGGGGCAGGCGGCGGCCATGCGCCTGACATCATCAAGATCTGCGGCCAGCCGAATGTGATCCCGTCTTCCACCAATCCGACGCGTCCCTATACGATCAATACGCTGGCTGAGCATTTGGACATGCTGATGGTCTGCCATCACTTGAGCCCGTCGATCCCGGAAGACATTGCCTTTGCGGAGAGCCGGATCCGCAAGGAAACCATTGCGGCGGAAGACATTCTGCATGATATCGGCGCGTTTTCGATCATTTCCTCGGACAGCCAGGCCATGGGCCGGGTCGGCGAAGTGGCGATCCGTACCTGGCAGACGGCCGACAAGATGAAGCGCCAGCGCGGACGGCTGCCATCGGAAACCGGCGAGAATGACAATATGCGCGTCAAGCGCTACATTGCCAAATACACCATCAACCCGGCCATTGCCCATGGTCTCTCCCACGAAATCGGCTCGATTGAAGTCGGCAAGCGCGCCGATCTGGTGATCTGGAACCCGGCCTTTTTTGGCGTCAAGCCGGATATGGTCCTGCTTGGCGGCTCGATTGCCGCCGCCCCGATGGGTGATCCCAACGCCTCAATCCCGACGCCGCAGCCGGTGCATTACCGGCATATGTTCGGCGCCTATGGCAAGGCTCGCACCAACTCCTCCGTCACCTTCGTGTCTCAGGCCTCGTTGGATGTGGGACTGGCGGCGCGGCTCGGCGTTTCCAAGCAATTGCTGGCGGTAAAAAACACCCGCGGCGGCATTTCCAAGGCGTCGATGATCCACAACAGCCTGACACCGCATATCGAGGTCGACCCTGAAACCTATGAGGTGCGCGCTGACGGTGAGTTGCTAACCTGCGAACCGGCCACTGTTTTGCCGATGGCTCAGCGGTATTTCTTGTTTTGATGGGGGTTATACGCTGAGTCATTGAAAATGACTCATCGTATTCCTTTTGCAAATATCTCAAGCCGTGCAAGCATTTGAGATATTTGCAATCTCTTTAAGGCGGGGACGCGTGAGCATGTCAGAGCCTTGGCATTATTATGACTGGTAGTTATGTCTGAATCTGACAATCAAGCCTTCTTGCAGGACAGTCTGCAAGTTCTTGTCGGTCTGCCTTTAAGCATTGCCCGCAATGCGGCAGATACGAAAGTTTTCCATTTTGGCTCCATTCGCCCCCATCATTCGACACGGGGAAGACTAGGAACGGCGGGATCTCATGCGCTCTATATCCAATGCTCCTGGCGGATTGTCACGGAGAATGGGATCGTGACAGGGTCCTCAGATCGTTTCATGGAGCCTGAGGAGGGTGCTCCTGTAAACGTCGAGGATCCTCAATTTGGTACGTTGCAATTCGTGCGGATTGCGGCCTTGCTGCAAGGTTACGACGAAGCCACTAAGTCCTTTGTAAATGCTGGGGATTATCTCATTGTCCAGTCCGTAACATGCGACAGATATTGTGGAGCAGATCTTCAATTGTCAGGTGGTTATCGCCTGCAAATTTTCCCGGATGGTTCGCAGGCAGAGGACTGGCGTTTTATGGAGAATGAAGGACGGCACATCGTTATCGAAGGCGGAAAAGTGAATGTTGTGGGCTGATAGCCCACCTCTACCTTCCCTTAAATCTATTGGCCTTGAAGAGGCGGCGACGCTTTAACGTCCACTCTCGTCGCCTTCTTTCAAAGGTAGACAGCATCGCCACTGAAACGGGTTCAGCCTGAAAACGGCTTTTGCATCAGCTCTGAGGAATTGTGGCCCGTCCGGTACTCATTCAAAGCTTCCACATAAAAATCGTCCCAGAATTCATTGGCATCCTTCGCCGAAAACATCGTCTTTGCAGTGCGATAGGCGGCTTGGCGCATTGCTTTGTAGGCATTCTGGTCGGCCATGGCGGCGACGACTTCGGTCAGGCTTTCTTCGGCCAGTCGCTCGATCTCGCGGGCATGGATCTCGGCAAATTCCGGCGTGCTGCGGTCGTCGGCAATGTGTTTCCACTCACCGATATCATTGGTGTCCAGATCCAGCAGGATGCCGTTTTGCCGGTGCTTGATGAATTCCGGCAGGGCGCCCTGTTTCGTGGCGATCACCGGCACGTAATTGGCCTCGGATTCAATGGCGCTGAAGCCGAATGTGTCGCAGAATGTGGTCAGCAGCGAGAAATGCGCATTGCGCAGGATTTTCAGCACTTCGCTATTTGGAATGTTCTGGACATGGCGAACATTCGGCAGGCTCAACAATTTGCGGTAACGATCGAAGTAGCCGGGCACCAACGGGTCAGTCCAGGACATCGGTCCGACTTCCACGGTGGAGACGATATCGACTTCCAGCGGAATGCCGTGCTCCATGGCGAGTTCGGCCATGCGCACGCCAACGCAACCGCCCTTGCGGGCAAAGTGATTTCCGACGAAGACGACGCGGATCGGCCCCTGGTTTTCGTCGTTGAACGTATCCGGTCGCTCTTCGATTTCCATATTTGGATAGCGCATGAACAGCTTCCTGTTCAGCGCCTCATAGGCAGGGTTATTTCTATGAGTCTTTTGAAAGATCCGGCGCGCATGTTCGGAAATCGCGCCGATCCCGAGACAGCGGTCGGAAATCAGACGCCGGGTCATGAAGGCATAAAGTGCTGAGGTCTCAATGCCGAAGCCGCGCGGCATGTGGGATTCAAAAGAGATCATGAAGGGCGTCGCGCTCATCGGTATCCGGTTGAACGCATGGATGAGGTCGAACCGGCGCGGCGGAAATGGCGACAGGACCGTGATGCCTTCCAGCTTCGGCGATACGTAGTTCATCGGCACGAAATTACGATTTTCGATCATGTGCCGGCTGTGGCGCGGTGAATTGAAGCGCCAGGGGTAACGGGTCGGTGCCAGCACCGACAAACGGGTATTTCTGACGGAGGGGTCCCGGTCAATGGCTCTGCCCACCGGACCATTGGTGTCTTCTACGACCGGCAATACATGCCGGGTCATAGGCTGCTTTTTCGCATTCAACATTGTTTCCGTCTCCAACCCTACCCAATACCAAAAAAGATCTTCTGTCGGCGATTGGCATTCGAAAGCCTGTTTCGATGCCGAATTTTGTGCAAATTCTTAACAAATCGTTAAGGTCGAATATTTCCGGATTAAAATACGCAACAAAGTTTTTTGCAATGCTTCAAGATCTGTTTTGTCTGTTTTTTTATGTGATAATCGCCCTCTGCATCGACCATTAAAGGTATAGATCTTAAATTAGGGCAATAATGTGCTATTATGAAGCTTTGTTAAAGTTGTGATCGATTGCATACGTTGCTGTCGAGGCAGCAGTGGCCAATGCATCGCGGTTGGTCTTCTATGCAGCGCGCGCAATAGGCCGGTTTGCCCGGTTTGAGCTTTTGCCGCGTTAAAAGCGAAACTGGCCATCATTATGCAATGCCGAATGGGTCCGCCATGCACTATGCGCATGCCAGGCATGCTGCGGCGTCCAGCACGCTGTTTTATGCTGCGCCGCACATGGTTATGCGGTAATCAGAAAGACTGATCCAGGTGGCCCGGTAACAGGCCGCTTTTCATCATTTTTACGCTTCATCATGTCTATCAAAGGAGATCAGCGATGCTTATTGGCAGAAAAGTGCCCAGCGTCACGTTTCGTACCCGCGTTCGCGATGAAGAGGTCGGTGGCCCAAACCCCTTCCGTTGGCAAGATATGACCTCGGATGATTACTTCAAGGGCAAGAAAGTCGTGCTCTTTTCGCTTCCGGGTGCTTTCACTCCCACCTGCTCGACCTTCCAACTGCCGGATTTCGAAAAGCTTTATAGCGAGTTCCAGTCTGCCGGCATTGACGACATCTACTGCATTTCGGTCAATGATGCTTTCGTGATGAATGCCTGGGGCAAGCAGCAGGGCCTGGCCAATGTCAAGCTTATTCCCGATGGCTCCGGCGAGTTCACCCGCAAGATGGGCATGCTGGTGTCCAAGGACAATCTCGGCTTCGGCATGCGCTCCTGGCGCTATGCGGCTATCATCAACGATGGCGTGGTGGAGCAGTGGTTCGAAGAAGAAGGCTATTCCGACAATTGCGATAGCGACCCTTATGGTGTGTCTTCGCCACAGAATATCCTGGAAAAGCTGAAGGAAAAGCAGGCGGCCTAAGACGACGACTGATTTTCGACAAACCTTCGTAGGCGCGATTAAACACGTCTGCGAGATCAGAAAAACCCGGCTGCGTGCCGGGTTTTTTCGTTTCGGTGATGCGCGGGCCGCTGGTATTTCCGCTACAGCGCCGTCCACCCAACATGGTGCACTAAAGTTCGCTGTATCGCTTTATGCACTCGCGCCCCTGCCTTTGCCCGGATGATCTGTTTTGGCTGTTCGTGTATTGAAATGATGCGATGGCCCATACAATCAATCGTTAAAATTCTAGGTATTGATTTAGGAAACGACACACAAAACAGGCCTATCCCAGAGAAAAGCAGAGAAGGGGGCGGCAATTGATTCGAATATTGAACTGGCTTTCGCTGCGCCGAGGATTTGAAGATCTCTCGCAAAGGGGAAACATTTTCAGCTTTGTCATGCATCTGATGTTTTCGTCCGTTTCCCTGGCACTTGGCTTTCAGATCGTTGCCCTGCCGTTCTGTTGGGTGCTGGGTCTGGTGCCGATGCCGATCATCGATGCGGTCAAGCTCAGCGTGGCGATGAGCTGGTTGTTGGGCAGTTTCGTGGCCACATTCACCGGCGTCTTTGTGGCGCGTGAAATCCGTAGTCTCGCCATCGCCAAGGCAAAATACGAGCATCTGAGCAGGATTGACGGTCTGTCCGGCCTGCTGAACCGGCGTGCCTTTTCGGAAGCGCTGGACCAGACGGAGGGGAACGCTTCGCTGGCCATCGCCGATCTCGATTGGTTCAAGTCGATCAACGATGCTTACGGCCACAGCGCCGGCGATTTCGTCATTCGTGCCGTGGCAGACATTCTGTGCCATTTCGCCAATGATCCGCATGTCACGGCCAGGCTTGGCGGCGAGGAATTCGGTTTGATCATCCAAGGCGACACGATCCAGCAGCGGTTTGAGCGGATCGACATGATCCGCCGCAGTATTTCCGACCTTCGGCTGCATTTCGACGGTCGATTGATTTCGACATCCATCTCGATCGGCGTTGCGGAAATTTCGCCGGAAAGGCGGCCGGAAGTGGTCTATGCGGCGGCCGACCGCGCGCTTTACCGTGCCAAGGCCAATGGCCGCAACTGTATCGTGCATGAAATGACCCATGGCCCGCAGCCGTTGAAGCAGGCTATCCAGGCCGTATCCTAAACTGCCCGATCATTGCTTTGATATTTGCGATAACAACGGCACAGGCCTATTTGCCTGTTGCGCCCGGCCTTTGTTTTGCGCAAACTCGGCGCCTGCCAAGGCTGTCGCTTTATCCAAGGCTGTCGGCCAAATCCGGTTTAGTGAATTGATATAAGCGTTGCGGAGCCATTGGCGATCCGCAGGGTCATGGAGTGCCGATGCTGCGTGTGATCTCTTATCTTCCGGCCTCAGATGCCCTTGATCCGGCGGTGTCGACGGTTGTTCTGCCCCATGACATGCGTCATTTGCGTCGTAAGCTGCTGCATCTGTCCGATGGCGAGATGGTGATGCTGGACCTGAAGGAAGCGGTGCTGTTTGCCGATGGCGACCGTCTGGTGCTTGATAACGGTGACCAGATCGCGGTGAAGGCCGCCGATGAACGGCTCTACGCGATTGAGCCGCGCGACGGGCAGCATTTGCTGGAACTGGCTTGGCACCTCGGCAACCGTCATCTCCCTGCCCAGATCGAGCTGGACCGCATCCTGATCGGCCGTGATCCGGTGATCCGCGCCATGCTGGAGGGCTTGGGCGCGACGGTCAGTGAGGTGGTGGAGCCGTTTCAGCCGGTGCGTGGCGCTTATCACAGCCATGGGTCACATGCCCATCACGCCCATTCCTGATCGACCATGACCATTGCTCTCGATACGCTCGGCCTGATCCGGCTGATGACTTGGCTCTCGCCGGCCTTTCCTGTGGGCGGTTTTGCCTATTCGGGCGGGCTGGAAAAGGCGGTCGAGGATGGGTTGATCGATGGTGACGGCAACGTCATCGGGCGGCAAGAGGCGTTGCTGGCCTGGCTGACATCGCTGTTAGACCATGGCGCAATTTGGAACGATGCGGTGCTTCTGGCTGAGGCCTGGCGGGTCTGGAATATGCCGCAGGTTTTGTCCGAGGTTTCGGATCTGGCGTTGGCGCTGGCCGGCTCTCGGGAGCGCTATCAGGAAACCACGGCGCTCGGCGCGGCGTTTCGCGATGCGGCCCGCGCCTGGGCGGACCCGTTTTCGGTCCTATTGTCCGGTCCGGTTGCCTATCCGGTGGTGGTTGGGGCGGTGGGCGCCTGCCAGGGGATAGGTTGCGAGGCAGTGCTTGCCGCCTATTTGCATGCGGCCCTGTCGCAGCAGGTCTCGGCGGGTATTCGCCTCAGCCTGATCGGCCAGACCGGTGGCCTCGCCGTTCTGTCGCGGCTTGAGGCGCCTGTGGCAAGCCTGGCTGCCCGGGCCGTCCAGTCGGGGTTGGACGATCTTGGCAGCGCGACGATTGCCGCAGACATCGTTTCGGCGCGCCATGAAGGTCAAGCTGTGCGACTGTTCCGGTCGTGATATCGCCAGCTTTAGAAGCTTGGATAAGAACAAGAGAATAACAAGGGGAAAAGCATGAAATCGGCAAATGGTCCGTTACGGGTCGGAATTGGTGGCCCGGTCGGCTCAGGCAAGACGGCATTGACGGAAAAGCTGTGCAAGGCGATGCGCGACCGCTATTCGGTGGCCGTCGTCACCAATGATATCTACACCCGTGAGGATGCCGACGCTTTGATCCGCATGCAAGCGCTGTCTTCTGACCGGGTGGTGGGCGTTGAGACCGGCGGCTGTCCGCATACGGCGATCCGGGAGGATGCGTCGATCAATCTCCAGGCGATTGCCGGACTGAATGAGCGCATTCCCGATCTCGACGTGATTTTCATCGAATCCGGTGGCGACAACCTGGCCGCGACCTTTTCGCCCGATCTTGCCGATGTGACGATCTATGTAATCTCGGTTTGTCAGGGCGAGGAAATTCCCCGCAAGGGCGGACCGGGCATTACCCGCTCGGATCTACTGGTCATCAACAAGAAAGACCTGGCGCCCTATGTCGAGGTCGATCTTGATGTGATGGATCGCGATGCGGCGCGTATGCGCGAGGCTCGTCCGCATGTGTTTTCCGACCTGAAGCGTGGCGAGGGCGTGGCCGACATCGTTCGCTTCCTTGAAAGCCATGGGGGCCTTTGACATGACGGATATACGTCGTTTCGGGTGCTATGATGTGACGATCATGGTCGATGGTATTTTTAGAGCGCCGATTGAACATTTGGATCACGCCAGCAGTGACGTGGTGCGAAATGCGGCGGTCGCGGCGTGGCCGGCACCCACCATTGATATGGACGTCAATTTCTTCGTGCTGTCGGGCGCTGACGGCATTACCCTGGTCGATGCGGGAACAGGCCCTTATTGGGGTCCTGAACTGGGGCTTGGAAGGGCTGCGCTGGAGAGGGCTGGAATAAGCCGCGCTGATGTGCGCCGGGTTCTCCTCACCCATTTGCATGGCGACCATGCGCTGGGCCTTTTTGACGACGCCGGACAATATTTTGCCGACGCGGAAATCGTCGTCCCGGAAGCGGATCTGGGCTTTTTTACGAAAACAGAACTGAAGGAGACCATCCCCATCTATCGGCGCGGTGGATTCGACATTGCTGCCCGCCTGCTGGAAATCTACGGCGATCGGGTGCGACCCGTCCTGGAAGGGCCGGTACTTCCTGGAATAGAGATGGTTTCCATGCCCGGCCACACGCCTGGTCACTCCGGCTATCTGATTGGCGAGGGGGCGGAAAAGCTCGTGCTTTGGGGCGATCTTGTGCATGCGCCCAAACTTCAACTTGATGATCCCGATTTCTGCTTCATCTACGACGCGGATGCCAGACAGGGCGCCAACAGCCGCCGGACCATCTTCACCCATGCAAGCGAAAAAGGCTGGACTGCCTCAGGCGGCCATGTTTCCGGTTTCATGCGGGTGGAAAAGGCAGATACAGGCTGGGATTTCGTCGCGGCCTGATCTTTGAGGAAGGCGGGAAAAGCGAAAGCGACAAAAGCGGATATATGCCCCGTTTTCCACTTGTCCCTTTCACCATTTTCGATCTTCAAAACCTGACATTATATCGGAAAGGCGACAGGAACAGATCATTTGGAAAATCTCTCGCGACATCTTTCAGCGATACTATGCCTGTCAAATCTGTCGGAGTGTGTTGACATCGTTGATCTGAACCATCCGGCCGCGCACAGTGACGCCGCTGTGTCGCAGGGTGGAAAAAGCGCGTGACAGGGCTTCGGGCGCAAGGCCCAGCTTGCCGGCCAGCAGGCTTTTCTGGAAGGGCAGGCGGATCGATACGGCACCGCCGCTATTGGGGCAATTGTCGATCAGATATTGTGCCACGCGTTGCGGAGCGGTTTGCAGTCGGTCATTGGCGATGCAATCCATGGTGCTCCGCAGATAATTGGACAGGCAGCGGATCACTGAACGGGCGATGTCGTTTTCCTGCTCTGCAAGCTGGCGTACTTTGGCGAGATCAAATCGCGCCACGGTCACATGCTCCGCCGCCTGGGCGTTATAGTGATAGGTATCGCCCATGGCCAACAGGCTTTCGGCAAAGGTATCACCACCGCCGCTGATGCGGATGTCGGCTTCGCGTCCGTCCTTGTTCAGGCGATAGAGGCGGACATAGCCGGTCAGCACGCAATAGAAATAATCGGCAGGGTCGCCCTCGCGAAACAGAATATCGCGCGCCTCGAAGCTCAACACTGTCGCCAGTTCCAGCATCCGGTTTAAAGAGCCCGGGCCGAGCGTGGCCATCAGGGGTGATTTTACCAGAATATTGCGATCGCGACTGTTCAAATTCAAAACCTTGTTCACGGCCAGACCGTCCTTTTCCTTCAGCCCTTGCGCAGCAGCGCCCGCCTGATAGCGGTATGGTTCATAAGGGGAATGGGTGGTCGCAACGGCTCGGTCTTGCGTGGGACGTCATAACTGTTCCCACTGGTGCAAGACGGCGCCCTCTTTCCCACCATCGGCCCCCGCCACTGGTCGATGGGGGTAATCTAATGGGAAAATCGGGCCAATGGTTTGATTTCGATCAATAGCCAATTACAATCACAGGTTTGCGTGATTGCAGCTCCGTTCAACGGATTAAGCAGGGGCTTCGGATGGAAAACTGAACCCTGCACAAGGCGATACGCCATGGCTACCATATCGCCTTGTGGGATCTGTCATTTTCAATGGTTTTCGTATCAATCTCGTCCGAACGGTCCCGCTGAGAGGCGTCTTGGCGGATGGGCAGCACCGGCTTCCAGGCCATCCATGCGGGCTTCGAGCGTGGAGATCTGGGCCGCGGTCTGGTCGTGTAAATTGGTGAGTGTGGCGGTGTCGAGCGGCTCTCGTTCCTGTTCCCTGGTGCCGACCAGCCGACCGAAGATGACACCCAGCAGGCGTGACAGATCGTCCATCACAAGGAAGAAGGAGGGGACGACGACAAGGCTCATCACTGTCGAGACGATGATGCCGCCGATCACGGCGATGGCCATGGGGGAGCGGAACGAGCCGCCTTCGCCGACGCCCAGCGCCGAGGGCAGCATGCCCGCCGACATGGCAATCGAGGTCATGATGATCGGTCTGGCGCGCTTGCGGCCCGCCTCGACCATGGCTTCGACACGTTCCATGCCGTGGCGGCGCATTTCGATGGCAAAATCGATCAGCAGGATGGCGTTTTTGGTGACGATCCCCATCAGCATCAGGATGCCGATCAGCACGGGCATGGACAGTGCATTATGGGTGATGATCAACGCCACGGCCACGCCGCCGACGGCCAGCGGCAGCGACAGAAGGATGGTAAAGGGCTGGATGATGTCCTTGAACAGCAGGATCAGCACGATCAGCACCAGCAGCAGGCCCAGGATCATCGCGTTGACGAAGCTCGCCAGCATTTCCTTCTGGACCTTGGTGTCGCCGGTTTCCTTCAGATAGACGCTGGCGGGAATCTTGGCGGAGGCAACCGCCTGCTTGAACGCCGCCGTCGCCGTATCGAGCGCCACGCCCTGCGGCAGGTCGGCGCCGATTGAGACCACACGGTCGCGGTGATTGCGTTTGATCGAGCTGATGCCTTGGGTGTAATCGATATCGACCACGGTGGAGAGCGGCACCATGGAACCGGACGCAGACTTGATTTTCAGCGCCCTGATAGCACCAAGGTCGCGACGCTGGCCAAGCGCCGCTTGAACCCGGATCGGGATCAACCGGCCATCCAGTGAGATTTTCGGCAATTGCGCGTCGATATCGCCGATGGTTGCGACGCGAAGGGTTTCGGAAACCTGCTGGGCGGTAATGCCCAATCTGGCCATTTCATCGGTTTTCGGACGGATCTGCAATTCCGGGCGCGGCAGTGAGCCATCGGCGCTGACATTGGCCAGCACCGGTACGGTGCGCAATTTCGCCTCCAGAATGCTGACTGCTTCTGTCAGATCCTCTTCGTTCTTGGAGAGGAAGTAGAATGCCATGTCGCGGGCACCGCGATCGTTCATTTTCTGGACGCGCATATCGGGAATGTCATGCAGCTTGGCAAAGACCTGTTTTTCAATCTGCCATTGCGGGATCGTGCGGCCGTCGACGGTCATTTTCGGCAGGTAAGGGCCGATCAGCGGCAGGCCGCCGATCAGTTTGTTGACCACGGTTTTGACCAGCGAATGCTCGATGCGGAAGAGTTGCAGGGTTACGGACGCCCGCCGCAGTTCCAGATCGCCACTGGGCGAGGTGCCGCCCTGGACAAAGACCGATTGCACGCCGGCAAGCGGCTTCAGGGTCTCGGTGATCTGCCTGGCCCGGCTTTCGGTTTCATCAAGCGTGGCATTGGGCGGCAGTTCTATTGAAAGCGTGATGCGCCCGGCATCTTCTGGCGGCAGGAAGCTGGTCGGAACCTGCATCAGCAGGCCGACAGATACCACCAGAAACACCAGCGCTGCCGCCAGTGTCAGATAGCGGCGATACCATGTGCTGGTGGTCGTCAGGACAAGCCGCGTATAGAGCCGCATGAAGCGGCCTTCCTGCCCTTCGTCCTCGTCATGGCCGTCTTCCGGCCGCATCAGGTAGGCGGCCATCATCGGGGTGATCAGCCGTGCGACCAGCAGCGAAAACAGCACGGAAAAGGCGACCGTCAGGCCGAACTGGATGAAATACTGACCGGGAATGCCGCCCATGAAGGACACGGGCACGAAGACGGCCACAATGGTGAAGGTGGTGGCGATGACGGCAAGGCCGATTTCGTCGGCAGCCTCGATAGCGGCCCGATAGGGCGTCTTGCCCATCTTGATATGGCGGGCGATATTTTCGATTTCGACGATGGCGTCGTCCACCAGAATGCCGGTCGCCAGTGTCAGGGCGAGGAAGCTGACGAGATTGAGCGAAAAGCCCATCATCTCGAGGATCCAGAAGGTCGGTATGGCGGAAAGCGGCAGGGCAATGGCCGAAATAAGCGTTGCCCGCCAGTTTTTCAGGAACAGGAACACCACGATGACCGCCAGGATTGCCCCTTCCAGCAGGGTATCGATAGCGGCGGTGTAATTGCCATAGGTGAAATAGACGAAATCGCTGATCAGGTTGATGCCGACATCAGGATTTTTGGCCCGCACCTCATCGAGGCTTTTGGCCACCAGTTCGGCGACGGCCACGTCGGAGGCCCCCTTGGAGCGGAACACCGAGAAGGACACCACCGGCTGGTTGTCGAACAGGGCGAAACTTTTCGGCTCCGTATAGCTGTCGATGATCCGGCCAAGATCGGCAAGCTTGACGAAGCGGTCCGAGGAAATGGCAATAGTGGTGGTGGCGAGCGCCTGGACATTACGGGTATCGCCCAGCACGCGGATCGCCTGTTCGGCGCCAGCCACCTGGCCCCGTCCCGAGCCGATATCGACATTGGTGCCGCGCAATTGCTTGTTGACGTCGGCGGCGGTAATACCCAGCGCGTTCAGCCGATCCGGGTCCAGTTCGATCCTGATCTCGCGGTCGGCACCGCCGATCCTGTCGATGCGGCCAATGCCTTTCTGGCCCTGCAGCGCGCGTTTGATTGTGTCATCGACGAACCAGGACAATTCTTCGAGCGTCATGCTCGGGGCGGAGACGGCAAAGGTCTGGATTGCCTGACCTTCGACATCGACCTTGTTGACGATTGGCTCATCGACGCCAGCGGGCAGATCGTTGCGGATCCGATCCACCGCATCCTTGACATCCTGAACGGCCTGCTGGGTGGGAATTTCGATGCGGAACACCACCGAGGTGACCGACACGCCGTCATTGACCTTGGAGGAAATCTCGTCGACGCCGTTGATCGAGGCGACCGCATCCTCGATTTCCTTGGTCACCTGCATTTCCAGTTCCGACGGCGACGCCCCGCTCTGGGTGACGCTGATCGACACGACGGCCACATCGATATTCGGAAAGCGGGTAATGGGCAGGCTGTTGAAGGACTGGATGCCCAGCACCATCAGCAGGAAGAAGCCCAGCAGTGGTGCTATCGGATTGCGGATTGACCAGGCGGAGAAATTCATCGTCTTGCCTCGTCAGTTGGATATTGCGCCGGTCTGGCTCACGGTTTCAAGCACCGGCCTGACCTTGTCGCCATCGCGCACGAAAGCGCCTGCTTTCAGCACCACCAGATCGCCCGGCTTGACGCCTGATGTCACCAGGATAAAGCCGTTTTCGATAATGCCGGTCTCGATTTTCACTTGGCGGACCACGCCATTCTCCACGATGCGGGTAAAGCTCCCGGCCTTGCCGCTGTCGATTGCGGACAAGGGCAGGGCAATGCCTGAGGCGGATGTAATGGTAATCAAGGCGCTGGCATACATGCCTTGGCGGGCCGCATCGCTATCATCAAGCAAAATATGGACCTCGCCCAGCCTGGTCGTTGGGCTGATGGCGGGTGAGATCAGCCGCACATGGCCGCTGATCGGCGTTGCCTGTCCAGCAATGGCGATTTCGGCCGGTTGGCCTATTCGCATTTTTTGCATATCGCTTTCGGATACTTCGGCCACCAGCTCGATCTTGCTGTCGCGGATAATGGTGAACAGCGGCTGGCCGGTGCCGGCAGCAATGGCGCCGATGCGGGCATTGCGGGCGGTGATCAACCCGCCGAACGGCGCTTTGATATCGGTGCGGGCCAGTTTCAGGTTGAGATCGGCGACCTGGCTGATCACCACTTTCAATTCGGCCTCGGCAATGGCGATGGACTGGCGGGCGCTGTCCACCTTGTTGCGGGCATTGATGGCGGAGGTCTCATATTGCTGGACCTGGGCGGTGGAAATCGTGCCGCCGGAGACCAGCGACTGGCCGCGCGCCAATTGGCGTTCCGCTTCTGCTGCACTGGCCTGCGCATCGATCAACTGGATCTTGTACTGGGCAAGAGAGGCCTCGGCCTTGGCCTGGTTGGCGGCATACTGCGCCTTTTGCAGGATCAGGCTGTCGCCATCCAGCGTTGCCAGAACTTGACCCGCCTTCACCTTGTCGCCGACATCGGCCAGAAGATTGCGAATGGCTATTCCATCCACTTCAGGCTGGACGTAAATTTCCTCGACGGCCTTGACGCTTCCGGTGCCGATCACCTTGTCGGTCAGGCTCTGGGTGCTGGCTTTGGCAACGACGATGGCCGGGAGCTGGGCATCGGTGCTGGCTGCGGGCTCAGGAGATTGCGCGTTCGCAGACGGTATAAAACAGCCCTGGCTGACCGACAGAAACAGCGTCAGAACGAGGATGATTGGCCTGACGCGCAAAGTTCCAACCCGACTGTCCGTCACCCCTGGTATCCTCCCAATGCCTGATTTATCACGCCGGATCGCGGCCTTGCGGACGAAGGCGGAGCGGGCGCGAGCCTTTTTCCCGGGGCGCGCTGTGACCAGGGACGATACGATTTCAAACATGTCTATTCAAATCCCTGGGGATCTATGGAAAACCCATAATACGCTAATATTGTCGAAATGGTTTTAAATACAATGTCAGGTTTGCCGATCAACGGAAAACCCGGGTTTTTAATAGGCTTACGTTACGACAGGGGCGGTTGCAGCGCAATCCCGCCGCAGACAGAGCCGGTGCAGCGAAGAGGTTGCATTGCAATAATAGTTAAAGGAAAGCGCGCGGCTTAGACCTGATCGCGGATCGGCTTGTGTGGTAAACCCGGTTTTGCCCGCACGCGGTAGTCGGGCCTGTGCCAATATGAAAATCCCATGAAATAAAAGGGTTAGGGCAAGCTCAGCGGGGCCGATCAGTCAGCCTCTGGGAACCCCGCCGCCAGGGAACGGGATGAGAACCCTGGCGGCGAATACACGATAAAATTGAAAGTTGGATCTGCCTATTTCAGCGCGGCATCGGTAATTTCATGGGTGTAGGCGCCCACAGGTTCTTTGCTAATCACCGGATCAGAACCGCCGCCCAGCAGGGTGGCCACGGTGCGTTTGTAATCGGCCTCGTCCAGCGCGCCCTTGGAGCCTTCGGTCAGCTTGGCAATTTCGCCCATCATCCGCTTCTGGTGTTTTTCGGTTTGGGCACCGGAGGCGTCGTTGTCGAGCACAATGCCTGCTGCGGCATCCGGGTTCTTTTCAGCCCATTTCCAGCCCTTCATTGAGGCGCGGACGAACTTGACCATCTTTTCCTTAAATGCCGGGTCTTTCAGCTTTGGCTCCAGCACGTAGAGGCCGTCTTCCAGCGTGGCAACGCCTTCCTTTTCATAGGGGAAGGTGATCAACTGATCCGGCTTGATGCCAGCATCGATGACCTGCCAATATTCATTATAGGTCATGGTGGAAATGCAGGCGGCCTGCTTTTGCAACAGCGGATCCACGTTGAAGCCCTGTTTCAGCACTTTTACGCCATCCGCGCTGCCATCGGTTTTGATGCCCAGATGCGCCATCCACGACAGGAACGGGTATTCATTGCCGAAGAACCACACGCCCAGCGTCTTGCCCTTGAAATCGGCAGGCGTCTTGACGCCGCTTTCCTTCAGACAGGTCAGCATCATGCCCGAATGCTTGAACGGCTGGGCGATATTGACCAGCGGCACGCCTTTTTCGCGGGTGGCCAAGGCGGATGGTAACCAATCGACAATCACATCGGCACCGCCACCAGCCAGCACTTGCGCGGGCGCAATGTCCGGGCCGCCGGGCTTGATATCGACATCAAGGCCTTCTTCTTTGTAATAGCCCTTGTCTTTGGCGACGTAATAGCCAGCGAACTGTGCCTGCGTGACCCATTTCAATTGCAGGGTCAGCTTATCGGCAGCATGGGCCTGAATAGCCAGCATGGAAATGCCAGCAGCCATGAGGAGTGTGGTGATTTTGCTTTTCATGATCGTTCCCTCTCTTGTTATCTCATGTTTTATCAGCGCTGCCCACCACGGACAGACGGATGCCAGAAGGTGACGGCTTTTTCAGTCAGCGCCACCAAGCCATAGAAAACCGAACCCGCCAGCGCCGCCACCGCAATTTCCGCCCAGACCATATCGACATTGCTGCGGCCCACCTCGGTGGAAATGCGAAAGCCCATGCCGACGATGGGGGTGCCGAAAAACTCGGCGACAATCGCCCCAATCAGCGCCAGCGTGGAATTGATTTTCAAGGCGTTGAAGATAAACGGCCATGCGGCGGGAAGCCGCAGCTTGATCAGCGTTTGCCACCAGCTGGCGGCATAGGTGCGCATCAAATCGCGCTCCATGGTGCTTGCCGCAGATAGGCCCTGCACGGTGTTTACCAGCATGGGGAAGAAGGTCATGATCACCACGACGGCGACTTTTGATGGCCAATCAAACCCGAACCACATCACCATGATCGGGGCCACGCCGACCACGGGCAGGGCCGAGACGAAATTGCCAATCGGCAACAGGCCTTGTTTCAGAAAAGGTGAGCGATCAATCAACACGGCCACGATAAAGCCAAGGCCACAGCCTGCGACATAGCCCGTCAGCACCGATTTCAAAAACGTCTGCTGAAAATCAGCCCAGAGGATGGGCAGGGAATGGATCAGCCGCGTCCAGATCATGCTGGGGGCGGGCAGCAGAATGGAGGGGATATCAAAGCCACGCACCACGCATTCCCAGATGACCAGAAGCGTGATGCCAAACAGAAGCGGCACCGCAATATTGGCGGCGCGCTGGGCGGGCAGGGCAGCGAAATGCTGGCGCACCAGCCATTCATTCACGCCCCAAGTGGTGAGCCAGAAGATCAGCGCAAACAGCAGATACCCACTCATGCCCGCTCTCCCATGCGTTTCAACACCGCCGTGTGGGCAAGCCCGACGATGGCCACCAACAGCGCCGCCAACCCCGCCGCCATAAACAGCGCTGCCCAGATTTGTACCGTCTGACCATAGTAAGAGCCGGACAACAGCCGTGCGCCAAGGCCCGCGACGGCTCCGGTTGGTAATTCACCCACAATGGCCCCCACCAGCGAAATCGCAATGGCCACTTTCAGCGAGGTAAATAGATAGGGCATGGCGGCGGGCATGCGCAGTTTCCAAAATGTCTGGGTGTTGCTGGCATAATAGGTGCGCATCAGATCAATCAGAATGGCGTCGGGACTGCGCAGGCCTTTGACCATGCCCACCACCACCGGGAAAAAGGAGAGATAGGTGGAAATCAGCGCCTTGGGCATTAGGCCTGAAATGCCAATGGCGTTTAGCACCACAATAATCATCGGGGCCACGGCAATGATGGGAATGGTCTGGCTGGCAATCACCCACGGCATCAGCGATTTATCAACGGCACGGTTATGCACAATCGCTATGGCCAGCAGAATGCCAAGGGCTGTGCCCATGCCAAAGCCCATGAGCGTGGCGGAAAGGGTGATCCATGCATGATAAACAAGGCTGCGCTTGGAGGTAATGGGTTTGTCGATGGTGGTATCCCACAACTCGACAATGATCTGGTGCGGGGCGGGAAGGACCGGGCGTTCCTGATTGAAGGTTTGCTCAATCACTTGCGCGGTGGTGATGGTTTCCCCCGCTCGCGCTGCCTGATCGCGCACAAAGGGCGCGTTGAGAATAACCACAAAGACATGCCAGATGATTAGGATGGCAAGGATGACGGTGAGGATGGGGAGAAGTCTATTCCTCATAACTATGCCCCGCCCGCAAACCTTCGCGCACCCGATGGGCAATGGCCAGAAACTCCGGGCTTTCGCGAATATCCAGCGGTCGCTCCCGTGGCAGGGTCGATTCAATCACATCGGTCACACGACCGGGCCGGGGGCTCATCACCACGATTTTGGTTGAGAGATAAACCGCCTCTGGAATCGAGTGTGTGACAAAACAGATGGTCTTGTTGGTGCGATCCCACAGTTTTAACAATTGCTCGTTCAAATGGTCGCGGACAATTTCATCCAGCGCGCCAAAGGGTTCATCCATCAACAACAGGTCGGCATCAAACGCCAGCGCACGGGCAATTGAGGCGCGCTGCTGCATGCCGCCGGAGAGCTGCCAGGGGAATTTCTTGCCAAAGCCTGCGAGATTGACCAGTTCCAGTGTTTGCTCAATCCGCTTTTTCTTCTCATCCGGGCTATAGGCCATGATCTCCAGTGGCAGGGCGATGTTCTGCTCAATCGTGCGCCATGGATAAAGCGCTGCTGCCTGAAAAACATAGCCGTAGGAACGTTCCTTGCGCGCATTCTCCGGCGTCATGCCATTGACGGTGATGGTGCCGGATGTGTGCTTTTCCAGATCGGCAATGACCCGCAAAAACGTGGTTTTGCCGCAGCCGGATGGGCCAATGAAGGAAACAAAATCGCCCTTTTTCACCTCCAGATCCACGTTGGACAGCGCATGCACCGGCCCATCATTGGTCTGGAAGGTCAGACAGAGATCTTTGGCGGAGACGACGGAGTAGGGATTTCCTGTCATAGTGTCACGTTAGATTTCTGTTGATGTAATTCTTGATTCCGAAAGCCAATCCGCCAGAAGATTAACCCCGCTACGCCACCACCCGGTATGGCTAAAATACTCAACGTCAGAGCTGGAAAAATATAATCCATGATAGAGTTCCCCGATCTTTTTCCGCCAAGCGGCCAATAATCCAGTGGCCAATTGCCCATGGGTTCGGCGGTGCCACCAGACGGGTTCACAAAGAAAACGAGAGTAAGACCAATCATTGCAAGGCCCGGAACAAGACATCCATAAAGTACAAAGTTCTTTTGTGATATTGACCAAAATCTACCTACTTTGGAAAAGAAGTAGGCCGTGAACGGCAATGCTCCAAGAAGGGCGATAGGAAATTGGAAAATGAGCGCAAACAGCGTTACTCCTATAGTAACTAGACTGCTATCCCTCAGGTTTTTCCATGAGAGAGCTGTTTCTCCTGAGAAGAGTGGAATTGCTGCGATTAGCATAATCGTAATGATGTCAAAAACGATCAATCCTGCGAAAATTGCGCAGCAATAAGCACCTATTATTCGACGTTTTCTCAACTTAAACCCCGCTGGCCGGAATGCCCGTACGCTCCACTTTACGCGGCGACACCAATTCCTTCCACGTAGAAAGCGCCTTGCTCACCGCCGGATAAGGCTCTCGCTTCACAAACTTGCCGTGGCCTTCCTGCGTTTTCACCGTGCTTTCCTCAATCGCCACCACGCCACGGGTGAGCGTAAAGCGCGGAAGGCCGGTGACGGTTTTGCCTTCAAACACATTGTAATCAATGGCCGATTGCTGGTTGCTGGCCGAGATGGTTTTGGAGCGTTTCGGGTCCCACACCACAATATCGGCATCGGCTCCCACAAGGATCGCGCCCTTCTTCGGATAGATATTGAGGATTTTGGCGATGTTGGTGGAGGTGACGGCCACGAACTCGTTCATGGTCAAGCGGCCCGTGGCCACGCCATAGGTCCACAGCATCGGCAAGCGATCTTCCAACCCGCCGGTGCCATTGGGGATTTTGGTGAAATTGCCGACGCCAAACCGTTTTTGCTCTGTGGTAAAGGCGCAATGGTCGGTGGCAACGCAAGACAGCGAGCCGGATTGCAGGCCAGCCCAGAGGCTATCCTGATGCTGCTTGTTGCGGAACGGCGGCGACATCACCCGGCGGGCGGCGTGGTCCCAATCCTTGTCGAAATATTCGCTCTCATCCAGCGTCAGATGCTGAATCAGCGGCTCACCATAGACCCGCATGCCCTTTTGCCGGGCGCGGCGGATGGCCTCATGCGCTTGTTCGCAAGAGGTATGCACCACATAGAGCGGCACGCCCGCCATATCGGCCAGCATGATGGCGCGGTTGGTGGCTTCGCCCTCCACTTCAGCAGGGCGGGAATAGGCGTGGGCCTCCGGCCCATCATTGCCCTCAGCCAGAAGCTTGGCCGACATGGCCGCGACCACATCGCCATTTTCGGCATGCACCAGCGGCAGCGCACCCAGCTCGGCGCAGCGCGAGAATGAGGCGAACATCTCGTCATCATTCACCATCAAGGCCCCCTTATAGGCCATGAAGTGTTTGAAGGTGTTGATGCCCTTGTCTTGCACAATGGTCTGCATCTCGTTGAAAATGCGCTCATCCCATGAGGTGATGGCCATGTGGAAGGAGTAATCGCAATTGGCGCGGGTGGATTTATTGTCCCAGCGGGTCAGCGCTTCCAGCAGCGATTGGCCGGGATCGGGCAGACAGAAATCCACCACCATGGTGGTGCCGCCAGCCAGACCCGCACGGGTGCCGCTTTCAAAATCATCGGCGGAATAGGTGCCCATGAACGGCATTTCCAGATGCACATGCGGATCAATACCACCCGGCATGATGTAACAGCCGGAGGCATCCAGCACGGTATCGGCGGAAAGATCGGGGCCGATTTCGGTGATGACTCCGCCCTCGATTTTCACATCGGCTTTGTAGGTGAGATCGGCTGTGACGACGGTGCCGTTCTTGATGACTGTGCTCATGTGTGTTCACCCGTGTTGGTTTTGGTTGTCATTCAAGCGGTTATATTTGCGGCTCCCCCCCTCTGGCTTGCCAGCCATCTCCCCCTCAAGGGGGGAGATCGATCTGCGGTTTGCCTCGCATCCCTATTTAGGCCGTAGGATTGGGCGTGTCGTCTACCTGATCTCCCCCCTTGAGGGGGAGATGCCCGGCAGGGCAGAGGGGGGTAGGCGGCAGATCAAAACGATCCTGCTGCCCATCACCCCACAACCTCCGCCGTCTCCAACACCGCGTGCAACAACACATCACACCCGGCACCAGCCCAATCCTTGGAAATCTCTTCCGCCTCATTATGCGAAAGCCCACCCACGCAAGGGCACATAATCATCGTCGATGGCGCAACCCGCGCTGCCCAGCAGGCATCATGGCCAGCGCCGGAAATGATGTTCATGTGGCTGTAACCCAACCGCTCGGCGGCATCGCGCACGCGGCCCACCAGTGTGGGATCGAAGGTCACGGGATCGAAATGGCCAACGGCTTCCACCGAGCAGCCAACGCCCAGCGCTTCGCAAATCGTTGCGGCTTCGGCTTCAATCTTCGCCCGCATCCGGTCGAGTTTGTCTTGGCTCGGTGTGCGGATATCCACCGTGAACACCACTTTGCCCGGCAGCACATTGCGCGAGTTGGGCGAGAAAAACACTTGGCCGACGCCGCCAACTGCACCCGGCTGTTCGCTCATCGCCACATCCTGCACCATCTCGATAATCCGGCTCATGGCCAGACCAGCGTTGACGCGTAAGGCCATGGGAGTGGAGCCAGTATGCGCTTCACGGCCTGTGAGCGTAAATTCCAGCCACCACAGGCCCTGACAGTGGGTGACAACGCCGATCTGCTTGCTCTCGGCTTCCAGAATAGGCCCTTGCTCAATGTGATATTCGAAATAGGCGTGCATCTTGCGCGCCCCCACCTCTTCCTCGCCCAGCCAGCCAATGCGCTTCAGCTCATCGCCGTAAGACTTGCCGTCTGGATCTTTGCGGGAATAGGCGTAATTCAGTGTATGCATGCCCGCAAACACGCCGGATGCCAGCATCGCCGGGGCAAAGCGCGCGCCTTCTTCATTGGCCCAGTTGGTGACAACAATCGGATGTTTGGTTTTAACGCCAAGGTCGTTCATGGAACGCACCACTTCCAGCGCGGCCAGCACGCCCAACACGCCATCATATTTGCCGCCGGTGGGTTGGGTGTCGAGGTGGGAGCCAACATAAACGGGCAGGGCATCCGGGTCGGTGCCGGGGCGGGTGGCGAACATCGTGCCCATCTGGTCCACGCCCATGGTCATGCCTGCTGCCTCGCACCAGCTCTGGAACAGCGCGCGGCCTTCAGCGTCTTCGTCGGTCAAAGTCTGGCGGTTGTTGCCGCCAGCAATGCCGGGGCCAATCTTGGCCATGTCCATCAGGCTGTCCCACAGCCGGTCAGCATTTACGCGCAGGTTCGCACCGGGGTGAGCCGTCATTTTACCATTCCTAATTTGTGCAGGGATTTCGATGCCCATCGAAAACCGCTGTTCCCATCATTGTTAGCTCTTGTTATTTTTGAGCCTTTGTTTCGGTCCCAACCATTGCCTTTCTCAGGGCAGTGATTGATATTTGACCGATTGGTAAACATTACAACTTCCGGCGTCGCACTCAAGCCGAAAAACGCGAAAAATTCGGTCAAAGCTTTCGCACGGTTTTTGAGGCGCGTCTGGTGGCTTCCGGGGCAGGGTTGGAAGCAGCAAGGCGCAGGCAGGCATGGGGAAGACAGGGAGAGGGCATGGCAATCGCCAGGGCATCGAAGACGCAGAGGCGGACGCGAATTCAGGAGGAAAAGGAGGAGGTCATCCTGCAAGCGGCGCTGGACGTATTTTCCATGCGCGGCTTTCGCGGCTCGACCATCGACCAGATCGCCGAGGTGGCGGGCATGTCGAAACCCAATCTGCTCTATTATTTCCGCACTAAGGAGGCGATGCACCGGGTGCTGATGGACCGGCTGCTGGCCAATTGGCTTGAGCCGCTGCGCGCCTTTGATGCCGAGGGCGATCCGCAGGAGGAAATCCGCAGCTATATCCGCCGCAAGCTGGAAATGGCCCGTGATTTTCCGCGCGAAAGCCGGTTGTTTGCCAATGAAGTCCTCCAGGGCGCGCCCATTATCGAGGATGTGCTAAAAGGACCGCTGAAAGACCTGGTCGATGAAAAGGCCGAGGTGATCCGCAGTTGGATCATGGCGGGCAAGCTTATCGCCTGCGATCCCTATCACCTGATTTTTTCAATCTGGTCGACAACCCAGCATTACGCGGATTTCGACGTGCAGGTGCGCGCCGTACTGGGCGCGGGGACGGCGGAAGACGACCGGTTCGAGAATGCCACAAGGTTTCTGGAAGGGCTTTTCCTGCGAGGTCTTCAGCCGGAAATTTGAAGGTAGGACGGTATCAGTCTGGCAGCATGGCCATGGCGAGAAGTCCGGCGGCGGTGATTAGCGCCCCGGCAAATACGGCCATCGGCGCCCAGCCATGGCCCATGGCGCCTTCCAGCAGAATGATGAAGCTCGGCGTCAGGTAGCTATAGGCCAGCACTTTGGGGGCGGGCAGGCGCTGCGAGGCATATTGCAGCAGCAGGAAGGTAATCAGCGTCGTCACCACAGCCAGATAGAGCACCAGACCCCAGCCAAGCCAGGAGATCGAGGCATAATCGAGGGCGATCAGCCGGGGCAGGCCCGGCACCAGAATGAAGGCCAGCGTCCCCACCGCCGACCACAGCATGAAGATCAGCGCCGGTTCGTTCTCGTTGAATTTGCGCAGCAGCGGCACGTAAATCGCATGCGCGGTGACGCCGACGAGGTAGATCAGCTCACCCTTGCCGATGTCGAAATGGATCAGCGCCTGCACATCGCCGCGAAAGATCACCCAGATCGCGCCGATGGCGGCAATCACCAGGCTGACCATCACCCGGCCACGGGTTTTCTGGCGCATCAATAGCCAGGCGAAGCCTGCGCTCATCAGCGGCATCATCGTGAAGATCGCCCCGGTCGCCACAGGGGCGGTAAATTGCAGGGCGATGAACATGCTGATCATATAGGTGGCCATCAGCGCACCGATAATCACGAAACGCACCGGGCGACGTGGCGCTTTGAGCGGATAGCGCTTAATGCGGAAGCACAGGAAAGCTGTGATGGCGATGGTGACGATATAGCGTAGCGCCTGGACCGCAATCGGATCGATCATGTGGGTCGCCATGCCGCCAAAGGAAAAGGAGGTGGCGAGCAACACGGCAAATAGCAGAACGGCCAGATGGGCCCTCAGTTTCTCGTGGCCACGGGCATGGCTGTTGTGCCTGTCTTTTGCAGTGTCTCGTGCAGTGTCTTTTTCAGGCACAGGGGAAATCGTCGATGCTGTCACGGAATGGTCTTTGTGCAATTATAGGTGGATGGCGGCCACGCATGTCACGCCAAGGCTTTCTATACGATGCAGGGCAAAGCGAGGCGACCCCTTTTTCGTTCAAAAGTAAGGCATTTCAAAAAAGCATCAGAGCGCGATGGCATCCTGTTTGCGGTCGAGAGATCGGCGCTTCAAAAGCGCGAACAGGTCGTCGCCGTTCATGGGGCGGGCGAGGCCATAGCCCTGCAAGGTATGACAGCCGAGATCGCGCAGAATGTCGGCATGCTGCATGGTTTCCACACCTTCGGCAATGATTTCAATGCCAAGCGAGCGACCAATTTCGACGATGGAGCCGATCAGCCGTCGCTGTTGCTTGCTCTCGATGATCGGCAGGGTCAATTGCCTGTCGATTTTCAGCCGTCGAGGTGAGAGTTTCAAAAGGCTGAGGATCGAGGAATAGCCGGTGCCGAAATCATCGATCTCGATATCGATGCCGAGGATCTTGATCTGGCTGATGGCGGTTGCCGCGGCTTCCGCCTTGTCGTCGAAGGAGATCGATTCCAGCAATTCGAAGGCAAGGCCGCCGGCGGGAAGCGGCGTATCGCGTAGATGGGCGACAAGCCCATCATCAAACAATCTTTGGGCAGAGATATTGACGGAGACATGCGGCGTATCCAGTCCGTGCTCCTGCCAGCGCCGGGCCTCGGCAAGCGATTGTTCGAGAATGCTGTTGTCGATGGCGGCCACGACATTCAGGCTTTCGGCCACCGACAGAAAGGCAATCGGCGGCAACAGGCCAAGCTGTGGATGTTGCCAGCGCGCGAGCGCCTCGACGCCAGTAATCTGCATGGTGTGCGCGTCAAATTGCGGCTGGAAATAGGGAATGAAATCGTGATCGGCCAGCGAGCGCAGAATGGCGTCGGCGGTGCGCTTGGTGGAAAGGGTCGCTTCCTTCAACGTGTCGGAAAAGAATTCCAGCCGGTTCTTTCCGCGCCGTTTTGCCTCGTAAAGCGCGATATCGGCATTGATCAATGCCTGTTCCAGATGCGGGTGGTTATTGCAGGACTGGGCGATGCCGATGCTGGCGCTAACACGGCATTCCTGGCCCTCCCAATGGATCGGCTGGTTGATGGCGTCGATCAGGGTTTCGCCAAGGATGCGGGCTGCGGCCTGGCTGCTCTCATCGTGCTTGACCACCACGAATTCGTCGCCGCCGATGCGCGCGGCAAAATCGCCCGGCGACATATGGGCGTTGATCTGGCTGGCAGCATGGCGCAGCATGGCATCACCCGCCGCGTGGCCCAGCGTGTCGTTGATCTCCTTGAACCTGTCGAGATCGATATGCAGCAGAGCGACAGATTTGCCGTTACCCCTGAGGTCTTCGATCTCTGCCAGATGCCGGTCGAGGAAGCGTCGGTTTGCAAGTCCGGTGAGGGGATCGTGCAGGGACGTATGTTCCATGATCTGCCGGGCGTTTTCCAGTTCCTGGTTCTGGGCCTCGAGCGCGGTTTTGGCATCGTGCAAGGCTTCATGCAGTTTGACATCCGCGGTGATGTTCCAGTTCACGCCAACGATCTTCTTGCGAAAATCGGCATCGCGATAGATCGAGCCGAAGGAGCGGATATGGCGTATCTGGCCGCTGCGATCCAGAATACGGAACTCGGTCGAGTAATTGGAGCCGGTGCGGATGGCCGAGGCCAGAGCGTGAGTGGCACTTTCCCGATCCTCCGGATGGAGACAGTTGCTCCAATCCTCGCGGATTTCAATCGGACGGGACGGATCACAATCGTAGAGCTGGCGCATGCGATTGTCCCAGGTCAGGGCGAGGCTGCCGATATCCATTTCCCACACACCGATTTGCGAGGCGTCGAGCGCGATTTGCAATCGTTGTGACAGAGTGCGCAGTTCCCGTTCCTGCTCGTTGAGCTCGGCAATATTGGCCTGCCGTTCCATCAGCAGATGCGCGACCCACAGGAAAGGCGTGATGATTGCCAGCGCCAGGATGAACATTACCAGCTGGCGGAACCAGATTTCGTTGGCAGGTTGTTGCCAGCCACCCTTGGGCGCTGCCGCCAATATCCAGGTCTGTGCGCCGATACTGACCTCCATGCGCACCGCGCTGGCGCCGATCAGTGCGGGATCGCCGAAAAACGCCGTGCTGACTGCGTTCTGCGTATCGGAACCGGCGTAAAGCGCGACATTCAGATCGAGGTCGTAGAGGCCACTTTCGCGAAACAGCCGCTCCACATCGACGGTGCCACGCAGCAGGCCATGGCTGAAGGGCTTATCCTGAGGGGACGTCTGGTCCGGCAAGTCTGGTGACGTGCTGGCCGGTTCGTTCAGGCTCGATGATGCGATGGGGTAAAAGATAACGAGACTATTGCCTGTTGTCGGCAGGTTCATCGGCTCTGTGATGACATAGATATTGCTGTTCTCGGCCTGGACGGCGGCTTTTTGCTCTTGCGGGTTGGCGGTAAAATCATGCCCAACCTGGTTGAGAATGAACGGATAGGTCAGTCTTGTCCGCATGTCGTAGGAAAGACTGATTGAGCGCAACCGGACAGGCCTGGAGAAAAATCGCCGGCCAATGGCGGAAAACCGGGCCTGGCTCATGTCCGGCTCGGTTTCAAGCACGGCAAGCAGGCCCTGAAGCATCTTGATGTCAGCCTTGATATTGCCTTCCAGCCGGGCGCGGACGGGGCTGAGCTTGTCGGAAATCGCGGCCTTCCTGTCTTCCAGATAGGCTTTGCGATTTTGACTTTCGATTGCAAAAATAGTGACGAAAACCGCAGCGCAAACAATCAAAGCGGGCCAGTAGAAGCTGGCAAGCTTCCTGACACTTCCCACAATGTTACCGGCCCAGGCAGAAATGATCATCATCAAACTCTTCAACGTGCAGATATATCGATGTTTCGGTCCTGCTCTTTAGAGTCTGCCAGGCTCCTATGTCACCTGACGGACTTTCGATCTTGTTGTTTTCGCCTCGGATTTTTCCGGGAATCGATCCAAATTCCCGGTCCGATCCTGTCGCCCTTGGTAGAGCGTAAGATGCAGTATTCATTTCGAAGGTTGAACCTAATCGCTTCACCCATTTTGGGGGATCTTGATAGAGCTTTCTTCTTATTCAAATATACTTATGCAGGCTTGGTCATTTCATTGCAAAGTAATTCTCTAAAATTTCCTTGTTGGTGTAAAAAAATGCATTGCAGAAATTTATCTAATTTCCAACTGATCTCATTGCTATTTCTTGGATAAAAGAAAATTGCCGAAGAATTTAAATTTATGATTTTATTGAATTTCCTCTCAAATATTCTGGAGTTTTTGAGAGAAATTCTCCAATGATCCATAGATAAAAATAGGGTTGCATGCGGTATAGTCGACGCATTGTGTTGTCATGTTATCTGGATGAAGCGCGCTCCACGATAGGGGTGCAAGGCGCTGTACGGATATTGTCGTCAAGCATGCGATGAAATAACGACTGCATCAGTTCATGAAAGAATTGAGAATTCCTGAATTTTCTCGCCACGTTTCGCAGGTTTGTTTTTATTTGTATATTTATAATATTTAAATAAATCTAATGCAATTCACGGCGATGCCTGTCATTTTTGTTCGCAACGCGTGGAATGCCCTCACGGTGAGAATGGGTAATCATCTTCGACCCTTGGTCTTAAAATTTGCCAAGGGAAAAGTGGTCACCGGTTTTCCCGAAATGACAAACAAAAAAACTGAGAATCTGTCTGGTTCAATCTGAACCCGAAAGACTCTCAGTTGCTGCCAATTTAAGGCTTGGAGATACTCACAAACGGAAATCCAACATCACTGCAATGACGGTTGGACTTATTCCGCTGCCTGCACCGCCATCGGATTATTGGGATGGGTCGTCCAGTTGGCATAGTTCGGATCGACTGGCTTGCCAGTGCGCTGGTCCAGCATGCCGGGTTCAAGCCCAACCATGGTGATGCAGTTTTCGACCGGACAGACGTTGACGCAGAGATTGCAGCCGACGCATTCGTCTTCCATCACCTCGAACTTGCGCGCACCATCGACAATGCTGGTGATTGCCTGATGAGACGTATCCTCGCATGCGATATGACAGCGGCCACATTTGATGCAGGCATCCTGATCGATCTGCGCCTTGGCGATATAGTTGAGGTTGAGATATTGCCAGTCGGTGACATTCGGTACGGCGCGACCACAGATGTCATCCAGCGATGCGTGACCCTTGGCATCCATCCAGTCGGACAGGCCTGATATCATTTCCTCAACGATCTTGAACCCATAGGTCATGGCGGCGGTGCAGACCTGTACATTGCCAGCGCCGAGCGCCAAAAACTCTGCCGCATCGCGCCAGGTGGTGATGCCGCCAATGCCTGAGATCGGCAGGCCGTAGGTTTCCGGGTCGCGGGCGATTTCCGCCACCATGTTCAGCGCAATCGGCTTGACCGCCGGGCCGCAATAGCCGCCATGGCTGCCCTTGCCGCCAACACTGGGATTGGGGGCAAAGCTGTCGAGATCGACCGAAACGATGGAATTGATGGTGTTGATCAGCGAGACGGCATCGGTGCCACCGGCCTTGGCAGCGCGGGCCGGGTTGCGGATGTCGGTAATGTTCGGCGTCAGCTTGGTGATGACGGGCATGCGGCTGTACTGTTTGCACCAGCGCACCACCATTTCGATATATTCCGGCACCTGACCGACGGCGGCCCCCATGCCGCGTTCCGACATGCCGTGCGGACAGCCGAAATTCAGCTCGATGCCGTCAGCCCCGGTTTCCTCGACCAGTGGCAGGATCGCCTTCCACTCTTCCTCCTCGCAGGGCACCATGATTGAGGCGATCAGGGCGCGGTCCGGCCAGTTCATCTTGACCATCTTCATTTCCTGAAGATTGACCTGCAAGGGCCGGTCGGTGATCAGCTCGATATTGTTGAGACCCAGCAGGCGGCGGTCCGCCCCCCAGATGGCCCCGTAGCGCGGGCCGTTGACATTGACGACCGGCGGCCCTTCCGAGCCGAGCGTTTTCCACACTACGCCGCCCCAGCCCGCCTTGAAGGCGCGCTCGACATTATAGGCCTTGTCGGTGGGTGGCGCAGAGGCCAGCCAGAAGGGGTTGGGTGATTTGATGCCGACGAAATTATTTCTGATATCAGCCATGGTTCAATCCCTCCGGCTCAGGCGACGGCGCTGACGCCGGAGGCGTCCGCAGCAAGCGTCAGGTTGATGCTTTCAGCCGCGTCGCGGCCCATGGCAACGGCAGAGACCGTCAGGTCCTGGCCGCCGAAGGCGCAGTCACCGCCCGCCCAGACACCGGTAAGCGATGTGCGCCCTTCTGCATCCACGGCGATCTTGCCGCCTTGCATGGCAAGGCTGTCCTGGCCTTCCGGGTCGAGCTTCTGGCCGATGGCGACGAGGATCTGGTCGGCCTTGATCTCGGTGATGTGGCCGGTGCCCTTCATCAGACCGTTTTCCAGATGGGTATATTCAAAGCTGATCGAGGCGACATGGCCGCCGTGATGGTCAACTTCTTTCGGCTGGAGCCAATGGCGGATCTGCACGCCCTTGGAGGCGGCAAGATCCTGCTCATAATCCGAGGCATTCATATGCTCCTTGCCACGGCGGTAGCAGATGGTGACGTTTTCCGCACCCAGCAGCTTGGCCTGCACGCCCGCATCGATGGCGGTCATTCCGCCGCCGATGACAACGACATCGCGTCCGACAGGTACATCGCTCTTGGCGTCTGCCTGGCGCAGATGAGCAATGAACTCCACCGCATCCATCACCCCATTGGTATCGGCGCCGGGGATGGTCAGCATGTTGACATTGCCAAGGCCGGTGCCGAGAAACACCGCATCGAACTTGGCCTTGAGGTCGGCGAGGGTAAAGTCGCGGCCCAGCATCTGGCCATGCAGCACATCGATATTGCCGATCGAGAGAATGTAATCCACTTCCGCCTGGGCATAGTCATCGGGGGTCTTGTAGGCGGCGATGCCATATTCGTTCAGCCCGCCTGCCTTGGGGTGGGTATCATAGATGGTGACGGAATGGCCGTGCATGGCAAGCCGATGCGCGCAGGCCAGACCGGCTGGACCGGCACCGACCACGGCAATGGTCTTTCCGGTTGAGGCGGCGGCTGTGTAGAACTGGTGGCCATGTTCAATGGCCAGATCTGTCGCGTAGCGCTGCAAGCGACCGATTTCCACCGGGCGCTCCTCGGCTGTGTTGCGCACGCAGGCCTCTTCGCAGAGCTGTTCGGTGGGACAGACGCGGGCGCACATGCCGCCAAGGATGTTCTGATCGAAAATCGTCTTGGCCGAGCCGGTCGGATTGCCGGTCGAGATCTGCCGGATGAACAGCGGAATGTCGATTGAGGTCGGACAGGCCGTCATGCAGGGCGCGTCATAACAGAAATAGCAGCGGTCAGAGGCGACAAGCGCTTCATGGTCGCCCAGGCGCGGATGCAGGTCGGAGAAGTTTTTCACATAATCGGCAGCGTCAAGCCGCCCGGCCTTCAGGCCCGGTTCCAGTTTTCGCATCGCAGTTCCCTCTTTTTTGTTCGAAGCGATTGGGAAAATCGTAACGCAGGATAAAAAATTTATCAAACGGTAAAAATTGGAATATGCCGCAATGCGGAAAATCGTTCAAATAACTGATATTTAAAGATTTTATCAAGTTTTTGATGCCGAACCTCGGCCGCCATGTCCTGTGATAAAACATGATGAAAATCCTCCACTATATACTTTACTCTTTTACTCATGTTTTGTAGGGTGGTTGCAACAGACACGAGGATGGCAAGACGCCGCCGCCACACACAGGAGACGGTCCATGGCAAAACACAATGCGCCGAAAAAGAAGAAGCAGACAGATAAGCGGGCTGTAACGGCTGCCCCGGTTGATGACAAAGGCGGCCAGGCAGATATCAAGAGCTTCCTCTATGTCGGCGGGCGGGATTGCCAGGTGGCGCATCTGCGCCAGATAGCCACGAATTTCGGTGCCGAGCTGATCCATCACGATGGCGGATTGCGGGAAGCTGTTTCGCGCATCGACACTGTGCTGCCTTCGGTGGACTGCGTGTTCTGCCCGATCGACTGTATCAGCCATGATGCGTGTCTGCGGGTGAAGAGTGGCTGCAAGAAATTTGGCAAGACCTTCATTCCGCTGCGCAACGGCTCGAAATCCAGTCTGGAACGGGCGCTTCAGACGTTGAACGACCGCTCTGACAGCAATTAAGGGACAGATTTATGCATGACGGTGGTGATAGCACCCTGATGATCGAGCTGCACAAGCTTGGCGACCAGGCGGGGGAAGGGCTGATCGGCGCGCTCTACGAGCGGCAACAGGATGGCCGGGAACGGCAGGCGGCGATGGCTGACATTATCCGGCTGCCGGGCCTGCATGAACGGCCTGTGTCGCGCACCCAGTATTTGGCGCAGGGGTTGCGGCGAGAAGCGATTTCAGCCGAGGTCATCGATTTTCCGCCGCCGCAATGGCACCGCAATGCGGCGCGCCGCAGCAGCTGATCAGCTGCGCGGTAAAAACGCGCCGAGCGCCAGCAGCGCCCAACCAACCATCATCGCAATACCACCGGTCGGGGCCGCCATGGGAAACAGGCTCTGGCCGGTCCATTGCTTGACCGCGAGATCACCGGCAAACAGCAGCACGCCGAGGCCGATCACCAGGCCTGACAGTGAGGCGGTGCGAATCCTGTCGCCGGCCAGATAAAGCCCCAGCAAGGCGGGAGCATGGGTGAGCGCAATCGAGGAGGCGGGGCCAAGCAGATTGCCAGCCCCCGTCACATGCGCCGCCGCTGCCGCCAGCCCGACGCCGCAGGCGCCGAACAGGCCGGATAACACCAGCAGGAGAGGTCTCAATGCGCGCAGGCTCATGGCGCTATTCCTTGTTCTGCATATGATGGGCAAGCTTTTCGATGGGCGTCCAGATGATCTCACGCAGCTTCTCGTGGGCAATGGTCTCGTCCATGGCGCGGCGGAAGCACAATAGCCATTCATCCCGTTCCTGTGGCCCGATCTCCGCCACAAAATGCCGACGCCGCAGCATGGGATGGCCGCGCTTTTGCATATAAATCGGCGGCCCGCCGAGATAGCCGGTGATATAATCGTAAAACTTCTCTTCGCTCTCGGTGAGATCAGCCGGATGGATCGCCCGGCAATGCGCCGCCTCCGGCAGCGTGTCCATCAACTGGTAAAAGCGATGCACCAGCGCCTTCACCGTCGCATCGCCGCCGATCGCTTCATAAAGTGTGATGGTCTTTTCGTCGCTCACGTCCTGCCCTCGACTATTCCTCACGTCTTTTGCCGGGTTTGGCGGCGGGAGGCAACGGGCGAGGGGAGGATGTGGCGATGAGGCGCAGGGCTTGGCCGTTATCTGCTCGGGTGATAGAAATGGCGGCGTGTGTGCGTGGGTGATCGACGTTTGCAGAAAGCCGCCGCAAATATGGAGCGTCAGCACGGCGTTGGTCATAAAAAGGCATTTTCAGATTGGCATGATCCAATCTTTCTTCCGCATACCGGTGGTGGATGGCAAACGGTCGTTCTGTTACAGGCGGGGTTGTGTGGTTCGGCGGCTATTACCGCCGAACCTTGCTCGGCCGGCACATCTACGAATGAGCGACTGGTTCGTCCGTACGCCTGTGGATCAGGCGCGGGCTGGTCCTCCTCGGCTATCCGACGATTGGGACATTAGTGATTTCCAAGCCTGCCCCATTAGCCGAAACGACATACAAGATATTGTCCTGCGGGTTTTGGATGGTGGTCGGCCTGAAGCCATTGGCCGTGATCGTGACGGATTCGGGAGAGATACCCGTTGCGTCAGGCTCGAGGGCAACGGCTGCCGGTGGCGCGGCAGTTGCAACGGCATTGACGATGACATTGGCGAGACTCTCGTCTCTTTGGACATGGATCATAATGACTCCTGAGGAATGAGTGGCGGAGTGCGGACGCTTGCGTCCGGCGGCTTCCGGCATGCGTTGAAGCAGGGCAGTGAATATTGTGATCAACCGGCGGCCAGCACTCTAGGGTGGGGATGCTGACCGCCGACGCTCAACCGCAAAGGAGAGCCTTGGTGGGGAAGGCGGCCTTTGCGGCTCAGCGTGTCGGGGATCACACCTGACCGAAGATGCCGTGGATCGGATCGTATTTCAGGGCGATGTCGGTGACGCTGCCGCCGAACTTGGCGACGCTTGGGGTGCCAGCGATTTCGGTGATGATCGTCTGGCTTTCGAACTCGGCCTGCAACCAGACATAGACATAGGTGAAGGGCGTCATGCGGATCGACTGGGTGGCAAGCACGGTCTGGGCCGAGATCGGCTTGCGCTCATGCAGCTTCTTGTTAACCAGGGCGTCCTGAGCGAGACCGAAGGTCAGGGACGAATAGCGGTCGTAGTCCATGTTGTTGATCGCGGCAAAAGTGCCGGTGTTCACGGCAAGCGCGCTGTTGTTTTTCCGGAATGGGCCGAAGATGTTGTTGTTGGTGAATTCGTAATAGCCGCCATCCAGCGCCGGGCCTGGCGATACTTCGCTCAGTTTATTGATAGAAACGCCATGTTCAACGCTATCGGTCGAAGCATAGATCCAGTAGTTTTCTTCCCATTCGATGGTTGTGACCTGAAAGGGGTCGATATCGACCCAGATCACGTTTGGAGCGCCATTGCCGACCGGCTTGGCAATCGCCACCCGCTGCCCTGCGTCCTTGATCAGGCTCAAAACATCGGTATCGAATTCGAGAGACAGAGAATATTGCATATTTTCTAAATCCTTGGTTGGTGGTCATGTGATGCTCTCGGACGTTTTCTCCGTCTCGAAAGCGTTCCCATTTGCAATCCGATACATAAAAAATACAACCCAGGGATATTTTAACATTATATACAACTAAATAGAGAATTGTTTGCGTTCTACTTGTAATGCTCAATTCTCCGCTGTTGCTTGCCAGAAAAAAAACACCAAAAATGAGCACCTTAAGGTCGTTTTTTGTGTTGAACGCGCCCATTAGTTGTGCTTAAAAGGGAACCGTTATGATACACTTATTGTTGATCTGAACTTTGAGACTTTAAAAATCATCTTTTATGAGTGTTTTTGCCTGATGCGTATTGGTTATGCTCGCGTCTCCACCAGTGATCAAAATCTTGATCTTCAACTCCAGGCGTTGGCGCAGGTGGGATGTGAGAGGATTTTTTCGGATCAGGGGCTCTCCGGCGCCACGCGGCAAAGGCCGGGTTTGATGGAGGCGCTTGCTGCGCTCAAACCAGGCGATACGCTGGTGATCTGGCGCCTTGACCGATTGGGGCGCTCTTTGTCGCATCTGATCGAGATGGTCACGGAACTTGGAGAGCGGAAAATTGGCCTCTATTCCGTCAACGAATGTATCGATACGGCTTCGGCTGGCGGCGTTCTGATTTTCCACATCATGGGCGCGCTGGCACAGTTCGAGCGCAGTTTGATTTCCGAGCGAACGCGGGCGGGCATGTCAGCCGCGCGGCAGCGCGGCAGCGCCATAGGGCGGCCCGTCAAACTGACGACGCAGGATGTGGAGGTGGCGCGTGGCGCCATTCATGGTGGATCTGTCACCGTCCAGGGAGCGGCCCGCGACATGGGCATCAGCCGCGCCACGCTCTATCGCGCACTTAGACGCAAGAGCGCCTTTCAGTGAAGGCGAATGTTGCGGGTTGAGCCCGCGGCACAATTTCCTCTTACACCGCCTCCGGTCTATAGACTTGCGCAACAGGCGTCACGCCGCGACCTGATGGAAGAACTGCATGCTGGCTTCCACCGCATGCGGGATTTCGCTGGTGTGATTGCCTTCCACCTCTTGCGACGAGATGATGGCGTTGGCGGCCCGGGCACGCTTTATCAACAGGGCGGCATTGTCCTCGAAGCTGGTTTCGGTTTCGGCATGCAGCAGTTTCACCGGGCATTTGAAGCTATGGGCATAGCAGACGGCACTGCGCACCTCGAATTCATGCGGGCGGCTGTCGTCAAAGCGAATGTCTTCTGGATAGCGATTGAAAAAACGGAAGGCATTCGGATTGCCTGATATCGGCACGCTGGCGCGGAAGCGATGGGTGCTCATCGCGGCCAGCATGGCCAGCGTGCCGCCAATGCTGTGACCGGCCAGAAATACCCGCTCGCGGTCTACACCGGGCAGATGCGCCAGCCGGTCGGCTGCCGCCAGCACGTCATCCACTTCGTCGTAAAAGCCGGAGAAAATCCCCATCTGGCCGTTTTCACCGCGCATGGAGGGCATCATCACCACATAGCCGGCATCCGCATAGCCTTTCAGCGGCTCCCACTGGCCAGCGCCCATGGCATTGCCGCCATGCAGGAACAGCACGGCGGGTTTTAGCTTGCGCTCGCGTTTATAGCTGGACACCCAGGCCGCCAGGGTCAGTTCACCGCCACGCCCTGAGCGGTAGAAAATCCGGTTGGCGCCCGCAGGTGCGGTCAAGGGCTCATATTTGTCGGGGGCGGGGCCTTTTTGCAGCAGCCGGGTGCGAAAGCGCTCGCGCATTTTCATATAGTCATGATGCAGTAGGCGCGGCTCAGCGGGAACGTCAAAAGCATGTGCGAAAGACGGTGCGGCCAGTGTGGCTGCAATGCCGCCAAGCAGTCCGCGCCGCGTCAGTATTGCTTGTTTGCCTGACGCGTCGTCATATCCCATGCCGAATTCCTTCATACCATTTATGCCCCTGCCGTTTTCATCCATGCAATGCGCACCTGTCTTTTATATGCCGGACCCGTTACGCAAGTCTTCAAATTCCGCAGCGGCTATGACCTTCACAACCGTTTCTGAATGCATCCTGTTTGCGACATGCGCGGTATAGCGTATCGATGTTTCCAGAACACGATTGGTCGTGATTCGAATATTCCTGACGCTAGCGCATAAACGGTCAAACCGGAATCGGTTCAACACGACAATTATGTGCATCTACAATGGCAAATCAGCAGTCCGGCTCTCTGGCTTGGTGGCGATGGCTTATCGTGTCTGTATACAGCTTTTTCGCCAAGACAACTTTTGTTGACCTGAAGATAGAGCAGCCGTTAGCCCGGAAAAGGGGCGGCATCACGACTTTCATCAGGCCTGATTTGAGGCGAGGGCAGCGCGCCGGTCCCTCTATCGTTTTCTCTGTTGCCGGTGGTTTCAACATTCAGACATGGTTGTGGGGAAACCTGAAGAGACTGCTTATAAATCTCGCAGTTGCATCGAATTTATGCGTGCTGTTGCCAGCGCCTGAAGCGAGGTTGGTCACAGCTCTGGCGAACGCCCAGTTTTTTGGCTGTTTTCGCAGGATTTTGGCGGATTGAAATATTTCATTCAAATTGAGCACGCTTCTTGCATTGTAAAAGGCACTGTATTCATATGGCTAAAACAAACGGGGATAGCGCCATTGGCATTTGATGAAATGATTACGGCGGACGGCAGCCCGCGTGGACCGTACCAGAAATATTTCGACTGGTATTCGAGCCAGGACCCCAAGCATCTGATCGCAAAATCGCGGGATGCGGAAACCATCTTCAGAAAGACCGGCATTACATTCGCCGTGTATGGTCACGAGGACTCCTCGGAAAAACTGATCCCCTTCGATCTCATTCCCCGGATCATTTCCGGCCAGGAATGGCGAAAGCTTGCCCAGGGTATCGAGCAGCGCGTTCTGGCGCTCAATGCCTTTCTCGATGACATCTATCATAAGCAGGAAATCATCAAGGCTGGCCGCATCCCCCGCGAGCTGATCGAGAACAATGTCGCCTTCCTGCCGGAAATGATCGGCTTCCGTCCTCCGGGCGGCGTTTATACCCATATCGTCGGGACCGACATCGTGCGCACCGGCGAGGGCGAGTTTTACGTGCTGGAAGACAATGCACGCACGCCGTCCGGTGTCAGCTATATGCTGGAAAACCGCGAAACCATGATGCAGATGTTTCCCGAACTGTTCCAGCTGAACAAGGTGCAGCGGGTCGAGGACTATCCCTATCTTCTGCGCCAGTCGCTCGCTTCGCTGGCACCCCCCGGCTGCAAAGGGAAGCCGCGCGTGGCTGTGCTGACGCCGGGTATCTACAATTCCGCCTATTACGAACATTCCTTCCTGGCCGACATGATGGGCGTGGAACTGGTGGAAGGCTCGGACCTGCGCGTCATCGACGGCAAGGTGAAGATGCGCACCACCCGTGGCTATGAAGCGATCGACGTGCTTTATCGCCGCGTCGATGACGATTTCCTCGATCCGCTGACCTTCCGCCCGGATTCGGCGCTGGGCGTGCCTGGTATTATGGACGTCTACCGCGCTGGCAATATCACCATTGCCAATGCGCCCGGCACCGGTATTTCCGACGATAAGGCGATCTATTCCTACATGCCTGAAATCGTTGAGTTCTACACGGGCCGCAAGGCGATCCTGGAAAACGTGCCGACCTGGCGCTGTTCGGAGGCCGACAGTCTCGCCTATGTGCTGGAGCATCTGGAAGAACTGGTGGTCAAGGAAGTGCATGGCTCCGGTGGCTACGGCATGCTGGTCGGGCCGACCGCCAGCAAGAAGGAGCGGGCGCTGTTTGCCGAAAAGCTGAAGACCCGTCCCAGCAACTACATTGCCCAGCCGACCCTGTCGCTCTCGACCGTGCCGATTCTGGTCAACAAGGGCATTGCGCCCCGGCATGTCGATCTTCGTCCCTATGTGCTTGTCTCCGACAAGGTGCAGATCATTCCCGGCGGCTTGACCCGCGTGGCCCTGAAGCAGGGCTCGCTGGTGGTCAATTCCAGCCAGGGCGGCGGCACCAAGGATACATGGGTATTGGAGGACTGATGGTCATGCTGGGAAGAACTGCAAACGGCCTCTTCTGGATGTTCCGGTATATCGAGCGGGCTGAAAACATTGCGCGTCTGGTGGATGCGGGGTTGCGCGTCTCGCTGACCCGGTCCGGTGCCACCGACGACGACTGGACTGGCGTGCTGCAAAGTGCCGATGTTCTGGATATTTTCCTGGAAGCGCATCCGAAAGTAACGGCGGCGGATGCCATCGACTTTCTGCTGCGCGACACGGCCAATCCGTCCAGCGTGATGTCCTGCATTGACAGCGCCCGCAACAATGCCCGCATGGTGCGCACCGCGCTGACCCGGGAAACCTGGGAAGCCACCAACGAATGCTGGATCGAGCTGAAACAGCTTCTGGCGCGCAAGCTGAAATCCGCCGACCTGCCGGAAACCATCGACACGGTGAAGCGGCGGGCCGGGCTGATCCGCGGTGCATTCCACGGCTCCATGCTGCGCAACGAGATCTATAATTTTGCCCGGATCGGCACATTCATCGAGCGAGCCGATAACACCAGCCGCATTCTCGATGTGAAATATTATGTGCTGCTACCCTCGATAAATCAGGTCGGTTCATCGCTGGACAATATCCAATGGGAATCGATCCTGCGGTCGGTTTCGGCGCATCGCTCCTATCGCTGGGTCTATGATGGCGACTATCTTGCTGCCAATATTGCCGATTTTCTGATCCTCAATGGACAGATGCCACGGTCTCTGGCCTATTGCTATGAGAAGATCGTCAGTAATCTTGCCTATATCGGCAAGGAATATGGTGAGCGGCTGCCCGCCCATGAAACAGCCGATAGCATTCGTGCGTCGCTGCGCTCCAGTAACATCACCCGGATCATGGATCAGGGCCTGCACGAGTTTCTCGATAATTTCATTTCCCGCAACAACCGGTTGGGGCATGAGATTACCGAGGGCTACCGATTCTACAGTTGAGCGGGGCACAAGCGATGCGTCTGAAAATTAATCATGTGACGGAATATAGCTATGACGAGCCGGTGCAGTTCTCGCTCCAGCGGCTCAGGCTGACCCCGATCGAAAACCCTGGCCTGCACGTGCTGTCCTGGACGATCGTGGTGGATGGTGCCAATGTCGAGGCCGGGTTCAACGACCAGTTCGGCAATCACACTCATCTGGTGTCCTTTGAAGGGGAAGCCAAGTCCGTGCGAATCGTCGCCTCAGGCGAGGTGAAAACCGAGGATCGCGCTGGCGTGTTTGGCGTTCATACCGGCTATGTGCCGCTTTGGCTTTATCTGCGCGATACGCCGCGCACCAAGGCCGGAAAGCTGGTGCGCGATCTGGTCAAAAGCCTGGCGGGGGACAACGAACTGGCCAGGATGCACGACCTGATGGCCCGTGTGCATGAACAGGTGCGCTATGAGACGGGGACGACCACCACCGAGACGAACGCCGAACAGGCGCTGGAGGCGGGGATCGGCGTGTGCCAGGATCATGCGCATATCATGATCTCTGCCGCCCGGCTGATGAACATGCCAGCCCGTTATATTTCCGGCTATCTGATGATGGAAGGGATCGAAGAGCAGACGGCAACCCATGCCTGGGCCGAAATACACCTTCCATCACTCGGCTGGGTCGGCTTCGATGCCGCCAATAATGTCTGCCCGGATGCCCGCTATGTGCGGCTTGCCTCTGGCCTGTCCTACGCTGACGCAGCACCAGTTTCCGGCATGCGCATCGGCCTGGCGGGCGAAGACATGTCCGTAACGGTGAGCGTCGCGGAAACCGGTCAAAGCCAGTCGCAGAGCCAGGGGTGAAGGCAGGAGTTGCCGCCGCTTGCGGTGGGAGGCTCTCTTTGCAGCGCCGTGCGTTTTATAAAACGTGCGGCGCTGTAACACTTTAAGTCTGCTGGATAATTACCATTCCGGTTTCGAATGTCTCAAGCCTCTGATGCATGTGGCAATTCGAGATCTTGCGTGGCGGTGAGTATGCCGATCAGGAAATCCAGCACGACCCGCACCCGTGGTGCGTGGCGAATATCGTCATGTACCACCATCCATAATTCGCGCCGTGGCGGCGTGAGCCGGCTGGGGCATTTCCTGAGACGGGTATCATTATATCCAAGATAGTCCGGCAACAGTGCCACGCCGAGGCCGGACGCGGCGGCCTGAACCTGGCTCGCGGCATCACTGCATCGCAGCGCAATGGTTCTCGACCCGATATGCTGCATCAACCAGCTCTGTTGCGGCAAAATATCATCCGCCTGAAGATAGGTGATAAATTCCCAGTCATCCTCCGCGATGTCATAGGTGTGGCTTGCGAAAAAGAAGAATGGGATGTCGCGGAGTTTGCGGGTGACAAGTCCGTTCGAGAGTGGGCGCGACAATCGTAGTGCAATATCCGCTTCGCGCCGATTGAGATTTGCAAAATCCTTGTCACTCGACATCGTGATTTTGATGTCGGGATACTGGCGATGCAGGGAAACCAGTTTCGGTGCCAGCAAGAGCGATGCCAGACCGGGTGGCGCGGAAATATGCACAGGTCCCGCCAATGCTGCACCGCCGCCTGCCGCCGCCCGTTCGACGCTGGCCATTGCTTCTTCGATAGGTAGTCCCAGGGTCGCCAGCTCATGACCCTCTGCCGTCAGCCGGACTTCTCTCGCCAGCCGCTCCACCAGCTTTATACCGAGATCCACCTCCAATGCCGCAACCCTCCGGCCGACAGTGGTGTGATCGACGTGAAGCAGGCGTGCTGCCCGTGAGAAGCTACCCGTTTTGGCGAGGGTCAGGAAGCACCGATAATCATCCCAGTTCACTTGTGTATTTCTCCACATGTACTGTGCAGAAATATGCACTATTGCACATGAGCCTACCAGATATACCAATGCACAAAGATGCAAATGCACCTCGCCTTGAGATGTCTGAAAATGGAATACCACAATGCTTGGCAAGAAGCCTTGGTATGACAGCGAGGGTGCGACACACAGGGAGTGAGCCGATGACTTTGGTCATGGAATTTAAATATCCTGGCGCAGCGGATGTTTTGCAGCCAGTTTCTCGTGACATCGTTTCTCTCAAGCCAGGTGAAATTCGCCTGCGGCAGACGGTGGTCGGCGTCAATTATATCGACATCTATCACCGGAGCGGCGCCTATCCTTTGCCCTTACCGGCGGTGCCGGGTGTGGAAGCCTTGGGCGTGGTTGAAGAGGTGGCCGATGACGTTACCGATTTCCAGGTTGGCGACCGGGTGGCCTATGCAGGATTGCCAGCCGGCAGCTATGCGGCCAGCAGGATCATCCCGGTCTCCATCGCCGTAAAGCCGCCTGCGGAGCTTGATGACGAGATTCTCGGTGGATCGTTTCTGCGTGGATTGACCGCGCATATGCTGCTTGAAACCGTTGGGCATGTGTTGCCGGGGCAGGTGGTTCTGGTTCATGCTGCGGCAGGTGGGCTTGGCCTGATCCTGACGCAATGGGCCAAGAAGAAGGGCGCGAAAGTCATCGGCACCGTTGGATCGCAGGCAAAGGCCGAGCTTGCGACACAACACGGCCTCGACCATGCTGTCCTTTACAAACAAAGCGATTTTGTCGACGTGACGTTGGGACTGACGAAGGGTCGGGGCGTTGATCTGGTCATCGATGGTGTGGGTGGCGATACCCTTGCCGGAAGCCTGCGCGCAGTGCGTCCATTCGGACTGGTGGCGTCAATAGGGCAAACCGCAGGCGCCTTGCCGCTCATCGATCCCATGAGCCTTGTCAATCGATCGCTCATTCGGGCGAGCATTATTTCTCTCCTTGCCGATCGGGATGCATACCGGCGAGCAGCTGAAGCGTGGTTCGAGGTGCTGAAAGCCGGTTTCAGCCTGCCGGAAGGCGCGCGCTATTCCTTGGCGCAAGCGGCGCAGGCCCATGCCGACCTGGAGGAAGGACGAACCTCCGGCTCCGTCAGGCTGATCGTTTAGCTTTTACCGCTGTTGTCGTGCCGCTCTTGGAAACTAATTCCGGTTCTGTCCGTTGTGCTGTAGAGTTCTTGGCAAATCAGGACAGGCGCGATGTTGTTTGGACAATCGATCTTTCAATCCGTCGTCGAGCGGCTTTCCAACGAAGAGGCGGAAAAGGCCGAACGTGAGGGTGAGGTCAATCACTACCGCGTCTCTGGATTGAATACCGGCTTCGTTCAGGAAAACAGCCACGTGCCACAAGCCGCCGCGGCGTGGGCGCAAGAGCAATATCTCGAGCTGATGCCGGATGAAGAGCCTGTTTCCGAGGCAGAATTGGCTGAGGAGGAGGTGGCTCCCCCTGAAATGCCCGCCTACCTCGCGCGTCTTGCGCCGGAGGAAGTCGCGGAGGATCTGGGTATTGCTGATAATGACGAGGCTTCAAGCTTGAAAGCGAAGCGGAGAGCGTTTGCGCAGCTCAATCACCCGGACCTGGTTCATCCGTTATTTGCGGACGCGGCTCATACACGGATGACCATTGCCAATCAACTGATAGACCAGGCCCTGAAGACAAGATCTTGAAAACTCAAGTGCTTGAAAACCTAAGTGCTTGAAAACCCAAGCGTTAGGGAAAAGCTCTTGTTCGTCGGGCCAGGCAGGCGATAGCCGAAATTTTCATGGAAAAAATGAAGCCGCATTTCAATGCGATAACTCAGGTCCGGATATGACACCGGACCTGAGTCTGATTGACCATTACTCAGAAATCGACTTCAGCAATTCAATCAGCTGATCGCGTTTTTCCGATCCGCCAAGCCGACCAATGAATTTTTCCTCATGCTCGCGCCACTTGGGCAAAAGCTCTTCGAGAAATGCCGAACCCTTGGACGTCAGGTGAAGAAAATAGACGCGGCGGTCCGTATCCGAGCGACGGCGCTCGATAAGGCCCTTGTCTTCCAGTCCGTCGACGATCGCGACGAAATTGGCCCGCTGGATCGCCAGCGTCGAGGCGACGTCGCTTTGTTTCATTCCGGAATTACCGGCAATAATCGACAGAACGGAAAAATCAGCTGGCCGGATATCATGACCGCCGAGAACATCCTGAAAGTCCTGCAAAATGGCCAGTTGTGCGCGCCTAACGCGAAAGCCGAGTGAATAGGCTAGCCCGGAATAATCGACAACCCCTTGTCGAACACCGGCGCCCTCACCAATAAAATGTTGATTGCTCATGCCCCTAGACTACAAACCTCCCGTGACCAATGCCCGATCCCACAATCCGGCATGTTCTGACTCTCAATAACAGTTCATCTTTACCCTTCTTAACATAAGGGTACAAGATAATTCTTTAATTGAACGATTTCTCCCTGAAACAATATAGGAGTAAAACATCTATATCCACAATCTCTTATTTTAGAGGTGCCTTTTTCGGCAGGCAGGCTTCTGTGGATCGAACACAAATTCACCATTGATGCGGCCACCAGACTAGGCTATGTACCGCTTCGCACCACAAGTGCTCATCTGAACGCACCCGTAGCTCAGCTGGATAGAGTGTTGGATTCCGATTCCAAAGGTCACAGGTTCGAATCCTGTCGGGTGCGCCATTTTCATTAAATTTGCAAATTTCCACGGCGCTGTAAGGTTTTATATCTGCTGTATAATTCGTTGATGTGGCGCGGCGCGACCTTTGGCACAAATCAGCGCTAGGTTTGTCACACGAAAACATAATCACCATTGCTGCGCGGCTAGGCGTTTAACACGGTTCCTAGCTAGAATTGTTACATGAGAACTTTAGCGCTTCAGTTAGCGGCATTAACTGGAGGCCAGAGTGGTTTGGCAGAAAGGATGTAGCGGATGGTTTCAGGAGCTAAATGCTATTCACAGATAGCAACCGATGAGAAAAATTCCTGTAGATTTTCCTAAAAAGACATTGCGATATGTGAATTAGCGAAAACTCTAAAGGACGCCCTATACGATGTTAGATAACAGTCGTGCAAAACTGGATTTGGCTCAACGGCGTTTCAGAACATGGTTAGAACGCGCCAACGATTTGGACTGCTTGACACTCTTCTGGGCAGTGCAGGCTCTTCAATCGGGAGCCGAGAAGATCGCGCAAAAATATATCCGCTATCCAAAAGAGGCCGCCGTTCGTAACATAAGCTCCCCTTATGCAATCCATAAATGGGAGCTTGAGACGCTTATAACCTCGCTTCTTGTCACACCGAAAGACAGATTACGCATTGGTCGGCATCACCGCACTAATATCATAGAGTTTCAATCTATCGCGAGACAAATCAACCTACTACGGACGATAGAGGATGTAGAGTACGTCAAGTTTGACGCCAATGGGGATGTGATGGCCGAACTCTATCGGAACTGCCAGCGGCAGTTCTTTTGGCAACGTGGTTATAACAGCGAGCAACTGTATCGATATGCATACGTATACGGGCAAGGCGAAAGCGCTTCTTTTTTCGAGAGAACGACCGGGATCTCGATCAGCGACTTCATACTTTTAAGCATTTCTCTTTGGCACTCTAGTCGGCAAAAGCCTTGGATGGAGGCACCAGATATATCGGCACTGAATCTTCAGCCACAGGCTCTTTCGAAGGCGCTTAAATTACAAAGCATCACATTGGACGAGGCTCGAAATAAGGCTTTGGAAGGAAACCAAAGAGCGAGAAGCAGTCGCGGCGGTTCTCTCAGAACCGCTTACATGCCGAGCGTTCTACGAGCGACCCCCATAATAGGCTGTGCTGATTCAAGAGTGACCTACTGCGCTCCGTTACCAGGCCTAATAATGCACCGCGCTACAGCAGGCCTGTATTATGATATTAGGCAAGGCCCCCAAGCGATACTCGCCGAAGCTAACGCTCGATTTGAAGCTTATGTATGCAAACTTTTCAAAGCCTACTATCCGTCTATCGACGCGTTTAAAGGCCCAAATTATGGGCCAACGAAGGCGGCACAGAAAGAGGCCCCAGACTGCCTAATTAAGAACGAGAAAGACATCATGGTGGCTGTTGAATGTAAAGCCACAAAACTAAAGTTCGACGCCCAGTTCTCCGATGATCCCATTACCGCTGCACAAAAAAATCTGGAGCAAATAGCAAAGGGAATTTTTCAACTTTGGCGATTTTTCTCTCACGCTCGACAGGGATTGTACACCCTACATAGGGTGCATCCAAATGCTTACGGCATCGTTCTCACAATGGACGCCTGGATGCAAATGGCTGAAAGGCTTCGGCCATTTGTATTGGCGCGAGCAGCGGAGATGGCGGATCAAGATCCCGATATCATTGAAAGTGACCGTCGGATGGTAATCTTTGCATCTATCCAGGAACTCAATGAAACACTCGCTCAGACTGACTTGAGTGATTTTCTGATCGTTTTAGACAAGGCGACAACGGAAAAATTTAGCGGTTACAGCTTGCCCAGTATCGCACGCGAGTTACCGACGAAGCAGACGCCGAAGAGTTTTCCTATGAATATGGCCGACGTCTTACCGTGGTGGAATAGGTTCAAGAACTTTGACAACCAACAGCATCTAAAAAACAATTGAAGTGCAACATTTTAATAAAGATCAGCCCACGCCCTCTACATATCGAAACCCTTGCACCGCCCGAAAGTGACCGCCGTAGCCTGCCTTGATGCGTCCGGCCGATCTTGAAATGCCGGCAGCGCTTCGGGCCTTTGTGCTTCCATAGAGCGAAACTGAGACCTGCGCCCAAAGGGGATGACGGCGAAGCGCTTTGATCAGGCCGGGATGAGACGTGTTGATCAGGGTCGGTAGCGGCAGTGCATAGGGATTTTGCCCCCTACGCCATGCGGCGCAAACGGCATTCAAGAACTTTAGGCCAATGCCCGCCCCTTGCCATTCCGGCATAACGACGAGGCGGCAGGCGCGACCCTCGGTCAAACCAGGGCGGGTTGACATCGCAAGATGCGCAACGGGCTGACCATCCACGAAGCCAACATAGCAGCGCGCTGCAATGGCGTTCGGAACTTTCAGATAATGATGCGGCTCAAAATATCGCCACCATTCCCAACCGGTCTGGCGGATTTCCAGAGTGATCGCAGGGCGTCGCCGATGACACCTCCCGGTGAAGACACCCGTTGCCGTGTCGTAGATCCAATCGGGGTCGAGCCAGTCGATAATATCGTAATGACAAGACAGCAGAACGGCGCGACCTTTGGTGCGCCGCCATGCTTTACCGAAGGCCAGCGCACCGATCTTGGCAATCTGCCGGTCCACCACGCTGGTGAACTCATCGATGACGATCTCCTGCGGCTGATCACAGACGATCCGAGCAAGGTCTGCCCGGAATTTCTCGCCGTTAGAAAGGACGTGGTAGGGGCGCAGCCAAGACGGAACCGAACCAAGCCCGACCGAAGCCAGAGCAGCAGTGGCATCATCAAAATCGCCATCATGGGCGATCACGTCGATAATTGGTCGATCTTGCGGCCACTCCAGGCTGGCCGTGCGGTCGGCCTCGAACACTTGCCGACCGAGCGAGGTTTTACCTGATCCTGAAGGCCCGACGATCAGGCCGACGCTGCAGTCCATATCATCAATATCAAGGTCTGCCGTCAGCTCAAAGCGGCTGGCATCCTCGACGTTGAACAGAGATTTGACCCGTGCGGCACGATAGCTGTCAAAGTCCGGGCAGGAATTGATGATATCAAGCCTCATGTGACAACGACCTTGATCTTGGATTTCTTAATGTCGGCAAGAGCCCCGTAAAGCCGCTCCTGGGCATCTTCATCCTCGCAAACGAGGATCACACCGTATTGCTCGCGGTAACGCAGACCGGATGGGGCCTTTTGGGCTTGAGGCGGCAATGGCGGCAGGTCAGTTTCAGTTGGCATTATAAGCCGTTTCTCCGTTTGGCCGCTCCTGGCGATCTGGTACGGGCTCGGCTGGCCTCAAGTGATTGATGGTGCCGCAACGGCGGCACTTGATTTCGATGTCCCCGGCGAATGCCCGCCCTGCTTTGAACAAAAGGGCGGTGCATGTGCCGCAACGGATATTTTTCATTTTCTAACGCTCAAGATTCCGATTATGACCGCGCTCTGCCTTCGGGCAGAACGGGTGGACAGTTGAGCGTGCTTGATGTCGGACGGGCCGGTCGCCAAACTAGACCCGTCTTCCGGGGCTTTGCCCCGGCACCCGGCAGCTATGCGAGGTCAGAACTGCGCATAGAGATCCATCACGGCCTGCGGGCATTCCGGCCAGCTTGCGTCGGCCAAATAGTTCGCGTCGAGATCGTCAGCCAATTCCGCGAACCGTCCACGCATGGCCGTCACCCATTCGATGGACTGGCTGGCGGCGGCAACGATGGCCTTTTCTTCTTCAGTGCGGTTGGCCGCCGTTTTGGCGCTGATGGCAGCGGTCATCGACGTGACGTTCATTTGCGCCTCGGATGAGCCGACCGCATAGATACGGCGGCGGCATTCGGCTTTGACGGCTTCTCGGTGCGCAAGTGCTTTTGCGTCCTTTATAACGGTGTCCGGGACACCGGCCTCGGCGAGGCTAGCGGCGGTGGAGCCAATAAAAAGCTCACCCTTGTATTCAACACTCAACAGCGAAGCAGTTGCTGTCGGAATGAGAAGAGATGCATCGACTGACATTGATATAGCCTCCTAAAGAGCTGTTACGTTGGACCGGTAGAACTTGGTAGCGTTAGGGTCGGCGTTCGCGGCAACGCTATCTAGGATATGGCCACGAGCATTGGTTCCAATCGTGACATCGGATAGCCAGAGGTCGATTGGCCCCATGAACCAGGGTGAGAACAGAACCGCTACGGTCGCGGCATTGTCGCAGTAAATTCCACCGGTGCGCATTGTAAGAGTCATGCCAAAGTGGATACCGAATATGTTGCGTGTTGTTGTGGTTGAGGGCATGTCAGGAATGACGAACTGAATAGCCTCGGTCCGCATCCCGAGGCGCGATGCCATTTCAATTCCCGCGCTAAATGTATTGCTATAAGCGTTGGGCGAATTGCTGGCCAAAGGCGCAAAACTGATTTTTCGAAGCGGTCGATTGAGCTCGTTCACGCCATCCATGCCCTGAATAGAGAGGACCGTTGAATAGGTTGTAATGCGCTTTCGCATGGTCACGTCACCAAGCAAGTTGATGAACACTGCGCTTGCGTGTGCCGTTGCTTCGATTGCCCGGTCCAGTGTCAGGAAAGCAGTCGCAGGCGTTAGCCCCGTATTGGCGTCGTTACCCTTTACAGGGTCAACCCATACGTCACGGCGGGTCGATGCTGCCGTATTGACCGCAGCCTGTACTGCGGCGCTAATGGCCGCTTCCTTGGCTTCAAATGTATTCAGCAGTGCATTCGTGCGGGCAACCAATTGCGCAATGTCTTCAGTCAGGCTCATGTCCGGTCCTCTTAGGTGTTAGCGCATACGGGCGTTGATGGAGGCGATTTGTCGCCGCAGCTCGGCAAGCTCTGCCGCCTGCGCCATATGCCGGTTGAAATTGTCGGTGATGGCCGTGCCGATCCGGGCGAATTCCACGCCAAAAAACAGCGACAGGTCCACGCTCCCGGCCTGGACGGTGACGGCACCTTTTGGCAGAGCTTCCAGGGTCAGATCGAAAGCGGTGACGATGGGAACGCCGTCTGTCTTGTAGGCCAGCGGCGTGGCCGGATCGGACCAGACGGCGAGAAGTGTGCCATCGGATAGGATCATGCCGCACTCTTTGATCCAAAAGCTCGGTCCGGCATCGAGCAGGCCGGTCATGTGGACTGTGAAACCACCGACCCAGCTACCGCCTGCAATCGGGATGCGGACCTTTTCGGATTTGAGCGCCGTTTCGTCGCCGGTCGGCGAATAGGCGCTATCGCCAAAGGCGAGATGCGAGACCTTGGCCGATAGGCCGTCGCGGCTGGCGTTAAAGACGGCGCGCATACCGGCGCGGGTCAGAACTGGGACAAGAGCTTTCATGTGCGCGCATCCATGCTGGCGGAAAGGAACTGAACGCTGGAACAGCCGACGAAAGCGGCAAGTGCAGCAAGCGGGTGTTGCGAGATCGCATTGGCCGAGGGGCGCAACACATGGGCGGTGGCGGCGGTGCTTACCGCGCCGATCCGCGCCTCAGGCATGGCCGTGACCGCCTGGGCGGAAGGCTTAAGGACGGTTGCGGTCTGTATGGCACCAGCCAGCCCAGCCGAAGCGGCGAAACCGACGCCAAGCTTGAAGTTGATCTCCTGCGACCAGCGCTGCACGGCGCGAATCACCTTCAGAACCGCATATTGCGTCTCTGATGTCAGCAATGCCTCCTGGCCCTCCAGCAGGTGTTCGTTGACATAGGCCACGACCTCATGGGTGTCGTGTTGGCTGGGCGGCTGTTTTTGCCACCATTGAACCCAATCCACGGTGACACCCAAGGCCCCAAGCGCTCGGCGAACACCGGCCACCGTGCCGGTCATCGCGTGAATATCTGGCGCACGAGCCAGCAATTGCCGGACATGGGTCTCTAACAGCCCCGCCGTCATGAAGTCGCTCATGCCAAGTTCGATGGTCATGATCGGTAGCAGCTTGGCGTCAACCGTCAGCGGGTCTTGAATGAGCAATGCGGAGGTCTGGAAGCCGCCGAGAATGGCCGAAAGCGTGGCAGCGAAGGCGCGGGAACGCTCGTCATTGACGCCGGGTGTCACCAGATCGGCGGGGATGAGATCAGACATCGGTCTTCACCACCATATTGAATGTCAGCGAGGCCAGTCTTGCAAACTGGTGCGCGGCCAAATCAGTGAAAGCAAAGCTAGTCAGGACCACGTCAGTGACGCCGGAAACCGCTTTGACCGCAGCGATAATCGCTGATGGTGCGACCTGTGACCCAAGGCTTTGAGTATAGGGCGTGAAGGCGGCAATCGCTGCGGCATGGCAGGAAGCCTCAAGGCCGGGAATTGCCGAGGTGCTCCGTATTGTCAGCCTCAGATTAAAATCCACCGGTTCCGGCGACAGGACCGTCACATCGTCGCCCATGGGCCGCAATGTCTCCGGGTCCAGATAGGCCAGCACCGCCGCCTTCAGCTCGGTACTCGGCAGGCCGCTGCGCATCAGCGGATAGATGTTGATTTTGCCCGGCTCCGGGCGCACCACGGCCACGTCGATGATATCGGGATCGACGGCCAGGGCATGTTCGCGGTAGCCGTTTTTCGGGCCGGTCTTGGCGATGGTGAACAGCGCATTGACCACCCGCAGCCGAAACCGCTCGGCGTCCTCGATGTCAGAGCCACCAGAAACCACCGTGATATTGGCGGCACTGGTGACATAGGCCACGGGGTCGAGAATGTCTTTGACCGTCCCGACAGCCAAACCGTTCCAGGCAGCCCCGGTGGCCTCAGCGGTAGCGGCCACATCGCCGGTCAGTGCGCCAGCTGGAATGATCAGATCGGCGTCTGTGGCAAAGGTCGCGGCATTGCCGGAGGCGACCCGCGTACCTTTCGTAATGGCGGTCTCGACGTCCCGGACCGCCGAAAGCGTAAAGCGCAATGTTGTGCTGGCAGGCTGCGCCAGAAGCCGGAAGGTAGAGACGTCCGCGCCGCGATTTTCCAGATGCACACCCTCGGCAAAGACGGCGGTGTTTTGCAGCGTGGCGGTCTGGGCGGCCTCGGCCAGCAGCGAATGGGCATAGGCCAGCACCTCAATGAGGTACATTTCCGTTTGCGCCGGGTAGAGCGTGCGACCGGTAATTTCCTCGAACTTGGCCTTATAGGTCGCCTTGAGAACGGACGGATCGCGCTCGAAGAAAGACGGCGCACCATTGGCGCGGAGATCCTCAATCGTGCGCTTGACGGGATCAGCCATAGGTGACCTCCGTCATCAGCAGCTCGTCCATGACGCTTTCGATAGGACGCCAGGAGACCTGCGTCTTGAAATGCGAATAGGCGGTCATCGTCACCGTGACCTTCTGAACCACAATACGCGGCTCCCAGATGGTCAGCGCATCGGTGATTTCCCGCGTCAGGATCGGGACGCCCACGTCAGGGTGCTTGTCGATGGCGGAAAGCACATCGCAGCCCTTTTCCGGCTCGGTCGGAACCGAACCCTTCGGCGTCATGATGATATTGGCAATCGACTGGTGAAGGTCGTCCAGCGCCAGAACCACCGCGCCAAACACGTCAGCGCTCACGCCCGTTTCCGGGTTCAGGCGGCCCACTTGCAGGGACCAGTGACGGTGGGTGATGGTATCCTTGTCGATCATGCCGACAAGGTAGCGGGGAGCGGAAACGAAAATGACCGGACATGGGTCCGGTCAGCTTTGGCGAGAAGTGATTTCTGCTACAACCAAGCTAACGAATCTATCGAGAAAGGGCAAGGTTATGAGCAACGCAAAACATATAGAGGCCGAAACAGGCAAGCGTCCATGGTGGCTTAAAATACCCAGTGGTTTGATCGTTGCTGCTGTCTGCGTGACGGGTGCTGGTTACGCTGGGTACTGTGTGCATCTCCTCGCCATTTCGAAGGACTGCAAAAACTATACGGGATTTTGGTTTATTCAGGACTGTCTTGCAGCCCTTCCAACCAATAATATCGGCGACGCGCTTGGAGGCGCATTTGCACCACTCGCCTTCATCTTTTTGGCTGGCGCATTGATAATTCAGGCCATGGAGCTTGCAGCGCAGCGTTATGAAATCAATGAAACTCAGCAGGTGATGAAGGAGCAACTTGAGGTGGCGCGCCAACAGATAGCTGAGACAAAGGCTTCAACGCTCCTTTTTAGCGAACAGACGGAGATACTTAGAGCTGAAAGGACCCTAAAAGAGCAGCAGCAAGCCGATTCTGAATTCCATGAAATGGTAAAATCCTTTCATGGATATTTACGGCGGACTGATGGACTATCCATTCGAGACAAGAGATGGGTTCCAATTTCATATTTAAACAGTGATGAGGAACCACCAACCTGGCAAGATCACGGAGTTTGCTGGACGTTGTGTAATGCCGCCGCACTAGAAAAAGATATGGAATCACTTGCCGTGATGATTATAAAAAATGCGGTAGAATTTGTTTCCGGAACGCTTAATGAAGAGATCAGTTTTGACTCGAACTCATGGAGCTTCTTACAAAGTCGAGAGTTGCAGGAGCTGCTTTCGCAGATGATAAATATTCAAGCTAGGCTATCTTCCCCAGTAAGGATTGAAGCTAACAGGTATTTATTGGGTCAGCTAAGGGCAACTTTTGAGCAAATAGACCAAACGGTCAAGAACCAGTTTCAGGTCATACCGGCCCACCAGTCGTCCCCCCGCCCGGAATGACCCCGGAATGAACGTGGTCATAACCCACATTCCTACCATTGTGGGTCAAGCTCCCACTCTCCAACACGATATTTGCGGCCTTGATCGTCACATCGCCCGCTGCCTCGACCGTCACCGCGCCGGATGATTTAACGGTCATATTGCCGTTGGCGGTGTCGATCACGATGGAGCCACCCGGAAAGGTAATGGCCGTCACGTCATTGCTGTTTGCGGGCGGCGCATCCTTGGAGTTGTAGCGGGAGCCGATCAGGCATCCGGCCTCTCCCTTGGCATCCATGGCGCACCACGCCTCGTCACCCTGGCCCGGCATCTGGAAGGCGGAAACGCCGGTGGCGGATTTGGCCACCACGTCAATCCATTGCGTCACCACCGCGTCTTCATCCCGAAACTGTACCTTCACCCGCATGGTCTTCGGGTCGCGGTCCACGACGACGCCGCGCCGCACGGTCGGATTTTGCCGGTATTCGTCACTTGCGCGCATCGACCAACTCCGCATCCGTTGTGTAGCCGCTGCGCGACATGCTGTGGGTGGAGCGGTCTATAAGGTAGCGGCCCGAATATTTGCCGAAGTCGGCCATATCGACCACCACACCGGCCAAGGCGCGGACATCGCCCACCAGCGAGATAGAGCCGGAGCGGCGTTTACGGTTCTTGAAATGCATACGGCTGCGGGCCATGGCTTTGGCGTGGGTCGGGCTTTCAACCCGCTCCCCGGTAATATTGAGCGTGTCGCCGGTCTTGACGTTGCTGTCTTCCTCTTCCTCGTCGATCAGCTCCTTGTCCCGGTCATGCATGTGCTTCACCTTGGCCTTGGAATAGGTCTCGGCGGTTTGCTCCTTCAGCCGGTAGCGCGTCAGGGTCGTGCCGATCTGCGTGAGGCTGATCGTCAGCGCCGCCGCCCTGCCATCCACGGATTTGATGGAGGTGAATATCGCCCGCTTTCCCCGTACGGTGAAATAATGGCCGGTGTCTTCCGCCAGCCGCGTTAGAAACTCCAGGTCCCGTTCGCGCCGCTGCGTGACCCGTTCAAAATTCAAGCTTTCGATCTCGCCTTCAAGTGTCAGGCCGTTTTCCTGCGCTACCTTCGATACAATGGCGCGTAAGGTCTGCTTTTCAAAGGCGCGGGTTTTGGCGGTGCGCAGTGGTTTGGAGATCGGCGCGGCCAGCCCGCGAATGGTCATCTTGTCGCCGCCCCGGTCGCCTTCTGCCTCCGGCTCGTCCATCTCGAAATCACCGCAGGGTAACATGCCGCCCAGGCCGTCAAAGATGGTCAAGGTCATCTTGTCGCCGGGCTCTGGCTTCCATGATCCTTTCCAGCGTCCATCCTTGTCTTGGACGGCCACGTCGATTTCGTCCACCTTGCCGTGGTGATTGTCGGTATAGGTGATGGACGTGGTTTCCGGGTCCAGTTCGGAGGATATGTCTACGCCCTGATAGATCAGTGAGAAGTATGGCCGCGACACCATCAGCTTGCTCCATAGGTTGGGTTTGCCGTTTTCCACGGTGGCAGCACATCGGCATTGGTCGCGGTCTCGGCAATGACGGGGATCTTCAGCTTCACGCCTTGGGGCAGGATCGCGGGCGGCACGGTGAGCGTGTCGAGATAAAGGTGGCGATTGGCTTCGATCAGCACGGTTTGCTTATACTGATCGCCATAATAGCTATAGGCCAGCGTATCCCACCGGTCGCCCGCGATGGTGGTGTATTCGAAATAATCGCCCGTCAGCTCGGTCATTTCTTCACCTCAGGGTTTGAGGAAGCCGACCCGGAAAGGGCTGGCGCTCGTGATTTGGCGATAGACGTGATCAGGCTGAACAGGCCGCCCGCAATCGGGTCTTCCAAAAGACCAATCGTTGCCTCGATCCGCACGGGCGAGCCGCTGCGATTGGTCTTGATGATCCGGCCAGAAAGGCTTTCAACGACCCAGCGCTTACCGTCAAACGACCCATTGCCCAGCACAAGCGGCATCGGAGTTTTTAACGCGAAGGCGGCTTCAAGTTTCGCCAGTTCATCGGCTGGCTCGCAGAACTCCTCCGAGAAAAAGAAGGAAAAGTTGCGCGTATCCAATTCCTCGCCGATTTCCTGAAGCACCGGCTTGCCCCGTGTCGGGGCATGTTGGGCAAAGGTGTTGGCAAAGGAAAATTCTTGAGCAAGCGGAGCCGTGACGGGATCGATACCGAGCGGGATGGAGCCGAGAAGATAGATCATACATTCCTCCGGGCGCGACGGCGCTGTTCTTCGTCCAGCAGGTCGGCGAGCTGGCGGGCGCTGTCGCGCATCATCTTGTCAAACTCGGCTTTCATGTCGGTGCCCTGGCCAGCCTGCGCGGGTATGGTCAGCGTTGGGCTGAATTGCAGGGTGACAGGTGCGGCGGCGCTGGCAGATTGTGGTGCGGCTTGCACCGACATGCGGGCAATCTGCGACCGCGCTACCTCGCTCTGGCTTTGGCTGGATACCGGGCTGGCGGCACTGGCCGGAGCGACCGTCGCGGGCGTGATATTGGGTGCTGCCATGGCAGGCGCGGTTATCGCCGCCGCTCCCGTTGTGGCCAACGCTGCCGTCCGCATAGCCTTCACCATCGGCTCGGCGCGGATAGAACCGGCAATGGTCTCGCCAAACTTCAACCGGTGGATATCGGACAGCGGGCCGATCTTGGCGGGGGACGATGGCAGATGATCGCGCATCGTTTGCGCCACCTTGGCAATCTCAGCCACGGCGACGGCAGAGCGGGCGCGAATGCCTGCCGCCATCGTGTCCATCAGGGATGCGCCCTGATTGTAGAATGAAACGCCAGCCAGGAAGGTTTCCGTCTGCCGGATCGCGGCGGTTACGGCGGGCAGAATAGCCTTTGCGGCGGCGTCAACAGCCTGAAGCTTTTCCATGGCGACGCTGGTGTCGATAGCCGCGACGGCCTGCATATCGGTTTTCAAGGCAGCGGTCGCCGCTGCTGTGGCATTGATAGCGGCAGGGTCGGTAACGGCGACCTTTGCTTCCTGATCGCCAAAAGAGAAGGCAGACTTGACCTTGCTCCACGCACCGCCAAGGCGCGAAGAAACCGCCTCTATTGCCACCATGGCCTTATCGCCAAAGGCTCCGATCCATCCCGCAACATCTGGCAGCGATGGCAGTTCTAACATGGGAATGTCAGGCCAGTTGAAGCTTGGCAAATCCGGCCACTTGAACGTCGGCAGGTAACGGGTCCAGTCGAGGCCGACGATGTACTGGCCCCAATCCAACGCCCCGGAAATGATGCCAGCCCAGGAGAAACCGGGGATGAAATCCAGCCAGCGCAGGGGAGAAATCCAACTCACCCAATAGAGCGCGGCGATAACCTCTTCCCAGCTTAGGTGCGGCAGTGCATCCCATGCGTCCGAAACCACCGAAGCGACAGACGACCAGGCCGAGGACAAGGCAGCTATAGGATCAAAGCCCAGCCACGTCTTGATCGCGGTCCAAGCGGTGCTGGCCCCTGCTGAAATCGAAGACCAGAGGTCCACGAAAAACGCCTTGATCGGCTGCCAATAGACGTAGATTGCTACGGCGGCGGCCACGATGGCGGCAACAATCAAGATGATGGGATTAGCCATCAATGCCGCCGAGAGCATTGAAAGCCCAATGGCGATTTGTACCAAGCCAGCAGCGGTAGAGATTAAGGCCGGTGCAAAGACAAGCGCGCCCAGAATAGCCGCCAAATTTTCCCAGCCACCTACATAATCTGAAGCGGCAGTCAGGTAGGTTTTCAGCTTTTCGAAGGTTTCCCAAACGCCCTTGGCAAAATACCAAGCCCCTTCAAAAACGGAAATGATATTCTCGGAGATCTTTTTTGCCCAGGCATCAAAGGAGCCATCGGCTTTCATTTGATTAAGTGTGTCGAGAAGAAATTTCAGCTTGCCCCTCATCCAGTCGAACAGCCCGGCATTCATGACCCCCAATTGAAACTGGCTCCAGAGATCGGCCAGATTGGACATCATTCCGGTCCAGGTGCTGGAAAGCTTTTCCATCGCACCGCCGAACTTTTCGCTCCAGATTTTCATCAAGGTCGCCTGAATGGCGACGCGATCCGTTGCCTTGGCCGAAGCTTTGACTGTTTTTCCGGCAGCATTGGTGTATTCGTAAGTGATCTTATTGCCGGTCTTGGATGCGACGATACCGAATTCCTTCAGGCGTTCGTTTTCGCCCGTGACCGCATCGGCCACCGCCTCCACCGCCTGTTTGAGCGGCGTTCCCATGGCGGCGGATGTATCGCCCAGGGTCTTCAAAAGACCCTTCGTCGGGTCAAGGCCACGGGTGCGCAGTTGCACGAATGCCTCGTTGACCTCAGACAGTTCGTAAGGCGTCTTTGCTGCAAACTCCGCCACCCATGCCATTGCGGTTTTCGCTTTGGCGCTGGAGCCTTCCGTGGTTTCCAAGATGGTCTGGAATTTCTCGAACTGAGCGGCGACATCGACCATGGATGTGGCAGCACCTGCGGCAACCCCGAAGGAGGTGACGGCAGCGGCAGCGCCGATACTGCCTGCCAGCGCTACTCCGCGAAATGCTTTTTGCCCGCCCGTCGCGACCTGGCTGAAGCCGGTTTTCGCCAGTTGGATCGTTTGCCGGTGCAGGGCCTGGACGGTTCGGCTGGCAGCTTTCGCGCCGTTGGCAACTGCGCCGAAAGCCGATTGCGCCCCCGACCTGACAGCGGAAAATGTACCTTTTGCCGCAGACCCCATCGCCCGAAAGGCCGAAGACGTCTTGCCAACTGCCGCTGATTGCTTTTCCGTGGCTTTGGTGGCCGCTTCGGCAGCAGTCGCGGATTTCTTGGAATTGCTGGCGCTAGCGGCAGCGGTTGCTTTTTCTGCCGCCATGATCTTTGCCATAACCTTGGTGGCGCGGTCCACGCCCTCGAAAATCATGGCAAAGCGCATAAAAAACCTCCGGTCGGTTGCCCGCCAGAGGTCGCATGTTCTTGAGGTGAGATTGACCGGACCCGTGTCCGGTCAGCTTTTAGAGGCATCACGAATGGCGTCTGCCTTCGCCTCTTCCAGCTTGATGGCCTCGTCATACCACCAGCCGAATTCTGATTCCGTCATGCCATTCAGATCGTCATGCGTCCAGCCCTTTTCAATCATGAAGAGGTGCTGGACGGGCAACGACAATATCAGGCCGCTTTCTCCTTTCCCTCATCTTCGTCCTCACCGAAGACCTCATTGATCAGCGCCAGCGTGTCACTGGCTGGAACCAGTTCGGCGAGATCCGTGACGGTCAGCTTTTCGCCGTCGAACAGCACCGCCTCGCAGATGAAGGCGGCCTGCGCTTTCGAGGTGTCACCCTTGGCGATCCGTTGCGCCCGCATCCAGAGGCCGTGATTGATGAAATTGGGGACGCTGGCGGTCACGTCGCATTCCTTCAAGGGGAAATCGTAAGAGCCGAATTTCGCGGCTTTGTTGGCCAACAGCTTGGCGCGGACGCCCTTGAATTCGGTAGCGGTGTCTTTGTCGCTCATGGGATTAATCCTCGGTGTGCGTTAGAAATTTGAGGCTGAAGGTGGAAAAGGCTGGCCGCTACTTCGGCCAGACATCCTCGCCGTTGACGCGGTAGATGTTGTTCCAGGCATCAAATTCGATGATCGGCGTTTCGCCGCCATAGACCGACTGTTTGAAGCTGGTGATGGAAATGTCATGCTCCTGGGCAAGGTTCTCGCCTAGCTTGGCGGTGCGCCCACCGGTCTTCATCATCTGAAACCCGATATGGGTGATCAGTGTGTGAGACTGATCGGAGTTGAGGCCATCCGCGTCGAAAATATCGACATACGAATGAATTTGTATCTTGTGGGTCTTGGTCGGGTTCATGATCGACCTCGACACTTCCTCGTCCAGCCATTCGAAGCTGATCTTGCCTTCAATGGCCTCCACCGGGCGGCCCGGCAGTTTGAGGACGCCGATCTGCCCCAGCGTTTTGTGCTCGATCTCGGTATGAGCGATCTCGCCCATATCCAGTTCGGCGACCCGACCGCAAACATCGACCTCGTTGATGTAGCAGTCGGCCTGGGTAATTTGTCCGGTTTTACGCGCCATGGTGTTTGTCCCTCTTATGCGGCCAGCGACAGGGCATCGGCGATGAACTTTGTATCGACGTAACTATCGACGGTGATCCGTTCCATCACGGCAATCGGGTGGCATTCGAACTTGTAGAAGAACCGCCCATCGGCAATCTGGGCCGCCGTGTTCTTCGCGGTATCGAAGCGGAAGCTTGCGCCGTAGAAAACGCCATCGGCGAGCTTGGAGCGCAGATAGGAGTTCACCCCTTCCTCGACCGCTTCGATGTTGGCGCGGGTGCCGATCTTGTCCACGTAGTTCATGAGGTAGAAGATGACGGACTCATGGGTCATGTCCAGGATGCGGCGGGCATGGATGAAGTTCTCGGCATGCGACGAGGAGGGATAAGCTGCCGAACGGTTGCCAAACGTTCGGAACCCGGTCGCAAACGAGCGCATGGCGGTGACGATACCCACTTCGTTGAGGAAATTGGTGTCGTTCTGGTAGTCGGACGGATAGAAATTGATCGCCGTTTCCAGATCGACCACGCCCTTGATCTCCCGGTTCGATGGGCTGTGGTGCCAGCCTTCATCGAGATCCGTGGCGATGATAACGCCAGCCAGCCGCGACGACAGCGGGTCCAGTCGGGTTTCCGCTGCCCCGGTCGTGTCTTCAATGACGACATGCGGATAGGTCAGGATCACGCGGGGGCTGGACGTATTCGCCATGCCGGTGGTCCCGCGTGTTTCCGCCGCCTGTTGTTTGGTCAGGCCAAGTGGCAGGTCGGCGATTGCCATCGCGTTGAGGCGGGAGGCCACCACATCCATTTCGGAGCGCACCACGGCAGATGGCGAATAGCCAGGCGCAATGATGATTTTCGGAAAATAGCCGAGGGTGTTGTAGCATTCGTATGCGCCGGAAAAGCCCCTGGCGACACCAGCAGCAGAAATGCCGCCATTGATTTCCTGCACCGTCACCGCTGCCGGATCGGGCGTCGTGCCTGATTTGTGCGTGTCCGGATCGAAGACATTGTTGACGATGATCGTGCCGCCGTCGCCCTGGTCAAAGATGGCGTCCAGTGCTGCGGGAATGGTATAGCCCGCGACGTGTTCGCCGAAGGCCGCAGCCGCTTCGGTGCGGGTGCGGATGACAACCCGCTTGTTGATGTATTCGGCGCGCTTTGCCGCCGTGTCATGGATGAGGTGGATTGGGGCCGTGCCGTTGACATAGGTGACGGCGGATTTGACGTCGCGGACGACCGACACGCCGTCCTTATGTTCTACGACCTCCGGGCCGTGGTGAAACGTTGCGGCCATGATCAGGCTCCTTCCGAACCGGCATCGGCAACGGCAGGCGCGGCTTCGGCCTTAACGGTCTCGGCCACCAGTAGCTTTCGCTCGATGAGATTGGTGACGATGGGGTGATCCTCCGGCAGGTCGCGGTAGGACGTGCCAGGAAACAGCATCCGGCTCTCGCCCTCGATGTCGAGCGGCGTGACCGGGCCGGAGTAGAGATAGGACTGTCTTGTGGGTGTCTTTGCCATATCCTCGGCTTTCTTCAGGGGGTGGAAATGCTGGCTTCAGGGGGTAGAAAATGCCGGGCGCATGAACGGCGCGGGGGTCTGGTAGTTTCGGGCAACGGCGGGGATCGGCAGGGACACGCGGATTTCCCATCGCCAGACGCCGTCTTTTTCCTCGTCCAATTGGTCGCGGGTAAGCATGGCAGGACCGGCCCCGGCAAAGGCCCGGCCTTGGATGGCAAGGCGAATGTCCTCAAGGTGGGCATAAGCCCCGCCTTCGCCGCGCAAAGATCGGACCAGCAGCACCAGAGAAAATTCCATGGCGCGGGCTTGGGTGGTGTTGGCTGGCCCCTTGGCGGGCGCAAAGCGTGACCCGGCATAGTGGATGAGCAAAGCGGCGGGCAGTCCGCTGAAATCGTAGAGCGCCGGATCGTTCGGGAAGGCCTCGACCTTGCATTGGCCGGAAACGCTAACCTTCAGCTCGTTAAGCAGCGCATCCTCTACCTGCTCAATGACGGTTGCGGGCCGGGCCGTAATCAGTGCATCTGTCATGGCCGCCACCCGTAAAGCATCGAGCGAACCGGCGACGGCGGCACAATGGCCTGCGAACTGACGGACCCGGCCTCGCCATTGGTGGGTAGGCCTGCAATCGGCAGCTCGAACTTTCCGGTCGCGACGGCCTTGATATTGGCCATGGCAGCGTCGTGCCGATCTCTAACGGTGTCCGCGACTTGGCCTTGACCGCCCGACTTATCCCGCAGGCGGTAGCGCGCCACATCGGCAATCAGGCCCTTGATGACGGGGGCCGTTACCTCCGGCGTCAGCGTCTCGATAACGGGATAGCGGGCGCGGGCATAACCGACAAAAATATCCTCGGCCCAGATGATGGCGGCCTCAATCTTGGTTACGTCCAGGCTGCGGCCAGCTGGGTCATTGAGGTTGCCGATGCCCGCGATCTGCGAGACTTCGGCAAGCCCGAATGCTGCTGTAAAGTCATCAACCGTTAGAAATCGCGTCATGGTGAGTGAGATCCAGTTTCGAAAGAAGAGCGGGGCGGCTGGGGCCACCCGCCCCGCTCAAAAGGTCCGGCTTGGAAGTTTTAAGGACGGACCTTATTTCGTGGCCTTGGCAGGCTTGGCGGCGGGCTTGTTCTCCGCGCCTTCGGTGGCGGCATCGGCGGCGGGCGAAGCCTGCGCAGGAGCAAGCAGCTTTTCCAGTTCGGCGATACGGGCGTATGCCTTGCCCAAACGGGTAATCGCATCCGCCAGATCGGCGGTGAGGTCCTCGGTTTCCTGATCCAATTCGGCAATCCGACGTTGGGCGGTGGCAAGCTCTCCTTGCGCGACTGTCAGTTTCTCAAGTGCTTTCGCGCTCTCCAGATCCAGCTCGACAATGCGGACCTGCGCCGCCTCCATTTCTTCGGTTGCCTTTGCCACCTGCAAGGCAACCTCGGCATCAACTGCCGCCTTAAAATCCGACGTGAGTGGCGTGTCTTGCACCGCCTCGGCCAACGACTTCGCCAGTTCGGGATTAATGACGCCTGAGGCCGCAAGCTGAAGGGCAAGCGTTGTGCTGACGGCGATGGTGGCCCCGGCAGGCTTACGTTGCCCGTCGATCTTGGCGGGACCGGTTAGGGTGACGGAAACGAGATCGCTCATTTCGACCCCGCATTCTGGAAGAGAAATCCACCTTCAGCTCCGGTCAGAATGGGACGGCGCTCAACCGTGGTCGGATAGACCCACGACTTGATAGGCCGCTCATAATAGGGCTGTTCGACCTGCGGATAGCCGGTCAGCTCATAGGTGTAAGCAAAGGACGGCACCTGAAAATTGTCGCCCGCTTCCGGGACATAGGCGAGGATCGCATCATCGCCCCAGACGTCATTGGCGAGAGCCGCATCGTCGGCGGTCTCCGGCAGATAGACCGCCGCGCCGATCACCACTTTCTTGACGTCGAAATAGGCGGCCAGCATGTCGGTGGAAATGCTGTCTTTCGAGGTATATTTAAACTGCTCCTTGATCTTGGGATGGCCCTTGAGGGCATTTCCAGCATTGGGACCAAGCGTGAGTGTGTTGGGATAGCGACCAATCGAGCGGCGGATCATCTCCTTGGCTTCGTCCAGATCTGCCTTCGGATCGCTGTCGGGATCGGTCCAGCGATCCGCGCCGGTCAGCACCATCTTGTGGTTGGCGTCATAGTTGGCCGGGTCGCGGGCAATGCGTCCACTATCGATCTCAAGATTGAGGTCGAGGACATCCAGCACCATATTGACCGCACCCGCGCCGAGATCGATGCCCGGCACTGTCTCGGCTTCCTGTTGGTGTTCGGTCGGCACGATGCCTTCAAGTGAGTCCTGCACCAGCGAGACCGGGTCCGCCGCATAGCCATATTGCACCCGCTTGGTAGCGGAGCCAGGCGCACGGCGAGTGTTGAGCTTGCGGAATGCCTCCTTGCCAAACTTGATGACCAGCATGGAACGGTTGGGGATCGAAACACGCGGAAACAGCGCGCTGGCGATGAAGGTGGAGTTGCGGTAGCCACGGGCATGGGTGGACAGGATCGGATTGACGACAGCAGCCGTCCGCTGGTTGAGAGCGCGAGTGGTCATGTGCGGTGGTCCTTAACGGATGAGGATGGTGACGAATTCGCCATCGGCTGCGGCGGTTAGCGCCACGGCAAACGAATTGGCGGCATTGGCGGGCGCGGCTTTGACACCACCGGCAGCGGCAGAGATCAGCTTTGTCCCTTTGGTGACGACGCCACGGGCGCGGACCCGGCCCGTGCCGATCAGCATGACGGCGACATCGAGGCCGATCTCGGTGGCCGGATGATGGGCCATGCCCTTTACCGGCGCGTCGTCGGTCGTCACCTTGCCGTCATTGTAGTCGATCAGGTCATAGGCATCGAAAAGTGTGGTGGCGGTTACTGTGTCCGAAAGGACCGACTGAAAAAACTGCATATCCTCGCCCTCCCTCAACCAACCGCCCGCACGGCGTCCATGTAGGACGTGCCGGGATGTTGGCGCTGATAGGCGACCGCCTTGTTGTGCCGCTCAAGACCGGCCTGATCGACCGGCTTACCATCAGCCGCGAATGAGGCGGCGCTCTCGTCAACGCCCGTTTCCGGCATATCCATCGCCCCAAAAGACACGATCTTCGGCTGTGCGGCCAAAAGATCGCGCAGCGCCTGGGCGACCGGAACGGCGGCTTCGCCAGCCGCAAAGGACACGGTCGTTTCACCGGGAACGGCGTTCAAGACGGCAACGAGCTTGTCTTTCAAGGCAGGCAACAGCTTGCAATCGGTAACGAGACCCTCCGCAAACGAGACGTTTTCTGCATGGGCGATTTTCGCCTCACTCTCTTTCAGCCGCGCCTCACGGGCAGCAAAATCGGCTTCGCGGGCGGCGAAGTCGGCATTGGTCTGGACCACAACAGGCTCCTTCTTCTCTGGTGGTTGGGATGCAGGCCGCGCGGCAAAGGCCGGGCGGCTGGCGGGGGGCTGGATTTCGGTTTCAGACAGCCAATCGATCTGGAAACCGGGCAGAGCCTTGTCGGCGTCTTCCATGCCGAACTTCTCGATCACGAATTCACGGATGCTGCGAAACAGGCTGGCAGCCTCTTCAAAGCCGCGCTCTCCGAAATCAGCGCTGACGGTGACGCTGCCTTCAGGGGCGGAAAACTGGACGTTCTTCAGGCCAGATACCGCCGGAGCCGCGCCGCCGAGAAAACCGATGTGGCGCGGATACCATGTGCCGGGAACAGGATTGGCCGAGGCTTCGGGCCGGAAGAATGACAGGCTGACTTTCTTATAGCGCCCGGCCTTCACGGCTTCCGAGAACGCCGGATCGATCTCACCCACCGTCGCATAAAGCCGTTGGCTGCTTGCGTCATAGTCGAAGCTTTGCGCCCAGCCGTAAGCAGGGGCGTCCGTGGCCGGATGACCGACGACAACAGGAACAGGGGCGGTATCAGGATCGTAAGCATCCGCCGCCGCCTTCAGGTCAGCGGCGCTATAGGTAATCGACGTGCCTTCCATCGGCGTGAATGTGCCGGGCCGGAAAACTTCGATGCGGGCGGTCTGGGAAGCGGTGGTCATGTCTGCTCCAAAATCTCTATGGAGCGACCATGCCTGAGGCCGAAAAACAAAATGACCGGACATGGGTCCGGTCAGTCATCAATGGGTTACAGCGCCAACATGCGGCACTCGGAGAGAAGTTTCAAGCCCGCATTGCAATTGTGGTGCAGCGATGCAGGCTGGATGGGGCCTTAGTCCGTTTCTAACGGGGGTCTAACGGACGTTCTCAACATATTAGCGGTGTTCATGCCGCTACCCAAACAGTCGATCAATGATGAACCTCCATGGCTGAAATCAGAAATTGTATGATCAGGGCGCTTACAGCGTCTTGGCAAGCTAAGTCTAATCGATCACGTTGACTGTAGATGAGGAAACATTGAGGGGATAAAAATATGCCACCAATTAGAACAGACCAATTGCCCTCCGCGACCCGTATTTTTGTAGATCGGGAAGAGCCACAGAAAATCTTTGAGGATGCCGCGTTTGCTATCCCAGATTACAGTGTAATCATCCGGGTATTCTATGGCGCTGGCGGGCAAGGTAAAACAGCCCTTTGCCGAGAACTGATGCGCAAAACGGATCGTGCAGTTGAGCCTTCCTACAGTTTTCTGCGACGTGCCTGTCTTGATCTTCATGGCAAACCAAAAACAGATCCAGATCTCTTATTGGTGTGGATCCGGAATGAATTCGCAAAGGCTGGATTGAGTTTGCCCTGTTTCGATCTGGCATTGGCGCTGGTTTGGGAAGGAACGCGAGGCGAGCAGCCTTTTCCTTCTCTCGTCAGTCCTTGGCTTGGGCGCTCTAGCAAAGCCGCTGAAGGTACAGTCGATGAAGTCACAAATTGGTTGGGAAGCGACACTGCGAAGGAGCTTGTTGGCGAAGCAATTAGTGAAATCCCCGGCCTTGGATTTGTGTTCAGGCGGATTGGAAAATGGACAATTGAAAAGGGAAAGAAGATCTATCTCGAGCAAACGCGTGAATATCTTCAAAGGCTCTACAGAGATGGCAACCTGCTTCCCGCGTTTGAGCTCTCAAAGCTGTTGCCGTGGATGTTGGCACAAGACTTGAACCATCATCTTAAGGAGAATCCGAAAGACCGCTTTGTTTTGTTTATGGATGAATATGAGCGGGTGTTCGATCAAGGTGGTGCGGGCGCGGTTTGGACAGATAGCCCCTTTGATCGTCATGTTAGAGATTTTCTCAAGGAGACAAACGGCCTACTAGCTGTGTTCTTCTCAAGGGAGAGCCTGCCTTGGGCGAAAGAAGCAGACTGGCAAGATGATTTGTTGAATAATCAACATTCGTTGAGTGGCCTTGCTGATAAAGATGCCGACACCTTTCTCAAAGCAATCCCGATTGACGATGAGCACATCCGAACGGCTATCATTGAAGGTGCGCGTGAGACCTCAGGCGCAAGCGCGCCTGTCTATCCCCTTATGCTTGATTTGCAGGTTGAACACTGGCGCGCATTATCTGCCAAGAACATGGCTTTGCCTGAAAGTTTTGTCGTTTCTGCAGAAACATTTGAAGGCCGCTGTAGGGAGATCGTTGGGCGTGTTCTTCGTGATTACGATGCTGGGATTCAGACCACTCTTGAACGCCTTTCGGTGGCCAAACGTTTTGACAGAGCCGCCTTTGATTTGGTCGTCACCAAGTTTGGCACAGCAGTGCCGCTCGATAGTTTTGATCAAATAATGGAACTATCATTCGTCGCTCAGTCATCGGATGGCTTTTTGAGCTTTCATAAAGTTATTGCCAGCGTAATTGAGCAAATATTGACCGATGAGAAGAGAACTTCTTCCATTGACGCACTGTTCCAGCATTATTGGGAAAGGGCTAGAGTTGAAACACATTTCGAGCTTAACGCCGGTAAAGTTACAGCTTTGTTTGAAGCTGCTCATCTCAAGCAGAAGCAGGGCCCTTCAGATTATGTAAGTTGGCTGTATGTCGCGACAAAACCATTACAGGACGCGGCGCTTTTTGAGCCCTGTAAGACCCTTTGGCTTGAAGCCTTAGCAGTTTCTGAAAGCGCTAATGACTCGGAACATTCAAATATCATTGCAATTCTTGGTAATTTAGCAACTGTTTTGCATGCCATGGGCGACTACATCGCTGCGAAGCTACTGCTTGAACGAGCAGTAGCCATTGCTGAAAAGGCTCCCGAAACCCAGGGCTTTAACACTTGCGCAATATTTAACAGTTTCGCCCGCTTGATGCAGGATATGGGTAATTATGCCGTTGCGGGGTCTATGTTCGAGCGAGCCCTCGCGATCAGCGAAAATGTAAATGGACGGGATCACTCTCAGACTGCAACAATACTCAACAATTATGCGAGCCTTTTGCAGGTAACTGGCAGCTACGCTTCCGCAAAGACGATGTTTGAGCGAGCCCTAGACATCGGTATAAAGTCGGAAGGATCTGAACATCCTAACACAGGAAAAAAACTCAACAATCTCGCTGGCGTATTTCGTAATTTGGGTGACTTTTCGGCAGCAAAATCACTCTATGAGCGCGCACTGGCAATTAGCGAGAAGGCAGAAGGCGAAGAGCACCCGTCCACAGGAGTTAATCTTAACAATCTAGCGCAAATTTTTCAGGCTATGGGAGACAATCCCGCCGCAAAACCACTGCTTGAACGAGCCCTCGTTATTAGCGAGAAAATGGTGGGACCAGACCATCCAAGCACTGGCGAGTGTCTTAATTCGCTAGCAAACGTGCTTCATGATATGGGCGAATATGCTGCAGCAAAGCCGCTCTATGTGCGTTCACTCGACATCATCGAGAAAGTACACGGGCCGGATCACCCATTGACTAGCATGGTTATCAACAATTTCGCGGGACTGCTCGTAGCCAATGGTGATTATGTCTCTGCTAAGCTGATGTATGAGCGCGCCCTCACTATCAGCGAAAATGTAAACGGGCAGGAGCACCGATTGACCTGCGCATGCCTTAACAATTTGTCTGGTGTGTTGGTAGCCGGGGGTGACTATGTTGCTGCAAAGCAAATGTCTCACCGCGCCCTTCACATCAGCGAAAAGGTTGAAGGGCCTCGGCACCCATCTACTGGTGTATGCCTGTGCAACCTTGCTGGGGTATTCATGGCCGTATGTGACTTTGCCGCAGCAAAGCCACTTTTAAAGGACGCGCTGGAAATATTTGAGCAAAGTTTGGGTCCGACACACCCTTCTTCGGTGCAAGCTCGCAAAATACTTGCAGACCTTCCCTAATATATTTTTTGGAAATGCAGGTTCTTAAAGCATGTCGATTGAAAAGAGCTTCTATCGGTTTTAGGTTGGCGACGAAAGGATCACTCCACCGCTAACCACTCTTCCGCAATCGCAACCACCTCATCCTCATCGGCTGCTGACAGCCCCAGATAAGGTCGCGCCGGAATATTGACCTTATTGCCCCTCCCAGCATCCCCGCCAAACTGGTGAATGGCGGCGTAAATCAGGCTTGAACCGATCCGCACATCGGTATCGCTGGCTTGCATGTTGATAGAATTCGCCAGATCACCGGAGGCCCTCAAAATTGCGGTAGGGGCGTGGCCGTATTTTTTCTCACGCTGATCACGGGTGGCTTGCGATAAGGTTTTCCAACGCGAACCATCCGGCGCGCTTTCGTTCTCGAAATTATCCTTGACCGAATTCAGCAAATGTTCGCCGACGTTTTTATAAAAGCCTGCCGGGCGCTGCATCTTGCCGATCAGTTCGGCAAGCTTTTCGCGCATGTCGGCGTCGTCAATGGTCGCCTTGTAGCTGATACCGGTCATCTCGACTTTTCCTTGTAGTGGGCGTATATTTATTTTTGTCAGCGGACGAGACCGGCGATGGTCACGCCAGTCCGTTGACGCAAAGGCCGGATCGCTCCCGGCCTTTTTATTTTTCCGGGCGCTTGTAGATCAGCTTGCCGACGCGCCGCTTTTGAAGAGCAATAAAATCTGCCTCTCCCTTTTTGTCGGTGAAGTCGAAGCTGGTTATAGCCTCCCAACCTCGTTCGCCAATCTCGAATACGATCTGAATGGCGGTTTTCGGATCGACACGGATGTAACGGCGGTCCACCACGAGGTCGCCGCTTTCCACCTTGCGGGCCACACCCATCCAGATCTCGTCAGGGTCAATCAACGCCTCGGCCATCATCGACATAACGCGGTGGCGATTGCGTTTCAGCGCCTTGAATGCGCCTTCGCGGTTTCGAAACAGCAGATCGGAAACAGGGATACGGTTGCCCGCCGCGTCTTCGAACAGCACGGCTTTGCCAATGTCAGCGCCAAACGGCTCCAGAAAGGCTCGCACATAGTCCTCCGGGGCAAGCTCATCTTCGAGCGCCTTGGCCTTGAACGGCTTTGCCGCCTTCAGCAGCTCGTCGAGTGGGGCCGCCACGTCGATCTCCACCGCCATGCGCGGATTGTCCAGGACTTCGCGGCCTTGCTCCATCAGGTTCGATGGCGTCAAGCCGCGCTCCCAAAGGTCGCCGGGCTGATAGTCCCAGCCATAACCGACGCCTTGCGGCTGCTCTATCAACTGGCCGGTCAGCGGGTCTTTCATCGGTTCCGTTAGAATTTCGGGTGATGGATCGGGGCCGTCTTTGCCCATACGCTTCAGGTCTCGCAGGGAGCGCGAGCGCACACCGCAGGAACAATGCCAGTCGTTCGGCGGGAAATGGGTCTGCCAGAACGGGTCATCATGCGGGTAGCATTTGCCATGCCATGCCAGATGTTGGGTACGTGGGGTTTTCGGCTTGCGGGTTTCACCGTGGCGATATTCCCAATAGGGGCGCAGCTTCAGCACATCCGGGTCGCGCATCTGCTTGAGCCGCCCGGCCATGTGGCTGGTACGCAGATTGGTTTCAAAGATCACCCGGCTGCGCCAACCACGTTCACCCTTATAGGCCCAGCCGTATTTGGCGACGATCCGGTCAAAGTCCTTCTGGAAATCAGCGAAGCTGGTGCCGTTTTGCATGGCGCTGGCAATGGCGGTCTGAAAATCCGACAGCATGGCGAGATCGGTGGCGCCGGCAATAACAAAGGCGCGGTCGTGGGTGCCGCGCAGGGCATCGGTCCAGGCCTTGGTCGGCTTGCCGCGCTTTTGGGTAAAGAAGTCAATCTGCTCCTTGAACGGCTGGTTGAACACATCAGCGTCGGCAAAGCGGGCGTCATCGTCCTCGCCGTCAGTAAACGCGGCCTCGCGTCCATGAAGGGCCGCCAGCTCCAAGCCATCGCCTAGCAGTTTGCCAAGTGCATCTGGGGTCCATTTTGCGCCAAGGGTGAGAATGGCGCGGGCGGCGTCAGGATAGTCAGACGCGGCTTCAATGGCAGTGCGGATGGTGTTGAGGCGACGGGTGGAAAGGCTGGCGACCAAATCTTCGAGCTGATCCGTCAGATCGCTGACCGGATCGGCGTCATCGGCAAAGCTTGCCGTCAGCTGTCGTTTTTTTTTGAGCCGAGCGGCCCGAACAGGCTGGAGAATGCAGGAGCGTTATCGGGCATTTGCTGTTTTGGCCGCTTGCCTTCCATGAAGGCAAATCGTGCTTCCACCAGCCGATCAATCGTCTGATCCGAGAGACTATGGGTTAGGTCGAACGAGGTAATGAACTCGCGGGCGGTGTCGTCGTCATCAATATTGGCGGCGGTGGCGATGATCTCAACCAGGGCGGCATGTTCGGAGCTTGCTGCCTCAGCCCTGGCCTTGCGCGTTTCAGCCTTGGCCTTTTCGTTAGATGGGCGCACCCGCCAGACACGCGGGACGGCAGCGCCGGGGAAGTTGTACTCGACCAGCCAGCGGATAAGCTGTTCGTTCAACGTGTCCGACAGGTGATCAGCGTCACTGTCCACCAGCAAATCCAGCATCCCGGCATGGGTCTCAGCGGCGGCACGAGAACCGCTAGAACCGATGTCGGTGGTCAGCGTTTCGCCGAGTATGCAGATGGATATCTGCTTGTCCCAATATTCGAGCCATTCCTGATAGCTAACGGAGCCGGACCGCGCCGCCTCCAGAAACTTCACATCCGTCCCGACCGGCACCGTGACGGCAGAGCTGGTGCGGATATTGGCAAGATTGTGCAGCAGCTTTTGTTGCTCGTCGCTCAACATGCCGTAGGGCGTTTGGGCGACAACGGTCGGCCCCGCGAACTTGTCGAGAAAATGTAGCCAGAAGGCTATGCCTTCGCGTTTAAACAGCACAGCCCAAAACAACTGATAGCCCAGGCCGAGACCATACGGATTGTTGCCGACCACGCCGTGGCGGTGGACGATGAATTTCCGCTCCGGCAGCTCTATCCCGTCATTCATGTTCGTCCAGGTGCGCAGCCGTGGCCGACCGTCCTGACCGAACGCAAAACGGCGCTGGTCATGGCTGACGATGCGCTGCGGCTTGATCCGGTTGCCGTCTCTCGCCCAAATGCTCTCCGAAACCGCAAACCCCTTCAGGATCGCGCCGCCAGACAAATCTTCACAGATGCCGTCGAAGGGCATGTCCTTCAGGGTGGCCCGCACGAAATCCGCCGCCGCGACATCAAGAGGTTTGTCAGATGCCTGAACCACCTCCCATTCACGGGCTACCAGATGCTTGTTGCGCTTTGCAAGACAGGCCGAGGCGTGGGTGTCACGCTTGATCTCGTCATATATTTTAAGACCCTTGCCACCGCCGCGCTGGAGGAGCGTGTCGTCGGCGTGTTGCAGCGCGCCGGTATAAAACGGGATTGTAATGTCGTTTTTGACATCGGCAATCAGCGTCCCGGCCTCGCTTGGCAGGTTTTTCCGGGTCTCTGCGGTCGCGGTGTCGGCAAAGCTGGCGCGGGTTTTGCGGTTCTTGCGGCTCACAGTCGGTAGTCTCCATAATTGTCAGAGCCCGCAGCGGCAGCAGTCATCACGCCAGCGCTGGCACCACCGGCCTGCTGGCCACCGGCATAAAGCAGCGTGTTTTGCCACAGCATGTCGAGCGCATCCGGCCCGTCATCGTGGTCGGCATTGGGCCATTGTTGCAACTGGTCAATCAGCGTCTGTTGGGTCTGGTTGAGGCGGATCAGCCCGGCAGCAATCGGCGGCTGGAGCCGCTCAATGCGGAGATCCTTGTCGGCATGTGGCGTGATCGGCACGGCAGAAATCCCGACGCCTTGCTTTGCTGCCTCAACCATCAACGTCGTGCGCAAGAATTCTTGAAACTGTACCGCCTCGACAAACCACAACAGGCAACGATATTCGCGCTGAAGGGCTATAATGTCGGCAATGATCACATCCGGCAGTCGGCGGCGGATCGAGGCTTCCACCACATCCATGGTGCCGGTCAGCCGATTGAACCCACCGATCAGAATGGCGGACGGATCGCGGCCATGACCCTTTTTACCAAGCGACGGATCCAGCGCGCCGAAGAAAATCAGGTCGCTGCGCTTGAGTGTCCAGTAAGTCAAATCCTTGAACGGACTGCCTTCACTGATCGGCTTATTCTGGTATTCCGTCTGGAAACTGTCGTGATCGCTAGCGCGCTCCAACATCAGCCAGACAAGCGGCTGCATCGACGGCCAGTTGACCACGGCCCCGACGTCCATATCCGCCTTGTTGACATCATAGAATGCGCGGGCGGCGTCCTCGCCCTGGTTGTGATAAAACTCTTCGAACCGGTCCCACAGATCCATGCGGTCGGGAAAGCGCATGATGGCCTGAAACTCGGCCACCCGCCAAACCGGCGACTTTGCCGCCCGCACCAGCACGGCGTCATAATGCAAGACGGTGCCAACCCAGACCACATCCATCGAGCCATCGGGCGGGCCAACCTTCAGGGCGGCGCGTTTGATCCATGTTTCCAGCTTCTTGCGCTGCTCTGGGCTTCTTACAGCCTCGTCGTTTTCGAGATCGTCAAAAAACATCAGGTCGGGGCGATAGGGACCATGGCGACGGCCACGCAGCTTTTGCAGCGCGCCAAGCCCCTCAACCCGGATATTGTTGGCGGTGACGATTTCGCCCTCGCGCCAGACGCGGCCCTGGCCGGTCGCCTCCGGAAAGTCATGGGCTAGACGCGGATTGGTTGTCAACTCGGCCTTGATCGCCTCGATCAGCAAAGCCGCCTGAGCATACACGTCGCAGACCTCAAGAATATAACGCTTGTATCCCAGACAGAGGCAATAGAGCGCAAAGCCGAGCGACATATGGGTGGACTTGGATGAGCCGCGCGGTGCAATGAACAGGTCTCTAACGCCTTTGCTTGACGTTAGAATTTGCGGCACACGGGCAAAAATCTCTTCATGGAACCGGCTGTGGTCGCCCTTCACATAATGCGGCAGATAGGTTTCGAGGAAAAACCGAAAGCCGGTCTCCGGGTGCTTTGCCTTCGCAAGCCGTTCCGCCTTGGCCCTGGGATCGGCGGCAAAGGCGGTGACGGACAGGTCCACCCAGCGGGCCAGTTCGTCGGCCATCCGGGCAAGGTTTTCCCGGAAATCCTTTGGGCTAACTGTGGGGCTTAGCTTTGGGCGCTTCATGGAGCAAAGGCCGTGGCAATCCGGTCGCCGAATGGAATGAGGATTTCCTGCACGACGGAGATATGTTGCGGAAACTGTTCCTGCACAAAGGCAATCAGATGCTGGACCACGTCTTGCGCAACGCCAAGCTGTGAGATTTTCGGGGCCAGCTTGCCAGCCGAGGCCGTCACCTTGACCATGGCATCGCCCAACGCAACCATGTGCTTGATCTTCTGATCAAGGGTCAACTGTTCGGTCTTGACCTCTTCCAGCAAGGCTTGCGCCATCAACACAAAGTCCTCGACCACGGATGAAACGACCGTGTCGATACCTTCGCCCGCAATCACCGACGCAGACCGGGCCATGTCCCAATCATCACCGGCTTCCTTGGCGGCTTTCTTCCAACGGCCAAAGGTCGCGGCGCTGATATTGAGCGTCATGGAAATGGTGGCCGCTGACATACGCCGGTAGACATAATCGGCGCGGGCCTTGCGGCGGGTGTCCTGGTCATTGGCCATTTTTGCCACCACCCTTTCCAAGACCGAGCAAGTCTTTGATCAATTGCGGTGGATTGCTGGACGCCTGCTTGAGCCACAGGATCAGATTGCGCCCGGTAATGCCGTAGGCAGCAGCGACCGCAAAGCCCCATGAGCCGGGGTTGTCCGCGACACCCGCCAGATCAAGCGTCAGCTCGGTGGCAATGGTGGCAACAAACACCCCCGCAATAATCGAGCCGATGGCCGTAAACAGGTCATGGGAGCGCCAGTCCAGCGCAACGGACAGCACAGCCGCCACGCCCGACGAGGCAAGCGTAGCGACCTTGAGGCCAAAAATGGTTTCGGGGCCGGTCATAGGTTTCCTTGTTGTTGGATGTTACCGCCGTGCAAATCAGCGCGGCGGGCCGGTCTGGGCGGGGCTGATCAGGTTTTGGGGATGGATGACCAATGCGCAGCAATCGGTAGGGCGAGGCTGGCGGTGGGCCATTTAGACAGGATGATGTCCTCAAGCGCCTTGTCGTTAACGCCAAGCTTTTCCAGCGTTTGCGGGTTTTTCTCACGCACATAAAACATGGCATCGGCCACGACAGCCGCCGCCGGAGCGGCAATAGCAGGCAGACCCGCCTTGGTCAGAGCAAAGCGCAAGCCGTTGTCGGCAGCAAAATGCAGGCCGTCCCGCAGCTTGGCTTCGACTTCCAAGCGCTTCGCCGAGTCAGAAATGCCGATCAGTCGAACAAGCCGGGTGATCAACCAAGTGCCGGCCACGCCCAGCACGGTCGCGACAAGCTCAAGAACAGACGGCGTGAGCGCAGACATAAAGCCGGATGCTAACGACGGGGTGTCGTTGGCAGCGAAAGCCGCGATGGCGAGGCAAAACAGAAAGGCGGCGGCGGTCATCAGGAGATTGCAGACGCGCTGATACGGTGGGCGAAGGATCATGATCGGCTCCATGTTTGGACTGAAAAGAAGGAGGTATGAGCGTTGCAATCAGGCCGCTTCCGAGACGGATTGCGGCCAGAACGACCCCAGCGCCGACACGGTTTTCTTCCCAGCAAGACCATCCGTCGTTAAGCCGGTTGCCTTCTGGAAAGCCCGAAGCGCGCCCTCGGTGCCAGGACCGAAATTGCCATCAATGGTCAGATGATAATGACCGGCCTGCGCCAAGGCCCGTTGCAATTGTTCGACGGCTTCACCGGTCATGCCCCGGCGCAGCACTGCAAAGACCTGATTGCCGGACAGCCGGTCGGCAGCAAGAGCGGCCAGCGCCGTCTTGGCCTTGGCAAGATAGGCGGCACGGTCGGCAAGACCATTGCGACCGCCGTTGACGATCTTGGTGACTTTAACCAGGTCATCCGTATCGGCGGCGCGGGTGTTGATGTTGTTGCGCGACCAGAAGAATGCCGCCGCCCAACCGGCCCACGGCCATGTCGCCACCAGTTCCGGCTTGGCTTCGAAATCGGGGCATGTGGGGTCAGTCTTACGCATCCATGTCGTAAAGGCGCGGCAGTTGGCGCGGCCCGTGAGCTGGATCGGTCCACGGCCTTTGTAACGGACGCCATCTCCGGGGCGGACATTGCCCAGATCAGCACGGCCCTCATAGGCAGCCCCGGAGGCATATTCCTCAAGCGTGCAAAAGCCGTCGCTCTCATGCGCGACCTGCGCCAAAAAATGCGCAATCCGTAGAGGCGTGGTGCATTCAATCAGCGTGAGCAATTCCGGCAGCATTTCGCCGAATGCGGCGATAATCGCCCGCTGCGCAGCCGCCTTTTTCGAAGGGGGCGTGGGCGCAATAGCTTTCAGGATGGACGCATCAATGCGGGAAACAAGTGTGGGGGACATTCGGCCTCGCGTTGCAATTTGCAGATGCGAGGACTTTGACGCGATTGCGCGTCAGATATGACCGGACATGCGTCCGGTCAGGAAAACAGGTCGAACTGATCTTCATTTTGCTGTTTATTGGCGACGCGACGCACGTGGCGCTGGCTGACATTCAAGACACTGGCAATCTCGCGTCGGTCCCGACCCTCAGCCTGAAGTCTCAGGACTTCGGATCGGACGCCGGTCTTGCCATTCGGCACGTAAACAATCGCGCCCGCCAAGAAATCACATAGCGCATATCCTGCCTCTTTGCCAAGCGCCGCGATAATCGGGTGATCGTCATTTGGTTTGGACGGGAAGTAAACCTCCTGACCTGGAAATGTAGCCATAAGCCGCAAAGCAGCATGATCGCCCAGAGTTTCAGCCACATCACGCAAGGATCGCGGGACTTTTTTAACCTCAACCAAGCTCTTCATTCGATACTCGCAAATGGCGATTGTCGCGGATGAGGTTCAACTGCTAGACGATTGTCGTCAAAGTTAGGGGTCTGTTTATGAAATTTGTGTTTGCACTCCCGTTCATGGTTACCTTCATTGTGCAACCCGCTATTGCAGCCAACGAATTGCAACAATGGCAGTCGCGTGCACTGAAAGCGATCAAACAGGAAAAAAAAGTGATTGATGCGAAGTGGCGTTCCGCTGAGGACAACGTGATATGGCTTTCGATGCAGTCGGACGGGTCTCCTCGCGACGGATTTGCCCAATATGTCTGCATACTTCTGAAGCATTCTGGAGCTCCGGAAGGCACACTCAAAAGCGTTTGGATTTATGACCCTGTTTCTTACGAAACAGGCGGTTCCGCAATGGGAATAGCAGCCTGCCGTTAGCATTCGGCACCCCGCTTTTCCATGGCTTTCAGCGCGTCGATCACTTTGGTCGCTTTCTCGTAGTCCAGCGTGTCGGGATCGACGGCCACCTTGTTATTGCCGGGGTAAAGGATACCCCGGCAAAATTCACGAAGCGCTGCGCGGGAACCGTTAGAAACCACGCCTAAGCGGTGGCAAGAGTTCCACAGCGCGTGGATGAGGCGGATATAGCGCTTATCGGAAACCGACAGCTTTTGTCTGGCCGATGGCGTGACTTTAAAGCCCTTCTTTTTGAGTTCATCGACAACTGCCAGCTTCTGGCGGTCAGTCATTTTCCGCAATGACTCGGTGCCTGTCACCCGTATAAGCAAAGCACGGTAGGTCACCTCGTCGAGACCGAGCTGGGTTTTCGCAATGTTGATGATGGCGTTGGTGTTCATGCCGCACCCGTCAGCATGTCGGCCACATCATAATCCAGTTCATTCGGATGGCAGTTTGAAACGTGCCGGTCGCCCTCGAACTGGACCTGTACATAATGGCTGTTGCTACCGCTTTCCGGTCGCACAACTCCGAACCGGCCCGTAACCGTGTGCTGGATATGCCGTCCGATGGGTACGTCAACGCCATAGTAATTGCGGATATAGTCATAGCTCATGCCGCAATCGCCAGATCAGTTTTGGCCGTCAAGCGCACTGCCGCGATCTCCGAGGCTGATGGGCATGGGTCTTGAGCGACGATGGACCCCAGACGATCGCTAACGCCAAAGACTGCCCCGCACTGGTAGCGGACCAGTTGCATGTCTTTCTGCTGATCGCTGGTGGGCATGGCTGCCTGTGTGCAAACAGGGCAAAGCCGGGTGGCGCTAAGAGTGGCGTAGAGTGACGACGAAATCATGCTGTTCATGCTGCATCTACCTTTTCTTCTGAAGGGATGGTGACAAAGAATTTCGGGGTGAAAATGTGGGCGTAGACGAATTGCACCGTCATGCCCTCGGCCTGGGCGGCTTGCCAAAATGCATCACGGTGGACGGGATTTACGAAGACCGAGGCGATGGCTTCCGCTTCGGTTGCGCGGTAACTGTGGCCGAGCAACACGCCAGTCGCCGTGCAAAGCGCATAGCCTTGGCTATACGTGCCTGATGTCATCTGGTCGGCCACAGCGCATCCTCACGCATTGGCAAGATCAAGGGCGATACGCACCGCATTACCGCTCTCTTTTTCGACACGGTAAAACCGGGCATGCTCCTTGGACGCCATGACCCGCACCGAGTCGGAGATAATGCCCATGGCCTTCTCCCATTCGCCGGTTTCGTCCACGATCTTGAGACGCTTCAGCCCAAGGATACGGTCGGTGTTGAGCTGGCCTTGCTTGTCCACTTGGAACGCCTGATCAATCAGGGCACGGATATTGTCGTTAGAACCAGCCGACCAGCGGCGAATGCATCCGTCGATAATCTCCTTGGCCACTTCCAGTTCAGGGCCGAAGGTGAGCGTGTCCGACACCTGAATGGTCAAACGTAGGCTGGTATCAACGGTGGAAAGGGTGATGTTGCCTTTCGCTCCACGGCGTTTGACGCCGTATTTATCCGCCAGCAATTCGCGGTAAGCGACAACCTCTTCAAACACTTCACTGCGGAACAAGGCCAAAATCTGGTTAAAGCGAGCGGCCTTGGCCGTTAGGCGGCGCACCAGTTCGTCCTCTTCGATATGTTCGGGCTTGATTGCAGACAGTGCAATCAGCTCCCCTTTGCCTTTATTGACGTAAGGCAGGCCATTGATGATCTCGGTCGGGATGCTGTCGGGAATGTTGATGTCCATGATGTTCCTCATGAGGTTTGATTTTCGGGGTTTTGTTTGCAATTGCGGCAAGCGGCCCAATGCTTGAGCTTGCCAGGATCGTTGGTGGACATGGGAGCGGCGTGATGTTCGGCGCAGGCATCTGCCGAAATCGCTTTACGAAGGTGCGGACACCAGACACGGTGGGCGTAAAGCGCCATGACAGGGCCAGCGATCTTGGCTTGCACCTTGTCGGTCCGGGCGCTGTATTTGCCCGCACACAGCAGAGAGATTGCTGTGCGTGACACGCCGAGTTCCTTGGCAATCGCTGCCTTGGTGCGGCCCGGCTTTTCGGCCTCGGCCCGCAACACATCCATCCAGGCGGGATCGGCCAGGCCCATCAGCTTCATTTGCTGCATGGCACGTCCTCGCAGATGTTGTAATCGTGGAGGGTCTTGGTCTTCGGGCGGTAGACGGGTGCTTTTGCTCCGGTATCCTTCAGAAGCCGAAAACGCTTATGGCCGCTGGACGTTAGCTTGGTGCCGCGCTGGCGAAGGGGTAATTCGACCACGTAACCGGCACTCTTCAGGCGGCGCACATACCACCGGGCATTGTTGTCTGCGTCTTTGTCTTCTGCCGTGGCCGCAACCATCACAATGTCACCAATGGTGAAGTTGCCACCCATGCGAATAGCGGTCCAAACCCGTTGGCGGAATGTGCCGAGTACGGGTTTGCGAACACTCGCCGTGTCGGGCCGGATCGGGCCACCTTTCAGGATCTCGCCACGGGCGGCGGCATCCACGCCCGCAGGCGTCAATTGATAGCAGCCCTTTTCAATGCGCTCGACATAGCCGCGCATGATGAGCCTGAAAGCTCCATCCGAAATCTGCCCCCGGTCCAGCGACAGAGTGGCGTCCAGTTCGTCAATGGTTTTGCATGAACCGTCAGCAAGGCAATGCAGGAGGGTTGTCGGCAATGTGCCGTTTTCAAGCCGCGCCGTCATCACAGCACCTCCGGCACCATGATGGACTGGCCGTTGTGGCGGTCCTTAATGATCGCCATGCCCGCCATGTCGGCCATGCTAACGCCTTGATCGCCGGGCTCCATGCGCAAGCCGAACCGTTCGATATTAGCGATGGCTTCCAGCACTTCTCGGTTGTAGCCTTGGGAGACCTTGAACACGAAACCGGCCAGATCGTCGGCAACCTTGACCTCACAACGCTGGTCGATCAGCGTTTTAACATCGGTAAGGGTTGCCTTTTCGAACCGGACTTTCTGGCTGACACGCGAGGACACCTGCGGGAAGCGGGTCAGGTGATCGTTGACCTTGCCCATGCCGACAAGAATGATCGGCAATTCGATAATGTCGGAAATGTCGCGGACGGTTTCGAGGATGGTTTCCTTCTTGCTGATATGGTCGGCCTCGTCGATGACAAGCGCAAAGTTGCGTCGGGCCATGGCAGCGGCATTGTTGCGCATTGCCAGCTCTTCAATGACCTTCTGGAACTTCTTCTGGAATGAGTGCGGTGGATTGGCGCGAAGCTCTTCCAGCAACTCGTTCATGAACCATGCTGCTGTCCATTCTTTCTTGGCCCGCAGATAAATGGCACCATTGTGTGCGACCCAATGCTTGAGCGTGGTGGTTTTGCCCAAGCCGGGCAGGCCATCGACAACAGCAAGGCAGGCCTCCTGCGCACCGCGCTGCTCAAGGGCGGCAAGGGCAGATTGAAACCGTTTCACGTTGCTGGTCTCGACAAAAACATTCTTCATGCGTATTTTCCTTGGTGTTGACGACTGTCAGGCAGCGGCGCGGATGAGGTTTCGAAGCGCGTCCAGGTCGATGCCTGACAGTCGGAGAAGTTCAATTGAGCCGGGGCGTTGGAGCGCCGATCTCAAGACGCGAACGTGGGTACTGGTGACTTGATCGGGATGTTCGAGCGCCCATGCGGCAAGCTCCTCATCCGTTGCAAAGCCCCGCTTGCGAGGTTGCTCACTCGCTACCGGCAGGCTTTGAGAAATTTCCTGACCATTGCTGACAACCAGCGTCGGGCCTGCGGATACAGGCTCTGGTGTCACGTCGATCATCTGAATTGGCTGTTGTGCCGTGGCCTCCAGATAGCGAGCTGGCGACAATTCGGCATCGACCTCGGCAAGATGGTCGTTAAGACGACGGGCGCGGGATGCAGCGCGCTTCTCGATTGCCGCCCGCTCCATGGTCAGCGGGATGTAACGCTCTTCGTTTCCGGCAAAGACGGCGACGCAGATCAAGCGGCCCATCAGCTCTTCGCCATCGCGGCGCTCGATCTCCCGCACCCAAACCTTGCTGGCATCGTGGATATCGTAACCGACCAGCACGTCATCGCCGTGGAACTCTTCCAATGCCATGTGGAAGTAAGTGTTAGTCAGCCATTCGATCATGGCGCGACGGGTGCGGCGCTTAACGTAAGGCCTGAAAAGGTCGTTCTTCTCATGCTCCAGAACCGGCACGATCTCGAAGCCGGTGGAGGCATGGTATTCCCACATCTGGTTCGGGGACATCTTGCCCGGCAGCGATGAATGCGGCTTGGCATTGTAGGAGGCCACGGCATTGACACAGGCCGTTAGAAACTCCTGCCATGATGGCAGTTTCTTGGAGGCACCAAATTGCTTGATGTCTTTGCGGGTGACTTTGAAAGACTTTTGGCGGGCCTGCCTGTCCATATCCACGCCGATATAGGTCTCGTATTCCTTGGCAAGAGGGTTCCAGACGGAACCATTGAAACGTTCGATAATGCCTCTCGCTTGCGAATTTTGCGGAAAGGAATGCAGCTTGGTAATGCCAAGGCGCTCGGTGATGCCCGTCAGCTCATTGTCCAGCACGTCATTCTTAAAGCCGGGACCACGGTCCACGTAAAAGATTGCCGGAATGCCGTTCTGTTCGCAGGCATAGCGGAGCGCATCGACGACGCCGATGGTGTTTTCGGCAAGGCCAAAGGAAAATCCGACGCAACGGCGCGTGGCCACATCGACAATGCTGGTGATTTCCGGGCGGAACGGCTGGCCGTGGATCGGGTGGGCAATCTCGGCGTCAAAAGTCTTACCATCAGCGGTATAAACGCAGCCGGGTAACAGATCAGCCGTCGAGCGCAGTGTGTACGCCATGCGGCTCTTCAGTGTCAGTGACCCTTCGCGGCCCCGGTGCCTCTCGACATTGCCGAGCCGCGCCATCAAACGCCGCACCTGATCGTAGTTCGGCGGCATGATATGCGCGGGCAACGCTTTGCAGTAATTCTCTAACGCATCCGTCAGGCAAGGCTTTGTCGGCTGTGCATAAAATCGCAGAAACTGCCAAAACCAAGATGGCACCTCCTGCTTTTCCTTGGTCGGCAAGGGGGCCAATGCACCTATGCCGGACGTGTCACGCATCGAAAACCAACGCTGGATCGTCCGCATACTCACATCGGCGCTGTCGTTCCGGTCATTCGCCGCTTTCATCACAGCGTCCGTGATACTTGCTGCCAATGGATCAGCTAAAAATGATTGGATCGCCTGCCGCTGTGACATACCTTCCGCGATCTGGTGCGCCTCGATGGCAGACAGCACTGCTGACCGCGCCGTCATCACCTCGCGCTGGCGGGCCGAAAGAGCGGCGGTGGAGAGCTTTTCGCGCTTTGCCAACTCTTGCGACTTCTTCGCCTGCTGGCTTGCGGCCACCAATTCGCGGGTATGTTCACCATGCAAAGCGGCCTGCAATGCTTCAGGCAAAAGCGAGATATGATATTCAAACCCGCCGCCGCCTTCGCGGCCAGCGCGCTTACGGCAAAGGCTGTCAGGGAGGCTTTTCCAATCATGGCGATCAACGTGATCCTGCACGCCGCGCTTGGTGTTCGGCAGGGCCTTCAGCTTCAGGCGGACCCCAGCATCAGCGATTTCCTGGGCGGTGAGAAAGATCATTTCAACAGCCCCCCAACACGGCCCCGCAGTGCGGCACGTTGACGTTCCAAGTCGGCAAGGCGTTCCTCTGTCTGCCAGAGGCGGATCACCTCCGCATAGCGTGCGGGGACAGCGACAAAGCCAGCAAAATCGCAAATGAAATTCAGCAGCTCATAGCAATCAGTGACATCAACGAGCGCGACGAACCGCTCAAGCGTGATCTTTTGATCGCGGCGCGCTGGTGAGGCGTAGCAATCCAGCATGTTTTCGGTCACTCTTTGGGACAGGTAGTCAGACATTTCCGCCGCGATCTCGGCGCGGGTCCTGCCACTGCGGGCCATAGCCTCGGACAGGACGCGGGAAATCTTCACATCGAGAGTGCCGCCCTTAGAAATCTCCGGCTCAAAAGCCGGCACAACTTCCGGGGGCGTGTAGTCCCGAAAAAGGTCCAGCGTGTGCGGATCGCGGCGCTTCGTCATGGTCAGATGCGACCCCGGCGCTTCAAAGAGGCAATGATGCGTTCTTCATGGTCGGCAACGACTGTGTCCAACTCGTCGTCTTTCAACCCGCCAAAAAACTTGCTCAACGTTGCAATGCTCTTTTGCAATTCGGCCAAGCGGGCATCGATATGCGAGGATGCGACCTGTCCAGCCACAGGAGCGGGCAGCTTTTCCAGCGTCTTATTGACGGCAGCGACCTTCTTTTCGACATGGGTCATCACCCGGCCATTCTCAAGGATGGTCAGCGCGTCCGGCACATTGGTGGCGCGTGGGGGATTGGCAAACAAAAGGTCAAGCACCTTTGCCTGTTGCGCGGGCGTCTGTTCGGCAAGCTGCTTTAGGCCCGCCTGATGATCGGCAAGCCATGTGCCAGCGCACCGTTGGCGCGAGGCAACGGACAGGTCTTTCCAGATTTTAACGGCAATCTCGATGGAGCGGCGGGAAAGCCCGATCTTCTCGGCGGTATCCGCTGCAAACGCAAAGATTTCGTTTGCAGCTCCGTGCTTGGCCATAGCCCCAGCCGTACCGGCTTTGGTTTCTGGGTGCAGTCGTTCGTAGACTTGCTTTAGCTCATACAGGTGGTGGCAACGGTCCAACACCTTCAGCTCGTTCCGCCCAAGGTTCTCCATAACCTCTTCAAGCCGAGCTTCATCATCTGTGGCAGCCTCGGAAATGCGGGCGGGAATGGCTCCGCGTTCCAGCAGTACAAAGGCTGCGTGGCGATGAAGGCCTGTTACAAGGCGCTTGCGCCCTTCAACGATGCGCACGGTGATCGGATTGATTAGGCCCCGTTCGGCAATCATTCCCGCAAGGGCTTCCGCCCAAGCCGAGTCGAGACCACGAGCGCGGTCTGCCGGGATGTCAATTTCCGAAAGCGGCACCTCTAAAGCCACAAGCACGGGAGAAGCTTCCGGAGTGTATAGCTTTTTTTTCTGCGCCGACGCTGGGGTCGCCGTCGTCGCTATATCGAGCGGATTGAAGCTTTCGCCTGCCGTACTCTTTTTCGCTGACACGGGGGCCGTCATGCTGCCACCCGCTTGTCAACAGGAGCGTTAGACTTTTGACTTTCTAACGGTCCGTGTTTCTTGCTATCGTACACACGAGTTTTGGTTTTGGGATATCGGTTAGGCCAGAGGGTTTCGACCTTCTGCCCAATGAAGTCAGCAACGATCTGTTCGTTGACTGAGTTGGGGCGCTTCCAGATGTGGCGAAAGCTGTTCGGATTGCGACCGTTGCGGAGTGCGAGTTGTTCGAGCGTCATGCCACGCTCTTGGATCTCGCAAAGTATCCGCTTCGGGGTCCAATTGATGACACCCATAGCTGTTACTCCTGGCATAAGCGGACGCGGCAACGTCCGCTTTTTGTTGGTGGTTCGGTAACATTTGCGGCCTGCCGAAGCGGGCTGCTAAACACACGGATATTCCCAATTAGGAATTACGTCAATTCCTAATTGGGAATTAAAAGGAGCTTTTGTGTCGGAAGAAGCGACCACCCGCGATCTCGCGTTTCGCGAGCGCATCAAAGCTGCCATTCAGGCTGGCGGGAAGTCGGGGGTTATGTCGGCTAAGACAGGTATTCCTGTCGGCACTCTCAATAAGTACGTGTCTCTGCGATCAGAGCCATCCGCGACTAACGCGCTCAAAATTGCACGAGCCGTAGGACTTACTTTAGAAGAGTTGGTCGAGGGAAAGGCAGATGCCGCAGCTATATCGATGAAGTTAGCGGCCGAGTTTAACCGGCTGCCAGAGCACCGGCAGCCGTTGGTTTATGATATCCTGACGGCGATTATCAATCACGAACTGCATAAATGATAAGTGGTGTAGTCGGGCCATTCACCCGCACCAAATTTAACTCGACAGGCCCATACACCTGCTTCGCGGCGGCTTCCAATTCGTCGAGCGCTTTTGACATCCTCGACCGCACCTTCACATCCACCGACCCGGCGGCCAAAAGCCCTAAAAATTCACGCCTGTTCATTATCTTGCCCCACACTAAACGCCCATAAAATACAACCACATGCGCTTGTGCAGGCCTATAAATCGCCTTCGGCCTTTGAAGTCAAAAGCTTTTATTTTTCAACCTGATATGCGTATATTCGAACTTAAAATTAGGGCGGGAAATTACCCCCGAATACCGATGGTAAATGGTTGATTTTCACCTACCAAACTTTAAGTTTTTGAGCAGAAAAAAATTACCACTATTACATTAGCTTGATATAAATTACCCCTTGGATTTACGGGGTAAAAATGGTCAAGCGGAAGCAGCTCTCATCACTGATATCATCGCTCGGCAATGACGAGTTGCAAATCGCTGATCTTATGGTTGGTTGTTATGAGTGTAAGCTGTTTGGCGTCTGCGAGACGCCGTCTTCATTCTTTGCAGCGCCAGATATAATGGCCGGATATCTCGCCCCCCCGCCGCCATCTGGGCAATCGCGCTTAAAATCCGCCCTGTCGTCTCCAAAGCCTCGACCTCGTCCGGGGACATAAGCATGGTTGGCGGATCACTTCGCAAGGCTTCCGGCGTAACGTCAAACACCCGAGCCACGGCATCAAGTGTTGACTGGCGGGTAGGCCGTCCGCGCTCCAAGGCTGATATTGTCTGTACGGTTTTTCCGGTCGCCAACGCTAGATCGGCTTGCGTCATTTCAGCCGCCTTACGCCATGCCCGCACCTTATATCTAACAATGCCCATTCCGCCGCCCGTCGCGCTATCCACACCAAGCGCTAACTATGTGTCGCCAGGGCCGCCGAGGCCACCATCGCATAGTTGTCACATCAGCCGTTAGACAATCCGCAGGCGGTCAATTTCCCATTTTTGACGCTTCCCACCTCTCTTATTACATAAGTGAGCCGCGCTGACGGAAATCCTCATGATTTTCAAAGGGGTAAACAAGGTGGGAAATTCGGTTCCAAGGTGGGAAGAGATTTCCCACCTCAAAATTCCCGACCGCATCGAAGCTACAGCAAACCGCAAGCCGGAAAGCCCCGTTTTATAGGGTCAAGTTTGACGCGGCGGGGATTTTCCCTTTTCTTTCCATAATGTTGTTCTCATCAGCATGATTGACAGAACAATGCGAGAAGAATGCGCGAATGTGTGACAAAGATTGCGCGATAATCCGCCACTTTTCCTCCCGTTCTTTCATTCCGTTAGCGGATGGAGACACGCCGTGTGTTGGCGAACTCTTTGAAAAGCAAGGGCTTGCATCGGGGATCAGGTGAACAGGCCGTGTGACAAAGGTAGTACCCCCCTACAGTTGAATCGATTCTGGTTTGAGGAATTATGCAGAAGGGTGCCAGATCACGGTGGCGACAAAGATTTGGAGCTTTTTGGTTTCGATCCCTTGATTCGGACCTTTTCCTCTACCCCCTCGTTCCGACAGGCGCAGGCGCGCAGATAATCCCGCGCGCCGGTATTTCTTGGGTCAGCTTATCTGCGCGACGATCTTCATGAGGTTCAGAATGCCCCAATGCGCGGTAATGAACTCACCTTCGACCTTCAGCACATCGATAACATCGAATGTTATGCGCCGTCCGGTTGGCGGAATGCCGTTAAAGGCGCCAGTGTGGGTAACGGAATAGACCTTGCGGGTGGTGACGAGGTCGCCTTCGGCGGTCTGAAAATCGATCTCGCAGACCGGTTCGGAGAAGGAGGCGTGGAAGGCACGGTAGAATGCCCGCACGCTGTCGCGATCCGGTGCGAAGCCGGGCGTGGGCGTGTGGTCGATGAAATCAGGATGCATCAGGGCATCGAAGACGGCGTAATTGCCGCCGACTTGAACCTCCTCAATGAGTTTTTTGACAATCGCCTTTTTATGCTCGTTCATGATTTTTGCCTCTATTCAGTTCAAAGGGGAAATGTGCCGTGGAACGCGGAGGTGTTGACAGGGCGGCGCGGGCTTGGTGCTTCGCGTCCGCGCAGCGCCTCGGGAAGCTGGTCAGCACTTGCGCGTCGTCCAATCGCGATGACCACCTGCATGGCATATCCCTCGGGCATATTGACCGCTTCGGCGGTCTTTACTGGGTCAATGCCGCCCATGGCATGGGTGGACCAGCCCTTCAAATGGGCTTGGAGCGCGAGATAGCCCCAGGCTGTTCCCGCGTCGAAGGTGTGGCCGGGATTGGGAACCTCCGCATCGCTGCCCGGCGGAACGAGAGTTGTCTTTGTGGTGATGACGATCAGCGCCGCCGCATGTTGCGCCCAGATCCGGTTTCCTTCCCAGAGCGCCGCGATGACTCCATCAAATTGGGATTCTCCGCGGAAGCTGTAAATAAAGCGCCAGGGCTGGGCGTTCAGGCCGGAGGGTGCCCAGCGCGCCGCCTCCAGCACGCCAAGCAAATCCTGTTCGGAAATCGTCTCTTCGGTGAAGGCGCGCGGAGACCAGCGATCCACGAAGAAATCTTCGATTGGGTGATCCGCTGTGCGGGAGATTGTCTTTACATCCATTATTGAACCTGCTCTCTTCTCGTTACCAGTCGCGCCAGGCTATGGCGCGGTGGTCAGCGGCGCAAGAAAGGGAGCGAGAAATTACCTGGTAACCCCGAGGTAACCGGGCAATCGTTTAACGTGATGGAAACTCTGGAAAACAACCTGGAAAACTGCCCCATACGCGATGTGCTTCACCGCGTATCCGACCGCTGGAGCATGCTGATCGCTCTGCACCTCGAAGGGGGGACGCTGCGGTTTTCAGAGCTGAAGCGATGCATTCCCGATATTTCGCAGCGGATGTTGTCGCAGACGCTTCGGCGATTGGAACTGGATGGTCTTGTTGAGCGCCGGGTCTATCCGGTTGTCCCGCAGCGGGTGGAATATGATCTCACTCCGCTTGGGCGTTCCTTGTTGGTGCCGTTTCATCTGATGAAAAATTGGGCCGAGGCCAATCATGCAACGATCCGCAAATCCAGATCGTTGGGGCGTGATCGTTAAAAAGCATCGGCTTTTGGCGAATAGATCGATTAAGCGATGGGTTGCTGGTTCTTAAGGTTTCATGCGCCGTATGACCTGTTGAATACGCCGCTAAAAGCTTCGGGCCATCGCTCATCAAGGGCTGCTCGGTATCGGTACGCTTGGATCGGAAACTGATTGCGAAAACGGGTCGATTGCGGTGCAGAGCCTCGTGCTGCCTTTGCCGCCTGCCGTAGTGGCTTCTTCTAAGAAATCACATAACATATTGTTATTGTTTATGTTTCACCAAGGCTAGCTCTTGGAGATCATGAAGTTCGCGCCATGCGCCGTCGGCAACATCCTGACGTCTCTGTCCTGACGGCGCCGAATGACTTTTTTTGGGTTGAAAAAAACAATCAAAAATTACAGTTACAATTTAGGGTAGTTTTAGAATTTACTGACTGCTAATTCTCGCGTGCAGTCCTTAAACCTCCCAGGATTAACGAGGCGAATTATGAATGAAATTGTAAAACTTATTAGCAAGCATAATGATGTGAGAACGGGTGCTATCAACCTGATCGTCAGTGAAAACCGTATGTCTCCGGCCGCGTTGGCGGCCCTGAGTTCCGACCTTGCGTCCCGCTATGCGGCGCCATTTATGCTGGCACCGATATTTCCCAGGAAATCGTCGCGATCACCGAGCAAAAGGCCAAAAAACTTTTTAACGCCGAGTATGTGAATATTTCCCCGATTTCCGGCAGTGCGAGCCTGATGGCCGTTGTGTTCGCGCTGACCTCACCGGGCGACAAGGTCGGGCGTGTCCCGCCTTTCTTTCCAGGTGGCGGATATCCCTTCAATTACGAAGTGTTTGACCGGGTTTCCTTGCCGCTTCCGTTCGATGACGAAGAGTGGCAGCTCGATCTCGAAGCCACTCTGGAGCTGCTGGAACGGGAAAAGCCGAAGCTGGTCATTCTTGGCGCGTCGATCTTCACCGTTCCCATGCCGGTGCGCGAAGTGGCCGATCTGGTGCATAGCTATGGCGGCATCGTCGCCTATGATGGCTCCCATAGTCTGGGCCTGATCGTTGGCAAGCAGTATCAGGACCCGCTCAACGAGGGCGCCGATATTCTGTTTGGCTCGACCCACAAGACATTCCCCGGTCCGCAGGGGGGCATTATCGTTACCAACAGCAAAGAATTGAACGATCGCATCGACATCGTCTCCAATTTCACGCCGTTGAATGGACCGACGATGATTTGCAATCCGCATCTGGCGCGCATTGCCTCGCTGGGCATCGTCATCGATGAAGTGCCGTGGGAGCGTTATGCCGAGCAGGTGGTGAAGAATTCGCGCGCCTTCGCCAACACGCTGCAAGCCAAGGGCTATGAGATGCGGGGCCAGTCCACCAAGAAATTCTCGGAATTATCCTATTGCCACCAGGTGCTGCCCAAGCTCGACCGGCAGATGGGGCAGGGATATCGCGATAAACTGAAGCAGCATAACATCCATGTGGATGGCTTCATGCGGGTCGGCACGGCGGAAATCACCCGTCTTGGCTATGTCGAAGCCGATTGCACGCGCATTTCGGAAATCATGGCGGAGATCGTCTCCAGCAATCAGGATGTCATTCCCTCTCTTCGTCATGAAGTCGTCGAGATGAATGCCAACCACCAGCACATTGTCATGTGAGTTTGATTTCCCTTCCGGTTGACCGGAGGGGAAGCCAGTTTTCCCAAAAAGACAAGCAAAACCAAGAGAATGAACAGGCCTGTCCGGTGCGATCCGGACCGGACAGGCCTGCTTTGAACCTCGTATTTCTTTCGAACCCAATATTTCCTAGGGGGTCTTTATCGTGTCTTTGAAAAATAATTCGGCACAAGCAGAAGAAATCGTCAATCCCGGAAGCGTCAGCCAGACTGTCTATGATACGATCATCATCGGCTCCGGCTTCGGCGGCAGCGTCGCCGCGCTCAGGCTGTGCGAGGCGTTCCAGAAGGTTGATCGTCCGTTGGGGGCAGGCAAGCCCGTGCTGCTTTTGGAACGCGGCAAGGACTGGTGGGGCAATCTCACAGGCCAGCCCACCAAAGCGCCGCCGTTTAGCAATTATCGCCAGCCGGATGGCCGCGCTGGCTGGATGATGGATCTCGAGCCGTTCGGCACGCCGCAATCCCCACCGGATACCTATGGCCAGCCCGAGGATTTGGGTGACGCGACGGCCAACTTCAATACGATGACCACCTATGCGCAGCGTCCGATCCCGGTCTATCCCGGCCTGGTGGAAATGATCGTTGCCTATCCGCCACCGCCGCCGGAGCCGGTGCCGGATGCTCCCGCCCCGACACCAACCATGACCACCATCGTTGGCGCGGCGCTCGGCGGCACCTCGCATGTCTACAATACCTTCTTCCAGAAGCCGTCTCAGCTGGCCTTCACCCTGGCCTTCCGCGATCCCGAGAAGTTGGACTCCTACAAGAGTGTACTGCTGTCCTACGACAAGCTGGCGAAGCATTACGATACCGTCGAGCACATGATGGGGCCGAAAACCATCGATGACAAGGACAATATGGTGACGGTGTCGGTGCCCGTTAGAGAGAAACCGGTCTTTACCTATCCGCTCATGGAGAGCCCGCCCTATCTTTCCACCCGCAGCTTCAGGGAGCAGGTCGCGAAGATTGATGCTGTTGTAAATTCCGGGGCCGTCAAAACGCCGATCCAGTCTGTCCAGCTGGAATATACCAAGCTGGCGCTCGACTGGGACGTGGTGTGCAAGGAAGTGGAAGTCAAAATGCTGCCCTCCGCCATCATCGGCGAAATGTGGTATGGGATGAACAGCTATTCGATCTCGAAGACGCCGTCGGAAGGCCAGGAATTGCTCGGCGTCAAGAAGGCGCTGGACCAGAATTACCTCAAGCAGGCCAAGGACACCGGCCTGCTTGACATTCGTTGCCTGAGCAATGTCACCAATGTCTATCAGGACCCGAATTCCGATAAAGACAGCCCAATTTATGTCATCACAGTCGAGCGGATCGCGCCGACCGACGTCGCCAATACGGCACCATTGGTCTACCGGGCGAAGAACGTGATCTTCTCGGCTGGCTCCATGCATACGGCATCGATGCTGCTGGAATATTCCAACAATCCCAATCCGGAGGCACCTGACACCAAAGGCCTGCCAGCTCTGAGCAAATATGTTGGCAAGTTCTGGGGCCAGAATGGCGATGTCACCGGCACCCAGGACCTGAGCATCAAGACGCGGCCTTCGGATGGCGGTCCCGGTTCGATCGATGCCTCCTTCTACTTCGTGAAGGACAAAAGTCTGGATCACGACCTTTCTGACGACGAGTTGAAGGTGGCTTTCGATGATTCGATCGCCTACATGAAGAGCAACAATATGGCGTCTTTCATTCGCCTCATGCTCTATCCGGCCTGGTATGACGAAGCCGACAATCTGCAAAACACCTATAATATGTCGGTCTGCTACCAGCCGGCGCCTGGTTATTTCATCCAGGATGCGGCATCGGCCAGTTCTTCGGGCCGCAAGGTCTATAGTCTCTATTATCCCAATACGCCTGATGCCGGTACGAAACCTTCCAAAGATGGTGACACCAATGTCGGCGTGCTGGATTCGGTCAATGCGCTCACCACGGTGCTGACCACATGGGGACAAGTCAATGCCAGCAAGGAGGGCGAGAGCCTGACCCGGCGCAATGGACCGCTGACCTATCGCGGCCCGCTGCCAGCGCTGCAATCGACCCGGTTGCATCACGCCCGAAACTTGAAAGGCTGGGACCCCAACCGCGTGCCTGAGGAGTTCGTGGTGGCCTATGGCGTCACGGCCCATCCGCTCGGCGGCTGCGTGCTTGGCAAGGCCTGCAACGAATTCGGGCAGGTCTTGGCAGCTGAGGACGAGAAGGAGGTACCAGACGTCAAGAATGAGGTACCAGAGGTCAAGAAGGTGGTACCAGGCCTCTATGTGGTTGATGGTTCTCTGATTCCCGGCTCCACCGGTGCCGCTACCCCGGCATGGACCATTGCCGCCGTGGCCGAATATTGCATGACGGAAATCACCAAGAAGATCGTCGGCACCAAGCAGCAGTGAGCCGCCCCGTCCACAGTGAAAGCTGACGGGTAAGCAATCCCAATGAGATGATAAGGGCCGTGTGTTTAATGAAACACACGGCCCTTTTGCCATTTTCAGCCCTGTTTCATCTCTTCTGGCCAAAGAAAAAGGCCGGAAAAACCGGCCTTTCGCAAAATCACAGAGGACGCTTAACGCTCGCGGCGCTGGCCGCCTGCACCGGCGCGGGCCGGGCCGTCCTGACGTGGACGGTCTGGGCGGCGGGCCGGGCGGCCATTGGCCGGCTTGTTGCGGTTGGCCGGGCGGGCCGAACGCTGTTCGCCACCATCACCTTCTTCACGCGGGCCACGGCCTTGCGGACGACCATCCTTGCGGGCCGGGTTGCCATGGTTGCGGTTGCCAGCACCGGCGCCTGCACCACCTGCGCGGCGGGTCGGACGGGCAGGGCGGCCACGGTCAGCCGGAGCTTCACCGCTGGCAACAGAAATTTCGATACCCATCAGCCGCTCGATGTCGCGCAGCAGGCGGGCTTCATCAGGACCGCAGAAGGCGATGGCAATGCCGTCGCGGCCAGCACGGGCAGTACGACCGATGCGGTGGACATAGGCGTCAGGCACTTCCGGCAGATCATAGTTGAACACATGGCTGACAGCCGGAATGTCGATGCCGCGGGCGGCAACGTCGGTGGCGATCAGCGTGCGGATCGAACCATCGCGGAAACCCTTCAGGGCGCGCTCGCGCTGGCCCTGGCTCTTGTTGCCATGAATGGAGGCGACCGAGAAACCGGTGATTTCCAGGTGCTTCATCAGCTTTTCCGCGCCATGCTTGGTGCGCAGGAAAACGATGGAACGGCCATCGGGATGATCGGCAAGGGTCTTCTTCAGCAGCTCGGTCTTGTGGTTCTGGCCGTTGACGAAGTGAACATACTGTTCGACCTTGTCGGCGGCCTTGCCCGGAGGCGACACTTCGACAGTGACCGGGTTGTTGAGGAAGCTACCGGCCAGATCAGCAATCGCCTTCGGCATGGTGGCCGAAAACAGCAGGGTCTGGCGCTTGGCCGGAACCATCTTGGCAATCTTGCGCAGATCGTGGATGAAGCCCAGGTCCAGCATCTGGTCGGCTTCGTCCAGCACCAGATGGGTGACGGCGCGCAGCGAAATCGCATTGCGGGAAATCAGGTCCAGCAACCGGCCCGGGGTGGCGACGAGAATGTCGGTACCGCGTTCCAGCTGAAGCTGTTGCTTGTTGATCGATGCGCCACCAACCACCTGGTTGATCTTGATCGGGGTCTTGCGAATGAAGGACCGCAGATTGTCGCCGATCTGGTTGACGAGTTCTCGGGTTGGGGCAAGAATCAGCGTGCGGGTGGTGCGATTGTCGGGACGGCGTTCATCCTTCATCAGCAACTCAATGATCGGCAGGCCAAAGGCAGCGGTCTTGCCGGTGCCGGTCTGGGCAAGGCCAATCAGGTCGCGACCGGCCATCACCACCGGAATACCCTGCGCCTGGATGGGGGTAGGGGTCTCGAAGCCAAGCTGGGTCAGCGTGGCGACAACAGCCGGCGAGAGGCCAAGTTCGTTAAAACTGGTCAATTCATAAACCTTTCGGGGCGCCAAGACACTGAGCCACGATCGCCTCATTGCGATTATAGCGGTCTTTGGCGTCAAGAACCCCGCGTGAATTGGGAACTTGTAAGTTGGAAACGACTTTCGGTGCGTTTGACCGCTGATGCGGTCATATATGAAGCACCCATACCTTTTTTGCATGACAGTGCCGAAATAGGCAAAGCCGGAATGCAGTGGCGCGCTCACGCGGCGGCCGGAAGGCTGAAAGCTTGCGCCGCTTTTGCGCGTTTTGCGGCCAAATGTCAAGCGCCCGCCCATCATGGACGGGCGGGCGCTGAATATTTCTACTATAAACCCCGTCTGGGTGACGGGCGGCAGATCATTTACCGGGGGCAGACCTGAACGCGGTAGCTGTCGCCCCATTCATCATAGCGCCGCTCGAAATGGCAGGGCGCCGCATAGACCGGACGATAATAGGTCCGATAAACCGGTGGGGGCGGTGGTGGTGGGTCATAGGACCGGTAATAGCGCGGTCCCCCATCCATTCCGTTGACGATGGCGCTGCCGACGATACCACCGACGGCACCGGCTGCGACGCCACCCCAGAACGGGTCATGGGCCTCTGCGGCAGGGGCCGTCGCCATCAGCGAGGCACCTACGAGAGTGGCGACAAGGCCCGCAGACATACTCATGCGAAATACGGACATGGTTTGATCCTTTCAGAACTTTTTCTCCGAAGAGAATGGTATGAAGATGATCCTGAAAACGGGCAGATTAATGATGGAATTGTGGAGCCAAGATTAAATTATCGTCATTTAAAGCGACGGACGCCACAAGAGTAAATGCTATAAGATATTGAACTTAAAAAATATTTTATAAGATTGCCGGTTGGCGTGCCGCGTCTCCGCCACAAAGACTGGGCGCTCGGCCCTGTCTTGCGCACGGTGCTGCCCGTGCTGGTAAAAAGCTTTGTGAAACAGGAGATTGACAGGATTTTTTCAGTAAGGCGCTTTGTTTTGTGTTTTGCCTGGTGATAGGGTTGTTTCCACGGCGGAAAAGGGCACAGAGAGGTTCATCCGTGATGCAGGCGGCTCGGGCAACGAAGGGGATTCCATTGCCGATAGAAGGCGGATTGCTCACCATAGCGTGCGAGAAAATCGCCAGGCTTGATGTGCCCGCTTTCATCAAGGATAGCGAGCTTCGTTTCGTTGCCATCAATCCCGCCTTTGCCGCATTTTTCGGGGCGGATCTCGAAGACCTTCTCGGGCGCCGGGCGGGGGAACTGACGGACCGTCCGGAAGATCTGGCCTGGGAGGATGTCGAGCGCCGGGCGCTGGTGTTTGCGGAAGAACATCTGGCCCTGTGTTTCGATCACAGCGGCCGCCAGCATTGCCGGGTGCAGATCGAGCGCTTCATCACCGAAGACGAGATGCCCTATGTGTTCGGGGTGTTTCGCGAGCGGCCTGGCCGGGTCAAGAGCCGGGGCTGGAAGAAAGAGCCGCCGCCATCCGGCGCCCAGATGCCTTCTGCCATGGCTGAAATCTCCAGAGATGCCGCGTCTCAAGGTGGGAGCGCTGGTATTGGTAATGGGGCGCCTGGTGCCTGCCTGCCCGCCGATTATGCCATGCTTCTCGATCTCATTCCGCTTGGCGTGCTGCTTCTCGATTCGCAGCTCGATATTGTCTATTTCAACACCAGTTTCTCCAGGATGTTGGGTGAGACAACAGTCGAGCTGAAGTTCGGCATGAATTTTCAGGCGGTTCTCGACGTTATCGGAGGTGCGGGGTGGGATGGGAGTGGGGAGGATACATCCGGCCAATTCCTTGCCGCGTCGATAGACGAACCAGAGCCATGCCAGATCGCCATGCCGAACGGACGGGTGATTTCGGCCCGGGGCAACCGCCTGGAAAACGGTCAGTTTCTGCTGCTTTATACCGATGTCACCGAGGCGCAGACCTATGAGCGCGAAAGTACTCTTTACCGTGCAGCGTTGGAAAATGTACCGGAGCCGGTTTTTCTGCGCGATGGCGACCGGCGGCTGGTGTTTGCCAATGCCGCTTATGAACAAATGCTGGGTGGCGACCGGACCCGCTTTTATGGCTTGCGCGAAGACGAGATGTTTCCTGCCGAAGGCGAGGCCCTGCGCCAGGAGAATATCGAGGTCCTGGAAACTGGATGTGCGACGGAGCGCGAACAGCTGATCATCATGCCCAATGGCGACACCGTGCCCTTGCTGACCAGCCTGAAGCGGATCGAGACCAAGGATGGCGCGCCTTATATCGTCGGGACTTTGGCGGATGTTTCGCTGCTGAAGATCGGCGAACGACAATTGCGCGAAGCCAAGGCGCATGCCGAAAAGCTCTACGACGATATAGAGGCCATTCTGCGCACCATGCCGGTCGGGGTGATCATCCTCGATGCCGATCAGAGTTTAAGTTTTTCCAACCTCATGGCACGCAATATGGTGTGCTGGCCTGAAGACCAGGCCATGACGGGCACAAGTTTCGCGGATTATCTGCGCCACGCCCATGCCAATGGCTGGCCACTCAACGCCGACGATGACGCCAGCACTGATCCTAATAGCATCGACCCGGAAAGCCGGATCGCCGCCTATAGTCTTGAATTGCGGACATTGACGGCGGCGCGGCAAACCGAGGTGACGCTTTCGGATCGCCGGCATATCGTGATTACGGCATCGCCGCTGGACGATGGCCAGATCATGCTGACTTTCTCTGACTATACCGAGCAGCGCTTGCGTGAGCGCGAGATAGACGAGGCCCGTGCCCGGCTGCAGGATGTCGGCAAGCTGTTGGAAGAGGCTACCCAACACATGGCCCAGGGGCTGTGTGTCATCCAGACGGACCGTATCCTTTACCGCAACGATAAATTGGCGGAAATATTGAACGTGTCGCCGCATCTGGTGCGCACAGGGGCGGATTGGCGCCAGCTTTTCGATTACTGCGCCGAGCGAGGCGATTTCGGCGACAATCCAACGGCGTTTCTCGACCGGATGCGATCAAGGATGTCCGCTGACACCTCCGCCAGCGTCGTGGTGCAACGGCGCGATGGTGCCTGGCGCAGTATCGAGGCGATTGTCAGCGCCGAGGACCGCTGGCTGTTTGTGATCAGCGATGCCAGCGAGGCCAAGCAGCGTGAGGCGGAGCTGACCACGCTTGCGGCGCAGGCCGAGGCGGCGGATAAGGCCAAATCTCGGTTCCTGGCCAATATGAGCCATGAAATCCGCACGCCGATGAGCGGCGTGCTGGGCATGACGGAATTGCTGCTGTCTTCCAATCTCGATGCCCGGCAAAAGACCTTTGTCGATGTGATCGTCAAATCCGGGCGCTCGCTGCTGACCATTATCAATGACATCATCGATTTCTCGAAGATCGATGACGGGAGCCTGTCCTTGCGGTCGGCTCCTTTCGATCCGCTGGCGGCGGTGGAGGATGTGGTGACCTTGATGGCTGGGCGTGCCGCGGAAAAGGATGTGGACATTCTGGTGCGCGGTCAGGGCAGGCTGACCCATATGCTGGCGGGCGATGCGGGTCGGTTCCGCCAGATTCTCACCAATCTGTTGGGGGAGGCAATCCGGGCCACCGACAGAGGCCATGTGCTGGTCGATCTCGGTTTGCGCCAGGAAGAACCGGATCTGGACGTCACGCTCCAAAGCCACGGAGATCCTATTTCTGAAACGAATGCCGAGGTGAGTGACCGCGCCCGTGCATGGCTGGTTCTGCGGATCGAGGATACCGGCCATGGCATGACGCCGGAGCAATGCCTGATGGCCTTTACCAAGTTTTCCCAGATGAATGACGGGGCTTTGCATCACCGGGATGGGGCGGGTCTCGGATTTTCGATTGCCGGTGGGCTTGTCGATCTGTTTGGCGGGACGATCGGGGTGGAAAGCGCGCCCGGTCGAGGTGCCACCGTGACTGTCAATCTGCCCTTTGCAATGGCGGCTGAAAAACTGCCGAGCCTTGCTGGCTTTCATCTGCGCGGTGCCCGGGTCCTGGGTTTTGAAAGCAATGATATCAGCTGCGGCATTCTCAATGACCAGCTTTGCCGTTGGGGCTTCGATGGCGTGGCGGTTAACGATCCGGCGCTGGCGCTGGCCGTGCTGGAACAGGCCGAGAGCCAGAAAAGCCCGATTGAGGTGGTTGTGATCGATTGCTGCCGGCGCAGCGGCGGCGGGCTGGATCTGGTGCGCAAGATCCGCGGTGATCGACGGTTCGATCCGCTGTCGATCATCCTGCTGGCGGCGGATGCGCCCTTCAATCTCGACAGAATGGCCGATGGGCTGAATATTCAAGCGCAGCTTACTAAGCCGGTGGGTGAAAACCTGCTGCGCAATGTTGTCATCGATGTGTTGCGCGGCACGCGGCGCGGCGCTGTCTCCGGGTTGAGGGCGGAACCGGAGGCTGAGGCGCCTGTGATCTCGGACGGAGAGCAAGTGGCTCTGATGTCGTCGGGTGTGATGCAGCAGGAGCAGATCGATCTGCTGGTGCTGGATGCCGGTGAAGCGGAGCGTCATTTTTTCCATCAGGCCTTGCAAGCGCTGGGGGTTGGCCATGCCTGCGTGGAGGGGGAAAGCGAGGCGCTTGCCCTCTGGCGCCAATGGCAGCCGGGCATGATGCTGATCGATCTCGTTGAGGATCGGGCGCGGGTGCTCGATATGGTCAGGCAGATCCGTGCCGAGGAAAGCCAACAGCCACAGACCGCGCCGACCGTGCTGATCGGTCTTGCGGGCGATCTTTCCACCTATGACAAGGCGGCCTGCCATAAAGCCGGTCTTGATGATCTCGTGCTCAAGCCTGTCAGTCCCGACCGTCTCCAGGACTGCATTGCCTATTGGTTAGGGGGCGCCGCAGCGGTGACGCAGCCACAGGTGATGACAGAGGATCTCGGTGCGAGGCAGACGGCACTGTAACCGTGGGGCCGATCCGGTCGATGACAGCGTATCTGAGATCACGACGGCTTCGTCTTCGTCCCGCATAGCATTTCTCGTTTGCCGGCAAAGCCCGGGCGGCGCTCCACGGTGAAACCTGCGGCGATAAGGTTGCGGCGTACGAAACCGGCGGCGGCATAGGTGGCGAAGCGGCCACCGGGCGTTGTCAGCTCATAGAGCCGCGTCATCAGCTCCAGCGACCACATGGCGCTGTTGCGGGATGGGGCAAAACCATCGAGATACCAGGCGTCGAATGGTTCGGACCAGGCTTGCAGCGAGGCCAGCGCATCGCCGCAGACCACGATCAGCCGGGTCTGAGCGTCGAGGTCGAGCTGGACTTGACCTTGCGGCTCATCCGGCCACAGCGCCAGCAAGCCTTGCCGCTCTGCATCGATTTGCGGCCAGCGCGACAGGGCGCGGTCGATATCGGCGCGCGCCATCGGATAAAGCTCAAAGGATATGAAGGTCAGATGTCCGCTCGGCATGCGCGTCGCCTGCCATTGACGCCAGGTTTCCATCGCGTTTAGCCCGGTGCCGAAACCCAGCTCGCCGATGCGAAAAGAAGACGCGCCGATCCAGCGCTGCGGCAACGCATTGCCTTCGAGGAAAACATGGCCGCATTCCAGGCGGCCATCGGTCTGGCAGTAAAAATGGTCGCCAAAGGCGGTGGAATAGGGCATATCGCCGTCCTGCCAGCTGAGAGGCTGGGTGTGTGCCGTTTCGGCGTCAGGCATCGGATCGGGATTGGAAGTGGAGTGGGTCATGAAGACAGGCGATAGGACGGCTTCGGTCTCCGGTCAACTCTTGTCCCCAAAAGGCGCGTCCCATAGCCTCGCGGCAGATCTGTTGGTGGTCGGCGGCGGCATCATGGGCCTTTGGGCGGCGCGCTTTGCGGTTCTGGCTGGGCTGAATGTGGTTCTGGTCGATGGCGGTCGGGTAGCGGGTGGTGCCAGTGGCGGGCTGCTGGGCGCACTCATGCCCTATATGCCGGACAAATGGGATCGCAAGAAGCAGTTTCAGTTCGATGCGCTGCTAGCACTGGAGACGGAAGCGGCGCAGCTTGAGGCAGAGACCGGTATTGCTGTGGGCTATCGGCGGTCCGGGCGGCTGATGCCCTTGCCCAAGCCACATCTGCGGGTGATTGCCAAACGGCACGAAAAAGACGCCGAAACCGCCTGGAAAACCGGTGACCGGCAATTTGCCTGGAAGGTTATCGATCATTCCCCGGCTGGTGATGGCTGGCCGGATCGTGCTGTCACGCAAGCCGGTCTGGTGCATGACACGCTGGCGGCGCGGGTGTCGCCGCGCGGTTTGACGGCCGCACTGAAGGCGGGCCTTGTCGCATCACCGCATTGCCGGATCATTGAGGGGGTGGCAGTCAGGGCCATCGATCCGGTCCAGCAATGGGCAGACTTGGCGGATACAAGCCGGATTGCCTTCGGCCATGTGATCGTTTCAGCCGGTGTGGGGAGTTTTCCACTGCTGGACGGTTTTAGCCCGATCGGAGTGCTGCCGCTCGGCATGGCGGTCAAAGGGCAGGCGGCATTGCTGAAGGCCGATGTCGATCCTGCGCTGCCGCTGGTCTATCTGGATGGCGTCTATGCCGTGCCGCATGAAGGTGGGCATGTGGCGATTGGCAGCACCAGCGAAAATCGCTGGGATGCGCCCCTGACCACCGACGACCAGCTTGAAACCCTGATTGCCAAGGCCCGCCGGCTGGTGCCGATGCTGGGGGATGCCCCGGTGGTGGAGCGCTGGGCCGGACTGCGGCCCAAGTCGATAGACCGGGATCCCATGGTGGGGCCGCATCCCGATCATCCCAGGCTGATTGCGCTGACCGGTGGCTTCAAGATCAGTTTCGGGCTGGCGCATAGCTTGGCGCAGCAGGCGTTACAGCCGATTTTCGGTGGCGAGACGGATATGCCTGATGGTTTCACGCTTGCCCATCATCTGCAGATCGCCTCCCGTATTGCTGATAAAGCCTTGGAACCACCGTTGGAAAACCCGGTCGGTTGATAAACCGGCCTTGATATTGCTTTTAAAAATATTTCAAGCGTCGAGCCTTGCGTAATCCGAGGTCGCTTCTCATCACCCTCCTGTGATCTCGCGTAAAAAGTGAACCTGATGCTCGGTCACTTTCGTCATAGTGTCATGCAAATCCCCTATCTGACTGCGCATGCGGGCTATCGGTCATGGTCGATTCGATTGTTTTGCATGACAGCGCCATGCGTTTGGCAGAATGCAGGCAAGGCGTTGTACCGATTTGAATGCGTTGCATAAATCTACAAATCCATCGGGTTTAAGGATGCGTGTGACAGGATCAGTTTGGTCGAGCATGCCGTAATGCAGTCATTATAAGATTTGCAGCGTTCCTGGCGCGTCTTTGCAGACGCTCGTCGCTGCCGGAGGTCACCCGCATGCGATATTCAATTTGCTATACACCCTCTGCGCGTGACCCGCTGTCGCTTGCAGCCGCCAGCTGGCTGGGACGCAATGTCTATTCCGATGAGCCGGTCGAACATCCGGGGCTGGCAGGGCTTGGCCTGCACGAGATTGCCTTTCATACGGCCTTGCCGCGTCGAAATGGGTTCCATGGCTGCCTGAAAGCGCCGTTTGCCTTACATCCTGAGGTCAGCGAAGCCCAGTTGCTGCGTGAACTGATGCATTTCGCCGGCATTGTCGAACCTTTCGCACTGCCGGGACTGGAAGTGGCGAAGCTCGGTGATTTCTGCGGTCTGACTTTGACACATCCGTCCAACCAGTTAGACCGGGTGGCGGCGCTGGTGGTACAGAATTTCGACCGGTTCCGCGCGCCGCTCAGCGATGCCGAAATTGAACGCATGGCGCCCGAACGGCTCAGCGCGCCGCAATTTGCAAATCTCTACCGCTGGGGTGATCCGCATGTGCTGGATGAATACCGTTTCTACATGCCCCTGACCGGGCCTTTGCCGCTCAGCCACCGCGATCGCCTGCATCAGGCGGCGACTCACTATTTCGCGCCGCTGCTGCAAAACCCTGTCGTGTTTGCCAATCTGGCGCTGTTTATCGAGCGCGAGCCGGGTGCACCTCTGGTGGTACATTCGCTGCATCCGATGGGGCGGGTCTCGGCGCGCAAGATCGCCTGATCTCACGATGCTGTATGCCCTCTCGACAAAAAGGGCAGGGTTGCTTACCGTTTCTTGTCACAAGACCAGAAGGTAGCAGCTATGAAGACTGAAACTTACCCCCGCGATCTCATCGGCTATGGTCGCCGTACCCCTTATCCCCGCTGGCCGGGAGAGGCGCGTGTGGCGGTGCAGTTCGTCATCAATTATGAGGAAGGTGGGGAGAGTTGCATTCTCGACGGCGACCCGGCCTCCGAAAATCTGCTGTCGGAAATCGTTGGTGCGGCGGCATGGCCCGGCCAGCGCAACCTGAACATGGAATCCATCTATGAATATGGGTCGCGTGCTGGTTTCTGGCGGTTGCACCGGATGTTTACGGCCCTCAATATACCGGTGACGGTGTATGGCGTCACGCTGGCCATGGCCCGCAACCCGGACGCGGTGGCGGCGATGAAGGAGGCGGGGTGGGAAATCGCCAGCCATGGCTATCGCTGGCTGGAATATAAGGATTTCCCCGAGGAGATTGAACGCCAGCACATTCTGGAAGCGGTGCGCCTGCATACCGAGGTGGCGGGGGAGCGCCCCTATGGCATGTATCAGGGCAAGCCTTCCGACAACACGCTGCGGCTGGTGATGGAGGAGGGCGGTTTTCTCTATTCCTCCGACAATTATTCCGATGACCTGCCTTTCTGGGTGCCTGATCTGAATGGCAAACCGTTTCTGATCATTCCCTATACGCTGGAAACCAATGACATGCGGTTTGCCACGCCGCAGGGCTTCAACACCGGCGACCAGTTTTTCACCTATCTGAAGGATGCCTTCGACACGCTCTATCAGGAAGGCGCAGAGGGCGCGCCGAAAATGATGTCCGTCGGCCTGCATTGCCGACTGGTTGGCCGTCCGGGCCGGGCGGCGGCGCTGAAGCGCTTTCTGGATTACGTGCTGTCCCATGACAAGGTCTGGACGCCGACTCGCCTTGATATTGCCAAGCACTGGCACGCCCATCACAAGCCTGAATGGTAACAGGGACAATAACCGAAACAGCTATGGAAGTGCTCACGCATCCTCGGCATGAATACCTCACATACATCAGAGGGCCGAGATATTGAAAATGAGTCGCGACAGCCTCAGGCCGCCGCGGCTGACAAATTCTCATCGAAAGAGACGACTTTATTGCGACCGGAGTTTTTGGCCGTGTAGAGGCATTTATCGGCTTTCACAAACAGAGCTTCATCTGTTTCATCATGCGCAGGTGATTGTTCCGCCACGCCGATGCTGACGGTCACATGACCCCAGGGCAGGTTTTTCTGGTGGATTATCTCCAGGGCGGCGATCCGTTGGCGGATCTCCTCGCCCACTTGGTGTGCCTGGCTTGCGGTTTTTCCCGGCAGCAGGATGACGATTTCCTCTCCACCGTAGCGCGCGGCAAGATCGGTTCCGGGACGGATTGCAGCGGCAATTTCCGTCGAAATTTTCCGCAGGCAATTATCACCCGGCAGATGACCATAGGTATCGTTGAACAGCTTGAATTTATCGACATCAACGACAAGCAGTGACAGGGGAGTGCCCACCGTCCGTGCCTCGGCGGAAAGACTTTTCAGCTGCCTGTTGAAGTGACGTTTGTTGGAAAGCTGCGTCAATTCATCCGTGTTGGCAAGCCGATCCAGCTCTTCTTGCAAAAGCCTTTGACTTGTAACGTCCCTGGTTACGGCAACCATGCCGCTGCTGATATCGAAGCTGCGAACCCGGGTTATCACGGTTTCCAGCCAGGCGATCTCACCGGTTTTTTTAATCCTCGGGAACACAAGCCGTTCGATTGATGAACCGGCGGCAATGTTGGCGAGCGCCTCTGACCAGTATTGCCGGGCCTCGGCATCGTATTCGTCCAACACGCTGCGTCCGACAATCGTATCGGCCTCCACGCCGAGAACAGATTTGGCGGCTGCGGAAACATATTCGCGGATACCGTTGTCATCCAGTTTTTCGATCAAGTCGGATGAGGCATTGGCAATCAGGCGAAACTCCGCTTCCCGTGCGGCAATAATCATCTCGTCGCGGCGCTTCAATGCCCATTGCCGTCTCAAGCGGATGCCCAACGCGCATGCGACCATCAATGCGACGATAAAACAGATCCATCGGGGTTTGCTGATGTCTATCCAATACCAAAGAATAGCTTTTTTGGAGACAGCGACAAGTACGGTGATCTGTGTATTGCTGCTTTTATAATAGCCAGAGGTTCTCAATATGCCGTCAAATCGCGATGTATATTGAAAATTTCCAATGTTGCTTGTCGAAATAGCGTTTCGGTACAAAGCTGAATCGGCGATGCTGGTGCCCATGGCCGTCGCATCCAGGGGCGCACGCACCAGAACCCGCCCGGCGCCATCCATCATCGCGAAGGCACCGTTGTCCAGCATGTTGAAACTCCGGAAAAACCGGATGAAGCTTTCGACATCAATGGTCGCCACCATGATGCCGGCAAATTGCCCCCGATCATCATTCATCCGCTGGGACAGGGTAATGAACCAGTCTTTGACCGACGGACTTTGATAGGGTCCATCGACAAATGGTTGCAACTCCGTGGATGTTTGATGGATCTTGAAATAGCTGCGGCTGGAAAGATCGAGACCCGATGAAAACGGATCGGAGGTCGACTCAATCAGCCGACCATCTGGGCCGATATAGGCCAAACTGCGCAAATAGGGTGACGTCTTGATAAGCTCACGCATCCTGCGAACCAGGTCCAGGCTCTGCAAAACGCTTTTGCTGTTGTTTTCCTGCACTTCGAAGACCAGACCAGCCAGCGGTTGCTTGGCCACTTCGATCACATCGTCCGTATGCTGGGCAATCGCTCTTGCCGTTTGCGCGAGATAAGAATTCATCCGCGACACCTGGGCCGTCCAGTTTGCAACCTCGGACCAGATCGTCAATGCCAGAAATATTGCAAGTCCACCCGCGATAACCAGATGTTGGGCGGGATTTTTCGATGCGATATGCATGACATTCATGGTCTGGTTTTCTCTTGCAGTAGATCAATATTATATTAAGAGAGCAATTATTAAAAAAATATTTCGTATTCTTTCAAACGTATAAAATGATAAAAATTTGAAATTTACACTTGGAAAAACATTTTAAAGCAAAAAATGTTAAAACAAGTGCAAGCAATTCCTGCCGGGAGAACCGTCCTGCGCTTATGGCCTCATGCATTTTGCAAGCCCCATAAGACGATTTTAATCTATTGAAAATAATAGATAATTTTCTCATTAAATCGCAATTGGTTCCGGGAATTACCCGGTATTCTGCATGTGGCCGCGATCATAGCTTTCAAGTTTTGGATTTGATCCGCAATCCTTCCTTCTTCATTCAAGATATAATCTGTAAGAGATCGCCGCTTTCCCTATGGTTATGTTCGAACTCAACTTGTACATTGAATAAATATGTCTGCATCCAACGGTAGGATCTGTACTATTTTACCCGCCTATAGCGAGCCAAACAATTTCAATTTCTTTTAATGACTGGTGAACAATTTTTCCGGCCGCACGTTTCACTGCCGGAACACCAACAACGGTCTTCCTTAATCAAGAGAAGGACGAAAACTATGGACAAGAATCGCATCGAAGGTGCCGCCAAGGAAGCCAAGGGCAGCGTCAAGGAAGCCGTCGGCAAGGTAACGGGCAGCAAGAAGCTCGAAGCCGAAGGCAAGATGGACAAGGCCGCTGGCAAGATTCAGTCCACCGTTGGCAAGGCCAAGGATGCCTTCAAGTAAACGAATTATCATGCTCGAAGTCTCACGGGTTTGAAGATGCTCAGCATCATCGCCCGCAGGCGTTGTACGATAATAACGGTAGCCACGCCGCGTGGCTGCCGGTGAAACACATTCAGTCAAGGTGGATTACTACCTTGCGAAAGGGGACCGGAAACGGTCCGCAACAGCGGAAAGGAATGTTCGATGAGAACAGTTTTTGCTCTGGTCGCGGTGGCGGCGATGGGGGCGGCTTCGGTCGCCAATGCAGCAAATACCCATCACAATAGCACGCGTCACCCTGCCTCCCAGATGACGGCGACCCAGCCGAAGGAACGTTTGGGCACCTTGTCCTGCGAGGTTGCAGGCGGCATCGGCATGTTGATCGGCTCGAGCCGAACAGTGACCTGCGATTTCCAGCAGCGTTCTGGCAAAGTTGAGCGCTATAGCGGCTCTATCGGCAAGCTGGGCCTGGATGTCGGTATTACCGGCAAGAGCTACATCCGCTGGATCGTTTATAACATCAATCCGACCACCACACGCCAGGGCGCTCTGGCTGGAACTTATGTCGGCGCATCAGCGAGAGCCTCGGTGGGTATCGGCCTTGGCGCCAACGCCTTGGTTGGCGGTAGCAACAAGAATTTCGGGTTGCAGCCGCTCAGCGCGGAGGCCGGAACGGGTCTGAACGTCGCAGCCGGGATTTCACGCCTGCAACTGAAGCCTGCGCGTTGATCTGATATTCATTTTATGTGAGGTTTTGTGCATCCCCCGGTCTTCGCCGGGGGATGTTTTTGTTCGCCGTTAGAGTTTGTCAGGGAAAAATGGCCAGTTGGGTTCCCGAAAAGACAAACTGCAACAAGGGCGCCTAGGCGGCCAGCGTCGCCATATCGATGACGAAACGATAGCGCACGTCGCTTTTCAACACCCGCTCATAGGCCGTGTTGATATCCTTGATATCGATCAGCTCGATATCGGAGGTGATGCCGTGCTTGCCGCAGAAATCCAGCATGTCCTGGGTTTCCTTGATCGACCCGATCATCGAGCCGGCCAGATTGCGGCGGGCGGGGATGAGCGAGAAGGCATGCACAGGAACCGGCTTTTCCGGAACACCGAGCAGAACCATGGTGCCATCGACCTTCAGCAGGTTGAGATAGGCATTCCAATCGATATCGGCGCTAACGGTGCAGATGATCAGGTCGAAGGATCCGGCCAGCGTTTCGAAAGTCTTGGCGTCGCTGGTCGCATAGTAATGGCTGGCGCCGAGACGCAGGCCATCCTCCTTCTTCGACAGGGTCTGGCTGAGCACGGTGATTTCCGCGCCCATGGCCGCGCCGATCTTGACGCCCATATGGCCGAGACCGCCCATGCCGACGATGGCAACCTTCTTGCCCGGGCCAGCCTTCCAGTGGGCCAGCGGCGAATAGAGCGTGATACCGGCGCAAAGCAATGGGGCAGCCTTGTCGAGTGGCAGATTGTCCGGGATCGACAGGACATAGCCTTCCTTCACGACGATCGTGTCGGAATAGCCGCCCTGAGTTGCCGTCTTGCCGTCGCGGTCTACGCCGTTATAGGTCTGGACGAGGCCGGGCAGATATTGCTCGATATCCACATCACGTTCCTGGCAATGAACGCAGGAATCGACGAAACAGCCGACGCCGACATGATCGCCGACCTTGAATTTCGACACGTTTGCGCCAACGGCGGTGACGACACCGGCAATTTCGTGACCGGGCACCATGGGGAATGCGGAATTGCCCCATTCATTGCGGGCCTGGTGGATGTCGGAATGGCAGACACCACAATATTTGATAGAAATCACCACGTCGTCATCATTGGGTTCGCGACGCTCAAAAGTGAAGGGTTCCAGCGGCTTGCTGGCGTCGGTTGCGGCATAACCTCTTGCGATTGGCATGCGGCGCTCCTTTTTTGTCATGGGGAGGAATGGGTACTGTAATTGGGAAGGGCACGGAAAAGCCGTTGGGAACGGCAGCCCGCTCCTTAGATAGGTGTCTGGCGGGTGTGTTCAACATCTACCGTGAATATTCGGCGGGCCTTCCGAAAATCCGGCTCTTTCCAACCCGTTGCATATTGGCTATCGATTGCAGATCAAAACAGGGGTGAGCCGATGCAGCGACAGGATTTCATTGAGCAATTCGGCGGGATATTCGAACATTCACCGTTCATTGCCGAGCGCGCTTTCGATGCCGGTTTTATTGACGAACCTCTGACTGCCCTTGGCGTTCATGATGGAATGAGTGCGATATTTCGCACAGCAACCCAAGCCGAGCGGCTCGATGTGCTGCGGGCGCATCCGGATCTGGCGGGAAAATTGGCTATTGCAGGCGAATTGACAGAGGAAAGCCGCAGCGAACAGGCTGGCGCCGGGCTTGATCGCCTGTCCGAGGCTGAACATCAACGTTTTACAGCGCTCAATAGTACTTATATGGAAAAATTCGGCTTTCCATTCATCATCGCCGTGAAGGGCCTGACGAAAGACGACATTCTGGCCGCATTTGAGGCCCGGATCGACAATAGCGTCGAAACAGAGTTTTCAACCGCCTGCCTTCAAGTCGAAAAAATCGCCCGCCTTCGGCTCGAAGCAATGCTGCCAGCCGAAAGTGCCGGTCAAGAATGAGTGCCGGGCAGGAATGAGTGGGCCGCGCGTTTAAAGTTTGTCAGGGAAAAGTGGAACCCGGTTTTCCCGAAAAGACAAACGAAAACAAGACAAGCTAGAGTATGTCTGGTTCACTCTGAACCTGACATACTCTGGCGCGCAGCCGAAGCAGGGTCATGCAGCATGATCCTGCTGATTGTGGTGTTGCCAAACGTCACTGCCCAAACGTCACTGCTTGAGCGCGTCTTCCGCCTCGCGGATCGCCGCTTCGTGATACCAGCTGGCGGCTCCGCTTTCGAGGATCACCTGCTTATGGAGATTGCGCTCACGCATTTCACGCAGTCTTTGCGTGTTATGTACTGGGAATTCGTAGATTTTTGCCGATTCCCGACCAAGGCCCGTTGTCATCGCTACTGCCCTTCGTTGTTCCTCGAGCTCCTCCGCCCGGATGAATCTCATAGCATTTTTTCAGCTAAAATGCACACAGAAAGTGCAATTTGCCCAAAAATAAATCATTTTTGGCTGCTTTTTCACGCTATCGCTGCTATCCACCGGGCATTGCTGCCTTTTATTTTGCAAATGCGCATTGAGAAGGCGGTGGCATGTCGGACAATCTGACACAAAACCGTTAAAAACCCGTGGCTTTTAAGGTGTTTTGAATATGACTCGCGTTTTTTCTGCCTGTCGCAAGGTGGTTTTTGCGGGTTTGGCATGGTTCCTGCTTGTTATTTATCGACTCCCGGACCGCCGGAGAATCACCCCCAGGGTGCGCCCGATGCGAGGCGCTGGACTTATGAGAGATCGACAATGACCAAGTACAAGCTCGAGTATATCTGGTTGGACGGCTATACGCCGGTCCCGAACCTGCGCGGCAAGACGCAGATCAAGGAATTCGCTGAATTTCCGACCCTCGAACAGCTACCCCTCTGGGGCTTCGACGGTAGCTCCACCCAGCAGGCCGAAGGCCATAGCTCGGATTGCGTGCTGAAGCCTGTTGCTGTTTACCCCGACCCGGCCCGTACCAATGGTGCGCTGGTGATGTGCGAAGTGATGATGCCCGATGGCGTCACCCCGCATAGCTCCAACAGCCGCGCCACCATTCTGGAAGACGAAGGCACATGGTTCGGCTTTGAGCAGGAATATTTCCTCTATCAGGACGGCCGTCCGCTCGGCTTCCCGGAAAATGGCTATCCTGCGCCGCAGGGTCCTTATTACACCGGCGTCGGCTTCAAGAATGTCGGCGATGTCGCGCGCGAAATCGTCGAAGAGCATCTGGATCTTTGCCTGGCTGCTGGCATCAACCATGAAGGCATCAATGCTGAAGTGGCCAAGGGCCAGTGGGAATTCCAGGTTTTCGGCAAGGGCTCCAAAAAGGCCGCTGACGAAATCTGGCTGGCCCGCTACCTGCTGCTGCGTCTGTGTGAAAAATACGGCGTCGATGTCGAGTTTCATTGCAAGCCGCTTGGCGATACCGACTGGAACGGTTCCGGCATGCATTGCAACTTCTCGACCAAGTTCATGCGCGAAGTGGGCGGCAAGGACTATTTCGAAGCGCTTATGGCGGCTTTCGCCAAGAACTGGAAAGAGCATATCGACGTTTACGGTCCCGACAACCACCTGCGTCTGACAGGCAAGCACGAAACCGCTCCATGGAACAAGTTCTCCTACGGCGTTGCTGACCGTGGTGCATCGATCCGCGTTCCGCACTCCTTCGTCAACAATGGCTATCGTGGCTATCTGGAAGATCGTCGCCCCAACTCGCAGGGCTGCCCTTACCAGATCGCTTCCCAGGTCTTGAAGACGATTGCAGAAGTTCCGGCTGCAAAGTCTGAAGCCGCCTGATCCTCTCTGCTTGCGCCCAGACTTGATCCATCGGATCTGGGCGCAAGCGCTCTTGATATCGTGTACCAGGACACTGTAGGCGCCGATGCGTCCTTGTCTTGAAGATGGTGTGAATATTTCAAACCATTGATGTATTTGATTTTTTCTGAAGGAGAGGATGTGGGAGCATCTTCGGGCCTTCGTATATAGGTGAATATCGGTGTGGTCTTCTGTGACCCTCGATCATTCGGTCAAAGCGCCGTTACATGCTGTAATCAGTATTCAACGCTCAAGTGAATACGGTCGGGCGATTTTAAAATGAAGACTGCATCATTTCCCGATCCAGAACAGATTTAAGTCAATCTGTATCCACTTTAGATTATAGTGTTGTCTTGGAATCTCGGATTAACCCTAGAATTTTTAAGGCTTTGGCCTCTGTTGATGCATTAATAATATCAATCCTGTCTATATTGTTCGCGTATCCATTGAATATCATGCTTGGTCTTTATTTTAAAATATCGTAATTTGATATATGCCAATAACGGATGAATTAGTTTTTGTGAAAATTGGCGGAGAAAATTATTTTACTATTTAATATGAGGGGTTTTTATGTATAAAAATTATCTTATGTCAAAAAAGTGATATGCTAACGCATTTAATTCCTGCCTATGTTTGTTTATGTATATTTTGTATTATTTATCTCTTTTTGGAGCACTATATCTATCCGTTAGAGTGTCAAAATTGTTTCATCTTCGGTTTGTATACTTAATTGGATAGAAATAGAAATTTAAGCGCGCATTTGTTGAATTTTCTACTTTTGGGCGATTAATTCGGCATTAAGTGCAAAGTCCATCCCCGTTCTGTTTCGTTGATTTTTACGGGTTATTGCAAGTCGGACACTTTACAAACGTGCCGTGTGCTGTTTTCATTGTCTCACGTTTTCAGGCTTGTGCGCCTGATTTGTATATAGTTTGTGAATTTTATAGCAAAATCTGTGTTCTTTTTATTCGTGATTGTATCGTTTCGCGACAATTTGGTTTTATTGTTTTGTATTTAAGTATTTCTAATTTGTGTTGAGCAGTTGAATTCATGACATGCTGATGTGCTTTATTTTGAGTGGCAGTTTTTGCGTTTCCTAGCATCGCAATCGTTTGATTGTGCTTGCTTTTTGATTGTTTTCTGGTTTTGGCCGATATTTCAGTGAGGTTTTTCAATGTCTTTTGTAGGCAGACATGAGCAGGTTTTTCCGGTTTCTCTTGCGCAGGCAGGCTTGTGGGTCAAACAAAAGGTAGCTCCCGCCGATCTGAGCTTTGTCCTTGCTGAATCCATCGAAATTCACGGTCCCGTTCATCCAGGACTGTTCTGCCAGGCGTTGCGCCGCTTGTCAGATGATGTTGCTGTCACACGGTCTCGCATCAAGGAAATCGAAGGGCAGCCGCATCAGGTTGTCATGGCGGCCTATTGCGGCGTCTTTGACGTGATCGATTTCAGCGGTGCTGACAATCCTGGCGCAAGCGCCATGGACTGGATGCGCAAGCAGATGTCTAAGCCGCTCGATCTTGCCAATGACAATCTCTGGGGGTCTTCACTTTTGAAGCTCGGGGCCACAGAATGGGTCTGGTATCATTGGGCACATCATATCATCATGGACGGGTTCTCTGGCGGCTTGCTGGCCCGGCGGCTGGCCGATATTTATTCGGCGCTGGCCCAGGGCAACCAGCCGGAGCCCTATGATTGCGGTTCTCCGCAGGAATTGCTGGAGCTTGAGCGCACCTACCGCGATTCGGTGCATTTCCAGCGCGACAAGGCCTATTGGTCGGAGCAGATGAAGGGTCTGCCGGAGCCGGTGACCTTGATGAAGAAGAAAGGCGAGCCATCCGGTGGCCTGCTGCGCCATACGACGGTCATCGATCGCCAGACGGTCAAGGCGCTTGCTGAGATCAGCCGTGGCTTTGGCGCCAGCGTGCCACAGGCCTTGATTGCCCTGGTCGCGGCCTATTACGCCAAGGCGACCGACTGCGAAGAGCTGACCATGGTCACCATGGTGACGGCCCGAATCAGCCAGACGATGCGCCGCATTCCGGGCATGACCGCCAATGCGGTTCCTCTGCGGTTTTCAATCACGCCGGACCTGTCCTGGCGCGAATTGACCGGTCAGGTTTCCCAGCAGATGAGCCGGGCGCTGCGTTATCAGCGCTATCGCTATGAGGATATTCGCCGCGATCTCGGCATGGTCCGCCAGGATGCGCAGATTGCCTGGCTGGGCGTCAATATCGAGCCTTTCGACTACGATCTGCGCTTTGATGGACAGCCAACCACCGTGCACAACCTTTCGAACGGCACGATGACGGATTTCACCATCTTCGCCTATGACCGTGGTGACAATGGCGACCTGCGCATCGATTTTGATGCCAATCCGGCGCTCTATACGCTGGAAGAGCTGGCCGATCACGAGGCGCGGTTCACCCGCATGTTGAGAGAGATCCTCGCGACGCCTGAACAGCCCCTGCGCGATTTCAGCCTGCTGTCGAAGTGGGAGCGGCAGGAAATTCTGACCGACTGGAACGATACGTCCCACAAGCTCCCTGATCAGACGTGGCCCGAATTGTTCCGGGCGCAGGCGGCACGCACGCCGGATGCGGTAGCGCTATCCTTTGGCGGTCGCCAGATGACCTATGGTGAACTGGATGCCGCCTCCGATCATCTGGCTGGCTATCTGATGGAAAAGGGCGCGGTACCCGGTTCTCTGGTGGCTGTGGCTGTGCCGCGGTCTGAAAACATGGTTGTGGCGCTGCTGGCGGTGCTCAAAAGCGGTGCCGCCTATCTGCCGCTCGATCCGGCTGATCCAGCCTCGCGGGTGGCGATGATCCTGGAGGATGCGCAGCCAGCCTGCGTCATCACCACAGAGGAAGTGGCGGGTAATCTCCCTGATGCCACCGACAATCTGATCTTCCTCGACAAGCCTCTGGAACGGCAGGGACGCGACCTGCCGAAGGGGCCGTCGCTGAGCGACACGGCCTATATCATCTTTACGTCCGGCTCGACTGGTCGGCCCAAGGGTGTGGAAATTCCGCATCGCGGCCTGATGAACTTCCTGTTGTCGATGCAGGATCTGTTGAAACTGGACAGCGAAGACCGGTTGCTGGCCGTGACGACGATCTCCTTCGATATTGCAGCCCTTGAGCTTTATCTGCCGTTGCTGGCAGGCGCGCGCACGGTGATCGCGCTACGCTCGGAAGTGCGCGATCCGGCAGTGCTGCATGGGTTGATCCGCAGTGCGGGCATTACCATCATGCAGGCGACGCCGTCCTTGTGGCGGGCCTTGCTGGCCGATCATCATGAGGGACTGACGGGCTTGCGCAGTCTGGTGGGTGGCGAGGCGCTGCCCGCTGATCTCGCCCATAAGATGGCGCGGCTCGGCCACCCGGTTCTCAATGTCTACGGACCGACGGAAACCACGATCTGGTCCACCAACATGCCGCTTTTGGGCAGCGATCTCGACAGTGCGCCAATTGGCCGGCCAATCTGGAACACCCGCGTTTATGTCCTCGATCGGCATTGCCAGCCAGTGCCGCCCGGCTTCATCGGTGAGCTGTATATCGGTGGTGCGGGCGTGGCGAAGGGCTACCTGAACCGCCCGGACCTGACAGCGGAAAAATTCATGGCTGATCCTTTCGCAGGTGAAGGCGAGCGGATCTACCGGACCGGCGATCTGGTACGTTGGCGGCGCGATGGCGTGCTGGATTATCTCGGTCGCAACGACCACCAGATCAAGATTCGCGGCTTCCGGGTGGAGCCGGGCGAAATCGAGGCGGCGCTTTCCGCCCTGCCGCAGGTGCGTGAAGCCGTCGTTATTCTGCGCGACGATCCGGGCCGCGAAAAGCGACTGGTTGCCTATGTGGTTCCCAGAGAGGGTGCGGTAGGCGAGGGTGCCTCCTTGGATGCTGCTGATCTTTCGGAGCGGCTGGGCAAGGTTCTGCCCGTTCACATGATCCCGGCAGCCTATGTGGTGCTGGACGCTATTCCTTTGAATTCCAATGGCAAGACCGACCGCCACGCGCTGCCGGTACCGCAATGGACGGTGACGGAAGGCATTGCCCTGCCGGGGACCGATGCCGAAAAGCGGCTTGCCGCCTTGTGGTGTGAGATCCTCGGTCTGGAGCAGATCGGCATTCACGACAGTTTCTTCGTGCTCGGCGGCGACTCGCTGGCTGCCGCTGGAATGATTTCCGCCGTTCGCAGCCGGTTGAAAGGCGAAATTCCGCTTGGTGCCGTGTTCGAAACGCCCACCATTGCCGCCTTGGCCGTGCATCTGGATGAGGCAAGCTCTGGTTCACCGCTGATCGAGCCGGTGCTGGCCATCCGCGCCAAGGGCGAGCGTCCGCCGCTGTTCTGCATCCATCCGGTGCTGGGCCTGGGCTGGAGCTTCTTCTCGCTCGCGCAGCATTTGAGTGAAGATGTGCCGGTTTATGCCCTGCAATCGGATGGGTTGCATGATCTCGCTGCCCTGCCTCGCTCTATCGAGGACATGGCTGCGCTCTATGTGCAGCGGATTCGCAAGATCCAGCCGCAGGGGCCATATCATCTGCTGGGCTGGTCATTGGGCGGGCTGATTGCCCATGAAATGACCCGGCAATTGCAGGCGGAAGGCCAGGCTATCGCGTTCCTGGGCATGATGGACAGCTACCATTTCAAGCCTGCTGCCCAATTGCAGGACGATGCGACGCTGGCGCGGGCAGCCCTTGGGTTCCTCGGCTTCGACGAAAAGGCGGCAGGCGACAAGCCATCGCTGGCCGAGCTTGGCGATTTCGTGCTGAAAATGTTCGATACGGACAACCATGTCCTGCTGGAGCAGGTTCACCAGTTCGATCCGGATTTCGTCGAACGCGCCAAGGCAACCATCCTCCACAATCTGGAAATTGCCCAGCGCTTTACCCCGGGCAAGATCGATGCCGATGTGCATTTCTTCCGCGCCGAACCAAGTGCGGGCAGCGATGCGCTGAACACCATCCTCAACTACGATGCGGAAACTTGGTTGCCGCATGTGGGGGGCAGGGTTTACCTGCGCGACATGACTTGCAACCACCACGACATGCTGAATATCGAACCGGCATCCCATATCAGCGCGGTCGTTCAGGCCGAGTTGCTGCGTGAATTCCTGGTCCTGCGCCGGCCCCAGACTGAGGTCAAGATTGAGCGTGTGTCGCGGTTTGCCTAATCCGACAGGTTCCAGCATCGACAATTGAGTTATCCGCCCCGCGCTATCGCGGGGCGGATAAAATAGCGAAATCAGGTTTGCTGATCTGCTCCAATGGGTTACTGCTATCGAGATGAGCGGCATATGTCCGTGGCTCTAAAGCCAATCGCGACTATACTGCTGGCCCACCTCGTTTGCGGATCTTGCCATGACCCAGCCATTCCTTCCCCTTGCCATCCGCCCGTTAACGCCTGAAGCCTTCGCTCCCTTCGGCGATGTCATTGAGGCTGACCCCGCCCGGATGCGGCTGATCAATGGCGGCACGACCGAGCGGTTTCATGCCTTGGCCAGCCCCGATGTGGTGGGTGAGGGCGCGCGTGTGGTCCTCAATATCTTTCGCGGTCAGCCACGCCGTTTTCCCTATGAGATTGGCATGATGGAACGGCATCCGCTTGGCAGCCAGAGCTTTACGCCGCTGTCCGGCCGCCCGTTCCTGCTGGCGGTTTCGCTGGACGAGGGTGGCCGTCCGGGCGTGCCGCAGGTGTTTCTGGCCGAGCCGCAGCAGGGCGTAAACTATCACCGCAATGTCTGGCACCATCCTTTGATGGCAATTGGTGAGGTCAGCGATTTTCTGGTTGCGGATCGCGACGGGCCGGGAAACAATCTGGAGGAGTTCTTCTTCGACCAGCCTTACCTGATTCTGGAGCCACGCCCATGACCGGCCTGACCACCCATGTTCTCGATACCGCCTTGGGCCGCCCGGCGTCCGGCCTGCGCATCCAGTTGATGCGGATGAACGGCGAGGAGGCGGATCTGATCAAGACCGTGTTCACCAATGCCGATGGCCGGGTGGATGGCGGGCCAATCCTGGCGGGCGAGGAATTTCGCATCGGTCAGTACGAGCTGCTGTTTCATGCCGGTGACTATCTCAAGAGCCAGGGGGCGGAACTGACTGATCCGCCATTTCTGGATGTCATTCCCATTCGCTTCGGCATTGCCGATCCGCAGGCGCATTACCATGTGCCGCTGCTGCTTTCGCCCTACGGCTATTCCACCTATCGCGGGAGCTGAGATATGCGTTTTGCCGCCATCGCCGATATTCACGGCAATTGTCTGGCTCTGGAAGCGGTGCTGGCCGATATTGCCGCCCAGGGGATTGGCTATGACCATGTGGTCAATCTCGGTGATTGTTTTTCCGGGCCGCTTGAGGCGGGCCGCACCGGCGATCTGCTGCTGTTGCTGGATCTTGTCACCGTCAGGGGCAATCATGACCGCTACCTGATCGAGCAGGAGAGGGCCGCGATGCATTCTTCCGATGCGGAGGCCTATGACCAGCTTTCGCCCCGGCATTTGCAATGGCTGCAACGCCTGCCCGTCACAACGGTCTGGCGCGAGGAGGTGTTTCTCTGCCACGCCACACCAAAAATCGACGATCTCTACTGGCTGGAAAGCGTCAGCCCCGAAGGCCTGGTGCATCTGAAAGCCCGCGCCGAGATTGAGGAACTGGCTAAGGGCGTCGGGCAGGAACTGATCCTCTGTGCCCACTCGCATCTGCCGCGTGCGGTGCGGCTTACCGATGAGCGGCTGATCGTCAATCCCGGCAGCGTCGGTTGCCCGGCCTATGATGACGATGTGCCGTTTTATCACCGGGTGGAAGCCGGTACGCCGCTCGCCTCCTATGCCATTCTGGAAAAGGGTGAAGCAGGCTGGACGGTGACGTTCCGGCAGGTGCCTTACCGTCATCTCGAAATGGCCCGGCTGGCGGCGGACAGGGGCCGGGACGATTGGGCAAGTGGGCTGGAAAGCGGCTGGCTCGCCTGACGGTCAGTGCAAAAATTAATCAGTTGCAACACTCTTTCCGCGACCTTTTTGATCGGCGGCGCTGTATGGTAAGTGTGGGAAGAGGATGAATGAACCACCATGCGATTGCTGATCGTTGAAGACAATCATGAATTGGCCGATTGGCTGGCCAAGGCGCTGACGCAAGCGCATTACACCGTCGATGCCGCCCATGATGGCGAAGAGGCCGAGGATTTTTTGAACCTCGCCGATTATGCCGCTGTGATCCTCGATCTGTCCCTGCCGAAGATCGATGGAATGACCCTGCTGAAGCGCATTCGCCGCAGTGGCCGTAAAGTGCCGGTGATTATCCTGACCGCCAATGCCTCGCTGGACGGACGGGTGGCGGGGCTGGATTCCGGTGCCGACGACTATCTCGCCAAGCCTTTCGAAATGGCCGAGCTGGAAGCCCGGCTGCGGGCGCTGATCCGGCGCGGCCATGATCTGGCCAGCCCGGAAATTGCCGTGGCTGATCTGGTGCTGAATAGCGCGACCCGGCAATTTTCCTTGAAGGGCGAGGTCTTGTCGCTGACGCCACGCGAACATTCGGTGCTGGAATATCTAATGCTGAAGGCGGGCAGCACCGTGACCAAGGCGGCGCTGTCGCAAAGCGTGTTCGGCTTTGATGCCGAGACCGATCCGAGCGCCATTGAGATTTACGTGCACCGGGTCCGCAAGAAGCTGGAAGGCGGGGCGGTGCAGATCGCCACCCTGCGTGGCCTCGGCTATATGCTGCGGGCCGCGTGATATGGGCGAGGGGATAAGATGGGCGGGCGCGGCATGAATTTTGGTCGTGTCCGGCCCTTGCTGCGGCTGCGCCACAGCCTGAGGGCCCAGCTTCTGGCCTGGGTGATGGTGACGCTGGTCGGCGTGATCGGCTTCAATCTCTATTTTGGGCTGGTCATGGCCCGCAGCACCGCCAATCTTGTAACGGATAATATGCTGCTGGGCTCGGCAAGGATGATTGCCGAGGCAGTGCGGGTCGATCAGGGCGGCAATGTTGAAGTGGATATTCCACCCGCGGCGCTGGAAATCTTCGATACCGGCTTTGGCGACCGGGTCTATTACCGGGTCACGACCGCCTGGGGCAATCTGGTGTCCGGCTATGCCGACCTGCAAACACCGGCCCGCGAACGCCAGGGCGAGGACATGGTGTTTCGCAATCTCAATGTCCGCGCCTTGATGCTGAACCATCCGGTGGTTGGGGTTGATTCCAGTGTAGGCACGGAGGGCGCTGGCGTCACGGTGACGGTGGCGGTGACACGCTATAGCCAACAGGCGATGCGCACCCATCTGTGGTTTTCGAATTTTAACGGGCAGGTTCTGCTGGTGCTGGTTGCCGGGGTGGTCACGGTGCTGGGGCTCCAGCGCGGGCTTGGCCCCGTCTTGCGGCTGCGCGATGCGGTGCGCGCCCGCCGCCGTGACCAGTTGGAGCCCTTTGATGAAAAGATCGTCCATACTGAGCTTCGTCCGCTGGTGCGGGCGCTGAATGATTACATGAACCGCGTGCAGCGCCAGATGGCGGCGCAAAAACGCTTCGTCGCCAATGCCGCCCATCAATTGCGCACGCCGCTGACGTTGATTTCGACGCAGGCCAGCTTTGCCGCCCGCGAAACCGACCCGGCCCGGCGCGAAGAAGCACTGCACGCGCTGATCCGCAGCACACGGCAAGTCACCCGGCTGGCCGAACAACTGCTGACCCTGACCCGCGCCGAACCCGGCAGCCGCGCGCCCCGCGCTGACCACGTCGATATGGCCGACATCGCCCGTCAGGTGTTGGAAGCCCAAGCCGAAGACGCATTGCGGCGCGGTATCGATCTCGGCCTGGAGGCGGAAGGGACGGCCCCCGTCACCGGCGACGCCACCATGCTGCGCGAAATGGTCGTCAATCTGGTCGATAACGCCCTGCGCTACACGCCGTCCCCCGGCGTGGTGACGGTAACAGTGGAAACGCTTGCCGACACCGTACAACTCACCGTCGAAGACAGCGGCCCCGGCATCGCACCCGCAGAGCACGAACAAGTCTTCGAACGCTTCTACCGCATCATCGGCACCCAACCCGAAGGCAGCGGCCTAGGCCTCGCCATCGTCCGCGAAGTGGTGGAAGGCGCAGGCGGCAAGGTCACGTTGGGCAGTGCTGATGAGGGTGGGTTGAAGGTGGTGGTGCGGCTGCCGAGGGCGGGGTGAGGTTCAAGCGGGGTGAGGGTCAAGGGGGTGGGCGGTTCAGCCAAAGCCGAAAAACACAGCCAGCGAACGGGTCACGGACAGCATGGCGTCATCATCCAACCGACCGAAGGCAGGGCCAAGCCGCTCTCGCCTGATCGACATCGCCTTGTCCACCATGATCTGTGACGGCTTTTTCAAGCCATTGGCGGGCGACGGCTGCACGGTCACCCGCAGCAGCGGCGCATCGACAAGGGTAGAGGAGATCAGCAACACGGTTGCGGTGCCGGTTTCAGAGAAAAAGTCCGATTGAATGATGAGGGCAGGGCGCGGCTTACCAAAATCGTCGGGCACGGCGACCGTCACCAAATCGCCCCGCTTCACTCAGGATACTCGTTATCGAGATCGCCCAGAGCATCATCCATGAAAGCCAGAACATCACCATCAGCCCCATCGGCAGCCGCGACCGCCATGGATTGACGATGGCATTCCTCGATAAAATCAGGCCGACGCGTATCCGGTACCCAGATTTGCACAGGTCGTAACCCCGCAGCGCGCAAGGCATCGCGCCGTTTTTGTACACGATGATTGACGGGCGTCGGCATGAGGGTTCCTTTCGTTACATGTAACCTAGGGATTATGGGTGTTTATCAAGCTTGAGAATTGGAGCGGCTTCAATAAACCAGCCGCGATCATTCGCCATGCGTTCGACCCTTCTCATCCCAATGGCAATTCGTAGCTCTGCTTCAGTGTTTCCATCGGCACGTCAGTTTTCACGCTGAGGACGCTTGGTATTCGGGTGAGGTGGTCGGCCTGGAAGCGCCAATAGCTGTGTAGATCGGCGGTGGCGATGCGCAGAATAGCGTCGCATTCGCCTGTCGTCAGATAGCATTCGATAACTTCTGGAAATTTCCTGATTGCCTCGGCAAATTGCAGAGTGAGCTGCGCGTCCTGTGTCTTGAACCACACCCGCGCAAACACAGTCAGCCCGGCGCCAACCTTTGCCGGGTTCAGCACCGCAACATAGCGGTCGATAATACCCGCCTCTTCCAGCAATCGCACGCGCCGCAGGCAGGGAGAAGGAGACAGCCCGACCTGCTGGGCCAGATCGACATTGGAAATACGTCCGTTTTTTTGAAGTGCCCGCAAAATGCGGCGATCTATATCGTCCAAAGTGTGAGACATTTTCTATCTTTCAGTCGTATAATATTGAAATTATATGCCAATATATTGGATTATGATAGTCTTTTCGCAACCTCATTGCGCGGGGATTGACCTATTCTTTCAGTTATCAATCTGGAGACTGGAACGATGGCAAGGGAAATCAAAAAACTGGTACTGGCTTATTCTGGCGGCCTGGATACGTCCGTGGTCCTGAAATGGTTGCAGTTGACCTATGGCTGCGAGATCATCACCTTTACCGCTGATCTTGGGCAGGGCGAAGAGCTTGAACCGGCGCGTCAGAATGCGCAAAGGCTGGGCATTGAGGATATTCGCATTGTGGATCTTCGAGAAGAATTCGTTCGCGATTTCGTCTTCCCGATGATGCGCGCCAATGCGCTCTATGAAGGCCAGTATCTTCTGGGCAGTTCGATTGCCCGGCCTTTGATCGCCAAACATCTCATCAGCATTGCTCAGGACGTCGGGGCTGATGCCATTGCCCATGGGGCGACTGGCAAGGGCAATGATCAGGTCCGCTTCGAACTGGCCGCCAATGCGCTTGATCCGTCAATCAGTGTCATCGCTCCTTGGCGCATTTGGAGTATCCAGTCACGCACGCAGTTGATTGAATACGGGCAGACGCATCAGATCACGATCCCTCACGACAAGCTCGGAGAAGCGCCTTTCTCCACCGATGCGAACCTGCTGCACACCTCTACCGAAGGCAAGGCTTTGGAAGATCCGTCCGTCATTGCTCCCGCTCATGTCTATCAGCGGACGGTTGATCCTATTCATGCTCCCGATGTGCCTGACATCATCACAATCGGCTTTGAAAAGGGTGATGCCATCTCTCTAAACGGCGAGAATTTATCTCCAGCCGCCTTACTGACGAAATTGAACAGTTTGGGTGGGCGGCATGGAATTGGCAGGCTCGATCTTGTTGAAAATCGCTTCATCGGCATGAAATCCCGCGGGATCTATGAGACGCCTGGCGGCACGATCTTGCTTGCTGCGCATCGCGGCATCGAGTCCATCACGCTTGACCGGGCTGCGGCGCATCTGAAGGATGAGATCATGCCCCGGTATGCCGAACTGGTTTACAATGGCTTCTGGTTTGCGCCGGAACGGGAGATGTTGCAGGCCTTGATCGACCGAAGCCAGAATTATGTTGCCGGGGAGGTGACAGTGAGCCTCTACAAAGGTCAGGCGCGCGTCATCGCCCGCACGTCACCCTATTCCCTCTATTCGATGGATCTGGTGACCTTTGAAGAGGGATCGGGCAGCTACGATCACCATGATGCCGAAGGCTTTATCCGGTTGAACGGACTACGCTTGAAAAGCTGGGGTGCGCGCAACAGAAGCGTTATGTGACAGATATGAGTTCTGCGCCAGCCGCAGCTGCATCATAGGTGAAAGACTGTGTCCTGTTCGTCACCCCTGGGTTTGTCCCGACGGCGAAAATGAATGGCTTTTTATCGCACAAAACCGCCCGCAACTTACGTCGCGAGCGGCTTGCCGGGAGGAGCATTTGCTTCCGTCAACTCACCTCAATGCGTGTCGAGGCTCTGCTGCGGGCGCCACTTTGCCAGACGGTTTTCGATCAGCGTCATCACATATTCGGCGGCGAGCGTGATGATCATCACGAGGACGATGGCAGCGAACATGCCGGCGGCGTCGAAGGTGCCTTTGGCAATCGAGATCAGCTGGCCGATGCCGTAGCGGGCGCCGACGAATTCGCCGACGATGGCGCCGATGATCGCAAAGCCGAAGGAGACGTGCAGGCTGGCGAAGATCCAGCTCATCGCCGAGGGCACGATCACCGCCTTGGTCACCTGCCAGTCGCTGGCACCGAGAATGCGGGCATTGGCAATCATGTCCTGGTCGGCTTCGCGCACGCCTTGGAAAGCGTTGGCGAATACTACGAAGAACACCATGATGAAGGCCAGCGCCACCTTGGAAGCAAGGCCGAGGCCCATGATCATGATGAAGATCGGTGCCAGAACCACGCGGGGGATGGAGTTGATTGCCTTGATATAGACCGAGAAAATATCCGAGAGCAGCTTGTTGCGGCCAAGGCCGATGCCGACCACCACACCGGCAATCGAGCCGGAGAAGAAGCCGATCAGCGCCTCTTCCATGGTAATGCCGAGATTGTACCAGAGCGACCCTTCCGTGGTGCCATTGACGGCCCAGTCATAGATCCGCTCCACCACCGCATAGGGGCTGGCATAGAAGAACGGGTCGATCCAGGTCTGGTCGGAAGCCACCTGCCAGAGCGTCAGCACGCCAACCAGAATGGCGATCTGCCAGAACAACACGATCTGCTTGCGACGCTTGACGGATTTCAGCGCTGCTGCCTCGATTTCCTTGTCGGATGTGCCAGCGCGAAAGGTGGCCACAGGGGTGGCCGGGCTTTGCATACTAATGTCTGCCATAATTCTATCCTCCTCAGGCGGCTTCGCTGGCGCGGCGGTAGCTGGTTTCCACTTCCTGGCGCATGTCTTCCCAGATCGTCTTGCAATATTCGACGAATTCCGGCTCGTAGCGGATCTCGGAGACAACACGCGGACGCGGCAGCGCGATGGGGTAGACGGATTTCACCGTGGCCGGACCGGCGGTCAGCACATAGACCTTGTCGGCCAGCGCCACGGCTTCTTCCAGATCGTGGGTGACGAAAATCACCGAGGCCTTGCGCTCGGCCCAAAGCTTCAGCAATTCCTCATGCATCACGGTGCGGGTCTGCACGTCCAGCGCCGAGAAGGGCTCGTCCATCAGCAGGATTTCCGGCTCGTTGATGAAGGTCTGGGCCAAGGCCACGCGCTTCCTCATGCCGCCCGAAAGCTGGTGGGGATAGTGATGCAGGAACTTGCCAAGGCCGACGCGGGCCAGCCAGTCTTTCGCCAGCTTTTCTGCTTCGGTTTTGGATTTGCCGCGAAACAGCGGACCGGCCATGACATTGTCGATGACATTCTTCCACGGAAACAGCGCATCCTTCTGAAAGGCGAAGCCGACGCGTGGGTCGATGCCGTTGACCGGGCCGCCCATCAACCGCACTTCGCCAGCGCTGGGCTTGGCAAGGCCGGTGACGAGGTTAAGCGTGGTGGATTTGCCGCAGCCGGTCGGGCCGACGACGGCGACGAATTCGCCGCGCTCCACCGCCATGTTGAAATCTTTCAGCGCGGTCAGCGTCTTGCCGGTGGGGGAGACGAAACGGCGCGTCACATTGATGAGTTCGATAGCCGGGGTCCGGCTCTGATCTTTGGCCATGGGACATCCTTCCGGCGAGCGTCAGGCCCGCAGAGTGTGGTCGTTAAAGGAGAGGAAAGGGCCGCCCGGCCAAGTGACTGGCGGCCCTGAAAATCAGAACTTGGCGTTCTTGACGAATTCAGTCGTATAGGTCTTGGACAGGTCGATCTTCTTGCCCTTGACGTTCTTGGAAAACTCCGAGAGCACGGCCAGAACCGTCGGCGGGCCGTCTTCCGGCATCACGCCATCGGGGGTGAACATGCCCTTGCCAGCTTCGAGGGCCTTGATATAGCCCTCCTTATCGCCAACGTAGAAATCCTTCGGCATCTTTTCAGCAATTTCAGCCGCTGAATGGGTGTTGATGAATTTCAGCGTCTTGACGAAGGCGTTGGCAAGCTTCTGCACGTCTTCCTTATGTTCCTTGACCCAGGCGGTTTCCATGTAGAGCGAGGCGGCCGGATAGGTGCCGCCCAGTGCTTCGCGGGTCTTGTCCACGGTGCGCAGATCGACCAGAATCGAGGCTTCGCCGGTCTTCACCATGCGCGAAATCGTCGGCTCGGTGGTCATGCCGCCCTGGATGCTGGCCTGCTGCATGGCGGCAATGAACGTGCCGCCCGCTCCGACCGGAATGGTAACGATCTCGCCCGGCTTCAAGCCTGCCTTGGAGGCCATGTAGAGGGTGAGGAAATTGGTGGAGGAGCCAAGCCCGGTCACACCCAGCGTCTTGCCCTTGAAATCGGCAAAGCTCTTGATTTCAGGGTTCTTGGTCGAAACCAGCTGGACTTCGCCCGGTGCCTGGCTGAACTGTACGACCGATTCGACGAATTTGCCCTTGGCTTGCAGATCGACGCAATGGTCGTAGAAACCGACCACGCCGTGCACGGCACCGGCCAGAAGCTGGTTTTCCGCATCGACGCCAGCCGCTTCGTTCAGCAGCTCGACATCAAGGCCTTCTTCCTTGAAATAGCCAAGGCTCTCGGTCAGTTTAGCGGGCAGGTAGATCTGCTTTTCAAAACCACCGACCATGATGGTGATCTTTTCGGCGGCCTGCGACAGCGCGGTGCTGGCCGTCAGGCTGGCGGCAGCGACAGCGCACAGCGAAAGGGCGCGGAACAATTGGCGTGTGGAACGCATGGATATTATCCTCCTCTGGGTCAATCTCCGTGGCGCGCTCCCCGGCGCGTCTCCTCCACGGGATGGTGGAGCGTTTGTAGCAGCGCTAGCTTTCAGTCAGCTTTCAGAGGGCGAAAAAATCAACGGATTGTTAAATCTGCCAGTTGATTGACAAACCCCGATCTCGGCATTTCGTCATCCTCGGGCTTGTCCCGAGGATCTGCTGTCGCTGAATAAACCATTGACGTTGTTGCTTAAATTAACGTGTTTAGATGCTCGGCACGAGGCCGAGCATGACGTCGAGGATAAATACAGGGTTTGTCAGCAGTCTGCTGTATTGTTAAATCCGCGGTTTCGACGCCACGCCCGCCACATAGGTTTCCACCACCACCCGGTCATCGCCGAGCGTCTGCATCAGGAACAGTTCTTCGGTCAGCGAGGTCACGGCTTCCATTTTCAGTGCCATGGCCGGGGTGGCATGGGCGTTGAGCACGACCAGATCGGCCTCGGTGCCGGGGTCTAGCGTGCCGATCTTGTCGGCAAGCGACAGGGCCTCGGCATTGCCCAGCGTCATATGGTAGAAACTGTCGAGCGGGTTCAGCCGTTCGCCCAGCAATTGCTGGATCTTGTAGGCCTCATCAAGGGTGCGCAGCATGGAATAGCTGGTGCCGCCGCCGATATCGGTGGCAAGGGCGACGCGCACCGGCTTGGTCCGCCGCTGGATGGCTTTCAGCGGAAACAGGCCGGAGCCGAGGAACAGGTTTGACGTTGGGCAATGCACCGCGACAGAGCCTGACTCTGCGAGAGCGTCGGCCTCACGCTCCGAAAGATGGATGGCGTGACCGAACAGGGTTTTACGCCCGAGCAGGCCGTAGCGGGCGTAGATATCCGTATAGTCAGTTGACTCAGGGTAAAGACTGGCGGTGAAGTCAATTTCCTCGCGGTTCTCAGAGAGATGCGTCTGGATATGCAGATCCGGGAATTCATGGGCCAGCGCCTGGGTCCGCTCCATCTGTGCGGGCGTCGAGGTGATGGCAAAGCGCGGGGTGATGGCGACGAGGTTGCGTCCGCGTCCGTGCCAGCTTTCAATCAGCTCCTTGGTCTCGTCATAGCCGCTTTGCGGCGTGTCCAGCAGGCCTTGCGGCGCATTGCGGTCCATCATCACCTTGCCGGCGATCATCCGTGTACCGCGCCTGGCGCTCTCGGCAAAGAAGGCATCTGCCGAGGTTTTGTGGACCGAGCAATAGGCCACCGCCGTCGTTGTACCCTGACGCAGAAATTCATCGAAAAAATGGGTGGCAATCCGCGCCGCGTGGGCGGTTTCAACGAAGCGGCACTCCTCAGGGAAGGTATAGGTGTTCAGCCATTCCAGCAGATTGGCGGCATAGGAGCCGATCACCTGCATTTGCGGAAAATGCACATGGCAGTCGATAAATCCGGGCAGAATCAGATGCGGGCGATGGTCAATCTCCACGGTCTGCGCGTCGGCCTCTGCCTTGACACTGTCATAGGCGCCGGAGGCGAGGATCAGGCCGTTTTCCACTAGGACTGCGCCATCACTTTCAAAAAGATAGCTGTCTGTATCGGTGATGTCGCGGGGCTGGCTGCGGAAGGAAAGCAGGCGTCCACGGATCAGGGTCTTTGTCATTACGGGCTTTTGCCTTTCACAGCACTTTCATACCAGGCGACCAGCAGGGCGCGTTCCTGAGGGGTGACTTCGGAAACATTGCCGGGTGGCATGGCGTGGCTTCTTCCGGCCTGGATATAGATCTCCCGGGCATGGGCCGCAATCTCGGCATCGGTTTCGAATTTGACGTTCTTGGGCGCAAATGTCAGCCCGTCCCAGACCGGTTCCGCCGCATGGCACATGGAACAGCGCGCCTGGACGATATCGCGGGCGCTGCCAAAATGTGCATCCGCCATGAACTGCTGCTGCATGGGTGACAAGGCCGAATATTCGCCAGCGCCCGGTTTCTGCACGGTGGAAAGCCACATGATGATGATGAAGATCACCGTGGTCAGCATCCAGGTCCAGATCGGGCGGCCTTTGCGGGCATGGGTGGTGTTGAACCAGTGGCGGATGGTGACGCCCATCAGGAAGACCAGCGCTGCGATAATCCAATTATAGGTGGTGGCGAAGGCCAGCGGATAATGGTTGGACAGCATGAAAAACACGACGGGAAGCGTCAGGTAGTTGTTGTGCAGCGAGCGCTGCTTGGCAATCATGCCGTATTTCGGGTCGGGTTTACGCCCCGCAATCAGATCGGCCACCACGACGCGCTGGTTGGGCATGATGATGAAGAACACATTGGCGGTCATGATTGTCGCAGTAAACGCGCCCAGATGCAGGAAGGCGGCACGCCCGGTAAACACCTGCGTATAGCCCCAGGCCATCGCGACCAGAAGGATATACAGCAGGATCATCAGGCCCCAGGTATTCCTGCCGATCGGGGATTTGCACAACAGGTCGTAACAGATCCAGCCGATGGCAAGCGAAGCCATCGACAGGCCGATGGCCTCCGGTTGGGTGAGGTCGAGCACGCTGCGGTCGATCAAAAACAGATCGGCCCCGCCGTAATAGACCACGCAGAGCATGGCAAAGCCGGAGAGCCATGTGGCATAGCTTTCCCATTTGAACCAGGTCAGATGCTGCGGCATCGAGGCAGGTGCCACCAGATATTTCTGCACATGGTAAAAGCCGCCGCCATGCACCTGCCATTCCTCGCCATAGACGCCCTCCGGCATGCCTGGGCGTTTGACGAGACCCAGATCCAGCGCGATGAAATAGAAGGAAGAACCGATCCAGGCGATGGCGGTGACGACATGCAGCCAGCGGACCGCAAAAGCCAGCCATTCCCAGGCGATGGCGAATTCATACATGGTTGACCTCTTTGACTCTCCCGACCAGAGACATTGCAAAATACTGGCGGCCAAGGGAAGGGCACATTTTGGTAGATGTGCAAAAATATGTGCATGCGTATGTTTTAGGCAGATTGAGCGGGGATCAGGACGTATGGACACCGTTCAGTTCGAAGGGTGGCAGGCTTGCGATCAGCCATTGGTGAAAGGCTTTGACCTTCGGTAGCGTGCGCCGGGTTGGTGGGTAAACCAGCCAATAGATCTGGTCATCGCCCAACAGCAGCTCGAAGGGCTGGATCAGACGGCCAGATGCGATTTCTTCCTCGACATAGAAGGGGCTGAGAATGGCGACGCCATGTCCGGCCATAGCTGCACCGGCTTGAAGGTCGAGGGCGCCCTGCGCGTCGAGGCCGATAGAGGCTGGCAGGGGAGATGTAATGCCAGCGCTGTGAAACCAGTCCGCCCACCAATCCTCGCAACTGCTCACGCGCGGCAGTTTGAGGAGATCTGCGGGTTCGCGGATGCCGCCAATGCTGTCGGCCAGCGCCGGACTGAGCATGGGTGCATAATCCAGCTTCAAAATCGGATGGCAGATCAATCCGGCTACCGGCTCCTTGCCGATATGAATGCCGACATCGCCGCCGTCACGGGCAAAATCCCGCTGCTTCTCATCGCTTCGCAGCAGGCGCACGGCAATACCTGGATGCAGGAGTTGAAAGCTGCCGAGATGGCGCGCCAGCCAGTGGGAGGCGAAGGTCGGCGTGGAATGGATTTCCAGAACCTCGCTTGCCTCATGCCTTGCCAGTGCCACGGCCTCGCGCAGCAGCTCGAAGCCTTCCCGCGTTTTCGGCAGCAGCCGCTCCCCCGCCTCGGTCAGGCTGATTTGCCTTGACGTTCGTAGGAACAGCAGCGTGCCGAGATTATCCTCCAGCAACTTGATCTGGTAGCTCACCGCCGTCTGCGTCATGCCCAGTTCTTCGGCGGCGCGGGTAAAGCCATTGTGGCGGGCGACGGCCTCGAACACGCGCAGGGCATTGACGGGGAACTGTTTCGACAATTTCATCAGATAAGCTCTCTTTATGGATGAGCATCGTAATCCGATTGGATTGTTGAGGCAATTGCCGCCAATATCCACATATCAAGCCGGGTGTGGCTGCTGAATGTATGCCTCTGCCCGCCCGGTCTCACACATCAATAGATTTTGGGGAGCCGCGGAGCATTATGCCATCTGCGAAAGCATTGTCATGCCTCATTGAGAGGTTTTTTAGCACGATGATGAGCGGTCTTTCTGGTCCGAAAATCAGTCGTCGAAGCCAAGATCTGCCAGAGGATCTGAGGCGGGATGTCGGCCTTGACGATAGGCTCCCTGAACAGGTTGCCGATGGCGTCTGGTTGCCCGCCAGCAGGCTCAGGCATTTGCTGCAAGGCGTTCTTCGTTGATCAGGCCAGCGCCCACCAGCCCCGCGATCATCTCGCCCAAATGGTGGCGGTAATGGGCGGTTTTTTTATCGACGCCGCTATAGAGGCCTTGGCGGACCTGGGCGCTGCTGAGTGTCATCACCGCGCGTTCAGCCTTGTGGAAATCGAGGCAGTTTGCGTCCCAGGGCAGTCCGCAAAAATCCAGCAGGCGGCGGGTTTCGCCTTCCTGGTCGAGCGTTAGCTGCTCATAGCCCAGCTCCAGCACATCATCAGGAAATAGCGCCTGCCAATGGGCGCAGAGTCGCCGCTGGGCGGCGATATAGTGGGCGGTCTCGGTCTGGTCGTAGCTATATTGCATGCCGTCGCTGGGAAAATAGCTGGAATAAAGCGCAAAGCCGCTGGCCAGCGGATCGCGCTTCATAATGACGATCCTGGCGTCAGGAAACATCAGCTTGATAAAGCCAACCCAGAGGAAATTGACCGGCATCTTATCGACGACACGGGCGTTTCCTGCTTTTTCGCGGACCGGGACGATATAGCGCCGGGCCGCATCGGCCAGGGCCTTAGACGTCACGCTATCGGGGCCGCGCAATGTCTGGCGGTCTGGCTCGAAGAAGGCGTCGGTAATCGCATAGCTCAGCGTTTCCAACTCACCGGCGCCGTACACATCGGCGTGGCTGGCAAGGATCTGTTCGGTCAGGCTGGTGCCGGAGCGCGGCAGGCCAACCACGAAGATCGGCCGTTCCGGCTGGAGATATCCCGCCTTGGCGATGCTGTCTTGCGTTGAGCGGATGAAGTCGGGGGTGAACCGAGCTTCCAATGCCTGCATGAGGTCAAGATCCTGATCAATGGTATAGGCCGTGAATTGCCGCCGCCGTTCACGGTTGGCATCTTCAAGATAGGTGAAGGCGTCGTCATATCGGCTGATATCGTTCAGCGCCTTGTAAAGCGCAAAGCCGAGTTTCAGCCGTCGGGCAGGTTCCTCTGCCAGCGCTGCATGCAGGGCCTGCATGGCGGCGATATCGGGATCGTCTGGCCGGGCGCGGCTCAACATGCCCAGCAGCAGATAGCTATCGACATGGGTGGGATCGAGGTCCAGTACCTTGCGATAGGCGGCTTTTGCCTCATCCATCCGCCCGACGCCCTGCAACGCCTGTCCCAGGTAAAAATGGGCTGTGATGTCGCCGGGATGGGCGCTTACCGCCCGCTCCGCCAGCGCAAGTCCCTGCTCGAAATCACCTGCAATCAGGCTGCGGAAACTTTTGTCACTCAGCGCGACCAAATGGTTCGGGTCGTGGTTGAGGAGAAGATCGTAGGCCTCATTGGCCTCCTGATGGCGGCCAGCCTGTTTCAGGCAATGGGCAAGGGCGCTGTAGAGCGTGGCATTCGGGCCGCCTGCTGCTATCGCGGCCTGATAATGGGCGATTGCGTCCGGCCAGCGCCCGTTGATCTGGGCCAGATCGGCAAGCCGGCTATGGGCGGATGGGTCGGCGTGGATCAATAGAACCGCTTGTAGAAGCTCTGTTGCCCCGGCATGGTCGTGAAGGCGGATCGAAATCTCGGCCAGATCGCGTGCGGCCTTGCAGGCCATCTGTTGCAGATCCTCGGCCTTGCGGCGGTCTTCTGGCGGCAATTTGGCCAGATCGGCTGGCTTATACTGGCGCGCCATAGCCAGCAGCGGTTCCAGTTTCTGGCGCTGGGCCTGTAGCTTTTCCAGGGCGCTCATCGTGTCGGTTCTTTCATTGCCATCATCACGCTTGAATGGCAGAGCATCCCTGCGTGAGGCTGGTTTACAGCAGGCGGTTGACCAGTTCGGCGGCGACCAGCGCGGCGATGACAGGCGGGCGCTTATCCTTGATGGCGCTTGCGCCGATTGGCAGGATCAGTCGGTCGAGTCTTGCCGGACTGTCGCCCTCGCGTTCCAGCCAATGGGCAAACGTGGCGCGTTTGGTGGCAGAGCCGATCATGCCGATATAGGCGAGATCGTCGCGGGCCAAGGCTTCGCGGGCAATCAGGAAATCCAGCGCATGGTCATGGGTGACGATGACAACAGCACCGCCGGGCGCGATTTGCGCCACATGGCTTTCCGGCATGGCCGTGCGGTCAAGCGGAATACCGGTTGGCACCTCGCCATCGATTGCGTCGCGTGCATCGATCAGCCGGGTGCGAAACGGCAGTGGTGCCAAGGCGGCGGCTAGCGCCAGCCCAACATGGCCAGCACCAAAAATGAAGACCTGCGGCCAGGCCCGGCGTGCCTGATCCTCGCCAGCCAGCAGAGCCCGCCGACGGTCCGGTGTCATCAGGGCAAGCGTCAGCGTCACCCGCCCACCGCAGCATTGGCCGATTTCCGGGCCAAGGGGCACGCTCAGCACCGCTTCATCTTCGCCTGCTGCCAGCATGGTGCGGGCTTTTTCAATTGCCAGATATTCCAGCTGCCCGCCGCCGATGGTGCCGAATACGCTGTCGCGCGCCACCACCATCAGAGCACCCACATCGCGTGGGGTCGAGCCTTTGGCTTCGGTGACAGTCACCGCCACACAGTCTGCATGACGCGCGAGGAAGGCGGCAAGCACTGCGCCGGAAAGATCAGTCACGCGCGCTGTGCCTCCTTCAAACGTTCCACCGCCATCAATACCCGCTCCGGCGTGGCGGGTGTATCGAGGCGCGCGCAGAACCGGTAATCGGCCACGCTGGCCGCTGCCATGGAGATCGCCTCCAGCACCGAATTGGCCAGCATGAAGGGCGGCTCGCCGACCGCCTTGGAACGGCCAATGGTGAGTTCGGTATTTTCCGCCCAGTCCGCCAGCTTGACGTTGAAAATCTTCGGCCGGTCGGAGGCGAGCGGGATCTTGTAGGTGGAGGGCGCATGGGTGCGCAGCCGCCCCTTGCCGTCCCACCACAATTCCTCCGTGGTCAGCCAGCCCATGCCCTGCACAAAACCGCCTTCGATCTGGCCGATATCGATGGCCGGATTAAGCGATTTGCCGACATCGTGGAGAATATCGGTACGGTCAACAAGATATTCCCCGGTCAGCGTATCGATTGAGACTTCTGTGCAGGACGCGCCATAGGCATAGTAATAGAACGGCGTGCCGCGCCCGGTTTCGCGGTTCCAGTGGATTTTCGGTGTCTTGTAGAAACCAGCTGCGGAAAGCTGGACGCGGGCGAAATAGGCCTGGCGGATGAAATCGGGGAAGGCAATCTCTTCACCGCCGACCCTGACACGGTTGGGCAGGAACACCACTTCGGCCTGCGACACGCCCCATTTTTCCGAAGCAAACGCCACCAGCCGCTCCTTGATCTGGCGCACGGCGTCGTAAGCGGCCATGCCGTTCAGGTCCGAGCCGGAGGAGGCGGCGGTGGCCGAGGTATTCGGCACCTTGCCCGTCGTGGTGGCAGTGATCTTTACCTTGTCGATATCAACCTGGAAGCCATCGGCAATCACCTGGGCCACCTTGGTATAAAGGCCCTGGCCCATTTCTGTGCCGCCATGGTTAAGATGGATGGAGCCGTCTTGATAGACATGCACCAGCGCGCCTGCCTGATTAAAAGCAGTCATGGTGAAGGAGATACCGAACTTGACCGGGGTCAGAGCAATGCCCTTGCGGATCACCGGGCTGGTTCTGTTGAAGTCAACAATCGCGGCGCGCCGTGCCTGATAATCGCAGGAGGTTTCCAGCTCCTCGACCACGCGGGCGATGATATTGTCGGTGACCTGCTGGTGATAGGGCGTCAGGTCGCGGTCAGAGCCGGTCTCGCCGTAGAAATTGGCCTTGCGAACCTCAAGCGGGTCTTTGCGCAAGGCGTAGGCGATTTCCTCGATCACCCGTTCGGCCCCCAGCATGCCCTGCGGCCCGCCGAAGCCGCGATAGGCGGTGTTGGAGACCGTGTGGGTTTTCAGCGGTTGAGAGGTCAGCTTCACATGCGGGTAGAAATAGCTGCTATCGGCGTGAAACAGCGCCCGGTCGGTGACGGGGCCGGAAAGATCCGAGGAATAGCCGCAGCGGGCGGCGAAGTTTGCTTCTATGGCGTGGATACGGCCATCACCATCGAAGGCAACGTCGAAATCCATTTTAAAATCATGGCGTTTGCCGGTAACGCTCATGTCTTCGTCGCGGTCCGGACGAAACTTCACAGCCCGGTTGAGCTTCTTGGCGGCCAAGGCCGCCAGTGCCGCAAACTGATTGCCCTGGGTTTCCTTGCCACCGAAGCCGCCGCCCATGCGCCGCACATTGACCGTGATCGCATGCGAGGAAATATCCAGCACATGGCCAACGATATGCTGGATTTCCGACGGATGCTGGGTCGATGACCAGACGGTGACATCATCGTCTTCGCCGGGAATGGCCAGCGCGATATGGCTTTCCAGATAGAAATGCTCCTGTCCGCCGATCCGCATCGCGCCTTGCAGCCGGTGCTCGGCCTTGTCCAGCTCGCTTTCCGGCGTGCCGCGCTTCAGCACCATGCCTGGGGTGACGAGCGGCGCGCCATTTTCTAGTGCTGAATCGATATCGGTCCAGAAGGGCAGGTCGCGGTATTCTATTTTGGCGAGCCGTGCTGCCTTGCGGGCCGCGTCGCGGGTCTCGGCAATTACCGCAAAAACGGTCTGGCCGTGAAACTCCACCCTGTCGGTGGCGATCAACGGCTCGTCATGGCGTCCACCGGAGGAGACATCGTTGGTGCCGGGAATGTCGCTGGCCGTCAGCACCGCGACGACGCCGGGATAGGTCTGAACACCGGACAGATCGATGGAGAGAATGTCGGCATTGGCGCGATCCGCCATGCCGAGCGCGCCGTGCAACAGGCCTGCGGGTTCTGGAATATCGTCGATATATTCGGCACTTCCAGCCACATGCTTATGGGCTGAATCATGGCGCAGCGATTGATGCATCGGACCCTGGATGGTGGCAGTGGTGGTGAAAAGGGCCTTATCCATGGGGTTGGTTCCTTGCATCCGTGGCAACATAATATGGCTTCGCCCCCCTCATCCCCCTGCCGGGACCTTCTCCCCGCCGGGGAGAAGAGACGAGTGGTGATGCCTTGCTCCAAGTGAAATGCCGCACTTGCCGTGTTCGAAAAGGTTGCGATATCAACGAGGCGCTGGCAGCTCGCGTCTTCTCCCCGGCGGGGAGAAGGTGGCGGCAGCCGGATGAGGGGGGCGAAGCCAATTGCCAGATGTTCATACCCATCAAACCCTCTCCACCGCAAAGCGTTCCAGTTCTTGCTTCTCGCCGGATGTTTCCAAAAGGAACCGCGTCAGCAGGTTTTTCGCCGTCAATTGCCGGTAATCGGCGCTGGCCCGCCAGTCGGAGAGCGGCTGATAATCTGCATCAAAGGCGGCGCGGGCAGCCTCGATGCTCTCCCGGCTCCAGACTTTCCCCATCATAGCCGCTTCCACAGCACGCGCCCGTTTCGGCGTTCCGGCCATGCCGCCAAAGGCGATGCGCAGGGTGGTGACGCTGCCTTTACTGTCTTTTTCGAGATAAAAGGCCCCACAAAGCGCTGAAATATCCTCGTCGCGGCGCTTGGAGATCTTGTAGATGGCAAAATCGGTTCCGGCCTTGGGGCGGGGCAGAAAAATGCTCTCGACAAATTCGCCCGACTGCCGGTCTTGGCGGCCGTATTCAATGAAAAAATCTTCCAGCAGCAAGGTTCGCGTTCCCGAAGCCGAGCGCAGGGTCACCGTCGCGCCAAGCGCGATCAGCGCCGGAGGCGTGTCGCCAATCGGCGAACCATTGGCGATATTGCCGCCAATCGTGCCCATATTGCGCACCTGCTGGCCGCCGATCCGCTCGATCAACCGGCCAAAGGCGGGGACTTCCGCCCGAAGACAGTCGAAGGCGGCGCTGTAGCTGACGCCAGCACCAAGGGTGATGCCGCTCTCATCGACCGTGATCGCCTGCAAGGCTTCCAGATGGTTGATGAACACCACGGGGCTTAACGTCCGCATCTGCTTCGTCACCCACAGACCGACATCGGTTGCACCTGCAACAATCGTCGCCTTGGGGTGAGCCGCCAGCACATTGGCCAGCGCCTCGACGCTGTTGGGGACGATCAGGCTGCGGCCATCATCTCCTTCAAGGGTAATGGTATCGGTGCTGGTCATGGCGTCCAGCGTGGCGATGATCTGCTCCCGTTCCCGTGCCAGCGGGTCAAACAGCGCTGAAGGCCTTGTCCGGCCCATCTGTTCGGCGGCTTTGACGATGGGTTCATAGCCAGTGCAACGACAGAGATTGCCTTGCAAGGCCCGCTCGATTTCGGCCCGGCTCGGCGCTTCGCTGGTTAGCCACAGGCCGTAGAGCGACATGACGAAGCCGGGGGTGCAGAAACCGCATTGCGAGCCATGGCAATCTACCATGGCCTGCTGCACCGGATGCAAGGTGCCATCCTTGGCGGCCAGGTACTCGACCGTCACCACATGGCTGGCGTTGAGCGAGCCGATGAAGCGGATGCAGGCATTGACCGCCTCATAGTGCAGCGCGCCCTTCACCAGCCGCCCGACCAATACCGTGCAGGCCCCGCAATCGCCTTCCGCGCAGCCTTCCTTTGACCCGGTCAGCCGCTTTGCCAGACGCAGATAATCCAGCAGCGTGCCGGTCGGGTCGGCGCTATCAAGCGTCACGGGCTGGTCGTTGAGCAGAAAGCGGATGCGGTTGGTCATGATGGCCCTTTGAGCGATGCGTTGGAAAGATTACTGCGCCGTCCAGCCGCCGTCGATGGATAGGCTGGTGCCGGTGATCTGCTTTGCCGCATCGCTGGCAAGATAGAGTGTCATGGCGGCAATGTCCTCGACGGTGACGAATTCCTTGGTGGCCTGCAAATGCAGCATCACATCCTTGACCTCGCTCTCGGCAATGCCGCGCGCCTTGGCGGTATCGGGGATCTGCTTTTCCACCAGCGGCGTCAGCACATAGCCGGGGCAGATGGCGTTGACGGTAATGCCGCTTTGCGCCACTTCCAGCGCCACCGACTTGGTCATGCCGAGAATGCCGTGCTTGGCGGTGACATAGGCGGATTTGAACGGCGAGGCGACCAGGCCATGGGCCGAGGCGATATTGATGATCCGCCCATATTTTTTCGCCTTCATCGCCGGGATGGCGGCGCGCATGGTGTGGAAGGCGCTGGACATGTTGATAGCGATGATCTGGTCCCATTTGTCGATGGGAAATTCCTCGACGGGAGCGACATGCTGAATGCCCGCATTGTTGACGAGAACATCGATGCCGCCGAATTCGGCGATGGCGGTTTCCACCAGTTCGGCGATTTCCTTGGGCTTGGTCATGTCGGCGGGGTGGTAGAGCGCCTTGCCGCCGCCCGCTTCCAATTCCTTGCGGATCGATTCGATTTCACCAAGCGGGCCAAAGCCGTTGATCAGCACATTGGCGCCTTCAGCCGCAAAGGCGCGGGCGATGCCAAGCCCGATGCCGCTGGTGGAACCGGTGATAACGACAGTCCTGGTCATGGCGTAACTCCCTGTGCGATGATTTTTTTGGTCTGGCCTTTGGACGAAGCGGGCGGTTGCGCCGCAACAAAGCTAAACCTATGCCCAAACCCCTGTCCTATGCAATTGTCCTGTGTCATCACAGGGCGATGAAAGCCACCAACAGATGGGGATGAGGAAACACAGTCCTTGCGCCTTCGTTTGTTTTTCATTTTCGGTTTTGACTTGGCATAAAACTTTCGTATCTTGAGATAAGCGAAAGAAAGCGAAAACTCTGGGAGGAGTATCATGGGCGGTTTTGTGCTGGCGATTGACCAGGGAACGACGTCGAGCCGTGCTATCGTGTTTGATGGGGCGATGCGGATTGTCGGCACGGGTCAGAAGGAATTTCCGCAGATCTTCCTGCAATCGGGTTGGGTGGAGCATGACCCGGACGCCATCTGGGACAGCGTCGTCAGCTCCATCCACGATGCGCTGGCCCGCGCCCGGATCACGGCAGGCGATCTCGCCGCCATCGGTATTACCAACCAGCGGGAAACCGTTGTGGTCTGGGACAAGGACACCGGCAAGCCGATCCACAACGCCATCGTCTGGCAGGATCGCCGCACATCCGCTTTTTGCGAAACGCTGAAGCGCGATGGGCTGGAGGCAACGTTTACCACCAAAACCGGCCTGCTGCTCGACCCGTATTTCTCCGGCACCAAACTGTCCTGGTTGCTCGACCATGTCGAGGGTGCTCGCGCCAGGGCAGCGGAGGGCGGCCTGTGCTTCGGCACTGTCGATACCTATCTGATCTGGCGGCTGACGGGTGGCAAAAGCTTCGTCACCGACGCCACCAATGCCTCGCGCACGCTGATCTTCAACATTGCCGAGCATGGCTGGGATGAAGAATTGCTGGCGCTGTTGAACATTCCCGCCGCGATGCTGCCGGACGTGAAGGATTGCGCTGCCGATTTCGGTGTGACCGACAAGGCGGTATTCGGCGCGGCAGTGCCGATCCTTGGCGTGGCGGGCGACCAGCAGGCCGCCGCCATCGGTCAGGCCTGCTTTGCGCCGGGCATGGTCAAATCCACCTATGGCACCGGCTGTTTCGCGCTGCTCAATACCGGCGCGGACCGGGTGGTTTCGAAAAGCCGGTTGCTGACCACCATCGCCTACCGGATGGACGGCAAGACCACCTATGCGCTGGAAGGCTCGATCTTCATTGCCGGTGCCGCCGTACAATGGCTGCGCGATGGATTGAAGGTGATTGGTGATGCGGCAGAAACCGGACGGCTGGCAGCTGAAGCCGATCCCGGCCAGCCGGTCTATCTGGTGCCAGCCTTCACGGGTCTCGGTGCGCCCTGGTGGGACCCGGATGCACGCGGCGCGCTGTTTGGCCTGACCCGCAATACCGGACCGGCGGAACTGGCCCGCGCCGCGCTGGAAGCCGTGTGCTACCAGACCCGCGACCTCCTGGATGCCATGCACAAGGATTGGCAGAATGGCGAGGACGATATGGTGCTGCGGGTTGACGGTGGCATGGCGGCCTCGGACTGGACGATGCAGCGGCTGGCCGATCTGCTGGACGCGCCGGTGGATCGCCCCTCCGTTATTGAGACGACAGCACTTGGTGCTGCCTTTCTGGCGGCCAGCCGTGTCGGTCTGTGGCCCGGCATGGATGCGTTTGCCCGCGCCTGGGCGCGCGACCATCGGTTTGAGCCGGTCATGGATGCCGAGACCCGCACGGAAAAGCTCAGAGGCTGGCGGGATGCGGTCAGACGGACGCTGACGGCGGGTTGAGAAAATGATTCAGGTTGATGTCGCAATGAATCAAAAACCTATGGAAATCCATTGATATTTATAGGTATTTATTGAAGCTTTGACCTGCTCCGAGGCTTGATCTTGCTTCAGACTCCCATTCATTGAACGCTGCGTTCTCATCCCAGGGTTTGCTAAGCGGCTCATTTGCACTTACCTGCCTACTGCATAATTCTTTAAACCGGAATCGGTTTGAAGAGAAAATTATGCAGCAGATATAAGGAGCTAGAGCGAACCTTTGTGCGCCATGTATGGCGCACGGCGCTGTAGTGAACAACTGAGGATGCGACCCATGGAACTTGGCCTTTACACCTTCGCGGATGTGGACCCTGCGGCACCCAACAAAGGGCTGGAGGCAAAGCGGCGGGTGGATGATCTGCTGGAGGAAATCCGGCTGGCGGACGAAGTGGGGCTTGATGTGTTCGGCCTTGGCGAACACCACCGGCCCGATTATATGGCCTCTTCGCCTGCGACCATTCTGGCGGCGGCGGCTGTGCAGACCAAAAATATTCGCCTGACCAGTGCGGTGTCGGTTCTCAGCTCCGATGATCCAGTGCGGGTATTCCAGCAATTTGCCACCGTCGATCTGCTGTCCAATGGCCGTGTGGAGATGATGGCCGGGCGCGGCTCCTTCATCGAAAGCTTTCCATTGTTCGGCTATGATCTTGATGATTATGATCTTTTGTTTGCCGAAAAGCTGCAATTGCTGATGGAGATCCGCGACAACGAGATCGTCACCTGGGACGGCGAGACCCGCAAGCCGATCCAAGGTCGCGGCGTCTATCCGCGCCCCTTGCAGGACCCGCTGCCGCTGTGGATCGCGGTCGGTGGTACGCCGCAATCGGTGGCGCGGGCGGGCTATCTCGGCCTGCCGCTGGCCATTGCCATCATTGGCGGTGAACCGCGCCGCTTTGCGCCGCTGGTCGATCTCTACCGGCAGAGCGGGGCGAAGGCCGGGGTCGATCCGTCCGCCTTGAAAACCTCGATCAATGTGCATGGCTTCATCCACGACACGACCCAATCGGCGGCCGATATCTTCTACGCACCGCAGGCCCAGGTGATGGACCGGATTGGCCGGGAGCGCGGCTGGGGGCCAACCAATCGCGGGCAATATGACGCGATGCGCGGCCCGCATGGGGCGCTGTTTGTCGGCGACCCGGAGGCGGTGGCCGAAAAGATCGTCGCCCATCACGCTTTGTTCAAAAACGACCGCTTCCTGCTGCAAATGGCCATCGGCCCGATGCCGCATAAGGATATCATGCGCGGCATTGAGCTTTACGGCACAAAGGTTGCGCCATTGGTGCGGCAAGAGCTTGGCCATGACTTGACGCCGGTCGGGGCGGGGGCGTAAGCAGCGGAAAAATCTGCAAACGCTCATGAAAGTCCCAGAATGATCATCTCCAGCGACGAGGAACTCCAGCACTTGAAGGAGATCGGCCATCTCTGCGCGCTGGCGGTGAAAACCATGGGTGCGGCGCTGGAGCCGGGGATTACCACCCGCGAGTTGGACCTGATCGGACGCAAGATACTGGAAGACAATGGCGCGCAGTCAGCCCCGGAATTCTGCTATCAGTTTCCCGGTGCCACATGCATCAGTGTCAACGAGGAAGTGGCGCATGGCATTCCGGGTGATCGGGTGATTGCCAGGGGCGATCTGGTCAATATTGACGTTTCCGGCGTCAAGAACGGGTTTTTCGGTGATACCGGCTCATCCTTCATCGTGCCGCCGGGCAAGCCGAAGATCGAAAAATTGCTGCGTGATGGCAAGCGGGCGCTGTTTTTAGGCGTCACCCAGGTCAAGACAGGCGCGCCTTTTGCCAGTATCGGCCAGGCCATCGGCGCTTTTGCCGCCAAGAACCGCTATACGCTGATTGCCAACCTTGCCAGCCACGGCATTGGCCGCGAGCTGCATGAGGAGCCGCGCGAGCTGTCCACCTGGGCCGACCCGGATGAAACCAGGATCATGGAAGAAGGCCAGGTCTTCACCATCGAGCCTTTTCTGTCGCTGGGCGGTCAATGGGCCGAGGATGGCGATGATCCCTGGACGCTCTACAGCGACCCGAAAGCGCCGACCGTGCAATTCGAGCATACGGTGGTGGCAACTCGCAATGGGCCGCTGATTTTGACGATGGTGGAGTGATACCAAAAGTCATTTTCTATGACTTTTGGTCTCTTTAAATGGAATGGCCTTAGCTGGCAAAGCTGACAGCAACGCCCTTTTTCTTGAAATAGGCCTGCATGATCTTGCGGCCCTGACGATTCGGCTGCGCAAGCTTTGCCGCCTCAAACACCGCTTCCTTCGCACCCTCGCGTGCCATGGCGGCCTTGAGAGCGGCGATATGCACATCGATCTCCTCGTTATCGTTGTTGATCGAGGTGTAGATATTGTCGATGGCCTGTTGCAGGCTGAGGTCGCTCATAATGCACTCCTTGGAATTTTCTCCCTCCACTAGCGATTTTTGCGATTTCAGCAAGCTTTAGCGATAAGAAACTGTCGGCTTGAAGCACGACCGGGCGTTTTTTAGGATGGTGGGGAACCCGGGAGTCCCTATTTCCTTTGATGGCTCAATCAGTATTTTTGGTTTGTTGTGCCAAAGCGGCGGTGCGATAAGCAGCCCATGACGATCACGCCCTCCCTACATGCCAAGCTTCCCTTCACCGCCCTTGCCGGTGCGTTGGCGCTGGCTGCGGCCATGGGCTTTGGCCGGTTTTCCTTCACCCCCATTCTGCCGGGGATGATGACCGATCTTCATCTTCTGCCCGCCGATGCGGGCCTGATCGCGGCGGCGAATTTCCTCGGCTATCTCTTAGGAGCCGTGCTGGCCGGTCAGGGTTGGGCGGCGGGGCGTGAAAGGTTGATTGCGTTGTCTTCGCTTCTGGCAACCAGCCTGCTTTTGGCCGCCATGGCGCTGACGCAGCATGTGGGCTTGTTCATGGTCATTCGCTTTCTGTCAGGCGTGGCAAGTGCCTTCGCGATGATCTTCACGAGTTCGATTGTGCTTGCCCATATCAGCACCCATGCCAGCGTCCAGGGTGGCGAATATGGGCAATCCACGCATTTTGGCGGGGTGGGCCTGGGGATCGCCGCGTCGTCCCTGATGGTCTATGCATTGCCGCACCTGTTTGGGCCGCACCTGTTTGGCACCTCCGCCTCCGCAGGGTGGCGGCTGGACTGGCTGGCCGGGGCGGGACTGACCTTTGTTGTCTTCTTTGTCGTCAGCCTGCTTTTGCCACGGGTGCGCAAAACTGAGGTGAGGGCCGAACAGGAGCCGCCGCTTTCCTGGGGCAGGCCATTTCTTTTGTTGTTTACCTCCTACGGCCTGTTCGGCTTCGGCTATGTGGTGACGGCCACGTTCATCGTCACCATGGCCCGCATGGCCAATGCGGGGCCGGTGGCGGAATTTCTGGCGTGGTTTCTGGCGGGTATCATGGCGGCGGCCTCGCTGTTTGTCTGGCGTCCGGTGCTGGACAGGCTTGGACTGGCGGGTGCCTACAGCCTTGCCCTGCTTTTGGCGGCCATTGGAGTTTTTGCCTCGGTTGGATTGCCAGGCATGGCTGCCCCGCTGGTGGGAGCGGCTCTTCTCGGCTCTACTTTCATGACGATCACCGCCTATGGCCTGCGGCTGGCCAGAGCCCTTGCACCAGCCAGTCCCCGCAAGGCGCTGTCGATCATGACGGCGGCTTTCGGCGTCGGGCAGACAATCGGGCCGCTGGTCGCCGGTTGGCTTGCTGCCATCAGCGGCAGCTTCGCGCTGCCAAGCCTTGTTGCGGGCGCTGTATTGCTTGTTAGCCTCATTCTGGCCGCAAGCCTGTGGAGAAAGACGGTCTGATGACCTTTGCAGCGATTACAAATCGTTAAGGTGGTATTCCCACCATTGCTGCACTGCGGCTTCTGGCATAGTTTGCCGCGCTAAAGACGGCCACGACCATATCTTCAGGAAAGCGAGACCCCGTGTTTCACTCATTCTTCCCCAAGCCGAAATTGTTATTTAGCAGCGCGATCGTATGGACGCTTGTCTGTATCTTCGGCTGGTATCTTTATGCGGCAGGTTTGGGTGATCGTCTTGGGTTTGCGGGACCTGCTGACGGTCAGGAGCCGTTCGATCTCACCTATTTCCTGATGCCGAGCAATCTCTGGTTCTACGGCTATTTCGCACTGTGTCTGGCGATCTTCGGCGGTTTCTGGCATATCAAGGAAAATGACCATCCTTGGAAGATCTGGTCGATATGGGGATCGATCCTGATTATCTGCGTGACCTATTTCGGTGTGCAGATTTCGGTGGTTATCAACAACTTCAGGCGTCCGTTCGGTGATCTGCTTCAGAATGCGCTTGCGCAGAAGCCTGGCATCACCGTCTGGAATTTTTACGATCTTCAGATTGTTTTCGTGAAGATCGCCTTTCTCAGCATGTTTGTCTCTATCCTGACGGACTTCTTCACCAGCCATTATATTTTCCGCTGGCGCACGGCGATGAACAATTTCTACATGTCGAAGTGGGAAAAGCTGCGCCATATCGAGGGTGCTTCGCAGCGTGTTCAGGAAGACACGATGCGCTTCTCCAGTACACTTGAAGGACTTGGAATAACACTCATCAACTCCGTGATGACATTGGTGGTATTTCTACCAATCCTGTTTTCTCTATCATCCTATGTCAGTGAGTTGCCGATAATTGGCGAAGTTCCTCATGCACTGTTCTGGCTCGCTTTGTTCTGGTCGGCCTTCGGTACTGTTCTCTTGGCTGTTGTCGGCATCAAATTGCCGGGTCTGAATTTCCGCAATCAGCGTGTTGAAGCGGCCTATCGCAAAGAACTCGTTTATGGGGAAGATCATGCTGACCGGGCCCAACCACTTACGGTAAAAGAGTTGTTTGGCAACGTTCGGAAAAACTATTTCCGGATGTATTTTCACTACCTCTATTTTAACGTCGCGCGTTATTTTTATATTCAGGCCGATGCGGTTTTCTTGCTGACCATGTTAGTACCAACGATTGTTGCCGGTAAAATTACCTATGGTATCTACCAGCAGATCGCCACAGCCTTTGGCCAGGTCAGCAACTCTTTCCAATATCTTGTGACCTCCTGGACCACGATCATTGAGTTGCTGTCCATCCACAAGCGCCTGAAAGCCTTTGAGGCGGCCATCGACGATCAGCCGTTGCCTGACATCGACCAGCGCTATCTGGCGCGGGAAGAAACCGACGGCGAGATTGCGGCCGACAAACCGTACTGATCAGGGGTGACTTTCACCTAAAACGAAGACCCGGCCGGATTTTTCCGGCCGTTCTGCTTTTCCAATATCGCCACAGCTTGCGAATAGCTGACGCAAGCGACATCCTCGCGGTGGCAGACATCCGTCACCAGCCGCTCCATCGCCCGCCAATAGGCACCGCCGTTCATCAACACGAAGTGGAAGCCGAACTGTACAGGTTTGCGGTCGCCACTATATTGCGCCTCAAAGGCGGTTTTGAAGGCTTGATAGGTGCGTTCCTCAAATTCGGCGCTTTTCGACGGGTTGTCGAAGCCCGCCGAATGGCGCACAAACATATTGTAATCCATGCCGATGATCGGGCGGTTGCCCGGTCCTTCCGCAATCAGCGGCAGGCCGAAGCGGGTGAGATTGCCGTCCTGTTCGGGCTCTTGCGGACCTTTGGTGACGAGGCTGGCGTCATAGAGAAAACCAGCCTGTTTTTCAGCCTCGGCCATGCCTTTGCTGGTCGAGAGATAGGGGGCGCGAAAGCCCTTGATGCCGGTCTTGACGAAGTCCTGCCAGCCCTCGGGTTCCTTGTCAGCCACGCCATTCTGCTTCCAGGCCCCGGCCAAGACGGTTTTGAAGGTCGAAAATTCGGTTAGCCAGTCCGCTTTGCTCCAGTCCTTGCCATCGAAATGGCCGCAGGCATGGCTGGAAATGTCGTGACCGGCCAGATGGGCGGCCCAGATGTGCTCTAGCCTTGCCGCAGCATCGGCCTCGTCAGGGGCAAAGCCGACATTGGACTTGCCGGGCTTTTGGCCGGGTGCCTGATAGGCTTTCGAGGCGGGGCCTCTGGCAATCAGCGTGGTGCAGGACAGAAAATAGGTGAAATGGGCATTGGCCCGGCTGGCGATCTCGCCGCTGCGCTCCCAAAGCCGGTTATCGGCGGCACCATCGAAGGAAATCAGCAGCAATTGCTTGGGCTTTTGCGGCGCGTCAGCCGCGTTCTGGGCAATGGCGATGCCCGGCATGCAGAGCGCGGCCAGCAGGGTTCGAAGCGATGAGGAGAAAAGCGGGCGAAACGGTGCCAAGCGAACAACCTTGTTGTGAATATTTGCCGCTTCCTGGCGGGCAAATGCGGCGAAGCTTTGATCGACCGTGTGGCTCATCGGGTTCGGTTTTCTTCCATCCGGTCGCACGTCTCCTGCATTTTCGGGAGTTTATCGCTATCCCCCCAGATTATGCAGGCTGGTAAAGACGAAGCCGAGCGGCTATCTCTATGCTCTCTCATTCGCGGGGATTTTTTATGCTTATTCTTATTCTCGGTCTGTTGTTTTTCACATTGGTGCATCTCACCCGGACGATTGCGCCGGGCTTTCGCGATTCCATGGTGGCCCGCCTCAGCCTGAACGGCTGGAAGTCGCTGTTTTCGGTCCTATCGCTGCTGGGCATAGCCATTATTGCCTATGGCTACAGTATCGCGCCAATCGTCAATGTCTGGTTTCCACCCGCTGGCATGACTCATCTGACCTTGACCCTGATGGTCATCGCGATGATCTGTCTGGTGGCCAGCCTGCTCCCGGCTGGCCATATCGCTGCAAAAACCAAGCATCCCATGGTTCTCTCGGTGAAAATCTGGGCGCTGGCGCATCTACTGTCGAATGGCGATCTGCGCTCGATCCTGCTGTTTGGCTGGTTGCTGGCCTGGGGCGTCATCCTGCGGATTTCGCTGAAGCGCCGGGAGCGGGCAGGCCTGCTGGTGCGCGCACCTTTTGTGTCGGCCAAATACGATATCTATGCCGTGGTCATCGGTCTGGTCGCTTACGTCGCTATCCTCCTCAAGCTGCATGAAGTGCTGATCGGCGTGTCGCCATTGCCGATGTAATCGCGCTTTTTGATGGGGAGACGGGTGTTTTGCCCTTCTCCCCCTTACATCGGCGCAAAAATCGGGTAGAAGGCCACATCGTCCATCCCAGAATAGTCACTGGCGGGCTGCAAAAGGCAATTTCTGCGCTTCCGGTGCTCACGTACGTCAAGTACGTTCCGCTCCGGTTCTCGAAATCACCATTTTCGCCACGCCATCGCCAATTCTGGAACGGACGATGGCAAGCGTAAACGATGATACAGGCCCAGATATCCGGACAATGTAATGGCAAATCAGAACGACAGCTTTATCCGCGAAGTCAATGACGAGCTTCGCTCCGAACAGATGCGCCGTTTCTGGCGGCGTCTGGGGCCAGTGTTCATTGGCATTGCCGTGTTGATCGTGGTTGGCACCGCCGGATACCGGCTTTATGATTATTACACGGACGACCGTGCCTCCAAGTCCGGCGACCGCTTTCTGGCAGCGACCAAGCTGGCGACAGATGGCAAGAATGATCAGGCGCTGAGTGATCTGCAAGCCCTGGAAAAAGACGGGTTCGGCGCTTATCCGGTGCTGGCCAAGCTTCGGGCAGCCTCCCTCATGGCGGAGAAGGGCGATGCCAAAGCGGCCATCGACGCCTTCACTGCCATCGGCAAGGATAACAGTGTTCCGCAGGTGATCCGCGATGTCGCCCATATCCGCGCCGCCTGGCTGCTGATTGACAACGGCACCTATGAACAGGTGTCCACTGAGGTCGAAGCGCTGGCGGTTCCCGGCCAGGGCCTGCGCCATTCCGCCCGTGAGGCACTCGGTCTTGCCGCCTATAAGGCTGGCCAGATGGAACGCGCCCGCGAATGGTTCCAGCAGATCACCGAGGACAGCGAGGCACCGCGCAATGTGGCCAATCGCGCCCAGATCATGCTGGACAATATCGCTGCCGCCGGAAAGGCGTCCTGATACTTTCAAGGGTTTTTGGCGGGATTTTTCGCCGTCGCCCGACATGCCATCACGCATCGGATCGAAAACCGCTTCACAGGTTTCGCTCCGATGCGCTACTGTTTTAAAGTCCGCTTGAAGACGGGCTGGATATAACCGGATACCAGATTATCATGAGCTTTACCGTCGCCATCGTCGGACGTCCCAATGTCGGCAAATCCACCTTGTTCAACCGTCTGGTTGGCAAAAAGCTGGCGCTTGTCGATGACACGCCGGGCGTGACCCGCGACCGGCGGCCCGGTGAGGCCAAGTTGGTGGACCTGCGCTTCCACATCGTCGATACCGCCGGTCTGGAAGAGGCTGGCGCCGACACGCTGGAAGGCCGGATGCGCGCCCAGACCGAAATCGCCATCGACGAGGCCGATCTGTCGCTGTTCGTGGTCGATGCGAAAATGGGCCTGACCCATGTGGACAAGGCGCTGGCCGATATGCTGCGCAAGCGCGGCAAGCCGGTGGTGCTGGTGGCCAACAAGTCCGAAGCCCGTGGTTCGGATGGCGGTTTTTACGACGCCTTCACGCTTGGGCTTGGCGAACCGGTGCCGATTTCCGCCGAACACGGTCAGGGGATGATCGACCTGCGCGACGCCATTGTCGAGGCTATCGGCGTGGATCGCGCCTTTCCCGAAGACGATGACGACGTGGCCGAGACCGATATCGTCCTCAGGCCCACCGTCGAGGGTGAGGATGACGAAGAAGATCTGGCCTATGACGACACCAAGCCTTTGCGCGTTGCCATTGTCGGGCGTCCGAATGCCGGAAAATCAACGCTGATCAATCGCTTCCTGGGTGAGGACCGGCTGCTGACCGGCCCGGAAGCCGGGATTACCCGCGATTCGATTTCGGTCGAATGGGACTGGCGTGGCCGCACCATCAAGATGTTTGATACGGCGGGCATGCGCCGCAAGGCGCGGGTGATCGAGAAGCTGGAAAAGCTGTCGGTGGCCGATACATTGCGCGCCATCCGCTTTGCCGAAACCGTTGTCATCGTCTTCGATGCCACCATTCCCTTTGAAAAGCAGGATATCCAGATCGTCGATCTGGTGCTGCGCGAAGGGCGCGCCGCGGTGCTGGCCTTCAATAAATGGGATCTGGTGGAAGATCCGCAGGCGGTGCTGGCCGAGCTGCGGGAAAAGACTGAGCGGCTGCTGCCGCAGGCGCGCGGTATCCGTGCCGTTCCGATGGCTGGCCAGACCGGCTATGGCCTTGAAAAGCTCATGCAGTCGATCATCGACACCGACATGGTGTGGAACAAGCGGATCTCGACCGCCAAGCTCAATCGTTGGCTGGACAGTGTCCAGACCCAGCATCCGCCACCGGCGGTTTCGGGTCGCCGATTGAAGCTGAAATACATGACCCAGGTCAAGGCCCGCCCGCCCGCCTTCATGATTTCCTGTACCAGGCCCGATTCCGTGCCGGAAAGCTATATCCGCTACCTGACCAACGGCTTGCGCGCCGATTTCAACATGCCGGGCGTGCCGATCCGTATCCACCTGAAGGCGTCGGAAAACCCGTTTGAGAATAAGCGCAAAAGGCGCTGATTCAACTTTCCCGGACGGATCAACTTTCCAAGGCTTGGTTGATCGGCTTTTTCCGCCGCATCAACATCCGCCACCGCCCCTGCGTTTTGGCCTCGATGACATTGTCGAGGAACTGACGGGTGGCGGAGGCCCAGGAATAGGTTTCGGCCAAGGCTCTGGCATGGCTGCGAGAGCAGTTCAGTGCTTCAAGGCAGGCGGCTTTCAGGTCGTCGTTGAGAGCACCAGCCTTTGGATCAGAGATGATGTCGATCGGTCCGGTGACGGGAAAGCCCGCCACGGGTACGCCGCAGGCCAGTGCTTCCAAGATCGTATTGCCAAACGTGTCGGTTTTCGAGGGGAAAACGAAAACATCGGCCTGCGCGTAGGCACTCGCCAGCTCGGCACCGAATTTGACGCCGGTAAACAGCACATCAGGATAGCGTTCCGCCAATTCGGCGCGGGCAGGGCCATCGCCCACCACCACTTTCGAGCCGGGCAGGTCGAGATCGAGAAAGGCCGGCAGGTTTTTCTCCACCGCGACACGGCCAACTGTCATGAAGATCGGGCGGGGCAGGTCGAAGGGATTTGCCTCAAGCGGCTGCGGGTGGAACAGTTCGGTATCGATCCCCCGGCTCCAGAGCCGCAGATTGCCGATCTTGCGGCCTTCCAGCTCTCGTTTCAGGCTTTCGGTCGCTACCATGCAGGCACCACCGGCGCGGTGAAACCAGCGCACATAGGCATAGAGCAGCGAAAGCGGCAATGGCAGCCGCGCCGCGACATATTCGGGAAACCGGGTGTGATAGCTGGTGGAAAAGGCGAGGCCCTGGCTCAGGCACCAGCGCCGCGCCAACAGACCCAGCGGCCCTTCGGTGGCGATATGGATCAGGTCCGGGCGGCTTTGCTTGATCGCTGCGGCAATGCGCCACGGGCTGGCCAGCGACAGGCGGATTTCCGGGTAGGTCGGCATGGGCAGGCTGCGATAGTCCGCAGGCGTCACCATGGTGACGGTAACGCCCATCCTGGTCAGTTCGGCATTGGTGTTTTCAATGGAGCGCACCACGCCATTCACCTGCGGATGCCAGGCATCGGTCACGATTGTCAATCTCATCGCGCGTGCTCCTCGGTCCGATGCGGTGCTTCACGGACAGGTGGGATAGTCCCGCTTGAAATGCTCCCCCGGCGAAACGAGAGCCTGCTATCGGGTGCCATTTCGCCGGGGAATCACGCAGAAGCCCCCGCCACTGTCCTTGGGCTTATGGGCCAGCATTGTAACAAAGGAATGAAGGTGGATTGATCGCTGAACTTGACCATTGCCACTGGTCATAGCTGCTTCGAACCCTATAGTCTTGAAGATGCCGAATTTTTTGAGCAGAGGATGGGCCAGATGCCGACCAAAACTGATCGAGCCAGCAAAACCGCAGTGAAAGCAGGGGGTGATTGGTGGCGCGGCGCGGTTATTTATCAGGTCTATCCACGCTCGTTTCAGGACACGACAGGCGATGGCATCGGCGACATCAAGGGCATAACCCAGCGCTTGCCCTATATCGCCTCGCTGGGTGTCGATGCCATCTGGCTGTCGCCGTTCTTCACCTCGCCCATGGCTGACATGGGCTATGACGTCTCTGACTATTGCGATGTCGATCCGATGTTCGGCACACTTGCCGATTTCGACGCGATGATGACCAAGGCGCATGATCTCGGCCTGAAAGTGATTATCGATCAGGTGATTTCCCATACATCCGACCAGCACCCCTGGTTCATTGAAAGCCGCTCCAGCCGCAACAATCCCAAGGCTGACTGGTATGTCTGGGCCAATGCCAAGCCGGATGGCACCGCACCGAGCAATTGGCTATCGGTGTTCGGCGGCCCGGCCTGGGAATGGGATGGGGTGCGCAAGCAATATTACATGCATAATTTCCTGGGCTCGCAGCCGGATCTGAATTTCCACAATCCGCAGGTGCAGCAGGCGGTGCTGGACGCCACCCGTTTCTGGCTGGAGCGCGGCGTGGATGGTTTTCGGCTGGATACCGTGAACTATTATTTTCACGACAAGGAATTGCGCAACAACCCGCCACATGCGCCAGACAGCGGCGATGCCGGGCTCGATGCGCCGGATGTCAATCCCTACGGCATGCAGGAGCATCTGCACGACAAGACCCAGCCGGAAAATATTGGCTTCCTGCAAAAACTGCGGGCGCTGCTGGATGAATATCAAGACCGCACCACGGTGGGCGAGGTTGGCGATGGCGCGCGGTCGTTGAAAACCGTGGCCGCCTATACCAGCGGCGGCGACAAGCTGCATATGTGCTACACATTCGATCTGCTGGGGCCGCATTTCACGCCCTCGCATATTCGCGATTGCGTCACCTCCTTCCAATCCATGGTTAGGGATGGCTGGGTGTGCTGGGCCTTTTCCAACCATGACGTGGTGCGCCATGTGTCGCGCTTTGCCCAAGGGCCGGAAGAGATGCCGCAGGTGGCCAAGCTGGCGATCAGCATTCTTGCCAGTCTGCGCGGCTCGATCTGCCTTTATCAGGGCGAGGAACTCGGCCTGCCGGAGGCGAATATCGCCTTTGAAGACCTGCGCGATCCCTATGGCATCCGTTTCTGGCCGTCTTTCAAGGGCCGCGACGGATGCCGCACGCCGATGGTCTGGGAAAAAGCCAAGGCTCAGGCCGGTTTTACCAGTGGCAAACCATGGCTGCCGGTACAGCCGGACCAGCAGGCTCTGTCAGTGGACGCCCAGGACAAGGACAAAAGCTCGGTGCTCAACCATTACCGCAGCATGCTGGCCTTGCGCAAAGCCCATCCGGCCCTGCGCGATGGGTCACTGTCCTTCCTAGATATCAACGAGGATGTGCTGGCTTTCCTGCGCGGGGAGAACAGCGAAAGATTGCTGTTCGTCTTCAACATGCGGCGCGGACCGCAGGAGGTTCGCCTGCCAGAGCATATGACGGTGAAGGAGATCATCGCTTTGCCGGATGCCCGCAGCACGTTCGAAAAGAGCGTTATTACGCTCGATGCGCTGGACGGTTTTTGCGCGCGGGTGTGACAGTTTTTCAATAATGATAGCGGCATTGCGCTACGATCAGCACTTGATCGCTATCCTGACCTTTCACCGCATAAACCAGTCGGTGTTCCTGGCTGATGCGGCGTGACCAGAAGCCTTTGAACTGGCCTTTCAGTGGCTCTGGCTTGCCAATGCCGGAAAAGGGATGGCGTTTGGTGTCCTTTAGCAGGGCATTGATCCGCTGCGCCGTTTTGGGATCGGTTTCCTGCCAGAAGCAGTAATCTTCCCAGCCTTCATCTGTAAAGGCGACCAGCATGGATCAGGCGTCATCCAGATCAGGGAGGTGGCGTGGGGAAAAGCGGCCTGCTTCTATCGCCTGTTTCGCCTTCAGCAGACGGCTGGCATTGGCTGGCGAGGAGAGGAGATGCAGAGTTTCCACCATGCTCTCATATTCTTCCTTGCTCATCAGCACGGCAGAGGGCTTGTCCCGGCGCACGATCTCCACCGCGGATGCATCCTCGTTTACCTTGTCGAGCAGTCCGGCCAGTTCGGCCCGCGCTTTGGAAAAAAACACCGTGTCCATCAGGATCTCCCACTTGTACTGAATATAGTACAAGTGGGAGTTCAGCGCAATTGCTCACCCAATCAGCATAAACTTATCGACATCCACCATGCCCTTGTCGGAAATCTTCAAATGCGGGATGACCGGCAGCGGCAGGAAGGCGACCTGCAAAAACGGCTCCTGCAAGGTGGTACCAAGCGCGTAAGCGGCCTTGCGCAGCTCATGCAAGGTATCGCGCACGCTCTCGAACGGCTCAAGGCTCATCAGGCCCGCGACGGGCAGGGGGATTTCGCCGGTCACCTTGCCGTCTTCCACCACCACGAAGCCGCCCTTGATGTCGGAGAGGCGGTTGGCGGCCATGGCCATATCGTCTTCGGAGACGCCGACCACGCAGATATTGTGGCTGTCATGGCCGACGGTGGAGGCGATGGCGCCCTTTTTCAGGCCGAAGCCCTGCACGAAGCCATTGGCATGGTTGCCATTCTTGCCATGCCGCTCAATGACGGCGACCTTGATGATGTCGCGGTCGAGATCGACGCTGGTCTGGTTGCCGGATGCGGGCAGGCGGTAGCGGCGATATTCGGTGATGATCTTGCCCGGCAACACGCCCATGACAGGCACTTCGCCGTCACTGACAGGCACGGCAAAATCGGCTGACTTGACGATCCGGGCCTTGACGCTGTCGAGGCCAACCGGGGCAACCGGCTTGCGGGTGGCAAACAGCGCATCGGTGACACGGCGACCGGCCGCAAACACCGTTTCGGCCTTGCAGTTTTCCAGGCTGTCCACTACCACCAGATCGGCCCGCCAGCCGGGGGCGACCAGGCCACGATCCCGCAGGCCAAAGGCGCGGGCCGCTGAGATGGAGGCGGCGCGGTAGATGGCCAGCGGCTCGACACCATGGGCAATGGCCGTGCGGATCATATAGTCCAGATGGCCTTGCTCGGCGATGTCAAGCGGGTTGCGGTCATCGGTGCAGAGCGCCAGAAATGGGGAGAGCCGCTCGGTTATGATTGGCATCAGGGCGTGCAAATCCTTGGAAACCGAGCCTTCGCGCACCAGAATATGCATGCCTTTGCGGATCTTCTCCAGGGCTTCTTCCGCCGTGGTGCATTCATGCTCGGTGCGAATACCCGCCGAGAGATAGCCGTTCAAATCGTTACCGCGCAGCAGCGGCGCATGACCATCGATATGGCCGCCCTGAAAGGCTTCCAGCTTGGCCATGCAGATCGGGTCTTTATGGATCACGCCGGGAAAATTCATGAATTCGGCAAGGCCGATCACCTTCGGGTGGTCGCGGAATGGCAAAAGCCGCTCGATGGGCAGGTCCGCGCCCGAGGTTTCCAGATGGGTCGCGGGCACGCAGGAGGACAGCTGCACACGGATATCCATGATGGTTTCCAGTGCCGATTCCAGGAAGAACTCGATGCCTTCGGTGCCCAGCACATTGGCGATTTCATGGGGATCGCAGATCACTGTGGTGACGCCGTAAGGCAGCACGCAACGGTCGAATTCATGCGGTGTGACCAGCGAGCTTTCAATATGCAGATGCGTGTCGATAAAACCCGGCACGACGATCTTGCCGGAAATGTCGATTTCCTCGCGGCCCTGGTAGGTTCCGCAGGTGCCGACAATGGTATCGCCGCAGATGGCAATATCGCTTTCCACCAGATCACCGGTGACGAGATCGAAAAACCGGCCGCCTTTCAGCACGATATCAGCGGTTTCGCGGCCGACGCCCTGGTCGATACGGCGTTCCAATGGGCTCATGGATGTGGCTCCTTCGGTCTCAGGTCTGGATGAGCGACAAACGCCGCTCGAAAAAACTGGGCTGTGGGCGATCCTTACCCAGCACCGTCAGAATCTCTCTAGCACAATCTTCAGGCGTCTTGTCTGTGGTATCGACGTCCAGATCATAGAGGCCATGCTCATGCACAGCCATTTGCCAGCGTTGTACGGGTTCCGGCACTGGATCGTTTGTTGAGCCCTGTAGATATGTTATCGCACCATTCGAAGGGGACGCTGCCCGGCGGGCCATGATTGTCGTGAGCGCGCAATGCACACCGATGAACAGCACCGGCAGGCCAGCCAGCCGCCTGGCACAATCATCCAGGATATGCAGAGGCCGCGAATAGGCCTCGTGATAGCCCACATCGACCACCACGTTGATCCCGAGCCGGCTATGGGCGGCAATCGTTTCATGCAGGGCGGCATATAACTGCTGCACGACCGCTTCTTTTTCCGGGTGCTCGCCGCCGGGCCGCAAGCCGATGCCGGGCCTGTGTTGTTCGCTGATCGTGGCCATCTGTGCATCAACGCCAAGATTGACCCAGAGGCCCGGAAAGCTGTCCAGCACCACCTTTGCAATGCTGGACTTACCGGAACGCGGCGCGCCGTTCAGGATCAGGATCTGTCCCGCAGGCTCCACCTCTCCGTTTGTGTCCAGCCTCACGCCTCGACGGTCACGGTAAAGCCGTGACGGGTGCTTTCGCCGGGGGCGAGTGTGACGGTATAGGGCCGCTCCACCAGTTCGCTGCTCTTGCCATGCAGGGCGGCCATGCCGTGCCAGGGCTCGATGCAGATGAAGGGCGCGCCGGGTTTTTGCCAGAGCGCCAGATTGGGCAGGTTTTCAAAGCGGAAATGCAAGCTGGCCGCATCCTCGGCGCTATAGGTGAGGGCGGTCCCGGCACCTTCGGGAAAGATCATCGCATCTTCCTCGAACTGGCTCTTGTCCAGCACCAGCCGCCCGGCATGGAAAGGCGAGGGGCGGGCTTCCTCGGCCAGCAGGCCGCCGCCCAACCGTAGCAGGGGCGGTTCTGCGCCATTGTCCAGCGTGATCGTATGCGGCTTGCCATCCGCCCCCGGCAGAGGCCAAAGGAATGCCGGATGGAAACCGAGGCCATAGGGCATGGGGGTGTTGCCGCTATTGGCGACCGTGGCGGCAACCGTCAGCGCCGCACCGTGCAGCTTATATTCCAGCACCAGCGAAAAATCGAAGGGATAGACGGCTTTGGTTTCATCATTGGCGGTCAGTTCGTGGCGACAGACATCGGCTCCGGCCTCCAGCAGCGTAAACTCGCGGCGTCGGGCAATGCCATGCTGTGCCATGGAGTAAGGCTTGCCATCGATTAGTAGCGTATCGTCCTTGGCCTTGCCAACAATCGGAAACAGAATGGGCGAACGCCCGCCCCAATAGGCCGCATCGCCATGCCAGAGCAGCGATTGGCCGTCTTTTGTGCGAAGGGACTGCATCTCCGCGCCAAGCGAGGAGATCTGCACGGTAAGCTGGTCATTGCCGATCTCGGTCAGTGTGGGCATGGGCGTGTCTCTCGTGGGCTGGGCGTGGGCTGGAATAGTCATGCGTGGTGATGTCGGGAAAACTTATGCAATGCAGAAACTTATATGAAGAGGTACGGAGAAAACTTTACCCGCTCTTCATTGCACATAAACGGCATTAGACGCGGATGATGACATCCGCGTCTAATGTTACAACTGAATTACTCAGCCGCGACGGTCTTGCCACCTTCCCATTTGTACATGGAGAAGCTCTGCGAGGTGAGGTCGCCGGTTTCGCCATAGGTCAGCTTGCCAATGGCGGTCGGGATCGGTTCGCCGGACTTGATCGCATTTGCGACGGCTTCGGCATCTTCGGCGCTGCCGACCTTTTCGATACCAGCGGCAATAACCTGCACGGCGGCGTAGGCGTTGAGTGTGAAGGCTTCCGCCGGAATGCCCTTGGCGGTCAGCGAATCGGCGGCAACCTTGGAATCCGGGTTTTTCAGCGCATCGGCGGCATTGGTGAACAGCGTGCCATTGGCGGCGTCACCGCCGACGGTGGTATATTCGCTGTTGGAAAGACCATCGCCCGCCACCACCACGGCTTTCAGCCCGGCATCCTGCATCTGGCGCACCAGCAGTCCTGCTTCTGGATGATAGCCGCCAAAATAAAGCACTTCGACATTGGCCGACTTTAACCGGGTGACGAGCGCGCTGAAATCCTTTTCGCCTGCGGTCAGTGAATCGTTGAACACTTCCTTGACACCATCGGCGTTCAGCGCGGCCTTGAAGGCATCCGCCAGACCCTTGCCATACTGGCCCTTGTCATTGAGGATGGCGATTTTCTTGTCCTTGAAATGGGCCAGCACATATTTGGCCGCCACATCGGCCTGCTGGTCGTCACGCCCGCAGGTGCGCAGCACGGTCGGCAATCCGCGCTTGGTCAGGCTTGGGGCGGTCGCGGTCGGGGTCACCATCAGCGCGCCGTTTTCCGCCAGCACGTCGGAGGCCGGAACGGCGACGCCTGATGTCACCGGGCCGACCACGAAACGTACACCTTCGCCAACCAACTGGTTTGCGGCGGACACGCCTTGCTTCGGCTCTCCCGCATCGTCAGCGGTCTTCAGCACCAGCTTTTCGCCCTTGATGCCACCCTTGGCATTGATATCGGCAATCGCGGTTTCCGTGCCATTCTTGATCTGCGCGCCAATGGCCGCCAACGGTCCGGTCAGCGGCGCCATCAGACCGATGGTAATATCGGCATGGGCTGCGGGGGCAGCGGCGAGAAGGGCGGCAAAGGCAGCGCTCGCCAAAAGATGAAGTTTCATTGTTGTCTCCTTGGGACTGAAAATATCGCCGATCTTCGTCGGCTCAGTGGTCTTGAACATGCCATTCTGCGGTGGTTTCTACTGCATCTTATCAGAGAACCCAACTCTGTTTAGCGGGGCTGTTTATATCCGCCTATGCCGCCCGGCGAAAAGCAAAGCGCTTGCCGTCTGCGCTGGAAACCAGGCCTAAGCGGTGAAGCGCGGTAAGCACAGCCATAACGGCAGGGCGGATTTTTTGGCCCTGCTTGAAGCTGGCGGCAATGGTGGCGGCATCGACGCCCACATCGGTTTCCATCAATTGATGCAGCACGGCGGGGGTCTGGTCGCGCTCGTCTGTGGGGAAGCTGGGCTTGGGGCCGGCCTTGGCCGGGGCGGCTTCGCCAAAATCGGCTTCGATCTGCTCGGCCTTTTCCTTGTCTGAGCCAAACCGTGGAATTTGATAGTCTGGCCGCAGCCAGCACACATGGCCGCGCTGCTCTTCCTTGGCGCGCTCCTTGTTCAGCGCCACCAGATTGGCCAGCACCTCATCCTCGCTCAAATCCACCGGCCAGCCATAGGCATCGGCCACAGCCACATCGAGCTTGTCGTGCAGTTCTTTCAAAATCAGCACCAGCCCATCGTCAAAAATGCGGCGCTCCTTGTCGTTCAGATCATCCGGCTTCGCGCCGCTTTTCAGCCGCTCCAGCACATTGTAAAGCCCCGTGAGGGTCAGATGCCCATGCGCCTCCAGCACCCGCTTGCGGTGGGCGTCCAGCTCTTCGGCAATGGTGCCGATGGTGTGTTTTTGCGCGTCGGTGGCGGCGGGGAATGGGAAGGGGTCGAAGCAGCGGGATTTAGTATAGACAGAGTCGTTGCCAACACCGAGCCAACTGCCGGTACGCATGGCCCAAGGTACGTGGAAACGAGACGAGAGTACCCCAAGCGAAAAACTATCACTTAAGGCAATTGCCACCAGCTTGTTATCTGGCAAAACCGACACATCTAAAAACTGGAAAACCCTGTGTTTGGCGGTTTCCACTGTGGCGATGTAGCGGGGGAGATTGGCAAGAGCTTTTCTCAAGTCGGGAACATTCTCACCAAACAGCCACCAATTCTGCTTTCTGTACTCTCTGTTATTCCAATCACGGCCAACAAAATCTTGTTCACCTTGACTGTTAATAATAACCTTCTCTTTAACTTCAATCTTAACGTGCTGATAAACCTCAGGGAAACGAAATCTGATTTCGTCTGAGGTTAAGCCGAAAAGATCGATAACCATCATACCGCGAGGACGATCCATGAGATCGCGGCCGTTACGATAAACACGAATATGTTGTTCGAGGTTTGGATGTCTACCAAGGCCAAGATTTTGTGCCTCGTCTGGTGAAATGATAAAGCCCCCACCGTGTAAAACCACACCACGAGAAGAAATACCGTCATTGCTCTTTAACCCAGCAACAGACGCCACATCCACCCCAACCGTCAAATCCGCATTGATCCGCCCGCGCTTCTCCTCAAACAAAATCACCGGGCTGTCGGTCTCCACCGCCTCTTCCGCTGTCACCTCCATCAACAAGCCATCATGCTTTCCGGCTTGTGCCACCGTCATGGCAATGCGCACGGCGGCGCTGTCTTTGGTCACTTTGGTCCAAGGATGATCGGGAATGGCCATGATCAGCGAAAGCGGCTTTTTGGCATTCAAATGCGGCTCCATCACCCGGCGTTGAAACACCTGCGAGATGGAATTGGTGGTGACAAAGCCAAAGCGTTTCAGCGGGCTTTTGGCTTTGAGCAAAATCTCGGCTGACCGATCCCACCAATACATGACGAAATCGGCGCTTTCATTCATGTGTTTATGGGCTTTCCACAGCGCTTGTGCATAGGCGCTGCCCATGCGGGCGCGAATATCCTTGCCGCCCACAAACGGCGGGTTTCCGACAATATAATCCGCCTTTGGCCAATCCGGGCGGCGGGGGTTGGGGTAGATGTCCTCGCCATTTTCCACCCGCACATGTGGGTAGCCATCCCATTTCAGCACGGCATCCATATGCTGAATGTTTTTAAAGGCTTTGAGAATTGGCTCAGACGGGGCAACGCCCCGGTTGCGAAAATGCCATTGCAAATGGCCAATCCACAGCACCAGCTCGGCAATGGCGGCAGCGCGCGGGTTTAGCTCCATGCCCAAAAACTGGTGTGGGTCCACCGTGTGGCTTTCCAGCGCCAGCCCTTCCTGTCCACCAAGGTTGACCAGCGCATCCAGCACCTTGCCTTCCAGCCGCTTCATCAGCTCCAGCGAGACATAGAGAAAATTGCCGGTGCCGCAGGCGGGGTCCAGCACGCGGATATCGCAGAGCTTATCGTGAAAGGCCTGCACGGTTTTGATGGCCGCTTCATTTTTGCCCTCTGCCTTTTGCCGCTCCACGGTGGCCAGCGTGTTGTTCCACTCCTCCTGCAAGGGGTCAATCACGGTGGCAATCACCAGCCGCTCCACATAGGCGCGGGGCGTGTAATGGGCACCCAGCTTGCGCCGGTCTGTGGGGTCCAGCGCCTGCTCCAGAAAGGCACCGAAAATCGCGGGTTCCACGTCTTTCCAGTCATAGCTTGCGGCTGCCGCCAGTTCGCCAATCTCCTGCTTTTCCAGCTTGAGCGCCCGGCGGTTTTTGAAGAACTCGCCGTTGAACCGCTTGACCTTGTGGCGGATGGTGGCGGTAAAGCCGCCTTCATCCATGGCCTTCCACAGGTCTTCCATCATGCCGGGGAAAATCTCGGGCTTTTCCGCGCAATCCTTCAATAGGTCTTTAAAACTGTCTTTGGGCAGCAGCTCCACATCCTCGGCAAACATGGTGAACAGCACGCGCATCAAAAACATCGCCACTTCCTCGGTGGCATAACCGGCCTGTTCCAGCGCCTGACTGACCTTGGCAATCCGCGTGGCAATTTCGCGCGTCACCTTGGCGGCGTGGCGAGAGGGGTCAAGGCTGAGAGGGTCTGTCCAAATGGCAATCAGCCGGGCGCGCACCTCTTCATCGCGCAGGTCTTCCAGATAGATGCGGAAGGAGCGGCGGTCTGGAAACTGGTCATAGGCCTTGCCGTCGCGGCGAAAATTGGCATAAATTTCAATGCAATGCCCGACATCGCACACCAGCACAAACGGCGGTGGCTCATGGGATGTGGGCAGCAGGCGCACGTAGTTTTCGGCCTGGGTGCGCGCGTTGAGCATCAGCACATCCCAGGCGCGGTTGGCGCTGGCGCGCTTGCCACGCGGGGCGGCTTCAAGGCCGGGCAGGGCGGGGGCGTTTTCCAGCTTTTTCTCGCCAGAAAACCGGCTTTGCTTCGCCTCCAGCACAAAGCAATTACGCTTGTAAAGATCGATACGCTTTTGCGAGGAAGAGCCATCGCGGGCCACTTCCTTCACCGCGCGTTCAAACACGTAATCGTTGTTTTCATGGGCAGCGGAAGCCGGATCGGCATGAGGCAGGCCTAAGAGATCGCAAAGCTCGGTGAGAAACAGGGCATAATTGGCGCGTTCCTGCCCGCCATCCTGCCCCTGCCAACGCTGAATGAACGCTTCAACTTTTTCGTGCAAAATAAACTGTCCTTCACCGTCTCCTGCTGAAGTAGCGCTACAGCGGAGACGGGAAAAGATCAATCGGTTTACCGTGTATTACCAGCCTGCGCCATGGCGGGCGCTGACTGGTATTTTGACTGTTTCCAGCCCTCAAATATTGCTCATCAGCACCTTGCGCAGCTTGTCGAACAATTGGTCGATTTCGGCCTTGGAGATGATCAGCGGGGGTGACAGCGCGATGATGTCGCCGGTGGTGCGGATCAGCAATCCGTCTTCATAGGCCTTCAGGAAGGCGTTGAAGGCGCGTTTGGTGGGTTCGCCGTCGATGGGTTTCAGCTCAACCGCGCCGATCAGGCCGATATTTCTGATATCGATGACATTGGGGCAATCGGCAAGGCTGTGCAGCTGTTCTTCCCAATAGGGGGCGAGTTCGCTGGCGCGGGTCAGCAGGCCTTCGTCTCTGTAGGTATCGAGCGTGCCGAGCGCTGCGGCTGATGCAATCGGGTTGCCGGAATAGGTATAGCCGTGGAAGAACTCGATCATGTGTTCCGGGCCGGACATGAAGGCATCGTGGATTTCGGCGGTCACGAACACCGCGCCCATCGGGATGACCCCATTGGTCAGGCCCTTGGCGGTGACGATAATGTCAGGCGTCACATCGAAATACTGGGCGGCGAACGGTGCGCCAAGACGGCCATAGCCGGTGATCACTTCATCAAAAATCAGCAGGATGCCGTGCTTGGTGCAGATATCGCGCAGCTTTTGCAGATAGCCCTTCGGCGGGATCAGCACGCCGGTCGAGCCTGCGACCGGCTCGACGATGACAGCAGCGACCGTGGATGCGTCATGCAGGGTGACGATGCGCTCCAGCTCAGTGGCCAGATCGCCGCCATGCTCCGGCTGTCCCTTGGTGAAGGCGTTCTTTTCCGGCAGATGAGTGTGGGGCATGTGATCGACGCCGGTCAAAAGCGTGCCGAACATCTTGCGGTTGGAGACGATGCCACCCACCGAAATGCCGCCGAAATTGACGCCGTGATAGCCGCGCTCGCGACCGATCAGGCGGAAGCGCGAGCCATTGCCTTTGACCCGGTGATAGGCCAGCGCCACCTTCAGCGCGGTCTCGACCGATTCGGAGCCGGAATTGGTGTAAAGCACATGCTCCATGCCGGCAGGAGCGATATCCACCAGGCGGTTGGCCAGCTCGAAGGCCTTGGGATGGCCGAGCTGGAAGGCGGGGGCGTAATCCAGTTCGCCCGCCTGCTGACGGATCGCCTCGGTGATCAGAGGGCGGCAATGGCCGGCGTTGACGCACCACAGACCTGCCGTGCCATCCAGAACCTGACGGCCATCATGGGTGGTGTAATACATGTCCTTGGCGCCAACGAACAGGCGCGGCTCCTGCTTGTATTGGCGATTGGCGGTAAACGGCATCCAGAAGGCGCGCAGGTCGTTGGGAATAGTGGTGCGATTGGACATGATGCTCTCCATGGCCCTTTCCGCGGGCCCTGTCAGTGGTTTCGGGGCCATATCCGGTGGTTCAATCGGCTGCGGGCTCGCGTCTTCACATATTGAAGGTCACGCCGCAGTGACATGGACATATGGCGCTGTAACTGGCAAATCAGCCGTCCTTGTAGGCCAGCCGCTCCGCATAAATTTACCGCGCGGTCAAACTAGCAGCCGGCCTTGTGCCGTCAAGCGGCCAGAGGGCGGCTATCCTGAATAATCAGCGAAGTCAGTGTTTATCCTGATGCATAATGTCCTCCTCAAACCAGAATGGGCAAAAGAAGGAAATGGAGTTGAAACGCGCGGACGGCGCAGCGTTTTTCTGCATTTGATAAAACGCAAAATACGGAAGCATCGCGGATTGCACGTTCAGCGGGCAAGGTCGGCGCAAGCTCGCCATGGGTATATGCCAGCATGATCAGATGCAGGATCGAAGGGCAGTTCGACAGCATCGATCGACCGGCGGCCACTGCTGCATAACTCTCTCAATCCCGCGGGATTTGAAGTGTGCAGGAGCAGGAATATACGCTTTTTTGAAGAGAGCGGGCTCCGAACTGCATTGGTGGTTCGGGGTCTGTCATCTGCTGGCCGGACAGGCCTGCTTGCGTCATCAGACGAGCGCCAGAATATAGGTCGCCAACGGATTTTGAAAATCTGAAATTTTATGAAGCAGATTGCCTGTTCAGCTTGCTGTCAGGAATAGCCATTAATGCAGATTCGCACTGGCTGCTGTCCCGCAAGTCAGGCGGTAAATAGTCTAGGCGGCCGGTGTATTTTTAACACCAAGCCGCCTTTGATTTAGATAAAGCTGTTATGTCAGCGTTATCATTCAAGCAGCGTTTCTGCTGCTTTCCTGATGGCAGAATATATCCTCGAGCGTGCCGAGCACTTTCATGACGGCATCCGACGTGCTGGAATAATAGATGGTCTGGGCATCGCGGCGGGTCTTGACCAGCTTCTGGGCGCGAAGCTTGGACAGGTGCTGGGACAGCGCTGACTGGCTCAAGCCAACCTGCGAGGCCAAGACGCCAACCGGCACCTCACCTTGAACCAGGCTGCATAGAATCATCAGTCGCTTAGGATTGGCCATGGCCGTGAGGAGGCCGGCAGCCGCATTCGAGTGATCAGACAAGTCATTGGCTTTCATCTCTCAATCTTCCTTTGAAGCGATTGGCCTGCACACATGGCAGGCCCTGGTTGTTGCATCCCACAAGAAACCCTACGCCTTGAGTCTAGCAATATGAGGAGGATTGTATATGCCTAAATTTAAGGTATCGTTTCATCTTAATTAGATTGGAGTGAAGGGTGTGTGTCCAAAGACACAATTTCACGCTCAAATTCGCAGCGAAACAGCCTTTTACCCCAAAAAAAGTCGATTCCGGACGCATCCAACCCGCAGATTTTGACTTTTCCCTTCGGCTTTTGCCCCTTATGATAAGGGGGATTTTTTATGATTTGCAGAAGTCCATACCCTAAATCTTGTATGGTTTGAGCCTCGGTTTTACCGTCGGCGAACGTAAGCTCTGTTCGAATCAACAAATCCTCTCCATCCAGCAGGAAGGCTTTTCCGAACCCGCCATTCATGGCGGCACGTTGCGGCATGAGCTGGAAAAACAGAAAATCCGGAAAATCGATATAGAGTTTTGCCTTGGGATGACGGGCCAGAAAGCGGCGGCGCATCGCCTGATGAATGTCGCTATCGGGGTCCACCGGGCTTGCAAGGCATTGAACGGTGAGACGCGGATAGGCGAGGGGATCACCCTTGCCGGGTTCGCCGGCCAGCAGCGATACGCGCGGATCGGCCAGCATCGCCCGGGTATGAGCTGAGAGGCGTGAGACCAGAACGGTCAGCGTTCCATCCGGCATGGTGCCCATCAGCACGCGGCTGACGAAAGGCCCGCCGGTTTGCGGATCGAGAACGCCCAGGGGAACATGGGTGGCGCTGCGCAACAGGGTCCGCGCCTGGCGCCGCGCCTCGTCATCAGTTGGACGGATGGGAGAGGGGCGGTCGATCATCGGGCTGTCTCATGGTTTGCGGCTGGGTGCGTGCTGCTTGTGAGCAGAGCGGAGCTTCAACCATATCCCAGCGTTCCCTAGCGGGAAAGCGTCAAGGGCCGCCGCTTATGGCATCACGGGTTTTAATAAACGCGTGATACCGTAAGCAACGGCCCTTGGTTAAATGGCGTCGTTCTGCGCCTCTTTCTACGTCAGGTCTGGCGGTGCCGGGTCAGGGCCGAGACCACATCCTGCGCGCCGATCGCGCCGATCACCGTGCCGTTCTCCACCACGCCGACCAGGCCGGGCTGGCGGGCCATGGCGTCAAGAATATCGATCAGCGGCGTTTCCGGCGTGGCGGTGGCGGTGACGCCGAGACCCGGCGTGTGACTGGTGCCGGCAGTCATGACATCTCTCGCCGTCAACATGCTGATCGGGTTCATGTTGCGCACGAAATCGGCGACATATTGATCCGCCGGGTTCTGGACGATCTGCTGCGGCGTGCCGCATTGGATGATCCTGCCGCTTTCCATGATGGCGATGCGGTTGCCGATCCGGAAGGCCTCGTCCAGATCGTGGCTGACGAACAGGATGGTCTTTTTTAGCCGATGCTGGAATTCCAGCAATTCATCCTGCAAGCGTGTGCGGATCAGCGGATCGAGCGCTGAGAACGGTTCGTCCATCAACAGGATCGGCGCGCCGGTGGCAAAGGCGCGGGCGAGGCCGACCCGCTGCTGCATGCCACCGGACAATTCGTCCACCTTGCGGTCGGCCCATTGCGTCAGGTTGACCAGTTCCAATTGCTCGGCAACGATTTTCCGCCGCTCCTTTTCGCCAACGCCCGCCAATTCCAGCCCGAAGCCGATATTGTCGGCAACGCTGCGCCAAGGCAGCAGGCCGAATTGCTGGAACACCATCGAGACGCTGTGCATGCGCAGGTCGCGCAACGCCTTGCGGCTGGCCTGGTAGGGATCGACGAAGCCATTGCGCGACTTGACTGACACCGAGCCGCGCACCACGGGCGCCAACCCGTTGACGGCCCGCAGCAGTGTCGATTTGCCGGAGCCGGAGAGACCCATCAGCACCAGGATCTCGCCTTCCTTCAAGGTCAGCGAGGCATTGGCCACGCCGAGGATCAGGCCGGTTTCCGCGTTGATTTCGTCGCGTGTCCGGCCCTGATCGACCAGGGCAAGCGCCTTTTGTGGCCGATCACCGAAGATGATGTCGACATTTCCGAAGATGACTGCATCGCTCATTGGTCATCTCCCGCCGATGGAATGCGGAACATCCGATCCAGAATGATTGCCAGGATGACGATACAAAGGCCCGCTTCGAAACCTCTGGCGATATTGACGGTATTCAGCGCCCGCACCACCGGAACGCCGAGACCGGCAGCGCCGACCAGGGCGGCAATCACCACCATGGACAGCGACAGCATGATGGTCTGGGTCAGGCCTGCCATGATCTGTGGCAGCGCATAGGGCAATTCCACCTTGCGCAGGACCTGGGTGGGCGTGGCCCCGAAGGCAACAGCAGCTTCCACCAGGGAGGAAGGGGTGGAGACGATGCCGAGCCGGGTCAGGCGGATGGGTGAGGGGACGGCAAAGATCACCGTGGCGATCAGACCGGGCACCATGCCGAGCCCGAACAGGATCAGCGCCGGGATGAGATAGACGAAGGTCGGGATGGTCTGCATCAGGTCCAGGACCGGGCGCATGAGGGCGTAGATCCATGCGCGGCGAGCGGCCAGGATGCCGAGCGGCACGCCGATCACCATGCAGACGGCGGTGGAGGCCAGAACCAGCGCCAGCGTCTCGGTGGTTTCCTTGAAATAGCCCTGGTTGATGATCAGCGCCAGGCCGAGAAAGGTGAAGATCGCCACGAGAAGGGAGCGGCGCAGCAGCCAGGCGATAATGCTGATGGCAAGTGCTGTCACCAGCGGGTTGGGATATTGCAGCACGAACAGAACACCATCGATACTGCTTGAAATGAGGTGAGAGAGCCAGTCGAAAAACCAGGCTCCGTTGGCCGTCAGCCAGTCAACAACGACTTTGGCGGTGGGGCCGATGGGAATTTTGAAATCAGTCAGCCAATCCACTGAAACGCATCCTTTCGAGCATTTGCAGGAAATGCGTAAAAAAGAGAATAAGGAATAGCGGTGCCAGGGCGCAATGTTTCGCCCCGGCGCTATCGTTCAGTGGTGCTTACAAGCCAAGCTTGGTCTTGACCGCCGCCAGGCCGTCCTTGCCATCCTTGGTGGTGACGCCAGCCAGCCAGGGCTCGATCACGGTTGGGTTGGCCTTCAGCCAGGTCTTGGCAGCCTTGTCTGCGTCTTCACCATCATCGAGGATCTTGCCCATGATGGCATTTTCCATGTCGAGCGAAAACTTCATGTTGGTCAGCAGCTTGCCGACATTTGGACATTCCTTGGCATAGCCGCCGCGCGCCACCGTATAGACTGTCGCGCCACCGTAATTGGGGCCGAACACCGTGTCGTCGCCATCGGCGAGATAGGTGATCTGGTGGGCGGTGTTCATCGGATGTGGTGCCCAGGCCAGGAAGATCACGGGCTTGTTTTCCTTGTCGGCGCGGGTCACCTGGCTCAACATGCCCTGTTCGGAGGACTCCACGACGTTAAAGCCCTTGAGGCCGAATTTGTCGCCCTCGATCAGCGACACGATCATGCCATTGCCTTCATTGCCCGGCTCGATCCCGTAGATCTTGCCATCGAGTTCGGCCTTGTGAGCAGCGACATCCTTGAAGCTCTTGATGCCGAGCTTGGCGCCGGCAGCATTGGTGGCCAGCGTGTATTTCGCGCCTTCGAGATTGACGGCGACACTGTCGATCGACTTGTCATCAAGATATTGCTGGATGGCTTCCTTCTGGGCTGGCATCCAATTGCCGAGGAAGACGTCGATATCCTTGTTCTTCATTGAGGAATAGGTCACGGGCACGCCGAGCGTCTTGACGTCGGCCTTGTAACCCAGTGCCTCCAGAACGGTGACGAAGGAGGCATTGGTGGAGGCCAAGTCCGTCCAGCCGACATCCGAGATGCGAACGGTGCCGCAACTGGCGGCTTCCGCCGCAAAGGCAGCCGGGCTGAATGCTGCGACGCATCCGGCCAAGGCCAGAGCGTATTTCGGCAGTGCAAATTTCAGTGTCTTGGCAATCGGCATATTCTGCTCCTTTTTTAGTTCCCGGCATTATGAATACATAAACAGCCGAGGCAAGCCTGCGTGTTCGCGCCGGTCCATAGGGGGTATTTGCGACATTTTGTCATCCCGACCTGAAAATGTGCTCTATCGCCGCAAATCCGGGCTGCTCGGGTGCGGAGCAGGAAGGCATCCGTGTGGTTGAATTTTTTTATGACGATGCCTTCCGGGATAGGATTTTGTGGCGCGGTCTTGTCTAAACTCTTGTCGAAATCCCGATAGAAATCGTGGGATTTTCGATTTTGCGGGTTAAAACCGCCTCGTTTTTGTGCTGCATGGCGGCGCGAATGCGAACTGTCATTGAAATGGTGGGTCGTACGTCGTTTTCGGATAGCTCAAGCCTCTGATGCATTTGAGGTATTCGAAATTTTTGTCCGTCGAGGATGCGTCAGCATCGTCGAGACTTTGTATAAAAGACGAACCGCAGGGAGCTGGTGCCAGTGGCCAAGCTGTATTTTAATTATGCCGCCATGAATGCCGGTAAATCCACCATGCTGTTGCAGGCCTCCTACAATTATCAGGAGCGCGGCATGCGCACGGTGATTTTTGTCGCCGCACTGGATGATCGAGCCGGGCGCGGGCGGGTCGCTTCCCGCATTGGGCTGTCCAGCCCGGCCGAAACCTTCGAGCCGGGCACCGATCTGTTTGCCGTGGTCGAGGCCATGCATGCAAGCAAGCCGATTGCCTGCGTTTTTGTCGACGAGGCCAATTTTTTGAGCGAGCACCATGTCTGGCAATTGGCGCGGATTGCCGACCGCCTGCATATTCCGGTCATGGCCTATGGCCTGCGCACGGATTTCCAGGGCCAGCTGTTTCCGGCCTCTCGGTTGCTGCTGGGGATTGCCGATGAATTGCGCGAAATCCGCACGATCTGCCATTGCGGCCGCAAGGCGACGATGAATGCCCGCTTCGATGCGAGCGGCCAGGTGATGCGCGAGGGTGCGCAGATCGAAGTTGGCGGCAACGAGAAATATGTGTCCTTCTGCCGCCTGCATTGGGATGAACTGTTCAATGGGTGAAGCGTGCGCTGATATTTGACAGTCGACAAGTCCAACCGGTTGTTTTTCAAAAATATCGCCACCTAAAAACCTTGTGTCGTTAAAAACGCGGTTTGTCGTTGTTATTGTTGATGGGCAGACATATCTGTTGAGCAGTGACCGGACGCCGAGCGTCCGCCGTTGCCATGACCACAGGACGGGAGACAGGGCAGATGCTGAATGCGCTAACGGGGTTTTTCCGAGGGCTCTGGGGAGCGCTTCGGCGCAGCGGTAATCTTCTCTATACGGCGGTGGCCTGGCCCTTCCGCGCCCGCCATAGCGAAGCGGGCAAGCGTGCCTATATTTTCCGTGGTTCCGTCGCGCTGATTGTGCTGGTGCTGATTGCGGCCTATGGGCAGTTTTTGTGGCGCACGCAGGTCTGGTATGGCTTTGATCCGGCCTTTGCCAAGGCCTATGGCTTTGCCGACCGCAAGGTCGCTGCCGGACAGCAGATCGCCGACAAGCCCGGCACCTGCCAGAATTCCGCTATCGTCACCACGGTTGCCGACCTGACGGATTCCAACGTCAACCAGAATGTCTGGGTGTCTTCGACGCTGCTCTACAAGCTTGGCCTGTTCGGGATGAGCTGGGATGACACGCCGTTCTTTGACAACAAGGCCTCGTTCCAGCGCGGTATCAATCAGGTGGCGCGCCGGGTTGGCATCGTATTGGCCGACGATCTTGGCCGGGTGAGGGGCACTTCCGGTATCAACACCGATCTGCAGGATGCGCGTGGCAATATCCAGTTCAACGAAGGCACCTGGTATTTCGGCTCCAATCCGTTCGGGTTTAAGACGCCGACGCCAAGCTATTATCGTGCCGCAATCACCAGCTGGCGTGGGTTTAATTCCGATCTGGAAACCTGCAAGGCGGTGTTCGATGCCCGGGCCGACAATCTCGTCAAATTGCTCGACGGGCTGGCCAGCGACCTCGGCAACACATCCGACATTTTGCGCCGCCGCTCGGAAGAGCATAATGGCGGCTGGTTCGACACGCGGGCCGACGACCGTTTCTGGTTCGCCTATGGTCAGCTCTATGGACAATACGCCCTGTTTCAGGCGGCAAAGGCCGATTTCATCGACGTGGTGCGCGAGCGTAACCTGACAGCGATCTGGGCAGAGCTGGAAAAGCAGTTCGAAGCTGCACTCAAGGTTCAGCCGATGATTGTCTCCAACGGCAGCGAGGACGGCCTGTTCATGCCGAACCATCTGTCAACCATGGGATTCTACACGTTGCGCGTGCGCGCCAATATGGTGGAATTGCGAGCCGTTCTGCAGCGCTGACTGTCAATGGCCCGGCGGGCAGACCGCCAGGCCATGTCTTATAATTCGATGAAGCTTGCCGTGGGTTCCAGTTGAAACAACTCATGCAGCATGCCGCGATATTCGCCGGATGCGCCCTCGACCGGATAATAGAGACCGACGGTGCGAATATATTTCAAGGTACCGCTTGTGGTGATGATCCGGTGGATATTGTGGAAAACACCGCGATTGGTGCCGGCGCGATAATAGCTGTCCATCACCTGGTCCACGTCCTGCGGGTGCATGCGGTCGCAAAAATCCTTTATATTCAATGGACCTTCAGAATGGTCTAGCTCGTAGAGCTTCGACACATGCGGCGTGCCATATAAATGACCCTGATCTATATCAAGTCGCCAGAAGCCGCAGATATTCATGGCATGGGTTAGATTAACGACATCACATTCCTGCAATCCAATTGAATGAAAATCTTGAAGCGGACAAGGCCGCGGGTTGTTCGAGCGCCAAGCCAAGTGAATAGCCTCCCTTTTGGCTTGGCTGAAGCAAATGAATTATTGAATGAGCTTCAGCCTAATGGCCTTTGCTACCAATTGCGTTCGGTTGACGCAATCCAGCTTTTTCATAGCTGTTGTCATATACGCGTTTATGGTGTGGTCGGAGAGGCTGAGGATCTGGCCAATTTCTACCGAGGTTTTGCCCTGCGCCGTCCAGCGAAGCACTTCCAGTTCGCGCACGGAGAGAACATCGACATTCATCAACTCGGTGCGGCGAAGACGGTCGTATTGGTCGAAAACCGCCATTGCCAGCATGCCCAGTTCATTGACCTCGCATTGGGAGAGAGGTGAGCGATCCCCATCGAACCGCATGAAATACAGCCGGGAATCAAGAGAGGGGAAAATGAAGACAACGCCGACGATCAGCTTGAACCGCATCATCAGGTCGCGCATGGCAGGCGGCCATTCCTCCGCCATGTCATTCGGTTCCCTGAATTTCATGTCCCAGGTTCGCGGCAGAATCGAGCCGGCAAATTTCTTGACCACCGGACAGAATTTGACAAATTGGTGGCGGTCGAATTCATGGCCGAATTCCATCGGCAAAGTCGTTTCCATGACCAGTGGCAGGAGATGCACATCGGTCGCACACGGTGCGAGCAGGATACTGCCATGCGACAGGCCAAACGCCTGGGCAACAGTGCGCAGGATATCCGCACAATGCTCACGGCTTTCCATTGCGGTTATTTCTGTACTGAGCAGTGTCTGGCGCTCGGCGATCAACATGTGGGGCGACTGAATTTGAGGTAAGGGCGGTGTGTTTGGCGACTAAGTGGATATAGGGGGATTTTATATATTAAATCCTAGAGCTTTCGAAAGTTCTTATCGATTAATTTCAAAAAATGTCTTTCAAAACCCTGTGAACTCATTAGCGAAAAAATATATATCTTTCGCTTTAATTGAAATGGTTGCGCTGATGCTTGCCTTCGGTTGTATTTCTTCCGCTGTGGCGCTTCCGCGTCCATGCGGTCGGAAATGCATTGAAGTGAGTGTTAAATGAGCGCCAGTCCCCCTAAAAGTCAAGGTAATAACGTGTCTTGCGAAAATAAGCGCCTTCTGTTGAGCTTACCGCGCCTAGTGCACTGACGCATTCACTTCGTTCATGCTTTCGTGCACTCATTTTTTGTTTATGCATCGATTTTTCCAAACTCGGCTGAAGCCTCCGTTTGGATCGATGCACTAGGGCCTGCATAACTCCTTATCCGTAAAATCCTACTTTAAAATGGGATGGATCATGCAGGGCTTTATGATGATTTAGGCTGTTCATTTGCCCCTGCCGATGAGTTCGTCGGGGTGGGCTGTTTCATGGATTGACCGAGATTTTCCGCAGGCACGAGAATTTTTGTGTCGCGCTCTACCGGGCGCGCTGAATTATGCGGTAATACGATGCGCCATGGAAGATAGCCAATCGTATTGCCTTTGCAAATATCCCAAGCAGCTGATGCCTTTGCGATATTTTCAATGCTTTCGCGGCAGGGATGCGTGAGCATCTTGAAGACATGATGTAAAGGGTAAACGCACGGCGCTGGAGTGCGAGCGTCCTGAAGGAAAAGTGCCGGAAACGGTGTAGAGACAGGGTTAAGAGGCTGATGTCGGATATTGAAATTGCACGTGCAGCATCGAAGCTTGCGATCACGCAGATTGGCGAGCGTTTGGGAATCAGCCCCGGTGATTTGCAGCCCTATGGCCATGACAAGGCTAAGATCAGCGCTTCATTCCTGCATTCGCTTGAAGATCGCAAGGATGGCAAGCTCATCCTGGTGACGGCAATCAATCCGACACCAGCAGGCGAGGGCAAGACCACGACCACGGTCGGCCTGGTGGATGGGCTGAACCGTATCGGCGCCAAGGCCATGGTCTGCGTGCGCGAGCCGTCGCTTGGTCCCTGTTTCGGGGTCAAGGGTGGCGCTGCCGGTGGCGGGCGGGCGCAGGTCGTGCCGATGGAAGACATTAACCTGCATTTCACCGGCGATTTCCACGCCATCACCTCCGCGCATAACCTGCTGGCGGCGATGATCGATAACCATATTTACTGGGGCAATGAACAGGATCTCGATACGCGCCGTATCGCCTGGCGCCGGGTGGTGGACATGAATGACCGTGCGCTGCGCGAGATGGTCGGGGCGCTGGGTGGCGTTCGCAACGGCTTTCCGCGCGAAACCGGCTTCGATATCACGGTTGCCTCCGAAGTGATGGCCATCCTCTGTCTGGCCCGTGATCTGGCTGATCTGGAAGAGCGGTTGGGCCAGATCGTCATCGGCTACCGGCGGGACAAAACGCCCGTGCATGCCCGTGATATCAAGGCCCATCAAGCCATGACAGTGCTGTTGAAGGAGGCGATGCAGCCCAATCTGGTGCAGACGCTGGAAAACAATCCGGCGCTGGTGCATGGCGGTCCGTTTGCCAATATTGCCCATGGCTGCAATTCGGTGGTGGCGACGCGGGCGGCCCTGAAGCTTGCCGATTATGTGGTGACGGAAGCGGGGTTTGGCGCCGATCTGGGGGCTGAAAAGTTCTTCGATATCAAATGCCGCAAGGCCGGTCTTCGCCCGGCGGCTGCCGTCATCGTCGCTACGGTGCGGGCGTTGAAGATGAATGGCGGTGTCGCCAAAACGGAGCTTGGCCACGAGGATGTGGCCGCCCTGGTCCGGGGTGCTGTCAACCTTGGGCGGCATGTGGAAAATGTCCGGGGCTTTGGTGTGCCTGTCATTGTCGCTATCAACCATTTCCTGTCGGATACGCCGGCGGAAATCGCAGCCTTGCAGGACTATGCCGCCCGTATCGGCGTCGAAGCCGTGCTCTGCCGTCATTGGGCCGAGGGTGGTGCGGGCATTGAGGAACTGGCCAGGAAAGTGGCGGCCATGGCCGACAGCGGCATTGCCGATTTCCAGCCGCTTTATCCGGACGACATGCCGCTGTTTGCCAAGATCGAAACCGTCGCCAAGCGGATTTACCGTGCGGGGAGTGTCACTGCGGACCGCGCTGTCATCGACCAACTATCCCAGTTTGAGGCTATGGGCTATGGCGACCTGCCGGTCTGCATCGCCAAAACCCAGTATTCCTTCTCTACCGACCCGTCGCTGCTCGGCGCTCCCGATGGCCATGAAGTGCATGTGCGCGACGTGCGGCTATCAGCGGGTGCCGGTTTTGTGGTGGCCATCACCGGCGATATCATGACCATGCCCGGCCTGCCGAGAAAGCCGGCAGCCGAAACCATCCGGCTTGATGATGATGGGCTGGTCGAAGGCCTGTTTTAAAGAATAGTGCTGCGTTGCTTTACATCACTAAAGTGCAAAATATAACATGATTTATTTAATCATGTTTTTAATCTTGACATAAAAAATCATGTTTAATAAGTGTCCGAATTAAGGCGCGTCTTTTCTGACGGCGGCTTGTTTCGGGGACGACCAATTGCGTGCGAAGCCGGCTGCACTGCCCTGCAGCCGAGGGGTTTCGTGCGCCGTATTGAAAGTTTGCACCATGTCTTTTCGGGGAATTCGGCCTGTTCTGCTTGCCTGCACGGCACTTTGCTCATTTTATGCGGCCGTGCCTGTCATTGCGCAGGAAGCGGCAAAAACGGCGGAAAACAGCGGCTCTTCTGGCCAGACCGAACTTTCGACCATTACCGTCAAGGGCCAGAAGGTTGTAAAGGGGTCTGTGGAAGACACGCCGGTGGCGACCCATACCTCGGCCGAGCAATTGCAGAAGAAGCAGATCGACGATGTCGATGACCTCGGCAATACGGTTGAGCCGAGTGTGACCTATGTGAAGAATTCCAAGAGCGTCAACATTCGCGGCCTGGAGGCCGACCGGGTGCTGACGACCATCGACGGCATTCCGGTGCCCTATTTCTTCGACACGGTTTATAGCTATGGCGGCGGTGCCGACACCTATGATTTCAATTCGCTGTCGTCGGTGGACGTGCTGCACAGCGCCGATTCCAGCCGCGCCGGGTCCGGCGCACTCGGCGGCGCGTTGCTCCTGCATACCTATGAGCCGGAGGACCTGATTGGCGACGGCAAGAGCTTTGGCGGTATCGCCAAGCTTGGCTATGATGGCTCGGACCGCTCGCTGACGGCCTCAGGCGCGATTGCCAAGAAATTCGACAATACCTCGGTACTGTTCCAGTCTTCCTACAAATACGGCCATGAGACCGAAACAACAGGCGATGTCGGCGGCACCAGGGGAACCCGGACCGAAGCCGATCCGATGAGCTATAACGACCGCAATTTCCTGTTCAAGATCCGCCAGGAGCTGGAAGGCGGTCATACGATCGGCCTGACGGCTGAGCATTACGACTATAATTCCAAGAAGGATTACAAGTCCAATACCAGCTACGGCACCACCTATCGCGCCGGTGATTACGATTATATCCAGGACAAGGGCCGCGACCGGGTTTCGCTTGACTACGTCTATGACAGCACCTCTGCCGACAGCTGGATCGACAGTGCCTTCGCCACCCTCTATTGGCAGCGCGCAACCCGCGTGGAAGGCACATCCAGCTACCGCCTGACGGCGCCAATCGGCATTTACGACCGGTCCATGGAAAGCGAGCAGCGTGATTACGGGTTCAATGGCTATGCCAATTCCGATTTCAGCACTGGTGCTTTGAACCACAAGCTGACCTTCGGCACCGATCTCCGCTTCAGCCAGAGCAGCTATTATCTCGCCGGTCAGGACACCTGCTCAGTCACCTACGTATCCGGTTGCGCCTATTACCACACCAACCAATCCTACTCGCCTGATGTTAATTCCTACAAGCTCGGCGCTTTTGTCGAGGACAAGATTTCGCTGGGCAACAGTCCCGTTTCGCTGACGCCTGGCCTGCGCGTCGATTGGTACAAGGAAGACCCGCAGGAGACCGACAGCTATAAGGGAACCATGCCGGAGGGTCAGGACGGCGCCCACCTCTCTCCCAAGCTGCGCGCCGCCTGGCAGGCGACGCCGGATGCCGAGCTTTACGCCCAGTTCTCCACGGCGTTTAAATCGCCCAACGCCTATCAGCTCTATGTGGATTACGACAATTCCCCGCTCTATCGCTCAATCGGTAATCCCGATCTGAAGCCGGAAACCAGCTGGGGCTTCGATGTCGGTGCCAATCTTGGCAACGAGGATTTCGGTGGCCGGATCAGCGCCTTTACCACCCGCTACAAGAATTTCATCGACACCTCGGACATCATCCGCACGACGGGCTATGTGCTTGGGACCTATGAATATATCAACCGCGCCAATGTCCGCATCAGCGGCGTCGAGATCGAGGGCCACAAGACCTTCACCAACGGCATCAATCTACATGGCTCGATGTTCTATGCGCGTGGTGTGGATCTGGATACCGACGAGCTGTTGAGCACGGTGGCACCGCTGAAAGCCATTGTCGGTGTCGGCTATGAACGGCAGACCTGGGGCGCGGATGTCAGTCTGGTGGCCGCCGCTGCCGTCTCCGACGACTCCAGCGCCTCCACCAAGCCAGCCGGGTACGGCGTCGTCAATCTGACGGGCTGGTGGGAGCCGGAACAGGCCAAGGGCCTGCGCCTTCAGGCCGGTGTCTACAATCTGTTCGACAAGCAATATTACGACGCGCTTGAAGTGAAGGACGTCGCTAACGCCAATGCGCTTTACTCCGAGGCCGGTCGTTATTTCAAAATCGCCATCTCTCAGAAGTTCTGAGAGATCCGGTTTCGATCAATTCGGCTCCTGACAGACGCGGTAATCGTTGCGGCGTTTGATGAGATCCAGATGCAGGTGATCCTTGTGGGTTTCATCGGCTCCGGGTGCCAGAACGGTGGTGAAATACAGGCAGGCTGAGGAATTGATGGTGCGCTGGAACGCGCCGGGCAGGGTTGGTTCGCTGTCCGGCACGATCTTCATCGGCACGTTGCCCTTTTCAAACTCGAAGCCGGCAATATCCAGCGCATTGCCCTTGGCATGTTCGGACATCTTGCCATCGCTGCGGCTATTGCGGTTACGGCAGATATAGGAGGAGGCCTGGTCCACGGCCTTCAGCCGACCTTTGTCGGGAAGCGCCTGATCGGCGGCGGGAATAACCAGAGTGCGCATCCATTCCGAAAGTTCCAGTGCCGCCGCGCAGCGGAGAGTTGCCTTCGGCTTCAAGCTGACGCCCGGCAGGATTTCCGTCACCTCCAGCGGCTTGTCGATGCCACAACCGTCGCCGTCATCGATCCGGGGCCGTTCGGTAAATTGCGCGCCTGCCGCCTTCAGATCCTTAAGGCACTGCCCATAGGCCTGCGGGTCCTCCGTCATGATCGGCGGTGGTGGAGGCGGTGCCGGAGCTGGGGCCGGTGCCGGTTCTGCCGATGCGGGTGGCGTTTGGGAGGATGGAGCAGGTGAGGCCGGGGTAGGGGCCGGGACAGGGGTTGGCGCGGCGGGCGAGGGCGTCGGCACGGGAACAGTGTCCGGTGCCGGAACCAGGGCGGATTTGTCGCCGGGCTTGCTGACATCATCTTTTGTGTCTGGATCTTTTGTATCTGGGATTTTAACGCCGGAGGAAGCATCTGGCGTATCGGTTGCGGTTTTCGGTTTGCTATCGGGTATGGGGCCCTGCTCGGGAAGGGCGTCTTTTGGAGGGAGAGATGCGCCGCTCAGGCATATCAGGCTTAAGGCCAGCAGCAGCGTTTTGCATCTCATGTGTTCGTCCCCCAAGGTTTGTCGCTGGAGGGAACGTTTGAGCCTGCAATTGGTTTCAGTGACTTAAGCCCGCTGCTGCATATGGTTGATTGCTACTGGACGAGACCTCGCTTCGAATAGAGGTTTGGGTATAGCGCGGAACTGTCACGTCCCGCAAAATGTTCGCGTCACTCTCTCTTCCGCTTTCGGCGGCACTCTGAGATCCGCGGTGTCTTCCAATTCTTCAAATGGTTGTTCCAGGGCCTGCGTCAGCCGTTCAAAGAACGAATAATCGTCATAGACCGCCGCCGAGATTGCCTCTTCGATGCGGTGGTTGCGCGGAATGAGGGCAGGGTTGATAGTTTGCATTTCCGCTTCAATCATCTCTGCCGGGCGCTCTGTGCCAAGCCTTGCGCGCCAACGGATCAGCCAGGCGATCAGTGCGTCGGTTTCCGGGATCAGATCCTGTGCCACGCCGCCTCCGGCGATCCTGCCGAGCTGGCGGAAGGTCAAGGTGAAATCGGCCTCATGGGTCTCCATCAAACCAAGGAAATCGTTGATCAGCGCCAGATCGGCTTCATCATTACCGGTCACGCCCAGCTTGGCGCGGAAGGCGGCGAGCCAATAGGTCTGGAACACTTCGCCGAAGCGGGCCAGCGCCGCATTGGCGTCTTCCACGGCCTTGTCTTCGCCGCCGTCAAACAGCGGCAGCAGGCATTCCGCCAGCCGCGCCATGTTCCATTGGCCAATGCCGGGCTGGTTGGCATAGGCATAGCGGCCGCGCTGGTCGATGGAGGAAAACACCTTTTTCGGATTATACTCATCCAGAAAAGCGCAGGGGCCGAAATCGATGGTTTCGCCTGATACCGCGACATTGTCGGTATTCATCACCCCATGGATGAAGCCGATCGATAGCCAACGGGCAATCAGCGCCGCCTGCCGGTCGGCAATGGCGTTCAGCAGTGCCAGATAGCGGTTGTCTGCATCTTTCAGGATGGGATAATGCCGGTCGATGACATGATCGGCCAATGCCTTCAGGCTGTCATTATCCTGGCGGGCAGCAAAGAACTGGAAGGTGCCGACGCGGATATGGCTGGCGGCAACCCGCGTCAGGACCGCGCCGGGCAGCGCCATCTCGCGTCGCACCGGCTGGCCGGTCGCAACGGCGGCCAGCGCCCGTGTGGTGGGAAGGCCGAGCGCATGCATGGCTTCCGAGACGATATATTCGCGGATCACAGGGCCAAGCGCTGCGCGCCCGTCGCCATTGCGGGAAAAGGGTGTGGGGCCTGCGCCTTTCAGCTGGATATCACGCCGCCGCCCGTGACGGTCCAGCACCTCGCCCAGCAGGATGGCGCGGCCATCGCCCAATTGCGGCACGAAATTGCCGAATTGATGCCCGGCATAGGCCATGGCCAATGGGCTGGCGCCCTGAACGATGCGATTGCCGGAAAAGATCTCTGCCAGAGCCGTGTCATCCTTGCCTTCCATGTCCAGGCCCAGATCCTGCGCAAGCGCATGATTGAACCGGATCAGCTTCGGCTGCGCCACGGGTTGCGGCAAAACGGCGGCGTGAAACGGCTCCGGCAGACGGGCATAGCTATTGTCAAAGGCAAACATTTGAGTTTCTCCGGGCAACGTTCATTCGTGTATATGTGGCGCAGGGACATGGGAGTGCAAGGCAAGAGCTGTGACGAAGCCGCATCCCCGGCAAATTGCGCATGGACAATTGAAAATTGCTTACGTTACATTTGCGGCTGACATAAAGAGAAAATCGGCGGGACCGAATCCCGGACGCCAGGTTGACCAAAAGAGGGACTGTTGATGTTCAAACGCATTTCATTCACCGCTGCCATTTTCGCAAGCGCCGCCGCTCCGGCTTTCGCCCATCTTAATCCTGCCGAACACGGCTCGGTTCTGGCCGGGATTTCCCATCCGCTGACCGGACCTGATCATATCATGGCGATGGTTGCCGTCGGTCTTTGGGCCTCGCAGCAGGGTGGCAAGGCGCTCTATGCCGTGCCCGCCGCTTTTGTCGGCACCATGGCCATCGGCTTTCTTCTGGCGCTGGCAGGGGTGCATCTTCCCTTCGTTGAGCCAGCCATCCTGGCCTCCGTCATGGCTCTCGGCCTGCTGGTGGCAACTGCCGTGCGCATGCCCGCCGCTGGCGCTTCCGCCGTCGTCGCTCTTTTCGCGCTGTTCCATGGCTATGCGCATGGCACCGAACTGGCTGGCGCCGGTGCATTGGAATTCGGCCTCGGCTTCCTGATCGCTACCGCCGCCCTGCATGCAGTCGGTATTGGCCTTGGCGTCGGTCTCAACCGCTTCGGCCCGCGCATCACCCGGCTGCTCGGCGTAGCCACAGCGCTTGGCGGTGCTGCCCTGATGCTGGGCTGATAAGTCATTCAAGGTCAAACCAGCAACGGCGGGAGAAATCCCGCCGTTTTTCGTCGTGGACCAGAACAGGTTACATATTTGTAATTCACAAGGGCTTGGAACAGCCATGATTGCGATCCTAGATCAGGTTCAGTCATGTCATCGGAGATGAGATCCATGTCACCGGAAGAGCGCCAGTTACTGACCCAATTGTTTGACCGCGTGCGCCAGGCGTCTTCAACGCCGCGCGACCGCGAAGCCGAAAGCCTGATCGAAGGCGAATTGCGCAGCCAGCCCTATGCCACCTATTATCTGGCCCAGGCGGTGATTATTCAGGAAAAAGGCCTGGAGGCAGCGACCGCCAAGATCCGCGATCTCGAAGACCAGATCGCCCATTTGCAGGATGAACTGTCCCGTGGACCGGCCCAACCGCCCGCTCAGCAACAAAGCGGTGGCTTCCTAGGCGGCATCAGCTCGATTTTTGGAGGCGGCAGTCCGGCGCCTGCGCCATCCCGCAACGCAGGGCCTTGGGGTGCGGCACCAGCGCAGAACCGTGGCTATGACGATTACAGCCGCAGCGCCCCGCCACAATCCGGCCCTTGGGGAGGCGTGCCTTCAGGCGGCCAATGGCAGCAACCGGGACAACAACCAGCAGCAGCTCCAGCAGGCGGCGGCTTTCTGCGCGGTGCCCTGACCACGGCGGCAGGCGTTGCCGGTGGCGTGCTGGTGGCTGATGCGGTGCGTGACATCTTCTCTAGCCACGGCGGCGGCTTCGGCAATATGCTGGGCGCTGGCGGCATGGGCGGTCTCGGCGGCATGGCTCAAGCACCGGTCGAGGAAACCATCATCAACAACAATACCTACAACATCACCGAGAATGGCCGCGACGATACGCCCGCCCAAAATGATGACAGCGGCGTCCAGCAGGCCAGCCTGGACACTGATAATGACAGCTATGACAATAGCAGCTTCGATGACAGTGATTTCGGTGGCGATGACAGTATGAATGCGTGAGTATGCATGCTTGTCAGCACGCTATGTTGTGATCCAGACAAAAAAAGCGCCGAATTGTCGGCGCTTTTTGCTTATCCTCTTCCGCGATAAGTCGGCACACCTTGATCCGGCAACCAAACACCCTTCGGCGCTTCTCCGGTCTGCCAGAACACATCAATGGGAATACCGCCGCGTGGATACCAATAGGCACCGATCCGCAGCCATTTCGGGTCGAGAAGCTCTACCAGCCGCTTGGCGATGTAGATCGAGCAATCCTCGTGAAAGGAGCCGTGGTTGCGGAACGAGGTCATGAACAATTTCAGCGACTTGGATTCCACCAGGAAATCGCCCGGAATATAATCGATGACGATATGGGCGAAATCCGGCTGGCCGGTCATTGGGCAGAGCGAGGTGAATTCCGGCGCGGTGAAGCGCACGACGTAATCGGTTCCGGCATTGGTATTGGGAACCCGTTCCAGCACCGCGGTCTCAGGGCTGGTCGGTGCATCCACCTGGTGGCCCAGTTGGGACAGGCCGGAAACATCGGTTTTGCTCATGCATGTTCTCCTTCAACAACTTTAACACGGACGCCATGGGCCTCTTCACTTTCCGGCTCCACATGGATCGTCACCCGCGCGCCCGGCTGCACGGCTTGCACCGCCGCTTCCAGCCTGTCGCAAATCTCATGGGCCTCGCCCACCGGCATCACGGCTGGCACGACGAGATCGAAACCAACAAAGGTCGCTGCCCCAGCCCGGCGGGTGCGCAGGTAATGCACCCCGAGCGAGCCACTGGCGTGATCGGCAATCGCCTTCTTGATCGCGTCTTCTTCCGCTGGTTCGACTGCTTTGTCCATCAAGCCATCGACGGAATGGCTGATCACTTTCCAGCCCTGATAGATGATGTTGCAGGCCACCAGAATGGCCAGCAGCGGATCGAGAATGGCATAACCGGTGATCACCACCAGAACAAGGCCGATCAGCACGCCCACCGATGTCACCACATCCGACATGATATGCTGCCCATCCGCCGTCAGGGCAGGGGACCGGTTGGCCTTGCCGACCCGGATCAGGATGGTCGCCCAGACCGCATTGACGACACCGGCGGTAAAATTGATTGCCAGGCCAAGCGCCGGTGCATCCAGCATGGTTGGCGCTTCAAGGGCGGCCACCGCCTCCTTCATGATCAGCAGCGCGGCAATGACGATCAGCACCCCCTCGATAACAGCCGAGATATATTCGGCCTTGTGATGCCCATAGGGATGGTCATGGTCGGCAGGCTTCTGGGCATAGCCGATCACGAAATAGGCGATGAAAGCCGCCACCACATTGACTGTGGATTCCAACCCATCCGACAACAGCGCCACGGACCCCGTGACCCACCAGGCCAGGAGCTTCAGGCCCAGCACGCCGAAAGATAGCGGAATGCCCCAGAAGGCCAGACGCTTGACGATAGGATTATGCTCGGACATCACGCCCACTCCTGCATTTGCGAACCAGTTGCAAAATTCATGCCCTTAAGACGGCAAAACCGCCCAAGCCTGCAAAGGCTGGACGGTTTATGATGGGTCTCATATCCTTGATATCTGCTAATCTGTCAAACCCGAAGGATGGATAATCCAAAGCGGCGTTAATAAATAGTAGATATTGCTAATTAATGTGCGATGAAGATCATGCTGTGTTTGAGCGAATGATCGCCATATGGATGACATCGACAAATCGCCCATCGATCCGCACTGCATCGCGGGCCACCCCCTCGCGAACAAAGCCGACGCTTTCGTAAAGGCGGATGGCGCGGTCGTTATCGGCGTGGGCATCCAGTTCCACCCGGTGCAGGCCGATTGCCCATGATGCCGCAAGGGTGGTTTCGATCAGCCGTTTGCCGAGGCCAGCGCCCCGGTAGCCATCGATAATGCCCATGCCCAGCACACCGCGATGGGCGTGGAGTTCGCGGTCATGGCGGCGAATGTCGCACCAGCCGACGACACGCGCACCATCAAGCGCCACGAATTGCGGATTGTTGCTTTGCTTAAGGCCAGCCACGAAATCTTGCAGACGGTCCAGTGGCGGCGCTTCCAGCATGCTCAGATAGCGACGCTCGCGTGCGACCGCGTCGAGAGCCTGATGAAAGCTCTCGACATTGCTCGCTTCTATCGGCTGAATGACAAGCGCACTCACGCTGCCTTCACCTTCGCCCGCTTGGCCAGCTTTTCAACCACATTCTCGATCATCCGCATCCCGGCATCGTTGCCGAGCGTCATGATCGATTCCGGGTGGAACTGCACGGCGGCCACCGGCTCTTTTGTATGCTCGATACCCATGATCGTGCCATCCTCGCTTTCGGCGGTGATGATGAAATCCTTGGGCAGGCTGGCCGGATCGGCATGGATCGAGTGGTAGCGCCCGACCGTGACTTCCTTGTTCAGGCCGGAAAACACGATGCCGGGTTCCAGCACGCGGATGCGCGATGGCTTTCCATGCATCGGCACATCCAACTGCCGCAGTACGCCGCCATAGGCTTCCGTCAGCGCCTGGAGACCAAGGCAGACACCGAAGATCGGCAGGTTGCGGTCCCGCGCTTTCTTGATCGTTGCCGTGCAATCAAAATCCGATGGAGAACCCGGTCCGGGCGACAAGACGACGAGATCGGGGTTCAGGCGATCAAACACCTCTTCCGGCACCGGGCTGCGCACCGTGCTGACGGTAGCGCCGGTCTGGCGGAAGTAATTGGCCAGCGTGTGGACGAAAGAGTCCTCATGATCGACCAGCAGGATTTTGACGCCATGGCCGACAGCTGCCACGCCGCGCTGGGCCTTGGCATTTTGGCCGGATTTGGCGTCGCGGATTGCAGCAATCATGGCCGATGCCTTCAATTCGGTTTCAGCTTCTTCTTCCTGCGGATCGCTGTCATTCAGCAGCGTCGCACCGGCCCGCACTTCGGCAATACCGTCCTTGATGCGCACGGTGCGCAGCGTCAGCCCGGTATTCATGTCGCCATTAAAGCCGACCATGCCGACCGCGCCGCCATACCAGGCGCGCGCGCTTTTCTCATGGGCTTCGACAAAACGCATCGCCCAGAGTTTTGGCGCGCCAGTGACGGTCACCGCCCAGGCATGGGAGAGGAAGCCGTCGAACGCATCCATATCGTCGCGCAGACGGCCCTCAATATGGTCAACCGTGTGGATCAGCCGGGAATACATTTCAATCTGGCGACGGCCGATCACCTTGACCGAGCCCGGCTCGCAGACCCGGCTCTTGTCGTTGCGGTCAACATCCGAACACATGGTCAGCTCAGATTCGTCCTTCTTGGAATTCAACAGCTTGAGGATCTGTTCGCTATCGGCAATCGGGTCGTCGCCGCGTTTGATCGTGCCAGAAATCGGGCAGGTCTCGATGCGCCGTCCGTTGACGCGCACGAACATTTCCGGCGAAGCGCCGACCAGATATTCCTGATTGCCGAGATTGATGAAGAAGGAATAGGGCGACGGGTTGATGTCCTTCAACCGCTTGGAAATATCCGAGGGCTTGCTATCGCAACGCTCCATGAATTTTTGGCCGGGAACCACTTCGAACAGGTCGCCCTTGCGGAAGCTTTCCTTGGCCTTCACCACCAGTTCGGCAAATTCGCCGGGCCGGTGATCGCCGCGCGGCGGAATGGTATCGGTGTGGCGGAAAGGCTCCGGCGCAATTGTCTCGGCCTTGCCCGCCGTGGTTACGCCGTCCTTTTCGAAATCATAGCGGTCAATCCAGGCCTTGGCGGAATAGTGGTCAACGACCAGAATTTCATCGGGCAGAAACAGCACCATGTCGCGCTGGTCGTCCGGCCGTGTCAGTTTCAGATCGATGGCATCGAACTGGAAGGCCAGATCATAGCCGAAAGCCCCGAACAGGCCGATGCTGCTGTCAGCCGACGAATAGAAAAGATCGGTAATGGCGCGTAGCACGGTAAATACCGTGGGCGCCTTGGAGCGCTCCTCCTCGGTAAATACCCGGTCGGGGGTCTTCACGGTCAAGTCCAGCCGCTGCGTGGTCAGCGCGCCCAGAACCAGTTCCGGCACGGTCTTCAGCTTTTCAGCGATCAGTGACAGCAGCACTTCGCCCCGGCCATTATAGGCCTCGATCCACACGGCGCGGCCAAAGCTGGAAATGCCCAGCGGCGGATCGACAATGGCGGTATCCCAGCGGGTATAGCGGCCCGGATATTCATAGTTGGAGGAAAACACCGCGCCGCGCCGCTCATCCAGCTTTTCGACATAGCTGGACACTGCATCGGCATAGGGTGTGGCACGACGCTGGCGCGTGACCGTAATCCCGCCCCGGGTCTGGTAGACATCGCTATTATCGTCGCGAATAATGGTTGCCATGGCGCTTCTTCCTCATCGTAAAGCCCGTCAGTGAGGGGCCATGAACACAAAAAAGCCGCCTCAGGAAATCCGGGCGGCTTTGGGTCAATCGTCTTCAGACATGACTGGTCAAGGCCGCGTTAGCGAACCCACCACCAAGCATTCATGGACAAAACGATCTTCATGGCGGAATTCATAACCCGGTCCGCCACGCCGCGCAAGAGTGATTTTCAGCCCCCCGATCATAGGGGATCACTGTGCAAATACTCCGTGCGAAACCGTGTCTCCCAGCTTTGGTTGATCCCGTCTGCCAGCTTGGCGGTGCCGGGCACGACGCTGCTTGCAGCCTCACCATTCACTCCCAGTTGCACTAGCACATCCTTCAGGCTGGCAATGGGGTCGGTGCAAAGCGCTTCATAGGTGATCCGCAAGGGCTGGATGCCTTGCATGTCGAACCAGCTTTGCCAGGCGCGATCATACTGGATGAATTCGTCGTAGCTGGCGTGGATTTTGGCGGCGTCGTAAATTGGATCGCGTGGCGCAGACAGCCGTTCCAGCTCCGTACCATCGGGTGCGCGATGCCATAATCCAGTTTGTTGGGCTTTCACATAGGAGACGGCCTGTTTCACCTTATCCAGGCGTGTCAGGTGAATGAACAGCGTGGATCCGAACGCAGCCTCGATCCGCTGCCGATCGCTGGCCAGCACCGGGTAAAGAACGGCAAGCTTTTCGACAAACAGATCAAAACTGTGCCGTTGCAGCCGCAGCCCAAACAGACCCGTGCCATTGCGGCCCGTCTCGACCGCAGCTTCAAAGATCGCCGCCAGAAGATCGCTTTCCGGCTAAGCGGGGTTGATTTCCAGATTGAGATAGGACAGCCAATCGGTAATCGGCCCCTGATGAAAATAGGATTTCGGCTTACCCGCCACTCCGGTTGCTGCCAGCATATTGCACAACAAGGTGCTGCCGCTGCGTGGCGAGGTGCAAATCACATAGGAATGGAATTTCGCCATCGTCTTTTGAACCGAACAATCATTGAAGATGCCCAGCCCTATAGTAACGAGGTGTGACAGGTCGGTGACCGCAGACAATAAAACCGGATATTACAGGCGGTGAAACAATGCCTGTTGAGGGCCTTTAAAGAAACGAATGCTTATGAAACGGCTTAGGCGCCATCATCCAAGAACACGTCGCCGGATCCTTCGGCAGCCGCCCCGCCGCAATCAATCGCATCGCCAATCCGCCCCGCAGGCTGACCATTGATGAAAACCGTCGGCGAGCCCGCAGCCAAAGCCCGGCCATGGCTTGGCTCCGGGCAGGACGAACAGGCATGCGCCCCATAGGCATCCCCAACCCGGACGGCCCCGCGACCGTTGATGAACACATTGCCACTGGCCTCTATGGAGGGCGTCGGCGGGAAATGGCAGGCATGGCCGGAACCAATATCGCCGAGGCGGGTGATGGCGGGCATTTGAACGTCCTCCTGTTCTATAACTGTAGCGTCAGTCAATCGTCTTGCAATCTTGCTTCACCGCCTTACGCTCCCACTCGGCATATGCGGTGGGCTGAAGAATCTCGACACGAATACCAGCATTGACGTTGTCTTTTGTTTCCATCGGGAGTTCGACCGTGGGTGGTCTCCGTGTAACGTCAACAAAGATTTCGCCCAATCTGCCGGGAATAGCTGTTTCGTGAATGTCCAATTCGGGGATGTCGAAGTCGAGCATGTCATCGTAGGAGGTGTACTGCAGAAGGGTGCTGCGGTCTTGTCGAAGTACGAGATGGTTCATCAAGAGAATGCAAAATGGCTCTGCTTCGGAAGCTTGCGTCATCTCGTATCGAAATGCCCACTTTCCATCTTTCGCCCGCACAAAGACGCTCGGCTTGTAGGGCTTCGGGCCGCCGCTCATCAGAAGCTCGAGAGACGCCTTGCAATTCGCTCGATCAACTTCCGCCATTGCATTGCAGAGTTCATTTTCTTGTTCAGCCGCAAGAGCCTGTGAACAAAGAAATATATATGTTAGAAAAGAGATGATCGCTTTCGGTACGGTGTATTGCCAAATACCCTTTTTCAATGATGTGTTCCTTTGTAATATAAATAGCCACCAAGGAAAAATAATACGGAAAATATTAGTAAAAACATAATATTGTTAAAATTAAAATCATTTATTTTAAAAAGAAAAACGGACGATATCGCTATCGCTGATAAAATCATCAGGATAATTCCTGCTATTCCTGCTGAAGTCCAAATTAGGAAAATCAAAAATCGCATCATTTTCCCCCGCTTGCACCAAAGTGCAGCCAATTCTTGATGAACTGTTGGTAGTTTTTAAAGTCCTCGGCGTTTTTCGGATCTTCAAGCGCGGCCTCCGCAAGTTCTTTGGCTGTCTTGAAAAGCTCCGTATATTCGCTCGAGGAAAGCTTGTGATCAGGGTCCCCGGTAATAATTGATATAAAAATCTGGACCACATCAATCGCATCGCCATGTTTTAATGACGCATGCAGAGCTGCGCCCCAAGTGGCTGCTAGGAGATTAAATGTGCTTATAGCGACAGAGGCACCTTTTGAGGCTCGTCCTCTCAAAGTACCGCCACTTTCCATCCATTCTGTGAACGCCATACCACTCATGAAGCGGCCCACCATCCGTGAACCGTAATGAAGAACGTCAGGCAGTCTATTTGCAAGCTGACCAACTATATCGAGTTGATCCAGCTCTTTCTTAACTAACTGACGCGCATCTTCATTGTTAAGTAATTTCCATAATAATCCTCTGAAAATCATATAATATGTTGCCGTTTGGGCTGCGCTTGCTACGTTTAATATGATTTTAGTTTGCTTATCGCAGAGGATTTTGATTTGCCCACCGTAAAATCCGGCAGTTCCTGCAATCCAATTAAGGCATAAAGTATAATCAAATGGCCATGAATATGTTCCGGCAGCAAATCCGGATACAGTTGATCTGAGGTATTCGAGGGTAATTTGCGGTTTTTTGTTTGCTGCTCTCTGTAGAAAATTTTTGTCGCTAAATGGAATTTCGACTGATTCAGCAATATTGCCGTCAGAACGTTCGCTTTGCACTACATTTCCAGAATAAGTGATGCCACCAGTCATTTGTGCCTCAATTCAAATTTATACGTTTGGAAATTACGCTGAACAATGACGTAATTTTTGAAGCCATGGTGTCGGTAAATATCGCAATACAATTACTGATTGATATGGTTAGCTTAGTACCGGCCATAATAATTTCCCCATTGGGAAGCATGGTGATTCGTGAGTTGCCACAGATTAACTCGAGTTTTTGCGTAGACTGAATCACTCGTTTTCCCCCAGCATCTTCGATATGATTTTCAAGCGCCGAAATATCAATGCTCTTTCGTGAAATGACCTTGAACTCAGCGCCAGTTGAGATTGTTTTGCTTAGGCTTACCTCCTCCACGCTTGCTAGACCGACGATCTCCAACTTGGATCGGTCAACGGAAGTAAACATATTGCCGGTCCCCATCATTCCGAGGCCGAGGACGCCAAAATCATACCCTGCAAGTGGAATACCTTTGGGTAGCCATGCATCTGTTTGAGAAATTAATTTTCCGATACCGCTCGGCCCTACCGTTAAAGTAAAATTTCCACCGATTGCTTCGTTGTGATTGTTACCAATTTCTATAGCTTTGTTATAGCCCACGGATTGAACCCAGTTATTGTCTATGCGTTCCGTATGATTATTACGGGTCTTCTCATTCCGATCCTTCTGAGAGTGAATATAAATTTCTTCCCGCCCAGCCTCATCTTCAAACGTCAGCTCATTAAACTTCTGCGCTGACTTCCCCTTATGCGTATTGGTCCGAAACACGCTCTTGGTCTTGTTCGCCGGCAAATCATACGGCACCGGGTTGTTCGTATTCGGCACGACGCCTGTTACCAGCGGTCTATCCGGGTCGCCGTCGATATAGGCGATCATCACTTCCATGCCGATGCGGGGGATGACCTGGGAGCCCCAGAGGCCGCCGGCCCAGCTTTGGGAGACGCGGATCCAGCAGGTGTCGGAGCCGTCCTTTTTGGCGCGTCTGTCCCAGGGGAACCAGGCTTTGATCCGGCCGTATTTGTCCGGATGAATTTCTTCCCCCGAGGGGCCTGCGACAATGGCCACCTGCGCGCCTTCGATGCGCGGGCGTTTGGTGGTGCGGTGCGGGGTTAAGGGGATGCGCGAGGGGATAGCCTCGAATTCGTTGATATATTCCGGCTGGTTTTCCGTGGTTTCATAGGAGCGATCCACCACCCAATGGGTGATCCGGGTAATCACATGCTCTTCGTATTTGTGTTCCGGGTGGGGTTCTTCATAGGGGTTGAAGCGTCGTCCCGGCTCCAGCACACGCACAGTCGATTGGCCTTTGACCCGTTCGTGATCCGCCTGGGTCGCCTGAGCGCGCAATTTGCCGACACGCTCCATTTCGAGGTAGTCGGCGGCGCGGGCGGGGTAATTGTAAAGCTCGCGCTTGGCATTGCCCGGCAACTCCACGAGAGAGGGCGTTTGCGAGCGCGGAATGAAGTTCGGCGTTTCAAAATTCCAGTCGGCATCGACGCGCTGACCGGGGACATAACTGAAGCGCCGCATCCATTCGGTGATGTGGTTACGGTCGGAAGAGCCTTGGGCGATCCGCACGGTGTCATCGCCTTCCGCGCTGGCCGAGGCCTTTGACCAGGCAATCTGGTGGTCGGTGACTTTCAGGCGATGAATGCCCTTATCATGTTGAAACCAATAGAAAATCCCATCTTCTTCCAAGCGACGCAGCAGGTAGTCGAGGTCATTTTCCTGCCATTGGACAGAATAGCCTTGCGCCGGTGGCTTGTTCTGTAGAAAGCCGATATCCGGCTGCGGCAGGCCATGTTCGGAAAACAGCGTTTCCAGCACCTGGATCGATGTCATATCCAGCCAAATCCGGCAATCGGAGCGGCGTGACAGCAGCCACATCTGCGGACGGATGGTGAGCGTGTAGGAGCGTAACCCACGTGTGACCGGCGGGCCTTCCTCAAGATCGGTCACCAAGCCATTGAACGGGCGGCGCAGGCCATCCTCGCCCAACTCGCCCTGGCGGATTTCCAGGGAAATATCGACCAGCTTACCGATAAGCTCTTCCGGTTTGACCGCTTCACGCTTGGCGCGGACATGCAGAGTGATTTCAAACAGACGATTGACGCCCTCATCCACCTTCATCCGCTCTGGCAGCAATTGATCGTCGCCCAGTGGGGAGGAGACTTTCAAGACACGGCTGGCCTGAATGAAATCGGCAGTCAATATATCGTCGAACATCGTAAGGCCCCCGGGATTGCGTCTTAAAATATCAAATGCAATATCGATGGCCCGCCAGAACTGTTTCAAACACGCCATCCCTATGGCGAAATTAGACTAGCTTTCCGAAAGGTCAAGGTTTTGGTTGTGTTGCCGGATATGTTTGTTTTTTTGGTTGCGAATGATCATTAGTGAATGGAAAGGGCGATGAGGAATTGTGCAAAGTCTAACCGGCCAGCGTCTTGCTAGCATCGATCTTGACCACATCTTCGCCGACAAAAACGATGACATAACCTCCGGTCGTTTCCGCGTCGGCTGCCCAGCGGCGCATCGCGCTGGCATAGGGTTCGTTACGCCACACCTGCGGAAAGGCCGGGTCGACCAAGACCGTGATTTGTGGACCTTGAGTGTAGACCATCATCTTTGCCTTGGCCGGTTCCCATTCCGGGCCAAGACTGTCGCTTGTCATCCAGAGACAGAGAAAGTCTCGGCAGAGCTGCGGTCTCTCGGGGTAGATCGTGCAGCCTTTCCCGGCTGTGCAGTGGATGCACCAGGTATTGGCGGGTTTTGCCAAGGCGTCGATATCCGGCAGGCGGCAACAGAGCGTGCAGGTGCCGCACGTGCGAACGGGCAGGGCTGCCGGGGCTGAGGGAATTTCGACGGGCATGGGGCGGTTTTTGCAGCTTGGAAACGGAGAACCTGCCGTAGCATAAGGCAACCGCCCACGCCATGCGCCTCACCCTGAAACGATTGTCCTGATGAGGCGAGGTCGTGTCTTCGCTTATGCCGCTGCGTATTCGTGGCGCTTTCGGGCTATCGGGGCGGCTGCCGATTGATAGAGCTGGCCGAAGCGGTTGTTGACAAAGGCGTCGAGGCTGATTTCCTCCTGTCGCACGAAGCCCGATTGCGCCAGCGCGCCATCAGCCAGCAGGTCCAGCACGGCGCAGATACCGGCGGCGGTGGTGATCTGGATGGCGCTCATCTTCTTGCCCGCCACAGTGCTGGCATAGACCTTGTTGGCATAGGTTTCCTGCATATAGCGGCCTTCGCGCCAGCCGCAGACGGTGACGAAAATCACCACCACATCCTGCATGGTGGCGGGCAGGGCGTTTTCAAAAAGGTCCTTCAGCACGTCGCGGCGGTTCTTCAGGTTAAAGTCGTTGAGCAGCGCCTTGATGATCGCCTGGTGGCCAGGATAGCGGATGGTACGGTAATTCATGGTCCGCACCCGGCCTTCCAGGGTTTTCGCCAGCGTGCCGAGGCCGCCTGACGTGTTGAAGGCTTCATAGGTCACGCCATCCAGTGAAAACTCTTCGCGCTCTTCCATGGCAGGCACGCTGATCATCCGTCCCTCGACAATGGCTTCGCAAGGCTCGATATATTCGTTGATCAGCCCGTCGGTGCTCCAGGTAAGGTTGTAGTTCAGCGCATTGGACGGGTATTGCGGCAGCGCGCCGACCCGCATTCGCACGCTGTCCAGTGTCTCGAAGCGCTGCGCCAGATCATGGGCGACGATGGAAATGAAGCCCGGGGCGAGACCGCATTGCGGGATGAAGGCTGTGCGTGCGCCCTCCGCCAGTACCTCTACCTTTTTTGTGGTCGCTACGTCCTCGGTTAGGTCGAGGTAATGGCAGCCGCTGCGCCCCGCACTTTCGGCAATGGCGCCGGTCAGGTGAAAAGGGGCAGCAGAAAGAACGGCGAACTGACCGTGAAGATGCGCATCAAGGGCTTTGCTGTCGGTAATATCAACCAAAGCCGTGGCTACGCTGGGATGAGCGGCAAGCTTTGCCAATTGTTCGGCGCTACGGTCGGCAACCGTCACCCGGTAATCGCCGGTCTCCGCCAAAAGATGGGCAATTGCCCCGCCGATCTTTCCCGCGCCAATGATGGAAATGTTTTTCATTGATCGTTCCCCTGATGCTTTTGACGAGCCTTCAGTGTGGAGCCGATCCCTGTCGATTCACAGTGGCAAATTGAACGTTTTCGCTTATATTAATGGACGATTTGCCGAAAGGATTGAGCATAATGCAGGTCTCCGATAAGGACCGTGAATTGCTGGCGCTGCTGGGTGAAAATGCCCGCATGCCGGTGGCCACGCTGGCGCGACGGCTTGGCCTGTCGCGCACCACAGTGCAGGCGCGGCTGGAACGGCTGGAGCGGGAAGGGGTGATTGCCGGTTACGGGCTTCGGCTATCGGACGCCTATCAGAGCGGGCTGATCCGCGCGCATGTGATGATCACCATGGCACCAAAGGCATTGACCAACGTCACGGCAGAGCTGGCCGCCATCCCACAGGTGACGGCGCTGCATTCCGTCAACGGCCCCTATGACCTGATCGCCATGTTGGCCGCGCCATCGATCCAGGAGTTGGACCGGCTGATTGACCGGATTGGCGAGCTTTCGGGGGTTGAGCGGACGCTGTCGTCGATCATTCTGTCGACGCGGATTGCGCGGTAAGCGTCTCCGGTTGGATCAGGAATTCTGGCTCAGAGGCCGGCGGCTTTGCGCAGATCATCGTTCATCCGGCTTTGCCATCCCTTACCGGTGGATTTGTAGTGCTGGATGATTTCGGGATCAAGGCGCACGGAAATCTGCTGCCGTGGATTGTCAACAGTCGGGCGGCCCCGCTTGGCTTTTTCGCTGTCAATACTTGCGGCCAGTTCAGGAAACGCCGCACGGAAAGGGCGTCCTTTTGACCGCTGCCCCTCTGTCAGTTCTGGATTGTCAGGATCAGAGGCAATTCGCTTTTGAACTTCGGCCTCTTCCTGATCCGTTAGTGGCCGTTTCGAGGAAAATTGTAAGGGCATCAGAGTTTCCTTTCCTTCCGGCTGGCGACACGCATGGAAATGATCTGAAATTGCTTCAGATCCAAGCGGACGGAAGACGACTGCGGCGATGATCTGGCCTTTAAATTCTCCGATTGCCAATGATCTGCCTTGCTTGGCGGGATAAACCGTGGACCCCTCGAAAAAATCGAGCGTCAGATCGGCAAAATCGAGACCATGCTTTTCGATATTGCTCGCCCGCTTGACCTCGTCATAGGCAATTTTCATTATTTAATGTATCACATTTAATATGCGGATCAAGTGTGCTGGCGCCCCAGCTTTCGCGGCACTTCAAAAGCATCGGCGAGATCCTTCATCTCCCGCCGATGTTGTCAGCTTCGCTTACTTCGCCCTTGCGTCCAGCACCCGGTTGGCGGCCGAGACGATGGCTTCCAGCGAGGCGGTGACGATGTTCTGGTTGATACCGGCACCGAACAGCCGCCCGCCGGGATGATCCATTTCCACATAGGCAATGGCTGCTGCGTTGGAGCCGTGTTGCAGGGAGTGCTCGGAATAATCGCGCACCGAAATCTCGATGCCCAGATAGGTGGAGAGCGCGTTGACGAAACCGTCGATCGGGCCATTGCCCTTGCCCTCGATGCGCTTGACTTCGCCGCCATCGGTGATTTCGGCGGCGACGATCCGCACGCCCTTGGTGGCCGTGTCGGGATAGGTGTGGTGATCGACGAATTTCAGCCGGGCATTGGGCTGGTCGATATAGCGGCTGATGAAGCTGTCATAGATCCGCTTGGAGGGCAGTTCCACGCCTTCTTCATCGGTAATGCGCTGGATTTCCTCTCGGAACTCGACTTGCAGGTTGCGCGGCAGGTTGATGCCGTAATCCTGTTGCAGGATATAGGCGATGCCGCCTTTTCCCGATTGGGAATTGATGCGAATGATCGCCTCGTAGGAGCGACCGACGTCCTGCGGATCGATGGGCAAATAGGGCACTTCCCAGACTGGGGAATTGGCCTTTTTCACCGCCTTCATCCCCTTGTTGATCGCATCCTGATGCGAACCGGAAAAGGCGGTATAGACCAGTTCGCCAACATAGGGATGGCGCTCCGGAATGGTCATTTCATTGGCATATTCATAGACATCTTTGATGCGCTCGATCTGCGAGCAGTCCAGCTCGGGATCGATGCCCTGGGTGTACATGTTCAATGCCAGCGTCACGACATCGACATTGCCGGTGCGCTCGCCATTGCCAAAAAGCGTGCCTTCCACCCGGTCGGCACCCGCCATCAGCGCCAGTTCGGTGGCGGCGATGCCGGTGCCGCGGTCGTTGTGGGGATGCAGCGAGATGATGACGTTTTCGCGGTTGTCGATATTGCGGCACATCCACTCGATCTGGTCGGCATAGATGTTCGGCGTCGCCATTTCCACCGTCGAGGGCAGGTTGAGGATCAGCTTGTTGTCGGCGGTTGGCTTGATCTCGGCAATCACTGCGTTGCAGATCTCCAGCGCCACCTCCAGTTCCGTGCCGGTAAAGCTTTCCGGCGAATATTCAAACCGGTAGCCGCCGCCAGCCTTGGTGGCCATGTCGATAATCATTTTCGCCGCATCGACGGCGATCTGCTTGATGCCAGGAACGTCCTTGGCAAACACCACGCGACGCTGCAATTCCGAGGTCGAATTGTAGAAATGGATGATTGGCTTATGGGCGCCTTCCAGGGCCTCGAAAGTGCGGCTGATCAGCTCCGGGCGGCACTGCACCAGCACTTGCAGGGAGACGTCATCGGGTACATTGCCTTGCTCGACACACCAGCGGGCAAAGTCGAAATCGGTCTGTGAGGCCGAGGGAAAGCCGATCTCGATTTCCTTGAAGCCCATTTCCAGCAGCAACTGGAACATCCGGGCCTTACGGTCGTGGCCCATCGGATTGACCAGCGACTGGTTGCCGTCGCGCAGATCGACCGAACACCAGATCGGCGCTTGGGTGATGGTTTTGCCCGGCCAGGTGCGGTCGGAAATGTCGATCTGCGGATAGGCCTGGTATTTCTTTGCCGCGTCGGGCATGCCCTTTTTGATGGAATTGGTCTTCAACATGTTCGCTCTCTTCTCATCCCGAATATGCCCGGCTTATAGCGGTTCGAGTGCCGCATGCGAATGACAAATCCGGCCCCTTCAGGGGTCAATAGTCAAAATTGTGGATTGGTGAGGAGCAATCGCCTGCGACGGCTAACCCGGCCGCCGGGCGCTCCTCAATGGACCCGGCAACCGCGGATAAGGTCGAGAAGAAGAAGCGAGGATAGGGCGCGCAAAGCTGCGGCGCGGCTAAAATTGCCTCGCTGTGCAGTCTTCGTCATGGAATGGCCCGATGTCTTCATGCTTCAATCTATAATCAGCGGTTTCCGGGCTGGCAAGGGCAATTTTCATCAAGGCTGCGGATCACGGTCAGCGCCGTAGCCGGACGGCGAACCGCGTCAGCCCCAGCATGGCCAGGCCGCCGATCAATCCCCAGAAGGCGGCGGAAATGCCGAGAAGCGAGATACCCGACGCGGTGACCAGGAAGGTGACGGCGGCGGCCTCGCGGGTCGTGGGTTCCCGGAAAGCCGAAACGATCGACCCGGAAAAGGCGCCGATCAGCGCCAGACCCGCGACCGATTCGATCAGGATTGGGGGTGCTAGCCCGACGAAGGAGGTGACGACGCCGGCCAAAAGGCCGAGGACCAGATACCCCACGCTGCCGATCATCGCCGCCCAATAGCGCCGCTGCGGATCGGCATGGGCATCATGGCCCGCCGCCATGGCGGCTGTGACAGCGGCGAGATTGATGGCATGGGCGCCGAAGGGCGCGGCAAGGGCGGTGAACAGGCCGGTAATGGTGAAAAGCGGACCCGGCCTTGGATGGTAATCATGCACTTTCAGCACGGCGATGCCTGGAATGTTCTGTGAAGCCATGGTGACGATAAACAGGGGCAATGCGATGGAAACCATCGACGCGAGTGTGAACGTCGGCATCACGAATGCAACCGGCGGCACGAGTGAGGCACCCAATGCCGAGAATGCGCCGTCTGGCAGGGGAACGGCGAACACCAGGACCAGAACGAAGGCAGCAAGAGCGGCGGGAACGGCAAAGAGCCTGTTGATGGTGCCGACAATCGCCCAGGCGAGCAGGATTGGCAGGCCGAGCAGCGGGCTTTCTTCGATAGCTTTGAACGGTGCAAAGCAAAGGCCGACGATCACCCCTGATAGCATGGCGTTGGCAAGCGGGGCGGGAATGGCGCCAATGGCCCGGCCAAGCGGCTTGAACAGCCCGGCAATGACGATCAGCGCGGCGCAGCCCAGAAACGCCCCGACCGCTGCTGAAAAACCGCCTTGCGGCACACCGGCGGTGACCAGCAAAGCGGCACCGGGCGTCGACCAGGCAATGGAAATCGGCATCCGCGTCTTGAGACAAACGATAAGGCCGCAAATACCCATGGAGACCGACAGCGCCATCAGGCCGGAGGCCGCCTGCAGATCGCTGGCCCCAACCCCTTTCAGCCCTTGCAGGATAACAGCAAAGGAACTGGCAAAGCCGACGAAGGCAACCAGCAGACCCATAAACAGGCTTTGCGGAGAAAATTGTTTCAGCATGCGGATGGTCCCGGCACCAGTATCGATCCGGCTGGAACATCAGGTTCTAATGAAACACGCAAGGCTGAGATGGGGCAAACGGGTACGTATCGAAACACATTTGCGATGGCAGGCACATAAAACAAAACCCCGCCGGATTGCTCCGACGGGGTTGTATCGTCATGGTTGTAAAATCAGATTTCCGACTGGCTTTCGACGATCTTCGACACCAGGCCGTAGGTCTTGGCTTCTTCAGCCGAGAGCCAGTAATCGCGGTCGATGTCCTTGGCGATCTTTTCTTCTGTCTGGCCGGTGGCCTTGGAGAAGATCTTGATCAGGCGCTGGTTCATCTTGATGATTTCGCGGGCCTGGATTTCGATATCCGAGGCCATACCGCGTGTGCCGCCCGAGGGTTGGTGCAGCAGGAAGCGGGTATTGGGCAGGCAAAGACGCTGCTCCTTCGGAACCGAAACATAGATCAGCGCGCCAGCGGAGGCGACCCAGCCGGTGCCGATGATCCAGACCTTCGGCTTGATGAACTTGATCATGTCATGGATCGAATCGCCCGATTCGACATGGCCGCCTGGAGAATTGACGTAGACGCGGATGTCGTCGTCGCTGGCGGCAGCCAGAGCCACCAGCTGTGTGCAGACCTTCTGCGCCAGTTCCTGGGTGATCCCGCCATAGATGAAGATCGATCGCGACTTGAAAAGATTCGCTTCCGTTTCCTTGCCGAGCGGCAGTTCCTTGCTCTTGTCGTCGTCTTCTTCGTTCATTCGGCAATTCCTCATTTGCGTTTTGCTCACCCGAACCGACCGCGTCCTGAGCCATCATGATGACCGATAGGCTGCGGACGGGACGCTTACCACTTCCTATGCAAATAGTGCTTATCAAGGCTTAAAACAATGCCGGAAAAAGGCAAGCGTGGACGCGGTGAACAGGAAGTTGATCCTGTATATCGATTTTTCAGCGCCGCGGTTCGGCGATGGGAGTGCTGATATCGGCGTTTCAGCCCGACAATCTCTGGTTATGGGTCAGGGATACCTCGCTGGTATCACCCGTCAGCGCATAGCGTTCCCAGTCCAGCACCCACGCCCCTGATGCGCCGGAAATCGAAAACAGGTTATAGGCAGCCTGCGGCTTTTTGCTGCCCGGCCCCTGGCTGGCCGAGGCAATACCCACCACCGGCACGCGGCCATGGCGATTGTGCAGCCAGTTCAACGTGTTGAGATGGGTATGGCCATGCAGCACCAGTTCGGCCCCGCCCAGCGAGATCGCGGCGGCAAAGCGGCGGATGCCGATCATCCGCTTGTGCTGCGAGGCGGCACCCCGAACGGGTGGATGATGGATCAGCACCACCCGGAACAGGCCTTCTTCGCCAGCTTGGCGCAGCAATTGGGCAGTTTCACGGGCCTGGCGCGAGCTGAAGTAGCCGCTGGCGGAAAAGGGCGGGGTGGCGATGGAGGTGGAACAACCGATCAGCCCGACCGGTCCCCGGCGGCGAAAGGTCGGCCAGAGCTTGAAATCCTTGCGCCAGATGTCCGGGTCCGTGTCGCCGCGCACATAGTCATACCAGGCATGCATTGCCTTTTCGTGGGCGCCGGGCACATAGGCATCGTGATTGCCCGGCACGACCGATGTCGTGGCCGGTGGGCCGACCGTGCGCAGCCATTCGGCGGCCTTGTTGATTTCCAGCCCGGATGCCAGATTGACGAGATCGCCGGTAACGGTCAGATGGTCGGGGGCCCTGGCGTGAATATCGGCCACCAAGGCCTCCAGCGTGCCGGAGACCATATGCTTTGCCCGGTTGCGGTGCCAGTTGACATAACCTGTGATGCGCTTTGATGCCAATTCTCGAAAGGTGAGATGTGGCATAGGTCCCAGATGGATATCGGATATATGGGCGAGTTTGAACATGAACCTTATCTATACTTTCCGGGCAGCGGGGCAAGCGCGATGACACTGTATCCATCAGGGTCTCAACCGGATGACAGCCGGTTGAGTTCCGTGAAAAAATGTGTGGTGCGGCTGTTACACGTTTATTTCGCCATCACACGCGGTATGACGCTTGGGGTGCGGGCCGCCTGTTTTGATGAGGATGGCCGGATTTTTCTGGTGCGGCACACCTATCTTCCCGGCTGGTACATGCCCGGCGGCGGGGTGGAGCGCGGTGAAACGGCGAACCAAGCGCTGGAAAAGGAATTGCGCGAAGAGGGCAATCTGGTGATGACCGCGCCGCCCGTTCTGTTGCAATCCTACCTGAACCGCACCGCCAGCCGCCGCGATCATGTGTTGTTTTACCGCACCCTCGTGCGCCAGACCGCGCCGCGCCTGCCGGACCGGGAAATCGCCGAATCGGGCTTCTTTCCCCTCGATGCGCTCCCGGAGGGAATCTCCCCCGCCACCCGCCGCCGTTTGGCGGAGCTTGTCACGGATGGGCCTTACGCCGATTTCTGGTGAAGACCCTGGGGAAGGAAGGAGAGTTCCGGGCCGACCGGTATGATTCCCGTTGGGTTGATGGTCTTGTGGCTGCCGTAGTAATGGCCCTTGATATGGTCGATATTGACGGTCTCCGCCACGCCCGGCCATTGGTAGAGCGCCGACAGATAGGCCGAGAGCGCCGGATAATCGGCAATGCGGCGGATGTTGCATTTGAAATGGCCGACATAGACCGCATCGAACCGCACCAGCGTGGTGAACAGCCGCAAGTCCGCCTCGGTCAGCGTATCGCCGATCAGGAACTGGCTGGAGGAAAGCCGTTGTTCTAGCATGTCCAGGGTTTCAAACAGCGGGGCAATCGCTTCTTCATAAGCCTCTTGCGTGGTGGCGAAACCCGCCTTGTAGACGCCGTTATTGACGGTCTCGTAGATGCGGTCGTTCAGCGTATCGATCTCGCCCCGCAGCGGCTCGGGATAGAAATCCTTGCTATCGCCTGTGAGCGCATTGAAGGCGGAGTTGAACATGCGGATGATGTCGGCGGACTCGTTGGAGACCACCGTATTCAAATGCTTATCCCAAAGGACCGGCACCGTGACCCGGCCGCTATACTGCGGATCGGCCTTCAGATAGACTTGCCAGAGATAATCCGCACCGAACAGATGATCGCCGGTGGCGGCGCCGTCCTGCTGAAACGTCCAGCCATTTTCCAGCATCAGCGGATGGACGACGGACACTGAGATTAACGCTTCAAGCTTTTTCAATTGGCGGAAAATCAGCGTGCGATGCGCCCAGGGGCAGGCCAGCGACACATAGAGATGGTAGCGCCCGGCTTCAGCCTTGAAACCGCCATCGCCGCTTGGCCCCGGCGCGCCATCAGCGGTCAACCAATTGCGAAACCGGCTGGCCGAGCGCTGGAAATGCCCTTTGGTGGCCTTCGTATCGTACCAGGTGTCGCTCCAGACGCCATCAACCAGCATGCCCATCGGCTCTTCCTTCCATCGCTGTTTCAAATTTCCGTTGTTCTTATATGCGATGCTGGCGAGGAATTGCGATGATTTGGCTGATGAACAGTGTGTTTTGGGATAAAGCATCGTACCGAAACGTGGAAACCGTTTTTCTGCACGATGCTATAGACGGTCGGAAAATTTGTTGTTATGCAAATTGCTATCGAAATTGGACAGTGATCCCATGACCTTCTGCCGGAACCTGCGACGACGCTGATGCTCTCGACCATCCCTGTGATGGTGTGAACACTCCTGCGCAATTCGCTATACGGTTCCGGTCTTCATGCAAAAGCACGATCTCGTCTACCTCACCGAGGATGCGTCTCACGACGCCATTATCGAACTCATCAACTCGGAAGCTTTCGGCCCTGGCCGGTTTACACGAGCCGCTGCCCGTATCCGGGAGCAGGGGCCGCATGATCGCACGCTGTCCTTCGTCTGCGCCGACCAGGGCGAAACCATTGCCTCGGTGCGCATGACCCCGGTGCTGGCCGGAACAGTCAAAGGCCATATGCTTGGTCCGCTTGCCGTGCGCCCCTCCCATAAATGCCTGGGCATTGGCCGGGAACTGGTGCGCATCGCCATTGAAGCCGCCCGGCGGAACGGCTCCGAAGCCGTGATCCTGATCGGTGATCCGCCATACTATATGCCGCTCGGCTTTGAAAAAATCGCTTACAATGCCTTGGCATTCCCCGGTCCGGTCGATCCCGGTCGGGTGCTGGTCGTGCCGCTGGCTGAGGATGTGCATGCACGGTTGAAGGGTGTGATTGGCTGGCGAAAGGATGAGGCCGGGAGCACCGACGTCGCGGCCGATGACGCGGATTACGAACCGGTGCTGTTGGTCGCTAACGGTTGAAGTAGCTCAGTCTCTGTTGCCAAGCTTAGCGGATAAGATCTGCTGGATTCGGTGCGAAGGGAATATCGGCTGGGCCGATATGCTGGAACGCGGCCCTCAGCTTTTTCAACACGGCTTCATCGGCTGTGGTGATTTCATAATAGCTGCTGTCTATGGCGCGGATCGTCAGCCAGTTGTCATGGGTTGCGTTTGGAAAATACCCGCTGAACTCTCCCCAGATGACCTGTGTCGTTTGTTTGGCAAGGGTTAGCAGCTCCTGGCCTGTAATCACTGCGTCCCGGTTTGCCAGCAATTCCAGTTTTTCGCCGCCCTCCCCGGTGGCGTCAAACCACTCAAGCTCAGGCAAACCGGATTTGACTGTTGAAACCCGCCAGACTGCTTGCAGCGATCGAGGTGCCAGAAGACGCAGAAGATCGCGCAGATCAAAGGCCAGCACGCCATTCTTCATCACGTCATGGATTCTGATGGTTTTCACGGCATCTCGTCTTTCTTCTGTAGGGTTTCAAACCGATAGGCGGCACCTTCTTTCTTGATGGAACCGACACCCGGAAAGGGCAGGTGCGCGGCGGCAATCAGATAGCCATCGTTCGCGGCCTGCTCGAAAACCTGCGCGCGCGCCTTAGCGGCACTCGGCTGATCATAATCGAAATCGATGGTGATGGCGGGATCGCGAAACTGCACGTTTTCGCCATGGACGATGTCGCCGACGAACAGCATGGCCTCCCCCTCGCTCTCAAACCGGATCGCCAGATGGCCGGGTGTATGACCGGCACGCAATGTGGCGCTGAAGCCGGGGATGATCGGCCCGTTGTCGTCAAAAATCGTCAGCCGTCCCTCGGCCTCATACGGGTCGAGGCAAAGATGCGCCCGGCCGATCTGGCCCTTGACCCGCTCCGTCACATCAGGCGCATCGGCAGCACCCGGCGATAGCCAGAAATCCGTTTCCGTGCGTCCGGCGTGGACCGTCGCTCTGGGGAAAATCGGCGCTCCATCGCGTACCAATCCGCCCGTGTGGTCGGCGTGGATATGGGTGAGAATGATGTCATCGACATCGGTGGGGCTGAGGCCGAGTGCGTTCAGCCCGGCGGAAAGCTTGCCGTGATCCGGCCCGAAGAGCTGGCCGGAGCCAGTGTCGATCAGCACAGTCCGTTCAGGGGTTTTGATGAGGAAGCAGTTGACGGACAGCGAGGTCGCTGCATCTGCAAACCCCTCCGCGACAGGCTCGCCATTGCGGCGATAAAGCTTGCCGACATCGGCGGTCAGAATGCCATCCTGAAGGGCGAAGATCTGCGCTGCTCCAAGTGTGAAGTGATAGGGGGACATGGGGAGTTCCTTGGACGGGGGGACAAGCGAATATCGAGGCTTACAGCTGTTTTCTCATCCAGGTGACGCTGTAACTCTCTGCCGGGTCTGCCAGACTGCCAAATGTTTCATACCCCAGTTTTTCATAGAGCCGTCGGGCAGTTGGATTCATGGTATCCACTATAGAAGCTTTGCATCCCCGCCTTCTGCCTTCGTCTTCGGCCAGCGTGAGCAATTGACTGGCAAGCCCCTGACCGCGACGATATTCGGGGACAAACAACAATTCAGTATAAAGCCAGGCTCTACCTGTGTATCCGATTAAACCGCCATCAACGATTCCATCCTGATCTTTAAGCGGGATGAAAAGTTTTCGTCGTAGACTGAGATGCTCTCTGTTAAAATCGAGTATTGCCGTTTCAATGGTTTCAAGGGCGTCTTCGGGCACATCATCAAAAATCTCAAGCACCAATTTGTCCATCGCCGTCCCTCATGCCGCCACAGAGCCGCAATCACCACCGCTTCACCATCATCGTAAGCGCAAAGTTGTCGATAAAATGCTCAATTGTCCCGAAAACCTCATAGCCATATTTTTGATAGGCCTTTGTCGCAACCGGATTGGCGGTTTGAATATGCGCGCCTTTGCAACCACGCTTGCACGCCTCATTCTCTGCCAAAGCCAGCAATTTTCCTGCAAGGCCTTGGCCACGAAGCGCTTCTGGAATGAACATAATGTCGATATCCAGCCAGCCTCTGGCGGTGCGCCCAATCAATCCGCCCAAAATCTCCCCATCATGATGCTCAATGGGGATAAACAGGCTTTTATGACCACCCGTTTTACCAAACATCACATCATTATGAGCTGTCAGCCAGCCGGAGATCAGGGTTTGGGTGTCGGACGGCACCTCATCCAAAACTGCAAGCGAAATATCGTTCGTCATCGCAAATCTCATTTATGTTTATAAAATAACCAAATTATCCCATGAGCTAACAAAAGAGCAACAAGAGCGAGAGGAACTTGCAGAACTGCTCCAGCACTGAGGAGCAGTAACAGATCATAGCCAGAGAAAATCACCTTCTCAATGACATAGTAAGCAAACCAGACACCTGAAGGAAAAATCAAAAATGCAACAGTCCAGCCGCCAGGCAGCGGATTTTTCGTGAAAATCACGTTTGCGATGTGACTGATGGCATTCGCGAAAATGGCAGCATAGCTCAATGTGAACAGCGTGAATGCAAGATGGCTTCCCGTCCATAGCAGCCAAGCGGCGAGCATCAAAAATGCAATCGATAATAGTGTTACAGCAACACAAAACGGATATGTTTTGTACCACCGTACAAGCCGGGTTGACCGGCTTTTTTCAGCCCAAATCGCAATACCACGCGCCTCTTCAACATTATGCAGAACAAATATCAAAACCGCAGCCCACACAAAAAACGGCGGTATTGAACTCATCACCGTCCCTCGCGCCACCACATCGCCGAAACCGCAAACAGCAGCAGGGCCAATCCGCCAAAACCGGCAAACAAGGGCAGGGTGTCCACGCCTTTCAGCAGGGTTTCGCTGGTCATGCGGATCGCCATGCGCTCGCCGTCGCTGCTGCGGACCGGGCCGCTGACGGGCAGGATGTCGGGAACGGATACACCGCTGGCCCCGTTGTCCAGCCGCTTGATCAGGCCGTGGGTGGTGTCCGACACCGGTTTCATAATGTCAGGGGTGGAGATCATCGCCTTGAATTCCGGCGCATCCACCGCGCCGATATGGACGAGGGTGGAAAATTCACCATTGGCGATGGTGAACAGGCCGGTTTCCACCATCCGCTGTTCCGCCGTGAAGCGGCCCGGTTCGGTCTGGGTCAAGGTCACGTCCTGCACCTTGCCGGAGGGGCTGGTGATGCTGGCGGGGCCGGGGTCATTGCCGATGGTCTGGCGGGTAATGGTCAGCATCCGGCCGCTGGCCCGCGCCGTCAGCGCTTCTTCCTCCAGTTCCGGCTCCTTCATCAGCCAATGGGCGATGCGGCGGTAAAGCGCCACATGCGGGCCGCCACCTTCAAAGCCGCGCGCCCAGAGCCAGCCCTGGTCGGACAACAGCATGGCGACGCGGCCTTGGCCTGCGCGGTTCAGCACCAACAACGGCTTGTCATTGGCGGTCATGACCGTTTCGCCCTGCGGCGGATCGACATCGACGCTGCGGAACCAGCGGCCCCAATGCGGTGGCTCGGATGCGGCGCCATCGAGATCGCGGGTCACGGGATGTTTCTTGCCGATCTCCGACAGGCGCGGATAAAAGCCACCCTCCTGCATATTGCCGGTTGGGGCTGCGGGCAGAACCGAGGCCAGCGGGGTCATGGCAATCGAATCCTGACCGGCATGTTCGGGGCCAGCCGCAATCAGCAGCGCGCCGCCCTTGCGGACATATTCGGCGATATAATCATAGTAGAGGATCGGCAACACACCGCGATGCTGGTAGCGGTCGAAGATGATCAGATCGAAATCACTGATTTTTTCGACAAACAATTCGCGGGTTGGAAAGGCGATCAGCGACAGCTCGTTGATTGGCGTACCATCCTGCTTTTCCGGTGGCCGCAGGATGGTGAAATGCACCAGATCCACGGAGGCATCGGATTTCAGCAGGTTGCGCCAGGCGCGCTCACCTGCATGCGGTTCGCCTGACACCAGCAGCACCCGCAGGTTCTGGCGGATGCCGTCGATCAGATGCACGGTCTTGTTGTTGGTTTCCGTCACTTCGCCGGGCAGGCCTGAGACGGAAAATTCCAGCACATTGCTACCGGCGCGTGGCACGGCAAAGGAATAGGGCGTTTCCGCACCCGGCACGGCGGTAAACGAACCGCCATCCTGGCCATTGATCCGCACGGTCACCGTGGCAGGCTGGCTGCCCTTCACTCCTTCATCGATTACCCGAAGCGACATGTCCTGGTTCTGGCCGACAATGCCAAAACGGGGGGCGCGCACCACTTCAATGCGCCGGTCGAATTCATTGGCCTTGCCGGTCAACAGCGTGTGGACCGGCGTATCCATGCCCAGCGTTTTCAGGTTGGACGGCACATCATGCACCTGCCCATCGGTGATGAAGATCGCCGCACCAACCCGGGCTGGCGGCACGTCGGATATCGCCGAAGACAGCGCTTCGAACAGCCGGGTCGATGGCGTGTCGGCGTTTTCCGGCGTTGAGGCTTCGACAATGCGCGGCTCGATGCCGGGGAAGCGGGCCAGCTTATCCTTGACGCCCTGCAGGGCCTGATCGGTCATCGCCTTGCGGCTGGCGATATCGGTCTGGCTCTGGCTGCGGTCAACGATCACAGGCACCACGGTCGAGAGCTTGTCGCGGTTTTCCGACAGAAGCTGAGGATTGGCGAGGGCGGCGATCAATGCGGCAAAGGCGACAAGCCGGATCGTTGCCCCGCGTATGCCACGGCGAAAACCGATAGCCGCGACGGCCAGCGCCAGCAAGGCCAGCGCGGCCAGCGCCCAGAGAGGCAGGAAGGGGGAGAAGGATAGGCTCATCTTATTGACCCAGCCTTTCCAGCAGGGCCGGAACATGGACCTGATCGGCTTTGTAATTGCCGGTCAGCATATACATCATGATATTGACCCCGACGCGGTAAGAGATTTCCCGCTGATTTTCATCGGGCGGCACGGTCGGCAGCATGGGCACACCATTGGCGTCGATGGCCCAGGCGGAGAGAAAATCATTGCCGGTGATGATGATTGGCGACACGCCGTCACCGCCCGAGGTTAGGCCGTTCTGGCTGGCGCGTGCCTCCTGGCGTGCCTCGACCCAGAGCGGACTGCCCGTATAGCGGCCCGGATAGGTATGCAGCAGATAGAAGGACCGGTTGATCACATGGTCCTTCGGCACCGGCTCCAGTGGCGGAATATCGATATTGGCAAGGATCTGGCGCAGGCGCTCGCCATTGGCGCTGGTCCCGGCGTCTCCTTGCCCACCCATGCTGCCCAATTGGTCGCGGGTGTCGAACAGCACGGTCCCGCCGGAGCGCATATAGGCATCGATCCGGCTGATGGACTCGGCGCTTGGCATCGGCGCGCTAGCAGAAATCGGCCAGAAGATGATCGGGTAAAGCGACAGCTCGTCCTTGGCAATGTCCAGCCCGACCGGCGCGCCCGGCTCCAGCGTGGTGCGATAGGTGAGAAATTCGGTGAGCCCGCTCAGGCCCCGTTCTGAAATGCTATCGACGTCCTGCTCTCCGGTTTTCACATAGGCCAGATGGGTGGTGTCCAGCCGTTGCAGCAACACGTCATCGCCGGGTTTAGCGTCATTGGCAAAGCTGCGGTCGGCAGGCATCAAGGCCAGCGCTGCGGCCAGCACCACGAGAGCGCCAGCGCTTTTGGCGATCCGGGCTTTCGGCATCCGGGCAAAGGCCCCGCCCATGGCCAGCACCACCAGGCTGTCAATGATGAACAGGGCCAGTGCGACACCCAGCAGCGGCGGCTTCAGCGGTGTGGCACTTGCCCCGGCCAGCGGCTCACGCACCACCGGAACCGTCACGCCATCAAGGTTGATTGGTTTCAACTCGGCACCTGCTGGCAGAAGGTTAAGGGCAGAAAATCCATCTTCGGTGCCGTAAAGGCCGGGTGGATTGTCAAATGTTGCGGCAGGCGGACGTTTAGCTCCCAGCTCCAGCGGTTTGGCATTGCTGGCTTCCGCCGTCAGTCCGCCATGCTCGGTCAGCAGCCGGTAGGGCGGCAGGCTGGCGGCTGCGGCGGTCGCATTGCTACCGGTATTGGCCCCGCTAGCATGGGCCAGCTGCACGACTCGGCGCAGCATTTCCACGAAATCGCCTGAGATCGGTAGATTGGACCAGCTGGCCTCGGCGCTGACATGGAACAGCACGATGCGCCCGGCACCGCTATCCCTGGCGGTGACCAGCGGCGTGCCATCGCCAAGGCTTGCCCAGGTGCGACTGGCGAGATCAGGCGTCGGTTCAGCCAGAACCTGCCGCTTGACCAGCACGCCATCGGGCGGCGCTAGCCCGGCAAACGGGCTGGTGGGCGGGAAGGGAGCCAGCGATTGCGGCTCCGACCAGGAGAGCGCGCCGCCCAATTGGCGCTCACCCTGACGCAGCGTCACCGGCACCAACGGATCATCGGCAGGGGCAGCGGCAAGCCTTGGTCCGGCAAAGCGGATCAGCGTGCCGCCGCGTTGTAGCCAGCGTTGTAGCTGTTGCTGCACATCCGGTGGCAGGCGGCCGATATCGGCCATGATCAGGGCCGAGGGGTTCTGCTGCAACAGCTCGGGAATGGCTCTGGCCAGATCCTTTTCACTGGATTTGATCAGGTCGGCATAGGGTTGCAGCGCCCGCTGGATGTAATAGAGCGGCGACAGCAGCGGCTGGAATTCGTCATTGGCGTCACCGGCCAGCAGCGCGACCTTGCGGCGGCGAAAGCCGTCATCCAGCAGCTGGACGGCACCGGCGGTGCCATAACCGGCAAGGCTCAACCGGGCAAAATCATTGCGCAACTCAAAAGGTGCGGCAATTTCCGCCGTGGCAACGCTTTGTCCGGCGGCAAAACTGGCGGTGCCTGACGCAATCGGTCGTCCTTGCTGGTCCTGCGCATCGACGATGACCTGCTGGGGATCGGCAGGCGACAAACGGGTGACTTTGGCGACAAGCTGATCGACGCCATTGGTGGCACCAGTCAGGGCGACACTTGCCTTGCCGTCATCGCTGATTACTCGCAATTCGGCAGGGGCCAGTGCGGAGAATTGGCTGCCGATTTGTTCGCTTTCGCTGGCCGCGACACCGTCGCTCAGGAAGGCCAGCGTGCCGGGCTTGGTCCCTTTCAACGCTGCTGTCAGAGCTGTGAGGGCGCGGTTGCGGTCCGGCGTCAAAGGTCGGGGCCGGGCGGCACTTAGTTTTTCGCGGGCGGTGGCGGCATTGACGGGCACGGCATCCTGAGTCAACTCGGCGGTCAACACCAGGGAAATCGGCAGATTGCTGCTTTCGGCCTCATCGATCAGGCCATTTGCCGTCTCGACGCGGCGCTCCCAATCTCCAACGCTAGCCCAACTGTTGTCGATGACCAGAACCAGCGGCCCACCGCCGGCAACCGATGTGCCGCGCGGGTTGAGCACCGGTTCGGCCAAGGCCAGAATGACCAGGGTTGCCATTGCCATGCGCAGCAGCGTCAGCCACCAAGGGCTTCGGGCCGGGGTTTCCTCCCGCTTCAGCACCCGGGCCAGAATGCGCAGCGGTGGAAACACTTCCATCTGCGGGCGCGGCGGCGTCAGTTTCAGCAGGAACCAGATGGCGGGCAGCACGACGAGCGCGCCGAGCAGCGCAGGAGTGACAAAGGCAAGCGGAAGGCCACCCATTACGCGCCTCCACGGTGGGAAAGCTGCGGCGCCCCGGAGAGATGCATATGCACCTTGACCAGCGCTTCGGAAGCCAGCCGGTCGGTGAGATGTGCGGTAAAGCTCCAGCCCAGCCGCCGCAATTCCTCGCTCAAGGCTTCACGGCGCAGGAAATAGGCGCGGCGATAGTCTTCCCGGATGTTTTCGGCGCGGCCCGATACCAGCTTTTCGCCGGTTTCCGGGTCGGTAAATTCGGTGCGGCCCGCATAGGGAAACAGTTCTTCCGCCGGATCGGCAACTTCTATGACATGACCGCGCAACCCGCGCCGGGCCAGCGGTGCAATGCCCGCCATAATCGCATCGGGATCATCAAGAAAATCACCGATCAGCACGATATCGCTGGCATTGCGGATCATGGCGGTATCGGGAAAGCCCTGATTGGGCAGGCCGCTCAGGTCCGGCGCATGGATCAGCGCTGCCGCCAGCCGCTCGGAGGCGTTGCGGGCGGACATCGGTTCCATGATGCCGGGGCAGCCGACACGCTCGCCGGACCGTGCCAGCACTTCGGCCAGCGCCAGCATCAGCACCAGCGCCCGGCTTTCCTTGGAAACACTGCCGAAGCGAGATTTATACATCATTGAAGGCGACAGATCGGCCCAAAGCCAGATCGTGTGGGCCGCTTCCCATTCGCGGTCGCGGATATAGAGATGATCGTCGCGGGCCGAGCGGCGCCAATCGATTCCGGCCAGGCTTTCGCCCTCCGCATAGGGGCGGAACTGCCAGAAATTTTCGCCAATGCCGCGTTTTCTGCGCCCATGCCAGCCGGAAATCACCGTATTGGCGATGCGCTTGGCTTCCACCATGCAATCGGGAATGAGGGCAGCGCGTTGGCGGGCGCGGGCCAGAACATCCCCGGTCGGGGTTTTCTCGACGATCCGTCCGTCAGCAGGCCCTCTCATCGCTTCTGGTGCAAATCCTGCCAAAACGCTACCGCTCCCTCACGCTTTGTTGTGCTTAATGAGGCCGGCGATCACATCACGCACCGCCATGCCTTCGGCACGGGCCGCAAAGGTCAAGGCCATCCGGTGCTGAAGCACCGGTTCGGCCAGCGCATGCACATCGTCAATCGATGGCGCAAGACGGCCTTCGTAAAGCGCACGGGCGCGGGCGCACAGCATCAAAGCCTGTCCGGCGCGTGGACCGGGACCCCAGGCCACATGCTTGTCGGTGTCCGTATGACCTTGGCCGGGCCGGGCGGCACGCACCAGCGACAGGATGGCATCGACCACGCTATCCGGCACCGGCATCTGGCGAACCAGCTTCTGAATGTCGAGCAGGCGGGGCGCATCCAGCACGGCGCTGGCATGGCTGTCACTGACACCGGTCGTGTCGAGCAGGATCTGCCGTTCCGCCGTCAGATCCGGATAGCCGACATCGACCTGCAACAGGAAGCGGTCGAGCTGGGCTTCCGGCAGCGGATAGGTGCCTTCCTGTTCCAGCGGGTTCTGGGTGGCCAGCACATGGAAAGGCGCAGGCAGGTCATAGCGCTGACCGGCAATGGTAATGTGGTATTCCTGCATGGATTGCAGCAGGGCGGATTGGGTGCGCGGGCTGGCCCGGTTGATTTCGTCGGCCATCAGCAATTGCGCAAACACCGGTCCCTTGACGAAGCGGAAGGAGCGGCGGCCATGCTCGTCCTGGTCCATCACTTCGGTGCCGAGAATGTCTGATGGCATCAGGTCGGGGGTGAACTGGATTCGGTTGGCGTCCAGCCCCAGCACGGTGCCAAGTGTAGTGACCAGCTTGGTCTTGGCCAGGCCCGGCACGCCTACCAGCAGCGCATGGCCACCGGAGAGAATGGCCAGCAGGGTGTTTTCCACGACCTTTTCCTGGCCGAAAATAACCTTGGAGACCTCGGCGCGCACGCTGGCAATTTCGGCCAGGGCCTGTTCAGCCAGAGCGACGATGGCTTTTTCATCGAGCGCGGTGTCCGTGGTGTTGATCATGCCCATGGCGGTCTCCGTTGGCTCATATCGTCATTGGTAGGTAAGGCAGGCCTGTGCCGATTGCCAGAAGAATCGATCATTACGTGTATCGGCGCAGTTTATCTAACTTATTCCCCGTGGGGCGGCTGACAAGCGTGTTTCAAATGACTATCTCGTGTCCCATGTCTCACTTCGATGTCTAATAAGGTTAAAACCGGGACGCAAACATGGCAGGCGATGAAAACAATGACGCGGGCGATGCGGCTGGATTGGCTGCGATGATTGCCCGTGCCGCCGACCAGACGGCAGGGGGCAAGCCCGGTCTTCCACCGGTTGAGCGCTGGAACCCGGCGTTTTGCGGCGATATCGACATGGAAATCCTGGCCGATGGCACTTGGTTCTATCTCGGCACGCCGATTGGTCGCGCGCCCTTGGTGCGGTTGTTTTCAACCGTGTTGCGCAAGGACGAGGATGGGAAGACCTATCTGGTCACGCCTGTGGAAAAACTGGGAATCAAGGTCGCAGACGCCCATTTCGTCGCCGTGGAAATGACGGTTGGCGCAAGCAATGGCGAACCTGTCTTGACCTTTCGCACTAATGTCGGTGATCTCGTTGAGGCCGGGCCTGAGCATCCACTGCGGTTTGTGATTGAGGGCGAGCACCAGCAATTGAAACCCTATCTTGCCGTGCGCGGACGGTTGGAGGCGCTGGTGTCACGCGCCGTCACCTATGAGTTGATGGCGCTGGGCGAGGTCATCGACATCGACGGACAGGCGATGTTTGCCATCCGCTCCGGCGGCGAGACATTTGCGATTATGCCAGCGGCGGATCTGGATGGATTGGCATCATGACGGAAACCAACCGGAATAATCTGACCCTGTCAGGCTTCACCGCCGATGAATTTCGCCGCCGGGCGCAGAGCCAGAGCGGTGCGCCACTGGAAACCGCCTGGCGCGACCATGGTGATCACGTGCTGAATACCGATATCCTGCTGAAGCTGGAAGGCCTGCGGCTGAAGGATGCCGCCGTGCTGGTGCCTGTCGTGGATGATGGCGATGACGCGCGGATCATCCTGACCCAGCGCACCACAACGCTGCGCAAGCATTCCGGTCAGATCGCCTTTCCCGGCGGCGGTATCGATGCGGAAGACGCAAGCCCGGAAGCGGCGGCACTGCGCGAGGCGGAAGAGGAAATCGGCCTTGATCCGCGCTTTGTCGAGACTGTCGGTCGGTTGCCGCATTATCTCGCAGGCACCGGCTTTCGCATCACGCCGGTGCTGGCGGTGGTGCAGCCAGGATTTCGTCTGACCATCAACCCGGATGAAGTGGCCGATGTGTTTGAAGTGCCGCTATCCTTCCTGATGGACCCCGATAATCACCGCCGCGACAGCAAGGTCTTTAATGGGACGACCAGGCATTTTTATGTGATGCCCTATGGCGAGCGCCAGATCTGGGGCATTACCGCAGGCATTCTGCGCACGCTTTATGAAAGGCTTTATGCATGACGACGGTTGCGGATCAGCCCTGGTTTCAGGATGCGGCGCTGGCCAAGCTCTTTGCCCTGTTGAACGCCGATGGCGGCGAGGTGCGGGTGGTGGGCGGCGCGGTGCGCAACAGTCTGCTGGGCGAACCGGTAGGCGATATCGATCTTGCCACCACGCTTGTTCCCTCCGAAGTGACGGCCCGGGCCGAGGCGGCAGGTATCAAGGCGGTGCCAACAGGCATTGACCATGGCACAGTGACGCTGGTGATCGGCGGTAAGCCGTTTGAAGTGACGACGCTAAGGCGCGACGTGGAAACCGATGGCCGCCACGCCGAGGTGGCGTTCGGCACCGATTGGCAGGTGGACGCCGAGCGGCGGGATTTTACCGTCAACGCGCTTTATGCCACGGCGTCTGGCGAGGTCATCGATCCGGTCGGCGGGCTGGCGGATCTTCAAACCGGCACGCTGCGGTTCATTGGCGATGCCCGCCTGCGGATTGCCGAGGATTATCTGCGGGTGCTGCGCTTCTTCCGGTTTTTTGCCTGGTATGGGCGCGGACGCCCGGATGCCGACGGCCTGCGGGCCTGTGCGGCGGCGCGTGACGAATTGCACCGGCTGTCTGCCGAGCGGGTCTGGTCGGAGACGAAAAAGCTGCTCTCGGCAAAAGACCCGGGCCGGGCGCTGCTGTGGATGCGTCAATCGGGCGTGTTGACGGCGATCCTGCCGGAAACCGAAAAATGGGGGATCGATGCCATTCCGGGCCTGATCGCCACGCAAATCGCCCTGAACTGGCAACCGGAGCCACTGTTGCGGCTGGTGGCAATGGTGCCTGATAACCCTGAGCGGATGAAGGGATTGGCCGAGCGGCTGAAACTGTCGCGGGCCGAGGCGGAGTTTTTGCAGCGCTTTGCCACCGCGCCGAAGATCAAGGACGACATGGTCGATCTTGCTCTCGACCGGTTGCTCTATCGGCACGACAAGCCCGGAATTATCGCGCAATTGAAGCTGTCGCTGGCTTCAGCCCGTGCCAAGGCAGAAGGGGATGCCACCAGCATGGCGGCGTCAGCCCGCTGGTTTAGGCTGCTGCAACGGGCGCAAGCTTTTGAAAAGCCAGTCTTTCCCATCACCGGCAGTGATGCCATTGCCGCCGGTCTTGCGCCCGGACCGGAGATTGGTCGGGTGCTTGCGACACTGGAAGACAGCTGGGTTCAAGCCAATTTCACCTTCAGCCGGGAAAAGCTTCTTTCCCGGCTTAAAGAGGCGGTGACGCCGTCGGGTTGATTGTTATTACGCGGCGTGGTTGGCGGAATTGTCATCCGCTTGGCGGTTTGCCTTCATGGGGCTGCCGCCGGTTTCGATAATCCGCGCTCGGACCGTCGGGACAATATTGTCTCGGATCACGCTGTCTCCATGTACCATGCGGATATGGTCAACCGCACGATGCACCACCTCGGCTTCTTCCTTGGCATGCGTATGCCATTCGCAACCGGGTACGAGACGTCCACATTCGAATTGTTTCATGGTTCTTTCCTCCCGAAGCATTGCTGCGGTGAGGTGTCGCTGGCAACGACCCCTCAAAGGTCAGTGCTTTCTGTTATTTAGGAATTATCGCATGAAGCTTGCTAAACGCCGCGCCTGGCGGCTTTTCGCTCTCTTCCCATTGCTATGAAGGGACATGTCCATCCCTTCATAAGCTATTGTTTCGCAAGACCATTTATTCCGGCATCGCCCAGGCGTAAAACACCGAGCTTGAGCCGTTGACCGTGTTTTTGCTGACCATCTTATGGGCGTCGTTGGAGCGGTGTTCGCGGCCATGAAGGCCGGCAAGCCGCAATTTTGCCTGTTCGACAAAGTAGCAATGCGGCAGGTTGGCATCGCTGGACGCTTTCAGGTCATGCGCCATGCGATCGATGAGTTCCGCGGTGTCGATCAGTCGGTCGCGACCGGTCCGATCTGCGGAATTCGTCATGTCCGTGGGAATAGTCATGCTGTGCGTAGCCATTGCAATCCTCCTCCTCATTCCATAGGCGACAGGATAACACGGGAACGCGACATGCCAATGTTAATTTTCGATTAATGGGCCTGTAATGCAGTTTTTGTTAATCAAGAAAATATGAATTGAACGTTATCGCAGCAAAAGACCCTATAATTATGGGGTTTCTGCTGCGATCAGACCCATTCTGAAGCAGATTTCCGCCTCAAGGCCAGCGCACCAGCGGCGGCAGCGACGACAAAATCGATTCGACATTGCCGCCGGTCTTCAGGCCGAAAATCGTGCCTCGGTCATAGAGCAGGTTGAACTCCACATAGCGGCCACGGCGCACCAGCTGCTCTTCCCGGTCTTCTTCGGTCCATGGTGTGTTAAAGTTGCGCCGGACCAGATCGGGATAGACGGCAGCGAACTGGCGTCCGACATCCTGCACGAAGGCGAAATTGGCGGCCCAGAGATCGAATTTTTCCCCGGCATGCAGCCAGTCGAAGAAAATTCCACCGATGCCACGCGGTTCCTGGCGGTGCGGCAGGAAGAAATATTCCTCGCACCAGGCTTTGTAATGCGGATAATCGGCGACGTCAGGATGGGCCGCACAGGCGGCTTCGAGAGCGGCATGAAAGGCAACGGTATCGGCATCCTCCTGGGTACGGCGGCGATCCAGCACCGGGGTCAGATCCGCCCCGCCACCGAACCATTGGCTGGTGGTAACCACCATGCGGGTGTTCATATGCACCGCCGGAACATGCGGATTGCAGGGATGGGCGATGAGCGAGATGCCCGAGGCCCAGAACCGTGGGTCTTCCTCGGCACCCGGCATCTGCTTGCGAAATTCCGGCGAAAATTCGCCATGCACCGTGGAGGTATGAACGCCGACCTTCTCAAACACCCGGCCGTTCATCATCGACATGCGCCCGCCACCGCCGAGGCCTTCTTCACGCTGCCAATCCTTAGGCGTGAAGCGTCCGGGCGCACGATCGCTCAAGGGGCCGGTTAATTCGTCTTCCAGCGCCTCGAAGGACCGGCAGATCTGGTCACGAAGGCTTTCGAACCAGGCGCGGGCGGTGGCCTTCTTTACCTCGATATCGTCAGGCAAGCCTTTGGGCAGAATGGGCCGTTGCATATGCTCTCCCTGTCGCCGCTTTCATCAGATCCCGGCGTGTTGATCGAAGCACGCTGACTATCAGATCCAGCGCGGTTGTGCCATCGCCGCCAAACCACCTGATACTGGAAAAACCATCGCGCATGGCTTATCATCGGGTCTCGAAAGGCCGGGTCTAGAAAGGCCGGGTCTAGAAAGGATTCTCACCATGACAGGAAAGCGTCCTCTTCCGCCGCTCGACGGCCTGAAACGGCAGATTGCCCGCCACCGTGATCGACAGACAAAAGAACGGGGGCAGGCGATACGCGATGCCTCGCCCTTCATTCGGGAAACCTTTCGCCTCAACCGGGAAGAGGCCCGGGCCAAGGCACGGGAATGGTTCGATGCCTTTCCCAAAGCCGCCTACTGGACCGAAGTGGAAAGCTGGCGGCAATTGGAGGGCGATGCCATTGAATTCACCATGCGGCGCTTGTCGTCTGCGGATTGAAGTGGGGTACGATTCCGCACACCTTTCAGCAGCCTGGCGTTGAAAATTTCTTAATCGTTAAAATTGCAATCTTTGCTGAAAGGTGATGGAAATATCTTGTAGATTATAAATCCCTTACATTGTGGGGTATTTTTCTTCAAAGCGCCAGTCATGCGGTTTGAAACCCACAGCGTTGAAGGGGGCAGCATGGATTCCGTATCGATTAATTCCACGTCTGCATCGGCCCTGTCTCTGCTGAGCGGGTCTTCGAAGGCGCTTGAAGCGACCCAGACAAAGGTTGCAACCGGCAAGAAGGTCGATGACGCCTCTGATAACGCTGCCTATTGGTCGATTGCCACGACGATGAAATCCGACAGCCTGTCGCTGTCGAGCGCCGAGGATGCCACCGCTCTGTCGGCTGCCGTCTCTGATACCGCCGCACTTGGGCTGGAGCAGGCGACGGGGCTGGTTTCCGACATTCAGGCCAAGCTGATTGCTTCCAAGGCGGCTGGTGCCAACAAAGGGGCGATCAATGACGAGATCAGCCAGCTCAAGGACCAGCTTTTAACCGTGGCGGACTCCTCCAGCTTCAACGGCCAGAACTGGCTGGCGCTCGATGCCAACCAGTCACCGAAAGTGACCTCGATGGTGTCTTCGGTCGGCTCGGACGGCAGCGGCAATCTGGCCGTCAACGTCACCAATTTCGACACTGCGCAAAGCGTACTGACCAGCAAAAACGATGCAAGCGATGGTATTCTGACGCGCTCGACGCTGACCATTGGCGCCAATGGAAGTGCTAACGAATATTATCTGCTGAATGTCGGTTCCCAGACGCCAGCCGCGCCGACTGCTGCGGAAATTGCCATTTCTGATGATACGTCGAATGCGCAGATCGACGCGATGATCGGCGCCACCCAATCGATCCTTTCCAGCATCACCGATGCCAGCGCCGCCGTGGGCGCCACCCAGAACCGGATTTCCAACAGCTCCGATTTGATGAAAGATCTACAGGATACCGCCACGGTCAGCATTGGTCGCTTGACCGATGCCGATATGGAAGAGGAAGCCACCAAGCTTTCGGCGCAAAGCGTCCAATCCCAGTTGCAGACCGCTAGCCTCAGCATTGCCAACAGCCAGCAGAAGAGCCTCGCACAGCTGTTTATGTAACAGCCGTGCCAAGGTGATGGCTCTTGCAAACACGCCTTACCGCTTGCGCGATCTGTTGCGCTTGCGGGTATTGCCTGGTTGATTGCTGGCTTGCTTAACGGGCGCGGGCGTATTGGCGACAGCGACAGGCTCGGAAATCGTTTGGACAGGCGCTTCGGGAACCAAATCGTCAGGAGCCAGCATCTGTGCAGTGTCTGTATTGTCTTCAGGGGTGACCGGCTCGGAGAGCGGGGCATCGGCTGACTGTGGCGGGATGGCGTCGTGCGTGTTGTCGGCTGCCACCGCGTCGATGGGTTCGACAGATGGCTCCAGCTCCGGTTCCAATGAAACCGGCTCCTCAACGATAACTCTTTCATCATCGTTTCTGTCATTGTCGTTCATTGCGCTGGCTTGGGGGGCGTTGGCTTCAGGCACGACAGGCGGAACGACCAGAGCCAGAAGCGGCGGAATTGCATTTTCAACCAGTGCGGCTGTGCTCGCCGTGTCCGAGACATTGGCGGGTGACGCGGACAACGTCTGCGCCAAAAGATCGGTGATTTTCAGCGCTCCCGGCAGCGATGTGTTGGTCGAATGGCCAGCGCGTGCGACGCGGACAATATTGGTCACCTTAGCTGTGGCATTCAATTCGCCGTACCAGTCGAGTTCACCGATGATCGCCAAGGGTGGCGAAAACGGCGCGGGCAGCCCGACGCGCGTGCTGAAGGTGATGATCTGTAACCGCTCCGCCAGGATGGTAAGCCGCTCGGGTGCTTCTTTTTCAATGGCGTTCAGCGCTTCAGCAACGATCAGGTTGCCTTTGGAATGGCCAGTGACGAGGTTGAAACGCAGGTCCGGGTGGCACAGCAGCGCCTGGACCGTATCGGCATCGAGACTGGTGCGGCGCGGCGGTTGTGATGGTTTCGGGCGGCGCTGGTAGGCACCGAATTGCGGGCGCCCGACCAGATCGTCGATCATCTCGAAATTGCGGCGCAGAAAGCCCAGCGGGCCAAAGAAGAAAGCGCCGCCCAGGGCCTCGGCGACGACATCGCCCAGTCCATAGCCGGAAACCACCGCGCAGACCGGCGCCTTGATGGCGTCGGCGACATTGCGGGCGAAGGCGGCAGCCCCAGCGGCGGAGCCGCCAATGCCGGCCACCGCCATGGCCCGCACCTCGCGGCCACCGCGCAGCAGATATTCATCCACCGTTTCGCACAGCGTCAACATGCCCTGGCCAGTGGGCGGCACGATCATGATCAGCCCTTCGGCGGCCAGCGCGTCGCTGATATAGAAGGCCTCATCAGAGGTCAGTGCTCTGATGTCGTAATAGAGCGCGTCAAGGCTGCTGTTGCGCAAACGCCAGGGCTCCAGCGCGGCATTGCGCAAGGGCCGCTTTTGCAGCCTTTCTGGCAGCGAGAGCGATCGGGCAAATTGGGTCAAGCCAAAGGTGAAGGCTGTCTCGAACATTGGTCTTCTCCCATGTGTTTTGTTGCGTTGCAACTTATGGGCGCGCAATTCGATTAGCAACTGTTACTTTATTTTTTTTGCACTAACGAAAAAGCTGTATTGGCTCATGATTGCAAATCCAGCTATCAATGATAGCACAGGCTGAACCGGCTGGCTTTGCGCAAAGCCAAATGTCCATGCATAAGCCACTCTGGCGCTTATCGTGATAAAAGCATTTGTAAAATCGGGCAATTTTTGGGATCAGCCCCGTGTTTGGCGCAGCGCCTCACCGGTGATCATCGCTGCCGACATGGCGACATTGATGGAGCGCTGGCCCTCGACCATCGGGATCAGGATGCGGGCATCGGCGCCGTCATGGACATGGTCGGGGACCCCGGCACTTTCACGGCCAAACAGCAGGATATCGTTGGGCTGGAAGGCAAGTTCGGTATAGGGCATGGCCGCCTTGGTGGAGGCTAGAACCAGCCGGCGCCCGCTGTTCTTGCGCCAATCCTCAAATTGCGCCCAGTTGACATGCCGGGTGAGGGTGACGGCGGCGAGATAGTCCATTCCCGCCCGCTTCAGATTGCGGTCCGACAGGTCGAAACCGGCAGGCTCGATAATATCGACACCCAGGCCCAGGCAGGCGGCGAGCCGCAGGATCGTGCCGGTATTGCCGGGAATATCCGGCTGGTAAAGGGCGATGCGGAGCGTGGAGGGGGAGGTGCCGGTGATGCTATTGGTCATGGCGTTTGAATATCGGCTTCGCTGCGGCCTGTCTGTTGTCGATGGGCAACAGTGCGACCGCAAAACAGGGTGCCGTTCCGATTGCGACTTTTCAATTTCCCGCTGCGTCTTTATTGAAAGTGCATCTTCACTCGAGACAGGGAGGCACGCATGACCGATATCCACTGGATGCGCCACCCCGCTGCACGAATTCTCCGGCAGCGCTGAGCCCTCTCGACTTTTCCTTGAACGCACCGAAACGCCATCGCCTGAACTGCGCTTTTGCCCGACCTGTAACCTTTGCAAGAGGCGATGTCTTTCTCAATCCCATGGCTGATTTCGCCTGAATCTTTGCAGTCAGGCGGTCATGCCGCCAATCGGCTGGCCCTTTCGCGGTTGGCCGCCGTTTACCGATTGAGCTTGCCATATCCCGGTTGCTTTGCCGCGATACGCGCTATATCGGTCCGGCAAGCTGATGGAGACTGAAGATGTTTACCTGGTTCGAACGCCAACTCAATCCCTATCCGGCCGAGCAACCCAGCCTGCCGCACAAGGGCCTTTTCCGTTTCATCTGGCATTATACAAGGCCCGCTGCCGGCTGGCTGGCGCTGATGGCCGTGCTGGTGATGCTGATTGCGGTGGGCGAGGTGATGCTCTTCCAGTTTCTCGGCGATATCGTCACCTGGCTCTCGCATGCCAACCGCGATACGTTCCTGCAAACCGAGGGCTGGCGGCTGGTGGGCATGGGGGCCTTGGTCCTGGTATTTCTGCCGGGCATTGCCACGATCAATTCGCTGATCGTGCATCAGACGCTGCTGGGCAATTTCCCGATGATTGCCCGCTGGCAGATGCATCGCTTCCTGCTCAACCATTCCATGACGTTTTTCGCCAATGAGTTTTCGGGCCGGGTCTCGACCAAGGTCATGCAGACCTCGCTGGCCGTGCGCGAAACCGTGGTCAAGGTGCTGGACGTTTTCGTCTATGTCATTACCTATTTCATCTCGATGCTGGTGGTGATCGCCTCTGCCGACCTGCGCCTGCTGGTGCCGATGCTGATCTGGCTTGGCATCTATATCTCGATCGTCACCTATTACGTGCCGCGGCTGCGCAAGATTGCAGCGCTCCAGGCCGATACCCGCTCGACCATGACCGGACGGATCGTTGATAGCTATACCAACATCGCCACGGTTAAGCTGTTCTCCCACACACGGCGGGAGGAGGACTATGCCAAGGGCGCGATGGACGAATTCCTGCAATCCGTCCATGCGCAGATGCGCAAGGTGACGCTGTTTCAGGTTCTGGTCTATCTCAACAATTGCACGGTCATCTTCCTGATCGGTGCGCTGTCCGTCTGGCTGTGGCTGACGGCCTCGATCCAGGTCGGTGCTATCGCCATTGCCATCGGGCTTGCCATGCGGGTCAACAGCATGTCGCAATGGGTGATGTGGGAAGTGTCGGCGCTGTTTGAAAATATCGGCACGGTCTATGACGGCATGGAGATGATGACCAAGCCGCATGACATTACCGACAAGCCCGATGCCAAGCCGCTGACCGTGCCGAAGGGCGAGATTGTCTATGACAAGGTCCGCTTCCACTATGGAAAGACGCGCGGCGTGATCGACGATTTCTCGCTGACCATAAAGGCTGGCGAAAAGGTCGGACTGGTTGGGCGGTCTGGCGCTGGCAAGACGACGCTGATGAACCTGCTGCTGCGGTTCTACGATGTCGAAAAGGGCCACGTCACCATCGACGGACAGGATATCGGGGCAGTGACCCAGGATAGCCTGCGCGGTCAGATCGGCGTCGTCACCCAGGATACCTCGCTGCTGCACCGGTCGATCCGCGACAACATCGCCTATGGCCGCCCGGATGCCAGCGATGCCGAAGTGGTCGAGGCAGCCAAGCGCGCCAACGCCTGGGACTTCATCGAGCACCTCGTCGATATGCAGGGCCGGGTTGGACTGGATGCGCAGGTGGGTGAACGCGGCGTGAAACTATCCGGCGGCCAGCGTCAGCGGATTGCCATTGCCCGGGTCTTCCTGAAAAACGCACCGATCCTGGTGCTGGACGAGGCGACCTCGGCGCTTGACTCTGAGGTAGAGGCCGCCATTCAGGAGAGCCTGTTTGCCCTGATGGAGGGCAAGACCGTGATCGCCATCGCACATCGGTTATCGACACTGACCGAAATGGACCGTCTGGTGGTGCTGGACAAGGGCCGGATCATCGAGACCGGCACCCATCACCAGCTCGCCAGCCAGAGCGGCGTCTATGCCGATCTGTGGAACCGCCAGTCGGGCGGGTTTTTGGCCGACGAGGCCAACGAGGTGCAGGACACGGCGGCGGAGTGATCCGCCGCTTTTTGCGGTCCCGCTATCAGACGATCACGCAAATATAACCGGCGCTTTGACACCAGCACCTTTGTCCTGACCCAGAACCGCCCTAACTTGCGGGCAATGCCGACTCGTCCCGGCTATATCCGTGAGGTCCCGCTCCATGCTGATTTCCGCTATCATCCGCCTGTTCGAACGCTGGGTTGATCCCTTTACCGAGCGTGCGGATCTTTGCCCACCGGGGGGCACCACGGCGTTCGTGTGGTTTTACGTGCGCCAGGCCAAGTGGGCATTTTTTGCCATGGCGCTGTTTGGCGGTGCGGTGGCGGTGATGGAGGCCAGCATGTTCTGGTTCGTGGGGCGGCTGGTGGATCTGATCGATACCGTCCCCAAAGCCGCGGGCTGGCAGGGGCTGCTCGGTGAGCATGGGCTTGAATTGCTGGGCATTGCCGCCGTTGTTGTCTTCGTGCGATTTGCGGTGATCACACTGAGCGCGTTGGTCGAAGAACAGGTCGTGGTGCTGAATTTCCTCAATCTGGTGCGCTGGCAAAGCCATGTGCATGTTGCGCGCCAATCGCTGAGCTTCTTCCACAATGATTTTGCCGGACGGATTGCCACCAAAGTCTGGGCCGGTGGGCAGGCGACAGGCGATCTCCTGACCTCGCTGCTGCAAGTTGCCTGGTTCATGGTGATCTACACGATGTCCACCATGGCGCTTTTGGCGCAACTGGACTGGGTGCTGGCAGCGATTATCGGGATTTGGGTGCTGGTTTTCGCGGTGCTGGCCCGCTATTTCGTGCCGCGCATCCGCCGCCATGCCCGCGACACCGCCGAAGCAGGCTCGGCACTGACCGGCAGGCTGGTCGATAGCTATGCGAATATCCAGACCCTGAAATTGTTTGCCCGCGAACGGCAGAACGATCATTACATCCGCGCCGGGTTCGAGCGGTTCCAGGCGGCACAGGCACCCTTTACCCGGCTGATCACAGGGGTGCGCGCCTCGCTGGCGCTGCTGTCGGGCGGCATGATCCTGATGATTGCCGCCGTCTGCATCGATCGGTGGTTTTCAGGGGCGATGACGGCGGGTGGCATGGCGTTTACCCTTGGCCTCGTGCTGCGCCTCAGCATGCTCCTAAACCGGATGATGACCCAGTTGAACGGCATGATGCGCAATATCGGCACGATCCAGAACGCCGCCGAGATGATTTCCCAGCCCATCGGCCTGAAGGATCGGCCCGATGCCAAGATGCTCACTGTCACCGGACCGGAAATCCGCTTTGAGGATGTGTCTTTCCACTACGGCAAGCAGAAGGGGGCCATCGATCATCTGTCGCTGACCATCAAGCCTGGCGAGAAGGTCGGTATTGTCGGGCGCTCCGGGGCTGGCAAGACGACGCTGGTCAACCTTTTGCTGCGGTTCTACGATGTCGAGGGCGGTGGCATCCGAATTGACGGACAGGATTTGCGCGAGGTGACGCAGGAAAGCCTGCGAGGCAAGATCGGCATGGTCACGCAGGATACAGCCCTGCTGCACCGCTCGATCCGTGACAACATCCTGTTTGGCCGCGATGAGGCGAGCGAAGAGCAGTTACGCGCTGCCGCCGACCAGGCCGAGGCGCTGGGCTTTATTGAAAAACTCGTCGATCAGCGTGGCCGGACCGGCTTTGACGTCCATGTCGGCGAACGCGGCGTGAAACTCTCCGGCGGCCAGCGCCAGCGGATCGCCATCGCCCGGGTTATGCTGAAAGACGCGCCAATTCTGGTGCTGGACGAGGCAACCTCGGCGCTCGATTCGGAAGTGGAAGCCGCCATCCAGTCCAATCTGGAACAGCTGATGAGCGGCAAAACCGTGCTGGCCATCGCCCACCGCCTCTCCACCATCGCCAGCCTCGACCGCCTGGTGGTGATCGACCAGGGCCGTATCATCGAAGAGGGCAGCCACGACGAACTGGTGGAGCGGGGCGGGCTCTACGCCGAGCTTTGGGCGCGTCAATCGGGCGGATTTCTTGGCGGCGAGGAGAGTGACGAGCCTGAGCGCTCAATGCTTGGCGTCCGTCCTTGATCTCGGGCGATAGCAACGTGTAAAACTTGACGGTGGGTTGCCAGGCAATTAGAAAACCTCTTGTCGTCTGCGAAAGATGAGGAATTGTAGATGTTGGAGCTTGTGATCATCCGCTGATTGTCTCGATTCGTCGAGACATCTAGCCGCATCGGCATTCAGGACACGCGCTGTCTTGGATTGCGATGCCGTGTGGATGCTTTTCTCAGGTTCTCATCATGAATATTTCTCGTATTGAGCAGCGCGTTCTTCACGTGCTCGCCCAAGGTGGTGCTGTCCACTATCAACGCTCTGGCAATGGGCGAATTACCGACATCATCTGCTTTACCCGTGACGGTCACGTGTTGACCGACTGTACCTTGGAGATTTTCTCCAAACTCCGGCGCAAGCGTCTCATCGAATCCAGAGCCTCCAGTCCCTATCGGATTTCCGAGAAGGGTCGTCGCTCCGTTCGATCACAACTCGACAATCGATAGGGGATAAAGCGATGGAACTGACATTTCGTCTGGAAGCAGCGTGCGATTTGCAGAGGATACACCAGATCACGCAAGAAGCTTTCAAGTCCAATCGCTACAGCAGCGGAACCGAAGCGGCGATTATTAACGCCCTTCGTGCAGCGGACGCTTTGGCCGTTTCGCTGGTTGCTGTGGCCGATCTGGATGTGGTCGGTCATCTGGCCTTTTCCTCTGTCACGATCGACGGTGTTCATTCTGGTTGGTTCGGCCTCGGTCCGGTCTCAGTCCTACCGGATCGACAGGGGCAGGGGATCGGAAGCGGACTAATTGAAAATGGGCTTTTGCGGCTGAAACGATGTGGAGCAAAGGGATGTGTCGTTCTAGGTGCGCCTAGCCTTTACCGTCGCTTCGGTTTCGAGCACGACAAGGCGCTGGTTCTGCCGGGGGCTGCTCCTGAGCATTTCCTTGCCTTGTCGCTTGATGGATCGGTGACGTCGGGGATCGTCGCCTATCATGAAGGTTTTTCCGCCTCCTCTTGAAAACAAAAGTGGCTCCGGCATCCGGGGCCGCTTTCCTTCAACTTCACCCCTTCGGCAGCAACAGATCGGTGATCAATCCATAATGGTTGGAGCCGAAATTCGAGGGAATGCGTGACAGCTTCGCCGCCATCAGCGGGCTGCGGATGAAAATATGGTCGATCGGCACGCCGAAGGCGCCGCCGATGATTGGCCAGGTGGCGGGCTCCAACCCGGTCGTGGTCATGCCGGTGACTTTCAGCAGTTTCTGCATGTCGGGTGCCAGCGTCGAGGCGTTGAAATCGCCAGCCAGCAGCAGCGGGCCGTCAATGCCGCTCAAGACGTCGCCCAGTTCTCCCAGTTCCTCCATGTGGTAGCCGTCGAAATAGGGCTTGCTCAAATGCGCGGCGGCCAGATGCAGGGCGGTGCCGCCGACTTGGATTTTCGCCATGGCGAACCGGTCGCGCCTGAGATCGCTGAGATTGCCGACATAGACCATATCGAGCGGATATTTCGACAACAGCATCAGGTCGCAGGTCGGCGTGTGCTCGCCGCAGCCGATCCGATAAGGGTAGGTCTTCACCAGCCGGTCGAGATGCAGGGAAACGGGGGCCGCCTCCATCACATAGGCGACGTCAGCACCCGATTCGAGAATGTAATCGGTAATCGCGCCGCCGTTTTCCAGGTTATCGCCCAGCACGTTGAAGGACAGGACCCTGAACGGCTGCATGCGCGCCAGATCGACCCGGGGTGTTGGCGGCAGGGTGGCCCAGATCATCCAGACGGCATGTCCGGCGATAAACAGTGTGGCGGCCAGAAGGGTCATGGTGAACAGGCCGGGGCGCAGCGCCAGGCAGAACAGCGCCATGAGCAACATGGCCAGCCCGGCGTGCAGCTGGAGGCTATAGATCACCCCCGCACCCCAGAAACTGGTCGTGTAACGCAGGGCAAAGACGCCAAGGGCAAGCACGAGCAGGGTTGCCATGATGTGCAGCAGCATCGATTTCATCTTCTTGCCTTTTGCGGGATTGCAGTGTCATGCAGCCTATAGGGTGTCGACTGCGCTTCTATAACACTTTCTATTTGTTACATGATTTTATTTTCAAGCCGGTTCCGGTTGTCGTCCCATGCTTCCAGCACCGTGCATACGGCCTGTCAGATGGCACGGAACCTGATTTCCGAAAAGACAATATCCTGCAATCAAGCCTGCACCTTTGGGCTTCATAACGAGACCGCCAAAATCCCGAGGTCAACTCACAACGATCACACATGCAGATCACGAAAATTTTGCAGCGCAACAGTCACTTGCGCATTGCACAAGTCTTGACTTTTTTCAAATCAGGTTCGCAGCCAAAAGCGTGAAAAACAGGGCTCTTCTCGTGTCCTGGCTCTTGATAAAGCGCAAATCCCTGCAATTGCAGGGGAATTTTTATCCCTGGTTTTCCTAAAGTTTTCCGCGACATGTTGCCTCTGATGCGGTTGAACACTGGACAGATTTCACCAGCGCGCATAGAAATTGACTTGGAGGCGGAGAATCCATGGCGATTTTGTGGCGTCATGGATGCCGTCAGGGGGACCGCTGCCGTAGGACCTGCTCGTTGAACGGGTATTGCGGTGGATGAAAAGTGATCGAGCGTCCTTTGCGGGTGAGAGTGACCCATGGCGCTCCAACGGTTTGTCGCAGGCGATGCGAAGAGGATGGTTTGACCGTGAGCGAACACAATACACAGACTGAAACTGCGAGCGGAGGCATGGGCGCGGGCGAGCCGACGCGCCGCGACTTCCTCTATCTCGCCACCGGCATGGCGGGCGCAGTTGGCGTTGCGGCTGTGGCCTGGCCCTTTATCGACCAGATGCGACCCGATGCCTCGACCCTGGCTTTGGCCTCTATCGAGGTGGATGTCTCGGCGCTTCAGCCGGGCATGTCGCTGACGGTGAAGTGGCGTGGCAAGCCGGTCTTCATCCGCAACCGCACCGACAAGGAAGTGGAAGAGGCTAAGGGCGTGCCGATTGCCCAGCTGAAGGACCCGGTGGCGCGCAACGCCAATGCCGGCGACGACGCCCAGGCGACCGATCTTGCCCGCTCGGCGGGGCAGGGCAAGGAAAACTGGATCGTGATGATCGGCTCCTGCACCCATCTCGGCTGCGTACCGCTTGGTCAGGCCGGGGAATATGGCGGGTGGTTCTGTCCCTGCCATGGCTCGGTCTACGATACGGCTGGCCGTATTCGCAAAGGTCCGGCGCCGGAAAACCTGCATATTCCAAATTATGGGTTCGTATCCAATACCGTGATCAAGATCGGCTGAGGGGGAGAGATTGATGAGTGGGCATTCCAGTTACCAGCCTTCGAGCGGGCTGACACGGTGGATCGATCAGCGGCTACCCTTGCCGCGCTTGGTCTATGATAGTTTCATTGCTTTTCCCGTGCCGCGCAATCTGAACTACGCCTATACATTCGGTGCCATGCTGGCCGTGATGCTGGTCGTGCAGATCCTGACCGGCGTCGTGCTGGCCATGCATTATACCGCTGAAACCACGGTCGCCTTCAACTCCGTCGAAAAGATCATGCGCGACGTCAACCATGGTTGGCTGCTGCGCTATATGCATGCCAATGGCGCGTCCTTCTTCTTCATCGCCGTCTACCTGCATATCGCCCGCGGTCTTTACTATGGGTCCTACAAGGCGCCCCGCGAAATCCTCTGGATTCTCGGTGTGGTGATCTTCCTGCTGATGATGGCGACTGCCTTCATGGGCTACGTTCTGCCCTGGGGCCAGATGTCCTTCTGGGGTGCAACCGTTATCACCGGCTTCTTCTCGGCCTTTCCTTATGTGGGCGAGTGGATCCAGACCTTCCTGCTTGGTGGCTTCGCCGTCGATCAGCCAACGCTTAACCGCTTCTTCTCGCTGCATTACCTGCTGCCCTTCATGATCGCAGGCGTGGTTATCCTGCATATCTGGGCACTGCATGTCACCGGGCAGACCAATCCTACCGGGGTTGAGGTGAAGTCAAAGACCGACACGGTGCCGTTCACGCCCTATGCGACGCTGAAGGACGCCTTCGGCGTGTCGATCTTCCTGATCGCCTATGCCTGGTTCATCTTCTACATGCCGAACTTCCTTGGCCATCCCGACAACTACATCATGGCCGATCCGTTGAAGACCCCGGCACATATCGTGCCTGAATGGTACTTCCTGCCGTTCTACGCCATGCTGCGTGCCATCACCTTCAACGTGCTGTTCATCGATTCCAAGCTGGGCGGCGTGTTGGTGATGTTCGGGGCGATCATCGTCTTGTTCTTCCTGCCCTGGCTGGATACGTCCAAGGTGCGTTCCGCCGTTTACCGTCCCTGGTACAAGCTGTTCTTCTGGATCTTTGTCGCCGATTGCATTTTGCTGGGTTGGCTCGGTTCACGTCAGCCGACGGATACATTCACCACCATGGCACAGTTCGGGACGCTGTATTACTTCGGCTTTTTCCTGGTGATCATGCCGCTGCTCGGTCTGCTGGAAACGCCAAGGCGCGTGCCGAACTCCATTACCGAGGCTGTTCTGGCCAAAGCCGGCAAAACCGAAGCGCATGTCTGAGACAGGCAGGGAGAGGATAAACTCAATGAAGAAGCTTGCCACAAGCCTCCTGTCGCTGGCATTCGCCACCGGTCTCGGCTTTTCCGCGGCGCTTGCGCAGGAACATGCGGAAGGCGAAACGCCCCATTACCCCATTCATAAGCCAGCCCCGGTGGAATGGAGTTTTTCCGGGCCTTTCGGCAAATATGACAAGGGACAATTGCAGCGCGGCCTGAAGATCTACAAGGAAGTCTGTTCCGCCTGCCATTCCATGAACCTGGTTTCCTTCCGCACGCTGGAAGACCTGGGCTATTCGGAGGCCCAGGTGAAGACCTTTGCCGCCGAATACGAAGTGCAAGACGGGCCGAACGCGTCCGGCGAAATGTATACCCGCAAGGCCGTGCCTTCGGATCATTTCCCGTCGCCCTTCCCCAACCATGAAGCCGCCGCTGCCGCCAATAATGGCGCCGCACCACCGGACATGTCGCTGCTGGCCAAGGCACGCGGCATCGAGCGTGGTTTCCCGACCTTCATCTTTGATATCTTCACGCAATATCAGGAGGGCGGGCCGGATTATATCCACGCGCTGCTGACCGGCTATCAGGACCCACCGGCTGGCGTGACGGTGGCCGAGGGCACCCATTATAACCCGTATTTCTCTGCCGCCTCGGCACTTGCCATGGCGCCGCCGCTCAGCGAGGGGCAGGTGACCTATGACGATGGCGCGCCGCAGACGGTTGACCAATATGCCAAGGACGTTTCGGCTTTCCTGATGTGGGCTGCCGAACCGCATCTGGAAGAACGCAAGCGCACTGGCTTCATGGTCATGGTCTTCCTGCTGATCTTCTCCGGCCTGGTCTACCTCACCAAGAAATCGGTTTATGCCAACAAGGAACATTGATTTCTCCTTGGTATGACGCAAATTCGCAAAAGGCGGCCTTCGGGCCGCCTTTTGCTGTTTTTTGTGAATGTGTTGATCAAGATAGAGGGCTTGTCTGCGATCACATTGCCTCTGGACAGCGTCTTAAATCCATTTCGATTTCAGGAAGAATGCAGTAGGGTCCGGCGCAACTAGAAATTCCGTCAGCCGGGCAGACCATGACACAGATTTCCCAGGAACTTTCCGCCGCCATTCGCTCCATTCCGGATTATCCCAAGCCCGGCATCGTGTTTCGCGATATCACCACGCTGCTCGGCAATCCGCGTGCGTTTCGCCGCGCCGTCGATGAGCTGGTGCAACCCTATGCCGGGTTGAAGATCGACAAGATCGCCGGCATGGAGGCTCGCGGCTTCATTCTGGGCGGGGCGGTGGCGCATCAGCTGTCTGCCGGTTTCGTGCCGATCCGCAAGAAAGGCAAGCTGCCGCACACGACGGTGCGGATCGCCTATAGCCTGGAATATGGCGTGGACGAGATGGAAATGCATGTCGATGCCGTGCAGCCCGGCGAAAAGGTCATCCTGGTCGATGACCTGATCGCTACCGGTGGCACCGCCGTCGGCGCAGTGCAGCTACTGCGTCAGATTGGCGCCGACGTCGTCTCCGCCTGCTTCGTCATCGACCTGCCGGATCTCGGCGGCCGCAAGAAGCTGGAAGCGCTGGGTGTGGAAGTGCGCACGCTGGTGGAATTTTCCGGGCATTGATCGCTGAGCGGGCTTTGTTATCGCTCGGCGAGTGCCAGTCTAATACTCATCAACAGGAATGCAGCGGAAAAGCTCCTGTATAGGCCCTTTACCGCTCTGGGCTTTGAGATGATGTGATCGCGCAGTCTGCTTGCCAGGCCGCCATAGATGGCGAAGACGACGAATGTCATCGCCATGAAAATGCTTGAGCAGAGGGCAAACTGCCTGACGGCGAACGGGTCGTTGCCGTGAACGAATTGCGGCAGAAATGCCAGGAAGAACAGAGATAGTTTTGGGTTCAGCAAGTTGATCAGGACTGCTTTTCCTATAATCCGCCCGGCACGGTCATGCCGGTGCGGCTCCTGGCTCATATTGATCTCGCTTACGCGCCAAAGGCCAATCGCCATGTACAGCAGATAGGCGGCACCGGCGATCTTGACGGACTGGAATAGGGTTTCATTGGTCGCAAGGATTGCTGCGAGCCCAAGGCTGGCTGCTGCCATATGGGGCAGAATGCCGAGCGTGCAGCCGAAGGCGGCAATGGTTGCAGCTCGCCATCCGCCGGACAGCGCCACACTCAGGGTGTAAAGCGCCCCGGTGCCGGGTGTTGCGACGATGATGAAGGATGTCAGATAAAAATCCAGGGGCATGATGAACGGGCCGGGTTGTGTTGATCCTTCCGCTTTTTTAGCTGTCGCCTGGGCTTTTGGTCTTGAATGGAATTGCAGAGGTACTCAAGCTCGAAATGCGGCAGGCGTCAGCCCGTAGCGGCGTTTGAATTCCCGCGTCATGTGGCTTTGATCAGCATAGCCGCAGGCTGCGGCGATATCGGCCAGGCTGTTCCTGCTCGACAGGATCAGGCGGCGAGCCTGGTTGGCGCGCTGTTGTAGAATGAAGGCATGGGGAGTCAGGCCAGTCATTGCCTGGAATGCCCGTAGAGTTTGAAAACGGCTGGCATCGGCAACCTTGGCCAGATCATGCAGCGACGGGTTTGCCGTTGGATCGTCGCAGATCATTTGCCATACCCGCTGCATCGAGGGGTGGTCTTTCGGTCGAGGCTGGTTGCTTCGCCAAGCGATCAGCGGTGCAAGCAAACACAGCAACGATTCTTCAAGGACCATTTCTGCCACGGGATCACTACCTACGCTCATGGCTTGAAAGGCCCGCTGAAAACGAGCGGCCAAACCCGGATTGTCGAAGACGGGTTTTTCGAATTCGACCTGTCCGGTCTCCTGCAAATCCGCCTGCATCTCTTCGAGATACTCTGGCTCCATATAGATCATCAACCACTGCCTGCCATGCTCTCCGATCGGAGCGCCGTCATGCACTTCGCCAGGATTGACGGTGATGATATTCCCGGGTTCAGCAATGACCTGCCCCCGGCCTGAGGCCGAAACTTGTGCGCCCTTGACGATCAGCCCGATGCCGAATTCGTCATGCGTATGGCGGGGAAATTTGTGGCTACTATGGGCGCAAACGGCGCGAAGCCGTGGATCGCTGGGCCGGAATGCCTGAAAGTCCTGCATCCGGCCCATCCTTGTTAACCCTTCACCGCCTTAGCGATATCATCAGCAATTTCCTCCGGTTTGGTGATCGGCGCATAGCGGGCAATCGGCATGCCGTCGCGGCCGACCAGAAATTTGGTGAAATTCCATTTGATCGCTTCGGTGCCGAGAATGCCGCGCACTTCGTGGGTCAGGTATTTGTAAAGCGGATGGGCCTCGTTGCCTTTGACATCAATCTTGGCGAACATCGGGAAGCTGACATTGAAATTCAGGTCGCAGAAGCTGGCGATTTCGGCTTCTGATCCCGGTTCCTGACCACCAAACTGGTTGCAGGGAAAGCCGATGATGACGAGATCGTCCTTGAAACGCTTTTGCAGGGTCTCCAGGCCTTCATATTGCGGTGTGAAGCCGCATTTGCTGGCGGTGTTGACGATCAGGAGCAGTTTTCCGGCAAATTCGGCAAGCTTGCGCTCCCGGCCGGTAATATCCTTGGCTGAAAAGTCATGAACGTTCATTGTCATTCTCCTGTTCAAGAACGGTGCTGACGAAGCGCAGCACCGGCTCGCCCTGTTGGTTCATGCCCTCGGCAACGCTGGCGTGGAGGTGCCAGCCGGGACGCGATCTGAGCGCACGGCTGTTTTGTGCCGTCAGGCTATAGGTAATGTCATCTCCGGCATAGACTGGTTTCAGCCACTTCAGATCGGTAAAGCCGGGCGAGGGGCCAAGCCGTGGCGGTGTCACGCCTTCGGCAATGGCTTTGGTGTTGGCTTCGCCCATGAAGTCGAGAAAGGTCCGCATCCAGACTGAGCAGGTATGCCAGCCAGAGGCGCAGAGACCGCCGAAGACGTAGGACTTCGCCGCTTCCGCATCGACATGGAAGGGCTGCGGATCGAATTTTGTGGCAAAGCGGATAATGTCCTCCGCGTTGAAATGGCGGGTGCCGAGCACGACTTTTTGCTCGAAGGGAAACAGGTCAACCATTCTCATGCCACGTCTCCTGCCGGTTGGCGCTGGCGCATCATGGCCGCATTGCGGGCGACGATGACGGTTTCGCCCTTTTGGTTGACCAGCTCATGGCGGCTGGTGATGACACCGATCCCCGGGCGCGAGCGCAATGGCCGGGCCTCTTCAACCAGGGAAAAGCCGCTCAGGGTATCACCCGCCAGGACAGGCGTTTTCCACTGCACGAAGTCGATGCCGGGTGCGCCTTCGGAATAGGAGCGCAGGATATAGCTGTCGATCATCATCCGCATCAAAAGCCCGCAGGTATGCCAGCCAGAGGCCGCCAAGCCGCCGAGAATGCTGGCCTCACCGGCTTCCGCATCGAGATGCATCGGCTGCGGATCGAACTCTGTGGCAAACTGGATAATGTCGTTTAAATCCACCGTAACGGGGCCAAGCGGCAGGCGTGTACCAACCGGAAAATCTTCAAAATATAATTTATCTGTCTGCATAATATCCTCTCTGGGCGTATCCGAACCCTAATAGCACAGATACAAGAATTACGGTGCCGGAGGCGTGCCTGGAGCGGTGCCCGGAATACTGAAAGCATTGCCGTTGACCTTGATCTGGCCGGTGCGATCCGTTTCCACGTGCCAAAGCAATTGGCCATCCTCCTGTGTCTGGGCAAAGCCTTTGGCCATCAGCAGGAAAAATGCTGTCTGGCCCAGCTCTGGCGTTTGTTTGGCATTGGTCTGGAGATAGGCAATGGTCTTGTCGAAATCGCGTGCTGTTACGGTTACGTCGGCCAGCGGTTTGTCGTTGCCTGTCAGGGCAAACGTAGTTTTGCCGTTGATTGTTACATCATAGAGGGAAGATGTCAGGCGGGTGCCGTCATAGGCAATGGTGGCGATGCCATCGGGAAAGAAGCGACGGCTGATTTCGCTCTTTTGCGGCGGTGTCAGCGGCTGGGCGGGATCGTAATCGACATTGTCCATCAGGTAATTGATGCCATCCGCCGCGTTGACGGTGGGTACCGTCACCTTGATCGTCGAGGTCTGGGGAATGAGCGGCACATAGGCCGCCGGCACAAGACCCGCTACCATCCGCGGCTCGACGAGATCCAGGCCGAAGCCGAATCTGGCGCCATTACTGATACCGTCGATCATTGTCTCTATGCCGAAACGCTTGGCGGTGAATGGCCCTTGCGGGGTCTCGACCTGCATGTCGTGATAGACAACGGTCTGGGACATGGTTTTGAAAAGGGGAAAATTCGAGCGGAACAACTGGATCAATATGCGCTTTTCAGCCTCATCCATTGGTGGCTTGTCCCAGTTCTTGACCAGGATAGCGATCATTTTCTGAAGCGGCTGGAAGGCAACGCCTTCGATTTTCACGGAGCTTTCGCCTGAACCGGCGCGGAAACCGGCAGGGTCCGCTTTCGAAGCCCTGATGGTTTCAACGAGGTTGGTAAAGGTGCCACTGCTGGCAACAGTGATCGTCTTATCATCGTCCTTCGTCCCCTGGACTGTGGAATTGACCGTGCCCAGGCGTATGTCCGTCGAACTGTCACCCGTCTGCAATCGCAGCCGCATGTCCTCGGCCTTGTAGGTGCCGGACTGTAGATAGGTGATGGTCGGATCGTAGATCCCCGTCATGCTGTAGGAATCGACCGAAAAGAGAAAGTTGGTCTTGGTGCCTTTCTCCGTGGTCTGCCCTTTGACATCGATCCCGCCTGCCTGGTCGAATTGCCAAAGGCCACCGTCCAGCGGACGAATGAGGGAGACGATAGGGTTGAGACCCACGGCCTTGGTGAACTTGATCGCCTCCAGTCCGAACAGCGCAATGGTATTGACCCGGACCTCATAGGCGCTGTTGCGCGCCCGCACAGTCATGGCGCTCGCGTCCTTGACCATGCCGTCTGGCAGGGTGGACAAAAGCTGCTGCTTGAGGTCCTTGGCACCTTTCGAGGTAATATCAGCGGCGTTTGCCTGCCCATGCATCAGGACAGCGGATAGAAACAATACAGGCACGGATATCGAACGCATAGTCACTCCCCTCATGGCAGGAGGCGGTAACCCACACCGCTCCAACAGGTTGATATTGCCCAGTTGGCTACCGTTTTAAAGGGCAAAATAAAAGCGGGATGCTTTTGAATGAGCGTCCCGCTTGTGATTGATTGTTAGACCGTCGCAATATGGATCAGGTGTTGAAGCGGAAGTGGATGACGTCGCCGTCATGCACGACATATTCCTTGCCTTCGTCACGGCCCTTGCCTGCTTCCTTGGCGCCGACTTCACCCTTGTAGGTGATGTAATCGTCATAGGCGATGGTGAAGGCGCGGATGAAGCCGCGTTCGAAATCCGTGTGGATAACACCAGCTGCGGCGGGTGCCTTGGTGCCGCGCGGAATGGTCCAGGCGCGGGTTTCCTTGGGGCCGACGGTGAAATAGGTGATCAGGTCGAGCAGGTGATAGCCAGCGCGGATCAGCCGGTCGAGACCTGCTTCTTCCAGCCCGAGTGCCGACAGAAATTCGACCGCTTCCTCGTCTGGCAATTGCGCCACTTCGGCTTCGATGGCCGCTGAAATGATTACGGTTTCCGCCCCTTGTGCCTTGGCCATTTCCTCGACGGCTTTGGTATGGGCATTGCCGGTTACGGCATCGGCTTCGGCGACATTGCAGACGTAGAGGACCGGATGGGAGGTCAGCAGGTTCAGGCTTTTCAGCACCTCGCGTTCCTCGGCATCAAGGCTTGCCAACAGCAGGCGGGCGGGCTTGCCCTCTTGCAACAGCTTCAGCGCACCATCCATGACAGGCAGAAGCGTCATCGATTCCTTGTCCTTGGAGGCCGCGCGCTTGCGGGTCTGCTCGGTGCGGCGCTCCAGGCTTTCCAGATCGGCCAGCATCAGCTCTGTTTCGATGGTTTCGGCGTCGCCAACTGGATCGATCCGGCCTTCGACATGGGTGATGTCGTCATCTTCGAAGCAGCGCAGCACATGCACGACGGCATCGACTTCACGGATATTGGCAAGAAACTTGTTGCCCAGGCCTTCACCCTTGGAAGCGCCACGCACCAGACCGGCAATGTCCACGAAGGAAATCCGGGTCGGGATGATTTCCTTCGAGCCCGCAACGGTGGCCAGCGTCTGCATGCGCGGATCGGGCACGGCCACTTCGCCGGTATTCGGCTCGATGGTGCAGAACGGATAGTTGGCCGCCTGGGCCGCAGCCGTCCTGGTCAGCGCGTTGAAAAGGGTGGACTTGCCGACATTCGGCAGTCCCACGATACCGCATTTGAAGCCCATGGGTGTTTTCCGTGCTCAGTAAAGGTTTTGTTGCCTTGCCTATGGGGGAATGGAGCGGCCCGGTCAAGGCTTTGCCGCTTCTTGGCGCCAATTGCTTGAAGCCGGGAGCGGTTCGCATTATGGTAACGCGAGCGTGTGCCGATGGGAGTAGCCAATGCCTCAAAAAGTCATTGTCGGGCAGCCAAAGGTCAAAACCCGGCCAAAGCTGGAGCAGCCCAGGCTCTACAAGGTCATCCTGACCAATGATGATTACACCCCGCGCGAATTCGTGACCATCGTGCTGAAAGCCGTGTTTCGGATGAGTGAGGAAACCGGTAACCGGGTGATGATGACCGCTCACCGCTTTGGTTCAGCGGTGGTGGTGGTTTGCACCAGGGATATCGCCGAAACCAAATCCACCGAGGCCAATGATCTGGCCAAGGAAGCAGGCTTTCCGCTGCTCTTTACGATTGAGCCGGAGGAATAGGCTTCACGTGCGGCGGATCTGATAGCCGGTCTTGTTCTGGACAAAGCCGCAGGTTTCGTAGAAGTGGTGGATTTCGGGACGTGTGCTGCCTGTCAGCAGCATGACTTTGTAGCAGTCAGCATTCCAGGCGGCATCGATGGCATGGAGAACGACCGCTCGGCCATAGCCCTGGCCTCTATGCGTCGCAGCGCTGACGACATTCTCGATCAGAGCATAAGGTCGGCAACCGCGCGTCAGGTTGGGGGTTATCAGCAAACTAGCCGTTGCTACGGGTCTTTCTCGGTCGAGAGCAACGAAAATTGTCAGGCCAGGGTGGGAGAGAATCGCTGCATAGGTGTTATGCACCCGTTCAACGTTGGTAAAATCGTTGTTGCTGCTTAAGTCCTTGTAGAGTGCCAGCAAGGCCTCCAGATCATCGAACGTTGCGGGGCGAATGACTACGGTTTCAGACAAGGGATATCTCTATCTCAAATGGGGAACAGTTTGGCTTTCGGTAATTTGGCGGTCTGAATGTGGCCCTTTAGTTCCTCCAATTGCCGATCTGTCAGGGCGCTTTTGGGCAATGGGATCATCAGCGGCCCAGCAAAGAGCAGCACCAGGACTACGGTGTCTTCGGTCCAGTACATGAAATCGCTCCAAGCGTGGAAAATCCGGCTTGTTGCATTGGCGCTGTAAAATCCTTTGGCGTCCCAGCCCACTTTGGCAGGGCGGCGGGAAGACGGCGTCGCCCGAAAATAGGCTTTTGCTCTCCTTTGGGACGTGAACCGAACGATGCATAATACCAGAATTATGATCCCCAAAATTGCTGCCGCTACCATAAAAAGATCGAAATATGTTGGTTTGGCATCAATCAAAAACATCAGGATGTAAATCAAGGCGACATAGCAGACGTAAAATATTGAGAGTTTTTTGAATTTAAACTTGCTTTTCCAGTTCAGCTTGTTGCCTGCGGTGACTTCCCTTTCCGTCAACTGACAGTCGACTGTCAGAGTATCGAAAATATCCCAGTCTACCTGCTCCTGAACAGACATTGCCTAATCCTTCTTCGGCCCAAACATCTTCTTCAACATCTCAGCCATCGGCCCGGTTTCCGGAAGCTTTTTCGGCTGTATCCCGTTGCGGGCCTGATGAATGTGGGATTTGGCCGGTTTGGCGGGCTTGGGCTTTTCCTCGTCCGCTTTCGTCCCTGTCGCAAGCGCCAGTTTGTTCATCAACTGGCTGTCTTCACCGCGCACTAGCATGTCGGCGTTTTCGGCCAGCGTTTCCAGCAGAGGATCCAGCCATTCGGCGTCGAGCTTGCCGAAATCGCCCAGCACATGCGCCTGGACCCGAGATTTATCGCCGGGATGGCCGATACCGAGCCGCAGGCGGCGGTAGTTCAGGCCGCAATGGGCATCCAGCGACTTGATGCCATTATGACCGCCATGGCCGCCGCCCAGCTTGATGCGGGCCTTGCCGGGTAGAAGATCCAGCTCATCATAGATCGCCACCAGCTGTTCCGGTCCAAGCTTGTAGAAGCGCAGCGCCTCGCCGACCGATTCGCCTGACAGGTTCATGAAGGTCTGCGGCTTGATCAGCAGCACTTTTTCGCCCGCCAGAGTGCCATCGGCAATCTCGGCCTTGAATTTCTTCGACCAGGGCGAAAAGCTGTGGCGGCGATGGATGGCGTCCAGCGCCATGAAGCCGATATTGTGGCGGTTGCCGGCATATTGGGAGCCGGGATTGCCAAGCCCTGCAAGAACGATCATCGCATTTTCCACGAACGGTATTTCGGTTGGTCTTCACGACAGCGAAATGCGGGCCATGTCAACCCCGATTGCGCGTGCTATTGAGGCTGCAACAGGCCATATTCTCGCGAAAGCCTGGCTTGCGTGCCGTCGGCAATCAGACGATCGAGCGCGTCCTGCATCCGCGCCATCAGGGCATCAGGCATGGATTTATTGCAGGCAATGGCGAATTTCTGCTCGGTCAGCACGAATTGCTGTTCCAGAGGATGCCCTTCGTCCACCAGCTTGTGATAGAATTTTTCCGAGACCGGCATGAGGTCGATCCGGCCGCTTTCCAGCTTCTTGATGGTCAGATCGAGGTTGGCGGCGAGGTCGATTCTGGGAAAATCATGCCGTTCCAGAAGGGCCTGAGTGTAGTCGTCGCGCTGGGTGCCGACAATATATTTGCGGGCTTCTTCGACATTGTGCACCTGAATGCCAGAGCCCTTGCGGCTCATGATGATATTGCGATCGATGGCCAGCGGCTCGACCCATTTGAAGCGGCCTTCGCGCTCAGGGATATGGGCTGCGGTAAACACGCAGGTCATCGGTTCGGTTTCGGCCATCGCGATGGCGCGGGCCCAGGGCATCATCTCGATGGTATAAGGGATCGACAGACCCTTCATAATCATTTCAACCTGTTCGTAGCCGACGCCCTTGTCCACCCCGTTTTCCCTGAAATTGTAAGGTGGGTAATCTTCCGTGGTAAAGACGATGCTGTCTTGCGCCATGGCTGTGGCGGTCATGAACACCATGGAGGACAGGACGGCAAGGCGGAATGCACTTCTTCGACAGCCCATCTTCGGCCTCCTCACGTTGTGTTTGGTTGTGCTTGTCCTGCTGAAATGGCAGCCTGGGTTGTCTCGTCCTAAGCCGTTGTCCGATGTCCAATCCTGGCAATGGGCGTGGATTTCGGCGGTGTCGCGCTATTGTCTCCGAACCGGGCTTGCAGATCTTCGAAGGACAATGGCCGGTCGAACAGATAGCCCTGGCCGTAATCCACACCGATTGCCTGTAGCGCCCGCCATTGTTCCTTGGTCTCGATGCCCTCGGCCACCACGGTGCATTTCATCTTGTGCGAGATCGCGGCAATGCCTTCGATCAACATGCGGCTGCGCTCGCGCAGATCCAGGGTATCGCCGGTCATGGAGCGGATGAAGGACTGGTCGATCTTGATGATATTGACCGGGAAGCGGCTGAGATAGCTGAGCGAGGAATATCCGGTGCCGAAATCGTCCAGCGCAATGCGGCAGCCAAAATCGCCGATTTTTTGGAGGACGGTCTGGATATGTGGGCTGTCGTGCAGCAACGTCGCTTCGGTGATCTCGATGATGATCCGCGATGGGTCGATGTTGAAAAGATGCACCGCGCTGGCCAGCCAGACCAGCAGGCTGGCATCGATCTGCGTTGGCGAGACATTCAGCGCCAGATAGGAGGTGGTGTCGCCACTGAGGGCGGAAAGCCGGGTGAAGTGATCGAGAGCCTTATCGAAAACCTGCTTGCCGATATCGTGAATGGTACCGGTTTCCTCGGCCAGACTGATGATTTCGGTCGGCGCCATGATGCCGTGGACGGGGTGGCGCAGGCGCATCAAGGCCTCGTAGCCGACCGTCTTGCCGCTTTGCAGGTCGATGATTGGTTGCAAGAAGGCATCGAGCCAGTCGTTGCTCAATGCTTGTTCTATCATCTGCTCGATCTCAGCGCGCCGGCGGGTGGTATTGCCAATGCTATCGTCGAAGATCTGGAAACCGTTCTTTCCGTCGCGCTTGCGATTATACATGGCCATGTCGGCTTTTTGCAGCAGTTCCGTGGCTGTCTCGGCGTGTTGCGGATACAGCGCGATGCCGATGCTGGCGCTCAGCCTTGTGGCGGTCCCCTTGACGATGAAGGGAGTTTCAAAAATCCCGCAAATATCGTTGGCCACGGCGCGGGCGGCTGTTTCGCAATCGTTGGCACGCAGCAGGATGGCGAATTCGTCTCCGCCGATGCGGGCGGCCACCGAGTTTTCCGGCAACAGGTGGACGATCATGTCCACCAGAATTTTCAGGGTCGTGTCGCCGGCATGATGGCCGAGATTGTCATTGATCCATTTGAACCGGTCGAGATCGACGAACAGGCAGGCAAGGGAACCGCCCTGGCGGTCGGTTGCTTCGATCTGCACATCCAGTTCGTTCTCGAAACCCTGACGGTTGAGAAGCCCGGTCAGATGATCGGTCATTGCCTGGCGCCGGTTGCGTGCCTCCGATTGTTTGAGGGCGGTGATGTCAGTCATGACGCTCAGCGAAAGGTTGGACTGCGCCATCGGTGTGGCATTGCCGGATTCGACGACCAGGACATCCATGATCCGTCCATCGGCACAGACGAATTTGGTGGTATATTGCTGTTGCAGGCCAGCCTCACCATTCTGTTTGACTTGGCGGTAGGCCTGACGGGCCTCAATTGTGATCAGGCTTTCAAAACTGAGACCGATGATATCTTCGCGGTGATAGCCTGTCACCGATGTCCAGTAGTCGCTGATGCCGGTAATCCGGTCATCGGCATCGACAGAAAATAGCATGGCGGGCGTCGCATGGTAGATGTCGGTTGCCAGCCGGTGCGCCTGTTTTAGCTCAATTTCTTCCTGCTGAAGCTTTGATTGCATGGCGTTGAAGCTCTGCGCCAGCCGGCCCATTTCATCGTTTGAATGCCAGTCGACCGAACGTCGCGAACCCAGACGTCGCGTGGCTTCGATGGCGGCGGTCAGCTGCGTCAGCGGTCTCATGACCATCATCCGGTTGCCGACGATGGCGGCCAGAATCACCACCAGCATGGACAGGATGAAGATGGCGATAAACACGCCTTCGGTCCGGCGAATGCTGGCAAACAGGCCATGCTTTTGAAAGGAAAGCGTAATGGTGCCAACGGTTTTCGGTCCGTCCTGATGCTGGTAGATGATGGTTTGCGATAGGGAGGAAAATGTCTTTGCCGGGACAAATGTTTGCGGCATGTCAATGTGGATATTGCCGGTCGGGTCGGAAACCTCGACCCTGATGACCTCGCCACCGGAGACCAGCGCTGCACTGATCTGGCGTACACTCTCAGCATCGAAATCCCAAAGTGGCTTGGCGAGTGCCTGGGCATTGGCAGCCAACAGGACAGCTATACTATTTTGCTGATCGGTTTCGGCCCGTTGTGACGACAGCCACAGAAACAGCAGAAACAGCGGCACAACGCAGACAAACACTGTTCCAGCCACCAGCGCAAGGAAACGCTGTTCCACGGACCGGGTCATGGATCGCATCCGACAGTGTGCAAACTTAGATAGCAACCAATAGATGTAATATTAAACATTTTTCCATCGTATTTGGTGAGCGGTGCTGAAAAATGAATAGGGATGAAACAATACAACCCCACGGCCCCTGGTTCTTCTCTTATTTGGGGGCAGGATTCCATGCGATACGTTAACGATGACTGAAGTCGTAAAGGAGATTTGCAACTTTACGCAAAGTTATTTGCGACTTTCGTGCAATGCTACCCGCTATGGACGAAAAGAACACGGTTCGATGGGCCGTGCCGATGTCATAGCTTTTGCCGTAAAGTTTTATCATGAACCGGATATCTGAAGGCACAAAAAAACCCGCCCGGTAAGGGGCGGGTTTATCGATCGCTCCAACGGAATGGAGCAATTATTCTTCGGTTGCTTCTTCTTCGTCGGCAACGTCAACGTCTGGAGCGACGAGAGTTGCAATCGTGAAGTCGCGGTCGGTGATCACAGGGGTCACGCCAGCAGGCAGCTTGACGGCAGAGATATGCACGCTGTCGCCGATCTTCAGGCCTTCCAGATCGAAGGTGAGGGCTTCTGGAATGTTATTGGCCGGAACCTGCAACTCGACGTCGTGGCGCACGATGTTGAGGACGGCGCCGGTCTTGACGGCGGACTTGTCTTCATTGACGAAACGGACAGGCACGGCAACCGTGACCTGGCTGTTTGCCGAAACGCGCAGGAAGTCGATATGCATGGTGAAGTCGCGGACTGGATCCAGCTGGTAGTCCTTGGGCAGGACGCGGATCTTTTCGCCGTTGACTTCAATGGTCGCCACCGTGGTCATGAAACCGCCAGCGTGAATACGCTTGGTGACTTCATTGGTGTTCAGGGTGATGGCAATAGGAGCCTGCTTGTCACCATAGATGACAGCGGGAATGAGACCGTTGCGGCGAAGTTCACGGGAGGACCCCTTACCAACCCGTTCGCGCGTTTCGGCCTTGAGCTCGTAAGATGCGTGGCTCATGGCATTTCCTTTCGATGTTACTGGAGAGTTTCAGCCGGTTTTTCTTGACATCATCCGGGCATGAAACTGGAAACGGTGCCGGTTTTTAAATCTGCCGCATCATTTCACTACCAACCGTTCAGGATTGAAGGAAACATATAGCAGCCGTCACAATTTCATCCGCATTGCCTCCAAGGGTGTCTGCGCGGACGGGGGCGCTATAGTATGAAAGTGCCGTGGATGCAAGCTTTCTCGGGCTTTTTTCGAGCATAGGATGGAACCGGACCACCGGTTTTTGCTGCAAGGCGCGTCAATCCTGCCGATTGCCATCCTGCCCGCAAAGGTCCATGATATCCGAAGAGGGATGTGAGTTTGCTTTGGGAGGAGCATATGAGCGTCGGTTATAAACATGCCGATACGGTCTATTCGACCGCGTTGCAGGGATCGAAGGCGGCCAGTTCGCCGATTGCCGCTTCCTGGCGGCGTTGCCTTGATGTCCACGGGCTAGACCCTGAACAGGCAGGCACCCCGCGGATTTTGGACGAAACGGCCTTCCGTGAAGCGCGTGGCCGCATGGACCACCTGATCGCCGCCAGCGCCGAGGAACTGGACCGGCTGTTTTCGACAATGGGGCGCTCCGGTTGCTGCCTGGTGCTGGCCGATAGCCATGGCGTGGTGCTTGAGCGGCGCAGCGCGGCTGGCGACGACCGGGATTTCCAAAGGCTTGGCCTTTGGCAGCAGACGGAATGGAGCGAAGCCAGCGTCGGCACCAATGGCATCGGCACGGCGCTGGCTGACGAGCGCCCGGTCATCATCCACCGCGACCAGCATTTTCTCTCTGCCAATATCGCGCTGAGTTGCACCACGGCGCCAATCCGCGACCATTGCGGCCAGATTGCCGCCGCGCTCGACATTTCCACTTGCCGCCATGATGTGACGGATCTGTCGATGACCATCCTCGCCCAGGCGGTGCGCGATGCAGCACTCCGTGTTGAGGTCAACCTGTTTCGTATGGCCTTTGCGGGCGCGCGCATCGTCATGATCCCTACTGTCGCAAATCCCACCGCGTTGCTGGCGGTTGACGGTGACGATCTGGTTCTGGGCGCGACGCGAGCAGCGCGGTTGGCGTTGCAGATCGACGATCAGGCCATCGCCGCCGGTTTGCCCGCTGCCGATGCCTTGAAGGAAAAGCGCGGGGAAGAGGGGGATGACCTGCATGAAGCAGAGCGGGCTGCACTGCGTCGGGTTCTGTCGCGTACCAAAGGCAATGTCTCCCAGGCGGCACAATTGCTGGGCATCAGCCGCGCAACTCTGCATCGCAAGATGAAGCGTTTCAATATCCACTAATGCACGCAACAGTGTCGCACGGATGAGACACTGTGCGCTGCGGCATTGCGAAGCTTGACTGGTATCCGGCCGCAGCGGGGTGCATCTTCCAACTACGGTTCTGGAGTTTGTCAGGGAAAAGTGGAGGACCGGTTTTCCCCAAGGACAAACGTCACCACAGGAACCTTCATCAGGGAGGATGAGAGATGAACATTCAGGTTCAAACCACGGCAAGCACCCCGTTCAAGCTGAAATACGGCAATTTCATCGGTGGCGACTGGCGTGAGCCGGTGGGCGGCCGGTATTTTGAAAACACCACCCCGGTCACCGGCGGCAAGCTGTGCGATATCGCCCGCTCCGATGAGCGCGACATCAATCTGGCACTGGACGCCGCCCATGCCGCCAAGGACAAATGGGGCAAGACCCCGGTTGCCGAGCGCGCCAATATGCTGAACCGGATTGCCGACCGGATGGAAAGCAATCTGGAGCTTCTGGCCCGGGCCGAAACTTGGGACAATGGCAAGCCGCTGCGTGAAACCATGGCTGCCGATATTCCGCTGGCTGTCGATCATTTCCGCTATTTTGCTGCCTGCGTGCGCGCTCAGGAAGGCTCGATCGGCGAAATCGATCACGATACGGTCGCCTATCATTTCCACGAGCCGCTTGGCGTCGTCGGCCAGATCATTCCCTGGAACTTCCCGATCCTGATGGCCGCCTGGAAGCTGGCGCCCGCTCTTGCCGCTGGCAATTGCGTTGTGCTGAAGCCAGCCGAGCAGACCCCCGCCTCAATTCTCGTCTGGGCCGAATTGATTGGCGACATCCTGCCACCCGGCGTGCTCAATATCGTCAATGGCTTTGGCCTGGAAGCCGGCAAGCCGCTGGCCTCCAGTCCGCGCATCGCCAAGATCGCCTTTACCGGCGAGACCTCGACGGGTCGGCTGATCATGCAATATGCCAGCCAGAACCTCATTCCGGTGACGCTGGAACTGGGCGGAAAATCGCCGAATATCTTCTTCGAGGACGTGCTGCGCGAAGATGACGATTATCTCGACAAGGCTCTGGAAGGCTTTGCGATGTTTGCTCTTAACCAGGGCGAAGTCTGCACTTGCCCCAGCCGGGCGCTCGTCCATGAAAAGATCTATGACCGCTTCATGGAAAAGGCCATCAAGCGCGTCGAGGCCATCGTTCAGGGCGATCCTCTGGATATGGGCACGATGATCGGCGCGCAGGCCTCCAGCGAGCAGCTCGAAAAGATCCTGTCCTATATGGATATCGGTCGTCAGGAAGGCGCCGAAGTGCTGACCGGTGGTCATCGCAATACCCTGTCCGGTGATCTCGCGGGCGGCTATTACGTCAAGCCCACCGTGTTCAAGGGTCATAACAAGATGCGGGTATTCCAGGAGGAAATCTTCGGCCCGGTCGTCTCCGTCACCACCTTCAAGGACGAAGCCGAGGCGCTGGAAATCGCCAATGACACCCTCTATGGCTTGGGCGCCGGCGTCTGGAGCCGCGATGCCAATACCTGCTACCGCTTCGGTCGCAATATCCAGGCCGGACGCGTCTGGACCAATTGCTACCACGCCTATCCCGCCCACGCAGCCTTCGGCGGCTACAAGCAATCGGGCATTGGCCGCGAGACCCACAAGATGATGCTGGACCATTATCAGCAGACCAAGAACATGCTGGTGAGTTATAGCCCCAAAGCTCTCGGCTTCTTCTAAACCCGTTGTAAATCCGCCCCGCTGGGCTGCAAATGTCTTCCGCCTGCGCTTCCAGTGCTCACGTACTAAATGTACGCTCCGCGCTGGTTCTCGCCGGAAGCCATTTTCGCCACAGTGGGGCGAATTTCCAATCGGGTTTAAACCCGCCGATATTCACATCTGGAGGGGCTGCAAATGGTCATGCTCTGCGCTTCCGGTGCTCACGTACTTATGTACGCTCCGCTCCGGTTCTCGAACATAACCATTTTCGCCACCTCCAGCCGCGAATCTCGACGGGTTTAGCCGTCGAGTTCGTCGTTTTAATAGATTGATGCGAATTCGCAGGGCTCGCGGTTCTTGCATTCTTCTCCCCAGCGGGGAGAAGGTGGCGGCAGAGGCAAGAGTGGGCGAAGCCAAGACGGACTTCTTTCATTTTGAAACGAGGCAGCAATGGACAAGATTTTGGACGGTGAACCAAGGGTCGTCGCGACAGCGGCGGCCATCGATTTGATCGGCGAGATCCGCCGGGATCATCCGCAGATCCTGTTTCATCAGTCCGGGGGCTGTTGTGATGGGTCATCGCCGATGTGTTATCCTGTCGATGATTATATCGTCGGGGATACCGATGTGAAGCTGGGCGAGATAGATGGCGTGCCCTTCTATATCCATCAAAGCCAGTATGAAGTCTGGAAACATACCCAACTGATTATCGATGTCGTTCCGGGGCGAGGGGGCATGTTTTCGCTGGATAACGGCCGCGAAAAGCGCTTTCTGACCCGCTCCAAGCTGTTCGGGGGTGAGGTCTGTGCCTTGCCTGCCCGCTCATAATTTAGCCGAAGCGTTGACATCTCGCTCTATAGCAAGCCGCATTTGGCGCAGGCGGCGTCGATAATCTCGAGCTTGACGGTTTGCGCCCTTTCATATTCTCGCCGGAATTGGTTGGAAACCCAGAGTTCCGAGCGCCCGCGCCGTCCTTTCCAGCCAATGGTCCCGGCGTTTGCTGCATCCAGCAGTTTGCGGGTGAGGTGCGAGCGAGACAGGTGGAATGTCTCGGCCATGGTCTGAATCGATACGGTGCCGATTAAAATCTGCTCAGCGTCGGCCTCGGTGTCCTGGCTCTTGGCCATCAGCCAGTCGATGATGATATTGCCGTTGTTCAACCAGACGAAGGGATCAAAAATCTTCGGCTGCTCGCGCAGTTCAGGGGTCTGCATGAAGGCGGAGGCGATAAGCGGATGCAGCTTGCTCATGTCCCGGCCATTGGCCTCGAAGTTTTGCAGCCGTGCGCCATCGTCAAACCCGTCCAGGCTTCGCAGATGGATTTCCATCCAGCCCGCCGCACTGCCGAGACTGGCCTCACTCGGCACAAGCGGTCTGCTGCGCCGGTCGGTGGTGGTTGTTTCGCGGGCGATGCCGTAGGTTTCCATTTCCTTCAGAAATGCGTCTGCCGTATTGCGGCTGGCCACGCCAGTGGCTTCGACAAAGTCGAAATAGCGGGCAGGCAGGATCTGGCCCGCCTCAAAATATTGCATCAGGGCAATCTGTCCGAGAAGCCAGCGCTGGTGACTGGCAAAAACCCTGGCGATCTGAGGGTGCTCCTCGAACCGTTTCAAAAAGGCCTCCGCCTGTAGGCGGATGATCGGATGAATCCGCGGATGGGATAGCATGGCGCCGGATGTGAAAGGCATGGCCTGGTGCTTCGGTTGCTGTACAGGAATATCGTCTTGAGCTTGCGTGCAGGTCATGGTGTCCGAGCCATTTTTTCAATGCAAATAGAAGGGTATCCGAAGCTCAACCTTTCATCAATGGAATAGCGGTCTGCAACCATTCTGTTTTGATATTAGGTGTTTTGTGTAGAATGTCACATAGACTCGATGCTCAATTCCCGCTCGACCGAAAAGCTATGCATCGACGTGAAAAAGCTGTCCTTCACACACCGAAGGAAATAAGGCGCGATCGCAAAACGCGCAGAGCGTTTCCGTTTGTCATCGAAATGTGAAAACGCTCTATTTTTTGTTTTTCACATTTCTGAATGGAAATGCAGTCGTGTTGCGACGATCAATCGAACAGGCTGGAAACCGAGGCTTCTGCACTGGTGCGGTTGATGGCTTCGCCAAGCAGGGTGGCGGTGCTCAGCACCCGGATATTATGGGCCGATTGGACGGCGACTGTCGGCTGGATGGAATCTGTGATCACCAATTCGCGCAGCTTGGAGGAGGTGACGCGGGTAACTGCGCCACCCGAGAGTACGCCATGGGTAATATAGGCGGTAACGCTGGCCGCGCCCATGTTCAGCATCGCTTCCGCCGCGTTGCAGAGCGTGCCGCCGCTATCGACGATGTCGTCGATCAGAATACAGTCCTTGCCCTCGACATCGCCGATGATGTTCATCACTTCGGATTCGCCTGGGCGATCGCGACGCTTGTCGACGATGGCCAGAAGACAGTCCAGCCGCTTGGCAAGCGCACGCGCACGCACCACGCCGCCGACATCAGGTGAAACGACCATGAGATTGGCAAGGTCGTAGTGTTCCTTGACGTCACGGGCGAGGACCGGCGCCGCAAACAGGTTGTCAGTTGGTATATCGAAAAAGCCCTGGATCTGGCCGGCATGCAGGTCAAGCGTTAGTACACGGTCGGCGCCTGCCTCGGTGATCAGATTGGCAACCAGCTTCGCAGAGATCGGTGTGCGGCCCGAGGCGCGACGATCCTGGCGGGCATAGCCGAAATAGGGAATGACGGCTGTGATCCGCCGCGCCGAGGAGCGGCGGAAGGCGTCGATCATGATCAGCAGTTCCATCAGGTGGTCATTGGTCGGAAACGACGTCGACTGGACGATGAAGATATCCTCGCCACGGACGTTTTCCTGGATTTCCACGAAGATTTCCTGGTCCGCAAAGCGGCGAACGCTGGCTTTTCCAAGGGGAACATTGAGATATTTACAGACCGCTTCAGCAAGTTGCCGGTTCGAATTACCTGCGAAGACCTTCATTTGTGCCCGCCTGTTTGCATCCCGATGCGCGACCCCGCCTGGGCATCACACACCGGATTAAAACTGTTACAACCGACCCCAGCACACTTGTTTCATGCGCGGCGCTGCAATGCGGGCTTTTTAGCGCCCTTGCCCCTTAATGCAAGTGGTTTGCGACAGTTCTCACGGAAATTCGTAAACGAAGTGATTTTCCTGCACGGGATGATCTATATGTGCCTGGAGTGGGTGCGGAAATGAGTTGGATTGATGGGGCTGGTAATTATGGGCCAAGGGCGGTCATTGCACCACCGCCCAAACTGAATACCTTGAGAATATCCATGGTCGTCCGCGATCTTACCAGCAATTATTCTCGATTCAAAAATGGGTGCTATCATGAATTTTCAGTCCACTAGAGATTTTCTCGAATTCCATTCTCTCCCGGTCGATATCCTGGCAGGTTTGATTGAAAGAGCTGAACAACTCGCTACCCATTGGGACAGCCGAACCATGCCTCAAACATTGAAGGGCAAAAACGTCGGCATCATCGTTGATGATACGGGGTGGCGAAATACCGCTGCCTTCGATCTTGGCGTAAAGGCAATGGGCGGCATCGGCGTTCAACTGCCGATCAGCTTCAACGTCAGAGAAACCACCACAGACCTCGCTGGTTATCTTGACAATTGGTTCGACCTACTTGTCGTTAGGACAAAGGAACTTGCCACGTTGAAGGAGCTTGCATCGACAATGCGGGCTCCAGTCATCAATGCTCGGACGAAGTCTAATCATCCATGCGAGACCCTTGGCGATCTGGCCTACGTCAGGAAGGTCAAGGGATCACTGGAGGGCCTCAAAGTCGTTGGGATTGCTCCAGATGCCAATATCCTTCGCTCTTGGGTTGAGACTTCTAAGTCAATGTCAATAGACGTTGTGCAGGTGTATCCTGACCGATGGCATGTCACTGACCCGTTGCTCATCAACGCAAATTTCGAAGCCAGCCGGGATATCCGTCATGTCTTTGATGCAGACGTGATCATCACAGATTCATGGCCGACAGATGCTGGTGATGGCGAATTGATCGATTATCAGGTAACCGGATCAATTCTAAACGAATGCAAGAGCAACGCAATATTTCTGCCCTGCCCACCCGTGGCAAGAAATCAGGAGGTTACGGCAGAAGCGATGGAGCACAATGCTTGCCAGAGTAGGCAGGCAAAGGCATTCCTCCTGCACGCACAGAACGCGCTCATGGAATGGGCTATAGGCACATAATGTCTGCTTCGAACAAATAGGGAGCAAGGCCAGAATGCACTAAAAGCCGAGCCCTGAACATCTCACCCTACCGCCTCACTCCCAACCAAACGAAGGCGGCCATTTCCACCGTCACCCCGTATTTTTCGCACGCCAGTCAACATATTCGTCGAGGGTCTTGTTGGCGATGATCTGCATGACGGAGGCGGGGACGGCGGCCCAGGGGTCTTGGGCTTTGCCCGGCACGGTCTGTTGGCCCTGGATGCGGTGCAGGCGGTTGCCGCTGGCGTCGAGGATATCCCAGACATAGACGACGGTGATTTTGCCGCCTTCGCCATAGGCGGAAAAATAGCCTTTGAGGATATGGTGGGCCTGTTCGCCGCTGGAGCTGCGCATCATCAGGCCCTTAGCGCGGGCCTCGGCTCCTAACTGCCGCGATAGCGGGGTCACGGCCTCAACTGGCGCGCCGATGATGGGCAGGAACCGGATCGAGTCCGGTCCTGCATCGCCAGCCGGTGCAAGCGAGGCTTGCTGTGAAGGTGCGGGCGAGGCGGGGGCGGCGGCCTCCTCATCGGTTTGCGACGCGAGAGCGGTCTGTTCTTCAGGCGCCGATTGGCTGACCGATGACCCGGCCTGTTCCTGCATCCGGTTCTGTTGCCGTTCGGGCTGCTGCCAGCTTTGCTGGCGGCGGGGCTGCCCGTCCAGAGGCTCAGAGGCAACAGGATTATAGCCGTTTTGCAGGGCTTGCGCCTGGTCTTCCAGCGAATTTTGTGGCTGGGCCTGCTGTTCCGGCTGCGGATAGGGGGAGTAGGCCTGTTCCGGCGCTTGCTCACGCATCTGGCGATGCGGACGGCGGGGGACATCCTCATTCTGGCGCATGGCCGTCTGCATGTCTTCACCGGTCAGCGGCTTGCTGATCGAGCCGCTGGTGCCGACATCGACGGGTGGCGTCAGCGTGTCGGAGACGCTGCAACCGGCCAGACCCGTACTGGCCAAGCCAGCGCTGGCCAGACCACCAAGGGCCAGAACGAGCGCGGAGCCGATGCTGGAAGCGGGACGTCTCATTGGCTGCCTCCTTAACGGCTGCGTTCGTATGAGAATCCCGCGATTATCTTCCTAAAACGTTAAATTTTGCTTCAAACGCGACGCATCTGTCGCCTTTTATCGACAGAATCGCATCTTTGATGTCAGGGCATCGAAGATGCTCACGCCTTGACGATCAGATCCAGCGGATGACGCGACAGCGCGCGTGGCGCCCCTTCGGTGGTGAGATAAGTGTGGCCGAGCGTCATCGCGGTCTCGCGTTCGGAATCCATGATGATCATGTGGATGAACAGCGACATATTGGGCAGGATTTCCTGCGGATTGCCGATGTGGAACATCTGGTGCTCCATCCACGACGGGGAGAAGCGGGCGCCCAGCGAATAGCCACAGGCATTCAGCCGGTGGCGGGTCAGGCCGCGTTCGTCCAGCACTCTGGCATGGGTCTCGAACACGTCGCCGAATGTATGGCCGGGCCGCAGCACGGTTTCGATTTCCTGGATCGCCTCCCGGCAGGCGGCATAAAGTTCGCGGTGGCGAGGCGATGGTTCGCCGACCAGCACGGTGCGCATCATCGCGGCATGGTAATGGGCCGAAGCACCGGCCCATTCCAGTGTCAGCTGGTCATTGGCCGACAGCGTCCGGCGGCCTGCCTTGTAGCGGCACAGCAGCGCATCCTGGCCGGAGCCGATAATGAATTCATTAGCCGGATAATCACCGCCGCCTGCAAAAACCGCACCCTGCATGGCAGCGAGAATGACAGCTTCATCGCCCCCGGCTGAAATCAGCGGCAGGGCCGCATCCAGCGCGTCATCGGCAAGGCTGGCGGCCTTTTCGACATAAGCGATTTCCTCTGGGCTCTTGATCAGCCGCAATTCGCTGACCAGCATCGAGGCGTCGATCAATTCACCAAAGCTCAGCAATTGATTGTCCAGCAGCCGAGCAACCCGTCCGGTCATGCCATGGGTGTCGTATTCGATGCCCAGCCGGCAGCCGAGCAGGTCGAGATCGTTGAGCAGATCCTTCAGGTCGCTGGTCGGATCGGCGTTGGTACGGTCAACCCAGATCAGGATATTATCGATGGTCGAGGTCTGGCGGGCCTGACGCAGATCCGCCGAACGGGTCAGGAGCGTCATCGAGCCATCGGCCTTGACCACCAGCGTCTGGAAAAAGCAATAGCCAAACGTGTCATAGCCGGTCAGCCAATACATGCTTTCCTGGGCAAACAGCAGCATGGCATCCAGCTTCTGTTCGCGCATCCTGTCGGTCAGGCGGTCCAGCCGGGCGGCGTATTCGGCAGTTGAAAAATGCAATGTCATACACGAGGCCCCTGAAGCATGATGGCGGAGATCTGGCGGCCGTAGTCCGGCTCGCTGGCGTGGGTGGTGCGGCGATAGGAGAAAAACTGATCCGGGTCGCCATAGGTGCAGAGGCCAAGCATGTCGGCGGCAATCCCGGCATCCGTCAGCCGCTTCACAGTCAGTCCCGGCAGATCGAACATCGCGTGGCCGGGTTTGGTCGAAGGCGTGAAGAACCGTTGATAGGCCGGATCATGGGCCAGAAACCGCTCGACGAATTCCGGGCCGACCTCATAAGCTTTGGCGCTGATCGATGGGCCAAGCGTGGCGACGATGCTGGTGCGGGCAGCGCCAAGCGCGATCATTGCCTCGATGGTGTTTTCCAGCACGCCGGTCAGGGCGCCCTTCCATCCGGCATGGGCAGCCCCGATGATCCGGTTAACCGGATCGGCAAACAGGATCGGTCCGCAATCGGCGGCAAGCGCGCCAAGAATGAGACCGGGTTGGTTTGTGACCATGGCATCCACCTGTGGCCGATTCGAACCGAAAGGCGCGGTCACCGTCACCACATCGGGGGAATGGACTTGATGAACGGTAACAAGATCCGCTTGGGTGCCGCCAAACCAGCCAGCGACGCGGGCGCGGTTTTCATGCACATCGGCGGGATCGTCGTTTGATCCGAGCCCGATATTCAGCCCCGCGTAAATGCCGGAGGAGACGCCGCCATGCCGGGTGAAAAAGCCGTGAACGATTCCGTCCGATCCGCAGGGAGCCAGAAGGGTGCTCTGCAAGGGGGATGGTTTGGTTTCGGGTTTAAGGTGGGCCACATCGTGTGTCGAGGACGGCATCGGTGTCCCTTTCGCATGTCTTAATCCGAATCAATCGGCATTATGTCCAGGATTTTGCCCGCAGCGTGGTCAGATCCGGCGATTTGGCCGGATGTGACCATCACTGCGGTAATCTGTCAATCCAGGGTCAAAGCTCGGCCAGGGTCAAAGCTCGGCCTGAGCTAAAGATCCGTCTGGGGCAGGGGCCGGAACGGGGCGAGAGACAGGGTGGGGCTGGAGAGGGCAAGCACCTTGAACAATTCGCCCATCCGACCGACGCCGGCACCGGCCAGCCGGTTGACAGCCTCGGCCAGTTCAAGCTGGGTGGCCTCGTCCTTGCCGCGTCCCAGAATTCCGGCGCGTTCCTTGATGCCAAGGCCGAGCAGGAAATCGCCCTGGCGCAGGCAACCGCTGGGCGTGACCCCGGCGGCAAGGGCGGTGCGGGCCAGATCCTCGAAATCGACATGGCTGGTCAGGTCGGCAATGCCGGGATTGGCCAGCGGCGGATCGTAATCATGGGCGCGCAAGGCTTGCAGCGTATCGCCGAAACCGGTGGAGATATGGCCGTAATCGATGATCAATGCCGCCCCGCCTTCGGCCTTCAGCCGCTCGCACATGGCCGCCATCACCGCGCGGCGGGCAGGTGAAAACTCAAACACAGTGCCATCAGGCTGGGCGCTGGCGCCCGGCGGCAAAAGTGCCGGATCGAGTGTCGCAACCCCGGTCGAGAAGATCAGCTCGTCGTCTAAACCGAGGCTGACCATGCGTTCGCGGTAATGCGGGCCGAGCTTGACAAACTGGCGGATGGGAATGGCGTCGAAAAGTTCATTGGCCACCACCAGCACGAAGCCTTCCGGCACATCGCCAAAGCTGTCATGCCAGTCAATCTTTTCGATATGCGGTTCCAGGCTGTTGCGCTGGATCTGGCGCAGCCGGTCGCTGGTTTCCACCAGATGCACGGTGGAATCTCGGTAGAGATCAGGGGCAAGCCGGGCGATCACCCGCAGCATGTCGCTCATCATCGTGCCGCGTCCGGGGCCGACCTCGGCCAGCCGCACGGGGGCGGGCAGGCCATGGCGCTGCCAGGCATGGACAATGAAAACCCCGATCATCTCACCGAAGATCTGGCTGATTTCCGGCCCGGTGATGAAATCGCCCGAGGTGCCGAACGGCTCACGGGTCTTGTAATAGCCGAATTCCGGATCGGCCAGGCAGAGAGCAAAGTAATCCGTGACGCTCAACGGACCGTTCAACCGGATGAGCGCCTTGATCTTATCACCAAGCGTGGTGGTCATGGTCAGCGTTTCCCGATTCATCCCTTTAGTCCTGACGGCTCTTGGCTGCGCCCAGCACGTCTTGCCCGCCAGATAGCCCACAGTCCCAGCGCCAGCATCGGCAGCGAGAGTACCATGCCCATGGTTAACCAGCCACCTACCAGATAGCCAAGCTGCTCATCTGGTTCCCGGAAAAATTCAACAAAAATACGCGCCAACGCATAGCCGCAGATAAATACACCGCTGATAACGCCTGAGGTTTTCAGCGCGTGGAACCGGCGGGCAAGCACTTGCAGCAGCACAAACAGCACAAGGCCTTCCAGTGCTGATTCATAAAGCTGGCTCGGATGGCGGGTGAAGGGACCGCCGGTCGGGAACTGCATGGCCCAGGCCACATCGCTGATCCGGCCCCACAATTCACCATTGATGAAATTGGCGATCCGGCCGAAGAAAAGACCGATGGGGGCAACACAGGCGACGAGGTCGAACAGCATCCACACGGGCAGACCGTTGCGGCGGGCAAAGACGATCATTGCCAGCGTAGCCCCGGTCAGGCCGCCATGGAAGGACATGCCGCCGCGCCAGATTTCCAGCGCCACGACCGGATTGTCCAGCACCGGTTGCAGGTCATAGAACAGGATATAGCCAATCCGCCCGCCCAGCACGATGCCGATCGCCGCCCAGACCAGAAAGTCATCCAGATGCTTTTCGGTGATCGGAGTGGCATTGCCGGGCCAGAGCGACAGATTGGCGATCATCCGGCGCGCCAGCCACCAACCGATGAGAATGCCCGTAACATAGGCCAGCCCATACCAGCGAATGGCAACGGGGCCGATGCTGAGGGCAATCGGGTCGATCTGCGGATAGGGCAGAATGGCGAAAAGGCTGGCTACTGTGTTCAAGGATATGCTTTCATTCGATTTCTCCGAAAAATGGCGGGCAGGCTTGCGCTGGTCAAGGTGAATCTGCCCAACCATCTTGATCCGCTCCGATTAAGGTGAAAATTGCACCGAGAGCTTAAAAAGACGTGAGATCCTCAATGATCTGTGTAAAGGCCGGGAAAAGGCTTTTGGCAAGGGTTTTTGGAGGGTGGCGTTTGGGCACGTTTGGCCAGGCGCATCCGCTGTTTTGGCGGTGGACGCAAGGGCTGGTGCTCTTCACGTGGTTTTCTCTTGCATAGCCTGCCCCGAATCCCTACCTCCAGAGAATGCCGCGCCCCAATCGGGCGCCTTGTGGTGGAGCGTAAGGAACACGATCATGAGCACCGGAACAAGCCGTATCATGGATGAATTCGCCAAGTTGATGACCGATGCCGCGGGCGCCGCCCAGGGTGTGCGCAAGGAAGCGGAAACCGCCTTGCACGCCCAGGCCGAGCGCTGGCTGAACAGCCTGGACGTGGTGCGCCGCGAGGAATTCGACGTGGTGCGCGAAATGGCCTTGAAAGCATTGGAAGAAAACGAAGCCCTCAAGGCCCGTATCGAAGCGCTGGAAGCGCAAGCCAGTGCGACTGCGATCCCTGATTCGACTCACTGATCACATATACGGAACAATCAGGCTTCGGCCTGTTTGCCCGTAGATATGCTTGCAAATCATCAATCACGCTATCCAGCGGTTGCGCTCACGCGCAGCCGTTTTTTATTGCGCGTCTGGAGCCAATCCAGCCTCGGCGGGGTGTTGTGGTTAATGATTGCTTACTATTTTTTTCCACATGTGGATTGTTTCAAAAAAGGCAATTCCATGAGTCAGTTAAGCCCTTGGACCTGGGTGTTGATACACGCGCTGTCCACAGTGACGCTCGTGAAATCGGCGGGGAGGGGCTGGTTTGGGGCAGTGCCCGCTATACACTGATTTTAAATGATGATTCGAAACGAACCCGACCAGTTTCGGGCAGGGTGCCGCAAGCATTCTGGGGCTATCGGGTGTCATTCGAAGCGTATTTCCGGTCAGTGCGTTGTGGTGTGTCGATGGTGTCAGCGTGTCGTCGTCACAAGGGCATTCCCGGTTTAGAAGGTGCGGCATGAGCCTAATGGAATTTCAATTTGAACGTCAGTCCAACCCGGTCGATACGATCGAGTATGTGGCTTCCAATAATGACTGGTCTTTCGAGCGGTCCGGCGAAGATGAAATCGCCATGACCGTGGATGGCCGCTGGGCTGCCTATCACGTGTCCTTCTCCTGGATGGAGGAATGCGAGGCGCTGCATCTGGCCTGCGCCTTCGATATCAGGGTCCCCGAACCCAGGGTCAACGAGATCATCCGGCTTCTGTCTCATATCAATGGTCAGGTGCTGATGGGCCATTTCGATCTGTGGCGACAGGAAGACGTGGTGATCTTCCGTCAGTCGCTCATCCTGGCGGGCGGTGCCGAGCCGACCAATCAGCAGGTTGAAGTGCTGTTGTCCAGCGCGGTCGAGGCCTGCGAGACCTATTTTCAGGCGTTCCAGTTCGTCGTCTGGTCGGGGCTCGACGCCAAATCGGCGATGGATGCAGTGCTGTTCACCACGGTTGGCGAGGCCTGAGCATGGCCAGTTCGCAGACCTCGGGTCCGATCGTTCTTGTCGGCGCCGGCAATATGGGCGGCGCCATGCTGTCAGGCTGGCTGAAGAATGGCGTTGATCCGGCCTCGGTGATCGTTATTGATCCCGCCGCGAGTGATGCCGCCAAGGACCGGTTTGCCCAGGCTGGCGTGCGCCATGTCACGCAGGCGCCGGGCGATCTCGTGGCTGGTCTGCTGTTTCTGGCAGTCAAGCCGCAAGTGATGGAAGCGGTGCTTGCGCCGCTCAAGCCCCTGGTCGATGCCGATACGGTTGTGGTGTCCGTGGCTGCCGGAAAGACCCTGTCTTTCATGGAAACCCATTTGGGGGTTGCGGCCATGGTCCGCGCCATGCCCAATACGCCTGCCATGGTCGGACGTGGCGTGACCGGCGCTTATGCCAATAGCGAGGTCAGTGAAGATCAGCGGGCTCGGGTGACGGCGCTTTTGGCCGTTTCCGGTCCAGTGGAGTGGGTTGCTAGCGAAAGCGATATCGACGCGGTCACCGCGGTTTCCGGCAGCGGTCCGGCCTATGTGTTTTATCTCGTCGAGTGCATGGCTGAGGCAGGCCGCAAAGCCGGTCTGCCAGCGGACCTCGCCATGCGTCTCGCACGGGAAACCGTCGCCGGGGCTGGTGAAATGTTGCACCAGTCCCCGGACGATGCCGCCACGCTGCGTAAGAATGTTACCTCGCCGGGCGGCACCACCGCCGCAGCCCTTGCAGTGCTGATGGCAGACCAGGGCATGCAGCCGTTAGTCGACACGGCGATAGCCGCCGCGAAACGCCGGGCCGAGGAGCTTGCCTCTTGAGCGGGACGGAAAAAACCTCCGACGAGATCACTTACGGCGATTTCGAAAAAGTCGATATCCGGGTCGGGACGATCATCGAGGCAGAGCCTTTTCCTGAGGCCCGCAAGCCAGCCTTCAAACTGCGGATCGATTTCGGGCCTGAGATCGGCATCAAGCGGTCATCGGCGCAGATCACCGTACATTATACGCCGGAAAGCCTTGTTGGCCGCCAAGTGCTCGGCGTGGTCAATTTTCCGCCGCGCCAGATCGGGCCTGTGCGATCCGAGGTTCTCACCCTCGGTTTTGAGGATGAGGCCGGAGCCATCGTGCTGGCTGCGGTGGAGCGCGGCGTGCCGAATGGGCGCAAAATGATGTAGTGTGCCGCGCTCGGGTGTTCCGTAACCGGCCTACGGTGTTAAACCGGAATACGGATCGTGGCGCGCAGGCCCCCCAGTGTGCTGTCGCCAAGTGTGACATTGCCGCCATGGCTGCGGGCGATGTCGCGGGCGATGGCGAGGCCAAGTCCGGTGCCTGACGCATCCTGATTGCGGGCCTCGTCCAGTCTGAAAAACGGCTTGAACACATCGTCGCGGGATTGGGCGGGAATGCCGGGACCATCATCATCGAAGACGATGGTCAGCCATTTGGCCCCGTGGCGGGCTTCGACATGCATGGTATTGGCATAGCGGCGGCCATTGGCGGCAAGATTGCCCACCAGCCGCCAGAAGGCATTGGGACGCACCCGAATCTGCTCGTCACCCTCAATCACATAGCTGAAGGCCTTGCCGTGCAGCCGATAATCGGCGCTGATTTTCTCCAGCATGTCCTTCAGGCTGAAGGGGCCGAAATTCTCCTCGGCCTCACCCTTGGCAAAGGCCATATAGCCTTCGAGCATGGATTGCATGGCATCGACATCTTCATTCAGCGGTTCAAGATCGGGATTGTCGCCTGCTAGCGCCAATTGCAACTTGAACCGGGTGAGGATGGTGCGCAGGTCGTGACTGACGCCGGTCAGCATGGCGGTGCGCTGTTCCATTTGCCGCTCGATCCGCTCGCGCATCAGGATGAAGGCGAGACCTGCCCGGCGGATTTCATCGGCACCGCGCGGGCTGAAGTCCTTGGCGGGTTTTTGCCCCTTGCCAAAGCTTTCGGCAGCCTCGGCCAGCGACAGGATCGGGCGGATCTGGCCGCGTAGGAACAGTGTGGCGATAACGATCAGCACCAGCGACGTGCCGAACATCCACAACAGGAAGATATGAGTATTGGAGGCATAGGCCTGGTTGCGCCGGGCGAAAATCCGCAGAACCTCGCCATTCAACTGGATACGGATTTCGATCAGCGGCGAATCGCCGACGGTATCGATCCAGAAGGGCCGCTTGATCTGGTTGCGCAATTCATCGCTGAGCAATTGATCGAGAATCGAAAAGAATGGCTTGGGGCGAGGGGCGGGCAATTCGCCGTTCTTTTCCAGCGAGGCGACCAGACCCAGCTTGGAATTGGCAATTTTCAGCGTGTTGGCTGCGTCCTGGGGATAGGTTTCAAGCAAGACGATCACCGTGGCAATGTCACGGGTGACGGCGGCGGACAGGCGTTGCGTCACCATCTGCCAGTGGCGCTCCATGAACACGAACAGCAAGACGGTCTGGAGGATCAGCATCGGCAGGATGATGATCAGCAGCGCCCTGGCAAACAGGCCGGTCGGAAACTGGCGGCGCAGCCAGCGGCTGAACCAGCGCAGGTCGATCCATGAAATGCGCCGGTATTTCAATCGGCTGAAGGCTTGCCTGAACGTCATGGTCGTTTCCGTATGGTTGACCGCTGCTGGTCGGATGCAGCCTTTAGAGCATCAGAACGATGCTCTAAATTTTTGTTTGCGCATCGGATTCATCCGAAAACCGGTTCCCACTTTTCGGTCCGATGCTCTAATCCCGGCTGAGGCGATAGCCGATGCCGCGCACGGTTTGCAGCCAGACCGGATTGGCCGGGTCGTCCTCGATCTTGCGGCGCAGGCGGTTGATCTGCACGTCGATGGTGCGTTCACCGACATCGGTATCCTCGCCCACCAGTTCGTGACGCGGAATGGTATCACCCGCCCGGTTGGCAAACAGCAGCATGATGTCCTGCTCGCGGTCGGTCAGGTGAATGACCTCTGGTCCCTTTTTCAGCTCCTTGCGCAGGATGGAGAATGTATAGGGGCCGAACATCACCTGTTCTATCTTCGGCGTATCGGCGCTGGTGTTGCGCCGCAGGATATTGTTGATGCGCAGCACCAGTTCACGCGGATCGAAGGGCTTGGCAAGATAGTCGTCGGCCCCTGCCTCCAGCCCGGCAATGCGCGAATCGGCTTCTGTGCGGGCCGTCAGAAGAATGATCGGCGCATTGATCTCGCCGCTCAGCGACTTGGTCAGCGACAAGCCGTTTTCGCCCGGCATCATCACATCGACGATCAGCAGGTCATAGGCTAGGCCCGCCAGCTTGCGGCGTGCTTCCTGCGCTTCAGCAGCGACGGTGACGCGAAAGCCCTGCTCGGTCAGGTAGCGATGCAACAGATCGCGGATTCGGGTATCGTCATCGACAACAAGGAGGTGCGGGGCATCGTCGGTCAGGTCAATACGCTTCATACTGCTCAAGGCTCCTGATCTAGCGGGCTTGCCGTGCCACTCTCACTGCGCATGGCAGCCAGAAAAGTGCGAACGGCCTGTCTCTGTTCGCCTGAAAACCCTTCGAAGGCACGGGCAATCCGGCGCGATTGCGGATCCGACAGCGCCAGCGCCAGTTCGCGTCCGGCCAGTGTCGGGTAGAGGCGGCGTTGGCGCCGGTCGGCTGGGCCGGTCATTTGTCGAATATAGCCCTCGTCGATCAATTCCTTCAGAACCCGGGCGAGGCTCTGCTTGGTAATACGCAGCAACCCCAGAAGATCGGCCACCGTCATGCCCGGCTGGCGGTTGACGAAATGCACCGCCCGGTGATGGGCGCGGCCATAACCCAGCTTGGCCAAAATCTCGTCCGGATCGGAAATGAAATCACGATAGGCGAAGAAGAAGGCTTCGATCGTTTCGAAATCGATGCTTTTATCGTCGATATGCGGCATGTCCGGCAGCTGTTTTTTCGCCGTTCTTACCGATGACGTTTTCTGCACGTGTTTCAATTCCTTGTTCTACCGGTCATGGCACCGCGGCGGTGCTTCGGCGTGGTCCATGCACTTGAAATTCGGTGCAAAACTATGACGAGTGCGATCAAAACGCTATTAAAAAAGCCGGTTTTCCAAAGATGCCGTCAAAAGAGGCTTTTCTGCCTGAGAAATATTTTCAAGGCCATGCAACCAAAGCTCCGCTCAAGGCTTTATGAGGACAATAGATGGGGAACGGGGTGGCGATTGTCGATGGAGACAGTCGCGATCCCTTCAAAGCGATGAGGATGCTTTGGCGTTTTCATGCACTGGTAGAACAAGAGGCTGACTGCAATGTCATCAAATCTCGCGTCGGAGACCGTACCGGAATTCTCGTCCGACATTCCTGTCGCACAGGCCGTCGAAAACACCCTTAAGCCGGTGATGATCCTGGTTTTCACCTTAAAAATCGCCGTGGCAGCGCTTCTGGTCGGCAATGTAATGATGCCGAACCTTCATTCGGCCGAAGCCGAAATGGTCGCCGTACCCTGACCCTCTTCGATGGTCTGAGACGCCTTGTCGCCGTTGCTTGATGCGAAGTTTGTAGCCTTTTGCCGCTATAGGTTTTTCCTCGAGACCGCTGTCCACTTTTCAGCCCGATGCTGTATATGGTCTGTAAAGGTCGCCATTGGTTCGCGGCATGCCGATAGTCAGAGGTTTATTTATGGGACAGCTTCAGGCCGGGATTATTCCCGTGACGCCATTTCAGCAGAATTGCACAGTCTTCTTCGATAGCGAGACAAAGGAAGGCGTGGTGGTCGATCCGGGTGGCGATGTCGAGGAAATCCTGCGCATGGTGCAGGAAAACGGCATTACCCTGAAGGAGATCTGGCTGACCCACGGCCATCTCGATCATGCTGGTGGCGCCGAAGACCTCAAGGACGCGCTCGGCATCCAGATTATCGGCCCGCATCGCGACGACAAGGTGCTGCTGGATGCGCTGGAGGGGCAGAGCGCTCGCTTCAATCTTCCCATCAAGCTACGCAACGTGACGCCCGACCGCTTTCTGGAAGAGGGCGACGTCGTTGGCTTTTCCGGTCATGAATTTGAGGTGCTGCATTGCCCCGGCCATGCACCGGGTCATGTGGTGTTTTTCAATCGCGTCCAGAATTTCGCCCATCTGGGCGATGTGCTGTTCAACGGTTCCATTGGCCGCACAGATCTGCCGGGCGGCAATCATCAGCAATTGCTGGCATCGATCCGCGACAAGGTCTTGCCATTGGGGGACGATGTCGGCTTCATTTGCGGTCATGGCCCCGGCAGCCGGATCGGCGACGAGCGCCGCAGCAATCCGTTTCTGAAAGGCCTTTGAAAAGGTCTTTGAAGGGTAGAAAAAACCCGGCAAAACTTGCCGGGCCGCTGGGCGAAATGAAATGTGTGAACGAGGGTCTCAGCCTGCGATTTGCAGATTGACGGCCTTTGGTCCCTTGCCGCGGCGGTCCGGTTCCGTATCGAAGCTTACTTTTTGATTTTCACTCAATCCGTTCAGACCGGAAGCCTGTACGGCGGAGATGTGGACGAAAATATCCGCACCGCCATTGTCCGGCTTGATAAAGCCGAAGCCTTTGTCGTTGTTGAAGAATTTTACAATGCCAGTTTCGGCCATGCGTCAGGTCCTTTTGTCTCTGTCCGGGATCGGCGGACAGCATTGCTCAATCCCGCCCAGGGTCGAGGCAGGGGTCTAGGCGAGCAAGTTTAAATTGTGAGGAAAGGTCCCTGTTACCGCAGCCACAAGCTGTGAACGACGCCAGTCGTATCCCCTTATGGATGCCCGGAACTTCTGCGTCTCCGGTGCCAGTCGAAATTTAGATCTTTCCGCGCCTTTAAATTGCCCGAACCCTTCAAGAGTGCTTGGTTTGTGGGAAATTGGCAAGCAAAAGTTTTTTTACCAATCTATGATCTGGCATGGTTCAAGCCGGAGCAATTCGTGCCTTTCCGGGCCAAATCTGTGCTGATTTCGCCGAAAATTGCGGAAACTGCATCGTGGACGATGTAATTCATCCTCAATATGCCGGTTGCAGCGGTAAAGTTTTTCAAAGTTGTAAAATAAGGCGTGACTTAAAATTTATTGCCGGACAATGCGCTGTTTGCCCCATTCGGGCACGATTTCCACCGCCAGCATGGCGAGAAACATCAGGGCACAGCCGAGATAGCCGATTGGCGCCAGGGATTCATGCAGGATGACAGCGCCCAGGAGTGCACCAAACAGCGCCTCCGACGACATGAAAATCGCCGCCTGAGACGAGGATGTGTAGCGCTGGCCAATGATTTGCAGGCTGAAGGCCAATCCGCTCGACAACAGGCCGCCATAAAGGATCTGCGTCATCGAATTCTCGATATCGGCAAAGCTGATCGGCTCCAGGCTGAGGGCGGCGAGCGTGCAGAGCAGGGCGGTAACGGCAAACTGGATGGCAGCAAGCGCCAAGGGCCGCGACAGGGTCTGGATAATCCGGCCCGTCAGCAGGATCTGCACCGCGAAAAACCCGGCGCACAGGATGGTCAGGCCGTCGCCTGTACTCAGGGCTGACAGGCTGCCGCCGCTGAGCAGCAGGATGCCGAGCAGGGCGGCCAAAGCCGCTGGCCAGATGATCCAATGGGGCCGGTGCCGAAGAAACACCACTGCCATGACCGGCACGATCACCACATAGAGACCGGTGAGAAAACTGGCATTGGTCACGGTGGTTGTTTTCAGGCCAAATTGCTGGGCGGTCTGGGCGGCAAACAGCAGGACGCCGATAATGACGAACATCCTCACGTCACCCACCGACAATCTGTCTCGAGCACGCTGGCTTTCGAGCACAGCAAAAGGCAGCAGGACAATTGTTGCAATGCCAAATCGCAGGGCGTTGAACCAGTTGGCGCCCAGATGATCCATGGCGGTGGATTGCGCCACGAACCCACCGCCCCAGATGGCGGCAGCCAGAAGTAGAAGGAGATTGGCTTGAATACGGGTCACTGAAACATCCTGATCCTGCCCTGCGGCTTGTATTTTGGCTACGCAGGCAATGCGGTGCCTCTATCAGGCGTCATCAGTGGCCGCAAGAACAGCGATGACTGTTTTGGACCATCCCAGGGTTGTTTTTCAGGTGGTGCAGAAGATACGAAACGTCCGTGCCGAAGCGATCTAAAGATCCTGATTGTTTTTTGGTGGCGCCCGGTTCAGCCAGACGACCAGCAGGCCGAACAGGCTGAGCAGGGCAAGAACGCGCCGGTCGGCCAGCATTGAGAGATAGCCCGGGACATGCACGGAGGAAACGGTACCAGCGACGGCTCGGTCGACGCCGTTGTTGTGGGCAAGCGTATTGCTCAGCAGATCTTTCTGGGTGATCGGCAGGGCAATGCTGCCGGTTTCCATCGTGTCGACCGGTGTTTGATCGGTCATTGTGCTTGCCGCCACTGAGGGGGGCTGTTGCCCACTTGCGGGGGCCGCCGAAACCCATGCGGTCGGCAGGGTCAAAGCCGCCAGCGCAATCCAGGCCGCGAACATGGTTTTCCGGCCAAAATCCCAGGGTTTTGAGGGGTTATTTTCCGTCCTGTTCCGTCTCATCTCGCCGCTTCCTTTTGCCCAACCGCAGGATGATAAAAGCCGGTCGAAATCGTCGGCAAAGGGACGAAATTGCGGCACTGCACTGCAAAAAATAAGGCGATATTGTGGCCTGTTAATATTTGGCCATTCTGGTCGGTTAATGGCGCTTTTCGGCATGCTGGATGGATGTTTTTGCGCCGTCCTGTCACCGTGACAAGAAAAGCGTCGTCATCAGGTGTTTCCGCTTGATCCGGGCAGGCAGAATTGTCATACAGCTGTAACCTGAAGCCTTGGGCAAACCAAGGTTTGCAATCGATCAACAGCTTCAGGATAATTTCATGGCTTTTCTTGCCGACGCCCTTTCCCGTGTTAAGCCTTCCGCCACCATTGCCGTGTCGCAGAAAGCTCGTGAACTGAAAGCGAAAGGCCGTGACGTGATCGGCCTTGGCGCGGGCGAACCGGACTTCGATACGCCCGACAACATCAAGCAGGCCGCCATCGACGCCATCCATCGCGGCGAAACCAAGTACACGCCGATCTCAGGCATTCCGGAACTGCGCAAGGCGATTGCCGACAAGTACAAGCGCGAGAACAATCTGGACTACAAGCCGGAGCAGACGATTGTCGGCACCGGTGGCAAGCAGATTCTGTTCAACGCCTTCATGGCGACGCTGAACGCCGGCGATGAAGTGATCATTCCAACGCCTTACTGGGTCTCCTATCCGGAAATGGTGGCGCTGTGTGGCGGCACGCCTGTCTTCGTCGCTACCACGCAGGAGAATAACTTCAAGCTGACGGCTGAAGATCTCGAAAAGGCCATCACGCCGAAGACCAAGTGGTTTCTGTTCAACTCGCCGTCCAACCCGTCGGGTGCCGCTTATACCGAGGCTGAGCTGAAGGCACTGACCGATGTCCTGCTGCGCCACGAGCAGGTCTGGGTGCTGACCGACGACATGTATGAGCACCTGGTCTATGGTGACTTCAAATTCACCACGCCAGCAGAAGTGGAGCCGAAGCTCTATGACCGCACGTTGACCATGAACGGCGTGTCCAAGGCCTATGCGATGACCGGCTGGCGGATCGGCTATGCCGCAGGCCCGCTGCCGTTGATCAAGGCGATGGACATGATCCAGGGTCAGCAGACATCAGGCGCTTGCTCTATCGCTCAGTGGGCGGCTGTGGAAGCGTTGAACGGCACTCAGGACTTCATTCCGGAAAACAAGAAGATCTTCGAGGGCCGCCGCGACCTGGTGGTCTCGATGCTCAACCAGGCCAAGGGCATCGTATGCCCGTCGCCAGAAGGCGCTTTCTATGTCTATCCGTCCTGCGCAGGCCTGATGGGCAAGACCGCGCCGTCGGGCAAGGTTCTGGAAAGCGATGAGGATTTCGTCACCGAACTGCTGGAAACCGAAGGCGTAGCCGTGGTGCATGGTAGCGCCTTCGGCCTTGGCCCGAATTTCCGCATTTCCTACGCGACCTCGGAAGCCCTGCTGGAAGAAGCCTGCAAGCGCATTCAGCGCTTCTGCGCCGCCTGCAAGTAAGCTATAGCAAGACAGCACATAAAAGGGCGGGATGGTGATGCCATCCCGCCCTTTTTCTATTGATCCATCGGCAGCACCGATCAGGCATTCTGCATTTGCTTGCCTGCCGGGACGGGCGCAGGAACCGGTTTTGGTTGCGGGGCCGGGGCAAAATGGATGTCGCGTTCGCGGTAGAGCGCCGGCAGGGCCAGAAGCGACACGCAGAACACGGCAATCGCGGTTTTCGACAGTTCCGAGAACGGTCCGATCCGCCCATCGATATAGCGCACCGCAAACACCACCAGCACATGCCAGAGATAGACATGCAGGGAGTGACGACCCAGCAATTGCAGGAAGCTGAGGCTGAAGACACTGTTGACCACGCTTGCGGTCTTTCGGACGATAGCGCTGTCATATTTCGGACCAGCAATCAGCAACCAGGCAACCAGGCTGGCCATGGCGGCGAAATTCAGCAGATAGACCGGGCCGAAATCGGCGCGCACTTCCATCGTGCCGAACTTTTGCAGCACGACGTCAGGCATCAGCCCGTGGGCGGTCATGATGCGCAGTGGCAGGAAAAAGATGAGGATGGCGAGGGCCGTCTTGGGGATCAGCGTCTTTTCCGGGCTGAACACCTTGCTCCAGTTGATATTGCCCGTCGCCGTCAGGCTTCCGGCAATCAGGCCACCGAAAAACACGATCTGCCAGCCCAGCAGGTTGAAGCTGGCGCGAATGCCTTCCTTTTCGGCGGCACCCAGCCAGGCATCGAGCGGGTAGGTGATCAGGCGGTGCAGACCAAGCTGGCCTGCCATCCAGACGACCAATGAGCCGATGGCGACGCTGGCCCAACGTCCGGTAATGCAGAGCCAGATCAACACAGGCGCAAACACCATGTAGATGATATATTGCGGCAGGATATCCATATAGGTCGGCTGGAACAGGAATGTGGCGATTGAGGCGAGGCGCAGTGGATCGCTGAGCGACACTTCGCCCAGCCAGTCGTGCCAGATCCCTATAGCACCCGGCAGCACGAATCGGGCCACGAGGACCAGCAGAATAATGCCCATGGCATAGCGATAAAGCTCCAGCGCTCGCGCCCAGATCCGCTCGCGTCCCGCTTCATAGCCGCTTTTCAGCATCTTGCGGCCATAGACCATGCCGACCAGCAGTCCGGACATGAACACGAAGCCCTGCGCATCCTCGACAAAGGTCAGGTTGCGGTGATTGACCTCTACCAGCAGATAGCCGCCCGTGAAGATCAGGTGGTTCAACATCATGAATACGAGGAAATATCCCCGCATTCCGTCTAGGACATCTAATCTTTTCAAGGTCCCGGCTCCCGGTTCGCGTCCTGCCCAGCAGGTCGGTTTTTGCCCTTCATCGTGGTGACAATGCGGCGGACCGGGTAACGATCCGATCACATAACCGCAACGAGTGTTCGCAAGAAAGGTTCCGGCATCAAAATCTTGTGACTGGATTTTGACCGGAAACCGCTGCCATCAAAGGCCCAGAGCAGACAGCATGATGAAGGTGGCAAACAGGATGAAATGGGTCATGCCCTCGATGGCATTTGTCTCGCCATCGTTGAGGTTGATGGCCGCCGCAACAAGGGTGATCAGTACCATCACCGTCTGCACCGGGGTCATCGCCATGATGAAGGGCTGGCCGGTGTAAAGCGCGATGGCCTCCATGACCGGCACTGTCAGGATAACGGTCGACAGCGATGCCCCCATGGCGATGTTGACGGTGGCCTGCATACGGTTGCGCAAAGCCGCCTTCAAGGCTGTCATGATTTCGGGGGCAGCGGAGATGGTGGCAACGACGATGGCCATGATGGTCGGCGGCGCGCCGGTATCGCGCAGGCCCTCGGTCATCAGGGCGGACATGAATTCAGCGAGAACGCCGATCAGCACCACGCCAAACAGGATGACGGCGATGGAGGATGCAATGCTGCCTTCTTCCTCGTCATGGGCTTCGCTCTCATGCGGGGCCTGCTGTGGTTCTGCGGCGCTTGTTCCTGTGTCGATGCCAGCGGATGGCACCTTCGTGGTTTTGGGCGCGGCGCGCCCTGTGTAGCTGTAGCTGAAGAAATAACTGTGCTGTCCAACCTGCATGCGCAGAAACAGCCCATAAAGCGCCAGCATGGCAAAGATGGTGAAGGTGGAATAATAGGTCCATTTGTCGACGGGGATGAATTCCGGCACGATCATCGAGATGCCCATGGCCGTCAGGATCATCACGCCATAGGTCTTGCCGCTATCGTCATTATAGGGCTGTTCGCCGTGTTTCAGCCCGCCCAGCAGAGCGGCAAGGCCCAGAATGCCGTTGATATCCAGCATGACCGCCGAATAGATCGTGTCGCGCACCAGGGTAGGAGAGCTTTCGCCCTGCATCATGATGGCAAGGATCAGCACTTCCACGGCCACGGCTGACAGGGTGAGAATCATTGTGCCATAGGGGTCGCCAACCCGGCGTGCGAGGATTTCCGCGTGATGCGCGACTCGGATCGAGGCCACCAATATGCCGCCAATCAACACTGCCGCCGCAATGAGGCTGATGGTTGGCCCGGCCTCGATCAGGGAATGTTCGAGGAAGAACACGGCGATCGCCAAGGCGATGGGGATCAGCAGGGACTTTTCCCGGAGCAAAACTGTCACGTCTCTTCATCCTTTGAAACCGCAGCCGCGGCATTTGTCATTCTAGTAAGGTATTGCGGCAAGCAAGGGCCACTCAGGGGGTAAGCATGGGATTTCCGTAAAGCGATTCGCTATTGCGGTGCGTCCATTCTCTTTCGCACCTGCAACGTGCTGAGGCAATTTGCAGTTCCGTCGTCAAGATGCGATAGTTACACCAACGGCATTGAAAATGGCCGTTGATGTTCCTCTTTCGAATATCTCAAGCCTTTGACGCATTTGAGATATTCGAAACGCCTTCAAGGTGAGGATGCGTGAGCATCTTCGAGCCTTGGTATCAGATGACAGGGAGCTCATTCATTGCACAGGGAGAAGATACATCATGGTCAAGGTTACCTATGAAATCGTTCCGCATGATGAAGGCTGGGCCTATCGGCTGAATGGTGCCTATTCCGAACGCTTCGATACGCATGACCAGGCATTGGAGGCGGCGCGGATCGTCATGCAGGAAATCGCCCAGGCCGATGAGCCGGTGCGGATCGTCTATCAGGATGAGAGCGGCAAGTGGCGGGCGGAAATGAGCAATGGCGATGATCGGCCCGAGGTGGAAATCCTTGACCACTACGACCAATCCCGCACGGCCTGAACGGAGCGGTCAATTCAGATCGGTTTGCGGATAGATCCCGCATTGCGGCGTCGATGTCATTCGCGCAGATAGGCCAGTAATCCCTCGACCACGGCGTCGAACACCGTCCGGCAGCGACGGCTTAGTTTCAGGTCCTCGTGCATGACCACGAATGTGTCGAGCGCGATATTGAGGGTTCCGGGCAGGACTTCGATGAGATCCGCATGGCGGCGGGCGAGGCCCGGCTGACACATGCCGATCCCCAGTCCGGCGCGGATGGCTGCAAATTGTGCCAGATTGCTGTCGCTGCGAAACTGAAAATGCAGGGCATCCAGATCCGGACGAGTTCTCAGCAGATCCCTGATATAGGCCAATTGCCTGTCGAAACCGATGAGACGATGCTCGGCCAGCTGCGCCAGACTTGATGGCGTACCATGACGCTCGAGATAGCGCCGATGGGCATAAAAGCCGATGCCAATCGCCCCGATATGGCGGCTAATCAGGGCGAGTTGGGTTGGCGCTACCATACGCACGGCAATATCCACTTCCCGGTGGAGCAGATCCTCCATCTGGTCGGTGGCCGATAGCTCGATTTCCAGCCCGGGAAACTGCTCCTGTAAGCGGGTGAAAATTGGGGGAAGCACTTCCACGGCGATCATTTCGCTGGCGCTGATCCGCACTGGTCCGCGCAATTCTCCTGCCTCTCCCTGCTCCCCGGCTGCGATGCGCGCCAGCGATGTGCTGGTGGCCGCCATCAGGGCAGCGTGGCCCCGCATGGCAAGGGCGGTTTCCGTTGGCAGCAAGCCGCGCTGGCTGCGCACAAACAAGGGCGTGCCAAAAGCCTGCTCCAGCATCTCGATATGGCGACCGACTGTCGGCTGGGTCAGGCCGAGCTGACGCGCTGCGCCAGACAGCGAACCCTCCGTGATTACGGCGAGAAGACTGCGGTAGAGATCCCAACTCAGTTGATCTGCGTTCATGCATTTTTGTATAGCATGGATAAGAAAATATACAATTTCGAATACATCAGTCATGAGGGATGATCGGCAATCGAAACAGCACAAGCCTGGAGATTGCTATGACAGAGATCGACGATATCACGGGTTCCATTCCGCAGCCTGGCCCGATTGCCCTCGTGCTCGGTGCAACGGGAGGTGTCGGGGGTGCCGTCGCACGGGCGCTGGCCGGTCGGGGATACCATGTGCGGGCTTTGCACCGCGATGCGGCTCGAATGGCAGCAAAACAGAAGGAACGGCAGCCAGCACTGGAGCCAGAACTGGAATGGGTGCAGGGCGATGCGATGAACCGCGACGATGTTATCTACGCGGCCAAAGACGCCTCAGTTATCCTGCATGGCGTCAATCCGCCCGGCTATCGCAACTGGGGGAAGCTGGTGCTACCGATGATAGACAACACTATTGCCGCCGCCCGTGCCAGCGGTGCCTGTATCCTGATGCCGGGGACGATCTATAATTACGGCCCGGATGCCTTCCCGCTGCTCAATGAGGAGAGCCCGCAACATCCGCGGACGGTCAAGGGCGAGATCCGGGTAGAGTTGGAGCGGCGGCTGGAACAGGCGGCAGGCGAGGGGGTGCGGGTCATTCTTGTCCGGGCTGGTGATTTCTTCGGGCCTGAGGCGGGAAATAATTGGTTTGCTCAAGGGCTGATTACCCCCGGCAAGCCCGTGACCCGGGTTAACCTGCCGGGCAGGCCGGGCGTCAGCCATAGCTGGGCCTATCTGCCTGATGTCGCGGAAACCTTTATCCGGCTACTGGAACGCGTGCCTGATATGCCAGCCTTCGCCCGTTTTCACATGCAGGGCCATGTCGATACGGACGGATATGCCATGGCACAGGCGATCCAGCGGGTAAGTGGCAGCGATTCTGTCCGGTTCAAGCGCTTTGCCTGGTGGATGGTGCCGCTGTTGTCACCCATCCTGCCGGTGTTCAGGGAATTGCTGGAAATGCGCTACCTGTGGCGCGAACCCATTGCGCTGGATAATCGTCGTCTTGTCGAGGTGCTTGGGGAGGAGCCTAGGACGAGGCTGGACGTGGCGGTTGCGACGACCTTGAAGAGCCTGAAGTGCTTGCAAACCTCTGCGGTTCACCCTGACGGAAGCCGTTCGATGGCATCTGAAACCGCGCCGCAATAATGCAAAAAGACCCCGCCGGATGGCGGCGGGGTCTCTATTAAGGTCTACGATCAGTCGTCGAGTGTCGGATAGTCGATATAGCCCTTTTCTCCGCCGCCGTAGAATGTGCTCTGGTCGGCTTCGTTCAATGGTGCGTCTTCCTTCAGGCGGCGCACCAGATCCGGGTTGGCGATGAAGGGCTTGCCGAAGGCGACCATGTCGACCTTGCCGGAGGCAATGGCGTCCATGGCCATCTGCCGGTCATAGCCGTTATTGGCGATCCAGACGGCCTTGCCGCCCGCATTGCTGTAGGCGCCCTTGAAGGCATCCCAGTCGAAGGGCTTGTCGCCCTGGCTGAAATCACGCGGGCCGCCGGTCGCGCCCTCGATTACGTGAATGTAGGCCAGATCGAAGGCCGCCAGCTTTTCCACCAGCGTGGTATAGACCGATTGCGGATCTGGATCCGAAACGTCATTGGCGGGCGTGACCGGCGACAGGCGGATGCCGGTGCGGCCGCTGCCGATTTCGCGAGTCACGGCCTGGACGACCTCAATCGTCAGGCGGATACGGTTTTCAATCGAGCCACCATAGGCATCGCTGCGCTGATTGCTGCTCAGCCGCATGAACTGTTCCAGCAGATAACCGTTGGCGGCATGGATTTCGACGCCGTCAAAACCGGCATCAATGGCGGCGCGCGCGGCCTTGCGGTAATCCTCGATCAGGCCGGGGATTTCCGAGAGTTCCAGGGCGCGGGGCTCGGAAGTGTCGACAAACGCACCGCTGCCATCCGGATTGATCACATAGGTCTTGCCCTTGGCGGTGATCGCCGAAGGTGCAACCGGCTTGCCGCCATTTGGCTGAAGCGACGTATGGGAAATGCGCCCGACATGCCAGAGCTGGGTGACGATCTTGCCGCCCGCCTCATGCACCGCCTTGGTGACGGCCTTCCAGCCTTCAAGGGCTTCAGGCGTATAGAGGCCCGGAACATCGGCATAACCCTGGCCCTGATGAGAAATAGCCGTGGCTTCGGTGATCAGCAGACCGGCGGTAGCGCGCTGCTGGTAATAGGTGGCGGTGATTGGCTTTGGAACGGCATTAGGGGAGCGGTTGCGCGTCAGCGGCGCCATGGCGATGCGGTTTGCAACAGCGATATCGCCGACTTGCAAGGGGTCAAAAAGAGTGGCCATTGAAATGTCCTTCTGAGGGTCATGATGAGAGTGTGATGGGGGAGGTCAGAGTTCCAACGACAGCCGGGATAGAAAAGCCGCAATGGCTGCCTCGTCCCGCTTGTAGAAAACCCATTGTCCGACCTTGTGTGAGGTGATCAGTCCGGCCTTGTGAAGGCTCGCGAGATGGGCCGATACGGTGGATTGCGACAGGCCGCAGCGCTCGAACTGCCCCGCGCAAATGCCCATTTCCAGCGGATGAGCCTGATCGCTGAAATGCTTTTCCGGTTCGCGCAGCCATTGCAAGATCTCACGCCGAACAGGATGCGACAGCGCTTTCAGCGCGTCATCCATGTCCGGCTTGCCAAGGTCTTCCAGCGTGTCAGAATTCGTATCGTCCATGAACGATATATGGATCGTAAAAATCCGATATCAAGAGAGGTGACCTCTGTTTTTGGAGCGGCCAAAAAAAAGCACCCGCGAACGGATGCTTCAAGTGTGAAGGTCGTCAAACCTCCAGAGGGGAACAGCTACAGAAAACTACCAATGATAGTCTCTCCGCAACTATACAATTATATAGATCAATCCTTAGAGTTTTCAAGGGTGCGTGCAAAAGTTTGCTCCCCGTAAAAACGAGGACCCAAAAAGAAAAAAGCCAAAAAAAAGGGGCCACCGGATTACTCCAGGGCCCTTAAAGTGTGAAGGTTAAAAACCTCCAGAGGGGAACAGCTGGTGCGGTGGGAACTGGGAGGAAGCCACCGTGTGCATCAGCTATGAGCGATATGGTGGTTTTTTGTGCAGTGAACAATGCTTTTTTGTGCATAGGAGGCATGCAAATGTCGCATGTCTGCTATTTGCGTCGCAATTGAAAAACGATTTGACGATGATCAGCGACCTTGCTGCGACTGCTCAGTAAGGCCTATGCATAGATGCGCATAAGACGATCTGACGGATTCAGAAATTCCAGTTGCGCGCCTTGCTAACGATGAAGTCGCGGAAAACTTTTAGCTTGGCCGCATTTTTCATCTCGTCCGGATAGCAGAAATAGGTATCGAAGGACGGAACTTCGGCATTGATCGGCAACTGAATCAGCCCCGGATCGCGTCCGACAATGTAATCGGGCATGCAGGCGACCCCTATGCCCAGCAGGCAGGCGCGCTTGATCGAGGTTTGGCTGTTGATTTGCAGATGGGGAATGCGGCGATTGTCGGAGGAGCGCCCGGCCACTTCCAGCCAGTTAACGTCAAGCAGGTAATTGGGCGCTGGTTCGCCAAAGCTGATGATCCGATGGTTGTCGAGATCCTCGATGGTCTGCGGCTCCCCATAGCGATTGATATAGGAGGGCGCGGCATAGACATGCATATGCACGGTAAACAGCTTGCGCTGGATCAGGTCCGATTGCTGCGGCTGGCGCAACCGGATGGCGCAATCGGCGTGGCGCATGTTGACGTCCAGCTCCTCGTTGTCGAGGATCAGCTGGATCGACATATCAGGGTAAAGTTGCAGGAATTCCTGTACCTTGTCCGTCAACCAACCCTGGCCAAGCCCGACCGTTGTGGTGACGCGCAGCTTGCCGCTCGGCTTTTCGGTGGTCTCAGTCAGCTGCATTTTCACTGTTTCCAGCTTCAGCAGCACGTCATGGGCGGTGCGATAGAGCAATTCGCCCTGTTCGGTCAGAATGAGGCCCCGGGCGTGGCGGTGAAACAGCTTCACCCCCACATCCTGCTCCAGCGCGCTCACCTGTCGGCTGATTGCCGATTGCGAGAGATGCAGCTTATCTGCCGCATGGGTAAAGGACCCGGCTTCGGCTGCGGCGTGGAAAATCCGCAATTTGTCCCAATCCAGCGGTATATTGCTGCTGCCTCGCATCATGCCCTCACTCCGCGGCCTGAGCCGGGATAATCTCCGCGGCAAGATAACGTTCTGCCTCAAGGGCGGCCATACAGCCCATGCCGGCAGCAGTAATAGCCTGGCGGTAGATATCATCCGTCACGTCGCCGGCGGCAAAAATGCCGGGCACGTCGGTCGCGGTCGAATCCGGGGCGGTCCACAGATAGCCATTTGGCTTCAATTTCAGCTTGCCGGTGAACAGTTCCACCGCGGGCGCATGGCCGATGGCGACGAAAACGCCGTCGATGGGGGTATCGGTGACGATGCCGCTGTCGAGGTTCTTCAGCCGCACGCCGGTGACGGAGGGCGGCATCGGCGGCTTGGCCGGGATGCCGGTGACTTCATCGATGACGGTGTTCCAGAGGACTTTGACATTATCCTTGGCAAACAGCCGCTCCTGCAAAATCTTCTCCGAGCGGAAACTGTCGCGGCGATGCACGACGGTCACGGTCTTGGCGATATGCGACAGATAGAGCGATTCCTCGACCGCCGAATTGCCGCCGCCGACCACGATCACGTCCTTGTTGCGATAGAAAAACCCATCGCAGGTGGCGCAGGCCGAAACCCCGAAACCCTGGAAATGCTGTTCGCTCTCAATGCCCAGCCATTTCGCCTTGGCACCGGTGCAGATGATCAGCGTGTCGGCGGTCCAGACAGTGCCGGAATCGGTCTTCACGGTGAAGGGGCGGCGGGTGGTTTCCACCTCTGTCACCAGGTCGTTGACGATTTCCGTGCCGACATGGGTGGCTTGTTTCAGCATTTCGCCCATCAGCCAGGGTCCTTGGATCGGATCGGCAAAACCGGGATAGTTTTCCACATCGGTGGTGATCATCAGCTGGCCGCCCTGTTCCATGCCGGCGATCAACACCGGTTTCAGCATGGCGCGGGCTGCATAGATGGCGGCGGTATAACCGGCGGGACCAGAGCCGATAATCAGCACTTTGGTATGGCGGGCGGACATGGTCTTTCCTTTCCGTGGCGAGGGACGTGTGGTGTGCGGCATATAGGATGCCTGCCTCGCCTTTTCTTCATTTCATTTATGAAGGCTCCATGCATTTATTCAAGGGCAGCTCTGCGTTTATAACAGGGCAATTCCATCCACCGTAATTTTACTGCGGCAAACGGACATTTTCTTGCGTTGAAACCCGGTCAGGGTCATAAGCGCGCATGGAGTTTGATAAAAGGGTGACCGCTTGTTTCGGGCCGAATTGGATGCCATCGACATCAAAATTCTAAGAGAGCTGCAACGCGACGGTCGGATGACCAATGTCGAACTGTCGGAGCGCGTCGGTATTTCCGCACCGCCCTGCCTTCGCCGGGTGCGCAAGCTGGAAGAGACGGGCATTATTCAAGGCTATCATGCGGCTTTAAGCGGCCCCAAACTGGGCTTCGATCTGGTTGCCTTCTGCATGGTAGGCCTGAAACATCAGTCGGAAGCCAATCTGAAGAGTTTCGCCGCCGCCACCGAACAATGGCCGCTGGTGCGCCAGGCCTGGATGGTCAATGGTGAAAGCGACTTCCTGCTACACTGCGTTGCCGACACCCTCACCAGTTTCCAGGATTTCGTGATCGAGACTCTGACGGCCAATAGCCATGTCGATACGGTGAAAACCCTGTTGACGATCCGGCAGATCAAGCGGCTTGGGTTGGTGGATATTTGACGCTGGTGGATATTTGATTGCGCCTTGCCGCAAAATCATCGTCCATGATTCGTGCTGCTATTTCTCAAGACTTGATGTGGGCTTGAGCAGGCCAGTGATCTGGTCGATCAGCGCATCCACCGAGTAGAGCGCCATAACCTGCGGCGAGATTTCGACGAAGGGCGCCTTGCAGAAATCCTCTATTCCTTCCAGGCCCTGTGGGCGGTTTGAATGCTCACCGAGAATGAAGACATTGTCTGGATGATAAAATTCCTCGTCGCGCACAGACCGATTGTTGGTCATGAGCTTGCGTCCGTAGAGAGCGGCTTCCAGCGGTCGCAGCGTCAAGCCCTTCTGGCCGTCCTGGACGATATCAATGATGCAGCGTGCGGCAAGATTTTCGGCGAGATAGGCGGGATAGGGCTTATTGACCGGTTTCTTGGCGAGACGTTCGGTCAGTGTCTTGCGGTGCTTTTTCACCTCGGTGAAACGGATAGAGGTGCTGAAGCCCTTTTGTGTCAACTGATCGCTGAGTGTCTCTATCAGATCCTTGCGTCCCTTGTCCTTGCCCAGAAAGGCGAAGTCGTAGACTGGATTGACCGAGCGGACACCGTCTACCGCGGCGATAAATTGCCTGTAGAATTCAAAGCCGTAGCGCTCGCAATCGGCCTGGTCGAAGGACAGAACCGGATAGCCTTCGGCATGAAGATCGCGCAGCAGAGGTCCCATGCCGTTTTTTGTGGCAATTGGATTGCGCACGACCACGGCAATAGATGCCCTGGGGCGCGTGCGGTGAAGATAATCCACGATCTCCTCGCGCTCGTTGACGATGAACAAGGCGTCGGGATGGCGGGCAATATGATCCGTGAGTATCCTCTCGTAAACGTATTTCCGGCAGAAGCGCGGCAGGATCTTGAAGATCAGCTGACGGCGCGCTTGCTGTTTGACGTTGACGACTGCGACATCAAAGCGCGTGGTATCGGCCCTGGTCCAGAAATAGTCTTCGTAATCTGCCCAGAAGCCAATGCATACGACTTTCAGTCGCGCGTGGTGTAAGGGGGCAGATATCACGTGTGGCTCCTCGAAATCCGGCGCTGTTCTGCTTACGGTCAGCGCCCTGATTTTATCTCAAACAGATTTTCTACGAAGAGTCATTGAAAATGATCGCGCCCATCATTTTTGCAAATATCTCAAGCGATGCAAGCGTTTGAGATATTTGCATGCCTTCACGGCGAGGGCGCGGCTCACATTTTCGAGATTGGGTATCAGGAGCCGAATGTATAGTTGAACACGCGGATTTCCTCCTGGAAATGGGCCTCAACAAAGGCTCTGGTTTCCTCATCGAAATAGCGGGTATAATTGCCGCGTTTCGAGCTGTTTTTCTTCGGGACCGGGCTGGTCAGGCGCAGTCTTTCCATCAAGGTCGGCTTCAATCCGATCCGTTTGCGGATATGGCGGAAATCCGAATTGATGTTTTCGATCTTTCCGATGAAGTCGCAGCCGGACAACCAGAACAATTGCGAGCGGCGTTGAAGAGGGGGCAGGCCTTCATCCGGCCAATGTTCGTCATGCCGCGAATAATATTCATCTTCAAGCAGCCAGGCTTTGAAGCCGATATCGCGAATATGCTGCTGGTAATCGGGGCACTCATAGGCTTGTAGCCGTTTCTGGCAAAGAAACGAGTAAAGGGATACCATTCGGTCCCATGGGTTTCGAACGAAGCCGAAGCTGAAACGCTTGTCGATGCCGAAATTGGCGAGCTTCGTGTACGGCGTATGGGTCGGAACCCCTTGAGTCTCGCCACCCAGCACCCTGGTGATGGATCTCCCGGCGGATTTCGGAACATGTACAAAGACAAAGTTTGGCGCAACGACCGTCATGGTCCCCCCTTTTAATGGATAGCGCTGTCCCAGCGCCTCAACATCCATGCGTTTTCTCAAATGCATGATGCTGTAATGTCTTGAACCTGCTGCGGATTTCCTGCTGCCATATACCGGCCCAAGAATCCCGCATGTATAGAGGGATCAAGCTCATCTTGATCCCAACACCTGATTTTATCCGCTTTGCGCCAGATGCGGCGCTTGGGGGATAGAATGCTCTGATATTGTAGTAACCAATAAGTTACTGATTCGCGCCAGGGTTTTTTAAAAAAATCACAAATTCGTCCGGGGCTGGGAAGGCCTGTTCAAAACTACGGGTGTATCCGCGCTTCTTTTCAGGGAAAACTGGGAGAAATCGCGGTTGTCCAGTGAATACAAACACGAATTGATTGGTCCTGTGACAATCACGGGTTTATGATCGGTAGTTTGGAATCCCGGTATTTTACAGCCTGGAGATTGCCGTGTGACGGGCAAGAGGACACCGAAATGCAGGTATCTGATGCGATAAACGTCAATGTGTTTCGGGCAACCAAGAAGGAATTCCCCTTCGAGGCCTTTGCGAAACATTCTCATCCGTCTCTTCGCGTGTCGCTCGTGGAGGACGCGAGCTATAAACCCTGCGACGTCGCCGTGATCTTCGGATCTTTCGGGCGTGACTCGACGCCGGTCCATGCCTTGCGCACCGCTATTGCCGTTCAGCATAAGGGGCCGTTGCTGACGGTCGAAGTCGGATTCTGGGGGCGTGAGACCAGCAAGCGATCGTTTAACTGGTATCATACCCTGCTTGGACATCGCCGCAGCCTGTATAAATTCAAGCATAATTTCTACCGGATCGCCCTTGACGGTTCCCTGCCCGGCGAGGGTGATTTCTGTAATGCCAATAGCCCGCCGGACCGCTGGGAACAGCAAAGCACTGCGCTGAATATTCGGCTGAAGCCCTATCGCAGTGCTGGTGAGCATGTGTTGATCATCGGGCAGATTCCCGGAGACGCGGCCATGCGTGGCATGGATGTTCGGCAGTGGTTGGTGGCAACCGCTCGCCACGTGCGCAGGCTGACGGATCGGCCCATCATCGTGCGGCCACATCCGGGCATGAAAAACGAGGATTTCGCGGCGCTGGAGGCAGAGCTTGCGACAGTTTCCGGACTGCACCTTTCCGGCCTGTCGTCCCTCACCGTTGTCGATGAATTGGCGCGGGCGCATTGCACCATATGCTATTCATCGTCTTTTTCGCTGGATTCCCTGCTGCAAGGCGTGCCGGTCATCACGCTATCACGCTTCAATATCGCCGCGCCGATTTGCTCCAAACAGATCGAGGATGTGGTCGATCCGCCTTTGCCGGAACGCGAGCAGCTTTTCTATGATATCGCTTATGCCCATTGGACGCTGGACGAAATCCGCGCCGGGGATGTGTTGAAACGGTTTGCACCTATTCTCGCCATGCGGTGCGCCGGCGTTAGCCGTCAGGCGCGCCATAGTCCTGCCCATTCCGTTCTGGCTGGTTTTCAGCTACAGGGACTGTGATGCGCCTTGTTGCGCTTTGTGTGGCTGCCTCTCATCAGGCTGCTGAGACCTTCGTGACAGGATAGGGCATGTTCGGCAAGAAAACCCGGCCTCGCAAGAAAACCCGGCTTGAGCGGTTCTTTTCCCTTAATCAGCATCGCAAACGCTGGGGTGCCTCGCGCCATGCTGAGGGGGATCTGGATTATCAGGCGCTCAAACATCAGATCGTCGAGGGTGACTCGGCTTTGCAGACGCGCGGTTCGGAAAAATCGCTTGATCTGCATCTGGAAAACCTGCGCCGCGAATTTTCGGGCCAGCCGGAGCTGCTCTGGCATCATGCCCGGCTGATCGTGCTGTTGCGCCGTGAATTCCAGGTGGAACAGACATTTGCGCAATTACAGGCATTGTGGGAGGCGGAGGCTGATTTCCTCTGCGAAAACCTCAATCTGCGCTGGCTGGTTTCGGCTGCCGACAGTTTTGTCGATCATCACCCGGATGCCGGGGAGCGGGCAAGAGCCATGCTGGTGTCGCTGCTGGTCAATACGGTGAAAATCTATGAGACCGAGCGGGTGCTGGCGACGGCTCCGGCACCGGCCGATGCGCAAAAGTTGGAGCGGCTGCAATCGGAGTTGATTTCGCTGTTTTCCGGCCTGTCCTGCTTTACCATCGGCACTGACGATACCCTGCGCAACATGCGCTGGCGGCTGGACGGATTGATGGCGCAAGGCCCTGTTGGACTGATGCTGAAAACCGTCTTCGACCGGCTGCAGGTGGAAGATACCGCCTTTGCCCGCCTTAAGGCGCAGCATCACCGGGGGCGGACGGGCTGGTGGTCTGAGTGACAGCCAAGCTCTTCAGATAGTCGAAATCCTCGCGCCGGACCGGCACCTGCCGCCGTTGCGCATCATTGCTGTGGCAAAGCTGACGCAGGCCCATCCGCAGCTGGGCCTTGATCCGCCTGAGCCGAAAGGCGAGGGAGGGGCTCTGCTTTTCTGATTGAGTGGGCGAAATCGACGACTGGGTCGCAATGGGTTCGGGCAGGCCATAGGGCGCGCAGCGGTCCAGTTGCACGGCCAGCGCCGGATCGGCCTGGAAAGAGGCAAGCTCATAGGCCGCGCAGATCACCGCATCGGCAATGGCACCGTTGATGGCACTGCGCTGGAGAAGCTTGGCGGCTCCCGTTGGCCAGAGAATATAGGCCGCAGCCCCGGAACGATCCTGATAGAGCCTGCGCAGTGGCAGATCGGAGAGGCTGGCGCGAGCGACAAGTTTTTTGCGGCTGCGGGTTTCCAGCGTCACATGGTCGAGATCGCTACGATGGCGCAGCGTTTCCAAGAGAGCTGGAACTCTGTCAGACAGCACCGCATCGTCTTCCAGCACCAGCACGGGGTTTGCGCCTTCGGCAATGGTCTCCCAGGTCTGGCGATGGCTGAGCAGGCAGGCCCGTTCCGCAGGCCGAATCGGTCTTTCCCAGCCGTTCCAATAGGCCTCGCCCAGATCGGGAAGATGGTCGGCATCCAAGGCCGCGATGCGGGTGAAGGACAGCCCAAGGGCATGCATCTGCGCCTGCTGGAAGGCCAGACGCTCACGGGCGCGGTCGAGATTGATGATCAGCACCTGCATGGCGTCGGCTTTATGGTTGGGGCGCGGGCGGCGCGATGACCGGCCTGCCGAGCAATCGGCTATAGACCGCCTCCAGCCCTGCCGCTTCTCTGGCAAGCGCGAAATTTTCCCGCACATGGGCAACGGCAGCCTTGCCATGTAGGCAGGCGCGACCGGGATCGGCCAGATAAGGCTCGATTGCATCACGCAGCGGCGCATAGGCATCGGCGGCAACCACGGCGCCGGTTGCCCCTTCGGCAATCAGTTCCGCATAGGCCCCGGCGTCCGATGCGACCACCACGGTTTCGGACGCCATGGCTTCCAGCGGCGTCAGGCCAAACCCTTCATTGCGCGAGGGCGCGACATAGAGCGTCAGCCGCCGATACCACGGCTTGATATCTTCGACCTCGCCCAGAAAAACGATCCGCTCCGTCAGATCGGCAGAGGCAATCTGCGCCTTTAGCCCCTCGGCAAAGCCCTTGTGTTCCGGGGTGACGCGACCGGAGACCACAGCTGTCCAGCCGGGATAGCGGGGCAGCAGCTCAATCATTGCCTTGACGAACAGATCGGTGCCCTTTTGATGGCGCACCCGACCAAAGCAGCCGATCAGATGATCGCCCGGCAGGTTGGTGGCTGCTATTCTGTCCTCGGCACCTTGCGGCGGATGAAACAGTTCGGTGTCGATACCGTGGCGGATAACGCTATGCGGCACCTGCAAAAACGAACCGGAGCGGGCGCTGGTGGCGACCACGGCATCCATTTTCGAGATCAGCCAACGGGTATAGCGGCTGTGATGACGCTGGGCCGCCGAGGTAAACAACAGTTTCAGCGGCATGCGCAACACGTCGCGCAACACCACGCCTGCCAACATTTCCAGATTGCGCCGGGCATGCCAGACGCGATGGGAAGCGCCGCGCGGCTTTTTCCACAAGGCTGGCATTTGTGCGAAGGTGAGGGCGGGCATAGTCTCCGGCAGGCCGGGGCCAAGTGTGGCAATGGCCAGTCCGCGGCGGCGCTGCTGCGGGATTAATTGCACCACGGTGGAGGTTACGCCCGAAAGCCGCCGCTTGAAATGAGGAGCCACCACAAGGATTGAAGCAGGATCAAGCACGCACAGGGTACCTTTCGTCATCACGGCTACATTGCAGGTTACGGCTCACAGAAAAAAGACGCACCTGCAAGGCGCGCCTTTTTCAACAGCAGAGGCTGGAGATCAACCCCAGTTGACCGCGATAATTTCGTAGGCCTTGGAGCCGCCGGGAGCTACGACTTCGATACTGTCGCCGGCTTCCTTGCCAATCATGGCGCGGGCAATCGGCGAGGAAATCGAGATACGCCCAGCCTTCACATCGGCTTCCTGATCGCCGACGATCTGGTAGATTTTTTCCTCGTCGGTATCTTCATCGATCAGCTTGACGGTGGCGCCGAACTTGATTTTCGAGCCGGACATTTTCGACAGATCGATGACTTCCGCGCGCGCAGTCAGATCTTCGAGTTCGGAGACCCGGCCTTCATTATGGCTCTGGGCTTCCTTGGCGGCATGATATTCGGCATTTTCCGAAAGGTCGCCATGGGCGCGCGCTTCGGCAATGGCCTCAATGATCCGAGGACGTTCTTCTTGTTGACGCCAGCGCAGTTCCTCCTGAAGCTTGGAGAAGCCGTTCTGCGTCATCGGTACCTTATCAACCATGTCCTCTTCCTTCACCTTTCATGCCCGCATGGCGTGGCCATGAAAATAAAACAGGTTCCGAAGCAAAGCTACGGAACCAGCCACATATCCAACTCGTGACATTATAGCAGACTGTAACAGTCAATTTCCAGAGATTTCGAATGGACGTATTTTCAATCTGTCCATCCGGCACAACCGCCCAGGCGCAACCGTGTCACTGCGCTGATATAAGCTTCCAGATGTCGTTAACAAGGGCAATGGCGACAAGCCACATCGCAATTGAAATCGCAAAGACCAGAAGCAGGTATTTCATCCTTGGGGTCATTATCTCTGCCGTCTATCGCCGGTTCTACGCTCAACTCTATGCGATGATTCGGCCTGCGTGGATGTTAACCTTCGATCAAGGATGATTTTTTGTAAATGCGAAGGCGGGGCTGTCTCGTTTTGGTTCATGGAGCGCTCTGCCGGTCAATCTTCAATCGGCTTGGTAGACCAAGGCTCGATTGAGTAATCGCCGGGCGGCGGCATATTGGGTGGCCTGTAGGGGGTCGTCCTCGATGGGTGGTCCAGCCGGTCGATGACGGATTGATGGATGACGCTGCCTTTTTCGATAGAGCGAGGGTCGCAGAGCGGCAGATACCAGCCCTTGGGAGGCCGGCAGCGCCAGGAGGAAAAGGGTACGCGACGCGGCACGATCTCGAACGGCAGCCAGGACCAGGTCATGGAATTATGGATCGGGGCCAGTGGATCGAGCTTCACATGGTCGTTGTCGTCATCTTCGCCATAGACGATGTCATGGACGGTGTCTTCGTCGTAGTGCAGCCCGAATGGCCTGCTTTCGGCGATCATCCAGGCCAGCGGAATCTTGGCCGTCGCGCTCTGCGCCTCGCTATAGCCGCCGCCGACATCGCCATGGGAGCCGGCAAACCAGACCTGCTTGAAATCCTGAGGCTTGATCATATGCGGGTCCTCCGGCTTGAACGGGCTGCCCCAGAATGGCTGGCCGGACTTCCAATAGACCGGTCGAAACATCGTGCGCCGCTCATCAATGGCCAGGGCCTGGCGGACAGCGGCGACGCTTGGATTGCGGGTCGTGAAGGGAAAGGTCTGGAAGGTGAGACCTCTCTGTGTCTGGTTGATCACCGTCGATACGGTGTCGAACAGGCCGAGAAAGGCAATCGCCGGACGGTAGCCGCGCAATGTCCGCTCATAAAGACGCATGGCGGCAAAGGCGGAGGGTGCCGAGTGGCTGACGATGTCAGCCGTTTCGCCATGCCGCTCGCTTATGGGAATGGTTTTATAGGTCCGGTAGGCGTAGTCCACAAGATTGAGAAAATTCGGCGCAATAATGCCCAGGCTGTTGATGAAGCCGGCCAGAACCCTGGCGCTATAGGCGCCGCGGCTGAAGCCGAGGATGTAGATCCTGTCGTCCTCGCCAATTGTGTTGCCGGCGTCGTCACGCGGTGCGGCCCGATAGTTCTCAACAAGAAACCGATAGGCGCGCTTGACATTGCGGTCGAGCCCCCAGCCTGTTGCCAGGCCCCAGACTTCGGCGGATTGGCGTGCAAGTCGCAACCAGTTGTCGTCTGCACCGAACGTGCCGACGCCCGGCTCATAATAGACCAATTGCTGGTCGCTGCGGGTCAGGCAGCCAAGCAGTCTGACGATATTGGTTCGGCTGGCTGAAATTTCATTCGACGTGCCGTCAAACAGAATGACGATGTTTTTGCCCACGCTGTCCCCTTGCCAGATCAAGGGGTTTTCATAGCATTATCAGCGTGGTGCAGCATCCCTGGCTTTTGAAGGGTCAGGCGGAAAGCCTCACCCTTCGGTCGCATTCGCTCACAGTCTGTTCAAGAACCGCCATGTGCCGACGGACAGCGTCGATTATTGGGCGGGCTGTCAGAAATAGCTTTGCAGCGGACGAACTTCCAACTGGCCCTTTTTCAGCGCCTCAATGGCTTCGGCAGCGGCAAGCGCACCGGCCATCGTGGTGTAATAGGGCACTTTCTGCATCAGGGCGGCGCGGCGCAGTGATTTCGAATCCGAGATCGCCTTGTTGCTATCGGTGGTGTTGATCACCAGTTGGACCTGTCGGTTGCGGATGGCGTCCTCGATATGCGGACGGCCTTCCAGCACCTTGTTGATCTTGACCGCCTCGATGCCTTGTTCGGCGAGGAAGCGTTGCGTGCCGCCGGTGGCCAGAACCTTGAAGCCGATGGAGGTCAACAGCTTGATGGCGGGCAGAATGCGGACCTTGTCCTCATCACGCACCGACACGAAGACCGCGCCGTCGCGGGGAAGCTCGACGCTGGCGCCGAGCTGGCTCTTGGCGAAGGCCAGCGCAAAGCTGGTATCTAGGCCGATCACTTCGCCGGTCGAGCGCATTTCCGGGCCAAGCAGCGTATCGACGCCGGGGAAGCGGGCAAACGGGAACACCGCTTCCTTGACCGCGATATGCTTCAAGTTGCGCGGATCGGGCTTGGTGCCGTAGGCGGCAATCGCCGCATCCAGCTTTTCACCCGCCATGATCCGGGCGGCGATCTTGGCAATCGGCGCGCCGATGGTCTTGGCCACGAACGGCACGGTACGCGAGGCGCGCGGATTGACTTCCAGCACGTAGATCACGCCATCCTTGATGGCATATTGCACATTCATCAACCCGCCAACATGCAGCGCCTTGGCCATGGCGGCTGTCTGGCGCTCCAGCTCGTCAAGGACTTCGGTGCTCAGCGAGCGTGATGGCAGCGAGCAGGCGCTGTCGCCGGAATGGATACCAGCCTCTTCGATATGCTCCATGATACCGGAGACGAAGACGCTTTCGCCATCGCACAGCGCATCGACATCCACCTCAATTGCGTTGGTGAGGTAGCTATCGAACAGCAGCGGGTTCTTGCTGAGAAGGGTGTTGATCTGGCCCGTCTTGTCATTGGGATACCGCTGCTTGATGGCTTCCGGCACCAGGCCCGGCACGGTATCCAGCAGGTAGCTCTGCAACATGCTCTCACTATGGATGATCTGCATGGCCCGGCCACCCAGCACGTAGGATGGGCGCACCACCAGCGGGAAGCCGATTTCAGAGGCGACAAGGCGGGCCTGCTCGACCGAGTAGGCAATGCCATTGTTGGGCTGGTTGAGGTCCAGCTTCATCAACAGCTTCTGGAACCGGTCGCGGTCTTCGGCCAGATCGATCATGTCAGGCGCGGTGCCGAGGATCGGGATACCGTTCTTTTCCAGGGCCTCGGCCAGCTTCAGCGGCGTCTGGCCGCCAAACTGCACGATAACGCCAACCACTTCGCCCTTTTCCTGTTCGGCGCGCAGGATTTCGATGACGTCTTCCGCCGTCAGGGGCTCGAAATACAGGCGGTCGGAGGTGTCATAGTCGGTGGAGACGGTTTCCGGGTTGCAGTTGATCATGATCGCTTCAAAGCCAGCATCCTTCAGGGCGAAGGCGGCGTGGCAGCAGCAATAATCGAACTCGATACCCTGGCCGATGCGGTTCGGACCACCACCGAGGATGACGATTTTCTTGCGATCCGACACGTGCGCTTCCGAGCGCAGCGCGCCGACGAACGGCGTCTCATAGGTCGAATACATGTAAGCCGTCGGTGACGCGAATTCGGCAGCGCAGGTATCGATGCGCTTGAAGACCGGGCGGACGTTGAGGCCGTTGCGCAGCTCGGCCACTTCCTTTGGACGCTTGCCCGACAGGCTGGCAAGACGGGCATCGGAAAAGCCCTTGGCTTTCAGCATCCGCAGGTTTTCAGCGTCTTCGGGCAGGCCATGCTCGCGGATGCGGGCTTCCAGATCGGTGATTGCCTTCAACTGGGCGATGAACCACGGATCGATCTTGCAGCCTTCATGCACTTCGGCTTCCGACATGCCGAGCCGTAGCGCCTGGGCCACCATGCGCAGCCGGTCCGGGGTCGGCGTGCCGATGGCGGCGCGGATGGCGTTCTTGTCGTCGCCCTGGCCAAGGCCGGGGATTTCGATTTCGTCGAGACCGGTCAGGCCAGTTTCCAGGCCACGTAGCGCCTTTTGCAAGGATTCGGCGAAAGTGCGGCCAATCGCCATGACTTCGCCCACCGACTTCATCGCCGTGGTCAGCGTCGGTTCGGCACCGGGGAATTTTTCAAAGGCAAAGCGCGGGATTTTGGTGACGACGTAATCAATCGATGGTTCGAAGGAGGCAGGCGTCGCGCCACCGGTAATGTCATTGTCCAACTCGTCCAGCGTATAGCCAACCGCAAGCTTGGCGGCGATCTTGGCTATCGGGAAGCCGGTCGCCTTGGAGGCCAGCGCCGACGAGCGCGACACGCGCGGGTTCATCTCGATGACGACGAGGCGGCCGTCCTTGGGGTTGACCGCGAACTGCACGTTGGAGCCGCCGGTCTCAACACCAATTTCGCGCAGCACCGCAATCGAAGCGTTGCGCATCATCTGGTATTCCTTGTCCGTCAGCGTCAGGGCCGGGGCAACGGTGATGCTGTCGCCGGTATGGACGCCCATCGGATCGATATTTTCGATGGAGCAGATGATGATGCAATTGTCCGCCTTGTCGCGGACCACTTCCATTTCATATTCCTTCCAGCCCAGCACCGATTCCTCGATCAGCACTTCGGTGGTTGGCGAGGCGTCGAGGCCGGAGCCGATGATCTCGAAGAATTCCGAGCGGTTATAGGCAATGCCGCCGCCGGTGCCGCCCATGGTAAAGGACGGGCGAATGATGGTGGGCAGGCCAACAACGTCAAGCGCCTGGGCTGCCACCGCCATGGCATGGTTCATATAGCGCTGCTTGCGGTCGGTTTCACCGAGGTTCCACTGGTTTTCCAGCTCATCCAGCGCCTTGTCGAGCGCGTCGCCGGAAAGCCGGGACTTTACCTCATTACGAGCAATCTCATGGGTCTTGCGGTCGGCATCCTTGATCTCGGTGGCATTGGCCAGCATGGATTTCGGCGTCTCAAGGCCGATGCGGGCCATGGCTTCCCGAAACAGGGCGCGGTCCTCGGCCATGTCGATGGCGGCAGGCTTGGCGCCAATCATCTCGACATTGTAGCGGTCCAGCACGCCCATTCGCTTCAGGGAGAGGGCGGTGTTCAAGGCCGTCTGCCCGCCCATGGTCGGCAGCAGCGCATCCGGGCGTTCCTTGGCGATGATCTTGGCGACCACTTCCGGTGTGATCGGCTCGACATAGGTAGCGTCTGCCAGGCCCGGATCGGTCATAATGGTCGCCGGGTTGGAATTGACCAGGATGACCCGGTAGCCTTCTTCCTTCAGCGCCTTGCAGGCCTGGGTGCCGGAGTAATCGAATTCACATGCCTGGCCGATGACAATCGGTCCAGCGCCGATGATGAGGATGGATTTAATGTCTTGGCGCTTTGGCATGTCTCTATCCGATCTCTTCACCTGCGCGAAAAACCGGCCAAGGTGAGGGGCATCACCGGTCGGGCGCAGATCCATGGTATTTCAGGCTAGAAGCGGCTTATAGGGAATTGTGGCGATCAGCGGAACCCCCGTTTTCGCTTTTTCTACGGATAAGTGAAGGGCAGGCGCGGCGGGGATGTGGTCCGGCAATTTCCCCTGGGATATTACCGTGAAAAATGGACCCGTTTGTCACATGCCATTTGCGCAGGCGCTGTAGAAAACCTGTTCGGTTTCAAAGGAGATGGCCCTCATGCCGCAGACGCAACTGTCGTCCGACCTCATTCGTTTCTCTGCGGCTGGCCGCTCTGGACCATCGAAACATCTCGGCATCCGTTTCGATGCTGAAGGCAATTTCCTACCCGAACCGGGCAACACCATTGTCTGTCATCTTCGCGCAGGAAGTGAAAGCCAGAAGGCGATTGTCGCCTTGCAGGAGCGCTACAAGCAAATGCCGGAGGCTGACCACCTGGCCGTTACCCCTGCCTCCAGCCTGCATATGACCTTGTTTCAGGGCATTATCGAATATCGGCGCACCGCCGTTTTCTGGCCAAAGGATCTGCCGCTGGATGCGCCAATCGACGACATGACGGAAATCCTCGCGCAGCGGCTGACATATTTTGCGCCCGGGCCAGATTTTCGCATGAAGATTGCCCGGATGCTGCCGACGGGGCTTCGGTTGGAGCCAGTGGGTGAGGCGGATCGCCGGGCATTGGCCCAGTGGCGTGACAGGTTGGCGGATCTGTTCGGCTATCGCCATCCAGACCATGAGACTTACGAATTTCATATCACCTTTGCCTATGTCATCAGGCCATTTTCCGAGGCGGCCCTTTTTCAGTGGCAGGCCATGCTGGAGACGGCGCGAGAAGAATTCCTGGAGCAATTTGAGGATATCGCCCTTGATCCTCCGGCTTTCTGTGCCTTTAACGACATGAAACATTTCGAAGAACTGATCGTATTGCAGGATAATATCGACTAAAAAAACGGCCGTTAAGCAATACGATATTGTACCGTTTTCGCGTCGCAGGTATCTAAAACCCTGTTGGCTTTTCCAGATCGATGCCATGGGGTTTTTATGCTTTTCGCAAACAGAGTCTGCCGCCGTTTTGCGACATTCCTATGCTTGTCTGGCCTCGGTTTTTTTTAGAAATTCTCAACAAGACGACTGTTTAACTATTTGATCCCACGGGAATTTATGGGAAACAGACGCCGTCCTCGACCATTTCCCCTAGCTGCCCCTTTTTAGTGGCGCCTTCAAGGCGAATGGCATTTTTTAATGCACTGTCAGGGTTGCAAAATTGGATATCGACTTGCCAGGGCAAGGGGTGCAGCCTGATTTTCGTCATGTCCCGTGGCTGTTCTGGCAAATGCCAGGGGCATGACAGCAGATTTTAAAAATCCAAGGTATTTTCATGAGACATTTTTTCAATCATCACCTTTGCGGACGTAAAACCGTTTCACACTTATCCTGGAAATGCTCTGGCTGCGGCCTATCTGCCCAGGCAACCGATATAAGCCAGGAGACCTGCCGATGATTACCGTCCATTATCTGGAGCATTCCAGGGCGCACCGCATTCTCTGGCTGCTGGAAGAGCTGGGATTGTCTTATGAGGTGAAAACCTACAAGCGCGGTGCTGATATGCATGCCCCGGCGGCATTGAAGGCCGTGCATCCGCTGGGAAAATCACCTGTCATCGAAGACGAGGGCCGGATCTTCGCCGAAAGCGGTGCCATTATCGAATATTTGATCGACACTTATGGCGCTGATACCAATGACAAGACGGTTTTGCGTCCGGCACCGGGCAGCGACGCTTTCCTGCGCTACCGTTACTGGCTGCATTATGCCGAAGGCTCGGCCATGCCCCTGCTGGTGATGAAACTGGTATTCTCAAGACTATCCAAGCAAATGCCGTTTCTATTGCGCGGACTGGCCCAGCGGATCTCCGATGGCGTTTGCGGCAAGATGATCGATCCGCAGATTGGCGAACATCTGGCCTTCTGGCAGGCGGAATTAAAAAAGGACGGTTATTTTGCCGGACCGGACTTTACCGCCGCCGATATCGCCATGAGTTTCCCGGTGGAATCGGTGCTGTCGATTTCCGGCGATACGGGCGATGTTACAGTCCTTCGTTCCTATCTTTCCACAATCCGTGCCAGGCCGGCCTATCAGCGCGCCCTGGAACGCGGTGGTGCTTATATGTTCGCCAAGACCTGACCGGTTTTTTCTTCAAACCCAGTGTTTGGAACACTGTTGAGCTTAAGAGTGTTTGGAACACTGTTGGCCCCAAGCCGTTACCAGCCTGCCGCCGTTGCTGTTGCACGGCGGCAGTTTTTGCTGAACATGAGCGTTCTGCATATGCGGCCGGGGAGAGAACCGATGGAACTGGATGGGCGTCGTCAGTCCGAAAATCTCGAGGATGTCAGGGGTGCATCAGGCGGTGGCGGCTTTGGCCGGCGCGGCATCCGGCTGCCGATTGGCAGCAGTGGGCGTGGTTTGAGTTTTTCAACCATCATCGTTCTGGTGCTGATCTACTTCGGTCTTCGCCTGATGGGCATCGATATGTTGCAATTGCTGGAGGAGGGCGGTAGCTCCGCCCCGTCTTCCTATCAGCAGCAATCCGAGCAAACGACACCGGCTCAGGAAGAGATGAAAGTCTTCGTCAGCCGCGTGCTGGCGTCCACCGAGGATGTCTGGACCGCGGCATTTCAGGAGCGCGGCGCGACCTATGAGATGCCGAAGCTGCGGCTGTTTTCCGGTCAATATCCCTCTGCCTGTGGTGCAGCCTCTGCTGCGACCGGGCCGTTCTACTGCCCTGGAGATCGCCGTATCTATCTCGATACCGCGTTTTTCACTGAGCTTTCCAAACGGTTCCAGGCATCAGGCGATTTTGCTCAGGCCTATGTGATTGCCCATGAAGTCGGCCATCACGTGCAGAACCTGACTGGGATCCTGCCGAAATTCAACCAGATGCGCGCCTCGATGAGCGCTGCCGACGCAAACCAGATGTCGGTTCGTGTCGAATTGCAGGCCGATTGCTTTGCCGGGATCTGGGGTCGGAAGGCCGATCAGCAGGGATTGCTCTCGGCGGGCGATTTGCAGGAAGCATTGAACGCCGCCCGGCAGATTGGCGACGATACGATTCAGAAGCGGTCCCAGGGCTATGTCGTGCCTGAGAGTTTTAACCACGGCTCCGCCGCACAGCGGATGGCATGGTTCAAAAAAGGCTATGACCGGGGCCGGATGGATGCCTGCGACACCTTTTCCGGCCCTATTTGAGGGCGGCTACTTCTCGCTGTCCAGATGCGCCATCTGCGCCTCTGCATAGCGGGAACCGGCGGCGCTGCCCTTGGGGACTGCCGCCTCGAGGGCGGCGATATCCTCCTGTGACAGGGTAAAGTCGAGTGCGCCAAGCGATTCCTTCAACCGGTCGCGGCGGCGAGCACCAATCAAAGGGACGATATCCTCGCCTTTGGCCAGCACCCACGCAATGGCGGCTTGCGCTGTGGTCATGCCTTTTGACGACGCAACCTGCGTCAGGGCTTCGACGAGCGCCAGATTGTGGTTGGCATTCTCGCCCTGGAAGCGCGGAGAATGGGCGCGGAAATCCGTTGGTGCCGTCGGTGCCGTCCAATGGCCGCTGATCAGTCCGCGTGACAGCACGCCGTAGGCGGTAATGCCAATATCGAGCTCCCGGCAGGTTGGCAGGATCTGATCTTCGATACCACGGGATATCAGCGAATATTCGATTTGCAGGTCAACGATCGGATGAACGGCTGCTGCCCGACGGATGGTATCTGCGCCGACTTCCGACAGGCCGATATGCCTGACATAGCCGGCCTGGACCATCTCTGCGATGGCGCCGATGGTCTCTTCAATTGGTACATTGGGATCGAGCCGGGCCGGGCGGTAGATATCGATATGATCGGTGCCCAACCGTTGTAGCGTGTAGGCCAGCGCCGTCTTCACCGCTGATGGCCGTGCGTCGTACCCGATCCAGCCGCCAGCCGGGTCGCGCTGAGCGCCAAATTTGACGCTGATTTGCACTTTGTCGCGCAGGCCGCCCTTCAACCCTTCTCCAATCAACATTTCGTTGTGGCCCATGCCGTAGAAATCGCCGGTATCGATCAGCGTTACCCCGGCATCTATGGCGGCGTGCAGGGTAGCGAGGCTTTCCGTGCGGTCGGAAGGCCCATACATGCCTGACATGCCCATGCATCCCAATCCAAGGCGCGAGGTCTGAGGGCCGGATTTTCCAAGTTTTACCGTTTGCATATCCAGTTTCCTTTTCTGCTGTCTGTCTGAAAACAGGTTTACGCTGTTTGGCTTTGTGCGATAATCCTGTTTATTCCGTATGTGTTGTTTGGAATTCTGCACAATGAACGATCTGCCGCTCGCCGATCTCGATGCCTTCGCCACCATTGCCCGGTTGAGAAACTTCCGGGCAGCCGGAAAGTTGCGCGGTGTTTCGGCCTCGTCATTGAGCGAGGCGATGCGGCGGCTGGAGGCGCGGGTTGGCGTGCGGCTGCTGAACCGCACCACCCGCAGCGTGACCCTGACCGATGCCGGAGCGCGGCTGTTGGAACGGTTGTCGCCGACGCTGGCCGATATCGAGCTGGCCCTTGACGATATCAACCAGTTTCGCGAGCGCCCCTTCGGACGGTTACGGCTTAACGTGCCGGGTATCGTCGCCCGCTGTGTGCTGCCGCCGATTGTGACCGGTTTTCTGGCCGCCTATCCGGATATCCTGCTGGAGGTGAGGGTCAATGACGCTTTGATCGACGTGCTGGCTGAAGGCTGCGATGCAGGTATCCGCTATGAAGAGGCGCTGCATCAGGACATGATCGCGGTTCCCATTGGCCCGCGCCGCCAGCGCTATGTTTGCGTGGCAGCACCGTCTTATCTTGAGCAGTATGGCCGACCGGAACATCCGCGCGACCTGATCCATCACCGCTCCATTCTGCATCGTTTCAACAGTGGCCGGGTGAATGAATGGCATTTTGAACGCGAGGGCGAGGCGATCAATGTCTCCCCGCCACCCCGGTTGATCGCTGAGACGGTCGATTTGGAACTGGCCGCAGTGCGGGCTGGACTTGGCATGATGGGGACATTCGAGGACTTCGTGATCGAGGATTTGAATGCCGGACGGCTGGAGCGGGTGCTGACCGATTGGGAAGACGAGTTTTCCGGTCCCTTCCTCTATTATCACAGCCGTCGCCACATGCCCGTACCCTTGCGGGTCTTCGTCGATTATATCCGCGAGCATGGCGATCCCGGTTGATCGCCCATCAACAACTGTGATGAGACGACGAGTTTTTCTGAAGCATCTGCTTGTGTCTTGAAAACGTCACGGCTTTGACGTACCGAGGCACTTGCATATTATTTCCTCACGCCGCCGTCGGTTGAGCAGAAAAACGTCGGTTGAGAAGAAAATATGCATTGCAGCTGACCTGTATGCGCCATGTCCGGTATACGATGCTGAAATCCCGCCGCTCGTCCAGCCAGACTGGAAGCGGCTTTTTTTCGTTTTGGAAGTTCTCATGACTTATGCCTCGTCCCAGCGCCTTGGCGCGCCCATTGAAAGTTGGCTTAGCCATGTTCGCGCCACGCTGGCGCTGGGCATTCCCCTGGCGGGGGCGCAACTGGCGCAGCTGGCGATCCACACGACCGATGTGGTGATTGTCGGCCGTCTCGGAGCCGAGTCGCTGGCGGCTTTGGTGCTGGCCGGGCAATTTTTCTTCACGGTGTTCATTTTCGGTTCCGGCTTTTCCATCGCGGTCATGCCGATGGTGGCCAATGCCTATGGCAAGGGCGATGTACGCCTGGCACGTCGCTCCATTCGCATGGGTCTGTGGGTGTCGCTGGCCTATAGCGTGGTGACCTGGCCGCTCTTCCATTACTCGCGTGATGTGCTGCTGGCCCTGGGGCAGGTGCCGCAGGTGGTCGAGCTCGCCTCAAGCTATATTCGCATCATGTGGCTGAGCCTGCCAGTGGCGCTGATGTTTGCGGTGATGCGGGCGCTGGTCAGCGCCATCGGGCGGGCGCAGATCGTCCTCTATATCACCATCGCCACGTTGGTGCTGAATGCCGCCCTGGCTTACTGCATTGTGCTTGGCCATTTCGGCTTTCCGGCTTTCGGCATTCTGGGGGCTGCCTGGGTGGCGGTTTCGGTCAATGTCTTCGCCATGATCACCATGGGTCTCTATCTGCATTTCAACAGCGTCACCCGGAAATACGAATTGTTTGTGCGCTTCTGGCGGCCCGATTGGGATGCGCTGCGCGATGTGATCAAGCTCGGCCTGCCGATTGGTGTGACGGTGCTGGCTGAAGTCAGCCTGTTTACGGCAGCTTCCCTGTTGATGGGCAGCATTGGCACGATTGAGCTGGCCGCGCACGGGATTGCCCTGCAATTGGCCTCCATCGCTTTCATGATCCCGCTGGGGCTGGCGCAGGCCGCCACCGTGCGGATCGGCGTTGCCCACGGACGCGGTGATTTTACCGATGTGGTGCGGGCCTCTATTACCGTTGTCTGCATGGCGGCCCTGATCTCGGTGATCGGCGGGTTGCTGTTCTTCTTTTTCTCCAATGAATTGAGCGGAATGTTCCTCGACCGTGGCCGCGGCGATGCGGCGGCGGTGTTGGATTATGCAGCGCCGCTGGTGGTGGTCGCCGGTATTTTCCAGCTGGTCGATGGCATGCAGGCGGTTGCCACCGGGCTGCTGCGCGGCCTGAAGGATGCCAGCGTGCCGATGGTTCTGGCGCTGATTTCCTATTGGCCAATTGGCTTTGGGCTGGCCTGGTTCATGGCGTTTCCCCTGGGGATGGGCGGCCTTGGCGTCTGGTTCGGTTTCCTGATCGGGCTTTCCAGCGCCGCCGTGATGATGGGGCTGCGGTTCTGGCTGCGCCTGCGCCACGAAATGCGGATGATGAGCCGGTAAAGCCCGTTCTACCCGTATCATAAGGCTCGGCACGAAAATCACAGTACACGAGGCAAAGGTTTTGATCCGGGGGCCCCCCTCTGCCTTGCCAGGCATCTCCCCCTCAAGGGGGGAGATCGGCAAGGGGTTGGCTTTTCATGTCACTTTTACGCTTCGAAGATATCGGAAATCGCAACTTTATCCGTTGAAACGGGCGGTTACGTCTGTCCGATCTCCCTCCCTGAGGGGGAGATGTCCGGCAGGACAGAGGGGGGTATGCGGCACACGAAAACGCTCGTGTCGTATGTTTTGCATGAGAATCAAATAAGCCGACCAAGTGATTGGTCGGCTTATGTTTTTCATCGGCTATTATCTGTGGTTCAGCGCTCGGCTAAAGCTGGTTCGCCCTTCTTCTCGCGCACCATGTTGATGAAGCGGCGGAACAGGTAGTGGCTGTCTTGCGGGCCGGGCGAGGCTTCCGGGTGGTGCTGGACAGAAAACACCGGCTTGCCGGTCAGGCGCAGGCCGCAATTTGTGTTGTCGAACAGCGAAATATGAGTCTCTTCAACGCCTTCCGGCAGGGACTTCGAATCCACCGCGAAGCCGTGGTTCATCGAGACGATCTCCACCTTGCCGGTGGTGAAATCCTTAACCGGATGGTTGGCGCCGTGATGGCCCTGATGCATCTTCTCAGTCTTGGCACCCAGCGCCAGACCTAGCATCTGATGGCCAAGGCAAATACCGAACAACGGGATGCCGGTGTTGATCAATTCCTTGATGACCGGCACGGCATATTCGCCGGTTGCCGCCGGATCACCAGGGCCGTTGGAGAGGAAGATGCCATCCGGCGACAGCGCCAGGATATCTTCGGCGCTGGTATTGGCGGGCACAACGGTGACCTTACATTTCAGGCCGGTGAACAGCCGCAGGATATTGCGCTTCACGCCGAAATCCACGCAGACGACGTGATAATCGGCATCCTTGTCAGCCAGTTCAGAAAAGCCTTCATTCCACACCCAGGGCTTTTCGCCCCAGGTCGAGGACTGACCGGAGGAGGCGACCTTGGCAAGGTCGAGACCTTCCAGCCCGCTCCAGGCCTTGGCCTTGGCCTTCAGCGCTTCGATGTCGAAATTGCCGTTCGGGTCATGGGCGATGACGGCGTTCGGCGCACCGTTTTCACGAATCCAGGCGGTCAGCGCTCGTGTATCGACGCCGGACAGGCCGATCATGCCGCGTGCCTTCAACCAGGTATCCAGGTGCTTGGTGGCGCGGAAATTGGATGGCTCGGTAATATCGGCCTTGAAGATCACCCCGACCGCGCCGTGGCGGGCGGCGGGCGTCAGGTCTTCAATGTCTTCCTCATTGGTACCGACATTGCCGATATGGGGAAAGGTGAAGGTAACGATCTGGCCGAGATAGGAGGGATCGGTGAGGATTTCCTCATAGCCGGTCAGCGCGGTGTTGAAGCACACCTCGGCCTGAACATCGCCGGTGGCGCCGACGCCCTGACCTTCGATGACGGTGCCATCGGCCAGAACCAGAAGTGCTGTCGGCTTGGTTGTTGTCCAGGCTGCGGTGGGCAATGGCGATGTTGCGGTCATATCCGTTCCTTTTCCAGCCGCTTGCCCCGGCCGATGCAAACCGGCGGCGCGTGGCTATCTGTGTGTGCCAGTATCTAAGTGTGCCAAGGCTCCTCGCGCAGCAAAAGATGCGCGTGCGGGAACCTGATGTCGATGTCTGTGCAGGCGATGGTACATAGACGAGAAGCGTGGGCCGGGTCAATTGTTCCTCAGGTAAAAGAGGTGTTTTCCCTTGAAGTCTTGAAAGGCGCTCGCATTGCGCGGAGCCTCCAGGAGAGGTATCACCACGCCTGAAGCGAGCCACGGTGCTATTTGAACGGCGGCCAGGGGCTCCACAGTCACCCAAGGAGATGAAGACATGCTACGCGAGGATCTGACGACTGCGCTGAAGGAAGCGATGAAAGCCAAGGATAGCCGCCGGCTTTCCACCATCCGCCTGGTGCAATCGGCCATCAAGGACCGCGACATCGCCAATCGCGGCGAGGGCAAGGATGAGGCCAGCGACGACGACATCCTCCAGCTGATGGCCAAGCTGGTGAAGCAGCGTGAGGAGTCGGCGAAGATTTACGAAGACAATGCCCGCCCCGAGCTTGCCGCCCAGGAGCGCGAGGAAGTGGCGATCATCAAGGGCTTCATGCCCGAGCAGATGGATGACGCCAAAGTCCGCGAAGCGATTTCCGGCATTATCACCGAAATCAGCGCCGAAGGCGTGCGCGACATGGGCAAGGTGATGGCCGCTTTGAAAGAACGCTATGCCGGTCAGATGGATTTCGCCAAGGCGTCCGGCTTGGTGAAGGAATTGCTGACGAAGTAAGGCTGAAGCCTCCGCATACAGCGTTGTGCGCCATGGATGGCGCACAACAAGTCGCTACTGCGCCTTATTTCTATAGCGGCTTCCCCTTTTCTTTATTCTGCGGCGAGTGGCACAGCTTCGTGTGGCAATGCGCCGATGGCGGCAAACAGCGCCTCGTCCTCACCTATTCCGGCATTGGGCGTGGTTAGCAGCGTATCACCGTAGAAGACCGAGTTGGCACCGGAAACCAGGCAGAGGATTTGCGCTTCCCGGTTTAATGTCGAGCGCCCGGCCGACAGACGGACCGTGGATCTCGGCATGACAATCCTCGCCGTCGCCACCATGCGCACCAGTTCCAGCGGATCGATCCGCGGCATGGCGGCAAGCGGCGTCCCCTCCACAGGCACCAGCGCATTGATCGGGACGCTTTCGGGATGCGGGTGCATGGATGCCAGCACCTGGAGCATCGAGGCACGATCGCGGATGGTTTCGCCCATGCCGATAATGCCGCCGCAACAGAGGTCGATGCCGAAAGAGCGGACGATGGACAGGGTTTCCAGCCGGTCTGCATAGCTGCGGGTGGTGATGATCTCGCCATAAAATTCCGGGCTGGTGTCCAGATTATGGTTGTAAGCCGTTAGTCCAGCCTCGGCCAGTTTCTCAGCCTGGTGTTTTTCCAGCATGCCGAGTGTCACGCAGGCTTCCATGCCGAGATCGCGAACGCCGCGCACCATGGTCAGTACGGCGTCAAACTCCTTGCCATCGCGCACCTGACGCCATGCGGCTCCCATGCAGAAGCGCTCGGCACCGGCATCCCTTGCACGTTTTGCAAGCGCCAGCACGCTGTCTGGCTGCATGAGGCGATCCTTTGTCAGCTTCACCTCCAGGTGATGGGCCGATTGCGGGCAATAGGCGCAGTCTTCCGGGCAGCCGCCGGTCTTGATCGACAGCAAGCTTGCCTTCTGCACGGAATTCGGGTCGTGGTGACGGCCATGGACAGCGTTGGCATGGCCGATCAATTCCAGAAGGGGCAGATTGTGAAGGGTGACGATCTCTTCCACGCTCCAGTCGTTGCGAATTTCGCCCGCAGCCCCACTCATTGCTCCGTCTCCTGCTGGCGTTTTGCCTTTGATGGCCACTGGCTGGCGATCAGCGCCGCAAGAACACATTTCACCAGGTCACCACCCAGAAAGGGCAGGAGCCCAACGGTCAGCAGTGTTGCGGCAGGAACGAAGAACGCAAGCCAGACGAGACCTGCGGCATAGACCAATGCCAGACCGGCAAAACTGGCAACAAGGTGCATCGCCAGCCCGCGTCCATGGCCGATCATACCGGTGAGCCACGCCGCAAGCCAGTATCCGGCAAGATAACCGCCGGTTGGCCCCATCATATAGGCAAGGCCGATGCCGCGTTCCGGGGAGCCGGAAAACACTGGCGCACCAACAGCACCGGCTGCCAGGTAGGTCGTGAAAATGGTCAGCGACATCTGCGGCCCAAGCATCAGCGCGAACGCCATCACCGCAAAGGTATGCAGTGTCATTGGGACCGGCCAGAAGGGGATTTGCACTTTGGCAGCCAAGGTCATCAGCAGCACACCGGCTGACACAACTAGTATTTTATCGATAAAAATTGAAAATTTATTCTTATTGGTTCGGGAAAGAAGGGAAATTTTCATGTCGTCTCCAATTTTTTGTCTATTTTGAAAAATTATCGATAAAATATCGGGCATGGGCTTAATGTCAATCCCGACACTCGCTCCTCGGGAGCCATTGTCTCTTTTTGAGGCCCGGTGATTTCCCTCATTGTCGAATGGGATGTGCCCTTATGATGGGCGAAATGCCGGAAAGGGATTGGAGACGCTGGAGCTTGGGAGGCACAAAGGGGGAAGCACATGTGAATAGCGGGTACATTCCATGAAAGCCGTGGCGCTTGTCTTTCATACCTCCTATATAACCAGATCATTCCTCAAGGTTGCCCAATGCGCTTTTCAAACGACTTTCTCGACGAGATCCGCGACCGCGTGCCGATTTCGGCCGTGATTGGCGCGCGCGTGCCGTGGGATCGCAAGAAAACCAACGTGTCGCGCGGCGATTACTGGGCTTGCTGCCCGTTTCATGGTGAAAAAAGCCCGAGCTTTCACTGTGAGGATCGCAAGGGCCGTTATCATTGCTTCGGCTGCGGTGTGTCCGGCGATCACTTTCGCTTTCTGACCGATCTGGAAGGCTTGAACTTTCCAGAAGCCGTCGAGCGGATTGCCGACATGGCCGGTATCGCCATGCCCAAGGTGGATGTGCGCGATATAGAGCGTGACCGCGAGCGCACTGGCCTTCAGGACGTCATGGAAATGGCCACCCTGTTCTTCCAGGATCAGTTGCAAGCGGCTCAGGGCGCCAAGGCGCGGGCCTACCTGCGGGAGCGCGGTCTGTCGGGCCGCACCATCGAGACTTTCCGGCTGGGCTATGCGCCGGAAAGCCGCAATGCGCTGAAGGAACATCTGGCCGGAAAAGGTGTGCCGAAGGAGCAGATCGAGGCCTGCGGGCTGGTGGTGCATGGGCCGGATATTCCGGTATCCTATGACCGTTTCCGCGACCGGATCATGTTTCCGATTCTGTCTTCCCGCGACAAGGTGATTGCGTTTGGCGGACGGGCGATGTCGCCGGATGCGCCAGCCAAATATCTCAATTCCAATGAGACGGAACTGTTTCACAAGGGCAATGTCCTCTATAATTTCTCCCGCGCCCGGCGGACGCTTCAGGGCGCCGATGGAGCGGAGACGATCATTGCCGTCGAAGGCTATATGGATGTGATCGCGCTCTATCAGGCGGGTGTTGAAAATGCGGTGGCCCCGCTGGGCACGGCGCTCACCGAAAACCAGCTGGAGCTGATGTGGAAAATGACGCCGCAGCCGGTCCTGTGTTTCGATGGCGACGGTGCCGGGCAGCGGGCGGCGTTTCGCGCTGTCGATCTTGCGCTGCCGCATCTGAAGCCCGGCAAGAGCGTCCGCTTTGCCATGCTGCCGGATGGCAAGGACCCTGACGATCTGGTCAAGCAGGATGGCCGCGCGCCCTTCGACCGAGTGTTGGCCGAGGCCCGCTCTCTGGATGAAATGGTCTGGCTGCGCGAGACCGGCCATGGCCGCTTTGACACGCCCGAGCAGCGCGCCGAGCTTGAGGCGCGGTTAAAGCAGATTGTCAATATCATTGCCGATGAGAATGTGCGCCGCCACTATCAGCAGAATGTCAGGGACCGGCTCTATGGGTTCTTCCAGGGGCGGGGGCAGGGGCAGGGCGCTGGCCGTGCCGGGCGCGGCAATTTCGAGCGTGGTGGTGGTGGCTTTACCGGCAACCGGCCCGGCAATGGCCGGTTTCAAAACAATGCGGGTGGTCGCGGCGCGCCCGGTGGCCAGCGTCCCGGCAGCACGGTTGCCTCCGACCGGCTGACGCGGTCGGGCATGGTCAGTCGCAGCCACGACCAGCCCAGCCTGCGCGAAAGCGTGTTGGCGTTGACCATCGTCAATCATCCGCAATTGTTGCAGGAGGATTATGACGAGATTTCCTGCATCGATTTCGACAGCCGTGATCTGCAACGGCTTTGGCCGGCGGTGCTGACCGCTGTTGCGCAAACCGGGGCGCAACTGACCCGCGAGGATCTATATGAGCGGTTGATGTCTGCTGGTTTCGATGCGCTGTTGAAGGCGCTGGACCAGCAGATCCGCAATGCCAGACTGTGGACGGCAACCACTGTTGCGGCCCTGGAAGATGCCCGCGAGGGCTATACCCAGGCGCTGTCCCTGCATAAGCGTGCCAAGGCGCTGCGCCGCCAGCGCATCGAGCTGGAACGCGAGATTGCCGAAGCCACCGAGGCTGATGATGCCGGGCGGATCGATGGACTGATGTCGGTTTTGCAGGAAGTGCAGCTGGAAATCGTTCGGATGGAGAACCAGGAAGCGATCATCGATGGCTTTGGCGTGATGTCGGGCCGCGTCAAGGGACCGGCTTATGGTCACAATTCATAACGGTTTTGCAAGCTTTGTTATGGCAGATACCAACCGCGCCCCTTGTATCGGCGGCGTGAGTGCCTAGATTTCAGTTCAAACCGGGTGAAGTTCCTGAGATCGAGGCCGTGCCTGTCCCGAAAGGATGTTCCCAAAGGACAGGTTAATGACGTGGCGATTAAATGGCTCCCTGCCACTTGTGGCGCGTGTGGAGGCGTTTGGATAAGGAGCGTAGAGCGAGATGAATGGTTTTTTCGCGATATCAACAGGCACAATCGCTTTAAAAGGCTTGACGTATCGATAAATTGTGGGAATCACGGTCAAACGAAAAAACAAGGTGACGCAGGTTGCGCCGGGTCTATGCTGGCGGGCTTCGTCGCCTGTTTGTGTAGTTATACCGCAATCGACGGGAACCGTGGTGGTCAACCGGGAATTAGACATTGCTTGGTCAACGTGCCATTTCCTTCAGGAAAGCACCAAGGCTGACGGAATGTTTCGCATCTAAGGCATGGTTTTTCTTCGGCCTCATCTGGTTTGAGAAGTTGTGCTGCACATTTAAGGTTTTACAGCGTGTTTCGTGCGTATGGTCCGCGCATGGCGCTGTAGGTCATAACCAGTGATTCGTAGTGGTCGGTGCAAGGCTATGCCCCATCTGGCGCGTGACAGCACTGCGGAAAATTGAAGCGTCAGGGAAAGCGACGAGATACATGGCAACCAAGGTCAAGGAAAACGAAGAAGCCGAGAACGAGCGCGATGGCGCGACCGACGGTCCGCTTCTCGATCTTTCGGATGACGCGGTCAAGAAAATGATCAAGGCCGCCAAGAAGCGCGGCTACGTCACTATGGATGAGCTGAATTCGGTTCTGCCGTCTGAGGAAGTGACCTCGGAGCAGATCGAAGACACCATGGCGATGCTTTCCGACATGGGCATCAACGTCGTCGAGGACGAGGACGCCGAAGATCCGGCGGCCGAAGAAAGCGATAACGACGAAGAAGCCGAAAGCGAAGGCGGCGAACTGGCGCCTGCTGGCAATACCGCTGTTGCCACAGCCAAGAAGAAAGAGCCGACCGACCGCACGGACGACCCGGTGCGCATGTATCTGCGCGAAATGGGCTCGGTGGAGTTGCTGTCGCGCGAAGGCGAAATCGCCATTGCCAAGCGCATCGAGGCTGGCCGCGAAACGATGATCGCCGGTCTCTGTGAGAGCCCGCTGACCTTCCAGGCGCTGATTATCTGGCGCGATGAGCTGAACGAAGGCACAACGCTGCTGCGCGAAATCATTGACCTTGAGACCACCTATTCCGGTCCAGAGGCCAAGGCCGCGCCGCAATTCCAGAGCCCGGAAAAAATCGAGGCGGACCGCAAGGCTGCCGAGGAAAAGGAAAAGACCCGCCGGGTCCGCTCCAGCGAAGACGACATCACCAATGTCGGCGGCGACATGCAGATGCCGGAAGAAGAGGAAGAGGACGAAGACGAGTCCAATCTTTCGCTGGCCGCCATGGAAGCCGAGCTGCGGCCCCAGGTCATGGAAACCCTCGACCTGATCGCCGATACCTATAAGAAGCTGCGCAAGTTGCAGGACCAGCAGGTGGAAGCGCGCCTGGCCTGTGCCGGCACGCTGTCATCAGGCCAGGAGCGGCGCTACAAGGAGCTGAAGGATCAGCTGATCACGGCGGTCAAATCGCTGTCGCTGAACCAGAACCGGATCGACAGCCTTGTCGAGCAGCTCTACGACATTTCCAAGCGCCTGATGCAGAACGAAGGCCGCCTGTTGCGGCTGGCTGAAAGCTACGGCGTCAAGCGCGACAGCTTCCTGGAGCAATATCAGGGCGCGGAACTCGATCCCAACTGGATGAAGTCGGTCGGCAATCTTGCTGCCCGCGGCTGGAAGGATTTCGCCCGCGAGGAAAACAACACTATCCGGGAAATCCGTCAGGAAATCCAGAATCTGGCGACCGAAACCGGCATTTCCATCGCCGAATTCCGCCGCATCGTCTCCATGGTGCAGAAGGGCGAGCGCGAAGCCCGCATCGCCAAGAAGGAAATGGTCGAGGCCAATCTGCGTCTGGTTATTTCGATTGCCAAGAAATACACCAATCGCGGCCTGCAATTCCTCGACCTGATCCAGGAAGGCAATATCGGCCTGATGAAGGCGGTGGATAAGTTCGAATACCGGCGCGGCTACAAGTTCTCCACCTATGCGACGTGGTGGATTAGGCAGGCAATCACCCGTTCGATTGCCGACCAGGCCCGCACGATCCGTATTCCGGTGCATATGATCGAAACGATCAACAAGATCGTTCGGACCTCGCGCCAGATGCTGCACGAAATTGGCCGCGAACCGACCCCGGAAGAACTGGCTGAAAAGCTGGCCATGCCGCTCGAAAAAGTCCGCAAGGTGCTGAAAATCGCCAAGGAGCCGATCTCGCTCGAAACCCCTGTGGGCGACGAGGAAGATTCGCATCTCGGCGACTTCATCGAGGACAAGAACGCGCTGCTGCCCATCGACGCCGCCATCCAGGCCAACCTGCGCGAAACCACCACTCGCGTGCTGGCCTCGCTGACACCACGCGAAGAGCGCGTGCTGCGCATGCGCTTCGGCATCGGCATGAACACCGACCACACGCTGGAAGAAGTTGGCCAACAGTTCTCGGTCACCCGCGAACGTATCCGCCAGATCGAAGCCAAGGCCCTGCGCAAGCTCAAGCATCCGAGCCGCTCGCGCAAACTGCGCAGCTTCCTGGATAGCTAAGGTTAGCGAAGAGACAAGAGTTGAAAACCCGGCGGAAACGCCGGTTTTTTGTGGCCAGAATTATCAGTGTCTCTTCTCCCGGATTAGGACTTTCGCGTCACATTATCACTGCCAACGCATCGGCAATCACGCTCTATCGGGAACCATAAGAGGCTATGCCTATCCGATCTCCCCCCCTTGAGGGGGAGATGCCTGGCAAGGCAGAGGGGGGTAAGCGGCATATCAAAACGTCCGCGCCGTGTCCTGTGGTTCAACATGAACCTGCAAACTCTCGCTGCTCACGTATCGCGGACGGATAGAGCGGCAATGGTAGAGGGAATGCTTGCGGCGGATGAGGTGAGCACGGTGGGTTTTGCAATGGGCGGCGCGGGGTTCGCGGCAATCAAATATCCCGTCCGCGAGGGTGCTGGTGGGATGCTGGCTGCTATGGCGGATGCAGATGTCATTTTGTTCTCCTGACCGGCCTTTTCCGTATCATTTGGCGTCGTCCGGTTGACAGCGAGGCCGTCATCGCCCCGGCAGAATAACCGGGCTTGCCCGGCGCGGGCCAATATCTTGTACACCTGTGAGAAAATTCTGATTTGAAAAAGGATAATTTTACCGATTGTGCATAATGCAGCGCAAAAAATTGCTGTTGTGGAAAAATCGCGCTGTGCGGGTATGTTTTATCAAAAATTAGTGCAGCAGATCCGTGCGGTAAGGGTCTGATCTAGCTGCATCAACGCCCTCATTCCGGGGCAATAAAATCCGATCTGCCCCACTTCCAATTACCACCCTTTATGCGCTAAACATCGGGTGAGATCGGTTGTAACGCGCCGATCTTGGGGCGTGGAAACCCCTTACACAACGGCCTGTGTCGGTCGTTATAAAGACACCCCTCAGCCATAGGTTTGTGGCTGAGGGGTGGACTGTGTCTATACGGTTCGCTCTTTACCATTCTCTATGGTCGGGGAGGTCTCGGCGTATGTCCAGAGCTTCGGCTTAAAGGTCGGGGCGGTCGTCTTTACCGGCTTTCCAACTCCCCGATCACCAGAGGGCAAAACCCTCCGGTGATCGCTCGTGTTGTTCACAGGGAGCGCCGCAATGGAGACTTACGATATCTGGGCTGACCTTCTCGCCACCTTCCGCGCCTCACCGGATGCGATCAAGGCCCTCTGGCTGCTGATCCCACCGGGCGTGTTTCTGGCTGTCCTGGCGCTGCTGCTCCGCTACCGCCTGCGACGCAGAGAGGCAGATAAAAACACCGAACTGACCTACACCGTCATCCGCCAGGACGACCAGACCGTGCAAATCTACAGCCACGGCACCGGCAACCCCCACACCGACCCGATTTTCCTGCCTGTCACAAGAGCCGACAGCGGCAAATTGCTGGAATACTGGGAGCGTTCCGAGCATTCTTAGCGGTGCAGGGCGGTTAGTTCCGGGGCGACACTTACTATTGCATTTGCTTTGCGGTGGAAAACGGGGAGCGAATGATGGTTGGAGCAACTTTGCCTTGTTGGCTAAGGTCCGGTTGTGCATGGTTATGTCGGGGCCAAGCGCAGGGGTTGTGATGGTGGAATGGGTGCCGACGATTGATGAGATTGATAGTTCGGAGAAGCTTGAGGCTTATCTGAGGACGCGGCCCGTTGAAGAGGCGCAAGTCATTGCTCACAGAGCAGCAATGAGAAACTATCCAAGTGCTATTGCAGCTGTTGAACCACTATTTTCAACAGTACATTTGAATGATATTCAAGTAGGCCTTTTACGGATTTTTCGAGCTGCATTTGTGGGGTGGCAATTACTGCGCTATCCGGAGCACCCAAATGAAATGGCTGCTATAAAATCGTCATTCAATTCAAATGAAAAATCGGCTTCTTCTATTGGTTTGGCAAATATACCTCTCGGTATCAGGCGCGTTTTAAAGGCAGCTATTGCCTCAATCCGGCAGTCCGAAGTCGCTTACAGTTCATCTGGTGAACAGTTCTGGTTCGAGGTGCAAGCTGATTGCAATTTTTTGACACAAAATTTGGCAAGAGATCTTATTGTAACATCCATTTGGAGGTCTGGTAGTCCGCCTATTACAACATGGACTACGTGGATTCATGCCCAAAAAACATTGCAAAAATTGGGTGAACATTGGATTTTAGTAAGACAGTGGTTTGATGTTGCTTGCAATTCGGGAACTTTATGGGGGGCTTTAGGAGAACAGAAAGCCCGCTTCTCCTATCCCGATTTTTTGGATGATGAATTTTGGAGTCGCGATCCTGCTGTGGTGATAGAAGAAATTGCGTTGCGTCTTGGTGCAACTCAAAAAGCGCAGATTTCAGAAGGCGTTTCATTGCTCTTTTCTTCCTCTGTGGGGGAAGATGTTTCTAAAAACGTTGATTTTTTCATCAGCTACTCCACCAAAAACGTGGCTTATGCCCGCGAGATCAACGGTTACCTTGAGGATGCCGGATACTCGACCATAGCCCAATTCAAAGATTTTCCCGTCGGTTCAAACTTTGTCATTGAGATGCAGGAGGGCTTGGAACGAGGGGCAAGGGCTATTGCGCTGCTGTCACCGGACTATGTTGCGTCGGACCATTGCCGCGCAGAATGGGCCGCTATTTACGCTATGGACCCCATCGGCAAACGGCGAAAACTGGTTTCCTTTCTGTTGGAGCCAACCGAACTGAATAAGCTTCAGCGGCAAATTGTTTATAGCTCATTGATTGGCTTAAAACAGGATGCTCGCCGAAAGGCAGTCTTGGATGCCATTCGCCATGTGGTTGAGGTGGTTACGCCCGATCAGTTGAAGCAGAAACTTGCAGATATTGTCAGCCCGGACGTGGCCGTGACTGCGGATGGCAAGATTGATGTGACGCCCAATGCCAAATACGATTTGGCCGTCAATTCTCTAGACTTTCCGGACCTGCCGACAAATTTGCGCGGGCTGTGCACCATTATTATAGAATCTCTGCCAGAGAATAGCCCCAAAACCATTGCGCCAACTTTGCGAGGTTATCGCGGACATTTAGAAGAACGCGGAGCAAAGCCGGCTATTGGTTTTTTGGGAATGCTGGTCGCGGCCCTGACGAAGGAATTTGAGTCAGCCGATTTTGAATTTTGGGGTAGCGGCGTCAATGAGCATTTCGAGTCGTTTTTTGCCTGTCACTCAAAATTCCTTTGTCATTTTCCGCGCTCAGGCGAGCGGGAGCTGACCTATGCGGAAGCGGAAATTAACGAGGATGAGGCAAGTGGTGACGATCTTATACAGCCTGTTCAGAGCGTTGCGGATGCAGTTGAAGAGCTGAAGACTATCGGTAAGGTCACTCCGGATTTAGAAAGGGTTGTTCAAGGGCAGGTTCAAATTGCAAAAGATGTAAGCAGTTTACCTCCGAACTTGAGTGAAGATGCAGGCAAAGGGAATGTCATAACGCCGAAACGGCGTTTTGTGCTGAGTCAATTGGGCTTTTGGGAGCGGATGTTGGCGGCTGTGGGCAGTATGACGACTCTTGCCACTACTCCCCAGGGGCAGGCAGCCATTGCCGCTTTGCGCGAAGCAATCGCTAAATTTTTGTCACTTATCCTGTGAGCTTGATGATGGCAGATAATCTGCAAAGTGAAGACAACGCCGTTGCCGAGGTCCACTCGAAATCATTCCACCGCCTCCAGGGCTTACTCAAAGGCGAAACCAACGGTCGCGTTCTCTCCATCGAAGAGATCAACGAAGCCATCATTGACGGTTGCCTTGCGGCCAATCACCCCAATCTCCCCCGCACCACCCGCATAAACACCCTCGCGCCAACCTCAATCAACACATCCGGAAAGTCATAATCCGGGTTGTGCAACGCCGGGTGTGTCTCGCCCGCGCCGAGGAAGAACATGGCGGTGGGGCAGATGGTGCGGAAGCGGCCGAAGTCTTCGGAGGCGCGCATGGGCAGGGCGCGGGCGTCGTGGGAAATGCCTTCGGCATCGAGGGCGGTGGTGAGGGCGGTGACGGCTTGCGGGGCGTTTTCGCAGTGCAGGAAGATGTCGTGATAGGTGAGGGTCAGGCCAAGGCGGTGTTGTGCGGCGGTTGCGTGGGCGAGGGCTTCGGCTTGGCTGCAAAGCCCGTCCATGCCCTCATCGGTCAAGGTTCGCAGTGTCACCCAGATTTCGCCGTCGCCGGGCGCGATGCCGAAGGCGGGTTCGCCGAGTTGTGCGTGGGTCACGGTGGCGAGGCGGAAGTCGGGGGCGGGTGGGGCGCTGTGGGAGAGGGCGGTCAGGGCTGGCATCAGGCTGCTGATCGCCTGCATCGGCGACAGGCCGGTTTCGGGCTGCGAGGCATGGGCGGTCTTGCCGGTCAGCGTGATTTTCAGCCCGCGTGAGGCGCAATTGACCGGGCCTGCCTTCAGCGCCACATGGCCGAGTGGAAGACCCGGCAGATTGTGCAGGGAAAAGGCCAGATCCGGCGCAATCTCAGCAAAGCGCGGATCGGCCAGCACAGCGGCGGCACCAGCCCCATTTTCCTCGGCAGGCTGAAACAGCAGCACAACGCGGCCTGTGGCAGGCGGCTGGCGCGACAGGCCAAGTGCCAGGGCCAGCAGAATGGTGGAATGGCCGTCATGGCCGCAGAGATGGCCTTTTCCCGGGATTGTGGATCCATAGGGCAAGCGGTTTTTTTCCGTAATCGGCAGGGCGTCGAGTTCGGAGCGGAACAGCAGGGTCGGGCCGGGTGCCGCACCCGAAAACACCGCCGCTACGCCATGGCCGCCAAGCCCGGTCAGGATGCGGGCTGGGTTGAACGGCGTCAGTGCCTCGACGATCCGACGGGCAGTCTCTTGTTCCTCACCGGAGACTTCCGGATAGCGATGAAGCTCGTGGCGGATGGCGGTGAGTGCGTGCAGATCGGTAGGGCTGAGGAACATGGTGGCTCCGCAATGGCGTGGCTGACATGCGTCTGTTAGCACGCCCTTGTGTCTGTCTGAAAGTATCGTGTCGGTCTGAAAGTGTCGAAACGCGGCTTGCGGGTTTGCGGCGGGCGGCAGCCCCGTGTATGGATCGGGCAATGCAGGAAAAGCCGCAACCGATGCATAAGCGCTTTGTCTGGGGCATCACCGCCTCGGTGCTGCTGCATGGGCTTCTGGTTCTGGCATTCCTGGCCCATTGGCCTGCCCCGGCGCCTGATGCGCCGAAGGAAGAGGTCGTGTCGGTTTCCATTGAGCCGCCGCCAGAGGAAAAGCCTCAACCTGAAAAGCCAAAACCGGAAAAGCAATTGCAGCTGGAGTTGAAGCCGGAGGCCAAGCCAAAGGAAGCCCCGGCACCTGCCGCCGCTGCGCCCAAGCCAGAAGAGAAGAAGCCAGAAGAAAAGCAGGAGGCCAAACCGCCTGCACCTGCGCCACAGCAGGAGCCGCCAAAGCCTGCTGAGGATAAGCCGCAAGCCCTGGAATCAGCCCCGAAGGACGAGGAGGCCCCGAAGGAGGATGCGCCCCCTGTGCCACCGCCTGCCGAGGAACCGGCAGCGCAAACTCAGTCACCACCCCCCGATGCCCCGAAGGCCGGGCCAGACAAGTCTGCCGTAGGTGATCCACAAAAGACTGAGCCGCCGCAGCCGCCCGCGCTGCCTAAAGATGTGACGCCGCCGGATGCCGGGCTGGCCGGACAATTGCCGACGCCGGACAAGGTGGAAAAGCCGGGCGGCGGGCTGGTGACGGAGCAACGCTTTGCGCTGGACGAGGAGAGTGCAACGAAGCCGCAGCAGAAGCCGGAGGCCTTGCCTTCGCCTGTTGTGGCAGACAAGAAAGCCGGACCGGTTGCCGCGTTGAAGCCCGCCAAACGGATTTATTCCAAGGCAACGCTGTCCGATCCGCGGGTGCGCCAAGCCCTCGGCACGCTGCCGCCGGAACGCCGGATCGTGCAGATTTGCAGCATCGAAATGCTGGAACAGGTCCGCCGCGCCGTGCCCGGCGCGGTTCCGGATGTGATTGCGGGATCTCCGACGACGCGACAGACCGTTACCGCTCGGTTGATGGATGTATCGGGTGCTGCTTTCCGCAGCCGGGGACAATGGTATGATATCGGCTATCATTGCGAAACGGATGCCAAGACCCTTGCAATCACCAGCTTCAGCTATTCACTCGGAGCCGCCGTGCCGAAAAGCCAGTGGCAGGCGCGGCGTTTTCCGGTGAATTGACGCTTACGAATGCCGGATCAGCCCGATGGCGATCCAGGCCATGACCACGGCGATGATTGCATCCAGAATGCGCCAGGAGACGGGCCGCGCAAATACCGGCACCAATAGCCGTGCGCCATAGCCAAGCGAGAAGAAAAACAGGAAGGATGCCGAAACCGCGCCAAGGCCGAAGGCTGTCTTGTGATCCGCAAACCGGCTGGAAATCGAGCCAATCAGCAGCACCGTATCCAGATAGACATGCGGGTTGAGAAAGGTGAGGGCGAGGCAGGTGGCAAGGCTGGCGGTGAGCGTGCTGGGCTTTGCCTCGCCGGGCGCGAGGCCGCTTTCGGTTTTCAGCGCAGCGAAGGCATGCCGGGCGCTATAGGCCAGAAGAAACGCCGCGCCACCATAGCGCAGCACCGGCTCAAAAGCGGGCAGAAGTGCGGTTACTGTCGCCAGCGCGGAAATGCCAAGCACGATCAGCAAGGCATCAGAGGCGGCGCAGGTCAGGCAGAGGATAAAGACATGCTCGCGCCGCAAGCCCTGGCGCAGCAGGAAGGCGTTTTGCGCCCCAATGGCGACAATCAGGCTCAGGCCAAGAAACAGGCCGGAAAAATAGGCGGTTTGCATAGGGGTCTCCAGGTTGCCGCCCTTTGACTAATGCAAATGAATTCATTAGAAAAATTAACAAATATAATCAGGCATAAGAATTTCTAATGGCATTTGATGGTGAGCATTTATCGGCGCTGGTGGCTGTGCTGCGCAGCGGCAGTTTCGAAAAAGCCGCCCGGCAATTAGGGGTAACGCAATCGGCGATCTCGCAGCGCATCAAGCTGCTGGAGGAGCGATCAGGCACGGCACTGATCATTCGTGGCCAACCTTGCTTGCCGACCTCGGCGGGGGCGCGGCTGTGCCGCCATGCCGAGGAAGTGGCCTTGCTGGAGCGCGAGGTGATCGGTGATCTCGGTCTTGCGCAGGCGGCCCAGGTAACGGTGCGGCTGGCGGTCAATGCCGATAGTCTCGCGACATGGTTCGTGCCAGCCATGGCTGCGGTGGAGGGCCTGTTGTTCGATCTGGTGCTTGACGATCAGGACCACAGTGCCGATTGGCTGCGGCGCGGTGAGGTGCGGGCGGCGGTGACCTCGCTTGCCGCGCCCGTTCAGGGCTGCGATTGCCGACCGCTTGGTTTGCTGACTTACCGCGCCACGGCCAGCCCGGATTTCGCGGCGCGATGGTTTCCCCAGGGCGTCACCGCTGAGGCTCTGGCTGTCGCCCCTTGCCTAACTTTCAACGCTAAGGATGGATTGCAAACCGCCTGGATGGAGCAGGTGGCCGGATGCCGCCTGTCACCCCCTTGCCATTGGCTGCCCTCCAGCCAGGCTTTTATCGACGCGTCGCGTCTGGGGCTGGGCTGGGGCATGAACCCGGCGGTTTCGGTGGCGGCTTTGATCGCCGAGGGCGTGCTGGTGGATCTGAGGCCGGATCAACCGCTTGCCGTGCCGCTTTATTGGCATTGGAGCAGGGCGCTGGGCCGGGCGCTCGATCCGCTAACGGCAAGCGTCCTTGCCGCAGCACGCCAATGCTTGCTGCCCATGGCGCGTAAACTTCCATCAATGCGGTAAGACTGCATTCACCACAAAGTATATTTGGGGCGTAGAGATGGATGGTACAACGCTTTGTTGTTAAGTTTTCCCTCATATTGTTGCCTCGCGTCGATAGCTGGGAGGCATTGGGATAGACTATGAAAGGGATGGTTTTTACGGAAATGCTCGAATTCGTCGCCGCGACCTGGAATGAAGACATGGCCGACGACATTATCGAAGCCTCTCTGCTGACCAATGGGCTTGCCAGTGGCGGAGCCTATACCAGCGTCGGCACCTATGACCATCGTGAAATGATGGCGCTGCTGGCTGCGCTTTCGCAACGCTCCGGCCTTGGCGTCGATGCATTGATGCAGGCGTTCGGACTGCATCTTGCGGGACGTTTCGCCGTGTTGTTTCCAGGCTTTTTCGACCGCAGCGGCGGTCTCTTCGGCTTTCTCGCCAGCATTGACGCCCATATTCATGTCGAGGTGAAAAAGCTCTATCCCGACGCGGAATTGCCTTCCTTCGAAATTCTCAGCCAGAACGGTACGTCCCTGTCTATGCTCTATCGTTCCGGGCGGAAAATGGAGGCCCTGGCGGAAGGCCTGATCCAAGGGGCTGCCCGGCATTTTGGAAGCATTGTTACGGTCGAACGCAGCGCGCGCGACGATGGGGCAACTCTGTTTGTGATCGCCGAGAGCGCATCGTGATGGTAAACCAGCCACTTGAGGTTTCCGAGCCTGATCGGATCGACCGGCTGACCCGCCGTCTGGAGCGCGAGCGCGCAGCCCGCCGCCAGGCCGAGACATTGCTGGAAGCGCGTGCGCGTGAACTTTACATGGCCAATTGCCAATTGGCACGACAGGCGGAAGATCTCGAACAGCGGGTCATGCAGCGCACGGAGGAGCTGGTTCAGGAGCGCGAACGCGCCATTGCGCTGGCCCAGCAGGACCAATTGACCGGGCTTGCCAATCGTCGCAGCTTTACCGCGGTTTTGACCGACGCTTGCCAGAAGAGCCGCCTTCGAGGCGACCGTGTTACGGTTGTTCTTGTTGATATGGATAGGTTCAAGGCGATCAACGACGCTTATGGTCATGAGGCGGGGGATGCGGTGCTGCGGGAATTTGCCCGCCGGCTGATGGTTGCGGCTGGACCTGGAACGGTGGCACGGCTGGGTGGTGACGAATTTGCATTGATTCTCGACCATCTGTCGGATGTGACGGCCGATCATGCCTTTGTCTCAAGTTTTCGCGCCAGTTTGCAGGAGCCAGTTCTCTTCAACGGCAAGCGCCTGGAGGTCTCGGCGTCCATCGGATATGCGAGCCTGCCGGATCATGCCGCATCGTCCACCGAATTGCTGCGGCATGCCGATATGGCGCTTTACGTTTCCAAGAAAGCTGGGCTGTCGCTGGCGACCGCTTTTGACGACGACCTTTGGGCCGAGGCCAACGAGCGACGCTTGCTGGAACTGGAACTGGTGCTGGCCATGGACCGCCATGAAATCATGCCCTGGTACCAGCCGATCGTTGATGGAGCCAGCAAGCGGATACTGGGGGTGGAAGTGCTGGCACGCTGGCAGCATCCCTATCGCGGTCTGGTGCTGCCGGGTGTATTTCTGCCACTGGCGGAAGAGCGCAACCTTCTGGATCGGTTGTTTGCGCAGGTCGCCCGCGCCGCCTGTGCGCAAACAGCGCCGCTGGTCAAGGCTGGCAAGCTCAACTACGTGTCGGTCAATATTTCTCCAAGCCAGTTCAAGTCCGGTAATCTGGCGATGGTCATCGCGTCCATCCTGGAGCAGACCGGTTTTCCAGCCACGGCATTGGTGGTGGAGATTACCGAGGACCTGATCATGTCGGACCTGCTGCGGGCCGGGCGCGAGCTTTCCGAACTTTCGCGGCTCGGCGTTCGGGTCGCGCTCGATGATTTCGGCACAGGCTATTCGAATATTTCCTCTCTCAGCAGCCTGCCGATCCAGTGGTTGAAGCTGGACCGTAGCCTGATCAGCCGGGTTGGGGAAGACCGGGTTGGGCAGGTTATCGTTCAGGCCGTGCTGCAAATGGCCCAGGCGCTCGGCATCGATGTTGTCGCGGAAGGTATCGAAACGGAGGTGCAGGCACGCTGGCTTGTGGAAGCCGGATGCCGCAAACATCAGGGTTTTCTCTATGGCCGCCCGGCTCCTCTGGAAGATTTGCTGTGTTTCTCCCAACCGGAACGTCTAAGCCTTGCAGCTGGAAAGAGCCCTTGACGCAGACGTTCTATGGGCCATTTCCTTGACGGAGCGCAATTCGAGGACCATTCCATGCCGCAAACCAGCCTGTCGATTTCCACGCGTGGCCAGGGTCTGTACGAATTTACCGATCAGGTCGGTGATTTTGTCAGGCATGCGGGCGCCCCGGAAGGACTATTGACTGTTTTCGTGCGCCATACATCCTGCTCGCTGATCATCCAGGAAAATGCCGATCCGGATGTGAAGCGCGATCTCAAAGTGTTTTTTCAGCGCCTGGTCCCGCCGTGTAACGATCCGTCCATGGCATGGATCACCCATCGCCAGGAAGGGCCCGATGATATGCCGGCCCATATAAAAGCGGCGCTGACGCAGGTGTCGATTGGTATTCCGGTGGCCAATGGACGGCTTTTGCTTGGAACCTGGCAGGGTATTTACCTGTTCGAACATCGCGACCAACCCCATACGCGCCAGGTAGTAATGCATCTAAGCTCTTGAACCACAAGCTGAAATTAATGAACCGAGACTGAATGGGCGCTTCTGATGGCGTTCAGTATTGCGGCGTTAATCTCTCAATCAATCGCTTACGGAAACGGGCTGTCCGACGCGAGATCTTGGTTGGCTTTTCTGCGTCGGTGTTCTGCGCAGATCATTCAAACCCATGATTAGATAAGGGTTTTCGGGGCGGTGAGCCGGTTTTTCAAAGAGAAACCCATGCCGTCCTTCGAGGAGAAAAACAATGCGAAGCATTTTTGCGAAAACAGCTCTGGCCGGACTGGCCTTGATCGGCGCGGTGGTTGCCACGGTTGGCCCGGCCGCGGCCCAGCCGGACGTTCGCCTGGGCGTCTATATCGGCGGCGATGCGCCGCAACTGGTGCAGTCCTGGGACGGTGACGGTTATCGTCGTCCACCACCACCGCCGCCGCCGTGGGGTGGCCCGCCGCCACCACCGCCACCATGGGGTGGCCCACCGCCTCCGCCACCACGGCGTTGGGATGGTCCCGATCCGCGTTACGGTGGCGTTTGTTCGCCCGGTGATGCGATCCGTCAGGCCCGCCGCGATGGTTTGCGCCGCCCGAATATCGAGCGTGTCACGCCGCGCCGCGTGATTGTCGGTGGTACCCGTTACGGCGAATATGATCGCGTCGTTCTTGCAAATCGCCCCGGCTGCCCCTTCGCGAATTGAAGTCGGTTTGAATTGAAGAGTGATGTTAAATGATTGGCGGCGCGCGTCCCGACAGGACGCGCGCCGTATCTACGTTTGTCTGGTGATCGCACATTTGTAATCGCGCTGGACTTATTGTTTTATTCGTCTGACTATGGGTAAGGATCAGATCAAAAGGCGCTGCCGTATCGATACGAGAGATAATGGCGACGTCATAGAGTGTGTCGCTTGGTCTGATCGAAGCATTTCAGAGCCTACTGCATCATGTGTGTTTTTATAAACCGGACACAGGATGCGAGTAACATTCACATTAGTATTTATATTTAGTCATTTTTAAAATTCGTTGCTGGAGACATGTCTCAATGGACAGGCTTTCTTCTGAAAACACCACAGATTCCATTTCCGAAATAACCGATATGACTGTCAGCGCGCTTCACGCGCTTGCCTATCCAATCGATACCCATCTGGATTCGCTGTTTCTATCGCGACTGGCCGGATATGATTTCTGGAAGGGAGACTGGAAGGCGCATCGGCGCTCCCTTGTGGTCTGGCTGATTCGCAAAACCTCACCCAGAGGGCGCAACAGGCCATTGTCCGAACATGTCAGCGGGCCTGATTTTCTGGAAGGCGGTTATGGTGGGGCCTGTTTCAGCGCCCATGCCCTGTGGGAAAATCTTATTCCGACCCCCTTCCTCGACCCCTGGAAAAACTGGGTGGATCATCACCGCTATGTGGAAGAGGTTATCAGGCAGAGCCAGGGCCGGATGCGGCTGGCGCGCAACGCCCACGAGGTCCGCGCCGCCAAGGCGGAGGGTGCGCGATGCGCGATCCTGTCCATGGAAGGCGCGCATATGCTGGGGCCGGGTGGGGTTAAAAGCCAGGCCCTGCGGCTGGACAGGTTGGGAGAGATTGCCAAGGCCGGTGCCGCCTATCTGACCCTCAACCATTTCAGCCATACCGATATCTCCGAGGCCGGTTATGCGCCTGTCAATCCGTGGGGCAAGATCGAGGGTGGCGGGTTGTCTGCCTTCGGCAGGCAGGTGGTGGAGCGCTGCGTCGATGTCGGACTGCTGGTGGATGTCACCCACACATCCACGCAGGGGATTCTCGATGCTTGTGAGATTTGTGTTCGCCGCAACGTTCCGGTCTTTGCCTCGCACGGCGCATCGCGCACGGTGACACGGGGCGGGGAGGAGAGACCTTCACGTCATCTCGATCGGGCCTTCAGCGATGAAGCCATCCGTGCCATTGTCCGGACCGGCGGCTGTATCAGCGTTATCCTAGCACCGTATTTCCTTCAGAACCGCTATCTTGCGGATGGCAAGCCGGACATGGACGCCGACATTGCCTTCGTGATCGCCTATTATGAAGCGTTCGCGCAGCTCATCGCCAGTATGGACATTGTCGAGGATCCCTGGAAGCACCTGTCCTTTGGCAGCGATTTCGATGGTGGCATTTCCAGCCTGCCGACCGGCATGCAGAGCGGCGCCGATCTTCCAAAATTGACCGAAGCCATGATCGCCGCCGGTTGGCCGGCGCAACGGATCATTGATGTCTATAGCGGCAATTTCCTGCGTGTCTGGGAACAGGTCCGGCCCTGAGGCCGCCAATTTTGTCTTCGGCAGAAAATAGAGCAGCGCCGTCCGCAAGATTTGGCGGGCGGCGCTGTAGCGCTTTATATGTGCCGCATAATTTTCTCCTTAAATCGATGCCGGTTTAAGAAATTATCCGGTGTCTTCGAGCCGTGGTGTCAGTCTTCCATGCCGGTCCACAGCCGCTTGTCGGGAAGCAAGGGTGTGTGCCTATTCCACTTGGCAAGCTTTTCCCGGTAGCGCTGCCGATAGGTGTGATCGTCCTCGAAATCGATATTCTCCATGGCGAATTCGACACCGATCTCGTAATAGGCTTCCATATTGAGCAGCTCGGGCTTGGGTGTTTCCCCCCGCTCGCATTCGCCTTGCATCTGCCAAAACAATTCTTCGAGCCGGCGGGCGAGGCCGGGCATGTCACGCAGGGCGCTGGTTTCGAATTGTCGGCTCAGGCTTTCCTTGACGGCCATAAGGCTCTGGCGATCCTGGGCGAAGGCGATGGCGCGCCGCACATAGTCATCTGGAGATTGGCAGATCAGCTCCGGCGCTCCCGCCGATGCCACGACGCTGGCGCAGAAACGCGATGCGAAGCTTTTGCCGGGGAAGGTCAGGACCGGCAAGCCCATATTGATGGCGTCGGCCGCGGTGGAATGCGCACCGTAGGGGAAGGTATCGAGAAAGAGATCGGCAACAGCGATGCGGGCAAGATGCTGCGCATTGCCGGCCTTGGCCGCAAACAGCAGCCGAGCTGGATCAACGCCGCACCGGGTTGCCGTATCGCGCAGACGCTGATTGACCTCTTCGTTGCCGGACAACAACCAGAGCACGCTGCCGGGTGTCGCCTGCAGGATGGTCATCCAGCGGGTAAAGCCGCTTTGCGTAATCTTCTGCATGCCGTTGAAGCAGGCAAAGACAAAGGCGTCTTCGGGTAGGCCCACTTCGGCGCGTGTCGGGCGCGGCGCCACCTTCCGCTTGCGATCGACCGGCTGGTTGCAGGCGATCCGCAATACTTTTTCCGAGTAATAGATCTCGTGTTCAGGCGGAACAATATGATTGTCCGCGATCATATATTGATGGAAGGGGCTTGCCATTGAGCCGGGATAGCCGCAGAAATTGACGATAACAGGCGCGGGCCGATAGGCGAAAATCCGGGTGCGTGCATGTTTCGTGTAGCCGTTAACATCGATCAGCACGTCGATTTCATCGGCTGCGATCAGCCGGGCTGCATCGACGTCACTCAGCGCAAAAATATCGCGCCAGCCATCGACCGCCTGTTTGATACGTTGCTGGGTTTCGTCGAGCGCTATCGGTTCGCCACAATAATAGGCGAACACTTCGATACTGGTCTTGTCATGTAACTCCAGAACTTCGCGCAGCGCAAAGCCGACCGCATGGTCGCGAAGGTCGGATGACAGATAACCAACACGTAACCGCTGGCCGGTTCCGGTCTTCTGGCGTGGCAGTTGGCGTGGTACGGCGCTGAGATCCGGACGGCCGATCATTGTTTTGTTGCAGCGATAGGCCTTGGCCAGATGAAACAGCGGATCGTCTGAGTAGCAAGAGATCGTCAAGGGCGACACCGCATCCAGCAATTGGCGCATGGTGACATAGGGAGATTCTTGCAGGACAGGCCATTTGCATTGGCGCAACCGTATGGCGGACCAATGCTGACCGGCCTCAGTCTTGTCGGGCCGCAGCTCGATTGCTTTCCACAGGGAGGCTTCAGCCTCTTCCATCAGACCGGCATTTTCCAGCACGCGACCAATATGCTCCAGCACCATGATGCGATTGGCAAGCCGGTCAGGCGAAATATCCGTGGTCATTTCGGCAAAGCTGCGCCATTGTTGCAGGGCTTCGTTGAGCAGCCCGCTGTCTTCCAGAGACCGGCCGAGATTGACATGGGCTGCGCCGAATTCCGGATCAATCTTCAGGCAGGCGCGCAGGGCATTGATCGCCCCTGCCATATCGCCAAGCTGTCTCAAGGTGACGGAATAGTTGAAATAGACCATGTGCGCCAGCGGATGGGCGCTGTTATAGGCAATCCAGGCCTTGTAAAGTTCCATGGCCTGATCGACCCGACCTGCTCTGGCGTATTGCTCGGCGACTTCGAACAACTTTGTCAGGGAGAGCTGTTGAGTGCGTGCCTGCTCCACGAAGTCGGCAGCAGGTGTTGCGATAGTCGATGTTACAATGCCAGTGTCCATATCCACCCCAGGAACAGTCGGCCGCAAGGCCGGGTAACGACAGCAGGCCTATGCCGATGGGCATGAGGCATGACGCATAACACTTTTCCACGGTAAAACTGGATCGCAATGTCATGCTTGGCCTTGGTAGCGGCATTAGCTTGCATCGGGCTTGACGAAGGGTTGCCAGCAAAAAACACGGGCAAAACATTGCATTTGGGCGGAATGGAGCCTGTAAAAGCAAATGCGGCGCCTGTATGAGGCACCGCATCTGGTCTTTGTATCGAAGGTTTTGCAAGCGCGGCCTAAGCCGCGCCTGTCAGCAGTTAGATGCTTTGATATGCGAGAATGATGGCCTCAACCTGCGACGAACTGAAAGCCTGGACCTGCGAAGTGGTGAGAGACTGCAACTGGTCGCTGGTCAGGACGCCGATATCCTGGGTGGTCAAGCCGCTGATCGATTTGACGTTGATTGCAGCAATGTCGCCGGTGGAGAAGGTGACGATATCGGCGGTTTCGATCGCAGAAATCTGCTTGGAGCTCAGGTTGGCGACCTGGCTGGTTGTCAGAGCTTCCGCTTGAGCGGTCGTCAGAGCCGCAATCTGGCTTGTCGACAGGCCGCCGATTGACTTGGTGGAGATCGATGCGACCTGGTCTGTCGACAGGCTGGCTACGGTATCGGTGGTCAGAACCCCAACCTGGGCTGAAGACAGGGTTGCGACCTGGGTTGTCGACAAGGCAACGACCTGGTCGGAAGACAGGGCCTTGACCTGTGTAGTGGACAATGCGGCGATCTGTGCCGTTGTCAGGGCAGCTCCATCTGCAGTTTCCAGTGCAGCCACCTGGCTGGTGGTCAGGCCGCTGATGGATTTGGCGCTGATTGCAGCAACCTGGGTGCTGGAAAGGGCAGCAATAGCGTCGGTGGTCAGGGCGGCGATTTGCTTTGCGCCGAGGGTAGCGATCTGGCCGGACGACAGCGCGCTGACCTGATCGGTGGACAAGGACCCGATCTGCGTGGTCGTCAGGCCGACAATGGTCTTGGTGCTGATGGCAGCGAGATCGGCGCTGTCGAGCGTTGCCACATCAGCTGTGTCGAGGCTGCCCAGCTGAGCCGAAGAGAAGCCGGAAATCTGCGTGGACGACAAGGCCGAGACCTGGTCGGAAGACAGGGCTTTGACCTGTGCAGTGGACAATGCGGCGATCTGTGTCGACGTCAGGGCGGCTTCATCCGCGGTCTCCAGCGCAGCTATCTGGCTTGTGCTCAGGCCGCTGATGGACTTGGCGCTGATTGCAGCAACCTGGGTGCTGGAGAGGGCGGCAACTGCATCGGTGGTCAGGCCAGCGAGCTGCTTGGCGCTGAGAGCGGAGATCTGGCCGGTTGACAGCTGAGTGACCTGGTCTGTGGACAAGGCGCCAAGCTGCGACGAGGTCAGGCCGGTGATAGCCTTGGTGCTGATTGCCTGGATCTGGTCGGAGGACATCACGGCGATATCATCGGTGCCGAGTGCAGCGACTTGTGTCGCGGACAGAACCGAGACTTGCGATGACAACAGATTGGCTGTTTGCGTCGTGCCGAAATTGCCGATCTGGGACGCGGTCAGTGCTGCCACAGCCTTGGTGCTCAAGGCGGCTTCCTGACCCGAGCTCAACGCGGTCAGCTGGCTGAGCGTCAGGCCGACAACGCCGGTAACGGAAATCGCGCCCATCTGGTTGGAGTCCAGCACAGCCAGGTCTACCGTTTCGATCGCGGCGATCTGCTTGGAAGACAATGCGGCAACCTGAGTGGTCGATAGTGCAGCTGCATCTTCGGTATTCAGTGATGCGATCGCTGTGGTCGACAGCGCCTTGATTTGTGTGATGGATAACGACGAAACAATAGAAGTCATTGAGATGTGCCCCTTGGGTTAACGGAATGCCAACATCACCCTCCCACCATGGATTCTAACAGGTCACGACACGTCGCACCGTCGAATCAAATCGCGTCAGAAGAGAAAATGCTACTCAGGACATGGCTCGGATGAGCCGGCACGTTAGGAGCGCATCATGCATAAGAGCTCACAGAAGCTCTGATCCTACGTCAATTGGCGATAACGTGTTGCAAAGGTGCATGTCGTTTCGCCAAAATTTGCCTTTAACATAGTCCACCTCCGTTCTGCACGAGAGATCGACTTATGCGATCATATGTACCCGAGGAATTACTAATTTTCATTTAATGGGCGGCGGTAGAGCGATGGTGCAACTTCTGTTGTTAGAAACGTTATTTGATCCCTGATGTCTCTCTTGGCGCAATTCTCAAAAAACATTGCATTTGCTGAATGTGTTGCTCTGGAAATAGATTATTGACAATAGCAAATTCCAGAGATCGGCGTTATCTGGTGGAGATGTAGATCTCTTGTTGATCTCGGCCTTCTTATCGCAAACACAATGATTTACCATTCGTGTTGAACAGCAATGGGGAATCGGGGTTGATGAAAGAAATTGCAATTGTCGGCGCAGGACTTTCAGGAGCGGTCATCGCTCGCGAACTCGCCGCAGCGGGGCACAAGGTCTCCGTATTCGAGGCGCGCGACCATATCGCCGGCAATTGCCACACGGCGCGCGACCCTGAAACAGGTGTCATGGTGCATGTCTACGGGCCGCATATTTTTCACACCGATAATGAGACTGTCTGGAACTACATTACGGGATTCGATACTTTCCAACCCTATACCAACCGGGTGAAGGCCATAACCGAAGGTCGGGTCTTTTCTCTGCCGATCAACCTTCACACGATCAACCAGTATTTCGGTAAGACCTTCAACCCGACTGAGGCCCGTGCCTTTATCGAATCGAAGGGCCTGAAAATGGATCAGGAGCCGCAATCCTTTGAAGAACAGGCGCTGAAATTTATCGGCAAGGAGCTCTATGAAGCATTCTTCAAGGGTTACACGATCAAGCAGTGGGGTGTGCAACCGGACCAGTTGCCGGCCAGTATTTTGAAACGGCTTCCAGTCCGTTTCAATTACGATGATAACTACTTCAATCATCGTTTCCAGGGCATGCCAAAGCATGGTTATACACAGATCGTCGAGCGGATACTGGATATCGGTGGCGTTGAAGTTCACCTGAACAGGCCCTTTTCTCCGGCAGAAAAGGATGATTTCGACCATGTTTTCTATAGTGGTCCGCTGGATGCCTGGTTTGACTATCGCGAAGGCAGGCTTCCTTATCGCACGCTGGACTTCGAAATCCTGCGGGGGGAGGGCGATTTTCAGGGAAATGCCGTGGTCAATTATTGTGGCTCTGACGTGCCTTATACCCGGATTACTGAACATAAGCATTTCTCGCCCTGGGAAACGCATGAGAAAACCATCTGCTACAAGGAATATAGCCGCTCCTGCACGGAGAAGGACATTCCCTATTACCCGGTACACCTCACCGGTTTGTCGGATAACCTCACCCGTTACCAAGAACTGGCTGCGGCTGAGAAAAATGTAACCTTCGTCGGCCGGCTCGGCACTTTCCGATATCTCGACATGGATGTCTCCATCGCCGAAGCGCTTGATTGCGCAAAGAAATTTGTGTCTGGCTGAGAAAAGGTAAACTCAGAGGTGAGGCAGAACTCTTGAGTTCATCGGGTCTTTCAGGTCCCTATAGCTGCGGTGGGAGAAGGACAATGCCAAGCTGACGCAGATCGTCACCGATCTGTGTTTGGATAAGGCGATGTTGCAGGCCAGTTCCGTCGGCTATGACGAGTGCCGCGTTAATTTTTGCAACGTCACCCAGGTCAAAGCGGTGTTGAAGACCTATTTTAAAACCGGAAGAAGCAATCAATTCTGCCAATTAGCTTTCTATCTCTGTGTTGGTGGTTGATCGACAGGGGATCACGCTATAAAAGTCTGGCGCGGAGTCAAACGGCTACGGGAATTCAAGAGGAAATGTCATGCCTACTGGTACTGTGAAATTTTTTAACGACGACAAGGGTTTTGGTTTTATCACGCCCGAGAATGGTGGAACGGATGTATTCGTTCACGTGTCTTCCCTGCAGCGCGGTGACTCGCTCAGAGAAGGTGACAAGGTCAGCTTCGAAATCGGGCAGGACCGTAAGACCGGGAAGTCGAAGGCTGAAAACGTCAGCGTGCTTTAACGACGGACTCGCGTTCACTGCACAGCGATGCGCACAAACGTATTGCGTGGTTTGAACTCGAATTTGTCGACATGCTCGAGTAGAAGGCGAAAAGATATTCTGATCGCCTATCCTACCTCGATCTTTTCCTAAAGCATCGGACCGAAAAGTGGCAACCACTTTTCGGTCCGATCGTTTAGCCAGTGCGAACAGCGATGGCTCGTGTTTTCCCGGTCGTTAAGCGCACGGCCTTTCTTCCCATACATCTGGATCGACGACAAATGCCATCTGTCCGCAGCGAGGCAATTGCTTTGTCGTGTGTTGCGTCTGGTTTTAGCATTGCCAGCACCAACAACTGGTCGTGCCGTCTTCGGCCTTGAGTTTCTATATCCGCAGTTCATCGACATCCTGAAGTTCCAGATCACCAGCCGCCGCGAATTCGAGCGTCTGAAGGCCTGTGATCCGGCAACGCTCACCGATCTGGAGCGCGCAGCGCGTTTCATCTATCTCCAGAAGCTCGCCTTTGGCGGCAAGGTCGCAGGCCAGACCTTCGGCGTTCAGCACGAGGGCAGCGCTAGGTTCAACCTGACCCGCCTCGCGCCGCTCCTGGAAGATGTCCACGAGCGCCTATCTGGCGTCGTCATCGAGAACCTGGACTGGCTGGCCTTCATCAATAGGTATGACCGGCCGGGCGTGCTGTTCTATCTCGATCCGCCATACTTCGGCTGTGAGGACGATTACGGCAAGGCACTGTTCGGGCGAGATCAGTTTGAGGTTCTTGCGGGGCGTTTAAAGACCCTTCAAGGCGGCTTTATATTGTCGATAAATGACCGTCCGGAGATACGCGAGTTCTTTGCGGGGTTTCCGGTTGAAGGCGCGGAGCTGTCATACTCGGTATCCGGCGGGAAGGGGACAGACGCACGGGAGTTGATTTATTTTAGCAATATGCAACAAATATGGAGATGGAAAGGGAGCAGATCTAAATGAGTGACAAGAAGGATCTGTTTTGCAGGCTGGCGGAAAAATTGAACTTTGGTCTTTACGAATGTGCAGTAGTTCATCCCCTGCGAGATAAGATGGAGACTGAACCTGGACGATGTCATGAGAATGTGCGGCGGGTAATACAGCGCTATGGCGGCAACATCGTTCATGGCTGGCTTCTTGCCTATAGCGGATGTTTCGCGGCCCATTCATTGTGGGAGCTTAATGGAATGTTGTACGAAGTTACGCCTATCGGCTCAGTTTGTCACACCTCACCTCCATTTATTCGTCATTCAGAATTGCCCGATGTCAGATGGTCGGAAGAGCGTGAACAGTCGTCGGTTTTCCGGAGGTTCACGGAAGACGAGTTGGCAGCAGCAATTTCCTCTTATTCCACTCAAATTTATGAGCTGACCGGTAAAAATGATTGGTGCTTCCATCATGAATTTAGTTCAGCGTCTATGCCCGTCGAACGGCAATAATAACAGTAGAGACCATATCTGAGCGGCCAGTTGTAAAATAGCGTTTGGTATAGAAAAATATCGACTTCAGTTCGATTTAGGCTAGTGGAGTGAATGTGATCCAGGCTCGTCCCGAGCGGTTGGCAGATTTTGGCGAGCGTGTTTTGGTGCCTTCTGTGCCCTTTTCTATTTCATGGGAAATGGTACCCGAGCTCGTACGGTTGTCACTACTGCCGGTTTGCGGCGTTCAGCCTGTGACCAACGCAATGTGCAAAGCAGCGAATGGCGAGCTAGCTCATCTCCCAACAATTGGAGAGATCGCACATTTCCGCGAACGCTGTACGCAATTCCAAATGATTCAAGTCGTTGTGAGCTTGGCGTGGTGTAATTCCGCTGAAAAAGATTTCGAGGCCGTACCGTTTGCAATTTCGATCCTCCCAGCGTCAAAGCGGGGAGAAGTACATCTGACCGGTATCGACGGAGTTGTTGCACTGGGCGGCGGCCCAGTCAAAACAGAAAGCGCGTACCACGGTTTCGATCCGTTTTACGGTGAGTGGAAATTGTATACCTATGGCGAACCTGTGGCTCAGGTTTCGGGAAGTAGGAGACCCATTGACGAACTAGGGATAGTCATTGAGCGATATTTTCTGGCCACCTCTTTTGATAGTGATGATGTTCTTGAATATGATAATTTTATCCCCGAGCCTAGTAAGCCTGCTTATCGGCGTAATCGGATTAAACGATTATTTGAACCGTTCAAAAATGTAACCACTCGCCGACTTTGGGGACTAGAGACCCCGATAGAACTCTTCCTTTTTCAGGAACTGCTTTCGCGAGGTATCAGGCCGCAATTTCAGTATCTGATTTATTCTGACGGGAGCGCCTATCAATCTTTGTACGATATGTACTCTGACGTGGAATTCCGGCGTACTCAGGCCATAGTTGCCGAGGCCGACATGTATCTTCCGGAAAAACGACTAGCGATATTCTGCGATGGTTCGCACCATGAAAGGCTTAAACAAAGGGATAGAGATGCTAAAATCGATATCAAATTAAAGGAGCTCGGAATCCAATCTGTTAGGGTTCCGGGACGGTTGATAAATTCCGACTTGAAAGCAGCAGGGGACATGGTTGAGGCTAATCTTCAACCTATTACTTAAAACTTATTCGGTAGGGCCTTAGCCTTCCAATTGCAGTGACGTTTGAGGGGTAGGGGACGCCAACTACGGAAAGCTTTTGTCAGAATCCGTGCATTTTGGTGGGCCATCTGTAAATTTCATTTTTCCGGTTCTGCGTGTCAAAATTCCGGAAGTCCGTGGCGAGCTACAGCGAGCTACACTGACGAGCTAGATAAGAATGGTGGGCCTGGAGAGACTCGAACTCCCAACCAAGCGGTTATGAGCCGCCGGCTCTAACCATTGAGCTACAGGCCCGGCCTGGCGCGAGGGCCGGCGGTGGGGTTGGCAATGGTTCCAACGTCCATGGTGACGCTCTAGCGGAAAACGTTGGGTGCGACAAGTGTTTGCCGCAATGGTTTCGCAATAGGTTGTTTAGAGAGCGATTGAGCAATCAGAAAGCGGAGCCTGGGAGACGAGATGGTGAATTTGGGTGCGGTTTTGGGCCTTGGACGGTTTGGTTTTATGTTGGCGTCTCTGGCTTTTGTTTCTCCGGCTATGGCGCAGGAGGCCTCACGGCAGGAGGCGGTCATCAATGTGTCGGGTGAAGGAGAGGTCAGTCTGGCGCCGGATATGGCTTTGATGCAATTGGGTGTCGTGACTGAGGCTGCCGAGGCTGCCCAGGCGTTGAAGGACAATAACGAGGCTTTGGCCAAGGTGTTGAAATCCCTGAAGGACAGGGGATTGGCGGATCGCGATCTGCAAACATCCGGCTTTCAGATTACGCCGCGCTATCGGCAGGGGCCGGAAGACAAGACCGATAGCCGCCCGCCGGTGATTGAGGGCTATTCCGTCAGCAATGGGCTGACGATCCGGGTGCGTGATCTGTCCAAGTTGGGCGGGGTAATCGATACGTCTGTTGGGCTTGGCGCCAACCAGGGTGGAGAGATCCGCTTCACCAATGACAAGCCGGAAACGGCCATTGATGAGGCGCGCAAAGCAGCCATGGCGGATGCCTTGGCCAAGGCGAAAGTGCTGACGCAAGCGGCTGGGGTTAAGCTTGGCCGAATCATTTCCATCAATGAAAATTCAGCGCGGCCCTTCGAGCAGGGCATGATGATGAAAGCCAGCATGGCCCGGGATATGGCGCCCGCCCCAACGCCGATGGCGGCGGGTGAGAATACCTATCGCGTCACTGTGAATGTCAGCTTTGCATTGGAGCAATAGTCAGCAATCACAAAAACAGCCCCGGTCGTTAAACCGGGGCTGATGTCTGAGGCAGTCTATCAGAATTTGATGCCGATGCCGAGATTGACGACATTCTGCTTGCTGTCGAAATCGATGCCGCTGATATTTTTGGTGCCGTAATCGTTGTAGCGATATTCGAGGCGGGTGAAGATGCGATTGGTAATCGCATAGTCCACACCAGCGCCGATGGTCCAGCCGTTCAGGGTCTTGTTGAAATCGCCGGACGAAGACTTGATATAGGTTCTGTCCGCCGTCCAGCCGCCAGCCACAAAGATCAGGGCGCGGTCAATGGCGTAACCGGCGCGGGCGCGGGCAGAGCCGGAGACATCCATGCCCACCTTAACGCCGGAATAGTCGTTTTCGTTCCAGTCGTAGTTCACATCGGCTTCTACGCCGAGAATCACGTTGTGGCCGACATCGAAGTTCCAGCCGCCAAAGCCGCCAATGCGGCCGCCATCGAAATTATCCGAGAGCGATGCGCCGCCCTGCGACAGTGTGGCATCCAGCCAGCCGTAACCACCGTAAACGCCGATATAGCCGCCTGCCCATGAAAACGCCGCAGGGGTTTCAACAGCAGCAGGAGCTGTCGGAACCTGGTCGACTGCATCGGCGGCCATGGCAATGCCTGCTGATACGAAGAGGGTTGCAGCGGTTGCAAGGAGGGTCAGTTTGTTCATAGTCGTCTCCACTCGTTTAATGAGTGAGTGAGATATAATCTATTCATTTGCGTGTATGTAGCAAAAATATCACGGTTTATGCAATTATGAGCTTTAAATTCCGCAAATGAGGCCAGTACGCAGCTTATTCGTGTGTTTTCCTGTCAAATTTTCCGGGTTTTTGCTGTTTCTTTCGCTTCGATAGGGCAGGGAAAAGCCTGTGCATTTTGCTTTTGTGATGAATTTTTAGTTATTGGGGGCAGGGAATGCCCAGGGCGCTTAGCGCCTTGGTGTTCTTTTGGCGGGTTTTTGGTGGGAGGCTACAGTGTAGCCCTTCTGGCACCAGTAACGCAGGCTACGACGGCAAGGGTGGTGACCAGCATGGAGGCGCTGACGGCTTCGTGGAGAAGGGCGGCGGCGAGCGCCAGGCCGAAAAACGGTTGCAGCAATTGCAATTGACCGATGGCGGCAATGCCACCTTGGGCAAGGCCGCGATACCAGAAGATGAAGCCGATTAACATGCTGAACAGCGAGACATAGCCAAGGCCGAGCCAGGCACCGGCGGTGACGCCACTGAGCGTTGATGGCAGGGTGAAAGCGGCGGCCACGACGCTGACAGGCAAGGCCAATGTCAGCGCCCAGCAGATCACCTGCCAACCACCCAACCGCCGCGATAGTCTCGCGCCTTCGGCATAGCCAAGGCCGCAGATCAGGATGGCGAGGATCATCAGCATGTCGCCGTAGGATGCGGTGGCGGCCCCTTGAGACAGGGCAAAGCCGATAACCAGCGCACTGCCGAGGCTGGAAAACAGCCAGAAGATCGGCCGCGGACGCTCACCGCCCCGCAGAACGGCAAACAGAGCGGTGGAAAGCGGCAACAATGCGATGAAAACCAGCGAACGGGCCGAGGGTATATGTTGCAAGGCGTAGGCGGTCAGCAAGGGAAAGCCAATCACCACGCAGAGCGAGACCATGGCGAGCGCTGCGATCTCCGCAAGGTTGGGTTTTGCCGGTCGAAACACCAGAAGCAGGCCGCAGCCGAGCAAGCCGGCGATGCTGGCGCGGGCGACGGTTAGAAAAACCGGATCGAAACTGCCGATCGCAGCCCGGGTAGCCGGGAGCGAGCCGCTAAAGATCAGCATGCCCAGAAAACCATTGATCAGCCCGCTCGTCGTCTTGTTCATGTGATGCTCCTGTTTTTGTTGTTCTTGCGCCGAGGTGATGGTTATGCCAGATACGGCGCAATACAATTTTGCCAAACTGTTATGGGTGTTTGAGCAATACAGAGGCGATGGTGAGCGATTTGGACGCGCAGGGAACAAGCCGGATCGAGACGGTAATGGCGGCCATCCGCACGCGTATTTCCTCCCGAAGTCTGGCGACGGGGGCGCGACTGCCCTCTGTGCGCGGCTTTGCCAAAACCATGCAGGTTTCGGTATCCACAGTGGTCGAGGCTTACGAACGGTTGGCGGCGGAAGGGTTGATCCGCTCGCGGCCGGGCTCCGGGTTTTTCGTGGCAGCCCCCTTGGCACCGCTGTCCTTGACCAATCTTGGTCCTCGGCTGGAGCGGGAGATCGATCCGTTCTGGGTCTCTCGTCAATCGTTAGAGGCAGGTGGCGATCTGCTGAAACCGGGATGCGGCTGGCTGCCGCCCGATTGGTTGCCGCAGGCAGCCCTTCGCCGCGCGATCCGCATGCTTGGCCGCGCCGATGGTGCTGTGCTGACGGATTATGGTTCTCCGTTGGGTCTGCCAGGGCTTCGGCAATTGCTATCGCGGCGGATGGCCGATCATGGGCTGACGGTTGCGGCGGATGCGATCATGCTGACGGAATCGGGGACCCATGCCATTGATCTGGTCTGCCGGTTTTTTTTGGAGCCGGGCGATTGTGTTCTGGTCGATGATCCCTGTTATTTCAACTTTCATGCCCTACTGCGGGCGCACCGTGCCACTATCGTCAGCGTGCCTTATCTGGCGGATGGGCCGGATTTGGCAGCCTTCGCAGCCATTGTCGAGGCGCATAGGCCACGGCTTTATATTACCAATTCGGGCGTGCATAATCCCACCGGCGCAAGCCTTTCGGCGGTGAATGCCCATCGTTTGCTAACACTTGCCGACCGGGCCGACCTGACCATCGTTGAGGATGATATTTTTGCCGATTTTGAAGATGTCGCTTCAGCGCGGCTGTCTGCCTTCGATGGATTGAACCGGGTGGTGCAGATCGGCAGTTTTTCCAAGACATTGTCGGCTTCGGTGCGCTGCGGGTATATCGCCGCCCGGCGCGACTGGATCGAGGGACTGACCGACTTGAAGATTGCCACGAGTTTTGGCGGCGGGCGGCTTTCCGCCGAGCTGGTGCTGGCCGTGCTGACGGATGGTGGCTATCGCAAACATCTTGAAGGGCTGAAAACCCGGCTGGCCGGAGCGCGCAGCACTGTGGCTGCGGAGTTGTCGTCGCTTGGCTTCACGCCCTGGCTCCAGCCGAAGGCGGGACTTTTTCTGTGGTGTCGAATGCCTGATGGGATCGAATCAGGCGCTCTGGCCCGCCATTGCCTTGACGATGGTGTCATCCTGGCACCCGGCAATGTCTTCAGTCTGTCGCAGAATGCGGGCCGGTTCATGCGTTTCAACGTGGCGCAAACCATGGATGCGAGGGTTCTTGGCTCATTGAAGGCGGGTTTGCATCAATTGCGGTGAAGGGTACGGCGCGTTCAGAGCGCTGTCAGCAATGATCATCATAGGTGGTGTCAGAAGAAACCCAATCAGGAGTTTACATCATGATGTTCAAGACCGGTCTTTACGCAGCCCTTATTGCAACGAGCCTGATGGCATCGGTGGCTTTCGCGGCTGAAACCCAGATCAAGGTCACCGAAACGGGTGAGGGTGGTGGTGCCATGGGGCTGAAGATGGAGCCTGCAACAGTTGCCGCTGGTCCGGCGGTGTTTCACGTCCATAACGATGCCATGTCGGAAGACCATGAGATGATCGTGGTAAAGCTGGCGACGCCGGATGCCAAAATCCCACTCGATACAGCCAAGCACCGCGTTGACGAAAAGAAGCTGAAGAGCCTTGGCGAAGTGTCGGATTTGAAGCCCGGCGCCGATGGCAAGCTTAAGGTGACGCTGAAGCCAGGCAGCTATCTGGTGTTTTGCAATATCAAGGGCCATTACGAGGCCGGTATGCAGGGCACCCTGACCGTTACGCCCTGATCGGCATCCGATAATTTGATTGCCTCTTAATGATAAGCCCGCAGCGCTGCGGGCTTTTTCATGTCTGCGTCCTGGGTCGGTGCAGGGACATGCTGTTTCATTTTGGAAGAGCTTTTCCCTTGAAGGCGCCAACCTTTTAGAAACTCTTAACGACGATAATGCCGCCATTCGACAAGGAGTAAAACATGGCGGCTAGAAAAGCAGCGGGAGGGGCAAGGCGCGGGGGCGCAAACAAACGCCGGTCATCCGGTGGGACGAGAGCAAAACGGACCGGGTCGGGCGGCAGCCTTTGGCCATGGTTTGGTGCGCTTGTCGTGGTGGTGGCCGGTGTTTCGGCCTATGACCACCGCAAGGAATTGCCGGGACTGATCGACAAGACGTTTGGGACCGGCGGCAAATATATCGCGCAATTGCAGGGCCATGCACCCCGCGAGACCAGTAGCCGCAGCGAGACTGGCCCGGTTCCGCCCGCAAGCGTTCCAACGCCGATGGCCCGCAGGCTTGATCCGACGCCACTGCCACCTGCCACGACGATGATACCGACAGCATCTATGATGCCGCGTTCAAGAGATGACAGTCCCTTGCCGCCCGCTACCACGCTGGTACCGGGACAGGTCGTTGCCTCCCTACAGCCGCGCGGGGTCGATAAGCAGCGGGTGTCCGGCAAGTTCTACTATTGCGGCACGAGCGGGCTCGACAATTGCGTTGTCGATGGCGACACGTTCTGGGTCAACAAGACCAAGATCCGGGTTGCCGATATCGATGCGCCCGAAACTGAACAGGCAAAATGCAAATCCGAGCGCGACCGGGGCTTTGCTGCAAAGGTCCGGTTGCGTGATCTTCTCAGTGCCGGCAGTTTCGATCTTTCTCCCTTTGGCATGCGGGATGAAGACCAATATGGCCGGAAATTGCGCGTGGTGAGCCGCAATGGTCGTTCACTCGGTGCGATGATGGTCGATGAGGGATTGGTCAGACCCTGGACCGGCCATCGCCAGCCCTGGTGCTGAGAAAGTTTGCCTTAGGAAAAGTGGAACCCGGTTTTCCTGAAAAGACAAACGAAAGAAGCGAGAGTGTGTCTGGTTCAATCTGAACCTGACACACTCCGGATGTTTTTTCTGTGCCGTTTTGAGGGGTGCACGCCTATGTTGTGCCATTTCGTGTCGCACGCCTCCAAAACTTGCCAGTCTTGCCACTTTTGCGCCATCTGCACGACATCAGATCGTAACACCTTGGCTTTATGCTTTCCTCCATAAGCAGAGAATAAAAAACTTTTGGAACTCATGGAGCAAAATCCGGTTTGCGGCGTTCCTAATTGTTTGCTGACTTCAAAGAAGCCTAAGGCAAAGATTGCGCGGCACGCACAGCACGGACAAAGGGAGAAAAGACCAATGACCTACGATATGACTGACCTGACCATGTCCGAAGTTCTCAAGGACCCAATGATCCGTCAGCTCTTGCGGGCAGACGGAGTATCCCTCAGCGCTTTTGCCGTCCTGCTGGACGATGCAGCCCGTCAGCGTAATCTGGCCTTGCGTTGCCGCAAAGCCGGCGTTCCCGCAGCCCATGTGATCGACAGTCTTTCCCATGTGCAGGCGCCAGCTGACTGCCTGTAACGTTTGACGTAATCTGTGCCAGCAGCTCCATTTTCAATGGCCGCTCTTATTCTGCCGCGATGACCACGCAAGGCTCGCGGCAGTTTCGTCTTCTACCACGATTCATGGTCCGAAGTTGAGGCGAGCGTAAGGGTTGGCAATGAAGATGGCTCGGTTGTTTTTGGCGCTGTCCGTGGCTGCCATTGGTTCTGCGACAGTTGTCTATGCCGCAGGTGGCAAGGAAACGGCCCAGCCGCAGTTTGCTTCGGTCAAGGGACGATGCCTGCGGGTTTCCATTGGCGATCAGGATCTGACCAAGGCCTGCTCTTCTGAAATTGGCCGCAGCCTGCATAGCGATGGCCGCTCCGGCCTTTATTTCTTCATGGGCACTACGCATATCATTACCTTTACCGGCATCCCATCCAAGGAAAAGCCGCGCGACAAGGGCCAGATTGAGACGCTCAAGCTGGACGAAGTCATCCTCAATGATGGAAGCACCAAGAGTGGCTTGCAGCGGATCGCTGCCAATGGCGCCTGCAATACCAGCCAGATCAATAATGATCGTTTCTTGGTGGCCTGCACCGGTACGCTGCAAAAAGGCACGAAATTCGCGGCCAGTTTTGAAATCGACAAATCGCTGAAATAGAGCATTTCCAGGAAAAGTGTGAAGCGGTTTTCTGTCCGGAAATGCAGTAACGGCCTCGATAACCCGCCTTCGGACAGAAGGCGGGCTTACAATAGGTGATGGTCGCTATAGAATTACACGTCCAGCGGATATTCCTGGATGACCTTGGTCAGGCTGCCTTCGGCTGGAAACAGCGGGATGAGGCAGGCTTGAAGGGCGTGATAGATGTCGCCCTTGCCCGGAAACAGGCTGTTTGATGGCACAAGGTCTTCCGTCATCTCTTCGTGCCAGCCGCCGAATTGCTTGTCGATGGTGTTGTTGGCGATGAAATTCCAGATCTTGCGGTAGTTTTCCTCATTCAGGTCGCGGCCCTGGTGCTGGTTGAGGTAATGGGCAGCGCCTGCGGCCTCGCAAAGCGGCCACCACAGCTTGAAGGTCTTGGCGGGCACGTTGTCCCAATCCAGCGTGTAGTAAAAGCCGCCCTTCTTGCGGTCCCAGCCCAGCAGCATCGATTGATAGAACAGGCCGCTTGCCGCTTCTGGCATCCAGTCATGCTGTTTGCCTGTCAGCACCCAGAGCTGCAACACCAGGCGCGCCCATTCCAGCCAATGGCCTGGCGTGGTGCCGGCGGGGCGGAACATTTCATTGGGGTGATAGTAATTGCGGTCCACCACCCATTCCTCATCGAAATGTTCGGCAACGCGGAAGGCTTCTTCGCGGGCGCGGCGGTTGATGATCAGATCGGCGATCCGGGTGGCCTTGTCGAGATAATGCTGCTCGCCGGTCGCCTCGAAGGCGGCCATCAGCGCTTCGGTGAGATGCATGTTGGAATTCTGGCCGCGATAGCCGGCGACCGGCTGCCAATCCTGGGAGAATTCCTCGGCAATGGCGCCGTGGCGCTCCTCCCAGAATTTGGTCTCCAGCACCTCGGTAATGTCTTCCAGCAGCCGATCAGCCAGCGGATGACCAACGGCTTTGGCAGAGGAGGCGGCGAGCAGCACGAAAGCATGGCCATAGCCCTGCTTGGAACCATCGGCGACGCCGTCGTCGTTCAATTGCCAGACATAGCCACCGTTCTTTTCATCACGGTGTTTGCGCCAAAGATAACGCATGCCGTGGTCCACCACATCGGCAGCCCCGGGACGACCCAGCAGGTCGCCGATCGCATAGCAATGCACCATGCGGGCGCTGGCGTGGATGCCGCGCACCGGATTGTCTGTCGTCAATGGTGTACCGTCGCGGGCAAGATCATAGAAGCCGCCCTTCGGGTTGATCGCTGCCGTCTGGAAAAAATCAAACAGGCCATTGGCCTGATCCAGCAGCCATTTGCGATGGTAAGGCCGTCCGCTCCATTGGTCAGCCAGCGATTTTCCTTGATTGACGTTCGACATATCATCCTCCACGCGGTACAAAATCGCCCGTGTCTATACTGCATAATCGACGAAATCGAAATCGATTTAAGGAGAAAATTATCAAGCAGCCATAGAGTGTTACCGCTCCGTTCACCCTTTATGATAGACTGTGCCGCAATGCGTTTAGGCGTGTGGTGCTGGTGAAGCGGCGTGATCAAATAACATGGCCGTATATTGACATAAACATATCTTTATGTGATTGGGTACGTAACCCTGGGAATGGAAGGAAGTCGCTCATGCTCGATCAATTGTTTGGACGTGAAGGGGCGAACCGCGACGGCGCAGAGATCCTCAAAGCTCTGCAACAGGCGGCGCGTGAGCGTATTCTGATCCTCGACGGTGCTATGGGCACGGAAATTCAGGGTCTTGGCCTGGATGAGGATGACTTTCGCGGCGAGCGCTTCATTGGCTGCGCCTGTCACCAGAAGGGCAATAATGACCTTCTGATTCTGACCCAGCCGGAAGCCATTGAAGACATCCATTTTCGCTATGCGATGGCGGGGGCGGATATTGTTGAGACCAATACCTTTTCCTCCACCCGCATCGCCCAGGCGGATTACGAAATGGAAGGCGCGGTCTACGATCTCAACAAGCATGGGGCGCAGGTCGTGCGCCGCGCGCTTCTTCGTGCCGAGCGCGAAGATGGCAAGCGCCGTTTTGTGGCCGGTGCGATTGGCCCGACCAACCGCACGGCGTCCATCTCGCCCGACGTCAACAATCCCGGCTACCGCGCTGTGTCGTTTGATGATCTGCGCCTTGCCTATGGCGAGCAAATCGATGGCCTGATTGATGGCGGTGCCGATCTCATCCTGATTGAGACGATTTTCGACACGTTGAACGCGAAGGCGGCGATTTTTGCCTGCGAGGAGCGCTTCCTCGCCAAGGGCATTCGTCTGCCGGTGATGATTTCTGGCACGATCACCGACCTTTCAGGCCGCACCCTATCTGGCCAGACGCCTTCGGCGTTCTGGAACTCGGTGCGCCATGCCAAGCCATTTACCATTGGCCTGAACTGCGCGCTGGGTGCCGATGCCATGCGTCCGCATTTGCAGGAACTGTCGGGCCTTGCCGATACCTTCGTTTCTGCTTACCCCAATGCCGGTTTGCCGAATGAATTTGGCCAGTATGACCAAAGCCCTGAGTATATGGCCAAGCTTGTGGAAGGCTTTGCCGAAGAAGGCATCGTCAATGTGGTTGGCGGCTGCTGCGGGTCCACACCTGCGCATATCCAGGCCATTGCCGAAGCGGTAAAGGGAAAGACGCCACGCCAGCCGGTTGAGCATCGCCCCTTCATGTCGCTTTCGGGCCTTGAGCCTTTCGTGCTGACCAAGGATATTCCCTTCGTCAATGTCGGCGAGCGCACCAACGTCACCGGTTCGGCCAAATTCCGCAAGCTGATCACCGCTGGTGATTACAACGCCGCCCTCGTGGTGGCGCGTGATCAGGTCGAAAACGGCGCGCAGATCATCGACATCAACATGGATGAAGGTCTGATCGATTCAGAAAAGGCCATGGTTGAGTTCCTCAACCTGATTGCCGCAGAGCCGGACATTGCCCGCGTTCCGGTGATGATTGACTCATCCAAGTTCCAGATCATCGAATCCGGCCTGAAATGCGTGCAGGGCAAGCCCATTGTCAACTCCATCTCGCTGAAGGAAGGCGAGGAGAATTTTGTCGCCCAAGCCAAGCTGATCCGCAATTACGGTGCCGCTGTTGTTGTGATGGCTTTTGACGAGACAGGGCAGGCCGATACTTACGAGCGCAAGGTTGCGATCTGTGAGAGGGCCTACAAAATTCTCACCGAAGAAGCGGGCTTCTCACCAGAAGACATTATCTTCGACCCCAATGTGTTCGCGGTTGCCACCGGCATTGAAGAGCACAACAATTACGGCGTCGATTTCATCGAGGCCACCCGCACCATCCGCCAGCGCATGCCGCTGGTGCATATTTCCGGCGGCGTTTCCAACCTGTCCTTCTCGTTCCGCGGCAATGAGCCGGTGCGCGAGGCGATGCATGCCGTGTTTCTCTACCACGCCATTCAGGCAGGGATGGATATGGGCATTGTCAACGCGGGTCAGCTGGCGGTGTATGAAAGCATTGATGCGGAACTGCGCGAAGCCTGCGAAGATGTGGTGCTGAACCGCCGCCCTGATGGCACAGAACGCTTGCTGGAAATTGCCGAGCGCTATCGCGGCACAGGCGAGGCGAAAGCGCGTGTGCAGGATATGTCTTGGCGCGAACTGCCGGTGGAAAAGCGGCTGGAGCATGCGCTGGTCAACGGCATTACCGAATTTATCGATGCTGATACTGAGGAAGCGCGGCAGAATGCGGCGCGTCCTCTGCACGTCATTGAAGGTCCGCTGATGGCGGGCATGAATGTGGTGGGCGATCTGTTTGGCGCGGGCAAAATGTTTCTGCCGCAGGTGGTAAAATCCGCCCGCGTGATGAAGCAGGCCGTGGCCGTGCTGCTGCCTTACATGGAAGAAGAAAAGCGCGCCAATGGCGGCACGGGCGAGCGTGAAGCGGCTGGCAAAATCCTGATGGCCACCGTGAAGGGTGACGTGCACGACATTGGCAAAAACATTGTCGGTGTGGTTTTGGCCTGCAACAATTACGAGATCATCGACCTTGGCGTGATGGTGCCTGCGGCGAAGATTCTGGAAGTGGCGATCAAGGAAAATGTCGATATTATCGGCCTTTCCGGCCTGATCACCCCATCGCTGGATGAAATGGTGCATGTGGCAGCCGAGATGCAGCGCCAAGGCTTTAACGTGCCGCTGCTGATTGGTGGAGCCACCACCAGCCGTGTGCATACGGCGGTGAAAATCCATCCGCAATATCAGAAGGGCCAAGTGGTCTACGTGCTGGATGCCAGCCGCGCCGTGGGTGTTGTCTCTTCTTTGCTGTCGCCTGACACCCGTGACACCACCATTGAAACCTTGCGAGGCGAATACGCCAAGGTGGCCGATGCCCACGCCCGGGCCGAGTTGGAAAAGCAACGCCTGCCAATTGCCCGCGCCCGCGCCAACGCCGCCAAGGTGGATTGGACGAGCTACAAGCCGAAAAAGCCAAGCTTTACCGGCATCAAGGTGTTTGAGGATTACGACCTCAAGGAATTGGCACAGTACATCGACTGGACACCTTTCTTCCAGACATGGGAGCTGAAAGGCCGCTATCCTGCTATTCTGGAAGATGAAAAGCAGGGCGAAGCCGCCCGCGCGCTCTATGCCGATGCGCAAGCCATGCTGGCAAAAATCATCGACGAGACATGGTTCCGCCCCCGTGCGGTTATCGGCTTCTGGCCCGCCAACAGCGTCGCCGATGATATCCGTCTGTTTACCGATGAAGAGCGTAGCCAGGAACTGGCCACCTTCTTCACGCTGCGCCAACAGCTTTCCAAGCGCGATGGCCGCCCGAATGTCGCCCTGAGTGATTTCGTCGCTCCCGTTGATAGTGGCGTGGAAGATTACGTCGGCGGGTTCGTGGTGACGGCTGGTATCGAAGAAGTGGCGATCTCTGAGCGGTTTGAGCGCGCCAACGACGATTACTCCTCCATCATGGTCAAGGCCCTTGCCGACCGTTTCGCCGAAGCCTTCGCCGAGCGCATGCATGAGCGCGTGCGCAAGGAATTCTGGGGCTACGGCGCAGACGAAACCTTCGCGCCAGAAGAGCTGATCTCCGAATCCTACGCCGGTATCCGCCCAGCCCCCGGCTATCCCGCCCAGCCAGACCACACCGAAAAGGTCACGCTGTTCAATCTGCTGGACGCCACGGCCACAACAGGCGTGACGCTGACGGAAAGCTACGCCATGTGGCCCGGCTCCTCCGTGTCCGGCATCTACATCGGCCATCCCGACAGCTATTATTTTGGCGTGGCCAAAGTTGAGCGCGATCAGGTGGAAGATTACGCCGCCCGTAAAGGCATGGAAGTGCGCGAGATTGAGCGTTGGCTGGGGCCAGTGCTGAATTACGTGCCGAAGGCAGCGGTGGATGAGGATGCTGCGGCGTAACGTCTCAAGGCGTATCGGTTGTTGTGCTGCATCAAAGCGATATGATGTGGCATAGCAACCTTTTGCCTTGGAAACCGCGATGACGCTGATTGCAACGTATCTTCCAAACTATAGCTTTCAGGAAGTTCATTCCTGCGTGATTTCAGCATCGACGGATACGGTCATTAGCGCAGCGGCAGACTATTCACCGGAGGCTGACCCAATATTTCGAAAGATGATTGGTCTTCGGGAATTGCCCACGCGCTTTGCCAGCTTTCTAAGAGGGAAGCAGTCGCAACTGCCACCACCCTTCGGTATGCACAATTTTACGCTGCTGGAACGGCGAGATGGTGCCGAACTGGCCTATGGTCTGGTTGGCCGGTTCTGGCGGCCTGATTTTGGTCTTGTTCCCATCAAAGATGAAAGCGCATTTCGAGGGTTTGATACGCCAAGCGTGGCAAAGCTTGTTTTGGGTTTTTCGGCGACGCGGCAAGCGGATGGCACGACCCTGCTGGTCACTGAAACCCGTGTATTCTGCCCGGGTCGCACCTGCTGGCTTAAATTTGCACCCTATTGGTATGTGATCCGCCCTGTGAGCGGCCTTATCAGGCGTCGGATATTGGGTGCGATAAAACGAGCAAGCGAAAAGGTTTTCCCATCCGTCATCGTCTGAAATCCTGATTTTAAAGATAAAATTCGCACAATGGCGTAGGTCGATGGGAGCCACATAGGCTGCTTATTGCAGCCTATGATATTTTCTACCGCTTTGCTTCCGTCTTCTTCATCCTATTGAAATTGCAGGCTCGGCTTGGTAGGCGCGGTGGAGCAGCTCCGTTAACGTGCTGGTCTGTGTGAAATTCGTAGTCTCTATGCTGCTGATCGCAATTCCGGGTGTCCATGAATTCATCAGGGCGGCGCTTGTCATGTTTTTAAGGTCTTCCAGCCTGACCTCCTGTTGCCGCTGAGGAATGCCCAGTTTTTCCAATTGTCGGCGAATGATGCCCATTGTTACGCCATGCAACATATCGGCGCGGGGCCAGACAATGGCTTCACCATCCCAAAACACCAGATTCCAGATTGTTGCCTCACTCAGCCGACCTTTTGTATCCAGAAAAGCAGCATCGTCAAAGCCACGTTCAACGGCTTTGCGCAGGTAATATGTTTTGGCAGATTCGCCAACATGCTTAATCGAGGCGAGAGGGCGTTCATGAAGAACGACATCCAGGCGCAAAGGTCCTGCTGGGCCATTCGAGGGGAGGGCTGTGCGCACCAGAATGGAGAGATTGTCTGGTGCAGCAGGAGCTGTGAATTCACCGCTGCGGGAGAATATCGTTGCGGTGAGTGACAGATCATTTGGCGCTCCATCGAGAACTGCGTGCAAATGTGCGCGGACCTGCTCATCGGGCATTGCCATTCCGAACATAGCAAGAGATGCCAGACGCAGGCGTTCCAGATGCAGCTCAAGTCCTCGCACGCGCCCTTGCCGCACTTGCATGGCGGTGAAATGCGCAAAGCCTGAGAAGGCGAGTGGAGCGAGATCGTCCGCCGATACGGCGTGGCCATTGAGCGTAATCTTGGAAGGAAAACAAGTGGACATGGTGATGCTCCTGTGTGGGTTCACATTGGTGAGCATTGGCTCTACACTGTGACAGCACTGTCAGGGTCAAGAGGATTTATGAAAATTGGCGAATTTGCCCGGCAGACGGGCACGAGCATACGCATGCTGCGTTATTACGAGGCGGAAGGGTTGTTGACACCCACACGAACGGCCAGCGGATATCGCGACTATGGGCAAGCGGAGAAAAATGTTATCGAGCGCATCAAGCTGCTTGGGGCTGCCGGCATGACGCTTCCTGTGATTTTGCAGTTTTTGCCATGCGCCTTTGATGCCCGCGCTGAGTTTGAGCCTTGCGACGAGCTTCGGTCAATCCTGCGCCAGCATGTTGCGCTTGTTGACCAGCGTGTCGATAAGCTGGTGCAAAGCCGTACATTGCTCTCGGAGCTTTTGACCACGCTGGATGAGCAGGACCCAAATCTGGTTGAAACCCAAGCTTGATTTGATCTTGCCGTGTGGTTGCAGCTTGGCTCCAAAGGTAGAAGCAGTATTGTCGTGTCCCTGTGATATTTGGAGAACAGTTGACAATGTTAATCAGACCTTCGACCTCTCTTGATGCACAAGGGATGAGCGATGCCCTGAACGAGATTTTTGCAGCAGGCTTGCGCAAAAGTGCTGGTGATCCGCAATTGGTGCTGGCGAACTATATTGAGCACAAGGACCGTATTGAGTGCTCAGTCGCGCAGGATGATGAGGGCCGTATTTTCGGCTTTCAGTCACTACGATTTGCGACTGTGGATAATCCTTATGGCACGCCAGAGGGGTGGGGGATCATCGGCACGCATATCAGTCCGCTTGCGGCCAGACGAGGCATTGGCTCGGCCCTGTTCCGCGCAACATTGCAGGCCGCAAAGAGTTTTCCGTTGGATAATATTGAAGCCGCGATCGGTGCCGATAACGAAGCAGGCTTGGCTTACTATGAGGCAATGGGTTTTCGGACCTATCGCTCTTCAGAAGTGACAATTTGCAAGGTGTATCGTATCGAGGCTGATGCGCATAAGCCTGTTTGAGGGTGCATTTCTGCGATGGGGTGGATCGCAGAAATGCTTTTATGTCACGCTGATCGTGTAACGGCAGCAGCCTGTGGCAAAACTTCCTTCTCTTCACCCTTCTGGGCCGTGAAGCTGAATTTCTTCCTTAGCCGCAGGATCGGTTTTTCAATGAAATGCCAGGAACCCATGGCAATCACGGTTGCGATGGGAAGGGATATGGCAAAGTGCAGCCATGGGGATGTCAGTTTCGGAAACAGGCTGACGAGGGCCTGCTGAAAGGGATATCCATAGAGATAGATTCCGTAGGAATAGTCTCCCCGATGGTAAATCGGAATGGGTGGAATGCGCAGCATTCCGACATAGACGGTGAGATAGACCAGCATCGGCGCAAAAATAGTGCAGAGCGTACTGCCGCTGACGTCAGGAAGAGCGAAAGAGGTGGCAATCGGCACGATGCAGGAGATTGCCGCCAGCACCCAGTGTTTTGGAATGAAGCGGCGGAACAGGAAGAACACCGATCCCAGCATGAAATTGACATAGAGCATCAGGCCGCGCAGGCCGATAAAGTGGTTAAGCAGGGTGTAGCCGGAGCTTTCGGGTGCAAAAAGACCGCCCATGCTCGAGGGGCTGATGTTTTCGACCTTCAGGGCGATGATGATCACGGCGACACATGCCGTCGCCACCAGTGCCATCATAGGGCGCTTTAGAAAGCCAAAAATGATCAGCGCAGACATGATGGCATAGCAACCGATCTCATAGGGAACGGTCCAGAGAGAGCCATTCACGGTCGATGGAAACGGATTGTGCTCGAAGACGCCCGGTAGGACATAATGGATAACGCCAAATATATTGGCGAAATAGGCCCAGAATTCATAGGACTGAAAATAGGTCGGCAGGCTGACCGTGGTAAACAGTGGACCGAGGATCAGGGCAGCAAACACAATGTCGACCGCAAGAGCGGGCACGATCCTGATGCCGCGATTGAGCAGGAAGTCCTTCAGGCGAAGGCGGATGGCGCTGCCGGTAATCAGAAAGCCGCTCAGCGCAAAAAACATTGGCAGGATAGCAGCCTGCAAGACCGTGATTCCGGGCTGCGAAAATTGATATTTTTCACCTTCGGCAATCAGGAACGAATGGTCGAGTAAAACCATGACTGCCAGGAAAATTCGCAGAAAATCAAATCCCGGACCGATGCCTCGATGCTCATCCAAGACAGAACCAATCGACTTCATCTGAAATACCTCGATTACAAAAGACTAGAATTAGTTATATTGTAAAACTGATATGAACTAATTCGTTATTTGATCAATTAATTTCCATATTCAGGAAAATACTGTTCAAATTTTGATCGATATATTTGGTTGAAATTTTTGATACTGCAATTTCGTGGGAAGGGGGCTGCTTTGCCCAAGCGATGGACCAGAAAATGGACGGTGCTCAGGCCTCGGCGCTGCCATCAAAATTCAGGCCTGTGATCGCAGGTGATGGGGATTATGGAGAGGTTAGGCCTGGTATTTTACCGGCTTAAGGAGCTTGGAGGTGCGCGGACTTTGCCGCCGTGCCGGACTAGCTCTAACGGGCAGATGCAATCTGCTCGATAATGGAAATAATGATTTTGCGTGTATTGGAGTTTTTAATGCTGGCGAAACATGTGTTGAGTTCAAGCGCGTCTGAACGCGATGTCGCTTTCACCAGATCTGTCAGCTCGCTTGAGGTATCCTTGGACGGTGCCACGGCACTATCGGCTGTATAGAAAAAATCGGGGTCCATTCCCAAGAGAGTGGCTGCAGCGGCAAGTCTGCTGGCGCTCATGCCGTTGATGCCTTTTTCATATTTATGCAGCTGTTGGAATGTCACGCCCAGTTTTCTTGCAACGTCGGCTTGGCTCATCCCTTTATTCTTGCGGGCGCTTTTCAAACGTTCACCCGCCAGAATGTTATAATCGTGCACGTCTGGTGTTTTTTTGAGCAATGTCATTGGCTATCTCAATACATTACAGCGGAAATTATCTCATGTTTCGATCTGTGTTTTACAATATGATCGATGGTCAAAAAATGAGAGAATATTGTCGGCTGTCCGTCTTATTTTAAGACGTAATATTGTAAATTGTGTTTATTTTTTGAGCTTGCTAATCAATTATCGGTATTTTATGTGTTGAAAAACTTAGGTGGAATTTTTTAATCAGCGTTTTAATCATTTGAACGGTTGATTTTGGCGTAAGTATTGAAAATTTTAAATATTACAAAAAATTTGAAATCCACGTAGTAGAGGAAAAGCCACCTTGACAGATTTCAGCATATCAATTTTTGCCGGAAGGCTTCTGCAATGGCGTGTGATCTGCTGACGGCGCCGAGTTTCATCATGATATTGCCAACATGCTTGGTCACGGCCTTTTCGGAGACTCCGAAAATCACGCTGATTTCCCAATCCGTCTTGCCATTGGCAATCCAGCCGATGACTTCCCGTTCCCTCGGGGTCAGTCGAGTGGTCTGTTTCTGGTTTGCGCCATATAGTTCTAGCGCGCGTGCGAAGACGAGGCTTGCGATCAGCGCCATGCCGGTTCTTGCCTGGGGTGAATCATCGATGTCGCTGCCGGCGAATGTGACGCCAGCGCGGCGTCCATCCAAGGATAGGATGGGCAGGGTGAAGCCATTGCTGACAAAAAACTCCTTGGCCTGATCCATCAGCCATTTTTCGTCACGGCTTATGGGTAATGTTTTGGAAAAATCCGACCAGACAAAGGAGGGTTCCGATTTGACGATCTGTCGGATGGCAGGGTCTTGAAATGCCAGGTTGTCGCGAAAATAAAGATGCGACCATTCGTCAGGCCAGTCTGCAAGTAAAATACCCTGCATTTGCTGGCTGGGTAGCATTCCGATTTCTGGTGGAAATCCTATAACGATATTTTTAACACCGTATCGGCTTGTCGCATGTTTTGTTAAATCTACAAGATTTTTGACTGTGTCTTTTTGCTTTATTTGAGATAGAAATGATAGAGTTTTATCAAGGTTTGGCGATGTCATGTCTTTAGTCATGGCTACCCCCATTTTTTAATGGGTTTATATTACTTGTTTTGTATGAAGATTATATAAGACATACTATCAAAAAAAGTCAAACCCCGCGAGAGGGGATCATTTTGGCTTAAGCTTTTGGGCTGTGAGCGCAGTCGCCATTGAACCTGGTGAATAGTGTTTTTCTTGCGGCATTCGAACCGGCGGCAATGCCGAAAGCGGTATGATGCATCAGCATCTCCGGTGCCTTGGCATCAATCTCCGCCTGAGATATCAAAAATGAAAATTGATTGCCGCCGCACTCTATTCTTCCTTCTATCCGTGGAGAATTTCCATGAGCAGATTCTGGAGCCCGATCGTTCGATCCCTGATGCCTTATGTGGCGGGCGAACAACCCGCCATCAGCGATCTGGTCAAGCTGAACACCAATGAAAGCCCTTACGGTCCTTCGCCGCATGCGATTGCCGCGATGCGAGACGCGGTGGATGACACGCTTCGGCTTTATCCCGACCCGACCGGTCTGCCGCTTCGCCATGCTATTGCCAAGAGCCACAATCTCGACCCGGGCGAGGTGTTTGTCGGTAATGGTTCCGATGAGGTCTTGGCGCACACGTTTCAGGCCCTGTTGAATCACGATAAGCCGCTGCTGTTTCCGGATGTCAGCTATAGTTTCTACCCAACCTATTGTCGGCTCTATGGTATCGATTTCCGGGAGGTTGCCTTGGATGATGCCATGCGAGTGCGGATTGAGGATTACCGGCAGCCGTGTGGGGCGATCATCCTGCCCAATCCCAATGCGCCGACGGGCATTGCGCTTTCCTTGGTGGAAATTGAAACTCTCGTGCGTGACCATCCCGATCAGGTCGTAGTGATTGATGAGGCTTATGTGGATTTCGGTGCGGACAGCGCCATTCCGCTGGTCAAAACCTATCCGAACCTGCTGGTGGTTCAGACCTTTTCGAAATCGCGGGGCCTTGCCGGATTGCGAGTTGGTTTTGCTGTCGGACAACGTGAGTTGATCGAGGCCTTGGAGCGGGTCAAGGATAGTTTCAATTCCTACCCGCTCGACCGGCTGGCGCTTGCTGGGGCCGTTGCCTCCTGGGAAGACCGGGAATGGTTCGAGCGTCACCGCGATCTGGTTGTCGCCAGCCGGGAGCGTCTCTCCCTCGGTCTTCAGGAGTTGGGTTTCGAGGTCCTGCCATCCTCAGCCAATTTTGTGTTTGCCCGGCATTCGGACCGGAGTGGTGCGGATCTCACATTGGCGCTGCGACAAAAATCCGTGCTGGTGCGCAATTTTCAAAAGCCACGGATCGGTGATTTTCTACGCATCAGCATCGGCACCGATGCCGAATGCGACCGGCTGCTTGGGGCTCTGAGAGAGATATTAGACTAAGCTTAACGATCGATCCGGCAGAGGATCGCTGTCGTGTCGTCGCTTTGCTTGAAGCGTGGAAATTGTAGCCCGTCTGGATCGACCTCGCGTTCCAGATGTCGCAATTCGGTGACCAGGGCCTTCAATCCGGCGGTTGCGGCGCGTTTGACCAGACCGGCAGGATCATAGGCCTGGTAGAGGCTGACGAGATCGGCCAGCCCATCCGAGCAGATTAGCGCGGTGGCGCCCGTCTCGATGGTCAGCGCTGTGCGAACCAGATGATCGGCGGTATCGGGTATGAGACCCAGAGACCAGACACTGCCACCGGGCGTGTTTTGCTGTTCGCGTTTGCTGCGTAAATTTTCCAATGTTTCGGTGTCGCTTGTGTGGGCCATGCCGCTTGCGCCGATGCCGCCCAGCCGCTCCACATGGGCGCGGGCGGCTTGCTGTTCACGCTCGAATGCATCCGGCAGGGCCATATGGGTTTCCACCCGGCCATCGTCATGCAGAAGGTAGAGCACGCTATCGCCAAGCCCAATGAATTGCGCGCCATCAGGCGTTACCCGCAAGGCGGCAAGAGCCGCCAGCGGCCAGGCGTAGCGGGGCTGGTCACCTGCGGCTGCGGTAAAAAGCTCATGGGCGTCGAAAGCGATGGCGCGGATCACCTCGGTGACATTGGTGTCGCAGGTTAGTTCCGTGGTCAGCCGCTTTGCCGCAAACTGGGCGATCCAGGCAGCGTCGGAACCGTAACCGTCCATGAACTGGTCATCGCCCAGCCCGGTTGCGCCGTCGAGCACGAAGGCGGCCTGCTCGTTATATCCTAGTCTGTCCTCGTTGCTGCGGTCGCTTTTTCCTGGATCGCTGATCGTGTCGATGATGGCCAGGGCAGGGGTGGTCAAGGCTGGCTTGGCAGACATAGGCACTCTTTCGTTCAGCCGTAGCTTGGAAGATGCGCGAAAATTGGCCTATCGCCTCACGGACCGCAAAATAAAAATGCCGAAAACCAAACACACTGCCGATGTTTTCGCCAATGTGTTGCTGAAAGGTGGTGTGCTGGCTCAAAGGTCTTTCAGTCAGGCTGCGGACCGGTTGTTTTGCCGCCTGCTGCCTTCGCGCATCGCAGCGGAGCTTTCCGGCCCACGGATCGTTGATCGCCTGTTCAGCTGGAAGCGGCTGGCCAGTTCTGTCAGCTTGGCAGCGCCGCTGGAAAGCGCGTCGCTGATGGTGTTGATCGTATTGACCATGCCGGCGTTCTTTTGCGTCATCTGATCCAGCGCATTCACTGCGGAACTGATTTCGCCAAGGCTGGTGGATTGCTTTATTGCGGCTGTGGCAATGGCCTCGATATTGTCATCGATGGACTGAACGAAGGATTCGATCCGGTTCAGAGCACTGCCTGTTTCCCCGACCAAACGCACACCGTCTTTTACTTCATTGCTGGATTTGCCGATCAGCTCCGAGATTTCCTTGGCGGCCTTGGCGGAACGCTGGGCCAGTTCGCGCACTTCTTGTGCCACGACAGCAAAGCCCTTGCCGCTTTCGCCGGCACGGGCGGCCTCCACGCCCGCGTTCAAGGCCAGGAGATTGGTCTGGAAGGCGATTTCATCGATGACGCTGATGATGTTGCTGATTTCCTTCGAAGCACCCTCGATGCGGCTCATCGCGTCCACCGTCGAGTTGACGACTTTCACGGACTCGGTCGCTGCCTGACGCGCATCACGCACCAGATCTCTGGTGTTCTTGGTGCTCGCACTGGATTGATTAACGACGGTGGTAATGTCCTCCAATGCGGCTGAGGTTTGCTCAAGTGCGGCGGCCTGTTGTTCAGAGCGTTGGGCGAGACTCGTGGAGCTTTCCTGGACTTCCCGGCTGTTGGCGGCCACGGATGCCGTTTCCGTCAGCACCTGTACAAGTGTCTCCTGAAACTTGCTGATCGACATGTTGAAGTGTTTGCGCAGGTGGTCGAAGGTCGGAATGAACGGTTCGTCGATTGTCATGCGGATATTGCAGTTTGAAAGACGTTCCAGACCGGCAGCGATGGCGTCGATGGCTTTGACGCGGCCAGTCACATCGGTTGCGAATTTCACAACCTTAATGACTTTCCCCTTTTCATCGAAAATTGGATTGTAGGTGGCTTGAATATGAACGTGTTTTCCCCCGTTGCCGATGCGCAGAAATTCGTTGCTCTGATATTCGGCGGCAGCGAGGCTGCGCCAGAATTGCTTGTATTCAGGCGAGGCAGCATAGGCGGGTTCGCAGAACATCGAATGATGCTTGCCGACGATTTCGCTTAAGCTGTAGCCCAATGTTTTGCAGAAATTCTCGTTTGCTGTGAGAATCTGGCCGGTTGGCGTGAATTCAATGACGGCTTGAGAGCGCATCAGCGCATCGATCTTGCCGTCACTGTCCATGGTCTTGGTCTTCGCAGCCGTTATGTCGGTTGCGATTTTCACGACCTTGTAGGGCTTTTTGCCCCGAAAAACCGGATTGTAACAGGCTTCGATCCAGATCGATTCCCCGGTCTTGGTCAATCGTTTGTACTGCCCTTGATCGAACTGACCGGAGCCGAGTTTCGCCCAGAACTCTGCATAGGCTGGATTTTTCACGTCTTCGGGATCGACAAAAATCCGGTGGTGCTTTCCGACGATCTCCGATCTTTTATAGCCGATCGCTTTGCAGAAATTTTCATTCGCATCAAGGATATTGCCATCGAGGTCAAATTCAATAATGGCCTGGGACCGATTGACGGCTTCCAAAACGCCTTTATTGTCCGCACCGAAGCCAAACGACAACAGTCCCATTTAAGATGCCTCCTACGTGATGAGGCTTTATATTTGATTTCTATTGATAATGCGTAAACACATGAATTAGCATGTTTAAATTCAATTCATGAGTGGATTTTTGCGCTCTGTCAATTTTGGGTATGGTGCGGAAAGATCATCAATCCGCCACCACCATCAGGTCGTCACCTGCAAATTTCAGGGTGACAGTTTCGCCAATCACTGCCGGCGTAACGCCCGGATCGTTGAACATGTCGAAGGACAGCGTGGCGCCGCCGACATCCAGCCGGGTGCGGATCACCGAGCCGAGAAAATGGCTTGAGGTAACTTTGCCGCTGATCCGAACATCCCCCTTGGCGCCTTCGGCAGGCGATCCGGCTTCCGGGCGCAGTGCCACGGTGACGGTTTCGCCATTGGCCTTGCCCAGCGGCTTTTTCAGGCTGATCTGCTGGTCGCCGATCAGGATCGTATTGCTGGATGTGTCCGTCACTTTCGCTTCGATCAAGTTGAGCGTGCCGACGAAGGAGGCGACGAAACGGGTCTGGGGATGATTGTAGATCTCCGAGGGGGTGCCGATCTGGTCGGCGCGCCCGCCGTTCATCACCACGATCCGGTCGGAAATCGACAGAGCCTCTTCCTGGTCATGGGTCACGAACACGGTGGTGATACCGAGCTGGCGCTGGATCTGGCGGATTTCTTCGCGTAGCGAGACGCGGATCTTGGCATCCAGCGCTGACAGCGGCTCGTCCAGCAGCAGAACCTGCGGCTTTGGCGCCAGCGCCCGGGCCAGCGCCACGCGCTGCTGTTGGCCGCCGGACATCTGGTAGGGATAGCGTTCTGCCAGATGATCGAGATGGATCAGCTTCAGCATTTCCATCACCCGGCTATGGATTTCCGCCTTGGGCTTCTTGGCGATCTTCAGGCCGAAGGCGACGTTGTCGAATACATTCATATTGGGAAACAGCGCATAGGCCTGGAAGACCATGCCGATCCGGCGGCGATTGGGCGGCAGTTTCGTTACATCCTGTCCGTCGATGACAATCGAGCCGGAGGAGGGCGTTTCAAACCCGGCCACCATGCGCAGAACGGTTGTCTTGCCGCAGCCGGACGGTCCCAGGAAGGAGATGAACTCGCCTTTATTCACCGGGAGATCGAATTCCTTGACGACGGTATTGGCCGCGAAACTCTTGCTGACCGCTTCGATCCTGAGGAAACTCATCGGGTTGCACTCCTTGGGGGCATGGAAGAGGACATCGGGGCCTGGCGTGTCATACGGCGTGGCAACCAGCGCTGTCCGGGTTTTTTATTGGCGAATAATTGCATGAGGACCATGCAGCCCCAGGTCAGCGCGAAGGACAAAACGGCGAGCGCTGCCGGTTCATAGGCGCGGTCCTGGCCCATCTTGACCATATAGGGGCCGAAGGCCGGGCGATTGAGCAGGCTGGCGAAGACGAATTCGCCCAGCGAGATCGAAAAGGTCAGGAAGGCGCCAGAGACGATGGCCGAGCGGACATTGGGGAAAATCACCTCGGCAATGGTGCGCAGCCGCGATGCGCCGAGGCTTTCGGCGGCTTCGGTCAGGGTGGTGATGTCGATGGCGGCCATACCATTGTCCACGGCCCGAAACATATAGGGCAGGGACAAGGTGACATAGCCAATCACCAGCAGGATATTGGTGCCGTTCTCCGACATGGTGAGCGGTAGATAAGAATTGGAACCAAACAACCGGATATAACCGAACACCAGGACGACGGGCGGAATGATCAGCGGCAGGAGGCTGACGAACTCAACGATGGGTCGCAGTTTCGGCAGCCGCAGCCGTACCCAATAGGCGGTGGGCACGACGATGACGGCACCAACCACAATGGCCATCAGGGAGGCAAAGGCTGAGTAGCCAAGGGTAGACAGAAACTCGTCGCTGGAAAACACCGAACGGTAAGCGGCAAAGCTCCACTGGCCCCGCAGCATTTGCAGGGAAAACTGGAAGGTCGCATAGAGCGGAACAAGGAAATAGGCGGCAGCGATAAGGACGATGACGGTCGAGACCAGCGGAAAGGGCTTTTTCATTTTTGCCACCGTTCGGCGCGGCTGCGCAGGATAAGATAGAGGGTGTTGGTGACGGCCATGATGGCCACCATGCCAACCGCCAGCGCATAGCCAAGATTGGGATTGTAAAGCACATTGCCCTGAATTTGCTGGTAAAGCACGATGGGCACGACGCCGAAGCTGGACCCGGTCAGGGCATAGACGGTGACCAGCGTGCCAAAGGCATTGGCAAACAGCAGCAGGAAACAGCCAAGAATGGAGGGGGTCAGCACCGGCAGGGCGACCATTTGCCAATATTGGCGGCGGGTAGCGCCGAGAATTTCTGCTGCTTCGCGCCATTCGCCCTTCAATCCGTCGAGGGCAGGAGTGATGATCAGCACCATCAGCGGCAGCTGGAAATACAGATAGGTGATCGCCAGGCCCCAGAAGGAAAACAGGCTGAAGCCCGTGCCATAGAGATTGAAGCCGAACATGTCCCGCAACAGAACGGTGACCAGGCCCAACCGGCCCAGGGTGGCGATGAAGGCGAAGGCCAGCGGAATACCGGCAAAATTCGAGGCGACACCCGAAAATGTCATGAAGGCCGTGCGCACCCAGCGCGGCAGGCCACCGAGAATAATGGCATAGCCCACCAGAAGACCAGCGATGGCGCCAAGACAAGCTGCGGCCAGACTCAGGCGCAGCGACAGGGAATAGGCGGCCATGATATTGGGGGTGGCCAGACTGATGAAATTTTCCAGCGTAAAATCACCGGCCGGATTCTGGAAAGAGCCTTTGACCAGATAAAGGATTGGCCCGATCAGAAACAGAATGGCAAACAGGAAAAACGGCAGCACACCCAGCCAATCCCAGTTTACCCGGCTTTTGGGGCGAGGTGCTGGTTGCTGTCTGGAGCCTTCGACTATGGGTAGGCTGGGCAGGGGGGCGTTGAGCGTCGGTGCACTGGGCCTGGATGAATTTGGCACGGATGCACTGGCTGGCGAATGAAGCTCGGTCTCCGCAACGGTCATGCCACTTTTTCCCTTCAAATTAGGCACGCAGGCCGGTAAAAACCGGCCTGCGCAAAGGTGGAGTGAAATTTCAGCACTGGCGCTAACTTATTGCGCGCCCATCTGCTTTGCCCAATCGGCGGCAACCACTGCCTTGGCAGCGGACTGCTCGTCCAGAGTGGGGAAGATCGCCTTGGCATAGCCTGCGGCATCCGGCATCTTGTCGAGCAGGGCCTGCGGAATCTTCTTCTTTTCAGCCAGATCGTTGAAGCGGATCGGATGGCAATAGCCAGCCAGCCAGCCGAGCTGACCTTCGTCGGAATAGAGATATTCCATCCACAGCTTGGCAGCGTTCGGATGTGGCGCGAAAGCCGAAATCGCCTGAACGTAAACGCCGGCGATGACCGAATCCGAGGGAACAACAACGTCCATCGGCGGGTTGCCAGCCAGCTTGTCGCGCATGGCAAGCACGTTATAGTCCCAATCGAACAGGATCGGCGTGGTGCCCTGCGCCATGTTCTGGGCCGAGCCGTTGACCGGCACGAGATTGCCCTTTTCCTTCAGCGACTTCATGAACTCGATGCCTGCCTTGGCGGCATCGGCACCAGTCTTGCCGGACTGCGCGACGCCAGCGGCATATACCGTCATCATCGAGCTATTGCCGGTGCGTGGATCGCCAGGCATGGCAACGGAATTGGCATATTTGGAAGCGGTCAGGTCGGCAAAGCTCTTAGGAACGTCCTTGACGATATCCTTGTTCACACCGATGGCCAGAACGCCGTAATAATCGCCATACCAATAGCCGTCGGCATCCTTGGCCGAAGCCGGGATCGAATCCCAGGTGGAGACCTTGTAAGGCTGAACGAGACCGTCTTTCTTGGCAGCAGGACCGAAGGACAGGCCGACGTCGATAACATCGGGAGCCTGCGGGCCGGTATTGCCCTTATTGGCCTTGATCGCTTCGATTTCGTCGCCGGAACCTGCATTCGGGTTCAGCTCGTTGACCTTGATCTCAGGGTATTTTTTCTTGAAACCGGCGATCACGTCACCATAGCCGCACCAGTCATGGGGCAGGGCGATGGTGGTCAGCATGCCTTCTTTTTTGGCAGCTGCGATCAGCTCGGCGCTTGGCTCGGCGCTCGCATAGGCGGTCGATGCGACGACCATGGCGGTCGAGAGGGAAAGAATGCGGTGCAAACGGATGTTCACGGGTGTCCTCCTTGTGGATCTGCAAATCTTCGATCTGCAAAATTGTCTGCGGTAAGCCGAGCGACTGCATAGGGGGCGCAGATGATAGTTATGTGACGGATAGGGTGGGTGAGCACTGCTATAACGGGCATATCTTCAAGTATTTCTGCAACGGTATTCTTGGAGACAATCTGCGGTATCGCTGATAGCACGGATGACCCGGCCGAGCAGGTAAAAGCCATGACCCTGGATTTTGCGCGCGCTGCTGCTGAGATGACAGGTATCTGCAAGCGTCGATTGTTCCCCTCCGGTCTTTGCCGGTTTATTGCGCAAAGATAAGACGACAGAGGGTCACCGAGTCAATCTGCCCCAACTGGAAAAAATGACTTTTCCCTGTTCAGCCTAAGGGGATGTCGGGGAATTGGCGCTTAGTTCCTTGATTTGAAAAAGAAAATAAGTTCTTTGTCTCGAAGATTCAGTCCTTTGGCTTTGTTGTGCAGGCATGCCCGTGTGGTACGCGTTGTCATCCGCGCCTCTGTGCCTGTGCAAATAGCGGGTTTTCATGAGGCGCTTTCCTGTCATTCTTTGTTGCGGCGACGGTTGCAGGCCGGGGAATGACGCGAACAGGCATGTGAATTGCTTTGGCATTTGAAAAGCTGGAGATTGATTTTTTTCTCGACTGCAATTGATTTTAGGCAAAGACTAAAAACAGAGGCCTGCATCACAGGATCGTGACGGGTCTCCAAGCCATTCGGCCATGCCGGTCCGGCTCAAGATAACAAGATCCAAAGGGAGCAGCGAAGACTGCGTGCGGTTTGTAACGGTAACAACCGGCAAACCGAAAGGCAGAGGCTGCCGAGGTGTTTTGCCTCGGCTTAACTGGGGGTCATCATGACCGGTTATAGCGACGTCGATAAGCAGGAAGACCTGCATATCCTCCATTCCATGGGCTATGCGCAGGAGCTGGAGCGGCGCATGAGTTCGTTTTCGAACTTTGCGATTTCCTTCTCGATCATTTGTATTCTGTCCGGCGGCATCAATTCGTTGGCCCAGGCGACATCCGGGGCCGGTGGGGCGGCCATCGGCATCGGCTGGCCGTTGGGCTGCCTGATTTCCGGCGTTTTCGCGCTCGGCATGGCACAGATCGCCTCGGCTTATCCCACGGCAGGTGGTCTGTATCACTGGGGCTCGATCCTCGGCAATCGTTTCACCGGCTGGGTTACGGCCTGGTTCAACCTGATCGGCCTGGTCACTGTGCTCGGTGCCATCAATGTCGGCACCTGGGGCTTTTTCGCCGGATCGATTGCCGGATGGTTCGGCATCAATGTCGATACGACGACGGCAGGCGGCTTTGCCAACCAGATCCTGTTCGTGGCCGCGATTACGGCGGCTCAGGCGCTGATCAACCATCTCGGCATCAAGCTTACCGCCAAGCTGACGGATCTCTCAGGCTATCTGATCTTCATCACCGCCATTGCCTTGACAATCGTCTGCCTGATCGGCGTGAAAACCTGGGATTTCTCCCGCATCTGGACCTTCACCAATTATTCCGGCACACCAGCGGGCGATGCGCCAGTCTGGCCGCAGACCGGCAGTGTCTGGTATATTTTTGCTCTCAGCCTGCTTTTGCCGATCTATACGATCACCGGTTACGATGCCTCCGCCCATACCTCGGAGGAAACCATCAAGGCTTCGGAATCGGTGCCGAAGGGGATTATTTCCTCGGTCTTCTGGGCATCGCTGTTCGGCTATATCATGTTGCTGGCCTTCCTGTTGGCTATTCCCGATATGAATGAAGCCGCAGCCCAGGGCTGGAACGTGTTCTTCTGGACTCTGAACAGCATCACCCACCCGGTTGTCGCCAATATTCTCTATCTGGCAATTTTCGTTGCGCAATTCATCTGCGGTCTGGCAACCGTCACCTCCGTGTCGCGGATGATCTATGCCTTTTCGCGTGATGGCGGCCTGCCTGCCTCCAAGGCGCTTTCCAGTGTCAGCCCAAGGTTCCGTACTCCGGCGACGGCCATCTGGGTCGGGGCTGTGCTTTCAGTGCTGTTCGTCTGGGGTGCCTCGCTTGTCACCATTGCCGGTGCCTCGGCTTATACGATTGTCGTGTCCTGCACGGTGATCTTCCTGTTCCTGTCCTTCGCCATTCCGATCGTGCTCGGTATGAAGGTGATCGGTACGGCGAAATGGCCGAAAATGGGACCGTGGAATATGGGGATCGGCGCTTACCGGTTTGTCGGTCTTCTGGTCATCCTGGCCATGGTTGCCATCTTTATCATCGGGGTGCAGCCGCCCAACCAGTGGGCGCTGTATATCACTGTCGGTTTTCTGGCGCTGACGGCGCTGATCTGGGTTCTGTTCGAGCAGCGTCGCTTCAAGGGCCCGCCGATTGGCGATGAAGTGGCAAAGCGGCAGGCGGAAATTGCCGCTGCGGAAAAAGCTGTCGGCCAAGCCTGAATAGCCTGACCTGATACGAAGAGGGGTCGCCCGGATCGGCGGCCTCTGTTTATCTAAATGAAAGCGTGAGATTGTTTTCTTTTGAAATTTGAAATTGTGGTGGCGAAGCCACCGATTTTCCCTTTTTGATTAGTAGTTATTTATATTAGATACCCTACCATGGCCGTTGTGGGTGAGGAGGAAAGCCCGCATTCGGGAGGTTCAAATTCTCTGAGGTTTGCACTGGTCAGACGCAAGCAGCGGCATGACCCTCGCTAATCCTTTTTGCCTTTTCCGATCCCCTCTTCGATCCTCCGGTGGAAGGAGTGATGCGATCATGAAAATCTTTGCGAATTGGAGTTATCCGACCGACATCAGGGTCGGGCGCGGTCGGATAGAAGAGCTGGGTGAAGCCTGCAAATCCTTGGGCATGCGCAATCCTTTGCTGGTCACTGACCGTGGGCTGGCAGCGTTGGCGATTACCAGGGTGGCGCAGGAAACGTTGAGTGACGCAGGGCTGGACAACGCGCTGTTTGCCGATGTCGATCCCAACCCGACGGAGCTTAATCTGGAAGCCGGGCTTGCGGCCTTCCGGCAAGGTGGTCATGACGGTGTCGTTGCCTTTGGCGGAGGCTCCGGCATTGATCTTGGCAAATGCGTGGCCTTCATGGCGGGGCAGACCCGCCCGGTCTGGGATTTCGCCGCGGGCACTGAGGGCTGGCGTGATGCCAATGAGGCGGCAATCCTGCCGGTTGTGACAGTGCCAACTACAGCAGGGACCGGTGCCGAAGTGGGACGCACCTGCGTGATCACCAATACAGTCACCCACGTCAAGACCGCGATCTTTCATCCGAAAATGCTTCCGGCAATCGTCATTTGTGATCCGGAACTGACGGTCGGCATGCCGAAATCCATCACGGCTGGCACCGGCATGGATGCATTCGCCCATTGCCTGGAAGCCTATTGTTCGCCGGTCTACCATCCGCTCGGCCAGGGTATTGCGATCGAGGGGATGCGGTTGGTCAAGGAATTTCTGCCCAAAGCCTATCGTGATCCGGTGGATCTGGAAGCCCGGCTCAACATGATGTCGGCGGCGGTCATGGGGTCGATTGCCCTGCAAAAGGGGCTGGGGGCCATTCACGCGCTGTCGCACCCGATCGGCGCGGTCTATAATACCCATCACGGCACAACCAATGCGGTGTTGATGCCGATGGTGGTATCTTTCAACCGCAAGGCCATAGAGCGCAAGATCGAGAAACTGGCGGGCTATCTGGAAATCCAGGGCGGCTTCGATGGTTTCCATGATTTTCTGATGGTGTTTCGTGAGGATCTCGCCATTCCACATAATCTGAGCGAGCTTGGCGTGCCGGGTGACCGGCTGGACGATCTGGCTGCCATGGCAATCCGCGATGCAAGTGCCGCGAGCAATCCTGTCAAGATGACTTTGGAAAATACCACCGCATTGCTGGCGGAATGTTTTTGAAAATCTGGCTCCAGCTTACGGCAAGCAAGGTAACCTAGAATTTCATTCACAAGAACTGATATATGTCATTTGCTATTTATTAACCATTTTTAGCAAGGATGTATTAACCGGGCGCCATGAATAGCCGGGTGCCTGTTAGAGCGATGAGTGGCTCAATCATAGCATCGAGGACACCAATGCCAGTCATCTCATTTGCCAATGCCAAGGGCGGCGCAGGTAAAACCACCGCAGCTCTATTGCTTGCCACAGAACTTGCCCATCAGGGTTACCGGATCTGTATTCTCGATGCCGATCCGCAACGCTGGATTACCCAATGGTCGGAAGCCGCGGGGTTGCAGCACAATATTGAAGTCATTTCCGAAGTCAGCGTTGGGTCGTTGCAGGGCCATATCCGGGAAGGCCGCAAAACGGCTGACTACGTTATCATCGATCTGGCCGGTGCGCGTGACGCCATCGTCACCATGGCGATCGGGCTTTCCGACCATGTGATGATCCCTGTTCAGGGCTGTGCGATGGATGCCAAGGGAGCCGCCCAGATCCTTGACCTGATCGAGCAGATGCGGATCGCCGGTAATCTTGTCATCCCGCATTCGGTGGTTCTGACACGGGTTGCCTCGATGGTGACGACACGGGCACTTCTCGCCATCAAGGGCCTGTTGGCGGCGCGTGGGGTAAATGTCATCAATACTCCGATTGCCGAGCGCAACGCCTTCCGCGACATTTTTGAAACCGGCGGCACGGTCTATTCGATGGACCCGGCCAAGGTCAGCAATTTGGATAAGGCGCAGGACAATTCGCGCGCCTTTGCTGCTGAGGTCGTGCATCTGCTTCCGGTAAAAGTGGTGCGCAGCCTACGCCCGCGCCTTTTGCGGCTGATCGGTGATGCCGCCTGAGACTTGTAATTGATAGAAGCCACATAAAAACGCCCCGCTACGATAACCGCGGCGGGGCGTTTTCTTGTGCTTAAAATTGACTACTATCAGTCCACGAATTCCACAGTGACGCCCGGCTGTACCATCTTGGCGAGTTCCGTTGCATCCCAATTGGTCAGGCGGATACAGCCATGGCTCTGGGTGCGGCCGATCTTCGAGGGTTCCGGTGTGCCGTGGATGCCGTAGGTGGGCTTGGACAAGGCAATCCAGACGGTACCAACAGGACCATTCGGGCCTGGCGGAATATTCAGCACCTTGTCATTGGCACCCTGCTGGAAATTGACCTTCGGATTATAGGTATAGCCTGGATCGAAAGCGACGCGCTGCACTTGCACCGTGCCGGACGGCGATGGCGTATCGTTAGAGCCGATGCTGGCCGGATAGGCGGTAATCAGTTGGCCATCCTCACCATACGCCAGAACCTGTTTGCGGCCTTTGTCGGCAACGATGCGGGCAACCCGTCCGCTATGAGGCTGGCCGATGCTGACCACTTTGACCGTGCTGCCGGGAACAGTGAAATCCACACCTGGATTGAGCGCTTTCAGATAGCCCTCATCCATGTGGAATTTCTCAGCCAGCATTTCTGTGGTGGATGTATAGCCAAGCGACGGCATCGCAGCCTTCTGGCTATAATCCTCAGGGATTTCCGCCACATACGGACCAGCGGCATCGGCGGCGGTCAGCGTGTAGCTGGTGAAGGGCAGGCCGCCATTCATCCGCAGCCGCTCCATGATGGCGTCGGTGTCGGTAGGGTTCAGCGTCTCGCCGGTCTTTTGCTGCCAGGCTTCCAGCGCCTTTTGCACATTCATGCCCATATGGCCGTCGATAGCGCCCGGCGAAAACCCCTCGCGGGCAAGAAAGACCTGAAGTGCTGTGATTTCCGGCTTGGCCTTGCCGCTGCTACCAAGCGTCGACGGCGCTGCGGTCGATGGGGACGCAGGCCGTGCCAGGGCATCGTCGCTCACTGACGGATCGTGGTTGACGTTTTGTGGGTAGCCCTGATCAAGGGATTGGCGCTCAACGGGTTGGTCCCCGGGAATGCCGCCAGTCGCCATGTCCTCATCGTCATAGCCGCCGCCGGAAGGAGCTGGCGGATAATAATCATTGGGATAACGATTGCGGTCGGCGCGGCCATACACCATGTCGGCAGGCATTTCCGTGGCGATCAGATTGCCGGAGCGGTCAATCAAAACCGTGCGGCCCATGCGGTCGCGGCTGATCATCACCGAGCCTTGTTCGGGTACGAAATCCAGAACTTCTCCTGAGGGCGTAATCAGCACGGTATTCGCGTTCTGCCCCGTATAGGGGCTGCGCGCCAGCGCGGGCTGCGACACGGTTGAGAGAAGCGCGACGACGATGAGACCAGTTTTCCAAAGCGGCTGCACGGGTGATCTTTCCGGTTGGTTTCTTGCATAACGCCCCAAACCCTATCCGGTTCAGGGGAAATCGAGGCGCTCGCGCCAAAGCATGGACAATTGCTTATCATGCGCTGAGACACCGTAATTTTGACGCTAATATGGAAAAATGAAAACGAAGTGAAGAAACTGTTAAACCCGTGCGCACCGCTCCAGATGGACGCCCCAGCCAAGCTTGAAGGAATCGTTGCATAAACAACGTGCTAGCGAACGATAGGGTGAACGACGTGAATACATCAGTCCATCAAAATTAACAGAATTTTACACGGGAAAATCATAGGCTACCGCGTTTTTACACGGTTTAGGACATGGCATAGGCCGCTATCAGCGCGGTAATGCTGGGCGGATTGTAGGAGGAGACGAATCATGAAGCTACAGGCAGCCAAGGGTCCAATCGTTGAACTGGACCAGACATCGGTTCTGGATATTCGCACATTGATCATCGATGGTGTCGATCTGTCGCCGCATCGGGCCATCCCTGATGATGGCGATCCGCGCATTGACCATTCCCTGGAAGGCTTTCTTTTCACCTGCGGCCCTGACCATATCCGTCACCCGGAACCGTTTGGCGATGGCAGCGGTCGTCGCTATCCGCTGCATGGTTCGTTTTCATCACATCCGGCTACGATCCTTCATCAGAGCGATAGCGAGTGCCGGGCTGAAATTCCGGTGCGCCATGCCGATGGCGGCCAGTCGCTTCTGGAGCGCCATTGGCGCATCGATGCGCAAACCGGTGCTGTCGCGCTCCGCGACCGGATTACCAATACTGGCCATGCGCCGTTTCCCGCCATGTTGATGTATCACATGAATGTCGCCGCTAAACTGTTCGATGATGCAGTGCGAATGGAAGGAGCAATGCTGGACGACGGCGGTTTCGGCTGGCGTTTCGGCGCGGAACCGGGCGGGGTGTTCTGCGTTGCCGCCAGCGGCGACACGGCGGGAGCGGATGGCTGGACAGAGTTTCGGCTCGGCCCAATCGCCTCGGTTGGTGGGTTGACGCTGGTGGTGCGTTTTGACACGGCAAGCCTGCCCTTCCTGCAAATCTGGCGCAACCAGCAGGCGCCTGCCAATGTCGTAGGCATCGAGCCGGTCTCGCACCGCTGGGTTGGACGCGACGATCTCGCCAAGGGCGGCGAACTCGACATGCTGGCGCCCGGCGAGAGCCGTGAATTCGGACTGGATTTCTTCTTCATGTGAAATCGGGCGCGTCTGGAATCCGCTTGCAGCGTTGACGCCCCGGTATCCACATCGTAAATGTTTGGCCGGTTTCGATTAAGCCGGTTTTGAAAAGGATGCGACGATGAATATCAGGCCGATCAACGAGGAATATTCCGTCAGCGGTCAGATCAGTCTCGATGATCTGGATGATATCAAGGCGCTGGGTTTCAAATCCATCGTTTGCCATCGTCCGGATGGCGAAGAGCCCGGCCAGCCGGATTTTGCCGCTATTGCTGCGCGGGCCGAAGAACTTGGGCTTGCCATCCGCCATATTCCGGTTGGCCCGATGGGTGTCACGCCGGATGCCGTCGCCGCCATGGTTGACGCGCTTGATGATCTGGAGCGCCCGATGCTCGGCTATTGCCGTTCCGGCGCCCGCTCTACGGCGACCTACGAACACAGCCTGCGCCAGCGCTAAGCGTTCAAAAAACCTGCCCACGCTGCGGCAAAGTCCGCAGCGTTTTCGTGTTTCATAACCTCAAGGAGATAGTCCATGTCCATCAAGCGTATCGAGCCCGGCAAGCGTATGAGCGGTGCTGTCGTTCACGGCAATACCGTCTATCTGGCTGGCCAGGTCGGCGAAGGCACTGGTGTCACGGAACAGTCGAAATCGGCGCTGGCCGAAGTGGATCGCCTGCTGGCGGCTGCCGGTTCTGACAAGTCGAAGATCCTGCAAACCATCATCTACCTCTCCGACATGTCCACCTTCGCCGAAATGAACGCTGTCTGGGAAAGCTGGATCGACCCTGCCAACCCACCAGCCCGCGCCACCAGCGAAGCTGCTTTGGCAACGCCGGATTACAAGGTCGAGTTCATCGTGACGGCTGCGATTTAAGGGGCTTTTACAAGCCGCTTAGGGGCTGTAGCTAATGCCTTAAAGTCTTTAGATGGACGCTTCTGCTTCTACACGAGGCAAAAGTGTCCTTCTTAAATCGTAGCACTCCATCATGCCTTTGTTGCAAAAGGAGATGCAGTTGTCAGTTTTTGTTGATCCTAAAACCCGTTTTTTTCTGAAGATAGGGACTTTTGTATCTTCAGCCTTGTGTGCACTTATTCCTTACGGATATTATTCCAGGTGTGAATCAGAAAGCCCGTTTACAATTTTATCAGTTTATTCAATTTATTTTTATGTTTTGATTTTTTATCTTTTTTCCTCTTTGATGGTCGAATATTTTAATAAAGGATATTTATTTTTAATTACCGATGTTATTTTCGCTGTTTTTATTGTTAAACATGTTGTTTTCATCGAAATACTCATGCCTTTGGTGTATGGAGTTTTGTCCGAAATATTTGGAAATATAGGGGATTCGCTGACGGGCAGAGGTCCATGCAATGCCGACGTCGTATTCCATTATCAGTGGGGCTATCTCTTCTATGTTCTTGCAGTTAGCAGTTTCTTTTTATCGACGATTCTGGGTTTAATTGTATTCTTATCCGATCGGCGACATGAAAAGCATTGATCACCTACTGTTTGGATTAGCCCTTTTGGAGATGTCTAATTCGGTGTTTAAGTGCTTTTCCTTGCGGTGAGGAGATTTCACGCCTAACTGATTTTATCGGCGGATAACATTATGGCTTCCTTACTGAATTCCAGGGTTAACTTACTTCTTAGATTTTTTGCGCTGTGTGCGTTCGTACTGTCTGTTTACTACCCACAAGGTTATTACGAGACTTGTCATCTGACCGCGGATATCTCTTGGTTTCAGGAAAATTCTTTCTTATTTTATGGTGTATTATTGTATCTTCTGACCTCATTTGTTTCTGCTATTTTAAAATATGAAACGTGGCTTTTGATACCTGACCTATGTTTTCTAATGGCTCTTATGTATTATTTTTTATTCAACTTTGTAACGGGGTCGATTTTGCACGGCGGAGCCAACCTCATTTTAGATTATTTTTTCAGCTCTCTTTTCAATATCCTTACGCAGGATGTCGCCTGCGGTAGGGATGTGGGCTTACATTATGAAAACGGATATTTGTTCTATATTGCGTTTATCATCAGCTTTTCGCTATCCGCGCTGCTCGGTTTGCTTCTTGTTCTCAAACGGCCACGGGAACACCAGCAGTAGCTGAAGTGGTTTCTGCCTGTGTTCCCGTGTGACCGCTTCCGTCCTCAGCTTTTCTCACGAATTTGAGTCAAGGTGCGGGTCGGCGTAATTGCTTCCGCGTCCAGCTTGATTTCGATGATCGATGGCTTGCCTGAGGCCCGTGCGCGCTGAAACGCCGCCGCGAAATCCTCAGTCTTTTCCACCAGCTCTCCATGTCCGCCATAGGCCTGCGCAAAGGCCTTGAAATCCGGGTTGACCAGATCGGTTGCGCTGACGCGGCCTGGGTAGTCGCGCTCCTGATGCATGCGGATGGTGCCATAGGTGCTGTTGTTGATCAGCAAAACGATAATCGGCAGATTATAGCGCACGGCGGTGATGAATTCCTGCCCGTGCATCATGAAGCAGCCGTCACCGGCAAAGCAGATCACGTCGCGTTCGGGAAACTGCGCCTTGGCAGCGACGGCAGCGGGCAGGCCGTAGCCCATCGAGCCGGAGGTGGGAGCCGCCTGTGTGTTGTAGCCCTGAAAGCGATGGAAGCGGTGTAGCCATGTGGCGTAATTGCCGGCGCCATTGGTGAAGATAGCGTCTTTCGCGGTATTGGCTTCGATCCACTCCATGATCGGTCCCATCTGCACCGTGCCGGGGCCAGTCTTGGGCGGGGTGGACCAGGTCAGATAATGAGCGTGCATGGCTTTTGTCCGCTCGGCCCAAACTGGCGAGGCGGGTGCTTTTAGATCAGTCAAAGCGGCGACAAAATCCTTCGGGCTGGCGCAGATCGCCAGATCAGGGCGATAGACGCGACCAAGCTCCGACGGGTCGGGATAGACATGCACCAGCTTCTGTTTGGGGTAGGGGATGTCCATCAGCGTGTAGGATGACGATGGCATTTCTGAAAAACGACCGCCCAGCAACAGGATCAGATCGGCGTCCTTCACCTCTTTCGCAAGCGCCGGATTGATGCCGATGCCGACATCGCCCGCGTAATTAGGGTGCAGATGATCAAACAGCATCTGGCGGCGGAAGGAGCAGCCGACCGGCAGTTTCCACTGTGCGGCAAAATCTTCAAACGCCTTCACTGAGGCCTCGTCCCAGCGGGTGCCGCCGAGGATGACCAGCGGACGCTCCGCCTTCTCCAGCATTGCGCCAAGCGCGGCAATCTGGCTAGGGCCGGGATGCGCGTCCACCGGCATATAGGGGCGGGCGTCTGGCGCATCCGCCTCTTCCACCAGCACATCTTCCGGCAGGGTCAGCACCACGGGGCCGGGACGGCCCGATGTGGCCACGGCAAAGGCGCGACTGACAAATTCCGGGATGCGGGCGACGTCATCGATCTCGCCGACCCATTTGGCAAATTCGGTAAAGGCGCGGCGATATTCCACCTCCTGAAAGGCCTCGCGTTCGCGCATGTCGCGTGCGACCTGGCCAATGAACAGGATCATCGGCACCGAATCCTGCCGGGCGATATGCAGGCCCGCCGAAGCATTGGTGGCGCCTGGACCGCGCGTCACCATGCAAATGCCGGGCTCGCCAGTGAGACGCCCCCAGCAATCGGCCATCATCGCCGCGCCGCCTTCCTGGCGGCAGACGACGGTTTCAATCTGGCTATCGACCAGCGCATCCAGCACCGCCAGATAGCTTTCGCCCGGCACGCAGGCAACGCGCTTGACGCCATTGGCCTTCAGGGCTTCAACGATCAATTGTCCGCCGGTTCTTTTCATGTAGCGATCCTTGGATGGGTTGGGCCGAAATTAAGGTTGTGGCGGCCCGCTGCTGTCGGAAATAGGCCGGGATGCGTGTTTGCGCTCCCGCCAGATGATGGTGAGGCCGGAGCCGATGATGATGGCGATGCCCAGCCATTTCAGCGCATCCGGCAGGTCATGGAAGACCAGCCAGCCAAACAGGGTGGCGGTGACGATTTCCAGATATTGCAGCGGTGCGAGCATCGAGGGTGGTGCTGCGCGATAGGCAAACACGCCCAGCACACCGCCGACGGCGGCAGTGGCCCCGGTACAGACAAGCCATATCGTGCCGGTGAGGTCCGGCTGGACCAGCGCGAACATGGTAAGGTTCATTGCTTGGCCTATGGCGATCATGATGGTGCAAAACACCATAGCCCAGCAGCCGGTTTCCACCTGCATAACAAACGGGTCCTGATGGCGTGACAATAGCCGCGTCAGGATTGCAAAAATGGCGATGCAAAAGGCCGTAATGATCGGCAGGAAGGCCACGGCACCGACTTCCTGGAAACTGGGCTGCACCACCAACATGGCGCCGATAAACCCGACGCCACAGGCGAGGTAGCGTTGCCAGCCGATTTTTTCTTTGAGGATGATGCCGCTCAAGATGGTCAGGATGATCGGCTCGACGAAAAAGATTGCCACGGCATCCGCCACTTCCATGGTGCGCAACGCGGTAACAAAGGTCAGCATCGACAGGCAGAGCACCCCGCCACGCACCATATGCAGGCGGGTGTTGGACCAGGATAGTTTCGGCCATGTGCGGCGTATTATCAGCACGGGAAGCATGAAAAGGATCTGAAAGAAAAACCGCGCAAGGCTGATTTCGGCAGCAGGCATGGTTTGCGTTGCCAGCTTGGAAAACACATCCACCAGTGGCGTGATCAGCACCGACAGGACCATCATGCCAAGTCCGAACGTGACGCCGGAGAAAAACGGCGTTTGGCTGGATGTGCCTGACGTGGCACGCGGTGGAGTGGACATGCGGGATTGTCTCGCTTTTGATCGTCTGTCTATACCGTCCATAATGCCAGACGGCACGTGACTTTCTGTTATAGGGTCATTCCAAACCAGAATGAACTGCCGTTAGGCCCAGCGCTTTTCGCGCCCAATCCCGAAACGCCGCCATGGCCTCGTCACGACCAATTTCGTTCAGCGTTTCGTGCCGCATGGCAGGATAAAGGGTCAGGGTGACATCGGTTAGACCGGATTGCCGCAGGCGATGATCCAACGCGCGGGTTGCCTCGCCGCCTTTGGTGGCCGGGTCCTGCCCGCCGCCGACCAGATGAATGGGCAGGTCGGTCCGCAGCCGGGCAAGGCGGGGCAGGGTGGCGGTCTGAGCCGTCAGGTCAAGCACGTCCATCCATAGGGAATTGCTGGCCTGAAACCGGCAGAGCGGGTCATTGGCGTAGAGATCGACTTCCGAGCCGTCGTGGCTCAGCCAATCGAACAAAGTGCGTCTTCCCGACACCGCCTTGCCCCAGGCCTCGAAGGTTGCCTTGGCCATCAGCAGGCTTGGCACGTCAGAGCCTTTCAAGGCCCGCTCGATCTTTAGAACCAGTCGGGCGAACCGGGTCTCGATGCCGTTGTTGAAATTGGAATTCCACACCGCCAGCGCCTGAAAGCTTTCCGGGAACTCCGTGGCGGTGCGCAGCGCGATCAGCCCGCCCATGGAATGACCGAACAGCAGAACCGGCAGGCCGGGATGGTTGGCAATGGCCAGGTCGCGGATTGCCTTGGCGTCTTCGATCACCAGCGAAACGCCATTCCTTCGCGCAAAGCGGCCCAGCGGCGCATCCGGGGCCTGGGTTTCTCCGTGTCCACGGTGGTCATGGGCGTAAACGTGAAAGCCCGATGCGGCCATGAAGACGGCAAAGCGGCGATAGCGGCGTGAATGTTCGATCAGCCCATGATTGATGAGCAGAATTGCCTGCGCATCCGTTGCCTGATGGTGGTGATAGGCGATCCGGGCACCATCCGGCCTTTGCAGGTAAAGCGTTTCGTCAAACATGCCGTCCTCCCGATAGTGCCGAACGCGAATGGTATATCGCGAGTCTCAATCCGCTCCGCCCCGAAAAATGACGTGATTTTGCAGCCAAGTGCAATTGCTGAAAGGCAGGTTCATGCCGTTATTCAAGGTTGCAAGCCTGTTTCAACCGTTCCATGAAGACCTTAAGCGATTCGGTGGAGAGAACATCATGAAGCATTTTCACTATCTGGGTCTGGCTGCGGCAGTCTTTCTGACCTGTCCTCCGTCTTTCGCCGCGGAAAAAGGCAGGACGACCAGCATTCTGGCCGTCAGTTGGCAGCCGGGTTTTTGCGAGACCAAGCCGGACAAGCCGGAATGCAAGAGCCAGACGGCGGATCGTTATGATGCCAGCCATTTTACCCTGCATGGTCTTTGGCCGATGCGCCAGAACTATTGCGGCGTCGCGCAGGCCGATATCGATACCGATAAGAAAAGCCGCTGGACGGATCTGCCGGAAGTGAAGTTGTCTGCCTCGACCCGCCAAGTGCTGGACAGGGTCATGCCCGGCACGCAGTCATCATTGGAACGGCATGAATGGATCAAGCATGGTACCTGCACCGGTCTTAATCAACAAGACTATTTTGCCGAGGCGATCGCGCTGATCGAGACCCTGAACGGTTCGGCGGTCAACGGTCTGTTTGCTGCCAATGTGGGCAAGGCGGTGACCCAGGAAGATGTACAGACGGCGTTTGATGCCAGCTTTGGTCCGGGCGCTGGACGGCGGGTAAAAATGAGCTGCGAACAAGACGGCAACAGACGGATTGTGACGGAATTGACGATAGGTCTTGGGGATGGCGATGCCGGGACGCCGCTACAGGAGCGCATCCAGGCGGCAGGCTCAACCAAGTTTGATTGCAACCAGGGTATTGTCGATCCGGTTGGGCTGCAATGAGCCTGCTTTGAGAGCGAATAGTGCGCCCGCATCCTATCCCGTAAACAGGGTAAGACCTGAAGGAATTGCGCGGGCGGCATTGCCCCGGCTTGCGGTTTCGCCTACATAGCGGGCAATTCCATTTACCCGTGCGGAGCATTTTACCGATGGCACGTCAGTTCATCTACCACATGTCCGGGCTTAACAAAGCCTATGGCGCCAAGAAGATCCTTGAGAACGTCAACCTGTCTTTCTATCCAGATGCCAAGATCGGTATTCTCGGCCCGAACGGTGCCGGTAAATCGACGGTTCTGCGCATTATCGCCGGTCTCGACAAGGAATATACCGGTGAAGCCTGGCTCGCCGAAGGCGCGACCATGGGCTATCTGGAACAGGAACCGAAGCTGAACCCTGATAAGACCGTGTTCGAAAACGTCATGGAAGGCGTTGCCTCCAAGACCGCCGTCCTCGACCGTTACAACGAGTTGATGATGAATTACTCGGATGAGACGGCTGACGAGGGCGCAAAGCTTCAGGATATCATCGATAGCCAGAACCTTTGGGATCTGGAAAATCAGGTCGAAATGGCCATGGATGCGCTGCGTTGCCCTCCGGGCGACAGCGATGTGACCAGCCTTTCCGGTGGTGAGCGTCGCCGCGTGGCACTCTGCAAGCTGCTGCTGTCAAAGCCCGACCTGCTGCTGCTCGACGAACCAACCAACCATCTGGACGCAGAAACCATCGGCTGGCTGGAAAACCATCTGCGGGAATATCCCGGCTCCGTGCTGATGATTACCCACGATCGCTACTTCCTCGACAATGTCACGGGCTGGATTCTTGAACTCGACCGTGGCCGTGGCATCCCTTACGAAGGCAATTACTCGGCCTATCTGCAAGCCAAGGCCAAGCGCCTGATGCAGGAAAGCCGCGAAGATGCGTCGCGCCAGAAGGCGCTGTCGCGCGAGCAGGAATGGATCGCTTCCAGCCCCAAGGCCCGTCAGGCCAAGTCCAAGGCGCGTATCAAGTCCTATGAGCAACTGGTGGAAGCGGCTGAAAAGCAGCGTCCCGGCGATGCGCAAATCATCATTCCGGTCAGCGAACGGCTCGGCCAGGTGGTTATCGAGCTGGACGGGATTTCCAAATCCTACGGCGACCGTCTGCTGATCGACAATCTGAGCCTGAAACTGCCACCAGGCGGTATCGTTGGCGTGATCGGCCCGAACGGTGCCGGTAAGACGACGCTGTTTCGGATGATCACCGGCCAGGAAACCCCAGATTCAGGCACGGTCAAAGTCGGCGATAGCGTGCAGCTTGGTTATGTCGACCAGAGCCGCGATACGTTGGCTGCCGACAAGACGGTCTGGGAGGAAATTTCCGGTGGGGCCGAAATCATCAAGCTCGGCAAATTCGACATGAACTCCCGCGCCTATTGCGGCGCCTTCAACTTCAAGGGCGGCGACCAGCAACAGAAGGTCGGCAATCTCTCCGGCGGTCAGCGCAACCGCGTGCATCTGGCCAAGATGCTGAAGGCTGGCGGCAATGTTCTGCTGCTCGACGAACCGACCAACGACCTCGATACCGAAACGCTCGGCGCGCTGGAAAATGCGCTGGAAAGCTTTGCCGGCTGCGCGATCATCATCTCGCATGACCGCATGTTCCTTGACCGTCTGGCCACCCATATTCTCGCCTTCGAAGGCGACAGCCACGTGGAATGGTTCGAAGGCAATTTCGAGGACTACGAAAAGGACAAGATCCGCCGGTTGGGTGCCGAAAGCGTCAACCCGAAGCGCGTCAGCTACAAGCGCCTGACCCGGTAATTGTGATTATTGGCAACCCTGAGGTGTTTTTTCATCTCAGGGTTGTTTATCGGATATCGTAATTTTAACAGTATATTAGTTGTTTACGTGATGAAATTCATCCAGGGGTTTAGTGCCTTTGGGGGGATTATGTTTTCTATACGGAACGTTCTGGTTTCAGTTTTTCTTATTATTAGCATTGCCTTGGGCGCTATGGTGTCGCGATCGCTCTATGTCGCTTACAACCAGTTCGGTGTGTTCCGCGATGTTGCAAAACTGACGGCGGTTAATAAGGCGCTGTTTGATTTTCTGTTGAATTACCGCCTGGAACGCGGCCATACCAACACCGTCTTTATGACAAGCCCGGAAAAGGCTGGAACGACTGCGAAGGATGTTCCTGTCGATCGCCAGAAGGTCGACACGGCTATGAAGGATTTTACCGCAGCGGTCACCGTTGTCGGTACGCCAGAATTCGCGGCGATGTTGAACAAGATCAAAGGACATTACGACACGATTGTCTCGATGCGCCAACCGCTTGACGCGCAGTTTTCCCTTCCTCTGGAAAGTCGCAATAAGGAGTTGAATACAAAGCAGCTTTCGTATGGCGATAGTGTGCTTGATGATCTCGAAAAAAGCTCGGTTTTCACCGAATCCGCCATTCGTACGCTGGATAACAGCCTGACAGATCTTTTGCAGGTCAGGACCAATGCATGGGTAACCCGCTCAGCGGCTGGAGCGGAAAACATCCTGCTCAACAAGGCTATCGCTCTACAGACACCTCTCGCTATGCCTGATGTTCTTGAGGTTGCGAACCAACATTCAAAAATCATCACCGGCTGGCTTCAGGTTCGCGCTCTCGTCAATCATTCGACGATGCCGGAAGAATTGAAACAGGCGCTTAGCAAGGCTGAGTCAGTCTATTTTGGTGGCTCATTCGCGGATATGCGCGATACCCTCTACAAAAAAGTCGTTGCTCGCGAACCAACTGATTTGACGCTGGATCAATGGTTGTCTCCGAGTTCCAAAGCGCAAGCCAGCATAGCCGATGTCGTGGTTACGGCCATGAAGGTTGTGAATGATAAAGCGAATTCGTTGGCTAACGCCGCATTCTCCTTGGTTATTTTGTATAGCGCCTTGCTGGTTGGCTCAATCCTCCTGACCATTGCAGGCATGGCGATTGTCGTAAGACGCGTTGTTGCTCCCATTGGCACTCTCACACAGTCCATGCGAGCCCTTGCCGATGGCGATACGCAGAAAAATATCCCCTTCACCATCCGTCAGGATGAAGTGGGAGCCATGGCCCGCTCGGTTGAGATTTTCCGGGAAGCCGCCATTCGTAACAAGCAGCTTGAATCTGAAACCGAAGAGATGCGGCACCGCGGTGAGCTTGAACGCATTGAAGTTCAGCGCGTTGCGGAAGCGGAGGCCGAGGAGCGTCTGAACCGCGCGACGGGTTCGCTTGCAGCCGGGTTGAAGCGCTTGGCGTCAGGGGATATGCTCTGTGAAATCCGCGAGGAATTCGCTCCCCGGTTTGAAGCGCTTCGCCATGATTTCAACCGCTCTGTCGAGCAATTGCGAACTGCTTTGCTGGACGTCGGCAGTGCAGCGCATGCGGTGCGCAATGGCAGCGGGGAAATCTCCCAGGCGTCCGACAATCTGTCAAAGCGGACGGAACAGCAGGCGGCCTCCCTTGAGCAAACCGCCGCCGCACTTGAGCAGATTACCGTTAATGTCAGGGCAACGTCGCAACGCACGAGCGATGCGCGAGATCTGGTGCGCAATACGCGCACGCGCGCCGAACACTCCGGGGCGGTGGTAGGCAATGCGGTCACTGCCATGGAGCGTATCGAAGAGGCCTCCTCAAAGATTACCCAGATCATCAGCGTCATCGATGAGATCGCGTTCCAGACCAATCTCCTGGCGCTCAACGCGGGCGTCGAGGCAGCGCGCGCCGGGGAGGCCGGTAAGGGTTTTGCCGTCGTTGCCCAGGAAGTACGCGAGCTTGCGCAGCGTTCCGCCAATGCGGCCAAGGAAATCAAGGCGCTGATTGCCAATTCGGAAGTGGCAGTCGGCGATGGCGTTAGGCTTGTGAACGATACCGGCAAGGGCCTGAGCGAAATCGCCGAACTCGTGCAGGCCATCAATGCGCATATGGATGCCATCGCGACGGCGGCGCAGGAACAGTCGGTCGGTCTTAGCGAAGTCAATACCGCCGTCAATCACATGGACCATGCCACCCAACAGAACGCGGCCATGGTAGAGGAAATGAGCGCGGCGGGGGCGGGCCTTGCCAGTGAAGCAACCAGGCTTGCCGACCTGTTGGCAAATTTCGAGACGGGCGGGCAAAAGGCTGGTTTGTCTCTCGCCTCGACAGGTGGCGTGCAGCGCTCCACCCGACCGGCTGCGGCAGCCCCGGCCCGTACGGAGCGGCAGCCAGCCAGCCTCACGCGAGCCAGCCGACCGGTAGCAATTCAGAGCCGAGGTAACGCCGCCGTTGCCGTTTCAAAGGATGCCTGGGAAGAATTCTAAACCCCTCTCCAACACAGAAAAGCCTGCACCGCTCAGGTGGGGGCTTTTTTGTTCAAGGTGAGGACTGGCCCGATGCCTTGCCCGCCGCTTGAGAGAATTGTGCTCGAAAAATTTCAAGGGCATTTTTCGATTTATATGACGCAAAGCTTATTATCCTTGCGATTAATAAAGAAAAAAACATCTCCAAGTTGATTCCGTTTGTTGTAATTTACTTACGGAAAAATAACAAATTTCTCGCAAATTGACAATCAATATGAGCGTTTGTTGCCCCGTGCAGCAAATTCTGTAATTTTTGGGGGGTATTTATGCGAATTATTTCGGCTTTGCCGTTTAAGGTGCTTTTGACGAGCCTTGGGATCGTGCCTTTATTGGCAGCGATTGTGCTGGGTGCGATCCTGAGCTGGGAGGCCTGGGAAAACTATACGAAAACGTCCAAGGCCGTGACTCTGGAGCAACTGGCACGGGCCGGGGGCAATCTGTTGTTGGTCATGCCCCTGGAGGGCGCGGCGCCGCCGGCAGCCAGGACAGAGGCGCGGGCAACATCGGATGCGGCCTATGCGAAGGTGGTGAGCGCCTATGACGACGCCATCTCCGCTGGCTATGATGATGCAATCCTGAACGGCCTGAAGAACCGGCTTGTTGATTCTTTCGCCAAGATCGGCGAATTCCGGTCCGCTGTCGATGCCGATCGCGTTGACCCGATCATGCCGCTGAAATATCTCCAGCCTATTTCCGCCATGGGAATGGAATTGGCCGGCCGTGCTGCCAATCTCGTTGATGATCGCCTCCTGTCGCAAGGCATCCAGGGCTATTATTCCTTGTTGCAGGTCAACGATTCCTATCTGATCATCAACCGGATCGGCCAGGTTTATACCCAAAAAGGCACGCTTTCTCCAGAAGAGTCGGCCCGTTTCCATGCTGGTTTCAATAAGGCCATGATCTACTTGAAGCCGATGCAGCAATTCCTGCCCAAGCCGTTGAACGATCAGTACGACCAGTTCTGGCGGGGAAGCGATGTCGCGCCTGTCCAGAACGCCGTAGATGCGATGGCCGTGGGTCGTACCTATACCCCCGCCACAGGCGATCTCGACACCTGGAACACCATCATGGCCAAGCGACGGGATTTCGTTGCCAACCTGATCAAATCCACGTCGCAAGATCTGGGCGAATTTGCCGATGCGCAGCTGTCGGACGCTCGTAACTCCCTCTATTTCATGGTGACGGCCCTCGGCATCCTGGTTTTGGTCACCGCGCTGTTCAGCATTTCGGTCCTGCGGATTCTTTCGAATGCCATTCGCCGGATATCGGGCCGGATGACCGGCCTGGCCGAGGGAGACAAGGCTAGCGCTATTCCCTATCTCGACCGCAAAGATGAGATTGGCGATATCGCCCACTCCGTCGAAGTGTTCCGCCAGGCAGCACTTCGCAACGATGAATTGGAACGGTCGGCTCAGGAAAACCGCCGTGTTGCCGAGATCGAGCGCGAAGAAATGCAGGCCAAGGCCGAGGCGGAGGCAAACGAACGTCTCGCCCGCGCCACCGGGGCCTTGGCCGCTGGGCTCCGCCAGCTGGCGGCGGGTGATTTGCTCTGCGAAATCCAGGAGCAATTTGCGCCGCAATTCGAGGCGTTGAGGCATGACTTCAATACATCGGTCAACCAGCTGCGGTCCGTTCTGATTTCCGTCGGCATATCCGCGACTGGCGTGCGTAACGGCAGCGGTGAAATTTCCGATGCGTCCAATGATCTTTCCAAGCGGACCGAAACCCAGGCGGCCTCACTGGAGCAGACAGCCGCGGCTCTGGAGGAAATCACCGCCAATGTGAAGGCGACCTCGCTGCGAACCGGCCAGGCCCGTGATCTTGTTCGGGATGCTCGCGGCCGTGCCGACAAGTCCAGCAACGTGGTCGGCAATGCGGTGACCGCGATGGGCCGGATCGAGAATGCGTCTCGGCAGATTGTCCAGATCATTGGCGTGATCGATGAAATCGCGTTCCAGACCAACCTCCTGGCGCTCAATGCCGGTGTTGAGGCAGCGCGCGCTGGAGAAGCGGGCAAGGGCTTTGCTGTCGTTGCTCAGGAAGTACGCGAGCTTGCCCAACGTTCCGCCAATGCGGCAAAGGAAATCAAACAGCTGATCGGAAATTCTGAAGTTGCGGTTTCCGAGGGAGTCAAGCTGGTCCACGATACCGGTGAGGGCCTGGGTGCCATCGCGCAGGTGGTCGAGGAGATCAATGCACATATGGATGCCATCGCGACAGCCGCCCAGGAGCAATCGGTGGGGCTTGGCGAAGTCAATGTCGCCGTCAATCATATGGATCAGGCCACGCAACAGAATGCCGCAATGGTCGAAGAGATGAATGCTGCCGGTGCAGGGCTTGCCGATGAAGCAGCCAAGCTCTCGGAACTGCTGGCGAATTTCAAGACAGGCCACCAGAACTCCGGTCGTGCTACGATCTCCTCCGGACGGGCGGATTTCGCGCGCCAGCGGGTCGCCTAGAGTTCGTCAGGGAAAATCCAACCGATTTTTCCGAAAAGACAAACGATGCCGAGATACCGAGCCTGTTTGGTTCAGCACGCAGGGCTTTGAATACCGCCGGTGGCACTCGTCACCGGCGGATTTTTGTTGATTCACTGTGCCGCAAGGATGGGCAACGGCAATTTGGGGCTTGCGAAAACTCCACGCATCACATAAAGATATGTTTATATCTTGATTGACGGAAGCGGCATGAGCATGTCTTTTACATTGGACGGTCTGGTCGATCTTCTCAAGGCGGCAGGTGAACCGACCCGCCTGCGTCTGTTGGCGCTTCTGGCGGCGGGAGATCTGACCGTATCTGACCTGACCGACATTCTCGGTCAATCCCAGCCGCGTATCTCGCGCCATCTCAAGCTTCTGGCTGAGGCGGAATTGGTGGATCGTTACCAGGAAGGTGCCTGGGCCTATTTTCGTTTGAAGCAGGAGGGGGCGGCGGGCGATCTCGCGCGTCATCTGCTGGCGGTTGCTTCCACGTCCGATCCTGTTTTGGCGCGTGACGGCGAGCGGCTTGGAGCGGTCAAACGGGCGCGGGCGGAAAAGGCACAGGCCTATTTCAGTCGCAATGCCGCTGAATGGGACGAGTTGCGCCGGCTGCATATCAATGACCGCGAGGTCGAAGATGCACTGGTGAAGCTGATCGGCGAAGACACAGTCGAGGCTTTGCTGGATCTTGGCACCGGGACCGGGCGTATCCTGCAATTGCTGGAAAGCCGCTATCACCGGGCGGTGGGTATCGATGCCAGCCGCGACATGCTGGCGGTTGCCCGGGTCAATCTCGACAAGGCTGGTGTGGCCAAGGCTGCCGTACGCCAAGGGGATATTCTCAATCTGCCGCTTGATGGTGGCGAGTTCGATGTGGTGATCATTCATCAGGTGCTGCATTTCCTGGTGGAGCCGGAGCTGGCGCTGAACGAGGCGGCGCGTATGCTGAAGCCCGGCGGTCGGCTGGTGATCATCGATCTCGCACCGCATAAGCTGGAGCATTTGCGCGAAGATCATGCGCATGTGCGGCTGGGCTTTTCCCATCAGTTGATGGCGGGCTGGCTCGTCAAGACCGGTTTTGACGTCACAAACGCAATCGATATTGCGCCGAACCATAGGGATGGGGAGGCGCTTACAGCAACAATCTGGCTGGCGACCTATGGTCAAGCCACAGCATCCGTGGCGCAACAGGCCGCGCGGGCGGGAGTTTACTGATGGCACACACATCGTCCAAAAGAGATCAGGCACGGCCCTTCAAGCTGTCCTTTGAATTCTTTCCGCCGAAATCCGAGGAGATGGAAGCTCAGCTCTGGGCAACGGTCGATGAGCTGACCGGCTGGGCGCCGGAATTCGTCTCGGTTACCTACGGTGCTGGTGGCACCACCAAGGCGCCGACCCTGGCCGCTGTGCGCCGCTTGCTGGCGGAAACGCCACTCGCCACCGCATCGCATCTCACATGCGTCGGTGCGACACGCGAGGAAATCGCCCAGGTGGTTGAAGACTTTCGTGCGGTTGGCGTCAAGCATTTCGTGGCGCTGCGTGGCGATCCACCGACCGGTGTCGGTTCGGCCTATCAACCCCATCCGGGTGGTTTTGAGAATGCGGCAGCCTTGGTGAAGGGCCTGAAAGAGCTTGGAGATTTTGAGATCTCTGTCTCCGCCTATCCGGAAAAGCATCCGGAAAGCGCCGATCTCGCCATGGATCTCGACATGTTGAAACGCAAGGTCGACAATGGTGCGACCCGGGCGCTCACCCAATTTTTCTTCGATAACGATATTTTCGAACGCTATCTCGACAAGGTACGGGCCGCCGGGATCAGCATTCCTATCGTGCCGGGCATCATGCCGATCCTCAACCTCACCCAGTTGAAGCGCTTTGCTGGAATGTGCGGCACATCCGTTCCCGCCATGCTGGACCAGCGTTTCGAAGGGCTGGACGACAAACCCACTGAGCGCGCCAGTGTCGCTGCGGCACTGGCTGCCGAGCAGATCGCCGACCTGCAGGCGCGCGGTATCGACGAATTCCATATCTATACGATGAACCGGGCCCCGCTGGTCAATGCCACGCTGGAACGGCTGGGATTGCAGCGCTCTGATACCGCAGCCGCCGACCGGGCAGGGGTTGTGGCGTAAAGCGTGCAACAATTTTGCGATAACGATAAAGCAAAAACGCCAAGTGTGAGAGGTTCGCCCGAGCGCGATGTTTAAGCACGGTGACGAGTGCGGCTGTCCGCATACGTCATGCGCTCATGAGCCGGATCGACTGCTCAACTGTCTCGCTCAATAAAAACCGCCGTGCGCCATCGAGGGCGCACGGCGTTTTTAGCATCGTTGATGATGAAAAGTGTCATGGCGGTCCATGCCGCCGCCGCATACGGTGTTGGAGTTGTTGTCGTCCTCAGATGAAAAGCATCGCTGCGACAAAAAGAAACGCTACTCCGACTGCCAGGATGTTGAACGAACGTGTCAGTCCCATCTCGGTCTCCCTTGCGTTAACAGTTAAAGAATATGACCGTTTCGTGTCATTTGAAAAGCGAAATTTGTGCTGCGATGCAGCAGTCTGTCTGTATAAGCCCTTGGAAGAAAAGGTAACGTACGGAAACATATTGTTAAAATTGCGTGATAACGAAATATTTCATCGTTAATGGCGGCAATGTCATCGGCTTGAATCTGCACCGTTCCAGGACGGACGACTCGGTTTTGGTGAGGTCAGGGACTGCGCAATGCTGTTGGCGTTCCGCCGTGCAACTTTTTCCAGGCGCGGCGCATGTGTCGGGTGGATGCAAAACCAGAGCGTTGCGCAACGGTTTCCATATCCAACCGCGATGCGGTGACCAACTGATGGGCCAACGCGACCCGAAGGCGGTTGACATAATCGGTTACGCTCATGCCGGTTTGCTCGTTAAACAGGCGCGAGAGGCTACGGGCGCTGGTGGCCGCAATGGCTGCCATGCTGGCAACCGTCCAGTTGCCGGCAGGGTCAGCCGAAACCGCATCCTGCACCTTGTGAATGACAGGATGGATATGGTTACGCCCCTCAAGCCATGGGGAGAGCTGCGGATCGTTCCCCGCCCGGCGCAGATAAACAACCAGGTAACGGGCAACGTTGAGTGCTATCGTGTGTCCTGCCTCTTCTGCTACCAAGGCCAGCATCATGTCGATACCGGCGGTGATGCCTGCCGTGCTCAACCTGTCCCGGTCCTGGATATAGAGGCGATTTTCCGCCACTTTTGCTGTGGGTGCCAACTGCCGCAACTCATCAATCTCGGTGTGGTGCGCGGTACAGGTATAACCTTCCAATAGTCCGGCGCGGGCCGCCAACAAGGCGCCCGAGCAAATGGTGACGAGCTTTACACCTGGTCGGACAGCAGACCGCAACCAGGCGACGATAGCGACCTCATGGAGAAGATCGTCCGGCTCCGGCTCCGCATCGACTGCACCGAGCGGCTGTGCGGCATTGCCCAGGACGATAATCATCGCGCCGTCGGCTACGGCATCCGGCAGCGGTTCGATCCCGGCAAGCGCCAGGCCGACCGAGCTGTTGACGTGGGGGGAGGGACCGACATATCGAACCGTGAACCGCACACTGTCCTGCTCAAGATTGGCCTTGCGCAGGACTTCCATCGGCCCTGCCAGATCCAGCAGCAGCAGGCGTGGCGGCACGACGACGATCATTTCGATAAGGCGCTGCGGCGGGATCAGTCCTGTCATCAAGTCTATGCCGCGAGTGTTGTGGGTGGGAGTGACAATGCCTGCTCGACCGTGGCAATGCGTGCGAAGCGACCGGCCAAAACCAGTTCGGTGCGGGCGCGGATCTCCGCCGCGCTCCATTCACGGCCCTGATCGTCGGTCATTGGAAAGGTGAGGGTGGCTTCACCAACAAAATCCACGCTATAACCCAGGTCAGACGCATGGCGTGTCGTGGTTTCGCAACATTGCTCCGTACGGATACCTGATACGATCACATGGCGGATATTGTTTCGGGTCAGCCAGACATCAAGCCCCGTTCCGACCAGCGCGCTATGCCGATGCTTGCGGAAAACCGCATCCGGTTCAATCGTCAAAGGGGACAGTGTGCAGACGAATCCGGAGGCCTCGCTAAAAGGGCCAGTGTCGTTCAAATGGAAAATCTGCACGGTTGCAATGCCCGCCTTGCGGGCGCCATCGATCAACGCCTGCTGCCGCTCCAGATAGGCGGGCAACTCGTCCTCGCGGAAATAGGAACTGTGGCGGAAGGATTGCTGTGCGTCGATGACCAGCAGGGCGGTGTCGGAATGTGTCATGGCCATTGCCTCCAAGGGAGCTTTTATCGTGAAGATGATGTCAGTCTAACGATGAAATTCCCCGGCGAAATACCGCTTTCTGACGAGGATGGGACAAATCACGCCAATCTTTATTGACGATGCGCTCTGCACTGTCGAGCATGAAAAAGCCGCGCACTCGTGAGAATGCGCGGCTAAAACAACCGGAATTTTTGATGAGGCTTAAAGTGCGGCCAACAACGCTGGCGTTGGCCAGCCATCGGCGGGGATGTTGCGCTTCAACTGTTCCTTCTGCACGGCGTCACGGGTGCCGCCGCCCAGAATGCCGTCGATCTCGCCGACGTCATAGCCAAGGCCCTTCAGCTTGGTCTGCAATTCCTTCATCTGCACATCTGTCAATCCCTGTTCCGGGTTGCCCTTCAGATAGGCCTCGGCACCTTCCAGGCGGGTGGCGAAATAGGCGGCAGAGGTCGTGTAGATAAACGACTTGTTCCATTCCAGATAAATGCCGAAATTGGGATAGGTGATGAAGGCCGGTCCCTTGCGGCCCTGCGGCAGCACCAGTTCGCCTTCCAGATCGGCAAATTTGGTATTGCCATCACGCGGCTTGACGCCGAGCTTGAACCAGTCGCCTGCCTTCATGCCGCTGTCGAAGCCGCTCTTTTCCCAGGGCAGGGTGTCCGGCACGGTGACTTCCTGAATCCACGGCTCGCCGCGCTTGAAGCCGAGGTGCTGGATGAATTTCGCCGCCGTCATGATCGCATCGGGTGAGCTGGATTTCAGCGCCACATGGCCATCACCGTCGCCATCGACGCCGAAGGCAACGATATCCTTGGGCAGCATCTGTACCTGGCCAACTTCACCGGCCCAGGCGCCGGTATTGGTGGCGGGGTCGAGATCGCCGTGCTGAACCATGGTGATCAGCGCCAGCAATTGTGGGCGGAACAGTTCCGGGCGGCGGCAATCATGCGCCAGCGTCACCAGCGCGTTGCGGGTGTTAAAATCGCCCTGCACGGCGCCGAAATCGGTTTCCATTGCCCAGAAGGCGGCGATCACGCCAGGAGCAACGCCGTATTCCTTTTCGGCCCGGTCGAAGACCGCGCTATATTGCTGCAATTTCTGCTTTCCCTGGTCCAACCGGCCCTTCGAGACGGTGCGGGTGGAAAATTCGGTAAAGGTCTGCTTGAACACGCCCTGGGCGCGGTCGCGGCCCAGTACCTTCTGGTCGATCTGCGCCCCGGCCAGCGCCTTGTCGGCAGCCTCAGCCGAAGCGCCATTGGCAACCGCTTCCGCCTTGACGCCAGCCAGGAACGCACCGAGATCACCGCCGCATTGCGGTGCCTGGGCAAAGGCCGTGCCGGCCATAAGGCCGCTCAAAATGGCTGCGAGCGTGAAGCGAGACAGGATATGCATGGATAAAGCCCCCGGATATGAAAAGAACATGCTCCGCTCTGCCCAAGCTTTGTGACGGAAGCATGGAGAGGAGCCGGGTTTTGCCCGGCATGACGCAAAACTCCGGTCTGGAGTTGTCAGTTTGCTGCGGTCTGCTGGGTGGGCATTGACACGGCCTGCACCCATTTGCGCCAGTTTTGCTGGGTGCCAGCAAAGACATTGATGTCCGTATCGCCCTTGATGCCGGGGATGACGCCGGTCGAGGTATATTGCCAGAAGGCCCAGCGGCGGTCTGGATAGATTTCTGAGGGGTGCTTGGCGACGGCGCGGACCCAGAAATAATGATCCTGGAACGCGCCTTGCAAATTGTCCTTATGGAAATCGACGGATGTGTAAATGATGGGGCGCTTGCCATAATAGGCTTCGAGTCGGTCCATGAAGCGTTTCATTTCGCTGCGCACCACATCAGCCGGGGGCCGCTTGGTACAGGTCTTGGACGTGTGGTTCCACTCGACATCGAGAACAGGCGGCATGTCCATCGAGGCCTTCGGCACATTGGCGATGAACCAGTCGGCCTGTTCGTCGGCGCTGGAGCAGAAATAATAGAAATGATAGGGCGCATGTGGCAGACCAGCGGCATTGGCCTGCTGCCAGTAATCCGCAAATTTCGGATCGATCACATCCTTGCCTTCGGTGGCCTTGATGAAGGCGAAGGAGACGCCGGACTGGCGGACCTGCATCCAGTTGATATTACCGTTCCATTTCGACACGTCGATGCCGTGCACCTGATGGCGATGCGGAGAATTGATACCGAAGTCCTGCGGGTCCTTGTCCTGGAATTTCGGCTGGATCGAGCCGGTTTCCATGAAATCGTAGCTCGTCGAAGTGCAGGACGCCATCGCCAAACAAATCGGAATAAGTGCCAGGACCAGCGACCGCATCGAAAACCCATTCATTCAACTGTTATGCCAAGGCAGCGCATGCCCATGGCAAGATCAAAAGACGCGGAAAATCAGGAGATCACCGATCCGATGAAGCCAGACTGGGAAACCTCCAGCCTGACTTTGCTTCATCATCGTTAAAATGTGGTTATTTTCAACCGTTCATATCAATAGATCGAAAATACCGGCCTATTGGGCCGGAAAGAGCGGCGAACTGTCAGGCCGCTGGGCGGCGGATAATGGCATGCCACGCATAGCCACGATAGAGCGGTGAAAAGCTCAGTGTTGCGCCTGTGGCCTCGGCCTGGGCGGCCAGTTCTTCGCGCAGGTTGGCGCGTGGCGTGACGTGAAACCGGGCGAGCCAGGCATGCAGGCCTGTTCGAAACCAGCCTGGCAGATGTTCCTGCTGGCCAAAATCGACGATATGCAACGAGCCGCCGGGCTTTAAGGCGGCAAGCGAACAGGCAATTGCCTTTTGCCAGTCGGGAATCATCGACAGGGCATAGGAGATCAGCACGCGGTCGAAACCGGTCATGGCAAAATCGGCGGCGGTGAATGCCGAAGCGTCGGCGATGCGCAGATCCGGCTGGCGCGGGCGACCGCGAAAATTACGCCTTGCCTGCACCAGCATTTCGCTGGAAATGTCCAGGCCGTAGAGATGCGACATCGGATAGAGCCGCTCCGTGCAGATCAGATTGCGACCCGTGCCGCAGGCCACTTCCAGCAGGCTGCCATCCTTCGGCAGATCCAGGCTGACAATGGCGGTGTCACGCCCGAGCAGGTAATATTTGCGGGTCAGGTCATAGATGTGACGCTGGCTGCGATAGACCTGATCCATTTTGCTGGCATGGTGCCGGTCCAAGTTCGAGCCGGAATGGTCCTGACCAATACGGGCATCGCTCATGCCGTCTTCTCATAGATATGGAAGCCACCGTAAATCGCCGAGCGGTCGAGCGCGTTGAAATGGACGGACAGGTCTTTCAGATAGGACCATTGCTCTGCGAGCGCCGGGGAAATCCGACCTTCGATCACGCTTTTTTCGGCAGCGGTCCGGAAGATCACCCGCGCCTCCTTGGAGGCGGTGCGGGTGATTTCGGTCCAAAGATCGTTCAACTGCTCGTCGGTCATCCAGTCCTGGGCATCGAGCAGAATGAAGCGGTCTACGCTGCCTGCGGGCTTGGTGGAGAGCAATTCGGTATAGCTGGCATGGTGGACATTGACGCGGTCAACGCTGGTGCGGATCGTGCGGTAATAATCGGCCCGCAGATAATCCGGCAATGCGCCCTCATGGGATTTCGGATAGCGGCGTGCGAAGGCCTGCCAGGCAAAATAATTATCCCGCAGCGAGAAGTGACAGGCGAGCTTTTCAAGTCGGCCCTTTAGCACCGGGGCAATGGTGCCGGTTTCCGAAACGCTGGCCAGTTCGTCATATTGCTGCGGCGGAATGCCGAGGCCGAACAGTGAGCTTTTGCGATTGGTCAGCCAGCGGATAACCGGCTTTTCAAACAGCGGCGCGATGCGGGTCTCGAAAAACTGCCGCTGTTCGCGCGGGGTCCGGCATTGGGTGATTTCTTCCAGCTTGACGCCATGCAGGCGGGCCAGAAGATGCGTGGCGGTGATGAAGCGGCCCAGCAGGCCGGTGCGGTAGAAATTGCCGTTGAACACCCGGATGCGGCGGCGTCCGGTCAGCGTGCGGCGGCTCCAGTAGCGCCGCGTGGTGGCGTCCAGATGCGGTGCCACATATTGCTCGACCATAGAGGCATTGCTGCGGGCATTGTCGGTGCCAAGCAGCCGCACCACGGCGGTGTGATCGGGCAGATGCCGGAAGGCGGCCAGCTTCAGCTTGTTAAGGGCAATATGATGCGGATTGAGATCGACGACATCGATGCTATCAGGTTCGCGTGACAGATAGGCCAGCATGTTGCAGCCGCCAGAGCCGATGGTGACGACGCGGTGGCCAGCGGCAAGCTGCATGGCCTGCATGTCGACATCCGGGTCTTCCCAGATCTGCGGATAGACCAGGCCGGAAAACAGCAGGCCGAACAACCGTTCCGACAGGCCCTTGCGTGACAGTGCATTATGTTGAAGCAGCGCCGATTTCAGCTTCTGGTTTTTGCGGAATCCGGCATCTGGAACAAGTTCTGTCATGTGAAGGGTGCCCCGTTCTGAAGTTTTTATCGGAATAGTGGCTGTCCACTACAGTTTGATGACGGGGGCTGTTGACCAGTGGCTGGGCTGTGCGCCCATGGAAAATCCCATGGTTTTTCAACCGTCATACCCTTTCATGCCCGCTGTAATCATGCTTGCATGCAGACCTCGTGTGGCGGGTTGTGAAACAGAATCACTTTTCCGCTCCAGGTTATTGTTTAAGCATCGGATTTTCCGGACATCGGTTCCCAGTTCCCGATCCGCGACACCATCCGGCGCGGGAGGAAATCGTATGCGTTTGCTGATCAGGTTTGTCCAAGGACTGCTGCTTGCTGTCCTGGTGGTTATCGTCGGGGCTGCCACGTGGCTTTGGCTGGCTCCGCCGGAATTACTGCGAGTCGGGACAGGCTACGCCGCCAAAATTGTCTGCTCCAACGTGTTTATCGCCAAGCGTGATCCGATGGATGTTTTGTCAGAGGATGTACAGGCGCCGGGCCATCCGCTGCTGCGTTTCCTGCGGCTGGATGTCGACAGGGACGCAGGCATGGTCACGGCCTATATGTTTGGGGCTTTTGCCCCCAGCACAGCCATTGCCCGACCGGGTCTGGGTTGCGCCAACGTTCCCGATGGAAAAATCGATGCGGCTCGCAAGGTGCATCTGCCGCAACCGCTTGCGGCTTCGGCAACCCCGAACCCAGCACCGAACCCAGCCCCCTGGCCGGATGGAACGGGTGCACCGCACACCGACCCGGTGCTGGCGGGCATTCTTGCCGATCCGGCCCTGACCGGGCCATCGATGCGGGCCACATTGGTGATTCGGGATGGAGAATTGCTTGGTGAGGCCTATGGTCCGGGATTTGGGCCCGATACGCCGCTGATCGGCTGGTCTATGACCAAGACGGTCATGGCCATGCTGATCGGCCAGCGGATGGGGGAGGGCGGGCTTGATCTCGACAAGGACCATCTGTTGCCGCAATGGACCGACGGGCGCGCGGCAATCACCCTGCGCCAATTGATGGGCATGGAAAGCGGCCTGCGGTTCAATGAGGATTATGGCGATGTCAGCGATGCAACGCGCATGCTGTTTCTGGAGCCGGATCAGGCGGCATTCGTCGCCTCTCAGCCGCTGGACGCGACACCCGGGACGCTTTTTCACTATTCGACCGGCACCAGCGTGCTGCTGGCCCGCCTGCTGATGGACAGCTTGCCACCGGAACAGGCGCTGTCTTATCCCCAAACATCCTTGTTCAAGCCGCTCGGCATGACCAGTGCAGTACTGGAAGCCGACGAAACAGGCACTTTGGCAGGTGGGTCCTATCTCTATGCCAATGCGCGTGATTGGGCCAAGCTTGCCCAATGCCTGTTGCAGGACGGCGTCTGGCAGGGACGGCGGCTGTTGCCGGAAGGCTATGTAAAGACCATGGGGACCCCGACAAAGTCATCAGGCGGCACCTACGGGCAGGGGCAGATCTGGCGGAGCGGGCCGGGCCGGGAACCGGATTCCACCTTCGGCATTAACGAAGAAACCCTCTGGTTTCAGGGCCATGACGGACAAACAATTGCGATTGTCCCGTCACGCAAGCTGATTGTGTTGCGGATGGGGCTGACGCCTGCCTGGAATAATTACAGGCCACAGAAATTGTTGAAGGCGGTTCTGGACGCAATGCCTTAAAAAAGAAAAGCGACCGCAGGGTACAATGGTCCGTGTCGGAATGGACGAAGTGGTTTACTGCACTTCGTCCAGCAGGCCCTTGCGCTTGGCATCGAAATAATAGCCACGGGCATAGAGGCGAACGGCGTTATCATTGTTGTTTTCGGCCACCATCCACGCACCGCGCAGATATTTGATCGCGTATTTCAGGTTGGTTTCCGGGTCGAACAGACCCTCTGCCGGACCTTCATAGCCAAGCGAACGGGCCGTATTATAGCGGATCTGCATCAGCCCGTAATTGCCGCGGCTATAGGCCGACGGATTATAACGGCTTTCGCGGTGAATGACCCGATGGATCAGCGCGGATGGCATTCCGTATAGGGCGGCATATTTGTTGACGAGCCCATTGATGACCGTCGGGCCGCGGCTTGCCGTTTCGCTTGTGCCAGACGCGGTGCTTTTGGAGGCTTCCGGCGTGGCACTTGGCACGGGGCCGGGGGCGCTGGTGTCGAATTGTGCATCAAGCAGCGCGAAGGATTTGACGACCGGCTTGGCCGGTGAGGCATAGGCGACGGACGATGAGGCCGCAGAGCCCGGGCGCGGCGTGGGAACGGCAGAATGCATGGCCATCACATCCGGCTGCAACGCTTCGTTCTCAAGGCCGATCGGCTCGTTGTCCGAAATACGGGCTGGTGCATTGGCGGAAGAGGGCACTGTGCTGACCGTTGGTCCAAGCGAGGCGACCTGCGTCAGGCCTGGCTTCTGGATCGGATAGGGGCCTTGGCCTGTCGCCAGGTTAACCGTCTGGCCTGTGCCCGAGGCGCCATTTATGGCGGCCAGCGCATTGTTTCCCGACGCGGTATTGGCAAGCGCAGTAACAGCCGATTGCGACGGTGGTGTCATGGCCTGCGTGCCAGGAGCAGCCGGCGTCACCGTGCCATTTGCGGCAGCTACCGTCGTCGAGGCGCCTGTTGCGACGCTGCCATTTGCCGATGCTACGGTACTGGCACCCGGCTGTGTGACGCCCGGCTGCGCTGCGGCCGCAACGGCTTGATGAGCCGATGCAGGCTTGGGCGCTATATCGGCTTTGGAATTGTCATTGACATTGGTGCAACTGGAAAGGGCTGCGACGATGACAGCAGTGATGCTGATGGCAATCGTGCGGTCCGTTTTCGCTGTCATGCAGATGTCCGTCGGCTATTGAAACGAGCGCTGCCCACAGGCAACGCACGAACTATTAACATCGGATTCACAAATTTGACAGCCCCCTTGAAGTCTAATGCTAACGATCACTGAAAATGACCGTTGGTATTCCCTTTGCAAATATCTCAAGCCACTGATGCATTTGAGATATTTGCAATACCTTCAAGGCGAGGATGCGCGAGCATCTTCGATGCCTTGGTCTAAAAGGGGATAACCTGTTAAACAATCCTCTTCAGGCGGCAATCCGGCGATAACCGGCGCTGACGGAGCGGGCGGAAATCAGCATGGATTTGCCCTTCGGCTGCACCATACGGCGTGCCGAACGGCGGCGAATCATCCGGTCGAAAGCGTGTGCATAAATTGCCTGAAGCCCACAGGCAAAAGCCGCGAGAGCCATGAAAGCCAGTTCCATGGTCAGAAAATCGCCGCTGAACGGCGAAAAGCCCGATGTGATCTGAGTGGTGATCGCCAACAGAAAGACCAGTGTGCGCGCATCCAGAGCCGAACCGATCACTGCCTGCGACACAATGACCATGGCGCGCCGGTCGGCCAGATTGTCGTTATCGGCCACCGGGCCAATATGCAGCGGCGCCCGCCAGAGCCTGAGTGCCAGAACCATCAATATGGCCATGCCCGGCCAGCGCAGGGCAGAGAGTGCCGTGGCGTTGATATTGCTGAGCGCCTGGGCCATTCCGAATACCAGGCACGCGGCGATACCATAGCCTGTCATGCTGCCCAGCACGCAGAGTGTGGCGGCCCGACCGCCGCCCGCTTGCCGGCAGGCGATGATCCGCTTGGTATTGCGTCCAGGCACAACAAGGAAGGCAGCGCTTGCTGCTGAAAACAACAGCCAATCCTGAAATGTCATGGGCCTGCCTCCGTGTTCGGTCAGCCTGTGGCGGGATATCATCAACCTCATCCCGGCCCGGGCACTCCCGATATAAACATAGCAGCGCCGCATGCCCTTGGCACCGGCGCTGTCACAATAAATAGTCTGTCATTTCCGTTTCAAAACCCCAGGCGGGTCCGAACAGTCATGCAGGCATGCTTCGGGCAATTACGCCGTCAGCATCGCCTGCAAACAGAAGCCACCATTCGCCGTCAAGGTCAATGTGCCGGACGGAATTTCTGGCCCAGATGGTCCATCACATCTTTGAACCATGGCGTAGAGAGGTCGAAAGCCTTGCCGCCCTTGATGCGGGGGAATTCGATGGCGCGCAATTTGCCGCCCTGGTCCTCGTCATGACCGGTGACGCCGGAGACGCCGTTCAACCCGCTTTCGACGGCCAGATCCACCATGCTCTGGATCAGCCGCAAGTCCTCGTAATTGGCCGGGGCCGAACGGGCGTAATAGCCTGACTTCTGCACCATCGAGCGTTCGGCATCGAGCAATTTGGCGAAATGCTTCTGGAACCAGCCGCCGACATTGATCGTATCGAGCTTCACATGGCCGAACGCGTCGCGCTTGATCTCTTCGCCTGCCTTTTCCCGGTCGGCGATGATTTCGTCCATGCAGGCCCCTTCCGAGACGAACAGCGTGACGAAGCCGGTGCGGTCCATCAACTCCTTCAGCCGCTCTGCCTCGGCTTCCATGTCGAAATGGGTCTCGGGCAGATAAAGACCGTCAATGGTCTTCAGTTCTTCATTCATCATGAAGCCCTCGACATATTCATTATGCTGGATGCGCTGGATATAGGCGCGGGCGGTCGCCGCTGTCAGCCAGCCGCAATGGCGGCCCATGACTTCGTGGATGACCAGCGTGCGCGGGGCGGCACTCTGCTCGTTGGAAACATGGTCGAAGAAGCGGGCGCCGACTTCCGCCGCGGTCCAGGCACCGAGCGATTGGCGGATCGGCACGACATCATTGTCCACCGTTTTGGGCAGGCCGACGACGGTCAGGTCATAGCCGTTGGCACCGAGATAGGCGGCGAGATCGGCAGCCGTCGTATTGGTATCGTCACCGCCGATTGTGTGCAGAATGGTGATGCCATCGGCGGCCAGGCGCTCGGCGGCCACCTGCAACGGGTTCTGGCCTTCCTTGACCAAGCCGCGCTTGACGCAATCGGCGACATTGGTGAGCTTGACGCGGCTATTGCCGATCGGCGAGCCGCCATAGCGATGCAGGACATGGGCCTGTTCGCGCATATGCTGATTGATCTCGATCTTGTAGTCCATCAACAGGCCGCGATAGCCGGATTTATAGGCGACGATCTCGGCATCGGGTGCGATGTCGCTATAGCGCTCGATCAACCCGCCCACTGCCGATGAGAGGCAGGGCGCAAGGCCCCCGGCGGTCAGCAACGCGACTTTGGTCTTGGCCATCAAACCCTCCTTCTTGCGGACAAAGTGCCGCAGACGTTTACGAAATGGTGCCAATGGATGCGACAGAGGCCGGATGCTGTAAAGCGAAAAATTGAACAAAATCCGCAGTTTCGTGGAAATGTCATCAGCCACGGAAATATAATCGTTTCAAATGGAAAGCGGTAAGCGGGAGGCTTGTGGAAAAGCTAGTATGCCAACGAAGACGTGAAGCATCCGCTGTTACCGCACTGCGGTAAAACCCGGAAAGTGAACAAAGTTTAACCCGAAACAGTGGGGTGCTTCTCTTGCATTTCAAGTGATAATTTGGTCAATCTGTCAAAATGATTTTCGATTTCGCCTGCCAACAATTATCGTCCCTCTGGGAGCGGCTGCTCGGCGCGGTCAGCGACGCGGCTGGCAATGCCTTGTCGTCGATTGTCGAAGCGATCCGCACCGTCTTCGAGGGTGATCCGGAAACGCGCAGGCGCGTGTCTTTTTCCGTGGCGATCATTGCGCTTTCCGCCAAGATGGCCAAGGCCGATGGTGTCGTGTCGCAGGCTGAGGTCAATGCGTTTCGCAGCATTTTCGATTTTCCGCCGGAAGAAGCCCGCAACGTCGCGCGCCTTTATAATCTCGCCAAGCAGGATATCGCTGGTTACGAAGCCTATGCCGAAAAGCTCGCCAACCTCTGCGGCTCGCGCACCAGAGGGTGCCCGGTGCTCGAAGAAATCGTTGACGCCCTGTTTCACATCGCCACGGCGGACGGGTTGATCCACGAGAAGGAACTGGCTTTTCTCTCTCGCATCGCCGAAATTTTCGAGATTGGTGAGGATCGCTTCGAACAGATTTCCGCCCGTCATCTCGCGCCCGACCAGGACCCCTACGGCATTCTCGGCGTGTCGCGCAGTGACGATTTTGGCACGATTCGCAAACGCTACCGGGCGCTGGCCTCCGAGCATCATCCCGACCGGCTGCATGCGCGCGGCCTGCCAGTGGAAATGCATGCCGCCGCTCATCAACGGATGGCCAGTTTCAACGCAGCCTATGCCGCGATTGAAAAGGAACGCCGGGCCGCATGACTGCATTCATCGCCGATTATCCAGACGCCGTGGTGGTGCCATCCCCCAACCACGGTGAGCGCATCGACTGCGCGGCCCCTGACACCATCATTCTGCATTATACCGGCATGCCGAGCGAAGAGGCAGCACTCTCCTGGCTCTGCACTGTGGAAAGCCAGGTTTCCAGCCATTATCTGGTGCGTGAAAACGGTGATGTCGTGCAGATGGTGCCGGAAAGCCGCCGAGCCTGGCATGCCGGCAAGAGTTTCTGGGCGGGCGTGACCGATATCAATTCCCGCTCAATTGGCATCGAGATTGCCAATGCCGGACATCCGTCTCTGCCGGATTATCCCGAAAAACAGGTGAATGCCGTCGCGCAATTGTGTCTTGATTGTGCAAGTCGCTGGTCCATCGCCCCGGAGCGGGTGCTGGCCCATTCCGATATTGCCCCGGTTCGCAAGGTCGATCCGGGCGAACATTTCCCCTGGGATCGGCTACACGCTCTGGGCGTAGGGCATTGGGTGGAGCCAACCGCGATCACCGGGGGCCGGTTCTTCCAGAGAGGGGATCGCGGCCAGCCGGTCGAGGCATTGCAATCCATGTTGTCTCTCTATGGATACCCTGTTGAAATCAATGGGGATTTTGATGCTGTGACCGAGGGTGTCGTCAGAAGTTTCCAGCTGCATTTCCGCCCCTCCAAGGTCGATGGCGTGGCTGATTATTCGACCATCGACACCCTGCATCGTCTGCTGGCGGCGCTGCCGCGTTTCAGCTGAGGATTGCGGGCTGTTGCTGCTCGCAGACAGCTGTCGGCAGGGTCGAAAATCACCTCTTTTTACCATGCCATAGGATTTCCTTATTGAGTCTGTCTAACAGCAGCCGTCGCAGCCATGGTATTCCTCGGCAGCGGTTGAGATGAACAGCGAATGTGATTTCCAAAATGGAAGTCTTTCGCAAATATCAACGATGAGGGCGATGAACATCGCTGTCCTTTGCTGGGCAGTGGACGGGTAAATAGTGCGCTTTGCTGACATCCGTGTCCGCCCCTTTGTCTGGAGACTGACCTTTTTCATGAAAACCTCGCTTTTCGCTGCCGCGGCATGCATCGCCGTTTCTATGTCTGCTGTTTCCCAAGCCGAGGCTGCTGATGCCGGCAAGGGCTTGACCCTGATGGACATGTTGCGTGCCAATAAACAGCAAGCCGACCTCGCCAAGCCCCTGGAGAAAACCAGGCTCTCGAATAAAACCGGGACTGATGATCAGAAGGCCGATATGCAGGGGGCTGCTGGCAAGGCGCCCTATCATGCCCTGATCTCGTCCTATGCCAAGCAATATGGCGTGCCGGTGGAACTGGCCAGCGCCGTGGTGAAAATCGAAAGCGGCTTCAATCCGAAAGCGCGCGGTACGCATGGCGAAGTCGGCCTGATGCAGATCAAGCCCGCCACCGCCCGCGCCATGGGCTATACCGGTACTGTCGCCGGGCTTTACGACCCGTCCACCAATCTCAAATACGGGATGAAATATCTCGCCATGGCCCACCAGCTTGGCGGCGGTGATACCTGCGGTGCCATTCTGCGCTACAATGCCGGCCACGGCGCGACACGCATGAACCCGGTTTCCAAGCAATATTGCGGTCAGGTGGAAGCTGCGCTGGAAAACAGCTGAAAAGCTGACAGCGTCCCTTTTACCATTCTTGTGGGGTGAGGCGACGTGGTGATCACGCAAGAACCGTCGTTTCTGCCGGTTCTTGCGTCAGATCAATCAAACTATGTGGCAAGTCTGATCGATAATGCTATCCAATTGGCAAATCATTTTGGACGAGCGGTATGACGGATCAGGTCTTCAAATATCTCATTATCGGACGCGGTATGATGGGTGCGGCGGCGGCGCGGCATCTGGCATTGCAAACGGATGGCGTGGCACTGGTCGGGCCGGATGAGCCCGCTGACAAGCAAAGCCACGAAGGCGTCTTTGCCAGCCATTACGACGAAGCGCGAATCACCCGTACCATCGATAGCGATCCTGTCTGGGCAAAGCTCGCGCATGAATCGATTGCCCGCTACAGTGAAATCGAACAGCAGAGCGGTATCCGGTTTTACCACGAAGCCGGTTGCCTGATCGTCGGAACGAGCCCGGATGGTCATTCCGACTATGTCGCCAAGGCAACGCGCGCTGCCGAAGGGCTCGGCGTTTCCACCCAGTCTTTCGACCATGCCGGTCTTGCCGAGCGTTTCAGTTATTTCCGGTTCGAGCCTGTTTCCATTGGGATTTATGAGGCGCATCACGCCGGCTACGTCAATCCGCGCCGTTTGGTGGAGGCCCAGTCGGAGCTGGCTGCTCGGGCGGGGGCATCTCTGATCAACGATGTGGTCATAGACATTCGCGACGAGGGCGGCCATGCGGTGGTCACGACCGCAGGCGGCAAGGCGTTGAAAGCCGAAAAACTGCTGGTTGCCACGGGCGGATTTTCCATTGCCGAAAGACTGTTGCCGCGCCGGATTGATCTGTCGGTTTATGCCCGCACGGTGACCTTTTTCGAAATCGCCGATCAGGATCTGCCCGCCTATCACGGCATGCCGTCGCTCATTCACGAGCCGTCCAATCCACGCGATCATATCTATCTGCTTCCACCAGTGCGCTACCCTGATGGTAAAACCTATCTCAAGATCGGCGGCGATCCCGATGATGTCAGGCTGAAGACCGAGCCCGAAATCCGCGCCTGGTTCAGGGGTGGCGGACGGGAAAGCGCACGCGATCATCTGGCGCGCATTTGCAGATCGCTGGTGCCGGGTGTTGCCCAGGCGCCGGTGTCGATGGCGCCCTGCGTGACCTCCTTTACGGGCAGTGGCTATCCGGCCATCGGGTTTAGCGACAGCCCACGCATCGCGGTGCTGACTGGCGGCTGCGGGGCGGCGGCGAAAAGTTCTGACGAAATTGGCCGGCTGGGTGCCGAGTTGATCCTGCGCGGCACGATTGTCCATGAGGAGTATGATGCAGATTTCACGCCTGTTTTCGTTTGAGCGCATGATTTCGGTGGCTTTCTCCAGATGTCTCCGTTAATCACGCCGAACCAGTCGGCCGGGCAGCCGCGCTTTACCAATGCCGAAAGGCGGTAGGGTGAGGAAAGTCCGGGCTCCACGGAAACACGGTGCCGGATAACGTCCGGCGAGGGCGACCTCAGGGAAAGTGCCACAGAAAGCAGACCGCCCCGTTTATCGGGGTAAGGGTGAAAGGGTGGGGTAAGAGCCCACCGCGTCGCTGGTGACAGGGACGGCATGGTAAACCCCACCGGGAGCAAGACCGAATAGGGATGACGCGGGTGCAACGCAAGTTGCGCTACAGCCGGTTTTCGGGCCAGTCATCCGGGTGGGTTGCGAGAGGCGGTGCGCAAGTATCGTCCCAGATGAATGGCTGCCACGTTCCGGGAAACCGGGGCCATACAGAACCCGGCTTACAGGCCGACTGGTATTTCCTGCCAAGGGCCGTGCGGAGGCCTTGCTTGAGGTTGAAAAACCACAGGCGCCGTTGCGCCCCCTTTTCCCTCTTTTGCTAATTTTCGTTTATTTTCATATTATTAGAAAGCATACTTGCGGATATGGGTGGCTTGCTTCCGTCGAGCCATAATAACCATTCATTAATCTTAACGGGTTATAAATTTCCGATGAAGTAGACTGGTTTGCTAACCCTAATCCCATTGACGCCCATGGTGTCCCATGTTATCCCATAAGTGCACTGCCGAGGGGCGGATAACAGCCCCGACATGCGAGACTGAGAAGCAGGCCTGGAGTGGCTATTTTTCCTGTTTCGTCCTAGCGGCAAGGGGCTTGTCGGCTCGGGTGTATCAATGGAAATGCGGGTGTGTGGACCGCGTTGATCGAAAAGGGGCGGCGGTAGCGCGTAATGAACCGCTTCTTGTCCAATGCGACGAACCGGATCGATACGAAGGGGCGGGTTTCCGTTCCGGCGGCGTTCCGTGCTGTTCTGGTGGAGCGGGGCATCCAGGAGCTTTATTGCTTCCAGGATTTCACCTTTCCGGCGATCAGTATCGGTGGGCCGGATCTGTTGGAGCGCTACGAACGGCAAATTGTCGGCGAGGATCCGTTTTCGCCGGTTGCCAACGAAATGTCGCTTCTCGTACATGGGGGCGGCGTTTTCATGCGCCTCGACAGCGAGGGGCGTCTGATGGTCACGGATTTTATCCGCGACTTTACGGGTATTGCGTCCGAAGTGACCTTTGTCGGTCGCTCGGATCATTTTCAAGTGTGGCAGCCGCAGGCGTTTCACGAGGCGCAGGCGGCGGCAAGAAAGGGACTCGGTCTGAAGAGGGCGGGTTCCAGTTAGAGCATTTCCAGGAAAAGTGGAAACCGGTTTTCCGTCCGGAAATGCGCAAATGCAATGATGTGGACTATCTCCATTTTTCAAAGAAAAAGGGAGATAGTCTAAGGCGGAGAAGCGGAATGGTGACGGATCTTGGCGGAGGGTATGCTGAAGCCGAAGGCGGACCGGTCCGTCACATTCCGGTTCTTCTCGAGCCTGTCATAGAAGCCCTGGAGCCCTCTGCCGGTAAGGTCATCCTGGACGGTACGTTTGGGGCGGGTGGCTATACCTCAGCTATTCTCGATACTGGTGCCGATGTCATCGCGCTTGACCGTGATCCGAATGCGATTGCCGGCGGGCAAGCCATGGTTGCTGCTCGCGCCGGTCGTCTCACGCTTCATCATACCCGGTTTTCCACGCTGGATAATTTTGCCCCCGAAGGCGGGCTGGATGGCATCGTTCTCGATATCGGCGTCTCCTCCATGCAGATCGATGAGGCCGAGCGTGGGTTTTCCTTCCAGCGCAACGGGCCGCTCGATATGCGGATGTCCGGCACGGGTGTGTCTGCCGCCGATGTCGTCAACCGAGCCAAGGTTGGCGACCTCATTAGGATTTTCGGCTTTCTGGGCGAGGAAAAGCAATCCGGCCGCATTGCCCGCGCCATTGAAAAGCGCCGGGTCAACCATCCTTTCCAGACCACGCGCGATCTGGCGGGCATGATTGAGATCGTCACCCCACGCAAGGCGAAGGACAAGATCCATCCGGCGACGCGGGTGTTTCAGGCGCTGCGGGTTTTCGTCAATGACGAGCTTGGCGAATTGGCCGAGGCGCTGTTTGCCGCCGAGCGGGCCTTGAAGCCGGGCGGACGGCTGGTTGTCGTCACCTTTCATTCGCTTGAAGACCGTATCGTCAAGAAATTCTTCTCAGACCGTTCCGGTAAGGCCGCCGGTTCGCGGCATATGCCCATGGCGTTCGAGCGTCCGGCAACCTTCGAGCCGGTCGGTAAGGGAATGGTGACAGCCACCGAAGAGGAGGCCGAGATCAATCCTCGTGCCCGTTCTGCAAAACTACGCGCGGGCATCCGTACCGCGCATCCAGCCATGAAGGCCGATTTTTCCATTTTCGATTTGCCGGATCTCGCGGAAATCGAGCGATTGGGGGCCTGAGCCATGCTGCGAACCTTTGACATCGTGATGATCGGCGCCATGGCGGCAGCGGCAGCCGTGACTTACCAGATCAAGCATAATACCGATGAGAAAGTGCAGGATCTGAAGCGCATCGAAGCTGAGATCAAGCTGGAGAAGGATACGATTGAGCTTCTCCAGGCCGACTGGGCCTTGTTGACCCAGCCGAACCGCCTCGAAAAACTGGCCAATACCTTTGGTCAGGAGCTGAAGCTCCAGCAAACCGATCCCAACCAGTTGGCGCGGGCCAATGAATTGCCGATGTTGAAATCCCAGGTGCCTGTGGTACAGGCCCCGGCGTCCAAGACAGGCGGTCCCAAGATCGCCGATGGTATTAAGATTGTGAATGGTAAGCCGGTCCCAGTGCCGATGGATAAGGTCATAACCGGATCGGTGAAACGCTGATGACTTTTCTTTCCCGTATGATGCTCCTGAAAAGCCGGGCCCATTTTTCCACCGACGTGCGTCGTGGCGCCGTGCGCGGCAAGGGCCGCGCGTTCGAAGGCGCTGGCAAGCGCAAGGCCGATATGGCCAAGCGCCGCGTCGGCCTGTTGATCCTCGGTTTCACGCTGGTTTATGGCGTGATTGGCGGTCGGCTGGTGCAGTATGGCTATGCCCATCCCGAAAGCACCTCCAGCATCATGCCGCCGGATCGGTTGATGGCGGCGCGTCCCGATATTCTCGATCGCAATGGCCAGGTTCTGGCCACCGATATCAGGACGGTGTCGCTGTTTGCAGAGCCGCACAAGATTGTCGATGTGGATGAAGCCGTTGAAAAGCTGCAAACGGTGCTGGCCGACCTAGACAGCCGCGACACCTACAAGAAACTCTCGTCGAAATCGCATTTCCAGTGGCTTCGCCGTCAGTTGACGCCCAAGCAACAGAGCCAGATCCTGGCGCTGGGCATTCCCGGCATTGGTTTCCGGCCGGAAATTCGCCGTTTCTATCCCGGCGGTTCCACAGCGGCCCATATTGTTGGCTTCGTCAATATCGACAATCGCGGCATGGCCGGGATGGAAAAATATATCGACAACCAGGGCCTGGCGGATCTGGCCGATCTCGGCATGACCAGCAATGCGCCGCTGGAGCCGGTCAAGCTCTCCATCGACCTGCGCGTCCAGAATATCGTTCATGATGTGGTGGCCGCTGCCCAGGTGAATTTCAAGGCCAAGTCGGCGGGTGCCGTGGTGCTGGATGTTGAGACCGGCGAAGTGCTGGGCATGGCGTCCTACCCCGATTTCGATCCCAACAAGCCGGAGGAAGGTGCCAAGGAAGGCTGGTTGAACCGGATGTCGAACGGCACGTTCGAAATGGGCTCGACCTTTAAGTCTTTCACGATGGCGATGGGTCTGGATACCGGTCGGGTAAAACTGAGCGACGTGTTCGATGCACGCTATCCGCTGAAAATCGGTGGATTTACCATTCACGACTTTCACGGCCAGAGCAAATTCCTGAGCGTTCCCGATATTTTCAAATATTCCTCCAATATCGGTACGGCAAAGATCATCGACGTGGTCGGCATTCCCGAACAGAAGGAATACCTGAACCGTCTCGGCCTTTTGACCAAGATGAAGACGGAACTGCCGGAAGTGAAAATGCCGTCTCAGCCAAGGGGCGAGTGGAAGAAAATCAGCTCGGTTACGATTTCCTTCGGCCACGGTGTCGCGACGACGCCGCTGCAGACAGCGGTCGCCGGTGCGGCGCTCATCAATGGCGGCAAGTTGATCCAGCCGACATTCCTGCCGCGCAGCGTGGACCAGGCAAACGAGGTGGCAGAAGCCGTGCTGAAGCCATCCACCAGCGCCGATATGCGTTATCTCTTTGAATATAATGGCATTAACGGCTCCGGGCGTGGCGCGCGCGTCCCAGGTCTCGATGTTGGCGGCAAGACAGGGACAGCCGATAAGGTCGTTAATGGCCGTTATGACAGCAAGCTGAATTTCAACGCCTTTCTGGGTGCATTCCCGATGAGCAAGCCACGCTATGTGGTTCTGAGCTTTATCGACGAGCCCTTGAGCGGCGAGGGCGGTGGTACGATTTCGGCCTTTACCGCTTTGCCGATCGTGCGCGACGTTATTCGCAGAACTGCCCCAATTCTCGGTGTAGAACCCAATTACGGACAGGTGGGCAATGATATGCTCGTCTCATATTGAGGACGATTGATTCGCCGTTGCCGCAGGGCTCTGCTCCTGCTGCGCGGCAGGGGACAGGTAGACGATGAAATTGCGAGATCTCGCCAGCGGCGATTTTGGGGATCTGACCGGACCATTGGATGGGCCGGTCGGCGACGTTGAGATCACCGGAATAACCGCCGACAGCCGCAAGGTTGAACCCGGCATGCTGTTCGTGGCTTTGCAGGGCGTTAAGGCTGATGGTGCGGGTTTCGTTGCCGATGCGGTAGTGCGGGGCGCGGCTGCCGTGCTCTCTGGTTCTCATCTGGATATTGCCGTTCCGGCTCTGGTCACCGACCAGCCGCGTCATGCGCTGGCGCTTCTTGCTGCCCGCTTCTATCCCGGCCAACCTGACATCATGGTGGCGGTGACAGGCACGGCGGGTAAGACGTCTGTTGCCTCCTTCACACGCCAGATCTGGGCTTATGCCAAGCTTGCCAGTGCGCAGATTGGCACGACCGGGGTGATTTCCCCAACCCGTAGCGATTACGGTTCGCTGACCACGCCCGATCCGGTCGCCCTGCACCAATTGCTGGCAGACCTTGCGCAAGAGGGCGTGACCCACGCGGCCATGGAAGCCTCCAGCCACGGTCTCGACCAGAGCCGGCTGGACGGTGTGCGGCTTGCCGCTGCCGCCTTTACCAATCTTGGCCGCGACCATATGGATTATCACCCGACCGTTGCCGATTACATGGCCGCCAAGATGCGCCTGTTCGACACCCTGCTGCCCAAAGGGTCTCCGGCGGTGATCTTTGCCGATGATGAATGGTCGGCGGAAGCAATCCGGGTGGCAAGGCAGGCGGGTCATGATGTGCGCACCGTTGGCCGGGCCGGGGATTTCCTTAGCCTGAAACGGGTCGAGCATTTCCGCCACAAGCAGATTGCCGAAATCCATCATCACGGTGCGATCTTTGAAGTTGATCTGCCGCTGGCAGGGGATTTTCAGATTGCCAATGCGCTGGTGTCCGCCGGTCTTGCCATTTCGACCGGCGTCGAGGCTTCGGTCGCCCTGAAAGCACTGGAAAAGCTGCAAGGCGCTTCGGGCCGGCTGGAGCTGGTGGGGCAGGCGAAAAGCGGCGCGCTTGCCTATGTCGATTATGCCCACAAGCCGGATGCTTTGGAAAATGTGCTGACGGCGGTCAGGCCTTTTACAAGTGGTAGGATTATCGTGGTGTTTGGCTGCGGCGGCGACCGCGATAAGGGCAAACGCCCGATCATGGGCGAGATCGCAGACCGATTGGCCGATATCGTCATCGTCACCGATGATAATCCACGCTCGGAAGTGGCCGCCACCATTCGCGGTGAGGTAATGGCAGCGACCCCGAAAGGCATCGAGATCGGTGATCGCGCCCAGGCAATCCGCGCCGGTGTGGCAATGCTGGCGACCGGCGATACGCTGATTGTTGCAGGCAAGGGCCATGAAGAAGGTCAGATTGTCGGCGCGCAAACGTTGCCGTTTTCCGATCACGCCGAAATCCGCAAAGCCATGGAGGAGTTTCACCCTTGACCTTGCTCTGGACCATCGAAGATCTGGTTGCGGCCATGACCGGACGCCCGGTCGGCACCATGCCGCCGGGCATTACTGGCATTTCCATCGATAGCCGCAGCATCCAGCCCGGAGAAGCCTTCTTCGCCATCAAGGGCGACCGGGTGGACGGGCATGATTATGCCAGCATTGCCGTGGCGAATGGTGCGGCGCTGATGGTGGTCAACGAGGCAAAGCTGCCCGCGCTTGGCCGGTTGACCGTGCCGATGATCGTCGTTGACGATGTGCTACAGGCGTTGGGAAGGCTGGCGATTGCCGCCCGTGCCCGATCGCGCGCCAGGATCGTGGCCGTGACCGGCTCTGTTGGCAAGACGACGACCAAGGAAATGCTGCGTCAGGTGCTGGCGCCGTCTGGCGAAGTGCATGCGGCTGTCGCTTCCTTCAACAATCACTGGGGCGTGCCGCTGACGCTGGCGCGGATGCCCGCCACTGCGCAATACGGTGTGTTCGAGATCGGCATGAATCATTCCGGCGAAATCACCCCGCTGGTGCAGATGGTGCGCCCGCATCTGGCTGTTATCACCACGATTGCGCCTGCCCATCTCGGCAATTTCACCAGTGTCGATGAGATCGCCGATGCCAAGGCGGAAATCTTTTCCGGTGTCGCGGCCAATGGCGGCGTGCTTTTGAACCACGACAATCCCTATTTCGAATATCTGGAACACAAGGCGCAGGAAGCGGGCATTACCCATATCCATTCCTTTGGCCAGCATGCCAAGGCGGAATTCCGGCTGGCGGAATTTGATGGTGCTGCCGAAAGCTCGACCGCCTGGGCGATCATCGACGGTGAGACCCGCGAAGTGGTGATTGCCGCGCCGGGCCGCCACATTGCTGAAAACGCCATGGCGGCGCTGGGTGCTGCCCGTCTTCTGGGTGCTGATCTGGATGGTGCGGTCGATGCATTGAGCAGACTGTCACCGGTCAAGGGCCGGGGTGAGCGCCATCGGCTGCGCTGCGCCTCCGGTCTCTTCACGCTGATTGATGAAAGCTATAACGCCAACCCCGCCTCCATGCGCGCTGCCATTGCGGTGCTGGCCGCAGCCCAGCCGCGCGGCGAGGGCCGTCGCATCGCCGTGCTTGGCGATATGCTGGAAATGGGCGAGTTTTCCGAGGAGTTGCACGCCGATCTGGCTGGCCCGCTGCTGGCCGCCGGGATCGAGCATGTCTGGCTGGCAGGACCGGCCATGGCGGCATTGCGGGCGCAATTGCCGGAGACCGTTTCGGTTGCGTCTTTCAATACCGCTGAAGATCTGGCCGCTTTTGCTGTCACCTCGGTTCACGGTGGTGATGTGGTGATGGTCAAGTCGTCGCTGGGCATCGGTTTTGGCAAGATTGTCGCGGCTTTGCTTGACAACTATCCCCCATTGGACGACACCCGCCGCCCAGAATAGGCTAATGCCGGACCCGCGTCACGGGCCGGATAGATGTTAGAAAGTGCCTTTGATGCTGATTTGGCTTGTCGAACTCGCAAACCACGTACAATTTTTCAACCTGTTCCGGTACATCACCTTCCGGACCGGGGCGGCGATGTTCACGGCAGCCTTGATCGTCTTCCTGTTCGGGCCGAAAATCATCGCCTCTCTCAAAGTGCGCCAGGGCAAGGGCCAGCCGATCCGTGCCGATGGGCCGCAGACCCATTTCAAGAAGTCCGGTACGCCAACCATGGGCGGGCTGATGATTCTGGCCGGTATTGTCGGCTCCTCACTGCTCTGGGCTGATCTCTCCAATGTTTATGTGGTGGCAACGCTGCTGGTGACGCTGGGTTTTGGTGCCATCGGCTTTTACGACGACTACCTGAAGGTTACCAAACAATCTGACAAGGGCTTCTCCGGCAAGGCGCGGCTGGCCATCGAGTTTCTGATTGCCGGGATCGCGGTGTTCTTCATGATGGAAGCGGCAAAGATTTCCGCGCCGCAAGGCCCGCATCTGGCGACCTCCATCGCCTTTCCGTTTTTCAAGGATGCGCTGCTCAATGTCGGCTATTTCTTCATCGTCTTTGGCGGCTTTGTCATCGTTTCCGCTGGTAACGCCGTCAACCTGACCGACGGGCTGGACGGGCTGGCCATCGTGCCTGTGATGATCGCCTCGGCAGCATTCGGGTTGATTGCCTATCTCGCCGGTAATGCGGTGTTCTCAGGATATTTGCAGATCAATTTCGTGCCGGGCACCGGCGAACTTGCCGTCATCCTTGGCGCGGTCATCGGGGCTGGGCTTGGCTTCCTTTGGTTCAATGCGCCGCCAGCGGCCATTTTCATGGGCGATACCGGTTCGCTGGCTTTGGGTGGGTTGATCGGCACGGTAGCGGTGGCCACCAAGCACGAGATCGTCATGGTGATCATCGGCGGGCTGTTCGTCATGGAAACCCTGTCGGTGATCATTCAGGTGTTTTGGTACAAGCGCACCAAGAAGCGGGTGTTCCTGATGGCGCCGATCCATCACCATTTCGAAAAGAAGGGCTGGACGGAAAGCCAGGTCGTCATCCGTTTCTGGATCATTGCTGTCGGCCTTGCCATGCTCGGTCTTGCCACACTGAAGCTGCGGTGAGGGCGCGATGATCCCGGTTACCAGTTTTTCCGATCGCAGTGTCGCCCTGTTCGGGCTTGGCGGCTCCGGCCTTGCCACGGCTCGCGCTTTGGTGGCCGGGGGTGCGGCGGTTACGGTCTGGGATGACAATCCTGACAGCGTTGAGAAAGCGCGGGCAGAAGGGCTGGAGGCACGGGATCTACGCCAGATCGACTGGAGCGGGCTTTCCGCCTTTGTTTTGTCGCCGGGCGTGCCGCTGACCCATCCCAAGCCGCATTGGACGGTGGATCTGGCAAGGGCAGCAGGCGTCGAGATCATCGGCGATATCGAGCTTTTCGTGCGCGAGCGGCAGGCGAAAGCCCCGGATTGCCCGTTCATCGCCATTACCGGCACCAATGGCAAATCGACCACCACGGCGCTGATTGGCCATATTCTGCGCCACAACGGTTATGATGTGCAGATCGGCGGCAATATCGGCACGGCGGTGCTGACCCTGGAGCCGCCCGCGCCTGATCGTTATTATGTAGTGGAATGCTCATCCTACCAGATTGATCTCGCCCCCGGCATCGACCCGACGGCTGGCATTCTTCTCAACCTCACCCCCGACCACCTCGACCGCCACGGCAGCATGGAAAATTATGCGGCGGTGAAGGAGCGGCTGGTGGCAGGCAGCGGTGTGGCGATCATCGGCGTTGATGACGACTATTGCGAGGCGATTGCCGGGCAGCAGGAACGGGTGCGGCAGACGGCTTCTCATTCTGTCCAACGTGAGGCACCCCCCTCTGCCTTGCCAGGCATCTCCCCCTCAGGGGGGGAGATCGAGGAGGACGCCGCCCGATTCCCATTTTCAGTTGCGCCAGAGGCGACGGAGTTGAGTGTTCCGATCTCCCCCCTTGAGGGGGAGATGTCCGGCAGGACAGAGGGGGGTAACTCCAGCCGCGTCATCCGCATTTCACAGCACAGATACCTCCAGGATGGTTTATATAACCGGGATCACCGTATTTTCCGTGGTGACGATCTGATCACCGACCTGAACGGGATCGCCACGCTGCGGGGCAGCCACAATGCTCAGAACGCGGCAGCCGCCATTGCCGCTTGTCTGACGGTCGGTTTATCGAAAGAGCAAATCCAGGCTGGCTTGTCGTCCTTTGCAGGGTTGAAGCACCGTATGCAGCCGGTTGGGCGGCGGGGACATGTGGTCTTTGTCAATGACAGCAAGGCGACCAATGCCGAGGCCTCTGCACCGGCCTTGTCCAGCTATGAGCGGATCTACTGGATCGCTGGCGGCCTGCCCAAGCAGGGTGGCATTGCCAGCCTTTCGCCGCTGTTTCCGCGCATTGCCAAGGCCTATCTGATCGGCGAGGCCGCATCCGGCTTTGCCGCCACGCTTGGCAATGCTGTTGCTTACGAGATTTCCGGTACGCTGGACCGGGCGCTTGCCCATGCCAGCGCCGATGCGCAAGACGATGGGAATGGCGGCGAGGTTGCCGTGATGCTTTCCCCGGCTTGCGCAAGCTTCGACCAGTACAAGAATTTTGAAGTCAGGGGCGAAGCCTTCGTTTCGCTGGTAGCCGGGCTTGACGATGTGACGATGCTGATCCAACAGGCTTCAGGAGAGACATGACATGGTAAGCCGTGCAGAACGTGGAGCTTTGGCGGATTGGTTCTGGACCATCGACCGGCTCTTTCTGGTAACATTCATCGTGCTTCTGGGCATCGGCTTCATGCTGTCCTTTGCCGCGTCGCCAGCAGTTGCCGAGCGCATCGGGCTGGACAGCTTCCACTTCGTGCGCCGTCAGGCGGCCTTTACCATTCCCTGCCTGGCGACCATGGTCGGCCTGTCCTTCCTGTCGCCCCGGCAGGTGCGCCGCGCCGCGGTCCTCATCCTGCTTGCCTCGATTGCCCTGATGATCCTGGCGCTGTTCTTCGGACCGGAGGTCAAGGGTGCGCATCGCTGGATCAATTTCGGCAGCCTGTCGATCCAGCCTTCGGAATTCATGAAGCCCGCCTTCGTGGTGGTTTGTGCCTGGCTGTTTGCCGAACATGCCCGCCAGCCTGATATTCCCGGCAATTTCTTTGCCATCCTGCTGTTCATGGTCGTCGTGGCGCTGTTGATGGTTCAGCCGGATTTCGGCCAGACCATCCTGACCTCTGTCGTGTGGAGCGGCATGTTCTTCATGGCGGGCGTGCCGTGGATCTTCATCATCGTGCTGGCCCTGGTCGGCGGCGCCGGTTCGACAATTGCCTATTATACTATGCCGCACGTGGCTGGCCGTATCGACCGCTTCCTGACCGGCGAGGGCGATACGTTCCAGGTGGATACGGCGCGTGAGGCGATCATTCGAGGCAATTGGTTCGGCGTCGGGCCGGGTGAAGGCATTGTCAAGCGGATCATTCCCGATGCCCATACCGACTTCATCTTTTCGGTCGCCGCCGAGGAGTTCGGCATCATTTTCTGCCTGCTGCTGGTGTCGATCTTTGCCTTCCTGGTCATTCGCGGCCTTGGCCATGCCTTTCGTGAGCGCAACGACTTCAACCGTTTTGCGGTGGCCGGGCTGATCCTGCAAATCGGCGTGCAGTCGATGATCAATATTGGCGTTAACCTGGAACTTCTGCCCGCCAAGGGCATGACGCTGCCCTTGATCTCCTATGGTGGTTCTTCCATGGTGGCGATTGGCGTTACGGCAGGCTTCATTTTGGCGCTGACCCGCCACCGACCGGAAAAACGCTCGCAGGAGCGGCGGTTGTTCAGGTCGGTCCAGGGTGTTCCAGCAGAATAGGGGCCGCGGAGTAAGTCATGACCAAGGGTCTCATTCTTCTTGCCGCCGGGGGTACCGGCGGCCATTTGTTTCCGGCCGAAGCGCTGGCTCATGAGCTGAGAGCCAGGGGCTATAGCGTGCATCTGGTGACGGACAGCCGCGCCGAACGCTATGCGGGCAAGTTTCCAGCCGACGCCATCCATGTCGTGCCTTCAGCCACCATCGGCTCGAAAAATCCTGTTGCCGTCGCCAAAGCGCTTCTGACGTTGTGGCGCGGTTATCGTGCCGCTCGCACCCTGATCGCAGGCTTGAAGCCTCAAGTGGTGATCGGCTTTGGCGGCTATCCGACCATCCCGCCCTTGCTGGCGGCACGTGCGCTTGGTGTTGCAACCGTTATCCATGAGCAGAATGCCGTCATGGGCCGGGCCAACCGGTTTTTGGCCCCAAGGGTCAAGGCCATTGCCGGTGGTTTCTTGCCAGCGGGCGGTGCCTATGCCGACAAGACTGTGGTGACAGGTAATCCGGTGCGGCCTGCGGTATTGGCGGCCTCCGAGACGGATTATCAGCCGTCCGGCGATGGCGATCCATTCGAGCTTGTGGTGTTTGGCGGCAGCCAGGGTGCCCAGCATTTTTCCAACGCTGTGCCAAGCGCCATCTGCATTCTGGACGACGTGTTGCGCGCGCGTCTGCGCATCACCCAGCAGGCGCGGCCGGAAGATGCCGACCGGGTGAAAGCGCTCTATGAGAAGCTCAAGGTTCCCGCGTCGGTTTCGCCGTTCTTTGGCGATATGGCCGAGCGGATCGGCGCATCGCAAATGGTGATTTCCCGCTCCGGGGCGTCCACCGTATCGGAGCTTGGCGTGATTGGCCGCCCTGCGGTGCTGGTGCCCTATCCCTATGCGCTGGATCACGATCAGGCCGCCAATGCGGCGGCGATTGCCGGTCAGGGCGGGGCGGTTGTCGTGCCGCAATCGGATCTGACGCCGGAAAAGCTGTCGGCGTTGTTGAAGGACTGGATGACAAGCCCGGCCAAGCTGGCCCAAATGGCGGCCTCGGCGCGAAGTGCGGGACAACCGGAAGCAGCAGGCTTGCTTGCCGATCTGGTTCAGACTATTGCCGAAGGCAAGAGCGTGAAGACTATGAAGGACGTGAAAGCATGAAAATGCCGAAGAGCATCGGTCTGGTGCATTTCATCGGGATCGGCGGGATCGGCATGAGCGGCATTGCCGAAGTGCTGCACAATCTCGGCCATCGGGTACAGGGATCGGACCAGGCTGAAAGCGCCAATGTGCAGCGCCTGCGCGCCAAGGGCATCGAGGTTTTTGTCGGCCACAAGCCGGAGAACCTGGGCGATGCCGAGGTCGTTGTCGTTTCCACCGCCATCAAGAAAAGCAATCCCGAGCTGGTGGCTGCGCGTGAAAAGCTGCTGCCCGTGGTTCGCCGGGCCGAAATGCTGGCCGAGTTGATGCGGTTTCGCAATGCCATCGCCATCGGCGGCACCCATGGCAAGACGACGACCACCTCAATGGTGGCGGCGCTGCTTGAGGCAGGCCAGCTCGACCCGACGGTGATCAATGGCGGTATCATCAATGCCTATGGCACCAATGCCCGCATGGGCGAGGGTGAGTGGATGGTGGTCGAGGCCGACGAATCGGACGGGACCTTCCTGAAACTGCCCGCCGATGTGGCTGTGGTCACCAATATTGACCCGGAACATCTGGACCATTACGGCAATTTTGACGCTGTGCGGGCCGCGTTTCGGCAATTCGTCGAGAATGTGCCGTTCTACGGTTTTGGGGTCATGTGCCTCGATCACCCCGAAGTGCAGGCGCTGGTTGGCCGGATCGAGGACCGTAAGGTCGTGACCTATGGTGAAAACCCGCAGGCCGATGTGCGGTTTTCCAACGTTCGCAATGAAGGCACCAAGTCGATTTTCGATGTGGAAATCCGCCGTCGCCGCACGGGCCGGGTCTTTAGCTTCAAAGACCTGACTCTGCCGATGCCAGGCCGCCACAATATTTCCAATGCCTGCGCGGCGATTGCGGTGGCCAACCGGCTGGATATTTCCGAGGAAGCGATCCGCAAGGGCCTGTCCACCTTCGGTGGCGTCAAGCGGCGCTTCACCCTGACCGGCACCTGGAATGGCGTGCAGGTGTTTGACGATTACGGCCACCATCCGGTGGAAATCAAGGCCGTACTGAAGGCGGCGCGTGAGAGCTGCAAGGGCCGGATCATCGCCGTGCATCAGCCTCATCGCTTCTCGCGTTTGTCGAGTCTATTCGAGGATTTCGCCAATTGCTTCAACGATGCCGATAGTATTCTGTTGTCGCCAGTTTATGCTGCGGGAGAAGATCCCATCGAGGGCATCGATTCTGAGGCGCTGGTGTCGCGCATCCGGTCGGGCGGTCATCGGGATGTGCGCTATCTGGCCTCGCCGGATCAGCTGGCCGGAATTATTTCGACCATTGCACAGCCGGGTGATTTTGTGGTCCTGTTGGGGGCTGGAAATATTACACAATGGGCAGCGGCGCTGCCTTCAGAATTGCAAGCGCTTTCGGGAAAATCGGAATGAAACAGGTGGATGGGGAAAAGCTGCTGGCCCGCTTGGGGCCGGGTGTGGATGCGCTGCGGGGACGGTTGACGCCGGACGCGCCGATGGACCGCGTGACGTGGTTCCAGGCGGGCGGTTTGGCGGAACTGATGTTTCAGCCGCATGACAGGGACGATCTGGTCACCTTCCTGAAACTGCTACCCGATGATGTGCCGCTCACCGTGGTCGGCGTCGGCTCCAACCTGCTGGTGCGCGATGGCGGCATTCCCGGCATGGTGATCCGCCTGTCGGCTAAGGGGTTTGGCGGCCTTGAGCTGGAAGGCGAAAATCGCATCCGCGCTGGAGCCATTTGCCCCGACAAGCATATCGCTGCCATGGCGATGGACAATAATATCGGCGGGTTCGCGTTCTACTATGGCATTCCCGGCTCGATCGGCGGCGCGCTCAGGATGAATGCCGGTGCCAATGGCGGCGAGACGTCTGAGCGGGTCATCGAGGTCGAGGCCGTGGATCGCCAGGGCAATCTGCATGTCCTGTCCAAGGCTGATATGGGCTATGGTTACCGTCACTCCTCAGCGCCGGAAGGTTTGATCTTCATTAGCGGGTTGTTTGAAGGTTTCTCCCAGGAGAAATCGGCGATCCGGGCTGAAATGGACGCCGTGCGCCAGCACCGCGAAACCGTGCAGCCTGTGAAGGAAAAGACTGGTGGCTCGACCTTCAAAAACCCGGAAGGCCATTCCGCCTGGGAATTGATCGACGAAGTTGGTGGACGCGGTCTGATGATAGGCGGCGCGCAAATGTCGTCGCTGCATTGCAATTTCATGATCAATGTCGGCCATGCCACGGCCTATGATCTTGAATATCTGGGCGAGACCATCCGTGGTCAGGTATTCGAACAGTCCGGCGTCAAGCTGCAATGGGAAATCAAGCGTCTCGGCCTGTTCATGCCCGGCAGCGAAGTGAAGCCGTTCATGGGCGTGACAAGCGAATAAACCAAACGGCTAATTCATAAAAAACGCCGCCAGGTGAATCACTTGGCGGCGTTTTTTGTTGTTCAGAATCTGATTCAACTTTGCATTCGATGCCCGGCAAGCCGGGCATCGACACGTTAAACTTCACCTTTACGCGATGCGAGAATGCAGACCAGCGTGATCGCGGCGGCAAGGCCGAGATAGTAGCCGACATAGGCCATGCCGTAATTGGCCTGGAGCCAGGTGGCTGCATAGGGCGCCAGCGACGCGCCGACAATGCCTGCGAAGTTGAAGGTCAGCGAAGCGCCGGTATAGCGAACATTGGTCGGGAAGGGGGCCGACAGGGCAGCCCCGATCAGCGCGTAGGTCATGCCCATCAAGGCCATGGAGCCTGCGGCGAAGATTGCCACGCCTGTCTCGCCTGCGGTCAGCAGAACCGGCAGCAAGAAGGAGAAACCGGCAATCATCACGGTGATGCCGATCAGCGCCTTGCGGCGACCGATCTTGTCGCCAACCTTGGCTGTCAGCGGAATGAAGATGCCGAATACCACCGAACTCATGATCTGGATTTCCAGGGCGTCGAGGAAGGGGATCTGCAAGACCTTGATATTGTAGGACAGCAGCCAGGCCGTACCGATGTAGAACAGCACGAACGTCACCAGCGCCACGAAAGTGCCAAGGAACAGGCTGCGCTTGTACTTCCCAAAGATCTCGGCGACCGGCACGGCCACCCGCTCATGGGCTTCCATGGCTTTCTGAAAGGCTGGTGTTTCCGAGATCGAGAAACGCACCCAGAGACCGATGACGATCAGCAGGGTGGAGGCCAGGAACGGAACACGCCAGCCCCAGGCCATGAGGTCGTCCTTGGAAATCACATGCAGCAGCAGCCAGAAAATGCCCGAGGACAGGAACAGGCCAACCGGTGCGCCAAGCTGCGGGAACATCGCATACCAGTTGCGCTTGCCTTCCGGGGCGTTTTCGGTGGCCAGCAACACGGCTCCACCCCATTCACCGCCAAGGCCAAAGCCCTGGCCGAACCGGCACAGCGCCAGCAGCAACGGCGCAAACACGCCGATCTGTCCGTAAGTCGGCAGAAGGCCGATCACCACAGTGGAAATGCCCATGGTCAGCAGAGCTGCCACCAGCGTCGTCTTGCGACCGATACGGTCACCGAAATGGCCGAACACCACAGCACCCAGCGGACGGGCGAAAAACGCGATGGAGAAAGTGGCAAAAGACGCCAGCAGAGCCGTCATCGGATCGCTGTTGGGGAAGAATAGCGCCGGGAAAACCAGCACGGCGGCAGTGGCGTAGACATAGAAATCGAAGAATTCGATTGTGGTGCCGACCAGGCTTGCCGTCAGGACCCGTGCAGGAGAATTCAATGCAACAGGTGCCAGCGGCTCGGCGGACGGCGATACGGTGCGTATCGCATCAGTCATGGTGATGGGGTCCAATTTGAGTTCAATGGTGTTTTTTGCAATCATGCCGTACGTTCAAAGAGTCTGCGGCACTTGTCGTTAGCGGTTGGCTTTACGCATATGCATGGGCAATTTCAACTGGCTCTGCTTATTTCGGCGCTATAAGCGGTGTTTTCCTGGTCAATCCTCATGCGAGGAACACTGCTTGAAAATCATCGAAAACCATCAGGATGACCGATCGGCTCACCTCTGTGTGCCTTTAGACGAACGAAGTTTAGATTGACTTTTATCATTGTTGTTGTTTATAAAATATTTATATAATTGCGATGTCGACAAGTGCAACCTGTGGGATTTGTTGACTTAATCGCTCCGATATTTTCCCGTCATCAATGATAGGATTTAGTCATTAATGACAGGATTTATTCGGTGCGGCTTCCGGAGAGGCTTTATGAGACGTTTTCTGTTTGTCTGTTCTATGGTGCTGATGGCGGGACAAGCCATTGCGCAAATGCCGCCGCCGCCACCAGGCCCAGGTCCTGTGCCACCGGGTCCGGGCGCAATGCCGCCACCGCCATCCTGTGTCGCGCCGCCGCCTCGCCGCGGTATGCCTCCGCTGGTGTGCCCGGTTCGCAGGCCGTTGCCACCCGGCGCGCCATGCAGCTGCCGGCTTCCCGATGGACGACGCGTTCCAGGTGTTGTGGAACCCTGATGCGGATGCGCTGCCTCGGATCGAAACGTATTAAGTTGCGTTTCGGTATTGGGCTGCTCGCATGTTTCCAAGCCGTGATTACGCTTTGAACCTGTTCGGGTTGACGTGATCGATGAATTCGAAGCCGTGCTGCACAGGGATCTCATCTGTCCCTCAGCACGGCTTTTTGTTGTTCCGGCCCTCATGTCGCTGACGGTAGCCGGTAGGCTGTCTTCTTTTTTCACCCATCGGAACGACCTCCTTCAATACAGCCCTGCGCCTTGCATCTTGGGGCCGAACCCCTCGGGCGCCCTTCGATAACTCCCAGAAAAACAAAAGTAATTTTTGCTCGTTAACACCTGTAAACGGTTCGTTAACCTTAATGGCGTTTTATCATGTCAGGTGCATGAACCGGCGCGATTCGCGCCGCAAGTCGGGCGCAAAGGTAAGGCGGAAAACCGCGATTGTTTTGTTTGGGTGCGTGAATGGCTAAGAAGCATGTTGCCGTATTGCTGGGAGGATTTTCGTCGGAGCGGCCTGTCAGCCTCGCCTCTGGCGCCCCTTGCGCATCGGCGCTTGAGGAGCACGGCTACCGCGTGACACGGGTCGATGTCACCCGCGATATCGCCAGCGTGCTTCAGGAATTGAAGCCTGATGTGGTCTTCAATGCTTTGCATGGTCCTTTCGGCGAAGACGGCACCATTCAGGGTATCCTTGAATACCTCTCCATTCCCTATACGCATTCCGGTGTGCTGGCCTCGGCGCTTGCCATGGACAAGACGCAGGCAAAGATCGTGGCGGCGGCGGCGGGCATTCCCGTGGCTTTCGCCCGGCAAATGTCGCGCTTTGAGATCGGCAATGTTCATCCGATCGAGCCGCCTTACGTCGTCAAGCCGGTTCGGGAAGGTTCCAGTTTCGGCGTGGTGATCGTCAAGGAAGATCAGTCTCATCCGCCGCAGATCCTTGGCTCGTCGGAGTGGCGCTATGGCGATACCGTCATGGTCGAATCCTATGTGGCTGGCCGCGAACTGACATGCGGTGTCATGGATGGCAAGGCGCTGGCTGTGACCGAGGTGATCGCCAAGGCCAATACATTCTACGATTACGACTCCAAATACGCAGCAGGGGGGTCGACTCACGTCATTCCGGCGCAACTTTCACCGAAAATTTACCAAAAAATACAAGACTTGTCTGTCAGGGCCCATAACGCGATCGGGTGCCGTGGCGTCAGTCGGTCCGACTTCCGTTACGACGACCGTTTTTCTGAAGATGGCGACTTGATCTGGCTGGAAGTGAATACCCAGCCGGGCATGACGCCAACCTCGCTTGTGCCTGAAATGGCTGCGCATGCGGGCATTTCCTTTGGTGAATTCGTCAGCTGGATGGTGGAGGATGCGTCGTGTTCACGGTGAGCGGCAAAAAATCTGCAAAGGGCAGCAAGGCTGCACCTTATCGCGCGCCCAGCCTGGCGGATGATGGCTTGATGGCATTGCCGCGCCCGGTTCGCCGGCTGATGCGGTTCGTCGTCGCCCTCTGCTCGGGCAGGGTGGCTGTGCCGGAACATCTCGGGAAGGTTTCCTTCGCGGCCTATATTGTTGCTGTCGGTGGTTACGGCATCGTCAAGGGTGGCCACTGGCCGGACTTTGCCGAGGCGATGACCTCGACGGCAGGTTTTGCGGTTGAAGACGTCAAGCTGTCGGGCAATGTTCACACATCCGAAATCGATGTGCTGCAATCGCTGGGTCTGGATGGTGCTACCTCCCTGGTGGCTATCGACGCCGATGACGCGCGCCGCAAGGTGGCCGATCTCCCCTGGGTAGAGCAAGTCGAGGTTCGCAAGATCTATCCGCGCACCATCGAGGTGAATATCAAGGAGCGCGAGGCCTATGGTATCTGGCAGCATGGCACCGACCTGTCGCTGATCGAAAAGAGCGGCAGCATCATCGCGCCGCTGCGTGACAATAAATTTGCCACCCTGCCGCTGTTCGTTGGTCGTGATGCCGAAGTGGCAGCCCAGGACATCGCCGGAGAGTTTGCCACCTGGCCGCAGATTACCGGCCGTGTCAAAGCCTACGTCCGCGTCGCCAGCCGTCGCTGGGATCTCTATCTCGACAATGGCGTCGTGGTGAAGTTGCCTGAAGACGATGTCGATGGCGCCATGGCGCGTCTGGCCAAGATGGAAGCGGATCACCAATTGCTGGACCGCGACATCGCCGCCGTTGACCTTCGCCTCTCAGATCGCATGACCGTCCAATTGACGCCGGAGGCGCTGGTGCGCCGTCAGGCTGCGGTGACGGCTCGCGCCAAGGCCCTCGCCAAGGCGGAGAAAGAGACATGAGCGTCTTCGGTTCCTCTTTCGGATTGCCCCGTATGAAACCTCTCTCGCATAAGCGCAGCCATGTCGTTTCGGTTCTCGATATCGGCTCTACCAAAGTGGTCTGCATGATCGGCCGGTTGACGCCGCGCAAGGAAAGCGATGTCCTGCCAGGCCGGACCCATCATGTCGAAGTGATCGGCATCGGCCATCAGCGTTCGCGTGGCATGAAGTCCGGCGTTATCTCCGATATCGAATCGGTGGAGAGCGTCGTGCGGCTGGCAGTCGATGCCGCCGAACGCATGGCGGGCCTGACCGTCGACAGCCTGATCGTCAATGTCTCGGCTGGCCGGATCGGTTCGGACGTCTATACCGCCACCATCGATCTCGGTGGCCAGGAAGTGGAAAGCGCCGATTTGAAGCGCGTCCTGTCTGCTGCCAGCCACCAGTCGCAACGCCGTGACCGGGTGCTGCTGCATTCGCTGGCGACCGGCTTTTCGCTGGATGGCGAGCGCGGTATTCGCGATCCACTCGGCATGTTTGGTGATACGCTGGGTGTCGACATGCATGTGGTGACGGCGGAACGTCCGGCGCTGAAAAATCTCGAACTTTGCATCAACCGCGCCCATCTGACGGTCGAGGGCCTGGTGGCAACGCCTTACGCCAGCGGCCTTGCTGCTCTGGTGGACGACGAAGTCGAGCTGGGCTGCGCTGCCATCGACATGGGCGGCGGCACCACGACGATCTCGGTGTTTGCCGAGGGTAAGCTGATCCATACGGATGCTATCGCCATTGGCGGCCATCATGTCACCACCGATCTGGCGCGGGGTCTTTCGACCCGCATTGAGGATGCGGAGCGGTTGAAGGTCGTGCATGGTTCGGCCTTTGCCAATGGCTCGGAAGAGCGCGATGTTGTTGCAATTCCGCCAATCGGCGAAGACGATCGCGATTTACCGATCCAAGTTCCACGTTCTTTGCTGACGCGAATCATTCAAGCGCGTATTGAAGAGACTCTGGAGATGATTCGCGACCGAATCCACGCATCGGGCTTTAGCCCCGTGGTCGGCAAGCGTTTGGTTCTGACCGGTGGCGCAAGCCAGTTGACCGGTCTTCCGGAAGTTGCGCGGCGGATGCTCGCCCGCAATGTCCGGATTGGCCGCCCGATGGGGGTCTCTGGCCTGCCTGTGGCGGCCAAGGGACCGGCTTTCTCCACTGCGGTAGGTCTGATGATCTATCCGCAGGTGGCCGATCAGGAGATCGCCGTGGGGCAGGGAGGCTTGTTCTCCTCTGGCTCCGGCAACAGCCGCATGATGCGCGTGGGACAATGGTTGAAAGAGAGTTTTTGAGGACCTGCGCCTTGCGGGTGAAAAATCGATTCGGGGCGCGCGATCAAGAGACAAGACATGGCTAGCGTGGCGATGCGGCCAGGGAAAGAAGGAACGGGTAACATGACCATCAATCTGAACAAGCCGGATATTACCGAACTCAAGCCGCGCATCACCGTGTTCGGCGTCGGCGGCGGCGGCGGCAATGCCGTCAATAACATGATCACCGCTGGTCTTCAGGGGGTGGATTTCGTTGTTGCCAACACCGATGCCCAGGCCCTGACCATGACCAAGGCAGAGCGGATCATCCAGCTCGGCGCCAATGTCACCGAAGGTCTCGGCGCCGGTTCGCAGCCGGAAGTCGGACGCGCTGCTGCCGAAGAATGCATTGATGAGATCATCGATCACCTGAACGGCACCCACATGTGCTTCGTCACCGCCGGCATGGGCGGCGGCACTGGCACAGGTGCGGCTCCCGTCGTTGCCCAGGCTGCTCGCAATAAAGGCATCCTGACGGTCGGCGTTGTTACCAAGCCTTTCCATTTCGAAGGCGCGCGCCGCATGCGTCTGGCTGAAGCCGGTATCGATGCGTTGCAGAAGTCGGTTGATACGCTGATCGTTATCCCGAACCAGAACCTGTTCCGCATTGCCAACGACCGGACGACCTTTGCTGACGCCTTCGCGATGGCCGATCAGGTTCTCTATTCCGGCGTTGCCTGCATCACCGACCTGATGGTCAAGGAAGGCCTGATCAACCTCGACTTCGCCGACGTTCGCTCGGTGATGCGTGAGATGGGTCGTGCTATGATGGGCACCGGCGAGGCTTCCGGCCCAGGTCGTGCGCTTCAGGCTGCCGAAGCCGCCATTGCTAACCCGCTGCTCGACGAAACCTCGATGAAGGGCGCGCAGGGCCTGCTGATCTCCATCACCGGTGGTCGCGACCTGACGCTGTTCGAAGTCGACGAAGCCGCAACCCGTATCCGCGAAGAAGTCGATGCCGACGCCAACATCATCCTGGGCGCCACCTTCGACGAAGCGCTGGAAGGCCTGATCCGCGTGTCGGTTGTTGCCACCGGCATCGACCGCGCCGCCAATGCGCTGGAAGCACGCGGTGCTGAAATGCGCACGATCTCTGTCAAGTCAGCGATTCGTCCTTCTGCAGCCTTTACGCCTGCTCCTGCCGCTCCTGCGCCTCAGCCAGCACCTGTTGCTGCTGCCCCGGCACCAGCTCCGGTTGCCGCAGCTCCGTCGATCTTTGCAACGCGCCCGCTTGATCCGGTCGCCGAGCAGATCCGCAATGCTGAAGCTGAAATGGAACGCGAACTGGAAATCGCTGTCGCCCGTCAGGCCGCCATGCATGCCCAGCCTGAGGTACAGCAGCCTGCCGCCGCCCAGCCTGCTGACGATTTCCGTCCGCAGAGCAAGCTGTTCTCCTCGTTTGCCGCTCCGGAACAGCCGGTTGCCCGTGCACCGCAACCAGCGCCTGCCATGCAGCCTGCTGCTGCGCCACAGCCAACCTTCCGCCAGGAGCCGGTTGCTCCTGTCATGCGCCAGGAACCTGCCGCGCCGGTCATGCGCCAGCCAGAACAGTCCCGCATGCCGAAGGTCGAGGATTTCTCACCGGTCGTGCAGGCCGAGCTTGATCACCGCAATCAGCCTGCCGCTCAGCAGGCGTCCGAGGATCGTGGACCGATGGGGCTGCTGCGCCGCATCACCAACTCGCTCGGCCGTCAGGAAGACAATGTTGCCTCCGATATGACGGCAGCAGCACCGGCTGCGGCCTCGCAGCAGCGTCGTCCGCTGTCGCCGGAAGCCAGCCTTTATGCACCGCGTCGTGGCAATCTGGACGATCAGGGCCGTCAGGTGCCGCAGCAGCGTGCGGCCCATGATGACGACCAGCTGGAAATTCCGGCTTTCTTGCGCCGCCAGTCGAACTAAAGTTTGGTCAAGCTAAGATTTGTCAGGGAAAAGTGGAGCCCGATTTTCCCGAAAAGACAGACGACAGCAAAAAATCAGGAGGATGGCTGGTTCAATGTAAACCTGCCAGAATCTGAGTCTCTCGCCAGAGATGCGTTTTTGAAACCCGGATCGAAAGATCCGGGTTTCTGCTTGCATGTTGCCGATTTCAGGTCTGATTTCTTGTTGAGACAGTGCTGTTAATCCACAGTTTTCCAAGGTTTTTTCAAGGATTCGGTTTCGTAACAATCGGAAAGAAACATTGATTTGGATTGTTGCGTTTCCAAACGTATATCCCTGATAACGAAGAGTGCCAGGCAGACCGATGAGCGGTTGGGTGGCGCTTCAGAAGCGACGAGGCCCGGCGGTTACGCAAGGGCATGGACGGGCAAATGACTAGCCGGTCCAGCCTTAAAGGCCTCGGATCGGATTTGAAGACTTGAAAGGTGAATGTGAATGGCAATCGGTTTGTTGAGCTTCCAGACGACTATCGCTCAACCGGTCACCCTGAAGGGGATCGGCGTGCATTCCGGTCAGCCTGTTACCATGAGCTTTCTGCCTGCCGAAGCCGGAACTGGCATTGTGTTCCACCGCCAGCATGCCAATGGTTCCGTTACCGAGCTGAAGGCTGTCGCCTCGCAGGTCGGTAATACCGATCTCAGCACCGTTCTGGGCTCTTCGCCAACCCATTGGGTCGCCACCGTCGAGCATGTGATGGCGGCCATTTATTCGCTGGGCCTCGACAATCTGGTGGTTGAGGTCGATGGACCGGAAACCCCCGTCATGGACGGTAGTTCCGCCGTCTATATCGATGCCATCGAGCAGGCTGGCATTGTCAGCCTCGGTGTCAAGCGCCGCTATATCAGAGTGATGAAGCCGGTTCGGGTCGACAATGGCGCGTCCTGGGCTGAGTTTCGCCCCTATGAAGGGACGCGCTTTGAAGTGGAAATCGATTTCGATTGCCCGCTGATTGGCCGCCAGTCCTGGCAAGGCGACCTGACACCGCAGAGCTTCAAGCAGGAATTGTCGCGCGCCCGTACCTTTGGTTTCATGCGCGATGTCGAGCGCCTGTGGGCCGCAGGCCTGGCGCTTGGGTCTTCGCTTGAAAATTCCGTGGTGATTTCCGATGATGACAAGGTCGTCAATATCGAAGGTCTTCGCTATCCCGACGAATTCGCCCGTCACAAGACGCTGGATGCCGTTGGCGATCTGGCTCTGGCCGGTGCGCAGTTCATCGGCTGCTACCGCTCCTATCGCGGCGGTCACAAGATGAATTCTCTGGCGTTGAAAGCGCTGCTGTCGGATGCTTCGGCCTATGAAGTGGTGGAAGCGCCCGGCGCACGCAGCGGCAAGGCAAGGGTCCGGGAATTCGTGGCAGTCAATGCACCGGGTTTCGCGCCCTGGACGGCTTGACGATTCGCTGCATCATGTCGCTCGGATTTGGGCTTGGCGAAGTGGTCCATAGAATCAGTTGAATTAAAGCGGCGCCGGTAGGCGCCGTTTTCGTGCGTTCGGTTTCGGGCATTTCACCTGATGCTACAGCATCGGAGCGAAAGTTAAGAACCGGTTTTCGGATAAATCCGATACGAAAGCAAAAAGCTTACGCATCGTGCTGATTCCGGGTTTCTGCTCGATGCTATATTGTCCAAAATAAAACAGCAGATTGTGGCGTTACGCCATAAAAATGCGTTAAAACATCACCATTGCGTTGCCCTATCGTTATCTTTATGGCTAAAACGCCTAGCGGAAGCGATGGCTTTCTAGAAGCACCGCTGCAATCGGGATCTGTCGTATGAGTGAAGTGAAGTCTTCCATGATCAACAAATCAGCGCGGATGCTTGCCGTTTGCCTGTCTATCGCCGGCGTTGCGCCGCTGCTCAGCGCCTGCAATACCGACAAGGATATCGATATTACCAAGCTCGGCGCTGAGACCGATCCGCCGGAGACGCTCTATAATCAGGGTCTGGCCAATATCAAGGCGGGCAATCTTGCTGAAGCGTCGCGTAAGTTCGACGCCGTCGACAAGCAGAACCCGTTCTCAGACTGGTCGCAGAAGGCGCTTGTCATGAGCACCTTCGTCAAATACCGCCAGGGCAAATATACCGAGGCCATCTCGACCGGCACGCGCTACATGACGCTGTATCCGTCGACCAAGGATTCGGCCTATGTGCAATACCTGATCGGCCTGTCCAACTGGCGCCAGATCCCCAACGTCACCCAGGACCAGAAATTCTCGTCCAGAACGCTTGAGGCGATGGACAAGGTGGTCAAGAATTACCCGACGTCTGAATATGTGTCCGACGCCCAGGAAAAGATGCGCTTTGCCCGCGACCAGCTGGCCGGCAAGGAAATGCAGATCGGCCGCTATTATCTGGAGCGCAAGGAATATCTGGCGTCGATCCAGAGGTTCCGCAATGTGGTTGAGCAATATCCGACGACCAACCAGATCGAGGAAGCGCTGGCGCGTCTCGTGGAAGCCTATTATGCCATGGGCGTGGTGCAGGAAGCGCAGACGGCCGCTGCCGTGCTTGGTCACAACTATCCTGATAGCAAATGGTACAAGGATAGTTTCGAACTGCTGAAAACCGGTGGTCTTGAGCCGCGGGAAGCCCAGGAGAGCTGGATTTCCAGAGCCGGCAAGAAGATTCTGGGCTCATCCTGATTTTCCAGACGGTTTAGCCGTCGCCTTCGGAGAGATGTGAACACTCATGCTCGTCCAGCTTTCGATCCGCGACATCGTCTTGATCGAGCGGCTCGACCTTGACTTTTCGGCCGGTCTGTCTGTGCTGACCGGCGAAACGGGGGCGGGGAAATCCATTCTGCTCGACAGTCTATCGCTGGCCCTTGGCGGTCGCGGCGATGGCTCTCTTGTGCGTCATGGCGAAGACAAGGGGCAGGTGACGGCGGTGTTCGATGTCGCCATCAGCCATCCGGCCCGTATCATGCTGCGCGAAAACGGCATAGATGACGATGGCGACCTGATTTTCCGCCGGGTGCAATCCGCCGATGGCCGCACCCGCGCCTATGTCAACGACCAGCCGATCAGTGTGCAGCTGATGCGCCAGGCCGGGCAATATCTAGTCGAAATCCATGGACAGCATGATGACCGGGCGCTGGTGGATACCGCCGCCCACCGTCTGCTGCTTGACGCCTTTGCGGGGCTGACCGAAGAAGCGCAGGCGCTGGGCGACAGCTATCGCCGCTGGCGTGAGGCCGAGCGCGCCTTCAAAATCCACAAGGCCAAGGTCGAGGCTGCGGCCCGTGAGGCCGACTATCTGCGTGCCTCGGTCGAGGAACTGGAAGGCCTCAGCCCACAGGATGGCGAGGAAGAGGATCTGGCCGAGCGCCGCTCCCGGATGCAGAAATCCGAGCGAATCGCGGGCGATATCGCCGAGGCCAGTGAATTCCTGAATGGAAATGCTTCGCCCGTGCCAATGATCGCCTCGCTGATGCGCCGCCTGGAGCGCAAGAGCGGCGAAGCCCCTGGCCTGCTGGAGGACACGGTCAGCCTGCTGGGAACGGCACTGGACACATTATCGAGCGCCCAGATGGAGGTCGAATCGGCGCTGCGTCGCACGGAGTTTGATCCACGCGAGCTGGAGCGCGTCGAGGAACGGCTGTTTGCGCTGCGGGCCGCAGGGCGCAAATATTCCGTCGCTGTAGCAGACCTTCCGGCCCTTGCCGAAAAGATGATCACCGATCTCGCTGATCTCGATGCCGGTGAGGAAAAGCTCGGCGCGTTGGAAAAGGCTGTGGCCGAAACCAAGGCTGTTTATTTCGCCAGTGCGCAATCCCTGTCGCAGAAGCGCCAGAATGCAGCCTCTTCGCTGGCCGACGCAGTGATGGAAGAATTACCGGCCCTGAAACTGGAGCGCGCCCGTTTTATGGTCGAGGTGACGGCGGATGCTGACAATGCGACGGCCGACGGTATCGATCTGGTCGAATTCCATGTGCAAACCAATCCCGGCACACGGCCCGGCCCGATCATGAAAGTCGCCTCTGGTGGCGAGCTATCGCGGTTTTTGCTGGCGCTGAAAGTGGCGCTGGCCGATCGCGGCTCCGCCCCAACCCTGGTATTTGATGAAATCGACACCGGCGTCGGCGGTGCTGTGGCCGATGCCATTGGCCAGCGGCTGAAACGGCTGTCGGAGCGCGTCCAGGTCCTGTCCGTGACCCATGCGCCACAGGTGGCCGCCCGCGCCGCCACGCATTTGTTGATCTCCAAGGGGCCAGCCAGCGGCAATGCGGAAAAGATCGCCACGCAAGTTGCGATGATCGGCCCCGACCACCGCCGCGAGGAAATTGCCCGGATGCTGGCAGGCGCTTCGGTGACGGATGAGGCAAGAGCAGCGGCGGCCAAGCTTCTGGCCGGAGACCATTGACGCTGACGGATTGCCGATCGATCTTGTGATCCTGTCGTTAGGCCGAGGTGTAAGGGAGGAACAAATCCTCACGTCAGACGTTTGCGCCAATCTTCGTTTTGCCGCATGCTGCGCGTCCGCGCGGCTTTATCCTCTTCATACTGGTAAGTGATGCTCGACCTTATTTCCCATTATTGGCCGCATCTTCTTGCCGTGATTTCCACTGTGATGGGGACGGTGGCTGCCGTGCATGCGGCGATGACCAAGCGTGATGTGCGTTCGGCGCTGTCCTGGGTCGGGGTTATCATCCTGTCGCCGATTATCGGTACGCTGATCTATGCGGTGGCGGGGATCAACCGTGTGCGCCGCGCCTCCTATATGGCGCGCCGGGCATTGCGCCGTAGCCAGATGGACGGCATTCTGGCCCATTATGCCGTGCCCGAAGGCGAGGTGAAGGCAAAATTCGGCCGGCGCTTGGAAGCGCTGCGGCATCTGGGCGAACGTGTTACCCGCCATCCGCTGACATCCGGCAATCGCCTGACACCGCTTGCCAGCGGCGATGAGGCCTATGATGCAATGTGCGCGGCCATCGAGGCGGCGCAGCATAGCATCCTGCTGGAAACCTATATTTTTGACAGGGACAGCGTGGGCCTGCGCATTGCCGATTGCCTGATTGCGGCGCGCAAGCGGGGCGTCGAGGTGCGGGTGCTGATCGATGCGGTGGGCGCGCGCTATAGCGTGCCGAGTATTGTCGGCTATCTCGCCGATGGCGGCATCACGGTCGCGTCCTTCAATGGCAAGGTCATTGTCGGCTTGAGACTGCCCTATGCCAATCTGCGCACCCATCGCAAGATCCTAGTGGTGGATGGTGCGGTCGGCTTTTTCGGCGGCATGAATATCCGCGAGGCCTTTGTGGGTCCGAATGCGGCCCGCGACACACATTTTCACGTGACCGGGCCTGTGGTGGCCGAACTGTTTTCGGTGGCTGCCGACGACTGGCATTTCGAGACCGACGAGGCCCTGAACGGCGAAGCCTGGCAATTGCATCTTGCTGCCGGTGAGGCCGGCGAGACGCCTTACGCCCGTGCCGTGGTATCCGGGCCGGATGCGCATCTGGAGAGCAATCACCGGGTGCTGACAGGGGCGTTTTCCGTCGCCGAGCGCTCCATCCGGATCCTGTCGCCTTATTTTCTGCCGGACAATATTTTCCTGTCGGCACTGGCGACGGCGGCCCGGCGCGGGGTGGCGGTGGAAATCATTGTACCGTCGAAAAACAATCTGGCTGTCGTCAGCCATGCGATGACCGCGCAATTCGAACAGATCATTCGGGATGGCTGCCGGATCTTTCGTTCAACCGGGCCATTCGATCATTCGAAACTGCTTGTCATCGATGATAAATGGGCCCTTGTCGGTTCATCCAATCTCGACGCCCGGTCGCTCAGGCTGAATTTCGAAATCGACCTGGAAGTCTATGACGATAATTTCGCCGCCTTCGTGGCGCGACGCATGGATGAAAGTCGGGAAGGGGCCGAGGAAGTGACGCTGGAAAGCTTGCATGCCCGCCCGTTCCTGTTGAAACTGATGCAAAGAGTGCTTTGGCTGGGCTCTCTGGCTTTGTAATGCGGGTGGACATTGGCGTTCTGCCTCCTATTTTTTGAGTGAGCATGAAAAAGCAAACCCATACTCTGCGCGCGCAAATGCTGACCTCGCTGCGCAATCGCCGCAGCCGTCCTGCCTCGCCCATCAACGGGGAGCGACCAGCCGGCTCGCCTGGGCTTCTGGTCGCCTCCTATAATGTCCATAAATGTGTGGGCGTCGATGGCCGGTTCGATCCGGAACGGGTGCTGCATGTGATCCGCGAGATTGGCCCTGATGTGATCGCCCTTCAGGAAGCCGATCAGCGGTTCGGCGACCGCATCGGGCTGCTTGATCTCGCCCGCTTGCAGGGCGAGGCTGGCCTGACCCGTGTGCCAGTGGCGGGCCTGCCGAAAAGCCATGGCTGGCGTGGCAATGTGCTGCTGTTTCGCGAAGGCGTCGTGCGCAATGTCCATCCTTTCGTGTTGCCGGGGCTGGAGCCACGCGGCGCGGTGGTGGCGGAAATCGATCTCGATGGCGGACGTGAACTCAGGATCATTGCTGCCCATCTCGGCCTGTTGCGCTGGGCGCGGCGTCAGCAGGCGGATTTCATCCTGAAGCTGATGCGCGAGCGGGCCGATTGCCCGACCGTGCTGATGGGGGATTTCAACGAGTGGCGTGTCGGGCCGGGCTCGGCGCTCACCCGTTTTGAGCCGCTGTTCGGCCCGCTGCCACCGCCTGTTCCCAGCTTTCCGGCCCGGCTGCCGGTTCTCGCACTGGACCGGATTATGACCAACCGCCCCGGCCTGATTGCTGACATGCAGGTGCATGACAGTCCGCTGGCGCGGCTTGCCTCCGACCATCTGCCGCTGAAAGCGTGGATCGATCTGGACAAGACGGTAGAAGCTGTCGGATGAGAGTTTTTAATCCGGAAATTTTCATTTAAGACCGGACAAAGACTATAGTCAGGAGACAGTCATGGCGGATGCATTGATCCCGGTCGAAGACCTCAGCGAAGAGCAGGCCGGGCAGGAACTCATCCGGTTGGCCGCCGCTATTGCCCATCATGATGCGCTTTATCACGGTAACGACCAGCCGGAAATTTCCGATGCTGATTACGATGCCTTGAAGCGGCGCAACGATGCCATCGAGGCGCGGTTTCCGACTTTGGTGCGCAGCGATAGTCCGTCGCAGCGGGTGGGTGCGGCACCTGCCGGGATTTTCTCGCAGATCACCCATGCAAGGCCGATGCTGTCGCTGGACAACACGTTTTCCGATGAGGACGTGGCGGATTTCGTGGCCTCGGTCTATCGCTTTTTGGGCGTGATGCCGGATAATTCCATCGCCTTTACCGCCGAACCGAAAATCGACGGCCTGTCGATGTCGATCCGCTATGAGAACCGCAAACTCAAGACGGCGGCGACGCGCGGTGATGGCACGACGGGCGAAAACGTCACGGCCAATATCCTGACCATCAAGGAAATCCCGACCGAGCTTCCCGCTGATGCCCCCGACGTGGTGGAGGTGCGTGGCGAGGTCTATATGGCGAAAAGCGACTTTCTGGCGCTGAACGCCCAGATGGAGGCCGAGGGCCGCCAGACCTATGTCAACCCGCGCAATACGGCTGCCGGGTCGCTGCGCCAGCTCGACGCGAAAGTCACCGCCAGCCGCAAGCTGAAATTCTTCGCCTATGCCTGGGGCGAGATGAGCACCATGCCTGCCGAGACCCAATCGGGCATGGTGGATGCCTTTAAGCGCTGGGGCTTCCCGGTCAATCCGCTCACGCGTCGTTTGACATCGGTTGAGGAGATCATCGCCCATTACCGTGAGATCGGCCTTCAGAGAGCCGATCTGGATTATGACATCGATGGTGTGGTCTATAAGGTTGACCGGCTGGATTTGCAGGCCCGGCTCGGCTTTCGGTCACGCTCGCCACGCTGGGCCACCGCCCACAAATTCCCGGCGGAACAGGCCTTTACCACAGTGGAGGCCATCGACATTCAGGTGGGCCGCACCGGCGCGCTGACGCCGGTGGCGCGGCTGGAGCCGATTACCGTCGGTGGCGTGGTCGTGACCAATGCGACCCTGCACAATGCCGATTATATCGAGGGTATCGGCAATGGCGGCGAGCGTATCCGCGCGGAAGGCCATGACATTCGCATCGGCGATACTGTCATCGTCCAGCGGGCCGGTGACGTCATTCCGCAGGTGCTGGATGTGGTTCTGGAAAAGCGGCCTGAGAGTTCGGCAAAGTACGAATTTCCGAAAACCTGCCCGGTTTGCGGCAGCCATGCGGTGCGCGAGAAAAACGAGAAGACCGGCAAGCTGGATTCCGTGACCCGCTGCACGGGCGGTTTCGTCTGCTCGGCGCAGGCCAAGGAGCACATCAAGCACTTCGTCTCCCGCAATGCCTTCGACATTGAAGGGCTGGGTACCAAGCAGGTGGATTTCTTCTTCGAGAGTGAAGACCCAGCGTTGATGATCCGCACTGCGCCGGATATTTTCACCCTCAAACAGCGGCAGGAAGCTTCGTCACTGACCCGACTTGAAAATATCGACGGTTTTGGCCGGGTCAGCGTGCGCAAACTGTTCGACGCCATCGATGCGCGCCGCGAGATTGCCCTCAACCGCTTCATCTTCGCGCTTGGCATCCGTCATGTCGGCGAAACCACCGCCAAGCTGCTGGCCCGCTCCTATGGCTCCTATCAGGCGTTTGCTGACGCCATGCAAGAGGCAGCCCCGAAATTCGGTGAGGCCTGGAACGAGTTGAACAGCATCGATGGCATCGGCGAAGTCGTCGCCGCCTCCATGGTTGAATTCTTCAAGGAACCTCGCAATCTTGAAGTTGTCTCCCGCTTGTTGAAGGAAGTGACTCCACTGGATGCAGAAGCCGTTACGGCAAGCGATAGCCCGGTGGCCGGGAAAACCGTGGTCTTCACTGGCTCACTGGAGCGCTTTACCCGCGATGAGGCCAAGGCCAGGGCCGAAAGCCTTGGTGCCAAGGTGGCCGGATCGGTCTCGAAAAAGACCGATTATCTGGTCGCTGGCCCTGGTGCTGGTTCCAAGCTGGACAAGGCCCGTGAGGTGGGCGTGACTGTCATGACCGAGGACGAGTGGCTGGCGTTGATCGGCGGTTAAATCTGAGCCTTCCGGCCTGCTGGGATAAGGTATTTACCGTGTTGCAACAGGCCCCAAAATTGCTCCACCGGGCCTGTTGCAATATCCCTTGCCCGGGTGCATGTCTTTCAATGCACACAGAAAATCTGTGCCAGGGTTGCTTCCGCCGAGGGGTATCGGGACGGGGCACCTTGAGGTTTTGATCTTTTATGCCGACTTGTAACGCCGCCCGACGGTTTTGCGACGGCATGTTTATCGTGGGGACATTATGCGTTTATTGACAGGTTTGGTGTTGGGCGTGGCTGCTATGGCTATGGCCTCGACGGTTTCTGCTGCTTCCGGCAGCCATCGTTTTCTGTTCGTCAACAAAACCCAGTCGGCGATTGTCCGATTGACCTTCCGTTCTCTGGACGGCAAGGGCGGTAAGGTGGAGGTCTTGAACGGCCACAGCCTTGGCAAGGGCCAGAGCCGGGTTGTCTCTGTCCCTAACGATGGCACCTGCAAATATGGTGTGCTGGGCGAGATGGAGCAGGATTCTGGCTATTATGACTTGATGACCAAGGCCGATCTTTGCAGACTTGGTAAGTTTGTTTTCGGAGCCAAGTAAGCCGAAAGGGAGTCTATCTCCCTGATGGTATCCAGATCTGGATGCAAAGCCGATTCCTGCTCTGCCAGTATACAAAGTCTGTCAGGTTCAAATGAAACCTGACAGACTCTCGTTTTTTGTTTTCGTTTGTCTTTTCGGGAAAGCCGGGGTCCACTTTTCCTAAGGCAAACTCTAAAGCGTGTTGCGGCTTATCAGCCTCAAGCAACACGCTTTAAGTTTTTGTTTTTACGCATGTCGTTACCGCAAAACCGCTGCACACTTTTGCGCGACATGCTCTAGGAAGGCCGGCGCCTGACAAATCTCTGTTCCAGCACTTTGCTTCCCCACTGATTGCCAGTGCGTTCCTCGACGCAAACAAAACCGTGGCTTTCGTAAAGATGTCGCGCCGCCGTCAGGCCGCTGAACGTCCAAAGATGCGTTTCTTCAAAGCCTTTCTCATCCGCAAAGGCGAGGGCGGCGGAGAGCAATTGACGCCCGACGCCTCCGCCGCGCATGCCATCATCGATGATGAACCATCGCAGATGGGCTGTTTTGGCTCCCAGGTCCTCGCCATCGATTGCGATGGAGCCGACGATTTCACCCGATTGCATGGCCAGCCAGATGGCATTTTTCGAGTTCCCCAGACGATTGCAAAAGTCGGCGAGGCCAGTTGCGACAACGCGTTCGAAATGGAGTCCGAAGCCTGCCATTCGTGAATAGTAGAGCGCATGCATCTGCGTGATACGGGCAATGAGTCCTGGTCTGTAGCCTTGGGCAATTTCAATTTCGGGTGCGGTCGCGTCGCCCCGATTGGCAAGAGCCTGAACATACAGGCGAAGCCCGTCAAGAACCCTGAGATTTTCGTGGGGTCTCAATCGGTTCAAAGCATTTGAAACCTGATGGCGCGCAAACGCATGAATGGTTTCGGTTCGCTTCTGCCCGCTTTCGCTCAAGCGCAACCGCTTGATCCGGGAATCGTCCTTATCCACCTCTTCCAACAGATCGCCCGATGAAATGAGCCTGCGGAGCATCCGGCTGACGCTTGACTTCTCAAGGCGAAGACGATGGCCGAGGTCGCGGGCGGTGATGTCAGGACACGCATCGATCTCTATCAAGGCATGCACGGCTGATGGAGGAAGATCCGTTCCAGCAAAATCTTCTCCCATAAAGCCGAGTTCACGGACTAGCTGGCGTGATGAGGCTCGGATAGCTTCGACTTGTGAATGGTCTTGCATCATACCATTTCCATATTGGTTGCATGATGCAACTTTATTGGCATGTGCTGTTTGCCGCAAGCGATTTCGTTTTGGAGGTAAGGTTGCGGGAACAAGGAAGCGTTATTTGACAGCCGCCGGGAACTCCGTCCCCGGCGGCGATCGGTTCATTGGAAGCAGGCGCAATCACTGTATTTGGCCGGGTCCATGGTCCGGGCGATGGCGTTGACGGCGCAATAGGCTGACGTGACGGAGCCTTCCTGCCAGCCGGGCAGGTAGCTCCAGGTATCGCCCGCGCAGAAGAAGCGGCCGTTCTTCTCGAAGGTGGTGATCTGCTGATAGGCTTTTTCGTCTGTCGTCGCCGTATCAGAAGCCCAGCCGCCGACCTGGTGTGGCATATATTGCCAGGCAATGGAGACGCCGCGATAGACTTGGTCGGTCTTTCCCGGATGCAGCAGGCCAAGCCCCTGGCGGGCGGTTTCGACGCGCTGGGTATTGTTCAGCTTTGCGTAGTCTACCGCCAGCGGTCCACGGTTATAGGCACCGGTCAGCACGCCGGTATGGGCGGTGAAATCCTCGGAAGGGTACCAGATCTGGCCGATAATATCCGTTGTCCAGGAAATACCGCCATAGATTTCACTGTCCGTTTCCCAGAAACGATCCTTGCCCTGCCAACCAACCTTGATGGCGGGCGTCCAGAGATTGGGGGTCTTATCATTCCAGTTTCCGGTCTTGGAAAAGGCTTCGAGGCCCTTGCGGAAGTCGGGCGGGACCGGGTAATCGCCAATGATGGTGTTGAGCAGGGAAGGCGCCATGGTGGAAATGCAAAAATCGAACTGGGCCTGTTCGGCTTTCCGGCCAGCCGTTTCATAGGTCACGACCACTTTTTCCCCAGCGGAGGCGATCTTCGACGCTTTGGTCTTGAGCTGCACCAGATGGCCGAGTTTGGGGTGCCGAGGTTTGCTGCCCTTTTTCCATAGGGCCGTGGTCGGAACATCCTGAAGCAGCAATTGTTGCCAGATCCGGTCCATGCCGCCAACCGGCTGCATCAAGGTTGGCTGCCAATCCGTGTTGAAACTGTTGAACAGGAAGGAGCCGGGCGTCAATTCCGGATTGGCCGTGGGATCGCCAACGAAGCCCGAATCGAGGATCTTTTCGAGCCCGATGGCATCCCGCGTCTTTGGCGCATCGCGCCAGCCGCCGGGCAGATGGCTGAAGCCGAGCCGGGTCGTTGTCTGGATCTCGCCGGTGCCTGTCAGGTCCCCGAAAACACGGTAGAGATCCTTGAGCTTCTCGCGGGTCACGGCATTGGTATCGCCCTGCAAAAGCACGCCTTCTTTCGTCACCTTGTACATCATCGCCGCCATTTCACTATAGAGGCTGAATGTGGCCTGGGCGAAGGATACCGGCGCGCCGTTGTTGAACTCTTTGCTCTGCATCAGGTTGGACATCGACTGGAAGAAGTAAGGCTCCAGCGACACGCCGATTTCCTGGCAAAGGGCGATGAGATTGACATGGTTTGAAGGAATGCGGCCCGGCCCGGCATTCAGGTAAAGCTCGACTGGCTTGCCAGCATATTTCTTCGCGGCCCAGGCGTCGTCCATGAATTGGCAAATTTGCAGGTCGGGCGCCGGACTGTCTGCTGTCTCCTGATAGCGGTCCACATACATCTCGGAAAATTCCTGCGTGCCAGGATAATTCTTGAACCACCAGCTCTTGTAGTGCTCGTTCGTCGGGCGCACCGTCAGGCTGCGACCGCCATAGCGGTTGTCGGCCTCAAAGACCTGAACGGAAAAGCCGCTCCGGGCCAGTGTTAGGGCAGCCGTCAGCCCGGCAACTCCAGCGCCTAGGATGGCCACGCTTTTGCCCTTGCCGAAACCGGTCGGCAGATTGGGCTTGCTGGTCCGGTAGGCCGCCTGGGCAGTGCTGAAACCGGTGACGAGAGATGGAGCCGCAAAAGAACCGGCCAGGGCTGTCATGCCGCGCAGCAGCGTGCGGCGGGAAATCGAGTAAGACATCGCAATCCTGTCATTGAAGAGAGGGTGGCGAGCGGCCGGGAACGTCATGATCAAGGTCGGCTCGATCGGAAAAAGAGCCCCTTCCTTCATGGAAAGGAGAATGAGATTTTCTGTGAAATTTCGAGGGTTTTCCTGCGCTCTGCGTTAAGCAGGCAGCACAAATTTGCAACCTTCGGGCGCAATCATGAAGTTTCTAAAATTCCCCGTCAACTCTTGATGGACGGAAAGGATAAACTATTTTTGGTTGTAATGTCTGATCTCGCACTTGGTGCGGTTTTGAAAAAACAAGCCTTCAACGCAGCAGCCCGGAAATCAGGTGTGATTTCCGGGCTGCTGATCTATCAAAATGGCGGGTATAATCAGCCTTTCGGCTTGAAGCTTTTCTTGGCGCCGCCAGCCGGGCCTTCGAACTTGCCCTTTGGCTTTCCTGCATAAGCGGGCTTCTCGCCCTTGCCTGCATAAGCGGGCTTATCGCTCTTGCCCGCATAAGCTGGCTTGTCACCTCTGGGCTTGCCCGCCCAATCGGCCTTGGGCTTGTCCCAGCTGCGGCTGTCGCCAGCGGCATTGGATTTTTTCTTGAAGGAAGACGCAGGCTTGGGGTTGCCCCAGACATCGTCATCGGCCTTGGCCAGGTCGTCCTTGTAGGGGCGGCGCTCGGTGGCTTCCGCCTTGGCGGCATAGGGCTTCTTGTCGCCTTGGCGCGCGCGGGGCTTGCGTTCGGCAAAGTCGCTATCGTCGCGTGGCGGACGGGCTGCGCGCTCCTTTGGCGGCGCGTTGAAGTCGGGCATGCCAGGCAATTGCTTGACGATAATGCCGCGTTCCAGCGTTTTGTTGGGGCCAAGTGCCGTCAGGAACTGGTCGAGATTGGCCTGGGCGATCTCCACGAAGGTTTCTTCCGGCTGCATTTTGATCGCGCCGATTTCGTTCTTGGTGATATTGCCGTTGCGGCACAGCATGGGGATCAGCCAACGCGGCTCCGCACTCTGGCGGCGGCCAACGGACAGCGAGAACCAGACGCTGGGGCCAAACTCGCTGCGCGGGCGCGGCGGGGTGTTGGGCTCATAGGTGTCATTCTCGCGGCGCGGACGTTCCGCCTGGATCTTGACCTCCATCAGGTCTTCCGGGGCAGAGCGAGTGCTGCGATAGGCGCGCAGATAGGCAGCCGTGATCTTGTCAGCACCGTGGGCTTCCAGCAACCGGGCGATGGTGGCGGCTTCTTCCTCGCTAATGGCTTCGCTGAACACCGGATCGGCCAGCAGGCGCTCATCGTCGCGGGCAATCACTTCATCGGCGGAAGGTGGCTTGACCCAGGCAGCCTGGACATTGGCGCCGCCCAGGATGCGTTCGGCCTTGCGGCGCTGGCTCATCGGCACGATCAGCGCCGAGACGCCCTTGTTACCGGCGCGGCCTGTGCGGCCGGAGCGATGCAGCAGGGTTTCGGAATTGGTCGGCAGGTCGGCATGGATGACGAGTTCCAGGCCCGGCAAGTCGATGCCACGGGCCGCAACGTCTGTCGCGACGCACACACGGGCGCGGCCATCGCGCATGGCTTGCAGCGCATGGGTGCGCTCGCTCTGCGAAAGCTCGCCCGACAGGGCCACGACGGAAAAGCCGCGATTGTGCAGGCGGGCGGTCAGATGGTTGACATTGGCGCGGGTGGAACAGAACACGATGGCGTTGCGGGCTTCATAAAAGCGCAGCGCGTTGATGATCGCGTTTTCCTTATCGGCAGGCACGGTCAGCATGGCGCGATATTCGATATCGATATGCTGCTTCTGTTCAGAAACAGTCTCGATCCGCTTGGCATCGCGCTGATAGCTGCGGGCCAGATCGGCGATGGAGCGCGGCACGGTGGCCGAGAACATCAGGGTGCGGCGCTCGTCCGGCGATTCTTTCAGGATGAATTCCAGATCCTCGCGGAAGCCGAGATCCAGCATTTCGTCAGCCTCGTCCATCACCACGGCGCGCAGGCCGGAGAGGTCAAGGGCACGGCGGGTAATATGGTCGCGCAACCGGCCCGGCGTGCCGACGATGATATGCGCTCCACGCTCCAGCGCCCGGCGCTCATTGCGAATGTCCATGCCGCCAACACAGGTGGCGAAAATCGCGCCGGTGTTTTCATAGAGCCATTCCAGCTCGCGCTGTACCTGCAAGGCCAGCTCGCGGGTAGGCGCAATGCACAGCGCCAAAGGCTTGACGGCCCGACCGAAACGGTTTTCGCTACCCAGCAGGGTCGGAGCCAGCGCCAGGCCGAAAGCCACTGTCTTGCCGGAGCCTGTCTGGGCCGAAACCAGCGCATCCCGGCCTTCGAGATCGGTATCGATCATCGCTTGCTGAACGGGGGTGAGGGTGGCGTAGCCACGTTTGCGCAAGGCCTCGGCAATCGCCGGGACGATGCCGTCATAATCGGTCATGGGGGTCATCTCTCGAAATGTCTGTCTTCAGGTCGCGCCAAAAAGCACGACGCCCGCCGATTGCGGGCATGTTTGGGCTGTTCCTACCCTCCCAACCACGGAAAGTACAGGGGGACGGTGGAAAAAGGGGTGGAATGGTGAAGAGGGGGGAGGCGCGTCCTTGGATATCTTGCTTTGTATGAAATCCAAAATTGATAATAGGGCTTAAGAATTACACCCATAAATAAGTATATTCGAAAATTTTAAAATATGTATTGTGCGCGTGTTAATCCATATAATTTGGGAGGTAAAATGCGTACTATCATTCTGTCTATCATGGTCCTGATTGGAATGTCAGCCGTTTCCTATGCATCTTGCAATCAGCCTGATGATAGGGCTTCAGATGGCAGCCGTTGCGGTGGTCGCGCTGCTTCTGAGCGTCCCGGTGGAAAGAGCTGATTTTAAAGTCCCTGCAATGTCGGATAAATAAAACGCCGTGCGCTTGGATAAGAGCCGCGGCGTTTTATTGTCTTAATTAATTTAAGGACGAAGTCCTTAAACCCGCACTCGCGCCATGGCATAGGCATCGACAAAGACGCCGGCGCGCAAGGCAAAGGCGCGGTGGGTGCCTTCACGGATGAAGCCGAGGCGTTCGTAAAGGGCAATGGCGGCGGCGTTGTCTGTAAACACCGTTAGCTCCAGGCGACGAATATTCAGCCAGTCCTCGGCAATCGCCACCAGCTCGCTCACCAGCGCCCGGCCAATGCCGCGCCCTTGATAGGCATCGTGAACGCCGATGCCGAGACTGGCCGTGTGGCTGCGGCGACCTATGCCCTGCATGAAGCCTGCATTGCCAACCACGATATCATCCATCACCGCGACCAGCGATACACCGTTCGCTTGGCGGTTTTCGATATATTTGCGGACATCCTGTTCCGTCGGATAGGGCAGGCGCAGCGTACCGGCGCGGACGCCGGGCAGGCTTTGCAGGGCGGCAATGCCAGCGGCATCATCAGGTGATTGGGCGCGAATAAGCAGCCCATCCGTCCAGCTTGCATTTGCTGCCACAGAGACGTGTGTGGCCAGAGGGGCATTTGCAGCAACGGGTGAGGCGGGTGGTGCGAGAGAGGAATTGTCCGGCACGGCTGGTCTCCAAGTGAGGCGAGGGAGCAGCGGTGCTTTCAAAACCCTGCTCTACTCGGCAGGGTTTGTGGGATGATCGCTTTTACATCGTGACGATGTGACGACGGCCCCACGTTCCCTGCGGAACGGTGGTGAGGACGGTCATCAGATGGGTCGAGCGATTTGCGATCATGTGATGAATTGTCCCGCACGACATGACGCATGTCAAGACATCCGGAGGCATCGATACGAAAAGGCGTTTTTCTCTTCGATCTACAATTTAAACTGCGCATTTATTAGCAATATTTAAACAACTATCCTCGAAAACTAACGGGTATATTAGCGTTCGTATTCGCTCAATCATCTCGATTGCACAGACGGCAAATGTCCTCGCTTGGCTATTGATGGAGTAAGACAGCATGGCACGATTGAGCCTTTCCCGCAGCCTTGCGCTTTTCGGAGCCAGCCTGTTTCTCGGGCTTTTACTGTCCAGTGGCATTATGTTTTATGCCTTGGTGACACTGAAGGTGAATGGGCCGGTCTATGAGCGGATTGTGTATGCCAAGGACATGATCGCCGATATCCTGCCGCCGCCGCTTTTCGTCATCGAGGCCTATGTGGCGGCAGTGGATGCAGGCGCCGCGCCGCAAAGGCTTCAGGCCAATGCCGAGGAGCTGGCGCGGCTGCGGGTAAGCTTTGACACGCGTATTGCGTTCTGGCACGGCGTGACGCTGCCGAAGGCACTGGACACTCTGCTGCGCAATGAGGTGGAACCCGCAAGCGCCATCTTTTGGCGGGAAGTGGAAACAGTTCTGCTTCCGGCCTTGAAAGCGGATCGCGCTGCCGATGCCGGGCAAAGTCTGGTGAAGCTGCGTACGCTGTTTCTGGCGCAAAAGGCCGCGGTAGAAAAGCTGGTGCAGGCCTCCAATGAAGATTTGCAGACCGTGGAACACGATGCAGCGTCGAAATCCATGACCTGGCAGGTGCTTGCCGGCACGGCGACGGCGGTTTCCATCCTCGTTCTCTGCGTCGGCCTCTATGCTTTCCGCCGCTCCGCCATCGGGCCGATGCAGGACTTCCAGCGGTTCATGACAGTGCTTGCGGAGGGGAATTTCGATCTGACCGTGCCGTTCCTGAACCGGCATGACGAAGTCGGAAAAATGGCGAGAGCCGGTGCCGTGCTGCGCGAAGCCGCCATCGAGCGGCGGCGGATGCGCGAAGCCGAACGTATGCGCGCCGAAGCCGACTTGCAGCAAGGGACGGAGCGATTGGCAGAGCAGGCTGTGCAGGCTAAGGCGCTCAAGCACGTCGTCGACGATCTCGGCGCGGCGTTGGAGCGGCTGGCGCAATTCGATTTGCGTATGACGCTCGATCATCCTTTTGCCGATGATTTCGAACCGCTCCGGGTCAATCTCAACAAGTCTCTCGGACTGTTCCAGTCGACCGTTGCGGATATCCTGGGCAAGGTGGAACATGTAAAAGCCAACTCCGCTGATCTCTACAACCAGGTGACCTCGATTGCCGAGAGAACGGAAAGCCAGTCTGTGGCCCTGAAGCAAGCCGCTTCGGCGATCAGCCAGATCAGCGGCAATGTTGATGTCAATTCGTCGCGGAGTGCCGAAACGAAGGGCCAGACAATTGAGGTGCGTGGTGCCGTGGAACGTTCGGCCACCGTGGTGCAGCAGGCGGTGGCGGCTATGTCTCGAATCGAGGATGCCTCCGGCAAGATTGCCTCAATCACCGGCGTTATCGATGAAATTGCCTTCCAGACCAATTTGCTGGCGTTGAATGCGGGCGTGGAGGCAGCCCGGGCCGGAGAAGCGGGCAAGGGCTTTGCCGTCGTGGCGCAAGAGGTCCGCGATCTGGCGCAGCGCTCTGCCAATGCCGCCAAGGAAATTGACGCCTTGATATCGACTTCCAGCGCGGAGGTTACGCAGGGTGTCGAACTGGTCCGGCGAACCGGGCAATCCTTAAGCGAAATCCAGAACCGGATCACGGGGATCGCCGTCGGCATTGAGGCGATAGCCGACAGCTCCGCATCACAATCCGCCAGCCTCAAGGACATGACCGACATGGTCCGGCAAATGGACCAGATGACCCATGAAAATGCAGATCTGGCCAATGCCTGTAGCGGCACAGCTCACACGATGAGCGACAGTGCCGAAGGGTTGAAAAAGCTCGTCGACCGCTTTCTTCTGGCTGACAGGCAAGGCGGGGTCACGACGGGGCGGCGTGATCGGGCGGCTTGATGGGCGCTCAGCTCGCTCGGTTGTCCTGTCCTTGTCTCTTGCGTGTCAGCTCGGATCAGGAACCGGACACGGCGCGTCTCGTCACATGTCGCAACCATTCCTGCATCAAGGCCAGATCCCGTTCCTGCGGGTCCCAGCCGTGGCCGCAGGGCAGAAGATGATAAGAGGTTGGTGCCCCAGCCGCCACGAGTTGCTCAGCAAGGATCGCGCCGTCCTGAGGGGTGCGACGGCTGTCGGTTTCGCCTGATATAACCAGCACAGGACAGGTCACGGACCGAGGAAAGGGTGACGCCGGAGCCGGTGATAAGCCCCGCAGCAGGATGGCGCCGTCGATCAAGTCCGGAAAATCGCGAAGAACGGCTGCGGAGAGAATTGCGCCATTTGAATATCCGATCAGGATCGGCTTTCGCTCGGCGAACCGTTGCGTCAGGCTTTCGAGCAGCAAGCTGATTTCGCTGGCCGAGCGCGCCAGGTCGGCCAGATCCAGCGTCCTGTCCGGATTGCGCCGGAAAAATGCGTATTTGCCTTCCCAGATGATATTGCCGCGCACACGGACGATGGGCGAGCCGGGGCCGATGCGTGCCGGAATGTCTCCCCAGCATGTTTCATCCTGGCCGCTGCCATGCAGCATGACGATTGGGCTGCAGGTTTCATCCGGTTGGTCTATTTCGCAGTGGAATCCGGAGATTTTCGACATGCCCGTCCCTCCTCACATTGCTCGAATCGCTCCCGCACCATAAAGGGGATCGATGTCAACGCCATTGCAGCCCAAAATCATCGCAATCGATTTCGAGACCGCCAATGAAGAGCGGGGCAGCGCCTGTTCGGTCGGGCTGGCCTTTGTCGAGAACGGGCAGGTGGTGCGGGTGGAGGAGCGGTTGATCCGGCCAAAGACCATGCGGTTTTCATCCTTCAACATCGCCATCCACGGGATCCGGCCTGATCATGTCGAGGATGCTGGCGAGTTTCCCGAGGTAATGGACGAATTCGCCGATGATTTCTCGGGCGCGATGGTGGTGGCGCATAATGCCGCCTTCGACCTGTCGGTGTGGCGGGCAAGTTGCGATCTCTATCGCCAGCCCTATCCAAGCCTGTCTTACGTGTGCAGCGTCAAGCTGGCGCAGAAGGTCTGGCCGCAATTGCCCTCCCATCGGCTGAATGTGCTGGCGGCACATCTGCAATTGTCCTTCCGGCATCACAATGCAGCCGAAGACGCGTCTGTTTGCGCGCAAGCGGTGATCGCGATGATGGAGCGCCGGGGCGCGCAGGACCTGGGCGAGCTTGCTGGCATGATGGGGATTTCCATCGGACGGCTGTTTCCAGGCGGGTATCAGTCCTGCTCGGTGCGTAAGCCAGCGCGGGTTTCGGCTTGACGGTTTTTGGCATGGCATTGCCGCGCATCTTGTAACGTGATGGCGAAAGCATATCTCTGCCTGAGTATTTCTCGGAGGCTGTTATGTTCAAATCACCTAAGCTGCTGCTGGCTGCCGCTTTTGCAGGACTTCTTGGTACGCCTGCCATGGCTGATGTGGTCGGCAAGGTCGGTGTCGATTGGGTGGGCAACGATATCGTGGTTGAGGCAGTGGCCGATCCGCAAGTGAAAGGCATTACCTGCCATGTCACCTATTTTGATCGCTCGCTGATCGATCGGCTGCATAAGGGCAATTGGTTTGAGGACCCATCCAACAATTCCATCGCCTGCCGCCAGACCGGGCCGATCGAGATCGGCGATATCAATCTGTCGAAAGGTGGCGAGGAAGTGTTTCGCCAGGGCCGGTCGCTGATCTGGAAGACGCTGGTCGTCAACCGGATCTATGACAAGGACAATGACACGCTGGTCTATCTCGTCCACTCCCGGCAGGTGGTGGACGGGTCCGCGAAAATGGCGATTTCGACCGTGCCGCTGTTCAATCAGAGCGTAACTTGGAAGAATGGCAAGCCCTGATTGTAGGGCTTGCTTTGATGAATGCCAAAGCAAATACCAAAAAAGGTCAGGATTCGTAGCGGATGAGCCGCGAATTCGGGCGTATCGCGGCTTTATTGGTGCGCCCTTATGGTGCAGATTAATCCCCAGCGGGGCGCTGGGGAGTTGCAGCGTCATGGGTTTGTTGTAACGCTTTTGTCTGCGGATCGTCTGTTCCTTAAGCCGTTACCGGCTTGAGAGCGTTTCCGATAACGTGACGGTTGTTACGAAGCTCGTGATCTACCGCTTGTCTGCCAAGGCCGCTGATCTTTCTCCTGGGATCACCAGTCTGGAGATGTTGAAAGTCGCCTCCATGCCACCGGGGTTGACTTCTATATTCGAGAGTCTGTCCGGCTCAGATTGAACCGGACAGACTCTCGATTGTTTTGTTTTCAAATGTCTTTCTCGAAAATCAGGTCCACTTTTCTTGAGGTGAGCTCCGAGTTGTCTGTTCTATCCGCGCAGACAGGTTTGCCAGTCGGTGCGGCATCTCGTGAAGTGACAACCTTGTTTGACCTACTTGACGTAAACGATCTTGCCGCCATTGGCGGCGGTTTGCACCCAGATGACGTTTTTCACCAAAATGCCCCGAACCTTCATGGCCTCGCGCAACACGGGGTTGCCATTGACTTCGGCCTGCGATGTCTCGATCATTTGGCGTGAGGGATAACGGACCAGAAGCGGCAGGTCATTGCCGTGGCCGGGCGGATGCTGATAGATACGCTCCACCGACACGCCGTCATTATAGCGCTTGCCAAACAGGATGTCGGGGAGGGTAAGCTCGCCCGCCATTGCGGGCACTGTAAAGCCTATCGCCAGGCTTGCTGCGATTAGAAGTGCCGAAATCTGTTTTTTCTTCATCATTATTCTCCTTACAGGCATGTCGCGCAAAAGTGTGCAGCGGTTTTGCGATCACGATATGCCCAAACAACCCATGTCGCGCAAAACTCCAAGGCCGTTTTGCGGCGGAACCCCGCGTTTCATGACTGCGACCAGCGTGCAGATCTCTTAAGACATATAGAGAGCCGATAGCGGCAATTTCAGCCCTGCCACCATCATAATTTTAAACGCACGAAACCACCGGTTCGGTGCCATCACGTCCGAACCGGCGGTTTCTTGTTTTTTCGACTTTTCAACCGAGCTTACGCTCGACCGACCAGACACCTTGCCGATCAGGCGGCGTTGGCCAACTCGTCGGCGATAACCGTGTCGAGGTTGAGGAAGCAGACCATGGATTTTTCCAGCGCCACGATGCCGCGGCAGAAGGCACGCTGCATTTCCGGGATGATTTCCGGGGCGGGCTGCAAGTCTTCACCGCGAATGGTCATCATGTCGGAGACCTGTTCGACCAACAGGCCAACGAGCTTGCCGGCGATGTCGGTGACGATGATGGCCGAGCGCTCGGACGGTTCGGTCATGCTCATGCCCAGCCGGCAGGCCATGTCGATGACCGGGATGACGGCGCCGCGCAGGTTGATAAGGCCCAGTACGTATGGGGGGGTATGCGGCATCGGGGTGACCGGTGCCCAACCGCGAATTTCACGGATCGCCATGATGTCGATACAGAATTCCTGATCGCCAAGATGGAAGGAAACGATTTCAAGATAGGCGCCGGACTGCTTGATGGCATTGGACATGGTTTAGAACTCTTCCCAGTGGTCGGTTGATGGGGCGGCTGCCGTTGCACGGGCTGGAGCGGAGCCGCTGCCTTTGGTGAAAGCCCCCGCAACCTTGCTCATGAGCTGCTTTGCGGGAGATTGCGTCGGTGCTGAGGTCGGTCTTGCCGGCTCAGGTCTGCTTGATGTCGGTCGCGCCTGGTGTGATCCTGGCCGCGTCTCACCAGCGCCGCCGATCTTGAACTGCCCAACGAGCTGTCCAAGATTGTCTGCATCGCTGGCAAGCGTATGACTTGCCGCATTGGTTTCTTCGACCATGGCGGCATTTTGCTGCGTGACCTGGTCCATCTGTCCGACGGCGGAATTGATTTCACTCAGGCCAACTGATTGTTCGCGCGCCGAGGTTACAATCGACTTAACGTGATCGTTAATTCGGAGCACATCTTCGCCTATTTTATGCAAAGCCTCGCCGGTGGCGGTCACAAGCTCGACCCCGGTGCGCACTTCGTCGCTTGATTTGGTGACCAGATCCTTGATGGTGCGGGCGGCTTCCGCAGCGCGTCCGGCCAAGGCGCGCACTTCCTGGGCAACCACGGCAAAGCCTTTGCCTGCATCCCCGGCGCGGGCGGCTTCGACGCCGGCATTCAACGCCAGAAGATTGGTCTGGAAGGCGATCTCGTCAACGACGTTGATGATCTTGCCGATTTCGCCGGTGGCGCTTTCAATCCGCTCCATGGCAGCCATGGCGTCGGAGACGACGGCACCGGACTGTTCGGCATAGGTCTTGGCATTATCGACCATGTGGCTGGCATCTTCGGCGCGCTGCGTGCTGGTGCGAACCGTTTCGGTAATCTCAGCCAGTGCTGCCGATGTTTCTTCCAGCGATGCGGCCTGCTGTTCGGTGCGGCGCGCCAGATCGTCGGCGGCGGAGCGCATCTGATTGGCATTGGCCTGGATGGAACTGGAGTTGATGGAAATTTCGCCCATGACATTGCGCAGATGGGTGGTGACAAGGTTGAAATCCGTGCGCAGGCGTTCGACTTCCTGCGGGAAAGCTTCATCGACCACTGCCTGCAAATCGCCCTCGGCCAGTCGGTTCAGGCCCTTGCCCAAGGCATCGACGGCGGCTTTCATCCGGTCGCGCTCGGCAGCGGCTGCGGCCTCGCTCTCGCGCATCTCGGTTTCGCGGCTCTTTCGGCTGTCTTCAGCCTCGGCTTCCAGCGTGCGTTTGTCGATGACGGCTTGGCGGAAAATATCAGCCGATCGGGCAATGTCACCGATTTCATCGCCGCGCGCCAGACCGAGGATCTCGCTGTCATAATTGCCGTCGATAATATTCTTGAGGCTGGTGCGGACATTGCGGATGCCGTTGACGACCGAACGGGCATGGATGATCTGCAATCCGAGAACCAGGAAAAATGCAATCAAACCGATGGTGATCTGCATGGTGATGGCGCTTCTGGACGCCTCAGTCGCGGCAGCCACGCGGCTTTCGACCAGTTTGCCAGCGGCGGAGGAAAGATTGGCCAACGTGTCGCTCAGCTTGCCGCCGGCGCCATCGATGACATCGTCAATCCGGGCATAATCCTCTTCCGGAGCCTGGGTTTCCACCAGTTTCTTCAATTCTACCGTGACTTCCTGGCGGAGCTTCTGCACATCGCTGTCATAGCTTGCTATATTTGCGGACTGTCCCACATCTGCGGCGACCTGCTTGACGGTGGCAGACCCATTGGCAAGCGCCACGCCAGCCTTGTCGAAAATGCTCTGGCGGTCCGGCTGGACTTTGCCTTCCTCGCGGTCAATGATCGTATCCATTGCGGCAAGGGTGATCTCACCATTGGCAAGCCGCAATTCGTTGACAATCTCGAGCTTGTTCTTGAGTTCTATCGCCCGGTTCAACGAGTGATCCAGTTGGCTGCTCTTGTAATAGCCGACGGCCAGCATGGCCGCGATGGCGCAGATGGCAGCGCCGCCCAAGGTCATCAGACGCTGGCCGACGGAAAGGCCTCGGCCGGAAATTGCGTTGCTCATGAATATCCCCGCATGGCTCAGTTGACGTGACCGGGTCGGTCCTATGGAACATGCTGTGCGGAGTTTAGAAGGACTGCGCTCTCCCCAAGGAAGGGCTGCTGTCATTGCTGAAACCGCCGCATCTTTCACGTCCAGCCTTTTGCCGGTCAGCGATCTTTGCAGCAATCCTCCAAGGACATCATGTCCTGACGGCGTAAGGCCGACATGCAGGATGACTGTCTCTCAAGACTATTAAGCTTCTACTAATACTATTCCCGATTGATGATTTAATTCTATCCAGCGCCACACAACTCCTGTGGTTTGGTCGTCGCCATAAGCCCGCAGCACGGTTGCGGGCGACGATATGTCTCGGGGGTGCGGCACTGGATTTTCCAGCTTTGCGGTTTGTTTGATTTGCCTTGCCTATCCCTCGGCTTGTATGGAAGAGCGTGGATCGGGCGCGTTTAATCATGCCGCCGGGCTTTGGAAATGCTGGTCTTTGGAAATAAACATTGAGTGAAGCGATGAAGAGACTGCGGATCGGGCTTTGGATATTGGTGGCGGCCTCGGCAGCTTTGCTGGGGTATCTGACGCTTGAAATTGGCCAATCGAGCCGCACGGTGGGCGAGGCGGCCTATGGCGTGCCCTTTCAACTGGTCGACCAGCGGGGACAGGCCGTCAGCGAGCAGGTGCTGCGCGGCAAGCCGAGCGCGGTGTTCTTCGGCTTCACCCATTGCCCCGAAGTCTGCCCGACCACCCTGTTTGAATTGGATGGCTGGCTGAAACAGGTCGATCCGCAGGGCGGCCATCTGAATGCCTATTTCGTTTCCGTCGATCCTGAACGCGATACGACCGAGATCCTGAATACCTATGTTTCGAATGTTTCCGACCGGATTACCGGCATCACCGGAGCGCCCGACAAGGTCATGGAGATGGTCAAGGGCTTCCGTGTCTATGCCAAGAAAGTGCCGGTCGATGAGGCCAATCCGAACGGCGATTACACCATGGACCATACAGCCTCGGTGTTTCTGCTGGATGCGCAGGGCCGGTTCAAAGGCACGATTGCCTATGGTGAAAACCCGGAAACCGCCGTCCAGAAGCTGCAAAAGCTGATGAAGGGCTGACCGCTCGCCGATACTTGGAGAGGCGATGCCTGTCCTGCTTTGATGTTGCAACGGCGCGTCAGGCGTTGTACCGGAAGCGGCAGGAACGTGGGCGTTTAATCAGCCCGCCCCATAGGGAATATCGACCGTGAGCGAACTTCGTTTTTTCACCAGCACCACCGAAGTGCAGGCCAATCACATTCTCGACCTCTTGAGCCTGGAGTTCGGCGAAGAGGATTATGCGATTGCCACCACGGAAGTCGATGAAAAACGCGATATCTGGGAAACATCGATCTACCTGATGTTCGATGAGGAAGACGATATACTGGCGCGGGTGAATGCGGCGCTGGTCGCGGAATTTCCGGATCTGCCGGTCGAGCGTGAAGTGATCCCCGATATCGACTGGATCGCCAAATCGCTGGAAGGCCTGACGCCTGTCAGGGCCGGGCGGTTTCTGGTGCATGGCTCCCATGACCGCGATAAGGTCCGTCCCCATGATCTGGCCATCGAGATTGATGCCGGTCAGGCTTTCGGCACCGGCCATCATGGCACGACGGCTGGCTGCCTGGAAATGATCGATAGCGTGGTGCGTGCCCGCAGGCCCCGCAACGCGCTGGATCTGGGCACCGGCAGCGGTGTTCTGGCCATCGCTGTGCGCAAGCTGGTCAACGTGCCGGTACTGGCCACTGATATCGATCCGATCGCGGTGCGGGTGGCCAAGGAAAACGGCACGCGCAACGGCGTCCCCAACGGTATCGAGTGGCGCACCGCTCCGGGCTTCCATTCAACGGCTTTTGGTGAATTCGGGCCTTTCGACCTGATCATCGCCAATATTCTTGCTCGCCCTCTGATGAAGATGGCGCCGCAGCTCGTCACTCATCTGGCTCCGGGCGGTTCCGTCATCCTCTCCGGCATTCTGGCATCGCAGCGCTGGAAAGTGATCGCCGCCTATAATGGCGCGGGGGTGAAGCATGTGCGCACCATCTGGCGCAATGGCTGGGTCACTATTCACCTGCAATAGTCCGACCTTTAAGTGGTTTTCGGCCTGCGATGATTGTGTGCGGTGCAGCAGTGAATAACGCGCATGGCTTGTGCGGGCTAACTCCCGGCAGACTTGTGCCATCAGACTGGCGTTTTCAGAAATGTCGCTTTTCACAAAAAACAAAAAAGGCGGCACCGCCATGCCGCCTTTTTCTCGATCAGGTTTCCCTGATCAACCCGCGAACCCTGGGAGGAGAGGCTCAAGCGGGTCCCGTAGCCGGGACTGTCTTCGACAGGTAAATGGCCGCTCGACCCGCCTCCACAGCGGTAGCGTCGCATAGGCCATTTCAGGATGCTATTAGATTGCAGCGCGAACCGAGCCGTTGCGGACGGTGCCAGTGCGGGCATCGCCAGCCAGAATGTCACGCGACAGGGAAGAAGCGCCGGTCAGACCGTTGCGGCCAATCTGACGGCCGAGCGGCATGGCGCGGGTCGGAGCAGAGGTGCGGATCGGGCTGGTCATCAGAGGTCTCTTCGGTTATGTTTAGCATGTTGCGTTGCGGTGCTTCTAATCGGTTTAGCTGATTTGCGACAGCGTTTTGCTGGCATGGGAGCCATGCGCTCAGCGCATCGATTATGATGCTGTCAGACTCTTTGTGGTCAAAAAACCGTCACAATCTGCCTCCGACGGGCCGGATAGGGCGAAAAGCGGGGCAAAGGTGACGGAAAGGCTGTCATTTCAGCGCCGCTGTTATAGGTTGGCAGCAGTTTTTGACAGTGTCGGACAAGTCTCATGTTCCAAAGTTTTGACGTTACCTCCACTCCTCAATTCGGTCGCGACCGTGTCGCGGCGCTGCGTGACCGGTTTTCGGGGCTGGGTATTGATGGTTTTCTGATCCCGCGGGCCGATGAATATCAGGGTGAATATGTTCCAGCCTCAGCCGAACGCCTGTCCTGGCTGACCGGCTTTACCGGCTCGGCGGGCGAAGTTCTGGTAACGCAGAGCCAGGCCGTGGTCTTTGTCGATGGCCGCTATGTCACGCAAGTGCGCCAGCAGGTGGATCTCGACGTGTTTACGCCGGGCGACCTGATCGATGAGCCTCCGGCCAAGTGGATCCCGGCCCATGCACCGAAAGGGTTCCGGCTGGGCATCGATCCATGGATGCATACGGTGGCGCAGGTGTCGCGGCTGGAAAAGGCGCTACACGAGATCGGCGGCACGATTGTGCTGGTCGATGAAAATCCGCTCGATGCGGTCTGGACCGACCGTCCTGCCGAGCCGTTGGGCGCAGTATCGATCCAGCCGATCTCGGCCGCCGGGGTCGACGCAGGTGAGAAGATTGCCAAAATCGCCGATGGCCTCACAGCAAAAGACGCAGCGGCGGTGGTGATCACCGATCCATCGTCGGTGGCCTGGATCTTTAATATTCGTGGCCAGGATGTACCTCACACGCCGCATCCGCTATCGCGGGCGATCATTCATGCCGATGGCAAGGCCGAACTGTTTCTGGACCGGCGCAAGACGAATCTCGAGGTCGAGACCTATCTCGATGGTCTTGCCACCCGGCTTGATCCGCAGAATTTCGTTTCGCAATTGGCAATGCTGGCCCAGACCGGCGCCCGCATTCTGATGGACCCGGATCTCTCGCCAGCGGCATTGGCACGTCTGGTGGCGAGCCGGGGTGGCAAGGTTGTGGATGGTGCCGATCCGGCCAAGCTTGGTCGGGCGGTGAAAAACCTGGTTGAATTGAATGGCTCGGCTGCCGCCCATGTACAGGATGGTGTGGCCGTGGTTGAATTCCTCAGCTGGCTCGACCGGCAACCGGCGGGCAGCGCGACGGAAATCAGTGCAACGCGGGCGTTGGAAACCATCCGCGCCAAAGTGGGCGAGCGGATGCAGAACCCGCTGAAGGATGTGTCTTTCGATACGATTGCCGGGGCAGGCGAACATGCCGCCATCATGCATTACCGCGTAACGACGGAAAGCGACCGGCCGATCCGGGCAGGCGAAATGTTCCTGGTCGATTCAGGCGCGCAATATGTCAACGGCACCACGGATATAACCCGCACGCTTGCGGTCGGCGCGGTGCCGGACGATCAGAAACGGTTCTTCACGCTGGTGTTGAAGGGCATGATCGCCATCAGCACAGCGCGTTTTCCCAAGGGGACGCGCGGCTGCGACCTCGATCCGCTGGCGCGCATCAACCTGTGGAAGGCCGGGGCGGATTTCGCCCACGGCACCGGCCACGGTGTCGGCTCGTTTCTGTCGGTGCATGAGGGACCGCAACGCATTTCCCGGCTTTCCACCCAGGAATTGCTGCCAGGCATGATTCTCTCCAATGAGCCTGGTTACTACCGGCCCGGTCATTTTGGCATCCGGATCGAAAACCTGATCTATGTGCGCGATCTGGAGCCGGTGAACGGCGGCGACCTTGATATGATGAGTTTCGAGACGCTCACCTTCGCGCCCATCGACCGCTACCTGATCGTTGAGGACATGCTGACCCGTGAGGAACTGCGCTGGCTGGACGATTACCACGCCCGCACACGAGAGCAGCTTTTGCCGCTGGTGGAGGGTGACGATGCCCGAAGCTGGCTGATCCGGGCAACCGAGCCACTGGCGCGGTCCGCTACTGCATAATTCTTTAAACCGAGATCGGTTTAAAGAGAAAATTATGCAGCAGATATAAAGAGCGACAGCGAACCTTTATGCGCCATATATGGCGCACGGCTCTGTATGTAAAAAAAGCGAAGATGCATATGCATCTTCGCTTTGGGCATGTTCGCTTTGAAAAACGATAGAGGTGGAAGAAGGGTGATTAGCGCCCTCTTTCTTCGCTTTCGCGGATGGCCTCATCCAGTGCCACTTCCAGCAGATAGCTCAACATCTCGCAGCGGGCGGCGTCTGACGCCTTGATCAGCTTTTGCAGGTCCTCGGCAATCTGATGGATGGAATGGGCGTTCGCTGCCGGTTCCTTGCCGCCAGCAATCAGTTCCAGTCGATGACGTTGATGACCCATTTAAAAACCCCTCTCAATGCATTCCGCCTTTTTGCCGCATGACGCCATCAATCAGATTGCCAATCAGACTGCCCTCACGTGGTTACGAAACGAATCGGCAAGGAAAACGGTTGCGACGACAGGGTTCTACCATAGGTTATTTATATTAAATATAGCTGAATAAGAGATACGAACTGTAAAACAAGCCTCACCCCAGTTTCAGTGGCTTTGGTGAGGTGATTGCCGCAGGGGGGAGCCGATAGGGATCAGGCCATGAACTGGCGGATCAGCACGGCGGCACCCCAACCGGTGAGCAGCATGGGAATCAACGAAAAGCGCAGGCCAACGACGAGACCAAGCAGCATGGCGAATTTCACCTCCATGCCACCGGCGTAAAAGGCCGGGGCGACCAGCGTGGTCAACACGGCGGCAGGAACGGCGTTCAACGCTGCATCGACCCTGGGTGGCAGGGTCTTGAAACGGCTGATCACCAGATAGCCGCCAGCGCGGGTGAGGTAGGTGGCAAGGGCGGCAGCCAGAATGATCGCCACCATAGAGGGGTCAAGATCCATCATTGCGTCACCTCTTGTCGATCATCAAGGGCCGCCTGCGGCTTCGGCGGCAGCAGGGCTGCGGTAACTATGCCCGCCAGTGCACCAAGGCTGACATGCCAGGGCGAACCGACGGCATGCATGGCGAACACTGCGGCCACGGCGCTGACGGCAACCACGATCAGGAAGTTCGGGCGCTTGCGAAAGCCAAGCACGCTGCCCATGAAATAGACGGGCAGCAGCACGTCGAGGCCAACCACTTTCGGATCACCGATCAGGCTGCTGAACATTGCGCCAATCGCCGAAAATCCGACCCAGGGAACATAGATGGCCAGCGCAAAGCCCATATACCAGCCGAAGGAAACGGACTTGCCACCTTCGGCATGTTTGACGGTTTCGGCAAATTGCGGATCGGTCATGAAGAAGAAGGCGATGGCCTTTTGCATTCCGCTCAGCCGTTGGAAATAAGGGCCAATGGCCGCCGAATAGAGGATATGGCGGAAATTGACGGCAAACACCGAGAGCACGATCAGCCAGGCTGGAACGTTATTGCCGAACAGATCGATGCCGACCAATTGACTGGCGCCTGCAAAAACCGTCGCACTCATCAGCGTCGCCTCAGCCACCGATTGGCCATGGGCGGCAGCGACTGCACCAAACAAGGCGGCGAAGGGCAATGTGGAAAGCGTGATGGGTGCGCTTTGGCGCGCGCCATCGGTAAAGTCTGACATCGTCTTTTCCTAGAGCATTTCCAGCAAAAGTGCGGTGCGGTTTTGCGTCCGGAAATGTGTTGAAACAAACAGTTAGAGTATTTATGCGTTTCTATGAAACGCGGAAATTCTCTAAATGGGCATATGTCTTGGGGTGGGCTGTTTTCAGGTGGGATCTTCTTTTCCCTCCCAAGAATGAGGGGTGGATTAGAACATCATTGCGAAACGAGCAAATCAATAGGAGTGATCCTGCGTTGATTTCCATTGATGCGTGCTCATAGTCATGCCCTATTCCAGCCGACCATTCTTGTCGAAAAGGAACGTTGTGAATGCCGAAGCCCGATGATGTGAAAGCGGATTTTTCAAAAGACGAACTGGCTCTGCTGGTTTCACGGCTGCAAAAACACTTGGCGAGTGAACATGAGGTCGAGCTTGGACGGTTCGAGATCGAAAGCCTCATCGATTTTCTGGCCGGAACGGTCGGTGTGCATTTCTACAACAGAGGCCTTGCCGACGCCCAGACCCTGCTGGCCGAGCAGATCGACCGCTTCAATGACGGGATCTACCAATTGGAGCGGACGGTGGCGTCTTGAGGGGCGTCTTGAGGTTTGCGCCATGGTGGGCGTATTTTTTCTGATAAATTTTTTTGATTGAAAAATGGGCATAATGCAATTAAAAGGGGCATTTTTCGTTGACTTGATGCTTTCTAGAATTTAAAGCGCACCCTATTGATCTGGCAACCTTTGCGAGTATTTGGCGCATGGGAATTATCGAAGCGCCTGATCTGCTTTTTTGCCGGGGGGAGTGCAATATGATGTTTTCAGACGGGATTGAGGATTATTACGACGTCCTGGTGATTGGCGCCGGATTGGCGGGGCAGACGCTGGCATTATCTGTGGCGCGGGAGAAGCGGGTTCTCATCGTCTGCAAATCCGATCTCGGCTCTGCCGCATCGAATTATGCCCAGGGTGGGATTTCTGCGGTCTATGCGGCAGACGATACGCATGACAAGCATGTCAGCGATACGTTGATTGCCGGATGTCATCTGAATGACATCGACAATACGCGCTATATCGTTGAGAATGGCCGTAAGGCCGTCGAGTGGCTGATCGAACAGGGTGTTCCATTCACCAAACAGGATGGCGACTATCACCTGACCCGCGAAGGCGGCCATGGTGAACGGCGCATTTTGCATGTCGATGACATGACCGGTCGCGGAATTCAGACCAGCCTGTCCTCCCACCTTCTATCTCATCCCAACATCACCGTGCTTGAGAATTGCGCAGTCACGGATCTCATCCGGGGCGATGCCGAGAAAAACACCTGCATTGGCGCGGTGTTGATCGACCCGAAGGGTGTCGAGCGCCGCATCGCATCCAGCTTCACGGTTTTGGCCACAGGCGGCGTCGGCCCGATTTTCTCGCATACGACATCGCCAGCTCAATCGATCGGTGACGGTATTCCTCTGGCCTGGAGAATGGGTTGCCGTGTCGCCAACCTGGAATTCATGCAGTTCCATCCAACCTGCATGTACTATCCCGGAGGTGACGCTTTTCTGATCACGGAGGCCGTTCGGGGCGAGGGCGGCATTTTGACGCTTCCCGATGGCTACCGCTTCATGGCCGATTATGATGAGCGTGCAGAGCTTGCGCCAAGAGATGTGGTTTCCAGAGCCATTTACAGCGAGATGAAGAAGAACGGCATTCCATCCGTCAATCTCGACATCAGCCATAAGCCAGCGGAATTCATCAAGGGTCATTTCCCGAACATTTACCAGAAATGTCTGGAGCGAGGGATCGACATGACGAAGGAGCCGATCCCGGTGACACCCGCTTCGCATTATACCTGCGGCGGTGTCTATGCGGAGATAAACGGACGAACCGATGTCGATCGCCTTTATTGCCTCGGTGAGGCGGCCTATACCGGCTTGCATGGCGCGAACCGGCTGGCATCCAACTCCCTGCTGGAATGTGTGGTCATGGCACGGGCTGCGTCACTCGATATCTTGAGCGGCAGTGACCTGCTGAACGTCTCGCTGGTACCGGCCAAACAGCACCCGCATATCAGGGCGGCGGACGGAATGAAGCGCGATGCCATGGTTCTGATCAAGCAGGAAATCAGAACGGTGATGTGGAATTATGTGGGCATCGTTCGTAGCCAGGACTCGCTTCATGCGGCCCGCAGAAGGATCGACCTGCTTCATTCGGAAGTCGAGGCGATGTTGACATTGCATCCCCACTCTTTCGACCTTAGCGACTTGCACAACATGGTGGTGACGGCGCGTATTGTCATCGACAGCGCCTTGTCGCGGTCTGAAAGTCGCGGATGTCATTACAACAGCGACTTTCCGAATTCTCGTCAGGAGTCCGGCCCTACCGTCCTCTGCTTGGCAGACCAACACGCCAGCGTCGCGGCATAGGATTAAACACGATGTTGATGAGTGTTATAGGCGTTCCCTTCGGCGCGCTTCTGGGAACAGCCGGAGGCTTCCTGGGAACCGGAGGCGGGACATTTGCAATCCCGCTTCTGGTTTTGTTTGCGGCCTATGACCAGAAGCTGGCCCAAGGGACAGCTTTGGTCATGGTTGTCACCAATGTTCTCTATGCCCTGGTGAAATACCGCAACAAGGGCAGCTTCGATCTCAAGACGGCCCTTGTGCTGGCCGTCAGTGGCAGCGTCACGTCGGCGATCAGCTCTCTCTGGGCCTTATCGCTGTCGAGCGAGACATTGAAGCTCTGGTATGGCGTGTTTTTGATGTTGCTTGCGGCGTTTGTCGCCATCACGAGAAACATAAAATTCGTCTCACATGGCCTTGATTACCGGTGGGCTTTTCTACCGGGGGCGATTGGCGGCATATCGCTCGGCCTGTTCGGGGTGGGGGGCGCCATGCTGGCCGTTCCCTTGTTGGTGATGTTCTACGGACATTCCCAGGTTCGCGCGCAAGGCCTGGGGTTGGCGCTGGCACTGCCGGGATGCAGCATCAGCCTGATGCAATACGGCTATTATGGCCATGTCGATTGGACCCTCGGCCTTATGCTGGCTATCGGCGGGCTTTTAGGCGTGCCAGCAGGCGTTCATTTGGCCCACAAGGTTGATGAACGCACTCTGGTTCTGTCGTTTTGCATATTGCTGATTGCCGCGGGGCTGCTTGTCATCATCAAATAGCCGTAGCGCCTCGCGCCGGATGAAGGCGGGAGGCGCTACCGTCTCTTTAGTGGTTACGATTTACGCGGCTGGAATGTATGCTCCGGCCCGGGAAATTGCCGTGCCTTGACCTCGGTCGCATAGTCTTCAACGGCCTTTGAAATCACCCCGGCCAGCTCGGCATAATGCTTGACGAAGCGCGGTTTGAAATCGTTGAACAGGCCCAGCATGTCGTCTGAGACCAGGATCTGGCCATCGCAGGCAGGCGAGGCGCCGATGCCGATGGTGGGGATGGCAAGGGTCTGGGTTATGTCCCGCGCCAAAGGCTCCACGGTGCCTTCGATGACCAGCGCAAAAGCGCCTGCCTTGGCTATGGCGGTGGCGTCGGCCCGGATCTTGTCGGCTTCCGCTTCATCATGGCCTTTGGAGCGGTAGCCGCCTGATGTGTTGACCTGCTGTGGCATCAGCCCGACATGGCCCAGCACGGGAATGCCGCGTTCCACCAGAAAGGCGACGGTCTCGGCCATTTCCGTGCCGCCTTCCAGCTTGATGCCATCGCAGCCGGTTTCCTTCATAATCCGTGCCGCATTGCGGAAGGCCTGTTCTTTTGATTCCTGATAGGAACCGAACGGCATATCGACGATGACGCAGGCGTGATTGACTCCACGTAACACGGCTTGCCCATGGGCAATCATCATCTCCAGGGTGACGCCGACCGTGGTGTCCAGCCCGTACAGCACCATGCCAAGGCTGTCGCCGACCAGCAGCAGATCGCAATGCGCATCCATCAGCCGCGCCATCGGCGTGGTATAGGCGGTGAGGGAGACAATCGGGCGCTGATGCTTCAGCGCGGCAATGGTGGTGGGCGTCAGGCGTTTCTGGCGGGGCGGGGCGCTCACTCGGCGGCTTCCTTCTTGCTTTTGATGGTGATGACCCGGTTATCCAGCAGCTTGGTCGTGCCGATCTCTACGTAAAGCAGCACCAGAAACGGCTGGTCCAGATGGGGCAGGGTAGCCAGCGTATCGGGGTGACGCACGGCGACCACGTCGGGCTTTGCCAACGGCTCCCGGGCAATGAAGGCGGCAAGGGCTGCTTCCATCTCCGCCGTATCGCGCATACCGGCGTGGTAGAGTCGTTCCGCTTCCTCCAGCGCCTTTGGCACGATGATGGCGGCGGTGCGCTGTTCCTCGGTCAGGTAGACGTTGCGCGATGAGCAGGCCAGCCCATCGGCCTCGCGCACGGTTGCCACCGGCACGACACGCACCGGCATGGCGAGATCGTCCACCATGCGGCGGATGATCGCCACCTGCTGATAATCCTTCTCGCCAAAATAGGCGGCATCCGGCTGGACGATGTTGAACAGCTTGGTGACGACGGTTGCCACCCCAGCAAAATGGCCGGGCCTGGCCTTGCCCTCCAGCTCGCCGCCCAGCCCCGGCAGATCAACAACGGTCTCCATCGGACGCGGATACATGTCGGCCACGCCAGGCGCGAACAGGAAATCGACGCCTGCCGCCTCCAGCATCTCACTGTCGCGCTCAAGATCGCGGGGATATTTCTCCAGATCCTCGCCCTTGCCAAATTGCAGCGGGTTGACGAAGATCGACACAACGGTCACGGCATTTTCGGCCTTGGCCTGTTCGACCAGCGTCAGGTGCCCCTTATGCAGATAACCCATGGTCGGCACGAAACCGATGGATTTTCCAGCCTTGCGGCAGGCATCGAGCCTGTGGCGCAGGGCTGCAATCGTGTTGATGGTCTCCATGGCGGCCCTCCCGAACCCATTCTTTTTGCAGCGGCTGATGTTTTTTAGACGAGGACATCCGCGCTGGTGATCAACCGTGCGCCATGGGCCTGCATATCGGCAATCGCTGCCTCCACCGTTTGCGGATCAATGCCCCGGCTGCCATCGATAATCAAGCGCACGGTCACGCCCGGCAGCATGTCCAGCGCATCCAGCACGGAAAACTTGACGCAGTAATCGGTGGCAAGGCCCATGACATCCAGTTCGGTGACGCCCTTGTCGATCAGCCAGGTGCTAAGGCCGGTCAGGGCCGTTTGATCGTTGTCGCGGAAGGCCGAATAGCTGTCCACCAAGGGGTTCAGGCCTTTTTTCTGGACATGATCGATCCGGGAGAGGTCGAGGCCGGGGTGAAACGCGGCATCCACGGTCCCCTGCACACAATGGTCCGGCCACATCATCTGCGGCTTGCCGGAAAGCTCGCCCAGTTCAAAAACCTTGGCACCGGGATGCTGGGAGGCGAAGCTGCTGTGATTGGCTGGATGCCAGTCCTGCGAGGCGACGATCAGGTCATAGGACCCGCTGGCCATCAGGGCATTGGCGATGGGAACGATCTGATCGCCCTCTGCCACCGGCAGATTGCCGCCCGGGCAAAAGCCGTTTTGGATATCGATGAGAAGCAGCGCCTTGGTCATGATCCCTCCTGCTGATTTTGCGCCAGACCATGGCAAGGCCGATCGATGCGCGCAAGGGTATGGGTAAGAGTATTTGGTCTCAAAATTTGATTTGCCGGTAAGATCGGTAGGAACCTAACGGTCGCTCCCGCGTTTGCAGTTCACCTATGCGTAAATTTTTGACGCACCCCCGCTTATTTTCAACATGCATCGGATTTGTCCCATGATCCTCATCGTTACAGCGGTCGTCTTCGCCGTCATCGGGCTCGCGCTCGGCGGCGGGGGCGGCTATCTCCTGTCGCTCGGCGGTAGCCCGTTTTACCTCATCGCCGGTCTCGCCTTCATCCTCGTGGCCCTTCTTCTGGTGATGCGCAAGGCGTCGGCGCTGTGGATCTACGGGCTGTTCATTCTCGGCTGCCTGGGCTGGGCGATCTGGGAGGTCGGCTTTGACTGGTGGCAGCTTGGAACGCGCGGCGGGCTGGTCATCGTACTTGGCTTCGTGCTGCTTCTGCCTGCCATCCGCCGCAGGCTGGGACCGCTGCATCGCCGCGAAGGCGGTATTGCCGCCAGCGCCTGGCCAGTGGCCCTGCCGGTGCTGGTCGCGCTTGTTGTCGCGGGCTATTCGATGACGCAGGACCCCTATGACAAGCCCGGCACGTTGCCGATGGATGTGGCCAGCGCCACACCGTCCTATGGCGGCGACATGGCCGATGGCGAATGGCATCAATATGGCCGCACGCCCTACGGTCAGCGCTATTCGCCGCTCAGCCAGATCACCACCGACAATGTCAAGACGCTGAAGACTGCCTGGACTTACCAGACCGGCGATGTGAAGCAGCCCGGCGATGTAGGCGAAACAACCTATCAGGTAACGCCGCTGAAAGTGGGCGATACGCTTTATCTCTGCACCCCGCACAATTGGGCTATCGCTGTGGACGCGGCGACCGGCAAGCAGAAATGGAAATATGATCCCAATGTCGGACTGAACCCGGACCGCCAGCACCAGACCTGCCGTGGTGTCACCTATTATGCCGATCCTGCCGCCACATCAGGTGCGCCCTGCGCCACTCGCGTCTATCTGCCGACCTCGGATGCACGACTGATCGCGCTCGATGCCGCCAATGGCAAGATCTGCGAAAGCTTTGCCGACAAGGGCGTGCTGCATCTGGAACAGGGCATGCCCTACAATCCGGCTGGCTATTATTATTCCACCTCGCCGCCGGTGATTGCCGCTGGCAAGATCATCATTGGTGGGGCGGTCAACGACAATTATTCCACCAAAGAGCAATCCGGCGTGATCCGCGCCTTCGACGTCCAGACCGGCGCGCTGGTGTGGAACTGGGACAGCGGCAATCCGGGCCAGACCCAACCGCTTCCGCAAGGCCAGACATACACCGCCAATTCGCCAAACAGCTGGTCGGTATTCTCGGTCGATGAACAGTTGGGCCTTGTTTATATCCCGCTCGGCAATCAGGTGCCGGACCAGTTGGGCATGAACCGCAGCGCCAATGTGGAAAAATATTCTTCCTCGGTCGTGGCGCTCGATCTCAACACCGGTGCCGATCGCTGGGTGCAGCAATTCGTCCATCACGATCTCTGGGACATGGATGTTCCCGCCCAGCCCGTGCTGCTCGATATCAACAGCGGTGGCACCACTGTTCCGGCGCTGGTTGCCTCCACCAAGCAGGGCGATGTCTATGTGCTGGACCGGCGCACTGGCCAGCCGATCATTCCGATCAAGGAGCTTCCGGCCCCCGGCGGCACCATCCCGGAAGACCATGCCTCGCCAACCCAGCCGATTTCGGCCTTAAGCTTCCGCCCACCGAAGCTGGAAGAGCGCAATATGTGGGGCGTAACGCTGCTTGATCAGTTGGCCTGCCGCATCAAGTTCCATCAGTTGCGCTATGACGGCCAATATACCCCGCCATCGTTGCAGGGCTCGATCATCTATCCCGGCAATTTCGGCACGTTTAACTGGGGTTCGGTGGCTGTCGATCCGGAAAAACAGGTGATGTTCGGCATGCCGACCTATCTGGCCTTCACCTCACAGCTTGTGCCGCGTGATCAGGTTCCGGCCAAGGGGCAGGACGAAAAAGGCTCGGAACAGGGGCTGAACCGCAATGATGGCGCGCCCTATGCCGTGAAAATGGGGCCGTTCCTGTCGCCCATCGGCATTCCCTGCCAGGCACCGCCATGGGGTACAGTTGCCGCTGTTGATCTGAAGACCGGCAAGATCGCCTATCAGCATCGCAATGGCACCGTGCATGATATGACGCCGCTGCCGCTGCCCTTCAAGGTTGGCGTACCCGGCATCGGCGGGCCGATGATTACCAAGGGCGGCGTCGCTTTCCTCGGTGCTGCCGTCGATAATTATCTGCGCGCCTATGACCTCGCCACCGGCAAGGTTCTTTGGGAAGGCCGGCTTCCGGCTGGCGGCCAGGCGACGCCGATGAGCTATGAGCTGAATGGCAAGCAATATGTTGTGATGGTCGCGGGCGGTCATGGTTCTGTTGGTACCAAGCCGGGGGATTATGTGATCGCCTATACGCTGCCGTAAGTCATGGAAGTTACAACATAATCCCTTGAGTTCAAATGAGTTCAGGGGGGCTTATTGAGTGCCAGGCTTCGCCCCCCTCATCCGCCTGCCGGCACCTTCTCCCCCCAATCCTCAGAAAAAGAAGGGGGAGAAGAGGGCAGGAGCCGCAACGCTTGTTGCCTCCTCTCCCCAGCGGGGGTCCGAAGGACGGGCAGAGACCCGTGGCTCTGCCCCGGTCAGTCCGCTGAGCGAAGCGGAAGCGGGGTGAGGGGCGGTACGCACTGACCATTACCAGATACGAGGAAAGCGGACCCCTTCCGGTTTTGACCGGGAAGGGTCTTCTTTTGAAACAATTGATTCAAATGTCCTTCCGCTACGGCAACCAAACCTTAACCATGAAGCCGTAAAACGAATCATCAGTATAAAGGATGGTTCGTATGCCCAACACTGCCGCCAAGCTTGAGCCCGTCGCCTCGACGCTGGCCTTCTTCCCGCTGGCCAGCCGCCGTGACATGGTGCGCGGTGCCGCCGTGACACTGGACCGCCTGCAAGGCAACGACGCCACCATCTACTGGCGCGCCACCTGCCGCCAGCTCGGTGCCGAACTCCTCGACCTCGGCTGCCCCGAAGACGTCATGCGCGGCGAGATCATGAATTTCCAGGACGCCGTGCAAATGGAACTGATGTGGCTGCATCGGAATGAAGAAGCGCTGGGCTAAGCTTACACTGATGGCGGGATTTTAAGTTGATGCCTGCCATGGGTTGATAGAGATTACGTCCAGTCCAAAAATTCTAACTGTTGGTTCAAGAAAAATCGACATCACGGGTCGTAAGCTCGATCAGTCCAAAGGCAATGAAAAGCCAATCAGATGCTTTGCCGCACACTGGATCGCTTAGCTTGTCTTCAAAAAGAAATCGCGCAAGGCGGCAACGAAGGCTGCGTGATTGTCGAGCATCATATTATGGCCAGCCTCTGGAATTGTAACGACCGGCAGGCTGGCGGCGCGGATTTGGTCCTGGCAATGCGGATTGGGTGTTTTGGCGCCGACGATAATCAGCCGTGGCATGGTCAGCCCAAGCAGCCGCTCGCAAAGATCGTCCGGCATGTTCTTTCCAAGCGAATGCTCGCTGCGATACATGGCAACCGGGTCGGCGTTCCGCATCGTTGCTGGCCATACATCGCCAACGGAGGTCAAAACAATGGCGAAGCCCTGTTCGATAAAGGCGCGTTCGGTATAAGCCTCGACACGGAGCCGGGGAGTGGGCTTCAGGCTTGGCTCGCATAGAACCAGAGAACCGATAAGATCCGGCCTTAACGACGCGAGCGCAACGGCAATCGAGCCGCCCATGCTGTGGGCGACGACGTCAACGTTCGACAAGCCAAGGTCATCGAGCAACCGTGCCAGACTTTGTGCCTGACGATCAATGGTATAGTCGTAATCTTGGGGCCGGTCGCTGATGCCGAAGCCGAGCAGATCGATGAGCAGGCTTCTTTGGCCGACGAGCAACGGATCTGCTGCGATTGCCGTGAAATAGGCGAGCGAGGAGCTTCCAAGGCCATGGATGAAGAGCCGCACCGGCTCTCGTCCTGCCAGTTCGACATAGCCGATCCGCGCACCGGTATCCGTAACAGCAGCATGCTTCATGGCTCAAGCCCGCTCCACAAACCCGTCCAGCACCCGCTTTTGCCCCGCCCGATCAAAATCGATCGTCAGCTTGTTTCCCTCAACGACAGACACATTGCCGTTGCCGAATTTGATATGAAAAACCCGGTCGCCGACGGAGAACTTTGACGGTTCATTGCTGGTGGATTTGGCGACCAACTGGCCGTCGATGGTTTGGCCGCGGGGGCCGCTTTCGCCGTAGCCGATGCGTTCCACCGCGTGGCCGGAGCGGCTGCCCCAGTTTTCGCGGGTGGCGTCGGTTTTGTTGGCCTGGGCGCGCTTCCAGCCGGGGGTGGAGTAGGAATTGGTGAAAGGCTCCTGCTTGTCGAAGCGGGATTGGCCATAGCCGCCGCGTCCATAGCCGCCATAGCTGGTTTCCACTTCCGCCACTTCCACATGGGCGGGCGGCAGTTCATCCAGGAAGCGCGACGGCATGGTCGATTGCCACAGGCCATGGATGCGCCGGTTGGAAACGAACCACAGGTGGCAGCGGCGCTTGGCCCGCGTCAGGCCGACATAGGCCAGCCGCCGTTCTTCCTCCAGCGCGGCGCGTCCGCCTTCGTCCAGCGCGCGCTGATGCGGAAACAGGCCTTCTTCCCAGCCGGGCAGGAACACCGTTTCGAATTCCAGCCCCTTGGCGGAATGCAGCGTCATGATCGATACGGCGTCGAGATTTTCGTTAGTCTCGGCATCCATCACCAGCGAGACATGCTCCATGAAGCTGCGCATGCTCTCGAAGGCTTCCATCGAGCGGATCAGTTCCTTCAGGTTTTCCAGCCGCCCCGGCGCTTCTGCCGATTTGTCGTTCTGCCACATGGCCGTATAGCCGCTCTCATCAAGGATCTGCTCGGCCAGTTCGGTATGCGGCGTGTTTTCCAGCAGATCCTGCCAGCGGCGGAAATCCGTCACCACGTCAAACAGCGCCTTGCGCGCCTTCGGCTTCAGCTCATCGGTCTCGATGATGTCAGACGCCGCCGCCAGCATCGGAATATCTCGTTTGCGGGCATAGTCATGCAGGGTGCGCACCGTGGTGTCGCCCAGACCGCGCTTTGGCGTGTTGACGATCCGCTCAAAGGCCAGGTCGTCAGCGGGCTGGCAGACCATACGGAAATAGGCCATGGCATCGCGGATTTCCAACCGCTCGTAAAAGCGCGGACCGCCGATGACCCGATAGTTCAGCCCAAGCGTCACAAACCGGTCTTCAAACTCGCGCATCTGGAAGGAGGCGCGCACCAGAATGGCCATGTCGTTGAGCTTATGCTGGTTGCGTTGCAGCTGCTCGATTTCCTCGCCAACCGCACGGGCTTCCTCTTCCGAATCCCAGGCGGCATGCACCACGACTTTTTCGTCGTTCGGATCGACCCGGTCGGTAAACAGCGTCTTACCCAGACGCCCCTCGTTATGGGCAATCAGAAAACCGGCAGCGCCGAGAATATGCTCCGTCGAGCGGTAATTCCGCTCCAGCTTGATGACTTTTGCGCCCGGAAAATCCTTCTCGAAGCGCAGGATGTTGTCCACTTCGGCGCCACGCCAGCCATAGATCGACTGGTCATCATCGCCGACGCAGCAAATATTCACTGTGCCGTTTGTGACCTTGCCGTCAGCGGCTTTGGTGCTTGGCCGCTGGGCCAACAGCCGCAACCACATATATTGCGCCGTGTTGGTGTCCTGATACTCATCCACCAGAATATAGCGGAAGCGCTGGTGATAGTCCTTCAGCACATCCGGATTGGCGCGGAACATGCGGATCGGGTGCAGCAGAAGATCGCCGAAATCGCAGGCATTCAGGCTTTTCAGCCGGGCCTGGTAGGCGGCGTAAAGCTCGCGGCCCTTGCCATTGCCAAAGGCACGGGCGTCGCCCTCGGGGATCTGCGCCGGGTCGAGGCCCTTGTTTTTCCAGCCGTCGATCATTCCCGCAAACATCTTGGCGGGCCAGCGCTTGTCGTCCAACCCTTCGGCCTGGATGATCTGCTTGATTAGCCGCACCACGTCATCTGTATCGAGAATGGTGAAATCCGAGGTCAGGCCGACCAGTTCGGCATGGCGGCGCAAAAGCTTGACGCCGATGGAGTGGAACGTGCCGAGCCACGGCATGCCCTCGACAGCACCGCCAACCAGAACGCCGACGCGCTCCTTCATCTCGCGGGCCGCCTTGTTGGTGAAGGTGACGGAGAGGATCTGGCTGGGGAAAGCGCGGCCGGTGGCCAGAATATGGGCGATACGGGTGGTCAACACCCGCGTCTTGCCGGTGCCGGCACCCGCCAGTACCAGAACCGGACCATCCAGGGTTTCGACCGCTTCGCGCTGTTCCGGGTTGAGGCCTGCGAGGTAATCCGGATTGCGGTTCTGGTCGCGCGCGGCCATGGCACGCGCCGCGATGCCCAATCCGCCCCCAGCTTTGGTGCTTGCCGCAGGGCTGCTCTCCTGTTGGGGCGCAGGCGCATCCGTGGCTTTCGCTCCTTTTGCGGAGGTCCGGGGTGCAGGCTCTTCGTCAAAGAAGGGAATATCGTCAAAACCGTTGCTCATGCCCTTCAATGTAGTGATTCTACCTCGAAAGGCCAGTGAAAACGTTCTTGTTTCATTCCAATCCCGGCAGCGGGTCGGTGAATTGAGAAAAAAACAGGCGGGAAGAGGGGAAGGGAAACCTGATTGCAAATGGAAGGAAAATCACGCCAACTTTACGCTTATGGGCCTGAAAATCACAGCCGCGTGATGCCGCTCGCTGGCCGGAATTTTGTCACGAAAGCTTCATGGAAGCGACTTAGGCCAATGCCAGTGTCGCTCGAAAAGCCGCTGGGGCTTTGAGAGATTGCTCGACGAACACGGGGATTATTCCGATGACTTTCATGAAAAAGATCGCCACGGGTGCGGCGCTTGCCGCCTTTTCGGTCGCCTTTACCGGTGCGGCTTTTGCCGCCGACATTTCCGGTGCCGGTTCCAGCTTCATCTACCCTGTGTTTTCCAAATGGGGTGAAGCCTACAAGGCCAAGACCGGCATCAGCCTGAATTACCAGTCCATCGGTTCGGGCGGCGGCATCAAGCAGGTTGAAGCCAAGACCGTGACCTTCGGCGCCACCGACAAGCCGCTGAGCGACGAAGAACTCACCAAGAACGGCCTGACCCAGTTTCCGATGGTGATGGGCGGCATCGTGCCGATGTACAATATCGAAGGCGTCAAGCCGGGCGAACTTGTTCTGGATGGAAAGGCGCTCGAAGGCATCTATATGGGCACGATCACCAAGTGGAACGACCCGGCGATTGCAGCCCTCAACAAGGGCGTTAAGCTGCCCGACCAGGCCATCGTTGTCGTACACCGCGCCGACGGTTCCGGCACGACCTTTAACTTCACCGACTACCTCAGCAAGGTTTCCGCCGATTGGAAGAGCAAGATCGGCTCCGACACCGCTGTCGAATGGCCAGTCGGCATCGGCGCCAAGGGTTCTGAAGGTGTTGCCAACACGGTCAAGCAGACCGCTGGCGCCATCGGCTATAATGAATATGCCTATGTGATCCAGAATAAGCTCGGCTATGCCAAGATGAAGAATGACGCGGGCAAGGTGGTTGAGCCTTCGCTGGACAGCTTTGCAGCTGCTGCCGCCAATGCCGATTGGGCCGGTGCAAAGAATTTCAACGTCGTCATCACCAATCAGCCCGGCGAAAAGAGCTGGCCGATTGCCGCCTCCACCTGGGTGCTGATCCATAAGGACCCTGCCGACAAGGACGCGACCGAAGCCGCCCTGAAGTTCTTCGCCTGGGCCTACAAGGATGGCACCGGCGAAGCCAAGGCGCTGGAATATGTGGCTATTCCGAAGCCGGTGGTGAAGCTGATCGAAAACTCCTGGGACAGCATCCAGAAGGACGGCAAGCCGGTCTTCAAGGCGATGTAATTGGGGCCATCTAAGGTCGGGCATTCCGAAATTTTGAGAGAAAACAGCGGACGGTTCCACCGCCCGCTCAGTCTTTTGCCCAACTTCGATCTCGGCATTTCGTCACCCTCGGGCCTGTCCCGAGGGTCTGCCGTGGATGAATAAGTCATTGACGTTGTTGGATTAAATTAACGTGCTTAGATGCTCGGCACAAGGCCGAGCATGACGTCGAGGATAAATGCGGACTTTGTCAGCAGTCTGAGCGAATGGTTCCACCGCCCGCTATTTGTGTCTTGGCCTGCCATAAAGCTCCTGCGAGAAAGTTTCTGCATGACTGCCACCCATCAACCGACCATGAGCGAGGACGAGGCAAGAACCACTGCCGCCAAGCGGGTGCGCTTTGCCGATGCGATGTTCATCCGCGCCACCTGGCTTTGCGCCATGCTGGTAATGGTGGCACTTCTCGGTGTTTTCCTGTCGCTGCTGATCGAATCCTTGCCGACCTGGCGCGAATTCGGCCTATCTTTCCTGTGGAACGAACGCTGGAGCCCGGCCAAGGACATTTACGGGGCCGCCGCACCGATTTACGGCACGTTGATTACCTCGGTCATCGGGCTGGTGATCGGCGTTCCCGTTAGCTTCGGCATTGCTATTTTCCTGACTGAAATGTGTCCGCCGCTGCTGCAACGGCCCATCGGCACGGCCATCGAGCTTCTGGCGGGTATTCCCAGCATTATTTACGGGCTCTGGGGCTTCTTCGTGCTGGCGCCGGTCATGCAATCCGTGGTGCAGCCCGCTTTGATCGCCACATTCGGAAATGTGCCTGTTGTCGGCCTGCTGTTTAGCGGCGCACCCTATGGCATCGGTCTTCTGACGGCGGGGATCGTGCTGGCGATTATGGTCATTCCCTTTATCACTTCCGTGACCCGCGACGTGTTCGGTACGGTGCCGGTGCTGCTCAGGGAATCGGCCTATGGCATGGGCATGACCACCTGGGAAGTCGTCTTCCACATCATCATTCCCTATACCCGGCGCGGCTTGATCGGCGGCGTCATGCTGGGCCTTGGTCGGGCGCTGGGCGAAACCATGGCGGTGACCTTCGTGATCGGTAATTCACACCGGATCGCCACCTCGCTGTTGTCGCCCGCCACGACGATTTCCGCCTCGATTGCCAATGAGTTTTCCGAGGCGACGTCGGATCTCTATACGTCCAGTCTGGTGGCGCTTGGTCTCATCCTGTTCTTCATCACCTTTGCAGTGCTGGCGCTTGCCAAGTGGCTCATCGGACGCAGTGAGAGTTTTTGAGGCCAGCCGATGTCGATTGTTTCTCGCCGCTATCTCGTCAACCGCATCGCCCTTGGCCTGTCGCTGGCCTCGGCCATTCTTGGTCTCGCCGTTCTGGCGGCAATCCTGTGGACGCTGTTCAGCAATGGTCTGCAAGCGATCACGCTTGACCTCTTCACCAAGATGACGCCGCCACCCGGTTCGGATGGCGGTCTTGCCAATGCCATCTACGGCTCCTTTATGATGACGCTACTGGCAACCGTGGTGGCAACGCCAATCGGTATCCTGGCCGGTACCTATCTTGCGGAATACGGGCGCGGCACAAAGCTTGGCACGGTGGCGATTTTCGTCAACGATATCCTGCTGGCCGCACCATCCATCGTCATCGGCCTGTTTGTCTATACGCTGCTGGTCGTGCCGTTCCGGCATTTCTCCGGCTATGCCGGGGCTGCCTCGCTGGCGTTGATTGCCATTCCGGTCATCAACCGCACCACCCAGGATATGCTGGCGCTGGTGCCGGATGCGATGCGCGAGGCGGCGGCAGCACTTGGCGCGCCCCGCTGGAAAATCATGACCTCGGTGATCTGGCGCAGCGCCCGCTCCGGAATGTTGACCGGCGTGCTGCTGGCTGTCGCCCGTATCAGCGGCGAGACCGCGCCTTTGCTGTTTACCGCGCTCAACAATCAATACTGGACCGCCGATCTCAGCCAGCCGATCGCCAATCTGCCGGTGGTGATCTTCCAGTTTGCCATGAGCCCCTATGAGGATTGGCAGCGGTTGGCCTGGGGAGGGGCGCTGTTGATCACGGTGACGATCCTGGTTTTGAATATCGTCGCACGAAGCCTGTCGGCGGGGTTATTCTTCGGAAAGAAGGAAAGATAGATGCAAATGTCTGACACGGGTACAAGGACGCCCCTGATGCGCGCGCCTCTGCAAGCCTTCAATCCGTCCGATATCGGCCGCCCTATCAAGGTTGAGGCCAAGCAGCTGTCGTTTTATTACCAAAACGGCTATCAGGCGATCAAAAATGTCGATCTCGGCCTGCGTGACCGCACGGTCACCGCCTTTATCGGCCCGTCCGGCTGTGGGAAATCCACCCTGCTGCGGATTTTCAACCGGATGTACGATCTCTATCCGGGTCAAAAGGTGACGGGCGAGGTTTTGCTCGACGGACGCGATATTCTCAACCCATCCGAAGACCTGAACCGGCTGCGGGCCAAGATCGGCATGGTTTTCCAAAAGCCGACGCCGTTTCCGATGTCGATCTATGAGAATATCGCCTTCGGCATCCGCCTTTATGAAAAACTTTCCAAGCCGGATATGGATAATCGCGTTGAAGCAGCACTTCAGGAAGCAGCGCTTTGGGGCGAGGTGAAGGACAAGCTGCACCAGAGCGGCCTTGGTCTTTCCGGTGGTCAGCAGCAGCGCCTGTGTATTGCCCGCGCCATTGCCGTCAAGCCGTCCGTGCTGCTGCTGGACGAGCCAGCCTCGGCGCTCGATCCGATCTCGACCAGCAAGCTGGAAGAATTGATCGAGACCCTGCGGTCCACCTATTGTATCGCCATCGTCACCCACAATCTGCATCAGGCGGCGCGCATTTCGCAATATACAGCCTTCATGTATCTGGGCGAACTGGTGGAATTCGACCGCACCGAGGTGATTTTCAGCGCCCCTGGTGACCAGCGTACCAGCGACTATGTCACCGGGCGGTTCGGCTGATCGTTCTTTTAACCCTGACATGATATCGGCATTTCCTGCCGCAATGACTGGACAAGCCTGTCTGCTCTGGCCATACCTGCAACCAATTGACAAAATGGTTCGAGATGCAGGGAGACGGGCATGAGCAGGAAGGATGTCGTGGCGGGAATGCGCAACGAAGAGGGGATTGCACTCGTTCTGGATCTGCTCAAGCAGTCCTTCGGCGAGCGGTTCCAGACCGGCCAGTCCTTCCGGGAACAACATGCCCACACCACCACCTATCTGCCGGCGCAATTGCCCGATGGGGTGGTTTTCGTCGAAAGCGCCGAGGACGTGAAGACCGTGGTGCGGATCTGCGCCCAGCATAAGGTGCCGATGGTGCCGTTTGGGGTCGGCTCTTCGCTGGAGGGGCAGGTCAATGCGGCGCATGGCGGTATTTCCATCGATTTCACCCGGATGGATAAAGTTATCGAGGTTAATGCCGAGGATCTAGACTGCACAGTCCAGCCCGGCGTGACGCGCGAGGCGCTGAACACCTATCTGCGCGATACCGGTCTATTCTTCCCCATCGATCCCGGCGCCAATGCCTCGATCGGCGGCATGGCCTCGACCCGTGCTTCCGGCACCAATGCGGTGCGCTATGGTACGATGAAGGACAATGTCATGGCGCTGACGGTGGTGACCGCCAATGGCGAAGAAATCCGCACCGCCCACCGCGCCCGCAAATCCTCGGCGGGCTATGATCTGACCCGGTTGTTCGTCGGTGCCGAAGGCACACTGGGGGTGATCACCTCGATCACCCTCAAACTTCAGGGCATCCCGGAAAAGATCGGTGGCGGTGTCTGCGCCTTTGCCGATGTCAAATCGGCCTGCGATGCTGTCATCATGACCATTCAGATGGGCATTCCCGTGGCGCGGATCGAGTTGCTCGATGCCATGCAGGTCCGAGCCTGCAACGCCTATTCCAACCTCAGCCTGCCAGAAAGGCCGACGCTGTTTCTGGAGTTTCACGGCACGGAGCAGACGGTGGCCTTGCAGGCGGAGCAATTTGCCGCCATTGCCGAGGAATATGGGGCCGAGGACCTGCGCTTCACCTCCGATCCGCAGGAGCGCGCCCAACTGTGGAAGGCACGTCACAACGCCTATTGGGCTGGCCGGGCGCTTGCCCCGGAACTGGCGGGCTTGTCCACCGATGTCTGCGTGCCGATCTCCAGGCTGGCGGAATGCGTGGCGGAAACCCAGGCCGATATTGCCGAGACCGGGCTTCTGGCGCCGATTGTCGGCCATGTCGGTGATGGCAATTTCCATCTGCTGATCCTGTTTGACGACAAGGACGCCGAAAATGTCGATAAGGTGGAGGCGTTCATGGCGCGGCTGAACGAGCGGGCGCTGGCCATGGATGGCACCTGCACCGGCGAACATGGGGTCGGCCAGGGCAAGATGTCCTATCTGGAAGCAGAGCTTGGCGGTGCATTAGATGTGATGCGCCAGGTAAAGCGTGGACTGGACCCCGACAATCTGTTTAATCCGGGCAAGATCTTCCGGCTTTGATCCGCAGGCTTAAAGCCGTTACGATAAACAGCATGAAACAACACAGGGAGTCGCAGTGCTAGGCAGACTGTTCATCGCGTTTGGCGGATTGGTCGTGGTGGCGCTGTTTGCCGCGCTTCTGGCGCCGCTTTTCGTCAACTGGACGGATTTCCGCAAGGATTTCGAGGATCAGGCCAGCCGTCTTCTTGGTAAAAAGGTGGTGGTCCACGGCGCTGTCGAGGCGCGTATCCTGCCGTTTCCGTCGATCACGATGAATGACGTCACTGTCGGACCGGGTACTGACGGCAAGACACTGGCGCATGTGGCGCGGTTTTCCATGGATGCCGAGCTTGCGCCGTTTCTGTCCGGCGAAGCGCGGATTTTCGCCATGCGGATCGAGCAGCCGAATGTGCGGCTGAGATTGTTGCCGGACGGTTCGCTGGATTGGTTGCAGGGCAGCCAGCCAAGCCTGCCGGGCCGCAATGTCGTGCTGGAAAAGGTGACGGTCGTCGATGGTGCCGTGACCCTGGTCGATCAGCAGACAGGCCGCACCCGTGAGATCAGCGGTCTCAATGCCGATATGACGGCCCGCTCGCTGGCTGGTCCCTGGACGGTGTTGGGGCAGGGCGCGCTGGATGGCCAGTCCGGCAATTTCTCGCTGTCCAGCCTTCAGCCGGATCCGGCCAAGGGGGCCGTGCCGGTGAAAATCCATATCGCCCCGGATGCAACGCCCGTCGATATCGACCTGTCCGGCGATCTCGCGCTTGTCGAGAAGCGTCCGACATTGCAAGGCAGTTTCCTGGCGGCTCTGCGCGCCAATGTTGAGGACGGTCAGGTCAGCGCACCAATGGGCAATCCGGTGCTGCCGCCGCGCATCAAGGGCAAGTTCGAACTGGCCAATGATCGGGTGCGGATTCCTGAATACCGGATGGAAATAGGCGCCAGCGACCAGCCCTATATCATCACCGGCGAGGCGACGCTGGATAGCGGCAAGGCACCGGAATTTCTGCTGACAGCCGAGGGCCAGCAGATTGACGTCGATAAGCTGACGCCCAGCCTGCCCAAGGGCAAGACCGGTCGGCAGATGCAGAATTCCGCCCGCCAGCGTATCCAGTCGCTGATAGCGCTGGCAGACCGGATCCCCATTCCCGACATGCCGGGTCGCGCCAGCCTGAAACTGCCTGCGATTGTCGCTGGCGATACCGTGATCCGGGATATTACCCTGGATCTGCGGCCAGCCGGAACCGGCTGGCAGGTGGACAAGGCGGTTGCCACTCTTCCGGGCCGCACCCAGGCGGAAGCCGCGGGACGGCTACAACTGAAAGATCAGGCCTCCTTTAACGGTTCGCTGCTGGTTGCGTCTAGCCAACCGTCCGGGCTGGCTTCCTGGCTATCGGGCGATGTTGATCCGGCTATCCGGCAATTGCGTACGGCGGGCTTTTCCGCCAACGTCAACCTGACGTCCGACCTGCAACGGTTCGACAAGCTGGAATTGGCCATCGGGCCTGCCAGCCTGCATGGGCGTCTCGAGCGGCAATCTGCCGATGGCGTCATGCCCAGCCTGTCCTTTGATCTCTCCGGCAATGCCTTCGACTTCGATGCAACGAAAGCGCTTGCCTCGCTGGTATCCGGCGATGCCAGCGACGATGCGCTGCTGAGCCACCAGATCGCCGGGAACATCAAGGTCGATGCGTTTTCGGCCTTCGGCATTACGGCGCGCGATGTGGATGGTCTGTTTACCTACAAGGATGGCGGGTTTTCGGTGCGCAAGCTGGATATCGGCAATCTTGCCGGCGCCAGTATCAAGGCGACAGGCGAAGCCACTGGCTCGCTTGCCGATTATAGTGGCAAGGCGCAGGTCATGCTGCATGCTGACGACATCAGCGGATTTCTGTCGATGTTGCATCAGCAATTGCCGCAGCATCCGCTGCTGGCCCGGCTGGCTTCCAGTGGGCAATGGTATTCCGACGCCGATATCGTGGTGAATGCCCGTTTCGGCGATGCCCAATATGGCGGCTTGCAGGTCGATCTACAGGGCAAGGCCAATGGCACGGCGGTCGACGCTGCCTATCGGCAGGACAGCCTGTTCGATGTGTTCGACGATTCTGAGAAGAGCTTTTCGCTGACCGCTGCCAATGGAGAGTCTTCGGCGCTGCTGGGTCAGCTTGGCTTCGATCCGCTGCCGGTGCCGATGGATGGCGGTGCGAAACTGAGCCTGCAACTGAAACAGCAGGGGACCGCGCCAGCGGATGGCCAGATGTCGCTGACGGCGGGGGCGACCCGGCTTGGGATGAGCGGTACGGTCAATCTCGGTGCGGACCTGTTCTTGCAGGGCAAGGGCAAGGTGGAACTGGCCAGCGACGATATTGCCCCCTTGCTGATCATGAATGCAGTCAGTCTTCCTGGCATCGACACCGGTTTACCGATCACGCTCACCAGCGACATTGAGCGGCAGGGCAACAAGACGCAATTGCATGATGTTAAAGGCGCGGTTGCGGGAGATGGTTTGTCCGGCACGCTGGTGCTGGAGCCGACGGCTTCTGCGGTTAAAATCAGCGGTGCGGTTGGGCTGGAGACGGTTGATCTTGAGTGGCTGGCATCGACCGTGATCGGCCCGGTCAAGGACCCCGCATCCGATGCATTGTCGGCGGCGAAGGTGCAGACGCCTGTTTGGGGCGACATGCAGATGGACATCGGCATCAAGGCTGGCACACTCGATCTTGCCCCATTGCCCGCCGCCCGCGATGTGGCCGCGCGCCTGACGCTGGTGGATGGCGGCATGGCGCTGGAAGATCTATCCGGCACTCTGTTCGGCGGCGCGCTGTCCGGGCGCATGTCGCTCGCCAACAACCAAGGCACGGCCTTCCTGCGCAGCAGGGTGTCCCTTGCCAATGCCGACTTGGGCAAGATCTGGCCTGACAGCGGCCTGTCCGGTCAAGCCAGGCTACAAGTGATGGCGGAAGGCAGCGGTAGCAGCGCCCAAGGCCTGCTTGGATCGGTCAACGGTTCCGGTCAGGTCGATCTCTCCGCCCTGGTTATCCCGGACCTGGACCTGACCAGCTTTCCAGCGCTCTCGGCGGCGTTTGGGACCGCGACCAGTGAGGTGACGCCAGAACAGGTCTCCACAGCCCTCACACCGCTTTTGGCCCGCGCGCCAGCCCGACTGGGCGACGTGACCATGCCATTTACGCTGAGTGACGGTAAAGCCCGGATGCAGGGCGTCAAAGTCCGAGCCAAGGATGCGGCTATCGAGACGCAGGCCGTGGTGACGGTTGCCTCCGGTGACGTCGATGCCAATGTCCAGATCGCCTTCGATCCGGCTACGGCGGTCTCTACGCCTGGGGAGGATGGTGCAGTGCAGACGGGTGCTGGACAGGCAACGGCGGGAGATGCCGCGCCGACCGTCCACCTGCTGTTGAGCGGCCCTCTCGCTGCGCCCAAGCGGCAGCTGGATGTTCGTGAAATGGCAAGCTACCTGTCGCTCCAGGCTTTTGAGCGTGAGCGCCGCCGGGTGGAAACATTGCAAGCGGCTGTGTTGGAAAAGCAAAGGCTGCGGCGTGAAGTGGCCTATTATACCGCACTTGCCGCTGATCGCGCGGCGGCGCAGGCCAAGGCTGCGGCAGCGGCCGATGCTGCGGCACGGGCTGCGGAGGCGGCGGCGAGAGCGGCGGATCGTGGTGCGGGTAACACTGCGCCATCAACACCGCGCGATGGGCCGAATAGTGGTTTTAAACTGGAGTTGGAGGATTTGCCCGGCGTGCAATGACGGACGTGCGATAACGGCGGCTTGCTGCCTTATGAACTTGCTGCGCGCACCCTTGCGGCCTTATCAACTTGGCGCCTGGCGAAAAGACAAAAAAGAACCGCTATGCCATCATGGCAGAGCGGTGCTGCAAATCGATAGAGATCGATCAGTAAAACTCAGAGAAAGGCTTCGCGCTGGCCAAACGGAGGCATGGCGCCGCCACCCATATTGCCGCCACCGAAATTCGGGAACTTGCCTTCAAAGCCTTCGAAACCCTCAGGTGCGGAACCTTCGGCGGACGACGATGTCTCGGAAGAAGTGCTGGCGGACGCTGTGGTGGTAGTGCTGGTCGATGCTGTTGCATCTGTGGTGGTCTGCTCTTCGCTTGGCTTCTGCATGCGGCCCATTGGCGGCATCATCGGCATGGACATCTGGGAAGAAACTGCGCTTGTCATATTTGAAATCCTTTTCAAATGAAGTTGGCGCTGTTGGAGGGGGCGTGTCGGGTGGAGAAATTCTGCACCATTCCCGGGCGTCCTGCAGCTTTCAGCGCAGCCCGACCATAATAGTCGTTTCCTAATGAAACGTTATTCAACATAACCTTTGCCCGGAGATGTCGGTCGGATTAACATAACTTTACTTCATGCACCCCTGAAACGGATCTGCTTGGCTAAGCAGGCAGTAAACTGGAATACGACAAGGCCTCTTGGTGGGCATATAAAATGCCCAAATTGTCGGGTTGGCGAATCGATTGCCGAATCACTGGCCCATTTACGGGCAAGCGCATTTCAATGCGAATCGGAACCCGACTGTTTGAGCCATTCCAGCACATAGAGCCGCAGCGCTGAGGAGAGATTGCAATCAGCCGGGCGTTTGCTGTCAATATCGGCAATCAATGCAGCAATCGCAACATTGCGGCTTTCTGCAATCGCCCGAATTTCCTGCCAGAAGGCATCTTCCAGAGAAAAACTGGTGCGATGGCCATGGAGGGAAATAGAATGTTTGCGGATCAGCGGCATAGAGTGCGCCATTCAAGGGACATCATAAGACAAGCAAATGGTTTGGCATGTCCGAATCCTGGCTTGGCCAATGCTGGCATGGACAGTGCTGACAGGAGCAATAGAAACAAACGTCGCTTTCAGCCCTGTTCGTCGGGCGCAGGACTGGTCAGCTTCGGTTCAAGCTTTGAATTGTCGAGAGCAGCGCGGGCCTTGTCGTTCAGTGCGCGGGTCAGGTTTTTCTCAGCCTTGCTTCGCCCGAAACTCACGCGGTTCTGATCCGCGATCTTTTCCTTTTCGGTGCGCGCTTTGGCTTTCCTGACCTGACGCAGATTAACGACTTCGCCCGACATGCGCTGCTTTCCTTGGCTGCCCCGCCTTACTGCTTCTTTCGAAACGCATCCAGGGAGACGACAGAGCCTTCCTTCTTTTCGCCTTCCGGCTTGTCGGCAGCGCCATCCTCGGATTTTTCCGATTCGGCGGCCAGCGGATAGGCGGTGATTTCGGCGGAGGTTTCGTCTTCTTCCACCTGCGGCACATCGAATTCCAGTTCGAAATTCACCGAAGGATCGTAGAAGCCGCGAATGGCGTTGAAAGGAATGACCAGTTTTTCCGGCGTGTCGGAGAAGGACAGGCCGACTTCGAACAGGCTATCGGTGACCTTCAGGTCCCAGAACTGGTGCTGGATGACGATGGTCATCTGCTCAGCATATTTGGCCTTGAGGTGCTGGGAGATGCGCACACCCGGAGCGCCCGTCAGGAAGGTGATGAAAAAATGATGTTCGCCCGGCAGCCGGCCCGTTGCGGCAACTTCGGTCAGCACCTTGCGGATAACGCCGCGCAGTGCGTCCTGAGCCAGAATATCGTAACGGATGTGGTCCTGCCCCATATGGTCCTGTCTTTCTTCTGCGTCCGGTCATGTGCATCACGGATGATGCGCGTGTCTGTTGTTTATAAGCCATGCAAGGCGTTGGCGCAAAGCCCGATTCCGCTTCTATCTATATCACTATAAATCAAACTCAAGGGCGAGGGTAGGGGCGAGGGTACGGCCAGGGGAAGACGCGACGGTGGCTGGATGCGCAAGGTGCCATCAGATGGCAAGCCATCCAGCATACAGGCACGGCATCTTGTTGTGGCCAAACAAAGAATATTGAAGGGCAAGGGATATGAAAGGAGGGAGAAAGTGGAGGTTTCTGTTGCCAGGTACCTCCGAACCCCGCCTTACGGTGCTACCCGTAAGGACTTAGTTTGGGTTTCTGGCACCGCGATTAAGCAGCGACAGCGTAACCCTGAGCGTTGTTGTCATTTGCAACTACACTTGTGACCCGATGACGGTGGTATCATGCCGAGCAAAAGTTCGATCTTTACGCCCTTGTCGATCCTATTTCGCCCCCATCAAAAGCCGGTCACAAAGACCGACCGGTTTTTGGTGGAGGCGCCGGGTACCGCCCCCGGGTCCAATAGGTTTATTTCACCGACCGTTTATTGCCATAGCCGATGCAAGCACCGGCAAGGGGGATATAGGTGTTTTCCGCACGGATGAAAAGACCGGCATCACCTGAATTTAACGGGTTCGTGACAAATGCGGATAATACCCTTGGAAATGCTGGGATATGACGGTGTTTGATGCTGTTTCGACTTCCGTTGGCACGGGTTTCGGAGGTAAAGCTTGTTTCAAACGACAAACGGCAGGCACCGACCATGAAGCAATATCTCGATCTCCTGCAGCATGTGATGGAAAACGGCTCCGACCGTGGCGATCGCACCGGCACCGGCACGCGCTCGGTCTTTGGTTATCAGATGCGGTTTGACCTCGCGCAGGGCTTTCCGGCCCTGACCACCAAGAAGCTGCATCTGCGCTCGATCATCCATGAACTCCTGTGGTTTTTGAAGGGCGATACCAATATTGCCTATCTGAAGGAAAATGGCGTTTCCATCTGGGACGAGTGGGCCGATGAAAACGGTGATCTCGGACCGGTCTATGGTGCGCAGTGGCGCTCCTGGCCAAAGCCCGGCGGTGGCCATATCGACCAGATCGCCAATCTCGTTGAGAGCATCAAGACCAACCCCAATTCCCGTCGCCATATCGTCTCGGCCTGGAACCCGGCCGAGGTGGACGAGATGGCGCTGCCGCCCTGCCATTGCCTATTCCAGTTCTATGTGGCCGATGGCAAGCTCTCGTGCCAGCTCTACCAGCGCTCCGCTGATATTTTCCTCGGCGTCCCCTTCAATATCGCTTCCTATGCGCTGCTGACCATGATGGTGGCGCAGGTGACGGGGCTGAAAGCCGGCGATTTCATTCATACGCTGGGGGATGCGCATCTCTACGCCAATCACTTCGAGCAGGCGCGCTTACAATTGAGCCGGCAGCCGAAACCCTTGCCGCTGATGCGGATCAATCCGGATGTGATGGATGTTTTCGGCTTTGCCTTCGAGGACTTCAGCCTGGAAAATTATAGTGCCGATCCTGTCATCAAGGCGCCGATTGCCGTGTAATACAGTTTTTCGGTGTTGGTCACGACAACGTTATCAAGAATTTCAGTGACAGAATGCCGCAGCTGTGGTTTCGGTCTCACATCGTTTCTTCCTAAAAAGGTTTAGGTTTCATGATCTTCACTCGACTGAGCCCTTGGGCTCCGACCGTCCTCAGCATTCTGCGTATTATTGCGGGCCTGCTGTTTCTTGAACATGGCATGAGCAAGCTTCTGGGCTTCCCGCCCTCTGATATGAACCCGGCTGTGATGTCTCTGCCCTGGATTGCCGGTTGCATCGAACTGGTTGGCGGCGCGCTGATCACCATCGGCCTGTTTACCCGCCCAGCCGCCTTCATCGCGTCCGGCATGTGCGCCTTTGCCTATTTCCTTGTTCATGCCCAGATGGGCTTCTACCCGATGAACAATCACGGCGAGCCGGCTATCCTGTTCTGCTTCGTATTTTTCTATATCGTCTTTGCCGGCCCCGGCCCGCTCAGCGTCGATGCCGCGATGCGTAAGGAATAGTTTGCCTGCAAGGGATGTATTTCGGGCCGCCGTCGTGTTGACGGCGGCTTTTTTCATGGACGTTTACGGTGGCTTGTGACACCACTCCGCTCGGTAAATGAAGAGAGCAGATCATGCCGAAAATCTCCATTGTTGTTGCCGTCTCAAACAACGGCGTGATCGGTCGCAATGGCGATATGCCCTGGAAGCTGAGCACCGATCTCAAGCGGTTCAAGGCGCTGACGCTTGGCAAGCCGCTGGTGATGGGCCGCAAGACCTTCGAGAGTTTCGGGTCCCGGCCGCTTCCCGGCCGCCCGCATGTGATTGTCAGCCGCCACGCCGATATCGCCATGCCCTCGGTGGAAACCGTGCGTAGCCTTGAGGCGGGGCTTGAGCGGGCAGGGCAGATTGCCGAAGATTTGGGGGTCAAGGAGATCTGCGTGATTGGCGGTGGCGAAATTTACCGGCAGGCTTTGCCGCTGGCAGATATCCTGCATGTCACCCATGTGGAGACGGAGATTGCCGACGGCGACACAGTTTTTCCGGCAATCGATCCGTCACAGTTTGAAAAACTGCATGAAGAGGCCGTGCCAGCCGGTGAACGCGACAGTTTCGCCACGCGCTACGCGATCTATCGGCGAAAAGCGGCGTTGTAACCGTTTATTTCCATAGAAATCGAAGAAGTTAGGGCCTTTTCGTTGAAAGGCGTCGCCGCGATCCCTATAACGGGATTAATCCGGGTGGATGCCTTTTTGACGGCGCCGTTGCGGGCCTTTGCACAACAGTTATGGACTGAAATAGTCTTTATCGTGGATTGTGCAGGAGACTAGAGGTTTTGCAGCGTCGTGCCGGGTTTACGAGCTCCATGGCGCTGTTGGGAGCATTCTCAGAAAAAGAGGTTTTGATGCCTTGGAGTAATCAGAACGGCGGCGGCCCGTGGGGCGGCGGCGGTGGTAATAATAACAATGGAGGACCGTGGGGGCAGGGACCGAATCGGCCTCGCGGCAATGGCGGTGGCGGCGGTGGCAAACAGCCGCCGGATCTGGAAGACATCATCAAGCGCGGGCAGGATCAGTTCAAGAACCTGGTTCCCGGTGGTCTGGGCGGAGGCATGGGCCTGATCGTCGTGCTCGCCGTGGCCGGTCTCTGGTTGACCCAGGCGGTCTATACCGTGCAGCCGGATGAGCGTGGCGTGGAAATGCGTTTCGGCAAGCCGAAGGACGAAATTTCCGCCCCCGGTCTGCATTTCCATCTCTGGCCGTTTGAAACGGTGGAGAAGGTCAAGGTGACCGAGCAGCAACAGAACATCGGTGCCAAGGTGGCATCCAATTCCACGGCTGGCCTGATGCTGACCGGCGACCAGAATATCGTCAACGTGCAGTTTTCCGTGTTGTACACGGTCAGCGATCCGAAGGCCTATCTGTTCAATCTCGAAAGCCCGCCGCAGACCTTGCAGCAGGTGGCGGAGAGCGCCATGCGCGAAGTCGTCGGACGTCGCCCGGCCCAGGAAATTTTCCGTGATGCCCGTCAGTCTATCTCTGTCGACGTGCGCAACATCATCCAGGGCACGATGGACAACTACGGGTCCGGCATTTCCATCAATTCGGTGGCTATCGAGGATGCGGCGCCGCCGCGCGAAGTCGCTGATGCATTCGATGAAGTGCAGCGTGCCGAGCAGGACGAAGATCGGTTCGTCGAGGAAGCCAACCAATATTCCAACCAGAAGCTTGGTCAGGCCCGTGGCCAGTCCGCGCAGATGCGGGAAGAGGCTGCTGCCTACAAGGATCGCGTCGTGAAGGAAGCCGAGGGTGAGGCACAGCGCTTTATCTCGATCTACGACCAGTACACCAAGGCGCCGGACGTGACCCGCACGCGGCTTTACATTGAAACCATGGAGCAGGTCCTGAAGAAATCCAACAAGGTGATCGTCGATGAGCAGGGCCAGGGTGTCGTTCCCTATCTGCCGTTGAACGAAATCGGCCGCATGGGCAGCCAGCCAGCACAGGGAGGCAAGTAAGATGACCAATCGTCTTCCTGCCGTGCTGATCGGCTTAGCCATCGTGCTTCTGCTGATCTACTCTTCGGTTTTCGTCATCAACCAGCGCCAGCAGGCCGTCGTCGTGCGCTTCGGCCAGATCAAGGCGGTCTATAGCGAGCCTGGCCTTTACTTTAAAATGCCCTTCGCCTTTGCCGGCGCCGACAAGGTGCAGATCATTTCCGATCAGTCCCTGCGGTTTGATCTCGACAATATCCGTGTCCAGGTTTCCGGCGGCAAGTTCTATGAGGTCGATGCCTTCCTGATCTACAAGATCACCGATGCCCGCCGTTTTATCGGGATCGTTTCCGGTGGTGATCGTGACCTGGCGGAAGCGCGGCTTCGCACCCGTCTCGATGCATCCTTGCGTCGGGTCTACGGTTTGCGCGGCTTCGAGGCCGCCCTGTCGGATGCCCGTTCGCAGATGATGCAGGAGGTTGCCGACGATCTGAAATCGGATGCGGAAAACCTTGGTATTACCATTGAGGACGTGCGCATTCGCCGCACCGACTTGACCCAGGAGATTTCGCAACAGACCTATGCCCGGATGCGTTCCGAGCGTCTGGCCGAAGCCGAACTGATCCGGGCTCGTGGTAATGAAGAGGGCCAGCGTCGCCGGGCCATCGCCGACCGTCAGGTTGTCGAGTTGCAGGCCGATGCGCAGCGCGATTCGGAAATCCTGCGCGGTCAGGGTGATGCTGAACGAAACCGGGTGTTTGCGGATGCCTATCAGCGCGATCCATCCTTCTTCGAGTTCTACCGTTCGATGGCAGCCTATGAGGCATCGCTCGGCACGACCGGCACATCCATGGTGCTGTCGCCGAATTCGGAATTCTTCAAGTTCTTCCGTTCGCAGGCTGGCACTGGGGCGGCAGCGCCCGCAGCACCTGCTGCCAACTGATCGTCACATATTTAAAGCCAAAAGGGGCCGGGTCATTCCGGCCCCTTTTTTTCGTAGTCCGTTTTCAAAAATCTCAGGCGTTTTCTGCATTTGAGATTGTCGAAATCCTTCGAAACGACGATGCCTGAGCATTTTCGGGGCTTGGTATAAAGCGGTACTCCGCGCCATGACGCCGCCCTATACTCAAGATAGCGTGAACAAACCCGGCAAGGCGGTTTCGGTTTGTAGCCATGCGTCCTATGATCGGTCGGATGCGAGCAGGAATGAAACTCACGATGAGGAAGCTTATGATCAAGTGTTGCGGACCGGCCACCCGCCTTCTGACCTCTCTTGTTGTCGGGGGCATGGTCAGCTTTGGGCCTGCGGCCACGAGCACGGCTGCCTTCGGCCAGGTCAAGACCGCAGCCCCGGTTCCACCGCCGCCGCCAGCCTCTGGCGCGTCCGCAACGCCTGGACCCGCGCAGGGTGGCCCCGCACCCGTGGCTGATCTGGCCGAGGGACTTCTCGGTGCGGTGGTCAACATCGCGACGTCGCAGAATGTCGATGATGACGATGCAGCGCCGCTGCCACAGGTGCCGAAAGGGTCGCCCTTTGAGGATCTGTTTGAAGATTTCTACAAGAATCGTGAGGGCAAAGGCAGCAACCATAAGGTCAATTCGCTCGGCTCCGGTTTTGTTATCGATCCCGCTGGTTACATCGTCACCAACAACCATGTCATCGAAAATGCCGATGATATCGAAGTGATTTTCTCCGACGGTTCGAAATTGCAGGCCAAGCTGATCGGCACCGACACCAAGACCGATCTTTCGCTATTGAAGGTTGAACCAACGGAACCGCTGACAGCGGTCAAATTCGGCGATTCGAAAGTGATGCGGATCGGCGACTGGGTGATGGCGATCGGCAATCCCTTCGGGCTTGGCGGTTCGGTGACGCTCGGCATCGTTTCGGCCCGGGGCCGAAATATCAATGCCGGACCCTACGACAATTTCATCCAGACCGATGCGGCGATCAACAAAGGCAATTCCGGTGGCCCGTTGTTCAACATGCGAGGCGAGGTGATTGGTATCAATACCGCGATCATTTCGCCGAGTGGCGGCTCGATCGGTATTGGCTTTGCCGTGCCGTCGGAACTGGCCGAAAATGTCATCAAGCAGCTCCGCGACTTTGGCGAGACGCGGCGCGGCTGGCTGGGCGTGCGTATTCAGCCGGTACCGGATGATCTCGCCAAGTCGGCAGGGATCAAATTGGGCCGGGGTGCGCTGGTCAGCAGCATTATTGAAGACGGTCCAGTGGCCAAGGGGCCGCTTAAAACCGGAGACGTGATTATTTCCTTCGGCGGCAAGGATATTGCCGAAAGCCGCGATCTGGTTCGCACGGTGGCCGAAAGCCCGATCAATCAGGATATCGATGTCGTGGTGTTTCGTGATGGCAAGCGGGAAACACTGAAAGTGAAGCTGGCGCAATTGCCTGACGACAAGGCGACGGAAGCCAAGGACAGTGAACAGGCCGATCCGAAGGCCAGCGATAGCGAGGACACGGATGAAGCTGCCAGCGGCATGGTGCTTGGCATGAGTGTCGAGGCGCTGGATGATGAGAAGCGGGCCGCCAATTCGATTGCCAAGAGCGTCGAGGGTTTGCTGATAACAGATGTGCAGCAGGGCTCCGCCGCTGACCAGAAGGGCTTGAAAACCGGTGAAGTGATCGTGGAAGTGGCGCAGGAATTCGTCGCCACGCCAGAAGCCTTGGCGGAGAAGATCGACAAGCTGAAATCCGATGGCCGCCGTGCCATTCACCTGATGGTGGCAACCCCGCAGGGCGACCTGCGTTTCGTGGCCGTGCCGCTGGAATAGGGTATTTTTGAGAGTCGATTCAGCGGTTTATGGCAGCGGGTTCAGAGCTTGAATCCGCTACTTCAAGTGATGTGTTGGGACGCCCAAAGCTGTTTTGTCATCCGGTAAAGCACATGTGGTTTCAGGTGCGGATGGGTGTCGGGGACACGCGGGTGGTCGAAATCGCCGTTCAGGTCACGGATCATGCCGAGCCGCTGCATGACGGCGGTGGAGCGGTGATTGGTTGCGACCGCAAAAGATACGATTTCGTTCAAGCCTTTGGCTTTGAAACCGTAACCGAGAAGACCGCGTGCCGCTTCCGTGGCATAGCCATGGCCCCAGAAGCGGGTGGCGAGCCGCCAGCCGATTTCTATTGTGCCTTCCGTCAGGATGTCCGGCATCATCGCGTCCGACAATCCGCAAAAGCCGATGGGCTCTTCGGTTTCCTTCAGTTCTACCGCGTAAAAGCACAGGCCGGTCTCATCGATCAGCCTGTTGACGCGGTCCATCATCAGGTCCGCTTCTTCATAGGTGCGGCGAAAAGGGAAGAACTGCATGACCTTCGGGTCGGCATTGATTTCCCGAAACAGATTGCGGTCGCTATCCTTCCATCGGCGCAATAGTAGCCGGTCGGTTTCGAGAATAATCATCGGCTCAACTCATGGAGTCATGAAATCGGTCTTGCGGTAGCCCTGAAGATAAAGCAATGCCGTCAAATCACCATGGTCAATGCGAATTTTCGCCTGAGCCGCGACTGTGGGCTTGGCATGCAGCGCGACGCCCGAGCCGGCGACACCGAGCATGCCGAGATCATTGGCGCCGTCGCCGACGGCTATCGCATCTTCTGGTGAAACCCCGAGACGACTGACAATGTCCTGCAACGCATCCACCTTGGCTTGCTTGCCGAGGATTGGTTCAGCCACTTCGCCGGTCAGCAGACCATCTTGTTCCAGCAGGATATTGGCACGGTTTTCGTCAAAGCCCAGGGTGGCTGCAATTTTTGAGGTGAAGACGGTAAATCCGCCGGAGACCAGCGCGGTATAATAGCCCTTGGCCTTCATGGTGGCGATCAGTTCCAGCCCGCCGGGGGTGAGCGTGATCCGCTTGGCGATCACTTCGTCCACGACGGTGATGGGCAGGCCTTTCAGGAGAGCGACACGCTCGCGCAGCGCCGGTTCGAAGGCGATTTCGCCATTCATGGCGCGGGCGGTGATCTGCGAGACCTGGTCTTTCAAACCGACTTCGGCGGCCAGTTCATCAATGCATTCCTGGCCGATCATGGTCGAATCCATATCGGCAATCAGGAAGGCCTTGCGGCGCGTATCGGCCTGTTGGATGGCGAGATCAATGGGGTGACCTTCTATCACCTTGCGTAAGGTCTGTTCCGTAACGTTAAGATCGCTGCCATCCTTCAGCGCGATGTCGCAGGCTACACCATCCGCCAGCCAATAGAGGCCGGAGGCAGAAACCGCGGCTGCGGCTTGCTCGGCAAGGGCCGGGGTCAGAACAGGATTTGACGGATTGGCAATAAGCGTGGCAACGAAAGCCATGATGAACAACCTTGATGACAATTTTGATGCCATCCTGATAACCGGACCGACCGCCAGCGGCAAGTCCGCGTTGGCGCTGAGGCTTGCGGCTGAGGTGGGTGGCGTGGTGATCAATGCCGACAGCATGCAGGTCTATGACACGCTGCGTGTGGTGACTGCGCGCCCAAGCCAAGAAGATATGCAGGGCGTGGCGCATCGCCTCTACGGCCATGTGGCGGCGGGAGCCACCTATTCGACCGGCGACTGGCTGCGCGACGTCACCGTGCTGTTGCAAGACCTGCGGGCACAAAACCGGTTGCCGGTGATCGTTGGCGGCACGGGGCTGTATTTCAAGGCGCTGACCGGTGGCCTGTCCGACATGCCTGTCATACCCGAGGCCTTGCGTGCGGCCCTGCGCCAGCGTGAAAAATTGGAAGGAGCGGAAAGTCTGCATAGCGACCTGACTCTGCGTGATCCTGCCGTTGCGGCAAGGCTCGACCCGCGCGACGGCCAGCGGATCATCCGGGCGCTGGAGGTGCTAGAGGTCACTGGCCAGTCGATTTCCGTCTTTCAAACCCGCTCCGGCCCAATGATCGTTGATCCGAGCCGGGCGAAGAAACTGGTCGTCCTGCCGGATCGCAAACTGCTGCACGACCGCATCAACCGCCGCTTTGCAATGATGATGGATGAGGGCGCGGTGGAAGAGGTCGAGGCACTGCTGGCGCAGAACATTTCCCCGGACATGCCCGCCATGAAGGCCATCGGCGTCTCCCAGATCGCCGCTATGCTGAAGGGTGAGATGAGCCGCGCGGACGTCATCGAAAAGGCCTCCGCCGCCACGCGCCAATATGCAAAACGCCAGATGACCTGGTTTCGCAATCAGATGGATGAGAGTTGGGAGAGGGTCGATCCTGCTGCCAGCCGTTCAGGCTGAGGTGACCTGCGGTCACATCCGAATCTTGTTCGGTGTGTTGAACCGTGATTTCATTGTTGCGAAACAATCGATCACGGAGTTCCCATGAACCACTTTCTCGCCAGAACCCTGTCCGCCCTCAACATCCTGTTTGCTCTGCTGATTATCACCATCGCCGCTGCATCCGGCGCCACGCGCGGCATGTATTATACCGGTGAATTGTCCATTCCCGGCGCGGTGCTTGGCGGTTTAGGCGGTATTCTGGTGGCCGCCCTGGTCTGTGGCACTATTGCTTTTCTGACGCTGATAGAGCGGCATTTGAGCGTGCTGGCCGATGCCGTGAAGCGGGGTGAAAACATATGAAATAGATGCTGTAATAGCCTGCCTGACATGTTTAAAATCAGGCGATTGCTAGCCACACAAGCCATCTTTTCGCAGCGTCCTTGCAATCTTCGTCCATCCAGAACACGGCGTCTTCGCCTGTTCCTTGGCCGCATCCATTTCGTTCTCTCCGCGCAAACTCAGGGCGAGTTCGGCGAGTATCGTCATCTTCGTTGACTGCAATTCGGGTCTGTTGATCTGCTGAACGATAGATAAGCCCTTCCTGGCGTATTTTTCAGCCGCCGGATAATCGTGTTCGCCAAGAGCATGATCGGCGATAAGGGCATAGCCGATCGGATCGAGAGGATAGGATTTTATATAAAGGGTGCCGCCTGTTTGGGCGTCTGCAATTAACCGCCTGGTTTCCTGGGCAGGGGCTACACTGTGTAGATATCCGTAATCTCCAAATCCGGCGTTAACCGCGTATATGGCATAAGTCGCCATCGCCGCATTTGCAAAGACCAGCGTCGATGCTGCTTTCCTGACGCGCGCCGCGTATTTGATGTGCCATTTGCACCGCAGAATGATGCCGCAGGCTAGTCCGATACAGACCCCACCCATGATATTGCCGAAATACGACGCCGGGTTTGTCTTTAAATAAATAAGAGGAAGGCCGATTGTGAAAAACATCCGTCCATGTGCGGCAGCTTGCCGATATAGCTTCCCTCTGGACGGGGAGCCGGGTGTTTGCGGCACTGAAATGGTTCTTGCTATTAGGATTGCCGTCAGTCCGCCAATCGGGCCGAAGTGAATAATTCCAGGATTGCTGAAGAGCACGGAAAAGGATGTGCCGACAATGCAGCCCCCGAAGAAAATCGCCAGGAAGCATACGGAGCCAAAATGTCTTTCTAGCGACATCCCGGCGAAGATCAGGAACGGTAGATTGAGAAGCAGTTGAATGGCTGACTCAGTGACGAAGTTCGCGGACAACAACCGAAACCAATCGCCTGAAAAGACAAGGTTTCTTGATGCAGCTCCGAACGCGACCAGTGTTTGTAAGTCGAAGCCTGCCTTGTCTTGAGGGTTGAACGCCCATTCCGTTTGCAGCATGAACACGATTAGAAACACTGCGCATAAAATTAATGTAGCTCCCGGAATTTTACGGGCCGTTGAGTTCTGTTTAGATCTAGAAACAGGCACGATCTCGTCCATCGCTCAATCCTTCAACCCACCCAGCGGCTTCTTCAAGATACTCTCGCGCAAACTCATGCCCGTGTCACGCCTTGGCGGGACGGCGGGTGAAGGGGCCGCGGCAAAGAGGGTGTTGGCATCCGGTTTGCGCAGGCCCGCATAGGCGCTGGCAGGGCGAAAGCCGGAGGCGGGTTCGGGGCGGGGTGCAGCGGGTGAGGTGCCAAGCTCGGTGCCGGGTAGCATGTCGGGCCGGTAGGGCTCGATGGGCGGGCAGGGCAGGATCGGGCGCGGTGCTTCTGGAGGCTCGGCGGTCGGGGCGCGGAATGGTTCGGCGAGTGGGGTGGTGATGGTCGGTTCAGGATTGGGCGCGGGCGGCCTGTACGCTTCCGGCTCTGGTACGCGATAGCTCTGTTGGAAGCCTGAGATATCCGGCTCAGCACTTGCACGCATCCGTGAGATCACTTCGCTAAGGTCGATATTATCAGGCATGTCTTCAGACGGTGCCAGTGTGCTGCCGTTGGCTTTGGGGAGGTGGCGTTGATCTACCCGGTCAAACCGCATGCGCATCGGCACGGCAATCGCCTCGCCAAAGGCAATCGCTTCGCCATTGCCAATCGAGGAAATGAAGCTGGTGGCGGAGATCGAGCTATCGGGCAAGGCCTTGCGGATGATGGCCTGATCGCTGTCGTTGGAAAGCCGCATGGCAAAGACTGTGGAGCATTGCGACAGGATGGTCTGGTCCAGCTCCCCCGGTCGCTGGGTGATGATGCCGAGCGAGACGCCGTATTTGCGGCCTTCCTTGGCAATCCGCGCAATGGCCTGCCGGGTCGGGAAAAACCCAAGGCTGGGGTCTGCCGGCACATAGCGATGCGCTTCTTCGCAAACCACCAGCATATGGATCGCGCCATTCGACCAGAGCGCCAGCTCAAAAGCCATGCGGCAGAGGACCGACGCGACGGAATTGACGATCTCCGATGGGATTCCCGCCAGTTGAAACGTGGAAATCGGCTTGCCATGGCCCGGCACGCGAAAGATATGCGCGACGGTTTCCATGATTGTATCGCTGATCGTGTTGCTGGAGAACATGAAGCGATAGCGCGGGTCGTTGACCGCCGACATGATCCGCATTTTCAGCGACCGCAGGGCGGGCTTTTCGTCGCGGCCCTCCAGCCTGCCGATCCGCTCGTCAATGGCGGCCAGCAGGTCAGACAATCGGTAGGGAACTGGTGTATCGGCGGTAAAACCAGCCCGCTCGCTGCGGCGCGTCAGGCCGGCTTCGGCGCCCTTAAACGCACGTTTGGCCTCCGGGATCAGGTCGCGCAAAACATCCAGTTCTTCAACGACGGCAGGCCTGCCCCGGTAAAGCACTTCGGTCAGTTCTTCGAGACGCATCAGCCAGAAGGGCAGGTCCAGCGTGTCGGTGTCGATCACCACGGCTTGGCTGCCAAAGGCTGCGGCAAATTCATTATGGGGATCGAGGATCAGCACCCGCAGCTTGGGGTCGGCGGCAATCGCCTTGTGCAGCAATAGTGAAACGGCGGTGGATTTTCCGACGCCGGTGGAGCCGACCACGGCGAAATGCTTGGAGAGCATGGAGGGAATGTGGATCGTGGCGTCGATGGAATCGTCCTGGCTCAAACGTCCGATCTTGCAGCTTCCGCCTTCTTTTGAATCATAGATCCGCTTCAGGTCGGCGACGCGGATGCGGTGAGCAACGGCGCCGAGATAGGGATATTGAGTAATGCCTGAGGTAAAGACTTCGCTGCCATCCGGCCCCCGGCTGACCTCGCCCATCAACTCGACATCGACGATGAAGCCGTTATCCCGATCTTCGCTCCACAGGCCAGTTTCGGTGCGCATGGCATAGACCAGCGCGACGACACGGTTTTCCCCGACGGTAATGGAAATCAGCCGCCCGACAGACCACAGCGACGTCAGGTCGGTGCCGCCTTCCTGGGCGGTGGCGGCGATTGTGGCGCGTGCGCCATTGCAGGCAACGACACGGCCCAGAAAACGATTGCCAGGTGTCATCTGGTCACGGCGATCCTGTCCGGCGGATGCGCTGGAAAGGGAGGAGCCTGAAGGTGGAAGATCAGGGTTTTGCAAAAGGCGCTCATCTGTGATGGACCGGGGTCCGGCGAGGAACCGGCAGGCGATGGTAGCCGCCTGCTGTTAAGATCCGGTATATCATCTTGACGGCAACACCGGCGCAGATGCTTCGAAAATGTGCGCCTCCTGCCGCATTTGCAGGCTTTTTGCCGTTGACGCTTGCGGTCAGACTGGCTATCACTTTGCCCATGATCAATTTTAACATTCTTCTCGTGGTGGGTACGCGCATGGGCATGACGGTGTGACCGTCAGGCAATAGCCTCCCATGCGCGACAGACAGGCTCCTTCCAGGGGCCTTTTTTTATGGCCAAAATCACGATAACAGCAGCATTCGGGAAATAGCGGGAGCAGACATGACTGGCACAGACAACAGGATGACCGGCGCAGAAATTGTTTTGAGGGCGCTGAAGGATAATGGGGTCGAACATATATTCGGCTATCCGGGCGGCTCAGTCCTGCCAATCTATGATGAAATCTTCCAGCAGGACGAGATCCAGCATATCCTCGTGCGTCATGAACAGGGCGCTGGCCATGCTGCTGAAGGGTATGCCCGCTCGACCGGCAAGGTCGGGGTCATGCTCGTCACCTCAGGTCCTGGCGTCACCAACGCGATTACGCCGCTTCAGGACGCCTTGATGGACAGCATTCCGCTGGTTTGCCTGTCCGGCCAGGTGCCGACCACGCTGATCGGCTCGGATGCGTTCCAGGAATGCGATACGGTTGGCATTACCCGCCCCTGCACCAAGCACAATTGGCTGGTCAAGGATGTCAACGATCTGGCCCGCATTATCCACGAAGCCTTTCGTATTGCCAAAACCGGACGTCCCGGCCCTGTCGTCGTCGATATTCCGAAGGATGTGCAATTTGCCACCGGCACCTATACGCCGCCGGAAAACCACACGATCCAGCGCAGCTATCAGCCGAAAATGCAGGGTGACTCCAGGGCGATCCAGGCTGCCGTGGAGCTGATGGCCAGCGCACGGCGTCCGGTGATTTATTCGGGCGGCGGCGTCGTCAATTCTGGGCCGGAAGCCTCCAAGCTGTTGCGCGAACTGGTGAGCCTCACCGATTTTCCGATCACCTCGACCCTGATGGGTCTGGGCAGCTATCCGGCATCGGGCAAGAACTGGCTGGGCATGCTGGGCATGCACGGCTCTTACGAGGCCAACATGGCCATGCATGACTGCGACGTGATGGTCTGTATCGGCGCACGGTTCGATGACCGCATCACCGGTCGTCTTAATGCGTTTTCGCCCAATTCCAAGAAGATCCATATCGATATCGATCCGTCCTCGATCAACAAGACCGTGCGCGTCGATATTCCGATCACCGGCGACATCGCCCATGTGCTGGAAGACATGGTGCGTCAGTGGCGTGCGCTGGCGAAAAAGCCGGATGCAGCGCAGACAGCGGAATGGAAGGCCAGCGTTGCCGGTTGGAAGGCGCGCAAGTCTTTCTCCTATACGCCGTCCAAGGACGTGATCATGCCGCAATACGCCATCGAGCGGTTGTCGGCGCTGAGCCTTGGCCATGATACCTACATCACCACGGAAGTCGGCCAGCATCAAATGTGGGCTGCCCAGTTTTTCGGATTTGAACAGCCTAACCACTGGATGACCTCGGGCGGTCTCGGCACGATGGGCTATGGTTTCCCGGCGGCGATTGGCGTGCAGATCGCCCATCCAGAAAGCCTGGTCATCGACATCGCCGGCGATGCCTCGATCCAGATGTGCATCCAGGAAATGTCCTGCGCCGTGCAATATAACGCGCCGGTGAAGATCTTCATTCTCAACAACCAGTATATGGGCATGGTGCGCCAGTGGCAGCAATTGCTGCATGGCAACCGGCTGTCCAACTCGTACACCGAAGCCATGCCTGACTTCGTCAAGCTGGCCGAAGCTTACGGCGCGGTTGGCATCCGCTGCGAAAAGCCCGATCAACTGGATGATGCGATCCTGGAGATGATCAACGTCAAGAAGCCTGTGATCTTCGACTGCCGGGTGGCCAACCTCGCCAATTGCTTCCCGATGATCCCATCGGGCAAGGCGCATAACGAAATGCTGTTGCCTGACGAGGCGACGGACGATGCGGTGGCAACTGCCATCGATGCCAAGGGCCGTCAGCTCGTTTAACACCAGGAGGAGCCAAGAGTTATGAACGCACATCTACAACCGACCGGTTCGGCCTATTTTATCTCCCCGGAAACGGCGGCCGTCGAAAGTCATACCCTGTCCGTGCTGGTCGATAACGAGCCGGGCGTTCTCGCCCGTGTCATCGGTCTGTTTTCAGGGCGTGGCTACAATATTGAAAGCCTGACTGTCTCGGAAACCGAGCATGAGGCGCATCTATCGCGCATCACCATCGTCACCCGTGGCACGCCATTGGTGCTGGAGCAGATCAAGGCGCAGCTGGAGCGGATTGTGCCGGTCCACCGGGTGCTGGATTTGACCGTGCGCGCCCGTCAGCTTGGCCAGGAACGGCCAATCGAGCGGGAAGTGGCATTGGTCAAAGTGGTCTCGACAGGCGAAATGCGGGCCGAAACCCTACGGCTGGCCGATGCCTTCCACGCCAAGGTGGTGGATGCCACGGTCGATCACTTCATCTTTGAGCTGACCGGCAAGTCCTCGAAGATCGACCAGTTTGTGTCGATCATGAAGCCGCTGGGGCTGAATGAAGTCTGCCGCACCGGCATCGCCGCCATGAACCGTGGCTCGCAGGGTATGTGATTGCCACCCTGTTGCTGCTGAACTATTTGGGGGCGCATCCGGCTTCAATCCGGATGCGCCCTTTGTTTTCCCCAGAGCTGTTCATTCACGCCTCTTGACAAGTAGGCTGCAATACACGGGCTTGTGATTTTCGCTTTACGCCCTGGTTTGAACAAAAGTGCTAATGGCGCGTTAACGGGTTACCAAACACGGGAGCCTGCCATGAAAGCAGCAACAGTCGTAATACTTATCGCATCCTTGTCTCTTCCGGCTGGTCTTGCGGCAAAGGGACTTGTTGAACGCCAAATACCTTCGGCGTCTTTTGCCAGCGCGTCACCAGTGATGGATTCTCCATTTTCCGAGGTCAAGCTTCCAAAAACCTCGCGTCTTCCCCTTGAGCACGAACCGTCGCATGATGAGCAAAGCGCTCTTGGCGACGACGGGTCGAGTGAATGGGCGCTGGATTGCTACGATGCCTATGGTGCGGATGGTGAGGCGGCTAGCCAGGCCAGCCTGCAGGCCTGTTTGAAGGGCTGATGCGTATAGTTGTTTCGATCACAGCATTTCCATCGGTTGCTTTCGTTGCGGTGGTGGAAATGCAGCATCGAGCCGCGCCAGATCGTCTTCCGTTAGTTCTAGATCGACCGATCCACGGTTTTCTTCGATGCGGGTTGCGGCTGTAGTCTTCGGGATCGGCAACACGTTGTCGCGCTCAAGCAGGAAAGCAAGCGCCACTTGCGCAGGCGTTGCCTGATTGGCCTTTGCCACATGGATCAGTTCTGGGTGCTTGAGGAGCCGCCCCTGCTCAATCGGCGAATACGCCATAATGGCAAGGCCGCGTTCCTGACACCAGGGAAGAAGATCGTATTCCACGCCACGGCGGCTCAGATTGTAGAGGATCTGGTTGGCTTGGCAGTTCGCGCCGTTCTCCACGGCAAACAGTTCCTCCATGTCGGCGACATCGAAATTCGAGACGCCCCAGGCTTTGATCTTGCCTTGGTTTTTCAGCGTCTCAAACGCCTCGACCGTGTCTGTCAACGGGTGTTCGCCGCGCCAGTGCAGCAGGTAGAGATCGAGGCAGTCGGTGCCGAGCCGTTTGAGGCTCCCTTCGCAAGCGCTCATCGTGCCCTCTCGGCTGGCGTTCCATGGCGCGACTTTCGAGACCAGGTAGGTTTCGTTGCGCCGTGTTTTCAAGGCTCGCCCGATAATCTGTTCAGTACTGCCATCTCCATATTTTTCAGCGGTGTCAATCACTGTCATGCCGAGATCGAGGGCATGATTCACGGCGGCGATTTCGTCTTTTTCCGCGGCCGCATTCTCACCCATCATCCAGGTGCCGAGGCCAAGAGCTGGCACGATCCTGCCGGAAGGCATGGAAATTGTGGGAAGGGAATTGTTCATGATCTTGCTCCCAAATTGATTGGTAGGATAGCAGCGTGGTGGGAAGGGGCAAGTTGGAAACGGCTGGTGTGTTCTTGGCTTTGAGCCTTTGGCCTCTGTTGCGATAAGGCTTTATGCCGGTCGCAGGACTCTTCTGTGGGGTGCCCGTTCTGAAATATCAATAATTTTTTTAGGTGTTTTTTTTTGAAAAGCAACTATTGATTGCCAATTCTGTTTGTTGTATACAGTGATTGTGCGCAAGGTGTTGCTTTGATCGTCTAGGGTCTGGCACAATTTGTTATTGCACAGCACGCAGGTGGGGCGTCGCGGTTATCAATCATTAACGCGAGAGTTCCATGCAAAATTCACAAAACCGCACGAGCCAGAGTGCTCTTTCGGCGACGCCGTCGTCCGATAAAATATCGTATCATAAAAGCCTCTTGGCGTTCGAGAGCGATTTGATCGACAAGCTTTCCTACATTGATGGGTCATTTACGGTCGCTGCCAGCCAGCGCTTCCACACGCCAACGGTGGACCGTGCAGAAGATGTCTGGATGATTACCTTTGATTGCGACGGTCAGTTAGATCCGCAATTGGCAATTGAATTCACTAATCTTTGTGGCGGCGCGGACCGCATGTGCACCATCGATGGCGATAAACTGACGCCCGATGCACTCAATTTTTATGCCAAGATTGATGTGACGGTAAACTTAAACGGTGACAAAAGGGATGTCAGCCTTTTTGTCGGGCAGGGTGCCAATAAGTTCGGACAGGTCTGGTGGCTCGGAGGTCTTCCTCTTGCCAATGCCAATGGCACGACCTTGCTCCCATTTGTGAACCAGGCAGAAGCGGTGGTGCAGGTCTTGCAGGTCACAAATCGTGATGGCGATCTCTTCCAGTTAACGCCCTGGCTCTAAAGCTTCGGTGCCCGGTGTTTGCGTTTCGCTCAGCACCGCGCTGAAAAGCCGACAGACCTTCCCTCCCTCAACTTGCTAATGCCGCTGGTTCCCAGTTGCTGTCGCTGCCACCTGTGGTGTGGCTGGTGGGTACGCTGTTGCCAATGGGCAGGCAATTTCCATTTCTACAGGATTTAAAAGATGACCAGTCTTTATTTTACATGCCCGGCTATCCGGACAATTACCTATATGCCCGGCTCGTTTAACACGGTCAATGGCGTCACAAATGCGGTGGTTCCGCAGATCGGCAACAATAATGATGTCTGGACCGTGACGGTCGGCGACGATGGGATTGAAGATCTCGCCGACGGTCACGTGGCCAACCTGTTCGAACGAAACACTGGTGGGTTGGGCCATATTATTGGCGATGTATCGACCGTAGGAACGCTTCCCGAAACGCTGAAATTCGCGTTTCAGCTCACTATTCAACTCGCTGTTGGTGTTGAAAACTTTGATCTTGATATCTGGGTCGGTCAAGGGGATACGAATGGAGATGATTTATGGTGGATTGGCAGCCCTTCTCTTGCCGCTCAACCTCATTATTTGAACCTTGCTTATGTTCCTGTTTTTGATGCAACCAATCAATTGGTGCAGGTCTTCAACCTGGGTAGCCTGCTGGTCTCTCATTTTCTGTTCGTAGGTCAGCTTGTCGTGGTCCAGGATTCCCCCGATCAACCAAACTGGCTGGGTGAGCTTCCTGACAGTCTTTTTCTGGACCAGATCAACCTGCCTGGAACGCATGACAGTGCTGCGATCAATCCCGATATTCACACATTTTATGCTTGCCATTATACCACGTTAACGGCGCAAATGCTGAGTGGTGTTCGGCTGTTTGATATCCGCATCAGCGTGCGTGAGGTGAGCGGCGCTTTTACATTCGTGACATGCCACGGCGCGATTGGCAGCAGTTACGGCTTTAATGAGTTTCAAACACTGCCGTCCGCGCTTGATGAGTTCCATACATTTTTGGCCCAGAACCAAAAAGAGTTTTTAGCTATATCGCTGAAAGTTGATGCGTGGAACAACGTATCACCCGCGCAGCAACCTGCCGCACTGAATGCTTTGGCAGCACTGCTTCAACAATATCCCGTTCTTGCACAGGAGGCGATGCCAACACTCGGGGAGACAAGAGGCCTCATGTATTTGCTGAACCGTATCAATGATGAACTGCGGTTTGGTGCGCCGATCACTTGGCTCGATAATACAACCGGGCAGCTTTGTGAGCCTACGACTGGGCGGGATTTCGAACTCTATGTTCAGGATCAATTCAAGGAGTTGCCGACTTTCGGTGCAACAGAAGAGAAGTTTCGAGTCTGGACCGCTGCAATAACCGCTATCAATCCTCAGCCCTTTGATAATAATAGAAGATGCCTGTTGTTGAACTATGCCAGTGCAACGTATTTTGGCGTCACGGGCATTTACATAATGCAGGACGTGCTAAACTTTTTGGGGGATCCCACCTTGGCTCGCGATAATATGCGCCTGGGTTGGTCATTGTTCGACTATGAAGAGACGGCTTATCCGCTCAGCACAGGCGGTAGAGCGAATGTTGTACAGTTATTCATAGCATCCAACGCTCAATATTGGAATTATCCTCGTCCGTTCCGCGCTGGCTGATGTCGTAGGCGTTCTTCAAGCAAACTGTCCTGCGCCTGCGAAGGGCGCAGGACACCTGCCACGGGGGCCTATTCTCTTCTTGCATTTCGTCTGCGAATCCGCGCATTTCCTCGCTATGGAATTTGCACCTCAACAAGATGAAGCTCTCAAGGCCGTTGCCAAATGGCTGAAGGAGGGAAAGACCCCGGTTTTCCGTCTGTTCGGCTATGCCGGAACCGGCAAGACCACGCTTGCCCGGCACTTTGCCGAGAATGTCGATGGCGATGTGTTGTTTGCGGCCTTTACCGGCAAGGCGGCGCAAGTGTTGCGTTCGCGCGGTGCGACGACAGCGCGCACCATTCATTCGCTGATCTACCGTCCGCGTGGCGAAGAGGAAGTGTCAGACGAGGAAACCGGCAAGACCTCGATGACGCCGATGTTTTCCGTCAACCGTCAAAGCCCGGTGGCCAAGGCCGCCCTGATCGTCATTGACGAATGTTCGATGGTCGATGAGCAGCTTGGCCGCGACCTGATGAGCTTTGGCACACCCATTCTGGTGTTGGGTGATCCTGGCCAGTTGCCGCCGGTGACGGGCGGCGGGTTTTTTACCGAGCAGGAGCCGGACTATCTGCTGACGGATATTCATCGCCAGGCGCGTGACAATCCGATCATCCAATTGGCCATGCAGATTCGCGAAGGCAAGGAAATCATGCATGGCGATTACGGCAGCACGGCGCGGGTGATTTCCAAGAATGAGGTAACGCAGGATCTGGTGCTGAATTGTGATCAGGTTCTGGTCGGCACCAACAAGACCCGGCGACGCTACAACAAGCGGCTGCGCGAATTGAAGGGCTTTACTGCCGATTACCCGCAATCCGGCGACAAACTGGTCTGCCTGCGCAATGATCAGGTCAAGGGTCTGCTGAACGGCTCGCTTTGGCAGGTTATGACCTCTTCACGAGAGACGGTGAAACCCGGGATGAACCTGCTGATCAAGCCGGAAGATGACGACATGGATCGCGGTGCTGCCAAGATCAAGCTGCTGAAAGCGGCCTTCGAAGACGTCGAGACTGAAATTCCCTGGACGACGCGCAAGCGCTATGACGAGTTTGATTATGGCTATGCGCTGACGGTGCATAAGGCCCAGGGCTCGCAGTGGAACAATGTCGTGCTGTTTGATGAAAGCTGGGCGTTTCGTGATACCCGCGAGCGTTGGCTCTACACCGCCGTGACCCGTGCGGCAGAGACGCTGACCATAGTCCGGTAATGGGGGGGCGGTAAGGGGACTGGTCGGCTTTCTAATTTGCAACGATGCCCAGCAGCACCGCTTTTGCCACAGCCTGGAACCGGTTTGTCGCCTGGACCTTGCGCATGATGCTGGCTTCCAGCGCAATCACGGCTTCGAAAGTCATTTGCATTGTTCGCGCCACCCGCACCTGGGTATAGCCTTCCGCCATTAGCGACAGGCAATGATGCTCCAGTTCGGTCAGATCAATGCCAGGGCGCAATGTCGGCATCTCTGTTTCGTTCTGGTCATCTTCGCGGGTGAGAAGGTTGTTGATCTGCTCGATCTGGCGAAACATCATCGATTGCGATGCAATCAATTCTCGTTTCCGGGCCTCCAGCGCCGTGTTGAGAAGCTCATTGGCTTGTGCCTGCGTGATGGTGCCGCTCAGTTCGGCAAACAGATCCTGAATGGCGGCAATCGGCATGCCGATCTCCCGGCAGGTGTTGATCAGCGCCATGCGGATAATGTCACGATGATAATAGACCCGCATTAGCCCCATGCGGCTTGAGGAAAGGAGATTTTTTTCCTCATAAAAATGCAGGGTCCTGTGGGTGACACCAAACAGATTGGCCATCTCGGAAATTGCCACCGGCTCCGGTGGTAGATCTTCGGGCAAAGGCAGATCCGGCATCATGGCAAGACCTGCTTTCAGGATGGGAGTGATGGATTCTGTAACGTCAAGAAATTCGGGTTGGCCTGCCATGCGATAAGTCCCCCTTGTCCCGATAATATCGGGAAATATTTTCAATTCGTTCCAATATCGTTCGCGGTTGATCTATCCAATGGTTGCAGTGTTCTGTGATGCTACCCTGGAGAGGTGGTTGCCTGATGCTCGAAACCTGGAAATACTTGAAGCCCCCGCCGAAGAATTTCCAAAACGTGATGATGTCCGATCTAAAGATACTCGATCTAAACTCTTGTTTGCAAAGATATCATCAGTTTTACTAAAATTCAAACCCATGGTTTTTAGGGCTTCGGATGGTTTCTTCGACGTAATTTTTCGGACATAAAGATTCGAACACGCTTTCACGCTTGCCAGTGCTGTTCGCCCTGGATGGATTTAAGGTTCGGTTGGCCCAAAACAGGCGTCAGCAAAGCAAGTCCCCATTCTGTCCGACAATTTCTGGCGACCGATCATCAATTTCCATCGATTTATTGCATAATCTCGTTGGTCTTTTCAGCGTCAAGGTTTTACAGAAGTGGATGGACGGCGATGACCGTCTGGGTGCGGACTTTGAGCGCCGCAGCAAGAAAACGGGTTTCGCCAATGCCAGCAAAATTATCGGTCAATCTGAATGCCATCGCCATGCTGCGTAACCGGCGCGATCTTCCCTGGCCGGATGTCCGGCATTTCGGCCGCCTGGCGCTTCAGGCGGGCGCTCAAGGCCTGACTGTTCATCCCCGGCCCGACCAGCGGCATGTCCGGTTCAGCGACCTGCCGCTGCTGCGGGCGTTGATCGATGACGAGTTTCCAAAGGCCGAGTTCAATATCGAGGGTTATCCCAGCGAAGATTTTCTACAGCTTTGCGAAGAGGCACAGCCGGAGCAGGTGACGTTGGTCCCGGATGACCCGTCTCAGGCTACCTCTGATCATGGCTGGGATTTCGCCGCGCATCAAGTGTTTTTGACAGATGTCGTTGCGCGATTGAAGGCGGCAGGCATGCGGGTTTCCCTGTTTGCCGATGGCGATGGGAATGCGCAGGCGGTTGCCACGGCTAAGGCGACCGGCGCCGACCGGATCGAGCTTTACACCGGGCCATATGGCAGCTGCTACGATGCGCCGGAAAAAGCGGCCCGTGAACTTGCGCTTCTGGGGGCAACCGCTGATGCGGCGCATGCTCTGGGCATGGGCGTCAATGGCGGTCATGACCTGACAATCGCCAATCTTCCGGCGCTGGCGGAGCGGATTCCCTTCCTGGCCGAGGTCTCTATCGGTCACGCGCTGACGGCGGACGCGCTGGAATTCGGCATGGCCGAAACCGTTCGGCGTTTTCGCCGAGCCTGTGGCGAGTTGGCCTGAAGTCCACGCGCCACTTAGCCAGATCTACATATTTCAAAATGACGCCATGCTGAGCAGAGATTGCTTGGCGTCATTCTGAGGTGACGAGAGCCTGTCTCAGTTGATCGATATGGATCGATCAGCCGATGAGGGAGGCCTTGTTTGCTTCGATGAAGGCCTCTAGCGACAGCAATGGATGGCCCGACAAGCTTTGCGCATCATCAGTTATCACATCCAGGTCACCGGCGCGGATGGCCATATCGATTGAAGCGAACACCGGCGCTACGGGTTTGGGAATGCCGGCAGCGACCATGCCGTCTTCCAACTGCTGGTCGGTGATGTCGACCACGGCAAGCGGCTTGCCCGTGGCTTTTTCGGCCAGGGCGGCAATCTCTCTGTTGCTATAGGCGCGGCTGCCGTTGAGCGTATAGACGATGTTTTCGGCCACTGGCTTGGCCAGGGCGCTGGCAATGGCGCGGGCAATGTCTTCTCGGGCGATATAGGCGGTCTTGCCCTCTCCGGCGGATGTGTGCCACTGGCCGCTGGCCAGCGCCGATGGCAGCGTCATGAATAGATTTTCCATGTACCAGTTGTTGCGCAAAATCGTATAGGCAAGGCCGGAAGCCTTGATGGCCTGTTCGGTTTGCGCATGTTCGGGAGCAAACAGGATCTTGGATGTCTCCGGATTTGGCATGGATGTGTAGAAAATCCGGCCGACCTTGGCATTGGCGGCGGCGGCAACCGCTGCCTTGTGCTGCTCGACGCGCGAACCGATGGCATCGGTGGAAATGATCAGCAGCCGGTCAATGCCGGAAAAGGCCTGATCAAGCGATGCCGGATCGGTAAAGTCGGCCTGACGTGTTTCGATGCCTTTTGCGGCAAGATCCGCCAGACCCGACGGGTTGCGGCTGGCAGCGACGATATCAGCAGCGGCAACATGCTGGCTTTCCAGCAAATGGTTGATGACAAGTCTTCCAAGCTTTCCGGATGCTCCGGTAATCAGTATTTTGGTCATATTTCTCTATCCCATTTCCTGCATAATTCCCTGAACCGGAATTGGTTGAAGGGAAAATTATCCAGCGGATATAGAGTGTTACAGAGTTATCTCCGCGTTTTATAAAACGCACGGCCTGTAAAACTCGATACCCTATTATCTTGTTGCTCTCAATTTGAGACCAGCACTATAATCAGCCTTTTGGAACTGCTGTAAAGAAGGCAGTTTTAGCACTTTTGGTTACAGAAAGGGTACCATCATGAATGATGCCACGCAGCGGGCTCCCTCGGAGGCAATGACGAGGGGGGTAAGCAAAAGCAAGCGAGCGGAAGACAATTGCCCGGTGCGCTCGGTGATTTCCCATGTCGGCGACAAATGGTCGACGCTCATTCTAGGTTCGCTTGCCGAGAAACCCTATCGCTTTGGTGAGCTTCGACGCCTGGTGCCGGACATTTCTCAGCGTATGCTGACCCAGACCCTGAGGGACCTGCAACGCGATGGTTATGTCCACCGGCAGGTTTTTCCCACCAAGCCGCCTAGCGTTGAATATGGTCTGACGGAAATGGGCGAGCAGCTGGTATTTTCACTCAAATATCTCGTGGAATTTGCCATCGACAATCATGCCCGCGTGGTCGAGGCCCGCGCTCGGTTCGATAGGCAGAATGTTTGAGGCTGAACGCCTGCATAATTTCCTAGATCGGCGTGGATTTAAACAGACGATTATACATCAGATATAAAGAACTATAGCGCCGTGCGCCATATATTGAGCACGGCGCTATGGGTGCCAGGACCCCGCCGAATTGGCTTCTCGGTAAAGCTAGTTTCTGGCGCCTGCCAGACTGATGTTGGACTAAAAAAAACCAACCATCGTCCTTGGTCGAATGTCACAATACCCTGCATCCTCTCAAGAAAAATATTCTGTAAGTCTCTGCTTTTATTTTGTAATCTCTGCGGATCTTTCAAATTCCATATATTTCGCGTTATCTAATTTATTAATAAATTATAGGGAGATTGCCACTACACTTCATGCTGGCAATATCATTTTGGTTGGTATCCGTGACGCTCTCGACAGAGCAGAGCCTGTTCTCGCGCCTTCCTCAGTTCGTCGGAAAGGGACTATACGTAATGTTTGGAATTTCTAGTGTCGCACGGATGCAGACCCAATCTTTGAAACTGATTTCAGCGAATATTATGATCTCGGATGTTGATCTGAACATTCGTTATATGAACGATTCCGTCATGGAACTACTTAAAGAGGCTGAATCCGATCTTAAAAAAGAACTTCCCCGCTTCGATTTTAACAAACTCATTGGCAGCAATATCGATATTTTTCATAAAAATCCTTCCCATCAGCGCAATATGCTGGCGGCGCTCAAAACCCAGCATAAGGCGACGATCTGGGTTGGCCACCGCGCGTTCGATCTCATCGTCACACCTTTGCGGGAAAGTGGAAAAACAACTGGCTTCGTTGTTGAATGGGCCAATGCCAAGGAGCGATTGCAGAACCTGGATTACCAGGGGCAGATGATGGCGATTAGCCGTTCTCAAGGCATTATCGAGTTTACCACGGAAGGTGAGATCGTTACGGCCAACGAAAACTTCCTCAAAGCCATTGATTATAAACTGGACGACATAAAGGGACGTCACCACAGCATGCTGGTTGACCCCGAATACGCAAAATCAGCCGACTACAAAGAGTTCTGGGCTGGCTTGCGCCGCGGAGAAGTTCAATCGGCAGAGTTTGTTCGTTACGGCAGGAACGGAAAGAAGGTGGTTATCAACGCTGCCTATAATCCGATCCTTGATGCCAAGGGCAAGGTTACAAAAGTCGTCAAGTTTGCCACGGACGTGACCGAAAGAGTGAATGCGGTCAATGCGATTGGCAGCGCCCTGACGCGGCTGGCGCAGGGTGATCTGACCTTTACTTTGGACAACCCGTTTGCGCCGGATTTTGAAGAACTGCGCCGCACGATGAATGATGCATTGCTCCAGATGCGCAACACGCTTGGCGCGGTGGCGCATTCGACCAGCCAGATCGACAATGGCACGCGCGAAATCAGCCAGAGCGCCGAAGATCTGTCCAAGCGAACCGAGCAGCAGGCCGCCTCCCTGGAAGAGACCGCTGCGGCGCTTGACGAAATTACCGTCAATGTCTCGAATGCATCAAAACGTGCAGAAGAAGCTCGTCATTCGGCATCGACAGCCAGCGACAATGCGGTGCGCTCTTCAAAGGTGGTTGAAGATGCGGTTGGCGCGATGTCGCGCATTGAAAATTCGTCCAATCAGATTTCCAATATCATTGGGGTGATCGACGAAATCGCCTTCCAGACCAATCTGCTGGCGCTGAATGCCGGTGTTGAGGCCGCCCGTGCCGGTGAAGCAGGCAAGGGCTTTGCCGTGGTCGCGCAAGAGGTTCGCGAACTGGCGCAAAGATCCGCTCAGGCTGCAAAGGAAATCAAGGAACTGATCCGTAATTCTTCAAACGAGGTCAGCACCGGGGTAAGACTGGTGAGCGAAACAGGCGAGGCGCTTCGGACGATCCAGCAGAATATCGTTGCGGTCAATGAACATATGGAGGCCATTACCAGCTCGGCTCGCGAGCAGGCCACCGGCCTTTCCGAAGTCAATGCAGCCGTTAATCAAATGGACCAGGTAACGCAGCAAAATGCGGCGATGGTGGAAGAGACAAATGCCGCCAGCGCAACGCTTGCCCAGGAAACGGCGCGTCTGCGCGAGTTGATCGAGAAATTCCAACTGGGCGGTGCCGGTATGCGGCCTTCGTCACGCCAGCTTGGCGCGGCGACGTCAGCACATCGTCCCACGACATCGCCCGCACGGGAGTTGATGTCGAAGGTAGCGGGTTCGGTCGCATCCCAATCCGGCGGCTGGAGCGAGTTTTAAAGACATTCAGTCGATTTAAAGCGTTACAGCGCCGTGCGTTTATAAACCGCACGGCGCTTCCCGTTAGACTCTTTATACTTTTGCCGTTTGCCGCCGTTCCGTCAGTAGCAGCACAAGTGATGCGGCCGGAAAGCAGAGGCCGATCCAGGCGGTCAGTGACCATCCGCCTGTGGCGTATGCCCAGCCGCCGATAGCTGAACCAAGCGCACCGCCGAGGAAGAATGTCGCCATATAGAGACCATTCAGTCGGCTGCGATGGGCGGCAGTCATTGAATAGATGATACGCTGGCCACTGATCAGATTGGCCTGCACGCCGAAATCCAGGGTGATTGCCGCAAGTGTCAGACAAATTACGCCGGTGATTGGGGAGGTTTCAATCGCATAGCGGCCAAGCAGGAACGCAGCGATGCCCAGCACCATGGCGCCGATGGAAATCTCCCGGGTCAGGCCGCGATCAGCCATTCGTCCGGCAATGGGTGAGGCAATGGCACCGGATGCTCCAGCGAGTGCAAACAGCGCGATACCATTCTGGCTCAGGCCAAAATGCGGGCCTGACAGCAGCAGCGGCGTCGTGGTCCAGAACAGGCTGAAGGCACCAAACATACCGGCCTGATACAGCGCCCGGCGCTGGAGCACGCGGTTGGTCAGCGCCATATGGGCCATGGAGGACAAAAGGACGCCGTAGCCGATCTGCGCATGGGGCTGGCGGCGGGGCAGGGTCATGCCGAGCACCACCATCAGTCCGATCATGGCAACCGCCGAAAGGACGTAGATGACATGCCAGGACGAGGCCTCGGCGATGAAGCTGGCAATGGGCCGGGCCAGCATGATGCCGCAGAGCAGCCCGCTCATGACATTGCCGACAACCCGCCCGCGTGAGGCATCCGGCGCCATGCTGGCGGCAAAGGGTACCAGAACCTGGGCGGCTGCGGAGGCAAGCCCAATGCCAAGGCAGGCCAGCAGGAAAAGGCCCGGTGTGGTGGAAAGCGCGCCGCCCAGCAGGGCCAGCGCGGCAAGACCAATCAGGATGAGCACCAGCTTGCGGTTTTCGATCAGGTCACCCAGCGGCACCAGCAGCAGCAGGCCGAGACAGTAACCGAGCTGGGTGAGGGTGACGATCAGGCCGGTCGCCTGGGGTGAGAATCCCAAATCCGCGCTGATCGGTCCGGCCAGCGGTTGGCCGTAATAGAGATTGGCGGCGATAAGCCCGCAGGCCAGGGCGAAGATAAAGGTCAGGGCTGGCGACAGGGCGTGTTCGGAATCGTGCCGCAAGAGCGGGCTGGAAAGGGTCATGGTGGTTGCTTCTCGGCTTGGGGCGCCATGGTCTTGGGAGGATGCCATGGTACTGTTTTGAGTGGCGACTGTTGAATGGTTCAGCGAATAGGCAGTGTTATGGCGAACCTCACTGCACCATGCTGCTGCACGCCGCTGTAAGGGATGAGATACGGCTCAGTCCAAAAGCCGCAGCGCCGCTTGCGCCACGGCCTGCATCTCGTCTTCTGTCCGGCCTGTCTTGCCGACCACGCGCATGCCCATCGTCAGGCACAGCAAGGCGCTGGAGATGACATCGGCATTGAGATCGGCTCGGATCGAGCCATCGGCCTGTCCGGTGACAATCTGGTCCTTCAGGCGCTGCTGGTTGGCGGTAAAAGCAACACCCACGCGGGCGGAGGCTTCCGCATCCAGCAGTGACAGATCGTTGGCGCCGCCGACTACGAGGCAGCCGCGCCGGCCTGCCGCACCATGGGCGTGTTCGGCGTAATGCTGCAAAAGGGCAAACAGCTTTTCCCGCCCGGTCTTAAGCGGTGCCATGCGCTTCAGGATCATCGCATGGCGCACCGACCAGTAGCGATCAAAGGCGGCCAGAAACACACCGCGCTTGTCGCCGAATGCCTTGTAGATACTGCCTGCCGTTAACCCCATGGCTTCGGCAAGTTCACTGATCGAGGCGGCTTGGTAGCCCCGCTCGGAAAACACCACCAACGCTGCGTCCAGCGCCACGTCCGTGTCGAATTCCCGAGGGCGGCCCGCTGGCCTGCCGGATTTTGTTGGCTGGTTCATCATGGCTTTACAATAGGAAATGATCGTTTCCAAATCAAGCAAAAAATTGACTGCGATCAACAAACCGCAGTCAATGCGTTCAGGCGATCTTTTTAACCTCTTGCGGAGTGAGCGAAAACTCTACCGCAGACGCACAGTGAATGGCGGTGGAATCAAAGCCCGGCAGGCAAAGATTTTTGGGATCGAGCAGAAGGCAAATCTCGGTGCAGCCAAGAATGACGCAATCGGCGCCGTCTGCCTTGGCCTTTTCAATGATCGCCAGATAGGCAGCCCGTGACTGCTCTTCGACGCGGCCCGCGCAGAGTTCATCGAAAATCACATCATGGACAATGCCGCGATCCTCTGCGCCTGGCACCATGGGCAGCAGGCCGAGGGCACGCATGCGATCGGTATAAAAGCCATGCTCCATCGTGTAGCGGGTGGCGAGCAGCAGGGGCCGCTTGAAGCCGGCGTCTTTGATGGCCTGGGCCGTTGCATCGACAATATGGATAAGCGGCACGGAAACACGGGCCGCCACGGCATCGGCAATCAGATGCATGGTGTTGGTGCAGATCAGCACGCATTCGGCACCGGCGCGCTCCAGGGCGGCAGCGGCATCGCCCAGCACCTTTTCCGCCAGATCCCAACGGCCTGCCTTCTGGTAGCCAACAATCTGCGAAAAATCGACCGACCGCATGACGATTTCAGCCGATGCCAAGCCGCCCAACTGATGGCGAACTGCCTCATTGATGAGCCGATAGTAAACCGCCGAGCTTTCAAAGCTCATTCCGCCAATCAAGCCGATCATCCGCATTGTCGTGTTCCCCTAGTGTCTTTGGTGGTGATGAACAAAACTATGCCAGTGGATTGAAGCGGTTGATTTGCAAACTTCTCGAAAATCATCATAAGTTCCGCACAAAAATTGCGAGAAAAATTCAAAATGCGCGTATGATTTGCGTGTTCATCCTGGAAGGCGGAGAATTAGGGCGTGATTGACGACAGAGACAGGAAGATTCTGGATCTGCTGCAGCGAGATGCAGCCATTGCGGTGAGCGATCTGGCCGACAAGGTTGCCCTATCGGTTTCGGCCTGTTCGCGCCGTATCCTGAAACTGGAAGAGGGGGGCTATATCGAGCGACGGATCGCCGTGCTCAATCGCGACAAGGTGGGCGTGCCGACCACTGTCTACGCGCTGGTCAAAACCGCGCATCATACCGATGAATGGACGGAGGAATTTCGCCGGGCGATCACCGATATCGCCGAAATCGTTGAGGCGCATCGCCTGACCGGGCATCATGATTATATCTTGAAGATCGTCCTGCCACGGGTCGAGCATTACGACGTGGTTTATCGGCGGCTGGTGCGGCGTATCGAGCTTTTCGATGTGTCCGCCTCGATCTCGATGGAGACGATGAAAAGCGGGTCCGCGGTGCCGGTGGATTATGCTGTGTGAGAGCAGGCGAAACGCCGCAGACCGGCGTTTCGTATCAATGACGCATCCCTATCGAGATGGTCGCGGCAATCAGCCGTTATATTCGTTGCGATGATGCGGCTTCTTCGTGGGGGCCTTGAACTGCCATTCGCTGCTGGACGACTGCTGCGTGCTGTCATTCATGTTCAGTTGCGCCGCCGTTTGCGTTGACGCAGTGGACTGGGCAGGCTGGGTGGTGGTCTTTGTCGTGGTTGCCGCAAACGATGCGGATGCACCGATCAGGCTTGCGAGCACGGCTGTTGCGATAAAGGTTTTCATGGATATCTCCAACTTTGCAAGTGGATAAAATTAAGTCGAACTATTTGGTTCGATGCCTGGAATCTGGGCGTTTTTGCTGTGCTTTGCAACGGCGCGCGCCTGTCAGAAAAAGCATTGCAGGCATGCGTTGGCGTCTCTTGTCGAATTGTGGATATAAAAATCTATTAAAATCAACCTGTTACTTGTTCTGCCTCCAGGGATTTCCGCCTTGGATGGTCTGCTCTCGGCAGTCTCACTTCCTTTTGATAGATGACGGCGCTCAAAGGACATGGATGTGATGGAAAATTGTGCAATTGTAACGTTATGGGATGGTTCTGCCTGTATGGTTCAAATAAGCGCCGGGGATTTCAATCCCGCCTCACTGCACACGCTTTGGTTTGGCAGGTAGGGAACAAACCTCTGCCCCGTTGGTTACCTCTACAGTACAAACAAGGAGGATAACCCAATGAATCATACCAATCACGTTCGTCTCACCACCGCTGAACTCACCCCTGCCGTGCTCGAAGGTGCAACCATTTATGGTGCTGACGACCACAAGGTCGGCAAGCTGGATCATGTTCATGGTCTGGGTGCCAGCGGCACAGCGATCATCGATGTCGGCGGCTTCTTAGGCATCGGTGCAAAGCCGGTCGGTGTTCCGCTGTCGGATCTGCAGTTCATGCGGGATGAAGATGGCGACGTCCATGCCGTCACCACATGGACAAAGGATCAGCTGAAGGACATGCCTGCGCATAAGGACTAATTGTCCCAGGCATTTGAGGCGCAAATTTTCCACGACTTATGTTATGTGAAAATTCGCTTAAATACGATATTATGGCCATCCTGGGGATCAGGGTGGCCATTTTCATGCGATATAGAGTTGGTTTGGGTTGGGGAAGGGGCGTCGTCTGCGGCGCGACCCGAATGCTGTCTGCGGATATTTTGTTTCGCTGCCCCGCTTACAAAGGTTTTCTCGATCCAACGATCGGACGAGCCTTTTCATGAGGTTCGCCATTATCGACTCTTTCGTTGGTAAAGTCTTGAAGGCATGTTCCTTATTGCAAGAAAATTTCCGGATGACGACTATGGCACTGGCGGTTTTGTCGACAGCCGCTTGTTTGATACCAACCCTTTTACACGCTGAAAATTTCCCCTGTAGTGGTCGTAAAGCGGGCATCGCAATGTGTCGCGGCGATCTTTTTGTCTGCAATGATGGCTCAATCAGCGCCAGCAAGAAGTCATGCTCGAGATTGATGGGGGGAACGGGAGGTCGGCCGGATGGTCCCGCGTTCAACCTGACACCGCCCATGGCTCCATCTTTGGCCCCATCTTCGGAAGGGTCGTGTTCATGCCGTTCCGGCAGCTTTTGCGTTGGTCCCCGGGGTGGACGGTTCTGCCTTACCGACAGCGGTACAAAAAGCTACTTGAGGAGATGACTTTCCACCTTTTGTCGGCCAGGGGCGGGTGGATTATTCCGCCGCCATGGGCATCAGGGCCGTTACTATGCCGATTGACCGCTGGAAACAGCGTGCCTTCGCTCCTACATAGAATGCATTCCAACCATAGGAGTTACGTCCATGACGAGTGAACGCGCAGTGTTGGCAGGCGGTTGCTTCTGGGGCATGCAGGACCTGATCCGCAAGCTTCCCGGGGTCATCGCTACCCGAGTGGGATATTCCGGTGGCGATGTCGCGAACGCGACCTATCGCAATCATGGAACACATGCCGAGGCGATTGAAATTATCTTCGATCCATCAAAGACAAGCTTTCGCGATCTCCTGGAGTTTTTCTTCCAGATTCATGATCCAAGCACGCCCAATCGTCAGGGAAACGATGTCGGCGTCAGCTATCGTTCCGCGATCTTTTACACGAGTGACGAGCAGAAAAAGATTGCCGAGGACACCATTGCCGACGTGGACGCTTCCGGCATCTGGCCTGGCAAGGTCGTGACCGAACTGGCGCCTGTGGGTGATTTCTGGCAGGCCGAGCCGGAGCATCAGGACTATCTTGAGCGCATTCCAAACGGCTATACCTGCCATTTTCCGCGACCGCATTGGAAACTGCCAAAACGTCAGGCCGTGGCATAACCGTCCTCCAAAGACGTTCCGCCTTTTGAAGGCGGCAGATTCTCGACTTCCCTTCTCAGTCTCTCGCTTGAGATCACTCAGCATTTCCGCTTTTCAGTGAACCGCGGAAATGCTCCCTCTCTCCGTTTTCAAAGTCTTCCGGCTGCCAAAACCGCTTGGCGCTTTCGCCTGAAATTTCCCCTTCTTCCTATAATCGCTGCATTCTTCAGCCTTATCGGTCACTCTGAGAAGGGCACTTAACGTGAGCACGGTTCTCGCAAATTGTGTAATGAAATCAGACCCCGATTTTTTGATTGGCAAGCCGGAAAATCGGTCTGGGCACTTAGCGGGAGTCATTCTCGGATCGACCTTGGGGTCGAGTTGGCAGACTGAGTTTCTGTCCAGAATCGCAGGCAACAAAAAACCCGCCGAAGCGGGTTCTGAAAGTTCTATTGAGCGGCTAGATTTGCGAAAGGTCTGCGCGTGCGAAGAATGTCGACGTGTATTCGTTTCTCCGGCTTGGTGGGGTTCCGTCGAAGACTGGGTGAATTCCTAAGGCCGCAAGGGCCGAAAGCTTTTCTTCCGGTGCAACTTTCAACTTGATGTCGTGGAGCCTGATGTAGTCGGACGCGAACTTCTCGAGATCTTCGATATTGATGTAGCGCTGCGGGCGGCGCCGCTTCGGGTCTTCTGCCAGGAAGTGCTCAATCAAGCCGGATTCGAGCAACTTGCTCATCGTAGGAATTGGTGTCCGCAGGAACTTAGCGGCCTGGGTGACCGAGCGACCTGGCGGCGGAACGCGTGTGATCTCCGTGAGCTTTATCGCATCAATGAGCATATCGCCGAGGTTTGGTGAGGCTTCGTTCCCCATGAATGAAAATTCGCGGAGTCTGCCGTCGAGGATTAACTCAAGGATCTCGCAAATGCTCCTGTATGACTTCAAGCATGCCGTCCGCAAGTTGACGAAATTCTCACCGGGGTAGGGGAGTGATTTCTCTACGATTGACTTCATGAAGTTCTCGACTGATTCGGCGTCGAGCAATGGTGCAAGGCCGGGAACAACGAGAGGCTCGAAGTGACGGTCGGCGATTTGAAGCGCGGTGCCGACGTTCACGCCAAGCCGCCTCGCGCCGTGTTCCGCCGGAAACCCTTTTTTGATTGCCCGCATGTGGCCGTCGAATTCCGGGTCATCGACCGGAATTGGCACCTCATGGCTGAATCGCATCTTCTTATCCGCCTGGATTCGGCCGAGAGCGTGAAGCACGGTTCGGATCGTATGGCGTGGGACGTTGTAGTGCGCAGCAGCCGAGCGAGCACTGTGGTTCCTCCTAGGTACATTCATACCAAGAAAGCGGTCTTCCGGTCCAACGCAGTATTTCAAAGCAGCGTGTTCAGCGACAAATCGCGCGATAGGCTCAAGTTCTGCAGACCGCACGCGTTCATGCAAGAAGATGTAGAAGGCGCCATAAATCTTCCCCGGAGATCCCTCCAAAACGGACACAAGCTTGCGGTCGCTCTGTTCGAGAAACCGCTCGATCCCAGCATAGCCATCCGCAATGTAGGAGAAACCTTTGACCATGATTTCACGATGGATCTGGGGAGAGGATGTTCTACTGCGTCCCCTGGAATCGAATGTCGCCGCGTATCCGATTGCCTCAGCCATCATGAGATGGTGCTTCAAAGTGATACCAGGGAACGGTACCTCAACAGCGCGCGCTTTCTCAACGTTGAGAATATCGTGCAAAAATCTGTCGATCTCAGTCACTGGTTCTTCTCTTGCGGCGTTGATGTGGACCTGTACATCCTTTTCGTGAGCACGGAGATGAGCATGGAAGTCTCCGAGATCACTGGGTTTATACGGAGCGCTGATCGTCGCGATACGCACTCCATGGGCCGGGCATACCAAGGGGAACTCGACATGCCACGCGGATCGCGCGATGGGACGAGCATACATCCCGCCAGATCGATTCCTGTAATCCTCCTCAACACAGCGAGGGCAGAACCTTACGAACGTGGGACGCATCGAAGCGAAGTGCCCAAGCACATGACCGAACCCCTGAAGGCCAGCTCCGGACCCACGGAACGCTTGGTGCCTCAACCTCTCGAGTGAAGTCCCGGTTTCCTCGCAGAAAGGAGCGAGCTTGAAATCGAGGTTCCAATGATAGGGATACATCGATGCCATCTTTGTATAGGAGCGGAGGTTAGTCATCTTCGTGCATGCCCAACGGGACATGAACCCGACGAACGTCTCATCGGGTTCGAAGACGATATGCGGCTTCGCGAGATTGAGGACCTCATCCATCACCTTCTCCTACTTCTTGCGTTTCTTGGAAGTGGTTGAATCCGTCGCAATGGACACATTCTTGAGCATCTCCGCGAGAGACTGGTCAGGCATGATCTGGTTCCAGTTTGGTGCGGTGAAGATGTTCTGCGCCGCGCGGCAACCGCTCGCGAGGGCATATGCAACTTCGAAGTCCTTGATGGAAACCGTGTCACGATTGCCGCGCATGGCATTCTCACACGCTTTCCGGGTGATCTGGATCATAGAGCCGAAAGCTCCAGAACCGGCGTGGAGGAGACGGTGGATGAATTCCTTCTCCTCAAGCCCATCGGCATCGAGCTCGGCGTCGACGGTGACAATGCGCTGAACGACTTTGGTCATAACCTTCACATCCTCGGGATACGTCATCGGCTGGAACTCGACGATGATGCTCCGCTCCTTAAGCTGACGCTCGGTAGATCCCTCTTGCTCGAGGAAGCGACCAAGTGCGGGCACGCCCGAGAGGATCAAGTGCAACGGCCATCCTGGGATCTGGACGAGACTCTTTACGATGTCCGCAACGTTCTGGACCTCCTTCGCGCTCGTGCCGCGGATGACGTGCTGCATCTCATCGATGGCAAGGAAGAGTACTCCCTGCTTGCAGATCTGGGTCTTCCAGAGATCGAACAACTCGGTCTCCGTAAGGCTTTTGTTCGTGACCTCATGCCCGAGTGCCTTCAATCCGGCCTTGGCCAAACCTTTGTGAGTGAGCGGCTTAGGGGCCTCCATCCAGATCATGGGGTAGACGAGCGTTCCGTCGCTGCGCACGCGCGGCTTGAACTGGGGGCGTTTCGCAAGGTGCTTCTCGACCGCGGTTGTCTTGCCTGATCCGCTTTCGCCGATCACGAAGAGAACGCGCTGCTTGGATGCCTTTCCAAAGGCTTCGGCAGCGGAGTTCTCGACGATAGCGTCGAAAGCGTGATCGAGGAGCTTGTCACGGGCCGTCCCCACATAGGTGGTGGCCATATGGGCGATGCGTCGCGTGCGATCCTGGCGCTCGGGTTCAAGGGTTTCGTAGACCGCCATAGCGGCCTCCTTGAACGCTTCGCTGATATTGTCGTCGTTCATCTTGAACTCCCTCGTTATTCGAAGATCACGTCGTCCCCGTCATCGGACGAGAGCGGATTCTTGAGGCCGGAAACCTTGGGAGCTGCCGCCACCGGATCCGGAACTGCTGCTGCCTTGGCCTCTGCGGTGTTGACGAAGAGGCTGGCGTGTGCGGAAAGGCCTACCGACAAGGGGTCGGCTGCGATCACGAGCGTCGGCAATTCCGGAACGTCGTCCTCGATGTCATCGACGAGCTCAACGCCGTGGTTCTCCTTGTCCCACTTGTCGACGAGATCGGAAGTCGGACGGTCGGCCGCGAGGTTCGCGCGGGCTGTGGCCGCATCACCTGCGGCGCGGAGATCGCGTACCGCGGCGAGCAACACGGACATCTTCTTGTCAGCACCCGCCTTATTGACGGCGTTGTAGTCGACGTTGACCTGGTTCCACTCGTAGATGGAGAGATCCTTGGGGATGTGCTTGCCGGCAGCCGCTTCCTTCCACTCGTGGCCGTCCCAGTAGTCGGCAGTCGAGAGGTCGAACTGGTCGATGCGAACGCGGACCTTCGGGGCGGGAGCACCGACGATCGCCTTCTGGCCGATGCGGAGGAGCTGCAACGGATCCGCCTGGTAGTGGATGCCGAGATTGCGGAAGCCCTTGTCGCTGATCGAGCGTTCGATCTCGATGCCAAAGATCTTGCGGCGCTCCTGCTGGGTAAGGGGCATGATGACGCCGAACTTCGCCATCTTCTCGTCCCAGGCCATGGACGGGGTCATGCCGAGGCCGTCATGGATCTCGTTGTGGTAGATGTCGATGACAGCGCGGGTGAGGTGGAAGCTCACCTCGTCGACATTGAGGACAACGCGTCCGGCCTTTCCGCGCTGGACCACGTTCGAGAAGGTACGGCCCTCGAAGTAGGAGAGGAACTTGTCACTCCAGGTGCGGAACACGCGTTCTGCAGTGCCGCGGGCGGAGGCGGCACCTGCGGGCGGATGCATGATGGTCGCGCCCATCGAGAGGACGGCAGTCTCGAAGCGCTGGTCGACGAACTCGGGTCCCGCATCGGTGACAACCTCTTCCGGGACGAGTGCATAGCGCCACTCGTCACCAGCTCCGACGACATCCGAGATGTACTTCTTGTGGGAAGCCGCCATCTCGAGCGCAGCAAGCGACGAATGATGCGAAGGCGCGCGCGTCGAGAATTTCATCGCGAGGATGCACCGGGTGGCAACGTCGATCGCGACCGTGACCCACAAGCGTGTCTGTGCAACGATCGCCCGTTCTTCCTCCGAAAGCTGTGCGGCAAACGCGGTGATGAGCATGTTGCTGTTCAAGTCGACACGCCAGCAGTCGATCTCGACACGCTCGCCGGGCCGCTCGACATCGAGGCCCTGGTTCACGATCGCGAGCATTTTGGCCGCATAGTCCGCACCGTGTCGTGCAGACATGATCTCATACAAGCCGAACGACTTGATCATCTTCTCGAAGGTCTTGCGGCACGGAACCTGATGGTACCGTTCAAGCAAGCCCTTTTCGGAGTTGAGGTCGTGAATGATCTGCTTGAGAATCCCGAAGCACGCGCGCATGGAGGGGCGCTTTTCGTTGCAGTAGGATTTTGCAACGGAGAGCCAGATGCTGATGTCCTCCGGAAAGAACCGCGATGCCCGCTGCTTCGCCTTGCGGCGATCCGGCACAAGCGCGATGATGTCGAAGCCACCCTCCTGATAGCGGTCGTAGAGGCGCTTGAAGTGGCGCGGGCAGGGAACGCCGGGGATTACAGCCTGTTCATTCGCCGAGAGGTGCTTCGTCATCCGCTCGAGGACAATCCCCTGGAGGATCGGCAAGAGGATTTTCAAGCAGTCATATCCGAGGCTCACCTTCCGTTCACGGAAGCCCTTTTCACGGAGGATCGGGTGCTTCTTCCCGACCTGCTGGACGCGGATGAACTCGTCCAAGAGCGCCTTGTGCCAAAGGGCCTTCATGCGTTTTTCCTCCGGAAACTCCGAGAAGACTTTCGTGACTTCACGCTTCACGTCGAACTCGGACCCGCGACGCTGAACCTCGATGCGGTTCGCGCAGTAGAGCATGTAGATCAACTCGTGAGTGTACGTCTTGGTCCGGCCGTGCTCATCGCGGAGCACGGTTTCATTTTGGTCCTGGTTGACGAGCGTGAAGTGCGCGCCGTCGATCGTGATGCGCTCGGCGTTCCCGAAGTAGTAGACCGGAACGCTGGGGATGTGGCGAGCGAGGGGCTTCGAGTGGATGTTCATTGCCGGGCTCCTTACTTTGCGCGGATCATGATGGTGTGGTCGCTGATGCGCTCGGACGGATCCGATGCGGCGAGGCAGCCTTCATCGATGAGGCACCAGAGGGCGATGCGGCGGGCAGCTTCCGAATTCGCGCCGCGGAAGAGCTCGGAGAAGCGTTCCGGGCCATCCATCTGCTCAACGACGTTGCGAGCAATTTCGACCTCGTCGTGGTTGCGAACACGACGCGACAAGAGGATACGCTTGGCGTTAGCCTCCGAGTTCTGGTTCGCGTAGTCTTCGGTGATCACCGTCACGTCGTCGGCGAACATCGCCATGGCACCCTGACCATGGATGCGCGCAAGCATGGGCAAGAGGCCGTACTTCTCGACGTACTTCTTGGGCTTCACCGCAACGGCCATGCTGATCCCGTCGGTGCGGCGGACCCAGAAGTCAAAGGTGTGACGGCGACGGCTGCCGTCCGCAGCGATCCACTTCACGGTGGGCCACTGGGCACGGACCTCGGCGATGTCCGGATGCGCCTGGAGAATGAGGGCGGTGCGACGCTCGAGATTGCTCTCGAAGAACATCGTGCGGTCATCACCATGGTTGACCGTGCGGCCTCGGGCGCTGAACGGAGACTTGGTGCTGGCAACGCGGTTTCCATTCGCTGCCTGCGGCTCCTTGAAGAGAAGCGGCTTCGACGGGCGATGGTAGTTCGGAGCACCGGAGTACTCGAACTTGAAGGTGTTGCCGCAGCGGATGCGGATGAGACGGTCGGCTACGTAGTGTTCCTTGCGCATGAGAGACTCCTCTGAGAGCGCTGAATCTGAAGGCTTGGTCGCCGCTGTCGGAGGTCGTCCTCACGCACGCGGCTGAAATTCTTGGTCACGGCCGGGTGTCGCCCGGCCGCGCGCAGTCGCCGCGGTTGGAAGAAGGGAGAGTTCGTCGAAGAAAGGCGCACGGATACGTTCTGCGTCATGGAGCAGCTCCTTATGGATGGGGTCGGGAAAAGTTTGTGCAGGAAGGCAAGCACCAGATGGATTGACGACCTTGGTCGGTTGATCGGGTGTAGGAAGCCTGACGGAGACCGCAAAGGGTCACCGCCGTCGCCTCGTCATGAGGCAAGGGATTCCATGTTTTTTCTGGGCGGGACCGGCAGTCGGGACGGACTACTCCGTCAGACGGGCTATGCTGCGCTACGTTGCAGCAGCGTCACCTTGAATGCGGACCGGCGGTTGTTCGGCGGAACGACGCGGATGATGGTGAACTGATGAAGTGACATTGCCTGAAACTCGATGATGGCTTTGGGAAGCGTTTCGTTCGCGAGGAATGCAGTCGGGACCTCCTGGAGGCCACCGGAATCGTACCGATGCCGTCAGGCGGATTGTTGGCTGCTGCTTTGCAGCAGATATGTCGGCAGGACTCGTTGCATGTCAGGTTTCCATGTCTGGCGTGGACCGAATTCGGAACACGAAGTAAGACGTGCAATATAAATGAAGGGGTGGCAACGTGAACGCCTGGAGAACATTCATGATTGGGCAGGTACGTAACCGTTGTGCCGCGCATTTCTCTGCAAGTAGTAAATTAAAGATTAAGCAATGAGGGGTAGGCCGTGCCAAGAATGAATGCGGTCGAAAGCGTAAGTCTCCCGCAGGCCTGCGCAGCGGTTCGCGCGCATTCCATATGGGAACAGGACGCTGTTCGCGCGAGGTGGATCATGCTCCGCTGAGGGTGGTTTGTCAGACTTCACGTGCCAGATCCTGTGCACAGGATCATAAAGACCGGGTAGCGGAAAGAATTCGTGGATCCTCATGAAGTCACGAATATCGAGGGTCGCGATCGGAATGCCATGAATGATGCTGACTGCTGCTATCGCCGGATCGCAGCCGAACCTGAGCTTCTTCGAGGGCCCGTCGTTACGCCAATAACTGTGAAACGGTGGGAATGCGGCCATTCTCGCAATAAGTCTGAAGACTTCAACGGTCATGGGCGGAAAGTAGATATCCTTGGTTATAAGTTCCGATAACCACTCGAGGTAGAGAGTGCCTCGTTCCCTATCCTTTGTCATCAGCGAGCGCGCACCTCGCTCAAGCTCGAAGACTGAGAGCATAGGTATGGCAATGGACTCGTCAGGTAGTGATCTGAAGAAATCCACCACTTCCTCTATAGGCTCGGACCTGCGCGCCTCGCTGAGAACGCTGGTGTCGAGAAGCATGTATCGGGTTCTCATGTTCGCTGTTCCAAATGAAATCGTCGGCGATCGTTCCGGAACATCGTTATCAAAAGATTATCAATGGCTAGAAAACACGGAATCGGATAGGATTAGATGGTCGATTAACCTTGGCGAGGCTCAATGAGACGTTCGAACAAATGGATGCGCGAGGAAGCTGAGTCCTTGATTGGCGAACTTCTGGACGCTGCGAAGAGAGATGGCGCACAGATCGTGAAGGACGTAGACGGCACCTTTACTATTTCCTTCCAAGCCGGCGGCAAGGAGGGCGCAGTGAAATTCCTGGCGAGCGGTGGTCCGGATAGAAGCTGATGCGCTGGAGCGATTTGGCCAAACAACCCTCTATTTCCTCAATGCTGCTTGCCGGGTAATTCCAGAAGCAGGCCGCTGTAGATGATCTCTGAAGACACCTATTTCGAAATGATCGTCGCGGCTATGAACCGATCCGCGATGCCGGGCGCGGATGTCCAGTGGAACGTGAGGTTACAAGGTCGTCAGTTCGACGTCGTCGTCACCATCCCGAATGGACCCTATACCCTCATGCTCGCGGTGGAGGTGAAAAACCATAAGCGCCGCGTCGAGGCCTCGAACATCGAAGCCTTCGTGACCAAAGGCCGCGACGTGAATGCGAACAAGCTGATCTTCGTCAGCGCAAACGGCTTTCAGTCAGGATGCGTCGACGTTGCCAAACGACACGGTGTCGACCTGTTCGAACTGACTTTAGGACGGTCGGACGACATAAGCTTCCCGGTAGGATCGTATGTCATCCATGGCGCATCTACCGCCGCACCGGTCATGAAAGTTCTTCCGGAGGAACCAGGAAACGCGTTCGAGGCGGTGACGATCGTTTACGCGGATGGTTCGAGGATCGCGATCCCGGATGAATCCACGCAGATGCGATATTACCTCGAGCACACCTTTGCCGGGACGCGAAATCTGCTGGATGTAATCGCGCCCGATCAGGTTCCGACGCTCGCGAATGGTGCGACGCAGACGATCAGGGTCCCCATTGGAACGATGATCGATCCACCGGATGAGTTTTTCTTCCGCCGCGGTGAGGCAAGGGAACTGGTCGTTGAAGTCCGAGGTGTCGCGAATCCGGTGATGTCCGGAAATGTCGCATTCGAGACGACGGCGATCTCTCCTGCCGCGACCTATACGAACGTGATCTCCGGCTCGAAATCAAAGGCGCGGCTGGTCGACCTTCCATTTGGCCCGCCTGAATTCGAGGCCGGGAGGTTCTATTTTGCGTACCATCCACTCCGTTACATCTATTGTGAGCGCGTAGTGGACGGGATTGCGACGATCTTCCTCGTCGAGAGTTTCCAGCGCGGCGTACTGGTTCGCTCGTCCTTCGACTGCGATGCGGATTGTGCTCGTTTCTACATTCCTGTCGGGGCGGGATCCGGCAAGCTGCGTGTAAGGCTTGAAGCGCGCTTGAAGGCGTTGAGGGAACTCATGGCAAAGCCTGTCCGCAGCCAGGTTTGAATTCGAATTCTCGCTGCGTGGCTTCCCAACAAGAAATATGCTTGACGCCCGTTTTCTCGTTCCGTATTTGTTCCGACATGAAGCTCGATCACCGACAACCTCGACAGGACTGATGAGAACGCCGCCACCGCGGCCGCCGTCACTCTGTCTTTGGATTTGTCATGCGTATCGAGAGTTCTTCAGGCCGCGGCGGCAACACGCCGTCGATCGTTGCTGTTCCATTTCCTCCCAAGGCTACGATCAAGTGCGTTGGATCGCCAGCTTTCCGAACGAGGGGCGCACGAGATCTTGCATGCCTTCTCGATGTCGATCCGGATGTTGAAAAGTGGCAGTGCCTGCCATCCGAACTCCGGTGCGGGGAGGCGGCTCATGTGCCCGACTTTCTCGTGACTTATGTCACCGGGCGGAGATCCATCCTGGATGCGGCCGAGAATGGCGAGGCATGGATAGGCAACGCAGCCGACGAGGCGGGCTATTCCCACGAATTCATTACCCGCCGACAGCGGGAAAGTGGCTGGAGGCTCCGAAATGCGCGGGATCTCCTGCGATACGGGAACCATGTCTGCCCGCTCGGAGACCGGATCAGAGTCCTTGCCACTCTCGATGAAGTCGGATCCTTCAGCTTCGCGGAAGGGCTGACGCTCTTTCGGGAGATTCCGCCAGTCGCGGGTCTGGCAACGCTCGTCCTTCAGACGATACTTTCGGTCGATCTCGATGAAGCCCTGATAGGCCCGGACACCATTGTCCGGCGCGGCAATGGGGAGATCGGACGATGAAGACCGTCAATGTCGATTCCGACACCCAGATCAAGGTCGCCGTCTGCAGGCCTGCGATCCGCAATGCCTTGCGACGTGCTGGCATCCGCAAGAACAGACACATGTCGCTCGCTCTTGTCGCACCTCCGGATGCCACTCTGCAGGACTACGTCGATGCGCTGAAGGCGGAACTTGGCGCAACCGGCCTCAAGAAGGATTTCAGGATCACATTGTTCGCTACCACAGCGCGGAAGAAGGAGTGGGCATGGGAAGAAGTCGCGGCGGCGCTTTCCGACGCTGACGGCGTGATCGCCCTGATCCCGTTCGGGGTCTCCATACCACCGGATATCGCGGTCGCTCTTGACATGGTCGTGTCCGTCGGACCGATCCGCCCGATACATCTCGCAAGCGCGATACGTACGGTCTTCGACGTAACCGCCACCACAGAGCAGTCAAGAAGACTGCTGACTTACCCTCGCGCGATGTTGCTGAAAGCTCTGCGAAGGGGACGCTCGATCGAGATGGTCCTTGCACGACTTGAGGGTTTGCCGCCAGAGAAGCCGAAGATCGAGGTCTCGACGATGGGCGTCGAAGATCTTCCAGGCTTCGGAGAGGCTAAGACTTGGGCGATGAATCTCGCTGTCGACCTCAAGGACTGGCGTAACGGCATTGTCAAGTGGTCCGATGTGGATTGCGGACTGCTCCTGAGCGGACCTCCGGGTGTTGGAAAGACAATGTTCGCTGCGGCTGTGGCCAAAACCTGCGATGCCTCGTTCGTATCGGCATCCAGTGCTCAGTGGCAGTCCGAGGGACATCTCGGCGACTATTTGCAGGCGATGCGGAAGACTTTCCGCGAGGCTGCGGAGAAGGCGCCGACGATCTTGTTTCTCGACGAGTTCGACGCGGTCGGCGACCGATCCCGGTTTTCGGGAGACAACGCCTCCTATGGGGTGCAGGTCGTGAACGGATTGCTCGAGGCCCTGGATGGTGCCAAGGGCAGGGACGGTGTCGTGGTCATCGCGGCGACTAACCACCCCGAGGCGATCGACCCCGCATTGCGTCGACCGGGCCGATTGGACCGGCACATCTTTGTTCCTCTGCCCGACTACGACGACCGAAAAGCGATCCTCGCGCTGCATTTGGGAGCCGAGATTCCTGATGAAGTCATCGCCGCTGTCGCGAAGGCGACAACGGGATACTCGGGTGCGGACCTCGCCCAGCTCGCGAAGGATGCCCGCAAGACGGCCCGTCGGGCGCGGAGAGGGATCAGTGGGGAGGATTTGCTTTCTGCAGCACCTCCGCTGGTCGCTGTCGATGAAGAGGTTCGAAGGGCTTCCAGCCTCCATGAAGCCGGGCACGCATTGGTAGGCCTCGAACTTCAGGTCGGGGAGATTGTCATGATTGCCGTTCCAAAGGTGGTTCCGGCTCGTGGCGACAGTCTTGGATATGTGGGCTGGAACCGTGCGACGGTCGTGCATCGTCACGAGCAGTCCTATCGGGATGAAATCGCCATGCTCCTGGCGGGAAGGGCTGCGGAGCAAGAGGTCCTGGGTCGATCGTACGCAGGGTCGGGTGGAGCGATGGGATCCGATATCCAGCGCGCCACCGATCTCGCCACGATGATGGTCGGCAGCCTGGGGATGGGGTCGCTGCTTTACAATGATGCGACTTCATCGAAGGATCTTGCCGACCTGCGCAGGAATGATGGCTTTGTCCGGAGGCGTGTGGAGCGGCTACTCGATGCTGAAATGGTGAGAGCGCGGCAGATCATTCGGACGAAACGTAATCATATCGACATTCTAACGGACGCGCTTCTCAGGGATGAGGTGCTTGCGGGCGATAGGGTGGCGCGATTGCTGATGTAGCGACGGCCTTTAAGGAGACAGTGGGTTTCAACTTCACCGAGTTGGATGGGTTTCGGTTTTAGAGAAGGATTTGGACTTTCAACTTTACCGAACGTTGCGATATCCTCAACGCATGACGCTCGAACAATTCACAGCCCAGCTCAACGCGACTACTTTCTGGAAGGAATTTACCTTCTCCCAGACCAGGTTCGTTCCGCGACCCAAGGTCGAGGTCGAGCTTGCCGACGGCATCGTCAAGATCGGATCACTAGGGTTCGTTTTCCAGCTTAAGGAGCGGACCGAGGCGACTGAGGATCCGGAAATCGAACGTCGATGGTTCAAGCAGAAGGTTCTCCGCAAGGCGAAGGATCAGATTAAAGCCTCGCTGCGATACCTGTCGGAAAACGAGAAAATCCATCTCACGAACGATCAGGGTCACGAAGTCGAAGTGATGGGGCGGGACCTTCGGGACATAAAGAAGGTCATCGTGTATTTTCCAGGTCGCTTGCTTCCTGAAGACTGCTGGGCGACGCAATACGTCATTTCCGGAGAGGCGGGCTTCATCCACGTAATTGCGGCCAACGACTATCTCGGTGTCCTGGACAAGCTCCTGCTGCCAGATGATGTTCGCCTGTATTTCGAGTACCGGGAAGCAGCGCTGCTCCGCCTCAAGCAGGCCGGAACCGTCGTCACAGAACCCGACATCATGGTTGGATTCCTTGCGGACAAGGATCTGCCGCAGCCGGGATCGATTGAATCATTACGTGACTTCGTGCAGGACCTCGAAAGCTTCGATCTTTCATACCTCATGTATAACCTTCGCGATCACATCGTGCACAGCGGCCAGGGCAACGACTATTATCGCATCATGGAGGAATTCGCGCGGGTCCCGCGTTCTGTCTGGCGGGAGTTCAAGAAACGGCTGATGATCTGCCTGGATGCTGCGCGCATGGGTGAGTTCCGTCGACCGCTCAGGCTCGCGTTCCCGCGTACCGACTGCGCATTCATGATTGCTGCAATGGATCCCAAATGGCCGGTGAGGGGGCCCGAGGGCATCGAGATGCGATCGAAGGCGCTGGCGATGTACACGCAGGCAGCGAAGTACGATCTCAAGACCGGGGTCGGCGTTGGGCTACTGATCTCCAAGGATGGCGCCTCGGTAAGCCTCGATTGGTGTCACGTGGACGCTCCATGGAAGCCGGACAGCAAGATGGAGGAACTCATCCGCGAAACGCAGATGTTCGGCCCGGTCCGCGACATGAAGGTGGACAGCTTTCTGTTCCGGGGCGGTCCGGCATAGTCCCTAGACATGTTGATTGATAAGCTGGAGGCGGGACCGCTCGCCGCCTGACGGCTATCTCAATCTCGATGATCAGAAGCTATATTCAGCGAACTCAGGCCAGGTCAGTACCAGCCCGTATTCGCCACTCCTGAACATCGTCATGACATCCTTTCGCTGCTGCGGATCTTCTAGGCGGTGATCGAACTCAAGCATCTGATCGAGTGTGATGAAGGTGCTCTCCCGCGTGTCCCATTTCGCCGCATGCGACATCTTCGTTCGGAACGTGTTCCGGAGGTTGACGAACTCCGATACGGCGTTCCTGGCGTGACGGTAGCGCCAGTTCGAGCTGGACATTTCCCCGGCAAGCTCGAAATCGATTTCGTGCGGGACATTGTCTGGCAATCATCGACAGCTCCACGATCGAGAAGGTCCTCGACGACCCTCGGGTCGAAGACATGGAACGTGATCTGGCGCGCCCTGCCTGCTAGCCTGACGGTTCTCGTCCCGGCACTCGGGAGGCGGCCGTCGGCAAGCCAACGATGCCGCTCACTTGTCTTCATGCCGAGAATGTCCTGAATCTCGCGAGGAATGACGGGGAGGGTTGGCGCGTCCGCCATCGTCTTGGAAACCACCGACACCGCGGCGTTGAAGGCAGTTCTGTCATCGGTCGGCATCGCTAGAACCAGATCGACACCTTCCAGTGAGATCGCCTTTTTCGACGTCTTTGGCAATCTTGCCTGAATCTCTTGGAGGATACCTTTGGCACGGATCAAGGATCCCATGGTGATGTCAGCCGTCAAGGTCCACGTCCTCAGCAGCTCGCTGTCGTTCTTATCTGATTTCGGCATGCGATCTAAATGGTGCAGTTTTCGCGGTCGATCAATCCCTAGGCAACTGCAGTCTTCATGGGTCGCCAGAGGTGCTTCTGAGGCTTTCGAAGATGGATCTGATTTCGTGAGTGGCCATGTCCTTTTCGCCGGAGTGGCCCCAGAAGGACGAACCGTCCCCATCGGGGCGGTCGTCTTCGAACAGCCTCTCTTTCCGTCGTTGGAAGGCGGAGACGGCTTCGCTTGGATCGTAGCCGCGGCGCCTTGCAAATCGCAGGTAATCCTCTTCGAACTCCTCGACCTCCGAGAGGGTGTCGAAGTTCGTCAGATCATCCCTGATATTGCAGGTCTCATATGTGTTCAGGGCTTCGAAGATGCTGTTTTTTGCAAGCTCCGGATCCTTGCCATACGTTTCAATCGCTTCGGTTAGGCTTACGATGTCTTCGAACGGGAGGTGCCTGGCCTCGACGGCAAGCAGCTTCGCGCAGGTGCGAGTCGCCATTTCGGACAAACGTTCGCCGACCTCCGATGGAAGGCCGTTCGAAGCAGCGTCTTCCAGGAGCTGGCATGCCTCGCTCACATGATCGCTGTTGAGACCCAGCAAAGCCAGGGTTTCGATCGCTGAAATGACGTGTTCGAGAAAGGGGTCGGACGGAAAGTCGTCGTACAGCATCATCGCGAGCGAGAGGTGCTGGTATGCCGTCGTGGCTGTATTTTTTGATACCCGGTTAAGCGCAGCAAGCCAGGTCACTTCCATGGCGTTGCGGCCGTGCTCTGCTCGAGCGCCAGCAGCGATGGAGTGGCATTCCTCGAGCTCCTTGTAATTCGCGGCTGCGCTGACGGCATGTTCCATTAGGCCGTCCCCTGTGATTATGCGCTGCATGAAATCGCGCAATCCAGGATTCGCGAAGGCGACATGCCCGTCGGAAAGCGTGATTGCGGATCCTTCGATCTCCCGGAATGCGTCCCGGAAACGAGGTTCGAAAGATGCTCTCGGGATGGCGGAGTCCATCGCCACGGAAGTCCGCGCAAACACGTCCCTCAACTGGTCCATCGGAAGACCGCCTCCAGCGATAGTCGTGGCAATCAGGAGCAGTTTCGCATCGTCGCTCAGGTGACGGCGGTAGGGGGCCTCCCAGAGCCGTTCCGGATTGTCGAGAACTGCCTGTATCGCCAAGGCCGCTGGCCCTTCAGCCATATCCATGTATTTGCGCGAAGTGATCACTTCTATGAGGCGCGGATTGAAGTTTCGGTGGTCGATGATCTTCAAATAGAAATCATCTGCAAGCAGGCTATCAATCTGTGGCTCCTCCAGCTCGGAGAAGAAAAGATGATTGTAAAGGATCCGCGCCCGAATCCCTCTCGTGTATTGCCCCACGTCGAGAACAAACTGGCGCGCGTCGAGGTTTCTGGCATCAAGTCGCGGCGAAATCATCCCGGCCTGGGAAAAAATGTAATCCCTCGTCGTTAGGATAAACCGCAAGTCCTTGTGTGTCGTGATCCGCGCGAGGAGCGGTGGCAGGCGTGCGTCAATCCCTCGGACATGGTCGGCCGACAAACGGACCTGGCCAAGGAAGTCGTCGAAAAAGATGACGCGCTTCTTGCCTTCCGTCGCGACCTGCACGGCTTCCTCGACGCTGTCCACCACATGAATGTTCCAACCTTGCTCGGCGTGCCTCCATAGCAGCATCCGCGCGAGTGTCGTTTTCCCCACGCCAGGCGGTCCGGAGATAATAAGGGCGCCGGTCTTATCCAGCAGGCTTTCCGCTTGCTGGACGCTTTGATTGTTCACGAACCGAGGAACGACACGCTGTATGATGTCGAGCTCTGACGCAGTTCTGTTGTAGACCCCGCTTTGCAGTATCCGCTCGAGAACGCCCGTGCTGGCGAGCCAGAGCTTGAAGTGCTGGGCTTCAATCTCCGGATGCCGCGACAGGAGGTTGTTCAAATCCTCCTGTCCGATGATGTCGCTGACCACGAGTGGAACGTCCGGCATGGCCTCGACGATGCGCCGTTTCAGATCCTGGGTCATGCTCTGGGATGTCGCCACAACATATCTCAGAGGTTGGAGGAGGCGCGCCTTCTCGTTTTCCTTCCGGAGTTCCCGCACGAGCGCTGCAGCAGATGAGCCTCTCCAGTGCTTCGCCTGGACGATCACGTTGCCAGAACCCTTTGCTAGACGGATATCAATGCCCTTGTCTCGACCTGGTCCAAACGTCTCGAGACGTTCGCCCCACTCCGCCTGAAGCAGGTCGCGGACCAGCTCTTCGAAGTCGAGGAAAGACAGTGTTCGGAAGTCATAATTTGGCATGGGATTCGGCTGGTTCTATGTCGTGGAAGTATTGATACTCAGGCTCGGAACTCTTATCAACCAATCGTTGTCGGCTGCGGTGGGATTTTCTGTAATGTTATCGCCATGATGGCAGCGGTATTTTTCTTCAGTTTCCGACCGCGGGTTCCGATGATATTGCGAGGGAGGCATGTCAGCGCCGACGCTACTTCGCACAAGTGAAGTAGCGCTATCAGCGGATCCGATGACCTTGGTCGTCTGGGCGAGTTATTGGTCGCGACTCTCGGGTGTTATTCGAAATGCCTGCCTGTAGTCTGATCGACGGAAGCCAGAATGTACCGCTGGACCGAGTTTCAGGTCTTTGTCAGCCTCGTCGAGGAACGAAGCATGACGCGGGCCGCGGCTGCATTGAACCTCTCGGTTTCCGGCGTCAGCCGCCACCTTCTGAACCTGGAAACGCGCCTAGGAGCGAGGCTTTTCCATAGATCGACGCGTCAACTCAGTCTCACCAGCGAGGGCCAGACGCTGTATGCGGATGCGAAAGATCTCCTAGCTACGTGGGAGATGCCCGAGGCCAACGTTATCGATCATTCGCACGCTCCAACCGGACACCTGCGCGTCGGTGCCTCACTGTCGTTCTCACTCTTGCACCTTATGCCCGTCGTGGCGCAATTCCGCCAGCTCTACCCTGCTGTGTCCATCGAGATCCTCTCTTCGAACCGATATTACGACATCATAGAAAACGGGCTCGAACGGTGGAGTTGGCATCGCGGATGCTCGGTGATTTCGAGATGTGCGCCGCATAGTGGATGTTCTCCACTGAAACCAGCCGGATGATCGCATCCGCCGTCCCTGTCGCTTCTGTGCCCTCCATGTCGACATTCGGGATCTCGTGGTCCTTAAGGATTCTTGACTTTGGGGAGCGGCGGGGCGCGGTGAGATGCGACATCGGAACCGGAGGGATCCATCGCAGCAAGGCGCCATTTGCCGCCGGGAAGCGCTGAAGACTAACCGCTGGCGGCGGTCATCGAAAACGCACGCGAACATTCCAGAGGAAAACGTGAACAAAATGAGCGTGCGCCCTTGCGCCAAAGTGAGGCGAAAACCATCTTCAAGGCGGGATACTTAAAATTGTAGTGAATGCGGCTCGACGACGAGGGACACGGCGAATGACGGCATACATGAAATTCTTCCCGACCGGGAATGCGGATACCACTTTCATACAGCTTTCCAACAATCAGGTAGTCCTCTTGGACTACGCTCATATGCGCAACGCTGCGGATCCTTACGACAAGCGCATCGACCTCCCTTCGGCTATCCGGGAAGCGATGGACGATGCGGGTCAGGAATCTTTCCGAGTGGTCGCGTTCACGCATCTCGACAAGGACCACATCTACCGATCCAGCGAATTCTTCTGGTTCGATCACGCTGCAAAATACCAGGGCGGTGACCGCCTGAAGATCGACGAACTCTGGGTTCCCGCCGGGGCGATAACAGAGATGTCGCTTGATGATGATGCGAGGATCATTCGGCAGGAGGCGCGCCATCGGCTCATCAAGGGCAGCGGGATCAAGGTTTTCTCCCGTCCGGAAACCCTCGCTTCGTTTCTCGAGGAAAACGACCTGACCATTGCCGACCGCGAGCACTGCATCGTCGACGCGGGCAAACTCGTTCCCGGATTCGACAAGTGGGGGCCGGAAGCAGCCGAATTCTTCGTGCATAGCCCATTCGCATGGCGGACTGATGCTGGTCTGATAGACCGCAACCAGGGATCCATCGTGGTCCATATGACGATGCGCGAAGGATTGAGCGAGACCTATGCCCTCCTCGGCGCCGACATCGACCACGAAAGCCTTTCGCAGATCGTGCGGACCAGCCGCGACCACGGCAACGAACATCGGCTGCACTGGGATGTTCTGAAGCTCTTCCACCATTGCTCCTATCTTTCCCTGTCGCCGGACAAGGGCGAGGACATCACGGAGCCCGTGGAGGACGTTAAGTGGCTCTTCGAGGAGCTCGCCCGGAAGCACGAAAAGATCATCTCTCCGAGCTGGCCGATCCCGGCGAAGGGGACGGCCGATGATGAGGATCCCCAGCCGCCGCATCGCCAGGCAGCCGCCTACTACCGCAAGATCATCAAGGATTCGGACGGCGAGTTCCTGGTGACCATGGAAACTCCTACGCAAGGCAAGCCGAAACCGATCCGTCTCAAGATTACGGCCCAGGGTGTTTCCGTCATGATGGCCGCCGCTGCCACGGCGACCAGCGTGGCCGCATCCACCCCGACCAGAGCGGGCCGGACGGGGTGAAGATGTACTGGCAGCCTGACGAGTCGGAAGTGGTCGATTTCAGTGACCTCGCCAGCCAGCTTGCGAGGTCACTGGTAGAATACATCCGCGGACCCGGTGCAAACTATGTCTCGTTTGGTGAATGCCGTCGCTTCAAGGACTGGGATCTCGTGTCCTTCGACCTTGCGACCGAGCGTCCGCAGCGGCCAGTCTACGACATCCGTCCCGTCGAGGCGGTGACGGTCTGTTTCCAGCGTTCGCCACCCGGAGGTTTTTCGGTTCTCGTGGCTCGCCCGGACTTTCCCGATACGCCCCACCAGAGCCTCATGATCGAAGGCTTTCCGGCTGGTCTCTGCATCGACGACAGGCCATGGCAGGACACCAAGAGCTTCTACACTGCCGCAGAACTCATGGGGCGGATCAGTACGTGGTTCGAGAAGGCGTGCCAGGGCGAACTTCACGGCGCTGCGCAACCGCTCGACCCCATGTTCCTTCCGGAAACCACCACAGAGATCATTCTTAAATCGGACTTCTGGGCAGCCGCGGAGAGCAATTCCCCGCTCTTCATATGGGCCGCGGACCGCGAGGTCAGATGCCTTTTCATATCCGGCAGGAGGCCTGACGATGTCGTGGGTGACAACGTCCGCCTGATGGCACTTCATTGTGCGATACAGCCGCAGCAGATGGCGCGTATGAAACGCGCTCCGCGGAACCTCGGAGAGTTGAGCGATCTCCTGTCCGGCGCAGGCGTGGATTTCCAGAACATCCTTCAGAGGAGGATCAACGACTGGGTTCAGGGGCGGAAGGAAGACGGTGAGGGGGTGCGCCTTACGTGCTTTCTCGTGACCATGCCGCAGGTCAACCCAGCCACCGGGGAGGTCGGTGTCAGTGAGACGGTGGCGTTCGTCTCCGGGTTCAGTCCAGGCGATATCGGCGAGCAGATGGGGTTCCTCTATCGCAACGCGAGCGGTGAAGCGAAAGAGGTGAACTTCCTTCCCACGGTCGGCGCGACCGCAAGTATGGAGAACGCGCGCGACATACCTGTCACGATGTCCTTCGTGCACAGCGAGTTTGATGCGGAGGGCGCTGCCATCCTTTCGGGTGGCGATCATGCAGACAGCCGCCGAATGTTGATGATTGGAGCGGGCTCCGCTGGCTCGGCCATATCCGAGATCCTGGTTCGTCAGGGTCTTTTCAAATGGTCGCTGGCAGACCACGACACGCTGCTCCCGCACAACGTTGCCCGGCATACGCTCAACAACCAGTTCGTTGGAAAGAAGAAGGCCGTCGCACTTGCGGGCCGCCTCCATCACATAAGGACGGATGTCGATGTCCGGCCGATCGTGGAGAATGTGCTCGCGCCTAAGGACAAAGCCGTGCTCGACGAGAGGATCGCTGAAGCCGATCTCATCCTTGATGCGTCCGCTTCCGTTCCCGTTGCACGCTGGGTGTCCGACCTTCCCGGTTCGGCGCGTCGCATGTGCGCTTTCTTCTCCCCAGACGGAAATTCCGGAATTGTCATGATCGAGGATGAAGCCCGATCGGTCACTCTGCTGGACCTCGAGGCGGCCTATCTCCGCGAGATCCTGACGAACGACGTACTCGAAGACCATCTCGGTCCCGCCGACAGGATGCAGTACACCGGGGCATGCCGCGCGCTGACGAACCGTATTCCCATGGCGGCGATACAAACCCTTTCGGGCCTGATCGCCGCGGAGATCGCGATCGGATGTAAGACCGCGGAAGCCTCTCTCAAGATCTGGACGATGAGCGCGTACGGCGTATCGGTTACTTCAGTGGTCTGCGACACCTGTCAGGTATCGGAGAAGGGTTGGATGGTTTCGATGCCTGCATCCCTGAGGAATGAGCTGATCCAGAAACGAAGTGCCGCCCTTCCTCACGAGACTGGCGGCCCGCTGATGGGGATGATCGATTTTGAGCGGAGGCGGATCGATGTCGTCGGAGCGCTCCCGCCTCCAGACGACAGCATCGGTACCACCAGCTCGTTCACCAGAGGCGTCTCCAAGCTGAGAATGGACATCGAGGCCGCCGCGACCAGGACTGGCAATCAGATCCGTTATATTGGCGAGTGGCACTCCCATCCGGACGGCGTGTCTTCCGCGCCGAGCAGAACCGATCTCGCCCAGATTCGTCAGTTGAAGGCAGCCATGGAGATTGAAGGTCTTCCCGCCATTTCGCTGATCGTGTCTGCCAGCGATCTCACCGCTTTGATCGGTGGCTCAAGGAGTGCGACGAATGAATGATGCCGACCTGCCGCCGAGGATCGGTCTGGCTCTCTCGGGCGGCGGCGTTCGGGCGGCCGTCTTCCATCTCGGTGTTTTGCGGCACCTCGCTTTGCGCGGCGATCTGGAGAACGTCACCCAGATCTCGACTGTTTCCGGTGGCAGCCTGATAGTCGGTGCTGTCTTCTCACATGCCGGACTGCGTTGGCCGACCTCGAAACAGTTTCTGGACGAGATCTATCCCGAGCTTCGATCACGGCTCACCGGTGGTGATCTTTTCTCGGTAACAGCATTGGGCTGGAAAGGGATCCTGCGCGAAAACTACCGTATCGCCGTACGGAGGGCGGAGATCCTTCCTCGACTTCTCGAGCAGCAATGGGGTGTCCGCGGCTCCCTGAATGATCTCCCTGAGACACCGGAGTGGCACATCAACACCACGTCCTTCGAGACTGGCAAGAACTGGCGCTTTTCCAAGAAGATGATGGGCGACTGGCAGTTCGGCCGCCACTATAGTCCGGACGTTCCGATCTCCTTCGCGATCGCAGCGTCGGCCGCCGTTCCATATGCGATCGGCGCGCTCCGGCTCAACCTTCCAGAACACGGCTGGTGGCAAACCGATCCAGCAACCAGGAAGCCGATCCAGAAGACCCGACCGTCATTGCAGAGCGTGAGGCTCTGGGATGGCGGAGCCTACGAGAACATGGGGCTGGAGGCGATCTACAAACCCGTGGAGGGCTTGCTGGGCTGCGACTTTCTGATCTGTAGCGATGCCTCAGGTCCGCTAGGCCCGCCGAGGAAGCTCTCATTGTCAGGATTGCTTCAGGGAAAGCTTGCGTCGCCGCGCCTCTTTGACATCGCCAGCGATCAGATCAGAGCACTTAGATCCCGAATGCTGATGGGATCGATAGCGCGCGGCGAGGTGAGGGGCATCCTGGTGAAGATGGGGACTCCGATGCGGCAGTTCGGGATCCCGGAAGATGAACTCGCGGATCTACTCACGGACGAGCAGGCGGGTCTGTCGCTGAACTATCCGACAAACCTGACGAAGGCCACGGAACCGGAATTCGACATGATTACGCGACATGGCGGCGAGGTTTGCGCGGCGACCTTGAACGCATACGGGGCTGAATTCAGCCGTCGAGATTAGCGTGAAAGGACCGTCTCGCCGAGGACGATTGCAACAAGCGAAACGTAAGATGGAAGGCAGACCTAATCTCCGGAGACGAACTCGATGGCTGTCATGTTCGATAGTCGCCGTTCCCTTAGAAAAGTGTATGGCCCAGTATCTTGATTCTCTTGGGATTTCTAACGTTCACCATGACCGTCGACTGGTCGAAGAGCCAGGAGTCAGCGGCAACGGGATTGCCTTCCGCAAACGCGGCGATAATGGAATCCACAGGCTGGCCGGAGTTCTCTAAATTCTGGACCAATGCGTTGACCGCCGCGCAGTCGCGGTAGTTATAGCCGACCTTCGAAAGGTCATAAGAGGACGGGTTGTAGAGATGCCCCGGGCCGACCTGGGACAAGCTATTAGGCACGGCCCGATATGCATCTCTCAGGAGATCCCAATAGCCCACATCCAGGAGATTCATGCAGTTATCAAGAGAAACCGACACTTTGAACAACGCCGCTTTGGTTGTCGTGCCGCTTTTTCTCGAACGCCTCGCTGCGACTGTCTTCGCCCAGTCTATCGCGCGATCAGGCGCTTCCCAGGAGAAGTATGCTCCAAATCCCAACCATGAAGCGCTTCGCGTAGTCGGCATGAAGCCAGATGCGTAAATATTGGCGACGCAATCTTCCGAGGTACCGTGGTACCCAGTCAATGTTACAGTATCCAAAACTTATCCTGGAGTTCAATGCGGATGGGAGGACTTGAAATCCTGATATTCCGTCCGGGCTGACCGCGTCAAACCAAAACGCCTGTCGATTACCTCAAGGCAGGCAATATTGTCGTCGCGAATAGCGTCACCATTCGAGAGCCGGGTCCGAATACCGACCAGCGTGTTCTCCGACAGACCGTCAAGCAGGTTCGGCGTGCGCAACTGGGCCAAAGGCATCGCAGCAGGCACCTTTGACTGTTGCTTCTCACGCGTGAACACTTTCACCGACAATTGGACTAACTGAGAAACAGCCGAAATGACCACCAGGACAGGCGTGAACATCTTCAACAGGGCGCCAATTATGTCGAAATGCAGCATGTGTCACCTAGGTCACGGATGGCGTTTATAATAGGCCACAACGCGACTAGAGACAACAGGGAGAGGCCGCGGCCACATTCAGGGATCGACATACGATCGTGCCTCTGTATCTCGAACCGACCAAATGTGCCGGTTACCGGATAGCGGGCGACCGTCTTGGCTGGACGAATCCAATCAATCGCCTCCGGTATGATGTTTCGGCGGACGCGACAGTTTCCATTGGTTCATCGGCGCAGTGTGCGAAATGATCTCGACGGTGGAGCCGACGTAATTTCCTGCAAGTGAAGCTCGTTGATGCGATCTGGTGCTCTCTGCATCAGGTGCTTCCGGACTCGCTCTCTGATCTTCGGCAATCTGGCGAATCCTTCCTCACGAAGGCGGAGCATCGGCCCCTCGAATTCCATCTCAGATAGGAGCACGATCAGATCCAGGGCGACCTCATCCGTCGATGATGCTGCGATCGAGCGGTCGGCCGAGATGAGGTTACTAAGCACCTCGGCTTCTCCTTCGGGGCTGACGCGTTCTATTCTTCCCCATAGCTTCCCTAGTACGAGGTTATGGAGGACATCAAGGGTCATGCTTTCCAGTACGGCAGGATGGCTGCCACAAAGTTCAACGATATTGAGTAGCAGCATGAAATAGTCGTCGACGAAGTTCCTACGTGTTTCCAGGTCTACACCCCGAAGGTCCGTCACCAACCGCGAGTAAAACTGCACGATTTCCTGAGCCAACGGGCCAGACAGATCTTCACGGGCATCACGGCAGAAATCCGAGATCAGCTTGATGAGACGGTCTCGACCTTCCTCTTTGGGCCATGCTTTTAGAAGGAGATCCGGGCGAAGTGACAGAACAGTCAGTAAGTGTCGGTGGCGCTCCTTGGTGAACATCGATTCCTTCGTAATCGTGCGATGGACTGCGTCGAAGATCCATGCATACGACGCATCCGAATCTTCTTCGAAGGAAAGGATCACCAGCGCTCGAAGGAAAAGCGTCGCGTTTTTTCTGGCGGTCTCAGGGGTCTTCGAGTTCGTCACCAAACCATTGACGCGATCCACCAGTTGCGTCCGGTGCTGATCAAGGACCTGTGGCAGCAGCCTCTCCACGAATTTCAGCACTCCATCCTCTGACCGGTCCGGAAAGTAGTTTGAATTCTCCATGTCATCAGGCAGCGCCCGTATCAGCAATGACGACGGTGGGGTGAGCTTCCCGATCACCTTATCTCGTGCTGCGGCGACTGCATGGTCGATATCTGCCTGAGATGCGTATATTTCTGTGGGGTGGGCAGCTTTGTTACGGTACCGTAGGATCTGCTCAAGAGCTTCCAATTGATCGCGGTTCGCGAGGAGCTGCTTGTCTCGGAGCTGGTCGATCGCCAGTCGCTCATAGGCCATACTCTGATGAAGGTTGCCTTCGATCTTTGCAAGGATTGCCTTGGCCTCGGGCACCTTCTGATCACTCAGGTCTGCCAGCCATGACCTGATGTAGCTGAAGATGCCTAACCCAAGCATGACAGCGCAAGCTCGGTAGGCCTGTGCTTTATAACACCTGCTTGCCTCCTGCAAATCCTTCAGCACCTTCTCGTCACTGACGAGTGGAAGGAGAGTGTCAAAAGGATTCGCGTGGGTCATGGAGAACTCCTATATCGACTAGGCGTCTCGCATCAGTCGATGAAGATGATGAAGATATTGTTATCGGGCGGCTGCCTTGGCGCTCTGCGAGTGCCGTTTCCACCAAGGCCCGGAGATTGGCCCTGCTTGATGGTGCCGCGTTGTCGCTTGCTAGCATCTTACCGATTCTGTGCAGGTCCACAGGAGATCAAGCACGATGGAACCGACGGTAAACAGGCGCGAGGAATTGCTTCTCAGGAACGCACTGCATCCAGTGTTAAAGGAGCGGCAGCTCGACCTCGCGTTCCATTCTATCGGCGGCCGCACCTATGAGGGGCGGATTTCGCCCAGAGGGAACCAGTTCCAAGACCTTATCTTTACTGCCCATGTGGAGCGGATGCTGCACCTCGGCGACCTCCACCCACTATTCAGGGAAGCCGAAAGAAGAGGCCGTGGAGACTCGCTGGTCGGAACCAGCGTTCGTTTCACCCCGATCCGATCGGAAAGCATCGACGGTACCGACTGGGTCGGCCTCGTTGCGGATGCCGACGTGTCGTTGACATGCGAAGACGGAATGGATGAAGACTTCGTTTCCAGGATCTCCGACTACTTGCGAACGACCTCCCTCGAGAAGAAATCGACATCGTCCCTCAGCGATAAAGCTGTGCCGAGGGACGTGTATGCCGTGTGGAAAGGCTTGTCGAATGTTGCGAGAGAGGGTGGTCAGCTTATCGAGGTACTCGATTCCGGCTGGCCGCTTCCCGGGCTGAAAATCACTGACCGCCTCGGCCAAGTCTTCGTCTTCGATACTAGGTCGCCCTTGACGATTTCGCTCAACGGAGATGTCGTGGAGACAGTATCCCACGATACCAACCTCGACGGCCTATTCTACAGGTTCAAGCAGTTCTACCTTGATCACCCGGATACCGCGCGAGAAAACATGCTGCTCGGTAAAAGCCAGCGTGAGGCCGTGTGGTGGGGTGGTGCACGGAGCGAGGTGCCGACCAGCACCCAAGCGAAAGCGAAACTCGACTCTGCGTCAGTCAGACACTCGCAAGACAGCGAGCTGTTCAAAAGCACGACTGCGTTCTTCGAGATCAAGTCCGGGCTTAAAGACCTGATCGATCAGCGAGGACTTGTCATCAAGCACCAGCAAGATGCACAGGGTCGAGACGTTGTTACCTTCGCCCCCCGCGATACGAGCTTCGCGCCGCTGGCGATCAATGTTACGTTTCCTGCCAACCCAAAGGGGAGCAATGTCCTGCTGGATAATGCTAGGCTGAAAATCTCCAAGGTTCAGGCTGTCCCTATGGGGGAGACTGGCTGGGTCGGCTACCGCACCCTGAAGGAACTGGACTTACCAAATGTCAACGATGCCCTCTTCCTCGACCAGATCCGGTCGGCGGTCGAACATGCGGTCATCGAACCGAATACCGCGAAGGTCGACAAGGTCATCCCTAGGCAGGTGTTCGATGTCTGGCACGCCGTAATGTCAGCCGTTCATCAGGAAGGTGTGAGGTTCACGCTCAAGGACATGGGAAAACCGATCCCATTTCTGACCTTCCCCGACAAGACGGGAAGGGAGTTTGCTCTCGATTCCAGGGTGCCTGTTCAGTTATCAATTGATGGTGATGTCGTTCTCACATGTCATCGGCCAGTCGACATCAAGGAATTTGCCCAGCATCTGCGGGACAGTCACTTCAAGGTCGACCAGGAGATTGAACAAGGTGTCTCACTGACAATGTGACGGATGCGCCTCAGCGGCCTAAAGGGCAGGACACTGAGGTGCATCTGCCTCCGATCTTCAATCTTGCGTGGCCATAATCGAACCAACGACAGCCGGATCCGGAAGTGATCGGATGCAGCTCGGTGGCTTCGTTGGCGATCCTTCCCTTGCCACCGAAAGATTTTCTCATCGAGATCCAGACCATTTTTTGGATCAAACGAACCGTAAATTGGACTGCTCTTTCATGTGGCCTGGTCTTGGTCGGAGCGGGTCAAGCCGCTGTTTTTTCGCGAAATAGGCATCGTGACTCGCGTTAAGTGCCCAACGGTATCGTTCGCCCCTGCAGAATGACTCGTTTGAGTGCCCTTATTACACTCAGGCGCTTGACGAGCATTGCGAAGCGCGTTAACAAGAACCGTACCGTACGGTACTTAGATTGAAGGGCTTTCACGTGTCGAGCAATGCCATGCCAACAGCAGAATTTTCTGCACGCCAGAGCGCGGTTCTGGCGGAGGCCCTGCGCCTTTTGGTCGAAGGCGGCGACAAGGCATTGACCACGGCCGGTTTGGCGCGGGCGGCCAATTGCTCCAAGGAAAGCCTTTATAAATGGTTCGGCGATCGCGACGGTCTGCTGTCAGCGATGATTTCCTATCAGGCCAGCAAGGTGCGCACCTTCGAGCGCGCCGGCGAGCGCCTGACGCCGCAGATGCTGGCCGATCATTTGCAGGTTTTCGCCCGCGATTTGCTGGATGTCCTGTCCGGCGAAATCTCGCTGGCGCTGAACCGTCTTGCCATTGGCCAGACCAGTCGCGACGGCTCGAAGCTGGGGCAAATGCTGCTGGAGCGTGGCCGCCGCCAGATCGACCGCCGGGCGAGGGCGCTGCTGGATGCCGGACGACGCGATGGCCTGTTGCGGTTCGAGGACGGCGAGGATGCCTATCGGACGCTTTACGGCCTGATCGTTTCCGATCTTCACGTTCGCCTGCTGCTGGGTGAAAAACCCGAGCCACGAAAATTCGACGCCCGCGCACACAAGGCGGTGTCCGCCTTTCTTGTGTTGCACGGCACGGACAAGACATCGTCAGCGTAAATCCTGGCGAGAAATAAAACACTCAACATCAGACATAGCATAGGGAAGGATAACACAATGCGCGTCTATTATGATCGTGATGCCGATTTGAACCTCATCAAGGCGAAGAAAGTCGCCATCATTGGCTACGGCTCCCAGGGCCGCGCTCACGCGCTGAACCTGAAGGATTCGGGCGCACAGAACGTCGTGATCGCTCTCAAGGCTGGCTCGGCCACCATTGCCAAGGCTGAAGCCGATGGCTTCAAGGTCATGACCGTTGCCGAAGCGGCAGCCTGGGCTGACCTGATGATGATGGCAACTCCGGACGAATTGCAGGCTGACATCTACAAGGCAGACATCGCCGGCAACATCCGTGATGGCGCAGCAATCGCTTTCGCCCACGGCCTGAACGTTCACTTCGGCCTGATCGAGCCGAAGAACACCGTTGACGTTGTGATGATCGCCCCGAAGGGCCCTGGCCACACGGTTCGTGGCGAATACCAGAAGGGCGGCGGCGTGCCTTGCCTCGTTGCCATTCATCAGAATGCCTCCGGCAACGCTCTTGAAGTGGCTCTGTCCTACGCTTGTGGCGTTGGCGGTGGCCGTTCGGGCATTATCGAAACCACCTTCCAGGAAGAATGCGAAACCGACCTGTTCGGCGAGCAGGTCGTTCTGTGCGGCGGTCTGGTTGAGCTGATCCGCGCTGGCTTTGAAACGCTGGTTGAAGGCGGCTATGCGCCTGAAATGGCCTATTTCGAGTGCCTGCACGAAGTGAAGCTGATCGTGGACCTGATCTATGAAGGCGGTATCGCCAACATGAACTACTCGATCTCCAACACCGCTGAGTGGGGCGAATACGTCACCGGTCCGCGCATCATCACTGCTGAAACCAAGGCTGAAATGAAGCGCGTGTTGCACGACATTCAGACCGGCAAGTTCACATCGGATTGGATGCAGGAATACCGCGCTGGTGCTGCTCGCTTCAAGGGCATTCGCCGCATGAACGACAAGCACCAGATCGAAGAAGTCGGTGCCAAGCTGCGCGGCATGATGCCTTGGATCGCTAAGAACCAGCTTGTTGATAAGGCTCGCAACTAATCAGCCTTGAAGGGTTCCTGGCGCTCCAAGCTTTTTTGTCTGCATGCCTTTGGCATTGCGGGGGATCGCCAAGAACCAGCTGGTTGACAAGGCTCGCAACTAATCAGCGTGAACGGTTCTTGACGATCCAAGTTTTTTTGTCTGCGTGCCTTCGGCATCGCGGGGGATCGCCAAGAACCAGCTTGTTGATAAGGCTCGCAACTAATCAGCCTTGCAGGGTTCCTGGCGCTCCAAGTTTTCTTGTCTGCATGCCTTGGGCATTGTGGGGGGCGCTAAGAATCAGCTGGTTATAAGGTCCGCAACGAAGATAAAGCGCCGCTGTCAGCCGACATGCGGCGCTTTATCGTGTCAGAAGCTTTCGCCTTGCAAGGCGATGACGGCCTCTTCGAACTGTTCCATCTGTTGAAAATAGCACACGCCCTCGATGGGAGGCAGGTGCATGAAGGCCGCTCCGCCCAGCCAGAGCGGGATATCCAACGGTAAGCCCTTTCGGATCTCCTTGATCTCTAGCTCAAAATTGCGGATGCGTTTGAAGGCGCCGCTGATGCACACGACGGTCGAGCCGGATTGCCTTGCCATTGCGACGAAATCCTTGGCCGGAAGCTGGGCGCCGAGATACGTGATGTGGATGCCATGGCTGCGGGCGATCAGTGCCGCCACTAGCCCGCCAATATCATGCAATTCGCCTTCAAGCGTGGTGAAGACTATTCTGTGTGAACCGCGCGGCGATGCAAGGAGTTTGAACGCGCCGTTCAACAGCACCCTGACCGAAGACGAGGCGAGATGTTCTGATGCGATGGACAGGTGGCATTCCGCCCAGCGCCGGCCGATTTCCGCCATGAATGGCAGTACGACGTATTTTGAAAAATCAATAGGCCCCAGCGCAATGAAGCGGGTGCTCAGCAGCCGGTCCAATGTCTCTCCATCAAGGGTTTCCACGGCTTTAAAAACAGGCTCCAGGTCGTCCAAACGCTCCTGGTTCATCACGGATCGTTTCAGCTCTTCGTTCGATAAATGGATAATGGAGCCGATCCTTTGCCCATTATCGACGCAGGCCTTCAGCAGTTGCAACCGGACAAGATCCTCATGCCGGTAGATGCGGCGGCCAGTCTCGGTGCGTTTGGGTACGATTGCTGCATAGCGGCGCTCCCAGGCATGCAGGACCAGCTTCGTCAGGCCGGTCTCGTTCACGACTTCACGAAGCGAATACGTCTCCTTCATAGCTCGTCGCCTTAATTTTTATTGTAGTTGCAAATAATATACGGAATGGTCGATGAGATTGCAAATCGACTTTCTGTCTATGTTTGGATAATCGACAGAGCGCCGTCCTCAGCGCGGTGACGACAATTTTGTCGATGCCAGAGGGGCTGAATGCCCTGTGCCGGACGGGCCGTTTTTCTTCTGTGCGTTGACTATTTCTGTTTTTTTTAAATCACTTAGCGATTTTACCATTAAAATTTAGGGGAATTTAAGCGGCCAGAATAACCCGATATTTACTTGGTTTGCATAATATACAATTTTTAGAGATTTCTTCTAATTTAGGAATTGATTGTATATATTTCTGTGTGACACTGATGTCATCAAAGGCGCAGTACGACGCGCTTGCAGATCAAAGGTCGAAGGATTCAGGCATGACTATTTTTGGACTGGGTGCTGATGCCAGATCGGAAGTTTCGGCTCTTCGCAAGTCGCAGGCCGTCATAGAATTCAGCTTGGATGGCACCATTTTGGATGCCAATGACAATTTTTGTCGGGCGCTCGGCTACAGTCTGGCTGAAATCAAAGGCAAGCACCACCGCATGTTCGTCGATGCCAGCGAGGTTGAGACCAGCGATTACCGGAATTTTTGGGAAGGCTTGCGGCAGGGTAAATTCCAGCGCGCCCAATATCGTCGTGTTGCCAAGGACGGTCGAGATGTGTGGATCGAAGCCTCATACAATCCGATAATGAAGGGTGATAGACCCTATAAGGTCGTCAAATACGCCACGGATATCACCGCCGTAAAATTGCAGGCGATGGAGGATGATGCCAAGCTGAAGGCGATTTCGACCTCGATGGCGGTCATCGAGTTTACCCCTGATGGCAAGATCATCACCGCCAATGAAAATTTCTGCAAGGCGATGGGCTATAGTCTGACGGAACTTGTCGGGCGCCATCACAGTCTGTTTTGTGACAAGGCCTATACGTCTTCCACAGACTACACATCTTTCTGGCGCGATCTGGCGGCTGGGCGGACCTTGGCCAATGAGTTCCGGCGCATCGCCAAGGATGGCCACGATGTCTGGATACAGGCCTCCTACAATCCGGTCTTCGACGCACGGGGGAAAGTCTACAAGGTAGTGAAGTTTGCAACCGATGTGTCGAGCAGGATGGATGCTATTTCCCATCTGGGTGCCGCACTGAAGGCGCTGGCGGGCGGCGATCTGACCGGCACGCTGAACAACATGTTCGTGCCGACCATGGAAAAACTGCGGATCGATTTCAACGAAGCCCTCAGCCATTTGCGCAAGACAATGGACGGTGTCGCCCTCAGCGCCCGGTCCATCGCGTCGAGCACCAATGAAATCAAGGAGGCCGCCAACGACCTGTCACGCCGTACCGAAGCACAGGCAGCCTCCGTGGAGGAATCAGCTGCGTCTCTGGAAGAAGTCACCACGACGGTTGCCGACTCCGCCAAGCGTGCCGAGGAGGTTGGCCGGTTGATGGAGCAGACCCGGCTGAATACGGAGCAATCCAGTGTTATCGTCAGGGATGCCGTGGTTGCCATGAATGAGATCGAGCAGTCGTCCGGGCGGATTTCGAGCATTCTGGGCGTCATTGATGAAATTGCCTTTCAGACCAACCTCTTGGCGTTGAATGCCGGTGTCGAAGCGGCCCGCGCCGGTGAAGCAGGCAAGGGTTTTGCGGTCGTCGCCCAGGAGGTCCGCGAACTGGCTCAGCGCTCGGCTTCATCCGCCAAGGAAATCCGGCAGTTGATCAGCACGTCCGGCAAGCAGGTTGACCGTGGCGTGGACCTTGTTGCCCAGACCGGCTCGGCTCTGGAGAATATCCTCAATCAGATCCGTGCCATCGATACCAATGTCACGGCAATTGTTCACGGCACCAAGGAACAGACCACCGCGCTGCGGGAAATCAACAGTTCCGTCAATGTCATCGACCAGTCCACGCAAAAGAATGCAGCGATGGTTGAGGAAACGACGGCGGCGGCATTCTCGCTTTCCAAGGATGCCGATGATTTGTTCCAGATGGTTGCTCAGTTCAAGACGTCTCCGTCAGGCTCGTCGTCATCCTATTCTCGCGCCGCCTGATCCCATAATCCGTCCATTGGTGTTCAACAAGGCGCCGTGCGCTCCATGCGCGCGGCGTTTTGTTTTTTTTGCTATCCATGGATGTATGGGCGGTATGAAACATGGGCAAAACGTGAGGACGTGACGAGACCGTCATCTTTTTGCGCTGCGATGCCTTTACAAAGTCACTCGATCGCAGCGAATAAAGAATGATCTGGTGTCTTTTCAGATCTGCGAGGTCCGTGAACTGCCAGAGACCGGAAAAGAAAGTTTCATCCATGCTGTCCCACGCAAAAGCCATTCTGCCGCAAGCCGCTGACGATCATGTGTCCTGGCCTGCGGATGGAGAAATATTCGATGTGAACCGGCTGGAATTGCGGGTCAAGCCTGGAGATCATCCGTTTCATACCGCGCATCGCGATGCCATTCACCGAAATTGGCAGGCCGAGTCGGCGGCCAATCCCGCCCTTTTCGATGGTGCCATGGTCTTGTTCGACGAATTGCAGATCGGGCAGGGAGCGGTGACTGGCGCGGGACACCTTATCCCTTATTCGACCTTTTTGTTTTGGCGTCGTCAGGCTGAGCCACAGAGCGGCTATCACCTGTTTGGGTTTCCTGTGCTGATTTCGTCCGATGGTGCCTTGATCGCGGTGGAAATGGCCGCTCACACCGCCAATGCAGGCCGGGTCTATTGTCCGGCGGGCTCGCTCGATGCATCGGATATTATCGATGCGATGGTCGATGTCGATGCCAATATGCGCCGCGAAGTGCAGGAAGAAACCGGACTGTCGGTGGATGATGCGGTGATCGATCCGCAATTGCGAGGCTATCGTCGAGGCCGTCGGGTCACGCTGTTTCGGGTGTTTCGTCTGGCCTTGACCACTCAGGCGATTTTCGAGCGAATCGCCGCTCATATGGCGGTGGATGAGGAACAGGAAATTGCCCGCGCCGTAGCCATTCGCTCGGCGGATCGCAATGCGCATGATTACACGCCAGACATGTATCCCCTGCTGGATTGGATTTTTCCCGGCTAAGTGGCTGGTTCGCCTTGCATGGCTGGCGCTGCTCGTGCAGTTTGCTGGCATTGTAACGGCGACTGGAGGCTTGTTTGGCTCGACACTATTGCATTTACGACGTCTTCACCGACAAAAAGCTGTGCGGCAACCCTTTGGCAATCGTGTTCGATTGCGAGGATCTCGATGACGATGCGTTGCAGGCGATAGCGCGGGAATTCAATCTCTCGGAAACCGTTTTTGTCTTTCCGTCCGTCAATGTCGCGCATGTGGCGCGTATCCGGATTTTCACCCCCGGGCGCGAGCTTCCCTTTGCCGGTCATCCCACGGTTGGCACGGCGATCGGCCTAGCGGAAAAGGCGCATCAGGATCGTGAGGGGCCGCTCGATCTGGTGTCGGTGATCGATGAAAAGATTGGTCCGGTGCGCTGTGCCGTCAGCCTGAGGCCGGGTGAGGCGAGTTTTGCCGAATTCGATCTGCCGAAAACCTCCACCCAGATTCAACTGCCGCTCGACCGCCAGGGCATCGCCGATGCGCTTGGCCTGAAGCCGAACCAATTGCTTTTCGAAAACCATTTGCCGTCGATCTGGTCGGCTGGCGTGCCTTTCCTGCTCATTCCGGTCAGCAGTCTGGGAGATGTCGAAAGCATCGAGTTCGATCCGCAACTCTGGGAGCGGGCCGCTCCTTTCTGTGACGGCGCGCTGACCTCGGCCTATGTCTATTGCCGTGGTGGTGTTCACCACGCGGCGGACTTTCACGCCCGGATGTTTTCCCCCGATATGGGCATAGCCGAGGACCCGGCCACAGGCTCGGCGGTGGCGGCGCTATCCGGCGCTATCCAGCATTTCGACGCGCTGCCAGACGGCCACCATCCGCTGCTGATCGAGCAGGGCGTGGAAATGGGGCGCCCCTCCTTCATCCATCTGCATATCGATACCAAGGAAGGCAAAGTTTTCCGCGCTCGCATCGGCGGCACCGCCGTCCGCATCGCTTCCGGCATGCTCGACATTTGATTTTCCTTGGTTTTTTCGAGTTTTGATTTTTTTTGCTGTTTCATGTCATTTTTTTCGAAACGGCGCTGGACAAGGGGAGACAACCCCTTTATATCCCCGCTCACGGCAGCGATGAAGCACAAACGAAGCGCTGCAGGCGGGTGATTAGCTCAGTTGGTAGAGCAGCTGACTCTTAATCAGCGGGTCGTAGGTTCGAACCCTACATCACCCACCATTTCAATAACTTACCCGCGAGTTTCTGGCGTCGTTTTGCAAGTCATCTAGAGTTTTACAGTTTCATTCACGGGACGTTCCGCGCCCAATAGCGTCGATAACCTCCTGGCCGGCGAGATAATGCTTGCGGATGATCGATTCGGCGTCTTCGCGCGAGTGGCCGGATATTTCGGAAATGAGTTTTATCTTTTCGTCATGCGGCCGGTCGAGGTGCGCATAGGCGAAGGTGATCGCGGTGCCGCGCAGATCGTGGAACGTGACGCCCTTTATACCGAGCCTCGCCATTTCCTTGCGCTAGGACGCCCGAAAGCCGCTCGAAGTCCAGTTTTGCCCGAACGAGTTGACCAAAACTCTTTGGCGCTGTGCCTCTTTAGCTTTACGCAGCATAGGCATCAGATCCGGCGCTGCTATCACCCGGACGCGCGCGCCAGTCTTCCCCTGCTTGATTGATAGCCGCTCGCCGTCGAAGGCGAGCGTCGGCATCGTGAGGATGTCTGCCTGCCTCTGCATCGTCCAAAGCGCCACCTTGGCCACGTCGCGGATGTGCGGCGATGCCTCGGCGAGAAGTTTGTCGATCTGGTTGGAACTCCAGATGATGTCTTTCCGGCTACCTTCGTGCAGTCGCTCCACGCGCTCGAGCGGGTTACGCATGATGTATTCGCTGTCCTTAGCCCAGACGAACAGGCGGCTGAGCAGGGCGATGTGCATATCGGCAGAGCGAGGCGAATCTTTCATCTTGTCGCGCCACGACAGAAAGCCACGGCGGCTGCCACGAGCTTCGACGGCTGCAAGCGGACAATCTCCGTACTCCAAGCGAATGGCTCCGAAGATCCTCTCATAATCGCGCCGAGTAGATGGCGAGAGTGCCTTATAGCGAGCCGTCTGACGATATTCATCGATCAACGAGCCGATAGTGTTGGTCGTGGCAGGTTTCTGGCGGTCTCGGGTCAAACGAAGGAATTCCAGAGTGAACGCCTTTGTCCCTGGTTTCGACTGCAGCCGTGGGGCGCCTTTGCCGCGCCAGGCATAGTAATACGTTTCCATGGTGCCATCTGCCAGCTTGACGTTGACCTTATGTACCCCCACGAGTTTTCCTTCCATTCTGCCACTTCTCCCAAGCGTTATTCGTATCTTCTGTGTCTCTCACGGTTGGCGGAAAGCTCTTTGGGGCAAATTCGATTTCGCCCGTTGGACGCATCACCACCCTGACGTGGTGCAGGCCCGCCATGGCCGCAGCATCTGCAATTTCCGATTTTGTGTAAGTGCGGGCTCGGCTCATGGCAGACTATCCACATTGTTGCCACAGGTGCGGTCGGTTGCGGCCTTCATAATCCTTAAGCACTTTCTGCGATCGAAGCGGCTCGGCTCTGCTTCCGCAAAGAAGCGGCTGCAAACCGCGTCGTCATATTCTGCTGCCCAGCCGTCGCAGCGGAAATCGTTATTGCTGCACCATGTGTAAATCTGTTGCCGCAGGCCATGACCTCTTTGACGCCATGCGTCTTCGTGTGGCGGGCGCTCATGTCTGGACCTACCGCTTTGCCTACTAACGACGGCGGGTGTTTGTCTTACGGCTGACAAGCTCCAGGTGATCAGGATGAGGCCGCGCGTAAAGACGATTGCGGCGAAAGTAATCGATTTCTTTATTGCCAGGGATGAAGCCGAATTCGTTGGTCCACATGACGAGATGGACCACAAGCGTTTTCCCATTGAGCGACATGCTCTGTTACGCTCCGCGACCGTTGCCACGTTTCGCCGTTGGCTGTCCTTGCTGATCCCGGCGCTGAGAAGGTCACTCTCGGTCTGCGAGCCGCGCTCCTGATAGAGCGCAAACATCTGATCGCGATCACGCTCATCTTTGGGGGTGACGGTGTCAGTTTGCTGCATGGTTCATCCTCGGTTTTGTCCTGCAGATTAGGGCAGAGCGGGCGTTGCGCTACCGGTTATCCGCAGGGATATGCATCACGCGGCGCGGATGGAGGATAATATGCGCAAACGGAATTGCATGAGCAAGATAAAAATGCGTAAACGCATAATTATTTTTTGTTGAGCGGATAATCTGGATATTTTACCGCGGCTTGATCCAGTCGATCGGCGCTGCCCACTCGACGATCTGGTCGATCATATCAGGATAAAGCGCATTGATGCTGGTCAGCGTCCAGGTGTTCGGGGTCGTGCCCGGGCGGACGGTTTTGACGAAGATTCGGCCATCCGCCAGTTGGACGACGGCGCGCCTGTTGACCATCTCGGAGGGCGGCAAGGTCTTTGAGTAGAAGAGGATGGTTCCCTCTTCATAGGCGGGATACATCGATTCCCCTGACACCTCGACGGCAACGGTGTTCTGATGGGCATCTGCCGGCGCATCGACATAGCTTTGCCCGCCATCGTCGGTGGCGTAGATCTCCTGGCCGGCGCCGACCTTGCCCATCAGCTTGACGCGCTTGAACGGTTTGCTGTCGGGCGTGCCGAACTCCATGTTGTAGAGTTCGCGGATCGCATCGCGGTGGTGGCCTTCCGGCTCCGAGCCCGCCTTCCACCGATTGACGGTGGATTGAGACACACCAAAATGAGCCGCCAGCTTGACCTGGTTCCATTTTTTCATGCTGAGCAGCTGGGCTATGTATGTCGCGATATCCATGGGCATGTGGATACTATAGATCAGTGAAACTAAAAAATCCGTTTATGGATAAAATCGTCTTCTCATGATATCTGTTTGCGCATATTATGCGCGGATGACATCCATCCTCCTCATTCATCTCCTGGATATCCTCGATCTGCGTACCCTGGTGCGCGCAGGCGGTGCGTTGTGAGCGGCGAAGCGACGATCCGGCGCGGGGTGCGCAATGCGCACTATGCCGCCATTCCCAATCATGTGTTTGAAGATGCCAGGCTTTCGATGGAGGCGCGCTGGCTGCTGTCTTATCTGCTGTCCAAGCCCGACAACTGGACTGTGGTGATCGGCGATATCGTCAAGAAGGGCAATTGCGGGCGCGACAAGGCCCGCAAGATGATCGCGGAGCTGGTGGAAACCGGCTATGCGGAACGCGAGCAGACCCGCACCGATGGCAAATTCGGGCCAACGATCCTGGTGATCTTTGACGAGCCGCGCCAAATGGTGCCGGATACCTCCGAGACCTCCGAGACCTCCGAGACCTCCGAGACCTCCGAGACCTCCGAGACCTCCGAGACCTCCGAGCCGACAGATGCTTGTTATGCTTTCGAAGCGGCAGATGCGCCTGAGGCCGCCGACACATCCTGCAGTTCCGGCGGATCTGATGCGGCATCCAAAAGTGTTGCATTTCTACCGCAGACTGAATTGCCGTCGCCGGTAAAATCGGCCCTTAGTAATAACTTAAATCTAGCAAAGACTGACTCCTACCAAGGGGAGGGCGCGCCCGAACCGGCTGAGGACTGTCGTGGTGCCGCTGATGTCGACGACAGGGCGGCGAGGCGGCTGGCGCGCGCCCGGATCGGAGAACAGTTCGACACCTGGTTCAAGCTGTGGCCAAGGCCCGGCAATCCCGACTTTGCCCGCAATGCCTGGTTTGCGCTGTCGGCTGATGAGCGGGAGGCCTGCATTGCTCGTACACCGGCCTATCTGGCCTGGGCAGCACGTGAGGACCTAACGGTACCTGCCGTCTATCTCAAGGCACGGGCATGGAGAGAGGTTCCTGAGGGTCTGACGGGGCGCCAGGATCAAAGCCATGCCCGGACGCATGACCATCCCTCTGCCCGGACCGGCCCCCAGCTCAGTCCCCAGACCCATGTCATCGCCAAAGTCTGCGGCAAGCTCTGGATGGGTCGGCATTTCCAGGCATTGCTCGGAGATCCCGCAGGTCAGGTGGTGATGACGGCTTTTGATGAACGGCGGATTGCCACAGGTGCAATCAGCCGGGAGGCCCTGGCCTGGGAAAAGCGCCGTGATCATGGCTGGCCGCTGGTCAGCAAGATGCACGATCTTGCCGGGCGCAACGAGCCGTTCAAGACCGCGATCGACATCCTGCCGCTGGTCACCAGCTTCGAAACGGTCGAGCGCAGCAGTGCGCTGGTTGCGGCCTAGCGGCGGTTGCACGAGCGCCGCGGCTGGATGTTCGTCGATGGCCTGAGCGACCGGATCCCGTTTCCGGCGATCGACCAACAACAACCCGATCTCGATGTGGTGGTCGAGACCGCCCTTGATCACTTCACCATCAGCCTGAGCAAGGGACGCACCCATGATGCAGCATAACCGTGACCGTAACCAACAGACAGTCATCTCGAACGAAAGGCTCTTGACGCTGGCGCGTGTCACAACTGTCGAAGCCAGGCGCCAACGCCAGATCGCCATGGCACGGCGCGATCGCCCTGACTTCGACCAACTCGCTCGCTGGGTGGTGGCACGCTGCAAGAGCGGCCTGGAGCAGGCCATCCGCGATGCGCTGACTGAGCAAGGGATAGAGTGCTGGTGCCCCTGCGAGCGGCGAAGACTGCCGCCCCGCCGCCGCAAGCCGGCGATCACTGTCGAACGGCCGCTGTTTCGAGGCTATCTGTTCGTACGGGTGATCCCGGACAACGAGGCCTATGCCGGGCTTCTGCTGGCCTCCAAGCTGCAGAGCCTGATGGGCCAGGATGGCAAGCCTTATCTGATGCCGGAGGCCTTGATGCGACAGCTGCAATTATCCGCCAGGACTGCAGAGAGACAACACATGGATGCGGGCGATGTGCCGCCGGTGCCTGACATGCTCGGCAAGCAGGTAACGATCCGCTCTGGACCGTTTGCCGACTTCGTGGTGACGGTGCGCAAGGTGCTGTCGAGGCGGGGCCAGGTGGTGGTTGATGTTCCGATGTTCGGTGGCATGAGTGAGGTCACCGTGGGTGTGGATGTCATAGCGGAGTGAGGCGGTGGCTTCAGAGATTGAGACGTGTCGGTGCCCGATTGCCCGATGGCTCCGAAGGTCCGGTGGGCTCCAAGAGTAGGACGAATAGGGGGAGGGGGTGGGTTTGCCTTGAAACCGATCCGCCTCCTGCACCGGCGTCAGTCATTCGTGTGTAGCGAGCGGAAATTGGAGGGAAAAAGCCACTCTTGGAGAGCAGGTGACCTTGCCCTTGCTCGCCCGCTCTGAAGCCGCCATTGAGCAAGCAAAGACGCCCGGCCAGTCGGCGGCCGGCCGCGTCGGTGAAAAAAATCCGATGATCTATGATCTCGACTGGGATGAGGATCAGCGGCTGGACGAGTGGCACAGCGTAGTGCGGCAGGCGATCGTGGCCCTCGATGCCTGGAACACTTTGGAAGTGCTGCAGCATGCGCCCTGGCTCGGTCGGCTACTGGCCGCGTCGATCCTGCGTCACTCCGGCATCACATCAGGCACCCATCTCGCCGCCATCAATCTTGGCCTCAAAACCATACCCGTCGATCGCCGTCGACATCCTGACCGCGAAACGCGACTACTGGCGGTTGCCTATGGTTTTCTGGCGGCGGCAGAGCTCGGGCTCAAAGAGCATGACCGGCTGGCGCTGGCGCGAACGATGATGGTGCGAAAACTGGTCGGGAAGCGGACATCGTCAAAACTGCCGCAGATGATTGAGCTGGTGATTGCGAAGCCACTGGTGTCGGCCGGGATGATCGCCAAGGACCTTGGCGTCACGCCGCGGGCGGCGCTGCGGATCGTTGAGGAATTGGGCTTGCGGGAGATGACGGGGAGGGGGAGGTTTCGGGCATGGGGTGTGGTTTAAAGTATGGCCGACAGCGCGGAGTTATTCGCGATTTCTGCAGATTGCTTCTGCCCGGCTTTAACTCCGCCGCCACGCGTAGCCGCCAGATCGCATCAATTTTGGGCGCAGCTTGTCCTGGATTTCGTCGAGGCCAAGTGACCTTGCCCCACTGAACTAATCCATTTTGAAGTAAGCTCTGTCCCATTGAGAGGACCAGAGAATGAAGCGCAACCGTTTCACAGACGAGCAGATTATCGGGATATTGAAGGAGCATGAGGCAGGCACGCCGGTCTCGGAGCTTTGCCGCAAGCACGGCGTCAGCGATGCCAGCATCTATAAATGGAAGGCCAAATTCGGCGGAATGGAAGTTTCCGAAGCCAAGCGGCTGAAGACGCTGGAGGACGAAAACACGAAGCTGAAAAGGCTCCTGGCAGATGCGATGCTCGACAATTCGGCTTTGAAAGACCTTTTGGGAAAGAAGTGGTGACGCCCGCAGCAAAGCGGAAAGCTGTCGCTCATCTGATGGATCACCACCAGATGAGCGAACGGCGGGCGTGTAAAGCCATCGGCTTTTGCCGGATGACGATCCGTTACGAGACCAGGCGCTGCGATGACTATGACCTTCGCGAGCGGATGAAGGCGCTGGCGCATGAACGCCGCCGCTTTGGATATCGACGACTTCATGTGCTGCTCAGGCGTGAGGGTCACCTTGTGAACCATAAGCGGCTCTTCCGGCTCTATCGGGAAGAGAAGCTGACGGTGCGCAAGCGCGGCGGTCGGAAACGGGCGATAGGCACACGAGCACCGATGCTGATCCCGCTTGCCGCCAATGACCGCTGGTCCCTCGACTTCGTGTCGGATCAGTTCACCGATGGGCGCAGGTTCCGGGTGCTGACCGTCGTCGATGATTGCACCAGAGAATGCCTTGGCCTCGTCGCCGATACGTCTCTTTCTGGCCTGCGGGTTGCCCGTGAACTGGAGCGGATCATCGAGGGACGAGGCAAGCCGAAGATGATCGTCAGTGACAATGGCAGCGAATTCACCAGCAACGCGATCCTGCAATGGACGGATCGGACGAAGGTCGATTGGCATTACATCGCACCCGGCAAACCGATCCAGAACGCCTTCATCGAAAGCTTCAATGGGCGGCTGCGCGACGAGTTCTTGAATGAAACGCTCTTCTCGTCACTGAACCATGCTCGAGCAGGGCTTTCAAACTGGCGAGGCGACTACAACGATCATCGACCACACTCTGGTCTAGGCTGGCTGACACCGGCCGAGTTCGCTCAGACCATCAACCCGCGACGTGATGCGGTGCTGCGCAGCCGAAATGGCTCCGCACCGCAACCCGCCGCTACCGCCCCGAATACAGCAACCCAAAACCACTGGAGCGAACTCAAAACTGGATAAAACTTGGGGGCAAGGTCAGGGTCTATGTCGCTGTCCACACGGACACGGCGACCACGGCCCAGCTCAATCGTCACATCGCTACGCTTCCGGCGGGACTGCGATGGGGCTGGCGCTTCTAAGGCGGCGGGCTGGGCTGCCGGCGCGGCCTCCGAAACGATCACGGGCACCAAGGTGTTCGCCACCTGAAGCGACGGCTCCTCGATCCGGCAGAGTTCCTTGCGCCACCGAAAGAGCTGGCTCACGTGGATGCCGGCCGCACGGGCAATCTCGGAAAGAACCGCACCAGGCTCAAGGCAGGCTGCAACGAGCCGCTCTTTGTCCTCGCGAGACCAGCGCCGCCGGCGCTCCACAGACGTGATGACTTCAATCGGATGCTTGGTCATAGGACTACTCCTAGTGTTTGCACTAGGACTTCCGATGTTCGCATCAACCTCGCAAGACGGCCGTCACCGTGGGCTTACGCCAATGCCGCCCATCTTGACAATGCGCTGGCAAGCGTCGCTCTCGCGGAAGACGGCGTCGATCTGCTTGTCGAAGTATCAGTGACAGGGAAGGCACCACGATCCACATGCTCAGTTGTCAACGGAAGAATCAGTTCTTTCACGGGTGGTCAAAGTGCGGAGACAGCAGCACTTACAATTCAACATGCAGAACATTCAGCCTGAAGCAACGCTACTACATCCATCAGCCGGTTGCGGTCACCGACGGCAATAGTCTGTCCTGAACTCCCTAACCTAAGAGCCTCTCCCTTCCAATCCGTCATCGCACCACCTGCCCCACTTATGATTGCGCATGGTGCCATGATGTCATGAGTGCCTAGACCGGCATCCACAGCAACATCTGTACGACCACTTGCTAACGCTCCAAAAGCAAAGCTACTGGCACCGTAGAGCGTATATGATACTGATTTCTTTACTCGTAAAAATTGAGCTGCCTCAGCAGCCGACTGCATGTCCGGATTAGAACAAGACATGAAGGCACGCGAAAGACTTCTACAGGGACGGGTACGGGCTACTTCTGCGTTGCGCGTGGCCCACTCGCCGGCGACGCCGATCCAACGGTCCCCTGTCATTGGGATATCAATCAGACCTATCCAAGGCTGACCGCCCCGTGTTATTGCAATCAAGGTGCCAAAAAGTGGCACACCGGCGATGAAATGCGCGGTGCCATCGATTGGATCGAGCACCCAAACGATATCTGCACCAATACGATCTGCTCCGTACTCTTCTCCTAGGATCCCATGGCAAGGATAGCGACCTAAGATCCGTTCACGCATAGCGCGCTCAATTTCGAGATCGAGATCGGTCACCGGGCTAGAGTCGCCCTTCGTCCGCATATCTACCGAATCCGCGACATAAGCCTGCAACTTATCGCGAGCGATCTCCGCAAGATCCTGCGCAAATCCGATAAGTATATTCGTTTGTTCTCTCATTCGTTCAAACTCATCTCGGCGCGGGTTTTAGCAATAGCCCAGTCGACCCAAGGTAACAATGCTTCGAGATCTGAGCGCTCCACAGTTGCGCCTGCCCAAATCCGTAAACCCGGCGGCGCGTCACGATAGTTCTGAATATCGTATCCAGCCTCCTCATGTGCAACGACCTCGCTCACACGCTGTGCAAAGCGTCGTTTAAGTATTTCAGGCAGGTCTGCAGCGTGCCGGAACTCCAAACAGACTGAAGACTGAGAGATCGTTCGCGGGTCGGAGGCGAGAAACTCAACATCTGGGGATGTATCGACCCATGCCTTAATTACTGAAAAATTTTCACCAGTTTTTGCGACGAGACCGGGCAATCCGCCGACGCTTTCAGCCCACGCCAATGCGTCGAGTGCATCTTCGACGGCGAGCATGGACGGAGTATTGATTGTGAAACCCTCAAAAACTTGATGAAGTAGCTTCCCGTTCTTGGTCAGCCGAAAGATCTTTGGAACGGGGCGGGTGGGTCGATAACTTTCTAATCGCTTAACTGCCGCTGGTGAAAGTGCAATCATGCCATGCGCGCCCTCACCGCCGAGCGACTTCTGCCAAGACCAAGTGATCGCATCAAGTTTGCGATAATCTATCTCCGTACAAAAGACTGCCGAGGTGGCATCGCAAATAGTCAGCCCGCGTCGATCGTCAGGAATCCAATCAGAACCTGGCACACAAACGCCCGAAGTCGTGCCGTTCCAGGAAAAAACGACATCCTTATCGAAATCTACAGTAGACAAATCGGGGAATCCCCCGAAATTCTTCGCGCTGTAGACTTTAAGTTCGGGTACACACAGTTCGTTAGCGATATCATGGAGCCAATCTCGGCCGAATGACTCCCACTCGCAGACCTCTACTCCATGCTGTCCCAGCAAATTCCAAAGCAGCATTTCAACTGCTCCAGTATCAGACCCAGGCACGATGGCAACAAGATAGTCGTCAGGGAGCCGCAGTACCTTGCGAGACAAGTCAATTACTTGTTTCAGGCGGATCTGCCCCTCCAGCGTCCGATGCGAGCGCCCGACATACGCGTCACGAAGCAGCGTGGCGTCCCAACCGGGCCGCTTGGGACAAGGTCCTGAGGAAAAATATGGTCGGGCCGGCTTCAATATAGGCTTTGTCAAAGGTGCCTGGCCAGACTGAACTAAGGGGGATACAGACTCTTCCATATCAAGCTGCCATGCTGACATAATGGCGGCGCGCACCTTCATAGGCGAAACGGCCGTGTTGCATAATTTGGTTGTCAAGAACCAACAAATCGTGCGGCTGCATCCGAACGGCATAAGAACTGCGCCATAACGCTGCCCGGAGCATACCAATTGTGTCCGGATCTATTGGGCTACCGTCACCGTAGCTTGTTGTCGCTGGATAGGCGTCTTCTGGCAAGTCACCCGGGAACTGCGGATGATTCCGCCAGTAAGAGCTATTCAGCTCGGTTATCTGGTTGAACCAAAGCTGTTCGCCGGTCTCGGGATGCCGGAGAATAGCTGGCCGTTGATAGGAGTATTTTAGACGGTCACCATTAATCCATTCAAAATCATAACCATTCTGGCGCATGTATGCTTCGACTTCCATGCAATCATCGGTCCCGAACGTGTCGGTCCAGCCAATCTGCCCCGATTGGGATCTGCGCGGCAGCATGCGGTAGTAACGCACACCAAGGCGCTCAAACTTCTCACGAATGTCAGATGGTACCAGGGGGAGTGTCTGACGAATGTCGTTTATAGGAACCTCACCGCCCCGCTCAGCCTGCGTATCGCAATAAAAGAAGATCTTTTTGGGATAGTTGGCGAGATAAGCCATTTCATTGTGCGGCGCGAGAGTGATCCGTGGGTCTTCGTCGCTTGCGCTCATCGACGCTCGATTTTCCTGCTGGCGTATGGCGATGCCGCCTTTGTAACTGAATGCCCCATATCCAAGCGCACGTATAAATGCTTCGAATTCATTCCTGTCCCGGAGCGGGAAGTTTCGAAGCAACACTCCCTTATTGAGGGCGAGCTGGTCGTCGATCATGCTACGGCATTTCTGGAGCCTATCAGGATCATCAAGAAATCTATCCGTTTCTGTAGGTGCAACAGTCAAGATTCGCGAGCCAATATCGGGAATATCCTTCGGAACCAATGGATGGCGAGAAGTGGCGAGGAACGGTCGACCGTGAACGGGCACACTGAACTTCTCACTGTGGTTGACGATAAAGAAATAGTTGGCAAATTTTATCTCATCCATTTTCACTGCGCATCCTCCTTTTGGGTTAGGCTTATAACCATCGATTAATTAAACTATAGAATGCAATTTACACCTTTAAGTCGTGGTATTTTGATCGGAATTCGGAACCTGCGTACTAATGCTCACTCCTATAAAGACAACAAAGCTGCCGCTTTCTTGGGAGTTCAGATTCAATAAATAGAAATTGTAACACCAAGAAAATAATTGACGCCACAAAATGCAATTATGTTATCGCGGCCTAATTACAAGAATGGTGCATTAGATAATATTAGTTTCAGGTCGTTTTTGTGTAATGTTCGACCCATGGATCGGTGTGAATAAATCTCTATACATGTCTATGAAGCGTTCCCATTCGCGTTGCGTACGTGCGTCTGGCCAGCCGAGCAATTTCGACATAGTTTCGAGACTGAAATGAGCGATATCCCAGTTGAAATCGCACTTCCCTAATTCATTAAATCCCACGGCATCTCGTAAGCCGCCGAAATTCATCATGTAATCGGTGTAGCAGTTGAGCGCCTGAAATTCTGCGTAATGCGTTATCTTTTCCTCAAGATACCTCATATCGCCAACGGGATGTTGTGGTGAGTTGATGGCGAATTTGGACTCCTCGGGGACCGGTGTGAACGCAGTTTTCAATGTTGTTGAAGAGCCTAGTGTCTTGATGCCGCGCTTTTGTAGATTGCGTTTGATCATCCTCCCTACGTCTTGGCCCGCCCACCGGTATTCGGTCAGTTTCACATTGACTAGATCAAAGACTGCACCATCTCCCTGACTAACTTCATTAACCCGAAACATTCGTGAAATGTTTTGAACGGAGATTTCGTTGGGATCATTGTAGGGTAAAGGCCGGACTCCGACGAAGACGTTGAAGATATCAGCTTCCGAGATCTTCCACTCGTCGGTGACAAGGTGGTTGTAAGAACTCATCAGCTCCTCGATTTCATCCCGCTCCGGAAGTACCTTATCTGGGTCAGTGTGGTATCTATCCGTTGTTGTACACTGAATGTACCAAATACCATTTTGGAAGAACGGCCTGAGGTAATGTTGCCGTTCCGCATTGAGAGGCACCAGTCCAACTCGATATTCTGGATGATCTGATAGTTGTTGATGAATGAATTTGTTAGTAACCTCAACGTGTGTGCCGCGTGAGTAGATCACTGTAGTCCGCTGATCTGGGCGGGATGTGCGGTTGCGAACATGATCGATCCAAGGGCCCGAAGCATTTGTCAGTGTGTGAGCCTTGACCACAACTTCCTTCGGCAAGTCGTCTACATCGAAAAATTGGCGTAGATGGACATGAAAGCAGCCATCATCACCGTGCCACGCATAGTCGACTAGCTCGACACGACAAAGTGCGTAAATCGGATGCTCTTTTCCTGCTCGGTGTACTGCGTCGCGTAGGGTCTTGATTACAAGCGTCTGGTCGTTGCTTGTCTTCCCGTCCCAATATTGTATCGCTCCCTTCAGTCCGGTGGAACTGAGGAATGGTAGAAGCTTTTTAAGTCTTTCCACTTTGGAATAGATCGCAACCCTTCCATAGCGACGTTTAAGATGAGAGAATGACCAAAGTGTTGTGAAAAGCTCGTAGATGAGAATTCCGAAAAAGACTGGCCACTTCTTCTCGGGGCTGTTGTCGTAAACGAACACTAGGTTCGGATGAACGTCCACTGTTCCAGTTGAGGTATTGACAAGCACCATACGCTCTCGCGTGCCGTGCCAGACAAGTTTCAAATCCAACCAAGCGGAGCGGAGGTTATCCACAGTACTTTGCTTGATAGTGGCATCCTTGCGCAATTTGAACGCAAGCATCACGCGATGAAACGACATCCTGAGATAACGGATGCCAGGATGAATTGCCTTGCCAGATTTGCTCGAGGTGCTCGAACCAAATGTGCTGCGCTCGCAAAGCAGAGCGGACGCATTACCACGCGAACTAAGGTCACGTAGAACACCCGCACCTGCAATTCCTCCGCCCACGATCACGGTGTCGAACACATAATGAGGTTCTTTTTCGTATATTTTCACCACGTTTCGGAAGTGACCCACGATATCATTTAGTGAGAAGGTTTGTATGGGTGATTGGTTGTCGACACCGTGTTGATGGTTCACGGTAGCCCTCCTTTTTCAACTGCGATGATGCGATGATTGCTGTCGCGCCAGACGCGAAAGGTGATGCGGCTGCTATCGGGCAGTGGTGAAAGGTTGTCCCAGTCCCAACACTTGTTAATCATGTAGTCCATGAAACACACAATATCTTCCGCACTCATTCCACGCTTGCCGCGTTTTAATTCTGCTAGCTGCTCCTGAGTTTCGCGTTCCGCAACCATGCTACTGAAGGACGGCCAGTTGAATGCGAGCAGGGCATCGATGCGGTCGAAAATCGGTTTCCAGTTGCGCAGCTCGGCGGCTATATTCTGTCTCAACAAGGTATCTTGCGCTGAAGGGTCTGAGGTCGTAGTGGCACCAGCGAACCAAAGATCGAAAAGGAACACTGCAACTTTACCGTCTACTGCAATCGCTGCGGCGTTACCGGGCGGTATATCATCCGCCTGCTTGTCAAAATTGGCCAGATATACACGACTTTCTGATGTACTCGCTTCAAGTTCAGCGATATTTCTCCGGAGACGGCCGATGTCCTGGGTACCAGGCGGAGCCCGGTTCGAGAGGCCAGGACGCCCTGGATCAAAACCACAGGCCCGCAGCGATTCACGATCAGCCTTAGACAGGTACCAGTCGTCGCCGCTTCGCGCTACAGCGCGTCCATCCACAGTTGTATCGAGCAAGGCATTTAGCAAAACTGTCAATACGCCCGTCGTGACAGTTTTCCCGGCACCCGGACTGCCATTAAACGCCACCATGAACATTCCACACGGGCGCACTGCCGCGCGTTCGCTGATGATCCATTGAGCAAGGGGCAAGAAGAATTGCCAAAGGTCAACAATTGGAATCTGCGTTTGGTCAATTATCTCGAAATGCGTCGCCCACCAAGCCCGGAAACTGGGCCAAACAAGTCGCAAGCTTTCGATCGCCGCATGGGTTTCTTTGGAGGGATCAATCAAGGCGTGCCTACCCCTAAAAGCCGAGCGGATTGGGTCGACTGAAACCATGCGGATCAGGGCGGAAATTGCTTCCGTAGTTGGTTGTTGACCTTCGGCGATTGTCAGTAAAGTCGGAGCAATGTGGAGTTCAACTGCCTGCTTATGTGCACCACACGCTCTGTGGAAGCGCTTAGATGCCTTAGCTTCTAGTCTTCGGATCGCGCAGTAGCTCTCCTTGGCTAGTAAGAAGCCGCCATTGCCGAGATCCGGTGCGGTAGACAAAAGCTCGTCAATGTGGGCTAGTCGCGCGTTATCTTCGTCCGAAAATTTCCTTCCCGTCTGCATCAATGGTGGCGGAAAGGGAAGAGGTAATCTAAAGTGAAGTTGCTGGTTCATGCGGTGATCTTCGGGCTAAATTGAACATAAAGTTTTATAGAGGTCGCCCAGCGTCTGATTGGGTCGCGCAATCAGCGTCAACGGCACCTCCTTTCCAAATATCTTGGAAAAATCTCCCCGCATTCTGGCGAAATCAAGCGAGTCTAGCCCAAGTGCCTGCAGGGTCCGCGTCTCGTCCCAACGGTGCACATAGGCTCCGAGGATGGTCCGCACCGGATGGGTGGTATCGGCCTCTGGAATGGTGGTAGCGGCAGGCGCTTCTGCCTTTGCATAGGTAACGGTTGAGGTACTGGGCGTCTTTGGCGACAGCGCCGAAATTAAAGGTAGATTTCGCCATGGTGAATGTGACCAGTCAACATCGCAGATAGCGAAGCGTCCGCCGTTCGCCTCACCCGCCAGGAGAAGGCCAATGACCTTTCCTAACCCTTGCAGGGCTCGCTCCGGTATCAATGGAAATTCCCCGGAGCTACGGGCTGTTTGTAAGGCCTTCAGGCTGCGTGCCGTCATCCCGACATCCGCCCAACTTCCCCAGTGAATTGAGGCGACGTCCGGACCGCTGGCAAGTGTCTCCCAAGAAGCAACGGCATCCAAATAAGCATTCGCTGCAGCATAGCTGGATTGTCCAGGTGTGCCGAGTAGTGATGAGACTGACGAGAAAGCAACAAGCCAAGGCGTTCCAAATTCCCGGCTCATTGAGATCAGATCGCTGAGTGCTCGCTTTGGTGCCATTACGGCTTGCACTCGCTCTGGCGTTTGATGCATGAAAAGGCGGTCATCAAGTGTTGCTGCGAGATGGAAAATCCCCGCTAGTCGTTCACCAGTGTGAAGCACGGCCCGGAGGTCGAGTTGTCTGTCGAGACCGAGCGAGATGTCGCGCACCTTCGAAGTTTGATCGGGCGTGCCCCTGCGGGAGACTGCTACAATACGTTCCGCCGGGACGCCTTGTTCCTCTATGAGCCAGCCAATTACCGCTGAACCAAGGCCACCAGTCGCCCCGGTGACCAAATATGTTCCAGGAACTTGACATAGCGTATTACGGGCTAGATCGGGTAGATTGAGCTGAGTGAGCCTTCGAGCAAAGTAGCATCCATTTCGCGCTATTAATTCGTTTTCTTCTGGGATGGAAATAGCGTCCTGCAGTGTCCGGGTCAGTGCCTTCCCTTCCCATAGATACTCGTCCGGTATGAAAAGGCGTCGCACTTTCAGCTCAATCCCCTCCTGTGCGAGCGTGGAGCTCAGACCTCCAAGCCCGCCGCCCGCCGCATTCGCCGGAAGGGCAAGAAGAATCTCGCCGAGAGCATCTGAGGCAATCAGCCTCTGTAAATACTCCATTAGCCATGCCATGTGTCGGTCGAGCGACAGCAGATTAAGGATACCACAGAACGAGATCGCAACTGCGGCGTCAGAAGCGAGCGCACGCTTTGTTTCGGTAATACACCTGTTGAGGTTGTCATCAGGCTGCACCACAACAAGCGTCTTTCCTCTGGATTTCGGTACGGCGGTCGTTAGAACCTTATAGACTGTGTCGGTAGCGCCTCGCTGCGTAAGGCCCATAGTCCACAGTGCGAGATCGAGGAAGGTTACCGCTCTTTCGAAAATCTCTCGTTCGGCTTGAATGATGAAGCTGTGGTCGCCCTCGTGAATCTGCGCGTCCAATAACGCATGGCTTGACAATGCCGCCCATTCATAAATCTTTTTGGCTGAAAAGGAGTGATCGGCATTACCGCAGTGAATCTGCAGCGGGGCAGAGACTATTGGCCCCTTTGCTATGTTGGTAGATAGCGATGTTGAAAGGCGAGCATCGAGGGCGAGGTCTTCTTTAAGCAACGGTAAAACTTGCTCTCGCCACAGGAGATCCAACTGCATGTCAGGCGGCGTGAGTAGGAACTCATTGCAATCTATTTTTTCGCTCTCATCGACACCGAATGGCGAACGGCCGACGAGGATCAGTCCGGCGATCTGCTTGCTATCCGCGAGGTCTCGCAATGGCCCGTTGAGAAGTGCAGTAGCAACCGTTACGCCGAGACTCACGCCACAGAAAGCGATGTGGCCATTGCCCGCGTCATCACGAATTGACGCTGACAATTCTTGTAGAAAAATGCTGTCTGCCGATCCGTCTTGCAGGTCGATTTCACCGTTCTTACCGCTACGCCTAGGATACTCTACAGCCACTATATCCAACCAATTGGGCGAATTCTTCGACCAATGCTTAAACGTTGCTGCAGATCCTCCAGCGAATGGGAAACAATAGAGCTTGATCCTAGCTGCGGGCTTTGTTGTAGTCCGAACAAGGCACCGTGCTGTATTTGGTTCCGGCACCACAATGGAAGTTGCATGGGGATCGACATAGATGGATTTGTCTGGCCGAGCCCAAAAGCTAGTTTTCTCGAACGAATAAGTCGGTAGAACCGGTTGCCTTCGAGGTTTGGGCGGTCCTCCATGAGATTCGTGAAACTTCTCCCAGTTGATAGATGCGCCATGAGACCACAGCGTGCCGAGCATGCTCAGGAACCTACACTCGTTTTCCATTGGCGCTTCGGAAAAATCAGACAGAGAAGGGAGTATGATTGGTTGTTTAGCAGCCGCGCGGCCGCGTAGGTGTTTGCCGATGAGATTGGTCAGTACCGCCCCAGGACCAATTTCAAGAATGATATCCGGCTCCCATTGCAGTAACTTTTCCACGTTAGCGCTCCAAAGAACACGGGAGGTTACGTGCCGTGACCAATAGTCGCTTGCGACACCGCTGTTATTGAACCATGTTCCGCTAACATTGCTCGCCATAGGAATGGTTGGGGCTTGGCTGACTATACCTCGAGCAGTTTCGTTCAATTTGTCCGCCACGGGCTGCATTAACGGACTGTGAAAAGGGTGGCTGACTGACACCCTTCGGCAATGGAACCCTCTCTTGGTCAGTTCGTACTCGGCAGGTTCAAGATCAACTAAGCGGCCCGCGATCACAATTTGATTGGATGTGTTTTCTACTGCGAGCCATAGCGTATCGGGTTTGTTTGCTTCGAGCCACTGATTGATCTGCTGGACATCGCCAGCCACGCTGAGCATACCACCGATATGGTTTGCGTCGTGTTTTTCATCAAGCATGGCCTCTGACGCAAGTGCACGATTAGCAACAAGCCTTGCGGCGTCCTCAAGATTAACGATGCCGGAGATTGCGGCGGCAGCATATTCGCCGACACTGTGGCCGGCCATTGCAACGGGCCTTAAACCGATGTCTATCAGGCTCGCGGCGAGAGCATACTCTACAGCAAATAGACCGCATTGCGTTATTATCGGGCGCTTGACCGAGATTTCATCGGCATGGAGCAGCAATTGGACAGGATCTTCTTCCAAATGGGTTGCCAGATGCCTGCAAACCAGTTCAAACCGTGTACGGAAACGTCCACCGTCAGCTATGCCGCTATAGAGCGCGCGCGCCATAGCAGGATGCTGAGATCCTTGCCCAGAGAAGCAGAACGCAATCGTCGCGGCGTGACCTTCTGTTTGTTTCGGCTGGACATGGGCAAGGGCGGCAATTTTAGTCGCGGCTTCCCCCGAATTGCCGGTGATCACTGTGGCTGCGCGTACCTGATGATGCTCGCGTCTCGTGTTTAGCGCCCATATAGCGGATGTAAGTTCATCTGGGGCCATTCCCGCGACAGCACCTGCTAATTCGGAGCAGTTGCGAGCGAGCGCCTCGGGCGACTTGCCTGTTATCGTAGCGAGGTGTAATCTAGAAGCTTCCCCAAACGATCCGAACTCCGGCGCCTCTTCAAGAATAACGTGGGCATTAGTGCCGCCTATACCGAAGCTGGAAACTCCTGCGCGTCTGGGCAACTGTCGGTTTGGGTCCGAAACTTCCCACGGTTCTAAGTTAGTCTGAACCGAGAAGGGAGAGCCATTACACTCTACTATATCGACAAGCTTATGGTTCAGCTTATCAAAATTTGCTGTCTTCACCAGACTGCGATGATGTAGGCTAAGTACCGTTTTGATGAAGCCGGTGATCCCAGCAGCGCAGTTCGCATGCCCGATATTGCCTTTCACGCTGCCAATGCGGCAGGTGCCAGGCTTCGACATCTCTCCCGCCCGGTGCGCGTCGAAGGCGTCCTTGAGGCCTTTTATTTCGATCGCGTCCCCCACGAGCGTCGCGGTTGCATGGCATTCAACGTAAGAAATCGCCTCGGAATCGATATTGGCCATCTTGATCGCATCCGAAATACAACGGGTTTGCGCCTTGGCGCTAGGCGCCGCATATCCCGCCTTAACGATTCCATCATTCGAAAGGCCAAAGCCCGACATCACCGCCCAGATGTGATCGCCGTCGGCGATTGCATCGTCTAAGTGCTTAAGCACCACTGCGCCGACTGAATCTCCAAAAAGCGTGCCACTCGCTTCCTGATCGAATGGTCGTACATGGCCATCGACACTGCCAACAAGGCCGTTCTCGTAGCGATAGCCGAAATTAGGGAAGTTGATAGACGAGCCACCCGCAATGGCCATGTCGCACTGGCCCGAAAGGATCGATTGCGCCGCCTGCGCCACAGCGACAAGCGTGCTACTACAGGCCGACGTTACCGTTAGCGAGGGGCCGCCAAGATCCAGCAAATAGGAGACCCGGGTCGCAATGTAGTCTTTTTCATTGCCTATTTCCGTCAGGAATAGCCCAGTTGGGTCCAGCGGCGTCTTGAGACCTCCGCCATCAAGGTGATGGACAAGGTATCCGTCGATCCCGCAAGAGGCGAAGACGCCAGTACGGTATCGATAGGGATTTTTGCTGCGTAGATAACCCGCCTGCTCTAGCGCCGCAGCGGCGACTTCTATGAAGACGCGATGCTGTGGATCCATGATCTCGGATTCACGCTTACTGATCGACCAAAAGCCCGCATCGAACTTGTCCGCATCGTTGATTTTCTGAGCGACGGGCACCCAATTCGGATGGTTTATAACCTCTGGCGGAACACCTTTTCGCTCGAGCGTTTCGCGATCGAAAATCGACAGAGTGTCCTTCCCAGCTTTCAGATTTTCCCAGAATGAGAATATCGAATCGGCACCTGGGAAGCGACCAGCCATCCCAACAACTGCTAGTTTGGTTGATTGTCGCGGGACCTTGTCAACTATGCACTTGATTTCGTGCGGTTGGGTTCCAGACTCGTTGAGGACCGAAGCCATTTGCGCAATTGTCGGGTAATCAAACACATCGAGTACGGAGAGACTGATGCCATACTGATCCGCCAGTGCGCTGGTTAAGCGCGCCGCAGCAAGGGAGTCGCCCCCAAGAGAGAAAAAATTGTCCTCCGCTTGCACATGTTTGATCTTCAACACGCTCCTCCACGCGGTGGCGATCTTGGATTCTACAGCGGAGAGAGAGGAAGACGCAAAGGGCTCCATTTCGTCTGGCGGGGCGGGCAATTTGCTAAGGTCGAGTTTGCGTGATTCACCCTCTCGTAATGGGATGTGATCTAGTCCTACGTAGTGCCGTGGACGGGCATACTCTGGGAGATGCAGCGAGCCTCGCAACCGTACTCGGGCTAGCGTCGTCTCTGAAGGCATGCCGTCAATACCATGTATATAAGCCACCGTGTGTATGGGTTGTCCTGTTTCGCTGTCGATGACCGGGATTACAATCGCACGGACAACTCCTGGCTCGGCTTCAAGGACGCGCTCCGTAGCGAGCAAAGAGACTTTAAAACCGCGCAATTTCACGGTGTCATCCAAGCGACCAAGAACCTGAAGCTGCCCATCGGGCAGAAATCGTGCCCGGTCACCAGTGCGATAGTAGATGAACTCTGGTATACCCCATTCGGCATTTTTTTTGCCAAAATGGATGAATCGTTCCGCTGTTTTTACGGCATCTTGAAAGTACCCGGGTGCAATACCGGGACTAGCGAAGTAGAGTTCGCCTGTGGCCCCATAAGGGACGGGCCGCTGTTTAGTATCAAGTATTATGGCGGTGCTGCCGTCGAGAATTTTTCCTACTGGCACCGTGACGGATTTCGTCTGGCTTGTTTCTACGAGCAGGTCGGCAAAGGCTATATCGAGACTTTCCCAAGTACTATAAGCGTTGACGAGGCCTACGTTCTTTGGCAACCGATCACGCGCCTTCGCCACGATACGACTGGTCACGACCTCGCCCATTAACAACCACATTTCCATATGAGCGAGCCGTTTGTTGAGGGCAGGGCCGACGACCGCGTTGTCGAGTACACTTTCTAGTAGGGAAGGAGTGGCTATGATTCGCGTGATGCACTCCCGCTCGAGTATTTCCACAAGTTGCACGGGGTCAAAAATCCGGTCGTCTGGGACGACCACTGCTGTCACTCCCTGCAATATCGGACGCAAGCACTCCCATGCAAAGAATACGTTCAGACCTTCGCGAGAATCTGGCCGGTAGGGATAGCGGTCGTAACGCGCCTGGAAACAGAAGAGGCAGCCTCTATGCGTTGTGAGGACCGCTTTGGGTTTTCCCATCGATCCGCTGGTCATCGAGATCATTGCAATATCATCGCCAACGACGGCGGCCGGGCTTTGCGAGAACTTCTCGGGAAGAGGCAAGGCATCCTCGCCAACAAGCAGTACAGCGCCGCTACTTTTAAGCTCATCCGGAAGACGCTTTACCAAATCCCGTATTGTGATAATTACTTTGGGCTTAACTGCCTCAATAAACGTGTGTAAAATATCATCCGACCATCCCTTTTCTAAAAGGCAGGCAGGAGCTCCGAGATAGGTGCTTGCTAAAATACCGATACTGTATTCTGCACAATGCGGTAGGAAAAATCCGATAGCATCACCTTTGATGACGCCATGCTCTCGCAGGGCACTTGCTAAACTAATAGCGCTTTTTCGCAGTTCATCAAACTGCCATGTTCGATCCCCTTCTACAAGGGCGTGCCTCGTTGGGTGATTCCAAACTTCCTTTTCAAAGCGTTGCCAAAGCGTTTCGTTTCCCAATTCTTGCGCAGCTGCGGCGGTCATAATAGCGCGCGGACAAGCCTCTTGCGTGACAGCAAGTATATGGTTTAGTGCAACTGAGAAGCTTTTTTCACATTCGACCGTGTAGAAATGCCCACCATGAAACGTCTCAACGGATAGCTCGCTGTAATGAGATGACCATCCTTCCAATTCGTCCTTTGTTACAGTTGGATCTTCAACGCCATAAAAAAGTGTCGCTGGTAACGATGAAACTCGACCAATGTCGATGATGCAAGTCTCATCGACTTCGAGGTCCGCTCGTAGTGCGGGTAATGCGAGCTGAAGGAACTCCTGGTCGGAAAGAATTTCATTGGAGACAAGACCCCAAGATTTCACAACATCGAGAAACTCAGCATCGGGCAGTTCGAATTTTAATCTGCCGCCCGGCTCGTGCCGGGGCTGCATATGCGGTGCGCGGTGCGCTGATAGAATAATATGTCGCGGCAGTGATGCGCCGCGCATTCGAAGCTCCTCGCACACTAGATGTGCAAGTAAAGCCCCGAAACTATGGCCGAAAAAAATGTACGGCGTACCATCATCTGCAGCCGCCACCATATCGGTTAAGGCATCTACAATCGGCTCAATCCGCCTCAAGGGCGGTATAGATTTTAATGCGCCGCGGCCCGGGAGTTGGTAGGAAACCAACTCGACGCCTTCAATAAGAAACTTAGGCCAGTCGCGAAAGCTTGTAGACGATCCGCCGGCATGCGGAAACGCAAAAAGTCGAAGGAAGACATCAGACGGTTCGTGAAGAATAATGGGCTGAATTTCTTGCACCGGTCATCTCTCTTTACTGTCAAAGGAGGGGTATGCAATACATTCGTCGATCTTCTTGATCGGCTTGAAAATAAGGCGGGTTATGCCATTCCTATTTCGTGTGCCTGAGGTTGGAAGATCCGTAAGTAGTCTCTCATCTCCATGATGATGGAACGGTCGAGGCAACCAGCGTTGAAGGCTATGGTTGAGTTCTCTTCAACAAAGACGGCATCGACCACGAGTGGAAGTCGATTGCTCGGCGCAAACGGTGGCACGGCACCAGGAACGCAACCAGTTAAGCGGATGACGTCGTCGGACGACGCGAAGCTGGCGGCGGTGCCGCCGAACTTTCGCGCAAGGGCTTTCATGTCAACGCGCCTATCACCCGCGACCACCGCAAGCACATAATCTTCGGTGCGTCCGCTACCTTTTAACTTACATAGGATTGCTTTGCCACTATGAGAGACAGGAGTGCGGCGCAGTTCAGCGACGGCCTCTGTACGCCCTTCCGCCTCATGCTTGACCATCTCGTAGCGGGCATCATTGGAATTGAGAATTCCGACGATCTTGTCGTGAGCCTCACAGATAACTGCACTCTCTACTACATCGCAATAAGAGGGGCGAAGTGCCGTCTCGTCCCCAAGAATTATTTGTGTCTCATCCTTTTGTTTGCCCAGCATTTGTTTAAGACGCATGTGGGTCTTCGTCAATTCACTAGCTTTACTTGTAGCACGGTACGCCTCTAACGAGGGGTAGCCACTTTGCGCCTCTCTTGTAAGCTCAGCCTGGAAAGCGCCGTTACGGATATCATCGAGGATTATTTTACCCTTGGTCTTGGTCGATGTGTTGATAAGTGCGTTCAGATACTTTTGAACACCATAACGACATGTGGGAGAGCCCTGCTGCTCAATTACTTCAAAAAGGCCCACGTTGGCAGCCTCCAGTAGCATTTCGGCCATCTCACCGGAGCCACACGTGTCTAAGAAGGAGGCTACGGGATCGTAGCCGTTTTCAATCAAAATTTCGAATGCCATGCGAAATGCATCGATCAGCAGCGGTGTGAGAAATTGCTCCTGAAAAAGGTCGAGTTCAGTCTCCTGATCATACGAGACCGGGACTACACCTTCACGCGTAAAACCTACTGCCTTGGCTATGCACAACGTTTTTTTAAGTGCACTGGTTGAAGCATCTTGTATTACGTCAATGAAAGCCAAAACGCCGCCGCCTTCGAGATAGCGTCGGCGAATCGGCTTGCCGAACATCTTGGGAGCTAATAGAGCAACGTCTACGCCGCAAGGGAGCTTAATCTCTCCGAAGCGAATTGAGTAGCCATGCGCAACGATTAACAGATCGTTTGGACGGAGATTTGCCCTGATATCACGATGAAATACTTCCTGATGTGCATGCTCCGGTATAAGCAAAACAATCACGTCGGCTAACCGTGCCGCATCGCCGACCGACTGTGTATCAAACCCGTCCTTAATTGCTTCAAATTTGTAGCTGTCTTCAATGTTGCCAACGACTAACGAAATGCCGCTATCACGCAGGTTCGCGGCAAACGCCTTTCCTTGAATCCCAAAGCCGATAACGGCGACGGTCTTGTCCTTGATAAATGATAGGTCTACGCAATCATCAAAGTACATTTGTTTTGCTCCTTAACGCTTATTGTGCAGCAATTTGGGCGGAGCCTAGTGACCGACAGCGGAACGTGGTCACCTCGTGGAATAGTTCAGCATCCGCGTTTTTGGCTAGGAGTGCTGCAGCCTTCAGGGCTGACAGCCTGATACCGCCGTCTCTATCGGCATAGAATTCACACGCAAATTCCTTTTCAAACCCGGTACCGTCGAGGATTCGCTCAATTGCAACGAAGAATGCGATACTCGTCTCCTTGTGTTGGCGAACGATTTGTGTATGTAGACACTCTGGTTCGTAGCCATTTGCGCGAAAGAAATTGAGAATAGTCTCATGGCCAACGCGGCATCCAATGTTCATTATTACTTCGGCACATGGCGCATATAATTTAATCTGTTGCAGAAGTGCTTGGTTCAGTCCAAGTCCAATTGCATTAAACGGAAATTCTTCGAAGGTTGACCAAGGGTAATAGTGCGCGTAGTGATCGTCGGACTTATTGGGCACTGAGTAATCCGCGCTGCCGCGCCATTTGCTATAGACTTGCGCCAGCCTTTTATCAGTCGGACAACCGACCTGCGGAAGGCACGCGATGACCACATCGGCTGCGGTGATCGCGGTGCGTGCATCCTCCGTGTCGATCAAGCTCACCGCACCCTCGACGGGGTGAAACCGCTCGGCCCGTTCTGGCGTTAGCTTTGCGACATTACGGATCGCGAGCATCGTTAGCCGCGGGTCAATATCGCTGCCAGATGCAGAGGCGACGTCGCATTTGTCGAGTAGAAAAACCGCATTGGTTCCCGTTCCAATCCCGACCTCATATACATGTCTACCTTGGAGTCCCGCACGCCACAGCCCGATTTGAAACGTTTCTGTCCAAGGATCGGTTGGATCAAAGGCAAAACTTGGAGCTTCCAGTAGTGATTTATCGCAATTCATGTTCATGACATCCTTTTTAGAGTGCCTTTCAGCTAGCTAAGGGAGGCATAAATGTATTCAATCATGAAGAAACAGCTCGCGTGCCGCACCGCGCATACAATGATCAGATCTCATCGAAGCGGCATATCCACCGGCATTAATAAGCGCGATAACATCACCCTCTTCAGGCGCCGGCATCTCATGCTCTACGGCCCATTTATCAAGCGCTTCATTTATATTGCCCACGACAGTCAGTGGGCGCTTAGGCACGGGGCGAGGAACTGTAGGAACAGGGTGGCACGGTAGACTATAAAAAGCTGGTTCCATAGCGAGGTTGAAGCCGGCATCGACTCCGACGAACTCAGTCTGCTTTCGCGTTTCACGATACGTGACTGTTGTCAGTAAGACGCCAGCTTCCTTAACTAAGAAATCACCGGGTTCCAGTGCGATTCGAATGCCACGATCAGCAAATGCTTTTGCAATAACATCAGCCCATCTGTGCAAATCAAGCGGGCGGTCACTATAGCGGTGTGGAACTCCGAGACCGCCGCCAATATTCACTTCCGTCAGGTTGGGCAGGCGATGCATGAACTCATGACTTGCCGTCAGTATCGCTTGCAAGTCCTCCAGTCCTTCGTTGAGGTATCCAGAACCCGCGTGGAAATGCAGCCGCACGACTTTGAGTGCATGTCGCTTCGCAATGGCAAGTGCATCGTCAAAACTGTCCAGGTAGATGCCAAATTTAGTGGTCTGGCACCCGCTATATTTCAGCATGTCATTGCCAGTATAGCTGATACCCAGATCAGGATTGATCCGGATGCCGATCTCTCGACCTGGACAAAGTCTGCCGAAGCGCTCAAGAGCAGAGAGCGAGTCGAGATTGAGGCTAATACAATCGAACCGTGCTAAATCATCAACGTCACGTGCACTGAGAGATGTTCCGGTAAATGAGATGTCCTTCTCACGGAACCCGCAGGCCAGAGCATGCTTTAGCTCCTCGGGCGAGCAAACGTCAGCACCGACAATTCGCTTTTCCGATAAAAAGCTAAGAAGCTGCGGGCTCCGGTTTGCCTTGATAGCGTAGTAGACTCTATGATTCACTCCCGCATCACGAAGCACCTGGTGCAGCTGGCAAATCTTTTCAATGACCTTGGCCCCGCGTAAAACGTAGAGCGGCGTTTCCAGCTTTAGTGCCGCCGCAGTAAGATCGCAGTCTCCTAACGTTAGACGACCATTGACATAACGAAGGTCGTCCCGCCGCCACCAAGATTCTGTCGCCTCCGGCTCCACTAAAGTGGTTGGGTCGATTTTGGCCAGATCGGATCGCTCAAGCATTGGCGCTAACAAATCGTTGGACCGCCGCGCCTCGTATATCGTCCGGCAGAGCCCCACAGTCAATCGCGACGATTTGAATGCGATCAGCCAGCTCGGGACAGACCTGACCGAATAAACTGGCGTGATGCTGGTTCTCCACGAGCACGCAGAGCTCGGGCGTTTCTAAAGCTTGATCGACAAGGCGTTGTTTAACCCGAACAGCAATGATGGCCGGCGTAAGCCCACGACAATCGATTATTTCTTTCATATTGTTAACAAGCTCCATGATTTAATACGCGATCACATAATCGCTCCACTTTTAAGATCGTGTTCTGTTTTTTCAATCGCTAGGTGTAGCGTCGTGACGATCCGATCTATGTCGTCTCTTCCTATGATGAGCGGCGGAGACAGGATGCACAGGTTCTCGTAAGGACGAACCAACAACCCCGCCTCCTGGCAATGGTGGTCAACCCGTCGCGCGAGCGCTATGTTTTCTACAGTGGGTCCCTTCTCCGCCCCGGTCCAACACTCGACGCAAGCCATGAGATGATCTCCGCGAACAGTGTAGACAACCGGAGATGCCGACAGCTTGTAAAGCTGCTCCATAAAGTATGGACCGACATCTCGTACATGTTCGCAGACGTGCTCGCGCTGCATAAGTTCGATATTCTTAAGTGCAACTGCGCAGGACACCGGATGCCCAGAGTAAGTGAATCCGTTTGAAAATACCGGCTTGCCGCGCGGCGCATCTGCGGCAATCGATTGCGAAATACGCGTCGATATCAGGACAGCTCCAAGGGGGGCATAACCTGAAGTTAAACCCTTAGCGATTACAAGAAGATCGGGATCAATCGAGAAACGTGCCTTTGATGAAAAAAAATGTCCGAGTCGACCGAATCCAGTTACGACTTCGTCAGAAATGTAGAGAATGTCGTGCATGCGGCACAACTCTCTTGTTGCAACATGATACCCCGATGGAGGGATGAGCACGCCGCCAGATGCGAGGATCGGCTCAGCCACAAAGCACGCGATGTTTTCCGCTCCAATCCGGGCGATCTCGCGCTCCATTTCGCTGATAAGTCGTTCAAGGGTTTCTTCAGAGGTCTCGTCATCCACGTCCAAATCGTAGCCTGGACTTGATAGATGATGTACAAAACTTTCCTCGTAGTGAAACAGCGTTCGGTCAGCGGCTTTCCCGCTCAGTGATGCAGCGAGAAATGTGCTGCCGTGATAGGCATTATGCCGTGACAGCACCCATCTCTTTGAATATCGGCCTTGCGAAGCGAAGTAATAGTGAGAAATACGCACAGCAGAATCAATAGCAGTTGAGCCGCCGGTAGTAAAATGGACGCGATCCAGATCGCCGGGTGTAATTTCCGCAAGCACCTCCGCCAAGCGCGCTGCTGGTTCGTTTCCTATGTCTCCAAAAGGCGTATAATATGCCATTCTTTGCGCTTGTGCCGACATTGCGATAGCAAGCTCGGTGCGACCATATCCGAGGGTCATGCACCACATTCCGCCGATTGCATCGAGATATGTCCGCCCCTGGCTGTCGCTAACGCGGATACCCGAGGCACTCGTCATTATAAGTGGGCACCCGTCTCCTAGAGCACTCAAATCCGTCCACGGATGAAGTACGTGTAGCTTATCAGCTTGTGAAAGGCTGAGGTGAAGCGATTGCAAATTGCGGATGTCGGGAGATTTTTCGGAACTGAGCATAAATCAACTCCACAAACTTAATGTTTTCTTCAGCAGACAATCATTCTAGGTCCCGTGCTCACCGAGCTAAATGTGCAGATTGTTGAGAGGCTAGTCTTGAACAGAACTGACCTCGCCTTCCTTAGAAATTAGAATTTTTTTTCATTAGTGATCGCGTTTCAGCCAATAATGCGGCGGGAGAACAAGTCGATAACGGCGGCAACGTAAATCCACCCTTCCGCCGCCGAGACTGGAGAATGAAGCGCACGTGAGCGTTTCCTCCCGAACGGGACGTGCGCCTTCCAGCGCATGCTGTGAACGGTCGTCGAGAAGTGTGCCGGAGGGGTTTTTGGTGATGGGGTGAGGACTGGTACAGTCGCAGCGCCTGCCGTAATCTTCGTGAAGATCGATGAAGGCAGGCACAGCGCCGACCGAACGGCTAATTCTACCCGGCGCCGCGCCCTACACCGTGCGGAACACGAATGCCGGGTTATTATGGCGCAGACGGAGCTTCGCGTCCATGTCATGACGGCTGCCATGGAGCAGATGAACACGATACCGGACGCTTCTTTCTCTGCGAGCGTTGCCGGGGCCAAGTGCTGATCTGCCGATGCTGCGACCGCGGGCAGATTTATTGCGCTGAAGGTTGCGCGCGTGTCGCCCGTGCCGGGCACCGTCGGGATGTTGCCAGGCGGTATCAAACGAGCCGGAAGGGATCCTGCGAGCAAAACCCTTGGGTTTTCCTTGGGTAACTCAGTGTCCACGAAACCGGCAGCAGGCCAATCTGCCCTTTGACCTCGTCCGCCCAATGACGATGCAGCTCCCGTCCCGACTTCCTGGTCGTGAGAACGTCCATTGTACTGTCCATGGAGGAACTCTTGTTGCTCGTCCCTGGAAATCCGATCACAGATCACGATGGCGAGGACAACGTGGGAGCGGAAAACCCGTTGCCCTAATGAAAGATGATTGGGATCAAACTCAACACGAGTAGCAATGCCATTGTGAGATTAAAAACCCTGATAATTTGTGGCGAAACCAGCAAGCGCCCGATGTACGCGCCGAGCCCTGCCCAGGCGACCGTACTAATGAAAGTTAACGCACCAAACACGAAAGCAAACAGCGTGCCGAGGACCGCATAACCGATCTGTTCGCTAACGTGGCCATGAGCGACAATTGCGCCAGTCGCCATCACCCAGAGTTTCGGGTTAACGAACTGAAGCAGTATACCCTGCGTGAAGGAAAGAGGTTTTGCGTTGCACGATGCCATGGGATCAGCATCAGCTAGTTTTGGCTCAGCACTAGCGATCTGCCACGCAATCCAAAACAAATAGGCGATGCCAACCCATTTGAGAATCAGGTAAACGCGCGGCTCTGCCACCACCGAAGCACCAAATACCGCGACAATGAACATGATCACCGCAACGCCGACTGCGATCCCGCTCATCAGCGGCAGGGTCCGCATCAACCCGTAGTTTGCCCCTGAAGCCGTAGCCATCGTGTTGTTCGGTCCAGGTGTTGCTGCCATAGCGAAGGCAAACCCAATCAAGCTAGCATACCATCCAGTATCCAATGAACTTCTCCGTTGAAAATATCGATAATTATCCAGCGACCCATAATATCCAACGCGATGGAAAATTGGATTGCGAAATTTCTGATTATTTGTTAAATAATGAAACATTATGCCAATAATCGCTCTATATAGTTAAATGGATGCCATGAAATTGGATGAGATCGATCGCCGAATAATCCGCGAGTTGCAGCTTGATGGGCGAATTCTTAACAACGAACTTGCAAAGCGCGTTGGTCTCTCCAATTCACCTTGTTTGCGACGAGTAAGGCTCCTGGAAGACGCAGGAATCATCAGTCGCTACGTGGCAGTCATTGATCAGACGAAGGTCGGTTTGAAGCTTTCTCTATTTGCGAGGGTCTGGTTGACAGCTCAAGATGCGGAGACGATCGATCTCTTTATCGGGGCCATGAAGCAACTGCCCGAGGTCGTGGAGTGTTACATCATGCTGGGCGAGAGCGATGCGTTGCTGCGCGTAGTCGTAGCCGATATTGAGTGCTACCGACAGTTCCAATCGTCACACTTGACCCGGAAAAACGGCATCAAGAATGTCAAGACTGACGTTCCGAGCGAGGTGGTCAAGCAGGCGTCCGCTCTTCCGATCTAGGTGTTTATTCCCGCCATTTGATGAATAGGGTCGACTTCGGAAAATTCAAGCTTCTGCTTTGTCATCACGCGCGGGCGTCCACCGGCCCGTCCACGCGCACGGGCGGCCGCCAGCCCCGCCATGGTGCGTTCGTGAATAAGGTCTCGTTCGAATTCCGCAAGTGTGGCGAATATTCCAAACACGAGCCTGTCCGTCGCTGTCGTGGTATCGACATCGCCGGTCAATACCTTGAGCCCAACGCCCCGTTTCTGCAGATCGCTCACCAGGCCAACGACATGCGTAAGCGAACGGCCGATACGATCGAGCTTCCATACAACGAGGGTGTCACCGTCCCGAGCGATGTCGAGCGCTTTTGCCAGACCGGGGCGCTCAGTCGAGCGACCCGAGCACACGTCGCCATAGACCCGCTCGCACCTAGCTCGCTCCAGTTCGTCGCGCTGAAGATCGAGCTTCTGTTCGCCGGTCTATACGCGCATGTAGCCAATTAGCATATCCATTCCCCGCTTCCGTATTAACTTAGAAGCACGGGAGTTTGTCGGCTATAGGTTTCTGCACGGGTATTTATGTAATTTGGCAGCCTTTCCAACGGCTTTGTGACTGGCTCCACATCAACATATCAAACCGGAGTTTGTTGGACGAAGCATCTACCGCGCTGTGTCGGCAAATCTTCACCTATTTTCTGTGGGGGGCTCAACGCATACCGGATTGCAAGATTGAGGTTACGTCCAACCGACATGCCGATGAACATTGTCCATATGGCGGCGGCCATAAATGGTACAATAGGGGTTGCCGCTGCGATCATTTCGGATTCTATGATATAGTGTAGCGCGAATTCTAAAAGGAAGGTCGCAAGGATTACGACAAGCATCATGCCGTCGCGGGGGAGAGAAATGCTCCGCTGCGAGTGATCAACCGAGATGTTCCAAGTCCGAGCATGATAACGGTCGATCATCAGCCCAACGCCGGATCCGCAAATGCACGTCAAATGTTGCGGCCGTTGCATTTGCGAACAAAACAGCCCGCATCGTCTTGGCGCTGCTGAGGTTTGGCGGGGCCTATGGGAATCCAGGAGAAGGCGCGACAATGAGAACAGCGTGATCGCCGGGTTCGATCCTAATCGGGTCGATGTGGTGGTGAGGATAGAAGGCAAATGATGGCAAAGCCGGGCTAACCGGGAACCAGCAGAGCCCGTTGGGCGCATCGAACTGCGAGTTCGCGTCGCGTGATTGAGAGTTGGCTTGCGGATCTACCGTCAAGGCCGGGGCCGCAGGGTGCGGCACGCTTAAGAGGCCGAATAGATGACTGCAGCCGCAGGTTAGCCAGATCTGCATTTTACCCTTGCAAAGTCGGGGGCGTTCAAAGCTGTGCCCAGCAGAGTCTTGACCAAATCTTGATCTGAAACCATACTCATGTTTGGCTCCCTTTTTGTTGGAAAATACCGGCGGAAACCGGAATCTTTGATCACAATTTGCACCCTGGTTTCCATTATATTAATAACAATTAATGTTCATTGGAAGTCATGTCGCCAGATCTGTATGGTAGGAATACACGAACGTCGTTTACTGTGTCCCACACCGACATAGGCTGGGTGGAGAATATTACGGGCGGCCGAAGGTGTTGGAAGTTTCGGCTGCATTTTCATATGGGCGAAGAGATCGCACATATTCTTAGCGGACGAGTACGCTTGCGACTACCTCAGCACACGCGGATTTTTGAAGCCGGTGAAACGGCAGTTGTGCCCGGCGGAATGGTTCACCGCTTCGAAGCAGTTGACAACGAGGGTTGGGCTTTTTCTTCGAATTTTATTTCCGGTAGTAGGTCGCCAGATCTGCGCGCTTTTTTAACCTCCCGGTTAAATGGTGGATTCGTAGAATATGTTTGCAACTCCTTATTTTCGCGCGAGACGCTCCATACCGATGTTGACGCAATCGCGCGTAATTGTTCGCTTTCGGCTGGCTATCTCTCTCGCGCATTTCACCGCGCAACCGGCACTGGTATCCATAATTATCACGTCCTCATGGCGCTCGAAAAGTCGAAAAATCTCCTGCGCGAACAAAGGTCAATAGTCAGTGCGGCGAATGAAGCAGGCTTCTGTGACCAGGCCCATTTGACGAGAGAACTCGTGAGAACGCTTGGGATGACCCCCTCTATCTTCAGGGAGGCATGGGCTTAATCCGGGCCTTGTCGCAACAAAGGGGCCAGGCAGGGGCGGCAATAGCGATCCCTTGAATTCTTGAGCGGGCACATCGGCTCGGCAGGCAGATATCTAAGAATCTGTTCTGAGTGCGGTCGTTGAAGTTGACCTGCTGCCGCTTTAAGTCTCGGATTATATCGCCCCGCCTGTAACTCGCCTCTCTTTGCGAGTCGACGCGGGTCGCCGCACAAGGGGGTCAGGGAGGCCGGGCTTCCAAATCTGCCGATCATGACCCGGTAGCGCAGGGAGGGGGCTGCTCTCCCAAAGGTGCAAAGAATATAGATGCCGCCCGACGTCTGTCTGGAAACTAGAGCACGACTAAGGTGGCGTTCCTGCGCCAAGTCACGGAAGGTTGGCTTCTCGGCCGTCGCAAAGGCTGATGGCAACGCCTTGGAGAGCACCGTAGTCGAGCCGTTCCTTGACCATGACCATCGTCATCAGGTCCCACGAGAGATGGTTGTCAAAGCGCGCGACATTTGGTCTGGCCACTCCAGTCATCAAGGCTTCTATCGTCGGCACATCTCCCACCGCCCACCGCTCGAGGCACTGACCGATGCCTTCGGGATCACAGTCCTGTAGTTCGAGGGAGTGCTGATACTGCGCGGTCCGGAAATCACGCGAGAGGAAGGCAAGGGCGAGGGTGGTCAACTTCCTGGTCCCGATCCAGGGCAGAACCAGAGCGCCATCGGCGTATGGCAGGATCGATTGCGTGGCTAGCCCAAGTTCACCAAAACACGCCCGTGCGCTGCCCAATATTTCCACAGCGACGCGGTCGATGTATGCGTACTGCTCGCTGCTTTGGAGCACTCGTTTCATCTCCAGCGCTATGCGATCGTGCAATCCACCGACATTCCCGCTGAAGCGCGGCGGCTTGCCGCCCCGGGTCGGTTTTACGGTTATGACCCGAGTGGCGTCTTCCACCTCGATGACCTGCCAGCGCCGTCCGGCGAAAATCAACGTCTCCCCCGACCTGATTGCCGAATCCAGCGGGTAGGTGCCCAACGTTCTGGCGTCATGCATGATCCGGTATTCTCGCTCCGTCGAGAACACCGGGTAGAAGTCATGCGCCTCGGTTATCCTTTCCCCGAACTCCCCGATCATCAGCAAGCCCTCCGGGGACTGCTCGACGAGCTTGTTCTCCTCAGACGCCATGCAGCGCAGCAGATCGGCGAATGTCGTGCGATCCACCGACTTGAAGGGACCCCGGTCGCATAGGATTTTCCATGCGGCCTGCGGTGAAACGCCCCCCTTTTGGAGGATGAGCGCGAGAATTTGGTGAACGAGTGTCGAAAGATGCACTCCGGTCGGGGCAGGCGGCTCGCACCAGCCGTCCTTGAGGCATTCAATCATGGCGATCGATTGGACAAGCCCGAGGTTCAGGCGCTCGAGAGGATGCTGTCCGCGACCCGGATTGCGCTCGATGACGAACATCCGCATGACGGCCGGGCTTCCTGCCCGTCGTCCCGAACGGCCGAGGCGTTGCCTGAGCGACGACACCGAGAAACCCGGTCCGATCTGAGCGACGGATTCCACGTCACCGATATCGATGCCGAGTTCCAAAGTCGTCGTCGCGACAGCCGTCGTCGGGCGGGGATCGTCGCGGAGTCTGAGTTCGACATCCTCGCGTTCGGCCTTGGACAGGCTGCCATGGTGGGGAAAGAATTCGTTCGGGACTCGGTTCTCCTCGCACATGAGGCGAAGCCGATCCGCATAGAGCTCGACCCGCTCCCGGGAGCCGCCGAAAAGCAGGTTCCGGTGCCCCCTCAGAAAACGAAAGAGGTCGTCCGCCAGGCGTTCCGGGATGCCGTGCCGTTCGTCCGCCTCTTTGTCGGGCGGGGCCTCGTCGTTCTCGCCGCCGTCGTCCTTGGGCGCCTCTTCCTTTTCGTAGTATCCCCGGATCTGCAACTTGAGGCCATTACCTTCGTCATTCCCCTCGATGACCACCACGTTCGCGCCGCCGGCGGGTCGGAGCGCGTCGGCGGCCAGCCGCATATCACCGAGCGTCGCCGAGAGGCCGACACGGTCGATCCGCTCCCTCCCGCATTCGATCTCGATGCGATTGAGGATTGACTGGAGCTGCATGCCCCGCTCGGTCCCGATGAACGCGTGGAGTTCATCGATGACGACGGCCTCCAGCGAGGAGAACAGGAATCGTATTTCCTTGCCCCGGCGGACGAGGAGCGCCTCCAGCGATTCCGGCGTGATCAACACGACCCCGCTCGGATTCTTGCGCGCCCGCGACTTGGCATCTGCAGACACGTCGCCATGCCATTTATGGAGAGGGATATCGCAGGCCTCGCACAGTGGCTCGAGCCGACGGTACTGGTCGTTGATGAGCGCCTTGAGCGGGCTGACATAGAGGATGCGGAAGCCGTCCCGCCCGTCGCCGTCGAGGACGCGGGTCAACAGCGGCATGATCGCTGCTTCCGTCTTTCCCGCAGCCGTGCGGGCAGATATGACGACGTCGCCGCCCGCGAGAACGGCGGGTATCGCCTTTTCCTGAACGTCCCTCAGCCGCTGCCATTTCTGTGCCCAGATCCAGCGCCGGATCGGTTGGCCGAGACGCTCAAAGGCGGAGGGTTGCAAGCTCGTCGTCCCCGTCGTCGGCATCCACCGGGATTTCCGCCTCGTCCGCGCCTTGCCGATCCTCGCTCACTTCGACACGGGGCAGCAGGTCGTTCCACTTGACCTCGGGGTTCTGCTCCAGGACCGCGAGTAGGTCCACAAACGCCTTCACTGTGTTTCGAGGCGTGCGGAAGTAGGCGTCGCCGATCGTGTTCGAACAATGCTCCATGAAAGCGATGAGAGCATCATCCGGGACCAGATGCTTCTCCGGCTCGCCACCCGCGAACACATCGCGAAGCCTTTCCAACAGGTGGAACAGTTCTTCCGGGGTGAGGCTCGGAAGGTTGATGACGGGTCCCGAATAGTCGGCGAGGCCGTTCACCGCAAAGCTGTTCTCGGCAAGTCTGCTCTGCAGCGCCGCGTAGGAGTAGAGACCCCGGCGGGTGTCGAGCAGAAACTCCGGCGTTCCGCCGAGAATGAAGCCGATGCCTTCGGTGGTCCCCTGTAGCACGTCGTTCAGGATGCGGAGGATCTGCTCGTAGTTCTGCTTTCGGGCCTGGGCGCTCTGCAGCTTGTAGAGATTCACCAGCTCGTCAAGGCAGACGATCATCCCCCCGAACCCGGCAACCCTGACGAATTTCGCCAGAAGCCTCAGGCCGTCGTAGAAGGACGCGTCGTCGAGGATCGTCCTGACGCCGAGATCCTGCCGCGCTTCGGTCTTGGTCGTGTACTCGCCCCGGAGCCAGCGGAGGGCGGCATCCTGGAGAGTGCCATTCCCGTCTTCATATCCGCGGGCGTAAGCGGCGACCACCGTCGCGAAGTCGTAGCCAGCAACCATTTCGCGGATATCGCCGAGCCCGTCCTTGACAGCCGTCTCGATCGGCACGCCCGTCGCGCCCGCTTTCTCAGTTGCCTTCTGGATGTAGCTTTCGAGAATGTTACGCAGCGCGCCTCCATCTGGAGCGGTGCGGGTCGAAAGGCTTCTTGCCAGCTCGGCATAGAGCGAGCGAGCCTGGCCGTTGGTCGCGTGGATGCGTCGGTCGGGCGACAAGTCGGCCTGGCATACAGCCAGCTTGCTCTGGAGGGCTATCTGCCGAACGAGGAATAGGAAGAACGTCTTGCCAGCCCCGTATGCGCCGATCACGAAACGTATGCTCGATCCACCTTCGCCCACCCGGCGTATGTCACGAATGAGCGCGTCGATCTCGCGCTGACGTCCGACCTGGATGTGCTGTAGGCCGAGCCTCGGGACGACACCCGCGCGGAGCGCACTGATGATTGTGTCGCGGTCACGCGGCTTGATGGCGGGTGGCTTGGTGGTCATGCGGGTATGCCTTCTTTGATAGCTGCTGGACTTGTCGGAGGTGTGGGAAGCAGATGGCTGTTGATGTCCAGTTCATCGTCGCCTTCGATCATGAGTTCGTCGAAACGGTCGAGCGCCCAATCGTTGATCGCTTCCTTCGCCGCGCCAGGCATCAGGGAAGCGTCTCGTGCCAGATGTTCGAAATCGTCTTTCGACCAGCTTGCACGCTGAAGGATTTCCGACAGGAAAGCCCCGTATCGCTGTTCGAGGCCTTCGAAGAGCTCGCTTTGGGTGGCTTGTACCGGGGTCTCGAGGACCAAAGTGACGGCTTCTTCCTCTTCGTCGACGAAAATGTCGGCGAGGACGTTCGAGGTAACCCGTGTTTCCGAGCGGATGCTCTGAAGTCTCGAAAGGTCGATGCGTGTCGGCGAAGGGGAGGGCGTGGTTTTTGAGGAGGGGGCGGAAGGCGCCGATGTGGGTCCGGCTGTATGCGTCGCGCTGCTCCCCGCGTGAAGACGCTCGTAGAGAGACTTCTGGTCGATCCCCATCCTTTTGAAGATCGCCTCGAGTTTTCTGACCTCGTCGGCGTGCAGGTCGCCGTCGGCGGAAGCGAGCGCGACCAGTTCGGCGGCGACAGCGTCCCGGGCGCGTTCGGGGACGTCTTTCAGACGTTTGAACCAGTCATCGAGGCGCGCGGGGTCCTTTTCGTTCAGCCGGATCTCTGCTTCCAGCCTCCGCTTTTCATCTCCGGACAGGTCTGTGGAGGTCGCAATCCGGTCAAGGAGCGCCTTTCGTTCCATTTCGTGGAAATCGCCGTCGGCATGTCCGACCACCATGCCCAGCATCGTCGAGAGCTGTTGAGTACGGTAGACGTCGGTTGCCACTGCGGGGAGGGGGGCCGAGATTGGAAACAGGATCGCCGTGTCACCACCTGCCGACGACTTCACGGCAAACGCCGGATCGAAGGTCGCGCCGATTCCGAAACCGGAAAGGGCCTGGCTTAGATCGCGGAGCTTGGCCTTTCCGGGGCTGGCCCCCATCTCGATGCCTATCTGCTCGGCGAGACGGTCAATACGTGTTTCGGAAGATTGGTCGGCGAGACGTTGGAGACCGGCCAGGGGATCGCCCGGCAAACTCGTGGCGGCCGTCATCCGCAGAGCCTCGGGGAGCTTGGATATGGCGAGCAAATTCGGCTGCAGACCGGGGAGACGTCCAAGAGTGCGGCTGTAATCATCGAGCTGCTCCATGCAGTCGTTGAAGACCCGTCGCGCTATCCGGATCGGCTCTTCCCGGTCGGTGATGTCCGGAATGTCTCCGCCGAGGACCTTGATTTCGAGATTGAAGCTTCCGCTGCAGGCCTGGTACTGCTTCTTGAGCTTCTTTGTCCGTCCGGCCTTCAGCCGGTAGCCCGCCGGATAGAGTTTCGCGAATTCCAGATGGTAGAGTTCTCGCAACAGGGAGGGGACCCGCTTGGCAGGCGTGCGGACGCTGGTCTCCGGATGGGTCAGCGCGAACCGAAGCATCAGATCAGCCTCGATCGGACGTTCGTCCCGGACCCGGATACCGAGGGCGATCTTGACCGCAGCGGGGACCTCATAGCCGTTAGGCTCGACCCTGGCGATAAATTGGGCGGAGGGCTCACCGCTCCTGAGTTCGGCTGCGGTCAGCAACTCCGTGGCATAACGGTTGAAAGAGCCGTTATGGCCGTAAACATCGAGAAGTCGCCTGACCTCCGCCAGCACGGCGGATGTATCGGAGGCATCGACGTCGAGGAGCAGCCGCCGTTCGAGGCCGTAGAAGTAGAGGAAGACGTAACCGATGTAGTCGTCTGGATTCGACCTGCCGCCTGCCAACCATTCCAGATAGGACCTTCTGGCTTCCGGGGACATCCCGCCATATGATGGCCAGTATCCCATGGACACACCCGCCGGATCGCGGCCTCTTCCCACGGTTAGCCCCGGATCGACCAGACAGTTATCGTTTTCGTTCAGCCTTCCCTGCTTTCCGAGAAAACCTCCGAGATAGAACATTCCGCCCAATATCGTGACTGAAGAGACGGTGACGGACTTGCCCGGCGAAATCCATTCGGCTCCGGCCATTTTGGCGGCAGAGGCGTCCGTCCTTGGGGGAGGGGGTGCCGACTTTGGTTCGGCCGCCTTTGCACGATGGAAATTCAGCAGGGTGCCTGTCTGGGTGGGTATCGGGGGGTGCGTTACGCTAGTCTTTTGCCCACGCTCGGTAACATCGGTGAGGTCGTCGTTCTCGCCAGCGGACAGGGCTTTCGCTTTGGATGCGTTCGCCTTGATCCAGTCGGTGACGTGTCTGTTGCGCGCGTCCATTGACGGCGCGCGGTCCTGATACGGCGAGGTGGATTGCTCAGTCGTGGATTGCTCCGTCAGGACCCGAAAGGCGTCCTTGTCCCAAATAAGTTCTGCTGTGGTGTCGTCGTCAGGAGCCGTGCGTATGCCGCTGGCGCCCGCGGCAAGCATCCTTCGCTTCCGTCTCCTCCAGAACAGTAAGACACCGCCGACGGACAAACCGACAAGCGCCACGTTCCAGGGCGCGTTCTTACTATCGGACGGAGCCGCCGATGACCGAGGAGCGGCGGCTCCGTCGCCCGAGCTTTCGGTCGTCGGCGGGGTGCTGTCGGCCTGCCGGGCGGGTTGTGCCTCCTCTGAAGGCGGAGTGGTTTCGACAGCCTTTACTTCGGCGAAGGGTTCGACCGTACTGGACGCAGAGCCGCCAATAGGACCTAACGGCTTGGTCTCGACTTCCAGAATCTTTGGTAATGGCGTTACGCTTTCCGACGACGAGCCAGAAAGTGGGGGCTTTTGATCTTCCGCCGCCGGAGAGGTCGGGAAAAGGCGGTCGATTGTCGCCTGGTCCGCCGCGCCAGTAGGAGGCAGGCCGTTCGCTGTCTGGTAGGCTCGTAGCGCTGCGATCGACCTCTTGCCCCATGCGCCATCAGGGACGCCCGGCTTGAAGCCCTGGTCGACCAATGCCTTCTGAATGTCACGAACTGATCGCTCCGCTGCCCGGACCGAGACGGCAGCCAGCGAGCTTAGCAAAGCCGCAGCAACAACCACAACAACAATCGGCCGGAACTCCACGAAAACCTCACCCCGAAGTAGACGTCCATTATACACGGATATCTTGCATCACAAATAGCTTGTTTACATTCAGAGTCTCGAGCCCCTCCTTGTCGGCAGCTGCGCGATGGGCGCTGGAGAACGACAGCGCAGCATCGCTAGGCTTTCATTGGGTGTTCAAGGTCGTTGAAGGAGCTCGAAGCCCTGCAAGCGTTCCTCACCTGTAAGGATGATAGCTGCCGCATACAAACGACGCTTCGAGCGGGGTAGCAGCATCTGTTTATGGAAACCCATATCATGAGGCCCATGCCCCATGTGCTGGAAGGCTTAACCCTCTATCGGCTGACGAGGCCTGTGTCGACGTGGAAGCCAGTGACTGCATGTGGTCGCGCCTATTTCCATTGGGCCTACTATGCTGGAGGCCTCGGCCGTTTGCGCTACCTGCTCTACACGGGAGTCGGTTGTCTCCCTAATCTGTAAAAATCCAGATAGCTGAGATATTTAAGAAAGAGATCTAAGCGGGTCAAAGATTCAGATCCCTTCAAGAGCCCTGATTTCCACATACGATGTGGAAAACACTGTTAACTAAATTCGAGGATATGGCCAGACGTGAACTGATGGGGTGGATGCCCCCTCCGGCCGGCATCGGAGTATGATGCCTGCCCAGCGCCATGGTGGCGCTCACGGAGGAAAGGCAGATGACACAGGTACATATCCTTGCGATCGACCTCGCGAAGCGGAGCTTCCAAGTCTGTGGAACGGATCGCGGCGGCGCGGTTCTATTCAACCGGCCTCTCTCGCGAGCCCGATTACAGCAACCTTTGAACGAGCAGTCGCCGTGCATCGTCGCGATGGAGGCCTGTGCCACCAGCCATTTCTGGGGCCGCTTTACTCAAGGCTGTGGCCATAATGTACGACTAATTCCGCCGATCTACGTGAAGCCGTTTGTCAAACGGCAGAAGAACGACGCAGCCGATGCAGCGGCGATCGCGGAGGCTGCACAACGACCGAACTTGCATTATGTCGAGGTCAAGAGCGCTGAACATCAGGCGCGTGCGGTGGCGTTTCGAACGCACCAGTGCTTCGTGACCCAGCTCATCAATGCGTTGCGCGGGCACCTCGGCGAATTTGGAATCGTCGTTGCTCAAGGACCAGCCAATCTCACTACGGTGGTAGGCATTCTGGCCGATCAGACAAATCATCTCCCTGATGGAGTCCGAGAGATAGGTCAGCTCTACCTGGACCAGATCAGCCTGCTGACCGAGAAGATCGATGGCCTGATGCTGAAGCTTCGAGAAGCTACCAATGCGAATGAAGATATGCGTCGACTTTGCACCGTTCCCGGCGTCGGCCCCGTGACCGCCGGCGCGATCCTCGCGTTTGCTCCCGATCTTCGTGCATTCAAGAGCGGCCGGAACTTTGCTGCTTGGCTCGGCCTTGTGCCCAGGCAGCACTCAACGGGTGGCAAGACACGACTGGGCGGTGTCAGCAAGATGGGGCGACCGATATTCGAAAGCTCCTCATTGTCGGAGCCATGAGCCTGATCCGCTGGATCGTGCGCAAGGGCGTGTTACCGGATAACTGTTTGGGAAGCATTCTGGGCCGAAAGCCTCGAATGGTGGCTGCTGTCGCGCTCGCCAATAAGATGGCGCGCATCATTTGGGCAATGATGACTAGGGAGCAGAATTACAGAATGGCGTGATCCGCTGCCTTTCTCGAAAGGCAATGCGGTGATGCCTGGGGCCAACAGCCCCGGTAAGAAGATCGACTGACGGAACGATGCGGAAAGGACTTCAATGTTCAGAATGGGGTAAACCAGTCCCGGCGCTCGAGCAAAAAGCTCTCTGAACCGATGTGGCACCTGTTCTTCGAACTGCATCCCGGCCCGTGGCTAATCAGGCCACATCAAGAGGCCTGACACACGACCGATAGAATTCCTCGTTCGCGGACAGCCGTCAAAAAATCTTCTTGCCAAACCGGGGGCATCCACACACGCCCCGCCGCGATCCGTTCCACAGACTTGGAAGCTCCGCTTCGCGAGGTCGATCGCAAGGATATGTACCTGTGTCATCTGCCTTTCCTCCGTGAGCGCCACCATGGCGCTGGGCAGGCATCATACTCCGATGCCGGCCGGAGGGGGCATCCACCCCATCAGTTCATAAGGTCGGGGATCTGTCCATGCGAGACGAGAAAGCGCGGACTTCTGATGCTGCCGCTTTTTTCGTCGATGGTGACCGCATACGCGGCAACGCGGATCTAGAGGGCGGGCATCGCACCTGTCGTTTTTCCGCAGACACAATGGTCGACGCCGGTCGCATATCTCCAGGCGCAATGCCGCCCCGCTTCTTTTTGAACTGCATCACAATATTTTTTCGACCTCATATATATTGAGCCCTCCCATTTAGAGAGGGGGCAATGAAGCTTGCTTAAAGAGGTGGAACTGACTCTTTATGTCTGGCTCGACTATTCGGCCGAGGAAGCCCCGAGAGAAGATACCGCGGTTTCCACAGCGGACCATTTCTGTGGAAATCATTTTACAATTCAGACTTGACACCATTGGAACCATTGGGCAATTTCAAACTGTATTTTACAGGGCGCTGCTGGCTATCTGAATGTTTTCAATGAAGATACGACCGGCCTCTTAATCAGCGGGTCGTAGGTTCGAACCCTACATCACCCACCATTTTATCAGTAACTTCAATGGTTCTGATTTAATTTCCTTAGCTCTGATGTTGCGAACATCGCGTTCAATTCGATGGTTTCTTTATTGAGACTGTTTTACGGGCGCTGCACTTTCGTTTATCCGCTTGTGATTATCAGTGCGAAGCCATTCGATCTGCTGGAATTTTCCAACTTTTCTCTGCTATCGTTTCAACGGGAATGATTTGTTTCCGCGTCGGATGTGACTTGAAAGCTGGTCTCACGTTTCCGTTCAGTGCTGTAGTGAGGAAAGATGTTTGATATACGTGCTCTGGTATGGCCAGTAGATGACGATACTATGAAGCCTTGGGTGCGTCGGTTTCTCGATGATGTTTTGTCCCGCCCATTATTCAGCAGGATGATTTTGTTTTCTTCGATGGAAAATCGTCTGGATATTCGAAACCGCTTTGCAAGAAAGTATCTCGTTGGCCGGGGCATTGAACTCGGTGCGCAGCAGGTTCCGACAAAAACCTCGGAAAACTGTCAGGTCGAATATGTCGATGTCGTTTCCAACAAGACGTTGGTCGAGCTCCATCATCTGCCTGAGGAGGATCTCGTGCCGCTGACACATGTCATCGACGGAAACGATCTTTCGGTTTACGCCGATGGGGAACTGGATTTCATCATCGCCAATCACGTGCTTGAACATTTCGACGATCCGGTCGGGGGCCTCTGCGAATGGATAAGGACCGTCAAAAACGGAGGTAAGCTCTTCATTACCTTGCCCAATTTTCGCTGTAACTGCTACGATGTCGACCGCGTGCCGGCGCGGCGTGATCACCTGGACCTCGACTACAGGGATTCGGAAGGTCGGGCTGCCCGTAACTTCCAGCACTATGTGGAGATAATGCAAACGCTCTTTCAGCTGTCTGATCCCGTCGAACAAAGACGTCAGGCGCAAGAGTGGATCGATGCAGACCTCAGGCAGCACTATCACGTCTATGACGAAGAGACGGTAAAGGATGTCGCGGCTCTTGCAGCGAAAGCGTCTTCAGTCGGATTGCGGTATGTGGACGGTCTTTTGTCCAAGGATGGCTTCGAATTTTTGTTCATTCTGGAAAAGCAACCATCCGGGGGACTGCAAGGCTGGCCTTCGTCAATGCGTAGCACGATCAGTGCGTTGCTTTGCCATGCACCGTTTCTCAAACGTGAGATCATGCGTCGTCAATGATCGCGCGCCGGTCGCGCTATGGCTTCGGACAAAGCCTGCACCCTAGCCATTTTTGTGGCTGGGCGGCGCCTAATGCTTCTTCACCATTGAACTTGTTTTGTTCTCTACCATCGTCGTAATATTCATGGTTCGTTCTTGATTATTCCAAAGTTTCATCCAAAAATGGCTGTGGATTCCTGTGGATAACTTTTGCCGGCAGCGGCTGATTAAGCCGGAATGTTCAGCCTGGATTGCGGCAGGACGAAAGGGAGGTTGGTCGGCGCGCGGCTGACCGTTCCACTCAGTCCATAGACGGAGGCGATGATGTCGTCGCGGATGACCGTTTGCGGCGACCCCTCGGCAATCAACTGACCACCATCCAGCACAATCAGACTGTCGGCGAATTCTGCTGCGAGGTTGAGGTCGTGCAGAACCGCAAGCACCATTCCTCCATCAGCGGCAAAGGTGCGGGCGATTTCCAGGACGGAAATTTGGTGGGTTAGATCCAGGCTTGAGGTTGGCTCATCGAGAAACAGGGCGCGTGGGCCGGTTTCATCGACCGCTGTTGGCAGTTGCGCCAGGACGCGGGCAAATTGCACCCTTTGTTGTTCGCCGCCAGACAAGGCCTGATAGGGGCGCGCTTCAAAGGTTGAGAGGCCCACCCGTGCCAGCGCCTGTCTTGCGGCCTGGATTGGTCGGGCGCTTCCAGAGGCCATAGCACCCATCCGCACCACTTCCAGGGCAGTAAACGGGAACGAAAGGCTGGTGCTTTGCGGCAGGACGCCACGCCTGCGTGCTAGATATTGAGGTTTCAGGCGGGTGATATCCTGACCGTCATAGGCAATTTTGCCGCTGTCGGCCCTCAGGTCGCCGCAGAGCAGTTTCAGCAAGGTTGACTTGCCCGCGCCGTTTGGACCGATAATGACGGTGAAGCAACCCGGTGCAAGGCGCAGGCTGATCCTGTCCAGCAACAAACGCCCGTGCCGGTGCAATGTCAGATTTTCTGCGGTTATCATGGTGTGCTCGCTTTGCCTTTTTTGATGCTCTAATTTTCCATCATGCCGCGCCCTTGGCGGCCAAGCAGCAAGAGCAGAAAAACCGGCGCGCCGATCAGTGCTGTGACGATGCCGATCGGCAGTTCCGCCGGTGCAACAATGGTGCGGGCAAGGCTGTCTGCTATCAGAAGCAGGCTTGCGCCACCCAGTGCGGAGGCTGGCAGGAGGAAGCGGTGCGATGGTCCGATGGCCATGCGCAGCAGGTGTGGGACGACGATGCCAATAAAGGCAATCGAACCAGCCACGGCCACAGCGGCTCCACAAGCTGCGGCCACAATCAGCACGCTGGCCCGTTTCAGCCGCTCCACTGGAATTCCCATGTGAAAAGCAGCGGCATCACCCAGCACGAGCGCGTCCAGTCCACGCGCAATGAAAGATACGCTGGCAAGCGCACCTAGAATGAAGGGTGCGATTGAGGCGGCTTTGGCATAGGTCGCCCCGCCCAGCGATCCCAGGTTCCAGAAGGTGATGTCGCGCAAGGCCCGGTCGTCGGCCATGAAGATTAGCAGGCCCGTTGCGGCCATGCTGAGGGCGCCGATGGCAATGCCTGATAGTACCAGTGCGATGGTCGAGGTTTGGCCGCCACGGGTGGCGATGGCATAGAGCAGGGCGGTGTTGAGCAGGGCGCCGCAAAACGCCATGATCGGCAGGAATTCATCTCCAAGGGCTGTTTGCAGCGGTAAAAGCAGGCCGGGGCCAAGCACGATGGCCGCCACTGCGGCAAGGCTGGCCCCGGAGGTGATGCCGACAATGCCAGGGTCGGCCAACGGGTTGCGAAACAGTCCCTGCATCATCGCCCCGGAAAGTCCGAGACCCGCGCCCACCAGGACACCCATCAAGGTGCGGGGCAGGCGGACCGCCTCCAGCACGATACGGTCCTGCTGCGCCAGCGCGCCATGCCCGGAGAGATATGTAATCAGATCGCTCAAGCCAACCCCGGTCGGCCCGCTGATCAGCGAGACGAAGCAGGCCGTTGTAAGCAGTGCCGCCAGTAGAAGCACGGCTGTCATGCCACGGCGCGAGCGGTCACCCGTCGATGCCGGTAGCATTGATGATGAGGTCACAGCAATCGTCACTGAATGGTCGCCTCTGGGTACAGCTTGGACGCCAGTTCTCGGGCTGCGTCAGCGGTGCGTGGCCCAAAGCCCAGCAGGTAAAGCCCATCCATGCTGAGAAAGGCCTGGGTCTGGGCTGCCGGACTAGTGGCAAGGGCTGGTAAAGCGAAGATTTCCTTGGCGGATAGCGGGGCTGCGCCATGATCCATGGTGAGAATAATGTCGGGTGCTGCGGCAATCACGGCTTCATCGCTGAGTGGTTTGTAGCCTGTGCTGTCGCCCACCGCATTGGCGGCGCCGGCAAGCCGGATCATCGCATCGGCTGCCGTGTCTTTGCCGGCGGCCATGATACGACCATTGGCGATGGACAGAACGAACAGGACCCGCTTTTTCTGGGCTGGAAGGTGGGCGAGATCAGTCTTTAACGTATCCAATTGTGTCTCGAACTGGCTTGCCAATGCCTCTGCCTGCGGCCCCTTGCCGATTGCTGCGCCGACGGCACGGATACGGGGAGCGACGGTTTCCGCCGAAGGCTGTTGAGGGATGTTCACCAGCGCGACACCGCTTTGCGCCAGCACGGCCAGGGCATCGGGTGGCCCGGAGCCCGCCTCGGTCAGGATGAGATCGGGCTTCTGGGCCAATATGCCCTCGGCGGAAAGGCGGCGCATATAGCCGACATTGGGCTTTGACGATACTTCAGGAGGATAGAGGCTGGTGGAATCAACCGCAACGATGCGCTCCCCGGCACCCAGGTCATAGAGAATTTCGGTGACCGTCCCGCCAATCGAGACGATGCGGCTGGCCTGGGGAAAGCTGTCCGCCGCGAAGGCCGTTGGCGTCATGGTCCAAGGGAGGGGAGGCGGGAGGGTAACAAGACCGAAAAGTGCAAGCGAGGTCAGAAGAGAAGAAGGTCTCATCAAGGTATCGTCCTGAAGGTTGCCCAGGCAACGCCATTTCATGCGTTTTCAGAGCTGGATTGTGTATAGTGATCGAGCCCCTTCGCGGGCGTCGGGTCCGGTCTTCACGTGACGAATGACGACGAACAACAGCGGGCTGGATTTTAACTTGACTATAATGCACAAGTTTTCATAATGACGCAACAGGACAGGTGCATGACAGCGCCGTGTGTTTTGTCAAATACACAAAAGACGCTGTAACGCTTTCTATCTGCTGCATAATTCCTCAAGCCAATTCCGGTTTGAGGAATTATGCAGCATCGCATTTCCAGCCAACGTGTGGAGCAGACTATGTATATTGCAATGAACCGTTTTCGCGTCGTTCCGGGTTTCGAGGACGTGTTTGAAGCTCAGTGGCGTGATCGTCAGGGCCGCCTGGCGGAAGTGCCGGGCTATGTCGAATTTCATATGTTGAAAGGCCCCAAGGGCGAGGACCACTCGCTTTATGTGTCCCATACGGTCTGGGAAAGCCATGAAACCTTCGTTGCCTGGACGAAGTCCGAGCAGTTCCGTGCGGCCCATGCCAATGCCGGGCAGAGCAAGGTTCAATATCTTGGCGGTCCGCATTTCGAAGGATTTGAAGTGATCCTTCATGAAGACAGCACGGGTACGCGCAGTTCCAAGGCGGCCTGAGACGATCATGGCCGCTGTCGATACTGCCCGCCTTTCACCGCTTGAGGTTGCCAAAGCGGCTCTCGCCGAAAAACCTGACGGCGTGGTGGAAACCATTGCAACGGAGGCAGGGGTAACGCCCGCCGAGATTCTGGCCATTTTACCGCCAGATTGTGTGACCATCGCGCCGTCAGAGGCTTTCGAACCGATCTGGACCCATTTGTCAGGTTGGGGCGATGTGCTGACCATCGTCCACACCAAAGATGTCGTTCTGGAAGTGGTCGGCGCTCTTCCGCCGGGGTCCATTGGCCATGGCTGGTTCAACATTCACGGCGACAGTCCGGTCGGCGGCCATATCCGTATCGACCATTGCCGCTCCGTCGCCTTTGTTGACCGGATGTTTCATGGCCGACGGTCCCTGTCGGTGTGGTTCATGAATGGTGAGGGCGCTGCAATGTTGAAGGTCTTTGTGCGCAGGGATGCACAAAAGACTTTGATTGCCGAGCAAGTCGCTCTGTTCGAGCAGTTGCGCTCCCAGTATCGGGGTTCGGTGTCGGGATAGGGCTGGTTATTGCCAATCTGGTGACCTTAAAACTCCTAGAGCTTTGCTTAGCCGCCGGAAACCTTCCCGGCGGCTTTTTGCTTTTGCTGTTTGTTTTGAAAGTCCCGGGAATCGAGTATTGAACGCATGCATGGCGCCAATTGAGGGCTGCCGTCCTGCTTGGATGTGGTGCTGTTTTGTGCATAAGGCGGTTTGGTCATCGATTGGCCTGAAATATGCTGCAGGCCAGCATGACGTCGTCTGGAGTGTGTCAGGGAAATAAGCGGAAGCCGGTTTTCCTGAAAAGACAAACAAAAACAAAAAAACGATGGTCTGTTTAGGTCAATATAAAGCTGACAGACTGTCCTGCATTATTTCTGATACCGGATGCGGTTTAAGTGATTATGCAGCAGTTTTAGGGTGCTACAGCAGGTTTCGTGCAGCATGTCATATGCGCGGCGCTGTAATCGATGCGGACAAAGGGACAGTGATTTGCACAGCCTGAAGAAGTTTCTAGCGCTATTTCCGATCATCCTGCTGATTGCTGTTGGGATAAGTTCTTTCGGGCTTCATGGTTTTGTCGGGACGGCACTGGCGCAGGATAGTAATTTTGCCGATGACGATCCGGTTGCCAAGGCACCTGCGACGCTTGACCAGTTACAAAAGAAAATCGATTCGCTTGCCAGCATTCCGCAAAAGGCTGGAAACAACGACCGCGAGTTGATGGAGGCCAAATCCAGCCTGGACGACATTGTCGGACAATTGCAGGGCATGAAGCTGCTGATTTCGCCGCGTCAGGATGATATTGCCGCTCGCTTGAAAGAACTCGGTGATCCGCCGAAGGACGGCCAGCCTGCTGAAGCGGCTGACGTGACCCAGCAGCGCAACAAACTCAATGCCCAGAAAGCACAGATTGCTTCTGTCCTGAACCGGATCGACGAAGTCAGCAAGTCTGCGAGTGATTTGTCCATCAAGGTCACTGCTGTGCGGCGGGAATTGTTCACACGGCAATTGCTGGCTCATACGGACATTTCCGTTGACAGTATGACGGATGCCGCCTTGTCCTATGGCACGGAAGCGAGCCGATTTACCGATATGCTCGAGGGGTGGGCGGGTTTCGCCTGGCGCTTCAAGAAAATTTCGCTGGTCTCGGCCATGGTTCTGTCGCTCGCCATGGCGTTGGGATTACGGCTCGTTCTTCAGCGGATTCTCGGGCCAATCATCGAGCGGGGCAAGCTGGAGGAAAACCCCTCCTATATGAGCCGGTTTTCAGTGGCCTTCTGGGCGACGATCATGCCGTCCTTTGCCTTCAGCTTCTTCCTGATTTCCAGTTATTTCTTTCTAGACACCTTCAGCGTCATGCGGCCGGACATCGAGCCGATCATCGCGTCGTTTTTCGGCGTGTTCTGGCTGGTGTTTTTCTCGTCACGGCTTGCAATCGCCGTGTTTAATCCGTGGGCGCCGAAATGGCGGCTCGTGCATGTGTCCGACCGGGGCAGCCGACAATTGGTCGCGGCCTTCGTGGCTATGACGGTGATCAACGGTCTCGATTATGGCCTGTCCAGTATTGCGCAGACATTGGGATCGCCAGTCGAACTCTCGGTGTTGAAGGGGGTGGTGTCGTCAAGCCTGGTCGGTCTCATCCTGCTCTGGGTTTCCTTCATTCGTCCGCTTCTGCCGAAATCCGAGGATGAAGCCGCCACGGGTGGCCGTCCATGGTCGAAGCGGACAGCCATCGCTCTTCGGGTCTGCGGCGTCTGGCTGATCTTCACCAGCCTGATCGGCTATATTGGCCTGGCCCGGTTCGTTGCCAGCCAGCTTATCCTGACGGGGGGCGTGGCGGCCACCATGTATATCGGCATTCGTTCAGGCCGGGCTGTGTCCGAGCGTGACCGGTTTGCCGAGACGATCGTGGGCCGCTTCCTGCAGCGCCGCTTCAATTTCGGACCCGTCGCCCTCGACCAGTTTGGTATTGCCGCCGGATTGTTGATCTACGGCTTCGTTTTCGTGATCGGCGTTCCCCTGATCATGATGTCCTGGGGGTTCCAGCCGCCGGATATCCAGACGTGGTTCTATAATCTGTTCATCCAGATCAATGTTGGCGGCATCAGCATTTCCATCGTCGGCATCTTCAGCGGGATCGCCATTTTCCTGATTGGTGTCGTGCTGACCCGCTGGTTCGAGAAATGGCTTGACGGTAATGTCATGGCGCGGTCGCAGGTCGATCCGGGCGTGCGCAATTCTGTCAAAACCTCCGTCGGCTATTTCGGCGCGATTGTTGCCGGTTTCATGGGCCTGTCGGCGGCCGGTATCAACCTGTCCAGCCTGGCGCTGGTTGCCGGTGCCTTGTCGGTCGGTATCGGTTTTGGCTTGCAGAATATCATTTCCAACTTTGTCTCAGGCCTGATCCTACTCTTCGAGCGGCCTTTCAAGGTCGGCGACTGGGTGGCGACGGGTACGAGTGAAGGTTTTGTGCGGCGTATTTCGGTGCGCGCCACGGAAATCGAAACCTTTCAGCGTCAGTCGATCATTGTGCCGAATTCGCAGCTGATCAACGCCTCGGTCGGTAACTGGACCCATCGTAATAAGCTGGGTCGAATCGATATGGAGATTGCCGCCAAGGCGGTCAATGATCCACGCCATGTCATGGGCATGCTGAGAGAGGTAGCAAGCGATGTACCCGGCGTGTTGCGCACCCCCGAACCGGTCGTCGTCTTCAAGAAATTTGATGGAGCGGATCTTGAATTTGAAGTCCGGGTGTTTGTCGGCGATGTCTTGAACGGTCTTGCGGTGCGCAACGAGTTGAGACTGGGGATTTTCGAGAGGTTCAAAGCCGAAGGCGTGATTCTGAAGGAAGAAGCTGCTGATGCGGAAGAAGTCGTGGCAGCAGCAGCGCCGCTGCCACCATCGCCCGCTTCTTGATAGGCAACTGCTCGTCGCAGGCAAATCAGCTTGCGACGAGCCGGCTCCTCATATCCTGTGGGTTTCAAACAGCGCGACATCGAGCATGAAGGAGCCGTCGGGTTCAATTTCGAAATGCGCTTTTGTCTCGGCAGCGGCATCCTGTTGCAACAGGCGGATGGCGGTGCGCATGGCATCCGGTGTGTTCATGCGGTCCGTCCAAACCTTGAAATCCATCCGCAGCCTGCTGGTCTGACAGGTTTTTATCGCAAACCCAGTCTGTCCCAGCATCTGTGTCCATTCGCTCAGCATATAATTTCTGACATGCGAGGTGTCGCGCAGCAACTCGACTGCTTGCAGATGCGTGTTCAGCAATGGCGATGGCGGCGAGACCACATCGATGAAGATTGCTGGGGCGCCCGGCTTCAATACACGCTGGGCCTGTCGCAAGCCGGCATGGACATCGTGCCAGTGGTGGGCGGAAAAGCGGCAGGCGAGAAAATCGAACTGACCATCGTCACAGGGCAATTGCTCGGCTGAAGCCCTGATTGTCGCAATATTCGTTAAACCGCGCTCCGTTGCGGTTTGAGAGACTGCGGCCAGCATATCGGCGGAAAGATCGATGGCGGTCACGGTTGTCATATGCGGTGCAATCGCATAGGCGACATGGCCGCCACCACAGCCCAGATCGATGCCGTGGCTGGCATTGGCAGTGCGGGCGATGTCGCCCAGGCGAACCAGATCGGCGCCGGAAGCGTGGACGGCGCTTTCCACATAGGCGCTCGCCCTTGGGCCGAAATTCTGCTGCACGTGGTGGTCGTGATTTTCGTTCACTCTATTTTTCTCGCTGGTTGCTGTTGGCATGTAACTGTTCCTGTTAAGCTGGTTTATCCCGGTTCAGATCATGAAACGCTTGAAATTCAGCGTTGCAACTCCATGTCTGGAGTGTAGCGCATCCTTCTTTGTTCCTGGCAATCCGCTCAGGTCCCGCTGCATGAACTGTCCGTATCGTATCAAGGCATCGAAGATGGGGAGGCATCCTCGGTGAGTGGAATTGTGACTCTCTCGAAGAGGCCAAAGGCTTGAGATCGTCGCCATAAGAAGACCAAGGGGCATGGTGATGTCGCCTGGTGTAAACAGCATGACGCCAACAATATGCTGTTACAAGAGGAGCAGTTATCCTGTTATAAATGCTGCCATGCTGGATGTAGAACAGAGACGTTTGCTGGGTGAGTTCGTGCGCACCCATCGTGAAAAATTGGTGCCGGACCGGATCGGACGGCGGCGCACGCCGGGCCTGAGGCGCGAGGAACTGGCCGAACGAGCGGGCATCAGCGCCACATGGTGTGCCTGGATAGAGCAGGGGCGCCAGGTTCAGGCCTCGCCGCAGGCCTTGGCGAGGCTGGCGCGGGCCCTGGAATTGACCCGGGCCGAACGTGCCTATCTGTTTGAACTGGCATCCCGGCGCGACCCCGACGAGGAAGAGGGAGACGCCATTGACGATGTGCCAGCGTCCCTGGTGACGGCTGTCAGCATGGTGCAGCATCCAGCCTATGCGCTTGACCGCAACTGGAATGCCTGCTGTTTCAATTCCGCAGCCGCATCCCTGTTTCCTGATTGGCTTGGGGAGCACAGCAAGGATAAAAACCTGCTGCGTTATGTATTTCTCAATCCTGGCGCCCGCGAGATCATTGTCGATTGGGAAATGCGCGCATTACGGGTACTGGCCGAATTTCGCGCCGATTACAGTCATGCATTGCGCGATGCGACGGTCCGTGCGCTGATTGAACAGCTACAGCGCGACAGTCCGCTCTTTGCGCAGGGGTGGCGGGAGCAGACGGTGCTGGATCGCGAAGGCGGAGAACGTGAACTGGTTTCCCCGGATCGAGGCAGGTTGCGATTTCGCCAGTTCAACTACCGGCCCTGCGACCGTCCGGATTGCAAGCTGGTCTTCCTGATACCGCAATAAAGCATGTCTATGATAGGGCTTAGGACGAGGGCTTGCTCTGCGTTTGGCGATTTGCGATTGATCAAGGATCGTTACATCAGCAGTTTTTATCCGCAGGTCGCGCCAGCCCATGCCCATGTCGCAAACGGGCGGCACAGGGAAGCGGGTCTTTATCATAGTCGCGGGATCAATCTTGCGGCGTCATCCGGTCGTTTGCGCCTTGCGCTCGCAGCAGAACAGGGGAAATTCCATGTCGATCAAATCTCATGCACGGGCCGTGGTGATCGGTGGTGGCGTCGTCGGCGTTTCCACGCTCTATCACTTGGCCAGGAAGGGCTGGAGCGATAGCGTGCTGATCGAGCGCAAGGAGCTGACCTCAGGCTCGACATGGCACGCCGCCGGTCTGCTGCCGCTGTTTAACATGAGCTATTCGGTCGGCCAGATCCACAAATACTCGGTGAAGTTCTATCAGGAACTTCAGGAAGAGACCGGCATGAATGTCGGTTTCAGCAAGGTCTCCAATATCCGTCTCGCCCGCAGCAAGGATCGCTGGGACGAGTTCATGTATTATGCCGGGATTGCCGAAACCATTGGCGTCAAGGTCAACATCCTGACGCCTGAACAGGTCAAGGAAATCTGGCCGCTGTGTGAAACGGAAGGCCTGCTTGGCGCCATCCAGCATCCCGACGATGGCTACATCCAGCCCGCCGACCTGACCCAGGCGCTGGCCAAGGGCGCCCGCGACCGGGGTGCCACCATCTACCGCAACACGACCGTGACGTCCATCGAGTGTCAGCCGGATGGCTTGTGGAAGATCACCACCGACAAGGGTGAGATCACCGCCGAACACGTGATCTCCTGCACCGGCAATTTTGCCCGCAAGACCGGCGAAATGGTGGGCATCAATATTCCGGTCATTCCGGTTGAGCACCAGTATATCGTCACCGAGCCGCATCCGGCCATTGTTGAACGCAAGGCCAAGGGCCTGCCGGAAATGGGCGTGCTGCGCGAGGCCGACAGCGCCTGGTACATGCGCGAGGAAAATGGCGGTCTGTTGCTTGGGCCTTACGAAGTGGGCGCGCCGGTCTGTTATGTCGATGGCCCATCCGACGAGAGTGAATACGAACTGTTCCAGGAAGAACTCGACCGTCTGATGCCACATATCGAGACGGCCATGGTGCGTGTGCCGGCCTTTGGCGAAGTCGGCATCAAGAAAGTTTATAACGGCGCTATCGCCTATACGCCGGACGGAAATCCGATTGTCGGTCCTGCGCCGGGATTGAAGAATTTCTGGCTGAATGAGGGCCATTCCTTTGGCATCACCGCGGCTGGCGGTGCCGGTTGGCAATTGGCGGAATGGATCGTCGATGGCGAATCCACCCTCGACATGATGGGCGCCGATCCGCGCCGCTTCGGTCCTTATGCGACAGAAGGCTATCTGATCGCCAAGAACGAAGAAGCCTATGCCAATGTCTTCACCATGCATTACCCGGATGAGGAGCGCGCTGCCGCCCGTCCGCTGAAAACCACGCCGGTCTATGACCGGTTGAAAAAGATGGGTGCCGTCTTCGGCTCCGTCTATGGTTGGGAGCGCGCCAACTGGTTTGCGCCTGAAGGCTATGAAGTGCCCAAGAACGAGCTTGGCGTTGGCGTCGATGTCATCACCAACCACAATTATGCAGCCCCGACCGAAGATGGTCGCGTGGTGGAAAAATGGTCGTTCCGCCGCTCAAACTATTTCGAGCATGTCGGCAATGAGGTGAAGCATGTCAACGAGCATGTCGGCGTGCTCGACATGTCGGCCTTCGCCAAGATGGAAGTGTCCGGTCCCGGTGCCCGGGCCTGGCTGGACAGCCTGTTTGCCAATGCCATCCCGAAGAAGCGCGGCCGTATCGCGCTGTGCCACATGCTGACGCAGCATGGCGGCGTCCGTGCTGAATTCACGGTTTATGAATGGGCTCCGAACCGGTTCTATCTGGTGTCGGCTGGCGCTTACGAGGCCCATGACCATGATTATCTGCGCAAGCTGGCTCCGACCGATGGGTCGGTCAAGCTTCAGCAGATCACCCAGAAGCTCGGCGTACTGGTTCTGGCCGGGCCGAAGTCACGGCAGGTCTTGCAGAAACTGACCCGTACCAGCCTTGAGAACAAGGATTTCCCCTGGCTGACCGGCAAGGAAATCTCGGTTGGCGTGGCGAGCGCCCATGCGCTGCGCGTCAATTTTGTCGGGGAACTGGGTTGGGAATTGCATCACCCCATCGAGATGCAGGCCTATATTTTCGACAAGCTGATGGAGGCCGGTGCCGAATTCGACATCAAGCCTTTCGGCATCCGCGCCATGCTGTCGATGTCGGTCGAGAAATCCTATCGCCTGATCCCGAGGGAAATGTCGATCGAATACAACGCCTATGAATCGGCGCTCGACCGTTTCATCAAGCTCGATAAGGACTTTATCGGCAAGGAGGCTCTGGTTGCCTATAAGGAAAAGGGTCTGAAATGGAATTTCGCCACCCTGGTTGTTGAAGGCGTGGCGGATGTCGATGCTCGCGGCTCGGAAGCGATCTACAATGAAACGGGCGATCTGGTCGGGCGTGCAACCAATGGCACCTATGGATGGCGCATCGGCAAATCCATCGCGCTCGCCATGCTGCAACCCGGCTATGCAACTGAAGGCACCAAGCTGAAGATCAAGATCCTCGGCGATCTCTATGACGCGGTGGTTGTGGGCGAAAGCCCGTTCGATCCTGATAATGCCGCTCTCAGGGCTTGAGAGTGGTAAAATGGAACCAGATATTGCTTGAAGTGGCGTTTGGAAATAGTTGCTGTTTTCTGAACACAGGACGGATGGCAATGTTTGAAACATGCCGTCGATAGACGACGCGCTGAATCTATCCAAAAAGGCGGCCACCTCTGGGCCGCCTTTTTGTTCTTATTAAGCATAGAAGGTATAACGCCCCGTTTCGATTAATATTTCAGCAATCGGTCATGTCTATATTGCGGCAAGATCTCTTGTTCAAAGGCGTGTCATGACCTATCTTGGCGTTTCAGGAATGCAATATTCCGGCGAAAAATTTCCGGACGCACGTATTATCGTCGCAGAAGACTCCAATGTCTTTACATCCATGATCACGCAACGTTTGAAAGAGATTTTCAATATTGATGCGGAAATCTGCCGTACCTATGAAGATTTGATGGCCGCAAACGAGCTTTCCGACGAGCCTGTTACATTGGCAATCTCCAATATCAACCTGCCTGGCGCCGAAAATGGCGAGGCTTTGGAATATCTGACCGATCTGAATATTCCAACTGTTGTCTTTACCAGCACGTTCCACGAGAAAACCCGTGAAAAGCTTTTGGCGAAGGACATTGTCGACTATATCCTCAAGGACAATATCTTCGCGGTTGAAATGCTGATTGAGTCCGTCTGCCGCTTTCTCACCAATCACAATCACCACGTGCTGATCGTCGATGACAGCCCGACGGCGCGCGCTTTGCTGTCGAGCCGCTTGAAGCGCTACAATTTCCGGGTCAGCACCGCGGATAACGGTGCCACGGCCCTGCAACTGCTGAAGAGCAATGCCGATATCGGTCTGGTCGTGACCGACTATAACATGCCTGACATCGATGGATTTGAACTGACGCGGCGCATTCGGGCTGTGCGCGGCTCGCATGAACTGCGGATCATCGGCGTGTCGTCCTCGTCGGACCGTTTGCTGTCTGCGCGTTTCCTGAAGGTCGGCGGCAATGATTTCATGCTGCGCCCGTTCATCGACGAAGAATTCTACTGCCGGGTCAATCAGAACCTCGATACGCTGGTGCAGATCCGCGCCGGGCGCAAGAGAAACCAAGCCGCAGCCTGATCTTCCTACCTAATATGAAGATGAAGGTGCATCAGAAACGTCGTCTTGATATTACAGACCAGTGCGTTTTTTTATAGGCGGCGCTGCAACACTTTCTATATTCTGCGTCATTCCTTAAATCTATTCGGATTTAAGGAATGACGGATTTAAGCGCTAAACAGCTTGTGACAGATTTCATCTCGATCTCTCACACAGACAGGTGATCCTGAACAGTGGTCATGTGACGGTCACGGTTTCCATCGGGGTGACGGAAGTGGGTGGGCGTGTGGTCTTCGACTATGACCTGCATGCGGCCGATCAATATCTCTACCTGGCCAAGCCAGGCCGACGAAACCGTGTCTATTGCGACCATTTGCATATGTGTGGATGTGTTCTTTTACAAAAGATTTCTCCTATAGCGGTGGCCGGTTCAAGGAGCCGTGCTATATAGGCGCCTCTGTTGCACATAGTCCGTTTCCGGGAGTGGAGACCGGTGGGGCGCATGGCAAGGTCCGTGTTGTCGCATTGTCTCGACAGTCCAGGAGGCGGACGTTCAGGATTGTCTGCAAGCATGGCGTCTATCGTATCGATCAAGTCCCTCACCAAGACCTATTCCACCGGTTTTTCGGCATTGAAGGATGTGTCGCTGGAGATCGAGGAGGGCGAGATCCTCGCTCTGCTCGGCCCCAATGGCGCGGGCAAAACCACGCTGATTTCCATCATATGCGGCATCGTCAATCCCACATCTGGAACGGTTGTTGTTGATGGTTACGATGTCGTTCAGGATTTTCGCCAGACCCGGGCGCTGATTGGCCTCGTGCCGCAGGAACTGACCACGGATCAGTTTGAGACTGTGTGGAATACTGTGGCCTTTTCGCGCGGTCTGCATGGGCGCAAGGCCGATCCAGCCTATCTTGAGGGAATATTGAAATCCCTGTCGCTCTGGGAAAAGCGCGATGCGGTGCTGCGGGAGCTTTCCGGCGGCATGAAGCGCCGGGTGCTGATCGCCAAGGCGCTGTCCCATGAGCCGCGCGTGCTGTTTCTGGATGAACCGACGGCGGGGGTCGACGTCGCGCTCCGCCGCGATATGTGGAACCTGGTGCGCGATCTGCGCAGCCGGGGCGTCACCATCATTCTCACCACCCATTATATCGAGGAGGCCGAGGAGATTGCCGACCGGATCGGCATCATCAACCAGGGTGAGGTGCTGCTGGTGGAGGACAAGGTGGCGCTGATGCGCAAGCTTGGCCGCAAGCAGATGATCCTGGACCTGGCCGAGCCGCTGAAAAGCCTGCCGGGGCGGCTGGACGAATGGCGCCTCAGCCTCGCGGGCGAAGGTCGCCAGATCGTTTACGATTATGAGCCGCAGGCAACGCCCGGCGCCTTGATGGCGCTTTTGACGGCGTTGGAAACCTCCAGCATCGCTGTGGTCGACATCTCCACCAGGCAAACCTCGCTCGAGGATATTTTCGTTTCGCTGACCGGGGGGAAATCATGAATTATACCGCAGTCTGGGCCATCTACCGGGCCGAAATGCAACGGATGCGCCGCACCCTGATGCAGAGCCTGATTTCTCCTGTCGTGTCGACCGCACTTTATTTCATCGTGTTCGGTGCGGCGATTGGCACGAAAATGCAGACCGGAACTGCGGTGGGATATGGCGGGTTCATTACGCCGGGACTGATCATGCTGACGCTGATTTCGCAATGCATATCCAATGGCGCCAATGGCATCTATTTTCCCAAATTCACCGGTACCATCTATGAAATTCTCTCGGCGCCGATTTCGTTGGGTGAGGTTCTGCTGGGCTATGTCGGGGCGGCGACCACCAAGGGGATGATCGTCGGCCTGATCATTCTGGCCACATCGACGCTGTTCGTCGATATCCGGGTGGATCATCCGGTGCTGATGCTGGTCTTTATGGCTTTAACGGCGATGTCCTTCAGCATGGCGGGTTTCATCATCGGCATATGGGCGAAGAATTTCGAACAATTGAGCATGGTGCCGATGCTGGTCATCCCGCCGCTGACCTTTCTGGGTGGGACATTCTACTCGATCAACGCTTTGCCACCTGTCTGGCAGATGATCAGTCACTTAAACCCGGTCTTCTACCTGGTGAGTGGTTTCCGTTGGAGCTTCTTCGGGGAGGCGGATATCAATCCACTGATCAGTCTGGCGATGATCGGCCTGTTCCTGACCCTCTGCCTTGCTGTGCTGACCTGGATGTTCCGCACCGGCTACAAGCTGAAGGCCTAGAATTTGTCTTGGGGAAAGTGGAGTCCCGGCTTTCCTGAAAGGACAAACGCACAAAATACGCCGTAACGCTCTGTATTTGTTGCGTAATTTTTAACCGTCACCGGTTTGAGGGATTATGCAGTCGCGTCATGATCTGCCATGGCGATGGGTGGTATGGTGCCGCCGATGATATCCCTCATACAGTTCACCTCATCGATTGGTACCCATCCTCTCGTATAACCAAGACTGATTGCATTTGACGCAATTGCCAATTGCTGACGCAAATGATGCACATCGTCCAAGAGCGTGGCGATGGCGGCTCTTGCATCGCCGTCGTGCCATTCAATAAGATGAGCAATCCGGTCGGCTTCCGGGGAACCAGACTTTGAGCACATATCGAAGATCTCCTGTGAAAGCAGGCTGTCAGCGTATCGATACGCTATATTGTTCTTGTTATGTTCTTGTCAATGAAGAGTCAAGGATGATGTGTGGCTCCATCGTTTCTGCACAGGGTATGCCGAACTGGAGGCAATTTTAGACTTTCTGTCTCATTATTCCTGCGGAACCCGGCTCGAATATAGTTTCAGAAATTTTAGAACGAGGTTTTTCGGAAATTCCTCTTGCGCTTCTTTTCGATCCGTTCTAAATGCCCGTCACCACACGCTTTTAAGTTATGGAATGGCCTCGTGGCGGAGTGGTTACGCAGAGGACTGCAAATCCTTGCACCCCGGTTCGATTCCGGGCGAGGCCTCCATTTCCTTTGATTTTACTTGGTATTTTGGTTCTTATCATTACACCCGGAATTTGGTGTACTTTTCCCTATGTGGATATTCACGCTCTCGCCGAAGTTTAAGAGCGACATAGTCCCGCTGGCAATCAGCTTTTGTCGAGCCTTCCGCGTATAGAGATTTGCCTCCTTCGCGTTCTCCCATCCGAATATCGCTTTCAACTGCTCCTCAGTCGCGCCGTTCTCCGCTGCGATCGTTGCTCCTGCCTTTCTCAGCCCATGAGCTGAACAGTGCGTCAGGCCAGCCTCTTCGTATCTCTTCCGGAACCATTGGCCGAGGCCTTTGATCGAAAAAGGCTGGCAGTATTCCATCACCATGAAGCTTTTGGCGCCGGTCTCAGATTGGGCAATCACCATTTGCTTCGCAGTGCCATGGGTTGGGTGAGGGTTTCGACCCCGGCGCCAGAGGAGGCCGCCCGGTCGAGCATTTCCATTGGGGTGACGGTACGCGCCACCTGTGCAGCTGCGATCTGATGCGGCGTATGAACTTGAATTGCATTTTCCATTTTCTTCGCCTCCATGGCATGTTTCGTCTGTTCCAGAACCCGGGCGGCGGTCTCGCTGATGTGTTCCGCGGTTCCAACAGGATCGATTACTTTGCTCATGACGCCACCTGTTCTAGGTGGATGAGATCGAGCCGCTTGTGTTGCTGATCGACATGATGAAGGATTGTCAGAAGCCCGCAGAATGCGATCAGCAGCTTGAAAGAGAGGATGCCCAGAAACTGCCGGTGTCTGGCCTTTTGAGCAACGGATACCTTGGCGTTGAGATCGGCGATCTTGGCGTCGATATCAGGCATCGGAAACTTCCTCGTCTCTGATGCTGCCCGTATGGAGACCTCTCGGTTTCATCGGAACAACCTCATAGTCGTGGAGTCCGGTCAGCCTGACGCGGTACTTGCGGTAATGGCTTTCTTCACGGACATCGGCGTAACCGCAATCAACAGCGATAGTGTGGAGGGAATGCTCCACCCTGTTGATGTGAAAGGCTTGCCAATTTAGATCGACATTTGCCTTTTGGGTGGCCTTTGGACCATTGGCGTGCAAGGCTCTATCGGGCAGCTTCTGCATCTTGCTGCGCTCGTCTCGAAGGTTCTTCACTGCATCGAAAAGGCGTTCGATATTGTCGAGATGCGCCACCATTAGCTGACCGCCTCAACGCGCTGGAGCAATTCAGCAGGCTCGACGCGATAGCCGAGGCTTGCTGCGAGGTCGTGGAATGCCTTTCCAACATATTCGGCATAGAACTCGTTTTCCTGCCCCTCGGAAGCTTCCGTGACGTGCTTCGTAAGAAGCCGTTCGGCAAGCTGCTGTGCGTTGAGGAACTGGCGATAGGTTTGCATGTTGTCTTGCATGGGCATCACTCCGCAGCGTCGAGAAATTGGAATTGACGGGCGGCCATCTCAGCTTCAAGCCATGTGGCGGGCCGCTGGTATTCGCAGACCTCGCCGCCGACGCGATCAGCGCGGCGCTGGGCCTTGGCTGCCGTGCGAAATTCTTCAGCATCCGCCTCGTCTTGCGACCATTGGTCGGCGTTCATGTAGAATTCGGTCTGGTACCGGTCGTTGATCCGCTGGATCGTAAAGCGCGTCACAAATGCCATTGGATTTCCCCATCCAGATCCGCGACAGATCAGCTTTCGCTTCTTCGTGTCGCTGTTAATGAAGAAAATGTGCCACATGGCAAATAAATTGACAAGCGGCAAAATGCCATATGGCAAATATTTTTGCTGTATGGCACAAGAAGGCATGCTGAAGAAAACCGACGACGGCCAAGCGGCCGCAGCCTTCTATGACAAGCGCAGAAAGTGGCTTGATTTCATCTGTGAGATGGACGCGCTATCGGACCGCGCATTTCGCGTCGGCTATTGGCTTGCCAAGCGAATGAACGGAAATGACCAATGTTGCTGGTATGGGATCAAGGAGATTGCCAAGCGGCTAGCCATGTCCGAAGACAAGGTTTTACGGGCGGTTGCCGAGCTTGAAAGCGAGGGCGTTTTGATTGTTTTCAGGCAGCATCGAAAATCAAACAGCTATTCGATTCGTCTGCCGTTCGATTTCGGTTAGGGTCGCAAATCTGCGGGTTAGTAGGGTCGCAGATCTGCGGGTCCAATCTATAAAGCTGAATTTCTAAAGGGTTCTTTGTTTAAAAGGCTCTTGCTCTGAGAGGAGTAATTGGAAGGGTTGGATCGCCTTGAAAAGAAAAATTTTAACAGCTTATTCCAAGAGCATTTTAGTTGCCGAGGCCCAAAATCGACCTGGTAGCTGAGAGTGCCGTGAGCCAGATCGCACCAGTGACTATGAAAAACCAAAGGCGCCCGGTTATTGATTGAGGCAAAATCATTTGCAGTTATCCTGTGTCAGCAAGAATTTTGCTGATCCATCCGCGAAGCTGTATGCATATTCGGCAGACTGAAACTCTCCCGATGCGAATTTTGGTTTCCAATATGCACATGCCGAGGGCAAGATCTTGGATCTTAATTCGTCGCCTGAAACGACATGAACGCTGGGATCGACCGAAAACAAATATCGAACCTTATGTTTTTCGATCTCGACCTTGTTCATTGTTGTCACGTCGTCAATTTTCTTTGGCAAATCAGCGTTTGCGAGGTCGTTTGTGATCTGTGGCATCACGAAACGGTCAGTGACTTGTCCTGATATAGCAGCGCAAACGATAGCCAAACCTCCAGCAATCTTGGGATGGCGCTGAAACAGTAAGGCGCCTATCAGTCCGCCGCACAGGCCAAACAGGCCTCCGACGAGGGCATAGATCGACCAGGTCGGCCATGCGGCCATAAATGCGAACATTCAACCTCTCCACTGAAACCAAGCAACGACGCGACCGTAGACCACGACATCTTCCCGCCGCAGCTCATCGGGATCGCCGTAGCGCTCATGATTGTCAGAGATAATCAGGATGTGCTCGCTGCGCGGTATCAGCTTAAGACGCTTGATCACCAGCCCGTCGCCGAAATCGCAGGCATAGATATCTTCCGGGTTCGGATGCGTGTGCCCGGTATCGACGAACACAGTCGAGCCTTTGGCAAGCGTTGGCTCCATGCTGTCGCCAATTACCGGGAGAGCCTTGATATGATCAAGATTTCTCCAGCCTGCCTTAATGCTATCAGGGAAGCTCCAGAAGCCATCAGTCATAGCCGGATCGACCAGGGTGCCATCCTCGCGATACTGGACGGACAACAGGCCGCCGCCGCCGGCGCCTGACACAATCGTTAGATTCTCTATATCGCCCTCGCGTGGCCGCGTAAACATGGACGCTGGCATATCTCCGGCGTGGGCGAGGTCCTCGTGATCGAACTCGTCGGTGATCTCTACAGGCTCCACTTTAAGTGCCCTGGCAATCTTGATGACGTTCTCCAGGCTAAGCCCGCGCAAGCCGCCCTGGATGCGCGAAAGATGGGTGTGGGAGATGCCCGTCAACTCCGCCAGTTCTTCCAGCGTGACGTTCTTCTGCTTTCGGATTTCACGAATTCTGTTTGCCATGGCCTAGCTATTTTCCATTTGGCAAAAAATACCATAGCCAAATGGCAAATTGCCAGTTGACAAAAATATGCCATATGGCAAATTACTATGCATGAAGCTCGAAACCTATCTCCGCGACAACGATATCAAGCCGGTGGCTTTTGCCACCAGAATCGACGTGGCGCCGTCCACGATCACCCGCATTATTCGCGGCGAGCGCACGCCGCGGATTGATCTCATCGCGAAGATTAGGACCGCGACCGGCGGTGCCGTCACAGCTGACGACTTCATGTCGGAGGTGCCGGCATGATGAACACCTCTCTGCGCGGCCCGACCGAGCCTGACCTGTCGTCGGCAATGGTCGATCTTGACGCACAGCATGCGGTCGAAGGCTATGTTCGCTGGCCGCGTGCATGGGAATGCCGCTACGTGGAAAGGCGCCAGAGATGAGCGCTGTTTCGATCATCGCCAGTCTGGCCGGTTGGATTCTCACCACGCTGCCGCTCCTCATCTCTTTTTGCAAATTTCTCAAGCACCGGAACCGAACCCCTTCGGTCTGAGGAGAAGCGGAGGGTGGGCGGCTATCGCCTTCAAGCATTCCGCGCGGTTCCTCATCCACCTGCTTCGTGTGCAGCACCTCGCTACGTCCCCAACGTAGCAGAGGCGCGAGACATGAAGTGGACGAAAACTCACTAAGTGGTGGCAACCCAAAAGACAGGGTCGAAAGCAATGTCAGTAGTAGATGCATTGAGCCTGGACGACGAGACACGGGCTTACGCGTGAAAGCTTTTCAAGCGCCGCGTGGAGGGATGGGGAGACGAGGGCAGGGCGCTCGAAGAGTGCGCTGGCTGGACCGGGATGACGCCGCGCAGTTTCAAGCGGCTGATATCAGGCGAAACCAAGCAGGCCGGCACTTTCTTCTCCCGGGTCCGCAAAGCCTACCTCGATTATTGCGCCTGAAAGGTCGCGGAATTGCAGAACGAAATCCAGGCGGAGAAGGCGAGGTACGGGAATGTTCGCGTTGGAGATTTGGATCATGAAGTTGAGGCTCTGGTGGCAAAAATCGAAGCTGCCCGAGCTGTCAAAATCATCCACTCAACAGAAGGAAGCTGATCATGGCGACGGCCGGCAGTAACACGAAGCTCAACGAATCCGAACGGCAGAAGCTGTTCGCTTATCATTTCCGCAAAGAGCTGGCCTCTGAGACCAAGCGGCGTGAGGCGGCGGCGGAAAAGACGGCGAACCGCAAGGTGGCCAAGGCAGCCGATCCGACCTTCACCGGTCAGAAATTCGATCATTACCTCAAGGCGCATTTCGGCGAAGATGATCAGAAGCCCGTCGATCGCTTGAAATCGGATCGGGAAAACCTCGAATGGCTCGGCCTGATCCCCGCGACAAGCGGCGGCGATTTGCTGGCCCAGGCCGACCGGGTCGATCGTGAGCAACTGATCCAGGCGAAGGGCTACAAGGCCGGTCTGCTGAACCTTGACCGGGTGTCCGGCTACGATGCCGGGTCCGCAGACGATAAGCTCTGGCTCGCCTCCTATGACGCCGGAAAGCAGGAATACGAGACCGAGATCCCCGATATCATGGCCCGGATCGAGGCCGCTGCCTCCAAGGAAGAGCCGGCATCTGATGACGACCCGTTTCCCGATGCAGAAACGATGCACTGACCTTTCCCCCCGGCGCTCTGACCTCCCAAGCGGGCGCCCGACTGGCCCCGGTCCCAGCGATAGACGTTGTCTCGCGGACCATCGCGGATCGGGGCGTTTCTTTTCCAAGGTGATTACGATGAAGGTTTTGGCGTTTGATACGAGTAAGACCGCCGGATGGGCAGTTTTCGACAGCAAAAAGCATCCGTCTTCGATCATATGCGGGGTACTGGAATTCCCGGCTAAGGCCTCAATCGAATATTGCGCCGACCAGATGGGCCTTAAGGTCACGGCGCTGATCCGTGAGCACAGGCCTGATTTTGTGATCATGGAAACGGCGCTGAAGATGAGCCCGGGCGGCACGATGGCGACCGTTGTTTCCTGTATGCTGCATGGTGCTGTGCTCTCGACTATTGCGAATTTCGGTATTCCCTGGGGGACCATATCGTCGGCGACCTGGCGCAAGATGTTCTATGGGGCGGGCTTCAAGCCGCCGCAGAAGATCACCAAGCTCGCAAAGCCCGACGCCAAGGGTCGCATGGAGAAGGTCGAGAACCTTTGGAAAGAGGCGGTTGTCGCGCAATGCGAGCGGGAAGGCATCGTTCTTCCGAGCCGCAAGACTGTTGCGCACAATGCGGGTGAGGCGGCGGCCATTGCTATCTGCTGGCGCGGTGCCGAAATCCATGCAGGCAGGTACCGCCCGGCTTTCCAAGGCTTCTTGCAGCAGCGCAACGAACGCGCCGGGGTAGCGGCATGAACAGCTACCAACCGAACCCAACCCCCGTCAATATTGAAGCCGAACAAGCGCTGCTCGGTGCCGTGATGCTGAACAATGCGGCGATAGCGGCAATACCTGCATCCTTCCATTCCGATCACTTCGGGGAGCGTCTGCATCAGCAGATTTATGATGCGATGCTGCGCGGGCGGACCGCCGGGAAGAGCATGAACCCGATCACCGTCAGATCGTTCATGGCGCCGGACGCGGCTGCGGCGAAAGTCGGCGACATGAGCATTCCCCAATACCTCGTGCGTCTGTTTGCCGAAGCGGTTTCGGTGGTGAATGTTGCTGATTTCGCAGATGCCATCACCGGCTACTATCACCGCCGGCAGGCCATGATCATCGGCGAGGATGCCCATGAAGCCGGATCCCTGGCGGAAGACGAACTGCAATTCGTTGACCAGATCAAGGAATGCCGTGACCGGCTGACGGCCATCGTGTCGGCAATCGACAGCCGTAACGATCCGCAAGAGACGCTTGCGGATGCCATCGACATGAGCCTTGACCGCACCAATGACGCGGTCAGGGGAGCAACGCCTGTCGGCATCGATCCGGGCATTCCCGAAATCACCTCGCTGACCGGACCCTGGCAGAAGAAACAGCTGATCATCATCGGCGGCGGGGTCAAGCAGGGCAAGACGGCGCTTGCCATGCAGTGCATGTTCAATATCGCCGAAAAGACAGCGGTTGGCCTCAACAGCGGCGAAATGAGCCGGATGCAGATCATCATGCGGGAGAAGGCCCGGCGCACGGGGATATCGTCGACGCGCCAGCAGCGCGGTTCTGTGAGTGACAAGGAGGTTGAAGACCTGTTTCGGGCTGGCGAGGACATGAAGCGCCTCCAGCACATCGATATCGACTGCCGGCGCATGACGCTCGACCAGATCGACCAGAAGATCACCCGGCTGATCGGCGAGCGCGGAATCGAAGCCTTTTTCCTCGACCACATCGGCAAGATCCAATGGACCGGCAAGATGGAATACGAGGACGAGTTCAAACAAGGCCAGCGCGCCACCTCGATCCTCAAGGACATGGCCCAGAAGCACGACATTCCGATCATTGCGCTCACCCACCTGAAGAAATCGACCTTTCAGGATTACCAGGGCCGGACCATCAAGGAACGCCTGAGCGCCGCCATGAACCGGCGTCCTACCTATCGCGATCTGGTCGGCAACATGGATAAGGACGCGGATCAAGTCCTGATCGTCTTCCAGTCCCGCCCGATCGTCGCTGGCATGGAGCCGGCTGAACACTCCGACGATTACCCGGTCTGGGAAGACGCCATGAACCGCGTCACCGGCAAGGCCGATATCATCCTGTCTCTGTCGCGCGAAAGCGAATTCCCAAGGCGAAAAGAGATCGCTTGGGATGGCAAGTCCACCAGCTACGGGCCGGGGTTCAAGCAGGCGCAAAACTCAAGGGAGTTGTTTTGATGAACGAATTCGCAATCGGGGCTCAGGCTGTCGCTGGGGGCTTCATCGCCTGGTTCCGCAAGGCCCATAAATGCGACAACGAGATCCTGAAGGGGAAGGGCGGTCACCCAATCGTTTATCCCACTCGGTCGGAGGCAAAGGCCGCAGCGGGCGAGGCTATTATTGCCTATATCAATGGGTCGCTCGTCAGGGATGGCGCGATGGCGGCGGCGCAGGTAGCCGCAGATGCGGTATTTCAAGAGCTGCGACCGTTCGTGAAGCAGCGCGGTAAAGCGCGGCTGATTGAAGTGGAACGGAGGGCCAAGGCATGACGGTGTATCCCGAAGTCGAGGCTATCCTATCCGAATTCGAGGTTGAGATCGTGCCGAAGAATGTGATGCCGAAGCCTGGCCAGACGCGGGCAGTGGCCTCGGTGGATCGCATCCGGCGTCGCCATGGAGAGGCGCATGCGCGCTTTGTGATCATGACTCTGGTTGAGACCGCCGACAATCGCGCCGCCCTAGACGAGACGGCGTTATGGGCGACGAGCGACATCATTCTCGCATTCAAGAAAAACCACCCGGCGTTGATGGAAAACGACCTGGACCGGTTTTTTTCGTTTTTCGACCAGGTGCCAGTCGGCCGGCTGCAGCTCTGGTGCCTTGGCCTGGATGGCATAACGAGCAAGCGGGCCGCGCTGGTCGGCTTGATCTGGGAAAGGGCCTGTCGGTTTTTCGGCAACAGTCAACCCGATCTCCAAGACGACAGAAGGATGAGCACATGAAGAAGGCAGAGATTATCGAGATTTTCGTGAAGGCGGCCGAAGTTGACCGGAAGCTGCCGAACACAGCACGGCCGGCGGGGGTGAAGGCGATGAACCATGGCTATGTCCATGATACCGCCGACATGAATGGCTGGTCCTCGGAAGACAAACACGCGGCCAATTGGGCCTGGCTCGACCCGGCCAAGGTGCGCAATACCACGAACGACATGGGCATTTGGCAGGCATCCATGGAACTGATGAAGCTGGTGCCAAACGAGTTGCAGCGCCGCGCGCTATGGGCCTGGGCGCGATCGGAGGCCGGCGGCCAGGCCTTCGCAAAGTGGTGCCGACAGGTCGAAGGGATCAGCCGACAGCTCGGGGATTGGCGAAAGACGGCGGCAATCGAAGGTATTTTACGAGAGTTTGACCGCAAGCCTGCGCAGCATAACGGAAATGCAATTGATGCGGCCTTTACAAATCACCCAGAAATCGAGGATAAAAGGTTTAACATCGAAGTTTGGCGACCAGAAGAAAGCAAGCCGGTTTGCGGGTTTGATGACGACCTCCGGGACTTCAGTTGGGCAGAGGCGCAGAACGAGCGCCGCCGCCAGAGGGAGTTGAGACGGCGAAAGTCGGTCATCAGATGATTGTTTTGGCTGGTAAAACCTTCAGTGCTGAAATCGTGAGCATGGTCGAGGAATTCTGGAGAAAGAATTTTCTCGTCTGTTTGCGCGGACAAAGGAAGTCAATTCGTATCTGCTGGCGCGTGTTAGCGCTTCTTCAGCGAACGAGTAACCATCGCCTTGCACTTTGCCACTCTTGCGAAACTTAAATCATCCCTCCTTATTCTGCCAATGGGAACAGAGGATGATGGGCTGCTCGTCTTGCGGCTGAACGCAGCTTCAAAATCGGTGGCGAGATAGCTCAAGTCAGGCGACAACTACTTGCTTGCAGCTGCTTCAGAGATACCGAATTTGGTAAGGGTATCGGCCAGCGTGTTGATTGGCTGTCTTTACAAGAACCATAATCAAGATCCTGATGGATATTTTGAACGCGGCGATCTGCCAGCGCAGTATCAGCGCTGCTTTACACGCTGCGTGACCCGTCAATCGCGTAGGAGGCAATAATGGCTCGCGTGAAATTCACACAAGACTTCGACTACAAGCCCATCAGTCAGTCCACAACGGGCTATAAGGCCGGTTGGGAAGGCACAGTGAAGCGAGATTGCGCGGCGCAGGCAATCGCCGCTGGCAAGGCTGAGTGGGCAGGTAAGGATGCGCAGGCGCAGCGCAATGGCGAAACCTAGGTCTGCCAGTGATCTCTACCATCTGGTTGTCTTCCTTAGCTGACTATGCGCGCTGGGCCGAATTCGGCACGGCGGCACTTATCAATGGCAGGATGTTTTCGGGATCGAAACATCCTGGGACGACAGCCCGTCCATATTTCAATTTATCTTGGCGAGCAAATAAGAAACCGGCCGTGCGTGCGGTCAGCAAGGCTACTTGCGAGAGCGCCAGAAAGGTTGCTGTGAAACTATGACCCAGGACGCATCACATGAATTGCAGGTTGCTATCGTGGCAGCTTTGAAGGCGTCTACCGAGATTGAAGCTCTTGTGGCCGATCGGATTTACGACCAGGTGCCATTGGAGAGCAGCGGTAGTTTGCAGTTCCCATATATTTCTTTTGGCAGCACTCAAGTTCTGCAAGAGCAGGTCGAGTGTTTCGATGCTTCAGACTTGACGATACAGATTGATATTTGGTCTCGTGATCCAGGCTATGCCGAGGGGCGCAAGATTGCCAAGGTGATCAGGGCTGTGCTCAACGAAGAAGAGTTGAGCCTCTCCGATAATGCTCTCGTCTATTTCAAGCTTACGCGGCGGGACGATGTCCGCGCCTCAGACGGAGTGACTACGCATATCGCCATGACGTTTGGCGCTGGCGTCGAAAACCACTAACCCAACTCAACAACAGGAGGCCAATATGGCACAAGCAACCACCATTCGGGGGGGTAAAATCCGCGTGCTTCTCGGCAACTCGGCTACTCCCATCGTCTATAGCGCCCCGTGCGGTTTTACGCAGCGCTCTATCTCCATCGACAAGGCGCTGGAAGATAGCTCTATTCCTGACTGCGACGATCCTGACAAGGTGGATTGGCTCGGTCGCGATGCGTCGTCTCTGTCTATGTCCATCACTGGCGAAGGCGTTCTTGCTGGCGAAAGTGTCGAGACGTGGCTGGATGCAGTTGAAAATGTCGACAGCATCCCAGTCAAGGTCGAATGGCAGTTCCCGGCCAAAACGATCACGTGGACCGGCAATATGCATGTCGAGAAATTCGAAGGTGCAGGAGATAACGGCAAGCGGGCAACGGCGAGCGTGTCCATGCAGAGCGATGGCCCCATGGTTCGTGTGGTCACATGAGCCGAGATGCTCAAATCACAATTCCTTGGGCGGATGGTGACCACACCTTCCGCCTGGGCTGGGGTGAATTGGAACTTCTGCAAGAAGCGTGTGACGCCGGGCCATATGTTATTCTGTCCCGGCTTTATGGTGACAGCTGGCGTATTGGTGACATTTCCAACACCATCCGCCTCGGTCTTGTTGGCGGCGGAATGGCTCCAACGGACGCATTGCATCTTGTCAGGACATGGGTGGAAAAGCGTCCGCCGTTGGAAAACATCCTCTTTGCTCAAACCATCCTCTCGGCTGGTATTGTCGGCGCGCCGGATGAAACGCCGGGGGAGCAAGACGCGGCAAATCAAAAGGGGCAGCCCTTGACGATCTTCCCAACGGAAAATTGAGGTTTGCCGCGATTTACGGCAATGGTGCGGCGATCGGCTTTTCACCTCAACAAGTCCGCGCCATGTCGCTCTTTCAATATTTTTCTGCTCTCGACGGATGGATGGCCGCGAACGTGCCGGAAGATGAAGGAGCGCTTTCCGAGAAGGAAAAAGATGATCTGTGGGATTGGTTGGAAGAGAGATAAACGATCAGGCTGGCGATTGGATCCTAGATCTGATGTATTCAAGCAATTGCATTGCTTCTCCCAAACCTACCAGGTCGCCTTCTTGGTCGCGATTTTGGTCGTAAGGCCAATGAGTTTTACGGGTTGAAACTTTCGTTCCTGCTTTGAGTTGATCCATCACCTGCTGCGCCGACACGCAACCATTTTCCCCAGTCCGGATGGGTGCATTTCCGTCGATCCGAATTAGCGCAGTTCGCCCTGGAAAGTCATGTCCTTGGACGCAAACAATCTGTGGTGTAGATGAGAATTTGTAGTCGATGAGTATCGGCGAGCGTTTAGCAAAAATCTCGCAGTCTTTTTTGTCATTCATCTTGTCTATTCTGCACGCTACTGACCAATCCCTGGAAAAAATGTCGGCGTTTCGCCCTAACGATCCAGTGTTGTCTGAATACGTTGTGTAAAACAATCCTGATGGCGTCATGCCCTGCCTGTATGAGAAGTATCCTAAAACGGGGCTATGATTGCGTACCTCGACTTCTCCGGACTGCCATCCTGCTACTGCGACCATCTCCCTACGATCCAAGTCTCTATTTTCCTTGGGCGCCACGCATCCGCAAAGGATGACCGACGCGGCTAATAGTGTTTTTCGCATACCTCTCCCAACCTTTATGGACATTCCATGGCAACCGACGTTGAAAAACTCGTAGTGCAACTTTCGGCTGATATCAAAGGGTATCAGCGGGAAATGCAGAAAGCGGCTGATATCGCCGATAGCCAAGCTCGAGCTATCGAGAAACGTTATCAGCAGATGGATAAGCGTCTTGGCGCGCTTGGATCATCCGCAGCAAATGGCTTGATCGCGCCGCTGAAGAATATTGCTTCTGCGATCAAGGTCAATGATGTGCTTGCCTATGCTGACGCCTGGACCGACGCGAAAAATAGTCTCGCTGTTGCTGGCGTCGTTGGCGAAAATCAGGTGCAGATTTTAGATAAGATATACCAATCTGCCCAAAACAATGCGGCTCCGGTGGGAGCGATGGTTGAATTGTTTGGTAAAGCAGCGCAGGCCTCCAATAATTTGGGCGCAAGTCAAAGCGACCTGCTGAAATTCACGGACGGCGTGGGGACTGCCCTTAGGGTTGAGGGAAAGAGTGTGGGAGCCGCATCCGGTGCATTGACCCAGCTTGGTCAGTTGCTTGGTTCGACACGTGTTCAGGCGGAGCAGTTCAATTCGATCAATGAAGGGGGGCGGCCGATCCTGATCGCCGTTGCCAATGGTCTCAGTGCTGCGGGCGGTTCTGTCAGCAAGCTCAAACAATTGGTCAATGACGGCGCAGTGTCCAACCGCGACTTTTTCCAGTCCTTTCTGAAGGGATTGCCGACCATCCAGGGCATGGCGGCCAATACCACCCAGACGATTGAACAGGGCGTGACCAAGGTGAACAACGCCTTCATCCGTTATATCGGTCAGACGGATGAGAGCCTCGGCGCATCCCAGCGCCTGGTTGCTGGCTTGAATGCCCTTGCGGATGACTTTAACGGCACGGCAGACACGGTCCTTTTGCTGGCAAGTGTGATCGCCGGTGCACTGGTCGGTCGTTCTATTGCAGGCATGCTCGCCAATCTTGGCCTCGCCACAGCAGCAGTTGTCCGGTTGATCGCGGCACTGCGGGCTGCATCGTCCATGGCCGGTATTGCGACCGCCATCAGCGGCATCGGTGCGGCGGCTGGTCCGCTTGGTCTGATCATCGGCGGCACTGTTGTCGGGGCGCTGGCATTATTCGCGTCGTCGTCTACGGAAGCGGCGGCCAATGCCAAGCACGTCGCTTCCGAGCTAGAGCGCTTAGGCTTGCTGACGAAGCAAGCGGCCCCGGATCTTGATAAAACGTCCAAGTCCCTTGATGAATTGGCTAAGACAGAGCGGGTTCAAAAGATCCGTGAATTTAATGACGAAATCGACCGCCTAAAGGGCGGCGGCAAGCTGAGTTTCTTCGATCAGGGCGATGAATTCGGATCGATCATCAGTCAGGCAACCTCAAAGTTGAGCGGATTTAGTGGTGTTTTTTCCTCATCTGAGGATAAAACCGCCCTTTCCGCCATCACACGTTACGCGGCTGGCGTTCGCGATGGGAACATTGTTGCCAATGAGGCGCTGGTGAAGCTGAAGGAGATCCAGCAGACTGAAATCAGCAAGCCCGTTCTGGCGTTGAATCTCCAATTGCAACGATCTGTCGAGATATTCAAGGCTGCGAAAACGGGTGTGCTTGCGCTTGGCGATACATCTGAGATCGACCTGGTGCGAGAACATCTTGGGGCCATGCGTGACGAATTGGCGTTACTAGGTAATTCAAACATGATTTCGGCTGGCCAAGTTAGCCAGATTGATGCACTTATTCAGAAATTCGAAGATGGTCAGGCGAGCGCTGCGGACACGAAAGAAGCGCTGCGGGGTGTTGCGGGTGTAAATCTTAACGCGATTGATTATGTCAATCGCCTCGTTCCAATTCTTGACGCCTTTAACCAGGTGACTGTAGCGGCCAAAAACGCCAGGGCAGATATTTCTGAAGCACTGTCACCCAATTTTTCTGCTCGTCAGCAGGCGGATTATAAGTCACGGCAAAACAGCGAAGAGATGCTTCGAATCGGCAAGGCCTATGCGGATGAAGCACAGCGGCAAAACACGCTCTCGAAACATCAGCTTGCTGTTGAAAAAGAAATCGCCAAGATAAAAGCCGATTTGCAAAGGACCGGTGGGTATTTGCCGGATGATCAAATCCGCAAGTTAGCGCAATCTAACGTCCAGGCGGATGAAACCCGTTCTAAGCCTGACAAAACACCATCGGTGTCAAAAAACACAGATAGCCGTTTTGAGACGGATATCCAAGGCGTGCGTGATCGCACGGCGGCGCTGGTGCAGGAACAGCAGGTCGTAGGCCAGACTTATTATCAGCAGGAACAGCGCCGCATGGCGCTCGACCTTGAGAAGCAGGCTTTGGCTGACGTGCGCGAGGAAGCCCGCAAGAATGGTGACGAAAATTGGCGTAATGCCGGAATCTCCGAAACGCAATCTCTGCGAATCCAGGAGGTGTCCTCCGCCTACGCCGAACAGGCAGACGTGTTGCGACGGGTCCAAGAGGCTCAACAGCGGTCGCAACAGACAGCTCAAGAGTTTTACGATACTGCCAAGTCGGCGTTCTCGGACGTGGTCATGGGCGCGCAAAGTTTTGAAAGCGCCCTGTCCGGCGTTCTCAAGAAGCTGGGTGAACTTGCCCTGAGCAGTGCCTTTGACGGCCTGTTTGGCGGATCGTCCGCCACCAGCAGCGGCGGCTGGTTGACGAACTTTTTCGGAGGTGGATCGTCAAGCCTGTCGAAATACATAGGAATGACAGGCCTATTCGCCGATGGCGGTTATACCGGAGCAGGGGGCAAGTATGAGCCAGCGGGCGTCGTGCACAAGGGCGAGTATGTCTTTGATGCGGATTCTGTGCGCAAGGCTGGCGGGCCTGCTGGCCTGGACGCCATGCGCAAGCGGCTGAAGGGCTATTCCAGCGGCGGCTATGTCGGGCCCAGTGCACCGCGCATGCCGGATCTGTCCAGGGCTGCGGCTAATAAAAACGCACCCACAAGCGTCACCTATGCGCCGGTTATTGATGCCCGAGGTGCGGACGCCGAGGCGGTCAGTCGCTTGCAGCATGCGCTTGCGCAAGATCGCAAGACATTTGACACCAAGGTGCTCAATGCCATGAAGGGCGCGCGGGCAAGAGGGGTGAAGGTATGACCGTCGTCTATCCCATTGACCTGCTCGCCGACTTCCCCGGTTGGACCACTAAGTTCGAGCCGCTGTTTCGCCAGGAGCAATCCCGGACAGAGGGCGGGGTGACTTACACCAAGGATCTGGGGTCGCCGCTGTGGTCGGCGACTTACAAAACAAAGGAACTTGGCCCCAATACGCTCGACGTCTGGCGGGCGCGGATCGAGGCGTTGGAAGGTGGCTTGCAATACTTCCGGGGGTATTCCCTGTCACGGTCCCGGCCCATTGCCTATCCTACCGGAAAGCCCGTGCCGGACAATGGCGTGGTCCTGTCTGCCATTGGTGCCAACAATAAGAGCGTGACGATCTCCGGGCTGGGGGCTGGTTATGTGGTCTCGGTTGGCGACATGATCCAGATTGCAGGCAGCGGGCTTTACCGCGTTGTCGAGGGTGCGGTTGCCAATGGATCCGGTATTGCCGGGCCGTTCGAGCTTCGCCCGCATTTGTGGCCGGGAACCGCTGCGGGGTCTGCTGTCACGCTGCTGCGGCCCTCCTGCACGATGATGATCGTGCCGGGGTCGATTTCCTCTGAAGCCGATTCGTCCACCGGGCGCGGCTCTGTGTCTTTCCAAGGTATCGAGGTGCGTTGATGCGCTTATATCCTGCTGCAATCACCAACGCGCTGGCGGCGCGGCAATTGGTGGCGCGTGATTTTCTCTGGATTATTGCGCGCGACCGGACCACTGGAAACCCGGTTTCCGTTGGCTTCTGGTCGGATGTCGGTAACATCACTGCCGAGGTGGTCCATCCCGACACCGGCAACGCCGATATCAGGAGCTTTTACGGTTCCGGCACGCTGATCAGCATCACAGAAATCCCGCTGGTCTCGACGCTGGAGGCGCAGAACGTCACCATCACCATGTCCCAGATTGACGATATGGTGGCGCAGGCCGTGCGGCTCTACGATTGCAAACAGGCCCGCGTGGAAATCTATCGCGGTCTGTTTTCTCCGCAAACCCGCAAGCTGGTGTCTCCGGCAGAACTGCGGTTCCTGGGCTTTGTCGACACGATAGAGATCAAGACCCCAGCCGAAGGAGATACCGGCGCGGTGACGTTGACCTGCGCCTCCCATATGCAGGAAATCACCCGCTCCAATCCCGACACCCGGTCGGATGCCAGCCAGAAGCTGCGCAGCTCCACCGATAATTTCTATCAGGATGCGGCGGTGGTTGGCGATTGGGAACTGTTCTGGGGACAGACACAGGGCAAGATTACCACGTCAAAGGCAAACAGCATGGCGGATTTCCTGGCCAAGGCTTTGGCTAAAAATGGTTAGGCCGGGCACGATTGCCGACCGGTTTGCCGTCATCGCCTTGCTGCGGGACAGTCATGCAGCGGCGGGCTATGCCTTCCGGTTCGAAGCGGCGCAGGCCGATGCGCTCTACCGGCTGCACCTCGACAATCCGATGGCATGTGCGTTGCTACTGGAACGCGATGGCATCGTGTGTGGCCTGTTGCTCGCATCGGCCTTTGATCATCCCTTCGGGGCTGGTCTGGTGGCCAAGGAAACGGTGTGGTTTATCGCACCGCAGGCGCGGGGTCGCTCCGGCCTTATCATGCTCGATGCCTATGAGGCATGGGCCAAATCCATCGGATGCGTCTCTATCGGCATGGCGGCGCTTGCCACCAACGATGTGTCGAGCCTCTATGTCCGGCGCGGCTATGCGCCTGCCGAGACGCATTTTATCAAACCCCTCTAAGGGTATTCCATCCATGACATTCTTTACTGCTATCGGCGCACTTGTCACCAGCGCGGCGGGTGCGATCTCGACCTTTGTGGGCGGCCTTACATGGGCCGGGATTGGTACTGCCCTTCTGAAGGGTGCGGTCGGCGTTGGTTTGAACTATCTGGCCTCGGCTGTGGCGGGCAAGAACAAGGCTTCCACAGCAAGTTTTGCCGTCAATGGGCAATTGCAGTCCGGTGGCACCGTGCCGCGCTCGATCATTTTTGGCATGACGGCGACGGCTGGTTCTCTGGTTTATGCCAATACCTGGGGCAATGCGGGCAAGACACCGAATGCCTATGTCACCCAGGTCATTGCGCTGGCCGATGCGCCGATCAAGTCGCTGCTGGTGGCAGTGGTCAATGGTGTCGCCTGCGAGATCGATTTCGATCATCCGCATGCCGAATACGGATGGCCGGTTGTCGATTACCGCAAGGGCAATACCGATTACCTCTGGCTGAAGTTTTACGATGGCACGCAGACTGAAGCGGATAGCTTTCTAGTCAACCGTGTCTCGTCCACGGCCCGCCCTTACGAGAATACCCGCGTCGGCCATGGCGTTGCCTATGTGATTGCCACCTCGCGCGTGAACCAGGAGCTGTTTTCCGGCTTTCCGTCCTTCAAGTTCGTGCTGGATGGTATGCGGCTTTATGATCCCTCCAAGGATAGTTCTGTCGGCGGCAATGGCCCGCAGCGCTGGAGCGACGCCTCGACCTGGGGCGGCGATGGCGACCGGCTGCCTGTTGTCCAGCTCTATGCCCTGATGCGCGGTATCCGCTGGAACGGTCAATGGCTCTATGGCCTCCAGACCGTCACCGAACGGCGCTTGCCTGCCAGCCACTGGATTGCCCAGATCGGCAAATGCCGCACCCTGATCGAAGGCGCTGATGGCATGGAGGCCACCTATCGCTCCGGCGCTGAGGTGCAGGTCAGTGCTGCCTTGCAGGATGCGGCGCAAGCGATGCTAACCGCCTGCAACGGTCGGCTTGCCGAGATCGGCGGCACCTATAAGCCGTTTATCGGCGTGTCGGACGAACCTGTCATGACCTTCTCGGATGCCGATATTCTGTCCACGGAAGAGCAGAGCTTTGCGCCATTCTTCGGCCTGTCCGATACCGTCAACGGGATTTCCGCCTCCTATCCATCGCCGGATGACGCCTGGAATATGACGGAAGCCCCGCCGCTCTATAACGGCGATTATGAGGTGGAAGACGGCAACCGTCGTCTGCTGTCGGATGTCAGTCTCGATTTTGTGCCTTACGCTGGACAGGTGCAGCGGCTGATGCAATCGGCCTTGAAGGAAGCCCGTCGCGCCCGCCGTCATACCATTTCCATGCCGCCAAAGTTCGGGGCATTGGAACCGGGTGACATTGTCGCCACGTCCAGCAATCGCAATGGCTATGTCGAGAAGCGGTTTCGGGTCGATGGTGTTCTCGATCAGCCCAACCTTGATGTTGTCCTCGATATCACCGAAGTCGATCCGACCGATTACAGCTGGAACCAGAGCAAAGATTATAAACCACCGGTCACCGGCAGTGTCTCCAGCGGGGTGCCTGTTGCGCAGTCCACGACAGGCTGGAGCGTTGTCGCCGGATCTGTCACCGATAGCGACAGCCAGGATCGCAGGCCCGCTATTGTTGTTTCCTGCACCGCCGATCTGGATGACGTGGCGCGGGTTTGGGTCAAGGTGCGCATCAAAGCCACGGGCGTTGTTGTTTATGATAGCGATGCGCATCCGTACGCTGGCGCTGCGACCTGGACCCTGTCCGGCACTTGGTGCCTGGCGCTAACAGAATATGAAGTGCAGGGCAAATTGGTTCCGGTGTCCAGCCGGGAAACCGTCGCGTCCGACTGGCTTTCCGTCACCACGCTGAATCTGTCGGAATCAACTGATGTTCTCGACGGTTCGATTGTGTCATCGAAGATCGCCGACGCGGCGGTGACGGCGTCCAAGATCATGGACGAGGCGGTCACCAATCTGAAGCTCGCGGACGCCGCTGTCAGTACGTCCAAGCTCCAGGTCGAGGCGGTGACGCAAGAGATCCTGGCGGCTAAGTCTGTCATCGCCGACAAGCTTGCCGACGCGGCGGTGACCGGAGCAAAGCTTGCTGCTGAGGCGGTCGATGCGACCAAGTTAGCGGCTGAGATTGAGCCGGTTAAGGTTGTCACCCAACTGCCGACCAGCCGCGTGTCTGCCTATGTCACGTTCAATGGTGAGGCTTATCGCTGGAACGGTGCGGCCTATGTGAAGACGGTGTCCACGGCTGAACTGACCGGGCAGTTGATCGGCTCGCAGATCGCTGACCTTGCCATTGTCGCCTCGAAGATCGCTGACGGGATCATCACCGGCAGCAAGGTTGCGGCTGACACCATCACGGGCAACAACCTAGCGGTCGGCTCCATTACAGCAAAAAGCCTGGCTGTAACGGACTACACCAACCTGATTCCCAACGGTAATTTCAACACTGATGATCTCGGCAGCCTTTACGACCTGAACACTGCCGCTGGCAAAGGCGCGATTTATTTTGCAGGCGGTATCAACGTCAACGGTAATCGAGGCCTCGTTCTTCAAAAAGTGACGACCCCATACAATACCTATGACTTGTCCATCCTGCTCAAAACGGCAAACGCCATCCCGGTTGAAGGCGGCGCGACGTACGGTTGGGGTGTCCAATATTATACCAACAGCGGAACAACGTCTGTAGGCGGTTTTTATTTCCGTCTGCGTTGGCTCGATGCAAACAAAACGGAACTGAGCAATCAAGACCCGGTTAACAACGCGATTATCACGGGAACTCGTTCCAAATATTCCGGTCAGGTTGTCGCTCCTGCCGCCGCTCGATTTGTCACTGTTCAAATCTACAGCAACGCGAACAACGCAAACACCACCAATCTCTTGGTGGACTACATGTACCTGCAAAAGGCCAATGCCGCACAGTTGATTGTTGACGGCAGCATCCTTGCAAACATGCTGTCGGCTGGGTCGGTGACCACGGATAAGCTTGCGGCCAACTCAGTGATTGCTGGTAAAATCGCAGCTGGTGCGGTTAATGCCGATCAACTTGTTGCGGGTGCGGTCGTTGCGTCCAAGATTGCAGGGGGAGCGATTACGGCTGACAAATTGGCAGTCGGCGTTAGCGCAAATCAGCTCACGAACTCGGATGCATCAGCTGGCACCACAGGCTGGGGGGTCTACTACGCTAACGGCGGCGTGTACTCGCTCACCAAACGAACAGACGGTTACGCACCTGCAAACGGTTCTTCTTTTGAATTAACCGGAAATGTGAACAACGCCCAATATGCGGATATGGGTCCGCTGAACCCATTGACTGGAGGTCCAAAGAGTTTCGCGGTTTCTGCCGGTGCTTACTATGAGTTCTCGGGTAGATACTACGCACAGAGTTGCCGCGCAGTCACTTTTTACATTCAGTGGATCAATGCGGCTGGGACCACCATAGGTTATTCGGGTCAGCAATATGACGCCACTAACTTGGGTGGAAATCCAAATTACGATTTCACCCGTTATCAGCAGGGCTATGTGAAGGGGCAAGCGCCTGCAAATGCCGTCGCCGCGAGAGTGTTCTTCAGATGCGAAGGATTCAATCTCGCTACAGGGTCAGGCAACACTTATGCCTGGGTCACGCAGATGTTCTTTGGGGTTGCCACGGTAAACCAAACCAGTGCAACGGTATGGTCGGATGGCGGAACGACCCTCATCCAGAACGGCAACATTGTCACCGGAACGATCACGGCTGATCGCCTTGTTGCCGGGACTTTGACGGCAACGCAGATTGCAGCGGGTGCGATTGTCGGGGCAAACATTGCGGCAGGCACGATCACGGGCAGTAATATTTCCGCCACAACAATCACCGGCACAAACATCGCCGCAAGCACCATCGGTGCGGACAAGCTTGCTGCCAATTCGGTGACGGCCAAACAGCTGGTGTTGACCGACTTCTCCAACCTGGTGCCTGACAACCAGATGCAGGATCCTGGCAACTCTTGGCCGGGCGCTGGCTGGGCGTCTTGGACCGACCCGTATCTTGGCGGCATGGCCTCTTTGTCGCAGATGAAGTTCACCTATGTTGCCGGTGCGACCGGTTACGGCGGTGAACTCCTTGGCAAAAGGTTTCCGGTGCAGGCCGGGGCGCAATACCGGGTGACGGGATCGGCATACGGTAACAGTGTGGTTTCGCCGCTATTGCGCATCAAATGGCTGGACCGATCCGGCGCATTGATCAGTTACATTGATTTCCTTTCGGGCGATCAATCGGCAGGCATCAAAACGGCAACAGTCAATCTGACCGCTCCGTCGAATGCCGCCTACGCTCAGATGGCGGCATACGTTTGGCGCACCACGACGACAAACGACGTCTATGTCGGCGGCTTTGTCGTCAACAAGCGCAACGCCGCCGAGCTGATCGTAGACGGAGCTATCACCGCCAACCAGCTGTCGGTCAATAGCCTAAGCGCCATCACTGCGAACCTTGGCACCGTGACAGCCGGTGAGATCCGCAGCACAAACGGCAAGATGATCATATCGCTAAATGCCGGAACGATCCTGATCACCGATTAACGAGACTGGAGACAGTAATGAGCAACAGGCTATCGATCACGCCTGGACGGATGATCGTGACCAAGCAAGGCTATGACGCTGCGAATCTTTCCGTCGCGGATCAGAATAAGGTCTTTGACAGCAATTGGGGCTTTACCGGCCTGATCATCGCGCGGGGTCAGGTCACCGACCCCGCGCCACGGTATAGTAGTGCTGACGGCGATCAGTACGCCACGGCTACAAATACCTCACTAACGATCACATTTCCGACCGTGGGTTACGCCCCTGCCGCGTATGTTTTTCACGAGTACACGCCTCGTTCCAACAGCTTCCAATCGCAGGGCATTGGCGAGATCCGATGCACGGCACCATTGGGTGGGAACCTTGGTGGCAGGGGCGGCGTACCAGCCACCATAGAAGACGGCATAATCACTATATTTCGCGGCCCTGCTGTCAACGGCGCATACGCTCGTTGGCCCGGCATTATCCGATACATCGTATTTGCGATCTCCCAATGACCAACAGAATTCACATTGGCAGCCTGAACGGCGAAGTCGGAATCTTCATTAGCCAGCCGGGCGATGATGTCTATGCGCCAACGAAAAGCAGATTGATGGATACGCGGTTTGAGACGCTGGACCTGCACGTCAAGGGCAGCGTCAACATGCAAAACATCTATTACAATTCATCGACGCTGACAGCGACGATCTACTATAGCGAGATCACCTTTCCCGATCTTGGTTATACGCCGATCTTCCATGCGTCCTTCTACAATCGCTTGAGCGGACTTTCCGATCTGCCGGTCGGTAGTTGTTTTTACCCAACCATGTGGGGGCAGAACGACCTAGGCAGCTCAATGGTCAGTGCCAAAAGCGCTAGCGACGGTCAAAGCTCGATTCTGCGCTATACCGGGGCATGGCTGCTCAACAATACGACGCTGCGGGCCAAGCTCGTTATTCTCGACACGTCGACCGACACCAACAGATTTCAGTTCTGTTACATGATTTTCAAGAACCGGGGCGCGTGATGACCAACAGGATCTTCATCGGCCAGAACGGCAACAGCTATCAGATCCGGGTGTCGAAAGCGGGCTATGACGTGACTACTGTCACCGACCCCACGCAGCTGGCTTTCTACGAGACGCTCTCCGGTCTCGTACCGTTTGAACAGGGGCTGGTCACGGTCGCATCAGGCGCGACGGTGAGTGTCACCCTGACCGGCACCTATACCTATTACCCGTTCATCGTGCTGCGCAACAACCTCAATCAGGTGCCGGGCAATTGGTACTACGCCCGCCTGACGCTCTCCACCAAAACCCTCACATTCAAGAACAACTACAGCGCCAGCATGGTGATCAAATACTGCGTGTTTCGAGAACTTGACTGGTAACGAAAGGAAAACAGACATGTACAATATCAGCAGCATGTATGAGGCCATGGTCGATGGCGTCATCGTGGAAGTGACTGCCAATCGCTCCAGCCGATGGACGGCCATGGCGGCCTGGTGGCTTGGTCGCCAACAGATCCTCAATGCGCGGGACTTCTGGTATGGGGTCGCGGCTCACATGACCAACGGGCTGACCTCAGAAGAACAGCAGGCCATCCAGGACCAGTTGTTGACTGATGAGAAAGCCTATCTGTCATCCACGACCGAGTTGCCTGCCATCCCTGATTATGTGCTGAATACCGTCGATGGCTGGGTCAATGAGCCGGTTTCCAACGATGTGCTGAAAAGCCGGTTTCAGCTTGCCATTCAGCAGGCCATGAACGCCAAGGCCCGCGAGCGTGGCTATGATAGCATGACGAACGCCGTTACCTATGTTGACGACAAGCATGCGACCTTTGCAGCGGAAGCCGCTGCCCTGAAGGATTGGCGGTCTGACGTGTGGGTTTATTCGCTGACTGAGCTGGAAAAGGTGATTGCCGACCAGCGTCCGATTCCGACGATCACCGATTTCCTCGCGGAGCTTCCGGCCTTCACCTGGCCCGAAGCCCAAAGCGCAGAGGCTTGAGCCATGAGCATTCTGGAAACAGCACTGCGTGAGCGTAGCAAGCTGCTGGAACAGCAGGCCGATCAGTATGCGGTTGCAGTGGAAAGCCTGTCGAACCGGCTGGCAGAGGCGCTGCGGCGGCTGGCTCCGCACGATCCTGATTATGTCAGGGGCGAAGCGCCGGACTTGGTGTCGGATGCAACAACTCTGCCTATCGAAGACCATGGCGGATCTGTGATGCCCCTTACGGTTCACGAAGAATAGAGAGCTACGCCAGACCGTCCAGATCGACGCTAAGGGTTTCTGCTATCTTCTTCATCGTCGTAAAGCTTCCGTCCTTCTTGCCGCTCTCGATCTCGGAAACATGGGGCGCGCTGATACCGGCCTGTTCGGCCAATTCCCGCGCCGTCATCTTGCGAAACGTGCGCCAGACCTTGACCGGATGTTCACCGGCAAGAAGCTGGTTGACGACTTCGGCGGGAACAAGCTCTTCGTCACCTGCGGCGATATCCGCCTTGACCTTATCCGCTGCTGCGATCTCGATTGGGTTGTTGGTGGTCATGCCACTGTTTTCGGTCTACCTGCCTGCCTGGGCCGATAATGTGCGTGCAGGATAAGCGGATCACGCTGGCTGGCGCGCGCGTGTTGATTTATTGCGGGGAGGGATGGGTGGATGCTACAAGAAATCTTGGACTGGATATTGTGAACACAATGCTTACGTCGGCTTTGCGCCTTCATTGCGGAAATAAGGTCCCCATTAACAACGTCCCGAAAGCGGAAAATGCAATGGGTAGGCGACGAGGTGGCACATTTGCGGCCATTGCGCTAACTATTGAGAACCTCTCGCTTTCGTAAATCGCCCCGTAGAGCATGCTCAAGGTGCAAGAGTTCGTTGATCCCCGAGACTGGTGCGGATATCTCTAGCCGACGTTTGCACAGTGAGATTGCAGGCGCGCTCCAGATGATGAGGTCGATGGATAACTGATGGCCCGCAAGAATAGAGAAGAGATGGATTCAAGGGACGTGGAGCTCGAGCCCGTGCTTTGCCCGATGTGCGAGCGGGTGATCCCGGACGATCAGAAAGACGACCACTATCTTGTCCCGAAGAGCAAGGGTGGCAAGATCACCGTGTGCCTGCATCGTGTCTGCCACAGCCAGATACATGCAATCTTCACCGACGCGCAACTGGCAAAGAAACTCTTCACGATCACCGCGATACTCGAAGACCCGGCCATGCAGAAATTCGTCACATGGGTAAAGACCAAGCCCCCGGGATTTTCCGACGTGGCGAAGGAGACGAGGTCCTCTTCTGGCCGAGGGCGCAAGTAGTAACCGTTGCGCAGGGCCCATCCACCATGGCGTATTGTGCAGTCAACCTGCAACGTCGCAACTGCTTGGGTATTTGTGCCAGCAGGCAGGATTGCGCCTTCATGCCGGTCGTTCGCACCACCTGCATTAGTTCCTGAAAGCTGTCGGTCGGTTTATCAAACGGAACGTCCTACTCGGGGTGGCTTGCGGTCAATCCGCTTTTGAGCGATCATTAGCAGAAAGCGGACAATGCTTACGTGCGGAGAACGAATGAACGTTTTAACTCCTTATGCCGTGAGCCGTCTTGCTTTCGGGACGCTGCCTCCTTGAAGCATCCCCGTAGCCCATCAGACCGTAAGGCCGAGCAAACCCTGCATCGCTTCGATCTCAATCCTCCTGATGTCGATAGCTGTCTTTTGCAGCTCCACGCGGTTTTCTCCCGTTACCGTCCGAGATGGGATTGGTGTCGCCAATGCTTCACGATCGAGGAGGAGGCGAAAACACGAAACGCGGGCGATCCGCGTCGCGCCACGCTCGAAAGCTTCGGGCAGATCTACTTAGAGCATCCCAAGTGCTCTGGTGGCCGCGACACATTCCTGCATTGGTTGCCCCGAGGGCTGGAACTAACATTCCTGAACTTCGACCATGAGTACTTTCCCATGGAAGGCGCGATGCGACTTGGACTCTGGCGCTGGCCGAAAGAGGAGCAGGATGCCTTGCGCGCCTTGTTCTGCCGCGTCGCGTTGAACTGGGTGGATGGCGGCGATTCCGTGCCATTCGAACGTGTGATGCGTAAGACGGGTAGGGATATGGCTACCTATGTGTCCGAATGCATCGTTGAAGCGCTCCTGATGCTTAGGGTTGACCCATTTGATCTGTTTGCTTGGTTGGCACGAGCGAACTCAACCCGAGCGCGGGACGTTCTGGTCGGTCTCACAACTCACGGGCATCTCGTCGATGAAGGGGTCTATTATGTTCTGGACGATGCCACATACGAACCATTGCTGCGCAACGGTATTCGAGCTTTAGACCGGCTTGCGTTGGACGCTCTTCAGCGGATCGCGACCGACGAGCGACTGGTGTGCCTGTGGTCTTGGGCTGACCGTGAAGATCGGGTGTTGGCCCGCAATATCGAGGATACGGAACCGTTGCGGACGAAACGTGCCCTTCGCCTGTTGGCAACGGAACGCAGGAGGAATCGCGCGATCGTCGAAGCCGCTATCACCTGAACGGCGGCGCCCATCCCGTAAATCGATTGCCTTCTTGCCGGTCGCGTAAGCTATTTCATAAACGGTCTGCACAGAAGGGTTGTCAGCTTACGGCCCCTTATCGGTCGTCAGGATCATTCATCGAATTCTCCATGTTGGCCAACAGAAGATCCCAGTAATCAACCCTGGCATGATTGGGGTTTTCATATCAGAAACGGTGGAGCTGAGCAGGTTTTTACAAATTTCATTTTTCCGATTCTGCGTGTCAAGATTCCGGAACCACACAGCGAACTACATCCGTAGACGAATAGGACCGCAGCTTCGCCCATGGAATGATTATCGAGCATGGGGCCATGTGTAGAACCGATGCGGCCGGGATTGCGCGGCGTGTGGCTGATCTGGACGCTTCAATGCACTGAGACGAAACCGAAGCGTTTTGAATTTACGGCTCTCTTCTTGGGGGCCTTTTTTATGAGCGTCATTAGCCAATCCAGATTCATTGAAATCGGATTGTGGTTCCCCGACTAGCCAATCTGAAATCACACAAAAGGAAACGATTATGGACCTCCTCCCTGAATGGCGGCGGGTGCTTAAGCACGCTTGGTCGATCCGTCTCAACCTTTTGGCGGGCTTCTTCACCGGAATGGAGATCGCCCTGCCGATCATCGATCAGTGGATCAGCATCCCAAGAGGTATGTTCGCGGCTTTGTCAGGCTTCGCCACCATGGCCAGCACCGCCGCCCGTCTCGTTGCTCAACGCAACGTCTCCGCACCATCGAAGGAAACCACAGATGCCGATCAATAAGATCACCTCATCCAAGCGTGGTAAGGCGGCGATCGCTGCGGCTTTTATCGTTGCGGCCTCGGGTGCGTGGGGAACTTATCAAGCGAGCAAGTCGCCAGCTGCCGTCGTCCTTGCCGTCGATCATCTGATCAAGCCGTGGGAAGGGCTTGTCCTTAAATCCCATTGGGATCCGTTCGCCAAGATTTACGACATCTGCTACGGCGAAACCATGATCAACGGTAAGCCCGTCACCGCCGGCATGTCGTTTACTGCCGATCAATGCGAGGACATGCTGATCACGCGGGTGCAGCGGGACTATTATACGCCGTTGACGAAGCAGATTTCAGGGTTCACGTCCTTCCCGGTTTCCGTCCAGGCGGCGCAGATCTCCGGCGCTTACAATTTCGGTGTGGCCGGCATGGTCCGCTCTCGCGCTGCCACCCTCGCCAAGCAGGGGAAATTCCGCGAGGCCTGCGAGGCTCAAACCGCATGGAACAAGGCGGGCGGCCAAGTGGTCAACGGTCTCGTCAAACGGCGCGAGATGGGAGACGCCCAGCGGATCGGCGAGGCCGAAATCTGCGTGAGTGGCCTGCAATGACCATCGCCCTCACGATCCTCAAAGCCGTCGGCTGGCGCGGGCTCGCGCTGATTGCCGCACTCGCCAGCCTGTTCGCATGGCATCTGCATTCCGTGCAGTCGGCGAAGGAAGCCGGGCGGGTCGAGGTGCGCCAGCAGTGGGCAGAGGCTCAACGTAAAGCCGACTTGCTTCAGCTCGCCAAGATAGAGGCCCAGCAAAAACAGCTCAATGCCGCCGATGCGGCCTTGGTCGCCAACATCGCCGCCCATGTGGGGCAGGTCGCAGGACTGGAAACAGCGCTTGCCGAGGAAAGGGAACAGGATAATGCGAAACCGAATGCTGCTGCTGGGGCGGGTGCCGCTCCTGCCTGCTCTCCTATGCCTGACAGGGTGCGAAACGCTCTCAACGCTATCGGCACAACCGACCGCTGATCGCAAACCAAACGTCTCGGCTAGCATCATGGCCGATTGCAATGCGCCCGTGTTTATTCCTGATGGCACAGATCGAACGGCTGAATATCGGCTGTGGGGACAGGACCGAAAGGCGCTGGCCGATTGCCGCGCTACAAATGCCGCGAAGGCAGACACCATCAATGCACTGCAAAGGGGCGGGACGTGACGGACGAACCAGCGGCAAAACCGCCGAAATACAACATCAACACCTGGATCAATCTCACGACGCTGGTCAGTATCATTGCAGGCGGCGGTTATGCATGGGCGCAAACCAATGGTGACATTGACGAGCTGAAGCGCTGGCGGGTTGCCGTGGAAGGCCGGCTAGGCAATGCGGACGGCAAGATCGAGGAACGCTTCAAGGTAAATGAGGTTGAGCTTCGCAAGCTCGATAACCTGTCCTACCGCGTCACCGTTGCCGAACAATCTGCCACATCAATATCGCAGGCAATCAAGGAACTGCAAATCACGGCGAGCGGGCAAAGTGGCGATCTGCGGGTTATGCGGGAAATCCTTCAAAGGATTGAGGCGGCGCAAAGGGGTGATCCGCCAACAACTTACGGACGATGACATTTCAATCCAAAAATACCAACCCTACGATCGTGCAGGGTTGGTATGTGTTTGCGGTTTAAACGCGCAATTGGCAGACTAATCTAAGCTTTTTATAGCAATTGCGGTTGCCAAGCCCGCAGCGGGAACTTTCAGGAAACCGACGACGTCACTCGGCCTGTTGACGTTAATCCCCTTTAAGACGCCCTTATTGAATTCGAGCGTTTGGCTACTCTCGACAAAGGGATGCCTTTTGAATTGAGCATAAGCGATGGTGTCCATATCAGGAGCCATAACAGTGAAGGAGTTGTCTATTCTATACTGTGGGTCCGGAACCGAACCTCTCACAAGGTAAACATGCAGTTTGACTCTATACGGTCGACTTACACGAAAAAAAAGGCAGTTTGGGCAATCCGTCTTGGCCTGCATTTCTGTCTTTGCGGATGCTGGGAACAGATTTTCGGAGCTAGCGGGGTCTATATCGAGCGTTGCTTTGAATGAGCAGTTGACAATTTTGTTTAGATCCTCGTTTTGCGGTGATTTGGGGTTTGTGAAATCCAAAGTGAGAATTGATTTTGCACCATCACATGATTCGTTCTCGGATTTTTTTTCCTCTCCGGGCAAGTCCTGAGCCCTCACGGCTGTTTGGATTTTTTTGTAATTCTCTAATACGGTGTTAATACCTTCAATGGCACCTGCGGTGTTGTCGGAGGCGGTTGTTGATACTTTTTCTAGAAGTCCGTCTGGTGCGGATACTGTGAACTGGTCAGAAGATAAAGGTTCATGATTGAAGCGGATGAAGTATTTGTTTTTCAGATCGGGTACGATATTCGGAGTCGAACTGTAGGAAACTACGAGCGCTTTTTTTATACCATCAATTGAGACGGTTACGGGTATTTCCGCTTTTGGTAGGTAGTAACCGATTACAGGAGCATCGGATTTTGAAATCCTTTCCGTAGTGGTTTCGATTACTGGAGAGGCGCAACTTTGGCATAGCACTGCCGTCGCGAAGAATGCGACAAAACGTTTCATTGATTTATCCCCCATTTATTTATTTTATTATTATTTTATAAAAATTTATTATCGTCAATAATAATTATATGATGCTTGGCTTTGGGAGTTTGCGTTTCGGATTATGTAAACTTAGACCAAGTTGACGTTAGTTAGCTTTTGTCAATTTCGTGTGTAGCGCTGACCTTGCCCCCAAGTTTTATCCAGTTTTGAGTTCGCTCCAGTGGTTTTGGGTTGCTGTATTCGGGGCGGTAGCGGCGGGTTGCGGTGCGGAGCCATTTCGGCTGCGCAGCACCGCATCACGTCGCGGGTTGATGGTCTGAGCGAACTCGGCCGGTGTCAGCCAGCCTAGACCAGAGTGTGGTCGATGATCGTTGTAGTCGCCTCGCCAGTTTGAAAGCCCTGCTCGAGCATGGTTCAGTGACGAGAAGAGCGTTTCATTCAAGAACTCGTCGCGCAGCCGCCCATTGAAGCTTTCGATGAAGGCGTTCTGGATCGGTTTGCCGGGTGCGATGTAATGCCAATCGACCTTCGTCCGATCCGTCCATTGCAGGATCGCGTTGCTGGTGAATTCGCTGCCATTGTCACTGACGATCATCTTCGGCTTGCCTCGTCCCTCGATGATCCGCTCCAGTTCACGGGCAACCCGCAGGCCAGAAAGAGACGTATCGGCGACGAGGCCAAGGCATTCTCTGGTGCAATCATCGACGACGGTCAGCACCCGGAACCTGCGCCCATCGGTGAACTGATCCGACACGAAGTCGAGGGACCAGCGGTCATTGGCGGCAAGCGGGATCAGCATCGGTGCTCGTGTGCCTATCGCCCGTTTCCGACCGCCGCGCTTGCGCACCGTCAGCTTCTCTTCCCGATAGAGCCGGAAGAGCCGCTTATGGTTCACAAGGTGACCCTCACGCCTGAGCAGCACATGAAGTCGTCGATATCCAAAGCGGCGGCGTTCATGCGCCAGCGCCTTCATCCGCTCGCGAAGGTCATAGTCATCGCAGCGCCTGGTCTCGTAACGGATCGTCATCCGGCAAAAGCCGATGGCTTTACACGCCCGCCGTTCGCTCATCTGGTGGTGATCCATCAGATGAGCGACAGCTTTCCGCTTTGCTGCGGGCGTCACCACTTCTTTCCCAAAAGGTCTTTCAAAGCCGAATTGTCGAGCATCGCATCTGCCAGGAGCCTTTTCAGCTTCGTGTTTTCGTCCTCCAGCGTCTTCAGCCGCTTGGCTTCGGAAACTTCCATTCCGCCGAATTTGGCCTTCCATTTATAGATGCTGGCATCGCTGACGCCGTGCTTGCGGCAAAGCTCCGAGACCGGCGTGCCTGCCTCATGCTCCTTCAATATCCCGATAATCTGCTCGTCTGTGAAACGGTTGCGCTTCATTCTCTGGTCCTCTCAATGGGACAGAGCTTACTTCAAAATGGATTAGTTCAGTGGGGCAAGGTCACTCCTGTCTTGACCCCGAGACCATGACAGGAAATGATTTGGCGTGATTGCCAATTATCCCTCGTTTCATGCCAACCGCCATGCTGATGCCAACCACGATTTTGCGTCGGATTGAAATCCTTGTCTTTCCAGATGCCCAGGTGCTCGACGTGACAGGTCCTGCACAGGTCTTCGCGTCGGCCAATGAGATGGCACGCAGAAGCGCCCACCACGACAAAGGATCTCTCTACGATATCGCCTTAGTCGCGGAAATGGCGGAGGTGACCTGCAATTCCGGGATCGCGCTGCGGTGTGCTCTCCTTTCGGAAGACCGACCGGCGCCCGACACCGCCATCGCTGTCGGCGGTAGCGGGGTTAATGTCGCATGCAGTCGTCCGGTCTTGATCGACTGGGTTCGTAACCGCGCGATCCATGCACGGCGTATGGCGTCGGTTTGCAGCGGTGCGTTTCTGCTGGCGGAGGCTGGCTTGCTGGATGGCCGCCGCGCCGTAACGCATTGGCATCGCTATGACGAATTTGCTGGGCGGTTTCCGCAGGTTCGCCTCGAACGCGACCCGATCTTTTTGCGAGATGGTAAGATCTGGACCTCGGCGGGCGTGACGGCCGGGATAGACCTCGCTTTGGCGATGGTTGAAGAGGATCACGGTCGCGCACTTGCGCTCGCCGTCGCCCGCGAATTGGTGGTTTTTCTCAAGCGGCCCGGCGGCCAGTCGCAATTCAGCGCGCCGCTGAGACTCCAGACCGCGGACGACAGGTTCGCCGATCTTCACGCTTGGATCTCGGCCAATCTGACCCATTCGCTGACGCTACATACGTTGGCGGATCGGGCGGGAATGAGCCTTCGATCTTTCGCCCGCCATTACCGGCAACGGACGGGCCGCACACCCGCCGACGCGGTTGAGATCATCCGGCTTGAACGGGCGCAAGGGCTACTGGAGACCGGATTTTCGGTTGAAGCCGCCGCTCGCAAATGCGGTTTCGGCTCCCCGGAGACCATGCGGCGGGTGTTTCTGCGCAGGTTAGGCGTCGGGCCCAAGGACTGGCAGGAGCGGTTTCAAGAGTGATAATACTCACGGCGATATCGGACGCCGACACCGCGCTCCGGCATATCGATGGATGGATCGAAGACCACAACGAAAGCCCTCCCCATTCCTCGCTTAAGATGGCTTCCCCACGGCCGTTCATCAGGGCTAAATCGAGCTGGCCGACTGTCCGGCGAAACGGGGCGCATTCCAGGGTTACTGTTATTGAGCGCTGTTCCCTTGCTGAATAATTCGGACCTTGCAGCGGGTAGCTCTTTATCTTCATGGTTTTGAGCGACCGGCTTTCCTCGAAAGGCCTTTATGAATGATCGTTTTCGATCATTTTCTCCCTAGCATTAAATCGGTCTGCAGAAACACGGTTATTTACCCAGATTTGTCATAGGAACGTCACCCATTGACGATAGATATCGCTCATAAGTGATCGATATGCATCAAATTGATGACAAGGGGCGGCCGGTGTTGACGCAAGCGGAAGATCGTCAGGCGAAGATTGTCGAGTTGCTGCGCGAACAGAATTTCGTCGATATCCGTACGCTGACAGAGCGCTTTGATATTTCGGTGGCGACCGTTCGCCGCGACCTTGGTGAGCTTGAGGAAGCGGGGCTCATTCGGCGCACCCATGGCGGTGCCGTCAATGTCAATCAGGTCGCGCAGGATGCAACGAACGCTGCGCGGCTTGTCTTGAAGCAGGCGGAAAAGGCCGTCATCGCCGATGTCGCCGCGCGCATGGTGACCGATGGCGACACCGTGTTGCTAGATGCCGGCACCACCGCGCTGGAAGTGGCCAAGAAGCTGACCGGGCGAAGCAGCCTGACGTTCATCTCGAACGGGCTCGACATTATTGCTGAACTGACCCGTTTCGATGGACAGAACATCTATTCCGTCGGCGGTGAGTATACGGAGACAAATCGGTCCTTCCGTGGCCCTTTGGCGGAGCAATTCATTCGCCAGTTCAATGCCGATAAACTCATTCTCAATGCGGCCTCGATCGATATTGACCGTGGTCTGATCTGCACGGGGTCGCCACTGAACGCAAGCGTGGCCCGCGCCATGATCGAGGTGTCGAGGCGGGTGATCGTTGTGGCGGATCATTCAAAGTTCACAAAATTCAGCCTTTCGGTCGTCGCGAAGATTGAGGACGTCGGCGTCATAGTGACCGACTCCGGCACGAAATCCATCATCGATGCCGCGCCTGAGAGGCTGCGGAAGAAGTTCGTCATCGCGAACTAGGCAAATCGACATTTCCATCAACAGCATCTTCCAACCAGGAGACAACAGATGCTTAAGGCCAACCGTAGAAAATTCATGATCGGCGCAAGCTTCGCGGCGCTTGCCTCGACCGCAAGTGCCAGATTCGCCTTCTCTGCCGAGCGCCGCGCGTTGAAGATCGGCGTCAACGGCATTCCGGTTACGTTGGAGCCGATCAACGCCATCAGCAATGTCGGTCCCCGCATCGTCAACCAGATTTTCGATACGCTTGTCGTGCGCGATTTCTTTAGCAATGGCGCACCGGGCAACGGCATCAATCTGATGCCCTCGCTGGCCGAGAGCTGGGAACGGATCGACGACAAATCGGTGCGCTTCAAGCTGCGCCAGAAGGTGATGTTTCACGATGGCGTCGAAATGACCGCAGACGACGTCGCCTACACCTTCTCTTCGGAACGTCTCTGGGGGCCAGACGCGATCAAGGTGATCTCGCTCGGCGGTTCTTACGCGCTTGATTTCGACGAACCGGTTGTCGAGGACAAGTACACCGTGGTCATCCGCACAAAGACCCCGACGCCCCTGACCGAGTCCTACATGGCATCCTGGATGGGTCGCATCGTTCCCAAGGCATATTACAAGACGCTTGGAACGGCCGCTTTTGGTAACAAACCGGTTGGAACGGGTCCTTACAAGTTCGTCGAGTTCGTTGCCAATGACCGCGTTGTCATCGAAGCCAACGACGCCTATTGGGGTCTGAAGCCGACAGCATCTAAAATCACGTACCAACTTGTTGCCGAACCCGCAACGCGCGTCGCCGGCCTGATCAGCGGCGAATACGATATCGTCACGACGTTGACGCCGGACGATATGGCGTTGATCAACAGCTATCCCGACCTGGAGACGCGTGGGAATATCGTCGAAAACTTCCACATGTTCACCTTCAACATGAACCAGCCCGTCTTCCAGTCGAAACCGCTTCGCCGCGCCCTGGCGCTTGCGGTCAATCGTCCGCTGATCGTTCAGTCACTCTGGACGAACAAGGCGACGATTCCGAACGGCTTCAACTTCCCGAACTACGGCAAGACCTTCGATCCGAACCGTCGCGCCATGGAATACAATATCGAGGAGGCAAAGCGCCTGGTGAAGGAAAGCGGTTACGACGGTACGCCGATCACCTACCATACGATGGGCAACTATTATGCAAACGCCGTTCCCGCCTTGATGATGATGATCGAGATGTGGAAGCAGATCGGCGTGACCGTGGTGCCGAAGGTCTATGCACCGGGCGGCGCACCGAAGGATCAGGACAGCTATATGCGCAACTGGTCCAACGGCCAGTGGATGACGGATGCCTGGGCGACGATGATCTGCGAATTCGGACCCAAGGGCCAGGTTCAGAAGCGTTGGGGCTGGAAGGCGCCTGCGGAGTTCAACGATTTGTGCACGAAGGTATCGCAAATACCTGACAGCAAGGAGCGTTTCGACGCCTTCAACCGCCTCCGTGACATCTTCGAAGAGGAAGCGCCGGCCGTGATCCTCTACCAGCCCTTCGATGTCTATGCCGCACGCAAGGACGTTCACTGGAGGCCAATCAGCTTTGAGATGATGGAATTCCGCAACAACCTTGCTTTCGGCTGAGCAACCTGTCGAACCGGCGGTGCGCATGCATGCGCGCCGCACACGGAGATCCGCCATGTCCGACCTATTGACCGTTCGCGACCTCGTCGTCCGGATTCCCGCGCGCAACATAACGATCCTGGACGGCATCAGTTTCTCTCTGGAGGCAGGCCAGACGCTCGGCCTTGTCGGCGAATCCGGCTGCGGCAAGAGCATCACCTGTTATGCGATCGCCAATGCGCTGCCGCGCGGCATCGTGCTCAGCGGCGGCAGCGTGGACTTCGAGCCCGGCGGTTCCGGTATCTCCAGGCCGGCTATCCCGAAGATCGCGATGATCTTTCAAGACCCGACCAGCAGCCTGAATCCTGTCCATACGATCGGGTATTATCTGGAGACGGCGCTTCACCGCCATCAGGGTCTCAAGGGCAAGGATGCTCGGATGGAGGCCATGCGACTTCTGGAACGCGTCGGCATCGACCGCGCCGCAAGCCGGCTGCGGGCCTATCCGCACCAGTTTTCCGGCGGCATGAACCAGCGCGTCATGATCGCGCATGCGCTTGCGGCCAAGCCCAAGTTGCTGATCGCCGACGAGCCAACGACGGCGCTCGACGTCACCATGCAGGCCCAGATCCTGCATCTGCTGGAAGAGCTGAAGGCGGAAACCGGCATGGCACTGATGATCGTATCGCACGATCTCGGCGTCATTGCCCGGCTCGCGGACAGGGCGGCCGTGATGTATTGCGGCAAGATCGTCGAGACGGCACCCGTCGCTGAACTGCTCGAACGACCGGCGCATCCTTATGCACGCGCGCTGATCGACTGCATGCCCAGCATCGATCCTGATGATCTTGCACCGCCGGTCCCAATCCCGGGGTCTGTCCCGCTGCTCGATAGCCTTCCGGTGGGATGCCATTTCCACCCACGCTGCTTGCGTGCGAGCGGCGAATGTTCCACCCGCTTTCCGGCGCCCACCACTATCGGTCTCGCCCACGAGGCCTCCTGTTACCATCCGGTGGCAGCATGAGCGCTCCTCTTCTTCAAGCCAGCGGTCTGACCAAGGCATTCCGCCACAAGACCGGCCTCTTCGCCCGGCCGACCACCCAGCTTGCGGTGGACTCGATTGGCTTTGAACTTGCGATCCGCGAGCGCCTCGGCGTCGTTGGCGAATCCGGAAGCGGCAAATCGACACTCGGACGTCTTCTGCTCGGATTGACGGAGCCCACACGGGGCGATGTTTGGTTCGAAGGCATCAACCACAAGCAGCGTCACACACGGGACTGGAAGGAGTTTCGGGCTCGCACCTCTTTGGTGCAACAGAACCCGCTCTCGGCTCTCAACCCGCAGATGACCATTGGACAGCAGGTGGCCGAGGGACTGCTGGTCCATCATATTGCCAGCCGGGCAGACGCTTATCAACGCGTTGCCACCATGCTCGAGCGAGTCGGCCTGTCGAGCACGATGATGAGCCGCTATCCGCACCAGATGTCGGGCGGCCAGCGACAGCGTGTCGTGATTGCCCGCGCCCTGATCCTCGACCCGAAACTGGTTGTTTTCGATGAGGCGGTGTCCGCTCTCGATGTATCGGTTCAGGCCCAGGTGGTCGCGCTTTTACGGGCGCTCTGGCAGGAGCTCGATCTTGCCTATGTCTTCATCACCCACGACCTGCGTATCGTCCGCCATCTCGTCGATCGCATCGCAGTCATGTATCTGGGCCGCGTCGTCGAGACTGGCGACATTCGAACCATCTATGCGTGGCCGCGCCATCCCTATACGCGGGCGCTTCTCGCATCTGTCCCCACCATGGATCCAAGGGTTCGCAATATCGAGCCGCCCATCAAGGGCGAACTGGATGCGTCGAAAGTGTTGCAGGGTTGTTCTTTCCGGTCGCGCTGTCCCTTCGCGCTCGACAGATGCGCCGTTGAAACACCCGAACTCCGGCTCATTTCGGCGCATGGCGTCAGCCAGCACACTGCCTGTCACCGTGCGGAGGAATTACCGCGATCGATCGCGCCGCAAATGGACATGATGACAGACAGGCAACCAGTCTCGCGGAAGGAGACGGCGCTGTGACGGCCTTTATCCTTGCCCGTCTGGTTCGAGCCATCGCGGTGCTCATCTTCACCGTCACGCTCGTCTTTATCGTTCTGCGCCTGAGCGGAGATCCAGCCCAGCAGATGCTCGGCGACGATGTCGGTCCTGCCGCGGTTGCCGCGTTCAATGCCAAATGGGGTCTGGATCGGTCGCTTCCAGAACAATATGCCTATTATGTCGCGAACGCCGCGCGCGGCGATTTCGGCATCTCCTTTGGTGATGGACGGCAGGTCTTCGACATTGTTGCGGAACGTATACCAAAGACGTTGATGCTCACGGTGCCAGCCTTGCTGCTCAGCATGCTGATCGGCATTCCCGCCGGCATTCTGGCCGCGATCCGGCGCGAATCCGCGCTCGACAAGGGTGTCATGGCAGGTGCTGTCCTGGGCTATAGCGTTCCCAACTTCCTGCTTGGCCTTGTCTTCATCTTTGTCTTTGCCGTCTGGCTGCGTGTGCTGCCAAGTTCGGGCAGTTCGACATTAAACCATGCGATCCTGCCGATCGCGACCTTTGCATTGTTCAACGCTGCGGCCGTTGCGCGTTTCATGCGCTCGACGCTGCTCGACGTGCTGGGGCAGCCCTATATCGCGGCTGCGCGTGCCGACGGGGCGCCTGACTGGGAGATTATCTTGCGTCACGCGCTGCCGAATGCGGCGATTCCCATGGTCACCACGCTGGGCTTTATCGCGGGTGGCATGATGGGAGGGGCGGCACTGATCGAACCCGTCTTTGCATGGCCAGGACTCGGCATCGGCTTTGTCAGGGCCACGGCCACCGGCGATCTGCCGGTGGTCCAGGCGATGATCATTCTGTTCACGGTCTTCATGGTGTCGATCAATCTGACTGTTGACATTCTCTATGGCCTGCTCAACCCCAAGATCAGGAAGCCGTGACATGCGATCATCGACCACAGCGACGCCCGCAGCGCGTGGAATGAAAACTCCGTTTCGGGGGATGCCGGCCAGCATCGGTGTTTGCTGCGTTTGGATAGCGCTTGTAGTCGTCGTTGCGCTGACGGCGCAATGGATCGCTCCGCATGATCCGCTGAACCAGAACCCGCTCGTCCGCCTGATGCGGCCGCTCGTCTCGGTGGCCTTTCCCTTTGGAACCGATTATCTGGGACGCGACATCCTCAGCAATCTCCTGGTTGCTACGCAGATGACCCTTATGATCGCGCTGGTAGGCTCGATCATTTGCGCCCTTGTCGGCGCCAGTCTCGGGCTCGCGGCCGCGCATTTCGGCGGCTTTGTCGACAATCTCATCATGGGTTTTGCCGATGCCATGGCCTCGATACCCTTCATCGTCATCGCACTCGGGGTGCTTGCTCTCTTCGGCTCAAGCCCGTTGCTCTTTGTCTTTCTCGTCGGATTTGCCAGCTGGGAGCGCTATGCGCGATTGACGCGTGGCCTGGTGATCAGCGCCAGGGAAGAGGGCTATGCGGAAGCGGCCCGCATTGTCGGCGTGCCGTCGATGCGCATCTACCTTTGTCATATGCTGCCAAACATCGCCGGCCCGCTGATCGTGCAGTTCACCGTCAACTTCCCGGAAATCATCCTGCTGGAAAGCGGCCTGAGTTTTCTTGGGCTCGGCATTCAGCCGCCGGAAACGAGCCTTGGATTGATGGTGGCCGACGGTCGAAACTATCTGGCGATCGCCTGGTGGCTCGCCGCCTTTCCCGGCACGGTCATCGTCCTAACGACCCTCTCCATCAGTCTGCTCGGCGACTACCTGCGCGATCGTCTCGATGCAAGGCTGCGCTAAACAAAAGGAAGATAAGATGAATCCGCTCAGAATGACCATTGAGACGATGCGCCTTGGCGGCCATCGCGGACATAGCGCCGGAGCGCCGGAAAACACACTTTCCGCGTTTCGAAAGGCTTTCGAATATGCCGGCCCTCTTGTCACTTGCGAGACCGATCTCAGCATCACCAGCGATGGCGAACTGGTGCTGATGCACGACAAGACGGTCGATCGGACCACTAACGGTCGTGGCATCATCCAGAAGATGACTTATTCGGAAGTCTCCAAGCTGGACGCCGGAAGCTGGTTCGGCGCGGAATTTGCCGGAGAACAGGTTCCGCGTCTCAGAGATGCGCTGCAGCTCGCCCGCGAACTCGGTATCATCTATCAGCTCGAACTGAAGATCTACGACCGAAATGACGTCTTGTTTCCGAAGCTGAAGACTCTGATCGATGAATTGGCCTGCGCAGACCTTCTGCAGTTTTCCTCGTTCGACTACGTTCAGCTGAAAGCGGTGAAAAAGGCAATCCCTGATGTGCCGACCGTCGGTCTGATGCATTCCCGACTGATCGATCCCGCCGCGATTGCCCGTCAGGCCAATCTCGATGCGATGAACATCGAGATGTATCATTTCGCCAGCGGCGAGGCACACCAACTCCACGAAGAGGGTTTTGCCGTCTTCACCTACCTGCCGGCTCAGTATCACGAAAAGCTGATGCAGTACGGCACCGATATTGAAGCCCAGATCGTCAAATGGGTTCGCGAAGGCCAGCTGGATCAGCTTCTCGGCGACGACGTGGCGCAGGTGACAAGGCTGAGGGATATGGCCCGTGGCTGACATGCATGCTTCTACCTCGGCCACCAGTGCGGTCGAGGCTGTTGTCGAAGACATTGCGAGGGAAGCCGGAAGATTGGCCCTGACCTATTTTCAGTCTCTGGCGAGCCTTCCGGTCGAAAAGAAGGGTCACCTCGATCTTGTGACCGAGGCCGATAGGCAGGTTGAGACCCTCCTGATAGCGAGCCTGCATAAAGCCTTTCCCAATGACGGCATCTTCGGCGAAGAGGGTGGAGAGATCGCGGGAACCTCGGGCCGCATCTGGGTTGTCGATCCGATCGATGGGACGTTCAACTTCGTTCGGGGCAACCAGAACTGGGCAGTTTCCATCGGTCTTTACGCAAGCCGTCGGCCGGTCTTTGGGGTCATCCACGCACCTGCCCGGGACCTGACCTTCGTCGGAGGCAGGTCGGTGCCGACAAGACTCAACGGCAAGCCGATCAAGTCGCTTCCCGTCCTCGACATGTCACGGGCCGTAACGGGGTTGAGCTTCCATCCCTCGGTATCGACGGCTGACAGACTTGAGGTCATACGCTGTCTCTCGGACGACCTTGGCATCAGCTTTCGCGTCGGAGGGGCGGCGACGATTTCCCTGGTCGAGGTGGCGATGGGCGAAACGGACGGCTATCTGTCGCTTGGGGATTCGACTTGGGATGTGATGGCTGCGCTACCGATACTCGACAACCTCGGTGCCTCCCATACGATCGACTGGGGCAAGATTGACCTGTCATCGAAGCTTCGCTTCGCATGTGGCAGCCCTGAGTTCTTAAACAAGCTTCGCCCACTGCTCGAGCGCATTCCGCTGCCAGCATAATCGCCTGAGCTATGGAACAAGGAAGCTGAGGCGTGCTATACCATTTTCACCTAACCCGGAGGGCTGCGGTAAGGGCGGATGCTGCGATCGCAATTCAGCCATTCGAGGTTGAGATATGATCGGCGTCGGCTAAAGGACTGCGCTTTTGAGCTCCCAATATCCTCCATGCGTGCTTTGGTGACCGTCGATTGGCTGCGGCTTTCAATCTCGCGTTCATCCTTTGTCAGGAGAGAGCGCATGGTTTCGATGCGTCCACGAATGGCGATGGCGTCGGCGATTTTGCTCTGTTCTGCGTCTGTAGGCTCGCACTTTGCGTCTACCCACGTTCTTCCGATCATTATTTATCGCCCATGGTGAAACCTGACGATGATCCTACTTTTGTGAAATAGATTTCCGCCCCGGGCCGTTGCCAGTATGCGGTGTCGGATATCTCGTTGTGATCTTCATTTTCAGGCTCGCCGAGTTCAACCTTTAGGTCGGCGAGCAGGCTGTCATTGTTGGTCAAACTGTAGCTGCATGCCCGGCCCGGATTTACCCCTGTCGCGACCCAGAATGACAAACGGCTCCCGGCCTCTTCATCCGACCATCCAACGACGTCGACCGTCACCTTGTTATAGCTCTCGTAAGATGATTTCCAATTCTTGTCTTCCGGCATCCGGGGCCATCCGAGCTGGTCTCCCTTTTGCTTTGCCTCCTCGACACTTGTGGATCGACAAACGGCAAGAGCTTGTGCGACCGTAATGCGATTTGCGAGAGATACGCTGACCGGGCCAAGGCAAACAATTGCCGCGGCAATCAGCAATGGCGCAAAGCGATGTTGGCTAAAGTCTGAAACGTTCAATAGCGGCTCTCCGCAAATTCATTGGATCATCCAAATAGGATGGCGCGTGGCGGCTTCTTTTCAAGTCAATGGAGGTCTGAGCTTGAAAAGCCGAAAACCCACATCCGAAGCCCGTTCTGGCAATTGACCCAATATCAGCAAGGGTGCTGATAATCGGTTTTGCAAGCCGATCTTAGCTGTCAACGCGCAATCGGATTTCGCAAGACCTGTGGATTGGTGGTCTCCATGTGCTGTAACAAACCATCGATCCGCGTGTCGGTTGGGACCTGCGACTGTTCAAATCAGCGTCGGCATGTAACAATGGCGTATGACGCACGGTGATCTCCACTATATCTTGCAGACGCTTTACGATGCCGGAGGCCGGGACGTGAATGCGAAGGATTTACCTTGGTCGACAGGAATGACGCCTGCGATCCTGCAAGCATTGAACATGCTCTATATGACGCGCGCGGAGCGGGGAGAGGATAAGCTGTTTTCGCTGACGAGATCAGGCTATGGAGCTATAGGGCAGGAGCCGCCGGTGCTATTTCCATTTTTGCGAAAATTATTTCGATAGTTCGATTTATACTATCGCATGTCGCGTTTAACTGGGGTCAATGTCAACGATACCATCCATGCGCAAAACACGGGCCGCCATTTTTAATGACTCTCTGTCTTAAATCTCGGCATCCTGGTGTTCGAATTGCCAGGTCAGCACTTGTGATCCGTGGCGCAGCGTCATGATGGCCGGGTTTGCTGTTGCCTCGTCGGGAGCGCCGATCAGCAGCGGCCAGCGGCGCAGGAAGCGGATGAGCATGCCTTCGCCGCAATCGTTGACGGACAGGATGATGTCACCGACATATTTCTCTTTCGGCTCATCACCAAAGATTGCGGCAAGAGAAGCCGTCAGCCGATAGTGATTGGAGAAAGTTATATGCATGTAGTGTGCGCAGAAGGCCAATTCCTTGATTGAACTTCCAACGATGTCTCTCGGTTTTATCATGGTCGCGCCGTCTGCAACGTTTATTTCATTTGATATGCGAGTGGGATGCTCAATTCGTAGCAAATACGGTATGGTGAATTTCGCGCAGGATGTATCCGCAGCAATCGACATCAAATTTGATGTTTTCATGCCGTCGTAATACGTTGCACCTGCTGCCTGATCCCGGTATTGCTTTGATTCAGTCCCCACGATTTGACTCGTAATCTAGAATGCAGAAAAAATACACTGAATTACTAGGGGTTTTTTGACCAATATTGGGTTGATTCGTGCTTAATGCAATTTCATTGCGATGAACTTCATGTCTCCATGCGCAACGCTTTCCGGCCTTGAACGTTTCAGATCCAGGTTGGAAAAGCGACTGAATAGTTCCTTAAGTCGGAATCGCTTTAAGGAGAAAATTATGCAGCAAATTTAGAGTGTTACAGTGTCCTTTGTGCGTTTTATGAAACGCACGGCGCTGTAAGGGCTTTGCGGGGCTTGATCCATTGCAGGCAGAGATTTTAGAGGCTCTTGCCCGACATGGCTTGAAAGCTGCGTTGCCGCCGATTAAACACGCTATAGCAAATGGTGTGATCCCTTTGGGGATGGCGCCTTTGGCAGTGGCATCTCTCAGGTTCTACGGCGTTGTTTTCGGTCATCGGAGACGCGGCGAGCGGTGATATGGAGCCGCTTCGGAACATGTCGGGGCGGCGGCTTTGGATTGTTTGCCAGCGGTGTCCCGCGGCAGACGCAACCGGTGTAAAATGGGCAACGATATGATCGATTTTGAAGCAGCGCGGGCGAAAATGGTGGACGGCCAAATTCGAACGACGGATGTAACCTCTCATTCCGTGCTTTCGGCTTTTCTGTCCGTACCACGGGAAGCCTTTGTGCCGGACAATCTGAAAGCCCTGGCTTATATCGATGAGGATATTCAGGTCGCTCCTGGCCGCTATCTGATGGATCCGTCGCCGCTTGCCAAGCTTTTGCAGCTGGCTGAAATTGGCCGCAGCGAACTGGTCCTGGAAATCGGAGCGGGCACCGGTTATGTCTCGGCTTTGCTCGGACGGCTGGCCGGTGCGGTTTTCGCCGTTGAAAGCGATGATCAACTGGCCAGTGCTGCAAAGTCCAATCTTGAAAAGCTGGGCGCTGCGAATGTCACGGTCGTTCAATGTCCGCTGGAGGCTGGCTATGCCAAAGAAGCTCCTTACGATCTGATTTTCCTGAGTGGGTCGGTCGAGGAAGTGCCTCCGGCACTGTTCGATCAATTGCGTGACGGTGGCCGTTTGATTGGAGTGGTCGGTAGCGGCCGTGCCGTCCGTGCCCATGTCTTCGTCAAGGCCGGTGGTTCGGTTTCGACAAGCTCGCTTTTCAATGCTTCGATCAAGCCGCTTCCCGGTTTTGAAAAAGCGCGCGAATTCGTATTCTGATCATCGCGGCAGAAGGTTTGCGAACGGTCATTGTGAATGATCGTTCGTATCCATTTTGAATATCTCAGTTCATGAAGCATTTGAGATATTCAAAATGTCTTCAAGGCGAGGATGTGGTTCACACCTTCGAGCCTTGGTCATTATTGGCATGGCTTCTGTCATTGCCCCGGACCGGTCCTGCATCCATCCTCGTAAAATGGTTGTGTTTTTTATTTATATCCATTTTGGTTGTGGATGACCGGGTGGCTGTTTCTTGTTTTAAAGTTATTTTCGTTCAATTCTTAACATCATTGATTTTTTGGGCGGCATGAAATGCAAGCTGTCAGGCTCTTGTCAAACTCCTGTAAACCTGCGGGCTCAGCCTATGAATTCTCCTAGGATGATTTGTGGTCAGCTTCACGCAATCTAGGCCCTTAGAATAAGGGCTGTCGTCGTTTGATGGTGAGTCTGTCGTCATCTTGTCAGCAGTGCCGGGAATGGGTGAGGCCCGTTTCCAATGTTGGTGACAAGTTGGAGAGAATCGGCTTCACATGAGAATGCTAGTAAAACATTCAGGCGGTCCTTCGGGGCCGGCCCCTCCATGATGGATAGGGCCTTGGCTTAATTAAAGTTGGGAGATGTATCCTTGTCGAGCCTTCGTAACGTGGCCTATGCCGCAGCATTTCTTCCGCTGTTTTTTCAACCTGCCGTGCTGCATGCCGAAACCATCTTCGGCGCCATGGAGAAGGCTTATAAGAACAATCCTGATCTGAACTCGGTGCGTGCCGCTCTGAGGGCAACGGATGAGAGCGTGACGATTGCCAAGGCCGGCTACAGGCCGCAACTGGGCTTTTCCGTCTCCGGCACTCAGTCTTCCTTTGCCAATTTCAATGGCACCGCCGTCGGCAATATCCCAGCGGATAAATATTCGGCGGATTATTATAAATCCGACGTGCAGGTGACATTGACCCAGCAGATTTTCGATGGATTCCAGACGCTGAACAATGTGCGCTCCTCGGAAGCGGGCGTGCTTTCCAATCGGGAAAGTATGAAGGCGGATGAAATCCAGATCCTGCTCGGCGCAGCCCAGGCCTATGCTGATGTGGCGCGGGACCAGCAGATTGTCAGTATCCGCCGCCAGAACCTGAACTTCCTCAAGGAACAGCTGAAAGCCGCCAATGCGCGGCTGGAGGTGGGCGAAGGCACCAAAACCGATGTCAGCCAGGCAGAAGCGCAGCTGGCGGGTGCCGACAGTCTGCTGGCCTCCGCGATCGCCCAGTTGAGACAGAGCGAAGCATCCTATATGCAGGTGGTCGGCGAGATGCCGAAGGATGTGCGTCAGCCTGTGCGCGCCACCAAGGCGATGCCGACCAATCTCGACAAGGCCGTTGCTTTGGGTATCCGAGAGCATCCCAGCGTGCTTGCCGCGCTGCATGCGGTAACCTCGGCGCAATATCAGGTGAAATCGGCTGAAGGCAGCCTGCTTCCAGGCGTCAGCATTCAGGGCAGCCTTGATCGGCACAATACGGATAATCCCAGCGAGTCGACCGACCGCGATTATTCTGCGGCCTCGATTACAGCGCAGCTGAAAATTCCGCTCTACCAGGGCGGTTCGGAATATGGTCAGATCCGCAAAGCCAAGGAAACCGTTGGTGCGCAGGAACTGAAAGTCGATTACGCCCGATTGAGCGTGCGAAAGCAGATCATGACCGCTTTTGCCCAGATGCAAGCCGCAACGGCGGCCATCACCTCGGGCCGCAAGCAGGTTGCTGCTGCAAAGCTCGCCTTGCAAGGCGTTATCGAGGAACGCAATGTCGGCCAGAAAATCACCCTTGACGTTTTGAACTCGCAGCAGACCGCGCTCGACGCGCAGGAAAGCCTGGTGAATGCACAGCGCAATGAAGTGGTGGCGAGCTACTCGTTGCTCGCGGCAACCGGTACCTTGACGGTCAGGAGCCAGGGCTTGCAGGTGGCGGAATATAACGCAGAAGAGCATTATGATGCCGTCAAGGACCAGTGGTTTGGATTGCGGGCTGCCAACGGCAAGTAAACCAATGGGTCATTGAGAAGGGCAGTTGGTATTCCATTTTGCAAATATCTCAAGCGTTGGATGCATTTGAGATATTTGCAATGCGTTCAAGGCGGGGGTGCGTCAGCATGTTCTCGCCTTGGTATTATGCCCTTCATCCCGGATAATTCGGCCCGGCTGGCGAAACAATCCTCGATTGAACTCATAAAACTGTGTATTTTGAGCTTTAAGCTTTTGAAGGCGATTTCCTCGAGCAAAGGGGTATCCTAAGGTCAAGCGAATCACATGGCAAAAGCCGATGGGGTTTGAAGCCAAATGGGGAATGTAATGGCCCAGCCGAATGTATCGCGTGAACCGTCCATGGAAGAGATCCTGGCCTCCATTCGCCGGATTATCGAAAGCAATGAGCCGGCACCCGCCCGGTCTTTCGATGATGCCTATGGTTATGACAGTGAAGTGGACGAACTGGATATTGCAGGCAATGCGTTTTCCGTTGAGGCTGTGCCCATGGATTTGCCGGTTGCGGCCAACCAGCCAGGTCCGGTTCAGCTAGCGGCATCTGCTACAAACCGTTTCTCTGAGGGGGCAGTCGATCAGGGTGCTGGTGGACAGCAGATAGCAGATGGCGCAAGAGCAGATAGTCCAAGACATGCCGCAAAGCCGGTTTCGCTTGCCGACCTTGCGGCGCGGGTGCGCGCCACGTCTGAGCGGCGCGAAGAGCCTGGCACTGCCGAGTTTCCTTCTGAATTTCCCTCCGCTTTTTCCAAGCAAGAGCCACAGTCTCGCGATGTTCGTGGCGCCTCTTCCTACATGTCTGACACTATTGGTGGTTTTCGCGAGATTGCTACGGAGCAAGCGGCGCCTCTGGGGCAGATCCGGCCTATGGCACAGGCGCGAATCGCCGAACCGGAAGCCATGAGCGCCAGCCAGCGCCATATCGAAGCTCTATTGCAGTCGGAACCTGTGGCCCAGGCTGCGGTCGCCCCTCAGGAGTTGGCCGAAGAGGCGGATACGCAAGGCGATACTCGACAAGGCGCGCTTTTGTCCATGCAGGCCGGTGCGCAGGTGGCCAAGTCCTTTGAGGAGCTTGCAGCTGTCGTCGATGGTCAGCAGCGCAGGTCGCTGGATGAAATCGCCCAGGATATGTTGCGGCCGATGTTGCAGGACTGGCTTGACGACAATCTGCCGACGCTGGTTGAGCGTCTGGTGCGCGAAGAAATCGAACGAATTGCACGTGGTCCGCGCCGCTAAGAGGGCAGTGCCGCAGGTTGTTGTTGGCAAACGTGCGTTCGAAAACATCGAACTGGAACAATCAGAAGCCGCCTTGTGAATGGGCGGCTTTTTGCTTTCCTTTCTTGACACTGCGCGACCTGTCCGCTTTACCACGTGGTTGACGAAAACAATGAAATCCAACGTCCGCCCGCGTTCCCGTGAACCGGTAGGGCCTTAATGTCTGGTCAGAACATGCTCGATAAGACCTATGATTCCGCAAGCGTAGAACCGAAAATCGCCAAGGCCTGGGATGAGGCGGAGGCATTCCGCGCCGGTGTCAATGCCAAGCCGGGTGCGGAAAGCTTCACCATCGTCATCCCGCCGCCGAATGTGACCGGGTCGCTGCATATGGGCCACGCGCTCAACAATACGTTGCAGGACATCATGATCCGCTTCGAGCGCATGCGCGGCAAGGATGTGCTGTGGCAGCCGGGTATGGACCATGCCGGCATTGCCACGCAGATGGTTGTCGAGCGGCAGTTGATGGAAAAGCAGCTTCCGGGCCGTCGCGAGATGGGCCGTGATGCATTTATCGACAAGGTCTGGGAGTGGAAGGACGAATCGGGCGGGTTGATCTTCAACCAGCTGAAGCGGCTTGGCGCATCCTGCGACTGGTCGCGCGAGCGCTTCACCATGGACGAGGGCCTGTCCGAGGCGGTTCTGGAAGTCTTTGTCACCCTCTACAAGCAGGGCCTGATTTACAAGGACAAGCGTCTCGTCAATTGGGACCCCAAGCTTTTGACGGCGATTTCCGATCTGGAAGTCGAACAGCATGAGGTCAATGGCAATCTCTGGCATCTGCGCTATCCGCTGGAAGAGGGCGTGACCTACCAGCACCCTGTGGCCTTCGATGAAGACGGCAAGGCGACGGAATGGGAGACCCGCGACTATCTGGTGGTCGCCACGACGCGTCCGGAAACCATGCTGGGCGATACCGGCATTGCCGTTCATCCCGATGACGAGCGCTATCAGTCGATCATTGGCAAGCATGTGATCCTGCCGATCGTTGGCCGCAGAATTCCTATTGTCGGTGACGAATATCCCGATCCGACGGCCGGTACGGGTGCTGTAAAAATGACACCCGCCCATGACTTCAACGACTTTGATGTTGGCAAGCGCGCGGGCCTGAGGATGATCAACATCCTCAATATCGATGCGACCGTGACCATTGTCGAAAATGACGATTTCTTGGAGGGACTGACCCCAAGCCGTGAACAGCAGATGGTTTGGGCCGAGCTTGAAGGCCAGGAGCGGTTCTTCGTCCGCAAGAAGATCGTCGAGATCTTCGAGGCGGAAGGGCTGCTTGATAAGATCGAGCCGCATAAACACACAGTGCCGCATGGCGACCGAGGCGGCGTGCCAATCGAACCGCGCCTGACCGAGCAATGGTATGTGGACGCCAAGACGCTGGCCAAGCCCGCCATCGACAGCGTGCGCGAGGGCCGTACCAAATTCGTGCCGAAGAACTGGGACAAGACCTATTACGAATGGATGGAGAATATCCAGCCATGGTGCGTGTCTCGTCAGCTCTGGTGGGGACACCAGATTCCGGCCTGGTATGGTCCGGATGGTCAGGTCTTCGTCGAAAAGGACGAGGAAACGGCGCTTCACGCCGCCATTCAACATTATCTGTCGCATGAAGGGCCGATGAAGGCTTTCGTGGAAGACAAGATCGAAAACTTTAAACCGGGCGAAATCCTCACCCGCGATGAAGACGTGCTCGATACCTGGTTTTCCTCGGCGCTCTGGCCGTTCTCGACGCTTGGCTGGCCGGAAAAAACACCGGAAGTGGCGCGCTATTATCCGACCAATGTGCTCGTCACCGGCTTTGACATCATCTTCTTCTGGGTTGCCCGGATGATGATGATGAGCCTGCATTTCATGAAGGATGAAGCGGGCAATCCCGTCGAACCATTTGAAACCGTTTATGTCCACGCGCTGGTGCGTGACAAGAACGGTCAGAAAATGTCTAAATCCAAGGGCAATGTCATCAATCCGCTGGAGCTGATCGATGAATATGGCGCCGATGCGCTGCGCTTCACGCTGACCATCATGGCCGCCCAGGGCCGCGACGTGAAGCTGGATACGGCGCGGGTTGCCGGCTATCGCAATTTCGGCACCAAGCTGTGGAACGCCACCCGCTTTGCCGAGATGAACGGTGTGAAGTCCGATCCATCCTTCCTGCCGGAAGCGGCGACTCTGGCCATCAACCGCTGGATTTTGACGGAACTGACGCGGGCTGAACGCGAGGTCACGGAGGCCATCGCGCATTTCCGGTTCAATGATGCGGCCAGCGCGCTTTATCGCTTTGTCTGGAACCAGTTCTGCGACTGGTATCTGGAATTGCTGAAGCCGGTCTTTGCCGGTGAAGACGAGGTTGCCAAGACTGAAGCCCAGGCTTGCGCTGCCTATGTGCTGGAGCAGACCTACAAGCTGCTGCACCCCTTCATGCCGTTCATGACGGAAGAATTGTGGGCGCATACCGCAGGTGAGGGTGTCGAGCGTGAAACACTGCTGTGCCATGCCGATTGGCCAGTTCTGACCTTCAGCGACGAGCAGGCGGCGGCCGATATCAACTGGCTGGTGGATCTGGTCAGCGGCATTCGTTCGGCCCGCGCTGAAATGAATGTGCCGCCTTCCGCCGTCGCACCGCTCACAGTCGTGGGTGCCAACGGCGTGACCCGCTCCAGGCTGGAGCACCATGAAGCCGCCATCAAGCGTCTGGCGCGGGTGGGTGACATTAGCCATGCACCGGAAGCGCCGAAGGGGTCTGCTCAGGTGATTGTCGGCGAGGCCACGGCCTGCCTGCCGCTCGGCAGCCTGATCGATCTTGGTGCTGAGCGAGCCCGGCTAGAGAAGTCCATTGGCAAGGTGGACCAGGATATTGAGAAGGGGCGCAAGAAGCTCGGCAACGAGAAGTTTGTCGCCAATGCCGATCCGGAAGTCGTCGCGGCTGAGCGTCAGCGGCTTGCCGAACTGGAAGAGCAGCGCGGCGTGCTGGCCGTGGCCCTGCAGCGGGTCAACGAGGCCGGTTGACCTCCTGGAGTTTGTCTTGGGAAATGTGGGTTTCACGTTTCCCAGCAAAACAAACGATAATAGGAAAAATGAAAACCTGTCTGGTTCAAGCAAAACCAAACAGGTTTTCCGTGGCCGTGTGTGATCTAAAACCCACGAGGGATGCCGTAGCCATCTGAAATCACTTCCATTGTGATTGTACCCGAAGGTGGAAACGCCCTCGGTTTTTTGATCGTGAAACAGCTTATGCCAGTGACTTAATCGTCCAGCGGAACGCTGCTTTTGCACTGCAAAAAATGGCGTTGGAATATCAAGAATAACGAATAGGCGCTGCGTTGCTGTTTCGCAACGGTTGCGAAGAAATGTAAAATATTATTCCGCAAACTCGGGGAAAATCCTAGTTTGACGCAAAAGGTTCCTTTCAATTTGTCAATTTTACGGCGTTAATAAGACCTTACGTAAAACGAGCCATTCATATGGTGCGCTGCAATCGTGTTTCGTGAAGTTGTCATTTAGTTTTAATAGGTTAGGCTTCATTCAACAAAATTCCTATGTGTGGAGGGGACATGTCAAAAAAACAAATTACGCTGAGCGTTTTGGCTTTGGTCGCGGCGGCGCTTTCCAGCACGGCGGCTCTGGCGGGCGGCTTTTCCCGAGGTGAAGCCGATACCGACATTCTTTACGAGGATGGGAAAGTCAAGGCTCGCGCTGGCGCTGTCTTCGTCTCGCCGGAGCGTAAATACGACACGGTGGGAGGATCGAAATCATCTGACAGTAGTTTTAGTGACAGTTACTGGATTCCCAGTGTTGCCGCCAAGGTCCAGATTTCCGATGCATTGGGCTGTGCCTTTACCTATACCCAGCCCTTCGGTGCATCCTCTACCTATGGAACGGATACACGTCGTGCTGACCAGTTGGCCGGGGCTGCTTCAGGCAATTTCAACTATTACACCAAGAAGCATTTTATCACCAATGAATATGGCGGCACGTGCGCCGTGCGTTTCGATGTTGGTCCTGGCAAGCTCTATGTGTTGGGTGGCGGTTTCTTCCAGGATTTCGATTACACGGCCGATTCATATTATGGAACGCTGCACCTGAAGGATAATTCGTCTGTCGGATATCGCTTGGGTGTGGGCTATGACATTCCCGAATATGCGATGCGTGCCCAGCTGATGTATCGTTCGCAGATCAAGGAAGAGGCAGATGGTGACTTCACGCCGCGTGCCCTGTCGGCGCTACTGGGCACTGGTGCCGTTTCTGCAGATGGTTATGGCACCTTGCCTCAATCACTCAAGCTAAGCTTGCAAAGCGGTATCGCACCCGGTTGGCTTGCCTACGGCTCTGTCAAGTGGACGGACTGGAGCGTTTTGCAAACGCTCAACTACAATATTACTGGCCTCGGCGCCCAGAGGGACGATTTTTTCTGGAAAGATGGCTGGACCATCCAGGCGGGCATTGGCCACAAGTTTAACGATCGCGTTTCCGGTACCGTCAATATCACCTGGGACAAGGGTGTAGGCAATGGCGCCGATATCATGACCGATACCTGGACGTTGGGTGTGGGAACCGAGATCAAGCTTGGCCCAGGCGATCTGCGTGTTGGGGCAGGGGTCAGCTACCTCACCGCCGGGAGCCAAAGCTATTCCAAGGGTGCATCCTATGATGCGACCGCTAATGGAGACTGGGCCTATGCCTTCGGTAGCTCCTACCAGATCAAGTTCTGATATCAGTTCATGACTCTATGAAATGGCACGGTTGCTCTTAAATGAGCGATCGTGCCATTTGCCTAATGGAGCTACGACGAAGCCGACCCAGGCTTTTCAGCATGTCTTACCCCTTGTCCCCTCGTTATGCCGGACGTCGCCCTTGAGAGCTTCGTAGCGATCGTGAACATGTGTCCGCTAAATATGGCGCGCGGCCCTGTGGAGAGGGTCTCGACAGGTGGATGCGTTGCCCTGACTATAGCTGATTTTGCTGTGCTCTGGTTGTCCGTTCTGTGCTTTATTTGCAACATATTTTATATCCTCTCCATGGTAATCCTCTTAGCGCTAAAATGTCTATTTCCCGCCACAAAGAGAGCGCAGCACAAGTTCGTTGCGAAGTTCCGGGTGTGCAATCCCTGCGCTTGCTTGATCGAGAGAAGATGGGTTCGGATGAAAAACCTCGGTTTTTCAGGAGGCTCCGGCTTATTCGACACAGCAAAAGGCGTGGAGCAGTATACCGGCCGCAGTTTCAGGTCTCAGGCCGCTTTCTCGCCCGAAAGGCATTTTATGTTGGGGAAAATAGAGAGGACGCGAAGAATAATTTACCGGATTTCAATCTGGTTGCGTTCTTTATGGGATTTGGATCTGTACCCGGCTGCGGACGTTGTTGGCTCTGGCGCTGTCGTAAATCCTTCGCTTGTGCGTAGAAGGGCCTTTGGTCGTGGAAATGTTTAAGGTTTACGGTAATCAGGGGCGGACAATCGGACAGTCTTCAGCCTTTCTGCTGCTGTCATTGGCGTTCGGTAATCTGTTTTATACGGGCTGTGCCCATGCATTCGACTTCAAGGCCGGTGTCTCCAAGGAGTCCGGTCCCTTCGATCTGTTCAAGTTCGGCTTCAACGCTCAAAAGAGCGGCAAGACGCAGGATGCCGTTGAAGCCTATCGGTATGCGGCTGAAAAAGGTCACACCGGATCGCGCTGGGCGCTGGCCAATATGTATGCCGATGGCGATGGCGTCGTCAAAAACGATTATGAAGCCTTCAAGATCTATTCCGAAATTGCCAACCAGGGTGTAGAGCCGGGCTCGGAAGACACAGTCTATTTCGTTAATGCGCTGATCTCGCTTGCCAGTTATTATCAGCAGGGCATTGCCGGCAGCCCGGTCAAATCGGATCTGGTCCAGGCCCGGCAACTTTATTTTCAAGCGGCGTCCGCCTTTGGTTTTCCGGAAGCCCAGTTCGAGCTGGCGAAAATGCTGTTGGCGGGCGAGGGCGGCAAACGCAACGTCCAGCAGGCCAAGAAATGGCTCAACCTTGCTCGGAAGAACGGCCATGCGGGCGCCATGGCCCTGTTTGGTGATGTGATTTTCGAAGAAGGACAGGCGGCCCGTGGGCTCGCTTTCCTGACGGCAGCGCTTGATAAATGCGCGCCGAAGGATTGTCCGTGGATCGAGGATCTCCAGGAGCGCGCCTTCTCGCTTGCCGATGAAAAGGATCGCCGCGTTGCCGTGGCGCTCGTGCCGCAGGTGCAGGAGCAGCCCTGAGCGGCTACCCTACTACATCCTCTTATGCTGCGACGAAATTGAAATGCCCGATAACCGGCACATGGTCGGAGGGCTTTTCCCAGCTGCGCACATGCTTTTCGATCTCTGTCGAGACCAGCCTGTCAGTGGCCTCCGCCGAGAGCAGAAGATGATCGATGCGAATGCCGTTGTTCTTCTGCCAGGCACCTGCCTGATAATCCCAGAACGAGTAAAGCTTCGTCGCATCCGTCGTGGCGCGGACAGCATCGGTCAGGCCCAGATTTTCCAGCGCTTGGAATGCGGCGCGGGTTTGTGGCAGGAAAAGCGCGTCCGTGGCCCAGACCGCCGGATCGAAGCAATCATGCGGATGCGGAATGACATTATAGTCACCTGCCAAAATAAGCGGTTCTTCCAGGGCAAGCCGATCTGCTGCAAAGCGTTGCAGCCGGGCCATCCAGGCCAGCTTGTAGGGGTATTTCACCGGATCGTCGGAGGGATTGCCGTTGGGCAGGTAAAGCGAGCAGACCCGCAACACGCCATCGGCCACCGAAAATACACCCTCGATAAAGCGCGCCTGCTCATCGGCCTCGTCGCCGGGCAGGCCGCGATTGACCTCATCTGGCCTGATTTTTGAGAGAAGCGCGACGCCGTTGAACCCCTTCTGCCCATGGGTTTCGACGTGATAGCCCAAAGCCTCGATCTCGGCGCGCGGAAAGCCTTCATCGACGGATTTGATTTCCTGGAGGCAGACGATGTCTGGCGATGAGCTTTCCAGCCATTGGCAGAGATTGGTAAGGCGGGCTTTCACGCCATTGATGTTCCAGGTGGCAATTTTCATCGGCAGGCTTTCCTTCGTTCAGGCCCCGGTTCTAACGGAAAGCCTGCCGTTTGCCACGGAGAATTATACCGAACCCACAAAAGCCTCACATGGCAAAGCTGGTGCCACAACCGCAGCTGGCGACGGCATTGGGATTGGTGATCTGGAAGGACTGGCCCATCAAGTTATCAACAAAATCGATTTCCGACCCGGCCATGTAGACCAATGATACCGGATCGATCAGCAGCGTGGCGCCATCGCGCTCAATCACCAGATCGCCGTCCTGCGGGCCTTGATCCAGGTCGAATTTATAGGAAAAGCCAGAACAGCCGCCACCTTCGACAGAGACGCGCAGAGCGTGCTTGTCATTTTCGCTGGAAACGATTTTGGCGATACGCTTGGCTGCATTTTCCGAAACTGTAACTGTCTGTGTGGTCATTTTTGCCTCCTGACGGGTTCAAGGCCCGTAGAAACCTGGGGTTTGTCTATTTTTTCCTGTCAACTTCGCGGCGAAGCAGCAAAAATTGGCAGGAAGTTAGGTCATTATAAAGAGGAAGCCGGTGCCTTGCACGGGATTTTCCTATAGGTATGAACCATAGGCGAAAGCGTCAATGGGCAGGATGAAGAGCAAGCATGACAATCGATAGAAATGCATTGGGATTCGGTGTTGGAGAACGGGCAATTTTTGCTGCCGATCCCTGGAACTCGCGTGGGCGCCTCTATCCGGAAGGCGGCAGCCTGACCCGGTCCGATTTCCAGCGCGACCGCGACCGCATTGTTCATACGACAGCTTTTCGCCGCCTCAAGCACAAGACGCAGGTTTTCATCGGCCCCGACAGCGACCATTACCGCACCCGGTTGACCCACACGATCGAGGTGGCGCAAATTGCCCGGGCGCTGGCTCGCGCCTTCCGCATCGACGAGGATCTGGCCGAAGGCGTGGCTCTGGTCCATGATTTCGGCCACACACCGTTTGGCCATACCGGCGAGGATGCGCTGCACGAATTGCTGGAGCCCTATGGCGGCTTCGATCACAATGCCCAGTCGTTGCGGATCGTCACCAAGCTGGAGCGCCGCTACGCCGAATTCGATGGCCTTAACCTGACCTGGGAAACGCTGGAAGGCCTGGTCAAGCACAATGGGCCGCTGATGAATGCGGACGGCGAGGGGACGCGCGGACCGGTGCCTTTGCCGATAACAGAATATTGTCAGATGCAGGATCTCGACATTGCCAGCCATGCCAGTCTGGAGGCGCAGGCCGCTGCCGTCGCCGACGATATCGCCTATAATACCCATGACATCGACGATGGTCTGCGCTCCGGCTATCTGACGTTTGATATGCTGGAGGATGTGCCGTTTCTGGCTGGTCTGATGCGCGATGTGCGCGACCGCTATCCCAATCTAGAGGCCGACCGGTTTACGCATGAGATCATGCGCCGCCAGATCACCCGGATGGTTGAGGACGTGATTGCGGTGGCCCAGGAGCGGCTGGCGCGTATTCGCCCGATGTCGGCTGACGATATTCGCCAGGCGGGTGAAACCGTTATTACCTTTTCGGAAGGAATGGCTGAGACCGACCGGCAGATCAAGAAACTGCTGTTTTCGAAAATCTACCGCCATCCCGATATTATGCGTATTCGCGCTGGCGCGGCCCAGATCGTCACGGATTTGTTCAAGGCCTATATGGCCGATCCGACCCTGATGCGCAGCGACTATTGGGTGGAGCATACGGCAGGGCTGGAAACGCCTGCCAAAGCCCGCCATGTCGGCGATTTTCTGGCCGGGATGACCGACACCTATGCGGTGCGTGTCCACCGGCAGCTGTTTGACCATACACCCGATTTGCGCTAGGCAGCGGGCGAAACGCCGCCTGTTGGGCTGGCTTCGACCTGCATCTGTCTGGATTGATCCTCATGAACCTGTTCGCCGATTTCGAAAATCGAATCAAAACTGCGCTGGAAACCCTTGATCTTGTAAAGGAAAAGCGAAGCGAACTGTCGTTCGACCGGATCGTCGTCGAACCACCGCGCGATGCAAGCCATGGCGATGCCGCAACCAATGCGGCGATGGTTCTGGCCAAGCCGCTGGGCGTCAGCCCCAGGGTTCTGGCCGATCTGATCGGCGAAAAACTCAAGGAAGATGCCGATATTGCCGAGGTTTCCGTGGCCGGTCCCGGCTTCCTGAATATCCGCCTGTCGGTTGCCTATTGGCAGCGGCTGCTGGCCAATGTGATTTCTGGAGGCACGGATTTCGGCCGCTCGCAAACCGGTGCTGGCCGCAAGGTCAATGTCGAATATGTCTCGGCCAATCCGACGGGGCCGATGCATGTCGGCCATTGCCGGGGCGCCGTGGTCGGCGATGCGCTGGCCAATCTGCTGGCCTTTGCCGGTTATGGCGTTACCAAGGAATATTACATCAACGATGCCGGTTCGCAGATCGACGTGCTGGCCCGTTCCGTTTTCCTGCGCTACCGCGAGGCGTTGGGTGAGGCCGTCGGCGAGATCCCGGCTGGGCTTTATCCTGGTGATTATCTGATACCGGTCGGCGAAGCGCTGGCTCAGGAATATGGCGTGCGTCTGCACAACATGCCGGAAGAGCAGTGGATGGAGATCGTCAAGGATCGCGCCATCGATGCGATGATGGTGATGATCCGTGAGGATCTCGCAGCACTCAATGTGCATCACGACCTGTTTTATTCCGAGCGGCAATTGCATGCCAATGGGGCCGCCGCGATCCGCACCGCCATCAACGACCTGACCTTCAAGGGCCATGTCTATCGCGGCACGCTGCCGCCGCCGAAGGGACAATTGCCTGAAGATTGGGAGGATCGCGAGCAGACGCTGTTTCGCTCCACCGAAGTCGGCGACGATATCGATCGTCCACTGATCAAGTCCGATGGCAGCTATACCTATTTTGCCGCCGACGTCGCCTATTTCAAGGATAAGTATGATCGCGGTTTTGACCGGATGATCTACGTTCTGGGTGCCGACCATGGTGGCTATGTGAAGCGGCTGGAGGCTGTGGCCAAGGCTGTGTCCGAGGGCAAGGCCAAGCTGACCGTGTTGCTTTGCCAGCTCGTCAAGCTTTATCGCGATGGCGAACCGGTCAAGATGTCGAAGCGGTCGGGTGATTTCGTGACGTTGCGCGACGTGGTCGAAGAAGTCGGCCGTGATTCGGTGCGCTTCATGATGCTTTACCGCAAGAGCAGCGAGCCATTGGATTTTGATTTTGCCAAAGTGACGGAGCAGTCCAAGGACAATCCGGTCTTCTACGTGCAATATGCTCATGCCCGTTGCATGTCGATCTTTAGGCAGGCGCGCGAAGCTTTCGGCGATATCGATCTTTCGCCGGATGTTCTGGAAGCTGCCGTGACCGGTATTACCGAGCCGAGCGAAGTGCAATTGATTGCCAAGCTTGCGGAATATCCGCGAATCATTGAAGCTTCGGCCCAGTCAATGGAACCGCATCGCATCGCATTTTATCTTTACGATCTGGCTAGTTCGTTCCATGCTCACTGGAATAAGGGCAAGGATCAGCCGGAATTACGATTTGTTAACGATAAAAACCGACAATCAAGTCTTGCCAGACTTGGGCTGGTGCATGCTGTCGCTTCTGTGTTGCAGTCCGGACTGGCCATTACCGGCACGGATGCTCCGCAAGAGATGCGATAGTATCGTCACCAATTCCCCACATTGCGCTGGCAAGCCGATGGTCGCGTAGCGAGTGGAAGTGTAGGGTTATGGTGCAAAAACAGGCTGCATATAGCAGGGATCCAGCAGGCAGTGCGTTTGCGGACGACGATCCGTTGGCAGAGCTGGCCCGTCTCGTCGGCTACGATGCGCCGGTGGCGCGTCGTGACCCTCCCATGACTCAGAGTATGACTCCGCCTGCGGCGCCAGAGCCGCACCGGCATTCGCCAGCGCATGATCAGGTCAATTTGCAGGACGAACTGCTTCAGGATCTCGATGGTTACGTCGATGCGCCTGCCTATGTCGGCGTGTCCCAGCCGTCAGCCGGTTATTCCCATGAAGCGGTATCGGCGCGAGAGCCAGTGTCCTTTGGTGGCAACGAGGCTCCTGTTTCGGACATATCCCTTGCCGATGAACTTGAGTGGTCAGTGGGCGATGTGGCCGTAGAACCGCCTTCGGCGCGTTCCGGTGGAGCCGATCCAACCGAAGGCTATGGGCGTCATCGTTTGCCGCTTGCCAATTTCAATCCGGTCAGTGCTGGCGCCTCGCGTTCCAGTGCGGCTCGCCATGAAGAGCAGACCCGCCAGCGGCAAGAGCCGGTGATGGAGCCTGCTCCGGTTGAGGCAGCCGCCCCTGTAGTCCACCCGGAGCCTGATGCGCGAGAAATGGAGCAGGATTTCGATTTTGGGTTCAGTCCTGAAGAACAGCGAGCACCAGCATCGGCAACTGCTACGCAGGATGCTGTCGCCCAGCGCCGCGAACCGCCGCTTTTCCAGCCTGTTGCCCAATCGGTTTTCGCAGGTGCGCCGCTTGCCCCGCCCTCGCGGGAGGTTCCTAGCTTTTTCGAGGCTCTGGCGCGCAATGAAGAGGTGGAGGCTCGGCCCGTCGCAGCTTCTGCCTATTCGGTGCAAGAGCCTCGATTCGAACCTCAGGCGGCGTCCCCAAGCCTTAACCATCAGCGCCTTGACCATCAGCGCCCTGATCATCAGCGCGATGAACATCAGCCCGAGTTCCAGGACGAAACATCTCTCGCCCAGCAGGAGGCCGATCCTTTCGGTGGCGATTTTGATTTCGATCTCGAAGATATCGAACTCGACCTTTCCGAGCTGGAGGCTGAGTCCGCGCCATCGGTGACAGAGCATCGGCCGCCGCAGCCCGTGGCAGCCGCTGTTGCTGGTCCTGCCGCGCATCAGCCGTCCCGTCCGGCAGAGGCCGCACCTGTTCAGGCGGCAGCGCCTATTGCTGAACCGGCGCCGCAGCATGTGAGCGAACCCGTTCCGCTGCCGTTTGATGCCGCAGAAATTTCGGATCAAGACGAACATCTGGAAGCTGTCGCGCATCTGGACGTTCCCGATTTGCCACCGGTGGAAGATGCCGCGCCTGCCACCTATCGGCAGGATTACGATTTCGATATCGATTCCGAACTGGCAACATTGCTGGATCAGACGGTGGAGCCACGTTCAGCATCTGCGCCATCAAAGCCGGCGCAGGCTGTGGCCGCAGCGGCTGTTGCTGCTCCGGTAGCGCCCATGCCGCCCTTGGCCGAGCAGGTCAAAAATATGCCCAGCGATGATTTCGACGTGTTCGAAAAGGCACTGGAGGAAGATTTTCGCAAGAGCCTTGACGGTCCCCATAGTTTCGGTGCCAAGCCCGGCGGGCCTGTGCCTATGCCGTTGGAAGCAGAGGACTATGACGATTACGAAGAGCCGCGCGGTTCGCGCCGCTGGGTGGCGATGGCTGCCGCAGCGGTGATCGTGCTGGTTGGTGGCGGCGGTGTCTACGCCTGGATGAAGACCAGTGGGGGGGAAACGTTCAGCTCCAATGAACCGAAAGTGGTGATGGCTGACAAGGGGCCTGTCAAGGTCGTGCCTGCCGATCCCGGTGGCAAGTCCGTTCCGAACCAGAATAAGGCGGTCTATGACCGCGTGTCTGGTTCCGCTCCTGACCAGCCTCAGCAAAAGAGCCTGATCTCTTCGCAGGAAGAGCCGGTGGATGTTGCCCAGCGCACGCTGGAGCCTGACAATCTGCCACTGGAACAGGAATCAGAGGCTGACAATGCTGGCATGAACGGTGATGCCGCGCAGACGGGCCAGAATGGCCAGCCGGGCGATGCCGCCAAGCAAGGCGACCAGCAGAGCCTTTCGCCCCGCAAGGTGAAAACGATGATCGTGCGGCCGGACGGCTCGTTGGTGGCGCAGGAAACCCCTGCCCAACAGCCTGCGGCTTCCCAGCCAGCGGCGGCCCAGCCAGGATCCGCTGCTCCGCAGAGCGTGGAACAGGCCATGGCCTCTGCGGATACGGCAACGGCTGCACCGGATGCAACCCAGGATAGTGCAGGCGTTCCAGCTCCCAATATGCCGGTTCCGCGCAACAGGCCATCCGCCTCGCCAGTGCAGACGGCAGCGGCGGCTCCCAAGAGCCTAACGCCTGCTACTACGCCTGTTTCTGCTTCTCCTACGCCTGCCAGCACGGCTGCCATCTCCGGCGGTTATCTGGTTCAGATCTCTTCGCTGCCAAGCGAAGCCGATGCTCAGAAAAGCTACAAGAACCTGTCGGCTAAATTCGGCAGCGTGATCGGTGGCCGGGGCGTCGACATCAAGGCCGCCGATATTCCGGGCAAGGGCACCTACTACCGTGTCCGTATCCCGGCTGGCAGCAAGGATGAAGCCGTGTCGCTCTGCGAACGTTATCGCGGCGCTGGCGGAAATTGCATGGTGGTGCGCTAAAGGCATAGGGGAGCCTTTTTACGGTTCCCTTTGATTGAATGTGACTTCGTTTCAGGGCGCTTTTCTCTAAGAATAGCGCCCTTTCTGCTGCTTTTTCCGTGGATTCCTGTGCATGATCGGCGGTTTGCCCTCGGCTTTTCGCAAAGCTGGACTATTGTTCGCGCCATGACCCACGCAAAAGCAATGATTTTGGGCTGTTCCGGCCCGGTTCTAACCCCCGATGAGCAGGCGTTCTTCAGAGAGCATCAGCCTTGGGGCTTCATTCTGTTCGGGCGCAATTGCCTTGACGGTGCGCAGATCAGCAATCTGGTTGCGCAGATGCGCGATACGGTTGGCGGGCGCAATGCGCCGGTATTGATCGATCAGGAGGGCGGGCGCGTGCAGCGCATTCGCGAGCCGATGTGTCCGCGCTATCCATCGGGTGCCGAGATCGGCGCGCTCTACCGTCAGGACAAGGAGAAAGGGCTGCGCGCCGCCTGGCTGATGTCGCGGCTGCATGCCTTTGATCTTATGCGCTACGGCATCAATGTCGATTGCCTGCCGGTGCTGGATGTGCCGGTCGAAGGGGCCAGCAATGTGATTGGCAATCGCGCCTATGGTTTTGATCCGGAAACGGTCGGGGCATTGGGCGAGGCGGCGGCGGCGGGTTTGAAGGCGGGCGGTGTGCTGCCGACCGTCAAGCATATTCCCGGTCATGGCCGGGGCATGGCCGATTCTCATCATGAATTGCCGGTGGTGACGGCGTCACGGGCCGAGTTGGAGGCGCATGATTTCCCGCCCTTCCGGCGGCTTAACGGTGAATTGATGGCGATGACCGCGCATGTGGTCTATTCTGCCTATGACCCAAATTATACGGCCTCGACCTCATCCATTGTCGTGGATGAAGTGATACGCGGACTGATCGGGTTCCAGGGGCTGCTGATGAATGACGATCTCTCCATGAATGCCCTGAAAGGGACGATTTCCGAGCGGGCAGGGGCGGTGGTTGCCGCTGGCAACGATGTTCTGCTGCATTGCCATGGCATTATGGAGGAAATGGTGCAGGTGGCGGAACGCGCTCCGGTATTGGCCGGAGCGGCGCTTGCGCGGGCAAAGGCCGTCGAGGCGGCTTTCGGCGGTAACGACGGCGCTGATGAACAGGCGATCCGCGCCGAATTCGCCTCCTTGATCGCGGTGGCGTGATGGCAGAGCCTGTCGCACCCGCTCCGGCTTCCCCCGCTCCGGCTTCCAATGTGAAGGGGGGCGCCGCCACACCAATGGAGAAGCTGTGGCAGGGCGATGCGGCAGGCGAGCGGGCCAGCGATGATCCGTCTTTGGTCATCGATGTTGCTGGCTTCGAAGGCCCTCTGGATCTGCTGCTGTTTCTGGCCCGCAATCAGAAGGTCGATCTGTCGCGGATTTCGGTTCTGGCGCTGGCCGAACAATATCTGCTGTTCGTCGAAGAGGCCCGCAGCATCCGCATTGAACTTGCCGCCGATTATCTTGTCATGGCGGCATGGCTCGCCTATCTGAAGTCGCGGCTGCTGATCCCCCAACAGGCCAAGGACGACGAGCCATCCGGTGAGGAAATGGCCGCAGCGCTGGCCTTCCGGCTGAAGCGGCTGGAAGCGATGCGCGATGCGGCTGGAAAGCTGGTCAACCGCAACCGTCTGGGCCGCGACATCTTTCAGCGCGGCGCGCCCGAACATGTGCCGGATCGGGTGAATTCGGCCTTTGAGGCCAGTCTCTACGACCTGCTGTCGGCTTATGCCAATCTGCGCCAGCGTCAGGCCTATACGCAGGTGACAATCGAGCGGCGCACGGTCTGGTCGCTCGTTGACGCCCGCACGCTGCTCAACCGGATGATTGGCGAGATCAGCGACTGGACGGCGCTGGACAGCTATTTGTTGCAATATCTGGCCGATCCCAGTGAGCGGATCACGGCGATTGCCAGCGCCTTTGCCGCCTCGCTGGAACTGGTGCGGGAAGGCAAGCTGGAAATTCGCCAGGCTGGCGCTTTCGAGCCGATCTATATGCGGGGCGGCAAGGGCCGGGATGCGGCGGGCATGTTGGTGCCTCATGCCGATGGTGGCGTGTGATGGCAATGACGGGCGACAATCAACCAGATGAAGCCGATGCCAAGGATGGGGCAGGCGGGCTTGCCGCTATTCGTGAGCGCGAGGCCTTGCGGATCGTCGAGGCGCTGGTCTTCGCCTCGGCAGAGCCAGTCTCGGAAAGTTTTCTGGCTGAACGTCTGGCGCGCGGCACCGATATTGGCGGGCTGATGAAGGCGCTTCAGGCCGATTATGCGCCGCGTGGCGTCAATCTGGTGCGGATTGATGGACATTGGGCATTTCGCACCGCCGCTGACCTGGCCTTTGCCATTCGCCGTGAAGACAACGAGGTGCGCAAACTGTCGCGGGCGGCGTTGGAAGTGCTGGCGATCATTGCCTATCACCAGCCGGTCACACGAGCCGAAATCGAGGATATCAGAGGTGTGCAGACCTCCAAAGGCACGATCGACGTCTTGCTGGAAGCTGGCTGGGTGCGGTTTCGCGGTCGCCGCCGTACACCGGGCCGGCCTGTGACGTTCGGCACGACTCGCGATTTTCTCGATCATTTCGGGTTGGAGGAGTTGCGCGATCTGCCGGGCATGGAGGAATTGAAGGGGGCGGGGCTGCTGACGGGGCGTATCCCTGCGAATTTCCATGTGCCGATGCCGATGGATGGTGATGCGCTTGGCGAGGACGAAGACCCTATTACTCAGCTGGATCTGGAGGAACTGGGCCTGCTGGCACCCGCCGATGCCCGTGATGCATAATCTGTTGTTGAGCTTGGACCGTAGAAATGCCCATAAAGTCTGCGGGACTGTTGATGGGGCAGCAGCGGTGTCTTGCCTCCCGTCATTTCCCATGCCAATCAGGTAAAAGATTTTGTAATTTGAAAAAGATGCACAAACATCTTACATCGGTATGACCGATCAATAAGGAGTGGGGACCATGGGTTCTTTCAGTATGTGGCATTGGCTGATCGTTCTGGCGATTGTGCTGTTGTTGTTTGGCCGCGGCAAGATCCCGGAACTGATGGGTGACGTTGCCAAGGGCATCAAGAACTTCAAGAAGGGCATGTCGGACGAAGATGCTGCCCCGGATGCGGCTTCCCGGCCTGCCGATCAGTCGAAGACCGTGGACCACCGGGCCGACGATCACAAATAACCATGCGTGCAATTGAATGAGGCCGGTGCCCGATGGCGCCGGTCTGTTTCTGGAATGGGTCGCCGCTTGGCCGACGGCTTCAGGAGACTGAAGAATGCTTGACATTGGCTGGAGCGAATTGCTGGTCATCGCGGTCGTGCTGATCGTTGTGGTTGGTCCGAAAGACTTGCCGCCCATGCTGCGGGCCTTTGGCAAGATGACGACGCGGTTGCGCAAGACGGCGGGCGAGTTTCGCGCCCAGTTCGACGAAGCCCTGCGCGAAGCTGACATGGACGATGTGCGCCGCACGATCGATGATGCCCAGCGGCTGAACCCCGCCAATGCGCTGCGCGAGGCGATCAACCCGCTGCGGCAGATGGGGGCCGATATCAGATCGGATCTCCAGCGCTCGACGCAGGTGGATCATTTCCCTGAAGATGAGAGTAGCCGTCTGCCGCTGGCGGATGAACCGGCCCGGCCAATGACGGCGGAAGATCTTCCGCCACTGGCCCCGCTGGGGGATACCCTGGCAAAGCCGCAATTGCCGGGTTCGGCTGCCGCCGCACCTGTGACAGCACCGGTCGTCAAAGCTGCCGAAGCTGTCACCCCAGTGGAAAAAGCACCGGTGAAACGGGTGCGAAAGCCAAAGTCGGACGCTACGGCGACTGAAGTTCTGACGTCTGAAGTGTCGGCGCCTAAGGTAGCAAAGACGGCAAAAGCCACGAAAGCCAAGGCTGTTTCCAAGCCAGTCAAAAATCTAAAACCAGCGGCCGTCACCGCGCCGATCACGCAGGCGTCTGTTGATGCGGATATTGCTGTTTCGGATTCGTCGCCGAAGACGACGACGCGCACCAAACGGCCAGCAACGACAAAGGGTCTGCCGGAGACGGTTGCTGTGCCAGCATTGAAAAAGAAAACCGTGTCCAGGAAGAAGACTGTCCCTGGCGAGACGACGGCCAGCCAGCCTGAGTCGCGTGCGCCAGACACTGAAAAGCAAGACACCAGTAAGGGTGAAGCATGAGCGACGACATCGAGGACAAGCCGCAGCCGCTGATCGAGCATCTGATAGAGCTGAGGACGCGGCTGATCTGGTCTTTGGGTGCGTTTTTCCTGGCCTTCATCGTCTGTTTTTTCTTTGCCAAGCATTTGTTCAATCTTCTGGTCATTCCCTATAAATGGGCGGTGATCTGGGCGCATCTGGATGTGAGCAAAGCGGAGTTGATCTATACGGCACCGCAGGAATTCTTCTTCACCCAGGTCAAGGTGGCGATGTTTTCTGCCATGGTCATCGCTTTTCCGGTGATTGCTGCGCAGATCTACAAGTTCGTGGCGCCGGGCCTTTATAAAAACGAGCGCCAGGCCTTCCTGCCGTTCCTGGTCGCCTCTCCGGTCCTGTTCCTGATGGGGGCGGCGCTGGTCTATTTCTTCTTTACCCCGATGGTGATGTGGTTCTTCCTGGCCATGCAACAGGCGCCGGGGGAGGGTGACGTGGCGATTTCGCTGATGCCGAAAGTTTCGGAATATCTCAGCCTGATCATGTCGCTTGTCTTTGCCTTCGGTCTTGTCTTCCAATTGCCTGTGGTGACCACGCTTCTGGCCCGGGTCGGGATTATCGATAGCAAGTGGCTGGCCGAAAAGCGCAAATATTTTATCGTCATCGCTTTCATCGTTGCGGCCATCCTGACCCCGCCCGATCCGATGTCCCAGATCGGTCTTGCACTCCCCACCATCCTTCTCTACGAAGTCTCGATCTATGCGGCAAAGCTGGTGGAACGGGACCGGTCGAAGAAAGCTGCGGCAGAGGCCAGTGCTTCCACCGAGGTGAAATAGCCTGCGTCAGAATTTGGCCCGCTTACATATTTGGAACGACGATGCTTGATATAAAATGGATTCGTGAAAACCCTGAGCTTCTCGATCAGGCGCTGGCAAAGCGCGGGGCAGAGCCGCTGTCGCAGAGCCTGATTGCACTTGATGAACAGCGCCGGGCCGTCGTCCAGTCCATGCAGGACATGCAATCGCGTCGTAATTCCGCCTCCAAGGAAATCGGCGCGGCCATGGCGCAGAAGGATATGGCGCTGGCCGAAAAGCTGAAGGCCGAAGTTGCCTCGCTGAAGGACACCCTGCCGGCTGCCGAAGAAGACGAGCGTCGCCTGAGCGCGGAACTGAACGACGCCCTGTCGCGCATTCCCAATATTCCGCTTGATGATGTGCCTGTTGGCGCGGATGAACACGACAATGTCGTGGCGCGTGTTGTTGGCCAGAAGCCGGGCTGGAATCACAAGGCCATCGAGCATCCGGAAATCGGTGAAGCGCTGGGCTATATGGATTTCGACCGGGCTGCCAAGCTTTCCGGCGCACGTTTCACGGTGCTGACCGGGCCGTTGGCGCGGCTGGAGCGGGCGCTTGGCCAATTCATGATCGATCTTCATACCAGCGAGCATGGCTATACCGAAGTCTCCTCGCCGCTGATGGTGCGCGATGAGGCGATGTATGGCACCGGCCAATTGCCGAAATTTTCTGAGGAACTGTTCAAGACCACCGATGGTCGCTGGCTGATCCCGACGGCTGAGGTGACGCTGACCAATCTGGTCTCCGGCGAAATTCTCGATCAGGAAAAACTGCCGCTGCGATTTACCGCTTTGACGCCGTCCTTCCGCTCGGAAGCAGGGTCAGCTGGCCGTGACACGCGCGGCATGTTGCGCCAGCATCAATTCTGGAAATGCGAACTGGTGTCGATCACCGATGCGCAGAGCGCCTTGGCGGAACATGAGCGGATGACGGCCTGCGCCGAAGAAGTGCTGAAGCGCCTTGGCCTGCATTTCCGCACCATGACGCTTTGCACCGGCGACATGGGCTTTGGCGCCGCCAAGACCTACGATCTGGAAGTCTGGCTGCCGGGACAGAACACGTTTCGTGAAATCTCCTCCTGCTCGGTTTGCGGCGATTTCCAGGGACGGCGGATGAATGCCCGCTACCGCAACAAGGATGGCAAGGGTACGACCTTCGTTCACACGCTGAACGGCTCGGGTACGGCGGTTGGCCGGTGCTTGATTGCAGTGATGGAGAACTATCTCAACGAAGATGGCTCGATCACTGTGCCTGACGTATTGTTGCCCTATATGGGCGGTCTGACGAGAATCGAAAAAGCCAGCTAATTCCGGCTTCGGAAATGTCTTGACGAGGACCAATGCGGATTCTGCTGACCAATGACGATGGCATTCATGCAGACGGTCTGGCCGTTCTGGAAAGAATAGCCCGGACGCTGTCCGACGATGTGTGGATTGTTGCGCCGGAAACCGACCAGAGCGGGCTTGCCCATTCGTTGACCCTGTCGGAGCCGTTGCGACTGCGGCAGCTTGGTGAGAAACGCTTTGCCCTACGGGGAACGCCGACCGATTGCGTCATCATGGCCATTCGCAAACTGCTGCCCGGCAAACCGGATCTGGTGCTATCGGGCGTCAATGCCGGGGCGAACCTTGCTGATGATGTCACCTATTCCGGCACGGTGGCTGGGGCCATCGAAGGCACGGTGCATGGAGTGCGCTCGTTTGCGCTTAGCCAGGCCTATAGCTACGTCGCTGGCCATTCGATTCCCTGGGATGTGGCTGAAACGCATGCCCCAAATCTGATTGCCAAGCTGATGCGCATCGACCTGCCGCCCGGCACATTCCTCAACCTGAATTTCCCCAATTGTGAACCGGGCGAGGTTGCGGGCGTCGATGTGACCTCACAGGGCAAACTCGACTTTGGGCTCAGCGTCGAAGAGCGGACGGATGGACGTGGGGTGCCCTATTTCTGGCTGCGATTCGGCGACCGCAAGGGCAATTTCCGCCCGGGTACCGATATTGGCACATTACGTGACAACCGTATTTCGGTGACGCCGCTGAAGCTGGACCTGACCGACTATGCGGTTCAGGATATCATCGCCGCCGCGCTGAACCCGGAGGTGGGGTCTTGAAATCTGCCATGCTTGAAAAAGAAGGCTTTGCCGCCCTGGTGCTGCGGCTGCGCTCCGAGGGAATTTCCGACATCAACCTGCTGACCGCGGTGGAACAGACGCCACGCTCGCGATTCGTCGCCCATCATCTGGCCGAACACGCCTATTCCCGCCAGACGATCCCGCTCGAATGCGGTGCCTTCATGGAAGGGGCCGATCTTGCCGTCCGGCTGATCGAGCGCCTGCGGGTCAAGCCCGGCCAGCGGGTGATGGAGGTCGGCACCGGCAGCGGTTTCATGACCGCTGTTCTGGCGCGGCTTTGCGAACGTGTCGTCTCGGTGGAACGCTACAAGACGCTGGTCAACGATGCGCAGTCGCGTCTCGAGCAATTGTCAGTCCGCAATGCGATTATTCGTCATGGCGATGGCAGCCTGGGCTTGCCGGGCGAGGGGACATTCGACCGAATCATCGCGACCGCCGCGTTTCCGTCGATGCCAAAAGTCTTTACCGAGCAACTCGTTCATAACGGGGTGCTGCTTGCTCCGCTCATTGTGGACGAAAATCGATGCGTCATGGTGCGGCTCACCCGGACGGGCAGCCGGTTTGAGCGGGAAGACCTGTTCGAGGTTCCCTATCTGCCCCTGACCCCAAATGTTGCTGCCTTCCTCTGATTGGAAGCTTCCACCTCTCTAAATTTACCAAAATGGGAGGGTTTGCTGGTGCTCGACTCAGTCCCATTAATTTTTATGGTTAATGGCTTTTTTGTAAAACCCCGGCACAGCAGGGTTTCCAGAGACGTAGCCCCCGGTTTTCCTGCGATTTTTTGCGGAATGTTCATAAGGATTCCACGCGGTTAACCGCCCGGTAACACTAACGCGCTTTAATAAACTCACAAATGGTTGCGTCGTCAGTGGGTTGTATCATGCGTCAGAGTCAGTCTTATAAATCCGGCATGCCTGTTGCCCAGATTCTCTGGGTTGGCCTGATGGCAAGCGTCGCAACTGGTTGCAGTTCCGATTCAAGCCGCTTTTCCGGCCTGTTTTCCAAAACCGATTCGATGACGACCGCCTCGACGGGCGGCCAGATCACTGGAATGGCTAATGCACCGGTGCCCCAGACGGATGTCGATGGCGGCGGCTCTTATGCTCCAGTGGCGTCCGGGGGATCGATGGGTGGCGGTGGTTATGGCAATCGCCAGCAGGCGATGACGCAGCCCTATCCGGCCCAGCAGACCTATTCGCCAGCACGGCGTGCCTCCTCGGCTGTGTCCGTTCAAAAGGCCGAACTTGCGCCGCCGTCCGGCTCCACCGCGTCGACAGGCCCGATCTCTTCGCGCCGCCAGACGGCCTCGGCCCAGCCATTCCCGGCGGCTACTCACCAGTCGGCTGCACTGGAAGACGGCGACGGCTTGTCCACCAACACCCTTCCGCAGCCGGCAAAGCCCGGCCTGCCAGCTGGCCAAGGCGCTGGTGCCAATGGCCAAGGTGCCAATGGTTGGAGCACGGTCAATGCACCCCGCGTTGTGCTGAAGCCGGGCGAAAGCCTGGCCACCTTGTCACAGCGTTACGGCGTGCCGGAAAAGGAAATCGTCAAGGCCAATGGTCTTTCGACGGCAGGGGCTGCGCGTCCCGGTCAGTCCATCCTCATTCCGACCTTCGGTTCGCGCAATACGCCGACCAGGGCGGCTGCTGCCGAAGGCACGCTGTTGCCTCCAGATCAGTCTCCTGGACCAACGCCGCGCCAGGAAGAAAAGGTCGCGGTATTGCCGACCAATCCGAAGCTGCGCGACAAGGTCAAGACCGATATTGCCGCAAATAACACCACCAATGCCGCGGGCACCGGCAAGACGCCGCCTGCCGCTGGCACCTATGTGGTCAAGTCAGGCGACTCGATTGCCAAGATTGCCCGCGAAAACGGTGTTTCCGTTGCAGCCCTGAAGCAGGCAAACCATCTCGGCACCCAGGGTGTCCGCGTTGGCCAGACGCTGGAACTGCCGCAGGCCGATCAAAAGCTGGCCGCGACACCTGTCAGCACGGCGCCTGCCAATATCAAGCCGGAAGCGCCTAAGGTGACTGCTGCGGCTCCGGCGCCCGCCGCGCCGACCAAGTCGGTCACCGATGTTGCCTCCGCCGATCCAGGCGACAAGGCCCCGGATGCAACCGGCATCGGCAAATATCGCTGGCCGGTGCGTGGTGCGGTGGTGGCTCCGTTTGGCGCCAATGTCGCTGGTAAGCGCAATGACGGTATCGATATTTCCGTGCCGACCGGTACGCCGATCAAGGCCGCCGAAAACGGCGTGGTCATCTACGCTGGCAATGGTCTGAAAGAACTCGGCAACACTGTGCTTGTTCGCCATGACGACGGCACTGTGACTGTTTACGGCCATGCCGATGCCATTTCCGTTCAGCGCGGCCAGAAGGTGCAGCGTGGCCAGCAAGTGGCAACCTCGGGCATGAGCGGCAATGCCAGCCAGCCCACCCTGCATTTCGAAGTGCGCAAGGATGCGACCCCGGTCAACCCGATGGGCTTCCTGGAATAGGCTTTGGTTCGCAAGAGTTTTTCTTGAATAAGGTAGTGCGTTTCAGGAAAGTTGAGAAAGGCTCGGAGCAATCCGGGCCTTTCTTTATAAGTGGCTTTCGCTTGGGCTGGAAAACCTAGCGTCCGATCTCGACCCGCAACCGCCCGGCCAGATCCTGGATATACTGCCAGGCGACTCGCCCGGAGCGCGCACCTCGCGTGGTGGCCCATTCTAGAGCCTCGGCGTGCAATTGTTCAGGCGGCAGCGGCAGCTTGAAATGCGCGGCATAGCCGTCAATCATCGCCAGGTAGTCGTCCTGGCTGCATTTATGAAAGCCGAGCCAAAGGCCGAATCGGTCGGAGAGCGAGACCTTTTCTTCGACAGCTTCCGACGGGTTGATGGCGGTCGATTGCTCATTTTCCATCATATGCCGGGGCAGGAGGTGGCGGCGGTTGGAGGTGGCGTAAAACAGCACATTGTCCGGACGGCCCTCGATACCGCCATCCAATGCCGCTTTCAGCGATTTATAGGCGGTATCGTCATGGTCGAAGGAAAGATCGTCGCAAAACAGCAGCACCCGCTCTTGGCTGTTTTTCAGCAGGTCCATCAGCGCGGGCAGGGAGGCGATGTCTTCGCGGTGTACTTCCACCAGTTTCAGCCGCACGCCGGTAGCCTTTACGATATCGGCATGCACCGCCTTGACCAGCGAGGATTTGCCCATGCCGCGCGCGCCCCAGAGCAGGACATTGTTGGCGGCAAAGCCGAGCGCGAACCGTTCGGTGTTTTCATGCAGGATGTCGCGCACCCGATCGACACCCCTGATCAGGCCGAGCGCGACGCGGTTGGGCCTTGGCACCGGTTGCAGATGCTGATTGGTCGGATGCCAGACGAAGCAGTCGGCGCCGCTCCAATCGTTGAGCGCAGGGGCGGGACCGGCCAGCCGCTCCATGGCATCGGCGAGCCGCGTCACTTCCCGCAGCAGATCAGCCAGCATATCGGTCATGTTTTGCCTCCGTTCACGCGGGAAAAGTGGTCCAAGACCGCCTGTGATCGTTGCGCTACCATGGTCATACAGGGTTCGAAAGTGTATTGACCGGGGATTCGGTACGCAAAGCCGCTGTTTCTGTTGCATTCCCTTGGGGTATTCCTATATTCCGGCGGCAAAACAGGGGGGACAGGATCTTTGCTGCCCCGGTTCCGAAGGAGTTTCTCATGTTCATAACACAGGCATTCGCTCAGGATGCAGCACCTGCCGCTGGTGGGATGGGGTCCGGGTTTGAAATGCTTCTGCTTTTCGCACCCTTGATGGTGATCTGGTATTTCCTGCTGATCCGCCCGCAGCGCAACCAGCTCAAAAAGCGGGAAGCAACGCTGTCGGCCATTCGCCGTGGCGACCAGGTGGTGCTGGGTGGCGGCCTGATCGGCAAGGTGACCAAGGTCACTGACGACAAGGAACTGGAAGTCGAAATTGCTGATGGCGTCAAGGTCAAGGCGCTGCGCAGCCTGATCGCCGAAGTCCGCGTCAAGGGCGAACCGGTCAAGGCGGAGATTGCCAAGACCGACGCGGCCAAGAGCGACTCCTGAATCAAGTTTGAACACCGGGCCGCCCAACAGGGCGGCCTGACTTTTTTCTGCTGTCTGCTGGAGAAAAGCCGCTTCCGTCCTCTGAAATGGCCGCTTTGTATGTTGAGCGCTGGTTTGCCCTGCGGTAAATTTTGCTCGGCGTATCAAGCCGCCATTTCCGTTTGACGATCCCGGTCTATTTGCCCCAGACCTTACCCTTCGAGATGTCGATGCTGCATTTCTCCCGCTGGAAAACCATTCTCCTCTGGCTTGCCGTCGTGGCGAGCGTCCTGATCGCGCTGCCCGATCTGTTCAGCAAGGATCAACTGGCCCGTCTTCCGTCCTGGTTCCCGAGCAAGCAGATGACGCTCGGCCTCGATTTGCAGGGCGGCTCGCATATCATGCTGAAGATCGAGCGCAACGATATCGTCAAGGAGCGGCTCGAAGCCGTGGTTGGCGATATCCGCAGCAGTCTTCGCGATGCGGGCGTTCGCTATACCGGGCTGAATGGCGTTGGTCAGGCGGTCCAGGTCCGCATTACCGATCCGTCTCAGCTTGATGCGGCGCGCAAGGCCTTGCAGACACTGACTGCGCCGGTCAGCACCGGCGGTTTCGGGTCGAGCAGCGTCCAGGAAGCGACACTGGACGATAGCGGCGATGGGGTGTTGAAGTTTAACCTCACCGATGCCGGTATAGATTACCGCATGTCCTCGGCGCTCACCCAGTCCATCGAAGTCGTGCGCCGCCGCGTCGATGAGCTTGGCAATACCGAGCCGTTGATCCAGCGTCAGGGCTCCGATCGGATCATCGTGCAGGTGCCGGGTCTGGATGATCCGCAGCGTTTGAAGAATCTGTTGAACCAGACCGCGAAACTGAGCTTCCGCATGGTCGATACCAGCATGTCGGCCACCGAAGCCATAAGCGGCCGCCCACCTGCCACGTCCGAAGTGCTCTACAGCCAGGATGAGGCTGCGGTGCCTTACCTGGTCGAAAAGCGGGTTCTGGTATCCGGGGAGGATCTGGTCGATGCGCAGGCAAGCTTCAATCAGCAGAATAACGAACCGGTGGTCAGCTTCCGCTTTGATAGTCGTGGTGCGCAGCGTTTTGCCCAGGCAACCCAGCAGAATGTCGGGCGGCCCTTTGCCATCGTGCTCGACAATCAGGTGATTTCCGCGCCTGTGATCCGCGAACCGATTGTCGGTGGCTCCGGCCAGATTTCCGGTAATTTCACGGTGCAGGGCGCCAATGACCTGGCCGTCCTGCTGCGCGCTGGCGCACTGCCAGCAACCTTGACCGTGGTCGAAGAGCGCACCGTCGGCCCAAGCCTTGGCGCCGATTCGATCCGGGCCGGGGTTTCTGCCGGCTTCATCGGCGCGGGGCTGGTCGTGGTGCTGATGATCGGGCTTTACGGCTTCTTCGGCGTGCTTGCCGTGCTGGCGCTGTTTGCCAATATCGTCATGATTATTGCCATCCTGACGCTGCTTGGATCGACGCTGACGCTGCCGGGCATCGCCGGTATCGTGCTGACCATCGGCATGGCTGTCGATTCCAACGTGCTGATCTACGAGCGTATCCGCGAGGAATATAAGAGCGGGCGTTCCCTCATTCAGTCGATCGATATCGGCTTCAACAAGGCCTTGGCGACCATTGTCGATGCCAATGTCACGACGCTGATTGCCGCTGGTGTGTTGTTCTTCCTTGGATCCGGTCCGGTGCGGGGCTTCTCGGTGACGCTTGCCATCGGTATCATCACCACGGTGTTTACCGCCTTTGGTTTGACCCGCTGGATGTTTACCGTCTGGGTCAACACGCGCCGTCCCAAGGCTCTTCCCAAGGGGGTTCGGACCGGAATTTTCGACGGAACCAACATCCCGTTCATGGGTGTCCGCCGTTACACGTTCCTGCTGTCGGCTGCCTTGTCCATTGCCGCCCTTGTCGGTTTCGGCACGGTTGGTATGAAGCTGGGTATCGACTTTACCGGTGGTTCGATCATCGAGTTGAAGGCGCGTCAGGGCAATGCCGATCCCGCCGCGATCCGTGAACAGTTGAGCAGTCTCAATCTTGGCGATGTTCAGGTCCAGGGTTTTGGCGATCCGAGCAGCGTACTGGTCCGTTTGCAGGCCCAGGACGAAGGGGAAAACGGCGAGCAGTCGGCTGTTGCCAAGGTGCGCGGCGCATTGGAACAGGCTTATGAGTTCCGCCGCACCGAAGTGGTCGGGCCGTCCGTGTCTGGTGAGCTGACGAAATCGGCAACCATCGGCGTGCTGATTTCGCTGATGGCGATCCTGGTCTATATCTGGATCCGGTTCGAATGGCAGTTTGCGGCAGGCGCCATCATTGCAACCCTGCATGACGTCATCCTGACGCTTGGCCTCTACGTGGTCACCGGGGTGGAATTCGACCTCAGCAGTATCGCGGCCATCCTGACGATTGTCGGCTATTCGCTGAACGATACCGTGGTCGTCTATGACCGGATGCGCGAGAACCTGCGCCGTTACAAGAAAATGCCGCTGGATGTGTTGATCGACACGTCGATCAACCAGACCCTGTCGCGGACCATCCTGACATCGGTCACCACGCTTCTGGCTCTTCTGGCCCTGTTCCTGTTCGGTGGCGAAGTTATCCGCTCCTTCACTTTCGCCATGTTGTTCGGGGTTCTCGTTGGCACATTCTCCTCTATCTATATGGCGGCACCGGTTCTGATCGCCTTCCGTCTGCGCCCTGAAGGTCAGGGCGAGCCGGATAAGGCTGAAAAAGCAAAGCCGGAAAAGAATGGCGCGACGGGCAAGGCGGGAGCATAGGCATTGGCAAAGGGCATTATCATCCGCGAGGCGCATTTTCCGGGCCGGTCCCCCATTGATGCCTATGGCAATGGCGGGTTCCGGTTCGCGGATATGTCGCATCGCGGCTCCCTTTTGCTCTTACCATCAGGCATTTATGGCTGGGATATGCGCGAGGGCGAGGACCTGACGGTCGCCGCCCTCCAGCGCCTGCTGGACGAGGCGGATAAGGTCGAGTTCCTGTTGCTCGGCACGGGCGCGGAACTGCGCCGTATCCCCAGCGACGTTAAAGCCGCTCTGACCGCCGCTGGCATTGGTTCTGACCCGATGAGTACAGGTGCTGCGGTGCGGACCTATAATGTGATGCTGGCGGAAGAACGGCCCGTCGCCGCCGCATTGATTGCAGTCTGATCTCATGGCGGAAAGCGTAAAACCATCGCCATTGGTCCCGGATGTCTGCCTGACTATGCTGCGGGAGATCGACCGCGACCGGTATTTGGCCTGCCTTCTCTCCCCGCCGGAAAAACAGCCTGCCTTGGCAGCGCTTTATGCCTTCAATGCTGAACTTGCCCGGGTGCGCGATCTGGTGCGGGAGCCCTTGCCGGGCGAAATCCGGCTGCAATATTGGCGCGACCTGCTTTCGGGCAAGGGACATGGCGACACCACGGCCAATCCGCTGGCGGCAGGGCTTTTGGCGGCGGTGGAATCCTATCGTTTACCGGTTCAGCCCTTGCTCGACATGATCGATGCGCGGATTGCCGATCTTTACGACGATCCGATCGGGCCAAGATCGGCGCTGGAAGGCTATGCGGGAGAGACCGCCTCGGCGCTGATCCAACTGGCGAGCCTGGTGCTGGATACCCAGGCCGCACTGAATTGCGCAACCATTGCCGGTCATGCCGGGGTTGCTCAGGCCATTGCCGGCTTGCTGGCGCTGATGCCGCAGCATCGGGCGCGGGGGCAACTTTACATTCCCGACGAAATCCTGGCGGCGACTGGCCTTGACCGCGAGGCCTTCCTGTCGGGCAGGGACGAGATGAGAATCGATGGAGCAATCGAAGCCTTTGCCGGTCTGGGGCTTGATCATCTTGCCAAGGCGCGGGCTGGCGGCAAGCTTCCTGCGTCTCTGGTTCCGGCCTATCTGCCCGTGGCGCTTGCCGGTCCGATTCTGCGGGATGCTCGCCGGCGCGGCGCCGATATTCTGCAAACACCGATCCGCCGAGCCCAGTGGCGCCGCCAGCTGACGCTGCTCCGCGCTAGCATGACGGGACGATTCTAGAGTTTGTCCGGTTGATACTGAACCAGCCGGTTGAGAACACAGGTTTTCCCTTTTCCTTGGCAAATGCTGCCTTGGCTCCCGCCAAACTCCAAACTCACGCAAGGCTCATCCGTTAGATCTCGCCGACTGCAAAATCCGCAAGTTGGAATCGATTCAAAGGATTATGCAGCAGATATAAAGTGTTGCCGCAATTGCACGATCCTCGATCGGCATTGCTGCTCTTGCATCATCCGGAGGTTGCCAGTGGGCGTTGGGATCGGTATTTTTGTGTTTTTGGGCATTATCGCCTTTGCGTGGTACGTTTCGCGCATGGCGGAGCGCAATGACGGCGAAACCCTAAGCGATGTCGGGCTTGCCATCCTGGAATTCGGCCGGGCCTTTCCTGGCGAAGCCATCCGCAGCCTGCATGCCACGGCTGATGGCAAGGCGGTTTTCGTCAGGCTACATGACAACCGTGCCGGTTTCATGCGCAATCTTCGCAATCATTATGCCTGCCATCTGATCGAGCCGGGGCATGTGCAGGTCCGACCACTGGAGAGCGTTCACGGTTTTCACGTCACGTTTCTCGATGCCGCCCAGCATAACGGCGACTATATTTTCGCCAAACCCGCCGAGGCAGCAGAAGTGTCGCTATGGCTGCTCGGCAACTATATCGCGCCGAACGATTTGGAACCGGCGGAAGACAGGTTTGACAAGACGTCCTCGTGAGTAGGTTGGACCATCAGGTCCATCAGGTCCATCAGGTCCATTGAGATTGTCGGGCCTTGAAATTACAGGCCCGCGTCTTCCAGTTGCTCAACCGGCTGTGGGATGTGCGGCGGCAGGCCCAACCATTCCCGGCAATGGGCCAAGGCGCGGATGGCGATCAACTGGCGCTTCATGACAGTCTTGTCCTTGCCCCGGAATCGCTTCACGCCCTCGGGCTTGACGATGGAGCCCGGCTCCAGATCCGGAAACAGGCCGAAATTGATGTTCATCGGCTGGAAAGACTTTTTACCGGGCTCGTCGTCGGACACAATATGGCCACCGGTAATATGGTTGAGCAGCGCACCGAGCGCAGTTGTCACCGGCGGCGGGCTGAAGGCGTCGCCCTTGCGCTCGGCAGCGGCAAAGCGACCGGCCAGAAGGCCGATGGAGGCGCTCTCGACATAGCCTTCGCAGCCGGTGATCTGCCCGGCAAAGCGCAGGCCGGGTCTGCTCTTTAGGGAGAGGGATTGATCCAGCAGCACGGGCGAATGGATATAGGTATTGCGGTGCAGGCCACCCAACCGGGCGAATTCGGCGTTTTCCAGACCGGGGATCATCCGGAAAATCTCGGCTTGGGCACCGTAGCGCAGCTTGGTCTGAAAACCGACCATATTATAGAGCGTGCCCAGCGCATTATCCTGGCGCAGCTGCACGACAGCATAGGCTTTCACGGTCGGATTATGGGAATTTGTCAGCCCCATCGGCTTCATCGGCCCGTGGCGCAGGGTTTCACGCCCGCGTTCCGCCATGACTTCGATGGGCAGGCAGCCGTCGAAATAGGGGGTGCCTTCCCATTCTTTGAAGCCGACCGCGTCACCGGCAATCAATGCATCAACGAAGGCGTTATACTGGGCCTCATCCAGTGGGCAGTTGATGTAATCCTTGCCCGTACCGCCTGGCCCCACCTTGTCATAGCGCGATTGATACCAGCAGATATCCATATTGATGCTGTCGCGGTGGACGATGGGGGCGATGGCGTCGAAAAAGGCAAGGGCATCCTCGCCGGTTTCCGAGCGGATGGCCTCGGCCAGCGCCGGTGATGTCAGCGGTCCGCTGGCGATAATGCTGAGATCCCAATCGCGTGGCGGCAGGCCGGTGATTTCCTCGCGCACCACGGTTACCAGCGGGTGGGCATGCAGCGCCTGCGTCACAGCTTCGGCAAAGCCATCTCTGTCAACGGCAAGCGCGCCGCCTGCCGGTACCTGATGACGGTCGGCGCAGGCTATGATCAACGAGCCGGCCAGCCGCATTTCCGCATGGATAACCCCGACCGCATTGGCGGTGGCATCATCGGAGCGGAAGGAATTGGAGCAGACAAGCTCGGCCAGGCTATCGGTCTTATGGGCGTCGGTACCGCGAAGGCCGCGCATCTCATGAAGAATGACCGGCACGCCCGCCTCGGCGATCTGCCAGGCGGCTTCGGAGCCAGCCAGCCCGCCGCCAATGATGTGAATAGGGAAATAGGTGTTGTTGTCTGTCATGGCGGCTGCTTATCACGCCTTGCCGCCGCTTCCAATCTTCAACCGATCAAATTGCACTTTGGAGATGCGAGCTTGGTTTGGAGATCCAGAAATAGAAAACGGCGCCAAAAGCGCCGTTCGAACATTCAATTTCAAATTTAAAACCGGATCCGATTAACGGAACGAACGGTTGGCAATGTGACGGATGTCGTAACGGGTGATGCCGATGTCGGACAGGGTCTGGTTGGACAGGCCGCCCAGCTCGGACAGAGTGCGGCGATAGCTAATCCAGTTTTTTGCAATGCGGATCGGGTTCATGACGTTTCCTCGAGATCTTGGTTGCTGATCCGGCGGTCTCTCCCGCCTCAGCTGTTGACATGCTTATACATCGGGGAAGGTCTTTATGGCAGTGCAATAAATGGGCGACTGCTATGCGTTTGTGCAGATTCATGGCTATTAATTGTGCTTCGGCTAAGATTTGAGCGTGATCTTGGGACGCTCAAAACAGGCCTTTTTCGAGTGAAATTCTCACCGGTCCGAGGGTGTGGAATCGCCGACCTTCAGGCGCAAGACGGTCCCATAATGGCTTTGTTTAACAAGAATCCAGCGGATATTTTCTTTTGCGCAACATTCCCTGCTTTGTGGCCAGCAAAAGGCGGCATAATTCGTCAAAACGCCGTCATCACGTCTATCTCCGTTGCGGACTTATAGCGTAAGCTTGCGGCAAGCTCTGGCTTTGATGGTCCGTGCCATATCTTTGTGCGGAGTATGACCTTGCTGCGGTATTTGCGCGTTCTTGCCTTTCTATCGATCTGCATGGCGCTTGCCGGGTGCATGGCAGGACTGTTTCAATCAGATCGGAAGAAGTTCTACTATGATATTCGTGCGGTCACCGTACTGGCTGGTCCAAAAGTGCCGTTGGTTCTGGTTCAGGGTGTGGAGCGGCGTCTGTCGGCTGCCGTCGCCGCTACGGTGCGCAGCGAGGTTCTGCCACGGGTGATTCTGACGGTCAGGGTCGAGGCGATGGCGAGTGGGCTTGGGCTGGACAAGCAGCATAACGAGGCCGAGGTCAAAGTCAGTGCTGCCTCGGTTGAAACCGGTGATGTGGTCGCTCAGGGCGCGTTCAAGGTGCTGACCATTACCAATGACCAGACGCTTGGCCCTGAAAGCCTGGCGGAAGAAATTTCAGCCCGGATACGCTCGCTGTTTTCCCTGACCGCGCCAAAGCTATAGTGGGTAGTAGCTCATGGCTTGTATGATTGACTTAAAGTCTCATTCTGCTAACCCTAGATGTGGATGGTTTTCGGCCTGAAGAGATTGAGGCTGGAAAGCAAAAGGGAATGCGAAGGCGTGGACCCAGACAGGGCATGCCAAACGCAGCCGACCCCGCGACTGTAGAACAGCGAGGGTTTTCCATCCGGTTTTGACGATCCTTGCATGGCGGGCCGCGTGGTGTGGCCGGTGCGATGAGCGGATGGACCGGAAAAGCCACTGGAGTGGCAAAGCGATCTGCCGGGGTTGGACGCCTCTTTATCTACGAATCGTCCGCCTTTTCGCTTTTGCTATGACCTCCGGGAAGGTGAGGGAAATCTGCGAACGGGTGCCGTTATGGTACCGGTTTGACGCTGTGAGCCAGGAGACCTGCCGTCCGTGACGGGCTTTACGCCCAATTGGGGGAGAGATCCCCGACGCCAGCACGGAGGTTGTCGTGGCGCAACAGATTGATCGCGGGCCTTCCAGGCTCCGCTCCACGGTCTTTTGGCCGTTTTGCAGTATGACGCCTGCGCCTAACGGAGGCAGGTCATGATGACGCTCGTGTCATCACGCAGCATAGGTGCGGCCTTAGCTCTGCTTGTGCTGGCGGCGCTGGTTTTTGCGTTGCTGCCGTTTTCCCGTCATACGCCTTCTGGCCCTTCCGAGCGGCCTGCGGAGCAGCAATTGCGCGCACCGTCCGGTTCCAATTCCACCTTTGGCGGGGCGCTGTCGCAGCCAAGGCCGGATGTGCGGACGTCTGCGCCATCTGCTGCCGATGCAGCCCCATCCGCATGGCCGGGCTTCGTGCCGCGCTCCAGCGGGCTCTACACGCCGCCTGCCGGTGGAAACTGACGCCATGGCCGAGACAGTTTCGAAACGTGTCTTCGTTCTCGGAGGCGCGCGGTCCGGCAAGTCGCATTTTGCCGAACAGCTTTGTGCGGAGACCGGCCTGGAGCGTCATTATCTGGCGACCGGGCGGGCCTGGGACGAGGAAATGCGCGCCCGGATCAACCAGCACCAGCAGGATCGCGGCCCGCTCTGGGTGACGCATGAGGAGCCGCTGGCGCTGGTGGACAGGCTGACGTTTATCGATGCGCCGGGCCGGGTCATCTTGGTTGACTGCCTGACGCTCTGGGTGACCAATCTGATGATGGAGGAGGGGCGCGACATGGCCGCTGAGGCGCAAGCCCTTGCGGATCTGCTGCCCCGGCTTTCCGCCTCCATCGTGCTTGTTTCCAATGAAGTCGGCCTTGGCATCGTGCCGGAAAACCGCATGGCGCGCCATTTCCGCGACCATGCCGGACGGCTTCATCAATTGATCGCGGCAAGCGCTGACGAGGTTTACTTCGTCGCGGCTGGCCTGCCCCTGAAAATGAAAGGCTGAACAATGTTGCAAAAGAAGATTCCCGTCACGGTTATCACCGGCTTTCTCGGCGCGGGCAAGACGACGATCATCCGCAATATGCTGATGAATGCGGGTGGCAAGAAAATTGCGCTTGTTATCAACGAGTTTGGTGATCTGGGTGTGGATGGCGAAGTGCTGAAAGGCTGCGGCGCCGAGACCTGCACCGAGGACGACATTATCGAACTGACCAATGGCTGTATCTGCTGCACCGTTGCTGATGATTTCGTGCCGACCATGCAAAAGCTTCTGGCACGGGATGTGTTGCCCGACCATATCGTCATCGAGACCTCCGGCCTTGCTTTGCCGCAGCCGCTGGTGGCCGCCTTCAACTGGCCGGACATCCGCACTCGCGTGACCGTGGATGGTGTTGTGACGGTGGTCGATAGCGCCGCTGTCGCCGCTGGCCGGTTTGCCGACGACCACGACCGGATCGATGCCCAGCGCGCTGCTGATGACAGTCTCGACCATGAAAGCCCGATTGAGGAGCTGTTCGAGGACCAGTTGACCTGCGCCGACCTGATCGTGCTCAACAAGACCGATCTGCTCGATGCCGATGGTCTTGCCAAAGTGCGAACCGATGTGACCGCACGGATGAGCCGCAAGCCGACATTGATCGAGGCGAAGAATGGCGATGTACCTGTCATGGTGCTGCTTGGTATCGGTGCGGGTTCGGAAGCCGATATCGACAATCGCAAGTCCCATCACGAGCTGGAGCATGAGGCGCTGCATGCGAGCGGTGAGGACCATGACCATCATCACGACCACGACGAATTCGACAGTTTTGTTGTCGATCTGCCGCAGGTGCGCGAGCCGGACCGTTTTGTCGATGGCTTGAAGACCGTGATCGAAGCGCATGACGTGCTGCGGCTGAAAGGCTTCGTCGATGTGCCGGGCAAGCCGATGCGGCTGGTGGTGCAGGCGGTCGGCAGCCGCATTGACCAATATTATGACCGGCCCTGGGCCTCTGGCGAGCAGCGGGCGACGCGGCTGGTGGTGATCGGCCTGCATGATCTCGACCAATTGGCGATTGCCGATGCCATCCGGGCGGCAGCGTAAGCCATGCATCTTCTGCTTGCCCAGCAAGGCTCGATCAGCGACGGGGATGACGCGATAGACCTTGGCCAGACGCCAGGGGATATCCTGTTTCTGTCTGCCGCCGATACCGAGCTATCGGCCATAGCGGCGGCGCTGGCGCGGCAAGCCGAGACTGCGACATGGCGGCTGGCCAGCCTGATGGCGCTGAAACATCCGATGTCGGTCGATACCTATATCGAGCGCACCGCCCGTCATGCGAAACTGATCGTTGTCAGGGCGCTGGGTGGGGCCAGCTATTTTCATTATGCGCTGGAAGCGCTGCACGCCTGCGCCCGCCGCCATGGGATAAAAATTGCCGTCCTGCCCGGCGACGACAAGCCGGATCCCGGGCTGGAGGCTTTTTCAAATCTGGATGCCTCGGATTTATCGGCGCTTTGGGCCTATCTGATTGAGGGCGGCGATAGCAATGCCAGCCATTTCGTGGCTTTTGCGCAAGCGCTGCTGACCAATGCACCAAAACCGCAAGAGGCTTTGCCGCTGCTGAAAGCCGGGCTGTGGTGGCCGGGGCGAGGGGCGATCGACGTTCCGGCGTGGCAGACGCTTGCAGGCGAGGGGCCGATTGCCGCCCTCTGTTTTTACCGCGCCCTCGTCCAGAGCGGCGAGACCGCGCCGGTTGAGGCGATGATTGAGGCGCTGCAAGCGCAGGGCCTGCGGGTCTTGCCGGTGTTTGTCGCCAGTCTGAAAGATGCTGTCTGCGTTGAGACGCTGCGGATGATTTTTAAACAGGCCGCACCGGATGTGGTGGTCAATACGACAGGCTTTGCCGTGTCCGTTCCGGGCACTGATGCGCCCTCGACCGTGCTGGACGAGCAGGGTGCCGTGGTATTGCAGGCGCTGTTTTCCTCGTCGCCACGCTCTGTGTGGGACGCATCGATGCAAGGGCTGAGTGCCCGCGATCTCGCCATGAATGTCGCGCTGCCGGAGGTGGACGGGCGGGTGTTGACCCGGGCTGTCTCGTTCAAATCCGCTGCCCGCTATGATGCGCGGGTGGAAACCACCTTGGTCAGCCATGCGCCGGACCAGGGCCGCATGGCGTTCGTCGCCAGCCTGGCCGCCAATTGGGCGCGGCTGAGGCACACGCCTGCGCCAGAACGGCAGGTCGCCCTGATCATGGCCAACTATCCCAACCGGGATGGACGCCTGGGCAATGGTGTCGGGCTGGATACCCCTGCCGCCAGCCTTGAAGTGTTGAAGGCCCTGAAGGCCGAAGGCTATGACACCGGCGTGCTGCCCGCCAACTCTGATGCGCTGATGGCGACACTGATGGCAGGTGTCACCAATGCGGCGGTGAAGGGCAGGGTGATCCGCGAGACCCTGCCGCTTGCCGATTACCAGCGGTTTTTCAGGAACCTGCCTGACAAGATCAGGCGGGAGATTAGCGACAGATGGGGGGAGCCGCAGGCCGATCCATTTTTTGCCGGGGATGGTTTCGCGCTGCCGCTGCTGCGGTTCGGCAAGGTGATGGTCGGCATTCAGCCAGCGCGGGGCTATAATATCGATCCGAAGGACAGCTATCATTCGCCGGATCTGGTGCCGCCCCACGGCTATTTCGCCTTCTACGCATTTCTCCGCCAGAGATTTGGCGTTCACGCCATCATTCATATGGGCAAGCACGGCAATCTGGAATGGTTGCCGGGCAAGGCACTGGCGCTGAGCGAGAGCTGTTATCCCGAAGCGGTGCTGGGCCCGGTGCCGCATCTCTATCCCTTCATCGTCAACGATCCCGGTGAGGGTACGCAGGCCAAGCGCCGGGCGAGCGCCGTTATTATCGATCACCTGACCCCGCCGCTGACCAGGGCGGAAAGCTATGGTCCGCTGAAGGATCTGGAAGCGCTGGTCGATGAATATTACCAGGCGATGGGCGGCGATCCACGCCGGGTTACCTTGTTGAAATCCCAGATCCTTGATCTGGTCGCCGATATCGGTTTGGATGAGGATGCGGGCATTGCCGGGGGCGAGGCGGAGGAGGTCAAGCTGACCAAGCTCGACGCCTATCTCTGCGACCTCAAGGAAATGCAGATCCGCGACGGCCTGCATATTTTCGGGCAGGCACCGCAAGGCCGGTTGCTGACCGATCTGGTCGTGGCCTTGGCGCGGGTGCCGCGTGGACAAGGGCAGAGCCAAGGGGGCCAGGGCGGCGATGCCAGTCTGCACCGGGCGATTGCTGCCGATGCGCTTGGCGGTTGGGCCGATTTCGACCCTCTGGACTGTGTGTTTTCCGATATATGGGACGGGCCGCAGCCCGACCTTCTGAGAAACCTGACGCAAGCCCCCTGGCGCACCAAGGGCGATACGGTCGAGCGGATCGAATTGCTGGCCGCAGACATGGTGTCGTGCAGGTTTGCCTGTCCCCAAGGCTGGCAAAACACAAGCGCTGTTCTGGATGAGGTTGAAGCCCGGCTGAAACCGAGCGTGATCAAATCCGGCCCAGCGGAAATCGCCGGACTGCTCAAAGGACTGTCTGGCCGCTTCGTCGCTCCCGGTCCGTCCGGTGCGCCGACGCGGGGACGACCGGATGTGCTGCCGACCGGGCGTAATTTCTACTCCGTCGATAGCCGCGCCGTGCCGACGCCTGCCGCTTACCAACTCGGCCAGAAATCCGCCGAACTGCTGGTTGCCCGCTATGTGCAGGACCATGGCGAGTGGCCGGTATCGTTTGGCATTACCGCCTGGGGTACCAGCAATATGCGCACGGGCGGCGATGATATTGCCCAGGCGCTGGCGCTGATCGGCGTCAAGCCGCTCTGGGACAGCGCCTCCCGCCGGGTGACCGGCTATGAGATCATTCCCCAGGCAATTTTGGGTCGCCCGCGTGTCGATGTAACGCTGCGGATATCAGGGTTTTTCCGCGATGCCTTTCCTGAGCAGATCGCCTTGTTCGACAAGGCGGTGCGAGCAGTTGGCGCTCTGGATGAGGATGCGGCGGATAACCCGATTGCAGCGCGCATCAAGGCTGAAACAGTCTTGTTTCAGCAACAGGGGCTGGACGAAAAGACCGCCAGCCGCCGGGCGGGCTACCGGGTGTTCGGCTCGAAACCCGGCGCTTACGGTGCGGGCCTGCAAGCCTTGATCGATGAAAAGGGCTGGGAGCGCCGGGCCGATCTGGCCGAGGCCTATTTGGTCTGGGGCGCTTACGCTTACGGCGCGGGCGAAGAAGGCAGGGCTGAGCGCGGCCTGTTCGAAGAGCGCTTACAGGGCGTGCAGGCCGTGGTGCAGAACCAGGACAATCGCGAGCATGATCTGCTGGATAGCGACGATTACTATCAGTTCGAGGGTGGCATGACGGCAGCGGTCGAGCAGCTCTCGGGTCGCAGGCCAACCGTCTACCACAACGACCATTCCCGACCGGAAAAGCCTGTGATCCGCACGCTGGAGGAAGAGATTGGCCGGGTGGTGCGCGCTCGTGTCGTCAATCCGAAATGGATCGAAGGCGTGATGCGTCACGGCTATAAGGGCGCGTTCGAAATTGCCGCCTCCGTGGATTATCTGTTCGCCTTTGCCGCCACCACCGGCGCCGTGCGCCAGCCGCATTTCGACGCCGTCTACCGGGCTTTTATTGGCGATGACCGGGTGCGGGCTTTCATGGCCGATAAAAACCCGGCTGCCTTGAAGGACATGTCGCAGCGGCTGTTGGAAGCCATTGATCGCGGCCTCTGGACGCCGCGCAGCAATTCGGCGAGATATCATTTGTCCCAGATTTCTGACGCCCAGATTTTACAGCCTATCCAATTGGAGAATGCCCTATGACCGAAACCGTCGATAGCGGAGCCGTTGCAGCACCGTCGGACGATCTTGCCCGCCACGCCGAGAAGATGGCGAAGAAAAAGGCGGCGCGCGACAAGATCATGGCGACCAAGACCGGCGAAAAGGGCCTGATCATCGTCCATACCGGCAAGGGCAAGGGCAAGTCCTCGGCAGCCTTCGGGATGATTTTCCGCCATATCGCCCATGGCAAGAAATGCGCGGTGGTGCAATTCATCAAGGGGGCGATGTCAACCGGCGAACGCGACCTGATCCTGCGGCATTTTTCCGACCTCTGCGCTTTCCACACCATGGGCGAGGGCTTTACCTGGGAGACCCAGGACAAGGCCCGCGACATGGCCATGGCCAGAGCCGCCTGGGACAAGGCCAAGGAACTGATCCGCGATCCCGCCAACAGCATGGTGCTGCTCGACGAAATCAATATCGCCATCCGCTACGACTATATTGACCTGGCCGAAGTCGTTGCCTTCCTGTCGGAAGAAAAACCGCCCATGACCCATGTGGTGCTGACGGGCCGCAATGCCAAGGATGAGCTGATCGAGATTGCCGATCTGGTGACGGAAATGGAACTGGTCAAACACCCGTTTCGCTCCGGCATCAAGGCGCAGCTGGGTGTGGAGTTCTGATGGCGCAGAACTGATTATTCTGGGGCGCGCGCTGTTATTTGATCGGGGCTGTTACAGTCGCCCTTCCAGGCTCATGCGCTGATGAAGGACACGGAGGATGTCGATCCCACCGGCATTGATCCGGTAAAAGATCACATGCGCGCCCTCGGAAAAACCGAAAAGGCCTTCCCTGATGTGGTCATGCTTTTGTCCAGAATAGGGAAATTCAGCGAGAAACTCGAACCTGCTGAACAAGGCTCGTAGATAATCGTTTCTCTGACGCTTGCCCCAGGTTTTGTTGGTGTAACGACCGATATCCTCGACATCGAGACGTGCTATTTCAGTAACCCGATAGCTTTTGCCGCTCATTGTTCGCGGTCGAGCTTTTCATTGAGGGACTGGAGCGACCAATCCTCTGCAAACTCTCCACGGTCTGCCTGTTGCCAACCCGTGTCGATCTGATGGCGCAAAATTTTCAGCTTTTCTTCCCGCTCCTCCAACTCGCGGAGCGCGTCGCGCACCACTTCGCTCGCAGAGGCATAGCGGCCACTGTTTATCTGCTGCTTGATGAAGCCTTCCCAATGCGGGCCAAGTGTCAGGCTGGTTGTTGCCATGGGTAAACCTCTATCCTGTATTCAAAATGAATATAGTGGATGGTTGTAAACATAGCAACGTGGTTCAAATCCCCATCCAGACCCGCACCGGATTGGTCGGGTCCAGCAGCAGCTTTATCGCCAGCCCGATGCAGGTGACGATCAACAGCGGCTTGATGATTTTGGCACCGCTTTTCATTGCCAGTTTCGAGCCGGTCTGGGCGCCCAGGAACTGACCGATGCCCATGACAATGCCGATTTTCCACAAAACCACGCCATTGAAGACGAAGACCAGGAAGGCGCCGACATTGGAGCCGAAATTCAGCAGTTTTGTGTGGGCGGTGGCTTTCAACATCCCGAAACCGGCGAGCGAAACGAAGGCCAGCATCAGGAAAGAGCCGGTGCCGGGGCCGAAGACGCCGTCATAAATGGCGATTAGTGGCGCAAGGGTCAGGCCAAACAGGAATGGCGTCATCCGCTGGTGGCTATCGACGTCGGAAATATTCGGCTTCAGGGCGAAATAGGCGGCAATCGCCACCAGCAGAAACGGCATCAACGCTTTCAGCACATCGCCCGGCACATAGGTCGCGATGACAGCGCCAATCGCGCCACCCAGCACCGACATGGCGGCCATCGGCAATTGTTTCTTCAGGTTCACATGACCCTTGCGGCCATAGGCGATGGTGGCAGAGGCCGAGCCGAACATGCCCTGCAATTTGTTGGTTCCCAGCGTTTCCAGCGGTGGAATACCGGCAATCAGCATGGCGGGAATGGTGATCAACCCGCCACCACCGGCAATGGAATCGACAAAACCTGCAATGAAGGCGGCAAAAAACAGGAAGATCAGGGCTTGGATGGCAATATCGGTCATCGGGGAAATCCGCAGAAGAGGGGCGTATCAAGCCTCTTACTGCATTCCCTGCGAAACGGTAATCGGTTTGAGAGGAAAATTTTCCGTGAGAATGATCTTGACCGTGGCGGATCGTCTCCGGCTGAAATTGCGGTTTGACCCGGAACCGGGCCTTCGCTATTCCTGCCCCTCAAGATGTGCGACGGCGCCTGTTCGACAGGCTGGAATCGTCCGGTGCGGCTGACCCAATCAGGGGGCCAATTCCGGAGCTGTCCCAAAGGCCATAGGAGATGCCGGAAAAACCGGCGGCTCCGGCGCTTCGTACATAAAACGAAACGAAGCAGGGAGCCTTTTGTCATGGCAGAAAAACTCGGAATCATGGTCTGTGGACATGGCAGCCGCAACCAGAATGCGGCGCGCGAATTCGCTGTCATCGCCGAAGGGCTGAAAGCGCGCAATCCCGACCTCCCCGTCGAATACGGCTATCTGGAATTCTGCAATCCGGTGATCTCGGCAGGTCTCGACAGCTTGCGGGAAAAGGGCGTGACACGGGTTCTGGCCGTGCCGGGCATGCTGTTTGCGGCGGGCCATGCCAAGAACGATATTCCCTCCGTGCTGAATACCTATCAGGCGCAGAACCCGGGCATGGTGATCAACTATGGGCGCGAGCTTGGCATCGACCTGAAGATGATCCGCGCTGCCGGTGATCGCATCCAGGCAGCAGTAGATGAGGCGAATGCGCAACTGGGTTTTGTCGATAAGCATGACACGCTGCTGATGGTGGTCGGGCGCGGCTCTTCCGATCCCGATGCCAATTCTAACGCCACCAAAGTGATGCGGATGCTGTGGGAAGGCATGGGCTTTGGCTGGGGCGAAACCTGTTATTCCGGCGTGACCTTTCCGCTGGTGGAGCCGGGCCTGACCCATGCCGCCAAACTGGGTTACAAACGCATTATCGTCTTCCCCTATTTCCTGTTTACCGGCGTGCTGGTGAAGCGGATCTACAGCTATACCGATGAGGTGGCAGCCCGCCATCCGGATATCCAGTTCGTCAAGGCCAGCTATCTCAACGACCATCCGCTGGTGCTGGATGCCTTTCAGGACCGGGTGCACGAAATCCTCGAAGGGGCGGCGGTGATGAACTGCCAGATGTGCAAATACCGCGAACAGGTTCTAGGCTTCGAGGCCGATATCGGCCAGCCGCAGGAAAGCCACCACCATCATGTCGAGGGCATTGGCGGCGGGCTGGAAGACTGTCCGTGCAAGGGCGATTGCGACGCCTCCTGCCGCGATCAGGCGTTCTGTCTCAAGCATGGCCTGCCGTGGACGCCGGTGCATAGCCATGCCGATCCGGCCCCGCTGCAACCGGCTTTCGACTATGGCGCATCGACAACGCTTGGCGGCAAATACGGGCATTTGCTGAATGCCAGCCCAGATGCGGGACTGGAAGCGGTGATGAATGCGCCGTCCAGCGGTAAGGCGCATGTCCACGAACACGGGTCGGATTGCGGCTGTGGTCATGACCATAGCCACGACCACCATGGGCATGATCACACGCACGACCATGGACACGCCCACCACGGGCATGACCACCATCACGACCATGGACACGCCCACAGCCATACCCATGCGCCTTACCCCCATGCGGATCATCCGCTCGGGCCAAAATCCATGAAGAAGACCTGATGGCCTTATTCGACCGCATCTTGATCGTGGACTGGTCCGGCGCAGCCAAGCCGGTGACGGGCAAGAACTCCATCTGGGCCTGCCTTGTCGATTGCGGTGCGGCGGGGGCAGAAATCGTCTGGCTGGAAAACTTCCCCACCCGTGCCGCCTTCATGGCGCGGTTTGAGACTGTGGTCAGCGATGCGCTGGCGGCAGGAAAGCGCCTGCTGGCCGGTTTCGATTTCGCCTTCGGTTATCCCACGGGCACAGCAGAGCGGGTGACGGGTGAGTCGGGTTGGCAAGGGCTGTGGCGCGCCATTGCCCGTGAGATTGAGGACGGCGCTGATAACGCCAATAACCGTTTCGCGCTGGCTGCCCGTTGGAACCGGGATTATTTTGCTCGGGAGCTGCGCTTCTGGGGCAGGCCGCAGGCGCTGGACCTGGATGGTCTGCCCGCGACAAAGCCCGCGGCCCCCACCAGCGCGCCTTTCACCCTGCGGCTTTCGGAGCGCCATGCGCGCGGCGCAAAATCCGTCTGGCAACTAGCCTATGCCGGGTCAGTCGGCAGCCAGAGCCTGCTGGGCATTGCCCGGTTGAGTGCCTTTCTCGACGGGCATCCGAACCGTGACAAGATTGCGGTCTGGCCGTTTGAGACTGGCTTTGCGGCTGGACATGCGGAAAAACCAGAGGGTGCCTTTGGGCGGCTCGATGGCCAGCCGGATTTTTCCAGCGGCGGCCATCATGTCGTTTTGGCGGAAATTTATCCCTCGCTGTTTTCGTTGGGGGATCACGAGAATGAAGTGAAGGATGCCGCGCAGGTGCGCCGGGTGGCGAGAGCCTTTGCGGGGTTCGACGCGGCCGGGATGTTGGGTCGGCTGTTTGAACGGCCCCGTATGCTCTCGGATGAGGAGATTGACGTGACGACGCAGGAAGAGGGCTGGGTGCTAGGCATTGGCCATGAAGATCTGGCCATCACAGGTGCAGAGCTTCCGTTAGGTGAGCCGGATGACGCAACGGAAGACGTCATGCAGATTCCAGTCCTCGACTATATCCGCCAGCCAGCCGAGATTTACCGCCAGTCCTTCGAGATTATCCGGCGCGAGGCCAATTTCGACCGGTTTCCTGCTGTCATGCAGCCGCTGGTGATCCGCTTGATCCATGCCTGCGGCATGATCGATATGGCCGATGACATCGTGTTTTCGCAGGGTGCCTTTGAGGCAGGCGCTGCGGCACTTGCCGCCGGTGCGCCCATTCTCTGCGATGCGGAAATGGTCCGGCACGGCATTATCCGCAGTCTTCTGCCCGCGGAAAACGAAGTGGTCTGCCTGATCAATGATGTCAGGGTGCGGCCACTGGCCGCCTGGGCAGGCAATACCCGCTCGGCAGCGCAGGTCAATCTTTGGGCCGGTCAGTTGGAAGGCGCGGTCGTTGCCATCGGCAATGCGCCGACGGCGCTGTTTCGCCTCTTGGAACTGCTGGATCAGGGAGCGCCGAAGCCAGCATTGATCCTCGGTCTGCCGGTTGGCTTTGTCGGGGCAGCCGAAAGCAAGGCAGAGCTTGCCGCCAACAGCCGGGGCGTGCCGTTCATAGCCGTTCAAGGTCGGCGAGGTGGTTCCGCCATGGCATCGGCTGCGGTCAATGCGCTGGCGGGAGGGCTTGGCGCCAATGACTGAGGCAACCAGCGATCCATGGCTGACCATTATCGGCATCGGTGATGGCGGTCTCGCCAGCCTGACGCCGCAGCAGCTTGCCCATCTCAGCGAAGCGCAGGTGCTGGTGCTGGGTGAGCGGTTGGAACATGCGGTGGCCGATGCCATTCCCAATGTGCGGCGCATCCTCACCTGGGGTGCTGGTTTTCGGGAAACACTGGATCAGCTTCTGGCACTGCGCGGCACGCCGGTCGTGGTGGTGGCGACCGGCGATCCCATGCATTTCGGCATAGGTGCGACGCTGCGGCGCTATGTGCAGCCGGAAGACATGCGGGTTCTGCCCAGCCCCTCGGCCTTTTCGCTGGCGGCTGCCCGGCTTGGCTGGCCGCTGCAAAATGTGGCGCAGATTTCGCTGCATGGCCGCCCGCTGTCCTATCTCAACCGGCATGTGCTGCCGGGTGCGCGTATCCTCGCCCTGACCTCCAATGCCGAAACGGTTTTCGAGGCCGCCGATCTGCTGGTGCGGCGTGGCTTTGGGGCCTCCATGCTGCATGTGCTGGAACATATGGGCGGCGCGCTGGAGCGCATCCTGCATGTCACCGCGCAAGACCTGCTGGCGCAGCTGCCGGGGATTGCTGATTTCAACACGCTTGCCGTGGATTGCGCCGCTGCCGGAGTGCTTCTCTCGCCGGTGCCGGGCCTGCCGGACGATGCCTTCCGTCACGATGGGCAATTGACCAAACGTGAGGTGAGGGCGGCAACGCTTGCGCATCTGGCGCCGTTTCCCAATGCTTTGCTCTGGGATGTCGGTGCCGGTTGCGGCTCCATCGCGATTGAGTGGCTGCGGACTGGAATGGGCACCCGCGCTATCGCAATCGAGCCGAAGCCGGAGCGGCTGGCGATGATGCGCGACAATGCCGAGGTGCTTGGCGTGCCGGATCTGGAGATTGTCGAGGCCGAAGCACCGGCGGGGCTGCTGAAGCTTGATCCGCCGGACGTGATTTTCATTGGCGGCGGCATCACCACCGACGGTCTGTTCGAGGCCTGCTGGCAGGCGCTGAAGCCAGGCGGGCGGCTGGTCGCCAATGCCGTGACGTTGGAAGGCGAGGCACAGCTTGTGACTTTGCGCAGCCTGCATGGTGGTGAGATGAGCCGGATTTCCGTGTCGCGCGCAGCACCCGTCGGTCGGTTCTGCGGCTGGAAATCGCTGATGCCGGTGACAACATGGAGTGTTTCCAAATGACAGGTAAACTCTATGGCCTTGGTCTCGGCCCCGGCGACCCGGAACTGATGACCTTGAAGGCGCATCGCATCCTGACCTCCGCGCCGGTTGTTGCCTATCCGGCACCTGATACCGGTCCAAGCTTTGCCCGCCAGATTGCCGCGCCCTATCTGCGGGCCGACCAGCTGGAAGTGCCAATGATCGTGCCGATGCGGGTCGAGCGATACCCAGCCCAGGAAATTTATGACGCCGCCGCTGTCACCCTGTCGCATCATCTGGATGCCGGTTCGGATGTGGCGGTGCTGTGTGAGGGCGATCCATTTTTCTACGGCTCGTTCATGTATCTGTTCGAGCGACTGGCGCATCGCTACCCGACCGAAGTTGTTCCCGGTGTCTCGTCGATGATGGCCGCCGCCGCTGCCTATGGCCGCCCGCTGGCGGCCCGCAACGATGTGCTGACCGTGCTACCAGGCCCGCTGGAGAATGATGTGCTGCGCGCCCGGATCGAAAGCGCCTCTGCCGTCGCCATCATCAAATTGGGACGGCATTTCCCCCGCATCCGGGCGCTGATCGACACCATGGGCCTGACGGCCAATGCCGGTTATGTCGAGCGCGTGTCGCTGCAAAGCGAGCGCCTGCTGCCGCTAGGCGATGTCGCGGAAGATGTTGCCCCATATTTCTCGATGATCCTGATTTACCAGGGGGCAGAGGGCTGGGCGCTTGGCGCGGCTCCGCAAACGGAAAGACTTTAATGACGACGCCTCAAAAAAACGGCCCTGAAAAAACTGGCTCTGAAAAAAACGACAATACAAAACCCGCTATTGTCATTCTGATGCCAACGGCCTTGGCCTTGGCGCGGCGCATTGCCGAGGCTGTTGGCGGTGAGGTTCACGCTGTCGCCTCCCGCGTGGACGGGGCGGATCAGAGCTTTGACGATGTGAAAAGCCATGTCCGGGCGTTGTTTTCTGCTGGCCGTCCGATCATCGCAATCATGGCATCGGGCGCGTTGATCCGGCTGCTGGCACCATTGCTTGCCGATAAGCAGTCCGAACCACCGGTGCTGTGCGTGTCCGAGGATGGCAATTCTGTCGTGCCACTGCTGGGCGGCCACCACGGCGCTAATGATCTGGCCCGCACCGTTGCTGTGGCTCTCAATGCCCATGCGGCGATTACCACGGCAGGCGATCTGCGGTTCGGTGTGGCTTTGGATGCGCCATCGGAGGGCTATGCGCTGGCCAATCCTGAACAGGCCAAGACCGTCATGGCCGAATTGGTGGCCGGGGCAAGCGTCCGCCTGGTTGGCGATGCGGATTGGCTGGCGGCTTCGCGTCTAGCCTTTGACGACGAGGGCAAGGTGACGCTGACCGTCACCGATCAGCGCCGAACGGCGGGGCCGCTGGAACTGGTCTATCACCCGAAAACCCTGGTGCTGGGCATGGGCTGCGAGCGCCATGCCTCTGTTGAAGAGGCGATTGCGCTGGCGCAGCAGGCATTGGATATATCGGGTCTTGCCGCGCAAAGCCTTGGTGCTGTGGCCTCTATCGACGTCAAGGCCGATGAGGCGGCAATCCATGCGGTGGCCGAGCATTTCGGCGTGCCCGCTCGGTTCTTTTCCGCCGAGCGGCTGGAACAGGAACGGCCCCGGTTGCAAAACCCTTCGGATGTGGTGTTTGCCGAAGTCGGCTGCCACGGCGTGGCGGAGGGCGCGGCGCTGGCGTTGGCCGGTTCGGATGGGGTGCTGGTTCTGCCCAAGATTAAATCGAAAGGCGTGACGGCTGCGCTTGGCCGCAGCGCCCAGCCCATCAAGAAAACAAGCTTTGGCCGCGCCCGCGGGACATTGTTCGTTGTCGGCATCGGGCCGGGGTCGGAAGGTTGGCGTTCGCCGGAAGTCTCGCGCATGGTGGCAGCGTCGAGCGATCTCGTTGGCTACTCGCTTTACCTCGATCTGCTCGGATCGCTTGCCGAGGGCAAGACCCGGCATGATTTCGACCTTGGCAAGGAAGAAGCCCGCGTGGTCCATGCGATGGAACTGGCGGGTGAGGGCAAGACGGTGGCGCTGGTCTGTTCCGGCGATGCCGGTATTTATGCCATGGCAACGCTGGTGTTCGAGCTTTTGGACAAGGGTGGAATTTCTGGGGGTGCGCAGCGGATCGAGGTGCAGGTTTCGCCGGGCATTTCCGCGCTTCAGGCTGCCGCCGCCCGGATTGGTGCGCCGCTCGGCCATGATTTCTGCACCATTTCACTGTCGGACCTGTTGACACCCTGGGAGCATATCCAGCGCCGGGTCAAGGCGGCGGGCGAGGGCGATTTCGTCATCGCTTTCTACAATCCGGTGTCGATGAAGCGGCGCACGCAGCTGGCCTATGCCCGCGACCAGCTGCTGACCTATCGCCCGGCTGATACGCCGGTCATTCTCGCCACCAATCTCGGACGCCCCGGCGAGACGGTGCGGGTCGTGCCACTGGCTGGCTTGAATGTCGATGATGTCGATATGCTGACGGTGGTCATCGTTGGTTCGTCGGAAAGCCGCACTGTCAAAACCGGTGACGGCAAGACCTGGGTTTACACGCCGCGCGGCTATTCCGGTAAGGCGGATACGGCAATGCAGAAGGACGCATGACATGACGGTTTATTTCATTGGTGCCGGTCCAGGCGCACCCGACCTGATCACCGTGCGGGGCTTGAGGCTGATTGAGCGCTGCCCGGTCTGCCTCTATGCCGGATCGCTGGTGCCGGAGGAAATCGTCAAGGCAGCGCCTGCTGATGCGCTGGTCAAGGACACAGCGCCCATGCATCTGGACGAGATCATCCAGGAAATCCAGGAAGCCCATGCACGGGACCAAGATGTGGCGCGGGTGCATTCTGGCGATCCGGCCATTTATGGGGCGATTGCCGAACAGATGCGCAGGCTGGACGCGCTGGATATTCCCTATGACGTGGTGCCGGGCGTACCCGCCTTTGCGGCCGCTGCCGCAAGGCTGAAGACCGAGCTGACCCTGCCCGAAGTGGCTCAGACGGTCATCATTACCCGTACCGAGATGAAGGCATCGTCGATGCCGGAATTCGAGACGCTTGAAATCCTCGGAAAATCTCGCGCCACGCTGGCCATCCATCTGTCGATCCGCAATCTCAACCATATCCGCGAAACCCTGACGCCTTACTATGGCGAAGACTGCCCCGTGGTGATCGCCTACCGCGCCACATGGCCGGACGAATTGTTCATCCGCACCACGTTGAAGGATATGGCGGAGGAGGTGCGCAAGGCGAAAATCACCCGCACGGCATTGATCATGGTCGGCAAAGTGTTCGGCGATGTCGCCTTCCGCGATAGCGATCTCTACAATTCCGGTTTTTCCCATGTGCTGCGCAATGTGGGCAAGAAGGGTGTATCCAAGAAAAACCAGGCCGTCTGACGGCAACAGTGGTTGCGGGATGGCGCAAGGCCGCTATTCTCCCGCCAAAGGATTTAGGAGGTATGCCATGCATAAAGTGATTTTCGATACGGACCCCGGCGTTGACGATGCCATGGCACTGCTGTTTCTGCATCACCATGCGGATATCGATCTGCTGGGCATTACCACGGTGTTCGGCAATGCCACCATTGAGACCACGACCCGCAATGCGCTTTATCTGAAGCAGGAATGGAATATCGAGGCGCCGGTTGCCAAGGGTGCTGGCGAAACCTTCATTCCGCATCGTGTTACCCATGAGCCGCCGAAATTCATTCACGGCGATGACGGACTTGGCAATATCGGTGTGCCGGATGCCGTGGACGTGCCGCTTGATCCGCGCCCGGCGCATCGCTTCATTGTTGAGACAATCCGCGCCAATCCGGGCGAAGTGCGGATTGTCGCCGTTGGCCGAATGACCAACCTTGCCAATGCTTTGAAGGAAGATCCTGAGATCGTTTCTCTGGTCAAGGACGTGATCATTATGGGCGGTGCCTTCGATGTCAACGGCAATGTGACGCCCGCCGCCGAGGCCAATATCCACGGCGACCCGGAAGCGGCCGATATCGTCTTCACCGCCGGCTGGCCGGTGGTGGTGGTTGGTCTTGATGTCACGACGAAAACCGTGATGACCCGCCAGGCACTGTCCGACATCCGCGACGCGGCTGGCATGCGGGCGCAATTGCTGTTCGACCTGTCGCAGTTCTACATCAAGTTCTACGAGAGCCGGGTGCCTGATGGCATGGTGGTCCACGACAGCTGCGCCTGCGCCTACGTTGTGGCACCGGAGCTGTTCACCATCCGCAGCGGTTCGATCCGGGTGGTCTGCGGCGGTATTGCCGATGGCCAGACCATCCAGAAGCCTGACAGCATGGGCTTCGGCCCCAGCGATTGGGACGACCTGCCAAGCCAGACGATCTGCACCGATATCGAGGCCGGTGCCGTGCTGAAGCTGATCCACGACACGATCGTGTCTGTGCAGGAAGCGTGACTTGGCCGAAAGTTTAAACGCGTAATGCGGTAGAACAAGACCAGAGTAGCGATGCCTGCCGTGTGCTGCTCTTAAAAGACAGGTTCTGAAAGCAGATGGAAATAAGACCTGCGATAAAATCGGACTTTCCGATGCTGGCAAATCTTATGACCGAACTCGGCTATCCGAGTTCGGTTGAAGATATTGCAATGCGGATGGATGTCATGGCAGGACGCGATGACTATGCTGCGTTTGTTTCAGTCGACCAAAGCATCGTTTCCGGAATGATTGGCATTTCTGTTTCGCCATCATTTTACCGCAGCGGTCTTGGTGGCGCCATCATCGCCCTGGTTGTCTCGCCTGATTTTCGAGGGCGGGGTATTGCCGCGTCACTGATCACCTGTGCAGAGCAATGGCTTCGCGAGAGGGGTGCAGATCGGGTGACAATAAATCCCAGCAACCATCGTCTCCCTGCTCATCGGCTTTATCATCGCCTTGGCTACGACAATACGGGGATACGTTTTACAAAAGCACTGTAACGCATGTTTCCTAGAACGGTTATGCTCTTCATGGAAGCGCATTGACGCTCTGGCTCCTTGTTTTTACGCATTTTCTGACGGACAACCCGTTTCCACTTTTCCTGGAAACGCTCTGTTTTGCATCGCTCCATGTGTTAACCGATGAAGAGTAGACAATAAATCAATATATTCATGGTTTATTAGCCAGGAAACCAGAACGCTTGGCTAATCGGAAAATCGGCACCACTGAATTGGCTGGTGTCTGCGTTGTGTCCGATGAGTGAGCATGTTGCAATAATGTCTGGTGTAATTTCTTATCCAAAGCCTGAGTCATAATTTCTTAAACCGGTTGCAGTTTAAGGAGAACATTATGCAGAAAATATAAAGTGTTACAGCGTCCTTTGTGCGGTTTTCCAAAACGCAGGGCGCTATGGCGCGGCGTACGGACAGAAATGATCAATAGGTTTTTATCTCAATCTATGCTTTCATTAGAATGTAATGTTAGGGGTCGGATTGAATGTCTTTCGTTTGGAATGCTCCAGTGGCGTCACGAATGGATCTGCCCAAGGGTCGGGTGACCATTTCGCAGGGACAATTTGCCGTCAGCGACGATCCCGATACGGTGATGACGACGGTGCTTGGCTCCTGTGTCGCTGCCTGTATTCGCGATCCCGTGCTGGGTCTCGGCGGTATGAATCATTTCGTCTTGCCGGGTCCGGTTGCCAAGGGCATGAGCAAAAGCGAGGCGGCGCGATATGGCTGCCAGTTGATGGAGCTTCTTGTTGACGGGTTGCTGGCGCGTGGCGCAAATGTCTGGCGTTTGGAGGCAAAGATTTTCGGTGGCGCCAGTCCCGGCAACTCCTTCTATAATGTGGGGGCGCGCAATTTTGATTTCGCGCGGCAGTTTCTGGCAACGAACGGTATTGCGGTCATTGAGGAAAATGTCGGCGGCCCTTATGGCTGCAAGCTCGAATATTGGCCCTATTCGGGCAAGACAAATTGTGTGCCGCTCAGCGGACGTATGGGTGTGAAGCCCAAGGTCACGGCAATTCGGTCGCCAGCTCAGAAGGTGTGAGGATATCGCCTTCACTGTGGCGAAACAAAATCAATATCGATGTGACAGCGCAATCGGTCGTCAAACGACCGGGCGGGCGATCATCACCACGGGCAATCCCAATTTTCGGGCCGCGATAATCTTGCCATAGCTAGCCTCGCCGCCTGAATTGCGGGTCACGAGATGGGTGATGGCATGGCTTTCCAGCAGGGCTTTTTCTGCTTCCCAATCCGCCGCCGCTTTGCCGACAACGATGTCGGCATGGGTAAAGGGTAGCGGCGTTGATGGCGCATCCACCATGCGGATCACAAAGTGGCAATCCGTTCGCCGCGCAAATATGTCGATATATTGCCGCCCCAGCGCCAGGAAGACCCTGGCTCCCTCCGGCAATGTATGGGCCGCGGCTTCCAGTGTCTCGACCATGATCCAGCGGTCGCCGGGTTGCTCCAGCCATTGCGGGCGCAGATGGACGATGAGCGGTACGTCCGCCTTTCGGCAGGCTTCGACAGCATTGGCGGATATTTGCCGGGCAAATGGATGTGTGGCGTCGATCACCCTGGTAATGCCTTCACTCCTCAGATAGGCCACCAGCCCATCGACACCGCCGAAGCCACCGATGCGGACGTCTCCAGCCAGACTGGCCGGATATTCGGTGCGTCCGGCAAGCGCGGTAATGACGAAAGCCTCACCTTGCTCCACCAGCTCTGCGGCAAGCTTTGCCGCCTCTGCTGTGCCGCCGAGAATGAGGATGCGTTCAGGAGGCGATGGCAAGGATCGCTCCCGCTCGGTCGGTGACGATCACATCGACCGCGATATCGGCACCGCGTAGAACTGACAGGGCGGTTTCTCTTGCCCTTTGCGCAATCGGTGTTGCCATGTCCAGATTGTTTTGCCGGGTGATGTCGAGGATTTCCAGGGCGGTGTTGGCAGACCTGATCCTCTCCTTGATGTCTTGCGAGAGAGGATGATCGGACATCAATGTTTCCATGAAGGAATTGTCGATCTGGCTGCGGGCGGAATGTAGATCCAGCGCGCCTTGCGCCAGCTTGCTCAGCTTGGCAAATCCACCCGCAATCGTCAGCCGGGGTACGGGGTGCTGGCGCAGATATTTGAGCAGGCCACCGGCAAAATCACCCATGTCCAGCAGCGCTTCCTGCGGCAGGCCATAAAGCTGCTGCGCGGTGCGCTCCGATGTCGAACCGGTGGCACCCAGCACATGCGGAAGGCCCATGGCCCGTGCCACATCGATGCCGCGATGGATGGAGTGAATCCAGGCGGCACAGGAAAATGGATTGACGATGCCGGTCGTTCCGAGCACCGAAAGCCCGCCGATAATGCCCAGGCGTGGGTTCCAGGTCTTTTCCGCCAGTGCCTGACCACCGGGAATGGAAATGGTAATTTCCACATCGGGCGTCAATCCGTGCTGTTTGGTCAGGGCTTCCACCTCGGCCACCATCATGGCGCGCGGGACGGGGTTGATGGCCGGCTCACCGGTGGCCAGCGGCAGGCCGGGCCGAGTCACCGTGCCGACGCCGTCGCCCGCCACGAAGCGGACGCCAGAACCAGCGGCGAGACGCCGAACAATGGCGATCACGGTCGCGCCATGGGTCACATCCGGGTCGTCGCCCGCGTCCTTGATGATGCCCGCAGAGGCCTGGCCGTCCGTGATCTGTTCATAGGCGAGTGCAAAGGCCGGTTCTTGCCCGCCGGGCAGGCGGATCGACACCGGATCGGGAAATTCACCGGTCAAAAGTGCCGTCAGCGCTGCCTTGGTCGCGGCTGTCGCGCAAGCGCCCGTGGTCCAGCCCTTGCGCAGCGGTCCACTCGGCTTGCGCGGAGCGGCGGCATCGGGTGTTTCGGTGGGCGGCGCGGCTTCGGTCATGGTTCTTTATAGGCAAGGCTTGCGGCGGGGGGAAGATGGGCATGACCCTTGCCGCTCATTCGGACAAATCATCGTCATGGCGGTATAATTTTCCCCGCCAGCCGATTTCGGTTTGGGAAATTATGCAGTAGATCTTCTTGCCATGATGCAAGATGTTTTCAAGCCTTTGCCACTGTTGCAGCCGGGCCATGTCTGGCTGGCGGGGGCCGGGCCGGGTGATCCAGGTCTGTTGACGCTTTTGGCGGTGCGTGGCCTGTCCATGGCGGATGTGATTGTTCATGACGCGCTGGTGGATGAGGCTTGCCTTGCCTACGCCAATCCGGGTGCCGTGCTGGAATATGCTGGCAAGCGTGGCGGCAAGCCCTCGGCCCGGCAGCGCGATATTTCCCTGCGGCTGGTGGAACTGGCGAAATCCGGCAAGCGGGTGCTGCGGCTGAAAGGCGGCGACCCCTTCGTATTCGGGCGCGGCGGCGAGGAAGCGCTGACATTGGTCGAGCATGGCGTGCCGTTTCGCATCGTGCCGGGCATTACGGCGGGCATTGGCGGTCTGGCCTATGCGGGCATTCCCGTCACCCATCGCGAGGTCAACCATGCCGTCACCTTCCTGACCGGTCACGATTCATCCGGCGCCATGCCTGATGGCATCGATTGGCAGGCGGTGGCCAAAGGTTCCCGCGTGATCGTCATGTATATGGCGATGAAGCATATGGGCCACATCGCCGCGCAATTGATAGCGGCGGGCCGCCAGCCTGAAGAGCCGCTGGCCTTCGTCTGTGATGCCGCAACGGACCGGCAACGGGTGCTGGAAACCACGCTGGGTGAGGCCGATGTCGCCATGCAGGCAGCAGGCATCCAGCCACCCGCCATTGTGGTGCTGGGTGAGGTGGTGCGGCTTCGCCCCTCGCTGGACTGGCTGGGGGCCTTGTCGGGCCGGGCCTTGCAACCGGACCCCTTTGCCAATCGAAGCCTGAAGGATACGGCATGAGTGGCCTTCTGATTGCCGCGCCTGCCTCCGGGTCAGGCAAGACCACCGTCACGCTTGGCCTATTGCGCGCCTTGAGCGAGGCCGGTCATAAGCTGGCGCCGGGCAAGGCCGGGCCGGATTATATCGATCCGGCTTTTCATGCGGCGGCAAGTGGTGAGACCTGCCTGAATTTCGACCCCTGGGCGATGCGCCCGGAATTGATTGCCGCCAATGCCGCCCTGCACCGCCAGGGTGGGAGGACCCTGGTGGTCGAGGCGATGATGGGGCTTTACGACGGGGCGGCGGATGGCACCGGTTCGGCGGCGGATCTTGCCCTGATGCTCGGCCTGTCGGTGGTGCTGGTGGTCGATTGCGCCCGCACCTCGCATTCCGTCGCCGCCTTGGTAAAGGGCTTTGCCGATTTCAGGCCGGGTCTGCTGATAGTCGGCGTTATCATCAACCGTGTCGCCAGCGACCGGCATGAGGCGATGCTGCGTCAGGCGCTGGACACGATCCGCATGCCGGTGCTGGGCGTGATCCGCACCGATACCGGTCTTGCCCTGCCGGAGCGGCATTTGGGATTGGTGCAGGCAGCGGAACAGGCTGATCTCGAAGGCTTTATCACTCATGCCGCGCAGGTCGTGGCAAAAGGCTGTGATCTCGACGCCATTATCAGGGCTGCGGCTCGTTGCCCTGATCCGGTCTCGGAGGCTAATATTGCCCGGCTTGCGCCGCTAGGGCATCACATCGCCGTGGCGCGGGACGAGGCGTTTGCCTTTTGCTATGAGCATATGCTGCTGGGCTGGCGGCGACGCGGCACGCAGATCAGCTTCTTTTCGCCCCTGCAGGATGAGGTTCCAGCAGGTGATGCCGATGCGGTCTATCTGCCCGGCGGCTATCCCGAACTTCATGCCGGGCGGATCGCCAATGCCCACCGGTTCCGGGCTGGAATGCAGGCGGCGGCGGCAAGGCCGGTGAAAATTTACGGGGAATGCGGTGGCTATATGGTGCTGGGTGAGGGGTTGACCGATGCGGATGGAACGGACCATGCGATGCTGGGACTTTTACCGCTGAAAACCAGCTTTGCCGCGCGAAAGCGCCATCTGGGCTATCGGCTTTTACGGCCATTGGCGGGAGATTTCTTTGCCCATGTCATGACCGGCCACGAGTTTCATTATTCGACCGTGATCGAGGAAGGCGAGGGCGACCGGCTGTTTGCTGCGGAAGATGCCCTGGGCGTCTCCCTGGGGCAGGTTGGGTTGCGGCGCGCCAATGTGGCTGGCTCCTATATGCATCTGATCGACCGTGCGGGCGAGAACCGGGCATGACAGTACAGCTCGGCCAAACCATTGCCCATGGCGGCGGCCTTGCGGCGGCAGCGCGCCTTTATGGCGGGAGCGTTCAAGGCTGGCTGGACCTGTCCACAGGGATCAATCCCTGTCCACCGGATCTGCCCGCCATCGATGCCCGCGCCTGGCACCGCCTGCCGGACCGCGAACGCGAGGATGCAGCCCGGCTTGCTGCACGGGATTTCTATCGCAGCGGTACCATTCTGCCGCTGCCGGTTCCCGGCACGCAATCGGTCATCCAGCTTTTGCCGAAGCTGATGGATGCGGGCAGGCGGGCCGCTATTCTCAGCCCCACCTACGGTGAATATGCCCGTAGCCTCACGCTGGTTGGTATTGGGGTCGATGCGGTGGACAGTCTTCAGGCAGTTACCTCCGCCCATGGACTGGCGGTGGTGGTCAATCCCAACAACCCGACGGGCCGCCAGATCGAACGGGCGGAACTGGTCGCCGTTGCGCAGCGCATGGCGGTCCATGGCGGTCTTTTGCTGGTGGACGAGGCCTTTGCCGATGCGCAGCCGGAGCAGTCGCTGGCGCCGCTTGTGGCTGAGCACCCCAATCTGGTCTTGTTTCGCTCCTTCGGCAAATTCTTCGGTCTGGCAGGTTTGAGGCTGGGCTTTGTGATTGCCGATCAGGTGATGTTGGACCGCTTTGCCTGTTGGCTTGGTCCCTGGGCGGTATCCGGCCCGGCTCTGTCGGTGGCGACTCAGTTGTTCAGTGCCGATCACCATGCGCTCAGGTCACGAATTTTTGCCCGCAAGGCAGCGCTTGATGCGGTTTTGGCGCAGGCAGGTTTGGCGGTGATTGGCGGCACGCCGCTGTTTTCACTGGTGGAGCATACGGATGCGGCGAAGATCCATGCCCATCTGGCACGCGCGCATATCCTGACGCGGATTTTTGAGTATGCGCCGGGCTGGTTGCGGATCGGTCTGACGCCCGACGAAGAGGCCGATGCCCGGCTTCTGGCTGCCTTGCAGGCTTTCCAGTCATGATGGAAGCGCATCTGCTTATCTTAGCTCTGGCGCTGGTGCTTGACCGCGTGGTTGGCGATCCGCCCTGGCTATGGTCGCGCCTGCCGCATCCGGTCGTGGTGTTTGGCACATGTATTTCGGCCTTCGACCGGCTTCTGAACCGGCCTGTTCTGGCCGACCCCCTGCGCAAGGCAGGCGGGGTGTTGACGATTGCTCTTCTGCTGATGGCAAGCCTTGGCGTTGGATATGGGCTGCATCGTCTGTTTGCGACGCTCGGATTTCTCGGGTTCCTGCTGGAAATTGCTGTCACTGCAGTGTTTCTGGCGCAGAAAAGTCTGCTGGACCATGTGAAGGCCGTCGCCGACGGCTTGTTGCATGAGGGCCTCGCCGGTGGTCGCCGGGCCGTGTCGATGATTGTCGGGCGCGATCCCGATGTGCTTGATGAGGCCGGTGTGGCGCGTGCCGCGTTGGAAAGCCTGTCGGAAAACTTTGCCGATGGGGTGGTGGCACCCGCCTTCTGGTATGGCGTGCTCGGTCTGCCGGGTCTGCTTGCCTATAAAATGCTGAACACTGCCGATTCGATGATCGGCCATAAATCCGAACGCTATGTGCAATTCGGCTGGGCCTCGGCACGGCTGGACGATCTGGCCAATTGGCCTGCTGCCCGGCTGGCGGGATTGTTGACTGTGTGTTCCGTCTGGTTGGACAATGGCGCTCTGGCAGCCCGACGATGCTTTGCCGTTATGATGACCGACCATGGCCTGCATCGCTCGCCAAACTCTGGCTGGCCGGAAGCGGCTGCGGCGGGTGCGCTGGATGTGGCGCTGGCGGGACCGCGAATTTATGCTGGAGAAACAGTGCGCGAGCCGATGATGAACGCGGCTGGTCGGCGCGCCATCGGCGGTGCCGATATCAGGCTTGGCATGCGGCTGATCGATGGCGCCTGGCGTCTAGGCCTGGGTCTCCTGGTGGTTTTGATCGTCCTTTGATCGGGTAGCAGTTACTTTTTTCACCCTATCAGCGCAGAATCTGCCGTCTTTTCGGGCCGGTTACGGATCGCTATCTGTTTGGCGCCGGGCGAATTGCCCGGAACGTGGTTCAGATAGGCCGAAACCGCAGCGCTGTTTCGGCTTCCAGCATGCACAAAGGGGCAGTTGATGACGAAGGTTGCTGTTGTTTTTCACTCGGGCTATGGCCACACCAAGCGGGTTGCGGAATATGTTGCCAAGGGCGCTAGCGCCGAACTGATCGAAATCGATAGTGAGGGCAATGTGTCGGAAGCCGGATGGGCCAGCCTGTCTGCCGCCGACGCCATCATTTTCGGGTCGCCGACCTACATGGGCAATGTGAGCTGGCAGTTCAAGAAGTTTGCCGAGGCGTCGTCGAAGATCTGGTTCACACGTGGCTGGCACGACAAGGTTTTCGGTGGTTTTGTCAACAGCGCCAGCTTTAACGGCGATAAGGCCGTCGCGCTGATTTCCTTGCAGACTTTGGCATCGCAACACGGCGGCATCTGGGTCAGCCTTGGTCTTTTGCCGAGCAATAGCAAGGCTGCGCAACGCACCGACGTCAACAATCTCGGTGGTTCGGTCGGGCTTCTGGTCCAGTCGCCCGCCGATGCCAGCGTTGATGAGATTCCCCAGGGCGACCTCGATACCGCTCTCGCTTATGGCGAACGTGTTGCAGACATCGCTGGCCGGTTGAAGTAATCGGCTCTTCCCAAGCGCTGTGCGCCATTGATGTGCACGGCGCTTGTCCTGTCGATTACGCACATCATCCTGCATGCGCCTGCCGTTTTTTGTGGCATGTATCGCTTCTGTCATGCAGTTATGGTGAAGCTCTTCGTTGGCGGTGAGGGATTCGTCTCTTCGCCGCCATGAAGGCGACAGGAACGGGAGCGCAAGCATGAGTGACATCGAAGAGCAAGTGCGCGCGCGCCATTCCCGTGACGAGGAAAAGGCCGATATCTACGACGAGGACGGCTCGATCCGCAGTGATTTCCGCGCGCTTGTTGGCGCCGCTATCGCCGATCGTGATGTGCTGTTCCTGCGCAAGGAAGTTGCGCATCTGCACGAATCGGAAATGGGCGACCTGATCGAGGCGATCCAGCCGGATCAGCGTTTGGCGCTGATTACCCTTCTGGGTGACGATTTCGACATGACGGCGTTGACCGAGGTGGATGACGCCATCCGCCTACAGATTGTCGACCAGATGCCGAACGAGCAGATTGCCGCGGCTATCGGCGATCTCGATTCGGACGATGCCGTCTACATTCTCGAAGACCTCGACGAGGAAGACCGTGACGAAATCCTCGCGCAATTGCCGTTTACCGAGCGGGTGCGGCTGCGGCGCGCGCTGGATTACCCGGAAAGCTCCGCCGGACGGCGTATGCAGTCGGAATTCGTGGCCGTACCGCCGTTCTGGGCGGTGGGCCAGACCATCGACTATATGCGCGAGGAAGAAGGTCTCCCCGAAAGTTTTACCCAGATCTTCGTCATCGATCCCACCTTCAAGCTGCTGGGCGTGGTCGATCTCGACCGTATCCTGCGCACCAAGCGTCAGGTGAAGATCGAAACCATTATGCGCGAGACCAACCACCCTATCCCGGCCGAAATGGACCAGGAAGAGGCGGCGCAACTGTTCGAGCAATACGATCTTCTCTCCGCCGCCGTGGTCGATGAGGGCGGGCGGCTGGTCGGCGTACTGACCATCGATGACGTGGTTGACGTGATCCAGGAAGAGGCCGAGGAGGACTTGATGCGCCTGGGCGGCGTCGGCGATGAAGAATTGTCGGACAGCATTCCAGAGACCTCCCGCTCGCGCGTGCCGTGGCTGCTGGTCAATCTGCTGACCGCGTTCCTGGCCGCCTCGGTGATCTCGCTGTTTGAGGCAACCATTGAGCAGATCGTCGCGCTGGCCGTGCTAATGCCGATTGTGGCGGGCATGGGCGGCAATGCCGGGTCGCAGACCATGACCGTGACGGTTCGGGCGCTGGCTACCCGCAATCTCGACATTCACAATGCCTGGCGGGTCGTGCGACGCGAAGCGGGTGTCGGCTTGTTGAACGGGTTGATCTTCGGCGTGTTGATCGGCGTCATTGCCGGGTTCTGGTTCCATGACGCCAATATCGGCGGCATCATTGCCTCGGCCATGCTGATCAACATGATGGCCGCCGCCATTGCCGGCATTCTCATTCCGCTATTGTTGGACAAGATCGGTGCCGACCCGGCGGTCTCCTCGGCGGTTTTCGTGACCACTGTCACCGATATTACCGGTTTCTTTGCGTTTCTGGGGCTCGCCACCTGGTGGTTTGCGATTTGATGCACGCTAAACGCATGCACTTGCCTCCCCATCCGTCTTGAATATGGCAAGATCCGTCAAAATGATGCGATGTTCCCCAGCTTGAAGCAGTGAGGTGAACAAAAATTGACTTTTACGTAAAAGTTAATATGATTATCGTCTTGAGCGATACGGAACACCATGGCCTTGAAAAAATCTTACAGCATCACCGAGTTGACCCGAGAATTCGGCGTATCGACCCGCACTCTTCGTTTCTACGAGGACGAGGGATTGATTCAGCCGGAACGCAAGGGCCGTACCCGTGTCTACCGGGGTGCCGACCGCCATCTTCTCAAAGAAATTCTGCGTGCTCGTCGCATCGGCTTTACGGTAGCAGATATTCGCGAAATCATCCATGTCTACAAACAGCCGCCGGGCGAGATCGGCCAATTGAAGCTGATGATGAAGCGTATCGATGAAAAGCGAGACGATTTGCGCCAGAAGCGCAAGGATATCGACGAGACCCTTGCGGAACTGGATCAGGCCGAGGAGGCCTGTCTGACCCGTCTGGTGGAAATTGGTGTCGGTTCATAGAGTGAGCCGACACCTATTGCATAATTCTTTAAACCGAAATCGGTTTGAAGATAAAATTATGCAACAGATACAGAGAGCTAAAGCACTGCGCGCCCTATGGGGCGCACAGTGCTGTCATCGTTTGACTTCATCGCTTCCGGTATTCCGTCAAAGCCAGCGTCGTGTATGCTGGCAATAGCGTTCGAAATCGACGCCGAACCGCACCAATAGATGCATTTCCTCACAGCGGATAGCGATCATCGTGGTTAGCATGGCGGTGAGGGGCGCTGCCAGGATCAGCCAGACATTGCCGAGAATCATTCCCGCCGCGATCATCAGCAGCGTATAGCCGAGATAGATCGGGTTGCGGGAATAGCGGTAAGGTCCCTCTGTCACCAGCCGCCGGGCGCGCTGGTGCTGGCTGAGGGGTGTATAGTTGGACATCAGGGTCTTGATGGCCCAGAAATCGATGGCGATTGCACCGGTGGCGATCATCGCGCCGGTCATCCACATCACGGGCTCCTGCTCCTCGAAAGGGCTGACAGGGGCAATATAGGCGTTGAGAAAAAAAGCAAGGACACAGGCGCCGACATAAAGAAGCGGCGGCCATGGGTATTTCAGCGGCTTCATGCGATAGGCGTTCATGTTAGGACCCTTTATTGGCTGGCGATCGTGCATTCCCGCGCCAGTTTCAGGACCCTTTCATCTTGCGCCGCTATGATTGCCCCAGACTGGAGCGGTTCGAGTATATTTCCGGTCTGCAACTTCTCCAGTGTGCAGCCGCAGAACCGTTGGCAAAAACCGGGATCGTTATTGCCAGCCGTGCAGGATTGCTGGCAACTGCGGTCATAGGCTGCCGCTCTGTCGGGTGGGGGCGGGGCGACGACCAGCGTCGCCAGATAGACGAGAGCGATCAGGACCGGCTGATGCACCAGGTAGAAGACCAGGCTATGGCGGCCCGCAAGCGAGAGCAATTTTGGGCCGGATGGCCAGGCTGCCAGCTTTTGCCACAGGCCGAACCGCAGGGCGAGGCGGGCGCTGGCAATGCCAAACAATACGGCGGCAAACCAGGGAAACACCGGCACATAGTCATTTGAGCGCGGAATTGTTTCGGACAGGCCAAGCCACCAGAAATAGGGTGCATCGAATACAGCCGAGCGCGCATAAAACGGCAGGATCAGCGTGGCAATTGCCGCGCCCAGCGTGACGACCACCGGCAGGCGAATGAAGGCCAGGCCGAGCAGGCTCATCAGCGCGATGGAATGCAGAATGCCGAAGAAGATCCAGCCTGCCCCCATGGCCAGATAGGTGGTAACGGATATGGCAAAGGCGCTTGCGGCAATCTGCACCAGTCGCTTGCCAAAGGACTTCCAGCGGATGCCATTTCGATGCGCCAGCACCAGGCCGATGCCGACCAGGAACAGAAAGGTCGAGGCGATGCAGCGGGCATAGATCTTCAGAACCCCGGTTTCCGCCGTACCCGGTGGCAGATAGCCGAAGAATTCCAGATCCCAGCTGAAGTGATAGGAAGCCATAGCCAGCAGCGCGAGCCCGCGCATTGCATCAAGCAGGCCAATGCGGGGGGGGGATTTGGCGGGAAGGTGAGATTCGGTTTGAAAAGCCACGCGATGTCCTGAAACAGCTATCTACAGCGACCGGACATGCTGGGATGGCAAATGGTCACCGGGGCAGATCATGCCCTTGGTTCGAGTTATGCCAAGGTCATTTTAATGACACCTGGCATCACGGTCCTTTACGACATTCCAGATGACCTGTCGCCATTGGTTGCAGGATGGGGGCTGGTTTGTAGGCTTGCTGTCATGTGTCCTGGCGCGGAGAGCGGATTTTTCAGCATGGCGGCCAGCCGGGCATTCGAGAAGAACTGGCGATGCATCAGCACGAAGAAAATCAGTACCGTTGTCGCCATGAACATATAGGCGTTCAGGAACCAGCCGAGATAGCCCATCGACATGAAGATCGCCCGCAGGCCCGAATTGAAATTCTGCGCGGCGATGACATTCATGGCAATCACGGTTTCGGCGGCGTCTTCGGCTGCGGCCGGGTCCTGGCGAACTTCCGCATGCATGGGCAGGCCGCCGAACAGGATGGTGCAATAGTTGAACAGGCGATAGGACCAGCCGAACTTGAAGAAAGAATAGCCGAAAATCGCGATCAGCCCGCAGACTTTCAATTCAAATGCGGCCCGCCCGCCCGCCCCGAATAAAGGAAGGTCCCGTAGCACCAGATCGACCTTTTCGGTGGCGCCCAGCATCGCAAAACAGCCGCCGATGGCGATGATTGAGGTCGAGGCAAAAAAGGCAGTGCCGTTTTGCAGACCGGCGAGGATCTGCGTGTCGATCATCCGCAGGTCGCGCTTCAGCGCATTGAAGATCCAGGCGCGTCGGCGCTCCGCCATGATCCGGCTGAGGCTGAGGCGGGATTTGATCAGACGGCCATTGGTTAAAAAAGCCAGGCCGAACCAGCCGCAGAAAAACAGCAGCAGAGCAAGCCAATCCAGAAGGGTCATGTCCGACATTGTCTTTCAAATCTTGGGGTAATGGGCAGATCTAGGAGAGGGACAGGTGGATGACAATTGCGAATCTGTGCTTTTCATCCTGTTTTATCATGATGGTCTAAGGTCCATTCGCAAAGCGCCAATATCAATTATCTTTGTCAACTGAGGACGTGAATCGCTCATACCCACGCGCTTGCGGCGCGATTTAAGAAATATGCGGCTCCCAGCCTGTCAGCGATTGAGCAAGGCCGCCAAATCGTCTATCCATGCTGTGCTCGGGGGCTTTCGGGGGATTGGCCTCGTGCCTGCCGCTTTGTTGCGGTAGAAATCCGCTTTACGGCGGGGGACGACAGCGCGGCTGGAGACGAGCCGCGCTGTTTTTGTTTTGCGGTTTTTGTCGCTGCGGTTTCACTGAATGTCGATCCTTCATCACGAATTTGCCGAGGATAAGGCTAGAGTTTAGGCTATTGGCTACGGCTTCACGGGTAGGGTCCTTGCATGTTTCTTTCCGTCTTCGACGTTTTCAAGATCGGCATCGGGCCATCCAGCTCGCACACGATGGGGCCGATGTCGGCAGCAGGCCGGTTTCTTGATCTGATCCTCTCCAATGACTGGCCGCGCCCGGCTGGCGCCGAGGTCGCAGCACTGAAGGTCAGCCTGCACGGTTCGCTGGCCTATACAGGCGTTGGTCATGGCACCGACCGCGCCGTTATCATCGGCCTGACCGGCGAGATGCCCGACAGGGTCGATCCGGACCGGATGGCGGAGCTTGTCGCCGAGGTGCAGCGCAGCGGCAAGGTCTGTCCCACCGGGCATCCGGCCTATCAGTTCAATCCGGCCAGCGATTTGGTGCTGGACAAGAAGACGCCTCTGGCAGGTCACGCCAACGGCATGCGGTTTTCGGCCTTTGACAAACAGGGTCGCTTGCTGCTGACGACGGTCTATTATTCCATCGGTGGCGGTTTCGTGGTGACCGATATCGAGCTTGCTGCCGTGCAGAAGACGAAGAAGACAGAAACTCACGCCGTCAAAGTGCCTTATCCTTTCGCCTCCGCCCGGCAGATGCTGGCTATGGCGGAATCATCCGGGCTGACGATTGCCCAGATGAAGCGCGCCAATGAGGAGGTGTCCCTGAGCCGCGAGGCGTTGGACGAAGGCCTCGACCGGCTTTGGACGGCGATGAGCGGCTGTATTGATCGCGGTTTGCGGGGTGAGGGCGAACTGCCCGGCGGGTTGAAAGTCAAGCGCCGCGCCCGTTACATCCATGACAAGCTCCAGGAAGAATGGCGCTCCAACCGCCAAAACCCCCTGCTGGCCAATGACTGGCTCTCAGTCTATGCCATGGCTGTCAACGAGGAAAATGCCGCTGGCGGCAGGGTGGTGACGGCGCCGACCAATGGGGCAGCAGGCGTCGTGCCTGCAACGATCCGCTATTACCTGCATTTTCATCCCGATGCCGATCAGGAGGGGGTGCGTGATTATCTGCTGACGGCTGCGGCCATTGGCGGCATTATCAAGCACAATGCCTCGATTTCCGGTGCCGAAGTCGGCTGCCAGGGCGAGGTGGGTTCGGCAGCGGCCATGGCTGCGGCAGGATTGGCAGCGGTGATGGGCGGCAGCCCGGAGCAGATCGAAAATGCCGCCGAGATTGCGCTCGAACATCATCTCGGCATGACCTGCGATCCCGTGGCGGGTCTGGTACAGGTACCCTGTATCGAGCGCAATGCGCTGGGTGCCGTCAAAGCGGTGACGGCGGCCTCGCTGGCCATCAAGGGGGATGGTAGCCATTTCGTACCGCTAGATGCCTGTATCGAGACGATGCGCCAGACAGGCAATGACATGAGTGAGAAATATAAAGAGACCTCGCTTGGTGGCCTGGCCGTCAATGTCGTGGAATGTTAACGCTACTGCTTGACCTGCGGCATGAAAGGTCTATCTGCAAAACCCATGGCGCTCAATCTCATCAAACTCTGTGTCGGTGCCGATAGCATCGACGATCTCAAGCACTGGGTCGCGGAACGCGCCCTGGTGGCGGTGTCGGCTGGCTTGGCACCGCAAAGTTCGCATGTCACCCGGATGATGCCCAAACGGGTTGAGGAATTGCTGGACGGCGGCTCGCTTTATTGGATCATCAAGGGTCAGGTTGCAGCCCGCCAGCCTCTGCTGGATATTGTCAGCGTCACTGGTGCTGATGGTATCAACCGCTGCGAACTGGTGCTTGGCCCTGAGGTCATTGAAACCACGCCAGCGCCACGCCGCCCGTTTCAGGGCTGGCGCTATCTGGACCCGAAAGATGCCCCGCGTGATCTTTCCGCCGGCGGTGCCGGCCTGGATGACATGCCCGACGACTTGAAGCGGGAACTGGCCGAACTCGGACTGCTATAGGCCTTATCCGAACAGCCATTAAAAACGATTCGGCGTATTCCATCTTCGAATGCCTTAAGGCATTGATGTGTTTGAGATTTCGCTGAGGCGTGGACGGTCCCCCTATTTCGAGCCTTTGTATTTTCCAGCGCGATGCACTGGCATATGGACCATTTTTTAAATGGATAATTCTTTCATCCGAAATCGATTTTTTTGAAATAGATAAGGCCGTTCAATCGGTTAGGTTGCATTTCTATGTTTTGATTGCGGTATGCTGTACGGTCCTTTCAGAATTTATATTTGAATTCACTAACGGTTAAGACGCATCAACTATGTTTCTGATCAAGGAATGCAAAGTGGCCACGTGTGGCTAGCAGAGGCACAATCGAAGGCTGGCAGGATTACGGCATAGATTGCAAGTCGGGCGGTTCACGGTGCAGAGGCTTGCATTGCACGTGATTGTCTGGATCGGCAGCGATTTAAGGACGTATATGCTAAAATACTGTCCCAAACCTATGAAAGCTGGGAGAAAATTTGATGACCACATCGCATCTGGTGCAAGCGGGCTCTCTGGAGATCATTGCTTTCCGGCTTCATGCGCAGGAATTTTGCGTTAAAACCACGTCCATTCGTGAAATTCGCGGTTGGGCCACTGTCACCCCGCTCCCCCATGCGCCTTACGAAGTGCTGGGCGTGATGAACCTGCGCGGCACGGTCATCCCGATTGTCGATCTTGCGGTCAAGCTTGGCATGGCCAATTCCGAGGTCAACCAGCGCAGCGCCGTGGTCGTCGCTGATGTCAATGGCGTGACCGTTGGTCTGCTGGTGGATGGCGTTTCCGACATCCTGACCATCCCGGCCGACCGCTTGCAGCCCTTGCCGCAGGCAGCCGGACCAAGCGCCGCCTTTTCCGACGGTATCATTGCCCAGGGTGAAAGCATGATTTGCTTCCTCAACCTTGAGCGCATGTTTGGCGTTAATGACGCAGACGACTGGGGCATGGCGGTATAAAGAGTTTTGCGCTTTATCTGAAGCGTGGCATTGCGCGCTTTGCCTGTTTATTTTGACGCTCTGGACCGACCCCGGTCCGGGGCGTTTTGCATAGATGGCCTTTGAGACTGTCTGGTTTGATACCGGAGCATTTCCAGGAAAAGTGTGAAGCGGTTTTCCATCCGGACATGCATAAAACAAGTAAGAGCACTTCAGATTAATGTTTTTAAAGCGTGTTGCGGCTTATCAGCCTCAAGCAACACGCTTTAAGTTTTTGTTTTTACGCATGTCGTTACCGCAAAACCGCTGCACACTTTTGCGCGACATGCTCTAGCAGTCGAGTTCGATTTCTCGTGCAGCTTGTTTTGGATGTGAGGCCACGGGTTTTTCGTGTCTGGTGCGGACGACGGGGGTCGAACCCGTACAGATTGCTCCGAGGGATTTTAAGTCCCTTGCGTCTACCAGTTTCGCCACGTCCGCGCGAAGAGCGTTTTCAACGACCTGACGCGGAATTGCAAGAGGGTGTTTCAGATATTCCTTTGGGTCGTGAGGCGAAGCCAGCCTCTCTGTTTCGAGACCTTTACGCTGTGCCGTGGCCTGAACACCCAATCTCGTGACGAGGGGTTTTTGCCTTGCTGCAACTGCATCGTGCAGAAAACTGGATCCGATGCGCTGCTTTACAGTGCCGTGAGCCATAAATGGTGCAGAAAGATCCGCTGTAGCGCGTTATATCTGCTGCATAATTTTGTTTTGCGTCGGCTTTTCCGAAAGCTGATGCCCGTTCCCAGTCCGATGCTCTATCCGCGATTCGCTCAAGTGTCATTTTCGGCAGCGGGCTGACAGGCCACGATGCGCTGCCGATTGCATTGATATGAGATATCTGAAATTTAGACGTAACTAAATGTTAGTGCTTCCCCCCTACATTTATGGGAACGGCTGCGGCAATCTGTGCTGCGGCAAGAGGTCGTTGTGTGACCGGCGGGAGGATTTTAGCCGGCCCGGCACATCGAGAACTACACACACTATCAGCTCGAAGGCGGACCTGCCTGGAGTGACGAGGAAACGAGATGAAACATCTGCCAATCATCGGGAAATTTCTATCCATCATGGCCATCTTCGGCCTGTTTGCGCTTGGCGTAGCTGGCTATTCCGGGCTGAAGTTGCAAACGATTGACTCCGCTTATAGCGGCCTTTTGAATGAGGAGGCTAAGGCCTCGCTGAGCATGGCCCGTGCCAACAGGTCTTTGCAGGCGGTCCGAGCGTCCTTGGCGGATGTCATGCTGTCGCGCACCGATGAGCTTAATCAATCCGCGACAAAGGAATTTGAGGCGAACCGAACCTCTTTCATCAGCTTTATGGACACGGCGGCAACGGCAATGCCCACCAATAGCCAAATCCCCGCCCTGAAAGCTGAGGGATTGAAAATTTTCGATCAGGCCTGCGCCAATGCCTTGCAGGTCGGCAAAGCCGCGACAACCGATGAGGATGTGAAGAAATCCCAGGCTGTCTTCCTGAAGGAATGCCAGCCGGAATTTGCAAAGCTTTCCCCGCGTTTCACGGCAGCAGTGACGGAAATTGGCAAGGCGGTCGATACTGAAAGCAATGACCTTACTGATCTGACCAATAGCACGGTGTTGATGACTGTGGCTGGGGTGATTGGTGGCCTCATTGTTGTTCTGACGATTGGCTTTTTTGCCATTCGTGCCTGGTTGGTGGTCCCGATCCGCGATCTGGCCGCCAAGATGGGCATCCTGTCCGGTGGTGATCTTTCGGCAGTGGTAGACGGCACAGACCGTCGTGACGAAATTGGCACCATGGCGCGTGCCGTGCAGATCTTCAAGGATAACGGTCTTGCGGCGCGTGAACTGGAAAAGCAGGCTGCGGCGGCCCGCGACATGAGCGAAGTGGAACGTCAGCGCGTTGCCGAGGCCGATGCCAAGCGCGCCGCTGAAATGGCCCAGGCAACGTCTGGTCTTGCGGAAGGCTTGAAGCGGCTTTCGGCTGGGGATCTCACGTTCCAGCTTACCCAGAATTTTGCCAGTGAATTCGAAGGTTTGCGGACTGACTTTAACAGCACGGTTGAGCAATTGCGTGACACGATGTCGTCCGTTGCCATCTCGACCAGCTCGATTGACAGCGGTTCGCGAGAAGTGAGCCAGAGCGCTAACGACCTGTCGAAGCGTACCGAACAACAGGCAGCCTCGCTGGAAGAAACCGCAGCGGCACTGGATCAGATCACCACCAATGTCTCCAATTCCTCCAAGCGTGCGGAAGAGGCCCGGGCTATGGCCGTTCAGGCCAACCAGTCGGCCCGGCAGTCCGGCGAAGTGGTCTCGAATGCCGTCAACGCCATGCAGCGAATCGAGCAGTCGTCCAGCCAGATCTCCAACATTATCGGCGTGATCGATGAAATCGCCTTCCAGACCAATCTTCTGGCGCTGAATGCTGGTGTGGAAGCGGCGCGAGCAGGTGAGGCTGGTAAGGGCTTTGCCGTGGTCGCCCAGGAAGTGCGCGAACTTGCCCAGCGCTCTGCCCAGGCTGCCAAGGAAATCAAGGACCTGATCCGCAATTCCGCCAGCGAAGTTGAAAACGGCGTCAAGCTAGTGACGGCAACCGGTGAAGTTCTGAAGGTGATCGAAGGCCATGTCGTCGCCATCAATGGCCAGCTCGATGCCATCGCCATTTCGGCCCGAGAACAGTCCGTCGGCCTGTCTGAGGTCAATATCGCCGTCAACCAGATGGACCAGGTTACCCAGCAGAATGCCGCCATGGTGGAAGAAGCCACCGCCGCTAGCTCGTCGCTGGCCAATGAAGCGGAAAAGCTGCGCCATCTGGTCGGCCAGTTCCAGATTGGTTCTGGTTCTTCAGGCTTAGTGGCCAATGCCGCCCCTTCTGGAGGCAGATCCTCTGGTCCTGTTCCAGCCAGCGCCGGGCAAAGGCCTGTCGCGTCACCCGCCCGCCGCATGGTCGGTCAGGTCGCCAAGGCACTCGGCATGAATACCGCAGCCAAGCAGGAAAGCTGGGAAGAGTTTTAAGACCATGTGACAGCATCGGATTTTCCGAAAACCGGTGCTCACTTTTCTGCTCTATCGTCTTGTTGCTCAAGCCGCCCTGCGTTTTCCCTCACGCAGGGCGGCTTGCTGTTTGGCGGATGGATGGACAAGAATCCGGGCGAGGGGCAAGGACGAAAAAATGGCGTAGCCGATAATTTCATCTCTCTGTTTGGTCCAGTCTCGCAAAAATGACGTTACATCGATATGCATCGAGTAAATGCACGAAAGCCGCCGCAAGATTTCCGATCCGTTGCCTGGTCGTCACCTTAAATCGGACCCGATTGAGGGAATTATGCGGTTAGCCAAAGATAGTTCCAGTTCGTCCCAGCTCGTCAAAGTCCGTTAGAAGGCCCTGCCATGTCCGATTCCACCTCCGTTTCCCCGTCTCAGGTCGTCACCGCCGCCATGCTTGCCATAGGTGATGAATTGCTGTCCGGCCGCACCAAGGACAAGAATATCGGCCATCTGGCCGATGTGCTGACCCTCGCCGGTATCGACCTCAAGGAAGTGCGGATTGTCGCTGATGAGGAAGAGGCAATCGTCGAGGCGCTGAATGCGCTGCGCAGCCGCTATAACCATGTGTTCACCTCGGGTGGCATTGGCCCGACCCATGACGATATTACCGCCGATGCCATCTCAAAAGCTTTCGGCCTGCCTTGTCTGCATGACGAAAAGGCCATGGCGCTGATGGCGGAAATGTATGCTCGCCGTGGCCTGGAATTTACCGAGGCGCGCCAACGGATGGCCCGCATGCCGCAAGGCGCGGAGCATATTGCCAATCCGGTTTCCACCGCGCCGGGATTCCGGGTGGAGAATGTCTATGTCATGGCCGGAGTCCCGCAGGTTTTTCAGGCCATGCTCGAAAATGTCGTCAAGACATTGCCCGGTGGCGTCCGTGTTCTGTCGCGGGCAATTGCCTGTCCCTATGGCGAAGGCGAGATCGGCACGGCGCTGGCCGCCGTTCAGAAGGCGCATCCGCAGACCAGCATCGGTTCTTATCCGCGCTATGACGGCTCCAAGGGTTTTCACACCGAACTCGTGGTGCGGGCGAGGGCCGAAGATGTTCTGAATGCCGCTGTTCTTGATGTCGAGGAGATGATTGCGGCAATTACCGGCGGCAAGACCGTGCTGGAGGCCTGAGAATGTCCCGCGTGGCTGAGACTTGAGTGGGACTCCAGATCAGCCTTGAGCGAAATCCCAATTCAGCCTTGAGCGAAATCAAGGAACCGGCGTGGTTTCGGCGCATTATCTTTTTCGGTGGTTGGGCGGGATGACGCAAGCGTGTCTTCCTGTCGCCCAGACCACGATGCAGTATGCTTTTGCTCGGACGATGTTCGGTCGGAGCAATTTGCGGGGAGATGACAATGGCTTACAAGACAATTCTGAGCGTTCTCGACAACCGCCGTACGGCAGCGCAGGTTTCTGATTTTTCCATTGCGTTGGCCGAACAGTTCGGGTCCCATGTCATCGGCGTTCATTGCGAAGCGGTCGCCGGCATGCCCCTGATCGCGCCGATGGAAATACCCGATCCGGTCGCGGTACAGGCCATGCAGGATCTGGCCCATAAGGAAACCGGGGCCATAGAGGCGATCTTCGCCGAGGTGGCGCGGCGCGAAGGCGTGTCGACCGAATGGCGCAATTTCGTGACCTCCGTCGGCTCGACAGGTTCGTTTGTCGACAGCGCCCGCTGCGCCGATCTGGTCGTGGCGGCCCAGGGAGAAAGCGGTTCGCTTTCGGATAACCGCAGCGAATTGGAAACGGCGTTGTTTGATAGCGGCAGGCCCGTGCTTCTCGTGCCTTACATCCTGAAGACGCCGCGGCCGATCAAGCGGGTGCTGATTGCCTGGAACGGATCACGCGAAGTGGCACGCGCCACATTCGATGCCCTCCCTTTCCTGAAACAGGCTGAAAGCGTTGAAATCTTCTCGGTGGTCGATAGCAGCGGTGACGATCTTTCACGCAGCCTGCCCGGCGCCGAAATCGCCGCGACGCTGAGCCGCCACGATATCAATGTCACCGTGACCCAGCAGGATCAGGAGCAATTGAAGGCGGCGGCGCATATCGAAAACCGCTTGTCCGACCAGAGCATCGATCTGTTGGTGATGGGAGCCTATTCCCATAAACGCTGGTGGGAAGTGCTGTTCGGTGGCGTGACCCGCACCGTCCTGGATTCCATGACGGCCCTGACATTGCTTTCGCGCTGATAAGAACTGAATTGAAAAATGTGTTGACGTAAGGCATTCGGTTTCTAACCGGATGCCTTACTGTTTCCGGCATCCTCTTTCCGTCTCTTGCCTTCATGGGCAGATTGCCGCTATAGCACCGAGAAAGACAAGGAGCCGAAAGGGCTTTTGCGCAAGGTCTGCTGCGCCCATGGCTCTTCTAGCCGGGCGGTTTCCGGGCCGATGCGCAAGCTGAATGGCGTCACTGTCTTCGTTTTTGCTGCGATGACGCGGCGGGCGGTTGAAACGCGAAGCGCTTCGGTTGCCTTTCCTTCTGTCTTTTCTTGATGCGCGGAGCCCTTGCATGTCTCTTCCCGATAAAGCCTTTCCCGTTGCCTGGGATCAATTCCACCGTGATGCCAGGGCGCTTGCCTGGCGCCTGGCCGGGCTTGGGCAGGAGTTTCGCGCCATTGTCTGCATCACCCGGGGCGGACTGGTTCCGGCGGCGATCATTTCGCGTGAGCTGAATATCCGCTTGATCGAGACGGTTTGCGTCGCCTCCTATCACGACTATGTCAACCAGGGCGAATTCAACCTGTTGAAGGGCATTACGCCGGAATTGCTGACCAATGGCGGCGAAGGCGTGCTTGTTATCGACGACCTCACCGATACCGGCAAGACTGCCACAGAAGTGCGGTCTATCATCCCGAAGGCGCATTTTGCCTGCGTCTATGCCAAGCCGAAAGGCGTGCCGACGGTCGATACATTCGTGACCGAGGTCAGCCAGGATACCTGGATCTATTTCCCGTGGGATATGGGCTTTACCTATCAGGAACCGATTGCCAAGGGATCCAAGGGCTAAAAGCCTTGCAATCTATGGATCGGCGCAATTGATCGCTGTCAATGCGTCGGCCATGGTTCCCATGCAAAAGGCAATCTGTTGTTGATAATGGATTGACTGATGATGATTGCAACTTTTCTTCCCGCCGTCCTGGTGCTGCTTCTGGCGCCAGGGCCGACCAATACCTTGATGGGCGTTGCCGGTGCTCAAGGCGGTTTGGCGCGCGTGTCGCGTATTGTGCCAGCGGAACTGGCGGGCTATCTGACGACCATCCTGCCGCTGGTTTATCTGGGAGATCAGCTGATGACGCGCTGGCCTGCCGTTGCCGTCCTGCTGAAAATCGCGGCGGCGATCTGGGTGATGGTCATCGCCTTCAACCTTTGGCAGATGCCGGGGCAGGGCAATGCGCTCAATCCCATCACAGCGGGCCGGATCTATCTGACGACCGCGCTCAATCCCAAGGCATTGGTGTTCGGTCTCGTTCTTCTTCCCGCTCCTGGCAATCCGAATTTCCTGCCTTGTCTTGGCCTGTTCTGCCTGCTGGTCAGCGCAGTGGCTTTGCTTTGGGGCTCTGCCGGGCGATTGACCCAGGCAGGGCATGGCGGCCAGGGCAGATTGCATATCCTCCAGCGTGTCGCCGCTGTCTGGCTCACTTTCGTCTCGGTTTCTCTTATCGTTGGCGTTGTGACGGCGGTTTAGTCCGCCGGTCAGCGCCCTTCCATTCCATCCCTGAATTAAAAAGCCCCTGCGCTTTTTCAAGCACAGGGGCTTTTGGATTTTTAGCTTTTGGAAGAGGAACACCCTCTTCGGTCTGATTACGCCACCGCGCGATACTCACCCCGTCTGTTATCCTCCAGCCGGAACCGTTCAAGCTGCACCAGCAGCTGTCGGGATTCACTGGCCAGGACCTGGCTGGCAGCCGTCGTTTCTTCGACCATGGCGGCGTTCTGCTGGGTCATCTGGTCCATGTGGTTGACGGATGTGTTGATTTCAGCGAGCGCTGCCGACTGTTCTTGAGCGGCGCGGGCGATGCTCGCCACATGGCCATTGACATGATCAACCAGGCCGACGATTTCGTTGAGAGCTTCGCCGGTGGACAGAACCAGTGAGACGCCGCCCTTGACTTCATCGGCGGAGGTGTTGATCAGCGCCTTGATTTCGCGGGCCGCATTGGCGGAGCGCTGGGCCAGTTCGCGGACTTCCTGGGCAACGACCGCAAAGCCGCGTCCGGCCTCTCCGGCGCGGGCGGCTTCAACACCGGCATTCAGCGCCAAGAGATTGGTCTGGAAGGCGATTTCGTCGATCACCGAAATGATCTGGCTGATCTTTTGCGAGGATTGCTCGATCCGGCCCATCGCATCAATGGCGCTACGGACGATTTCGCCGGATTTTCCGGCACTGTTGCGGGTCTGCTCCACCATCTGGTTGGCTTCATGGGCGCGTTCAGTGGAGGTGCGGACCGTCGTGGTGATTTCTTCAAGCGCTGCTGCTGTCTCTTCCAGGGCCGCAGCCTGCTGTTCGGTCCGGCGGGCCAATTGGTTGGCGGCTGAACTCAGTTCGCCGGAATTGTCGGTAATCGTACCCGAAGCGCCGCGAATGCTTTGCATGGCTTCGCGAAGCGTTGCCATCGCGTGGTTGACGTTGCTCTGCAATTCGGCGAAGGCGCCCTGGAAATTGCCGCGCATATCCTGGGTGAGATCGGAAGAGGAGAGGGCGGCAATCACCCGCCGCACTTCGGTAACACCGAGATCGACATTGGCCACCAACTCGTTGACGCTGGAGGCGAAGCGTTGCAGGTCGGCATCCTCGTAGGATTTGGTGATGCGCTGCGAGAAATTACCTGCGGCTGCCGAGGCGACAATGCTGCTGATGCTGGATTGCAGATCCTTGCTCTGACTGTTGAGCGCGGCTTCCTGCGCTTCCATTTCCTGCATCTGCAATCTGTTGGCCCGGAAGATTTCCAGGGCGCGGGCCATCTCACCGATTTCGTCGCCGCGCTCTGTGCCCGGAATGGCGTCACCCAGGGCGCCTTTGGCAATCCGGTTCATGTTATCGGTCAAAAGGCGGATCGGATTGACGATGCCGCGACGGGCAATCAGCGTGCTGACCGCAACGCCGAGAACGATGCTGATCGCAGCGGTCGACAACAGCGCGATCATCGTCAGCTGCGAGTCGGCAATGGCATTGCTGCGGGCCGCAGACAGGGTTTTGGCGGAATAGGTGCTGTAGACCTTGACCGCTGCCGTCACCGCTTTTTGTCCATCAAGTGCCTTGGAAAGCTCCTTGGCCATCACGCCAGGTTCCTTGGCGGCGTCGGTACCGGCCACTTTCACCATCTGGCGGATCTGGTCGAAATAGGTGTTGAGTGTCGTGCGAACATCCTGCAGTTGCTTCTGCTCGTTCTCATCGGCGGTGGCCGCGATTTTTGGCAGGCGCGCCAGCATTTCGCTGGAGCGCGTTTCGGTTTCCTTGGCGAAATCAGCGGCCTTTTCCGGCGCGAAAGCCAGCTGGTAGGTCATGCGGCTGATGGCGATAATGTCGACGCGCAGGTCCATGGCCTCGCGGGCCACTTCTTCACGTTGTCCGGTGTTTTGAAGCGAGGCACCAAGCGAAGACAGGCCGAAGGCGCCAGCAGCGGCAATAGCGCCTGCCGCAACGCCCATCAGCACCACAAGAAGGCTGACCTTCTTCAGGATAGACAGATTACTGATGGTCATGACCAAACCTTAAGCGCAGCCCGGCGCTCTCATGGCGACTGGCGCAGCATATCTAGGCATGGACATCATTCCAGACCCTGGTCCCGATATAGTTGTCCACAAACATTAATATCCCTTTAGTTCGTTTGGTAATTAGCAAGACATATTCCCTGTGTATTAAAGGGTTTCCTGATGGAGGCGAGCACGGTCAGGGCGTTCTTGGGCACAAAAAACCTCCGATTCGTTTCGGGATAGAGGCAGACATGCGGCGGCAGGCCTCTGTCGTCTTGCTTGCGTGCCACGATGTGACGGTGGATAAAAAAACCTTCACCCAGCGTTAATCATGAAGCTTTTCCGCCAAGCCTATGAATTCTCTAGGCTAGCCTCTTTCCCCGTTTTCCACAGATGCTGACCACAACATATAGGGTTCATATTTTCGATACAGACCAGCTCTTGCGCTTGCCCGCAGGCAGGGTTAATGAATTGATTGTTGCGGCGGCGGCTGAACCGAGATGTCTACGAGGTCGGTTCAAATCAGCGAACATCATCAGGTTTGAAACGGTCATGGCTTCCACGCTTTGACCGCACGGATATCCTTGTGAATTTTTCTGGCGCGCTGCGGCCATTTGTTCTGGCATGAAAACGCTGTTGATACTATATTTAGTATCTAGCGGATAAGGCTGGCGCAAAATAAAGAGCGGACCATCATTATGATCGGCCTCGCTCCGAAGAGAGCGAACCAACGGCAAGCCGCTTGAACGTGGTGCCGTGAAACCTATTCTGCGCCCTTTTCCGGGTGCTTGGACCAACGAGGACTAGCCAGATGCGCATCGAACGCCGTTTCACCAAGCCCGGCCAGTCGCCCTATGCGGAAATTGAATTCCGCAAGGCGGTAAGCGAAATCAAGAACCCGGATGGCTCTGTCGTCTTCCGGCTGGCCGATATCGATGTGCCCGCGCAGTTCAGCCAGGTGGCGGCCGATATTCTGGCCCAGAAATATTTCCGCAAGGCTGGCGTGCCGAAGATCTTGAAAAAGGTCGAGGAAAACGATGTTCCGTCTTTCCTGTGGCGGTCGGTTGCCGATGAAAAGGCCATGAAGGATCTGCCTGAAGACGAGCGCTACGGTTCGGAGACCGATGCGCGTCAGGTCTTTTCGCGTCTGGCCGGCACCTGGGCCTATTGGGGCTGGAAGGGCAAATATTTCACTACAGAAGAAGACGTACTCGCCTTCCGCGACGAGCTGGCCTATATGCTCGCCACCCAGCGCGTCGCGCCGAATTCCCCGCAATGGTTCAACACTGGCCTGCATTGGGCCTATGGCATCGATGGTCCCGGCCAGGGCCATTTCTATATCGATCCTTTCACCGGCAAGCTCACCAAGTCCAAGTCGGCCTATGAGCATCCGCAGCCGCATGCCTGCTTCATCCAGTCGGTTGAAGACGATCTGGTCAACGAAGGCGGCATCATGGATCTGTGGGTGCGTGAAGCGCGCCTGTTCAAATACGGTTCCGGCACCGGCTCCAACTTCTCCCATCTGCGCGGCGAGGGCGAAAAGCTGTCGGGCGGCGGTAAATCGTCCGGCCTGATGAGCTTCCTGAAGATCGGTGACCGCGCCGCTGGTGCCATCAAGTCTGGCGGCACCACGCGCCGCGCCGCCAAGATGGTGGTTGTCGACATCGACCATCCTGATATTGAGAACTACATCGACTGGAAGGTGAAAGAAGAGCAGAAGGTTGCTGCTCTCGTCACCGGCTCCAAGATCGTCGCCAAGCATCTGAAGGCGATCATGAAGGCCTGCGTCAATTGCTCAGCCGATAACGACGCCTGCTTCGACCCCAATGAAAACCCGGCCCTGAAGCGCGAAATCCGCGCTGCCAAGAAGGATATGGTGCCGGAAAACTACGTCAAGCGCGTCATCCAGTTCGCCCAGCAGGGCTATAAGGATCTCGAATTCAAGACCTATGATACGGATTGGGATTCGGAAGCCTATCTGACCGTCTCGGGCCAGAATTCCAACAATTCCGTTTCGCTGCGGGATGACTTCCTGCGGGCTGTCGAAGAAGATGGCAACTGGAACCTGACCGCCCGCCGCGATGGCCGGGTGATGAAGACCCTGAAGGCCCGCGATCTCTGGGAAAAGATTTCCTACGCTGCCTGGGCCTCCGCCGATCCGGGCCTGCATTTCAACACCACCATGAACGACTGGCACACCTGCCCGGCGGCTGGCCCGATCCGCGCTTCCAATCCGTGCTCGGAATATATGTTCCTGGACGACACCGCCTGCAATCTGGCCTCGCTGAACCTGTTGCAGTTCAAGGATGCCGATACAAAGAAGATCGACATTGCCGATTACGAACACGCCGTTCGCCTCTGGACTGTCGTGCTCGAAGTCTCCGTGATGATGGCGCAGTTCCCGTCCCGCCAGATTGCCGAACTGTCCTACGAATACCGCACGCTCGGCCTCGGCTATGCCAATATTGGTGGCCTGCTGATGTCGACTGGCATTCCCTATGACTCGGCTGAAGGCCGCGCCATCTGCGGTGCGCTGAGCGCCATCATGACCGGCGTTTCCTATGCTACGTCTGCTGAAATCGCCTCCGAGCTTGGTCCGTTCCCGGGCTATGCACCAAACCGCGACAACATGCTGCGCGTCATCCGCAACCATCGCCGCGCCGCCCATGGCCTGTCTGAAGGCTATGAGGGTCTTGCCGTCGATCCCGTGCCGCTGGTCCATGCTGAATGCTCCGATCCGGCGCTGATTGCCCATGCCAAGGCGGCCTGGGACAAGGCGCTGGAACTGGGCGAACAGCATGGCTACCGCAATGCTCAGGTCTCCGTCGTTGCCCCGACCGGCACGATCGGCCTGGTTATGGATTGCGACACGACAGGCATTGAGCCGGATTTCGCGTTGGTGAAGTTCAAGAAGCTGGCCGGTGGCGGCTATTTCAAAATCATCAACCGCGCCGTTCCCGAAGCCCTGCGCACGCTTGGCTACACGGAAAGCCAGCTTGCCGAGATCGAAGCCTATGCGGTCGGCCATGGCAATCTCAACCAGGCGCCGGGCGTCAACCCCGGTTCGTTGAAGGCCAAGGGCTTTACCGACGAGAAGATCGAGGCTGTCAATGCGGCCCTGGGCGCTGCCTTTGACATCAAGTTCGTCTTTAACCAATGGACCTTGGGCGCTGATTTCCTGAAGGAAACGCTTGGCGTCAGTGCTGAACAGCTGACCGACATGAGCTTCAACTTGCTGGAGCATCTGGGCTTTGCCAAGAAGGATATCGAGGCTGCCAATATCCATGTCTGCGGGGCGATGACGCTGGAAGGCGCGCCGTTCCTGAAGAAGGAACATCTGGCGGTCTTCGATTGCGCCAATCCTTGCGGCAAGATCGGCAAGCGGTATCTGTCTGTCGAAAGCCATATCCGCATGATGGCAGCAGCCCAGCCGTTCATCTCCGGCGCGATTTCCAAGACCATCAACATGCCAAACGAGGCAACGGTGGAAGATTGCGGCGCAGCTTACATGCTGTCCTGGAAACTGGCGCTGAAGGCCAATGCGCTGTACCGCGATGGCTCCAAGCTCAGCCAGCCACTGAATTCCTCGCTGATCGAGGATGAGGATGATGAGGACGCGGTTGAGGAACTGTTGGCCCAGCCGCAGGCTGCCCAGGCCGTGACCATTACCGAACGGATCGTTGAGCGCATTGTCGAGCGGATCGTCCGCGAACAGGAAAAGCTGCCGACCCGCCGCAAGGGCTATACCCAGAAGGCCAAGATCGGTGGTCACACCATCTTCCTGCGCACCGGCGAATATGACGATGGCCGTCTCGGCGAAATCTTCCTTGACATGAACAAGGAAGGCTCGGCTCTGCGCGCCTTCATCAACAACTTCGCGATTTCGGTATCGCTCGGCCTGCAATATGGCGTGCCGCTGGAAGAATATGTCGATGCCTTCACCTTCACCAAGTTCGAACCGGCGGGCATGGTAACCGGCAACGACGCCATCAAGAACGCCACGTCGATCCTCGACTATGTGTTCCGCGAACTGGCGATCTCCTACCTCGGCCGCAACGATCTGGCTCATGTCGACACGTCCGACTTCTCCACCACGGCACTTGGCCGCGGCGTGAAGGAAGGCAAGGCCGACGTGGTCTCCAAGGGCTTGACCCGTGGCTACAAGCCGACCCTGGTCTCCAGCAGCCAGGCCGGAACCGCCGAACCCCGTGGGGCCGTAACCGGCACTCCGGCCAAGGCATCCGCGAATGTCACGTCGTTTTCCGGCAATGCCGCCCGCAAGCTGGAAGTGACGACAGCCATTTCCACCTCCGAAGTCGTGTCCTTCAAGCGCGATTACGAGGAACGGGCCGCCGAACTGGTGGAAGACATGGTCACGGAAACCTTGTTCTCCGACGCCGCCACCGACGAAGCCGAAGCCGCCAAGGCCGAAGCCAAGAAAGTCGAAGCCGCCCGCCGCATGCGCTCCATCGCCCAAGGCTATACCGGCAACATGTGCTCCGAGTGCCAGAACTTTACGATGGTACGGAATGGGACGTGTGAAAAGTGCGATACGTGTGGCAGCACGAGTGGGTGCAGCTGATTATCGGCTCGTAAATAGCCTGTTTCTGAGAAACCAGCCAAGCAATGAACTCTAATCATCGACTCCGGGCACTGAAAAGTGCCCGGAAAATGCCTCTTAAAACAAGTCATGAAAAAATTTAAGGTTGTTATTTAGTCCTCATTTCATGCGCATACGCATTAACTAGATAGGTCCTAGTCGACAATGCGAGCGCCCTTGGAGGAAGATGTGAACTTACTATGTTTGCCTATAGTCCTATGGCACTTGTCCGCATCCTTGACGTTTGCCGATAGTGCTGAGCTTCGAGGCACTATTGCGGCCGAGTCGCAGGCATTCTGGGCTTCCGCCACGTTCTGGGTTACTGTCGCCTCTCTTTTGGCAAGCGTCGCGGCTTTGATCGGGCTGTTTTTCAGTTTGCGCCTAACTCGACAGACCCTTGCGGTTACTCGTGAACTTGGCCATCGTCAAACCCGAGCTTATGTCGAAGCCGCAGGATTGGAACTCAGTATCGACAAAGGTGATTTGGTCGTAATATGCCGAAACTCTGGCGAGACGCCTGCGCCATTTTTTGCTGTCGGCGTCGAAGCGCGGCGAGTTCCAAAGAGCGAAATGTACCGTTTGCTGTGCGTGAAGTTACGTGTGGATCCAAGTAAAAGTTGGACAGCATTGGGAAAGGGATCCGATTGGCGCGCTAAAGTCACGCCGCCCACCGGAAGCCAAGCGGTCAGGGAGTTCGGCGAAGGTTCTTTTAACCCAGAGGAGCGACTCTTGATCACTGGCATCATCATCTACAAGGATATATTTGGTCACTACTTCCGAACCGAATTCGCATTCTTTACTCATAATGAAGCTGACAAGAATTTCATGCGACCGAACGGCCAATTTCCGGCATATGTGGAAGTTTCTAATTTGGAAGCCTCTAAAATTCTAGGCATGTCAACATAAGCTACTCAATATGCGCTTTCCGAGTGCTGCCTAGCATGAGTGTGGTCAGGCCTAAAGGCTGCGCGATCGCAAGTTAAGCCCGATACGCTGGGAGATGGACGTGCTCTATCGTTCGTGAAAAATCTTTCCCACCGGCTGGCAGTTTTCAATAGTGGGCGCCAGCACGGTGTGGCCGTCAGCGATGACGCCGTTGACCATGGGGCAGATGAAAAGCACGCCTTTATAGCTCATGGTCTGGCGGTTGTTGATAATATGAACGGCTGCACTGAGGAATATCTGGATGTTTCGGAACATGTATACGCCTGCGGAGGCGTTTTCCGAGATCACCTGTTTTTCCCTCGCTTCAACCACCACGCCGTCGGTCATCTTCAAATAGCTGTAGCAGTTTTCGCTTGAGGCAAAGACCGGCACGACTGCGCCGCATCCTTCCGTCGAAAACAGTGTCTCCGGGTCGTCTGGTCCGCTCGTGAACAGGATGTCGGCCAGATCGATGATGATGGGCTCGTCTGGCGTGACGAGCGCCATTGCTGCGAGCACAGAGAACAAAGCGCCTCCGGTCAGGTCGGAGAGTGTCACGATGCGGCAGCCGGGCCATTTCAGGCGCAGATATTCAACAAGCTCCGCGAGGTTTGGAACCTCGCGGATGACGAAGATGTAATCCTCTGGCCGAAGCCGGTTCGACCACGCCCTGTCACCCAAGGCAGCGTCGATCAGCGGTTTTCCGCTGATATCCACCAGCGGTCTAAAGCCATATTTCGGGGTCCACAAATCAGGCCCGGCAAGTGGTACGATACATTTCATGCTTATCAAATCAGCCTAAGATAGGCCTCCAGATCGGGAGGCGTGCCTATACCGTGCATGGCGTCGGGAGCGACATGATAGACGCCGACCCTGGCTCCCTGCTTGATCAGGTAGTTGTAGACCGGGCAAACATAGAACTCGTTGTTGGAGCGATCGTTGTGGGCGATCATATCGGTCGCGGCATCGATGAAATCGCGGGCGCGTCTGAAATAATAGATGCCAACGGTCGCGTTGTCGGAAATCGCCACCTTTTCTTTCACCTCATCGACCAGGCCATCATCGTTCACATGAGCGAACGACCATTTCGGGTCTCGATCCTTGTCCTTGAAGCAGAGAATTGAGCCATCCAGATCGCGCTCCAGTGCATCTTGAATGTAATCGGCGCAATCGAAATCGACGATCTGGTCGCAATTGGCAATCAATAATGGGGCATCGGGATCAAGATGTGTCCGCGCCGTCAAGACGGTGCAAGCCGCACCCTCGGTTACGAAGTTGATCGGCGAAAATGCGAGATCGCCATGGGCCTTCAAGCCACTGACGACGTCGGGTTCCGCATCCAGATGTTCTTGTCGGGCGATCAGGACGAAGCGCGCATGATCGAGGCGCAGATTGTCCATGACGCGCTCGATCATCGTCTTGCCTTTCACGTCGATGAATGGCTTTGGTTTGAGGTAACCGACTTGCGCAAACCGACTGCCGAGGCCCGCCATCGGAATGACGACCTGAACCTGACGGGCGGGCTTGGTCATCGCGGCAACCTTGTCCCGGATCTCGTTCTGATAGAATTCGATGCGCTTGGGCGAATAGAACGAGATATAGCTGTCGGATGGAATCTCGTGCTGCACGATCTTGCCACCGGCGAGAATAACCTCGTTCAGAACCGGGGAAAGATAGTATTTTCCACCAAACGGGTCGGCTTTCAGCAAATAATTCTGGGCAAATTCCACAAATAGGCTGCCGCTTCTAAAATAATAATATCCAGCAATCGCCTTGCGGCTCAGAACGCGCTTTTCCGCCGTTTCTATGACATATCCAGACTGATCCTCACGGATATAGGACCAGCGGGGGTGTACGGAATTGAAGGTCACGACACCGGCATCGGCTCCCGAGCGCATAAAATCTCGTGCAATGCCTGCCAGATCCGCGTCGATGATCTGGTCGCCATTGCAGATCACCAGAGGATCGTCGTCCACAATATGATCGACGGCCATCAGCGCCGAGCACACAGCGCCCATGGTCGGATTGTTCAGTTTGATGACAACGGTGCTTTCGCCAGCCAGCAATTTCAAAATCGAATCGAGACTGTATTCAAGCGCATCCTGATTAAGAACGATAAAGATGAACTTCGCGGAGGCATCGCGGTTGCGGATACTGTTGACGACGAGCGAGATCATCGGCGAACCGTCGATTTCGATCAGAGGCTTGGGGAAATGAAACTCATCCTTTGGGAAAAGATCATCCTTCGACGCGATGGGGATAAGATATCTCATGTGAGGGCCGATTCGATCTTGGTGATTTCGTTCATGATACGCTCATAGGTGACGTCGTTGGTCGATCCCACCACCAGCACATGGGCGCCTGAGGAGCGGGCGGCCTGTATGCCGTGATCGTTATCTTCCAGGATCAGGCATTCCTCTGGCTGCAATTGCAGCCGGTCGATTGCCGTCGTGTAGATTTCGGGATCGGGCTTCGCCTTGCCGACATCCTGATTGGATAGAAAGAAATCCAGGTATTTCAACAGGTCAGCCTGGCGCATCATCGCCTCGACGCTCGACCTGACGGAGTTTGAGCAGACCACGATATGCTTGCCCTCCCGCTTCAGGCGCGCGAGGGCGTATTCGTGATGAAAAACCGGTTGGCATTTTTCGACGATGACCTGATAGGTCATCTTCTGTTTGAGCGTGTTGAGGAAATCGTGCAGCCTTGGCGGCAATCCCCGCGTCTTGGTCAGCATTTCCAGTTTTTTGCGTGTTGGCAGGCCGTCATAGACGGCGAGATGTTCGGTGCGGCTGATATTGAGCCCGAGAAGCGCCAGCGCGTCATTCAGCGTCTCGTAATGCCATTCCTTGGCATCGATCAGAACGCCGTCCATGTCGAAAAGCACTGCCTTGATCATAATGTCCTGTCCGTCTGGTTCATGGCTGGCTTATCCCCATTTCTCGGCGGCGAGGTGCGGCAAGTCGGTGCAGATTGAGATGTCGTCACCTGTCAGATCACCCCAAACATCCCAGGCGGCGGTATGATCACGCCCGTGCAGTTCTGGAGAGACGAGCGCCACCTTCTTGCCGGCATCGAGATGCTTCTGGATGACATCAGGAGTGATCCAGTCGGAATAGAAGGCATCCAACCACACGCCTTGAGCCTTGTCATAAAAGGGAGGCAGCGGTTCGAGTTCGGAATGGCGGGTATAGGTTATAAAGCCGTTGTTGAGATAGCCGATGGCATCTGGAACAGCCATATCGAAGCAGAACAGATCGGTTATCCCGGCACCCTCCAACGAGGCGCGGAGCGCCTTGTGCAGGCCGTCTGCCTTGATGTTCATGGCAATCGTGCCTGATCCGGCATAGCTCTTGTGCAGATCCAGAAAATAGTCGAGATCCATCACTTGGTCGCCGATGGGCATGTCATGCGCGATTTTCAGCACGCCATTTTGGTCGCGCGTGTCCGTCTCGACCCCGAATCCATTTTCAAAGGCGCGCCTGAAAGCCGTTTCACTGTTTTTTTCGACAGGTTCCAGCCACCAGCCCCTGTGCGCGAGAATTTTCATCGCTCTTTCCATTCTAACGTTGCGAAATAGGTGCTTCACCGGCCACTGCAAATTCCCCGGAAACTAGCCGGGGTTGAACTGAGGAAAGCTCTTCCTGTCGATGTGATAGACGGCAAGATAGTTGTTCTCTCGGAAAAAGTTCGGGTCCTGCGAGTAGGCAAAGGCATTCGTCCATCTCATTGGATGGATCTGTTGATGCACCTTGGAGACAATCCCGGCGTTGCAGAATTCCATCGCATGGGCGATGCCTTCGACCATCGTGAACGAGAAACCACCGTAAAGAGCCATGTAGAACTGGTAGGTGATATGGTCGAATACGCTGTGGACGAGCCTTTCCACAAATTGGAGGCTGGCGTCCCAGCCAATCCACTCCAGAAAGCCCGGGATGCTCTTGGCCGAATAGACCGGAATATCCCACCACCAGGTATAGATGCCCCAATTGCCGGAAATGGCCTGAATTTTTTCATGATCGACCGCCGGTGCCAGCTTTATGGACGAGGCGTGCATGATCTGCCTTTCGGCCGAGTGGTTTGCAGTCAGAGTACCGCCGTACCAGCGTGCTGCGGAAACAACGCTTGCGGCGGCCTCGGTCCAGCCCGTTTTATTGAGAATGAAGGTCTCGGCATCGACGCACAGGAGATAGTCGTAAAGCTTATGGGCGAGAGAAAGCGCCAGGAATTTCTTGACCGTCGGCCAGGTTCTACCCTCAGCCACGACCGACAGCGCACTGCCTGAGAAATAATCCGACAGCACGATGGACGAGTAGTTCAGGTAAGGGGACGCCTGATGCATCTCTCTGAACTGCAGGCGATCGGCATCGGTGGAAAAGACGAAAATGATGTCGTAGTCGGCGCCGATGCTCTGAAACAGCAGGTTGATACCATAGATGAAATAGGCGTCGTGAATGGGCACGATAAGAGCGGTTCTGTTCTGCGGCTTCCGTGCCTCGCCGCATTCCGTCAAGAGATGAACGCCACGCTCTCCCGGCAGACGGAACTGTCCCTCCATTTCGATGCGTCCGTCGACAGACCGTACGGTATCGAATCGCGTGGTGACAGCAGCGTTCTGGCTCAGAAACTCGACCGCCCCGCCTTTCACGCGCCAGGAGTTTTCATTGGTATGGGAATATCCGCGCAGCCAACCGCCGCTCTCGAAGGATATCTGCGATGCAAAAACCTGTTCGGCGCCAGCTTTACCGAAGGTCCACACACGCTCCTTCATCAGTCGCTCAAGCGACAAATCATCAAGGCCGATCGTCATTGTTGCACTCCTATCCGCAGTTACAAGGCACGGTAGGAAGGCAAACTTGTATGAAGCTGTCGGTCTTCGTTTCACTTGCCTGTGCGGTTGAAACCGAGAAGGTTTATGCGGGACCGTATGCAACCAATAGCGAGCTACAGCTTACCTTTGAGCATTTCCAGGAAAATTGGAAACTGGTTTTGGCACCCGGAAATGGGCAAAAACAAAGAGCGTTGCTGCGATTCCATGAAAATCAGAAACGCCCTCGTGTACCAAATATGGTGCACGAGGGCGTGTTGTAAAAACCGGTAGGCTGTGGCGAATTATATTTATGCGGCAACCGCCGCTTTTGCCGTTGCCAGTTTGCGTTCGGCGCGTTCCTGCTGGGGCGAGCGATTGTAGAATTCGCGGTAGCATTTGGAAAAATGCGAGGCGGAGACAAAGCCGCAGGCGACGGCGACTTCCACCACTGGCATCGAGGATTGCACCAGCAGATGCCGGGCACGGTCAAGGCGGATTTCCAGATAATAGCGCGCCGGTGAGCGGCCCATTTCCTGGCGGAACAGCCGTTCGATCTGGCGGCGTGACAGATCCACCTTGTCGGCGATATCAAGCAGGGACAAGGGCTCGGCCAGACTTGCCTCCATCAATTCGATGATCTGCAAGACCTTGTTGTTCTGCACGCCAAGGCGGGCGCGCAGCGGCAGGCGCTGGCGGTCTCCGGCAGCCCGGACCCGGTCGGTCAGATGTTGTTCACAGACCCGGTTGACGAGGCCCTCGCCAAAATCCTGACCGATCAGGTTGAGCATCATGTCGAGCGAAGCGGTACCGCCCGCGCAGGTATAGAGATTGCTGTCGACTTCATAGAGATCGGCATAGACCTCGGCCTGGGGAAAGGCTTCCGAAAAGCCCGGCAGGTTTTCCCAGTGGATCGCGCAGCGCTTGCCGTTCAAAAGTCCGGCCTGGGCCAGCACGTGGGCGCCCGTGCAAAGGCTGCCGACCGCGACGTTGCGGTTATAGGCTTCCCGCAGCCAGGCGTTGACGGATTTGTTGTTGAACTCCTCGACAAACACGCCGGAACAGACAATCGCCATATTGGGCCGGTTTTCACCGGCCAGGAAACGGCGCTCATCGGCAAGCGACGAATCGACCTCGATGCTGATGCCCGACGAAGACGACACCTTGTTGCCGTCGACTGAACAGAGCCGCCACTCATAAGCCGCATAGCCCAGCATCCTGTTGGCAATGCGCAATGTTTCGATGGCGCCCGCAAACGGCAATAGCGTGAAATTCGGGACAAGAAAAAAGACGATATTGCGTTTTTTAACAGGCGTTTTGCTCATGATGCCACCGTGCTGAGGAGATCTGCTAGAATTGACAGTTTTTAATTCCGCCAATAGCTCAAAAACGACAATAGCACGATAGAAACCGACGACAACAATTTGACATCATTATTGCCGGACCATTTGTGGGTGTTTCATCAGCAGAGTATCATTGGGCATGACGAGCATGCGAAAGCATCAGCCGATTGAAAAAACACGATATTTTGATTAACGGCCCTCGGAAACAAGGCATGAAACAGCTGTTTTAAGCCGTTTAAACCATGTCGCGACGGGTCTGCCACGTGTCGTGTGCAGGCCAGCCAAGATCCTTGCGCATATCGAAAGGGGCTTCTGCCAGCGCCTTTTCCATGGCGCGGTGTTGCCGCCAGGATTCTAGCTGACTGAACCACGTGGCAATGGCATGAAAAGCCGACTCGGCGAGGATAATACTGCTGGTAAACAGCCGCGAAGGGCTGGAATGAGAAATGTAGGCCATGGAAAGTTCCTTTCGTTGATCTCGCCTAAGAACTTTCTGGTCCTGAGGCGGCAGAGACATCATCTGCCGTATTCATTGATCAATAAAGCGAATGTTTGTGATCTATCGCATCGCATATTGTGATCGGTTTGCTGTCCGGCCGTTCCGGCACGACGATGCCCACATCCGCCCGCAGGTATTCAGGCAAGCCATTAAGATGAGCCATCGCCTTTTCACGTGCCTGGCGTAGATGGCGTCTCTCCCGCCAGCGATGAAAGGCCAGCCAGAGCCGCAACATGGGTGGAACGCGGCGGGGTGTTGTTTCGAAGACCATGCTTTTCACTCCTCCTGATGCCGAACGGCTTTGTTGCAAACAGTGTCAGGTGGAATTGACATTCAATCAAACGAAACGATATGATCTTTATGTTGAGAAAAATTGATGGTTGTCCAATGACCCTTTCCCAGTCTCCCTCCATGCCTTCCACCGTTCTGGCAGCGGCCAGTTTGCCGCTTCTGGATAATGACGTGCTGCGCACCTTCGTGGCGATTTCCGAGGTCGGCAGTTTTACGGCTGCCGCAGACATGGTGTTTCGCACCCCCTCGGCGGTATCGATGCAGATCAAGAAGCTGGAGGATCAACTGGGCGTCTCGCTGTTTCGCCGTGATGCCCGTTCCGTCACGTTGACGCCGCATGGGGCTTTGCTGCTCAGCTATGCCAAGCGCATCCTCGCCCTGAACAATGAGGCGGTGGCACGGTTTTTGGCGCCCGAGATGAATGGTGTGGTGCGGCTGGGATCACCTGATGATATCGGCGAACTGGTCCTGCCCGGTATTCTCACTCATCTGGCGCGCACATGGCCGCATCTGGCCATCGAGGTGACGATTGCCGGTTCTGTGGAGCTGCGCAAGGCGGTGAATGAGAAGCGGCTGGACGTAACACTGTTCAATTTCTTAAACGGCATCGCCGCCGATCCCACCATGACAGTGATGAGCGAAAAGCTGGTCTGGGCTGGAAAAAAACACGGTCAGGCCCATCTGAAAACGCCGCTGCCGCTGTCTGTCTGGGATGAGAGCTGTGTGTGGCGCAAGCGCGCCATGACCGAATTGACCCGCCGGGGCAAGGAATTCCGCATCGCCTATTTCTGCGGTCACCACGTCGGGCAATATGCGGCGATCCGTGCCGATATCGCCGTCGCGCCGCTTGCCCGCTTCCTGTTGCAGGAGGATATGGTGGAACTGACCGAGCGTGATGGATTGCCGGATCTTGGCAGTTACGAGGTCGGTCTTGCCTTGTGTGAAGATGCCTCGCCGCCGGTCAAGGCTGTTGCCGATTACGTGCGTTGCGTGCTGGGAAATCGCGGCTGTGTCGACACAGCGGTGGCCGCCTGACCGGATAAAGGCAATTTGGCGACGGGGCTTGGAACCGCCTTGTCCGATCTCTACATCCTGGATGCCGCCCAAAAAGGGTCTATGCAAAGGAGATGGCAGATGAATATGCCGGTCTTGTCCGCTACGAGTGAAGGTGTCGTTGCCAGCCGTCGTTCGCCGGTGCGGGTGATTGCTGATCTGATCCGCAATCCGCTGGATGCCCTGCCGCCGCAGATTTATGATCATAAGCTGGTCTATTCGCAGTTTGGCGATGAGGTGCGGCTGCATGTGATGGACCCTGAACTGATCCATGAGGCTCTGGTCAAAAATGCAGCGGTGCTTGGCAAGGGTGAAGACGTTCGCCGTGCGCTGGGTCCGGCCTTAGGGCAGGGGTTGTTGACGGCTGATGGCGCCCATTGGAAATGGCAGCGCCAATCGGTTGCCGCCGGTTTTCAATGGGAAAAGCTGAGAGGCTTCCTGCCGGCGATGGTTGCCGCAGCCGAACGCCGCCGTGATTCCTGGCAGGCTGGCGAGACCGTCGATATCGGTCATGAGATGATGCAGACCACATTCGACATCATTGTCGAGACGATGATGACAGGGCGCGACCGGATTGATGTCGCTCGGGTCGAGCAGAGCGTTACCGATTATCTCGAACCGACGGGCTGGATGTTTGCACTTGGTATGCTGAAGGCGCCGGAATGGGTACCCTATCCCGGCAAGGGAAAGGCAAGCCGCGCCGTGGACTATTTGCGGTCCGCCATGGCCACGATGATTGCCGAGCGGCGCGCTGAAGGCGTGGAACGTGCCGACCTGATCTCGATGTTGCTATCGGCTCACGATCCGGAAACAGACCGCGAAATGAACGATGAGCAGATCATCGACAACCTGCTGACCTTTATTTCCGCGGGGCATGAAACCACCGCCCTTGGGCTTGCCTGGACATTCCATCTGCTGGCTAAGCATCCGGCTATCGAGCAAAAGCTACTGGACGAGTTGGACCGTGTGGTGGGAGATGGTCCGGTTCTGGCCGAGCATGTCGAGAAATTGACCTATACCAAACAGGTTTTCAACGAAGCCATGCGGCTCTATCCGCCAGCGCCGGTCATCACCCGGACCGCGAACGAGGCGTTTACGTTGGGCCAACACCATATCCAGGCGGGTACGATATTGCTGGTGCCAATCCATGCCGTTCATCGCCATAGCCTGATCTGGGACAGGCCGGAGGTGTTCGATCCAGACCGTTTTGCGCCCGAAGCGGTTAAGGCACGGCATCGCTACGCCTTCATGCCGTTTGGGGCAGGGCCGCGCATCTGTATCGGCAGTGCTTTTGCAACCATGGAGGCCGTTGCCATTCTGGCGGTGCTGGCCAAGACTTTTCGTCTGCGCAACAAGAGCGAGGCGACCCCGGAGCCGACGATGCGCATTACCCTGCGACCGAAGAAAAAACTGATCATGGAGATTGAGAACCGGCGGGAGGACGTGCCGGTTTCAGGCTGAACCAGAGTTCTCTTTGCTACCAGATGCCTTTGGTGAGGCCCGTCCACAGCCAGCGCCAGAGGGTCGGCGGAAAATAGAGCGCCGACGGCCCGGTCGGCGTGATAGGGCTCAGCTTGCCTTCCAGAGCATCGCCAACCGCCTGGCAGGTGATGGGAAGGGCTGCTGCCGTCAACAGCATCGGATAGGTGGAGATGAAATCGCCGGAGCTAGGCTGCGCACGCACCTGGTAGAGGACCGCGCCTGTATCGGTGCCCTGATCGACCAGATGCACCGTTGCGCCGAAACTGCCGCGATCGCCTTTTGCCAGCGCCCAGTAGCCGCCCATCTGACCGCGATAGGCGGGATTGATGCCAGCATGAAGATTAAGCACGGGGCAGGGCATGCTGGCCAGAACTTTTGCCGTCATCAGCCGGGTGCTGACCAACAGGATCACACCGGGAGAGAGCTGTTGGATCGCCTCCTGCGCCTCGGGACTGTTGATGCTGCGCACCGTGGTCACTGGGATCTGCGGATTGAAATGGGGATCGGCTGCAAAATCCTGACAGATTGTTTCTGTGCGTTTTTGGGCTGCTCGGCGCATGAATTTGCCTGCGGCCATGGTGGCGAGCTGGCCAAGCGCAGCCACGGTTCCAACCCGCCGTTGACGGCGTCGAAAAATCTCCGCCTTGCTTTCCTGTTCTTCCAAGAGGACCTGCACGTCGCCGAAACGGGCGTGCAGCGCGTTGACCACCATCCACGGGTTCGGCCCCCCGGCGGTCATCACCAGAATTGCGCCTTTGCCCTGCTGCTGCCCCATGATCAATCCCCTCAAGCGCTGCTTTAGCCCATGTTATTTATGTGCTCGCGAGCAATCTGAACCAAACTTTCATAAGTGCGGATATCATGCGGCGTAAATGTTTGGTTAAAAACGCTGAAATCTTTGGGTGCGAATGAACTTTTTTCGAGTTGCCGCGTTCATGCCAATGCGAGGCACCTGTGGTGCCCGATTATCATAATAGGGGTTTATCCAATATGAACACGAAAAAGCTCGCTGCCGTTGCTGCTCTCTTTGTTGCCGCTGCCGCATTGTCGTCATGCGGTAACACGATCCGTGGTATGGGCAAAGATACAGCCAATACCGTGAATGCCACGCAGTCGGCGGGCAATAATGTCGCCAAGGCTGCTAAATAACGCAACCTAACAGCAGTTTTGCTTCACGCCCTTCAAGGGATGAAGCAAAGCTGCTTCGGGAAAGGGAAGAGGAGTTAGGTCCATGTCCATGCATCTGGTTGCCAAAGTGAGTGCTGCTTATATTCTGGCGGTTGTCGTTTCGGCCGCTGGGCATGTCGCCTTCCAGGGTCCGCCGATTCAATTTGCGGGCCAAACTCAGGAAGTGGGCATTCTGACCGCTTCCGCCCAGCAGTAAGAGTGGCGTCAACGGCGGGATACAGCTAGCTTTTTTGCTCTATTCCCTCGTGAACCTTGCGTATTGGCGTCCGTGCCAGAAGACGGACCAGAAGGGTCGCGCTTTCAAATATTTGATGTGAGAGTTCACTTTTGAGATTTTGCTCGGAAAACGCACTCCGTTTGAAAATAGTCGTTTGGCTTTTTGCGATCCTGTCCCCGCTTGTTATTTCTCCAGAGCGTGCTGAGGCAGAAGAACAGAATTGTCGTGACCAGACGGAAAACGGCTTTTCTTATCGTGTCTGTCGATTTGATCCCGCCACGCGCACAATTCGCATCTTCAACCGCAATGCTGACGGAGATGTCTATGGTGGGTTCGAGGCATTGCGAAGCCAGCTTTGGCAGCAAAGACTGATCCTCACATTTGCCGTCAATGGCGGTATGTATCACTCCGATCTCAGTCCCGTTGGCCTGTTCGTAGACTATGGCGTGACGCGCAAGCCAACCGAAACCGCCGATGGCTGGGGCAATTTTTACCTGAAGCCGAATGGCGTGTTTTTTCTTAAAGACGGTCATGCTGGTGTGCTTGAGACCGGGCAATTCGAAACCCAGAATATTGAAGCGGATTTCGCCACTCAATCCGGCCCGATGCTGGTCATCGATGGTGTTCTGCACCCGAAGTTTCTCCCCACCAGCGACAGTTTGAAAATCCGCAATGGTGTCGGTATCGACGCCAGCGGACAGGTGGTGTTTGTTTTGAGCAAAGACCCTGTGCGTTTCTACGATATGGCCGCGTTCTTTCGCGACCGGTTGGGCGCGGCCAATGCGCTTTATCTGGACGGGACGATTTCAAGCCTTGCCGAGCCTATGGGTGGCCGGATCGACCGGTCCTATCCGCTTGGGCCGATCATTGCGGTGGTAGAGCAGCGCCCCAACTGAGGCATCTGGATGTTGTGACTCGTCAGTCCATATCCTGCTTGAACGAGCCCTGTCGTATCGGCAGGGCTGGTACATCGATGTGATCTGGTTCCAAGCCAGCCTTTTCCCGTTCTACCATCAGTTCGAAAGCATGTTCCAGATGGCGGGTGAACCGTCGCGTGTCGAAGAGCGGTGCGCGCAGCCGGTTGTTAGCAATCGTCTGCCTGAGTGCGGCAAGCCGGGGCCGGTCCTGCGCCAGGTCTGCGGCTAGGCGCACCATGTCGTCTGGCGTCTCCGCCACCAGTTGCCGAACGCCGAGCGCGGTCAGCAGGCTTTCTGACACCCTTGAGGCGAAATTGTTGCCCTTGAAGGTGATGACCGGCAGGCCCGCCCATAGCTTGTCCGAGGTCGTGGTGTGGCCGTTATAGGGATAGGTATCGAGACCGAGATCAGCCGCCTGCATTCGGGCAATATGCGGCGCGTAACTTTCGGCGCCAGTGAAATAAAGGCGTGAACGTTCGATTCCGCACCCGGTCATGAATGCGGTCAGGCGGTCGCGCTGTTCGCGCCCGGCGCAGAGAACCCACAGAATAGATGAGGGAATGGCGTCCAGCATCCTTGCCCAGAGACGCGCGGTTTGCGGAGATATCTTGCGAACCATATTGAAGGAGGCCAGCACGAAGGCATCTTCCGGCAGATCGAGCAGGGAGCGGGATGTGGCCGGTGGGTGCGGGCGATAGCGGTTGTCGTTTGCCTGATAGGTTTCCGGCAATCGACACAGCCTCTCGTGATAATGGGGTTTGGATGAGTCCGGCGTAACGATCAGGTCGGAGATGACATAATCGCAATCGATCCCATAGGCGGAGCCGGGAAAACCGAGATAGGCGACCTGCAAGCGGGCAAGGCCACTATTGATCAGATCGGCGCGGACATCTTTGGTATGGCCTTTGAGATCGACCAGAATATCAAGGTCAAAGCTGCGGATGAAATCGCGTGCCGTACCATCGTCCATGCGCAGGATGTCGTGAAGATTGGGGTAGGTCTGCCGCAGGCCACGATCCAGCCCTCTGATATCCTCTGGCGTGTGACAGAACAGGTGGATCTCGAAGCGGGCGGCGTCGTGACCGAGCAGAACACTTTGCAACAGCCGCATGGTTGGATGCTGGTCGGAAAAATCCGACGAAAGGTAGCCGACCCGGATTTTTTCTCCGAAGCGATGGGGTAGGCTGCGGCGTGCCTGGCGCGATTGCTCCGTAAACGGCTTTCCGCTGGCCATCCGGGTTTGTCGGCCATTGATCGCCTCGTCGTCACACCACAGCATGTGCTGGTAGGGATCGTCGATGTTGAAAAATGCCGGATTGGTGCCCTCTCGCATCGCGGCCAGCAGCGCGTGGTCGCTGGCTTCGATTTCCTCGAGGCACAATTGTCCTCGCAGCAGCCGCCGATAGGTTCTCTGCTCTTCCGGGTCGAGCGATGCGAGGTGTTGGGATTCGAGATTTTGGGATTCGAGATTTTGGGATTCTGGCACTTTGCGGATCAGGGAAAGCGCCTGCTCCCCCTGATCAATCTGCATATACAAACGCGCGGCCATCAGGAGAAACATCCGGCGATTTTGCGGCTGCACATCCGCCACCCGGGCGTAAAGCTCGGCGGCCTGGAGTTTTTCCTCCAGCTTTGCATGGCATTGCGCCGCCACCAGCAGCATATTGGCGTCCGGTGGACGTTTTTTCAAAAGCGGATGCAGGCGGTCGAGGCAGGCGCGCAGATCGCCCTGCTTATAGGCCTGCAAAGCCTGGATGAAGGCCGGGGACGGACCCACGCTCACAGCGCTGATTTCGGATAGGCACGCTCCAGGCCGCCGGAGCGTGTCAGCCCCTGGCGAAAGGCTAGGTAGGCGCCATGCTGGCTGGACCTGGCAATTTCCATCAAGCGGATCTGCATCCGGGCCGGGCAGCTATTGCCAAGCCATTCGCCACAGCGCTCCAGCTTCAGGGAGTTGAGGAAGCGTTGACCGGCGGATTGTTCCAGATAGGCGAACAGGCCTTCGGCAAAGGTCTCGTCCTGCTTGGGGTTTTCCAGCATCAGGGCCAGGAAGGCCTTGTCGTCATCAGAGAATCCACCCAGCTTCATGGCGACGGTGTCTCGGTCGGTAACGGCGGTGGCGGACATGATGAAGGTCTCCTGCTGTCTTGGCTTTTGCCCGGCGTGTCTGTTGTGAGTCTCTGCCAATATTATCTGCATTGGTTCTTAAACAATCGTCGCTGGAGCAGAGCTTGCGATTTTATCAACCGAATAATTCGCGGCATTGTTTGGTGATCGACCATTTGACTCCGTTGAGCCTTGCGTGAGGCTTGCGGTCGGCTTCATCCGCTGGTTGACACAGGTGCCGCAACGTTTGACGGTAGGATATCGCTGTTCTTCAAAGGCGAACCAAATGCGGCAAAGCTTTGCGGATATTGTATAATTACCCATTTCGAGTCTGAGCTGGGAAAATTGTCTGAGAGCTGATCCCGCCTGAATGCTATTTTCTGCAATGGGGGCTTGTCATGGGGCCCGCATTTTTCCGGAGTGTTTCTATGGCCGAACTGACTATCTGCATGCCCAGCCATCGCCCGCTCGACGGTTCGCGCGCTGCTATCAACAGTGCGCTTGCTTTTTGCGAGGCGCGGGACGCCCTGCTGGTGGTCAGCGACAATTCCGGCGATGCCGCCAAAAAAGCCTATTTGCAAGACCTTTCTCCCCGATTGACCTATGTGGCAAGCGAGGCACAAACGGCCTTCGCCAATATGTTCAACGCTGTCGAGGCAGCCTCCACGCCCTTCATCATGCCGATGGGCGATGATGACGAGATCCTTGCGGAAGCGGATCAGGCACCTTTCGATCTCGATGATCTGCCCTTCGATTACGTTGGCGTGCTGCCGGTAACCGAAAGCTTCCTCCAGCGATCCGAAACTGGTTCGGTTCAGGCCTTTGCCCTGGAAGAGTATGACCCCGGCGAAAGAATGCTCGCCTATCTGCAGAACAGCCCGACCAACAATGGCGGTTTCTATTCCATCCTGCGCCGCGAAGTCTGGCTTGCGACAATGGATCTGTTTCTGCGCTCCCATCCGACCAAGGCAGCGACATGCGATTGGGCCATTGCACTATCCCTGTTTGCGACTGGAAAAATGGCGCATGATCCGTCGATCCGCTATCGTTACAATGCCGCAAAATGGGCTGAAAAGGCGCAGATCGATGCGGAACGCAAGGTTATGTTGCTTGAAGCCGGACTGCCGGAGAGTGCGGTTCATTATGAAATGCTTCTGCTATTTCTCGATGTTTTCGTGCTGATCAACCGGGTCGGCTCGCCGCTTTCCATCGATGAGCGCCAGCGTCTGGGCAAATTCACGGTCAACCGGTTTCTGGGCAGCTTTATCCAGCAGGTGGCTGATTCTCCTGAACTTTATGCCGAAGGCGTCACGGGTCTGGCGGAAATGGCGCTGGAAGAAACCGATAGTTTCACCCAATTCCAGATCGCCATGCTGATGGCCGAGCGGCTGCAACCGGGTCTCAAGGACAAATACGTTGCCTTCATTCAAGCTTCTATTGCTGGAGCGTAATAGCTGGCGATAGCAATGCTGACCCATGCGATTCTGAATTGAAGAACATGGCGGCAAGGCAGTGGGTTGATGTCTTGCTTGCCGCCAGGATTGCTTATTCCGCTGCTAGCGCCGGTTGGACGCTGTGCGCAGGTGAGACCATGGCCGAAAGGATGATCGAGAGGTCGATGGTGCCGATCTGGTGACCCGCTTTATCGGTCACTTGCGCCTCTGTGACGCCTTGCTCGACCATGGCCCGGGCCGCCGCCTCCAGAGTCGTGCGGGCGGTGAGCTTGAACTGGCCGGACTGGCTGTCCGCCGGGACCATAACCGTGCCGATGCGGATCACCCGGCCACGATTGACCTCGCGCACGAAGGCGGAGATGTAATCGTCCGCTGGACGCAGCACGATATCCTGACCGCTGCCCTGCTGCACCACCTCGCCATCGCGCAGAATGGCGATCTTGTCGCCCAGACGCAAAGCCTCATCCAGATCGTGGGTGATGAACACCACGGTCTTTTGCAATTCCTGCTGCAAGTCGATCAGCATGGTTTGCATATCGACCCGGATCAGCGGGTCCAGCGCGGAATAGGCCTCGTCCATCAAGAGGATATCGGCATCAGTTGCGAGGGCCCGCGCCAGGCCGACACGCTGCTGCATGCCACCGGAAAGTTGGTTCGGGTAATGATTCTCAAAGCCGGAAAGCCCGACCCGCTCGATCCAGTAATGCCCCTTGGCAAGACTTTCCTGCCGTGGCATGCCCTGAATATCGAGGCCGTAGAGGACGTTTTCCATCACGGTTCGATGTGGCAGCAGGCCGAACTTCTGAAAGACCATCGCGGTTTTCCGGCGCCGGAAATCACGCAGTTGCGCAGGCGACATGGCGCATATATCGGTTCCATCATAGAGCACTTCGCCCGCTGTCGGTTCGATCAACCGGTTGATATGGCGGATCAGCGTGGATTTGCCGGAGCCGGAAAGCCCCATCACCACGGTGATCTCACCACCGGGCATGTCGATGCTGATGTCGCGCAGGCCGAGCACATGGTGATGCCTGTCATTCAACTCGGCCTTGGTGATGCCCTGGCGTACGGCGTCGATATGGGTTTTCTCATCGGGGCCGAAAATCTTGTAGAGATTGCGGATGTCTATGCCGTGACTAGCCATGCAGCACCTGTGTATGTTTCTGGAGGCGTTTGCCATAGGCTTGGCTTGCCCTGTCGAAAATGATGGCGATTGCCACAAGGGCAAAGCCGTTGAGCAGGCCGATGGTGAAGAACTGGTTGGTGATGGCCTGCAGGACATTCTTGCCGAGCCCGCCAACACCGATCATTGAGGCGATGACCACCATGGCCAGCGACATCATGATCGTCTGGTTGATGCCCGCCATGATGTTGGGCAGCGCCAGCGGGATCTGCACATTGAACAGTTTCTGGCGCTCCGACGACCCGAAAGCATCCGCCGCTTCGATGGCTTCGCGGCTGACAAGGCGGATACCGAGATTGGTGAGCCGGATAATCGGCGCGATGGCATAGATCACCACTGCGATCAGGCCCGGCACCTTGCCGATCCCGAAAATCATCACAACAGGGATCAGATAGACGAAACTCGGCATCGTCTGCATTACGTCGAGCACCGGGTTTAAGGTCGATTGGGCGCGGTCGGACCGCGCCATCCAGATACCCAAGGGAATGCCGATGACGACGGCGCAGAGCGTGCAAACGGTCACCATGGCAAGCGTTATCATGGTATCCTGCCAGAGACCGGCCATGCCGATCAAAACCATGGCAAGAGCCGTGCCGAGCGTAATGCGCCAATTGCGGCTGACGCCATAGACAATAGCGGCCAGTGCGATGATCATCACGATCCAGGGCGTATCAACGAACAGCGCCTGAAGCCAGTTCAGGAACCATTGCAGCGGCAGGGTCAATCCGTCGAGGAAATCGCCATAGGAGCGGACGAACGTCTTGAAGCCGGTATCGACGGTCTTCTTGAAACTCCGCATCAGAGTGTCATCGACCGCCGGAAACTGGCAGAGGAGGGTGGGGATATAGCTACAGATAGCGGATGCCATATGTGCTCCTTATCGTGCGGATCAAAGCCAATGCCGATGTGTTCGGCTTTATCGATGCGGCTTGATCATTGTATTGCGGGGGGGCGGTGGCATGGCCAAGCCGCTGCGCACATGACGTTAGAGACATGTCTATCGTCATGTGCGAGTGATTGAATTCATCACGGATGAGAGATCGCGGAAAGGCAGGCTTCCGGGCTGTGTCAAAGAGCGGCCTTGACCTTTTCAGCGACGTCAGGTGAGACCCACTGTGTCCAGACATCGGGATAGGTCTTCAGGAAATATTCAGCCGCATCGGCATTGTCCGCCTGGTTTTCGCTCATCCAGGCCAGAACCTTGCCAATGGTTTCATTGTCCCACTGGCGTTTGCCGACATAGTCCATCGTCACACCTGCCTTCTCGGCAAAGTTCTTGGTGACGACACTATAGACATCCGTGACCGGATAATCGTTGACACGGGGATCGGCACAATCGACAACCGAGGTGCAGCGGTCCCATTCGGCCTTGTCGAAGGGAGTATCCATGCCAAGCTTGACCATATCATATTTGCCGAGAATGGCGGTCGGCGCCCAATAATAGCCAAGCCATCCCTGCTTCTTTTCAATGGCATTGGCAATCGAGCCGTCCAGCGCGGCAGACGAGCCGCTGTCGACAAGCTGGAAGCCTGCATCGTCACCCTTTAGCGCCTTGTAGATATTCTCCGTGGTGACCTGGCAGGCCCAACCGGATGGGCAATTGGTAACAGCGCCCTTGGACGGATCTTCCGGGGCGGGAAAAAGCTCGGGATGTTTCAGCGCGTCCTGGACAGTCTTGATGTCGGGATGCTCATCGGTGATATATTTCGGAACCCACCAACCCTCAACGCCGCCATCCTTCAGAATGCGTGCGGCTTTGAGCAGGCGACCGTCCTTGACGGCTTCCGCCAGCGGCTTTTGAATCGTATTGACCCAAAGCTCAGGGGCCAGATCCGGCTCGCCCTTTTCATTCATTGAGGTGAATGTTGGCATGGTGTCACCAGTCACCAGATTGACGGAACAACCATAACCGCTTTCCAGAATGATCTTGTCGACATTGGCCGCGACGCCGGCTGAGGCCCAGTTCATTTCCGCAATGGAGACCGAGCCGCAATCGGCAGCTTCGGCAGAACCGGCCATGCCATACAATCCGGCGGCGAGTATCGTGGAAACGATCAATGTCCTCATATCGTGGAGTTCTCCGTTTTATTGGCGCATGTTTAGCGCATGGGCGTGATTGTTTCACGCATGACAGCCGATCCCGGCCGCATATTTCGCAACCCGGGTCGGGCATATTGGATGGAAGGACCGCTCGTCGGCGAGCCTGGCGGATTATGAAGTCCGGTCCAGTCCCAAGGCAGTCCTTGTCTGTTTACGACAACGACAAGGGTAGGGTCTTGGCCGTATAAATCAACCACCTTACAGCTTTTTGTTCGAATAAATGTCGCATAAAAGCCACTAAGCATCGTGCAAACGCACATGCTTTCATGGGTAAATCCGAGCGCTCCCACATCCTGATGAACCCCCAATGGATTGAAAAAAGGCAGGAATCCGGCGCTGTCAATCATACCGGTTCCCGCTGGCTTTGTATCCTTTTCAGGAAAAACTGTGGAAAAGCCAATCTTTGACCGCCATTGCCTTCCGGCGGGCCGCAGGCCATACCACAAACCATCGACATGAGATCTGGTAGAAAGACGCGCCGCCCATTCTGAACATGGCTGCGCTTTGAACCAAATTGCAGGAGCTGGCAAACGTCATGACACGGATGGTTATGCTCCAGGGTACCGGCTCGGATGTCGGCAAGACGGTGCTGGTGGCCGGCCTTTGCCGCTTGGCGAGGCTGCATGGACGCGTCGTGCGTCCGTTCAAGCCGCAGAACATGTCCAACAATGCCGCCGTGGCTGATGATGGCGGGGAAATCGGCAGGGCGCAATGGCTCCAGGCGCTGGCCTGTGGCGTGCCATCTTCGGTGCATATGAACCCGGTTTTGCTGAAACCACAAAGCGAGACCGGCAGCCAGATCATCGTACAAGGCCGGGTTTTCGGCCAAGCGAAGGGCCGCGATTACCAGCGGCTGAAACCGCAATTGCTGGGTGCTGTGCTTGATAGTTTTGAGCAGATGAAGGCCGGTGCCGATCTGGTGATTGTCGAGGGAGCGGGGTCGCCAGCCGAGATCAATCTGAGGGCTGGAGACATCGCCAATATGGGCTTTGCCACGCGCGCCAATGTGCCGGTGGTGTTGGTTGGCGATATTGACCGCGGCGGGGTAATCGCCTCGCTGGTCGGCACCCATGCCATCCTGCCGGAGGAAGACCGGCGGATGATTTCTGGCTATATCATCAACAAGTTCCGGGGTGACCAGAGCCTGTTTGCCGACGGAATCGGAGCCATTACCCAATATACCGGCTGGCCGAGTTTCGGCATTGTGCCCTGGTTGAAGGCCGCTGGCCGCTTGCCGCCGGAAGACAGTGTGGCGCTGGAGCGACTGAGCCGCAGTTCGACGGGCGCTTTGAAGATCGCCGTGCCGGTTCTGTCGCGTATTGCCAATTTTGATGATTTCGATCCGCTGGCCTCGGAACCTTCCGTTGATCTGGTCTATGTGCGTCCCGGCGAACCCTTGCCCACCGATGCGGCCCTGGTGATTCTGCCGGGGTCCAAGGCAACGATTGGCGATCTGGCGGATCTGCGCGCGCAGGGATGGGACAAGGACCTTGCCCTGCATCGTCGGCGTGGCGGGCGGATCATTGGCATTTGCGGGGGCTATCAAATGCTGGGCAACAGCGTTGCCGATCCGCTGGGGCTGGAAGGTGCGCCTTGCCGCGTCGAAGGCCTTGGTCTGCTTGAGATCGACACAGAGATGGCACCAGAAAAGACCGTCCGCAATAGTGCGGCCCATTCGCTGGAATACGACACGGCCCTGAGTGGCTATGAAATTCACCTCGGCCAGACCGATGGCCCGGATTGCCAGCGTCCTGCCCTGACGATCCGTGGTCGCGCCGATGGGGCGATTTCTGCTGATGGTAAGGTGATGGGCACCTATCTGCATGGGCTGTTTGGCAATGACGAATACCGGGCTGCGCTGCTGCAAAGCTTCGGGATCAGCAATGGTACAGTAAATTACCGGCAAAGCGTCGAACAGGCGTTGGACGATCTGGCTCGTGAGCTTGAAAGCGTGCTGGACAAGGCTTGGCTGGACCAGTTGATCGGCTGATCACTGTTCAGGTTCAAGTGGTGTGCGGCGGCGGTTCAACGCATCGGCTATCATCCAGACGCACAGCGCCCAGGCACCGCCGACCGTCCAGCCCGCGATGATATCCGTTGGCCAATGCACGCCGAGAAACACCCGGCTAACCCCGATCAGCAGCGTCAGGAACAGGCCAGCACCAAAGGTGAAATAGCGCAATTGCCATGTCGGCTGAGCGCGGGCCAGCATGGCGCCAAGCGTCAGATAGGTAATGGCCGACATCATGGCATGGCCGCTTGGAAAGCTCATGGTTTGCACGGTGACCAGATGCGGCACGACATCGGGCCGGGCGCGCGAAAACAGCAGTTTCAGACCAGATTCGGCTAAGGCTCCGAGCGAAATCGCCAGCCCGACAATCACGGCATTGCGGGTTTTGCCCGCAGCAAGCAGATAGAACATCGTCAACACGGTGACGAGGGTAATCACCGTGAAGCCGCCAAGGCTGGTAATGTCGCGCACTGAATTGACCAGCCAGGGCGGGCCGATGGTCAGGCCGGGATCGTCCTTGATCCGGAGCGCCAGCAATATGGCGCGATCGAAGGCATGGCTCTCCTGCTCGAAAACGTCTTCTGCGATTTTTGCAAACAGCAACCCAAGACCGGCCAATACGGTCAGACTGGCGAGAAGGCGCGGCTCAATCCGGTCGCGCAGACGTTCAGGCAGAAATTTCAAGGCGTGCTCCGGGTTTGGTCGTCCGCTTTTCGTTTCAGTAGATAATGCGGCAGATGCCTTTCACCAAGAGGCGTTTACGGATGCAATAACAACACCATGCATTGGCCGCCTTCCCGAAGGGCCGATGCATGCGGTGGCCGCACGATCAAGGCCCCGGCCTCGGCGAAAATCCGCATCATCGAGGAATCTTGCTTCGGAAAGGTCGTCACCCAAAGCCCATCCGCTGAATCGACCCGCAATTGGGCGCGCAGGTAGTCCTGTCGCTGATCGTTGGCAGCAAGTGCAGTTGCCGTGCGGGCGTGTCTGAGGCGCTGCGGCAAAGCGCGATGGCCAAGCTTGGCGATTAGCGGTTCGAGAAACAGCAGGCTACAGACCATGCTGGAGACGGGATTGCCGGGCAGGCCGAGCACATGCATCGGTCCGAGCTTGCCCACCATCAGCGGTTTGCCGGGACGCATGGCGATTTTCCAGAAATCCAGCACCATGCCCGCATCAGTAAGCGCTGCCTGCACCAGGTCGTGATCGCCGACAGATGCGCCACCGGTCGTCACCAGCACATCCGCGCCTGCCGCCTCTGCTTTGCGGATGGCAGTGACGATGGCGTCATGATCATCAGGCACGATGCCGAGATCCAGAACATCGGCGCCCAGATTTTCGGCAAGGGCGGCAATGGCAAATGTATTCGAGGCAATGATCTGGGTTGGCCCCGGCGCAGTACCAGGCGTAACCAGCTCGTCGCCAGTGGCGAGAAGGGCGATCAGCGGCTTGCGATAGACCAGGGCATTTGCATGATTGCCGCTTGCGGCCAGCATCAGCTTGGCAAAATCCAAAGCCTTACCTGCCGGAATCAAAACCGTGCCTTCAGCAAAATCCTGGCCGCGAGGCCGGATATGGCGTCCTTGCACAGCGGCGAATGTGGTGCGGATACGAAGGCTCTTTTCCGCCGGTTCCGTATCTTCCTGAATGAGGACGCTATCGGCGCCCTCTGGCACCGGGGCGCCGGTAAAGATCCGCACGCATTGACCGGCGCCCACCCTGCCATCAAAGCCGTGTCCTGCCGCCGATTGGCCGACCACGGACAATTCACTCCCCGGCGAGAGGGCATCTTCGGCCCGCAGCGCATAGCCGTCCATGGCCGAGGCATCGAAAGGCGGCTGCGTCAGCCGAGCTGCCATATCCTCTGCGAGAATGCGATTGCGGGCCTGGCGGAGCGGCAGAATTTCGGTGTCCTGCACCGGGGTTGCAGACGCCAGCAGTCTGGCTTGAGCCTCTTCCACGGGTAGCAGCGCCATTATCCGGCCTCCGGATGACGAAACGGGCCGGATTTTCCGCCGGTCTTTTCAACCACCCGAATTCCGCCGATCTCCATGGTCTTGTCGGCAGCTTTTGCCATGTCGTAAATCGTCAGGCAGGCAACCGAAACGGCAGTCAGCGCTTCCATCTCGACGCCGGTTTTACCGGTTAGTTTGACGGTTGCTGTGACGCGCAGGCCGGGCAGGGTGGTGTCCTCGGTGATGTCGACACTGACCTTGGTCAACATCAATGGATGACAGAGAGGGATCAGGTCTGCCGTGCGCTTGGCGGCCATGATACCGGCCAGCCGTGCCGTGCCGATCACGTCGCCCTTCTTGGCATTGCCGTCGCGGATCAACACCAGCGTTGCCGGCGCCATGCGGATATGACCCTCGGCTATAGCGACCCGCACGGTCTCGACCTTGTCGCCGACATCGACCATATGCGCTTCGCCCGCAGCACCGATATGGGTCAGGCCGCTCATTCGGCGGCTATGCGGTCGGACGCACCGGTCAACAAGGCCTTGGTTGCGCCAGTCACATCGTCCTTGCGCATCAGGCTTTCACCAACCAGGAAGGTGTTGATGCCGGATTTTTGCAGGCGAAGACAGTCTTCGTGAGTGAAAATTCCGCTTTCGCCGACCAGCAACCGGTCAGCAGGCACCATTGCGGCCAGCCTCTCGCTGACGGCAAGATCGACCTCGAACGTGCGCAGATTGCGATTGTTGATGCCGACGAGCGGTGAGGCGAGTTTCAGCGCCCGCAGCATTTCCTCTTCATCATGCACCTCAATCAGCACGTCCATGCCAAGCGCCAGGGCTTCCCCTTCCAGATCGGCGGCCTCAGAATCTGACAGGGACGCCATGATCAGCAGGATGCAATCTGCGCCCCAGGCACGCGCTTCATGCACCTGATAGGCCTCGAACATGAAATCCTTGCGCAGCGCTGGAAGTGTGCAGGCCGCGCGGGCTGCGACCAGAAAATCCGGTGCACCTTGAAAGCTTGGAGCGTCGGTCAGCACGGACAGACAGGCAGCCCCGCCCGCTTCATAGGCGCTAGCCAGCGCCGGTGGGTCAAAATCGGGACGGATCAGACCTTTGGACGGGCTGGCTTTCTTGATTTCGGCAATCAGTCCGAAATTGCCAGCTGCCTGCTTTGCCCGCAATGCCTTGTAGAAGCCACGTGCCGGTGGCTGGTCGGCGGCGCGGGCCTTGATCTCGTCCAGCGGTACGGCATTCTTGGCTGCCGCGATTTCCTCGCGCTTATAGGCTTCGATTTTCTTCAGGATGTCACTCATGCCGAATGTCCTCCATTGGAGACGGTAATCAATGTCTCCAGCCGTTTCAGGGCAGCGCCGCTGTCCAGCGATTGCGCGCCGAGCGCCATGCCGTCTGCCAGTGTGTTGGCTTTTCCGGCAATGACCAGGGCCGCGGCGGCATTGCAGAGCGCCACGTCGCGATAGGCATTTTTCTCACCTTCAAGAACAGCGCGCAAGGCCTTGGCATTATATTCGCCGTCGCCACCCTTCAGGGCGGCTAGCTCAACCTGTGCCACGCCAAAATCACCGGGCGTCAGCTCAAAGCTACGGATCTTGCCCTGTTCGAGCGCCGCCACCTGCGTCGTTCCGGTCGTGGTGATTTCATCAAGGCCATTGCCATGCACAACCCAGATGCTCTCACTGCCCAGGTCACGCAGGGTCTCGGCCAGCGGTATCACCCATTCAGGCGCATAGACTCCGAGCAACTGTTTTTTAACGCCAGCCGGATTGGCGAGCGGTCCCAGAAGGTTGAAAATGGTGCGGGTGCCAAGCTCCACTCTCGCCGGGCCGACATGGCGCATGGCAGAGTGATGCAGCTGCGCAAACATGAAGCCGACGCCAGCCTCCGATATGCAGCGGCCTATGACGGATGGATCGATATCCAACTTGACGCCGAGGGCAGTCAGACTATCAGCCGCACCGGATTTTGAACTCAGCGCCTTGTTGCCGTGCTTGGCGACCGGAACACCGGCACCTGCAACAATCAGGGCGGCCAGCGTCGAGATATTATAGGTGCCGGTTCCATCTCCGCCCGTTCCGACGATGTCGATGGAATCTGTGGGTGCGATGACCGGCAGCATCTTTTGGCGCATGACGGTAACGGCGCCAACAATCTCCGGCACGGTTTCACCGCGCATGCGCAGGGCAATCAGGAAGCCGCCAATCTGGGCAGGCGTTGCCTCTCCCGACATCAGGATGTTGAAGGCGTCCGCCGCCTCATCCCGTGTCAGTGCTTGCCCGCTGGCGACCTTTGCGATGAATGGCTTCAGCCCGTTCATATGCTTCGCCCTCCCGGCGGTTCAGCGTGTGATGGCCTGCTGGGCCAGCGCCTGATTGATGGTGACGCCATATTTGGTCTGGAGCTGGTTGACCATCTGATCGAGAATATCGTCACCGGCGGATTTCGCCAGCGCGGTAATCTGGCTTTCCTGCTGGTCTACGACATCGCCGGTCGGCTGGGTGTTGACATCCGTAACCTTCAACAGGATCTGGGTCATCGGATCGGCACCAACCGCCGAGCCAATCGTGCCGGACGGTCCACGGAATGCGGCCTGGACGGCGGCAGGGCCAAGCACCGGATCTTCGGTATCGCGGCGAAGACCGGCTTTGGTCTCGACGCCGATGGCCAGTTCAGTCGCGAGATCGGCCAGTGCCACGCCGGTATCGGCCTTGGCCTTCAACTGCTCCACCTTGGCGCCCAGCGCTTGTTTCTGCTGCTCGGTGGTCCAGTCGGAAACGGCCTTGTCCTTGACCTCGTCCAGCGTTCTCTCACGAGACGCATCGATGGACGTCACGTCGAACCACAGATAGCCATTTCTGCCGATATTGAGGGGCAGGGGCTCTGCACCCGCTTCGGTTTCGAAGACAGATTTTAACAGATTGGCTTTTTCCGGCAGATTTTCTGCCTGCTTGCCTGTCTTGTCCTGTCCCTGAGCATCGATACCGTCAATCTTGATGGCTTTCAGACCAGCCTTAGTGGCGGCTTCCTCAAGGCTCGAGCCGGAGGCACGCATATCCTCAAACCGGTCATGCACGTCATTGATCTGCTGGGCCGCGGCATTGGCAGCAAGATCAGCGCGAATCTGATCCTTGACTTCGTCCAGCGTCTTCGTGTGGCTTGGCTTGATGTTGCTGACCCGCAGAATAACCGGGCCGAAGGCGCCTTCAACGACAGGTGTTGTATCGCTGTCTTTGGCGACGGCGAATGCGGCATCGGCCAGTTTCTGATCGGGAATATCTGCCCGGGTGAAATCACCCAGCAGCACATCTGTCGCCGTCTTGCCCTGGTCGGCCACCAACTGATCGAAGGTCTTGCCATTCTTCAGCGACTGAGCCGCGGTTTCGGCCAGTTCCTTGGTCGGGAAGGTCAATTGCTCCAGCGTCCGGGTGCCGGCCACTTCGAATTTCTTGAGGTTGGCGTCGTATTCCTGCTTCACCTGCTCGTCGGTCACGGCTTTCGGATCGGCGATATCGGCAGGCTCCAGTTTTACATAGGAAAAGCTGCGATATTCCGGCGCGCGGTAGCGCGATTTCATCGTGTTGAACCAGGTTTTAAGGACCGTTTCGTCCGGTGCCTTGATCGGGTCGATATTGGCAGTGGTCAGCAGCAAGTAGTCAATGCTGCGGCTTTCCTGGCGATAGAGTTTCAACGCATCGACCAGCACTTTCGGAGGCACGAACCCTTCCGCCGTCGCATCGACGATCTGGCTGCGAACCGCGACCTTGGAGCGCTCGGTGATATAATCCTGCTCGCGAATGCCGGAATTGCGCAGCCGTGAGGTGAACAATTGCCGGTCGAACTGGCCATTGGTGTTCTTGAAGGCCGGATCGTCACCGATCAGTTGGGCCAGCCGGTCCTGGGAAAGGCCGAGATTCATGTCCGAGGCCAACTGATCGAGGGCTGCACCCGCGACTAACTGTTGGTAGACCTGCGATTCGATGCCAAGCGAACGGGCCTGCTCGCTTGTCAATTGCGTGCCGAAACGGCGGCTGAGATCGGAGATCTGCCGCTGATAGGCGAGGCGGAATTCGTTGGAATTGACGCTCTGGCTGCCGACCTTGATGACCTTGTCCGACGTGTCGCTCATGATCGAGCTGGAAATGCCCCAAATCGCGAAGGACGCGACAAGCAAAAGAAGAAGCCCTTTTGCCACCCAGGTGCCGGCAGCTTTTCTCAGGATCACGAGCATCGGAACGAAAACCTCATCAATATTCTTCGCCGGATGCGAAGCAGTCGCCGTTGCTTAAAGCAATCCCTGAACAAATTGAAGGCTTTCTTGATGGAAAACCCCAATGCCGTGGCATGAAACCTGTCATTGGCAGGCAGGCCCACGAAAAAGCCCGGCGAATTGATCGCCGGGCTTTGTATAAGACAGGGTATTGCCGATCAGCGCTTGGCGACGGGCAGGTAGTCGCGCTTGGGTGCGCCGGTGTAAAGCTGGCGCGGACGACCGATGCGCTGCTGCGGATCCTCGATCATTTCGTTCCACTGAGCAATCCAGCCGACGGTGCGGGCGAGAGCGAACAGAACGGTAAACATTTCCGTCGGGAATCCAAGGGCGCGAAGCGTAATGCCGGAATAGAAATCGACATTCGGATAGAGCTTCTTCTCGATGAAATATTCGTCGCTCAAGGCGATCTTTTCCAGCTCGAGCGCCACCTGCATCAGCGGATCGCCAGCATTGCCGGTGGCTTCCAGCACTTCATACATGGTCTTCTGCATGATCTTGGCACGCGGATCGTAGTTCTTGTAAACCCGGTGACCGAAGCCCATCAGGCGGAACGGATCGTTCTTGTCCTTGGCGCGGGCGATATATTCCGGAATCCGGTCAACCGTACCGATTTCGCGCAGCATGTTCAGGGCCGCTTCGTTGGCGCCGCCATGGGCAGGACCCCAGAGGCAGGCGATGCCAGCTGCGATGCAGGCAAACGGATTGGCACCCGAAGAGCCAGCCAGGCGCACCGTGGAGGTGGAGGCGTTCTGCTCATGATCGGCATGCAGGATGAAAATCCGGTCCATGGCGCGGGCCAGAACCGGGTTGACCTTGTATTCCTCGCAAGGCACGGCAAAGCACATGTTGAGGAAGTTGGCGGCGTAATCCAGATCGTTCTTGGGATAAACGAAGGGCTGGCCGATGTGATACTTATAAGCCATGGCGGCGATGGTCGGCATCTTGGCGATCATCCGCAGGCTGGCAACCATGCGCTGGTGCGGATCGGTGATGTCGGTCGAGTCGTGATAGAAAGCCGACAGAGCGCCGACAGTACCGACCATGACCGCCATCGGATGGGCGTCGCGACGGTAGCCTGAGAAGAATTTCGACATCTGCTCATGCACCATGGTGTGATGCGTGACGCGGTGATCGAAGTCCTTTTTCTGAGCGACTGTCGGCAGTTCGCCGTAGAGCAGCAGGTAGCAGACTTCCAGGAAGTCGCCTTTTTCAGCCAGCTGTTCGATGGGGTAGCCGCGGTGCAGCAGCACGCCTTCGTCGCCATCGATATAGGTGATTTTCGATTCGCATGATGCCGTGGAGGTAAATCCGGGATCATAGGTAAACTTGCCGGTATGCTTATAAAGAGCGCCGATGTCGATAACATCGGGGCCGATCGTGCCGCTTCGCACGTCAAGATCGACGGCCTTGTCCTCAATCTTCAAGTTTGCGCTTTGTTCCGTCATGGTGATCCTCCGGATATAGGCGGGAGACGCAGCTTTCGCCTCGTCCCAGGTTAAGCGTTGCAATTAGCTATATGATCCAGAGGTTAATGCCAAGCTATCCAAAGGACAAAGTGTGCATTGCAATAAATCGGCACTTGCATTGCAGGCATGCGTTATTGCCAGAACTGCTTTTCTTGGTTTACACCCCCTTTCTCCTACAGCTTTTGATTGATAGTCTGCCGTTAGCGGCAAGGTAAGTTTTGTTGCCGAATTATCATAAAGGCAATTTTCAGGGGGCCTCGCCGCTCGTTTTCAGCGCTTTGAAGGCGTGTGGCATTGCAGGGCACCGGGGCGACGGCAGGATCGATGCCGGATACGGCGGAATGGGAACTGGTCAGGCAAAAAGAAGCGCGTCCGGCGCGCGGCTTGCCATGGGATAGTCGCTCTTCCAAACCCCTGTTTGACGAGGTTCTACGGCGTCCGCACATAGACCCGGAGGACGAGGCGGAAGCCCCTGATTTCGAGGGTCACTTCGGTGCATCGCCGCTTCTGGTCTCCCGCTGGCAGCGCCTTCTGCGTGCTCTCCACCGGGATGCTCTACAGGAGCTTGCCTATGGTCGGACATTTCTGTTTTTACCCGTTCTGCTTGGTCTCGGTGCGATCTGGTGGTTTACCCGTCCGCAGGACCTTCCCCGTCTGCCGATCTTCCTGACGTTTTGTGCAGCCGGAGTGGTCTGGCTGCGGGTTCGTTACCGTCATCCTGTCCTGGCCGCCGTCTGCGGCATTGCAACTCTCGGTCTTGCTGGCATGTTGCTAGCCGATGTGCAAACCGCGCGTCTGGACACGATCATCATCGACAGTGCAGTGACGACGGTGGTGCGCGGCAAAGTGGTTTCGGTAGAACCAAATGCGGACGGCAATCAAAGATATGTGATTGCACTGCATCAAACGCGCTACCCTAGTCTAAAGCGTATGCCACAGCAGGTCGCGCTTCTGGCCCGCGGCAAGCATGTTCCCTTCAACCCCGGCGACTGGATTGAGGGCAGGGCGCGGCTCTCCCCGCTGTCCGGACCGGCTTTGCCGGGCTTGAACGATTTTGCCTTTGCCTCCTATTTTGCAGGCATCGGGGCAATCGGCTATTTTTACCAGCCACCCAAGCCATTTCTGCCGGGACCAGAGATAGCGCCACCGGATTTTTGGGAGCGTGCCGGAATCAAGCTGGATGAAACGACACAGGAATTGCGCAACGGCATTTCCGACCGTATCAGGGCCATCGTGCCGGGCGATGCGGGCGCGTTTGCCGTGGCGATTGTGACCGGCGAGCGGCGCGGCCTTTCGGAGGAGGCCAATAACGATCTTCGCGTTTCCGGCCTTGCCCACATCATCTCGATTTCCGGTCTGCATATGGCACTGGCCGGTGGGCTGTTCTTCGTGGGGATCCGGCGCCTGTTGAGCCTTGTCCCTGGCATGGCGGAGGCCCGCTCGATCAAGAAGATTGCCGCAGCAGGGGCGATAGCCACCACGACCGGCTATTTTCTCATTTCCGGCTACGACATTGCCGCCCAGCGCGCGTATCTGATGATGGTTATCATGCTGTCGGCGGCTTTCTTCGACCGACCTGTGCTCAGCCTGCGCAATGCCGCGCTGGCGGCTGTCCTTGTGATTCTCCTCTCGCCGTCCCAGGTCATGGGACCGAGCTTGCAAATGTCTTTTGCAGCCACCTTTGCCCTGATCGCCGGATTCGACCTTTGGCGCCAACGCCCAAGAATGCCTCCCATCCTGCCGGCGATCCCGGTGCTGACAGCGTTGAAGCCGTTGATGACGCTGGTCAGCGGCATTCTGATGACCTCAGCACTTGGCGGTTTTTCCACAGCGATGTTTTCAGCGGCGCATTTCCACCGGGTCGGATTGCATGGGTTGGAGGCAAATCTCCTGGCGGCTCCCCTTATGTCGATGCTTGTCATGCCAGCGGCGATGATCGGCGTGCTGCTCATGCCTTTCGGTCTGGACCAATGGCCGATCCAGTTGATGGGGCTTGGCCTTGAGGGCGTGTTGATGATTGCCAGCAAGGTCGCGAGCTGGGGGACTGGCTTCACCTTCGGCCGGTTCGAGTGGTGGTTTCTGCCGGTCTCGGCAACCGGCCTGCTGATACTGACCCTGATGAAGACGCGGCTGAGGCTGATTGGCGTGGCGATGATGCTGACGGCGTTTGGCTATGAGGCGATAAAAACCGATCCGCCACTGCCCGATCTCGCTATAACCGAAGATGGCCAACTATTCGCTCTCTTTCGGACCGACGACCGCGATGTTTTGACCGTTGCCACCAACAAGAAGCGTCCGCCGAGTTTCGTTTTCAACCAATGGCGCTCAGTGCTCGACATTGCCGATCCGATTGCGCCTGAAATATTGCCCAAGCTTGCCGCTGTTGAAATGGAGACAGGCCAACAGGGAGCGGGGAAAAGCGAGGACAAGGCGCGGGAAACAACGCGGGCCGGAAAAACAAAGACGGGGGGCCAAAAAGTCAAGGGAAGGGAGCCGGTAGAGCCGCAACAGGCGATGGCGGAAATGACGACGGCAAAGGAGAAGGCCGATGAAAAAACTGATCTCTTTCATTGCCGCACCGATGCCTTTTGTCTCGCGAAGCTCAGCAATGGTTGGACAGTCAGCCTGGTGCAGAACCGCGACTACAACCAGGCCGCTTGCGCCCTGTCCGACCTGATCGTTTCGACTGAGGCCGACCGTGATGCCGAATGTAAGGCGCCGATAGCATCCACTATTCCCTCAGAAAAAAACGAAACCACCGTTACCCGGGAGCCAACGGAAGACGCGACTGGGGCGGACGTTGAAATTGAACGGATCATGGCCGATGGTGACATGCTGCCATCTGACAACAGCAGCCCGTCCGTTCGCTCCCAAACGATCAGCCGAACGCAAGCGGAAGACATTTCTGCAGCCAGTGCAACGAAGGTACCGGGGCAGGGTGTTGCTGTGCCCACGGATAGCCACGTGAAAGGCGGCGCCTCAAACTCAGACCGGAATTCCCCGTCCCTAATAGAATCGGGAGAACCTCTGGCCTTCTCGCAAACCAAGAAGGCCGCTAATGCTGGACTGATGCTGTCACGTCCCCCGAAAGTCCTGACCCGTAACGATCTGCGACGGTTCGGTGCAATGGAAATCACCCTTGGTGATCCCGCCACCCGAACGCTGCATATCGTTACGGCATTTCAAAATCAGTATCGGCCCTGGACTCGCCATCGTTATTTCGACTGGCGCAGCAATCGCTATGATCGACCGAATGGTACGGTCCACGACAATGTTCCATCTGCTGCCAGCGACGACGTCCAGTCAGGCGCTGGAGATGTCAGTGAGCTTAGTGATAGCGACGAATAAGACCGACAAGCTTGCCCTGGATTTTTACCCGGTCCGGTCCGAAAATCCGGGTTTCATAGGCCGGATTGGCAGCTTCCAGCGCGATGGACGCCCCACGGCGGCGGAAGCGTTTCAAGGTGGCTTCCTCATCGTCTACCAGAGCAACGACGATATCGCCCGGATTGGCGGTGGTGGCGTTGCGGATGATCACCGTGTCGCCATCGAGAATGCCAGCTTCGATCATAGAATCGCCTTTGACCTCAAGGGCGTAATGTTCGCCGCTGCCCAGCATTTCCATCGGCACGGAAATGTCATGGGTGTTGTTCTGGATAGCGGAGATCGGCACGCCTGCCGCGATACGGCCCATGACAGGTATGGATGAGGAATTGCGCACTTCCTCGACCGGTTTGGCCGGAGCGGATGGCACTGCCTGCAACTTGCCTCGGCTGCCTTCGATGACGGATGGCGAAAATCCTGTGCGTCGGGGCGGTATGCTGGAGGTCATGGCCTCCGGCAGCTTGATCACTTCCAGCGCTCGTGCGCGATTTGGCAAGCGACGAATGAAACCGCGCTCTTCCAAAGCGGTGATCAGCCGGTGAATGCCGGATTTGGAGGCGAGGTCCAGAGCATCCTTCATCTCATCGAAGGAGGGCGGCACCCCAGACTCCTTCATGCGCTCGTGTATAAACAGCAAAAGTTCCTGTTGCTTGCGAGTTAGCATTGGGACCTACCCTTTGAATTATGAAACAAATACAGAACATACGCTATCTGTTCCAGTTGTGTTCCGCAAGTCCTTCTTGCAAATTTCCTTCGATGACGCAGTGAGAGACGGCGTTGAAGAGGAGAGGAACGAGAAGCATCCTTTAAATACGGGAGGCTGAGAGGCTCGTATAAAAACAGAAAGCCTTTGCTTTCTTGTCCTGACGACTGTCGGTTGGGAATGGGCAGAAAGATAGAGAAAATCGATACTATCGAAGACGTGAAATTGCGGAATGAAAGTTGGTAGCAAGTTGTTTCAGTGCGGATGGCGAACGATAAATCGACAACAATAATCTGCCGCAGTGTCTGATCGGGGACATTATCGCCCCCGATCCATTTTGATATCAGTGGCTTACAGCATCGCGACGGCAATTTCCGCTGCAAGACGCGCGTTGTTTTCCACCAACGCGATATTGGTGGTCAGGCTGCGGCCGTCGGTGAGGTGATAGATTGCGTCGAGCAGGAAAGGCGTCACGGCTTTGCCAGTGATTTCCTCGCGTTCAGCCGCGGCCAGCGCCCGGCCAATATAGATTTCCATCTCCTCGCGCGCGATTTCCTCTGCTTCCGGCACGGGATTGGCGATCAACATGCCGCCATCAATGCCCAATTGGTCGCGTACCTTCTGGAAATTGGCAATTGCTGCCGGGCTTTCCAGTTTAAGTGGGCTTTTCAAGCCCGATTCCCGCGACCAGAAGGCTGGAAATTCGTCGCTGTCGTAAGTCACGACAGGTACGCCACGGGTTTCCAGGACTTCCAATGTCTTGGGAATATCAAGAATAGCTTTTGCTCCGGCGCAGACGACGATGACCGGAGTACGGGCCAGTTCTTCCAGGTCCGCTGAAATGTCGAAGCTTTCTTCTGCACCACGATGCACGCCGCCGATGCCGCCGGTGGCAAAAACCGAGATATTGGCGCGGGCGGCAGCGATCATCGTCGCGGCCACTGTGGTAGCGCCGGTGCGGCGTTCGGCAATGGCGTAGGCGAGATCGGCACGAGAGACCTTCAGGACATCAGTCATTTGCGCCAGTTTTTGCAACTGATCTTCTTCCAGCCCGATATGCAAAACGCCTTCAATCACAGCGATGGTCGCCGGGACAGCACCACCGTCGCGAATGATTGCCTCCACGCTTTGCGCCATCTCGACATTTTTCGGATAGGGCATGCCATGGGTGATAATGGTGGATTCCAGCGCGACAATGGGAGCGTTGCGCGTCTTGGCCGCAGCCACTTCGCGGGAGTAAACGATAGGCAGGAGCGGAGAAATCGAACGGGTCATGATCAGGAACTCGTTTGGCGGGAAAGGGCGCGCGGCTCGCCAACAAGGTCAAGGCGCGCGGCGAGGCGATCTGCGGTGAGGTCCTCGTCTGTTGCCCTGTCAGATAGCAGGGTCAGGCCAGCCAAGGCAACACCGTGGCGCAGCGCCAGCGGCAAGGAACTGTCATTCACTCTTTGCGAAAGCACCCCCGCACAAAGCGAATCGCCAGCTCCGGTCACATCGGCCAGTGCGTCAAGTGGCGGCGGGGTCAAGGCATAGTCACCGCTTGGATCAAAGGCAACGACCGGCCCCGCACCATTGGTGACAACGCCGCCATGGAGGCCTTTGGCGCGAAGCAGATCCGGCCAATCAGAAGGGTCATCCGGTTTTGTTCCCGCCAGAACCGCTGCTTCAGCGCTGTTGAGAAACAGCATATCGAATCTATCGAGGCAGTCGGCGTATCGCACCACTTTGGCCGGTGAAATGCCGATCCCGGCCAAAGGTTTGGCAAGCTCACGCGCCATGGCCGCAATCGCCTCCAGCGTCTCTTGCGGCAGGTTGGCATCAACCAGCACAAGGCGTGTGGTTTCGAAAGCCTCGCGAACGGCGCGTACTTTCAGCCGGCGTGGCGAGAACAAGCGGTAGAGCTCCATATCGGCCAAGCCGATCACCAGATTGCCGTCTTTTTCCAAAATAGCAGTGTAGCTTGGTGTGCTCCGATCCAAAAAGGTGAAAGGTCGGTCGTCGACGCCTGCCGCTTCGGCGGCGACCGCCACCCGTTGGCCAAGCGCATCGCCGCCGCGGGGGCTGATCATGGCAACATTCAATCCAAGTCGTGCCAGGGCGCGCGCAGCGTTGAAGCCGCCACCGCCGGGTTCTTCCAGCCATCGTCCCGGATTGCTGGCGCCAGGAATGGTTTCCGCATCGATGCGTCCGCGCCGATCGATATGCGCGCCGCCCAGAACGAGAATGTCGAGACTCATACCTGCCAGCCTCCTGGAAACAGTGGAAATTCGAATCGCGAAGGGGTCATTCCGAAGGGTGCGATGGGCTGAAAACCAACTTCTCTTAACGGCCAATGCCATGGAAACATTAAGAGAACACCCGTCAGATTAAAAAATAAACACAAACACTTGGGCAAGACTTGCAAAAATGGAACAAACCATGTACATAGTTCGTGTCTGCTGTTTCGTTGCCTACGCGGCTTCAATAACCTAAAGGTGGTTCAAATGTCACAAAATTCTTTGCGGCTCGTAGAGGACAAAACGGTGGATAAAAGCAAGGCATTGGAAGCGGCCCTGTCGCAGATCGAGCGATCGTTCGGCAAGGGCTCGATCATGAAGCTCGGCGCGAACGAGAAAATCGTGGAGGTTGAAACCGTATCGACAGGCTCTCTCAGCCTCGATATCGCGCTCGGCATTGGTGGTCTTCCCAAAGGCCGTATCATTGAAATTTATGGACCGGAAAGCTCGGGTAAAACGACGCTTGCATTGCAAACCATTGCCGAGGCGCAGAAAAAGGGCGGCGTTTGCGCTTTTGTCGATGCCGAGCATGCGCTTGATCCGGTTTATGCCCGCAAACTGGGTGTTGATCTCCAGAATTTGCTGATCTCACAGCCAGATACCGGCGAACAGGCACTGGAAATCACCGATACGCTGGTGCGTTCGGGGGCGATCGATGTGCTGGTGATCGACTCGGTCGCGGCCTTGACACCGAAAGCTGAAATCGAAGGCGAAATGGGTGACAGTCTGCCGGGCATGCAGGCACGGTTGATGAGCCAGGCGCTGCGCAAGCTGACGGGCTCGATCTCGCGTTCGAACTGCATGGTGGTTTTCATCAACCAGATTCGTATGAAGATTGGCGTGATGTTCGGTTCCCCGGAAACGACGACCGGTGGTAACGCGTTGAAATTCTACGCTTCGGTTCGTCTCGATATTCGCCGTATCGGCGCGGTCAAGGACCGGGAAGAGATCGTTGGCAACCAGACCCGCGTCAAGGTGGTCAAGAACAAGATGGCGCCGCCCTTCAAGCAGGTGGAATTCGACATCATGTATGGCGAAGGCGTGTCGAAGACCGGTGAATTGGTCGATCTGGGCGTCAAGGCTGGGATTGTTGAGAAGGCCGGTGCGTGGTTTTCCTATAATAGCCAGCGCTTGGGGCAGGGCCGGGAAAATGCCAAGATCTTCCTGCGCGATAACCCTGCGGTTGCCGATGAAATCGAAACGGCACTTCGCCAGAATGCCGGTCTGATCGCCGAGCGTTTTCTTGAAAATGGCGGTCCGGACGCCAATGACAGCGTCGGTCTTGACGACGCCTGATCGATCGGGACCGTTTATCTGGCGGTTGGACCTGTTCATTGTTGCGGGCTGGGGATTTACATCTCCGGCCCTTTTCTTTCGATAGGCTGGACAGGCGTCATGGCGGACGATAAAAGCCGTTGTTTTCTGACGTCTGTCCGGCAACGGACACTTATTCCAAGGGCATCCCATGAGCGGCGTAAATGACATTCGGTCGACCTTCCTCGATTACTTCAAGACCAATGGTCATGAAGTCGTTGCGTCGAGCCCGCTCGTGCCCCGCAATGACCCGACGTTGATGTTCACCAATGCCGGCATGGTGCAATTCAAGAATGTCTTCACCGGACTGGAGCATCGGCCTTATTCCCGTGCGACCACGGCGCAAAAATGCGTTCGGGCCGGGGGCAAGCATAACGATCTTGACAATGTCGGTTACACGGCGCGCCATCACACGTTTTTCGAAATGCTGGGCAATTTTTCCTTTGGCGATTATTTCAAGGAAAATGCCATCGAATTGGCCTGGAACCTGATTACCCGGGAATTCGGCATTGATCGCAACAAGCTTTGTGTCACCGTCTATCACACCGATGATGAGGCCTTCGGCTTGTGGAAGAAAATTGCGGGTCTGCCGGAAGAGAAGATCATCCGGATTGGCACCAGCGACAATTTCTGGGCAATGGGTGATACCGGTCCCTGCGGTCCGTGCTCCGAAATCTTTTATGACCACGGCGACCATATCTGGGGCGGACCTCCAGGTTCCGCCGATGAGGATGGCGACCGGTTCATCGAGATCTGGAACTTGGTTTTCATGCAATATGAACAGGTGACCAAGGAGCAACGGGTTGATCTGCCGCGTCCGTCCATTGATACGGGCATGGGCCTGGAGCGGGTTGCCGCCCTGTTGCAGGGCAAGCATGACAATTACGATATCGACCTGTTCCGCGCCCTGATCGATGCTTCTGTCGATCTCACCGGTGTTCCGGCTGAAGGTGAGCGTCGGGCCAGCCACCGGGTGATTGCCGATCATCTGCGGTCTTCTGCGTTCCTGATTGCGGACGGTGTGTTGCCGTCGAACGAAGGCCGCGGCTATGTTCTGCGCCGGATCATGCGCCGCGCCATGCGACATGCGGAACTGCTCGGTTCTCGCGATCCGATGATTTACAAGCTTCTGCCTGTGCTTGTGCAGCAGATGGGGCGCGCCTACCCGGAACTGGTCCGCGCCGAGGCGTTGATTTCCGAAACCTTGAAGCTCGAGGAAAACCGTTTCCGCAAGACGCTGGAGCGTGGCCTTTCGCTGCTGTCCGACGCGACCGCCACTCTGAACAAGGGCGATAGTATTGACGGCGAGACCGCGTTCAAGCTTTACGACACCTACGGTTTTCCGCTGGATCTGACGCAGGATGCGCTGCGCGCGCGTGGCATTGGCGTCGATATCACCGGCTTTAACGATGCCATGCAGCGTCAGAAGGCCGAAGCCCGTGCCAGTTGGTCCGGCTCCGGCGACAAGGCGACAGAAACTGTCTGGTTCGAGTTGAAGGACAAGCACGGCGCAACCGAGTTTCTCGGTTATTCCGCCGAAAGCGCCGAGGGCGAAATTCAGGCGCTGGTGCGTGATGGTGCGGTGATCGAGCAAGCTACGGCGGGCGAGAATGTTCAGGTCGTGGTCAACCAGACGCCGTTCTATGGCGAATCTGGTGGCCAGGTTGGCGATACAGGGGAGATCGTTGGCGATGGGTTCGTTCTTGAGGTGCGCGATACCTTGAAGAAGGGCGAGGGGCTGTTTGTCCACGTTGCCACTGTTCGTGAAGGGACTGTTCGCGCCGGTACGGTCGTCGCGCTCAATGTTGATCATGCTCGTCGCTCCAGGCTACGGGCCAACCACTCCGCGACACATCTGCTGCATGAGGCGTTGCGCGATGTGCTGGGCAGCCATGTGGCACAGAAGGGCTCGCTGGTTGCGCCGGAGCGTCTTCGCTTCGATATTTCTCATCCAAAGCCTGTGACGGCGGAGGAGTTGAAGATCGTAGAAGACATGGCCAATGAAATTATTGTCCAGAATGCTGCTGTCACCACCCGCTTGATGGCGGTGGATGATGCGATTGCCGAGGGTGCCATGGCGCTGTTTGGCGAGAAGTATGGCGATGAAGTGCGTGTCGTGTCGATGGGGACGGCGGTGCGCGGTCCCAAGGCGGGCAGGCCCTATTCCATTGAGCTTTGCGGTGGAACGCATGTCTCGGCGACAGGCGATATCGGCTTGGTGCGTCTGGTGGCGGAAAGCGCTGTTGGTGCAGGCGTCCGCCGGATCGAGGCACTGACTGGCGAATCCGCCCGTGCCTATCTGGCCGAACAGGATGAGCGTGTCAAAGCGCTGGCATCCGCCTTGAAGGTCCAACCCGTCGATGTCGTTTCTCGCGTCGAAGCTTTGGTGGACGAGCGCCGCAAGCTGGAACGCGAATTGGCTGATGCCAAGCGGAAGCTTGCTATGGGCGGCGGTTCAACCGGCGCTGCCGACGTGCCGCGCGAGTTAGGTGGGATCAAGTTCATCGGCAAGCAACTCGCTGGGATTGATCCTAAGGATCTCAAGGGCATGGCCGACGAGGCCAAATCTGTACTCGGGTCTGGCGTTGTCCTGCTGATCGCAGTTGCTGAGGATGGCAAAGCCAGTGCTGTCGCGAGTGTGACGGGTGATCTGACCAGCAAGGTTTCCGCCGTCGATTTGGTCCGTATTGCCTCGTCCGCCCTTGGTGGTAAGGGTGGCGGTGGACGGCCTGATATGGCCCAGGCAGGTGGCCCTGATGGTGCCAAGGCCGACGATGCCATCGAAGCCGTTGCCAAGGCCATTGAGGCGGCCTAATCCTAGGCTTTAAGATGGTCGGCTTCCTCTTTTCGGTCCGACACTGTCGCTCGGAGCTTGCGGTTTATGGTTGTGGAGGATCAAGGGGCAACGCTCGGCTTGTCTGTCGCTCATGCGGAACGTTGCCTGGAGAACCTCCGGATTTTCGGGCAGCTTAATGCGTTCCTCTGCCTCAATCCATTGGTGTTGGATGAGGCTAAATCGGTGGACCGTCGGCATGAAGAGGGTGAGTACCTTCCGCTACGGGGCATGATTGTTGCCGTCAAGGACAATATTGAAACCGCGGGGCTGAATACGACCGGCGGGGCCGTCGCCCTTAAAGACTATGTTCCGCGTCGTGATGCCTTTGCGCTGCGCCAGTTGAAGCAGCATGGCGCGGTGGTGATCGGCAAGACCAATCTGGATGAACTGGCCGGGGCGGGAAGCACATTAAGCTCGCTTGGCGGCCAGTCACTCAATCCCTACGATCCGTCCCGTACGCCAGCTGGATCTTCCGGCGGCTCGGCCATTGCTGTGGCGATTGGGGCCTGTACGGTTGCGTTAGGTACGGAAACGGTGAATTCGATCCGCAATCCCGCGCATGTTTGCGGCGCTTTCGGATTGAGGCCAAGCCGGGGGCTGATCGCCCGAAGCGGCACGATTCCCGTCTCGCCGACCATGGACGTGCTGGGGCCGCTCGCGGGGACGCTCGAAGATCTGGCACTGGCATTTCGGATGATGATTGGCTTTGATAGGGATGACGCCGTGAGTTTGGCGGCCCGAGATTTCGATAGGAACGGTCTTAACGTTTCACGATGGCCGAAAGTCGAGGGTATGCGCATCGGTGTGCTGTGTGGGCTGTTTGGTACAGGTCAGGAGCATGTCGGCATAAATCAATGCCTGGATGCTGCTTTTGAGCGGCTTAGCAACAGCGATGTCGTTGTTGTCGATATCGCTGAACCACAGTTCAATTCTCTATCGTTATATAATGATCTGGCGTTACATGCGCACGAATTTGAAAGCGCATTCGATGGCTGGTTAAGCGGCTTGAATACCCATGCCCCGATCCGTAGCTTCAGAGCCTATGTCGAAGACGGACGCTGGCCGCATTCGACCATGCATATGTTGCTTAAAACGGCCCTGGAATCGGATAGGGATGACGCGAAGCTAGTTTATGCCCGTAAGATCGCTGCTGCGAAAACGATACGAACGCTTACCGAGCAGATTATGCTGGAGCATGGGCTTGACGCGCTGGCCTACCCTGTTCAACAGCGCGCGGCTCTTTTGATCGGTGAACAGTCGAGACCCGAACGCAATGGCGTACTGGCTTCAGCGCTTGGATGGCCGGCCATAAACGTGCCGGTAGGGCAATATGAAGGCCTACCGGTTGGGCTGGATTTAATGGCATTTCCATTCCAGGAGCCCCTGCTGTTTTCACTGGCAAAGGCCGTGCAAGGGCCGCCCGCTCGCCCCAAAACCTTATAAAATGCGCGGTTTATAAATTCGTTTGAAGCACTGTAGGAGCGGGGGTAAGCCTTGGCGGAGAGGGCGACATCAACAATGTCGCTCTATCAAATACAGCCATGACAAATTCTGCAATTCGTCATGGCTTTTCAGGCAAACGGTCGAGACCGGTCAGATCCGAGAGTCTGCCAGGTCCAGATTGAACCAGACAGACTCTCGCTTCTCTTGGTTTCGTTTGTCTTTTCGGGAAACCGGATTCCAGTTTTCCCTAACAAACTTTAGTGCAGGATCTGGCTGAGGAACAGCTTGGTGCGCTCGTGCTGCGGGTTGTCGAAGAATTCGGCGGGCGCGTTCTGTTCGACGATCTGGCCCTGGTCCATGAAGATCACCCGGTCGGCAACCTGGCGGGCGAAGCCCATTTCATGGGTAACGCAGAGCATGGTCATGCCCTCTTCCGCCAGACCCACCATAGTGTCCAGCACTTCCTTGACCATTTCCGGGTCAAGTGCCGAGGTCGGTTCGTCGAATAGCATGATCTTCGGCTTCATGCAGAGCGCACGTGCAATAGCCACGCGCTGCTGCTGGCCACCGGAGAGCTGGCCTGGATATTTATTGGCCTGTTCCGGGATCTTGACGCGCTTCAGATAGTGCATCGCAACTTCTTCGGCTTCCTTCTTCGGCATCTTGCGGACCCAGATCGGTGCCAGTGTGCAATTTTCGAGGATCGTCAGATGCGGGAACAGATTGAAGTGCTGGAACACCATGCCGACTTCGCGACGGACTTCATCGATCTTCTTGAGGTCGTTGGTCAACTCGATGTCGTCGACGATAATCTGTCCGGTCTGGTGTTCCTCCAACCGGTTGATGCAGCGGATCATCGTCGACTTGCCGGAGCCCGACGGACCTGCGATGACGATCCGCTCGCCGGTCGCGACCTTGAGGTTGATGTCACGAAGGACGTGAAATTCGCCATACCATTTGTTCATGGCAATCAATTCGATTGCGGTCTTGGTCGGGGCTTTCTCGATGGAGGTTTGAGCTTCAGCCATAATTGAGTTTCCTAGAAGTGGAGTTTGTCAGGAAAGCCGGACGTCGATCTTGTCCCGACAAACGAACGAAAGAATGAAGCAACTGCCGGATCAGGTCGAAACCGACAGATGCTAGTGCTTGTGGCCCGTGTCGAGGTGCCGTTCCATGAAATACGAGTAGCGCGACATGCTGAAGCAGAACAGCCAGTAGATGAAGCCTGCAAACACCAGACCGGTTACGGCTGTCTCAGGCGTTGCCCAGTTGGAGTCCGACAGGTTGAGGATGACGATACCCAGGAGGTCGAACATGCCAATGATCGAGACCAGCGACGTATCCTTGAACAGCCCGATAAAGGTATTGACGATACCCGGAATGACCAGCTTGATCGCCTGCGGCAGGACGATCAGCCGGATTTTCTGCCAGTAGCTCAGGCCAAGAGAATCGGCACCTTCGAACTGTCCCTTGGGAATCGCCTGCAGGCCGCCGCGAATGACTTCAGCCATATAAGCCGATGAGAAGATCGAGACACCGACCAAAGCGCGCAGCAACTTATCGAAACTCCAGCCATCGGGAAGGAATAACGGCAGCATGACGCTGGCCATGAACAGTACGGTGATCAAGGGGACGCCGCGCACCACTTCGATGAAGATCACGCAGAGCATCTTGATGACCGGCATGGTCGACCGGCGGCCAAGCGCCAACATGATGCCAACCGGCAGCGAAACCGCGATCCCAAAGAAGGACAGGATCAGGGTCACCATCAGGCCGCCCCAGCGGGCCGTTTCCACATGCTCGAGGCCAAAGCCGCCGGTGAGCAAAAAGAAGGAAACCACCGGCAGCACCAGAAACAGCAGTAAGGCATTGGTGCCCTTGAACGGCGCCTTCGGGATCAGCATGGGTGCCAGCAGGACGGCGAAAAGGACCATGACGGTCAACGGCCGCCAGATCTCTTCGCTCGGATAGCGCCCGAAGATGAATTGCTGGAATTTGGCGCCGACAAAGGCCCAGCAGGCCCCAGCGCTGCCATCGGGCAAGGCCCCGCCCTGAGATACGGTAAGGCAGGCAATGCGGCCTGCTCCAGACCAGACAGCGTGGACGAACAGCCAGTTGATCAAGCCGGGCAGGACATAGGCCAGAAAGGCCAATGCCAGCAAGGTCAGCACAACGTCTTTCGGGGTCGCAATCAGATTCTTGCGGACCCAGGCCGTCGTGCCGATCTGGCCAGCGGGGGCCGGAGAGGCGGACACCATCTCCGTGCGTACGAATACAGGGGTGTGTAATGCCATGATATTACCTCTCGACCAGCGCCATCTTGGCATTAAACCAGTTCATGAAGAGCGCAGTGCTGATGCTGATCGTCAGGTAGACGGCCAGCCAGACGGCAACGATTTCGACGGCCTGTCCGGTCTGATTGAGAATCGTACCACCAACCGCGACGATATCGGCAAAGCCGATGGCAACAGCCAGGGATGAGTTTTTCGCAAGGTTGAGATACTGGCTGGTCAGCGGCGGAATGATAATCCGCATTGCCTGCGGCACGACAATGAGCCGTGAGGTGTGGCTATGCTTGAGGCCGAGCGCGCTGGCCGCTTCTGTCTGCCCCTTGGACACAGCCTTGATGCCACCGCGAACGATTTCCGCTATGAAAGCGGCGGTGTAGAAGGACAGCGCCAGAAACAGCGAGGTGAACTCGGGTCCGACGACCGAACCGCCCTGCATGTTGAACCGGCCGACAATTGGAAGATCGAAGGTCAGCGGCATGCCGATCGCCATAAACACCAGGACTGGAAGGCCGACGATCAGCGCCAGCGACGACCATAGGATTGGAAATTGTTGGCCTGTCGCCATCTGGCGCTTGCGGGCCCATTTCCTGAGGAGAATGGAAAGAACGATCCCTATCGCGATGGCTGGCAACAGCAGCCAGGCCTCGTCGCCGAAAATCGCCTTTGGAAAGGTGACGCCGCGATTGTTCAGATAGATATCGAAAGGCAGCGCGATGGAATCGCGCGCCTGCGGCAGAATGGCGATGACACCGCGGTACCAGAAGAAGATGACCAGCAGCGGCGGAATATTGCGGAAAATCTCGACATAGACCTGGCAGAGCTTGGCGATCAACCAGTTGTGCGACAATCGGCCGAGACCGACGGCAAAGCCGATGATTGAGGCGGTGATGATGCCAGCCACGGCGACTTGCAGCGTATTGAGCAGGCCGACGAGAAGTGCGCGACCATAGGTCGAATCGCTGCTGTAGCTGATCAATTGCTGGCCGATGTCGAAACCGGAGCGGCCTTGCAGGAAGCCGAAGCCAGATGTGATATTGGCTTTTTGGAGATTGTGAATGGTATTGTTGGCGACCATCCAAATGAAGGCGACCAAAATTACTAAGGTAACCACCTGATAAAATATGCCACGGACCTTCGGGTCGTAGATGAGCGATGCCGCGCTGACCGATCCGGTTTTAGAGGAGCTCGAATCCTGTATTGCCATTGAGGCTTTTTCCCCCTTTTTCACCCTTGGTTTTGGGTGCGCATGTCCTTGCCCTTTTGCAATGGGGAGGCGGTGCGGACACCGCCTCCCCAGAAAGGCTTGGTTTGGGTTGGTTATCGGACCCGGTTGCGGATCAGCGGATCGGCGGGCCGTACTGCAGGCCGCCCTTGGTCCACAAAGCGTTGCCACCGCGGGCAATTTTCAGTGGGCTACCGGCGCCGACATTGCGATCGAAGACTTCGCCGTAATTGCCGACAAGCTTGATGACATTATAGGCCCAGTCTTCCTTAAGGCCGAGATCGGTACCCAGCTTGCTGCCGGATTCTGCACCCAGCATACGCTTGATGTCAGGGCTGCCGCTGCTCTTCATGTCATCGACATTCTTCGAGGTCACGCCAGCTTCTTCAGCGTTCACCATGGCATAGTGAACCCAGCTGACCACGTCGAACCACTTGTCGTCGCCCTGACGCACAGCCGGTCCGAGCGGCTCCTTGGAAATGACTTCCGGCAGAACCATGTTGTCATCGGGGTTCTTCAGCTTCAAGCGGATGGCATAGAGGCCGGATTGGTCGGTGGTGTAAACGTCGCAACGACCAGCGTCGTAAGCCGAAGTTGCGTCGTCTTCCTTTTCGAACACGACCGGGTTGTATTTCAGGCCGTTGGCCTTGAAATAGTCGGCCAGGTTCAATTCGGTCGTGGTGCCGGTCTGAACGCAGACAGCAGCGCCGGACAGTTCCAGAGCCGATTTCACGTTGAGGCTCTTTTTAGCCATAAAACCCTGGCCGTCATAATAGTTGACGGTGCGGAAGTTGAAGCCGAGCGAGGTGTCGCGGCTGATCGTCCAGGTGGTGTTACGCGTCAGCACATCGACTTCACCCGACTGCAATGCGGGGAAGCGGTCTTTGCTGGACAGCGGCGTAAACTTGGCCTTGGAGGCGTCGCCGAAGACGGCGGCAGCAATGCCGCGGCAGTAATCGACATCCAGACCCGACCAGTCGCCCTTGTCATTCGGAGCGGAAAATCCCGGAATGCCCTGGCTGACGCCGCATTGAACAAAGCCTTTTGCCTTAACATCGCTCAGCGTGTCGGCCGAGGCTGCCGATGCGCCAAAACCAAATGCCGCAGCGCCAAGCGCAACTGACAGGAGCGTCTTTTTCATGTTTCCCAACCTTTTTTTCTGTTTGTCTTCCCTCCGGTGCCTGACATGGCTCTTGCCCCTCTCCATGCACCGGTGCCCGGGTTGTGACCCTAGCAAGCCCATCACATTCATAAATGGGTTCATGGTCAAGTGTTGATGGGTGGAAATTGCGTCGAAAAGTGGCAATTCGATTTTTTTGCTCATAAAATAGGCCTACAACACAGGAAAGCCGCAGTTGATGATGAAAATTTAGTCTAAATGGCGCCATTGAATTTCATTGTCCCGGTGACGCGGCAAGGCTTGACCATGCTTGGCTGGCCTGTTCAAAAAAAGAAGTGGAGAAGCGGCGGCGATAAACCGATAACAAGGTAGATTGCGCCGCTATTTTCGATAGTCATAACTCTTGGCAAATTGCTCGATCGGGCAGGCGGCCAGCACGTGAAAAAGGCAGTTATAGCGGATGTCCGACAAAAAAGACTGGTTGACGAGCGCCGGCACCAATACGAAATTGTGCCATATCGGCCATGATCCCTCGAGCTACCATGGTTTTGTCAATCCGCCGATCGTCAAGGCATCGACGGTGTTGTTTCCGACTGCCGAAAGCATGGAAACACGGACGCAGAAATATACCTATGGCACCCGCGGCACGCCGACGACGGACGCGCTCTGCGATGCGATAGACGTGCTGGAAGGGTCGGCTGGAACGATTATACTGCCCTCCGGCCTCGCTGCGATTACCGTCCCTTTCCTGGCCTTTCTGTCGCCTGGCGATCATGCGCTGATCGTTGATTCGGTTTATGATCCGGCCCGACATTTCTGCGATACGATGTTGAAGCGGATGGGGGTGGAGGTCGAGTATTACGACCCCGCCATCGGTGCGGGACTAGCATCGCTGATGCGCGCCAATACAAAGCTGGTTCACGCCGAGGCTCCCGGCAGCAACACATTCGAAATGCAGGATATTCGCCTTCTGGCTGACATCGCTCATAGTCATGGCGCCGTGGTCAGCATGGACAATACCTGGGCAACGCCGCTCTATTTCCGGCCATTGGATTTCGGTGTTGATATCTCCATGCAGGCAGCAACCAAATATCCGGCTGGCCATTCCGACATCCTGATGGGGACGGTTTCGGCCAATGCGGCCTGCTGGCCGCGCCTCAAGGCTGCCAATGGCGCCATGGGCCTCTGCGGTTCGGCAGAGGATAGCTATATGGTTCTGCGTGGTCTTAGAACCATGGCGGTCAGGCTTGCCCATCACGATCGCAGTGCTCGTACCGTTGCCGGATGGCTGGAGACGAGGGACGATGTTGCGCGGGTCTTGCATCCAGCCCTGCCCAGTTTTCCCGGTCATGACATCTGGAAACGCGATTTTAAAGGCGCCTCGGGGATATTTTCCTTTGTGCTGGCGGAAAGCGATCCGGCGCAGTTCAAGCGAAAGGCGTATGCCTTTCTCGATGCCTTGCAGATTTTCGGTCTAGGATGGTCCTGGGGCGGGTACGAAAGCCTGGCGGTATTGGCCAATGTCGGCGACCGCGTCATCGCCAAGCCGCCCGCAGGCGGGCCGTTGATTCGTCTTCAGATCGGACTTGAAGATGTTGCCGATCTCCAGGCGGATCTGGAGCGTGGTTTTGCTGCCGCAGCTACTGTTTAACTGTCTGGTCCGAAAGCTATTTCGGGTTGAAGGCATCTGACAATTTACGACTACTGGGCTGTCAAGGCAGGCCGGTAGCCGTAGAGCCAGTCGAGATCGCGCGCGAAACTATCGGAAGAACGCAGGGAGAGAAGGACGTCGCGCCCGATTTGCAGCGGCCCCTTGGCGTGATAGGCGAATTTGTTGATTGCCCCGCGTTTGCGCACGGCACTGACCCGTTTTTGCCGGCTCGCCTCATAAGCCGCGAGCGCCTGGGGTATGGACCGGCTGGAGACGAGATCGGCCAGTTCGAAAGCGTCTTCAATGGCCATGGCGGCACCCTGGGCCGAGAAGGGGAGCATGGCGTGGGCCGCATCACCGATCAGCACCAGATCTTTGTCGTTGTGCCAACGACCATTTCCAGCCTGAAACAGTGGCCAGAAGGTCATGTTACCTTTGGCATTCGCCAGCATGGTGCGGATGTCGCTATTCCACCCTTTGAAGGCCCGCTCCAGCAGCAGTGCTTGGGATTCTTGCGTTTGTGCCGCCCATCCTTCGCCGGGATCGACGCCCGCGCCGATGGCTACGATGTTGATACTGTCGGTATCGCGCAAGGGGTAGGTGACCATATGGGCATTAGGCCCCAGAAAAGCCGTTACGGACTGGCGGTCGAGAAAGGCAGGTGCTTCAGCCTGAGGCAGAGTGACGCGCCAGGCAATGCTGCCGCTGAAGGACACATCGGGGCCTCCGGCAACGAAATTGCGTAGCCGCGACCAGACACCATCGGCAGCGATCAGCAGGTCGGGACGCTCGCCGGTCTGCGGATCGCGCAGGATTTGTGCATCGGGGCTTTCGACCCTCTGGTCCAATGTCAGGGAGCAAAGCGGATTTTGGGTCACGGCCTCTAGAAGAGCCTGTTGCAGCGTTGCGCGATGCAACACGCCGTAGGGCGCCTGCCAACGGGATTTCGCGTGGGCGCCAACCGGCACGTTGCACAGGCGTTTCAAGCTGATGCCAGAGGCGAGTGCCACCACATCCGGCTCATGCCAGTGCGCGCGCAGGTTTTCGAGAACACCGAGTTCGTTGAGAATCCAGGTGACGTTTGGCGTCAGTTGCAGGCCGGCGCCGACCTCAAGCAATTGCGGGCTTTTCTCAAAAACCCGGGTCGCGATGCCCTGTCGGGCAAAGCAAAGTGAAGCGACGAGACCGGCTATGCCGCCGCCGACAATTGCCACGGTTTTCGTGGACATGATGATAATCCGATCGCTGGCGCGTCGCTGAGAGCCGGTCAGGCTGCCTTGACGTGAAAAACGCAGCCAGCCGGGTTGGTCTCAGTTGCCTTCAGGCTGCTGTTATAACGATAGAGCGTTGAGCAGTAGGGGCAAACCTTCTCGGTGTCATGGCCAAGGTCGATGAAAATATGCGGATGATCGAAAGGAACGGACGCGCCGGTGCACATGAATTCCTTGACGCCGATTTCGACAAGCCGATGTCCGCCGTCGTTCTGGAAGTGGGGAATGGAATGACCGGCCATGTCTATGCTCCGAATGCCTTGTTGCCCAGTTTCCAAGGCCTGCAAGGTCCGGAAACTCAACTGAAGATGAAACGTTTATGGCGCGTGATCCGCATCTCTGCTAGCGCCATGCACCGCGATTGGGTTGCGCCGGACATTAGCCGCCTTTTTTTGAAATGGGTAGAGCCAATGCAGGGCGCTGCCGATTGTTTTTACAGAATTCCTGTGCCTTTGCAGGGGTATGGGCAGATAAACTCTTGAACCTTACAGGGGTTACGACTTATGCAGCAGGGCTACTGCGTATCGCAACCCTTGCGGATGTCTGGCGTCTTCCTGCCCTGGTTGGCAAATTGGGGATGGCATGGTGTGGGGCGGCGGGCCGGGGCACGCCACCTTGATCGACTATCAACTGGACCGATTATGATGAATCTGAACGCTCCCGCTTTTTCCCGCTTTCGCCATGACGGTCTGGAGATCGCCTATTTCGACGAGGGCGATCCGTCTGGCCCGGCGGTTTTGCTGATCCACGGCTTTGCCTCCAGCGCCCTGGTCAATTGGGTGCATCCTGGCTGGTTGAAAACGCTGGGCGATGCCGGCTACAGGGTCATTGCACTTGATAATCGTGGCCACGGTCAGAGCGACAAGCCGCATGAAGCGGAAGTCTATCACCCTGAAAACATGGCAGCGGATGCGGCAGCCTTGCTCGATCATCTTGGTGTGGCTGAAGCGCATGTCATGGGATATTCCATGGGCGCGCGGATTTCGGCTTTCATGGCGCTGGATTTTCCGCAGCGGGTCCGCTCGCTGGTGTTTGGCGGGCTTGGCATCGGCATATCCACCGGGGTTGGCGACTGGGATCCGATTGCCGATGCGCTGCTGGCGCCTTCGCTTGATGATGTGACCCATGAGCGCGGACGGATGTTTCGCGCCTTTGCCGAGCAGACACGCAGCGACCGGCTGGCGCTTGCCGCCTGTATTTCCACGTCACGCGATCTGGTATCAGCAGCTGAGCTTGCCACAATCACCATGCCTGTCCTGATCGGCGTCGGCACAGTGGATGATATTGCCGGATCGCCCCAGGAACTGGCAGCGCTGATGCCCAATGCCCGCGCACTCGATATTCCCAAGCGCGACCATATGCTGGCGGTTGGTGACAGGGTGTTTAAACAGGCCGTTCTAGAATTCTACGCCGAGCTGGATGGAAGATAAAGGTTTTCACTCTCCGGTAAAGATCGGTTGGCGCCTTTCGCGAAAGGCCGTGCGGCCTTCGCGGTAGTCGGCGCTTTCGAACGTGGTTGAGCCAAGAACAGCGGCCTCGCTCAGCAGGCTGTCGTCCTGGCTTTCCGTTGCCCGCAGCGCCAGCTTGGCAGCGTGGATAGACAGCGGCGCATTGGCAGCGATGGTTTCTGCCAGTGAAAAGGCAGCACCATCAAGGGATTGGGGGGCTACGAGATCGCCCAGAAAGCCGCAGCTCAGCAGAGAAGCTGCAGGAAACGCCTGACCCGTAAACAGTGCCCGCCGGGCGATCTGGCTGCCCAGCGTCCGGCTGAGGTCGGCAACGGCATCTGCGGGATAGGCCAGGCCGAGGCGGGCTGCGGGTATGGCGAAGATCGCGGTGTCGTCAGCGATCCTGAGATCGGCAGCGGCGGCAAGCCCGAAGGCTCCACCATAGCAAACCCCGCGAAGCGAAGCGATGACAGGCACCCGCGATTCCCGAAGGGCCGAGAAAGCCGCGCTATTATCAGCCTCGTAGATCCGCGCCTGACGGCTGTCATTGCGCACGGCGTCGAATTCGGAAATGTCGGCGCCAGCGCTGAAATCCGTCTGGCCGCCGCCTGTCATGACGATGCAGTGAACCCCGGCCTCGGCAATCAGCCAGTCCAGTGCCGGTGGAATGGCGCGCCACATGGCCTGGGTAATCGCATTCTTGCGGGTTGGATTATCGATAATCAGCGCGCCGATGCCATTTTGTCCGGCCACTCGAATGCCGTTGTCCGCAAAGGTCCGCGCTTTTTTCATCTCATGCCCCCATCTGGTCTGATCGATAGATCATCTATATAATGGAGGATGAACGTCAATGAGGAGATTGCAATGGCTGTCATGCACGATCTTGCGGTGCGCGAGATGATCAAGCCCATGGACCCGATCTGGGACAGCATGCGCCAGGAGGCGCGCAGTGCCGCCGAGCATGATCCGCTTCTGGCGGCTTTCCTCTATTCCACCGTGCTTAACCATCGTTCGCTGGAAAACAGCGTCATCTACCGGATCTGTGAACGGCTTGATCATGCCGACCTGCAATCCAGTCTCTTGCGTCAGACCTTCGAGGAAATGCTGAGCGATTGGCCGGAATGGGGTACGGTGCTGCGCGTCGATATTCAGGCCTATTATGACCGCGACCCTGCATGCCTGCGCTTTATCGAGCCCGTGCTGTATTTCAAAGGGTTTCACGCGATCCAGACCCATCGGCTGGCAAACTGGCTTTGGAACAAGGGCAGGCGCGATTTCGCGCTCTATCTGCAAAGCCGGTCCTCCAGTGTCTTTCAGACGGATATTAATCCGGCTGCGCCGATGGGCAGGGGAATATTCCTGGATCATGCCACCGGGCTTGTGGTTGGTTCCACTGCCGTGATCGGTAATAATGTCTCGATCCTTCAGGGGGTTACATTGGGAGGCACGGGCAAGGAAACCGGAGATCGCCATCCAAAGATCGGTGACGGTGTGCTCATCGGGGCGGGTGCCAAGGTGCTCGGCAATATCGAGATTGGCTGCTGTTCGCGCGTGGCCGCTGGTTCTGTGGTGCTGAAGCCCGTGCCGGCTGGCAAGACTGTGGCAGGCGTACCGGCCCGGGTGGTCGGCGAAGCCGGCTGTGCGGAACCGGCCCGGTCGATGAACCAGTTGGTGTCCGAGGACGGCTGACGTAATGCGGGGTGCCCACATGATCGCAACCGTCTATGGATTTTGAGATTGCGGTGCCAGGTGCTCGAACCAGATGACATCCGGGACTGCTTTGGTTGGTGGTCACGGATGAAATGGTTTGATGATTTTTTAGTGAACCGATTCCGCTTCCAGTAATTATCCCTTAAAAGCAGGGGCGGATCGATATTCGCAGCTTTACACAGCTGTTTGGCCCATGCGACAAGCAGGCCGCCGAAGCATGGTTCGTGCGGTTTGTCAGTCACTGCCATGCTGGAATTTTGAGAGCGCTGCGGCATCATGGCCGGATCGAAGGTTCGTGCTGCGCAGACAATCCATGGAGATTTTTGTGAAAGCAGACGAAATCAAGAAGCTTGACGCTTATTTCAAGCGGACATTCAACCCGACGATGGCTGTAAAGGCGCGCCCGCGCAAGGATGACTCGGCAGAAGTGTATGTGGGCGAAGAGTTTCTCGGCGTTGTCTTCAAGGATGACGAGGACGGCGATCTGTCCTACAATTTCTCGATGGCCATTCTGGATGTCGATCTTTGATCGCAGGTTGCATTCATAAGGGATGCATTTATTGATATTTGATAATGAAGGGCGGCCGCGTATGGGGTCGCCCTTTTTTGTTATTGATAAAATACAACTTTTTGGCGATGACGCACTGCACAAATTGACTTGACCAATTTTAGCAATCTGTCCTATGGTTTGGGTCAGCAGAGGAAAAAGGAGTGCTGTTATGTTGAATTTCGAAGACGTGAACAAAAAGAGCAAAGAAGCCGTCGATACGATGGTGAAGAATTATTCCGAGGTTGCCAAGGGCATGCAGTCGATTGCTGCTGAAGCCCAGGATTACTCGAAAAAGTCCTTCCAGGATCTGGCCGGTTTCTTGGAGCAGCTGACCGCTGCCCGCAGCATCGAAACCGTTTTCGAGTTGCAGACGAAATATGCGAAGAGCTCCTACGAAACCTTCGTGTCGGAAGCCACCAAGATCACCGAAATGTATGCTGATCTGGCCAAGACGGCATATAAGCCTTATGAGGCTCCGATTGCCAAGGCTTCGAAAGCGGCGTCCGCCGCGACGGCTGCCTGATCATTTTTTATTGATGTCGCTGCAAACGGCCGTCCTGTGGGACGGCCGTTTTTCGTTGGTACTTCCCATGCAGCCCAGGTTTGGCAGCTTATGTCCATGTTCAATCTTGTGGTCAGCCTGGGGCATTGCTGGGGAGACAATATGATGATCTGGTGGTAATCTCAGCTGGAATTGAACGTGCTGCGATTGCTGGTCTGGAAAACGCGGGTAAGGCACTTATCTTTAGGCCTGTTGCGTCGGTATCGGGACTTGTCCGGGGTGCCTTTTTGAGGCCGGACACGCAATTCTCTTTGCAGTGCGTATCTATGGGCTTAAAATCGATGAGAAATGGACTACCTTAATGAATCTGTGAGGTCTGGCGGGATTCGCCTTTTGCGATGAAGCGGCCGGAACTCGGGAGAATGGATGGAAATGATCGCGCAACCGATCGTCATGCAAGCGCAGGGTAACAACGACGGACCAAACAGGGGCACGTCGGTTATCACGCGCACGAAGCCGAAAACCAAGAAGCCCAATTTATATCGCGTTCTGCTGCTAAATGATGACTATACGCCGATGGAGTTCGTCATCCATATTCTGGAGCGTTTCTTCCAAAAGGACAGGGAAGCGGCAACCCTCGTCATGCTGCACGTACACAACCACGGGGTAGGGGAATGCGGCGTCTTCACCTATGAAGTCGCCGAAACCAAGGTAAGCCAAGTTATGGACTTCGCGCGGCAGCACGAGCATCCGCTGCAATGCGTCATGGAAAAGAAATGAGGATCTGACCGTGCCAACATTTTCTCCGAGCCTGGAAAAGGCGCTGCATCAGGCACTGACTTTTGCCAATGAGCGCCACCACGAATACGCAACGCTTGAACATTTGCTGATGGCACTGATCGATGATGCCGATGCCGCCGCTGTGATGGGCGCCTGCAATGTGAACCTCGATACGCTGCGCAAGACGGTGAGCGATTACGTCGATAATGAGCTGGCCAATCTGGTGACCGGCTATGATGAGGATTCCAAACCCACCTCCGGCTTCCAGAGGGTCATCCAGCGGGCTGTCATCCATGTCCAGTCTTCCGGTCGGGAAGAAGTGACGGGTGCCAATGTTCTGGTGGCGATCTTTGCCGAGCGTGAAAGCCATGCGGCTTACTTCCTGCAAGAACAGGAAATGACCCGCTATGATGCCGTCAACTATATTTCCCACGGTATTGGCAAGCGGCCTGGCACGTCTCAACCTCGTCCACCGCGCGGTGTCGAGGAAGAGAGTGAAGCCAGCCAGAAGCCACCGCGTGAGCAGGAAGAAGGTCCGGCCAAGAAGCAGCCGGAAGCCCTCAAGGCCTATTGCGTCAACCTCAATGAAAAGGCCAAGACCGGCCGGATCGATCCGCTGATCGGTCGTCACGACGAGGTCAACCGTACCATTCAGGTCCTGTGCCGCCGCTCAAAAAACAATCCGCTCTATGTCGGCGATCCCGGCGTCGGCAAGACGGCAATTGCCGAGGGCCTGGCCAAGCGGATCGTTGAAGGCAAGGTGCCTGAGGCACTGGCCGATGCGACGATCTTTTCGCTCGACATGGGCACGCTTCTGGCCGGTACTCGCTATCGCGGTGATTTCGAGGAACGCTTGAAGCAGGTGGTCAAGGAGCTGGAAGACTACCCGGGCGCCGTGCTGTTCATTGATGAAATTCATACTGTGATTGGCGCAGGGGCAACCTCCGGCGGGGCGATGGATGCATCCAACCTGTTGAAGCCTGCCTTGTCGTCTGGCGCGATCCGTTGCATCGGTTCGACCACCTATAAGGAATATCGGCAGTTCTTTGAGAAGGATCGGGCGCTGGTGCGCCGGTTCCAGAAGATCGATGTCAACGAGCCGTCGATCGACGATGCCATCGAGATCATGAAGGGCCTGAAGCCATATTTCGAGGAATATCACAAGCTGCGTTACACCAACGAGGCGATCAAGACGGCTGTCGAGCTTTCGGCCCGCTATATCAGCGATCGCAAGCTGCCGGACAAGGCCATCGACGTGATCGATGAGACGGGTGCCGCGCAAATGCTGCTGCCTGCCTCGCGTCGCCGCAAGCTGATCACCGAGAAGGAAATCGAAGTCACCATCGCGACGATGGCGCGGATTCCGGCCAAGACCGTTTCCAAGGACGATGAGTTGGTTCTTGCCAATCTCGACAAGGAACTGCGCTCGGTCGTTTACGGTCAGGACGATGCCATCGAAGCGCTATCGACGGCGATCAAGCTGGCCCGGGCAGGGCTGCGTGAACCCAATAAGCCGATTGGCTCCTACGTCTTCTCCGGTCCGACAGGCGTCGGCAAGACCGAGGTTGCCAAGCAATTGGCTGCGTCGCTTGGCGTGGAAATGCTGCGCTTCGATATGTCTGAATATATGGAGCGTCACACGGTGTCGCGTCTGCTGGGTGCCCCTCCCGGCTATGTCGGCTTCGATCAGGGTGGCCTGCTGACTGATGGTGTCGATCAGCATCCGCATTGCGTGGTGCTGCTGGACGAAATCGAAAAGGCCCATCCTGACATCTACAACATCCTGTTGCAGGTTATGGACCATGGCTCGCTGACCGACCATAACGGCAAGAAGATCGACTTCCGCAATGTAATCCTGATCATGACCACCAATGCGGGCGCGTCGGAAATGGCCAAGTCGGCGATCGGCTTTGGCTCTTCCAAGCGCAGCGGCGAGGATGAAGAGGCGATCAATCGTCTGTTCACCCCGGAATTCCGCAATCGTCTGGATGCGATCATTTCGTTCGCCCCGCTGCCAAGCGAAGTGATCCACAAGGTCGTGCAGAAGTTTGTCATGCAGCTGGAAGCTCAGCTTTCAGAACGTGGTATCACGTTCGACCTGTCGGAACCCGCTGTCGCCTGGTTGGCGACGCGTGGCTATGACGAGAAAATGGGCGCAAGGCCGCTTGGCCGCGTCATTCAGGAACATATCAAGAAGCCATTGGCCAATGAGATCCTGTTTGGCAAGCTGAAGAAGGGCGGGATCGTCAAGGTCGGCACTATCACCAAGGATGGCGAGGAGCAATTGAAGCTGGACTGCGTTGCCGATGTGGCGCCGGTCAAGCCGAAGAAGGAAGCCGAAATTGCCGCCGTGGTGCCTGACGATGGCGAGGTCATCGCCAAGCCGCGTTCCAAGGCTAAAAAAGTCGCCAAGGCTGAGCCGGAAGTCGAGGCCTTGAAGGAGACCAAGCCGGTGGCCAAGAAAACCACGGTTCCAAAGGTGCCGAAAAAGAAGTAATTCTTTTGGAAGAACGGTCAAATTTTTGACAGCATCAATGCCGGGCAGTTTGCCCGGCATTGTCATGAGCGGAAGCGCTGATTTTTCAACGCAATGCGCTGTAACGCTTCGACTTTTGCTGGAAATCTTATGTCATCTCTCCTCCTTGCCGACCGCAGCCAGTTGCGCTGGTTCTTCACGGGCATGCGCGGCCTTTTCAGCCTGCCGGCGATTATTCTCATGGTATCGTTTGTCGGCTTCAGCGCCTTCGCATTGCAAAGCGGCGTCAGCCGCAATGAAGCGATGTTCATGACCGTGATCATCTGGGCCTTGCCTGCCAAGATGATCCTGATCGGCATGATGTCGAGCGGAGCCAATCTGCTGGCCTGTTTTCTGGCCGTGTCGCTTTCCTCGATCCGGATGATGCCGATGGTTGCCTCGCTGGTGCCGGAAATGCGCAGCCAACGCACCCCGACCTGGCTTCTGCTGTTCCTGTCGCATTTCGTCGCGATTACCGCCTGGGTCTATGCGATGGGCAATCTGAAGACCGTGCCTCGGGAAGGTCGGGTGGCGTTTTTCGCAGGATTCGGCCTGACTTTGGTGGCGGTCAACACCATTCTGGTCGGTGTGTGCTATGGCCTTGTCTCCAGCCTGCCGCCGCTCGTCGCCGGTCTGCTGTTTTTCCTCACGCCGGTCTATTTTGTCGCCTCGATCTGGGCGACTGGCAAGCAGCGGGTGGTGAAGATCGCCTTTGTGATCGGCATCGTCTCCGGGCCGCTGCTGGCACTGGCGGTCCCAGGTTTCGACATCCTGATCGCAGGCCTGGGTGGTGGCACGATTGCCTATCTGATCGACCGGCAAATCCGCCGCCGAAGCCATGAGCCCTCGGATATTCGTCCAGTTGAAAACCTGTCGGAGGAGCTATGATGGCGGAGTTCTGGCCCTATCTGGTTATCATCGTCGCAGGCTGGCTGGCGACCGATCTCTGGCGCTGGCTGGGCGTGCTGGCCGGAAACCGCCTTCAGGAAGGTTCCGAGCCGCTCTATTGGGTGAGGGCGGTTGCCACGGCCCTGGTCATGGCCGTGACGGCCAAGCTGATCGTCTTTCCAACCGGCACACTTGAACATTCGCCGCTCTGGTTGCGGCTCACGGCTACCGCCGTCGGTTTTGCAGCGTTCCTGCTTGCCGGTCAGCGGATCATCGTTGGCGTTCTGGTGTCGCTGGGTGTTTTGGCGGTAGGTTTGTTTGTCCTGTAGAGCATTTCCAGGAAAAGTGTGAAGCGGTTTTCCGTCCGGAAATGCATAAAAACAAAAACCTATAGCATCGTGCTGACTCCAGTGTTCTGCACGATGCTATAGCGCTTCGATAATCTTCGCGGCATTGGCCTTCAGCACGTCGATATTTTCCATGCCACCCACATGCGGCTTCAACGGCTGCCCGTCATGGCGGGGGATGACGTGGAAATGCAAATGAAACACGGTCTGGCCTGCGGCAGGCTCGTTGAATTGCGCAACGTAGACACCGTCGGCATCGAAGGCCTGTTTGACTGCAACGGCTAATGTCTGCACGACCGGGATGAGTTTTGCCAGCACAGCCGGATCAGCGTCCAGCAGATTGCGCGATCCCTGCTTTGGAATCACCAGGCAATGGCCCGCCGCCTGCGGCATCACATCCATGAAGGCCAGCGCGTCGTCATCCTCATACAGCTTGATCGAGGGGATGTCGCCCTTGAGGATCTTGGCGAAAATATTGTCTGGATCATAGGCCGAAATGGTCATTATCTGTCTCCGTTACCGGGTCTTGTCTATTCTGCTTCTAACCTCTCAATCAAGGTCAGCCGTCGATTTCCTCGCCGTCGCGCGGTTGGCGCTCGCCCTTGCGAAACGGCGTATGTTCGCCGAGATAGGCGCCGATGTGCTCCACCTCTTCGCGCTCGCGTTCCAGATAATCGGCAATGGCCCGGCGTAGGCCCGGATGGGCGATGTAATGGGCGGAATGGGTGGTAACCGGCTGGTAGCCGCGCGCCAACTTATGCTCGCCCTGCGCACCCGCTTCGACCTTTTTCAGCCCCTTGGCCAGGGCGAAGTCGATGGCCTGATGGTAGCAGACCTCGAAATGCAGGAAGGGGTGATCCTCGATGCAGCCCCAATGGCGACCAAACAGCGTGTCCTCGCCGATAAAGTTGATGGCACCCGCCACATATCGACCGTCGCGTTTGGCCATCACCAGCAGAATGTCCTCGGCCATGCGCTCGCCAATCAGCGAATAGAATTGCCGGGTCAGGTAGGGCTTGCCCCATTTGCGGCTGCCGGTATCCATGTAGAAGGTGAAAAACTGGTCCCAGATCGCTTCGGTCAGGTCGCTGCCCGTCAGCCAATCGATGGTGATGCCGTTTTCCAGCGCCGCCCGCCGCTCCTTCTTCAAGGCTTTGCGTTTGCGCGACGCTAACGTTTCCAGAAAGGCGTCGTGATTGGCGTAGCCCTGATTGATGAAGTGGAATTGCTGATCCAGCCGGTGCAGGAAATCCGCATCCTCGAAATGCTCCAGCTCGTTTTCCGGCAGGAAGGTCGCATGAGCCGAGGAGACGCCGAGCTTGCGGGATATTTCCGCAAAGCTGGCGGCCAGCGAGGCGCGGGCGCTTTCCGGCTCGACGCCATCTGCAACCATCAGCCTTGGGCCTGTCGCTGGCGTAAACGGGATGGACGCCTGTAATTTCGGATAATATTGGCCGCCCGCTCGCTCAAATGCATCGGCCCAGCCCTGGTCGAAGACATATTCGCCCCGGCTATGGTTTTTGAGATAACAGGGCATGGCACCAATCAATTGCCCGTCGCCATCCTCCATCACCAGATGATGGCCGAGCCAGCCGGTTTTGGCGGTGGCCGAGCCTGATTCTTCCAATGCCGAAAGATAGGCCCAGCTGTTGAACGGATTATAGGCTTCGCCTCCCGATGCCTTGGCGGCACCGGAAAGCCTGTTCCATGCGTGTCTGTCGATCGCCTTGAAAGACTGCTCGACCCGGATGATGACCTCTTGTGTCATGCCACTCCATTATAAGGTTATGATGCCGCGGTGTCGCGCGGGTCAAAGCCTTCAAACGTCATTTGATCGGCATAAGTATAGGTGTGGGCGCGCATGATTTCATCCCGCACCGTCCAGGTGATCACTGGAATGTTTTTCTGCCGCTGCGCGTCGATGAAGCTGTTTGGCAGATGAGCGACGCAATAGGAGATGAAATCCAGACCCAGCTGCATGGCCTCGTCATGGACAAAGAAATTTTCCGGCTTGGCACCCTCGGCAGTCAACCCGACTGGGTAGGGGCAATCATTGGCCTTCAGCTCTTTCAAAAGATGATGGTCGAAGCTCATCAGCGCGACTTTGCCCTGGTAGCCGGTGAGAACCTCCAGCACATCCTCGACAAAGCCCTCGTCGTCGCCAAGCCGGCCTTTCAGCTCGATGATCAACGGCACCTGGCCCTTGACCAGATCAAGCAATTGCCGCAGCGTCGGCACCTTGTCGGCTGTACCGCCGACCGACATCATTTTCAGTTCCGCCGAGGTTCGGGCGCGCACGTCGCCGGTCATGTTGCACAGGCGCTGCATGTCGTCGTCGTGAAACACCACCGGTACGCTGTCCGTGGTATATTGCAGGTCGCATTCGATGGCAAAACCGGCCTCTATGGCGCGGGCGGCAGCCGACAGCGTATTTTCCCAGACAAGTTTGTTCTGGTCGTGAAAACCGCGATGGGCAACCGGGCGCTCCTTGATCCAGCTGGCATCCCTCACAGGCGGATCTCCAGGATGGCATCGATTTCGACGGCGGCGTTCAGGGGCAGGGCGGCCATGCCAACGGCGGCGCGGGCGTGTTTGCCCGCCTCACCCAGCACCGAGGCGATCAGGTTGGAAGCGCCGTTGATCACCAGATGCTGATCGGTAAAGCCGGGGCCTGAGGCCACGAAGCCGTTGAGCTTGATGACGCGGGCAATGCGGGAAAGGTCGCCGTCCAGTGCCGATTTTGCCTGAGCCAGAATATTGATGGCGCACAGCTCGGCGGCGCGCTGGGCCGAAGCCAGGTCCACATCGCTGCCGACCAGGCCGCTCACGGCAATTTTGCCGGCTTCCATCGGCAATTGGCCAGAGAGATAAAGTAGGTTGCCGCTGATGACATAGGGTACATAATTGGCAGCAGGTGCTGCGGCCTGGGGCAAGGTAATGCCAAGGGCGGCAAGGCGGCTGTCGATAGTGTCGGACATGATCAAATCCCGGCTAGCATGAAAACGGAAACGTGGTGATAAACTCAGGCAAGTTGCGTAAGCGCCTCGCTTTTGACAACTCAGTTCTTATAGCATCAAGCCAGACCGCAACAGGAGAATATGCATGCCGCAGTTGACCTTGGCCCTTGTTATGGCATTGACGGCAAACACGGCTGTGACACCCGTGAAGGTCGATCCGCAGGCTGTAGGCGATCTTGCGCCACATCGCGCCACCTATGATATCCAGCTGAAAAAGGCGACCGACCAGTCCGGCGTCGATAATATGAGCGGCCGGATGGTCTATGAGTTCAATGGCTCGGCTTGCGATGGCTATTCCACCAGCTTCCGATTCGTCACCAAAATCGAGACTGGCGATCAGGTCAGCGTGACGGACCAGCAGGTTCGGACTTTCGAGGACATGGCAGCCAGACGATTCGATTTCGAGTCGAAAAGTTTTACCGACGACAAGCTGGACAAGGATGTCAAAGGAGCGGCTGCGGCGAAAACAGACGGTCTTCGCATTGAGTTGAAGGAACCGCAGAAAAAGGAGCTGGAACTGGCCTCGGCTCGTTTTCCGGCTCAACATATGATCGATATGATAGATAAGGCCAGGAAGGGTAATCGCTTCTTCGAGGCTCGCGTGTTTGATGGCACGGAAGACGGCGACAAAAGCTATTTGACCACGACGGTGCTGGGGACATCGAAAAAGCTGACGGGCGATACCAAGGACCCCCTGTCGGGCCGTACCTATTGGCCGGTCGCCATCGCCTATTATGAGGACAAGTCGGATGGCGATCAATTGCCGGTCTATACCCAGTCCTTCGACCTCTATGACAATGGGGTGACGCGGGATCTGACGCTGGATTACGGTGATGTTGTCCTGACAGGCAAGCTTTCCAAGTTGGAATTGCTGTCACCGACGGCCTGCAAGGCGCAAAAGTAGCAATTGCAGGCTTTTTCTTGGCCCCACAGCGAACCATTGTGCGCCATATATAGCGCACAATGGTTCGCTGTGGCTCTATATGTGTTGCATAATTTTCTCTTTAAACCGATTCCGGTCTAAAGAATTATGCAATAGTCTTGCCTTGGCCGTCAAATCGTTCTATGCGACCGGCATTCCACACGTGAAGCTTGGGATAGGCCGGGAGACATCCGGTCCGTTCCGCCCGGTGGCGTTTTGAAAAAGACGCTGTTTGCTTCACGGGGGTTCAACCGGAAAAGGAGAAAAAGGCATGGCATTGCCTGATTTTAGCATGCGTCAGCTTCTGGAAGCTGGCGTTCACTTCGGCCACCAGACACATCGCTGGAACCCGAAGATGAAGCCGTATATCTTCGGCGACCGTAACAACATCCACATCATCGATCTGGCTCAGACCGTACCGATGCTGTCGCGCGCCCTGCAGGTCGTATCTGACACGGTTGCCCGTGGCGGTCGCGTTCTGTTCGTCGGCACCAAGCGTCAGGCCTCTGACCTGATTGCCGATGCTGCCAAGCGTTCGGCCCAGTATTACGTCAATTCCCGCTGGCTCGGCGGCATGATGACCAACTGGAAGACCATTTCCAATTCGATCCAGCGCCTGCGCAAGCTCGACGAAATCCTCAATTCGGAAGCTCAGGGCTTCACGAAGAAGGAACGTTTGAACCTTGAGCGCGAGCGCGAAAAGCTCGACAAGGCTCTCGGCGGTATCCGCGACATGGGCGGCACCCCGGACCTGATGGTGATCGTTGACACCAACAAGGAAAAGATCGCTATCGATGAAGCCAAGCGCCTGGGCATTCCGGTCGTTGCCATCATCGACTCGAACTGCGATCCGGACCTGATCGATTACCCGATCCCGGGCAATGACGACGCTTCGCGCGCCATCGCTCTTTACTGCGACCTGATCTCGCGCGCTGCCATCGACGGCATTGCCCGTCAGCAGGGCTCGTCTGGCCGCGATATCGGCGCTTCGGTTGAAGCTCCAATCGAGCCTGCTCTGGAAGGCTCCGCCGAGGCTTGATGCCTTGACCGGATGAGGGCGGGTGTGACCCGCCCTTTGTAAAGGCCAGCCTTTTTTAGAGGCCAGCCTTTTCTACAGGATTGATGGGCCGCCCGTCAGCGTCAGGCTGTGCGGCGGCCCGCTCCTTTGAATAGGGTCTTATCCCCGGGCGCCATCTTATGGTTCCCCGTGCGTGTGATGACACTGATTTCATCACGCTGTAACATTTCCGGGTACAAGTCGTGCCCAATCCGGGCGCCGGTTGCAGGTTTCTGTCCTGCCGCCCGCCCCTGAACAGACAAAGAGGCAAACAATGACCGAGATCACTGCTGCAATGGTGAAGGAACTGCGCGAAAAGTCCGGCGCAGGCATGATGGATTGCAAAAAGGCGCTGGCTGAAAATGGCGGCGACATGGAAGCATCCATCGACTGGCTGCGCGCCAAGGGCATTGCCAAGGCCGACAAGAAGTCCGGTCGCACCGCAGCCGAAGGCCTGATCGGTATTGCCAGCTCCGGCACAACCGCCGTGGTCGTCGAAGTCAATTCCGAAACCGACTTCGTTGCCCGCAACGATGCCTTCCAGGATATGGTTCGCGGCATCTCCAACGTCGCTCTCTCCACCGACGGCACGGTTGATTCCATCAATGCCGCGACTTATGCCGCGACCGGCAAGTCGGTTTCCGACTCGATCAAGGACGCGATTGCGACCATTGGCGAGAACATGGCTCTGCGCCGCGCCACCCAGCTGAAGGTTGAGGACGGCGTTGTCGCAACTTACGTCCACAATGCTGTTGCTGACGGTCTCGGCAAGCTCGGCGTGCTGGTTGCCCTGAAGTCCACCGGCAACAAGGAAGCGCTCAACACGATCGGTCGCCAGATCGCCATGCATGTTGCTGCCACCAACCCGCTGGCTGTGCGCGCTGAAGAAGTAGATGCCGCTGTTGCCGAACGCGAGCGCAATGTGTTCATCGAGCAGTCGCGCGAATCGGGCAAGCCGGAAAACATCATTGAAAAGATGGTTGAAGGCCGGATGCGCAAGTTCTTCGAAGACGTGGCCCTGCTGTCGCAGGCTTTCGTTATCAATCCTGACCTGACCGTTGCCGCCGCCCTCAAGGAAGCCGAAAAGGACGTTGGCGCGCCAATCGAGATCACCGGCATCGCCCGCCTTCTGCTGGGTGAAGGCATTGAGAAGGAAGAGAGCGATTTCGCCGCCGAAGTGGCTGCTGTCGCCAAGGGCTGATCGGTCTTTACCGTAAAACATTCCAATCATGGGAAAAGTCAGGGCATCGCGTGACAACGCGGTGCCCTTCGTGTATCCGGCATTGCTGGCGCCCGCGCTTCTTGTTCGCTGCGGCACACTTCGTGACGTTTTTCACCATTGCGGCCTCTGTTTCATCATCCGCCGGTCTCAAGGCGGGGTGTTTCATCAGGCGGCAGGTTCAATTTCAGGAGAGACCATGACCTCCAAGCCCATTTATCAACGAGTTCTTCTCAAAGCCTCCGGTGAAGCCCTGATGGGCAGCCAGGGCTTCGGCATTGATGTCGCGGTCGCCGATCGGATCGCCGGCGATATTGCCGAGGCGCGCGCCATGGGCGTCGAAGTCGGCGTCGTGGTCGGCGGCGGCAATATCTTTCGCGGCGTGGCCGTTGCCTCGAAGGGTGGCGACAGAGTGACCGGCGACCATATGGGCATGCTTGGTACGGTTATCAATGCGCTGGCGCTAGCAACCTCGCTGCGTAAGCTGGACATCGACACCGTGGTGCTTTCAGCCATTGCCATGCCGGAAATCTGTGAGAGTTTTTCGCAGCGCGTTGCGGTTCATCATCTGTCGCAGGGTAGGGTGGTGATTTTCGCTGGCGGCACCGGCAATCCATTCTTCACCACCGATTCTGCCGCTGCATTGAGGGCTGCCGAAATGGGTGCGCAGGCGATTTTCAAGGGCACCCAAGTGGATGGCATCTATTCCGCCGACCCAAAGAAGGACCCGACAGCCACCCGTTTCGACCATATTACCCATGCTGAAGTGCTGGAAAAGGGCCTTGCGGTAATGGATGTTACCGCCGTTGCCCTGGCGCGGGAAAACCGGATCCCGATCATCGTCTTCTCCATCCACGAAAAGGGTGGCTTCAGCGCCATCCTGCAAGGCGGTGGTGTGAAAACAGTCGTTAATGACGATTGACGGAGGCGAATGGCAGCCGGGACCGATTGACAGACGGATCGTTTCACGTTTTCAAGGCGTCACTGAAGAATTGTCGGAGACTGTAAGATGACAGCAGGTATTGATCTCAACGATATCAAGCGCCGCATGGATGGCGCGATTAACGCATTCAAGAGCGACCTCGCCTCGTTGCGCACTGGTCGCGCCTCGGCCAATATTCTCGACCCGGTCATGGTTGAAGCCTATGGTTCTCGCGTTGCGCTGAACACCGTGGCCAATATCACCGTGCCGGAACCGCGCATGCTGGGCGTCTCTATCTGGGACAAGAGCATGGTCGGTGCGGTCGACAGGGCGATCCGGGAATCCAATCTCGGCCTCAATCCGATTGTCGACGGCCAAAACCTGCGCATTCCGCTGCCGGAACTGAATGAAGAGCGCCGCAAGTCGCTGGTCAAAGTGGCGCATGGTTATGCCGAAAACTCGAAAGTCGCGATCCGCCATGTTCGCCGCGATGGCATGGACAGCCTGAAAAAGGCTGAAAAGGATGGCGAAATCGGCAAGGACGATGCGCGAAGCCTTTCGGAAAAGCTGCAAAAGATGACGGATGACACGATTTCCGATATCGATCGCTTGCTTGCCGAAAAGGAAAAGGAAATCATGCAGGTCTAGTCTGCACCTTTTGCCTTCTCTGCGACGCCAATGCAGGACCTGATATGACGACTTTGGATATTTCCGCCGTTCCCGAGCACGTTGCCATCATTATGGATGGCAACGGACGCTGGGCCAATCAGCGTGGCATGCCGCGCGCTTATGGCCATCGGCAGGGAATGGAAGCCTTGCAGACAGTGGTTCGCACGGCAGGCGAAGTCGGCGTGCGCTATCTGACCCTGTTTGCGTTTTCATCGGAAAACTGGCGCAGGCCGGAAACCGAGATCACTGACCTGTTCGGTTTGCTCAAGACCTTCGTGCGCCGCGACCTTGCCGAGCTTCGTGCCAATAACGTACGGGTACGGATCATCGGTGAGCGCAGCACGCTGAAGAGCGATATTCTCAAGCTGCTGATCGAAGCAGAGGAGACCACCCGCACCAATACCGGCATGACTATGGTGATTGCCTTCAATTATGGTGCGCGCGATGAGATGACCAGGGCAGTTTCAGCCCTGGTGCGCGATGTGCAGGCAGGACTTTTACCTGCCAGCGCCATTACACAGGAGGCGATTTCCGCCAGATTGGATACGGCGGGAATACCTGATCCGGATCTGATCATCCGCACCAGCGGCGAGGAACGCCTGTCGAATTTCCTGCTCTGGCAGGCCGCCTATTCCGAATTGATCTTCGTGCCGGAATATTGGCCCGATTTTAGCCGCGAGAGCTTTCTGGCGACCTTGGAACTCTATGCCTCCCGCAGTCGGCGATTCGGCGGTCTGGCACCAGCCGCCGCCGTTGTTGCCGGATCGTAGCCAGCCATGACCAGAGAACTCAGGCTCCGTATCTTGTCCTCCATCGTCATGGTCGCGGTGGTACTCGCCGCCACCTGGACCGGTGGCCTGCCTTTCCGGGGGCTCGCCGCTGTGATCGGCCTCGCCGTGTTCTGGGAATGGTCGACGATGACCCGGCTCGACGAAGTCAGTATCCGTGGCCTTGCCATTGGCTGGCTTTCGGTTGCTGTCATTGCCGGCAATGTTGTGGCGGGTGATACCTCTTTGAGCCTACCCTTGCTGTCCGGCTTCACTTTGACGCTTGTTTTTCTTACATTTTTGCGTCGCTGGTCCTGGTGGCTTGCCGGTGGCGTATTTTATGCCGGAGCTTGTATTGTGACTTTGGCTGCCATTCGCGATGACGATGCCATCGGCTTTGTCGCCATGCTTTTTGTCTTCGTCATTGTCTGGAGCACGGATATTTTCGCCTATTTCGTTGGACGCACGCTCGGTGGCCCGAAGCTGGCGCCCCGCATATCGCCGGGCAAAACCTGGTCCGGTGCCATCGGTGGAACCGTGGCGGCCGTCATCGGCGGGTACGCGGTGACGGCATCCTATTTCACGGTCTATGGCTGGTGGATACCTGCGTTGGCTCTGGTCCTGTCCATCTGTAGCCAAATGGGAGACCTGTTCGAATCCTTCGTCAAGCGCCGCTGTGGCGCTAAGGATTCCAGTCATCTCATTCCCGGTCACGGCGGCGTGATGGATCGTGTTGACGGACTGGCGACCGCAAGCTTCGCGGCATTTCTGATTGCTATGATCGTTGCTGCCATCAACAACGGAGTGACCGATTCGGTTGGTGGACTGTTGTTCGATTTCGCCGGTCACTGACGAACGGTTGACGACCAGTCAGTTTCTGCTGTTCACCAATGGTGATGTGTATCCTTTACGGCGGTGCCAATCTGGCGCATAGGTAAAGCGAGTGTTTGAGAAGGGCGTGCTATGGCTGTTATCGGTTTCCTGACGGGTTATATCATTCCCTTCGTTCTGGTCCTGTCGCTGATCGTTTTCGTGCATGAAATGGGCCATTATCTGGTTGGGCGCTGGTCGGGTATCAAGATTCTCGCATTCTCGTTGGGATTTGGCCCGGAACTGGTCGGCTTCAATGACCGCCACGGCACGCGCTGGAAACTGAGCGCCATTCCGTTGGGTGGCTATGTGCGCTTCTTCGGTGATGCCGATGCGTCCAGCAAGACCGATACCGCGGAGTTTGAGGCGCTGAGCCCTGAGGATCGCGCCCGCACGCTGAATGGTGCAAAATTGTGGAAAAGGGCAGCCACTGTTGCCGCCGGGCCAATTGCAAATTTCCTGCTGGCAATTTTAATTTTCTCGGTCACATTCAGCCTTTATGGAAAGCCCGTTTCCGATCCTGTCGTGGCAGAGGTCAAGCCTGCGAGTGCGGCGGCTGAAGCCGGTGTGCAGCCCGGAGACATTCTGGTGGCGCTCGATGGCAGCAGCGTCAAGACCTTCGATGATGTGGTCCGCTATGTGAGCGTTCGCCCGCTTGTGCCAATCGTCGTCACGGTCAAGCGTGGTGAGGCCCAGATGGACCTATCGATGACGCCGCGCCGGACCGAAACCTCCGACCGTTTCGGCAATAAGATGGAAGTCGGCCAAATTGGCATCATGACGACGGCAGCCAGCGGCAATTTTCGTGTGGAAAAACTGGGGCTTATCGAATCGGTTAGCGCCGGGGTCGATCAGACCTGGAATATCGTGACGGGTACTTATGATTATCTGGCAAACCTGTTTGCTGGCCGAATGAATGCCGATCAGCTGGGGGGACCTATCAGGGTAGCGCAGGCATCTGGTCAGGTTGCGACACTTGGTGTTGTAGCTTTGCTGCAATTGGCGGCAGTTTTGTCGGTTTCCATTGGGTTACTGAACCTTATGCCGGTTCCGGTGCTTGATGGCGGCCATTTAATCCTCTATGCGCTAGAAGCAGTACGAGGAAAACCAGTCAGTGCCGGTGCGCAGGAAATCGCGTTCAAGGTGGGAATGGTCATGATTCTGTCGCTGATGGTGTTCGCTACATGGAACGACATCAGCAGGTTGATTGGCTGAGTGGTTCTTGCATTGATGATAAGGATTTGTTTACGATGTTTCAACTTGGTAGTGGCGAATACGCCACGTGTTGAAACGAAGTAAATGGAAATTAACCACTGGTCTTGCTTGTAGAGCAAAAGCGGTTAAAACCACCAACGGACCGGAGTCGGTTTAAAGACCGAGGGACAACGGAAAAAAGGTTAGAAGTTCACATGAAGGCTGGTTCAAAATTTTTGAACGCGGTGTCAGCGATTGCGCTGTCTGCTGGTGTAGTTTCGTTAAGTGCAGGCCTCGCCGTTGTGGCATCTGCCTCTGTTGCCAATGCGGCCTTGATCCAGCGGATCGATGTGCGTGGTGCGACGCGTGTCGGGACGGAGGCTGTTCGTTCCAACTTGACGATCCAGCCTGGAAAAGCCTTTTCCAATTCCGACATCGACGACTCGGTAAAGCGTCTTTACGCAACGGGTTATTTTTCCGATGTGAAGATTTCGGTTTCCGGCAGCGCCCTGGTGGTTACGGTCAACGAGAACCAGTTGGTCAACCAGGTCGTGTTCAACGGCAACCGCAAGATCAAAGATGACAAGCTGACGACTGTTGTTCAGACGCAGCCGCTTGGTCCTTATAGCCAGGAACTCATCCAGGCCGATATAAACCGCATCAAGCAGGCCTATGCCGCCATTGGCCGCAGTGAAGTTGAAGTCACGACGCAGACCGCGCCGGTTGGCCCTGGTCGCGTCAATCTCGCTTTTGTCATCAATGAAGGTGATCGTACCAAAATCGCTGCCATCAACTTCGTCGGCAATCACGCCTATGGCGATAGCCGCCTTGCGGCCGTTATCAGCACCAAGAAGTCCAATCCTTTGTCGTTCCTGACCCGTAAGGATGTCTATAACGACGACAAGTTGAAGGCTGACGAGGAAGCTCTGCGTCAGTTCTATTACAATCATGGTTATGCCGATTTCCGGATCACGTCTTCGGATGCATCGCTGAACGAGCAGACCAACGAATACACCGTCAACATCACGGTTGATGAAGGTCAGCGTTACAAGTTTTCCGATATTAATGTCGAAAGCTCTGTTGAAGGCGTGGACCCGACTGAGTTGAAGGGTCTGGTGACAACGTCGCCGGGCGGCGTTTACAGCGCCCGCGAAATCCAGAAGTCGATGGAAGCGATCCAACAGCGCGTCTCTGCCAAGGGTTATCCCTTTGCCCGCGTCGTTCCGCGCGGCAACCGCGATATGGGCAATGGCACGATCGGTGTCACCTATATGGTTGACCAGGGTGAGCGCGCCTATGTCGAGCGTATCGAAGTCAAGGGCAATACAAGGACACGCGATTACGTTATTCGTCGCGAATTCGACATCAGTGAAGGCGATGCTTTCAACCAGGAAGTCATTACCCGCGCCAAGCGTCGTCTTGAAGCTTTGGGCTACTTCAGCTCGGTCAATATCACGACGGCTCAGGGCAGTGCTCCAGACCGCGTCATCATTGTCGTCAATGTCGAAGATCAGTCGACTGGCTCCTTCGGTATTGGCGCTGGCTACTCCGTTGGTGGCGATGGCCTGATCCTGGAAGCTTCGGTGGAAGAAAAGAACTTCCTCGGTCGCGGTCAGTATATCCGTATTGCGGCTGGTGCCGGTACGGATGACAGCCAGACCTACAATCTGTCATTCACCGAGCCCTACTTCCTCGGCTATCGCCTTGCTGTTGGTTTCGACCTGTTCAAGAGCAGCACGAGCAGCAACGATTATTATGATTACAACGAACAGGGTGGCACCCTGCGCGTCACGGCGCCGATTACTGAAGATCTGGCAACGACGTTCCGCTACACCTACAAGCAGATCAAGTACAAGGGCGTCGACGACTGGACGACATCCCTGTCGCAGCCTTATCAGGATCTAATCAACGGCAGCCCATGGGTCGTGTCTTCGGTTTCGCAGACTTTGACCTACAATACGCTGGATGATAAAAATCTGCCGCATGAAGGCATCTATGCGACATTCACCCACGAGTTTGCCGGTCTCGGTGGCGATTCCGAGTACTACAAGCTCTATGGTAAGGCTCGTATCTTCAAGAGCCTGTCGGATGAGCAGGATATTATCGGATCGCTGTCTTTCGGCGCCGGTCATGTCATGGCTACAGGTGATAACCTGAACGTCTTCGATCAGTTCCAGATCGGCGGTAAGGAAATCCGCGGCTTCGAGAACAACGGTATTGGTGTTCGTATGCCGAACCGCAACGACGACTCCTTGGGTGGCACCACCTATTTCACCGCCTCTGCTGAAGCGAGCATGCCCATTCCGGGCGTTCCGCAGGATGCAGGCTTCCGTATCGCTGTCTTCTCTGATGCCGGTACGCTTTACGGCAATGACGTGAAGAACAGCGGTGGAGCACAGGGCGAAGACATGGCATGGCGTGCATCTGTTGGTGCCGGCATCGTCTGGGCATCTCCTTTCGGTCCGCTGCGCTTCGATTACGCACAGCCTATCCTCAAGGAAGATTACGACAAGGTGCAGCAGTTCCGATTCTCCATTGCGAACCAGTTCTGATTTCTATAGTCCGAACCTCAGACAAACTCACTCGTCTGGGACATTGGTGTGATGGAGCATGAAACTTTTTATCCGCCCCACGCGGGCGTCAGTTTGAAAGAACTGGCGGACCGTCTTGGGGCGGAACTGTTACAGGATGAGGCGGGTGACCGCGTCATTCGTTCGGTGGCGCCTGTCTATCGGGCAAAGCAGAGCGATATTTGCTATATCCTGTCGAGGCGCAACAAAGCCGAACTCGAAACCTGTGAGGCCGGGGCCATCCTTTGCGATGCTGCGCTGCGTTCGCTGATCCCGGAGCATATTCCGGTTCTGCTGATCAAAAACCCGCATGCAGCTTTTGCTATCGCAGGGCAGTTCCTGCATCAAGATGGCAAACAGCCTTTGCCTGTTACCCGGCCAGGCGCTGCCGACATTTCTCCTGCGGCCTTTGTCGATCCGACTGCCCGTCTTGAAGATGGGGTTGTGGTCGAGCCGATGGCGGTGATTGGTGCGGATGTGGAAATCGGCGCTGGCAGTCTGATCGGCGCGGGCTCAGTGATTGGCCGTGGTGTCAAGATCGGCCGCGATTGTTCGATTGCCGCAGGCACCAGTATTATCGCTAGCTATATCGGCAATGGCGTTATCATCCATAACGGGGCGCGCATCGGCCAGGACGGTTTTGGTTATGCGCCAGGCCCGCGTGGCATGGTGAAAATCGTGCAGATCGGACGGGTGATTATCCAGGACAATGTGGAAATCGGCGCCAATACGACGATTGACCGCGGCACGATGGATGACACGGTGATCGGCGAAGGAACCAAGATCGACAATCAAGTCCAGATCGCTCACAACGTGCGCATCGGCCGCCATTGCGGCATCGTAGCCCAGGTCGGCATTGCCGGCAGCACGGTGATTGGCGATGGCGTATTGATTGGTGGTGGCTCTGGCGTTAACGGCCATATCAAGATAGGTGACGGTGTTCAAATTGCCGCGATGAGCGGTGTTATTGGCGATCTTCCGCCGGGCGAGAAATTCGGTGGTATTCCGGCACGTCCGCTTGGGGATTTTCTCAGGGATTGCGCCCAGATCATGGGACGGTCTGAAGGCAAGTCGAAGGTTGGAAAGGGGCAGAAATGACCGTTGAGCAGAAAGAGTTGGGACGCGCGGATATTCTGGAGATCATGAAGCTCCTGCCGCATCGCTATCCCTTCCTGCTGGTGGATCGCATCATCGACATCGATGGCGACAATGCAGCTATCGGTATCAAGAATGTAACTGCAAACGAACCGCAGTTTACCGGACATTTTCCTGAGCAGCCGATCATGCCAGGGGTGTTGCTGATTGAAGGCATGGCGCAGACGGCAGGGGCGATCTGTGCCCGCAAAGCCGGGACGGCTGGCGATCTCGTTTATTTCATGACGATCGACAATGCCAGGTTCCGCAAGCCTGTCGTGCCTGGCGACCGTGTGGAGTTCCACGTTACCAAGCAGAAACAGCGCGGCAATGTCTGGAAGTTTCACTGCGATGCCAAGGTGGATGGCGCGCTTGTCGCAGAAGCTGATATCGGGGCAATGATCGTCAATAAGGAAGCGCAATGACCGTTATTCCAGCCAGTGCCCGCATTCACCCCTCCAGCGTCATCGAAGATGGCGCGGTGATCGGGGAAAATGTGACGATAGGACCGTTCTGCCATGTCGGTCCCAAGGTCGTGTTGGGCGACGGTGCTGAGTTTTTGTCGCATGTGGTGCTCACGGGAAAAACCGTCGTCGGCAAGAATAGCCGGATATTTCCCAATGCGGTTATCGGTGGCGAGCCACAGAGCATCCATCATTCCGGCGAAGAGACAACCTTGACCATCGGCGACAATTGCACGATGCGTGAAGGCGTAACGATCAATTGCGGCACGGTAGAAGGTGGCGGACACACGGTGGTCGGCAGTAACAATCTGTTTCTGGCCAATTCGCATGTGGCGCATGATTGTCAGCTCGGCAATCATATCATTCTATCCAACAACGTGATGTTGGCTGGCCATGTCAAAATCGGTGACCGGGCCATTCTCGGCGGCGGTTCCGCCGTTCACCAGTTCACGCGTATCGGGCGGCAGGCCTTTATCGGCGGGCTGTCGGCTTGCAGCTACGATGTCATTCCCTATGGCATGCTGAACGGCAATCCCGGCCTGCTGGGTGGATTGAATGTGGTTGGCATGACCCGGGCCGGGGTGGAACGCGCTACCATTCACCGCGTCCGCAAGGCCTATAAGGCATTGTTCGATGAAGAAGGTGCCATTCGTGAAAAGGCTGCGGCTATTCGCGAAGAGTTTGCCGATTGCGCCGAGGTGATTGAAATCCTGGATTTCATTGTTGCCGAAAGCGACCGGGCGCTCTCGTCACCATTTCGTGGCAAGAGCTGAGGGATGAGCGGCCCGCAGGGGCGTCTCGCCATCATTGCCGGCAGCGGAATGCTGCCGGTCTATGTCGCCGAAGCGGCGCGGGCGGCGGGTGAAGATCCCTTCATCCTGCCGCTGAAAAACGAGGCGGACCAACGCTGGGACGGTTTCCAGTCTGCCGTGATCGGGGTCGGCGATATGGCGGGCCTGTCGAGCCTGATAAAGCGACATGGCATCAAACGGGTGGTGATGTCTGGTGGTGTTAAAAAGCGCCCTAATTTCAAAGAGATCCACGTTAATCTTCGTTTTTTGGTAAAGCTGCCGTTTGCGGTGAAAACCCTGCTGTCGGGTGGGGATGACGCTGTGCTGAAAATGGTCATTCAACTGATCGAGTCGCAGGGCTGCCGGGTGGTGGGCGCGCATGAGATTGCCCCGCAGCTGCTGGCGGAGCTTGGGCCGCTCGGTTCGTCCCAACCGACAGATGATGACAGGCGCGACATTGCCGCCGCTGCCAAAGCCGCTGATGCCTTGGGCCGGTTAGATGTTGGCCAGGGCGCCGTTAGCGTTGGCGGTCGCATTGTTGCGCTGGAGGGGGTTGAAGGCACGGACCGGATGTTGCAGCGAGTCGCTGAACTTCGGGCCGAAGGGCGAATTTCATCGCGGCGGCGTGGTGTGCTGGTCAAGCTGTGCAAACCGCAGCAGGATATTCGCGCCGACCTGCCGACCATCGGGCAATCGACCATTGAAAATGCCGCCCGTGCCGGGCTTTCCGGCATTGCGGTTCAGGCCGGGCGGGCGCTGCTTTTGCAACGCCACGAAACCTTGAGGCAGGCCGATGCGGCGGGTATTTTTATCTCCGGTATTGAATTGGCACCTGAGGGCGAAGCCTGGTTAAGCTAAGGTGAGGCGAAGCCTCAATGAAGTCGACTGAGGGAAGTGAAGCATGGAAAACCGGCCCCTGAAGATCGCAGTCATTGCTGGCGAAGTCTCTGGCGACTTGCTGGGTGCGGATCTGATCGCGGCGCTGAAGCAGCGCTATGACGGAGAGATCACGCTGATCGGCGTCGGTGGACCGGCGCTGGAGGCGCAGGGCCTGACCTCACTGTTTGATTTTTCGGAATTGTCGGTCATGGGCATTACCCAGGTCCTGGCTAAGTTGCCGCGTTTCCTGACATTGATCGGCAAAACTGCCAAAGCCATTGTGTCAGCCAAGCCGGATTTGTTGCTGATCGTGGATAGCCCGGATTTTACCCATCGCGTTGCGAAAAAGGTGAGGGCGGCCTGCCCGACTATGCCGGTGATCAATTATGTCTGCCCGAGCGTCTGGGCGTGGAAGGAATACCGGGCCAAGGCCATGCTGGCCTATGTCGATAGCGTTTTGGCCGTCCTGCCGTTCGAGCCCGCCGTGATGCAGCGTCTTGGCGGGCCGGAAACCCATTTTGTCGGGCATCGGCTGGTCACCAGCCCCGCCATGTTGGCCTGTCGGGCAGACCGGCTGCTGCGTCCGCTTCCTGCCGCAGAGGAGCCGAAAACCATCATGCTGCTGCCGGGATCACGCGGCGCGGAAATCTCGGCCTTGGCACCGGTGTTTCGCGATGCAGCCCGGATTTTCGTCGAGCGCAATGGGCCGACGCGGTTTGTGCTGCCAACGGTACCACGGCGGGAGCGTCAGGTGCGCGAGGCTGTTGCCAATTGGGAGGAAAAGCCAGATGTGGTCGTTGGGGAGGACGCCAAGTGGCGGGCCTTTGCCGAATCGGATGCGGCCATCGCTGCTTCAGGAACGGTGCTGCTGGAGCTTTGCCTGGCTGGCGTGCCTGTCGTCTCCACCTATAAGACCGATTGGCTGATCAAGCTCCTGCATAGCCGGATCAAGATCTGGACTGGCGCCTTGCCGAGCATTATTGCCGATTATGTCGTGGTGCCGGAATATCTGAACGAGCAATTGCGCGGCGCATCGTTGGCGCGCTGGATGGAGCGACTATCCACCGAGACGCGGGAGCGGCAAGCCATGGTGGAGGGCTTCGATCTGGTCTGGCAGAAAATGCAGACAAAAACCCCCGCGGGTGAAGCGGGGGCGGAGATCGTGCTGGATGTTTTGAAGACCCGTTCAATTGTATGATTATTAGCCTACTGCATAATTCCTTAAATCGGAATCGATTTAAGGAGAAAATTATGCAGCAGATATAAGGCGCTACAGCGAACATTTGTGCGCCATTTATGGCGCACGGCGCTGTAGTCGTTCGCCATGCCAGCGCAAGTGATCGTCCATAAACGTCGAGATGAAATAATAGGAATGGTCGTAGCGCTCATGCAGCCGCAGCGTCAGGCCGATATCGGTGTTTTTCACGGCCTCTTCCAGTAACCAGGGCTGTAGACCTGTTTCCAGGAAACTGTCGGCCTTACCTTGGTCCACCAGGAATTCCGGAAAGCGCGCTCCATCCTCGATCAGGGCGCAGGCATCGTATTGCCGCCAGAGGGAACGGTCGGGGCCAAGATATTTCTCAAAAGCATCCTGCGTCCAATCGGCTTTTAGCGGACTGACGATTGGGGCGAATGCAGAGCAGCTCTTGAAGCGGTCGGGATGTTTCAGTGCGATGGTCAATGCACCATGGCCGCCCATAGAATGGCCGAAAATGCCCTGGCGGCTCATGTCGGCGCGGAACTGTTCGGCAATCAACGCGGGTAATTCCTCGGTGATGTAGCTGTACATCTGGAAATGTTCGGCCCAAGGCGTTTCGGTGGCATTCAGATACATAGCCGCGCCCTTGCCCATTTTCCAGTTGGTCAGCTCGTCCGGCACATCATTGCCGCGCGGGCTGGTGTCCGGGCAGACGATGATCAGGCCGAGTTCAGCGGCCAGCCGACGGTATTCGCCCTTTTCCATCACATTGGCATGGCTGCATGTCAGGCCGGACAGATACCAGAGCACCGGGCGCTTTTCGGTGATGGCCTGCGGCGGTACAAAGACTGCGAAGGTCATTTCGCAGCCGGTGACATCGGATTGGTGTGAAAACACGCCTTGCATGCCGCCGAAGGCGGTGTTTTGCGATAGAATATTCATGCGAGAGGCTCCTGCTGATCAATTCGCTATCGAAACGACGGCGTTGACGGCTGCCGCGACCAGGATGGTGTTGAAGAAGAAAGACACGATGGAATGGGCGAGGTTCAGCCGCCGCATGGCCGTGCTGGTGATGGCGACATCGGATGTCTGGGCGGTCATGCCGATGACGAAGGCGAAATACAGGAATTCATAGCCACCTGGCTCCGGCGTGTCGGGAAAATCCAGACCGCCGGAAGGGCCGGGGTCGGGATTGCTTGTCAGATGACGCCAATAATCATGGGCATAATGCATGGCAAACATGGTGTGAATGGTGAACCAGCCGCTGATGACCGACACAAACGCTAGCGACACTTCCAGCAAGCTGGGAGAACCGGCCCGGTTCAAGGCGTTGAACAGAGCGGCGACGGCGGCCACTACCGCCAGTAGGCTGACCAGCGGGATGACGATGGTCGGGGCATCGTCGCGTTGCGGGCTGGTTTTCAGGCGTTCAGCGGTGATGCCGGGGATGCGTTTTATCATCAAGGCGATATAGAGGACGAAAAACACGATGGCCGAGCATTCGACGGCCAAGGCGGGCTTGATCCACAGAAAGACCGGCAACGTCAAAAGTCCCAGCAGACCAGACGCATAGAACGGGCTGTGCCTATGGCGTCTCAATGCGTAGAAACGAGGCTTTTTCTTGGAGGTCATAATGGGGCCGTGTCCTGACGGAGGGATTTGCAGCGACGGCAAAGCCGATCCAGTGTTTCCAGAAACTGCGAGCGGTCGCGGGGGCTGAAGGCGCGGTTATAGCCCTTGCTTTCACCGGTCTCGCGCAAATGGGCGCCGAGATCGCGCATGGCGGTCGCCATGCCGATATTGGTCTTATCGAACATCCGTCCGGTCGGCCCGGTGACGAAAGCACCCGTAGCGACGCAGCGCCCGGCCAGCGGCACATCGGCGGTGATGACAATATCGCCTGGCCCGGCCCGTTCGGCGATCCAGTCGTCAGCGGCATCGAAACCATTGGAGACGATGACATTCGTCACCATCGGATCGCGAGACGGGCGCAGGCCGGAATTGGCAACGAAAGTCACTGGCATGTCGTGGCGTTCGGCCACTTTCAACACCTCGGCTTTAACCGGGCAGGCGTCGGCATCCACATAGATCATTGGCTTCAGGCCCTCCCGATCGAGACGGCACGGACCATGTCGACATGGGCAATACCGTCTTCCAGATATTCCGCCGAGACCGGAAGAAAGCCAAACGACTGGTAGAAAAGTTGCAGATGGCTTTGGGCAGAAAGTTCTATCGGACTTGAGGGAAAACGCTGTTCACAGGCCGCAATGGCTTCGCGCATCAAGGCATCGCCAAGCCGCTTGCCGCGATGGGAGGGCGAGACGACAACACGCCCGATCTTGACCGTGGACGAAGGCTCCTCCGGCGTTAAAATCCGGGCGCTTGCGATAAGGTCATCACCATCTGTCAGCCGCAGATGCAGGGCTTCGATATCCTTGCCATCAAGCTCCGGATAGGAGCATTTCTGCTCGACGACAAACACATCGACGCGCATTTTCAGGAGGTCATAAAGGTCTCGTGCGGAGAATGCATCCAGTCTCCGCACGTCAACCCGATAAGGCATATTTGCCATCAATACAGAACCACGCTGCGGATGCTTGTCCCCGAATGCATCAGCTCAAAGCCCTTGTTGATGTCTTCGAGTGGCATTGTGTGGGTGATCATCGGGTCGATCAGGATCTTGCCTTCCATGTACCATTCAACAATCTTCGGAACGTCGGTACGACCGCGCGCGCCGCCGAATGCTGTCCCCATCCAGTTGCGGCCCGTGACCAGCTGGAATGGACGGGTGGAAATTTCCTGGCCAGCACCCGCGACGCCGATGATGATCGATTTGCCCCAGCCGCGATGCGAGGATTCCAGCGCCTGGCGCATTACCTTGGTATTGCCGGTGCAGTCGAACGTGTAATCGGCGCCACCTATCAGGTCGCCATTGCGCTTCGTCAGGTTGACCAGATAGGCCACGATGTCGCCATCGACTTCGGTCGGATTGACGAAATGCGTCATGCCGAATTTCTCGCCCCAGGCCTTGCGGTCATTGTTGATATCGACGCCGATGATCATGTCGGCGCCTGCAAGCCGCAGGCCCTGAAGCACGTTGAGGCCGATGCCGCCCAGGCCAAAGACGATGGCGGTGGCGCCGATCTCGACCTTGGCGGTGTTGATCACCGCGCCGATGCCGGTGGTGACGCCGCAGCCAATATAGCAGATCTTGTCGAAAGGCGCGTCCGGGTTGACCTTCGCCAGCGCGATTTCCGGCAGGACGGTGAAATTGGCGAAGGTCGAGCAACCCATGTAATGATGGATCTTGTCCTTGCCGATGGAAAAGCGTGACGTGCCATCTGGCATGACGCCCTGGCCCTGGGTGGAGCGGATCGCGGTACACAGATTGGTCTTGCGTGACAAGCAGGAGTAGCATTCGCGGCATTCGGGTGTGTAAAGCGGAATGACGTGATCGCCCTTTTTCAGCGAGGTGACGCCCGGCCCGACATCGACCACGATACCAGCCCCTTCATGGCCGAGAATGGCCGGAAACAGGCCTTCCGGATCAGCGCCGGACAAGGTGAAATCATCGGTATGGCAGATGCCTGTGGCCTTGACTTCAACCAGCACTTCGCCAGCCTTTGGGCCTTCCAGCTGCACGGTCATGATTTCAAGTGGCTTGCCTGCCTGGGTGGCAACGGCGGCGCGAACATCCATAAAGAAGTCTCCCTTGGTTTCTTGTCGGCGGAGTTTTGCACTGACTTGCGCAAAGCCTCAAGATCCGTAAGGGGTTTTTCTCAAAACTCAGCCCAGCGCAAATCGTTTTTTGCGCTGCTGAAGAGGCAAGGTCTTTTCCTCTTTGTGACCGCGGCTTGAAAAACGGCTGCGCAGCTCTCTTCCCTGTCTTTTCAATGGATGAACGCTGCTTACGACTGTCTTTTCGGTGACATCAACCAGGACCGGCGACTCGATGGGCCCATTCTGCAAGTCTGCCATCATCATGGAAATGTGTTGCAAAAGCCGCTGTTCGATTGGCGAGTTTGCCTTGCCATCGGTGGTGAAGGTGCTGATCAGCCATTGCAATTTATAGTGGTCGATGCGGTTTTCCGGCGGCCGTTTGCGCAAAATGTAGCAAGCCATGGAATCGATAAAATAGCTCTGCCATTCAGCGCATTTATCAGGACAGCATCCGTTCAGCACCAGAAGCGTCATTGCATCTTCATGGGTGCAAACCCCATGCGGCAGGCCATATGTCTGGAGAAGAACCACGTCATGGTGGTCCAATCTCTGCTTTCCGGCGATAACACATGCCGGAAACGAGAGACGAAATTCCCTCATAGTCGAAACCTCGTTTCATCATGAAACCGTAGATTGATCTAAATGCCAATTCTTTCTTTCGCCATAACGAACGAAGTTTACAAAAGGTTACAATGAGCTGAAACGATACGTTATATGCGCAGCGCTGCAGGTAAGCCCTGAAAATGCATGGGATTCGAATAGTAAAAGACCAAATATGGATTTGCTCTTTTTTGGGTGTATTCAGGTGGCAGCCAGAGCTTTTTCGGCAGAGGCATTGCGGTGTTCCCGCCATAGAATGAACAGGCCGGAGGCGACGATGATGCCGATGCCCAGCCATTTCGACGGCGACGGAAAATCATTGAATAGCACATAGCCGAGAATGGTCGCCGCAATGATCTCGAAATACTGGAACGGCGCGAGCACGGAAAGCGGTGCCATGCGAAAGGCCTTCACTACGAGAAGGTGTATATGGCCCGAGAGGACACCGAGCAGAACCAGCAGCAGCAGACCGGTCACGCTGGTGGGAAGCGATGGAGTGAAATCGGCACTGCCTGCGGATTGGCCGATCAGCATCGCACCGCCCATGAAGATTGTGCCACCGACGCCCGACATGGTCTGCATGGTCATTAGTGAATCGGCATTACCGATGGCGCGGTTCAAAAACATATAGAGGGCAAACAGGAAGGCGCAGAGTACCGGCAGCAGCGAGGTCGCGCCGAAAATTTCCCAACTGGGCTGGATGACAATCATCGCGCCGCCAAAGCCGATCAGAATGGCAAGCCAGCGCCGCCATCCGACCTTGTCGCCCAGAAACAGCGCCGATAGCGCTGTCAGGATGAATGGTTCTACGAAATAGATCGCGAACACATCGGCGAGCGGCATATATTTGACGGCGGCGAAAAAACACAGGCTTGCCGCGCCATGCAACGCGCCCCGTAGCAGGTTGAGAAACGGCCGCTTGGCGGTAAAGGCTTTGGTGCCTTGCAAGGCGATGAGAAAGGGCAGGGTGCAGGCAAGCTGGAAGAAGAAGCGGTAAAAGGTAACCTGCCCCGGCGACATGCCTTCGATATTGGCCATGTATTTGGCAATCGCGTCCATGCCCGGCAGCACAAGCATGCAGCCCGCCATCAGGGCCATGCCGCGCAACGGATTGGAAAGATTGGGGGAGAGGGACGTCATCGGAATATCCAGGTTTTCCGATGATGATCATGAGGCGAGGCCTTAATCAAGGCTCTGCTTGCAAAGGCAGGTTGAAAAAAATTGTACGTATGTTCAGGCGTGTGAATGCACGTGTGGCTCAGCCAAGCTTATAGGTGCTGATCTTGTAGACTTCGGGGGCTGGATTTCTCGGCGGCCTTCAACGGCGGTTTGCAGTTGCGACAGAAAAACATAGCCTTCGCTCCACCGTCCAAACCCGCTTTGCGGATTGATATGGCCGACCGGGCCGAGATTGACCAGCCTGCTGCCCCAGCAGGACGCGGTGCGCTGTAACGTTTCGGTATCCATATAGGGATCGTTGCTGCTGCCGATCATCAATGAGGGAAAGGGCAGGCGCTGGCAGGGCATGTCACCGAATCGGATGACATCGGGATGTTGGTTCTCGGTGGTTTTCAGGTCGCAGGGTGCAACAAGCAGCGCGCCACGGATCAGATGGCGAAGCGGACTATCGGCCATTTGGGCGGTCAGAAGGCAGCCCATGCTATGGGCAACGATCCAAGCGCCTGACCTACACGAAGCAAGCTGCTGTTCCAGCCGGGCTTTCCAGGCGCCAAGCTCGGGATGAGCCCAATCGTCCTGCTCGACCATGATGCTGGAGGGCTGGTCTTCAACCCAATGCCGTTGCCAATGCCCGGCGGCTGAACCGTTCAGTCCCGGAACGACAAGTGTATCGATGCTACAGGTCTTGCTTGGCATGGCTGATCCTTTCCGCAACTGTCAGAGCATCCGAACATGCCGATCCCGCGTCGATCATGCTCCGATATTGATGATTATCGGTCCGAATCTGGCCGAGGACGAGAAAGCTCCATCTATTCTCTGGTTTTTTAGTAGAAAATTTGACCGGATAAATGAAATTTCATTCCAGATATCCGGTAATTATGTCGATGAGGCTGGCCATTTCAGAGGTTTTGCAGCACAGCGATCACGTCTCCCGCTTTGATCGTCTTTCCTGGGATGGCCCGTAATTCCCGCAGGATTCCTGGCGCATGGGCTGTCACCGTGATCTCCATCTTCATCGATTCGATGATGGCAATCGTCTCGCCGGCGGCAACGGACTGGCCTTCCTCCACCAGCAGTTTCCAGAGATTGCCGGGGACGGCGCTTTCGACGCCGAAGCAATTGTCTGGAATATCGCCGCCAGCACTGGGGCTCGCGTCCTCATCGGCGGTGAAGCTGTCTAGGCCTTGGTCCTTCCAGCGCTGGCGTTCCGCCTCGAAGGCTGCTTGTTGCTGACGCTTGAACGTGCCGATGCTTTCGGCATTTTCAGCCAGCTCCGCCGCGTAGTTTGCATAGGAAAACGCGCCGTCCTCGATACGGATTGGATAGCCGCCATGCGGGAAGGCGGCGCGGGCCTCCATCAGCTCATCGTGGCTGACGGGGAAGAAGCGGATCTGGTCGAAGAAATCCAGCAGCCAAGGCTTGTCGCGGGTAAAGACCGGCGTTTGCCGCCAGGTGTTCCACATCTGGATGGTACGGCCAAACAGCTGGTAGCCACCCGGACCTTCCATACCGTAAATGCACATATAGGCGCCACCAATGCCAACGGCATTTTCCGGCGTCCAGGTGCGGGCCGGATTGTATTTGGTGGTCACCAGCCGGTGGCGTGGATCGAGCGGCGTGGCAACCGGCGCGCCGAGATAGACATCGCCAAGACCCATCACCAGATAGCGGGCGTTGAAAATGGTGTCCTTCACGGCCTGCTCGTCGGCAAGACCGTTGATGCGGCGGATGAACTCGATATTGGACGGGCACCAGGGGGCGTTGGGCCGCACCAGCTCCTGGTATTTGCGCATCGCCAGTTCCGCCTCCGGGTCGTTCCAGGAGAGCGGCAGATAGACCGTGCGGCTTGGCACCGTCACATCTCCCGCCGGGGGCAGGCTGGCCTCGATTTCGCTGAGCAAGCCTAGCAGCCGGGCGCGGGGCAGGCTGGCGCCATCATAATGGATTTGAAGCGACCGAATGCCGGGGGTGAGGTCGATCAGGCCCGGCAGCTTGGCCGCCTTGACCGCTTGCATCAGCAAGTGGACGCGCATGCGAATGGCGATGTCGAGCTGCATCTCGCCATATTCCACCAGCAGATTGTCGTCACCCTGACGGCGATAGGTGACGGAGACTGGACCGTTGGAATTGTGGCTGAGGATGGGGGAGCCGGCTTCTGGTGGGAGGTGGGTTTGAGCTGGCGGTAGTGGCACCCCATGCTCGACGCTTCCCGAAGCAGCGGCACTATCCCCATCTCGCGCCACAGGATGAAAGCGAATGGTATCGCCCGGCTTAAACTGGCCCATCTTCCACTGTTCGTCTCCGGTAATCACCGCCGGGCAGACGAAACCGCCCAGGCTTGGGCCATCAGGACCGAGAATGATCGGCATATCCCCGGTAAAATCAATGGCACCAATCGCATAAGGATTGTCATGCAAGTTGGAGGGATGCAGTCCGGCCTCGCCGCCATCCTGCCGCGCCCATTTGGGAGCAGGGCCGATCAGCCGGACCCCGGTGCGGGCGCTGTTGAAATGCACCTCGTAATCAGTCGAAAACAGCGTTTCGATATCGCTGTCCAGAAAGAAGTCCGGCGCGCCATGCGGACCATAGATCACACCGACCGACCATGCGCGCGTCAGCTCCGGTGGCTCATCAGCGGGCGTGGTGACGGGTTGTGGGCTGCGAGCCAGCCGCAGCACATGGCCAACTTTCAGGGTCCCCGTGGCATTGCCGCCGAATTGGCCGAGGCCAAAAGTGGCGCGTGATCCAAGCACGACAGGTGCCGCAAAGCCGCCCGAGACTGCCAGATAGGCGCGCTGGCCGGGACCGGAAATCCTGCCGATGGCGAGAACCTGTCCGGGTTTGACCGTGAAGGCCGCGTTATGCGCGACCGGCTCGCCATCCAATGTCATCGCCATCTCGGCTCCTGCCAGTGCGAGGGTAACATCGGAGAAGAATTTCAGCATCGGCCCTGAGACAGTCAGTTCCAGCGCCGCCACCTCGTCGCCATTGCCGACCAGCCGGTTGGCGTGGCGAAAGGAGCGGGCGTCCATCGGTCCGCTCGGCGGCACACCAACATGCCAAAGCCCCAGCCGCCCCGGCAATTCCTGAAGGCTGGATTGCGCACCGGGGGCGATGACCTCGACCACATCAGGCACAAAGGAAAAATCCTTCAGCGCCGTGGTTGCCACATCGCCGCTTAAAAACAGATCGGAGGCGGCGATAGCGCTGAGATAATCGAGATTGGTCTCGATGCCGGAAATGGACGTTGCCGATAGCGCCGATTGCAAAGCGGCAATCGCCGTCTCACGGTCGTTGCCTGTGACGATCAGCTTGGCCAGCATCGGGTCGTAATAAGGTGTCACCTCGGTTCCGGTTTCGATCCAGCCATCGACGCGGGCTGTTTTCGGAAACACCACGTCCGTCAGCAGTCCTGCGCTGGGGCGAAAATCTGCATGGGGCATTTCGGCATAAATCCGGGCCTCGATGGCAGCACCCTTAGGCACCAGATGTTCATTGCCGGTCAGCACATCCTCATCGGCGGCCTGACGGATCATCCATTCCACCAGATCGATGCCGAACACCGCCTCTGTCACCGGATGCTCGACCTGAAGCCGTGTATTGACCTCCAGGAAGTAAAACTCTTGGCGGGCGGGATCGTAGATGAATTCCACCGTGCCTGCCGAGCGGTAATGGACCGAGCGGCCAAGCGAGACGGCTGCCCCATGCAGGCGCTGGCGAACTGCCTCCGACAGGCCGGGGGCCGGGGTTTCCTCGATGACTTTCTGGTTGCGGCGCTGGAGAGAGCAATCCCGTTCGCCAAGCGCAATGACCCGGCCCTGTCCATCGCCAAAGATCTGCACTTCAACATGCCGAGCCTTGGACACGAAGCGCTCCAGATAGACCCGAGCATCGCCGAAACTGGCCTTGGCGGTGCGCTGGACCGTCTCGAAGGCCGCTTGCAGGCTTGCTGCATCATGGCAGAGCTGCATGCCGATGCCGCCGCCGCCCGCCGTGGATTTCAGCATCACCGGATAGCCGATCAATTCGGCTTGCGAGAGGGCGTCTTCGGCGCTGTCCAGCAAGCCGCTACCCGGCAGCAATGGCACGCCGCTGTCTGCCGCCAGTTGCCGGGCTGTATGTTTGAGGCCGAAGCTGGCGATATTCTCCGGCGTCGGGCCGATAAAGGCGATGCCTTCGGCCTGTAGCCGCTCGGCAAAGCCGATATTTTCGGAGAGAAAGCCATAGCCGGGATGGACGGCTTCAGCCCCCGTTTCCTTGCAGGCGGCAATCACCGCCTCGACATTCAGATAGCTTTCGCTGGCCTGGGCCGGGCCAAGCCGGATGGCTTCATCGGCCAGCCGCACATGCAGTGCAAACCGGTCGGCATCGGAATAGACGGAGACGGAGGCAATGCCCAGACGCCGCAATGTCTTGATGATCCGGACGGCGATTTCGCCCCGGTTGGCAATCAGAACCTTTTTGAACATCGATCAGGCCTCGCTATCCCAGACCAGAACCCGGGCAGGCGTCGGATCAAAACCATTGCAGGGGTTGTTGATCTGCGGGCAATTGGAAATCACCAGCAGCACATCCATTTCGGCTTGCAGCTCGACATAATCGCCGGGGGTGGAAATGCCATCGACAATGGTCATCTGGCCGCTCGGCTCAATCGGCACATTCATGAAGAAGTTGATATTGGCCACCACGTCGCGCTTGCTCATGCCGTGTTTGGCCACTTCCAGCACAAAGTTATCGCGGCAGGCATGCAGATATTTGGTACCATGGCCAAAGCGCACCGTATTGCTTTCGCAGGAGCAGGCCCCGGCAGAGGTATCATGCCGTCCGCAGCTATCGGCGGTCATGGTCAGCATTACCCGGCCGTCATTGGAGATGATTTTGGTGCCGGTGGAAATATAGGCGGCACCCTGTTCGCGCATCGTATCCTGATTGGAATAGCGCTCGGACAAATCCTTGGCGTTGTAAAACAGCGTGTCGATAGCCTGCTGGCCATAACTGTCCTCGATCCGCAGGATCTGACCCTTCTTGACCACTGTGGAAAATGGCGCTTCCGCCGCAATGACGTGATCCTGCACAGCGGTATCAGGCGTGCGAAGGGGGGACGTGGTGTTGAATTCAGACATGGTTTCCTCCCTTACAGCGCTGCAAACGCATTGTTTTCAAAGCCACGTACGGCTTCCGCTGTCGCCGTGCGGCAAAGATCGTCGGCTTGCGGCTGCCGGGCCTTTATCCGGCTAATGACAACCGGATGGGGTTGGTAAAGCGGATTGGGATCGAGCGGATGCGGGCAATTGGAAAAGCCGACAATCATCTCCATCTCGGCGCGAAGCTCGATATAGTCTCCGCCATTGAGTAGCTCCGGCTTCCAATGGAAGCGTCCGTCCGCATCGACTCGGACAGGCGCAAAAAGGGCAAGGCTTGCTGGAATATCGCGCTTGTCGAGGCCGAGCTTGCTCACCATGATCAGGAGATTATCGCGGGTATTGCGCAGGCCCTGGCTGTTGGCGCTGGCATATTTGCGGGCGTTGGACGCGGCGGTGGAGCCGCCCATCAGGCAATCATGCGCGCCGCTGGTGTCTTCAGTGATCGAAAACATCACCTTGCCCATGTCGGAAAACATCACCCGGCCTTTGCCAAGCCCGGTGGTCCATTGCATCTTGACGGTATCGGGCAGGTTTAGCCGTTCGGGCGGATCATCAGCGTTCCAGGCGACCAGCGTGACGGTTGAAAACCCGTGGGGCAGGGCGATCCGCAGCGTCTCATGGGTTTTTACCGGCGTGGACCAATACCAGCCGCCGGGGATGGTCTCGCTATGGATAAGGTCCGCCACCTCGATGTCCGGTGCGGGCAGCGGGCTTTTGCCCGGCAAGGCCTTCGGGGAAAAGTCCAGTCCGTTTTTCTGGTGTTCCTCATAGCGCGCCCGGTTGGCGGCAATCTCTTCGGCAGAGCGTCGGATATGCATGTTTCTATCTCCTATCGACGATGTGCCGGGTCGTCCCGGTGAAGCCCGATGGATGCGACCGGGCCGTCCCGGTCAGGGCGAAAGATGGAAGGGGTTCCGGCCTGGCGAGGCGGCCAGATGGAAATATCCTTGGTGATGGTAGCGCCGTAGCGCTGCTTTTCCTCTGGCCGGTCACGGGGACGCTCAAAAGCGACGACGCGGCTGGCCAGCGTGAAGGCTTCCCGCATGTCATGCGTGACCATCACCACCGTCATCGGGTTTTCGTGCCAGAGCTTTTTCATCAGCGTGTGGATTTCGGCGCGAATGCCGGGATCGAGCGCCCCGAACGGCTCGTCCAGCAGCAGCACTTTTGGCTTCATGATCAGCGCCTGCGCCAAGGCCAGCCGCTGTTGCATGCCGCCCGAAAGCTGGGCTGGATACTTCGCCTCCGATCTGGCAAGGCCGACGGCGGCAATCATCGTGCGGGCCTCATCCACCGCATTGCGCCGAGCAGAGCCAAACAGACGACCGGCCAGCGGCGAGGCGGGCAATTCCTTACCCAGCAGCACATTGCCCAGCACGGTGAGGTGCGGAAACACCGAATAGCGCTGGAAGACGACGCCGCGATCTGGCCCCGGCTCCTTCGGCAGCGGCTTGCCATCCAGCAGGATGGTGCCGCGTGTCGGCCGTTCCTGTCCCAGCAGCATCCGCAGAAACGTGCTCTTGCCGCAGCCGGAGGGACCGACCAGCGCCACGAACGCGCGAGATGCGACTGTCAGCGAGACGCTTTCCAGCACAATCTGGTCGCCATATTCCTTCCAGACATTGTCGATCTTCAGCCCGCTCATGCGCCTTTCTCCAGGTTGGACCAGGGAAACAGCGCGATGCGCAACCGGTCGAGCAGGACATCGGCGACAACGGCAATCAGCGTGATCCACAACACGTAAGGAAAAATCACGTCCATGGACAGGTAACGGCGCACCAGGAAGATTCGGTAGCCGAGGCCGCTATCGGAGGAAATCGCTTCCGCTGCGATCAGAAACAGAAAGGCCGGACCAAGCTGCAATCTGAGGCAGGTGATCAGGCGCGGCAGGATCTGTGGCAGGACCACCCTGATGGCGATCTGCCACGAGGAACCGCCAAGTGTTTCGGCCTTGATGATCTGTTCGCGCGGCAGGGCAAGGGCGGTGAGTGCCAGATCACGGATCATGATCGGTGCGACACCGATGACGATCAGGGTGATTTTAGACACCTCACCCAGGCCCATGGCGATGAACAGAATAGGCAGCAGCGCCAGCGGCGGCACCATGGAAATGGCGGCGACGAACGGCGACAGCAGCGCACGCAGATAGGGCAGCATCCCAATCGCCATGCCGATGGTCAGCGCGATCAGCAGCGAAATGCCAAGCCCGGAGAAAAGCCGCGTCAGGCTGGCCAGCGTATCGGTCCAGAGAATATAGTCGCCAGTGCGGGCATCGGCGGTAAAGGCTAAACGGTTGATGGCATCGGCAAAGGCGACAAAGCCCGGCAGCAGCTTGTCATTGGCGTTTTCCGCCAGCCTTGCTGCTGAGCCTGCGGCGTAGGCGAGCAGCACCAGCACAAAGGGCAGGGTGGCGAGGCCTAGTTTTGCACCATTGCTCGGTTTTTGATTGATCCAGCGCATCCTGTCGCTCCGAATTCTTGGGGAAGGTGGGGCGGGCGATCACCCGCCCCCGGATATGCGTCCCGGATAAGTTTCAGAGTGCGCCTTTGGCGGCGGCATCCATATAGGTGGTTGTGAAGCGGAACTTCACATTACCCTTGTCGCCCAGCACCTTACCGTCAGGCATTTCAATGCCGATCACGTCGGCAGACGGCGCGCCATTACCCAGTAGGCCTTTTTCAAACAGGAAATTGCGCACCAGATCCATGGTCTTCGGCAGGCCGGGCGAGGTGGTGAAGGTGCTGGCATCCGCTGCCTTGTCGAACAGCTTGGTGGCGGCCAACTGGCTGTCAAAGCCCTTGAGGTCGGTGCCGGAGGCCTTGCCCATCTCCTCGCGGGCGGCCTTGCCCTCTGCTGTGTCGGCCATCATCAGCTTGACCGTGTCATACCAGATCCCCGCCAGTGCTTTACCGAAATCCGGATTGTCCTTGAGGACTTCGGTATTGGCGACCATCAGATCCATGATTTCGCCGGGGATTTGCGCGCTGTCGAACACTTTTTTGGCGGTCGGGTCTTCGAGGATGGTGGAGACCAGCGGGTTCCAGGTGACGACCGAGGTCACGTCATCGGTCTTATAGGCGGCGACCATGTCGGCATCTGACGTGTTGACTACTTTTACGTCTTTTTCCGTAAGTTTAAGGCTCTCCAGCGCCCGCACCAAGAGATAATGCGAGACGGAAAATTCGACCAGATTGACGTTCTGGCCTTTGATATCGGCAAGCTTGTCCTTACCCTTGAGGATAACCGCGTCATTGCCATTGGAAAAGTCGCCGACGATGACCGCCGTGGTATCAACGCCGCCAGCGGCGGGAATCGAGAGACCGTCCATATTGGTCAGCGTCACCGCATCGAAGGCACCGGCGGTATATTGGTTCATCGATTCCACGTAATCGTTAAACTGGGTGACATCGATCTTGATGCCGTATTTGTCGGCCCATTTCTTGACGATGCCATGGTCGCTGGCATAGCCCCAGGGCATCCAGCCGACATAGATCGACCAGGCGACCTTGAACTCTTTCTTGGGCGCTGCATCGGCTGAGACAAGTCCGGCCAGCGACACAGCTGCGGACAGTACGGAAACAGAAAGAAGTTTTGAGAACAGGCGCATGAATTTCCCCTTTTGCTTTTTTCAAAAGGGATCGGCATAGACCAACGCCGCCAATCCCTTGGCTAACGAGGTCTCCCGGGCTTTTATCCCGCCGTGCACCCGACAGGGATGTCTCCCCCGCCGGTGGCTGCTCTCGGACCAGTCACGCTTCTCGCGCCGGAACCCTAGCTGCCAACTCTGGCTGTATACTAGCAACTCTTGTGCCAACTTGGCAATGATCTTGCGCTTTTGGGAGTTTTGCCTGTTTATCCTTTGTTTTTCGGCTGTTTTTCTAGCTGTTGCGTTCAGTCGCCGTCTCTTGAATATGGTGAAATGTTAAATTTTAAGCAGACAGCGGTGCAATTTTAAACACCTCAGATGATCAGATTGGCCAGGATGTCGTTTTCGGTGATGTCTTCATAGCCGAGACCGTTGTCCTCAAACCGCTGTAAGAGGCCGGAAAAATTCGAGGCATCCGTCGTTTCAATGCCGATCAGGATCGAGCCGAAATTGCGGGCGGATTTCTTGAGGTATTCAAACCGGGCGATATCGTCTTCCGGGCCAAGCAGGTTGAGAAAGTCGCGCAACGCGCCGGGCCGCTGCGGCAGGCGCAGGATGAAATATTTCTTCAATCCGGCATAGCGCATGGCGCGTTCTTTCACGTCGGGCAGGCGCTCGAAATCGAAATTTCCGCCGGAGACGACAAGCACGACGGTCTTGCCCTCGATGGATTGGCGCTCCAGCAGGCCGAGTGTGGCAATCGCCAAGGCGCCCGCCGGTTCCAGCACCACGCCCTCGACATTCAGCATGTCGATGATCGTCACGCAAATCGCATTTTCCGGCACCAGCATGACCTGCGCGGGCGGGAAGTGTTTCAGGGCCGCAAAATTGGCATCGCCGATTCGCGCCACGGCGGCACCGTCGACAAAATTATCGACCTTGGGCAGGGTGATGACTTCACCCGCTTCCAATGAGCGTTTCAGGCTTGGCGCGCCGACCGGCTCGGCAAACAGAAAGGCTGATGGCGGCAGGTCTTCTGCTAGATAGCCCGTCATGCCCGCACTCAAGCCGCCGCCGCCGACGGGCATGATCACCAGATCGGGTGTGACCTCTTCCGGCAGTTGCTCCAGAATTTCGGCAGCAACGGTTGCCTGGCCTTCTATGATGTCGGCATGGTCGAAAGGCGGCACCATCAGGCCGTCGGCTTCCTCTACATAGTCGCGGGCGGCCTTGTAGCATTGGTCGAAGATATCGCCGACCAGCCTTATGGTAATGAATTCGGCACCGAACTTGCGGGTCTTGTCGATCTTCTGTTGCGGCGTGGTCACCGGCATGAACACCACGCCATGCACGCCGAAATGACGGCAGGCAAAGGCGAAACCTTGCGCATGATTGCCTGCTGAGGCGCAGACGAAGATCTTGTCGATCTGCCCCAGGGCGATAACCTTGCGGAAGAAGTTATAGGCGCCACGCACCTTATAGGAGCGCACCGGCGTCAGGTCCTCACGCTTCAAATAAATGTTGGCATTGAACAACGTGCTCAAGTGCTCGCTCAATTGCAGTGGTGTCGCGGGGAAAAGGTCGCGAAGCGCATGAACGGCATCTTGGACGGCAGTTTTTGTCATGGTCTGGTTTCCAGCATCGGCAATATCAGTGCTATCTGCTAACGCATCGATCCCGAAGTTGGAACTGCTTTAAGCAATCCTGCCGCAGATAGTGAAAAATACGGTTTTACCTCGGCAGGGTATAGGCGAACGACGTTGCTGACGCGCTCTACTGGAGCGAAAGCAGGAAAAGCAGGGTTCTAAGCACCACTGCGAAAGCCTCAGTCCATGTCTCGATATGGATCATAAACTGACGCTATCAAGAAATTTACCATAAGTTCCGTTTTTTGCAGTCAAGCATGCAATCATATTCGGTTGCATTGACTAGAATAAATCCACTTATGGTTTGTAAAAAATCCCCAACAATAAGGGGGGTGATACATATCAATTTACCAAAATGTTGATTTCGAATAGTTTTTCCTAATTTTACTGCTTTAACAGTGCTGTCCCAATTTGGGAAATCCCTTAAAATACATGTGTAACATAATGGTAATGCTGATTTCGTTCCCATGATTCTTAAAAAAATAGACCCAATAAATGACGTTTCTAGATGTTGCTGGCTCGACTAATGTTGTGTAGGCTTAATTTTGTATTAATGATTTTTCCGTGAACGCTGCGGCACCAGTGATGGTGTCCGAACAGATCTTGGCTGCACATGGCTTGAAAACCATGCGTGGCAAAGGGTGTCGTTGAAGCAACGTGAGGTGTATGATGAGTGTATCGGTTGCTGTCGTGATTCCCTTTTTCCAGAAAGAGAAGGGAATTTTATCCCGGGCTCTGGAATCGATTAAATCGCAGAAGTTAGACAGTGACGTTGAGATAAGCGTTGTTATCGTTGACGATAGCTCGCCAATTTCCGCCAAAGAGGAACTTGCTGATTTCGAAGCCGGTCCCAATCTGCGCATCGTTCTGCTTGAAAAAGACAATGGTGGACCAGGCGAAGCGCGCAATATGGCGCTGGATTATCTTGAAGCCGATCCCGTCAACTATGTAGCCTTTCTCGATTCCGACGACGTCTGGCACGACGATCACATTCAACGTGCCCTGGACGGGCTTGTCTTTGGCGATTTCTTCTTCTGCAACCATGTTCGTGGCAAGTATTATGCCGACTATTTCATTAGTCTTCCTGCTACGCGTCGCGCGCTTGCTTCCGATGAAGACTTGATCTGCGGTGACAATTACCATGCCTTCCGCAAGGGCCGACTTGCGGAAGTGATGATCCGCGAGTGCCCCCCGCAGACATCGACCGTCGTTTACCGCTTCAAGAAAAATGCCGGTTTGCGTTTCAATGGCGCGCTGCGCAGTGCTGGCGAGGATCATGTTTTCTGGATCGAGCTTTGCCTGTTCAACGACACGGTGATCGATCCGAAGATCAATGTCAGCTGCCTGGAAGGCGTCAATCTCTACTGGTCCAACGTGTCCTGGGATAGCCCGAAATCAGTGGCGATTCAGGGTTGTCTGGCGCTTCAATATAATTACCTCAAGGATACGCCGGTTATCTTGCTTGCCGATCCGGAGACTGTTCTGTTCCGCCAAAAACTCTATGAAGGTGCCTATACCTATGCCTTGTTGCGTGGCCTGGCCAAAGGCTACCTGCCGGATTTCAAGGTTCTGATGCGGCTGGTTGCTGCCTATCCCGGTTATCTGATGCGGGCGCCAACCAGTTTCCAGTTTTTCCTGCGCAACCGTCGTGTGATGACCAATGAAACCGCAGTGAAATCCATGCCTGCTGAGGATGCAGTCGCCTGATATGAGCGTTTTATCGCCGGTTCTGACAGACTGTTCAAGAATTGCGGCTGGTCTGGCGAAAATGGTGATTTCGAGAACCGGAACGGAGCGTACTTAACGTACGTGAGTACCGGAAGCGCAGAAATTGCCATTTGCAGACGGCCAGCAGTGATTATTGGATAGACTGTGAGCAAAATCGCTTGATTTTATGATCATGCTTGCCGACAAACGACATTGGTCTTGGCCGGGATGCGTGAGTGTCCCTGCGCCATGATATTTGTTGGCAGGCAGAGGGCAGTTGCAATGGCATCCTTTCTTTCGAAGATCTTTTCGGCGTTTTCGGGTTCTTCAGCATCAGATGAGACGAAGCAGTCCGTTTCCGTCGAGCCGCAATTGCATGGCGATTGCCGGATCTATGCCGAGCCGATCAAGGAAGGTAGCCAGTTGCGTTTGGCCGGGCGGATCGAAAAGGACGTCAATGGCGAAACGCTGACCCGCAGCTTCATTCGCGCCGACATGTTTACATCCAAGGAAGATGCGCTGGATTGCACCTTCCGCAAGGCCCGCCAGATTATTGACCAGAACGGACCTTCGTTGTTTGCCGATGGTGCCAAGGATCGCAGCGCTTAAAGATTTTAGGGATCATTTTTCACGCAAAACGCCCGGATTTGGTCCGGGCGTTTTGCGTTTCAGCTGGATCGTGGTTTTACAGAATCAGCCGGTAATTGGCAAAACCGTCCGCGCCGTCACCGGCATCCTCGATCTTCGCGCCCTTGACCTCAGTGGCAAACGCCCGGCCCTTGGGGCCTGTCTGGAAGCTGGCGGTCGTGTCGGGGATCGCGGCAAAGCGCCAATTGCCGTCAGCCGAGGGGTTGATGGTACCCTGCGCGACGATATAGCGGACGATGACATCGCGATTGGTATCCGGGCCGACGAAAATCACCTTGTCTGAGGCGATGTCAGGGAATTTTCCACCACCACCGGCGCGGTAATTGTTGGTGACGACCACAAATTGCTGGGCGGGATCGATCGGCTTGCCGTTAAAGCTCAGGTTTTTGATCCGGCTTGCATCCGGATTGACCGGCTTGCCATCCTTGTCATATTTCGCTGGCTGCGACAGATCGATCTCATAGGTGACGCCGTCGATCACATCGTAATTGTAGGATGGGAAGTCGAGATTGAGCAGGGCCGCATCCTTCGATCCAGGCTTGATCTGGTTGAACATGCCAGCCGACATTTCCAGCCAGTTCTTGACTTGCGCGCCTGTTATCAGCACCGCCTGCACGGTATTTGGATAGAGGTAGAGGTCCGAGACATTTTTAATGGCGATATCGCCTGCGGGAACATCGGTATAATAATCGGCGCCACCGCGGCCGCCAGCTTTGAACGGCGCTGCGGCTGACAGTACCGGGTAATCCTTGTATTTCGTCTCCTTTAGCATGTCCTTGATATACCAGGTCTGGGCATTGGAAACGATCTGCACCGAGGGGTCGTCGGCCACCAGCGCGAAATAGGAGTAAAGCGGTGCGGAGGTCTTGCCGACCGGGGTGCGCACATAGGCCAAAGTTGCCTCATGTTCGTCCTTTACGGCCGCCACAACGTCCTGATTGTCCCTGACATCGGCAATGATTTTCTTGGCGTCATCGCGGTGATAGATCGGCCGCGCCTCTGCGGTGAAATCGACGATTTTCCAGCGATTGCCATCTTTTTCCAGCATGAAGTCAATCAGGCCCATATGTGAGCCCCAGAAGCCAGCCATGACCGCGGGCTTGCCCATCAATGTTCCCCTGAGCGGATCGGCACCCTGGACACCATCCCAGGTTTTTGGACCGGGAAACACCAGATGCTGATGGCCGGTGAAAATCGCATCAATGCCATCAACTGTCGCCAGGTAGAGCGAGGCATTTTCCATTCTCTCGGTCTGGCCGCTACCGTCGATACCTGAATGCGACAGCGCGATAACGATATCGGCGCCTTGCTCCTTCATGACAGGCACCCAGGCGCGCGCCGCCTCGACGATGTCACGGGTCTGGGCCTTGCCTTCGAGGTTCTTGGCATCCCAGAGCATAATCTGCGGCGGAACGAACCCGATAAAGCCAACCTTGATGACGCTCTCGGTGCCCGCGCCATCCTTGATGGTCTTTTCGATGATGGTGAACGGCTTGAAGAACAGCGCGTCGTTTTTCGGATCGGAGGCGAGCTGGCCCTTGGTCAGGTTGGCGCAGACAATAGGATATTTCGCCGCCGCCAGCGTGTTGAACATGAAATCGAGGCCGTAATTGAATTCATGATTGCCAAGCGTGCCGCAATCATAGCCCAGCGTGTTCATGGCCTTCATGACGGGGTGCTGATCACCGGCCTTGATGCCCTTTTTATAGGCCATGTAATCGCCCATCGGGCTGCCTTGCAGCAAATCGCCATTGTCGATCAACATGGAGTTGCCAGCTTCGGCCCGGATCTCGTCGATCAGCGTCGCTGTGCGCGTCAGGCCCATCGTGTCATTGGGCTTGTCGGCATAATAATCGTAGGGCATCAGGTTGACATGGATGTCGGTGGTTTCCATCAACCGCAAATGCGCCTGATTGGCTGCTGCCCGGGCGGCAAACGGATGAAGCACGACAAGGGCGCTGGCAGCGGCAAAACCTCCCAACAGCGAGCGGCGCGTAATAGGGTGCAGGTCGGTGGGGCGCAAGTGTGCGAGTGGCGACATGGGAAGGCTCCTGGCAAATGTCTTCGTCGATGCGTGAGCATCGCAAACCAGTTGCCTTCATATCATGACAGGTTGATGATGCTAATCTGAAATACCGTGTGCGCCAGAAATTGGCCGGTGACATTTAGCTCGAGCGATCAAAGCTGTGGGGGAGCGATCGGGTCTATTGTTTCAGGACCGGGCGCACTTCCTGGTGGAAGTTGCGAAAGTAAGCGGCGACCTTCGCAATGGAATTGCTGTTCTGGCGAAACTGAATGCCCAGACGTCCACCCCGGTTCCAGCGGACCATTCCCTCCAGCAGACCAATTTCCTCATTTTCGATGAGGACGGTGCTGCCAGCTGCTGCGTGGAAGGCAGTGTAGAGTTCAAGTGCCAAGCCTGAGCGGGAAATATCGATGATCCGGCAATCGGCAACCTGGCGCATATAGCGCACGGCACTATCCATGCGGCAGCGGCTTCGGGGGGCTGTGCGAATGTCCATTTTAAGGTTGTTTTGCATGTGAAAGTCTTTTTTCTAGGTTCCTTTCGATTTTAACGGCGATCATTGTAAATACTGTAAAAAATCTCGTTAAAATTCCCGCTTACATCAAGCGGCTCAAAGCCGCCCGCCACGTCAGACGAACGGCTGTTTTTCTGCGACGCTGTGGTTCACATCTTCGAGTCTTGATACCTGTCGGATGGAAGCAAAAAAGTCTTGCTCCAGAGCGTTTGGCGGTGGTTGTAATCATAAATGCTCAAGCACACGGTGTTTTCGTCTGGCTGTCCAAGACGTAGTTGTGATGAGGCACCTTCTGTCCCACCGGTCTGGCTTTGCCACAAAGGCTGATTGTTTCGGCTATAGAAAACCAGATTTCCATCGTCGCGCATCTGCAACCGGCCGGGCAGGGCGGCTTTTTCATTTTCGTTCAGCATCGACCCCAGCATGGACCAAAGCGTCTTGCCGGAGCTGTCTCGCAGTTGCGGGCCGAGCATCGGGTCGTTCACCAGGCTGGCGCTACCATTGAACGTGGTCAGCGACTGACCGGGAAGAAGCATTGCGTTGCTACGGCTGTCCAACCGGGCAATATCGGCCATCTCGCCAACCAGCGGGATCTGCATCAGATATTTGACATCGTCCAGTGACCAACCATTTGCATCGCGGGCCGCCAGAAGCACGGTCAGCTTGGCGAGGGAGGCCATGACGGTCATATCCACGGGGTTCAATGCGCCTATGGCGGGCAGCCAGGCCCCTGCGGCATAGGTATTATAGTCCACAGCACCTTGCAGAACCTGGGTATTATCGACGACAACCACGCCCGCCCGGTTGGCCTCCTCCAATGCCTTGTAGATAGCGCCCTGGTCTGGATGTCTGGCATTGCCGCTTGGGAAATTACCCGCACCATAGGCTTGCAGCACCAGTCCGCCAATGCCCTGGGCCACGCAGGCGCGGATCATATCGGCCAGCAGCGCCTTACCTTGGGCGGCATCGTACCAGGCGGGAAAGGCCCCGAGAGTGATGACCGGAGCCTTGTTTATGTTGGAGGTGATGGCCTGCAATTGGGCCAGGGTTTCCGCCCTCGCGGCTTCATCATCCAGGCTGACAGCGGAGGATACGGGTGGCAGTGGGGCAAGGTCAGCATTGAGGCCGAGGGTGATGCCATACTGGCCGACAACCGGGAAATTCGGACTGGAAAAGCCGCGAAACTGGCTGGCATCGGCTTTCACCACCCGCGAGCCGCGCATCAACTGGCTATCGAAAAACACACTGACACCGGCAAGGCCAGTCTGGGCGGCTGCGACCGCACCACAGACATTTTGAAAGGCGTCACTATTGAACGTCATGCCGGAAATCACCCCCGGCGTGGGGGAATGAAACAGCGGCACTTGTGAGCCGGTGAGGATCACCGGCTTGCTGAGTTGTGCTAGCACAGTGCCATCGGCACTGACGCGGGAGAGCAGCATGGCCAGGGCTGTGCCGCTGTAATCCATGGTATCTGTGCCATGCAATACGATCCAGCCGTCCACCGTGTCGTAGCGCTCCAGGATATGGCGAGCAATCAAGCACCAGTCGGAGGGTTGCAGATTGGTGCTGTCCAACATGCCGCTCTCGCTTTCGGGAAAGGCGAGGTCGGTCACATAGTCCAGCACCAGATCGGCAAATTTCTGCTTGAGAATCGGGTCGAGATGGGACTGGCAGGCTGCCTTGAATTGCGTGCTGGTCATCGGAGCCAGTGGATTGCCGACGCAGCTGATCGTGCCGCCGGTATTGATGACGCCAATTTTCAAGACATGTCTCCTTGCAGTGCTTAGAGCCTGTCAGGTTTTCCCTGACTAACTCTAGGCGGTTTCCAATCCCTCCGGCAGATCTTCGCCCACCGGGGTCCGCTCGATCCTGCATTGAAAGCAGTTGTTGCGAGCCGACCGGACATGCACATAGGCGATTTTTTCGTCCTGGAGAAGCTCTAGCGCGCGCGCCGCTATCCGCGATGTCTCGGTAACGGCGCCGGTGCCATAGACGATCCTGTCATCGCGGCCATAGCCACGCACGATATAATCGGGGCTTTCGAAGATTGGCGGCAAAGTATCGCCTTCATCGTAAGCCGCGCATTCCTCGGCGTGAAGAAAGATCGGTCCGGTTTCGGCATAGGGCTGTAGATCCGGGAAAGGCCGATAGGCCAGGGTTAGATAAGGCGCACCTTCGGCAATCGGCGCCAGGCAATGGCGGCATTGATAGCTGCCACCAGGCGAGGTGCGGCGTTCCGGCACGCATCCATAGGCATCCGGCGCACCGCTCCGGTAGGCTTCGGCAAGGGTGGACGGCATGGGGGCAAAGCGGATGGTCTGCATTGTCTGGCTCCTGTTTGACGTGAATGTGCCAAACTTTTGCCTGGACGGTGGACTGAAACCACCCGGTTCTTGCCAACGCGCAAAGAAACTTAAAGCGGACGTTCAATCTTGTCGTAAACGCTCTTCAATGCCTTCAACCGAGCATCATAGGCCTTGGTAATGCAGTCGTTGTCGGCATTGCAGGACTGGCGGGTTTTCAGCCAAACCGTCTGCTGGTCCTGCAATTCGCCGCGATTGCCCATGGGCAGCAGGCCGGAAATCAGCTCAAATGTGGTGACCATCTTCACGTCCAGATCGTTCAGATCGCGATTGTCGCAAATCGCTTTTTCGTCAGCCTTCAGATCGGTCTTGGTACAATCGAAACTGGCGGCATCGCCGTGGCGCGGCATCATGCCTGCAATCACCAGGGTGCTGAGAAACAAAATCGAGGTGGTGGCAGACGCGGTTTTCATGGTCGTGGCTTTCCCGTCATTCGACGCGGCAGGCTTTTCGCCGTCAAGGCTATCAAGAATGCGCTTCACCAGCAAATGTTCCCCTGGGTGGTGGGCCGTGGCGTCTCGGTTTTCATTATTGTCGTTGCGCCGAACCTTCGGCGCTTGAAATGACGATGCTTTGCCACAATTTTCACCCAAGAGCCTATTTTGCTTTGCGAAAACCTCCCATAAGACTTGGCCGTCAAGTTTTGGGAGAATGAAAAGGAAACCCGTATGCGTGGCCTGAAATCGATGTCTCCCGCTGTCATCGTCCTTGCATGTCTGGCCGGTTCGCCGGTACTGGCGCAGGACGCGAAAAGCCTGCCCCAAAGCCGGGCGGATATGCAGATGTCCTTTGCCCCTCTGGTCAAGCAGACCCATGGGGCCGTCGTCAATGTCTATGCCGAGCGGATCGTCCAGAGTCGCGTCAATCCTTTCGCCGGCGATCCGTTTTTTCAGCAATTCTTTGGCCAGCGGTTTCCCAACCGCACGGAACGCCAGACCTCGCTAGGCTCCGGGGTGATTGTTGAGGCGAACGGCACGGTGATGACCAATTTTCACGTCATCGCAGGGGCAGACGATATCAAGGTGGCGCTGTCCGATGGCCGGGAATATCCGGTGAAAGTGGTCTTGAAGGATGAGCGGCTGGATTTGGCTGTCTTGAAAATCGACGCTAAGGAAAGTTTGCCGACGCTGAAAATCGCCGATTCGGATAAGATCGAGGTCGGCGATCTCGTGCTGGCAATCGGCAATCCCTTTGGTGTTGGCCAGACGGTGACCAGTGGCATTGTCTCCGGCCTGGCGCGCAACCAGGTATCGGAAGGCGATTTCGGCTTCTTCATCCAGACCGATGCGTCGATCAATCCCGGCAACTCCGGGGGCGCGCTGATGAATATGAATGGCGAGTTGATCGGCTTGAATACCGCGATCTTTTCCAAGGGCGGCGGCTCGAACGGCGTTGGTTTCGCCATTCCCGCCAATCTGGTCAAAGTGTTCCTGGAGGCGGCTGACAAGGGTGCATCATCGTTCGAGCGGCCTTACGTTGGCGCCACATTCGAGCCGGTCACGTCAGATGTCGCTGACGCACTTGGTCTGAAACAGGTTTTAGGTGCGCTGGTGACGAAGACGGTGGAAGGCGGCCCGGCAGACAAGGCTGGTATCAAGGCCGGGCAGGTGATTACGGCGGTGGATGGCGTCATCGTTGAGCATCCAGATGCCCTAAACTACCGCCTGACGACGACAGGCCTTGGTAAGTCGGTGACTTTGAACGTGATTGACAATGGCAAGCCCAAGGACATTACCTTGACGCTGGCCGGTGCACCGGAGACCCGTCCGCGCGACGAACAGGTGATCAAGGACAACAGTCCGTTTGAAGGTGCAACGGTCGGAAATCTGTCGCCACGTCTTGCCTATGAGCTGAAACTGAACACGCAGACGAGTGGCGTGGCGATTACCGCTGTCGCTGATGGTTCGGTTGCGCAGCGGCTTGGCTTCCAGCCCGGTGATATCATCGTCTCCATCAATGGCACCGAGGTTACCTCGTCGCGGGATATGGTGAAGATTGCGGCAGGCTCGCCGGCTTATTGGCGGATCGAGATCGATCGCAATGGCCAGCGGCTGCGGCAGATGTTTCGATGAGTGATCTGTTTGCCCCGAAACTGGATGAGGACATGGCGGCCCGAAGGCCGCTTGCGGATCGGCTGCGGCCGAAAACGCTCTCTGATGTGACGGGGCAAGATCATCTGACCGGGCCGGACGGTGTTCTGGCCCGGATGATTGCATCCGGCTCTCTGGGATCGATGATATTTTGGGGGCCGCCCGGCACCGGCAAGACCACTGTTGCTCGGCTGCTGTCGGGGGAGGCGGATCTGGCCTTCGAGCAGATTTCGGCGATTTTTTCCGGCGTTGCAGATCTCAAGCGGGTGTTTGAGGGTGCCCGCGCCCGTCGCATGTCCGGGCGACAAACGCTGCTGTTTGTCGATGAGATCCACCGCTTTAACCGCGCGCAGCAGGATAGTTTCCTGCCGGTCATGGAGGATGGCACGGTCATTCTGGTCGGCGCCACCACGGAAAATCCGTCTTTCGAGCTGAATGCCGCGCTTTTGTCCCGCGCCCGGGTGCTGACCTTTAAGCCGCATGACGAAGAGAGTATCGAGACGCTGCTGAAACGGGCCGAAGCGACCGAGGAAAAACCTTTGCCGCTGGATGAGCCTGCCCGTACCAGCCTGATCCGCATGGCGGATGGCGATGGCCGTGCGGCCCTGACGCTGGCCGAGGAAGTCTGGCGGGCGGCCCGCGATGGAGAGGTCTTCGATACCGAGGGGCTGACCCGGATCGTGCAGCGGCGCGCCCCGGTCTATGACAAGGGGCAGGACGGCCATTACAATCTGATCTCGGCGCTGCATAAATCCGTACGTGGTTCGGACCCGGATGCGGCGCTCTATTATCTCTGCCGGATGTTCGATGCCGGGGAAGATCCGCTTTATCTCGGTCGCAGGCTGGTGCGTATGGCCGTGGAGGATATTGGCCTTGCCGATCCGCAGGCGCTGGTGATCTGTAACGCCGCCAAGGATGCCTATGATTATCTCGGCTCGCCAGAGGGGGAGTTGGCGCTGGCGCAGGCCTGCGTCTATCTCGCCACCGCGCCGAAATCCAACGCCGTTTATACCGCCTATAAGTCCGCTATGCGCGCCGCCAAGGAAAATGGCTCGCTGCTGCCGCCAAAGCATATTCTCAACGCCCCAACCAAGCTGATGAAGGGCGAAGGCTATGGGGACGGCTATCGCTATGACCACGACGAACCGGATGCTTTTTCCGGGCAGGACTACTTTCCAGAAAAAATGGGCCGCCAGACGTTTTACGATCCGCCGGAACGCGGTTTCGAGCGGGATATCCGCAAGCGGCTGGACTGGTGGGCAAAGCTGAGGCGGGAGCGCAGTTGAGATGATGAGGGTTGAGGCAGTCAGCCTTTCCAAAGATCACCTGTTCAGTAAGCAGGGGCGAGATGAGATCGTGCTTCTGGCGGGATTGGGTGTGGAAGGCGACGCTCATCTCGGCGTCACGGTCCAGCATCGCTCTCGCGTTGCCGCCGATCCGAGCCAGCCGAACCTGCGCCAGGTTCATCTTATTCACGCTGAATTGCTAGGAGAGCTTGGAGATAAGGGTTTTTCGGTGCAGCCGGGAGATCTTGGCGAGAACATCACCACAGTTGGAGTCGATCTTCTTGCGCTGCCGCAAGGAACCCGCCTGCATTTCGGCTCAGGTGCGGTGGTCGAGGTGACGGGTCTTCGCAATCCCTGCAAACAGATCAATAATTTTCAGCCGGGCTTGATGCAGGCGGTGCTGGACCGAGCCTCGGACGGTAGCCTGATCCGCAAGGCAGGAGTCATGGCAGTTGTCATTGAAGGTGGCGTGGTGCATCCGGGTGATAGTATCCGTGTCGAGCAACCCGGCGCTCCGCATCGGCCTCTGTTGCCGGTCTAAATTCGCCACCAACCCGCGTTACGGCTCTTATGGGGAAGAAAGCCGCTTTTGCAGCACGGTCGTTCTTGTGCTTACCGATCCAGGTCTTCCTCGCGACGGAAGATCATCTCTCGCAGCTTTATAAAACAATAAAGCGCCGAACACCCTGAAGGGAATGTTCGACGCTTTATATATTCATTCAGACGATCACTTGACCGGTAGATCAGCCAGCCTTGACGGCGTGGCGGGCAACGCGACGGATGTCGTCGCGGCCAATGCCGAGGTCGTGCAATTCGCGGTCCGACATGCGGCCCAGTTCAGTAATGGTCTGACGATATTTGCGCCAGTTGTTCAGCGAGCGAGTGATGTTCATGGTCTTGCCTCTTTTCAGCGTTCGCTGGCAAATCGGCCAGCCCTTCATGTGTTGAGGAGAATATATGCGCTGCGGCATAACTTATGAAGTGCCATTCCAGCGGAGCACCTATGCTGTGATTGCATGGCGTCTCAATGATTTGTTAAGAACTGTCTATTTCTCGAGCAAATTCGGCTCACAATGGTCCCGCTGCTGAAAATCTGCGTTTGAGCGGTTTCAGTCGTTCATGAACGGTGGAGGAGAAGAGGCTTCAAACAATAACGCCCACCGGGGGAGAAGATCCGGCGGGCGTCATTTGAAATGGGCGACAACTGGGAGGAGGAGGGTTGTCAGCCCGTTCGGCGCGCATTGGGAGGAGGAGTATGCGGCGCCGAAACTGAATTGCAGCTTGCGCTGCCCGCATCCGTAAACACTGATGTTCTCGTCTGCTGTTGGTATTTATCTAATCGTTTTTAGGGTTTTTGTGCAGTGCGATATTGTCATGTGAGCTATGCGTTTTGCGCATGTGGTAATTATCGCTGGCTGAATACCCATGCCAACCTGATAGTTCTCGCTGCTGCGACGCTGAAATCGGGTTTTCGACATTGTTGAAAAGGCGCCTATATAGAGGACTGCCGCGACGGACGGAGCTATGATGTATCGGGCGAAACTGAAGAAAGATCTTGATCGCTGGACCAGCATGGGCCTGATCAGCAAACAGGCCGCCGAGGCGATGATCGAGGATCATGATGGCCGGGCGGGCAATTTCAATATCGGCGGCGTGTTGCTCATGCTGTCGGCAGTGCTGGTCTCTGCCGCCATCCTGCTGCTTGTGGCGGCCAATTGGCAGGCCATTCCGCGCCTGGTGAAGGTGTCTGGCCTGATTCTGCTGATTTGGGGCTTTCACGGCGGTGCGGCCTTCTGCCTCGCTCAAGGGCGGCAGGCTTCGGGTCACGCCCTTCTGGTGCTGGGAGCAGCCAGTTTCGGCGCAGCACTGTCGCTGGTTGGGCAGCTGTATCACCTGTCGGGTGACCTTCTCGATCTGCTTTATCTGTGGATCGGTATGGCAAGCCTGTCCTGCCTATTGTTTCGCTCCGGTGCGATGGGGGCTTTCGTTGGTGTTCTGGCGCTGGGCTTGGCGGCTGCAACCCTTGACCAGTTTGATTTCTCCTGGACGCTGGAGGCAGTTTGGACACCGCCCCTTTTGGCTTTGCTCGTTACAGGCTTGGCACTTTTCACCGGAAACATCCGGGTTCAGCATATATCCGGCCTGCTGATTCTTGGCTGGCTTGCCTGGATCTATGCGCAGATCATGCAGCCAGGCCTTGCCATGGCCTATGTGGCTTTAGGGGTTGCCGCATTCGCAGCGTCAGCCTTGCCGCTGCTCGCCCGGTATATGTCCGTGCAGATTGCCGGTTTTCATGCCTTGCTGCTGGCGGCAATGGGTCTTTTCATCCTCAATATTGAGTTTGATCACGGTTTGCCATTGGCGCTGGTGGCCGTCACTGCGGTTGGTATCTCCATTGCGGCCCTTGTGCTTCGTGGGCGTCACGACGGTGTCGTGAGGGCGCTGGCTTATCTGATTTTCGCAGGCGAGATCCTCTATCTGTCCTTTACAACAATTGATTCTCTGTTGGGGACATCGGGCTTTTTCCTGATCGCCGGTGTGATTGTCGCTTTGCTGGCCCTCGGCGTCAGCCAGATGGAAAAGCTGCTGGGCACGCGCAAGCGTCCGATGGCGGTTGAAGGACGGGAGCGGTCATGATGCAGCGCAATCATATTTTTCGTCTGGTTTCCGCGGCGATTCTTCTGGCTGCCCTGCAAACGGCGGCGATCGGCTACCAGATTGGCGAGCGGGCCAATATTTTGCGCAACGGCCAGGAGGTCCTGCTACGGACCGAGGCGGTCGATCCGCGCGATCTGCTGCGCGGCGATTTTGTCGTGCTGAATTATCCGATTTCCCGCATTCCTGAAGAAAAGATCATCGGTCCTCGTCCATCAAGCCGACAGGATGTGCGTCTGCATGTTCGTGTCGTGCCGCAGGCCGATGGCTTTGCCACGGTCGAAGAGGCGTCGGTCGCCGATCTGCCGGCAAAGCCGGGAAGCGTCGTGCTGTTAAGCGAACCGCTGTCCTTTCCATCGCCTCTGGCGCCCGGAGACAGTTTGACCGTGCATTACGGGATCGAGCGATTCTATGTCCCTGAAGGCGAGGGCCGCGATATCGAGGCACAGCGTAATCAAGGTGCGGTTTCAATCGCCATACGGGTCTCTAATGCGGGAAGGGCGCAGATCCGGCAATTGTTCGTCGCGGGCCAGCCGGTTTATCGGGAACCGGATTTTTGACCGATGCCTGTCGGGATGTGATTTCACGGTGAGGACATGTCACTGTCATTTTTCCTTTGCGTGTTGAAAAACGGGTGTTATAGAGACCGCGCTCCGGCGGGGTCATGCAAAGTGCATGACGTTCTGATGGATCGCGGGTATGGTGAAATTGGTAGACACGCCAGATTTAGGTTCTGGTGCCGCAAGGCGTGGGAGTTCAAGTCTCTCTACCCGCACCAGAACGTAAGGCAGCAAGGCAGAGGGCGGGAATGCGTGCATTCCGGCCCATTGTTTGTATGTTATGTCTGTGTGATGAGGCCTGCACGCGTGGCCTGTGGAGCTGCTTTGCCTGGCAAGATGCTAAATGTTTGCCACACAGCCGCCTCTGGATCAGCGGAGGGCGTGCTGGCTGCATAATTCCTTGAACCGGTATAGGTTCAAGGAATTATGCAGCAAATTTAAAGTGTTACAGCGTCCCTTGTGCGTTTTATCAAACGCACGGCACTGTGGAAAACCACCGGCTGCCATGCAGCCGAGACGATAAGAACCGGCAGTCCGGGCACGGACGCCAACGAAACACATGGCTGTCCGAGCATGGCTGCCACGACACGAAGGTTAGAACATGCAGGTTATCGAAACGCTCGCTGAAGGGCTGAAGCGCGAACTCAAGGTCATCATTCCGGCCGCTGACATGGAAGCGCAGATGAATGAGCGCCTTGCCGACGTCAAGGACAAGGTTCGCATCAACGGTTTCCGTCCGGGCAAGGTACCGGCAGGTCACCTGAAGAAGATGTATGGCAAGTCGGTCATGGCCGAACTGGTCAACGAAATCGTCCGCGACCGTCCGTCCGCTATCCTGTCTGAACGTGGTGAAAAGTCCGCGACCCAGCCGGAAGTGGCGATGACCGAGGACGAGGCAGAAGCCGACAAGATCCTCAATGCGCAGGCCGATTTCGAATTCACGCTTGCCTATGAAGTCATTCCAGCTATCGAATTGAAGCCGGTCGACGGCATCAAGATCGTTCGCGAAGTCGTTGAAGTGTCGGAAGACGAAGTCAACGAACAGATCATGAAGATCGCCGAAAGCGCGCGGACCTTCGCCTCCAAGGACGGTGTTGCTGCTGATGGCGACCGCGTCACCATGGATTACCTTGGCAAGGTCGACGGCGTTCCCTTCGACGGTGGCAAGGACGAAGATGCAGAGCTGGTCATCGGCTCCAACCGCTTCATCCCCGGCTTTGAAGAGCAGCTGGTCGGCCTGAAGGCTGGCGACGAAAAGGTCATCAACGTGACCTTCCCGACCGAATATCCGGCTGCAAATCTTGCTGGCAAGGACGCCACCTTTGACATCACCGTCAAGGAAGTTGCGGCTCCTGCTGAAACCGAGATCAATGACGAGCTGGCCACCAAGCTCGGCCTGGAATCGGTCGATAAGCTGAAGGAAATCGTTCGCGGCCAGATCGAAAGCCAGTACGGCAATGTGACCCGCCAGAAGATCAAGCGTCAGATCCTTGATCAGTTGGACGAGATGTACAAGTTCGAAGCGCCTTCGCGTCTGGTTGATGCCGAATTCGACAATATCTGGCGCCAGATCAACACCGATCTGCAACAGTCCGGCAAGACCTTCGAAGATGAAGAGACCACCGAAGACGCAGCCCGCGAAGAATATCGTGCGCTTGCCGAACGTCGCGTTCGTCTCGGCTTGGTTCTGTCCGAAATCGGTGAAAAGGCCGCTATCGATGTGACCGAGGAAGAAATGCAGCGTGCGCTTTACGCTCAGTTGCAGCAGTTCCCAGGTCAGGAAAAGCAGATCATCGACTTCTTCCGTAACACGCCCGGCGCCTCCGCCTCGCTGCGTGCTCCGATCTTTGAAGAAAAGGTCATGGACAAGCTGATCTCCGAGGTTAATGTTACGGACAAGACCGTGACCAAGGAAGAACTGCTGGCTGAAGACGAAGACGGCGACGACACCAAGCCTGCCAAGAAGTCGGCCAAGAAGAAGGCTGCCAAGGCTGAAGACGCTTCCGCTGAAGGCGAAGAAGCCGCTCCAAAGAAGAAGGCAGCCGCGAAGAAGAAGGCTGCTGACGAAGGCGACGCTGAATAAGCGACCCTTCTACGACTTCGGTCATGATAAAACCGCCCTTCGGGGCGGTTTTTTTATGCTGATGAGCGCTGTTCTGAAAGGTAGGGTGGGGCTTGATGGGACAGGGGTGGTGCTTCCAGAGAATCAATTGTCTTTGATAGAAGGCTGTAGAAAAATCCGTGGGTGTTGGAGAGCGGCATGGAGATAGAATTGATCCGCAGTGCCACGCTGCGGTTAAAGATGGCCGGGCAAACGCTGCTGATAGACCCTTGGCTGGCGGCAAAGGGGCAGGGCCGAAGCTATCGCGGGGCCTTGACTTCGCCCTTGGTCGATCTGCCAATCCCGGTCGAGCAGGTGATTTACGGCATTGACGCGGTGCTGGTTTCGCATCTTCACTCCGATCATTTCGACGATGTTGCCAAACGTTTGCTGCAACCTGACATCTCATTGTTTTGCCACCCACGTGATGTGGCGGCGATCCGTGCCATGGGATTCTCGCGGGTGATGGGGATTGAAAGTACCTCACAGCTTGGCGACGTGCGTCTGGAAACGACAGATGGCCAACATGGGCCGCCTGAGGTTCTGGCGGATATGGGAGACGTCAGCGGCTTTCTGCTGCGGGCCGCCGGGGAGCCTCTGCTTTACTGGGCTGGGGACACCATCCTGTGCGATGCGGTGCGGCAGGTGCTTGTTGATCACCGCCCGGATGTGATCGTCGTTCACGCCTGCGGTGCGGAATGGAACGGCTGTGGACCGCTGGTAATGGATGCCGCCATGGTGATGGAGGTCTTGCAACTGGCGCCGCAGGCCACGGTCATCGCCACTCATCTGGACGCCGTCGACCACGCCACCGTCAGTCGCGCCGATCTTGCCGCCGCCGCACAGAGGCAAGCGCCAGAGGCGAGAGCGAGGCTTTATATCCCGACCGATGGCGCCAGCCTGGTTTTCTAGAATAGTCTAGCAAAAGCGCGCAGAGTTTTATCTTTGGCGAATTCCAGCTTTTCGAGCCTATTGCGCCGCATTTTTCACGGTTTTTTCGACCTTCAGTTCTCCCATCCGGTTCCAGGCGTCTAAGCCGGCGATCTTGTAGGCCTCTGCCAGCGTGGGGTAATTGAAGGTGTTTTCGACGAAATATTCCACTGTTCCCTTCAGGTTCAGCACGGCCTGGCCGATATGGACCAGTTCGGTTGCGCCTTCGCCAACGATATGAACGCCGAGCAGGCGGCGGGTTTTCAGCGAGAAGATCATTTTCAACATGCCGCTATCGAGGCCCATGATATGGCCGCGTGAGGTCTCGCGGAAATGGGCAATGCCGCATTCATAGGGAATGGCGCGTTGCTTGACCTCTTCCTCGGTGAGCCCGCAGGTGGAGATCTCGGGCACGGCATAAATCCCATAGGGGAAATATTGCGGCGGTTCGCCGGAAGGGGCGCCAACGGCATGGCGGGCGGCAATACGGCCCTGTTCCATCGATGTGGAGGCCAGACTCGGAAAACCAACCACGTCACCGGCCGCATAGATATTGGGGACATCGGTCTGGAACGTCTCCGGATTGACCTTCAACCGGCCACGGTTATCAGCTTCCAGCCCGCAGGCTGCAAGGTTCAGCGTATCGGTGGCGCCGACTCGGCCTGCGGCAAACAGCACCATTTCGGAATTCAGCACCCGGCCATTCTTCAGCGTCACCCGACATTTTCCATCTTCCTTTTCGACCTTTTCTGCCGATTGTCCGAAGATCAGCTTCATGTTGCGGTCACGGAGCTGGTAGGAAAAGTCCTCGACGATTTCCTTGTCAATGAAATCCAGCATGCTGTCGCGTGGCTCGACCACTGTCACCTGGGTATCCAGAGCGCTGAAGATCGTCGCATATTCGATGCCGATAACGCCCGCGCCGATCACCACCATGGAACGGGGCACGTCCTTGATATGAACGATGTCGTCGCTGTCGAGAATGCTGACTCCATCGAAGGCGATATGGGCAGGCCGGTGCGGGCGGGTGCCCACAGCCAGCAGGATTGCGTTGGCGCTGACCCGCTGCACTTCGCCGTCTTCCTTGGTGACCTCAAGCGTGTGAGCATCAAGGAAGATGGCGTGACCGCGCAATTGCTGCACCCGGTTGCGGGAAAACTGATGTTCCAGCACATCAACTTCGTGGTCCAGGGTGATCAGTAGCCGGCGGCGCAGGTCATCGGCGCTGATTTCCTGTTTGACACGGTAGGAGCGGCCATAAAATCCTCGCTCACGCCAACCGGTCAGGTTGAGAGCCGTTTCACGCAGCGTTTTGGAAGGGATGGTGCCGGTATGGACGGAGACCCCGCCGACATGACCGCCGCGCTCGATGACCAGGACCTTCTTGGAAAGCTTGGCGGCCTGAATGGCAGCCCGGCGTCCTGCGGGACCGCTGCCGATTACCACGAGATCATACTGGTACATATCCGTTCTTCCTGTTTGCTACCGGCCTGCCTTGACCGTTGCCTGGCTTGTCTCGCAACGCAATTGCGTATGCCAATGACGACAATGTAGCAGAGCATTCTAACTGTTTGGTTATCCCGCATTGCACTGCACACAAAAAATCCCCTGAAAAAAGCGGGTCTTTGACGGGCTCGTACGGCACGAGGAGCCACGGCTAAAGAATCGGATTGTTCATAAAACGAATCCGGAAATGGTGCTATCAGCTTGATATGTCGAGCAGATGGCGATTTTCGCGGGCTGCTGTGGAAGAATATCCAGCAAACATAGAGAGCTACAGCGAACCTTTGTGCGCCATATAGGGCAACACGGCATTGTAGTGGCTCAGTGATTGCGCCAGCCGGTCGGGACAGCCTATATATTTGGTGTTCCTCCCGCCAATATGGATCTGCTCATGTCTCTTGCCTCCTTTAATCCGCGCGTCGCCCGGCTCGCGACGCCGCCCATTCCCTCGGTTTTCGGTTGGGGACGGGCTTATGACGCAGCAGCGGGACCGTTGATCGATCTGTCGCAGGCCGCACCGGGCCATCCGCCGCATGCCGATCTGCTGGCCTGGCTCGCACAAGCGGCGGGGTCTGCCGAAGCCTGCGGTTATGGGGCAATCGAAGGTGAACTGGTTCTCAGGCGGGCTTATTGCACGCATCTGTCCGAGCTTTATGGTGCAGCTTTCACGCCGGAGCAGATTCACATTACCGCTGGTGCAAATCAGGCCTTCATCTGTGCTGCCATGGCACTGGCGGGGGCGGGCGAAAGGATCGCGCTGACCGATCCCTTCTATTTCAACCACGATACGACGCTCGCCATGCTGGGCATCGAAAGTGTTGTCTTGCCCTGCGACAGCGACAACGGTTTCCTGCCGGATCTTGACCAGGCGGAACAGGTGGTGAAAAGCGGCATCAAGGCGCTGGCGTTGGTAACGCCCAACAACCCGACCGGTGCGGTCTATCCGAAAGAACTGCTCGCCGATCTCTACCGGCTCTGCCGCGCCCATGGCGTCTGGCTGATTGTCGATGAAACCTACCGCGATTTTCTCGATCCTGAATTCGGCAGGCCGCATGAGCTGTTTTCGCAGCCGGATTGGCCGGAGGGTCTGATCCAGATTTACAGTTTTTCGAAATCCTTCGCCATCCCCGGTCATCGTCTGGCGGCGATTTGCGCTGGCGGACCTGTGGTGGAGCAAATCGCCAAGATTATGGATAATTTGCAGATCTGCGCGCCGCGCGCGGCCCAGATCGCGCTTGCCAAGGCTTTACCGGTTCTGGATGGCTGGCGGGCGGAAAACGCCGCTGAGATCGCCCGGCGCACCGTGTCGCTGCGCCGGGCCTTCGACCTTGCGCCGCAATGGCATTTGGCATCGATCGGCGCTTATTTTGCCTTTGCCCGTCATCCGTTCGGACAGGCCGCCTCCATCGATGTCGCCGAACAACTGGCGCGGCGAGCGGGCATTCTGGCGGTTCCCGGCGGATTTTTCGGGTCGCGGCAGGAGGGGTATCTGCGGCTTGCCTTCGCCAATGTCGATTGCCCGACCATCGAGACATTGCCGGACCGGTTGAGGACATTTACGTTGACTGGTTGAACCCTGTCTGGAAAAGGTGACAATTATGGCCTTCGACAATGAGAAACTCGACGCGCTGCGACGTAAATATGGCGGCGAAACCGGCGGGGAAGTGTTTGATCCCCGGTTCAAGCGGGTGGCTGAAAAGATTTTTGACAGCAAGGGGACAAGGCTTGCTCCTTACTCCGGCATTCCGACATTTCTATCGGCTCCCTATCGACAGGTCGAAGCGGACAATCCGGATTTCGGCGGTCTGGACGTGGGTATCATCGGTGTGCCTATGGATCTCGGCGTCACCAACCGCCCTGGTTCCCGCTTCGGGCCGCGTGCCTTGCGCACCATCGAGCGGATCGGGCCGTATAACCATGTGCTGGATTGCGCGCCTGTCCATGAATTGAAGGTGGCTGATGTCGGTGATGTGCCGTTTGTCAGCCGCTATCGACTGGAACAGAGCCATGTCGATATTGAACAACGTATCGGTCAGATGGTGACACAAGGAGTGGTGCCGCTTAGCGTCGGCGGCGATCACTCAATTACGCATCCGATTCTAAAGGCCGTCGGGAAAGACCGACCGGTCGGGCTTATTCATATCGATGCCCATTGCGATACCAGCGGCCAGTTTGATCAAACCAAATTTCACCATGGCGGCCCATTTCGCAATGCGGTGCTGGACGGCGTATTGGACCCGACGCGCACGGTGCAGATCGGCATTCGTGGACCGGCGGAATACCTCTGGGAATTCAGCTATGAAAGCGGCATGACGGTTATTCATGCCGAAGAGATTTCAGCGCTTGGCATTCCAGCGGTGATCGCCAAGGCTTTGCAGGTGGTCGGGGATGGTCCGACCTATCTGTCTTTTGATATCGACAGTCTCGATCCGGCCTTTGCGCCAGGAACAGGCACGCCCGAGGTCGGTGGCTTGACCACGCGCGAGGTGCTGGAACTGCTGCGCGGTCTGAAAGGTGTCAACCTTGTCGGTGGCGATGTGGTGGAAGTCGCGCCGCAATATGACAGCACCACAAATACGGCGCAGGCGGGGGCACAGGTGCTGTTCGAAATCCTCAGCCTGATGGTTTTCAGTCCGTCCATTGGCAAGGAATAGGCATTTCAAGATGTGGTAAAGGTAAAGGCGGGGCAGGGTGATTAGGTCTCCCACGCCTTTTTATGAAGGAACTACTCCCCCCGAAGGTGGAGGTCTATTTACTGCATAACTAAAAACCCGGCAATCTTTCAATGCCGGGTCTGGAAACTGTTACCGCCATGGAAGGCCGGTTTAATTCTTGATCGAGCCGACGGCCAACTGGTCAACCTGGCGATTGAGCCGCAAACCAATGACCGGGATCATCCGGTCTTCGACCTTGACGGAAATGGTGACGTTCATGGTCTTTTCGTCTTCGATGCTGGCGACCATGGCACCGTTCAGTTTGGCGCGGTTAATACCCATGACCACCTTATCGCCATTCACCTGGCCGGAGATAATGTCGAGGCCTTTGCCTTCGGCACCGTCGAGGAACTGGCCGCTATAGGCGCCGCCCTTCATTGAAATCACTGCATTCATCGGTTGGGAAAACACGCCGACCCGGCACGTCCCGCCCAGCTTGATGCCAGCCTCTGCACCTTCGACAGGCTCACCCGTCAAATTGCAGTTGAATTTTGTACCCTTGTACTTTCCAGCGACGATTTCGCCCGGTCCGCTCCAGACGCCGGAAACGGATTCGAAGAACTGGCGATCCTTCTGGGCTGCATCAGCAACGCCTGCCGGAAGGGCAATGGCGCAGGCAACGGCAAAACTGCCGAGTAGCAAAGAGAAACGGTGCGGCATCGGCTTTCCTTGGCGTAATCGACGAACACTTGTTGGCTGATTTATAGTGCAAGGATGGTTAATATTTCCTTAGTCGCCATGGTCTCAATGCGGTTTGCGCTCTTTATCCCACACGAGATCTCTTGAAGGGTATTTTTCGGAATTTGTAATTTTTACAAGGCCTTGCCGTCGGGATTGATGGCCGGTTTCAGCGCTGGCATAAAGTCTCCAATGCCTGGACGTCTTAACGCTTTGAACTCCAGGGGTCGGCAGAGGTCCATGGCGGCGATACCGATTCTCGCCGTCATCAACCCGTTGATCACCCCTTCACCAAGCCGTGCGGACAGCCGGGAGGCAAGGCCATGGCCCAGAACCTGCTGAGCAAGGCCATCGCCAATGGCAATCGATCCGGTCACGGCCAGATGGGCAAAGACATCGCGCAAGAGCCGTAACATGCCGATGGAGCCGGGGCGGCCACCGTAGAGTTCCGCCATGGCGCGCACCAGGCGCACCACTTCAAACAGCACATAGGCAAGGTCCACAAGGGCGCGCGGGCTGACAGCGGTGACCACAGACACCCGCTTTGAGGCGTTGATAATCAGGCTGCGGGCCTTGGCATCCAGAGGTGCCAGCAATTCCCGCTCGGCCAAGGCAATCAGATGCGGCGCATCGATAATGTCGTTTTCGGCGGCTTTCAGCACGCTCCTACCTCGGGCGGTTTCCGCCCGGTGCTGGGTCAGGTCTTCGACCTCCTTGACCAGTTTGCGCGCTTCGCTGGCTGTACCCTGCAAGGACAGTGCGCTGGCGCGCTGTTTGATGGCCTGCACGGCATTCAGCCGGTAAATACCCGCCAGTTCCCGGATCACCACCACCGTCAGCGCCAGAAGGCCGATGCCGAGCAAGGTCAACGCAATATAGCCAAGCCAATCGGCCCGGGTGAAAAGATCACGGATCAGGTCATCGATCCAGAGACCGATCGCGAAGGAGGCAAGCGCGCCGAATGCTGCACCGGCAAGCTTGCCGAAGGAGAAGCGGCGCTTGGCGGGTCTTGCAATCGGGACGATGGCCTCTTCTTCGCTCAAGCCTGCCAGGAACGGGTCTTCAGCATCGGGCGTGATCGTTACATTGGCGTCGAAGCTTTTCGGCGCGCGTCTTTGCGGCTCCGGCGCCTCGACAAAAGGCGGGCGGGCAGGGGAGGAAGATGGTTCCTCAAGCGAAAAGGCCGCTGGACGACGTGTCATCGGACGTTGATCTTCTGGTGCCTTGCTCATGCCAAACGGTCTCCCAGGAGAAATTGCAGGGCGCGGTCGAGCCTTATATGCGGAATGGACAGCTTGATGCCGCCACCCGTCTCGTCCAGTTCCGGTGGTCGAAACCTGATAATGTTGAGATCCGGGCCGGTGTCTTTTCCAGATGTTGCCGTGTGAAACAGGCTTTCGATATTATCTGGCAGGTCGCCGGGAAAGACGGCTGTCTTGCGGTTGCCATCGAATCGCTCACCGCCGATGGTTTCGCCCTGCATGGGCGTGCCGACCACGACCGGCAGCAAATGACCATCCTGCTTGACGGTTGCTTCCCGCGTTGCCCGCACCGAGGCCAGGGCAACCACTTCGATGCCCGCGCCCGCCATGCCGATGGAGGTGATGGCCCCATCCACCAGCCGTCTGGTGACGGCCTGCAATTGCTCATGGCTTTCATGGTGCAAATGATCGGCCTTGGTGGCGGCAACTAGAACCTTGTCGATCCGCCGTCCAAGCAGGCCCCGCAGCCAGCTGGAACTGCCGGGGCGAAAGCAGGTCAGCACATCGGCAAGCGCCCGCTCCAGGTCCTGCACCGCTTCCGGTCCGCGATTGATGGCCTGAAGCGCGTCAACCAGAACGATCTGGCGGTCGAGACGGGCAAAATGTTCACGGAAGAACGGTTTGACCACCACGCTTTTATAGGATTCGTAGCGGCGCTCCATCATGGCACGCAGCGAACCCCGGATGATTTTGGTGTCTGGCTTCAACGCCAGGGGCGCAAAGGTTAGCGCTGGCGATCCGTCAAGATCGCCCGGCATCAGGAATCGGCCAGGCGGCAGCGTCGAAAGCGACCGCTCGTCGGCCTTGCAGGCTTTCAGGTAGTCGGCAAAGGCTTCCGCCAATTGGCGGGCTGTAGTTTCGTCGGCGGGCGCATCTGGATCGACCCGGCTTGCCAATCCCAGCCAACGCGCCGACAATTCCTTGCGGATGCCGGTCTGGGCCAGCTCCACGGTGTTGCGGCTGAAGGTCTCGTAATCCTGAGCGAGAAGAGGCAGATCGAGCAGCCATTCACCCGGATAATCGACGATATCGATGGCGAGTTTGCCAGAGGAAAATATCCGGCCCCAGCTGCTGGCGCTCTGATACTCCACCACCAGCCGCAGTTCTGAAATGGCCCGGGTAGAGCCCGGCCAGACCCGATCGCGGACCAGAGCGCGAATATGGTCTTCATATTGAAAGCGCGGTACGGCGTCATCCGGCTGCGGCTCCAAAGTGACACGGGAAATCCGGCCTGATTGCAGCGGCTCGAACAAGGGCAGGCGGCCACCATTCAGCAGATTATGGACCAGTGAGGAAATAAAGACGGTTTTGCCGGCCCGCGACAGGCCCGTGACCCCGAGGCGGATCGTTGGATACAGCAGGTTGGAAGCCCGGTCGGCAAGATTGTCGAGCGCGATGCGGGTCTCGTCGGTAAAACTGGTCATGGATGGCGGCACTGGGCAATGGTCCTGTTGTTTGCCTGCATATAGGGTGTGCGCCAGCGGATTGAAGGCCCAGCGGATTGAAGCCTAAGACCGTTACGTCATGACCGCCTGCGCCCTTGCTACGTGCGCCTTTGCCATATCCGCTTTCGTGGCCTCTCAGGGCTGAAGAAAATCCACAAGCTGCCATCGGCTGGGGGTGTCTTCTGCGTCGATAATCGCCAGTCCGCCCGCCGGGTAGCCCTGCGGAATGGTGCTGGCCAAAGCATGTTCGCCGATCAGCACGTGCAGACATTCCTCGATTGCCGGATTATGGCCGATCAGCATGATCGACCCCTGTTGGGAAGAGGAGCGCAGGATTTCCAGATAGGTCTCGGCACCGCCATTATAAAGCGCATCGACATAGCGGATTTCCACATCCTCTGCGCACATGCTGCGGCGCACGGCATCCGCCGTCTGGCGGCATCTAACAGCCGTCGAACAGATCACCAGATCGGGGCGGTAACCTTTGTCAGCAGCCATGCCGGTTATCATCTCGGCATGCGCGTAACCCGTATTGCTCAAGGGTCTGTCGAAATCCTTTTGCCCGGCCCCAGGCCAATCGGCGGCGGCATGCCGCATGAGATAGACCCGGAAAGGATTGGAGACGGTGACGGTCATGCAGATGGTGTCCGTTGGATCGAAGCCTTACCTATCCCGGCAGTTCATGCGGCGTCAACAGGATGGGTTGTAGCGTCTGGAAGAGGTAAGTGACACGGCTGGGGATGCTGGGTGTAAACCTTTGTCAAGGGGTTCTGCGACAAATAAGCCACACGAAGGAAAAACGATGAAAAAATAGTCCTTTAGCTGATTTTTGTAACAGATTTAAAAATCAAGGAAAGCCTTGAGTAAGGCTTGAATGCGACCTTTTCAAAGTATATACGTCCGCCATTGAGATGTTCTTCAGGAGAATCGCGTTGAGTGAGAAGATCAATCTTAGCGACTATGTGCTCTCGGATGACGACGAGTTCATGAACGCGAACCAGCGAGCTTATTTTCGCGCCAAGTTGATCGCTTGGAAAAACGACATCCTGCGTGAGGCAAGGGAAACCCTCGGCCATCTCGCGGAAGAGAGTGCCAATCACCCTGACCTTGCAGACCGGGCATCTTCGGAAACCGACCGCGCAATCGAGCTTCGGGCGCGTGACCGGCAGCGCAAGTTGATCTCGAAGATCGATGCTGCATTGCAACGGATCGACGATGGCACTTACGGCTATTGCGAGGAAACCGGCGAGCCAATCGGCTTGAAGCGCCTCGATGCTCGCCCGATCGCGACCCTGTCGATCGAAGCGCAGGAACGCCACGAGCGACGCGAAAAAGTCTATCGCGACGAATAGACCTCAAATAGTCACCCCAGCGTTCAGAGGCAAAGGCACGCATTGATTTTGCGTGCGGCTTCTGTGCAGAGAAGCATGACTAAGCTCAAGCGTACCGTAGCCGTAAGCGCGCGCTGAAACCCGTAACGCCCGCCTATGCGGCTGTTTTTAGAACAGCGTCTTCCGTTTTGGTAGCCTGTTGAAGATTTTCCAGGTCATCGTCAGTCGATGCAAAGCCTTTTGCATGAGCCTGTCCGCCGCCGTGGCCTGTTGAGGCGCATGGCAGCGGAGTCGGTTATGTATGAAATGCCCCTAGGATATTATGCGTATTAATGCATATAGACGTTAGCCCCCTCTTTAGAGAGTGTCAGAGGCCAACTATCCTTGATGCGGTTATCTTTCGGAAAAATCAGGCTCTCTTTTCCCTAAGGCGAGCTCTAATTCTTGCGCGGAGCGCCCATTTCACCGAAAATCCGGGCGATTTCGTCCTGCAAATTGCCTTCCTTCGGTGCGGGGTCGGACGTCACCGTGGCTTGAGGATTGGCACCGGGCGGCGTTCTGATCGGCGCAATGGCGCGGGCAACCGGTGGTTCAACGGTTGGTTTTGGACGCGACGCTGGCTGGGTCAGAATTTCGCCGTCGAGGATCTTTTCAAATTCACTTTTCAGAGTGTCGAGGTCGGGCCCGGAATCTTCCTGCGGGGTTTTCTCGGCAGCAGGTTCAGGTGACAGGTCGATCTCGTCGGGCGGGGTCGGGCTCTTGTAGCGGTCTGCGGAAAAGGGTTCGACCCGTGCTTTCAATACCCGTTCGCGCGCTGCATCCAGCAACAGGCTGGCCTCCTGCGGGGATGTCGTCGCTGGCGCAACCCGAGGCTCGGAAACCGGCATAGACACGTCGGCGGGCTTGTTCGCCATCGTGGGCGGCTCAACGTCCGGTGCAGTTTCAGCCGGTGCCTCGTTGCGACCAGCGCTCGATGGCGGGTTGACAACCGGCGCCGCTGACGGTGGTGGCGACGAAACAGCGGTGACCGGCTTTGCGGTGATGGTCTCTGTTGCGCGCGGCTCGGCTCTGGTATTGGACGCCATCGGGATTTCCGGGGCAATCGCCGCAGTCAAAGGTTCGGGGGCCGCTTGCCGGTTCTCGTCCTGCGCTACCGCCTGGGTTTGAGCGACTGGAGCCTTTGTTGGTTGAGCTTGGGGTGGTTGAACCTGCTGAGGTGCGCGTTCGACGCTCTGTGGGTGCTGAATAGTGTCTTCAGGTTTGGGCTTTAGCGCAGCGGGGGCCTGCATCGGTTTTTGCCCAAGGGGCTGTGGGGCATGCGGTGCGGGCATTGCTTGGGCGGCAGTGGATACGGTCTCCTGGGCCGGAGCCGCTGCAACCGGTCTCGCAACTGGTTTCTGAGGCGGTGCAGAGACTGGCTGCGGACGCGGCTCTTGTCGGGTCGGTTGGGCTTCCAGCCGTGATGGGGGTGTCTGCAACGCGGCTTGCGTCTTCTGTTCGGTTTCCTTGACTTGGCGTGAGGCCAGCGCTGCCAATTCCTGAGCCTTGAGGAGCTCCTGGTTCCTGACAAGTGCCTCATTGGCGGCAAGCTCCCCAGCCAGATAGGCCTTGGGTTCACCAATGCCGCTTTCGACCACGATATCAGTCGGGCCGCCGATCAGGATGAGATGCTCGATATTGTCGCGGCGAATCAGCACCAGCCGGCGACGCGCATCCACGGCGGCGGCATCCAGCACCTGCAAGCGTGGTTGGCGGTTGCGCCCACCGCGCACGAAGGGCGATGGAGCGCGGTTTTTCAGGATCCACAATATCACCACCAGCACGGCGAGGGCGAGAAACACCCCGCCAGCGGCAATCAGGAAGCGGCTGCCATAGGCGTTGAGAATATCGTCCATCATGGTGGCTGTCTCCGTCCGAGTATCGGTGGTCATTCTACGCAATTTTCGACTTTGCCTTTGAAAAACGAGGCAAAGCTATATGGGCTCTATATGGCGCATCGCACCATGGCCAAGCAAGCTCCGGCATTTATTCCCTGCCTATTTATTGCGATTGCCCACGAAGTGAAGGGGTAAGGTGCCGAAGATCTGCACCAGATTGCGCATCAGAGTGTGGGATTGGCTGTGAATGGTCGGCAATGGTGGCCTTGCTGTGCTTTTTGCTGCCCATTCAAGTTGGTAAAGATGTTGCTAACCGTGATTCCCGGCAATGGCGACGGGACAGGCCGTGCGAGACCAGCTATCGTGGTGGCAATGCTGCCGGCTGACAAAGCACCGGATGGATAAGGTGCCGGGTGACAAGGCGCCGGATAACAAGGCAAATGAACGCCGAGATGAGGACCGAATGACAAACCAGCAGCAGACAGACGAAAGCGTAGGCCCGCTGGTGGATCGCAGGCCGAGTAGCGGGGCTGCGTTTCGCATCGTCATCCTGGCTTTTGTTCTGCTGGCTGCCGCCGCCGCCTTCGTGGTCTTCAAAAACTCGCTGGATAACCAGATCGTGCTGGGTGTGCTCGGCGTCCTGGCCATTGTTGGCATTTTCTTTCTGGTCTCGGCGATTATCGGGTTTATCGAAGTCATGCCGCAGACTCCGTCCGACGGTCTTGGCCGCGCCTTCCTCGACAGCCAGAGTGAGGGAACGCTGGTCACCGATCCGCGTGGGCACATTATCTATGCCAATGCCGCCTATGGCCGGATGACCGGCGTACGCAGGGCAACAGACGTACAGACGCTGGAAGCGCTGTTGTCTCGCCATCGCGAGGCTGGTGAAGCACTTTACCGGCTGATCAACGGCTTGCGCGAGGACCGGGACGGGCAGGAGGAATTTCGGCTGCTGAAGCCGCTCGGACCGTTTTCAGACAATGGTTCCGGCGCGCATTGGTACCGGTTGCGGGCTCGCCGTCTGGTGGAAAAGGGGCCCCATAAGGGCCTTCAGATCTGGCAGATTGCCGACATTACCGCTGACCGTGACGACCAGGAGCGGTTTTTCAAGGAATTGCAGAACGCGATCGATTACCTCGATCATGCGCCAGCTGGCTTCTTTTCGGCTGGCCGCAAGGGCGAGATCTTCTATCTCAATGCCACCCTGTCGGAATGGCTCGGCATCGATCTCACGCAGTTTTCGCCAGGCGCCATCTACCTCAAGGACCTGGTTGCGGGCGAGGGCATGGCGCTGATCCAGTCGGTACAGGCCGAACCAGGCCTGTCGAAGACCGCGACTCTCGATCTTGATTTGCGCCGTGCTGATGGCCGCAGTTTTCCGGCTCGCCTTGTCCATAGGGTCCGCTCGGCCCGCGATGGCGCGCCTGGGGAGAGCCGGACGATCGTGCTGGCCCGTCAGGAAGTCATTGCTGGTGACCGTTCGGATTCCTCGGCCTCCATGCGCTTTACCCGGTTTTTCAACAATACGCCGATGGCAATTGCCTCGGTGGACGGGCAGGGGCGCATCCTGCGCACCAATGCGCCTTTCCTGAAATTCTTTTCCGATGTCGTTTCCCGGGACGATATCGACCGCAAGATCCGGCTGGATGCCGTTCTGCATGACAACGAGCGTCCGGTTTTCGCCGAGGCGCTGTCGCAGGCGCGCGACCGGCAGGTGGACATTGCACCAATCGATTCGCGCCATCCCTTGGATGACATGCGCCATTTCCGGTTCTACGTGAACGCGGTCATCGACCAGAGCGACGAGGCGCCGGAAGAGGCGGCCATCGTTTACGCGGTTGACGTCACGGACCAGAAGGCGCTGGAAACCCAGATGGCCCAGACGCAGAAGATGAATGCTGTCGGCACGCTGGCCGGGGGCATCGCCCATGACTTCAACAATGTTCTGACGGCCATTCTTCTGTCCTCCGACCATCTTCTGCTCCAGGCAAGACCTTCGGATTCAAGCTTTGCCGATCTGATGGAAATCAAGCGCAATGCCAATCGCGCCGCCGTTCTAGTGCGACAATTGCTGGCTTTTTCGCGCAAGCAGACCATGCGCCCGACAGTGCTGAACCTGACTGATGTGATCGGCGACCTGCGCATGCTGGTCGACCGGCTGATCTCAGGCACCAATGTCAAGCTGCATGTGGATTACGGACGGGATCTTTGGCCGGTCAAGGCGGATCTTTCTCAATTCGAACAGGTGCTGATCAATCTCTGCGTCAATGCTCGCGATGCCATGCCGCAAGGCGGCAATATCACCATCAGCACTCGCAATGTCACCGGTGTCGAAGCGGCCGCTTATAATCACCGCGGCCTGCCGCATGAGGATTTCGTGCTGATCGAAGTGGCCGACAGGGGCACCGGCATCGCGCCTGAGATCCTCGACAAGATCTTCGAGCCCTTCTTTACCACCAAGGATGTCGGCAAAGGGACCGGCCTGGGACTTGCCATGGTCTATGGCATCGTCAAACAGTCCGGCGGCTATATCTACCTGGAATCGGAGGTCGGCGAAGGCACGACATTCCGGATTTTCCTGCCGCGCCATATTGTCGAGCCAGTGGTGATCGATGCGACCCTTGCACCTGGTGCGCAAGCCCAGCAGGGCAATGGCCGGGTTCTGGCTGCGTCAGAATCCGAAAACTCCAAGGAGCCAGACGACCTGACAGGCAAATCCGCCGTGGTTCTGCTGGTGGAGGACGAGGACGCCGTGCGGCGCGGCGGCAAACGCATGCTGGAAACCAGGGGCTATACGGTCCACGAGGCCTGTTCCGGCGTCGAGGCGCTGGAAATCATGGAGGAACTGGAAGGCAAGGTCGATATTGTCGTTTCCGACGTGGTGATGCCGGAAATGGATGGCCCGTCGCTGTTAAAGGAATTGCGCAAGACCTATCCGGATATGAAATTCATCTTCGTTTCTGGCTATGCCGAGGATGCATTTGCGCGAAACCTGCCTGCGGATGCCAAGTTCGGATTCCTGCCGAAGCCCTTCTCCCTCAAGCAATTGGCCATCGCCGTTCGCGAAATGCTGGATGCCTGAACCGACTGTAGATTGAAGATAGGAAGATCAATCACGCGCTCGATGAGGCGCGTGATTGTGCGCGGATCGAGAGTTGAACGGCATATTTGGTGTGCCTCTGTTGCTTTAATTAAAAACCTTTATTCATGATAATTATATTCGTGCTTGTCGCATAGAACACCGCGAAATTGCCTTGAATCGATTTCTATAGAAGGGGCCACTGACCTTGGCTTCGACATCTTTTTTGGATTTGCGAATCGATCACGACATATGGTGCCAAGGCTTGAAGAAAAGGTCGTTATTTTATGACATATATGCTTGCCTGCGCCCTTGCCCGTCGCGAGGCTAAACCTGCAAGTCGCCTGGGCTTTTCAGTGGTTTTACCTTTGGCAGTGGCTCTTGGTCTTTCCGGCTGCGGATCAGTTCCATTGACGCAATCGGGCTCGCTCAAGTCCTATGACAAGCTGGGCCCGGTCGAGGGCAAGCTCAGCAAATCGCGGGTTTTTCTGGATGAACGGAGCCTTTTGACAGCTCGCTCAATCGCCATTTCACCGACGAAATTATCGCCGCAGGCGCGCGCGAAGCTCCATGAGCAAGGCAGCGACCGGCTGGTTTCCAACGCGCTGGATCGGGCATTGTGCATTGATCTCAGCGACAGGTTTCTTGTGGTTCGCCCCGGAGAACCTGCCGATTTGACCGTGCAAGCGGAGATTACCGACATTGTTCCGACCGGCAAGGTTGCCGCTGGTGTTTCCAAGGTGACAACGCTTGGAACATCCGCCGTCCTGCCGGTCGGTATTCCCCGTCTTCCGATCGGTCTTGGCGGCCTTGCCGTGGAAGCCGAAGCGCTTACCCCGCAGGGAACACAAGTCGCGGCAATCGTCTGGTCCAGGGGTGCAAACTCGATAACCAATGGTCCCCGCGTTTCCGAAGTCGGCGATGCCTATGGTCTGGCCTCAGCCTTTGCCGGCCAGTTTTCGCAGATGCTGCAAAAAGGCCAGAAACCTTCCGGCATCAACCTATCCTTGCCATCAGGGCAAAAGCTGAAATCGGGACTGGGCGGCGCACCCAAAAATGCCGCCTGCGAAGCCTTCGGCCGCGCGCCGGGCATTGGCGGAATGGTTGGAACCATGGTCGGCGCGCCGCCATCCTGGTCGGACAAAGCCGGCAAGCAGTAACGCATACTATCGAGCCTGGAAGCTGTTTTCAGTTTCCAGGTTTCGGTCCACGCCGTCAACTTTTGGATTGGCCTTTATGGCGCAATCCATCCATCAGCAATCCGATCAGCCGATGTGAACGGTCGCGCCATTCCGGGGTGTCGGGCATGGAATAGATACTGGACAAAGCGTGCAGCAGGTCAGCCTCGCCAATATCGTCGCGGATAAGCTGCTGTTCCTGCGCTGTGGCCATCAACTGGCCCACCGCATCGCGGATCAGGCCGGAGCCCTGCGAAAACAGGTTTGAATTGGAATTCATAAGAATTTTCAAACTATTGGCCATGCCGCGTTTGGTGGCAATATAGCCCACGAAACGCCGCATCCATTCCTCCAGCGCCCTATCGGCGGGCAGCGTGGTCGCAAGCTCTGTCGCCGCCTCTGCCAGACTTGACAATTCGCGCCGGTAAACCGCCTCAACGAGATGTTCGCGCGTCTGAAAATGGCGGTACAGCGTGCCGATGCCGACACCTGCCTGCCGGGCGATATCCTCAAGCGAGGTTTCAACGCCTTTTTCAGCAAAGGCGAGGGCGGCCACCTCGACCAATTTCTCCCGGTTTCGCTGGGCATCCGCACGCATTTTGGGTGCCTTCGGCGAAGATGTGTTCGAGGCAGCCGATGCCAAAATTCTGCTCCGGGACAATTGGGGCTTGACGAGAGACGACAAACCTCTAGTTTAAACGGAGGCTCCTCCGGTTAGTGGGGCCTTCCAAGTCATAGTCCAGAAGAGGGGAGGATGTCATGTTAAAAATAGTGCGCATCTCCCGTCCTTCAAGTCGGCATCATTTCTGACAGCCAAGGCTGTCCACAATCGCCTTTGAAATTTTTCGTCCGAGACGGCAAGCGCAATGCGTTTAAGCAAACGCATGGTGCCTATTCACTCTTTTAAGCGACAGCACGGAGCTTATCATGTCAGGAACACTTCATATCAGTCTGACCATCAACGGCGCGGTTCACGAATGTGACGTTGAGCCGCGCGTGACCTTGCTTGACGCGCTTCGCGAGCATTTGTCGATGACCGGCACCAAGAAGGGCTGCGACCAGGGGCAGTGCGGCGCCTGCACCTGCCATGTCGATGGCAAGCGGGTCCTGTCCTGCATGATGCTGGCAGCACAAGCGGAAGGCCATGCGATCACCACGATAGAAGGCATTGCATCGCCAAATGGCGAATTGCATCCGGTTCAAACAGCGTTTCTGGAACAGGATGCCTTTCAATGCGGTTATTGTACACCCGGCCAGATCATGTCGGCTGTGGCGTGCATCCGCGAGGGTCATGCGGGATCGGATGCGGAAATCCGCGAATATATGTCTGGAAACCTCTGTCGATGCGGGGCCTATAACAGCATCGTGGCGGCGGTGCGTGACGCGGCGGAGGCTGCATGATGAAGAGTTTTTCCTATAGTCGAGTATCGTCCATACAAGCGGCGCGTGAAGCAACGCACCAAGCAGAAACAGCGCTGCTGGCCGGTGGTACGAGCTTGCTTGACCTTGCCAAATCCGGTGTTGCGGAGCCAGATAATGTCCTGGATATCAGCCATCTGGCCGGACTTGGCACCATTACCGTGAACGAAACTGGAGCCACCATTGGCACCTTGGCCAGAATGTCCACCGTGGCCGATCACCCTGCCATAAAGACGCGCTATCCGGCTGTTGCGCAATCGCTGTCTCTGGCGGCGTCGCCCCAACTGCGCAACATGGCGACGGTTGGTGGCAATCTCATGCAACGCACCCGCTGTTCCTACTTTCGTGATCCAGGCACATTTGCAGCCTGCAACAAGCGCGCACCGGGTTCCGGCTGTTCAGCCATCGGCGGCGTGACCCGCAACCATGCGGTATTGGGTACCAGCGATCTCTGCATTGCCAGCTACCCCGGCGATCTTGCCGTGGCGCTGACCGCCTTTGATGCCACAGTGGATTTGGGTGAGCGGCAGGTCGCTATCGACGATTTCTTTTTGCCTTATGGCGATGCCCCGCATCTCGAAACTCTGTTGAAGCCAGGGGAAATGATCCTCTCCATCACCATTCCGGCATCTGCTGCGGCTGAAAATTCCACCTATCTGAAGATACGCGACCGCCAGTCCTATGAATTTGCCGCAGCCAGCGCTGCCGTTGGTCTGGAACTGGAAGAGGATGGCCGCACGATCCGGGATATTCGCATTGCGCTTGGTGGCGTGGCCAGCAAGCCTTGGCGGGTTCGCGCCGTGGAACAGGCGCTGATCGGCAAGCTGCTGGAGCCGCAAACCGTCGAGCAGGCCAGCCGGCTTTCGATGGAAGGTGCGGTGTCGCAGGGCGATAATCACTACAAGATCCAATTGGCGCCGCGCGTTATCGCCCGCGCCGTCCTCACTCTGGGAGGTCTCGCATGACAATAGTGACAGCACGCAAGCACGGCGATGCCGCCGATGGTGCGGTCGGTGGCCGTCTTTCACGGTTCGAAGGACAGAGAAAAATCACTGGGGCTGCCACCTATGCGCTGGAATATCCGGTGGAAAACCCTGCCCATGCGGTGCTGGTGCAGAGCACGATTGCGTCCGGTCGGGTGGTGTCTGTTGATACATCCGCAGCGAACGCTGCACCGGGCGTATTGATGGTGCTGACGCCGCAGGATGATCTCGGTCTGATCACTGCGTCTGATTGGTACGGAAATCGGCCGGATAACCAGCCCTATTATCCCTTGTCGAATATAGTAACCTTCAATGGTCAATCGATTGCAGCGGTCATCGCTGAAAGCCGGGAACAAGCAGCCGAAGCAGCCAAGCTGGTTCGTGTAGTCTATGAAGAATCCACTGCAATCAATGGACTAGACGATCCAAATGCTGGTTCAGGCAAACTGATGGATAATCTGAATGTTTCCTGGGGTGATGCCGAGGCGGCGCTGGCAGCGTCCGCAGTGCGCATCGAGGCTGAATATCGGACCCCACGCGAATACCATGTCGCTATGGAACCCCATGGCCTGACCGCCCAATGGGACGAGGACCAGTTGACGCTGTGGGAGCCGAGCCAATGGACCCACGGTATGGCACGCAGCTACGCTGAATGGTTCGGCCTGCCGCTGGAGAATGTCCGTATCGTCTCACCATTCATTGGCGGCGGTTTCGGCTCCAAGGCCGGGGCGCTGGCCTATGGCGCGGTGGCAGCAGCCGCAGCGAAAAAGCTGGGCCGTCCCGTTAAACTGGCCGTCACCCGGCCCCAGAATTTCACCAGTTACGGCGGACGTGCCGCGACGCGCCAAACCATCGCCTTGGGCGCAACCCAGGACGGGATTTTACAGGCAATCCTTCATCGCGGTGCCAGTGAGACATCCACCTACATGGACTATCCTGAGCAGACCGGCGCTGCGACACCGATTCTTTACAAGGTGGAGAATTTCAGTTCCGAGCATCGCGTCGTGCCGGTTAATACAGTGACACCAGGCGCTTTGCGAGGGCCGGGCAAAAATCCCAGCGCCTTCGGCATTGAATGCGCCATGGACGAACTGGCCGCTGCCATCGGTATGGACCCCCTGGAAATCCGCCTGAAAAACTATGCCGACCGCGATTATCAATCGGGCAAGCCGTGGTCCACGCGCCAATTGCGCAAGGCCCTCACTCAGGGTGCCGAGGCTTTTGGCTGGTCACGGCGCAGTGCTCAACCCCGGACCATGCGCGACGGACGCCAACTGATCGGCTGGGGTATCGGCTGCGGCACGTTTCCAGTCATCCGCGCGCCAAGCGAAGCGATGATACGCATTCTGGCGAGCGGGCGGGTTGAGGTGGTCAGCGGCGCCATAGACATGGGGCAGGGTACCTATACAATCCTTGCGCAGACTGCTTCCGAAGCGCTTGGCGTGCCTGTCGAGCAGATTGACGTTGTGCTTGGCGATTCCAGGCTGCCGGGATCGGCTATTGCCGGTGGGTCGATGTTGGCCGGGTCGATCACTGGCGCTGTCCACAAGGCAGCATTGGCCGCCCGTGACGAAATACTGGCGCTAGCCCTTAACGACGCCAATTCGCCATTCCGCGAGACCGGCGCCAATATTTTGACATTGAGCGATGGCCGGATTGCCATGTCACGCGGCGAGGGGCCTTCAATGACCCTGCCCGAGCTGATGACGGTCCTGAACCGCGATGAGATTGAAGTGCGGCGCAATACGTTGCCCGATGATGCCCAAAGCGCCGCCGACCACAAGGGCGCCTGGACCAGCATGGCAAGAGTGCAAGGCCCGACCATGGGCGACACGTCCATGCACAGCTGGTGCGCTCACTTCGTCGAAGTTCGGGTCGATGAGGATTTCGGTACGGTCCGGGTCTCGCGCATGGTTTCCGCCTTCGATTGCGGACGGCTTTACAATCCGAAAATGGTGGAAAGCCAATGGCGCGGTGGCATCATCATGGGTATCGGCCAGGCTTTGCTGGAGGAGGGGCTGGTGGATAGCCGCAATGGGCGCGTCGTCAACAATAATATGGCGGATTATCTCGTGCCGACCAATGCTGACATTCCCGATATCCGGGTAATTTCAGTGGGCATACCTGACTACGAAGCCTCTGCGCTGGGCGGCAAAGGGGTCGGCGAAGTCGGGATTGTCGGTGTCGCGCCCGCTATCGCCAATGCTGTCTTCCATGCCACCGGCAAGCGTGTCCGCGATCTGCCGATCACTCTGGAAAAGCTCATCTGAGGAAGACTTCCCGTAAATACCGTCGGCGCTACCTGCGCCGACGGTATGGCGAAGGGAAAGAAAGTGGTGCCTGAATGAACAATACATCCCAAACAGCCTTCAGGACCTTGGTACCTGAAAGGGCATTTTCGACCGATAGTGCCGCGGATATATTACGGTTCGCGATGGACTGTCTCGACGGCGGGGCAGGCGTCGCACTCGCCACTCTTATAGAGATCCGGGGTGGATCCGCGCGTGCACTCGGCGCGCATATGGCGATCCGCGACGATGGCCGTTATTGCGGTTTCGTCTCCGGTGGCTGCGTCGAGGCAGCGGTGGCCAGTGAAGCGGTGGATGCTATTGGCGAAGGTGCGGATAGCCACGTGTTGTTTGGCGAAGGATCGCCGTTTTTCGATATCGTGCTGCCCTGTGGCGGCGGCATCACCATCGCTATCCACGTTCTTCGCCACAGCGCGCCGATCCGCACCGTGCTTGATGGCCTTGAAAACAGGTCTCCAGCCGGTCTGCGCTACGAACCGTCGAAACAGGCTTTGAAGGCAATCGAAGCGCCGAAACGCGCTGGTTGGGAAAACGAAAGCTTCGTCACAGTCTACCGCCCAAAACCGCGGATTTTTCTGTCTGGCCGATCTATCGAAGTCGATACGACAGCCAGGATCGCCGAGGCTGCGGGCTATGATGTTTATCGTCATGATAACGCCAGCCTTGAACCCGATGCCAGCCAGATTGATGCAGATACGGCAGTGGCACTTTTGCACCACGATATCGATTTGGAAATACCGGTTCTTCAGGCAGCACTTGGCGCCGAGCCTTTCTATCTCGGCGCTCTCGGCAGCGCCAGAACCCATGCGAGGCGGATGGAACGGCTGCGGGACATCGGATATAGTGAATCCGACATAGCCCGCATCAAATCACCCATCGGCATCTTCAATAGAGCCCGGGATGCTCAATCCTTGGCATTGTCGGTGCTGGCTGATCTTGCCGCCACACGAGTGGCCCGGTTCGGGTAATTCTCACCCATTGGATGGCAATTAGTTCCATAATCTATCTTATCTAACTTTTGTATGTAGCGGGGGTGGGTTCAAGGATGAAGTGCGACTTGCAATAGATAACAAAGGCAGAGTTCATTTTCAAATGTGGAATGCTTGTTGGCACTGCTACGCTGTAAGGTCATGAAGATCGGTCGTTATCGCCGCGCCTATTGTGAACTCTGAGAACCGAACATCCAGTCCACCTCGTTCCGGCGTACACGCAGTCAAGCCGACGAGATAACGAGAAGCCTCTGGAAACGGAGCAAGACGCAGTAGCGGCCACACACTGCCATCTGACGATGCCTGAATGCGCATCGCGCCTTCCTTCAGTGTCACCCGAATATAGAAATCTTCGAGCTCTTTGAAAGGCTGGGATACTGACCAGTCAGATTTCCCATCAGTGATGACCGTACTCAGGAAGCGTTCTCCATCGGTGAATTCCACACCTGTCTTGACCCAACGATTTTCGTCAATGCGCACCATAAGGCCAGCTTGGTCGTAGAGTGACCGGAACTCCCCCTGGACGCGGACACACGCCGTGAAACCATCGTCAACGGAAATACCGAGGAAATGCCCGCTATCGCGCGTAAATCCGTAATGGGTCTTACGCCAGAAATCAGTGTTCGCATCCGTTGTCAGAGTAAGGCCAGTTTTTGTGGCCTGCCACACTGCCGGTTGATTGAGCCAGTTGGCCTCTTTGAGATTAACGTCCACGAGTTTTCCTCCTTAAATTGACCTTCGCCCTCCGGAAGCCATTGTGCTGGACGTGAGCGACCGGGAGATCCGCGCTCTGTGCGAACAGCACAAACGTCCTCTAGACATCACCCACTTGCATCAGCATCCTTGCAGCAATGTTGCGCTCCGAAGGATAGCCGAAGGCGTTGTTGATATAGGTACGTCCGTCCTTGATGATACGGCGGTTGAGATGGCTGTGACCGTAGATATGCAGCTGCGAGCCGAGAGCCGCGATCCTGTCTTCCAACCGGCTGGAGCCAAGCACTGGATAAAGGAATCGGTATTTTTCCGGCATACGCTCCGGCATCAGGTCGATGCGTGGCAGGAAATGCGAGAAAGACAGGATCGATGAAAATCCTGATGTATCTGGTTCCGCATTGCCACTGTCAAAATACCGGCTGACCTCATCATCGGAACCGCCTTCCCAATCACAGCGCCGGTAATCCATCCAGGCCTGTTTGAGGATGGAGCCGGGCGGACCGAAAGAGTAATCGTACCAGCCCAGCAGCGGGACGATCAGCGTGTTGCCGAGTGCCAGTGGTTCCATGCCGATATCCAGATCGGCGCAGGCGGCTTTCAGCCGCTGGAACTTGTCGAACGATGAGCCCTGCCCTTCGGCATCAACCCATAGATCGTGATTGCCCGGCACATATAGAACCTTGAAAAATCGCTGGGCCAGGAGTTCCATGACCGTCTGAAACAGCGCCATGCCGTTTGCAACGTCGCCGGCAACGATCAGCACGTCCTGCCGGTAGTCACGCGTCGAGATCTGCCGGAGCCAGTCCATGTTCTCTTGATGGTCTGCGTGAAAATCCGATCCGACAAAAATCCGCATATGCTCTCCAGCTCGATCTGCTGTTCGTTCTCATGTCATTTTTGCCCATTTGCTTCACCCACCATGCGTGAGGACGAAACCAAAAGAGCTCTCGAAATTCACAATTAAACCACGCCAGCTATTACTCTTGTCCGTCTGTCGGCAACTTTAAATAAGACAACTGTGTCAAATGCCCAACTTAGACTTGATAACTCAAAAATACTCCCTGTAAATTTCAGGTATCTCACGAAAAAATCGGACTTAACGCGCTTTTATTTTTTAGCGAATCATAAGGTTTGTTATTCTGTTTTGGCGAATGAATCGCATTGATGACGGACATGTTTCCGGGGGCAAATGATATGTCTATTGAACACTTTCTCAGCAATGATTGGCTCAACAATGATTGGGAATCCTGGGCGCTGGAGCGCGCGCACAGGATCATGGTTCAGGAAGGCGCAAACCTTGTCAACGCGGCGCAGTGGCTCGACAAGAAGCAGACGGTGAAAACATCGCATCAATTGCGCGATGCCATCCAGCAGTCCCTGATCGAGGCCCTGGCCTTTCGGGCATCGCAGACCGCGATCTCATCCGTCCATCTGTCTGCTGTTGCTGTGTCTGGCCCACAGTCTAACATGGCAGAGCACTGATCAGATCAAACCTTTACGCCGCCTCGATATCACCCCGCGCCCAGCATTCCATGGTCTCGGCCATGAAATCTTCAAACCTGCCTTCGGCGATTGACTGGCGGATGCCCTGCATCAATTCCTGATAATAGGATAGGTTGTTCCAGGACAACAGCATGCCGCCCAGCGCTTCGTTGGAACGCACCAGATGGTGCAGATAGGCACGCGAGTAATCTCGTGCCGCCGGGCAGGACGATTGTTCGTCCAGGGGGCGTTTATCCTCCGCGTGGCGGGCATTGCGGATATTGACCTTGCCGCGGCGGGTGAAGGCGAGGCCATGACGGCCGGAGCGGGTCGGCATGACGCAATCGAACATATCGATGCCACGCGCAACGGATTTCAACATGTCATCCGGCGTGCCGACGCCCATCAGGTAGCGCGGTTTTTCTGTCGGCAGCACCGGCAGGGTAATATCGAGCATGCTGAGCATCACCTCCTGCGGCTCGCCAACCGCCAGACCGCCGACAGCATAGCCTTTCAGGTCCAATTGCTTCAGCCCTTCGGCAGAACGTATGCGTAAGCCCGGCTGATCGCCGCCCTGCACGATGCCGAACATTGCCTTGCCGGGCTGTTCGCCAAAGGCAACGCGGCAGCGCTCCGCCCAGCGCAACGACATTTCCATGGCCCGCTCAATCTCACGCGGTTCAGCGGGCAAGGCGACGCATTCGTCCAATTGCATCTGGATGTCGCTGTCCAGCAGGCCCTGGATTTCGATGGATCTTTCCGGCGACATGTGATGCAGCGAACCGTCGATATGGCTCTTGAAGGTGACGCCCTGCTCATCCAGCTTGCGCAGGCCAGAGAGCGACATGACCTGAAACCCGCCGCTATCGGTCAGGATCGGCTGCGGCCAGCGGATCAACTCGTGCAAACCGCCAAGCCTCGCGACGCGCTCAGCGCCGGGGCGTAGCATCAGGTGGTAGGTATTGCCCAGAATGATATCGGCGCCCCCTTCCCGCACCTGATCGAGATACATGGCCTTGACCGTGCCGACCGTGCCGACCGGCATGAAGGCAGGCGTGCGGATCGTGCCGCGCGGCATGGTGATTTCGCCAAGCCGCGCCTTGCCGCTGGTGGCTTTCAGGGTAAACGTGAACTGCTCGCTCATTGTTATTTGTCTTTCCGGAAGAGCAGGCTGGAATCGCCGTAGGAATAAAAACGGTAACCGGTCTCGATCGCATGGGCATAGGCAGCGCGCATGGTTTCAAGCCCGGCAAACGCCGAAACCAGCATAAACAGCGTGGATTTCGGCAGGTGAAAATTGGTCATCAGCACATCAACCGCCTTGAAGCGATAGCCGGGCGTGATGAAAATGCCCGTCGCATCCGACCAGGGCAGGAGACGGCCATCCTCGCTGGCAGCGCTTTCCAGCAGCCGCAATGACGTGGTGCCGACACTGACGATCCGCCCGCCCCGCGCCTTGACCGCGTTCAGGGCCTCCGCCGTCTCAGCCGAGACATGGCCGATTTCCTGATGCATCTTGTGGTCGTCGGTATCGTCGGCCTTGACCGGCAGGAAGGTGCCCGCGCCGACATGCAGCGTCACGAAATGACGCTCGATCCCGGCTTTATCCAGCGCCTCGAACAGGGCAGGCGTGAAGTGCAGACCGGCGGTTGGCGCGGCAACCGCCCCCTCTTCCCGCGCATAAATGGTCTGATAATCGGTGCGATCCTGGCTGTCTTCCGGGCGTTTTGCGGCAATATAGGGCGGCAGTGGGATATGGCCGACATTGGCAATCGCCTGGTCAAGATCAGGACCGGAGGCGGCAAATTCCAGATCGATTTCGCCCGCCTCGCCTTTTTCTGTTACCGTCGCCAGCAGGCCGTCGAAATCAATGACATCGCCTTGCTTGATCCGTTTGCCCGGCCTTGCAAAGGCTTTCCAGCGATTGGCGGCAATGCGCATATGCAGCGTGCAGGACACCGGCGGGCGCTCGGCCCCTTCCCGGATGCGAACACCTTCCAGCTGGGCCGGAATGACCTTGGTGTCGTTGAACACCAATGCATCACCTGCCCTAAGAAAGGACGGTAGCTCGAAAACCCGGCGATCTTCCAGCATTGGCACCGCAGCCGGGCGAACGACCAAAAACCGCGCCTGATCGCGCGGACTGGCCGGGCGCAACGCGATATTTTCGTCTGGAAGGTCGAAATCGAACAGGTCTACACGCATGATACCGTAACAGGGTTTGGAAACGCGAAAACCCGCCCCGGCGCCGAAGCACCGGAGCGGGCTGACAGAAAAGCCGAAATCAGGCGTCGGCGGCGACTTTCATCGAGATAATCGAATCCGGATCGGTGACTGGCTCGCCCTTCTTGACGGCGTCGATGACATCCATGCCTTCGATGACCTGGCCCCAGACGGAATATTGTTTGTTCAGCCAAGGCGCATCGGTGAAGCAGATGAAGAATTGCGAATTGGCAGAGTTCGGGCTTTGCGAACGGGCCATGGAGCAGGTGCCGCGCACATGTGGCGTGGCCGAAAATTCAGCCTTCAGGTCCGGCTTGTCGGAGCCGCCCATGCCGGCGCGGCCAGGGTTGAAGCTTTCGCCACCCTTCTTGCCGAATTTCACGTCGCCAGTCTGGGCCATGAAATCGGGAATGACGCGGTGGAAAACCACGCCATCATAGGCGCCTTCGCGGGCCAATTCCTTGATGCGTGCGACATGGCCGGGGGCCAGATCAGGGAAAAGGCTGATAACGACCTTGCCCTTGGTGGTTTCCAGGATGACGGTATTTTCCGGATCTTTGATCTCGGCCATGATTTTCTCCTTGGTATTCCGATTTTCTCGGACTTTTAATGGTCATGCCCTCCCCGCGTGCCCGGACAGGCTGGCGAGAGGGGCGATGTGTGATGGTAAATTACTTGTTTCCGAGGGTGACTTTGATCATCCGGTCCGGGTCGCTGACCTCGCCATTGCCACCCTGGCCGCGCTTGATCTTATCAACAAATTCCATGCCGGAGACAACCTTGCCGACTGCGGTATATTGGCCGTTCAGGAAGCTACCGTCACCGAACATGATGAAAAATTGCGAATTGGCAGAATTCGGGTCCTGGGAACGGGCCATGCCGACTGTGCCACGCACAAAAGGTGTCTTTGAAAACTCAGCGGGAATATTCGGCAACTTGGAAGCGCCGGTGCCAGCACGGCTCTTGTCGAAGCCGGATTTCATATTGCCATATTGTACGTCGCCGGTCTGGGCCATGAAGCCCTCGATGACGCGGTGAAAGGCGACATTGTCATATTGACCCTGGCTTACCAGCGTCTTGATCTGCGCCACATGCTTTGGTGCGACCTCAGGCATCAGCTGTACGACGACAGGGCCGTCCTTCAATTGGATGGTCATCGTGTTATCACTAGCCCCGGCCTGGGCCAAGGCGTTGGTGGCAAGGGTGGAAAGCGCGAGCAGGCCCGCGAAAGCAAGAGACATGAGTTTCATGAAGGCTCCGTAATTTCTCGGATCGGCTCAAGTCTTGAGCCGGGATTTCAATGCCCGCGACACCTGCGGGGGGACAAAGGCGCTGACATCACCGCCCATGGTGGCGATTTGCCGGACCAATGTGGCCGTTATGGGCCGCGAAGCCGTGCCGGCTGGCAGGAAAACGGTTTGCAGGTCTGGTGCCATCTGCCGGTTCATGCCCGCAAGCTGCATTTCATAGTCGAGATCCGACCCATCGCGCAGGCCGCGAACCAGCAAGGTCGCCGCATGCTGGCGGGCGGCATCGACGGCCAAGCCATCGAAAGCGATGACCGAAACATCCAGTGCCCGCTCAGGCACGGCCTCGCCAAGACTGCTCGCAATCAGTTCTGCGCGCTCTTCAAAGCTGAACATCGGTACTTTGCCGGGATGAATGCCAATCCCGACGACAACCTTGGGAACGACATTCAGCGCCTGAACCAGGACATCCAGGTGGCCATTGGTCATCGGGTCGAAAGAGCCCGGATAAAAGGCAATTGTCATCGGTCCGCCTTGATCTCTTTATGTCCGCCTTTTGTCACGGACCGGCTGTAACCGCAAGCTCCTACGGCCCCGGTTTTCACGGTCATTCCGTTCATATTTGTGGCCAGACCGTCCCCTGCCTGCCCCATGAATGCCTGATGAACGGCACATTCAGGCCCGCTTCAAGGCCGGGTGTTTATACAGGGATCATGTTCAACGACAAGGCCAAGAGAGCAAACAATGCTTGTAGTTGTTTTGAGTATCGCAATTGCCAGCGCATTTGTTCTTGAAGCATTGGTTGCTTGGTTTGATGAACATGAAGACGACTGCTTCGCATTTCTGGCCGCTCAGATGAACGCCAGATGAACGGAGTGTTAAGGGCAGCTTCAGCACGGCTTTTGTAAAAAGAGTGCACTGCTCACAGGAACAAGACGCGGTTGCAGCCATTGTTGCTGCAACTGACCCCGTCAAAACGAAGGACGAAACCCATGCTTGATAAAGTGACGATGATTAATCTGGTTTGGACTGCCATGATCGGCGCTATGCTGGCAACGAGCATTGGTTTTCACATGAACGAAGACCGCGCCCCTTCCAATTTCCGTACGTCGATTTCGCAGCCTTACCACAGCGCCAGCCGCTGATTGGAACCTTGGTGCAGGATTTTCGTTGAGGCTGGATAAGTGATGATCAGACACAAAGGAAAACAAGATGTTCTTGCTTCTCGGCGTGCTCTCGGCTGCTATCAGCGCGATGTTTGTCTACTCTGTCGTTTCGACGATCTCTGCGCTACGTCGTGAGCAAGATGATTTGCGATCCCTGTTGAAATAATTGAATTCTACCCGGATCTATGAGAAACGCCTCGCCTTTCATCTGAAAGCGAGGCGTTTCTTTTTGTGACATTATTTTATGGCAGAAATAGGCTCTGATCAGACGTGGACTGCTTGTCGCTGTTTTGCCAGTTCGGCGAGGTCCGCTGCCTTCAACTCCACCGATTCGCCGCAGCCGCAGGCAGAGGTCTGGTTCGGATTGCGGAAGGTGAAGCCGGAGCGAAGCGTCGTGGTTTCAAAATCGATTTCCGTACCCAAAAGATAGAGCACAGCGGCAGGCTCCAGCCAGACGGAGGCGCCGTCGCGGGCAATCAAGTCATCCCTCGGGTTAGGCTCCGTCACCAGGTCGATGGTATATTCCATCCCCGCACAGCCACCCTTCTTGATGCCGACACGAATGCCCTTGGCATCGGGACCGGAATTCTCGACAATTTCCTTGACGCGGGCTGCTGCCGCATCGGTCATGGTCATCACCGCAAAGCCCATAGGCTTTCTCCTTTTCACAGCCGGGTTCAAGGCCCGGTGTTTTTTAAAAGTGGGTTCGGTTTTTTAACCGGAACAGTGCCGGACAAAACCGGCATGTTGATAATGTAATAGGCAGCTCGCCTTTCAGCAAGCCGCCCTTACTCAATACCAGCCGATGGAGACCTGCGCCTCTTCAGACATCCGGTCCGGTGTCCATGGTGGATCGAAGGTCATTTCTACCTGCACGCCGGAAACACCCTCCACCGAGCCAACCGCATTTTCTACCCAGCCTGGCATTTCGCCAGCCACCGGGCAGCCGGGTGCCGTCAGTGTCATCATGATTTTCACCATGCGGTCGTCTTCAATATCGACCTTGTAGATCAGGCCAAGCTCAAAAATATCCGCCGGAATTTCCGGGTCATAGACGGTTTTCAGCGCCGAAATGATGTCGTCCGACAGCCGGGCGACTTCCTCCGGTGGGATGCTGGAATGAACGATGCCTTCGCGCACATCCGGCTTCTCGTCATTTTTACTGGTATTCATATCGCTGACGCTCATGGTTTCAATCCTCAGCCGAAGAAGGTCTTGGCATAGTCAAGCGCTTCCACCAGCGCATCGATTTCTTCACGGGTATTATATAGGCCAAAAGAGGCCCGGCAGGTAGAGGTAACACCGAAACGCGACAGCAATGGCTGGGCGCAATGCGTGCCAGCCCGAACCGCCACGCCGCGCCGGTCGATCAGCATCGATACGTCATGGGCGTGGATACCCTTGAGCTCGAAGGAAAAAATCGCGCCCTTGCCCGGTGCATTGCCGAAAATCCGCAGCGAATTGATCGCCGTCAGCCGCTCATGGGCATAGGCAGTCAAATCAGCCTCATGCGCAGCAATCGCCTCGCGGCCAAGACCCTCGATATAATCCAGCGCATGGCCAAGCCCGATGGCCTGAACGATTGGCGGCGTCCCCGCCTCGAACCGATGCGGCGGATCATTGTACGTCACCATATCCTCGGTCACATCGACGATCATTTCGCCGCCGCCCATGAAAGGCTGCATGGCGCGCAACCGGTCCATCTTGCCATAGAGCACGCCGATGCCGGATGGGCCGTAAAGCTTGTGGCCGGTCATCACATACCAGTCGCAGTCGATGTCTTGCACATCCACCGGCATATGCACCGCCGCCTGGCTACCATCGACCAGCACCGGAATGCCGCGCTCCCTGGCGATCCGGCAAATCTCCTTGACCGGAACCACGGTTCCGAGCGCATTGGACATATGGGTGACGGCAATCAGCTTGGTACGGTCGGTCAGCCGCTTTTCGAATTCCTCGATGTGGAAGGCACCATCATCATCCACCGGCACCCAGACCAGCTTTGCCCCCTTGCGTTCCCTCAGGAAATGCCAGGGAACGATATTGGAGTGATGCTCCATAATGGTCAGGAGGATTTCATCGCCCTCGCCGATCTCTTTCATGCCATGGCCATAGGCTACCGTATTGATAGCTTCGGTTGAAGACTTGGTGAAAATCACCTCGTCCACCGATCCGGCATTCAGAAAGCGCCGCACTTTTTCGCGGGCTGCCTCATAAGCATCGGTCGCGGCATTGGACAGAAAATGCAGGCCGCGGTGCACATTGGCATATTCGTTGGAATAGGCATGGCTGATGGCATCGATCACCACCTGGGGTTTTTGCGCAGACGCACCGTTGTCCAGGTAGACCAGCGGTTTATCGCCATGCACCAGCCGCGACAGGATCGGGAAGTCCTTTCGGACGGCCTCGACATCATAGGTCGGTGGAAGTTTCGCCAGATTAAGCGTCATAGCTGATAAACTCCATGAGCGAACCATCCGGATCGCGAAAATAGAGGCTTGTTCCCTCGCCCATAGCGCCGAAACGACGAACGGGTCCCAGTTCGATTGCAATCCCTTGGGCCTCGAGATGGGCCTTGGCATCGCTGATCTTTCCCCGCCAGCGGAAGCAAAGATCGCTGTTTCCCGGAGCGACAGGAATGCGGGCCACCGGCGTGCCGATTGCGCCGGGGCCATGAACATTCAACTGCTGTGCACCAAGCCGAAAAACATATCCTCCTGCCGCCGTGGCGACCGCTTCAGCCCCGATCACGTTCGTGTAGAAATCGCGCGCCCGTTCCCAATCGGAAACATGGATCACGGCGTGATCAAGGTTGACGGGGAGATCAGCCATGGGTCTCCAGCCAGTCGGAGATCACCCCTTCCAGGGCCTCGACCAGTTCCTCATCTTCGAGCTCTTCCACCAATTCGGCGACGAAAGCCTTGATCAGCAGCCCACGGGCGACTTTTTGCGGGATGCCGCGCGCCATCAGGTAATAGAGGTGATTGTGGTCGATATCGGCAACCGTTGCACCATGGGCGCATTGCACGTCATCGGCAAAGATTTCCAGCTCCGGCTTGACCGAATATTCGGCATCGTCAGACATCAACAGCGTGTTGCAGGCCATGCGCGCATCGGTCTTCTGGGCGTCGGGAGCAACCCGGATCTGGCCCTGGAAGACGCCACGCGCCCGGTCGAACACCACATTGCGGATCACTTCCGTCGAGGTGGTGTTCGGCACGTCATGACCAAGCGTCATGGTCACGTCCGTATGGCTTTCGCCACCCAGAAGGTTGACAGCGCGCAGGGTGAAATCAGAGCCTTCGCCTGCCGTTCTGACATGGATTTCCTGGCGCACCAGCTTGCCGCCAGCGTTGATCACAAATAGCTTCAGCTTGGCATTGGTACCCAGCACGACCTTTATCTGGCCGAGATGGGTATCGGCAAGACCTTGGGTCTGCACGATGATCCACGTTACCTCGGCACCCTCGCCCAAGTCCAGGTCGCTGACGCTGGAGATCAAGCCAGCGGTTTCGCCGGAATTGCGATGGCGCTCGATCACCGTTGCCTTTGAGCCAGAGCCGAAGCTTGCCACGAACCGAGAATGGCTCTGACCGCCACCCTGATAGGCCTGCAACTCGATCAGCCTGTCGACCTCAACATTGTCTTCTACGCTCAGCCGATAGCCGTCACGCACGAAACTGCCATTGATCCGGCCAATCGCATCGTCCTTGGAGAAGGCAACCAGATCGGTCGCCGCCGTTCCATCCAGCAGGCTCTCACTATAGGCACGCACCTTCACGCCATCTGGCGCAGAAACGTCACGGCTCATGCCCTGGCGCAGTTCAAAGATACGAGCCGCCTCGACCAGCGGAGCCACCGCCTTTGAAGGCGTTAGCGTTGCGGCGTCGGGGATGGCCCGTAGCAGGGTTTTAAGATCCGTGTAATGCCAGGCTTCAACGCGACGCGTTGGCAGGCCAGCCCGCTTCAGGTCATCAAACAGGATATCCCGCGCGCCCAGCACGGCCCCATCGCCCGGCAAATCGCCGAGTTGGGCCGTATAGGCTTCGACCAACGCAGCCTCGGCCGCTGTGGACCGATTGGCAGCTTGAATGTTCATTGCAACACTCCCTCTCCCGACCAATCAGGCCGCTTCGCCGATGATATCAGCATAGCCATTGGCTTCCAGATCCAGCGCCAGGCTCTTATCGCCGGTCTTGATGATCTGGCCCTTGTAGAGAACATGGACCGTATCGGGCACGATGTAATCCAGCAGACGCTGATAGTGGGTGATGACGATGGTAGCACGATCCGGCGACTTCAATGCGTTGACGCCATCGGCGACAATCTTCAGCGCGTCGATGTCGAGGCCGCTATCGGTTTCATCCAGAATGCACAGTTGCGGAGCCAGCAGCGCCATTTGCAGGATTTCCGCGCGCTTTTTCTCACCACCGGAGAAGCCGACATTCAGCGGACGCTTCAGCATGTCGGGGTTAATCTTCAACTCGCCAGCCGCTTCCTTCACCCGTCGGATGAAATCGGGCGTCGTCAGTTCAGCCTCACCGCGCGCTTTGCGCTGCTCGTTCATCGCCACTTTCAAAAACTGCATGGTGGCAACGCCTGGAATTTCGACCGGGTATTGGAAGGCCAGGAAAATGCCCTTGGCAGCGCGTTCCGCCGGGTCAAGCTCCAGAATGCTCTCGCCATTATAGAGGATCTCGCCCTCGGTGACTTCATAGTCCGAGCGGCCCGAAAGGATGTAGGACAGCGTCGATTTACCCGAGCCATTCGGCCCCATGATCGCCGCCACTTCGCCAGCCTTGACCGTCAGGTTGAGGCCACGAATGATCTCCGTGCCGTCTTCCGCGATCCGGGCGTGAAGGTTTCTGATTTCAAGCATTTTTATAATCCATCTTCAAAGTTGAATTGCGCGGCTTTACAGCGCTGCATTCGAAATTCGACTGAGGTTAGTGGGTGAAAGCCTTCAGAAATCGACCAATCGAACGAAGACAAAAAGCAATCAGCCAAAGCCATCCCTGCGGGTAAAGTAAGATGTCTAAGACACCCGAGAAACGCCCCATTCTATCAGCTAGGTACCGATGTTTACGACGTGGCGTTTCAAACTCATCGACTTGGAGAGGCATCGACTGCTTTACTTGTCGCTGCCTCTTTTCCATCATCACCCCACGCTACCCTCAAGCGAAATCCCGATCAGCTTCTGCGCTTCAACCGCAAATTCCATCGGCAATTCTTGGATGACTTCGCGCACGAAACCATTGACGATCAGGGCGATGGCGGCTTCCTGGGGAATACCGCGTTGCAGGCAGTAGAACAGCTGATCTTCCGAGATTTTAGAGGTTGTCGCCTCATGCTCGAACTGAGCCGAAGAGTTCTTCGCCTCGATATAGGGCACGGTATGCGCTCCGCATTTGTCGCCGATCAGCAAGCTGTCGCACTGGGTGAAGTTACGGGCATTTTCCGCCTTGCGATGCGCAGAAACCTGGCCGCGATAGGTATTGCTGGAAAAGCCCGCCGAAATGCCCTTGGAGATGATGCGGCTCGACGTATTCTTGCCGAGATGGATCATCTTGGTGCCGCTATCGACCTGCTGATAACCGTTGGAAACGGCAATCGAGTAGAACTCACCCCGGCTGTCATCGCCCCGCAGAATGCAGGATGGGTATTTCCAGGTGATCGCCGATCCGGTTTCGACCTGCGTCCACGAAATCTTCGACCGCGCGCCACGGCAATCGCCGCGTTTGGTGACGAAATTATAGATGCCGCCCTTGCCGTTCTTGTCGCCCGGATACCAGTTCTGTACGGTGGAATATTTAATCTCGGCATCATCAAGCGCCACCAGCTCGACCACGGCGGCATGCAGCTGGTTTTCATCGCGCTGCGGGGCCGTGCAGCCTTCCAGATAGGAGACGTAAGCCCCCTCTTCCGCAATGATCAGCGTGCGTTCGAACTGTCCGGTGTTTTTCTCGTTGATGCGGAAATAGGTGGACAATTCCATCGGGCAACGAACGCCCTTGGGAATGAACACGAACGAACCATCAGTAAACACAGCCGAATTCAGCGTTGCGTAATAATTGTCGGTGACAGGCACGACGGTGCCGAGATATTTCTTCACCAGATCAGGATATTCGCGCACGGCTTCCGAAATCGACATGAAGATCACGCCAGCCTTCATCAGCTCGGCTTTGAAGGTGGTGACGACCGAGACCGAATCGAACACCGCATCCACAGCGATTTTCGAGGTCTGGACGCCTGCCAGGATTTCCTGCTCACGCAACGGAATGCCCAGCTTTTCGTAGACCTTCAAAAGCTCAGGATCGACATCGTCGATTGAGGTCGGGCCAGCCGTGCTTTTCGGCGCGGCATAGTAATAGATATCGTTGAAGTCGATCTTCGGATAGTGGACGCGCGCCCAATCGGGCTCTTCCATCGTCAGCCAACGCTGGTAAGCGTCAAGACGCCATTGCAGCATCCAGTCCGGTTCGTTTTTCTTTGCGGAAATGAAACGGACGATGTCTTCCGACAAGCCCTTCGGGGCCTTGTCGACTTCGATCATGGTTTCAAAACCATACTTGTACTGATCGACGTCGATCTGGCGGACCTGATCGATCGTTTCTTGTACGGCAGCCATTAGCGTTCTCCAATCTCGCCGGGTCCAAGGTCCGGCAGCTTGTCAACGTTTCAGCGGGGGGTCCGCTCTCATATAGGGAATGGAGATGAGTTTTCACCCCCAAACCTGCGTTTATTCCGCCTCTTCAGGCGCTAGAGTCTGTCAGGTTCAGATTGAACCAGACAGACTCTAGATTCTCTTGTTTTCGTTTGTCTTTTCGGGAAAACCGGATTCCACTTTTCCCTGACAAACTCTAATTCCGCGTCTCATGCCGCGTGACCGGCAAGCTGTCGCCGCACGGCAATCTTGCCGAAAATCGACACGACCCGCTCGATATCCTGCGCCGTGGTGGCGGGACCGAGCGACAGCCGCAAGCCGCCAATGCCCGCATCCACTCCCATGGCGGTCAAAACATGGCTTTGCCCGACTTTCCCGGACGAACAGGCCGCTCCGGCCGACAGCGCCACGCCTTCCAGATCGAAGGCGATCTGCCCGGTTTCCGCTTTCAGACCCGGCAGCGTGACGAAACTCGTATTGCCGATACGTTTCTCACCCGCGCCGTGGATCACCAGATCGGGAGCCATGCTGCGCATGCCTGTTTCCAAAGCATCTCGCAAGGCCGCAATCTGCAAATTGCGATTTATCAAGTCTTTTGTAGCATGGTCCGCAGCAGCGCCGAAGCCCGCAATTGCGACAAGGTTCTCCGTGCCGCCACGATGGCCCTTTTCCTGCCCGCCGCCGCGTACCAGCGGCTCCGGCATCAGTGCCTCGCCACGAGCAACCACGGCACCAGCCCCTTTGGGGCCACCAAGCTTGTGAGCCGAGAGAATCAGAAAATCCGCATCCAGCGACGTAATATCCACCGGGATACGTCCAACCGCCTGAACCGCATCCACCAGCAGCAATCCGCCCTTGGCGTGAACCAGTTTCCCCACAGCTTCGACCGGCTGGATAACCCCGGTTTCATTGTTGGCCAGCATCACTGCGACCAGCGGCATGCCCTGATCGGCAGGGTGGTCGGCCAGCGCCCGTTCCAGGGCATCGAGATCGACCACGCCCTGCCGAGTCACGGTGATTTCTGTCACACAGTCAGGCGAAAACCGTCCGCCTTGCCGCACGGCGGGATGTTCGATGGCCGAGACATAGGCTCGTCCGACAGCCAGCAGTGAACGGCCCATTCTATAGTGTGGCGACAGAACAAAATTTGCCGCTTCCGTTGCCGTCGAGGTGAAGATGACATTGGCAGGCGCGGCTCCGACAAGATCCGCCACCTGGCGGCGTGCCTTTTCAACCAGGGCGCGGGCAGTCCGGCCTTCGGCGTGAACAGAGGATGGATTGCCCGGCATGGCCAAAGCAGCCAGCATGGCATCACGCGCTTCATTCAGAAGGGGCGCGGTGGCATTCCAGTCCATGTAAATGCGTTCAGCCATGTTTTCTCTGATATGGTCCACTTTGTTGTGCCGCGATCTTGACCCGGAGGGCGCAAAACCTGCGTATTGTCTTAAATCATGCCCTGTTTTCGGAGAAAATCATGCATCAGCCTTAGAAGATGCATTTTTCTTGAAATTTTCACCCCGACTGTCCTATGACACATTCAATAACACAGCGACCCATAATTTCGAATGGTTCTAAACTGGGTTTTAGAAAAGCTGAGTGCCCCCGTCAAGTCATCTTCTGACGGGTAAGGGCGCGAAGGCAAAAAAACACGCCAAGACCGGAGTATCCATGCCCGAAGTCATTTTCAACGGACCCGCAGGACGTCTAGAGGGCCGCTACCAGCCCTCCAAGGAAAAGAGCGCCCCGATTGCGATCATCCTGCATCCGCATCCGCAATTTGGCGGCACGATGAACAACCAGATCGTTTATCAGTTGTTCTACATGTTCCAGAAGCGTGGTTTTACCACCCTGCGCTTCAACTTCCGCAGCATTGGCCGTAGCCAGGGTGAATTCGACCACGGCGCCGGCGAGTTGTCCGACGCGGCCTCGGCGCTGGATTGGGTGCAGAGCCTGCATCCCGATTCGAAGAGCTGTTGGGTTGCCGGCTATTCCTTCGGCTCGTGGATCGGCATGCAGCTGTTGATGCGGCGCCCGGAAATTGAAGGCTTTATCTCGGTTGCGCCGCAGCCGAATACCTATGATTTCTCCTTCCTCGCCCCCTGCCCTTCGTCGGGCCTGATCATCCATGGCGACGCCGACAAGGTTGCGCCGGAAAAGGACGTTCAAGGACTGGTAGACAAGCTGAAGACCCAGAAGGGTATTCTGATCACCCAGAAGACCTTGCCCGGCGCCAACCATTTCTTCAATGGTCAGGTCGAAACGCTGATGGGCGAATGCGAGGATTATCTCGACCGCCGCCTGGAAGGCGAATTGGTACCGGAACCGGCTGCCAAGCGGCTGCGCTGATTAGCCCATATTTCTTTTTGCAAATAAAAACGCCGGTTGTTTCAACCGGCGTTTTTTATGGCATAGTCTGTCTGTCAAAATCGGCCTCCTGAAGCGCTGGGAATGAAAAGGGGATTGCCATGGATCTGCATTCAATGCTCACCTTTGCGCTGGCCTTTCTGGTGTTTGCCGCCAGTCCCGGTCCTGATAATGTGACGATCATGGCCCGCACCCTTTCCCATGGGCCAGCGTCGGGCCTCGCCTATGGCCTTGGCACAGTTACCGGCATCCTGATTTATTTGACGCTTGCGTTTTTCGGCTTGTCTGTGCTGGCGCAGGACATGGGCTGGCTGATGGAGCTTTTGCGCTATGGCGGTGCGGTCTATCTTATCTGGATGGGTGTCCGCCTCTGGATGGCAAAGCCGGTCCTGCCGCAGATGGTGCCGATGGAGCGCCGTGGGGCGCTGTTTCCCGTGTACCTGACAGGTTTCGCGCTCAATCTCGGCAATCCGAAAATGCCACTTTTCTATCTGGCCCTGCTGCCGAATTTCGTGCCCGCATCCTTCAATGCGTCGGCGCTGATCGATATTATCGCGATCATTCTTGTGGTCGAGACCGTGGTGATCGGCGGCCATGTCTTTCTGGCGGGACGGGCCAGACGCCTCTTGAAAACACCCCGCAGCGTGGCGCTGATCAACCGCACGACCGGAGGTTTTCTGGGCGCTGCCGGGGTGGCTATTCTCGCATCTGGCCGCGGAAATTGAAGTTTCGTTAAGCTTTATGGCGCAACGAGGGGCCTATTCCTTGACTTTGAGGCGTTTTCGGCCTATCCCGCGCTGGCGTTAACGCCTGTTCGCGGGCGATTCATCTTGAGTTCGCAAGAACGGAACGGAAAACATTTCCCTTTGACCACATTCGCTGACCTTGGCCTGAGCCAAAAAGTTCTTTCCGCTGTAACTGATGCCGGCTACACCGTGCCGACACCGATTCAGGCTGGCGCCATTCCGCCGGCCCTGATGCGCCGCGATATTTGCGGTATTGCCCAGACGGGCACAGGCAAGACGGCGTCCTTCGTACTGCCGATGCTGACATTGCTCGAAAAAGGCCGTGCACGCGCACGCATGCCGCGCACGCTGATTATGGAGCCGACGCGCGAACTTGCAGCCCAGGTTGCCGAGAATTTCGAAAAATACGGCAAGAATCACAAGCTCAACATTGCCCTGCTGATCGGCGGCGTTTCGTTCGATGAACAGGACCGCAAGCTGGAACGTGGCGCCGATGTGCTGATCTGCACGCCTGGCCGCCTGCTGGACCATTGCGAGCGCGGCAAGCTACTGATGACCGGCGTCGAAATCCTTGTTATCGACGAAGCCGACCGCATGCTGGACATGGGCTTCATTCCCGATATCGAGCGCATCGCCAAGCTCATTCCCTTTACCCGTCAGACGCTGTTCTTCTCGGCTACCATGCCGCCGGAAATCCAGAAGCTGGCCGACAAGTTCCTGCAAAATCCGGAACGGATCGAGGTGGCTCCGCCATCTTCGACAGCTAAGACCGTGACGCAGCGGCTGGTGGCCTGCCAGAACAAGGATTATGAAAAGCGCTCCACCCTGCGCGACATTATCCGCGCCCAGGACGATCTGAAGAACGCCATCATCTTCTGTAACAGGAAGAAGGATGTGGCCGATCTGTTCCGTTCGCTGGAGCGTCATGGTTTCTCGGTCGGCGCTCTGCATGGCGACATGGACCAGCGTTCGCGCACAAATATGCTGGCCGGTTTCAAGGACAATCAGATTACCCTTCTGGTGGCCTCTGACGTTGCGGCCCGCGGCCTTGATATTCCCGATGTCAGCCATGTGTTCAATTTCGACGTGCCGATCCATGCGGAAGACTATGTCCACCGCATCGGTCGTACCGGTCGCGCTGGTCGTTCAGGCCGCGCCTTCACGCTGGTGACCAAGTCCGACGCGAAATATCTCGACGCGATTGAAAAACTGATCGGCGAAAAGCCAGAATGGCTGGACGGCGACGTCGCCTCTCTGCCGCCTATGGCTGAAGGTGATCGTGATGAGCGCCGTGGCCGTGGCGGCAAGAATGCTCGTGACAAGAGCGGTAGTGATAGAAACGGTAGTGACCGGGGCCGTGGCCGGGAGCGCTCCAGAGACGGTGCGCGTGACGGTGACCGTGAACATCGCAGCAGTCACAAGCCTGACACGACAGAAGAGCAGATTAGCACCGAAGCGGCTGTAGAAGTCGTCGCAACCAAGGTGGATAGCGTGAAGCAAGAGCGCAAGACAGACAGACGGCCAAGCCAGGGCAACCGCGATTATCGCAATAATCAGGCGCCCAACCCGGCCAATGACGACCAGCGCGAACGCCGCCGCCAGCATTACCGCGACCATGATGACGGCCCGACTCCTGTTGGCTTCGGCGATGATATTCCTGCTTTCATGCTGATCGTTGCCAGCGCCAAAGCCTGATATGGTTCCCGGATTAGATTTTCCGGGCGTCGGCGTTGGCCTTGCCATTGTCAGGGATGGCAAGCTTTTGCTGTATAAGCGAATGCGCCCACCCGAATCCGGTTGTTGGAGTATTGTCGGCGGCAAGGTCGATGTGCTTGAACCTGCGGAACAAGCAGCCCGGCGTGAGGCCGAAGAAGAAACCGGCCTGACCATCGGCTCCGTGGAATTTGTCAGCGTCAGCGAACAGATCATCGCAGCCGAGCGCCAGCATTGGGTCTCTCTTCTCTATAAGACCAGCGACATCTCCGGCGAAGCGACGCTGACAGAGCCCGACAAGCTTTCGGACTTCGGCTGGTTTGCGTTAGATGATCTGCCGCAACCTTTATCGGCCTTCACCAAGGCTATACTGCCGTTTCTACGCTGATTTTTCCGCGTGCCGTGACGGATCGCAACCATCAAAGCATCCTGGAACAGTGTTGGTTGTGCGGCGTAACCGCTTAAGTGCTCCTTGATACACAAGGCCCGCTGGTCCTGCTATAGTCCAGCGAGCCGGACGTCCGGGACGCAGCCTCTCCGAGACCATGATTACCGATGTGGCAGCCATAAACAGAAGATGGTAGTCATACTCGGCGAATGGTAACACCATCAGCGCCCAGCAGGTACCAACACAAAGTCCGCCCTCGCGCAGGCCGTAGCGCAGGCAATCGCGGTCTGCGGCCCAGCCAAAAGCGCTCAATCGCGGCGTCCAGTGACACTGGTTCAAGATACGTTGTTTCCAGGGTGTGATTTGCCAGAAGCCGACGAGGCCTAACGCCAGCAGCAGGACTGGTAGATCAACAAGGCTGGCACCCACCCGCAGCAGCATGCCGATGACCACAAGCAGTGGTGCGCAAACAGCCCAGAGACCGCAATAACTGACAAAGAACATGCCCAGTGAGCGTACTCGCCGCCTCTTGAGGCTACGGTTCCAGATATGTTTGATCGGGTCCCGCAAAATCAATGACATCATTGCCGTCAGCATAATTATCAAAGACAAAGCAACGCCGGATATGGACATCATCCATATTTGCACCTGGAATGCGCGCCAGCCACGGTCCAGAAGAGCGCCAGAGGCCGAAATGCAAAGATCCAGCGCGTCGCTGCCATGGCTTGTGAAAGCCATGGCGAGCCAGCCGAGAAGGCTGAAGGTAAGCAAGGTGGGCCATGGCGGCTCCTTGAGCAAGGAGACCACGGCCCTGAGCCGAGACAGAGTGGGAGCCATGCCGCTTAGCCCGGCTGACGGTAAAGGCTGATGCGTTCAACAGTCACCTTCGCGCCCTCTCCCAGAGCCTTACGGGGAACGAGATGGACGCTCAAGCCGCTCTTGGCAATGTCGCCACTATGGATCAAGCCGGACAGGAGTCTTGTGATGTCAAGAACCTGTGTCACACCCCGTCCGCCATGGGAGCTGTCGGTTTTCGACGCATTGCGAACACCGAATAGGCCGACAGAGCCAGCACGAAGGTCCAGACGGTGCTGATGATCGGCATCATCGGGCAGATTGAGATAGACATCGATCACGAAGCCATCCTGTTGTGCACGAATGTTTTCCAGATTGAGGAAATACCTGTCACGCGGGACATCGCCACTGCGCAACCCCAAAGCCAACGTCTTCGGTGCAGCGAAAAGCGCCGAGGAGGCATCGTCCAGACGAACCGCCGATGCCGTTTTTTCACCGGCTAGAGCAAGAACATCCGTATTCGCCCCGACCAGTTCGGCAGCTTTGGGTTCCGTCACTGCTTTTCCTCCTGTTGCGACAGCCGCCGCCAGAACAGGGGCTTGAGCGACAACGAACTGGTCATAGGTATAATCCAGTTTCGGGCTTGTGGTTTCCAGCATATCAGAGGGCTTGTAATAATATGGCGTTCCATCCGGGTTCGGCACGGCGAATTTACGGTCCTGAGGGCCGTCCAACCAAGCCGGATCGACAGGGTTCTTATGCTGTGGGGACGCGGCATTCCATTGCGCCCAAAGCCGGTCGATATTGGCATGATGCAGCCAGAAGATCGGATCTAGTCCCGCCGTGTCCGGTATGGCCATTAGGCCTGGCAGGGCTTCATCGCCATTATATTCGCCGCCGATAGCAATATGGACCACATTGTGTGGCATGTGTTCCAACAGGCCGAATGTGTCGCTATCGTGGGAAAAGCCCGTCTTTACGCCACCAAATCCTGGGCTACCGCCTGAGGACACACCAGTGAAAATAGGCCACTCCAGTGCCTCCAGGCTCACATCCTCGACAGGCACGATAATCGGTGGCGTTCCTGATCCGTAGCGCTGCTTGATGTAGAGCGGATTAGGACCACCTTCAAACTCTTCCTGCGCGAAGGCAGGTGGCATCATCCGTGCCTTGGGATTGGTCGTATCGCTGTAGTTCCAATAGGGCATGGCCCAGTCCGCCGGACCTCCTAGTGCGACGATCTGCGCCCGCACAAGCGCTTCAATCGACCAGATATAGCCGCGATGCCAGGGCAGAAAATACCAGCTGCCGTGCTGGCATTGGTTCCAATAGAGATCCTGATCTGCTTGGGACGGCAGGGTCTCACCAGCCGTGTAATATCCATATTTCGTCCAGAGACTATCGGAATCATCGATATCAATCCCGTGGATCGCAGCCATGAAATTCCAGCTGGTGTTGTCGGCCAATGCCTTTTGGCGCAGCTTGCCGACACCCTTGGCATACCAATAGAGAATTGGATCGCTGAAATCGCCGCCATTTGCCCACACACTTTTACGAATGTAAACCATGTTATCCCCCGGATATTTAAAGAAAAAACGATCAGAAATTATGGATTTTCCTCCCATAGGCCAAAGCTTCGCCCCTCCCGATATCTCTCCATTGGAGAGGGAAGTGACGTCTTACGGTTGGTGAGGAAAAGGGCTTCAGCCGAATGGCTTGCCCTTATGAATTCGCAGAAAATGGCCTGGCCATTGAATGCGGACCCTTTGGCACACCGTCGGAAATCAGCATCATTATGATGCTTTAGTCTTCAGGTTGTCTGTTGAATTTGGGGAAACTCGAACTCGATTTTCCCTGACAAAAACATTGGTGAGTGAAATTATATGAATGATTCTTGCCTTCAAAACCTCCTGGATTTCAAAGAGCGATCGAGTAAACCCTCATACAGTTAAATGCTTCTTTTGGTTGAATATAATAAAATTGCTACTATTGATTTAGATATCCGTCAAGTCGCCTAGCCTTCGCGAAGAGCCCTTTTTTGGGTGCTTTTTTTGTGGCAACGCGATGGCGCGAGCGCCAATCTCCTGGCTACGGCGTCCAGGCCGTTTTAAGCGACTGTTGCCGCGCCGAGGTTCACCTGCGGCGCGTTGAGGCTGAAGGCTTTTGTGCCCTGATACCCGCCTCATAGGCCAAGTTTGCCCAGCGCGCCATTTCGTCGGGATCGTCGAACGCGTCTTCCGGCACAGACCAATAGGGCATGGCGACAGGGTTCTTGCCCGGACGCTGATAGACCCATTGCCGGGCGCCAGCGGCGGCAAACTCTGGTGCCGTCTGCGCGTCGGCTTTCAGCATGATCTCGTCAAAGAGATAAAGCGCGAAGATTATGCCGTGGTGATAGATACCCTTGCCACCGAACATGCGTCGGATACTAACCGGACCCAGCGATTGAAACATCTCTTCAATATCGGCATTGTCCATGATCTGGCCTATTCGACGGTATGGAAACCTCTTTGCAGGTAAAGAAGTGTTGCAGCCCTTTCACCAAGCTTCAGTCCCACCACTTCGCCGAACAGGACAGTGTGCGTGGCGGTGATTTTCCGGTCTACGACCCGGCAATCATAGGCGGCGATGGCGCCGGTCAGCAGTGGCGCGCCGGTAATCATCTGTTCCCAGGTGCCAAGCGCGAATCGCTCTTCGCTCGACAGCTTACCAAAGCCAGCAAATGCTCCGGCCAGGTCCTGATGATGAGCGGCAAGCGTGTTGAGGGCAAAACAATCGCTTTCGAAGAAGGGTTTGTTGCCTTCGTTCTGATTGTTGATGCAGGCCAGCACCATCGGTGGCTGATCGGAAACCGAGCAGGCGGCAGTGATGGTCGTGCCCCTGGCGACGCCTTGAAATTCCGTGGTGACGATCTGCACATGACCTGCGTAGCGGCTCATCGCTTCACGATAGTCCAAAGGATCGATAGCCACGCCTGCACTCCTTGCCAATTTGCTTGTCAAGAATGGCTATAGAGCATGATGCGTAAAAGTGTGAAGCGGTTTTACGAAACCATCATGCTCCATCAGCATCTTGCGGCTACGACCTGGACATTTTCATTCCCTTGCTGTTGCTGTGCCGCTAAGGTAACTGAAAATTCATGATGATCCGGATTGAAATGATATTACGCGTTTTTTCACTGCTGTTCGGCATAGGCTATGCGTTAGCAGCGCCGGGTGCATTTGCCCTTACCATCGGGCTGGTTGCGCCGCAGGGCGGGCCTTATGCCGTTCTTGGTCAGCAGATGCGGGCGGGGGCAGACGCTGCGGCAAAACAAAGCGGTGATACGCTGGTTGTGATTGACGAGCCATGCGCTACAGCCACTGGCGCGGCGATTGCCGACAAGCTTGTGACAGCGAAGGTCGATGCGGCGATCGGATTTCTGTGCAGCGAAAGCCTTGATGGTTTGCTGGCCAAGCTTGGCCCGGCTGGTATTCCGGCTGTGACGCTTTCAGTGCGCTGGCCCACCGTTATGGAAGATGCCTTGAAGAACCAATGGCCACTCTTTCGGCTGGCCCCCAGCACCAAAGCGGAAAGCGAAAAGCTGGTGGATGTAATCGTCAGCCAATGGGCGGGAACGGCTTTCGCGCTTCTCGATGACGGCACGATCCGCAGCCGTGAACTGGTGGAAGCCATCCGAGCGTCGCTGGAACAGCGCGGCATGAAACCGGTTTTCACCGATACTTACCGCCCGGCCCAGGAGCAACAGATTGCCCTGGTTCGGCGCTTGAAGAAGACGGGCGCGACCAATGTCTTCATCGGCGGTGACCGCAGCGATGTCTCGGTCATCGCCCGCGATGCCAAGGCCGAAAATATTCCCCTGACGCTGATGGGTGGCGAGGCAATGAGGGCGGTAGATCGGCCCGTTCCACTGCAAGATGGGGTATTGGCGGTGATTACGCCTGATTATGCCAGAATGCCGAGCGCGCAGAAGACGGTTGATGCGCTACGAACACAGGGCAGCGCAGCGGATGGCTATGCCCTGCCCGCCTTTGCCAGCGTCCAGTTTCTGCATGCCGCGGCGGCATTGAACGAACCGTCGTTGGCTGAGGCGATCAGCAAGACCAAGACTGAGACCGTCATCGGCTCGCTGTCCTTTACCGACGGCCACGAACTCAGCGACAATCCGTTTCAATTGCAGGAATGGCGTGACGGTGGTTTTCAGCCGCCGCGCCCGCTCAGCGAATAGCGTTACCTATTCGTAAGGCCAGACTGGCCGTGTAAACAACCCGCCATCGACCCAGAGCGTCTGACCGGTCACGAAGCCAGCCGCGTCACTGGCGAGATAGAGCACGGGGCCGGCAATATCCTGCGGTATCCCCACCCGGCGCAGCGGCGTGACCTTGCCCCAGACTTCGCCATAATCAGGCGCTTCCTCATAGGTTCGTTCCGTGGCAATGGCACCGGGGGCAACGCAATTGACCCGGATGCCATGCGGCCCCAGTTCGACGGCGGCCACTTTGGTGAATTGCTCGACCCCGCCCTTGGAGGCGGTGTAATCAACCAGATTCGGGAAGGCGAGCTTGTTGCAGCCCGAGCCGATATTGACGATGGCGCCACCGTTACCAGCTGCCACCATCCGGCTTGCAGCCGCCTTGGTATTGAGAAATGTCCCGGTCAGATTGGTGCGGATCACCCGGTTCCAGTCTTTTTCGGAGAGATCGAGCAGGCTGGACCAGGTCTGCACACCGGCATTGTTGATGAGGACAGCCGGGCTTGCCTTGGCCCAGGCACAGGCCTGGTTGAAGAATTGCTCGACGGTGTCTCCGTCGCCGACATCGGCGGAAAGGGCCAGCACGTTGCGGCCCTGTTGCTCCATCAGGGACACCAGGCTTTTGGCCGGTGCATCGTCGCCGAGATAGCTGAAGGCCACCGTGTCGCCCAGACCGGCAAAAGCCTGGACCAGCTGGCGCCCTATGCCCGTGCTGCCGCCGGTGATGATCACAAACCTGCCCATATTTCCTCCCATAGGTCATCTCCAAGCATTCATAACCCGGCTGTCGCACCTGTCCAAGGCCGGATCATGATCGCCCGCAAAGCGGCTGTAAAATCAACCGACTTTCGCAATCCGGGCCACAGGAAAGGTTGTCGCGCTAATGCGGGAATGCTATGAGCGGCACGACATCCGCTATTTCGAAAGAATGAGATAAATGACACCTCCGCTGCTGATCGCCCCTTCGATCCTCGCCGCCAATTTTTCCCGGCTGGGGGCTGAAGTGGCCGATGTTGTGGAGGCGGGCGCCGACTGGATTCATCTCGATGTGATGGATGGCCATTTCGTGCCGAATATCTCTTTCGGCCCGGCGGTTATCAAGGCGCTGCGGCCACATACCAAAGCCGTGTTCGACTGCCATCTGATGATTGCCCCTGCCGATCCGTTCCTGGCTGCCTTTGCCGATGCGGGATGTGATTACATCACCGTTCATGCCGAAGCCGGGCCGCATCTGCATCGTTCGCTGCAAACCATTCGCGCCCTCGGCAAGAAAGCTGGCGTATCGATCAATCCGGCCACGCCGGTCTCCATGCTGGAAAATGTCATTGATGATGTGGATCTGATCCTGATCATGAGTGTCAATCCCGGCTTTGGCGGGCAGAGCTTTATCCCGGCTGCGGCGGGCAAGATCGCCCAGGCGCGGGCGCTGATTGGCGACAGGCCTATTGCACTTGAAGTCGATGGCGGGATCACCGTGGAGACAGCGCCGATTGCCACAAAGGCCGGTGCCAATGTTTTGGTGGCAGGATCTGCCATCTACAAGGGCCAGGGTGTCGATGCCTATCGCGAAACGGTGACGGCATTGCGCCATGCCGCTGAAGGAGGCCGGTCTTGAAACTTCACTGGCTTTCCGCAGCCATGGTTGCCGTGGGCAGCCTTGCCGCCCTGCCCGCTGCGGCAGGCGATATCGCAGCCGTTCGCCCTATCGGTTTTTCCGCTGACGGTTCCGTCTTTGCCTTCGAGGAATATGGCGTGCAGAGCGGCGTCAACACGCCCTACTCGAATATTTTTGCTATCGACCTCAACAACAATACGTTCCTGCCGGATACGCCGGTGCGCCTGCGCGGTGATGACGACAAGGCCAGTATGGCCGCGATCCGCAAGCAGAGCATGGATCAGGTAGCAAAAACTGTTCAGGACCGAGGCCTGCTGGATCATCCCGGTGAAGTGGTTGCCTTCAATCCCCTAAGCGAGATCGGCACCGATCCGCATGTGCTCAGCTACCGTGTTCACGCCTCCCAGCCGACAGTGGGTGAGCCCAATACACTGACGCTGGAAGAGCTGGACGAAGGCGCCCCTGCCGCCTGCAAGGACCAGGTACAGACCATCAAGGGCTTTCGCCTGAAGATGACGCAGATCAACGGCGCCAAGCAGGATAAGGTCGTCTATGAAGATGGCCACGTGCCCGCCAGCCGCCGCTGTCCCACAGGCTACAGGCTGGGCGGCGTCGTCACCTATCAGGTTCCTGGCGGCAATGTGGTGCAGATCGCGTTGGTCCTTGTCATGAACCCCTCTTCCGAAGGCTCCGACGGGCGCTGGCTCGCCGTGCCGATCAAGCCCTGACACCACCTTTCGCGCCGTTGCCGTTGAGATCGGCTGCCATGTTTGCTATGGGGCGGCATAGGTTATTCATGCAAGAAAGATCAAGCCGATGATCCCGCGTTATTCCCGGCCAGAAATGGTCGCCATCTGGTCGCCCGAAACCAAATTCCGCATCTGGTTCGAGATCGAGGCCCATGCCTGCGACGCGCTGGCTGAGCTGGGTGTGATCCCGAAGGACGCCGCCAAAACCATCTGGGAAAAGGGTGGTGCTGCCGAGTTTAACGTGGCCCGCATCGACGAAATCGAAGCCGTCACCAAGCATGATGTCATCGCCTTCCTCACTCATCTGGCAGAGTTTATCGGCCCCGACAGCCGGTTCGTGCATCAGGGCATGACCTCCTCGGACGTGCTGGATACCACCTTCAACATTCAGCTGGTCCGCGCTGCCGATCTGCTCTTGGCTGATATGGACCGCGTGCTGGCCGCGTTGAAAACCCGCGCCTTTGAGCACAAGGATTCGGTTCGCATTGGCCGCAGCCATGGCATTCACGCCGAACCCACCACCATGGGGCTGACCTTTGCCCGGTTCTACGCCGAAATGGAGCGCAACCGCGCCCGTCTCGTCAATGCCCGCGCTGAAATTGCCACGGGTGCTATTTCCGGTGCGGTTGGCACCTTTGCCAATATCGACCCCAGCGTCGAGGAACATGTCTGCGAAAAGCTCGGCCTCGTGCCAGAGCCGGTTTCCACGCAGGTCATCCCACGCGACCGTCACGCCATGTTCTTCGCCACATTGGGCGTGATTGCCTCGTCGATTGAAAACGTCGCGATTGAGATCCGCCATATGCAGCGCACCGAGGTGCTGGAAGCCGAAGAGTTCTTCTCTCCGGGCCAGAAGGGCTCATCGGCCATGCCGCACAAGCGCAACCCGGTGCTGACCGAAAACCTCACCGGCCTCGCCCGCCTCGTGCGCATGTCCGTCGTTCCCGCCATGGAAAACGTAGCCCTTTGGCATGAACGCGACATCAGCCACTCCAGCGTTGAGCGCGCCATCGGCCCCGACACCACCATTACACTCGATTTCGCCCTGAACCGTTTGGCAGGCGTTGTTGAAAAGCTGGTGATCTACCCAGAAAACATGTTGAAAAACATGAACAAATTCCGCGGCCTCGTCATGAGCCAGCGCGTGCTGCTGGCCCTGACCCAGGCTGGTGTCTCCCGAGAAGACAGCTACCGCCTCGTACAGCGCAACGCCATGAAGGTCTGGGAACAGGGCAAGGACTTTTTGGAAGAACTGCTGGGAGATGCTGAGGTGCGCGCAGCTCTAAGCGAAGAGCAAATTCGTGAGAAGTTTGACCTTGGGTATCATACCAAGCATGTCGATACGATTTTCAAGCGGGTTTTTGGGTGAAAAACACCTGAAAAGCGCTGAATTTTAATGGGATTGTTTTGGATCATGTCACCCTCGGGCTTATCTTGAGGGTGACACCTTCGATAGCATTTCGGCGTTATCAGCGGCTCGGCGCACGGCGGAGCATGACCTATAAGGTGATTGAGGCCTTAACCTCAAAAACAGATTGCATTCAACGTCCCGGATGATAATCAAGAATTCCGGCTGCATTATATCGAGGGATGTTATGCCGGATTTTTCTACATTCATGCTTTTTGCCGCGGCCTCATTGGTTCTCACAGCCACTCCCGGCCCGGATATGCTGCTCATTGCATCGCGCAGTGTTAGCCAAGGCCGGTCGGCTGGATTTCTGACATATGCGGGCATTGCCTTTGGTTGCTATTGTCACGCAACGGCTGCTGCCCTTGGACTATCGCAACTTTTCCTCACTGTTCCCGTCGCCTATGAGATCGTGCGTTGGGCCGGCTGCATCTATTTGCTGTACCTTGCCTATAAGACGATACGGTCGCAAGGAGCTGACTTCTCTCCTCAATCGTCACTCAAGCGCCTGTCTGGCAAACGCATTTTTACAGAAGGTCTTGCGACCAATCTTCTCAATCCCAAAATGGCGCTTTTCGTTCTTGCCCTGTTTCCGCAATTCGTAAATCCAGAACAAGGCTCTCTGCTCGTGCAAATGCTGCTGCTTGCCACAGTCTTGAATGTCATCGGAATGTTCGTGAATGGCTTGGTCATCCTCCTCGGCAGCCGGATACGCAGCCATCTTTCATCAGTGCGTCGCTTTCCAAAACTGCCTCAATATCTTCTTGCGACGGTCTTTACTGGCTTGGCCTGCCGCTTGGCTCTGGGCACGAGAAACTGAAATTGGCAAGGTCCGTTGATGCATTCTGAACCAGACGGACTCTAGAAACACCGTTCTTTACGACGTGCATCCCGCCCATTCATCCTCCCGCTGATCATTGTTAAACCGCACTTACTCGCTATATTCTTGACCATTATCAGTCAGGTACGCGGATAAGCGCCGTGGAAAAATGGAATGCGGCATGAAACTTCTTCTTCGTTTTATCAGTGTTATCCTGCTTTCTCTTCTGGTTCTGGCAGCACTCGTTGCCACAGGTTGGATTGCTCTGGCGCTTTGGTATCGCATTCCCGGGCCGGAATATGTTCGCGGAGCGGCGGCTGGGCTTTGGCTGGTGTTTGTTCTTGCCATCATCTCGTTGGGTCGAAAATCACTGCTCGCATCGGTCGGCCTTTTTGTGCTGAGCCTGGTCGTTGTCGGTATCTGGTGGCACTCGATCAAACCGAGTCTTGATCGCGATTGGGCGACGGATGTATCGAGGACTGTCACCGGGAGCGTTGAGAACAACATTGTGACGCTCCAGAATGTGCGAAATTTCAACTGGACAAGTGACACAGTTGCCGATGCCAAATGGGAGACGCGGCAATATGATCTCAACAAGCTGAATGAGGCCGATATGGTGCTGTCCTATTGGGGCATGGATGCCATTGCCCACACGCTCATCAGCTTCGGGTTTGAGGATGGTCAACGCGTGGTGTTCTCGGTGGAAACACGCCGCGAAAAGACCGAATCCTATTCATCGATTGCAGGCTTTTTCAAAACCTATGAGCTGGCTTTTCTCGCCGCCGATGAGCGGGATATTCTCTATCTTCGCACCAATATGCGCAAGGAAGACACCTATCTATACCCGCTGGATATTCCCAAACAGGCGATGCGCGCCTTGTTTTTGAATTACGTGAACTCGGCAGATCAGCTCGCCAAACAGCCAAAATTCTACGACACAATCACCACCAATTGCACCACAGTGGTGTTTGATCTTGCCCGCCAGATTGAACCCGGCATTCCAACCGATTATCGCGTTTTGCTGTCGGGCTACCTGCCCGGCTATCTGGCTGAGCATGGAGCCTCGGTCTGGAAGCTGCCGGAACCGGAATTGCGCGCCCGCGCCGCTATCAGCGCCAAAGCACAGGCTGCGGGGAATTCACCTCCTGGTTATTCCAGTGTGATCAGGCAGTCAAATTGAGAAGGCAAGTCATTCGCGTGTCTTGCTTTCAAAATGTGCGCGTACCAATTCCTTTGCTTCGTGCCAAAGAATTGGTGATCCACCTTCAATGGTCGGACCATAGCGCTCCATGACCTGTTGTTGGGAAACGCCGTTTTCAGCCCAGGTCCCGCCATCGGTCAGCGTATTGAGAAGCAGCGGCTGAAGGCGGTCCAACGCTTTTGCAAAACGCGCATTGGGCGTTTTTCCTTCCTCAAACTCCAACCAAAGAGCAAGCATCTCTTGACCCTGAGCATCGGGTAAAAGACCAAAGATACGCTTTGCGGCTGCGAATTCATGCTCGGCCAAAGCTGCGCGGTCTACCTGCTGATTATGTATCGGGGCATCGCCTGCGTCGATTTCGACCACATCATGCAGTAAAAGCAGTTTTACGATATGCAGTGGATCAACGTCCTCTGCGTGCTCAGACAGCGTTAGGGCGAATAAAGCCAAATGCCATGAATGTTCAGCGGAGTTTTCGCGGCGCGATTTATTGATCAGCGGTGATTGGCGCACAATGGATTTGAGTTTGTCCAGCTCAATCAAGAAAGCAAGTTGTTGGCGAAGGATCTCAAATTTAGTTTGCGGCATAAACTGCGCTCCGCCGACAACGCCGAGCAATGACCGCAACGGCACAACTAGGACTCCGGCACAAAACAAAATTTTGTGCCGGAGTTTTTATCCAATCGTTACTCAGGCAATTTCCGTACAGCACCCAAATCCGCCGACGTCGCAAACGCAGCATAGGCTTTCAGCGCCGTTGTCACCTTGCGCTTGCGGTGCTCAGCAGGCTTCCAGCCAGCGGCATCCTGTGAGACGCGGCGGGCGGCGAGCTCGCCTTCGGACAGCATCAGTTCGATGGTGCGGTTCGGGATGTCGATGGCGATGGTGTCGCCGTTGCGCACTAGGCCGATAGTGCCACCGTTCGCCGCTTCTGGCGAGACGTGGCCGATGGACAGGCCCGATGTGCCGCCGGAGAAGCGGCCGTCGGTGATCAGGGCGCAGACCTTGCCGAGGCCCTTGGATTTCAGGTAGCTGGTTGGGTACAGCATTTCCTGCATGCCCGGGCCGCCCTTCGGTCCTTCGTAGCGGATGACCACAACGTCGCCTGCCACGACCTCATTGCTGAGAATGGCCTTGACTGCCGAATCCTGGCTTTCATAGACCTTGGCCGGACCGGTAAATTTCAGGATGCTTTCATCGACACCAGCGGTTTTGACGATGCAGCCATCCAAGGCGATATTGCCCTTCAACACCGCCAGACCGCCATCCTTGGAGAATGGCTTTTCAACCGAGCGGATAACGCCATTTTCGCGATCCATGTCCAGTTCATGCCAGCGAGACGACTGCGAAAACGCCACTTGCGTTGGCACGCCGCCGGGGGCAGCGCGGAAGAACTCGCGTACACTCTCTGAATTGGTGCGGGTGATGTCCCAACGGTCAATGGCATCGCCCAGTGTTGGGGCGTGAACGGTTGGGCAATCGCGGTTGATCAGGCCACCTCGATCCAGCTCGCCCAGAATACGCATGATGCCGCCTGCGCGGTGCACGTCTTCCATATGCACATCCTGCTTGGCAGGTGCGACCTTGGACAGGCACGGTACGCGGCGCGACAGCTGGTCGATGTCGTCGAGATTAAAGTCAATCTCGCCTTCATAGGCGGCAGCCAAAATATGCAGCACGGTGTTGGTGGAGCCGCCCATGGCAATGTCCAGCGCCATGGCATTTTCAAACGCCTGCTTGGAGGCGATGTTGCGCGGCAGCACGTTTTCATCGTCCTGCTCATAGTAGCGGCGGGTGATGTCAACGATCAGATGACCCGCTTCCACAAACAGCCGCTTGCGGTCGGAGTGGGTTGCCAGCGTTGAGCCATTGCCGGGCAAGGACAGGCCGAGTGCTTCGGTCAGACAGTTCATGGAATTGGCGGTGAACATGCCAGAGCAGGACCCGCATGTCGGACAGGCCGAACGCTCGATGGTCGCGACGTCCTCATCGGAAATCTTGTCGTCCGCGGCGGCGACCATGGCATCCACCAGATCAAGCGCGACCTTCTTGCCATGCATGACGACCTTGCCCGCTTCCATCGGTCCACCGGAGACGAACACAGTCGGGATGTTGAGGCGCAGCGAGGCCATCAGCATGCCGGGGGTGATCTTGTCACAGTTGGAAATGCAGACCATGGCATCGGCGCAATGGGCATTGACCATATATTCAACGCTATCGGCGATGATTTCGCGCGATGGCAGCGAATACAGCATGCCGTCATGGCCCATGGCGATGCCGTCATCGACGGCAATGGTGTTGAATTCCTTGGCAACGCCGCCAGCCGCTTCGATTTCGCGGGCCACGAGCTGGCCGAGGTCCTTCAGGTGAACGTGGCCGGGCACAAACTGCGTGAACGAGTTGACCACGGCAATAATTGGCTTGCCGAAATCGCCATCCTTCATGCCGGTTGCGCGCCAAAGGCCGCGCGCGCCTGCCATGTTGCGGCCATGGGTCGTGGTTCTTGAGCGATAGGCTGGCATGGATGTCACCTCGATACTATTTTATTGCGCCGGAAACGCGCCGAATTTTCCAATTTATCTACGGCAGTAGGGTCTTTGTGTCACTATCAGCATGGTCGAAAACGGTACGCTCCCGGAAAGCTGAATGAGCGAGATGGCAGCGGCGCACAAGATTGTGAAGTTAACTGCTCATCAAATCGATCTGTCCTTGTAACTTTTTCGATCTATTTGCCGTATTCAATCGTAGACTGATGATAATTGACAGGGAGCACGATGAACATGTCCGCGTTTCGCCCACCGCATATTCCAGCGTCCGAGATTACACCGCAGAGCATCTACTTGTCACGCCGCAGCCTGATCGGCGGTGCAGCGGGAACCTTGGCGCTGGCGGCGGCTGGTGACGTGCTGGCCGCTCCCCTCACCGCCAAGCCGTCGGATTATAAGGTGGATGACAAGCTGACGCCGAAAAAAGACGTCACCACCTATAATAATTTCTATGAATTTGGCACGGACAAGTCCGATCCAGCCGCCAATTCCGGCAAGTTCAAGCCGACCCCCTGGACAGTGGAGGTTGGCGGCCTGGTTTCCAAGCCGCAAAAGATTGCCATCGAGGACATCATGAAGTCCTTCACCATGGAAGAGCGGATCTACCGCATGCGCTGCGTTGAGGCCTGGTCCATGGTCATTCCCTGGGATGGTTTTCCGCTGTCGGCCTTGCTGGACAGGGTCGAGCCGCTGGCCAGCGCCAAGTATGTCGCCTTTGAAACCGTGGTGCGCCCGGAAGAAATGCCGGGCCAGAGCGGTTTCTTCCAGTCGATCAATTGGCCTTATGTCGATGGCCTGCGGCTGGATGAAGCGCGTCATCCGCTGACGATTCTTGCCACCGGTCTTTACGGCGAAACGCTGCCAAACCAGAACGGCGCGCCTTTGCGGCTGGTCGTGCCCTGGAAATACGGCTTCAAGGGCATCAAATCCATCGTGAAGATTACGCTGACGGAAAAGCAACCGCCCTGCACCTGGAACATTTTGGCCGCCAATGAATATGGCTTCTACGCCAATGTGAACCCCAAGGTCGATCATCCCCGCTGGAGCCAAGCGACAGAGCGGCGCATCGGTGAAGGCGGTGGCCTGTTCGGCGGCTCACGCAAGGATACCCTGCCCTTCAACGGTTACGGGGAACAGGTCGCCAGCCTTTACGCTGGCATGGACCTGACCAAGAATTTCTGATCATGGCCTCATTCAGTCTTTCCGCACGGCAAAAATCGCTCTCCATCTGGGCGCTTTATGCCTTTGGCCTCATGCCTGGCCTCTACGCTTTCTATCTTGGCGTTTTCGGCGATCTCGGCGCCGATCCGGTGCGTGAATTCGAGCATCGTCTCGGGCTCTGGGCCTTGCGGTTCCTCTGTCTGGGGCTGGCGATAACGCCGCTGCGCGATCTGGCAAAATACAATTTCATCGCCTATCGCCGGGCGCTGGGGCTTCTGGTGTTCTACTATGTTCTGGCCCATTTTGCCGTCTATCTGACCTTGGATAGAGGGTTGATTCTCTCGTCCATTCTCGGGGATATCCTGAAACGGCCCTATATCATGCTCGGCATGCTGGGTCTCATCCTGCTTATTCCGCTGGCGCTGACCTCCAATCGCTGGTCGATCCGCAAGCTTGGCAGCCGCTGGAACACGCTGCATAAGGCGAGCTATATCATTCTGGCCGCAGGGCTTTTGCATTTCGTCCTGTCGCGCAAGTCCTTCACGCTGGAGCCAGCGATCTATACCGGCATTGTCATCCTGTTGCTTGGTTACCGGCTGGTGCGTCCAAGGCTGATGGCGGCGAAGCGCAAAAAGGCGGCGCTGGCCAAGGCGGCAACGCGAACCGCTTGAGGTTTAGGCTCAGGCAAGCCAGACTTCCTACGGTTTTCCCAGGAAGATAAACGGAAACGTGAGTGTCTGGAGCCTGGCGGGTTTACTCTGAACCTGATGGACTCTCGAATCGGTTTTCGGCCATGCAGGGAGACCAGAATACCGTGTTGAATATTGCCCACCCCCTCCAGGAGGCGAAACGCCTTTATGACAGTGGCCAGTATCAGGCGGCATTGGAAGCGGTCTCAGGCCTGGTTGCCGGCCATCCTGGCCCGGATGCGCCTGGCCTGCTTGGGGAAATCCTGCTGAAACTGGGTTCTGTCGAGGGTGCCGTCGAAGCCTTTGAATTTGCGGCAAGCCGGATGCCGGAGCTGGAGGGATCGCGGTTGCGCGCCCATGCCGCATTTCTGGCGCTGGATACGGAGGCGACCTACCCGCCGGAGCGCATGAATGCGTTGCTCTCCACCTTGGTCGCCAGCGAGAGGCCGGAGCATTGGCAAAAGGCCGGTGAAATCCTTTCGGCAGACAGCCGCAATCCGCTGACGCTAACCGTGTTGCAGAAACTGCGTCGCCTGAGACCGCAAGACGATAACGTGCTGATGCTGTTGCTGCGGGTGGCGCGTGAACAATGCCATTATCCGGTTCTGTTGGAAGAAGAGCCGCTGCTGCGGGAAAAATTGGCACGCGGCGAGATCGCATGCCTTACCCAGGAGCCGCCACATGCCAGCCTGATGTGGGAAGACGATGAGCGGCTGAACCGTCTGGCCTCGATGATCAGCGGCTTCCCGCCCGTCACTCCGGCCATGCAGGCCTTGCGGCATAGCCAGCCACAAAGCTGGGGCGAAAAGATCCGTATTGGCTATCTGAGCTGCGATTACTGGGACGATCACGCCACCATGCGGCTGCTGCGCTCGGTGCTGACGGCCCATGATGCCTCGCGCTTTGATGTCACGCTGTTTTGCTACACGCCGGACCAGTTTCTGGCCTATGACAATGGCGGGCGTCAGCAATGGGGCCGGATCGTTTCGATCACCGATATGAGCGATGATCAGGCGGCGGCCAGGGTTCGGGCGCACAACATTGATATTCTCGTTGACCTAAAGGGCCATACGCGCGGCAGTCGCTCTGCCCTGATGAACAGGCCGCTGGCGCCGGTGCATGTCCAATGGCTGGGCTTTCCCGGCACCTGTATCGAGATCGATTGCGATTATGCGATTGGCGACCGGTTTGTGCTGCCCGACAGTTCAAAGCCCCATTACCATGAGAAATTCTGCCGTCTGCCGGAATGCTACCAGCCGAACGACCCCATCTACCGTCCGCTGGCCGATGCCGCCAGCCGCATGGCGCTTGGCCTGCCGGCTGACCGCGTGGTGATTGGCGCGTTCAACAGCCAGCGCAAGAACTCGCTGCTCACCATGCGGCTTTGGGCCGAGGTGCTCAAGGCCAATCACAAAGCGCTGCTCTGGCTGATGGTGGACGGTAATGGTGCGCGCCAGGCAACCGCCGCCCATTTCAAGACGCTGGGCGTCAAACAATCGCAATTGTTGTTTGCGCCGAAAATGGCCTATGCGGCGCATCTGGCCCGGGCGCAGGCGGCTGATTTCGCCATCGATACTTTCCCCTGCAATGGTCACACGACGACATCTGATATGCTTTGGGCCGGGTTGCCAGTGCTAACCATGCAAGGCCGTAATTTTGCGTCCCGCGTGTCGGAAAGCCTGCTGAACGCTATCGGCCTGCCGCAACTGGTGGCAAGCAACGAACAGGATTTCGTGGCATTGGCAACCGCGCTCATCAACGATCCGGAAAAGCTGCGCGCCCTGAAACAACATTTGGTCGATCAACGCTTCAAGACGCCGTTGTTTGATGCAAAGCGCTTTTGCCGCCACCTTGAAACCGCCTATGAAATGATGGCGGAGCGTGCCAAAGCGGGATTGTCACCAGACCATTTCGATGTTCCCCATACAAAAGAAAGCCACATGCCATGACGGTTCTGGTGGATGAGATGGGTTCGCAAGCCTCGGATTTCGACCTCCGTATTCTTGCGGCCAAAACTCTGGAATCGGCAGGCAAAATCACTGATGCCGCACAAGCCTTCGTTGATCTCGCAGAGAGTGCCGCATCGTTTGATCCCTCCGCCCAGGCGGGGTTTCTCGGCCATGCGGCGCGTCTCTATCTAGCGGCCATGCAGCAGGAAAAGGCCGTTGCTCTTGCCTTGAACAGCCTCGCAATTGGCCCCGCGACCTTGGACGCTGCCTATGTGGTGCTGAAATCTGGAACTGTTCCTCTGTCCAGCGCGGCAAAAGACGCCCTGATCGCCACGCTGGGGGCAAGCAATGATATCGATGATCTGGTGCTTGCCGCCCTGTCGATCGGCAATGACATCCACCATCCACTCTGCCTGCCGATTTATACAAGGCTGCGGCAGTTGCGTCCGGACCTGCCGAAAGTGCGCATGGCGCTGGTGCAGATTGCCCGGATGCAATGCAATTACGACATCCTGACAGCCGAGGAGGCACTGCTGCACCGGGATATCGCGGCTGGCAAGGTGGATTTTCTCGCCATGGAATCGCCCCATGCCAATCTGATGTGGCTGGCGGATGAACGCCTGAACAGATTTGCCCGTTACTATACGATGACACAGGCGATGACGGCGGCCTCACAGACAACACGGCGCAGTCTGCCGCATGTCTGGGGCGAAAAGCTGAGAATTGGCTATCTTTCCGGCGATTTCTGGGACAATCACGCCACGATGCGTTTGCTGCGCAGCGTATTGACCAGCCATGACACCAGCCGTTTCGAGATCTTTCTGTTTTGCCACACGCCTCGCCACCTCGTCGATATCGATAAGGGCGGTCGTCAGCAATGGGGGGCGATCACCTCGATTGCCGACCAGACTGACGATGAGGCCGAAGCGACAATCCGGGCCATGAAGATCGACATCATGGTCGATCTGAAAGGCCATACACGCGATAGCCGCTCCGGGCTGATGAACCGCCCTCTTGCACCGGTTCATGTCGCGTGGCTGGGCTTTCCCGGCAGTTGTTGCGATGTCGATTGCGATTACGTTATTGGCGATCATGTCGTGCTACCTGATAGTGCCAAGCCCCATTATCACGAGAAATTCTGCCGACTGCCGGAGAGCTACCAGCCGAACGATCCGTTTCATCGCCCCTTCCCGCCCACTTCATCTCGCATGGCGCTCGGCCTGCCTGCGGACAGAGTGGTGATCGGTGCCTTCAATAGCCAGTCGAAAAACACGCCGGAAACCTTGCGGCTTTGGGCGCGCATCCTCAAGGCCAATCCAAAGGCTCTGCTCTGGATGATGGTCGATGGCCATAGCGCGCGCCAATCCACCGCCGCCTTCTTCAAATCGCTTGGTGTCAAGCAGTCGCAACTGCTGTTTGCCCCGAAAATGTTGTATGAAAACCATATCGCCCGCGCCCAGGCTGCCGATTTTGCCATCGATAGTTTTCCCTATAACGGCCACACGACCACCTCGGATATGCTGTGGGCGGGCCTGCCTGTCATAACCAAGCGGGGTACGAATTTCGCGTCTCGCGTCTCGGAAAGCCTGTTGAAAGCCATCGGTATCGATGAGCTTGTGGCGCGAGACGAAGACGATTTCGTCGAGCTTGCCACAGCATTGATCAATGATCCCGCCAGGATTGCCCGATTGAAGGCGCATATCGCCGAACAACGGTTCATAGCGCCTTTGTTCGATGCGACGCGGTTTTGCCACCATCTGGAGGGTGCTTATGTCACCATGGCAGACCGCGCCAAGGCGGGCCTTGCACCGGATCATTTCGATGTCGTAGCCCTGCCCCGTGATGGTGCCAGTTTTCAGCGCGCCTCGTAGAGGAAACCGGAGAAATCGGCCGGTCTCGCCTGCCCCGTCAGGTCGAAAGCGAACATGCCGGTAAAGGCGCCGGTGAAGGAGGCGTCAAAGCCGCGCCCGCCCTCATCGGAAATGACGCCCGCATCGAGGATCGGGCCAACCGATTGCCATGCCTCGCCGGAGCCATCCACGCTTGCGCCCGCGGGACGCCAGAAGAATTGCAGGTCGTTATCCGTGACCTCCATCGCCAGATCAATGTCGCCATCCGGCAGGGACAATCCGGAATCGATGGGAAAGATCAGCTTGCCGCCTGGGTAATCGCCGGGGCAGGACAGGATGGTCAGAGCCCGGCCCAAAGTCTCGTGCCAGGTCACAGTCAGGGCGTAAAACTTGTAGCGGTTATAGTAATGGGTCAGGCCCGCCGCCTGCTGATAGGTTTGCGGCGCAAAAGTGATACGGGTCTGCGCCCGGAAGCTATGGTGTTGCTGACGACGGGCGACAAGCGCTTGCTCGAACCAACTGCCAATGCTTTGCCGTCCATAGAGCCGCAGAAATCCGGGTCTTGCCGAGAGGCTGAAAATCCGCTCCGGCTCTGGCGTCCGCAACCATTGAAAATCCATCGGCAGGCCGGAAGGATCAAAACGGTACTCGGTGATCGCCGGCTTTTCCAAACGCTCTGCCGGTAAAGGCGGCTTCACATAGACCGCAGGCACCTGACCGCCCTGCTCCAGATAGAGCCAATCATCTTTCCAGACGCATTTTTGCAAGGATGTTTCACGCCCCAGCGTGCAACGACGATAGGGCGCCAGCGGACGTCCGCATAAATGGGTGTGATAGGCCTGTCCGTCGGGCGTTTCCACATATTGCCCGTGGCCAGCCTTTTGCAATTCTGCCTTGGAATCGTCTTTGGAGGTAATCAAATGTCGGTCGGGATGGGTCTCATAAGGGCCTTCGATGTTACGCGACCGCGCCATGGTGACCGCATGGTCATAGCCTGTGCCACCTTCGGCAACGGTTAGGTAGTACCAGCCATTGCGCTTGAACAGATGCGGTCCTTCGACCAGTCCAAGCTCGGTTCCGGGATAGATATTGCGTACCGGTCCCGTCAGCATTTTCGTCACCGGGTCCCATTCCTGCAACAGGATGCCGTCAAAGGCCGGATGCGGGCCAATGGTATTGAAAGCCTCAGCTCGATGGTTCCATTGCATGTTGACGAACCATTTGCGGCCATCGTCATCGTGAAACAGCGAGGGGTCAAAGCCGGAAGCATTGACATAGAACGGATCGGACCATTCGCCCTCAATACTTGGCGAGGTCACGATGTAATTGGGGGCATCCTTGAAGCTGCCGTCAAGGCGCTTCACATCGGTATAAACCAGCCAGAACAGCCCATCGGCATAGGACAGACACGGCGCCCAGATGCCGCAGCTATCGGGATTGCCGCGCATGTCCAGCTGGCTTTGGCGCTCCAGCGGGCGGCGGATCAACTTCCAGTTCACCAGATCACGGGAATGGTGGATCTGGACGCCCGGATACCATTCGAAGGTTGAGGTGGCGATATAATAATCCTCCCCCACCCGGCAGATGGACGGGTCCGGGTTGAAGCCCGGCAGGATTGGGTTGATGATCATGCTTCCTCCTCCACGAGAAACCCTCCTCGCCTTGAAAGGCGAAGAGACTGACTGCTGACAAAGCGCTCCAATCTCGACGTCATGCTCGGCCTTGTGCCGAGCATCTGCCACCGTTGAATGTATCAATCCACGTCAATGACATGGAGTCGGTGGTAGATCCTCGGGACAAGCCCGAGGATGACGAAATGCCGAGATCGACGCTTGCTTGTAAACCGTATCTTCGCCTAGAAAGGCGAGAAAACTGATTGAAATGCCTTACTTAATCGCGTTCGGCGGATTTCGCCCAAAGATTGATATAGGCCTCCTTGGCATAGACATTGATCTCGGCCAGTTCCGCCTCGGTAAAATCAGGCGTGTCCAGCGCCTTGACGCAATCCTCGATCTGCGACACGCGGCTGGCGCCGATCAAGGCAGACGTGACGCGACCACCGCGCAGCACCCAGGAAATCGCCATCTGCGCCAGCGTTTGGCCGCGCTTTTCGGCAATCGCGTTCAGCTTGCGGATGTTGTCGATGATCTCAGGACGGATGAACTCGCGCTTCAGGAAGTGGTTCTGGGCTGCGCGGCTGTCCTCGGGAATGCCCTGGAGATATTTGGTGGTCAGCATGCCCTGCGCCAATGGCGAAAACACGATGGAGCCCATGCCGACATCCTCAAGCGTATCGAGCAGCTTGTCATCCTCCACCCAGCGATTGAGCATCGAATAGCTCGGCTGGTGGATCAGCAGCGGCGTGCCGAGGCCCTTCATGATCTCGACCGCTTCGCGGGTTCGCTGCGAATTATAGGAGGAAATCCCGACATAGAGCGCCCGGCCCGAACGGACGATATGATCCAGCGCGCCACAGGTTTCCTCCAGTGGCGTATCGGGATCGAAACGGTGCGAATAGAAAATATCCACATAGTCCAAACCCATGCGCTTCAGGCTCTGGTCGCAGGATGAGATCAGATATTTGCGGCTGCCCCATTCGCCGTAAGGACCGGGCCACATAGTGTAGCCAGCCTTTGACGAGACGATCAGCTCGTCCCGAAGCCCATGAAAATCCGTCTTGAGAATTTCGCCGAAGGCCAGTTCCGCAGCACCCGGCAGAGGACCGTAATTGTTGGCAAGGTCAAAATGGGTAATGCCGAGATCAAAGGCGCGACGGCACATGTCCCGCTTCAACTGGTGCGGCGTGTCATCGCCAAAATTATGCCAGAGACCAAGCGAGATCGCCGGCAGTTTCAGGCCGCTCTTGCCGCAACGATTATAGGTCATCCGCTCATAGCGGTCTTCAGCCGGTTGCCAGGTCATGATGTACTCCTTGAAAAGGGCGACGGCATTACGCCGCCGCCTTTGTCTAGAGCATTTCCGCGTTTCGTTGAATCGCGGAGATGCTCTAGCTCTTTGTTTTCACGCATTTCCGAACGCCAAACCGCGATACACTTTGGCTGGAAATGCTCTCGTGCGCCTTACCGAAGCAAGGCCCTTGCCTCTTCTACGCCAAGAGCCGCCGGTTGGGTACAGGTGGTGGAGAGCGAGACGAATTCGCCTGTCTCTCCGGATTTCAGAATGGCTGTCATCACATCCACCCCATGCAAAACCCGGTCCAGCGAGCAACGCGCATCGCGTCCCTCAATGATCGCCAGGGCCATGTCGGCAAGACCGGCTGTGCGATAGTTGGCGCGCGGTCCTTGGGCGCTTTCCTGGTTGTTGATGCCGAACGGATGGTCCCATTCCTCCAGCGGCTTGACCTCCTTGTTGCGGCCCGTGGCTTCCACCGCGCCACCGAAGAAATTCGGATCGGGGACGAACAACGACCCTTCCGTACCATAAAGCTCCATATTGGCATGGCGATGGCACCAGACATCCCAACTGGCTGAAAGGGTGATGGTCGCGCCATTGACGAATTCCAGCAGGGCGTGAATGTTGGTTGGTGTCTTGACCGGGATCACCTCGCCATTGCGTGGCTCGCTGGTAATGGTGCGGGTCTCACTGGCCATCGAGGTCAGCGCCCCGACCCGTTTGACCGGGCCGATCAGGTTGATCAGGTTGGCAATGTAATAAGGCCCGAGATCGAGGATCGGACCGCCGCCCGGCAGGAAGAAGAAATCCGGGTTCGGGTGCCACATTTCCATGCCGGGGCCCATCACATGGCAGGTGCCGGATGTAACGCGGCCAATACCGCCTTCATCGATATGCTTGCGCGCCAGCTGATGCGCGCCGCCCAGAAAGGTGTCAGGCGCGCAGCCGACCGACAGACCCTTGTCTTTGGCGATCCGCCGCAGGCTTTCCCCCTCTTCCAGGCTGAGCACCAGCGGCTTTTCCGAATAGACATGCTTGCCCGCTTCGAGGATCTGTTTGGAAACGGCATAATGCACCGCCGGAATGGTGAGGTTGACCACCACATCCACATCCGGATTGGCCAGCAGCTCGTCCACCGTCTGGGCCTTGACGCCGAATTCCTCGGCGCGCAGCTCCGCTGCATTCATGTTGATATCGGCGCAGGCCACCACCGTGATGCCCTTGAACAGTGGTGCAAGAGTGAAATAGGCCGAGGAAATATTGCCGCATCCGATAATGCCGACATTAAGTTCACGTGTCATCTTAGGTTATCCTGACAAGTAACTGATTTAAAATGAATTAAAGGAGGAAATAGACCGAGTGATCAATCTGTCGATATCATTCGGATTGTCATGCTCGACCACGTAATATTGGACGTTATAGCGCTCCAGAGCGGCCACCAGACCCTTCCAATCGACCGTGCCGTGGCCAACATCAGCCCAGCCGTCTTCATCCTTGTTTTCACCTGCGGGCGCGATGTCCTTGACATGCACGGCGGTGATCCGCTTGCCATAGCTCTCGATCCAGGCGACGGGATCGGCATGGCCACGCACCACCCAGGCGAGATCGGCTTCCCAGGTCAGGCTCGGACCACCGGCAAAAATCTGCTCCTGCGGTGTTGAACCGTCGGGAAGTACCGCAAATTCGAAATCATGATTGTGCCAGCCGAACAGCAGCCCGGCATCGACGAAAGGCTTGCCTGCCTTTTCCAGCCTTTGACCAAAAGCAAACCAGCCCGCTGCATCCGTTGGACGCAGGTCCGCAACGAGATGAGGGCAATAGACCGCCTTGACGCCCAAGGTCTTGGCAATAGAGAGCGCCTTGGCCGGATCGCTTTCCAACAGGTCCAGGCCGAAATGGCCGGTCGGCATGGTCAGGTCATTGGCGTCGAGATCGTCGCGCAACGCTTTCAGTGCCGCATCATCGGCGCTGGCATACATCGCGCCATAGCCCTCGACATGGGTATAGCCTGCTGCCTTCAACTTCGGAAGGATAGCGGAAAATGGCTGGAAATTGCGGGCGCTGTAAAGCTGAAAACCGAGATCGGTCATGGTCATTTCCTCCTGAAAAAATTGGCCGCGCCTCCCATGACGCGGATTGTCGGTTTGTGATGGATTAATGTGTGTTCTGGCAGGAATAGAGATCGTAAAGGGTGAAATCAGGCACGTCGCCCGGCCGCAGCGGTGTAGCCGGGGTGAAGGTCACACGGCGGCTTTCACCGGCGGTCAGATCGAAGGCGTTGTCGCTGTAGCTCCCGTCGAGGCGGCTTTCGATCATCACGAACAGCGCAAGACCGGAGGCCGTGACCGTCAATTCGAAAGAACCATCGGCCTGTGGCATGGCCTTTAGCTCAAGACCCGATGGTTCCAGTTCCAGGCTTTTGTAAGCGCCGCCTGACACAAAATGGCCCTCGCCTTTCATGCCATTGGATGCCTTGAAATCCCATATTATCAGTCCATTACCTGGGACATCTGATAGTTCAATGGAACTCAAAATCTCTGCCCGGTCAGGTGAACATGATCCGCTTGCCGTCATCAGTGTCCGGCGCTCACCAGACAATGTCAGCGCAAACACGGTCAAATCGATATCGACACTGTCAGCCGTGTCATTGACCATGGAGAACTGCAGTCGCTTGCCCGTTTCATCCGGGATGGCGGCAATGGCCACCGGCTGGAAGAAGCGCTTGACCATATAATGCATGGCCTTCCACCGCCCGCCATAATCCAGGCTCGCCCAGGAGGCGACAGGCCAGGTATCGTTGAGCTGCCAATACAGCGTACCCATGCAATGCGGTTTCAGCGAGCGCCAATAGTCCACTGCGGTCTTGATCGCCAAGCCCTGCTGGATCTGGCTGAGATAGACGAAATTGGCGAAATCTTTCGGGAAGCGGAAATAGCGAAACATCGTGCCTGCGATCCGCTCATTGCCGCCAGCGTTTTTCTGGTGCAGCTCGATGACCGGCGAGGCGATGTTCATGTCCTTTGCCTCGGCAAAGCTCTCGATGACCGGCAGTGACGTATAGGACTGGAACCCGAATTCCGAGCAGAAGCGCGGCTTGACGCTGCGGTAATTGTCAAAGCTCTTGTTCTCGTGCCAGACGGACCAGTAATGCATATCGCCGGAGCCATCGGCGTGCCAGGCATCGCCATAGTCGAGATAGCCGGAGGCCGGGCTGGAGGGCCACCAGATGGCTTGCGGAAAGGTCTTTTTGACCCCCTGCTCGATCACCCGGTTTAGCCGGTCATAGGCAACCAGATAGCGGTCACGATTATCGCGGCTTTCGTCAAACCAGGTCAGCGCCCCCATCAATTCGTTGTCGCCGCACCAGAGCGCAATGGACGGATGCGATTGCAGGCGACGAACCTGATAATCGACTTCAGCTGCGACATTATCGAGGAAATCATCGGTACAGGGATAGAGATTGCAGGCAAACATGAAGTCCTGCCAGACCAGCAGGCCCAAACGGTCACACAGATCATAGAACCAGTCGGCCTCGTAAAAACCGCCACCCCAGACACGGATCATGTTCATATGGGCCGCGACCGCCGAGTCCAGCAAGCCCTTGGTTTTTTGAAGCGACGAACGCGAAAACAGCGCATCGGCGGGAATCCAGTTGGCGCCCCGGCAGAAGATCTCCCGACCATTGACCTTGAATGCAAACCGGCTGCCCGCCTCATCCGCATCAGTAAGCAGTTCGATGACCCGCAGGCCGATCAGCTTTTCGACTGTATCGCCCGGCACATCTACGCTTAAGGTGTAAAGCGCCTGTTCGCCGCTGCCCGCTGGCCACCACAGTTTCGGCTGTTCAATCTCGAACACATGGGTAATGACCGTTTCCCCGGCATTGACGCCGCAGTCCAGCCGCAGCCGCTCGTCCTCCAGCTGGAAATGCACCGGCACCACCGATGGGGTCTTGGCAAAGATCGTTGCCTTGACCGTCAGCTCCACCCGGCCATCGGCATGGTGCAGCTGGCTGGTTTCGACATGCTCGATTCGCGCCGGGTCCAGTTTGCGGATGGCGATTGTCCCATAGACGCCAAGCGGCGCGATGGCGATATTCCAGTCCCAGCCGAAATGGCATTGTGGCTTGCGCAGCATGTTACCGTGCGGAATCGGCGAATTGCCGGGATGGTAAGGCACGTAGAAGGGCTGGCGCGCCTGCCGCTCGGCCCCTGCCTTGATGCTGGAATGGATGACGATGCGAATAGTATTTTCGCCCGGTTGAAGGGCGGCGCTGACGTCTGGACGGTAGCGGCGGAAGCAATTGTCGGCAGACAGCACCGGGATGTCATTGATGAACACCATGGCAACGGTGTCGAGATTGTCTATATCCAGATACCAGTCCGCATCGGCCACATCGAGATGGAAGCTGCGCACCAGCACCCAATCGCTTTCGGCCACCCATTGCACCTGTTCTTCATTCCTGGCGAAATAAGGATCGGCAATCATGCCTGCCGCATGCAGCGCGCTATGCACATCGCCGGGCAAGGTGATGGTGCAGGCGTGTTCACCGTTTACGGTGGAAAGCTGCCAGGGGCCGGCAAGGTCGTGGATATCGGTCATGGTCACCTCGATAACTGCGGAGCGGATGATACCGCTCCTCTGGATAGGGGTGTCAGAGACGCATTTCCGTCTCGGCGTCGAAAATCGATGCGACGGACATGTCGAAGGCGAGTTTGACCTCGCTGCCGGGCCGGTAGCGCCTAGTGCCAGCAATGCGCACCGACAGCACCTGGCCCGCCAGCTTCAGCCAGAGGAGGTTATCGGCGCCCATTGGCTCCTCAATATCAACGAGGGCCGGGTGCGCCTCCTCGCCCGGACCGATATCGCCGTCCACGGCAATGTGTTCGGGACGGGCACCGAGCACGACCTTTCGTCCGGGCAGGAGCGTGCTATCGGCCTGGTAGCCGGTCAGGCCGAAATCGACGCCGCCGGAATGAAACACCACAGCGCCATTCTTTTCGCGCAATTCGCCCTTGAAGAAATTCATCGACGGCGAGCCGATGAAGCCAGCCACGAACAGGTTTTTCGGCCGGTTATAGATGGTCATCGGATCGTCCAGCTGTTGGATGACACCGCTTTTCATGATGGCGATCCGGTCAGCCAGCGTCAGTGCCTCGATCTGGTCATGGGTGACGTAGATCATCGTGTTTCTCAGCGATTGATGCAGCCGCTTGATCTCAACGCGGAGTTCGGCGCGCAGCTTGGCATCAAGATTGGACAGCGGTTCGTCAAACAGGAAGACATCGACATCGCGCACCAGCGCCCGGCCAATGGCCACGCGCTGTCGCTGGCCACCGGAAAGCTCGGCTGGCTTGCGCTTCAACAGCGGACCGATTTGCAGGATTTCGGCGGCGCGCGCCACCCGCTTGTCGATTTCGGTCTTGGGCATTTTCGCCACCTGCAAGCCAAAGGACAGGTTTTTCTCCACGGTCATCTGCGGATACAGCGCATAGGACTGAAACACCATGCCGATGCCGCGATCCTTGGGTTCTTCCCAGGTGACGTTCTTGTCCTTGATGAAGATCTGCCCTTCGGAGACATCGAGAAGCCCGGCTATGCAATTGAGCAACGTGGATTTGCCACAGCCGGACGATCCCAGCAGCACCAGAAACTCGCCATCGGCAATATCGAGATTGAGATCCTTCAGCACCGTGACGGCGCCGAAATTGAGCGAGAGATCGCGTATGGAAACACTTGTATTCATCGGCATTATCCCTTCACGGCGCCCGCGGCGATGCCACGCACGAACAGGCGTCCGGAGACAAAATAGATAAACAGCGGCACAGCGCCGGTTAAAATCGTTGCGGCCATGTTGACGTTGTATTCCTTCACGCCCTGAACCGAATTGACGATATTGTTGAGCTGCACCGTCATCGGGTAATATTCCGGGCGGGTGAAGACGACGCCGAACAGGAAGTCGTTCCAGATACCTGTCACTTGCAGGATCATCGCCACGACGAAGATCGGCAGCGACATCGGCAGCATGATCCGCAGATAGATCTGCCAGAACCCTGCCCCATCGATCCTGGCTGCCTTAAACAACTCCTCCGGCAGCGAGGCGAAGTAATTGCGAAACAGCAGCGTCAGGATCGGCATGCCGAAAATCGTATGGACGATGATCAAGCCGGTCAGGCTGCCATAGAGACCGATTTCGCGCAGCACGATGACAATCGGATAGATCATCACCTGATAGGGAATGAACGCGCCGATCACCAGAATGGAGAAGAAAAGTTCCGCCCCCTTGAAGCGCCAGTTGGCCAACGCATAGCCGCTGACGGAGGCAATGGCGATCGACACCACGGTCGAAGGCACCATGATGCGCACGGAGTTCCAAAACCCCCGCGACAGGCCATCGCAATTCAGCCCGGTACAGGCTTGGCTCCAGGCTTTCACCCAGGGCTCGAAGGTAATTTCCATCGGCGGCGAGAAGATATTGCCCATCCGAATTTCGGGCATGCCCTTCAGCGAGGTGACGACCATCACGTAAAGCGGCAGCAGGTAATAGGCGGCGGCCACGAACAGGATGCCGTAGAGCATGATATTACGGCGCGACAGCATGGGCTTTGGCTTGGCACCCGTAGGCCCTTCACCAAGGCGCGATACCACAGGACGCACGGCTGAAGCCGAGGTATTGAGAGCGGAATGGTCAGCCACGTTTGCGCCCTCCAAATTCCAGATAGGCCCAGGGAATAATGATGATGGCGACAGTCAACAGCATCATCGTTGAAGCGGCAAAGCCCTGCCCCAGGTTCTGCGCCTGGAACATATAGTCATAAACATATTTGGCAGGCACTTCCGACGCGATGCCGGGGCCGCCGCTGGTTTGCGCCACCACCAGGTCATAGACCTTGACGATACCGCTGGTGATAATGACAAGCGTGGTGATGAACACCGGGCGCATCATCGGAATGATGATCAGCAGATAGGTTTTCCAGGTCGGAATGCCATCGACCCGTGATGCCTTCCAGATGTCTTCATCTATACCGCGTAAGCCAGCCAGCATCAGGCACATCACCAGCCCGGTGCCTTGCCACAGACCCGCGATCAGAATGCCATAGATCACCAGTTGGGGATTATAGAGCGGATCGAAGGTGAAGCTGGTAAAGCCCATGCTGCGCACCACCGATTGCACACCAAATTCCGGGTTCAGCACCCATTGCCAGACAAGACCGGTGACAATGAAGGACAGCGCAAAGGGATAGAGAAAAATCGTTCGAAACAGGTTTTCGAAGCGGATCTTCTGATCCATCAGCGCTGCCAGCAGAAAGCCGATCACCAAGCTGAAGATCAGTGAGAAAAAGCCGTAGACGGCCAGATTCTGGATCGAAATCAGCCAGCGCGCCGAAGACCACAGTCGGTCATACTGATCAAGACCAACGAAATTCAGCCGGGGCAGAAGCTTGGAATTGGTAAAGGAATAGACCACGGTCCAGATGCTGCCGCCGAGAAAAATAACGACAGCAACCAGGATCATGGGAATAGAGGCAATCTTGGCGTTCAGATTGCGAAACAATCGAACCGGTCTTTTAGTTTGGCCCGTGGCCATCATTGAAATACCCTCCTCTGGTCACGCCCGTCCTCTCGACAGCTGGAAAACGCCAGTTGGCGGGGCCTTGGAACCGGAAGCCATGGCGAAGGGTGATCCGCCATGGCTTTGCGCCAGAAAATCCATAAAAAACAAAGTGATGGAGCGAAAAGGCTTAGTCCGCGTCGCTGATGATATCGGCGAAGCGTTTCTGTGCCGCTTCAGGTGTCATCGATGGATTGGCAAAGAATTCGGAGAACAGATCCTCCTTCTGCTTTTGCGTATCCGCGGACATCAGCTGGTCGGTACTGGCCAAGACATTGCCCTTGGCGAGAATTTCCAGACCCTTCTTCATGCAGTCATTGGCTGTTCCCAGATCCACATCGCCGCGGATCGGCAGCGAGCCTTTCTTCAGGTTGAAAGCCACCTGGGTTTTCGGATCGACAATGGTCGAGGCCAGGACTTCCTGCGCCTTGGACTTATCCTTGTCCTTCAGCAGCGGGAAATAGAAAGCGTCGCCGCCCGCTGTCAGATAGCCGTTAAGGCCAAGACCCGGCAGGCAGCTATAATCCTTGCCCGCCACCTGTCCGGCCAGTTGGAATTCACCCTGCGCCCAATCGCCCATGATCTGGCCGCCAGCTTTGCCGGTAATCACCATATTGGTGGCCTGGTTCCAATCCTGGACATTGGTGCCCTTCGACATTTTACGGGCATCATCCGCCGCCTTGAAAATAGCTGCGAATTCAGGACCGCTGATCGTCGCTTCGTCCTTGTCTTGGTAGACCTTGAGATAAAGATCCTTGCCACCAAGCGAAATCAGCAGGGTATCGAACAACCCGCTAGTCTGCCACGGCTGACCACCGAGTGCCAGCGGTTGAATGCCAGCCTTCTGCAGGGCAGGTGCTGCGGCAACAAACTCATTCCAGTTTTTCGGGGTCTCGACACCGGCCTTCTTAAAGGCGGCATTGGATAGCCAGAGCCATTGCCAGGAATGAATATTGACCGGCGCGCAATAGATCTTGCCGTCAATGGTGCAGCTATCCAGCAGGCTTGCGGGCTTGATCACGTCCTTCCAGTGACCCTTGGTGGCCACATCCGTCAAATCACGCATCAAACCGGCCTCCACCAGCTCCTGCGCCTGACGTCCATGGTTGAACTGAGTCGCCCCCATCGGATCACCACCGGTGATGCGGCTGATCATGATTGGCCGGGCGGTGCCGCCCGATCCGGCGATAGCGCCGTCGATCCATTTGTTGCCGGTCGCGTCAAAAGCCTTTGCCAGCTCCTTGACTGCAGCCGCCTCTCCCCCCGAAGTCCACCAATGGGTCACTTCCAGATCGGTCGCGCTGGCCATGCCAAGCGGCAAGGCCACAGTGGCTGCCAATGCAGCCGCAATGCACCGAATTATCATTGAGTCTCCTCCCTCACTGAAACGTTGCCGGAAAAACCTAAGTCAATCTTCTTGAGGACGCAACCGGGAATTAGAAATTTTTTATTCAACCTTTTTTGCACCTGAAATTGCGCCCACCATAAATCGGAAAAACATCCCGAAAATCAGGATTTATCGCAGTGCAGCCTGATATTTTAGGCTGTTTTTCCTCAATAAATAGATTTTCCTTCGCAAATGCGAAATAAGTTGAACTGACTCAGCACCTGCAATGATTGTAATTCATCTGAAAAAATATCCCGAATTAGCGCTCGACATTTTTACTGTATCGTTTCAGAATTTAGAACGCATCGACCTTTCGTCCGGTGACGGTTCCCGTCACAGACCTCCTTGCCGAAACTGAGTATTGGAGTGTAGGAATAGACTTTACTGGCGGACATTTCATGAATGATGAACGAAGACCAGGCCTGAAAACGGCCTTACATGCAGGGGCCGTACATGAAGGGAAGGGCGAACGCCCTACCCTCAAGACCATTGCCTTCCTGACCGGGCTCGGCATTACCACGGTATCGCGCGCGTTGAAGGACGCGCCGGATATCGGCGCCGATACCAAGGAGCGGGTGCGCATGGTGGCGCGGCAATTGGGCTATCAGCCCAACCGTGCGGGGGTGCGCCTTCGCACCGGCAAGACCAATGTCATCGCCCTGGTGCTCAGCATCGATGAGGAAATCATGGGCTTCAGCAGCCAGATGGTTTTCGGCATTTCCGAAGTCTTGTCAGGCACGCCTTACCATATCGTCGTCACCCCGCATTCCCATAGCAAAGACCCGATGCAGCCGGTGCGCTATATTCTTGACACCGGTTCGGCTGATGGGGTGATTATTTCACGCACCGAACCCGACGATGCCCGCATCAAGCTGCTGACAGAGCGCGGCATGCCGTTTGCCGCCCATGGCCGCACGGCATCCGGTCTCATCCATCCGTTTCACGATTTCGACAATGAGGCCTTCGCCAGCCAGGCGGTAAAGCGCCTCGCCGAGCGGAATCGGCGCAGGATCGCCTTGTTGCCGCCGACCGACAAGCTGACCTATTACCGCCATACCCATGATGGCTTTGTGGCCGGCATCCGTGAGGCCGGTGCAGCAGAAGTGCCAGTGCCCGTCAATATCGATGGATCGCTTGAGGAGATCCGCAACGCGATAGAAGCACTGATGCGCTCGCCAGAGGCTCCAGACGGGATCATCTGCTCTTCCAGCAGCGCAGCAATCGCTGTCAACGCCGGGATTGATGCCGCGAACAAGAGGCTGGGCCTGGATGTTGATCTCGTATCCAAGCAATCGGTGCCGATCCTCAAGTGGATACGTCCTGAAATCATCACCGCCAATGAGGATGCGTTGATGGCCGGGCGCGAACTCGCCAAGGCGGTGATTGCCAGCATCGATGGCGTGGAGCCGCATCTGCTGCAAAGCATCAGCCAGCCTGTGTGGTCCTGAACCAATAACCCGTCAAAGGGAGCCTTGGCCGTTGATCAGAACGGGATACAAACCCCGTCCCTGGCGATGACCAATGGTCCATGCCAGACGGTAGAAAGCGCACGGCGCCAATCCGCCTCGCCAAAAGCCGGATCATCGGCAGGAATGAGATGATTGAGCACGAGCTTTTTCACGCCCGCAGCACTCGCCAGCCGTCCGGCATCTTCGGCAAGCGTGTGCGACGCGTAGAGATGCTCCCGCAGGCGAGCACCATTGCCGGTTCGGGCAACGATGTTCTCCACGCCGTCCGGCAACATGGCCTCATGAACGAGAATGTCGGCCCCGGCTGCAAACTGTGCCAGCGGAGGAAAATAGGCAGTATCGGACGACAGCACGACCGTCTTTTCGCCGTAGGAAAACCGCAGGGCAAAGCATTCCGTTACGGGTGGATGGTCAACGCGCAATGCCGACACCGTCAAGCCGTTTTCGTCGAAAATCGGTCCTTCGCCATATTCGACGATGGTAATCAATTCCGCCGGATCCGGCCTGCCCTCATCTTCGATTCGCGTGCGGATGTCATAGTCAAGCGAGGCGAGAAACCCCTGCCATAGCTGCTGCGCGCCCAAAGGCCCATAGACGAGCACCGGCGTTGCAAGCCCTGTCGTCCAGGCCGTATGGAGAAGCCCACCAAGCTCCAATACATGATCGGAATGGAGGTGAGTGATGAATACAAGATCGAGTTCTTTCAACGACATGCCCGTCTCCACCACCCCGCGTGTCACGCCAAGGCCGCAATCGACGACAATGCGGCGCCCGCCGAGTGCCAGCAGCATCGATGTGGGATTGGGGCCGCCGGGGCGGATCGCCGGGCCGCCCTTGCTGCCCAGAATGACAAGATGATCGTTCATCGAAACAACGCCCTCAAAAAAGCCCCGCTGCGGTGAAGCAGCGAGGCATTGCTTTTATTGCAAAACCGTTGGGATCAGTAGATCGCTGCACCGCTGCCCCAGGGGCCGTGCGGATAATCCTTGCCGTCCACCCGCGCAAAACCGTGGGCGCCAAAGAAGTCACGCTGCGCCTGGATGAGATTGGCGGTGCCGCGACCGCGACGGTAGCTGTCAAAGTAGGACAGTGCCGAGGAAAGGGCCGGAACCGGCAGGCCGGAAAGGGCTGCGTAGGAGACGACGCGGCGAAGGGCTGCATCGCTATCCTTGACCATTTTCGAGAAGGCCGGTGTGACGATCAGGTTTGCCACGTCAGGGTCCTTGGTAAAGGCCGAGGTGATTTCGTCGAGGAATTGCGAGCGGATGATGCAGCCTTCCCGCCAGATTTTCGCAATCGTCGGCATCGGCAGCGACCAGCCGAATTCCTTGGAGGCCGCAGCCATCACCGCAAAACCCTGGGCATAGGCAGCGATTTTTGCCGCCAGCAATGCGCTTTCGAGATCGGCCAGGAAAGCCATGCCGTCATGGGGCTTTTCGATGGGTTTCGGCAGGCCGAAAATGGCTTCCGCCGCAACGCGCTCCTGCTTTTGCGACGACAGGACACGTCCCGCCACAGCAGCCTCGATGCCGGTCGCGGCAATGCCGAGATTCTGCGCTTCGATCACCGACCATTTGCCGGTGCCTTTTTGGCCCGCGGCATCGACGATGACATCCACCATCGGATTGCCTGTAATCGGGTCCTTGGCCTTCAGCACCTTTTCGGAGATTTCGATCAGGTAGGAATTCAGGCGTCCCTTGTTCCACTGGCCGAACACATCGCCGATTTCGCTGGCCGACATGCCAAGCCCATCGCGCAGGATGCCGTAGATTTCGGCAATCATCTGCATATCGGCATATTCGATGCCGTTATGGATGGTCTTGACAAAATGACCGGCCCCATCATTGCCGAGCCAGGCCACGCAGGGGTCGCCATTGAACTTGGCGGAAATCGAGGTGAGAACCTTCTCGACCCGCTTCCAGCTTTCCTCCAGGCCGCCGACCATGATCGAAGGGCCGTGACGCGCGCCTTCCTCACCACCGGAAACGCCCATGCCGATAAAGGTCAGGCCGCTATCCTTCAGATTGTCGAACCGACGGATCGTGTCGCGGAAATTGGCATTGCCCGCATCGATCATGATGTCATTGGCCGAAAGATGCGGCTTGAGCAATTCCATCTGCTGATCGACGGCGTCGCCAGCCTTGATCATGATGATGATCGGGCGCGGTGGGCGAATGGCGGCCACAAACTCCTCGATTGTGTCGCAGCCGATGATATTGCCGGCAAGGTCGCCTGCCTCACCGATGAATTCATGCGTGCGCGCCGGTGTCCGGTTGAAGACCGCGATGCGGTTGCCTTTCTCGGCAATATTGAGCGCCAGGTTCGATCCCATAACGCCAAGGCCGATCAGTCCGATTTCCGCCTGCTGCATAACCATGCTCCATTTCATTCAACCAAAAACGACAGCGCTGTTTTGGCACTCCTTTGGCAGGGGAGCAAGATGCAACATGAAATGGCACAGACAAGGATGCGTCACGGCAGATGCATAATACGAAGAGCCATTGAAAATGGCGATCGTATTCCATTTTCGAATATCTCAAGCCTTGGATGCATTTGAGATATTCGAATTTTTTGAAGGCGAGGATGCGTCAGCATCTTCGATGCCTTCGTAGAAATGTTTGGCAAATCAATAATCAGGGATGGTCATCGTCATCAGTGATCACCCGCCACGCCGCGCCATCCATATCCTCGTATTGGCCGCTTTTCAGCGACCAGAGAAAGGCGGCAAGCCCTATGCCACCCATCAAAAGCGCGATGGGAATGAGATAGATCAGCATGTTCATGCGGCTATTCCCAGCGGTTTGCGGTTCGATGCGGGTTGAAGGGCATGAGCGTCGGCCTTGCGGGTAAATCCGCCCAACCCGTTCAGCCGCAACGCATTGGCCACCACGATGATCGAGGAGGTCGACATGGCGACGGCGGCAATCAGCGGTGTGGCATAGCCCAGCAGAGCGACCGGCACGGCCAGCACGTTATAGCCGATTGCCAGCACGAAATTCTCGCGGATCAACTGCCCTGCCCGGCGGGAGACGTTTATGGCAAAGGGCACGGCATCGAGCCCGTCATGCATGAAGACAAAGTCGGCGGCCTGGCGCCCGACATCGGCTGCCGTGGCTGGTGCCATGGAGACATAGGCAGCCGATAGCGCTGGCGCGTCATTAATGCCATCGCCTACCATCAACAGATGCTGCCCAGCCTCGTCCGCTGACGCGCAAAACTTTGCCTTGCCCGACGGCGAAAGCTCCGCCTCTGCCGCATCCACACCAAGCCGTGCAGCGAGCGCCTTCACCACGGGCGTTCTGTCTCCCGACAGGATCGTGACCCTCATGCCCTCGGCCTGTAGCCCGGCAATAACCTCAGCTGCGCTGGGACGAAGGCTGTCTTCGAAGCGGAAACAGCCGAGACTGTAACCATTCAGCGAAAGAATGACTTCCGACAGAGCCGGACCATCGGCCTCACCCTCGCCTGAGCCGAGTGCAAAGCGGCGGTTTCCGAGCCGGTAGCGCCCTTCCGCCGCGTCGGCCTCAACGCCGCTACCCGGAATTTCCGTCACACCGGAGAAATTGCGGATTGCCCCGGCTGCGTAATTGGAGGAGGCGCTGCGCCACAGGGACTGTGACAGCGGATGACGGGAATGAGCAGCAAGCCCGGCGGCGATGGCGAGCATGCCGGGGCTGGCCTTGTTGATATCGACGGGCATGGGACGTCCAAGCGTCAGCGTACCTGTCTTGTCGAAGGCGACGGCATCCACCTTGGCCAGGCGCTCCATGGCCGAGCCGTCCTTGACCATGATGCCGCGCTGGAACAGTTTTCCGGCTGCTACCACCTGCACGACCGGCACGGCCAGACCCAATGCGCAAGGGCAGGTAATGATCAGCACGGCAATCGCCACCATCAGCGCATGTTTCCAATCGCCGTCATAAAGCCCCCAGACGATGAAGGAAGTCAGAGCAAGCAGATGGACAACGGGCGCATAGAGCTGCGAGGCGCGATCAGCGATACGGCGGTAATGCGCCTTGCCGCCTTCCGCCGCCTCCATCAGCCGGATGATTTCCGACAGGAAAGAATCACGTGCCTGCGCCGTCGCCTTGACGGTCAGCGATCCTGTGAGGCTGAGTGTTCCTGCCTGCACGGCGTCACCAGGCCCCACGGTTTGCGGCGCACTTTCACCATTGACGATGGAGACGTCGAGATCGCTGGTCCCGGCGATGACGGTGCCATCAAGCGCGATACGCTCGCCCGCGGAAATGGCGACATGTTCACCCACCTTGATATCATCCACCAGCCGGTATTCCCGGCTACCGTCTGCGCCGACAACGGTGGCACCGCGCGGATTGAGCCGCGCCAGGCCACTGATCGCCGAACGGGCGCGGTCGCGCATCATATGGTCCAGCGCCCGGCCGATCAGCAGGAAGAACAGTAGCGACGCCGTCGCATCGAAATAGGCATGTTCGCCATGATGAATGGTTTCCCACAGCGACGAGAAATAAGAAAGCGAGATGCCAATGGCAATCGGCACATCCATATTGGTGCGCCGGTGCCGCAGCGCCGTCCAGGCTGATTGATAGAAGAACCTCCCGCCATAGATCAGCGCCGGTGCGGCAATCAGTGCCGAAATCCAGTGAAACAGATCCCGCGTCGATGCATCCGCGCCGGACCAGACGGAGACCGACAGCAGCATTATATTGGTGGCGGCAAAGCCTGTGACAGCGACGGCCCGGATCAATTGTTTCAAGAGCAGATCGGAGGCCAGATCCTGAGGTGTGAACAGGTGGCAGCTATAGCCGGCAGACGCAATGGTGCGCGCAAGCTCCGCCGGATCGAACCCGCTATCGTGCGTAAATGGGCCTGCTTCCCGGTCGATGAACGGCCCTTCCTCTGCAACCCTTGTCCGCCAGACCACGCCGACGCGCCGGGTGGAGAGGTTGACGCGGGCTCGCTCGACAGCAGGCAGACGCTTCAAGGCCGTCTCGATTTTGGTGATGCAGGCGCCGCAATAGACGCCGGGTACGCTGAAATCCACCTGGGTCAACCCCTCGCCCAGATCCCGGCTTGCCAGCCGGATTTCCTCCGAGGATGGCAGCAGCGCCACTGAGCGTTCCAGGTCGAGGGCCGCTTCCGAGCCCGCCGCGCAGCAACTCATTTTTCACCCCCGATGACAGCCATACGGTTGGCTTCATGCATGACCAGCTGCCCAGCACGCGTTGCAATGGTCTCGACGATCCAATGGCCATCATCGACAGGATGGTCGCCGGTGAAGTGTCCGGGACCGGCTGGCTTCAGCATGACGGTGAAATCCTGATGCTCACCGACCGGGCGCTTGAAATTGGCAACCACCTGATCGGCAATCACAGGGCCCTTGCCGGGAATGGAGAGATCATAGGCAATCGCACCCTGCTTTATCGTCATCGTTCCCTGGATTCCGGTATCCAGCAGCTTGCGGATTTGCGCTGTCGTGTCGTTGAATTGTTGGCTGGCGACATAGGTGTTTTGCACCACCATGCCACTCCAACTATGGCCCGCATACCAGGCCATGGTCAGGTTGACGGTGATGATCACCCCAAAGAAGGAGCAGATTGTCGCCAGCATGTGCCAGCCTGTGAAAGTAAATGTTTTGGGGCTGTCAGCACTCATTTTTTCTCTCCAGATCCGTTGCCGGGACCGTTAAATGTAGCCTTGTAGATGGCCTGCTCGCTGGAATTCGGATCACTGACGATAAAGCGGAATGGCTCGGAAGCCTCCGTCATGTCACGACCGGTAAGCGTGACGTAGATCTTCAGCGTGGTCGCCTCATCCGGTTCGGCCGTGACTGTGATCGACCGACCGGGCTGGTCCTGCATGCCGTTGACCTTCATGGTGGCGTCGGGAAGGCCGTCCAGCGTCACCGTCAGGTCACGTGGTTGCGGGATCATATTGAGCAGCCGCACCGTATAGCCGTTTCGGATCGCGCCACTCGATTCGAGCACATATTGCGGATTGCGATCATGCAGCACGTTGATGTCCAGCCTGTCCCGGGTCATCAGCGCAAACAACAGGCCGCCGCCGACGGCTGACCAGACGGCTGTATACAGCAAGGTCCGGGGCCGGAAAATCACCCGCCAGTCGAAATGCCTGATGGAATCGACAAAGCTGCCATCGGCCTTGCGGACCCGGTCGGGATCGATCGACTGGGTGCCGTTATCGGTCGCCAGCGCCATATTGGATTGATATTCCTCCAATGTCGCATAGGCGATCAGCCCACGCGGCTTGGCAAGCTTATCCATCACCCCATCGCAGGCATCGATACAGAGCGCGCAGGTGATGCATTCCAGTTGCTGGCCTTCGCGGATGTCGATGCCCATCGGACAGACCACCACGCAGGCATTGCAATCGACACAGTCCCCGACAGTCTCACCGGCTGCGGCGACTTTCTTGGCGTGACGGGTCCGTGGCTCGCCGCGCCAGTCGTTGTAGGTTACGACCAGTGATTTTTCGTCCAGCATGGCACCCTGAATGCGTGGCCACGGACACATATAGATGCAGACCTGCTCGCGCATCAGCCCGCCGAACACATAGGTCGTGGCGGTCAGGATGGCGACAGTGACATAGGCAACGCCGGCGGCCTGACCGGTCACGAACTCCTTCAGCAAGCTTGGCGCATCGGCGAAATAGAAGATCCACGCACCGCCAGTCAGCACGCCGATGATGATCCAGGTGACATGCTTTGAAACCCGTTTCCAGATCTTGGACGGGCTCCAAGGCGCGCCGTCCAACTTGATGCGGGCATTTCGGTCGCCTTCCAAAAAGCGCTCGACCACCAGAAACAAATCGACCCAGACCGTCTGCGGACAGGTGTAGCCGCACCAGGCGCGTCCGACCGCAGAGGTGACCAGGAACAGGCCAAACCCCGCCATGACCAGCAGGCCCGCGACAAAGAAAAACTCCTGCGGCCAGATCTCGATGAAAAAGAAGTAGAAGCGCCGATGCGCCAGATCGATCAACACCGCCTGATCCGGGGCATAGGCACCGCGATCCCACCGCAACCAGGGCGTGAGATAGTAAATCCCAAGCGTAATGGCCATGATCAGCCATTTGAACTGCCGGAAACGGCCCGAAGCGCGCTTTGGAAAGATCTTCTTGCGGGCTTCATAGAGCGGCCTGCGAATTTTGGCGGAATTCACCGGCTCGGCGGTAAAACGCTCAACATCTGGTCGTGTCTCTATCCCATTGCTATTCATGACGGCACCTCTCGTTATCAGAGGTTTTTCACGTCCCGCCCTTTGTAACCTTGACTTAAGTCAAGCTGCGGCGATGCGCCTCAAACAGCAGCCCTCGCTATGGTGAGATTTCTCCAGTTCACGCCTTGACCTTCCCATAGTGGGAAGCCTTATCTATGGCTGGCAGCCGGATAGGAACCAGACCGATGAATGCCAGCAACACCCTTGAAACCACCATCGCCATTGATGGCATGAATTGCGCCTCTTGCGTGCGGCGGGTCGAAAAGGCGATTGCCGCCGTGCCGGGCGTATCGTCTGCCTCGGTCAATCTGGCCAGTGAAAAGGCAAGTGTGCAGTTTTCGCAGCAGCCGGATCTCGCCGCCGTGCTGGCAGCCATTCAACAGGCCGGTTATGCGCCGCGTATCGAGACCCAGGAATTGGACATAGACGGCATGAACTGCGCCTCCTGTGTGCGGCGCGTGGAAAAAGCCTTGGTCGCCGTGCCGGGTGTCAGTTTAGCTGCGGTCAATCTGGCAATCGAACGCGCCACCGTAACCGTCACCGCAGAGACGGATAGGCAGACCCTCGTGGCTGCCGTTGAACAGGCCGGTTATCACATTCGCAAACCCGCCAATCCGGAAGCGCAATCCGCCCCCTTGCCCGACCGGCGTGCGGATGAGACACACCGCTTGACGCGGATGACTGTGATTGCCTTTCTCCTGACCCTTCCGGTTTTCATCATCGAAATGGGGTCGCACCTCATTACTGCCCTGCATGTCTGGGTGATGAACACGCTTGGTATGCAAACCAGCTGGGTGCTTCAGGCCCTGCTGGCCGGGCTGGTGCTGTTTGGTCCTGGCCTGACATTCTTTCGCCGTGGCGTGCCGAACCTGATACGCCTTCATCCGGATATGAACTCGCTGGTGGTGCTGGGCGCATCCGCCGCCTATGGCTATTCACTGGTCGCCACGTTCATGCCGGGGCTGATGCCGCAAGGCACCGTCAATGTCTATTATGAGGCGGCAGCCGTTATCGTCACGCTGGTGCTGCTGGGCCGAACGCTGGAAAGTCGTGCCAAAGGCCGGACCAGCGACGCCATTAAACGGCTGATCGGCCTTAGCCCCAAAACCGCGCGGGTGATCCGGGAGGGCAAGCCTGTTGATCTCGACATTGCCGCCGTTATCGTCGGTGATATCTTGGACATCCGCCCCGGCGAAAGACTTCCTGTCGATGGCGTGGTGATCGAAGGCCGCTCCTTTATCGACGAATCGATGATCTCAGGCGAGCCGGTTCCGGTGGAAAAGGCAGACGGCGACGCAGTAACCGGCGGTACAATTAACAAAAACGGCGCCTTCCGGTTTCGCGCCACCAAGGTCGGGGCTGACACGCTGCTCTCCCAGATCATCCGCATGGTGGAAACCGCACAAGGATCGAAACTACCGATCCAGGGCATGGTGGATCGCATTACCGGCTGGTTCGTTCCAGCCGTGATCGCGGCGGCTCTGCTCACCTTCATTGTCTGGCTGTTGTTTGGCCCCACGCCTGCACTCAGCTATGCGCTGGTCAATGCGGTTGCTGTGCTGATCATCGCCTGCCCCTGCGCCATGGGGCTGGCCACACCGACCTCAATCATGGTTGGCACCGGCCGTGCCGCCGAGTTGGGTGTATTGTTTCGCAGAGGCGAAGCCTTGCAAAGCCTGCGTGATGTGACGGTCGTCGCTCTCGACAAGACCGGCACGCTGACCGAAGGCAGACCGGAACTGACCGATCTGGTAACGGCAGACGACTTTTCCCGTGCCGACATCCTGTCCTTTGCAGCCAGCCTTGAGGCGCGCTCAGAACACCCGATTGCCAAAGCCATTCTGGCCGCTGCCGAGGCTGAACAAGCGCCTCCCCAGATCGCAATCAATGTTGTCGCAGAGCCAGGCTACGGTATCAGCGGTATCGTCTCCGGCCATCAGGTGCTTGTTGGTGCCGACCGGGCGCTGACCCGGCATGGCATCGACCTCTCCGCATTTGCCGAGGACGCGGAGCGTCTGGGTTTGGAAGCAAAAACGCCCCTCTATCTGGCGATTGATGGCAAAGCCGCAGCTCTGATGGCCGTCGCCGACCCGATCAAGGCAAGCACACCGGCGGCAATCCGCGCCTTGCACGACCTTGGCCTCAAAGTAGCGATGATCAGCGGCGATAACCGCCGCACCGCCGAGGCCATCGCCGCCCGACTCGGCATCGATACGGTGATTGCCGAAGTCCTGCCGGACGGTAAGGTGGCGGCAATTGCCGGTCTTCGCAAGGATGGAAGCAAACTCGCCTTCGTTGGCGATGGCATCAACGATGCCCCGGCCCTTTCCGCCGCCGATACCGGCATCGCAGTTGGCACTGGCTCCGATATCGCCATCGAAAGCGCCGATGTCGTGCTGATGTCCGGCGACCTGCAAGGCGTGGCGCGGGCGATCTCCATCAGCAAGGCGGTGATCCGCAATATCGGCCAGAACCTGTTCTGGGCCTTTGCCTATAATGTCCTGCTGATCCCGCTGGCGGCTGGTCTGCTCTACCCCGTCAATGGAACACTGCTATCGCCGATCTTCGCCGCCGGGGCAATGGGACTGTCCAGTGTCTTCGTACTGACCAACGCGCTCAGGCTGCGCAAGTTACGCCCGGCGTGAAGGCATGCTCTGCATCTGACAAACGAGCGCGGGGCAGATTTTTGGCACAAAGATTATCAGAATGCAGAAGGCCATGGCGCGGATAACGCCATGGCCTTCTGGTTTTTAACCTAAACGAGATCCCTTAGGTCGCGCTCTCATCCGGCGTCACCGTATCGGTGGCGGCCCCCTCGTCGGCACTGGTCTCTGCACCGATCTCGCCATCCTCTTCGCCTTCCGGCTCATTGATACGCTCGACCGATACGACCTTTTCATCCTTGGCAGTGTTGAAGATCGTCACGCCCTTGGTGGCGCGGCTGGCTATGCGGATGCCATCGACCGGCACGCGGATCAACTGACCGCCGTCTGAGACCAGCATGATCTGGTCCTTGTCTTCAACCGGGAAGGCCGCGACCAATTGGCCGATTTCCAATGTCTTCGACGTGTCGGTGGCACGAATGCCCTTGCCGCCACGGCCAGAGGTGCGGAAATCGTAGGACGACGATCGCTTACCAATACCGCGTTCGGAAATCGTCAGCACGAATTGTTCGCGTGCCTTCAGCTCCTGATAACGCTCTTCGGTCAGATCGCCGATTTCACCCACCTCTTCACCAACCAATGCGATGTCGTCCTCATCCACACCACTGGCGCGGCGCTCGGTAGCCGAACGCTTCAGATAGGCCGCACGCTGCCATGGCTCGGCATCGACATGGCTCAAGATGGTCATCGAGATGATTCGGTCATTCGGCTGCAAGGAAATGCCGCGAACACCGATGGAATTGCGACCGGCAAACACTCTGACTTCATCGACAGGGAAGCGGATCGCCTGCCCCAAGGCCGTGGTCAGCAGCACATCGTCATCAATCGTGCAGGTTTCGACGGAGAGGATTTCATCGCCCTCTTCCTCAAGCTTCATCGCAATTTTGCCATTGCGGTTGACCTGAACAAAATCACTCAACTTGTTACGACGCACGGTGCCCCGCGTCGTCGAGAACATCACGTCGAGATTATCCCAGCTTGCCTCATCCTCAGGCAGCGGCATGATCGTCGTAATACGTTCACCCGGCTCCAGCGGCAGCATGTTGATCAGCGCCTTGCCCCGCGACTGCGGCGTGCCGATCGGCAGACGCCAGACCTTCTCCTTGTAGACGATTCCGCGTGATGAGAAGAACAGAACCGGTGTGTGAGTATTGGCAACAAATAGCCGGGTAACGAAATCCTCATCCCGTGTCGCCATGCCGGAGCGGCCCTTGCCGCCGCGACGCTGGGCGCGATAGGTGACCAGCGGCACACGCTTGATATAGCCGAGATGCGAAACCGTCACCACCATGTCTTCACGGGCGATGAGATCCTCATCGTCCATGTCAGGGCCGCCTTCCATGATCTGGCTGCGGCGTGGCGTGCCAAATTCATCGCGCACGGCGACAAGTTCGTCGACAACGATGGTTTGAATCCGCGTGCGAGACGACAGAATATCGAGATAATCGGAGATTTCCGCCCCGATTTTGTTCAATTCCTCGTCGATTTCATCGCGGCCAAGGGCTGTCAGGCGGGCAAGACGCAATTCAAGGATGGCGCGGGCCTGCTCTTCCGACAGGTTATAGGTGTTGTCCTCGTTGATGCGGTGACGCGGATCATCGATCAGCCGGATCAGGCTTTCGACATCAGCTGCCGGCCAGCGCCGCTCCATCAACTGCTCGCGCGCCGTCTGCGGGTCCGGCGCCTGGCGGATCAGCCGGATGACTTCATCGATATTGGCAACCGCAATGGCAAGACCAACCAGCACATGGGCGCGATCACGCGCCTTGCGCAACAGGTACTTCGTTCGCCGGCTAATAACCTCCTCGCGGAAGCTGACGAAAGCCCGCAGCATGTCGAGCAGCGTCAACTGTTCCGGCTTGCCGCCATTCAGCGCCACCATGTTGCAGCCGAACGAGCTTTGCAGCGGGGTATAACGGTAAAGCTGGTTGAGGATCACGTCCGCATTGGCATCGCGCTTCAGCTCCACCACGACGCGGTAGCCCTGGCGGTCGGATTCGTCGCGCAGGTCGGAAATGCCCTCGATGCGCTTGTCGCGCACCAATTCGGCCATTTTCTCGATCATCGTCGACTTGTTCACCTGATAGGGAATCTCGGTGATGATGATCTGCTCACGGTCACCGCGCATCGGCTCGATCCTTGCCACGCCGCGCATAATCACCGAACCGCGTCCGGTCTCGTAGGCTGAACGAATACCGCTACGGCCCAGAATTAGCGCGCCGGTCGGGAAATCGGGACCGGGAATGATCTGCATCAGTTCCGGCAAGTCGATAGCCGGGTTCTCAATCAGCGCGATACATCCATTGATGACTTCGACCAGATTGTGCGGCGGAATATTCGTCGCCATGCCGACCGCGATACCGCCGGCGCCATTGACGAGTAGGTTGGGGAATTTCGCTGGCACGACGACAGGCTCAGACAGCGTGCCATCATAGTTGTCACGAAAATCGACCGTGTCCTTGTCGAGATCGTCCAGGAGCGAATGTGCGGCTTTTTGCAGGCGGCATTCAGTATAGCGTTCCGCCGCTGGCGGATCGCCGTCGATGGAGCCGAAATTACCCTGACCGTCGATCAACGGCAGCCTTAGCGACCAATCCTGCGCCATACGGGCCAGCGCATCATAGATCGCCGAGTTGCCGTGTGGATGGAATTTACCCATCACGTCGCCGGTTACACGGGCGCATTTCACATATTTTTTGTTCCAGTCGATACCCAGCTCGGACATGCCAAACAGAATGCGACGATGAACGGGCTTCAAACCATCGCGGACATCGGGAAGTGCGCGGCTGACGATAACGCTCATCGCGTAATCGAGATACGACCGCTGCATCTCCGTTATAATCGAAATGGGTTCGATATCGGACGGCATTTTGCCGCCGGGTGTGCTTTGCTCAGTCAAAACGGGTCACGCCTGTTAGAATCACTAGGGATTTTATAGCGGAAAGCCCCTTTCCGCGCCAATTAGCTGGGAGGTTTTGAACAGGCTTTTGCGGCTATGACAAGGCATTTCTTGAACCCTGAGGCGCTATCTGCCCGAATGACCGTCACTGTTGGCTTGACGTTGCCTCCACGCGCCGGAAATCACTCTTCAACGGCCCGTATATGGTAGAAGAAACCATCGCGCCCCAGTTTCGCGCAATCTGTGGCCTTTATCCAAACCGAAACAGGAGAACATCCATGACCAATGTCGAACTTCTCCTCAATGCCTTCACCACCCTGTTGGTGACGCTGGACCCGCCGGGCCTGGCACCGCTGTTTCTTGGCCTGACACGCGGCATGACCCGGCAGCAACGCAAACAAGTGGCCTTGCGTGGCGCGGCCATCGCCTTTGGCATCCTGGCGGTCTTTGCTGTTTTCGGCGCCAGCATTCTCGAAGCACTTGGCATCTCCATCGGCGCATTCCGTATCGCAGGCGGATTGATGCTATTTGCCATCGCTTTCGAGATGATCTTCGAAAAACGCCAGGAGCGTAAGGAAAAGACCTCGGAAGACGCGATTACCCGCGATCATATGCACAATATCGCCGTTTTCCCGCTGGCTTTGCCGCTTATCGCTGGCCCTGGCGCCATTTCCGCCACCATTCTGCTGGCTGGCGCCTTGCCCGGCCCGGTAGAGCGCACGGAACTGATCCTGGTCATCGGACTGTGCATTGGTGTCGTACTGCTGGCCCTGGTGATCGCCGACCGCCTCGACCGGTTTTTAGGTGTGACAGGCCGGGCCATCCTAACTCGCCTGCTCGGCGTCATCCTGGCCGCCCTATCCGTTCAATTCGTCGTTGACGGCATCAAATCGGCATTTCACCTTTGATGCCCATGCAATGGCGATGAAGGCATCGCCATTGCAAAACCGAAACCTTCCCAGGCGGTTTAGGACGGACATTTTCTAATAGTTCGCCCGCAATATCCGTTTCCAGATCGTACCGCCCAGAAATCGATTGAACACGACAAAATAGGCGACAACCAAAGCAAACATGATGAAGGCGGGTAAGCCGTTCAACTGAAAACCGTCTGGCGTCAAACCACCGCTCAGATAACCGACGATATAACCCAAGACGAAAAATGAACTGAACAGATCGAGTATGAAAGCAAGAATAATCCGCCATTGAGACGGTCTGCTTTTGGTTTCATCTTCAGGCATAGACCCCTCCGATCACATCAAAAATTTTGCTGATCCTGCCGATCAGAACGGAATATCGTCATCCATATCGCGCGAGAATCCGCCCGACGGCGCACTGGCACCGCGACCGCCGGACGACGCACCGCCGCTGCGGGCCGGGGCCGAGCCGTAGTCGTCGTAGCCACCGCCCCCTCCGCCGAAATCGCTGCCGCCACGGGCAGCACCGCCGCCTGCCCCATCGCCACGACCGCCAAGCATGGTCAGGGTCGAATTGAAGCCCTGGAGGACGATTTCCGTCGAGTAACGGTCATTGCCGTTCTGGTCCTGCCATTTACGGGTCTGAAGCTGGCCCTCGATATAAACAGTTGCGCCCTTCTTCAGATATTGTTCGGCCACCTTGCAGAGACCTTCGTTGAAGATCACCACGCTATGCCATTCAGTCTTTTCTTTGCGCTCGCCGGAATTACGGTCGCGCCAGGATTCGGACGTGGCGATGCGCAGGTTGGCAATCGGCTTACCGTCCTGGGTACGGCGAATTTCCGGGTCAGCTCCCAGATTGCCGATCAATATAACCTTGTTGACGCTTCCAGCCATGATACTCACCTCGCTGCCACCATGGGGCGGCTTACAAATCCAATCAATTTTAACCTTATCCTATCCCTGTCGATTAAGGGCAGGCAGATCACCTGTAATCCACAGCGAAGAATCTAAACCAAAAAATGTTCTTTCTTTGTTCTAATAAATTTGTATGATGCAGTCAACTCTATCGGAATCCAACGCAGAATCGACGTACCCGTCTCGACAGGACGGCAGCAGTGACTAAATAAGGAGCGGCATTCCTGCCTGCGGCTCTCTCCCAAACCGAGTTTTGTTATGAGCGAATTGAAGACGATTTCCATCCGTGGTGCGCGCGAGCACAATCTCAAGGGCATCGACCTTGACCTGCCGCGCAACAGCCTGATCGTGATGACCGGCCTTTCCGGCTCGGGAAAGTCGTCGCTGGCCTTCGATACGATCTATGCCGAGGGCCAGCGCCGCTACGTCGAAAGCTTGTCGGCCTATGCCCGGCAATTCCTGGAGATGATGCAGAAGCCCGATGTGGACCTGATCGAAGGCCTGTCGCCTGCAATCTCCATCGAGCAAAAGACCACCTCGCGCAATCCGCGCTCGACGGTCGGCACTGTCACCGAAATCTACGACTACATGCGCCTGCTGTTTGCCCGCGTTGGCGTGCCCTATTCGCCAGCCACCGGCCTGCCGATCGAGAGCCAGACCGTTAGCCAGATGGTTGACCGTGTTCTGGCCTTTGAGGAAGGGACCCGGCTTTATATTCTTGCGCCGCTGATCCGGGGTCGCAAGGGCGAGTATAAGAAAGAACTCGCCGAGCTGATGAAGAAGGGCTTCCAGCGCGTCAAGATCGATGGCCAATTCTACGAAATCGCCGAGGCGCCAACCCTCGACAAGAAATACAAGCATGATATCGACATTGTCGTTGACCGCGTCGTGGTGCGGGCCGACATGGCCTCGCGGCTAGCCGACAGCCTGGAAACCTGCCTTCGCCTTGCCGACGGGTTGGCGGTCGCCGAATTTGCCGACAATCCGTTGCCGGCCAATGAAACCTCGGCTGGCGGTTCCGCCAACAAGTCGTTGAATGAGACCCATGAGCGGGTGTTGTTTTCGGAAAAATTTGCCTGCCCGGTCTCCGGCTTTACCATTCCGGAAATCGAGCCCCGGCTGTTTTCCTTCAACAATCCATTCGGCGCCTGCCCGACCTGTGACGGGCTTGGTTTCCAGCAGAAGATCGATGAAGCGCTGATCATTCCCGAAGCCGACAAGCGGCTGAAAGACGGCGCGATTGCGCCCTGGGCAAAATCCAGCTCTCCTTATTACGATCAGACCCTTGAAGGTCTCGGCAAAGCTTTTGGCTTCAAGCTGACCAGCAAATGGTCGGATTTGAGTGCCGAGGCGCAGAAATCCATCCTGCACGGCACGGAAGAAAAGATCGAGTTTCACTACGCCGACGGCGCACGCTCCTATAGCGCGACGAAAACCTTCGAAGGCATCGTCCCGAACCTGGAGCGGCGCTGGAAGGAAACCGATAGTGCCTGGGCGCGCGAAGAAATCGAGCGCTACATGTCCGCCGCGCCCTGCCCGGCCTGCAAGGGTTTCAGGCTGAAGCCGGAAGCGCTGGCGGTGAAAATCAACGGCCTGCATATCGGCCAGGTGACGGAAATGTCGATCCGGGTTGCCGGTGGCTGGTTCGAGACCCTGCCTGGTCTGCTGACCGACAAGCAGAATGAAATTGCCGTTCGTATTCTCAAGGAAATCCGCGAACGCTTGAGCTTCCTCAACGATGTCGGGCTGGACTATCTCAGCCTGTCGCGCAATTCCGGCACCCTGTCTGGCGGTGAAAGCCAGCGCATCCGGCTTGCCTCGCAGATCGGCTCAGGCCTGACCGGCGTGCTTTATGTGCTGGATGAGCCATCGATTGGCCTGCACCAGCGCGATAATGCCCGCCTTCTCGATACGCTGAAGCATCTGCGCGATATCGGTAATACGGTGATCGTCGTCGAGCATGATGAGGATGCCATTCTGGCCGCCGATTATGTGGTCGATATCGGTCCTGCGGCAGGCATTCATGGCGGCCAGGTGATTGCCAAGGGCAGTCCGCAGGATATCATGGCCAACAGCAAATCGCTGACCGGCAAGTATCTGACCGGCGAGCTTGGCGTTAAAGTGCCGCCGGCGCGGCGCAAGCCGAAAAAAGGTCAGCAGATCAAGGTGATCGGCGCACGGGGCAACAATCTGAAGAATGTCACGGCGGCCATTCCACTTGGTGTGTTTACCGCCGTTACTGGCGTTTCCGGTGGCGGAAAATCGACCTTCCTGATCGAGACATTATATAAGGCCGCAGCACGACGGGTGATGGGCGCGCGCGAGAACCCCGCCGATCACGACCGGATCGATGGTTTCGAATTCATCGATAAGGTGATCGATATTGACCAGTCGCCGATTGGTCGCACGCCGCGCTCCAATCCCGCCACCTATACCGGCGCATTTACGCCAATCCGAGACTGGTTTTCTGGACTTCCAGAGGCCAAGGCGCGCGGTTATCAGCCCGGCCGCTTTTCCTTCAACGTCAAGGGCGGACGTTGTGAAGCCTGCCAGGGCGATGGCGTCATCAAGATTGAAATGCACTTCCTGCCGGATGTCTATGTCACTTGCGACGTCTGCCACGGCAAGCGCTATAATCGCGAAACGCTTGATGTGACCTTTAAGACAAAGTCGATTGCTGACGTCCTGGACATGACGGTCGAGGAAGGTGTGGAATTCTTCTCGGCTGTGCCTGCGGTGCGCGACAAGCTTCAAGCGCTGTTCGATGTCGGCCTCGGCTACATCAAGGTAGGGCAACAGGCCAATACGCTGTCGGGCGGCGAAGCCCAGCGAATCAAGCTTGCCAAGGAGCTATCAAAGAAATCGACGGGCCGCACCCTGTATATTCTAGACGAGCCGACCACCGGCCTGCATTTCCATGACGTTGCCAAACTCTTGGAAATGCTTCAGGAACTGGTCGATCAGGGCAACTCCGTCGTGGTCATCGAGCACAATCTCGAGGTCATCAAGACAGCCGATCACATCATCGATTTCGGCCCCGAAGGTGGCGATGGCGGCGGCCAGATCGTTGCCCAAGGCACGCCGGAAGAGATCGTCAAAGTAGAGGCTTCCTATACCGGCCACTTCCTCAGGGAGTTGCTGGAGCGCCGTCCGATGAAGAAGCCGCAAGCCGCAGAATAGCGATCAACAAGGAGTGGGCAGATGACCGCAGGCACAATCCGCACCGGCATCGGCGGCTGGACTTTCGAGCCTTGGGAAGGCACGTTCTATCCTGAAAAGCTGCCGAAGAAACGGCAGCTGGAACACGCCAGTCGCCAGCTAACGGCTATTGAGGTCAACGGCACCTATTATTCCAGCCAAAAGCCGGAGACTTTTGCCAAATGGGCTTCGGACGTGCCTGACGATTTCGTCTTTTCGCTGAAAGCCAGTCGTTATTGCACCAATCGCAAGATATTGGCGGAGGCCGGTCCATCTATCGAGAAATTCCTGAACCAGGGTATTGCCGAACTTGGCAGCCACCTTGGCCCAATTCTCTGGCAATTCATGGCAACGAAAAAGTTCGAACCTGAGGATTTCGAAGGGTTTCTGTCGCTCCTGCCGAAAACCCTCAATGGTTTGACGCTGCGGCATGTGGTCGAGCCACGCCATCCCTCGTTCCAGACACCTGATTTCATCACCATGCTGGAGCGTCACGGTGTGGCCGCAGTCTGTGCTGATCACCACGATTATCCGATGTTTGCCGATGTCACCGCGGATTTCGTCTATGCCCGGCTGCAAAAGGGAATGGATGAGGTCAAGACCTGCTACCCTGAAACCCAGGTGAAGGACTGGGCAAAGCGGTTTTCCGCCTATGCCGAAGGCGGGGTGCCGCAGGATTTGCCGCTGATCGCGCCGCAACGGATAGTGGATAAAAAGCCACGCGATGTGTTTGCGTTTTTCATCACGGGCGGCAAGATCAATGCGCCCAATGGCGCGCAATTGCTTCAGAAAGCGCTATCGAACTGAAGGTCTCATGACGAAGACACCAGTCAGTGACGCTCTTGATACGATCCATGTCGGTCCCGCTACGGCTCACCATTTTTGCAATTTGCGAAATGTGGAATTGGCTTCGTTCGAAACCCTTCGGGCTGCTGGGGCCGTAACAGGCGACCCTGCTGCAAGCAGCGACAAGGAATTGCAAGTGTATCTCGATGCCGGTCTGCTTCTGGCGGCTTTCGATGGAACGGAGAGTCCGGTCGGATATGCTGGGGGCTATATCAGCGAGGGATGGCTGCACATAGGAGAAGTGGATGTTCATCCTGAATGGCAGCGACAAGGAATTGGGCGGCGGCTCATAAACGTTCTGCTCACTGAAGGACGGACCAGACATCTCGTGGGTGCGACGCTGACGACGGACCGTTTCGCGCCTTTCAACGCGCCCTTTTATTCTTCTTTTGGGTTTCAAGCCATTGAGGGGGACGCCTGTCCCGCCCGGCTGAAAGAGATTCTTGCCGCAGAAGTGGCGAAGGGCCTCAATCCACTTCGCCGTGTCGCCATGATGCTGATGTTTTAGCCTTGGCGAAAGGGCCGCACAGCCGCAGCCAGATCCTCTGCTGTCAATCCCTCGCCGAGCCTTGCGCCCGTTTCTGCATGGAGCCAGACACCTGACGCTGCCGCCTCAAAGGCCGGAACGCCTTGCGCTAGTAGTCCGCCGATGATCCCGGCCAACACATCGCCGGAACCGGCTGTGGCAAGCCAAGGCGGCGCATTTTCGTTAATCAGCGCTCGGCCATCGGGAGCGGCAATCACTGTGTCTGCTCCTTTGTAGACCACCGCTGCATTGGCTTTTCTGGCAGCGGCCTGAGCTTTCTCGACTTTGCCCAGCGTCTTGTCACCGGCAATGTCGGCAAACAGGCGAGCAAACTCGCCCTCATGCGGCGTCAGAACAAGGCGGGTTTCATTGCCGGAAAATGCGTCGAAAAGCTCGTCTGGTTGATCCCTAAAAGAAGAAATACCGTCGGCATCGAGAACCAGCCTGCGTTTGGACAGCGAAAGGGTGAATTCCCGCGCCTTTTCGCCAATCCCAAATCCGGGTCCGAGCACGAAGGCGCTCATCCGTTGGTCAGTCAGATAGTCCTCAAGGTCATCAAGATCATCGATGGCCTTCACCATCACGGCAGTGGTCTGCGTGGCATTGACAAGAACGGCACTGGCCGGTGAGGCCAGCGTTACCAGCCCGGCCCCGGCCTTCAATCCTGCCATGGCGGAGAGCCGCGCGGCACCTGTCGCACTGGTGCGCCCGGAAAACACCGTGAGATGGCCTCGGGTGAATTTATGGCTAGCGCCGGAGATCCTTGGCAGGAGATGCGCCCATAAATCAGGATGATTGACGGCAACGTCTCCTCGATGTTGTTCAATGGTGCGACAAGGGATGCCGATATCGTAGATCTCCACCGTGCCGCAGAGCGAACGTCCCGGTAGCAGCACATGTCCCGGCTTTCTTGCCATGAATGTCACCGTATGGGCTGCCTGAAACGCCACCGGGCGGGGCTGGCCCGTGCGGCCATCGACACCGGAAGGCAGATCGACCGCGACAACGGCAATACCGACCCGATTGACCCGCTCGATCAGTTCTGTCACCGGCAAAGGCAAGTCGCGCGCCAGGCCTGCTCCGAACAAAGCGTCTACCACCAGATCCCCCTCCTGGGGATCATAAAGCGACAGCGGTTCGGTCTTGCCCCGATAATCCGCAAACGCGAGAGCAGCATCTCCATTCAACTTTTCCGGCTCGCCCAGGTAAAAGACCTGCACCAAAACCCCGGATTGACGCAGCGCTTCAGCCGCAACATAGCCGTCACCGCCATTGTTTCCCGGCCCACACAGCACCGCCACCCTCAGCGCCTGGGGGAAAAGCCGGAGTGCCGCCGCCGCAACGGCAGAACCGGCCTTGAGCATCAGGCCATAACTATCAATGCCCGAGTTGGCCGCATCACGGTCCACCAGCGCCATGGAAGAGGGAGAAATCAGGTGATGAAAAGATGTTTGCATCATGCAAATATCAAATCGAAAGCCGAACCAAACGGCAATGGCGTTGAGGAAATTAATATTGGATATTTATTGTGCATATGCCTATCGAAATAGCATGAATTTATGCAAAAAATCTGCGCAATTCATAAAATCAGCAAAAAATTCAATCTGACTAATTCTCACAAAAAATAGGCACTTAGCTCTGGTGTTTTGCCCGGGTTTAGGCAAAACTGTTTCGGCAATGCGGGTGATTTTCTGTTTTTTTCGCAATTCGCGGACCAAATTGGCACGGTAAGTGCATCAACGCAGGGCAAACAGGTGTTACCTGCATCAATGAGGGAAGCGGAGAGAAATTTTCTCATGAAAAAGATCGAAGCGATCATAAAGCCTTTCAAGCTGGACGAAGTGAAGGAAGCCCTTCAGGAAGTAGGATTGCAAGGCATAACGGTCACGGAAGCCAAGGGATTTGGGCGGCAAAAGGGCCATACGGAGCTGTATCGCGGCGCCGAATACGTGGTCGACTTCCTGCCTAAAGTGAAGGTTGAAGTCGTGCTAGCCGATGAAAACGTCGAGGCAGTCATCGACGCGATCCGCAATGCCGCGCAAACGGGGCGTATTGGCGATGGAAAGATTTTCGTTTCCAACGTCGAGGAAGTCGTCCGGATCAGAACCGGCGAAACCGGCGTCGACGCCATTTGAATGCGGCCCGGCTGAGGGAGGTCGGGTCTTATAATCGTCATCAAATCGAGGAACAAACCTAATGACGACCGCACAGGATATTCTTAAACAAATCAAAGACAACGACGTAAAATTTGTCGATCTCAGGTTCACCGACCCCAAGGGCAAGTTGCAGCACGTCACCATGGACATCGTCTGTGTCGATGAAGACATGTTCGCCGATGGCGTCATGTTCGACGGCTCCTCCATCGCAGGCTGGAAGGCGATCAACGAATCCGACATGGTGCTGATGCCAGACGTGGAAACGGTGCATATGGACCCGTTCTTCGCCCAGTCGACCATGGTCATTTTCTGCGATATTCTCGATCCGGTCTCCGGTGAAGCCTATAACCGCGATCCGCGCGGCACGGCCAAGAAGGCGGAAGCCTATCTCAAGGCCTCCGGCATCGGCGACACGGCATTTTTTGGCCCGGAAGCCGAATTCTTCATTTTCGATGACGTGAAATACAAGGCCGATCCTTACAATACCGGCTTCAAGCTCGATTCCACCGAATTGCCGTCCAACGACGATACCGATTATGAAACCGGCAATCTCGGACACCGTCCGCGTGTCAAGGGCGGTTATTTCCCGGTTCCGCCAATCGACAGCTGCCAGGACATGCGCTCGGAAATGCTGACAGTGCTGTCGGAAATGGGCGTTGTCGTCGAAAAGCATCACCATGAAGTGGCTGCGGCCCAGCACGAGCTTGGCATCAAGTTCGACACGCTGGTGCGCAATGCCGACAAGATGCAGATCTACAAATATGTCGTGCATCAGGTTGCCAATGCCTATGGCAAGACTGCAACCTTCATGCCGAAGCCGATCTTTGGCGACAACGGCTCGGGCATGCATGTGCATCAGTCGATCTGGAAAGATGGCAAGCCGACCTTCGCCGGTGACGAATATGCCGGTCTGTCGGAAAGCTGCCTCTATTACATCGGCGGCATCATCAAGCATGCCAAGGCACTGAATGCCTTCACCAACCCCTCGACCAATTCCTACAAGCGCCTGGTGCCTGGCTATGAAGCACCGGTTCTGCTGGCCTATTCCGCCCGCAACCGTTCCGCCTCCTGCCGAATCCCGTTCGGCTCCAACCCGAAGGCAAAGCGCGTCGAAGTCCGCTTCCCTGACCCGACCGCCAACCCCTATCTCGGTTTTGCCGCCATGCTGATGGCTGGTCTCGATGGTATCAAGAACAAGATCCATCCTGGCAAGGCCATGGACAAGGATCTCTACGACCTGCCGCCGAAGGAATTGAAGAAGATCCCGACGGTTTGCGCCTCGTTGCGCGAAGCGCTGGAAAGCCTCGACAAGGACCGCAAGTTCCTGACCGCGGGCGGCGTCTTCGACGACGACCAGATCGACGCCTTCATCGACATCAAGATGCAGGAAGTCATGCGTTACGACATGACACCTCATCCGGTGGAATACGACATGTACTACTCGGTTTGATCCGATCGACACCAAAGCCGGCAGCAACCCTGCCGGCTTTTTTATTGCAGTATCATTGGTATTTTTTGCAATTGCACATCTCGTTAAACCGGGCGGCCATGCCTCAGCCGTTTTGTGACAAAACCATGTCGAGGCCCTTGATGTTCGTTGTCCCGTTTCCCAAATATTTGACGAAAGGAAACAAAGCCATGAAACAACGCAACGCAAAGTTTGGAATCGGTGACATTGTTCGTCACAAGGTATTTCCGTTTCGCGGCGTCGTTTTCGACGTCGATCCGGAATTCGCCAATACGGAAGAATGGTGGAACGCGATCCCCGCAGAATTGCGGCCCAGCAAGGATCAGCCCTTCTATCACCTGTTGGCTGAAAATGCCGAGACGGAATACGTCGCCTACGTCTCCGAACAAAATCTGGAGACAGACGAAAGCGGCGAACCGCTGCGCAATCCGCATATCAATCAGATCTTCGTGGAAGAGCAGGCCGGTCATTACAAGCCGCGGATGAATTTGGCTCACTGATCAGCTGATAATTATATCCTATAAAAAAAGCCCCGGTTTAACGACCGGGGCTTTTTTTCAATGAAGCAAAGGAATAACCGATTATTTTGTTTCCTTGGCAGCCTTCTGGGCGTCTTCCAGGGCCTTCTGCGACTCTTCGTTCTTCTTCTGCATGGCTTCTTCCAGCAGACGCTGGCGCTCCTGCGCCTGGGACTGGGTGATAGCCGGGCCATCGTAGGAACCGGTAAAGCCATCAAGCGAAATCTTGATCGGGTTTGGAACGCGGCGGAAGTTCATCGACGTGAACACCACGTCATGGCCCTTCTTCAGGCTGGCAATCATCGCGTCCGTCAGCGGAATTTCAGCTGTGCAACGGTCCGGGAAGCAGACGGCGTAATCGATCTTCTGGCCCTTGCCGCCGTCGATCTGCAAAACGACGCCCGGAGGGACGAGCCGTGCAGAAGGCACGGAAACCTGCATCAGCTTGCGGTTCATCTTGCCTTCGATGGAGATGATCGCCACGGCGATAATCATCTGGCGGTTCTGCGCGACCTGAATGTTCTGCACCGTGCAGATATCGTTGTCTTCCTGCTTGGCGCAGGTCTTGAACCAACCCTGCGGCGGCAAGCCGGCATCGCCAGCGGGCTGCTGCTGGGCAAAAGATGCGCCAGCAAAGCCAGTGGAGAGAACGAGAGCGGAGAGTGCCGCACGCGCGGTTTTGGCTGCTGTAAACGTCATAACGAGATCCGTCTCCTGAAAACTTTTGTCGAACCGAAGTTCTCACCCGATTAGATCGGCCTATTCGTTCATCCCCTGGGTTTTAAATGAGGCAAATAGATGACCCGATGTGTGTGGTGATCCTGTTACAGCGCATCGCTGCGAATATCCAGTGCTTCTTTGGTGTTTGGCAGAGATGCATCCAATTTGTGGAACGATTGAGCGCGCGCGCCATTTGTTTTACTGGACAATTCCGCCCAGTCACTTACATGGCGCTTCCATGGCAGGAATTGTGCCATAGCGGTTGGCTTTCCGGCAGTTCGTGATAATTTGCCGCGAAATTTAAAATACTGATCTCGAGAGGAAATGGTTTGCGGCGTCTTTTGTCGACCCTGCTGGTCCTGCCGTTCTGCGGCGTGTTTGCCGCATCGGCTACCTTGGCCGAGCCCGTCAATGCCATATCCATGTATGGCAAGCCCGCCCTGCCCGCCGATTACAAGCACCTGCCTTACGTCAACCCTGACGTGAAAAAGGGTGGCCGGATTTCCTACGGCGTGGTTGGCACGTTCGACAGCTTCAACCCCTTTGTCATCAAGGGCATGCGCACAACGGCGCGCGGCATCTGGGACCCTGACTACGGCAACCTGTTTTACGAAACGCTGATGACGCGCTCGGCCGGCGAACCCTACACGCTCTACGGTCTTCTGGCGCAGAGCGTGGAGTGGGATGATGCCCGCAGCTTCATCCAGTTCAACCTCAACCCCAAGGCCCGCTGGCACGATGGCCAGCCCGTGACGCCGGATGACGTGATTTTCACGCTCCAGATCCTCCAGCAGAAAGGCCGTGCGCCTTTCGACAAGCGGTTGAATGGCGTCGCCAAGATGGAAAAGGTTGGCGAGCATAGTGTCCGCTTCACCTTCAACGACAAGGCCGACCGGGAAATTCCGCTGCTTCTGGCCTATGCAACACCGATCCTGCCGAAGCATGCCATCGACCCGGACCTTTTCGAACAGTCGTCGCTGAATGTACCTGTTGGCTCCGGCCCCTATAAGATCAAGGATATCCGCCCCGGCGAGCGGATTACCTATCAGCGCGACCCGAATTATTGGGGCAAGGATCTTCCCTCGAAGGTGGGTTTCGATAATTACGACGAAGTCAGCGTAACCTATTTTTTGCAGGACAGCACCCTGTTCGAAGCCTTCAAGAAGGGTGAGATCGATCTTTACCCTGATGGTGATTCGGCCCATTGGCTGCGGGCTTATAATTTCCCCGCAGCCGTGAATGGCGATGTTGTGCGCGAGACCTTTACCCCGCAAAAACCGACGGGCATGCTGGGATTCGTGTTCAACACCCGCCGCCCGATCTTTGCCGATGTGAAGGTGCGCGAGGCGCTGACGCTCGCCTTCGACTTCGAGTGGGTCAACAAAAACATCTACGGCAATGCGTTCAAGCGAATCCAGAGTTACTGGCAGAATTCGCCGCTCGGCGCCTTTGGCCATGCCGCCGACGACCGCGAACTGGCAATCCTTGGCAATGCGCGCAACACGATTGCCCCGGAAATCCTGGCGGGCACCTATACATTGCCGATTTCCGATGGTTCGGGCGCCGACCGTAATATTCTGCGCCAGGCCGTCGCGTTGCTCAGCCAGGCTGGATATTCGATCAATGATGGAAAAATGGTCGATGCCCAGGGCAAGCCACTGTCCTTCGAGGTCATGACCCAGAATGCCGGCCAGGAGAAAATGGCGCTTGCCTATCAGCGCACCCTAAGGCTGATCGGCATCGGCATGACCATCCGGACGGTGGATGACGCGCAATATCAGGCGCGCTCCAACAGTTTCGATTATGACATGGTCGTCATGGCCTATCCTTCGACGCTGGCTCCCGGTATCGAACAATTCAACCGCTGGGGTTCTGCTGCCCGGGATCGGCAAAGCAGTTTCAATTATGCCGGTGTTGCCAATCCGGATATCGACCGGGTGCTGAACACGATGGTCAATGCCAGAAGCCTCGAGGACTATCAGGCCAGCGTGCGGGCCCTGGATCGCCTGCTGGTGGCCGGGCATTACGTGGTGCCGCTCTATTATAATGGCGAACAATGGCTGGCGCGCTGGAAGCGCATTGCAAGGCCTGACCAGGTACCGATGCTGGGCTATCAACTCCCCACCTGGTGGGATGCCAGGGCGCAATGAATTCAACTACCGTGCGCTGACTGCGCACGGATCTGCGGCGTGTCATCGCTGCCGCATACCGATGGAGACCCTTTCATGCAACGCATTACCATCGATCTCGTGTCCGATGTCGTCTGCCCGTGGTGCTATCTGGGCAAGGCCCGGCTGGATCTGGCCATTGCCGAGGTGCAGGACACGGTCAGCATCGACGTCAACTGGCGCCCCTACCGGCTCAATCCGGACTATCCGCCCGAAGGCGTTGATCAGCAGGCCGAACTGGCCAAAAAATTTGGCGGCAAGGAAAACCTCGAGCGCGGCCATCAGCAATTGGCTGAGCTTGGCCGCGAGGTTGGTATTGCCTTCAATTTCGAAGCCATCAAGATCGGTCCGAATACGCTGGACGCGCATCGGCTGATCCATTGGGCAGGACTGGAAAGCCGTGAAGCGCAGGGTGCTGTGGTCTCAGGCCTGTTCAAGGCATTTTTCGAGGATGGCCGCAATCTCGGCGACCATGCTGTCCTGCTGGATATTGTACAGGAGGCTGGGCTGGACCGAAAGGTGATGCAGGCCCTGCTGGCAGGCGATGCCGATAAGGACATGGTGATCGATGAAATCGACGCCGCCCAGAAAATGGGGGTCAATGGCGTGCCTTTCTTCATCATCGACCAGAAATATGCCGTGAGTGGCGCCCAGCCGACTGACGTTCTGGCCAATGCCCTGCGCGACATCGCCGCTGAAAAGGCAGTCGAACAGTCGAAACTGAATTGACGCAACGCAATATCGGCCATACTCACGAGAGGCCCCTGCCGGTGGAAACCTGATGAAGGTTTTCCCCGGCCAAACTCCAGGACGACCTGCTCGTGACCTCCGATACGACACCTCGCGGCCTTGCGCTCGCTTTTGCGGCCTTTGCCGCCTTCGCCATCAGCGATGCATCGGTCAAACTCGTTGATGGACGAATCAGTCCGTTCGAATCAGCCTTCTTCGGATCGCTGTTCGGTCTGGTTGCCCTGCCCTTTCTGCTGAAGCGCGGCGATTCGCTGACGGATGTGTTCAGGACCTCAAACCTGAAGCTCTGGCTGCTGCGCTTCGTCGCGTCAGGCACCAGTGCCATTGGGGCGGTGACAGCCTTCACGCATCTGTCGATGGCCGAGGCCTTCTGTCTGATTTTCCTTTTGCCCTGCTTCGTCACCATCATGTCGGTGGTGTTCCTCAAGGAACAGGTCGGCATCCGTCGCTGGAGCGCCGTCATCATCGGTTTTATCGGCGTGCTAGTGGTGCTGCGTCCGGGTTTCAGGGAATTGTCGATCGGCCATCTCGGTGCTGTCATCGGCGGGTTGGGTGGGGCGATTTCCATCGTCGTCTACCGCGCCATCGGCCCGCGTGAAAAATCCACATCGCTTTACGGTGCTGGCGCCTTCGGCACCATCATCATTTCCGGCATCGCCATGCTGCCCGCTTTCTCCTGGCCGCAAGGAACGGACTGGCTGCTCTTGCTCAGCTACGGCCTGTTTGCTGCCCTTGCCACTGTGCTGATGATGCTCGCAACCCGCTTTGCGCCTGCGGCCGTGCTGGGACCTGCACAATATAGCCAGATGCTCTGGGCCATTCTGTTTGGCTACCTGATCTTCGGCGACCATGTCGATCTACCCATGCTGGTCGGCATCACCCTGATCATCGGCTCCGGCCTGATTACCCTGATGCGGGAAAGAACCAAGGGCGTCCCCCTCCCACCCGCCGTCGCCTCCGGCCCGCAGGCCAGCCTGGCGGTGGAGGAGGAGTGATGCTGCATTGCTGTCGTTTGTTGGCCACGACGATATTGTGTCTGGCTTTCATCTCTTGCACCCCGTCACGGGCAAACGCCCGTCAAACGGCAATGGTCAAGACGACGCAGGGCGATATCGCAATAGAGGCATTCGAGAGGCGCGCACCTCAGAAGCGCCCAGCCGTTATCATCCTGAGCGGTAGCAAAGGCTTCCGATCAGCAGCCTATGACGATCTTGCTCAAAGTCTCGATAAGGCAGGGCTTGATGCCTATCTGGTTCATGCCGTTTCAGACGCAGATTTGACTGCCATTGGCCATGCGAAGGGTGCGGCAGGCCGCATCCAATATTACACAAGCCACATGGCCCGATGGAGCGCTGCTGTCCGGGATGTTCTACTGTTTCTCAAGAGACAATCTCCAGAGGACCGGAAAATCGGCGTTCTCGGAATTTCGCTGGGCGCGCAAATCGCCATCACCGCAACGGTAAACCGGCAAGATGCCAATGCCCTGGTGCTCGTGGACGGTGGCTTTCCCGCTGGTTATTCTCAATCCGTTCGCACGGCTCCTCCCCTCCTAATCGTCTGGGGGAGCGAGGACCGTGTGTTCCCTGTCTCGATGGCAAAGACATTATCAGAGCAGGCCAAATTCCTTGGAATGGCAACTGAGCTCTCGATCTTTGACGGTGGCGGACATGACTTTTTTCTGAAACCAGAAACACCTCTCGCGAAACAAGCCCATAAACGGGCAGCCCGTTTTCTTGCCGAGCGGTTGAGATAGCGTCAAGGCGACTTGCCATCTGCCTTTTTTCATGGATTGCTCACTGAAAACTGTTTCAGGAGAGTTTCATGACATTTCAAATCTGGCTTGCATTTGTTGCCACTGCCGCGGTCGTTCTCGCCATTCCAGGGCCAACCATCGTTCTGGTGATTTCCTATGCGCTTGGACATGGGCGCTCTGTGGCCAAGGCAACGGTAGCGGGGGTGGCGCTGGGTGATTTTACCGCCATGACCGCCTCCATGCTGGGGCTCGGCGCGCTTCTGGCCACCTCGGCGATGGTCTTCACACTGCTGAAATACATTGGCGCTGCCTATCTAATCTATCTCGGCATCAAGCTTTGGCGGGCACCGGTCATGACAAGACAGGAGGCCGAGGACGGCAGCCAGCTCTCCGCTGAAAAGCCTCTGAGAATCTTCCTGCACACCTATGCCGTGACCGCGCTCAACCCGAAAAGCATCCTGTTTTTCGTGGCCTTCCTGCCCCAATTCCTGAACACTGCCGAACCGCTGGCCTTGCAGATGGTGATTTTCGAAGCAACCTTCCTGGTGCTCGCCACATTGAACGCCGCCACCTATGCCATCATGGCGTCAATGGCACGCAAATCAATCCGCAAGCCTAATGTGCAGCGCTGGGTCAACAGAACCGGTGGTTCACTGATGATCGGCGCTGGCCTGGTTGCCGCCGGTTGGCGCAAGGCAGCCGCCTGACGCCAGGGGTCGCCTGGAGGCGGTCGATGGACCGCCTCTGCTGTCACTTCACCTTGGCCAGTTCCGCCAATTGCGCCATGATGGTCGCCGCACCCGCCAGCCGTTTCTCGGGCGTTGGCAGATCGCGGGTCAGGAACACACTGTGGTCTGGACGGATCTTGGCCATGCTGCCCTGTTTGGCGATGAAGCCGACCAAAGCTGCCGGGTTGGGGAACAGCTTGTTGCGGAACTGAACCACGACGCCCTTCGGACCGGCTTCCAGCTTTTCGACATTGGCCTTGCGGCACAGCGCCTTGACATAGACCACCTTCAACAGGTTCTGCACTTCCGCTGGCAGCGGCCCGAACCGGTCGATCAACTCGGCGCCGAAGCCGTCGATATCGTTCAATTCGGTCAATTCGCCCAGGCGGCGATACAGGCCAAGGCGTAGATGCAGGTCTGGCACGTATTCGTCGGGGATCATCACCGAGGTGCCGACCTGGATTTGCGGCGACCAGCCGCTATCGACGACCTCGTCCTCGCCCTTCACCTCGGCCACGGCCTCCTCCAGCATTTGCTGGTAAAGCTCGAAGCCGACTTCCTTGATATGGCCGGATTGTTCCTCGCCCAGCAGATTGCCAGCGCCGCGAATATCGAGATCGTGGCTGGCAAGCTGGAAGCCCGCGCCCAACGTATCCAGCGATTGCAGCACTTTCAGCCGCCGCTCGGCACTGGTCGTCAGCACCTTGTTGACTGGCAAGGTCAGCAGCGCGAAGGCCCGCACCTTGGAGCGTCCGACCCGGCCGCGGATCTGGTAGAGCTGCGCCAGGCCGAACATGTCGGCGCGGTGGACAATGAGAGTATTCGCGGTCGGCACATCCAGCCCGGATTCGACAATGGTGGTCGACAGCAGAACATCATAGCGGCCTTCATAGAAGGCGTTCATGATGTCTTCCAGCTCGCCCGCCGCCATCTGGCCATGGGCAATCGCCACTTTCAATTCCGGCACATCCGACTCCAGAAATGCCTTGATATCGGCAAGATCCGCCAGACGCGGGCAGACATAGAAGCTCTGGCCGCCGCGATAATGTTCGCGCATCAGCGTTTCGCGGATCACCAGCGGATCGAAGGGCGAAATGAAGGTGCGCACCGCCATACGGTCCACTGGCGGCGTGGTGATCAGCGACAATTCGCGCACGCCGGTCATCGCCAGCTGCAAGGTGCGTGGAATGGGCGTCGCCGACAGCGTCAGCACATGCACGTCGCTCTTCAACTCTTTCAGCCGTTCCTTATGCTTGACGCCAAAATGCTGCTCTTCATCAATCACCAGCAGGCCAAGATTGGCGAATTTTATGCCCGACCCCAGGAGAGCATGGGTGCCGACGACAATATCGGTCTTGCCCTCAGCCACTTCCTTCTTGACGAGGTTGAGTTCCTTGGTACCGACCAGCCGCGAGGCCTGCTGGATGCGGATTGGCAGACCGCGAAACCGCTCGGAAAACGTCTTGAAATGCTGGCGCGCCAAAAGCGTCGTCGGCACCACGACCGCCACCTGAATACCGTTCATAGCCGCAACAAAGGCGGCGCGCAGCGCCACTTCCGTCTTGCCGAAGCCGACATCGCCACAGATCAGCCGGTCCATCGGACGTCCGGCAGCCAGATCGCCACGCACCGCCTCGATGGCATTCATCTGGTCCTCGGTTTCCTCATAGGGGAACCGCGCGGCAAATTCGTCGTAGAAGCCTTCAGTCGTGGCCAGCACCGGCGCAGACCGCATCATCCGCTCGGCTGCAATACGGATCAGCCCGCCTGCCATATCCAGCAGGCGTTTCTTCAGCTTGGCCTTGCGCATCTGCCAGGCGCCGCCGCCCAGCTTGTCCAGTTGCGCTTCGCTGCCTTCCGAGCCGTAGCGCGACAGAAGCTCGATATTTTCGACCGGCAGGAACAGTTTGGCCTCATCGGCATATTGCAGTTCCAGACAGGCATGCTGACTGCCCGCCGCCTGGATGGTGCGCAATCCGATAAACCGGCCAATGCCATGCTCGGCATGGACGACGATCGAGCCTTCGTCCAGCCCGGCAACCTCAGAGATGAAATCAGCGGCCCGCTTGCGACGCTTGGACCGGCGCACCATGCGATCGCCGAGAATATCCTGCTCGCCGACCACCACGAGTTCGCCCACCTCAAACCCACCCTCCAGAGCCAGAACGGCGGTTGCCGCATGACCCTTGCCAAGCTGATCGAGATCCTTCAGGGCAGTAACAGGCTTTAGCCGCTCCAGCCCGTGCTCGTTCAACACCTGCAACAGCCGGTCGAGCGAACCTTCCGACCAGCCAGTAATCAGCACCTTGGAGCCGGACGCCCGCTTGTCGGAAATATATTTTACCGCCTGGGTAAAGACATTGACCCGTTGCGCCTCGCCATCAGCCTTGGTCTCGCTGCTTTCCTGCGCAGCCAGCTTCGCCCAGCGCGGGCCGGAGCGGGCGGAGAGTTCGACAATCTTGCGGCCCTCGCTATCCGGCTCGGCAAACGGCGTCAGACGGATCGGGTTCAGCGCTTCTAGCTTCTTGGCAAACTCCGCCGCCCCTAAATAGAGATATTCCGGCGGTATCGGTTTATAAGGTGTGCCCTGCGCCAAATGACCCTTGCCGGGCGTCGCGCTGTTCAACCGCGCCTCGTAATAGTCGCGGATCAGCTTGCCGCGTTCCTCGGCGGATTCGCGCACCGTATGGTCGAGCACCACCCGGAAATCGGTGAGATAATCGAACACCGTCTCCAGCTTTTCATGAAACAGCGGCATCCAGTGTTCCATGCCCGCATAACGGCGGCCTTCGGACACGGCGGTGTACAGCGCATCGTCGCGGGTGGCCGCACCAAACAGCGACAGGTAATTCTTGCGAAACCGGCTGATGCTTTCCGGCGTCAGCGTCACTTCGCTCATCGGGTTCAAATCAAGCGAGCGGACCTGGCCGATGGTGCGCTGGCTGGCCGGATCGAAACTGCGGATGCTCTCCAGCGTATCGCCAAAGAAATCCAGCCGCACCGGCTCTTCAGAGCCCGGCACGAAGACATCGAGAATGCCGCCTCGCACCGCAAATTCGCCGACTTCGCGCACCGTATCGACGCGCTCAAAACCATTACGCGACAAGCGGGCGGCAATGTCGTCCATCTTCACCTGATTGCCGGGGCGGGCCGAAAAGGAAAGGCTTTCGATAACGTCAGCCGGTGCCAGCTTTTGCAGCATGGCATTGGCAGTGACAAGAACAATGCCTGGATGCGGCTTTCGGGCATGAGCAATCAGCCCCGACAGTGCCGAGAGCCTGCGGGCGGAAATATCGGCGCTGGGCGAAACCCGGTCATAGGGCAGACAATCCCAGGCGGGCAAGGTCAGCACCGGAATATCAGGCGCGCAGAAGCCGAGCATCTGCTCGATATCGTTCATCCGGCTGGAATCCGACAGAAGATAGGCGACAGGCCTGCCCTGCCGCGCCAGTTCCGCCACCAGAAAAGCGTCCATACCATCAGGCACAGGCGAGAGGGTAACAGCGGACGTAGCCGCTGCCGTCTTCTTTGCATCAAACAGGGAAATCATTTTTCGGTCACAGCACTCGCATCAGGCCTGGACGACAAGGCAATGGCCGAACCATCGACAGGCGAAAAATCAGGTCGGGTCGCGGCAATGCGGTCAAACAACGGGATCTGAATATGGGCTGGCACAGGGGCTGCGCCATTGATCCAGCTGATCAGGTCATTGTCTTCTTCAGCCATGATCAGTTCGAGATCATCCAGCTCGGCATCGCTGAGTGCGCTGATCTCGGCTTCGGCAAACTGGCCGAGCATCAGGTCCATCTCCCGGATACCCCGATGCCAACAGCGAAACAGAATACGCCTGCGGCGGGGATCGAGATCGGCGCTGCTGCGAACCAGACCAGTCATGTCATTCACCTTCCTGTTGATGCCGAACCTCTTGGCTTCGCATCGAATTTTCTCGTAGACCGGTTTTCACAAGTCATAACGGAGCAAGCGGTTCGTCACTCCCGCGCCTTCGCTCGGCGGTCCTCGCCTCACTGAAAACGCACCGCACCTGTCGGCTCCATCCCTCTTCTCCCCATCGGGGAGAAGGTGCCGGCAGGCGGATGAGGGGGCTGCGAAGCCGAGAACCCGGTGCTTCCTCACAACATCACCCTACAGAAAAACCGGTTCCCACTTTTCGGTCCGATGCTTTTTCATCGCATCGGATATTCCGAAAAACCGGTAGCCACTTTTCAGTCCGATGCTTTTCTCACCACATCGGACATGCCTGAAAACCGGTTCCCACTTTTCAGTCCGATGCTGTATACCCGCTCACAATTGCCTTGTCAGCCTTGCAATGCGCCTCATCACACGGCATTTTGCCGCCATCATGCGTCCATCCCTGCTCGATCCCCTGTTTGCCTCCGTTTCCACCCTGCCGGGCGTTGGTCCGAAGCTGGCGCAATTGCTGGCGAGCCTGTTGGGCCGCGAAGACGCCGAGGATGCGCGTGTCGTCGATCTGCTGTTCTTAAGCCCCCATCGCCTGATCGACCGGCGCAACCAGCCAGGAATTGCCCGGGCCCCGCAAGGTGCCATCGTCACCGTGACGGGCCGGGTAGACCGCCACACACCTGCGCCTAAGGAAAATCGCAACGCGCCCTACCGGGTTTTCCTGCATGACGAGACCGGTGAATTAGCGCTGACATTCTTTCGCGCCAAGGGCAATTGGCTGGAAAAAGCCTTGCCGGTCGATGAGATCATCACGGTTTCGGGAAAAATCGACTGGTTCAATGGTCGCCCCTCGATGGTCCACCCGGATTTCATGGTCAAGGCCAGCGAGGCGGCGACCATGCCGCTGGTCGAGCCGGTCTATCCGCTTACGGCCGGCCTTTCGCCGAAAGTGCTGAAAAAGGCAATCGACCACGCTGTGGAACGCTTGCCGGACTTTGCCGAATGGATCGATCCGGCACTGGTGACGAAACAAGGTTTCGACGCTGTCAAACCAAGTTTTGAGCGATTGCACAGCCCCCGTGATGAAAAGGATGTGGATCCGCAGGCCCCGGCCCGGCGCAGGCTGGCCTATGATGAATTTCTGGCGGGCCAGGTCTCTCTGGCACTGGTGCGTCAACGCTTGCGCAAGGTGGCGGGAACACCGGTTCGCGCCACGGGCGAAATGAGCGGAAAAATCCTTGCCGCCCTGCCCTTTACCCCCACCAACAGCCAGAAGGACGCTGTTGCCGATATTTTGAAAGATATGGAAAGCGACAGCCGCATGTTGCGCCTGGTCCAGGGCGATGTCGGCGCGGGCAAGACGCTGGTGGCGCTGCTGGCGATGGCGGCTGTGGTGGAAAACGGCGGCCAGGCCGTGCTGATGGCGCCGACCGAAATTCTGGCGCGCCAGCATCATGCGACTCTATCAAAAATGGCGGCGGCTGCCGGAATCGCCGTCGATGTGCTGACTGGACGCACCAAGGGCCGCGAGCGTGAAGCGGTGCTGGAGCGAATAGCCTCCGGCCAAGCGCAAATAGTTATTGGCACCCACGCGCTGTTTCAGGATTCGGTCAATTATCACAATCTCATGCTGGCTGTAGTCGATGAGCAGCATCGCTTTGGTGTACACCAGCGGCTGCGGCTGACAGCCAAGGGCGTTTCGCCGCACATGCTGGTCATGACCGCCACGCCCATTCCGCGCACGCTGGTTCTGGCCGCCTTCGGCGACATGGATGTCTCCAAGCTCACCGAAAAACCGGCGGGCCGCAAGCCGATCCAGACAGTGACCGTGCCTGTGGAGCGCATCGGCGATATCGTTGACCGCCTCCAGGCCGCAATTGCTTCCGGCAAGAAAGCCTATTGGATCTGCCCGCTGGTTGAGGAAACCGAGGAATCGGAGCTGATGTCGGTCGAGGAACGCTTCGAGGTGCTGAAGATGTGCCTCAAGGCCCCCATCGGCCTCGTGCATGGCCGCATGAAGGGCGAGGAAAAAGACGCCGCCATGCTGGCTTTCAAGAGCGGTGAAACACGGCTGCTGGTCGCAACCACAGTGGTGGAAGTCGGTGTGGACGTGCCGGACGCGACAATCATGGTGATCGAACATGCCGAACGCTTCGGCCTTGCGCAACTACACCAGTTGCGCGGCCGGGTCGGACGCGGCGCGGAAGCCTCTTCCTGCATCCTTCTTTATAAAGGCCCACTGGGCGAAACCGGAAAGGCGCGACTGTCAATCCTGCGCGACAGCGAGGACGGCTTCCTGATTGCCGAAGAAGACCTGAAGCTGCGCGGCGAAGGCGAGCTACTCGGCACCCGCCAATCCGGCACGCCCGGCTTTCGCATCGCCAGTCTTGAACACCATGCCGACCTCCTGGAAATCGCTCGCAAGGACGCCGCCTATCTGCTGGAACGCGACCCCGACCTGACCTCGGCACGCGGCGAAGCGGTGCGCACATTGCTCTACCTGCACCGCCGCGATGAGGCCGTCCGGTTCCTGCGGGCTGGATGAGGAATGACAAGGTAGGCAAACAGGTTTGAGGCACTGCTCATCCGTCGGATTTCGCTTGCTTTTCACCCGGCAATCGCGGCTAGCTGTCATTCTCAACACGGAGGAAACGACAATGGCTAAAGGTCAGGTACGCGGCAACAAGGAAACGCGAAAGCCGAAGAAGGACAAGACAGTGGATAAAGCCGTAGCGCCCACGCTCGGCTCACAGGTCAAGAACAGCGAATCCTCGACAAAAAAGAAATAAGTGCGGAAGGCTTAGCCAAGGCCCGGCAGGACGAACGCCAGTTCTTCGCAATTTATACGTCGCCTTCACCCAAGTTGGCCAGTCGCCACGATATCCGTTTGCGGCGACTGCCTGGCCACAAGTGGCAATCTCGAAGAATTTTGCTCACCGCGTTCCAATGGACACGTGAAAAAACGGCATTGACTTTTCTCGAAAAAAGAACATAAAGAGAACAAAAGAGAGAGGATAGTATCATGTCTGACGCTGAAAAAATTATTGTCGTGCAGTTCAAAAAGAACCGCGCCGGTATTGTGCCGGGCGATATGCGCCAAGCTTCAAGCGTGGCTTCAGCAGAGAAAATTGCTGGCGCCATGGCAGCTCGCTACATTGGCGTTGCTGCATACGCAATCACAATCGATGAGGAAAATGGAAACATGACGAACCCACGCCTGCTGGTATCGCAGGGACAGATCTCCGACTTGATTCCAGACTGATCGAGCAGCGCATCAAACCAAATTTTCAAAAGATCTTTATGCCATTTCCGCTTTTGAGGACATGACATTGGTCATCCCAGAATCCATTTCTCAAAAACGCGCCTTAGTGGTCGGCAGTAACGCCGAACTGAAAGCACTATTCGGCTGGAATTCCGACGCGATGGCCGCGCTTTATACGAAAAAAGCCGACCGTAAGAAACTCTCACAGGCGGCGGCAACGAAACTGAACGGGAACATCCTATCCCCTCACCCTTAACCACAAACCCCTCACCTTAAGAATGAATGAGTAATTTCAGAGCCTTACAAAGTAAATTTTAGAGATTGGCGACCCCTGCAGGCGCATCAATATCTTTCGATATCAATCGGTTGTGAGCAGGTAGGACCAAAAGGCGCCCAATTGAAAACATTACTGAATTGCAACAACCTTGTCGCACTCAGGTTACCGTATTTGAGCATCGCGCAGCCGGCCCATTTTCTCAATTCCCAAACGCATAGAATTTGATAGTTCGTACTACGATCGTCGCCAAGCCAAGGAGGTTGCCTCATGCCTCTCCCAAGATTTGTTTATTTGAGACCCATCGATCATTTGATTGAATAATTACAGTTTTTGGCGGATATCTGTGTTTGAAGCTAAGGCCGAAACGCAGTCAGAGGCAATGTCCGGTTCAGAGAAGCCGGCGAAGGCCGTCAAATGGCAGAGATGGAGATGCGCGGCGGAATTCATCCCGAAGCGGGGCCAGCACCGAACGTGGCGATGGTCGTCCAGCTCAATGGAACGGTATCAAGATGGAAAATCGGGTGTCGCGATGAACATCGATGATTACGAACGCTCAGAGTTTAGCAGGTACCAGGCCTTCGCCGGTACTGTCAGGCAAATTCTCGAAAGTGCGATCGCCGCGGAGGACGGTCTTCCTCGTCCACAATCGATCCAGGCCCGAGCGAAGACGCCCGGCAGTCTCCGAAAGCGGCTGAATGAGACCGGCAACCTCGACGCACCGGACATCGCTTCCTTGCGCCGGGACCTCGCGGGCGTACGGCTGATTTTCTACACGAACGGCGACGTAAACCGCTTCACTAATTCCAGCGTCGTGTTCGACAATTTCGACGTCGATCGGAATGCCACAAAGATACACCACCCCGTGGAGGAGAATGGCGAGGTCCGGTACCAGGCAATCCACTACACGGTTGCGTTGAATGCAGCTCGCGTGGCCCTACCAGAGTACCGGGCGTTCGCGGGATTGCGCTGCGAGGTTCAGATTCAGACTATTCTGATCCACGCCTGGGCGGAGACATCGCACGATATCGTCTACAAGGCCGACGCTCGCGAGGGCTTTGGGAATGAAGCCCTCGAACAGATCAGGAAACGGTTCAACCGCATCATAGACAAGTACCTAGTCCCGGCAGGATACGAGTTTCAGCGGGCGCAACAGGACTACGAGCGCCTTGTAGCCGGCAAGCAGTTGTTCGATCAGAAAGTACTCGAATCCTTGCAAGAGGCTGAGGACAACAACCAGCGCTACGAACTCCTTCGGTCACTCGCAGACGATCTTCTTCCTCTATATGACGACGTTCCATCTATCCTGCCCGAGGTTCTGGAGGCGATCGTTGAGGCCAGCGAAAAAGCTCGTGCCACGGCGACGAAGCCGATTGATGGAACATTCGGGTCGTTCGCTGGGTATGGCGCCGATCAGATCGTTGACTTGGTGATCAACCTTATAGCAACCCACAAGTACGCGGCGGTCGAGCAGTCGTTCCTCGCGTTGAAACGAATCTTCTCGCAGGAAGCCGATGAGCGACGTCGGAAACGCATCATAGAAATCGTCGGCCACCTCGCCGGCTATCACCTTGGAGTTTGGGAGCAGGTCGGGCCGGAAGTTCAATACCGGCTGGCGAAAGTGGTTGGCGACCCAGCTCTCGTCGAGCGCGACGTCCGCCCAATCGTGATAGAGTTCTGGAAGAGCCTCCTCGATGCCGAAGCAACATCGAGCACATGGTCGGCGAATGCAGTTTCGCTAAACTCCGGAGAGGTGCCAGTGAAGGAGGTTCGTGAACTCCGACAGCGCGCTATTTCGGCGCTGTTCACGATGTACGAAAGCGCCGTGAACGATGGCGACCGGTGCGAGATTTTTCATGCCCTGGCTAACGCCACGCGATCTGGTCGGAATGACCCGAGTATCGAGTTCATGCGCGAGAGCCTTACCGACCATCTGCAGATCATCAAGTTCTTCAGCGAGCGAGCCGAAGACATGTCTTACGAGCTGCGTGAGACGATCGAGCACGCGGCGCTCTATTCCTACTACCGAGCGTCCGAACTCGTCGCAGCGGAGAACGACACCTTCGGATGCAAAGCTCAGGCGGCGGCCCTTAGAGCCGGAATCTTCGAACTGCGGGAAAGGTTGAACAACGACGGGACATACTCTCGATACAAGATCCTCGTAGGATTCGACGGCGTCATGCCATGGCAGTGGGACGACCGCGAGTTCGATATCGAACGCGTCGAGACCTATAAAGACGAGCAACTCGAATCCATGCTCACCGAAGTGTCCGCAGAAACGCAGGACTTGTGGCTTGTGTTTCTTGAGCGATGCGCAGCTACCAAATCGAACGACTCGGCGACTTTCCCCAGATTTGCGACGTTCGTAGAGAGATTATCTCAAAGGTCGCCAGACATAGCGGAGTTCGTCCTCAAGCACGCGACAGGCGACCTCCTCAGCTTTCTCACCGCCTTCCTAGACGGTCTTTTAAAGGCCGGAGACCAGACCGTATATGGCCGGTTACTCGAAAGATTTTTGCAAATGCCCGGTCACCTTTTGCCAATCGCCGCGCACTGGCGATTTTCTAAGCCCGACGCCCCGCACACCCTGCTCCGACTCCTAGGCCGAGCGATCGAGGATAACGATCGGCCAACAATCGCCGAATGCATAATGTTTGCGATGCGTAATTTTCCAGAAGGAACGCCTCCCCACGAGGAGTTCTTCCGTCCAGCAATCCAATATCTGATCGAGGCCAAGGATTCACGGTGGGCGAACATTGCCTTTCTTCCGCACTCGACAGCCTTCTTCAAGACCCTGGAAACAGTGGATGCGGTGCTCATTCTAGACAGCCTTCTTGAGGTTCCACAAGTCGTCCATAACGTCGAGCGCGTTCTTTCACATGTTGCCGCAACACACCTCGACCTCGTCTGGGACTATTTCGGGCGTCGCCTCGACCACCCCGGAAATAGCGTCGAAGGGATGCGCTACGATGCAGTACCGCACCGGCTACACCATCTCAACGCATCGCTAGCGTCAGATCCGGCCCTCGCTACAGCGAAAGCTCGCGGATGGTTCGAGACGGATTCCAAATCGTTCAGCTATCGCGGTAGCCGTGTTTTGGCCGCGGTTTTCCCGACGATGACGGAAGCGCTCGCGGATGCGCTACTGGCGGAGATCGCGAAAGGTCGACAGGAGGATGCAAAATTCGTTGTCGCGGTGATGACGAACTACCACGGGGAAGAGACCACGCATGGCGTTTTAAAGGCCCTGCTCAGAACGTTCTCCGATGACGAGATGGTCGAAGACGGCGTGGAGCGAAGCATTCGCAACACCGGGGTTGTTCACGGTGAATTTGGTTTCGTCGAGACGCTTCGGGCGAAGAAGGCAATGATTCAGCCATGGCTGGAAGAAAGCGGCGCCGTCGGGAAGTTTGCCGCGGAGCAGACGCGCTCCCTGGACCACTCGATCCTCTCCGAAAAACGAAACGCCGACGCCCGGAAGGCACTGCGCGAAATCGAATTCGCCAATGGCGACGACGAGTGACCAGCTTGATTGCTGGTTGGGGCGGTGGCTAGTTTATCTAATCAGGCCTCAAACCTGCGACAACCTGCTTAGAAGTCTCATTTTAGATGAGGAAAAACAAAGACCAGGCTCCAAACTGGCCCTGATAAGGGACCGTCAAAATCAATAACTTATTGGCAGTTTCCAAACCACTGCCGGCTCTATAATCCCGCCGCAGACCAATCTTCCGGGAGCAAATTTCCGCTGGAAAAAGATCTCCGCTCACAAGCGCATTGACTCCTCTCCAAAATGAGAACATTTATAGAACAAACGAGAGGTTGCTAATATGTCTGAAGCCGAAAAAATCATCGTCGTGCAGTTCAAGAAGAACCGCGCTGGCGTCGTGCCAGGCGACATGCGGCAAGCTTCAAGTGTCGCATCTGCGGAAAAAATGGCCGGCGCGATGGCCGAACGCTACATTGGCGTCGCCGCCTATGCGGTGACGATCGACGAAGAAAGCGGAGGCATGACAAATCCGCGCCTCCTCGTATCGCACGGACAGATTTCCGATCTGATGCCCGACTGATCTCCGGCGCGTCAAAACCAACCTAAAACAAATTGCAGGCTCAGGCTATGAAACACGAGGACGAGAACGTGCGCCCTGTTGGAGGCAACCCATCCACCGAAATCGTTTCCCACATCATTCAATGTCATGATGGGAACGCCAGCGTCGCAATTGAAAGCCTCTTGGAAGACATCCGATCTTTACGAGAGCAGCTGGCACTCGCCTCTGTCGCTATCAGCACAGGCTACACCAGAGGATGGCGACCGAGCGAGTTGGACGATGCCCCGTGATGGCGTTTGGTGGCTCAGCGAGCGTTCAAGTGATGTGGTCGGGGTCATATGTGAGACCTGCGAAATCCTAAAACTGTTGGATGGCCAGGCGCTATTTGCCGAATATGGCGACCAATCAATGCCCTCACTATTGCGCTTAATTGCACCCGAGAAGATTCATTGCCCCAAGCCGTGGGATGGTTTTTCAGGCCGATGCAGGCTCACCTACTACCGCACGAGAAATCAAAGTCTCAGTGACGCTAAAACTCAGAATAAAAGCGTCCTTACCAGATCCGATATCCGCAGCTGGGAAATGGTGGTCGTAGGTTGCCGTAAATGCAAAAACATTGCCGAATTGCCGCGCTATAAGCTTGAAAAAATATGCGATCCGGCCACCCCCATATTGAGCCTAATCCCGCGGCTGAAGTGCAGTAAATGCGGTAGCCGCGGGGAAAGCTTCATAAGCGTTGTAAGGCCACCGAGATAGTAAAACCAATATCAGTCTGACTGTCCCGACCGCGCCGCTCTCGCCCGCTCTAGGCTGATTAGAATTTGTCGCAAAAGCTCATTCGTTTGAGATGGCGTTTGCTTCCCTTTAAAGGTGAACGCAAAATCGACCGTGTTTTTCAACGTGCGTTTAAAGCTACCCGATGGAGATACATCAAATTTTCCAGCAGCCCTACGAAGCCCACCATCCGTGCTGATAGTCGTAGTAAAATCAACTGTATAACCAATATCGTGAGGATGATCGGAAATTGATGCCAGTTGATTAAACCACTCATCGGTTTTAAAATTTCCCGGGTACATTTTACTGTACTCGTATGATGGCGGCCTCTTGCAATCATCAAATTCCTTTTTTTTCATCTCCCTGTTAAGAGTCGCCGGTTCTACAGTGTACGTAACCTTTACTAGACGGTGGGCGTTATTCTCAATTTTCGAAGAGACAGACCAATCCAGGACGCCCACGATAGGTTGTATGTACTTCAATGGGCCGACGCCAACCGACCAAGTGCGCCCTGTATCTATTTCGAGAGAATATGCGGCTACGAGATCTTTAAAACTTCCGCCTTCGTTCTTCTCTCTTCCGGCTAATATATTTCCGTAGTTAACCGCCAACTCGCACCTGATCCTGGCGGATAGATCAGCCACAAGATCTTTATATTCAGATTCGGCTCTCGGTATCTCCGCACAACCGTTCAGCGAGATAAATGCAGCGCACAAGGGCGCGATACTCATGTTCACCTTTGACAAGACTACCCCCTACCTTAAGATCCCCTTAATAAGTTAATATTATATATCAAAACAATCAAACTGAATTTACAACTTTTAATTATTGCTTACATTGGCCTTGCAACAAAAGAATAATCATTCGTCAGATTGCAAAAATCACATGCAAAATCTGGCTTTGCTTGCCTCTGTCGTGCTGAATTTTTGGTTTGCCGCGGCATTTATTAGACTTGAAAACGTGAGCTATGGTCGCAAGACCGCAACCACCCGTTGCCCGTTGCTATAAAAAAGGCCGGAAGAGTGATCTCCCGGCCTTTTTCTAAGTTTCGGAGCGAGGCACCGCTCGATCTCGTAATTCGCGGTCGGCCTCTTCAATTGCCCGAGACAAGAGATAGGCTAGCATCGCTTTGCCGTCTGCTTCAGCGATGGCCAGAATCCTCCTTAACTCGGCAGCGACAAATTCAAGGTCTTCCGCGCCTCGCAAATTTTTGTTTCCCGCAATCGTTCGCCCGGATCGTTTTCCATTTGAGCCATACTTATCAGGTACGATAGGAATATTTCACCTTCCCTTTCCGCCAACAGTTTTGCCACGTTCAAATGCTCAGCAATAATTTTGTTCATATTTATATCCCCGGCCAATGGTCGAAGGATAGCAAAACGATTGATGAAAACATCCCTGAATCAATAGTGGTATTGGCCACATACTAATTGAACTTCGTCGCTCGGCGTCAGGATATATGACAATATACACCTCATAAATTGCAACTTAAAATCTATATGTATTTCAAGGTTGTTTTTACAAAATTATCATCGGACCCAATCCAGCAAATGCACATATTGTGATCTTCAAACCCTACACAAACCGGGAAAACCCCATACTGCCCTCTTCCACTTATCCGCGATAAGTGATTACTCATACACGGGGATTAAATTAGGGGGCCGTCGTGAGAGTTAAATATGTTGCCTTGGTCGCTTTGGCGGCCATTTCTAGCTGTGCAAAACGCCCTGACGCAATTGTTCCTGTAGACATTCCGATGGCTGCTTATACGAACATGGACTGTCAAGCGATTGCCCAGGAAATGCTGAAAGAGCAGACCCATCTCGCTGCTATATCGAAACAGCAAAATGATGCTGCAAATGGCGACGCTCTCGGCGTCTTCCTTCTCGGCGTGCCTGTATCAAGCACCCTCGGTGGGGACAAAGAGGGGCAAGTTGCTGTGACCAAGGGCAAGATAAACGCTATGGAATCGGCGATGCGAAGCAAAGGCTGCAACGCTCCTCCAGCCGAAAAAATCTCGACCAAACCAGTTGCTGGAAGTAAGCCGAGTCCCAAGGCATCCTAACGCAGCGATTGCGTCGCAGATGGTCTATCGTTTAAATCTACTCAAAGGTGGAGTTGCTATTTTGAGAGCCCCTCCCCTTTCCTTTTGAAATCACAGCATTAGGTTCCACCGCACGGCGTAATCAAGCGTCTTTAGGAGTGGGGCTTTGGGTACTTCAATTCTCATCAGCATCCTGATCACCTTCCTGGTGATTGTGCTGGTTCTCTATCTCATTGGCATGTTGCCGATTGATGGCCGGGCAAAACAGATAGCCCGTCTCGTCGTTATCATCATCGGCATCCTGTCGCTGCTGAAGTACATTGCGGTGTTCTAAATCGCAAAAAACCCCGACAGCATGCTGTCGGGGCTTTTAGCTCGATCACTGCCGACGTGCACCGCCTTCTTTTGCAGCCTAAAAACTCAACCCATCATTTACAATTCATAAATAAATCAACCTTTAATATTTTCAGTGCAATCAGCGATGGAGGATGACAGATGAGCACTGAGCGATTTACAACTGTGAAAATTCGTAACGAGACAGGACTAACCTTAGCCTCGGTTGGTGTGGTCCATAAGTACAGCGACGTTTATAAGCACAGTAAGGAGTGGTTAAACTTGGCCAGTGGCGCAGTCACGCCCGATCCGCTTATAGTGCAGTATAACACCGGCTTTTTGACGACCGGGCGAGACTGGTGGTCTATCGTAGCCATGACCGAAGACGGCCGCATTCTGCGTTCGGATCCCTCGAACATGAGGGGACTATGGGATACGGTCGAAAAAGGGCTGAACAAATTTGGCTGGGAGATTGTAAAAATCGCTGGCACTGTCACAGTTTCGACTGGCGGGACTGGTGGACTAGTTGCCGCCCCGGTCGGGGCAGTGACGGCAATTTTGACAATCATCACGAACACGGAGTCAACAAAGGGCTTCAAGCAATTTTTCCTTGAGGAAAAAGACGCTCCACACGGTATTGAAATAGTTCTGCGGCCTAATGAAGTGGAATTCATCGGCATCGAATCTACGGCCGTAACGCCGTTGACAGAAGTTGGAAGAATCGCGAGCTAGGCGATCCGCATCGCTGTCGAAAACATCGGGGTAACGGAAACTTCTTATAAAATTCAGATCGAATTGGATTACAACCATCAGCGACTTCGAGCGGGATGGAGATCCATTTCTATAGCAAAGGGTTAGGGCGAAAATATCATCCGCCCTGCTTCTTTTCGATCCTCGTCAGGATCTCCTTCACGACCTGCATATCGCCGGAAAGCTTATTGAGGGCAGCAGTCGTTATCGCGCCGTTGGTTTCGACGGTATCAATTGCCTTTTCGAGACCGGCCAGTTTCTGATTTGTGAGATCCAGAACCCGGCGATCTTCATTCCTATCGCGCTCAATGTTCGTCAGGCGGGTCTCAATACTTCCTATGACTTTTTGATTTTCCGCCAGGCGTTCCCGGTGGTAGGTTTCGTGGTTGAGCTGCCATTGCAGCGTCTTCGCATCGTTGGTTTCTTGCGTGTTTTTCCAAGAGCCAACCGTGGCGACGGAAGCCAACGCACCAATAATAAGCACAATGAAATTTATCATCGACCCGAAACGACGAAATGTCTCTTCCACCTTCTGTCCTGTCTGTCCTTGCGTCATCGTTAAGCCCTCTGGTTTCCGTTCGGTCTTAACGCTCAACGAGCGCCAAAATTAGATTTCATGTCCACGCCCCAGGCGGCACAATCCGCCGCCTGCCGGTCCCGGTTATCGGCAACGACTTCCCATCGCTTGAGTGTCACCACGCGGGCCTCATCGCCCCGTGGCACCACGCGACCCATCTTCGCAACGCAAGCCTCTGGCAGGTCCGGGAATGGTGTTTGCACCCGCGCCTGCCCCTGGACAACAGCCGCGGCAGAAGCGCGCTGCTCAAGTGTCTGGCAGCCCTTGGCGCTCATAAGGATAAGGGCAAGGGGAACCATCATCAGTGCTTTCCATACCATTCCAGTTCCTCCTTGGACCACGAATCCAGTCCATCCTTATGGGCTTGCTCCTGAAAGTCGCGAATGCGCGCCTCCGCGTCTTGGCGGGCAATCTCTGTTGCCGCCGCCCGCTCCTGCGCTTTGGCGCTTGCTGCTTGCGCAATTTCTCGATTGCGCCGCTCCGCATCGAGCTGCGCTTGCAAGGCATCCCGCTCGAATGTGGTGACCATATTTTCTGTGGCAGTCTGGACCGCATTGGCGACCCGGCCATTGATCACCTGCCCGATCAGCGGCAAGCGAACGCCTTCATAGGCAACGAGCATGACAAGGAAGCCGACCGCGAGGCCGAGGACGATGGACAAAGTGATTTTGATGGGATCGGTGAGACTGGAGAGCATCACAGACCACTCACGCAAACTTCGGCTTCACCGATTCGTTGCGCGTCTCCCATTTCCCGCCGCTTGACCAATCCATCTACGATGATGCCACCGGCTTTGTTGAAAGCGGTTTGGGCTTCACACCCCTCCCGGAATTTTCCTTGCATATGCAAGCGTGTCGCGGTCGATCCGGCCATTCCCTTCCTCGACGCCACGGAACCAACGCCGAAATTATAGGCGCCGGATAGCATGGCAGCCTGCACACCGACCGGAAAGTTGGTGTAGCCAGGCACTGCCTTGACCAAGGGGAGGTAATAGTCGTGAAAGATTTGCTTGCGCGTCATGTCTTCACACTGCCCTCGCGTAAACGACATGCCCGGCGGCACAGGCTTTCCATTGATCATCGTGATCCCGGCGCAAATATCCCAGATCTTTGCGAAGCGATCCCAGTGCGATTGCAGCACCATACCTTCCCAAGGAAGGATCAGTTTGTCAGTCGCCAACAGGACAGCTGGCGGGAGAACGTCCGGCGTCGTATCCCGTTGGCTTTGCCACCCGGCTACACCCGCTGCGATAATAGCGGCGGCGATCGCTGCCTTCGCCCGAGGGCTCGATTTGATTTTATTGATCGGCATCGGATAGTCCTTTCTGGGCAACGACGCGCGCCCATATCGCCGCAAAAGTCAGAAGCCCTTGCAGCCCGCGAAGCAGCAGATTGACCCACGCCTCAAGGCCGTAGGCACCATCGACAAGAGCGTCGACAACAGGCTGGATAACAAAAATCAGTCCAGCAGCAGCCGTGAAGCGGACAGACCAAGCCCGAGCCAGAACCGTTCGCCAATTTTCAACAGGCCTTAATTTGCGCATGGCACACCGCCACCCGCGAAGCTCTCCGCGCGATCCATGATAGTATCCTTGTTTTGTTAGATTTTTCCGGGAAACACCCCCGGATCAGCAGCGGTTTGACACGCTGAAATCATAAGAACATAATGAGAACATGATTAGTCTCACCACATTCGGCACCCTCCTGGCTAAGGGCTGCTCCATAACTGCCTATTGCGATCTATGCAGGCGCACGGTGGCGGTCGATCTTGCTACGCTACTCCCAGACGGCAAATGCGTGGGGCGAGTGTGGCGATGCAAGGAATGTGGTCAGCCCGGGAGCATCCGGCTCTGTCCGAAGGCTCCCCAGGTGGTCCAATCACATCAGACCGGACAAGAACCATGATAGCTCTGCGGGCTATGCCCCAATGACTGGCGACCACGCGCCAGAAAGTGGGCAAAAGAAAATAGCAGCCTTTCCGGCAGGGATAGAAACTGATGCCGGATTGCTGCCGCCATAATCAAGGATATCACTACCGTTCGGGTAAACCTTTAGTGCGGTTGCGGTGATATTTGTAATTGCAACATAATCGTCCAAATAGCCGACAGCTGCTGGCAGCTTCACCCCATCAGCAGACCCAGAGGTAACTGACGTGACGCGGTTCGATTTGGCCGTCAATTGCGTTGCAGTACCGGAAGTGGCGCCAGCTGCCGCGATGTTGTTGGCCCCTGCAGGAACTGATGCGCTGACGATAGGAGACCAAGCCGTATTGGCAGAACCATCATAGTAAATCGCGACGAACTCAACCGTTCGGCCTGGCGCCACACGAACGAACGAAGGCGTGGCGCCGCCAACATCAATGAAGTCTGTCCCATTAGGGTAAACTTTGATGATGGCGGAACTTACGTTTGAGACAGTTACAGCCTGTCCAACAATTCCCACGCCCGGTGGCAACTTGACACCGTCCGCAGATCCGGCTGTCGCAGCCGTGACGCGGTTGGTTTTGGCTGTCAGCTGCGTTGACGTATTGGAAATTGTTCCTGCCGCCGGGATGCTATTGGCGCCGCCATAACGGACGCCGCTGATAACAATGTCATGGGTGTCATTGATTGCCGGAGTGCCAATGACCTTTGCGCCGCTGGCCTGTTCGCCGCGCACGGTGATTTTGTTCTGGCCCTGCGAATACGAAAAATCGACAGTTCCAGAATTTTGGTCGACCGCGATGACTTCGACTATGTTGGCCTGAGCATAATCAGATCCATCCCGGCCAAAGGTGATCCCCTTCGGAGCAGTTCCCGAGGCCGCGCCACCAATGAAGCCGTAAAACTGGCATTCATTCGCGGCCAACACCACATTGTAAGCGCCGTTGCGGGTCGCATAAGCGCGAACACCTTTGTACATTGCGCCCTTTTGCAGCAGAAGAACGTTACCAATAGCGGCGCCTTCAAAGTGGCTGTCCGAAATTTCGCAGCCTGCAGCATCATAAATACCCCAACTATGATTATTCACTGTGCCGCTATTGTAGGCGTGGAGATTCCTCCCGCGAGCAGTAAACGTGCTTTGAAACCGGAACGCTGGATAGGCGGCGTTACCGTTCTGACTGGCATGGATGGCATGAACGTTATTCAAGCTGCTATCGTGCGGACCGCGCATATCCATGCTTTCTGCGCCGGTGTAGTCCATCCAAATATATTCAAATATGCTCTCCATCCCAAGAGAGCCATAGTCACCGGGGGTGATCCCACCGCCGGCTGAATCATTGTAATCGCAGGTGATCCCTTTTCCCGCGATGTTTGTGATAAAGACCCAGGAAATGCACATTCGGCGTGCATACAGCGCGATGCCATGTCCATCCGTATTGTTTGCGCGGTTGCCGTCAATCGTCAGATTATTGATCGTGATGTCACGTGGGACTTCATCCGACACCACCGTACCAAATTGAGAGTCAAAATCGTCCGTCGCCAAAAGATGTGCGTTCGACCCATTCAGCAATTTCAACTTTGACTTAAGAATATGCGCGCCCTTGATAACAGACCCATCAATCAAAATGAGCCCGCTTACATAAGTCGTGCCTTCAGGCAGCAAGATCTTTTTGCCAGCATTGATCGCAGTCTGGATAATCGACGTATAGTCCAGCACGCCGCTGCTATGCAGCGTAGGCGTTCCTGGCAGCCGGCTAAGGGGATAGATAATGTCGCCGCCTTGCAACGCGCTATCGGCCAAGACGCCCTGTGCTTCGCTGGCTGCGCCAATATTTGAGCGGGCAAGCGCTTTTTCAATATCGGTTCGAACTTGCGTAGCGTCGTACCGCACGCGGTTGTCAAGCCCAGCTTCCACTGCCGCCTGTGCGGTAACTGCTGCATCCCGTGCCGCTTCCGCCTGGTCCACCAGCGCCGAAACATCTTCATCCGTGATCAACCGGAACGTCGAGCCGGAAATCTTTCCCGCCATAACCATGCCCGCGGTTAGCGCGCTGGCATTCGTGCCGCGGTTGGTCTTAATCGTCAGATCGACGCCGCCATTGAATGAAATCGTCGCTGGCTCATCCGTTGTCGTGGTAAATAGCTCAATCATGATGAGCATGTCTTCAGACACAGCGATATCGGTTGTCGCGTTGATGGCGTTCGGGGTCCCTGTTCCGGTATCCGTTGCCAACAGATATGAATACGGCAGGGAGAGGATGCGGGTCCATGATCCAGTGCCGGAAGCACCAGATTTGACATAGATGCCGTTATAGGCAGCCGTCGCATCATCATAGACCCACGCCATCGTTCCCGCAGCAAAGGCCAAATCCGCGTAAAGATTGGCGCGCGTGTCCTTGGCGATGGAGCCAGCACCAGTCGTCAACGCGTTCAGAGCGGCCTCGATCACCGCCGCCCATTGGCGGATCAGAGGTTTGGGCGGATGATACACAGACGTGCTGGGGCCATCGGCCCAGATGGAGGCGCCGTTCGGGCTAATCGTCATGTCAGAATTTCCTTATCGCCAGAGACGAAGCGAAGAGATCAGGCAACCGTGAAGGCGCCTGTCGCGACCGGGTCGCTTTCAACGACACCGGAGGCATTTATGGTTGTGATCCAGGCGTAGCGCGTACCCGCAGAAATGCTGCGCGTGGCGCTGTCTGCCGTATTGGGCGAACCGTATTCGATCGGCCCCAGGAAAGAGGCCGTTCCAAAACTGTTTGTCGTGTTCCAGTAGATCTTGGCGCCGGCGTAATTGCCGCTATTGGGCGCAGTCCAACCGAAATTAACCGTCCCGACACCCGTGGACACCGTCACATCCGTTACGACGCCCGGCGCCACCGGATCGGATGTGGTGAACACCGTGACCGTGGCCGAATAATCGGAATACTTGCCCTTCGACGTGAACCAGACGGCCTGCACTTCGAGCGTCGTATCGCCAGGCACGGTATTGGTGCTGACCGAAACATAGCCGCCTGATGGCGTGAAATCGGAAAAGGTCTGATAGACCCATTCACCCGGCACACCGCCCCCCGCATTTGCCAGCCGGTACCGCACTTTCAGCGACAGGCTGGTATCCTCCGGGTCTACGATTTTCACCGCGAGATAGACAGATCCAGATCCGCTGGCATTCGGCACAGCGGAATAGATCACCGGCTGGTCCAGGTTGGCCGGGTTGGGCTTGCTGGGCACCGGCGGCTGCTGGCCTTCATCCGTCGCGGGGTCCCAGGCCTCGATTTCCTCGGCAGTTGGGTGCTTGATCCAGTCCATCGTGAAACCGCCTTTGTCGACGGCAACGACTGATTTCTTGTTCTCGATCAGCTCGCCATCAAGCTCGGGTAATCCCAGCGGCGTGCTCAAGCGTGTCCAGCGCGCATATATTGAATTCAATCCAGACAAGCGCACATCAAAGGACCCGCGTACCTTCTGCTGGATACGAAGCCAATCCCGTTTACCGAGCCGCCGCGCCTGGCGCCATTGCGTACACCAGAGATAGCTGGCCTCTTTCGACAACACGCGGCCGATGGTCGCCTGCGCTTCTTCATCCTCGAAAAAGTCGGTATCGCTTTCCGAATAATCTGTATCCGGATAATTGAACTTTGGCACAAGCCGGTTGCATTCATCCTGCGGCAGCACATCATGCTGAACGTTGAAGCCGAGAAGGTCTGCGTCTGTCAGCGTGGCCACTCGGCTTTCGCGGAATTTGCCGACCGTGAGCAGCACAGCGCCATCCCCGCGATAGCAGATCCAACCGTCTATCGCCGATAGGATGGCGTTTGTGCCAACCTTCGGGTCATGCTCCGTAGTGTCCCACCCGCTGACCCAATATCGCTTTTCCGTGCCGCCAGCCGCCGTTGGCACATCTTCATCGCAAACATCAGCCTCTTCCTGCCACATGTCGAGAACGGGCAGGATGGCTTTTCGGTAATCCTTCCGCTCTCCATATGGGTTGAAGCACTGATGCCAGGCCATGATCAGCGCGCCATTGCGCGTCCATGTCCATGTAGAATCGTCTTCCGGATTTTGTGCGCTGTCTCGAAAGTCCCAGACATAGGCGCCATCAACCTCAACAGATGCCCGAGGCACGCCATACGGGAACATGGAATTTTGGCTCTCGGCCTTGGTCTGCTGCGCGACCATGGCAATCGATGCCGTTCCGTGACCGATGTGGCTATCTGTCCAGACGTTTTCCGCGCCCAGTCCATAGACGCCAGCGTATCCATCGACGATCTCGCTATAGGGTGTCTCAACAGCGAGACCCAAGCGGCTGAAAACCCGGACATTGTCTTCGTAGGGCGCATGGCTATAATTGGTGTAACCCGTCGGCCCGATATGGTCAGTGATCTCATCATCATGCAGCCACCAGCGGTTGACGCTACGGATGCGATGACCGGCCAATGCCTGCACAGCATAGAGCGACTTGCCCTTTGCCTCCCAGAGCATATAGGCCCCGGAAACCCGTTGGCGGCCGACAATCCAGTGCCGGGAAGGCACGGCCTGCGTCATCGGCACCTTGCCATCGTCTGGCTTTGGCGGTTTAGGCGCGAGCAGCATTTGAATGCCGATCGATATAGCTGTGGTGGCAATAGCGGTTGTCACGCCGGCGAGGGTCGCAGCTGTCGCTGCCGAAAAACCAATAGTGGTAAACGCCGTTGTCAGGATCGGCGTGAAGATAGGGTCGTAATGCTGCAACGGCATACTGCGCAGCGTTGTGCTGCTGCGCAGGTTTTCGTCCATCAACATCCGTTCTATTTCAATACTTTCGGCGCTTTCATACTGGCAACGCGGCAGCCAATCCTTGCTAATTGTCACGCCAGCAACCTCCAGGCGGCAACGCATTCCGCTTGGCGAACCACGACACCCGCCGGCGAGATCGACGCCCAGAGCGGCCCGAACCTGACGGCCCCGACCAATGTCATCTCAACCTCTTCCATGGACTCCCCGGCCATCATCCGGCAAAGACCGATATCGCCGTCGCAATATTGCTGCACCCGACGCGCGCCCAGCGGCTCCAGATGGGCCGCCATGAAGGATTGTGGACCACCGAAAGATTGCATGACGGCATGCGCGCCCACACGGTCACGATAAGTGCCGCGGAGATCCTCGGCAGGGTCTACACCTGTCGTCTCAAAGCACCAGGTGGCGGCAAACGTCATGCAATCATCTCCGCGCGACCTGTCATCGGCGCGCAATCCCGCCCCGCCCCATCTGAACCGATGCGGTGCGCTGATAAATTGGTGAATGTTCATGAAACCTCAGTAATTTGGCCAGGCGGGCTGCACGCCGCGCGCCAATCGTGATGTCTGCTTGCAAAAATCGTCGCCCGGGTGTTCTGCCTGGAACTGCGCATGCGACCACAGCGCATAGGACGGACGAGAGCGAGTGTCAGATCCCGTGGTGCAGGTCAGTGATATCGAAACGGTTCTATTATCCGTGCCACTCACGCTGGGGCTGGACACGGATGTGTGTGAGCCCTTGCCCTGCCAGATCGGCACGATGCTGGACATCGGTTGGTAATACTCGTCGAGCGTCGTGATGCCGATATAGATTTCGCAACCACGAACGGCGGGGATGCTCGATAGTAATGATGATCCCGTGGCCGGGTTGAGCCCCGACAGGGTCAGCTCGATGCTGTCGGACGTACCGTTGATCTGGGTTTCCAGCGTCGGCAATCCATTGAGATAGCCGGCTCCGAGATAGACGGTGCCATCTTCATCCACAGAATCGATCCGAGCCGGGATATCATTGACGCCAAACCACAGATGCAAAGCCGGGTCCGTCTGGATATTCATGAATATCCCAAGCTGATGCGACCCCCGCAGTGCCTCGACGACATTGGCAGGCAGATAATCGACGCTATAGGTCACAGATCAAAAAGCTTCCACGAATTGCAAGGTCGGCCGCGTCACCCAGAAGCTTTCCACCTTGGTCGAAATCTTCTGGCCGGGCGCAATCTTGGCGACGAAACGCGGGCGGGCGAATTCCACGCGCGTTCCCACTGTGACCGCCTCCCGCAGTGCAGGCTGGATTGCCAAAACATAATCCCGGTAGGTCAGGCTGGCGCCGCTGACGGTCGTCGTACCCTCCACCGACACGCTGATCACATCCCAGTTGCGATAAACCCGCCAGCCCTTGACGGCTGCATGGTAGATCGAAAACCAGTCGGACCAACGGATCTCGCGGGTTGCCCCGTAAAGCCGGATTGTCAGTTGACCGGAGTTGACCGCCGCGTCGGCCTTCACCTCGGCGAAAACCGTTGCCTGGCTATAGCCTGACCCATCGGAAAACAGCGCCCCATCGGAATGGGGAATGCCGGTAATGATCGGCACGGGTCGGCGCTCAATGATCGGGAACGGCCCCTGCCAATCAGTTTTCAGCGGCACATTGATGAAGCGGAACGAACCGTTCAACCATGCTGCCAGCCAGTTGAAATATTCATGCTCCTCGGGCTGTTGCGCATAGCAGTTTTCATAGGTTGCGGTCACAAAACCCCCGCCAGTCATTTCAGCCGAGATCGATTCATTGATCAGGTTGCGTCCGCCATCAATGGCGTTGGCCTGCACATCGAACTCCATCGCCTGCGGCTTAATGAAATCGATATCCAGCGTATGCTGGTTGGTATAGCGCCCCACGATCAGCCCTTGTCCTTGTTCCAGCGGTCATATTGAGCGCCCGTGTTGCCGCGACGGTTGTTGATCTCCTGCGCCTGGAAGCCTTGTTGCACACCGTTGTTGATCGCCGTCTGAAGATGATCGTCGCCATAGGCATTGCCCATGATGGTGACATTCACTTGCGGGCGGGACTGCCGAGCGGAAAACCCGCTCTTGCTGTTGCCATTGGCGGCCAACGCACTTTCCGTGCGGTGGTTCGGGATGACCTGACTACCGCGCGGCAGATTGACCAGTTCGCGGCCACGCTCACCAACGATGGCAAGGCCGCCCGGCGCACTTTCCGTGCCATCTGCAAAATGGAAGAGCGAACCGAAGCCTTTGACCAGTCCACCGAGGAGGCCGAACAATCCACCGCCAGACGATTGCTGGCCGCCTGTCGCACCAATGAAGTCACCATAGGTCGTATTGGTCTTGAAGCTCGAGCTGGTAAGGCTCGACCAATCGAAACCACCCGCCGCGCCACCAACGTTGCCCGCTTTACCGGCAAATGACGATGCGACCTGTCCGATTCCGTTGCCAAAACCTGTCAAGCTGGTGGACGCTTGCGTGGATGCGTTGGCAAGCTTACCCACAGCGTCTGCCGCCGCCCCAGTGCCGCCGCCGGTACCAATCCCCTGCCAATTGCTGATGCCAGCCTTATCCGCCCCATACCAGGCGCCCCACCCGTTCTTTTTGGCGTGGTCAAGCGCAAAATCGACGCCTGCGGGGCCGTTTTCTGCAAGGGCCGGGTCAAGGCCGGTTTTCTTCATAAAGTCATTGCCAAGACCGCCGCCCTTATAGAGCTGGAACGGGCCGAACGATGGCTCCTGGACGCCATTCTTCACGTATTGAGATTGGAGGTTCCAGCTCTTCAGCCCGCCCTCCGATTTGGCAACGGACAAAGCAACATTTGGGTCTATGCCACGCTGCGTTGCCGCCTTGGCGATATAGGACGCAACGTCAGTATTTGGCGTTTGCTTCGGACCAAGCAGCTGAGACGCCTTATCGACGGTGCCAGATGCGAGGTTGAGCCCCGGCATCTGGTTGCTATTTGCCGCAGCCGTTCCAAACCCTGTCGATTGCTTCGAGACGCCACCAGTCAGCCCGAGCGCCTTACTGGCCAGGCCAACGACACCGCCAGCTTCACTGCCGCCCTTCGACTGCAATCCGCCAATCAGATAGCCGAACAGCTTGTCCATGGCCTGCTCGCCCATCTTGGCGGCAGAGGCTAACAAAGCGTTGCGGAAGGTATCGCCGAACGCCTTGCCGATTTTGCCGCCGTTCGACTGCATCTGGCTGGCGAAGTCCTGGTAGAAAGAATTCGACTGCGACCGGGCCGATTGCTGCTGGGCAAGGCTGCGAAGCTGGTTTGCCTCATTGCTTTGCAGGTTTTCCGGCAGGCCAGCACCTTTCAACTGCGAGGCAATCTGCTGGTCTCCGGGGTTGCGGCTGAACTGGCGCTGCTGGAAGGCGATATCATCCTGAAACTTCGCCTTGTTGATCAGGTCGACATACCGCCCCGCCTCTGCCGCCTTCTGCTTGATCAGAGCGATTTCATCTTCATCGGCCTTCACGCCGGTTTTGGCGGCATTTTCCCGCAACGATGCGATCTGCTGATATTCCATTTGCAGCGCGGCCAGCTCGCCGCCAGTCTTGCCGATCAGCGAAAGCTCGTTGCGCTGCGCATCCACCGATGCATTCAGCGCCCGCACACGGTCATTCTGTGCCTGCGTCAACTGTTGCTGTGCCTGCCGACGGGCAAGGTCGCCCTCGATGTCGATCCGGGTCTGCCGCACCTGCGGGCTTTCCGTGGCGTCAACAGGCCGCGCCTCGGCACGGGCACGGGCGGCGCGCTCGAGTTGTTCCGGTGACCGCGCGCCAAGGCCGGAAAGAGTGGCATTGTGCTGGCGCTGCATATCCCGGAGTTTTTCGCCATTCTCGGAATTATACTTTTGGGCATTTGCTGCGGCCTGCGTACGCGAAAATGAAATCTCGTAATCCCGCTGCTTCTGCGCAAGCTCCTCAATCGCCTTGGCGGCTTCCGACGCATTGTTCGTCACATCGAGCAGGAATTTCGCGTTATCCTGCAAGAACTTGTTGGTCGTATCCCCATTGGCGATCCGCTGCACTTCCTCGCGGAACGCTGCGACATCGCCCGTTCCAGTGCGAGCGCTTTCGGCAAAGCCGGAGACCGCCTCGGCATAGGCGCCATATTTGTCTTTCAGTTGTTGCGCCTGCGTTCCCGCAATATCGGCCCCGGCATAATCATATTGCGAGGCATCAAGCGCCGGTGTCAGCTTCAGGCTCGAAGCGCGCAAGCTTTGATCCAGCACTTTTTGAAGCTGCGTCTGGTCGGTATTGGCCGTATACCGCAACTCTGTCTGCGCCCGCTGGCCAAACTGAGCCTTGGATTTCGACGCAGCATCATAAGTGTCCTTGATTTTCTGAATGGCTAGCTGATGCTCTTTCAGGGCATCATCCACGCTCTTGGCACCGAAGGACATCCGCGAGAAATAGCCGACACCAGCAGCAAGCAGACCCGTGACGGCAATGGTCGCCAGCGACAACGGGCTGACAATCGAGGCCGCCGCGCCGCCAATTGCAGAAATCGCCTGACGCGCCGACATGCCTTGGAACGACATGGCAGCCTGCGGGCCTTGCTGCAAAGCAATCATGGCGGAAGACGTTCCACCCATGGCCGCCTGTGTGATCACATCCTGCGCCTGATATGCGATGTTCTGGGCTGAAAAAGAGGATCGACCGTGGTTTTGATTGGCGGGCGGCAAATTCTGCTGGTCTTTGAACCGGCCATTCGCCTGCTCAACTGCTCTTGCCAGATCTAACTGACCTTTCGCAGCCAGCTTGCTGGCATCTGCCACCATGCCATGCTTACGGTAAATCCCGTCCAGGACACCAGCAGAGTCCTGAAGCGAGATATTGCCCCGCTCCACACTCCGGCTCAGATTATCAATCGCCTGATTGAACCGCTGCGCGCTGGCATACCCATCTACATAGGTTCGCTTCAGACGTTCCGTGGCATTGGCACTGTTGCTGATCTTCTGGTCATTTTGGGAGAACGTCTGCCCAAGCTTCTGGGCCGACGCCACCATGGCTTCGTCAGCGGCGACTTTCTGCCGGGCGCCCGCCTCATAGGAGGACGTATCCATTTCCGACACCAAGCGCAGCGTGCTGATCTCGACGGTCATCAATCATCATCCTAGTGAGGGGTTACGCCAGCTCTTCCCGGCGTTTTGCGTCTTCACGTTCCGTTTCCGAGCGTTCTCGCTGCATTTGCAACCATTCCGCATCGACCGCGTTCATGAAAATCTTGAATTCATGAAAGTCCTCGCCGTAAACGGCGTGGTCGCGAGCCCACTGGCTGAGCGCCAGATAGGTAATTGGCCCCTCGCCGCCCATGGCGCCGAAGAACCGGTCATATTGAAGGTCATCGAAAGCCCGGAAGTACAGATTGTGCCAGGGCTCATGCTGGAAATCGATGACATCGGCTTGTTGCGGACGAAGCCATTGTTCATCCGGATATTCCAGCGCCAGTTCGGCCAACCAGTCCTGCTGCTCGCGTTCTTTTTCGCTCGCCCCCGCGCGCTTCATGCGCCAGCGGAAGGCTTTCCGGAGTTTTTTGTGTCTTTCTCCACATACTCGATGCGGGTTTCGGCGATCTTGCCGGCGCACCATTCCACAGCACCCACCAGGACGCGGTAGGCGGGATCGGTCAGATATTTCTCTGCCGCCGCCTCCGAATAATCGATGTCCAGCCCCTCCCAGCCATGCAGGATGTGCTTGGCGTAAAGGCCGCCCAGTTCGGCGCTCAAGACCGGCTGCGGGATGGCATCTGCTTTGTAGACGGCGGCAAGACGCTTCAATGTGATATCACGGGCCGTGGTATATTCTGGCTTGAACAGCGATGAGACCTTCAGCCGAAGACCCGGGATATCGGGGAAGTCCACCCAATCGCCTTTGGTTTCACGGTCGAGGTCGGCTTTCAGCGATGCAAGCTTGATGGTCATGTCGGATTTCCTCATCAATGGGTAAACCCCGCCGGAAAGCCAAGCGAGGCATGAATTTCAACAGTGTTTGGTGGCTTCAGTTGCTCTCGACTCTCTGCGGAAATCGTTCGAATATGTGGGCACAACTAAAGGGGGCGTGCATGTCTAATTCCCGGCACTTTGCCGTATCAACTATTCTCGTTGCGATGCTGTCGCTGTCTGCCTGCTCATCATCACCCGACGCGTTGGATAAGAGCGCCAATGCTGTCCGACAGGAAAAAACCTATGCGGATAACTATCAAGAGGTCTATCGCCGCCTCGCCAACACAGCGCGGCGGTGCATGAGCGCCACAGGCAGTTACACATCCTTTCAAGTCGATGCCGATATTTATAGCGAACTCGGATATGCCGAACTCGCCTATTCCCTACAGAGCCTCGGAAGCAGGAATTATTACTGGAAGGCCAAGATAGAAAAATCCGGCACGGGCAGCAAAATCGGCGTCATCTCTGGCAATACACTCGCCCAAGGCCGAACGCTTCGCGATGTCATTCGCTGGGCCGATGGCGATCCGAAGTGCTGATTGGATAGGCGGCGGGCGTCCGACAACACCCGCCACCCGGCTTACTGCGGCGGCTTTAGTCCGCCGCAGCCTCGTTGGTGGTTTTGCTGTCGGCCACCAGACCTTTTGCCCGCATCAGCGTGGCAAATTCTGCCGTGACCGGCGCGCTTTCGACGCCAGCCACGAAATGCACTTCGGTCGATCCGTCCGGATAGCCGAGGAAGGAAACAGCCGGAACGAAGGTTTCGGTAGGCGCGGCGGTCGAAGCCGCATCTGCGTCGCTCACGTCAGCCATATTAGCCGCTCCGCGTGATCGACAGAGAGGCCGCCGAGGTTGCATCATAATATGCCTGGAACGGCACATCGAGCAGGACCGGCTGCCCATTGCCAACGCCTGTCGGACCGCCATCCATCAGCTTTACCTTCGGCAGGCTGAAGGCATAAGACTTACTGTTGGCGTCCAGCAGCGTGAAGCCAAGATCGATATCAGAGTGGTCGACGATTGCCTGATAGGTATCGAGGTTCTCGAAATAGGTGGTTGCGGTGCCAGTGATTTCAAATCTGCCATACCCATGACTGTAAGGCTCATAGGCACCGACAATATCGTTCTGGTAGATATTGTTGTTGATGCGCATCGTAAGCTTCTGCATCTTCGGCGAATTGGTGATACCCGTCATCGCCAATGATGCGACATTCAGACCGGCATTGAACACCGGCGAGGTTGTCGGGTCGGTATAGGTGGCGCCGGTCAGAATGGCCGATGTCGGGGTTGGGCTGCGAATACCCATAATCCCCCAGTTCGCTTCGACCGATTTGCGCGCTGTCAGCGTCAGGTCCAGCGTGTTCCACCGGACACCCTGATAGCGGATGAATGTATCGGTGGCGCCCTGCTCGAAGAACTGTTCCAGCGTGCCGGTCTTGGGCGTGACGCCGTTTTTCAGAACATTGGTGCTCCAGGCAGAGCACAGGAGCCGTTCCAGCCATGTATCGAAGGTGCCATAGCTCAACAGTGTGTTGATCGATCCGGTTACGGATCGGCCAACGTCAACGATGCTGCCGACATTCCTGTCGGCGCGAACCTCGTTTGGCACGTCGGTCTGCTTGGAAAGTTTCACATCCGAGGTCACATAGCGCATGATCTGGAACGTGGGGGTGGCCGGCGTGGTGCCGATGGTCGTTTCCGACACATCGGCAAGCCGGACCTGACTGCCGTCTGCTACGGTCATAAGAGGCTCCCTCTATGCATGGGTGAAGGGCCAGGCGCTGCGCACCGGCCGGTTATCTGTCGGATCTGTTCGAAATGTCACGCGCCAGTGATGTCGCGGCGATACCAGGCGATGGTGGCTGTCAGCGCCCAGTATTCCGGGAAATCCCGGCCCGGCTCCCCGGCCCCGACGCTCATCTGCGGCATATGAAGCTGCTCGCCCGTCGCAACATCAACGACGATTGACTGCTCACGAAACAGCGCCAGCAATTGTTTTGCCCAGGTGCGGGCCTGACCACTGCCGGAGCCGGATTTTACCATGACATGCAGATAGGCGGCGCCCTCTTCCCGCCACATGTTTTGCCCGGGAGCGCCGACCGTTTCCTGATCGAGGCTATCGCCATAGATCTCGACATAAATGAAGGGCAGACCCGCTTCCGTGTAATCCTGGGCGAACTCGTTTTCGAACACCACTCCGGTGGCAGACCATCCTGCATTCAGAGTGGACTGGAATGCGGCGAAAACTTCAGGGCTGGCCATGGATTACACCGCGTTAATGATGAGGGCTGGATAGGTGATCGGCATACCGGCCTGCCTGTCCTTGCGGCGTCCTCCGCGTTTCAGAATGTATGGAACACCGTTTTGCAAACCCGCGCCAACGGCGAGATAGCGAAAATCGACATCGAAGACACCACGGAACCGGGAGGCCATGGCGTTCTTCGTCGCCTCGAAATGGCGCTTTCCAGACCCGTTTGCCCCGCTTTCCATTTTTCGAGTGTAGGGCCGCGCGTTGATAATGATGACCTCGGCACTGACCGGGATTGAACTATAGTCACGTACCACCGCCTGATTGGCGATCACCATGAACCCATTGGCATAACGACCGGACTTGACCGGAACCCGCATACGCAGTTCCGAAATCGCCGTCCGAACCAGCAAGGGCCAGTTGACGAACTGATAGACGATAGGACCAGGCGCCCGCACACTCTCTTCCAACGCCCCGGATACGCCATTCACATAGCGCTCATAAGTCGTCGATGCCTGCCCCGAGGCAATAACTCGTTGCAATTCACGCTTGGCAAAGGCCGCCAATGCGGCATTGATCGTTGACGGCTCAAGACCAGCCGTCGCCAGTTTCAAGTCCCGTTCAAAAAACTGCATCTTGCTGGCCATCAGATTCCGAGGCTCCTCAACCGGCCAAGCTCACGCCATGCGGCAGATGGGGCACCGTCTTTCAGGACAAGCTTGACGCTGCCAGAAACCGTCTCGGACACGAAGTGACCGTTTTGCGTCAACAACAGGCCATCGGAACCGATGCGGAGCCGCTTGACCGTGCCAGCCTCTTCATCCGCAAAGATGCAATTGTCGCATTCCCTGCCATTCAGGAAGACACGAAGATAGAGGTGCAGAATATCGTTATGGAACGGATGCCCCTTTTGCGCGCTGATCCGCATATCAACCTGCCACGACCATATCCATGCGCACCCAAACCCCGCCGACATAGATCGGCTTGGCACTGCGCACCTGGCGTTCCTTACCCTGCACCACCATCTTGTCGGTCTCCTTCGGCAAATGCTGGTCAACAGCATTGCCGGAGGTGATGCTGTCATTCTGCCCCGGCCAATCGTCAGCCAGGATCTGGGTCGGCGACAGGATCACGTTCAGATCCTTCTGCGTGATCGTCCCTACAATCTGGTCCACCGATACCGCCCTTACAGCGGCGCGGCACGTCACCTCGACGACGACATCAGCGCCGCTGCGCTTGACCGTGCGGCGCAGGACCACGTTTTCGCCAGCGCGGCGAACTGCATCGTCGAGAGCTGTGATTTCCGCAGTCATCAGACGCTGACCACTTGGCGATAGTTTGACAGGATGTCGGAGACATCGGGCGGCAGGTTTCCAGCATCATCGCCGGTTGCCACCCAATATTGCACCGAACGGACGCCCGGAATGTCTTCCGACTTCAGGAACGGGTCACGGCCCCGCGCCAGATAACGCGCCTTAACCAGGCGGATCGCCGCGTCCTGCACATCGTCAGGAATATCCTGATACCCGCCATCGTAGATGGCAATAATCGGCCAGGACCGCCAGACATTCGGATAGGCCAGGTCATCCAACCTCCAAAGCGCTCCAGCAACATTTTCAACGCGAAACTCAGTGTTCTCCGTCAAGGCAACACCGTTTTCGGTTACACTGGTCACGGCGCCGACCGGCCAGCGGCTCAGCTGCAAGCTCTTCAGGGTCGTGGTCAGCTGGAACGCATAGGGTTCGCGATCCGGCCAGAACTCGTCCTTGATCGTTTCACGGGCGAAAACCCGATTGCAATACTGCTCGATCGCCTTGGACGATGCACGGATGTAGCGCCCCAGCAGGGCGTCACTGTCGGTATCGGTAATCGACAATTCGGCCTTCACATCAGCCAGCGTAGCCAAGTCATAGGATGACGCTGCCGTGACGATGGTGGTGACCGAGCGATAGCCCATCAGGCTTTTGCTTTCTTCTTGCTCGAAGGCATTTTGCCAGACAGCTTCGCAGAGAAATCGCGAAAACCCGATGCTACGGCTTTCACCCGATAATTTTGAGAGCCTTGCCCTTCTTCCGGTGACATCACCTTGGTCTGGTAACCCTGGGGGCGGAACGGACGCATGTTCTTCGCCTCTTTGGTTCCTATAAGTTTCAGAGCCAGGTCGTCCTCGACGTGGATTTCATCGCCAGCGCGCCAAGGCCGAAGATCTGCCGTCAAAGTTACGGTTTTCATACGACTGTCTCCGGGGTTTCTGTCGCAGGGGCAGTTGTCGTATCAGGTGCGCCCTCAGAAGTCGGGTCAACCGCATCGTCGGCACCAGCAGAATCTGCAACAACGTCTGACTGCCCAACAGCGGGCGAAGAACCATCGACATCAGGATCGACGGGAGCCGAGGGGTTGATCGGTTCCACGGTACCCACTGTTTGCGAAGGTTCCATCGGGGCCGAAGGATCGACCGGGGGTACCGTCTCCACTGGAACCTCATGTTCCACCGGTTCGGCAGGCTTTTCGCTTTCAACGGCCTCGATATAACCCCGGGCCATAGCCGCATCGAATTCCTGCCGCAAGGCATTGGAGAGCAGGCCATGGGCCGCCATGATATGCGGACGGGTTACGGAGCCGCCATCCGCATCGGCATAGGTCTTTGCCGCAGCAGCCATTGCGCCGCGCAGCGTGCTCCAGATGTCATCCATGATCGAAGGCCTTTCCTGGAAGGGGGAGAGGCGCGGCTGTCGGACGCCGCGCCGTCTGTTTTACTGCGGAACCCGGTCAAAACCGGCGAGGAAGCCCACGGCGCGCAAAGCGAATGTATCGGTATTCGCCGCCGAAAGATCGGGCGTGAACAGAATACGGACGAAACGCTTGGCCGGGCCGAGGTCGATATCGATATCCAGCTCGATGCCATTGGTGGAACCACCCGTGGCGCCCGTGGAAATCACCGCATTGGCACCGGTTGCATAGGTCGTCCAGTTTGTGCCATCAGCACTGTCCTGGGCGGTATAGGCAAGAGACAGCGTGGCAGCGGCGGCCAAAGTGGCTTCACCGATAATGGCCAGGGCGAGCGACCCTGCCAATGCACCGCCGACCATCCGGTCAATGGTAACACCGGTCACCTGAGTGTTGTCGCCGGTACCGCCGGCAGTGCCAGCCGCAGCGGCAGACAGGCGCTTGACCTTGCCGAGGCCACCAACATTGCGCTGTGTGACGATTGTCGAAGTCATCTGATTGTATCCTTCACGATGGATGGGGTTTCGGGCCTAAGACCCGTGCGGATGGTCAGGCGTGGGGTGATCCGCGCCCAATCATGGCATCAAAGGTCAGGAGATAGCCGGAGCCCAGCGAACGCCCTGGATAACGGCAACAGCCGCATCATGACGCATCTGGTGATCGTGTTCGGCAATCGCGCGGATCACGGTCTGGTCGTTCGTCATGGCGGAAATCGTCGCGCCAGTGACCGGATCGACATAGGAGCCTTCGCGGAACACGGCCAGTTCCAGCTGCATGCTGTCGAGGACGATGTCTTCCGTCATTTCGACCAGCATGACAAAGGACAGATCTTTGTTCGTGCCGGCTGCATCCCAGTAGTTCGTGCGGATCTGCGTGGTCTTCTTGACGGGGTAGCTGAACAACGTTCCCTTGGTCAGCTCGTCACGATAGACGTAAACGCCGAGCGAATTCTGAACGTTGTAGAGATAGTTGAAGCTGCGCGGGTTCATGAACCATACACGCTTGCTATCCGGCACGTTCGCCTGGTCAAGCTTGTTGACCGCGCCGCCGAGTTCGGTGGCGACGGTCGACAAGGTATAGTTGGCCGTCGAGGTGATGAAGTTACCGCCCGTTGAGTTGTCGGGGTCCGCACCGTTGACCGCCAGGGTCGAAGCGGCTGTGGTGAGCCAGTTTCCGACAGTGCCGCCGCCCTTTTGGACCCAGCCGTTGGCAAAGGCCAGAAAGCCTTTCGGCGTATTCTGCATACCGTCACCGAGCAGGAAGGCGAGATCCTCACGAAGGCCGATGACCCGGACAAGGTCATCACGAACGAATGCATCGATGGCAGGGTCTGCGTAGCGCATCATGTCGTTCGAAACCGGAACGAAAGCGGTGAGTTTCTTGTAGCTGGCGACGATATTGCCAACAGAAGGCTGAGACCCGACGATCGGCTGGTTTTCAGACCCATAGAAAGCGGTCGCGGCGGAATTCTGGCCGGGCAGCGTCATTGTACCGCGAGGCATTGCGATATTTCGCGGGCCAGCAGCACGCACAACGGACTGAGCGCGCAGCAGGGGGATCACTTCGTTCATGACATCTGGAGGGACCAGGAAGCCCCCTGCGGACCCGGTGGAAACGTTCAGTGCCTTGGTGACGGGGTGATTTTCGCCATAGGTTTCTTCGGAGTGCTTGCGGGCATTGTAGATGTCGCCGTTCGAGCGGCCGATCATCTTAGTGATCCCGCCGAGCAACAGGGACTTTTCCTTGACATAGGCGTCATTCTCGACAGTCGCAGACACTTTTGTCAGGTCGTCCTGGCCAACGGAAGGAATGGCGGTCGAAGCCATTAACGTCTGCGCATCTTTGAGGCGCTTGATCTGCATGTCGATGTCGGTGACAGCTTTCTTGGCCGCTTCATAGACATCATCGGTCGTGGCTTCGTCGGAGGCAGCGACTTCAAGGGCGGAAAAAGCCTTGGTGCGGGCCGCCAGAAGGTCAGCAATCTTGGTTTTCATAGGAATAGATCTCCGTGGCGCATCCAGTGCGCACAGTTTGAATGAGGGTTGAAACCAGCCTGTCGCCAGCGATCAGAGCGGCTGGGAAAGCCGCAGAATGTCCGCCTCGCGCATGCGTTTGATCTTCATGCGCTGGGCTGCCTTGACCGTGTCGGCCTCGGCGGTCTGGTCCCCATCCGTGTCGGAGGGTTCCGCATCAATAAGTTTTTGCAGGGCGTCATGCCCGTCCTTGATCGCCTTGCAGGCATCCTGCATCGTGGTGATCGAGCTGGCCGAAAATTTGCGACCGGTCTTCACATGAACGGCGACCACAGCCTTGACCAGTGGTGAAGCACCGGCTGCGCAATAGCCCTTGATGACCGTGTCGGCGGCCTCTGCACTCTCTTCTTTCAGAAGTTCGGCAACCTCTTCCTGCGTCATGGCGATCAGCGCCGCCCCCATCTCCTGCATGATTTGGCCAAGGGTGGCTGGCATCTGGGAGCCGTCTTCTTCGTAGACGCATTCCCATTCGACGCATTCCTTCAGCCAAGCGATGTCTTCCAGGATATTGGCGAGTTGCGCGACATGCCAAAGGCTCTTGATCTTGATCTCTGCCCCGGCCTTGATGACGGTTTTTGCAGCGGCTTTGGTCATGATACCCTCATAGTGATCCAGCACGGCGGCAGCCTTGGCAGCGGCCTCATCAGGAAGATTGGCGGTCAGGAGTTCGGCCCGAGCGGCCTTGATCAACACCGGGCAAGCGGCTAGGCGGCCATTCAGCATCTTGGCGAAACGCAGGCGGTAGGATGAACGGTCGTCGGGGTTGGCCGCGTCATAGGCAAGGAAGCCCTTACGGGCGAAAGTCGTGTCCGGGCTATCACTGTCGAAATCGGCGGCGGCGAAAATATCCCCGTCGCTACCGGATGCGCCGTCGTCATCCATCGGCAGATTGCGCGAGGCTCCGACTTTCCAGTTGGTCCCCTTGGCATTCTTGTCAACGACGATGGCGTTGGGATTGCAGGGAATCGGCGTGAAGGAAAATTCCATCATGTCGCAAGACAAGTATTTCTGAGGCCCATCCACTGGGTTGCCCTTATCCAGCGGTGTCGCGTCTGCCGGCTGAAACCCGATCGATACACCGGGGACAGACCCGAACTTGATCTTATTGTAATAAAGGTCCGACTGCGGATCTTCGCCTTCCAGCGGGAACTGCACGAGTGCCACGATCTGGTTGCCCTGCAATCCGATGTCAATGCACTTTGCGATCGGCATATTCGGGTTGTGGTTCCACAGAACAGGCCCTGCACCCGTTGCCATGTAGGCCGCCCATTGGATGCCCTTCGGCACAATGATTTCGCCTGACCGGTCGACATCGCCGGTAGAGACGATAACCCTCACTTGCCGCTTGTCAGTCAGCGTTTCCGTGGTGGCGGCAAAGGCCTTATGGACCAGGTTCATAATGTTTTCCCATCCTTGCTACCATTGCCGGGGTCGGCCAACGTACCGTTTTCGGGTCGGCCAGCGCCATCCGCCGCGGTTCCAGTGACATTTGATCCCAACGCCGCTGTGTTGACCGGGAAGAACAGTTTGTCGCCACCTTCCATCGGCTTCAGGCCCTCTTCGGCGCGGCACTCATTTGGGGTAGCCAGGCCCGACATGACCTTCAGACGCTGGTTGTTGATCCGGATGGTTTCAGATGCGCGCAACAGGTTACGTTCATCGAAATCCGCCTGGAGACCCGCAGCATCGAGATCGAAATGCATTTCAAGCTTCTGTTCCCATAATTCGATATCCGGCATGATGACGGAATCGACGTATTCTTGCTGCGCATCCTCGATCTTGGTCTTGCCCAACTCGCCAGTAATGCCGATCTTCCACAGCGGCATATTCATGAAGCGGGCGATGTCCTCACTCTGGAACTTACGTTGTTCCATGAATTCGAGATCGACCGATGTCATCTGCATCGGCTTCCACTCGGTGCCCTCTTCAAGAACAGCCGTCCGCCCAGCATTCTGAATGCCCGACCGCATGCTGTCCCACTGGTCGCGCAGCCGCTCGGCAGAATCTTTGTTTAACTTGCCTTTAGACTGCAACACGCCAGATGGCCGGGCCCCATTCTGCATGAACCGGGATGATTGCTGTTCAAGCCCCATGGCTAGGCCAATCGCATCCCGCGCAATGCCGATGGTGGACACGCCGACCAGCATATTGAAAGCCAGACCGCGCAAATGCAGCACATCCTCTTCCGGAATGGATACGGGATGATCCCGCAACGCCGCCATCTGAAACAGGCCCTGCCGGTTGACATTGTAAAACACCTGGCCGTCAGAAGCCTCCAGCACCATGACATTGTCGGGATTGACCGGGATCAGATATTGCGGCGTGCCATCTGGACGGCGCAGGATGACGGCATAGGCATTGTTGCGCAAAAGCAAGGCAACATGCATCTGCAAGGCAAATTCAAACCAGGTCTGAACCCAGTTCGGACGGCGCAGGATCTTCGCCAGATAATGGTCGGTGTTCTTGTCGCCGGAGCGGCCATCCTCCAAGCTCAAGATGCGCGGCGTGCAACGGGCAAAATCACGGGCACGCTGCATGACACAGGCATAGACCGTGGAAACACCAATCGCTGTCCCCTGGCTGATCTGCACACCCGCAGCCGACGGGATAGCGCCGAGGGTCGGCAGAAAACCGGAGGCAGGGATACCTGCCGACTTTGACACGGAACCGGATGACGATCCCCTGTTTTGGAAGCCAGACAGCAATCCCACTTATCGGACCCCAAAAATGGCTACAGCGACCATAATGCCACCCGGCACGATGAACGCGGCAGGCAGGAAAACCAACGATAGCCCATAGCCAACCAGCACGAGACCAGCGAACAACACAAGCTCACGTCCGCCCACGATGCCAAAGCACCGGGCCATCATCGTTGGCAGGTTGCGCAGGTTCATATTGGATCTTTCGATAACAGGTTAAACGACAAGCAAGTCGTTTTCTTCGTAGACCGAAGCCTTATGCTTCGGCTCCGGGTTGGTGATCATGATGCTAGCCGCGTCGAACAAGGCCATCGCTGGGTCAATCTTCGCATCACCCGCATTCTGCTTGGTCGCGCGGATGGCCGTCGCCGTGGCCTCAATCTTCAGGTTCGAAACGCACCAACGCATCAACAGGCTCTTGGCAACGCGGAATGTCCCGCGCGCCAGGCGGCGTTCGGTGCTCTTGATGGCGTTCATCAGTTTGATGCCCTGTCCAACGCCTTCGATGAGGCCTTCGTCCTGGGTGATATCAATCTTCGCAAGCTCGTCAACAAGCTCGCCATATGGGCCTTCCACATCGACCGCGACACAGGCCAGCAGACCTGCTTCATGGATGATGCGGATCTTCTCGATGATTTCGCCAAGGTCCTGCAATTCGTCATCGACGATTGTCAGATCCTTGGCTTCCTCGAAACCTTTCAGCGCCGCGGCGATTGTCTGGCGGCGCTCCAGCACACCTTCATGACACCAGGCGTAAGACCATCCGAGCCAGTTCTTCGTGACCTTTTCACGCCCGAGGGCTGAAAACCCGAAAAGATCATCAAGTCCCCCGCCATCGATGCCGACAACGATAACCTCCGACCGCTCCAAAAGCGTTTCAAAGGTCAGGGTGTCGTCTTCCCTGGCTTGCCAGAAATCAACGCCCGGCCAAGCATCCGTCTTCAGACCAATCCCGACCTCGATATTCAGATGCTGGGATGCCCAGATCTGGATATCCTTCTGGCCCTTGGACCGTTCGCCTTCCCAATCCTTGATAAGGCTGTCCAGCCGCATGGAACGGCCAAGATTGGGCATCACCAATCGCCAGTTCTGAGGGTCCTGCCAGAGCGCCGGGTCTTTGGCGATATGATCTGGGAACTCATAGAGCACCGGCAACATCGCCCGGAATTCCTTATCCCGGAACTTGCCATCCCGGATCTTACGCGCCGTGATCAGCTCGTCCTTAAAGACGCCAACCGGCGGCTCATCGGATTGGGTGCTGATAATCATGAAGAACCCTTCCGAGTTCTTCTCAAGGCCACCACGAATCTGGCGGATAACTTTTGCCGCATGCGCATTTCTGCCCAAGAGCCAAAGCTCGTCCAGCAGTACGAAAACCGGCATGGACCCGGTCAGAATGTCCAGGGCGAAGGTCTTGACCTTCATTTTGGACTTGTTTTTCAGGTCATGGATCTCTTTGAGATGTTCCTTGACCTCAAATCGTTTCGCCAGATCAGGATCGGCCTCGATCATCCCCTGCGCCTGGGCGAAGGCGCGATCCGAAATCGCCTGCGTCGGTCCAACGAACAGCATTTCTGCACGTGGGCGCTGGTTCATCACCATCGCGGTGATCATCATGCCGCCAGAATATGTCGTCTTGGACTGCCCTTTCGGGACAAGAGCGAGGACCTCGCGGATCAGGCGTTCATTGGTAGCCGGGTCGCGTGAACCGAACACTGCCCGGACAATATCACGGAACCAGTCGCCGCAGGCATCCCGCAGTTTCGGCATACCAATCACATCCGGTAACCGAAGCTCGTCGAAGATGGCGACGGCCATTTCAGATTCATCACGATACAGCGGCAGATCCGGCACCAGCGATCGGCTGGACATCAGCCGTTCTTCCCAGTCGGGGCACGACAGGTCCCAAGGCTTCACATGGATGCTCATATCAGTTGAGCTTCCCGCCCATGGTATCGCGTTCTGCCATCAGCCGGCCAAGCGGCGTTTCCGTGTTGGGCGTCAAAGCATCCTTCAAGGCTTGCTCCTTTTTGCCCAATTTCGGCACTTTGGTGACATTGGCAGTGGCGGCTTCCTTGGCCCGGCGCTCAAATGCGCCATCCGCCAACAGTGCATCGCCAAGGCGCTTGCCCAGTTCCTTTAAAGCGCCGACATTCCCCTGCTCGCACTGTTGATACAGCCGCAGAAGCATCTGACCCTCGACCCGGAACCGCGCTTCATGCCGCGACCGAAGCTCCGAAAAATAATACTTCCGCAACGTCGGTTCGGTGATGTTCAACGCCGCCGCCATCTCCGCAGTGCTACGGCCAATAGCCATTAACAGCATGATTTTATTGCGACTTTCTGGCGTTGGCGTATGAGCCGGACGACCTCTACCCTTCGGAGGGGCATCATCATCCCATCCAAAGAGGTTGAAATTTCCAGTCATACGAAAAAAAACCTCTCCATGGGCCCTATGCGGTTACGGTCCCCGGGTGGGGGTGGGGAATTAAACCCCCTACCCCTGCCGGGTCAGCCAATGACGGCGACGACGGTGGCGGTGGCGGCGGTGACCCTGCGGACGACCAGCGGGATGAACTGACCCGCCGTCAGGCCAGTGAAGGCGACCGCCTCAGCGTCAGCGTTGTCAATCGGAACGACTGTCACGTCACCGGCAGCGAGGACCAAGAGGCCCTTTGCAGTCGATGACAGGTCAGCGTTACCTGGCACGACGGCCAGCGTCTTGCGTCCCTGATCCTGCAAGCCACCGCCTGCGTTCTTGTAGTCGGTCATGAGCGTAGCCTTTCGGTGCGGGCCGCGATGGTCTTGCGGGTATGGTGCGAGCCGCAGAGGCATTGCCCGTTGGCAGGGTCGAGCAGCGCACCACCATCGCGGCGCTCTAACTTATGATCAGCGAAGAGCCGGGCGCGCGCACCGACATGGCATCGTTTGCCAGCCTCAACCCACTCGCATTGAAAGCCAGCGCGCCGCTTCACTTCCGCAGCCCATGCCCGGTACTCCGGGCTGGACAGCTCCTTATCCGCCTGCTTTGGCGGCGGCTTGACTGAGCGGGTGTCAGCGATGCGGATGGACGATGACAGCGTCTTAAGCTTTGCCAATAGACACTCTCCAGATTGATCAAGGCGACCGCTGGGCCGCTTATAGATGTTTGGTCGTTCGTGATAGCTGCTATCCCAGAACAGCACCGAACATCATCACCTCAAACTAAGAGCCACCATTACAGCGGCGGGGGGCATGGTCGCCTCCATCGGCTGGAAATGCAAAACCCGCCGAGCGTTTCCGCCAGCGGGTTTTCCTAACCTTTTTTACTGTCCTCAATCTATGTCAAGCAACTGGCGCATGTCAACGAACCGCAATTACGATTATTTCAAAGCATTATCATCACTTTAGGCCGCTTTATCCATTTTATTCGACTGCGACCACGGCTCAAGGTCGGGGATAAAGGGCAGGATTTCATGCCCCTGCAAATCACCCTGGATATCCGTATAGATCGCGGAGAGGGCCGCCTGCCATATCTGCCATTCCAACCGGTCAAGAATGGCACCACGGATCGAACAGGATAACTGATACTTCCGATAGGCCCCCTTCACTGGACGACGCGACCGGCGGTTATAGCCATCCACCTCCAGGGTGTAGGATCGGCCGAATGCATCCTTGGATTTAGATAGAGCAAACCATTTCGGCTTGCCATCCGGGCTCATCACCATTCCCTCGCCAGGCTTCTTTGCACGCCAGTCCGGGCCACGGTTCAGAATAGCGCATGTGGTAACCAGCGCCACCATATGACTGCCTGCCAGCCGGTCGCCCTTGATCAACACCTCTTCCCGTACCCGCGCCACTTCCGCCGCGACCAGACCATGCTCGTCTGGCCAGTCAGGGAACAGGCTCCAATCTTCAGGGATATCGAAGCCGAAGTCGATCAGGCCTCTCACGGCTGCACCAGCCCGCAGCGCGTCCGGGTGCGGGTCGCCCTCCTCTGTATATCCAGCAATCACACCATACACATTTGGGCTCTTATCGATCAACGTTCCAAGGGTCGCAAAATCACTCACCATGGACCAAGCCGATCCGACAACTGCAGAGCTACCCGATCCAGAGCCCGCCTTACACAGTTCTTTCGTGAAAGCCCAATTCAGAAAGGCTTCAATCCTCATTTTCTTCATGGAAGAACCCCTTATTCCTGTTTTTTGGAACGGTAGGAGAGATAACAAATCAAAATGGAGAGATAAAAATATAACAAATGGAGAGATAGAAGTAAATAAAATCATACACTTAAAACAGAATGGAGAGGTAGGAGAGGTAAAGTGCGGCCCAACATGACGCGCACGGGAAACACTTATTACAAAGCGCCACCATCAATACACACTTCATATCGAAGGAAATAGGAAATGGCGCGCGCACATGCGAAGGCCGCAGTTTTGCTCTCCTAGCGTTCCAATTCTGGCAAGTATTTGAATTTGTTTCGGTCTACCGTTCCAGACCTTTGGGGCTAGCGCTCCGCGCCGAATAATTTGCGCTCCTAGCGCTCCGTCCCTACACCCCTTGTCTCAGATGAAGGACCGTCAAACGCTTCGCGGTCCTCGCATTCCAACGAAGGGTCCGGGATTTATGGCCGAGATTGAGCAGAGAATGCAAGAGAAACAAGGTAGAGACCGTCGAAATTTTCATCCTCAACGGAACGAACGCAAAACTACCAATGCTCATTCTTCTAGGCATGACATTTATCATCCAGGCAACGAAAAGCAGTGTTGACGTGAGAGAGACAACAATCTCGCTCTTTTGGTGGCGGAGCGCCGACTAGGTCATTCCCCAAAGACTAGACAAGCCATACCTAATGTTGCAACTATCCCTTGCCATTGGGGGCAAGGGGACATTTCAGATGCAACGCATTCCAGCGGCGATTGCCGCAGTTTTTTTGCTGCCGGATAGCTGCGGCGTTCTCGCTGAAATCAATTGGATTTGATCCAGCCGCCCACGGCTTGGCGGAAGAGGGGAAAATGGAGACTATCGAAAATTTAGACCGGTCTATCGGGCAATATTTGAAAGACGCTGCGCGCGGGGCAAAAGCTATGAAGCTTGTCTTTCTGGTAATCGCCGGCGGGGTAGCAACGCTTTGCCAGTTCACTGACTGGCCGAACGGATTGCCTTCAACATCTCAAATAGTAGGGATCGCCGCAAGCGTACTTGCCGTCATGGGTGGCCTATATGCTCTTTTCACTGACAGAAATGCGCCAGAACACCTGATGATCGCAAGAGCTGCACTTCAAGAAGCAAAAGATCTAGAGGCGCAGCTCGAGTCGGGTCGGAGCCTCTATGCTCTTTACGAAGCAGACATGCGTCGGGCGGCAAACGCGTATTTATCGACTTATTTGATGGCCCACGCTTTAGAGAGGATGGACTTCAGCAAGTTTGAGGAGGCTGATTTAGCTGATCGCATCCTCCTCGCTACCCAACCTTGCCTACCCATGGCACTGGGATTTGAAACGCACCATCAATGGACCGTTGGCATATATAAGGCCTGCGTCAAAGAGGATGGCGGAGAAGAACTCTGCCTCGTACAAAAGTTAAGGGCGATCGAATGCGATATCTCCAAGGCGAGGGCATGGCCTGCCGGCGCAGGTTTTTTAGGATTGGCTTACACTAATCTTAAAGAGGTTGTGATCGAAGATGCCAATGATCCGGCCGTTGCCAGCGTGCTTGGAGCGCCGCAGCACTTAAACAAAAACCATGATACAGAACGATACGTGTCAATGGCTCTTGTTCCAATTCATGTCGAAAGCGACCAAAAGCCTTGGGGAATTGCGATTGCGACTTCTAATGAGCCTCGACATTTTAATTTGGCACCAGAAGCAGGGGTTAAGCCAATTGAAGCCGTAAGGGCGCTGGCTAAAATGGTCGCAGCGTCGATTTCGATCAGACGAAAGCTTGAAAAAGGCATCAAGGAGCATAAAGTTGATTCTCGGGAGGTAGTAAAATGAGCTTAGCTATGAAACCCCATATCGGCTTCGAAGAGTCCATAGAGTCATTGATAGACAGGGAATCTGAAGAGCTGGTCGCGAAAATCATAAGCGACGATGCAGCAAAGGAAGATTTGGAGAAATTCAACGATCTGATGCTGCAAAGATCAAGGATGATGATACGTCCGCCTATGGCCGTGAACGGCTTTCGATTTCGCTGACTATCGCAATCCCTATAGACTCAAGTGAATTGCAAAGCCGCCATATTGGCGGCTTTTTATTATCAATATGATGGGATGCCGTCAGCTTCATTGAAATGGCTCGTAGTTGCTGCCTTCTGGCGCCTCTGGCCGCCATTCTGTTTTGATGTAAATCCCGGTATAGACCGTTCCATTCGAATGCATCTTCACGAACTGCTTCATTGACCCGTCCGGCCCACGCCACGTCTTTTTGGCCCGATCCGGCAGGCGCTTATTGAAGGTGTTGCTATGGAATTCTGCCAAGCCTTCCATTTTCGCGTAGCGTTGGTATGCAGCGAATAATTCGGGCGGGAAGGCTTTGTCATTGGGGTCACCACTCACGATGCATGCATGGCGGATGAATGAACCGATCGGATCGCTTTCCTCACGATATTCCGACGTTGCGTCCTTAATGCCCTGAGGTTCCTGCAACCCACCTTCCAGATAGGAAATCGCCCCCGCCACCATCCAGGCGAATATGCCGTTGCGCTCCTCGCGCAATTTGCGCGGCAGGTCGCGGTCTACGTCCTCTTCCGGTATCTGGATTTCCCACGGCACCAGTTTTACGCGGCGCCATATGCCGTCAGAATCGTCCTTGATGATCGGCTTATGGTTGCCCGACAGGATGATTTTGAATTGCGGGATCAGCTCGAAGAAGTCCTGGTTGAGCTTTCGCACCGGGAGCGGTTCGCCGCCGGTCAGGGATTTGATCAGCGCGTCCTTGAGCTGCACGCCCATTTCTGGCTCCGAGGCCGCCACCAGGCGCACGCCGGGAAGGCGGGCCAGATCGGGCGTGGCCTCGGCGCCGGATCGGCGCTTTTCGCCAGCGAAACTATCAATCGACATGGATGCGGCATAATCCGCCAGTATATCCACCATCAAGTCCACGAAGGTGGATTTGCCATTGCGGCCCGCGCCGTAGAAAAACAGCAGGCACTGCTCGCCTGTCATGCCCAGCAGGCAATAACCGAGATAGCGTTGCAGAAAGTTGCGATATTCGACATTCGGCATCACCTGTTTCAGGAAGTTGCGAAATGTCGGGCAATCGTCGTCTGGCGTGAAATCCACTTCTGCCATCTTGGAAATCAGATCTTCCGGCTGATGCTTGTCCATCCGGATTTTCCAGCGCCGCACGCCCTCAACCACCCGGCAGTAAAACCGCAGCGTGCCGCTCTGGCAATTGATGGCGTAGAGATCGGTATTCAGATCCTTCACATCAAGCGAGCAATAAGGCACCGCCTCTTTCAGCATGTTGTCGATTTTGGATGTCCCGGCCGCGCTCTTGGCATGGCTGTGGCGGGAAGACATGCGGCCACGCCGCCCCTCTTCCACCTCATCCATGGCGTCGACCATCTTTTCCAGTTCGGCATATTCGGCATATTGCTCTGGTGTCCAGGAGGACGTGGCATCCACCATCTTGCGGCGCGCGCGTTCCGCCTGCTGGCCGGTTTTGATCCGATCCTTGATTTTCTGATGCTGCACATGGGCTTCCTCCGGCCATTCGGCTTTCGGGGTGCCCATCATGACCTTTTCCCGTTCGGCTTCCTTCATATCGGCGATCAAACCGTTCAATTCCGCCAGTCGATCATCGTCGACGGCTTCGCGCACGGTTGGCGGGCGGCCCATGTCCTGCAATTTTTTCGCCGCATCGCGCCCGGCCTCGATGGCAGCCTGTTCCTTGGACGAACAATCCAACAGGATCGCCTCATCATCGATCAGCTCGGCGGTGCGATGAGCGAAACGGCGCACCACGGCGCCGGATGCATCCTCCATCCAGCGCTGACCATCGAACCCGTGCCAGCCCACATGTGTCACATGGCGCAAAAACCGGCCGTATCGGGTCAGCAGCCGGTTGGCATTGCCGATGTCGGTTTCTGGCAGGGCCGCGCATTCTTCGAGGATTTCCGGCCCAGACAGTTCTAGGACATCCTCATCCGGTTCCGGCTCATCAATAGGCAGAGGGTCCGGGCGGCCAGCATAGGCCCGCCGCTGCGCCTCGGCGTCTTCCAATATCTTGCGGACAGATTCCGGCAGGTCCGGTTTTTTCGGCTCTGTCATGGCTTGCGTGTCCAGTAGCGATCAAGGATGAAGCGAAACAGCGCGACAGCCATCAAGGTGACGGCCAAAACGACCCCAACCGCAGGCCAGAACCCAAACCATGCAACCTTGAAGCCATTGGCAAATGATCCGGCCATAAAGGGGATCATAAATAGCCAATATCGAGCGCCGAACCATTTGAGTGGATTTAGCATCATCATTCCTCCCCTCGCACGGCGGCAAAGGCTTCTGAAAAATCGGTCCCTTGGGGCGGGAACTGGATCTGAATATCCAAGCCCGGCCGCTTCAGGCGGGAGGACATGCGGGCGAGGCAGGCGGCGGTTTGCACCGGTTCGCTATCGCCATCGGCCAGCACCAGCAGCTCGGTCACATGGGCAGGCACCTGCATGGCCTCGTTCGGCTCAAGGTCGGGCTTTGGCGCCGGTCCCTGGACGTTGACGCGGCGCCAGCGTCCGGCGCTGTCCTGATTTTTCAGCGTCGGGTGTTTGAAATCCGAGGCGGGGTCACGCGGACCGGCGAGATTACCGATGTCGCCGGCGGCGAGGTAGAACGTGTCTTCGCGCCAGCCTTCCGGCCCAGCCCATGCGGCGGGGTTTTCGATCCCCTCGCCCACCACCCAGCGCGTAGCCTCCGGACTGCCAAACACCGGCAGGATCGAGCCTTTCTTGGCGCCGTGCATCTTTTTGGATGACAGCGGCTTACCCTCGGCATCGATCAGTTGCGGGCGGAATTTCGGTTTGTTGGCGAGATCAATCCATATCTGCTGGCTGCCGGTGATCCGGCCTTCGAGATTGACGAAGGGCACGGACAGCGCCGGACCGGTATAGAGAGCGGCCACCCGGCCAAGCTCATCCTGGCCGTGGTAATAGGTGGCGCGAGGCAGGAAGCGGATATGCTCGAACACACCATCATGCGGCCAGAAGCCGGTGCGAAGCCGCAGGTACCGGCGGATCAGCGCATAGCCTTCCGCCTCACGCTGGCCAGCGGCAAGGCAATCCAGCGCATTGAGCCAGAGGTTGCGCCCGAGGGTAATGGCCTTCTGGCGCTCCTTATCGGCCTTGGCATCGTTTTCGGCCCGCTTCTTATCGGCCTTGGCGCGGCTATCCGCCGCTCGCTGTTCGCGGGCAAGGCGCTGCTCTTCCGTTTCCTGCTCGCCCTCGGCTGGCACCGTCTCGCCCAAGGCATGGCCGCAGGCCATCAGAAATTCAGCACGGTTGCGCAGATCGAGATCGCGCCAGACAGCGGCCAGACCAATCCCGTCACGCCCGCCGCCACAGGTGCGGCAATTGAAGACATTCTTGGTGCGGTTGACGGAAAACCGATCCTTGCCATCATGGCAGCGCGGGCACGGTCCCTGATATTCGGTGCGGCCTTTGGTTTCGCTGATCCCGAGCCGGTCAGCGGCCTCCGATACGGTAACATCACGGGCACGGGTGACGAAGTCGTCGATGATGGGGCTGGTCATTCGGCAGCCTCGCGCCAAACCATCAGTTCCGGGCAATTTGCCGCGACGATAGCCGCATAGGGCGGCGGCGAAACGCTGTTACCGACGCATGACACCTGCACACTCTTCGGAAAACTGACCCATACAGGGTCGCCACCCGATTCGGGGACTGTCCACCCGCCATCAATGACGTAATCGGGCGGGAAACCCTGCGCATTGTAAAGCTCGCGCGGGGTCAGCATGCGAATGCCGATATCGACGACGACATAGGTCTGTTCGCCAATATCAAGGGTGACGAATTCCCGCTCATCCCAGAAACCGTAGGACCGCAGAAAGGCGGCGACCTGGCGCGCCCGGTCTTCCTGATCGACCGTGAATGGCGGCACTGACATACCTGCCTCGACATGACCGAAGCGGTCTTTGACCGTCACGGTATGCATTGCGTCGTCGAGGCGAGCGCCGTCACCTGTCCCGTAATATTTCTGGAGATATGGCGCCACCAGTTGCGATTTACCGCCACCATCCGCCATGACGGTCGCCGCAGGCTCATCAATGCCGTGGCCGGTGGACGTTCCGAACTGGCGGGCAATGAATGCCGAAACCGCGCCCTGTTGCGCGCCGGTCTGCGTCACGGTTGAAAGCGGCTCATCAGCCGCCCGGCCCGGGTTGACGCCACCTTTGCGGCGGCTGTCATTATTGTGCTGGGCAATGAACGCCGCGGCAACGCAGGCATCCGCCTTGGTGGTTATTGTCGCCGTTGGCTCATCACCGCTGCGCGGGCGGCTTTGACCAGCGCGGCCACCGCAACCGACCAGCGACGGGATGATGACGGCATTCTGGTCTTTCGCGCTGGCGCAGATTGTGTGGTGCGGCGCATCAATGGGCCGGACAGCGCCACCCTGTTGCGCGTGGGTCAAGACAGGGGCGACAACGGAAAGGCCAGCGCCACCGGCGGTTATCGTATGGGTCGGCTCATCTGCGCCATTGAAAGGCTTGCCTGAGTTGCGCATGGTCATGACATGCGGCGCGATTAGCGAATGCCGATTTTCAGTTGGGATCGTCGCAATCGGCTGAGAAAGATCGGACACGCGCTCCGACCGTCCATCGGTGTGGCTGTAATAAGACGCGAGATGCGGGGCAACAACCGCATGGGAAATCCCGCCGCTGGTGACGGTGCCCATTGGATCATCCAGCGGATATTCCCGCCTTCCGCCGCTATATCCGTGGGCAACAGACACCAGATGCGGTGCAACGACTGCCTTTTCACCACGGTTCGCGCCCGTAATCGTTTTGAACGGGTCATCGACATCTTCAAGGCGGGCGCCATGGGTCAGATTGACAAGGAATGGCCGTTCGGCATCGAGAACATAGCGCTTCATGCCCCTCGCCACACGGGCCATCGTGGCATCTGCCAGAGGCCGCACCGCCCGAAGGCGATGCTTGACCATGATGTCATCGGCACTATCGAATATCGACGGGCATGGCAGCGACCAGTCAATGCATTCTGCCGCCGTGCGCCATGGCTGTTTCTTGCCCGAGATAACGTCGGGATCACCAGGTGCGCCGTGCGTTGGCTCTGGCCATACAATCGGCTTGCCATCAAACCGAATAACCAGAAACAACCGCTTGCGGATTGTCGGTGCGCCGAAGTCACAAGCCCGGATTTCACGGAATTCCATCTTGCCGCCGAGCTTCTTGATGGCTTTGCTCCAGGCAGCGAAGGTTTCGCCACGCCGTTCCGGATCGGGCATCAGGCCCTTTTCGGTTTGCAGCAACGGCCCCCAATCCTTCCACTCCTCGACATTTTCCATGGTGACGACATCAACTTTGCCGCCGCTTTTCTGGATACGTTCGATCCAGCCGGGAATGATCCAGGCGAGATCACGGATATTCCGCTCGACTGGCTTGCCGCCCTTGGCCTTGGAGAAATGTTTGCAATCGGGACTGAAATGCATCAGCCCGATATGCTTACCGCGCATGTGGTCGAGCGGATCGACGCGATAGACATTTTCGGAAAGATGCAATGTCTCCGGGTGGTTGGCCGCATGCAGCGCCAGCGCCGCCGGATTGTGGTTGATGGCAATGTCCGGTGATCGGCCCAAAGCCATTTCACTGCCGGTGGATGCACCGCCGCCTCCAGCAAAGCTATCAACGATCATCGGGCGACCAGCGGTCAATGCAGGCGTGGAGGTCGAGGCGCGGAAATCGTCCGGCAAAAAGCTCATATTCATGATACCACCTCCCCACGGGAACCGTGCTCCCCACGCAATTCGCGCAATTCCTTGAACCCGATTCGCCTCAGCCGACCGTGGGTCAGCAGGCTTTGGGCAAGATCCTTCAGCCGCACGTCGTCCCGGCCAAACAGGTTGAAATCGATCAGGCAGGCCGTGCCTTCATGCCAGCCTCGCAAGCCTTCCGGGCAGGTGATGACGCGCAGCGCACGGCCATCGCCAAGGCGGCCACGCGGCACACGCCAGGCGTCCAGCGTGAGCCCGGCCGCTTCCCGGCTGGGCGCGATGATCAGGGTGACTTTTTGCTTCTCACGCATCGGCCGCCTCCGCCAATGAAGCGGCCAGCGCCTCGCGGCCCGCGTCCGTGATCGACCATGTGGCCTGTCGAGACCCCTTGCCCCGGCGCAGGCAGACGATCAGCCCGCGACCTTTCAGACTTTCCAAAATCCACCGGGAAGAGCGCGCCGCCAGACCGGCCTGCCGCTCCATTTCAGCCTGTGGCATTGCCACCGGGCCACCGGCTTGTTGCATCAGCGTCAAAAGCTTGAGGGCTGGCCCCGAAAGGTCGCCTTCGTCCTGGCCCCGACCCCAGCCTGTGGTGTCACCCTCATTCAAAACCAACGGACGGTGATCTTTCTCGCAAAGTGCGTGGATCTCTGCGAATGGCAGGCCTGTCGCCTCTTCCACATCTGTCTTGAACACCGCGCGCTCGCGCATCAGGCGGGCAAACAAGGTCTTGTCCGCTTCACTCAGGTCGGCAAAGGTTTGCGGTGACATCGTTGCGGGGGTTTTGTCGCTGAAAAGGGCAATGGATGTCATGACCACCTCGATTTTCTGGGAAGGGAAGACGGCGCGGCCCGATCAGGCTGACAGACCGCAGGAAGGGAGGAAGGCGGAACCGACGCGGAGGGTGCGGGTGGCGGTTCCGCTGTCATGGCAGGAGCATCGACGGCCCACCGCTTGTCATGCCAGGCCTTCAACGCGGCCTCATGCGCTCCGAAATCATCATTGAATGAGCGCCGCCGCCGCTCTTCGCGCCATTCCTGCTCGATCATGCTCCGCTGATGGAGGTGAATGCCTATCGGCCCAAACCAAAGCGCCATAACCTTGGCATTGGTCGGGATCGCCGCAAGGTCGCCAACATCACTGACGATCCGCGCCCATGCGGGCACCAACTCCAGATCGCAATGAAAGAGATCGATGGCCGCCGCCTGCGGGCAGTTGGTGACGACGTAGAGACCCGGCGCGGCCGGTGGTTTGCTGCTGGCGCTGATCACTGGGCCGCCTCCAGCAGGTCAAACAGGTTGGGCATCGCCATATCGCGGGCCGCCGCCTCGACATATTTGCAGCCGTCGAGAAAATAGGCCGGGTTCAATTCAGTCGCGATGCCCTTACGACCGAGTTTGATGGCCCGGTAAGGCACCGTCATCAACCCGCCAAACGGATCGAATATCGTTTCACCCGGCTCGGTATATTGGCTGATAGCCCGGTCGACGATGTCGAATTGCAGCGGGCAGAGGTGCATTTCCTTGCCTGCCTGCGCCTGCAACGTGTTCATGGACAACATGCGGGTGATATCGGTCCAGACATCGTTATGCTTGGAATGCGGCGGCAACAGCATGAAGGTCGAGGGCAGCATGCCCCGCTCTTCAAGCACCTCGGCAATCTTCACATGATGCTCGAAATCGTAGACCGAATCGAGAGAGTAGCGCTTCCAGAGCTTGAAGATCTGATGATGCTCCAGCCCGGCCAGATCCTGGATGGTCAGCAACCGGTTGCCGGAACTTGGCATGAAACCATGCGCATCGAGCTGCCACCGGGCGCGGGAATAGCCAGTCTCATTCGACCATGCACCATCGGCGCCGCTCCATTGGCGCTTGTCCTTCTTCACCTGCCGATCAGCATAGCCGTTTGAGGCATCGGAGGGTGGTTTGCGGAAGATCAGCAGATATTCCGGCATGCCATTGCCCATCCGGCTGCCATCCTTGCACTGCTCGGACCAGCCGAGCCGATAGGTCTGGTTGTTTTCCCGCACCACATCTGTCGTGATGGTCTTGCGGGACAGGAAGGCAAAGCCATGCTGCTTGAAGCGGGCAACGCAATCATCCGAGAACGGATAGACGGTCTGGAAACCAAGCCCCGTCAGGCCACCCGGCACAATCCTGTCCTTTACATGAATGGCGGCAATCCGGCCCGGTGACAGAACCCGCAGCAGTTCGGGAATGAGGAAATCCATCTGTTGCCAGAAATGATCGTTATCGTCGGTATGGCCGAAATCGCAGTAATTCGGCGAATATTCGTATTGGGTCGAAAACGGAATGGAGGTGACGATCAGGTCGACGCTGTCGGCGGCCATCATCTGGGTTTCCAGCACACAATCATTGTTGATCAGCCGGTAACCGTCGCCGGAAACCTCGATTCGGTCGACGCCAAGCGAGCGTTGCAGCGTGGCGGCCATGGCGGCGCTGGAAAGGCCGTATTCCTTGATGATATCGGTCATGATTTGCATCTGCTCCTCGTGGCGCTGCCATTTTTCTTGCAGATTGTCTCGCACCGGCCGCTCGGCCTCCGTGTAGATGAGGTCGAGGCGCACCTCGTGGTCCTGCATGAAGCGGTAGATGCGGTGGACGCCCTGGATGAAGTCGTTGAACTTGAAGCCAATGCCGAGGAAGATTTCCCACCAGCAGTGATATTGAAAGTTCGGGCCGGACCCGAGCATCGACGGCTTGCCCGCCAGTTCCGGCAACCGCCCATCGGAAAAGGCGCAGATCGTCTCTTCGCGCGCGTCGAGATCCTGGCTACCGTAAACGGTGGCAATGCCTGGAATTGCCGCCTCGATGGCAAGCCGCTCGGCTTCCAGATCGTGCCAGATCAGCCGGTGCGCATCGGGGTTTTCCGCCCGCAATTCCATCAGTTTGGCGATCCGCACCGGCAGGCTGTCACGCTTTTCGCGCGCCGCATCCGACAGCGATGCACTGGCATTGCGAAACAGCCGGGACTGGCCATTCTTTTCCGCACCGGCGCTAGCATGGTCGGCAGGCAATTCGTGCCAATGCACCACCATGGCTGGCAGGTCGTAACCCTCATCGGAAAAGCCGAGGTCGGAAGGCTTCTGCACAAACAGCGCCCAGCTTGCCACCCACAGCCAGAATTCACGCTGCTTGTGTGGGTGGATGGTCAGGCTGTCGGCTTTTTCGGAATTACGCTTGAAGAACCTGGTCTTTGCTTGCCCGACATCCATGATTTCGAGAAAGGCCGAATAGGCCAGAAGCTCAATGAACTGGTTGGGGCTTGGCGTGGCCGTGGCAACAAACTTGAAGCGCACCCCATCGAACAACCGCATGAATTCGCGGAACGTCTTGGAACCACCAAAGCCGCGCAGACACGACGCTTCGTCGAGGCTGACAGCATCAAACTGATGCGGGTCCAGTTTCCCATCGCGCACCGTCTCGTAATTGGTCATGTAGAGGCCGGTGGCACCGGCATCATCAATCGACCGGATGAATTCAAGCGTGGGGATACGATCAGGCCGACCAGCCTGCCAGGCCCGCAGCTCGGCGCGCTGCGCATCGGTAATGCGTGGGTGATCGCCGGTTGCCAGCATATGCGCATCGCGGCGAAATTCCTGCCGCACACCAAGCGGCGTAACGATCAGCCCGCGACCGCCAAACCTGGCGGTGATGATGCGCAGGATCTCGATTTGTATAACGGACTTGCCAAGCCCGAACTTGGCGAACACTGCGCGCCGTCCACCACGGCAGGCCCATACGACCATCGCCTTCTGATGCGGCAGGAGAATGGGATTGATTTCGTCCAACGAGACATCAAACCCGCCTTGCGGGGCCATCTGGACTTTGTTTTTAAGGAAATCGACGTAGTTCATGCCACGTCACCCCCATTGACCTTATAAAGTGTCGCCGGTCCGCCAGGCTTTCCCTTTTCGACCACAGTGAGGTAGCCGGCCTTGCGAAGGCTGATCATCACCTGCGCCGCCACGTCCGGGCCGATACCGATTTGGCGGGCCAGACGTTTGGCACCAATGCGCACTTCTCGCCCCGGCTGGGTCAAAAACCAGTCGAGCACCTTCTTTTGCCGCAATCCAAGCGGCTGATTATGCCGGGTCAGGCGGGCGTTGGGGCAAAGCTCTTGCGGCGTTTCGCCGTCCAGAACAGCATCGACCAGATCGCTTTTGGCAATCGCCTTGGTCAGCGCCAGCACCACATGACGCGGCGAGCAATTAAACCGGGCGGCCTGGGCATCCAGAAACGTCATGACCTTGCGGTCCTGAAAGGAAACGACAAGGCTTTTCACAGCAGCTCCCTCCGGACTTCCGCGACTATGTCCGCGCAACGGATGCAGTGCTTTTCGATTACCTCGGCAATCGTCAGCGCCGATCCACACTCCCGGCAGGTGCGCCGATCCATCGGCGGGCTGGGCGCAAAGGCGGCAACGTTGATATCATGGTCATGGCGACGGCGGGCATCGTGGAGCTTCTGTTCAACCGGGGTCATAGCCCTGCCCCCGCTTTCCGCATGATCTCACGGATATTCCTGATCAGCTTTTCGCCCTCGCGGCCGATGTCTCGACCCTCGCCTGTGGTGATCGACCGGCCACCGGAGCCGTTTTCGTCGAGGGCCTCGACAACCACCTGTTTCAGCGCCGAGACCACACTGTCCATTTTCAGCAAATCGATCAGGTCCAGGCTGGCGGGTGCCGCCTCCGGCTCGTCCTTCACCAGCCGATAGCCCTGCAAACGGGCGAGCTGTTCGGTGATGACAGGCGATCCAGCCTCAAGGTCCGCTTCCAACACGATATCGAGCGGCATGAATTTTTCCGCGTTGTCTTCGGACGTGCTGGCATAGTTGGACAGCGGCGCCTTGCCGACGCGGGTCGTGTGCTGAAAGCATTCCGCCGTGCCCGCCATCTGGACTGCACGGCGGGTAGCGCCCTTCAAGGCGGCGGCCTGATCTTTGTTAATTGCGCGCACTTTTCCCTCCCCGGAAGTCAAGGATATTTTTCGCCGATTTGTTTTCGTGAATTGCCCCGCGCGGGCGGCTAGAACCGCAACAGAAACAGGGACTTAACTTTAGCTTTCACTCATTTTCGAGGCAGATATGACCCAGATAAATCCTCCTGCCGAAACCGGGAGCCCCCAGCCCCGGCAGGAGAGCCGCACAACGACCGGGAACACCCCCCAATCCGGCGGCAAGATGGCACCGGGAAACGACCAGACCCGGCGCGGGAGGAACGGAAAGGAGGCTGACAAGTCATTCGGCAGCCTCCGGAATGAGAGCGGGCTGCGGACGGGTGATACCATCCGGCCAGACCAGATCATCCGGCCAACGGTCGGAAAACCACTGCATGGCCCGTTCGAAAATGCCGGTGGTAATGTCGCCACCGTCAACAATGTTATCCAGCTTCGTGCTACGGCTCAGCACTTGCCAAGACACCGTCTTCCTCGATACGCCGCAATGAGCGGCGTAGAGGTCGGCGACAACAATGATCTGATTTCTCATCTTCATGGCGTACAAACTGCGTACAAAAAACAGGAAAGTCAACAGACAAATGTACGCATTCCGATTTTTTCATCGGCAGGCGATAAATCCGGCATGGAAAATCCGGTACAGGCTAGAATCAGAGCACGCCTCACGGAACTTGGGCTTTCAGAAAACGAGGCCTCAGTTTCCGCTGGGTTGGACAGAAATTACCTGCGGGTAATGTTCGACCGCCCCAAAGCCGTGCCGCGCAAGAAAACGCTACATCAGTTGGCTGAGGCGCTGGGATGCTCTGAAGCATGGCTTCGCACCGGCAAAGCAGAAAGCGCGGCTCCCGAGACCGAAACTGCGCAAGACATAACGACCCTGGCGTTTAGCCGATCATCAGTCGGCCCCGCCCCAACCGCAACAACCGCTAAAGACGTGCCTGTGCTGGGCTCTGCAGCTGGTTCGCTGGTCAACGGCAGTTTTGCATTGCGCGATGAAGTGGTGGATTACGTGGCCCGGCCACCTGCCATGTCCAGCGCCAAGGGACTTTATTCCCTCTTCGTCGAGGGCGAATCCATGCAGCCCCAATTTTATCCGGGAGACATTATTTTTATCAATCCAGATCGCCCAGTGCGGCCCGGCGATACCGTCATTGTACGCTCGAAAGGTGAAGAAGGCCGCGAAGTTGTATCCCTGGGCATCCTTAAGGACCGTCGTGGTGGGCAAATCGTTATCGGCAAACATAATTATGGAAAACCGACGGTCAGCATACCTTCATCCCACATTATCGCAGTTCATAAAGTTCTCAGCATAAACGAAATGTTTGGCCTTTAAGACAGAACTGGCTGCGTCGCACCACAAACGCAACGTGAATTCCGCCACTTGTGCGCAAAAAAATGCGCACAAGTGGCCTTCATGTGCCTTATCAACAGAAAAATCCGTTTAAATTCAACAATTACCGCGTGATTATTGCAATCCACGGTTTTTTGTACGCATTTTGCGTTGACAGTAACCTCTTGTACGCATACGTTTGTACGCATCCACTGAAACCACACGGTGGATAGCCCCCAGCCCGCCGCCTTCGCCCCTACGATCCACCGGGCGGCGGGCACAAGGCGCGAACAAGGGGAACACCATGTCATTTTTCACGGACAAGGCCCGGCACATTAATGCCGTTTGGCCCGTAAAGCATCAAAACAGCTACACAAGCAATCTCAGGGTCTTGTCCCTGAAATGGTGCCATTTGGTTCCTGACTTGCGTGGTCAACTCCTGCGTGTCTCTGGCGATATCAACGCCATGAACATAAGCAATCGCGGCAACTGTGCCGGTGTTCAGCTCGATCCGATCACACATTTGCGCACCAGCCATAGCCTGCGCAATGTGATTGAGAGCGTTCTCACGAGCGCCCGCCTGAACTGGCAAAATATGGCAAATTGCCATGCCACAGGCGATGATAAGTCTTCGCATTTTAAATCCCCAACCGTTGCCCCTGTGCAAAATACTGCACCAAAGGCAGGTATTTCGCAAGAAACACAATCTTCATTTGATGCGTGGGGCCTCATCGCCCGCCACCAGATCGCTTTCATGTCGCCCTGTGCTTTCGCCATCGGCTTCATGATCGCTTGCAGCGCGTGAGGCGGCCATGACACCGCAAGAGCAAGACGCCCTTTTCCGCGAGAACCATCGGCTGAAAATGATCATCGTCCGCACATTCCGCGAACTTGATCCATGCGCGCACGTGGATACCCGCAGCGACATCGATGTGCTGGCCACCCTGCCCGACACAATCCGTAACCAGCTCCGGCTGATCGGCATGGAGTTGGCGCGATGATCGATATGCTCACAGCTCTCCAGGATGCCTTCGCCGCACTCTACAATTCCTTGTTTATCATCCTGGTTCTGTGGGTGATTTTGATATGCGTTGGCTTGGTTTTCTGGCTCTGGAACAGCAATAGCCGGCTACGTGAGGAAAATTATGATCTGCGGAGGCGCGCGGTTAGAGCCGAGGCAGCTATTGCTTTTGCTTATGATCTGCCATCGCCAGAAGCCAAGTCTGATTTCATTTTGGAATATCGCCTCGGCTACAAAATCAGGGCCACGTATTCCGGCTGGCCCGAATTTCTCCAGGCGCGTCTCTCTGCCGCGCTGGACAATCGCTCATGACCCGCCTCGCCAGCGCGCCCGTCGCATCTTTCCGCGCCGATGGGTCGACCGTTGATCTGGTTGCGCCGCACCCCGGCGAGGTTTGCGTCTACAAGATGGCGTCGGCGCTGTCGCGGATCAACCGGTTCAACGGTGTTCCGGAGGCTGGCGGCTATAGCGTGGCGCAGCATAGCGTGATGGGCACCGAGGCGCTGCTGAATGAGCGCGCAGATTCGATGCTGGCAGCGCTGTTTCTGTTTCACGATGGCCATGAATATCTGTTGGGCGATTGGACCCGCCCGGCGCAGGACGCCATTGCCGCCGTGATCCGCCAACAGACGGCAGAAATCGGCGTGGCCGTCGCTTTCCGCACCGCCATAGCCGCCCTGAAAAACGGCTGGGACACGGCAATTTACAGCGCTCTGCACCTGCCACCGCCAAGCGCCTGGAAATCAGGAGACCGCAAGCTGGTCCACGCCATGGACACGATGATGCTGGGCGCGGAAGCCCGCGCACTCTTCCTGCGCGGCCAGGAGCTTTACCCCATCGATAAATACCGCCAGCCGAAGCTGAAGGGGGCCATCACCCCATGGGGTCCAGCCAAGGCCGAAGAGGCCTTCATCAAACTCGCCATCCGCCTACTCGGCCAGGACCGCATAGACGCCTGCCGGCTGGCCCACCTCGCCCATATTTCCAAGCCAGCCAAGAGCCGGTGAACTGGAGGAGTTTTTACAATGGAAGATAGCGAAATTCGCGCCAACGCCGCCCGGCTTGCGGACGATATCCGTGAGTTTGTCGAGGATGAGAGCCCTGAAGCCGCAGTGATGGCACTGGGCGGCATTCTGGCGGTTTTGATCTTCGCCAACACAAGCAACATTGAAGAGGCCGCCGAGAAGATCGCGGCGGTCGCGGAGAACATCACCGCCGTTACGCTTCGGTTGCATCGAGAAAATGCCATGCCCGAAAAGGCAGGTGCGTGATGGCCTATTTTTCCAACGCATCCGAGGGGATGGACTACGTCGAAGAGCATTGCTCTCGCTGCGTCCACGACGATGGCTGCCCAGTCATGGCGGCCCACATGCTGTTCAATTATCGGGAATGCAACAATCCCGACAGCATTTTGCACATGCTCATCCCGCGAGACGGCATCATCAATCAGCGATGCAGAATGTTCATTGAGAGGAAAGCAGTCGGTGACCTGTTCGCAGAAACGGCAGGTGCATAATGGCCGGTTCCGTCAACAAAGTCATTCTTATCGGGTTTTTGGGCGCCGATCCGGAGATCCGCCGTACCCAGGACGGTAAGCCGATTGCCAATCTGCGGGTTGCCACATCCGAGACCTGGCGCGACCGCACATCCGGTGACCGCAAGGAAAAGACCGAGTGGCACAGCGTGGTGATTTTCACCGAAGGTCTCTGCAAGGTTGCCGAGCAGTACCTGAAAAAAGGCGCTCACGTCTACATCGAGGGCAAGATGCAAACCCGCAAATGGCAGGACCAGAGCGGCAACGACCGCTACAGCACCGAGATCGTGCTGAACGGCTTCAACGCCATCCTGACCATGCTGGGCAGCAACTCTTCCAACCGCCCGCCCGCCGCCGATAGCCCGGATGATTACGGCCAAAGCCGCGATACCGGCAGCCGCGCTGCGCCTGCTGGACGCGGCTTCCGCGACGACATGGATGACGAGGTGCCGTTCTGATGGAGTTCGCAATGATTGGTGAAGTCTGGAGAGTGGTTCCGAGCGCGCCAGCTTTTCTTGCCTCAAGCGAAGGCCGGATCATGGTTGCACCATATGTCGCCGGACTTCCGAATGGAGGAGAGAGGCAATACGGCGGCGAACCTCATTTTGGCGTCTGGGAAAAGACCGCAGCTCGCTTCATCACGGTCTTAAAAGGCAAAACATACAAGGTTCATCGCCTCGTTTGCGAAGCCTTCAACGGGCCACCACCATCAGCAGATTCCGTATGCATGCACCTGGATGAGAACGCGGCGAACAACAGGCCCAGCAACCTCCAGTGGGGCACCCAAAAAGAGAATCTGAATTTCCCTGGGTTCAAGCAGAAATGCACAGAACGCAACGCCAGAAGGCACAGCCGAAAGGACCAATCTAATGAAAATCATCAATGAAGCCAGCGTGCTGCTCGGCATCCTCGAACATGGAGAGCTGAACCAGGATCTGTCCGCCAAGCTCAAGGAAGTTGTCGGGTTCCTGCGCGATCTCTCGATGGAAAGCCCGAAGACGAAATTCAAGGGCGAGGTCACGCTCACCATGAAGTTCGAGATGCACAACGACATGGTCACCGTCAACAACGAGATCAAGACCAAGATCCCAAAGGTTCAACGCCGCGGCGACGTGTTCTGGGCCACCGACGAAGGCGCCCTTTCTACCGAGCATCCGGCCCAGCGCGACATGTTTGGCGGCCCGCGCGTCCTCGATGGCGCCCGCCAGAACTGACCTTTCCCTCTCTTCGCTTTCCAAATTTCACAGGCTTTTAAACCCCAAGGAGCATGACTATGACGATCTCACCCCCAGACGATGTAATCTTGACCGCGCCCCTCGATATCATCGCCATCCGCGAAATGGCCGACGACGCCGGCACCACTCTGGTGCGTGTTGAGCTGCCGGAAGCCATTCACGGCCTGCCGTCACAAATCCCGGTATTGATCGACCGCAAGTCCGGCAAGGCGACTTCCGTCAAGTCGCTGCTGGAAGAATACCGTGAAAAGCCCCGCGTCAAACTGGGCACAGCAGAAGTCAAAACGCTGGAAAGCTTCATCAGTCTGGTCAATCGCCACAAGACCAGCGACAGCGTGATTTTCGCCGAAACCGACTGGAAGAACCCCAGCATTACCGCCGTGATCGATTACCATCAGGCGGAAAGCGGCGGCACTGCCGACAACTGCAAGCACCGGATCAAATATCCATTCCCGCTGTCGGAAGAATGGCAGGCATGGGTCGCTCAAAACGGCGAGCCCATGGTCCAGGCAGACTTTGCGCAGTGGATCGAAGATCATATCCCCGATCTGTCCGCCCCGACGCAGCAGGAAATTGACGAATACCTGGACACGTTCAGCTTGAAAACCGCCTATCCGAATGAGCTGGTCACGCTCTCGCGCGGTCTACAGGTCAACGTTGCCAGCAACGTCAAAAACAACGTCACCCTGCAAAGCGGTGAAGGCCAGATCACCTTTGAGGAAGAACATCGGGACGCTACCGGTGCCAAGCTTTCCGTGCCCGGCCTGTTCATTCTTTCCATTGCGCCGTTCTTCATGGGCACCAAGGCCCGCATTCCTGTGCGCCTGCGCTACCGCGTCAAGAATGGGGCGGTGATCTGGAGCTTTCACCTCTACCGGCCGGACATCCACATCACCGACCAGGTGCGCGCCGATCTGGACAGCGCGGAACAAGAGACCGACCTACCTGCCTATGAAGGCAAGCCGGAAGTGACGGTCTAACACCATGACCCCACTCGCCAGCAACCCCGCCGTGACCGATCCGAAAGCGACCCTGACGCCAGCCCAGCGGGAAGCCCTGCTGGCCATCCGCTTCTATCGCTTCAATGTTCGCGCGCGGCGCCACTGGCGAGTGGGGAACCTTCCCGTAACTGACGCCACCATCAAAGCCCTGATCGGCCACGGACTGGTGCTGAAACGCGGCGGGCAAAACCCACTGACCTTAACCACTGCTGGTGAGCTTGCCAGCGATAAGCTGAAAGGCTGAGGTGATGAGTGACCTCCCAAAACTCGCCCTGTCGATTCTCCAGCCATGGACGCATTACACCGTCAATCTGGGCGAGAACATTAAAAAACGCAATTTGTACACGCGGTTTCGCGGACCAGTGTGCATTCACACTGGCCAAAACATACCGATAGACGAGATGCATGGCTGCCTTGCTACAGCGCATGGCCTTCGCGGCTTCAACCTTTGGCCTAGAGGCAATGATCTTGGCGATGGGCAAGGCCGACAGCCCGAGGGCATCATTGCAACAGCAGAGATTGTTGATTGTGTTGGTCGGCCCGGGGTCTTAGCCTTCAATTTCGTTCTTCGAAGCCTGCAGCCCGTCGATTTTATCCCCGTCAAAGGCGCACTGGGCTTTTTTGATTGGCGCCGGAACCTCGAAGGGGCGAACTGATGGCCGACAAACCAATCCCTTTCAGCGGCCCGATGGTCCGCGCAATGCTGGACGGTCGCAAGACCCAGACGCGCCGCACGCTGAAAGATGTAGACCCCAGCTATTACGACGCATTCCACGGCTTTGTCGGCATAGATTGCACCAAGGCCGTCTTCACAGGGTTGCGCGAGAAGCCTTATTCATCCCGCCTGCGTTACTCTGTCGGCGACCGCCTCTGGGTCAAAGAAGCCTTTATCCCTGATCCGCCGTCAGACGATCCATCATGGGACGACAATGTCAGCACCTATGTCGAATGGAGCGGTTGCGGCTCACGCCTCAAGGATATTCCCGCGAAGCTGCGCGATAGCGACTGCTGCATTTTCGCGGCCGATGGGCTGATAGAGCCGGGTACGATCCGGTGGGTGTCCGGCATGTTCATGCCACGCTGGGCTTCTCGCCTCACCCTCATTGTCACCGATGTCCGCGTCATGCGGATGCAAGATATCACGGACGCCGATTCCATTGCAGAAGGCGCGACCTATCGGCTGGAATGCCGAGGCCCAGCGCTGGAAGACCCCGGCTGGTCAATGGATTGGGGTCCGGTCGATAGTCGCAAGGTGTTGGATATCGATCACTGCCTGTCGTCGGCTGGCGGCGCGTTCCTCAACTATTTCCACACCTTGAACAAGTTCGCCAAAAAATACGGCGATGACCCGAGCATATGGCCGAGCCCATGGGTCGCTGCCTACACCTTCCGCGTCATCAAATCCAATATCGACAGGGTCGCACCATGATCACCGCCAGCAAATCCGCCCTCGCCGCCGCGCTGAAAGTCCGCAAGAGCATCGTCGAGACCCGCAACACCATCCCGATTCTCTCCAATGTCGGATTTGAGCGTGGACCGTTCGGCCTGCAACTGCGCATGACGGACCTCGACATTGAAGGCACCGTCGATCTCGCGGCCGATCTTGATATGGATTTTCACCCTTTCACGGTCGCGGCCAAGCTGCTGGACGAGATCGTCGGCAAGCTTCCCGATGGCGCGCAGGTGAAGATCAAGCTGGATGAGGACAAGACGCAAGCTATCGTCTCGTCTGGACGGTCCCGGTTTCAGCTCCAGGTGCTGCCATTGGATGATCTGCCGATCATGCCGGATTTCACCGCCGATAAACCCACCCGTTGCACCGCCTCCGGGTCGGGGTTGAAAGCCGCGCTCACCTCCGTCGCCTTCGCTATTTCCACGGAAGAGACCCGATATTATCTGAATGGCGTCTTTATTGAGCCAGGCGCCGGTGGTGCCTTTCTGGTGGCAACGGACGGTCACCGGCTGGCCAAGCGCTGGCTGCGCATCGAAGGCGCTGCCCCGCGTTGTATCATTCTGCCGCGCAAGCTGGTCACTGCACTGCTGGCGCACCTGCCCGATGGCGACGTGACGCTGGAGGCGACGGATAGCCGAATCTCTATCACCATGCCCGGCCTGCGGATCGTCTCGAAGCTGATCGACGGCACTTTCCCCGATTATACCCGCGTCATTCCGCAGGCGGGCGCGGCGAAGGCTGAGTTTGAAGCCAAGGCCATCAGGCCCGCCGTCGAGCGCGTCATCGTCATTTCCAGCGAGAAAGGCCGGGCCGTCAAGTTCAAGTTTTCGGATGGCCAGTTGCAGCTGTCGGTCAACAACCCCGACGCCGGATCGGCCGAGGAAACCATTACCGTCGAAGGCCCGCTGGAAATCGAAGCGGGGTTTAACGGCAAATACGTCCTCGACGCCCTGGCCCACCTCGGCGACGGCCCGCTAACCCTCGCCATGGAAACCGCTGGCAGCCCCGCCATCCTGCGGGCCGATGGCGACCACGAAGAAAACCTCATCGTGCTGATGCCGATGCGGGTGTGATTGGAGAGAGATGATGGAAATCACACAGGAAACACTATCGTCCGCTTGCGCAGCACTGATCGCGCGCGGCAAGGGAAATAATGTCACCATCGCGGATATCCGCGCAATGCTTGAAGCCGCGTTTTCTACGGAATTTGGCAACGAAGAACAGCCTCGCTACACGACGCGCCGCTTGCGCGAAGAGATCGCCAAGGCAGAAGAGCGTGGTCGGCAGTATGAATGCGAAACCGCTGGGGCAGAGGATCCAGCTGAAACACTACAGAGCCGCGTTCAACCGTGGATGATCGCTTGCTTTGGTCCGGAGATTTCCGCCGACAAGTTGGAGCGCGGTGACCGTTTGCTTGAGGAGGTATTCGAGCTGCTTCAATCTGGAGACTATCCTCGGGAGCGCATTCGAGCGCTTGAGGATTACACGTGGGCAAGACCTAAAGGAGCGCCAGCTCAAGAAGTCGGCGGCGTCATGGTAACGCTAGCGGCTTATTGCCTCGCTCACGATTTGAATATGCATGAAGCTGGCGAAATTGAGCTTGCTCGCATTTGGACGAAAGTCGAAAAAATCAGAGCGAAGCAGGCAGCAAAACCGACAGGCTCGGCGCTTCCGATTGCCGTCGCTAAAATGCCTGCACAGGACGTGCCAGTCACGCTCAACTACACCAACTATCGCGGCGAGACATCAGAGCGCACCATACTGCCCAAGAATATCTGGTTTGGCTCGACCGAGTGGCACCCGGAACCGCAATGGCTCCTCACGGCCTTCGATCTTGAAAAGAAGGCTGACCGTGATTTTGCGCTGAAAGACTTCGGTAAATCACCATCTGCCGAATTGGAGCCATTTACGATCAAGAATAATTGGGTAAGGGCCAGACATCGGCCAGAAGCACCCGGCCCAGTACACGAAGTTTGGGCGTTTACCGAGAACGGTTATACTACAGAATGTGAGCCTTGGGCTGAAATCGCGTCCGCTATTTGCGCCCAAGCGGACCCAGCGGAGGCAAAGCCGTTGCATAAAAAACCACAGCCAGACGAACCTACTGTTCTCGCGCCAGCAGGAAAACAGGGCACCCCTGACAGCTTTGCTGACCCGAAACTACTCATCATCGGCAGCGAAGGCATTGTCGGGAGGAGGCTAAAGTCCTGTTTCCCGTCAGCCTTGACAATGGACGCAACAGGCTCGCCAACAATTCGGGCAGACATCCTTGACTGCCCCAATTTACCCGATTGCGATGTTGTCATCATGCTCGCTTGCGCAAGCAACGATCCAAATCTGGGATGGGAGACGCAATCTAAATCGCTCCGCATGGCCGAGATTGTCATCCACAACGCTGCCGCCAAAGGCATACCGGTGATTTATGCATCCTCTGTGTGGGCAGAACGCCATCCTCTAAATTGTTATGGGGCAGTTAAGCGCTGCATTGAACAAATGGTGGATAGCTTTGGCGGTATATCCATCCGGCTCGGATGGATCGGCCATACACCGGCAGATATCGAGCGCGCAGATGACCGCGACAAGCAGGACGCTTGGTCGGATGAAAAACTATGCCTCGAGGTTCGGAAAGCCCTTCAAAAGGTTTGCCGCACGCCGCAACAGCTACGCGGAGGGCTAAATCAGTGAGCAACATTTCTAAAAACACGACGCAGGCAAACCTTGCAGCAATCGCGATCATCGGCGACCGAGATCCGAAGAAGGATACCGTGGATATTCTGATGACAATGGAGCAAAGCGTTACGGCAATCCTGCTCATGGCCACAGGTGATCCACGTATGGCGGCGATGATGCTCAACGATGCACTGGTTCCCGCCGTAGAAGGACGCCTCTCATTCTTTGCGTCAAAACTCGGTGGCAAGCAATGAAGATCCGCTGGAATATCACATACATCGGCATGTTTGGCTGCATGTGGCTGGTACGCGAAGTCTGCGCCGCCTTCTATCCTGGCCTCCCAGCGCTCGACTACCCAAGACTGACCTTCTATGCCGTGATGATTGGGCTCAGCGAGGTTTGCTTTTTGCTAAAGCAGAGGAATGGCCGATGACCACCGCCCGCGCCTACAAACTCCAATCCACCACCCGTTGCCCATGCTGCGGCGCCGACCGTATCATGCTGGATATTGACACCGCCAAGACGCGGGCAACCGTCATCTATAAGTGCCTCGCCAGCTTCACCATAACCAACGGTGAAATCACCGTCGCCGGTGCCTGTCACGCCGGGACAAACCTGGCGGCGCATCTGATGAATGCTGAAACCATGAGATCACGGGGGGAGGTAAAATGACAACACCAGCTATTATCAAAACAGCCGACCTATCCCGCATGGCAAAGATCGCCAAGCGCGACGGCGTCCGCGTCGAGGTTGAGATCGATGGGAAGATCTTTCGCGTTGCCCCGGACCATCCCACTACCCAAAAGCCGCAGATTGCGCGATATGAGGATTTTGATCTGTGATGGACACGATGCCGCGCAAACCATTCCTGTCGCATGAGAAAACCCGCCATGGGAAAATGGTATGGTATTTCAAACGGAATGGCCGGCGCGTGCGGCTGCCCGATGTCTACGGCAGCGAAGAATTCCAGGCGGCCTACGAGGCAGCCTTATCCGGATCGAAACCAATGCCAGAAAAGCCTAAGGCAAAAAGCGGTTCGCTGGTCTGGCTGGTCGATCAATACAAGCGCAGCGGCGTCTTCGCGCGGCTGGCGCCCGCCACAAGACGAGCGCGCGATAACATTTTAAAGCAGATTATCGCAGACCCCAAAAATGGCAGCGGCCCTTTTGTCGACATCACCAAGGCAAAGATCAAAGCAGGAATCGATAAGCGCGCCGCAACCCCAAATGCTGCAAATAACTTCCTGAAAACCATGAGCCATCTTTTCAAGTGGGCAGTTGAGGCTGGCTATATCGAGACCAACCCCTGCATTGGCGTTTCGAAGCTCAGTGTGCGGTCGGACGGCTTTCACACTTGGACTGTTGAACAAGTAGAGCGCTACCGCAAACGCCATAACATCGGCACAAAGCCACGCCTCGCTATCGACATCCTGCTTTTCCTCGGATTGCGCCGCGGCGATGCGGTCGTTGTCGGTCGACAGCACATGAAGGACGGCTTGATCTCTCTTCGAACCGAGAAGACCAAGCAATGGGTCTACCTTCCAGTTTTTAAGCAACTGCAGGAATCGATAGACGCAACACCAACGGGCGACCTCGCCTTTTTGACGACAGAAAAGGGAAAACCCTTCAGCTCCGGTGCGTCGTTCGGAAATTGGTTTGCAAAACAGTGCAAGGCCGCCGGGCTGCCTGACGTGTGCCGAGCGCACGGCCTCAGAAAAGCCGGCGCGACAATCGCTGCCGATGAAGGCGCGACCGCTCACGAACTCATGGCAATGTACGGCTGGTCTCGCCTCTCGATGGCGGAAATCTACACCAAAGAAGCAGATAAAAAGAAGCTCGCCAGAAGCGCTTCGGAACGTCTGTCGAACAGAATGTAGGTCGCACCTATATCCCCGACCGGTCGCACCTTCAATAATATCAATGCGTTACACATGGTATTGGCGACCCCTGCAGGACTCGAACCTGCGACAACCTGCTTAGAAGGCAGGTGCTCTATCCAGCTGAGCTAAGGGGCCGGTGTTGGCCCGTATCACGGGCCAGAGGCAGCAGCAGATGGGATTAATGCGTCCAGGGCTGGAGGCGGCTGAAGCGGAAATTGTCTGTGTAGGAAACCGACTGGCGGCGTGGTTCCTTTGGCTGGATGACGCGGTAATCGATTCCATTGCGCTGAGCGTAGGCTTCGGCCAATTCCTGCGTTTCAAACGTCAACTTGACCTGCTGGAGCATGTCGCCGGAGCTTGTATAGCCCATCATCGGGTCGATCGTCCGAGGTTCGGATGCATCGAATTCAAGAACCCATAGATGGGTCTTTGCTTTTCCGGATTGCATGGCTGTTTTTGCAGGACGGTAAATCTTAGCGGACATAATTCCGATTCCTCATGAAAACGAAGAGACTATATCTCTTCCCTTCCTCGCCGTCATCTTCCAGCGAAAGGATTCGCCGGAAGAATGGTCGGAGTGGAGAGATTCGAACTCCCGACCCTCTGGTCCCAAACCAGATGCGCTACCAGACTGCGCTACACTCCGTGACCGCCGAATGATGGGGAGATACACGGTTCACTCTTTAATCGCAACAGGAAAAACTCAAAAAAAACCGTCTTCTCCATGATTTTGTTCGCAACGTTATGGAGGGGGTGCAATTCCCTGTATTACCATGCTGCCGGGACCGATCCCCAGCGCCTGTGCCCGCCCACCGTTCAGTTCAATCACGTAGCGAACTGGACCCGGCGAAGGTATCAAGTCCTCGGAATAGGGTTTTGTACGCGCTGCAATCCCGGTCACCAAGCCTTTTTCATCGATAAACAGCATATCCAGCGGTAAAGGCGTGTTTTTCATCCACATCACCACATTGCGGCTGTCGCCAAAATCGAAAACCATGCCATCATTCGGGCCAAGCTTGGTACGGCCCATCAGGCCCTGCTCGCGTTGTGCAACGGAGATCGCGTATTCCATCTTCAGACGAAGCTGCTGACCGGTCGGTGTCTGAATGACAGCTGGCCCTTTGAGAAATTGCTCAGCCAGAGCCGGGGATAGCGTGAGTGCAATATAGAAAAAAAGCGCCCAAAAGGCGCTTCTAGAAAAAACCAGCATTCCCATCACTCACAATACGGGACAATCAATGCGCCATAACATGCGGCGCAGGGTTATCCGGGTGAATTTCTGCCGCCATCAGGCCTTTGTCGCCATTGCCGAAGCGCACCAGCACTGTCTGTCCGGGCCGCAATTCTGTCAAGCCGAATCGACGCAGCGTTTCCATGTGAACGAAAATGTCCTCGGTGCCCTCGCCCCGCGTCAGGAAGCCGAAGCCTTTGGTGCGATTGAACCATTTGACCAGAACCCGCTCCAACCCACTCGATGGCGTCACCTGAACGTGGGTCCGCACAGGCGGCATTTGTGACGGATGCGTTGCCGTCGATTGGTCCATCGACAGAACACGGAAGGCCTGATAGCCCCGATCGCGCTTATGGATCAGCGCGACGATCCGGGTTCCTTCCAGGATGGTCTGGTAACCGTCCCGGCGCAGGCAGGTTACATGCAGCAAGACGTCCTGCATGCCATTATCCGGTACGATAAAGCCAAAACCCTTGGCAACGTCGAACCATTTCACCACACCGGTGATCTCGACAAGATCCAGGGGCTCTTCCGAGAGCCCGCTGAATTCCACGAACTCTTTCGCTGAAATTCTATCCGCCATCTCTAAACCGCCCCTCGACACGCCAAACATGGATAACGCTTACTGATTCCCGAAGGCTAGATTAACATTTTGTTAATACTGTTGCGCAAGCCCTAGTTTCAGTTATTCGCATCTGCTTTTTCGCGCCTGGAGCTTGTTCGAAACTGACGAGTGCAGATTTCCCGCTTTCCCCTTTATCTATTCAGTCAATTTTCTTTGGGCCGGTCATTTTCTCTCATGATGTCATTTTTTTCAGGCGCGGCCATGACAACGCTTGAAGCCGTCGCCCTCAGGCGACATATGCGGCATGCAACAGGGAGAATTTCAAAATGCGCTATCTTCACACAATGGTCAGGGTCAAGGATGTCGACGCTTCCCTGAAATTCTATTGCGAATTGTTCGGCATGAGCGAGGTTCGCCGAATCGACAATGAAAAGGGCCGTTTCACGCTGATTTTCCTTGCCGCCGACGAAGACAAGGCCAAAGCCAGCCAGGACATGGCCCCATGTCTCGAACTGACCTATAATTGGGATGCGGAAGACTATGCCGGTGGGCGCAATTTCGGCCATCTTGCCTATGAAGTGGATGACATCTACGCCATTTGCCAGAAGCTGATGGATAATGGCGTGACGATCAACCGCCCGCCCCGCGATGGCCATATGGCTTTCGTGCGCTCTCCAGACGGTATCTCCATCGAAATCCTCCAGAAAAACGGCGCATTGGCACCGGCAGAGCCTTGGCTCTCCATGCCTAATACCGGCGCCTGGTAGCCGTACCCGCCGCACGTCTTTCCGTGCGACACACTCATCTGCGATGCCGCTGTGATCGCGGCGGCATCATGCCTGACGCAAGCTCATTGTGTCACTATCGCTCCAACCATAGACACTGCCCGCCATCGACAGGTCCGGGCGGTCTCGTCAAGGAGAGCGACATGATGTCCCCAAACCGTCTGTTCGGGCAAAAGCCTTGGACTGCCAATTCCATGCTTTTCAAGTGTGCGCCCAGGCTTTTTAAGGGTGCGAATGGCAAGCCAGCGTCAACAAGTATTGCCGTCGTTTTCGGCCTTGCCTTGCTGGCGGGCTGCGCGACCACGAAAACCCCACCTCCCGTCGTTGAACAAGGCGCGATTGGCGACGCGGATGTCGTGGAAACGACTGCGCAACCAGCCAGTGTGTCGCCGCAGCCCAATAAGGGTGGCTTATATCGCGACCCCCTCGTCAATACCGGCCATCGCAAGCCCGGGACGGTGTCTGGCGCTGCTGGAGCCGATGGCAGCGCCACTCTCTCCTCCGGGCCGTCAGCCGAACAGGTTGTGGCGATGAACCAGCCCAGACCGGAGCAGACGGCATCGCCAAACTCATCCGGGCTCTATTCCGCGTCTCATCCATCAGATGACGGTGCGGCATCGGCCAGTAGCCCGGCCAATAGCATTGTGCCGCCGAACATGCCTGTTCGTCCGTTTCAGGCCACGGTAAACAGCGTTTACAGCGTGCAAAAGCCGATGGAACAGTCACAAACTCAAACTCAAACTCAGACGCAGGCCAATCAACCGATAGAGCCTGTGGTCGCCCCTACCCCGGCGCCGATTGTTGTTAAACAACGCCCGGCCTCAAAAGCGGAAATTCTCGCAGGTCTCGCACCAGATCCGAAGAACGTTCGTACGGCGCCAAAGGCGCAACAGACAACGATGCCACAACAACAGATGTCACCGGTACCAGCGCAGTTGCAGACGAGCCTGCCGACCGCAGCACCCGGTATGGCCAATTCGGCGGGCGTTACCGAAATGGAAAAAATCGAGGGCGCGCCTGGAGCTCAGGGCATGACGAAGGACAGTTTCATCAAGAAATTCCTCGCCAAAATACGCAAATGACGGGCTGAATGGCTCGTTTTCGGGCTGTCATTTTTCCGTAAAATTTTGGATTTCAGTGCTTGCCAGCCTCCAAACACGTGATTATAAGGGCGCCACAGCACGCGCCCTTCGTCTATCGGTTAGGACGTCAGATTTTCATTCTGAAAAGAGGGGTTCGACTCCCCTAGGGCGTGCCACTGCTTTATTTCCCAACATCTACCAAAATTAGGATCGTTTCAAAGAGAACGATTGAAATGTTTAGATTCGACCGCTGCACATTACAGCGCCCTTTCGAAGTAAGGCTGTCGTGCATTCGCGGTTCTCCACAGGCCGAGGAAAAATCGGCAGTAAAGCTGAAAAATTCGCTTGCAGCTCCAGTCTGTTCGCACTAAGAGAGCCGCACGCAACACGCGCCCTTCGTCTATCGGTTAGGACGTCAGATTTTCATTCTGAAAAGAGGGGTTCGACTCCCCTAGGGCGTGCCACTGCGTTTCCCCGGAAAATTCGTTTCTGCATCCTGCTTATTGAAGCGGAAAAAAATGTGCGACCTTAGGTCAGTCAGCTGATAGATCGCATGAAAAAAATCATTGAGCCTACGGAAAAAGCTCATTTTTTCGCTTGCCATGAATCATCCGCCTGCCTATAAGCAGCCCCACAGCACGCGCCCTTCGTCTATCGGTTAGGACGTCAGATTTTCATTCTGAAAAGAGGGGTTCGACTCCCCTAGGGCGTGCCACTGACCCTTCCCTATATTGATGTTTATATCGTTGCCAAGCGCAGCGTGAGCTTTACGTTCTCAGCTTAATCGAACCGCTCTGGCGTACTGTTGTTCGCCGCGCTCAAAACGCTGGTGCGGCATCCAGAATTCGGATCTGGATACGACGCGTGCCTTGCCAGAGTTCTGCCCCAAGGCAGCCGGCGACATGCACGGCGTCACCTCGGCGTCCGAGCAGGAGATCACCGAGCGGTGTTTCCTTGGCGCGAAAGGCAATGCCGTCGATTCGGCTGCCATCCGGCGCTTCCAGTGTGACCTTAACGTGGCTGGTGCCAATCAGCCGAGAATCGCGAATGCGGTGGGCCGGGATGGCGAAGATCGGTTGGGAATGGCCGGAACCATAGGGTCCGGCGGTTTCCAGGAGGTCGATCAACGCAAGCGTAGCACCGGATGCGCCAACCGCACCATCGATCTTCAAGGCCCTGATGGCGGAAAGCGCCATGACCTTTTCCTGCGCCTGTTCATCAAAAAACGCCCGCAACTTGCCGAGATTGCCGCGCTCTACCGTCAGCCCTGCGGCCATGGCGTGGCCGCCGCCCTTGACCAGCAGGCCATTGTCCACCGCCGCACGCACCATCTTTCCCATGTCGAAACCGGCAATGGACCGGCCGGAGCCCGTCCCCTTGCCTGATCCATCGAAGGCAATGGCAAAGGCAGGCCGTTGGAATCGCTCTTTAAGACGGGCCGCCAGCAGCCCGACAATGCCGGGATGCCAGCCTTCCCGGGCTGTGAGAATCACGGCGGCATTCTCGCCGGTGCCATATTCCGCCATGGCCTCGGCTTCGGCCTCGGCCAGCATCTGCGCTTCCATCGCCTGACGTTGGCGGTTCAGGTCGTCCAGTTGGGCGGCGATTTCATCGGCCTCGGCAGCGTCGTCCAGCGTCAGCAACCGGCTGCCCAACGCGGCATCGCCGATCCGGCCACCGGCATTGATTCGTGGCCCAACCAGAAAACCGAAATGATAGGGCGTCACCGGGCCGCCAATCCCGGCGATCTTCAGAAGGGATGCAAGACCGGCATTTTGCTGGTGACGAGCAGCAATAAGGCCCTTCACTACATAGGCGCGGTTCAGCCCCTTCAGCGGCACGACATCGCAGACCGTCGCCAGCGCCACCAGATCCAGCCAGGCCAGCAAATCCAGCGAGCGCGCGGCACCATGTCCCGCTTCGCGCAGCTTGCGCAGCGTGCCGACCAGCACCATGAACACCACGCCCGCCGCGCAGAGATGGCCCTGCCCTGAAAGATCGTCGCTCCTGTTGGGATTGACCAATGCCAGACAGGCGGGCAAATCCTGGCCCATCTGGTGATGGTCGATCACCACCACATCCACGCCTCGGCGCCTTGCCTCGTCAAGAGTATCGTGGCTGGTCGAGCCGCAATCCACCGTGACGATCAATTGCGCGCCGCGCTCGATCAACTGACCGATGGCACCAGCATTCGGGCCATAGCCTTCGAAAATTCGGTCAGGAATATAGATTTCGGCCTCAATACCGAAATGCGCGAGAAACCGCCACAAGAGCGCCGACGAAGCAGCACCATCGACATCATAATCGCCAAAAATCGCCACGCGCTCAGAGCGCATGATTGCCGCCACCAGCCGGTCCGCGGCCTTGTCACCATCGGTCAGGCTGGAGGGATCGGGCATCAAATCGCGGATGGTCGGATCGAGAAAGGCTTGCGCATCGGCAACCGCCACGCCCCGCCCGGCCAGAACCCGCGCCACAAGATCGGGAATGCCATGCACCTGCGCAATTGCCAGCGACCGGTTCAGCCCAGCCTGATCCAGCCGAGATACCCAGCGTTGACCGCTGACCGAGGTCTCGACATTCAAAAAGGCGCGTTCGATCGGGTCGGCGGGTTCAAGCATAGAGGAAGCAACTCGGTTATCGCCGCTCCACAGTCAGGAGCTAAGCTGTTTTCGGCCGCTCGATGCGGATCACTTGCGGCTCACCCAGCAGATAGCCTTCCTCCTTGATGGCGGCAACGGCCTGGCGCACGGATTTTTCCAGTGTGGCATGGGTGACGAGAATGATCGTCTTGGTTTGGTCCGCGTCAGACGATGTCTGCGAGTGCTGGACAATCGATTCGAGCGAAATGTTGTTTTCCGCCATCTGCGTCGCAATGCTGGCGAAAACGCCGGTGCGATCGACCACGGTCAGGCGGATGAAGTAGCCGCCTTCATGCCGGGTCATCTCGGCCTGAACATAGGGTTCCAACAGATGCGCCGGGCGGCCCAGAACCGGAACCATCTGCGCGCCGGGACGGCTTTTGGCGATGTCGGTAATGTCGCCCAACACGGCGGATGCCGTGGCATTGCCACCGGCACCAGGGCCAACCATCAGCAATTCGCCGAGAATATCGGATTCCAGCGCCACCGCATTTGTCACGCCATCCACCTGGGCAATCACCGAATCGAGCGGCACCATGGTCGGATGGACGCGCTGCTCAATGCCGGTAGCGGTCTTTTGCGCCACGCCGAGCAGCTTGATTCGGTAGCCGAGATCGCGGGCGGCGTTGATGTCATCGATGGAAATATTGCTGATGCCTTCGAGATAGATCTCGTCGGCAGCAATTTGGCTGCCGAAGGCCAGCGTCGTTAGGATCGACAGCTTATGGGCCGTATCATTGCCCTCGATATCGAAGGTCGGATCGGCCTCGGCATAGCCGAGACGCTGGGCTTCCGCCAGGCAATCGGCAAAGCTCAGTCCTTCCTTTTCCATCCGGGTCAGGATGTAATTGCAGGTGCCGTTCATGATGCCGTAGATCCGCGAAAAATCATTGCCGGTCAGCGATTCACGCAGCGTCTTGATAACCGGAATGCCGCCCGCGACAGCAGCTTCATAATTGATCAAAAGGCCCTTTTCTTCCGCCAGCTTGGCCAGTTCCACACCATGGCGGGCCAGCAGCGCCTTGTTTGCAGTCACCACATGCACGCCACGACCAAGGGCCGCGCGAACGGAGTGTTCGGCTGGTCCTTCCGCACCGCCGATCAGCTCGACGAACACATCGATATCGGCCTTTTCAGCCATCTCGACCGGGCTGTCGAACCAGGCGATACCGGCAAGATCGACGCCGCGATCGCGGGTCTTGTCGCGCGCCGAGACCGCAGAAATGGCAATGGGCCGACCGCAGGCGACGGTAAGCGCTTGGGTGCGGGTTTGCAAAATACGCGCCAGTGACGCACCAACGGTTCCGAGACCCGCAATGCCGATCTTAAGGGCATCAGCCATGAGACAATCCTGATATGCTTTTCAATATTCGGAAAAGAGCGGCCACGAATGGGCCGCTCCGATAAAAACTCAACGGTGAGCGTTGAGCGATACGACATTGTGCAGGGTGTCGTCCGCTGTCGACAAGAACCGCTTCAGATTGCGGGCGGCCTGGCGGATGCGGTGCTCGTTTTCGACCAGCGCGATGCGGACGTAATCATCACCTTGTTCACCAAAGCCAATGCCCGGCGCGACGGCCATATCGGCCTTTTCCACCAGCAGCTTGGAAAATTCCAGCGAACCGAGATGGCGGAATTTTTCGGGAATTTTTGCCCAGGCAAACATCGTTGCCGCCGGTGGCGGCACCTCGAAACCGGCCTTGCCGAAGCTTTCGACCAGCACGTCACGGCGGCGCTTGTAGATATTGCGCACTTCGGCAACATCCGTGCCATCGCCATTCAGCGCATGGGTAGCGGCCACCTGGATCGGCGTGAACGCACCGTAATCCAGGTAGGATTTCACCCGGGCCAGGGCGCCGATCAGCCGTTCATTGCCGACAGCAAAGCCCATGCGCCAACCGGGCATGGAGAAGGTTTTCGACATCGAGGTGAATTCCACCGCGACATCCATGGCTCCAGGCACTTCCAACACCGATGGCGGCGGGTTGCCATCGAAATAGATCTCCGAATAGGCGAGATCCGACAGCACGATCAATTCATGCTTTTTGGCAAAGGCGATCACGTCCTTGTAGAAATCCAGCGAGGCGACGCGCGCCGTCGGATTGGACGGATAATTGATAATCAGCGCCAGAGGCTTCGGAATAGAGTGGCGCACCGCACGCTCCAGCGGCGGGAAGAAGGTTTCATCCGGCTCGACCGGGATGGAGCGAATCACGCCGCCGGTCATCAGGAAGCCAAAGGCATGAATCGGGTAAGTCGGATCGGGGCAAAGGATCACGTCGCCTGGCGCGGTGATCGCCTGCGCCATATTGGCAAAGCCTTCCTTCGATCCCAGCGTCGCGACAACCTGAGTTTCGGGGTTGAGCTTCACATTGAAACGGCGGGCATAATAGGCGGCCTGCGCCCGGCGCAGCCCCGGAATGCCCTTGGACGAGGAATAGCGATGGGTGCGCGGGTCCTGAACGGCCTCACACAGCTTGTCGACAATGTTCTGCGGGGTCGGAAGATCGGGATTGCCCATGCCGAGATCGATGATATCAGCGCCACCGGCTCGCGCGCTTGCCTTCAAACGGTTGACCTGTTCGAAAACATAGGGCGGCAGACGCCGAACTTTGTGAAACTCTTCCATCTCAGACCTCGTTGAACCGCAGGCTCCCCGCCTTGCGGACGATCCGTTTTCCACTGCAGCATCCCCGAAAACGGATCTGGCAAATCGGGGTGCCGTGACAATACCGCAAATTGCAATGATTCGCGGTAGATTTTGGCCAGAAGCACCCTGCCCTGTCCCTCCCGGTCATCGGTTCCGGGGCACATTCGACATGGTAGAATGCAACTGTCACATTGCATTTGCTTTGCGGCCAAATGCCCTGCAAGGCAAGGGCTATTTACAGGCAGGCGGTACGGCTGGCTCTATTGACCCTGAACCTGCCCGTTGGTCTTGGCGAGCTTGCGCATTTCCTCGACGCGGCGCTCGTATTCGGCCTGGCTGATCTGCCCGGTCTTGCGCAGATAAGAGAGCGAAGACAGGCGCTTACCCATGTCCTTCGCCTCGTCATTGCTCATCTGCACATTGGCCGCGGTCAAGGGCCGTGAAAAATCCGGATAACCATCCGGCGTCGTATAGGCCGCAGCGGCTGGATCGGTCTTGTCGGTCACTGTCACGTCAACATGGCCCGGGCGCACCGCAGACTGCGCAGCGGGCGTGCTATTGCAGCCCGCAAGCGCAAGCAGGCAGGCAACGCCAGATCCAACCACACCGGCTTTTGCCAGGCGCAGAGCCGGCTTCATACACGAAGACTGCCCAACCAAAGAGACGATCGAAACCATATTCAAACCCAACCAAATCCGCCCGGCACCGGGAAAAACAGCAGCGCAAGCCGTGTGATTATTCTCACGATGCTTTTCACAACGCAAACGTGAATAACCTGCGACAAAACGCGCAAACCTTGTAAAACATGTGAGTCAAACCACACCCACACCTTTCATCTGTCTGGAACTTGTAGTCATTTTCAGGCAGGATAGGCAAATATAAAAAAGAGAAGAGCCAAGGGGAGATGGCATTGACCACAGCATCGAAGGACCAAGGTCGCGCCGGTCAATCCCGTCCCGCGTCCGACGCGCCAGAACGCGGGCCGGAAACCAGCAAAACAGCAAACAACGCTGACGGTTCTGAATCCGAAAAGGCCGGTTTCAATCAAATGGGTTTCGACCCGTCCCTGCTCGATCCCTATATCGTCAAGGACCCCGAAGCGCTGGCCGTCAATCTTGCCAAGGCGCTTGAAAACCTCGGCAAGGCGGCCTCCTCCTGGATCGCACCGCGTGAAAAGTCTGGTCTTGTCGATCCGGTGGCGGAGCCCGCCGTCGAACTGGTCAAAACTCTGTCAGGCGTGGCGGAATACTGGATGACCGACCCTCAGCGCAGCCTGGAGGCGCAGACTCATCTGATGACCTCCCTGTTCGGCGTCTGGATGAAGAGCCTGAGCCGCCTTTCCATGCCAGCCCAAACACCTCCACCACCAGAGCCGATCAAGGACAAGCGATTCGCGGATGCCGACTGGCAGCGCAACCCGTTCTTCGATTTTTTGCGCCAGGCCTATCTTGTCCTGTCCGACTGGGCTGAGAAACTAGTGGAGAATACCCAAGGCATGGACGAGCACGCGCGCCACAAGGCGCTGTTCTACGTCCGGCAGATGACGGCGGCGCTGTCGCCAGTCAATTTCGTGATGACCAATCCGCAGCTTTACCGCGAGACGGTCGCCACCAGCGGTGCCAATCTGGTCAAGGGCATGAAAATGTTTGCCGAGGACATGGCCGCCGGTCAGGGTGAATTGCGGATGCGCCAGACCGATACCAGCAAATTCGCGCTGGGCACCAATATGGCGCTGACGCCGGGCAAGGTCGTCGCCCAGAGCGATGTCTGCGAGGTCATTCAATACGAGCCAGCTACCGACAAGGTGCTGAAGCGGCCCCTGCTGATCTGCCCGCCCTGGATCAACAAATTCTATATTCTCGATCTCAACCCGGAAAAGAGCTTCATCAAATATTGCGTCGACCAGGGCCACACGGTCTTCGTGATTTCCTGGGTCAATCCTGATCAACGCCATGCGGGCAAGGACTGGCTGTCCTATATTCGTGAAGGCGTGGATTTTGCCCTCGACACCGTTGAGAAAGCCACCGGCGAAAAGAAAGTCAATGCCATCGGTTATTGCGTTGGCGGCACTCTGCTATCGGCCGCCATGGCGCTGCATGCCAAGGAAGGCAATAGCCGTATTGCCAGCGCCACATTGTTCACCACCCAGGTGGATTTCACCCATGCAGGCGACCTGAAAGTCTTCGTGGACGAGGAACAGGTGAGCGGGCTGGAAGAGAAGATGCGGCAGAAGGGCTATCTGGACGGCTCGAAAATGGCCTCGGCCTTCAACATGCTGCGTTCGTCCGAATTGATCTGGCCCTATTTCGTCAACAATTACCTGAAGGGTCAGGACCCGACCGCATTCGATCTCTTGTACTGGAATGCCGATTCGACCCGGATGGCGGCGGCCAATCACTCGTTTTACCTGCGCAATTGCTATCTGGAAAACAATCTGGCGCGCGGCAAGATGCAGTTGGATGGCAAGACCCTGTCGCTGAAGGACGTGAAAATCCCGATCTACAATCTCGCCACCAAGGAAGACCATATTGCCCCGGCGAAATCGGTGTTTGTCGGATCGGCCTGCTTTGGCGGTCCCGTCACCTATGTGATGAGCGGGTCCGGCCATATCGCCGGTGTGGTCAATCCGCCCGACAAGCGTAAGTACCAGTTCTGGACCAATGGTAAGCCGGAGGGCGCATTCGAAGATTGGGTGGCTGGTGCTGAGGAAACCGCCGGCTCCTGGTGGCCGCATTGGCAGAAATGGATTGAAGGATTGGACAAACGCCGCGTGGCGGCCCGTAAACCGGGTGGCACGGCGCTGAATGCCATAGGGGATGCGCCGGGCGCTTACGTGCTGGAGCGTGTCTAAGATTGGCCGGACGATAGAAACCCCATGACTTTCGATCCACCATTGGTCGCGGCCACTTTGGTGCGCCGTTACAAACGCTTTCTCTTCGACGCCGTGTTGGAAGACGGCAGCGACATCACCGGATTTTGCGCCAATACCGGCTCGATGCGCGGATTGACTACGCCCGGTTCGCGTATCTATCTGTCACAAAGCGACAGGCCCGGCCGGAAGTATCGCTATGGGTTTGAGCTGATCGAAGCCGATGGCACATTAGTCGGCGTCAATACCAGCCTTCCCAACCGTCTGGCTCAGGAAGCGATCCGCGCCGGTCTGGTCAGCGATCTCTTACACTATCCGCAGATCCGCACCGAGCAGCGTTATGGCGAGAACTCCCGGATCGACCTTCTTTTGTCGGGGCCTGGCAAAGCGGATTGCTATGTCGAAGTGAAGAACGTCCATTTCATCCGTGAAACAGGACTGGCGGAATTTCCAGATAGCGTCACCACGAGAGGTGCAAAACATCTGAACGAAATGGCCAAGCTGGTGACGGCAGGCAAGCGGGCGGCGATGCTCTATGTGATCCAGCGGCAGGATTGCGATGTCCTGGCGATCTGCGCCGATCTCGATCCCGCCTATGGCCGGGCCTTTACCGCCGCCATAAGCCAGGGCGTCGAAGCATATGCGGTGAAATGCGCGATCACACCGGGTGGGATCATTCCGGCATGCGGCGTTCCCGTGCGCCTGACTAATTGACGACATCATAGACTATACCATGAAATGAATGGCCATCAGCGCAATCGCCCCCAGAGCGAGGATCGAGAGGCTTCCCGCCGCCAGCACCCTGCCCCCCGACGCAAGCAGGCTACGCAGATCGACCTGGAGACCAAGCGCCGCCATGGACAGGGTGGTGAGAAATCCCGACAGATGCTGCGAAGGCTCCAGCAGACGATGCGGCAGGACATCCATGGATCGCGCCACCATCAAGGCCAGAAAGCCGACGATAAACCAGGGCGCCAGTTGGGAAAGGCCAAACTTGCGCCCATTCTTGCGCTCGTTTGCACGCCCGGACCCCATTTCCATGCCTCTGGCACTCATCCCCAGTCCGAGCAGGACTGGCCCCAGCATCATCACCCGGATCAGCTTGACCAGCGTACCGATTTGCAGGCTGACCAGCCCGAAGGACGCTGTGGCCGCAAGCACTTGCGGAACGGCATAGACCGTCATGCCCGCCAGAATTCCGTAATGGCGGGGGTCCAGACCGGCTTGAAAAGCCACCAGCGGCAGCAGAAGCACAACAAGAATGCCAAGCACCGCAGTAAAGGCAATGGACGACGCTACCTCGTCGGCATCGGCGCCGATCACCGGGGCTGCCGCCATGATCGCCGAATTTCCGCAAATCGAATTGCCGCAGGCAACCAGCAAAGCCAGCGGATGCGGCAATCCGATAACACGCCCAATCCCATAACTGCTGACCAAGCCGCAACAGACCACGGCAATCACAAAAGCTATCAGGGTGAACCCGCTCCCGGCGATCTGGCTAATGCTGACCGATGCGCCCAAAAGGACAATGGCAAGTTCCAGCACGGTTTTTGCGCAGGCATGAATGCCTTTGTTCACGACCTGCGGCAGGACAAACAGGCTTTTGACCAGGGTGCCGAGTAAAATACACCAGACCAGGGCATCGACAGGCGTCCGCCCCGTGACACGCTGAACCGTAAAGGCGAGAGCATAGCCTCCCAAAGCGACAGCGCTGGACAGGGCAATCCCAGGCGCGAGCGAAACAACGGGGCGAAACAGGCGCATTTTCAGACCTTTCCATCGGTTGGCCTGTTTTGCATGGGAAATTCATTTTACTCCAACGCATAATTGACTACAGTTCATGCAGAATTATTTCACAATCGAGATCACCGTGACACTTGAGCAATTGACCATTTTCCTTGCCGTTGCCGAGCGCCAGCATGTCACACGGGCGGCAGAGGCAATCGGCCTGACGCCGTCTGCCGTCAGCGCGGCTATCCGCGCCTTGGAGATCAATCACGATGTCCTGCTGTTCGACCGGGTTGGACGGGGTATAGAACTTACCCAGGCAGGCCGGATCTTCATTGATGAGGCCCGCGCAACGGTTGATGCAGCGAACCATGCCGCATTGGTGCTGGCCGAATTGGGTGGGTTGAGCCGGGGCAAGCTGACCATCCATGCCAGCCAGACGGTGGCCAGCCATTGGCTGCCACGCAAAATGATGCAGTTTCACGCCCTCCATCCGGATATCGAACTGGCGCTGACCATTGGCAATTCCGCCTCGGTCGCTGACGCCGTCGAGACGGGCAGAGCGGAACTGGGCTTTGTCGAGGCCGAAATACCCTCGGAGACATTGACGCACCTGGTGGTCGCAGAAGACGAAATGGTCATCGTCGTCCCATGTGGCCATCCGCTGGCAGATCCAGCCGTGGATATGCCAGCGGCGATTCTGGCCACGCCCTGGATTTTGCGGGAGCATGGTTCCGGTACGCGCGCCTATTTCGAGCAGGCATTGAAGGCGATGGAGATAGAACCGTCGTCGCTGACCGTGGCCTTGACCTTTCCATCCAATGAAGCGGTTCTATCGGCGCTTGGAGCGGGCGGCTGCGCCAGCGCGCTGTCTCGGTCGGCAGTGCAAGCGCTTGTGGCAAGCGGCGCATTGCAGATTGCCCCGATCCCACTTCCGGCTCGACATTTCACCGCCCTACGCCACCGTGAGAGGCGCATCAGTGGCGCGGCCCGTGCCTTCCTGCAAGGAGCCACTGACTGCAATTGAAGATGACCTGGGTATAGCAGACCGGAAGCGGTTAAGAATTGATCATGGCCTGCGGATCGTGATGGACGAACAACCTTTGCCTGCGGTATGTAAAAAACTGAAATTGAATGCGGGATGATAATGGAATGGTAAATTACATCGACGCGGCAACCGCGCCGCTTAAAAACACCGGTGCGATCCGTCTCTATGGCGCGGATGCTTTCGAAGCGATGCGCAAGGCCTGCCAGGTCACAGCCCGCTGCCTGGACGCCTTGGCCCCGATGGTAAAGCCCGGCGTTACCACCAATGAAATCGACAGGTTTGTCTTCGATTTTGGCATGGACAACGGCGTTCTGCCTGCAACCCTGAATTATCGCGGCTACCGGCACTCGGTCTGCACCTCGATCAACCATGTTGTCTGCCACGGTATTCCCGATGAAAAACCGTTGCGCGAAGGCGATATCGTCAATATCGACGTGACCTATGTGGTGGATGGCTGGCATGGCGATTCCAGCCGGATGTATCCGGTCGGCGAAATCAAGCGCGCCGCCGAACGTCTGCTCGAAGTCACCCATGAATGCCTGATGCGTGGCATAGAGGTCGTCAGGCCGGGAACGCGCACCGGCGCGATCGGTGCGGCCATCCAAAGCTTTGCCGAAGCGCAGCGCTGTTCCGTGGTGCGGGATTTCTGCGGCCACGGCGTTGGGCAACTGTTTCACGACAGCCCGAATATCCTGCATTACGGTCGGCCCGATGAAGGCCCGGAAATACGCGAGGGCATGATCTTCACCATCGAGCCGATGATCAATCTCGGCAAGCCGCATGTGAAGGTGCTGGCCGATGGCTGGACGGCGGTGACCCGCGACCGGTCGTTGACGGCGCAGTATGAACATACCGTCGGTGTTACCTCGTCCGGCTGCGAAATCTTCACATTGTCGCCTGCCGGGCTTGACCGTCCGGGCCTGCCTCCCTTGCAAGGCTGAGCAATGAACAAGCCTCCGCGCTTTAACGTCGACGAAACTGCCTCCCCGTCCTTCCTGCCGGAACAGGACGAGAGCTTCGATTACGAGCAGGACGAGCGCGGCTTTTTCGCCGAACAGGTCCAGAAGCCGAAGGCGATGAAAAAGGCGCCGGACACCAGTGCCAAGCAGCCCGAACATTACCATGGTCACCGTGAACGGCTGCGCCTGCGGTTTAAGGAAAAGGGCGACGAGGCGCTAGCCGATTACGAAGTGCTGGAACTGCTGTTGTTCCGGCTGATCCCACGGCGTGACACAAAGCCGATTGCCAAGGCTCTGCTGGACCGATTTGGCAGCCTTGCGGGCGTATTTGGCGCAAAACACACCCTGCTTCAGGAAGTGAAAGGCGTCGGCGAGGCCGTGGCGCTTGATCTGAAGCTGATTTCATCGGCAGCGCAGCGGATGCTGAAAAGCGAGTTGAAGGGCAAGCAGATCCTGTCCTCCTGGTCGAGCGTGATCGATTATTGCCACGCCGCCATGGCCTATGAAACCACTGAACAGTTCCGAATCCTGTTTCTCGACAAGCGCAATACGCTGATCGCCGATGAAGTCCAGGGCCGCGGCACGGTAGACCACACGCCGGTCTATCCGCGTGAAGTGGTCAAACGCGCACTCGAATTATCCGCCACGGCCATTATCCTCGTGCATAACCACCCAAGCGGTGATCCGACCCCATCCCGCGCCGATATTGAGATGACCAAAACCATTATCGATACGGCCAAACCTCTCGGCATCACCGTGCATGACCATGTCATCATCGGCAAACAGGGCCATGCCAGCCTGAAAGGCCTGCGGCTGATCTGAGCTATGAATCATCATTGAAGATCTCAACCGTCTCAGCTTGAGACAGCCGCTATCTTATTGTTAAGCTTGACTGTTCAACCTTCGGTAAATCGTGTCCGCTACACCTTGTTATACCAAGCCAAGGACGGATCAGATGAGCATTTCCGGTATTTTGAACACGGCAACGTCAGGCATGCTGGCCCAACAGACACGCCTGAGCAATATTGCCAGCAATATCGCCAATGCCGATACGCCCGGATATCAGCGGCTGAACACAAATCTTTCGGCCAGTGGCTCAGGTGTTGCGCCGACCACAACGCGCTCCACGGACGCGCCTGCGACGCAAGACACCTCCAATGTCGATCCCTTACGTGAGATCACCGACATGATCGGCGCCGAAAACGGGTTTGCCGCCAATGCGAAAGTGTTCGAGACCGGTGCCGACATGTGGGACATGCTGATGAGCGTCAAACGCGACTAAAGCATTTTCCTGACGGAAAACCACTTCACACTTTTCCTGGAAATGCTCCAAGCCCCTCACCCACCCCAATATTGCCGGGCGGCAAGGCCAAGAGAAATCAGGCCGAAGCCGATCAGCAGCACGGCGGAGCCGCGTTGAACCCAGATCGTGAAATGGTCCGGCAATCGGCTTTTCAGCCAGACAACGGCGCCGCACAGCGCAAACCACCAGATCAGCGACCCAAGAAACACCCCTGCAACCAGAAAGAACGGGCTGACTTCGCCGGTATCGGCGAGACCCGCGCCTGCAAATAATGCTGCGAAACCGAAGATCGTCGCAGGATTGGTAATCGTCAGCCCGAAGGTGGACATGGTGGTGCGGATAAAATCGCTGGCCTTGATCTGTGCTGCCGGTCGCGGTGGCCGCGCTGCAAGCATGCGGATACCGATCAGCAAAATCAGCGTGCCGCCGACCAGTTTTAGCGGCAGCGATATTTCAGCCAGTAGATCCTGCATGGCGGCAAAGCCCGCTGCGGCGGCAATGGCGAAGACCATATCGCCAATGGCAGCTCCAAGCCCGGCTGACACCCCATGCCAGAAACCGCGCTCCATGGTGCGGTTGATACAGAGTGTGCCGATTGGCCCAATCGGTGCGGCCACGGCAATGCCGAGCAACACGCCCTTGAGCAGCAGGATAATCAGCATGTTTTTCTCCGTCACAGAGGCCTTATCCGTGACGGATGAAAGCAGAAACAGTCATGTACAGGCAGCGCGGCGAGCCTTGACGAGGCATAACGTCGAGAACCCCATTCGGTTCGCAAATTATGCCGTGCCAGCACTGCAACGGCCCAAAAGCACGGGCAAAGAGCACGGGCCAAAGACGCTGTACTGCATAATTCCTCAAACCGGAACCGATTAAAGGAAAAGCTGGAACTGCAATTCCAGCACGGAACCACACCGCAACGACAACCAAAATTTTGTAGAATTCCCGTCTTGCGAGATGCCAGCCGACCATGCAACGGTTTTGCCTGTTAAAACATGCCTCCCGAAAGGCTGCAGCAGTTTCGGGGAAAAGACATGCGAAAACAAAAACCTATGGCATATCGGGTGAATCCCGAATCATGCAACCCGCTATAGGGAAGAGAATCGGCACAGGTGAGAAAGCAATATGGCAGAGAGACAAAGCGCACCACCAGCGGGCGAAAATAGCGGTGATATGGCGCGCCGCCTGCGCTCCATTTTCAGCGGCTCCATCGGCAATATGGTCGAATATTACGATTTTTACGTCTATTCCGCGTTTTCTCTCTATTTCGCGCCCGCTTTTTTTCCCAATAGCGATCCGACTGCGCAATTGCTCAACAGTGCCGGCATCTTTGCCGTCGGCTTTATCATGCGGCCTGTCGGCGGTTGGTTTTTTGGGGTCTATGCCGATAGCAAAGGGCGTAAATCGGCACTGACGCTTTCGGTCCTTCTGATGTGTTTCGGGTCGCTGCTGATCGCGGTCACGCCGGGCTTTGCGACGATCGGCTATGCCGCCCCCGCCATCCTGATGCTGGCCCGCATGTTGCAGGGCCTCAGCCTTGGCGGAGAATACGGCACCAGCGCCACCTATCTTTCCGAAATGGCGACGAAAGAGCGGCGCGGCTTTTATTCGAGCTTCCAATATGTGACGCTGATCAGCGGACAGCTTTGCGCCATTCTGGTCTTGTTGCTGCTGCAAAAGCTGCTGCTAACGGGTGAGGAGCTGGAGGCCTGGGGCTGGCGCATCCCCTTCGTCATCGGCGGCGCACTGGCGATTATCGCCCTCTTCTTACGCCGCAACATGGCCGAAACCGAACAATTCCAGCGTGCGTCGGAAAAGGTGCGGACCAATCCACTGCGCGAACTGATGAAATATCCACGGCAGGTCTTCACGGTCATTGGCCTGACCCTGGGCGGTACTGTCGCCTTCTACACCTATACGACCTATATGCAGAAATTCCTTGTTAACACCGTGCATCTCAGTAAGGACGATTCGACACTGGTGTCGGCAGGCGCGCTGTTTTTCTACATGTGCCTTCAACCCCTCGTCGGATTGCTGTCCGACAAGATTGGCCGCAGACCGATCTTGATCGCCTTCGGCGTGCTCGGCACGCTTTGCACCGTGCCGCTGCTAACCACGTTGAGCACGGCCTCCAATGCGCTGGAAGCCTTTTTCATCATTATCGCGGCGCTGGTTATCGTATCAGGCTATACTGCCATCAACGCGGTGGTGAAGGCAGAACTATTTCCAACCGGGGTTCGGGCGCTGGGCGTTGGCCTGCCCTATGCACTCACCGTGTCGATCTTCGGTGGCACAGCCGAATATGTCGCATTATGGTTCAAGCAAGCTGGCCATGAAAGCTGGTTCTACTGGTATGTGTCGGGATGTATCGCGGTCTCGCTGATCGTCTATGCCGTGATGCCGGATACACAAAAAACCTCCCATATCGACAGAGAAGCAGTGTGAGCGGCGGGCTTCAAACCTTCAGGAATTGCCTGAAAGGCTATGAAAAACCCCGCCCGGCATAGCCTGGGCGGGGTAACCAGAGGTTGGGGGCCGACGATCCGGCTCCGATAGGGGGGTTCGAAACCCTCACATCAGCCCCACTCACGAACGAGTGGCGAACCGATAAGTTCCACCGCATTCATCTAGGATTTCCTTAATGATCCTGTTTTATTTTAGCAGAGCTTAAAAGCCACGGCTCTTTCGAGATTTTTGGATCGATTATACGATTTGAAATGATCGTAGTGACATGCAACCACGCTTCGCGCACCGGCCGCGATAACCACAATCATGCCTCGTGCGGGAGGAGGCCCATCATGACCAAACCGAGCTTTCGGTTCACCCATTACGACCTAAAGGAATTGCGGGCGGGCACCATTCTGGAAGTGCAGCTGAATGCCATCAACAATGTCCGGCTGATGACCGCCAGTAATTTCCAGCGCTTCAAGGAAGGGCTGGATTACAAATTTGCCGGCGGTGTCGCCAAGAAGGCCCCGGTCAAAATCGTCGTTCCCGAGCAAGCTCATTGGCATCTGATCGTCGATATGGAGGGCCATCATGGCCTGGCGGAATCCTCGGTGAAGATGGTCGCCCCGCCAGTGAAATCCAAAAAGGCGAGCTGACACTGCTATAGCGTCGAACTCAAGCGCGAGCAGCCCTCAGCACCTCATAGGCCGACTGCATATCGACAAAGCGGGCCGCGCGCCGTGCTTCTGCTTCCATATCGCTGCCCCAGTGCTCGTCCGTCCAGTTCTCGTCCAGATGGGCGAGATCCCAGGCGTCGAACAAGGTCAACTGGCCATCGGCTAGCGCCAGCGCCAGAATGGCGGACCCTGTCAGAGTCGTCATCACGTGCAGGCTGGCGAGCGCCACACCATCGCGATAGCGCTGCAATGCCCGATCAAATGCCTCGATTGCGTCCGATGGCTGGGGTTGGTAGATGATGCCGCTGGTCTGAAGAACCCGTGCCCCATGTGTGTCGGCTAGCCAGTCCAAAACTGGATCCCATTTAACACTCTGACGCTCCACCAGTTCCTGAGGCGCATCGGCCCGGTAGCACAGCATGTCATTGCCGCAGAACCGGACAATATCGTCCAGTACCTCTTGAGTATTGACGCTGACGGCATCAAGCGCTGTATTGACCAGCCGGGTGACCGGCATCGTCGCGGGATCGATGAACTCACCTTGCTCCTGCCATTCGCCAGCAACCAACGCAGCCAAAGGCTCGGTCGGCAGCACGAGGGCGTTTCGGGCTGGCGTCTTGACCGTCTTGCCATCCAGAAGCACCGCATGACCGTCCTGCCCCGCTGCAACGGTCACGTCTTTATAAAAGCGCTTCGGCAAGGGCTTTTTCATCTGGATCTGCGCCCGGCGTACCGGATCTGGATCGCTCAATTCAGGCGTCAGGCCCTCGAAAATATCACGCATGATGGGTCACTCCCAAAATATGGGCAAGAAGCTCGTCAGGCCGGTCTACGACGACATGCGCACCGCTGACCTTCAATTGGTCGGTGCTGGCGCTGCCCCAACTGACGCCGATTGCCTTGACGCCAGCGTTTCTGGCCATTTGCATATCGTAGATCGCGTCACCGATCACCACGGTATCTTTCAAATCCATCCCGGTTTCGTCGCAGCACTCCGTCACCATGGCCGGATGCGGTTTGGACGGACAGTCGTCCGCCGTGCGCGACACGGTGAAATAGGACTGAAAACCGTGAGCGTCGAGAACATAGTTCAAGCCGCGCCGGGATTTGCCGGTCACAGCGCCGATCAGGATTTCGTCTTCCGCAGCCAGCCGCTCGATCAAAGCGCGGATACCGTCAAACAGCGGTTCGCTATAGCCGGGTGCCTGGCGCACTTCGGTAAACAGCGATTTGTAATGGTCCCGCATGGCCACGGCTTCGTCATCGACATGCTGCTTGCCGTCGATACGGGCGATGGCGATATCCAGCGTCAGGCCCATGATGCTTTTGGTCGCAGCAAGCGTTGGCTCCGGCTTGCCGAAAGCAAGAAACGTACGGCGCATGCTCTCGTGAATGGTGCCTGCGCTGTCGATCAAGGTACCGTCACAATCGAACAGGACCAGTTTCATGCAAAGTCACCGCCATTTTCCATGTCCAGGCCCAGAAGGTTCCAGGTCTGCACCATATGCGGCGGCAAGGGCGCGGTGATGCGCAGACGTCCGCCATCGGGATGGGGAATATCGATATGGCGGGCATGCAGATGCAGCCGCTTCTGGACGCCGCCGGGGAAATCCCAGTTGGGATCGTCGACATAATATTTCGGATCACCGATGATCGGATGGCCGATATGCAGGGCGTGGAGGCGCAGTTGATGGGTACGGCCCGTATAGGGTTCCATTTCCAGCCAGGCGAGGCTTTGCGCTGCGGTTTCCAGCACACGGTAATAGGAAACGGCGTGATCGGCACCGTCTTCGCCGTGGCGGGCGATGCGCATGCGGTCGCCGTCTTCGGTCTGTTCCTTGACCACCCAGGTGGAGATCTTGTCGTCATGCTTGCGCGGCACGCCCTTGACCAGCGCCCAATAGGTCTTCTTGGTGTCGCGTTCACGAAACGCTGCCGTCAGCTTTTGGGCCGCGCCACGGGTGCGGGCCACCACGAGCACGCCTGACGTATCGCGGTCAAGGCGGTGCACAAGGCGCGGCTTTTCGCCCTTCTTACTGGTCCAGGCTTCGAGCATCTGGTCGATATGGCGGTTGAGGCCGGAGCCGCCCTGCACGGCCAGACCAGCAGGCTTGTTTAGCACGAAGACTTTTTCATCTTCATGCAGCAGCATGCGCGACAGCAATTCGCCGTCGCCAGCGTGCTTCAGATCATGGGAGGCAATCGGCCCGGATTTCGGGGTCTTGGCATCGACATCCATCGGCGGCACACGCACCACCTGGCCGGGCTGCACACGAGCATCGGTTTTCACCCGGCCGCCATCGACACGGACCTGGCCGGAGCGCATCAGCTTTTGCAAGGGGCCGAAACCGAGGCCCGGATAATGGATCTTGAACCAGCGGTCGAGGCGCATGCCCGCCTCGTCTGGACCGACGGTAATATGTTCTATGCCTGCCATAAGGACGTCTTTCGTTCCCTTGGGCGCGCGCGCGCGCCAAACCCTGTCAATTCTATTATGGGCTGGCTTTACCCCATTTCTGCGCCCGTGTGAAACCGCGATTGTGAAAAAACGCCTGAAACAGACAGGCCATCAGAAAAGCCAGCGGCCCACGGCAAGTCCCGCAAACACAGCGCCAACGCCAAAGCCGATACTGGCCGCCACATAAAAGGCTGGCCACAGAAGGTCGCCGCGTTCCGCAAGACTGACCGTATCCAGCATGAAGGCCGAAAAAGTCGTGAAGCCGCCGAGCAGACCGGTGATCAGCAGCATGCGCAGGTCGGCTGACGCATCAAACTTGCGGGCGATCATTTCGGCAAACAATCCGATGCAGAAAGACCCTATGAGATTGACCGAAAACGTACCCCAGGGAAGAAACGGACCGAACAGCCTGATTGTGACGATGCCGACCCAATATCGCAACACCGATCCGACCGCGCCGCCAAGGGCAACATATATCACGTCCTTCATCGTTTTCCGGGCCTCGCTTGTTTCCTGCATCCCTTTGTGCGTCATCCGGCAGGACGGGCAAAGAAAAAATCAACGCAGTTTACAGCTTTCCCGGCATGTTTTTCTCAACACAAACCGCTGGAATCCGGTCGGTCTTTAAAATGCGATTCATTTATTTAAGTCACGATAGAATTTGTCGTGATGAAATGGCAACAGCTAAACAGATCATGTGAGTGCCATGGTTCAAGTTCTTTCGGTTTCGGCCACCACGGCCGGCTATATTTCGGATACGTTGAAGCCGGTGCAAAAGCCAGGCCGCTCAACCTATGTCGAACAGATCAACCGGCAGATCAGCGTCAAAAAGGCAATCGCCAAGACGCAAGGCATCAACCGAACGGCCATCGAAACCCTGCGGGATAGCTCGGCCATCGGCTTGCACTTCATGAAGGCGGGTGAAAACAAGCAACCCCGCGCCAGCCTGGAAGAAACCAAACAGGCCTATCAGGAATCCGAGGATGCCGGCCTCAAAGCGTAATCAAGCCTGAAAGCGTCATACAGAGCCCAGCATTCCGATTGTCGTAAACCATTACCGGAACAACATCACACAGTCCGCGTTTGTCATCGACGCTGCATGCTGCTGCGCGACTGCGCATAAGTTTCGCAGGATGCAGCGTATAGACCTGGCGCATGATGCCCTCAACCGATCTGGTTGAAGGGATGATGCTGCATAAAGGAGGTTCGCGATGCATAAGGACGCTAAAGCCCGTAACGCTGTCGAACATACGGAAAAACCTATTCCTGCCGGAACGAAGTCTGGCAACACCGGACAAGCGGCTGATAATCTTCCAGCCGGGCCGCATTCCAAGGAACATTTGATCGACCGGGAGAAAACGCCCGGCAGTGGAACCCTGCCAGGGGAACAAGATGGGCCAAATGTCGATGCCGGAACCGGTTGATGCAAGGTTCCGATAAAGCAAGCCGACTGGTCTCAAATGATGACTGAAGACGGACGATTATCGAAATGAACTGGCGCCGCGTCCATTGGCGCGGCGTTTTACCTGCCGCGTATCGTCACCACGGGCATCGCCAGTTCGAGCGTACCAGCCTTCTCGAAGGTTAATGTTACCGGTATAGTCTGGTTCGCCTTGAAGGGCATCTGCACACCCATGAACATGAGATGGTAACCGCCCGGTTCCATTTTCAATGTGGCGCCTGGGGCAATGGCAAAACCATCTGGTATTTTTCGCATTTTCATGATCGTGCCTTGCATGACCATTTCATGCAATTCCACCCGCATCGCACGCGGCGATGAGATTGCAATCAGCTTATCTTCCACGGAGCCGGTATTGTTGATCGTTACGAAACCACCGCCGACGGGCTGGCCCGGGATCATCGCTTTCAAATAGCCATCGCTGATCTTAAGCGATCCAAGTGTCGCGGTAATCGCCTGCGCGGGCGCGGCCATATCGCCCTTTGCCGTCATGGCGGCATGATCCATTTCTTCTGACGCAGCCCCGCTGGCGGCAAGCATGATGACAATGGCTGAAGCTAAAAATGTCTTGGTCATTATTGTCTTCCTCTCTCCCAAGTCTGCCGGCGGGAATCTCCGTTGCGCCGAAAGCACTTATCTGGAACCTGAGCGAATTGGCGAGGGAAAGCAAGAGATCTCCGCGCCCGGTGCCCTTTCCGCAGGCTGTATAATAATATTGCTTTATCACGGTCATTGGACGTGCATTTGCCCTGGATCAAACAGCGCTGCGCTGCGACAAAAATTTGGCTGAGAACGACCGGTAGCACTTGCCAAGAGCCCCCCACTCCGGATAATTGCGCCATCACCTTGTAGGGAGAATCCGGTTAAGTCCGGTGCCGAAGGAGCAACCGCCCCGGAAACTCTCAGGCAAACGGACCACAAGGCGTAAACTGCACTCTGGAGAGAGGCTTGGTTGCAAAACCAAGCCGCGCCGAAGGGATAACAATCTCAGGCAAACGGACAGAGGGGGCTCATGAACCGGCACAACCGTGCCTGAATTTGAGCCTATGCGCGTAGCGCATGACAGTGGAGACGCCTCTTGGACGACCATCTCGCCCTCAAACGCACCCCCCTTTATGATCTTCACCTGTCGCTTGGTGCCCGTATGGTGCCATTTGCCGGCTATGACATGCCGGTGCAATATCCCGCTGGCGTGTTGAAAGAGCATCTGCACACCCGCGCCAACGCCGGGCTGTTTGATGTGTCACACATGGGGCAAGTGCTGCTCAAGCCAAAATCCGGCAAGGTGGAAGATGCAGCCCTTGCGCTGGAAACGCTGGTTCCGGTCGATATTCTGGCCCTCAAAGAAGGGCGTCAGCGCTATGGCTTTTTTACCAATCTCGATAGCGGCATTCTCGATGACCTGATGATCACCAATCGCGGCGATCATTTGTTTGTGGTGGTCAATGCGGCCTGCAAGGATGCGGACATTGCCCATATGCGGGCGCATCTTGCCGATAGCTGCACTATTGAGGTTCTGGAAGACCGCGCCCTTCTGGCGCTGCAAGGCCCGCGTGCCGAGGCGGTGTTGGGAGAGCTTTGGGCTGGTGTCTCCGGCATGAAGTTTATGGATGTGCGCGAAATTCCGCTTTTGGATACGCTCTGCATCGTCTCGCGCTCTGGCTATTCCGGTGAGGATGGCTTTGAAATCTCTGTGCCAGCGGATAAGGCAGAAGCGCTTGCCAAAGTGCTGCTGGATCACCCGGATTGTCAGCCAATTGGCCTTGGCGCCCGCGATTCCCTGCGGCTGGAAGCTGGCCTTTGCCTCTATGGCAACGACATTGACACCACCACCAGCCCGGTGGAAGGCGCGATTGAATGGGGCATTCAAAAAGCCCGCCGCGCTGGCGGTGATCGCGAAGGTGGATTTCCCGGCGCTTCACGCATTCTGGCAGAGTTGTCAAACGGCCCTGCCCGCCGCCGCGTTGGCCTGAAGCCCGAAGGCAAAGCGCCTGTGCGCGGCCATTCCAAACTGTTTGCGGATGCAGAAGGCAAGGTTGAGGTTGGCGAAGTCACCTCTGGCGGCTTTGGCCCCACGGTCGAAGGCCCCGTTGCCATGGGCTATGTGCTTGCCGATCACGCCAATGTTGGCACCCAGCTTTTCGCAGAGGTACGCGGCAAATATCTGCCTGTTGCCGTTACCACCCTGCCCTTCATTACTCCCACCTACAAACGCTAGATCTCTGGAGAGACCCATGTTGAAATTCACCTCTGAACATGAATGGCTGCAAATTGAAGGCGATATCGCCATTGTTGGCATTACCGCCCACGCCGCTGAACAGCTTGGCGATCTGGTGTTTGTAGAGCTGCCAGAAGTTGGAGCCACATTTGCAAAAGACGGTCAGGCCGCAACGGTTGAAAGCGTCAAGGCAGCTTCCGACGTTTATTGTCCGCTGGATGGCGAAGTGACCGAGATCAATCAGGCGATTGTCGATGATCCATCGCTGGTTAATTCCGATCCGCGTGGCGCTGGCTGGTTCTTCAAGCTCAAGCTCGCCAATCCTGCTGATGCCGAAACCCTCCTGAACGAAGCCGCTTACAACGAGCTGATCGCATGACCACACCCACAGAATTTCAGTTTACCGATTACCAGCCCTACGATTTTGCCAATCGCCGCCACATCGGCCCCTCTCCGGCTGAAATGGACGAAATGCTGAAGACCGTGGGCTATGACAGCCTTGACGGGCTGATTGCAGCAACCGTTCCCGCCTCCATTCGCCAATCCGCGCCGCTGGTGTGGGGCAAAGCGATGAGCGAGCGCGAAGCGTTGGACAAGCTGCGCGAAACCGCCAACAAAAACAAGGCTTTGACCTCGCTGATCGGTCAGGGCTATTACGGCACCATCACGCCGCCCGTGATCCAGCGCAATATTCTGGAAAACCCGGCCTGGTACACAGCCTACACGCCTTACCAGCCGGAAATCTCCCAAGGGCGCTTAGAAGCGCTGCTCAACTTCCAAACCATGATCTGCGATCTGACCGGGCTGGACGTTGCCAACGCCTCGCTGCTGGATGAGGCAACCGCCGCTGCCGAAGCCATGGCCATGGCGGAGCGCGTGGCAAAATCCAAGGCCAAGGCCTTCTTTGTCGATGCCAATTGCCATCCCCAGACCATTGCCGTGATCCAGACCCGCGCCGAGCCTTTGGGCTGGGGGGTCGTGGTTGGCAATCCCTTCACCGATCTCAACCCCGGCGAAGTGTTTGGCGCGCTGTTTCAATATCCCGGCACGCACGGCCATGTCAGCGACTTCACCCCGCTGATCAACGCCCTGCACAATGCGCAAGCCATTGCCGCTGTGGCCGCTGATCCGCTGGCGCTGCTGCTGCTGAAATCCCCCGGTGAAATGGGTGCCGATATTGCCATTGGCTCCAGCCAGCGCTTTGGCGTTCCAGTGGGTTATGGCGGTCCGCACGCCGCCTATATGGCGGTGAAGGATGCCATCAAGCGTTCCATGCCGGGCCGTCTGGTGGGTGTATCGGTGGATTCACGCGGCAACCGCGCCTATCGCCTGTCGCTCCAAACCCGCGAACAGCATATTCGTCGCGAAAAGGCCACCTCCAACATCTGCACAGCCCAAGTGCTGCTGGCGGTCATGGCCTCGATGTATGCGGTGTTCCATGGTCCGCAGGGCTTAAAGGCCATTGCCCAGCAGGTGCATCAAAAGACCGTGCTGCTGGCCAAGGGCTTGGAAAAGCTGGGCTTTACCATTGAGCCAGAAACTTTCTTTGACACCATCACGCTGGAAGTCGGCCATATGCAGGGCCTTATCCTGCGGGCGGCTGTGGCTGAAGGCGTCAACTTGCGCAAAGTCGGCACCACAAAAATCGGCATCTCGCTGGATGAGCGCACCCGCCCTGCCACGCTGGAAGCCGTTTGGCGTGCCTTTGGCGGCAATTTCGCGGTGGGTGATTTCACCCCGGATTATCGCCTGCCCACCAGCCTGCTGCGCACCAGCCAATACCTGACCCACCCGATCTTCCATATGAACCGCGCGGAAAGCGAAATGACCCGCTACATCCGCCGTCTATCGGATCGGGATCTGGCGCTGGACCGGGCGATGATTCCGCTTGGCTCCTGCACCATGAAGCTGAATGCCACAGCCGAAATGCTGCCAATCACCTGGCCGGAATTTTCCGACATTCACCCCTTTGCCCCAGCCGATCAGGCCTTGGGCTATCAGGAAATGATCGACGATCTCTCGGAAAAGCTCTGCGCCGTTACGGGTTATGATGCGATTTCGATGCAGCCAAACTCTGGCGCGCAGGGCGAATATGCGGGTCTTTTGACCATCCGCAACTATCACCTTGCCAAGGGCGATACGCACCGCACCGTCTGCCTCATTCCAACATCGGCCCATGGCACCAACCCGGCATCTGCCCAGATGGCTGGCATGTTGGTGGTGCCAGTCAAGGCGCTGGACAATGGCGACGTCGATCTGGCTGATTTCCGCGCCAAAGCAGAACAGCATTCGGCAAACCTGTCTTGCTGCATGATCACCTACCCCTCCACCCACGGCGTGTTTGAAGAAACCGTGCGGGAAATCTGCGAGATCACCCATGCCCATGGCGGGCAGGTCTATCTCGACGGTGCCAATATGAACGCCATGGTCGGCATTTCCCGCCCCGGTGATATTGGCTCGGACGTTTCCCACCTCAACCTGCACAAAACCTTCTGCATTCCGCACGGCGGCGGTGGTCCGGGCATGGGTCCAATTGGCGTCAAAGCCCATCTCACCCCCTACCTGCCTGGCCATGTGGAAACCGATGGTCGCCCCGGTGCTGTGTCAGCCGCCCCTTACGGCTCCCCTTCCATCCTTCCCATCAGCTGGTCCTACTGCCTGATGATGGGTGGCGAGGGCCTCACACAAGCCACCAAGGTTGCCATTCTGAATGCCAACTACATCGCCGCCCGCCTGACCGGGGCCTATGATGTGCTCTACACCTCGGCTTCTGGCCGTGTTGCGCATGAGTGCATCATCGACACCCGCCCGCTGGCCGACAGCGCTGGCGTAACAGTCGATGACGTTGCCAAACGCCTGATCGATTGCGGCTTCCACGCCCCCACCATGAGCTGGCCGGTGGCTGGCACGCTGATGATTGAGCCAACAGAATCGGAAACCAAAGCCGAGCTGGACCGCTTCTGCACAGCCATGCTGGCCATCCGCGAAGAAGCCCGCGCCATTGAAGATGGCCGGATGGACAAGACCAACAACCCACTGAAAAACGCACCCCACACGGTGGAAGATCTGGTTGGCGAATGGGATCGTCCCTACAGCCGCGATCAGGCCTGCTACCCACCGGGCGCGTTCCGCGTGGACAAATACTGGTCTTCCGTCAACCGCGTGGACAATGTCTACGGCGACCGCAATCTGGTCTGCACCTGCCCCCCGATGAGCGCGTATGCGGAGGCTGCCGAGTAAGCAGTAGATCAAGTATCGAAGTCTGTCTTTATTGTCCTAAGAATAGGCCTCCCTGAATGGGGAGGCCTAGAATGAGTATTTCGCCTGTCAAAGTATCTGAATCAAGCCAACATGAAATCATTGGCTGAAAGACTATGTAGCGCAACATTTTGCAGGCGTATGGAATTCGTTTCATCGAACTTCAACCAAGTCGTTCCATCCAATTCCTCGGCAATTGCAATTACGTCAGAAAAATCGTCGAACGAGGTGATATCAGAAATATCAATACGATCCTCATTGACAGTGAAGTCTTCAATCCAGTCTGCGCCTTGAGCCGAAGAACTGAAAACGAAGATATCTGCGCCCGCGCCGCCGATCAGATAATCATCACCCGCTCCTCCGGCGAGGATATCATCACCTTCGGAGCCATTCAAAGTGTTAGCATCTTCTCCAGCAGTGATGGTATCGTTTCCACTTCCTCCAGTGATATTTTCAATGCTGAAAATTTTGTCATCGTAGGTATAATAACTTTGATTTCCTCCCGACTGAGAGAATTCACCGTCACCACTCACTTTCCAAAATTTTTCCCCGCTTGAGGAAACAACTCCGGTAAAGGTAATGGTCAAGTCTTGCGTTTCGCCGCTATAATCAACGGTATCCTGACCGCCACCGCCATATACAACATCGTCACCAACGCTGTACAAGCCTAAGCGAAACATATCGTTCAAAGTGCCGCCATAAGCGAGATCCCATCCATTGCTGAGAGTGAAATCAGCTCCAGCAAAACTCTCTGCTGACCTACTTTCTGTAGCGCTACCGCCCGCGGTTCCACTGTCGTTATCACCACTACTGGGTGAGTCACTGGCGACAAAAACCCAGTCTTCGGTAGAAGAAGGGTCATAAGTTATGAAATTTGTAACGCCGTATTGAGCAAAGGACGTCTTATAATCATCCTCAACAGTAACAACGAGAACAGCTCCAATATCATTAAATACAAAATTATGGAAACCAATATGTGAAATCAGAGTATTGATTAAATCTCCATCAGTATAAAGAGATGAAAATTCACGATCAACTAAATCATCATCAATATCATTGGTTGCTTGCTCAAGCTCCGTTGCCGTGATGTTCGTGACGTAGGTTTCCGAACCATCTTCCGTAGAGCTTTGCGCGTAAACGGTAAAATTCTTGTCTGACCCATCAATGAGGTCAAGGGTCTTTATCGCTTCAGCACTCTCTCTCGACACCCAATTCCTGTTAAGCTCATCTGCAAACCAAGTAGGGTAAACAGCGATTGAGCCAGAAACCAGAAAAACGTCATCCCATTCAGGATGGTAGATCTTTACATAATTCCCATCCTGAAGATCGTCCGCCTTGAAGCCCTCCTCCACTGCCCCACCAACTAATATGTCTCCAGCGATGTCGTCACGTCCTTGCCCACCAGCCAGAACGTCATCCCAGATACCGCCACGAATGATATCGGCTGCGTCAGTTCCGCTAACCTGAAAAGCGATCTCCTGGTAAGCAACGTGGGCACCATCATTCGCATTCAAGCCCGGAAATCCATTGGTGACATTTGAGGGCGTTATGCTGTCGATATAAGAAAAAACGTTGATACCCACAGCATTTAGCATTGTGTTTACGTAGGTATTACTATTATCATCAGCCGTATAATCTATGATACAATCATCAATCGACGCCGATATTTGCTTTAAAAGCTCCCAAACGTCGTTGGCATTTCGCCCGCTTAGATCGAGTTCAGAGATTTTGTAATTCTCAGGCTCACCATACCCCGGAGTATTTTCAATATGAAGTTGACTCCCGTCACCATAGACAATCCAATTGGCGCCAGCTTGAACCTCCAATTCAAACAACTCGCCATTCTCGTCTTCCCCAACAATTTGTAAATGCCCCCAGCCAGAAGGTGAAATTTGATTGGCTGCAACTTATAGCTTTACGATAGTCATAAATTTTCCCCGCACCAGAAAATCATAAGTAGGTGAAACCAATTCTGACTTTTATTTTTCTATCTGGTTCCTCACGTACATCTAAGGAAACTCGATATGCGAACCAAAATAAATCATCATCAAATAACGAATAACCATAGTACGAAGGACTTGAAATGTTCATTGAATCTGACGATTTTAAAATCATAAAACCTTCACACGCCATCCAATATTTAACTTTTTTAAAATCATAAAATGAATCTATATATTTTTTATAAATAATATTTTCTATATTTTCTTTGCCTTTATTATTCCACCAATAATCAAATTTATATTCAAATATTTCTTCTTTGCACTCTATGTAATTATCACGATCTACTTTACACCCCTTTATATCCGCCCCACCGCATCGATTTTCTTGCTTTAAACGCATTTCAGCAATAATAAGATTTTTTGCTTTTGGCTCAGCATAAAGCTTGCACCAAGAGAAATATCCAATCAGCACGATACCCAAGGCTGCAATTGGTCTGAAGGACCTCTTGTTCATATTGCTCACAAGATCCATACCCCCTTGGCACCTCTCCAAGCGCATCACAAATCACGAGCGCGCGGCCTGATCCGATAAAACATAGGAAATTCATTCTCAGCGAAAACGCAGAGCACCCCTGAAACGCCCGTCAAATACAAAAAATAACACCCCTGATTGGATCAATTATTCAAGGCACGCCATGGGTGTCAAGCGAATATGATTATGGCAAGTACGCTTGACGGAGCTAAAACCGATTTCGCGTTCTCCTGCCGAAGGTAGGCTCACAGCCGCGTATGAAAACGCGCCGAAAATTATAATTTAAAAAATCAAACTAATGACAAAAATTTGTTATTGAAAATAACCAAACAAGAAGCTTGTCCTGTTATCATCCCTCTGATTGCACGGCAGCTTTTGTGTAACCGACAGAATAGGAAGATCCATTGACCCGTTTTCTCACCACCCTCGCCCTTGCCTCTGCCCTGATCCTCTCAGCCCACCAGGGCTTTGCTCAGGCACCGAACAGCGACCGTTGCGTCAAGGGCGGCATGAGCGATTGCCAATCGAAGCCTGGCAAACCGACACAGAAGAAAGCCGCCACCCACGAGCGCACGCATCAAAACAAGCTGCCTCCTCAAAAAGCGGCAAAACAGCATCGCGGCAAGTCCGTCGATCCGATGACGACCTGCGGCGTGGGTTCTAAGGCTCCCTGCAAGCCGCAGCGGCCATAAATTCAAGGCCTGCACCGAGGGTGGAGGTGGAGGTTTGAACCGCGACAGCGCCGTGCGTTAAAACGCACAAAGGACGCTGTAACACTTTAAATCTACTGCATAATTTTCTCCTCCCATTTAAGGAATGATGCAGTAGAAGCGGCTTTTCTATAAGTGAGTAGGCTCTATAAAGAGGTCGACAAAGTCGGAAGCTTTGTCGACCTTTTCCTATGAAGGAATAGCAAGCGCGATCTTCGATCGCCTCCAGAGTTTGTCAGGGAAAAGTGGAACCCGGTTTTCCTAAAAAACAAACGAAAACAGAAAAATCTGGAGTTTGCCTGGTTCAGTGTGAGCCTGACAGACTCCAGGTATCAGCCCCTCTTCCACCAAAGCGGATCGGTATCGGCGACGACGATATCATGGGCGTCAGCCTGCCCCAGCCAATCGGCCACCGATCGGCCCTCTACCACAAGGTCGCAGCCGATATCGCAAAGTGGCTGAAGAACGAAAGCTCGCTGCACCATGCGCGGATGCGGGATCGACAGGTGATCCTCCTCGATATTTTGGTCACCATAGAGCAGAATATCGATATCGAGCGTGCGCGGGCCCCAGCGCTCCCGACGCTCGCGTTTCATCACCCGCTCAAGCTCCAGACAAACCGAAAGCAGCGCGGAGGGCGGCAATGTGGTGCTGACCAGCGCGCAGCTATTGAAGAAATCCGCCTGATCCAGCTTTCCCCAGGGCGGCGTGCGATAAAGGCGCGAGACCGCCAACACCGTGCAATCCGGGCGCTCATCCAGGGCTTTCAATGCTGCTGCCATGGCATGCGCGGGATCGCCGATATTGCCACCCAGCCCGAGCGCTGCGATCACCGGGGCGCGCTTATCGATGATGGTCAACGGAAACCTCGACATAATCGAGCATGCCGGTAATCGGCGCGCTCGGCTTGCGCACGGTGATTTTCGCTCGCAGGATCTGTTCGAACCGATCACATAGCGATTTAGCGATATCCAGCGCCAAAGCCTCGATCAGATAGCGCCGCTTGCCGGTGACGATCTCTTCAATGAGGTTGAAGGCCACGCCATAATCCACCGTTCCGGCCAATTCATCGGTTTCCAGCGCCGAGGAAAACCGCAGCTCCAGTTCGGCATCGATGAAAAACCGCTGCCCCAGAAATTTCTCCTGCTCATGCAGGCCGTGACGGGCGAAAAACCCGCAATTCTTCAGGGTGATTGTATAGGTGTCAGCCATCGATCCGTCCTTCCCGCAGCCGCGCCTGCGCGGCGGGCCCGTCATCGGGGGCCATGGTTAGCATTGCATCTGCCACTGCCAGGGCATCGCGATTTGTCCTTACATCATGTACTCTGAATATGGCAGCCCCCTGTAGTCTTAGCAGAACCGAGCTTGCCGCCGTTGCCGCATCACGCCCCGCGGCGTCGCGCCCGGTCAATGTGCCGAGGAAGCGCTTGCGCGACGTCCCCACCAACAGCGGATAGCCCAGATCGAGCAATTCATTGCAACGCGCCATCAGACCGATATTGGCCTCCACGGTTTCCTTGGCAAAGCCGAATCCGGGATCGAGCACAATCGTCTCTGCTGCTACAGCTGCATTACGGGCGATAGCAAGCGAGGGTTCGAAAAACAGCCGCTGATCGGCAATCGGATCGGCCAGCACGTCGCGGCCCCGGCCGGTATGCATGATGCAGAGCCCTGCCCCGGCTGCGGCAGCCACATCGGCAATCTCCGGCTCGCGCTGCAATCCATGCACATCGTTGATGATATGGGCACCGGCGGCCAGCGCCAGCCTCGCCGTCTCGGCCCGATAGGTATCGACCGAGATCAGCGCGTCGGTGTCGCGCGCCAGGGTTTCGATGACCGGAAGGATGCGGTCCTGCTCCTGGGCGGCAGACACGGCATCCGCCCCCGGCCTCGTCGATTCGCCACCGATATCGAGGATATCGGCGCCATCCTCGAGACATTGCAGCGCAAAGCGCAGGGCCTCGTCACGGCTGGAATGGGCGCCGCCATCCGAAAACGAATCCGGGGTGACGTTGACGATCGCCATCAGGCGGGCCTGAGACCCGAGCGTCAAGCTGCGGCCATGGGCCAGGCGCCATTGGTGAGTTGAGATCTTCACGCGGTTTCCTCATGACTTGCAGAAAAGACCGTTGCCGAGACGGCGCGGGACGCCATATACAAGGCAACAAGACTGGCCGTAACACTTTATGCCAGCTGCATATTTCCTTAAATCCGGTCGGGTTCGGGGATTTATGCGGCCTTTCCTTGAAACGGCTGAAATTCGCAGTGAAGATCACCTTGAAAAACAAGGGTTGTTCAGAATGGCTGGCACATCAGGTCGATGTCGGCGCTGTATGCCCCAAACCGGGACCAAGTTCAATGTCGTGGATACGTTCAATGGCCAAAAGAAAAGGCACTCTGGTTTGTGCCGCGCTCGTCTCCCGCGTGATCGTCTCCGGCGTGGTACTCGTTGTCATCGGCACGGCAGGCATGGCGCAGGCGGAAACCATTGTCCGCAAATCAACCGTCTATTTCCCGATTGGCGGGCGGACAGCGACTGATCTCGACCACGAACTGGAGCGCAAGGGTCCGCACACGGTCAGCACCGGAACCCGCCACCCGGGCGCGACCCGCATCCGTTTTGGCGGCACCATGGACTATGTTCGTCATCGGGGCAGCTGTGCCATTGGCAACATCAAGGTGACGGTATCCATCAAGGTGATTGTGCCACGCTGGAAAAACCGCGGATCGGCCAATCCGCAACTGGGATTGATCTGGGATACGCTATCGGCCGATATCAACCGCCATGAATCGCGCCATGCCGAAATCGCCGTGCAGCACGCCCGCGACCTCGATCAAAAGTTAAAGGCTCTGCCCAGCGCCACCACCTGCGAAGAGCTTCAGGAAGAGGTCTCAGTGCTGACCGATCAGGTCACGCAGGAACACGACGCCGACCAGTTGCGGTTTGACCGCATCGAAGCGGTTAATTTCAACGACCGGATCATGAGGCTGTTGAAATATCGCTACACGAAGACGCAAGCCCATCACGACTGATAGAGCCAGCGTCTTCGACACATTCCTGTGAGATGTCGCGCGCTTTTCACAGAAGAAAAACGGATGCGTGGATTAGCCCTGGCGCTCCGGCACATGCACCACAAGACCGGCCAGCGCCGGGGCGATCTTGATCTGACAGGAAAGCCTGGAATTGGGCCGCACATCAGTGGCGAAATCCAGCATATCCTCTTCCATCGGCGCCGGACCGCCGGTCTTTTCAACCCAGGCTTCGTCGACATAGACATGACAGGTGGCGCAGGCACAGGCGCCGCCGCATTCGGCATCAATACCGGGAACAGAATTGCGAACGGCATTTTCCATCACGGTCGAGCCATCGGCGGCATCAAGGTCAAAGCGGGTGCCATCAAAGGCGACAATGGTCAACTGGGTCATGGGATCTATCCGGGGCTTGAAGAGCACGCCGTGCGCAACAGTCAGCACGTCACGGCGATGAAGACAAAGACGACACTCTGACCGGATGAACAAGGCCGCTGATATCAGCGGCCGGCGCAGCCGTCAGGCGCGCAGTCTTCTGACAAATCCGCACACCAGTCAACCGGTGCATAGCAACCTGTAAGCCTTGACTGGCGCGGACACATCACGACGGTTCAGATACGGCAAAGCTTCAGAATGAAATGCTCGGCTTCAACCACAGTTGCGGTAATCGCCGCAATCCGGGCTGCATCGGGGCCTTTGCCTTCGACTTCGGCAGCAGCTTCTGCCACCTTGAAGGCACCGACGGCACTGGCCGCACCCTTCAGGCGATGGGCGATGGCAACCGGATCAGCGGACGCGTTGGCGAGACCCTGCAGACAGCTGCGCGCCTGCTTTGCAAACATCTGCAAAACCTCGATTTCCAAGGCCTTATCGCCCATGGTCTGCGTGGCAAGATGGACCAGATCGATCGGTCGTGCCTTGGACGGGCTCAGTCCGGATTGTACTTCTGGAGCTTCGAAAGCGATATTGACGGCAGCCATGACCCTTAAGATCCTTTTTGTTATGATACGGTTCTCATATTCAGGATGGTTGTCAATCGTGGGATTGGGGTTAAATTCGGGCCAGACGGCTGCGGATATTTATCCTTATGGTTAATTTCCGTTAAAGGCCGTCAGATTATGTGTTTTCGCGGCCTGAGATCCTTTAAATTGTGTTAATAAGCCTGATATCTCTTTGGGATAAGCCGTGCCGTTAATTGTAACAGTATCTGGAATGTGTCACTACGGAACGGGTAGAAAGGCAGATTGGGTCTTAGGCTTTGCTGCTAAACCCTGTAGTGCTATGGATGACCATTGCAGGCCAGGGAATTGAGCGCAAATCTGGAGAGATCTGCCGAAATTCAGTCCGGATGGCCGGGAAAACCGGCCAAATGGGTGCGGGGACTGGATGATTAAGGTGTTAGCCGCGTTTGCCGGGCCTTATAAGCAATCCGGTCGGGCAATGCGGCCTGAGTAGGCGTAAGCGAGGCGTACCTATGGCGACCAAAAAGACAAGCGAGTCGATTGACGATAGCGCTTTCCAGGCCCTCGAGGCAGCCCTGAGGATCGACTTCGAGGAAGAAGACGATACGCCAGTGCGTGGCCCCGCGCCTGTAGCGGCGGAGGCAAAAGTGTCCGACACACCGAGACAGACCAGGCCTGCACCACGGACCTCCGCGCCGCAAGCGGATACGACAGCTAATGAAAAAGAGCGGCTGCGGGCCGCGGCCCAGGCAAAAGCTGCCAAGGCTCCAAAGCCTGCTTCCGCTACGACCGCCGATCCTGCGCCTAAGTCCCCTTCCCTTGCCCCTGCCAACGATGCGTCCCGCCGCAGCTCATCCGCCGTGTTGAAATCGCTTGATGCCGGATCGATGGGCGGCGCGTTGCGCAATGCCACCATCGTTTCGATTCTCTGGGGCGCCGGTGGCCTGGCTCTGTCGCAATTGCTCTATGGCTCCCAGATCTGGAGCGGCGGCGCTGCCGCCATTTTCGCCAATCCGGGCATTATCGCCATTCTCGTTGGCACTGTCCTGCCGATCTTCGTGTTCTTTTCCTTTGCCATCATGATGTCGCGGGCGCAGGACATGCGCAACGCCGCCCGCTCCATGGCAGAAGTCGCCTTGCGCCTGTCCGAGCCAGAAACCGTCGCCTCCGAGCGTATCATGTCGGTCGGTCAGGCCGTGCGCCGCGAAGTCTCGGCGATGAACGAGGGCATTGAGCGCACCATCGCGCGCGCCACCGAGCTGGAAACCCTGGTTCATTCCGAGGTGACCGCGCTGGAGCGCAGCTATACCGATAACGAGCTTCGGGTTCGCAGCCTGGTTCAGGAATTGTCCGCAGAACGTGACGCCATCGTAAACCATGCCGATCGCATCCGCTCCTCCATCGTGGGTGCCCATGACCAATTGAAGGAAGATCTGTCGCTGGCGACAGAAGAAATCGGCATTCGACTGGCGACATCAGGCGAGGCTTTTGCCTCGATGATCGATATGCGCGCCGCGACGATCATGGAGAAATCCAACACCGCCGCCACAACGCTCGGATCGCTGCTGACCGCCAAGACCGACGAAATGGTCCAGACTCTGGGTGCCGCCGGATTCTCGCTGTCGAGCGAATTTGATAACCGTTTGCAGGCCCTCACCGGCTCCATGTCTACCCATGGCGAAGAAATCCTGCGCCAGTTTGAAACCCGCGCCTCGACGCTTGACGCCAACACCGAAAAGCTCAATGCGGCACTGAACGATCGCGCTCGTCAGTTGAATGAAACGCTGGTCGCCCGCACCCGTGAAATCGCCCAGAGCTTCACCCAGGGCGAAGCGTCGATCACTGGCAGCCTGGATAGCGCGCTGACACGCCTCAACACCTCTCTCGAAGAGAAATCGGTTTCCTTCCGCCAGAGCCTGCAAACCAATGCCGAAGACGCGCTTGTTGATATCGACATCCGCTCCGGCCTGTTTGAAGACCGGATGCAGGCGACGATTGGCCAGATCAACGCCACGTTCGACGACCGGATGACCGAATTCGCCACCGCTTTCGATCAGCGTGCCGGCACGCTGGACAGCAAGCTGAACGAAAGCCTGCTGCGCATCAACGAAACCATGGCGGGTGGCTCGGAAACGATTGATGGCATCCTGACGACCTCGATCGACCGCCTCGGCAATACGATGACCGACCAGTCTTTCGCGCTGGCCGCAACCCTTGGCGGCAACCAGGAAGCGTTGACCGAAGCCCTTTCCAGCCATTCACGGGAACTGGCGGACGCCCTCGAGCGGCGGCGGCGCGAACTGGACGAAACGATTTCCAACGCCCAGAGCCGCATCGACCAGATCATGGCCGAACGTGGCACAGCCTTGACCGAAGCCCTCAACACCAGCCAGACCCGTTTTGACGAAACGCTGGGCAGCCGCTCGGAAGCGGTGATCAACCAGCTCACCGGCAGCCATGATCGCATTTCCGACCTACTGCAAAATGCCTCTTCCGGCATTGTCGAAGCTGTCACCTCCTCCGAAACCCGTCTTGCTAACACGCTGGACCGCAAGGCACAGACGATCATTGAGGCCGCCGATGGTGCCGACGCCCGTATTGAGGCCGCCCTCAGCGACAAGGCCGATGCGATCCGCGCCGCCTATGAAACAAACCATGAGCGGTTGACATCGGTTCTGGATGCCAAGGTCGAGCAACTCGAACAGACGGCCCTGGCCGTCGATAGCCGTGTCGAGGCTGCTTTTGGCAACAAGGCGGATGCTATCCGTGCGGCCTATGAAGAAAGCGAAGCGCGCCTTACCCGTACGCTCGACGGCAAGGTCGACCAGATCACCGATGCAGCGACCGAGGCCGATATGCGCATCGAACTTGCGCTCGGCAACCGCATGGACACGATCCGCGCCGTCTATGAAGACAGCGAAAGCCGTTTGGCCAGCACAATCGATGCAAAGCTTGGCGCTCTGACCGAGACACTCGGTAATGCCGATAACCGCATTGAACAGGCGTTTGGCACCAAGGCCGATCAGGTTCTCTCCGCCTATGAGCAAAGCGAAGCGCGCCTTGCCCGCACGCTCGACAGCAAGATCGAACAGATCAGCGACGCTGCCTCTGATGCCGACATGCGCATCGAACTGGCGCTCGGCAACCGTATGGACACGATCCGCGCCGTCTACGAGGAGAGTGAAAGCCGCCTTTCAAACACCATTGATGCCAAGCTTGGTGCCCTGACCGAGACGCTTGGCAATGCAGACGTTCGCATCGAACAGGCGTTCGGCACCAAGGCCGATCAGGTTATCTCCGCCTATGAGCAAAGCGAAGCGCGCCTTGCCCGCACGCTCGATAGCAAGATCGAGCAAATCAGCGACGCTGCCTCTGATGCCGACATGCGCATTGAGCTGGCGCTCGGCAATCGCATGGACACGATCCGCGCCGTCTACGAGGAGAGCGAAACGCGCCTTTCCGGCACAATCGATGCCAAGCTCGGCGCTCTGACCGAGACACTGGGAACTGCCGATAGCCGTATCGAGCAAGCCTTCGGCTCCAAGGCTGACCAGCTCCGTGCCGTCTACGAAGAGGGCCAGGCCCGCCTGACACAGACTCTTGACAGCAAAGTCGACCAACTCAGCGATGTGGCGGCAGAAGCCGATATGCGCATCGAGTTTGCACTGGGCAGCAAGGTCGATTCGATCCGCTCTGTCTATGAAGATAGCGAAGCGAGACTGGCTGGAACCATTGACGCCAAACTTGGCCAGTTGATCGAAACTGTCGGTTTTGCCGATAGCCGTGTCCAGCAGGCACTTGGATCCAAGGCCGACCAGATCCGTGAAGCCTATGAAGCCAATCACGGACGTCTGGCTGAAATGCTCGACAGCCGTATCAATCAGGTCATGGATACCGCCACGGAAGCCGATCTGCGCATGGCGCTCGCCTTCGGCAACAAGGCTGATGATATCAGGGCCGCCTATGAAGAAAACCAGGGCCGTCTTGAGCAGTCACTGGAAGCCCATTCCAGCCGTTTGACGGAAACGCTTGGCCAATCCACAGACCGCGTCGAACAAGTCTTTGGCCGCTCGACCGACCGGGTTGAGCAAGTCTTGGGGTCTGGCGTCTCGCGGATCGAGAGTGACATTACCGGCAGTGTTTCGCGGCTGGAAACCACCTTTGAAGACAATCACAATCGCCTGCGCCAGACGCTGGACGAGCGTGGCAACGCTATCACCAATGCCTTGCAGAATGCCCGGAGCGGATTGGAAGAAACCCTCAACGAACAGGGCATGGCCATCGGCGCCTCGATCGCCGCCAGCGCTGGCATGCTGGAAATGTCGCTGGAAGAACAGCAGGACAATCTGCGCTCCACCATCGACGCTTCAAGCCGTGATCTTCAGGACAGGCTGCGCGGTTCGGCTGGTGCCATCGCCGGAGAATTCGGTCAGGCTGCCCGCGAAATCAGCCGCACGGCAGAAGAGTTCTCCACACGGGTCGAAGGCTCGCTGGACGGCGTCGCCAACCGGTTGTCCGAAACCGGCGCCCGGATCGAGACCAGCCTCGGCAGTCTCGAACAGCGTATTCAGGGCAGCCTCGAAGGCGTCGACCTCAAGGTCAGCAATGCCGGTGACAATGTTGCCGCCAAACTCTCCGAAAAAGTCTCCGATCTGGAGCGCGTCACCACGGATGCAACCCAGCGTATCGAGCAGACACTCGGCGATGCCACGCAGCGTGTTGCCGACACATTTGATAGCCGCACGTCTGTTATCGATGAGCGCCTGTCGACCATGGACCGTGCGCTGAATATCGGCTTGCAGAATGTGAACAACACCATCGAGGGCAAGGCCGCAGGTCTCGCCTCATCGTTGCGCGAAGCCGTTATCGGTGCCACCCGTGAGATTGACAGCGAGGCGCAGAAGTCCGCCGAATTGCTGGGCCGGACCGGCCAGGAATTCTCCGAGACCATGAATGCCCGCAATGAGGAATTCACCCGTTCGGTTCGCGAACAGGCGGAAGACCTGACACGCCGGATCTCCGACACCCAGAACCGGCTTGCCGGTCAGGGCGCTCAGATTGCACAGAGCTTCTCGGATGCTGGCGATGCCATCGTCAGCAAGGTTTCAGCAGCCGAGGCCACCATCACTGCCAAGGCGGGAGCCATCGCTGGCACGTTGACCGACGCCGAAAAGGCCCTGGAAGAACGTGCCACTGCGATCCGCGCGGCACTATCTGCAACAACCGGCGACATGACCGACGCCCTCGACAGCGTCGACAAGGCGCTGGACGCCCGTGGCAATGCCATTCGCACCACGTTGGACGAGCGCACCCGCGAGCTGAATTCGATGCTCTCAGGCCGCACGTCGGAACTGGCTCGTCTGATCGAGGAAAAAGCCAAGCCGACCGTCGAGCAATACGCCCAGGTTGGCCGCGATGCCGTCGAACGGATCGCCCAGGCCGCCGACCAGAGTGCCCATAGCTTGCGCCAGGAAAATGCCAAGCTGGCCGATGCTCTGGCAGCCCGTGCCGCCGAAGCGGCTCGCCAGATGAATGCTGCGGAAAACAGCCTGACATCCAGCGCTGGCGAGATGATTGACCGCATCAGCGAAACCAACCAGACGCTGCACGCCGTCGTCGAACAGGCCGCCCAGTCCATGGCCAATGCTGACCGCCAGTTTGGCGCAACGACTGACCGCCTGGCCGCGACCACCCACAAGGCCGCCGATGTCTTGGCGACGTCTGGCCGGTTGCTGGAAAGCAATCTGGAACGGCTGTCGAATGTCTCCAACCAGGCTCTGTCTCAGGTGACGGGCATTGTCGGCCGGTTCGGTGATCATGCGAAAGTGCTTGGCCAGGCGTCCGAATTGCTCGGCGCAGCGCAGTCCAACCTTGCCGGTACACTGGAAGAGCGTCAGCAGGCCCTGCGCGACCTTTCCATCGGCATCGTCAAGCGGTCAGAAGAGATCGAGAATACCATGAAGTCGCTGGCCGGCATGGTCGATGGCGCCTTCAGCCAGGCTGAGCAGCGCTCCAGCCAGGTAGCAGGAAACCTGCGTCAGGGGATTGAGACATCCTTTGCGGATATCGGCCAGATCCTCGGAGAGACCGAACAAAAAGCCAAGTCCGCCGCTGGCTCCATGCGTGACTCACTGCTTTCGGCTGGCGAAGACGCAACCCGCGCCATCGAACGCACCTTGGGTGATGCAGAAAAGCGCTCCAGCGAGTTGGCAAACCGCCTGCGCGGTGGCCTGTCTTCATCGCTTGCCGATGTAGACCGTATCCTGGCAGAGGCCGGCCAGAAATCCGATGGCACCGCCAACCAGATGCGCGAAGCTGTGCGGTCGGCTGTCGAGGATGCCCTTGGCCGGTTCTCCGGTGCCACCGACGAGATCCGTCGTTCGGCTCAGGAAATCCGTCAGGAACTCGACCTGACCCGCACCGAACTGAAACGCGGCGCCTTCGACCTGCCGGAAGAAGCCAAGGAAAGCGCAGGCGCCATGCGTCGTGCTGTTGCCGAGCAGATCAAGGCTTTGCAGGATATTTCACAGCTGGTGGGCCGCAGCGCCCAGCAGCTTGAAATTTCCACGCCTGCGCCTCGCGCTGCCGCGCTTGCCCCTGCTGTTGTTCAGCCCCAACCGGTTCGCCCAGCGCCGACGGTTCAGGCCCAGGCTCCAGCCCCACAGCCCGCACCAGCTCCTGTCCCTGCCCGTCCGGCAATTTCGGCCGCGCCAGCCCCTCAGCAAACCCCACGCCCTGCCGTCAGCCCTCTTGGCCTGCGTGGCAGCCTGCAAAGCGAACAGCCAGCATCGGCTGCGGGCGAAGGCTCCGGCGGCTGGATCAGCGACCTGTTGCGAGGCGCTTCGCGTGAGGAACAGACGATCACCTCACCTGCCCGCGCTACTCGCCCCGCTGGAGAAGCACCGCGCAGCAATGACAGCCGCAACCCGCGCCATATGGTCGAATCGCTGAATTCACTTTCGGTCGATATTGCTCGGGCCATCGATCATGATGCCTCGGTAGACCTGTGGCGCCGCTACCAGCGCGGCGAGCGTGACGTCTTTACCCGTCGCCTCTACACGCTGAAGGGCCAGCAGACCTTTGATGAAATCAAGCGTAAATACGACCGCGAACCTGAATTCCGCACCGCCGTCGACCGCTATATCGCTGATTTCGAAAAGCTGCTTTCCGACGTGGCCCGTACCGACCGCGACAAGTCGATCACCCAGTCCTACCTGACGTCCGACACTGGCAAGGTTTATACCATGCTCGCTCACGCGGCAGGTCGGTTTAGCTGACAGCGATTGAATATCTGAATATGAACAAAACCCCGGAGCGCAACTCCGGGGTTTTGTGTTTGTAAAGTTCAATTTTTAGCGGCAGGCGCCGATGTCATCCCTGCCGAACGATGGCGCCAATGACATTGATGACAAGACGTGCGGCGGTCAAAGCGGAGAGGTTATCAATGTCTGCGTGAGGATAGAGTTCGACGAGATCGAACCCGGCAATTCTTCCCCGCTTGCCGATACCCGCGATCAGGTCGATGACCTGGGTATAGGTAAGACCGCCAGGCGTTCGAGCCGCCACACCCGGCATGACCGAGGGATCAAGACCGTCGCAATCGAGAGTGATGATGGTTTGCGCGCCCTCCGGGATGTGCTGGAGCACAGCTTTGATACCCCGAGCGTGAACTGTGCGAGAGGTTATTATCCGACTGCCATACTGCTGCGCCGCCTCAATTTCGGCAATACCTGCGCTGCCGACGCCGCGCATGCCAACCTGCACGATCCCGGCAACATGCGGCATTTCACTGATCCGGCGCATCGGGCTCGAATAGCCATATCGTTCGCCATCTTTGTCGTCGCGCCAATCAATATGGGCATCGATTTGCAGGACCCAAACAGGTCCGTGCTGCGAAAAGCCAGCGACAAATGGAATCGGAATAGAATCATCGCCGCCCAACACGACTGGTACAGCCGAAGACGCCAAGATCTCCCGTGTTTTCGCCTCGATTCTAATTCGATTACCAAGATTATCGTGCAGGATTGTCGAGACATTACCGACATCGATGCAGCAAGCCGGTTTGTTATCGAAAAGCGGGCCACCAAGATCGAAATCCCAATGGTCGATCAACCCCGCATCTTCCTGGCTGGCAACGCGGATAGCATCCGGAGCCAAGGCGTGACCGCCGCTATCTTGTCCGGCATAGGTACTGCCGTGACCAGCTCCGACAATCACTATTTCGGGTTTACGCCCGCCGGAGAGCCATTCGGGAAAGCCAAGAAATGAAGGTCCATTGCTCATTTTCTAGATCCTGGTTCAATGCCCTAAGGAGCAGCCGTTGCGAGGATTTGCAGCATTGCCACGAAATGGCTTGTTCGAATGCCTTTGGGATTTTGTGAAGCGTCGACAACCTGGACAACAACCAAGCGTTTTTGAGGAATAACTGCTATAGCTTGACCGCCATAGCCGGATGCCAGCGCCGCTCCGTCCCCGAATACGGCAGGGTTCAATGTCCACCAGAGATAACCATAACCCATGCTTCCCCGATCGGTTTGGGAGTAAGGCGTTGTTGAGTCCTTGACCCATGATGCGGGAATAAGCTGCCTGCTGTTCCATCGACCGGCATCCAGATAAAGCTGACCAAAACGAGCAGCGTCCCTGGCGCTGAGATTGACCGGGAAAGCAGGATGCTCCGATTGCGCAACGGTGACATAGTGGCCGTCACGCGTCGAGAAATCCTCCATGCCGAGCGGCGCAGCGATGCGCTGCGCAAAGCTCTGGAAAATATCCTCACCCGTCTGCTGGCGATAGATCGTGCCGAGGGCATTGAAATCCCAATTATTGTACCACCAGAACGAGCCCGGCGCATGGCTTCCACGCTCTGGCCGTTTGCGCCGCATCTCGTCAGTTTCAGAGGCCGCACGATGATAAATTCCTGATCTCGCCATCAGCAAGTCACGCACCGTCGCTTGTTTTTCTGTCACGGTAAGGCCGGGAGGCTTGTCATCAATCTTCAGATTCTCAAGCGTATTCTCGAGGTTTATGTGGCCTTCGGATACGGCAATTCCGTAAAGCGCACCCAACAAGCTCTTCCGGATCGACGCCACGTTCACTTTGCGTGAAACGTCACCCCAACGCGCAATGACCTTTCCATCCTGAACCACCATAACGGCTGTCGGTTTCAACCGAGTGGAATAATCTTGAGCGGCTTTCAGACTGTCGACCTTCCATCCAGCTAACGCCGGATCAATATTCTGCCAAGGCTGCGCATGGGCACGTTCCAGGGAGAGCGCCATTAACAGACACAGGAAGACTTTGAAAAGTAACCGTTTGAGCATCCAGATCAGCTTTCGCACTCATCGCGGAAATTCTATACGTATTTTGCTTTCAATGCTTGAGTGCAGATTTTTATCTTTTCCGCCGTCCAAAAGCAAAACCCGCCTTGCGGGCGGGTTTTGTCTGTATTGTCTTGATGATCTGAAGGCCTCAAACCAGTCGGCTCTGCTCCAGAGCCGCTTCCACGAAGCTCTTGAACAGCGGGTGCGGGTCCAGCGGGCGGGACTTGAGTTCCGGGTGATACTGCACGCCGACGAACCACGGGTGATCGGGATATTCCACCGTCTCCGGCAGAAGACCGTCAGGCGACATGCCTGCAAAGACCAGACCGCAATCTTCCAGCCGTTGCTTGTAATCCACATTCACTTCATAGCGATGGCGGTGACGCTCGGAAATCTCGGTAGAGCCGTAAATGTCGGCAATCCGCGAATCCTTCTTCAGGGCAGCCTTATAGGCACCAAGACGCATGGTGCCGCCAAGATTACCCGCAGCAGACCGCTTCTCAAGCTCATTGCCCTTCATCCATTCGGTCATCAAGCCGACGACCGGCTCAGATGTCTGACCAAATTCAGTCGAGGAGGCCTGTTCGATGCCTGCCAGGTGACGGGCTGCTTCCACCACGGCCATTTGCATACCAAAGCAAATGCCGAAGTAAGGAACCTTGCGCTCACGCGCAAACTGGGCAGCCAGGATCTTACCTTCCGAACCGCGCTCACCAAAGCCGCCCGGTACCAGAATACCATGAACCTTTTCGAGGTAAGGAGCCGGGTCTTCCTTTTCGAATACCTCGGATTCGATCCACTCAAGCTTGACCTTGACGCGGTTGGCAATGCCGCCATGGTGAAGCGCTTCGATCAGCGACTTATAAGCATCCTTCAGGCCGGTATATTTGCCGACGATGGCAATGGTAACTTCGCCTTCCGGGGTACGGATGCGGTTGGAAACCTCTTCCCAGGCATCGAGGCGTGGCTTGGGAGCCGGTTCGATGCCAAAAGCGGCCAGGACTTCATTGTCCAGCCCTTCCTTGTGGTAGGCCATGGGCACGTCATAGATATTGGCAACATCCAGCGCCTGAATAACCGCCGATGGGCGGACGTTGCAAAATAGCGACAGCTTGCGACGTTCCGGTTCCGGAATCTCACGATCCGCACGCACCAGCAGAATATCAGGATGAATGCCAAGGGCCTGCAATTCCTTGACGGAATGCTGGGTCGGCTTGGTCTTCAACTCGCCAGCCGCTGGAATGTAAGGCATCAGCGTCAAATGCACATAGATCGCATTGCCGCGTGGCAGCTCGTTGCCCAGCTGGCGAATGGCTTCCACGAAAGGCATGGCCTCGATGTCGCCCACCGTGCCGCCGATTTCGCAGATCACGAAATCATAATCGCTATTGCCCTCAACGATGAAATCCTTGATCTCGTTGGTGACATGCGGAATGACCTGAACCGTTGCGCCGAGATAATCGCCGCGACGTTCCTTGTCGATAATGTTCTTGTAGATCCGTCCAGTGGTGATGTTATCGGTCTTGGTTGCCGAGCGCCCCGTAAAGCGTTCGTAATGTCCGAGATCGAGATCCGTCTCTGCGCCGTCGTCGGTGACGAAGACTTCACCGTGCTGAGTCGGGCTCATGGTGCCCGGGTCAACGTTAAGATAGGGGTCCAGTTTGCGCAGCCGCACACGATAACCGCGTGCCTGCAACAAAGCCCCGAGTGCCGCAGCCGCTATTCCCTTACCTAGAGAGGAAACCACGCCGCCAGTGATGAATACATATCGCGCCATGGGATTCACCGGATACCGTTTCGATTCTGATTCCGCCAGCGTTATTTTTCATGCCGACGACAATACACACAAAGAAAAACCGGCGGACTGTTTAAGTCCGCCGGAGCGAAGATGAACGAGACCGATCAGTTGCCGGTCGGAACAGCGCCGGGCTGAGCCGGTGCGGGCGTTGTCGCAGCGCCGTTAGCAGGAGCCGGAGCGGTTGCAGGGGCACCAGGCAGCTGGTCAAGAATATTGCCGGAAGGGGCCTGCTGGCCAGCCGGAATACGATTGAGAATATCGGTCGGCTTTGCCTCGAACCGCGAAAGAATGCCAAGTCCGAGCGAGGTGATGAAAAACAGCGTCGCCAGGATAGCCGTTGTCCGGGTCAGGGCATTGGCCGCGCCGCGTGCCGACATGAAGCCTGAGCCGCCGCCGATCCCAAGCCCGCCGCCTTCGGACCGCTGGATCAGCACGACGCCGACAAGCGAAATCACGATTATGAGGTGAATGACGATCAGTACGGTCTGCATGGACGATCCATCCTGCCCACGTAGGGCCAAGTCAAAACAACATTCGGCGGCTCTCTACACGAGGAGCCGCCGCAAAGAAAGCCCTTTTCAACAAAGATCAGGCTATCAAATCCGAATAGACACCGTATATGGCAAGGAAATCAGCGGCTTTCAAGCTTGCGCCACCAATCAGCGCACCATCCACATTGGCGACGCCCATCAGTTCCCTGGCATTAGAAGGCTTGACGGAACCACCATAGAGGATTCGCATTTTCGCACCCTCATCGCCCAGCCGGCGCGTCAACTCGGCCCGCATAAAAGCATGAGCTTCTGTCACGTCAGCGATAGTCGGCGTCACGCCGGTGCCGATCGCCCAGACGGGCTCATAGGCAATGACCGTATCTTCGGCGAGCGCTTCGTCCGGCACGGAACCGGAGAGCTGACGCTTGAGAATATCCAGCGTCTGCCCTGCTTTGCGCTGATCGGCTGTCTCGCCGATGCAGATGATGGCCGTCAGTCCCGCCGCATGGGCCGCAACCGCTTTGGCGCGCACCAGATGGTCGGTTTCCGCGTGATCGGTACGGCGTTCGGAATGGCCGACAATCACATGGGTTCCGAAGCAATCAGCGACCATTTCCGCCGAAATATCGCCTGTATGGGCGCCAGATGCATTTTGATGGCAATCCTGCGCGCCGATCACCAGCGGGCTGTCGTCGCAGAGCGCGGTTGCCACGTAAAGCAGGGTGGCCGGCGGGCAAATCAGACTGTCCACGGTCTCGCTGAGCGGCCCTTTCACGCCCTCGGCCATCGCCTTGATCTGATCCAGCGCGTCGCGGGTTCCGTTCATCTTCCAATTGCCCGCAACAAGCGGACGTACATCTGGTGTCATATTGATCCAACCCACCCTTATTCCATGTTCCTGTTCAGCTGGAGGTCGCTTTTTTGCGCCTCAACCGACACCCGGGAAACCATAAACAATACTCTTCCACATCTAGACACCCTATAAAAGGACGTGGCGGCAAAAAAGGCAAGTTGCAATGCAGCATGCCGTTAATTCATGCAGAGTACACTTTAACCCTGTAATTACAGGGGTAACCACAGAAAGAGATTCGGGGCCGCTGGCGGATCAGAATCGGTATTGGCAAGACTTTTAAATTGTTCCGATGTTTCTCGATAACGGCGCTTCTCCAAAGCACCGATTCGGCGTATGCGGAAAGCTTGTTTCCCCTTAGTCAACCGGAGAGCCGCAATGGCCACCGTATCTCTTGAAGCTATCGACCGGCAAATCGCCCGAGGCTTCAAGGCGTTGCGGTTCAGCCCCGCCGTAGAAGCGGAATTTCTTCAGGAATATGTCGCCAATCGGGTCAAGCTGACACCATTCTGGGCGGTAATCGGCACACTTATTTACGATGCCGTTTTCATCGGCGACGCGACGATGATGGCCGATGTGTTCGATAAACTGCTGATCGTACGCTTCGGGATCTTCACGCCTTTCGCAATTATCAGCGTGCTTGCCGTCCGGCGCTGGCGCACGGCCCTTAATTACGAACTTCTGTCGCTGGGAATAGGCACGCTCAGTATTCTCCTGCCGATGTCGGTCGCAATCTACAGCCAAAGCCCGTACATGTTCGTCTATCAGAACGGCAATGTGGCTGCTTTCCTGTTTTTCGTCATTGCGCTGCGGCCACGGTTTCATATCGTGGTGATCGGCCTGACGCTGATGTGCGGCGTGCTGTTGAAAACCGCAAAACTGAACGGCTCCTTCGACGATATCACTTATAGCGGGTTGGTCAGTTTCTACATCACGATCGCGATTTTCCTGGCGCTCGGTGCCTATTTTCTCGAACACACTGATCGAATGAATTTTCTCAACAGGCTGCGTGCTGGCCTACTGCAAAAGCAGTTGGAGCATAACGCCGCCCGTGATGAGCTGAGCGGCCTGCTGAACCGTCGCTCGCTGGTACAGGTCGCGACCGACTTGTGGAAAGGCAGATCACCGGCAACACATGTTTGCGCCATCATGCTCGATATCGATGATTTCAAACTTTACAACGATGTCCACGGACATCTGGAAGGGGATGAGTGTCTGCGCACCGTCAGCCAATGCATTCGCGACAATGCCGGTGAGAAAGGCTTCGCCTTCCGCTACGGCGGCGAGGAAATGCTCGTTTTGCTACCAAATACGGATGTCGACGCCGCCTGTGCAATAGCAGAAGCCATCCGCCGGGCAATCGAGTGCATGAACATCCCGCACTTGGGCAAAGGCAGGGGCCAGGTGACAACGGCAAGTCTGGGCGTAGCGGAGGGCCCTACGGCAACGGTTTCGTTGGAAGACCTGCTGAACCGCGCCGACGCGGCCCTTTACGAGGCAAAGCGCAGCGGGCGCAACCGCGTTTGCGTGAGCGGGTCAAAACAGCTCGATCTGGAATTTGCCAGGGAAAATTGAAACCCTGCTTTCCCAAAATGACAAACCAAAACAGCAGATTCTAGCGAATTAGCCAGTTGAGCACGGCGCGCCAATCGGTCATGCGCACCGGTGTGCCGTGAGAACCGGTCAGAAACAACGTGAAGCGGGTTGGATAGCCGGTGCGGTGCAGACGTTCGTAAAGCGCGATCTGATCGCCGGCAGCATAGACGCTATCGCGGCTGCCATGGGTGAACCACATCGGCAGCTTGCGTTTGAAGGCCGCACTGGCGGTAAAATCCGGATCGCTGGCTCCGCCGAGAATGGCCATTCCGGACAGTTTCGCAACGATTCGGTCGTCACGGGTCAGGCCCCAACAGATGAAACTGCCCATGGACGCGCAGGACAACACCACTGGACGACCGCCGGAATGGGCCGAGGCATAATCGATCAGAGCCGCGACCTGCGTCACCCCCGCTTGGTCGAAGGAGCGCACGGAAGGTGCGTAATAGGTGCCGCCATTGTCATTGGCAAGATTTTTCAGCCGGTTGAAATTGCCGCCGAATTTGTAGTCGTCGGCCCCAAGGCGGCGGTCCCCGCCCCGGCCATGAATGAAAATCACCGTGAAGGCCGCACCATCAGCAGGTCCGGTCCTGGTCACATCCAGCTTGCCGGCATCACCGAGATCCAGCGTCTCATCCTTTTGCTGGTGACGCACACCGAGCGAGACGTAAGCGGATTTAACACGGCGCTCGGGAATTTCGTCGCGGCCATTGATGTCGCGCATTTCCTGATAGTCGATGGTCTGGAAATCACCCTTGTCGCGGCTTTCCAACACGGTCTGGCCGGAAAACAGCTCGTCCTTGAAAGGTTTGAGGCTAACGGCAGGCGCACTCGTTGCAGGCAACGAGCTGGCAACCGAGCAGAGAGCGGCCAGAACCACGGGGGCGAACAAATGAACTGTGGACATCCGCATCGGGATCAGGTCTCCTTAACGCCGCAGCCTTGCCACGCCACCGGGAGAAACGCAAAAGTTTTCCTCGACAAAAGGCTGAATGGACATGGTTTGACCAAGTGCGACATAATTCTCCAGCGTCTTTGCCGCAACAGGCAATTATGGAATGGTCGCGCTTGAACACAATCGGTTGATTGTTGCCAAGAATATGCGCTAATCAGGAACAAACCGGAAACTGCGCCGAAAGCGCCAGGGACGGATGGGCATATGCCCTATCGCAAGACAGAATTCTTCACGGTGCTCCGCTGAAGACCACAAGCAAATGACAGACAAGATCATGGACGATAACAACGACCTTTTCGCCGCCCTGCCGTCAACGCCCCCCAAGGCGGCGAAGACGCAGAAAGGTGCTGCCGATGTGACGGCTGCTGTTACTGCCGCCCAACCGGAAACCCCGGCCAAGGCAGTGGCTTTCGGCTCAGCCACGCCCGCCTCCACCGGCAATCCCGACGATTATGGCGCGTCCTCCATTCGTGTTCTGGAAGGGCTTGAGCCGGTGCGGATGCGTCCCGGCATGTATATCGGCGGCACGGACGAAAAGGCCCTGCACCATCTTTTTGCCGAGGTGATCGACAATTCGATGGACGAGGCGGTGGCTGGCCATGCCAATTTCATCGATGTCCATCTGGATGCCGAAGGCTTCCTGACGGTGTCCGACAATGGTCGTGGTATTCCCGTCGAGCTGCATCCGCAGGTGCCGGGCAAATCCACCCTTGAAGTGATCATGACCAAGCTGCATGCGGGCGGCAAATTCGACGGCAAGGCCTATGAGACTTCGGGTGGTTTGCACGGCGTCGGCGTATCCGTCGTCAATGCGCTGTCTGATCTGCTGGAAGTGGAAGTGGCACGCAATCGCAAGCTCTATCGCCAGCGTTTTTCGCGTGGCGTGCCGTTGGGCGGGCTGGAAGAATTGGGCGATGTCCATAATCGGCGTGGGACGCGGGTGCGCTTTCACCCCGATCCGCAAATCTTCGGTGATCACGCGAAATTCGATCCGGGCCGGATTTTCCGCATGGCCCGCTCCAAGGCCTATCTGTTCGGTGGCGTGGAAATCCGCTGGTCCTGCGATCCGGCGATTTTGACCACCGGCGGCGACATTCCGGATAAGGCGGTATTTCACTTCCCCGGCGGGTTGAAGGATTATCTGGCCGCGACCCTCGGCAAGGAATTTACCGTCACCCGCGAAATCTTTGCGGGCAAGACCGAAAAGACCGGCGGCCATGGTGCGATGGAATGGGCGATTACCTGGTATGGCGGCGATCCCCAGGTTCATTCCTATTGCAACACCATCCCGACGCCCGAAGGCGGCACGCACGAGGCCGGTTTGCGCATTGCACTGACCAAGGGCTTGAAGAATTATGCCGAACTGACCCAGAATAAGCGCGCCCAGCAGATCAGCACTGATGACGTGATGATCTCGGCGGTCGGCATGCTGTCGGTTTTCATCCGCGAGCCGGAATTCGTCGGCCAGACCAAGGACAAGCTGGCGACGGTAGAAGCGCAGCGTCTGGTCGAAAACGCTCTGCGCGATCCGTTCGACCACTATCTGGCCGACAATCCGAATGAAGCAGCCAAGCTGCTCGACTGGGTGATCGAGCGAGCTGAGGAACGGCTGCGGCGGCGCAAGGAAAAAGAAGTCAATCGCAAGACAGCGGTGCGCAAGCTGCGCCTGCCCGGCAAACTGGCGGATTGCGCCCAGAACACCGCCGAGGGCGCGGAACTGTTCATCGTCGAGGGTGATTCGGCTGGCGGCTCGGCCAAACAGGCCCGCAACCGCTCCAACCAGGCCATTCTGCCCTTGCGCGGCAAGATCCTCAATGTCGGCAGCGCCAGCCGTGAAAAGCTGATGGCCAACCAGCAGATTGCCGACCTGATCCAGGCGCTCGGCTGTGGTACACGGACGAAATATCGTGATGAAGACCTGCGCTATCAGCGTATCGTCATCATGACCGATGCCGACGTGGACGGCGCCCATATCGCTTCACTGCTGATCACCTTTTTCTATCAGGAAATGCCGGAACTGATCCGGGGCAATCATCTCTATCTCGCCGTGCCGCCGCTTTATGTGATCCGTCAGGGCGCAAAGACCGTCTATGCCCGCGACGACGCCCACCGTGCCGAACTGATGGAAACCACATTCAAAGGCAAGAAAGTCGAAATCGGTCGCTTCAAAGGTCTCGGCGAAATGATGCCGGCGCAGTTGAAGGAAACCACCATGGACCCGGCCAAGCGGATGCTGCTGAAAGTCGAGATCGACGACGTCGATTTCGAAGGCACCCGTGATGCCGTGGATGCATTGATGGGGACTAAGCCGGAAGCCCGATTCCGGTTTATTCAGGAGCGGGCCGCCTTTGCGGAAAACTTGGATATTTGAACCGTAACGAAGTGTTTTTGCGCTTAGCGATTCAAACGACGGGATTTTCCAGACGTTTTTCCATGAATAGGCTGAGCGGATCGGGACGGTATGAGCCAAAGGGCGGAATTTCCTGAAAACCGGCTTTTCGGTAAAGACCAATCGCTTCCGGTTGGCTGATGCCTGTCTCGAGGCGCAACGCTTCAAGGCCAAGCGTTTTTGCCTGGTCTTCCAATGCCGCCATCAGCGTCTTGCCAAGCGACAGCCCTCTTGATTGCGGGTCGACAAACATCCGCTTGATCTCCGCCGTGCCATCGCCAGCCTCGACAATGGCGGCGCAGCCCACCACCTGCCCTTCATGGCGCGCCACGAAAAAATGGACATCAGGCTTTTCCAGGGATGACACATCGAGAAGATGGTTGCTTTCCGCTGGATAGAGTGCAGCCATATAAGCATCGGAGAGATCCAGCAAGCGGATCACATCGGGCTGGCGGGGCGGTTCAATGGTGATTGCCAAAAGGGGAATGTTCACAGACATCTATCGATCCTGAAAAACCAACCCAACCGTACAAAACAGATTATGCATTATAATCTTTTGTCTGAGGGTTGATTGGCCTTGGTTGCGCCAATCTTGTTGCGTTACTGATAACTTTACTGACTGGAAGGACGTGCCGATGCAAGCCTCACTCGTGATCATGACCATTCTGGGATGCAATGACAGCGTCAGCCAATGCCAGTATATCGCCACTGCCGAGCAGCGCTGGGTTTCGGTGGAATTGTGCAATCGCGATTCGGAAAATGTTCTGGGGCAATATTCCAATGTGAATTTCCCCAGCGTCGTTGCCTTTTGCCAGCAGCAGACGGTGACACCTCCCCAGACGACCGTGACAGCGGTCCCAGCAACGCCAACCGATCCTGTGCCGGAAGCTGAAAAGCGGTCTCTGGCAGACCGTGCCATCAACAGTGTAAAACAGGTTCTGCCCGGCAAGGAGGATATCAAGATGGTGTTCACCACCCCGGTGCATGTGGTCACCGATACCTATGCCTGGGCGGCAAAAAAGCTGACCAAATAACCCGCATACCAGCAATCAAATCGCCCGCCGGAACAGGTCAGGCTGCGTCGACCACAAGATGTGCGGCATATTGGCGGGCCCGTCGGCGTTCGTCCTGATGAAGCATGATTTCCACCAGATCCAGCAATTGGCGCGCCGCCTCACAAGAGGCCAGCTTGCTACCCTTGGCGAGAAGCGGTTGGCAAATGCTGCCGATCTCACCATGGGTCGCCGTCTGCACGGCGTGACGCCAAAGCAGCACAGCCTCAACGAACAGCGGTGCGATTGTGTGGTCGAGACCGGCGGACAGAAGCAGCGCTCGCACAGCATGCATGCGTCCCGTAGCCAGAATCGAGCGCACCCGGCGCTCCTGTAAGCCACTCAGCGATTCGATGGCGCTGGCAAAGAAATCGACCTTGCCCCGGCATAGCAGTTCGATCAGCAAGGCGGGCGTCAATTGGCCATTGACGCGCATCTGCTCGACAAGATCTGGAATTTCATCGAAGCTGACCTCACCGGCAATCACCGCGGCTGCGCTGACGCCAATTTCGCGGTTCAGTCGTGTGAGTTTGCTTTCTCCAAGGGAAAACCGCAGCAGGCCGGAGGCGGCAAGCGCCTGACTGGCCTGTGAAACCAGCAGGTGCCTCGCCCGGCTCGGCAAGTCCAGGCGCTCCAGCAATACGCCCCTCACCGCCTCATGTGCGCCGTGGCGCTCGGCCAGTCGCAGCAGACTGAAAGGCGAAATAGCGGCGGTGGGGCTATCGAGCAGCACCAGGCATTCCGGCACGTCGCCAATCTCGCTGAGGGCAGCGGCAACGGCAGAGGAAAGCTGGGGACGCGCCGCAATGAAGGCGCGTGTCATACCGCTGCCTCGACCAGCCAGATCGACCAGGTCACGGTCTTGCAGCACGGGCGAGCAGAGAATGACCCGCGAGGCGATCTCCGGCTGGTCTTCACATAGGGAGATCAGGATGGCGCGCGGTGCTTCAGCCGAACAGGCCAGAGCCTCGGCCAGTGCCAGCCGCACTTTGGGTGAGGGATCGTCCAGAAGATAGGTCATGGCGACATAGGTGGAGCGCCGGTCGTCTTCGGTCATCGGGGAATGGAGATAGGCCCGGCCCAGCGCATTGGCGGCCTTCGCCCGGTCGCACGCCTTTGCGGTTTCTGACCAGCGAAAGAAAGCCTTTACAAGCACTGACAACCCCAATCAAAACAAAACCCGACCCATTGCCATTATGGTATGCGAGAAAAGTTTAAGATTGGTTCACCATGTCGATTAACCATGAAGTTCGGGAGGATCTGGGTTTGTTTTTCTTCAAGGGAAAACCGTGTCGGGCGCTATTGCTGATCAAGACAGAACAACAGACCTCACCTGCCGCGCCAGATGCATTGGTTTTTGGCGGCAACGAGCCCACTGCACTGTATGGTAGCTGGCGGCAAAAAGCGCCATCATCCACCCCGCCCGTACTGTTTAGTCTTTCCGCCCGGCTTGACCATGACGACTTCGCCGCTCTTCTCGCCCAGGTGATGGCTCTGAAGCCGGATGGGCTGATGTTGACGGATGCAGCAACCGCCGCCGATAGCCAGCGGCTGGATGCGCTCTTGCGGGTCGAGGAAGCGAGAGCTGCACTTGCCGATGGCAGCACACCGTTCATTGCTCTTCTCGGCGGCGATCCTTCCGGCTTTTTCCAGGCATCCGCCATCGCAGCCAGTTCAGCTCGGTTGATCGGCCTTGGCTTGGATGAAAAAGCGGTCGTCACCGCCATCCAGGCCGAGACGCCGCGCCATGCCCAGCCCGTTCTGGAAACCTGCCGCAGCCTTGTGCAACTGGCCGCCGCCAGCGCCAATCTGCCTGCCTTCGTCCAGCCTTACAGCCCGGAAGATACCGATGCCGCAGCCGATCTGGTCAAGCGAGGCTTCAGCGCCCTGATGGGCGACAGCAGCACAGCGATCACGATGATCCGTGCCGCCTTGCCTCAAAAATCAGGCCTTTGAGGGCCGCACCATCTGAAACACTTCAGTCACCGCCGCATAGTCCAGATAGCCCAGCCGTGACAGGGGTTGCACAAGCGTCACATCGAACCGGCCATCGCGCATGGCGCTGTCGGCCAGATGAATGCCGACCACTTCGCCGAACACCACGAAATTCTCGCTGGGTTCGCCCGAAAGCGTCTTCGGAGAAATCACCTCGGTAACCTTGCATTCCAACACGGCATAGGCTTCGTCCACATAAGGTGCGTCCACCAGCCGGGCCATGACGGGGGTCAGCCCGGCAAGTTCGAATTCGCTCGTGCCATAAGCTGCCGGTGCCGAAGACCGGTTCATGGCCTCGCCTAAGTCGCTGCTGACGAAATTGGCGGTGAAACAACCGGTTTCCTCCACATTACGCAGACTGTCCTTGCGGCCAGCCGAGGAAAACATCACCATTTTCGGCTTGTCGGAAATGGCGTTGAAAAACGAATAGGGCGCCAGATTGAACGATCCATCCCGGCCTTTTGACCCGATCCAACCGATAGGACGTGGCGAGACCACGGCCTTGAACGGATCATGCACCATGCCATGGGCGTTGGTCTTGGTTTCGTAAAACATCAATCCGTGTCTCCCATCCAACTGACCACGTCATCTATGCTCGGACGCGGGCGCTCGACAATCGGAAATGTCGTGGACCCCATGTGAATAAAGCCCGCCACCTTCTCGCCCGGCTTGATGCCCAGCAAAGGAAAGGCCTTTTCATCGAAGGCAAACCATTCGGAAAGCCAATTGGCCACATAGCCATGGGCATTGGCCGCCATCAACAGATTGAGGCACACGGCACCCGCCGACATGACCTGCTCCCATTCCGGCACCTTGGGATGCGGTCCCGCCGTGCTGATCACGCCGATCACGACAGGAGCGCGGGTAAAGCGGGCGCGCTCGACCTTGATCATCTCCTCATCCAGCTCCGGCTTTTTCTCCAGCGCCATGGCCAGCAGCGCCTCGCCGATTTCAACCCGCTTATCGCCGCGATAAACGATGAAGCGCCAGGGGGCGATCTTGCCGTGGTCGGGGACGCGCACCGAAAGCTTTAGGATAGATTCAAGCTCTAGTCTGGAGGGACCGGGCTCGCACATCTGAAAAGCCGGAACGGAACGACGGGTGGCCAAATAATCGAGAAGGGTGATATGTTCGTACATGTTAACGTCTTTTCCTTGAAGATCGGCGGAGCCTTGAAGAAAGTCACATCAGTCGTTGCGAAAGCCCGCCATGCGAAAGCGTCGGAATTCGGAGCCCGAATACTGCAAAACTGGAGTAGAAAATTCAGGAAATTGCAAGCCTTGAATTTGCCTTGGCGGTCGGATTGTAGTACCAGCCGATCAACACGCCAATCATCGCGGTTGAATCGGTCGGGCATTCATATGATATCTTTTTCCTGCCGTCTTCCCCTGATCCTCGCGGCCTCGCTGCTGGCGGCAAGCGCCGGACCCGGCATGGCCGAGGATGCGTTCAAATCGTTCAAGCAATTGGATAGCACGGCGAAAATGCCGAAGCTGAATGCGTTTTCCACGCCGATTGCCCCTGCCCCCCAGTCCCATTCCAAGCTCATCCGGTTTGAGGCAAAGCTCGACAATGAGGGGCAGCCCTTGCAGCAAGGCCTGGAATGGCGGGTCTATAGCCCGATAGCCGGTAGCGACGGCAAATTGCCGATGGTCGCCAGCAGCCAGGGCGGCTCGGCGGAACTGCAATTGGCGCCCGGAGATTATTTCGTCAACGTGTCCTTTGGACGGGCGGGCGTTACCCGCAAGCTCGATGTGCCTACCGACGGCGAGGTGCAAAAGCAGGTCATGGTGCTGGATGCTGGCGGCATGGTGTTGAATGCGGTTTCCGGCCCCGATACCCGGATCAAGCCATCGAAACTGAAATTCAAAATCTACGCAGGCGATGGGCCTGAAGACAATGATCGCGGCCTGATCATGGATAATATCGAGCCCAACACCCTCGTCAGCCTCAATTCCGGCACCTATCACGTCGTCTCGCAATATGGCGAGGTCAATGCATTGGTGCGCGCCGATATCAAGGTTGAGGCGGGCAAGATTACCGAGGCGACGCTCCAGCACCGCGCCGCCCAGATGAATTTCAAGCTGGTCTCGGAACCGGGTGGTGAGGCGATTGCCGATACAGCCTGGTCGATCCTGACCTCGTCCGGCGATGCCGTGGCGGAAAGCGTCAGCGCCTATCCGGTTCTGGTTCTGTCCGAAGGCAATTACACTGCTATTGCCCGCAACAAGGACCGGATCTACCAGAAGGAATTTCAGGTCAAGGCCGGGGTAAACGCCGATGTCGAACTGCTGCTGAAAGACAGCCAGCAGAATGTTCAGCAGCAAGCCGGATACGACACCAACTAGATCCCCTCATTCCGCCTCGACAAAATCCAGGCCGATATCCAGCACCGGCGCGCTATGGGTGATCCAGCCGACCGATAGCAAATCGACACCGCTTTGCGCTACAGCCCTTGCCGTTTGCGGTGTGATGCCGCCGGAGGCCTCGGTGATGGAGCGGCCTGCGACAATCTCCACCGCCTCGCGCAATTGCTCCGGCGTCATATTGTCGAGAAGCACGGCATCCACACCGATCTCCATCGCTTCGTGCAATTGCGCCAGCGTATCGACTTCCACCTCGATCTTGACCATATGCCCGACACCGGCCCGCGCCCGCAGGATGGCCTGGGTGACGCTACCAGCAATGGCGATGTGATTGTCCTTGATCAGCACGGCATCGTAGAGCGCGAAGCGGTGGTTCATTCCGCCCCCCATCCGCACTGCATATTTCTCCAGCGCCCGCAGGCCCGGGGTGGTTTTGCGTGTACAGGCCACGGCGGCCTTGGTGCCGGAAACAGCGTCGACAATCTGGCTCGTCACCGTGGCAATGCCTGAGAGATGGCCGAGAAAATTGAGCGCCACCCGCTCGCCGGTCAGAAGGCTGCGGGAGGAGCCGGAAATCGTTGCAAGAACATCGCCCGCCTTGACGGCAGCGCCATCGTTGACATGGCAGGTCATGACCAGGCCGGGATCGACCAGTTCGAAGGCGATGGCACTGGCATCAAGCCCGGCAATCACCCCGTCCCGGCGGCTGGCGATCTGCACCGTCGAACGATGGTCCGCCGGGATGACCGCCATGGAGGTGATATCACCGGCCAGTCCCAGATCCTCCGAGAGGGCATTGCGCACCAACGGTTCAACGATGACGTGCGGCAGGGAATGAACAAACATGTCAGGCGCTCCGGGCATAGGGCTGCAAGGCAGGGGAAACGGTATCTTGGGCAAGGGAAAGGGCCTCATCCAGCGTCATGCGCTGGCGCAGAGGGTCTGGGCGGGATTGGGGGAAATCGGTTCTCGCATGAGCGCCCGCGCAATGGCGTCGCGCATGGGCAAACACGGCAATCAGCAGCGCCACCACAGCCGGATCGCTGGCCGGTCCGCCAGCTTCAACGAGTGGCAGATGATCCGCCATTGCCGCCTGCAAGCCGCGCTCGTCGCGCAAGACGCCAAGCTGGGCCGAGACAATCGCCCGGACCGGTGTGATATCATCGGCAGGCGGCAAGGTTTGCGACCCGGAAGGCATTATCTGACGGGGCGACATGCCCGCTACATCCTCTGCGACCCGCATACCCATCACTGCCGCTTCCAGCAGCGAATTGCTAGCCAGCCGGTTAGCGCCATGCAGACCGGTGCAGGCCACCTCGCCTGCCGCCCAGAGACCGGCAACCGAGGTTCTGCCAAAACAATCGGTCTCCACACCGCCCATGTGATAATGCGCGGCGGGCCGTACCGGGATTGGTTGCGACGACGGATCGATGCCAGCCGCCCGGCAGAGAGCGTCGATGGCGGGAAACCGGCTGGAAAAATCGCGGCCAAGCGCCTTTCGGGCATCGAGGAAAACCTTACCTCCCCTGGCCCGCTCTGCGCTGATCGCCCGCGCCACGACGTCGCGAGGTGCAAGTTCAGCTCCGGGAGTGGAGGCCATGAAGCGCTCGCCACGCTCATTGACCAGCACAGCGCCCTCGCCGCGCACGGCTTCGCTCACCAGCGGCTGCGGATAGAGGGGAACATCCAGCGCCGTCGGGTGAAATTGCACAAACTCCATATCCGACAAAACCGCACCGGCGCGGGCAGCGAGCATGATGCCCTGTCCGTAATTGCCGGAGGGATTGGTCGTGGCATCGTAAAGACCGCCAAGGCCGCCGGTGGCCAGAATCACCCGCGAAGCGGCAATCTGCACCGGTCCTGACGCCGAGGCGCAGAGCAATCCCGTTATCCCGCCTGCATCGACCAGCAGGCGGCGCACCTGAAGTCCGCTCATCACGGAAATCGATGGCGTGGCCAACACCGCAGCCACAAGACTCCGAATAATCTCCGCGCCGGACCCGTCACCCCCGGCATGGACAATGCGACGACGGCCATGGGCGGCTTCCAAGCCCAGCGCCAACGCACCATCGCCATTCCTGTCGAAACGGACGCCGAACCGTTCCAGCATGGCAATCGCCGCAGGGGCAGCCGATGTGATCATCTCGACGATATCAGGATCGCAAAGCCCATCGCCTGCCGCCAGCGTATCCGCAGCATGCAGGGCTGCATTGTCGTCACCCCCCATGCTGGCGGCAACGCCGCCTTGCGCCCAGGCGCTGGAGGTTTCCGCACCGAGAGCAGCGCGAGTGACGATGGTGACAGGCTGCGGCGCAAGGCTGAGCGCCGTTACCAGGCCGGCCAAGCCGCTGCCGATCACGATGACCCGATCCCCCGTGGTATTCAGCGTGCTCATACTGCCAGCATCCTTTCCACCGCCCGGCGCGCGTCATCGGCAATGGCGGGATCGACGGTCACTTCCTGACGGTTTTCCTCCAGTGCCTGGCGGATATTGGCCAACGTGATCCGCTTCATATGCGGGCAGAGATTGCAGGGCCGTACGAAATCCACATCGGGATGATGGACAGCGACATTGTCGCTCATCGAGCATTCCGTCAGTAGCACGACACGAGCAGGTTTATGATTGGCGACATAATCCGACATTACCGCTGTCGATCCGGCAAAATCTGCCGCCGCAACCACATCCGGCGGACATTCGGGATGGGCAAGCACGACAACGCCGGGATTGGCCTCGCGCAGCTCGGCAATATCGCCTGCGGTGAACAGTTCGTGGACTTCGCAATGGCCGTGCCAGGCGATGATTTCGACATTGGTTTCGCGCGCCACGTTGCGGGCCAGATATTCGTCCGGGATCATCAGCACTTTCGGCACACCAAGGCTTTCGACCACGGCCTTTGCATTGCCGGAGGTGCAGCAGATATCGGAGGCCGCCTTCACTGCCGCAGACGTATTGACATAGGTGATCACAGGCACGCCGGGATGGGCGGCACGCAACAGGACAATATCCTCAGGCGTGATCGAATCAGCCAGAGAACAGCCCGCCGCCATATCGGGAATCAACACGGTTTTTGTCGGGTTAAGCAGCTTGGCGGTCTCGGCCATGAAATGCACGCCTGCCAGCACGATCACATCCGCATCGACCTCCATCGCCTTGCGGGCCAAGGCCAGACTATCGCCGACAATATCGGCAACGCCATGGAAAATCTCCGGCGTCTGGTAGTTATGAGCAAGGATCACAGCATTGCGGCGCTTCTTCAGCTCCAGGATCGCTGCGATGTCATCCTCGAAAGACATCCACTCGGCCTTCGGAATAACGCGGGAGACCCGGTTATAGAGTGCTGACAGTGAAGGGGCGGTATTCATTGGCTTTCCCTTTTCTACTCATTTTGAGTATATCCTCAAGCCAAGAGTTATTCTCGATTGGAGTTTATGTCAATCGCACGACAATTATTTTTATGAAAACGACAAAACGACCCCTGATGCACATCCACACGGAAGATTGCACCGCATTAAATCTTTTAATATCAGTGACTTATGACCTAGACAGCGGCAGCTTCGAGCCGGACAAGGCGCGGGCTTCCAACACGGCGTGACGATAGCGGAAAAGTTTTGCCGGGCGTCCGCCCGTCTCGCTTGCCATGTCGCCGGTCTCCTCGATCAGTTCCTGCTGATCGATCTGACGGCGGAAATTTGGTTTGTGAAGCGTCAGACCAGCCAGCGCCTCGACACAGCGTTGCAACTGGGAAAGCGTAAAGCTTTCCGGCATCAGCTCGAACACGACAGGGCGGTATTTGATCTTGGCGCGCAGACGGGCAATGCCGGTCGCCAGGATGCGGCGGTGATCGCCGACCATCGCACGGCCCGAGGCTTCCGCAGCACCGGCTTCCTGCACGAGACCGGCCTCATACATCAGCTCATAGCGCTGCAAGACCAGATCCTCGTTCCAATCCATGCCATTCAGCCCGAAGGAAAAATCGAGCCGGCGCTGGCGATGTTCGCGCCGGCTGCTATCGGCCACTGCCCAGGCCTGAAGAGCATCGAGAATGCGGGCCAAGCTCTCCGGCTGCCCGTTGCGACGGTCTTCCCAGGGGAAATATTCGTACCAGCCATGCCAGCCGGGCCGTCCGGCGCCGGGCGCTGCCTGTTCGCGCACCAGACCCAGATAGCTGATCGAAATCGTCCGCCCACCGCCGACATCCGTGTCACGATCCCGGTCGGCAAAGGTGTAGAGCTGCTCCAGATAGCCGACCGGATGCCCGGTCTGATCCTCAATCCATTCCCGCAACCCGCCTTGCAAGCTGCGATGGCCAAGCTCGAACGGACCGGACGGCAGGGCATCGCCACCCCGCACCGTCATGACCCGCGGTTCATCCCCAGTCACAGCTGTGAGGACCGCGATCAATTCAGCATGGGCGATGGCATTGAGCAAGGCGATGGTCCTGCGTGGGATTAATGATGGTTACAATGTCGTTGTCGTTGGAAGGCTTACAGAAAATTCTCTTTCTTTTCAATTGATTGACTTTTGAATATCAAACCATTGACGTAGCCGCTCCTTTTTTCTCGAAAAATTGGCAAGCAACCAACTCACAAACCAAACTATCTAAAAGCATTTTTTGAGATTCAAAGCTCGGCATTTTTCCCATCTATTATCCGACAACAAAATACCAGATCCTTATCGATGTAATTTTACAGTACAAATATTGGATTATTAAATGATAGAGAAATTTATATTTTTAACTTTTGTAATGACATCGGTTCTGATGTCATCAGGCGCAAGCCGGGCTGAAAACTGCCCCGCAGCAATCAGCGAAACCGATGTCCTACAGGCAGAGGAGAGATGGGGCAAAGGGTTGGTCGAAATTGGCGCCGCTGAAGACGCAAAAACGGCGGCAAAAAAATTCATAGCCGACACCTATGGCTATCAGGAAGGAACCGTCCTGTTCAAGCCGACCAAGGCTTCCGTGGTTGAGTTTCGAGATACACCTGAAGACGCGCTATCCTATTTCGTCACCGGAAGGCTGGCGGAAGACCACGGATTTGCGCTGACACCCTATACGAATGTGCGGTTTGAAAACCACGCCATCATCTACGACTGCAAAACAGCAATCTCCATGGGCAATTACTACTTCACCGCCAAGGACGGCTCAGTGACCAAAGCCGATTACACAATGGGCTTTATCAAAACCGCAGATGGCCATCTGAAAATCAATATCCAGCATTCATCGCTGCCATACACGCCCAGTCATTGACGGGATCAGCAAGGGGCGGCAACCCCGCCCCTTGCTTTAAACAGACCCTTAAGCCAGTTTCCTGGCCGCCCGCTTGCGCTTCACATCCGGCGGCGTCGCCTCATCGACCAGGCTGGCAATCGCCTCATCCAGCGTCATCGACACCTGATCCTGGCTGCCGAGACGGCGGATATTGACCGTGCGCTCTTCCGCTTCGCGCTTGCCGCAAACGATGATCACAGGCACCTTGCCGACCGAGTGCTCGCGGACCTTGTAGTTGATCTTCTCGTTGCGGAAATCGGTTTCCACTTCGAGCCCGGCATCGCGCAGCTGTTCAGCTACGTCGCGGCCATAGTCGTCAGCCTCGGAGGTAATGGTCGCCACCACCACCTGCAAGGGCGCAAACCACAGCGGCATGTGACCGGCAAAATTCTCGATCAGAATACCAAGGAACCGCTCCATCGAGCCGCAAATGGCGCGGTGAATCATCACCGGTTGGGTCTTTTCCGAATGCTGGTCGATATAGAAGGCACCGAAACGTTCCGGCAGATTGAAGTCCACCTGCGTCGTACCGCATTGCCATTCACGACCAATCGCGTCCTTCAGCGTATATTCGAATTTCGGACCGTAGAATGCGCCCTCGCCCGGCAGAATACCGGTCTTGATCCGCCCACCGGACTGTTCTTCGATGGCCTTCAACACTTCGGTCATCACGCTTTCGGCGCGGTCCCAAAGTTCGTCGGAGCCGACGCGCTTTTCCGGACGGGTCGAGAGCTTGACCACGACTTCCTTGAAGCCGAAATCCTCATAGACCGACAGGATCAGATCGTTGATCCGCAGGCATTCCGCCGCCATTTGCTCTTCCGTGCAGAACACATGCGCATCATCCTGCGTGAAACCGCGCACACGCATCAAGCCATGCAAAGCACCCGATGCTTCATAGCGATGTACAAGACCAAATTCCGCAAGACGAACAGGTAGTTCGCGGTAAGACTTCAACCCATGCTTGAATATCTGCACGTGGCCGGGGCAGTTCATGGGCTTCAACGCAAAGACGCGCTGGTCAGCTTCCGGATCGTTCGGATTGGTAAAGGCATGGGCGGACTTCACCGCGAACATGTTTTCCTGATACCAGCCCCAGTGACCGGAGGTTTCCCAGAGCGATTTATCCAGCACCTGCGGCGCGTTGACTTCCTGATAGGTGTTGGCCAACCGACGGCGCATATAGGCGGTCAGCGACTGGAACATTTTCCAGCCCTTGCCATGCCAAAACACCACGCCTGGGCCTTCTTCCTGGAAATGGAACAGGTCCATTTCACGGCCCAGCTTGCGGTGGTCACGCTTTTCGGCTTCCGCCAGGATGTGCAGGTAATTGTCGAGCTGTTCCTGCTCGGCAAAGGCCGTCCCGTAGATGCGCGTCAGCATCGGATTGTTGCTATCGCCGCGCCAATAAGCACCGGCCACCTTCATCAGCTTGAAGGCCGTGCCGATCTGGCCGGTGGAGGCCATATGCGGTCCACGGCAAGGATCGAACCAGTCGCCCTGATAATAGATCTTGATGTCCTGATCTTCAGGAATGGCATCGATCAGCTCGACCTTGTAGGATTCGCCCTTGGCGGCAAACACTTCGCGCGCCTTTTCACGCGACCAGACTTCCTTGCGGAACGGCTGATTGCGCTGGATGATTTCCTTCATCTTCTTTTCGATCTTCGGCAGATCATCCAGCGTGAAAGGCTCTTTGCGGGCAAAATCGTAATAGAAACCGTTTTCGATCACTGGGCCGATGGTCACCTGCGTATCGGGCCACAATTCCTGCACCGCTTCGGCCAGAACATGGGCGGTGTCGTGACGGATCAGTTCCAGCGCACGCGGATCGGCGCGAGTGACGATCTCGATTTTTCCATCGACAACCGGGTCGGCAAGGTCGCGCACAACGCCATCGAGCGCAATGGCCACGGCCTTCTTGGCCAGCGACTTGGAAATCGATTCGGCAACATCACGACCGGTCGCGCCAGCCGCAAAGCTGCGCACGGAACCATCGGGAAATGTAAGGGAAACGGTGTCGGACATGTTTTAAAGGCTCCTGATCCAGTCCCGCCAACCAATGCGGGTGGTAAAAATGACCGGCGCAAATGGCCGGGATTGAAGCGGCTGAATACTGAAATTCGTCTTTTCAGTAAAGCTTATTCCGCAAGGATATCGAAGCGCCAAAACCTGATCGTCGCGCGCGCGACGCCTGACGGTATTCTTCCGGTACCGTCATGAAACATGCCCTGAAGGACGCTTGCGTCCAAATGTCCACAGGCTCCAGACCTGCCAAAACCGAAAGCGGGTGCCAAGGGTATGCGGCACATCATCCACGCCCCAGGTGCCGCCGGGGCCGCAGCACCCGACCCGAAACAGGGTGAGCCAGCCGCCACTCCACAATCCATGGCGGGCGATGGCCTCATAACCATATTCCGAGCAAGTCGGGGAATGCCGGCAATGACTGCCGACAAGGCTGGAAAGCGTCAGCTGGTAAAGCCGGATCAGCCCCATGCCCAACAACCGGTCCGGCGTCTTGCGAAAGGGTCCGTGATAGTTCCGGCCTCTGTGGCGCGGCCTTTCGTCCTCCTCGTCGTCGAGGTTTTCGCAGTGCTGGCACATTGGCGAGACAATCCTAGCCAGCAAGCGCCGATTGGCGAGCCTCGACCTGGTCGAGACAGTCGCAAAGCGCATCCAGAATCAGCATGGTCGAGGCATGGCGGGCCTTGTAATCCTTGACGGGCATCAGGTAGCGCAGATCCTCGAACCGGCCCTGCGGCCCCTCACCACCGTCTTTCAGCATATCAAGCATATCGGCACGGGCCTTGCGGATCTCCGTAAAGCTTGCGCCCACCACATGGCGCGCCATGATCGATGCGGAGGCCTGACCCAGCGCGCAGGCACGCAACTCCTGCGAAAAATCAGTGACTTTTTCACCGTCCACGGTTACAAAAGCCTTGAGACGGGAACCACACAAGCGGGAGTGCTTTTCAGCCACGGCATCGGCATTGCTCAATGCGCCGACGCGGACGATATTGCCGGCAAATTCCAGGATTTTGGTATTGTAAATATCATCCATCGCCAAACTTTGCTCCAAATGCCCGCCCATACGCAAAAACCGACCTGTTGGATTATCCATATTTGCGCAACACTGTGTCGCGTTTTGGCGTATGTCGTGACTGTGCGGGTTCTCTATATATCACATCGTATGTCGGTGTAGAAACATCAAGGCGAAAACTTTGAAACACGCCCACGAGGATTGGACTTGCCATCATGGCTCGAATTACGCAATTAAAGCCTGGATCGTCGAAAAGGGCTTCTGCCAGTATGAGTGACCGGGAGAGTAATGGCATGGATGCCACAGTGAAAAAAATGTCGCCTGAAACGTCCCGCCCCAGCCGCGAGGAAGCCGAAAACGCCGTGCGCACATTGCTGCGCTGGGCTGGCGATGATCCGAGCCGGGAAGGCTTGCTCGACACGCCAAAGCGTGTGGCCAAAGCTTATGGCGAACTGTTCGGTGGCTATAATGTCAATGTCGAGGACGTGCTGGGCACGACATTCGAAGAGGTTGGCGGCTATAACGACATCGTTCTGGTGCGCGACATCCCGTTTTTCTCTCATTGCGAGCATCACATGCTACCTGTCATCGGCAAGGCGCATGTCGCTTATCTGCCGAATGGCCGAGTGCTTGGCCTGTCGAAAATCGCCCGCGTCGTCGATCTCTTCGCCCGCCGCCTGCAAACCCAGGAAACCATGACGGCACAGATTGCCGATTCTCTCGTTCAGTATCTTCAGCCACGCGGCGTTGCCGTCATGGTTGATGCAGAACATATGTGCATGGCAATGCGCGGCATTCAGAAATCCGGCTCCACGACACTGACCACCACCTTTACCGGTGAGTTCAAGACCGATGTCCCTCAGCAGGTGCGGTTCATGACCATGGTGCAAAACCGCTGATCATCTCAGCGCTTGCTGAGAGACAGTTTTGATGGAATACAATAACGCACCGTTTCGCCGCAGTGCGTTATTTTTTGCCTTTGTATTGGATCGACGAAATGATCAGCTTTGCAGCCCCTTCGACGGACAAGACCATTCTGGAAGGCGCTGGCGTGTTGACGCCGAAATTTGACGCCCATGGTCTGCTGACCGCCGTTGTGACCGATAACCGCGACGGTGAACTGCTGATGGTTGCCCATATGAATGCCGAGGCCCTGGCGCTGACCATCGAAACCGGCCTTGCCCATTATTACAGCCGCTCGCGCAAAAGCCTCTGGAAAAAGGGCGAAAGCTCCGGCAACATGCAGAGCGTCAAGGAAATTCGCGTCGATTGCGATCAGGATGCGATTTGGCTCAAGGTTGAAGTGGCTGGCCATGACGCCACCTGCCATACCGGACGCAGATCCTGTTTTTATCGCTCCGTTCAGCTTGCCGATGGCGAGGCGAAAATGGTGATTACAGACGACCACAGGCATTTCGATCCTGCGCAGGTTTATGCCGGCCAGGACCAAAAATAGACATTTGCTATTTTAAACATCAAAAAGTCTTTACAGAAACGCTTTGGTAAACAAGGCGGCGCAGACTACCCCGGAAATACCGCATTTGAAGGCAGAGTAAATCTGCTGCATGCTCTCAAAACAGAGTTGGTGGACATGAAAATGCGGGCGGGCGTTACGACGTCGACGGGCACTTGAAGCATGCCGTACATGGCAGCGCCGTGCATCGGACGTGATGCACCACTGTATGGTTTCTGACCTGAGCCAACGGCGGCTTTATGCAATGCAGTTGGGGACTGTTCGGTCGAAAGGGTGTTCTGGAAATGTTGAACTGGAATTTAAGAGGTCAAGGGGCCGGTCGGTCCGCAAAGCCAGGAAACCCATCGGGCGGAAGCACTGTCGCCGAATTGCCACCGCCGGTCGTCAAGCCTAAAATCGCGCTTGCCCTTGGTGGTGGTGCTGCCCGTGGCTGGTCGCATATTGGCGTTTTGCGCGCGCTGGATGAGGCTGGCATCGAAGTCGGCATGGTAGCGGGAACCTCTATTGGCGCGCTGGTCGGCGGCTGCTATCTGGCGGGAAAGCTGGACGAGCTGGAGCAATTTGCGAGATCCCTGACCGTCCGGCGCATCGCGGCCCTTCTCGACCTGACCATTGGCGGCGGCGGCCTGTTGGGCGGCATGCGCCTGACGAAACGCATGCAGGAACACCTGGAAGGCCTGACCATCGAAGATCTGCCGCAGCCCTTCGTGGCGGTTGCTTCCGAACTGACGAGCGGCCACGAAGTCTGGATCGATGGCGGCAATCTGGTCACTGCGCTTCGCGCTTCCTACGCATTGCCCGGTATTTTCGAGCCGGTGCGTTGCAACAACCGGACGCTGGTCGATGGCGCATTGGTCAATCCCGTCCCGGTATCGGTCTGCCGTTCCTATGAGCAGCCGCTGGTGGTGGCGGTTAATCTCCACTACGATCTTTATGGTCGCTCCGCCGTGGTCAAGCACAAGGTCGGCCCAATTGGCCCGGATACCGGCGCGGTGAAGCAGCCGAATCGGCTGGGGCTGACAGGCGTGATGGTGCAATCCTTCAACATCATTCAGGATCGGATTTCCCGCGCCCGGCTTGCAGGCGATCCGCCCGATCTGGCGCTGCATCCGCGTGTCAACGATATCGGCCTATCGGAATTCCACCGCGCTGGTGAATGCATTGCACGCGGCTATGAAGAAACCATCGCCCGCATCGCTGAAATCCGCCGAATGCAGGAAGCTGTGATGCGATAAAGCATCAGACTGAAACATGGAAACCGGTTTTCGGTCCAAGGCTGCAGCGGGGACATTTTATTCGCTCGCATAGAAAAGCCTGCCCGGACAAACCAGGCAGACCCACTATTCACGCAGAGAACTGGCTATTTATCGCGGAATGTCCGCGCCCAAAACCAGGCACGACACCGGCCTTATCCGGCGATATAGGCCTTGATGTGCTCGGCCTCCAGCTCCACCTCACGGATGCGTTGCTTGACCACGTCACCGATCGAGACGATGCCAATCAACTTGCCGCCATCTTCCACCGGTACGTGACGGAAGCGTTTGCTGCTCATCATTTCCATCAACTGGTTGACGGTGGTCTCTTCGCTACAGCGAAACACATTGGCGGTCATGGCTTTGGATACCGGCATGGACAGGGCCTCGACCCCGCCTTTACCGATGGCCGATGCGAGATCGCGCTCCGTGAAAATCCCGACGATCCGGTTTTCCATGCCGACAACCACCACCGCACCGATCTTATTGTGATGCAAAACCTTGGCGGCCTCGGCCAAACTGACCGTCGGACCAACCGTAATCACATCACGACCTTTTTCGCTGAGAATATTCCTTACTGTCACAGACATATGCGCCTCCTCCTGGCAAATCTCCGGGCATTCAGGATTGGGCGCCTTTCCTCCTCCCGGATCGACGCCCCCTGATCAGGAATGCTGCCTGCATTTGCTAGAGAACGCAACCAATTGGATGCATCGACACAGCTTTTTTTAATCGTCCGCCGTTTTTTGCCCGATTGGGCGGCGGTCAAACAGCGCAAACCCCAGAAAACCTAGGGTGAAGCCACCCAAATGCGCGTCCCAGGCGATGGCCGCGCCAGGATCGCCGACCAAGGGAATCCCGAAAGCGATAATCAGATTTCCGGCTAGGAACATGATAATGAAGACAAGGACCGTGCGCTCGGACAGGCTGGCAAGCACGCTCAACCGGGGTGGAAAGGCATCCTGTTCGCGCAGACGCAGGCCGGAGCGTCCGGGGCCGAAGGCAAACCGGCAGGCAGCCCCCATCAGGCCGGAGATGACGCCGGAAGCACCGATCAGCAGGCTTGCATCGCCCCAGTTCAGGCAGACATGCGCAAGAGCGCCAGCGGCTGAAGTTGCCAGCCAGAACAACCAGAACCGCACTGCCCCAATACGGCGCCAGACCGGCGTGCCGAAGGCGGCGAGCCATAGGCCATTGAAGCCGAGATGCTCGATACTGCCATGCAGCAGTGAATAGGTGAAGGGTGTCCACAGCCAGGCGAGATCCTGGTTGGAAAAATCATAGACATAGCGAACCGGCGAAAAGCCGAATTCCACCATGATCCAATTGGAGATTTCATCAGACAGAATCCAGCCGGTCAGGGCATAGATCATCACCAGCAGCATCAGCGCGAGAAGAATGCCGCCCGGCATGTTGAACACCGGTTCGCGTCCACTGGTCGCCGGATCGAGTCCCTCGCCCAGCGGGTCGTCCCCATCTTCAGGCTCGCGGTCCCATTGCCCCTTCGGCCTGTCGTCCATGCATCTCTATTCCTTGTGACCCGTGAGCATCAGCATATAGCGAGAGATCGGCAAAAGGAAATGCAGGAGATCACCGCTGTCAGAAAACTGTTGCACACAGACCTTAAGCAATCGCCAGCAACACGGCTTCAGTCCACTAAACCGACGATTGACACGGGAAATTCACAGCTATTAATCTACCACCTTGACGAATAACATCCGCCGCTGCGCGCCTCTACTGAAGCGCAGAGAAACTCGGTAAAACCGCATCTCGTTATTGCAGGGCTTCCAAGCCTCAAGAGAAAGGCCATCCATGAAAAAACTCTCTTCAATCGCCGCTTTCGCGGCTGTCCTTTCACTTGCAACAGCGCTGACGCCAGCCTTGGCAGATGGCCTCACCCTGCCCCCAGTTCCAGCCGGTGTCGGCCATGCCGATAGCGCGCCGCCACCGGCAGGCGTTATGGCCTATGTGGATACCGGCGCCACCAACCAGCGCGGCGATGCCTGCCATGCGACACCACAAACCAATGCTGGCGTGCGGGTTCTGTCCGGTTTCCTGGAGCTTTGGACCCCTCGCACACCCTTTGTCGATGCCGATCAGGAAGCAGCGGCCAAGGATGGCTGCCCGGCGATTGCCAAATCGGACTGGAGCGGCATTCCCGGCAGCCCGACCGATGGCGTCAAGAAGCTCCCGCAATTACATGAGCAGAATCTCGCCTATTCCATCAAGGTCACCGGCGAACATACGCCGGAACGCGATCTGGCCGCCTATCTCGATGACCGGCGTGGCAAGAATGTCAGCATTACCGATGGTCTTGGTCCCCTGGCCGATGCCTGGCGCCAGGGCGTGCGGCAAACAACGACCATCACCGGCATGCCTGCTGACGCGACCACCGTCAAATATGACGACAAGGGCAATAATCGCGGTGTCGGCTCCAAGGACAATACCGATCTCGGCAAGGCCGTCGATCTTATCGAGGCGGGCAGCGCCGATGGTTCGACTGAGCCTGCCAAGCGCTATTACAAATATGCCCGTCCCTACCGCGCTAGCGACAAGGTGCGGATCGTGCCGCAACTGGAACTGGCCAAGAACGACAAACCGGCCTCCGATGGCGGGTTCCCCTCCGGCCATACCGCCGAAGGCTGGCGCGATGCGCTGGTGATGGCCTATCTGGTGCCGCAGCGCTATCAGGAAATGTTGACCCGCGCCGCCATGCTGGGCGAAAACCGCATTCGCGCTGGCATGCACCAAACCTTCGACGTGCTGGGCGGGCGGGTGTTGGCCACCGCCATCGTCGCCTACAATCTAAACCGGCCAGACTATACGCCGCTGCGCGGCGAAGCCTATCAGCAGAGCCAGACATGGCTGATGAAGCAAACCGGTGCAAAAGACGGCCAAGCGCTGCTGGCGGCAGCCCATGCCCTGCCGAAATCGACGGACGCCTATGCCGATTACGCCTGGAACAAGCAATTTTTCGAACCACGCCTGACCTATGGCTATAAGCAGATCGGCGATCCATCCTTGGCGCCCAGCGTGCCCAAGGGTGCCGAAGTGCTGCTGGAAACCCGCCTGCCCTATCTTAGTGCCGATCAGCGCCGGGTCGTCTTGAAAACCACGGAAATTGCCTCCGGCTATCCAATCATCAATGATCCGGAAGGCTGGGGTCGTCTCGACCTGTTCCGGGCCGCCGATGGTTATGGTGCGTTCGACGGTGATGTTACCCTTATTATGGATGGTACCAAAGGCGGCTTTAACGCCGACGACACCTGGAAAAACCCGATTTCAGGCAAAGGCAAGCTGACCAAGCAGGGCAGCGGCACACTGACGCTGTCAGCCAACAACAGCTGGACTGGCGGCACGGTGATCGAGGACGGTCGCCTTGTTGCGCAATCACCGACTGCCTTTGGCAAGGGCGATGTGTATCTTGCTGGCGGCACGATGGACATTGCCTCCGCGCCTCTGACCGTGACCGGCACCCTGACGCTGCGCAAGGATGCGACCCTGGAAATTACCTCCACCAAAGCCACGAAAGCGCCAAGCCTTGTGGTCAACAAGACGCTGTTCATCGACGGTGGAAAACTGGTGGTCAAACATGACGGTCAATGGAAAGCCGGACAGACCATAAAGTTGATCACTGCCACCAGGATTGCTGGAAAATTCGGCGCTATCGAAGTTGATGGCCATAAGGTCAAGGCGGTTTACGGTAAGAAAACCATCTCCCTGCGCATCGAAGGATAAGCCCAATAGCCGGTAGCCTGTCAGGTTCGGATAGAACCAGGCAGGCTACCGTTTCCTTTGTTTTCGCTTGTCTTTTCGAGAAGACCGTTTCATTTCTCTCAGGTCCTATCTTTAGCTTCAGCCCCTGAAGATCTGTGGACAGATCGGTGAAGAGCAAAACACTCTGTTAACGCATAGCGCCTAATATTTCAGGCGACTCAAAGCGTTGAAGAATCGTTGCATGTATTCCTATAACCAGGCTCCCAATAGCGGTTCAGCACGCCCCCCGGTTCAGCGGGCGTTTCAGCGCGTCTCCGTGAGTCTTGAGGGTCGGCTGATGGTGCCGAGCGAGGATGAATATGTCTGCCTGACGGTGGATATGTCACCGGGCGACGTCCGGGTGATCTGCGCTGCCCGCCCCGTGCCAGGCGAAAGGATCATTGCCTATATCGACCATATCGGCCGCATCGAAGGCACCGTGATCAAGACCACCGATGATGGCTTTGTCATCAGCATTGTTGCAACGGAGCGCAAACGCGAAAAGCTTGCTGCTCAATTGACCTGGATTGCCAACAAGCACGAACTGGGCCTGCCGGAAGACCGCCGTCATGACCGACTGACACCAAAGCAACCGCGCACCGAACTGGTCTTTGATGACGGACGCAAATATAGCTGCCGGATCATGGACCTGTCCCTTTCCGGTGCGGCGATCGATATCGATATTCGCCCACCGCTTGGCACTGCGGTACGCCTGGGCAGCATGCGTGGCCGCGTCGTGCGCCACTTCTTGGAAGGCGTTGCCATCGAGTTCACCACCCTGCAATCCCGCGAGGCCCTGACAGAGTTTCTGTAGGACCCATCAGGTTCATATTGAACCAGACTGCCGCTTGATAGTCGCTATCTTTTCGCGAAATCGGGATTCGCTTCGCCCCGGCAGTTTCGAGCATGCGCAGAGGATTTCGTCCTCGGCCCTCTGTTGCCTTCCAAATCTCCCGTGTCATCTCGCTTATCCAGCCAAGGCGAAAACCTCTGTGTATTTTTCGGCCTGATGCTAGATCCCAATCCCGTTCATCCATCATTCACCAAAACCCATGCATTTTTGGAGTAATTCGAGTATTCCCTGCGGTTTTTTGGCGATAAATCCCTTTTTGGGTCCACTCGACATCCACCTCCACTTAAACTCGTGGGACAATGATGCGTTCTTTCGGCACAACACGCCACACTTTTCCCGGCGTGCCTTTCTGTTTTTTTTCAATATTTTTCAGATAGATAACAATCCTGTTTACGATGCAGGCATCGTCATTCGCACCCGCCCGCCTTGTCAATTCCCATAGAAAACAGGAGTAAATTGCCTAAAATTTTATTTTAATTTTATACTTATTTTCTTCGATTTTGTACTTATTTCTACCTTCCAATTTTGCCAGACGGCAAAGTATCACTGTCATTGTACTCCCATAACGGGGAGACACCCAATGACGAACAAGAAGACGACAACAGGTTTCGCCATCATCGCCGCTATCGTGGCCTTCGCCAGCGCACAAGCGGCTTTTGCCGGCCAGCCTTCGATGAAAATCAATGGCAGAGCCAGCCAGCCGATAGGCCATTACGAGTTCTGCCAGCGTTACGCCAGCGAATGCCGTCCCTCCGGCAGCGACAGAGGTCCGCAACAGCTGACGCCCGCGCTCTGGCAAGACATTCTTGCCGTGAACTACACCGTCAACACCACGATCAAGCCGGAAACCGATATGGATCTTTACGGTGTCGAGGAATGGTGGGAATACCCAACCGTTGCCGGCGACTGCGAAGATTACGCCCTGCTCAAGCGCCGTCAGTTGATTGCGAAAGGCGTAGACGAATCCAACCTGCTGATAACAGTGGTGCTGCAACCGAATGGCGACGGCCATGCCGTGCTGACCGTCCGCACCGATCGCGGTGATTTCATCCTCGACAACATGCGCAACAAAGTACTGCTCTGGTCGGATACGGAATATACGTTCCTGAAACGCCAGTCCTCCGACAATCCGGGTCAATGGATGAAGATCCAGGATGGGCGCGCGCCAACGGTTGCCGCCCTTCCGAAAAACTGACCGCCAAGGCGAGGACGCGACCGCATCCACGACGTCTGGCAGATATTGGCCCCGGTCGTCCCCGCATCTCCGTCCGACCAAGGCCAAGAGCCGGTTCCGCTGCCACGGAGCCGGCTCACTTTTTTGGAAATTTGCGGACGGGCGCAAGGGCACCATTAACGTGCCATTAACCATGCCCTGACCATGCTTCTACGCGCGACTCGGGTCCCGTCTTTCAGGTTGTTGGCCAGTGCCTCACCCATGATGACGTGGAACGGTTGCGCAGCCAAGAGAAGGCCAGTCAAAGCATGGACCACGCCGTCAAGTTACCCACAACCAACATGGAAAAGCCCCTGATTTCCACCAGGGCGCTGACGGTTTGCTTTGTGGGTCTCGCCCTTCTCCTGGTCTTTTCCCTGGCGCTGTTTCTAGGCAGTGACTGGATTGGCCGGGCGCTGACAAGTGATCGGCGCAGCGAGAGCACGACACCGCGGGCGATCACCATTGGCCTTGATCATTTGCGCATTGAAGACAACGCCATAAGGTTCCAACGCCAGCGCCAGGATGGCGCCCTAGCCCGCGTGGATTTGGCCCTGACATGGCCGGAAATGCGCGGCTACAGCCAGGCAGACCGACTGCGTTTCGATGATATCAGCCAATCGAACGATTTGATTTTCCTCCAGATTTCCCAGAGCACCATGTCACGCGACATGTCCGGCCGGATCGAGCCGATCTACAAGCAATTGTTCGAAGGAGCGCCGCAGCCAGGCCCCTTTGGCCTGACCGGCCACCGCTTTCGCGCGGGCAGCGGCTATGACGGCGAAATTCTCTATACGGCACCACGGCCGGGTCGCCCGGACTTCGCCATCCGCTGCCTTTCCCCCGATCAAGCCGGGCTGCAACAGGACGGCCCCGCCGTCGACACCTGCCAGCGCGACCTGAACGCCGGTCACGATCTCAGTGTGCTTTACCGGTTCTCGCGCCAGAAATTGGCCGACTGGCGGCAAATTGATACCGCCGTCGAAGCATTCGTCGCTTCCCGACTGACCGTGTCGAGTGAGTAGATCCGAACCTTGTCCAGACTTGGCGCAGATTTTTATGGGCATCGGCAAAATTTTAGAAAAATGCAGCAGGGACCGGCAACCTGTTGTTCATCATAAACCACTTGGTAACGCTGTGGTGTTAGCGTCAGGAAATATGTCGCTGGGGGGCGGCCAAAGCAAGAATTCATACGCATAGCACCAGACCGGGCATGTTGCCCCGACCCTATGCGTGATCAGGGCTGGAATTCAGGAAAGAGTGCAGTGGTGAATATGCGAGTTGCTAGCCTCCTTGGTCGAAACATGATTGTTCGGCCTGTCATGCGTGTCTCTCTCACCGTGGCTCTGGTCTGTGCCACGTTGGTGGCTCCGGCTCCCGAGGCTGCTGCTGCATCGCGCTATGCCGACATTGTCGTGGATGTGAATAACGGCAAGGTTTTGCGCGCCACCGATGCTGACAGCCTGCGTTATCCGGCATCGCTCACCAAGATGATGACCCTGTATCTGGTTTTCGAAGCGCTGGAGAAAGGCCGGATCCGGTTGAATTCCTCTGTTCCCGTGTCGGCCCATGCTGCCTCCGAGCCACCATCCAAGCTTGGCCTTAGGCCCGGCGGCAGCTTTACCGTAGAGCAAGGCATTCAGGCCCTCGTCACCCGCTCCGCCAATGACGCGGCCACTGCGTTCGGCGAATATCTCGGCGGCTCCGAAGCTCGTTTTGCCCAGATGATGACATCCAAGGCACGCGCACTTGGCATGTCCCGCACCACCTATCGCAATGCGAATGGCCTGCCAAACTCCGGCCAGATGACCACGGCCCGCGATCAGGCGCGGCTGGGCATGGCGCTAAGACAGCATTTTCCGCAATATTACGCTTACTTTTCCACCCGCAGCTTCACCTATGGTCGCCAGGTGATCGGCAATCACAATCGTCTCATCGGCTCGGTGCGCGGCGTGGACGGGATCAAGACCGGCTTTACCAATGCCTCCGGCTTCAACCTCGTCACCTCGCTGCAGATCGATGGTAAATCCGTGGTTGGCGTGGTGCTGGGCGGTGCCTCAGGTGCCGCGCGCGACAACCAGATGCGGAAGCTGATGGCAACCTATGTACCGGAAGCCTCCCGTCGTGGTGGCGCAAGTCCGCTTATTGCCCGCCAAAGCACCGTGCCGGAGCCGATGGCGCCTGTTGCCCGCGAAACCGCCGTTGCACCCCAATTGCCGCAATCCGGTGTGCCCGTACCCGGCGGACGCTACGACACAGGTAGCCTAAGCGAAACAGCTTATGCCGGTGGAGGAGGCGCCAATGATGCGGTTGCCGCCCTTGCGAAGCAAGCGGAGGCAAGCCAGGCCCTGGAAACAGAATCGGCTCCCATGCCGCAGACCCGCAAAAGTGCGTCGCGCCACTCCAAGTCATCTGGCCCCAAGCCGCCAGCCGATGTCGACAACACAGTCACGTTCTCCACCAAGGCCCCAACTGCGGCACCTTCGGGCTGGACCGTCCAGATCGGTGTTTCGGATAGCCAGGAAGCGGCGATGGACCTGCTGAAAAGCGCCCGTGCCAAGAGCGGTATTTCCCTCAAGGGTGCGCGGCCTTTCGCCATGGCCTATGGCGAAGGAGCATCTCAGGTCTATCGCGCCCGGTTTGTCGGCTTCGATGATCAGAAGTCTGCGGTCAATGCCTGCAATCGCTTGAAAAAGGCAGGCGTCAGCTGCTGGGCCGCAATGCAGTAATCACTCTGTCTTACCGAGGCTTCAGCATATGTATCTATGCAGGTCTCGGTCAGTTCACCTCGAAATGTAATGCGTACGAGGATGTAATCCATGGCAAGCAATGAAAACCACCGGAATGCGGGCCAGACCGAAGACCACCATAGCGCAGACGAGCAGGCGCTTCGCTTCAATCCCCGCGCCAGCCTCAATCCACTGCATGAGGCGGCGATGCGGCTGGCAGACGGCATCAACAAGCCACGCGCAAGAACGAAGGAATTGATGAGCCTATTGCTCTGCCACGGTGCCCGCGCCTGGCGCTATTCTCAGCCGGAAGCGAATATTCACCTTCATGTGGCCCCCCATTCAAGGCGGCTGCCGTTGAAGCTGCGGCTGCGGTAAAACCACAAGCCTTGAGTCAACGAGTTTGAGCAGACCACATGTCCGCTGTCTCAGCGAACATGACGAAGAATTAATCCAATCTCACTCGCTGGTGAATTGGATTTGAACGGATTAAGCGCGAGGATCTCCTTCACCGGCTAACGAGTTTTTCTCGCCGGTTTTGTTCCTGGAGGAGTGAACCCATGTCTCGTATTGCCAACTCTCGCACTGCCATGTCTCGCATTGCCAAAATTTCTCTTGCCGCCGTTCTCGCAACCGCCGCCATGACTGGAATCAGCCATGCAGCCATGTCTGCCGCTGACAGGGCGCTGGCAACAGATCACAATCCCCGCTTCATGATCAGCACGCCGGATGAGATCGAAAAGCATGACACATTTCAGGACTTTCTCGGATCTCTGACGCCAACCAGCCCTGAGGCTCGCGAAGTCCAGGCCGCCATTCGCGAAAACCCGGTTCTGCGCAGGCAATTGCTGTCACAAAATGTTGAGCTCAAAAATGTGATTTACGCTGACGAAGCATCCGATGGCAGCTTCGTGCTGTATGTCCGCTGACATATCCACAGTGATAGGGGCCGGACATGCACGCCCGGTCCCAACGGGTTCAAAGCCCTTGCTTTTCTAAGGCTTATCCCGAAAGATCGGTGGCAGATCGATAAAAGGACCTGCCACCATGCCACTTTACGCCCTCGGGGATCTGAAACCGCACCTGCCTTCCGCCGACCGTTACTGGGTCGCGCCCAATGCGCAGGTCATCGGCAATGTGATCATCGGTGAGGATGTCGGCATTTGGTTCGGTGCTGTGCTGCGAGGCGATAATGAGCCGATCACCATCGGCGCAGGCTCCAATGTGCAGGAAAACGTCACCATTCACACCGATATGGGCTTTCCGACGACCATCGGCCAAGGCTGCACAATCGGCCATAATGCCATCATTCACGGCTGCACTCTGGGCAACAACACGCTGGTGGGCATGGGAGCGACCGTGCTGAACGGTGCCAGGATCGGCAATAACTGCCTTATCGGTGCCAATGCGCTGATTACCGAGGGCAAGGAATTTCCCGACAACTCCCTGATTGTCGGCTCACCGGCCCGCGCGATACGCACTCTTGATGACAAGGCCGTGGAAGGCCTGAAGCGCTCCGCGCAAAACTACATCGCCAACTGGCAACGGTTTGCTAGAGACTGTCAGGTTCATATTGAACCAGACAGTCTCTAGATTCCTTTGTTTTCGTTTGTCATATCGGGAAAACCGGTTTCCACTTTTCCCTGACAAACTCTAGTGAACTGAAACCGCTCTGAAGGCGTGATTTCAGACGAGGCACTCTGCGCAGACGCCGCGAATTTCGATGGTGGTTTTCTCGGCCTTGAAGCCTTGGCCCTTCGACCAGTCTCCCAGCCGATGGTCAATCGAGTGATCGTGAAACTCCTTGACCTGCCCGCATTTGCTACAGATCGCGAATGCCACGGTTCCGTGGTCGCAGCAATCATGCTGGAGGTGGGAGCAGACGACAAAGGCGTTGAGGCTTTCCAGCCGGTGGACAAGGCCGAATTCCAGCAGCTTTTCGAGCGCCCGGTAGACCTGTAGCGGCGCACGAAAGCCGCTGTCGCGCAGCTTGTCGAGGATCGTATAGGCCGAAAGCGGCCCTTCTGCTTTTTCAAGCGCTTGAAATACCAGGGACTGATTGCGGGTCAATTGCGGTGTGGACATCGGACGATCATCCTTTCTTCACGGCAGCCGTTGAAAAACGGCGTATCGGCAGCAAGCTGAGAACAAACAGGACAAGGGCGGCCACCACGATGGACGGGCCGGAAGGCGTGTCATAGGTCAGTGACCCGAACAGGCCGCCAACCACGGCAACCGCGCCGATGACAGATGCCAGAACCGCCATGATTTCCGGCGTCATGGAAAACCGCCGGGCGGTGGCGGCCGGAATGATCAGCAGCGCGGTGATCAGCAGAATGCCGACAACTTTCATGGCAATGGCAATCACCACGGCCATCAGCAGCATGAAGATCAGCCTGGCCCGCGCTGGCTTCAAGCCTTCCGCCTCAGCGACATCCTCGTTGACGGTGGCCGCCAGCAGGGGCCGCCACAATAGGCAAAGGCACAGGATGACGCCAAGCCCGCCAATCCAGACGGTGGCGATATCCTGCGGCGTCACGGCCAGAATATCCCCGAATAAATAAGCCATCAGATCGACCCGCACCCAGGTCATGAAGGCCACCAGAACAAGGCCGATCGCCAGTGTCGCGTGGCTGAGAATACCCAGCAGCGCATCGGCGGAAAGCCCGCGCCGGTTCTGCAATAACAACAGCAGCAGTGATACAATCGCCGCGACCAGAAACACACTCAGCGTCAGATTGACCGAAAACAACAGCGACAGCGCCACGCCCAGCAGCGAGGAATGCGCCATCGTATCGCCGAAATAGGCCATGCGCCGCCAGATGACGAAACAGCCGAGCGGCCCAACCGTCAGCGCCAACCCGACACCCGCCAGCAATGCCCGAACGAAGAAATCATCCATCATGACGATCACCCCTCCCCGAAGTCACCGACGGCCCTTCGCCGTGGTGGTGATGATTATGATGGTTCTCTTCAAGCTCAAGCGAATCCTCATGATGATGCTCCGCACCCCGACCATGGTGATGGCCGTCATCAGGATGGCAGTGATCGGTGACCGATCCATCCAGATGCTGAACCCGGCCATCCGGCAGATGGGTGTGATCATGGCGGTGATTGTAGACCGCTAGCGTGCGCGCCGCAGCAGCCCCGAACAGCCGCTGATATTCCGGGCTTTGGCTGACGACATCCGGCGTGCCACGGCAGCAGACATGGCCATTCAGGCAAACGACGATATCAGTCTCTGCCATCACCATATGCAGATCATGGGAAATCAACAGCACGCCACAACCGGTCTTGCGCCTGATATCGGCGATCAATTCGTAAAGGGCGATTTCACCGGCAAAGTCTACGCCCTGCACCGGCTCATCCAGCACCAGCAGGTCCGGCTTGCGGGCCAGAGCGCGGGCCAGAAGCGCCCGCTGAAACTCGCCACCGGACAGATGCTGGACTTCGGCGCGCAGCAGATGGGCAATGCCGACAGAATCCAAGGCAGCCTCGATCTCCGCCTTGGACAGCTTTACAGTCAGGGTCATCAGCCGATCAACCGTAAGCGGCATGGTCCAGTCGATGCTCAATTTTTGCGGCACATAACCAACCGTAAACGGCCGCTCGCGCACCACCTCACCCTCATCGGGCTTCAGCACGCCAAGCGCCATTTTCGCTGTCGTCGATTTACCCGATCCGTTTGGACCGATCAGGGTGACAAGTTCGCCTTTGCGGATCGAAAGCTCAACGCCGCGCACCAGCCAGCGCCCGCCGCGCCTGATGCCGGCATTGCGCAGTGTCACCAATGGCTTTTCACCCAGCACCTTCAACACGGATACCGAAACTCCACAGATTGAGTGTTGCAACCGGCTATGACACACGTTATAGCGTTACGCAATCAATGTAATAACATTACATACCCCATACAAGGAACCGTCCTTGCTTTGGCTTATATAAATTGGAGACCGCCTTGCCTGTGAAGACAATGCCCCTGCTCAGCCTTATCCCCATGCTTCTGCTTGCCCCTGGCATGGCTGCCGCCGCCCCTGATGTGGTTGCCTCGATCAAGCCGGTCAATTCCATCGTCGCCGCGATCATGAAGGGTGCTGGCACGCCGCATCTTCTGGTGGAAGGCGCAGGCTCCCCGCATGATTATAGCCTGAAGCCCTCCAAGGCCAAAGCGCTGCAACAGGCTGACCTGATATTCTGGGTTGGACCAGGGTTGGAAACCTTTCTCGACAAGCCGTTGGATGCGCTGGCAGGCAAGGCCAAAGTGGTGGCGCTGGCCGAGGCCAAGGGCGTGGAACTGTTGCCCCTGCGCGAAGGTGGACCATTCGAGGCCCATGACGATGGCGATGCGCACGAAGCCGGGCATGGACATGACCACGATAAAGACCACGGGCATAGCCATGACGACGAGCATGGCACCCATGACATGCATATCTGGCTCGACCCTGATAATGCCAAGGCCATGGCCGCAACCATAGCCGAAACCTTGAGCACTGCGGACAAGGCCAATGCCCCACTTTATGCGGAAAATTTGACCCGCTTCCAAGCGCAGGTCGATGCCATGGACAAGCAGATTGCCACCATGCTGGCCCCGGTCAAGGACAAGCCTTTCATCGTCTTTCATGACGCCTATCAATATTTTGAGCGCCGCTACCATGTGACGGTTGCCGGTTCCGTCACCGTCAGCCCGGAAAAAGCCCCCGGTGCCGAACGGGTGTCGGCGCTCCACGCCAAGATCAAATCTCTGGATGCCGCCTGCATTTTCGCAGAGCCGCAATTTACGCCGAAATTGATCAAGGTGGTGTCTGAAGGCAGCAATGCCCGCACCGGCACGCTCGACCCGCTTGGCACAGGGCTGGCAGATGGCCCTGACCTCTATCCCGCCCTGATGACGGACCTGGCAACCGCCATGGCCACCTGCCTGAAGGGCTGACAGACGCAACAACCAAAAAGGCGAGCGCCCTGCTCGCCTTTTTCAGAACCATCAATGTAATGTTATTACATTAAGGAGTTGAAGATGGACAACAAGCTTCCCGTGACTGTGCTGTCCGGCTTTCTCGGTGCCGGTAAAACCACGGTTCTCAATCATCTTCTTGGCAACCGGGCTGGGCTGAAGGTCGCGGTGATCGTCAATGACATGAGCGAGGTCAATATCGATGCCGCCCTGGTACGCGATGGCGGAGCCAATCTATCGCGCACCGACGAGCAATTGGTGGAAATGAGCAATGGCTGCATCTGCTGCACCCTGCGCGAAGACCTGCTGACGGAAGTGCGGCAACTGGCCGATTCTGGCCGGTTCGATTATCTGCTGATCGAAGCGACCGGCATTGCCGAGCCACTGCCGATTGCCAGCACGTTTGAGTTTCGTGACGAAGACGGCAACAGCCTCTCCGACATCGCCCGGCTGGATACGATGGTTACGGTGGTCGATGCCGCCAACCTGTTGCGTGATTACAGTTCCAGCGATTTCCTCTCCGACCGGGGCGAAACGGCGGGCGAAGATGATAACCGCACGCTCGTTGACCTTCTGGTCGAACAGATCGAGTTTGCCGACGTGGTCGTCCTCAACAAGGCCGAAACCGCCGGCTCTGCCCGGCTGGATGCAGCCCGCAAGATCATCGTCGGCCTCAACCCGGATGCGCGGATCATTGAGACCGATTTCGGCCAAATCGAACCGAAGGACGTGCTGGGAACCGGGCGGTTCGACCTTGGCCGGGCGGAAACCCATCCACTGTGGTTCAAGGAATTGCACGGCTTCAAGGACCATGTGCCTGAAACCGAAGAATATGGCATTCGCAGCTTTGTCTATCGCGCCCGCCGTCCACTCGATCCTCAGAGGTTTCAGGACTTTATCGATAGCGACTGGCCGGGCGTAATCCGCGCCAAGGGCTTTTTCTGGCTGGCCACCCGGCCCCATCATGTTGGAGAACTGAGCCAGGCCGGACCGCTGGTGCGCACCGGGCGCATGGGCCTGTGGTGGGCCTCCGTACCCAAACAGCAATGGCCGCAGGACAAGGGCTTTCTCAATGCCATGAAACCCTATCTCGACCCGGTCTGGGGTGATCGACGCCAGGAACTCGTGTTTATCGGTTCTGATCCCATGGATGAAGCCGAAATCAGCGCCCGGCTGGACGCCTGTCTGGTGCCTGCGGATCGCTTCACGCCCGGTGCTTGGCGCGACATGCAGGACCCGTTCCCCAACTGGGCACCGCCGCAATTTGCCGAGGCTTGAGCCTGCTTCGGTCTAAATGAAATACCGCATCTTGAGCGGCAGAAGTGCGGCACCAATGACTGCGGCATCACCCTTCACTTCACTAAGCACCAGTCGGGCCTCCTTTGGCCCGACACCATAACGATGAACCCGCTGCGAGGGCATCGGGCATCTTTCGATCATCATCGCGCCCAGCGCTGGCGGCAATTGGCCGCCGAAAACGATGGCCTGCGGATCGATCACGGCGATCAATACCGCCACCAAGCGTTCGACCTGTGGCATGGTTGCTTCCAGCCACGCTTCCACGCCTGGCCAACCTGGGTCGAATGTCCGGTAAAGGGTATCGACGGAATCAATCTCGATGCCGTGGTCTTGAAGGCTCCGAAGCAAATATTGCAGGGCTGGACGCCGAGGTGCCTCGGTCGGGTCGTAAATCCCCGACAATTCAGCGGCATTGCCATGGAATCCGTAAAACGGCTGACCATTGAGGATCAACCCGCCACCGAAGCCATAGTTGAACGACAGATAGGCAAAGGTCTGGCACCATCGCCCAACGCCTTGCAAGCTTTCGCCGATAGCGCCTGTGGTCGCATTGTTCTCCTGCCAGACGGGAAGCTGAAACGTCTGTTCAAGGATCGGGCGAAGATCCATCAGCGACCAGTCCTGCAAGGGTTCCGGCGCATTGAATATCCGGTCATCGGCAACGGAAAAACCCGACATGGCAAAACCCAGCCCCAGCAGCCGGTCGCGCGGCAGATTATGGGCCTCAAGCATCTCGTCCAAGGTCCCTGACAAGGCAGCAAGGGTGGCCTCACGGCTGAGCGGCAGGAGATTGAGTTTCTTCTGGGCAATCACGCCGCAGCTGAAATCAGCAAGGCAGATAATCGCCGAATCGGTGTTGATCGATATGCCCAGCGACGCCACGGATTCCACCGCAAGTTCGATGGTCGGGCTTGGCTGGCCGCGTGCGCCCTTCAGCGGCGCGCCGGTGCGCAGCAAACCGCGCTCGATCAGCCCCTCAATCAACCGATGCACCGATTGCTGCGTCAGGTTGGTATGGGTGGTGATCACTGAGCGGGCAATGGGTCCGTGGCGGCGGACGATGTCCAGAATCAGGCGTTCGTTCTCGCTGGCAAGCGGGTTTCTGTCAAAACGAGAGGGCTGTTTATCTTGGGTCGTCATGGTTGAACATCTATCCGGCGTCTCGCGGTCAGGCAATCGCAACTCGCCTGCGGGACCAAATTTCGTGGCCTGTCACAAATATTACACTCAAAGTGTATTATTAGACCTGCAATTGATCCAGCTCTGATGGAGACCCCAATGCAGATGAAATTCCTGGCCATCGCGGCGCTGACGCTCGCGGCTTCCGTCGCCCCGTGTTTGAGCGCCGAAACCAATATGAAAAATCTTGATTTCGATCTCTCCAAGGTCACAAGGGAGAATTTTTACGACATCGTCGTTCCCGCCGCCAAAGCCGAGGGAACGGTGACTATGTATAATTTTGCCGGTAGCTTCGCTGACACCTGGAAAAACCTGACCGACAGTTTCACCGCCAAGTACGGCATCAAGGTCGTCTATAGCGACGTCAACGGCGATCAGGCCAACCAGCAGCTGATCGCGGTCCAGGCATCGGGGCAGGATGCGCCAGTCGATGCCTATTTCGCTGGCGGCGGCAGCTATCCGCTGCTCTCGGCCAAAGGTGTCATCGGTAAGATTCCACTGACGCAAATCCTGCCGAACATGGCAACCTATGATCCGGTCCTGGCGCAGACATTGTTCGGACGCCAGCATGGCGGCACTTTTCCGCTCGTGCATCTCAACCAGACGGCAATCGGCTATGACAGCGCCTTCGTCAAACCGAATGAGGTTCCCAAGAGTTTTGACGAACTGTTGGCCTGGGCAGAAAGCCATCCCAAGCGCCTGGGCGTCACTTTGCCAGCCAAGGGCGGATCGGGTGGAGGTTTCATCTATTCCGTGGCGCTCAATTATCTGACTGGCGATTGCCGCACAGCCCTGACCGACTACAGCAAAACGCTTCAACAAGCCGAAGACTGGGCAATGACCTCCGAATGCCTGACGCCTGTCTGGGACTATTACCGCCGCCTGCTGAAGGCTGCGGAACTGACCAATGGCAATGCCGATACGCTGAACCTGATCAACAACCAACAGCTCTATATGGGGACGGTCTGGGAAGATCAGGTGATGAGCTTTCTCGGCAACAAGCAATTGCCCGAAACCTTCCGTCTGACTCTGCTGGAAAAGGGACAGGTCGGCTCTGGCGACGCGATGTTCGTCCCCGCAAATGCCAAGCATGTCGCCGCCGCCCTGCTGCTGATCGATATGGCGATGAGCAAGGAATTCCAGACCTTCAAGCTGGAAACCAAGGCATCGCGTTCGCCGCGCACCGATATCACCAACGATCTGATCCCGGCTGCCCTCCAGGATCATGTTCTGCCGAAAAGTGTCTATCCCCGCCTGTCGGTGTCAGCTTTCTGGGACATGTCAACCGCCCTTGCCGAAGCGCTCGATGAAAAAGTCCTGAACCAGTAATCCCAGTCGATTCCGACGAAGAGGGACAGAGAGATGAGTGAGCTAGACATCAACGACATCACCAAGGACTTCGGGTCAGCCCGCGTCCTCCATCCGGTTTCGCTTACCGTCGAAAAGGGTGAGTTCGTCACCATTCTCGGTCCCTCCGGCTGCGGAAAATCGACGCTGCTGCGCATCCTGATGGGGATCAGCGAGGCATCCGGCGGGGACATCCGGCTGGCGGGCAAGCGGATTGATGGACTTGCCCCCGAAGCCCGCGATATCGCCATGGTGTTCCAGTCCTATGCGCTGTTTCCGCATATGTCGGTCGCCAAAAACCTTGGCTTTGGCCTGAAGATGAAGAATGTGCCAAAGGACGAGCGGGCGCGGCGCATCGCCCATGTGCTGGAGATCTGCAATCTCGGCGCGTTGGTTGATCGTATGCCCCGGCAATTGTCCGGCGGCCAGCAGCAGCGCGTGGCGCTGGCCCGCGCCATCGTCATGCAGCCAAGTCTTTTGCTGTTTGATGAACCGCTGTCTAATCTCGATGCCAAGCTACGTGACAGCCTGCGCCACGAGCTGGTCGAACTGCATCGCCGCATCGGCGCGACAAGCCTTTACGTCACCCATGACCAGGCCGAGGCCATGGCGATGTCCGACCGGATCGTGGTGATGAATGGCGGACAGGTTGTCGAAATCGGCACGCCGCTTGAGCTGTACCGGTCGCCAAAAGCGGCCTTTACAGCCAGCTTCCTCGGCCAGACCAATCTTCTCTCCGTCAAGGCGTCCGGCATGGATGCGCTGCTCCCCTGGGGTCAGAACGTGGTGCTGGACCGTCCCGCTGCCGGACCTATGCAGATTTCGGTCCGCCCGGAAAATATCGGTATCGAGCGCGACGAAAACGGATCGGCAACCGTCACCTCCGTCTCCTTCATGGGTGCTAATATCCTCTACACCGCCGATATCGGCGCGGTCAGGATCAAGATCAGCCAGTCAGGCGGCGCGATACCGATAGAGATGGGCAACCGGGTTTCACTGGCTTTCCACGATGCCGTGCATCTGCTCGAAGACCAGCCGTCGATGGAGGCCGCCTAATGCCATCACTGCTTCGCCGCCGCTCGATCCAACTCCTGATATTGCTCCTGCCGGGGGTCGGCTATCTGCTGTTCTTCTTCGGCCTGCCGCTGCTGTCGGCGCTGGTCGGCAGCTTCCGGCTGGAAGATGGCAGTTTTACACTGAGCTGGTATCAGCGGATCTTCACCCGGCCCTCCATGCAGCGCGGCCTGTCCATCTCAATCTATTACGGCGTCATGCCGGTTCTGGTGTCGCTGGCGCTCTCCGTGCCGCTGGCGCTTCTGCTGCGCAAAAGTTTTATCGGGCGCAAGCTGTTCAGCGGCCTTTACAAGCTACCGATGGCCGTTCCGAGCATTATCGTCGGGCTGATGATTATCGTCGTCTTCGAGCGTGGCGGCTTTTTCGACCGCCTGCTGGGCCCACTCGGCTTTACCCTGCCAAAACTGGTCCGCGACGACCTGGGTGCTGGCGTCATCATCGCCAATTCCTGGAAGCAGATCCCGTTCATGACGCTGATCATTACCAGCGCCTTTGCCGCCATTCCCGAGGATATCCGCTTTGCCGCCCGCACGCTTGGCGCATCCCGGCTTCGGACATTCTTGGCTGTAGACGTGCCGCTTGCCATGCCGGGCATTACCGCCGCCATTCTCCTGACCTTCATCGGCTCGATGGGCTCCTATGCCATTCCCGATATCGTCGGCCCACCGACGGCGCGGCCACTTTCTGTCCTGATGGTTCAGGAATTCAAACAGGGACGGTTCGAGCAGGTCTATGCGATGGGCATGGTGCTCAGCCTGTTCGCTGTCATCGTTCTCCTGACCTATTATGCCCTGACCAGCCGGATCGGTGCTGGCAATGCGCGAGGGAATGCGTGATGGCTGTTCTTGAGCTCCATACCCCTGTTGCAGCAAGACGCCGCATGTTCCGGCCCGAAGACCGCCTGCTGGTTTCCATCGGCCTGTTTGGTACGCTGGCCCTTGCCATCGCCCTGCCGCTTGCCCTGATGTTCGTCTGGAGCATTGCCGATGGCTGGCAGCCGCCGCATGTGCTGCCGCAAGTCTATACGATCAGCCGCTGGGCCAGCGTGCTCAGCGATCAGGGCCTGATCCAGGCCATGATCACCAGCCTCGCCATCGCCTTCACGGTCACATTCGCAACGGCACTTATCGCCTTGCCGACTGCCTGGGCCATGGCCCGTTTTCCTTTCCGGCTGAAACGGCTGGTGGAAATCTTCATTCTCGCGCCAGTCATCATTCCCGGTCTGGTGGTCGCGGTCGGCATTGGCCAGGTGTTTCTGGCGCTGGGCCTTGCCTATTCGGTGGCTGGCGTCATCATCGTCCAGATCGTCGGCACCCTGCCACTGATGATCCGGCTGATGACCGCAACGCTTGAGACCATTCCCGACGAATTGATCCATGCGGCCCGCTCGCTGGGTGCCGGAACAGTTGGCATTGTCGCACATATCATCCTGCCGCTGGCCGTGCCCGGGCTGCTGGCGGGCGGGTTGATATCGTTCATTGGCAGTTTCGAGGAATTCGACAAATCCTTCATCGTCGGCGCGCCTGTGGTCCAGACCCTGCCGATCAAGCTTTACATGTATCTCGACCCCTATTCGATGCAGCTACCGCTGGCCGCCATCGTTTCCTTCATCCTGCTTTTGCCAGCCCTCATCGTCTTCATCATCGCCGGTCGCATCCTGCGCGACGACCTGATGGCGGCAGGCATGGGCAAGATCTGATTTCTCACAAACCGTAACAGCCGAAAGTCCAAACCATGCCTGTCCAGACGTCCACGCTCGCACACCAATCCTTGGCCGCCCGTCCCTGCTCAATTGCCGAAATGGCATCGCGCACCAATCCCACCATTCTCACCATCGCCCATCGCGGCCTGTGGAAAAGCACGGCGGAAAACTCGCTGGCCTCGATCCGGGCAGCAATTGCCCAAGGTGTGGATATGGTGGAAATCGATACCCAGGCCAGTGCCGATGGCCATCTCGTAGTTATTCACGACGCAACCCTGGATCGGACAACGACCGGCAGCGGCACGGTCAGCGAATTGCCATTCGATGTCATCCATCGGGCAAAGTTGCGCAGCGGCGCGGGCGGCCCGGAGGCTGATATAACGGAGGAATGCGTTCCGACACTGGAGGAAATTCTTGAAGAGGCTCGCGGTCGGATTACCGTCAATATCGACACGAAGTTCACCCGTGATCTACCGCAGGTGATGGAAACAGTGCTGCGGATGAACATTGCCGATCAGGTTCTGGTCAAGACCGACATCGATCCAGACGCAGACCATTTCGCCATTGTCGATGCCGACTGGTTTGGAAAAATCCCGCATATGCCGATGTTCCCCGTCCGTCAGAGCCGGTTTGCCGAAGACCTGCGCCGCATCGAGAGCCTCAAGGCACCAATGATCGAAGTGAAATTCACGGATCTCGCCGATATCGCCCATGCTCGCGCCGAACTGGAGCGCCAGAACATCCGCGTCTGGATCAACACGCTCGACGTCTCGCATTGCCTCGATTTCAACGACACCCGCGCCCTTTCCGATCCGGATGGTGTCTGGACCGCGCTGGTAGAGGCAGGCGTCGGCGCCATCCAGACCGACGAGGTCGATGCATTCAAGGCTTGGCTGCACGCCAGACAGGCGTAGTCATAAACGGAAACGCCGTGCATTCCTTCGGATGCACGGCGTTTATTAGCGAGTAATCTTGATTGATAATTACTTAGCAGTCATGCCCGGCAGTGTCACGCGGAACACCTGGAACATGGTATCAACATCGGCACCACCTTCGGCCTTGTAAGCCGCGCCGACCTGATAGCCATCCTGGGTCAGGAAGTCGTTGTCATTGGCGACAAACAGGAAATAGTCGTCCGGAGCGGCTGGATCGAGGGCCGATGCGACCGACATCGCCTCCCATTTTTCGGAGAGATTGTTGGCATCGTTCGGTGCGCCATTGTGCAGGCCGAAGCGGGCGAGGTCCTTGTTGTCGTTGATGTCGATAAAGGGTGTGACCGCTGCCACCTTGACGGAGGCATCCACCACGCCCTTCGGGGCAACAGGCTTAGCATCATCGAATTCGCTATTGGCAATGTCAGTGGCCGCTGACAGATCGACCAGATCAATCTTGCGGTAGACCGATGTGTCGTTCTTCATGCCCTGCCCGCTATTGCTGTCACGGGCCAGCATCAGGAAGGTCTTGTCCGACAAGGCCAGGATTTCGCTCTGGGCGGCCACGGCGACCTTGCCCTTGTTGTCGAAGGTCGGCAACGGCACGACATATTCATGCACCAGCTTCAGATGATCCATATCGGCTGCATCATAAACCAGGGCGCGGGTATTCATCCGGGTGGAGCTGCTATCGCCTCCATCCTGACGGGTCGCAGTTTGCAAAAGCGCGATCAGGAACTTGCCATCGGGCGTCAGCGACATGCCTTCGAGGCCCTGGTTGTTCTGGCGGCCGGTATCAGGGTCCTTCGGGTCCGGCTTTTTGCCGCCTTCACCGACATTGTTAGACGAGAAGTTCAGCTCACCCTTGCGCATCGGCAGAAGGGCTTTCGGCGGCTGGGTGGCGGAAATCAATTTTCCCATTGCCGAGAAATGATAGATATAGGGGCCATATTCGTCGCTGATCATCATCGAGCCGTCCTTCAACAGGACCACGGCTTCCGGATCGAGCGAGATCTTGCCGGTGGTTGCTTGCGGCAAGGCTGGCAATGTCTTGGTCGCAGCGCGAACACCCGATTCCGGGTCCAGGCCTGTCAGGCTCTTGCCCTCGCCATCCGTCAACAGGATCGTATCGGCAAGCTTTGCGTCAAAGCCCTTCTGCTGCTTATCGGCTGGCAGAGTGGTTCCTGCCGGTGCTGGCGCCAGGGTAAAATCAATCTTGTTGATACGGGTGTTGTAATCCGTCGTGCCTTCGACATTGTAGCCACGATCCGGCAGGAGCCAAAGCGAACCGGAATAGGTCTCGCCCTGCTTTTTCCATTGGGTCAGATCGACTGCCATGCCGGAGCCGGAGCCGAAAGTTTCCTTGAACTTGTCGCGCTCGTTGGCCGGAATGCGGCCGATTGCGACAAGGCCCTTGTTGGCGATCGTCACTCCATTGGCGCTGACCGTTCCTTCCGCCAGAACGAAACCAGCCGAAGAGACCAGAACAGTTGCAGCCAGAAGCAATGCCTTGCGTGAAAATACCATGATCCCGATCCTTTGCATCAACCGGGGCAGCGCTCAGCCTTGATGGGATACGGCATATCTGTCTGCCGTATCACTGCTCCCCCATCAGGGCCATTAGAAGCTTCCCGTGACAGGATCGTGACAAGATCATACAGCAAACGGGCATTCTGACGAAAGCCTAGAGCCCCGTTTTTCCCGTTGCGACATCCACGACGGGCGGCATGGCAATCGTGCCGGAAGCCGGTTTCCATGCGGGCATGACCAATCCCCCGGAAATCAGCAGCTTGGCGCCTTCTTCCGGCGTCATATCCAGCAATTTCAGGCGGCTGCGGGGAACGAACATCAGGAAGCCAGCCGTAGGCACCGGGGTCGGCGGCATGAAGACAGCAATCATCTCCTCGCCCTCCTCGTTCAGCCGGGCAGCGATTTCGCCGGTCACTTCGGTGGCGATAAACACCATGGCCCAGGTGCCGGGAGCCGGGAACTCGATCAGCCCGACCTTCTTGAAGGAACTGGACTGTTCCTTCAGCACCGTTTCAAAAATCTGCTTCAGGCTTTTATAGAGGGTGCGGACCAGCGGCATCCGGTTGAGGATCGACTCCCCGAAATTGACGACAGATCGCCCGACGAGATTGCGCCCCAGAAAGCCGATCATGGTGATGCCGACCACCGCAATCACCAGGCCGGTGCCGGGAATGGCGATATTGAAGTAATATTCCGGATTGTAGCGCTGCGGAATATAGGGCGTGACCCAGCTATCCGCCCAATCGATGAAGGTAAAGGTCAGCCAGACGGTGATCGCCAAGGGCGCACAGATGATCATGCCGGTCAGGAAATTGGTCCTTAGCCGGCTGGCAAAAGAAATTCGTTCTGGTTTATCCGACATATGACCCGATTTTTAATGAAATGGCCTGCTTCGCCGCATAAACGCACACCGAAGCAGTCTGGTCAAACTGTGCGGCACCTTGCCCGCCAAGGCAAGGTGTGCAGTGCATAAATCGATCACTCAACCGTGACGGATTTCGCCAGATTGCGCGGCTGATCGACATCCGTGCCCATGAACACCGCCGTATGATAGGCGAGTAACTGGATTGGCAGTGAAAACACCATGGGCGCGATGATTTCCGCCACATCGGGCAGAACGATGGTCGCCATGGTTTCAAGCTTGGAGGATGCCGCGCCCTTGTCATCGGTGATGAAAATGATCCTGCCGCCGCGCGCCGCCACTTCCTGCATGTTGGAGACGGTCTTTTCAAAGAACCGGTCATGCGGAGCGATGACGATGACCGGCATGTTTTCATCGATCAGCGCAATCGGGCCATGCTTCAGCTCGCCTGCGGCATAGCCCTCAGCATGAATATAGGAAATCTCCTTGAGCTTCAGCGCCCCTTCCAAGGCCAGCGGATAGCTGGTGCCGCGACCGAGATAGAGCACGTCCTTGAATTTCGACAGGTCCCGCGACAGGCTTTCCATCTGCGGCTGGATCAGGTTGACCACCCGGCTCATGATGCGCGGCAGTTCGGACAGATGCCGCACCATCTCCTTTTCTTCTTGGTTGCCGATCAGGCCACGCGCCTTCCCGGCGGCAATCGCCAGCGAAGCCATGACGGCGAGCTGGCAGGTGAAAGCCTTGGTGGAGGCAACGCCGATCTCCGGCCCGGCCAAAATTGGAAAGACCGCATCGGCCTCGCGGGCAATGGTCGATTCCTGCACATTGACGACAGCGCCGATTTTCAGCCCTGCCTCCTTGCAATAGCGCAGCGAGGCCAGCGTATCGGCAGTTTCACCCGATTGCGAAATGAACAGCGCCGCCTGATCCGGCGACAGCGGCATTTCCCGGTAACGGAATTCGGATGCGACATCGATTTCGACAGGCAGGCGGGCATAGCGCTCAAACCAGTATTTGCCGATCAGACCCGCCAGATAGGCCGTCCCGCAGGCCGAAATCGCCAGCCCGCGCAGGCGCGCAAAATCCAGGCCGATCACATCGCTCTTCACCGTATGGGCAGCCAGATCGACATAATGCGCCAGCGCATGGGAGATCACCTCCGGCTGTTCATAGATTTCCTTCTCCATGAAATGGCGATGATTGCCCTTATCGACCAGATAGGCGCTGCCCTGGGAGACCTGCTTGATACGCTTGACCGGCTTGCCAGCGAAATCCATGATCTGGGCACTGCGATGGCCAATCACAGCGAAATCCCCATCGACTAGATAGGTGATCTGGTTGGTGAAAGGCGACAGGGCGATGGCGTCGGAGCCCAGGAACATTTCACCTTTGCCATGGCCGATGGCCAGCGGCGGGCCGAACCGGGCGGCGAAAAGCTGGGTCGGATCATCGGCAAACATCACCACCAGTGCATAGGCACCGGTAATCCGGTTCAGCATCGCCAGCATCGCGGCCTTATGATCCATTCCTTGACGGCGGGAACGAGCAAGAAGCTGGGCGACAACTTCTGTGTCGGTCTGGCTGGTGAACGTAGCGCCGTCAGCGACAAGCTCGTCGCGCAGCTCGGAAAAATTCTCGATAATGCCGTTGTGAACGACCGCGACGCCTTCGACGAAATGCGGATGGGCATTGGCTTCATTTGGCACGCCATGCGTGGCCCAGCGGGTATGGGCAATGCCGATTGTGCCTGGAAGCGGCTGTTGCGCAAGCTTGGTTTCCAGATTGAACAGCTTGCCCTCGGCGCGGCGGCGATCCATCACGCCATGGTCGAGCGTCGCAACGCCTGCCGAATCATACCCCCGGTATTCCAGCCGCTTCAGGGCGTCCACCAAGCGTTCCGAAACCGGCCGGTCACCGACAATTCCGACAATACCGCACATGCAATTCTCCTTCTCGCGCTTACGCGAGGCCAGTCCTACCAATTCCAGAGGATTTCTCAATTCCAGGGATGGTCAATTTGGATATCGTGACGTTACGAAAATATCCGTGATCACGAACCGGATTTTTTCATGGCCTTAATTGCAAGATTCCGCTCCCGGATCGCTTTTGCCCGCTCCGGTTTGACTTCCTGACGCGCCCGGCCAAGTGCCAACGCATCGGCAGGCACATCATCCGTAATCACGCTGCCAGAGGCGATCAACGCGCCATCACCAATCGTCACCGGGGCGACGAGGGCGCTGTTGGAGCCGATAAAGGCGTTGGCACCAATCCGGGTCTCATGCTTGTTCACCCCATCGTAATTGCAGGTAATCGTGCCTGCGCCAATGTTGGTTTCCGCGCCAATAAAGGCATCACCGATATAGGTGAGATGGTTGATCTTTGCACCAGCGCCAATCTCGGCCTTTTTCACCTCGCAGAAATTGCCGACCTTGGATCCCTCGCCCAGATTGGCCCCGGGCCGCAGCCGCGCAAACGGGCCAACCGTGGCACCAGACGCCACATGCGCACCTTCCAGATGCGAAAAGGCATGGATCACTGCACCGCTTTCCACCGTCACGCCGGGGCCGAACACTACATTCGGCTCGATCAGCACATCCTGGGCCAGCACAGTATCATAGGCCAAAAACACGGTTTCCGGGGCAATCATCGAGACGCCTGACAGCATCAGTTCATGACGCCGACGCTCCTGCCAGAGCTTTTCGATCACCGCCAGTTCGGCGCGATTGTTGCACCCGGCCAGCTCGGCTTCCGGCGCATCGACGGCGACCGCCTTGCCACCCAGAGACCTGATGATTTCGACGAGATCGGTCAGGTAATATTCACCCTTGGCGTTGGCATTGCCGATCTGCCCCAGAAGGTCCAGCGCCTTCGCCCCATTGATGGCCATCAAGCCACTATTGCACCACGTCACCTTGCGCTCTTCGTCGCTGGCATCCTTTTCTTCGCGGATGGCGACCAATTCACCGTCCTCGACCAGAAGACGGCCATAGCCGGTCGGCTTTTCAGTGTGAAAACCGATCACCGCAATGTCATTGCCGTCAGCCAAAGCCGCACGTGCCGCCAGCAGCGGACCTGGCGTAATCAGCGGCGCATCGCCATAGGCCACCAGAATATCGTCATAGCCTCTGGCCAGTGCCTCACGCGCCGTTAGAACGGCATGGCCGGTGCCAAGCCGCTCGGTCTGCTCGAAGGGCGTGACCGACAGGCCTTTGATGCTGGCGGCTTGTGTGACCTTATCGGCATCGCGCCCGACGACCAGTGCTACATCGGCAATATCGCTGGCGGCAATCGCCTGCATCACATGGGCAATCATCGGCAGGCCCGCCACCGGATGCAGCACCTTGGACATCGCGGATTTCATTCGCGTGCTATCGCCTGCGGCGAGAATGACGGCAAGACAGGTGCGGCTCATCAGGTATCTCCAGCCAGTATAGGGTCCAGCATGCACGGCAAGGCGACCGGCGAACGCTGTTTACCAGCTTGAATGAAAACTACAAATGGAGAAATATCAGCCGTCTTCGCTACGGGCTGACGAATGGACGGAACGATAAGCTGCCAGCAGCTCTTCAACAGAGATCCCATCGATGGTGGCGCCAGTCATCCGGCAGCCGACGATTTGCAGGCCGGACAGATTGGCGTCGTGAATTTCCGCGCCAGACAAGTTCACATCATTGACCCGCAGACCCGAGAGATTGGCATCCAGAAATTCCGACCCAGACAGATCGCAATCCTTAACATCCAGTCGGTCCGTCACACCATGAAGCTGCATGTTTTGAGATCCTTGTTCGCAAAAAAAGCCGCCCGGCCTTGACCGAGCGGCTCAAACTAACTGGATCGGACCGTCAGGCCAAGATCACTTCGGCAGCTTGTCGTCCACGCCTTCGACATAGAAGTTCATGCCGAGCAGCGTCTTGTCATCAGCCTTTTCACCAGCCTTCAGCCAAGCCGTGCCATCCTGCTTGTTCACAGGACCGGTGAAGGGATGCAATTCGCCGGACTTGATCTTGGCTTCGGTGTCTTCGGCCAGCTTCTTCACATCATCAGGCATGTTGGTGTAGGGCGCCATGGTCAGGATGCCGTCCTTCAGGCCGTCGAAGCTCTGTTCAGAGGTCCATTTGCCGTCCAGCAGGGCCTGCGTGCGCTTGATGTAATAAGCGCCCCAGGTGTCCTTGATGGCTGTTAGCTGCGAGGTCGGGCCAGCAGCGATCATGTCGGAGGCCTGGCCGAACGCCTTGATGCCGCGCTCCTGCGCGATCTGCATTGGAGCCGTGGTGTCGGTGTGCTGGGTCAGGATATCGACGCCCTGGTCCAGCAGCGCCTTGGCGGCATCGGCTTCCTTGCCGGGGTCGAACCAGGTGTTGACCCAGATAACCTTCATTTTGAAATTCGGATTGACGGATTTCGCGCCCTGCTCAAAGGCATTGATGCCCATGACAACTTCGGGAATCGGGAAGGAGGCGATGTAACCGGCCTCACCCTTCGTTGACATCTTACCGGCAATCACGCCGGAAATGTAGCGGCCTTCGTAAAAGCGCGAATTGTAGGTCGCAACATTTTCAGCCGATTTGAAGCCGGTCGCATGTTCGAATTTCACCTTCGGGAATTTCTTGGCGACCTTGACGGTGGCATCCATGAAACCGAAGGAGGTGGTGAAGATCAGCTTGCAGTCTTCGCGGGCCAGACGCTCGATGGCGCGTTCAGCATCCGGGCCTTCCGGCACGTTTTCCAGGAACGGCGTGTCGATCTTGTCGCCGAAATGCTTCTGCAATTCCTGGCGGCCCAGCTCGTGAGCCTGGGTCCAGCCGCCATCCGTCTTGCTGCCGACGTAAACGAAGCAGATCTTGGTCTTGTCGGCGGCGCTGGCGCTACCGGCAACGGAAAGCATTGTGGCGACGGAGGCCGCAAATGCGAGTGCGAGTTTTTTCATAGTTTCCCCTGATTGCATGAGAGTGAAGACGATGGGTCAGCGATCCGGAACGAAAGGCTTTCCCAGAGAAGCGGGCGTATTGATCAACGTCGTGCGCCGATTATGCGAAATCGCGATCAAAACGACAATGGTGGCAGCATAAGGAAGTGCTGATAAAAATTGCGATGGCAATCCGATGCCGAAGGCCTGCGCATGCAGCTGGCCGATGGTGACGGCCCCAAACAGATAGCCGCCCGCCAGCACGCGCCCCGGTCGCCAGGAGGCAAACACCACCAGCGCCAATGCGATCCAGCCGCGACCGGCCGACATGTTTTCCACCCATTGCGGCGTATAGACCAGCGACAATTGCGCCCCGGCCAGCCCCGAACAGGCACCGCCGAACATCACTGCCAGGTAGCGGGTGCGGATGACTTTCAGCCCCAATGTATGCGCAGAGGCCGGGCTATCGCCCACCGCCCGCAGCATCAGCCCAGCCCGGCTTTTAAACAGGAACCAGTGGACGCCAATGACAAGGACAATCGCCAGATAAAAGATCAGATCCTGCCGAAACAGCAGAGGGCCGATGACGGGAATATCCGACAGTACCGGAAACTCAATGGCCTGAAGCTTGATGCCAGGCTTACCGACAAAGCTCTCACCCAACTGGCCGGACACGCCAAGCCCCAGAATAGTCAGCGCCAACCCGGTAGCCACCTGGTTGGTGACAAGCGTCAGCGTCAGAAATCCAAACAGCAGCGAAAATCCTGCCCCGGCGACAATGCCCGCCACCACGCCCAGAAGCGGTGATCCGGTGGAATAGGCAGTCGCGAAAGCGGCAACCGCGCCCATGACCATCATGCCTTCGACGCCGAGATTGAGCACACCGGCGCGCTCAGTGACAAGCTCGCCAAGGGCAGCGATAACCAGCGGGGTTGAGGCAGTGATAACCGTCAGAAGAATGGCTTCGAGGATCATTTCGCACCCTCTGCCACGGAGGAGCGGGTTTTGGAAAACACCAGCCTGATCCTATAATAAATCAACGTGTCGCAGGAGAGCACGAAGAACAGCAACAGCCCCTGAAACACCCGCGCCACCTTATCCGAAACGCCAATGGCCAGCTGCGCGCCCTCGCCGCCCAGATAGGTCAGTGCCAGAACCAAACCGGCAATAATGATACCGAGCGGATTGAGCCTGCCCAGAAACGCGACAATGATCGCCGTAAAGCCATAGCCGGGCGAAATCGACGGCTGCAAGTGATTGATCGACCCAGAAACTTCCGAAATCCCGGCAAGACCGGCCAGGGCGCCGGAAAACAGCATGGAAAACCACACCATGCCCCTGGAGGAAAAGCCAGCAAACCGCCCTGCCCGTTCCGATTGGCCAAGCACGACGATTTCAAAGCCCTTCAGCGTATAGCGCATCATCAACCAGACGCCGACAGCCGCAATCAAGGCAAAGACAAAGCCCCAATGGGCGCGTCCTGAGTCTTCCCAGATGGCAGGCAGAATGCCCTCCGTGACGAATTCGCGGGTCTGGGGAAAATTGAAGCCTTGCGGGTCGCGCCACGGACCGCGCACCAGGTAATCCAGAATGAACTGGGCAATATAGACCAGCATCAGGCTGGTGAGAATTTCATTGGTGTTAAAGCGGGTTTTCAAAAGCGCCGGGATGGCGGCGTAAAGCGCACCACCAATCATGCCCATCACCATCATCAGCGGCAAAAGCAGCGGCAAAAGCAGCGGCGATTGCCATTCGTAAAAGATCACCGGAATGATCGACCCGCAAATCGCCCCAACCGTGAACTGGCCTTCCGCGCCGATATTCCAATTGTTCGAGCGATAACAGACCGACAGTCCAACAGCGATCAGTATCAGCGGTGCCGCCTTGATCGCCAGCTCATGCAGCGACCAGACCTCGGTGAGCGGCGCAATGAAGAAGCTGTAAAGCGCAAAGAACGGGTCCTTGCCCAGCGCTGCAAACATCAACCCGCCGAAAAACAGGGTCAAAGCCAGCGCCAGCAAGGGTGAGACCAGCGTAAACAGCCCGGAAGCGCGGGCGCGCTTTTCCAGTTCAATGCGCATCGGCGCTCTCCAGACCATGCAAGCCGCCCATCAACAGACCGATCTTCTCGCGGTTCATCACGCCACTTGGATAGACTTTCGACAGCCTGCCCTCCGAAATCGCCGCAATCGATGTCGAGACTTCAAAAATCTCGTCCAGATCCTGGCTGATGATCACCACCGCCGAGCCTTGCGCCGCAAGATCGATCAGGGCCTGGCGAATACGGCTGGCCGCACCGGCATCCACACCCCAGGTCGGCTGGTTGACGACCAGCACCGCCGGTTTGCGGTCCAGCTCACGCCCGACAATGAATTTTTGCAGGTTGCCGCCCGAAAGCGATCCGGCGACCGGGTCCTCACCGCTCTTTCGCACATCCATCGCCTCGCAAATCTGCCGGGTGGACGACTTGATGGCGCTGTGGCGGATCAGGCCAAACAGACCTGAGACATAACGCCCACGATCCGAGCGATGCCGCGCCAACAGCAGATTGTCCGACAGCGAAAGCCCGGTAACGGCGGCATGGCCATGGCGCTCTTCCGGCACGAAACCAGCGCCGATCAACCGGCGCCGGTTGATACCGAAGCGCCCAACCGGCTGGCCGCATAGCTGGATGGCCTGATGGTCACGCACGGTATATTCACCCGACAGCACATCGAACAATTCGCTCTGGCCATTGCCAGCCACGCCCGCCAGTCCGAGGATTTCACCCGCGCGGACATTCAGCGACACATCCTTCAACGCCATGGAAAACGGCGTGCGTGCATCGACGCTGAGATTGCGAACAGTGAGTAGGTCCGCACCAACAGGAGCCGCGACATCCGGCGTCACACCGATGACGTCCGCGCCTACCATCATTCGCGCCAGCGTGGACGGGGTTTCCTGACGTGGATCGCAGGTGCCTGTCACCTTGCCGTGGCGCAAAACCGTGGCACGGTCGCAAATGCGCTGCACCTCTTCCAACCGGTGGCTGATATAGAGCACCGAGCGCCCTTCGGCCCGCAGCTTTTCCAGCGTTTCAAACAGCTTGTCGGCCTCCTGCGGGGTCAGCACCGAAGTCGGCTCATCGAGAATGATCAGTTTCGGATTTTGCAACAATGCCCGGACGATTTCGATCCGCTGACGCTCACCCACAGAAAGATCCGCGACATGGGCCGAAGGATCGAGCGGCAAACCGTAAGAGAGCGACAAGGTCCGCGCTTGTTCGGAGATTTCACCAATCGAAACCGAGCGATCCAAGGACAAGGCGATGTTCTCAGCCACGGTCAGCGCTTCAAACAGCGAAAAATGCTGGAAGACCATGCCTATACCAAGCTTGCGTGCCTGCGCTGGTGAGGCAATCTCCACGACACCCTGGTTATCCCAAAGGATCTCGCCAGCGCTCGGGGTCAGCACGCCAAACAGCATTTTGACGAGCGTTGATTTGCCAGCGCCATTTTCCCCCAGCAGGGCATGGATTTCGCCGGGAAGAATGTCAAGATCAATGCCATCGCAGGCGGCAAATGTGCCGAATCGCTTCGTCAGGCTGCGAACCGAAAGCAGCGGAGATGGCGCTACTTCTTTGCTATGCGACACTCGACCCCCTTGCTCCGCCTCGGTTGGGACGAACATCCACAACAAGGAGACGAAACGGATACCTAAACCATTTCAACACCTTCACGTCATGACCCTGCGTGAAGTATAGATTGCTGATCGTATTGATACCGGTTTTATTGCCGCTTACAACTACCGGAAAGGTTATTTTTTGGGTCTTGCCCGTTTTTAAGGCAGAGCATTGTTTTCAACTGCGGCCAAGCGACGGAAAAGCCTGGAGAATTCCACCAATCACATAGAGGTAAATGCCGCTAATAATGAAGGGGATGACCAGGAAAGACGGCGTTTGGAAATGCATCAGCAACGCCGCGCCACCCAGTCCGCACCACAGGAAGAACACCGCCAGATTAAGCGGTCGCAGCCGCTTGACCCGGACGGGATGCAGAAAGCTGATCGGCAGGAAGGTCAGCGCTACGGAAATGCCGACCACAATCATCGCGGTCGTTGCAGAGGCATCGATGACGAACAGGGTAAAAACGATCATATTCCAAACGACTGGAAAGCCGGAGAAGAAATATTCGTCGGTCTTCATGCCCATATCGGCATAGTAGATGGCGCTGGACACCACGATCATTCCGGCAGCGACGAAAGACCAAGGCTGGCCGATCATACCGCTCTGGTAAAGCGCAAAAGCGGGTAGCAGCACATAGGTCACATAGTCGATGATATTATCGAGCGTATCGCCGGACCAATTGGGCAGGACTTCCTTGACCTTGACCTTGCGGGCAATTGGCCCGTCAATGCCATCCACAGCCAGCGCCAGGCCAAGCCACCAGAACATATCGACAAAGCGATGTTCCGCCGCAGCGACGACGCCCAAAAATGCCAGGAACGAGCCGGAGGCTGTCAGAATATGCACGGAGAACGCGCGCATCTCTGCATAGGGTACGCGCTTATAGTTGAAAATCTTCATAATCCGCCGGTAAAAACCCCTTTGATCGGTTGGGGGATATTCTCCGAATCTGCCCCAAATGCAACCTTTCTTCCGGGCTTTACCCGATTTCCAGCGCCATGCCGCGACACAATGCCATTCGCTAGCGCCACGCAAGCCCATGGATTTTCAGCGTCCGACACCCTATTTTGCACATGAACCTATGCAGGGAGAAAACGATGGAAACGGTCGATGTCACGGTAATTGGCGCAGGTCTGGCTGGGTCCGTCGCGGCACTGGCACTGGCCCGACGCGGGCGCAAGGTAACGTTGGTTGCCGGGGATACCCGCCCGAAAGATCGCCGCACCACGGCTCTGATGGATCAATCCATCCGCTTTCTTGACCGTCTCGGCCTATGGGAAGAGCTCAAATCCCAAGGCGAAGCGCTTTCGACCATGCAGATCATCGATGGCACAAAGCGACTGCTGCGCGCGCCGCCCGTCGCGTTTCGCAGTTCTGAAATCGGGCTGGCCGCCTTCGGCTATAATTTTCAAAACAGCGATCTTCTCGATGTGTTCGATGCTGCCCTGGCACGCGAATCCAACCTTACCGTTTTGCATCAACAGGCTGCGTCCATTGATTTCTCCCAGGACAATGCTCGCGTAACACTTGCCGATAACACGGTTATCGAATGCGATCTGGTGGTCGGGGCCGATGGCCGGCACTCTATGACACGCGGCGCGGCCAATGTGGCGGTGCGGACCTGGTCCTATCCGCAAACGGCTGTGGTGCTGAATTTCACCCACACCCTGCCCCACAATAATGTCTCGACCGAATTTCATACGGAAACCGGGCCGTTCACCCAGGTGCCGCTCAAAGGCAATCATTCCAGCCTGGTCTGGGTGGTCGAGCCTGAGGAAGCGGAACGGCTGACGTCCCTGCCGCTCGACGATCTCAGCGCTCTGGTCGAAGCGCGCATGCAGTCTCTGCTGGGCCAAGTCACAGTCGAGGCACCGGCCCAGGCCTGGCCGCTTTCAGGCATGAGCGCCAACCGCTACGGCAAGGGCCGGGCTGTCTTCATAGGCGAGGCAGCGCACGCTTTCCCGCCCATCGGCGCGCAAGGCCTCAATCTCAGCCTGCGCGACATCATGGCGCTGGAGGATTTGGTCGGGCATGAGCCGCAAAAACCGCTCGGCTCGACGCTGGGCGACCGTTTCGATCGCCGCCGCAAGGTGGATGTCTGGAGCCGCACCGCCAGCGTCGATCTTTTAAACCGCTCGCTGCTGTCGTCCTTCCTGCCGGTGCAAATGGTGCGCGCCGCAGGAATTCATCTTCTCTCAAACCTGTCGCCTCTGCGCCATTTTGCCATGCGCGAAGGCGTCGCACCGGGCTGTGGCTTCGGCGCGTTTCCGCAGATGATCCGCGACAAGATCAAATCGCGATTCTGAGATCAGGCGTGATGGACAGAAAACTTATCCGATCCGTGACAGGATCGGAAAGCTTTGCTGGAACCAGATCGCCAGATCGGACACAAAACCAAAGATGAAGGCAAGCCCGGTTACGACCAGAAGCAGCCCCATGAGCTTTTCCACCAGACCGAGATGGCGGCGAAACCGGGTGAGAAACCGCATGAAAGCCCCTGAAAAGCCAGCGGCGATCCAGAACGGAATGGCAAGCCCCAGCGAATAGACCGCCAGCAACACTGCCCCCTGTCCGACCGTGTCACGGGCTGCGGCGACCGCGAGAATAGCACCCAGCACAGGGCCGATGCAGGGCGTCCAGCCAAAGGCAAAGGCTAGCCCCATCACATAGGCCCCTGTCAGGGTCGCGGGCTTGCCGCCACCTGCAAAGCGCATTTCGCGCGCCAAAAGCCCGATGCGAAACAGGCCTAGAAAATTCAGCCCCATAACGATGATGATCAAGCCGCCAATCTTCGACAGGAGATCAAGATGCTGACGCAACATCATACCGATGGAGGACGCGCCCGCCCCGAGCGCCACGAAGACCGTTGCAAAGCCCAGGGTGAAACACAGGGCCGAAAAAATCACCGCCGAGCGCGCCCGCCGGTCAACCGCTACCGCTTCACCGCGAAACTGCTCGACGCTGACGCCCGCCATATAGCAGAGGTAAGGCGGCACCAGCGGCAAAACACAGGGCGAGAGAAAGGACAGGGTCCCGGCCACAAGCGCTGTCAGAAATGGAATTTCAGCAATCGTCACAATGTCCTCACCGCCCGGTATCTATTTTAATCGGTGTGGTAGCCCCGATGGCAATGACGTGCCAATCACCTTTTTGCCAAAGCCATAAAAACCTCTGGTGAAAATGTGAAAAAAGCTGTTTTTTTGGGTTGACCGAAAACATCGCCCTGCATATGGTCCGCGCACTTCCAGAGGGGCAGTTGCTCCGCTTCGGGAGCGCGTAGCTCAGCCGGTAGAGCAACTGACTTTTAATCAGTAGGTCCAGGGTTCGAATCCCTGCGCGCTCACCACTTTCCTAGAAGATACCACCACATCATCTTGGCCCCCGAAGGGTTTAAAACTCGCCTGCAACCTCCCGGCGTCTGAGGTCGAGTTCTTCACTATAGCGGCGAAGCGTGTGGCTTTCGGTCAGCAAGCCGATGGGACGGTTCTGCACACGGTCGTTCATTACGGCCAGCGCTTCACTCTGGGTGGAATCAAAGATGGCGGCGGCCTGCTTGACGTTCATGGTCGGCAAAAGCACATCCTTGGTATAGCGCAGATAGGTTTCCAGGCTGCGGCTCTCATCCTCGCGGTCCATTGGATCGGCATAGATTTCCGGCAAAAGCACGATACCGGCATAGCGTCCGTCGTCATTGACCATGATGACCCGCTGGGTCGAGCCCAATGGAAATTGCTTGCAGAATTCCTCAAGCCCCATGGAGAGCTTGGCGGTGCGGACATCGGCGCGCATCATCTTGGCCACCGTCAGGTCTCGTATCCAGCCGACATCCTGGGCGCTGCGAATGGTTTCTCCGCGCAGGTGAAAACGCCAAGTGGCGAAGGAATAGCCGAACGACACCCTCACCACCAGCGAGGTGGTGATAACAGAGGCAAGCACCAGCGCGGTGATCGGAAAGTCGCCGGTTAGTTCCAGAGCCAGGAAGGTCATGGTCAGCGGTCCACCAATGACGGCGGCGGCAAAGGCGCTCATGCCGACCACGGCATAAATCACCGGCGTCAGCGTCAGAACTGGAAACAGCATGGCCGCAAAGGCAAAGATCTTGCCGAGCAGCGCGCCCATGAACAGCGATGCGAAAAACAGGCCGCCACGAAAGCCGGAGCCGATGGAGATGGCACTGGCAATGGATTTCAGCACGAACAACAGAACCAGTGCATAAAGGCTGCTCTGGGTATTGAGGTTGATATGCAGCGCGCCGTGGCCACCGGCCAGAACCTGTGGGGAAACCAGCGCCAGAAGGCCGATAATGATTCCGCCGATCATCGGCCTGAAGGGCTGGGAGATGAAGCTTTTGCGGGCGGTTTCCTCGATGAAGGAGACGGCCTGCATGAGGACGATGCCGACGCCCGCGCAAACGATGCCGAGCATGACGGCGGGCAGATAATCGATTGGGGTAATATTGCCGACCGCGCCGATATCGATGGACAGCCCCTGCCCGCCGATCTGGCTGGTAACGATTTTTGCCACCAGCGCCGAGACGATCACCGGGGCGAGCGTCACGACGGTATAGGAGCCAATGATCAGTTCAACCGCATAGAAGGCGCCGGTCAGCGGTGCGTCGAAAGCCGCAGCAATGGCGCCTGCCGCCCCGCAGCCGACCAGCAGCCGTAAGTCACCGCGCCGCAGCTTCAGCTTGACGCCGAGCTTGGAGGCAAAGCCGGAGGCGATCTGGGTATAACCGGCCTCCAGCCCGACCGAAGCCCCGAAGCCGTTCGAAATGATATTCTGCACGCAAACGATGATGCTGTCGGTCAGCGACAGCCGTCCACCATGCAACGCATTGGCCTCGATGGGGTCAACCATCGGTTTTTTACGGGTTTTGGACAGAATGAAGACAATGACGCCGAGGATGATGCCGCCGATAATGGGGCCACCCAGCACGATAGGTCCGGTAATGCCGCTGCCACTCAACGTGCCCTCAACGCCGAAGACCAGAAAATGCAGACTGGCGCTTAAGAAACTGACCAGCGACACCAGCAAACCCGCGAGTATGCCGATAATGGCGGCCAGCACCACCAGCCCCAGCTCGCCCCGCCGCAGCAGCGCCTGAAGCCGGGAGGCTTTCAGATTGTTGAGAAAGCTGGCCGTGCTGGGAGATTGAAAGGGCTTGTTCAACATCGTCTATCCTGGCCCGCGCCACGTTTTCAAGAAATCAGGCCGGCAGCGTGACCTCGAATTGCATCTGGTCATACGCCGGCTCGACATGATCAGGCGTTTCGCGCAGGACGGTCTCGTAATCGAGTGGAATATGCATATGGGTCAATATCGCCCGCTTTGGGGCAAGCCTGTCGATCCAGGCCAGCGATTGCGACAGGGACAAATGGCTCGGATGCTCTCTATATTGCAGGGCATCGATAACAAGTACATCCAGCCCAGCCAGACGCGGCACGGTGTGCGCCGGAAAATCGCTGACATCGCTGCAATAGGCGACATCACCGATGCGAAAGCCGAGTGAAATAATGTCGCCATGCTGCTGTTCCAGCGGCATGAGCGCAATGCGCCCGCCTGCGCCATCAATCTCAATCAGACTGTCCATGTCCTCGATGATATGGGGACGCACGATGGGTGGATAATTGCTACCATCAGGGGTCTTCAGGCAGTAACCGAACCCCGTCTCTATCCGGCGCATGGTCTCCGGCTCGGCATAGATCGGAATGCGTCCGCGCTGCATCAAGGAATAGCCGCGCAGGTCGTCGATGCCATGCAAGTGGTCGGCATGGGCGTGGCTATAGACGACGGCGTCCAGGGATTGGACACCCGCACGGATCATCTGCTCACGAAAATCCGGGCCAGTATCGACTAGAACCACGGTCTTGCCGCCATCCGGGCCGATCTGCTCGATCAGGAAAGACGCGCGTGTGCGCCGGTTTTTCGGGTTCGACGGATCGCAATCTCCCCAGTCACCATTGATCCGCGGCACGCCCGGCGAGGATGAGCATCCCAGAATGGTGAAGCGGCGGAGATAGGTCATCGGTCACTCAAAGCCTTGGCATTTTCGAAAACAGTCTCAATGCATTATCCGTGGTGATCGCGGCGATGTCCGCGTAGCTGACACCTTTGACCTCGGCCAGCACCTCCGCCGTATTGACGACATAGGAGGGCTCGTTGCGTTTTCCACGCCAGCGTTTCGGCGCAAGGTAAGGCGCGTCTGTTTCCACCAAAAGGCGATCCAGAGGAATTTCCTTGGCGATATCGCGCAGCTCCTGCGATTTCGGAAAGGTCAGGATGCCGGAAAAGGAAATATAGCCACCCAGCTCGACCCCGGTTTTAGCCAAAGCCACGCCCGCCGAAAAGCAATGCAGAATGAAGGGAAACGCACCCTTGGCGGTCTCGTCGCGCAAGATGTGACCCATGTCGTCATCGGCGCTGCGGCTATGGATCACCAGCGGCAATTGTGTGCGGCGCGATGCCTCGATATGGCGCAGGAAGCCGGTCTTCTGGTCCTCAGGTGTCTGGGTATCGTAGAAATAGTCCAGACCACATTCGCCGATAGCAACGACTTTCTCATGCGTCTCGGCCAGCCGCACCAGATCATCAGCACCAATCTCCAGCTCTTCATTGGCATTGTTGGGATGGGTGCCGACCGAGCAGAATACCGAAGGGTAGCGCTCGGTCAGCGCCAACAGCGCCGGAAGCTTGGCGACACGGGTGGAGATCGTCACCATCTGCTTGACGCCCGCATCATGGGCGCGCTTCACCAGCGCGTCGCGCTCTTCTTCGAAATCGGCGAAATCCAGATGGCAATGGGTATCGATCAACATCACTCAGGCCCTGTCCGCTGCTTTGTCTGCTGCTTTGTCTGCGTCAGTGGCGACGTAGCGCGGGAAGACCGGTGAGACGGCAGGAAGTTCCGTGCCGGGCGTCAGGCGACCGGCCTTGCCCAGTTTGGCGAACACCCGATCATCAGGCGCGATTGCCACGAGATCAAGCAGCTTCGCAGCACTGTCGGGCATGATCGGCTGGAACAGGATGGCAATCTGCCGTACCACTTCCGCTGTCACATACAGCACCGTTTCCATGCGCGGCACATCCGTCTTGCGCAGCACCCAGGGTGCCTGGGCGGCGAAATAACGATCGGCTTCGTTGACGATGTTCATGATCGCGCCCACGGCCTTGTGGATCTGCTGGCGAGACATTTCCTCACGGCAAATGGCAATCGCTTCATCCGCCGTGGCGAGAATAGCCTCGTCAGCCTCGGTCAGAGGGCCGGGCTGCGGCACCTTGCCGTCAAGATTCTTGGCGATCATCGACAGCGAACGGCTGGCGAGATTGCCGATGCCGTTGGCGAGATCGGCATTGATACGCGGAGCAATAAGCTCAGCATTACAGTTGCCGTCCTGCCCAAAAGAAATTTCGCGGCACAGGAAATAACGGACGTTATCAAGACCGAACTGCTGCAACAGGTCAAAGGGGTCAACCACATTCCCGAGCGATTTTGACATCTTCTCGCCCTTGTTCAGAACGAATCCATGGGCAAAAATTCGCTTAGGCAACGCAACACCCGCCGACAGCAGGAAAGCTGGCCAATAGACGGCGTGGAATCGAATGATATCCTTACCGATGATATGGGCGTCTGCCGGCCAGTATTTGGCGCGCGGCCCATTTTCATCGGTCAGATAGCCGGTGGCGGTGATGTAATTGGTCAGCGCATCAACCCAGACATACATCACATGCTTGTCATCGCCGGGCACCTTGATACCCCAATCGAAGGTGGTGCGCGACATCGACAGGTCCTTGAGACCGGACTTAACGAAGGACAGCACCTCGTTGCGGCGCTCATTGGGGCCAATGAAATCCGGCTGATCCTCGTAGAGCTTCAGCAGCTTGTCTTCATAGGCTGAAAGTCGGAAGAAATAGCTCTCCTCCTCCACCCATTCCACCGGCGTGCCTTGCGGCCCATAGCGAACGCCATCGGCGCGCATTTCGGTTTCGTCTTCGGCGTAATAGGCCTCGTCGCGCACCGAATACCAGCCCGCATAGCTGTCCTTGTAGATATCGCCGTTTTTCTCCATCCGCTTCCAGATTTCCTGGCTGGCGGCGTGGTGGCGGGCTTCCGTGGTGCGGATGAAATCGTCGTTGGAGGCATTGAGCAGCTTGCCCATGGCGCGGAATTCGTCAGAATTGCGCTTCGCCAGTTCCTCTGGCGCAATGCCTTCGTTGCGGGCGGTCTGCTGCATTTTCTGGCCATGTTCGTCGGTGCCGGTCAGGAAGAACACATCCTTGCCATCCAGCCGCTGGAAGCGCGCCATCGCATCCGTGGCGATCAGCTCATAGGCATGGCCGATATGCGGCTTGCCGTTCGGGTAGGAAATGGCGGTGGTGATGTAGAACGTATCTTTCATGGGTCGGCCCTTGCAAGTCCGCTTTATCGATCAGGAATGTCCGCCGCTCTTAGCGCATGTCGCCGCGTTGCGAAACAACAAGTTTCTCGACCACGCGCTTTGATAGGGTCTCGCACCTTGACCGCTGCACCCGGCTTTCGCTAGATCGGCCATGTCCGAATCCGAGGAGGTGCCGTTCTGACCGGTTTTTCGTTTGACCCCCTGGTGTCGCTGTCGGGCTTTGTCGTCGGGTGTCTGGTTGGCATTACCGGCGTCGGCGGCGCGTCGCTGATGACACCGCTGATGGTGCTGTTGTTCGGCGTTCATCCGGCAACCGCCGTAGGGACTGATCTGCTCTATGCCGCCGTGACCAAGATGGCGGGTGCCGCTGTGCATCATCGCCACGGCCATATCCGCTGGCGGCTGGTCGGCCTGCTGGCATTGGGCAGCGTTCCAGCAACGTCCGTGACCCTCTGGCTGATGAGCGGCGTTGATCGAAAAAGCGCCCATTCCACCGATCTCCTGACCACCAGCCTCGGAATCATGCTGATGATGACAGCACTCATCCTGCTGTTTCGAGATCTGCTGATGCGCTATGAAATCAACTGGCTTCAAGCCCATCCCAGCCCAAGCCCACGCACCATTGCAATCGGCACCTTCGTTCTTGGCCTGGTTCTGGGTGCCGTCGTCACGCTGACATCGGTCGGTGCTGGGGCCATCGGCGTGACCGTGCTGCTGTTTCTCTATCCCCGCTCCACCATCAACGACATTGTCGGCTCAGATATTGCCCATGCCATTCCGCTGACGCTGATCGGCGGTATCGGCTATTGGGTGATCGGCGATGTCAACTGGGTGCTGCTGGGCTCACTGCTGATCGGCTCCATCCCCGGTATCGTGTTGGGCAGCTATGCCGCACCACGCCTGCCGGAAAAGGCAGTGAGAATTATCCTCGCCCTCATTCTGGTGATCGTCGCGGCGAAATTGATCTCGTTGTAGGAACCGCTTATACAGCCGCGACCTCGCCAAGAATTTCCAGCAGCGTCTGCTTACGGTCGAGGTTATAGGCCCCGGCCACACCAAGCTTTTCAATGATGGCGCTGGAAAGCCGCGATAGCCGCTCGGCCCGGGCAAGATCACCCGCCATCGCCACCTGCCGCGCATTGTCCATCAGGAATTCGGACAGGTGCTCGATAAAGAAGTGGTAGATAACGTCGCTGTCCTTGGCTGACAGCGCATCAGCCAGCTTGTGCATCTGCTTTCGCGCCGCCGGGCCTTCACTGGCAAGGATAGCATTGAAGGCAGCAATGATTTCCATGCCGCCATAGTTGATCAGTTTCAACGCCTGCGACACGCTGCCCTTGGAGAGATCAGAAAGCGCCGCCATCTGCTCCACAGGTGGCGAGACCCCCAGATGCGCCAGCGCGCTGGCCAGATCGTCCACGCCAAGCGTTTGTAATTTCAGCGGCATGCAGCGTGAGCGAATGGTGGGCAAAAGCTTGCCGGGCGCATGGGACAGGACCAGAAACAGCGACCGTTTCGGCGGCTCTTCCAGCACTTTCAAAATGGCATTGGCCGCATTGCGGTTCATGTCGTCGGCAGGATCGAGGATGACGATCCGCCAATTGCCACCACCTGAGGTCTGGGAAAAGAAATGACCAGCCTTGCGGATTTCCTCCACGGTAATCGAGGATTTTACCCTGCCGGTCTTTTCATCCACCGGTCGGGCAATATGCAGGAGGTTATGCGAGGCCCCGGACGCAATCTGCCGCCCAACCAGCGAATTGGGGTCCGGGTCGGCGATGACAAAGGGCGCACTGGCGGGGTCGGGATGCGATAGAACATGATGAGCGAAACGGAAGGCCAGCGTTGCCTTGCCGATCCCCTCCGGCCCTTCTATCAAGATCGCATGATGAAGCTTGCCGGATTGGTAGGAACTGGCCAGAAACTGTTCCGCAGCGCCATGGCCAAACATCCTGTCATTGGCAAAAGGCGCAATGGCACCATCGAGAAGACCGGGCTTTTCCATTCTAGCGCCTTCCGACATTGTGAGGCAGGAGCGGTTTCACCGCTGCAAAAATCTCCTCGGCGATCTGCTCGATCCCGGCGCGCGCATCCACCACTCTGCAACGCGCAGGCTCGGCCCGCGCAATGGCTAGAAAAGCCTCGCGGCGGCGTTCGTGAATGGCGATTTCCTCTTTCTCGAAACGGTCCGGCGCATCTTCTCCCAAAGCCCCGGCCCGGTTTTTGGCCCGCGCCAGTCCAATATTGGCTGGCAGATCGAGGATGATCGTCAGGTCCGGCACCACGCCATCAACGGCAATGGCTTGCAGTCGCTCGATGAAGGCTGAAGAGAGATTGCCGGTCGCGCCCTGATAGACCCGTGAGGAATCCATGAACCGGTCACAAAGGACCATATCGCCCCGCAGTAGCGCTGGGCGCAAACGCGCCTCGACATGGTCATTGCGGGCGGCGGCAAACAGGATGGCTTCCATTTCCACCCCGAACGGCTCGGCGGCACCCGACAGCAGCACATGTCGCAAGGCCTCGGCGCAGGGTGAGCCACCAGGTTCACGGCTGGTGACAACGGCAAAGCCGAGCGCCTCCAGCGCATTCGCCAAAAGCCTGATCTGGGTGGACTTGCCCGCCCCCTCGCCGCCTTCGAATGTTACAAATAATCCGCTGCCAACCGACACTGATCCGCTTTCTTTCCTGTTTAGAGTGTTTCCGGACGGGAAACCGGTTCCCACGTTTCGGTCCGACGCTCTAGAGTCTGTCAGGTTCAGATTGAACCAGACAGACTCTAGCTACTCTTGTTTTCGTTTGTATTTTCGGGAAAATCGGTTTCCACTTTCCCCTGACAAACTCTAGAACCGCTGTGTAACGCAAGCTTGCGCCCTGGGAAACCTCTGTCGGATCAAACCCAGGAAAACAGCAGTTCCACCAGTGCGTCACGGGTGCGTTTGACCAGCGAGCCCAGCGTTGACGGCGATCCGGCCTGAAGCGGCATGTCACGCAGCAGCTTATCGCCGAGCATGACCTTCAAATGCCCGACCTGCTGGCCTTGCGCAACGCCGGGACGCAATGGCCAGGGATAAATCACCTTGGCTTCCAACTTATCGCTGGCGCCAACCGGCAGATAGACATCAACCGGCTGCGGCGACACCAGCGGCACCTGTGCCGGTTCCCCGCCATAAACGCTGGCCTCGCCAATCACTTGCCCCGCCTCAAACAGGCGGCGTTTTTCAAAGGCGGAAAAGCCCCAGGCGAGTGCCTTTGCAGCATCCTCCTGCCGGGATTTGTCGCTTTCGCTGCCCGCCAGGCCCAGATAGAGCCGCACGCCATTCTGCTGCGCGGAGGCGACGATGGAATAACCTTCCCCCTCGGCAAACCCTGCCGCCAGGCCATCCACACCGGGTGACTGGCCAAGAAGCGGATTGCGATTGCGCTGGAAGATCTTGTTCCATTCGAAATCCGGCTGGGCGTAGAGCGCATAGAAATCCGGGTAATTGGTCTTGAGCGCCTGCGCCAGCGTGATCATATCCCTCAGGCTGACTTTATTGCCGGGATCTGGAAGACCGGTTGCATTGGCAAAATGGCTGTCCTTAAGACCAAGCGCCGCTGCCCGCTCATTCATAAGCTTGACGAAACCCTGCTCCGACCCAGCCATGCCTTCGGCAAGGATCAGGCAGGCATCATTGGCCATTTGCACCATGACACCCTTCAGCAGCGCCTCCACCGGCACGCGCGAGCGCACGGCAGCAAACATCGTCGCCGTGCGCGACGGCGCGCCACCGGTGCGCCAGGCGAATTCGGAAACGGGAAAGTCCTGGGACAGCGTCAGGCGACCGGATTTCAGCGCATCGAGCACCACTTCCGCAACCATCATCTTGGAGAGAGAAGCCGAGGTAAAGGGCTGATCGCTGTTCTTTTCAAACAGCACGCTGCCGGTTTCAGCCTCGATCAGCAGGACCTGCTTGGCCTCGGTGGCGTAAACGGCGGGCGTTGCCGCGTCGGTCGCCGCTGCTTGTGCAAAGGCGCTGGTCTGGAGGCTTGCTCCGTAGAAAAGTGCCGCAAGCAGCACAACAATCTTTCTATCGTATGATCCAGCATACGCCCAAAAGCGCTTTGTGACCGGCAAGCCGATATGCATCGCCATCCTTCACCAATAATAGGATGCCGGAGAGCGAGAATCGCCACCGGCATCTATAATGGATAGGTTTTATGGAGGAAGGCGTCTACCCTTGAAAACGGCTAGAGCAAGGCTCGAACAAGCCTCACCAGCGCCAGTTGGGATCAGCCTTCATTGGGATTGGAATAGGCATTGGCTGTCACAGGAGCCGGGCCGACATGCCAGCCGGGCGGCAGGCCGCCACCAGACGGTGCCGCCACCGGCTTCTGACGGGTCGCAGTGGCGCGAGCCGGCTGCGGTGCGGCCACAGGCGCCATCTCCCGGCGAGCCACGCCGGTGCTGGCAGCATTGCGCGGCTGCGGCATCGGCTCAGCCGAGGCAATGGCCGGAGCCTGCCATTCGCGGGTCGGTTCAATGCGGGTCGGTTCTGGCCGCGATACGGCGACCGGCTGACGCTGGACCGGGCGCGGTGCATTGGCGCTGGCGGAAACCGGATAGGAGTTGCTGCCGTAAGCCGAGGCTGACGCCGGCGCAACAACCGGTTTTGCCGTTTTCGGCTGCGGTGCAGACGCGCTGGCCGGGCCTGCGAAACGGCCGAAGAAATTCTGCTGCGGCGCATTCGACGCCACCATCACGCCACTGGCGATCTGGCCACCACCGAAGGGATCGACGCCGGGAACGCGCTGGCCCTTGCGGACATAAGATGCCATCAGATAGGGCATGTCGTGGCCCGTCATGTCGGCTGGGCCGACATATTTGACCTTCACATTAGCTGTGCCGTGGCCCTTGACGTCAAGAAGTTCGGCTGCCTTGTCGGAGAGATCGATCAGGCGATTGGCGTGGAACGGGCCACGATCGTTGACGCGGACAATGACCGAACTGCCGGTATCGAGATTGGTAACACGGGCGTAGCTGGGGAGCGGCATGGTCGGATGGGCGGCGGAAATGCCGTATTGGTCATAGACTTCGCCATTGGCCGTGTAGCGCCCATGGAAAGCCGAGCCATACCAGGAGGCAAGCCCGGATGCTTCGTAATTGGGGTTCTCGCGTGGCTTATAGACCTTGCCTGCCACCACGTAGGGGTTCCCGACCAGACGGCGACCGCCGCCCTTCGGCACAGGGCCGTTTTCCACCACACGGGGGCTGGCCTTCACGCCATAGGCGGATTCGGCAAAATATTCCTTGCTGCGTTTCTTGGTCGTGCTGACCTTGCTCACATCATGGTTGGCGCCGCAGGACGTCACCGCCACGCCCGCCAGAATAACCCATGCCATCCGCAAACATCCGGAAACTGAACGCCGCTGCAAAACCATTTTTACCGTCATCGCACCGACACACCAATCAGGACCGCGACGCGGCCATTGCAAAGAATAAATGTCAAATTTTAGTCCCCCGAAGTGACACAGGACTGTGCCACAATAGAAATGGGGATAAAATGGCGAAAATGCGATTATGGTTAAGGCGTTAGGGGGAATAGTTCGCGTTATGGTTAATGAAGGCTTAAGCGGAGGCGGACCTCCCCCTCCAAACGGTCATACCGACCGGGTCAATCCACCATCCACTTTAAGATTTTGACCAGTGATATACCCTGCGCCCTCGGACGACAGAAAAGCGACGGTCGCGGCGATCTCCGCGCTTGTGCCATATCGCTTCATCGGAACGGCATCCCGGCGCTGTTCGGTCGCGGGCAGGCTGTCGATCCAGCCCGGCAGAACATTGTTCATGCGAATATTGTCCTCAGCATAGGTATCGGCGAAAATCTTCGTATAGGCAGCAAGGCCAGCGCGAAACACCGCCGAGGTCGGGAACATCGATGAGGGCTCAAACGCCCAGGCGGTGGAAATATTGATAATAGCGCCCGATTTTTGCGCCTGCATGATCGGCGTAACGAGACGGACAGGCCGGATGACGTTCAACAGATAGACGTCCATGCCCATATGCCATTGCTCATCGGTGATCTCGATGATCTGGGCGCGAGGACCGTGACCGGCGCTGTTGACCAGCACATCGATCCGCCCCCAGGTTTCCATGGTGATATTGGTCAGACGCGCCAAGTCGTCATTGGATTGATTGGACCCGGTTACGCCAATACCGCCAAGCTCAGTCGCCAGCGCCTCGCCCTTGCCGGAAGATGACAGGATGGCGACCTTGTAGCCATCACCGGCAAGACGTCTGGCGCATTCGGCTCCCATGCCGCTTCCACCAGCCGTAACAACAGCAACTTTCTCTGCGGACATCATATCTCTCCCAAGGACGAACCGGAAAATTATGCAGTCTATACACTTGGTGAAACGCACAATGCTCTAGACGCAGCAAGCCATGATCCATTCGTGCGGCAGCAACGCTGCCGCACGAAACTCGGAAGCGACGATACAGCGCCGAAAATCAGCCGACGAACGCCCGCTCGATGACGAATTCGGCTGGCTTGTTGTTGGCACCTTCGGTCAGCCCGGCCTTTTCCAGCAGCGCCTTGGTGTCCTTCAACATCGCTGTCGAGCCGCAAATCATTCCACGGTCAATGGCCGGGTCCAGCGCCGGGACGCCGAGGTCGGTAAACAGCTTGCCGTTTTCGATCAGGTCGGTGATCCGGCCCATGAAGGGATAGTCTTCGCGGGTGGCGGTGGCGTAATGTTTCAACTTGTCGCCGACGATTTCGCTCAGCATCTCATCGGCCTTGATTTCGGAAATCAGGTCGAACCCATATTTCAGCTCGGCGACATCGCGGCAGGTATGGGTGAGGATGACCTCCTCGAATTTCTCATAGGTTTCCGGGTCGCGGATCAGGCTGGCGAAGGGCGCAATGCCGGTGCCGGTCGAGAACATATAGAGCCGCTTGCCGGGCGTCAGCGCGTCCAGCACCAGGGTGCCGGTCGGCTTCTTGCGCATCAGCACCCGGTCGCCCGGCTGGATGCGTTGCAAATGCTGGGTCAGCGGCCCATTCGGCACCTTGATCGAGAAAAATTCCAGTTCCTCGTCCCAGGAGGGGCTGGCGATAGAATAGGCGCGGTAGAGCGGCTTGCCCTCCACCATCAGGCCAATCATCGCGAACTCGCCCGAACGGAAACGAAAACCGGCAGGCCGGGTCATCCGGAAGCGGAACAAGTGGTCGGTATAATGCGTCACGCTCAGCACCGTTTCGGCATAGACGCCTTCCGGGACGATCAGTTCGGCATTATCGGTCTTTGCAGGAGCATTCATCAGCGTTCGAGTCCTTCAAATCGCATGTTGAACCGCCGCGGATCAGGGCGTATTCGGGCATGCATTATCCGCCTTGGCGGGCCTGTTACTGTAAAATCCCAAGCATGGCCAGAGGCCACACGCGGATGCGATCATAAACCGCAGCAGAGCACGCCTTCCGGATGACAGAAAGCGTGCAACCGACAGTGAGGCGAGACGCGCAGCAAGGCCATTACATCGTTCCTTATGAGTAAACCGGCGTCAAGAAGCCGACCGGCGGCGCCAGCTATAACCGCCAACCTCGTCCGCTGGCCGGGCAGTTGGCTGATAATGATTGGCAATCCCCGGCAGACGCCCCTCTTCCAGCCGTTTCACCGCCACCGCATTGGTAACAGCAAAGCTGTCGAAGCCGGTGCGCAGCATCAGCGGCACCTGATCGATCAGCACGTCGCCCACCGCCCGCAATTCGCCCTGATAACCAAGCCTGTCGCGCAACAGCGAAGCATGGCTAAAGCCACGCCCGTCGTTATAGGCCGGGAATTTCACGGCAATGATGGCGATACGGTCGAGATAGGGTTTCAGCTTCGTCACGTCATCGGCTGGCGCGATTACCACGCCGAGATCGACGGCATTGCTCTCTTCAGCCGCAGCGATAAAGGCGTCCAGCGGCAGAAGCGCTTTCTGGCCCTCAGCCACTTTCAGCTCTTCGGTCTCCTCCAGCCAGACGTCCTGTGCGGCAAAACCGGTTTCGGTCCAGATACGGGTCATAATCGCGCTCCTCAGGCGGCTTCGGCGGATGCGCCGCCATACAGGGCTTCCTTGAAGGGCTTTGGCCCGACACGGCGATAAGCCTCAAGGAAGGTTTCCTTCGGATCGAGCCGTAGTGCCAGATAGGTATCGACCACCGTCTCCACCGCATCCGTCACCTTTTCCGGCTCGAAACCACGACCGATGATTTCCCCGATGGACGAGTTTTCATCCCCCGATCCGCCCAGCGTGATCTGGTAAAGCTCCGCACCCTTCTTTTCCACACCCAACAGACCAATATGCCCGACATGGTGATGGCCGCAGGCATTGATACAGCCGGAAATCTTGATTTTCAGCTCACCAATCTCAGCCTGGCGCGCCTGGGAGCCGAAGCGCGAGGAAATCGCCTGCGCCACCGGAATGGCGCGGGCATTGGCCAGCGCGCAATAATCCAGCCCGGGACAGGCAATAATGTCGGTGATCAGGCCCGCATTGGCGGTGCCAAGATTAGCACCTGATAGTGCCTGATACAGCGCTGGCAGATCGGCCATCGCCACATGCGGCAGGATCAGGTTCTGTTCGTGGCTGACGCGGATTTCGTCAAAGCCGTAGCGCTCGGCCAGATCCGCCACCAGATCCATCTGGGCATCGCTGGCATCGCCGGGAATGCCGCCGATCGGCTTCAACGAAATTGTCACCATGCCGTAATCGGGATGCTTATGCGGCTGCACATTCTGCGCAAGCCAGGTGGCAAAGCCCTCATCCGCCTTCTTGGATTTGGCCAGAACTTCCCAGCCTTCCGGGCGCTCAACCAGATCAGGCAGGGCAAAATAGCTCTCGATGGCGCGAATGTCGGCATCGGGCAGCTTCAGCACACTGTCCTTCAGGTTTGCGAATTCCGCATCGATCTGGCGGGTCAGTTCTTCCGTGCCGGTTTCATGCACCAGGATCTTGATCCGCGCCTTGTATTTGTTGTCGCGACGGCCATGCAGATTATAAACCCGGACAATGGCGGTGATATAGGACAGCATATCCTCTTCGGGCAGGAAATCCTTGATCTTCTTGGCAATCATCGGCGTTCTGCCCTGACCGCCGCCGACATAGACGGCAAAGCCAAGATTTCCGCTCGCGTCCTTCTTCACATGCAAGCCGATATCATGCACCTGAATGGCAGCGCGGTCGCGCTCAGCCCCAGTCACGGCAATCTTGAACTTGCGCGGCAGGAAGGAAAATTCCGGGTGGACCGAAGACCATTGCCGCAGGATTTCAGCATAAGGGCGTGGATCGGCAACCTCGTCCTGCGCTGCACCGGCAAAATGGTCGGCGGTGACATTGCGGATACAGTTGCCGGATGTCTGGATGGCGTGCATCTCCACGCTGGCGAGTTCTTGCAGAATATCGGGCGTATCAGACAGTTTCGGCCAATTATACTGGATGTTCTGCCGCGTGGTGAAATGACCATAGCCACGGTCATATTTGCGCGCCACATGGGCCAGCATCCGCATTTGCTTGGCGTTCAACGTGCCATAGGGAATGGCGACGCGCAACATATAGGCGTGCAACTGCAAATATACGCCGTTCATCAACCGAAGCGGCTTGAACGCATCTTCCGCCAACTCGCCGGACAAGCGGCGACCGACCTGATCGCGAAACTGGTCCACGCGGGCCGCAACAAAGGCATGGTCAAATTCATCGTAACGATACATGTCTTTCCTCAGGCTCTATAGTCGGTCAGGTTCAGATTGAACCAAACAAACTCTAGATCTTTTTTGTTTTCGTTTATCTTTCGGGAAAACCGGGTCTCACTTTTCCCTGATAAACTTTAGACGGCGACAAAATCAGGATCAGCATGACCATGCCCATCCGCATAGGGAATGGTCGGGCCTGCGGCGCGAATACGCTCACGCAGGCGCAGCGGCCAGAGCTTTCCATCCCGCTCTTCCACATCGACCACGGCGACGTCAACAACGAGGTTATTGGTAAAGTCCCGCTTGCCGCTAGCTTCCAGCGCCGCGACAGCCTCGGCATGACGAGCAACCAGCGACGATTGCAGGTCTTCCACCCACTGGCCGGAGGCATCGAGCCAGACGGCGATGCCATCGCTCAAACGGTTGGCGGTCAAGACTTTTTCTGCCATTGTCAAACCCTCGTCATCTGCTGTTGATCGACATTCGCCAGGCCAACACGCGCCTGCGCCAACGGCATCGACCGCTCGAAATTCGCACCCGCCACCGCATCGCCGATAATGACCATAACCGGCCCAGTCAATTCCGTCATGGCTTCCAGACCCGGCAATTCCCGCAGCGTGCCATGCAGCAGGCGACGGTCGCCGCGCCCGGCATTTTCCACCACAGCAACCGTCGTGTCCTGCGCCAGACCACCGGCAATCAGCCGTTCGGCGACGGAAGCCGCCACCGTGCGGCCCATATAGACGGCCACGGTTGCGCCCGATAGCGCCAACCGCGCCCAATCGGGCAAAACATCGCCAGTCAGGTCATGGCCTGTGGTAAAGACCAGCGAAGAGGATACGCCGCGCAAGGTCAAGGGCAATTCAAAATCGGCAGCCGCTGCCAGCGCAGAGGTAACACCGGGCACGATCTCATAGGCGATACCGGCATCGCGCAGCGCCGCCATTTCCTCACCAGCCCGACCGAAGATCAAGGGATCACCGGACTTCAGCCGCACGACACGCTTGCCAGCCTGACCGAGCGACACGAGGAGATCATTGATCTCACTCTGTGACTTGGAATGACAGCCCTTGCGCTTGCCGACTGGAATACGGTCCGCATCACGCCGACCCATATCGACAACGGCCTGTGGCACCAAAGCATCATAAACAATGGCGTCGGCTTCCATCATCAGTCGATGGGCGCGCAGGGTCAGCAGGTCTTCCGCCCCCGGCCCTGCCCCGACCAGAAAGATCCGACCTTCCGGCACGGTATTGGCCGCCGTCTTTAACAATTTTGTCGCCCGGCGACGAGCAGCCTTCACATCCCCACCTTCCATTGCATCGGCCACGTCGCCTTGAAAGAAAGAACGCCAGAACAAACGGCGTGCCACACCACGCGGCAACAGCCTGTCAACAGCATGACGATAACTATTGGCCAACCGCCCCAGCTTACCCAGCGACCTCGGCAATTGTCGGTCGATCCCGGCGCGGATCATCTGGGCCAACACCGGCCCCACACCTTCCGTGCCAATTGCCACCGCAATCGGCGCACGATTGACAAGAGCTGGCGTATAGAAATCACAATAATCCGGCTGGTCGACGGCATTGGCCGGAATTTTTTGCAGCCGGGCCGCTTCAACAATCATCCGATCCGCCGCACCATCACCGGTGGCGGCAAAAACCAGCTTCATTCCCGCCAGCAGATCAGGAGAAAACGGCGATGGATCGATCTCGATGGTTTTACGCTTCAAAAAGGCTGCATATGCAGGGGCGGGATCCTGGGTGAAGGCAATGATGGTCGCGGAGGTGTTGGCGATCAGTCTAGCCTTGGCAAACGCCTCGTCGCCATCGCCGAACACAGCCAATTTCGCGCCGGAAACGCGAAAAAACGCCGGAAAAACCGCCAGCTTGTCAGACTCGATGCTCAAAGACCCATTCCTTGTTATCTCGCCATTATCCGGGAAAACAACGCTGTTATGAAGAAACACGAATCTGCCTTACCAACGGCATCGATATTTCTATCCTAACGCATTTGAGGATAAGAGCAAAACCAACCCCTCCCGGCAATTTTCAATCAATACGCAGAGGAAGGCTTTCCCTTGGCCGCCGCTTGCCGCTAAATGTGCTGCGAGTTTGTCCTGTAAAAGTGTCCACCGGTTTTACCGAAAAGACAAAGACGGATTTCAAGGAGCGCTGCCCATCATGACCGATCAAAATCTCACTGCCAGATTGCTTGACGTGATCGAACAGGACATCATCCCGCTGACGGAAAAAGGCGTGGCCGAGGGCAACAAGATTTTCGGCGCGGCAATCCTGCGCAAAGCGGACCTTTCGCTGGTGCTGGCGGAAACCAATAACGAGCTGGAAAATCCACTCTGGCATGGCGAAGTTCATACGCTGAAGCGCTTTTACGAACTGGGCGAGCGCCCACCGACATCAGACCTGATTTTCCTCTCCACCCACGAACCCTGCACCATGTGTATGTCGGCGATCACCTGGGCTGGTTTTGACAATTTCTATTATTTCTTCAGCCATGAAGATAGCCGCGATGCCTTCGCCATTCCCCATGACCTGAAAATTCTGAAGGAAGTGTTCGGACTGGAGCCCGGCAGCTATCGCAAGCAGAACGCCTTCTGGCACAGTTTCGCCATCAACGACATGATTGAAGTGGAAGACGATGCAATCAGAGGCGAACTGCTGACCCAGGCCCAGAAGATCCGTGGTCTCTATGGCAATCTGTCCGGCCAGTACCAATCAGCCAAGAGCGGTAACGACATTCCGCTAAACTGATCTTTGTTGAATAAGGAAAAACCATGCAGCCTTCACAGGATATCGCCCGGCTGATCGAAATCATGGCGGCGCTTCGCGATCCGCAAACCGGCTGCCCCTGGGACATTGTCCAGACCTTCGAGACCATCAAGCCTTATACGTTGGAAGAAGCCTATGAAGTGGCCGACGCCATCGAGCGCAACGATCCGGACGATCTCTGCGAAGAATTGGGTGATCTTCTGCTGCAAGTGGTGTTTCACGCCCGGATTGCCGAGGAGGCCGGACTGTTTTCCTTCGGCGACGTGGTCGAGGCGGTAACCTCCAAGATGATCCGTCGTCATCCGCATGTGTTTGCCCGCTCAGAGGCCGATACGCCCGAGGCCGTCAAGCTGCAATGGGATGCGATTAAAAAACAGGAAAAGCAGGAAAGAGCAGAACGCCGCGCAGCGCGTGGTATGGCCGAGGTGTTTAAAGACGGTCATCTCGGCTCAGTGCAGAGAACGTTTCCGGCCCTGACGGAAGCCGTCAAACTTCAGGAACAGGCTGCAAAGGTCGGGTTCGATTGGGCTGAGGCCGAACCCATTCTCGACAAGATCGAGGAGGAGATCGCTGAACTGCGCGAAGCGCTCCAAGCCGGGCAGCCAGACAAGATAAAGGACGAGTTGGGAGATCTGATTTTCGCTCTGGTCAATATCGGTCGACACACCGGCAGCGATCCCGAGCAAGCCCTGCGGGGAACGAATGTGAAATTCAGACGGCGCTTCGGCCATATCGAAAAATCCTTGTCCGCCGAAAAATCATCGCTGAATGAGGCCAGCCTTGAGCGGATGGAGGAGCTCTGGCAGGCTGCAAAGCAGCTGGAACGCAGCGGCAAAACTGATGGCTAGCCAAAATCCAATCGTGGACCACACGCCACGATTTTGACTTTAAAACACTCACTGGATTTCCTTAAAAGCGCAATCGTATCGGTGGATGCGATTGCGCACATGGTCGCAGAACTCCATTCTCGCACAAGTTATCATTTATAATTATTTTCAATAAATATTATATCGACCACGCTTGCCCTTGAGCTGGCCAGTCGCTTGTGGAGCTCGCATCATGAACGTACATGTCAAGACCAGGCCGCCCGGACAGTCACCGCAGCCCGAAGACATTGCCCATTTCATGCAAATTCTCTCCTGTATCCCGGATGCGCAGACGGCATGTTGGATGGGAACGGAGTTCCTTGCTCAACTGGCGCCGCAGGACCTCCAGGAGGCAACGGTCGCGTTGTCGCACGTTCACCCGTTCTTCTTGCCCGATATCGACAACGATGCAGCAGAAAACCTCAAACTCTGCCTTGGTCGGTTTGCCGAGACTGTCCTTCAGGCGCGATTGACCGCTAACAGGGCGAAAAATCTCAACCTGCTAGTGGCTGGCACGCCGGGATCGGCAGACATTGTCGGACATGCTCTTCGCAGGCCGCTTGGGTTGCGCTCAGCCAATCTGGTGACCATGGCCTATTCGGATTATTCCGCCTCCCTGTTTGGAGCCAATCTCAGCTCAAAAGAGCTGGACGAACTGGCCTTGCAGCGCAACGGGCTGGACGGTGTCGGATATGTGGCAGAGCATCCGGTGCTTTGCACACCCTATGTTGCCCAACAAATGGCGCTCTATGGCATCAGGCCCATCGTTATCACCCGCAATTTTTTCGTTTCCCTGATCTGCACGGATGACGCGCTGATGCAAGCAAGAGGCTTGCAGAACAGCATGGGTGAAGGCTTTTTCGATGATGGACTGCCCGCCTGCTATCAGGATCTACCCTTGGAAAAACGTCTGGATCTGCTGGTGGACGCGCAAGCCGTCTGGTACGCGCAATTCGTCGCCAGCTGGCAGAAATGCGAGGCGAGTGGACAGGTGAAGCCGCTCTGGATTTCCTATGAAAAGGATATTCTCGGAGATCCCTTACCTCTGGCCGAGAAAATTGCCGATTTCATTGGTGGTCATCAGGCTGACGCGACGGCCATTGCCCAGGCACTGACCGATGAGAAAGCTGCCAACACAATTATCGCTGACAAAAGTCTGGCATATCGGGCAAAGATCATACCGGCGCTAATCCGCGACCGCGCCATGTCGATCTTTGAACGCTATGCGGGGGACGCTGATCTGAAAAATCTGATTGGAGAATAGGTCCGCCGATCATCCGGGCTATTCATCAGTCCCAATCCTCGCTGCGAACCGGCTGGATCAGGCCAAGCTTGCGCTCCAACGCGCTGGCTTGCTGCTCTGACAGGCGTAAATCGAGCGAAACCGAGCCATCATCTCGGTCCTCCCGGCTGTCCACCATGGTGTTCTCATAGACCCAGGAGATCAGGGAGAGCTTATCTGGCGGCAAAATCACCGTGGTTTCCGTCACCACACAGGAAAGCCGTTGAGCGATCTCGGCCATCAGGGCGTCAACCCCCTCACCCGTAACTGCCGAAACAGCCATCACGTTTTGCCGGCCAGCGGCCTTTTCAGCAATCGCCTGATGCGCTTCCGGCTCCAGCCGGTCGATCTTATTCCAGACCTCGATAATGCGTTCGTCACGCTCTTTTTCATTAATGCCAAGGTCGGAGAGAATCCGCATAACATCACCCGCCTGCGCGCCGTTATCCGGGTCGGCCATGTCACGCACATGCAGGATCAGGTCCGCTTCCAGCACTTCTTCAAGCGTAGCGCGAAAGGCTGCGACCAGATGGGTCGGCAGGTCCGAGATGAAGCCAACCGTATCCGAGAGAATGACGGTGCGGCCCTGTGGCAATTTCATGCGGCGCAGCGTTGGGTCCAGCGTGGCAAACAGCATATCCTCGGCCAGTACACCTGCCCCGGTGATCCGATTAAACAGTGTCGATTTTCCGGCATTGGTATAGCCGACAAGGGCAACGATCGGATGCGGCACCTTGCGGCGTTTGGCGCGGTGCAATTGGCGGGTGCGCACCACCTGTTCCAGTTCGCGTTCCAGCCGCACGATGCGATCCTGCAACATCCGCCGGTCGGCCTCGATCTGGGTTTCGCCGGGACCGCCCATGAAACCCGCACCACCGCGCTGACGCTCCAAGTGGGTCCAGCTGCGCACCAGGCGGCCCTTCTGGTAATTCAGATGGGCGAGATCGACCTGCAATGTGCCTTCCTTGGTGGAGGCGCGGCGACCGAAGATTTCCAGGATCAGACCCGTGCGGTCGATGACCTTGGCGTTCCATTGCTTTTCCAGATTGCGCTGCTGCACCGGCGTCAATGGATGGTCGACAATGACCAGACCAGCATCATGGTTATCGAGCAGCGCCTTGATTTCCTCGATCTTGCCGCTGCCGATCAGGGTCGCCGGACGCGGCTGATTGACGGCAACGATCAGGCCTTGCACGATTGTCAGATCGATGGCGCGGGCAAGGCCCATGGCCTCTTCCAATCGGCTCTCGTGGCTGCGGGTCGTGGTCGGACCATGCTCAGCCGAGGCCTTTTCAGTGGATCGGGCCTGCTTCAACACCGGAACAAGAACCACGGCGCGCATGTCGTCGCGGTGCATTTCCTGTTCGGGAATAATGCTATCGGATGTGGTGTCTCGATTGGCTATAGCCGTTGTCCTGTTGTTAAACGCCAAAAATGGATTGTTCCGCCTGTCCAACGGAAATCAACCCATTCTGTTCCGGCAGGAAGTCTTGTCGAATTTATGATGCGGCTTCTTCGCTTTCGAACATCTGCATGGGCTGGCCCGGCATGATGGTCGAAATGGCGTGCTTGTAGACGAGCTGGGAATGCCCATCGCGACGCAACAGCACGCAGAAATTATCGAACGAGGTGACGACGCCGGTCAGCTTCACGCCGTTGATCAGGAAAATAGTGAGGGAAATCTTCTGCTTGCGAACCGTATTGAGAAATAGGTCCTGCAAATTCTGAGAACGTTCCGCCATGGCGCCGCTTCTTTCTATCTTGCCGGTCGGGGGTGCCGGTTGCAATTTTCTAATTTTTTTGGACAGGCTTCCCCAAATGCCCATCAGTCATGTTTGGTATCAAATCGGAAGTCGTTCCGCAATCGAGAAAACCCCAAGCAAATTCATTGTCAAATTGCAATGGTTTCCCTTTCCAGCCAATGCCCAGGCCAGCTCAAACGCCCAGGGACTTCAACTTCCGATGTAGCGCCGATCGCTCCATGCCGACAAATTCCGCCGTCCGGGAAATATTGCCGCCAAAGCGGTTGATCTGGGCGATCAGATAATCGCGCTCGAACATTTCGCGGGCTTCGCGCAGCGGCAAAGTCATAATCTGGTAATCGCTGCGACCGGAGACTTTTGGCAGCATCTCACCAAGATCCGTCGGCAGCATTTCAGCGCTGATCGGTACATCTGCCCCATCGTTCTGGGTCAGGATCAACAGCCGCTCGATGTTGTTGCGCAATTGCCGGATATTGCCCGGCCAGTCATGGGCCTGCAACACTGCCATCGCGTCCTCGCCGATCTTGCGCTGGCGAATGCCCGCCTGTTCGGCGATATGGCGCATCAGCATATCGACGAGGAAGGGAATATCCTCACGCCGTTCAGCCAGCGGCGGAACCCGCACAGGCACCACTGCCAGACGGTGAAACAGATCCTCACGGAACCGGCCTTCGGCAATCAGGCTTTCGAGATTATAAGCGCTGGAGGAAATGATCCGCACATCAACCTTGACCCGCTTGTTGCCACCGACGCGCTCGAATTGCTGGTCAACCAGCACCCGCAGGATCTTGTTCTGGGTCTCGCGCGGCATTTCGCCGACTTCATCCAGATAGAGAATTCCGCGATGCGCCTCTTCCAACGCACCGATGCGGCGCGACTGGCCGGGACCGCCTTCGGTGCCGAACAGCGCCACTTCCATGCGGTCAGGGGTGATGGCTGCGGCATTCAGCGTCACGAACGGCCCGGCGGCGCGGGCCGAGCGCTTGTGGATCATCCGCGCCACCAACTCCTTACCGCTACCGGACGGGCCGACGATCATGATCCGGCTATTGGTCGGTGCGACCTTCTCGATGGTTTGGCGCAGTTGCGAGACTGCTACCGAACTGCCGATCAATTCATTGGCATCGCCGGTGCGTCGTTTCAATTCGGTCACTTCACGTTTCAGCTTAGAATTTTCCAGCGCCCGCTCGGCAATCAGGATCAAACGGTCGGCCTTGAACGGCTTTTCGATGAAGTCGAAAGCGCCGCGCTTGATGGCCGAAACCGCCGTCTCGACATTGCCATGACCGGAAATCATCACCACCGGCAGGTCGGGATGCCGGGCCTTGATTTCATCCAGCAAGGCCAGCCCGTCCAACCGACTGCCATGCATCCAGATATCGAGAAAGATCAGCCGGGGCGCCCGGTCGGAAATTGCCGCGAGAGCGCTGTCGGCATCGTGCGCCGTGCGGGTTTCATGTCCTTCGTCGCTCAAGATACCGGAGACGATGTCGCGGATGTCTTCCTCGTCGTCAACCACCAGGATGTCAGAGGCCATAAGCTGCTTCCTTATCATGTTCTTCAGTGGCGGCAGAGGCTGCCCCGGCTTGTCGCGGCAGCACAACGCGGATCATCGCGCCACGCCCGCCGTCGAACTCAGCCGGTGCATCATGCAATTCAAGCTGACCACCATGCTCTTCAATGATTTTCTTGACGATGGCGAGACCGAGGCCCGTGCCCTTCTCCCGCATCGTCATATAGGGCTCCAGAATGCGGTGGCGATTATCGACCGGAAGTCCCTTGCCGTTATCGATGATATCCACCACGAAACCGTCACGCCCTTCGTCCGTTGCCGCCCTGATCCACACCCGGCCCGGCAGTTTCTCAGCATCGGCGGGTACCGCTTCAATTGCTTCCACCGCATTCTTGATCAGATTGCCGAAGGCCTGGGCCAGCATGCGGGCATCGAACGAACCTTCAAGCGGAAACTCGCCAACGTCGCGGATGAATTCACAATCGCTATGGCCCATTTCCCGCAGGAAGATTGCGTCCTTCAAGACGTCGCGCAGATCGGCCGGCTGCTTGGTCGGCTTCGGCATCCGGGCAAAGGACGAGAACTCATCCACCATCCGGCCGATATCCTCGACCTGACGGACGATCGTATCGGTACATTGGTCAAAGACCTGGCGGTCCTCGCTGGCGATCTGCTTGCCGAAGCGGCGCTTCAATCGCTCTGCCGAGAGCTGAATTGGGGTTAGCGGATTCTTGATCTCATGGGCGATCCGTCGCGCCACATCGGCCCAGGCGGTGGAGCGCTGGGCAATCACCAAGTCTGTAATGTCATCCAGCGTGATCACATAGGATTCGGTGGCGTTGCGGGTTTCCTCGCGCGTCACCTGCACCGACAAAGTCCGCTCCTTGCCGCTGCGCACCAGATTGATCTGCTTGCGGAAATCACCGCGATGGCGAAGCCCGGCTTCGGCAAATACCGTGTTGATCTCCGGGGCAACCGTTTCCAGCTTCTCGCCCAGCAATTGCTCGGCGCCGCGCGCCAGAAACAGTTCCGCCGAAGGATTGACGATGGTGATCCGGCCATCGTCCTCAACACCGATCACCGCCGCCGTCACGCCCGACAGCACCGCTTCAATGAAGCGGCGGCGGTCATCGACCTCGTCCTTGGCCTCCAGAATCTCATCACGCTGGGTGCGGATCTGGGAAATCATCTTGTTGAAGGTGCGCGACAGGCTTCCGACATCGCCATCGGCCACCCTGACCGGTACCACGACGTTCATATTGCCTGACGCGACATTGTCGGCAGCGCCGATCAACAGCCGGATCGGCCGAACGATGCGGTCGGCAACGGCAATCGCCGTCCAGATGGCAGCCAGCAGCACGATCAGCGCAAAGCCGAGATAGAGAACGGCAAAGGCGATTTGCAGCGTGGTGCGTCCCGCCTCCATCGATTTGTATTCGGCGGTATTGTCCTCCATCTCACGCATGGCCCGCATGACCTTCGGATCAACGGCACGGATCGTGTAGAGATAGGCGCCGCTCAGCGAATCCATCTTGATGATCCCGCCGACCAGATTGGTGACACCCGGCGGGATCAGCGTCGGCTGGCCAGCAGCGGCCTTGTCCAACGCATCCTGCGGAATGGCAGGCAGCGGCTTTTCAGTCGAAATATCCGCCTGAAGGATGGGCGTGCCGTCCTTGCGAACCAGAAAGGCACCCAGCAACCCGCGTCCCTTGGCCTGACGGGTCATCAACTCGATAAAACCGGTGCGGTCGAGGAAGAACAACGGGCGGTTTCGCTCCAGATCCGTCGCCATGGAAATCGTCTGGCCCTGCAAATAGCTGGCATTTTCCAGCATATAGGCCTGAGCCACATTCATCGATGAATTGATGATGCCTTGAGTACGAATCGAAAACCATCGATCCAGCCCGACATTGAGAGTAATACTGGCGAAAATTGCCACCAGGATCGCCGGTGTAATCGCCACAATCGAAAACAACACGACGATGCGCACATGCAGCCTGGCCGCCGCCCGCCCCCGGCGCCGCGCCTTGACGAGACGGCTGACTTCCCGACCGATCAGAAACAGCAGGCCAAGCACGAAAAGCGTATTGATGACCACCGAGCCGATCAGCACATTCGATGTCGGCGCAATTGGAGTGAGGCCAAGCAGGACCGGCAGGGTGAACATGGCACAGGCCAGCGCGCCCCCGGCCAGAATAAGGCCCGGCAAGGCAAAGGAGGACTTGCGTTCCTGTAGCAGCGTTAGCGCCGCTTCCTCTTCGGTCTGCCCCGCAGGCCGCCGCGTTTTCATCCAGTCTCGTCTCCGCAAACGGAAAGATGAGAGGCCGTTATCGGCAAACTAGGTCCCTGCTGCCTCTTGTCGATACAGGATGCAAACAGAACCGCGTCCCACGACCGAAGGCGCAGGAACACGAAACGAAGCTTTACCGTTAAAGCTCTCCACCGTTGCTATTGAGCAACGCATTGTGGCGAAATTGCAACGCCTATCAGGTGAATGTCAAGCGCTACGCGAGCTGCGGTAAACCGAAACACCCAATTCGCGGATTTTCTTGCGCAGCGTATTTCGGTTCAAACCCAAAAGATCGGCGGCCTTGATCTGGTTTCCACGGGTTGCCGTCAGGGCTGCGAGAATGAGAGGATATTCCATTTCGGTCAAAACCCGGTCGTAAAGGCCGGGCGGCGGCAGGTTATCGCCGAAGGACGCAAAGTAGCTGCGCATATTTTCCTCGACCGCCTGGGCAATGGTCATATGGCCACCACCCGAACCACCCTTGGTCAGCGGGCTGTCGGTAATGTCGGAGCGCAGTTCCTGCTCGATGATTTCGCGGGTGATAACATCCTGTGGATAAAGCGCCATCAACCGGCGCACCAGGTTCTCCAACTCACGAACATTGCCCGGCCAGGCATAGGATTTCATCACTTCGAGCGCTTCCTGCTCGAATCGCTTGGCATCCAGACCTTCCTTCTCACCCTGCTGGATGAAATGGCGCACCAGATCGGCAATATCCTCCGCCCGGTCGCGCAAGGGCGGCAGCCGCAGCGGCACGACGTTCAGCCGGTAATAAAGGTCTTCGCGAAACAGGCCCTGATTGATCGACTGTTTCAGGTCCTTGTTGGTGGCGGCAACGATACGCACATCGGTGCGGATCGGCGTACGCCCGCCGACCGTGGTATATTCGCCCTGCTGTAGAACACGCAGGAGCCTGGTCTGGGCATCCATCGGCATATCGCCAATCTCGTCCAGAAACAAAGTGCCGCCCTCGGCCTGCTCGAAGCGTCCGGTTGAGCGGTTCTGCGCCCCGGTAAACGCACCCTTTTCGTGGCCAAACAGCTCTGATTCGATCAGGTCACGCGGAATAGCCGCCATATTGATCGCCACGAAGGGACCGTTACGGCGCTTGCCGTAATCATGCAGCGCCTTGGCGACCAATTCCTTGCCCGTGCCGGATTCGCCAGTGATCATCAGCGTCAGATCGGTCTGCATCAGCCGGGCCAGAACCCGGTAGATTTCCTGCATGGCGGCGGAACGGCCAACCAGCGGCATGCCGTCCTGCATGTCATCGCCCAGCCGCGCCGGCTTTTTCTTTGGCTCGGCCAGCGCCCGGCCGATAATGGCGATCAGTTCGGTCAGATCGAAGGGCTTGGGCAGGTAGTCATAGGCGCCCTTTTCCGAAGCGCGGATGGCGGTCATGAAGGTGTTCTGGGCGCTCATCACCAAAACCGGTAGGTCGGGCCGGGCCTTCTTGATGCGTGGCAGGAGATCGAAGGCGTTTTCGTCCGGCATGACCACGTCGGTGACGACAAGATCGCCCTCACCGGCTGAAATCCAGCGCCACAGGGTTGCGGCATTCGACGTGATGCGCACATCGTAACCAGCACGGCTCAGCGCCTGGTTCAAAACGGTGCGGATCGCAGCATCGTCATCGGCAACAAGGATAGTGGCTGTCATCTTGATCTTCCCACGGATTTCGCAAAGGGAGCGTCGTCATCAACCGTTTCCTTGGAAACCGGCATCAACACGCGGAATAGTGTCCGGTTGCCCTGACTGTCACATTCAACAATACCGCCGTGGCCGCCGATGATCTTGGCAACCAGGGCAAGGCCCAGGCCAGATCCGTTGGTCTTGGTGGTAATGAACGGATCAAACAGATGCGGCAGAAGGTCGGAAGGCACGCCCGGACCATTATCGGCAACGCAGAATTCCAGCGGCAGCGAGATCTTTTCCCGTGATCCGGCAACCGACAATCTTATGCCGGGGCGATAGGCCGTGGTCAGCTGGATTTCGCCGTCGGCCCGATCGCCCACCGCCTCGGCGGCATTCTTGATCAGGTTCAAAAACACCTGCACCAATTGATCCCGGTTGGCAAACACCGGCGGCAGCGAGGGGTCGTAGCTCTCGGTGATCTTCAGATGCCGGGCAAAGCCTGCCTGAGCAATCGCCTTCACATGGTCCAGCACCGAATGGATATTGATCGAGGTGCGATCCACGGGCCGCTCGTCGGAAAAGATCTCCATACGGTCGACCAGCGAGACAATCCGATCGGTCTCGTCGCAGATCAGCCGGGTCAGGCTGCGATCCTCTGGAGGCACGGAGCTTTCCAGCAATTGCGCCGCACCACGAATGCCGGACAGCGGGTTCTTGATTTCATGGGCAAGCATCGAGGCAAGGCCGGTGACGGAGCGCGCGGCAGCGCGGTGGGTGAGCTGACGGTCGATCTTGTCGGCCATCGAGCGTTCCTGAAACACCACGACGACAGCGCCCGGCTCGACAGTGACCGGTGCGACGTAGAGATCGACCAGCTTGTCCTGGCCAAGCCGGGGAGAACTGAGATCGACACGGTATTCATTGACGGGTGCCCGCCGCTCCCGCACCTGATCGATCAGTTCCAGCAGCGGACTGCCGAACGGAATGAAGGTGGAAATCTTGTGGCGGGCGAGGTGGCTGGCACTGGCGCCGAAAAACGCCTCTGCCTCCCAATTGGCAAAAACGATATGTCCCTCGCCATTGACCATGACCACCGGGTTCTGGATGGCGTTGAGCACAGCCATCGCCAGTATATTGCTATCGCCGGGTTTCGGTTCATTGCTCATGCGGCCTCCTCAAGCGGGTTTGGTGCCGCGCCAGCCAGCGCCGCAAACAGGCGGTCGGCGACATGGTCGGGATCTTTCGATGTCATAAGCCCAGTCTTTTCGGCAGGATCAAGCTGCACCCCATGCCGCTCCAGATACCAGCCGACATGCTTTCGCGCATGGCGAACGCCGACATGCGCGCCGTAATGATCCAGCATGGCGCGGTAATGGGCGACGGCAATCGCTGGAATTTCCTCCGCGCTTGGCGGCGCGTGGCCAGCCAGCACACCCGCATGCCAGGGCCGGCCTTGGCAGGCGCGCCCCAGCATAATCGCATCGGCACCAGACCTACGCAGGATTTCCTGCGCATCGCCAAGGGTGTCGATATCACCATTGGCAATCAACGGAATGGAAATCGCATCACGCACAGCGGCAATCGCATCCCAATCGGCCCGGCCTTCGTAGAACTGCATGCGGGTGCGGCCATGTACAGTGATTGCCTGCACACCGGCATCCTGCGCGCGGCGCGACAGGTCCGGCGCGTTGATCGAATCGGAATCCCAGCCAAGCCGCATCTTGACGGTGACGGGTATGGAAACGGCCTTGACTGTCGCCTCGATCATCGCCAGCGCAATCTCCGGCTCGCGCATCAGCGCCGATCCGGCATAACCACCAATGACTTTCTTGGCGGGACACCCCATATTGATGTCGATAATATCAGCACCATTGGCCTCGGCAATTTTCGCCGCTTCCGCCATCCAATGCGGATCGCGCCCGGCCAATTGCACCATATGTGGGGTAAGGCCCGCACCCTTCAGCCGCGACCAGCTTTCCGCCGCGTTGAACACAAGTTCGCGGCTGGCAACCATTTCCGTCACCACCAGCCCGGCCCCGTGGCGAAAGGCCAATTGCCGAAACGGCAGGTCAGTGACGCCGGACATCGGCGCAAGCACGACTCGGTTGCGAATGGCAACCGAGGCAATACTGAACCCTGTCTGGAGATCCGGTTGCTGCAAATGTCTAACTTTCGGGCAAGATACTAATTTGCCCGATTTTTAGACATAAAAAAGATCATTGCCAAGCTCTTTCCAAGCGATACCGACAATTTTTCGGGCAAATGCTGGAAAACTTTTGACCGCACCGATAGACAAGGCGGAAATCTGTTTCAAACACTGGAATGACATGGTGCATATTCAAGCGGACGGGGCAAGGTCAACAGCGGTGATATTGGTCGCGGCAGGCCGGGGAGAGCGCGCTGGCGCCTCCAGCGAGGGACCGAAGCAATATCGGCGGATCGGCGGAAAGCCTGTTATTGTCCATAGCCTGCTAGGCTTCGCAGATCTTCTCCCGCAGGCGACCCTGATCGTCGTCATTCATCCCGATGACGAGGCCTTGCTGGCCAATGCCCTCGCCCCCTATCCGCAGCTCGCTGCCTCGCTGACCATCACCCACGGCGGCAAAACCCGGCAGCAATCGGTTCTGGCGGGCTTGAGAGCCTTGCAGGATCAAAAGCCGGATTATGTGCTGATCCATGACGCGGTCCGCCCGTTTTTCGATCAGCCGATGCTGCAACGGATTATCACCCGGCTCGACGATGGTGCCGAAGCCGTCTTGCCCGCCATCCCGGTGACCGATACGCTTAAACGTGGCGATGAGGGTGCGCGAGTCGTCGATACTGTCGCGCGCAGCGGACTTTTTGCAGCACAAACACCGCAGAGCTTCCACTTTGCTAAAATACTGGCTGCTCACGAAGACGCCGCAAGCGCTGGACGAGAGGATTTCACCGATGACGCCGCCATCGCCGAATGGGCGGGACTAACTGTCCATCTGGTGGAAGGCTCGCCTGACAATGTAAAACTGACCGTGAAACGGGATCTTGAAATGGCCGATGCCCGCCTCTCTCATAACGCTTTGCCCGATGTGCGCACCGGCAATGGCTATGATGTCCACCAATTGGTGCCGGGCGATGGCGTGACGCTTTGCGGCATTTTCATTGCCCATGACCAGGCCTTGAGCGGCCATTCCGATGCAGACGTTGCGCTACATGCGCTGACCGATGCGCTGCTGGCCACCTGCGGGGCTGGCGATATCGGCGACCACTTCCCGCCATCAGACCCGCAATGGCGCGGTGCCGCATCCCGGATCTTTCTGGAACATGCCGCAAACATCGTGCGCGATGCGGGCGGCACAATCATGAATGCCGATATTTCGCTGATCGCTGAAGCACCAAAAATTGGCCCGCATCGCCAGATCATGCGCGAAAAACTCTCCGAGATTCTCGGCATTGCGCTGGACCGCTGCTCGGTCAAAGCCACGACCAATGAGAAAATTGGCTTTGTCGGCCGGGGCGAAGGTATTGCAGCAATTGCCACAGCGACTGTGGTTTTTCAGGGAAAGCCGCAATGAGCCTGTTTCCCGATGATCTGGAAAAGGCCGCACGGACCATCATTGAAGAGTTCGCGAAACGCGGCCTGACCATCGCTACCGCCGAATCCTGCACCGGCGGGCTGATCGCTGGTCTGCTGACCGAAATTGCCGGATCATCCGCCGTTGTCGATCGCGGCTACGTCACCTATTCCAACCAGGCGAAGATGGACATGCTGGGCGTGCCATCGCTGACGCTGGAAACCTACGGTGCCGTGTCGCGCGAAACGGCGCTCGCCATGGCCCACGGTGCCCTCTACCGTTCAGGCGCCTCCGTTTCGGTTGCTGTGACCGGTATCGCTGGGCCGGGCGGTGGCAGCGACGAGAAACCGGTTGGGCTGGTGCATATCGCAGCACTGGCGCGAACAGGCGCAGCCTGCCATCGGGAAATGCACTATGAAAACCATGGGCGCGAAGCGATCCGCCTAGCGACCATAAGAACCGCGCTCGCCTTACTAAAAGACATCCAGCAGCATTCGACTTGATTGCGCATTGCGCCACTCTATCTCCAGCATAGAAGACTGGAACAGGTACGGTGTTGCCGCAGTGTATGCTCCCTTTGAATTAACCTTTTTATTTGCGTCACCCGATTTAACAGGTGAATTTGGATGAAGTTTTGGAAGCTTTTCAAACACGCATTAAAACTGACATTTAACAATTGGTTCGCCGCGATAAAGATTACGGCACCATTTATCGCAATAGCCTTATCGCTTAAGGCCCTGACTATTGGTTATGCGGGCTTCGTCACCGTTGAGAACGACGCAATTTTGCGGGCTATGCTTATCGTTTCTGAATTGTATGGCTTCGTAAGTTATCTTTGGATTGCGGTCGCCTGGCATCGCTTTATCCTGATTGATGAATATCCACGGCTTATGCCGCGATTTCATGGTGCCCGCATCGTATCCTACTTCTTGAAAGGCTTGTTGATTGGCCTGTTGGTGATAATGGTCGCCATACCCATCGTCCTGTTCAATCTTATTGCCCGCGACATCAGATTTCTGGACCTATTTTTCATTCTGTTGTCATTTGTCGCGACTTTCGGGCTTATCACCATGGCAACGCGTCTGTCGACGCTTCTGCCAAGCGCGGCACTTGGTACATCCATGACAATAAGAGAGGCTTGGGATGCAACCAGGGCGGAAAATCTCGCCTGTCTCGGTGTCGCTGTGATGTTGTATGTCATCGCCGTTCCTGTTCTGGTGACAACATATCTTCTCCGCGACGGTCCTATCGTCCTCAGTATATTATGGGAAACGATATCCAGCGCTTTCCTGATGATGATTAGCCTATCCGTCATCACCACGCTTTACGGACATTACATCGAGAAGCGGCCGATAGGTTCGGGCACTCAGACGGTGCCATAAACCTTATTGGCCCGGGTCTCGAAGGCCTCGGAAAACATCCGGAACGCCCGGTCGAACATCGAGCCCATCAGGGCACCGAGAATCATGCTTTTGAACTCGTAATCGATGTAGAAATTCACCGCGCAGGTGCCATCGCCGAGGTCTTCGAAACGCCAGCGGTTGTCGAGATATTTGAACGGGCCTTCCAGATATTTGACATCGATAGCCCGCTCGTCCGGCTTCAGCAGCACTTGCGAAACGAAGGTTTCGCGGATCGCCTTGTAACCCACGGTCATATTGGCGATCAGCAAAGTCTTGCCATCGCGCTCCTTGCGCGATTGCACGGCAAGTTCCTCGCAAAGCGGCACGAATTCGGGATAGCGCTCGACATCGGCGACGAGCTCATACATGCGATCGGCTGAGTGCTGGACAATACGGCGGGTTTCAAACTTCGGCATAAGCCGCACTTAATCCTGCGCAACGGCAAGATCAAGAAGCCACGCCTGTGGTTTGGAAAATTTACAGGGAAATTCCTCAAAACCGCAGTGTGACATAACATCCTGATAAAAACTCACAGCAATTTGAAACCAAAATTTCCGGTTGCTGGCAAGGTCTCGCCTGAGGTGCTAGCCTTCCCTCATTCAAAGTCAAAAAGTCGCTAAGCTGTTTTAGAATCGAATTATTTTAGCAAGGAACCGCCAATGGCCGCTCCCTCGACCAATGACAACGTAGCCACCCATAAACCTCTTCAAGGCAAGGAACTGCGCAAGATCATGCTGGCCAGCGTGATCGGCACCACCATCGAGTGGTACGACCTGTTCATTTTCGCCACCGCCTCGGCTCTGGTGTTCAACAAGGTGTTCTTTCCCAGCGTCGATCCGCTGGTGGGTACGCTGCTGGCTTTCAGCACCTTCGCCTCGGCCTATCTGTCGCGCATGGTGGGCGCAGCCCTTTTCGGCCATTTCGGCGACAGGCTGGGGCGAAAATCGACATTGATGCTATCGTTGAGCCTGATGGGTCTTGCCACATTCGCCATCGGCCTGTTGCCCGGCCATGAAACACTCGGAGTATGGGCGCCTGTTCTCCTCGTCGTGCTGCGGCTTTTGCAGGGGCTGGCCCTGGGTGGCGAATGGGGCGGAGCCGTGCTTCTGGCGGTGGAACATGCACCGCCAAACAAGCGTGGGCTTTACGGGTCCTGGGTGCAGATCGGCGTTCCCGCCGGTACGTTTCTGGCCAATTCCGCCTTCCTGGTCTTATCCTCGGTCCTCTCGGAACAAAGCTTCCTGCTCTGGGGTTGGCGAGTAGCGTTTTTGATCAGTATTGTGCTCGTCGCCATCGGGTTCTACGTGCGCATGTCGGTGAGCGAAACGCCAGCATTTGCCCGCCACAGACAGCAGGCAGAGACGCAGCGCCTGCCGCTCGCCGATCTGTTGCGACGGCATTGGGCAAAGGTTCTGCTTGGCGGGTTTGCCACCCTATCCATTGGCTCGTCTTTCAATCTGATCGCGGTATTCGGCCTGTCCTACGGCACGCAGACGCTGCATTTTCCCAAGCAGCAGGTCTTGGCGATGATCCTGATCGCCTGCGCGGTCTGTGTTGTGCTTCTACCGCTGTTTGGCGCACTTTCGGACCGGGTCGGCCGCCGGAATGTCATTCTCGCCGGGATCTTTGCGGAAATCCTGTTTGCCTTCCCGATGTTCTGGCTGATGGACCATGGCGGTTTGCCGGGCGTGCTCCTCGGCTTCCTGCTGATGATGACAGCCTTTGCCGCCAATTTCGGACCGATTGCCACCTTTCTGTCAGAACTGTTCGAGACCGGCGTGCGCTATACCGGCCTGTCGATCTGCTACATGCTGGCTGGCGTGCTGGGCAGCGCAATGACCCCGATCATCACCGCCTGGCTGGTGGCAACGACCGGCAGCGCCGCGTCCGTAGCGTGGTATATCATGGGAGCCTCCGCCGTTTCCGCAGCGACTTTGCTGATCCTCTCCAGCAGCAGGCAACCGGCGGCAGCGTTTGCGGCATAAAAATCGGAAGAAGCGCCCTACCCCGAAGCGCCGATGAGGTCGAGAAGACGTGTGACCTCTCGGCGGGATTTCAGCACCAGAACCGGAACGTCCGGGCCGTGAAGATCGAAATTGCGGATGAAGATCGGTGCGTGCTTGCGCTCGAAATTCCAGATGTAAGAAAGAAATTCCCGATCAGGCAACGGCTCTTCGCAGCCTTCGGCCATGGCAATGCGGACTTTGCCATAGTTACGCCAGACGCGCCCGGCGATGCCGCGAAGGCAAGCCATCCGAGACATTTTTACCCAGATCACCAGATCTGTCCGAGGTAATCGCAAATCGAACGTCGAGGGACTACTTCCGTCCATTACCCAACGTTCATGTGAGACCAGTTCAGCAATAATGTCTCGCTGAGCCTGTCTGTCTCTTTCTCGCCAGCCGGGAAGCCAACGGACATCGCGATCAATCGATTGATAGTCGAGATCAAAGCGAGACGCGAGCTTTTGCGACAACGTGGTTTTGCCACCTCCCGAACAACCGACGACCATGATCCTGTTGCTGCGGCCAAGAAGATCAGCGGCGGCGGACATATCCACGTAACGCACCATGTCTACCTCCGCTGGCACCCGTCTAAAGCCGTTAAAAACTCATTTGTCTGCCGGTGCGACCTGAGAACGACGACCGGCAGATCGGCCCGCGCATTTTCAAACTGTGTCTGAAATTGCGGTACTTCGCGCGCCTCGAAATTCCAGACATATTGAAGAAACGGCCAATCGATCTTTTCAGGACATCCCGGCGCCATCTCTGGCCTGACCGTGCCGCGATGTTTCAGCCAACGCGACAGAACACCGTAGATCGAAACACGGCGCGGCGGACGCATCCAGATGACCATATCGGCACGCGCCAGCCGGACTGCCAGGCTGCAGGGGCTGTTGCCGTCGATAATCCACCGCTCACCGGCGACAAACTGTTGCATCAGTTCAATCGCTTCCGGCCTGGGCCGTAGCTTCCAACCGGGTAGCCAGAAGACGTCGCGATCCATGGAGATATAATCGAGGCCCAGCCGCTGACACAAAATTTGCGATAGTTTGCTCTTGCCGCTGCCGGAGCAGCCGACCACGCAGATGCGCTTGGCATCCCGACACATAACAGCAGCATCATTGAAATCTTCGACGTAAAAAACCATGCCGCCGCTCTCAGTTTTCCTCCTCCGAGCCGGAAAAGGAGTACATATCAAGATCAAGGGATATTTCATGCTGAGCCAACAGCTTCATGACAGCCGGCGATAGTCCCAAGCCTGCATTATACTCATCAAGAAAGAGACCGCAAAAAAGCTCCACCTTGAACCTGCTGGCAAGCGTCCGAAACACGTCAGGAGTTACCGGTACTCTCGACAGGAGGTCGAAAATCGCCTCTTCAAAATCATCCGTTTCGAAGTCATCGACATGAAAAGTCCAAAGGCCGGTTCTGCCAATCAGCGGATTACCTTTCGGAGTTTTCCACTGATCTCCCTTACGATAGGCAAAACACGGCGCAATGCCCAGAAGGCTGGTGACTTCATCTGGATCAAGATCATCACCGGCAATCCTGAGCGAGATCCTGAACCGCCTCACGCTCGCCAAATGACCCATCCTTTACCCTGAGCGCGTTACTCCGCAGCCGCCAGCAGCTTCTTTTCTCGGTTGGCCTTCAGCCGGGCAAAATCGTCACCGGCATGGTGGGAGGAGCGGGTGAGCGGGCTGGAAGCAACCATCAGGAAGCCCTTGGTATAGGCGATATCCTCATAGGACTTGAATTCTTCCGGCGTCACGAAGCGTTCCACCTTGTGGTGCTTGCGGGTCGGCTGGAGATATTGGCCGATGGTCAGGAAATCCACGTCTGCGGTGCGCAGGTCATCCATCAATTGCAGCACTTCGTTGCGCTCTTCGCCAAGGCCGACCATGATGCCGGATTTGGTGAACATTGTCGGATCGAGTTCCTTGACCCGCTGCAACAGCCGCACCGAGTGGAAGTAGCGGGCGCCCGGACGCACGGTAAGGTAATTGCCTGGAACGGTTTCCATATTATGGTTGAAGACGTCTGGCTTTGCAGCAACGACACGCTCCAGCGCACCAGGCTTTTTCAAAAAGTCCGGGGTCAGGATTTCGATGGTCGTGGCGGGCGAAGCTTCGCGGATCGCCCAGATAACCTGTTCGAAATGCTCGGCACCGCCATCGGCCAGGTCGTCGCGGTCTACGGACGTGATGACCACATGCGACAGGCCCATCTGGCGCACGGCCTTGGCCACATTGGCAGGCTCTTCGCGGTCAAGCGCATTCGGCTTGCCGGTCGCCACATTGCAGAAGGCGCAGGCGCGGGTGCAAATCTCACCCATGATCATGAAGGTGGCGTGCTTCTTTTCCCAGCACTCGCCTATATTCGGGCAGCCAGCTTCTTCGCAGACGGTGACCAGCTTGTGGGAGCGCACCAGTTCGCGGGTTTCCTGATAGCCCTTGGAGGTCGGAGCCTTCACCCTGATCCATTCCGGCTTGCGCAGCACTTCGGTATCCGGCTTGTGAGCCTTTTCCGGGTGGCGGATGCGCTTGTCGTCCGGCTTGGTTCTATCGAGGATGGTAACCATCGTGTTTCCTTTGCCGCCGATGAGCGGCTTTTAAGTATTTATTTCCGCACCAGCTTGGCGACGAACAGCAGAATGCAAGCACCGATAAAGCTGGTAATCAGATAGCCAACCCAATCGCTGGCGACGAAAATGTCAAAGCGCCGGAAGATGGCATTGGCGATGACCGAGCCGATAATGCCGATGACAATGTTCATGAAAATGCCGAAGCGCATGTCCATCAACTTGCCTGCCAGCCATCCGGCCAGACCACCCACGAAGATCGCCGTCAACCAGCCCACATTTTCCATCGTCTATCCTCTGTTGCCCGCCCCTATATAGCGAGCCGGGCAATGTCTCGCAATGTCACTGTCCGCTGCGTCAGGCGTTCAGCACCTTGCCATACGCATCAAGCACGCTTTCCTTCATCATTTCCGACAGGGTCGGATGCGGGAAGATGGTGTGCATCAGCTCTTCTTCTGTCGTCTCCAGGTTCATGGCGACCACGAAGCCCTGGATCAACTCGGTCACTTCCGCGCCAACCATATGCGCGCCGATCAATTCGCCGGTCTTCTTGTCGAAGATCGTCTTGATCATGCCATTGTCTTCGCCAAGCGCGATGGCCTTGCCATTGGCGTTGAAATTGTAGCGACCAACGCGGATCTCGCGGCCCTCGGCCTTGGCCTTGGCTTCGGTGAGACCGACGGAGGCGACCTGCGGATTGCAATAGGTGCAGCCAGGGATCAGAGACTTGTTCATGGGATGAACATGCGGCAGACCGGCAATCTTCTCGATGCAGACCACGCCTTCATGTTCGGCCTTATGGGCCAGCATTGGCGGACCGGCGACATCGCCGATGGCATAGAGGCCCGGCACATTGGTCTTGCCATAGCCGTCGATGACGATGCAGCCACGATCTGTCTTGACGCCCAAAGCTTCCAGACCGAGATTTTCGATATTGCCCTGCACGCCGACAGCCGAGATCAGCCGGTCAGCGGTGATCTGCTGCACCTTGCCATCCTTGGTCTCGACATGGGCGGTTATGGAATTGGTACCCTTTTCGACCTTGGAAACCTTGGCCTCGGTGATGATCTTCAGGCCGCGCTTTTCCAGCGCCTTGCGGGCGATGGTGGAGATTTCCACGTCCTCGACCGGCATGATATTGGCCATCAGCTCAACCACCGTCACATCCACGCCCATGGAGCGGTAGAAAGAGGCGAATTCGATGCCGATGGCGCCAGAGCCCATCACGACGATGGATTTCGGCATGAAATCCGGCTTCATCGCCTCGAAATAGGTCCAGATCAGCTTGCCATCCGGCTCAATGCCAGGAAGTGCGCGCGGACGGGCACCAGTGGCAACGATAATATGCTTGGCAGTATAGGTGCCCTCACCCAACACGCCCTTCGGAACCGGATTTTGCGGCTGCACGGCAGGCTTGGACGATGCGCCGACGACGATCTCGTTTGGCTTGGTGAGCTTGGCTTCACCCCAGATCACATCGATCTTGTTCTTCTTCATCAGATAGGCAACGCCGCCGTTGAGGCGGGCCGATACGCCGCGTGAGCGGGCAACAACGTCTTTCACATCGGCGGTCATGGTGCCGTTCAGCGTCAGGCCGTAGCTCTTGGCGTGATTGGCGTGATCGAGAATTTCCGCCGACCGCAGCAGCGCCTTGGTGGGGATACAGCCCCAGTTGAGGCAGATGCCGCCAAGATGCTCGCGCTCGACAATGGCGATTTTCAGGCCAAGCTGGGCTGCACGGATCGCAGTCACATAGCCGCCAGGGCCGGACCCGATGATGATGACGTCATAAGCATTCGACATGGGCGCTTCCACTCCTCGGTTTCCTTGGGGTTGCGCCTTTCGGCCCAACCCGTGACGGGACTGGAAGCGCAACCGGCTTATAATGCCGGTGTCTCGGCCTCCGGTTCGTGACGAACCAGCATCCCGTAGATTTCGTCCTTGAGCCGCATCCGCTTCTTCCTGAGGTCTTCCATATGGAAGTCGTCGAGCGGCTCTATATCGGTTTCAGCGCGGTGAACCTGCCGGTTGATCTCGTGATAGGCATCGAACAGCCGGACGAAATGACCGTCCGTTTCCTTCAAATGCCGCATCAGGGTCACAAATTCCGGAAATTCCTCTGCCAGTTCATGCGGAGTGTTGGACATGATCTTTCCCCCTTCAAGGTTGCAAGATCATTTTAAACCCGCCGCATGGTCATTCCTTGATTCCAATCAACCCGCGTTACCGTCGATGCTTTACTTCACACCTTCACAGGCCCAGCATCATCCGCACCACCGGCTCCAGACCGCGCCCGATGGCGCGGGTATTGTCAGCATCGAGATGAATGCCATCCAGCGGCGTGGTCTTGGCCACCGAACCGGCATCGAAAAAGCCGCTACCCAACTCATCCGCCGCATCGCGGTACATGCTGGCCAGCATTCCGCCTTCTTCGATGGAATGATTGAACATCGCTCCGAACATCACATTGGCGGTTTCGCGGATCGGCGGAGGCGAGACAATCAGCACATCCGGGCCTTCGAAATCAAAACCCCAGTCATGCTGATGGACCAGCTTGACCAACCGCTTGATGCCAGCAGTCGCTCCAATCGCCGTTCCCTGAATGCCGCGCTTCAAATCATTGGTACCCAGCATCAGGATCACCAGATCCAGCGGCTTGTGGGTTTCAAGAATACTCGGCAACAGCCTCACACCATTGCGGTCGCAATCCGCCAGATGATCGTCATAGGCCGTCGTGCGCCCGTTCAAACCTTCGGCGATCACCCTGACACCATGACCAAGCGCCTTTTGCAACACGCTGGTCCAGCGGTCCTCATGGGCGTGACGGCCAAGGGCGACTGGGTCATATCCCCAGGTCAGACTGTCGCCGTATGCGAGAACGGTTTTCATTCGTGGCCCACCTTGCGGAAACGAGAGGGGAAAGGTGAATATAGCCACCCTTCCCCAATTTCATCAGACCAGCATGCCCATCGGGTTTTCGATGTAGCGTTTGAACGCACCGAGAAGTTCGGCACCCAAGGCTCCATCGACCGCACGGTGGTCGGTGGACAGCGTGACGGTCATGACATTGGCGATTTTCATTTCGCCCTTCTTCACGACAACGCGCTCTTCACCAGCGCCAACAGCCAGAATGGTCGCATGCGGCGGGTTGACCACGGCGGCGAAGTTCTTGACGCCCATCATGCCCATGTTGGAGACCGCTGTTGTGCCGCCCTGATATTCCTCGGGCTTCAGCTTGCGGCTCTTGGCGCGTGCGCCCAGATCCTTCATTTCGTTGGAAATGGCGGACAGGCTCTTCAACTCGGCCTGGCGGATGATCGGGGTGATCAGGCCGCCCGGGATCGACACAGCCACGCCGACATCGGCATGCTTGTGCTTGACCATATTGGTATCCGTCCAGGAAACGTTGGCATCCGGCACATCGCGCAGCGCCAGCGCCATGGCCTTGATGACCATATCGTTGACCGAGAGCTTGTAGACCGGCTTGCCATCCTTTTCGGGAGCGGCGGTGTTGAGCTGGGCGCGAAGGGCCAGCAGGGCATCCAATTCGCAATCCACGGAGACGTAGAAATGCGGAATGGTTTGCTTCGATTCCTGCAAGCGCTTGGCGATGGTCTTGCGCATGCCGTCATGCGGCACAAGCTCGTAGGAACCTTCGGCAAACAGCTTGAGCACGGCGTCGTCAGACATGCCCTTGGCCAGCACCGGAGCAGGTGCAGCGCCAGACGCAGCCGGAGCGGCAGCAGGCTTGGCACCACCGGTGCTGACAGCCTTTTCGACGTCGCTCTTGACCACCCGGCCCTTCGGACCGGTACCGGAAATCGCCTTAAGATCAAGACCGGCTTCCTTGGCGAGACGACGGGCAAGCGGCGACGAGAATACACGGTCACCGGAGGCGGCTGCCGGAGCAGCGGCCTGGGGGGCCGCAGCAGGAGCATCCGCCTTGGCAGCGGGAGTTTCGGCCTTCGGAGCTTCGCCCTTGGGTGCCTCAGCCTTTGCCGGAGCAGATGCACCGCCGCCAGCCGCAGCAGCCGAGACATCCTCGCCTTCAGCGGCGAGAATGGCGATCAGCGCATTGACCTTGACGCCTTCGGTGCCAGCGGCAACGACGATCTTGGCAACGACGCCTTCATCGACCGCTTCCACTTCCATGGTTGCCTTGTCGGTTTCAATCTCGGCGATCACGTCGCCGGACTTAACGGTATCGCCTTCCTTGACCAGCCACTTGGCCAGATTGCCCTCTTCCATCGTGGGAGAGAGGGCCGGCATGGTGATATTGATCGGCATATGCCTCGCCTCCCCTTATTTGTAGCAGACGGATTTAACGGCCTGGACCACTTCGCCGACATTCGGCAGAGCGAGCTTTTCAAGGTTGGCCGCGTAAGGCATCGGCACGTCCTTGCCAGCCACGGTCAGAACAGGCGCATCGAGGTAATCGAAGGCTTCGCGCTGAATGCGGTTGGCCACGAAATCGCCCACGGACGACTGCGGATAGCCTTCTTCCACCACGACCAGACGACCGGTCTTCTTGACCGATTCGATTACCGTCGGCAGATCCATCGGACGGATGGTGCGCAGGTCAATCAGTTCGACATCGATGCCAAGCTTGGTCAGCTCTTCCACGGCCTTGGTCGCATAGGTCATGCCAATGCTCCAGGACACGACGGTGACATCCTTGCCGGTCTTGTGAATCCGCGCCTTGCCGATTGGCAGAACGAAATCATCCAGCTTCGGCACATCAAAGCTGTGACCGTAGAGAATTTCGTTTTCGAGGAAGACCACCGGGTTCGGATCGCGGATCGCGGCTTTCAGCAGGCCCTTGGCATCGGCTGCCGTGTAGGGCGAAATCACCTTCAGGCCAGGGATCTGGCTATACCATGCGGCATAGTCCTGGCTGTGCTGGGCACCAACGCGGGCCGCAGCGCCGTTCGGGCCACGGAACACGATGGGCGCACCCATCTGACCGCCGGACATGTAGAGCGTCTTGGCAGCCGAGTTGATGATCTGGTCAATCGCCTGCATGGCGAAATTGAAGGTCATGAACTCGACGATTGGACGCAGGCCCGCCATGGCGGCACCCACGGCCACACCGGCAAAACCATGCTCGGTGATCGGGGTATCGACCACGCGACGGTCGCCGAATTCGGCAAGCAGGCCCTGGGTGATCTTGTAGGCACCCTGGTATTCCGCCACTTCCTCACCGATGATGAACACATCGTCATTGGCGCGCATTTCTTCAGCCATGGCTTCGCGCAGCGCTTCACGCACTGTCATCGACACCATTTCCGTTCCGGCCGGAATGGACGGATCGCTGGCAGCGCTGGAAATCGGCTGAGCCGGAACAGGCGCGGAAGCAGAACCGGTTTCGGTCGGCTTTTCTTCCTGCGGAACGGCTGGTGCCGCTGCTTCTTCAGCCTTGGGAGCGGAAACGTCGGACGCGCTTTCGCCATCCTGCAACAGCACGGCAATCGGCGTGTTGACCTTGACATTCTGGGTTCCGGCTTCAATCAGCAGCTTGCCGATCACGCCTTCATCCACGGCTTCCACTTCCATGGTTGCCTTGTCGGTTTCGATTTCGGCGATCACGTCGCCGGACTTGACGCTATCACCTTCGGCTTTCAGCCATTTGGACAGCGTGCCCTCCTCCATTGTCGGAGACAGGGCGGGCATGAGAATATTGATTGGCATGGGCTAACCCTCCCTCTCGCTTACAACAGGATGTCGGTGTAGAGCTCGGATGCATCCGGCTCCGGATCGGCTTGGGCAAAATCGGCGCTGTCGGCGACGATATCGCGCACGTCCTTGTCGATCAGCTTGAGATCGTCTTCGCTGGCCCAACCCTTTTCCAGGAGACGCAGCCGGACCTGTTCAATCGGGTCATGCTCAGAGCGCATTTTCTGCACTTCGTCCTTGGAGCGGTATTTGGCTGGGTCGGACATGGAGTGACCGCGATAGCGATAGGTTTCCATTTCCAGGATGACCGGCCCCTTGCCGGCGCGGCAATGCTCAACCGCCTGCACGGCAGCCGCCTTGACGGCGCGGACATCCATGCCATCCACCTTGAAGCCGGGAATGTTGAAGGACACGCCGCGCTGGGAGAAATCCGTCTGCGCCGAGGCGCGGGCAACGGAGGTACCCATGGCATAACGGTTGTTCTCGATCACATAGATCACCGGCAGGTTCCACAGGCGCGCCATGTTGAAGCTCTCATAGACCTGGCCCTGGTTGGCCGCGCCATCGCCGAAATAGGCGAGAGAGACATTGTCATTGCCACGATACTTGTTGGCGAAGGCCAGACCCGTGCCAAGCGACACCTGGGCGCCGACGATGCCGTGACCACCGTAGAAATGCTTCTCCTTGGAGAACATGTGCATGGAGCCGCCCTTGCCCTTGGACAAGCCGCCGCGACGTCCGGTCAGTTCGGCCATCACACCGCGTGCGCTCATGCCGCAGGCCAGCATATGGCCGTGGTCACGATAGCCGGTAATGACTTGATCGCCGAGCTTCAGCGCCATCTGCATGCCGACGACGACAGCCTCCTGGCCAATGTAGAGGTGACAGAAACCGCCGATGAAGCCCATGCCGTAAAGCTGACCGGCCTTTTCCTCGAAGCGGCGGATCAGAAGCATTTCGCGATACGCTTTCAGCTCCTTTTCGCGGTCGAATTCTTCAATCGTCCCCACAGCGAAATCGCCCTTTGCAGGCTTTGCTGCCGGTTTGCGGCTCGAAGCAGTCGCGTTTTTGCGCGGCGCCATTCATCCCTCCCTGAGTTGTGTAAGGGTTTTTGATTGGCACACACCATATGCAAGAATGGGACAGGCCGCAATGCATTAAATGCATGCCTTCCATTCCGTATAAACACCAGATTTTTAATAATTTTTTGCGATTAACTTGATTTCAGTTAATCAACGATCCCCTAAATATGACGGGCATTGTCGCCAAAGATGTGATCCACACTAGCGATTGAAAATCACGATCTCATCAGGACGAGACATATTCAGCTGATATCGGGCTTTTTCATCGATCATATCGCGTTCAAGCGAGCCGTCGCTGAGCAGTTTTACTTGAGTTTCCAGCTTTTTGCGGTCGTGAATGAGCGCTGCCAGTTCCTTGCTGCGCTCGGCCCGCACCACATCGAAATGCTCACCGGCCTTCAATCCGTAATCACCATGAATGCTGTGATAGCCGAAATAGCCGATAAAGGCGATGGTAACGGCAGGAAGCACCAGGCGTCCAAATTTACGGTTCTTATGGTGACGTGTCCACATTCTCGATTTGGCCTTGCAACGCACAACATCTTTGCAGAGACATTAGAGCCATTTGCTTAACCGAGTATTGACCTTGTTACGAAAAAGTTCGGCATCCCCTCAATGCAAAAAGCCCGCACCGTTTGCGCGGCGCGGGCTTGAGAGAAGGGCGGTTGCGGAACGAGCGGCTCCGCCAGCGGCATCAGGCCTTCAGAATGGACGTACCGGCATAAGCGGCCTGCGGTCCCAGCAGTTCCTCAATGCGGATCAGCTGGTTGTACTTGGCCAGCCGGTCGGAACGCGACAGTGAGCCGGTCTTGATCTGCCCGCAATTGGTGGCAACCGACAGGTCGGCAATGATCGAGTCTTCGGTTTCGCCGGAACGATGCGACATGACGGCGGTATAGGCGGCCTTGTGCGCGGTCTCAACGGCATCCAGCGTTTCCGACAGCGAACCGATCTGGTTGACCTTGACGAGGATCGAGTTAGCGACACCCATGCGGATACCGTCGCGCAGGCGGGCGGAGTTGGTGACGAACAAGTCGTCGCCAACCAGCTGGGTCGTCGCACCGATCTTGTCGGTCAGGTATTTCCAGCCGTCCCAATCGTCTTCGCCCATGCCGTCTTCGATGGAGATGATCGGGTATTTGGCAGCCAGTTCAGCCAGATATTCCGCCATGGCTTCCGGCTCCAGCGTCCGGCCTTCGCCTTCCAGAACGTATTTGCCGTCCTTGAAGAATTCGGTCGAAGCGCAGTCGAGCGCCAGATACATGTCTTCGCCTGGGCGGTAGCCAGCCTTCTCAATCGATTTCATGATGAAATCAAGAGCTTCCGGCGCACTTTTCAAGCCCGGTGCGAAGCCACCTTCATCACCGACATTGGTGTTGAAGCCCTGTGCCGAGAGTTCCTTCTTCAGCGTATGGAACACCTCAGAGCCCATGCGCACGGCATCACGGATATTGTCCGCGCCGACAGGCATGATCATGAACTCCTGGAAGTCGATCGGGTTGTCGGCATGCGCGCCGCCATTGATGATGTTCATCATTGGCACAGGCAGGATGCGGGCGTTCGGACCACCGACATAGCGATAGAGGGGCAGGCCGGAGGCTTCGGCAGCGGCCTTGGCCACGGCCAGCGACACGCCGAGAATGGCGTTGGCACCGAGGCGCGACTTGTTTGGCGTGCCGTCCAGCTCGCGCATGATCGTGTCGATCTGGATCTGGTTTTCAGCGTCATGGCCGCCGATGGCGTCATAGATTTCGCTGTTGACGGCTTCGACCGCCTTTTCGACGCCCTTGCCCAGATAACGCTTGCCGCCATCGCGCAGCTCAACGGCTTCATGGGCGCCTGTGGAAGCGCCCGACGGAACCGCAGCGCGGCCCATGCTGCCATCTTCCAGATAGACATCGACTTCGACGGTCGGATTGCCGCGGCTGTCGAGAATCTCGCGGGCAATAATGTCGGTAATAGCGGTCATGGTCACTCCCTGCTGTAAAGGCTGAACAAGGCTCTGTTCGCCCTGTCTTAGCCGATGAATTGAAAATTACAATGACATGGTCCAGGTCAGGCCGCCTTGGTGACGGCGTCAAACGCCAACAGCTTTTCCAGCAAACGCTCAAGGTCCTTCAGGTAAACCATATTGGGACCATCGGACGGGGCATTGTCTGGGTCCTGATGCGATTCGATGAAGAGGCCCGCCACACCAACGGCCACTGCGGCGCGCGCCAGTGTTTCGACGAATTCGCGCTGGCCACCGGTCGAGCCGCCCTGCCCGCCCGGTTGCTGTACCGAGTGCGTGGCATCGAAGATCACCGGCGCACCCATGCCTGCCATGATCGGCAGCGAGCGCATGTCGGAGACCAGCGTGTTATAACCGAAGGAAGCGCCGCGCTCGCAGAGCATCACATTGGGATTGCCCGAGAGGGTAATTTTTTCCATGACATTTTTCATGTCCCAGGGCGCCAGAAACTGACCCTTCTTGACATTGATCGCCCTCCCGGTCTTCGCCGCAGCAATCAGAAGATCGGTCTGGCGGCACAGGAAGGCCGGGATCTGCAACACATCGACCACTTCAGCCACTTCGGCGCACTGGTCTTCGCTGTGAATGTCTGTCAGGACAGGAAAGCCGAATTCCTTTTTAAGGTCGGCAAAAATCGCCAGACCCTGCTCGATGCCAATGCCGCGCCCAGCTTTCAGCGAGGTGCGGTTTGCCTTGTCGAAGGAGGATTTATAGACAAGGCCAATGCCGAGTTTGTCGCAGATTTCCTTGATCCCGCCCGCCATCATGAAGGCGTGCTCGCGGCTTTCCATCTGGCAGGGACCGCAGATCAGCGAAATTTTCGCACTGTTGGAGAAGGAGACCGTCTTGGCGCCTTCGCCAATGGTGACGGTTGCATTCGGCAGGGCAGAAGCGGTCATGGCGTATTCTCCTCAAACAGAAAGGCAACGCCCTGTCCGGGCGCGGCCGGGACGGTAATGCCGCCCGCTAGTCTCTCATGGGCAACGCCATTAGCAGCCAGAACCGCCGCTGTCACCTCAAGATCAGCAACCGTAAACACCAGTGCCTCGGCCACCAGGGCCTTGTTCTTCGTCTCGCCGGAAATGATTTCTATCGACAGATTGGCGGCGTCGAAGGCCAATCCATTGGTGGTCTCTCTGGCTGCTACGCCCAATATGGTTTGTAACCAACTGGCATAAAGCGCTGGCTTCGGCGCATAGAAAAACACCCGCGTCAAACCGACGACGCCATTGGCATGGGTTTCGAGCGCTTTCCTGTCAGCGGGCAACGGATTGACCCGCTCGCAGGCAAACAGAAAGAACGGCTCAACCTCCCGCGCTGAAAAGGCAAGGTGAAAGCGGGCAACAGTCTCGCTCCCATCCGGCAGCCGCATGGGCCTTGAAAATTCCAGCATGTCGCCACCTGTCATCCCGGCCGCGACAAAGGCCGCATGATCCGCCTTGGCGTCCTGCGATGCGGTAACAATCGCCGAGAGACCCTGGCTACACACTTGCCTGAAGGTGCGATCACGCGCGATGAAGACATTGCCCTTGGCAATGGCTGCGTCCACAGCCTCATGGTCGTTGATCGCCAAGGGCTCCAGATAGATCCCATCAGCCAGGAATAGGCAAGCATTGACCGTGCCGAAGGGATGGTGCCCATCCGGTGCGACTGTAAAGCCAAGAGCGGTCAGGCGGCTTCGCGCCGCCTCCAGCGTTTCCACCGGAAGCACCAGATGATCGACAAGACGGGCATTTGTATTCGACATGCTAAAAACTCACTATGGAGCGGAGACATTAGTTGGTATCGAGCTTCGGCGGCGTAAAATCAAGCAGGTCGTGGCGATAGGTTTCCACCACCATGCTGATCGGCGTTCCATCCGGCACACTCAGCAATGCCTTGTGCTGGAGAACATATTCAGGCACCGACAAGGGATCGCCGCTGGCCGGTGGCACCACACTGCCCATCTCCCATCCGTCCGGCAATGGCTTCCACAAAAGCTCGGCGGATATCGTGTGCCGCTGGAAATGCAAAGGCTGCACCACACGACCGAACGCACCGTCCGTCGTGTCGAGCACCTTGTTCATGTCATCCGTCAGCCTGGCCGGCACATACCAGTTGTCGGCTTCGGACAGGATACGGTCGCCGCATTTCAATCGCACCCGGCGATAGCCGACCTTGTCACCATCCGCGACCTTGAGGGCGGCGCGAATCTCTCCCGTGGCGGGCTTGTCGACATCCTTTACCCGCTCTGCTGTGATTTTTGCTCCATCCGCCAGCTTATGGGTGCTGCACCAGCGGTCCAGCGTCAGCGTGGCACTGTCATGGCTCAGCAGGTCGGCATTCAGCGTTTGCAATACGGCCAATGCCTGCAACCGCGACACAGGCGTATCCGGCCAGGAGGCGGGCGCGGCGGCAAGGCTCGGGTAAGAAACGGTCATGGCAGCAACCACAGCTGGCAGGAACAACAAACGCATGCAAACTCCTGAAATAGAAAGTAAATTCCCGATAGAAAGTCGGGCGGACATCAGCACGCAAACATGACGGAGAGATGACCGCGTGCTGACATTCCGACGTTACCGATAGAGCTGCGGCGGCTTGCGTTCGAACGTCTTCACACCGTTTTTCCAACCAGTAACCGCCGGTGCAATCGTCGCCACGGCCTCGGCACCTGAGACGGCATCAAACAGGACAAGATCAGCCACAGCCCCAACCTTAAGCTGTTCATCCAGCCCCATCAGCCGGGCCGGATAGCGAGTGATCATCTCGAAGACCTGGTTCAGATCCGCAGGCGTCGCCAGTTGGGCAACATTGGCGTAGAGATTGGCCATGCGCATCAGCGAGACATCGCCAAACGGCGTAAACGGGTTGAGAACATTATTGGTGGAGATGGTGACATTCACCCCCTGGCGGGCCAGAAGATGCGCCGGAGCAACTCCCCTTGGGCAAAGATGATCGATATCCCGACCGGTCAGAAACAGGTCGGTGGCGGGCAGAACCGTCACGGTAATACCCGCCTCGGCCAATTGCTTTGCCACCCGCTCCACTTCGTCGGGAGAAATTGCGGAAAGCTTGGTGACATGGCCAACGGACACCTTGCCTTGATAGCCACGCGCCAGCGTCTGGGCAATGACCGTCGGCAGGTTGGACCCGGAAGGATCGAGATCGAAATCAAGGTGAAAATCGACAGGCACATCGAAGCGTTGCGCGAGCTCGAAAATACGGGAAATATGCTCGGCGGGCCTTGGATCGGTGTAAGGGCAGCCACCAATCAAATCGGCCCCTTGCGACAGGGCGATTTCCAGCATCCGCTCGTTTTCCGGCTCATTGGTCAACCCTTCCTGGGCAAAAGCGCAGATTTCGATATCGACCAGATGGGCGTAATCGGTCTTCAGCTTGCGGATCGCCGAAAACGACCGGAAACCCGCGCGCGGATCGATTTCCACGAAGGTCCTGATCCGGGTCGTGCCTTGGACGATGGCCCGTTCCACGACATCGGCGGCGCGGGCATAGACATCTTCCTCGGTAAAGGCCTGCTTGGCTTTCGAGGTCTCCGACACGGCTTCCGCCAGCGTTCCGCTACACACCCGGCAGCGCCCGATGATCCCTGCCTTGTCGAGATGCAGATGGGTTTCGATCAACCCGGCGCAGACCAACCGGCCTGCCGCATCCTCTTGCGGCGCATCACAGCGGAAATCCGCTTCCAGCGCAACGATCCGCCCCGCCTCAAAGGCGATGTCCAGCGGCTGCGCCGACAATGGCAGCCTGGCGCGGCGCAACACGAAATCAATCGCCATGCGTTTTCATTTTCCTTTCCGACTGACCCATCATCCGTCTCTGCCGCATGAAATTTATTCCCACCCGCAACCAATATCCCATGCACGGATGACAGTCATGAGGCGACGAGATTGCCATTGCTGGCAACCAGCACACCTGCCTTAAATACCATGCGCTCCATCGGACGCGCCGCCACTGCTTCGGCAATCGAGGCAACCGGCAGAATGATGAAATCGGCGGGACACCCTTTGCCGAGTGTCGCATTGCTGCGTCCTAAAACCTCAGCCGAGAGGGTACTGACAAGCGCGAAAGCATGTTCAAGGTCGGCATCGGCGCGAAAGTTCTGCCGGTCGCAGAGAATGCTCGCCCGCTCCAAAAGATCGCCATTGCCGAGCGGCGACCAGGCATCGCGGATATTGTCATTGCCGGAAAACACCCGCACGCCCGCAGCTTTCAGCCGCTTGATCTGCGGCATGCTGGTATCGCCGGGGCCGGTGGTCATGATCGCCACATCGGCGCGCGCCAGCGCTTCTGCTGTGCGCCCGAAATCCATATCATCCAGCGCGCCCAGGCAATAGGCATGACTGACGGCGCATTTGCCCTGAAGCCCATGTGCCAGAGCGCGCTTGGCGATCTGGCGGATTTCGAAAGCCCCGAGCGGGCCCGGATCGTGTAGATGCAGATCCACCCCCACGCCGTGACGTCCGGCGATAGCAAAAATCGCGTTCAGGTGGCCGGTAATGTCATCATCTATCCCGGCTGGATCAAGACCACCGATCAGGTCCGCACCCGCCTTGACCGCCTGCTCCAGCAGATCAGCAGTGCCGGGATCGGCCAGCACGCCGGACTGTGGAAACGCCACTGTCTGAATATCGACCAGATGAGCATGGCTTTGCTTCAGGGACAATATGGCTTCTAGCCCTGCCAACCCGACTTCCGTATCGATATCGGCATGGCTACGGCAGGCGACGGTGCCATAGGTGGCCATCTTCTCCAGCAGCTTAGCCCCACGCACCTCGACCGGCAAAGGCAGCGAGCGGCGCAGCGCTTTTTCGGCCCGGATCCGCTCGGCGACCGTGCCTCCGGGAATATGGGGAATGAACGGCATGCCGATCAGCGTCTTATCCAGATGCACATGACCATCGACCAGGCCCGGCAGGACCAGACCGCCACGAGCATCGATGCGCGGTTTTTCCGTTGAAACGCCCTCACCCGCCGCCGGGCCGATAGCGGCAATTGTAGACTCGGCAATAACGATATCAACGGGATCACCGAGACCATTGCGGGCATTGAAAACGACGAGAGTGGCGCTCATGGGAGGATCGGCTTTCAGACAGATGGGCAATCGCACGGCCAAACAGACAGGTAAAATACGGGTCGGATCATGGCGTATTTCCTGGCCGGAGGCGAGGTTTAAAGCAAAGTCAGGATTGCGGTAATTTGGTGTTCCGTGTCAGGCTTGGGGTTGATTATTCCCCGCCTCTTGCCGGAACGTACCCATGCCCTCTGCATCTCATACCATTTCCCCCACGACACACGCTGCTTCCGGCCCTGACTCTGGAATGGTCACCAGCCCGCATCCCCTGGCAAGCGCTGCCGGACTGGCTGTTCTGGAGCGTGGCGGCACGGCAGCGGAAGCCGCCATCGCCATGGCCGCCGCCATGGCCGTCGTCTACCCGCATTTCTGCGGCCTGGGCGGCGACTCAGTCTGGATTCTGGCCGACCGGCAAGGTCGCCAGACTTGTTTTATGGGGATCGGTCAGGCAGCCGCAAAGCTACCGGAATTTACCGGTGACAGTATTCCGCTGCGCGGTCCGCTTTCGACCCTGACCACCGCCGCCACTGTTGATGCCTGGGAGACCGTTCACCGCTATTCCATTGAGTATTGGGGTGGCAAACAGGTGTTCGGCGACCTGTTGCAGGATGCCATTCATCATGCGCAACACGGTTTTCCGGTCAGCCGCTCGCAAGGATTCTGGCTCGATATGCGCAAGGATGTGCTAGCCGACTGGCCGGGCTTCATCAACCTGTTTTTCAACAATGGACAACCCTTTGCCACGGGAGAGGTCTTTCGCCAGCCAGAGCTGGCCCGCTCCCTGGTGGATATTGCCAGCCATGGTGCGCGCAGTTTTCACCAAGGCACCCTGGCCCAGCGTATCGCCGATGGGCTTCGGGCCGTTGGGTCGCCAATAACCCTTGCCGATCTGACAGCCACACGCACGCGGCAGGTGGAACCGGCGCGTCTATCCTATCGCGGGCTGGAGCTTCTCGCGCCGCCGCCGCCGACACAAGGGATCTCCACTCTTGCGATCATGGGCATTCTCCAGCATTTCGACCTGTCCGCCCTCACCCCCGGCAGCGCCCAGCATCTGCATCTGGTGGTTGAGGCGGTGAAACAGGCTTTCCTGACCCGCGACCGGATCGCCGATCCGGATTTTGCCAATCAACCCGTGCGGGAATGGCTGTCGGCAGAACGATTGCAACAGGCAGCCAGGGCCATCAACCCAGACCGGGCGCTGGACTGGCCGCATCCCTACCGAACCGGGGACACGGTGTTCTTCGGCGCGACTGACGCTGCGGGACAAAGCGTCAGCACGTTGCAAAGCACTTATTTCGATTGGGGCAGCGGCGTTGTCGTCGGCGATACCGGCATTCTCTGGCAAAACCGGGGTGCGGCCTTCTCGCTTGATCCGAAAAGCCCGAATTTCCTGCAACCGGGAAAAAGACCGTTTTATACCCTCAACCCGGGACTTGCACTACGCGACGGCAAACCGGCCCTGATCTATGGTACCCAAGGTGCAGACGGCCAACCGCAGACCCTGGCCATGCTGCTGACACGGCTGATCGATTATGCGCAACCTCCGGCGCAAGCCTTGGCCGGACCACGGTTCTTACTGGGCAAAACATTTTCCGACAGCCGCGACAGTTTGAAAATCGAAGCCGATTGCGGCCAGCCCGTCCTCGATCGTCTCGCCGATCTCGGCCACCAGATCGCACCCATTGAGCCGCAAAGTCCAATCGCGGGCCAGGCAGGCGTTATCGCCATCGCCCCAGATGGCAGCCTGGCAGGCGCTCACGACCCACGCGGTGAAGGTGTGGCGCTCACCCTCGGCGAGCGTTGACCAATTGCGTTGAGATAATCGACAAAGGTTTGGGACAGAATTTCGGAAACAACCGCCGCGCAAGCTAGATCCTATAGCATCGTACCGGTTTGGGTTTTTACACGATGCTATAGGATTCAACCGAAAGGGGGGCTTTTCGGTTGAATCCTGTTTTCATCTATCTGGAGATGTGTCAACGGTTTTTACGTTTTCTAACAAAATTTAGAGACCTTTAATGCCTCACGGAGACACCGCGTTTCTCTATCTATTTGTTTTTACGAATTTTCGGACCGGAAAATACAACTTAATTCACCGTCCCGGCTTGCCAGTTTTCCCCTTGGTGCGTGTCTTGCGTTTCTGATCCCCGGCATCTTCATAGGAACCGACCCCAGATTTGGCGCGAACGATGGGGCGTGGATCGTCGATTTTGGAATCGCCGATTTTCGGAACCGGCTTTTCAGGAAGCTTGCCGGGAACAGGCTTTTCCGTCCGCCCAACAGTCATTTCATCCAGGCTGTTCTTGCGAAACAGTGGCTTGGCCGTGTCCGTGCCAGGACCCATGTCATCCAGGGATGGCTTGGCGAAATAGGAGCCAGTTTCACTGGAATCCTGACGGGAAACATCGGTTGCACCGCTAGCAGGCTGGCCTGCCACCGCTTGCTCTTGCGCCCGGGCCGCTGCCTTTTCGCCGGGATCACCCATGCTGGCCAGTTCGACTTCTTTCAAACGCTTGATTTCGTCGCGCAAACGGGCTGCGGTTTCGAAATCGAGATCGGCGGCGGCATCGCGCATCTGCTTTTCCAGCGCCGAAAGATGGGCTTGGAGATTGTTGCCGACCAGATGACCGCCGGCGGCAAAGCCCTTGCCGCTTGCCCCGGAAATGTCGGCACGCACATGGTCGCGCTCATAGACCGAATCGAGAATGTCGGAAATTTTTGACTTGACCGATTCCGGCGTGATCCCGTGTTCGAGATTGTAAGCCACCTGCTTTTCCCGGCGGCGCGACGTCTCGTCCATGGCACGCCGCATGGAGCCGGTGATCTGGTCCGCATAGAGAATGACCTTGCCATCGACATTACGCGCCGCACGGCCAATGGTCTGGATCAGCGAAGTTTCCGAGCGCAGGAAGCCTTCCTTGTCGGCGTCGAGAATGGCGACGAAGCCGCATTCAGGAATGTCCAGCCCCTCGCGCAACAGGTTGATACCAACCAGCACATCGAAGGCACCGAGCCTGAGATCACGCAGGATTTCGATGCGTTCCAGCGTGTCGATATCCGAATGCATATAGCGCACCCGCACGCCCTGCTCATGCAGATATTCCGTCAGGTCTTCGGCCATGCGCTTGGTCAGCACCGTTACCAGCGTGCGATAGCCCTTAAGCGAGGTTTCCTTGATCTCGCCCAAGACATCATCAACCTGGGTCTTGGCGGAGCGCACTTCGACCGGCGGATCGATCAGGCCGGTTGGACGAATAACCTGCTCGGCAAACACGCCGCCCGATTGCTCCAGCTCCCAACTGCCGGGCGTCGCCGAAACCGCAACGGTTGGTGGACGCATGGCGTCCCATTCCTCAAATCGCAATGGCCGGTTATCCATGCAGGAGGGCAGCCGGAAGCCGTATTCGGCCAACGTCGCCTTGCGCCTGAAGTCGCCACGATACATGCCGCCGATCTGGCTGACGGAGACATGGCTTTCATCGATGAACAGCAAGGCATTATCGGGAATATATTCGAACAGCGTCGGCGGCGGTTCGCCTGGTGCGCGGCCCGTCAGGTAGCGCGAATAGTTTTCAATGCCAGCGCAGGCGCCGGTCGCTTCCATCATTTCGATATCGTAGCGGGTCCGCTGCTCCAACCTTTGCGCCTCCAGCAGCCGCCCGCCCTTTTCCAACTCCGCCAGCCGCTGCTTCAACTCCTCCTTGATCGCCTTGATCGCCCCGTTCAGCGTCGGGCGCGGCGTGACATAGTGCGAATTGGCATAGATCTTCACCGACTTCATATCGCCGGTCTTGTGGCCGGTCAGCGGATCGAATTCGGTAATTGCATCAATTTCATCGCCAAACATCGAAATCCGCCAGGCGGCATCCTCCAAGTGGGCGGGGAAGATTTCAATCGTATCGCCCCGCACCCGGAAAGAGCCGCGCACGAAATTGATGTCCTGCCGCTTGTATTGCTGGGCCACGAGGTCGGCCAGCAATTGCCGCTGATCGATCCGGTCGCCGACCGACATCTGGAAGGTCATCGCCGTATAGGTTTCGACCGAGCCGATACCGTAGATGCAGGACACCGAGGCGACGATAATGCAATCGTCGCGCTCCAGGATGGCGCGGGTGGCTGCATGGCGCATACGGTCGATCTGCTCGTTGATCGAGCTTTCCTTCTCGATAAACGTATCCGAACGCGGCACATAGGCTTCCGGCTGATAGTAATCGTAGTAGGAAACGAAATATTCCACCGCATTGTCGGGGAAAAAATGCTTGAATTCCGAATAGAGCTGGGCCGCCAGCGTCTTGTTCGGCGCCAGAATCACCGCTGGCCGCTGGGTCGCCTCGATCACCTTGGCCATGGTGAAGGTCTTGCCGGAGCCGGTTACGCCGAGCAGAACCTGACTGCGCTCCCCGGCATTGATGCCTTCCACCAGATCCTTGATTGCCGTTGGCTGATCGCCCGCCGGTTCGTAATCCGACACCATGCGGATCGGGATTCCCCCCTCGGACTTTTCCGGCCTGGCGGGCCGATGCGGCGCCCAGATCTTACCACCCTTGAACAGCGGATTGCCGCTTTCAATCAGCGCTGACAGCGCCTCTACGGTCGCCGTCACAGCGCCGGGGGCAAGGCTCTGCGCGTCTTCAAGCGACGTGTCCATGCCAGAAACAGGATTAAGACCGGCAGCGGCGCGCGTGGCCGGATCGGAAGATGCGCCGATCGACACGCCGCGTGAGGTGCGCATGGCGCTGCCGCCGTCTTCGCTCTTGGCCTTGGCAGTGCGACCGGCCTTTACGGGGTCGGCGGCCCCAGTCTTGCGGCCCGTGCTCTTCTCAAGCGCTATCTTTTCGGCATGCCTGCGCGCTTCGATTTCGATCTTCTTGCGATGCTTGCCAGCCTTGGAGGCGAGTTCCCGTTGGCTTTCAATCCCCCCGGCTTCCGCTTCCGCTTCCAGCTGCTTCACCCAATCTGCGACACTCCCGCTCAAGGGCGCTCCTTCAAAAGCTGCCTGCGGTGCCTCTTCAAACCCACCGGCATACGGCGATCCTGCCTCATCCTGCGATGGGTTGTCATTGTTACGGACGGGAGATTTTTTCGGAGATCTGGCCATGGTCCGAATATGGATAAGACCGCAGGCAAAGTGAAGTGCGCCAGACGAAAATCAGAACAAAAAAGCAACAATTTCGCTAAAGTTTTTATCCCTTGGCATTCTCGGAAAAACCAAGGGATCATGTCCCTGACTGGCCTCCCTCAGGCCACGGCGCGCCGTGATTTTTTCTCACTCAGTTGCTTTTTTTTAAAGTCGAGCCATTTGGGCAGCATATCGGCGGGCATAGGCCGGGAGAAATGATAGCCCTGGCCTATCGTGCAGCCGATTTCGGTCAATGTCCTGGCATCCGCCACCGTTTCTACGCCCTCCGCAACGATATCAACACCCAGTGCGCGGCCGAGACCAACCAGGGCGACAACAAGCGCCTTGTTCTTTGGAGAATTACTGATACCGGTGACAAAACTGCGATCGATCTTCAACCGGGTGATCTTCAGGCTGATCAAATAGGCCAAGGACGAGTATCCCATGCCGAAATCATCTACCGTCAGTTTATAGCCGCTATTTTCAAGCCGGGTCAGTTGTTCACCCGCGACCGCCGGATCCAGAATGGTTTCCTCGGTAATCTCCACTTCCAGAAGGTTCCGACTGACACCATAGGCAGTGGTAATCCGGTCCAGCATGACTGATACGTCATAGAGCGCAAATTCGCGCGGCGATACGTTCAAGGCGACAGCCGTCTCCGGCATGCCTAGCTCTTTCAGCCTGTTGAGCAGCTGGCAGATATTTTCTGTCACGAAACCGGTCAACGCCTCACACATCTGCATGGCCTGGGCGGCATTGACGATTTCAGGCGGGGCAATCGCCCCGAACTCTGGATGGAACCAGCGAACCAGCGCCTCGAAACCGACGATCTTGCCCGTCGCGAGATCGACCTGTGGCTGGAACCAGGTCTCAAGCGCAGTGTCGCGAAGTGCTGCCGGCAGGTCCTGCTCGATACGCCGTTGGCGATCGATGCGCTGTTTGATCTGATGATCGAATTCCCGCAATTGACCGCGACCGTCCTGCTTGGCATCCGATAAAGCCATGCTGGCACAGGTAAACAGCCCGTCACCATTTTCCGCATGGTCGGGAAAAAACGCAATCCCGGCGCTCAAACCAGGACTGACCTGAGTGCCATGGACGGCAATAGGAACCATAGACGCGGCGATAACGGTCTCAGCAAGCGCTCGGCAATCCTGCCGCACGTCGCCGTTCCGCAACAGAATTGCAAATTCATCACCGCTGATCCGGGCTGTGACGGCATCACCACCGGCGGCATTTTTCAACCTCTGCCCCAGGATCGCCAGAAACTGGTCTCCACCGCGATGACCAAAAGCATCGTTGATCAGCTTGAACCGATCGACATTGACCAATAACAGGCCAATTTCCCGGTTTCCGACTTTGGCAGCAGCAATTTCCCCCGCGAGTCGTCCATTGAAGTAGATCCTGTTGAACAGCCCCGTCACGGGATCACCGTTGGCCAGAACCTCCAGCCGCAAATTCTTGTGGTGAATGTCCTCATTGGCAATGGTCAGCGATTGCGTCGCGGCCTGGCTGCTCAGCTTGGCCATTTCGCTTTCCATAAATGTCCTGTCCGCCTTCAACAGCAGATGCGACATGAATATGGCCAATACGATGAAATTAAACGTGGAGACGGTCGCAATGATGCCACCATGAATCGCGAAATTCCACAATATCGCTAAAATCATCGGAATACAGTAGCTGAAGGCGACCTGACTGGTGCCGGCCTGGCGGAACATGGCTGTCGCCACCAGACCGCCGATAACCACCAGAATAGACGCATCACGGCCCAGCAAGTCCATATCGACCACCGCTGTCGGCAGTAGAGCCCAGACGATCCCTTGCAGACAGGCCGTGATGCACATCAGCCGAAGCACGTCATCCGGATTGGAAGAGGCATAGTGACGGTGCAGCAGATGGCGCGACAACAGGAAGCGAAATAACGTCGCGACAGCCAACGCTGTCATCCAGCCGACAACGACACTCACGTTATTCGCCTCGGCCAGAAGCAGAATGGACGTGGATAGCCCAGCCATCACATTGTAAACTGCCGCTGTTCCGCTGCCATGCAATGCCATGGACGCCCGCGCCTTATGGGCAGACGACAGCAAAAATGCTTTTTGATCCGCAGTTTCTGAAAACAAGACTATCTCATTCTTCAAACTAGGCGCAATAATTGTGTTTTTACGAGCTTGGCGCTAAGATTGCGCCTTTTCGGTAAGAAATAATGAACAATGCAGTTAAAAATTGTGCCACGTCTTATAATTATGCGTCACGGGAGCCGTCACGCACTCAATGCATCCTATGAGTGCGTTAGAGTTCACTTTAGCGCCTTTGTAGTGCCGCATAATTTTCGCCTTAAACCGCAACCGGTTTAAGGGATTGGGCAGCAGGAAAACACAATCCAAGGGAGATGGTCGAGCATGACGCAACGCAACGATCAAATTGATTATATCGAATTCAACGTGCGCGACATTTCGGCCTCAAAACAATTCTACGCCACGGCCTTTGGCTGGTCCTTTACCGATTACGGACCGGATTATGCCGAATTCAACGATGGTCGGCTGAAAGGTGGATTTACCACGACGGCCCCGGTCTCGGCAACCGGCGGGCCGCTCGTCATCCTGTTTGCCGATGATTTGGAACAGGCCTTGAGCAGCGTGGAAAGCGCAGGCGGCACGATCACCCGCCCGATCTTTCCCTTTCCCGGCGGTCGGCGATTTCACTTCCGTGACCTGGATGGCTATGAACTGGCTGTCTGGTCGGACAGTGTCTAATATCGGGCACAAAGCTGCAATTGGGATGATGCTGTACCTAGCCTGCCTTCGCTAAACCCATCTTCCTGCTAGATCAAAGGAGAGCCGCCGGAACTATTGAGCCCCGGCGGCTCTTTATCACTCCCCGCCGCCGAGTGAGTGGACGTAGACGGTCAGTTCCTTGACTGTCGTATCGCCTAGACGCGCTGACCATCCGGGCATGACGCCATGCTTGGGATGAGCCACCTGCTGGATGATCTCCTGCTCGCCGTTGACCTTCAGCCAAATGGCGTCGCCGAGATTGGGCGCACCGAGATCGCGGTTGCCCTCGGCCTTTTCACCGTGGCAGGCAACACAATTGTCCATGAAGACCTGCTTTCCAGGCGCAACCAATGCGTCGTTGGACGGCTTGCCCGTAAGGCTGACGACATAGGCGGAGACCTGACGGATTTCCTCGGGCTTCAGGATGTCGGCGAAGGCCGGCATTTCCGACGCCCGGGTTTCCGGATCGCTCGTGTAGCGAATACCGTGTTGCAGCGTCGTGTAGATGGCATCCACACTGCCGCCCCACAGCCAGTCATCGTCGTTCAGGTTCGGATAGCCGGGGCCACCGGCCGCACCAGAACCGTGACAGGGGGTACAATTGACCTTGAAGGCCGCAGCACCACCAGCGGTGGCGAATTCGGTCAGATCCTTATCGGCCAGGATATCCTTGATCGGCAGGGCGGCGATCTTGTCGGTAAACACCGATTGCGCTGCCTTGGCCTCTGCAAGCTCGGCGGTGACAGCGGCACGGTTGGTGTAACCGAACAGGCCCTTGGTATTGGTGGAGAGCATCGGCCAGGCCGGATAGACCACCGTATAGCCGATCGCCCAGACGATGGTGGCGTAGAAGGTATAGACCCACCAACGCGGCATCGGGTTGTTCAGCTCGCGGATGCCGTCCCATTCATGACCCGTGGTTTCGACACCGCTGATTTCGTCAATGTGTTTGTCAGACATGATCAGTCCTCCCGCAAGGGGATAGAGGCAGCATCTTCCGCCCGCTCTTTGGCGCCCGGACGAAAGACGAAGAGAATGGCGCCCGCGAAAAACAGCAGCATGGCGAGCATGCCCCAGCTGTCGGCGAAATGGCGCATGGCCGTATAGATTTCGGTTCCTTCCATGACGCCCTCCTCAACGGTAGCCGGTTGCGTCGTCATATTTGGTGAAGTCCACCAAAGTGCCGATCATTTGCAGATAAGCGATCAGCGCGTCCATTTCGGACAGAACCGCCGGGTTGCCGTCGAAATCGCCGACTTTCGCCTTGGGATAGCGGGCCAGCAATGCCGTGGTATCGGCATTCGGGTCCGCCTGGGCAGCCAGATCGGCCTTGGCATTGTCGATCATGTCCTGGGTATAGGGCACGCCGACTTCGCTGTTGACCTTCAGATCCATGGAGACATTGGTGATCTTCAGCGGCGTCTCTTTCAGGAACGCGTATTTCGGCATGATCGATTCCGGCACGACCGAGCGCGGATCGCTCAGGTGCTGGACATGCCAATCGTTCGAGTAGCGATCCCCGACCCGGGCCAGATCCGGCCCGGTGCGCTTGGAACCCCATTGGAACGGATGGTCGTACATCGATTCCGCCGCCAGGGAGTAATGACCGTAACGTTCCACTTCGTCACGGAACGGCCGGATCATCTGGCTGTGGCAGAGGTAACAGCCTTCGCGGATGTAGATGTCGCGACCGGCCAACTCGAGCGGCGAGTAGGGCCGCATGCCCTCCACCTTTTCGATGGTGTTCTGGAGATAGAACAGCGGTGCGATTTCGACGATACCGCCTATCGCAACCACCAGCAGCGAACCCAAAAGCAGCAGGCTGGCATTTTTTTCGATGATTTTGTGTTTATCGAGAATGGACATGGTGCCCTCCTTACTCCGCCGGTTGCAGGACAGGCGCCATGGCCGAACCTGCAAGAGGCGCCTCGTTGCGCTGGTGGCCGAGAATGGTCATGGTGATGTTCCAGGCCATGACCAGGCTGCCGGCGAGATAGAGCCCGCCGCCGACGGCGCGCATGACATAGTAGGGGAACATGGCCTTGACGGTTTCCGCGAAGGAATAGACCAGGAAGCCCTGCGCATCGTATTCACGCCACATCAAGCCCTGCTGTATACCAGCAACCCAAAGCACGGCGGCATAGACGACGATGCCGAGCGTGGCGAGCCAGAAGTGCCAGTTGACCATCCGCATCGAATAGAGACGGTCGCGGTGCCAGAGCTTGGGCGTCAGGTAGTAGATCGCGCCGAAGGTGATCATGCCAACCCAGCCGAGTGCGCCGGAGTGAACGTGACCAATGGTCCATTCGGTATAATGGCTGAGCGAATTGACCGTCTTGATCGACATCATCGGGCCTTCGAAGGTAGACATGCCGTAGAAGGCGATGGCCATGACCATCATCCGGATGATCGGATCGGTACGGATCTTGTCCCAGGCACCCGAAAGCGTCATCAGTCCGTTGATCATCCCGCCCCAGGATGGCATCCAAAGCATGATCGAGAACACCATGCCCAGCGTCTGCGCCCAATCGGGCAGAGCTGTATAATGCAGGTGATGCGGACCGGCCCAGATATACATGAAGATCAGCGCCCAGAAGTGGATGATCGACAGCCGGTAGGAATAGACCGGGCGACCGGCCTGTTTGGGCACGAAATAGTACATCATGCCCAGGAAGCCTGCCGTCAGGAAGAAGCCGACGGCATTATGCCCGTACCACCATTGCGTCAGCGCATCCTGCACGCCGGAGAAGGCTGAATAGCTCTTGACGCCGAGGAAGGAGACCGGGATCGCCAGATTGTTGACGATATGCAGCATGGCAATGGTGACGATGAAGGCCAGATAGAACCAGTTCGCCACATAAATATGCGGCTCCTTGCGAGTCAGGATCGTGCCCAAAAAGGCAATGAGATAGGCGACCCAGACAATTGTCAGCCAGATATCGACATACCATTCGGGTTCCGCATATTCACGGCCCTGGGTGATCCCGAGCAGATAGCCGGTGGCAGCCATGACGATGAAGAAATTATAGCCCCAGAACACGAACCAGCCGAGCGTGCCGCCGAACAAACGGCTGCGACACGTGCGCTGCACCACATAAAACGATGTAATGATCAGGGCATTGCCGCCAAAGGCAAAAATCACGGCAGACGTGTGCAATGGCCGCAGCCGCCCGAAATTCAGCCAGGGGCCGAAATTCAGATCGGGAAAGGCCAGTTGCAAGGCGATGACCAGCCCGACAAGAAAGCCGATCACACCCCAGAACACCGTGGCGATGACGCCATAGCGGATGACCTCGTCGAAATATTCAGACTTGGGTTGCGCCGCTGCACGACTCGACACGCCAGCCGTCACCGGCGCAAACCGGATATGGCGCAACATGACGACCGTCGCCCCCAGAAGCACGAAAAAGGCCACCCACATATGGGCAGCAAACAGGCTGTCATAGGCGAAACCCGCCCCGAGCAGCGCGGCAAAGGCCAGAATGGCCAAAACCATGGTCTCGAAAGTATAATTCATTGTTGGCATCCCCCAACGGCTTTGTGTCGGCACGGCCCCTCCTTAAGGGAAGGGTTCCGCCCTGATTTGTGGTTTGCGCAGTCGCTCCATGAGAAAAGCCATTCCGTTGCCGGAACGTTTTTCTGACAGCGCCAGATTATTTCCAGCAAAAGTACGTAAAAACAGCGAGATAGAGCGTTTTGCATTTCGAGGAAAAGCAGTCTTGCTCGCCGCGCCATGCCGCCTGCCGGATGGATAGACTTCTGCGTCGAGTCTCTGTTTGACATTCCGCAGCCTCTGCAACCTTGATTCAAATCAAGGCAGTCCATGCAAAGGCGGCGATATATAAAGGACGGCAATGGCATTGTGTCGCAGGCATCGGACAAGCATCCGATGCGGAGACATTGCGAACCGGCAGTTGCGGCGGAGCAACGGATGGCCTGGAAAGGGTCTCTGGCGTTTCTTGAGTGACCCTTTCAGTGCGCGTTAGCATCCTGATCGGGAAACGGTCTTCAAGGCGGGATTTTTCGCGCCCTTGCACGATGCCGTGTTGCCATGTTCAGAGCCCGGCGCTGCGACCGACGACCATGGCTCTTTTAAAAATGGCCCTGGCATTTCATTTCCGGACATCTCAAGCCCATGATGCATTTGAGATATTCGGCATTCGTGCAGGGCGGAGATGTGGCTCACACCTTCGCGCTTGTCAATAACGCCCTACGCATGTGCCGGGCCGGCAATAGAAGGAGATGCGGAATGCAGAGCAATTTGGACAAGACGGGCTTTCCGAAAACCAGAGACGCTCGGCCCCTTGCTTTGCCGCCATGTGAGACCAGTCTGGAATGGCTGCATCATGCCCATGGGGAGCAAATGGCGCTATGCGCCGAGCTGGAAGAGATCGCCGATTCGCTGCCGAACACTATCAACCGGCAGAAATGCATCTACGCGGCCAAGGCGCTGACCCCGCTCATCAAGGGCGTCCATCACTATGAGGAAAGCATCCTGTTTCCCTGGCTCGAAACATCGACGCGCAGCGGCAGCGGCATGCACGAGACGCTGAACCGGTTGCGCTTCGAGCATTGCGAAGATGAGTGTTTTGCCGAGGAACTGACGGATGCCCTGCTCAAACTCGGCAGCGGTCGCGAAGTCAACATGGAGGCCGTGGGCTACATGCTGCGGGGCTTCTTTGAAGGGCTGCGACGCCATATCGCCTTCGAGAGAGAGCACATCCTCTGCCAGATCGGCGAAACCCAACTATCCTGACGGGCAAGCTTTTGCCGTTAATCCCAACGGCGACTGCTCGGCTCTCTTCGGTCAATAAAAAACCGTCACTCCGTGAACTGCCCCGGAAAGGTTGATGTCCAACTTTCGGGGGCAGTTCATGCCGTGACGGGTTTTTGGTTTGAGCCTAAACGATCAGGCCCCGATTGATCTCAGCCGCTTCTCGTCTCGTCCGCCCTTCATGCGCTCGGCCAGAAGGAAGGCCAGTTCCAGCGCCTGGTCCGCATTGAGACGCGGGTCGCAATGGGTATGGTAGCGATCCTGCAAATCTTCAGCGGAAACGGCGCGTGCGCCACCGGTGCATTCGGTCACGTCGTTGCCGGTCATCTCGATATGGATGCCGCCTGGATGCGAGCCTTCGGCCCGGTGTATCTGGAAGAAGCTTTCCACTTCCGACAGGATCCGGTCAAAGGGCCGGGTCTTGTAGTGATTGAGCGTGATGGTGTTGCCATGCATCGGATCGCAGGACCATACGACCTTGCGCCCTTCCCGCTCCACCGCGCGGATCAGGCGCGGCAGATGGTCGGCAACCTTGTCGTGGCCGAAGCGGCAGATTAACGTCAGACGACCCGCTTCATTCTGCGGATTTAGAATGTCGATCAGGTTGAGAAGATCGTCAGCCTGAAGCGACGGGCCGCATTTGAGACCCAGCGGGTTCTTAATGCCGCGGCAATATTCGATATGGGCATGATCGGCCTGACGGGTACGGTCGCCAATCCAGATCATGTGGCCTGATGTGGCGTAATGATCGCCAGATGTCGAATCGACTCGGGTCAGCGCCTCTTCATAGCCGAGAAGCAGCGCTTCATGGCTGGTGAAGAAATCGGTTTCGCGCAGGCTGGCATTGGTTTCCGCCGTGATGCCGACCGCCTTCATGAAATCCATGGTCTCGGAAATCCGGTCGGCAAGCTTGCGGTAACGCTCTGCCTGCGGGCTGTCCTTGACGAAGCCCAGCATCCATTGATGAACGTTTTCGAGATTGGCATAGCCACCCATGGCGAAAGCGCGCAGCAGGTTCAGCGTCGCGGCTGACTGGCGATAGGCCATCAACTGACGATGCGGATCGGGAACGCGAGACTCTTCGGTGAAATCGATGCCATTGATGATATCGCCACGGTAGCTCGGCAACTCGACATCGCCCTGACGCTCGAAATCCGACGAGCGCGGCTTGGCGAACTGGCCAGCGATGCGGCCGACCTTGACGACCGGAAGCTGGGCACCAAAGGTCAGGACGACAGCCATCTGCAGGAAGGCGCGGAAGAAGTCGCGGATTGTGTCGGCGCCGTGTTCGGCAAAGCTTTCGGCACAATCGCCGCCCTGAAGCAGGAAGCCGTTGCCATCAGCCACATTGGCAAGTGCCTTTTTCAACCGGCGCGCCTCACCAGCAAAGACCAGCGGCGGATAAGTGGCCAGCTTTTTCTCTGCTGCGGCCAATGCGGCCTGGTCCGGATAGGCCGGAGCCTGCTTGATCGGCTTCTGCCTCCAGCTTGTCGGGGTCCAATTCTGCGCCATCGTCTTCACCTAAACAAAACGCGGCCATGCCTGCGGGCCGCTCGGATTGGCGGCTTATAAACGCTTAATGGAAGCTTGAAAAGCAATACCTTGCTGTCAAATCGGCCTTCCATAGGTGAAAACCATCCTGCAAGGATTTTGGACAACAGGGAAGCAGTAACCTGCCTCCCTGTATCTTAAGGGGGATTGATGATTTTTAAACCCGCTCGCCATTTCTGACCCGGTAACTCGGGTTATACATGGTGACCAGCTCCTCGGACGCGGTCGGATGCACGGCCATCGTGCGATCAAAATCGTCCTTGGTGCAGCCCGCCTTGAGGGTAATGCCAAGCAATTGCGCCATTTCACCAGCGTCATGACCCAGAATATGGGCGCCGACCACTTTTCGGTCAGCCGCATTGACGACCAGCTTCATGATCACTTTTTCGGTGCGTCCCGACAGGGTGGCCTTCATCGGCCGGAATTCGGCCTTGTAGATCTCGATTTCCGGGAACGTGCGGGCCGCCTCTTCCTCGGTCATGCCGACCGTGCCTATTTCCGGCTGCGAAAAGACCGCCGTGGCGATCAGATCATGATCCGGCGAGGTCGGATTGTTTTTGTATTCCGTCTCGATGAAACACATGGCCTCATGGATCGCCACCGGTGTCAACTGCACCCGGTCCGTCACGTCACCCAATGCAAAAATGCCCGGCACGTTGGTGCGTGAGTATTGATCGACGATGATGGCACCGCGCTCATTGACAGCAACACCCGCCGTCTCGAGACCGAGGCCCTTGGTATAGGGATCGCGGCCCAAAGCCAGCATGACCGTTTCAGCAGAAATCACCCCATTATTGCGGGTGCGGACAGAAAGGCCACCTGCGGCCATCTTCTCGACGTCCTCGATCACATCCGTGCAGAGAATACGAATGCCCTTGGCTTCCATGGCCTGGTGCAGGCCACGGCGGATATCCTGGTCGAAGCGCGACAGAATTTCCTTGCCACGATAGATCAGCGTCGTATCGACGCCGAGACCATGGAAGATATTGGCAAATTCCACAGCGATATAACCGCCACCGGCAATCACGATCGAGCGGGGCAACGCCTCCAGATGGAAGGCTTCATTGGAGGTGATGCACAGCTCATGCCCCGGCAAGGAGGCATGCGCATTGGCAGAGCCGCCGACCGCTATGATGATCCGTTCGGCCGTCACTTCCCGTCCGGTCGCCAGCAGACGGACGCGATTGGGGCCAGTCAGCTCCGCCCGGCTCTCGATCAATTCCGCACCGGCGCTGTTGAGACCCTTCCTGTACAGGCCTTCCAGACGTTCGATTTCCTGGTCCTTGGCCGCGATCAGCTTCTTCCAGTCGAAATGGCTTTCACCGACCGTCCAGCCAAATCCCGCCGCATCCTCGAAATGCTCGTGGAACTGCGATGCATAGACGAACAGCTTTTTCGGCACGCAGCCCCTGATGACGCAGGTGCCGCCAAACCGGTATTCCTCGGCAATCGCCACCCGCTTGCCCATGGAGGCCGCAAGCCGGGCGCTGCGCACGCCGCCGGAGCCGCCGCCGATGACGAACAGATCATAATCGAATGATGACATGGAAAACTCCCGCAAGACGGACGGCCAAAGCGTCCCTCGAAAATTTCAGTAGATCGGCCGGACTGGCGAACAATGATGACCGCTGGCCAAAAACCATAAAATCATCCATCCCCTATATGGGAATGGATAATAACAACAACAACGGAATGCCGCTGGATCATTCCCGACCGGCCCAACGATAAAGCCCGGAACCAAGTCCGGGCTTTTCTTCAATCGGTATTATCAGATCAAGGCTTCGGGGCGGGTGCTGGAGCAGCCGGGGCCGGAGCCGGTTCGGAAGCCGGCATCTGCGCCTTCAACTGTGCACCGGCCACCTTGACCAGTGCATCATTGGTGTTCTTTTCGAGATCACGCGCCACACCGGCAGCCCAGATATCGGCGGACTTGCCAAGCTCACGATTGGCGACCGGCTGGTCCTTGATCAGCTTCTTGCCAGCCGGGCTGGAGAAGAAGGCCGCAATCTGCTTCAACTCTTCCTGAGTAAACGACTTGGCATAAACCGTTGCCGCTTCCTTTTCGAGATCGCCACGGCGGGCAGCCAACGCGATGGCCTGCTGGTCAACAGTCTTGTCGATCTGGTCTTCAAGGTTAGGATAAGCCTGGATGAGCTGTGCCTTCAACCGAGCGGCGACATTCGGCAGGATATTGTCGAATACATTGGTAACGCCCAGCGCCGTGATGGCCTGACGGGCAGTATCGATCTGCGCATCCGTCACATCCTGCGCGCGAGCGGCCGGACCAGCCAGAAGCGAAGCTGCGATAACCGCACCGGCAACCATGTGACCGAGATTAAGGCGACCGAGACCCTGATATTTGCTCATAAAACTCATGCTCCTGTTTGTGTCCCCAGCGCTCGCCTCCAACGGCAGCGCTGAATTGTCATATTGGTATTATCGATGCACATGGCCGGGACGTGAACTTGCGCCAGACCATGACCATCCGGCTATCACGCCGTATCAATCACGCCACAGGCTCGATCACCCGCGCACCATCAGAGCCAGCAACGACGGCCAGCGATGCCATGCCGATGAACAGACCGTGCTCCACCACCCCGGGTATAGCATGCAATGCCTGAGAAAGGGCCACTGCATCAGGAATGCGGCCAAAAGAAGCATCGAGAATATAATGCCCACCATCTGTCATAAACAGATCGTCACCAGACATGCGCAGGCCAATCGTCCCCGACAGGCCCAGTTTGGCGGCAGCCTTTTCGATGGAGATCCGGGTTGCAATGCCACCGAATCCATTGATCTCGATGGGCAGCGGATAAGCGCCGAGCGTCTCCACCAGCTTTGTTTCGTCGGCAATGACGATCACCCGCGACGAGGCGGCAGCAACGATCTTTTCGCGCAGCAGCGCACCGCCACCGCCCTTGATCAGGGTCAGGTGACGATCAAGCTCATCGGCGCCATCGACGGTTAGGTCCAGTTCCGGCAATTCATCGAGCGACATCAGCGGCACGCCCAGTTCCAGGCAAAGCCTTGCGGTGCGCTCCGACGTTGGCACGCCTTGAACCTTGAAACCGTCGGCGACCTTTTCAGCCAGCAACCGCACGAACTCCTCTGCGGTCGAACCGGTGCCGATGCCAAGCCGCATCCCATTTTCGACATAAGACAAAGCCAGTTCCGCGGCTTTGATCTTCATTTGACGAACGTCCATGCTGCCCGCAACTCCTCTTGCAACACTCGGCCAAGGCCTTTCGAAACTACTGGTCAATGAAGCAAACCTTGTCGGTTTGCCAAGCATTCCGCAGAAAGTTCTCGCTGTTTACACGGGTCGCAAGCCAAACGAAAGCCCCTTTCGACGCCGTCCAATCTTGCATTCCGCCCTGAAAAACCTTAGCCCTGCCCCCCGAAACCCAAGGCTTTAAAGTGCAAATCATGGAAAGTCAGCCCGTGTCCCCAGCAATCAACGCCGCCCCCGCCACTATTGTCTTCGATCTGGATGGAACCCTGATCGATACGGCCGAGGACCTCGTGGCAAGCCTCAACTATACCATCGCCGCTGCCGATCTGGCGCCGCTGGTGGCCGAGGACCTCAGCCATCTGGTCGGACACGGTGCGCGGGTGATGATCGAGCGGGCCTTCAGCCTGCGCGGCAAGCCGATTTCCGAGGATGCGTTCCAGCCCCTGCTTGAACGGTTCATCGACCATTACAAAGACCATATGCCCGGCAGAAGCCAGCCCTATCCCGGCCTGCTGAACGCCCTGGAACGGCTCGACAAGGCAGGGCACCGACTGGCGGTCTGCACCAACAAGATGGAGGGCCTTGCCCGGCCATTGCTTGAGGGCTTGAGCCTGACGGACCGGTTCGCCGCCATTACCGGCGGTGATACATTCGAGATGCGCAAGCCCGATGCCGGTCATCTGCTCGGCACCATCGCCAAGGCTGGCGGCGACCCGCGCCGGGCTATCATGGTCGGCGATAGCCGCAACGACATTCTGGTGGCGCGCAATGCCGGTATCCCATCCATCGCCGTGCCTTTCGGCTACTCGGACGTACCGGTCGCTGACCTTGATCCCGATGCGATCATTACACATTTCAATGAATTGACCTTGGATCTGGTCGACAGGCTCCTCAACAAGACCAACTGAAATTCCAAAACACAAAAGGCCCGGATCGACCGGGCCTTTTGCTTATACGCTGTGCTTACAGCTTATCAGCTCTGCACGCCGCGAGAGGTCGATGTCACGTCGAAGGCCTTGCGGGTCGCTTCATCGCGGCCATAAACGTCGTCGTAATAGCGGACCACTCCATCCTTATCCGGCCAGGCAGTGAAATAGGCGACATAAACAGGGAACTTCTGCGGCACCTGCACGGCGCGGTTCTGGCCGGAAGCAATCTGTGCATCGATGTCTTCAACTGTCGTACCCATCACGGCTGCGGCCATGACGCGGGGCTCGGCAAGACGCACACAGCCGTGGCTGAGCGCGCGCATATCGCGCTTGAAGAAGCTCTTCGCCGGTGTGTCATGCATGTAGATCGCATGGGCATTCGGGAACAGGATCTTCAGGTCGCCCAACGCATTGTCACTGCTTGGCGGCTGGCGCACATCGACATCGCTTGTCGTGTACCAGTCGACCTGCGAAGAGGCCACCTTGCGGCCCTTGTAGCTGACTTCATAGCCGAGACGATCGAGATAGCTCGGGTCCTGGCGCAGCTTCGGCAGCATTTCATTGACGATGATCGACCGCGGAACGCCCCAATAAGGGTTGAATTCCACCGTCTGGATCATGTTCTGGAAGAAGAAGGTCTGGTGCTGCGGCGCACCGACCACGACCTTCATGGCAATCTGCTGCTGGCGGTCGTTGAAATAATAGGCCTCGAAAGCAGGCTGGTTGATGAACACATAGCGCGGCCCCAGATCAGCAGGCAACCAGCGCAATTGCTCCATGGCAACCACGAGCTTTTCGATCTTCTCGGCATTCGAATGTCCGACCATGGTGCGGACCGTTGCCTGGCCAATGACGCCATCCGGTTTCAGACCGCGTTCCTTCTGGTAGCTCTCGACCAGCGCCACCAGTTCCGGTGTGTAATCCGGCGTGCCAGTGTAGTCGGTCAGCGTCAGCGCATGCTCGGTCTTCAGCGCGTCGCTGCCATAGGTCTTGATGCCTTCGACGATATTGGCAAGCTCAGGATTGCTGCCGCCAGGCTTCAAAACGCCGGTCAGATTGATTTTTACGGGCTTGCTCTGCTGCTGATTGGCCTCTGCCACCAATTTGGCAAGCTCAGCCTTCAGCGCCTGGAATTGCGGGCTGGCCGGATCGCGGCCATGCAGATAGGCAGCGATATCCGGGCTGGAGCGCACCAGATCCAGCACCGGATCGAGCCGGCCAGGCAGTGAAATAGGCGACATAAACAGGGAACTTCTGCGGCACCTGCACGGCGCGGTTCTGGCCGGAAGCAATCTGTGCATCGATGTCTTCAACTGTCGTACCCATCACGGCTGCGGCCATGACGCGGGGCTCGGCAAGACGCACACAGCCGTGGCTGAGCGCGCGCATATCGCGCTTGAAGAAGCTCTTCGCCGGTGTGTCATGCATGTAGATCGCATGGGCATTCGGGAACAGGATCTTCAGGTCGCCCAACGCATTGTCACTGCTTGGCGGCTGGCGCACATCGACATCGCTTGTCGTGTACCAGTCGACCTGCGAAGAGGCCACCTTGCGGCCCTTGTAGCTGACTTCATAGCCGAGACGATCGAGATAGCTCGGGTCCTGGCGCAGCTTCGGCAGCATTTCATTGACGATGATCGACCGCGGAACGCCCCAATAAGGGTTGAATTCCACCGTCTGGATCATGTTCTGGAAGAAGAAGGTCTGGTGCTGCGGCGCACCGACCACGACCTTCATGGCAATCTGCTGCTGGCGGTCGTTGAAATAATAGGCCTCGAAAGCAGGCTGGTTGATGAACACATAGCGCGGCCCCAGATCAGCAGGCAACCAGCGCAATTGCTCCATGGCAACCACGAGCTTTTCGATCTTCTCGGCATTCGAATGTCCGACCATGGTGCGGACCGTTGCCTGGCCAATGACGCCATCCGGTTTCAGACCGCGTTCCTTCTGGTAGCTCTCGACCAGCGCCACCAGTTCCGGTGTGTAATCCGGCGTGCCAGTGTAGTCGGTCAGCGTCAGCGCATGCTCGGTCTTCAGCGCGTCGCTGCCATAGGTCTTGATGCCTTCGACGATATTGGCAAGCTCAGGATTGCTGCCGCCAGGCTTCAAAACGCCGGTCAGATTGATTTTTACGGGCTTGCTCTGCTGCTGATTGGCCTCTGCCACCAATTTGGCAAGCTCAGCCTTCAGCGCCTGGAATTGCGGGCTGGCCGGATCGCGGCCATGCAGATAGGCAGCGATATCCGGGCTGGAGCGCACCAGATCCAGCACCGGATCGAGATTGACAGTCTTGCGCTTGAAATCGTGATAGCCTGAAATACGGTTCGGATCGAGCCTGCCGCGCACTGTGTCCTGAACATAGGTCAGGATCTTGGCCGAAAGGTTGAGTTCGAAGGCCATCAACGCCTGGCGGCGGGCGTCTTCGGGCATGGTATCGAGACCATCAGGCACTTTCACCGCATAATCGGCTGGCTCAAGCCCTGCCGTATCAGCCGTTGCCAGGGCGGCAACCGCCGACTTCGCCTTGTCGGTGATGGCGGTATCGCTGGCCCAGATCAGCGCGCCCTTGTTGTTATAATAGTTTTCCACAGCCTGCGCCACGTCGGGCGTGGCTTCGACTTTAACCTGCGACATGGCGAGATGAGCGACGGCCAGGGCATGGTCTTCACCGAAAACCGGGATCGGCATGTCCGGTGCCTTGATGGAGATCGCACGCTTGTTCTCGGCCTTATAGGCATAATAACGAGGTGCGGCGACCTTCTGGATCGGCTCTGGATCGCGCAATTGGGCCTGGGGAATGATTTCCGCCGGCGCTGGTTGGCGGCGTTCCTCCGACCTGCCACGCAGCAGATCCATCAGGGTCGTGGCGCTCGCCGTCTGCGGCAGGGCGGCCACAACCGTGGACGTGGTCAGGAGGACTGCAATCAGCGCCCGGTTCAGTGAAGGTTTCTGCAACTGCTTTCCCCATTCAGAAAGGTCAAGGTCGGGATTCGAAGTCGGTCCCCGAATATTAGCCGGTTCCCTAGCCGATTGCATCGGCTTTGGAAAGTTAACCATGCTAAAATGCTTGAAAAGCAGAGGGTCAACTTTAAGTGACCGATCAGCGCGCAGCCATGGTTAACACGACGTCAAGGTTAAGCCGGGAATTGGTTAAAATTCAGTAACCGCAGGTCCTTTCTTCCACCAAACTTTGATGACATTACCGCGACTGGACAACGGACCTGGCCTGTAACTGGGATGCTTTGACGCGAGCGGGAAAACATGTATCAAAGCGTCATGTTTTTACGGCGACCGTCATCCTGCCGGTCAACGGAGCCATTGCCTAGTCAGACCATCAGTTGGAGACAGATCATGACCGCTACTCGTACCGAAACTGATACATTTGGCCCTATTGAGGTTGCCAGCGATCGATATTGGGGCGCGCAGGCGCAGCGCTCACTCGGCAATTTCAAGATCGGCTGGGAAAAGCAGCCCCTGCCGGTGGTGCGTGCCCTCGGCATCGTCAAGCAGGCGGCGGCCCGCGCCAATATGGCGCTCGGCGGGCTGGACTCGACGCTCGGTGAAGCAATCATCAAGGCCGCACAGGAGGTGATCGACGGCAAGCTCAACGATCACTTCCCGCTAGTGGTCTGGCAGACCGGCTCCGGCACGCAGTCCAACATGAATGCCAACGAAGTGATCTCCAACCGGGCGATTGAAATGCTGGGCGGGGTGATGGGTTCGAAAAAGCCTGTTCATCCCAACGACCACGTCAACATGAGCCAGTCGTCCAACGACACCTATCCGACCGCCATGCATATCGCGGCAGCCGAATATGTCGTGCATCATCTGATCCCCGGCTTGAAGCATCTGCATGCGGCACTGGATGCCAAGGCCAAGGCTTTTGACCATATCATCAAGATCGGTCGCACCCATACCCAGGACGCGACGCCGCTGACGCTGGGCCAGGAATTTTCCGGCTATGCCGCACAGGTCGCCTCCTCCATCAAGCGGATCGAGCTGACACTTCCCGGCCTTTATGAGCTGGCGCAAGGCGGCACCGCTGTCGGCACCGGGCTGAATGCCCCCATCGGCTTTGCCGAAAAGGTTGCCGAAGAGATTGCCGCGATTACCGGCCTACCCTTCGTCACCGCACCCAACAAGTTCGAGGCGCTGGCCGCCCATGACGCCATGGTGTTTGCTCATGGGGCGATCAATGCGGCTGCGGCGGCCTGCTTCAAGATCGCCAACGATATCCGCTTCCTCGGCTCCGGCCCGCGCGCCGGTCTCGGCGAACTGGCCCTGCCGGAAAACGAACCCGGCTCCTCGATCATGCCCGGCAAGGTCAATCCGACCCAGTCGGAAGCGATGACCCAGGTCTGCGCCCATATCTTCGGCAACAATGCCGCTCTCACCTTTGCGGGTAGCCAGGGCCATTTCGAGCTGAATGTCTATAACCCGATGATGGCCTATAATTTCCTGCAATCGGTGCAACTGCTCGGCGACGCAGCGGTCTCCTTCACCGACAATTGCGTTGTTGGCATCGAGGCCCGCGAAGACAATATCAGGAAGGGCGTCGAAAACTCACTGATGCTGGTCACGGCGCTGAACAGCAAGCTCGGCTACGACGCCTGCGCCAAGATCGCTAAAACCGCTCACAAGAACGGCACGACATTGCGTGAGGAAGCCGTGGGCGGCGGCTATCTGACCAACGAGGAATTTGACCAGTATGTCCGGCCGGAATTGATGATCGGGCCGAAGTGATCCGTCACCGCCTCCTTTGAATCTAATTAAATCCGTAGGTGCCCTCAGATTTCAACGCCTGAGGGCACTCTATTTCCGGGATAGACCCAGGTTAAGGCGAAAGTTCAGTATTGCCGTTCTATCGCATCGACAGCATCAGTCAGAGGTTGACCCGATCAGGATCGATGCGTTCGACGCCGATAAAAACAGAAATGCAAAATCCCAGAAGACGGGATATGCCGGGTGGCCATCCTGCAACTGAAACAAGTCAATTGTCTGTGCCGCATCGATCAGATCACCGACCTGACTTTCCAGTTCATCCATAAGGGCGACCAGATGTTGCGATTTCAACACAAGCGCGTCAGGACCGGAAGCCTCATCACCCCGGAAGAACAACCGATCTTTCAGGATGGGCCACACCAACGCTTTGTCAATTTTCTTAATGTCGTCGAGCGTTGCCTTAGGACCCAACAACGCTTTTATAATAAGTTGTTTTTCGAGCGGGTCATCCAAAGGCATCTCGAAAAGCCTCAAGAACACGGTGTAATTCAACGCACCATCATTCAAGACGTCGGTAATTTGGTCGAGAAGCCGCTGATCCATTTAACCTCACAAGCCTATCGCAGAGCCGCGTTCGCGCGCCCGCGATAACAGCATAATAAACGAATAGAAAATCTATTCTCTCACGTTAAATGTTGCATCGCACTCTCCACTTTAGAATCATTTGCAAAGCGCTTGTCGCCGAACTAGACCAAATGCCGAAAATCCGTTTGGCAAAAAGGCTCCTTCGATGGCTGACGATCTCTTTCCCCTTGGCGAAGACACGACTCCCTACCGCAAACTGACCGCCGATTACGTCTCGGTCGAAACCTTCAAGGGCCAGGAAATCCTGACCGTTGATCCGGAGGGCCTGCGGCTTCTGGCCGAAACCGCGCTTTCCGACATCAACCACCTGCTGCGTCCGGGCCATCTCAAGCAATTGGCCTCCATTCTCCAGGACCCGGAAGCCACCGACAATGACCGTTTCGTGGCCTATGACCTGCTGAAAAATGCCAATATCGCCGCAGGGGGTGTTCTGCCGATGTGCCAGGATACCGGCACCGCCATCGTCATGGGCAAGAAGGGCCGCCGCGTCTGGACGGATGGCGGCGATTATGAGGCCTTGGCCCATGGCGTGCGCGATGCTTATGAAAAGCGTAACCTGCGCTATTCGCAGCTGGCACCCTTGAAGATGTTTGAGGAAAAGAACACCAAGACCAACCTGCCCGCCCAGATCGACCTCTATGAAGAGGGCGAGGATGCCTATAAATTCCTGTTCATGGCCAAGGGCGGCGGTTCGGCCAACAAGACCTTCCTCTACCAGGGCACGCCTTCGCTGCTCACCCATGACCGGATGATCGATTTCCTGAAGGACAAGATCCTGTCGCTCGGCACGGCAGCCTGTCCCCCCTACCATCTGGCGATCGTCATCGGCGGGCTTTCGGCGGAAATGAACCTGAAAACGGTGAAGCTCGCTTCGGCCCGTTACCTCGATGGCCTGCCCACCGAAGGCTCCGAAAGCGGCCATGCTTTCCGCGACATCGAGATGGAACAGGAAATCCACAAGCTGACGCAATCGCTCGGCGTCGGCGCCCAGTTCGGCGGCAAATATTTCTGTCATGACGTGCGGGTCATCCGGCTGCCGCGCCATGGCGCTTCGCTGCCGATTGGCCTTGGTGTCTCCTGTTCCGCCGACCGTCAGGCGATGGGCAAGATTACCCGCGACGGGATCTTTATCGAGCAGTTGGAAACCGATCCGTCGAAATATATGCCTGACATCGATGAGGCCGCCCTCTCCTCCTCCACGGTCAGCATCGACCTCAACCAGCCAATGAGCGCCATCCTGGCCGAACTGACCAAGCATCCCGTCAAGACCCGGCTGTCGCTGACCGGCACGATCATCGTCGCCCGCGATCTGGCGCATTCCAAGATCCGCGAACGGCTGGAAAACGGCGAAGGCATGCCGGATTACATGAAAAACCATCCGGTCTATTATGCCGGTCCCGCCAAGACACCGGAAGGCTTTGCCTCCGGCTCCTTCGGGCCGACAACGGCTGGCCGCATGGATAGCTATGTGGACCAGTTCCAGTCGTTTGGCGGTTCGATGGTCATGCTGGCCAAGGGCAACCGCTCACGCGCCGTACGTGAAGCCTGCAAGACCCATGGTGGTTTCTACCTCGGCTCCATCGGTGGCCCGGCAGCCCGGCTTGCCCAGGACTGTATCCGCCATGTTGAAGTGCTGGAATATCCGGAACTGGGCATGGAAGCCGTCTGGAAGATCGAGGTCGAAAACTTTCCGGCCTTCATCGTCACTGACGACAAGGGGAACGATTTCTTCCAGGAATTCAACCTCTGATCGTTTAATCCACGTGCAAAGGCAACAATTTGGCTTTGCACGTGCACTACGATAGTTTACTGTGGATTTTCATATAATAAATATCAATTTTACAATTACCGGCGTTCTTTACTTATTGTTTTAAATATTTGCTCACCATTCAGCCCTAATCCTGAGTGGGGATTATCGGATGGGGCTAGCAGGATGAACACCGCAACATTGGCGCGATCGCAGGGGCTCGATATCGCAACGCAAATTTCCTTTGCGATGCGCTCTATGGGCATTTCGCCGCTGCCAAGAAATTACGAGCTGTTCTATGAGGCCTATATTGGGTCCAACCCGGTTCTGACCCGCAGGGTCACCGCTCTTGGAAGCCGTGCCACCCAAGATGACCTCGACCGGATTGCCGAGGAATTTTTCGGCCACAATTCCAACCGCATTATCGAAAATGCCCATTCAAGGCTGGTTTCGGAACTGGACAATCTGCTGCGCCTGATGAAGCAGGAGCAAAGTTCGCTCGAGACCTATAACAAGCTGCTGGATGAGACCTGCTCACGCATCAATGCCAAGAGCAGCGGCAGTGTCGAGTTGCTGCGCAATGCCATCGCACTCTTGACGCGGGCAACAGACGATACCCTGGCCCATGGCGAAAAGACTGCCGAGAGCTTTACCCAGAAATCCGTTGAAATGGATGCCGTGCGGCGTGAACTGGACGAATATAAGCGGATCGCCAACACCGATTCGTTGACCCGGCTTGCCAATCGCCGCGCCTTCGATGAGCGGATGGCTGGTCTGTTCAACTATCCCTCGACACTGACGACAACGTCGCTCATGCTGATCGATATCGACCATTTCAAGAAGATAAACGATACATTCGGCCATCCGGTTGGCGACAAGATCCTGGCAACCGTTGCTGGCGTCATCCGTGCCAATGCACCGCGTGATGCCTTCGTGGCACGGGCGGGCGGTGAGGAATTCGCCATCATCGTTGAGGGCATGCCGGATACCGAAGTGTTCGGGCTGTGTGAACGCATCCGCACCAATCTGGAAAACACCCTGTTTCGCAACTCCCGCACCGGCGTCAATTACGGTCCGGTCACGGTCTCCATCGGCTTTGCCCTGGCGGCCAATTGCCAGGACCCCGGCGAACTTTATAGCCGCAGCGATATCGCCCTTTACTGCGCAAAGAATGCCGGGCGCAATTGCAGCAGGCCGTTTGAACCGGGCATGCGCAAGGATTTCGCCAAGGGCTGGCTGATCTACAAGGGGTGAGAGCTGGTATAAAAAGCACCTAAAGCTTATCGCGCGACAGGCCCTTTGCCTCGACGTCGCGCAGATACTCCCCAAACTTCGTCTCACCACTCTGCCCAAGCTCACGCAGATAGGCCCAGGTGAAGATGCCGGTATCGTGACCATCGTCAAAACCGATCCGTACCGCATAATTACCGGTCGGAATAAGCTTGGCAATCGTCACATTGCGCTTGCCGGGCACAGTGATCTTCTGCCCCGGCCCATGGCCCTGCACCTCTGCGGACGGCGAAAGCACCCGGAGCATTTCCGCCGCCAAACTGATGCTTTCCCCATTATCGAAAACCAGCGTCAAAAGCCGCCGATCCGGTGACACCCTGATTTCCTTCGGCCAAACTTCGCTCACCACATTCTCCCTGTCATATTTTAAAGTACCGTATGCAACACAATCCGAGCAAACCGCTTCGCACTTTTCGGTCTGATCATTTTCCTCTTCGCATCAGATGATCCGAAAACCGCTTCGCACTTTTCGGTCTGATGCTGTATCACCCGATTCAGTGCGATCCAACATATTCCAGTCGTCCAGCCTGTTGCCTTGCTTGACGGATCGCAATGCGCGCACCAGATTAGTGAGCAATCATGGAGGTTCGCTTGGATTATGCCCCCCGCCTGCACCAGCCGGCGCCAAACTTGCAGGAAAATCATTCCTTGCAGGCCCATACCGGTCTACAGCCAGCGCAGATGCCAAACAAAATGATCGATCCTTTCGGTCGGGCCGTGACCTATCTTCGGGTGTCGGTGACGGATCGGTGCGATTTCCGCTGCACCTATTGCATGGCGGAAAACATGAGTTTTTTGCCGAAAAAAGACCTGCTGACACTGGAGGAACTGGACCGGCTCTGTAGTGCCTTCATCGCCAAGGGCGTGCGCAAGCTGCGCCTGACCGGTGGTGAGCCGCTGGTGCGCAAGAATATCATGTTCCTGGTCCGCAGCCTGTCACGTCACTTGCAAAGCGGCGCGCTTGAGGAACTGACGCTGACCACCAATGGGTCGCAGCTCGCCCGCCACGCAGCCGAACTGGCCGACGCGGGAGTGCGCCGCATCAATGTCTCGCTGGATACGCTGGACGCGCAGAAATTCCGCACCATCACCCGCTGGGGAGACCTTGCGCAGGTCATGAAAGGTATCGATGCGGCCCAGGCGGCTGGCATTCACGTCAAGATCAATGCGGTTGCCCTGAAGGGTTTCAACGAGGACGAACTTCCCGATCTGATGCGTTTTGCCCATGGCCGGGGCATGGATCTGACGCTGATCGAAACCATGCCGATGGGCGAGATCGACGAGGACCGCACCGACCGCTATTTGCCGCTTTCGGAGGTTCGGCAAGGATTGGGAGAGCATTTTACCCTCCAGGATCTCGACTATCAGACTGGCGGCCCTGCCCGTTATCTCCGCGTCGAGGAAACCGGCGGCAGGCTGGGATTGATCACCCCTCTCACCCATAATTTCTGCGAGAGCTGCAACCGCGTTCGCCTCACCTGCACCGGCACGCTTTATATGTGTCTCGGTCAGAACGATGCGGCGGATCTTCGGGCCGCCTTGCGGTCCAGCGAGGATGACGCACTGCTGTCTTCGGCCATTGATGAGGCAATCCTGCGCAAGCCCAAGGGCCATGATTTCATCATCGACCGCACCACCCGTCGCCCCGCCGTATCGCGCCATATGAGTGTTACCGGCGGTTAACAGGTATTTTCAAACCTTTGCATCTATTGGTTTTCTGGATAGAACACCGCATCTAACTCCGGGCAAAGTGGCCGGGTGGACTGTTTGGAAAGCTTTTACTCGATGGTGCTGACCAGAAACATGAAGGGCGCACTGTTCATGGCGGCGGCCATGGCTGGCTTCACCATCAACGACGCCCTGTCGAAATCGCTGACCGAGGTGATGAGCGTTGGACAGATCATGCTGGTGCGCGGCGCGCTGACCACGCTTCTGGTTTATGGCATTGCCCGTCAGGCCCGCGCCGTGATGTCCCCGAAACTGCTCGGCAATCCGCTGATCATGACCCGCGTGCTGTGTGAGATTCTGGCCTCGATCACCTATCTCACGGCACTGTCTGCCATCCCGCTCGCCAATGCCGCCTCCATCCTGCAATCACTACCGTTGGCCGTCACGTTAGGTGCTGCGGTGTTTCTGCGCGAGCCGGTCGGCTGGCGACGCTGGCTTGCCATTATCGCTGGCTTTATCGGGGTTATGATCATCATTCGACCCGGTCCGGCAGGCTTTACCCTGTCGGCACTCTACGTGCTGGGCAGCGTGTTTTTCGCCGCAACCCGTGATCTGGTGACGACACGGATCGACAGGGCAACGCCGTCCATCGTCATCACGCTGATGACCGCTGCCGGAAACGCGCTGGCCGGGGCGGCGCTCATCCCGTTCCAGGGTGGCTGGCAGCCACTATCCCTCCCGTCTTTCGGGGTACTGGTCTGTGCCGCTATCTTGATGTTCATTGGCTATCAATGCATCATTCTCGCCATGCGCACCGCAGACATTTCCTTCATCGCACCCTTCCGCTATTCGGGCCTGCTCTGGGCCATCGGCCTTGGCATTCTGGTGTTTCATGAATGGCCGGACCCCTGGATGCTGCTGGGCATGGCCGTCGTGGTCGGATCGGGCCTTTATACGTTCCACCGTGAACGGCTGCGGAAAATCCGCGATGCCAGCGCGCTAGCGGTTTGAAACTAGGGAACGCCATGGGAGCCACGGCAACACCAACCGACCTTCCCGGCGTCATTCTGGCCGGTGGACTGTCGCGCCGCATGGGCGCGGATAAGGCAACCACTGTTATGGCAGGCCTTACTCTGCTGGACCATGTTGCAAACCGGCTGTCACCACAGGTCGGCAACCTCGCCGTCAACAGCAACCAACCCACCTTCGTCACCCATCTACCCCGGATCAGCGACAAGATCCTCGGTTACGCCGGGCCGTTGGCAGGTATTGCCCGCGCCATGGAATTTGCACGGCAGGTCTCATCCTCCAGCCATGTGCTGGTCGCTCCCATCGATACGCCCTTCCTACCGGCGGATATGACGCAGCGTCTGCTGTCCATGGCAGCCAACGACAAAACCGTCGTGCTGGCGCGTTCGCTTGGGCGGGTTCACCCGGTCATCGGCCTCTGGCCGGTCGCGTTGAAGGAGACAATCGAGGATTGGTTGAACACGCCAGATAATCGCAAGCTCATGTATTTTGTTCAGGATCAACAGTGTATCGAGGTCGAATTTCAGGCCATTGAAACCACGCACGGCCCGCTTGATCCATTTTTCAACGTCAACAGCCCGGATGATCTGGCCCGGGCGGAAATCTATCTCAAGGCCCTGCCTCATGACATCAAATGATCGCGTTCCTCAAAGGGTATTCGGCATTTCCGGCTGGAAGAATTCAGGCAAGACGGGGCTGACCGAGCGGCTGGTGGCCGAATTCACGCAGCGTGGGTTCAGGATTTCCACGGTCAAACACGCCCATCATGATTTCGATATCGACAAGCCCGGTGCCGACAGCCACCGGCATCGTCAGGCCGGTGCGGCGGAAGTCGCCATTGTCTCCGGCACACGCTTTGCCATCATGCATGAGCTGCGGGGAAGCCCCGAACCTGGCCTCAATGACATTTTGCACCGGCTGACACCCTGCGATCTGGTGCTGATCGAAGGTTATAAACGCGAGGCAATCCCGAAAATCGAGGCGCGGCGTCTGGACGCAAGAAATGGTGCGCCACTTGCCCCTGATGATCAGCATATCGTCGCAATCGCTGCCGATCATCACATAACCGACACAGATCTGCCGGTCTTCGATCTTGACGACACAACGGCAATTGCTGATTTCATCGCCTCGGCTACCGGTCTTTGCAAATAAAAATGCCGCCGGATCGCTCCGGCGGCATTGATGATATCCGAGTGTTATCAGCGCGCCGCCTGCACGGGCCGCACCAACGGGGTGACACGGCGGACGGTGACGCGTCGGTTCTGCTGTTCCGGCCCATAGGTCATCACCTTGAGGAACTGCTCGCCATAGCCCTGCGTGATCATGTTTTCCGGTGGAATACCGTAAACCTGGGTCAGGACATTGGCGACCGACTCAGCTCTGCGGTCTGACAGCACCAGGTTTGACTCAGCCGAACCGACTGCATCGGTATGGCCCTCGATCAGGAAGGTTTCGCCCGGATCGTCCTTCAACACCCGCAAGATCGCATCCGCAACCTTCTTCAACGTGCCAGCCTGGTTCATGGAAATATCGGCGCTACCAGTCGCAAACGTCACGGTATCGAGGTCGATACGGCGCATCTTGTCGCGGATACGGGCGGAATTGCGAACCTCGTCAATCGTATAGACACGCTCGACGGGTTCTACCGGCGGCTGCTCCATGAACTTGTAATAATCGCGGTCAGGCGAACTGCCGACATCGATAATATAGTCATTGAGGGGTACCCGCAGGCGCATCGGGGGCAGATCCGCACCCGGATCACGGTAGGCAACGCGCCGGTCGTCGTCGGCGCTGTAGAGGTCCGGCGAGTAGAACAGCACGTATTCCTCGCCATTGACATCGATGCGCGACCTCTGGATCAACTGGCCATAGCGATTGCGCAGGCTGACAATCCGATCGCCGTTTTCCTTGAAGACGGTGATGCGGACACGCTGGTGATCCACCTGCTCATAAACAGGCGGGCGGCCATATTGGGCAAAGCGGCGGTTGTCGTCGCTGCGGATGACGATCTGGCCACCGTAATCCATCACCTCGCGGTCATCGTCGAAGCTGCGCTCGACGCGGACATCGTCAGGGTAGGTGAATTGCGGCTGATCGCGCAGACGGCGGCCCTGATATTGATCGATGGATTCGATGCGGATATCCGGGCGCGGACGGTTGCCGTAATAGTCCTGTTGAGCCTGAGCATCGCTTTCGGGGATAGCGTAGCGATCCTGGTCATCGGCCTGCTGACGCAGACGGCGCAACTGATCTTCGGACATGCCACGACGCCAGTTATTATCCTTGTCGCTGTCGAGCACGGGCGCACCGCGATCCACCGGCAGGATGATAGTTTCATCGGTCTGCGACGGCTTGTCAGCCAAAGCCCGCAGACGCTGCAATTCCTTCGGCGTAAACGGTGCCTGTTCCTGCGGTGGCAATTGCGGACGCAATTGCTGATCACTCACGGCATTATCAGGCGCTCCCGGAGCTCCCTGAGCTCCCGGCCGACCGGGTTGTCCAGGCTGACCCGGCTGTCCATTCTGCCCGGCTTGACCACCCAGACCAGGAGCCCCGCCCTTTCCGCCTTGGCCAGGAAGACCACCTTGCTCACGAGACTGTGTGGCGTTCATTGGCGGCAACAGCGCCGGGCGAGGCTTACCAGCCTCATCATTGCCGGGACCGGGCGGTGGTGGCATTGGAGCATCGGCGCGTGGTGCGGCAGGCGTGCCAGGCTGAACGGGCGGTTGCGGCGCCTTCGGTGCGCCCGGCGCCTCGGCAGGCGGCTTCGGCCCACCCGGCAACGGCGGCTCGGCTACCGGAGGCGCTGGAGGCTTGCCTGCTGGCGGATTGCCCGAAGGGGGCTCAGCGGGCGCGTTAGGCGCAACCGGCTTTACTTGAGGTTCAGGTGTCGTTTTGGGTTCGGGCTTGGCTTGCGGTTCCGGTTCGGCTGGCCGTGGAGCTTGCGGCTTTTGGCCTTCCTGTGGTTGGCCTACCGGTGCTTGACCTACTGGGGCTTGACCTTCCGCTTGCGGATTTGGACGCTTCTGGCCTTCCGGGGCTTTTCCAGCCGGAACTTGTTCAGCCGGATTTTGAGCAGCAGGGTTCGCAACGGGCTTCTTGCCAGCCGGTCTCTGGTCTTCCGGTTTCACGGGCTGCGCTTCGCCCTTTGGCGTACCGGGCTGCGGCGTACCAGGCTGAGGTACGATGCTGCGATCACCAACGGGCGGCGTAGGTGCGCCTTTCGGCTCACCGGCAGGAGGCATAGGCGGCTGAGCTTCGTTCTTCTTCGGCTTCACCGGTTTTTCTTGCGGTTCAGCTGGAGGCTCAGCCATTTTCGGCGGCGGGGGAGCCTTTTGTGGCTCTATCGCTGGCTCCATCGGCTTTTCATGTTTTTTCTGCGGTGGCGGCTCAGCGGAAGGAGCTTCCATTGCTGCCGGAGGCTTTGGCCTGGTCTGTTGAGCAGGCGCTTCTTCTCGGGCAGGCGGCGGGGCTTCGTTGCGAGCGGGTGGCGCTTCAGGGCGTTTCTCTTCTTTCGGCGGTTTTGCGGCCTCAGGTGGGCGCTCCTCACCCGGCTTGCCTTCTTCCGGCGGCCCCTTCTTTTTCTGCTTCGGCAGCTCTTCCGGCGGCGGCTCGGCCTGGGCCATCAGCACGATCCCGTGACCGTCAAGTGTTGTGCCAGCCGACATAGCCCGCATCCGGCCGGCAATATCCTGGCCTTGTGCGAGAGTGTCGGAAGTATAAGAGACGGCAAAGGATGGTGCGGCAACGAGATTTGCAAGTGCAATCAGCACCGATGCCGTTATCCTGGATTGTACTGCCATGGGTTTTCCTCGCAGTTGAGGCATTTTGCCTCGTTGTTCTTGAATTCGATTCTTTAACGACGTGCTTTTACGCGCCGGATTCTAGGCAGGAAGATGGCTGGATTGGAATGAACGAAGGGTGAATAGCATGTTCACGATATGAGGCGGGGAGTGGCTAGCATTAGCAGTTGCAATTTCCGCAAAAACGGAAAAACTGGCGAAACGTTCCGGCGAAAATTCAAAGAAATGGCCGGCACCTGCGCCAGCGGGACATTCCCATCCCACATGGCAACCAACAGAGAGGATCTCATGCGTATCTCGACCCGTTTTCTGGCCGCCGCCTCCCTTACTGCCCTGTCATTGTTTGCCGGTGGCGCCATGGCTGAAGAAAAGCTCGTTATCGGTACGGAAGGCGCCTATCCGCCCTTCAACAGCCTGGAAGCCGACGGTTCGCTGACCGGTTTCGACATCGATATCGCCAAGGCGCTTTGCGAAGAAATGAAGGTGACATGCACCTTCAAGACCAATGATTGGGACGGTATCATCCCGGCCTTGCAGGCGAAGAAATTCGACGCCATCGTCGCGTCGATGTCGATCACCCCCGAGCGTCTGGAAAAGGTGGATTTCTCCAAGAAATACTACAATACTCCTCCAGCCATCGCCGTGCCGAAGGATTCGCCTGCCAAGAGCGTCGAAGACCTGAAGGGCAAGACCATCGGCGCGCAAACCTCCACATCCCATGCCAATTATGCCGAAAAGCATATGCCTGATTCGCAGCTGAAGCTTTACCCGACAGCCGACGAATACAAGCTGGACATCACCAATGGCCGTATCGATGCTGTCATCGACGATGTCGTGGTGCTGACGCAATGGATCAAAAGCGATGCGGGCACCTGCTGCAAGATCCTGACGCCACTGCCAATCGATCCTGTGATCAACGGCGAGGGTGCTGGCATTGCCGTTCGCAAGGGCGAAACCGCTCTGGCTGACCGCTTCACCAAGGCCATCGCCGCTATTCGCGCCAATGGCACCTACCAGAAGATCAATGCCAAATATTTCGATTTTGACGTTTACGGCGACAAATAAATCGGTTTAAGACGGCGTGATCCGGGCCTACCCGGATCACGCACAACAGACAAAACAAAAACATGCGGCAAAGACCGCAAGGGGAATTGGCTAAATGGGCGGACTTGCTTCCGCGCTCGACGCCTTCTGGGCGCTCGTTTCGCAGATTTTCGATCCCTTTTGCGGCAGCGCCGGGATCTTCACCTGGTTTGCATCCGGGACACTTCTGGCCTGCGGCGACGCGGGCTGGGGCGACGAAATCGGTTTCGGCTTCAAGGTAACAGTCACGCTGGCCGCAGCCACGCTGCCTTTCGGCCTGCTGATCGGCTTCCTGATGGCCCTTGCCACCCAAAGCAGCGAGCGCATGCTGCGCCAGGCCGCAGCAATCTACACGACGATCTTTCGCGGCCTGCCCGAACTCCTGACGCTGTTCATCGTCTATTACGGCTCACAGATCCTGATCCAAGCCGTCCTCGCCTCCATGGGCTTTGAGGAGCGGATTGAAATCAACGCCTTTTTCGCGGGCATGATCGCGCTGGCCCTGGTGTTTTCCTCCTATTGCGCCGAGGTGCTGCAATCGGCCTTCCGGGCCATTCCCTCCGGTCAATATGAGGCGGGCTTTGCCATCGGCCTGTCGCGCACCAAAACCATGTTGCTGGTGATCGTGCCTCAATTGATACGCATCGCCCTGCCCGGCATTGTCAATCTTTGGATGAACCTTTTGAAGGATACCGCGCTGGTCTCGGTCATCGGCCTTTCCGATATTATCCGCCAGACCGGTATTGCCGCCCGTGTCACCAAGGAAGCCTTCCTGTTTTATACGATTGCCTGTGCGCTTTATCTGGTGCTGGCAATCCTCTCCTCCATCGCCGTCGGCTATATCGAAAACTGGACGAAACAGTCGGGGGCGAACCGATGAGCCACAGCCTCGAACTGATCCCGCCGCGCCCTGCCCCGCCAAGACATGAGCATCGCGTTACCCCTGGCAGGGTGTTGGGCGGTTCCTTGCTGCTGGTCTGGGGATTGCTTGGCCTTGGCCTGCTGGCGATGATGATCGGCAATTGGGACCAGGAGAAATTCGTCAAATACGGCCCGCGTTTTCTTTCGGGCCTTGGGACGACGCTCAGCATCGTCGCCATCTCGATTGCCGCAGGCGCGGTCCTCTCTATCCCGATCGCCTTTGGGCGGATGTCGAAAAACCGTCTGGCCAATGCCGCGACCTATGCCTATGTCTATGTTTTTCGCGGTACGCCGCTGCTGGCGCAGGTGTTTCTGGTCTATTACGGCCTGGGCGGGTTCCGGGCAGAATTCGAGGCTGTCGGTCTCTGGTGGTTCTTCCGCGACGCCTGGTATTGCGGCTTGCTGGCATTGTCGCTGAACACGGCAGCCTATCAGGCAGAGATCCTGCGCGGCGCGATCCGCAGCGTTGGACGCGGCCAGCATGAAGGTGCCGCTTCGCTGGGCCTGCCGCGCACCGTCACCTTCTGGAAAATCATTCTGCCGCAGGCGCTGATCGTCGCGCTCCGGCCCTATGGCAATGAAATCATCCTGATGGTCAAGGGCTCGGCCATCCTGTCGATCATCACCGTTCTCGATATGATGGGCGAGACCCGCTACGCCTTCTCGCGCACCTTCGACTACCAGACCTATCTCTGGGCGGCGATCTTCTATCTCGCCATTGTCGAGATCCTGCGCCATGGCTGGGCCGCCATCGAGACACGGCTGACGCGCCATCTCAAACGATGATAAAATCTGGCAGCACTCAACGCAACATGCTGCTAACTATATGATTTTTATTTCGAAATACCGAATATGACAGTTTTGTTAAGCCTCGATTAAGCCTCGCATGGAACCATTCTTGTATCGGACGAACCGATGCGCGACGGGCAGGTGAACCTGTTCGCCGGGATCAGAATGGGAACGAAACGAGGTTGCCATGAACACTGACATCAGGAATGACGACACACATAAATCTGGCATGACTTCCGATATGGAAATGATGCTAAAGGGCTATGGCATGACCACAGCGCAAATTCTCTACCGCATGCCCGATCACCAAAACCTGCTGCAAACCTTCATCTGGCAGAATTACGATCTGGCCCCGGATTTTCCGGAAATGCGCGGCTTTCTGAAATTCTGGCAGGAAAAGCTGGATGGACCGCTGCATTCGGTACGCTATGTGCATCGCAAACTGATTGCCGCCAATGAATGGCGGGCGCTGAAAGGCGAATTCATCCTGCATTGACAGCCGATCACGGCGCGCACGCTGGCAATATTGCCAAACGCGCCATGAGCCGGTAGACCCTCACGCCAAACGCCTGTTCTTGGCGCCTCCCATTGACTTTCAATGCCGGGCCGAGATCATGCGACTGGATTGAAATTTACGCCAGAGCCTGAGGCGCCGGTCCGGTGCGCAGCGGCGTGATGTGAGGGTAACGCAATGGCGAAAATCGATGAAGAGAAGCTGTCCGAGGCTTATAACCGGGCCTTGGCGCTTGAAAAGGCAGGCGATATCGACGCTGCGGTGAAGGCCTATCACGAGGTTCTGGAAATCGACCCGGAAGACCATGGCGGCGCTGCCGTCCGCCTTGCCTCGCTTGGCCGTGGTGAGACGCCGCCGCGTGCCTCCGATGCCTATGTGGAAACGCTGTTCGACCAGCATGCCGAGGATTTCGAGGATATTCTCGTTGAGCAGCTTGGCTACGCCGTGCCGGTTATCGTGCGCCAGCGCTTGCAGGAACTGAAGCTTGGCCCGTTCAAGCGCCTGCTGGATCTCGGCTGCGGCACCGGCCTGACCGGCGGCACCCTGCGTGACATGGTGGACGACATCACCGGCATCGATCTTTCGGAAAACATGGTCGAGATCGCCCATGAGAAAGACCTTTACGACACGCTTTACGTGGCCGAAGTCGAGGACTTCCTGGAGGACAATGACGAGGATCTGTTCGACCTGATCACCGCCACCGATGTTCTGCCCTATCTCGGCGCGCTTGAGCCGCTGTTTTTCGGCGTGTCCGAAAATCTGATGCTGGGCGGCTATTTCATCTTCTCTTCGGAAACCATGGGCGAAGATGTCCCCTACAAGGTCGGCCCGCATCAGCGCTTCGTCCATGCCCAGACCTATATCCGCGAGCGGCTGGCCGCCACCGGCTTCGAGGTCATTGAAGTCACCGACATCAATGTGCGGATGCAGGATGGTGAGCCTTCGCCCGGCCATCTGGTTATCGCACAATTGAAAACCTTGAACTGATCGAAACCAAGCGAGGGCGAGATGACCGGACCAGATCTTCATCCGCCCTTGCCGCCCTACCGAACCGGCCATCTACCGGTCAGCGACGGCCACCGGATCTATTTCGAATGCAGCGGCAACCGTAAGGGCATCCCGGCCCTCATTCTGCATGGCGGCCCCGGTTCCGGCCTGTCAGAAACCACACGGCGATTCTTCGATCCCGCGCACTATAACATCGTCCAATTCGACCAGCGCCATTGCGGCCGCAGTCTTCCCTTTGCCGGCGATTCGGTGGTCGATCTCAGCACCAACACGCTGCCGCATCTGCTTGAGGATATCGAAGCCTTACGCCTCCATCTCGGCATTGAGCGCTGGTTGCTGATGGGTGGCTCCTGGGGGTCGACGCTGGCGCTCGCCTATGCCCAAGCGCACCGGGAGCAGGTTCTCGGCCTGTTGCTAACCATGGTCGTTACGACAAGTGCTGCCGAAATCGAATGGATCACCCGCGGCGTCGGACAGTTTTTTCCTGCAGAACATGCGCGCTTTCTCAGCCATCTTCCAGACGATCAACGAGACGGCGACCTTGCTACGGCCTATCACCGGCTGCTGATCAATCCTGACAAACAGATTCATGAAAAGGCCGCAAGTGCCTGGTGCGCATGGGAATCTGCCATTCTTGCCGTAAAGCCGGACTATAGTCCTCATCCCAGATGGTTGGATGCCCGGTTTCGGCTGTGTTTTGCCCGGCTCGTCACCCATTACTGGTCGCATCGTGCCTGGTTCGCTGACGGAGACATTCGTCAAGGAATCAAACTGTTGGACGGCATTCCTGCCATATTGATTCACGGTCGCCTCGATTTCGGCAGTCCGCTCAAGACCGCCTATGACCTGCATCAGGCCTGGCCGGGCAGTCGGTTGATTATTGTTGAGGATGGCGAACACAATATCAGCGTGCCGGGCATGACGGCTAAGGTCATCGAAACCCTGAAATTCCTTGCCCGCGAATTGAAAGCCTGAGCCATCACGCGGCCATCAGAAGATGGTTTCGCCCAAAAATACCTTTTCCTACAGGACGGGCTGCGATACCTCTTGCCGCACGCAATAAGCAAAGGAGTCTTAAAACATGGCCAAGGTGGCATTCATCGGATTGGGCGTCATGGGCTATCCCATGGCCGGACACCTGAAGGCGAAGGGCGGCCATGATGTGACGGTCTATAACCGCACCACGGCCAAGGCCGAAAGCTGGGTAGCCCAGTATGGCGGGGCGCTGGGGCTGACACCAGCCGAGGCTGCGAAGGGTGCTGATTTCGTCTTCACCTGCGTCGGCAATGACGATGATCTGCGTGCCGTCACCATTGGCGCCGATGGCGTTTTCGCTGGCATGAAAGCCGGTGCGATCTTGATCGACAATACCACCGCCTCAGCGGACGTGGCCCGTGAACTTTATGAGGCTGCGAAAGCCAAAGACCTCGGCTTCATCGATGCGCCAGTGTCTGGCGGCCAGGCTGGAGCGGAAAACGGTGTGCTGACGGTAATGTGCGGTGGAGACGAGCCGGTGTTCGAACAGGCCCGCCCGGTGATCGACGCCTATGCACGAATGATCGGACTGATGGGGCCAGCGGGTTCCGGCCAGTTGACCAAGATGATCAACCAGATCTGCATTGCCGGTATCGTGCAGGGGTTGGCTGAAGGCGTGCATTTCGGCAAGCGGGCCGGTCTCGACATCGAAAAAGTCATCGAGGTGATTGCCAAGGGCGCTGCTGGCTCCTGGCAGATGGAAAACCGCCACAAGACCATGGCCGTCGGCAAATATGATTTCGGCTTTGCCGTCGATTGGATGCGCAAGGATCTGGGCATCGTGCTGAACGAAGCCAAGACCAATGGTGCCACCCTGCCGCTTACAGCTCTCGTCGATCAGTTCTATGGGGACGTGCAGAAGCTTGGAGGCAATCGCTGGGACACATCATCCCTGCTGGCCCGGCTGGAAAAATAACAAGTTCGAGGGAGCCTGTCTGTCAGGCTCCCCAACCCTTATTCCTCACCCGATTTGTTATTATCGAGCATCATATAATCAAGCGGCAATTCGGTCGTGTATTTGATCTGCTCCATGGCGAAGGCAGAGGATACGTCGCGAATCTCGATCTTGGCGATCAGCCGCTTGTAAAAGGCATCATAGGCACCGATGTCAGGCACTACGACCCGCAGCAGATAATCGACGTCACCACTCATGCGATAGAATTCCACCACTTCGGGAAATTCCCCCACCACTTCGGAAAAGCGCTTCAGCCATTCAATCGAATGGGTATTGGTGCGCACCGAGACGAACACCGTCACCTTGGTATTGACCTTGACCGGATCAAGCAGCGCTACACGGCGCTTGATCACGCCATCTTCTTCCATCTTCTGGATACGCCGCCAACAGGGCGTAGTAGAAAGACCGACCTTCTTGGCGAGGTCAGCAACGGCAAGAGTGGAATCCTCCTGCAAAATACGCAGAATTTTACGGTCCAGACGATCCATGAGCGACACCATTGAAATTTTTTTCCGGTATAGCGCAATTTGGAGCAAACGAAAGCAAAATGCTTTCACCGCAGACAGTGATCCACTTGCTTTTTCAACACAGGTAGCAATTCCGCCTCAAACCACGGATTGCGGCGCAGCCAACCGCTGTTTCGCCAGCTGGGATGCGGCAGCGGCAAAATCTTCGGACCTGGACGGTTGGTAAAAAACGATTCGCGCCAGCTTTCCACCGTGGCATGCAAGGTTGGTTTTCGCAGGTCGCCCATATGCCAGCGTTGCGCATATTGGCCGATGGCAAGCACCAGTTCCACTTGAGGCATGACCTCCATGGCCGCTTCCCGCCAATGCGGCGCGCATTCGCGCCGGGGCGGCAGGTCGTAGCCGCTGGCGTCGTATCCCGGAAAGCAGAAACCCATCGGCAGGATGGCAAAGTTGCCGCTATCGTAAAACGCCTCTCGGTCCACGCCCAGCCATTGCCGCAGCCGATCGCCGGAGGCATCATTGAAAGGCAGTCCGGTTTCATGCACCCGCTTGCCCGGTGCCTGCCCGGCAATCAGAATGCGGGCTGTCGACGACAGGACAACAACGGGCCTGGGCTCATGCGGCAGGGCCGTTACCTGCGTCGGACAATCTCGACAGATCCGGCAGGCGTGAATGGCGGCGCGCAATCCTCGGAGATCCCTCGGCAAGCTCACGGTCAATTTTCGTCCTGCCTGCGGATAATATCATTGCGAGGATGCAGCCTTCGCCATTCTTCCGGTCGGTCGAACGCGCCTGCCCAAAGCCCCACTTTGTCGGCCTGGGCCTGCTTTTCCTCATTCTCATAGCCGCCCGCATTCAAAACAAGACCGGAGCGAACCATCTCGGCGCCGACATCGCGGCCCATGACATTACAGGTCACAAGAATACGGTCGTTGTCGATGCGGTCCGACCCCTGGCAGAGGACGCCAGCCTGAGCCATACGCTGGGCCAGACCGAATCGCGCCTGCGCACCGCAAAGCTGGACCACGCCATCCTCGCCCCGGCACCGCTGACCAATTTCGGGTGAATCAAGGCCTTTGAGTTGCAGGCGTTGACCATTTGTCACCAATGTTTCACCATCGGCAATCACGAAAGGGCCATCGAAAGACGGCACCTTGCGGGGCCAGAAGGCGGCGGCAATCATCGTGCCGATGACCAGGCAGACGAAGGCGGCAGCAATGATCCGATGCATGCGTGACACAATCTGGCCCTTTTCAATAACAGCCGGTATCCGAGAATGGCAAATAAAACCTTTCCAGAAAGTAACTCTTAAGACTTCATGGCTAGTCTGAGACGGACCGCGGAAAAAATGCAACCACATCATGGGTAACGGCGTTTCAAACTCTACTGACAAGAATATTGTCGACCTATCGCGTAGCCACCGCAACAAGGCGACGGCAAAAGCCTTGCGCGTGACCAGAGAACGCCTGCATTCCACCCATGGCGGCACACCGGCTTTCGAAAAAGACCTGCTGTCCATGCATACCCAGGCCAGCCTGCAGGGCGCGGCCATCACACCCTTCATCACGATATTGACCGCGGGCCTGACGGCCTACCTGTCGGGAAGCCCAATTTATATCCTCTGGGCGCTGCTGACGCTGAGCATTCACGCCCTGAACATTCTGCTCATCCGCAAGGCTGCCAAGCGCATTCCGGTCACCCATCGCCAGGAACATTGGCGCCATGTGCTGTTGGCCGGGCATCTGGCCATGGGATGCTGCTGGGCGGCCTTTACCTTCCAGACCTGCGATGCATGCGGCCCGACAAGCGACCTGCTGGTGAAAGGCTCCGTGCTGCTGGTGGTGCTCTGCACCACGGCCATGACCAATATACTGCTGCGTCAGGCCGTACTCTATGCGTTTACCCCACCGATCATTGCGCTTTCCGCCCAGGCGTTTTTCTCGCAGCGTGTCGATGACGCGACGCTGGCTTTGGCCTTTACCGTGTCCGTGCTGTTCTTCATCTATATCACCGGCAGGCTCTATGTCTCCAACCTCAAGCTGATATCCTTCCAGAGCGAGAAGGACGACCTGATCGCCGAGCTGGAAGTGGCCAAATCCATGTCGGATGAGGCCCGCCGCCGGGCGGAAGAAGCCAACATGGCAAAATCGCGTTTTCTCGCATCGATGTCGCATGAGTTGCGCACACCATTGAATGCCATTCTCGGCTTTTCCGAGGTCATGGCCCAGGAAGTGCTGGGACCGCTCAACAATCCGCTTTACCGGGAATATTCCGGCGATATTCACAGATCCGGCCAGCACCTGCTCAATCTGATCAACGAAATCCTCGATCTGTCCCGAATCGAGGCTGGAAAATACGATCTTTCGGAAGAATCGATCTCGTTGCTTGAAGTCGCCGAGGACTGCGTCGGCATGGTGCAATTGCGCGCCAAGGCCAAGGACATCAAGATATCCCAGCAATATGAGATCAACCTGCCCGCCCTTTGGGCCGATGAAAAAGCGCTTCGGCAAGTGGTGCTGAACCTCTTGTCAAATGCCGTGAAATTCACGCCGCCGGGCGGAGAAATCCTCGTCAAGGTCGGCTGGACAGTCGGCGGCGGGCAATATGTCTCCATCAAAGACAATGGTCCCGGCATCGCCGAAGAGGAAATCCCCGTGGTGCTCTCTGCCTTCGGCCAAGGCTCCATCGCCATCAAGAGCGCCGAACAGGGGACGGGCCTCGGCCTTCCCATCGTCCAGGCGATCCTTGCCAAGCATGGCGGCGAATTCAAGCTGAAATCAAAACTGCGCGAAGGGACGGAAGTGATTGCCATCCTGCCCGCCAAGCGCGTCCTGCAAACGATTCCCGCCGTACAGGGCACCCAGGCCGTGGAACCGAAGCGGCGTTATTTCGCCTGAACAAACGAGTTCTGACCCCTCACCGCTGCATATGGGGCCGACGTTTGCGCCCCAGTTTCCAACCATTTTTTTGCGCCCTGGCAAATTTCAGCCCGGCCCTTCGGCGAAACCGCCGAACTGGCGCAACATCGTGGGATAGGACCAACACGCCAAGCGGCACCATCCAGAAGCCAAGCACGGGTAGAAAGCCCAGGCAGCCGCCAACCACCAGAAGGCTGCCAACCGTGATCCGCCCGCCGCGAGACTGCGGGATCGGCAGGTTGAAACGCCCCAGATGCAGGCGGCCCTTCTCGGTATCCATATGATAGGTCTTGGTTTTCTTTTCCGTCACGGTCGTCCTTCAAGGCCGCTTGAGGCCAGTTTTCCCACAGACATCAGATGGGAAAGAGGGGAAAACAAAACAAGAGGCACTTTTTTTTCAAAAAGGGACTTGGCAAACCATCAAAGCCTGAGTAGAAGCCCACTCACACCAACGGACGCGGTTCACACCGCTTCAAACGGTACATTCCCTGGTAGCTCAGCGGTAGAGCATTCGACTGTTAATCGACAGGTCGCCGGTTCGAATCCGGCCCGGGGAGCCATATTCCAGCTGAATAGCTGACATTATAAAGCCGGATCATTTCTGATCCGGCTTTTTTTCTATCGAGTTCAAGCTGATTGGCTTAACGGCAAACAGTGGTGGTCTTGTAGACCCAGCGGCCATGATGACGGAACTTGACCTTTTTGGTCCGGCAGTTATCGCGGTAGGCGTGATGACGCCGCTCGAAATTGCGATGATGCGGACGGCGATCGTCACGGCTGTAGTAGCGATCAGGATTATGACCGCGATCATACACCATAACCCTGACATCATCCGCCAGAGACGGCGCAGCCGTTGCTGTGATGCTTCCCAGACCGATCAGACATGCGACCAAAAATTTCTTCATCTTCTATCTCCTGATGCGTTTCACTGGAAACGATGGCTGGAGATTAAGCGAACCAAGATGAACGCAATCTGATCCTGTTGTTCATGTTGAGGACGGGTATTTTCAGCGGTCACATGCCTCCGGTTACTCAGGCACCACGCATTCAAAAAATTGAAAAGGCCGACCTTTGTATTCGCGCTGCTCCGTCTCCGTAAGGCCGATCTTGCGCAGCACGGCCTGCGAGGCGGTATTGTCGATATGGGCAAAGGCGATGAAGGCGGTCCCGATGCCTTGCTCAAAGAACCAGTGCTTCAAACCATCAGCGATTTCCGTTGCAAAGCCCTTGCCCCATTCACTCTGGCAAATGGAATAGCCCAATTCGTAATGCCCACTGTCCTTCGACCATGAGAAACCGGCACGTCCGATGAAGCGGCCATCGTCGCGTGCAATCAGCTTGAGTTTGCCAATGCCGCCTGCCTCATAGTCATCCATCCAGCCATCGATGCGCTCAGCCGCATAGGGCAGGCTCCAGGGCGCTCCCGTGCTAACAAAGCGGCTGGTTTCCGGGGTGGAATGCAGGTCGGACAGCAATGTCTCGTCACCCGCCCGCCATGGGGTCAGCAAAAGCCGCTCCGTCTCGCAGACCAGCGGCATCTGATGGACACCGCCCGACACGGCCTGACGCACGCCGGTCGTGCCGGGAAAGGTCAGTGGCAGACCTTTCAATGATCGTACCGCCAGATAGGCCCAGGCCTCCGCCTCCATCGCATCACCATCAAGCGCCAGATCATCGGCATTGACGATATCAGCCCCTTCCCGCGCCGCCATGTCGTGCAAATCCGCCATGATAACCGCATTCAACCGGCCACCGCCGCAGATCACATAGGTCTTCGGCTTTTGCGGCAAATGCCTCGCGGAGGCGAAAATCGATACCGCCGCCACATGCGCCAGCGTGCGAGCACCATCTTCAAGGCTGATATCCCCAGCCTTGGGTGGAATGAAGTCATTGCGGTCCAGTGAGCGGCGCAGATTGGAGTTGAAAAAACCATGACCGAGATATCGATCCGCCAACGCCTTCACCACCCTGCCCTTGGCAGCAATCCCGCCTCCGGCATCGAAAGCAAGGCCGGTATGGGTCTCGACCCATTGGTCAATCAAGGTATTGCCGGGACCACTGTCAAAGGCTGCGATTTCGCCGTCAGCACCGATATAGGTCAGGTTGGAAATGCCGCCGATATTGACGAAACAGGCCGGAAGGCGTTCCGCTCCCAATCCGCCAGCCAGCGCGGCATGATAGGCAGGCACCAGCGGAGCGCCCTGCCCGCCACGCACCATATCGTTGGCTCGCATATCGTAGACAACATCAATACCGGTTTCGCGGGCCAGCAGCGCGCCATCGCCAAGCTGCACTGTCAAAGCCTGATCCGGCCTGTGCAGCACCGTCTGTCCATGAAAGCCGATGACATCGATATCGCGGGCGCGAAGCCCTTTCTGCATCAGGAAGGCCTTGACCGCCTCCGCATGACGCAGCGTCAACTCCCTCTCCAGCGCGGCCAGGCTTTCTGGGCGCTGACGGCGGTCGGTGATCGCCTTGGCATCCTCCAACCCCTGCTTCAGCCGCTGGCGAAATGCATCGTCATAGGCGACCGCCAGAAACGGGCCGCGCTCTACCAATGCCTCGCCATCCGTGGTGACAAGGGCAACATCGATTCCGTCCATGGAGGTGCCACTCATCAGGCCGATTGCTTGCAGCGTTTTGGTCACGACTCGATGTTCCTTTTGCGGGCGGTCAGAAAGAGCGTCATTGATGGCTGAAATTGATGCACTTTTCAAAAAACAATGATAAAGCCGCCTCGAATTCCAAATTCACAAGACCAAAGTCCGATACCAGAAGGCGTGACGATCATGTCCAAGTTCAAGTCCGATTTCCTCCGTACAATGCATGAGCGCGGTTTTATTCATCAGATTTCCGATGAAACCGGCCTCGATGACCTGTTGTCCAAGGAAACCGTGACCGCCTATATCGGCTATGATCCGACAGCATCGTCGCTTCATGCTGGCTCGCTCATTCAAATCATGATGTTGCACTGGTTTCAGGCAACCGGCCATCAGCCGATTTCCCTGATGGGTGGCGGCACTGGCATGGTGGGTGATCCATCCTTCAAGGAAGAAGCCCGCCAATTGATGACCGTAGACAAGATCGAGGACAATATTGCCTCGATCAAGCGCTGCTTCGCGCATTACCTCGATTACGATAACGGCCCCAAGGGCGGCGCGTTGATGCTGAACAACGCCGAATGGCTGCGTGGGCTGAACTACCTCGAATTCCTGCGCGACGTGGGCCGCCATTTCTCGGTCAACCGCATGCTGTCGTTTGATAGCGTCAAGACCCGCCTCGACCGCGAACAGTCCTTGTCCTTCCTGGAATTCAACTACATGATTCTCCAGGCCTATGATTATGTTGAGTTGAACAAGCGCTACGGCTGCCGCCTGCAAATGGGTGGCTCTGACCAATGGGGCAATATCATCAACGGTATTGACCTTGGCCACCGCATGGGCACACCACAGCTCTACGCACTGACCTCGCCGCTATTGACCACATCATCCGGTGCCAAGATGGGCAAATCGGCAACGGGCGCTGTGTGGCTGAATGCCGATCTACTGTCGGCCTATGAGTTCTGGCAATATTGGCGCAACACGGAAGATGCTGACGTCAGCCGCTTCCTGAAGCTCTACACAACGCTGCCAATGGATGAGATTTCCAAGCTGTCTGCGCTGGGCGGTGCGGAAATCAACGAGGTCAAGAAAATCCTCGCCACCGAAATCACCGCCATCCTGCACGGCCGCGCAGCCGCCGAGGAAGCGGCTGAAACCGCCCGCAAAACCTTTGAAGAAGGCGCACTGGCCGACAACCTGCCCTCCATCGAGGTCGCAAGCGCCGAGCTTGAATCCGGCATTGGCCTTCTGGCCCTGATCGTCAAAGCTGGCCTCGCCGCCTCCAACGGCGAAGCCCGCCGCCATGTGCAAGGCGGAGCCGTGAAGATCAATGATCAGAGCGTGTCAGATGAGCGCATGAGCATTGGGGCGGGTGAAGTGACGGCGGATGGGGTGATCAAGCTGTCATTGGGTAAGAAGAAGCATATTCTGGTGCGGCCGGTTTGAGGTAAGAACCTTCTGCACTTTGATTGGTGCAGAAGGCTTTTTAGCGTTGCGAAAATCGGGTTCAAAATTGATACTTTAACTGGAAATTTTGCGAAATCATTTATCCGCATTCCGTCAGAAGGTAATGGTTAAAGTGAACATGACTTCTGTAACAGGTAAGCTATTGAGACTGCAGCGGCAAAAAAACTGTGCATAATTCTTGATTTATGCACGATTGACGTTTTGGATAGAAGACAAGAGCATGGTTTAATGCAGACCTTCTTTTTCCCAATACAATGGTGGATTCCTGAATTCGATGCGGACGTATGCGGGGACGCCATACGGGTTCATAAACGCAAGTGGGACGTGTCGATTTTCGATCTTTACAGCTTGATTGCGCAAAACCATCCGACGCGCCTTCCGGCAGAGTTGCTTCACATATTTTTGCAGAACGTAAACCTGGAAATAGAAATACCCGCTTCCTCTGTTGAGCAGGCAATCGACAAAATGGATTGCTATCGAGCGATGCTGTATTTACGCGGCACAAGCCCGACGGTAGCTCCGTTCGGATGTAATATGTCCTTAAATGCCTATGCCGGCATCAATGACCGCTCATCAGACCGGCAAGCTGTCATGCATGAAGGCCTTCGCGAGGGCATCACGCATAAGACGGCAAGGGTTGAAATCTGGCCGCACCAGCTATCGTTTGCCTGCATCCAGGGTGCGCCTGGTGAGTTTGTTCGGAAAGTTGGGAGTGGGGTTGTAACAGGCGCTACGGAAGACCTTGAGCGGTGGCTTGAGTATGAAAGGAAAACTCCAGTACTACGAGCTGCTAGGAGGGCGTTGGTACAGGCTCCGCTAATGCCTGATCTATCCAGTTCAATTCTCCATTGTTGGCAGGGCATTGAAAGCCTATTTCCATCGATCAGTACCGAAATTACTTTTAGGACATCCCTCCTGCTAGCCGAGCTTCTGGAACCTCTTCGTCCGAGGCAAGAGACCTATGACACCTCTAAAAAAAGCTATGGAGACAGAAGCAAAATCGCCCATGGCTCGCAGCATCAATTCGGTATTGAGAAATGGTCCCGTGCATGGGTTTTGCTACGCGATGCAATACAGGCAATTCTCATAAACAGAGGCTTGCCTTCTGAAGAAGAGTTGACACGAAACCTGCTTGAAAGATGAGTGGATATGACATTCAAAGCACTTAAGCAAGAAGCAATCGTTCTGGGTGCCGTGATGGGCATATGCCTGATATTTATTCCATAATGGTACTTTTTATCTGATCGGTGTCCTGCAGGCTCGAATTGTGCTGCGTATAGCAGAAATTCTAGAATTACGATAGAATCAAAGGCTCAGGCTTCAAACCTAAAATCCAACCACAAAACTCAGTCGCAAATATCGAAGCTCAGCACTCTATATTTGCGACAGCAATTGCCTCCGTTCAGCCGACCAAAGAGATCACGGCCAGCCTTACTCGACACTCTTCCACTCTTCCTCAAACACCAAATCCTCCAGCGCAAGCCGCTTGCGCCACCCCTTCACCTGCAATTCCGGCTCGTCGTAAAGCTCGGCTACATGGCCAAGGCACAGCCAGCCCACAATCTCGATCCGGTCTGGAATATTGAGAATGGCGCGCAAATCGGCATCGTGAAAAATGCTGACCCAGCCGACGCCGATGCCTTCCGCGCGGGCGGCGAGCCAGAGGTTTTGGATGGCGCAGACGGTGGAATAGCTGTCCATGCGGGGGTTGTGGGTTCGGCCTAGCACTACAGGGCCTGCGCGGTCTGGATCGCAGGTGACGCAAATGCCGAGTGGGGCTTTGAGAATGCCTTCCAGCTTCAGATTGCGGTAGAGCGTGGCTTTTTCGCCCTCGAACAGGTGTGCTGCCTCGTCATTGGCCTTGGAGAAGGCTTGCCAGACGGCTTGTCGCCGTGCTGCGTCGCGCACCAGCACGAAGTTCCAGGGCTGCATGAAGCCAACGGAGGGGGCGTGGTGGGCGGCGGTGAGGATGCGCCAGAGCGTATCATTGTCGATTGGGTCGGGCAGAAATTCATCGCGCACGTCGCGGCGGGTCATGATGGCCCGGTAGACGGTGGCGCGTTCTTCGGCAGAAAAAGCCCCGGCGGAAACCAGAGCGTCGTTTGGCGTGTCTTGCATCGTTTGGTCCCCAACAATGCGCCTTTACGCGATTTTTCACGAATCGCGGTCCGGCAAAACGCGCCTGCCGTCCGCGCAAGCACCGTCTATCATGTCAGGCCGGTCTTCTGACTGGGCTTCATTTGGTTGCCGCACCTTCCCGGTTTTCACCAGTGGCAAAAGCAACAACCATCCACCTCACAGCGTTGGGCACGTTGCGGAATTTCACCGCATTCCCGATTCTCCCGCAAACATGGGGGCACCTGACAGAGGGCTGGTAATGATAGACTGCGGCGATGCTTAGGCGGTCGCCGGAAAATACCGCACATAGGCAAATTCCTGGCCGCCCGGCGACCAGCTTGGCACATTGATCGTCCCCTGCCCGCCAAACAGCTCAAACAGGGTTTCGACATTGCCGCCATCCATGTCCATCAGGCGCATACGCACATAGAGATCGCGTGGGTGGTCAAACACATCGGCGTCATAGGAAATGAACGCGACCTTGCGGTTATTGGGGCATGGATGGGGAAACCAGTCGCCCTGCTCGTCATCCGTCAGGCGCTGCACATCCGTGCCATCCGGGCGAATACGCCAGATCTGCATCGTGCCGCTGCGGCTGGAGTTGAAATAAATCCATTCCCCATCCGCCGACCAGTCCGGCCCATCATTGCGGCCCTCACCATGGGTCAGGCGCTGCTCGTCGCTGCCGTCAACCGAGATCGTATAAATATCGAAGACCTGATCGCGGATGCCGCAGTAACACACCCGTTGGCCATCCGGCGACCAGCCATGCCAGTAGGAGGGCAGGTTCTCGGTGATCTGGATCGGCGTGCCGCCTTCGGCTGGCAGGATGTAGAGGCAGGTTTTGCCGTGCTCCACCTTGTCGCAGATCGCCAGCCATTGGCCATCCGGCGAAAGCCCATGGTCATTGTTGCAGCGAGTGGCAAAGCCGGTGTCGATCTTCTCCGGCACCTTCTGCCCGACCAGAGGCAGGCGATACATCAACCCGTCATCGTTGAGGATCAGTGAAGCACCATCTCGCGACCAGTTCGGCGCCTCCACCAGCCGTTCCGTTTGCCAGAGAATGCGGCTCTGCCGGGTCTCGATATTGTAGATCTCCACAGAGCTTCGCATCAGCACTCTACCTATCTCGGAACCGATTGGTGATCGGATAGCGCCGGTCGCGGCCAAAGTTCTTCTTGGTGATCTTCACGCCCGGAGCCGACTGGCGGCGCTTGTATTCGGCCAGATAAAGCAGATGTTCAACACGATGCACGGTGGCGATATCATGGCCGCGGGCCAAAATCTCGTCCACCGACATTTCCTTTTCCACCAGGCATTCCAAGATGTCATCCAGCACCGGATAGGGCGGCAGGCTGTCCTGGTCCTTTTGGTCGGGGCGCAGTTCGGCGGACGGGGCCTTGGCGATGATGTTGGCCGGAATGACCTCGCCTGCCGGGCCAAGCGCGCCAATTGGCACATGGGCATTGCGCCAAGCCGACAGCGCATAGACCTGCATCTTGTAGAGGTCCTTGATCGGATTGAAGCCGCCGTTCATGTCGCCATAGAGCGTCGCATAGCCCACCGACATTTCCGATTTATTGCCTGTTGTCACCACCATCGAGCCGAACTTGTTCGATACCGCCATCAGGATGGTGCCGCGGGTGCGGCTTTGCAGGTTTTCCTCGGTAATGCCGCTTTCCGTGCCTTCAAACATATCGGCGAGGCTGGCAAGGAAGCCCTCCACCGGCTCTGAAATCGGCACGATGTCGTAATGGCAGCCGAGCGCCTTGGCGCAATCGGCAGCATCCTTGAAGCTTTCTTCGGATGTGTAGCGATAGGGTAGCATGATGGTGCGCACCCGCTCATGCCCCAGGGCATCGACGGCCATTGCCGCACAAATCGCCGAATCAATGCCGCCGGACAGGCCGAGCACCACGCTCTTGAAGCCGTTCTTGTTCACGTAATCGCGAAAGCCCAACATGCAGGCGCGATAATCAGCCTCTTCGCCCTCGGGAATAGCTGAGACCTCGCCGGGCGCACAGCGCCAGCCATCGGCTTCCCGCGTCCAGGTGGTCAGCACGATGCTTTCCTCGAACTGCGGCATCTGGAAGGCCAGCGTCTTATCCGCATTGAAGCAGAAGCTGGCACCATCAAACACCAGTTCGTCCTGGCCGCCAACCTGATTGGCGAAGACCAGCGGCAAGCCGCTTTCGATCACCTGCCGCAGAACGACCTGATACCGAACCTCAAGCTTACCGTGATAGTAGGGCGACCCATTGGGAACCAGTAGAATTTCCGCACCGCTTTCGGCCAGCGTCTCGCAAACGCCGAGATCGTTCCAGATCTCCTCGCAGATCGGCACACCCAGCCGCACGCCCCGGAAGTTCACCGGTCCCGGCATATCGCCTTCGACAAACACCCGCTTCTCATCGAATTCACCGTAATTGGGCAGATCGATCTTGTCGCGCAGACCGAGGATTTTGCCGCCGTCGATGATCGCCACCGAATTGTGCCGGCCTTTTTCACCCTGGCGTGGAAAGCCGACGATGACGCCCGGCCCGCCATCGGCGGTATCTGCGGCCAGTTCCTCCACAGCCGCCTTGCATGCCTGAAGAAAGGCGGGTTTCAGCACAAGATCTTCCGGCGGATAGCCGGAAATGAACAGTTCGGACAGCAAGAGAAGATCAGCCCCCAGCGAGGCCGCCTTGGCGCGGGCGGTGCGGGCAAGGCTTAGATTGCCTACCACATCGCCCACGGTCGGATTGAACTGGGCCACGGCGATGCGCAGCGTTTCGGGTCTTTGGACTGTGTCGCTCATGGCTCAAGGTTTAACCCGGCCATCGGTGGACTGCAACGGCCCAAAACACCCCGCTGAAACGAAAAATTGTGCGTTCCTGTTTCCTCAAAAGAGCATGGAGGGCGCGGCTCTATTTCGGGCAACAAACCGAGAAGATGGATTTTCGCCGCACGTCCCACCTGATATAATTGACAGCAAGGGTCATCTTGCTCGCGTGAATGCCAATCAAATATGCTTGAAACTATTTCGAAATATTCAAGTTCTCGAGGGTCCGCACCGTCCCTGATATCGGCAGGAGAATAACCAAAGACAGTTTGTTAAACAGGAATTTTTATTCCCATATATTTTATGGGACAAAGCACGTATGTTTTGAGCATGCTCGTTGCATCGGCATCGCAATGAAAATACAAGGTAGCACGATGATCTTGGATGAAGATTAACCGGAAGTTTCCTGGCTTACCGCTATTCTTGTTGCCATAGAGCGTTCACTAACAGTCTGTTCAAGAATTGCTGCTGGCCTGGCGAAAATGGTGATTTCGAGAACCGGAACGGAGCGTACTTAATGTACGTGAGTACCGGAAGCGCAGAAAGTGCCATTTGCAGACGGCCAGCGGCAATTCTTGGATAGACTGTAAGACAGCCGTCAAAAAACACCTATTGCTCTTTCGTCATTGTCGGGTTCAACACAGATGTTGTCATCTCCGCGTTCACAAATCTCATCCCCATCCCTTCTAAGCCGTGAGGCAATCGCTGCTCATCCGGCTTTTCCGGAAATCGAGCGGGAAATCGCCCGGCACCTGATCGGGATACATCTTAAGACACCGCGCCTTTCACGCCTCAAGGCCTGTCACCGCAAATGGTTGATGTCGCATTCCATGTATGCACTCGCCTTGCAACGTGTGCCAGAAGATCCTCTGTCGGGCCTGACGGCCTCTCGCTTCATGGACGTGGCTATGCAATTGGGCGCGGCAAGCCGCAATACCGCAGCGTCATTTCTGGCCGAACTGTCCGCCTATAAATTTATCGAGGAAATAGAAAACCCAGCCGATCGCCGAATGCGCATCCTGGTGCCAACGGCAGCAACCGAGGCCGCAATGATCTCCTGGTTTCTGGGCCATCTGGATTGCCTTGACCGGCTGGACGACGGAGGCCGCCGCGCGCTGGCTGATGCCAATCCGCTTATTTTCAGGATTGCTCAGCCGATGATTGCCCAGGCTTTGGTGGTGGACCCCGATTGGCGCATACCGCGTGAAACGATTGCTCCCTTTCTCAATTCGGATATGGGGGGCATGGTGCTGCACGGCATGATCAGCCAGATCCCGGATCATGCCGATGCCGATGGGCTCTATCGGCTGGGACCAATCAGCCTCGCCGCGCTTGGAGAGACCTATCTGATCTCGATCACCAACCTGAAGCGGATGTTCAAGAAGCCGCAGGAAGAAGAACTGCTGGGCTGGGAATTGCCGCGGCGGCGCGGCAATGTCTGGCTGTCACAGCGTTTTGTTGATGATTACTTCCATTGGCAATCGACCAAGTTCGAAGCCATCAACACTGCCTTTTGGAACGCTGCCGCACAGGTCAACGTTTTTACGCCGCATCAAACCGAACAAACGAGAGCTGAGTTGTCCCAAGCTGAAAAGGCCAGAGCGGACTTCAAAGTGTTTTCTTGATATTCCAGCGGTCGTGATACCAAAGCCACTGCTCGGGATATTCGCGCACCCAGCTCTCCACCTTGTCATTCAGCATTTGCGCGGTCGCCTGGACATTGACACGGCCTTGACCATCCTTGGGTATGTCCACCTTCGGTTCGATTTCCAGCCGGTAACGATTGCTGGGCAGACGGATACAGCGGGCCGGATAGATATCGCAGCCGAACTGTCGCACCAGCTTGGCCAGTAGCGGATTGGTGCGCACTTCGCTGCCGAAGAACGTCGTGGGCTGGCCCTTCTTGAACTTCTGATCGACCAGCACGCCGACCCCCTTGCCTGCTTCCAGCTGGCGGGCCAAATGAAAGGACGAACCGGCATGGGAGGGCACGAGATTGCCCATCCGCGCCCGGCGGAAATCGAACACCATCTCGGCAATATAGGGGTTATTGGGCGGGCGAAACAGCACCGTCACGTAAAGACCGAAGGCAGCGCCCGCCACCGGCAGCATTTCGAAATTGCCGGTATGGCCGGTAAAAACGATGAACGGGCGCGGATTTTTCAGCAGGTCCATAAAGATCGGAATGCCGGAAACCTCGACGCGGCCCTCTCCCAGCTTTTCCGGGTCGAAATCGAACAACTCGTCGAGAAACACATATTCGGCGATCTGCCGGCCCATATGTCCCCAGGCGGCCAGCGCGATGGTCTCGATTTCCGCCTCGGATTTTTCCGGAAAGGCATTGCGCAGATTGGTCAGCATCAACCGGTGGCGCTTCAGCTTCGGCCCGATAAACCGCACCAGCCGATCGGCACCATTCAAGGCAGTATCGGCAGGAAACAGTTTCAGCAGCGTCAGCAAGACCAGGATGAACTTGGCCACCAGCCATTGCGGAAATCTCCGCAGGCCCAGCACGACCTTTGTCAGAACCCGACGGAGCATGATCAATCCATTTTCAGGATGATTTTGCCAAAGATCTGGCGGCTTTCCATCCGGGTCAGCGCCACATCGATATCCTCAAACGTCACCTGCGTATCAATGACCGGATGAACGAGGCCACGAGCCATTTTCTGCATGGCATTGGCCATGTTTTCCATCCGGCAGCCAAACGAGCCGAGCAGTTTCAATTGCTGCTGGAACAACATCATCAGGTTCAGGTCGGTCGAAACGCCTGATGTCGAGCCACAGGTCACGAGGCGCCCGCCGCGCTTCATGCACAGCATGGAGCCAGCCCAGGTATCCTTGCCGACGTGCTCGAACACGACATCAACACCCTTCTTCTTGGTCAGCTTGCGCACCACGCCTTCAAACCGGTCCGTGCGGTAATTGATGACATGATCGGCGCCCAGCGCCCGCGCCCGTTCAATCTTGTCGTCCGAGCCGACGGTGGTGATCACGGTGCAGCCGATCTTCTTGGCCAACTGTATAGCCGCAGTACCGATGCCGGAGCCGCCAGCATGAACGAGAATGGTTTCACCCGGCTCGAGCTTGGCATTGTCGAATAGCATGTGTTCAACGGTGCCGAAGGTGACTGGCGCAAGCGCTGCGGCGATGGCATCGACGCCCGGAGGTGCCGGCACCAGCAGACGGGCCGGAATATTGATCTTTTCCTGAGCAAAGCCGTCGAGGTGGAAGCCATGCACACCGCCGACATGTTCGCAGAGATTGTCGCGGCCTTCACGGCAGGGCTTGCAGAGACCGCAGGTGCGTGCGCCGTAAACCGCCGCCAGCTGGCCGGGCAGGATATTGCCGACGCCGGGACCGATAGCCTCGACCACGCCGGAGGCTTCCGCACCGATCACCAGCGGCATCTTGCGCTTGGCAAACGCCATGCCGCGCCAACCCCAGACATCGATATGGTTCAGCGCCACCGCCTTGACCCGCAGCGTCACTTCACCGGGACCGGGCGCATCCGGCTCCGGCAGGTCGGTGATTTCAAGCTTACGGTCTTCGATCAATTGCAATGCGCGCATGGCTATCTTCCTTCGCCCGAGGGCTTATCTTCTTGTCTTTCCTGTCCCGGTGACGCCCGGGCCGGGTGAGGCCTTATCAGGCAGGTTCAAGGGTCATGACAAGGCTGGCATTCTGCCCACCAAAGCCGAAGCTGTTGGACAGCACAGCCGAAACCTGTGCGTCGCGCTTGACGTTCGGCACCACGTCCAGCTCCACGGTCGGATCGGGATTGGTATAGTTGATGGTCGGCGGCAGCGTTCCGGTCAGCATGGTCTGGATCGAAAACACCGCTTCGACCGCACCGGCCGCCGTCAGCGTATGGCCGATCATCGACTTGTTGGACGAGACCGGAATCTGGTCCTTCAAACGCTCACCAAACACCGACAGCATGGCACCATATTCCATCTTGTCGTTTTCCGGCGTCGATGTGCCATGCGCATTGATATAGCCAATGCCGTCATCGGAAAGACCGGCGTCATCAAGGGCTGCGCGGATGGTGGCAATGGCCGGGCCGCCGTCCGGCGAGGAACGGGTGCGGTGGAAATGGTCGGCCTTTTCGCCACAGCCCTTCATGATGCCAAGCACTTTGGCGCCACGGGCAATGGCGGCTTCGAGCGATTCCAGCACCAGCGTTGCCGCACCTTCGGCGATGACGAAACCGTCGCGATCCTTGCTGAAGGGCTTCGATGCCTTTTCCGGCGGATCGTTCTGGGTGGACAGCGCCGAAAGCAGCGCGAAGCGGATCAGCGCCTCGGCACCGACGGAACCATCGGTCGCCACCGTCAGCGCCCGGTCCGTGCGGCCCTGGCGGATGGCTTCAACGCCAAGCTGGATGGCTGTGGCGCCCGAAGCACAGGCCGTCGACAAGGTCACTGGCAGGCCGCGTGTGCCGAACCGGTCGGCAAGCCGCTCGGAAATCGAGCCGAACTGCACGGCCTCCAGAAACACCGGATCAGCCTCGGCACGCATGGCAGCCAGCAGCCGCTGATAGGCATGGCCCTCGGCGGTTTCGGCAGGCGCCCGTTCGGCAAGCGCAAAGCGATCATCCCATTCCGGCTCGACCGGAGGGGCAGCCAGAAACAACGGACCTTCGAAATCGCCGGACAGGCCAGCCTGGGCCAGCGCCTCGATGGTGGTTTCCCGTGCCATCGCATAGGAACGCTCTACGGCATTGATGGCCGGAATATCGATGAAGTCCACCGTGCCGCTGATGCGGGTATTGAGGCCCTCAGTCGGAAACCGGGTGATCTTGTGGATGCCGGATACGCCACCGGTCAGCTTTGCCCAATTGTCAGCAAGCCCTTGACCGAGTGAGGTGATGACGCCCATGCCGGTGACGGCGATGATCGGACGACCGAGATGATCCTTGAAACGGGACTCGAAACCGGATTGTGTCATATCTCTCTCCTCACGCCTCAGCCGACAGATGGGCCATGCCTTCGCCACGAACATACCCGACCGTGGTGACAATCGCCTGGCGTGCCGGTTTGGTCATCGCCGCTTCGCCGGTAGGATCGAAAGCCGGAACAATGGTTTTTCCATCAAGCGCCAGCGCCGCCAGCGCCAGCCCGAGCGGAAACTGCGCTTCCAGCCCGTGGCCTGTTATGCCAGCGAAACCGCGAATGACCGCACCTGGAAAGGCTTTTTCCAGCGCCGTCTTTTCCCGGGCGGAAATCTCATGCATGCCGCTCGCACCCGACAGGACCAGCGCATCTGCGCCAATATCCTTGCCGACAGAACCTGCCATGCGGTTCAAACGCTTTTCCAGCCCACCATTGGCCCGCTGGCCACGGTCGCCCTCGATGGCGTCAAGCACGGCGTAGATATGCGCGCCTCGCGCCTCAGCGTAAGCACGCTGTTCCAGAACAAGAAACGCGCCGACCGTGCCGAGAATCATGCCGCCGCCCTCGCCGGACTGGCGCTGCCAAAGTGGCTTCCAGGGGCCGGTCGTATGGGCCTGAATGCCCTCCACCAGCAGAAAAATATCATCACGATCAGCCACGAACGCGCCACCCACCAGCGAATGGGTGGATTGACCGGCGCGAATGCGCGCAAACGCGGTCTCGATGGCGGAAATCCCAGCGGCCTCTTCGCCCATAAAGGTGCGCGAGGACCCGGTGACCTTGTGGACGATGGAAATATTACCAGCCATCAGGTTGGAGAGCTGGGCCAGAAACAGGGTCGGGCGCAGCTCAGTCGTCAGCTTTTCATTGACCAGCTGGGCACGGTCATTGCGCTTCAGTCCTTCATTGACGATCAGCGTATCGACATTGATGTCACGCTCGCCGCCACCGGCTGCCACGATCATGTCCATCGTAGCGCAGGCCTGCACGTCGTCCTTCAGCCCGGCATCGTCGAGCGCCAGACCGGCGGCATAGACGCCGAGCCTCTGCCAGTTTTCCATCTGCCGCTGGTCGCCACGCTTGGCGATCTGGGTCGACCAATCGATCTGCGGCATCGGATGAATGGGGTAAGGCGCGAATTTTTCCACCTCGACCGGCGGCACGGCTGCCGTTCCAGCAGACAGAAGCGCAAGATGCGGCTCCTTGCCGGTTCCGTGGCAGCTGACAATGCCAATGCCGGTGATCACCACATCGTTGGGCGTCTTATGCATGTCTATAACCTCTTCAGCAATGCCGGGCGATCCGCGCCAGCACTGCGACATACCGTCCATTCCCAGGTCCGAGCCGGAAAGCTCCAAGGCCTGCAAGGGCCGCCATGCCCTACTCCGACAGACGGCTTTACGCAATAAGGCCGCGCACAAAAGCGGCGGCCTTATTGACGAAACTTTAAAGATCTCACTTAGAATCTGCCAGGTTCATATTGAACCAGACAGATTCTCACTCTCTTTGTTTGAGTTTGTCTTTTCAGGAAAACCGGTTTCCAAGTTTCCCTGATAAACTCTATTCCGCAGCAGCAATCGCCGCCATCAGGCCGATCTGCTCGGCGCGGGTGCGGACGATATCGCCCAGCGGCACTTCGTCAAAAGACATGGTGCGCAGCTTCAGCTGGCAATCCGCGACTTTCTTGCCAGCAGAGGTGATCTTCGCCTTGGTGACAGCAAAGCCTGACCCTTCGTGCTCCAGATGCGCCTCGATATCCAGAACTGCATTCGGTTCGACAAAGCTGCGCATCTTGGCACCGTCTACCGACATCAGGAATGGCATTGAGGCAAACTTCGTCACCGCCAGCACCAGCAGGCCCGACGCCTGCGCCATGGTTTCGATCAACAGAACGCCGGGCACCAAAGGCATGCCCGGAAAATGCCCCTCGAAGACGGGGCTATTTTCCGGCACCACCGATTGGGCTTTCAAGGTCAGGGCAGACAGATCCACCGTCTCGACCTTGTCGATCATCTGGAAATATTCCAGCAGCATTCAGCGATCCCCCGGCAATGGCAGTGACAGTCCTAAGCAGATCAAGGCTTGGCCTGAACGGATCAAGCCTTGGCGGCCCTGAGTTCGTCGATCTTGGAGCAGAGATTCTTCAGCACGAAATATTCTTCCGTGGAAACCTTGCCCTCGTTGACATCCTGGGTCCACTGTTCAAGCGGAATCTTGATGCCGAATTCCTTGTCGATCGCGAAAACGATGTCGAGGAAATCGAGGCTGTCGATTCCCAGGTCATCAATCGTATGGCTCTCAGGAGTGATGGTTTCCCGATCGATCTCGCTGGTCTCAGCAATAATGTCGGCAACTTTGTCAAATGTAGCGGTCACGCCAATTATCCTTCAGAATTTCAAATTCAGCGTCCCACATAGGCAAAACTCGGGCAAAAGCCAATGGCCTGTTTTGTGCGCCCCTAGCAAAAATGCAGACCTATTCCTCAAACCGCAATGGAATGACGGGCCTTACCGCTGGAAAAGTAGCAATCGAACGTGGCCGCAATGCTGCGGGCAAAGAGCCGCCCGGTTGGGGTCAGAGTAAAACACTCGCGGTCGATCCGGCATAGATCGTCACCGTTGGAAGCCGTGAATATCTTGGCTTCTGCGATCACATCCTCGGCGACATCTGGAAAAGCCTGGCGGATCTCGGCAAAGGAAAAGCCGAACTCGCACATGATCTGCTCGATGACGGCGGCACGCACCCGGTCATCGCCGGTCAGAGCAATGCCTCGTGTCGCGGCAAGCCCGTTTTCGCTGACAAGACGCTGATATTCTCCAGTCGCGGGCATGTTCTGTACATAGCCTTGTGGCAGTTGGCTGATCGAAGAGGCGCCAAGTCCGATCAAGGCATCGGCGCCGTCAGTCGTATAACCCTGGAAATTACGCCGCAGCCGTTTCTGCCGTGCCGCGACAGCCAGACTATCCTCGGGCAATGCAAAATGGTCGATGCCAATGGCATCATAGCCAGCCTCAACCAGCATGGCAGAGGCCCGCACCATCTGTTCATAGCGCATGACGATATCAGGCAAGGCGCTCTCGGGAATCAGCGTTTGATGCTTTTTCATCCAGGGGACATGAGCATAGCCGAATAACGCAATCCGATCCGGCTTCAACGACACGATATCAAGGACAGTTTTCTCCAGACTGTCGAGGGTCTGATAGGGAAGACCATAGAGAATATCGCAATTGACCGAGGTGGCGCCGCGCAGACGCACCTGTTCAACCACTGATTTAGTCTGTTCGAAGGTTTGGAGACGGTTGATCGCCTTCTGAACCACCGGGTCGAAATCCTGAACACCGAGGCTTGCCCGCGTCAAACCAATGGATGCAAGCGCATCATATCGAGCTTCGTCGAGATCGTTCGGGTCCATCTCCACGCTGATTTCCGCATCATCGGCAAATGTAAAATTTGCCCGGAGCCGGTCCATCAGCGCCACCATGTCCTGCGGACGCAGCATGGTGGGAGAGCCACCACCAAGATGCACAGCCGTCACCACCGCTTCGCGTCCAACGAGCCTGCCGGTATTTTCGACCTCGCTGAAAAGCGCGGTAAGATAAGCGGTTATCGGCTCATACTTTAGTGTATGTTTGGTATGGCAGGCGCAAAACCAGCAGAGCCTGTCGCAGTAGGGGATATGAATATAAAGTGAGATCGTCTGCCCCTGCCCCAACAGCGATAGCCACTGCGCATAATTGCCACAGTCAACACCGGTATGAAAATGCGGCGCCGTCGGATAACTCGTGTAGCGCGGAACGGCGGCGGCATATTTCGGAAGAAGCGCTTTGGCGGGCATGAACTGAGGCCTTGTCGAGTGGCGGTTGGACTGAACAAATAATCGGTTTCAACGGAACGGACTTTGACTTCGATCAATTTCTTGATAGTCTCGTTCAGGTAGAAACTCCTCATGGGAGCGCGACGGAAAATTCGGCGGCTTTAGATGCGTGTCTGCTGCATCACCGTTTCTGCGTGGCCTGTGTCGTTTTTGAACTTTTGTCGGCGCCCTACGGCGCGCAATTGCACAATGACGAACTGTTCGACCGAACCTGGGCGTCACAAGCACGCGCGACGCTACGTGTACGCGCGACTTCACATGTATGGGGCAGACAATGGACATGCATAGTCTTAAAAGCAGCACCAGCGGCGCGGAGACGCCTGCTGTTTGCAGTGAATGCGAAGCCAGGCATGGCGGAGTATGCGCCTCCCTTTCGATTCTTCAATTGATCGAGCTCAACCGTATCTCGACAAAGCGCCATATCGACGCGGGCGGCGAAGTGATCGGCCAGGGAGAGCAGATCTCCAGCTATAGCAATATCGTCAAGGGCGTGGTCAAGCTGTCGAAAATGATGGCGGATGGCCGCCAACAGATCGTTGGCCTGCAATTTGCCCCGGATTTCATGGGGCGCCCCTTCCTGAAGGAAAGCAGTTTGACAGCTGAGGCCGCGACCGACGCGGAAATCTGCGCCTTTCCCCGTGCTGTCATCGACCGGCTGGTGGCCGATGCCCCTGATTTCGAGCGAAAGCTGCACGAACAGTCCCTGAAGGAGCTGGATGAAGCGCGCGAATGGATGCTGACGCTGGGCCGCAAAACGGCGCAGGAAAAAGTGGCAAGCTTTCTCCATCTGATCGCCACCCATATCGACCCAATGCAGCCGTTCAGCAAAAGCTTCGACCTGCCGCTGTCGCGCGCCGATATTGCCGATTTCCTCGGCCTGACCATTGAAACCGTCAGCCGGCAGATGACCAAACTGCGCAAGGAGGGCATTATCGTCATCGAGAATAACCGCCATGTCATCGTGCCCGACCGTCGCAAGCTGCGCGAGGCGGCTGGCTCCGATTGAGCCGCCTATCGTTCTGTCATGACCCTGAAAATCCTGCGCTACCCTCATCCGCTTCTGGCGAAACCTTGCCAGACCGTAACGGCGTTTGACGACAGGCTGACCAGTTTTGCCGATGCATTATACGATGCAATGCGCGCCGCACCCGGCGTCGGCATTACCGCTGCGCATGTGGGCGAGCTGATGCGTCTGGTCATCCTCGATCTGCCCGAATTGGGTGGACGGCGTGATTACGTCAATCCTGAAATCCTCTCCTTTTCTGAAAACACTCTGGAGCATGATGAAGGGAGCGTCTGCATGCCGGGCGTGACCGAGACCGTGACACGGCCGCGCCAGATTACCCTTCGCTACCAGTCGCTGGACGGCACGGTTCGCGAGGAAGAGCTTCAGGACTTCGCTGCCATCTGCATGCAGCATGAAATCGATCAGCTCGACGGCGTGTTCTGGATCCAGCGGCTTTCCCGCCTGAAACGCGATCGGTTGCTGAAGAAATGGCAAAAGTCCGCATTGTCCCAAACATGATCGTCACAGGCGGCGTCTGACACTCGGATGGCCTGCACTCCCCAGCCTACCGGGGATGATATGAACCAAATCAATCCTGAAACGTTTATCCAAAAGAAAAAACCAGGAGAACGTGTGATGATTTATGCCAAGCATGGAAACGCTGCATCCACCGAAGACGAATTGCGGGACCTGGAAGCGCGCGATATCAACGACGGCTGGCCTTATTCCGACACACCGGCAGCTGCCTCGGACGCGCCGGAAAATCGTCCTTACGGAGAAACCGCTGGCAATTTCGACCGTGATACCAATGGTGGATACCGTATTGAGGAAGTCGATGCCTCTGGAAAAGAAGAGGCGCTAAAGGATAGTTTGAGCCCCGCCACCATCGGTCGTGAAGACAGCGACGACATCGAAAGCCGCATTGCCGAGCGGTTCGAGGCAGTCGACGACATGGTGCTCGACAATATCGAAATCAGCGTCGATGGCCATACGGCAACCCTGAGCGGCATGGTTGATACCAACGAAGAACTGCGGATGGCGGCGCGTTTGGCACTCAGCGTTCCCGGTGTTCGTCATGTCATCAACGAGATCGAAGCCATGGGGGTCGATGCCCATCAGCCCGATGAGGACTGATGGTGCTTGTTATGCGAGGGTCGAAAGCGCTCTTACATGATCGTAAGAGCGGCTTACGGCCCTATACGGGGCGACAGGCCCAAGCTGCCGCCGAGGTCGAACGCCAGCGCCACATAAAAGAAGAAGCCGTCCTTCTGTTGTTTTGACGAAAAATCGGTTGGTACGATTGTGTTCGGATTGACGATATATGCGGCACCGGCGTTGATAACGCCCCTGTTGAACAGTCCCGTTCTTGCATGCACATCAAACATGAATGTGTCCTTCGACTGCCGCTGATCAAGTCCTGCCATGACCCGCCGGGCGTTTGTTTCATATTGCGCGCGTTCCTCGCTAAGAGCGATGTAGTGGATGGACGCGCCAATTGTGGTGAGCGGATTCTCCGGCAGAAAGCCCGAATATTCGAGGCCGGCATAGGCTTCCCACGGATAGGCCTGACCTTCACCGAGCGTGTGGAAAACACCGCCATAGAATGCCAGGTTCTTCGGAACCGGACCGCCGTTAGGATCGCTCCAGAGGACTTTTCGGACCTGCCCATACAGACCGTTGGTGCCATTCTTGTGGGTGATGACAGTCGGCGAAGCGGAGCTGAATGTCGGGTTGCCTGGCCCGTCGTCGTAAAGTGCATCATTATAGGCGGCTGAGCGGCGATAGGCACCAATCTCGAATTTTAGAGGACGAGGGGTATCTATGAAACTCTCTGCATGAATGATGTTGGCGACCGCAATATACCCATCGGTACTGCCCTTTTCCCAATCCCAACCATCACCGTCCAGCCAGTTGTCAGTATTGTTTTCAACGATACCGAAGCCTGCCGTTGTGTTGGGCGTCATTTTATATGCCGCCCGCGCACCCCAAACGGCAAGCCCCGCCTCAGGCAGATGGAGGGTTGCCCCTTGTGTGGAGTTGACGCAGGCGGGACCGTCGCAGAACCCCCTGGTCATGAAATTTTCAACAAGCCCCATACGACCAGCCTCGATCAGGAGCCGATCATCGAAAAAATCCGCCTGGAATGTTAAGCGAGTGAGATCCGTGTCTGACTTGTCGCGAACGGGCCCAACGAAGACATTCGCGTAGCCACCGACATTGTGAGCCGGAAAATTAAACGTTTCCGTCAGCCTTAATCGAAAATCAGGCGACAGATGACCAGTCGCATCAAAGATTAACCCGCCATAAGCCGTCGAGCTGAATCCATATGTCGGGGAACTCTGGTAAATGTTGAAATAGTCCAACCGGAGGTCAATTCCGTTATCATGCAGAGCTTTTCCAACGGACGCCAAAGGGCCTTCGTAAACCGGATCGGGAAGGTTTCCCAGGGCAGATGAAGGCACATCGGCAACCAAAGCAGGCTGGGCCGCCACTGGGACGGCAATTCCAAACAGCACGATGAACCACAATGTACAGAACAGTTTTGCTGCATGAATATTGTATTCGAGCCCTCTCTGCGTCGCCAGACTGGCGACGGCACACGTCCTCTTTCCCTGCTTCAAGGCATCCTCCTCCTCTGGTAGATGGAGCGCGCGGCCTCCTACCGCGCGCTTCGGCTCAGTCAATTGACCGAGCCGTTCGATCAGGCCTGTCTTCCTCCAAACACCGGCCCGACAAAGAATGGTCCCCAAAACATTGGGGAAAGGCGCAAGCCCATCAAATGCCGCCCAAATCTCGATTGCAGACTCGACCCCTGTCGTTCCACGCGATCCAAAGCCGGGACAGCCCAAGCCTGTAACGAGGCCAGGTCAGCGTCGCGACAGGAGGCAGATTGAAGGGCAGTTGTTTGGCCATATCGCTAAAGGTTTTCAGCGCATAACGGAGCGATGCCGAAAAAGATGTGACATGAGCCCGATCTTCCTCCGTAAAAGATTGCTCTTTGCCCGAGATAAAATTGGTAAGGGAGATCGCCGTCATCCCCATGACATGCCAGTCATTGATGATTTCCACCTGATCAGATTGCAACACCATCATGGCTCAACGCTGCTTGTTGAATACTGACCGGTACGCTTTTGCGGTGGACTGTAAAAGTCACGGCAGGATACACATGCGATGTAACCATCAACTGACGAACACAAGCGCAATTTACCCTCAATTTTATTGGAACGCGTGGTGAGTGCATGCCTCAGACAACAGTCTGGAAAAACACCAATAAAAAAGCGCTTCCGGTTTCCCGGAAGCGCTGAAAAATTCAGAAAATAGAGAGAGTTAAAGCAGACCGGTTCAATTGCAACCAGGTGGACCCTAGCGCCATTGCTTCGGGTCGGTGGGGTTTTGGCAGCCATAAGGCGGCAGCATGGTGCTAAAATTGGCTTGCAGCTTGGCGCAGCCCCATTTGTTGAACGGATCCGGCAGGCGGCTGTTGATGTCAATACCGACTTCCTGATACGGGGTTTCCGTATTGGTGACATAGGTATACCAGCGCGAGCCGAAGAGCACGATGGCGGCGATTGCCATGATCAATATCAGGCGCAGCAGGCGTTTCATTCATTCATCCTTGTTGTTTCGGTAGAGTGGCTCAGCCAGCGAAAAGCATTACCCAGCCGATATAGAGCCCGTTGGCAACCAACAGGCAGAACACTGCAAACGATCCTAAGTCCTTCGCATTGCGGGCGACGATCGAAAATTCCGGTGAAATCCGGTCGATCACGTCTTCGATTGCGGTATTTAGAGCCTCGACGGAAAAAAGCACCAGCATCAACAACAAAAAGCCGAGATAATAGACAGGTGCAGCGCCCCTCAGCGCAAGCAGCAGCAGGCCAGCTCCGAACGCCAGCACTTCATGGCGAAACGCGGCCTCGCGCCACAAGCGGCGCGCGCCCTGCATGGAATAGCGAGTGGCAGCAAAAAGATGGGCAAACCCGGTCTTTTTCTCAAAGGGGGCGGGTTTATCGTCTTCTAAACTCATGTTTGATGCCGTCTCAATACCAGGCTTTTCAACAGAAGATGCCTCAATGGGTGCCAACATTGGTCACGCCGGCCTGTTCGAAGGTCGCCATGCCCGTATGGCAGACCGCAGCCGCCTTGACGATGCCAGCGGCAAGGGCCGCACCCGTCCCCTCGCCCAGACGCATGCCAAGCGCCAGAAGCGGCGTCTTGCCCAGCTTGTCGATCGCCTTCAAATGCCCTGGCTCCGCCGAGACATGGCCGATCAGGCAATGGTCGAGCGCCGAGGGATTAGCAGCTTTCAGCAGGGCAGCGGCAGCCGTCGCCACATAGCCATCGATCAGCACCGGAATACGCTCCATTCGCGCTGCAAGAATGGCACCTGCCATGGCGGCGATTTCGCGTCCTCCCAGGCGGCGCATCACTTCCAGCGGATCAGAAAGGTGATCGCGGTGAAACTCAACCGCCTGCTTGACCACAGCAATCTTGCGCTCCAGCATTTCTCCTTGCGAGCCGGTGCCAGGCCCGACCCAGTCCTCGGCCGAACCGCCGTAAAGCGCCAGGTTGATTGCTGCGGCAATGGTCGTATTGCCAATCCCCATTTCGCCAAGGCACAGCAGATCCGTGCCACCGGCGATCGCTTCCATGCCGAAGGCCATGGTGGCCGCACAATCACGCTCCGACAGAGCCGGCTCGACGGTAATATCGCCAGTCGGATAATCCAGCGCCAGATCGAAAATCTTCAATCCGAGATCGTGGGCAACGCAGATCTGGTTGATCGCCGCCCCACCAGCTGCAAAATTCTCCACCATCTGCTGGGTAACGGAGGACGGAAACGGCGTGATACCATGCCTGGCTACGCCGTGATTGCCAGCAAAGATCGCCACCAGTGGACGGTTCACCGCTGGCGCACGGCCACTCCAGGCGGCAAGCCACATGGCGATTTCTTCCAACCGGCCAAGCGAGCCCGGCGGCTTGGTCAATTGACGGTCGCGGTCGCGGGCCGCCACTAGCGCCTGGCTGTCAGGCCCTGGCAAATCGCGCAGCAGCACTCGGAAATCGTCAAACGGCAGGCCGGTTACACTCATCAGGCAGGCTTTCTTGTCTTTTATTCAGGCGGATTTGGCGCCTTTCTTAATGCATAAATTCCCAAATCGGAATCGATTCGCACAAAATTTTATCAATGAGCGAAAAAACCCTGATCTACCTGTTTTCACAAACATGACGAGAAAACGATTTTGCGGAAAACGCGACCAACAGAACCAACCGTCCAGCCTTCGCGGCGGCTGGCAAATACCGATAGGCAAACTATATATCAAACCATGAAAAGAGCCGGATTCGGCACGGTTTCCCTCCAGGAAACTCGGGCAAATTCTCAGATATAAAAAGTGGACGACGTTGATGACCCTGACTGCATTTGTCGATGATCTCGCCCGTTCGCTCGGCTTCCTCAGTCGTCTGCCAATAGCGTCGCGGTTTTTCCAAAACCATTCCGGCGAAATGAGCCGCACGCCCCGCGCCTTTCCGCTGGCCGGTGCGGTCATTGCAGCCCCGGCGGGCTTGTTGCTCGCCTTAATGCTGGGCCTCGGCGCCAGCAGTTTGGTCGCCGCTTTTGCCGCAATTGGTTTGCAAGTCCTGCTGACCGGCGCCCTGCATGAGGACGGTTTTGCTGACACAGCCGATGGCCTCGGGGGTGCCAGCCGCGAAAGAGCGCTGGACATCATGAAGGACAGCCGGGTGGGAACGTTTGGGGTCTTGGCCCTGGTTTTTGGCGTTGGTCTGCGGGTCGCGGCGCTGGCTTCGCTGGTCAACAGCCTCTCTCCCATCCACGTTGCTCTGGTGATGATCGGCATAGCCGCCGTCAGCCGGGCGCTGATGGTTTGGCATTGGCATGCCCTGCCCCCGGCAAAACCCGATGGCGTCGCCGCATCACTTGGCAGGCCGGAGGATAACACCCTGTATACAGCCCTGTTCCTCGGCTTGGCCGTCGCGGTTGTCACCATCGCGCCGGTTACCTCTTTTCATCCGCTGGCGGTCATGCTTGTCGCAAGTGGCGCGGCGGCCTTCGCGTCCAATCGGCTGGTCTCGCACAGGCTAGGCGGCCAGACTGGCGATACCATAGGCGCTACCCAACAGATTTGTGAAATCACCGCGCTGGCCAGTATCGCCATGGCCTTGTAGGACATCAGCATGACAAACGCTCAAGCCTCTTCGCCCTGCGCCACCTCGCCTTGCATTGGCATCTGCACTCTGGACGAGACCAGTGCCTTCTGCCTGGGTTGCGGGCGCAGCCTGGACGATATCGCCAATTGGTCGCGCTATAGCGAACGGCAACGGACAGAAATCATGCTGAGCTTGCGAGGGTCTCTGCCGGTAGAACAGGATTAGACCATGAAGCTCGGTGGGTTTGGCATTGTCATCGGCATCCTGCTCGCAGGAACTGCGGTTTTGATCATCAACCGCGATAGCGGCCAGAGCTTCGGCATGGATAATGATGACTTCGCCCGTGTCGTTACCCTTCTTCCATTTGCGCTCATGCTTTCGGCAGGCATTGTCGCCAGCCGCCACAACCTGGGCCAGAACCTGCGATTTGCCGCCGCCTGGGTGCTCATCGCGCTGATCCTCGTCACCGGCTATATCTACCGTAACGATGCGGCTTCCGTCGCAGACCGGGTGCTGGCGGGACTGGTTCCCGGCCGCGCCGTCGTCACCACGACCGGCGATGGCCAGAGCCAACTCGTTTTGCAAAGAGGCTCCTCCGGACATTTTTCGGCAACTGTCAGCATTAACGGTGTCGATATCCCGATGATGATCGATACCGGAGCCAGCGCCGTAGTGCTGCGGGCCGAAGATGCCGCCAGCATCGGCATCAATGTTGATGACCTGAACTATAGCGTCACCGTCAGCACCGCCAATGGCGAGGCCCTGACCTCCCCCTTGCGCCTACGGCAGGTGGCCATTGGCCCCGTAATCCGGGAAAATGTCCGCGCCCTGATCACCCAGCCGGGCCGAATGGACGGCAGCCTGCTTGGTATGAGTTTTCTCTCGACGCTAGACAGCATCCAGATCCGCGGCGACGAACTGCGCCTCACGGACTAGGTGTTTGATCCCGGACTTTAATGGTGCATTATTTTCCCTCGAATGGAAGGAAGCACTATGGGCCAGGTTCTACACGGTCGCGCCACAACGACAGAGGCAATCCGTCGAGCAATACAAAATAGTCAAGAGAGCCTGAGAGCGCGCTCAAAGCGGTATGGGATCAACCCGAAGACCGTTGCCAAGTGGAAGAAGCGCACATCGGTTGCCGATTTGGCGACCGGGCCGAAGGAACCGCATTCGACAGTCTTGAGCCTCGAGGAGGAGGCCGTGATTGTCGCCTTCCGCAGGCACACGCTTCTACCTTTGGATGATTGCCTTTATGCCCTTCAGCCAACAATCCCGCATCTGACGCGCTCGTCCTTACATCGATGCCTACAGCGCCATGACATTTCACGACTGCCGGAAGTCGAGGGCGACAAGGAGCCAAAAAAGAAGTTCGAGAGTTACCCCATTGGCTACTTTCACATCGATATCGCTGAAGTCCAGACCGCTGAGGGCAAGCTCTATCTGTTTGTGGCCATTGATAGAACGTCCAAGTTTGCCTTCGTCGAGCTTTACGCCAAAGCCGGAAAGATGAATGCAGCCCAATTCCTGCGCAATCTGGTCAAGGCTGTGCCCTATGCCATCCATACGGTTCTGACGGACAACGGCATTCAGTTCACCAATCGGGCCTGCGATCTCTACGCCTTCCATCACATCTTCGACCGGGTCTGTGACGAGAACGGCATTGAGCATCGTCTGACCAAGCTGAAGCACCCATGGACCAATGGGCAGGTCGAGCGGATGAACCGGACGATCAAGGAAGCGACCGTCAAGCGTTTCTACTACGACGATCACGACCAACTCAAAAGGCATCTCGCCGACTTCATTGATGCCTATAATTTCGGGCGAAGGCTCAAGACCCTAAAAGGCCTCACGCCCTACGAATTCATTTGTAAACGATGGACTTTGGAGCCGGATCGTTTCATCATTGATCCGATCCATCAAATGCCGGGACTAAACACATTGACCTTGCCCCACTGAACTAATCCATTTTGAAGTAAGCTCTGTCCCATTGAGAGGACCAGAGAATGAAGCGCAACCGTTTCACAGACGAGCAGATTATCGGGATATTGAAGGAGCATGAGGCAGGCACGCCGGTCTCGGAGCTTTGCCGCAAGCACGGCGTCAGCGATGCCAGCATCTATAAATGGAAGGCCAAATTCGGCGGAATGGAAGTTTCCGAAGCCAAGCGGCTGAAGACGCTGGAGGACGAAAACACGAAGCTGAAAAGGCTCCTGGCAGATGCGATGCTCGACAATTCGGCTTTGAAAGACCTTTTGGGAAAGAAGTGGTGACGCCCGCAGCAAAGCGGAAAGCTGTCGCTCATCTGATGGATCACCACCAGATGAGCGAACGGCGGGCGTGTAAAGCCATCGGCTTTTGCCGGATGACGATCCGTTACGAGACCAGGCGCTGCGATGACTATGACCTTCGCGAGCGGATGAAGGCGCTGGCGCATGAACGCCGCCGCTTTGGATATCGACGACTTCATGTGCTGCTCAGGCGTGAGGGTCACCTTGTGAACCATAAGCGGCTCTTCCGGCTCTATCGGGAAGAGAAGCTGACGGTGCGCAAGCGCGGCGGTCGGAAACGGGCGATAGGCACACGAGCACCGATGCTGATCCCGCTTGCCGCCAATGACCGCTGGTCCCTCGACTTCGTGTCGGATCAGTTCACCGATGGGCGCAGGTTCCGGGTGCTGACCGTCGTCGATGATTGCACCAGAGAATGCCTTGGCCTCGTCGCCGATACGTCTCTTTCTGGCCTGCGGGTTGCCCGTGAACTGGAGCGGATCATCGAGGGACGAGGCAAGCCGAAGATGATCGTCAGTGACAATGGCAGCGAATTCACCAGCAACGCGATCCTGCAATGGACGGATCGGACGAAGGTCGATTGGCATTACATCGCACCCGGCAAACCGATCCAGAACGCCTTCATCGAAAGCTTCAATGGGCGGCTGCGCGACGAGTTCTTGAATGAAACGCTCTTCTCGTCACTGAACCATGCTCGAGCAGGGCTTTCAAACTGGCGAGGCGACTACAACGATCATCGACCACACTCTGGTCTAGGCTGGCTGACACCGGCCGAGTTCGCTCAGACCATCAACCCGCGACGTGATGCGGTGCTGCGCAGCCGAAATGGCTCCGCACCGCAACCCGCCGCTACCGCCCCGAATACAGCAACCCAAAACCACTGGAGCGAACTCAAAACTGGATAAAACTTGGGGGCAAGGTCACCCCAGCCTAAAGCCGGGTTCTTGGTGCAGTCGAGACGAGTGCAATATGCTGTAAAGGTGTTGGAATCATTACGATTGATGTCCCACGTAAAAGATGCTCGTATCTACAAAAAACAATAACTTAGAAACTCGGTGTCCCACGCATTATCATCCACAAAACGCCGACGATATTCACGTTATCGGAAAATTTCTTTTTTTTATCTAGAATAAATATTCACCACACATTAAAATGATGAATGCGGACACTGTCCGCAAGCGGTGGAACTGACGGATTATCTGACCTCCGCCAGACATCCATCAACAGCCCGCGCCTCAACCGCATGGTAGAAATTGCTGTTTAAAACCGATCCATCTTCGTGGCCCAGCCCAAAAAGCCCCCCTCACATTGTAAACAAGATTGCGTTGTAGCCGAAAAGAATCGAATCGATCAGCCTCAACTAACGTCCTCGCTTGGCGAGAAGATCATATTGAAATGAAGCTCGAAACAGCTCATTAATAATTGAGCCCAGACTTAACTCAGCATCACTGCAAGACAACAGTAAAAGCGGAAGCCAGATGAAAAAAGAAGAAAATATCGAATATATTCTTGCAGAATTTGAAAAAAATAAAAAAGAAATTGAAAATCTTCGGTCAAGGCTTGAAGAAAATCAAAATAATTTATCCATCTTAAAATCAAGATTTGAAAGAAATATACTTGATATCTTGAAAAAACCAATTATTTTTTGTGTGGACACAATCAGATTTGGTCCGGCGCCTCATCTATTTGACAAAAAATGGTATAAACAAAATTACTCTGATGTGGAGTTTTCTGGCCTCAATCCTTGGTTTCACTTCAAGAAACACGGTGAAAAAGAAGGTCGCGATCCGAACGTACTGTTTTCAACGCGTTATTATCTCGAATCTTACCCAGACGTTAAGCAGAAGGCAATTTCTCCCCTCACTCACTACATGAAATTTGGGTCAAAGGAGAACCGTAAGCCCCATTCGTTCTTCGATGGCGGCTGGTATCTCGACAAAAACCCTGATGTAAAGGAACGTGGTGTCAACCCCCTTCTTCACTTCTTGACGCACGGGATCAACGAAGGCCGGATGCCAAACGGTATGTTTGATTCAGAATGGTATCTAAAGCTTCGGCCAGACGTGGCCGCGGCAAACATTTCGGCAATAAAGCATTACGTATATTACGGCATTAAAGAAGGCCAAGCGTGGCAGCCGCCAGCAAACTCGCGCCCAGACAGATACATTAACCTCAACGCTGAAAAAAACGCATACTTTATTTCACCCGAGCGCGCCCCTTACACATATATTCCTTTGCGTCCTAGCCATTCAGTGAAGCAGTTTATGCAAGCCCATTCGGACGCCACAAAATTCAGCGTTGTTGTTCCTGTATACAACACCCCCGAAGGACTATTGGACAAAGCATATGAAAGCGTCAACTCTCAGTGGTACGGCAACTGGGAACTAATATTCGTAAACGATCAGAGCACCGACGCGCGCGTGCCTGCTGATTTAGAGCGACTTAGCAAAAAGGATTCACGTGTACGAGTAATTGACACACCATCAAATAGTGGAATTGCTGGAGCAACGAATTTCGCAATCTCGGCAGCGAACGGGAACTATCTGGTGTTCCTCGACCATGATGATGAGCTCACCAGCGATTGCTTATACGAGTTAGCCAAACGAATTCACGAAACAAAAGCAGACTTTATTTACTCTGATGAAGACAAAATTGACGAACATGGTAATTTCGTACAGCCGTTCTTCAAGCCAGACTGGTCGCCCGACACGCTGATGGCAACAATGTACACCTGCCACGTTTCATGCGTGAAACGTTCATTGGCGATTAGCGTTGGACCGCTTGATTCCGCATTAGATGGTGCCCAAGACTGGGATTTCGTTCTAAAGGTGACCGAGAAGGCTTCAAGAATTGAGCACATTGCGAAAGTTCTCTACCATTGGCGGATAATTCCAAATTCTACAGCTGCAGATCTAAATGCGAAACCCAAAGCCGTCGAAAGAGGACGAACGGCACGGAGCAATGCTCTTCGAAGAAGAAATCATTTGGCACTGATGCAGCCTGTGGAAGACCTCCCCAATCATTATGCGCCAGTTTACAGCCCCAAGCCTGGCACACGAGTGTCTATTATTATACCCACAAAAAACAACTTCAGGTATATTTCAAAATGCATATCTAGCATCATGGATAATACAGTTTATAAAAAATATGAGATAATCATAATAGACAATGGTTCATCAGAAGAGATAACCCTTAACTACCTTGATGACCTAAGAAAAAATGACGCAGTAACTGTATTGATACACGACAAACCATTCAATTTTTCTGAACTTTGCAATCTTGGAGCATCCAAAGCCACCGGTGATGTTTATATATTTCTGAATGATGATACGGAAGTACTAAACAATAATTGGCTAGAACCTCTAGTTGGCCAAGCGCAAGTGGAGCACACCGGAGCCGTAGGTGCAAAACTTATATATGGCTCAGAAAACTCGATACAACATAATGGCGTATTGAATATCCACCCAGGACCCAGTCATGCTTTCTTAAGGCAGGACCCCAAATTTCCTGGTTATTTTGGTCGCGCAGTGCTGCCATATAACTGGATCGCCGTCACCGGCGCTTTGACGGCGATCGAGAAATCCAAATTCTGGCATGTAGGAGGTTTTGATGAAAACTTCCCGGTCGCCTACAACGATGTTGATTTGTGCTACCGATTAACAAAGGCTGGCTGGCACAATGTCAACCTCCCGTTTGTTCAGGTCATACACCATGAATCCGTTTCTCGCGGCAATGACCACGAGAAACCGGAGAAATTGGAGAGATTAAAGCAAGAGAAGCACAACCTTGATTGTAAGCATCCGTATTTCTTCCAGCGTGACCCGTACTACAACGTGAACCTTCATCCGGTAGACATACAATTCGATTTGTCAACAAAATGGAGACAGTTTTGAAATAAAACCCGCGATGTAAGAAACGTTAAACGTCTAAGGCAGGAGAATGAAATTTTGAACGAGCGGCGCGACATCTATAATGAATACAAAAAATTGCAGCACAAAATAGATGCTGTTACGTTTGATTTCTTTGATACTCTATTTGTGCGTCCTCTTCGCGACCCTGAGGATCTATTCGATGGTATTGGCCAAAAGTGCCAAATAGAGAATTTTAGGGAACTTAGGCAGAATGCGCAGAGGCTTGGTTTCAAAAAAATGCACACCGAGAACAGAAAAGAAATTCTGTTCGATGATATATACTCGTGTTTTGACTTGCCGCTTATCATCAAGCAAAAAGCAAGTAATGTAGAGATAGAACTGGAGGAGATGCTCCTATATCCAAACAAGGAAATTGTAGACTTTTATAATTTTTGTCGAAAGACGAAAAAAGTAGCCATTATTTCGGATATGTATTTGCCAAAAGAATTTTTTGAAAAAATCTTGATACGTCACAATTTAGACTTCGATGAAATCTTTGTCTCCTCAGAACTGAATTCAACCAAACGCGACGACGGTGAACTTTTTTTGATGGCAGCGCAAACACTAGGAATTGAACCTAGTCGTATCTTGCACATAGGCGATAATCTTAGATCAGATGTCGAGCGCGCCATGGAGAAATCGTTGAATACATTTCACTATGTCGAGTTACGCGACGAGCCCAAGACCCCTGCGCCGTTTTCTGAGTCGCTTGCGTTCTCTCTTTACAGAACTGCGGAGTGTGATTTCGAAGATAATTTTGAGGCTATTGGATTTAAGTATGGCGGTCCGGCGCTATCCGCTTTCCTTAGTTTTCTAGAAATAGAAACCAGAAAAGATAAAATTGAAAAACTCTTATTTATTTCCCGTGATGGTTATATATTAAATGAAGTTGGCAAAGATATTTTTGAGAAAAGCGCGATAAAAACCGATTATTTCAGGGGTTCGATAACAGCCTTTAACATGAGCGCTATAACGGTCGAAAATTTTGACGACTTCTTACCGTTTTTGGTGTCGGGATGTTTTGGACTTAGCACACATGAAATTCTAGAGCGTATAGATGTCGAATGCCCATCTCCCGAGGTTTTTAATGATATTGGTCTTGGCGATGATGTGCCTGTTACTGAGGAAAATCTGGCCCAGGTTCTAGACTTTTTGATCTCATTTAAGTGGTCAATAATTAATCGTGCTGCGGAAAATCGAAAGGCGCTCTTCAACTACCTTTTATCTCTCGACGTCAAGCGAGGAATGAAGCTTGGGTTGGTTGATGTCGGCTGGTCGGGTACAACTCTCGAAGCGTTTTCACGCGCCTTGAAAGGCCTCTTTGATGTCGAATTAACCGGATACTTTTTGTGTCTTGTGGATACGCCTGAGCGAATAGAACGCAGCAAAACTTTGCGGATGAAGAGTCTACTGAATGGCGAGGTCATTACTCAAAGCCAACTACAAACAATATACGAAAATCGCGTAATTGCGGAACTAATGTTTACTGCTCCCCATGCGTCTGTAATAGGTTATGAATATGATTATTCAAAAACGGAAGTTAATTTTGTCGTTGATAATGGCCGCTCATTAACCGAAGTTCGGAACTTTGCGAGCCCGTCGCTGAGGCGCGGCATGGCAAAGTTTAACAAACAGTATCGTGAACTTCATCAAAAGCTTGGGTTGACAATTCCACCAAAGGATGCAGTTAGGCCTTTTATAGAATATCTGGCAAGATCACCCCAAGAGCAATTATCGGAATTTCAGGACGTCAAAAATTTTGACGTCTGGGGAACCTCCAAGAATTTTGATTTATTTGCGACAAGTAGCGCAAGTGATTCTAAGCATGACCTACGAGAACATCGGCAGCCCTAATTGTTTAGGGCGCTCTGCTAGAATGAAATAATTAGCGAATTGCAGCATTTACGCAATTCTGACGTGCTCTCGCTGTTCTAAAATCGCGGAGCACGTCAAGCGCTTTAGGCAATCTCCATATTCCAAAATTTCCTTACAACATGTTGATATAGCTTTATATCCAGGCGGACACTCTCACGAATAACGTCGTTTACCTGAATGGAGTCAATAAACTCTCGTTCGACCATATCTGGGCTGACATTTTCTCTGACGTACGAAAGGGGTAATCCGAAAAATCGGCTGAACGACTTAAAGGTTTCCCGAGGGCGCTCCGCCAATCCAATGAATGAAAAATGAGAATCAATATTTGAGATTGCCTTCTCAAGGTGTTCTTCCGTAACAGGCGAATCTTTATCCAGCCCAGAAATTGACCTCGTGTAATAATTGTCGAATTCTAAACGTCTTACGCTACTTAAAGCTTCTAATATATTGGACGCCTGCAACATTTCTGCATCTTCCTGCACGTATTTCTTATAGAAATACAGCGATGAAACGAAATCATATGGATTTCGTAAAACAGTGAAGTACTTCGCTTGGCGCGCGAAGTGATTGTGGATGCCATAGGTGGTATGCCCGAATATCACGTCCACGCAATCCATTGAGGATGACGAGAGATTATTTATGATAGTGAAGTTATCGTGGTAAAGGGGCAAGATAAAAAGCGCGCCCTGATGCTCCCCAAGCGCAGTGCGAAGGCTAGTTCCGCCTGTTTTCGGCATATGTAGAACGATCTTTAGGGGTAGCGATGATTCTGTAGAGCGATCTTTATACCGGAAATACTTACGTGCTATAATTTGCCCCCGAACACGTATCTCAAGCAGCAGAGCCTGTTCGTTATCACGTGCGCTTGGCCCTACATCACACAGAGCGTTCCAACCAACGGCGGCCCAACCAACTCCCAACGCCTCCTCAACATCGCGCCTGCCGATAAAGCTCTGAATTTGAAGTTTCGCCCCATTTAGACAGATTTCAAACTCCTCGCGGTGACCTTGAAAGGCCACCCATCCTTGAAACTCAACAATCGGCCAAATTAGAGCGTCCTGAGTAGTGTCTATCCAACCCTGAGCGGACCACCCGTTCACTCTATAACTCAAAATGTTTGCCATTTTGCCCCCCCTAAAACAAAAATTCCAACGTGCTTCACGCTACGAAACATTGATACTCTTTTAATTACAACCCCTAAAGCCTGATAGATAGCTCGCTACCCACCGTTTGCATTTTTTCATTTTAAAATCTATTGAGTTCCCTCACGTTTCGAGGCAACACCGTTTCTCCCTCTCGACCTCCGAAAAATCTCTTTTTTGCCCTATCGGCCTGCTAGGCGACGGTTTCGAACTTGCACATTGATCATGTATGCGACTTAGCGGTCGCCGCCGAATGGGAGGTAGCGAGAATCGAGGACCTAATAAATGCAACGGTTCCTAGTGTTTACTTATGTTAAGCCTTCATCTAAATACCTCGCGGATTTGCCCGAACAATATGGTTTCCTTGGCGGAGAAGACTGTGGAATTGATTACTAAGCATATATTGGAAATGAAAAGGCGGATCGACGCACAACATTATGTTGAGGCATCCGAATACATATTACAAACAATCGATCGATATAAATTTTCAGATTCGAATATTAGTGATTTTATTCACGAGTTCGTGACAAAATCTATTGAGGTTAGAGATCAAGGAAATCATCAATCTTCGTTAGAGATGATGATTTATGTCTGGGAAAGACACAAAAATTTCAATTTATGCTTGGAGATACTAGTTGTCCTTGTTAGCCTGAAAAAAGATTGCCAGAGATTTTTAGATTTTTCAAAAACCATACCTTCTGGTTTTGCGAAAAATCCTCACATTTCTCTATTTCTAGCAGGCGGCTCGTTTCTTGCTGGAGATTTACGCCGTTCAACCGATTTTCTACAAAATGTTACACTAGAAACCGTCCGAAATATTCCGTCATTTGCAATTTTTAGGCAGCAGCTCCTTTTTAAGTTAAGCGGAGCAGTCTCTGAACTATTGCTGCAGATCTCAACGGCCACAAACGATTCATGTACGCATGATATGTCGCACATGCTTCAGGTAAATCGATTCGCGATTTATCTAAAGGGTATAGAGGACTTCTCTGCCTTCGAGTTCGCGCTCATTTCGGGCATTCTTTATCCTGCGGCAGACGTTAAGATCCCAATAAATCTGATTGGCGATATTGCCGCGGAATTCAGCAGACAGGCTCCTGATGACGAGAGAAACGTTATACTCTTTCGCCTTTTAGTTGCGTTCAAGATTATCGAAAAAGCAAATTATCTTGGGGAGCTTTGGGTTGATTCTAAATTCTCTGATAATCCTGATTTCGTAAAACAGCTATTCAAATTGTCCGAATTTGATGGCATGGAAAAATGGCGGCCCATTGCCGTTAGATTGGCAAGTGAGCTTGTTGGGCTTGATAATACTGAAGGGCATTGGCGACACCAAAATTCAGATGTTCAGTTCAAAGAGTTAAGCGCCAGGATATTGTTCTTGAAAAGCGCTCCGGATAGCGATTTTCAACGGCTGAATTTGCTGCCGAAAGCGCGCGCCGCCTTTAATGTTAACTCTACCGATCAAGAGCATGTGTTTATTGGAATGTTCGGACAGTGCAGGTTTTCGAACCATGTTTTTCCGTTGCTCATGGACAAACTAGCTAGCGAGACAGAAGCCCATGAAAACCGAGGAATGAAATTTTCTTACGGTATCGCGACTTGGGACAAAGGTGGCTCAAGGGGCCTATTCGATCCGGACTCAATTCATTTCCTACTGCCGCACCTTCCAATCGAGATTCATGACGCTGTCTTGCAGCTTGGATGTCAATCAGTGGGAGAAGTGCGGCGCTATCTTCCTAATTTAATCAATTTCTGCGCTAGCTTGGCAGCGGCCGAGAGCGACATAACCACTGACTATTTAAAAAGCAAGCTTTCCACCGATTTTAAGATCGATATATGGAATGACAGCCAATTCAAGTCACTAATCGGTCAACGTGTTTCGGATAGATTTTCTGGTAATTTCCACCTGGTTAATCAAGCTAGGATGTGGAACCGAATAGCCGCGCTACGTGAATTGGCAAAAAACGCCGAGAGCGAGAAAACAGTACCGATAACTCGTTACCTTATTTTGCGATCTGATTTGGTTTTCAGCGGCACCTCGTTACTTTCAAACCTATTCAATTTGACGAACGGCAGTCGGGATAACTTTTTAATCGGCGACCATGACCCACACGCTAACTTCATCGAGGGACTGGGCGACCGCATTATGCTGTGTGACAGGCAAGCGTTTGCGCGAATTACGTCGGGACAGGAACTGTTCTTGAATGTCATCGACGCACCCGACTCGATGAAACCATATATGAGTCGCTGCCATGCACATCAGTTCTTGGAGACCATCCTTTTCGAGCAAGATACACGCTTGATCAGAGTGCCTTGGGACGAAACTCGTCATGAAATTTACCGGGGTCGACTGACAATGCAGCAGATTCTCCCTCATCTGGTCCTTGACCTTAACTCGGACAGCAAGTCCTTGGACCATCTCCGCGCATTTGTGTGAAATTTAGAGAGGTATCATGTCGTTGATAAGCTATCCGTCCGGCGAGACGTCATTTCGGGCACGAATTATCGCGCACAGGGGATTTTGGCTTGAAGCCTCAGAGAAAAACAGCTTGTCTGCTTTCGTTCGTGCGTTGACGCATGGATTCGGCATTGAAACTGATGTGCGGGATTTAGATGGTGAATTAGTTATCTCACACGATCCTCCCCGATCACGCGATAAGCCTATGAGTTTTTCAACTTTTCTGGAGATCTATAAATCCATCGGTACAGACGGCTGGCTAGCGCTAAACATAAAATCGGACGGACTTTCCAATTTAGTCGATGATTTTTTAAAAAAACATGAGATCGAAAACGCTTTTGTGTTTGATATGTCTGTCCCTGACATGCGACATTACATGAATTCGAAGATGAATGTATTTACACGAATGAGCGATATTGAACCTATCGCCTGTTGTGTTGAGCAGTGCGCGGGCGTCTGGCTTGATAGCTTCGATGAACCTTACACGAAGAGCAGTGTCATTGATAAGATAGCGGCCGAGGGTCGCTTGGCTGCGATAGTCTCTCCTGAACTTCACAAAAGAAACCATCTTGACGCTTGGTCTGATTGGGCATCGTCGTTTAATCTCAGCGAGAACGGCCGTTTGATGCTCTGCACCGATTTTCCTTCCAAGGCTCTGGAGTATTTTGGAGATAAAAATGATTAAAGCCGTATTGTTTGATATGGATGGAGTGTTGATCGATGCCAAAGACTGGCACTACGACGCTTTAAATCGAGCATTGTCGCTGTTTGGTATGCCTATTGAAAGAGACGCTCACCTAAGTACATACGATGGCTTACCAACGAAGCGCAAACTGGAAATCCTTAGTAAAACGCGAAGGCTTCCTAAACGGCTTCACCCGTTTATAAATTCATTAAAGCAGGATTTTACTGCGGAAATCGCTTACTCGAAATGTAAGCCAAACTTTTTGCACCAACGCGCTTTATCTTGCTTGAAATCGGAAGGTTTTAAACTTGCCGTCTGCTCTAATTCAATAAGGGCATCAGTTGACTTGATGATGAAGTTGTCAAAATTGGATATGTATTTAGACTTTTTCCTATCGAATGAAGACGTGAAACACGCCAAGCCAGACCCAGAGATATACGTCAAGGCTATAGAGCGAATGGGGTTGGCGCCTCATGAGGTTCTGATAGTTGAAGATAATGAGCACGGCTTAGCTGCTGCCCGAGCATCAGGGGCCCATGTGATGGCAGTAGCTGATGTGTCTGACGTATATTACGAGGCTATCAAACAAAAAATTTCGGCGTTGGCGGCCTAGTCGAGGGCAAGAGGATGAAACAGAAAATGCAAATTTTGATACCTATAGCTGCAACTTCGCCTTTTTTCGATCAGGAAGAATTCTACTTCCCCAAGCCATTAGTCGATCTTGGCGGAAAGACAATGATTGAGCATTCAATTAATGCTCTCCGCTCCGAGTTCGGCGACGCAAAATTTGTATTCCTAGTTCGGCAGGAAGACATCGATAGGTTTTCTATCGATACGGTAATCAAGCTTCGCGCCGGCAACGAAGTTGTTGTTATCCCGGTCAGCAGCGAAACAGAAGGTGCACTTTGTACATGTTTATTAGCGGTAGACCACCTGGATTTAGAGGCCCCAATTCTAATTGCTAATGGCGACCAAGTGATTACATCGCCAATTGCTGGGCTATTCGATGAAGTAAAAAGGAAAAATGCCGTAGCTGGGGTTGTGACTTTTCCTTCTGTGCATCCGCGTTGGTCTTATGTGCGGATCGGTGAAGATGGCTGCATTTCTCAATCCGCCGAAAAGAGAGTTATCAGCGAAAATGCAATTTCCGGCTTGTATTACTATGAAAGCGCCCAGTTATTTATCGATGCCGCCATGAACTCGATTAGGTGCGAAGACCGACATGATGGAAAATACTTTATCTCCTCCACGTTAAACCAAATAATTATCGAAGGGAAATCAATTGCGAATTTCTCTATTGCTGCCAAACATTATCATAGCTTCTACACGCCTGAAAAATACAAAGAGTATGTTGAAAAGTTTTATGGCCGCACCACCGAAAAACAAGAGGTTGTTCTCGTAGTTCCAGGCGCTGGTGAAGGAAGCCGGTTCGCAAAAGACGGGTGGCTTAAACCGAAGCCGTTTATTGACGTCGGCGGCAAACCAATGATCGAGCGTGTTTTAGAAAATGTTCGCCCGCGAAACAGCAAGGTAGTAGCACTTCTACGCTCTGATCATATTGAGAAAAATGTGTCCATCGTTGATCGGATCGGTAGAGTTGCAAGCGTACAGTCTGTCGAAAAGCTCACCGAGGGAACACTGTGCACCGTTATGTTGGCGAGAAAGCATTTTAGTGATTCCGACATTATAATAGTCGCTAACTCTGACCAGTTAATTGATTTTTCTGTCGATGACTTCGTCGATGACTGCGTAAACAGAAATCTGGATGGTTCTATCTTGGTGTTTAAAGATCCAGAATTGAATCCAAAATGGTCATTTGCAAAATTAAATGAACATGGTCTCGTGGAGGAAGTAGCCGAGAAGAAAGCAATTTCAGAATATGCTACGGTTGGAGTTTACTTATTTAGGCGCGCGGATGCATTGATTAAGGCGACCGTGGACATGATCGCTAATAATGATAGAATAAACAACGAATTCTACACATGCCCTGTATATAACTATATGATTGATGAGGGCGCTCGTATTGGAATATACGAGGTAGAAAAAGAAGCTATGCATGGGCTCGGAACACCGGAGGACATGAGGGAATTTTTCGCTCTTAAAGGGATGCCAAATTCAAAAGATGAGCCGCTTCAATGAAGTCGATCATCCCCTTAGCCGGTCCTGGGTTTGTCAACCCTGACGGATCAGTTAAATCAGAAACGATTGTTGACGGATTACCCCTTCTCAGGCGTGCTCTTGAAAGCCGCCATTGGTGGTCCTCCGGATTGATAACTGATAAAGACCTAATATTCATCCTTCGCGATGACCCTCAAAGTCACCGCTTTCACCAAGAAAAGCTAGCTGTTTGGTACCCTTTGTGTAGATGCGTGTTTTTATCTCACTACACCAAGGGGGCGGCTTTTTCAGTTTTAGGAGCGTGCGGCCTTCTGGAAAACTTGAGTGAAACGATTTGCTTCGATCTGGCGGACATATTATTTCAGTTTGATCAGAATCCAACGAATTATATTGACAAAGAAGGCATCGGCGCCCTTGCTTTAACATTTTATTCAAATAAGGAGATATATTCCTATTTGCGTCGAGATGAGAATAACCGGGTAGTTGAGGCTGCAGAGAAGAGAGTTATTTCTAACGAAGCTTCCGCAGGGGTATACTTCTTTAAGTCGATTTCAGTTTACTTAAAGGCACTTGCGATGGTTCTAGAATCGGGAGACCGATTTACTCATCGAGGACTTCATTTCATTTGTCCCGTTTTTAACGGCGTATTATCCCAGGGGCTTTCTGTCGAAGCAGTAAATGTGGATAATGTGCAGGACATTAAATTATAACACATAGGCCGAGGAGTCGCGTCCTCGGTCTATTTTGTGTCAATGCTGCTTTTTTCCCATCCACCACTTCATAAATAGCACTTCTGCCCCACGCGGACCCAGATAAGCCAGCGCAGCAATGAGCCCCGTCGAAATCGGTTGCCCGAGACCGAGCCACCCAGCTAGGCCTTCACCAATCAACGCCATGCCGATGGCGATCGGCAGTTCCCACAACAGTTCGGGGCCGAGGGGACCGCGGTGGGCACGGCGAACCTCCTGTACATGCCACATTGCCCGGCCGATAATGGCGCCGATGATGGTTGTTCCGGCGCCGCCGAACCAGGCGGTCAGCACCTCGGCCACCGTTGAAATCTTCTCAGACATCCCCTGCCCCTCTATTGTTCTCCGGGTGCCAGACCGGTGGTGTTAAGCGCAGGGCCCCTGGTCCGATTGGCGCTCTTGCAATCGAGCGGTGCCAGCCGCTTGGCAGCCTATTGTTGACATTGCACCTCGGTGGCGTTGCCACTTTTCCGTCTGTCACGTCCCGCCCCTTTGCAGTGCATTGATGGTATCTGCCTTCGCCGCATTTGTGGCGCGGCAATCGGCCAGCGCCTTTCGGTCTCTACCCCACAGCCGATTCAGCCGTCCGATCTGTGCCATCAGGAATGAACACAGGTGCATCGCAATCAGCCATGATGCTGGCCGAGACGCTTGGTTTGCGATCAGCGGTTGGTTGCGCCGATGGCGTTGAGAGCGTTTCGCACCCTGTCAGGCATAGCAGAGCAGGCAGGAGCGGCACTCGCCCCAGCAGCAGCATTCGGTTTCGCATTATCCTTTTCCCTTTCCTCGGCAAGCGCTGCCTCAAGTCCTGCGACCTGCCCAACATGAGCGGCCATCGTGGCGACCAAGGCCGCATCGGCGGCATTGATTTGTTTCTGTTGAGCCTCGATTTTGGCGAGCTGAAGCAAGTCGGCCTTACGTTGGGCTTCGGCCCATTGCTGGCGGATCTCATTCCGGCCAGCTTCTTTCAGCGATGACGCCCAGCGATGCAGGCCTAACCCGGCGATAAGGACGGCAGCAATCAAGCCGATGCCGCGCCAGTCGAGCTTTTCGTGGAGCGCCTTGAGGGCACTCCAGGCAGTCAGGGCGATTGCAATCATCGGCAATCACCCTTGCGAGCGCGGTCATCAGCCGGTTGCCAGCCAACCGGTGGCTGGGGCTTCATCATCCCCGCAGGTCCATCGCGCCAGGTGTTGATCAGGATCTTGGCAAGCCCCAACAATCCTACGATTTTCAAGGAAACCGCCTCGCTGAAAAATGGCGTCCAGTCGAACAGCGCCAGCGCCGGGATCGCAGCAATGAGCGTGTTGATGATGTTATGGAGGAGATTGGTGTTCATGCCGCCCCCACCAACGCCGCATAGAATTTCCGGCCATAGCCTGCAACAACGCTGGCGCTTTCCGTGCCGTTGATAATGCGGCGGGCATCCACCCAATGCGTCTTAGTGCCATGGAAGAAATCATCTAGCTTGACGCCGGTGAACAGGCCTTCACTCATGCCCACAAACATCACCTTCAGGGCAATGTCCTCACGCATCGCCAAGGACGGATTGGCGATGAGGTCAACGTCGATTGCGCCGCCGAGCTTGATATAATTGTCCTTGTGGGTAAGCTGGACATAGCCACGTCCAAGCCAACTCTTGCCATCGGCTCCAATCCGCCAATAAGCCGACTTGACCCACCGCATCGTGCCTTTCGCCCAAGAGCGATCCAGAATGGCGATAGCCTGCTCATCCGAAGCCGCTCTCGTTTCACGAACTGGCTGCATGGTCTGTGCTGTTTCGTGAAACGCCGTGCCAAGCATATAGGCCAACCACCGCAGATCGGTCATTGTGCTGGCCTGCCAGGCGTCGAGAATGGCCGAGATGCCATTCACCTGATTTTGCGTCAGCGCACCGCCGAACAACGACGAGCGCACCGCCGCGAAGAATTTCGCGCGATCCATAATATTCATCCTTTTTTGTGATTTCTTGGCTGCAATGCTCTCGCAGCCCTTTGCAAATTAGTTCGCTATTAGCGTCGATCTGGACGATCTGGCGTAAATTCGCCTAAAACCCCGCAGCCCACACCCACAGGCTATCGAGTTGCTCACCGGAAATGCCGAGCAAGACCGCCAGTTCGTCAATGGCAGGATTGGAGCGCTCAAAGCTGACCGCCTCGGTAATCTCGATGCGCAGATCGGCAGCCGCCTGTTTGTCGTCCACGGCATCGACCAGCGCCAGAACATCCGCCTTGCTGACATCGATGCGAGAAGCCGCCAGCCAGAACTGACGCGGCGTCAGCGTCGGCATCACCACCACGGGTTCGATAGGTGGTGGCTGGAATTCAACCACAGCCCCGTCGATCAGTTTGCGCAGGGAGGGAAAGCCCAGCAGCTCTTGCCACTGCGCCTGGCTGATCTCCACTGCCGCCTCCGGAATCAGGCAGTCGAGGTTTGGCTGATGGCCAGTAACCTCGCCGGCATCATCATAGACAGGCAGTTGCCGGGCGCCATGCACCGCCTCTTCGTAAAATGCCTTAGCGAACCCCTCGCCGTCGATCATCGCATATATCGCCATTTCAAATCCCTATCGCTATCCAATGGACGACCGTGCCAAAGTGCCCGCTCACTGCGCCACCCGACGAAATCACCCGAGATCGGATGTTAAAACCAGTATTGCTAAGCTGTGAGACGGTGATCGAGAGTGCATCCCCTGAACTCAAGATATGATTTGCCACGGGCGCGACAGCCCAACATGCAGACGGAAACGAGAGCGGAAACGGCTGCGTATAATCGCTGTAGCTGCCGTTTGACGAAACGCCCCACTGGATCAGTGGACCGCCGGGGATCTTCTGATAACCCGTCGCTGAGAGCTGACGCCCCGATCCATAATCCGTCCAGATCCGACCGATATCCGTTGCGTCCACCTGACCTCTCAGGCCGTCAGCACTCCAACCGATATAGATTTTGTTTGTGGTCTGTCCGGCCCCGCCGCTCTGTTGGACAGGCGTAAACCCCAAGGCCGCCTGCGCGCCGAGCTTTGCCCGCCTGGCAGCCGGATCGCTCTCGACATAACTGTTTGTCCAAATATTCCCCATCGGTGTGGCATTGACTTGTGCCAACAATCCCGACCCATCGTCAGCCCATCCGACTTTGACCACATTAACGCTGCTCTGCCCGGTTCCACCACCCTGCTGGACAGCCCCCAAGGTCGCACGCGCCGCAGCGGCATCAGCATCATCCAGAAGCGTGCGGGCAAAGGCAGTCAGTGCGGCCAGCCCCATTTGCCCCGATCCGGTAAAATAGCCCAACCGATCGGCAAGGCCTTGAAGTCCACCGAGCGCTTCGAGATTGCCGGAATTGCCCAGCAGATCGATCAGCTGCCGGGCCTGCGCCGAGATCCGCGACCCGTCGCCCTGATAGCGCAGCCGGTAGGCCGTGCCATTCAGCGTTCCGCCCCGCCAGGGCTGGGCCAGTGTTAGCGCCGTGTCGCCGGTGACCGCGCCGACAATCCCGCAATAGCCATCGGCAAACAGCAGATCCCCTTCTGCAAAGCCCGCCGTTGACCAGGCTGTACCGGATCCGGTGACGGCCGTTGCACCTGCGGCAACAGAGATCGTGCCTGCCCTGTAATCACTGCGCAGCGCCATCGGCATTCTCCCGCTCACTCGTGGTGGTCAAAGCCTTCAGTTCGGCTTGCAGCTGGTCGCGCTCGGCTATGACCTCAGCCAAGGTCTGGGCCAGCGCCAGATTGCGCTGCTTCAGAAAGTCGGCCTGGGCGGACAGTTCGCGATAGGCGACATCGGGGTGAATGTTTATGGTCATGATAGGCCTTTCGGTGGGAATGGAAGATATAGAGAGACAGTCCCGCCTCACGGCAGCGCCACGCCGAAGACGTAGTAGCGAAGACCAATGATGACGGCGGGATCGTTGACGGTCTCGGTGCGCACCCCGCCGCCGCTTTGATTGTAGTAAGCGACGTAAAGCGGGTTGCCCCGGAAGGTGTAGAAGGTCGCGCCCGTGTCCGTGTATTGGACATAGCTGGTGTCGCCGGTGAAGGTCGGAGATCCCCAGCTGTCGTTATAGGTGCGGTATTTGCCAAGCCTTGGCGTGCGCACGAATTTGGTGGTGTTGATCGATAGCGAGCCGCCCTCAACCGTGCCGCTGCCGTGGACCGTGCACCATTTGATAAAGGTGAACATGCCGCTGGCATCGTAGCTGATCGTATTGGCCTGATTGCCGGTGGTGATCGACAGATAGCCTTCCTTGACGATTTGCAGGGCTGGCCATCGGCTATCGATGACGATATCGCCAAAGCCCGGCGATGCCCCTGCCCCAGGCCGCAGGAATTGCACGACCTGCTGACCGTTCTGATCGAATTGCCGCAGCACATTGTTGGCACCGCTGGTGGCACTGGCCGGCGCCTCGGCAAAGACAATCACCCGCGCCCGGCAGGCCCCGTTCGGATTGGAGAACTCGACGGTATTGCCATTGGCCCGAAACGTCGCGCCGAACGGCCCATTGTTGGGATGGCACGGAAAATAGATCGACTGGCCGGATGCATAGAAATGGCATTCGATGATCGTGTCGGTGGGCAGCGCCATGCCGCAGTCGAAATAGCTCGTTCCCTTTGGAACAGCGATATCGGCGGCGGCAATCACCTTGGCCGGGATCTGCGATGAGCTGAATGCCAACTGGCTGCCCGTCGCCGTATTCACATCGAAGCCCGGCTTGCTGACCCTGAGATCAGTCGAGCTGATGATGATTTGCGGCTGGCCTGACACTGCCGCTTGCGGCGTGCCGTTCTGGATGGCCGTCTCATCGCCCGGCAATTGCCAGACGACCAGCTTGTCGGTGCCTGATAGCCAGATCGAGCTTTCGGTCGGCTTGACCGTTGCCCCAAAATATCCCGTGAAGGTATAGGTGGCATTGGCAGAGGCCCAGCCCATCAGATAGGCCCCGCCGTCGCCGAGCTTCCAGACCTGCGTTCGGTCATTGGTCCCGAAATACATCTCCAGCATCTGCATATGGGTATAAAACCCATTGGCATCGACCCGCTTGCGATCATAGAGCGGCAGGTCATAGATCAGGCCGGTAAAATAGGACTTCTTATAGATGTCCTGGTACCCGCCATCGCCATTGCCGGAACTCCACCAGGTCCAGGACGAGGCGGACGGATAGTAGCCGCGGGGCGACGTTCCGGTCGCCCCGGTGCGGATGGCGTTGACCTTGCAGTCTGCCGCCCATTTGGACGAATAGTAAAACTTCGATATCTCGGCATCCGAGGTGGTTGCCGGATCGAAGCTTGCCTTGGTGATCTTGATGCAGGCCGTGCCGGTATAGTCGAGGCCAATAAGGGTTTTGGTCATGACGAAATCACAATCGTGCCTGCGTTAAGGGAAATCACCATCTTGCCGTTCGAGCTGCGGATCTCACCGGCTGTCACCGTGCCGATATTGGCGACATTCATCCGCACGGCGGCACCATCGACGACGAACGGATTGTTGAGATTGCCACCGGCAACGACGACGAATTGCCCGGCCTCGACCACGAACCGGCTGGGCAGGTTCGCATCATTGGGGACATCGAGATACCAGGCGGCACTGCGCCAATTGCCATTGCCGCCCTGTCGCGCTTCTGCACCGATACGGGCATAGCCAGCCGGCCCGCCCATGGCCGACATGCGAAAATTGGCGGTGGAGACATCGCCACTGGCCGAGGCCGCCGTCAGCGAGGTCAGTGCCGTGGCAATCGATGAGACATTTCCATTGGTGGTGGCGACACTGGCTTGCAGGGTCGAGACGGCGGTGGCGGTATTCTGGAGCCCTGTTTTGGTATCAGCCAGCGAGGCGGTCAGTGTATCGACGCGGCTGGATAGGGCGGTATCGGCTGCCGCCAACGCATCGGCCCGTGATGACAAGCTGGATGATGACGACGCTAGCGAGGCGGTCAAGGTATCGATGCGCTTTGAAAGAGCTGTATCGGCACTACCAAGCGCGGTGATCTGCGAGGTAAAGCTGGCCGTGACGCTGTTAAAGCTGGCGGTCAGCGTCTCGACCCGGCTTGCCGTGGCGGCATTGGCTGAGGCCACCACATCAACGGCAAGGTTCCAATCCGCCGTGATGCCATCGGCCACCGCCCTGATCTGCTGGCGCAATTGCTGACGGGCATAAGCCGTTCCCAGATCAAGCCCTGCAATGCGCGCATCCAGCTCTTCCAGCGTTGCCTGCACATCGCGCAGGCCAGAGCCGATCCAGTCCTGATAGCTGGCGAGATCATCGTCCAGGCCCGACAGGCCGACTGCGCCCTCATACGGATCATAATCGGCCCCAGCCAGAAACCGCACATCATGCGTCAGCACATCGATCCAGTCGCCCCATTCGGTGGTGCGATTGGAATAAGGCACGAACCGGCCCCGCGCCTGATAGAGCGAGGCCGACAGGAACGTGCCGTTCAAAATCCATTCAAACGGGGCGGCATAGGCGGTGGCATTGCTATCAAACACCACCATTTGGCTCGCCTTCAGGCGCACTTGCACCCAGACATTGGCCACGTCATCCTGATCAGGCGCGCAGATCACCTTGATGGACGGACGCCGGGCATTGCCATTGGCGTCAAAGATCGTCGCCGGTTCGGCCTTCCAGCCGTACATAGGTTGCGCAACAGGCACCCCGCTGGACACACTGCCGGTGACCGGTGGTTTATAATCTTTGCCCTGGTTCCAGCTGTAATCGGTCGGATCGACCTCCGTGATATCGAGGACAACATCAAGGTTTGGCTGATCGAGAACGCCATCGACCCGAAACCGCTTCTCAACATAGCCATTACGGTTGCTGGATGTGGCGACAATGTCCCCCGGCTCCAATGCCCCGAACTTTGGCGGCATAGAAATGGTGTGACGGCGGGCGCGACGAGCCTCCTTCAAGGCCGATTGCATCAGCCGCTGTACCTGGGCAACGTAGGGCACGAAGTCGAGGCTGACATCCGACAGCAGACGACGGTTGCCGTCTTCCACCTCATAATCGCCGTTATAGAGCGGCGGGGCTTCCGTCATGTTCCAGGCGTCATCCGGCGATGGGTAGGAGGCGGAAATCCCGTTGACGGTATCGGATAGGCCAAAGAACGGCGTAAAGCTCTGCTCTTCCGTGGACAGAATATCAGCGTCGGTAAAGGTCATGACCGGTTCATCCGACACGCCGATAAACGGCTTATAGGTGCCGCCGATCTCGGCAAGCCGACCGTTGCAAGCGGTCAATATCGCTTGCGCCGCATCCTGGATGGCCGCACTGACCTGCACCTCAGCACCAGAGCGATAGGTGGCCTCCATGCCATCAGCACCTTCGATCAGGGTGCGGCATTTGCCGATCTGGGCAATCCAGTGGCTGGCAGGCAAGCGCCGTTCGGTGACGGTCTGGAGGCCATAGAGCCATTGACCGTTCCAGCGGATACCGCGCATCAGGGCATAGAGCTGGACAACAGGCAGCCGGTCGCCATCGCCGCCCCAGGTCGAGGCGTCGCTCCAGCGCTGCGGGCCATTGCCGCCGACAGAACTATCCTTGGAGGGATCATAAAGCCGCATACCATCCAGCACGAACTTGAAGGACGGAAAGCCGGAAAACAGCTCCTGGTTCACGCGCGAGGTGGCAATCACATAGGCAACGCCATGGCCGACACGGGTACTCTCATAAGGGCGGGCCGTGGACGAGACCCGGTTGACTAGAAAGCTATCGGCTTCAGTCTGCGTGCCATCGTAAAATTTGAGCCAGAGGTAATCGGTGTTGCCCTTGCGGTAATCGACAACCGGCCAACCGTATTCGGCATGCGGATGATCGAAATCGATCTCGCAGGCCACACCATTGACCACTGCCACCAGCAGCGACTTGATCGGTGCATCGGCCAGCGCAATGACCTGCGTGACATAGGCATTCGGCGTCTTGCCCGCATTGCCCCAGGTATTGGCATAAACCAGAGAACCAGCCGTCGCCGTCATCCCGAAGATGATCGAGCGCGGCACGGTGCCACCGGACTGCAATTGCCCATTGACGGCAAAGTTTGCGGTCGAGGCCTTGTTCTTGCCCGCCACAGCCGAGGCCAGATAGTTCAAGCCAACGCCGACCGCCGCCTTCAGCAGCGTCGAGCCGATAACGCCCATACCGCCGATAAAGGTCGAGACCGCGCCAAGCGCCGACGCCACGCCGCTGACAATGGCGGCGATGCCAGAAAAGATTGCCATGGATGGGATACCCTTAGATGGGTTTGATAAAATGCGTCTCAGCGGGCGTATAACCGCGCCGCGCGTAGAGGCTCGACACATCGTTGGTGGCAAGCGCCGCCATGCCGATGGAGATGCAGCCGATGGATTTGGCCCATGCCTCATAGGCATCGAGCATGATAAGGCCGGAGCGACCCCGCGCCTGCGGTGCGATAAACCACACCGTTTCCTTGGCCACCAGACCAGCCCCGAAGGGATGATCAAAGGCCGATGCGAGCAACAGGCCACACACGATGCCATCGCGTTCCAGTAGCAACGCACATGCCATCGGATTGTCGAGGTGCAGCCGGTAGAGCGCATCGGCCTGCGCCGCTTCGAACCGGAAGGCATAGTTCGCCGCCGCATGACTGTCCCGCAGCAAGGCGATGACGGCAAACCGGTCGGCAATCGTGCCGGACCTAACCATTTTTAGCCAAAGCCTTGGCCAGGAAATCCGCCATGCTGTTTGCCTTTGACGTGGTAATCTTGCCCTGTGTCTGTCCCCAGAACAGTTCCCAATCGCCAACCACCGCCGCATCCTGATAGAAATTATCGGTGGAGCTGCGCAGCTTCTGGCTGGCATCCGACCGGGTGTCGGGATTGGAGCGGGTGATTTCCTGCATATGCGAGGCGCAGGTCAGCGTGACCGCACCGGTATCGCCTTCGGCTGGGGTCTTGATCTCTATCGTGTCGACAAAGCCCAGGAACCGCAGTTCTGCCGGAGACACCAGCTTGCGGGTTTGCGGGGAAAACAGGCCGCGATAGATTTCCACGCGGGCCTGTTTGCAATCGTAGAGCCGCACGGCCTGCGCCACCATATCGTCAATCTGGGACATGGTAATGGTAACGTTCTGCGCCTCTAGCGTCGAGACCAGCGGGATTTCTGTGATGCTGATCAATGTGCCAGAGCCGTAAAAGCTCCTGACATCAGCATTGCCCGTGTCGGGGTGGACCACCTCGGCAGAGACATTGCCGACATCCGACCAGAAGCCGACCGCAGCCGGATTTCCGCTGGTTCGGTCACGCGCGACAATCCAGAGAAAATCACGCGCCACCAATTGCCGTGCCGCAAGCGCGTTGGTGATTGCAGCAGGATATAAGCGCATCAGCGCACCTCGATAGCTTGGAAAGACACAGAGCCGCGCCCGGTGGACGCATCGGCTTCAGAGGAAATCGACCCCGGCACGATCATCATCGTGCAGGAGGGCCGCAGCAGCGTGACCGCAGACCCCGAAACGGTTCCCGGCCACAAATGCGGGCGAAGCTCAAATGCACCCGCAATACCGGAAGAATTGGCAACCGCACCCTCGACAACGCGGTAAAGCCCGCTGCCTGCAATCTGGATCATATCACCAACCGAGATCACGTATCCCGCACCCAGCCCGGAGAGCGTCACGCTCTTATTGTCACCGCCAATGGCAGACAGCACCACGCCATTCTCCGGCACAGGCTTGCCGGTCGGATAGGCAATGGGCCGCGACCGAGACAGGGAATATCCCCGGAAGTATTGCAGCCCGCCTTCCAGCGCCTCGATCCGCGCCCGCCATGCGTCCAGATCATTCGGCTTCAACTGCTTGGTCTGATAGGCCGCCGACCACAGCGGCGACCCGAGATCCTTGATGTAAGTCACCCCACCAGCGGTGCGCGATTGCTCCTGTCGAAACAGCGGTTCGAACTTGGTGGCCCAGCCGGGGAAATCCGCGAGCAGGTCGATGGGATAGACGATGGTCATACCTTCACCCCCCTTGCCCGCGCATCGCGCACCGCAGTGATGATTTGGGCTGGCAAGGTCTTTTGCAGCTTATTCATCGCCTGCTCTTGTCGCGCCACCGCTTCAACAGAAGCCCCGCGATTGTCGATCACCGGATTAATGCTGATCTGCACCGAGCTGGATTTGCTGGCAGCCGCCCTGGACAGATCCGGCATGCGTGGCGCACTTGGCCCAACATAGCCGCCGCTGGAATAGCCCTTCAGCCGCTTGCGCATGGCGTCCAGGCCAGCCGGTCCACCAGCCTTTCGAACGGCATCCGCATCAAAGACATACTCGCCTTTATGCACGACGCCCGCAGGTTCATATTTACCACCTGCCCCGGTATAGCCGCCATCAGCAAAGCCAATCGCCTTGGCAAAGCCGGTCAACCAACCACCGCTACCGGTCGCGGACGATCCGCCGAACATGCCGTCAAAGGCACTGTTCAAGGCGAGTTCGCCCAGCTTCTTAAGAACGCCGGATAGCGCATCGCTAAAGCTCTCCGCCCCCATGATCACATCCGAGAATGCGGATTTGGCGGTATCGTAGAACTCTTGTGCTGCCTGTTGCGACCGCTGTTGGGCTTCCTCGACCTTGCGCAGGATATCGGCCTGCTCGGCATAAGCTTCTGACGCAGCTTTGATTTTGGCGATCTGGTCGGGGGTTAGTTCGACCGTGCGCCAGTTCTCATCATTGTTGCGCCGCGCTTCTTCACGAACATCCTGGAGCGCCTGCTGTTCGAGATCGAGCGACATCCGACGCGCTTCCTGCTGACGGTAGGATTGCCCGACGACTGCCTGCTCTTCGACGAGGGCCGCCGTCCGATCCCGGATCGACTGGATATCCATGTCGAGCCGGTCATCTGCTGTCGCTCTCGGCGCGGCGGTCGTTTTGCCGGAATCGGAGCGCCGCTCATCCGCTTTGACCTCCGCAATTGCCAAGGATGTGATTTTATCATCAGGCAAAACCCCGCCCGTTTTAGCGAGATCCGCCTTGATTTTAGACCTCTTGCCTTCAATAGCCAGCTGCTCTTTCGAGAGCGCGTTCTGGCGTTGTGCCTCATCAGCGTAGGCCTTGCCGATCCGAAGCATCTCCTCGCCCTGTTGGCGCGATTGCGCATATTGCTTGTATCCGGCAACCTGTTCTGGAGACATGACCTTTGCAGCCTGGACGGCGGCGAGATCGCTTGCTGTTTGTTGTGCAGCGACGCTGATCGTCGTCAGTTTCTTGAGGATTGGGTCTATCGCGTCTGCGATCTGCTGAAAATTGTAGTCCGCAGTCGCCATCTTAGCCAGAGATTGCCGCGCATCGTCGGCCGAAACAGAGCCGGTCTTAATGCCGTCACGCAACCGCTCAAGTTCGGTCGCTTGCTCAGGCGTGATCAGGTTGGATTCACGCATTTTAGCAAAATACGATAGGAGGTTGATCGTCTCGTCACTGGTGCTTTTAAGAGACGAGGCCGCTACTTTGGCTTCCTGCGCCAACTGGTTTTCCTTAACGGCATTGTAGCTTTGGCGCGCCTTATCAACCTTTTCGGCCGATTCTTCGGCCGCCTCTCCGACACGCTTCAAACGCTCGGAAAACCGGTCAGCAGCTTGGCCTGCCTCACCCGATCCACTCGCAAACAGTGCAAGCGCACCCACAACCGTGCCGCCGATGATCAGACCAAGCGGACCGGCCGCCGCCCCGATGCCGCTGATGGCGGTCGCAATGCCGGCCATGGACGATGCAGCCCGCAGCGCCGCGACCAGCCGAAAAACTGCCGCTGTGGCCAGGCCAAGATTGGCGATCATCAAAGCAATCGACCGGCCAACCAGAGCGGCGGCAATGACAGAGGCGAGCTTCAGCACGACATCGGCCGTCTGCTCGAAATTATCCGCCAGAGCATTCAATCCAGCCACCATGCGCTGGGATGCGCCGAGGCTTTCATCCGTCTGGCCAATATAACGGGTGAAAGCATTGTTCACCTTGGTCACACCCTGTTCAATCGTCTGGGTGGCATTGGCCGCCATCCCCTGAATGGTTGGCAATCCCTTCAGGAACGACTGAAAGAATTCCTGGTTGGACACTTTGCCATCGTTGACCAATTGTTTGAGCTTACTGACAGAACCGCCCGCAGCGCTGAGGCCGTTGGCAACGGCGATCAGGATCGGTCGCGCCCCTTCGTTGACTGAGTTGAATTCTTCGGCCTGGACGCGGGTCGAGCCGAGGAGCTGGCCGAGCTGCGTCAGCGTGCCTTGCGCTTCGGTGGCAGACTTGCCCTCGATCTTCAAAGCCGTGCCGACACCATCGGTGAACTTCAGCAGATCGGCCTGAGACGCACCAAGCGCATCGCCGGATTGCGCCGCCTTGCCGAACAGGTCGGCCATCGCGCCAATGGGCGCTGCATTGCGCTGGGCAGAGTTGTAAATCTGATCGAGAACAGCGACCTGACTGACGCCAACAACACCGGCAACCGCCAGGCTGTTCTTGGCGCTAGTCCAGGCGTCGGCATAATGGATGACGGAATCCACTGTCAGCGCCGCCGAGATCCCCGCAATCGGCGTGATTAGCCCGCGCGCCATGGACGTACCAAGCGCCGAGAACCGGCCGTCCATTTTCTTCAGGCGGTTCTCAATGGCGCGCGCCTGCGAACTGGTCACATTCGCGGCCTTCTGCATTTCGCGCTGATATCCTTTGATATCAGCCGAAAGTTGCACTACGAGTTTTTCAACATCGGTCGCCACTAAGGTTACACTCCCTTTCCCCAAGCATGATCATGAGGAGAATTTTTATGAAATGGGTTGCAATGAGCGTGATAATGCTTGCCGGTCCCTGTCAGGCGGCGGAACAATTCAAAGTCGACCTTAGCAAGGAGGAGATTTTTAAAGCGGCAGACGTCACAACTTTGTCTGAGCTTGCAGTGGGTGAGATTGGCTTTGCCGAGGGCATTTTTTGCGTAAAAGACAATGCCCTATACATTCTAGGGAACGCCCGGCTTCAAGCAAGTAAGTCAGATTACACGGTTAATTACCGATTCAAGAGAGAGCCTGGCGGTACATTTCAGATGAATTTATTGTTCGGCGAAAAGGCCTCAGACAAGTCAGCCAAAAAGCGCGTTGCACAACTTATGGCGTTCGGTTCCGACTCGGCATTGTGTAAAGTGGCCGAACTTAGCGGACAAGATATGCTTCCGATCTCAAGTGTGAACGATTTTAAAACCGCAGGCGAGCTGCTGCGGTCAAACTAGCTCTCTTGCTCAAGCCAATCCCACAGATCATCCTTTTCCTTCTCCGAAAGCGCCCCTTCATCTTCCGGCACGTTCGCGGCCATCCAGCCGTCGAGAGCGGAAAAATACTGAAAGAGCGACATGGCGCGGACTTGCTGGGGTGAAAACCCGATAGCCGCGCCATTGCCGTAAATCGCGGCAAATCTCAACTTTCCGTTGGGAAGGTCGTCGAGGGCATTGCCCCCTTTTGATTTGCCGCGTCTGGCTCCCCCGGCTTTTCATCCGGTGCTCCGACGATGCCGGCAGTGAGGATCGCCTGGGCAAACAGCAGATTTTCAGCGGGCGGGCGTGCCTCAACCCATTTGCGCACCAAGGTGAGCGCCTCGACCGGAGACTTGCCGCCGCCGATCAGCCCGAACCGGATCACATGGGCGATGTCCCCCACGCGCCAGGTGCTGGTCTGAAGCCGGTCGAGGATTACATACGGCCCGGCATCGCAGGCCTCTTGCAATCCTTCCAGTTCGCCCCAGCCGAGGCGGAAAGTGTAATCACCATCCGCCCAGGTCAATGTCAGCTCGGCATTTCTCATTTCTGGGCGACCACGCGGGTCATCTTACCGTCGCTCTGCATCGAGATGCTGGCCGTGGCGCGCTTGCCGTTGTCGCCAGCACCTTCGAACTTCTCGACATGCATGCGGCCGGTCCATGTGATGGTTTTGGCCGGGAACTCCCATTCGACCTTGACCGGAATGCTGTCGATGTCTTCCCAGGCATCGAGCCAGGTCTCGACGCTTTCCTGCGCCAGAACCCCCTCGCCTGAGATCGACATAGAGAGCGACGAGGCATCACGGCCCACCCAATCGACGGTATCGGGATCATCGCAGTCAGGGATAGAGCTTTCTTCCAGACCCTTGTCGAGAGAGACCGACCGCTGGGTAAAGCCGCAAGGCGCGGAATAGACGATAGGGGTGGCGGAATTTCCGAGCAGAACACGGATCTTCCCGCCACGCATAGTGGTTGCTTGTGCCATGATGGCCTCCTGATTTTGGAAAAGTGTCAATGATTTTCGATAGCGGCCCGGAAGGTCAACGCGATATGCGTGGTCAGTCCGTCCGGGTCGCGCAGATCGCGTCGGCTATCCAGTTCGAGATAGACAAGCGCATTGTCATTAAGGGAAAGCGTATCACCGGACAGCGCCGCGACGATTGCCCTGGCAATCCGCCGCCCCTCGGCATAGCCAGGATCGTCCGACCAGACGCTCAACTGGATGAACAGGTCGGACAGGTCCAGCCCATCGGCATCCTCGGGCAGTTCCTGGGTTGGGCCGAAGGACACATAGGGCAGGCTCACACCTTGCGGCACCCGGTCATAGAGGCGGCCGGCAATCAAGGCCGTCACGGCCGCGTCAGCTTTCAGGCAGGTGACAATCGCCACCTGCAATTCATGGGCCGCATCTTCGCTCATGAGGTGGCTACCTTTCGGGCTGCGGTCCGGATGGCTTTGCGCACCACCCGCTTGGCTGACTTTTTGCTGGCCCGCCAGGATACATAGAAGAATGGTCGCGCCCTGGTGCCGGGGTTTTCTGATCCGGCATACATGCCGCCGTTCTTGTGGGGTGCCGTGCCAAATTCCACCCAGCGGGCATAATAGGCCTCGGTGCTGCCGGCATAGATGGTGATGGAGAGATCATTGCCCATCTGCGATTTGACCGCGGCGACAATCCCCGCCCCTTTCGGCACCTTGCCCCAGGTCCAGCCGATGCTATCGCGAAGCGTGCCGTCTTCGACCGCGACCAGGTTCTTCATCATGGCAACGACGCCATCGGCCGCCGCTTCCATACCGGCTTTGATTTCAGCCTTGGCCAGGTCTGGCAGGCGTTTGATTTTCCGGTCCAGTTTGGCAAGATTGAGGAGCTTGCTCATCCAGCCACCCCGCCACTCTGGCAGAGGAAGTCGATCCAGCGTCGGTCGCTGTCGGTCCATTCGCCCTGGGTGATATCCCTGACATTGAAGGTGAGTTTCGTATCGAGATCGCGAATGCGCCAATCGGTTTCGACCTCCCTCGCCTCACTGCAATCGCGCACAAAAATCACCTGCGAATGCTCGCCTTGCAGCCGATCCGCCATCACAGTCTCGCCACCGCGAAGATGGACAAAACCCGCTCGGCAACGATAGCGCTCAACCCATGATGCGACGGTGACACCATCGCCCCGGTCGATCTCTTCGCGCTGCTCGAAGACAATCAAGCGCTTCAGGTCACCCGTCGATCTCTTCCGCGCCATCGGACCCTCCTACAGTTTCGCGCGGCGGCTTGGGCAGCTCCACCGCCTTCCCGGCCGCCACGGCCCGTTCGCCGCAGCGTTTCAGCACCGTCACTTCCATGCCTGCCTGATAAGCAATCGTGGTGGCGCGGACGGGTTTGAAGTCAAAATCTTCCAGGAACCGCACCCGCATCACGCACCCCTCCGCCAATTGACCAGCAACCGGTCGAAGTCGGTCACCACATCCGCCGCGCTGCTTTCCGGCTTGCCGTAAATCTCAGCCACGCGCATGATGATGCCGAGGCGAAGATCAAAGGGCAGCTCGACAAACCCGACCTCATAGGTGACGGTCACAGGCGCGCCGCGATGCGCCTGCGGCCAGGATCGGACAGGAACCAGGCCGAGCGTCAGCCCATCGGATTTGAGCCGATACAGCGCGGGATCGAGGACAATTTCCCCACCATCCGGTGATGTATAGGTGATGATGGGCTTACTTCCTGGTTTCACCGGTCCATCCGGCAGACGCTCCAGATCGGCCCAGCTATCGCATTGCGCCACCAGGGTTTTCGGGGAGACCGACAGATTGCAGGTCTGCTCGACAACCGCGACGACTTCCTCGATCATCATTTGCAGGATGGCGTCATCATGGGCGGTATCGATGCCACACCGCTCTTTGACGGTCGCGACCGTGACCGGCAGATCGGCCGCCTTCGCCGTGACTGTCGCGGCATACCAGCTCACGTGCCACCGCCTTGCGCCGACTTGGTCGCCGCTGCCAGCGCTGCAACGGTTGCCGCATGCTTGGTGCGCAGGGTGTCCAGTTCGGCTTTCTGGGCGCGCAGCACCATGTTTTCGGAGCGAAGCTTGGCAAGCTCCCCGCCCCGCTCATCCTCGACAAACTCAGCAAGGCCTGCCTCGACCAGGCGGCGCGCTTCCGGCATCTCGTAGCGGTCGGTTACATCGCCACGGTGCAGAACAAAGTTTGCTCCGGCAACGCCGGTCAGCATTTTGATTTTCATGGCTGTTCTCCAATCAGGAAACCGGTCGGCGCTGATTGCGCCGACCGAGACCAGGCGCGATCAGGCCGCCGTCTTCATCGCCTTGATGGCGTTGGCGTCGCCCAGCTCGCCGTCAAAACGGATCAGGCCGGCAATGCCGACCTTCGGCCAGAAGCGTTCGCGCAGCACGCCGATGACGGGCGAACCGACCTTGCGGACATAGTATTTGGAGAAGTCACCAAACAGCGCGATGCGCTTGTCGGCCGTCACTTCATCCATGTGCTGGTTGATCGAATAGGCGCGACCGTTGAAGCTGGCCGGCGTTCCCTTCTGCACATCCCCCTGCTGCCAGAGGTAATTGCCGTTGCCATCCTTCAGTTTGCGGGTGGCCAGCAGGAACTTGTCATGGAACATGTACCGGCATTTGGGCGAGCCTCGATAAGCAGGATCGATAGAATGCTCCAGTTCGAGGATGTTGTCGAAGGTGAAGGCATCCTTGGCCGCCGTAGTCACGCCGAGGCCCGCAGCATTCACCACGCCGTTCGGCTGGTTCTGACCAGTTCCCGATGTCAGCTTGCGGTTGCCGATCCGGCCGAGGCGCTCACCGATCATGCCGCCGAGCAGCGATTCCATGTTGAACAGCGAGTCGGCATCCAGCTCGAAGGACCATTTGATGAAGGGCGTGGCATAGACATAGGCGTTCAGCACCTTCTGCCCGAACTCGACATCGCCGCTGCCGTCTTCCAGGAGATCGGCCGCCTCGGCCAGGGGATCGGCCTCGTTGTCGGTATCATCAACGGTCGGCACCAGCATTTCGTTGCCTTTGGACGTGGTGATCACCGTGCAGATGTTTTCGTCATAGAGCGGCCCCCAGGCTTTCATCGCCTGGATGATCGTGGCTTCCAGCTCGACCGGCACGGTATAGCCACCGGCAACGGCACTGGTCGTCACCTGATCGCGGGTCTCAAACGAGGCAACGCCGCGCTGCAGCACCGCGCGCTCTTCCTTGGTCAGATCGGACGGACTGACACCGCAGACCACCTTGGCAAACACGCTGCGATATTCGACCTTGCCACCCTGGGGCAGATCGTCGCCGCGCATCTCCGGGGTGTCGCGCAACGGGCGCTGTTTGGCGCGGCGCTCTTCATCGCGCTTTTCCAGCTCGATCAGCTTTTCTTCCCGGTCGAGGATACCTTGCAGCCGATCATATTCGGCCATCGCCGTATCATGGGCGCTTTCCAGTTCTTTGGACCGAACCTCATCGGTGTCAGGCGTGATCGCCTCCAGCCGTTCGCGGGCCTCGGTGACAAGGCGCGCCTGCTTTTCGCGCAATTCTTTCAGTCTTTGCGACATAGTCATGCTCCTGATTGTGGGGATGGTGGGATGGTGGGGACGCGGGGTTAAGCCCGTCGCGTCAGGTCGAGGCCGATTTTCAGGCGCAGGCGTGTGGCCAGTCCATGAGAACGGGTTTCGGTTCCACGGGCGTGTTCAAGCGACCGCAGGGCAATGGAGGTGCCGGCATAGGCCGGGATAGAGACGATGGAGACTTCGAACAGATTGAGATCAGTCAGCGTCCGGCGTGGCATGGATCTGGAAAAATCCCATTCCTCGCCAACCGCCTCGAAGCCGAACGACATGCCGGAGACATCGCCCCGGGCAATCAGCGTGCGGACATCGCGTCCGACCGTGGTATCGGGAAGATCGATCTCGACAGCCAGGCCCTTGGCATCCTCCGACAGCCGCAGCGTTCCCGCCCGGTTGCGACCCAGCACATGGGCCGTGTCATGGTCGTAGAAGGCGCGGATATCATCAGACCGCAGCGACCGGGCAAAAGCGCCCGGTGCAATGCTTTCCTCGAACACTCCGGCGATGGCGGTGACATCGCCAAAATTGGCGGCATAGCCGGCCACCGTCATTCGCTCGCCATCGCCCCGCGCTTCCACCGGCAGCACCAGCGAGCGGCGCTCACGCTCACCCGATTTCGGTTTCGGTGTCATCGGTCATCTGCCTTTCTGTGTCTGCTGCGGGATCGTTGAGCGGCGGTTCGCCATTCTCGCCCATCGCGTTTGTGTCGTTGGCACTTGTGTCGATGGCACTGCCGATGGCGACGGTTGCGCCCTGGATGTAGAGTTGGTCGGCAGCCGGGTTCGGATCGCGTGGACGGCCTTCAATCTCCCGGCCCTCGTTCGGGGTCAGCAGCGCCGAGTTGACGCCGGTTGCCAACGCCTCCAACCGGCTCTTGAAGTCACCGCGCATCAGGCCGTCGAGGTTATGGCGGACATAACGGCGGGTATTCATCCGCCCAAAAATCTTCAGGTTCATTTCCCCTTCCATCGCCGTCGCCCATTGGCTGACCAGATGCTTGACCAGATAGAGGTCGTTCTGCTCGACATTGGAGAAGGTTGCCCGGCTCAAGTCCTGAAGGAAGTTCGGCGGGATCTGATAGGCGCGGGCAATCTCTTGCACCTGGTAAAGCCGCGCCTCGGTCATCTGCCCCTTGGCCGGGTCGTAACCCACTTGGGTGAGTTTGTAGCCGACCGGCAACTGGATCAGCGGAAGCTGATCGTCTCGCGCCGCTTTCACCGCCCGCTTGATATCTTCTCGCGCCCGCTGCATGGCCTTGTCATTGGCAGGCATCGGCCCTTCCAGCGCCAAGGGCGGAACGCCGCCGCCTGCAAAGAAGTTCGAGGCATAGTCGTTCATGGCCAGCGCCAACTGGATGGCCTTTTCCGCCATGGCAATCGGGCCGCGATGCTGGACCAGATTACGCTTCAGCATATAGGGGATGTCGATCACGTCGGTGGCTGGATATTCCCTGCCCTCGAAACTGTAGAACAGCCGCCCGCCACGCCGCCTGATCGAACAGCTGCCGGGATCAATCGGCCAAAGCGCCTCGATGCCAGCACCCTTGCGCTCGATCCAGGCCAGCCCCCGCCCGCCGGTAAACACCTGTTCCCAGAAGAAGCGCCGGAACTTTGAGGTGTCCATTTCGTCATTCGGGTTTTCTTCCAGAACGACAGCCAGCTTGCCGCCGAGCCGCACCGGTCCCCGTTCGCCCGTCCGGTAGACATGCAGCGGAAGTGTTGCGAGGGTCCGCGACAGAAACGATACCGCGGCCTGCACAGCCGGGACTTTCAGGGCCGTTTCGATATTGACCGTGGGCAGTGCGCCGCCGCCAAGCCCGAAGAACTCCATAAAATTGGTGGCGCTGACCGGCACGGTTTCGCTTTCGAGTGACGTCGAACGCCGCTCGGCCTTGCCCTTCTTGGATGCCATCAGGCCACCCCTTTATTGATGTATGGAGTAATCCGGGTCATCCCATGGGGATGCCTGGGAGGCGCGGACACGGCACATCGCCATGCCCATCGACATGGCCAAAGACACCATGCCGTCAATGCGGCCAAAGGCATGTTCCTTGTCGAACATCCGATGGCCGGTGCGGTTTTCTGCAAAGACGGTGCTGGCCGCGCAACTGTCCAGCATCGGGTTCGGGTCGATCTCGATGCGCGTCTCATAGAGCGCGTTCTCGAGCTTGTTGATGCTATGCGGCATCCAGAGATAGATGTCCTGCTCACCATCCGGTGCGTCAGGATCGCGCTCCAGCACCCGGCGCTGGAAGCCCTGCGGGTGGATGGTCAGCGGTAGGGAAACACCCTGGTCCTCCAAATGCTCGGACAATTGCTCCAACCCGTACTGGTCGGCGCCGATCTCAGTCGGTTCGAACTTTGCGCAGATCTCGGCCAGGGCTTCAGCCAACCACGGATATTTGAGCCGCTGGCCGGGCACCGCCTCGATAAAACCCTGGTCACGCCAGAGGTCATAGGGGGCCTGGTCGGTATTGGCCCGATCCTCCAGCGTATCGGCAGGTGTCCAGAACCATGTCTTTGACGCAAACCGCTCGGCATCCTTGGTACTGTCGAGAACCCAGGTCAGGGTCAGCGCGGTAAAGTCCCGGGTGCGCGACAGGTCGAGGCCGCCATAGCACGGAAAACCTCGCTCTATCAGCCAGTCGAGATCGAGATCCTTCTGGCAGGCCATCCAGGCCTCGCGCTTGATCGCCGCATTGACCGATTGCGTCCATTCGCAAAAGTGCAGCCGGGCAATGCCGTTTCGTTTGCCGGGCATCATCCGCGCCTGGTCAACGACCCCATGCAGATAATCTGTGGTGATCGTCACATCCAGCAGCGGGTTTGCCTTCACCCAGCAGGACGGATCGTTTTCCCAATCATCGCCCTCATCGAGCGAGCAGACAAAGGCGAATGTCGTGTCGTCCTGGACGATGCCCGCCGCGACATTGACCGCATGCTGATGCTCTTCCCAGCAAATCGATTTGCGGTCGGAGCCGGAATTGGTCGCCATCACCAGCAACGGCTGTTTGCGGAATTTAAAACCGCGCTCCAGCATTTCGATGACATCGCGGTTGGGATGTTCATGCACCTCATCGCACAGCGCACAAGACGGGCGCGGACCCGATTGCGCCTTGTCGGCTGAGATCGGTTTGAAGAACCGCTTGTCGCCACCCTTGCTGATGTACGTCAGCTGCCAGACCGGGTTTTCCCCCGAGGTGGTAATCCGCCTCATCAGTTCCGGCGACTGGTCGCGCATGGCAACCGCATCGCGAAACAGCACCTGCGCCTGGTCTTTCTTGGCCGCCGCCGCATAGATCTCGGCACGGGGTTCGCCGTCAGCCACCATCATGCAGATGCCGATCCCGGCCAGCAATGGCGATTTGCCGTTGCCCTTGCCCTCTTCGTCATAGAAGCGCCGGAACCGACGCAAGCCGGTATCGGCCCATTTCCAGCCGAACAGCGAACCGACCCGGAAGGCCTGGCTCGGATGCAGCCGAAACCGCCGTCCCTCGAATTGCCCGCCATTCAGCCGCAGCTTAGATCCGAACCACTTGATCCGCTTGTTCGAGGTCTCCAGATCCCAGACCAGGCCACGGGTCGGGCCGTCGATCAGATCGCGCAGGTGACGACGGCAGGCATTGCGAACATGGGGACCGGCAACAATATCGCCGCGCACCACATCCGCCGCCCAGGCAGTCACCGGATCGTCGTCATAGCTGACATCCGGGATCTCGACATCAATCGAATCCATCATCGGTCGGAAACTCAAATCCAAGCTGGCCGGTCGCCTGCAAGCCACGCTCAGCAGACGGCGTCATGCCGAAATCACTCGCCAACGCCCGGATCTGCCGCCACGTCTCATTCAACTGGCTGACTTCCGGGCGGCTCTTCAACTGGGTGCCGTTGCGCGTCTGGCTCTCATAGGTTTCCCCACCTTCACGAACATCAAGCCGCAACCGCTCATGACGGGCTATCGTCCAGCAGAGCTGTTCGAACATGTAAACGTTGACGTCATTCAGTCGGTTCTTGCGCGGATCACACAGCGGCGGCGCGATCCGATCCCAGATAGCCCGCACATCGAACGGCAGGTCATCCGGCCGCAGCTCCCGCGCCATAGCCGCCGCCCGCGCTTCGAAATTTGCCCCCTGCCCGTCTTCCGGCTTGAGGGGAACCACGTTTTCAGAAGATGGTTTGCGGCCCTTCATTTACAGGCTCTCTCATATATTGGCAGTGCGCTAGGACGCACCCAGTGGTCGTTTGAAAAGCCCGCAGAACAACTAATCCACGATCAATCCACTTGATCGAACTGGATAAAAAAATTATCAGAATTTGACGAGGCTCTTAAATATCCTTGAGCGTATATAAAGGTATGACTAAACGAATGCTCAACTTAAACCATGGTCTAGATCCCAACGGAAACCCCCACTCTAAGTTCGTGCAAACAGCAATTGAACGACATACGGTCTTCAAAGAATCTGAGAAAAAACCTCACCCATATCGATGGATTGCAGTCACATCTCAAAATTTTGCGAAATCCTTTAACGCTTTCAGTGAAGCCACGTCGGACCCAATCCGTATTAAACAAAAAGAAAACAACGACGAAATTGTAGCCCTTCTTGCAGACCTATCTTACAGGTCGGCAGAGCTTTTCGAGTTCTTCGATAAAATTGTTCACGCAATTCCTCTGCGAAACTCGAAGGAAGCGAGAGAGAAAAAGAATAATTATCGTTCCGCAGTCAATAAAGCTTCGGATGACTGGGTTATTCTATGCAATTCATTAAAACATAACGCAAACACACTTGCAAATGTAGAATTTTTTTATCCAAAAGAAAATCATATAATCAAGGGTTTTCGGCTACTTCAACCAGCACGCGGCAGTGAGGTACAAGTCAACAAAGATTATCATAAAAAGGGAGAACGGGAGCGAAGCTATATCGTCGCATTGCACCAGTTAGTATTTGCCGTCATGAAATGTGAACACCTTGCAGCGGAGCTTCTCACATGGACTTACGGCGATAACGACGCTGCTGATTACAGCCATGATTTGAAATATGAGATTGGCAACTCATTAAAGAAGTTAGCAAATCAACGCATTTTCGCATTTCCAGAACAGCCAACCATGTTTAATGGCTTTGTTTTGAGAGATGAAACGATGACTTTATGTCGCATGCAAGCTATTCGAATCAACGCTGACGCCGACGTTACAGTTCGCTTCAAAACTGATGGATTTACCAAGACTTACCCCATCTAGGGAATGCAGAGTGCCGTGAAGCGGATCAGGTTGGCTTTTTCCCTCCAATTTCCGCTCGCTGCACACGAATGACTGACGCCGGTGCGCGGTCGAGAGGGGGTTAGAGGCTAACCCACCCCCTACCCCCGATTGGCCGGGTGGCGGGGGTCGATGGGCCAGCCATCCATGCCAGTCGCGGTCGAGAAGCCCCGATGCTCTTCGGCTTGCTTGGTTGCATCGTGGTGCGTCTTGCAAAGGCTTTGGAAAGGCCCGCCCCAAAACTTCTCGGGGTTGCCGCTATGGCGCTCCATATGGTCGCAGACGGTAGCGACGGTGATGCGGCCTTGCAGCCTGCACATCCGGCATAGCGGCTCGATAGCCAACTGATGCTTGCGTATCTTGCGCCACCGGGCAAGACCGTACCAGCCTCGCCACGCCCGCGCCTCATCAGATCTACGATCACCCATATCCTTAAAACAAAAAAGGCGACCCTCTGGCCGCCTCATCATCGTTCATTTGGTCATAGCTTACGCACTGGCCCTGAATCGCATCGCCTATTGGCTTGGATCAAGGCGAGGCCGGGGGAGAACATCAATCCCTTGGGAGCATCAGACGCCCCGGTCATCTCGTTTGGAAAGGCACAGTTCGCCTCTCCACATTTCAAGCGATAATCTCAGTCAGAAATGAAGTCAATCCCCATCGTGATTTCACTCATACCGCCGAACATCGGCACCTCAACGACCACCTGTCCACGCTTCGACAGCACCTTACGCACCGTCACCACGAACTCAGCAAACGGGCCAGAGCGGATCGTCACCTGCCTGCCCAACACATCCGGCATCGGCGGAACGTCGCGCTCATCCATATGTTTTCTTTCCGCTTTCTTGGCCGAGAGCATCAGTTGGCGCATCAATGGTTCGGGCATCAGGTGCGGCTTGCCATCCTTGCCCATCAACCCGCGAAGCTTGGATGCAACCATCAACCCGACGAAGGCTTCATTGTCCGGAATGACCTGCACGAACAGGTATCCCCGAAAAACGGCGCGCTGGATTTCCACAGCTTGCTTACCCCGCCGAGGCGGCCATTTATGCCGCTCACACGGGCACCAGCATTCAATTCCCTGCTGTTCGAGCGAATCGCGAATCCCCTGCTCCATGCCGCTCTTGCAGCTCGCCACCACCCACCGGGCCAACCGCTCAAACTCAGGTCGGTCGCGCCGCGCCATAGCAACCTGTCGCTGGCGCTTGGCCTCGATAGCGTTGATGTAAGCCAGCCTAGACAAGCCATCATCCGAGACGCCATCCAGAAGTTTCCCGTTATGCTGCATCATGGTTGCGTCCCTCGCTCAGGCTGGTTTGGAAATGGTCGAGTGCCGCCTCGACCGCCGCGTCGAGATCGGGCTGATCCGGGTCAATGGGCGGAAAATAGTTCCAGTCGCGCAGGCCTTCGACGAACATCCAGCCACGGCGTTCGTGCAGGCGCTTCCAGGCCGCAAACAGCGCACTGCTGCTTTCGACCCGCTCGAAGCTGGCAACCAGCGGCAGCAGGTCCACCGAGGTGACGAACGGCTCATTGCGGCGGGCAAGGTCGCGCATCCGGCTCACCAGCGGCCAGCCGTGTTCCCGGCGCTTTTCCCACACCAGGGCCTCCCGGCTGATCGCGCCAGAAGCCAGCCGCCGATTATCGAACGCCGTGAACACGAACTGGCCTGTCGGCTCGCAAAGCAGCGTTTCCAAGCGCCGCCCCATCCAGAGCTTGCCACACACCTTGGCAGTGGCATGGGTTTGGGCCGCTGGAGCAACCTCAGGCATCTTTTCCCAAGCCCGGTCTCGCAGGAACACAGCGGCGAAGGTGAACGTGCCTTTGCCGATCCACTGGATGTAGGCCGGTGTTTTCTCGATGCAGGCCGCTCGCTGATCTGCCGTCAGGGCAAACCACGCCTTCCTCGCAGCCGTGTCGCTGCTCTTGTCGTAATTCGGCCAAGTCGGATACCAACGCTTGAAGGCGAGATCGATCTTTCGCAATTCCTCTCTCGAAAATTCCCCCCGCCCCGCGCCTGCGGTGGGAGAGTTGTTTGGAGAGTTAGCTGGAAGAATCTTATCTTGGTGGAGCTGCTCCACCACCTTTGTGGAACCATTTCCACCACCTTCGGGCGCCATTTCCACCACCTTTTCCGCGCAAGGCGGTGGAGCTGCTCCACCACCTTCCGGCAAAATCTCGTCCTCAAAAGGTGGTGTATCTCCTCCACCAGCTTGCGAATTTGCGACAGAACTCCCAGCAGCATGACCAGCCAGATCGCGGCCCGGCCAGCGCGCGATATACTCGTTTCGCTTCCATTTTTGACCGCGAAAGCCGTGCTGGGTGACTTCGATCCAGCCCGCCTGTTCTGCCAAATCCAGATGCTTCAGGATTGTTTTCTTATCCAGGCCGGACAGCTCGACCAGTTCTGAAACCGGCGGATAGCAAGAGCCGCCCGTGGCATCCATCTTCAGGCCGAGCGTATGCAGCACCAGCCGCGTGATCGGCGGCAGGCCGGATTTGGCAACGGCATGACGCCACGACCATGCCCGCGACGTTGCGCCGTGATCAGGCTCCATCATGCCGCACCGCCTTTGCGCGCCACGCCCAGCATCGCTGCTCTGGCCGCACCAATGGTCAGCAACACGCTATCGCGCCAGCAACCCTGCCCGCTCCGCGTGGAATTGATCGCTGCAAACTCGGCATCGAGATAATCGACACCGGCCAGAAATCCGGCTGTCCGCAACACCATGCGGATCGAGGCATGGTCGCGGTAAATGACACCCTGCGGCACCCGCAGCAGCCAATTGGCCCGCTCCGCGTCCGTCTGGCAATCGCAAAGCTGCTCTACGATTGGAAGTAGCCCGCTCATCCTTCACCCCCGCCGCGCAACCACGCCTCGTAATCGCCAAACAGCGATAGCCAGGCCGCTCTGACGCGGTCATCCTCATTGATCTGTTTTTTGCTGGTGATGCCGAGGCGGTCCTTCAAAGCCGCGTCGGCAGTGTCTTTGTCGTCAACCACGCACCCGCCGCCGGTCTCGCTCAGAAACCGATGGAAGGCGGCGTGGGACAGCAGAATGGAGGCCTGCGCCGCGTGGTTTGGCTTGTTGTGGCGGGCCGCTGGCTGGCTATTGTGCGTCGCCAGCTCACCCCGCAGATCGCGCACGGCAATTGCTGCCCGATCCACAAGACGAAGAAACAGGCGCAAATGATCGAGCGCCCCACAGATCAGGTCACGTTCATCATGCAAGGCGGTCGGATGAATGGTGGCAATATGCACTTGCTCGCCCATCAGCCGATGCACGACCAGACGCATGCCGCCCCGGTCCGCTTCCAGCGTCCAGACATCATCATTCAGACGCTCAGCCGACCCCTTGAGCCGGTTCACCGTCGAGACCTCACGTTGGCGGTTCACATCGTGCATGATGCGGCCACCTTGTTCGCTGAGGAAATAAGGGAAAGCCCGGCAGAACCGGGCTTGGGAAACTTGACTGACGCATAACCGGCCATCAGTTCGCCCTCATCAGACGATCAAGATAGGCTTGCCCCAGACCGGTCAGCAGCACCGTCTTCTGATCCTCGCGGATCAGCACATAGCCGCAGGCACGGCAATCATTCGCCAACTGCCGGTCAGGGCCATCAGGCACGATCAGTCGACCACCATGGATTTTGAGCTTGCGCAGGAAGCCCCGAGCCCGCGCACTCAAGGGCCGTTCGAACAGCGGGGTAAAAGTTGCATCGATCATGGCTGATCTCCCACAACCCGAAGGCCGAATTTTTCCCCGCCCCGCGCTTTCACACCGGCAAGCGCCTTGCGGAACACACCAATCTTAGCTTCGAGCGCAGCCGCATCCCGGTCCATTTTGGTGGCTTCCGCCGGGGTCGCAACGAGATCGGAGAAGGCAATGGCCGCACCGGAAAAAAGATCACCAGCCTGCTGCATCATATCAGCATAGGCAAGGATGGCGCTTTGCTCGAGAGCACGGTCGCCTTCCGGGTCCGTCAACCGCCGACCGCTCAATTCCGCCATAGCCGAGGTGACCAGAGGCAGGCCGCATTCGCTCTCCAGGGCATAGACAACCGAAATCGGCATCAGGTCCGTATCACGCGGATTGTTCATCCGGCCGATATGGCTGGGGGAGACAGACGAGATCTCCGACGCCCGATCGATGCCGCCAGCCAGCCTAATCAGGTCACGTTGCGCCGCTTTGATGCGATGAAACCAAGCGCTTGCTTGCATAAGGCAAAACCTTTCCCGCGCCGGGAAATCTCCGGCGTTTTTCCCGTGGTGGGAATTGATCAAAAATGTGAGGAATGGGCCGTCAGATACTCAGGGAGGCCCGCATGCAAAACGATGACGATCCGCGCGAAGGCAGCCGCCAAATGGCCAGGAGAAGCCTGTTGGATAGACAAGCAAAAAGATTATCCAAGTCATCAACTGGATTTCCGTTTGCTGAGGCAAATTTCAAGAAATTGAATGGCAGTTACACGCTGGTCTGTGCCGCGTTCAATGTCCCGGGCCAAATCGATGCTGGGATCACGTTGACCGGACAGTACACGTGACAATGTACTCGGCGCGCGCCCGATACGGAGCGCAAAGCTCGACAACCTCTCACCGGATTCGTCCAAATACGTCCTAAAAGCATCCATGCAACATTACTTGCCAAATAGGCAATTTTTAGTCAAGAGCTATTTTGCCTATTTGGCTATGGCGCTGGAGCTTCAAACTGAGCATTTTTGCCATATGGACAAACAATACCCTAACAGACTGAATACGCTCCGAGAAGAACGGGGTATGACAATCGAGCAAGTAGCGGAAGCGACTGGCTTATCGACGTCATATGTGTCGAGGCTGGAGAATGGAGACCGCAACCTGTCGGTCAAAAATCTCAACCTCTTTGCGCACGCTTTGGGTGTCGAGCCTCAAGAAATTCTAATTAAGAGCAATGAACCGAAAGCGAATGTTGTAGCGGTGATGGGGCGCATTGGTGCTGGAGCCGAAATTTCGCCAGATGAAGAGCAGGTACCACCTGACGGCCTACATGAAGTCGAGACACCTTTCCCCATTCCCGACGATGCCCTGGCCTTCGAGGTCAGCGGCGATTCAATGTGGCCGCGATATGATGATGGCGACATTATAATTTGCTGGTCTCAGAGCATCATCCCAGAAGACGTACTTGGCTGGGAAGCCGCCGTCAGAACGCGGGATGGCCGTCGATATCTCAAGCGCGTCCACAAAGGTGCAGAAGCCGGAACTTATGACCTCGAAAGCCACAACGCACCACCCATAAGAGGGGTCGAGTTGGTGTGGGTCGCCTCCATTCAGTCGGTCATCAGAAGCGGTCAATGGAAAAGGGCAGCACCATCTGAGCGCCACAGGCGCATACGCAAGATGATCTCAGGGCGGTAGCAAGACATCGCACGTAATGAAAAGGCCCAGATGTTTCTGGGCTTTCTTGTATTTTTTATAAATTTGCCAAATAGACAAATTTGAGCTTGACGAATATTGCCTATTTGGCAATATTGCATTCACCATCAATTCGATGGTGGCATATTTAAGCCGTGCGGCTTGAGTGCATCAAACAGCAGGCAAAGATGAATCGGATGTAACGCGGGACGACACTCAGCCCGCGAACGCCGATCTGCGCCCGCTTTGCAGTCCCAGCGACAAGGAGCACTGAAATTGGCATTTATTAAAGACATCAACCGGCCAGTTGACCGTGAATTACTGAATATGATCGGAGATGGCGTAACGCCAGCCGAGATCGCAAAGTCTGTCCCCTGCTCTATCGATTCAGTTCGCGGCTGGCTTCGCCGGCTTGGATGCACCCACAATCGCAAGGGATTGTGGTTTCTGCCAAATGAAGCGTCCAAGAAGCCACAACAGGACAGCCGCCTCGCCCAGAAGCGACAGGTTGAGGTCCGCAAAGGCGTTCTGCAAGAACAGTTTCCATTTATTCGCACCCACATCACGATTAGGGACGATGGCAGCCGCATCACCCTTCCTGACCTCTCCATGCTGGCCGTTGCACGCGCCGAGCGCGACAGAAGGGAACGCTGTAGCGCGATGGCTTTCAATATCTCACACCCACAGCCGCAGGAGAAACAGAATGCGAAAGGCTGATCAGACTTTGGGGACACCACCCGCCAGAAAGCGTGCCAGCGAGCATGCCATGGCCGCTGCCTTGAAGGCCGCCCGACGCGCAGGCCTCATGGTAGACCGCCTGCTTATCCAGGACGGCACGGTTGAGATACGATTTGCCAGCAGCGTTGAGAGCGATGCCGAACCAGCCTCTCTTGACCTTAAAGAATGGTAGGATGTCATGAAAGTCAGCTATCCCGGCCTTATCAAGGAAGATCTGCCTTCTGGCAATGTTCGTTACCGCGTCCGGGTGATTGGCAACCCGAAACAGCGGATTCGCATTTTTTGCCTGCCAGGCGATGAAGACTTCAGCCGCCAATATACGCTTGCCCGCTATGGAGAACAGCCCGTGCCTTTGAAGAAGGCATCCGAGGTGGTCAAGCCCAGGTCTATTGGCTGGCTGGTGCACAGTTATTTTGAATATATGGAGCAAAGGGTAAAGGCCCGCCTCTCCAGCGCAAAAACGCTGAAGAAGAAACGAAACCTGCTGGCCCGGCTGATAGAGGATCCAGACCGGATCATGCTCATCCCGCAACCAAAGCTGATAGAAATGCAGGATAAAATGGCCAGTACGCCCGCCCAAGCGGACGCCTTCATCGAAGCTATCAGCGTCATGTATGAGTGGGCAATCAAGCGAGGCCACCTCAAAACCAATCCAGCTAAGGGAATTGACCGGATCTATAAAAAAGGCGACGGGGCAACGCCCTGGAAATCAGCCGATGTGAAACGCTTCTTTGCCAACCACAAGCCGGGTTCCAAGCCTTTCATTGCAATGTCCATTCTCCTTTGGACGGGTTGTCGCATCGAAGACCTGACATTCCTTGGCCCAAGGCATGAGTGCATTCTGGACGGGCTGGAAGCGCTGCGATGGGTGCCCGCAAAGAAGGGCTCATCCGAAGTGACCATTCCCCTGCTCAAGCCCTTAAAAGCCGCCATCCATAGCCAGGCCATCATTGCAGAGACCTACATCGTTGCACGTGGCAACAAACCCTTTGCCAGCGGTGATTCCATGTCGGCCATGTTCAAGCGCTGGTGCATTGACGCCGGCCTTAACCACCTTTCCGCTCATGGTGTGCGTAAAGGCCTGGCCGAGTTGCTGGCAGAACAGGGATGCAGCCAATATGAAATCACGGCCATTCTCGGCCACTCAGAAGCCAAAACTAGTGAGGTTTATACCCGCCGCGTGGAGCGATGGAAGCTCGCGCAGCAGGCGATGGACCGGCTTGATGTATCCGAGGCTTGGCGGTAACTTCCTACCTAATACGGATCCGCACTTACTCAACCCTCTAGCGCAAACTTGCGCGCCAAACGCTCAAGTATTAGGCCGAAACATACACTGCCTATAGCAAAACCAATGAGATATTGTTTATCAACATACTCAGTCGGATAACCTAGATAGTACGCCGATCTTACCCATTCAACCGCCTGAAAAACAGGATTCCATGAACACCAATATAGAGCCTGCTGTGGAAATGTATGGAGATAAATAGGCGCACCTGAAGTCAAATAAAATATTACCATTGAAAACCCATAAATCATTGGAAAAATGGGAACAATTGCAGAAATAACGCTCGCCGTTATTCCGAATCCAATTGATAAAATCACGGTAAAGAAGAAGGCAGTCAACGCCTCAGATGGGTAGGCCGGGACAGGATTAGTTCCTGTAAAAACCAAATAAAAACATATCAGCATAAACGCAATAACTATACCAATAAATTCAAGAAATGCACGGGCCAACACTATATCAAGCAGGCGCACAACAGGAAAAGCCATCATAGATTTATTTGCAACCAATGATATAGACATAAAGCGAGAAACATACATAAATGTCATAACGGGCAGCAGACCCGTCGCAAAGAACAACTGAAGATCATCGCCGAATTCAGAGGTTTTTCCAGTTACGTGATAGACACCCAGAAGCAAAAGAATATGCGCTACCGGAAATAGCGGTACAATCAAGAACCCTAAACCGTGGTTGAAGTAACGGCTTCGAATGTCGCGCATGATCACCGCGTGCATAACATTGAACTTTTCATTCAACGCGTGCTTGACCGTAATTTCAGAAGAAGCGTCTTTTTTCCTTAGGGCTCGAGCGGAAGTTTCTGTCACGGTCGCTTTCCAATTTTTCAATTGTCGATTTATAAATCAAAAATCCGGCTTTTCCGAGTCCGCGGCGTCGAACAACCTAAGTGCAAACGCAACCACGCCGCAACCAAGATTTATATATCTTGGGGTAGAGCGCTGGAAGCCTGCACAATAAGCAATGGTCCGGCTTGATGTGTCCCACGCATAGCTTTGACGTGGGACACATCAAAACTTAACCTGTTGAACAAAAAAGAAAAACCCGGCCTAAAGCCGGGTTCTTGGTGCGGTCGAGAAGACTCGAACTTCCACGGGTTGCCCCACAGCGACCTCAACGCTGCGCGTCTACCAATTCCGCCACGACCGCATCGTGGTAGAGTGCCGACTTGCGTCGACGGGCTGCATCTAGCAAATGCATCGGGGGTACACAAGGGCGGCTTGCAACATTTTTATGAAATCGCTCCACAGCATTGAATTGTCTGTTGAAAACTCGCTCCAGCCGGGCCAAATGCAGGGTGAAATGCGGCGCGCTGCTGGAATGACCCTTATAAGCAGAATGAACCACATAAGATTGAGTCATTGGAGATCACCGCTCATGCTCCCTTGCCGGTATAATCAAGGCGAGAAGGCGCGCACATCTTCTCCTTAACCTTGTCTGATTCGCGCCAAAGTTGAAAGTCAGAATATGCGCCCGTTTAACGACGGTGCCGTTTCACCATTGCATAATTCTTTCAGCCGAAGTCGGCGTAGAGAAAATTATGCAACAAACTTAAAGTGTTATACTGCCGCCCCATACAGGAGGTGCGGCGCTATAAACCAACCACACAATGGCGACCGCCAATTGTGCCCTTAAGGATAGCGTCTCATGCTTCGTTCCGATCTCGACAAGTCCATGCTTGCCAGCCCTGGCAAGGCGCCGATCCGGTGGCGGGTCAGCGACGGACTTGTTGGCTATGAGGATGCGTTGCGCGTGATGGAGAAGGAAGTGGCAGCGATTGCCGATGGCACCACCGACGAGCTGATCTGGCTGCTGGAACATCCGCCGATCTACACGGCAGGCACAAGTGCCGATCCGAAGGATTTGATCGACACGCAGCGCTTTCCTGTTTTTGCCACCGGACGTGGTGGTGAATATACCTATCACGGACCGGGCCAGCGTGTCGTCTATGTCATGCTGGATTTGAAGCGTCGCCGCCAGGACGTACGAGCCTATGTCGCCGCCCTGGAAGACGTTATTATCAAAACACTGGATATGATGAATATTCGCGGCGAGCGGCGAGAAGATCGGGTCGGAGTCTGGGTTCGCCGGCCAGATAAGGCACCTCTACCGGACGGTAGCGTTACTGAAGACAAGATCGCCGCTCTCGGCATTCGTCTGCGACGCTGGGTCAGTTTTCACGGCCTGTCTTTAAATGTCGAGCCAGACCTGTCTCATTTCAGCGGTATCGTACCCTGTGGCATCTCTGCCTATGGCGTCACCAGCCTTGTCGATCTCGGTCTGCCTGTGACGATGAACGATGTGGATATTCATCTCAAAGAAGCATTTGAAACGGTGTTCGGCCCGACAGTGGCCGACCAGCATATAAAGCCACGGTAATTGGCGCCTGAAAGGCACCCATTATCGGCTAGACCGCTGCTCCAAATCGCCAATCCTGCGATGCAGGATTTCGATCATGCTGCCGGTTTCCTGATACATATGGGTCAAACGATCAAGCTCGCGGCGCATGACCAGAAGCATGTCATCATCGGCATCGCCGCCATTGTCCTCTTCGTCTGGCCCGCGCCCGTTGCCTGTCATCAGCCATTGGCGGCAAACGCCAAGACTATCGGCAACCAATCCAAGACTTCTGGCATCGGCTTCACTGCGATCCGCCTCCCATGAGCGCAATTTCGCAACCGGCACGCCCGCGATCGAGGCCAAATCGGCGAGATCCATGCCTGCGCAATCCCGCGCAGTTGCAAGTCGCCCGCCCAAGGTATCGTCATTCACATTCAGTAGCCGGTTAATATCGTAAAGCCCCATAATACGATCTCCGTGAAAAAACGCCGATGATTCCCAGCCACCCGACATCCCTTGACCGCCTCTCGCCAAAGGCCCACGCCTTCGACAAATTTTTTACCCGCATGATTGCCAGCTTAAAATAGATCCAGATCGAAATCCGTCTGCCGCGCATCCGGGTTAAAAATACGCGCCCATCGGATTGCCACGCCGTTGAACCGTTTAAAACCGCAACAGAAATGTTCGCCGTCTCAATTGGTTCCACGCCGCAGAAAAAAATTATCCTGACGTCGCAAATTACGAAAATTGAAACTGTGCCGCAATGGCGCCTCACGACAAAATTCGTTTTCACGACTGTCATATTTAAATACCAGCCAGCAGACTCTCGGCAAAACGCTCGGTAATTCGAAATTATTCCTTGAAAAAGACAATATTTTTCAAGAGGAAAGCAATGGATTGAATTCCATGGAGTACGCTGATCGAACCCGACGTATCCTTATTGGCTTCTGTCGACAGGACTTAAGGGCGCGTTAACGAACCAAATAAGCGACGATCCAAAATGATCCATTTTTATTCCAATGGAAATTGACTGTCTTTTTTTGAGGCAGCCAAGCCAGGGCGAATCGACACGAACCAACAGACAACTGCAACGCTTTTCTGTTTGGATTATTTTTTTGAATGATGGTGCGCGCGATAAGCCGCTTCACACTTTTCGGGCCGATGGCTTCTGCCAAGCATCGGCTTATCCGAAAACCGCGCCACACTTTTCGGGCGGATGCTATTCAGCCGCCTTCGGCAGATCCGGAACAGGATCGGACAGCGTCTCCACCAGTGGCTCCAGCTCGTAGGAATAGCCCTCTAGCATGGAATAGGCGCGCTCGATGGCGTCGATCTGGGTTTCGGCATTCTTGATCGCTTCGGCAATCGACTGGGTGCGGGCGCGCAACATAGAGCCGAGCACATCGGTTTCAGGTCGCCGGCCAATACGATCCACATGCTTGCGGATACGGGTGCGGTGACGCTCCAGTTCCAGAATATGAAACCGGGCTTTGAGGATATCGTCCGTCAACTTGCGGCGCAGGCCCGCGACCGGATCGAAACTGCCGGGCTCGCGCTCGTCGAGAATCATGTCGTTAATCAGCGATTCCAGCACCATCAAGCCCTTCAGGTCGGCAACATCGGCCAATTGCGGATCATAACCGGTATCGTCATAGACCTTGCGGCGGACCGGGTCCTTCAAGAGATCGTAGGACGTGGTGATCCGGCCAAACTCATCCGGGTCACCGCCGGCGTCCGGATGGGCGCTCTTGGCCTTCTTGCGATACGCCGCCTTGACCGCTGCCTCATCGGCATCGCGCTCCAAACCCAGCATGACATAAGGATCGATCACAAAGGCACCTGTCTAGAATTCCAACCGGCCCGGCAAAGCGGGCAGACGTTTCGCATGCTGTAACACAGGCTCATCCGCCTCGCTTACATCGCGCATAAGTTTACCGCAGGCCGGGGCGAAAATGTGAAAAGAAATGGTCTATCCCCAAACAGATTGTCTGAGATGCCATAAACAGCGCTTTCACCAGCCCTGGAATTTGCGCAGATCCGGCCACAGATAAGCCATCGACACGCAAACCTTGGAAAGGCCGCATTTTACCCGCCGCAGCCACATTTTCCAGTCGCGCGAATGAATTGCCTGTTATAAAAGGGCGGCAAAATTCTCACTCCCAGTGCAAGAGAGAGCCATGACGATCCCGAATTCCCTCCCGATCACCCCGGAACTGGTTGCCTCCCACGGCCTGAAGCCGGAGGAATATGACCGGATTCTGCAATTGATCGGACGGGAGCCGACATTTACCGAGCTTGGTATTTTCTCGGCCATGTGGAACGAACATTGTTCCTACAAGTCCTCCAAGCGCTGGCTGCGCACCCTGCCCACCACGGGCGCGCGCGTTATTCAAGGCCCCGGCGAAAATGCAGGCGTGGTCGATATCGATGACGGCGATTGCGTGGTCTTCAAGATGGAAAGCCACAACCACCCTTCTTATATCGAACCTTATCAAGGTGCTGCGACCGGTGTCGGCGGCATTCTGCGCGACGTTTTCACCATGGGCGCGCGTCCGATTGCCGCCATGAACGCGTTGCGCTTCGGCGCACCGGATCATCCGAAAACACGGCATCTCGTCTCCGGCGTCGTGGCCGGTGTTGGCGGCTATGGCAATGCCTTTGGCGTTCCCACCGTGGGCGGCGAAGTGGAATTCGACGAGCGCTATAACGGCAATATCCTGGTCAACGCCTTTGCCGCTGGCCTTGCAAAGTCGGATGCGATCTTCCTGTCCGAGGCCAAGGGCGTCGGCCTGCCGGTCGTCTATCTCGGTGCCAAGACTGGCCGCGATGGCGTGGGTGGCGCGACCATGGCATCAGCGGAATTCGACGAATCCATCGAGGAAAAACGCCCGACCGTACAGGTCGGCGACCCCTTCACCGAAAAATGCCTGCTGGAAGCCTGCCTTGAACTGATGAAGACCGGTGCGGTCATCGCCATTCAGGACATGGGCGCCGCAGGTCTCACCTGTTCGGCGGTGGAAATGGGTGCCAAGGGCGATCTCGGCATCGAGCTTGACCTCGACACCGTGCCGGTGCGCGAAGAAAACATGACCGCCTATGAAATGATGCTCTCGGAAAGCCAGGAGCGCATGCTGATGGTGCTGGAGCCATCCAAGGAAGAGGTCGCCAAGGCGATCTTCGTCAAATGGGGCCTAGACTTTGCCATTGTCGGCAAAACCACCGATGACCTGCGCTTCCGCATTCTGCATCAGGGCGAGGAAGTCGCCAATCTGCCAATCAAGGATCTCGGCGATCATGCACCCGAATATGACCGCCCATGGCGCGAATCAGACAAGCGCGGCCCCCTGCCCGCCAATCTGGTGGACGAGCCAGCCGATTACCGCGCCGCTATTCTGTCGCTGGTCGGTTCGGCCAACCAGTCCAGCCGCCGCTGGGTTTACGAGCAGTATGACACGCTGATTCAGGGCAATTCGCTTCAGCTTCCCGGCGGCGACGCGGGCGTAGTGCGGGTGGAAAACCACCCGACCAAAGCGCTGGCCTTCTCCTCGGATGTCACGCCGCGTTATGTGGAGGCCGACCCATTCGAAGGTGGCAAGCAGGCCGTGGCCGAATGCTGGCGCAACATCACCGCAACCGGTGCCGAGCCGCTGGCCGCGACCGACAATCTCAATTTCGGCAATCCGGAAAAGCCTGAGATCATGGGGCAATTGGTGGAGGCCATCAAGGGCATTGGCGAAGCCTGCCGGGCACTGGATTTCCCGATCGTCTCGGGCAATGTTTCTCTGTATAACGAGACCAATGGCGTCGCGATCCTGCCGACCCCGACCATTGCTGGCGTCGGCCTTCTGCCTGACTGGAGCCGGATGGCGAAAATCGGCGGCGCCCAGGACGGCGATCATGTCCTGCTGATCGGCACCGATGGCACGCATCTCGGCAGCACGATCTATCTGCGTGACCTTCTTGGCCGCACCGACGGCCCGGCGCCCGAAGTGGACCTGCATGCCGAGCGCCGCAATGGCGACTTTATCCGGTCCGCGATCCGCAACGGCCAAGTCACCGCCTGCCATGACATTTCCTCCGGTGGTCTGGGGATTGCTCTGGCCGAAATGGCCATGGCCTCGGCCAAGGGTCTTACCATCGACTTGTCGGAAAGCCGCGGTCCAGCCCATGCTCTGCTGTTTGGCGAAGACCAGGCTCGCTATGTCGTGACGGTTCCGGCTGATCTGGCCAATTTCATCTGCGCCAATGCCGAAGGTGCGGGCGTACCGTTCCGCCGTCTTGGCAAGGTTGGTGGCGATGCACTTGTCATCGACGGTGTGTGTACAATCGCTGTAGAGGAATTGCGCAACACGCATGAATCGTGGTTCCCTAATTTCATGGATGGCAAGGCTGAAACCCTGGCCGCCGCGCAGTAAAACCAGGCGCGCAAAAAGATCAGAATGGGAGCAGAACCATGGCTATGAAGCCCGGCGATATCGAAGACATGATCAAAGCGGGTATTCCCGGTGCCAAGGTCGTCATCCGCGATCTGGCGGGCGATGGCGATCACTACGCCGCTGAAGTCGTGGCCGAAGCCTTTCGCGGCAAGTCGCGCGTACAGCAGCACCAGATGGTCTACGATGCCCTGAAAGGCAATATGGGCGGGGTGCTGCATGCGCTCGCCCTGCAAACCTCCATCCCCGAAGCCTGACGGTATCACATCATCATGAGCAACCCGATTACCTCGTTTTTCTCCTCACTGATCAAATCGGTGAAAGCTGAAATGTCCGACCGGAAGAAATACAAACAGGCCAAGCTGCAACGCTTGAATGCGCCGGCGTCCGACAAGAAGGTCGAGCCGACGCGGGCAAATAACCGCAACAAGGCTGCCCGTCAGGCCCGGCGCGTGACCCGCAACCGGGGCTGATGACCGTCTGTTTCCGTTTTGACTTTTGAAATTTCGGCAAAATGCGCCTATATAGGCAATGGAATACTGCGGCCTTGACCCGCATGTGAAAGGATAAATCCATGAGCGGTGTAAACGAATTCATTGATAATGCTGTAAAAAGCAATGATGTCGTGCTTTTCATGAAGGGCACGCCCCAGTTTCCGCAATGCGGATTTTCGGGCCAGGTCGTACAGATGCTCGATTATCTCGGCATCGACTACAAGGGCATCAATGTGCTCGCCGACCAGGAAATTCGCGAAGGCATCAAGACCTATTCCAACTGGCCGACCATTCCGCAGCTTTATGTGAAGGGCGAATTCATCGGCGGATGCGATATCGTCCGGGAAATGTTCCAGGCCGGCGAATTGCAGTCTCATCTCGAGGAAAAGGGCATTGCCGTTCGCGGCGCCGCCTGACGCGAACTGGATAAAGCCCGGTGGTATTCCGGGCTTGTCCCCATCGACCCCTTTGCGCATATTGCGGTGCGGCAAATTTGACGCACACAGCGGTCAGCTACAAGCCTATCGACAGCACGGCTCTCATAATCGATTCCGATTGAGGGATTAATGCAGTATCTGATAAGGGCGTCGCGCCTTGCGACGCCTTTTGATTTTCCAGGACATGTTTTCCCATGACAGCTCCCATTCGTTCCGCTCCAGCTGCCTTGCAAGGCATGAGCAAGCTGGAATTCGTCTTTCTCTGCGCCGCATTGATGGCAATGAACGCGTTGGCGATCGACATCATGCTTCCTGCCTTGCAGCAGATCGGCGAAGCCCTCAATGTCGTCAATGAAAATCACCGGCAATATGTCGTGACGTCATACCTGATCGGGTTTGGCTGCGCGCAATTGATCTATGGCCCGCTGTCGGATCGGTTCGGGCGGCGCACGCCGATGTTGATCGGTCTCATCGTCTATGTTCTGGCAGCACTGGCCATCACCATTGTGCCAAGCTTCGCCGGATTGCTGATCCTGCGCTTCATCCAGGGTGCCGGCTCGGCTGGAACCCGGGTGATCACCATTTCCATCGTGCGCGATGTCTACGGCGGACGCCAGATGGCGGAGGTGATGTCGCTGATCATGATGGTTTTCATGATTATCCCGGTCGTCGCCCCCGGAACCGGTCAGATCATCATGTTCTTCGGCAACTGGCACCTGATCTTCCTGTTCATTGCTGTTGGCGGCATTCTCACCAGCATCTGGATGCAGATGCGGCTACCGGAAACACTCGATCCGGAAAATCGACGGGAATTCACCCCCAAAGTCATCCTCCAGGGCTTCAAGATCGTCCTGACCAACCGCATTGCCCTGTTCTACACTCTGGCAAGCACCTTCATCTTTGGGGCGCTGTTCGGCTTCATCAACTCTGCTCAACAGATCTACATGGGCATTTATGGTCTGGGCGTCTGGTTTCCATTCGCCTTTGCTGCCGTGGCGATTTTCATGGCGCTGTCGTCCTATGTCAATTCGAAGCTGGTGGGCCGGATTGGCATGCGGCGCCTGTCTCATGGCTCGCTTCTCGGATTCATCGCCATCAATGCCCTTTGGCTGCTGGCCGAAACCTTCGGGCCAACACCATTGCCCTTCGTGGTGTTCATGACGTTCTTTGCCGTCTCAATGTTCCAGTTTGGGTGGATCGGCGGCAATTTCCAGACGCTTGCCATCGAACCGCTCGGCCATGTCGCCGGAACGGCCTCCTCGGTCCTCGGCTTCATTTCCACCGTCGGCGGCTCGGTTCTTGGCGCCATAGTCGGTCAGGCCTTCGATGGAACATCCCGCCCGCTGGTCGCAGGCTACTTCTTCCTGGGTGTGATAGGGTTGGTCTTCGTACTGATTGCCGAAAAAGGCAAGCTGTTTCAGCCGCATAACCCCAAGGTCTGACAATCGGATATCCGAACAAGAAAGCCACGGCAGGTCACCTGCCGTGGCTTTTTTTATTGGATAAGCCGAGACTTCAAACGTTGAAAATCTTTTCCCGCAATTCGCTCCAGCTCTCCTTGTCGGGGGCAATCAGCAGGCCGCCGCTGGTGTGGTGCGGCAGGTAGGCAGAGCCATCGAACCTTGCGGCATAGGCGCCTGCCTCCTGGGCCATCAGCGTGCCAGCCAGGTGATCCCAAGGCATTAGCTTGTTATACATGGCAAAATGCATATGGCCCTGGCAGAGAATGCGGTATTCGTGGGCAGCACAGCGATAGCTGGTGAACAGCCGCACCTCAGCCAGATTGATGAGCAGCTTGCGGCGCGCCTCCAGCTCGAAAAAGCCGACATTGGCAATGCCGATCATCTGGGCAAGATCGGGTGCCGGGCGCACCTCCATCTTTTCCTGGTTGCCATCGGGTTTGCAGAGCCAGGCGCCACTGCCTTTTTCAACGATTGCCCAGTCGTTGCCCATCGGGTCGTAAATCAGGCCCGCAACGGTTTCGCCCTGACGTACGACGCTGAGCATGACCCCGAACAGCGGCAGGCCGGCCGCAAAATTAAAGGTACCGTCGATGGGATCGACTACCACGGCCAACTCCGCATCCGCCAGCTTGTCCAGCAGGGCCGGATCAGCGGCAACCGCTTCCTCGCCGATGAACACAGCATCGGGCATCAACTCCTTGATACGGCTGTGGATCAACCGCTCCGCTGCTTCATCGGCCTCGGTGACCAGATCGATGGCCTCGGTTTTCATCCGCACATCGCCTTCGCCCAGATTGCGAAAACGCGGCAGGATTTCCGTGACTGCCGCTTCCTGCAGAAGATTGGCAAGGGCTGCAATGTCGATATCGGCCATGTCTGTTCCTTTTAGAGTTTGTCAGTCTTATCGCGCCTGGATCACTTCGCGTAGAACCATCTCCCAGCTGTCGCGATCCGGTGCCGTCAGGATGCCACCGGTGGTGTCACCGGGAAGATAGGGGCTGCCATCGAACCGGGCAGTCACCCCGCCCGCTTCCTGATGGATCAGCACACCGGCCAGATGGTCCCAGGGCATCAATTTATAATGGCCGATGAAATGGACCTTACCGGTGGCAACCAGCCAATATTCATAGGCCGAACAATTGAAGGCAAACGCCATCTTTGTCTTGGTGAGATTACCGGCAATGCGGCGCTTTTCCTCACCCTTCAATTCATTGATGGAAATCGTTCCCACCATGGACGAGAGATCGCATGGGGCAGCCACCTTGACCGGAACGCGCTCGCCATCGGCACGCAAAAACTGCGCACCGGCACCGCGGGAGGCCACCAGCGTATCGCCAAGTACCGATTCGTGGATAATCCCCGCCACAGTCTCACCGCGCACCACAACGGCGAGATTGGTGGCATGCAAAGGCAGGCCAGCCTGAAAATTGAACGTTCCGTCGACCGGATCGATGACGAATGCCAGCTCCGCATCCCTCAACGCGTCGATCACGCCTGGATTGGTTTCGCATGCCTCCTCACCGACGATCAAGGCACCGGGCCAGCGGGCCAGAAAAGCATCCGTCATCTGCTTTTCCGACAGAAGATCGGCCTCTGTGACGAGATCGATAGAGGATTTCTTTTCGGAAATATCGGAAACACCGAGACGGCGAAAACGAGGCACGATCTGGCTGGCGGCGGCGTCCTTGACGATTTGCAGGACGGCGTCGATATCACGATCTTGAAACACGGGAGGCACTTTCTTGAGGCTGGTGAAATGTCAAAAACTCGATGCGCCCGCCTTATGACGGCTTCGTGACAACCAGCCCGGAAAAGTCAAAAAGTGCCGGATCAAGCAGATGCGAGGGGTTCACATGCGACAATGCCCTCAGCATCGCATCCTTGCGGCCCGGCATTTTGGCTTCGATTCCAGCCAGCATGTCCTTCATGGCATTGCGCTGTAAACCGTCCTGCGAGCCGCAGAGATCGCAGGGAATGATTGGAAATTGCATGGCGGCAGCGAATTTGGCGAGGTCGTCTTCCGCCGCATAGGCCAGCGGCCGCAGCACGAAGAGATCGCCCTCATCATTTAGCAACTTGGCCGGCATAGCCGCCAACCGGCCACCATGGAAAAAATTCATGAAGAAGGTTTCGAGAATGTCTTCGCGGTGATGGCCGAGCACCAGAGCGTCACAGCCTTCTTCGCGGGCGATGCGGTAGAGATTACCGCGCCGCAGCCGCGAGCAGAGCGAACAATAGGTGCCGCCCGCCGGGACCTTTTCCTTGACGATGGAATAAGTATCTCGATATTCGATGCGATGCGGCATGCCGATGGATTTCAGGTAATCCGGCAGGACATGCTTGGGAAAATTCGGTTGCCCCTGATCGAGATTGCAGGCGATCAGCTCGACGGGCAGCAGGCCGCGCCATTTCAAATCCATCAGCAACGCCAGCAGACCATAGCTGTCCTTGCCGCCGGAAAGCCCAATCAGCCAGCGCTTCTGGCCGTTCAGCATGCCGAAATCGTCCATTGCCTGGCGCACTTGGCGCAGCAACCGCTTGCGTAGCTTGTTGAAGGATACCGATTGTGGTGCGGCACTAAACAGGGGATGGCGAACATTCTCCTGCGCGTCTTCGGCCTCATCGGCCTCGGTGCGTTCCGTCGCGCTTCCCGCAAATGCAAGGTTCATGTTCGGATGCGCCCCTGTCCGCTAATTTGGCTAATACCGTCGATCCGTGAATTGCCGCCAATGCCTATCGGACGGATTTTCTCTTACGATCTTCCCTTACTGGCGCATCAGCTCGGCAAATTCAACCTCGCGGGCCATCATCAGCCGGTCACGCGCCCGCAGGATCGCATCCGAATGGCCAGGATGACACATGACAACGGCGTCACGCGGCGCATGGCTGCGAAAATAGCGAAGCGCATCGGCAAAACCGTTCGGCTTGCCGCGCTCGTAAAAACCGGTCAGCGGTCCCTTGATCGTATAGCCCGCCGCCTGCATTTCCGTGTTGAAACCGCGTGCCATGCGCTGCACCAGGCTGATCTTGGCGCGCTGGGCAAGGCTTGTCGCCAGCCGCGCATCCGGCTCACCGCGCAACCATGGGCTGTTGCCGCGCGGGCTGATCAGCAAATCGCGGCGCGCCACCAGCCATTCCCGCACAACCGGCAGAAAATGAATGTGTTGATGGCCGTCGATATAATCAGGCACGCGGCCAATCACATCGATAAAAGCGTTGAGCTGCGCATCCAGCTCGCGTTGCAGCTTGCCCTTGTCGACACCGCCCATGAAGGACTGGGTCAGACGGCGTCGGAAAGAACACATGGGCTGTACCCCGCTCAAAGGCAGGAAATTGGTCAGCGTCAGGTGCAGGCCGATGGCGCCGCCACATCTGTCGATCACGGGCAGCAACAGAGAAGCCTCGTCGCGCCAATCGGCAAACACGGTCATGCAGCCGGTGCCACGCACCTTGCCTTCGCTGAGGAGCGTCCTGATTGCCTGATTGACGCCCGGCGACAGGCCATAGCCATCGGCAACGATGCATAGCGGCGCCGCATTGATTTTCATATCCGAGATCACGTTCAAGACTTGTCCCACTCCTGCAGGCCTTTTGCCCGCTATATCATAGTCACGGCATGAATGCGCGCCGAACTTTATGCCTATCGACCCTGCATTCTCCAGGCATCGCTTTTCACCGAAAAGCAAAAACCGTTCTCACATCAATTTCCAAAAACCGACCAGCCGGTCCGGGTTGCCAGCAGTTCGAGCGCTTCCGATCCAAGCGCCGAATTGCCGACTTTGTTCAATCCCGGAGACCACACTGCAATAGAGGCCTTGCCCGGCGCTATCGCCAGGATGCCGCCGCCCACGCCGCTCTTGCCGGGCAGGCCGACATGATAGGCAAAATCCCCCGAGCCATCATAATGGCCGCAGGTCAGCATCAAGGCGTTGATGCGCCGCGCCCGCTTCGGCGAGACCACGGAAAAGCCACTAAGCGGATTTGTACCCCGGTTGGCAAGATACAGACCCGCATGGGAGAGTTGCACACAGCTCATCGCCAGCGCGCATTGATGGAAATAAACGCCCAGCACCATTTCCACGGCATGGTGCAGATTACCAAAACCGCTCATGAAATTGGCCAGCGCGAAATTACGGTAGCCAGTCGTCTGCTCAGACTGCGCCACCTTTCGGTCGATGGTGATACTGTCGTCATCGGCCAGGAACTGCATGAAGCGCAGGAACTCACCGATGGCCTCGCGCGGCTTGTGTCCGGCCAGCACCATATCCGTCACAACGATTGCGCCCGCATTGATGAAGGGGTTGCGCGGAATGCCATGCTCGTGCTCCAGCTGAACGATGGAGTTGAAGGACGAACCGGAAGGCTCGCGCCCGACCCGCTTCCACACACCCTCACCCGTTTTTCCAAGCGCCAGCGTCAGCATGAACACCTTGGAAATGCTCTGAATCGAAAATGGTATTGCCGCATCGCCCGCAGTGAAGGTCTGGCCGTCGACGGTGGTGATGGCGATGCCGAATTGCTTCGGATCAATCGTCGCAAGCTCGGGAATATAGTCCGCGACCTTGCCTTCCCCAAGTCGGGGCTGCATCTCACCGACAATGTCGTCAACAATTGCCTGCAAATCCATCTGGTTTCCCCATGCCGAGCTGTTGCTCATCCCGGCAGATGCATGACAGTCACGTTTTTCGTGCAGAAGCCGACAGTCATCATTATCGAATTTTGCTGCGCTGCAAACAGAAAAAGCCGCCCGTAAAGGCGGCTTTCTCGAATTTCAGATCGAAATCAACGCGAGTAGAATTCGACGACCAGCTGCGGTTCCATGATAACAGCGTAAGGAACATCCGACAGAGTTGGTACACGAACGAAGGTCGCAACCATCTTGTTGTGATCAACTTCGATGTAATCGGGAACGTCACGTTCTGCGAGCTGCGTAGCTTCCAGAACGATGGCCAGCTGCTTGGACTTCTGACGCACTTCAATAACGTCGCCAGCCTTGCAACGGTAAGAACCGATGTTGACCTTGACGCCATTGACCGAAACGTGGCCGTGGTTGACGAACTGACGGGCAGCAAACACAGTCGGCACGAACTTGGCGCGGTAGACGATGGCGTCCAGACGCGATTCCAGCAGGCCGATCAGGTTTTCGGAAGTATCGCCCTTGCGACGGTTGGCTTCGTCGTAGGTCGCGCGGAACTGCTTTTCACGCAGGTCGCCGTAGTAGCCCTTCAGCTTCTGCTTGGCGCGCAGCTGCACACCGAAGTCGGAAAGCTTGCCCTTGCGGCGCTGACCGTGCTGGCCGGGGCCGTATTCGCGACGGTTAACCGGGGACTTCGGGCGGCCCCAGATATTTTCGCCCATACGGCGGTCAATTTTGTACTTGGAAGATGCGCGCTTGCTCATCGTATTTCCTCTTGTTGTTATTGGGCCTTTTAGAACCCATTTTGGGAAACACGCCCTCCTCTGGATCGCCTTTCGGCTTTCCTGACAGGCGACTCACACCTAAAAAAGCGGAGCCTCCACGGGACATGTCGTAAAAACACCGGGCGTTTCCACCCGGCGTTGGAGGGGTCTCTACGCAGAGCCATTATAAATGTCAAGCACTCGGCCTTGAAACGGCGCGAAGCCCGCCACATTTACGCAATAATCAGCAGTTCCGGGCCCCTCTGACGCGAGTGCCGGATACCCGTGATGTCGGAACTGCAACAAAAACCCTCCGGCAAAGGAATCCCTTTATGGATTTTCTTTGGGTTGATTTTATGGGCAAGCCAACATGGATGTGGCTTTTCTTCCTTGCAGTCGTTCTTTTCCTCCTCGTTCTCGATCTTGGTGTTCTGCATAAGAACAGCAAAGAGATCGGCATGGCCGAAAGCTTTGCTTTCTCGGCCTTCTATATCACTCTGGGCGTGCTGTTTGGCGGCTGGATATGGTGGCAATCAGGTCCGCAGGCCGGGCTTGAATACCTGACGGGCTTTGTCATCGAAAAAAGCCTGGCGATGGACAATATCTTCGTCATCGCGATGATCTTCGGCTATTTCGCCATCCCTCGCGCCTATCAGCACCGGGTGCTGCTCTATGGTATTCTCGGCGTCATCATCCTGCGCGGCATCATGATTGCGGCGGGCGCGGCCATTGTCGAAAGCTACCACTGGGTTCTGTATTTCTTCGCCGCCTTCCTGGTGTTTACCGGCGTCAAAATGCTGCTATCAGCCGATAGCGAATATGATGTCGCCAACAACCCGGCTTTGAAGCTGGCGCGGCGCTACCTGCCTGTCACCGACAAGCTGGAAGGCGACCGTTTCGTGGTGCGTAAGCAAGACGAAACAACTGGCAAGCTGAAAACCTACATCACGCCGCTGCTTCTCGCGCTGATCATGGTGGAATTCGTTGACCTGGTGTTTGCGGTTGACTCGATCCCGGCGATTTTTGCGATCACCACGGATCCCTATATCGTCTACACCTCGAACATCTTCGCCATCCTCGGCTTGCGCGCCCTGTATTTCGCGCTGTCCGCCCTTATCCACCGCTTCGCTTATCTGAAATATGCGTTGTCGGTCGTTCTGATCTTCATCGGCTCGAAGATCTTTCTTGCCGACATGCTGGGTATCGCCAAGATCCCGCCGCTGCTGTCGCTAACCATCACGCTGGCTATCCTGGCGGCTGGTATCGTCGGATCGCTGTGGGCGACCCGCAAGGACGCAAAAAAGGATGTTATCGAAGGGTAACCTTCTCTCCAGCCAAGACAAAAGAAGGGGCGGCTTTATAGGCCGCCCCTTTTCTGTGTCTGGATCTGTCGTGTCGTTTCCTTATGCAGGCTTAACGCAGAGCCGATCCACCATGGAAGCAACTTTCGGGGCAAGCTGACTGGACCTACTCACCTCGAGCGGCCGCCCTGCCCGTCTTTCGCGTGTCACCCATTCTGTCAGGGTTTCGGCATAGGTATGATCAACATAATGCAGCCCTGCGGGCGTAATCAGCACCTTCTTTCCGTCTGGAAGCGATTCCAGTGTTGCCAGCAATGCTGGAACGTCCCGGCAGGTCCCGACGCCGTTCAGCTTCAACTGGATCGACTCATCATTCTCATGATGGTCGATATGCAGTTTGCGGCGAAGGACCGGAATGATTTCCATAATCGAGAGAAACAGGCCGACCGCCACGCCCACCAGCAGATCCTGGACGACGACAAGACTGACCGTCGTGGCCCAGACCGCGACCGGCACCCAGCCGTGATGATCGAACAGGTGGCGCACATGCTGCAAGCTCACCAGTCGCCAGCCTGTCACCAAAAGCACCGCCGCCAGGGCAGTCAAAGGCACGACTCCCAGCAATTGCGGTAGAAGCGCCACCAGGGCCAGGATCCAGACTCCATGGAGAATAGTGGAACGACGTGTTGCAGCGCCTGCCTGGATATTGGCAGACGAGCGAACGATGACGCCGGTTACCGGCAGAGCGCCCAGCAGGCCGCACAGGCTGTTGCCGACGCCCTGCGCCACCAGTTCCTTGTTGAAACGGGTGCGCTCGCCGTCATGCATCCTATCGACAGCAGCAGCCGATAGCAGGGTTTCGGCGCTGGCAATCACCGCGATGATCAGCACGGTGGCGATCACTCCCGGTTGGGCAAGCCCGGCAAAGCTTTCCATCGTTGGTAAGCGAATGCCTTCCAGCAAGGTGGCCGGAACCTGGACACGGGCGATCGGCAGGTCGAGGCCGACCGCCAGCAAGGTTCCGGCGGCTACGCCGACCAATGCCCCCGGCACCAGCCGCAGCCGGGCTGGCCGCAATTTTTCCCAGCCAACCATGGCCAGCAAAGAAATCAAGCCAATAATGAGCGCCATACTGTGATTGCTCAGGCCGCCGCTGAACACCTTACCGATGGTCTCATCCATGGCAGCGACATTTTCAACACCACCGGCGGCGGGCTTGGCATCCATCAACACATGGACCTGGCCGAGAACGATCAGGATACCGATTCCCGCCAGCATGCCATGCACGACGGCAGGCGAAATGGCGCGAAACCAGGAGCCGAGCTTGAGATAACCGGCCAGGACTTGCAAAAACCCGGCGACGATCAGAACAGGCCCCAGAAGAACAAGTCCATATTCCTCAACGAAGCCGAAAACGATCACCGCAAGGCCTGCCGCCGGGCCGGAGACCTGCAAGGGTGAACCGGCGATGACGCCGATAACGATACCGCCGACAATGCCGGAGACGAGGCCCATCGCCACCGGCACACCGGAAGCGATGGCAATGCCGAGGCAAAGCGGGATGGCGACGAGAAAGACAACGATGGACGAGGCAATGTCCCGTGTCAGAGCAGAACTGGTTTTTTCCATCACCTCACTCCGCCGCCACCGCTACGAGAGGATCGGCCATGATATGCGGCGTGGCACGCCCGGAAACCGCCACTGGTAGCGCCTTTTCACCCTCGATCACCAGGAAGCGTTTCTCCGCGCCATCATAAACCTGCACCTCACCGGTCTCGATGTCGAAGAACCAGCCATGCAGGTTAATGTCATTGGTGGCGAGTTTGGCGGCGACCGAGGGGTGGGTCTTCAGGTGATCGATTTGAATGACCACATTTTCCATTGCCACAGCCCGCACCTTGTCCTTGTGCGGCAGATCATCAGGATAGGCCTCGCAGACGATGGAATAAGCGGCGTGGCTATGGCGCAACCAGGCGGCCACATTGGGCATCGGCGCCAGGAGTTCGTGATTGCACAGACCCTTCATGGCGCCGCAATCGGAATGGCCGCACACGACGATGTCACGCACGCCAAGCGCCACCACCGCATATTCGATGGCCGAGGAAACGCCGCCATTCATGGTCGAGAACGGCGGGACGATATTGCCCGCATTGCGGCATACGAACAGTTCGCCAGGGCCGGACTGGGTAATCACTTCCGGCATGACCCGGCTGTCGGCGCAGGAAATCATCAAGGCCTGGGGCTGCTGCCCTTCCCGGGCCAGTTTACGATAAAGACCCGAATGGGTCGGAAATACGTCTTCACGAAAACTCGAAACGCGCTTCAAAAAATCACTCATTGCAAAAATCCTCCTGATAAATAGCTGGCTAGATATTGATGCCGGGATGCATTGCATCCGTGTTGTGAGCTACGCGGATATGAAACAGCAATCCGGCTGGTTATCGTGCAAGGCTGGATCAAACGGATCCCTTTAACCATTCCCTGCCTACACAACCGAGAGTAATTTATTTGGAGGACGAAATTGTGATTTCTGTTGCCATGCAGCAAAAACATGGATCACTTTTCTGTTATTATTTCAAAAGTCTGTTTATCGAACGGTAAAAATTCAGGATTTTTTATATATGAATTACAACGATTTGAATTCTAGACTTGATAAAAATCATAGAAATTTAAAATATTGAAATTTTCAAATTTCGTTCAATTCCGCAAGTCCTTATTAAAGGAAAGCTGTTTTTCCGCGCCGCAATATTAAATCAAAATACTCTCTTAGGATGCATAGAGAAAAATAAATATTATGGCATTCTCTTAGTCTTGGCGAACAATAACGCGGCGGATGTCATGTCAAGGAACCGCGCGTCGACAGGGTCATTTCCGACAGTGTTTGCTTGAGTATTGTCCGCTGCCAATGGTGAAAGATAAAAATGCGGATGCATTACAAATGGGTTGAGCAAACCTGCGTCTTGTGAAACGCTTACATTTACAGGATCTCTTTTGCGTCAACAATGTCGTAAATTGAATACTGTAGAATTGCAGGTGCCGTAGGTCGGCATCGCATATCCTGCGGATGGGTAAAGCCCGACCCCGCCCCAAACCGTGGCCACCAACCATAGCCACAAACCGTGATGGACCGCCCGCATGCCCGATACAATTCTCGACCGTTTCCTGCGCTATGTCGTCATCGACACACAATCAGACCCCGAATCAACCAGCCAGCCCTCCACGGAAAAACAGAAGAACCTCGGCCATGTGCTGGTGAGTGAATTGCTGGCCATGGGCCTGTCCGACGCGCATCTGGATGAGCACGGCAATGTCTATGCCACCATTCCGGCCAATGTCGACAAGCCGGTTCCGGTGATCTGCTTCTGCTCGCATATGGATACGGCACCGGATTTCACCGGCACGAATGTGAAGCCCCAACTGCTGAAAAACTATCAGGGTGGGGATGTCGTTCTGTCCGGCGATACCAATCAAATCATCCGCGTTAGCGAAAATCCGCAGCTCAAGACGCAAATCGGCCATGACATTGTCACCACCGATGGCACCACGCTGCTGGGTGCAGACGACAAGGCCGGTATTGCCGAAATCATGACGGCGGCGCAGTTTATCATCGACAATCCGCACATCCGGCATGGCACCATTAAAATCCTTTTCACCACCGATGAGGAAATCGGGCGCGGGGCAGACAAGGTCGACCTGAAAAAGCTGGGCGCAGCTTTTGGCTACACCATGGATGGCAGCACGATCGGTGAGATCGAGAACGAGACATTTTCGGCGGATGGCGTGGACATCACCATTACCGGTGTTGCGATCCATCCCGGCACGGCCAAGGACCGGATGGAAAACGCTATCAAGATCGCCAGCGCCATCATTGCCCGGCTGCCGAAGGACCAGACCCCGGAAACCACTGAGGGCCGCCAGGGCTTCATTCACCCTACCGACATCAGCGGCTCCATGGATGAAGCTCACCTGAAATTCATCATCCGCGATTTCATCGATGCGGGACTGACGCAGAAGGAAGCACTGCTGGAAGAGATTACCCGCGATGTGATGCGCGACTATCCCGGCTCGACCTACACATTCGAGGTCAAGCAGCAGTATCGCAATATGAAAGTGGTACTCGACCAATATCCGATGGTGATGGATAATCTCGAGGAAGCGGTGCGCCGCGTCGGTCTTACTCCCGTGCTGCACAGCATTCGCGGCGGAACCGATGGCTCGCGCCTGTCCTTCATGGGGCTGCCCTGCCCCAACATCTATACTGGTGGTCATGCCTATCACTCGCCACTGGAATGGATAAGCGTTCAGGACATGGAAGTCGCCGTGAAAACCATTGTGGAACTGGCAAAGGTCTGGGAAGAACGGGCAGACTGACGCCCTATCGCATCGTACCGAAAACCGGTTTCGGTACGATGCTGGATCAAACCAGATTGTGGTCCCGCATCCATGCCTCAAGCGCCGGTGTCCAGACCACCGGCGGCCTGGGCGTTTTCCCCATGCTCCCTTCGCCCATGGCAAAGCCGTGACCGCCCTGCTCAAGTTCGACCAGATCGGCGGAAACACCGGCCTTGCGGCAAGCCGCCTGCATCATCCGGGAATGCTCGATATTGGCAACCGGATCGTCCTTGGCATGGGCCATAAAGACCGGCGGGCAAGTGGAACCAACATGGGTTTCCACCGACCAGGCCGCTACATCGGCATCGCTGGGATGTTTGCCGACCATCTCAACCCGGGTCCAGGTATGATTATAAGGAGCCTTCAGGGTAATCACCGGATAGGCCAGCAGGGTAAAATCCGGCCTTGCCGACAGTGTGTCGGCATTGTCGACCGGCGAATAGATCGGCTCGGCAAAGCGTGTCGATAGCATGCCCATCAAATGCCCACCGGCGGAAAATCCCATACTGCCAATTTTCTGAGGGTCGAGGCCAAGTGCATCACCCTGCGCCCGGATCAGCCGCAAGGCCCGCTGGGCATCCTGCAAGGGCGCGCGGGGACCGACAAACCAGCCTTCGCCCGGAAGACGGTAGGTGAGAATGAAAGCGGTGACGCCACGGGCGGCGAGCCATTGCGCGGCGGCCTCGCCCTCCTTGCGTTCCTCAACGAAATGATAACCGCCGCCGGGTGCAATCAGCACGGCTGTCCCATTTGAGGTTTGCGGACGGACCATCCGCAGGGTTGGCGTAGCAATCCGCAGCAATGCCGCCTTGTGAATGGTGCGTCGGCCAAGCCGAGGGCCACCACCGCCCGGCGCCCGGCCCGGCCAAAGCGGCACTTCACCGGGTGCAAGAGATGCGGCTTGGCCGGATGTCAGAAAACCCAGGAAACTCAAAGAAGCAAGGCTCAGGACATGCCTCCGTCGGAGGGCTAGGGAAAACTTGGTCATCAGCCCATCATGGGCAGCCATTGCGGCACAACTTGGCCAGTCAGCAAGGCTGCATGTTCAAAACCGTGGCATAAACTCTATTCCGCAGCACTGCGGCTATCCGGCATATCGGCTGCGTTCGGATCACCGGGCTTGGTTTCTGATTCCAGATCGGGGAAGGCCACGATGCGTTTCCCGGAAAAATCCGTATGCACCACGACCATGCCCTGCTCCTCGAAATATCCAAGCAGCCGGCGGGCGCGGCGAGCGGAATGGGTACCGTAAGCACGGGCGATCCGAAGATCGGAGGGGCAAGGCTCGGACCGGATGGCTGCCTTGGCGATCAGCAGGAAAACGCCCTGCAAGTCATCCGAAACCCGCGTTGATAAAGACAGCGCCTCCTGCCAGCGGTCAGAGGACGCGGTTTCTTCATCGACATCAGCCCTCGCCACGGCGACGCGGCGGCGAAATTCACCCATCGCCATCGGTGGACCGCCGACCCGGCGCATGCGGGCTCGAACCAGGAATTCCTGATAGAGAACAGAATCGGTGCGATAGGCCGCCTGCGGATCTTCGAGAATTTCAGCCAATACCGCCGCCATCCGCTCCTCGCGTTCCTCGGCGGTAATTTCCGGCTGTGACGATCTCTGTGGGGCGACATCCTCGACGCTTACCGGCGTTGCACGGGCCAGTTCGGCCAGAATATCGGTGGTCGGACGGGGGGCTGGCGGAGCACGGCGAACGAGCGGGCGGTTAAATTCTTCAGGATCCGGCGTGAAGATCAGATCTTCCACGTCCTGCGGCGCATCGGGCAAAGGCATCAGTTTCGGACTGGAGGAGCGCGCTGAGGTCTCCACATCACCAATCACGATCGGCAAGGGACGGCGTGACAGCGCCGGGCCAAGGGCGACGAAGTTGCCGCGCTTCAGGTCGCGGAACATTTCCGCCTGGCGGCGATCCATACCGAGAAGATCGGCTGCACGCGCCATATCGATATCGAGAAAGGTGCGGCCCATCAGGAAGTTGGAGGCTTCAGCTGCGACATTCTTGGCAAGCTTTGCCAGACGCTGCGTAGCGATCACACCTGCCAAGCCACGCTTTCGGCCACGGCACATCAGATTGGTCATGGCGCCCAGCGACAGCTTGCGGGCGTCTTCGGAGACATCACCGCCGACCGAGGGGGCAAACATCTGCGCCTCATCGACCACGACCAGAACCGGATACCAATACTCGCGCTCGGCATCAAACAGGCCGTTCAGAAACACACCGGCTGCGCGCATTTGCTGCTCAATATCCAACCCTTCCAGCGTCAGCACGCAGGAAACGCGGTGCTGGCGGATGCGGTTGGCAATCCCGATCAATTCGGCATCGCTACGCTCCCCGTCTACGACCAGATGGCCGTATTTTTCCGAGAGCGTCACAAAATCCCCTTCGGGATCGATGATGACCTGCTGCACCCATTGGGCAGATTGCTCCAATAGACGCCGCAGAAGATGCGATTTTCCGGAACCGGAATTGCCCTGAACAAGAAGACGGGTCGCCAATAGCTCCTCGATATCGAGCCTGGCAGGTTGGCCACCCGCCACTGTTCCCATATCGATCCCGACCTGCACCTTATATGTTCCCTCACGATGGAATGATGACGCGTTCCTGCACCGCGATGCGGCAACGCCGTTCAATCCGTATTTCCTAACAGATAGTAAAAGAAGATGCCTGTGTCTTCTCGCGGAAACCCACAGGCAATCGCGGCTGAAATCAATCCGGATCGTCCGCCAGAACTGGCGACACCAGCAGCTTGTCTATGCGCCGGCCATCCAGATCGACAACCTCGAATTTCCAGCCATTCTTGACGAAGCTTTCGCCTAGCGCCGGAATGCGTTTCAACTCATCCAGCACATAGCCTGCGACCGTGGTAAAATCCGGGTCGTCATCCACAGGCACACGGATATGCTCGATGAATTCGTCGATCGGTGTCCAGCCGGCCACCAGATAAGAACCGTCCTCGCGCATCAGCAGCGCCGGCTCTTCCTCGCCCTCTTCCTGGTAGGCACCGGTAATCGCCTCCAGAATATCGCCTGACGTGATAATGCCTTCGAAATGGCCGTATTCGTCATAGACCAGCACCATATGCAGAACCGTCTTGCGGATTGACTGGATGATATCGATGGCACCCGCCAGATCCGATACGATCGGCACATCGCTGATAATCGAGCGGATGTCGACCGTGCCGCCATTGGCCAAGGCATCGTAGAAGTTTTTCACCAGCATGACCCCGACGATTTCATCGGAATTGCCGTTGCGCACCGGCAGACGGGAATGCTGGCTTTCACGCAGAGCCTGGCGGATTTCCTCAATCGTGTCATCGACGCTGATCAGTTCGACATCACGGCGCGGCGTCATAAGACCCCGTGCAGTGCGGTCCGCCAGGCGCATGACGCCGGAAATCATCTGTGATTCTTCCGATTCGATGACACCAGCACTTTGTGCTTCGGCCAAGACCGTCTTGATTTCCTCATCCGTCACCGTGCCTGACGATGCGCCCTTCTGGCCGAGCAGCGACAGGACCGCCCGCCCCGAGCCGTCCAGCAGCCAGACCAGCGGCAGCGAAACCTTGGACAGGATCAGCATGGCACCCGCCATGCGCGAGGCGACCATTTCAGGGTTTCGCAGCGCGATCTGCTTGGGCACCAGTTCACCGACAATCAACGACAAATAGGTGATGCCAACCACGACGCAGCCGACGCCGAGCGTACTGGCCAGAGCCTCTGACATGCCTTGCAGCAAAAGCCACTGCGTCAATCGAGCACCGAGAGTGGCTCCCGAAAATGCGCCGGACAAAACGCCGACAAGGGTAATACCGATCTGCACGGTTGACAGAAAACGACCGGGATTTTCAGCCAACCGGATGGCAACGGCAGAACCGCGATGACCGGCTTCGGCCAGAACTCGCAGACGCGCCGGACGGGCGGAGACGACCGCCAGTTCGGACATTGCCAATACGCCGTTCAAGATAGTGAGCAGGACAACAATGACGATTTCGGCAAACAAGCTGTTTCAAATCTCTTAGGAGCCGCATGAATGGCGGCGGGATAAAATCTGTAGCACAAGTCACCGCCGCATTCCAAATGACTCGCGACAATTTCAATGGATGGTGCTTGGCCATAAAAATACGGTCGCCCGCTTTGCCGAAAAAGACAAATCGCACGGGAAGACAAAGCATATCGGTGCCCCAAAATCTCGATGCATCAGGGACTTAAAGTTTTTGCACCCTCTTGAGGGTGAGAATGCGCGAGCGTGTGGAGCATCGATATAAAGCGGCAATTGAACCGGACAAAAATTCAAGACGCCACCAAAAGCCAACATCAGAAGACATTCATACAATATTTGCCGCGAATAACTGACATTTATCAAGAAAAACAACCCTAGGATGAGCCCTGCAAAGACCAGGTTGCCTGCCTTCGCTTGAAAACGATGAAGCATTTTTGGTGTTTTTCCGATAATGACATCGCGCTTTCTGTGTCGTTGTAGCACTCTAGATTTTCCAGATATTGGTGTTCTTCAAGCAGGTCCGATTTTATAAAAATCGCAATAACACGTTGAATGCTCAATAGTTTTTATCTGGATAATTAAAGCCCACTTCTAAATAATTCAACGTTAGCGACTTAGCCTCGGCATCGCATTTCGCGTGAGACGAAATAACAAAAAAAATAGCTTGAAATCTTTAGATAGTTGACCCTCGCATGGCGTCCTATAAAGATCGCCGCAACACCGGACGGGTGCTGTTTAAAGTGTATCCACTTCCAAAATGATGAAACAACCTTGAATATCTACTGTTTTTAAGAACACCTATAGCCCTATGGGCGCGAAAGGTCTCGGAATGGCATTTTCCATTCGCGTTGATAAACTCATCCAGGCTCCGATCAGTCGCGTCTATAAAGCGTTTCTTGACGAGCAGGCTGTTGTACAATGGATGCAGAGGAAGGACTTTACCTGCCAACCGCTTCATTTCGATGGACGCGAAGGTGGCGGTTACAGGATTCGTTTTAGCAGCACCACGTCAGATTTAAGTTACGTGATGATTGGCGAATTCGATGAATTGGTCCTCAATGAGCGCATTCGCTACACAGAAAGAATGGATGACCCGTTCTGGACTGCGCGGGTCGAGACCGTCATCCAGCTGAAGCCGGCAGCAAGAGGAACGGACCTGTCAATCGTTCAATCCGGTATTCCGGATACGGTATCGCAAGAGGGAGTCCGACTGGCCTGGGACGAATGTCTGCGACAGCTTGCCTGCCTGGTCGAACAATTGACTGAGAGCCTCCACGCGCGAACGCGATAATTTATATTCTGGCTATTTCCGTAACAAACGTCAGCCTGCCGCCACGCGCAGGCCAAAACCCTGCATCAGTCGATGGGTGGAAAATACCGGCTGGCCTGACGTGAAGACCGCGAAATCGTAGTCGTCCGAATGCGCGCCCTCGTCCACAACAGGCACCAGACGCCGCGCCTGGCGGGCGATGGCTTCCGCAGGGTCAAGCCAATCCACCGGCCAGGGAGCCAGCTTGCGGAAGACATTGGCAAGAAACGGATAATGGGTACAGGCGAGCACGACGATATCGGTCTTCGCGCCTTGTTTTTCGATGAAACACGGCGCGATCTCGGCATTCAGCACTGCCTCTTCCACCGGCTCACCGCGAATATAGGCTTCAGCCAACCGGGCCAGATGTTGAGAGCCGACGAGGTTGACCTCGCACTGGCTGGCAAAGGACTGAATCAGATCGCGGGTATAGGCGCGTTTGACGGTGCCAGGGGTTGCCAGCACGGAAATCAGGCCAGACCGGCTACGCTCGGCGGCAGGCTTGATGGCGGGCACGGTGCCGATGAAGCGCATGCCGGGAAAGGCTTCGCGCAGCGCGGCACCCGCCAGCGTGAAGGCCGTGCTACAGGCAACGATCACCGCCTCAGGATCATATTGCGCCAGAAGAGAGGCAAACAAGGAGACGATCCGCGCTTTGAGCGGCTCCTCCTCCCAATTGCCATAGGGAAAACCAGCGTCGTCGGCGATGTAAATAAAGCCGCGCTCCGGCATCAGCACCCGGGCTTCACGCAGGACGGTCAAGCCGCCAATACCGGAATCAAACACCAGAATCGGCTTTAGTTTAGTCCTGATCTCGTTCATGCCCGCTACCATCAGCTTCGTCCCTCTCAATGCCGTCCACTGCGTCGCCCTCCAAAGGCGCTCCAGCGCCGCGCGGATTGCGGCGGGAGAACCGGTCGAGTGACGAGACCACGCCACGCATGACATTGATTTCCGGTGAAGTGAAACCACGTCGCGTCAGCACAGCACGCAGATTGTCGATCATTCGTGCCTTTTTGTGGATCGGCCGGAAATATCCCCTGGCATCAAGTGCATCCTCCATATGCTCGAACAGGCCGATAACTTCTTCCTTACTGGCAGGCAGTTGATCGACGCCCTGAAACGGCGTCTGGGTGACATCGTCCATGGTGGATTTCATCCACTCATAGGACATCAGCAGCACAGCCTGAGCGATGTTCAGCGACGCGAAAGCGGGATTGACCGGAAAGGTGACAATTTCATCGGCCAGAGCCACATCCTCATTCTTCAGGCCGGATTTTTCACGCCCAAAAAGAATTCCGGTTTTTTCACCAGCCAGAAACCGGGTTCGCAAAGTTGAGGCCGCCGTCACCGGCGAGGCAACAGGCTTGAAATTGTCCCGTTGGCGAGCCGTGGTCGCATAGACGAAATTCAGATCGGCCAGTGCTTCTTCCAGCGTATCGTAAAGCTTGGCACCATCGATGACATGATCGGCCTTGGATGCGGCGGACCGGGCTTTTTCCGAGGGCCAGCCGTCACGCGGATTGACCAGACGCAGCTCCGCCAGCCCGAAATTCGCCATGGCACGGGCCACCATGCCGATATTCTCGCCCAATTGGGGTTCCACCAGAATAATTGCCGGTCCCTCGGCGATAAGCTCGCGCTCGCTGTTTGTGCCTGCCATGGCGCCTTTCCTGCAATTATTCACTTAACCCTGCAAATTTACGCCTGCATGGGCATAAACAGCCCAAAATGCAAGAGGCGGAAGGCAAAGCGCGCTCAAGCTAAAATGAAGTCCACACGCGGCTTCCTGTTTGCCTTGGCTTGCGAGAATGCTATAGGCAACTCCGGTCATATGGACAGAGACGCGGCCGAATTAAAGCCGCCCTATCGATGAGGAAGACTTATGCAAAAGATCAAGGTTGCCAACCCGGTCGTCGATCTCGACGGCGATGAAATGACCCGTATCATCTGGCAGTTCATCAAGGAAAAGCTGATCCTTCCCTATCTCGATCTCGAGATTGAATACTACGACCTCTCGGTAGAAAACCGCGATGCAACCAATGACCAGGTGACGATCGATTCCGCCCACGCCATCAAAAAGCACGGCGTCGGCATCAAATGCGCCACCATCACGCCAGACGAAGCCCGCGTGAAGGAATTCAACCTGAAGGAAATGTGGAAAAGCCCGAACGGCACGATCCGCAACATCCTCGGCGGCGTTATTTTCCGCGAGCCGATCATCTGCAAAAACGTTCCCCGCCTCGTCCCCGGCTGGACCCAGCCGATCGTCGTCGGTCGTCACGCCTTCGGCGACCAGTATAAGGCAACCGACTTCAAATTCCCCGGCAAGGGCAAGCTGACCATCAAGTTCGTCGGCGAAGACGGCCAGGTGATCGAGAAGGACGTGTTCGACGCACCGTCCGCCGGTGTGGCCATGGCCATGTACAACCTGGATGATTCGATTCGCGACTTCGCCCGTGCTTCGATGAACTACGGCCTGATGCGCAAATGGCCGGTCTATCTGTCCACCAAGAACACCATTTTGAAGGCCTATGACGGTCGCTTCAAGGATATTTTCGAGGAAGTCTACCAGGCCGAATTCAAGGCTCAGTTCGACGCTGCGGGCATTACCTATGAGCATCGCCTGATCGACGACATGGTTGCCTCTGCACTGAAATGGTCCGGCGGCTATATCTGGGCCTGCAAGAACTATGACGGCGACGTCCAGTCGGACACGGTTGCGCAGGGCTTCGGCTCGCTCGGCCTGATGACCTCGGTTCTGCTGTCGCCGGATGGCCGCACGGTCGAAGCCGAAGCCGCGCACGGCACCGTGACCCGTCACTATCGTCAGCACCAGAAGGGCCAGGAAACCTCGACCAATTCCATCGCCTCGATCTTTGCCTGGACCCGTGGGCTCGCGCACCGCGCCAAGCTGGATGACAATGCCGAACTGGCCAAGTTCGCCCTCACCCTTGAAAAGGTTTGCGTCGACACTGTCGAAGCTGGCTACATGACCAAGGATCTGGCGCTGCTGATCGGTCCCGACCAGCCGTGGCTGTCGACCACCGCTTTCCTCGACAAGGTCGATGAAAATCTTCGGGCTGCCATGGCTGCCTGAGCCGTCAAACGCTTTGCAAAACCCGGCCACCGCGCCGGGTTTTCGCGTTATAGAGAGAGCCATTGAAAATGACTTTCCGTATTTTATTGTCGAATATCTTAAGCCTTTCACACATTTGGGATATTTGAAATTCTTGTCAGGCGAAGATCCGTGAACGTCTTTGCGCCTTCGTATTCTATGATTTTATGGGGAAGAGAGTACCATGACCGAGCAAGTCGTTTTATACACCAATCCCATGTCCAGAGGACGCATCGTTCGCTGGATGCTGGAGGAGATCGGCCAACCCTATCAGACCGAACTGGTCGCCTATGGTCCCGCGATGAAGGCGGCTGACTACACCACCATCAACCCGCTGGGCAAAGTCCCGGCTATCCGCCACGGCAAAACGGTGGTGACGGAAACGCCAGCCATTCTTGCCTATCTGGCCGATGCTTTTCCTGAGGCAGGCCTTGCCCCTGATCTTGGCAACCGCGGCAACTATTATCGCTGGCTATTCTTCACTGCAGGTCCGGTGGAAGCCGCCGTCATTGGCCAGGCCTGTGGCTTTGCCGTCCCCGATGAACGCCGCGGTATGGTTGGCTATGGCAGTATCGATACCATGATGGATGTGGTTGCTTCGGCAATTACCGCGGGCCCGTATATCGCTGGCGAAAGCTTTAGCGCTGCCGATCTTTATCTTGCATCGCATCTGTCCTTCTCGCTGAGGGTCAACAGCGTGCCAGCACGTCCGGTCTTTACCGATTACATTGCCCGGATGACCGATCGCGATGCCTACCGCCGTGCGAGCGAAATCGACGCCGAAGCCCAGGCAGCAGCCACCGCATGACCGTGAGTTTCAGATCCGATTGAACACATCGGACCTCTGATGAAAAAGAATTTGCCAAGCGCCCTCAAAGATGGCGCTTGGCATTCCCCTTACCAGCAATTTTCAACACATCACGATAGTTCAGGTACCGCCGCTGGTTTTGCACCGGTAAGCGCGATGACGGTCGCCATCCCCTCGTCCGGTTTCTGCGCCACGGCTTCCTCCGCAGCGCTCAAAACACAACGATCCCTTCCCTGATCCTTGGCACGATAAAGCGCTGCATCCGCCCGGAGAGACGCCGCATCAAGATCCGCGCCAGCTTTGACCACCTCATGCATGCCGATACTGATGGTCATGGTGATTGTCGCGTCACGCCAGGGTGTTGTGAGCCGGGCAACGGATTGCCGCAACCCATCGCAAAAGGCCAGCGCTTCACCACCTGTCATTTGCGGCATGAACAAAGCAAACTCTTCCCCGCCAAGCCGGCCAAACACCATGTTTCCATCGAGTTGCTCGATCATCGTTTTCCCAAAGGCACACAAGGCTGCGTCCCCTCCTGCATGTCCATGCGCATCGTTGATGTATTTGAAATGATCGAGATCGATCAACGCCAGAACACCAGCATTCTTGTGCATTTGTGACTGGGCACGCTCATAGAAAGCGCGGCGATTGAGAACGCCGGTCAGCATGTCGATCTCGGAGGCGTGCTTATACTGCATGAGGCTTCGATGGCTGCTGAGCGCAAAAATGCCAATCCCCAACCCGAGGCTGTTGACATATAAAATAAAGGTAACAACCGGAACCCATGGCGTTTGGGCAACGCCACCAATTTCGGTCACCGGCCAGATCATCACCAGCGGAATGCGCATCAACATGACGAAGCCGTAGGACAGCAGCATGAAGATAATGACGAGGCGAACTGGAAAATGGTCACGCTTCCAGCCGGACCAAATCGAAGCGACCAAAGCGCTGAGCTGCGTAACAGTCAAAATTGTGTAGAGGATGATTCTGTAATCCGGATTGGCGGAAAAAATCTTCACTCCAAAATAGCATAGGAGCCAAATCGCAGTTATTGCGACCACAAACCACCGGGAACGGGAAAATCCATCGAAGATCCGAAACCCAACCCAAACCAGCCCAGACCCCAAAAGCACCAGTGCTCCACCAACCCCGATACCAAGAGATTCAGGAACGATACCGCGCAAAGCCTGCAAGCATGTACCGATTGAAACACACCAAAAACCGATACTCCACATACCCAACTGGTTGGATTTACGGTCGAAAAACCAACTGATGCTCATCAGGACAGAATTCAAGGTCCATCCGACCAGGAGGCAGATCATCAGCGTTGGAATATTGAAGAGTAAAACCAAGAGATGTTAACCCAAAATACGGTTGCCTTGTCACGCCCCACCCCTGCGGAGAAGAAATATTTCTGCACCCAGTGACCTTAAATAATATTTACAATTATCGCCCGTCGCTCACTAAAATTCCACTGGCCACTGATATTCGATCCAATTTCTCTCATATAGATAGAATTCGACTTAAAAATCGGCAATACAACTAGAAAATAAACTAAATTATGGATCAATAATTCTATCTATTGGTTTATTTTAAAAATAATCACCCAATGATTGCTCTTGCTTGCTCAACAGAAGACATAAATCAATATTAAGAAAAACTACCAATACGTGCAATGTCAGTCACGTAAAATCTCGACCTAAACGGACGACTGAATGATTTATAAAATCATGAAGGCATCGCGCATGTGAAAATGCGCGATGCCTTCATAACAAAACCGCTATCGGCCTGGAAAGGGGACAGCTGGCTCCCTGTCCGATGCTTTCATTTACCTTAGCGGCATTTGAAGTGGATGGAGTCCGAGCCGGCAGCGGCTTGATCGTAATGAGCAACCAGGGGATAGGGGCAGTAAAGATAGCGCCCCGGCGTGAGTGCTGACGCCTCCTTGTTGTCCTTGGTGATCCCTGCTGATACCGGACCGGGTGCCGCGCCCTTCTCCACCCAGGCGACAAGCGGTGTGAAGAAATCAAAATCGTCGTATGAGGGGCCACCCGCCCCGTGTGGCATGCCGGGGATGCGGTAGAATTTGACGAAATCATCCGCCTTGCGACCGTTATTACTGTCGAGTTTGCGATACCATTTGACCGTATCGAGCACTGAAAATACCGGATCGGCATTGCCATGAAAAACAATCATCTTATGGCCCGCCGCTTTAAATGCCTTCAAATGCGGATTGGCGCTATCGGGCGGAATCATGAAGTCTGCGGCAGATTCCGTGAACGGGCCAGATTTTGCAAAAATCTTCGGCGCATCCCGGTCGAAATCAAAGTCGAGCAAAAACTTTTGCAGATCCTCCGGCGTTCCATTAACCGGCACGGGCGGCGTGGTGAAGATCTGAGCCAGCGAACCAGCCCCCATCACAGCAATGATCGGTTTGCCGCCCCAAGCGGCAACAGGACTCTGCAATTTCCAAAGACGCCAATTGGCAGACCCCATGCCCGGGTCCCAATCCCAATTGCTGTACAGCGCATGGCCCTTGCTGTTTTTCGGGCCCGCATGGCTGGCACGAAGCGCAGCGATCTGGTCCTGGCTAAGACAATCCGGCTGCTTTTCAGCCTTGCAGGCCAGGGAGGCGAGATTGAAACGGCTCTGGCAGGCATCCGCATTGCCGACAACCCCATCGACCCGACCGTCCAAGGCATCGCAGGCGGAAAGAATGCCCTTGGCAAGAAGCGCCATGTCGGCGGGAGAAAAGGCTTTGGCGATATCCTGATCGACCTTGGCCCAGGACTGCACGTCCCATGCATGCTGAAGAGCGGCTTTAGGGAGGTTAAAACCGGGATAACCGACCAGCAGACCATCGAACTGATCCGGCAGCCTTGTGGCGGCCATCAGCGCATGCCGGCCACCATTTGAACCGCCTATACCGTAGCGAAAGGCAATCTTTTGTCCATAATACTGTTCCACCAGCCGCATGGCCAAAGGATTGAGCTTGGCGACGGCACTATAGCCATAATCCTGGCGGGCGACCGGGTCGAAGCCAAAGGCAGCTGAACCGGCAAGCCCCTTGTCGGGAAATGTCGCCTCGTCATGGCCAGCATCGCTGGAAACCACCGCATATCCACGGCTGAGCGCATTGTCCGCCTTGTTGCCGCCAAGCAACGGGCCGGTTGCGGCCAAAACCTTGCCGTCATTGCCTCCGTTGAACTGATGGACGAAACGGCCATTCCAATCGTCCGGGAGCCGCATTTCGAAGTGGATGGCATAGGCTCTGCCGTCAATGCCCTGGTGAGCCGCCAGCTCCCCCTGGATCAGGCAATGGCTGCGCGGCATCTCGGCATCGCCAGAAACGGATTTTGCCTCAGTTATGGTCAATTCGGGCGGATGCCCGCCGCTATTGCTGATATCGCCGCATGTGCCGGCGGCATAGGCGCCCGATGCATACATAAATGATGGAAAAATCAGAGCCGTAAACACGGCACTCCGCACAGCAAATATTGACATGAATTCCTCCCAGAATATGCCGGGCAAGGTAATCCCGTCCGTGGGCCCCCGTCAATATTGGTAGGCAAGACAAACCATTTTCTTTTATCCTTGCCGCGCTCACACTCTTGACGCAAGGCGCTACGGATCGCAGATAAGCGGCATGAAGGCATCACAAGCAGAAATTTTGATCGTTCCCGGCTATACCAATTCCGGGCCGGACCATTGGCAAAGCCGTTGGGAGGGCAAATTGTCCACCGCGCGCCGCGTTGAGCAGGCCGAATGGGCAAAGCCTGTCCGGGAAGATTGGGTGAAGCGGCTGGTGGAAGAGGTCAACCGTGCCGAAAAACCTGTCGTGCTGGTGGGCCACTCGCTGGGTGTGCCAACGATCGTGCATGCCGTGCCGCATTTCCAACGCAAGGTGGCCGGTGCCTTTCTCGTGGCGCCGCCGGACGTGGCCAATTCGGCAATCCGGCCCCGCCACCTGATGACGTTCGGTCCCTATCCCCGTACGCCCCTGCCTTTTCCAACACTGATCGTCGCCAGCCGCAACGATCCGTTTGGCACCTATGACCATGCCGAGGATATTGCAAAGGCTTGGGGAGGCCTTGTCGTCGATGCAGGCGAGGCAGGCCATCTCAATGCCGAGTCCGGTCATGGTCCCTGGCCGGAAGGCACCATGGTGTTTGCTCAGTTTCTCAGCAAGCTTTCCGCCGAGGACTGACTTATCCATGGCTTTCTACGGCCATGGATTTCGTGGTTCGGCACCGCTGTGCTAAAGATAATATCCTGGGCTGCTGTGACGGATCGCGATTCTCCCTGGCCGATAATATCTGCATTGGGGATTGTTCGGGAGGAAGCAGGCAGCCTGTAGGAACGCACCCGAACAAGGGCGCGACCAGAAAAACAAGGAAGGGGCAAGAGCCGGATTGTGAAAAGCCGCGTTTTCCTTTATGGACCGCCTCAACCAGTGACACAGAGCGTCCCTTGTGCGACGCCAACAATAGAGACAAACCGTCATGAACCGTCGCCGCCGTATTTACGAAGGCAAGGCCAAGATCCTGTACGAGGGTCCTGAGCCGGGCACGCTGATCCAGTTTTTCAAGGATGATGCAACAGCCTTCAACAAGAAAAAGCATGATGTTATCGACGGCAAAGGCGTGTTGAACAATCGCATCTGCGAATATGTCTACACGCATCTGAACAAGATCGGCATTCCCACCCACTTCATCCGTCGCCTCAACATGCGTGAGCAGCTGATCAAGGAAGTGGAAATCATCCCGCTGGAAATCGTTGTGCGCAATGTCGCCGCCGGTTCCCTGTCCAAGCGTCTCGGCATCGAGGAAGGCGTGGTTCTGCCGCGCTCCATCATCGAATTCTATTATAAATCCGATGCGCTGGAAGATCCGATCGTCTCGGAAGAGCATATCACCGCGTTTGGCTGGGCCAATCCGGCTGAGCTGGACGATATCATGGCGCTGGCCATCCGCGTCAATGACTTCCTTTCCGGGCTTTTCCTCGGTATCGGCATTCAGCTGGTCGATTTCAAGATCGAATGCGGCCGCCTCTACGAAGGCGACATGATGCGCATCGTGTTGGCCGACGAGATTTCGCCCGACAGCTGCCGCCTTTGGGACGTCGAAACCCACGAGAAACTGGACAAGGACCGCTTCCGCCACGATATGGGCGGGCTGCTGGAAGCCTATCAGGAAGTGGCGCGCCGTCTCGGCATCATCAATGAAAACGAACCCGTTCGCGGCACCGGCCCGGTTCTGGTCAAGTAGTTCTGGAGACACACTCGTGATTAAGGCTCGCGTCACCGTTACGTTGAAAAACGGCGTTCTGGACCCGCAAGGCAAGGCTATCGAAGGAGCGCTCGGCGCGCTTGGCTTCGGTGGCGTCAACCATGTCCGTCAGGGCAAGGTTTTCGACCTGTCGCTCGATACCGCCGACAAGGCTGCAGCAGAAGCGGAATTGAAAGCCATGTGCGAAAAGCTGCTGGCCAATACCGTGATCGAAAATTACGCGATCTCGATCGATTGAACGGACTGTTCCCGGTGACGGGGACGGCAAAGCCGCAATGCGTTTAATAAGACGCATGACGCTTTAGGATTTACCTTGGGAAGAACGCAAGCCGATCTTTCCAAGGCAAATGACATCACAAGAGATCCAGAGGTCGTCTGGTTGAAACATCAACCTAGAAGTGTATGGAATCGACAGTCAAGTGGGAGCCGACGCCATGAAATCCGCCGTTGTTCAACTGCCCGGCCTGAACCGTGACCGCGATATGATCGCGGCTCTGACCAAGATTTCCGGCACCCCACCCGTCACCATCTGGCAGACGGAAACCGAAATTCCGGATGTCGACCTCATCGTCATTCCCGGCGGCTTTTCCTATGGCGACTACCTGCGTTGCGGCGCCATTGCCGCGCGCATGCCCGTCATGCAGGCCATCAAGGCCAAGGCCGATCAGGGCGTCAAGGTTCTCGGTGTCTGCAACGGTTTCCAAATCCTGCTGGAAGCCGGCATGCTGCCAGGCGCGCTGATGCGCAATGCGTCGTTGAAATTTGTCTGCCGCGAAGTGAAGTTGGAAGTCGTCAATGACGATACAGATTTCTCCCGCGCTTATGCTGCAGGCCAGATCATCCGCTGCCCGGTCGCCCATCACGACGGCAATTATTTTGCTGACCCCGACACACTGCAATCCATCGAAGGCAATGGCCAGGTGGTGTTTCGCTACGCCGAAGGCACCAATCCAAATGGCTCTCTCAACAATATTGCTGGCGTGATCAACGCCAAGGGCAATGTGCTGGGCATGATGCCGCATCCGGAAAACCTGATCGAAGCCGCCCATGGCGGCAATGACGGTCGGGGCCTGTTTGCGTCCGCTCTCGACGTCGTCGCCGCAGCCTGAGACCGGTTGTTGATTTGAATTTAAAACCGGACTCGGATTCACCCATGCGCAAGCCACTTATTATGATCGCCCTTGCGGGTCTCGCCATGCTGGGTGCTTGCAAGCCGACGCCGCCTGCCGCCGTAAAACCGCAAAGCGCCCTTGACGTGATGGAGCGGGTTATGGTCAGCGCCTCATCCTGCTGGTTCAAGTCCGGAGATCCGGCCTTCAAATCCTATCGCATGGATGCCGAACTGACCTCCTATTCAGGCCAGCCGCGCATTCTTCTGGTGCGCAAGGGCAGTGGCGACATCCGTCCCCTGCTGGTGGTCATGGCGCAAGGCACGCCCGCCAGGCTTCAGGCCTTCGGACCCGTCATGAACGAGCCTCTGTCAGGCCGTATTTCCGCCGACGTCAAGCGCTGGGCAAACGGATCCTCCGCCTGCCATTAACGTTTCGATCAAACACTGAAACGCGCTACATCGCCTTGCCCGCTGCGATAAATGTCCAGCGTGGCGATTTTGACACTGCGTTTGCTTGGAAAAATTGGCAAATTAAACCTCGGCGAATCATCGGGATTCGAACGAGGAATTTGAATAATAATGATTGCGCTGTCTTCGATAAGAGCACCGGCCTTGGTCGGCCTTTTACTGTTTACGATCACCACCCAAACAGCATTTGCGGGCGACACTGTTTTTGATGAATTGCGTTTCGGGGCCGTCACCTCGATCCAGGGCCATGAACATGGCGGGGCCGGTGAAGTCACCATGTTGTTCGACCCATTCTCCCGCGATTCCGCCTCCGGTTTCCTTGACAGCCTCGCACGGCCAAGGGTTCATGTCGGCGGAGAAATCGGTGGCGACAGCCTCAACAATCAGATCTATGCCGGCTTCAGTTGGACGACCGACATCTTCTCCTCCAAAGCCTTTATCGAAGCAGGATTTGGCGGCGTGATCCATGATGGCGCCATTGATGAGCAACACCGCAACGGCCCTGATCTTGGCTGCCGCGTGCTGTTTCGGGAATATGCAGCGCTCGGCTACCGCATCAACAAGACCTGGAGCATCATGGGGCAGATCGAGCACGCTTCAAACGCCGATCTCTGCGATCCGAATGATGGGATGACCCGGGCGGGCGTGATGGTCGGTTATAAATTCTGACGATCATGCTAAATGATCGGCTGGACTACAGCATGGGGAACTTGATCGGCGCATGATGATGCGGCGGCAAAAGTTCAGCTGTCCAGTGAAGATAAATAGACTTACGCATTTCCAAGCGGGCTTCGTCACGCGATATGCCGATATCGCGTAACAGACACGCATCCAGATCCGTAAGGTCCTTTCGGGTCCGGCGCGTAACCTGCCACCGCTTCAGCCGTCCCCTCACCGTCCCGATATTTTTCAAGAGCCGCCATACAGGACCACGCAAAACACTGTCGTGATGATTGCTTGACTGGGCATTGCCAGCAACATCCGTGTCCCGCAAGATAATTGTATCTATTGTCACCATCACCATTATCCTGAAATCTCGTAATCTTCGATTGCGTCACTTGTTATCCGTGCATTTATAGATACAATCGTACTATTGAAGGTGACAATAAGGATAATTGTCATGGTAACACATTGGCTCCCCGACCTTTCGACAGCAGAGGGTCCGCTTTATATCAGGATTGCGGATCGGGCAGAGGCGGATATCAAGACCGGGAGGTTATCGTCCGGCGCAAAGCTGCCGCCGCAGCGGGATCTTGCCTTTGATTTGAAGGTAACAATCGGGACAATTACCCGAGCCTATGCGCTGTTGCGGGAACGTGGGCTGGTGACTGGTGAAGTCGGGCGCGGCACTTACGTCCAGTCAAGCCTGGCCGAGAGCGAAACCGATATTCATCGCGATCCGGTTACCCTCACCTATGGCGGCACGCGAACGCTGTCGCCGCCGCCGGGCAAGCTGCGTTTTGACACCACTGCTGCCATCGATGTCGGCCAGGCGGATATTATCGGCCGTTTGATGACAGACATTGCCCGCGATCAACCGGACGAGATCGCCAGCTACACCCGGACCCTGCTACCCGACTGGCTGGAAGCGGGCCGCCGCTGGCTATCGAATGGCGACTGGAGCCCAGAGGCTGCCAATATCGTTCCACAGATGGGTGTACATGCCGGAGTGAATGCGGTGATCGCCGCGATCAGCGGCACCGGTGACCGGATCGTTTGCGAACACCTGACCTATTCACAGATTGCCCGTAGCGCCTCGCTGATGGGTCGCCAGATTGCGTTGGTGGATTCAGACCATGACGGCATCATGCCGGAGGACTTTGAACGGGTCTGCGCACGCGAGCACCCAAAGGCAGCCTTCATCATGTCATCGGGCCAAAATCCGACGCTATCCTGCCTGCCCCTGTCACGGCGGCTGGAGATCGTCGACATCGCCCGCCGTTATAATGTCTGGCTGATCGAGGATTACATTTATGGAGCGCTGGTCGACGATGGCATTCCCTTGCTGGCCCAACTGGCGCCAGACAGGACATTTCTGCTCAACAGCCTGTCTAAATCCGTGGCGGCCGGGGTGCGCGGCGGCTGGGTCGCCTGCCCTGACCATATGAGCCAGCGCGTCCGCGTCACCCAGAAAATGGTCTGCGGTGGCCTGCCCTTCCTGCTGGCGGAATTATCGGCGCGCCTGGTGTTGTCGGGGGCTGCCGACGATATTCGCGGGCGGGTGCTGGAAGAGCTTTCGGCTCGGGAACAGATTGTCCGGCAGTTGTTCGAAGGTTACGAATTCCGCTCGCATCCACGCCTGCCGTATTTCTGGCTGAAACTGCCGGAGCCATGGCTGTCTGGCACATTCAAGCAGGCCGCGCTGGACCAGGGCGTGTTGATCGACGATGAGGACGAGTTCAAACCGGCCCGTTCATCGCGGGTCTTCCACCATATCCGCGCCGGTTTCAGCGAAGGACGGGATCGAAGCATCGCCGAAGGTGGCCTGATCACACTCAGACGGATTCTCGACCAGATCCCGGTCGGCAGCAACGCCGTCATGTGACGGCGTTGCCTCCAAGGATCAGATTGTCGTCAGCGTCCAGTTGACGATATCGCCGCTAACCTTGGCGAAAGCCTGCGACAGAGCGTTGACGAGCGCCTGATTATCGCCGCCACGAGCGGGAACGCTGGCGGAAAACACCTTCTGGGAAATCACACTGCCATTGCGGTCATTGAGCAGCTTGACGGAAATCTCGACATTGGCACGGCGAATACCGCCGGCCTCGACTTCGAAGGTCCTGATATCGGACAGCAATTGATAATCGATTGCCAGGCCCTGCCCCGGCTTGCCGACGCCGCCGAGCTTACCGGTATTTTCGAAAGCCTCGACCAGTTTTGACTGCACCATGCGCGGCAGCTTGTCGCTCCATTGCGACTTGGCCAAATATTGCATTTCCGTGCCGGACACCCGCACCACGATCATGTCGCTGTCGAGCACTTTCAGCGCGGTTGGATCGGCAACCAGAACCTGCCGTTTCTGGGCCGATTGTGTCGTGGTGGCGGCACGGATACTGGCCAGATCGTATGTGTCGTTCGGAGATGTACCGCAGCCCGCCAGCATGACACCGAGAATGGACAGGGCACAAGCGGCGCGCAAAGCCGCCATCGGACGCAGAACCGCTAAAGAATACCCCATCATCTGTCCCTTTTTCACGGAAAAACCTGTCACCGTCTTGTCCGCCCATCATATTGCTTGACGTTGTCGCCACCGAAGATCAGCCGTTGTGGATCGCGGTCAAAATTGCTGATCGTGTCATCCAGGTTCTTCACGGTGCTGCGCGTATCGTTGACCAGCGTCTGAATGTCCTTCAGGCCCGAAGACGAGAATTTCGACAGGTTGTCGGCAATCGGGCCGATCTTCTGGTTGAGATTGTCAGCCACGGCGCGAATGGACTGGAGCGTGCGCTTGGCCTCAGCCGAAAGCGAATTGGTATCGTCGGAGCCCAGCAGCGCGTCGACCTTGGCCAGAATGCCATCGACCCTGGTCGAGGCATTGTTCAACCGGTTGGAAAGCTGGGTAAAGTCGCTGATGGCCTGGTCGATATCCGGTTTACGATCCTTGAAGGTCTCGGTCACCGATTGGACATTGGCAGCAGCACTGCGGGCATCGGTTACGGCCACGGAAACATCATCCACGACGCGCGAGACCTTCTGCGTATCGATCGCGGCAATCAGCGCGTTGACCTGTCCTAGCGTTCCCTCAGCCTTCACGCCAAAATCGTTGAAGGTCTTGGCGGTCGCCGAAAAATTGTCGACGGCGACACCGACTTTGTCGGAGGCATCGGCAATCTTGCCGGTAAAGGTTTCGGCATTGGTCAGGATCTGGTTGACCTTGTTGCGGTCCACTGCCTTCAGCAGATCTTCGGCCGCCGCAAGCGTTGAATCAAGCCGTCCGGACAGACCGGTGATCGTATCGGAAAGCGCGCTCACGCTCTTCAGGAAAGTGTCGATACCATCGGCATTGTCGGCCAGAGCCTTGGAAAAAGTTTCAGCGTTGCGCATCGTATTGGTCAACGGCCCGCGCGCATCGGCGACGAAACCCTGAACATTGGCGATGGCGTCATCGGCGCGCTTCATGATCTTGTCGGCTGTCGCCAGAAGATTGGTCAGGCTTGACTGATCGGCCACCAGGACTGCCGTCTTGCCGGTCTCCTGGGCTTTCTTCAGCAAATCGTCGCCACCAACGCCACCCGACATTTCGACATAGGCCGCACCGGTCAGGCCCTGAACCTCAAGCGCCGCCTTGGTATTGGAGCGAATGGGCGCATCCTGCTGCACCTGCGTCTCAGCGATGGAAAAGGCCGGATCATCACGGTCGATGCTCAAGGAAACGACCGAGCCGATCTGGATGCCGTTGAAACGCACCGGCGAGCCGACGCTCAGACCATTGGCGGAGCCAGGGATGCGGATGGTCAGTGGTGACATTGGACCACCACGGCCATATTCGGCCATCCAGTAGACAAAACCAAATGCCGCAAGGATCACAAGAAGCGTGAACAAGCCGACGATGGTGTAATTTGCTTTGGTTTCCATAGGATCTCAATCAATCGTGCCGGCAATCGCGCGGGTGCCGCGCATTTCCTGATGTTTGGGAATGGAGCGCGCCCGTTTGCCCCGGAAATAGGATTTGACCCAGTCATCGTCGCAGGCGAGCATATCCGTTAACGGTCCTTCAACCAAGACTCGTTTCTGTCCGAGCACAGCGATGCGATCGCAGACCGAAAACAGGCTGTCGAGGTCATGGGTCACCATATAGACGGTCAGCCCCAGCGTATCGCGCAGACGGGCAATCAAATCATCGAACTCGGCAGCGCCAATTGGGTCGAGGCCGGAGGTCGGTTCATCGAGAAACACCAGGTCCGGGTCAAGCGCCAGCGCACGCGCCAAAGCCGCCCGCTTGATCATGCCGCCGGACAATTCCGAGGGGTATTTGTCCCCGGCATCCGCAGAAAGGCCAACCATCTGGATTTTCAGATAGGCCAGTTCATCCATCAGCACTTGCGGAAGCTTCAGATATTCCCGCATCGGCAATTGGATGTTTTCCTTGACCGTCAGGGCGGAAAACAAGGCGCCATGCTGGAACAGCACGCCAAGGCGCGTATCGAGATTGGAACGCTCGGCAGCGCTGACCGCATCGTAGTCTGCGCCCAGAATATGGATCTGACCGGCCTGGCGGGGCAAAAGCCTCAACACCGTGCGCATCAGCACCGATTTGCCCGCACCCGAAGCCCCGACAAAACCAAGAATTTCGCCGCGATAGACATCGAGATCGAGATTGTCCAGCACCAGTTTTTCACCGAAACCGACAGTCAGACCACGCACGGACAGCACCGCTTCGCGCCCTTCCTTGAGCGGCGGCACTTCCTGTGTCGGGTGATTGTCTCTGTCTTGATTGTTCAGGTCTTGCTGTTCCACGGCGGCCCCTTAAAAATTGATCGCTGCGTAGAATACGGCAAACAGCCCATCCATGAGGATGACGACGAATATCGATTTGACCACCGAAGCCGTGACGTGCTGGCCGAGAGACTCGGCGCTGCCACCAACCTTCATGCCCTCCACCGCCGCGACGATGCCGATCACCACAGCCATGAAGGGCGCCTTGATCAGGCCGGCAGCGAAGGTGGCGTAATCCACGGCGTCATGCAGACGGGTCACGAAGACCTGAAAGGTAATGCCGGAATAGGCAAAAGACACGACCGCAGCACCGTAAAGTGCCGCAAAATTGGCGATAACCGTCAGAAGCGGCAGTGCAATGACCAGAGCGACGATACGCGGCAACACCAGAACGCCGATTGGGTTGAGGCCGATAACCTTCAACGCATCCACTTCCTCGCGCATCTTCATCGAGCCGATTTCAGCGGTGATGGCGCTGCCCGAACGGCCGGCGATCATGATGGCGGTCAAGAGAACGCCGATCTCGCGCAATTGTAGAATGCCGACCAGATCGACCACAAAGACTTCCGCGCCGAAATAGCGAAGCTGGAAAGCGCCCTGCTGGGCAATGATCGCCCCGATCAGGAAGGACATCAGCAGGATGATCGGCACCGCTCGCAGACCCATATGGTCCAGCTGATTAACGATGGAAGCGATGGACGCCCGCCCGCCGCGTCTTTCCTTGGACTGCGTGCCACGCACCGCCGAGCCGAGCACATAGCTCATGGCCAAGACGTCTTCGAACAGGCTGACGCTCATCTTGCCAACCGGCTCTAACACCCGCTGGAAGAAGGGACGGTGATCCACGACCTTTTCTGGCAAGGGCGGCTGTTCGGGCAGCGCGGAAATCAGCTCCCGCATCGCGTCGCTGCCACCGACAATCTGCACATCGCCGTGCTTGGCGGCGGCCAGTTCGATGCGGCGGATAATCCATGCGCCCGATGTATCGAGACTTGAAATGCCGGTAATGTCGATCTCGACATGGCCGTTCAGCGTTTCGCGCATTTCCAGCAGTTTTGGAATCACGGTATCAACCGTGGTATTGCGCCACGAACCACTCAGGCGAAGCCGCTGCCCGGCCTCCCCTTCCAGCTGTTCGGCATCGACCGTGGCATTGTCCATCTGACCGGAACTCAAAACGTATACACTTTCAAAGCCATCACTCAGAGAGTGGGCAAGCCGCCATCGGCTTGATGCTGACGACTATATATCGTTCCCGCGCGACAATTCCACTGATCTTTGCGGGAAAAGTGTCGATCAACCTATGGGCAACACTTCGGTCCACAGGCTTTTGTCACCTATAACCATTTTAGGCGTTGCAGCGTGCCGCCTGCGTTTCTGTTCCAGCGGGGTTTTCCACCGGAAAAATGCGAATCGGCTCCGGCGGACCCAGCAGGCGCGGTTGATCAGCGGCATTATAGCGCGTACCCCATTCGATCAATTCAAAATGACCGTCATGATGTTCGGCGACCGCAGTGCAGCTTTCCACCCAATCGCCGGTATTGATGTAATGGATACCGCCGACATCCTCCATGACAGCATGATGGATATGGCCACAGATCACACCATGCACGTCGTTGCGGCGCGCTTCGTCGGCAACGACTTTCTGGAATTCTCCGATAAAATTGACCGCATGCTTGACCTGTAGCTTGGCCCAGGCAGAAAATGACCAATAGGGCATGCCCATCCGGCGGCGGACAGCCGCCAGAACCACGTTGATGGCAATCGCCATGTCATAAGCCCAGTCACCCATATAGGCGAGCAGGCGCGCATTGCGCACCACCACATCGAACTGGTCGCCATGCAGAACCAGATAGCGCTTGTTATCCGCCGTCTCGTGAATCATCTGGTCCAGCACTTCGATTCCCCCAAAATGGGTTCCGGGAAAACCCCGGAGGAATTCGTCGTGATTTCCGGGGATATAGACAATTCTTGTCCCCTTGCGCGCCTTGCGCAGCAATTTCTGCACCACATCATTACAGCCCTGAGGCCAATACCAGCTGCGTTTCAACCGCCAGCCGTCGACGATATCGCCAACCAGAACGATGGTGTCGGCATCGTAAACACGCAGGAAATCCAGCAAAAAATCAGTTTTTGCGGCCTTAGAGCCGAGATGCACATCCGAAATGAAGAGGGTTCTCACATGTCGCGTTTCGGTTTCGTCGCTCACGGGAATGGTCCTTTACGATCAGCTTTGGCATGCTCTCAAAATCAGACTCGTGTTTCAGGATGATGACACGGGCAACACACCGATGGGCTGCAATTGCCATGCCCCCCAGAAATATGTTCTGGTCCGTGGAACGATTTGTTGTAAGAGATGGGAAGAGATGAACGATGAAGCGGCAAGAAGCATGACCGACGACAAAACCAAGACGAATTCGCCCGCCTCTGGCGATCTGGACGAACAGGCTCTGTTCTACCATTTGCATCCCCGCCCCGGCAAATTAGAGATCCAGGCAACCAAGCCGCTGGGCAACCAGCGCGATCTGGCGCTCGCCTATTCTCCGGGTGTTGCGGCTCCCTGCCTTGCGATTCGCGATAATCCACAAGCCGCTGACGATTACACGGCCCGCGCCAATCTGGTCGCGGTGATTTCCAACGGCACCGCCGTCCTCGGCCTTGGCAATATCGGCCCTCTGGCCTCAAAGCCGGTCATGGAAGGCAAAGCCGTCCTGTTCAAAAAATTCGCCGGTATCGATGTGTTTGACATCGAGGTCGACGCCATGACTGTCGATGCCATGGTTTCCACCGTCGCATCGCTGGAGCCGACCTTCGGTGGCATCAACCTTGAAGATATCAAGGCGCCGGAATGCTTCGAGATTGAGCAGCAATTGCGTGACCGGATGAATATTCCGGTGTTTCACGATGACCAGCATGGCACCGCGATCATCGTCGCCGCAGCCATTCTGAACGGCCTTGAACTGGCCGGTAAATCCATCGGCGACGTCAAGATCGTCGCGTCAGGCGCAGGCGCTGCGGCTTTGGCCTGCCTCAACCTTCTGGTTGCACTTGGCGCGAAACGTGAAAACATCTGGGTTCATGACATTGAGGGCCTGGTCTACAAGGGCCGTAACGAGTTGATGGACCCCTGGAAAGAGGTCTATGCCCAGGAAAGCGACAAGCGGGTGCTTGCCGAAAGCATCGGCGGTGCAGATGTATTCCTCGGCCTGTCCGCCGCGGGAGTCCTGAAGCCGGAACTGCTGGAACAGATGGCGCCAAGCCCGCTGATCATGGCTCTGGCCAATCCAAAGCCCGAAATTATGCCGGAACTGGCGCGCACCGCCCGTCCCGACGCGATGATCTGCACCGGCCGCTCGGACTATCCCAACCAGGTCAATAACGTTCTCTGCTTCCCTTATATCTTCCGGGGCGCTCTGGATTGCGGCGCGACCACGATCAACGAAGAGATGAAGATGGCCGCTGTCAAAGCCATCGCAGCACTCGCCCGCGAAGAAGTCTCAGAGGTGGCAGCCAGGGCCTATACCGGCGATTCACCGACTTTCGGACCTGAATATCTGATCCCCTCGCCTTTCGATCCACGCCTCATCCTGCGCATTGCGCCCGCCGTGGCAAAAGCCGCCGAAGAGAGTGGCGTCGCCCGCAGGCCGATTGCCGATTACGACAGCTATCTCGATACTCTGAGCCGTTTCGTGTTCCGCTCCGGCTTCATCATGAAGCCGATCTTTGCCAATGCAAAAGCGGCTGTGAAAAAGCGGGTGATCTTTGCCGAAGGCGAGGATGAACGGGTGTTGCGCGCTGCCCAGGTGCTGCTGGAAGACGGAATTGGTGAACCGATCCTGATCGGTCGTCCGCAGATTATCGAAACGCGCCTGAAACGCTTTGGCCTGCGCATCCGGCCCGGCATCGATTTTGCCATCGTCAATCCGGAAGACGATCCACGCTACCGAGACTATGTGGACGATTATGTAGCGCTGGTTGGACGGTCCGGTATCAATCCCGAAGCCGCAAGAACCATCGTGCGTACCAATACGACCGTGATCGGCGCGCTATCGTTGAAGCGCGGCGAAGCCGATGCGCTGATCTGTGGCGTTGAAGGCCGGTTTGACAGGCATGTTCACGATGTCGGTCAAATTCTCGGCAAAAAGCCGAATGTCCGGGACTTTTCCGGCCTCAGCCTGCTGATTTCCCAGCGTGGTGCAGTTTTCATGACCGATACATTCGTGACCGAAAATCCAACGGCGGAAGAAGTGGCGGAAATGACCATTCTGGCCGCCCAGGCCATTCGCCAGTTCGGCATCACGCCGAAAGCCGCACTTCTGTCTCATTCCAATTTCGGCTCGCGCAATTGCGAAAGCGCCCGCAAGATGCGCGCAGCGCTTGAGATCCTGCGCAAGGAAGCGCCTGAGTTGGAAGTCGATGGTGAAATGCAGGGCGGTTCGGCCCTGTCGGAGACTTTGCGTCGACGCGCCATTCCCAACAGCACGCTGTCGGGCGATGCAAACCTGCTGGTGTTCCCCAACCTGGATTCCGCCAATATTTCACTGGGTCTCGTTCGCACGTTTACCGATGCTTTGCACGTCGGCCCAATCCTTCTGGGAGCCGCCCAGCCAGCGCATGTTCTGTCCACGTCCGTCACCTCACGTGGCGTTGTCAATATGGCTGCTCTTGCCGTGGTGGAAGCCAACCAGCAGGTCTGACCTCCACTTTGGGTCTTTCGTATTCTGTAATCACCCAGGTTCATTCCGAACCTGGGTGATTTTTTTTGCCTGCTTACGTTTCCTTTCAGGAAGACCGGGGCCCATTTTTCCTGGCAAACGTCATGCCGAGCCGGGCGAAGATGGTATTCTCGGACACCATCTGTTTATCATCCTCTTATGCTCTTTTTCCTTGGGAAACGGAGTTGGCGGTGTTCGAACCGGACACAGTTGTCTTCGCAAGACATAAAATCGCAGACCTGAAACCTTATTCAACACGTGGACATTTGCCCTCAAAGGTAGAAAATAAACCCTTAAAAATTGCGGGGCTTTCATGTTTGACGATGACATTTATTTTAATTTGCTCGATTGGCTGGAGACCGCCACCAGCGCGAAATGGACCGATTTCCTGAACCGCCTGCAAATCAGCTACAACCTGTCCGGCTGTCTTTACATGGACGCTTCCATCACCTCGGCTGGCGCTCTGGTATATCGATACGGGCATACATTCGATAAGCAGGCAAAAGACCCTATCCTCATGCTCGATGCGCCTGTTTTGCGTAACGTCTTGTCACAACTCAGCCGGGCCATGGAACCGGTGGATATGCATGACCTCGCGCAATTGAGCGAAGAGGGCCTTCTGTTGCGCAGCAAGCTGCGCGATCTGCCCTTGCCGAGGCAAGCCGTCAGTTATCCGCTGCTTTCGGTCGATGGACGCGGCGCAATTCTCGCTATTGCAAGCAATGCATGTGAGGAGGAGTGGCGACGCTTTCGCCGCTGCCATGACCGCGACATCCATCTTCTGGCGGGAAAATTCCACGCAGGCCTAGTGAAACGCTGCGATGGTACCCACCTCGGAGGGGTGCCCACCCTCACCCGACGGGAACAGGAAACCCTGCGGTGGACGGCTGCGGGCAAAAGCTATTGGGAAACCGCCGTGATCCTTGGAATCTCGGAACGGACCGTGCGGTATTTTATGGCCAATGCCCGCACCAAACTCGACGCCGTCTCCAACACTCAAGCGGTGGCAAAGGCCCTGCAACGCGGCCTGATCCCACCGGAAGCACCATTATAACAGGCCACCGCCCTCCATATCTTATGTTAGCCAGACCTCTCGGCAGCTGAGTGATCCGAACTATCATGGATAGGTGGCGGCCCATATTGCCTATGCAAAAATTTCATGCCGCATGTCTGTTTTAGATATTTTCAATGCCTTCAAGACGGGGAGTGGTCCACATCTTCGATGCCTTGGTATGAGATGGTGAATCGGAGCAGTTTAACGGTCAATTCTTGTCAGTTAAACTGTCGCTACCGTCAGTTTTATTGAGATTTTTTTACACTCATATTGTGTCACCTTCCAATTAAGGAGACACGCATGCTCAAAATTCTGAACAGCCGACATAAGCAGACGCAACAGGCGGCATTGGCAGACATGTTTCGCCTGCGAAAAAAAGTATTTCATGATCTTTTGAAATGGGATGTCGTTGTACAGGGCGATTTCGAGATGGATCACTATGATGATGCCAATCCGATTTACGTTTTATCTTATGACGACTGTACAGGCCGGTTGCGGGGCTCGCTCCGCCTGCTGCCGACGCTTGGCCCGAATATGCTGGATGATACCTTTCCCATTCTATTGGACGGAAAGCCAGCCATTCGTGACATTGCCATGTGGGAATCGAGCCGGTTCTGCATCGACCCGGAAATTTCCCTGGACCGATCTTCCAACCAGGTCAGCATTGCCGCAGCCGAGCTGATGTGTGGTGTTGGTGAACTGGGCCTTGCATCGGGGCTTACGCATATCGTCACCGTGACAGATGTGTTTTTGGAGCGGATGTTTCGCCGCATGGGCTGCCCCGGTGAACGAATTGGCGCGCCGCATAAGATCGGCTCGGTTCATGCCGTGGCAATTGCCTGGGAGATCGATACCGGCATGCTCGATGCCATGAAAAACATTGCTGCCATCACAGGACGCCTGCTCGACACACCCATGTCGCTGGAACAGGCACGCGCCGCCTGACGTGGCGTCTCATATACGAAGAGCCGCCGACAATGGCTGTTCGCATGGTCGGCCTCTTGGCCCTGCCAGACGGGATTGCTAAAACAGGATTACGGGTTGGCGTTTCCAACGCCCTGCCCTATGTTCCTTTTCACTTGGCTTAATGTCACTTGGCTTGATTAGTGTCCCGTCAACCGGCCCAATAGCATGGCCCCAATAGCATGGGTTATGGATCCGCATGCGCGCTATCGCTCTCATCGTTGTCGCGTCCTGTTGTTTCATTACCCTCGGGCCGACCGGTTCGGCATGGGCCGCCCCAAGCTGCGAGGCTATTCGGGCCGAGCTTGCCCAGACACCTGTGGTGATTGGCAATTCCCAGGGCGTGCGTGCCTATTCGGGAGCTGTGACCCGGCAGGATTTCGAGATCCGTAAATTGCAACGCACCCTGCAACAGGCCGGATGCTCCTCCAGTATCACCATTCTCGACGGACATGGACAGGATCTCTGCGCGCCAATGCAGGAGAGCCTTGCCGTCATGCAGGAAAACAAGCGTCAGCTTCTGATCGAACGCAACGCGGCGGGCATGAAGGGCGGCGTCAATCCCCGGCACGCGGAACTGACGGCTGCTTTGCAATCGAATGGCTGTGATATCACCGAACCGGCCCCGGCACTCCAGGACACGGATGACAGCGAGGAGACGGCCAGGCCCTTTGAGGCCCCGGTCTATCCGGATTATCCATTGCGCAACGAGGCGCCGATTTCATCATCCAGCAACGGGCTTATGCTGCCTTCGGGACAGGGCGGATACAGAACGCTCTGCGTCCGAACCTGCGATGGTGGCTTTTTCCCGATCTCGCCCAGCACACCCGCCCGCGATTTTGGTCGCGATGCCGAAACATGCAACCGGCTTTGTCCAGGGACTGAAGCCGAACTCTATTATTCCCGCCTCACCGACGAGGCCAAGGATATGGTTTCAACCGTCACCGGCCAGCCTTATCGCGATATGCCCCATGCCTTCGCCTACCTCAGCCGGGTACCCGGGCAGCCGGGACAATGCAGTTGCAACAGGAGCAGCTCTGATGGCTTGCAGACCAATGCTCCAAAGCCTGGTTTAGGGACTGATTCTGGCGGGTCCTCAGTCATTTCCATCACATCCAATGGATCCGCCGCCAACACCAGACAGATGGACGCCCCGCCTGGTGCGCAGGTCAAAACGTCGACCGACCAAAAGGCGACGACTGGCATGGAAGCCACGAATAAGCCAGCCCCTGAACCTGAGGCGGTGAGCCGACCCTATGATCCAGGACGCCAATCGGTACGCCGCGTCGGCCCAACGTTCCTGCCGTCCAATACCAGCCAGATTGACCTCGTTCATCCAGCGCTTCCAGGCGCACAACCGGTTCAGGAATAGGCTTCTTCAGCATCGTACCGATTCCGGTTTTTTACCCGATCTATGGGGCGGATAAACCGGGCTATTGGAATTCGAAGATCTGGCGGAACATGCCGGGGGCGATGATCGATAGCGGGTTCACCACCAGATGCGGGGCATCGACCGGGCCTTTCAGCTTGAAGGTAATGCCCAAAAGGCCACGGTCCCGGCCATTGCCAAGGATGGCACCGATAATCGGCACTTCCGCAAACAGCCGATTGAGACCATAGGCGGGCATGAATGTCCCGGTCATTTCCATCTGGCCCCTGGTATCCTTGATGGTGCCCTGGAACGATGCGCCGACCTGTTCGCCCCGGACAATGCCGTTATCGGTCCTGAGCACGCCGTCCTGATAGATCAGCCGGGCAAAGGCCCGCTGGAATTTTTCCGAGCTGACATCCAGGTCACGTTTGACCGCCGTATTCAGGCTACGGCCATCATCGGTTGCTGGGGTCGTGACGATTTTCTGTAATCGATCCTCATTCTCGACCCGGAAATTACGCAGATCAACATTGCCCATCCAGTTCTTGTTCAGATCGCCACGGATTTTCACATCCAGCATGCCGCCGCGCATATGGCTATAGAGATCGACGAACCGCACCAACGTGCCTGCATCGCTGGAAATCAGCGATATCTCATTGCCATTTCCAGCCTTGGCCGACTGGACGACGACCGCCTGGCCGGTGTCGGTCACGGCACTCATTTTCAGCGCCGTTATTGCCCCCGATCGAGAGCCATAGACCAGCCTGACGCCGGAAAGGGCTTCGTCATTGAAGCCAATCAGCTTATCGACATCGACACTTATATCGACATCGGTCGAATTGCTTGACGATCGACCGTCGCCAGTCGCACCATTGGAAGAGCTGCCGGATTTCAGCTTCTTCAGCAAAACACGGCCATCAACACTGCTACCACTGACCTTTGCGTTGATGACACCCTTGTTGACCTGAACCGAAAGGCCGAAATCATCGGCGGAGGCCAGTTTGACATGGTCGAGGTCCGCCCCAACCAATCCATTGGTTTTGGATACCACAAGCTTGCCAGTCGCCCCGAACCCGTCGCCGTCGAGATTGAACTTGTCGAGCATGAACAGGCCGGACTTGTCCTGCAATTCCATCGACACCTTGGCGGGAATGCCGGAACCCTTGGTCCAGCCAATAACCGGGACGTTCAAAGTCGCACGCGACAGGTCGCTTTTCACCAGTTGGCGATTGTCATCAAGGCGCGACACTTCCAAATCGATGGTGCCACCAACAATGTCGCCAAGGCCCGGCACGAGCTTGGCGCGCTGGCTGTCATTCAGCTGTCCTTTCACCGTCCAGCTGGGCGCTCTATTGGAACCGCGGTCAACCGGCTGAGAGAAGTCGATCTCCACCGGCACGCCATCGATCTGGGCGTCCCCTTGCAAGACGGCATTTTGCGGATCGACCACCAGCGTACCATCGAAGCCGGTGATCTTCTTGTCCATATAGGGCCGCTTGAGATCGACCCCCTTCATATCCAGCGAGGCCTTCCACACTTCCGGTGGAGGTTTCTGATCGGCGATGATGCCGCCATAGAGCTGAACATCAGCCTTGATTTCGCCTGCAAAATCCTCCGGCACGAATTCCGTGCGTTGCAAGGCTTGCATGGGCTTGAATGTCGCAAGTTCCGCCATGGCATCAGCCGGGCCGCTAACGGAAACGGCGATATTGGCCATCAACGGCTTCTTGTAGGTATTGGCGATTGCAAATGTGCCTTTATCCAACTTGACCTTGCGTCCCGAGGGGAAATAGGACGTGCCGCCATCGATACGCACTTCCAGATCCGGCCCTGTCAGGTCGAAATGCCCGGCAAGATCACGAATCGGCGGCAGATCGCCTGTGACGTTCATTCGCGCGCCGCTGATATCGAAAGCGATTTTCAGCTCGTCAGGCCCCAGATCCAGGGGCTGGGGTATAGGTTTCATCCGCCCGGCAGGAATGAGCACATCAATCGAGGCATTGCTGATCGTGCCGCCGAACAGATTGGCCTGTACCCAGGTGCGTGGCTTCATGGCCATCCAATAGGGCCAGAGCTGCTTGACCATGGCGGTGCGCATCTCGAACAGTTTGCCGTTGAAACGGATTTCCGGCGAGGCGTTGCCAAACTGAACATTGAGCGTGGCTTGCATGCTGCCATGCGGCGTCGACACCGCCAACTCGCTAAATGTCAAATGACGCTGGCTGGGAATGAATTGTCCAAAGGCCTTGAGAGAAAACGGAAACGGCTGCTCTCCCGACGATTCCACCGAAGCCGTGCCCTGATCGACCAGCAGGTCGATGCCGATACCCTGGGCATCGCCCGGCACTGACTGCAACCGGTCAAGATCGATGAACCCGCCGGAAAACGGCACATGGGTCGGGCCGAAATCCACCTCAGAGGGCCGGATTTCCGCCGTCAGCTTGTCAAAATCATAGGCGAGATTGATGTCGGCCCGCGTCAGGTCCTGCTTGTCACCATCGACGTAGAGGATGCCGTTTTCCGTCCGCAATCGCGCCGAGAGAGCCGGCTTCTGGCTTTGTGACTGCCGCAAGGCATAGAAATCGATATTGATGCTGGTATCGGCCCCGTCCCGCCAGACCCCTGTGGGCGTGCGCTTGATCAGGAAGGGCGTGGCGATCAGATCCGTCACCGTTGCTGTCAACGACGTGGTGCGGGCTCCGTCAGTCATCGCCTCGGCGGAGATCGTGCTGACCTTGCCGTTGATAGACGTCTCACCCTCGATGGCAAGCGAATCGTCCTTCCTGCGTGTCAATGTCAGATCGTTGACCTGCACATCAACCGGCTGACCAATTCCATTTTTGGCAGGCAAGGTAATGCCCCCAAGGCGCAGCCGATCCAGACCTCCCCGGACAATGAAGCCATGTACATCGTCGAGATTGCCGAACATCGTCTCCATGAACGCCGGAAACTTGTCGATCCGCAGCGTAGCAAGATCCAGATCGCCGCCCTGCAACAGCCGTGAACTATCGAAATCGATGCCAGTCACGTCGATTTCGGTCACGGAAACCCGCCCCATCAGCAGCGAGATCGGATCGATGACCAGTTTGACGTCGCCGGCTTTGGAGACCACCTGCTGGGTCTTCGGATCGGTCAGGGTGACATTCTGCGCGGCGACCGCCAGATGCAAATTCTTGGAAAGACGGATGGAGGTCTGGTCGATATCGGCTTTCAGGTCGTCGCCAATCGCAGATTGAAAAGCGGCGCGCGCACCGGTCGACAGGGCCTGGTCCAGCGTACCGGTTTCAATCGCAATGGCCGCCGCCCCCAGCATGGCCATCAGCGACAGGACGATATAGGCCCCAAACCGCATCAATCTGGTCAGAGGGCCACGTCGGCGCGGGCAGTGCACAATCAAGGGATCATCGACCTGCGAGGACGGCAAGGTCTCGAGGGCAACAATGTCGCCTTTGCGAAAACGGATTTTCTCGCCCCGGATTTCTCCCATGCCTTGGCCTGTATCTCCGATATTTCCTGAAGTTCGACGGGCTGTTAGCGCACCGGCAACCTTATGATTCCAATGAATGACCGAATTCGACATCTGCCTTGACTGCGCGCAGCAAACAGAATTCTGATGGCAAATTCATTACACTGGACGCGCGTCATCTGCGCTATATATCCGTCCCGGCCTTATATTTCCACAAACCGGGCAAAAGAAAGGTATCAGCATGGCGGAATTGTCGATTGGGGACATGGCTCCGGATTTCACGCTACCGCGCGATGGCGGTGGCACGGTGAGCCTCTCTTCCTTCAAGGGCAAGCAGGTGGTTGTCTATTTTTATCCCAAGGACGATACCAGCGGCTGCACCGTAGAAGCCACGTCCTTCACATCCCTGACACCGGAATTCGAGAGTTCCGGTGCTGTTATCATCGGCATTTCTCCTGATACGGTGAAAAGCCACGATAAATTCGTCGCCAAACACGGACTTGCCGTCATGCTCGGCTCGGACGAGGAGAAGACCACGCTGGAAGCCTACGGCGTGTGGAAGGAAAAAAGCATGTATGGCAAGACCTATATGGGGGTCGAGCGCAGCACCTTCCTGATCGATGCCGATGGCCGGATCGCAGGCGTCTGGCGCAAGGTGAAAGTCCCTGGTCATGCTGAGGCGGTGCTGCAAGCCGTAAAAGACAAAGCAGCGTAGCTGGAATATTTCGCCCGAAATCGATAGAGATTTCAGAAATTATGCAATAAATGCCAAGCATGTCTCATAGCATGATAAAATCCCTGAGAGCGGGTGCGACGATGGCAATCGCCGCAACCGACCTTGATGAAAAAACTGGTCTTGCGCAGGAAACCGCCCGCCGCTGGCATGGCCGGACTCTATCGCTGCGCTCGCCGCTCGATCCGCCGCTGCCGGATCGTCCGGGGCGTCCCGCCAATCCAGTTCTGGTGCCGCCGAAAGCCACGGAAAAACGGTCGCTGCACACGCTGAAGGGCCGGATCGCCATGCTGCATTCACTGGCCCATATCGAGTTGAATGCCGTGGATCTCGCGCTGGATATTGTTGCCCGCTTTGCCAGCGAACCAGTGCCACATTCGTTTTTCGACGGCTGGATGCAGGTTGCCTTTGAAGAAGCGAAGCATTTCGGCTTGGTGCGCGACCGGCTCCGGGCGCTCGGGGCCGATTATGGCGATATGCCAGCCCATGATGGACTTTGGCAGGCCGCCCATAGCACCCGCACCGATCTGACAGCCCGGCTAGCCGTGGTGCCGCTCATTCTTGAGGCGCGCGGACTGGATGTGACCCCTTCCCTTCAGGAAAAAATGCGCGAGACCGGCGATATCGAGAGCGCGGACGTCTTGAAGGTGATTTACGACGATGAGAAAGGCCATGTCGCCGTCGGCGCCAAATGGTTTCGCTTTCTCTGCGCCCGCGAAAAACGCGACCCGGCCAAAACCTTCCAGCAATTGGTGCGCGCCAATTTCCGGGGGGCGCTGAAAGCACCGTTCAACGACATTGCCCGGGCCGAAGCCGGGCTGACGCCCTCCTTTTATCGGGTGCTTTCCTCCATCAGCCACGCTTGAAACATCTCGGCCATAAGCAACATTTTGTTAACCTTAACAGGATGTAATCACCTCGACAGAATCGGGTCTGCAATCTGGATCAGAAGTTACAGTTTGGCCATGCGCAATGCGCAGCGGCTGTAACGATGCGCGAGGTCGACATGATGAAGACACGCAGCCGCAAAGGCTTCAGCAAACGTCAGCGCCAACAGCATGTCCTTATCCTCGCATCCGGGGAAACCATTCGCCATATGACCCTGCGTCCGTGGATGGCAGGTGCAGGTCTTTGCCTGGTGGTGGCCGGCGTGGTTGGCTATCTCGGCGCGACCTCTTATCTCATCATGCGCGATAATCTTATCGGAGCCTCCATGGCCCGCCAGGCGCATTTGCAGCACGATTACGAAGACCGGATTTCCGCCTTGCGTGCCCAGGTCGACCGGGTCACGTCCCGGCAATTGCTGGACCAGCAGGTGGTGGAGGAAAAGCTTCAAACCCTGCTCGAAAAGCAGATGGCGCTTTCTGCCCGTTCCGGCAAGCTTGGATCGCTTCTGGACCGTGCAGAGGAATCCGGCCTGACGCCGAATGAGCCTTCAGCGCCTGTGATGCCGGATAAATCCGCGTCCGTCGCACCTGTGGGTAAGGGCAATGCACTGGCCGCCCTGAATCGGATGCTCCATACCGGCCCCGCAGACACACAGGAAAGCGATGGTCCGGCATTGGGCTTTATGCCTGCCCATGAAAGCGGCGCCGACCGGGCGGACCGGGTTTTTCGCAACGTGACGCTGTCGCTGAAATCCATCGAACAACAACAGAAATCAAGCATCCATGCACTGACCGCCGAGGCGAGCGACAAGGCCAACACCATCGAGCAGGTCTTGACCGACAATGGCATCCGGATCGACACGCCTGATGCTGGCAAGGACGGAATGGGTGGCCCCCTGGTCGATGCCGACCCCAAGCTCGGGTTCGATACCAGTCTCGACGGGTTGGACAGCGCCCTCAATCGCCTGGATGCCGCCCGCGAGACGGCAAAGGACATGCCTTTTTCCAACCCTGCCGCCACCCGCGAAATCACCAGCCCGTTCGGCAACCGCCCTGACCCGCTGCTTGGACGGCTGGCCATGCATACCGGCATAGATTTCCGCGCAACAAATGGCTCTCCCGTCAAAAGTGCCGGTGCTGGAACCGTCATTACGGCCGGACCGACGGGCGGCTATGGAAATATGGTGGAAATCGACCATGGCCAGGGACTGTCCACCCGTTACGGCCATATGTCGAAAATCCTCGTTCGTCCGGGCGAAAAGATCGAGGTCGGCCAGTTGATTGGCCTTTCCGGATCGACCGGGCGCTCCACCGGGCCACACCTGCATTATGAAATTCGCAAGAACGGCAACCCGATCAATCCGATGAGCTTTCTGGCTTCCGGAATGACACTGAAGCCATTTATTGAGTAAGCCCTCACATCAGGAGGACTCTCGTAACGGGCTATGAGATTGGCAGGACTTACCAAGGCAACCCGTTATTCATAAATGTCTGTTACTGCATATCTGCAGATACAAGGATTAGTCAGGGGACCGAGTTGCAAACAAAGCAGCTCAACAGACAAAGCGGAACGGTACTATGTGGCTTGAACTGCATGACGGCGACGGGTTTCCCTTCTTCGTCAATATGGACAATGTCGTTGATTTTCGCTGGTATGAACGAGAAAAATATACCAGCTTGCTCACCACGGCGCCTGTGGCGGAAAAACTCCATATGCTTTACGTGCGCGAAAGCGCGACCCAGATCATGCAGATGATCCGCCAGGAGCAAAACCGGCAGGCCGGCAGAGCGGGTGGCGCCTAAAGCATCGGCGGCGAAAGGCGAACCGGTTTTCTGAACGATGCTCTAAACACAGCAAAGATTGATCCAACACCTTTCGCCCAGCGTAATGGTATAGGTTACTCCTGCCTTAGCGAGCTGCCATGCCAAATGCCCACCCTAGTCCAACCATCCTGTGGTTCCGCAAGGATCTGCGTCTCGATGACAACAGGGCGCTTCTGGCGGCATTGCAGACCTCTGCCCCGATCATCCCCCTCTATATCCTTGAGCCCGAGGAGATGGACACCGGGCCCCTCGGTCCGGCACAGGCCTGGTGGCTGCATCACTCCCTCGTCAGCCTCGACCAGTCACTTCAATCCTACGGCAGCCGATTGGTTCTTCGCAACGGCCCACCGGGCCAGGTCCTGCGCCATCTGATTGAGGAAACCGGCGCCAAAGCCGTCCACTGGAATCGCCGTTACGATCCGTCCGGCATGGCCATCGATGCGGAGCTGAAAGCCGCTCTGCGCAGCGACGGGCTTGAAGCCACTAGCCATGCCGGCTTCCTGCTGCATGAACCGTCGAAGGTGAAAACCGGGAGCGGCGGGCCTTTCCGTGTCTACACACCCTTCTGGCGAGCTCTTGAAAAACAGGGCGATCCACCGCCGCCCGTCGAGAGACCCAGGACCTTGCACAACCCTGCCCATTGGCCGGATAGCGACCGGTTGGAAGACTGGCAACTGCTGCCGACCAAGCCGGATTGGGCAAAGGAGTTTTCGGAAATCTGGACTCCGGGAGAGCCCGGCGCTCAGGACAAACTGAGCCAGTTTATCGATCATGGCCTCAAAGGCTACCGCACGCAGCGGGATTTCCCCGCCCAACCCCATACATCCGGCCTGTCGCCACATCTGGCGCTCGGGGAGATTTCTCCGGCGCGTATCTGGCATGCAACCATCGGCCTTGGCGATGATGTGTCCACCGACGACTATGTGCATTTTCGAAAAGAGCTGGTCTGGCGGGAATTTTCCTACCATCTGCTGTTTCACTTTGCCGATCTGGCCAGCCAGAACTGGAACGACCGCTTCAATGACTTCCCCTGGAAGAAGAACGCGGCATTTCTATCTGCCTGGCAGCGGGGCCAGACTGGCTATCCGATCGTCGATGCAGGCATGCGCCAGCTTTGGCGACATGGTGTCATGCACAATCGTGTGCGGATGATTGTCGCTTCCTTTCTGATCAAGGACCTGATGATCGACTGGCGCGAAGGCGAAGCCTGGTTTCGTTACACCTTGGTCGATGCCGATCCGGCCTCAAACGCCGCCAGCTGGCAATGGGTGGCTGGCTCCGGCGCCGATGCCTCACCGTTTTTCCGGATTTTCAACCCGGTCACCCAGAGTGAGAAATTCGATCCGGACGGCGACTATATCCGCCAATTCGTGCCAGAGCTGGCAAAACTGCCAAACAACCTGATCCATCGCCCATTCGAAGCCCCCGCCCCCCTGTTGGAAAAGGCGGGGATTATGCTTGGCAAAACCTATCCAGCGCCACTGGTAGATCACAAAAGAGCCAGAGCCGTGGCCCTTGAGGCTTATAAATCAACCGGCTCGCCGGACTGAATAACAGGTGCACGGACGCTTTACCCACATACTGAGGCAAGGTTTTCCGGGTTGATGCCACAGCAAGAAATTGCATTTCTTGTCATGCAGGGCTTGTAGACCGAAAACACACTTTCTATTGTTCGGGAAACAGAAAGTGCGCTCATGGCATTCCACCCCTCCGTTCTAGACGCCATCGGCAACACGCCGCTGATCCGGCTGAAAGCCGCTTCGCAGGCAACCGGCTGCACCATTTTGGGCAAGGCCGAGTTTCTCAATCCCGGCCAGTCCGTCAAGGACCGTGCCGCGCTCTACATTATCCGCGATGCCGAACGGCGCGGATTGCTGCGGCCTGGCGGCGTGATTGTCGAGGGTACAGCCGGTAATACCGGTATCGGACTGACCCTGGTCGCCAAGGCGCTTGGCTACCGCACCGTGATCGTCATTCCGGAAACCCAGAGCCAGGAAAAGAAGGACGCATTGCGGCTACTGGGTGCCGAACTGGTCGAGGTTCCCGCCGTTCCCTATAAGAACCCGAATAATTATGTGAAGCTTTCCGGACGGCTTGCGGCCCAGCTGGCGAAAACCGAACCGAACGGCGCGATCTGGGCCAATCAGTTTGACAATACCGCCAATCGGGACGCTCATATCGAGACAACAGCCCGGGAGATATTTGAGGATACCGGCGGTGCTGTTGATGGTTTCATCTGCGCGGTCGGCTCCGGTGGCACGCTGGCAGGCACGGGGATCGGACTGCGAAACCTGAAGCCTGGCGTCAAAATCGGCCTTGCCGATCCCGAAGGAGCCGCGCTCTATGAATTCTACCGGAATGGCGAATTGAAATCCTCTGGTTCCTCAATCAGCGAAGGCATCGGCCAGGGCCGGATTACCGCCAATCTGGAAGGATTTACGCCTGATTTCTCTTACCTCATCCCCGACAGCGAAGCCCTGCCGATCATTTTCGATCTGGTCGAACAGGAAGGCCTCTGCCTTGGCGGCTCTTCCGGCATCAATATTGCCGGTGCCATCCGGCTGGCGCGCGATCTTGGGCCGGGTCATACCATCGTGACCATCCTGTGCGATTATGGCAATCGCTACCAGTCGAAGCTCTATAATCCGGCCTTCCTCAAAGAAAAGGGCCTGCCGCAGCCGACATGGCTGGGCGGCAAAACTGACATTTCCATTCCCTTCGAACCTGTCTGAGCCCCATGCCAACATTGCCTCTGTTTCGTGACGACTTTTACCTTTCGACGGCAGAGGCGGTGGTGACAACCGTGCATGACGACGGCTCAATTGAGCTTGACCAGACCTGTTTTTACGCCACATCCGGCGGCCAGCCGGGCGATACCGGATTTCTGGAACGGGCCGATGGCTCGACCATTCAACTTGGCCTGACGCGCCACGGCCCGGACAAGACTATCATTCTGCACCAGCCGCTGGAGGGCCAGCCAAGTCCTGACATTGGCGAAAAACTGGTCCTGCATGTGGATTGGCCACGCCGCTACAAACTGATGCGGATGCATACCGCCTGCCATCTGCTGTCGGTGGTCTGCCCGTTTCCCATTACCGGTGCTGCGGTCGGCGAGGATGAAAGCCGGGTGGATTTCGACATGAGCGACGCCATCGACCGCGAAACGGTGACGGCGGATCTGATGCGGTTGGTGGAGGAAAACCATCCGGTTTACCTGGAATGGATCACCGACGCGCAACTGGCAGCCAATCCGGATATCGTCAAATCCAAGAATGTGCGCCCACCGATGGGTTTGGGTCGCGTTAGCCTTGTTTGCATCGGAGAGAATTCATCCGTTGACAGCCAGCCCTGCGGCGGCACACATGTTTCCGAGACCCAGGAGGTCGGTGCGATTCACATCGCCAAGATCGAGAAAAAGGGCAAGGAGAACCGGCGCTTCCGTATTCGCTTCGGTACGCTGGAACCCTCTGCCTGACAAGCATGGAGAGAAGCATGTCTGCGGAGAAAAGCCGTTTCGTCGTATCGGCCGAGTGGGTACAGAAGCAATTGGGCGCACCTCAATTCAAGGTCGTCGATGCATCGGTGTATTTGCCAGTTCACAACCGTAATGCGGCAGATGAATATGCCAGTGGTCACATTCCTGGCGCTGTGTTTTTCGATCAAGACCAAATCGCAGATCATTCCTCCTCCTTGCCCCACACATTGCCCTCGCCAGAGAGATTTTCCGAGGCCGTTGGCAAGCTCGGCATTGCCGACACGGATACTATTGTTGTCTATGACGGCCCCGGAGTTTATTCCGCACCGCGCGTCTGGTGGATGCTGCGTGTGATGGGTGCGCGCGATGTGTTTGTTCTCGATGGCGGTCTGGATGGCTGGAAGCAACAGGGCCTGCCTTTGGAAGTCGACTTGCCCGAGCCTGCGCCCGCCATTTTCAACGCAACGTTCAGCGAAGCCCAGGTAACATCCTTCGCCGAGATGCGCACCATTGTCGATGAGGGCTTGAAGCAGGTGGCAGACGCGCGCCCCGCAGGCCGCTTCACCGGTCAGGATGCCGAACCACGGGCCGGAATACGCTCCGGCCATATGCCGGGGGCACGGTCTGTGCCTGCATCGATTTTGAGCGAGAATGGGCGATTAAAAGATCTCTCCGCGCTACGGGCGATTTTTACCGAGGCGGGCATTGACCTGACACGCCCGATCGTTACCAGCTGCGGCTCCGGGGTTACGGCTGCAGCAGTGACGCTGGCGCTACAATCGCTCGGCCATCACGACAATACGCTCTATGACGGCTCCTGGTCAGAATGGGGCTCTCGCAAGGATACTCCGGTGGTAACCGGACCAGCAGATGCGATTGAAGGCGAGTTACCCACGCTTCTAACCGCCCATGTCACCAAGCTGGAAATGACCGCGCCCCCGAAATCCAGCTTGCCAGTGCCGATCAATATCCAGACGGCAATCATCCGCGCCACTGAAATGCCCCTACCCTATTACCGCTTCCTCTATCGGCAGGTCGGCTCCCGCTGGCACTGGTACAAGCGCCTGCAGATGAGCGATGCCGAGCTGAAGGCGACCATCCATAGCCCGGATGTGTCAATCTGTGTGCTTTACGTCAATGGCGCCCCAGCGGGCTTCTTCGAGCTGACCCAGCAACCGGACAATACCGTCGAGCTGTCCTATTTCGGCCTGTTCGAACATGCACTGGGACTTGGAATCGGCAAATGGTTCCTGCTTCAGGCCCTCTATGCCGCCTGGTCGACCGCACCAACCAAAATCTCGGTAATGACAAATACACTCGACCATCCCCGCGCCCTGCAACTCTACCAGCAATTCGGCTTTTCACCGGTTGAAACGTGGAACGAGTTGGTGGAGCCACCCTCCGAATCCAGTTTGCTGGACATTTTGAAGCGGGATTACAACATTCAGTGATCGGCTGTGACGCCGGTCAATTCGTCTTCAAGCCTGTCAGGTTTAGATTGAACCCGACAGGCTTTATGCCGATTCCGAAGACCGACATACAAGGCTCGAAAAACACGCCGCGCCCTTGCTCCAGCCCTAACTTAAATGTGGAATACTTTCTGCCTCCAATATCTCTCGCGAAACCCAGGCAGGGATTCCGCGTAAATCGCGACGCATCCGGATCAGATATCATTTGCGAATGCATTCAGCTCGTCTAAGCTGCTGAGCTGCACCAGCGGTTTGCCTTGGAGTTTAGCCTCAGCGCAAAGCTCTCGAATTGTCGGCATCCATCCCTGATCGACATCCCAAATCGTATGGAAAAGCTCTCGCGTGGGTGGCATAGCAGAAAAACCGCCTGGGGCATGTTCGAGTTTCCCAGCCATCCATGCCATCTGCCGTTCTGCCGCAAGCCAGAAATGCATCCATAACGCCATGTCGATGAGGATGATTTCCGTTGCCCGCGCAACGCGGGACGGGATTGAGTCCAGGCTGCCTAGCCCGTCGATCACCCAGGCATCTTCAGAAATAATTTTCTCATGCTTGAGTGCATAGACGTCAGGCGGGGTTAGAATCCAACCTTCTTGCCAAAGAAAGCGGTCGATTTCGACATGCGGTAAACCTCGCTTCTCGCCAAGCTTGCGAGCGAGAGTAGATTTTCCACCACCAGCATTACCGAGAATGACGATCCGCGACATCGGCTATTGGCCTGAAATTTCCCAATTAAAACGACAGACTTGAACTGAATTTTCTAACGTTGCGAAACAAATGCCTCACAACAGGTGAGTGCGCAGAATGTTTCGCGAAGATATCTCCAGCAAGACAAACCGCCCGACACACGCACCGCAAGGCGACTCGGCACCAGTATCCACTTGGATGCCACATTTCGGTTAGGGGCTGACGTCCTTAATGGCTTATTTTTTTAATAAAACCATAAAACGCATAATACGAAGAGTCATTAAAAATGACTCTTCGTATTCCTTTTGCAAATAACACAAGTCTCCGATGCATTGGAGATATTTACAATCTCTTCAAGGCGAACATGCGTTAGCATATTCGCCTTGGTATAGGGCACTCACGACACTCGCTGTATGGTCTATTTCCAACCCTCCCCTTCCTTCCACGTTTTCCAGTCCGCGATAACGGCATCGGCGAACCGACTCCCAACCCTATAAGCATTTGTGACTGATGGCATGAAGCCGCCGGACTTCGACGTCAGCGATTCGATCGCAGTGCGGCCAAACGGCTCACGGTCAAAATTGGAAGCCGTGCGCAACACCAGAATACGGTTGAAATCGAGACGCCTGGCCTCCGACGCGCGCTTCAAAGCTGTGAGCGTCGCATTATCCTCCATCTGGGTGGTGCAGTAATGGGCTTTCCCATCGGTGACCAATGCGGCAAACCGTTCTGTGGCTTCAGCATCCTTTGCCCCATGCCAATAGGTATCGCCTGAGACCGTGTCGCAAATCTTCACAGACGGGGCAGCCTTGGCTGCCGGCGCGGCATAGGCGGCGCGATAAGTCTTGGCGGCATCGCTGTCCATCAGTTCGACGGATCCAGTCAGCGCCACGGCCTTTTGGACCAGCGCCTCGTTCAGCGCGTAGACCTCCGTCCCCGCTGCCCAGGTTGGTTTGGCGGCCGGACTTGCCGCACCCAGCGGCACCTGCCCGTCTGGCCAGTCCTTGTCGATCTGGCGGGCATCGATATCATGCCGCAATCCGCCATCCACCACATATCTGGCCCAGAGCGCAGATCCCAGAGTTCCTTCCTTCGGATTGACGCCCGCAATTCCTGCAATCAACACATAGGTGTTGCGAAGGTCAAACCGACGGTCGAACGACACCGCCATGGTCGAACTCGCCGCATTGGCATAGCCCATTGCCGTGGTCATCACGCAGAGGCCCTGACGATCGCAGGCGACCTCAGGATACTCTTTCGACAGGCCTGGCACTTTAACTTTCGTCGTCAGCTTGCGCCCCGCCAGCCAAGGCTTGGTCTCTTCGCCAAACATCGTGATAACAAGAACTTTTGGAGCGATTGTTTTCACTCCCCGGCTGGAAGCCGACGACGCGGCTTGACTGACAATGGCGCTGGACGCCACCGTCAAGGCCGTGACAATCATCGCAGTGGCGAATGCAGGCAATCTTGGCATCATGGGATAGGTCTCTTTGTCGAAGGGCAATGGCAGCATTGCAGGGAGGGAGATCTCCTTCTTAGCCCGGACAGAATTTCAGGTCAAAACCATAGACCAGAGGCATAGGCGATCCTGAACATTAACCAACAACGGCGCGACGCCTAAACACAACTCTCCCGGAAAGACTTGGAGCAGTGAGCCAGAAAACGGAAAAGGGCCGGATGGTTTCCCATCCGGCCCTGAAACAAACGACTTAACGTCGCTTATGGCTTATGCTGCTTCAGCGGTTTCTGCTTCTGCGGCAACGCGAGCCTTGTCAGCTGCACCCTTGGCGTCGACATCGCGCTCAACGAACTCGATAACGGCCAGAGGAGCGTTGTCGCCCTGACGGAAGCCAGCCTTCATGATGCGAAGGTAGCCGCCGTTACGGCTGGCGTAACGGGTCGCAATCGCATCGAACAGCTTGCGAACAGCATCCTGATCCTTGATCTGCGAAATGGCCTGACGACGAGCGTGCAGGTCGCCACGCTTGCCGAGTGTGACAAGCCGTTCGACGATCGGGCGAATTTCCTTCGCCTTAGGCAGGGTGGTAACAATTTGCTCATGGGTGATGAGCGAAGCCGCCATATTGGCAAACATTGCCTTACGGTGGCTCGCGGTACGGTTCAGCTTGCGGCCGGCTTTCTGATGGCGCATGGCTATTCTCCTTCAATGCAGGTTCCCGCGCTTGTTGCGGCCCTGCCGTTTCCTGACACATACGGATCAAGATCCGCAGTTTGACTGGAAAGGCAGAGTTCAACCTGCCTTATCTAAGATTAATATTGGTCTTCGTAGCGCTTGGCGAGATCTTCGATGTTTTCCGGCGGCCAGGCAGGAACTTCCATACCCAGATGCAGGCCCATGGAAGCCAAAACTTCCTTGATCTCGTTCAGCGATTTGCGGCCAAAATTCGGTGTGCGCAGCATTTCGGCTTCGGTCTTCTGGATCAGATCGCCAATATATACGATATTGTCGTTCTTCAGGCAGTTGGCCGAACGAACCGAAAGCTCGAGTTCGTCGACCTTCTTCAAGAGAGCCGGGTTGAAAGCCAGTTCGGTAACGGCTTCTTCTTCAGCTTCACGCTGCGGCTCATCGAAGTTGACGAAGACAGACAGCTGATCCTGGAGAATACGGGCAGCGAAAGCCACCGCATCTTCACCCGAAACAGACCCATCAGTCTCGATCGTCATGGTCAGCTTGTCGTAGTCAAGAACCTGGCCTTCGCGGGTGTTTTCCACCTTGTAGGACACTTTCTTGACCGGCGAATAGAGGCTGTCGACCGGGATAAGCCCAATCGGTGCATCTTCTGCGCGGTTACGATCGGCGGGGACATAGCCCTTACCGTTGTTGACCGTGAATTCCATCCGGATTTCCGCACCTTCATCCAGCGTGCAGATGACATGGTTCGGATTGAGGATCTCGATATCGCCAACCGTCTGGATATCTCCAGCGGTCACGACGCCTGGACCCTGCTTGCGGACGACCATGCGCTTGGCATCGTCGCCGTCCATCTTGATGGCAATTTCCTTGATGTTCAAAACGATGTCGGTGACATCTTCGCGAACACCTGGGATCGACGAGAATTCATGCAGAACGCCGTCGATTTGAACTGCCGTCACGGCAGCACCACGCAGCGACGACAGCAAAACGCGACGAAGCGCGTTGCCGAGCGTCAGACCGAAGCCCCGCTCAAGCGGTTCGGCAACCAGGGTGGCCTTGGTGCGACCGCTGGAGGAGAACTCAACCTTGTTCGGCTTGATCAGTTCCTGCCAATTCTTCTGAATCATATGTTTACCTTCCGTTCGTCGCCACTATTCAATCGTGACGACCGAGCATGAGAAGAACCGGGACCGCATGTGCGCATATCCCGGCCGGACGAAGAATGATCAGACGCGGCGCTTCTTGCGAGGACGGCAGCCATTGTGCGGGATCGGGGTCACATCGCGGATCGAGGTGATCATGAAGCCCGCAGCCTGCAAAGCGCGCAGAGCCGATTCACGGCCAGAACCCGGACCGCAAACTTCGACTTCCAGCGACTTCATGCCGTGTTCCTGAGCCTTCTTGGCGCAATCTTCAGCAGCGATCTGAGCGGCAAACGGGGTCGACTTACGCGAACCCTTGAAGCCCTTGGCACCAGCGGACGACCAGGCAATCGCATTGCCCTGCGCGTCAGTGATGGTGATCATCGTGTTGTTGAATGTCGAGTTGACGTGCGCAACACCCGACGAAATATTTTTGCGCTCTCTACGGCGAACGCGTGTGGCTTCCTTGGCCATTCAATTCCCTTTCATTGATCTCTACACCGCCGTAACACCAGCGGCTCCACCGGAAAGGACAACGTGCCCTTTCCAAAACTGCAACAAGGCCGGCACTGACGTGCCAGCCTCAAGCTCGCCATACAGCGAACCTTACTTCTTCTTACCAGCGATAGCCTTTGCCGGACCCTTGCGAGTACGAGCATTGGTATGGGTACGCTGACCGCGAACAGGCAGACCGCGACGATGGCGCAGACCGCGGTAGCAGCCCAGATCCATCAAACGCTTGATGTTCATTGCGGTGTCGCGACGCAGGTCACCTTCGACCTGGTAATCGCGGTCGATGGTTTCACGGATAGCCAGAACTTCAGCATCTGTCAGCTGATGAACGCGGCGGTCGGCGGAAAGGCCAACCTTTTCCATGATTTCCTGTGCGAACTTCGGACCAATCCCATGAATATAGGTCAGCGCGATAACTACGCGCTTTGCCGTTGGGATGTTGACGCCAGCGATACGTGCCACGCCTATTCTCCTTGCGTTCCAGTTGCCATCCGGCAAGTGGTGTGTCGTTTGACAGCCGTGACAAGGCCGCCGATTGATTTTTGGGTTCTCAACAAGTCAAAACGACCGAACCCGTCTTCCTCCGTAGGAAGAACGCGCCGACCGTTGATCTTTAGCGAGTTGGCGCGCTATCTAGCGGAACCAGTGACGAAAAGCAACCGTTCCGCTAAAGAAATTCATGGATATCCGATCAGAGACCGGACAAGACCGTCTCGATTTCCGCCGTAACCTGGTCGATTTCGGCCATACCGTCGACAGAATGGAGTTTTCCCTTGGCATAGTAATAGCCGATCAAGGGAGAAGTCTCCTTATAATAGGCCTGTAGACGGGTCTTTACTGTATCGCGATTGTCATCGGGACGGCGTTTGAAGTGAGTCGATCCGCATTTATCGCAGACCCCCTCCACCTTCGGCTTGAGATTCTCGTCATGATAGCCCGTCCCGCAATTGGCACAGGTATAACGACCAGCGATTCGATCCGCCAGAATTTCGTCTTCAACCCTGATTTCAACCACAGCGGAGAGATCAAGCCCCTTAACTGCAAGCATCTTTTCAGTAGCATCCGCTTGGATCAATGTCCGCGGAAACCCATCGAGAATGAAGCCATTGCTGCAATCATCCTGATCGATCCGCTCGGAAACAATCGCAATGACGATATCGTCCGAGACCAGTTTTCCGGCATCCATCACCGCCTTGGCGCGCTTACCGACCTCAGTCTGCGCCGACACAGCGGCCCGCAGCATATCACCCGTCGACAATTGCGGAATACCGTATTTGTCGACGATCCTCTGGGCCTGAGTGCCTTTACCCGCACCCGGAGGCCCCAATAGAATTAACCTCATCGTCCCCTCTTTCCTCCACGCAACTTCGATTTCTTGATCAGCCCCTCATATTGCTGAGCAATCAGGTGACCCTGTACCTGTGCTACCGTATCCAGGGTAACGCTGACAACAATCAAAAGCGACGTACCACCAAGGGATAAGGGCACCCCGGTCTGAGAAACCAAAATTTCGGGAAGGATACAGACGAAGACAAGGTAAATGGCGCCAACGACGGTAATTCGCGTCAGCACATAATCGATATATTCAGCCGTGCGCTCGCCGGGACGAATCCCCGGAATGAAGCCGCCATGCTTTTTAAGATTGTCGGCCGTGTCCTTCGGATTGAAAACAATGGCCGTATAGAAGAATGCAAAGAAGCCGATCAGCAGCGCATAGAGCACCATATAGGCAGGCTGGCCATGGCCAAGCGCGCTGATGATGGTGGTCGCCCAGGCTGGCAGCGTTGAGCCACCGGTGAAGCCAGCAGCAGTCGCCGGCAGCAGCAACAGCGAAGATGCGAAGATCGCGGGAATCACGCCCGAGGTGTTCAGCTTCAGTGGCAGATGCGAGGTGTCACCCTGGAACATCCGGTTGCCGACCTGGCGCTTCGGATACTGGATCAGCAAGCGGCGCTGGGCGCGCTCGAAGAACACGATCAGCGCAATCACGCCAATCGCCACCAGAATCACCGTCAGGATCAAAGCTGTGGACAAAGCCCCGGTGCGGCCAAGCTCCAACGTACCAGCAAGAGCAGTCGGCAGACCAGCGGCAATACCCGCGAAGATAATCAGCGAAATACCGTTACCAATACCGCGCGAGGTGATCTGCTCGCCGAGCCACATCAGGAACATCGTACCACCCAAAAGGGTCACGACAGTCGAAAGGCGGAAGAACAAGCCAGGATCGGTCACCAAGCCATTGCCGTGCTCCAGCCCAACCGCAATGCCATAGGCTTGAAGCGTGCCGAGCAGAACAGTGCCGTAACGGGTATATTGATTGATGATCTTGCGCCCCTGCTCGCCTTCCTTCTTGAGGTTCTCAAGCGAGGGAACAACTGACGTCATCAACTGAACGATGATAGACGCTGAAATATAGGGCATGATGCCGAGGGCGAAAATCGCCATGCGCTGCACCGCGCCACCGGAAAACATGTTGAACAGTCCCAGAATACCACCGGACTGGCCTTTAAAGGCAGCCGCATAGGCCTCGGGGTTGAGGCCAGGCAGCGGAATATGGGTACCTAGACGATAGACAAGAAGGGCGGCCAGCGTGAACCAGATGCGCTTTTTCAAATCCTCTGCCTTCGCAAAGGTTGAAAAGTTCAGGTTCGAGGCCAATTGTTCCGCTGCAGAAGCCATAAAATTCTCCGCGTCACCATATACGGCGGCTTGACGATGGACAGCCTGCCGAAGGTAAAGTTCGTTCTCTCTCGCAGAAAACCGGGGGCGGAGCGATTGCAGTGCAACCAGATGCCTCTCCCTCTGTTTCCGAAATTCCCGGAAGACGGAACATAAAGCGCTGTGCATTTTTTCAAACACACGAAAGCTGCTTTATCACTCAAAAAGTGCTGTGTCGCTTTCTCCCCAAACCAAGATGATTTGGGGAGAAAGCGACACAGGAGCCGCCAATGGGTCGCGAGGCACACATATGGTAGAAAAATCGCCCGGTGTGAAGCACCCCGGGCGATAATATTAATCGATTATTCCGACTTTTCCGCAGCAGCTGACAGCTGCTTGATCGTGCCGCCCGCCTTTTCGATCTTTTCGACCGCTGGCTTGGAAGCGCCGGCAACTTCAATCGTTACCTTCGTCGTCAATTCACCGTCACCGAGGACGCGAACACCGTCTTTAAGGCGGCGAATCACGCCAGCAGCCTTGAGAGCTGCTGCATCGATGGTGGCGGAAGCGTCGAGCTTGCCGGCATCGATCGCTGTCTGAATCCGACCGAGCGAAACGGTCGTGAATTCGGAAGCGAAGATGTTGTTGAAGCCACGCTTCGGCAGGCGGCGATAGATCGGCATCTGGCCGCCTTCGAAGCCATTGACGGCAACGCCCGAACGCGCCTTCTGACCCTTGACGCCACGGCCACCGGTCTTGCCCTTGCCGGAACCGATACCGCGACCTACGCGGATACGGTCCTTGCTGGAGCCTTCATTGTCTTTGATTTCATTCAGTTTCATGACAGTTTCCTCCGTCTCACTTCTCGTCGACGACGCGAACGAGATGCTGGACAGCACGGATCATGCCACGAACCGAAGGCGTATCTTCCAACGTGCGGACCCGATGCATCTTGTTGAGACCCAGGCCGATAAGCGTCTGGCGCTGTACAGCCGGGCGGCGAATAGGCGAACCGATCTGCTCGACCGTGATCGTCTTCTGGGCTTCAGTGTTCTTGGCCATTGTCCAGCTCCTTATTCTTCAGAACCGTTGCCGGACGCGGCACGACGAGCCTGCAAGGTCGCATACTTCAGGCCACGCTGTGCAGCGACGTCCTTCGGATGAACCTGGTGCTTCAGCGCATCGAACGTTGCACGAACCATGTTGTAAGGGTTCGACGAACCGGTCGACTTCGCAACAACGTCATGCATGCCGAGCGTTTCGAAAACGGCGCGCATCGGACCACCGGCGATGATACCGGTACCAGCCTTAGCAGACCGCAGCAGCACTTTGCCGGCGCCGTGACGGCCATGAACGTCATGATGCAGCGTACGGCCATCACGCAGCGGTACGAAAATCAAGTCGCGCTTGGCGGACTCGGTTGCCTTGCGAATGGCTTCCGGCACTTCACGTGCCTTGCCATGACCGAAGCCAACACGACCCTTCTGGTCGCCGACGACGACGAGAGCAGCGAAACCAAAACGACGGCCGCCCTTGACGACCTTGGCGACGCGATTGATGGCGACCAGCTTGTCGACAAATTCGCTATCGCGCTCTTCACGGTTCTGACGGTCGTCCCGCGAACCACGCTTTTCTTGTGCCATTGTCCTTTTCCTTTTTTCTTTTCCGGGTGCAATCGGCAGATTACAATCTTGAATAAGACCCTCCCCTAACGGGTCAGGCTCTTTCCGGTCTATGCGGCAAAGCCGCGAAACCGCCCGGATACAAGCGCATCCGGGCGGCTATTCCTTAGAACGACAGACCACCTTCGCGGGCGGCTTCTGCCAGTGCCTTGATGCGGCCATGATAGATGAAGGCGCCGCGATCGAACACGACTTCCTTCACACCAGCGGCAACAGCACGCTCGGCGACCAGCTTGCCAACAGCAGCGGCTGCTGCCGTGTCGGCGCCGGTCTTCAGCGAAGAGCGCAGGCTGCCGTCCAGCGTCGATGCGGCAGCCAACGTACGGCCGGCCACGTCGTCGATAACCTGGACGTAGATGTTCTTCGAAGAGCGATGTACCGACAGACGCGGACGGCCATTGGCCACCGCCTTGATCTGACGCCGTACGCGGTTGGCACGACGTACAAGTGCTTCTTTTCTGCTTGCCATTTCGCGCGTTCCTTACTTCTTCTTGCCTTCTTTGCGGACGATCCGCTCTTCGGCATACTTGACGCCCTTGCCCTTATAGGGCTCGGGGCCGCGATATTCGCGGATCTCGGCAGCGACCTGACCGACCTGCTGCTTGTTGATCCCGGAAACCACGATTTCCGTCGGCTTCGGAACGGCGATAGTGATGCCCTGCGGCGGCTCATACACAACGTCGTGGGAAAAACCGAGCGCCAGTTGCAGGTTCTTGCCCTGCAAAGATGCGCGGTAACCAACGCCGTTGATTTCGAGCTTGCGCTCGTAGCCGTCCTTGACACCCTTCAGGATGTTTTCGATCATCGTACGGGACATGCCCCACTTTGAACGCGCATCCTTGGAGTCGTTGACTGGCTTGACGACAATTGCATTGTCCTCAAGCGCAACCGAGATTTCGTCATTTGCGACGAAGAAGAGTTCGCCCTTCGGGCCCTTGGCAGTTACTTTCTGGCCATCAACCGAGGCCGTGATCCCTGCAGGAACCTGAACGGGCTTTTTACCGATACGAGACATGTGATTATCCTGTCTGTTCGCTAGGGAGATCTCTGCGCTGTCTTAGAAGACAGAGCAGAGAACCTCGCCACCAACATTCTGTTCGCGAGCCTGGTGATCGGCCATTACGCCCTTCGGAGTCGAAAGGATGGTAATGCCGAGGCCGTTCGCGACCTGCGGAATGGACTTAACCGAGACATAGACTCGGCGGCCCGGCTTGGACACGCGGCCGATCTCACGGATCACCGACGCGCCTTCATAATATTTCAGTTCGATCGTGATCTCGGCCTTGCCGTTACCATGGTCGATTTCAGAATAGCCACGAATGTAGCCTTCAGCCTGAAGAACATCCAGAACGCGCGCACGCAGCTTGGAAGCCGGAGTAACCACCGAAGCCTTACGGCGGGCAGCACCATTCCGGATACGGGTGAGCATATCGCCCAACGGATCAGTCATCGTCATTTGCCCGTCTCCTTACCAGCTCGACTTTACAATACCCGGCACCTTGCCGGAATTGCCAAGCTCACGAAGTGCGATACGCGACATCTTGAGCTTGCGATAAAATGCACGCGGACGACCGGTGACTTCGCAACGGTTACGGATGCGGGTCTTGGAGCCATCACGCGGCATTTCTGCCAGCTTCAGGGTTGCCTTGAAACGGTCCTCGATCGACAGGGACTGGTTCATGATGATTGCCTTCAGCTCAGCGCGCTTGGCGGATTGCTGGGCAACTGTCTTGCGGCGGCGCTTGTTCTTTTCAACTGCGCTTGTCTTCGCCATATTGAAGTTCCTCTTCTACGCTCGTCGTTACGGTTATTGACGGAAGGGGAAGTTGAACTCTTTTAGAAGAGCCCGTGCTTCGTCATCCGTTGGAGCCGTCGTGCAAACGATGATGTCCATGCCCCACATCTGATCAACCTTATCGTAGTTGATCTCTGGGAACACAATGTGTTCCTTGATGCCCATGGCGAAGTTGCCACGGCCGTCAAAGCTCTTCGGGTTCAAGCCCCGGAAGTCGCGAACGCGCGGAAGCGCGATGTTGATCAGACGGTCCATGAACTCATACATGCGAGCGCCGCGCAGGGTAACCTTTGCGCCAATCGGCATGTCTTCGCGGACCTTGAAACCAGCGATAGAGTTACGAGCCCGGGTGATGACCGGCTTCTGACCAGCAATCGCGGCCAGATCCGCAGCAGCAACCGTGGGCTTCTTGGAATCGGCAGTTGCCTCGCCCACGCCCATGTTGATGACGATCTTGTCAAGCTTCGGGATCTGCATTTCGTTGGCGTAGGAAAACTGTTCCCGAAGCGCCTGACGAATGCGGCTTACATATTCTGCCTTGAGCCGTGGCTCATACTTGGTCTCAGCCATCGATCACTTCCCCCGAACGCTTGGCAACGCGAACCTTCTTGCCATCGACAACGGAGAAACCAACGCGAGTCGGCTTACCGTCCTTGTCTGCAATAGCAAGGTTGGAAAGGTGCACAGAGGCTTCCTTGTTGATGATACCGGCTTCCTGGGTCTGCGTCTGGCGCTGGTGGCGCTTTACGACGTTGATCCCCTGAACGACCGCACGGTCTTCCTTCGGCATCACTTGAATGACTTCACCAGAACGACCCTTGTCCTTACCGGTGAGTACGACGACCTTGTCGCCCTTACGAATCTTTTGCATCGTCAATCGCTCCCCTTAAAGAACTTCAGGAGCCAGCGAGATGATCTTCATGTGGTTCTTAGCGCGAAGTTCGCGCGGAACCGGTCCGAAGATACGGCTGCCGATTGGCTCTTTCTTGTTGTCGATAAGAACGGCTGCGTTGTTATCGAAGCGGATGACGCTGCCGTCGGCGCGACGGATGTCCTTGGCGGTGCGAACCACCACGGCCTTCATCACATCACCCTTTTTCACGCGGCCGCGCGGAATAGCTTCCTTGATCGAAACGACGATAATGTCGCCGACCGAAGCGTATTTGCGCTTAGAACCGCCCAGCACTTTGATGCACATGACACGACGCGCGCCGGAATTATCGGCAACGTCGAGGTTAGTCTGCATCTGAATCATGTCAGGTCGCCTTCTCGTTATACCGGAACGGTTGGGCGATGCCCCCTATTCCGGCTTATGGATCTTTATGTCTTTTCGAGCGGAGGAGGATCTTGCCAAGGTGGTTTCCTTAAAAAGGACCTTCCCTGCGCTCAAAGCAAAAGAACGCTCTCGATGGAGCGTTCTTGCGCCGTTGCGGTGCTTCTACAGATTTTTGGGAAAGGCGCAAGTGGCCTCCCCCATTTCTCTGCAAATTAAGCCTGGGCGGAAACGACCGTCCAGCACTTATCCTTGGAAATCGGTGCGCATTCCTCAATGGAAACCACGTCACCAATCTTATACTGATTGCTCTCGTCGTGAGCCTTGTATTTCTTCGAGCGACGAACGGTCTTCTGAAGCAGCGGGTGAGCGAATCGACGCTCAACCCGAACTACAACGGTCTTCTCGTTCTTGTCGCTGACCACGACGCCCTGCAGAATGCGTTTCGGCATTGTTCTTCTGGTCCTTTAGGCCTTGGCTTCTGCCGCCTTCTGGCGGGCAATGGTTTTCACGCGGGCGATGTCCTTGCGGACCTCGTTGATGCGCGAGGACTTTTCAAGCTGGCCAGTTGCCTTCTGGAAGCGCAGGTTAAACTGCTCTTTCTTCAGGTTGCCCAACTCATCCTTCAACTGATCAGCGCTCATGGCGCGTGCATCTGCGGCTTTCATGGCTTGATCCTTACTCTGCAATGCGCTGTACGAAGCGCGTTTTCACCGAGAGCTTGGCCGAGCCGAGACGCAGCGCCTCGCGGGCGATTTCCTCGGACACACCGTCGATCTCGAACATCATACGGCCGGGCTTGACCTTGCATGCCCAGTATTCAACAGAGCCCTTACCCTTACCCATACGGACTTCGGTAGGCTTTGCCGTTACCGGCACATCGGGGAATACCCGGATCCAAACACGACCTGCGCGCTTCATGTAGCGGGTGATCGCGCGGCGAGCCGCTTCGATCTCACGTGCATTAACGCGGTTGGGCTCAAGAGCCTTCAGGCCGAATTCACCGAACGCCAGGTCGAAACCGCCCTTGGCAACGCCCTTGATGCGTCCCTTGAACTGCTTGCGGTACTTGGTACGCTTTGGCTGCAACATTTATCTATTCTCCGAACTTTTCTCCGGGCGCGCCTAATCAGGCGTTCTCGCGACGACGGTTGTTGTTGTTGCCGCCTTGGGCGTCGCTTTCCAGCGCCCGGCGCTCGGAGGCCATTGGATCATGCTCAAGGATTTCGCCCTTGAAGATCCAGACCTTGATGCCGCAAATACCATAAGCGGTTGTAGCTTCCGCTACACCGTAATCGATATCGGCACGCAGCGTATGAAGCGGCACGCGACCTTCGCGGTACCATTCCGTACGAGCGATTTCGGCACCACCGAGACGGCCAGCGCAGGTGATCTTGATGCCTTCGGCACCCAGACGCATGGCGGACTGTACGGCGCGCTTCATGGCACGACGGAACGCGATACGGCGCTCGAGCTGCTGGGCGATCGACTGAGCGACCAGCGTTGCATCGACTTCCGGCTTGCGCACTTCAACAATGTTGAGGTGCGTTTCGGAATTGGTCATTTCGGAAAGCTTCTTACGAAGCTTTTCGATGTCTGCACCCTTCTTGCCGATGATCAGGCCCGGACGAGCCGAGTGGATCGTGACGCGGCACTTCTTGTGCGGACGCTCGATAACCACCTTGGCGATACCGGCCTGCTTCAGCTCATCCATCAAATAGGCGCGGATCTTCAGGTCTTCATGAAGAAGCTTGCCGTATTCAGCGTTGTCGGCGAACCAACGGCTATCCCAGGTCCTGTTAATGCCCAGGCGGAAACCGATTGGATTGATTTTCTGACCCATTATGCGGCCTCCCCTTTGGCTTCGACTTCGCGCACGACAATCGTCAGATGCGAGAATGGCTTTTCAATGCGCGATGCGCGGCCACGGCCACGAGCGTGGAAACGCTTCATGGTGATCGATTTACCAACATAGGCTTCGGCGACGATCAACTGATCGACGTCGAGGTCGTGATTGTTCTCAGCGTTTGCAATAGCTGATTCCAGTGTCTTCTTCACTGTATCTGCAATGCGCTTGCGCGAGAATGTCAGGTCGGCCAGAGCGCGGTCAACCTTCTTGCCACGGATCAAAGCTGCAACCAGGTTGAGCTTCTGAGGGCTGACGCGGAGCGTGCGCGCAACGGCCTGCGCCTCGTTATCCTTCAGCCGGCGTTCGGCTTTTGCCTTGCCCATCGTTACTTCCTCTTCGCTTTCTTGTCCGCACCGTGACCGTAATAGGTCCGGGTCGGAGCGAATTCACCGAATTTATGGCCAACCATGTCTTCGTTGACGCTGACCGGGATATGCTTGCTGCCGTTATAGACGCCGAACGTCAAACCGACAAACTGGGGCAAGATCGTCGACCGACGGGTCCACATCTTGATCACTTCACTACGACCGCTCTCGCGAACTTTTTCCGCCTTCTTAAGAAGGTAGCCGTCAACGAAGGGGCCTTTCCATACTGAACGAGCCATCTCTGACTACCTCTCTTACTTCTTCTTCTGGTGGCGGGAACGCATGATGAACTTGTCCGTGGACTTGTTCGACCGCGTACGCTTGCCCTTGGTCGGCTTACCCCAAGGGGAAACCGGATGACGGCCACCGGAGGTGCGGCCTTCACCACCGCCGTGCGGGTGGTCGACTGGGTTCATGACGACACCTCGAACGTGCGGGCGCTTACCGCGCCAACGCGAACGACCAGCCTTGCCGTCATTGATGTTGCCGTGGTCGGAGTTCGACACGGCGCCGACCGTTGCAAGGCAAGTGCCATGCACCAGGCGCTGTTCGCCCGAGCTGAGGCGCAGGATAGCCATGCCGGCATCGCGGCCGACCAGCTGAACGTAAGCACCAGCGGAACGGGCAACCTGACCACCCTTGCCGGGCTTCAGCTCGACATTGTGAACGATAGAGCCAACCGGGACGTATTGCAGCGGCATAGCGTTGCCGGGCTTGACGTCGACAGCCTTGTCCGATGCGATCACCTTGTCACCGGCTGCCAAACGCTGCGGAGCCAGGATATAGGCCTGCTCGCCATCGGCATAGGTGATCAGCGCAATAAACGCTGTACGGTTGGGGTCGTATTCCAGACGCTCGACAGTGCCTTCTACGTCAAACTTGCGACGCTTGAAGTCCACCAGACGATAGGTGCGCTTGTGACCGCCGCCCTGAAAGCGAACGGTGATGCGACCGAGATTGTTGCGACCGCCCTTCGAAGACAGACCCTCGGTCAGCGACTTGACAGGCTTGCCCTTGTAAAGGCCCGACCGGTCAACGATGACCAGCTGACGCTGGCTCGGGGTTGTCGGATTGAAATTTTTCAATGCCATTTTTCTGTTCCTCAGAGACCGGTGGAGACGTCGATGGACTGACCCTCGGCGAGCGTAACGATCGCCTTCTTCACATCCTTCTGCTTACCGGCGAAGCCGCGGAAACGCTTAGTCTTGCCCTTGCGGAGCAGCGTATTCACAGCTGTGACCTTGACACCGAACAGTGCTTCGACGGCAGCCTTGATTTCAGGCTTGGAAGCAGTCCGGGCGACGTTGAAGACCACCTGGTTAAAATCGGAAACCAGCGTGGACTTTTCAGTGATCGATGGAGATACGATCACGTCGTAGTGGCGAAGATCAGTCATTTGAACCGCTCCTCCAGAGCTTCAACCGCAGCCTTGGAAAGCACGAGCTTACCGCGACGCAGAATGTCATAAACGTTGATGCCCTGAACCGGCAGAACATCGATATTAGGGATGTTCGCGGCAGCGAGCTTGAAATTGACGTCGAGTTCGACGCCACCGATCACCAGCGCATTCTTCAGCCCCAGAGCTTCGAACACGCCAACGGCGGCCTTGGTCTTGGCATCGGCAGCAACAAGCTGATCGACGATGATCAGTTCGTCAGCCTTGAACTTGGCAGACAGAGCGTGACGCAGAGCGAGCGCACGAACCTTCTTAGGAAGATCATGCTCGTGGCTGCGAACGACTGGGCCGTGGGCCTTGCCGCCGCCGCGGAACTGCGGAGCGCGAGCCGAATGGTGACGAGCGCGGCCCGTACCCTTCTGCTTGTACATCTTGGCACCGGTGCGCGATACTTCGGCACGGGTCTTGGTCTTGTGTGTGCCCTGCTGTTTCTTGGCAAGCTGCCAACGAACCATGCGAGCAATGATATCTTGACGGGGTTCGAGGCCGAAAATGGCGTCGGACAGGGAAACCGTACCGGCATCCGTCCCCTCGAGGGTTTTGACGTTGAGTTCCATGGTTTGGCTCCCTTACTTCGCTGCCGACTTGACGGCGTCGCGCACGATGATCCAGGAACCCTTGGAACCGGGCACAGCGCCCTTCACCAGGATAAGGCCACGATCTTCATCGGTCGAAACGACTTCCAGATTCTGGGTGGTGACGCGGGTCTGACCCATGTGACCGGCCATACGCTTGCCCTTCCAGACCTTGCCCGGATCCTGGTTGGAACCGGTCGAGCCGTGTGAACGGTGCGAGACGGACACGCCGTGGGTTGCACGAAGACCACCGAAATTGTGGCGCTTCATGGCACCGGCAAAACCCTTACCGATCGTGGTACCGGTCACGTCAACCAACTGGCCGGCTTCAAAATGACCAGCCTTCAGCTCGGAGCCGACATCCATGAGGTTGTCTTCGGAAACGCGAAATTCGACGAGCTTAGCCTTGGGCTCGACGTTTGCAGCGGCAAAATTGCCGCGCATTGCCTTGGATGTATTCTTGACCTTGGCCTGACCGGCGCCGAGCTGAACGGCAGTGTAGCCGTGCTTATCGACAGTCCGCTGAGCCAGGACCTGGCAATTATCCAAGCGTAGTACTGTTACCGGGACATGCTCGCCGGCGTCATTATAGACCCGGGTCATTCCCACTTTCTGTGCAATCACACCTGAACGCATCGGTTCATTCCTCTTGAGAGTAAAACAAGGGCCCTACGGCCCTTGCCCGCCTCTTTGTTTAAGGATTCCATTCCAGTCCTTCCAGACTTTCAGGTTTCCCGTTTCGAGAAGTCGTTGGCAGGTCTTGCCACGTACCTTCCTTGTTATTTCGGCTCTCGCCGGAATTGGTTTTTAAAGCTTGATTTCGACGTCTACGCCAGCAGCCAGGTCGAGCTTCATCAAAGCATCGACGGTCTGCGGAGTCGGATCAACGATGTCCAGCAGACGCTTATGCGTGCGCATTTCAAACTGTTCGCGGCTCTTCTTGTCGACGTGAGGCGAACGGTTGACGGTGAATTTTTCAATACGGGTCGGAAGCGGAACCGGGCCGCGGACGCTTGCACCGGTGCGCTTGGCGGTAGAAACGATCTCCCGCGTAGAGGCATCGAGAACCCGGTGATCAAACGCCTTCAGGCGGATACGGATATTCTGGCCGTTCATTCGACGTGTCCTTATTCGTTTTTCTTAAACGTCCCCGCTCACGCAAAGACAGTGAATTACCAATTTCTGGCCGGCCCCGTATTGTCAAAAATCACAAGGACGGTTCGACGTCCATGTCACCTTACTGCATCAGGGGCCCTACCAGTGCAACCCAAGATCGGGTCGCGAAACTTAGCAGAGCCAGAGGAAAGAGGGGCGATACGCCGCTCTTCCTTGTTCGTGGCGGGGGCATACAACGTCCCCGTCAATTCGTCAACTGATTCCCGGAAATAAAGAAGCGCGGCATCGAATGCCGCGCTTCTTCGTCTGTATGAAGACGTCTTATTCGATGATCGAAGCGACGATGCCGGCGCCGACGGTACGGCCACCTTCGCGGATCGCGAAGCGCAGCTTTTCTTCCATGGCGATCGGAACGATCAGTTCAACCTGAACCGTGACGTTGTCACCAGGCATAACCATTTCCGTGCCTTCCGGCAGGGAAACAATACCGGTAACGTCCGTCGTGCGGAAGTAGAACTGCGGACGGTAGTTGGTGAAGAACGGTGTATGACGGCCGCCTTCTTCCTTCGTCAGGATGTAGGCTTCTGCCATGAACTTCTTGTGTGGCTTGACAGAGCCGGGCTTGCACAGGATCTGACCGCGCTCAACGCCATCGCGCTGTACGCCACGAACCAGGGCACCAATGTTGTCGCCAGCCTGACCCTGATCGAGCAGCTTGCGGAACATTTCAACGCCGGTAACGGTCGTCTTCGAGGTGGCGCGGATGCCGACGATTTCGACTTCTTCGCCAACCTTGACGATACCACGCTCAACGCGACCCGTCACAACCGTACCACGGCCAGAGATCGAGAACACGTCTTCGATTGGCATCAGGAACGGCTGGTCGATCGGGCGCTCAGGCGTCGGAATGTAGGAGTCAACTGCCGCCATCAGTTCGCGGATCGCGTCTTCGCCAATCTTCTTGTTGCTGTCTTCCAGAGCAGCCAGAGCCGAACCCTTGACAATCGGAATATCGTCGCCCGGGAAGTCGTAGGACGACAGAAGTTCGCGCACTTCCAGTTCGACCAGCTCCAGAAGCTCTTCGTCGTCAACCTGGTCAACCTTGTTCAGGAACACGACGATGGCGGGAACGCCAACCTGGCGAGCCAGAAGAATGTGTTCGCGGGTCTGCGGCATCGGGCCGTCAGCTGCCGAGCAAACCAGGATCGCGCCGTCCATCTGCGCTGCACCGGTGATCATGTTCTTGACGTAGTCGGCGTGGCCGGGGCAGTCAACGTGAGCGTAGTGACGGGCAGGCGTTTCATATTCGACGTGCGCCGTCGAAATGGTGATCCCGCGGGCCTTTTCTTCCGGAGCAGCGTCGATCTGGTCATACGCCTTGTATTCACCGAAATACTTCGTAATTGCTGCCGTCAGCGACGTCTTGCCGTGGTCAACGTGGCCGATCGTGCCGATGTTAACGTGCGGCTTGTTGCGCTCAAACTTACTCTTTGCCATTTTCGGCTCTCCATTATCTCATCCCCATGAAGGGGGAAATTCCTGTTATCAGTTCCGGCGGGTTACCCCGATCATTTCTGACCGGAGTACTTTGCCTGAATTTCGGCAGCGACATTGCTCGGAACGGGCGAATAGTGATCGAACACCATCGAGTACTGAGCGCGACCCTGGCTCATGGAGCGCAGGTTGTCGACGTATTTGAACATGTTGGCCAGCGGCACATGCGCGTTGATGACAACGGCGATACCACGGCTTTCCTGGCCCTGGATCTGACCACGGCGGGAGTTCAGGTCGCCGATCACGTCACCGACGTAATCTTCTGGCGTAACCACTTCCACCTTCATCATCGGCTCAAGCAGCTGAGCACCAGCCTTCTTGGCCGCTTCACGGAAGCAAGCACGCGAGGCGATTTCGAAGGCCAGAACCGACGAGTCGACATCGTGGTAAGCACCGTCGATGAGCGTCGCCTTGACGCCGAGCATCGGGAAGCCAGCCAGCGGGCCGGACGACAGAACGCTTTCGATGCCCTTCTGAACGCCAGGGATGTATTCCTTGGGAACAGAGCCACCGACGATCTTCGAATCGAACTTGAACTCATCACCCTCAGGATTGGGTTCGAAGATGATCTTGACGCGAGCGAACTGGCCCGTACCACCAGACTGCTTCTTGTGAGTGTAGTCTTCTTCGTGCTGACGCGTAATGGTTTCGCGATAGGCAACCTGCGGCGCGCCGACAGTTGCTTCTACCTTGAACTCACGACGCATACGGTCGACGATGATGTCGAGGTGAAGTTCACCCATGCCGGCGATGATCGTCTGGCCAGATTCCTGGTCGGTCTTGACGCGGAAGGACGGATCCTCAGCAGCAAGACGGTTGAGCGCGAGGCCCATCTTTTCCTGGTCGCCCTTGGTCTTCGGCTCGATGGCGATCTGAATGACCGGCTCGGGGAACTCCATGCGCTCCAGGATAACCTGGTTCAGGGGATCGCAGAGCGTATCGCCCGTGGTGCTTTCCTTCAGGCCAGCCAGGGCAACGATGTCGCCTGCAAAGGCTTCTTCGATGTCTTCACGGCTGTTGGAATGCATCTGGAGCATACGGCCAACGCGTTCGCGCTTTTCCTTGACCGTATTCATGACCGACGCGCCCTTCTCGAGCTTGCCGGAGTAGATACGGCAGAATGTCAGCGAACCGACGAAGGGGTCGTTCATGATCTTGAACGCCAGCATCGACAAAGGCTCGGCGTCATCAGGATGACGTTCGATTTCAGCATCCGTCTTGACGTCGATACCCTTGATGGCAGGAATATCGAGCGGAGAAGGAAGATACTCACAGACAGCGTCGAGCAAAGGCTGAACGCCCTTGTTCTTGAAGGCAGTACCGCAGAACATCGGATGGAACTTGACTTCAATCGTGCCCTGACGAACGAGAGCGCGGATCTTGTCATTATCGGGCATGATGCCGTTCAGGTAGTCTTCCATCGCCTGTTCGTCGATCTCGACAACGGTCTCGATCAGCTTTTCGCGATATTCAACAGCCTTATCCTTCAGGTCATCAGGGATTTCCGTAACGTCCCAGGCCGCGCCCAGCGATTCGTCGCGCCAAACGAGAGCGTTCATCTCGATCAGGTCAACAACGCCCTTGAATTCTGTCTCAGCGCCGATTGGCAGCTGCATAACAACAGCGGTGGCACCGAGACGGGTCTTGATCATTTCTACCGAACGGTAGAAGTCAGCGCCGGTCTTGTCCATCTTGTTGCAGAAGATCATCCGCGGAACGTTGTACTTTTCAGCCTGACGCCAAACAGTTTCCGTCTGCGGCTCAACGCCTGCGTTGGCATCGAGGAGCGCGATAGCGCCGTCGAGAACCCGAAGCGAACGTTCTACTTCAATCGTGAAGTCAACGTGGCCGGGGGTGTCGATGATGTTGAAGCGGCGCATCTTGCCATCGCGACCCTTCCAGTAGGTCGTGGTCGCAGCAGAGGTGATGGTGATACCACGCTCCTGCTCCTGCTCCATCCAGTCCATCGTGGCCGCGCCATCATGAACTTCGCCGATCTTGTGCGACTTGCCGGTGTAGTAGAGAATCCGCTCAGTCGTCGTGGTCTTGCCGGCGTCGATATGCGCCATGATCCCGAAATTGCGGTAGTCTTCGATTTTATATTCGCGAGCCATAGTGGACTGCCTTTCGATATTCGATCGTCTAAGATTACCAGCGGTAATGCGAGAAGGCGCGGTTGGCGTCGGCCATCTTGTGCGTGTCTTCACGCTTCTTGACAGCGCTGCCGCGATTGTTGGACGCATCAAGCAATTCGCCTGACAAACGATCGACCATGGTGGTCTCGTTGCGCTTGCGGGCGGCGATGATCAGCCAGCGAATGGCGAGCGCCTGACGGCGCTCCGGACGGACGTCGACGGGGACCTGGTATGTTGCACCACCAACGCGGCGCGAGCGAACTTCAACATGCGGGGCGACATTTTCAAGCGCCTGATGGAAGATTGCGATCGGCTCTGCCTTGGACTTGGCTTCAACGACATCGAAGGCACCGTAGACGATGCTTTCAGCAACGGACTTCTTGCCGTGCAACATGATGGCGTTCATGAACTTGGTGACGACCAGATCACCGAACTTTGGGTCCGGGTTGATCTCACGCTTTTCTGCTTTATGGCGACGGGACATTTTACTTCGTCTCTCAACGGTTAGAACGCTTTATCACGCGGAGAACCTCGCGCAGCGCTGAATTTCAAAGAAGGCTTCCAACTTACTTCGGACGCTTTGCACCATACTTGGAACGGCGCTGCTTACGGTTCTTGACACCCTGGGTATCGAGAACACCACGGATGATGTGGTAACGAACGCCCGGCAAGTCCTTCACACGGCCGCCACGGATCATGACGACAGAGTGTTCCTGCAGGTTGTGGCCTTCACCCGGAATGTAGCCGATGACTTCGAAGCCATTGGTCAAACGGATCTTAGCAACCTTACGCAGAGCCGAGTTCGGCTTCTTCGGGGTCGTGGTATAAACGCGGGTGCAAACGCCGCGCTTCTGTGGATTTTCCTGCAAGGCAGGAACCTTGTTGCGCTTTACCTGCGCCTGACGCGGCTTGCGGATCAGCTGATTTACGGTAGGCATAGAACCATCCCTTATAATTCTTGTCACTTGAGCCTTTTCAGGCCCGTTTGTGCCGTTTCCGGCGGCGCTCGCACAATTTTCGCCATGCGCGAATGTGGCCCGATCCGGACTTCCGGATGGACCACAAAAAGCAGAGGACGCATGCGACTGCGTCATGCGTGCAGCATTCATGTCTTCAAAGTGCGTTTGGATCCTAAGCCTGGGGCAAACTTCAGAACAATATGTCCTGAAAATCATAACCGTGCATTGGCTCCGATGCGGGGCGTACTACTGTTTTCACCCCGTTCCGTCAAGCCATGGCGCAAAATTAATAGCTCTCCAAAGCCCTGTGGCCGCTTTGGTCCCGGCCTATTTGCGGTTATGACGGGTTTCGGTCGATTATGCAATTGTCATCGGCCAATTCCGGGCTTGAGGATGCCGATTTTCAGCCTGCGATAGAAGAATCGTTTTCATGCCTGCCAAACGGCGGGTTTTGCACATGAAGCTGGGTGTTTTGGGATTTGCATCCAGCCTTCAGCTTGACGACGGCGGATGGCTCTATAACGATGAAATTATCGATTAGGTTATTGTGCCGAAACGATTCCCGGCTACAAGACTTTCTAACCGTTGCTATCGCGGTCACCTGGCGGCTCGCCTGTCTCGAGCCAGAAGAAAGGCGACCCGTCATAAGGACCGACTGATGATTTCGACCCCTGACAATGACAATAATTCGGACGGACCGATGGTCTTCATCATCATTGCCAAGGCCTATGAAGAAACGGGCACCGAAGGCATTGACCTGCATATTCTGCTGAGCGCACCCGATGACGATTCCGCCGTGCGCGAGGCTTTGAATGCACTGGCCGAGGAAGGCTTTCTGGAAGCCGACCTGGACCAGATCGGCATGGTAACCGAGCCCCCTTCCGACGAGCCGCATGCCTCGGCCTATCAGGGCGCACTCGAAGGTGAAGTGGCGATCATCCGCTTCAACTGAGTGAGCCATGAATGACAGGACATGTCATTGAAAAGGTCCTTGTCTATGCAGCCGACCGCGACCGGCTCTTGGTCTTCGATGAGCCGGATTTTCCACATATTCTACCGCAGGTGCCAGGTGGCACCGTTGAACACGGTGAAAGCCCCAGCGCTGCGGCTTGTCGTGAATTCGAAGAGGAGACGGGCTTTGCCTGTCCCTCGCCTCCCCGCTTTCTGACTTCTGTCTGTTATCGGGATGTTCGAGATGGAGTTTCCATCCACCACAAGCGCCATTTTTTCCACCTGCCTTTGCTTCGCTCTCTCTATCCGCAGAGCTGGTTTCACAGCGAAACAACACCTCACGGCGGTGGTGCTCAGGTGCGTTTTTCCTTCTTCTGGTTAAACCTGGATGAGGCAAGCCAGCGGCTAGGCTATGAGCATGGCGCCGCCCTGCCCCTGCTTCCTTAGATCTGTATGGTTCTCATTGAGCCAAGCACCGGATTACGTTTCCCACTGATAAGCTCAAACAAACTCCGACCTTCGCTAGACAACATCATAAAACGGAAAAGCCGCCCGGATCGCTCCGGACGGCTTTTTTTTATTTCGATTGCTGCACCGATTATTCGGCGGCAGGAGCGCCCTCGCCTGCCATGTCGCGCAGCATCGGGGTTGCGAGATCCGCACCGGTTCCCTTGCGACGTTCCTCGAGAATGAGGTCGTCACGCGAGGTGGCGATACGGCGGATCTGGGTCATGGTACCACCGGTACCGGCCGGGATCAGACGACCGACGATGACGTTTTCCTTCAGGCCTTGCAGTGTATCGGTCTTGCCGGCAATTGCCGCTTCCGTGAGAACCTTGGTGGTTTCCTGGAAGGACGCAGCCGAGATGAAGGACGGCGTCTGCAGCGAGGCCTTGGTGATACCGAGCAATACCGGATCGCCAAAGGCCGGCTTCTTGCCTTCTTCAACCAGACGTTCGTTGGCTTCGTCCAGCTCGATACGGTCGACATTGTCGCCAACGATATACTGGCTGTCGCCGCTGTCGGTGATTTCGACCTTCTGCAGCATCTGGCGAACAATCACCTCGATGTGCTTGTCGTTGATCACAACGCCCTGCAAGCGATAGACTTCCTGGATTTCGTTGACCAGGTAGCTTGCCAGCGCCTCGACACCCTTGATCGCCAGAATATCGTGCGGAGCCGGATTACCGTCGAGGATATAGTCACCCTTTTCGATATAGTCGCCTTCCTGAAGATGGAAGGGCTTGCCCTTCGGGATCAGGTATTCGACAGGCTCGACACCGTCTTCCGCCGGCTCGATGATAACGCGACGCTTGTTCTTGTAGTCGCGGCCCAGCCGGATCGTACCATCGATTTCAGCGATGATGGCGTGATCCTTCGGACGACGGGCTTCGAACAATTCGGCAACACGCGGCAGACCACCGGTGATGTCCTTGGTCTTGGCGCTTTCCATTGGCGAACGAGCAAGAACGTCACCCTGGGAGACGCGCTGGCCGGGTTCAACCGACAGGATTGCATCGACCGACAGCTGGAACCGGGCTTCACCACCACGCGGAACCTTGAGCACATTGCCCTGAGTGTCCTTGATGACAATTGCCGGCTTCAGATCGGCGCCACGCGGCGTCGAACGCCAGTCGATAACCTGACGCTTGGTGATACCAGTGGATTCGTCGGTAGCTTCCAGAACGGAGATACCGTCGACCAGATCCTCAAAATGAACGACACCTTCCACTTCGGTCATCATCGGGCGTGTGTATGGGTCCCACTCAGCCAGACGCTGACCGCGCTTGACCTTGTCGCCATCGTCGACAAACAACTTGGAACCATAGGCAACACGCTGCGAGGAGCGCTCAACACCGCGTTCGTCCAGGATCGTCACCGCGATGCTACGGCCCATGGCGACATAAATGCCGTCAGAGTTGCGCAGCATGTTGCGGTTCTTGATCTGGATAGTCCCTTCATAGGAGGCTTCCAGGAACGATTGGTCAACCACGTTGGCCGTACCACCCAAGTGGAACGTACGCATGGTCAGCTGGGTACCTGGCTCACCGATGGACTGTGCGGCGATAACACCCACAGCTTCACCCATGTTCACAGGTGTACCACGGGCAAGGTCGCGACCGTAGCAGATCGAGCATACGCCGGTCTGAACTTCACAGGTCAGAGCCGAACGAATACGGATCGACTGAATACCAGCCTTCTCGATTTCGATGACATCGGCTTCAAGGATCATGCGACCAGCGTCAACGATCCGCTCACCCGTGACCGGATGATCGATATCGTCCAGCGCCGTACGACCGAGAACACGCACACCAATCGAAGCCACAACCTGACCGGCGTCAACAATCGCCGTCATGGTCAGGCCCTTGTCGGTACCGCAATCGACCAGATTAACGATGCAATCTTGGGCTACGTCAACCAGACGACGGGTCAGGTAACCCGAGTTCGCGGTCTTCAAGGCCGTGTCTGCAAGACCCTTACGGGCACCGTGGGTCGAGTTGAAGTACTCGTTAACGGTCAGACCTTCCTTAAAGTTCGAAATGATCGGTGTTTCAATGATTTCGCCCGATGGCTTGGCCATAAGACCACGCATACCACCCAGCTGACGCATCTGGTTCGGAGAACCACGCGCACCGGAGTGAGACATCATGTAAATCGCGTTCATCGGCTTTTGGCGGCCAGTTTCCGGATCGAACTCAACAGCCTTAATGCGGGCCATCATGTCTTCCGCAACCTTTTCAGTCGCCTTACCCCAGGCGTCAACGACCTTGTTGTACTTCTCACCCTGGGTGATCAGACCGTCGTTATACTGCTGTTCGTATTCCTTCACCAAGGATTCGGTGTCGCCAACGATCTTCACCTTGGAGTCCGGAATGACCATGTCATCCTTACCGAAGGAAATGCCAGCCTTACAGGCGTGGCGGAAGCCAAGCTGCATGATCCGGTCGCAGAAAATCACCGTGTCCTTCTGGCCGCAATGACGGTAGACCGTGTCGATCATCTTGGAGATGTTCTTCTTGGTCATTTCCTGATTGCAGGTGTCGAACGGCACGTTGACGTTCTTCGGCAGAAGTTCGCCAATCAGCATACGGCCCGGTGTGGTTTCGAAAATCTTCGAAACTGGCTTGCCTTCCGCATCCACGGTCTTGAAACGACCACGGATCTTGGAGTGCAGCGTCACCACCTTGTTTTCAAGGGCGTGATGCAATTCACCGATGTCGGAGAAGACCATGCCTTCGCCCGGCTCATTCTGGTTCATGATCGACAAATAGTAGAGACCGAGAACCATGTCCTGCGAAGGAACGATAATCGGCGCACCGTTTGCCGGATGCAGAATGTTGTTGGTGGACATCATCAACACGCGGGCTTCCAGCTGGGCTTCCAGCGAAAGCGGCACGTGAACAGCCATCTGGTCGCCGTCGAAGTCGGCGTTGAAGGCCGTGCAGACGAGCGGATGCAACTGGATGGCCTTGCCTTCAACCAGAATCGGTTCGAAAGCCTGGATACCCAGACGGTGCAGCGTCGGTGCACGGTTCAGCAGAACGGGATGCTCGCGGATAACCTCGTCGAGAATATCCCAAACTTCCGGCTTTTCCTTTTCAACCAGCTTCTTGGCCTGCTTGACGGTCGAGGAATAACCCTTGGCATCGAGGCGGGCGTAGATGAACGGCTTGAACAGTTCGAGCGCCATTTTCTTTGGCAGACCGCACTGGTGCAGCTTCAGTTCTGGACCGGTCACGATAACCGAACGACCAGAATAGTCGACGCGCTTACCAAGAAGGTTCTGACGGAAGCGGCCCTGCTTGCCCTTGAGCATGTCGGACAGCGACTTCAACGGACGCTTGTTGGCACCGGTGATGACGCGGCCACGGCGGCCGTTGTCGAACAGCGCGTCTACAGATTCCTGCAACATGCGCTTTTCGTTACGGATGATGATGCCCGGAGCGCGCAGCTCGATCAAACGCTTCAAACGGTTGTTACGGTTGATGACGCGACGATAGAGATCGTTCAGGTCGGAGGTCGCAAAACGGCCGCCATCCAGCGGAACCAACGGACGCAGGTCCGGCGGAATCACGGGAACAACCTTCATGATCATCCATTCAGGCCGATTGCCCGATTCCATGAAGTTCTCGACGATCTTGAGACGCTTCATCAGCTTCTTCTGCTTCAGGTCCGACGTGGTGTCGGCAAGGTCCTGACGCAATTCGCCGGCGATGCGTTCAAGATTCATCGAGGCAAGCATTTCAAAGATGGCTTCCGCACCGATCATGGCGGTGAACTGGTCTTCACCATATTCGTCCACAGCCATCATATACTCTTCTTCAGAGAGCAATTGATTCTGCTTCAGAGCGGTGAGGCCCGGTTCAGTCACGATGTAGTTTTCGAAGTAGAGAACGCGCTCCACATCCTTCAACGTCATGTCGAGCAGGGTCGAAATGCGCGAAGGCAGCGACTTCAGGAACCAGATATGGGCAACCGGAGCGGCCAGCTCAATATGGCCCATGCGCTCACGGCGAACGCGCGACAGGGTGACTTCCACGCCGCACTTTTCGCAGATGATGCCCTTGTACTTCATGCGCTTGTACTTGCCGCACAGGCACTCGTAATCCTTGATCGGACCAAAGATACGGGCGCAGAACAGACCGTCGCGCTCCGGCTTGAAAGTGCGGTAGTTGATGGTCTCAGGCTTTTTGATTTCGCCATACGACCAGGACAGGATCTTCTCCGGCGAGGCAATCGAAATCCGGATGGAATCGAAATGCTGCGCAGGGACCTGCGGGTTGAAAAGGTTCATGACCTCTTGGTTCATGCCTATCTCCTTGTGGGGCCAGGGGCCCTCAGCTTGGCGACGGATGTGGCCCTTCCCGGGAAGCCACACCGCGCCTTAAAACGACAATAACCGCTGAATGCGGCAAAAGTCCCCACGCCGGTTGATGTTTACAACTGGCGGAGGACGGCGCGCGCATCGAAACGCGCGCGCCCCACTGTCACTGTTATTCCGCAGCGTCCGGCAACGGGTTGACGGTATCGGCCGTCTCGAGTTTGGAATTCTCCAACTCGACCGACAGACCAAGCGACCGCATTTCCTTGACGAGAACGTTGAAGCTCTCTGGAATACCGGCTTCGAACGTGTCGTCGCCCCGCACGATGGCTTCGTAGACCTTGGTACGTCCGGCCACGTCGTCCGACTTCACCGTCAGCATTTCCTGTAGGGTGTAGGCAGCGCCGTAAGCTTCCAGAGCCCAGACTTCCATTTCCCCGAAACGCTGACCGCCGAACTGTGCCTTGCCGCCCAAAGGCTGCTGGGTGACGAGCGAATAAGGACCGATGGAGCGTGCATGGATCTTGTCGTCAACCAAGTGATTGAGCTTGATCATGTACATGTAACCAACGGTGACCTTACGGTCGAAGGTTTCACCCGTCCGTCCATCATAGAGAACCGACTGGCCGGACGTGTGCAGACCGGCGCGGGTCAACATTTCCGAAACGTCGCTTTCATGCGCACCGTCGAAAACCGGTGTAGCGATAGAAAGTCCGCTCTTGGCCTGATCAGCCAATCGCAGGAGCGATTCGTCGTCGAATCTGGCGACTTCGTCATGCGATTCACTGGCGTAGAGATCGACCAGTTCGGTCCTGAGCTCGGTGATGTCGAGATGCTTCTGGTAATCCTCAAGCATCTGCCCAATCTTGCGACCCATGCCGGCGCAAGCCCAGGCAAGGTGGGTTTCAAGAATCTGGCCGACATTCATACGCGACGGCACGCCCAGCGGGTTCAGAACGATATCGACATGCGTACCGTCTTCCAGGAACGGCATGTCCTCAACCGGAACGATGCGCGACACGACGCCCTTGTTGCCGTGACGGCCGGCCATCTTGTCGCCTGGCTGGATCTTGCGCTTCACAGCAACAAAGACCTTGACCATCTTCATGACGCCCGGAGGCATTTCATCGCCGCGCTGGACCTTTTCGACCTTGTCCATGAAGCGCTGCTCAAGGCGCGACTTGGATTCGTCGTACTGACCACGAAGCGCTTCCAGCTCGCTTTGAACCTTCTCGTCTTCAACGGCAAACATCCACCATTGCGAACGTGGATATTCAGAAATGACGGCGTTGTTGAGTTCGACGCCCTTCTTGAAACCCTTCGGACCGGCAATCGAAACCTGACCGCGCAGCGTGTCGAGCAAACGACCATAGACGTTGCGGTCCAGGATTGCCTGTTCGTCATCACGGTCCTTGGCGAGACGTTCGATTTCTTCGCGCTCGATGGCCATGGCGCGTTCGTCCTTTTCAACGCCGTGGCGGTTGAAAACACGAACTTCGACAATGGTCCCGAACGTGCCCGGAGGCATACGCATCGAGGTATCGCGAACGTCAGAGGCCTTTTCACCGAAGATGGCGCGCAGAAGCTTTTCTTCCGGCGTCATCGGGCTCTCGCCCTTCGGAGTGATCTTGCCGACCAGGATATCGCCCGGCTGCACTTCCGCACCGATGTAGACGATACCGGCTTCATCGAGGTTGCGCAGCGCTTCTTCCGAGACGTTCGGAATATCGCGGGTGATTTCTTCAGGCCCAAGCTTGGTATCGCGGGCCATGACTTCAAATTCCTCGATATGGATCGAGGTGAAGACATCTTCCGAAACGATACGCTCCGACATGAGGATGGAGTCCTCATAGTTGTAGCCGTTCCAAGGCATGAACGCGACAAGCGCGTTACGGCCAAGCGCCAAGTCGCCGAGGTCGGTCGACGGACCGTCCGCGATGATATCGCCCTTGTTCAGAATATCGCCGACGGCGACCAGCGGACGCTGGTTGACGCAGGTATTCTGGTTGGAACGCTGGAACTTCTGCAGGCGGTAGATATCAACACCGGACTTGCCGGCATCGAGATCTTCCGTTGCGCGGATAACGATACGCGTCGCATCCACCTGGTCGACCACGCCGCCACGACGGGCGCCGATAGCCGCACCGGAGTCACGGGCAACGATCGGCTCCATGCCGGTGCCGACAAACGGGGCTTCCGCGCGCAGCAGAGGCACAGCCTGACGCTGCATGTTGGAGCCCATCAGCGCGCGGTTGGCGTCGTCGTTTTCCAGGAACGGAATAAGAGCGGCGGCAACGGACACGAGCTGCTTCGGCGAAACGTCCATCAGGTTGATGGTGTCGCGCGGCGACAGCATCACTTCCCCAGCATGACGGCAAACGACGAATTCCTCGACGAATTTGCCTTCAGCGTTCAGCTCGGCATTGGCCTGGGCGACGTAATACTTGGCCTCTTCCATGGCGGAGAGGTAGATCACGTCCTTGGTCACCACGCCGTCGATGATCTTACGATACGGGCTTTCGATGAAGCCGTATTTGTTGACCCGGGCAAACGTGGCAAGCGAGTTGATCAGACCGATATTCGGACCTTCAGGCGTCTCAATCGGGCAGATACGGCCGTAATGGGTCGGATGCACGTCGCGCACTTCAAAGCCGGCGCGCTCGCGGGTCAGACCACCCGGTCCAAGAGCCGAAAGACGGCGCTTGTGGGTGATTTCCGACAGCGGATTGACCTGGTCCATGAACTGGCTGAGCTGGGACGAGCCAAAGAACTCACGCACAGCAGCAGCGGCAGGCTTGGCGTTGATCAGATCCTGCGGCATGACAGTATCGATTTCGATCGACGACATGCGTTCCTTGATGGCGCGCTCCATGCGCAGCAGACCCAGGCGATACTGGTTCTCCATCAATTCACCGACGGAACGAACACGGCGGTTGCCGAGGTTGTCGATATCGTCGATTTCGCCCTTGCCGTCGCGCAATTCAACCAGCATCTTGACCACGGCCAGGATGTCTTCCTTGCGCAGAACGCGCACGGTGTCGGCTACTTCGAGATCGAGACGCATGTTCATCTTGACGCGGCCAACAGCCGACAGGTCATAGCGCTCACTGTCGAAGAACAGCGAGTTGAACATGGCTTCTGCCGAATCCATGGTTGGCGGCTCACCCGGACGCATGACGCGGTAAATGTCGAACAGCGCATCCTGGCGGTTTTCATTCTTATCGGCAGCCAGCGTGTTGCGGATATAGGCGCCTACATTGATATGATCGATGCCCAGAACCGGGATCTCTTCAAAGCCCGCATCAAGAATGATCGGCAGGGTCTTTTCGTCGATTTCGTCACCAGCTTCGAGATAGATCTCACCGGTTGCGAAATTGACGATATCTTCGGCCAGATAATTTCCGTAGAGGTCCTCGTCAGTCGCCTTCAGCGCTTTCAGACCCTTGTCCTGCAACTGGCGCAGAAGACGCGGGGTGAGCTTCTTGCCGGCTTCGACAACGACTTCGCCGCTATCGGCATCGACCATGTCTACGAGGGTCTTGGAGCCCTTCAGCGTTTCCGCCTGGAACGGCACGCGCCAGCCCTTGCCATCGCGCTTATAGTCGGACTTCGAATAGAAGGTCGAGAGAATTTCTTCGCCGTCCATGCCCAGCGCCATCAGCAGCGAGGTCACGGGGATCTTGCGGCGGCGGTCGATACGGGCATGGACGATGTCCTTGGCGTCGAATTCGATGTCGAGCCAGGAACCACGATAAGGAATGACGCGGGCGGCAAACAACAGCTTGCCGGAGGAATGGCTCTTACCCTTGTCGTGGTCGAAGAACACGCCCGGCGAACGGTGCATCTGCGACACGATAACGCGCTCGGTGCCGTTGACGATAAACGTACCGTTATTGGTCATCAAAGGCATGTCGCCCATGTAGACCGACTGCTCCTTGATGTCCTTGATCGAGCGGGCGCCCGTATCTTCATCAATATCGAACACGATCAGGCGCAAAGTAACCTTGAGCGGTGCCGCATAGGTCAGGTCGCGCTGGCGGCATTCATCGACGTCGAACTTCGGCGGCTCGAATTCGTAGGACACGAATTCCAACATCGAGGCACCGGAAAAATCGGTGATAGGGAAGACGGACTTGAAAACGGTTTGAAGTCCCTCGTCGGGACGACCACCTTCGGGCTCGTCAACCATGAGGAACTGATCGTAGGATGCCTTCTGAACCTCGATGAGGTTCGGCATTTCTGCGACTTCTGGAATTTTTCCGAAAAACTTGCGTACGCGCCTGCGACCGTTAAAGGAAAGGGTCTGAGCCATCGTCGCTCCTTGTCAGTTTGCACCCGGGCCTGCAACAGACGAACACCGCTGGCCAGGCGGCTCCGTCAATCATGGATCATCAATCTCGTTCCAGTTCAGGCGGAAAGGCCGGTTTGCCTTGAGCGCCTGATCGGAACCATCCTCTTGAGAACCCATTACCCAAAAGCCGTTTTACCGGCTTTTGGGTAATAATTTCCGTCAGGAGAACGGCTCCGGAGAGAGTTTGCACCCTCGCCGGAGCCGAAAGTATGAATTACTTGACGTCAACCTTGGCGCCAGCGTCTTCAAGCTTCTTCTTCAGGTCTGCAGCTTCAGCCTTGGAAACGGCTTCCTTGACAGCCTTCGGAGCGCCTTCAACGAGGTCCTTGGCTTCCTTCAGGCCGAGGCCTGTGATCGCACGAACTTCCTTGATGACGTTGATCTTGTTTGCGCCGGCATCCGTCAGGATAACGTCGAATTCAGTCTTTTCTTCTTCAACAACGGCGGCAGCACCACCGCCGGCAGCAGCAACAGCCACAGGAGCAGCTGCAGATACGCCCCACTTTTCTTCGAGCAGCTTGGAAAGCTCAGCAGCTTCCAGAACGGTCAAAGAGGAGAGGTCTTCTACGATCTTAGCGAGATCAGCCATTTTACTAGTCCTTTATCAGTGTTCGGTTCGAAACGAACTGGTTTGGGTATGAACAGCGAAAAACCGCCTTACGCGGCTTCGTCCCTCTTGGCATAAGCCGCAAACACGCGAGCAAGCTGAGCTGCCGGTGCTTGAACAACGCCTGCGATGCGAGTAGCCGGGGTCTGAATCATGCCGACCAGCTTTGCACGCAGCTCGTCCAGCGAAGGCAGGGTCGCAAGCGACTTGACTGCATCCACGGAGAGCGTGGTTGTTCCCATGGAACCACCGAGAACAACGAGCTTGTCGTTGGTCTTGGCAAAATCCATGACGACTTTCGGAGCCGTGATCGGGTCGACGCTGTAAGCAATCAGCGTCTGGCCCTTGAAGAGATCTGTCATCCCTTCCGACTCCGTGCCCTGAAGAGCGATCTTGGCCAGACGGTTCTTCGCGACTTTGACGGTGCCGCCAGCAGCGCGCATTTTTGAACGGAAGTCGTTCATCTGCGCAACCGTGACACCAGCATAGTGGGCCACAACAACCGAACCAGAAGCCTTGAAGACTTCGTTCAGTTCTGTGACGAATTCGCGTTTTTCCGCTCTTTCCACTGTCTGTCTCCAGTAGACGGGACCGCAATCCTGCAGGCCCCATCGGGTTTGCCTTTGCCTCAAGGGATCTAAACTCGTCAGATCCCAAGCGACGCTTGAGGATCCTGTCCCCCCGCACTGTCACCCGAAGGCGTCAGGCACAAGGCACACAAGGCTCGAACCGACACTTCCGTAACGCCTTGGCGTCCGTGAAGAATTTCGGGTCTTACCCGTCTCATGCAGGCAGGATATTAAGGCCTTGCGACCGCCCACAATCTCGGACAGGAAATCCGGTTATAAAACCGGACATTCCCGGCCCCGAAGGACCGGGAATTCTTGAATACGGGGTGGAACACCCCGAAAAATTAAGCTGTGACCGACGAAGGGTCGATCTTGACGCCAGGACCCATGGTCGAGGAGATCGCTACGCGCTTGACGTAGTTACCCTTGGCGCCAGCAGGCTTTGCCTTGATGACGGCGTCAGCGAAAGCCTTGATATTTTCTTCAAGAGCCTTGGCTTCGAACGAGGCCTTGCCGATACCGGCATGGATGATACCAGCCTTTTCAACGCGGAACTCGACAGCGCCGCCCTTGGATGCCTTAACAGCGCCAGCAACGTCCATGGTCACAGTGCCAACCTTCGGGTTCGGCATCATGCCACGCGGGCCGAGAACCTTACCGAGGCGGCCGACCAGCGGCATCATGTCAGGCGTTGCGATGCAACGGTCGAAGTCGATCTTGCCACCCTGGACGATTTCGACTAGGTCTTCGGCGCCAACGACTTCTGCGCCAGCTGCACGGGCTTCATCAGCCTTTGCGCCACGAGCGAAGACGGCAACGCGAACGTCGCGGCCAGTGCCGTTCGGCAGATTGACAACGCCACGAACCATCTGGTCGGCGTGACGCGGGTCAACGCCCAGGTTCATAGCGATTTCGATGGTTTCATCGAACTTGGCAACGGCACGTTCCTTGACCATCGAAATGGCGTCGGACAGAGCAACCAGCTTGGTGGGATCAACGCCTTCGCGGATCTTCTGAATACGCTTTGCAAGCTTTGCCATGATCAACCTACCACTTCCAGGCCCATGGAGCGGGCAGAACCCTCAACCATTGCCATAGCGCCATCAACGTCGGCAGCATTTAGGTCCTTCATCTTGGCTTCAGCGATCGTGCGAACCTGAGCCTTAGTGATAGTACCAGCTTTTCCACCCTTGCCCGGAGTCTTAGAACCGGACTGGATCTTAGCTTCCTTCTTCAACCAGTAAGTCACCGGCGGCTGCTTCATGATGAAGGTGAAGGACTTGTCCTGGTAATAGGTAATGACGACCGGGATCGGCATGCCCTTTTCCATTTCCTGCGTAGCGGCATTGAACGCCTTGCAGAATTCCATGATATTTACGCCACGCTGACCAAGCGCAGGACCGATTGGCGGGGACGGGTTAGCCGATCCTGCCTTGACCTGAAGCTTGAGCTGGCCTGCAACTTTCTTAGCCATTTCTCTCTGCCTTTCTATCAGACCGGTTGCCCGGCCCACTCATGCCGGACATGCCGGCGGCTGCGGTTGCGTGGTGCGTATGAACGGTCCGGCTTAAGAGACCGCCGCACTCCCACGCGAAACGGGAGGTTTCCCTCCCGCAGCAATCAGACCTTTTCGACCTGACTGTATTCAAGCTCGACCGGTGTAGCGCGGCCGAAGATCGACACTTCGACCTTAAGGCGCGACCGCTCTTCATCGACATCCTGAACAACACCGTTGAAGGATGCAAAAGGACCGTCGGAAACGCGAACCTGCTCGCCGATCTCGAAGGACAGCGAGGACTTGGGACGCTCCACCCCCTCCTGAACCTGACCGAGAATCCGATCAGCCTCATAGTCAGGAATCGGAACCGGCTTATTGTCGGAACCCAGGAAGCCCGTGACCTTCGGGGTATTCTTGATCAGGTGGTAGACCTCATCGGTCAAATTCGCCCGCACCAGCACATAGCCGGGGAAGAATTTGCGCTCACTGTCCACCTTGCGGCCCCGACGAACCTCGACGACCTTCTCGGTCGGAACGAGAATCTTTTCAAAGAGATGTCCAAGACCCTTCTGACGAGCCTTCTCTTCGATCGATTCCGCAACCTTCTTTTCAAAATTCGAATATGCGTGGACGATATACCAACGTGCAGCCATGTTCGTTCCCGTCCTGTTAATTGCCGAGATTCAGGACAAGGCTCAAAACCCAGCCGATAACCTGATCCGCCGCAAAGAAAAACAGCGAGGCAAAAATCACCATGGCCAACACCATCAGCGTCGAGATCACAGTCTCGCGGCGCGACGGCCAGGTGACTTTGGACGTTTCGGAGCGAACCTGCTGCAAAAACGCAAATGGATTAGTCTTCGATGCCATCTAATGCCCACGCATTTACGGCACGTAAAGCTGAAAAGATCAGCCCCACGCACCGCGTGTCTGTTTGAGTGTTACATAAACGCCGATTCTCACTTTAACAAGGGCAAAACCGACATTTAAACAAATTCTACAACGCCAAAACCCACCAGCCGAAAAAATCAATTCCAACACTGTGTGAAAAATGGCAGGGGCAGTAAGGCTCGAACTTACGACCTGCGGTTTTGGAGACCGCCGCTCTACCAACTGAGCTATACCCCTATCTGCACGTCCGAGTGATGCGCCGATGGCGATCCCGTCCGTTGCTTGGCGCTCCGTTTAAGACGGTCGGTGACGATTGGCAAGAGGGTTTTTTGCACATTCAGGACAAAATACCATTTTCCTACCAGTGACGACTATAGCTCGCCCGGAAGGTCGTCGAAGGTGCATCGAGCAGATTGGTCATCGCGGCGGAAAGACCAACATCGCCGAAAACCTTTTTCTCAATACCGACAGACCCCGTCGTCGTCGCATCAAGCTGATCGATACCCGCCTCGCTGTAAAGCGACGCCGACCAATCCGGCATGGACAAATCCAGCCGCTGGCTTGCCGATAGCCCCGCCCCATCACCACTGACCCGGCGCACCTGGATAATGCGCGTCGAGCCAAGCGTGAAATCAGGCGTCAGTGTCCAGTTCCAGGCGCGTTCCATCGACAGGCTGGATGCACCCGTTGCGGGCGTGAAACTGGTATTGAGGTAGGTCGCAGGCCCATTCGTTTTGTCGCTCCCTTCCAGCCGCACCCGCCCCCAAAGCCGTAACGGCAGTGTGGATTGATCCACCTGCCCGCTCTTGGTGGCGATAACAGAGGTATCGACACCTATTTTCGGTTCAAAGGCATTACGCAACTGAACGCCGGTTTGAATAGCAACGCCGCTCGTGCCGTTGCGTGAGACGTTCCAGATCAGCGGTCGGCCAAAGTCGGCAGCCTTGCCAACCCAGGCAAATGGTAGAATCAAAAAAGGCGCAATCGCAACCGCGCACATCAGACGAATCATAGACGCATCTTTATGTGTTCAGGGTGGGCTCGGCCCCAGGCAAAGCGGGACGGTGTAGATAGTTATATCACTATGTTACAGGGCAGCTCTCGCAGCCGCAAGTCACGTTTTTGCGTTGCAGCATGACAAGGCTTTGATCAACTCTTCGCCTTTTTGGCGTTCAATCGCTGTTTTCTGGTTTTCGGCTTCAGCTTTTTGGAGAGCTGATAAAACCACCGCAGGATCTTGGTGACGGAAATCAGCTTATCGATTTCCTTGTTTGACCCTTCAAGGCGGCTGGCCAGCACGTCAGCAGCAGACAGCGCAACCGCCCCCTCGCTCAAGTCCGGAAATCGTTGCAGTAGCGCAGCATAAGCATTTTTTTCGGCTGCCCCTGGCGCGACCAGTTTGCCGGAATGGATGAACAATCGCAGCACGACTTGTTCGAATGTCCAATCATGCAGATGAAAGACTTTCCACTTCTCACTGCGCCGCGCTGAAAATCCATCCAACAGGATGGTCTTTTCGGGCAGGTGCTCACTCAGCCACAAGACCAAGGCAAAACCGCTGGTCGGAATATGATCTTCAGGGTAAAAACTGGAAAAATGGCTGGAGAGATCCAGATGGCCGACCGCAGCCCCCTCGAATTTTGTCGCATCACTGAACAATTCGCCAGGATGGGCCCTGACATTCATCACGCCCAGAAATTCATCGCCCGGAAAATAGCCAAGCACATTCTTGACTTCCTTGCGGTAAACGATGTTGGCGCCGACCGAACCACTGCGCGCCACCAGCAGAGACGGGCGATCGAACGGCTTGTCGAGAATCTTGTAGACCTTATTGAAAAAAACGAACAAGGCAGTTTGTGGCAGTTCGCGCCGCAGCCTGTCCACATTGGCCTCCTCGCTGTTGGCGACGAGGACAATGTGAGTGAAACGGCCGAGCAACGCCTGCCAGTCCGCAAAGGCCTGGATGCTAGCGGTCGTGGGGCGCCCGCTGCCGTTCTGGACTGTCATGGTCACAGGCTCTGCGTGACGTGCAGCATGCGTTCGCGGGCAGCAAACCACTCTTCTGCGTAATCGTCATTCTTGTATTGGTCGAAATAAGGGCCGCCATCGGTGAAATGGACGATCTTGGCGGCCGGGTCATGGTCATATTCGTTGACCAGATAATTCCAATGCAGTGGCAGCCCACCGATCAGGTCATCATTTTCAAGCCATTTGAACTGATGCAGTTGCAGACCGGTTGCGGTGTTGACGTAATCCTTGGTCAACGCCGTGCATTTGGCGTTATTGAACAGCATGACGCTCGACCAGTTCTTCTTTTCGTATTTGGTCTGAGTCTGACCGAGAAACTTGGTTTCCACCTTTGGCTGGTAGTCATGCTTGACACACATCACGGCGTAGCGGTCGTCGCGCAATGCCCAAAGCTCGGCGAGATCGGCGCGCGCCAGCATGTCGCAATCCATGAACATGCTCCAGCCCTGGTAATCGCTCAGATAAGGCACGAGAAACCGGGAGAAGGAAAACTCCGTCGATTGCAGTGGATTGCGCTCGCGCGTGAAAATACCGGCCAGATTGTCGAGGACGATGGGTGTGAAGGCGACGGGAATGGACGAATGTTCAAGAATGCTCTGCGCGAGCACATGATAGGCCACGACTTCCTTTGTATCGAAGCCAATGAAAATCTGAAGCTTGTTGTCCAACACCGCAACTCCTGAAATTGTACGTCTGTTTCTTTTAAAGGATAGGGACCGCTGCGGACAAGAGAACCAAGCGCTTAACTGCATTAGCCACCAAGAATTTGCAGTACGGCTTGCCGTTTTGCAGATTTTCTCATGGTCTCCATCGCAATAGCGTCCAATTTGAGGAAGGCGGCTCCTTAGAAACGTAATCAGTTCAACCGTAACGTCCTAAACGCAAAAACCCCGCTGTTGCCAGCGGGGTTCCATTTCATCCCCTAAGGGAAGAAATCATTATTCGATGATCGAAGCGACGATGCCGGCGCCGACGGTACGACCACCTTCGCGGATCGCGAAGCGCAGCTTTTCTTCCATGGCGATCGGAACGATCAGTTCAACCTGAACCGTGACGTTGTCACCAGGCATAACCATTTCCGTGCCTTCCGGCAGGGAAACAATACCGGTAACGTCCGTCGTGCGGAAGTAGAACTGCGGACGGTAGTTGGTGAAGAACGGTGTATGACGGCCGCCTTCTTCCTTCGTCAGGATGTAGGCTTCTGCCATGAACTTCTTGTGTGGCTTGACAGAGCCGGGCTTGCACAGGATCTGACCGCGCTCAACGCCATCGCGCTGTACGCCACGAACCAGGGCACCAATGTTGTCGCCAGCCTGACCCTGATCGAGCAGCTTGCGGAACATTTCAACGCCGGTAACGGTCGTCTTCGAGGTGGCGCGGATGCCGACGATTTCGACTTCTTCGCCAACCTTGACGATACCACGCTCAACGCGACCCGTCACAACCGTACCACGGCCAGAGATCGAGAACACGTCTTCGATTGGCATCAGGAACGGCTGGTCGATCGGGCGCTCAGGCGTCGGAATGTAGGAGTCAACTGCCGCCATCAGTTCGCGGATCGCGTCTTCGCCAATCTTCTTGTTGCTGTCTTCCAGAGCAGCCAGAGCCGAACCCTTGACAATCGGAATATCGTCGCCCGGGAAGTCGTAGGACGACAGAAGTTCGCGCACTTCCAGTTCGACCAGCTCCAGAAGCTCTTCGTCGTCAACCTGGTCAACCTTGTTCAGGAACACGACGATGGCGGGAACGCCAACCTGGCGAGCCAGAAGAATGTGTTCGCGGGTCTGCGGCATCGGGCCGTCAGCTGCCGAGCAAACCAGGATCGCGCCGTCCATCTGCGCTGCACCGGTGATCATGTTCTTGACGTAGTCGGCGTGGCCGGGGCAGTCAACGTGAGCGTAGTGACGGGCAGGCGTTTCATATTCGACGTGCGCCGTCGAAATGGTGATCCCGCGGGCCTTTTCTTCCGGAGCAGCGTCGATCTGGTCATACGCCTTGTATTCACCGAAATACTTCGTAATTGCTGCCGTCAGCGACGTCTTGCCGTGGTCAACGTGGCCGATCGTGCCGATGTTAACGTGCGGCTTGTTGCGCTCAAACTTACTCTTTGCCATTTGAATGCTTCCTGTGAACGTAAAAGGTTGACGCGGCGAACCGGTTTAGTGCCGCCGTTTAAGGCTTTCGGTCCGATTGCGCAAGCCATAAATGCGCATGGCCCAAAGCAGGTGCTTTGCGGGGGTGTCCAGCAGCGCAATTCCTGCAAATGCGCGTGATAACGGCACAGATCGCATATATGGAACCAGCTGAAAGAAAGTATGAAAAGCTGGAGCGGGTAGCGAGAATCTATATTTCAGTATAGGTCTTTGTAATCATTAGGTTTTTTACTCCTCCATTTCCACGATACCGTCACCGGGACCGCCAAATTAGTGAGCATTTAGGATGCCTATATGAGCCGCGTTGAGACGGCAAATGCCCTCTGAGGGCATCCACAATTATCTTGTGAATGCAACGAGTTAGCCCGCCGCCGAGGTCATTCGGCAGCGGGAATCAATTGCACATTAGCGATTTATGAAATGGTGGGGTGACGAAGACCATTTGACGGTATCGGATTTGCTCAGCCAGGACCTGCGCCAAGAACATCGGGCTTGCTCACGAACATATGCTTCGCATGTCCCAAATCTTGGGTTGTCAGATAGACTGCATCAGCCAACAGGGGAGATGACGGTGCTTTCTCATCGGCGTTATCGCTTCCATAGCGGAGCATGCTGCCACCTTGGAAATGCAGATTACCGAGGTGAGATATTGCCGCTTCGAGCCAGTTGGCTGGGTCGAAAAAACCAAGTTGGTCGTGGGTGGACAAGTCGTATGCTCCGTCCTGTCTCAGTGCCTCAGCAGCAATCTCCGCGTTAGCGAGCAAGCGGCCACGCAGCATTCCCCCATAAGGCTGACTTAGCATCGCGTTCAGGTCGTGTCCGTCTTTCGCGGATCGAGGCGGCTTAACACCGTTGAGATAGGCGCATGCCTTGACCATGCATTCGAGTGCGTGGGCCGATAGCTGAAGTGACGGCACCCAAAGGTATGTGAAGGCATCGTGCTCGACAGGCGGTCGGCTATCGGCGGTAGAGGTATGCTGCCGGTGGATCTCTTTGTTCAAGACGCAGGCTGCATACCCATACTGCTTGGCGAGGTTCGATAACCTCTGAAATTCCCGATCGAAGCCGTTGCTCATTCACCACTCCATGTATCCGACTTCTTCAACCAAGGATGTCAGCGAACAGGAATACCGACAAAATCTTGTGCTGTGACGGTATCCTGAGCGACACCGTGAGACAGCCGGGGTTCGAAAACACCCGCATTTCCTGGCCTTTTGAGGCTTTCTGATCTGTTAAGAGATGAGGAGTTGGAGCGGGTAGCGGGAATCGAACCCGCGTATTCAGCTTGGAAGGCTGCTGCTCTACCATTGAGCTATACCCGCGGCGGTTTTAGATCCAGGTGCGAAATGGTGGAGGGAGTTGGATTTGAACCAACGTAGGCTGAGCCAACGGATTTACAGTCCGTCCCCTTTAACCACTCGGGCATCCCTCCAGTATTTCGACCGGATCAAGCAACCAAGCTTACTATCCCGGAGCGTCGAACTTCGCTTTCAAGCTTGGCTCACCGCGTTCCGTGGCGGCTATATGACGGCCCGAAACGGAGATGTCAACACGCCTTAGACGGAAAATTTTCATGTTTTTTCCTCGTTCAGGCATCCCGGCAAACCCGGGGTCTCTATCCCCTGGCACGCAAGCCCGCTATAAGGCGCCATGAGCAAAGATAACCCAAACGACACGTCCGACCGCGACAGCCACTATGCAACTTTGCGCCGTCAGGTGCGGGATGCAAAGCGTGAGCGCGGCGAGATTCCCACCCCGCAACCGCAAAAACGGCGCAAGTCCAACGCCGATTGGACACCGCCGCCGATCGCCCCCGACCAGGTATTTTTATATGGCCTGCACACGGTGCGCGCCGCCCTCAACAATCCCGAACGCAAGCCGATCAAGCTGTCACTGACCCAGAATGCGCTTGTACGGCTGGAAATCGGCCCGGTCGATGCCCTGCCCTTTCCTGTGGAAATCGTCACGCCGCAGGATCTCGACAAGCATCTGGGGCCGGAAGCCATTCATCAGGGCGTCATGCTGGAGACCCGGCCACTGCCGCCTCGCCGTCTTGAAGCGCTGAAGGAAAGCCCGCTGTTGCTGGTGCTCGACCAGGTGACTGATCCGCATAATGTCGGGGCAATCATGCGCACCGCCGTCGCCTTCGGTGCTGGCGCAGTGATCACCACCATGCGCCACAGCCCAACCGAATCGGGTGTACTCGCAAAATCAGCCTCCGGTGCGCTGGAATTGATCCCTTATATCCAGATCACCAATCTCGCCGAGGCGCTGGGCGAATTGCACAAGCTCGGTTTCGTGTCCATCGGGCTCGATTCGGAAGGGCCACGCCCGCTGGAAGAGACATTCAGTGGTGACAAGCTGGCGTTGGTGCTTGGTTCCGAAGGCAAGGGCCTGCGCCAAAAGACCCGTGACACGGTCAACGCACTGGCGCGGCTCGACATGCCCGGTGAAATCAAATCGCTGAACGTGTCAAATGCGGCGGCTATCGCCCTCTATGCCTCGCGCCAATTCCTGCTGCGCCAAAGCTAACATCAGAGCGTCGGTTCCCCTGTCCTCGACCTCGGAACCGACGATATCCCAAGTCTTTTCAGGAATGCATCCCAGAGAATAGTGCCTCCGAGGCATCGCCCATCATTCCCGCCCGGTCATACGCCAATACTGCATGCTGATAGCATCGTGGTAAGTTTGACATTTGGCGAGACGACAAAATCTTCGGAACCAATGCCCAGCCCTATGGTTGTCCTTATGAACACAAGAAGGAGGATAACCATGCCAACCACAATTCCCGAAAGACCAGATGGCGCACCACGCGGCCCGCAGGGTACGCCCGGTATTCCAGACCGTAAGCAGGATGGAGCGGTAAAACCGCCAATCCAGGATCAGGGCGACACCAAAAATCCGAATGATCCGGTGCCGAGCCCGCCTTTGCTGCCAATTGGTGATCCTGCCGGAATGGCCTGACAAATATCTTTGAATAATCCCCGGCGCATTGTGAAGCGGCGGGGATTTCTTTGTATCCGTGGCCAGGCGATGCCATCCCGTTCATGGCCGTCACCGACTGTCACATCCACCGATTCCCGGTCCGCTGATTTTCTGGTCCATCGTAACCATGCCGCAAGCTTTGCGTGAAATAAATGCCGCCGATCATGCATGGCTGAATCATAGCCCATGAGAGGAGGCACCCATGAGCGACAATGTCATAAAATTCAGAAAACCCGTACCGCCGAAGCAACCGCGCCCGGGACTGCGCAAACTGGTGGTTGTTCTCTGTATTGTCGCGGCTTTCGCGCTCACCTGGGCTTATTTCGCGTTTATCGCACCCGGCGGGCTTTGAAGAAAGCCGCAGCTGCGCCGATCCTAGGATCGGCAGCTCAAACGATGGAATTGTTGTGAAAGAATGGTGCCCCCGGCAGGATTCGAACCCGCGACCCCCTGATTACAAATCAGGTGCTCTACCAACTGAGCTACAAGGGCAGTGGCGTCTGACTACCAGATTTTTCCGCGCTGTAAAGAGGCTATGATGAAAAAGCGTGATGCAGGATGGCTCAAGCCAGATCTGGCTGGGTCTGGTTTAGAACTGCCGCGTCTCCTCAAGGAGATCCATCGCGTTCCCCGTCCGCAACCCGGATTTCCAGGGTTTTAACAACGCGAAAAAACTTGGCGCAGGGTGAGTTTATCATGTACGAAGAAGGCCCTTTCCAACAGGTTTTTTCGCATGGCGCGTTCCTTCCGGTCGCTTTCTTTCGTCGCAACGAACACCCCGGAGGCGCTTGCATCCCGCGAAGAGCTGATTCGCACCTACGGATACACGCCACCCGAAGAGGCTGATGTGCTGGTCGTGCTGGGCGGCGATGGCTTCATGCTGCAAAACCTGCATGACACGATGAATTCTGGGCGGCTGATCTATGGCATGAACAGGGGCAGCGTCGGCTTCCTGATGAATGATTACCGGGTGGAAGACCTGCCGGAGCGAATCGCCATCGCTACCGAGAATGATTTTCATCCCCTGAAAATGACCGCACTCAGCGAAGACGGCACGCAAACCGTGGCGCTTGCCATCAACGAGGTGTCGTTGCTGCGGCAGTCCTATCAGGCGGCGAAACTGAGGGTACTGATCGACGGGCAAGAGCGCCTTGATGAGCTGATCTGCGATGGGCTGATGGTGGCGACACCGGTCGGCTCCACCGCCTATAATCTTTCCGCCCACGGCCCGATTCTGCCGCTCGATGCGCCTCTCCTGGCACTTACCCCCGTCTGCCCGTTTCGGCCCCGGCGCTGGCGTGGCGCCTTGCTTCCCGACCGGGTCACAGTGATGATCGAGGTTTTGGAGGAGCGAAAGCGACCGGTGAATGCCGTCGCCGACAATATCGAGGTCAAGTCGGTGCTCACCGTCCAGATCGAACAGGCCAAGGATATTACTGCGCGGATCTTGTCGGACCCCGATCATTCCTGGTCGGAACGAATCCTCGCCGAGCAATTTGCCAATTGAAACATATTGTGCAGCACAAAGGGCGTAAGCCGGAGTGAACCGATGCAGATGAAGGGACGCCTGGATTTTTCAGCATCCGCCACCGCTTTTGCCGTGGCACTGATGGTCTGCACCCTCCCCTTTTTGTTCACGAACAGCATTGCTTTGGCACAGGAAGCCGAAACGGTGCCGCCCGCCGTGACATTCCTGATCAGCGGTGGCTATTGGGAGGATCCCGGCACGGCAAACAGCACCGGCATCGTCAAAAGCCCCGGCGTCATCGACGCAAGTAAGGATGGGACACGGCGCGGCTATTACCGGCTCTACGCCCTGCGCCAGCCGGATCGCACCGCCAAGGTTTTCCTCAGCCAGATTTCCGTTACCGATCAAGGGCCACAGATTATCGACACCGTGGAATTGCAGGAAATCACCGATCTGCATGCCTATGTCACCGATATTCGCAGCGAAGATCCCTCCGGGGTTAATCGCGGCTTTGGCCTTTCGGCAATGGTCTATCTGAAGCAAGACGCCCGCTCGAACGATCCGGAGAGCTGGACGGTGGTGGTCGATGAATTCGGCGAAATCCAGGTCGAGCGTGAAAGCCACTGAGCGCAATCAGACCGCTCTGCTCCTTGGCCGGCTGTAATCATAGGCAATGGACTGCTTGAAACTGTCCAGCCTGCCGAGGATCAACTCGGCATACGCCCCCAGGGAAAGGCTTCTGTCTTCAACCTTCGTCAGGCCACGAGACACGGGGACCAGCAAGTCACCGGGTACGGTTCCACGCAAGGAGTGGATGGCCAGCGGATCAGCGCCTTGCGCACCCAATCCCGGTGCAAGAATGATCGAACGGGGCATAAATTGTCTAAGGCGACGGCCTTCGGCAGGAACCGTAGCACCGATGACCGCCCCAATGGCACTGAGATCACCGTCCTCAATCGTGTCAGGTATAAAACCACCAATCAGCCCCGCCAGCCGGTCCGAAATAAGCTGGTTGCCCGTCATCTTGTCCTGTAGCCAGCCTGCGCCCGGATTGGACGTGCGGCAGAGGACAAACAGGCCTTTGCCATGCGCCTGCGCGGCCTCGACAAAGGGCGCAAGCGTGTCGGGTCCCATCAGCGGATTGACGGTCAGGCAATCCGCCTCGAAGTCACCGCTTCCCCCTTCAGCGCCGGGAACCAGATAAGCCCTCGCATAGGCTGACGCCGTTGCGCCGATATCGCCACGCTTTGCATCGAGGATAACGCCAATGCCCGACGCCCGCGCTCGTGCCATACCCATAGACAGAGCCTTCAAGCCGTTGATGCCGCGAGCCTCGAAATAAGCCGACTGGAACTTGACGAAGCCGACATGCCCCTCGATCGTGTCGAGAAGAAAGTCCACATAGTCTTCGATCCAGCATCCATTGCCATTCTCGAAGACGGCGGGAACATCGCCCAGCGATGGATCAATTCCAGCGACCAGATCGCCATAATGCTCGACATTGGCTTTGACGATTTCAGTCCATGTCGGCATGAGGTGCTTTCCTTTTGCTCACGATCCGACAATCATTATACAAAAAAACCGCCTGAACAGAAGCTCAGACGGTTTGCATTTCACTGCGTGCAACAGGCGCGGCACAAGAACCGCAGAACATGGCCAGACATCAGTCGATATCGGAAACAGCATCGGCGCTGCCGCTGATGCGATGGGCGAGAGCGGCCTCCATGAAGGGGCTGATGTCGCCGTTCAGGACGTCGTCGGGCGCCGTGCTTTCGACACCAGTGCGCAGATCCTTGACCAACTGATAGGGCTGCAACACGTAGGAGCGAATCTGGTGACCCCAACCGATATCAGTCTTGGACGCTGCCTCGGCATTGGCGGCTTCCTCGCGTTTCTTCAGCTCGACTTCGTAGAGACGGGCGCGCAGCATGTCCCAGGCCTTGGCCTTGTTCTTGTGCTGCGACCGTTCCTGCTGGCAGGAGACTGCAATACCGCTTGGAATATGGGTGATTCGCACCGCCGAGTCCGTGGTGTTGACGTGCTGACCGCCCGCACCAGAGGAGCGATAGGTATCGATACGGCAATCGCTTTCGTTGATGTCGATCTGGATCGAATCATCCACCACCGGATAGACCCAAATGGAGGAAAACGATGTATGGCGCCGTGCATTGCTGTCATAGGGCGAAATGCGCACCAGGCGATGCACGCCCGATTCGGTCTTCATCCAGCCATAAGCATTATGGCCCTTGACCAGGATGGTGGCCGACTTGATGCCAGCTTCTTCGCCGTCATGCACTTCCAGCAATTCTACCTTGAAGCCACTGCGCTCAGCCCAGCGGGTATACATGCGCAACAGCATGTTGGCCCAGTCCTGGCTTTCCGTGCCGCCAGCACCTGAATGCACTTCGACATAGGTGTCATTGCCATCGGCTTCACCCGACAGCATGGCTTCGACCTGCAATTTACCGGATTCGGCCTTGAGGGCTTTCAGGCCTTCCTCGGCCTCCTTGACGATGCTCTCGTCGCCCTCTTCCTCACCCATCTCGATCAGCTCGATATTATCTTTCATCTGCTGTTCGAGACGGCGCACGCCGGCAATGCTGTCTTCCAACTGCTGGCGCTCGCGCATCAGCTTTTGGGCCTCAGCCGCGTCGTTCCAGAGGTTGGGGTCCTCTGCCTTGTTGTTCAACCAGTCCAGTCGTCTTACCGCCTGATCCCAGTCAAAGATGCCTCCTCAGCAGGCTTATGGCCTGCTTGATTTCGTCGACGACATTTTCGATTTCGTTACGCATGGGTCCTTTTCTCGGAATCTTGTTTTTCGATATCGTGCCCGGTCCATAATTGCCGATGCCCCGGAAGTAAAGTCCGGGGCATGGCGACAAGCTTGATCGTTCTGTTAAAACAGGCCGGGCGTCCCGGACTGAACGGCCTGGTTGACCTGCGGCGAGCTTTTCATGATCTCATCCGGCTGCATATTGCTGTCCATGCCGATCACCGAGAGGCTGTCGGCCGGGCCGGTGCCGGGCTTGAAGGCCTCAACAATCGTATCCGGATCGCCCACGACCGCCGCCATGCCGGTCTTGCGGTTGACGGCAATCATCTGCATACCGTCAGGCACCTTGAACTTGCTGGGCGGTGTGCCCTTCACTGCGGTCTGCATGAATTCATTAAATACAGGTGCTGACATCGAGCCCCCCGTCGCGCCCCGGCCCATCGGGGTCGGATTGTCGTAACCGATATAAACACCGGCGACGATATTCGGGGTGAAGCCGACGAACCATGTATCCTTCGCGTCGTTGGTGGTGCCGGTCTTGCCCGCCACGTCGCGGTCCAGCTTGATCTTGCCATAGGCCGTGCCGCGCTGAATGACGCCCTGCATCATCGAGGTGATCTGATAGGACGTCATCGGGTCTAGCACCTGCAACCGGTTATCGGCCAGAACCGGCTCATCCTGATTGTGCCATTCGTCGGCATTGCAGCCTTCGCAAATCCGTTCTTCATGCTTGAAGATCGTCTTGCCGTAGCGATCCTGGATCCGGTCGATCAGGGTCGGCTTGATCTGCTTGCCGCCATTGGCGATCACCGCATAGGCGGAGACCATGCGCATGACGGTGGTTTCCCCTGCCCCGAGAGACATGGACAGCACGGGCTGCATATGATCATAAATGCCGAAGCGCTCGGCATATTCGGCCACCAGGTTCATGCCCATGTCATTGGCCAGACGCACCGTCATCAGATTGCGCGAATGCTCGATGGCAAAGCGCAGCGTTGCCGGACCAATGGAACCGCCACCGTCGTTTTGCGGCCGCCAGACTTCGCCGCCGGACACGAATTCCACCGGTGCATCCAGCACCACGGAGGCAGGCGTATAGCCGCTATCCAGCGCCGCCGCATAAACAAACGGCTTGAAGGACGAACCCGGCTGACGCATGGCCTGTGTCGCACGGTTGAATTCCGACTGAGCGTAGGAGAAACCGCCAACCAGAGCCAGAACGCGGCCCGTATGCGGGTCCATGGCAACAAAACCGCCCTGGACTTTCGGCGGCTGCCGCAGGCGATAATTGGTGGAGGTATCGGCGCCGATCTTCTCGGCATAGACCACGTCACCGGGCTGCAAGACACCGTCAGGCGATTTGGCCGTCTTGCGGTCGCCGCGTCCCGATCGATAAGCCCAGTCCATGGCGTCGGCCTTGATGGTGCCTGTCAGACGCTCCGGCACGACTTTGCCCGCGCCGTCACGATCCGGTTTCAGACCGATCTGCACCTCGGTCTTGGAAGTAGAGAGTACGACCGCGACTTCCCATTCCGGCACGTCGGCAAGGCTGGCCACATCGGCCAGCGGCACGCCCCAATCGGACCCCATATCGATATGGGTGATCGGACCGCGATAGCCACGCCGTTCGTCATAGCTCAGCAAACCATCCTGAAGCGCCTTGCGGGCGGCGACCTGTAGCTCTGGATCGAGCGAGGTGCGTACGGAAAGCCCCCCTTCATAAAGGGACTTGGTGCCGTATTTATCGATAATCTGACGGCGCACTTCTTCGGAGAAATAATCCGAGGCAAACACATTCCCGCCACCGCGCCGCAGGTTGACGCCCAAGTCTTCCTTTTTAGCAGTGTCGCCATCGGCCTGGCTGACGAAACCGTTTTCCACCAACCGGTCGATAACCCAGTTTCGGCGCTCGATAGCAGCCTGGGTATGACGGTAGGGATGGTAATTGGCCGGGCCTTTAGGCAGAGAAGCAAGATAAGCGGTTTCGGCAATGGTCAGTTCGGTGACCGGCTTGTCGAAATAGGTCAGAGCCGCCGCAGCGATACCATAGGAATTCAGGCCAAAGAAAATCTCGTTCAGATAAAGCTCAAGGATCTTGTCCTTGGAATAGGCCTGCTCGATGCGGAAGGAGAGAATGGCCTCCTTGATCTTGCGGTCCATGGTCTGGTCGGACGACAGAAGAAAGTTCTTGGCGACCTGCTGGGTGATGGTCGAAGCGCCGACGGGACGGCGACCGGAGCCGAAATTCTGCAAGTTCACCAGGATGGCGCGGCCAAGACCCCAGATATCGACACCGGGATGGGTGTAGAAATTCTTGTCTTCCGCCGACAAGAAAGCCGCCTTCACACGATCGGGAATGGCCTGGATCGGCATGAACAGCCGCCGTTCATGGGCATATTCGGCAATCAGCGCGCCGTTACCGGCATGGACGCGGGTCATCACCGGCGGCGCATACCGGCTCAATACCTCGTAATCAGGTAGATCCTTGGTAATGGTCGTCAGATAGATGGCAGCAGCGGCTGCCGCGACAAGCGCGGCAACGGAAGCCAATCCGAAGAGATATCCAATCAGTCTTATCATCGTGAAGCTACCGGCAATCGCTTTCGGTTCGCATACGCCTGTATGTCAAGCATCGCTTATATCGTGGCGTTTTGCATACGACGCCACCAATTACAAGTCGGGAGGCGTATTGAACACCACCGCCCGGGTGTTTCCTGGTGTTGTTGTGACAATGTGCGTAAAATAGGGCCTCGCCCCTGTTACACACAGCCATCGCGATCAACTTTCATGTTTCCGCATTATTCTTCGATAGATCGGCACACGCAGAGGCATTCACAGTAAACACCGAGGCTTTGCCTTTAGAGCATTTCCAGCCAAAATGTATCGCGGTTTGGCGTCCCGAGCGTCAACCACCTTTGGCAACAAGCGGCTGACGATATTTCTTCACCGCCTCGGCGATCAGTTTCACCACTTTGCCGCGCCAGGCCGGATCGAGCAAGAGCTTCTCGTCCTCCTTGTTGGACAGAAACCCAAGTTCGAGCAGCACGGACGGCACATCCTGGGCCTGCAACACTCGGAATCCGGCAAAGCGATGCGGATTGTTGATCAGGTTGATCTGCCCGTCGAACGACGTCACCACCGATTTGGCCATGGCGATGGAAAAGGCCTGAGTCTCCCGCCGGGTAAGGTCCGCCAGGATATCGGAGACTTCCTGCGGTTCGGCGCTCGCATCGACACCGCCAACCTCGTCCGATTGGTTTTCACGCGCTGCCGCCGCTTCGGCGAGATGGTCGGATGCCTTGTCGGAAATGGTATAAACGGTCGCGCCGCGAATATTGGCATGGCCCAGCATATCGGCATGCAGCGAAATAAACAGGTTTGCGCCTTTCTGCCGGGCCAGCGTCACGCGCTGCGACAGGGACAGGAACGTATCGCCATCGCGGGTCAGGAAGGCCTTGACGCCCTTTTGCCTGTTAAGCTCGACAGCCAGCGCCCGGGCAAAGCCCAGCGTCACGGTTTTTTCCGGCGTATTGGTGGTCTTGCCTGTGGCCCCGGTATCGATACCGCCATGGCCGGCATCGACGGCAATCAGAAACTCGCCATCCGTCGCGGGCGCCGCCTGTTCTATGCGCGGGCTCTTGCCATTGCTGTAGGCATCGGCCTCCCAGGCCTGGGAGGCGACCAGTTTGGAAAATGTGTCATTATCGGTCATCTCCGCATCGAGAATCAGTCGAAATCCCTGCCCCTCGTCATTTTTACGAATGTCGGTGAGGACGAGTTTGGCAGGCCGCGCCGTGGTCAGCACGATACGCGAATGAGTAGCGTCGATGGAGCCGAAACGGATCTCCCGAAACAGGCCGCGGGCCACCAGTGCCTCGGCTGGAAAGGCAAAGACGGTGGCTGGCAGATCGACGACGATACGATCCGGATTGCCGATATAGCGCACGGTCGTTTCCGGCTTCTGGTCGAAATCCATGACGATACGGGTGCGGGCATCGTCACCGGCGATACGGGCCGTAAAAGCAGCAAGACGATCCGCCGAAAAGGCTTTTGCAGGCGCCAAGCCCGCGATAATACAGGCCAATAGCCACAGGATCGCCACGCCAGGCCGCTTGCCTTGCCTCATGCTTACCATCGTTGAACGCACCATCCGTCCATGCCGCGATACCATTTCGCTCACGCTTTGAAAGTCCCGATCATTCACACCCATCCTTCAAACCTGCCCGAACGACAGGACCGATTGGCAACTGGAATTACAACCACCGGCGGCACACGATGCAATCCTAACCACAAACCGGAGCGCGCATACCGACTATCCATCATTGCTCATCGCTGCACGCAAGTGCAACAATTCTAATCTATTGGTCTTATCAATATTATGGCAGGGCAGGCTTTGCCGCTTGCCAATGTGACACAGACGACATACAACAGAAATAAGGGTTAAAATTGTCGACGGGATAGAGTCATCCGACGGCTGCCAACCAAAACGGACCTGGCGCCATTTGTCTGATTTTTCATCCGCCGCCAAGGCATTTTTGTCCCGAAACTGAATCGTCCAGCTGGAATCTCCGGCAAAATAACAGGGCGGGAGACCGCCAAACGCTCTTTTGAGCATTCATTGGGCCTTATTAAGAGGCCTTTGTCATTGTCGCTTTTGTTTTGGTATTTGATGTCGTTGCAGCAGCCTTTGTCCGATGTTGTCCGCCTTGGGGCCTTTGATGCCCTGAACGCTGACGGACTGCTGCCAGGAAAGATACCGCAGACGAGAGCACCGATATCCGGCGCATCGCTCACGAGATCAGCCCCGCTTGGCACCAGGCCTGCGGCATTGCTCGCCACCGGTCGCGCCGAGGAGCAGAGCTTACATGGCAGACAAAATGCTAATCGATGCGTCTCACGAAGAAGAGACGCGCGTCGTTGTCGTTCGCGGTAACAGGATCGAAGAATTCGATTTTGAATCCCAGCATAAGAAACAGATCCGCGGCAACATCTATCTGGCCAAAGTCACACGGGTCGAGCCTTCCTTGCAGGCCGCCTTCGTCGATTACGGCGGCAATCGTCACGGCTTCCTGGCTTTTGCAGAAATCCATCCCGATTATTATCAGATCCCTCTTGCCGACCGTCAGGCCTTGCTGAAGGCTGAAGCCGAAGAGCATGGCCGTCACGACGACGGCGATTTCGAGCCGGTGCGCAGCAGAGATCCCGGCGAACGCGACCAGCCGGTGATTGCCGATCCGGCCGAATTCGCCAATGAAGCTGAAGAAGTCGCTGGTCTCGCCGTCAATCAGGCGGATGACGATCACGCGCAAACCACAGCCGAGCAGCCCGCAGATGCGCCGCAAGCCGAGGCGTCACAGACTGACGCAGTGCAGGCCGACGCAGTACCGGCTGAGCAGCAAGCAGACGAGGCAGCCCCCGAGGCCGCAGCAAAGCCCAAGGCACGCCGTCCGCGCAAGCCCCGCAAGAAGGCAGGCGAGGTTGAAGCCTCCGCAGAACCGGTCGCTGTCGAAAGCGACGAAACCCCGGATGACGGATCGAGCAATGGCAGCATGGCGGCCATGGTCGACACGGACTCCATCTCTGAAGAAACCGATAGCCGCCATCGTCATGACGATGATGACGACGATGATGATGATGACGGCGAGAAGGAAGAAATCGAATCCGTTGGCGCCGAAGACGCCATGGAAGAGGTTCCCGACCGGGTGCGCCGCACGCCGCGCAAGCAATATCGCATCCAGGAAGTTATCAAGCGCCGCCAGATCCTGCTGGTGCAGGTCGCCAAGGAAGAACGTGGCAACAAGGGTGCTGCGCTGACCACCTACCTGTCTCTGGCAGGCCGCTATTCTGTTCTGATGCCGAATACGGCACGCGGCGGCGGCATTTCGCGCAAGATTACCAACCCTGCCGACCGCAAGCGGTTGAAGGAAGTGGCCCGCGATCTGGAAGTGCCGCTGGGCATGGGCGTTATCCTGCGCACCGCAGGTGCCAATCGCACCAAGGTCGAGGTCAAGCGCGATTTCGAATATCTGATGCGTCTTTGGGAAAACGTTCGCACCCTGACACTGAATTCCACCGCACCTTGCCTCGTCTATGAGGAAGGCTCACTGATCAAGCGCTCGATCCGCGACCTGTACAACAAGGATATCAGCGAGATCGTGGTGTCTGGCGAAGAAGGCTATCGTGAAGCGAAAGACTTCATGAAAATGCTGATGCCGAGCCATGCCAAGGTGGTTCAGCCCTACCGCGACATTCACCCGATCTTCTCGCGCTCCGGCATTGAGGCCCAATTGGACCGGATGTTGCAGCCGCAGGTGACGCTGAAGTCCGGTGGTTATATTATCATCAACCAGACCGAAGCGCTGGTGTCCATCGACGTGAACTCGGGTCGTTCGACCCGCGAATATTCCATCGAAGACACCGCCCTGCAAACCAATCTGGAAGCCGCGGAAGAAGTGGCCCGCCAGTTGCGCCTGCGCGACCTTGCCGGTCTGATCGTCATCGACTTCATCGACATGGAAGAGAAGCGCAACAACCGCTCTGTCGAGAAGAAGCTGAAGGATTGCCTGAAAAACGACCGCGCCCGTATTCAGGTCGGACGTATTTCGCATTTCGGTCTGCTGGAAATGTCGCGTCAGCGCATTCGCGCCAGCGTGTTGGAATCGACCACCCAGGTCTGCCAGCATTGCTCCGGCACAGGCCTGATCCGCTCGCAGTCCTCTGTTGCCTTGCATGTGCTGCGCGGCGTCGAAGAATATCTGCTGAAAAGCACCACGCACGACATTACCGTGCGTACCTTGCCGGAAACGGCGCTTTACCTGCTCAACCACAAGCGCGGCTCGATTGTCGATTATGAAAACCGCTTCGGCGTGTCGATCATCATCGACTCGGATGCCAGCGTCGGTCACCAGCATTTCGCCATCGACAAGGGCGAGCCGGTTGCCAATCCGGTCCGCATCGAGACCTTGCTGCCGCTGATCAGTGAGCCGGAAGAGGACGATCCGATCATTGAGATCGAGGAAGAGGATGACGAGGACGTCGTCGAGGCTCCTGTTCAGGCACAGCCCGCATCCAGTGGCAATGCTGCAGCAAACGCCGCCGAAGACGGCAACCGCAAGCGCAAGCGCCGCCGCCGCCGCCGTGGCAAGAATGGCAATGGCCATGCCGATGGACAGCAGAATGCTGCCGGCGGTGACGAAGGCGACGATGACAGCGAAGGCGATGACGACGCCGAAGATACGGCAGAAGACCGCGATGATAGTGTCGAGGCCTCTGACGCTTCTGAAGACGGCAACAGCGAAAGCCAGCGCCGCAAGCGCCGCCGTCGTGGCAAGCGTGGTGGACGTCGTGGTCGTGATGAAAATGGCGTCAGCGCCGATGCCGAAGGCAATGATAGCGCCGAAGAAGACGATTCTGCGGAGGAGTCGGCGCAAGCCGATACCGATCAGGCTGCAGCCGTCGCTGCTGCACCGTCCGAAGCCGTTGCCGACAGCGTTGAGGTCGATGCTCCGGCGATAGAAGCTGTAAAAGCCGATGAGCCCGTGGCTGCCAAGCCGCGCCGGGCTCGCAAGCCGAAAGCGTCAGCCAAAACTGAAGCCGCCGATAGCGTGGAAACGGTAATGGAACCTGATGCTGCTCTGCCTGATGCTGTGGTTGTCGAAGCACCGGCTGCTGCTGCCGAGCCTGTGGCGACCTCCCCCGTCTCGGAAGAGCCGGCAGCAACAGCACCTGCTCAGGACGTCTCTGCGCCAGAGCCTGCATCTGAAGTCACAAGTGAGCCAGAGACCGTAAGCGATGCCAGTGCTGAAAAGCCGGTGCGCGCCAATCGGTCGTCCAATGTCAGCACATCCGAACCGGTCGTCACCTCGGTGACCAATGGCGACGACGCTCCGAAGCCCAAGAAGGGCGGATGGTGGCAGAAGCGCGGCTTCCTCTAGGAGGGACTTGCGTTTCAAACATTCAAAAACGGCCACGCCCCTAGCGTGGCCGTTTTCGTTTAATGGCAAGCGTTCATGAGCCTTACGGTCTGTGAAACGGTGTGATCAACCGAAATCTGGCGCCGCCACCGATGATGGCCTCATGCGGTTCATGACCAGCGTCGGTCTGCCCATATAGGTCACCTCACCCTTACGAATATAGCCGCTTTTCTCCGCAACCCGGATCGACGCATGGTGCTGTGGGTCGAAAAGGCAGACTGTTTCTCCTTGGGCAAAATGCCGGTCGCCCCAGCCAAGCGTGGCGGTGACGGCTTCGGTGGCAAGGCCCCGGCCATGGGCATCGGCAATCAGCACCCAGCCAATTTCCGGCACCTCATCCAAGGGCGGGGTGATATCGCGCTTGTAATTGGCAAACCCGACTTCTCCGAGAAAATCCCCGCTGGTCTGGTCTTCAACAACCCAATAGCCGAAAGATAGTGCCTGCCAATGGCCGATATAGCGCAGCAGTCGTGACCAGCTGTCGGAGCGGCTCGACGGCTTCCCGCTGATATAGCGCACCACTCTCTCGTCCGCCCACATCCGGGCCGATGCCTCGAAATCCTCCAGGCGATGGCCGCGCAATCGCAGCCTTTCGGTTTCAAGAACAGGCACGCGCGACAACATTGGCTCATCCTGCATTTGGCATCCCCTGCGTCCTCTGGAGTGATCCTGACAAACAGAATCAATCCTTTCACAGATTGATTCAAGAGCTTGCGACATTGAGTCTGAAATCGATCTCAAGCCATTGAAATCTCGGAAAACTCACGCAAGCCAGTTGGCGATGCGGTCGGTGGCATCGGTCAGGTCTGCCAGCGTTCCCGCATAGGAAATCCGCAAGGCCCGGTGACCTTCCAACGGGTCGAAATCCAGACCAGGCGTTGCCGCCACATGGGTTTGCGCCAGCAGTCTTCGGGCAAATTCCATGCTGTCATTGGTGAAGCGGCTGACATCAACATAGGCATAGAAGGCGCCATCCATGGGAGACAGCAGCGGCATGCCCAGCGCAGGCAGCCGAGCCTGGAGAAAATCGCGATTGGCGCGGCAACCGGCCCGGTACTCTTCCAATTCATCGCCTGCCTCAAGCGCAGCCATGGCGGCAATCTGCGATAATTCAGGCGCCGAAATATAGAGGCTCTGGGCCACGCATTCCACGCCACGCACCAATGCCGGGGGCAGGACCATCCAGCCGATCCGCCAACCGGTCATCCGATAATATTTGGAGAAGGAATTGATGACGACGGCGTCAGGCGCAAATTCTACCGCGCTCGCTTCCTCCACGCCATAGGTCAGGCCGTGATAGATCTCGTCGGAGATGAAGCTGACGCCGTTGTCGTCGCACCATAGCGCCAGACGCTGCAACGCAGCCCGGCCTGTGACCGTGCCGGTGGGATTGGCGGGGCTGGCCAGAAGTACGCCTTTCAGCCGCACGCCCGCCGCCCTCGCCGCGCGCTCCAGGCTATCGGGTGTCAGGGTAAAATCAGTCTCAGGGCCAACAGGCACTTCAATGACCACCAGTCCCAGCGCCTTCAGGATGTTGCGATAGGCGGGATAGCCGGGCCGGGCGATGGCCACCGCGTCCCCGGCCTCAAACAGCGTCAGAAATGCCAGGTTGAAACCCGCCGACGAGCCAGTCGTCACCATGATCCGCTCCGCCGCGACCTCCGTGCCGTGGCGACGACGGTAATAATCGGCAAGCCCCTGACGCAGGTCGGCACGGCCGAGAGCGTCGGTATAGCCGATCTGGCCCGCCCGCAAGGCCACTTCCGCCGCCCGGATCGCCCGCTCGGGCGCTGGCGCGCCAGGCTGGCCGACTGCCAGAGAAATCACCTTATGGCCAGTGGCCTTCAACCGGTTGGCCTCGGCCAGAATATCCATGGCGTGGAACGGTTCGACGGCACTGCGGGTGGAAAGCATAACCAAGATGGATCTCTTTCTATTCTCTAGGAGGCTGAAACAGAAATGCGCCTGACATTTGCCGCATTGCGCACCCTATCACAATGGGAAGAGCCATGCCGGAATGCGTTTTCCCGCTTTTCCCGGTCAGGGAATGAGCTACGGTCACACGTCCATTTCGAGGTGGATTGACCACGAAAATAACCGGACAGACTAGACCGCCAGCGCTGCGGCTGGCACAAAGCCCCAAGACCGGCTTGGCGGACATGCATGCCGCCGAAAACGCAGGCCAAAAATGATGGCCGAAGACAATGGCCAGAGACGAGGATTGACATGAAGATACGATTTTTTCGCACTGCCGTTTTGGCAACGCTCATTGCCTCGACCGGCCTTGGCGCTCCGGCTTACGCGCTGGATGACAAGCAGAAGCAAGAAATCGGCGACTTCATCAAGGAATATCTGATCGCCCATCCGGAAATCATGCTCGACGTGCAGGACGCCTTGCAAAAGAAGCAGGAAGAGGCCCGCGCCAGCCAGGCCTCCAGCGGCATTGAACGCAACAAGGCTGAGATCTTCAATTCGAAGGATGATATCGTCCTTGGCAATCCGAAGGGTGACGTTACCATCGTTGAGTTCTTCGACTATAATTGCGGCTATTGCCGCCATGCGCTGGCCGACATGGATACCATCCTGAAGACCGATAAGAATGTGCGGTTCGTCTTGAAGGAATTCCCGATTCTTGGGCCAGATTCGGTGGCCGCACACCGCGTTGCAGACGCATTCCGCAAGCTGGCACCGGAAAAATACAGCGACTTCCACCATGCCCTGCTTGGCAGTGAAGGTCGCGCCACGCAGGAAAGCGCCATCGATGCGGGTGTGATGCTGGGGGTTTCGGAAGCAGCCCTTCGTAAGGAAATGACTGACAGCCCCAATGACACGTCCGTCAAAAAGGTCTATCAACTGGCCCAGGACCTAGGCATCAACGGCACACCCGCCTATGTGATCGGCAATGAACTGGTTTCCGGTGCCATCGGCGCAGATGCTCTCCAGGAGAAGCTGACGAATGTTCGCACCTGCGGCAAATCAACCTGCTGAATCCACCAGATAGTCGCGATATCCAGCTGATTTTACAGTGAAGCCATAGGGAGAAAAGCGCAAAGGGCTTTTCCTTCAACGGATGCCGGTTTATAGGAGGCGGTCGAAAACGCGACGGAACAGCAATGAGCAGAACAATTTTCGTGCTGAACGGCCCCAATCTGAATGCGCTTGGCAAGCGGGAGCCCGGGATTTACGGCGGCAAGACACTGTCCGACATCGAAACGGAGTGCGTTCGGTTCGGTGAACAGCTCGGCATTGCCGTCGACTGCCGCCAGAGCAATCATGAGGGCGATCTGGTCGATTGGCTGCATGAAGCGGGCGATAAAGCTGCCGGTGTCGCGCTCAATGCCGGTGCCTATACGCATACATCAATCGCGCTGCATGACGCCATGCGAGCGATTGCTGTTCCGGTCGTCGAAGTGCATATTTCGAATGTCCACGCGCGGGAAGAATTCCGCCATACCTCAATGATAGCGCCCGCCGCCAAGGGAGTTATTTGCGGCTTCGGACCGCATTCCTACCTCCTGGCGCTGCAAGCGCTTGATAACCTCACACGATAGAACAAGAAATTCAGGGACAACCTCCATGGCAGAGAAGAAAACCGGCATCGATCAGGCGCTTATCCGCGAGCTGGCGAATATCTTGAACGAGACCGATCTGAGCGAGATCGAAGTGGAACAGGATGCGCTGAGAATTCGCGTTTCCCGCGCCGCGCCGCAAATGGTGGCTCCGCAGATGATGGCAATGCCGCAGATGCAGTATGGCGCGCCTTATGGTGCCCCGGCACCTGCCGCAGCACCTGCTCCGGTCGCGGTAGCGGCTCCTGCTGCCCGCGATCTGTCCAAAGCCGTAACGGCTCCCATGGTCGGCACGGTCTATATGTCCCCCGCCCCCGGTTCAAAGCCCTTCATCGAAGTCGGCTCGACGGTCAAGGAAGGCCAGACGCTGCTGATCATCGAAGCCATGAAGACAATGAACCAGATCCCTTCGCCTCGTTCCGGCAAGGTCGTCGAAATCCTCATCGACGATGCAAGCCCGGTCGAATATGGCGAAGCCATGGTCATCATCGAGTAAGCCGATGCCAGTCATCTCAAAAATACTCATCGCCAATCGCGGCGAAATCGCCCTTCGCGTGCTGCGCGCCTGCAAGGAGCTTGGCATTGCCTCCGTTGCCGTGCATTCCACAGCGGATGCCGACGCCATGCATGTACGCCTTGCCGACGAAAGCGTCTGCATCGGCCCACCACCCTCGCGTGACAGCTATCTGAACATTCACCAGATTGTTGCCGCCTGTGAAATCACCGGGGCGGACGCCGTCCATCCCGGCTACGGCTTCCTCTCGGAAAATTCCAAGTTCGCCGATATTCTCGACGCCCATGGCATTACCTTCATCGGACCGACCGCCGATCATATCCGGCTGATGGGCGACAAGATTACCGCCAAGGAAACCGCAAAATCCCTCGGCATTCCCGTGGTTCCAGGTTCTGCCGGCGAAGTGAAGCCGGAAACAGCGCTGGAGATCGCCCGTGAAATCGGCTTTCCGGTGCTGATCAAGGCAACGGCAGGCGGCGGCGGACGCGGGATGAAAGTCGCGAACACCGAAGCAGAGCTGGAAGAAGCCGTTTCCACAGCCCGTTCGGAAGCCGCTGCTGCTTTTGGTAACGACGCCGTCTATATGGAAAAATATCTCGGTACGCCCCGGCATATCGAAATCCAGGTATTCGGCGATGGTGAAGGCAATGCCATTCATCTGGGCGAACGCGATTGCTCGCTTCAGCGCCGTCACCAGAAAGTCTGGGAAGAGGCGAATTCGCCTGCCCTCACCCAGGAACAGCGGATGAAGATCGGCCAGATCTGCGCCGACGCCATGAAAAAGCTGAAATATCGCGGCGCTGGTACGATCGAGTTCCTCTATGAAAACGGTGAGTTCTATTTCATTGAAATGAACACCCGTTTGCAGGTGGAGCATCCGGTCACGGAAGCCATTACCGGCATCGATCTGGTCTATGAACAGATCCGCGTTGCATCGGGCGCAGGCCTGTCGGTGACGCAGGAAGAAGTGGAATTCCGTGGCCATGCCATCGAATGCCGCATCAATGCCGAAGACCCGCGCACCTTCACGCCGTCTCCGGGCACCATCACCCATTTCCACGCTCCAGGCGGGCTTGGGGTGCGGGTGGATTCCGGCGCCTATGCCGGCTACAAGATCCCGCCTTACTATGACAGCCTGATCGGCAAGCTGATCGTGCATGGTCGCACCCGCGAAGAATGCATGATGCGCCTGCGGCGGGTTCTCGATGAATTCGTCATTGACGGGATCAAGACGACCCTGCCATTGTTCCAGGATCTGATCAACAATCCGGATATTGCCAAGGGCGATTACGACATCCATTGGCTGGAGCACTATCTGGCCAAGACGTCCACGAAATAAGGACAAAGAATGGGGCGGCGCAGCAGCAAGGATAAAAGTATAACGCCCGATATCCTGTTGCGCGCCTATTCCATCGGCCTATTTCCCATGGCCGAATCCAGCGACGACCCGGAACTGTTCTGGGTCGAGCCTGACCTGCGGGGCATCATTCCCCTCGACAGCTTTCACTATTCCAAAAGCCTGGCCAAGATTATCCGACAAAAGCCGTTTGATATCCGCTTCGATACGGCTTTTGCAGCGGTTCTGGACAAATGCGCCGAGCCCGCACCGGACCGGCCCAGCACCTGGATCAACCAGACAATCCGCGATCTATACACAGCCCTGTTTCAGATGGGCCACGCCCATAGCGTCGAAGCCTTTGAAGGTGATGAGCTGGTCGGCGGCCTTTACGGCGTGTCCCTGGGGGCGGCCTTCTTCGGCGAAAGCATGTTTTCCCGCCGTTCCAACGCATCGAAAATCTGTCTTGTGCATCTGGTCGAAAGGCTACGGGCGCAGGGTTTCGTGCTTCTCGACACCCAGTTTACCACCGAGCATCTGAAAACATTCGGGGCGATAGATGTGGCGAAAGACGAGTACAGCAAGATGCTGGAAGAGGCCGTAACTATGGCCAATGTGCCGTTTTTATTGCCGGAAGAAATAAGTCCGTAACAAACAGCTTTCCAACATTCAGCTCTGGGCTTATTTCGCCGGTTTCGGCACGTCGGAGGTCTGCTTGCAATCCTTCAGCCAGACATCGTAGATCGGGTGCTCGATGGCGTTCAGCGCCGGGCTATCGGCAAACATCCAGCCTGAAAAGATCTGGCGAATGCGACGGTCCAGGGTGATTTCGTCGACCTGCACGAAGGCGTCGACATGCTGCGCCTCGGTTTCATCGCGGGAGTAACAGGCCTTGGGCGTCACCTGCAAGGCGCCGAACTGGACTGTCTCATTGAGATAGACGTCGAATTCGGTAATCCGCCCGGTTATCTTGTCCAAACCCGAAAAGACCGCGACGGCGTTGGAAATGCGGGCGGCATCGGCTGGAACAGTGGCCGTTATCGAGAACGCTACGGTGAGGCTGGTTGCTGCCAGAACCGCTCTCAACACCCTTTTCGTCTGTTTCACAGATCGTATTCCTGTCGTTTCCGGCCGTCGTCGCTCAGATGGGCCAATTTTCAAATGCGCCAGCAGTCGGACCGGCGGTCCGAATTGCAGACACGTCCACCCTATGCGCAAAAACAAATATCAGCAGGAAAACGCTGACAAACCCATGTACCGGAAATTTGTGGCCAAAACCGGAAGAGCGCATAACGCGTTAACACCGTCATGCGCTCACAAAATATCTGTTAGTTGCCGGGCGTCCAGGCGTCGTAGTCACCGGTGACGCGGGGACGAGCACCGGTTGCAGCAATCGAGCCCTGCGGACGATAGGCTTTGGCGGTGCCGGTCAGGTTCGCCTCATGCGGCTTTTCCCATTCCCGTGGCACGTAATTGTCCTTGGTGGGCGGCACGTCGGTGCGGTGATGCATCCAGCCATGCCAGCCAGGCGGAATGGCGGAGGCGTCAGCGTAGCCGTTGTAAATCACCCAGCGACGTTGCAAGCCGAAGCTGCTCATGCCGCCTTCATAGTAGACATTGCCAGCTTCGTCTTCGCCAACGCGCTTACCTTCACGCCAGGTGAAGAAACGGGTTCCGACGGTCTGGCCACTCCACCAGGTGAAAATCTGCAACAAAAGCTGCTTCATGTCTTTTCCTCGGCTCCGCCACGGTCCGGCGGCTTTCAATGATGATCTGCTTATGACGCCTTGACGAGCGCTTGTCCAGAGATTCGGGCCAAAGCCCTGTTCATTTCAACTTGAACTTGAAGCCAAAATGGCTCTTGCTAAAGCCCAACCGCTCGTAAAATCGATGCGCGTCGAGCCTCACTGCGTTCGAAGACAACTGCACCAGGCGTAGACCTTCAGCCCTAGCCCGTTCCAGGCAGAATTCGATCATTTGCGCACCAATCCCCTGCCCCCGGCAATCGGCCCGTGTCTGCACGGCCTCGACGATCATCGAAGACGAACCGCGCCCGGTCAATGTCGTAGTGATCATGGTCTGGAAAGTGCCAACCACCGCGCCATCACGCTCCGCAACATACAGAACTTCGTTGCTCGACGCGGCGATGCGCCGAAAGGCAGCAAGATAGTCCGGCAGGGCATCGGGGTCTGTGGTATCGCCGTGGCCACCAAGATCGTCAGCGGCAAATAGCGCAACAATGGCGACAATATCATTTTCTTGCGCCGGACGAATAATCAAGGGGAGCATGATGATCCTGAAGGTTTCGGGCTGACAGCTATAAATGCCCTAGAATGGCCCGGATAAAACATTGACCAGCGGCTTTTCCATGACCAGGCCTTCAATGCCGCTACCCGCCACCCCGCAGTTCTGGGTGCGATCGACCTCCACAAAGCCGTGAGTGGTGTAAAAAGCCACTGCACCTGTATTCTTCGGCTCCACGTCCAGCCGCAGGATCTCGGCGTCCGGGAAGCAGGTTTCCAGTTCGGCCAGAATGTCAGTGCCAATGCCCTGGCGGTGAAAGCTGGGATGGACGTACAGCTGATGCAGAATGGCGGTCTTGGCCATATTATCAGCCATGGCGGCAAAACCCATGCCGCCGAGGCGCTTGCCATCGTCAGCCACCAGAAATTCGCCGCCCTTTTTCGCCAGCCGCGCCTTCAGCGCGGCAGTCGAATGCCAGGTATCGATGATCTTCTGCACCTTGGCCACGCCATAGATGCTGTCATAGGTGGCATGCCAGGTTTCCGACAGCAGCACCCGCACCTTTTCCAGATCTCGGTCATTGGCGGTGCGGATGAAGAACATCGGACTTTACTCCTCCAGGCCGAGCTTGGCCTTGACCAGCGCCTGCACCGCCTGCGGATTGGCCTTGCCACCGGTCGCCTTCATCACCTGACCGACAAACCAGCCAGCCAGCGTCGGTTTGGCCAGCACCTTGGCAACCTGATCGGGATTGGCGGCGATGATTTCATCCACAGCCTTTTCAATCGCGCCTGTGTCGGTCACCTGTTTCATGCCCCGGCTCTCGACGATATCGGCGGGATCACCGCCTTCGTTGAAGACGATTTCAAACAGGTCCTTGGCGATCTTGCCGGAAATGGTCTCGGCCTTGATCAGGTCGATGATACCGCCGAGCTGGGCAGGTGAAACCGGAGTCTCTTCAATGCCTTTGCCGGCTTTGTTCAAGGCACCCAGCAGGTCGTTGATAACCCAGTTGGCGGCAATCTTGCCGTCCCGGCCCGCAGCCACGGCTTCGTAATAATCGGCAATCGCCTTTTCAGACACCAGCACCGAAGCATCATAGACGGAAAGGCCCAGGGAGGCGACAAAACGCGCCTTCTTGTCGTCGGGCAATTCCGGCAGATCCTTCTTCAAGGCCTGCACGAAGGCATCGTCGAATTCCAGCGGCAACAAATCGGGATCAGGGAAATAGCGATAATCATGCGCATCCTCCTTGGAGCGCATCGAACGGGTCTCGCCCTTGCCCGGATCAAACAGCCGGGTTTCCTGATCAATCGAGCCGCCATCCTCCAGAATAGCGATCTGGCGACGAGCTTCATATTCAATGGCCTGGCCGATGAAGCGGATGGAGTTGACGTTCTTGATTTCGCAGCGCGTGCCGAATTCGCCGCCCGGCTTACGCACGGAGACATTGACGTCGGCGCGCATCGAGCCTTCGTCCATATTACCGTCGCAGGTGCCGAGATAGCGCACGATCGAGCGCAGCTTGGTCATATAGGCCTTGGCTTCGTCAGATGAGCGCATGTCCGGCTTGGAAACGATTTCCATCAGCGCCACGCCGGAACGGTTCAGATCGACATAGGACATGGTCGGATGCTGGTCATGCATCGACTTGCCGGCATCCTGTTCCAGATGCAGCCGCTCGATGCCGATTTCGATATCCTCGAAATTCCCCTGACGATCGGGTCCGAGCGAAATGATGATCTTGCCTTCCCCGACAATCGGGTCCTTGAACTGCGAGATCTGGTAGCCCTGCGGCAGGTCGGGATAGAAATAGTTCTTGCGGTCAAAAATTGAACGCTTGTTGATTTTCGCCTTCAGGCCGAGACCGGTGCGCACCGCCTGGCGAACGCATTCCTCGTTGATAACAGGCAACATGCCGGGCATCGCCGCATCAACCAGCGACACATTGTCGTTCGGTGCGTTACCAAATGTCGTCGAGGCCCCGGAAAACAGCTTGGACTGGCTCAACACCTGGGCATGAACTTCCATGCCGATAACGATTTCCCAATCGCCGGTGGCGCCGGGAATCAGGCGTTTCGGGTCGGGGGTGCGCGTATCGACAAGGGTCATGACATGCTCTTTTCAGACCAATTCCGGCAAAACACGAGAGGTTTCGCCAAAGGAATTGCACAAACAGAAAGAAGCCGGAGCGGTCGGCAATCGGGAAAAAACAGCAATGCTCCGACAGGTGATTTTCATCTTCCCGGTTAGAACAAATGCGCGGAACGCGCAAGACGAAGCAGCATTGCCACCGCGCTTTGCGCAGCTTGGCACCGTTGAAAACCGGGCATGACCGGGCAAAATTGGGTCGGTCCTTTAAAATGCAGGGAAAAGCACCGGCAACAGGCGCTCAAGGCGGATGACGCGCCCTTGAAAACAGGCTATGGGGGCGGCATAGAAAGCCGTTGGAACAGAGATGACCGACCAGTCCCACCCCCATTTTGCCTCACCTCGTTTTGCCGTTGTCGTGCCCATGAAGAATGAGGCCGATAATATCGACCTGTTGATCGGGGAAATCGAGACGGCCTGTCAGGGTGAAGATTTCGAAGCGATCTTCGTGGACGACGGCTCAACTGATGCCACGCTTGCACGGCTGAAGCAGGCGGCCAGCGTCAAGCCATGGGTACGGGTGCTGCATCATCCCGTGTCCGGCGGCCAATCGGCGGCGATCCACTCGGGCGTCAACGCGGCGCGGGCACCGATCATCTGTACCATGGATGGCGACGGCCAGAACCCACCCTCGGAAATTCCCCGTCTTGTCGCGCCGCTTCTCGATACAAGTGCCGATAGCCACCTTGGGCTTGTTGCCGGTCAGCGGGCCAGACGGCAGGATACGCTGTCGAAGAAGGTTGCCTCGCGTCTGGCCAATGGCATCCGCCAAAGCATCTTGCAGGACAAGACCCGCGACACGGGCTGCGGGCTAAAAGCCTTTCGGCGCGATGCGTTTCTGGACCTGCCGTTTTTCAATCACATGCATCGCTATCTGCCGGCGCTGTTTTCCGCCTATGGCTGGCGGGTGGCGCATGTGGATGTCGGTCATCGGCACCGCCATGCCGGAACCTCCAATTATAACAATCTTCAGCGCGCCCTGGTCGGCATTCATGACCTGATCGGCGTCAGCTGGCTGATCAAACGCCGCAAGACCGTGCGCCCGCAGGATATCGGACCATCACCCCATGAATGATCTTCTCGCCTATTTCAAAATCCACGATACCGCCGACCTGATCTGGCTAGGGTTGGGCGTGCTGGCCCAGCTGATGTTTTCGTTGCGCTTCATCATCCAGTGGCTGGTGTCTGAAAAGCAGAAGCGCTCGGTCATTCCCGCCGCCTTCTGGTGGTTTTCGGTGATCGGTGGCATCATGCTGCTGGCCTATGGCATCCACCGCGGCGAACCGATCATCATGCTCGGCCAGGGGCTTGGCATTATCGTCTATATCCGCAACCTGATGCTGCTGCATCAGGGCCGCAAGACCGATCTGCCCTCCGAATCCAAATCCTGAACCCGGCGGTCCCAGATGCGCATCACCCTTCGTACCAGCGTCTTCCTTATCCTCGCGATTACGCTTTACCGCATCGTGATGCTGCATTTCGACGGCACAGACCTGTTTGTGGACGAGGCGCAATACTGGCTATGGTCCACCCATCTCGACTTCGGCTATTATTCCAAACCACCGATGATCGCCTGGGTGATCCATATGTTCACATTGATCGGTGGCAGCCAGGATATTTTCTGGGTCCGTGTGGCAAGCCCGCTGTTCCATATGGCAACAGCGCTGCTGCTAATCCCGGCAACGGCCCGCCTGACAGGCTCTGAAAAGGCCGGGCTGTGGACGGGACTGAGCTATGCGACCCTGCCGGGCGTGGCGCTGTCATCGGTTTTCATGTCCACCGACACGATCCTGTTTCCCTTCCTGGCGCTGACGCTGCTGTGTTATTCGCATCTGATCGAGCGCCGCTCGGCTGGCTATGCGGTTCTGATGGGCATCGCCATTGGCTGCGGCACTCTGTCGAAATACGCGATGCTGTATTTCGCGGCCACCGCGATCATTGCCGCCATCGCCCTGCCCAAAGCGCGCATCGCGCTGAGAGACACCATGCTTGCCATCTTCGCGGCAACCGTGGTCATTGCCCCGAATATCTGGTGGAACAGCACCCACGGCGGTGCCACCTTGAAACACACCTCCGAAAATGCCGATTGGCACGGGCTGAACTTCAAGATCGGCAAGGCGGCAGAGTTTCTCGGCAGTCAGTTCGGCGTGGTCGGACCGGTGTTGTTTGCCGCCCTGCTGATCGTGTTTTACCGGATGGTGTGGGGCCGTGCCTCTACCACCGAAAAACATCTGTTCATCCTGTCCTGGCCGATCATTCTCGCCATCGTTTTCCAGGCCTTGATGTCGCGCGCCTATGCCAATTGGGCAGCAACCGCTTACGCAGCCGGCACCATGCTGGCGGTCTGGTATCTGCTCCAGTCCTCGCCTCGGGCGCTGAAAATCTCGCTGGCGATCAACGGCATCATCGCCGTCGCCTTTCCGCTGCTGACGGCTTTTCCTCAGGACGTCACGACACCAAAAGGCCAATCGGTGCTGGCGCGTTATCTGGGACGGACCGATCTGAGCTGGGCGATTGCCACAACGGCTGCGAGGACCGGCACCGCGACCATCGTCGCTGATAACCGCGATATTCTTGCCGATCTGTTTCACACGCTGCGCGACGAGCCCTTCACCATCAAAGCCCGGACCGCCGGTGGTTTTCCGCGCAATTATTATGAGCAGGAATTTCCGCTGACATCGGCGCTCGGCACCGAAACCGTGCTGTATGTGACCGGAGCCAATGTCACTTGCCACGGCGCGGTGGTCGATCCTGTGGCAGACCTGACGCCCAAGGATGGCTATCTCATGGGACGCAAGCTGAAAGCCTACGCCATTTCCGCCAGTTGCCTGACCAACCAGCTGACATAAACGCATTGCGCCCTATTCGAACCCACCGCCGGGGCCATAGGTAAAGCTGCGTTTTTCAACGAGACGCTTCGACATGCCGACCGTTTCAACATCCCGGTCCAACTTCGGATTATAGACCACCGACAGCCAGTGGACACTATAGCCGTGGTGTTCAAAAAAACCGACGGCCTGACGGTTGCGGGCATGCGTTTCCAGATGTGCTTCCTCAAAGCCCAAGTGAACGATATCCTCCTCGATGGAGGCAAGCAGCGCCTTGCTATAGCCGCGCCGCTGGTAATCGGGATCGATCCAGAAATCGGAAATCTTGTCATCCAGATTTTCGCGCGCCGCCCAGCCGACGGGGTGGCCAGCATGTTCGACCACGGACATGGTGATCAGATTCGAGCGGGCGAAATTGGTAAATGCGCTGCGGGCAGTATCGACCATCGTCCGCGTTTCACCGACGGGAATCATCGCCTGTTCCCAGGCGCGAAAGCCGATATCGGCCAAAACCCCTGCTTCGTCGGAATGCGCGCTGCGAATCGTCGACATCGGCTCCTCACATGGATGATCGGTCGAGTAGATCACCGGGAATGCAACAGCGCCAGTGGCGTTAAGGTTTTATGAACACTTTGATGAGGAGGTGCTTCAGTAAAGCCGCCGCCGTAGCCGGACCTTGGGAATTTCCAGCTCCATGACGGCGTCGCGCTCCATACCCTGCCAGACTGTCTCGAAACCGCAGCTTTTATAAAGGGCCTGGGCAGCAAAATTGTTCTGGTGGGTGGAAATTCGGGCCTGTTTTACCCCTTCGCACCGCATTGTCTCGCAAAAGTGCAGCACCAGCGACCGGCCAATGCCACGCCGCTGATGGTCAGGCGAGATCCAGATATCGGAAATCACATCCCGCTCCGCCTCACGCGCGCCCCACCCGGCAATCGTCCCTTCGACCTCGGCGACAATGACATCCAGCGCAGGCTCAAAAGGGAAGCGCAAAAACGCTTGCTTGACCTTTTGCGCAATAGCCGGATCGGTCATGGTGCGATCCAGCGGTCCGGTGGAGCGCCAACTGTCCCAGCCGATGTGACCGACCATCTGCCGGTCAGCCTCCTCCATCGGCCTCAGGATCATCAGCCTACCACCACTGAGCGGGCGTGAACTTTCCGGCGGCCTGTTCGATGACATGGGCGGTTTTGAAAAGGGTTTCTTCCTCGAAGGGCTTGCCGATCAGTTGCAGGCCAAGCGGCAGACCCTTGGCGTCGAGACCAGCAGGAACGGACAGGCCCGGCAGGCCCGCCATGTTCAGCGTTACCGAGAAGATGTCGTTGAGATACATTTTCACCGGATCGGCGGCCAGATCCTTGTCGCCGATGGCGAAGGCCGAGGACGGGGTGATCGGTGTCAGGATCGCATCAACGCCTGCGGCAAACACCTGTTCGAAATCGCGCTTGATCAGCGTGCGGACCTTCTGGGCGCGCAGGTAATAGGCATCGTAGTAGCCAGCCGAAAGCACATAGGTACCCATCAGGATACGGCGCTGCACTTCTTTGCCGAAGCCCGCCGCGCGGCTCTTTTCATACATGTCGGCAATATCCTTGCCATCAACACGCAAGCCATAGCGCACACCGTCATAGCGGGCGAGGTTGGATGACGCTTCGGCTGAGGCGACAATGTAATAGGCTGGCAAGGCGTATTTGGTATGCGGCAGGGAAATATCGACAATCTCGGCACCGGCCTCCTTCAGCCAGGCCATGCCCTTCTGCCAGAGGGCTTCAATCTCTTCCGGCATGCCATCGACGCGGTACTCCCGGGGAATGCCGATCTTCATACCCTTGACGGACTGGCCGATAGCCGCCTCATAGTTCGGTGCCAGAAGATCAACCGAGGTCGTGTCCTTCTCGTCGATGCTGGCCATGGATTTCAAAAGGATGGCGGCGTCGCGCACGTCGCGGGCAATTGGACCGGCCTGATCGAGCGACGAGGCATAAGCAACAATACCCCAACGCGAGCAACGGCCATAGGTGGGCTTGATGCCGACAGTGCCGGTGAAAGCTGCCGGCTGGCGGATGGAGCCGCCGGTATCGGAAGCAGTGGCACCCGCGCAAAGCCGTGCAGCCACAGCCGCCGCCGAACCACCGGATGAGCCGCCTGGCACCAGCTTTTCCTCGGAGCCCGTGGCCCGCCACGGATTGACCACCGGACCATAGAAGGAGTTTTCGTTGGACGAACCCATGGCGAATTCGTCCATGTTCAGCTTGCCCAACATCACCGCGCCCTCGTTCCAGAGGTTCTGGGTAACGGTCGATTCGTATTTCGGCTTGAAGCCTTCGAGAATGTTCGAGCAGGCCTGGGTATGGACGTCGCGGGTGGCGAACAGGTCCTTGACGCCAAGCGGAATGCCCTCCAGCGCGCCAGCCTTGCCGGTGGCCAGCCGCGCATCCGAGGCCTTGGCCATATCGCGGGCAATCTCCGGCGTCACCGTCACATAGGCATTGATGGCGCCATTGGCAGCCTCGATGGCGCCCAGATAGGCATCGGTCAGCTCAACGGCGGTGATATCCTTGGAAACCAGCTTTTCGCGGGCTTCGGCAATGGTGAGGCTGGTGAGTTCGCTCATGAATACGGTCACTTTATAGTTGGCGCGGCTGCGTCGAGGGCGTCGATGGCTCGGTGGATAATCGCACCGGCTTATTCGACAACCTTGGGCACCAGGAAGAAATGGCGGTCGGTTTCCGGCGCATTGGCAACGATGTCATCGGCCTTGCCACCATCGGTGACGGCGTCCTTGCGCTTGCGCATCGCCATTGGCATGACCGACGTCATCGGTTCGACGCCATCGACATTCACTTCCGACAATTGTTCGACAAAGCCAAGAATGCCATTCAACTCCCCCATGACCCGCTCGGCCTCGTCTTCGGGCAGAGCAATACGGGCAAGCTTGGCGACACGCTTGACGGTGGCGAGATCAACGGACATCGGCATTCTCCAGATCGATTATCAGACCCGCTATAATCGCCGAACCGCGCCCGCGCAACGGGCAGGCTTTTACCACCCTCGAATTTTCACCCCTGGCCTCGCATTTTCGCCCCTAGAGAGAATGACCCAGGGGCGAAAACAACGATTTCAGCAAGGCATCATTTCACAGCGACAGCGTTTCGCCCGGCTTGGGTGCCTTGACCTCGGTTTTCGAGCCTTCCATGCCGCCCACGAATTTTTCCGGGGTCTGGTCGATGATCGGAAACGTGCCGTAATGGGCGGGGATAGCGGTCTTGAAGTTGAAGAATCGCTGGCAGGCAAGTGCTGCAACCGCACCGCCCATGGTGAAACGGTCACCAATCGGTACGATGCCAATATCGGGCTGATGCAATTCGTTGATCAGCGCCATATCGGAGAAAATATCGGTATCGCCCATATGCAACAGGGACGCTTCATCCTGGAAATGCAGCATCAACCCATTGGCATTGCCGAGCGCATGCGACACGCCATCCTCGGTGATCTGCGCGGAAGAATGCAGCGCATTGGTAAAGGTCGCAGTAAAGCCGCCCAGATCGATCGTGCCGCCTGTATTGCCCATCTCGATTTTGGACACACCCTTGGCACCAAGCCAGGCAGCGAGATCGGCATTGGCCAGCACGGTTGCGCCGGTATCCTTGGCAATCGCCACCGTATCGCCGACATGATCGCCATGGCCGTGGGTGAGCAGAATATGCGTGACGCCCTTGGTCATATCCTTCCTATCCAGCCCGGAAAAGCTGGCATTGTGGGTCAGGAACGGGTCGATCAGAATGGTCGCCTTGGCGGTTTCGAGACGAAAGGCCGAATGGCCGAGCCAGGTGAGTTTCATGGAATATCCTCTATGGATGAATGAAAATGGTTTGCCCGCCAAGACATATGGCATAAGCAGCGCAAGAAAAGACCAAACGGCGAGGATACCCCCGTATCCACACAGTTTGGCATGAACACACTATTCACATTTTGAGAAACAGTTATGGCGACCCTGGAAATCGAAGAACTGGCGCAAAGCCTGCAACCGGGTCAGGCCGTGGCGGGGCTCGATCTCGGCACCAAGACCATCGGTCTTGCCATGTCGGATCTCGGACGCCGGTTCGCTTCGCCGCGCACGGTGATCAAGCGGACGAAATTTACCAAAGACGCAGAGGTTCTGCTGGCCTTTGCCGCGAAGGAAAAAGTCGCCGCCTTCGTCATCGGCCTGCCGATCAACATGGATGGCTCTTCCGGGCCGCGTGTCCAGGCCACACGCGCCTTTGTGCGCGCTATGGCCGAGAAGACCGACATTCCCTTCGTCTACTGGGATGAGCGGCTATCAACAGTCGCGGCAACGCGCGCGTTGCTGGAAATGGACGTTTCGCGGGCCAAGCGTGCCGAACGGATTGATTCGGCCGCCGCCAGCTTCATTCTTCAAGGGGCGCTGGACAGGCTGTCTGGCCTTGCATCCACGCTCTGAAGCTGCCTTGCTTTCCACCAGGCAGCAATTTGCTTACGGCGGCGAAAGGCAACCAGACTGAATAGTACAGCGCTATCGATAACGATGGCACGCATGACCAGCGGCGGAATGCTTTCCGGCGCGATGCCCAGAACATTGCCATAGATGGTAAAGACCAGATCATGGGTCTGGCGGGTCAGCATGAAAAAGCCGAAGCTCATGTCGTTGAGCGACAGATAATACCAGCTTCCCAAAAGCAGGATTGGCCCGGCCCAGAAGATCAGCAGATATTTCATGCCAGCCTCCCCTTGGCGGATACAGATTGACGCGGCAGGAGATGGGCAAAAAGATCATCCGGTGCCTTCAGCACCAGCCAATTGATCGCCGCCATGGTGCACAGCACCAATGCTGGCACCGCAATATCCAATGCCAAAACGGCAAAAAACGCCATCATGACGCCCAGTGCCATATATTTCCGAAGGCCAGTCATCATTACCCGCCCCTATTGGTTGCATTCACCAGCAGAGTTAACGGTTAATGAATGCCGCACAACGTAAACCTTTTATTAAGGTTAATTTTGGGGGGATGGGGCTGTGGATAGATTTATTGCGGACGGAAATCCAATCTCAAAAGCGCTTTTTCAGAAAATATTGTCCATGGGCTTTTTCGCCTGCCTCAAGCTCGCCGAACAGCTGAAATCCTAGCTTTTCATAAAACGGACGGGCCTGAAAATCGAAGGTCTCCAGCCAGATCCCTTCACTTTCGTGTCGGCGGGCAATCGCCTCTGCTTCCTCCATCAGGCGTCGGCCAAGACCCAATCCCCGATAGGCTTCAGGCACAACAAGAAGCTTTACAAAACTCCATCCGTGATCCGTCAGACCATATAAACCGCCGATAACATCACCACTCTCCGGGTCCCGCAAAAGAATCGCGAATTCGACATAGAAAGCGTGCTGAGCCATCGCATTATTGTAGGTCAGCAAAGCATCGAGAATTGATGCCTTCTGCTGCGAAGTCACGTTATCCTCGACGATTTCAATACGGGGCACCCGCATGATGACGCCACCTCCTTGCGCGTATCAAGCTTTCTAAAAACGGAGTTCCGGAACCGCGTCTCAATCCACTGCCGGATACAGCAAATCAATCAAATACCGGCTGTCGAATCGGGCATCAAGCACGCCGTAGGTATTGCGCCAGCCGCCTGTCAGGCGTGTCTCAAGAAAGGCATCGGCGATCTTGCCCGCCCCCATGCGGTAAAGCTCGGCGGCGGCGGCGGCCAGCGCCATTTGCTCGACCAGCAGGCGGGCCGCACCTTCGTCGCGTTCGCAGAGCGCCATGGCGGCGCGCAGCACTTCGACGGTCTTGCGGCCTGATGGGCCGAGATCGCGTTCCAACTCGGCAAACACCATTTCGAACAGATCCTTGCCACGGGCCAGCACGCGCAGCACGTCCAGGGCCATAACATTGCCGGAGCCTTCCCAGATGGCGTTAACAGGGGCCTCGCGGTAATGGCGGGCAATGGCGCGTTCTTCCACATAGCCGCTGCCGCCGATGCATTCCATCGCTTCATAGATCAGCGGCGGCGCCATTTTGCAGACCCAGTATTTCACCACCGGCGTCATCACCCGTGCGTAAGCCGCATCGGCGGGATTGTCACGAGCACGGTCGAAAGCCTCGGCCAGCCGGAAGGACAGCGCCGTGGCCGCCGCCACATCCAAAGCCATATCGGCAAGAACCCTGGTCATGATCGGCTGGTCCACCAACTTCTTGCCGAACACCGAACGGCCCCGCACATGGTGGACAGCCTCGGCCATCGAAGCGCGCATGATTCCCGCAGACGCCAGTGCGCAATCGAGCCGGGTCAGGGTTACCATTTCCAGGATGGTGCGGATGCCGCCACCCTGCTCGCCCAGCAAAAAGCCGAAGGCATCGGTAAATTCGACCTCGGAGGAGGCATTGGAGCGATTGCCGATCTTGTCCTTCAGCCGCTGGAACTGCAAACCATTGGCCGAACCGTCTTCCAAAAGGCGCGGCACCAGAAAACAGCCGACGCCCTCAGGCATCTGCGCCAGCATAACGAACCCATCGCTCATCGGTGCCGACATGAACCATTTGTGGCCGGAGAGCCGGTAGATCCCCTCACCCACCCGTGTGGCGGTGGAGATATTGGCGCGCACATCTGTGCCGCCCTGTTTCTCCGTCATGCCCATGCCAATGGTAATGGCGGATTTCTGCATGGCGGGGCGGTTGGAACTGTCATATTTGCGCGAGAGAATCTTCGGCGCCCATTCCTTCTGCACTCGGGGCGAGCCCATCAGGGCGGCGACCGAGGCGCTGGTCATGGTCAGCGGGCAGAGATGGCCGCATTCAAGCTGGGCGGTGAGATAGAATCGCACGGCGCGGGCCTTGTGGTCCTGGCCGCGTGCATCCGCTAAATTTTCCCAGACGGAGGAATGCAGGCCGGTTGCCATGGAACGGCGCATCAGCGCGTGCCAGGCCGGATGAAACTCCACCACATCCAGCCGCTCACCGCGCGGCCCGTGGGTGCGCAGTTCCGGCGGATTGTGGTTGGCCATGCGGGCCAGTTCCTGCGCCTCGTGCGAGGTCACATAGCGGCCAAGCGTATCATATTCATCGCGCAGGTTGCGGCTGAGGCCGTTGGTAATATCGACCACCAGCGGATCGGTGCGAAAGGCGTTCACGCCGGACCAGGGCCTTGGCTGATTGAGTTCCAGCAATTTGTCTTCCGTACGGCTCATCCGCGTTCCAATTTTTATCTTTGTCTTACAGCAATGCCGCAAATCGATCTTTGTCGATGGTCTTTAACACGTTTGCGCGCATTTGCGACAGCATGGGTCGGGGCAAGCGACCAAAACGGGGGACAAAGGCTTGCACGTCTCAAGCAGGCTTGCTCCTGATCATCGCAGTCTTTATAGACCGCGCGACCCCTTCGGAGTCTCATGCTTTCACTACGAAGCGGAGAGACTCCAAAGCCTTTCGTTGTCGTTTGTCCTGTCGGAAAATCGGGCTCCATTTTTCCCTGACGAACTCTAGGAGAACATGCGCATGGTCTTCTTTCCCCATCGCCATCTGATTGGCATCAAGGGCCTTACCGAAACCGATATTACCTATCTGCTCGATAAAGCTGACGAAGCGGTAAAAATCAGCCGCCAGCGTGAAAAAAAGACCTCGACCCTGCGCGGTCTGACCCAGATCAACCTGTTTTTCGAGGCGTCCACCCGCACCCAGTCATCCTTCGAGCTGGCGGGCAAGCGGCTCGGTGCCGATGTGATGAACATGTCGGTCGGTAATTCGTCGGTCAAGAAAGGCGAAACGCTGATCGATACGGCGATGACGCTGAACGCCATGCACCCGGACGTGCTGGTGGTGCGCCATGCCTCAGCCGGTGCGGCAGCACTTCTCTCGCAAAAGGTCGCCTGCGCGGTGATCAATGCCGGCGATGGCCAGCATGAACATCCAACCCAGGCGCTGCTCGACGCGCTGACCATCCGGCGCGCCAAGGGCAAGCTGTCTCGGATCATTGTCGCCATCTGCGGCGACGTGCTGCATTCGCGCGTCGCCCGCTCCAATATTCTGCTGCTCAATGCCATGGGCGCGCGGGTCAGAGTTGTGGCCCCCGCCACGCTGCTGCCTTCGGGCATTGCCGATATGAGCGTCGAAGTCTTCCATGATATGAAGGAAGGCCTGAAAGGCGCCGATGTCGTGATGATGCTGCGCTTGCAGCGCGAGCGCATGGCAGGGTCGTTTGTCCCGTCGATTCGCGAATATTTCCACTTCTACGGGCTAGATGCTGAAAAGCTGAAAGCCGCCAAGGAAGACGCCCTGGTCATGCATCCCGGGCCAATGAACCGGGGGGTGGAAATCGCCTCCGATGTGGCCGATGGGCCGCAAAGCGTCATCGAAAGCCAGGTCGAGATGGGCGTCGCCGTGCGCATGGCCGTGATGGAATCGCTGCTGATCTCTGACAATAACGGCCCGCGTAGCGAAGGAGTTGGCGCATGAACAAGCCGCTTGTCTTCACCAATGCCCGCATTATCGACCCATCCCGCGCATTGGATGAGGTTGGCAGCATCATTGTCTCCGCCGATGGCCGCATTCTGGCCTCCGGTGCCGATGCCCGTAATCAGGGCGCGCCAGAGGGTGCCGAAATCAGGGACTGCAAAGGACTGGTCGCGGCACCGGGTCTGGTGGATGCGCAGGTGTTTGTCGGCGAACCCGGCGGTGAGCACCGCGAAACACTGGCCTCCGCCGGCAAGGCCGCAGCGGCTGGCGGCGTAACCTCCTTCGTGATGATGCCGGATACCGATCCTGTCATCGATGACATCGCCCTGGTGGAATTCATCAAGAACGCGGCGCGGGAAAAATCGCCGGTCAATATCTATCCGGCAGCGGCCCTGACCCGTCGGCTGCGCGGCGAGGAAATGACCGAATTCGGCCTGTTGCAACAGGCGGGCGCGGTCTGCTTCACCAATGGCCGCCATGGGCTGGATGATACGCTGGTGCTGCGCCGGGCGATGACCTATGCGCGGGAATTCGGCGCGGTGATTTCGCTGGAACTGCACGAAAAATATCTCGGCAATGGCGTGATGAACGAGGGCCTGTTTGCCAGTTGGCTGGGCTTGTCGGGCGTGCCGAAGGAAGCCGAAATCATTCCGCTGGAACGCGACCTGCGCATTGCCGGGCTGACGCGGGCAAAATATCACGCCGCCAAGATCTCGGTGCCGGGCTCGGTGGAGGCCATCAAACTTGCCCGCGCACGCGGCGCGAACGTCACCTGCGGCATTTCCATCAACAATCTGTCGCTGAACGAAAACGATATCGGTGAATACCGGACCTTCTTCAAGCTGGCCCCGCCGCTGCGGGCCGAGGATGATCGGGTGGCGATGGTCGAGGCCTTGGCAAGTGGCGATATCGACATCATCGTTTCAGCCCATGATCCGCAGGATGTCGATACCAAGCGCCTGCCGTTCGGCGATGCTGCCGATGGCGCGGTTGGTCTGGAAACCTTGCTGGCAGCAGCTCTCAGGCTGCATCATGCCGGTCAGGTGCCGCTGATGCGGCTGATCGATGCGATGTCCACCCGGCCTGCCGAAATTTTCGGGCTGGATGCCGGCACATTGAAGCCGGGCGCAAAGGCCGATATCGTGCTCATCGATCTGGACGAGCCATGGTTGGTTGCCAAGGAGACGCTGTTGTCGCGCTCCAAGAATACACCGTTCGAGGACGCCCGCTTCTCCGGCCGCGCTGTCGCCACCTATGTGGCTGGCCAACAGGTGTTTTCTCTTTAATTGGATTACAGGAGCCGGCCATGCCCAGCCTCGATTACAGTCAGGTGACGATCACTGCCCTTATCGCCTCGCTGGCGATTGGCTATCTGCTCGGCTCTATTCCTTTCGGACTGCTCCTGACCCGGATGGCGGGCCTGGGCGACGTGCGCAATATCGGTTCCGGCAATATTGGCGCCACCAATGTGCTGCGCACCGGCAATAAGAAGCTGGCCGCAGCCACACTGCTGCTGGATGCCTTGAAGGCAACGGCGGCGGCGCTGATCGCCCAGAAACTGTTCGGCTCCGATACGGTCCATCTGCCGGGCCTGCTTGGGGGCTTTGCTGCCTTTATCGGCCACCTGTTCCCGGTCTGGCTGGGTTTTAAGGGCGGCAAGGGCGTGGCCACCTATATCGGCACATTGCTCGGCATTTTTCCTTTGATGGTGCTGGTCTTTGCCATCGTCTGGCTGTCGATTGCTTTTCTCAGCCGCTATTCCTCGCTATCAGCACTGGTTGCAACCCTTGTTATTCCGGTTGCATTGTGGATACTTGGTCAGCCGGAAGCTGCCATGATCACCTCGGCGATGACCGTGATCACCTGGGGCAAGCACAAGGCGAATATTGAACGATTGATTTCAGGCACCGAGAGCAAGATCGGTAAAAAAGGATAGCACACCATGTCGGCAGGCGGTTCGGGACGCTCAGGTATCGCCCTGACGGAAAAACAACGAACCGCCTGGCTAAGGCTGATCCGCTCCGACAATGTCGGCCCGGCCACTTTTCGCGACCTGATCAACAATTTCGGCACCGCCGAACGTGCCTTGGACATGCTGCCCGAACTGTCGCAGCGCGGCGGCGCCACCCGTTCCATCCGCATCGCCACAGTGGCTGAGGCCGAACGCGAGCTGGAATTTGCCCGCAAATTCGGCGCGCGATTCGTCGGTATCGGCGAGCCGGACTATCCCCCGGCGCTGCGCCAGATCGACGCGGCGCCGCCGATTCTGGCGATGAAAGGCTTGGGCAGTACCGCCATCCGCCCCTCCATCGGCATTGTCGGATCGCGCAATGCCTCAATCAGCGGCGTGAAAATGGCAGCACTGCTGGCACGCGATTGCGGCACAACCGGCTACACCATCACATCAGGTCTGGCGCGCGGTATCGATGCGGGCGCGCATCGGGCAAGCCTGGACACTGGCACGATGGCCGCCCTGGCCGGTGGGCTCGACCGGCCCTACCCGCCTGAGAATGTCGATCTGCTGAAAGACATCTGGGATGGCAAGGGTGTGGCGATCAGCGAAATGCCATTTGGCTGGGAGCCTCGCGCCCGCGATTTTCCAAGACGCAACCGCTTGATTGCCGGGACATCCCTTGGGGTTGTGGTGATAGAAGCCGCCAGTCGTTCCGGCTCACTGATTACCGCGCGGCTGGCTGCCGATTTCGGACGGCTGGTGTTTGCCGTGCCGGGCTCGCCGCTCGATCCGCGCTGTCATGGTACCAATGGACTGTTGAAAAACGGTGCGACGATCACCACCGAGGCCCGGGATATTCTCGAGGCGCTATCCCCGCTCAGCAGTATTGACTTGTTTTCCCAGCCGCAGGTGGAAGAGCCGGTCTATGAAGAAAGCGAGACCTTCAACCAGCCACCCGGCGAACAGGATCGAAGCCGGATCATCGACGCGTTGGGCATAACGCCTGTTGAGGTCGATGATATCATTCGCCACACGCAATTACCGCCATCCGCCGTCTATCTGGTGATGCTGGAACTGGATATCGCCGGGCGCCTGCACCGTCATCCCGGTGGACTGGTTTCGATTGCACCGCTGGATTAAAGTTGGACTTCGCGCATTTCCGGCAAAAGCGTTTATCGATCTTGCGCCTCGAAATGCGTGAAAACGAAAGAAGCGATCGCCCGTCTGATTCAATCTAACCGGCCAGACTGTCAATCTAAAGTGAGGCTCACGCATCCACGCCTTGAACGATTTTCAAAGCGTTCTTTTGGCGTTTGAGATCATTCTTGGCGCTTTGTGGCGGCGTTGAAGGTCGCCGGCCTCTTCAAAAGCCATCTCGATCAGGTAGCACAGCATTTGCGCGCCCTCCTTTTCGGCAACCAGCCGCAATTCGCCCAGCATCTGGCGCACATAGGCTATGCTTTCCCGGCTATGAAGTTCCGCTGCGCCACTGCCCGTCATTACGTGTTCCCGTCGTGGAAATACAACCTGAATATGTATAATTGCTACCTATGCAACATATGATACAGAATTGATTTATGATTGCAATACCATTTTCATAAACTTTTGGTTGTGCAAACGTGTGATGGATAAAATGCATGAGGGGACTTGACCCCGGCGCAATCCCTGTCCATGTCGAACCATCGATGCTTGAACCCTCGCCAGAATCGACGCCATATGCAACAAACGGGGCCATGTTCAGAGAAACAGAATGAATGTAGTCGTTGTCGAATCCCCTGCCAAAGCCAAGACGATCAACAAGTATCTCGGACCGGGATATAAGGTGCTCGCCTCCTTCGGCCATGTCCGCGACCTGCCTGCCAAGGACGGCTCGGTCCTGCCGGATCAGGATTTCGAAATGCTATGGGAAGTGGACACCGCCTCTGCCAAACGCATGAAGGACATTGCCGATGCGATGAAGGGGGCCGACGCCCTGTTTCTCGCAACCGACCCGGATCGTGAGGGTGAAGCGATTTCCTGGCATGTGCTGGATCTCTTGAAGAAGAAGAAGGTGATCGGCGACAAGCCGGTGAAGCGCGTGGTTTTCAACGCCATCACCAAGAAAGCCGTGCTCGACGCCATGGCTGCCCCGCGTGATATCGATGGCGATCTGGTCGATGCCTATCTGGCGCGCCGTGCGATGGACTATCTGGTTGGCTTCAACCTGTCGCCGGTTCTGTGGCGCAAGCTGCCCGGTGCCCGTTCGGCAGGCCGCGTCCAATCGGTGGCCCTGCGGCTGGTTTGCGACCGGGAAAACGAGATCGAACGATTCGTCTCGGAAGAATACTGGAACCTGTCGGCGCTTCTGAAGACTCCACGCGGCGATGAATTCCTGGCTCGCCTGGTGTCCGCGGATGGCAAGCGCTTGCAAGCGCGCAGCGTTGGCAATGGCGACATGGCCAACCGGCTGAAAGACCTGCTCGACGGCGCCAACTATGTGGTGGAATCGATTGAGGCTAAGCCCGTCAAGCGCAACCCGTCGCCACCCTTTACAACCTCTACGCTACAACAGGCCGCCTCCTCCAAGCTCGGCTTTTCCGCCTCGCGCACCATGCAGGTGGCGCAGAAGCTTTATGAAGGCGTTGATATTGGCGGAGAGACCGTCGGTCTGATCACCTATATGCGTACCGATGGCGTGCAGATGGCCCCGGAAGCCATTGAGGCCGCCCGCGCCGCGATTACCCAGCAATTCGGCCCGCGCTATATGCCGGAAAAGCCGCGCTTTTATTCCACCAAGGCGAAAAACGCCCAGGAAGCGCATGAAGCCATCCGCCCGACCGATTTTACCCGGACGCCAGATCAGGTCCGCCGCTATCTCGATGCCGACCAATTGCGCCTCTACGATCTGGTCTGGAAGCGCGGCATTGCCAGCCAGATGGCGTCAGCCGAAATCGAGCGGACCACCGCTGAAATCCTCGCCGACAAGGCCGGTGAAAAAGCTGGTCTGCGCGCCGTTGGCTCGGTCATCCGCTTCGACGGTTTTATTGCTGCCTATACTGATCACCGTGAGGAAGGCGAAAAGAGCGACGACGATGATGAAGATGGCCGCCTGCCGGAGATCAACGCCCGCGAGGCGCTGGCCAAGCAAAAGGTCAATGCCACCCAGCATTTCACCGAGCCGCCACCGCGCTATTCGGAAGCGACCCTGATCAAGAAGATGGAAGAGCTTGGCATTGGCCGGCCCTCCACCTATGCCGCGACGCTGAAGACGCTCAGCGACCGCGAATATGTTGTTATCGACAAGCGTAAGCTGATCCCCGAAGCCAAGGGCCGTTTGGTGACGGCATTCCTGGAAAGCTTCTTCACCCGCTATGTCGAATATGATTTCACCGCCGATCTTGAAGAAAAGCTCGACAAGATTTCTGCCGGCGAGCTGAACTGGAAAGACGTGCTGCGCGAATTCTGGCAGAATTTCTTTGCCCAGATCGAAGGCACCAAGGAATTGCGCGTCACCAACGTGCTCGACGCGCTGAATGAGGCGCTGGCCCCACTGGTGTTCCCGAAGCGCGAAGATGGCTCGGACCCGCGCATTTGCCAGGTTTGTGGCACCGGCAATCTGTCGCTGAAGCTGGGTAAATACGGCGCCTTCGTCGGCTGCTCCAATTATCCGGAATGCAACTTTACCCGCCAATTGTCTGCCGATGGCGGCACGGAAGCCGAAGCCGTCGGCAATGAACCAAAAGCACTGGGTGAAGATCCGACAACGGGCGAACAGATAACTCTGCGGTCTGGCCGTTTCGGCCCTTACGTCCAGCGTGGCGATGGCAAGGAAGCCAAGCGCTCGTCCCTGCCCAAGGGTTGGTCGCCGACCGATGTGGATTTTGACAGGGCGCTGTCACTGCTGTCGCTGCCGCGCGAAGTCGGCCTTCACCCGGAAACCGGCAAGATGATGACTGCGGGGCTTGGCCGCTACGGACCTTTCGTGCTGCATGATGGCACCTATGCCAATCTCGATAGTATCGAGGATGTGTTGACCATCGGCCTCAACCGCGCCGTCACGGTTCTGGCTGAAAAGCAGGCCAACCCCGGTGGCCGTGGCCGCGCAGCACCTGCCGCCCTGAAAGAGATCGGCGATCATCCCGATGGCGGCGCGATTACCGTGCGCGATGGCCGCTATGGTCCCTACGTGAATTGGGGTAAGATCAATGCGACCATTCCCAAAGGCATGGACCCGCAAGCCGTGACCATGGAAGAGGCGATTGCCCTGATCGTCGAGCGCGCCGCCAAGGAAGGCAGCGGCAAGACCAAGGCGAAACCTGCGGCCAAATCCGCAGCCACCAAGAAAGCGCCTGCGAAAAAACCGGCTGCGAAAGCCACCAAGGCCGATGCGGATGACGCCGCCGACGCCAAACCAAAGAAAGCAGCTGCCAAGCCGAAGGCGACGAAGCCCAAGGCAAAGCCCGCCGCAAAAACAGAGAAAGCCTGACCTTGAGCAAATCCCCGCGACCCGACACCCGCAGCCTCACCAACAGAACGCGGAAGGCGGAGCTTGCGGCGCAAAAGGCGGCGGACAAAAATGAAACGGTGATCATTCACGGGGCGGTGCCGCCCCGTGAAATCCTGATGCAGTTCATCACCGACAATCCCGACCGGGCATCAAAACGCGAAATCGCCAAGGCTTTTGGCCTGAAGGGCGAAGCCCGTATTGAATTGAAGGAAGCCCTGCGGGCTTTGGAAGAAGACGGGCTGGTCAACAAGAACCGCAAGTCGCTGAGCCGACCTGGGGCATTGCCGCCCGTGACCGTTCTCGACATCACCACCCGTGACAAGGATGGCGACCTGATCGGGCGTCCCGCCGAATGGCCGGATGAACTGGGCGCTGCCCCTGCCGTTTCCATCCGCCAGTCCAGCGCGGACCGCGCCAAGGGCAAGACGCCGGTTGGCGGACTAGGCGACCGGGTTTTGGCAAAGATTTTCCCCTCCAAGGACCATATCGGTCCCGCCTATACCGCCCGGATCATCAAAGTGATCGACAAGCGGCGCGGCGCGCTTTTGGGCGTCTACCGTGAAATGGCCGGTGATACCGGCGGCAGGCTGATGCCGATCGAGCGGCGCGGCGAGGAAATGGTCATCGAGGCCGCCGATGTCGGCGACGCCCGCGACGGCGATCTGGTCGAGGTGGAAGTCGGGCGGCTCTCCAGCCGTCTGGGTCTTGCCCGCGCCAAGGTTCTGTCGGTGATTGGCTCGGTGGCATCAGAAAAAGCCATCTCGATGATCGCCATCCATGCCCATGGCATTCCACATATCTTCCCGCAATCGGTGCTAGACGAGGCCGATGCCGCCAAACCGGCCAGCATGGCGCATCGGGAGGACTGGCGCAGCTTGCCGCTGGTCACGATCGACCCGCATGACGCCAAGGACCATGACGACGCTGTTCATGCCGAGCCGGACCCCTCGCCCGATAATCCGGGCGGCGTGATCGTCACCGTGGCGATTGCCGACGTCTCCTATTATATCCGCAGTAAGTCGGCGCTGGACCGCGAGGCGCTGAAGCGCGGCAATTCGGTCTATTTCCCCGACCGGGTCGTGCCGATGCTGCCGGAGCGGATTTCCAACGATCTCTGCTCGCTGCGCGAGGGCGTTGACCGGCCTGCACTGGCCGTGCGCATGGTATTTTCTCATGAAGGCCGCAAAGCAGGCCATACCTTTCATCGCATCATGATGAAGAGTGCGGCCAAACTGTCCTACCAACAGGCACAGGCCGCTATTGACGGCAACCCGGATGACAAGGCTGGGCCGCTGCTGGAGCCGATCCTGAAGCCGCTTTGGGCCGCCTATGCGATCCTGAAGCGTGGCCGCGACCGCCGTCAGCCACTGGAACTGGACATGCCGGAGCGCAAAATCATCCTTAAAGCCGATGGCACAGTGGATCGGGTCTTTGTACCAGAACGGCTGGACGCCCATAAGCTGATCGAGGAAATGATGATCCAGGCCAATGTGGCCGCCGCCGAGACGCTGGAGAAGAAAAAACAGCCGCTGGTCTACCGCATCCACGATACGCCAACATTGGCCAAGCAGGAAGTGCTGCGCGAGTTCCTGGCCACCATCGGCTTTTCACTGGCCAAGGGCGGCAATCTGCGCTCCAATTCGTTCAATGGTATCCTCGCCAAGGCGCAGGACACGCCGCATCAGACCATCGTCAACGAAATGGTGCTGCGCTCGCAGAGTCAGGCGGTCTATAGCCCCGAGAATATCGGCCATTTCGGCTTGAACCTTTTGAAATACGCGCATTTCACCTCCCCCATCCGCCGCTACGCCGACCTGATCGTGCATCGGGCGCTGGTTGGCACGCTAGGGCTTGGCGAAGGCGGCATTACATCCGATGAAGAAGCGGCGCTGGCCGATGTCGCCGCCGAAATTTCCACCTTCGAGCGCCGCGCCATGGCAGCCGAGCGCGACACGATCAACCGGCTGATCGCTCACCATCTGGCAACACGGATCGGCGACGAATTCGACGGGCAGGTCTCAGGCGTCACCAAATCCGGCCTGTTCATCTCCCTGCCGCAATATGGCGCTGATGGCTTCATTCCGGTCTCAACGCTTGGCCGCGACTATTTCATCTACGATGAGGCACATCAGGCACTGACCGGCGAAAAGACCGGGCTTGGCTATCAATTGGGGGATAGCGTCAGCGTCAAGCTGGTGGAAGCCGTGCCGCTGGCCGGTGCCTTGCGGTTTGAAATCCTCAGCGAAGGCAAGAAAATGCCGACCGGCATCCGTTCCTTCCACAAGGCGACGCGGCGCGGACGGCCTGGTCCCGGCAAGACACCGGGAACAAGACCACCGCGTGGAAGGCGTTGAAACTACGCGCCGAGTTCGTATATCTGGGCTTCGTAAATGAAGCCAGTCGAAGCGCTTGTGCGCAAATGCCGCGATGAAATATCAACTTTCATGCCCCATCTTTGATCAAAGCCTATAGGATTTGATAGAAGTTCAGGAGGAACCGCATGTCTGTCAGCCAGTCTCCCCCCGTTATCCGCTTCGGCGGCGGCAAGGATGCGGTTCGCCCGCTTGGACGCTCCATTCTGCGCGGACTGATGTGTACCTGTCCCGCCTGCGGCTCCGGCCGCCTGTTCAAGGCCTTTCTGAAACCGGTAGACACATGTGCGACCTGCGGCGAGGATCTTTCCCACCAGAGGGCCGACGACCTACCGCCCTATATCGTCATCATGATCGTCGGCCATGTGCTGCTGGGCGGCTATATGATGACCGATCTGGTCTTCGTACTGTCGACCTGGGCGCATCTGGCGATCTGGACGCCGATTGCCGTCATCGTCTCTCTGTTGATCATCCAGCCCATCAAGGGCGGCGTGGTGGGGCTGCAATGGGCGCTGCGCATGCATGGCTTCGGAGACGAACCTGACGTAATCGAGGACTATGACGAGCGCTATCCGCCAAAGTAGCACCTCAAGCAAAGCCATCAGAAACCAGTGACGTCCGACGACGATCTGACTGCGGCAGTCCGTTTTTGCCTTAAACTGGTTTCGATTTTCACCATTATGGAGTAAAGGCCGGGGACCATTGGCAGATTATGAAATTCAATAGGCCTTTGTTGGCTTGGCATGATGCCTTGCGCTGTTGTCTGTCCCCGCGCATCGCGTGCAATTTCGTCTGAGGAACTTCCATGTCTGACACCAGAGACCCTGTTACCGGACATCGGGAAGAGATCCATTGGCCATCGCTGATTGCCGCAGTCTCATCGATTTCCGCTGTTGGCATTGCCATCGGGCTTGGGTTACCGCTTCTCAGCATCATTCTGGAAAAACGCGGTATTCCCTCCACCCTGATCGGGCTGAATTCAGCCATGGCAGGCGTTGCGGCGATGATTGCCGCGCCAATCACCACCAGGCTCGCGCACCGTGTCGGGGTGGCGCAGACCATGATCTGGGCGGTGCTGCTGGCAGCGCTCAGTTCGCTCGGCTTCTATTACGCCGAAGCCTTCTGGATGTGGTTTCCCCTGCGGCTGGTGTTTCATGGCGCCACGACGACATTGTTCATCCTGTCGGAATTCTGGATCAATGCCGCCGCGCCACCGTCGCGGCGCGGGCTGGTGCTCGGCATTTATGCCACGGTGCTATCGGTCGGTTTTGCAGCAGGCCCCTTGTTGTTTTCGATTGTCGGCAGTGAAGGCGTATTGCCCTTTGCCATCGGTGCGGTTGCCATCCTGATGGCAGCGGTGCCAATCTTCGTTGCCCGCAACGAAAGCCCGGCGCTGGATGAAAAGCCAGAGATGCATTTCTTCCGCTATATCTTCCTGGTGCCAACCGCCACAGCCGCCGTCTTCGTGTTCGGCGCGGTGGAAGTCGGTGGACTGTCACTGATGCCCGTCTATGCCACCCGTATCGGCTTCACAGAGGCCCAGTCAGCCCTGCTGCTCACTGTGATGGGGGTTGGCAACATGGTGTTCCAGATCCCGCTGGGCATGCTCTCCGACAAGCTTAGGGATCGCCGCTTGCTGCTCGGCGCCCTGGCGACGGTCGGTCTGATCGGATCGCTGCTGCTGCCGCTGATCTCCCATAGCTGGATGGCGATGGCCGTCATCCTGCTATTCTGGGGCGGCTGCGTCTCCGGCCTTTACACTATCGGTCTTAGTCATCTCGGCTCCCGACTCACCGGATCTGACCTGGCAGCCGCCAATGCCGCCTTCGTTTTCTGCTACGCCGTTGGCACGGTGGCCGGACCACAAGTCGTGGGTGCAGCGATTGACATGGGCGGAAATGCCGGTTTTGCCTGGTCGATTGCCGGCTTCTTTGCGTTATATGTGGTTCTTTCCGTCGCACGATTGTTTTTCAAGGGTGCGCGGGGTTGACTTTTCGGTGGCGATTTGTAGTTTCCGCCCAGATTTGCCGTGGGCCCTGAAGGTCGTCACGGCTTTGTGTTATTCATGTAAGGCAGGACGACCATGGCCAAGGCTACAACCATCAAGATCAAGCTGCTGTCGACAGCCGATACGGGTTTCTTCTACGTCACCACCAAGAACAGCCGTACGATGACGGACAAGATGACGAAGACCAAATACGACCCGATCGCTCGCAAGCATGTCGAGTTTAAGGAAACCAAGATCAAGTGATCCTGGTTCTTCGTAAGAAGATTGAAAAGCGCGCTCCATCCGGCGCGCTTTTTTATGCCGTTTTGAGGATGGGCCAGCACGCCACGCAGACCGACTTTAAAAGCCGAGCCCGATCATGCCTGGGGCAATAGGCGTAAGGACGCAGTCGGCGCGAGGACAGTGACCCTACGCATAGAGAGGGGCGCAGGTTAGAATGCATCGGAAACCATCTCGACCGCGAAACGCAGAACGCCGCCTCCGGACAAGGAAGCGGCGTTGGGAAGCGGCGTTGGAATGGGGGTCGGCGGGCATGCAATAACGGCACGAGGAACCGCTTGATAATCGCACACCTGCCGACCAACCCCACGACCCAGGAGATGCGGCGGACCTGAGCACCATGGGGTATTGGTTAAACCTGTTATTCGTCAGTTTTTACTGCTTAATTTCTCAGATCCACAGGGATCGATGGATATCTCTAAGCAGCTTATAAAAACGGCATTTATTAAGAACCACAGCACACGTTAAAGCACAGCTTGCTATGGATGCATCGTAGTTGTCCCAACTATGCGCATATGAAATAAAAAATCAACATTTTCTTAACCGTTGCATCTTTTCGATGTCGGCATGGTTAAATTCTGCTCATTTCCGCTTCGTAAAAACAAATAGAATTAACACCCCAGAGAGGCAAGTATTTTCTCTGAAAAACTCTTGATATCGACGAAAAATCGTCGTTATCAACAATTCGAAAAACATAACTTTCTATTGCACCTCCATTTCTATCCAAAACAGAGTACAAAAATAAAACTATACCCTTATTTATTTATGGTATATTTTTTATTTTTTTAAAAGAAAATAGACATGTATCGAGCACATCTACAAGCTCTCGGAAAAGTCCGGGCAAACATGGCTTTCCATGTCAGGAGCAAATTTTTGCCAAACAGGATCCTTGAACACGCGCATGGATGTAACGGAAAATCACGGCAGATGAATTTTTGATGATGCGGGAGAGCGGGCTCCACGTGACCCCAAACACAAAGGCACAGCTGTGCTGAAATTACTTTAGGCCGCCGCCGACACGACCCTGTTACGGCCCTCGGTTTTGGCCTGATAGAGCGCGCGGTCAGCCTGTCTTAACAATTGTTCCGGACTTGCGACCTCATCTCCCGCCGTAGCGATGCCAAGCGATGCCGTAACATTCAGTTCGCCGCCAGATTGCAACCGAAATGGCTTTTTCTCTACCATCTCGCGCAGGCGCTCGGCCACCGTACCGGCCATCTCTTGCGACGTATCCGGCATCACGACCACGAATTCCTCACCGCCATAGCGGCAGGCAAGATCGGCTCCGCGCACCGTAGCGCGAATACGAGCAGCAAACTCCCGCAGAACGTCATCGCCCGCCTCATGGCCATAGGTGTCATTGACCAGCTTGAACCGATCGATATCCACCAGACACACCGAAAGCGGCTGCTTGCGCAGACTGGAGCGCTCGAACAACACTTTGATGTGGGTATCGAGATAGCGCCGATTGTGAAGTCCGGTAAGATCGTCGGTCACCGCCAGTTCAATGGTTTGCTGCACGCTGCTGCGCAGCCTGTCATTATACCGTTTGCGGCGTAGCTGGGTCAGCGTGCGCGCCAGAAGCTCATTGGTGTCGACCGGCCGGACAATGTAATCGTTGACGCCCAGATCCAACGCCCGCACGATCAAGTATTCCTCGCCTTGGTCGGCAATCAGCAAAATCGGAATGAAGCGGGTGCGGTCCAGCGACCGCAGCTGCGAACACAGGCGCAGCGGATCGTAATCCTCCAGCGTGCCATTGACGATAACCAGGTCGAAATTGCTTTCCGCCGCCTCAAACAGCGCGGCCTGGGCGTCGGACATCGCAACAACATCGGCCACAGGCTTCAACGCCTTGATGATGCGCTCCTGCGAACTGGCGCGGCTATCGACCAGCAGAACCTGGCCGACCTCGTCCATACGACCGTCGCCGAGATGAATGTTGCTGTCTATGCCCATTTTCTGCGCCGTCTCGGCGCGGATGCGCAATTCATCGGAAAGGGTTTTCAGACGCACCAGACTTTTAACCCGGGAGATCAGTTGCAGATCGTTGACCGGCTTGGTCAGAAAATCGTCAGCGCCAGCCTTCAATCCCCTCACCCGGTCCGAAGGCTGGTCCAGTGCCGTGACCATCACCACGGGAATATGGGCCGTGCGCGGGCTGGATTTCAGCCGCTCGCACACTTCAAAGCCGTCAATGCCTGGCATCATGACATCAAGAAGGACGACGTCCACCTGGGTGCGGTCGCAGATATCCAGCGCCTTCAACCCGTCTTCCGCCGTCAATACCTCGAAATATTCCGCCAGCAGCCGCGCTTCCAACAGCTTCACATTGGCAGGAACATCATCAACAACCAGAATACGGGCTGTCATCAGCCATCACCCCTTGAAGCATGCCTGGCGCACACGCGCGACCGGCTCTGCATGAACATTGCGCCAACCCGACAGACTGGCACTTCAGATAGAATTCATAACTTCCAGAGCGCCGCGGTCCGTCAGGCATTTGACCAGATCTCACGGCGATCGCCTATGGGTTTGAGAACCCCGCGCTGCCTACGCCTCAGGCGTCGCCCAGATAGGTCTTGATCGTTTCCAGGAATTTTGGCACGGAAATCGGCTTCGACACATAGGCCTCGCACCCACCCTGGCGAATACGTTCCTCATCGCCCTTCATGGCAAAGGCAGTCACCGCGATCACGGGAATAACGTGCAGCTCGCTATCCTGCTTCAGCCATTTGGTCACTTCCAGGCCGGAAACTTCCGGTAGCTGTATGTCCATCAGGATCAGATCGGGATGATGTTTGCGGGCCAATTCCAGCGCTTCCATGCCGTTACGTGTCTGGATGGTCGCATAGCCCGACGCTTCGATCAGATCACGAAACAGTTTCATGTTCAGCTCGTTATCTTCAACGATCATCACCTTTTTCGGCATTTTCAATCCTTGCTTTCCCGCCCTCCATGGTGGATGACAGGCGTAACAGACATAAAGATTCATTCTTTTGTGAAATAGAATTTAGCGCGATTTGGTTGAGAAATAGGTAATTCCCCGGCACATTGCGACACAAGTCAGTCAAGACAATTTAACCGTGATAAACCGAAAATAACAACCGGTTTAAGCGAATTGACCGGATAGAACGAACTGCCGGACGAAACAAACGGGAATGGGCATAGACTGTGCGAGACAAAGTGACGATCAAGACGGTTTCAGCAGAGCATGCCGAACAAACGGCGATTGCCGTGCTCGGTTGGCTGGCGAGTGAGCCGGACATGCTGGGACGCTTTCTGTCCCTGACCGGCCTGGAGCCTCAGCAATTGCGCCTGGCCGTCAATGACCCGGAATTTCTGGCCGGACTTCTGGAGTTTCTCATGCAGCATGAACCGACCTTGCTGGAATTCTGCTCCGCCACACAGACCCGACCGGAAGATGTTATTGCAGCCTATCACGTCTATGTTCGGCCTGCACTTGATTCCGGTGAAATCTGATGGGCGAGATTGTCGACTTCAACCACGTTCAATTGGCGGACCGGCCATTGCTGATCAGCGACGTCGACGACGTCGTGCTGGAATTCCTGGTGCCCTTCGAGGCCTATCTCGACAGCCTGGGCCATCGTCTCTTGCCGAAATCCTTTCGACTGCATGGCAATATCGTGTCAGCCAAGGACCAGCTTGCGCTGGACGATCAGATCGTCACGGATCTCCTGCTGACGTTTTTCGAAAAGCAGGAAGAATGGCAGACCCCGTTTGGCGATGCCGTGGCCGTGCTGCAACGGATCGGCAAGATTGCCGATATTGTGTTTCTGACCGCCATGCCCCCCGCCTTTACCGCCCAGCGGCGCCGTCTGCTGGATCGGCTGGGGCTGGATTTCCCACTCCTGGCCACGGAAAGCCCAAAGGGACCAGTTGTGAAAGCCCTGCATGGCGACCGACCCCTGCCCTTCGCCTTCATGGATGACATGGCCCATAATCTCCATTCCGTGGGCGAGCATGCACCGGACTGCCTACTGGTGCAGATCGGGCCTCAGTCTGAAATTCATCGCCACGCGCCGCCGCCCGGCCCCCATGTATTGCGTGCCGACGATTGGCACGATGCCAGCGAGCGCGTTCTCCGCCATTTCCAGGCGCGGGTCTGATCCGCTTCCGTCTTTTACTTTTTCAGGCCATGGGGATTAGCAAGGGTTCCCCTTGCAGGCACTGAAAACCCGGCTTATGGTGGCGATGTTCAACATATGTTCTCGCCCATGTCTGCTGCGCCGCCCCTCCATTCCGGCTTTTGTCGTGATTGCCTTTCCCTACAGGCGGAAGGCAAGCGGAGATGCACGGCTTGCGGCAGCCCTCGCCTCGTCTATCACCCGGAACTGTTTAAGCTGACATTGGCCCATATCGATTGCGACGCCTTTTATGCCTCGGTTGAAAAGCGCGACAATCCAGACCTGATCGACAAGCCATTGATCATTGGCGGTGGTAAGCGCGGTGTGGTTTCCACCGCCTGTTACGTGGCCCGCATCCATGGTGTGCGCTCGGCCATGCCGATGTTCAAGGCGTTGGAAGCTTGCCCTGACGCCGTAGTCATTCCGCCGAATATGGAAAAATATTCCCGCGTCGGGCGCCAGGTCCGGGCGATGATGGAGGAATTGACCCCTTTGGTGCAACCCCTGTCCATTGATGAGGCCTTTCTGGAATTGAAAGGCACAGAAACCCTGCATCACGCGCCACCCGCCCTTGTGCTGGCACGGCTTGCCCGGCGTATTGAAAGCGAGATCGGCATCACCGTTTCCGTTGGCCTGTCCTATTGTAAATTTCTGGCGAAAGTGGCGTCCGACCTGCAAAAACCCCGGGGCTTTTCAGTCGTCGGCGAGGCCGAAGCGCTGGACTTTCTGGCGCCCCGCCCTGTCACCACGATCTGGGGCGTCGGCAAGGCCTTCGCCAGCACCTTGGAAAAAGACGGCATTCGCACCATCGGACAATTGCAAACCATGGAGGAAAGCGACCTGATCCGCCGCTATGGCAGCATGGGCCAACGACTGGCACGGCTATCGAAAGGCATCGACGACCGGGATGTCCATACCAATGACCCGGCCAAAAGCATCTCCGCCGAAACCACGTTCTTTGACGATATTTCCCGCCGGGAAGACCTTGTTCCCCATCTGCGCAAGCTCTCGGAGAAAGTCGCCTGGCGATTGAAAAAACAGGAACTGGCTGGACACACCGTTATCTTGAAGCTGAAGAGCGCCGATTTCAAATTGCGCACCCGTAACCGGCGCTTGGACGATCCCACTCAACTCGCCGACAGGATCTTTCGCACGGGCCTGCAAATGCTGGAAAAGGAAGCCGATGGCACGAAATTTCGGCTAATCGGTATCGGCATCAGCGATTTTGCCGATCCAAGCCTGGCCGACCCCCCGGATCTGGTCGATCCGGATGCCGCCCGCCGCGCCAAGGCGGAAGCCGCCATGGACCAATTGCGGATGAAATTCGGCAAGGGCATGGTCGAAACCGGCTTCACCTTCGGCAGCAATAAAAAATAGCCACTATCAAAGCGCCGTTGTCAAAGCATTGCCCGTCAACTTTGTGTGACCGGCCATGCCGGGTAAGCAATCGTTAAAGATCGACGTTTATTTTAGGATTCAGCCTGCACGCGGCTGCATCCTTTGTGCATTTTATAAAACGCACGGCGGTATAGGCGTTTACCAACTGATTTCTCGGCACATCGTTGCTCACATGATCAGGCGACCTTTTGAAGGCCCAGTTTTTCCCGGTTTACAAATGAGGGCACCATGACGGTCCGCACCATGTTTCGTTCGATGTTCCTGTCCGCTTCCCTGCTCGCGTTGAGCGCAGGCCTGTCGCAGGCCTCCGCCAGAGACGGCAGCGCATTGCAAATCATCGTGTCGAAACAGACGCAATCTCTCACGGTCTATGATGGAGACCGGATCATCGCCTCTTCGAAGGTTTCTACTGGTAAGGAAGGTCATACGACGCCGTCTGGAATCTTCTCGATCATCCAAAAGACGAAATATCACGAATCCAACCTTTATTCGAATGCGCCCATGCCCTGGATGCAACGAATCACCTGGTCTGGCGTTGCCTTGCATGAATCGAACAGCGTACCAAACCGGCCAGCCTCGCATGGCTGCGTGCGCCTGCCCGGCCAATTTGCGCGTGAGCTCTACGGCATGACCCGGCTGGGTGCGCATGTGCTGATCAGCGATGCTCCGGTTGCGCCCACTCCGATTGAGCACCCGTTCCTGTTCAGCCCGGCGCAACAACAGCAAGGCCCGCAAATCCTGTCCGACGCCCGCCTGCGCGGTACGGACGGCACCAGCGGCACAGAACCGGTAGAAGTGGCGATGGCCGATCTGCCCCGCCCCAAACCCCAGGCTACAATTAACGGACAACCACCTTTGAGCCTGTTGATCACGTTTCGGGGTGAAACCGAAACCATCCATGACGCCCAACTTCTGTTGCAGGATATGGGGTTTGAGACGGGCGGCCATGATGGTCATGCCGGCCCCCTGACCCGCACCGCCATCCAGGGCTTCAAACGGTGGAAACGTCTGCCCCTGAAGGGTCCGCTCATTACGCCGACGTTCCTGAGCGCTCTCTATCAAACTGCTGGCAAGCCGATGCCACCTGTTGGCCAAATCTATGTGCGGCAGGCCTTCAAGCCGGTCTTCGATGCACCTATTGTCATCGACCAGCCGGAAAAACAACTTGGCACGCATTTTTTCGCAGCGAAGCTGGAGAGTGCCGGTGGGAAGGCTCATTGGCAGGTGACCAGCCTTGAGCCAGCTTCCACGGTCTCAAATTCGTCGATTGTCACTATTGGCAAGGTGCAGCCAACCGCCTCCAATGGGTTGGATACGGTTCTCAATCGCATTCACATCCCGGAAGACATCCGCGAGCGCATTGAAACGACCATGACGACAGGCACCGTGATGACGATTACCGACCATGGGCTAAGCCCGGATACGGTCGACGGCACAGACTTCATCACCAACTTGCCGGGATAACGGCAATACCGAAATAATCCATGTCGCTTGAGCCCGGGCAGCGGTTTTGCGAGAGCGGCGCTACAAAGAGTGCCTATACCAATTCAACATCCACCACGCCCGGCGCGGACCGCATGGCGGCGGCGATTTCCGGGGTGATACGGAAACGTTGATTGAGTTCGACCTCGATTTCGCGGCGGCCATCTTCCTTGATCACCACGAAGGAAACCAGTCCATCGCCCTTGGTATTGAGATGGGCGGCGAGCGCCCGCAAGGGACTGGAATCGCGCAGATAGACACGCAACGTCTTTTGCATCTGCAAGGATTTTTCTTCCAAAGACTGCGCCGTCTGGATACGAAGACCAATGCCTTCCGGCCGTTCTTCTGCGGCAACCGTGATCACCAGTGACTTGCCCGATTCGAGCAGGTCGCGATACTGGTTCAAGCCTTCCGAAAACAGCACAGCCTCGAACTGGCCAGTGGCATCCGAAAAGGTCACGATGCCCATTTTGTTTCCGGTTCGTGTCTTGCGCTCCTGCTTTGAAATCACCGTGCCGGCCAGCCGACCCGCCGTCGCGCCCTGGCGCACAGCGCCGGAAAAGTCCGCGAAATTCTGCACGCGCATCTTTTCCAGCAGTGGTTTATAGGTGTCGAGCGGATGGGCCGAAAGATAAAAGCCCAGAACCTGAAACTCCCGCATCAGCTTTTCGGATGGCAGCCAGGGTGTATAGGTCGGAAAAGAAATCCGCTCCGGCCCTGTGGCGCCGCCAGAGCCGAACATGTCCGACTGGCCGCTGACGGCATTTTCCTGGGCGCGTTGCGCATAGCCGATGATCCGGTCCATGCCAGCCAGCAATTCAGGACGGTCGCGGCCAAAACAATCGAAGGCACCGGCAAAAATCAGGCTTTCAAATACCCGGCGATTGATCTGCTTCGGGTCGATCCGTAGACAAAAATCCTCGAGATCGGCAAAGGGCGTATCGGCGCGGACCGTTACGATATGCTCGACGGCTGCATCACCGACGCCCTTCAAGGCAGCCAGCGAATAGTAAATCCTGTTCGGCCCCGTCTGGAAGTGCCGGAAAGAAGTCTGAACCGACGGTGGCACGACCTCAATACCGAGACGCCCGGCATCCTGGCGGAAATCCACCAGTTTTTCGGTATTGGCCATATCGAGTGTCATCGACGCTGCCAGAAACTCCACCGGATAATGGGCCTTCATATAGGCGGTCTGGTAGGAGACAATCGCATAGGCTGCGGCGTGGGATTTGTTGAAGCCGTAATTGGCAAACTTTGCCAGCAGGTCGAAAATGTTGTCGGCCTGGGGCTTTGAGACGCCATTCTTCACCGCGCCATCGACGAAACGGGCGCGCTGCTTGTCCATTTCCTCCTTGATCTTCTTACCCATGGCGCGGCGCAGAAGATCCGCTTCACCAAGCGAATAGCCCGACAGAACCTGGGCCACCTGCATGACCTGTTCCTGATAGACGATAACCCCCTGGGTTTCCTTCAGAAGGTAATCGATGGTCGGATGGATCGATTCGATCTCCTCCTCGCCATGCTTACGGGCATTGTAGACGGGAATATTCTCCATCGGCCCCGGACGATAGAGCGCCACCAGCGCGATAATATCCTCGATACAGTCGGGTCGCATACCGATCAGTGCCTTGCGCATGCCGGCACTTTCCACCTGGAACACACCGACGGTCTCACCGCGTGACAGCATTTGATAGGTTTTTTCGTCGTCCAGCGGAATTGTCGCCAGGTCAATCTCGATATCGCGCAACCGGCAGAAATCCACGGCGGTTTTCAGCACTGTCAGCGTCTTCAATCCGAGAAAGTCGAACTTGACCAGCCCTGCCTGCTCCACCCACTTCATGTTAAACTGGGTGACCGGCATATCCGAGCGCGGATCGCGGTACATCGGCACCAGCTTGGACAGCGGTCGGTCACCGATAACGATACCGGCGGCATGGGTCGAGGCGTGGCGATAAAGCCCCTCGATCTTCTGGGCGATATCCAGAAGACGGGCAACGACAGGCTCCTTCTCCGCTTCCTCCTGAAACTTTGGCTCTTCTTCGATAGCCTTGGACAAGGGGGTCGGATTGGCCGGATTGTTCGGCACCAGCTTACAGATCCTGTCGACCTGCCCATAGGGCATTTCCAGCACACGGCCAACGTCGCGCAAGGCTGCACGCGCTTGGAGCGACCCGAAGGTGATGATCTGCGCCACCTGCTCGCGTCCGTATTTACGCTGCACATAACGGATTACCTCTTCACGGCGATCCTGGCAGAAGTCGATGTCGAAGTCGGGCATCGAGACGCGCTCAGGATTGAGGAAGCGTTCGAACAGCAAGGAGAACCGCAGCGGATCGACATCGGTAATGGTCAAGGCATAGGCGACCAGCGAACCCGCACCGGACCCACGGCCAGGGCCAACGGGAATGTCCTGGCTCTTGGCCCATTTGATGAAGTCGGCAACGATCAGGAAGTAGCCGGGAAATTTCATCCGCTCGATGACGCCGAGCTCGAAATCCAGCCGATCTCGATATTCCTTCTCATCATAGCCTGGTGCCATGCCAAGCTTTGCCAGCCGGTCATCCAATCCCTCGATGGCCTGGCGGCGCAACTCCCCAGCCTCGGCGCGCTCAGCCTCTTCCGGATCGTCGCTACCGCCGGTAAAGCGCGGCAGTATAGGGTTGCGGGTGTCGAGAACGAAAGAACAGCGGCTGGCAATCTCCACCGTGTTTTCAAGCGCTTCCGGCAGATCCCTAAACAAGGTCTGCATTTCCTTGCGGCTTTTCAGATAGTGATCCGGGGTCAGGCGAAACCGCCGGTCGTCGGAGACGATGGCATTATGGGCAACGGCCATCAGCGCGTCATGGGCATCATAATCGTCACGGCTCGGAAAGAAGGCCTCATTGGTGGCAACCAATGGAATATCATGATCATAAGCGAGCGCGATCATCCGGCTTTCATGCACACGGTCATAACCTTGGTGGCGCTGCAATTCGATATAAAGCCGATCTCCGAACAGCGATTTGAGCGTCTGAAGCCGCGACAGCGCCTGCGCTTGATGACCGTCCTTCACCGGCAGATCGACCGGACCGCCTGCTGCACCCGTCAGGGCGATCAGGCCATCCGTGCCGATCTCTTCCAACCAGGAGGCGGTGATATGCACAGACTGCGTATTATCGCCCTGGAGATAGGCACGGCTGACCAAGTCTACCAGCCGCTCATAACCCGCCGGATCGGCGGCGAGAAGCACAATGGCGGGATATTTGGCAAGAGAGCTATTGCCCCGCTTTTCCTCATTGGCGTCTTCCATATCGATGGACAATTGACAGCCAATGATCGGCTGCAAGCCATCGCCGAGCGCCTTCTGGGAAAACTCGAGCGCTATGAACAGGTTATTGGTATCGGTAATGGCAATGGCCGGTTGCTGATCAGACGCAACCTTGCTCAAGATCTTCTTCAGCGGCAGCGCACCTTCCAGCAGCGAATAGGCCGAATGCACTCTTAAATGGACGAAACCTGGACCCGCATTCACTACAGCTTGTCCGCTTGCGCCCATATCACTCATTGCATCCATCCTGCTTGCTTGTCGCCGCTGTGCACTGAAGATCGCCGCCATAAAACTTCCTCGTCAAACTGAAATCAGCCCACGGAAAAAGGAATGCAGCAGATGTAAAGTGTTACCGCGTCCAATGTGCATTTAACAAAACGCACAGCGCTGTATGGAGGTTATTGTCCTAGGTTTAATCCGCCATGTCCAGAAGACATAAAGCCTAACCGCGACCTATCCCCTTAAAGCGTCAGGCGCCTTTGGCAGACCCATCTAGATCAGGTCGCGCCAATACGATGCCTGGCATTTCAAAAAGCCATCGCCAGAACAGACAAGCTGGCGATAAAAACAGCCAGCGATGCGAATGCGGCGATGTCATGCAGAATGTCACTCATAGCTCACTCCTGTCTGGTTATGTATCCATTTTGTTCTCCTTTTGTTTGTTCGTCAACAGAAATTTTTTCCCGGAGTTTGTCTACCAAAACCGGTTTCCATTTTTCTCTGACAAACACTAAGCGCCATACGAAAAACCCGCCGATCAGATGATCGACGGGTTTTGATATCGCTGATGTAAAAACTCTTTTCAGACCCGTGGGCGATTACAAATCGAAATCGACGATTCTGCCGTCCTGGAGAGTGACACAGCGGTCCATCCGCCGGGCTAGTTCGTGATTATGGGTCGCGATCAACGCCGCAAGACCGGACTGGCGCACCAGAGCTTCCAGCGCGGAAAACACATAAGCTGCGGTTTCCGGATCGAGATTACCGGTCGGCTCGTCCGCCAACAGCAACAGCGGCGCATTGGCAACAGCACGGGCAATGGCCACGCGCTGCTGTTCGCCGCCAGAAAGCTCGGCGGGACGGTGATCACCGCGATGGCCGATGCGCATGTAATCAAGCAAAGCCTTGGCACGCTTGCTGGCTTCCGGAATGCTCAAGCCCGCAATCATCTGCGGCATCATGATGTTTTCAAGCGCCGAAAACTCCGGCAACAGGTGATGGAACTGATAGACGAAACCAATGCTGCTGCGGCGCATGGCCGTGCGGCCTTCCTCTGACAATTCATTGCAACGGGTGCCGCCAATCAGCACGTCGCCATCCGTCGGATGTTCCAGCAGACCAGCAATATGCAGCAGGGTGGACTTGCCCGTGCCCGACGGAGCAACAAGAGCGACGGTTTCGCCTTCGTATAATTTTAGCCCGGCGCCTTTCAGAATGGAAAGCTTGGTTTCGCCTTCCCCATAGGTGCGCGAAACCTCCGAAATTTCAAGAACAGGGTTGTTCGCCATGGATCCGCTGTTCCTTATTCGTAACGCAGGGCTTGTACGGGGTCGAGCCGGGCCGCCCGCCATGCCGGAAAGATGGTGGCGATGAAGGATAGGGTGAGCGACATGATAATCACCGAAACCGTTTCACCGAAGCTCATATCCGCCGGCAATTTGCTGAGGAAATAGAGTTGCGGATCAAACAACACCGTACCGGAGACCCAGGAGAAGAAATTCCGGATCGATTCGATGTTCAGACAGACCAGCACGCCCAGTCCAACGCCAGCGAACGTGCCAGCGATGCCGATGGCCGCACCCGTCATGAAGAAGATCCGAAGGATCGAACTTGAACTGGCGCCCATGGTCTTCAGAATGGCGATATCGCTGCTCTTGTCCTTCACCAGCATGATCAGGCCGGAAATGATGTTCAAGGCCGCGACGATGACGATCAATGTCAGGATCATGAACATCACATTACGCTCCACCTGCAAGGCGGAGAAGAAGGTCTGGTTGCGCTGGCGCCAATCGCTGATGAACACCTGACGGCCCGCTGCCGCCTCGACTTTGGGGCGCAGCTCATCGATGTCGTCAGGATTGGTGACGAACAATTCGATGGATTGCACCACGCCTTCCGCGTTGAAATAGAGCTGCGATTCTTCAAGCGGCATGTAAATGATCGAGGAATCATATTCCGACATGCCGATCTCGAACGTACCGGAAATCTTGTAGGATTTGACCCGCGGGTTGACTCCCATCGGGGTCACGTCCCCCTCTGGCGAGACCAGAGTGATGGAATCGCCCGCCTGCAAACCGAGATCGTTGGCCATGCGCGAACCGATCAGCACGCCCTGGCCGGATGTGAAGCCCACCATGTCGCCGGTTTTGATATTTGCCGCCACTTCCTTGAGCTTCAACAGGTCGTCGGGGCGGATGCCGCGCACCAACGCACCCGTCCCAGCCCCACCCTTGCCAGAGGCCAGCGTCTGGCCCTCGACCAGCGGCAGCGCCATGGTGACACCAGGGACGGCAGAGAATTTCTTGGCAAGATCGGCAAAGTCGGTAAAGGGACTGTCGACCGGCTGAACGATCATATGCCCGTTTATGCCGAGGATACGAGAAATCAACTCGGTCCGAAAACCGTTCATGACAGCCATGACGATAATCAGGGTCGCAACCCCAAGCATGATGCCGACAAAGGAAAAGCCGGCAATGACCGAAATCACCGCCTCTTTGCGCCGAGCACGCAGGTAGCGCCAAGCTACCATGCGCTCGAATGCGGAAAACGGCTTTGCGGATGATGGCACTGCGGTATCGCCTGCCGCAGAGCTTCCGGTTTCACTGCTCAATCTTGCCTCCTGGCGTCGCTCAACCGGCAAGACGGTTGATGGCGGCCTCGATGGTCATGGTTTCACGCTCGCCGGTTTTACGGTTCTTCAGCTCGACTTCGCCATTGGCGACCGACCTCGGACCGACGATCACCTGGTAGGGAACGCCGATCAGATCCGCCAGCGCGAATTTCGCACCGGCGCGATCATCGGTATCATCGAGAAGAACATCCTTGCCAGCCTTGGTCAGCGCCCCGTACACGGTGTCGCAAGCGCCATCGCAACCGGCATCCCCAGCCTTCATGTTGATGATGATGGCATCGAACGGCGCGACGGAAGCCGGCCAGATAATGCCATTTTCATCATGGGAAGCTTCGATAATGGCCGGAACAAGGCGGGTCGGCCCAATACCATAGGATCCCATGTGGACAAGATGTTCCTTACCATCAGGTCCCTGCACCTTGGCGCCCATCGGTTCGGAATATTTGGTGCCGAAATAGAAGATATGACCGACCTCGATACCACGAGCGGAAATTTTCGCGTCATCCGGCATGGCACCGTAAGCCGCCTCATCATGCATTTCCGAGGTTGCGGCATAGTGCGACGTCCACTCGTCAAAAATCGCCTGAAGGCCAGCAACATCGTCAAAATCGGTATCGGCAGGCGGAATGGCGCGATCCAGGAAGCTCTTGTGGCAAAAGACTTCCGATTCACCAGTATCGGCGAGAATGATGAATTCATGGCTGTGATTGCCACCGATCGGGCCGGTATCGGCGCGCATTGGAATGGCGCGCAGACCAAGCCGGTCAAACGTCCGAAGATAGGCGGCAAACATCTTGTTATAGGAGTGAATGGCGCCCTCCTTCGTCAAATCGAAGGAATAAGCGTCTTTCATCAAAAACTCGCGCGACCGCATCGTGCCGAAGCGCGGCCTGATCTCATCACGGAATTTCAATTGTATGTGATAGAGGTTCAGCGGCAGGGTCTTGTAGGATTTCACATAGGACCGGAAGATGTCCGTGATCATTTCCTCATTGGTGGGACCGTACAGCATGGGCCGGTCCTGCCGATCCTTAATCCGCAGCATTTCCTTGCCATAGTCGTCGTAACGACCGCTTTCCTGCCAAAGCTCCGCCGATTGCAGGGTCGGCATCAGCAATTCCACTGCTCCTGCCCGGTTCTGCTCCTGACGAATGATCGCATTGACCTTGTCCAGTACGCGTTTGCCCAGCGGCAGCCAGGAATAGATGCCCTGCGACTGCTGCCGGATCATGCCGGTGCGCAGCATCAGCCGGTGAGAAACGATTTCCGCTTCCTTGGGATTTTCCTTCAGGATAGGCAAAAAATAACGGGAGAGACGCATACCGACTTCCATTGGTGAGGCGAGCCGCATTTCGTGCGGAATCAGCCGTATATCTGGTTTTTCTTGAAGCCTTCTAACCGTTTCGCACACGGAAGAAAACCCGCCCCGTCCTTTTGTGCACGGCGGCGAAGGATAACAAGGCCCTGCGGCCCAATCTGCCTCATGCAGAGACATCTTAACGATCGGCTTGTTTTGGCTGGCTCATGACTGAACACCTGGCAAAAATACTGAGATCCAGCTCCAAAACCGGGGCAAATCACTTACGCCTGAGCATTCGCTCGCGGCTCAACCATGTCAAAATATTGACAAATCAGCAAAAATTTCCAGCTCAATTTCTTTTTTTAGAAAGCTGTAACAAAAATGCAAAAAGTTGATGACAAGTCTGCCTTGTTGAGCTAGTTTACGCTCACAAAACAGGCAGAAAGCTTAAATTTCTGCCGATTTCGCGGTTAAAGTCTTGGGAGGATCAGATCTTAGGCGCGGTCATTCGCAGCCCCTTAATTGGTGAAAGGTCACGCGACATTTCAATAACAAGGTCTTCGGGCCTTGTTTTTTTTTGCCCATACGGGTGCTGTCCGCTTACGGGACAGACCCACCGCTCAGCGAATATCAGGCATGACGTGCGGCAGGTCAGCAAAGCTGAAGCCGAAATAGCCGGACACGAAATTCCAGCCAAAAAAGATGACGGCAGCGACAATCGTCGTGGTACCCATCACCCGCCAGAAGCGGAATCCTGCTGGGGCGCTGGCCACGGTGCCTGGAACGATGGCGCTTTCTTCGTCCTGAGTCCGCACTCCAAAGGGCAGGACGGCAAACAGCGTAACCCACCAGAGAATGAAATAGATCGCTCCACCGGTAACCCAGGACATCACTCTTCCTCCCCGAAATGCACCCCGAACACAGTCGCAAGAGTGCAATCTACAGCATTGGGCCGAAAAGTGGAAACCGGTTTTCGGGAAAACCCGAGGCTATCGGCAGTACCTTTCACACCGTGATTGTTCAATCCGGCGGTGTGGGCAAACCGATCAAAGCGGATTGCGAAGCAAGCCTTCAGCCAGGGCGCGGAAAGCCTCGACCGCCTTTGGCAAGACATTTTCCGGATCATCGCTGGCCGCAATCCAAAGTGCCGCATCAAGGGCGGCCCCGCTCAGAAGCCGTGCAGCGGCTTCTGCATCAACCGGCTTTAGGACCTTTTGGGCAATAAGGGTCTCCAGGGCCCGGCGGGTTATCTGAAGACAGGTATTCTGGCTTGGCCATTTGGACGGGTCACCCAACACCGCGGGCCCGTCAAGCAACACGATGCGCTGGACTTCCGGATCCATTGCCATTTCGATATAGGCCACGCCCTCAGCCAGCAGGCGCTGCCAGTCTGTCGCGGCATGAGAACCGATTTGCTGGGCACGCACGGCCATTTCCGAATCGATCTGGTCGACAACCGCCGCCAACAGACCCCGCTTGTCGCCAAAGTTATGATAAAGCGCACCGCGCGTTAGCCCCGCAGCAGCGGTCAACTCGTCCATGGACGCCGCCGCATATCCCTTTTCAGCAAAGGCTTTTCGGCCTGCCGCAATCAATTTGATGCGGTTTTCCTCCATGGTTTCTCGTCGGGACTTTGCCATTCAGACCTCATTTCACATACGGTACGCATGTGAATTTGACATACGGTTCGTATACGGTTACCCTGGATACGAACCGTATACGAAATAACGGCTGCGTTGTGAAGCGTCGCGCAGACCCACTCACATTGTCATCCGATAACTCAGAAAAGAGAGAAAAATGACTGAGCGCGAAGCAATCTTTCCTGCCAATCGACATGCTCTTTACGAAGAACACGGTTATTCCGCCGCCATTCGCTCCGGTGACCTGTTGTTTGTCTCAGGTCAGGTCGGCAGCCTTGACGATGGAACACCTGAGCCTGATTTCAAGCGTCAAGTCCAACTGGCTTTCGAAAATCTCAAGGCCGTCTTGGGTGCTGCGGGATGCGGCTTGGAGGATATCGTCGATGTAACGACGTTTCACACGGACCCCGAACAGCAGTTTCCAATCATAATGCCTGTCAAGCAGGAGATCTTTCACAGCGCACCCTATCCGAACTGGACGGCCGTTGGGGTCACCTGGCTTGCCGGTTTCGATTTTGAAATAAAGGTCATTGCCCGTATTCCGAAAATTCATTGAAACCGAACCATCAAAGGGTCGAGGATGATCTAGAGTTGCTCGAGTTCGATCAATGTCCCATTAAAATCCTTGGGATGCAGAAAAAGTACCGGCTTGCCATGCGCGCCGATTTTCGGTTCACCATCTCCCAAAACGCGGGCACCTTTGGAGATCAGGCGGTCCCGCGCAGCGTAAATATCATCCACTTCATAGCAAATGTGGTGCATGCCACCATTGGGCGATTTCTCGAGAAAGGCTTTGATCGGGGAATGATCGCCCAGCGGCGCCAGCAGTTCGACCTTGGTATTTGGGAGTTCAACAAAAACCACCGTCACACCATGCTCCGGCAAGGCTTGAGCTTCGGAAACCGTCGCGCCAAGCGTGTCAGCGTAAGTCTCAACGGCAGAGCTAAGATCTGGCACGGCGATGGCGATATGATTGACCCGACCCAGCAAACGCTTCTCCCATATCTGCGCCCATAGAGCGCCATCATCACACGATGACTGGCGCTCTATGCATTGTTGATAGCTGAGGTATTCCAGCTCCAGAAATATCCCTTGCCAGTGACCCCGGCAATCAGACCTTGGTCACAAAAACCGTAACGACCGGCTTCTTGCCCCAGCACTCATTGGCCGTAGAGCGCACAGCACGACGGATACTTTCACGCAAAGCGCCAAGATCCTTGCGCCGCGTGCGCGGAATGCTCTCAACCGCGCTCAGCACCGCGTCATAGAGAATATCCTCCATGTCATCGCCTTCCAGATCTTCCGCTGGCAGGCCATGGGCAACCACTTCCGGATCGTCGCGGAATTCAAATCGTTCGTCCAGGAGGACACTGACCGAGACATGGCCTGCAAAAGACAGCTTACGCCGCTCACCAATGCCCATCTGCTCGAAATCGCCCAGCAGTTTGCCGTCCTTGAAGACCCGGCCATACGGCGCTTCACCGATGACTTCGGCAGGACCAGGCGCCAGCCGCAGGATGTCGCCATTGCGGACTTTCGGCACCTGAGCAATCCCCGCCTCCAGAGCCAGTTTCTGCTGCGCCGTTAGATGGGCCGCCTCGCCATGAACAGGGACGAGAATTTGCGGGCGCGTCCATTGGTACATCTGCAAAAGTTCGTTGCGACGTGGATGACCGGAGACATGCACCAGCGCGTCGCTATCGGTAACGATGGTGACGCCCTGCTCGATCAGGCCATTCTTGATATCGTTGATCGGCTTTTCATTGCCGGGAATAGCGCGAGACGAAAAAACAACTGTATCGCCTTTGGTCAGCGCCACGTTGCGCATTTCATCGCGGGACAGCTTGGCAAGCGCCGCGCGCGACTCACCTTGGCTACCTGTCAGGATCACCACGACCTTATCGCGGGGAATGTACCCATATTCGTCCTCGGCGATAAAAGGCTGCACGCCTTCCATCAGCCCGACATCGCGCGCCACACCCACGACCCGCTTCAAGGAACTGCCCAGCAGCAGCACTTCGCGCCCCGCAGCCTCGGCTGCCTTGGCAATCGAGCGGATACGTCCGACATTGGAGGAAAACGTGGTAATCGCCACGCGCCCTTCGGCCGTCTTGATGATCTTGCGCAATCCTTCCGAGACTTCCTGCTCGGAGGGCGAAACGCCCTCCCGCATCGCGTTGGTGCTATCGCACATCACCGCCAGTACACCCTCGTCACCAAGAGCGCGGAACCGCGCCTCATCGGTCAGCGGGCCAAGCGACGGCGCATGGTCAATCTTCCAGTCTCCAGTATGGATGACATTGCCAAGCGGTGTGCGAATAATCAGCGACATCGGCTCGGGAATGGAATGGTTGACGTCCGAAGCCTCGACAACAAAGGGGCCGACATGGACCTTGTCGCCTGGCTTGAAGGGCGTTACCGGAATTTCAGCCCGGGTTCCCTCATAATTCCGCTTGGCTTCCAACATGCCAGCGGTAAAACCCGAGGCATAGACCGGCACATTCAGGCCCGGCCAGATATCGTTTAGCCCGCCATAATGATCTTCATGCGCGTGGGTGATGAAGATCGCCTTGAGCCTGTTTTTCTGCGAGAGAACGAAGCGGATGTCAGGCAGCACCAGATCCACACCAGGCAGATCGGGACCAGGGAAGGTCACACCGCAATCCACCATGATCCATTCCCGGTTCTTCGGCGGGCCAAAGCCGTAAAGCGCCAGGTTCATGCCGATTTCACCCACGCCGCCCAGCGGCAGAAATACCAGTTCGTCTGTCTTTGTCATTCTTTCCTTGGCCCATTCGGCTCGAAAAACACATCTCCCGCCGCAACTGGCGTGATGCCTAGCGAGCCCCGGTCGAGCAATAATATCCCTTTATCATCGATTCCTGAAAACACACCGGAAATCGACCGATCCGGGAGATTGACGGTGATTTTCTCACCGATCCCACAAGCCACCTGCCGCCAGCGCTGCATCACGGCCTTGACGCCACGGCCCCGATCCCAGAGCGCCAGTGCATCGGCCATGGCGGCGAAAAGATGCGTGAAAAGCTCATCAGGCGTAACGGCTGCGCCATGCTCGGCGAGCGAGGCCGTGGGATACGGCGTTTCAGTGGGTTTGAAAAGAAGATTGATGCCAATACCAATGACCAGAGCGTTTCGTCCACCCGGTGTCCGCTCCGCTTCCAGCAAAATGCCGGAGGTCTTGGCACGACCAATCAGCACATCATTCGGCCATTTGATTTCCAAAGGCGGCGCACCCGACGGCAACACGACGCCAATCGCATCATGCACGGCCACAGCCACAGCCAAGGGAAGCGAAGCTAAATCGGCCAAAGGCGCCGGATCGATCAATAAAAGAGAGCTGTAGAGATTGCCGGGCTCCGAGGCCCAAGGCCTGCCACGACGCCCTCGCCCGCCTGTCTGGCGGTTGGCTGTGATCCAGAGATCTCCCGGATCACCGTCACGGGCTCTGATCAAGCATTGCTGGTTGGTGGAATCCACCTCGTCCAGCGCAATATGTCGGAAGGCGTCGAGCGCCTTCCGACGATGGGTGGAATAGTCGCTCAACGGAACAGAGTCGCTGCCGCTGCCGACGCCGCACTGCCGATCGGTCCGCCGATCAACACATAGGCAATGACAAACAGACCGGACAGGCCAAAGACCACCCGCAACGTGCCAGACGTCGCGGCAAACTCGATCTTGGCATCGTCGAACCACATGACCTTGACGAGCCGCAGGTAGTAATAGGCGCCGATAACCGAGGCCAGAACACCGATGATCGCCAGGGCATACAGATGTGCCTCGATAGCCGCCAGGAAGACGAAATACTTCCCGAAGAAGCCAGCGAGCGGCGGAATACCAGCCAGCGAGAACATCAGTGCCGTCAGAACAAACGCCATGAACGGACGGGTCTGCGACAGGCCAGCCAGATCATCCACTGTTTCAAGCGCTTCCCCCTCCTTGGTCCGCATCGCCATGATGCAGGCAAAGGTACCGAGGTTCATGATCAGGTAGATCAGCATATAGAGCAGAACGCCCTCGATGCCCTGCTTGGAGCCAGCGGCCAGGCCGACCAGAGCGTAACCCATATGACCAATGGAGGAATAGGCCATCAGGCGCTTGATATTGCGCTGGCCGATGGCGGCTACCGAACCCAGAACCATGGAGGCGATCGCGATGAACACGACGATCTGCTGCCATTCAGCGGTGATCGGCTGGAAGGCGTCGATGACGATACGCACCAGGATCGCCATAGCGCCAACCTTTGGGGCTGCTGCCAGAAAAGCTGTGACAGGTGTCGGCGCGCCTTCGTAAACGTCCGGCGTCCACATATGAAACGGAACGGCGGAAATCTTGAAGGCAAGACCGGCAAGCACGAAAACCAGACCGAAAATAAGTCCGAGATTGGTGTGACCAGCGGCCAACACGGCAGCGATCTTGTCGAACTCGACATTGCCGGTAAAGCCGTAGACCAGCGACATGCCGTAGAGCAGCATGCCCGACGACAGGGCACCAAGCACGAAATATTTCAGACCGGCTTCCGAAGACCGTGCGCTGTCGCGGTTCATGGCGGCGATGACGTAGAGCGCCAAAGACTGGAGTTCCAACGACATATAAAGAGAGATCAGGCTATTGGCCGAGATCATCAACAGGATGCCGAGGGTGGCCAGCACCAGCAAGACCGGAAACTCGAACTTGTCGAGATCGTTGGCGCGTGCCTGACCGAACGCCATCACCATGGTGGTGATCGAACCGATCAGGGCCAGGACCTTCATGAAACGGGCATAGCCGTCGGAGATATAGGCACCGCCGAAGGCGACACCGTCGGCGGGCATCAACAGGATCCACGCACAGGCGGCGGCGAGAAGCGCAACCGCCAGGCCTGTCACCAACGAGGTCTTGTTGGTGAACACGCCGATCATCAGCAATACCAGCGCGCCAACCGCAAGCAGAAGCTCCGGCGTGACGAGATGCAGGCTTGCAAGGAGAGTTTCAGCATTCATGTCCAATGATCCTGTCGTCAGTTCACCAGGAGCGCAACATTTTGCGCAACCTGCAGAGCAGCGGTGTAGTTATTCAAAAGCGCATCCACCGAAGCCGTCGTCACGTCGAAGATCGGGGCCGGATAGACACCGAACAGGATGGTGAGCGCGATCAACGGATAAAGCGTGACCTTTTCGCGGAACGACAGATCGAGAAGCGCTTTCAGGCTCTCCTTGTCCAGCGCTCCGAAAACGACCCGGCGATAGAGCCAGAGCGCATAGGCCGCCGACAGGATAACACCGGTGGCAGCAAACAGTGCCACCCAGCTATTGGCCCGGAACGCACCGATCAGCGTCAGGAATTCGCCGATAAAGCCCGAAGTACCAGGCAGCCCAACATTGGCCATGGTGAAAATCATGAAGGCCAGCGCGTATTTCGGCATATTGTTGGCGAGACCGCCATAGGCGACGATTTCGCGGGTATGCATGCGATCATAGATCACGCCGACGCAGAGAAACAGCGCGCCTGAGACGAAACCGTGGCTGATCATCTGGAAAACCGCACCCTGAAGACCTTGGGTATTGGCAGCAAAGATACCCATCGTCACATAGCCCATATGGGCAATGGAGGAATAGGCAATCAGCTTCTTCATATCCTCCTGCATCAGCGCCACAAGCGAGGTGTAGATGATGGCGATAACGGAGAGCGCAAAGACCGCCGGTGCAAAATAGTCGGAGGCAAGCGGGAACATTGCCAGCGAAAAGCGGATGAACCCATAACCACCGAGCTTCAGCATGATCCCCGCCAGAATGACCGAACCAGCGGTCGGCGCCTGGACGTGGGCATCGGGAAGCCATGTGTGAACAGGCCACATCGGCATCTTCACCGCAAACGAGGCGAAGAACGCCAGCCATAGCACCGTCTGTAAATGCGGTGGGAATTTATGAGCCAGAAGCGCTGCGATGTCGGTCGTACCGGCATCCCAGTACATTGCCATGATCGCCAGCATCATCAGCACCGAGCCGAGCAGCGTATAGAGGAAGAACTTATAGGAGGCGTAGACGCGATCCTTGCCACCCCAGACACCGATGATGATGAACATCGGGATCAGGCCAGCTTCGAAGAACACGTAGAACAGCACGATATCGAGCGACACGAATACGCCGATCATCATCACTTCAAGGATGAGGAAGGCGATCATGTATTCCTTGATCCGCTTCTGGACCGATGTCCAGCTGGCGAGCACGCAGAACGGCATGAGGAAGGCCGTCAACACCACGAACAGCATGGAAATGCCATCGACGCCGAGGTGATAAGCGATGCCTGTACCAAGCCAGGGATGATTTTCCACCATCTGGAAGCCTGGATTGGCGTTATCGAAGCCGATCCAGATAAAGAGCGACACAATAAAGGTCGCAACCGTCGTCAACAGCGAAATATTGAGAACGTTCCGGCGTCCGGATGGGGTGTCGCCATTCATCAGCAGCAGCAGGGCAACCCCGACCAGCGGCAGAAAGGTGACCGTTGAAAGAATTGGCCAATCGGTCATCAGATCGAACTCCCTAGCATCATCCAGGTAATAAGCGCTGCAATCCCGAGCAGCATCGCGAACGCATAGTGGTAGAGATAGCCGGATTGCAGCCGGACAACCCGCTGCGTCAGACCTGCGACCCCGGCAGCAACGCCATTCGGGCCATAGGCATCGATCGTGGCAACATCGCCCTTCTTCCACAGGAACCGGCCAAGCGCCTTGGCGGACCGTACGAAGAGGAAGTCATAAAGCTCGTCGAAATACCACTTGTTGAGCAGGAATTGGTAGAGAAGCCACTGGCTTTGTGCCAGTTTCTTCGGCGTTTCCGGCGACTTGATATACATGTACCAGGCGGTGACCAAGCCGACGAGCATGGCAACAAACGGGCTGAGCTTCACCCAGGTCGGGACGTGATGGACCTCTTGGAGCACTTCATTATGCGCACCGGTAAACAGCGCGCCCTTCCAGAACTCGGCATAGGCTTCGCCGAAGAAATAGTCATGGAAGATGAAGCCAGCAAACAAGGCACCCGTCGTCAACAGGTAAAGCGGAACAAGCATGACCTGAGGAGATTCATGCACATGATGCATGACTTCATGCGAGGCGCGCGGCTTGCCAAAGAAGGTCATGAACGCCAGGCGCCAGGAATAGAAGCTGGTGAACAGGGCCGCAATAACCAAAAGCACGAAGGCAAAGGTTGAAACGCCTGTGCTGGCAGCAAAGGAGGATTCGATAATCGCATCCTTCGAGAAGAAGCCTGCCGTACCGATCATCGTTCCCGGAATACCAACACCTGTCAGCGCCAGATTACCGATGGTCATCGCCCAGAAGGTCACGGGGATATGCTTGCGCAGCCCACCCATGTGACGCATGTCCTGTTCGCCATCCACCGCATGAATGACCGAACCGGCACCAAGGAACAACAAGGCCTTGAAGAACGCATGCGTGAACAGGTGGAAAATGGCAGCGCCATAGGCGCCGACGCCGAGCGCCACGAACATGTAGCCGAGCTGCGAGCAGGTCGAATAGGCAATCACCCGCTTGATGTCGTTCTGCACGAGACCAACGGTGGCCGCGAAGAAGGCCGTGATCGCACCGACGATGGTGACGACCGTTAGGGCGTCCGGCGACAGTTCAAAGACCGGAGACATGCGGGCAACGAGGAAGACCCCGGCGGTAACCATGGTTGCCGCGTGGATCAGTGCCGAAACCGGTGTCGGCCCCTCCATCGCGTCCGGCAGCCAGGTATGCAGCAGGAACTGCGCCGACTTGCCCATGGCCCCCATGAACAGCAGCAGGCAGGCTGCGGTGACCGCATGGCCCTTGTCAAGATGCATACCGAACAGATTGATGACAGCGTCACCGGCAGGTGCGCCTTCGGCTGGCAGATATGTCTGGGCCGAAGCGAAGATCGTCTCGAAATTGATCGATCCGAACAGAACGAACAGCGTAGCGATGCCGAGAATAAAGCCGAAGTCGCCGACACGGTTGACGATGAAGGCTTTCATGGCCGCAGCCGTTGCCGACGGTTTCTTGAACCAGAAGCCGATCAGCAAATAGGATGCCAGACCGACGCCTTCCCAGCCGAAGAACATCTGCAGGAGATTGTCTGACGTGACCAGCATCAACATTGCGAAGGTAAACAGCGACAGATAGCTGAAGAAGCGCGGGCGATGCGGATCGTGATGCATGTAGCCGATGGAATAGAGATGCACCAGCGTCGAGACGCTGTTGACGACGACCAGCATGACCGCTGTAAGCGTGTCGATCCTCAGCGCCCATTCAACGTCGATGCCGCCGACCTGAATCCAGCGTAAAACTGGAACCTTGATCAGCTCAGAATGACCGAAGCCCACCGAGATAAACACGTACCAAGACAGGGCCGCAGTCAGCACCATGAACCCTGTCGTGATGAATTCCGATGCCTTGGCGCCGATCTGGCGACCGAACAGGCCGGCGATGAGCGCGCCAAGCAACGGAAGAAAGACGATTGTCTTATACAATAGCATAGCCGTATCAGCCCTTCATCATGTTGACGTCTTCAACGGCGATCGATCCGCGGTTGCGGTAGAAGACAACGAGGATAGCAAGGCCGATCGCGGCTTCCGCAGCCGCGACGGTCAGGATAAACAGCGCGAAAACCTGGCCGACGATATCATTGAGGAATGACGAGAAGGCCACCATGTTGACGTTTACCGCCAGAAGAATGAGTTCCACCGACATCAGGATAACGATGATGTTCTTTCGGTTCAGGAAGATACCGAAGACGCCCAGCATGAACAGGATCGCGCTGACGGTGAGATAATGGGAAAGTCCGATTTCCATTGTTCGTTTCCTTGAGATCCCTTGCCTTCAGCTCAGATGCCCTGGCCGGGCTTGACCTTGACCACCTTGATGGCAGTCGCCGGTCCACGTGCAACCTGGTGTGCAATATTCTGCCGCTTGATGTGCTGGCGGTGACGCAGCGTCAGCACGATAGCGCCGATCATGGCCACCAGCAGCACGAGGCCGGCGATTTGGAAGAAGAAGACATAATTGGTATAGAGCACATCACCGAGCGCGGCCGTGTTCTGACGGTCCGCCAGTGCCGGAATCGGCATGGTGATCGCCTGCTTTGCAGCTGGGGAAATCGCCGAGCCGCCGATGACGAAGATCAGTTCAGCTGCAACGATGGCGCCGATCAAGGCCGCCAAGGGACCATATTTCGAAGCCCCTGCCCTCAATTCCGTGAAGTCGATGTCCAGCATCATCACCACGAACAGGAAGAGCACTGCAACCGCGCCGACATAGACGACCAGCAGGATCATCGCCAGGAACTCGGCACCCGTCAGCATGAACAGACCAGCCGCGTTGACGAAGGTGAGGATGAGGAACAAAACCGAATGAACCGGATTGCGTGACGAAATAACCATGAACGCCGACGCAACCGCGACAAAGGCGAAAAGGTAGAAAAAGATTGCCTGAAGACCCATGATGGTGCCTTTTCATCTTCCTCAGGAGCGCGGCGCGGCCGTGTCCCATGAAATGCCAGTGGTCCGGGCCGGACCAGCCATGCATTTCGTTTCAATTTCAAACCGGGACGGACAGATCTTGCCCAACCGCCATCGGTTTCCTCAAAAAGACGATCTCAGCGGTAAGGGGCATCCTGCGCAAGATTGCGCGCGATTTCCCGCTCCCACCGATCTCCATTGGCCAGAAGCTTGGCCTTGTCGAAATAGAGTTCTTCGCGTGATTCCGTCGAGAATTCGAAATTCGGACCTTCGACGATCGCATCGACCGGGCAGGCTTCCTGGCAGAAGCCGCAATAGATGCATTTTACCATGTCGATATCGTAACGAACCGTGCGGCGCGTGCCATCGTTGCGGCGCGGGCCGGCTTCGATGGTGATCGCCTGGGCCGGACAGATCGCCTCGCATAATTTGCAGGCAATGCAACGTTCCTCGCCATTGGGATAGCGGCGCAACGCATGCTCGCCGCGAAAGCGCGGGCTGACAGGGCCTTTCTCAAACGGATAGTTCACAGTCGCCTTCTGCTTGAAAAAGTAACGCATCGATAGGAAAAATGCGTTGACGAACTCTTTCAGAAACAGCGAGCGGACAGCCTGGGAAACACTTGCCATCTTCAAACTCCAATTCTGCCGAAATCTGCGGGGTGAAGGCTCATGCCCAGCCCCCAAGCTTCAGCACGAATGCAACAATGACCACCATGGCCAGCGACAGCGGCAGGAACACTTTCCAACCCAGGCGCATCAACTGGTCATAACGGTAGCGCGGAACGATCGCCTTGGTGATGCCGAACATGAAGAACACCAGCGTCGCCTTGAGGATGAACCAGATAATACCCGGCACCCAGTTGAGTACTGCAATGTCCAACGGCGGCAGCCAGCCACCCAGAAACAGAATGGTGGTCAGGGCGCACATCAGCACGATGGCTGCATACTCACCCAGCATGAACATCATGTAAGGGGTCGAGCCGTATTCGACCATGAAGCCGGCGACCAGTTCGGATTCAGCCTCAGGCAGGTCGAAGGGAGGACGATTGGTTTCCGCCAGCGCCGAGATGAAGAAGATCACAAACATCGGAAACAGCGACAGCCAATGCCAGTCCAGCAGCGAGGCCGGCATTCCCATCATCGTGCCGAGACCATGGTTCTGGGAATTGACGATGTCGGTGAGGTTCAGAGATCCCGCACACAGCAGCACCGTGACGATGACGAAGCCGATCGACACTTCGTAGGAGACCATCTGAGCCGCAGAGCGCAGGGCACCGAGGAATGGGTATTTCGAGTTGGACGCCCAGCCCCCCATGATGATGCCGTAGACTTCCAGCGAGGAAATCGCAAACACATAGAGAATGCCGACATTGATATTGGCAATCACCCAGCCCTGGTTGAGCGGAATAACCGCCCATGTCGCCAGAGCGAGCGTCACTGCCACCAGCGGCGCCAGCAGGAAAACGGCCTTATTGGCGCCAGCCGGAATGATCGGTTCTTTGAACACGAATTTCAAAAGGTCGGCGAAGGACTGGAAAAGCCCCCATGGACCCACCACATTCGGACCACGGCGCAATTGCACCGCCGCCCAGATCTTGCGGTCTGCCAACAGGATATAGGCAATGAACACCAGCAGGCAGACCAGCAGCAGCAGGGACTGGCCGATCATGATGGCCGCCGGCCACACATAGGTAGAAACGAAACTGTCCATGGTCCCTTGCCCTTACTCTGCCGCAGCCTTGAAATTGTTGCGGGCCAATGCCGAGCACTCGGCCATCACCGCAGACGCGCGTGCAATCGGGTTTGTCAAATAGAAGTCTTTGATCGGAGACGCAAACCCGGATTGGGTCATGTTCCCGCCTTTTTTCGCCAAGGCGTCGATTTCCGCCGGATTGCCTGCGGCAATCTCGTCAAGCGCGGCAAAATGAGGATAGACCTGATAAAGCTTCTGTCGCAGTTGGCCAAGCGAATCGAACGGCAGCTTCTTGCCGAGCACGTCCGAAAGCGCGCGCAGCACAGCCCAGTCTTCGCGAGCCTCACCCGGCGCGAAACCAGCGCGATTGCCGAGCTGGACGCGACCTTCCGTATTCACCCAAGTGCCCGACTTTTCCGTATAGGCGGCAGCCGGCAAGATAACATCGGCATTCTGGGCGCCGTTATCGCCATGCGAACCAATATAGACAGTCAGCTTTGCGGTCTTGGCCGACAGATCCAGTTCATCTGCGCCGAGCAGGAAGAGGACATCCATTGCACCAGGCATTTCTGCGGCCGTCTTGCCCCCCTGCCCCGGCACGAAGCCAAGATCGAGGCCACCGACGCGCGACGCTGCGGTATGCAGAACACCGAAGCCATTCCAGCTCTCGCTGACAGCACCGACGGCAACAGCAAGCGCAGCGACCTGAGCCAGCACGGCAGCGCCGTCACCACGGGTCAAAGCGCCCTGGCCAATGATGATCAAGGGCTTGGCAGCCGTCTTCAATGCATCAAAGAAGTTGTTCTTGCCAGCAACCAAATCGGAAAGCGTATCAGTACCCGCACCCAGATAGCTATAATCATAACGCAGATCAGCGTTTTCGCCGATTACGCCGATCGGGAAGCCACCACGACGCCACCGCTTGCGGATACGCGCATTCATGACCGCCGCTTCAAGGCGCGGATTGCAACCGATCAACAACAGCGCGTCGGCATCCTCGATACCCTCGATGGTGGAGTTGAGGATATAGGACGAACGGCCGAGAACAGGATCGAGCGCCGTGCCGTCCTGGCGACAATCGTAGCTGGTGGAACCAAGCGAAGTCAGCAGTTCCTTCAGTGCATACATTTCCTCGACGGATGCCAGATCACCAGCAATCGCGCCGATCTTCGAGCCGTTGGTAGCCGAGACGGCAGTCTTGATTTCGGCGAAGGCTTCTGGCCAGGTTGCTGGCTGGAGACGTCCATTGCGCCGCACATAAGGCCGGTCCAGACGCTGGGTCTTCAATCCGTCCCAAATGAAGCGGCTCTTGTCGGAAATCCACTCTTCATTGATGCTGTCATTGACGCGCGGCATGACACGCATCACTTCACGACCGCGCGTATCGACGCGGATCGCCGAACCCAGCGCATCCATCACATCGACCGATTCGGTCTTGCCCAATTCCCACGGACGGGCCGTGAAGGCGAAGGGCTTGGAGGTCAGCGCACCGACCGGGCAGAGATCAACGACATTGCCCTGCAATTCCGAGGTCATTGCCTGTTCGAGATAGGTGGTGATTTCGGCATCCTCGCCACGACCGATCAGGCCGAGTTCGGCAATGCCGGCCACTTCGGTGGTGAAGCGGACGCAGCGCGTGCAGTGAATGCAACGGTTCATCACCGTCTTGACCAGCGGCCCGATATATTTGTCCTCGACGGCGCGCTTGTCCTCGCCATAGCGGGAACTGTCGATACCGAAGGCCATGGCCTGGTCCTGCAAGTCGCATTCGCCGCCCTGGTCACAGATTGGACAATCGAGCGGGTGGTTGATGAGGAGGAACTCCATCACCCCTTCGCGCGCCTTCTTGACCATTGGCGTATTGGTATAGACTTCCGGCAACTCGCCATTCGGGCCACCGCGGATATCGCGCACGCCCATAGCGCAGGAGGCTGCCGGCTTTGGCGGGCCGCCCTTCACCTCGACAAGGCACATACGGCAATTGCCAGCGACCGAAAGCCGCTCGTGGAAACAAAAACGCGGAACTTCGGCACCCGCTTCCTCGCACGCCTGAAGCAGCGTGAAATGATCGGGAACCTCGATCTCCTTACCGTCGACTTTCAGCTTTGCCATATTCGCCTTCCTGTCTCACGTCCATCGCAGCCGCCGCTTCTTCAGTCCGGCCAGGAAAACCGCACAGGATTTTCCGCTACGCATGTCTCAGTTCTCGACCGCTCGCCTGCTTTGCATCCCATCAGTCAAGGTGGGATGCATGGCGGCAGAGCGCCCTCAATTCATCCAATAGGCCTTCGCCCATCTTTTCTGTGCAGTGCTTCATACATGAGACACAAAACACGTCGTAACACATTCTATCTCAATCACAATTCACAAACCGTCGCCGCCACACCCGCCTAATCAAGCACCGGTCAGCTTGCGGGCCTGTCCGATCCAGTCATCACGCAGGATGCGACCGTCGAGACCAAGCTCCGCATCAATCCGTGCCGCATCTTCGGGCGCCCAGGTGGCGATATCATCAAGGCCATGAACACCCAGTTTACTGAGCATTTCCTGAACCTTCGGCCCGACACCGCCGATTGCCTTAAGATCCGCCTTCTTGCCGCGCCGCCGGGCGGGCTTGACGGCAACAGGCGCCGCCTTCACTTCGGGCTCCTCTACAGGTGTCACAGGCGCGACTGTCGGCTTTTTGGCCGAACGCACTGCCGGGCTTTTTACCGGCTTGGCAGCCTGCGGCTTGCTCTTGGTTTTTGCGACTGGACGGCGTGCGGGTGCTACTTTGGGCTGAACCACTGCATCCGAAACCGGAGCACCGACGGGCTGCAGCTGCGTTTCAGGCTTCAAATTGACCTCTGAAACGGATGCGGCAGCAACCTGATGATCAGCTTTATCTTCCGGCACATCGTCCTTCGTCCGACGGGTGGGCTTGTCCATCATTGTTTGCATGGAACCGAGCATCACACCGGTCATCTGGGTGGCAAAACCGAAACCAAGCACCGTGGCAGCCGCAAAGGCAGCCATCGGGTTGGCCATCAAAGCATGCAGCGACGATCCGGCCATCTCAGCACCGCGGCTGGTGTCAGCCGGCTTTGCCGATGCATCAGTTCCCGTCCGTTTCGAAGCCTCAACCATCGCATCACCTTTGTTACTCGGCACCACTGTAACCGGAGCCTTCGTTACTCAGCCGCTTCCATGACCGCGCCATGGTCCATGGCCTTGCGGGTATAGTCATCAATCCTGGCCTCGATCTCAGGCCGGAAATTACGGATCAGACCCTGGATCGGCCAAGCAGCCGCATCGCCAAGCGCGCAGATCGTATGACCTTCGATCTGCTTGGTGACCTGGAACAGCATGTCGATTTCGCGCTTCTGGGCATTGCCCTTCACCATGCGCTCCATCACCCGCCACATCCAGCCGGTCCCTTCACGGCACGGCGTGCATTGGCCGCAGCTCTCATGCTTGAAGAACTGCGACAGCCGGGCAATCGCCTTGATGATATCGGTGGACTTATCCATGACGATAATCGCTGCGGTACCGAACGAGGATTTCACATCACGCAGCCCATCGAAATCCATGGGGACGTCAATAATATCTTCCGCCTTGACCACCGGACAGGACGCACCGCCGGGAATGACAGCCAGAAGATTGTCCCAACCGCCGCGAATGCCGCCGGCATGCCGCTCGATCAGTTCGCGGAACGTGATCCCCATGGTCTCTTCAACCGTGCAGGGCTTGTTGACATGACCGGAGATCATGAACAGCTTGGTGCCAACATTGTTCGGGCGGCCAAAGGACGAGAACCAGCCAGCGCCACGACGCAGGATGGTCGGCGCAACCGCGATCGATTCGACATTGTTGACCGTCGTCGGGCAGCCATAGAGACCCATATTGGCCGGGAACGGCGGCTTCAGGCGTGGCTGGCCCTTCTTGCCTTCAAGGCTTTCAAGAAGAGCCGTTTCCTCGCCGCAGATATAGGCCCCTGCGCCATGGTGAACGTAAATGTCATAATCCCAGCCGAGCTTGTTGTTTTTACCCAGCAATCCATATTCGTAGCATTCGTCAATCGCAGCCTGAAGGGCTTCGCGCTCGCGCATATATTCGCCGCGTACATAAATATAGGCGGCGTGGGCGCCCATGGCGAAACCGGCGATGACACAGCCTTCCAGCAGCGTATGCGGATCATGGCGCATGATTTCCCGATCCTTGCAGGTGCCGGGCTCGGATTCATCGGCATTGACGACCAGATAATGCGGGCGACCGTCGCTTTCCTTCGGCATGAAAGACCACTTCAGACCCGTTGGAAAGCCTGCGCCGCCACGACCGCGAAGACCCGAGGCCTTCATTTCATTGATGATCCAGTCGCGACCCTTTTCCAGGATCTGCTTGGTCCCGTCCCAGTGGCCGCGGCTCATCGCGCCTTTCAGGGACTTATCCTTGAGGCCGTAGATATTGGTGAAAATGCGGTCCTTATCCTGTAACATCTCTCACCCCTTGGCCTTGTCGGCAGTGTCGCCGGAGACTTTCGCATTCTCGCTCGCTGCCGGTTTGTCGGTAGCAGGCGTCTTCAGCTTCGGATCGGTAACCGGCGTATCGGTGACCGGGCGGGCTGCGTTGGATGGAGGAACCGTTGCCTCATCCTGCCCGGATTGCCCCTCGCCCCAACGGACCGGAGTGATCTCTTCCGTCAGGCTGGTCAGGCCGCCTTCAGGCGCAGAAAACACCCGCTCGATCTGCGGGCCTGTCTTGACCTCTACACCCTTGCCGGCTTCGAAGGCGTCAATGATTTCTTCGAGACGCTCAGGTGTCAGATCCTCATAAGCGTCCTTGAAAATGATCACCATCGGCGCGTTGACGCAGGCACCCTGACACTCGACTTCTTCCCAGGACAGAGTCCCGGTTGAATTACGCTCCAGAGGCTCTGGATGGATCTTTTTCTTACAGATTTTCATCAGCTCTTCCGAGCCGCGCAGCATACAGGGCGTGGTACCGCAGACCTGGATATGGGCTTTGGTACCGACCGGCTTCAACTGGAACTGAGTATAAAAGGTCGCCACTTCGAGCACGCGGATATAGGGCATGTCGAGCTTGTCCGCGACGAATTCGATCGTCGCCTTGGTAACCCAGCCATCCTGCTCCTGCGCCCGCATCAACAGCGGGATGACAGCGGATTGCTGACGACCCTCCGGATATTTGCGGATGGTGGCTTCGGCCCAAACGGCATTTTCCTCGCTAAAAGCGAAGGATGCGGGCTGGAATTGATCTTCGGCTAAACGACGAACGGACATACTTCCTCACGCCTTATCTCAGTTTTTGAACAGAAGACCTTGATGCGTCGCCATGACAGCATCCCGGCCTGCGTTCAGATTGTCCTTCTCGCGGACGCTGACGAGCAATGCGGCAGAAAGCCCGATTGCCGCCTGCAGAGCAGACGGCCTGGCGGGACAGTGCCGGTCGGTCCCAGCGGATTGCAATGCGTAGCGCCAACCTGCAACCGACGTTGCAAGACGAGCACCACACTGCCGATCCGAAAGGATAAGCTGCATCAACGATCCACCTCACCAAAAACGATGTCGAGAGACCCCAGCACCGCCGTTACGTCAGCAAGCTGATGACCGCGCGACATGAAGTCCATGGCTTGCAGATGCACGAACCCAGGAGCGCGGATCTTGCAGCGATACGGCTTGTTTGTGCCGTCCGCTACCAGATAGACCCCGAATTCACCCTTCGGCGCCTCGACGGCCGCATAAACTTCGCCAGCCGGTACGTGGAAACCTTCAGTGTAAAGCTTGAAGTGATGGATGAGCGCTTCCATCGACCGCTTCATCTCACCCCGTTTCGGCGGCACAACCTTGCCATCCACAGAAGAAACCGGGCCAACGCGCGCATCGCCGAGCAGGCGATTGACGCATTGCTTCATGATCTTCACCGATTCGCGCATTTCCATCATGCGGATCAGATAGCGGTCGTAGCAGTCGCCATTCTTACCGACCGGAATATCGAATTCCATATCGGAATAGCATTCGTAAGGCTGCGAGCGGCGCAAATCCCAGGCTGCACCCGAACCGCGAACCATCACACCAGAGAAGCCCCATTTCCAGGCATCTTCCAGGCTGACGACGCCGATATCGACATTGCGCTGCTTGAAAATCCGGTTCTCGGTCAACAGTCCCTCAATATCATCGAGAACTTTCAGGAAAGGGTCGCACCAGGCACCGATATCCTCGACCAGTTGGGCCGGAATATCCTGGTGAATGCCACCGGGACGGAAATAGGCGGCATGCATGCGCGCGCCAGAAGCCCGCTCATAGAACACCATCAGTTTTTCGCGCTCTTCGAAGCCCCAGACCGGTGGCGTCATCGCACCGACGTCCATCGCCTGCGTGGTGACGTTCATGATATGCGACAGGATACGGCCTATTTCGGAATAAAGAACCCGGATCAGCTGGCCGCGGATCGGAATTTCCAGGCCGAGAAGCTTTTCCACCGCCAAGCAATAGGCATGTTCCTGGTTCATCGGCGCGACATAGTCCAGCCGGTCGAAATAGGGCAATGCCTGCAAGTAGGTCTTGGCTTCAATCAGCTTTTCGGTACCACGGTGCAAGAGGCCGATATGGGGATCGACACGCTCGACGATTTCACCGTCCAGCTCCAGCACAAGACGCAAAACGCCGTGTGCGGAAGGATGTTCGGGGCCGAAATTGATCGTGAAGTTACGGACGGAATGTTCAGTCATGGTCTCGCCTTCCGTTCCCTTACTTCGCGGCTTTTTCATCGCCGGGCAGCACGTAATCCGTGCCTTCCCAAGGCGAAAGAAAGTCGAAACTACGGAATTCCTGCTTCAACTCAACCGGTTCATAAACCACCCGCTTGACCGTGTCATCATAGCGGACTTCAACAAAGCCTGTCAGCGGAAAATCCTTGCGCAGCGGATGGCCTTCAAAACCGTAATCAGTCAGCAGACGACGCAGATCCGGATGACCGGTAAACATCACGCCATAGAGATCCCAGGCCTCGCGCTCAAACCAGTCGGCACCCGGAAACAGCGGACAGATCGACGGAACCGGCTTGTCTTCGCTGGTGGACAGCTTGACGCGGATGCGCTGGTTCTGCTTCGGCGCCAGGAAGTGATAGACAACCTCGAAACGCTCGACACGCTCGGGATAATCCACACCGCAGATGTCGATAATATTGATGAAGCCGCAACGGGCGTCGTCACGCAGGAAAGTCACCAGCGCATAGATATTTTCGACGGTCGTGGTGACCGTCAGTTCACCAAAGGCAACGGTGCTCGACAAAGCAAGACCACCGCTGTTTTCGGTGATGTGGGATGCCAGCACTTGCAGGGCTTCACTCATCTTGTCGGTCCCTCGCCTTAGCGCTCGATCGTGCCGGTGCGGCGGATTTTCTTCTGAAGCAGCAGGACGCCATAGAGCAGCGCCTCTGCCGTGGGGGGACAGCCCGGCACATAAATGTCGACAGGCACGACCCGGTCACAACCCCGGACCACGGAATAGGAATAGTGATAGTAGCCGCCGCCATTGGCACAGGAACCCATGGAGATCACATAGCGCGGCTCCGGCATCTGGTCATAGACCTTGCGCAAGGCGGGCGCCATCTTGTTGGTCAGGGTTCCCGCAACAATCATCACGTCCGACTGGCGCGGAGATGCACGCGGTGCAACGCCGAAGCGCTCCATGTCGTAACGCGGGCCGGACGCCTGCATCAGGCCTTCGACGGCGCAGCAGGCCAAACCAAACTGCATCCACATCAATGACCCGGTACGCGCCCAGGTGATCAGAGCCTGGGTTGAGGTGACCAGAAACCCCTTGTCAGCCAGTTCATCATTGATCTCGCCGAAAAAAGTGCTGTCATTGCCAACCGGCTTGCCGGTGGCAGGGTCCAGAATACCCTTGGGCTGTGGTGCAACCAGGGTCTGGTGATCGCTTTGGCTCACTCCCATTCCAGGGCTCCCTTCTTCCATTCATATATAAATCCGACGGTCAGCACGCCGAGAAACACCATCATCGACCAGAAACCGAACCAGCCGATCGCACCAAAGGAGACCGCCCAAGGAAACAGGAAGGCAACTTCAAGATCGAAGATGATGAAGAGAATCGACACGAGGTAGAATCGGATATCGAACTTGATGCGGGCATCGTCAAAGGCGTTGAAGCCGCATTCATAGGCCGAAAGCTTTTCCGAGTCGGGCGCCTTGAATGCCACGGCAAACGGCGTCACCAAAAGGGCAATGCCGATAACCATCGCAATTCCGACGAAAACCACGATCGGAAGGTAGGAACTGAGGAGTTCAGTCATCGTATCCATCCTTGCTTGTCAAAACGCCGGGCGACGTTCACGGCAGAATACCGACAAGCCAAAAAGACTGTTGCAACGAGCCGTTGGTTAGCGCAGCCAGCGCCCGTGCGCAAGTGCGCTTCCCGCATTTCGCACATGCACACAAAGACTTTAACACCAAGAGCGAAGGCCGGTATAGAGCACTTCGCAATTCACACAAAATAACAGCTTGGAAAGATAAAGAAATGGCGCGAGTGACGGGGCTCGAACCCGCGACCTCCGGCGTGACAGGCCGGCACTCTAACCGACTGAGCTACACCCGCGCATTGACGATGCCGTGTCAAGGGCATCTGAATGGAAAGCCATTCACTTTTTAGTACCAGGATGGCGCGAGTGACGGGGCTCGAACCCGCGACCTCCGGCGTGACAGGCCGGCACTCTAACCAACTGAGCTACACCCGCAATTTCCTGGTGGGAAGCTTGCTTCCCCGCTTACCGATCGTCATGTGCCGTTCGATGAGCGGCTAACTAAGTGGTTCCTTGGTGGGTGTCAAGCAGCATTGAAAACAAAAACGTGACAGAATGATTTTTCGCTGTTGATGGATAAAAAACACCGGCGATTGTGCAGCGGCACACTGATCGAAGCAGACAGGAAGAAACCGCAGATCAAACCGCGCTGTCCTTATCCATCACCTGCCTTAGCCCTGCGGCGCGCAGACCGTCCTGGGCTTAACATTCTTTCTCAGCCGCCAGTCCAGACATGAGGCGAAACACCAAGGCACCGCAGAAGCCCCTAGCCTGTTGACAACAGAAGACCCCTTAAGCCCGGAATTGCGGGATTTTTTACCCAACCGTCATCTTGCCGTCGCAAAAAAACAAAAAAAAGCAAAAAACCCTCTTGCGGTTTTTTCAGCGACCGAATAGATCACAGCCACCGACGCGGCGGGCACGACCCGATGACGCGAAGGGCGATTAGCTCAGTTGGTAGAGCGCCTCGTTTACACCGAGGATGTCGGGAGTTCGAGTCTCTCATCGCCCACCATTTTTCCCTGTACATTCGATATTTGTGTAATTTAGGTGGCCAGCCAACGCAGCTTTGTGTCTCGTTTTTTGGACGAGTTTCGCCGAGCTCGGCAAAAAAAGACCCGCAGGTGATTCCGCGGGTCTTTCATTCCTATGAATTATCGATGCTTTCGGGAGTTTATTTCCGTTTGTAAGCGCCAAGGCCGGGGCGATAGGTCTTGTCATCCAGGAACTGTTTCAGGCCCTCGTCACGGCCCCGGGTCTTGTCCAGCAGCAGCATTTGCTCCAGCTTGGCATAGATATAGTCGTCGGCCAGTTCCCAGGGCATGTTGCGGACGCGCTTGAACGTGTCCTTGGCGGCTTTCATTGTCACAGGATTTTTCTCGAGCAGGCTGGCGCAGAGTTTGCGTACGCGGGTTTCCAGCTCTTCCAGTGGCACCGATTCGTTGACCAGGCCCATATCGCGGGCCTTTTCGCCACCAAAGGGCTCACCGGTCATGATGTAATACAGCGAATCACGGTGATTCATCACCTCGGCAACAGCCCGGGTCACATTGCCACCCGGCAGAATGCCCCAGTTGATTTCCGAGAGCCCGAAGGTGGCTTCATTGGCGGCAATCGCCAGATCGCAGGCGACCAGCGGATTGAAGGCTCCGCCGAAGCACCAGCCATTGACCATAGCGATGGTTGGCTTTTCGAAATAGGTCAGGCGCTGCCACCACCCGCCCGATTGGCGGCGGCTTTTCAGAGTTGCATGGCGGGGCTTGTCGTCATTGTCACGGAAATATTGCTGAAGATCCATGCCGGCAGACCATGAGGTTCCTGCACCACGCAGGACAAGCACACCGCAACGGTCGTCGGCTTCCAGTTCCTCAAGGATTTCCGCCATGCGGATATTCAGAGCCGGGTTCATCGCATTGCGTTTTTCAGGCCGATTGAAGGTCACGAAGGCGATTCGGTCTTCGATGTCGACCAACACGGTGTCTGCGTCGGATTTTTCTGCAACTGTCATGGTATGTCTCCTTATGCGCCGGGCTGTCCGGACGCCGGTGTCGAACTGGATGAAAGGTGAGTGTAGGATTGGCGCAAAATGTGCTTCTGCACCTTGCCGGAAGCCGAACGGGGAATGGCATCCACAAACACCACGTGTTTGGGCCGTTTGAAGCTGGCAAGCCGATCAGCGCAATGGCGTAGGATATCGTGATCACGTAGGCCGTCGTTGCCAGCGACGACCAGTGCCAGGCCGACCTCGCCCCATTCGGCATGGGCAAGGCCCATGACTGCGACATCGGCAACGCCGGGATGGGCGGCAATCGCCGCTTCAACCTCAGCAGGATAGACGTTTTCACCGCCGCTGATATACATGTCCTTCAGGCGATCAGCGAGATAGACGACACCGTCCTGGACCCGCGCCATATCGCCGCTGCGAAACCAGCCATCGGTGAAGGCAGCCTCGGTCAGGTCCGGACGGTTCCAATAGCCCTCTGTGACGCTTGGTCCTCGTAGCCAGATTTCACCGATCCCGCCATCGGTGACATCGGCACCATCGAAATCAACAACCCGCGTTTCAAGCAAGGGAGCCGCAAAACCGATACTACCCGGATGACGGGCGATGAGTTGGCGGTCGAGCGGCATATGATAGGCCGTGCCGGTTTCGCTCATCCCATAGCCATTGACCAGGGCAATGCCGTCATCGAGAAAACGCTCGATCAGCACCGGTGGCAAGGGCGCGCCACCCAGAAAGATCGCCTTCAGACCCTGCAATGCAGCCGGGTTCCAATTCGGCGAGTTCCGCAACGTACTGGCCATTTGCGGCACACCACAATAGTGGCTCACGCCGATTTGGGTGTCCGCCATGGTGGCAATCGTGCGTTCGGCGATGAAGCGGTCAGAAATGACCAGCCGGGCGCCCATCACCATTGCGGTGCGCGCCAGGGCCACCAACCCGATCGTGTGGAAAAACGGCAAGTCGCAAAGCACGACCGATTCCGGCGTCACCTCACCGACGAAAGCAAAATTCAAGGCGGAGAAAAACAAATTGCGGGCATTAAGCAGCACGCCCTTTGGCACGCCTGTCGTCCCGGATGTGTAGAGAATCACGCATGTACGGTCGGCAGATGAATAGCGAGGTGCGATTGGCTCCAAAACCGAGGCCTTGTCCAGAAAGCCTCCCTTGCCGGTCACATCAAGGCTTTCGACCTCGAAGCTGCTACCGGCTTCGGCAAATTCCGCGTCGTACAGCAACAGCGTCGGTTCGCAGTCGGCAAGAATCAGCGAAATTTCTCGGGCGCTCAAGCGCCAGTTCAATGGCACGAAGATCGCACCGATCCGCTGGCAGGCAAAACAAACCGCGAATTGAGCAGTGGAATTGCGTCCGAGATAGGCAATACGGGCTGGGCTGTCCTGCCCCGTCCCTGCCCTTGCGATCACATCGTCAAGAGCGGCGGCGCATCGCGCGATCAGCGTATCGAATTCAGAAAATGTCAATGATTGCCCGGTTGCCAGCTCCATGACGGCTGGCCGATCTGGACCGCTATTGGCGCGGAACCGGACAGGATCCTCCGCGACCATGCCAGCAAACGCCGAAGTCTCGCGCAAACCTGCGCCACCATAGTACGACATATATCCTCCCTGGCCAGTTCTCCCGACGGCCATTTAGTATGTATTACATATTATATTATCTTTCTCGAGGCACAAGTGAAATCTGCGGAATGCACAGGTCAAATATGGCACTTTGCCTTTTGGGCTTATGGGTTTATCACCGGATAGAGCCGTATCTTATCAGGCTGGAGATGCTACACATCCTCAACCTGAAGGCATTATCGAACATGGATTGAGCGCATGGACGGACCGGAACAGCCGACTGACGATTTCGAAACCCCGGAATTTTCCGGAACTGTGGCCTTCGGCGACCTGGAAAAAGTTCTTGGCTTTCATTTGCGGTTGGCCAATGTGGCGGTGTTCCAGGATTTTCAGGCGACCATGTCGGGGCTGGCTTTAACCCCGAAGCAATTTGCCGTGCTGGAATTGATCGACAACAATGCTGGGGCCAGCCAGATCGATTTTGCCCAAAGCCTGCGCATGGACAAGGCGACCATGATGGCGCTGATCAACAAGCTTGAAGGCCGGGGCGCCGTCGAGCGCCGGCCCTCCCAGGTGGATCGCCGGCGCCAGGAACTCTTCGTAACCGAGGAAGGCCAGCGTGTTCTGGCCGCGGCGAAAGAGCTTCGCCATGGCCATGAAGCCCGTTTTACCGAGCGATTTTCGAAAGACGAGCTTGCCCAGCTGCTGTCTTTTCTGCGGCGCATCTATCAGGATGGTCGCGCCCTGCCCAAGCCATCCATGACGCCACAGACCTGATCATGATGGGTTTGATATTTCCCTCTGGCGCTGCTCGATTTTCTGTCGAGTGGCTTGCTGGTGCGTGCTGTCGATGGAAAACCGCCACATAAGAGCGATGGCGAAAAGCTTGAACAGGATCGGCAAGAAAGCATAAAGCGCCGACAAGACCGAAAGCGCCTGCCCGCTTTGGGCGCCGCCTTCCGGCTGGAAGCCTGCCAAAGCCAGTAGCGGAAAGACAATGCCGGAAGAGAGCGCCAATGCCAGCTTGGTGACGAAACTCCAGGCGGCGAAATAAAGCCCGGATCGCTGTTCTCCCGACGCCAGTGTGTCCTGATCGATCACATCGGCCTGAATGGCTGGCGGCAGCGCCAGATCAAAGCCGAGCAAGACGCCCGTCACCACGCAGATGCCGAGAAACAGCCAGGCGTCTCCCGGCCCCAGCAGGCCGGCCAAGGCAAAGATCGCGCAGCTGAGCAGCATGGCCCAGCACCAGGCCCTGTGCTTGCCCAGCCGCCGCGCCACGAAAACCGCAAGTGGCACGCCGGCGACCGCCGATAAGAAATAAGCAAACAGCAAAGGCCCTTGAAGCTCAGGCGCCTCCAACCGCGCCGCGACGAAATAAAGAAACAGCGAAGCGGGGATGGCATTGGCCAGAGAATTCATCAAGAAGGCCATGGCCAGCCGCAGAAAGGCGCTATTGGCCAGCAGAAAGCCCGCTCCTGCCTTCAGAGAAAGCCGGGTTTTCGAAAAATCCACCGGTTCCGCCACGCGCCATACCGCAATGGCACCAAAGATTGGCAAGAGCACCGCCACCATAACAGCAATCGCATTCAGGTCCGGCTGGGCGCCTGTCGTGGATGCCTGCCCCAGGAAAGGCAGCGAGATGGCGAGCAGCGTGCCGAGTAGCGTCGTACCCTCACGCCAGGCCGAAAGCCTGACCCGGCCATCGTAGGAGGTCTCGAGTTCGGCACCCCAGGCGGTATAAGGCAGGCTTGTCCAGGTACTGCCGATCGACAGAAGACAGCCCCAAACCACCAGATGCGCAAGCCCTGCCCCTTCCGGTGGGTTGAACAGCATGAAAGCGGAGACCGCCGTCAGCGGCAAAGACAATAGAAAGAACAGACGGCGGCGACCATACCGACCGGGAATCCGGTCCGCGAGCCAACCGATCAGCGGATCGGTTATCGCATCCAGACAGCGAATGGCCAGCAAAGCGGCCCCAATGGCCGACAGAGCAATACCAAACCGCCCGGCATAAACGGACGGAACGATGATATAGAGCGGCAAAGCAATGGCCGCCAAAGGCAGGGCCGGAAGCGCGTAAAGGAGCAAAGTCAGGTTTGATAGTTGTTTCATGAGGTGTGTGACACTCTCGACACGGCTTTCCGACCTATCCGATGCGACACCGAAAAACTATCGCATTGGGCCGTCTCCAATTCTCGGCTCGCTGCCCTGCGGTTACGGCAGCGCTCGGAACAGAAGCGAACTTCCTCCCAGCAGCGCGCCCACTTTTTACGCCACGCGAAAGGCCTGTGGCAGGCCACGCAGAGCTTGGTCGGGAGATCGGCTTTCTTCGTGACCACGGGCGCCTCTCTGATGGACCATTGGCAGCTCGTTTGCGGCAGCCATTTTGTATTGAACTCAATGCTATTTCGAAGCAGCGACCATCTTGGATCAGTGAAACGGCAACGAGATGCCTCCTTCCTGCAAAAAGACAAAAAACCCGGCTTGAGAGCCGGGTTTTCGGTAGAACTGGTATATTTGTCGCTAGAGTCTGTCAGGTTCAGATTGAACCAGACAGACTCTAGCTACTCTTGTTTTCGTTTGTCTTTTCGGGAAAACCGGTTTCCACTTTTCCCTGACAAACTCTAGCAGGATCAGCTGTTAACAGCGTCCTTCAGGCCCTTGCCGGCCGTGAACTTCGGAACGTTACGGGCCGGAATATCAACTTCCGCGCCAGTCGAAGGATTGCGGCCCTTCGAGGCTTCGCGATGGGAAACCGTGAAGGCGCCAAAACCGGCGAGGCGAATGTCGCCACCATTCTTCAATTCCGCCTGGACGGTGTCGAAGACGGCGTCCACGGCGGAAGCTGCGTCGGCCTTGCTGAGACCGGCCTTATCGGCAACTGCGTTTACGAGTTCGGACTTGTTCATGTTTCCACCCTTTCTGTATGACATGAATATCAAAGCGGCGAAGATGCTAACGCATCCCCGCATCGAGGAACCGCGACCACCGCAAAGCGCCAGGCGCCCGAGAGGATCACAAAGCAATACCGACCGCCATTTTCGATGGCCTCCGGCATGACTCAAAAATTCCAAGTCGGGCGGACAATACTCATGCCCATGCCCGTCGCAAGCCAAAAGCACCGCAATCGCCTGAAAAACAAGGCTTCTGGTGATGTTTGCACAAAAAAGGCTGGCCCGAAGGCCAGCCTTTTCGAAGTTTTCCCGCCAATTGGGCAGGATCGTGGCAAAGACGGCTCAGTGCGCCACGGTTGCGCCTGAATCATCGACACCTTCAACAGTGCCGACGGCAGGCGTTTCCACCGTGCCATCCCACTCGATCGGCTCAGGTATGCGCACCAGCGCATGAGCAATCACCTCACCCATCCGGGCGACCGGGACGATCTCAAGATTGTTCTTCACATTGTCTGGAATATCCGCCAGATCCTTGGCGTTTTCTTCCGGGATCAGAACCTTCTTGATGCCACCGCGAAGAGCGGCCAGCAGCTTTTCCTTCAAGCCACCAATCGGCAAGACGCGACCGCGCAGGGTGATCTCACCCGTCATCGCCACGTCCTTGTTGACCGGAATGCCCGTCATGATCGAAACAATGGCGGTTGCCATTGCCACACCCGCCGACGGACCGTCCTTAGGCGTCGCACCTTCCGGCACGTGGACGTGAATGTCCGACTTGTCAAAGCGCGGAGGCTCAATTCCGAAATCGACGGCGCGCGAGCGGACATAGGATGCCGCCGCCGAAATCGATTCCTTCATCACTTCCTTCAGATTGCCGGTCACCGTCATGCGGCCCTTACCCGGCATCATCACACCTTCAATGGTCAGCAATTCGCCGCCCACTTCCGTCCAGGCAAGACCGGTGACGATACCAACCTGATCCTCGCCTTCGGCCTCACCATGACGATAGCGCGGCACACCGAGATAATCGTTGATGCTGGCCGCCGTGACGGCAACAGAGGTCGACTTGCCCTTGATGATCTCGGTCACAGCCTTGCGGGCGACCTTCATCAATTCACGCTCGAGACTGCGCACACCTGCCTCGCGGGTATATTGCTGGATGATCGAGACGATCGCATCATCCGCCAGCGAGAACTCTTCCGGGCGCAGCGCATGTTCCTTGATCGCCTTTGGCAGAAGATGCCGCTTGGCAATCTGGAGCTTTTCATCCTCGGTGTAACCGGCAATCCGGATGATTTCCATGCGGTCCATCAGCGGGCCAGGAATATTCAGCGTATTCGCGGTCGTGATGAACATCACGTTGGACAGATCGTATTCGACCTCCAGGTAATGGTCCATGAAGGTCGCGTTCTGTTCCGGATCCAGCACCTCAAGCAGAGCCGATGACGGATCGCCACGGAAATCCTGGCCCATCTTGTCGATTTCGTCGAGCAGGAATAGCGGGTTGGACCGTTTAGCCTTCTTCATCGACTGCACGACCTTGCCGGGCATGGAGCCAATGTAGGTCCGGCGGTGACCGCGGATCTCGGCCTCATCACGCACGCCACCCAGCGCCATGCGGACATATTCACGTCCTGTGGCCTTGGCAATCGAGCGGGCGAGCGAGGTCTTGCCGACGCCCGGAGGACCGACGAGGCACAGGATAGGACCCTTCAACTTGGTGGCACGGGCCTGCACGGCCAGATACTCGACGATCCGTTCCTTGACCTTGTCGAGGCCGAAATGGTCCTCATCCAGGATCTTCTCGGCGGCGTTGAGGTCGATCCGCACCTTGGACTTCTTGTTCCAGGGCAGGCCGAGCAGCCAGTCGAGGTAGTTACGCACGACTGTGGCTTCCGCCGACATCGGGCTCATATGCTTGAGCTTTTTCAGCTCCGCATCAGCCTTGTCCTTGGCTTCCTTGGACAGCTTGGTCTTGGCAATGCGCTCTTCCAGTTCGGCCATCTCGTCGCGGCCTTCCTCGCCGTCGCCAAGTTCCTTCTGAATCGCCTTCATCTGCTCGTTCAGGTAATATTCGCGCTGGGTCTTTTCCATCTGGCGCTTGACGCGCGAGCGAATACGCTTCTCCACCTGGAGAACGGAAATTTCGCCCTCCATGAAGCCGAGCGCTTTTTCAAGCCGGGTCTTGATGCTCACCGTTTCCAGCATTTCCTGCTTTTCGGTGATCTTGATCGACAGATGTGAGGCAACCGTATCGGCCAGCTTCGAATAGTCTTCGATCTGACTGGCAGCCCCCACCACTTCCGGCGAGATCTTCTTGTTGAGCTTGACGTAATTTTCAAACTCCGACACCACAGACCGGCTCAGAGCCTCGACTTCCACCGGATCTTCGGCGGGTTCGGGCAACAGATCGGCATGGGCCTCGTAGAAGTCCTCACGTCCGGTATAGCCAGAGATCCGGGCGCGCGCCTTGCCCTCGATCAGCACCTTGACGGTGCCGTCAGGCAATTTCAAAAGCTGCAATACATTGGCGACAGTGCCAACCTCATAGATGGCATCGGCCGATGGATCGTCATCGCTTGCATTGATCTGGGTGGCCAGCATGATCTGCTTGTCGGAGCCCATGACTTCTTCGAGGGCACGAATAGACTTCTCGCGCCCTACGAAGAGCGGCACGATCATGTGCGGGAACACCACGATGTCACGCAGCGGCAATACCGGATAGGTATTGGTTTCGCCGGTGACAGAGGTCACTTTAGTCATTCCAGTTCCTTTCATCGTCCCGTTGCCGGGACCCAAATCCGCGCTCAAAAGCCGCGGGGGACATGGTCCTGTCTCACCGGTTAAAGTGGAGACCCAAGAGCTAAAATTCAAGCCTTTGTGCCCTGTGCCACCACCGTGGCGCAACAGCTTGAGGCCTGTTGCATGATTCCGGCTCAGACCCATCAGGGTCGAGCCCATCATGCTGAAACACAATACAAACGGTTGATTGACGCGACAGCAAGCAACAACAAAACGCACCGGCGCTGCCCGACCACGGCGACCGAAGCCGCCCTACCCTGATGCGCACGCCAGGCATTCCAGCATCCGAAGATATCAAACACTCGCCTGGGGCAAACCTGCCTTCGACCGAATCTGTCACATCGCGCGAAGCACCTTGTAATAGTCATAAACTATTCAAAAACGCCCTGCAAACGACTTAGAGTTTGGCAGGGAAAAGTGGGACCCGGTTTTCCCGAAAAGACAACCGATGAGAAACGTAGATCAAAGCACCTAAACGCCCCCCACCCCGAAGAAACGCCGAAGCCCGCACGCGGCGGGCTTCAAAGCTGTTCAGAGATTGCGGAGGTTCACGCCGAAGCGTTGGCCTTTTCTTCCTGGCGATCCGCATAGATGTAGAGCGGACGGGCGGCACCGCGCACCACTTCATCGGAAATCACCACTTCGCGCACGCCTTCAAGCTCAGGCAGTTCGAACATCGTGTCGAGCAGGATCTTTTCCATGATCGAACGCAGGCCGCGAGCGCCGGTCTTGCGGGTAATCGCCTTGCGGGCGATTTCGCGTAGCGCGTCCTCGTGGAAGGACAATTCAACGTCCTCCATTTCGAACAGGCGCTGATACTGCTTGACGAGTGCATTCTTTGGCTCGGACAGGATCTGGATCAGCGCGTCCTCGTCCAGGTCTTCCAGCGTCGCCAGAACCGGCAGACGACCGATGAATTCCGGGATCAGGCCGAACTTGACCAGATCTTCCGGTTCCAGTTCGCGCAGCACTTCGCCGACGCGACGATCTTCCGGCGACACAACCGTCGCACCGAAGCCGATCGAGGTCTTTTCGCCACGAGCCGAGATGATCTTGTCCAGACCGGCAAAAGCACCACCGCAGATGAACAGGATATTGGTCGTATCCACCTGCAGGAATTCCTGCTGCGGATGCTTGCGACCGCCCTGGGGAGGAACCGAAGCCACAGTGCCTTCCATGATCTTCAGCAGCGCCTGCTGTACGCCTTCGCCAGACACGTCGCGGGTAATCGACGGGTTGTCGGACTTGCGGCTGATCTTGTCGACTTCGTCGATATAGACGATGCCGCGCTGGGCGCGCTCGACATTGTAATCGGCCGATTGCAGCAGCTTCAGGATGATGTTTTCAACGTCTTCACCGACATAGCCGGCTTCCGTCAGCGTTGTCGCATCCGCCATGGTGAAGGGCACATCGATGATGCGCGCCAGAGTCTGGGCAAGATAGGTCTTGCCGCAACCGGTTGGCCCGACCAGCAGGATGTTTGACTTCGCCAACTCCACATCGCCACCCTTGGAGGCATGCGAGAGGCGCTTGTAATGATTGTGGACAGCAACGGACAGGATCTTCTTGGCCTGTCTCTGGCCGATCACATATTCGTCGAGGATCTTGATGATGTCCTGCGGTGTCGGCACGCCATCGCGCGACTTGACCATCGAACTCTTGTTTTCCTCGCGGATGATATCCATGCAGAGTTCGACGCATTCATCGCAGATGAAAACCGTCGGGCCGGCAATCAGTTTCCGGACCTCGTGCTGGCTCTTGCCGCAGAACGAACAATACAGGGTATTCTTCGAGTCACCGCCGTTGCTTCCGCTGACCTTGCTCATAACTTTTTCCTTCCAGCACGCCGCACCGCCATTTACCGGCTCGCGGTCTAGTCATGTCGCCCGATACCGCACGCCCGGCCATCCGGGCGAAATTCGGTTCAGAGGTACTATTCAGCTCTCAAAAGTCACATTCATGAGCTGACGGCAACGAGAACCTCTGAGAATATTCAGGCTATGTCATAAAAGCTCAACATAGCCTTAATAACTATTAGCGCTTTCGGCGGCAGTTTAAACCCCCTGGATGGATCCGGCCTTGCGTTTCCATCGAAAGCCCACCGCCAAAAGACATCAAGAAGGCGTTACCCCTTCGATTTCGGAGCGCGTCGTCAGGATCTTGTCGATCAGACCCCAATCCTTGGCTTCCGTGGATTCCATGAAGTGGTCGCGGTCAAGCGTGTGCTCGACTTCTTCCAGCGTGCGGCCAGTGTGCTTGACATAAACCTCGTTCAAGCGACGCTTCATCTTGATGATGTCGCGGGCATGACGTTCGATGTCGGAGGCCTGACCCTGGAAACCGCCGGACGGCTGATGCACCATGATGCGCGCATTGGGGGTCGCAAAGCGCATGCCCTTTTCGCCGGCCGCCAGCAGCAGCGACCCCATCGAGGCGGCCTGGCCGACGCACAGCGTCGAGACGGCCGGACGGATGAACTGCATCGTATCGTAGATCGCCATGCCAGCAGTCACGACACCGCCGGGAGAATTGATATAGATCGCGATTTCCTTCTTCGGATTTTCCGCTTCCAGAAACAGCAACTGGGCGCAGACAAGCGACGCCATATGATCCTCGACCGGTCCGGTCAGGAAAATGATGCGCTCCTTCAACAGACGCGAGTAGATGTCGTAGGACCGTTCGCCGCGATTGGTCTGCTCCACAACCATAGGCACCAGAGCCATGGCGGTATCAACTGGATTTCTCATGTCCGTCCTTTTCAACCCATTCCCGAAGCCTGTCAGGCCCGATGCCGATCCGGGCTGAGGGAATCAATTCAAATGCTGTCAATCCCTACATAGAGTGTTCGCCCCCAACACTTCAAGACGCGAGCACACGATATCCTTAATCGCTTGCATGGATTGGTTCTCGCATTCTCGCTGTTTTACCGAAAGCGGCCCGTGGGCGGCGGCTTGCCCAGCCAAGCCATACACAGAAAATCGATAACATGGTGAATAGGGCGTGATAGGTCCAATCGGAATTTGCAACCAAAAGAAAAAATCGATTATGATTGCCGCGAAATCATCCCGGCTTTCGTTCGGAAGCATAAAACCAGAGAGTGACGAGGGCCGACCGCCTTGCTCGACATCAAGACAGCTTTTTTGATGTGGGGGACCCAGGCGATCACGCTGGCGGTCCTGCTGATCACCATATGGCTGCGTGCGCCACAGCATCGCTATTACGGTTACATGGCCATCGGGTTTGCCTGTCACGGCATTGGCGCAATGCTGATCGCGCTTCGCAACGACCTGCCGCCGCCTGTGGCAATTTACGGCGGCAATGCCATTGTGCTGTGCGGCTTCTGTTTCTGGATCTGCGCTTTGCGGCTGTTTGACGGGCGCAAACCCGGCTGGTGGATCGCGGCACCGCTGCTGCTCTGGGGCCTCGTCCTGATCCATCCGGTCATACGGGATACCTACGCCTATCGTCTGGCGACCCATCAATTTGCCAGCATGCTTTGCTTCGTGATGCTCGCGGTCACGGCCATGACGTCGCGCATGACAGCACGGAAATATCGTCGGATGCTCGCGGCCTTGTGGACCCTGCAAGCGCTGTCATGTGCGGTGATCGGTTCCGCCAGCCTGATCGGCATGCCGGAAGGCCAGCACGAGGTTGCCCTCAGCGATTATATCGGCCTGTTCGTTATTGTCTGCCTGGTATCGGCCATGGTGCTTCTGGCCCGAATCGTCATGGACCGGAACGAACGGGAACTGAAGCAATTGTCGCGCACCGATCCCCTCACCGGCGCGCTGAACCGGCGTGGTCTGATCGAGACCGTAGGCGAGCTGAAACACACGGTCGCCAGAGACCGGCTTCTGGCACTTCTGGTGTTCGATCTCGATTATTTCAAACATATCAATGATACATTCGGCCATCAGGCGGGTGATACTGTCTTGTCCAGCTTTGCGCAGATGACAGGTGGCGCGCTTGGCAATGACGCGATTTTCGCCCGCTCCGGCGGCGAGGAATTCTGCGCCGTCATGGCTGTTGCGGACCTGCGCCAAGCTGCCGGTGTTGCCGAGCGGATCCGCTACATGATTGCCTCAACACCGATCACCACAGAACAGGGCGTTGTCAGGCTGACCACCAGCATTGGCCTCTCAGCGGCCACTGTCGAGGCCTTCGACTTCGATACAGCCATGCGTCAGGCCGATCACGGCCTCTATACGGCCAAAGCAGATGGCCGTAACAGAACTGCCGTGGCACGCGGGGAAACCGTTTTTTGCCTGACGCCCAACGAGGAACGCGGCACACCGGCGGCAATCGACAATGAAGCAGACCGTCAGGTCGCAGCCCTGCGCCGTCTCAGCCAGCGTTCGACACAGCAACATCTCGAGTGAGGAGGCTGTTTCAGCCTCGTCAAGAAAGCATCCACGAACCGATCATGCCGCACTCCTCGTTTTTCTCCGTCGATCCCCACCAGAGATCGGTCAGTCTCGACACGGGTCATCCCGGTTTTTTCGAAGCCCCGAATGCGGTCTATGCCACGCTACATGCCCAGGCACCGACATTTTTCTGGCGTGAACAGCAGCAATGGTTTTTCACCGGTTACGATCTGGTCAGTGGTTTGTTGCGCGACAAGCGGTTCGGTCGGCAGATCCTACAGATCGCCAGCCGTGAAGAGCTGGGCTGGCCGGAGCCCGCCGCCCATACGAGAGCCTTCGATGCTGCCGAGGCATGGTCACTGCTGGAACTGGAGCCCCCGGAACATACACGGCTGCGGACGCTGGTTAACCGCGCTTTCGTATCCCGCCATGTCGAGAAAATGACGCCGGATATTCTCGCGCTCGCCAACAGGTTGATCGATGATTTCGAAGCGCAAGGCAAAACGGAATTGCTGTCTTCCTTCGCCGAAATCATTCCGGTGACGATGATTGCCAGGATGATCGGCATTCCCGACGAGATGGGGCCGCAATTGCTGGCCTGGAGCCATGATTATGTCGGCATGTATGTGTTCAACCGCACCCGCGCCCATGAGGATGCCGCCGAGCGCGCGGCCCGGGAGTTTTCCGATTATCTGCGTGGTGTCATTGCCGAGCGCCGCAGCGAGCCGCGTGACGACCTGCTCAGCCACATGATCCATACCGAGCATAAGGGCCAGTATCTCACCGATGACGAGCTGATCTCAACGACCGTGGTCCTGCTCAATGCCGGACATGAAGCGACCGTCCACCAGATCGGCAATGCGGTGCGGATCATTCTCGAAAGCGGGCTGGACCCAACAGGATTGTTTGGCGATACAGCCGCCACCGAGCGCACGGTCGAGGAATGTCTGCGGATCTGCGCGCCGGTGCATATTTTCCAGCGCTATTGCCTGGAGCCTTGCGAGATCGATGGTGTCTCCTTCAGCCGAGGCGATAAAATCGGCCTGATCCTGGCTGCGGCCAATCTCGACCCACGCAAATTTCCAGATCCTCTGACCTTCAAGCCGCAGCGCAGTGACGGTGCCAATCTTTCTTTCGGCGCTGGCATTCATTTCTGCATCGGTGCGCCACTCGCCCGGCTGGAACTGTCACTGGTGCTGCCGCTGCTGTTCCAGCGCCTGCCAGGTCTGGCGCTGGCAGGCACCCCAAAAGTCAAGGATCTCTATCATTTCCACGGGTTGGAAAAGCTCGATCTCGTCTGGTAACAGCAGTCACCTCAAAAACGAACGACGTAATCCTTCGTCGTGGTTTCCACCACTTCCCAAAGACCAGTGAAGCCGGGCCGCAGAATCATCCTGTCACCCTTGCGCAGATGCATCGGCTCGCCACCGTCTTCCGTGACGATGGAATAGCCTTCCAAAACGGAAAAATATTCCCATTCGTCGTAGACGATTCGCCACGTGCCGGGTGTGGATTGCCAGACCCCGGCATAGAGCCCTTGACCGGGCTCATCGATACTCCAGGTCAGGAAGCGCGGATCTCCGGCGACCAGCCGGTCCGGGGCGGGAGCGCCCTCTTCCGGCTGAACGGCGGATAAATCGAAGCGAAGCGATGTCATCATGATCTCTGTCTCGCACATCCATTAAATGGGGTTCATCAATGCCATCAATTGTCGGCAATGCTGATTTGATTGCAGAATAGACTTGGCTGCGCCAAATGTCTCCACCAAGACAGCGATTTCCGCGTCTGTACGGCAGCAAGCTGCATGATTTCCTTCTACAGCCGTAACCCGTTTAAAGACTCATGCAGCAGCAGAGATCCAGATCGGTGTTTTCACCGTTGTAGTCGATACGCTCTTGTCTAACGGACTGGTGCGAACAACATTCAAGGCCTTGACCAAATCAAGTCGCTACATGCTGCGATATCCGATCGTGACAGTGAAGAAGCCGGAAACAACAGCACGGAACAGGTCGCGTTGCCCGTCTACACCCCGAAAGAATAGAATTGATGTTTCATCTGATTTTTGGACTTCCCTGGCTGATCGTCGCCATCCGCTTCATCCAGCCCTTGCCCTGGATCTGGTCGGCGAAGGTGGCGTTGGCGGTTCTTCTGTTGATCGCCTCGCAATATCATTTCTTCAGCCGCCTCTCGTCCGGTTCGGTGTTTTCGCCCGAGTTTCCCCGCCCGCTGATCATCGCGTTCAATCTCCTGTTTGGTGCGATCATCCTGCTCGCCGTGTTCCAGATCGTGCTGGACGTTATTTCCCTTGTGATCATGCTGTTCAAGGGCAATTTCCCATCGATTCCGGCCAGTCTGCGATATGCCCTTGGAGGCGTAGCGCTGTGCCTTTCCGCATACGCGGTCAGCCAGGCAATCCGGGTACCGCCGTTAAAGGACATCGAAATTCCAATTGCAGGACTACCACCGGCATTTGACGGCTACCGCATCGTGCAACTGACCGATCTCCACATCAGCCGCCTGTTCCCCGCCCGCTGGACCGAGGAGGTCGTATCGAAAACCAACGGGCTCGATGCCGACCTCATCGTCATCACCGGAGACTTTATCGACGGTGACGTTGCCAGCCGGCAGGATGATGTCGCACCGCTTGCAAACTTGCGGGCGCGCGACGGCGTCTATGCCATTCCTGGCAACCACGAATACTTCTTCAATTTCCAGGGCTGGATGGCCCATCTCGCGACCTTGAAGATGAACATGCTCTCGAACGCCCATGCTGTGATCACAAAAGGCGATGCAAAAATCGCCTTGGCAGGCGTCACGGATCGCTCCGCCGCCGCGCACGGCGCACCAGCCCCGGACCTCGCAGCGGCGCTCCAGGGGACACCTGCAGATGCGCCAATCATTCTCCTCGACCATCAGCCGATGTCGGCAGCCAAGGCGGCCGCGTCAGGGATAGCCCTTCAACTGTCGGGTCATACGCATGGCGGCATGGTTCTGGGCCTTGACCGGCTGGTCGCCCGTGCCAATAACGGCTTTGTTTCAGGCCGCTACGGCATCGGTGGCATGACGCTCTATGTGAACAATGGGACAGCGCTCTGGCCCGGCTTTGCACTCCGGCTCGGCGTGCCGTCAGAACTGACGAGGATTACCCTGAAAGCGAAGGCGCCTGGCGGGATTTAGAGCATTTCAGCTTTTCCACGGAAACGCTGAAATGCTCTGAAAGCACCCATCGTCAGCAAGCCCCATCAGAGTTTTGACAAGGCCTGATGAAGATCGGCGATGATATCGTCGGGGTCCTCGATGCCGATGGACAGGCGCACGACCTCCGGCCCGGCACCGGCCGCCACCTGCTGCTCCGGGGTTAATTGGGCGTGGGTGGTCGAGGCAGGATGAATGACCAGCGAGCGGGTATCGCCGATATTGGCAAGATGGGAAAACAGCTGCAATCCTTCCACCAGCGTCTTGCCCGCCTCATAGCCGCCTTTCAGCCCGAAGGTGAAAACGGCGCCAGCGCCTCTCGGCGCGTAGCGCTGTTGCAGCGCATGGTTCGGATCGTCAGGCAGGCCCGCATAATGCACCCAGGAGACTTTGGCATGGGCCTTCAGCCAGTGGGCGACCTTGAGGGCGTTGTCGCAGTGGCGCTGCATGCGCAGCGGCAAGGTTTCGATGCCTGTCAGGATGAGGAAGGCATTCATCGGCGCAATCGCCGGTCCCAGGTCACGCAGACCGAGCACCCGGCAGGCAATGGCAAATGCCATATTGCCGAAGGCGTCATGCAGAACCACATCGCCATATTCGCTGCGCGGCTGCGACAGGCTCGGAAACTTGTCCGATTGCGACCAGTCGAACGTGCCGCCATCGACGATCACGCCGCCCATGGAATTGCCATGGCCGCCGAGAAATTTGGTGGCGGAATGCACGACGATATCGGCACCGTATTCCAGAGGCCGGACCAGATAAGGGCTGGCCATGGTATTATCGACGATCAGCGGTAGGCCGTGGCGTCGTGCAACATCGGCAATCGCGGCAATATCGACGAATGTACCACCGGGATTGGCAAGGCTTTCGATGAAGATCGCCTTGGTTCGCTCATCGATTTGCGCCTCAAAGCTTGCCGGATTGTCGGTATCGGCCCAGCGCACCTGCCAGCCGAAATTCTGGAAGGCATGACCAAACTGGTTGATCGATCCGCCATAGAGCTTTTTGGCGGCAACAAAATTATCCCCCGGCTGCATCAGAGTATGGAAGACTAGCATCTGCGCGGCATGTCCCGATGCCACCGCCAGTGCCGCCGTGCCGCCTTCCAGAGCAGCCACGCGCTCTTCCAGCACGCCCTGGGTTGGGTTCATGATCCTTGTATAGATATTGCCGAATTGCTTGAGGCCGAACAGGGCGGCGGCGTGATCGGTATTTTCAAACACAAAGGCCGTCGTCTGGTAGATCGGCGTCGTACGTGCGCCGGTCGCCGGGTCCGGCTGAGCACCAGCATGTACGGCCAGCGTCGCAAAGCCCGGTTTGTTGTTTGCCATGGTTATCCTCCCTGAAATAGTGCGGCAGAGCATTACACCGATGCCGATGAAACGCTACCTCATGCCCTTTTTGACCGTCCTGGCTTTTTTGGAAAATTGGACAATCGTTTGATGCCTATAGATTTCTTATCCGATCAGCCTAATGCCTGTCCGGCTCCAATGTCCCTTGAAAAATTCTCGGATATTCGATGGCCGGGCAGCGGTTCATCACCACCTTGATCCCGGCGGCCTCGGCGCGTGCGGCGGCCTGATCGTCGCGCACGCCAAGCTGAGCCCAGATCACCTTCGGTAAATGCTTGAGTCCCAAGGCGTCATCCACCACTGCGGGCAGATATTCGGAGGCGCGGAACACATCGATCATATCGACTGGCTCGGGAATGTCCGCAAGCGACGCAAAAACAGTCTGCCCCAGAATGTCCTTTCCCGCCTGCCCCGGATTGACCGGAATAACGCGGTAGCCATGGTTCAGCAGAAAATGCATGACCCCATGGCTTGGCCGCGCCGGATTGGGCGAAGCCCCGGTCAGAGCAATGATCTTGACCGTTTCCAGAATGGTCCTGAGATAATCGCTCTCATAAACGTCATGCTGCATGTCATTCTCCCCAAGACGCTACTGCATGAGTAGCTCCTGTGATCCTTTGGAACTGCGCCCTGTCTTGATCGTAAGCGAAAGCGCCCCAGTTAAGAAGAGGATATACAGCACGTCACCCGAAAGTGTGCGGCGGTTTTGAGAAAAAGACACGCGAAAACAAAAAACTATAACATGTCGGGTGAATCCGGAATCACGCGACATGCTATAGACATTGGCAAATGCTTTTTGATGGAGATATTCCAATGAACCCAATGATACGGCTAGGTTTTTGCGTTGCTATTTCTTTATGGGGTAGCAGTGCGCTGGCGATAGAGCGTTACAACTCGACCACGCTTGCCTGCGAAAATGTCCGGCAAATCCTGCGAGACCAGGGGGCTGCCGTTCTACGCTATCCCTCGAAGCGGGTGCCGGGCATGGCGCTTTACGATCGCTACGTTCGCAACACCAATTCCTGTTCGCCAGGCGAGTATGCCGAACGCGCCACAGTACCGACACGCGACAACCCTGCCTGCCCGGTGCTGAACTGCAAACCGGTGGACAACCTGCAGGACGGCTTTATCCGCTTCGTTCCGCATTATTCCCTCTGAGCGACAAGCAGCCCGTGGATAAGCCCGCAAGACTGCGATAATCGCGCAAGGCAGCGCGATTATCGTTGGTGCAGCTTGGTATCAGGCGGCGGTGGGGGAGCGATGGGCAATATGACTGGCCTGGTAGACCAGTGGATATTCTGCGACCAGCGCTCGGTTCATCACGACAGCGATGCCTGCCGCCTCGGCTTTTGCCGCCGCTTCATCGTCGCGGACACCCAATTGACCCCAAATCGCTTTTGGTCGTCTCTCCAATGCCAGGGCTTCATCCACCACCTCACTGAGGGATTCCGAGCGGCGAAACACATCGATGAGATCGATCGGCACCCCTATATCGGCAAGGCGTGCATGCACAGGGCGACCAAGGATCGTGGTGCCAGCAAGCGCCGGATTCACGGGGAAGACCTGATAGCCCTTGCCGAGCAAAAAACCGAGCACCCAATGGCTAGGCCGGTCATCGCGTGCGGACGCTCCAACCAGCGCGACGGTGTGGGTGCGCGCCAGAATCTTGCAGAGATAGTCATCGGAATAATGGTCGTGGTTCATGGCTTATCCTTCCCGGCTTGACAGCCGTTTCTCCAGACAATCCGTCCCTAAAACCTGTCGCTTAAAAGTGGGCAGCGGTTTTGCGATGACGACATGCAGCAAAACAAAAATTCAAAGCATGAAAAGCTACCCTGAAGATATGCTTTGCTCTCGTGCTGTCGTTTGTCTTTTCAGGAAAACCGGGCTCCACTCTTCCTAAGGCAAACTCTAGGTCCCGGTCGCAGGATAGCAAATTTGGCTTAACTGTTTGCAAAGACGTAAAGTCCCGCAATGACACATTACGCGCTCCCATTCGCGCCATCATTTCCCGATTAAGTAACCTTTCTTTGCACAACCATCCCTCTGCCGACCCAGAATCGGAAACGCCGAATACAACCCTTGAGATAAAGACGCACCAATACCCCTCCACCTCCAGAGGAGACAGTGAAGCGGTCGTCATGTTATCGCTATCATTAGTATGCTCTTTTTAAGGGAATTTTCAAGCTTGATGTGATAACCATCACATCAATGAAGTCCAATGCCATTATGTTCACTTAATATTCTTTTTTTGTTCACGTACATTTTAGCACTCTCAAACATTGAATTCCCTAATGATTACAAGTAGTTTTAGGCAAAAATTATTTCACTTATAATGTCGCTAGACGCACTAGAATTTAAATCGATTTGATTGTCGATCAACCCACTTGCGTAAGCCTGCGTTAACGCAATAGCCTCGGGTTACGTATGTCAGAGTTAAGTTTATACTACCCTTGATTGAAAATTAATTATCTAGAAACAAGGCGAAATAACAGAGCGGCTTGTCTCAAAACGAAGCAACTACCTCACGTCTTCTCCAGGAGGAAATAGGCATCAAACACGGAGCTCCCCGCCCTCGCCCGAGAGGAAAAAGACAAGCGCGCCTCATAGCCTCATAGAGCAGTTGGCAAGTTCAGCATGACCGCCCAGCCGATTGCACCACGGAAAAGGCCGAAATCCAGACAAGACGGCAAAGTATTTTGCGGTAAAATAATACCACACATCTAATCCTCTGTTTTTTATAGATTTTTCGAACTCCGCCATCAAGCAACCATCCTTGACCGAACCCGGCACCGCGACTATAAAGCCGGCAGCTTGCGGCCCTATGGACCGCATTCTTTTTGTGCGTGTGAAAGCGCGCAAGACAAGCAACAAGAAACGCCCGACCGGCCGTTAACGGCTGAAAGGGTCCAAAAGAAAGTTGAACCTCATGTCTACCTTCGTTCAGAAGCCTGCAGAGGTGGAGAAGAAGTGGGTCATCATCGACGCCGAAGGGCTCGTTGTTGGTCGCCTCGCCACCGTGATCGCCACCTATCTGCGTGGCAAGCACAAGGTCACGTACACTCCCCACGTCGATGATGGCGACAATGTCATCGTCATCAATGCCGAAAAGGTCGTCCTGACCGGCAAGAAATACACCGACAAGACCTATTACTGGCACACCGGCTATCCGGGTGGCATCAAGGAACGCACGGCGCGCCAGATCATCGAAGGCCGCTTCCCGGAGCGCGTTCTTGAAAAGGCTGTCGAGCGCATGATTCCCCGCGGTCCGCTTGGCCGTCGCCAGATGAAGAACCTGCGCGTTTACGCCGGGTCCGCCCACCCCCACGAAGCCCAGCAGCCTGTCGCTCTCGACGTGGCCAAGCTGAACAGCAAGAACGTAAGGAGCGCCTAAGTATGGCTGACCTCTCTTCCCTGAAGGATCTCGGCACTGCGCAGGAAGCTTCGGCTCCCGTTCACGTCCGTAAGGTCGACGCTCAAGGCCGCGCCTACGCGACTGGCAAGCGCAAGAACGCAATTGCCCGCGTCTGGGTCAAGCCCGGCACTGGCAAGATCACGGTCAATGGCCGCGATTTCCCGGTTTACTTCGCCCGTCCGGTTCTGCAGATGATTCTGCAGCAGCCTGTCGTTGCTGCTGCTCGCACCGGTCAGTTCGACGTTATCGCCACCGTGACCGGTGGTGGTCTGTCCGGCCAGGCTGGCGCTGTGCGTCACGGCATTTCCAAGGCACTCACCTACTTCGAACCGGGCCTGCGCTCGGTTCTGAAGAAGGGTGGCTTCCTGACCCGCGATAGCCGCGTTGTTGAACGTAAGAAGTACGGCAAGGCAAAAGCTCGCCGGTCCTTCCAGTTCTCCAAGCGCTAATCGCGCTTCTGGAATTTTACATTGGAAAAGCGGGGCTTCGGCTCCGCTTTTTTTTATGATCGATCATCAATTTGAATTTGTCTATTTCGGCTGAAGGAGCAAATTGACAACACGCCATGCCTCAACCCAACAGAGAGTCGCCCGTGATGTCCGGTTTTGCCAAACTGCCTTCTCCCCCTTACTACGTCGTCTGTTTTTCCTCGGTCAGAACCGAAGTCAGCAATGGCTACGGTGACATGGCAGAGGCCATGGTGACGCTTGCCAGCCGGCAGCCAGGCTTTCTCGGTGTGGAATCCGCCCGCGATGCGACCGGGTTCGGCATAACCAATTCCTACTGGAGCGATGAAGACTCGATCCGGGCCTGGAAAAAGGTCGTGGATCATCTGGCAGCGCAAAACCAGGGCCGTGCGGAATGGTATAGCCGCTATGAGGTGCGCGTGGCAAAAGTGGAGCGGGCCTACAGCTTTGCGAAAGCCTGACACAGCAAGGATTACCGATTGCCACTGGCTTCAGTTTGACCGGTGACGCAGGCGGAACCTTGGAATTGAAGATGATAAAACGGCCTTACAATATTTGCATCGTGGAGCCGAAAGGCTTCGGACACTCGAAAGCCTTCGAGGAAGTCGCCGAGGCCCTCGACTATTCCTTGAAAGAATTGGGGTATCCGACGGCCCTTTCAGTCAACAGAGTGACCGACGACGCCGTCAACATTATCTTCGGGGCGCATCTCCTCCCCTTGCAGGACCTTCACAGCCTTCATCCGAGCACGATCATCGTCAATGCCGAACCGCTATCTGCAACTTCAGAACGGACACGTGAGCGGGTTCTCATCTGCCTCAATGCCGGTTTGGAGATCTGGGATTACAGTCCCGCAAATATCGAGATCCTCAACCGAATCGGTGGGCAGCCCGTCAAATATCTGCAATTGGGCTTTCAGAAAGAACTGGACCGTATAGCGCCCGCACCGGTCCGGGATATCGACGTGCTTTTTTATGGCTCCATGAATGAACGTCGCGCAGAGATTCTCTACGGCTTGCAAGCCCGAGGGCTTGTCATCGAGCATCTGTTCGATGTGTATGGACGTGAGCGCGACGCCTGGATCGCCAGGTCCAAAGTGGTTTTGAACATGCATCTGCTGGAATCGCAGATTTTCGAAGTCGTGCGCGTGTTCTATCTGCTCATCAATGGCGTGGCCGTCGTGGGCGAAGTGAATGGACCGGAAACGCTGATTGATGAGCGGTTTGCGCAGGGCATCGTCGCCGCCTCTTATAACAATCTGGTTGACGTTACGGAACAGCTGGTGCGCGATGCTGCCAGGCTCGAGAACCAACGCATCCTGGCCCGCGACGCCATCAAGCGTCATCCGCAAGTGACCTTCACCCAACAGCTTCTTTGATGTCTGATGGTAGAAATGGACGGCCTACAGGTTTGCGAAAGCCAGCTGCGCCATGGTCACAGCCCTTACCGTCATGCACCGAGCGTGCATCACGGCCTCGTAACAGCTGGTCGGTGACATGAGTTCTGAAAAATACAATATCTGCATCGTGAGGCCTGACGGCTTCATACACTCCATGGCTTTCGTGGAAGTCGCTGAGGCACTGGGCTATTCGCTGCGAGCGCTGGGGCATCAGTCGATGGTGAATTTTAACGCCTTCGCGCATGACGCAATCAACATCATTTTCGGTGCCCATCTGCTGACGCCCCAAGATATAGCCGATCTCAAGCCAAACACGATCATCGTCAATGCCGAACCGCTCTCGGCGATTGATGCGCCGGTACGTGAGCGCATTCTCACCTGGCTTGAGACCGGATTGGAAATCTGGGATTACAGCCGGGCCAATATCGAAATCCTGAGCCAGATCGGCGGACGGCCAGCCAAATATCTGCAATTGGGCTTCCAGAAGGAACTGGATCGCATTACGCCCGCGCCGCGCCAGGATATCGACGTGCTGTTCTATGGCTCGATGAACGACCGGCGTGCCGCCATCATCGATGGTTTGCGCGACAGGGGCCTTGCCGTCAAGCGCATGTTCAACGCCTATGGGCGCGACCGTGACATTTGGATCGCCCGTTCCAAAACCGTATTGAACATGCATTTTTTCGACGCACAGATTTTCGAGGTCGTGCGGGTCTTTTATCTCCTCAGCAACGGCGTGCCTGTTGTCGGTGAGGTCAACGGACAGGCGACACACATCGAGGAGCGATTTGCGCAGGGCATCGTTGCCGCAACCTATGACGATCTTATCGACGTCACGGAAAAGCTGGTGCGCGACCCGGAAAGGCTCGCACGGCAGCGCATCATCGCCCGCGACGCCATCACGCCCTATCCGCAGACGGCGTTCACGCAAATGCTGCTTTGACTGAGGCCGAGGCCTCTATAGGATTGCCGCATCGAACAGCTGACGCGGATCAAATACCTTGGCAGATAAATCCATAGACCACGCCTTCACGGCAACCGATCTCACATCGGCAGCCACCGACCCGACCTATGCCGGGGTGCTCTCCTTCATGCGCAGGCGCTATACCAAGGCGCTGGATGGGGTGGACACGGCGGTCTGGGGCATTCCCTTCGATGCCGCCACCTCCAACCGGCCAGGCGCCCGATTCGGGCCACAGGCGATTCGACGTGCCTCGGCCATTTTCGACAACGACCCGCAATATCCGTTCGAGCGCGACCTCTTCGCGGCCATGCCCACCGTGGATTACGGCGATTGCCGTCTGGACTATGGCAACCATTGGCAGACACCAGCGACCATTGAAAAGGAAGCGGCCGATATTCTCTCTAAGGCGAACTTCCTGCTGACGCTTGGCGGCGACCATTTTATCACCTGGCCGCTGCTAAAGGCCCATGTCGCCAAACATGGCCCGCTGGCACTGGTGCAATTCGATGCCCATCAGGATACCTGGTTCGATGATGGCAACCGGATCGACCATGGTTCCTTCGTCGGGCGGGCGGTGCGCGAGGGCTTGATTGTCCCGTCCCGTTCGATCCAGATTGGCATCCGCACCCATGCGCCTGACGATTGCGGCATCCGCATGCTCTACGGTCATCAGGTGGAGGAGATGCGCGCTGCCGAGATCGCCGCGCTGATCCTCGAGCATACGGCGGGCCAACCCGCTTATCTCACCTTCGACATCGATTGCCTCGACCCTGCTTTTGCCCCCGGCACCGGCACGCCGGTCGCAGGTGGACCATCCAGCGCAAAAATCCTCTCAGTTCTGCAAAACCTTCATCCGCTCGACATAAGAGGTGCCGATATAGTCGAGGTGGCACCCGCCTATGACCATGCCGATATCACTGCCATTGCAGGGGCAACGGTGGCAATGTATATGCTGGGTCTGCGCGCTGAACGACTGGCGCCATCTGGTTGATAAACTGATTCAAGCAATTCAGGATTTGAATCCGCAAAAGCGGGCAATTCCCTGAAAAGAGAGGGTAAAATGACAGCGAAAATCTTCATTGACGGCGAACACGGCACCACCGGCCTGCAAATCCGCAGCCGCATGGCCGACCGCCGCGATGTGGAATTGCTGTCGATCCCGCAAGAGCAGCGCCGTAATGCCGCCCTGCGCGAGGACATGCTCAACAGCGCCGATATCGCCATTCTGTGCCTGCCCGACGATGCCTCGAAAGAAGCCGTGTCGATGCTGGCTGGCAACAACAATGTGCGGATCATCGATACGTCCACCGCTTTCCGCGTTGCCCAGGACTGGACCTATGGTTTTGCCGAAATGGACAAAGCCCAGGGCGACAAGATCCGCTCGGCCCGCTGCGTTGCCAATCCCGGTTGCTACCCGACGGGCGCTATCGCGCTGATCCGGCCGCTTCGGGCTGCTGGCATCTTGCCGGACGGCTATCCGGTCTCGGTCAATGCCGTGTCCGGCTATAGCGGCGGCGGCAAGCAGCTGATCGCGCAGATGGAAGACGAGAGCCATCCCGAGCATCTGACCGTCAATAATTATGTCTATGGCCTGAACCTCAAGCACAAGCATGTGCCGGAAATGAAGGCTCATGGCCTGCTGGATCGCGCCCCGCTGTTTTCGCCTTCGGTCGGACGGTTCCCGCAGGGCATGATCGTGCAGGTGCCGCTGTTCCTGGAGGATCTGGCGGATGGCGCGACCGTGGAGAGCATCCATGCAGCACTTTGCGCCCATTACGCCGGGCAGGACATCGTCAAGGTCGTCGCCCTGGAAGACAGCGCCAAGCTCGGTCGCGTCGATGCCGAGGAACTGGTGGGCCAGGACACGATGAAGCTCTTCGTGTTCGGCAATCCGGGCTCCGGCCATGTCAATCTCGTCGCCGTTCTGGACAATCTCGGCAAGGGTGCGTCCGGTGCAGCGGTCCAGAACATGGACCTGATGCTGTCGGCGTGATCGTTTGAACAGCTCTTTGAAAGCCCCCATCTTTCCTCCATCTCTGATGGAGACATGGGGGCTTTCGCATATCAGGCTAATCGCCGACACCCATAGCAGTCTCGTTTTCCGCGCCATGCAAGGTCAACGCCTGGTGGTTGCCAAAGCCCTGAAGCCAGAAGGCCGCGGCGAGCGACCCGGCCTTGATTTTTTGCGCTGGCGGGCTGGCAATGGTGCAATCCGGCTCATCGATCAGGCTGGCGACATCGCCCTGCTGGACGATGCGGGTGATCTGCTGCTGCGCCATCATCTTGGCAAGGTCGGAGACCCGGCAGCAACGGAGATCATCGTCAATGTCCTGGCGCGCCTGCATGCGCCCTCGCCCGACCCTGTTCCCGATGCGCTGACGCCTCTACAGGTCCATTTCAACGCCCTGTTTGCGCTCGAAAAAACCATTTCGGACCCTGCTATCGCCGAGATCATCCATTGGACGGCAGCACTTGCCCGCAGCCTGCTTGCGGAGCAACAGGATATCAAACCGCTGCATGGCGACCTGCATCACGATAATGTCATCGGCGATGACGGTGGCAATTGGCTGGCCATCGATCCACAAGGCCTGCTGGGCGATCCGGCCTATGATGTCGCCAATGTCTTCGGCAATCCGCTGCACGCCCCAGATCTCGTTCTCGATCCCCGGCGCGCGATGGACCTCAGCCAGCGGTTTTCGGTGGCTCTGGGCTGTTCGCCACGCAAAATCCTCGGCTATGCCGCGGCCCATTCGGGTCTCTCCTGCGCCTGGACACTGAGCCGTCCACTGACCGCATCCGGCAATGCCAATCTTACTGAGCGGCTTGGCTTTGCCCGGCTTGCCCGGTCCATACTTGCTGAACAGTTTGTCGACTGATCCGCCTCTCGTGCTGGTTGCCGCCACGGCGTATATTCAGGTCATATGTTCAGGAGCAAACCATGACCGACAGCCGTCTTCCCGTTTATTTCATCCCTCATGGCGGCGGGCCATGGCCCTTCATGGATTTCCCGAAAGACGACCACGGCAAAGGCCCCTGGGACGATCTCGCGGCCTTTCTGCAAGGCCTGCCTGCCGATATCGGCGTCACGCCGAAAGCCATTCTCATCGTCTCCGGCCATTGGGAAAAGGAACCGCAGGTCACCGTCAGCACAGCAGCAGCCCCCGGCATGCTCTATGATTATTACGGCTTTCCCGCCCATACCTATGAGATAACCTATCCCGCCAAGGGCGATCCCGCGCTGGCCACCCATGTCCGCGACCTGCTGCAACAGGCAGGCATCGCGTCGGCGGAAGACGATTCGCGCGGCTTCGATCACGGTGTCTTCATTCCGCTGATGGTCGCCTATCCAGATGCGGATGTGCCTGTCGTGATGTTGTCGCTGAAAAATACGCTGGATGCGGAAAGCCATCTGGAGATCGGCAAGGCCTTGCAATCGTTGCGCGATGACAATGTGCTGATCATTGCATCCGGCATGAGCTACCATAATATGCAGATGTTTCGCCGCCGCGATGCCGACCACGAAGCCGTTGCCAAACGGTTCGATGACTGGCTGACGGCAGCGGTCGAACTGCCCGACCCGGATGCCCGTGCAGCCAAGCTCAGCCTCTGGGATCAAAACCCGGATGCGCTTGCCTGCCATGTCCCCGACCATGACCATCTCGTGCCGTTGTTTGTGGCCGCAGGTGCTGCGGGCACCGACAAGGGCGTGCGGATGTTCAACGGTCTGGCGCTGGGCAAGGCCTATTCAGGCTACCGGTTTGGGTAGCGGATAGGCACCATAGAAGCCGCGCAGATGCGCGACCGTAAAGCCGAGCAGGATCAGCGCACCGCCCTGATGGGCGAGCGCTGCGTCCAGTGGCACCTGCAACAGCAGTGCAGAAATTCCCAGCACTGCCTGACAGCAGACGATGGCAAACAGCACGACGCTGCGGCGCGCATGGGTCGTTCCCGGTGCCGCCCGCAGCGACGAAATCATATGATAGAGCGCCACCAGAAACACGGTATAGGCACCAATGCGATGCACGAACTGCACCGTCTTCGGATTTTCGAAGAAATTCAGCCAGACCGGCTGCTGCACCAGCAGATCGCCGGGGATCAGCGCCCCATCCATCAGCGGCCAGGTATTGTAAGACATGCCAGCATCCAGCCCTGCCACAAGCGCACCCAGATAGATCTGGAACAGCACAAGGCACAGCAGCGCAATCGCCCAATGCCTCGAATGCGCAGTCGGGGCCGGATCGGCGCTATGGCGGGCAAGGCCACGCATCACCCAGACACAGGCCGAAAAGATCAGACAGGCTGTAACCAAATGAGTTGCCAAGCGGTATTGGCTGACCTCGGTGCGCTCCGATAGCCCTGATGATACCATCCACCAGCCAATAAAACCCTGAAAGCCGCCAAGCGCCAGGATGCCGACCAGCGGCCAGCGCAAACGCTTCTCGATCCGTCCTGTGGCCCAGAAAAACACCAGCGGCAGGGCAAAGATCACGCCGATGCTGCGGGCCAGGAAGCGATGCGCCCATTCCCACCAGAAAATCGTCTTGAACGCCTCGACCGTCATGCCCTTGTTAACCAGTTCATATTGCGGAATCTGCTGGTAGAGCTTGAACTCTTCCTCCCATTCCGCCGCGCTCAACGGTGGAATGACGCCGTGGATTGGCTTCCATTGGGTAATCGACAAGCCCGAATTGGTCAGCCGCGTCGCGCCCCCGACCAGAACCAGCGCAAACAGCGCGAGAATCACCAGCCCAAGCCAGAGGCGAAGGGCGCGGCGGTTGCGGCTCTGACGGTCGAGGCCGGCTGCCGCCGGGACGGGTGAAGCGGTGCTGGCGATGGTCATCGGTCCAATCTCTCCATTCTACGGCATAATCCCGGTCCGAACGCTGTCTTGCGGGCGGAACGGGTGCATTCCAGTTGATTTGCATCAGCACCCGGTGCAAAACAAGGGCGGAAGGTTTGCGACATCGCGTCGCGTCCTGCAATCAGGGTCATAGCATGCCGGTCAGACTGCGCAAATTCATCGGGACGATTCTGATCGTCGTGCTTGTCATGCTTTACGCGGTGCTGGCCACCACCATTGCCACACTGACATTGGCACAGTCGCCCTGGTGGGTACATCTCACCTATTTCCTGCTGTCGGGCGTGGTCTGGATTCTGCCAGCCATGGCGATCATCAAATGGATGGCGGGTCCGGTTCGCAAATAATCCGCGCATTGCATAATCCTTAAATACAAAGCGGATAAACTGGTGCTGCATCGACAGGACCGGAGGATGCAGCGTGGCGATGATCGATCCGAAACGGCTGACTGAAACCGCCAGTGGACAAATTTCCGTGGCAGATATCATCGTGGACGTTCTGCCTGCGATGGAGCCGCTGGAGGCCGACTGGCGCTGTCTGGAGCGCAACAACCATCTGTCGCTGCATCAAGGTTACGACTGGTGCCGCGCCTGGGTGAAAACCCATGGCAATCCGCTGGCCATCCTGCATGGCCAGCGCAACGGACGCAGCCTGTTCATCCTACCGTTGGAAATCACCCGTCACGCCATGGTCCGCAAGGCCAGCTTCATCGCCACCCGCTTCACCAATATCAATACCGGCCTGTTCGACCCGGCTTTTTTCCAGCAAATCGAACCGGACACAGCCAAACAGTTGGGAAGGCAGATTGTCCAGGCGATGACTGGGCATGCCGATCTCGTTCATCTCGGCAATATTCCGCTCTCCTGGCGTGGATTGTCTCATCCCCTGGCTGGCCTACCGGCTGTCGAACATCAGAACCATGCCTTCCAATTGCCGCTTCTAGGCGACTTCGAACAGACACTCTCCCAGATCAACGCCAAGCGGCGGCGCAAGAAATACCGCAATCAGGTCCGCAAGCTAGAAGCAAGCGGCGGCTTTGAACATATTATTGCGTGCGGTGAGGAGCAGAAAGCCTGGCTGCTGGATCTGTTCTTCCGGCAAAAAGCCGTCCGCTTCGAAACCCTCGGTCTGCCGGACGTGTTTCAGGAGCCGGAGACACAGGCATTCTTCCAGTTGCTGCTGCAAAGCGAGGCAGGTGGATTGAACGTGCCACTGGAACTGCATGCACTGCGGTTGTCGGGCAGCCATCATAACGGCAAGATTGCCGCCATCGCCGGTCTTTCACGTAAGGGCGATCACGTTATCTGCCAGTTCGGCTCGATAGATGAAAGCATCGCCCCGGAGACCAGCCCAGGCGAATTGCTGTTCTGGCTGATGATTGAACAATGCAGCGCCGAGGGGGCCGCCCTGTTCGACTTCGGCCTCGGCGACCAGATCTACAAGCGAAGCTGGTGCCCTATGGAAACCGTGCAACACGATATTTTGCTGCCCGTGACCCCTCTGGGGCACCTCGCAGCCACAGCCGAGCGCAGCCTGATCCGCTCCAAGGCGTTCATCAAGGGGCATCCCCAACTCTATAGCGCGCTGCAAAAACTCCGCGCTCGTAGCGATGCGCAGGCACATGATATGGGTAAGGAATGAAACCTGGAACCTGTCAGAGAAACCCGGGTTCAACCTTTCCTAAGGCAAAGTCTAAGCCACCCGCCGGTCCCCATCATCCGGTGGCACCGGGCTGTCGTCGCTCATCAGCACCAGATCACTATAGCCCACAGCTTCGAAGGAGGACATGATCTGTGCCAATTGCTTGCGGTCCGGATTGGGCGCGGAGAGAATGACTTCATGGTCCTGGGCCTTGCACAGACCAACAACATTATCGGCGCTGGCCGGACCGCATTCGATCAGGACCAGATCATAGACATCAGCAAGCGCTTCGACCACCATGGACAGGCGCTCGATGCCGCGCAGCGCCTGACGGATATCGCTATTGCCCTTCGGCACGATATGGGCGTTTGACAATCTGTCGGAATGGATGGTTTCGCCAAAGGTAACGTCGCCGCAGAGCAGATCGGTCACGCCGGGCAGATCGTTTCGCTCGGCCATCAGCGCTGTCGGATAGCCGGAGCCAGTCATGTCGATGAGGATCACCGTGCGTTCGGCTTTGGCCACGGCGCGTGCCAAAAGCACGGTTGCCGCCGAACCATCATCGCCGGAAGGCGAGATCACCACTGCTTTGGAAATACCATGCCGCGTCAGATAACGCGCCACCGACGCGATTGAAAACTCATGATCGGCATCGGTAAAGGCCGCCCGATGCTGATCGCTTTCACTTTCAGTATCTGCCGGTGCGATGGGCGGGGTTTCCTTTTCGATCCGTTCGGCGGCTGCCGTCGCTGCGACAGCGGCAGCCGCCGTATCCAGTCTTGGCTTCTGCCTTGCAGGCGCGGCTACCGGTTCGTCAAAGGCAGGTTCACCGGTCCGGCGGCGAGGATATTCCTCCGCAAACCGCCCGCTGCGGTCTGGATCAACAGGGCCGACAGGCTTCAGCGCCCGGCCGCTGAACAGCTCCGCCAGCATGATGACGATCACGCTCAACACCAGAGCCGCCATGGCGGCCACCACTGTTATTGGAAGAACCTTGGGGAAATTCGGCTCACTCGGCTCAGACGCACGGGAAATCACCCGGGCATCGGCAGGGCTGGCATTGCTGTCTAGCCGGCTGGTGGCTTCGCGGTAGCGGGCAAGATAGGTTTCCAGCAATTGCCGCTGGGCGCTCGCTTCCCGCTCCAATGCCGCAAGCCCAACCTGGCTGTCCCCGGCCTTGGCACTTTGTGCCTTAAGGGTGGTCAGCTGTCGGTCAAGCTCCGCTTCACGCATCCGAGCGACATTGGCCTCGGTTTCCAGACTGGAAACGACTTTTCTGGTCTCTTCGGCCAGTTGCTGGCGCAGATTGGCCAATTGCGCCCGCAGTGCCTTGATGCGGGGATGACCGTCCAGAAGGCTGGTGGAGAGGTCGGAAATCTGTGCCTGTACGGCGGCTTCCGCCTGTTTCAATTGTTGCACGGCAGGAGAGGCCATGACGATATCGAGATTGTCGGTCGATCGCCCGGCCTTCAGCGACGCCTTGGCGTTTTCGGCCCGCGCCTGCGCACTGGCCCGGTCGGTGCGCACCCGCGCCAATTCCGTCGAGATATCATTGAGCTGCTTGGAGGCGAATGTACCGCCCTCGCCGGTCGACAGCAGATCGGCGCTGCGGCGATAATCCGCGACTTTCTTTTCGGCGTCGGAAACCTTCTGACGCAGATTGGAAATTTCAGGTTCCAGCCAGCGGGCCGCATCCTCATTGCTATCAAGCTTGGCGCCGCTCTGTATTGCCAGATAGACCTTGACCATTTCATTGGGAATGGCGGCGGCAAGCCTTGCATCCTTGGAGGAAAACTCGATGCCGATAACCCGCGACTTCTCCACCTGATAGACCTGGAGCTTTTCCAGGAAGGTGCGGATCACCCGGTCTTCGGGCGCCAGATCGAGCGGGTTCTTTTTCAGATGCAGCATCACCATCAGATCCGACAAGGCGGACGGATGCAGATCGGGATCGAATTCGGTCAATTCGTAGAGCTTGAGATCCTTCACCACCTGCCGGATCAGATCCACCGAGCGAAACAATTGCACCTGACTGGCAATATTCAGCTCGTCCAGCACCGGTTCCGAGGCCGCCGATTTGGCGTTTTCCGCATCGTAATTGGGCGCGCGCGGCTCGATCAACACCGTGGTTTCGGCGCGGTAGGTTGGACGGATCATGCTGGCCCCGGCGAAGGCGACGCCTGCGGCCAGACAGGTGACAAGCAATACCCTGCCCTTTCGCTGCCAGACGGCGCGAAACAGCTGCAAGAGATCGATATCCACGTCCTGATGGGCGGCGACCGGCTGACCCGACATTCCATCCCTCCTTCAAATCTGTCCGGAGCGTAAACGAACATAGTAACTCAAGCGTTAACCGAGTGTGGTCATCGCGGCGATTGCAAGATAAGCTAGCGGGACTTGCGCTCTGATCTTTACACTCCCTTAACCATACTGGCCGATAAGAACATGATTATCTTCTATGGGAGCGTGCGCATGGTCACCGCCAAACAGATCTTGCTGGCTGTTGCCGTCACCCTGCTGGCGGTGCTTTCCAGCTGCGCCACCTATAAGCCGGCTTCGAAAGTCTTCCAGGAAGCGACGATCCAGCCCTACCGGCTGGATAGCGGCGACCGGTTGCGCATTACCGTGTTCGACCAGGCCAATTTGAGCAATACCTACACCGTCGATCAGGCCGGCTATATCGCCTTTCCGCTGATCGGTCAGGTCGCGGCGCGCGGCACCACCATGCCGCAGTTGGAAGGCACCATTGCCCAGCGGCTGCGCAAGGGCTATCTGCGCGATCCCGACGTCAGCATCGAGATCGACCGCTACCGCTCGATCTTCGTCATGGGCGAAGTCGGCCAACCGGGGCAATATTCCTATGTACCGGGCATGACGGTGCAGAATGCCATCGCGGTAGCTGGCGGGTTCACCAGCCGCGCCAACGAGCGCGACGTGGATGTCACCCGCAAGGTGAACGGCACCATCGCCACGGGCCGAGTGCCGATCACCGACCCGATCATCGCCGGTGACACGGTTTATGTGCGCGAACGGCTGTTCTGATGCCGGATGAAAATGGGCTGCGGATCATTCATTGTTTCCGCTCGCCAATTGGCGGCATTTTCCGGCATGTGCGCGATCTGGTCGAGCATCATGACGCGCTTGGCCATTCCGTCGGCATCATCTGCGACAGCAGCACGGGTGGCGCCCATGAGGACGCCCTGTTTGCGGAATTGCAGCCCCGCCTGAAACTCGGCCTTATTCGCCAGCCGATCCGGCGTGCTATCGGATTTGACGACATCAGCGCGGTGCGCTCCTGCTACCGGCATATAAAGAGCCTGAAACCCGATATACTGCATGGTCACGGCGCCAAAGGCGGCGCGCTCGCCCGCATCATTGGCACGGCCCTTCGCATGCAGGGATCAAAGGTTGTCCGCCTCTATTCACCGCATGGCGGTAGCCTGCATTATCGCCGCAACAGGCCAGTTGGCAGACTGATCTTTGCACTGGAAAAGCTGCTGGAACGCCAGACCGAAGCCATCGCCTTTGTCTGCGGCTTCGAGCAATGGTCCTACGGGCAAAAGGTGGGAAAGCCGAGTTGCGACTCCCGATTGATTTTGAACGGGATCAGCGAAAGCGAGTTTCGACCTGTGCCAATCCGTGACGCAGCCGTGGATTTCGTCTTCATCGGCATGTTGCGGGATCTGAAAGGCCCTGACGTCTTCATCAACGCCGTGCTGGAGGCTGAACGGCTGCTGGGTCGCCCGCTGACCGCCGCAGTCATCGGCGACGGCCCGGACCGTGACAGATACGAGCAGCAGATTCACCAGCGCGGCCTTGGGCTTCGCATGCAATTGCTGCCTGCCATGCGGGTCTCGGAGGCCTTTACCTTCAGCAATATTGTCGTCGTCCCCTCCAGGGCCGAATCCATGCCCTATATCGTACTGGAGGCGATCGCCGCCGGAAAATCGGTGATTGCCAGCGCCGTCGGCGGCATTCCGGAGGCGCTCGGCAAAACCAGCGCCGCACTTGTTGCGCCCGACAATGTCGAGGAACTGGCCGCGACCATGGTGCAGGCCCTGACCCAGCCGGACTGGAAACAGGTTGTCATGCCGGACCCAACGCTCTTCCATGCGCGATTTTCAGCCTCTGCCATGGCCGCGCAAATGCTGGCGCTCTACCGTGATCATTCGGTTTGACACCAACAGTGACCTGCATCATCGTGGGACGGGTCCTGCCAAAGCTAAAGGTTTTTTAGCACATTTGCGGTAATCCAACGTTGCAAAATGAATTGCCGCGATGAGGACGCTAGAGACTTTGGATGTAGCAAAGCTCCGTCAAAAACTGAAGGAAGAGGCTGAACAGACCCGCGCAAGCGGCTCTTCATCGTCTCCAACGGTCGAATTGTCGCCACTCGCCAGCCGGGTGGCGGAGCAATTACGCCGTGCCAATCGCTCGCCAAGCATCATGCTCGGGCAGTTCGGTCTGCTGGAATTTTCCTGGCTGATCGCCACCAGCCTGATTTCCGGCTGGTTGACGATGGACGGACCGATTGACACTCTCCTGCACATTGGTGCCTTTGGCGCCCTTGGTGCGGTGGTTTTTATCCTGTTCACGCAATTTGCCGATGGCTACCAGATATACACACTCCGCCGTCCGTTCCGCTCGGTGAAGCGGGCCCTGACCAGCTGGTGTTTGGTTGTCGCCTTGATGGTCGGCATCCACTTCGCCTGGAATGCCCAGCTGTTTAGCGCCAGCTGGCTGGCGACCTGGGCGGCAACCTCTGCCCTGTTTCTCCTGCTGGAACGCTATGGCATGGCATTGGCCATTCGCAGCTGGACCCGCAACGGCATCATCGAGCGACGCGCCGTGGTGGTCGGCGGAGGGGAGCCTGCCAAACAGTTGATCCGCACGCTGGAAAGCCAGCAGGATAACGATATCCGTATCTGCGGTATTTTTGATGATCGTCAAGGCGACCGGTCCCCTAACATCGTCGCGGGCTATCCCAAGCTCGGCACCGTTGCCGAGCTGGTGGCTTTTGCGCGCGAAACACGGATCGACATGCTGATCATCGCCCTGCCGATCAGCGCAGAAGCACGTATTCTGGAATTGCTGAAACTACTTTGGGTCCTGCCGGTGGATATTCGGCTGGCGGCCCATTCCAACAGCCTGAGATTCAGGCCCCGCGCCTATTCCCATGTCGGCGATCTGCCGATGCTGGATCTGGTCGACAAGCCGATCCGTGACTGGGACCAGGTTGCCAAACGTGCCTTCGACATCATTTTCAGTCTGGCGGCACTCGCCGTCTTCTGGCCGGTCATGGCACTCGCCGCCATCGCCATCAAATCCACGTCGAAAGGGCCGGTGCTCTTCGTGCAGAAGCGCCATGGCTTCAACAATGAGGTCATCAAAGTCCTGAAATTCCGCTCGATGTATACGGAAATGAGCGACCCGACCGCCAAACTGGCCGTCACCAAGAACGACCCGCGCGTCACGCCCGTCGGCCGCTGGCTGCGCAAATCCTCGATGGATGAATTGCCGCAACTGTTCAATGTATTGCGTGGCGATCTTTCGCTGGTCGGGCCGCGCCCGCATGCGGTCATGGCGCAAACCCGCAACCGCCATTACAGCGAAATCGTCGAGAGCTATTTCGCCCGTCACCGGGTCAAGCCCGGTGTCACCGGTTGGGCGCAGATCAAGGGCTGGCGTGGCGAGATCGATACCGACGACAAGATCAAGGGCAGAACCGCCCATGACCTCTATTATATCGAAAACTGGTCGCTGCTGTTTGACCTGAAAATCCTGTTGATGACGCCGATAAGCCTGTTCAACACGGAAAATGCTTATTGAGCGCGGTCAGCCACCATAGCAGCCCGCCTTTCCGGCCAGGCTTTGCGGCCATAACCCTGACGGGATCGGCGCTGGTCGGTTTTGGCGTCTTTCTGCTCGGCTTCGTGTTCATGGAGCCAGCCCCTTACGAATTGTTCATGGCGGCGCAGATTCCCCTGTGGTTCCTGCTGGGTCTGAAGGTTTCCCGCAGCGTCGCACCGCTTCTGGCGCTGATGCTGACCTTCAATGTCGGCGGCATGATTTCGCTGACGACAATGACGGACCTCGATCAAGGCCCCCTCTATGTCGCCGTCTCGACCTTCCTGGCCGTGACCTCAGTGTTTTATGCGGCCATCGTCGAGGAGCGGCATGAACGGCTGCGGTTGATTTTCAATGCCTGGGTTCTTGCCGCAGTCGCCACGTCCCTTCTGGGCATCCTAGGCTATTTCCACGCTTTCCCCGGCGCCGAGATGTTTACGCGCTATGACCGGGCCATGGGGGCTTTTCAGGACCCCAATGTGTTTGGGCCGTTTCTGATCGCTCCATCGCTCTATCTCATCCATGGGCTTTTGACTGGCAGGCTGCTGGACGCACCGTGGAAGATCCTTTGCCTGCTGATCCTCGCACTTGGGGTGTTCCTGTCGTTTTCACGAGCGGCCTGGGCGCTTTTCCTGTTTAGCGCCATTGCCATGGTGCTGATCCTGCTGATCAAGGAGCGCAGCAGTGCCTTCCGCCTGAAGATTGTGCTGCTGGCGCTGACGGCTGCCATCGCTCTCGTTGTGGCGCTGACCGTCGCTCTGCAATTCCAGCAGGTGCGCGACCTGTTTTCCAGCCGCACCCAGCTTGTGCAGGACTATGATGGCGGCCATCTCGGTCGCTTCGAGCGTCACAAAATCGGCTTTCTGATGTCGATGGAAAAGCCACTCGGGATCGGCCCCATGGTGTTCAGCAAGATCTTTCCAGAGGATGAGCACAATATCTGGCTGAAAACCCTGACATCCTATGGGTGGCTCGGCTTTGTCTGTTTTATCACCATGCTGATCTGGAGCATTTGCTTCGGCTTCAAATGTCTGCTCTATGACCGCCCTTGGCAACCCTATCTGATGATTGCCTGGATCGTGCTGATCGGCCACGCCCTGATCGGCAATGTCATCGATATCGATCACTGGCGACATGTGTACCTGCTGTTCGGAATCCTTTGGGGATGCAGAGCACTGGAAATCAATTGGCAAAGACACAGATGAACATCGGGGGGAGCGTTTGGTGGAGGAAAACGTGACGGATGGCCAGGAAATTGCCGGTGGGCAGCGTCTGCGAATCTTGCAGGTGCTGGAACCGAGCGGCGGTGGCTCCGGCCGTCATTTCATCGATCTTTGTGCAGGCCTCGCTGCCTGCGGCCAGACGGTGACCGCTGTCTATTCTCCGTTGAGAGCAGAGAGCCGGTTCGTTGCCGAATTGCTGGCGCTGCCGCTGCACGAGATCATCGCGCTGGACATGCATCGTGCGGTCGGCCCCTGGGATCTCGCCTCCTATCGGGCGCTGCGGCGGCTGATCCGCGACAAAGGCCCGTTTGACATTGTGCATGGCCACAGTTCCAAGGCAGGTGCGCTGACCCGGCTGGCAACCCTACCCGGGCGCAATCCACCGGTGCTTTACACGCCACATGCCTTCCGCACCATGGACCCCACGCTCGGCTCCAAAGGCCGCCTGGTCTATGGCGGCGTAGAACGGCTGCTTGGACGATTTTTCAGCGACAGAGTGATTTGCGTTTCGCCAGACGAATATCATCATGCCGTGGCGCTGGGCATTCCAGCCCGAACCCTCCGCATTGTCGCCAATGGCGTCAAATATCCGCCCGGCGACGCGCGTTCGGAAACACGCACACGCTTCGGCATTACGCATGAGCACATGGTTTTCGGTTTCATCGGCAGGCTCGTGGCCCAGAAAGCCCCGGAGCGGCTGATCCGCGCTTTTGCCAGCATTGCAGACCTGATGCCCCAGGCCCGGCTGGTGATGATCGGCAGCGGCGAGCGGGAAGCGGAACTGCGCGCCATGATCCAAACTCTTGGCCTTGACGGCAAGGCCCAGATCCGCAGCGATATAAGTGGGCATGACGCCATCCAGGCCTTTGACATCCTGGTTGCTCCGAGCCGTTACGAGGCCATGTCCTATGCGATGCTGGAAGCCGCAGCCGGTGGCCTTCCCCTCGTTTTGACATCCGTGGGCGGAACGAGCGTCGTGCTGGAAAATGGTGTCAACGGCTTTGCCGTTCCCAATAGCGATGAGATCAAGCCGCTTGCAGACGCCATGGCCGCTTTTCGCGATCCCCTGACGCGGGCACAGTTTACGGCTGGCGCCTTGAGCCGCCGTAACAATTATCGGCTTGAAAAAATGGTGGCCGAAACATTGGCGATCTACCGAAACCTTCTCCCCCAGACCGCGCCAACCGAGGCTACGCCAAGCTCGCTGTTAACCTCAGAAGCTCGGGCCAAGCACGTGGCAGACGAAGAGCAGCGCACCCTGCTGCTTGCCAAGCGCATCGTCGTCTAATCCCGCCGATTGAGAATTTTTCCACGCCAGTGGAACATTTTCCCTTCTGTCGCGTTTTGAGCGCGTTCAGCCGAAACAGTTGGCGCACGGACAGAAGAGGGACAGCATGAACCGCACAAACGGTCTTTATTTGATCATCGGCGCATTGGTCGTCATCGTGGTTGGCCTCGGGGCCTATGCCTATCACGAGGAAACCAAGCCCAAGGGCGTTGAACTCAGCATTGGCAAAGACGGCGTCGCCGTCGAACAGAAATAATCCCCAGCCGCTTGGAGCCCGTCACGTTCAGGTAGAACCAGACAGGTTCTGACTTCTCTTGTTTCCGTTTGTCTTTTTAGGAAAATCGCAACCCACTTTTCCTAAGGCAAACACTAGAGTTTTTCTTACAGCTCCATGCGTTAGCTCGCATGGAGCTGTAAGACTTTGTAGCCGCGGTATCATTTCAAGTGCAGGCAAATCACGCGACCTTGCGTTTGCCTTCTGTCACGTCAAGACCCCAGCTTTCCACCAGCAGGGATGGCAAATGCAGGTCGCCAGGTAGCATATAGGGCATTGCCTGCCCCTCACCCGCCTTGATCGGCAGACCATGCCCCAGGCCATCCATTACGGCATATTCCACCTTGATCGCACCGTCTGCGTCATGCCAGACATAGCCGTCGCTCCGGCCATAGGCCACAGGTTTTGCCTTGCCGTCCAGCAAGCCATGCACGGCAAGCCATTGGATGACCAGCGCATCTGCGTTCTTCTGATGGACGACATTGTCATCCCTACCCTGCCAGATCGAAATCCTTGGCCAGTCCCGACCTTCAGGCGCGGCCTGATAGACCAGTTGCGCCCATTCATCCGGGGCTTTGGCCACACCGTTATGCATGATGTTCAAGGCATTCATTGCATCGCGCGCACCACCAACCGGCAACCCGGCAACCACCGCACCCGCCTTGAAGATATCGGGATAGGCGGCAAGAGCCGCAGCAGCCAGCGCCCCACCGGCCGACAGGCCCATGATGAAAACATTGTCGGTGCTGAGGCCATGAGCCTCGACCATGGTGTCAATCATCTGGCGGATCGAGCCAGTCTCGCCGCGATCACGGGCAACAGCACTCGGGCGAAACCAATTGAAACACCCATTCGGATTGTTGGAGCTGCGCTGTTCGGGGTAAAGCAACGCGAAACCATGCTGACGCGCCAGACGGCTCCAGCCGCTGCCATCATCGAAATCCTTGGCCGTCTGCCCACAACCGTGCAGCACGACCACCAGCGGCGCGCTCGGCGGCAAGCCGGGTGGCACATAGGTCATCATCCGCAAATGTCCGGGATTGCTGCCGAAGCTAGTGTTTTCAACAAGGCGCGGCTGGGCGGGCTTTCTCGGTTTCGGCGCGACCTTTTCGCGCGGCGTGGCGCTCTCAACCAGATCCACAAATGCCTTTTGTAATTTTTTTTGGCGGCGAACCATGGCGGCCACCGATTTTGGAACATTCAATCGCATCACATCTGCCTTCCTGACGGCTGCATTCTCTCGTCTGCTTCACAAGCCGCCAATACTTCTGGCCCTCAGAAACTCATGGTGAATATCGTCTCATGCTAATCTCGAAGGTTATGAGGACCAACGACAAGGCATATTGCTGCACTGCACCCAATATAAGGCAGAGACCGGACTTTATCGATACCAGTGCAGCACCATTTGGCGCTTTTGCAGCCTGTTCAGTCTCTTCAAAGCCCAGAAAATCTGAGAATAGCCCTTAGAATATAGATGGTTACAGAAAAAATCTGCCTATTATGTGCACCGCAAAAAAAGCATTATACATTATAAACATAAAACTCTTGAGATTAGCTTACGCCCTGAATGGAATACGCGAGCACAAAGCCGCCGCCTCTCCCCAAAATAAAAGGGCTTCAGCAAACCTGAGTGCAAGGCGCTGTAACGCTGAAAATAGGCATATGGCTTGAAGAGAGGCAATCACCCAAAATTGGGGGAGTGATTGAAATAAATGGTCGGGACGGCAGGATTTGAACCTGCGACCCCTTGACCCCCAGTCAAGTGCGCTACCGGGCTGCGCTACGCCCCGACCCGCTCCTAAGAGCAAGATGCCTATAGATTTTCTGCCTTTGGCGCGCAAGCGAAAAATGCGGCTGAAATAATAAAAATCAGAACAAAAAGACATCAAATGCAAGCAGCGGGACAAAAAGTCCCACGAAAGTCCCACGGATGTTCTTCTTTTGTGCACGCCTCAACGAGGCAATCCAGCCTTCTTGACTCCAAAATAAAACGGAACGTAATCAGAACAACGATACGAACATTTACGTCCTTACCCGCCTGATAATGGAGAAAATGCACCATGAACCAGGAATGCGAGAGCACATACGCTCGACACGAGGCCGCGAAAGCCGACCCGATATCTCACCTTATTGAGTTCTAAGATCTCATACCGCTGATCAACGTTCATGTTACTCCCTATGGCCGATTCGATCTCGACACTCGGATAGATTTCGGCAAAATCGCTGCGCAGGCAGTGGGACTTTTGCGAAAGCCCGGTCAGCGCATTTGATGACTGAGATAAGCAACCAGAAGGAAGGAGGCTTCATGTTCCTAATTATTCCTCCTGCTCGCGATCTCGCTACGCTTGTTAAAGCCTATTGGTTCGTTGAAGATCTGTCAGGAGAACATGCAGGACGTCTAATCCGAACTAGCCCCATCCCTCTGGCGGTACTATCTGTCAATATGGGCCGTCCCAATGCGACGGAGGATGGCGAACTGGTGCCGAGCGTGTCCTTTCTTGGCTTACAGTCTCGAAGCCGGGCATGGCATTCATGTTTAGACACCTATTTCGTCATGGTGATGCTGACGATTCCGGGACTTGTTCGGCTGCTTCCCCATACCGGATCATGCAGTGCCAACATGCTTCTTGATCTTGCTGCGCTTACCGGTGATGCTTCCGCCCAATCTCTGAAAGATGGTGTTGGCGTGGAGCAGGAACCTCGACGTATCGCGGCTTTCTTGGATCAGTGGCTACTTTCCAGGATGAGCTGCACGCGACCTGTTTCGGAAGATAGGCAGATCGCCATGGCACATTCAATCCTGTGCCGTGGCGGGACCGTCGAAACGGCCGCGGAGGCTGCCCAGATTAATCGCCGTCAACTGCACCGTCTTTTTCACCGACATCTCGGCGTGGGGCCAAAGGAACTCGCAGATCTGGAGCGATTGCATTCCAGCCTAAAGGGCGTTCAGTCTGGTCGAGGCGAGCCAATGCAGGGGTTCAGCGACCAGGCCCATCAGATCAGAAGCTGGCAGCGGCGATTGGGCGTAGCGCCGGGTGCTTATGCCCGTGCGGCGCGCGCACCATTGGCCGATCAGTTCGATGCGCAGGGCGCCGTACCCGGGATCGCCTATTATTTGTGACGCCGCCTGTCCCATTCTTTCAAGACAGCCAGCCATTCTCTGTGAATGGTCGGATTGTGTCGAAGGGAGATCAAAACAAACCATGCGCCTTTATCTGCTCCACCTGGGCCTCATGCAGCCCGGCGATGTGCCCGTTCCGGGCTACCTCATCCAGACACCAGATGGCATCAACATCCTGATTGACACAGGCTGGCCACGATCCTTCGTCGAAGATCCGCTAAACCCGCCGGGGCTTGTCGTCGAAATAAGGCCTGAGGATACGGTGGTTGCTCGCCTTGCGGCCATCGGACTTCAGCCATCTGACATCGACTACCTCATATGCACCCATCTCGATGATGACCATTCCGGCAACCACGATCTGTTCACCAGCGCCGAATGCGTCGTCCAGAGACAACACTACGAGCTGGCGAAAGGCGGGCATCCCCGGTTTGCGGCCAACCGGGCTGCATGGGATCATCCGTCGCTTCACTATCGTCTCATCGAAGGGGACATCGAACTGGTGCCGGATGTGGAATTGCTGAAAACCAGCGGACATGTTCCCGGCCATCAGTCTGTGATGGTTCGTCTTCCGCAGACAGGAACCGTGCTGCTTGCCGCTGACGCCGTTATGCACCACTCAATGGCTGACGCTGCAACGCGGCAAATGTTTATCACCGATATGGATGATGAACCGGCCATTCGACGAAGCACGCAGAAGATCTCCGACATCGCGGAACGCGAATGCACGGCATGTGTCGTCTACGGACATGATGCCGAGCAATGGGCCTCCTTACGTCACTCTCCAGCGTTCTACGAATGATCTGCTTGCCAATCGGACACCGCTAAAAGCCTCCCCTTTGGCCTGTTTTCGTGATTCAATCCGGCGTGTGTGATTTGCCTGGAGTGGATGATGCGGGGACAGCCGGGGTTCTTTGATCTGGACGAACGTTACGAGCGGCTGAGTGCCGTTGGTGACCCGCTGGAGAAGCTGAACGCGATCAAACGGATCGAAGGGTGGACGTCCGCCGTTTTCAGCGGTTCTGATGTTCAAGATCCTTGTGCTGCAGGCACTCTACAATCTCTCCGACGATCAGGCAGAGTTCGTCATCCAGGATCGGCTTTCCTTCATGCGCTTCCTGGGGCACGGCCTTTGCGACAAGGTTCCGGATGCCAAGACGATCTGGCTGTTTCGCGAAAGCCTGGTGAGGGCCAGTGCAATCGACAATCTGTTCGCCCGTTTCGACAAGCATCTGTCGCGGTCCGGCGAATAACCTTCTCCTTTCAGGGCTTTGCAGCTCTCTTTGCCGATGCTATGTTCATTATTTGTTCCAAATACTTTTATGCGGCAGTCGGGATGTCAGGCAGTTTTATTCATGCGAGATAAAACCCATCTGAGGGATCACGCCATGACGAGTTCGGATGGGCCTGAGACGGCCATGAGCCCAGATCGTTCGACCGGCGTCTCTGGGCGCAAGATCATCCATGTCGATATGGACGCCTTTTATGCGTCTGTTGAACAGCGCGACAATCCGCAGCTGCGCGGTAAGCCCGTCGCCGTTGGCGGGTCCGCGGCCCGTGGCGTGGTGGCGGCTGCAAGTTATGAGGCACGCGCCTTTGGCGTCCACTCGGCGATGCCGTCCGTGACCGCCAAGCGCAAGTGCCCGGATTTGATCTTCGTGCCACCTCGCTTTGACGTCTACCGGCAGGTCTCTCACCAGATCCGCGAGATCTTCGCCGAATACACGCCGCTCATCGAGCCACTGTCATTGGACGAGGCCTATCTCGATGTCACAGAAAATCTGAAGGGCATGGAGATCGCCACCGAGATCGCGCTGGAAATCCGGGCAAAGATCAAGGCAGCCACCGGGCTCAACGCCTCAGCTGGCATTTCCTACAACAAGTTTCTGGCAAAGATGGCAAGCGACCTGAACAAGCCGAATGGCCAGGCTGTCATCACGCCAAAAAACGGGCCAGGGTTTGTCGAGGCCCTCCCTGTCAAGAAATTCCATGGCGTGGGACCCGCCACGGCCGAGCGCATGAAACGCCATGGGATCGAAACCGGGCTCGATCTGAAATCGAAGTCGCTTCAGTTTCTTCAGACGCATTTCGGCAAGTCGGGGTCCTACTTCTATGGCATCGCGCGGGGCATCGACGAACGGCAGGTAAGAGCAGATCGCATCCGAAAATCTGTCGGTGCTGAAGACACATTTGTTGAGGACATCGATGATCTCGATTTGGCCAAAGCCGAATTGCGGCCTTTGATCGAAAAAGTCTGGCGCTATTGCGAGGCGCACGACATCAAGGGAAAGACCATCACCGTCAAAATCAAATATTCGGATTTCAGCCAAGCGACACGTAGCAAGACCGTGGCAGGATACGTATCGGACATCGACATGATCATGGGGATAGCGGAGCCCCTGCTCGCCTCAGTATTCCCATTCAAACATCCGGTGCGGCTGCTTGGGATCACCCTGTCATCGCTGAACACCGAAGAAAGCGAGCAGACACCGCAGCTCGCGCTCGAACTCTGATGCGACGGCCCTGAAAACGAAAAAGCCTGCCGCGGGAGGAGGTGCGGCAGGCTTTCCGAAAAGAACCGAACAACGGCTGGGAGGAGGAGTGCCGCTGTTCCGACAGACGTGCCCTGGGAGGAGGAGTGGGCCGTCTGAATTCGAAGCTCTGCGGGAGGAGGTGCATCGCTTCGATGAAAATTAAGATACCAGTTTCCGCCGCACACGAAACAGACATTGCTGCAGTGCAGCTATGCGAGAAGCGCAAGGCCCTTTTGCGGCATCAGAAGTATCGAGCTGAGGCTCCGTGGTGGGCCACATACAAAAACGCCCGCGTCATCAGCGGGCGTAGTATCAATTCGATCGCTTGAGAAAAAGCCGCTTAGCGAGCAACCGACTGGCGGGCAACGTTGTTGATGTCAGCGCGATTGATGCCCAGATCCTGCAGCTCACGTGTACTCATGCGACCCAGTTCGGTAACGGTCTGTCGATACTTGCGCCAATTGTTGAAAGAGCGTGCTACGTTCATGATGATCCCCTTTCGTGAGGTCTCTTGACGCCAGCAACCTTGCCTTGGTTCCAACGTCGTTTCGATAATTGGAATATAGGCCCTTGCCCGCCCGTCGATAAGACACAAGGTCTGAGGTCAGCCATGCACTCAAAGCATTGGTCTTCTCGGAAAGTGATCAAAGCGATGGCATCAAGCCCTAAAACGGTCGAAGGCAGTCAGGCGCTTGATCGGGGGGTCGGCATCCGGATACCGGTAGATTTCGGTTCGCAGGTATGAGAGTTCCTCGTCTAGCGCCTGTTCATCGACTTCGACCCACCAGGATTTCGGACGGCCGTCGCTTCCGTCAGACCAGCGATAACCTCGCGCCTTCAGGTGGTCCTTCATGTCAAAGGGGCTATTCTCGGCAAGGATCCGGACACGCGATCGCTGGCTTGCTTGATAGAGTTCAGCAAAAGCGGTGGAGGCCGTTCCATCATTGTCCCTTGCGAAAACCTCCAGGAGCGCGAAACAATCGTCGACCGCCCGGTGCCCATCGTGGAAGAATCCCGCCTGCCCGATGAGATAGCCAAGCTTGGTGCCTTCATATCCCCGTGACGACCAATCGATCTCGGCATTCGAGCAGGCCCAGGCCTTGCCCGCAAACATCTTAGACAACATCTCGCAGAATGGCCGGTCGAAACCGGCATTGTGGGCGATCACCAAATCCGCGGGTTCGATCAGGGCCTGGACGGCGGCCATGTCGATCGATTGACCGGCGACCATCTCATCGGTGATGCCGGTGAGCCTCGTGATGTCAGCGGGAATAGACATGCTTGGCTGCTGAAGCCCGCCATAGACCTCGGTCACGTCACCGATGTTTCCATTGGAATCGAAAGTGAACGCGATCAGCCCGATCTCGATGATCTCATCCTTGCGCCAATTCAAGCCCGTGGTCTCGGTGTCAAGAAGGATGCCCTTGAGGGGGAATTCCGGACGAGGGAACCGCTCGATTGCGCGCGGCACGAGTTTTGTGAGGATGCGGTAGCGGCCCGTCTCCGACAAATGGCGAACCATCTCCTCTTCACTCATGGAAGCGACCGGTTGCTCAGGCTTCACGGGTCTTGATTTGGCACGAACAACCAGCCGATCGCGCGAAACCTCTCCCGAAAACATGTCAAACTGTTCTGTCATTTCTGCCGCCATCACTTCGTCGCCGGTTGCCGCCGTTCAAACACGGTGGGACCGGCAGTTCAATCATAATGGAGCATTTTGGGTCGTTAAGTTAAGAACGCCTAACGTGCAACTGCATGCCGATCGCGACAGAGTCCTCCCTTCCCTGCCGCGACGGCCTGATCAGTCTCCGGTCTTCGTGAGATCCAGTAGCCCTCTCGGCAGACTATTCATGCATTCCCGTGTTCAGCATTCCCGTGTTCAGGCTTTGCTCTCCATTGACCTTTTGAACGAACGCCAGTGGTAGCGCATCGCCGTTGTCACAGCCCCGTCATAAAATAAGGCGACAGCTTTCGCTCGATCAACTTTGGATGCTGGCATGGATTATTTCAGACGCTTCAACTTCTTGTTCGCAACACCCTCGTTCGACAGCGAGGATTTGGAGGGCGTTCGTTACAAACAGATCATCCAGGAAATCGAGCGTTCCGGTTTTGAAGTGGTGCGTGCCCGCAATCTGGACGACGCAGAGATCGTGGTTCAGACCGACGCCGCGATCGGCTGTATGATGGTCGATTGGGGAAAAAAGGGGCTTGAAGGCAAGACCTCTCACCTCATAAACTTGATGCGCCGCCGCGGGCTGGATTTCCCCATCATCCTCCTGATCCGTGGAAAGCGTTTCGAGGACGTGCCGGTCGAGGTGCTCGACTTCATCGATGGTTACGTTTTCCTGTCGGAGGAAACGCCCGCTTTCATCGCGAAGAACCTCATCAGCCGTCTGAAGCAATATGCCGAAACGCTGAAAACGCCGTTCTTCGGCGCGCTCGTGGATTACGCAGAGGAAGGTAATCATCTCTGGACTTGCCCCGGGCACAATGGCGGCGTGTTCTACAGCCGTAGCCCGATCGGCCGCGTGTTCATGGAGCACCTTGGCGAAGCGGTCTTCCGCGACGACCTCGACAATTCCGTACTCGACCTCGGCGACCTCCTGACTCATGAGGGACCGGCGCTTGCGGCACAGAAGGAAGCGGCGAAGATCTTCGGCGCCGAGAAGACCTATTTCGTGTTGAACGGAACATCTACCTCCAACAAGGTCGCGCTTTCCGCCCTTGTCACAGATGGCGACCTCGTGCTGTTCGACCGCAACAATCACAAGGCCGCGCACCATGGGGCCCTGATGATATCGGGTGGCATTCCCATCTACCTCCCGACCACGCGCAACGCGCATGGTCTCATCGGCCCGATCGACTACGCGTCGCTGGACGAGACCGCGCTGCGCGCGCGCATTCGCGCCAATCCCCTGGTGAAGGATCCTGACGCCTGGCAGAAACCGCGGCCATTCCGTGTTGCCGTCGTCGAGCAGTGCACCTATGACGGCACGATCCACAATGCCGAGATGATCCTGAAATCGATCGGTCATCTCTGTGACTACATCCTATTCGACGAGGCCTGGGCCGGGTTCATGAAGTTTCACCCGCTCTATGCGGGGCGGTTCGCCATGGGGCTCGCCAATCTTGGCCCGGATTCCCCCGGCATCATTGCCACCCAATCCACGCACAAGCAGCTCGCCAGCTTTTCGCAGGCGTCGCAGATCCACATGAAGGATCGCCATATTGCCGGGCAAAAGCGGCGTGTGGAGCACCGGCGCTTCAATGAGAGCTTCATGCAGCATGCCTCCACTTCGCCCTTCTATCCCCTGTTCGCCTCGCTCGATGTCGGCGCGCAGATGATGAAGGGTCGTTCCGGCGAGGTGCTGTGGGACGATACGATCCGCCTCGGGATCGAACTCAGGAAGAAGATGCGCGCCGTGCGCAGGGAATTCGAGGACAAGGAGCCGCGTGCAGAGCGCCGTTGGTTCTTCGAGCCTTTCGTGCCGGATCGCGTCTTGATCCCTGATGTTGCAAGCCCCGGCGCCTCGCACGACGTGCCATGGGAGAGCATTGCCACCGACCAGCTGGCGACAAACCCGGCTTTCTGGCACCTCACCCCCGATGCATCCTGGCATGGTTTTAGCGGCATGGAACAGGGGTTCGCCATGACGGACCCCAACAAGTTGACGGTGCTGACGCCGGGCTTCGACCGCAAGACTGGTCTCTATGCCGAACATGGCATTCCTGCCCCGATCGTAGCGCAATATCTTCGCGAAAACCGCATTGTTGCCGAGAAGAACGACCTCAACTCCTTGCTCTTCCTGCTGACGCCTGGGGTCGAGGCAAGCAAGGCCGGCACCCTGATAAGCGGCCTCGTGGCCTTCAAGAAGCTGCATGACGACAATGCGTTACTGGAAGAAGTGATCCCGGAATTCTACCGTCGGCGCCCAGGCCGCTATGCCGGCGTGCGCCTGCGCGATCTCTGCGGCGATCTGCACCGCTTCTTTCGGGATGCCAACGTCAGCGCGTTGCAGGCAAAGCAGTTTTCTGCTGCGCACCTACCACCAATGGCGATGTCTCCGCATGACGCGGCACGCAGCCTGGTGCGCAACGACGTCGATTACCTGCCGATCGACGAGATTACTGGACGCATCGCGACAACCCCCTTCGTGGTCTATCCGCCGGGCATCGCCACCATCGTTCCGGGTGAGCGGCTCACCGATCTGGCGCAGCCGATGATCGACTATCTCAAGATGTTCGAATCCTGCTTCAACACCTTCCCCGGGTTCGAAGTGGAAATCCAGGGCGTCTATCGCGAAACGGATGCCGCCGGGCGCGTGCGGCTCTATACCTACGTCGTTGCGGAGTAGTCTGGCCATGTCGGAACAAATGATGGAGCAGGACAACCGGATCGTCATCCGGCCGTCGCGCGACGCAGACGTGGAAGCGATGCTAGCGATTTATCGACGGCATATCCGCCGCGGCCTCGATGAGGGCGTGGACGACAGCGACACCCCCGAGCCGGACGACCTGCGGGAGCGGCGCAAGAACCTCAAGAGCAAACGCTTTCCCCATATTGTCGCAACCATTGACGGCACGGTCGTGGGCTACGCCTATGTGGTTCTGTTTCGCAAGCGACCGGCCTATCGCTATACGGTCAAACACTCGATCTATGTGCATCACGACCATATCGGCAAGCGGGTCGGAAGCCAGTTGCTGCGCGGTCTGATCGACGCCTGTGCTGCAGCGGGATTCCGGCAGATCATCGGCTACATCGACGCCGACAATGCGGCTTCGCTTGCCCTGCACGATCGTTTCAACTTCGTGCGCGTCGGCCTGTTGCCGGCCGTAGCCTATCGCTATGGCCGCTGGGCGGACAGCGTCATGGTGCAACGTTCGCTAGGGACGGGTGCAGCCACGCCACCTCCCCCGCCGCCGTTATCCACACGCTGACGCCCCAGCGCGGCTTTATGCGGTGGTAAGACCGCAGACCTGCTGGGCTCCGCACGCATCCTAAGAGCATCGGACCGAAAAGTGGGAACCGGTTTTCGGATAAATCCGATGCGTAAACAAAAACTTAGAGCAGCGCGACCACTGCAATCGGCTGCATGGTGGAGCTCGGCACCGTCATGCAGCCTGTTGGAACACCAATGGTAGATCCTGGGCGTACGGGGTCGGGCATTTTTTCAGATCATCGGCCTGGCTTCCTGTTATTCGAAGGAGCAGAGATGCAGCGTTTTTAGCTCAAGTGTGCAGTTTCAAGGTTCATCGCCGAAGGAGCGGTAGAATTCGGAACCCGTGATGCCATTCATGGCACCGCCATGAGAGAATACCGTGGTCGTGCCTTTGGCGAGATCACGGGCATAGGCGGTGTTGGTGTAAGGCACCGGTTTATCCTGGCTTATGCAGAGATCCGGCAGTGTCGAGCGAACCCAGCCATCGGAATGTTTATGGCAGAGTGTCAAGCCGTTGATCGAGACAGTTTCCTGCATGGGCTCAGTTCTCCTTTCCATAGCGCTCGAGCGCGATGACACAGCGGGGGCCTTCAAAATGCGAAGTCGATAGGATCGATAGAAGGCTGGGCCGTCGTTCCTGATCATCGCCTGCGAAAACATCGGTGTCGATCGTGTCCGCAGGCGAGCACAAAGCAAATGCTGTCATCACCAAGCCGTTGGCGGCACCGCAGTCACCGGTATTCGAGAGAGGTGTTTCTAAGTCCGAGAGCAACCTGTCAGGAATGAGCGCTCCCGAAAGCGCAAATCCAAGGTCTTCCGAGCGCCACCGTTCGCCATTCAGATCGACCAGAAACCGATCCGGCTGAAAGGCTTCAAAAGCCTGACGCAGCGGCTTTGCCAGACCCCGACCAATGATACCTTGTGGCGCCGAGAGATTTTCGGTCTCAAAGCCATTGAAGGCCGATCTTACCGTGCCAACAGGTGAGGCATCCGGGAATGCCGCGTTTGAACCGATCATCACAATAACCGCCGCCTCACCGGGGACAAGGCCATGCGGCGTACCACGCTTATAAATACGATCGTTTATCGCGAGTATGTCGAGGAGTTCTGCATCCATATAGCTGTCAAGCGCAGCAATGGCCATGGCGGGAACCTCTCCCTCCGCAACCTGCCGCAATCCCTTGACCAGTTCATAGGCTGCCAATGTATCGCCATCGGCAAGCAGAACCACGTCCGTAAACAGAGTGGGCCAAGTGTCGCCGATCCAGGACATCAAGCTTTGCCCGATTTTATGCCTGGCTAGCCAGCGCGGCACAACAATCCGTATCGCAACAGGGCCGGATGTAATGGTGAGCGTTGCAATCATATCGTCCACGGCACCTGCGAAAAGCCGTTGCAGCCTCCGTTCGAAATTCCGGACGTCTTCAAAAGGCATCACACAGGAAAGCGTGACGGATGCGCCATCCGCACCCACGGGGCCTTTTTCAGACTTCACAAAATTATGCTCATTTGCAGCATAGGCCTTGGACGCATCCGCAAGACTTTTGCCCAACGGACAATTAATCCCAACGCCGTAAACCTGGGCAACAGCGCTCATCGCTCCACCCCAGCCATCTGCTTGATATGGACGCGGCAATGCGAAACCGACATGTCGCCCGTCGGACATGGCACGCTGGTGTTCCACACCATTTCCAGCGTTTTGTCGGAACCATTCAAAAGCACAGAAATCAATTTTGGTCTTGTTTCGACTTTATGACCTCTGATCCAGGTACCACAATCCATAATGACTTGAGGCAGACGAAAGCCGTAGTCGCCTTCTTCGTGCATGCCAAAGATGCGGCCTGACTCTCCCCCCCTAAGATCGAATATCTGATCAGCCGGCGCCACTTGGTAAAATTGCTCGGAAAAGTCTGATGGCAGCAAGGGAGCTTCATATTTACGCCAGTCATCGTCATAGGTTCCGGCATGAGATGCCCGCGGTTGCCATGAGGGTTGGATGGCACCAAAGCCAATAGGCGCAGGCAAGGGCCGTGCATCAACGAAGGCTTCCGGGTTCTCGATCAACGGCAAGAAAACTTCAGTCCCGTTCGGAATGTTTGGCCATTTCGATGTCCATCCCATACCAATCGGATTATCCTTATTGGCTTCTCCACCAGGATCGAGAAAGTCCGGGCCACCAAGGCTATGCTTCCAGTTCAAGGCGCATGCTTTAAACGCCTCATACCCTTCCAGATCCAGTTTTCCGACCTTCTGGCGCAACTGTCTTTTGCCAAAAACCATTGCGCGTTTGCCACGTCCAGCCAGATCGAAGCCTACTTCGACCTTATTAACCTCGTAGCCCGCACGGGCACGCGCTTCACCGGTCAAAAGCACATCAGTCTTTGGCCTGAAAGGGCAGAAATCCCCGTCTGCCTGCAACTCCAGTCCCTCACTGTCAGCATAGTCCGGTTTAATTCGGATTTCACCTTGATCTTCCATCAAGGTGTTCAACTGGCTCGGAAGAATATGAAACCGCGCACGGACTGCGACAGACCAATGCTCCAGACCAGCCCGATCTCGTGCGAAATAGCCGAGCACAGCAAACGGTGTCTTGTTTTCAACCTGCCACATGAACAGATCGTCAATTTAGATCGATAACGGCCGCGTCGAGAGCAATAGACCGCTCTGCCTGCTGGGTGATCGATACGCCTTTGACAGAGATGCGGCCGTCCTTACGCAGTGTAAGTGATGACTTGCCATTGGTTATTGTCAGCGCACCGGTCAACTCGTCGATCTGCATCATATCAGCCAATGCCATCAATTTTGACCAGCGATCATCACCAGTCGATATGTCGGGCAGCAAAAACGCAGCCTTGTCCTGAATTGCATTCATAAAAGCGCTCCTCGGATATTGGGTTTAAAACGGTTTGCACGGCGCAACAAAACATCATCCGTCAGCAACACTATCTGCATGCCCTAAGAACAAGCTTACAAATCGCACCGCCAAGGCGACTGTTAAAGATTACGAAGCAAGTGATACGTCGCTAAAGAAAACAAACGCCATCCCCTCCCATTGATTTAATGTACTCGCTTCAAAATTGACTGCATGACGAGGTCATAGCCGGTGATCTCTCCTGCATTCTCCAGCCTGTTTGGGCCGCTCGGCTCAAAAAAAACGGCAGCTAACGGCAAGCTTTGCCGATGACGCCGATCCGGTCAGTGATCTGACGGATCAGCTCGAAGATTTAGCCGCCAGCCTTTCGACGCGCCGCCTCAACACTATGCGCAGCACCTTTGAGTCCGCGCCCGATTATCCAGACGCCGCCCGCGCCATTCTCACCCTTGGCGCGAAGTGGACCCCTGACGCACTTGGCAAACTGCTGGGCTATGGCTTGGAATTGGCAGCACTTCAGGGCCGTGAAGCGGCGTTTCTTGATGGCGAGGACGATGACGCCCGTTTTGCCGACGCTGACGTGTTCAACCAGCCGTTCAAGGAGCAGGTTGACTTCTTTACCCAAAAACGGAGCAAGCCGACCAAGGCGTGGACAGATGCTTTGCGCGGCACCCACGACCGCGCCTTTGTTATTGCAGGTGCCACCGATCTCACCATGCTGTCTGATTTTCAGACCGCCATTGCCAGCGCCATGCAAAACGGCACCACCTTCGCTGATTTCCAGAAGGACTTTCACCGGATCGTTGCCACATACGGTTGGGCCTAAAAGGGTGAACGTGGTTGGCGCAGCCGGGTGATCTTTGAAACCAACCTGCGCACCAGCCAAGTGCGCTACCGGGCAGCGCTACGCCCCGACCCGCTCCGAAGAGCAAGGTTCACCTAGAGTTTTTGACTTTTGGGTGCAAGCCGAGTTTTGCCCGAACAGATCAAAAACGGGCAAAACACACCTCAAAGCTCATTCCGCCAAGATCGACGGTGGAAGCCTGACGGTATACGTCGTGCCACTGGAGCTTGTCGCGCTGGCCAGGGAACCGCCGAGTTGCTTGACGAAAGCTTTGACGAATTGGGTGCCAAGTCCTGATCCCTCCGATTTGCCACTGAGGCCGATCCCGTTATCGCTAACGGTCAGCGCGACCTCCCCCTCCCGGCGCTGAAAGCCGAGAACAACCTCGCCCTGCCCCGATGGAAAGGCATATTTCACGGCATTGGTGGCAAGTTCATTGACGATCAAGCCGATCGATACGGCATGATCGGGGAGAATGCTTAACGGCTCGGTCTTCGTGCTGATCGTGATGTTCGAATTCGGGCTTAGAAGGCTCTTGCGGATCGTGTTGTTGATGCCTCTCAGATAGGTTTCCATATTAACAGGACCAAACGCGCTGGATTGAGCAATGACGTCATACAGTTCGGCAACGGCCCTGATCCGCGCCTGCATTGCCTTATATCCTTCGGCACAAGGCTCTGCGGCGCGGCGAATCTCATGGGACACAAAAGAGGAGATGATTTGCAGGCTGTTCTTGATACGATGGGCCAGTTCCGCTGCCAATATATCCCTGTGCCTGTCGAGCAGCACGGCCTCCGTTGCGTCCTCGAACACGACGAGCATCCGAGTGACATGATTGCCGGGCCGAAATATTTTCCTGGCATTGATCTTGAACACACGCCGGCCCAGGCCGGGAAAGTCGTCCTCCAGCAGCAAGCCATCGACATGCTCGTCGCGTGGCAGAACGCGTTCCAGAAGATCGTTGAGCGCAGCCACATTCCACTGGCCGTCCCCCAGCGTTTTCAACTGCTGGCCGACAACCTCCGTGGATTGAACGCCGAAAAGTTTCAGGAAAGAACGGCTGGCAAACACAATGCTCATGTCGTGCTCCAGTACCAGCAGTGGATCGCGGACCGTATCGACAATATTCTGCGCAAGGATCCAACTGCGCTCGGCCTCCGCGCTGGCAAGGCGCACTTGCGTGACGTCGTCAATTGACATCAAAAAAAGATTTGCGGCATCACTCGCGCGTTGAACCCGCCGAACATTGACCATCATGATCCTATGACCCAGATCCGGGAAAACCACATCAACTTCATGAGCACTGACGACCGTGTCCTGCGGAACGATCTGCTCCAAAAGCAATCGAAGCCCTGGAATATTCCAATGGCCGCCCTTCAGATCGTAGAGTTGCCGCCCCAGCGTCTGCTCCGAAGCGATATGAAAGTTGGCGTAAAAGGCTTGATTGGCCGCAAGGACAGTCAGATCCTGGCTCAGAATCAGCACTGCGTCACGGGAGGTATCGATAATGTCCTGAGGCAGGATTTCGTTGAGCAGAAGGTTGGTCAAGGGGTGTCGCTTTTCTAAGATGAGATAGGCTGTTTCCAGGTGCGGCTATGCCGCGCGTGAAATAGGTGAGCTATACCACGGTCCAAACATACCAAAGCATCAATGGCTTGGGATAGAGATCAGTGGAGTAGCAGACATCGTTTTTAATGAATGTTCGTGTTGGACGATTGAAACGTCAGGCATGGCAACTGGCGGCTTGTCCCCGTCCGTCAGAGCATGCTCTGGCTAACCGCTTATTTGGTGGCACTGTCTCTCGAGGTTTTCGTGGGTTGATCAGGCCCGGGGCCTGCAATCAAACTCTCGAAAATCGCATCGTTTGTCTTGCGCCATGTCTCGTCGGTCAACCATTGATAATCCTGGTCCGGCATCAAGGGGACAGCCTTTACCTGCGCATTCGAAATCCGCAAAAAGAAGCTCTTCCGTTCCCGATCGACAAGCAGGTAGCGAAGCGGAACAACGAGGCTATCCTTGCCCGGGACAAAGAACCCGCCAGCCGCAACGATTGCATAGTCCTGCCGGTCCTTGGTGCCGATGACCACATTGCGAACTTCGCCAACGATCTTGTCATCGGCAGTCCGAACCTCGGCACCGACAATTTCATTGACCAGCAGGCCAGGATCAAGATCGTTGATGCTGATCAGAGCGCCCTCATTGGCAGCGCCACGGCTTCCCTTGACCTGGCCCAGCCTATGCCATTGCGGCTCGCCGGCGGCCAATTGCTGGTCGGTCGCGTCTTCGTCATTCGTACCCAACCGCGCCATGAAAGGGGATGCGATCAATTCCCGAATATTGCCCAGCAACCGCTCGCAATCTTTTTCCAGCCCGTAATTCCAGAGAAGAAAGGCCGCATCGCGCAATTTACGCAGGTCATGCACGAGATAGCGGTTTTGAGGATCCCGAAATTCAGGCTTTTCCAGAATGGCTTCTTCAAGCCTTGCATCGGAAATATTGCAGGCGGCAAGCGCTGGCGTGCCACAAAACGCAAGCAGAAGCGCTCCAGCCGCAGCTGATTTCATAAACGTCATTCCTAGTCCGATCGGCGGGTTTTGCTATGACTTCGTGTTGCCCAGCACACTGATCGGAAGGAGGCGCACCGCATGACGCTATTCTTCACCAAGCATAACGCGCGCCATCCCGATTTGTTCCAAAATTTAAGAAAATATTCCTTTTTGCCATTCTTTTCTTATTGCCGAAACACACGCCAAACACGTCTTTGCCGTCGATTCCACAGCCCGCGATATACGGCCAAAATTTATTATTCACATCGGATTTTTTCTGCGGAACCAATGGTTAACCGTGGCGTTATGAGCCGCGGAGAACATGACATGACATTAGACAGAGACTTTCAGCGGCCGGTCGCCTTGGTCATTGCCGGAACCACCCACATGGTCAGATCAATTCGTGAAGCAGCCTGGCTGCTCGCCGATCAATGGCCGGATTTTTCCTGCGAATATTTTCGCAAGGCCCTGTCGGCCTGCGCGGCCGCCCTGGAAGGACGGCGTTCCGCCACCTATGCGCGGCGCGCACTGATCCTTGCCGCGCATCGCGCCAATGTGGCGATTGCGCCTGAGCAAACTCAGGCGGCGTGAGAGTGGTGTTTTAGCGCATCGGACCGAAAAGTGGGAACCGGTTTTCGGATAAATCCGATGCGCAAACAAAAACTTAGAGCATCGTTCTGGTTCCGATTTTCTGTACGATGCTCTAGCGGACCTGATCCAATAGCCGCTTGCATTCCAACAGATCAAACAGGGTTTCCTGAAGCAGCGCCCGATCTTCTTTGCCGACGGAACCGCGACCGGCGGAAATGTCGAGAGCACTATCGTCGCCACCGCCGAAGTTAAAGAATCGGCTGCTGGTACGAGATTTTGCATGACCGACGACCTGATCGTCGTCGCTGCCGAGTTTGGGATCGTCATTGCTGGATTGGCCAGCAGCAACCAGGGCTTCCATCGTCGCCAGATCGCCGGAAGCGACAGCCATGACGAATTTATTGCCATTGGTTTTCAGAAGCTTCTGCACGCCTTTGATCGTATAGCCATGATCATAGAGCAGATGACGAATGCCCTTCAGCAATTCGATATCGTCAGGACGGTAGTAGCGCCGTCCGCCGCCGCGTTTCAGTGGCTTGATCTGCGGAAACCGGGTTTCCCAGAATCGCAGCACATGCTGAGGCAAATCAAGATCGTCCGCCACTTCGCTGATCGTACGGAAGGCATCAGGGCTCTTATCCAAGACGGGCTCCATCATGTCACTCTCAACGACAGCATATCTCTCATCAGAAATGGAGGCTGTATCATCTTGTCTTTCGGCTAGTGAGTTGAAGACTAGTCATCAAGCCATCCATCCAGATGGCCACTCGAAAACGTCGCTCGCAAACAATAAAGACCGACACAATCAAGCGAATAACCTTGCGGGAAACGCTGCCTTGGCCGCAAGGCTGTTAAGCAGCCGGATTGGCCGGTTTCTGCTTGGCTTTGCGGGCCAGATGCGAGCGCAGGATACGCTGTTTCAACACGTTGGAGGCTTTGAACGTCATCACCTTGCGGGGCGAAATCGGCACTTCTTCGCCGGTCTTCGGGTTGCGGCCGATCCGCTCATTCTTGGCGCGCACCTGAAAGGTGGCGAAAGAGGAAAGCTTGACCATTTCGCCACGCACGATGGCATTGCAAATCTCATCGATAACAGTTTCGACAAGCTCGGCGGATTCTGTCCGGGAGAGACCAACCTTGCGGAAGACCGACTCAGCCAAATCCGCGCGTGTTACCGTTTTGCCAGCCATAGCACCCCGTCCATCATCAGTTCTGATCGTTATACTCAGAGACTATTGATATGAACGCAATCGGTCAAGCGCCGTTAACAACTTGTTTTTGCGGCAACTACCAGCGTAGCAGCAGCGCGCCCCAGGTAAATCCGCCGCCCATGGCTTCCAACAGCACCAGGTCGCCTTGCTTGATCCGGCCATCGGCGACCGCAACCGAAATCGCCAGTGGAATCGAGGCGGCAGATGTATTGCCGTGCTGATCGACGGTGATCACAACTTTTTCCAGGGGAATATCCAGTTTTTTAGCCGCACCGTCGATAATGCGGCGATTGGCCTGATGCGGCACCAGCCAATCGACATCCTCTGCGGTTAGGCCCGACGCCGCAAATGATTGTTCGATCACATCGGCGATCATGCCGACGGCATGTTTGAAGACTTCACGGCCTTCCATGCGCAAATGGCCGACGGTGCCTGTCGTGGATGGCCCGCCATCCACATAAAGCTTGTCCTTGTGCGAACCGTCCGAGCGCAGATGCGCCGTCAACACACCGCGATCGGCAATGGTTCCCTGCCCTTCGACCGCTTCCAACACCAGCGCGCCCGCGCCGTCGCCGAACAGCACACAGGTGGTACGGTCCTGCCAGTCGAGAATACGCGAAAAGGTCTCTGCACCGATGACCAGCACCCGCTTTGCCAGTCCGCCACGAATATAAGCATCCGCCGTCGTCATCGCATAGACGAACCCGGTGCAGACGGCCTGAACGTCAAAGGCAAACCCATGGGTCATGCCAAGCCGGTTCTGGATATTCACAGCAGCCGACGGAAAGGTATTGTCGGGCGTCGATGTGGCGCAGATGATCATGTCGATATCGGCGGGCGCGAGGCCAGCTGCCTCAAGCGCCTTCAAGGCAGCCTCAGCGCCAAGCGAAGCGGTGGTCTCCCCCTCGCCGGCAATATAGCGCTGCTTGATGCCGGTGCGTTGAACGATCCAGTCGTCCGACGTGTCGACAAGCGTCTCCATTTCGCGGTTACTCAATAGCCGCTTGGGCAAAGCCGAGCCAACACCGCGAACAACTGAACGAATCATTTTATATTTATCCTGTCCTTCACGCTGCTTCCGGCCCGGCGCTGGAGGAACCAGCCCTGGACATCGATGGAAAGCGAGTGTGATAAAGTTTCAAATCATTTTCAATTTTCTGGGTCAAACCATTGCGCGCCATGTCATAGCCAACCTCGATGGCTGAACCGAAACCTTCCGCATCCGTACCGCCATGGCTCTTGATGACAATGCCGTTCAGACCGAGAAAGACGCCGCCATTCACCTTGCGCGGGTCCATCTTGTCCTTGAGCGCATCAAAGGCCCCCTTGGCGAAGAAATAGCCGATCTTCGACATCAGGCTGCGCGACATGGCTGCCCTCAGATAGGTTGCAATCTGGCGCGCCGTGCCTTCGGCAGCCTTCAAGGCGATATTGCCAGTGAAGCCTTCCGTGACGACGACATCGACCGTGCCCTTGCCGAGATCGTCTCCCTCGACGAAACCGGCATAGTTTAGGGTGTCCAGACCTGCCTCACGCAACATGCGGCCCGCTTCGCGCACTTCTTCCTGACCCTTGATTTCCTCGACGCCGACATTCAACAAGCCAATCGAAGGGCGATCAATCTGGAATAAAGCCCGGGCCATAGCACCGCCCATCACGGCGAAATCCAGCAGTTGTTGCGCATCGGCACCAATGGTAGCGCCAATATCGAGCACAATGCTTTCCCCCTTCAGGGTCGGCCAGATCCCGGCAATCGCCGGTCGCTCAACATTGGCCATGGTGCGCAGGCAGAACTTGGACATCGCCATCAGTGCGCCGGTATTACCGGCAGACACGACAACATCCGCCTCGCCTGTTTTGACGGCCTCAATCGAGCGCCACATGCTGGAGACATAGCGGCCACGCCGCAGCGCCTGGCTTGGCTTTTCGTCCATAGCGATTGCCACTTCGCAATCGTGGAAGACGGATTTTGCTTTCAATTTTGGATATTTGGCAAGAAAAGGCTCGCACTTTTCCCGCTGGCCAAACAGGATGAATGTAATCTCCGGATGGCGCTCCAGCGCCCGGGCGGCGCCCGGAATAACGACTTCGGGACCGAAATCGCCCCCCATGACGTCGAGAGAAATTTTGACCACGCGTCTTAATCCCTTCTTTTTCACCCCCAGGTGAAATTTTCGGCCAAAATACCGGTTTTGGTCTGGCGTACAACTTATTTGTGGTTCATCGTCAAGGCCCGACTGTCAATCTAGTCCTTTTTCCAGTCTTTAAGGGCGGCAAAGGGCGATGGGCGAATAATCTGCGCGCCTGTATCCTCGTTATGACCTGAAAACTCAACGCCCGGCTTGCGCGGATAGGGATCGATTGCCATGGCGGCAAACTCTGCGACCAGCGCGCCTGCATCGATCGTGTCACCGACAAAGGGTTCCGGCGCGTCCGGTCCATCCGGGTCCAGCACCATCTCGCCCTGCCCGTCCAGCACGATGCGGGCAAGCTTGGAACCCTCAGGCACGAAGACCTGCTCCACCTGTTCGCTAATCTGCGTCAGAACAGGCTCCAGCGTCACGACGCAGGCCTGCTCGATCTCGCCTTCCACCACGCCCTTGATGCGCACACCGTCGCGCTTCCAGCGGCTGATCTGAAGTTCAGCCTTCAGAGAACGGACAGCCAGCACTTTCCACAATTGCGCCAGGCCTTGACGCTCGGCGTCATCGGCCTCAAGGCGCACCCGCACGGCATTGGCGGAGACATGTCCGACCTTGACGTGATAGGAAAAAGGCGTGTTTGCCGGGGTCTGGCCTTGCGATTTCATCGATGAACCTGCTGCTCTGGAAGAGGAAATGCCAGCGATCCGGTGATCACGGCCTCTTCCGTCGTTTGTAAAAGATATGTTTCTGCTGTGATGGCCCACTGGGCCAAATCCGTCATGGCCGGACGAGCGGCTTCCGGCACGTCAGGATGGATATTGCGCCGAAAGCCGGCGGCAAGCGCACTTTCATCCTTCAAATCGAGTGCCTTGCCGTAGGTTTCAAGGCGGCCATAGAACATTCCCGCCAATTTTTTCATCCGTTTGGGTACGGTCTGGTCGCCAACCCCCAATTCCCGGATGGAATGATCGACATCCTGAAAAAACGCGTCGATGATTTCCTGCGCCACTTCCTGGCCGCTGCGCTCAGATTTCGCCGTGCGGCGCAGATAGAGAATCAGCACCAGCGACAGCATTTCAAAGCGGCCCATCACGGTATCAGGCACATCGAGCGCCTCGTAAAACAGCGGTACACGGGCGGCTTCCATCAGCACGGCATATTGGCGGTCGATAATCTGGCGGTTGTTCCGGCGGGTCTTGAACAGGGTAAAAATCATCGCAGCGCCTATTTTACGTGTTGCCGGCTATTCGTCCGATCCCTGGAGAAAGAGGCGCGACGGCCCGACCGATGTTGCATGATGGCTAAAGCTGGTTTACCGAAGCAGTCATGAATTGCAATGCCGTTTTACCGGACCGGCCCTGCCGATGGCAATCGCATCGGGCAAAGCGGGTTGGAGCTTGAAACATATCGTTGCTCCGTCTTTTCGGTTTCCCCGGAAAGGCCACAATGATATGGGCAAGACGCAAGCGGATAAGCACAAGAAGCGACTGGCGCAAGAAATGGCTGGCGCAAGAACGAACCTGGCCTGCAGGCGGGCAGAAGAGAGCATGATGGGAGATGCATCATTGAAGAGACGGTATTTCCGGCCCGACGCCAGGGCAATCGGCCTGGCCGCGATGACTTTGCTGATCGCAACCGGCGGCTTGACCGGCTGCACGACCGGCGAAGTTTTCCATAACGGCTATATTGTGGACCCGAAAGCGCTCGATCTGGTGCCGGTCGGTGCCAGCCGCGAACAGGTCCTGCTATCGCTCGGCACGCCGTCGACCACGGCGACCTTCGATGGCGAGGTATTCTATTATATCTCCCAGACCCGTAAGCGCCCCGTGGCCTTCATGAAGCAGCAGCTGGTCGATCAGCAGGTCTTGGCGATTTACTTCGACAAGAACGGCACGGTCGTACAGCGCGCCAACTACAGCATGAAGGACGGCAAGGTCTTCGATATGGTCTCGCGCACCACGCCAACCGGCGGCAAGGACCTCAGCTTCCTGCAACAGATTCTGTCGGGCGGCAACGGCGCTGCCAACAGCGTCAAGAACATGCTCGGCTTCCAATAAGCAGAGCCTCGATATCAAACAAAAACCCGCGGCCTCACGGTCGCGGGTTTTTCTATGTCTATGTTGGATCAGACACCCTCAACCGGCAAGAATAGCCAGCAGCAACAGGGCGACGATATTGGTGATCTTGATGGCCGGATTGACGGCCGGGCCTGCCGTATCCTTGTAGGGATCACCAACCGTATCGCCGGTGACGGACGCCTTATGGGCGTCTGACCCTTTCAGATGCGTTGTCCCATCCTTGTCAACAAAACCATCCTCGAAGCTCTTCTTGGCATTGTCCCAGGCGCCGCCGCCCGATGTCATGGAAATTGCCACGAACAGGCCGTTGACGATCACACCCAGCAAGGAGGCACCCAGCGCCGCAAAGGCCGAGGCCTTGGAACCGGAGACCAGCAGCACGCCGAAATAGACGACAATGGGCGCCAGCACCGGCAATAACGACGGCACGATCATCTCCCGGATTGCCGCCTTGGTGAGAATATCCACGGCGCGGCCATAATCCGGTTTCTCGGTGCCCTGCATGATGCCGGGCTTGTCACGGAACTGGCGACGCACTTCCTCAACGATGGAGCCAGCGGCCCGGCCCACCGCCGTCATGGCGATACCGCCAAACAGATAGGGAATGAGACCGCCGAAGATCAGCCCCGCCGCCACGTAAGGATTGGAGAGGCTGAAGGAAATGTCGCCGATCCCGGCGAAATAGGGGTATTGATCGCCATTGGCGGCGAAATATTGCAGGTCATTGGAATAGGCGGCAAACAGCACCAATGCGCCCAGCCCGGCTGAGCCGATGGCATAGCCCTTGGTGACGGCCTTGGTGGTATTGCCGACGGCGTCCAGCGCATCGGTCACTTTGCGAACCTCCGGCGGCAGATGCGCCATTTCGGCGATGCCACCGGCATTGTCGGTGACGGGGCCGAAGGCGTCGAGCGCAACGATCATCCCCGCCAGCCCCAGCATGGTGGTGACGGCGATGGCCGTGCCAAACAGACCGGCTAGCTGATAGGTGGAGATGATGCCGCCGATAATCACCAGCGCCGGCAGCGCGGTTGACTCAAGGGAAACCGCCAGCCCCTGGATAACGTTGGTGCCGTGACCGGTCACCGACGCCTGGGCGATGGAATTGACCGGGCGTTTGTTGGTTCCGGTATAGTATTCGGTGATGACAACGATCAGCGCGGTCACGACCAGGCCGAGAATACCGCAGATGAATAGGTTGATCCCGGTAATAGCCTGACCCGCAACGCTGCCAATCGTACCCCAACCGATGGTGAGCTGGGTGGCCACGGCCAGACCGATGATCGAGAGCAATCCGGTGACGATCAGGCCTTTGTAGAGCGCGCCCATGATCGAGCCGTTAACGCCGAGCTTGACGAAAAACGTACCGGCAATCGAGGTCAATATGCAGGTGCCGCAAATCGCCAGCGGATAGATCATGGCGCTTTCCAGTATCGCGCTGCCTGCGAAGAAAATCGCCGCCAGCACCATGGTGGCGACCACGGAGACCGCATAGGTCTCAAACAGGTCGGCGGCCATGCCGGCGCAATCGCCGACATTATCGCCGACATTATCGGCAATGGTGGCCGGGTTGCGCGGATCGTCCTCCGGAATGCCCGCCTCGACCTTGCCGACCAGATCGCCGCCGACATCAGCGCCCTTGGTAAAGATACCGCCGCCAAGCCGTGCAAAAATTGAGATCAGCGAAGCGCCGAAGCCGAGCGCCACCAGCGCATCGATCACATCGCGCGAGCCGCTGGCATGGCCAAGACCATAGGTCAGGACGCAATAATAGACGGAGACGCCGAGAAGAGCGAGACCTGCCACCAACATGCCGGTAATAGCTCCGGATTTGAAGGCAATGTCGAGACCGGCGGCCAAGCTCTGGGCCGAGGCCTGCGCGGTGCGGACATTGGCGCGCACCGACACATGCATGCCGATAAAGCCCGCTGCACCGGAGAGAACCGCACCGATCAGAAAGCCGATGGCGGCCTCTCCCGACAGCAAGTACCAGACGCCTGCAAACACCACGGCGCCGACGATAGCGATGGTCAGATATTGCCGGGCCAGATAGGCCTGCGCCCCTTCGCGGATATAGCCGGCGATTTCCTGCATACGCGGCGTGCCCTGGTCAGCAGCCAATACCGCCTGCGTTGCCCAGACCGCATAGGCCACGGAAATCAAGCCACATAGAATTACGCCTAACAGAACTGCCATTCCAACGCCTCCCTGTTGGACACCGCCCTCTCCTCCAAGGACGTTGCCTGTTTCTAACAGTCTATCCAATAATCGCCGCTGGCCGGCTGCAAATGGCAATTTCTGCGCTTCCGGTACTCACGTACTTTAAGTACGCTCCGTTCCGGTTCTCAAAATCACCATTTTCGCCAGGCCAGCAGCAATTCTTGAACAAACTGTAAGGCAGAGTGCGCTTCTCCCGCTGCAAAGGTCAAGAGTATGCAACCGGATTTCAAAGCGCCCTGCCATGCCTGAACGCAATCAACAACCGTCGGGAAATGTTCCGCCGTGAAGGGCCGTGTTTGAGGGTATCAGGAGCCGTCAGGCCTTGGCACGACGCTCGGCAAGCAATTGCAGCGCAATCAGCACGAGGCAAAGCACGGTCACCGGCCAGATCACCAGGTTCATCACCGACCAGCCATAGGCGGTAAACACCTTGCCGGAAGAAAAGGACGAGAGGGCGACCGTGCTGAACAGGATGATGTCGTGGAAACCCTGGACCTTGTCAGCTTCCTGTGGCCGATAGGAGGAGGCAACAATGGCTGTCGCGCCGATGAAACCGAAATTCCAGCCGATGCCGAGCAGCACCAGCGCGCCCCAGAAATTCCACAGCTCAACGCCCATATGCGCGACAACGGCGCAGCCCATCAGGATCAGCAGACCGGCGGCAACGATCTTTTCCGCCCCGAACCGGCGGATCAGCCTTCCGGTGAAGAAGCTTGGCGCGAACATGGCGATGACATGCCATTGAATGCCGAGTGTTGCCTGATCGGAGGTAAAGCCGCAGCCGATCACCATGGCGAGCGGCGCGCCGGTCATCATGAAGGTCATCAGCGCATAGGTGCAGATGCCGCAGATCATCCCGGTGATGAAACGTTGCGTCAGTACGATCTCGCGCAGCGAGCGAGCGGGCTTGGCGCTGTCATCGTGGTGGCCTAGCGGCTGCCCCAGATGAACGAAGCTGAGAATGGCAATGGCCAGCAGCATCAACGGCGCCAGCGCCAGGAATGCACCGGCAAACAGCACAGGCTCGAACAGATCTTTCAGCCAGATCGCCAGTTGTGGACCAAGGATCGCCGAAACAATGCCGCCTGCGAGAATCCAGGAAATGGCCTCGCCCTTGAAATAGCTGGGCGAACTGTCGGCGGCGGCAAACCTAATCTTCTGGGTAAAGCCGCTAGACAGGCCGATCAGCAGCAGGCCGAAGGCAAACAGCCAGAAATCGATCTTAAACAGCGCCAGCGTCGCGACCAATCCGCCAATCGCCGCCGAACCAGCTCCCATGATGAATGCAGCCTTGCGGCCAAACAAGCGGGACGCAATGGCAATGGCCACTGCACCAAGTGCCACGCCAATGTTGAAGCCGGTGAGCGGCGCTGTCGCCAGCGATTTATCGGCGCCCAGCATTTGGTAACCGGCAAGCCCGCCCAGGGAAAAGGACAGGGGGGCAACAGAGCCCAGAACCGCCTGGGCAGCGGTCAGAATAGCAACGGTGCGCTTGGCACCTCGCAACTGATGTTCAAGGCCAGTGCTGCTTTCCACTGCCATGTCCCTGCCCCTCCCCCGAAGGGCTGTTACTTGACTGCGGGAACCCTGACCTGCTTGGCAATCCGGTCCAGCACCGCATTGACCAGCTTGGGCTCGTCTTCCTGGAAAAAGGCGTGGGCAATCTCGACATATTCCGTGACTATCACCGCAATGGGTACGTCCTTGCGCTCCAGCAATTCGAACGTGCCAGCGCGCAGAATGGCCCGCACCGTGCTGTCCACCCGGGCCAGCGACCAATCGTCCTGCAAGGCCTGACGGATCAGCGGATCGATCTTGGTCTGGTCGCGGACCACACCGGCCACGATGGAGCGGAACCAGGAGGCATCGGCCTTCAGATAGGTTTCGCCGTCGATTTCCTGACCGAGACGATGGGTCTCGTATTCAGCAACGACTTCGAGAACGCCGGTGCCGCCGATATCCATCTGGTATAGCGCCTGGACGGCGGCAAGCCTGGCGGCACCGCGCTGGTTGGCGGTCTTGACCGGCGGTTTGTTATTTTCGGTCGTCATCGGTTCAGCCACCAAATTTCTGCTTCAAGGCAATCATCGTCAGGGCGGCGCGAGCGGCAAAGCCACCCTTGTCCTTGTCCGTCCGCTTGACGCGGGCCCAGGCCTGTTCATCATTCTCTACCGTCAGGATGCCGTTGCCGATGGCAAGCGATTCGGACACGGAAAGATCCATAAGGGCGCGGGAGGATTCGTTGGCGACGATATCGAAGTGATAGGTCTCACCCCTGATAACCATGCCGAGAGCCACATAACCGTCATAGACCACGCCGCCATTGTCGGCGCCGTCGAGCGCCATCGAAATGGCCGCGGGGACTTCGAGCGCGCCCATGACGGTAACGATGTCATAGCTGGCGCCTGCCTCATCCAGCACCGCCTTGGCGCCGTCCAGCAGCGCATCGGCCATGTCGTCGTAGAAACGGGCCTCGACAATAAGAAGGTGCGGTGCGGAATACTGGTCAGACATAAGCGGTCACCCCGGAACGGATGGAGAAAATGGCAATGATTGGATGCGGGGTCAAACCATGCCCTACCCCGAATGGCAAGTGTTTTTCCGAAAAACCCGCCGAAATGCCGCTAAAGCCTGGCAATACCGCTCCCTTGGCCCGCCACCGCCAGCGCTATCGCACATTATTGTGACCAAGCCCGGAAAGCATCAGTTTTGCGCTGATAGGAGAGATTTTACTGACTCTTCGGTCATTGGATGGCACACCAATTATATAGCTTTAACAAAAGACGCCCTTCGTTAGCCCGCTGATAAATATCAGTAAACTTGTGAAAAACCCGACCAGAAAACCGGTAGCGGCAAGTGGTGGACGGCGACACTTTCGCCCGCGCTAAACATGGCGATTTGATGAAAATCAAGATGACGGATTTGTAACCCATCAAGGCAGTTTGCGGGCTGGAAATTGCCTTTGTTGCGACGCACATCAGTCATCACCGGCGAGCGTTTAAGACGAGATAAGCCGGGGGATAATTTGGATCAGGAGATTACCGATGAACCGTATCGGACATGTATTCAGTGCTTCCACCGTTGCCGCCATCTCTTTCGGTGGTGTATCCCAGGCCGCCGTTGAGATGGCCTCTGAAGATGGTCGGCCCCAATCCGTACAAGCCCCGCAATCCGTACAACCCGTTGTCGGCAAGCGACTGACAGTCGTGCCGCTGCGTGGCCTTCAAACATCCGACCCAGTGCGCCAGGCGCTGGATGCCCAGGACCCGCATTCCGCCCAGGCGCGCAAGTTGCAGGCCGCCATTATTGCCAATCCGAAACTGATGCGTCAGCTCGATGGCCAGGGCGTCGATGTCACGACCATCGTCGGCATGGTGACGGTCGATGACGGCAGCATCTCGGTGTTTACCGCCTCGGCTTGATGGATATGCGCGGAAGGAGCTGCCCGGCCCTTCCGCCCTTTCTCACAAAGCGCATAAGTCTTTATGCCTTAGGAAATTCCGCGAGCCTTGCCGCATAGCGTGCCATGGTATCGACTTCGAAATTGACGAAATCGCCGACCTGCCGGTCGCCCCAGGTGGTGACCTCAAGCGTGTGGCGGATGAGCAGGATGTCGAAGTCGCACCCCTCGACACCATTGACCGTCAGCGAGGTTCCGTCCAGCGCAACCGAGCCCTTTGGGGCGACGAAACGGGCCAGGTGCTCGGGTACGCGCAGAGTGAAACGGGTCGCATCGCCTTCGGCTTTGATCGCCAGGATCTCGGCCTTGCCATCGACATGGCCGGAGACGATATGCCCACCCAGCTCATCGCCGATTTTCAACGAGCGCTCCAGGTTGATCCGTGTGCCTTTTTGCCAGCTACCGATGGTGGTCAACCGCAGGGCTTCCTCCCAGGCTTCCACTTCAAACCACCGCGCATTGCTGCCCGCCTCTGGCAGACCGGTGACTGTCAGGCAGGTGCCGGAATGCGCGATGGAAGCGCCCATGTCGATTGTATCAGGATCATAGGCTGTGACGATGCGCAGCTTTACGCCTTCCTTCAGAGGCACGATGTCTTCCACGGTGCCGATATCGGTGACAATGCCTGTAAACATCAGAAATCCTGCTCATATTCATCGAAACGATCCGCGCCGAAGTTTACACTGCGCAGATGACGAAAATTCTCCGGTATATTGGCAGGCGTAAGCGGCGATGCAAGTCCACTACCGCCGATTTCATCTGGTCCCTGGTAAAGATGGATGCGATCCACCAGTCCCGCGTTCAGGAAGGCCTTTGCCGCAGCGGCCCCCCCTTCCACCAGCAGGGAAGACATCCCCTGCACAGCCAGTTGGCGCAGCAGATCGTCAAGATCGGCCACCGGCCAGACATCAACGCCCGCAGCCTGCAATGCCGTGCGGCTCGCCTCGAAACTTTCCGTGCAGGTAAAGGTGGAAGGCTCACCACACGCGCAAACCGTCGGCACGTGCCCCGCCGTTTGCACCAGTTTCGAACCGAGGGGCAGTTCCAGCCGCCGGTCGAGCACGATGCGCAGCGGCGAAAGATGGGTTTGTCCAGCCAGCCGCACCGTCAGATCTGGATCATCAGCCTTTGCCGTACCGATCCCGACCAGAATGGCATCACTCTCGGCGCGCAGCAATTGGACCTGGGTACGGGCCAATGGGCCGGTAATCGCCACCTGCCCCTCGCCCGCCCGGCCAATCATACCATCCCGCGACAGCGCCAGTTTCAGCGTCACATGCGGGCGCTGTTTCGTCTGGCGGGTCAGATAGGCAGCGAGCCCATAGCGCGCTTCACGCTCCAGCACGCCGGTTACCACCTCGATCCCCGCATCCGTCAGGATGGACAGGCCACGGCCTGAAACCCGCGGGTCCGGGTCGGTGACGGCAACCACAACCCGTGCCACGCCAGCCTCAACCAGCGCGTCAGCACAAGGCGGGGTCTTGCCATGATGGGAACAGGGTTCAAGCGTCACATAGGCCGTAGCGCCGCGGGCCTTTTCGCCGGCCACGGCAATGGCCTGACGCTCGGCATGCGGGCGTCCGCCAATCGCTGTGACAGCGGAGCCGACAATGGTTCCGTCGGCAACGATCACGCAACCGACCGACGGATTGGTCAGGGTTTGCCCCAGATGACTGCGACCGAGCCTAATCGCCGCTGCCATGAACCGCTGATCATCAGGCTGTTCGCACACCATGTTTACCCCGGTTCGTGATCCTGGGAAATCTTGGCGGTAATTTCAGAAATGACCTGTTCGAAATCCTCGGCATGGGAAAAATCGCGATAGACCGAGGCGTAACGCACAAAAGCCACGTCATCGAGGCTTTTCAGCGCTTCCAACACCTGCAGGCCGATCTGCTCGGAGGAAATTTCCGTCTCGCCGGAGCTTTCCAGCCGCCGCACGATACCGGAAACCGCCCGTTCGATCCGGTCCCGGTCGACGGGACGTTTGCGAAGGGCGATCTCGAAAGACCGCACCAGCTTGTTGCGATCGAAAGGCGCCTTACGACCCGTCTTTTTCAACACGGTCAGCTCGCGCAGTTGCACGCGCTCGAACGTGGTGAAGCGGCCGCCGCAATCCGGGCAGATCCTGCGCCGGCGGATGGCGCTATTGTCCTCCGCCGGGCGAGAATCCTTGACCTGAGTATCGTCCGAACCGCAAAACGGGCACCGCATCTCTTCGCCTTACAGGTAAGGATACATCGGGAAACGACCCGTCAGGCCAACGACCTTATCGCGCACGCTTGCCTCGACGGCGCTATTGCCCTCGTCGGAATTGGCAACCTTCAGACCGTCGAGAACCTCAACGATCAGATTACCGATTTCGATGAATTCAGCCTCCTTGAAGCCACGGGTCGTGCCAGCTGGCGTGCCAAGGCGAACACCAGACGTGACGAAGGGCTTTTCAGGATCGAACGGAATGCCGTTCTTGTTGCAGGTGACATAGGCGCGGCCAAGGGCTGCCTCGGCGCGCTTGCCGGTGGCGTTCTTCTTGCGCAGATCGACCAGCATCAAATGATTGTCGGTACCGCCGGAGACGATATCGAGGCCACCCTTGACCAGGGTTTCGGACAGGGCCTTGGCGTTTTTCACCACCTGAGCGGCATAATCCTGGAATTCCGGCTGCAAGGCCTCACCGAAGGCAACCGCCTTGGCGGCAATCACATGCATCAGCGGGCCGCCCTGAAGGCCAGGGAAGACAGCCGAATTGAATTTCTTGGCCAGATCCTCGTCATTGGTGAGGATCATGCCGCCACGGGGGCCACGCAGCGACTTGTGGGTCGTGGTGGTGGCGACGTGGCAATGCGGGAACGGCGACGGATGCTGGTTACCGGCAACCAGACCGGCGATATGGGCCATGTCAACCATCAGATAGGCGCCAACTTCGTCGGCGATCTCGCGGAAGCGCTTCCAGTCCCAGATCCGCGAATAGGCTGTCCCACCGGCGATGATCAGCTTGGGCTTGTGTTTGCGAGCCGATTCAGCCACCGCATCCATGTCCAGCAGATTGTCGTCCTGGCGCACACCGTAGGAGACGACGTTGAACCACTTGCCGGACATGTTGACCGGCGAACCGTGGGTCAGATGGCCCCCGGAATTCAGGTCGAGACCCATGAAGGTATCGCCCGGCTGCAACAGCGCCAGGAACACGGCTTGGTTCATCTGCGAACCGGAATTGGGCTGAACATTGGCAAAATTGACGCCAAACAGCTTCTTGGCGCGCTCGATGGCCAATTCCTCGGCAATATCGACGAACTGACAGCCGCCATAATAGCGCTTGCCCGGATAGCCCTCGGCATATTTGTTGGTCATGATCGAGCCTTGCGCTTCCAGCACGGCGCGCGAGACGATGTTTTCAGACGCAATCAGCTCGATTTCATGGCGTTGACGACCGAGCTCCTTTTCAATCGCACCAAAAATATCCGGATCGGTTTCGGCAAGCGGACGGGAAAAGAAAGCATCGGTATTGGCCATGATCGCAGTCTCCTGAAAGCGTTGATGCGTGCGCGTCTTAACGTCCTCGCGCCCCAAGAGCAAGACAACAGAGCGACATTTGCACGCCAATGCGCGGAAGAAGATGCTTGTTCTTGTATCACCCGGACTGCTGCCCGCGTAAAAACACAAAAGGCCGCGCAACTTGAGCGCGGCCCTTGATAAAAATGCCTGGTGCCAAGACTTACTGCGGCAAATTGTCGTCCTCAATCCGGCCCGGATTTTGCTCCACGCCAATGTTGGTTTGCAGCGCCAACTGGGCATCGCCATCACGCTTGTAGATATCGTCACGGAACTGCACGACATTGTCCTTGGCAGACCACGCCGTGATGTAAACGATATAGACGGGGACTTCCTGCGAAAGCTTGATCACATTGTTCTGGCGCGTGGAGATGACCCGCTCGATTTCCTGACGGTTCCAGCCGGGCGTATCCCTCAGCAACCATGTGATCAGATCACGGACGTTCTGGACGCGCATGCAGCCGGAGGATTCAAAGCGCATCAGTTTGTTGAACAGGCCCTGCTGCGGCGTATCGTGCAGATATTCATTGTTCGGATTGTGAAAATTGATCTTCGTCGAGGCCATGGCGTTGATCTTGCCAGGGTCCTGACGGAACATCAGGTTAGGCGCCTTGGGCGCATTCCAATCCACAGTCTCCGGGGCCACTTCCTGGCCTTTGCCATCGAAGAGACGGATATTGTTGCGCGTCAGATAGGTGGGGTCCTTGCGCATCAGCGGCACGATGTCCTTTTCGACGATCGAGCGCGGCGCAGTCCAGTAGGGATTCAGGATGACTTCATAGATCTTGGAATTGATGGAATGGGTCGGGCGGTCGATACGTCCAACAACGGCATTGGTGCGCAAGGCGACGCGATCATTTTCGACGGCCTCGATAGACATCGAGGGAATGTTGACCATGACATACCGGTTGCCCAGATCACCGGACATTGCCTGCAGGCGCACCAGATTGGTATTGAGCTGGTTGAGACGCACATCGGCAGAAATATTCATCGCTTTCAGCGTATATTCGCCAAGCGCACCATCTGTGGGTAGACCGTGACGAGCCTGAAAACGCTTCACGGCACCGTCAACATAGGTATCGAAAGAATTGGACATGCCCGCTTCCTGGCCAAGATCGCCTGAGATCATCAGGCGTTGGCGCAGTTGCTGAACGACTGGATCAATGGACCCGAGTTTCAATTTCACCGAGGGATTGACCTGCGGCCAACCGCCCTGGGCGACGATCTGCTGATAGGCGGAAATGGCCAATTGCAGGTTCGGCAGGTTGGTGGCGCTCAACATCGGCGAATTTGATGTCACAGAGGCGACCGCACGTGACGTTTGGGCATCGAACTGGTCGTCCCAATTGCCCCGCGAGCGAGCATTGATCAGCTCGTCGACGGCAGATTGCGCCATGGCGGTCCCGGCCAGCGTGGATGCTCCCACCAATGCCGCGCCTCTCAGCAACGCTCTGCGAGAGACCGAAACCAGTTTAATCTTGTCCGCCATAGTCTTCTATTTCCCTACCGATCCACCGATCCCGAAACGCTTTAGCCCATGGGAGATGATCATGTCCCATGAAGGCATTGTGCTTAATAAAGCCGGAGGCGTTCCGCAATCATTGTTTTCATCGCGGGAAACGTTTGCCGCTATCGCTTGTTCCAAAAGCCCTCTGCCCTAAAGAGTTTCTTTTGAACCCGGGCGAAGGCGAAGCTTCAGCGCGGGTCGAACAACCAGCTTATTCCACAGTCTGGCGGTCCCATATCAATATGGCCAAAGCTTGTCAGGCCCGATGCGCTCACAACACTGTGTTGAATAAGCATGCGCGCATCAAAACAAAGCGAGGCGATATCGACCTGCCGGGATTGAATGACCGTTACCGGTTTCCATCAAGGCAGCAAAGCCAGACATTGCAGCCGGTTGGCCTACATGCGATAGGCGATCGTGTCATTCCAGAAGCGATCGAGACGCTGCAACAACCTGTTCATCTGGTTGAATTCGTCTGGACCGATACCGCCGACTTTCTGGATGGAGCCGACGTGACGCTCATAGAGCTTGGCGACGGTTTCGGCGATATCCTGGCCTTCCGGTGTCAGGGAAATACGGACCGAACGACGGTCGACACGCGAGCGGGAATGATTGATGAAACCAAGGTCCACCAGCTTCTTGACGTTATAGGAAACGTTGGAGCCGAGGTAGTAGCCGCGAGACCGCAATTCACCAGCAGTCAGCTCGGAATTGCCAATGTTAAACAGCAGCAAAGCCTGAACAGCATTGACGTCGTTGCGGCCCTGACGGTCGAATTCGTCCTTGATGACGTCGAGCAGGCGGCGGTGCAAGCGCTCCACCAGATGCAGGGAATCAAGATAGAGAGAACGGATGGTCTGCTCTTCGTGATCGATAGCGGACACCTGCGGTTTGATCTTTGTCGTGGTCATATCGTCTGCCTCACTGTTTGGGTGGCGGCCTTGTTGGTTTCCAACCGCCTTGTGAGTGACAATATCGAATGCAGATAAAATTCTATTTAAAACGCAGGCTTAACAGAGGCTTACCATTCAGCCTGCTTGTATCAGGGTAAACCATTCCTTATGCCGCGGCGCGCCGGCGCTTTTGCAGCAGGATCGCCAGGCGGAAAGCGAGATAAACGACGGCGACAATCAGATGGAATGCGACGATCAGCGGATCGCGCCCGAAAATGCCCGGCCATACGGCATGCATCAGGATCTGGCCACTGGCGGCAATGACCCAAATGACCGGCCCCCAGGAGACCGTCATCCACAACCCGACCCCTGCCACCGGCAGCATCACGGCAAGCCCGCAGCTGGCAATGCGCCAAGGCACATTCATCAGGTCGAACCGCCCAAGGCCGTCACCTGCAAAGCCCACCAGAAGCCCCCAGAATTGCAAGCCCAGCCAAAGGCAGGCAAGCGCAACAACGCGCAGGAAGAGCACGAACAACAGGTCTACCAGGCTGGGCTTTGGCGTATGGACGACATCATCAATCATTGTGCGACGATATCGCATAATTGATCGGATCGGTATCGGCGACAGGTGAAATTTATGGGGAGACAAACAATCCGCAGACGGTTTTATTCGAGCATCGCTATGCCCGGGGGGGCCGGAGGTGGGGCCGGTCAGGTTGCCGCAGTGGGCAAACATCCCAGTGCATGATAAACGGCATCATAAGAGAGCAGGCCTGAAGACTGGAGACCGCGATGACCAACAAGACCCACCTCGTTGACGATATTACCGGCCACCGGCGCATGCGCCGCAACCGTAAGGCGGACTGGACGCGCAGGCTGGTACAGGAAAGCCGGTTGACAGTGGACGATCTGATCTGGCCGATCTTCCTCGTACCCGGCAGCGGCATCGTCGAGCCGATCGCCGCCATGCCGGGGGTCAACCGGATGAGTGTCGACAAGGCGGTCGAGGCGGTGAAGGAAGCTGCCGATCTCGGCATTCCGGCTATTGCCACCTTTCCGAACATCGAGATGAACCTGCGTGACCAGACGGGTTCCCATATCCTGGAAGCCAATAACCTGCTCAACCAGGCGACGGCGGCCATCAAGAAAGCCGTCGCCAACATCGGCGTGATTACCGATGTGGCGCTGGACCCGTTTACCAGCCATGGCCATGACGGTATTTTGCGCGGCGACGATATCGTCAATGACGAGACGGTCGATCAGGTGGTCAAAGCAGCCATCCTGCAAGCCGATGCTGGCTCCGACATTATCGCGCCATCCGAAATGATGGACGGGCGAATCGGCGCGATCCGCCGCGGGCTCGACGCCGCCGGTCACCAGTCGGTCGGCATCATGTCCTATGCGACGAAATTCTCCTCCGGCTATTACGGCCCCTATCGCGAGGCGATTTCCACCGCAGGCCTGCTGAAGGGCGACAAGAACAGCTATTACATCAGCCCGGCCAATGGCACCGAAGCAGTGCGGGACGCCGCCATGGATGTTGAGGAAGGGGCGGATATGCTGATGGTCAAGCCCGGCCTGCCCTATCTGGATATCTGCTGGCGTCTCAAGGAAGCCTTCAGCCTGCCGGTCTTTTCCTATCAGGTGTCAGGCGAATATGCGCAGATCAAGGCTGCGGGTCTGAATGGCTGGATTGATGAAGAGCGTGTAATGATGGAAACACTGCTCTGCTTCAAACGGGCCGGATGCGACGGCATTCTGAGTTATTTCGCCGTGGAAGCGGCAAAGCGGCTCGCCAGAAGCTGAGTTTTCGGCACTGCCATTTGCAGCACGCCAGCAGCGATTCCTGGCTAGACTGTAAAGATGTCAGGCAATTGTATTTCGGAGCGGGGCTTCCCATATCATCGTCATCGACCAAGGAGACGATCATGAGCTTCGATCCGAATATGACCACCGTGGCTCCGACCGACTGGCGCGCCTATAGCGGCGTGCTGTCGCGCCGGGTCTTTGCCTTCATTATCGACTATGTTCTGGTCGGGCTCCTGTGGGTTCCCGCAGCCGTTGTGGTGTTCTTCCTCGGCGTCATCACGCTTGGCCTCGGATGGCTCCTTTATCCCATTCTGTTTTTCATCGTCGCGGGCCTTTATTTCGGTCTGTCGCTGGCCGGACGCACTCAGGCGACACCTGGCATGCGAGCCATGGGAATTGCCATGATTCGCCTGGATGGCACCAAGATTGATTTCGTCACGGCCATTGCCCATCTGGCACTGTTCTGGATCCTCAATTCCGTGTTAACGCCACTGATCCTGCTGGCGGGACTGTTTACTGATCGTTCGCGATTGGTCCATGACTTGCTGCTCGGCACGGCTGCGCTTCGCGCTGGCTGAGTGAAAGTCGACATCCGCTAAAAATTATTAGTCGCGTTAGAAATGACTACAATTTCACGTTGAGCAACCAAATCGTGAAATGAAAGAGTTGACCTTTTGAAATCTTGAGCCATGCTAGACATGAACTTGAAGGTCATGGGCAATACCGGGAATCATTGAAAGTGACTTCTGGCATTGCACTTTCGAATATCTCAAGCGCTTGATGCATTTGAGATATTCGACATTCCTGCAAGGTGAGGATGCGTTAGCACCTTCGATGTCTTGGTGTAATGTGCATTCCCGGCCAATGAAGCAAGCGCGCTTTTCCGGGTGCCTGAGAGGACGCATAGACAAAGCATGAACACGCAGGCTGCTACGTCTCCGCAGTTTTATCTGACAGCACCCGCGCCCTGCCCTTATCTGGCGGGGGAAATGGAGCGGAAGGTCTTCACGCACCTTGTGGGACCACGCGCGCCGGAAATGAACGATCTTCTGACACAGGGCGGCTTTCGCCGATCGCAGAATATCGCCTACCGTCCAGCCTGCGAAACCTGCCGCGCCTGCATATCCGTGCGGATCGTCGCCCGAGAATTCCAGCCGAACCGGACCATGCGGCGTGTGGCGGGCGTCAACGCCGATCTCACCAGCAGCGTCTTTGCCGCCCAGCCTTCGACCGAACAATTCTCGCTGTTTCGCACCTATCTCGATCATCGCCACCAGCAGGGCGGCATGTCGGACATGTCGGCGCTCGATTTTGCAATCATGGTGGAAGACAGCCATGTCAAAACCAAGGTGATCGAATATCGCCTGCCGAAAGTGGACGAGGACAGCGACCGCCCCGGCGAACTGGTGGCCGTGGCGCTATCCGATATCCTCAGCGACGGATTGTCGATGGTCTATTCCTTCTTCAATCCGGCCATGGAAAAACGGTCTCTCGGCACATTCATGGTTCTCGACCATATCCGCCGTGCCAACGAGATGGGCCTACCCCATGTCTATCTGGGTTATTGGGTGAACGGCTCCCGCAAAATGGGATATAAAATTCGCTTCCTGCCGCAGGAACATCTGCTCAGCCAGGGCTGGACTCGTTATGAGCCAGAGAGCAGCGTCGAAGAGTAAACCGAAGCTCACTCTTCGTATTCCTTTGCGCTCGCCTCAAGAGGAGGATGCGTCATCCTCTTCGGGACTTGAACGAATGGATCAGGCGACCCGAGCCGCCTGATCGGCAGCCTCACGACGATGACGCAGCCATTCCGGCAGGATTTCCGCCGCCATGGGACGCGACAGCCAGAAGCCCTGGATCTCATCGCAACCCATCGCTTGCAGGAGATCGGCGGCCTCAAGCGTTTCGACGCCTTCCGCCACCACTTCATAGCCAAGACTGTGCGAAAGGTTGATCATCGATCGCACCAAGACGCGCTCGCGATTGCCTTTTGCCATATCCGCGACGAAAGAACGGTCGATTTTCACAACATCAGCAGGCAATTTCTGCATATACGCCAGGCTGCTATAGCCAGTGCCGAAGTCGTCGATCGCCAGCCGGACACCATGGGCGCTCAGCGCGTGCAGAAGGTCGAGTGACTTTTCGGTCTCCCTCATCATCGCCGTTTCCGTCAGTTCAAATTCAATCTGACCCGGCAGAACATCGTATTTCGCCAGCTTTTCCTTCAGCAGTTCCAGAAATTCCGGCTCATTCAGATTGAGAGCCGAAATATTGATCGACAATCGCATATCGATGCCTTGACCTCGCAGAACGGCCAGATGCGACAGCGCCTTGTCGATCACCCAGGCGCTCATGGCGCGTACCAGATCGGAGGCTTCGATAACTGGCACGAATTCGGCTGGTGAAATCGACCCCAGTTCAGGGTGGGTCCAGCGCAGCAACGCTTCGGCGCATTCCGCCTGACCGGTCTTCAAAGACAGCCTCGGCTGGAAAACCAGATGCAATTGATCCTGCGACGCCAGAGCGACAGGAAAATCCTGCAACAGGCGGAAGTTACGGCGATGCAGCAGGTCATGATCGTCGGAGAAAAAGGCAATGCCGGTTTCGCTGTCACGCGCGTCTTGAACCGCACTTTGCAGCGACCGCAGCACGTTTTCCGGCTCCATTGCGCCCGGATTGAACCAGGTCACCCCAAGCGAGGGTGTCATCGTCAAACGAAGATTGGCCACCTCACCGACATCGGACAGCAAGCTTTTCAGCATAGGAAGCAGGCTTTCGGATGTGACGTCCTCCGGCGGGATCAAGGCAAACTGCATCGCGCCAATGTGATAGGAGGCGGTATGATCACCTACCGCCCTCTGCAGGAACTGCGCCACGGAGCGGATGACACCATCCAGATGCGATGGGCCCATGACACGCGACAACCGGTCGAACTGCATGGTGCGCGCAAGATCGAGAACGCCGATCAACCGTTCCTTGCCCCCGCCGTGCTTGCCAATATCGGCAAGGTCGCTCAACAATTGGAAGCGATTGGGCAGACCGCTGGCGGCCTCGATACGGCCAACGGCATGCTGCATTTCTATCTGCGCCATGACCATGGCCGCCATATCGGACAACACAGCCATTTCCCTGTCGCCGACCGTGTGAGGTTCATTATCAAGAACGCAGAGCGCGCCCAGGGAATAACCATCCGTCGTCATCAGGGGCACACCGGCGTAGAACCGAACGCCAGCCTGACCGAGGGGACTATCGACATAAAAGGCGTCATTGTGAAAATCGTTGACGATCAGCGGCCGACAGGTTTCAGCGACTTCAGCGCAGGGCGCCTTGAACCGTGGAATTTGGTTATGCTCGATTCCCACTTTGGACTTGAACCACTGGCGATCGACATCTGTCAGCGACACCGCCGCGACCGGCAGTCCGAAAAATTCCGATACGATTCGCGTAATCCGGTCGAAGCTTTCGCTCGGCAGGGTATCGAGTATTTTCAGGTTGCGTAGGCTGGTCAGTCTTGCCAGTTCGCGCTCTTGATCCACAGTCATCGCCTTCTTAGTAGGGCTCGAAGCATCTGATTATCATGCCGAAAGCCGACCACACAGAAACGCGGTTCCGAAAGGCGCAGCCAGGCAAAAAACTCTTCCGGCTTGCGTATTGAGCACGGTTTGAAATCAAAAACGCTCGCGCACAGCCTTTGTTCCATATGGCGCAGAAGTGATTAAAACCAAGTGACGATATTAACTGCAAAAAGCTTGAATTTATCTATGGTTATAGCATCATGAATCATTGTTTTCATGCAAAACAAAACCCAGAATTCAGAAGAATTCTGGGTTTGGGGAACCACAACCAGTCATTTGGGAGATATGCTGGCTGCAAAATAACTGAAATCGATTTTCTTTAACGAGCCACGCACCTGAAATGCAACGCGCAGGCTAGTGTAATGCCTCGGAAATTCTGCGCAAATCCGCAAATATAATATATTCACGGATTTATACAGTAAACTCATAGTTAATTCTAGCCGATCTTGCGGATAAATCCGTAGACAATATTGCGGTTGGCGCCGAAACGGACCTGGGAATCGATATCGCCTTCAGGTGTGCTTGCATGAATAACGCGCCACATGTCCTGCTCGCTGCGCAGCAGCAGCGCCCAATTCATGAAGGTTTCCATATAGCCGTCGACGACAATATCTTCCGCAAAATTGGCGAACATAAAGACACCATTCGGCTTCAGCATGGAAAGGCACTTCTTCGTCAGCTTTACCGCGACCTTGTCGTTAAGGTAATCATAAAGGCCCGACGCATAGACGAAATCGAAAGTTCCAAGATCATGCTGATTGGTCAAGAGGCTACGGACTGATCCATCGATAGGCTCTATGCAGGTGTTTGCAAAATCCCGGCGGATGGAACCGACACTCACAGGGTCCTGATCCAGCGCGATCCAGCGCTTGATTCTGCCCTCTTTCAGAGCCACTGAGCGGTTGGCCTCGCGCAGATGGCCTGCAGCAATGGTCAGGATTTCAGCATCCGGCCCGCGTGACGTGGCAATTTCATCGACATGCTGGGTCAGGAGATCGCGGCGCTCCCGTACAGCGACAGATGACGACGCATCCTTGGTGTAATCATACAGCGCCAGCCCGAGAGGCGAAGCAGCGGCAATTTCATTCGCAACGCTTTCATGGCCGTAAATAAAGTCAAGTAATTGCGCATCCCCTGAATAGCCGCGCGGCTTGACGCAAGACCAGCGCGTGAAAGGATCCTCAAGAAAATACTTAGATACTTTATGATTTTGCGCCATCGGTATCAATGACTGCCATAAGGCAGGAGAAACCTTATTGCGGAGATTATGAAGCGCTCCAGCCATCATTGCAATGATAGCAGCGGGATCTCTACCGTGCTCAAATTGCTGATAGGCAATGTTGAGTGCCAGGGCCAATTCGGATTCCGCTAAAACCCGCTCACGATCATCGATTTTCTTGCCTTTTGGCGAAAAAACCTCTGCTGCAATTGCATCTGGAGTGACCAAGCTTTCGCCGTCTAAGACAGTTTCTATATACTGCATATCCGATCTACCTCTAATGTTTTATCGACAAAATTAAATGTTTGATAACTATAAAGTCTGATTCTAACTATTGCGACTGGCGATTTAGGCAATTTTCTATTAAGGTTAATAGATGAGAGCGCGTCATATTCAGCATGATACAGAAGTTTGACGCTTGTCTAAATTCCAATTAAATTTAAGGGTAATTGTGCGCTGTATTACATTAGCGATTCGGGTTTAAAATAAAAAGGTGTATCGTGCTGAGTGTGTGAATAGCGCGCATGAAGGAATAGCTTGCATTCCTATTCACGACGGTAAAACTCAGTGGAACAATCCAGCATGAAGCACCCCGGGTCGGACCCAATGAAAACCGGTCGGCGTGGCACCCCTGACAGAAAGCGAACTGCAGAAGTCGTGAAACTGTATCGAGACCAGACCGAATCCGAGCGCATTGCCGCAGCACGCCATGGCCTTTGGATCGCTGTGATCGTCTATCTAATGTTTTCAGGGATGGATTACATCCTCATTCCCGACGTTGCATCAACCTTGCTGATCAGCCGTCTTGCGGTTGGCGCTTTGTCTCTCGTCATTTTGGAAGCCCAGATCTTCATTGGCCCGAGAGCCAATATGATAGACTTGACCTGCGCCCTGGCGCTCATCATCGGTTATGGCGGCTGGCTTTTTCCGGCATCAATGACCGATTCGGTGGAGAATTTTCGCTATTACATGGTGTTTGGCGCGATTTTCATGATGGGTGCCAACCTATTTTTCGGCCTGTATTTCCTGTTGTCGATTATCACCTCTGCTTCAGTACTTGCCTTGTTTCTCTGGGTTGTTACGAGTGTCTTCGGTCGAGAAACGTCTTACATCATTGCTTTCGCTACGTTTTATGTCCTGTGCTTCGTCTTCACCAGCTATGTCAACTGGCGACTGAACAAGGAGCGCTACCATGTTTTCCTCAACGCGCTGGAGGCACGTAAGCAGCATCGGGAAGCGATCGAACGCGGCAAAGCGCTGCTGCGCCTTTCCAACACAGACTATCTGACCGGCGTTGAAAACCGGCGTGCCATCGACCAGCGATTGCGGGACAATTGGGCTGAATGGCAAAGTTCAGGAACCGGCTTTGCCGCAATTCTGGTCGACGTCGATTTTTTCAAGAAATACAACGACTATTACGGCCATCAGGCTGGCGACCACTGCCTGGTCCTGGTCGCCAATGCTCTGAAGACAGCCCTCCTGCCCTTCAATGCCTCCATTGGCCGTTATGGCGGCGAGGAATTTATCGTTCTGGCTCCAGCCGCTAGCCGTGACGATGTTGGGCTGCTGGCTGAGATGATTCGCAATACCGTGGAAAAAATGTCGCTGGTCCATGATCAGCGCAAGGATGGTATCAACGTCGTCACGGTCAGCGTCGGCGCGGCCTTTACACGCCCTCATTTCGGTCCACGGCTGGAAAAGATCATTACCGAGGCGGACCGGGCGCTCTATTCGGCAAAGGCCAATGGTCGTAATTGCGTGCGGCTGTTTGACCCGAACGACCCGCAAAGCAGCGACGATAGCGAACACATTGCCGCTTTGTTGCGGGTGGCTGTGGCCAATAACCTTGTTTCCCTCGTCTATCAGCCGATCCTCAACCTCACGACCGGCAAGATCGACGCTGCGGAAGCCCTGATGCGGCTGAAACTGCTAGATGGGACGCCTGTCACACCGTCGGTGTTCATTCCGATTGCCGAGCGCACGGGGTCCATCCTTGATCTCGGCCTGTGGACGCTACGCCAGGCCTGCACCGAAATCCTCGTTCCCGGCCACGCGCCGGTCGTTAGCATCAATGTCTCTCCTATTCAGTTGAAAACCCGCGGCTTTGCCGCCGCCGTCGCTGAAATCCTGATCGATACCGGCGTCGATGGGCAGCATGTCGCCTTCGAGATTACCGAAGGCATCAATATGGATCGTCAATCCGACATCCTGCGCTGCATCAAGGACCTTGAAAATATGGGCATCCGCATCTGGCTGGATGATTTCGGCACCGGTTTCGCCGGACTGTCCTGGCTGCGGCTCTTCAATTTCGACACCGTGAAGATCGACAGGTCCTTCCTTCACGACAGCGATACGCCGAAGGGACGCTCCATGCTGCGCGACATCATCGCGCTGGTCCGCAATCGTGGCCACCGCATTCTTGTCGAGGGCATCGAGACCGAGGAACAGCTGGAGTTGATGCGGCAGTTCGACATTGATCATGTACAGGGATTCTACATCGGCCGCCCGGCCACCCTGGATGTCTTCAAGTCCAAACCCCTGAACCATTTTAGCCAAACTGAGGCGGAAAGCACAGACGCGCCGCTGATTACCCATTTCATCAGCTAGGGCATTCAATATTTCTCGGAAATGCAGAAATACGCTACAGCCTGAGCCATTGGCAAAACAGAACCGGCGGCCCTGCCCACCGCATGGTGCGCAGGGCGAAACGGGCAATCAGCCGCTGAATTTGCCGCTGCGCGGGAAGCCCTTGGGAACCGTGCGTCCAGACCCGGCCCGATCGCCCAGCCATTCCAACAGTTCGTCCTTGCTGCGAGTGAAGCTCCGGCCCGCACTGTCTTCCCAGGAAAGCCCGTCTGCAAGGGTAAAGCACTTGATGTCGGATACACCGCCGTCCTTATAGCGTTGCAGGCGCACGCCCTTGCCGCGGCTCATTTCCGGGACCTGTGCCAGCGGGAATACCACCATTTTGCGATTTTCGCCGACCACAGCCACATGGTCGCCGGAAATCGGCACGACCAGCTTGGTTTCGTCAGGCATGCCGACATTCATCACCTGCTTACCCTTCCGGGTATTGGCGGTGATGTCGCTTTCCGCGACGATGAAGCCATTGCCGCCCGTCGAGGCGATCAGCAGCTTGCGGGCTGGATCGTGGACGAAAGCCGTCAGCACATCCTGATCGTTTTCCATATCGACCATGATGCGGATCGGCTCGCCATGGCCGCGCCCGCCGGGCAGCTTGTCGCCGCCAAGCGTATAGACCTTGCCACCGGTGGTCACCAGCAGGATCTTGTCTGTGGTCTGGGCCGGGAAGGCCACGCGCAGACCATCGCCTTCCTTGAAGGTCAGGCTGGCCTTGTCGTAGCTGTGGCCCTTCAGCGCCCGTATCCAGCCCTTTTCAGAGATGACGACGGTGATCGGCTCTTTCTCGATCATCGCCTGCTGAATGGCATCGACATCGGCATCCGGCGCATTGGCAAACAGCGTGCGGCGACGGCCAATGTCGGTCGCCTTGGCATATTTCTTCTTCACCTCACCGATTTCCGAGGCAATCGTTCCCCATTGCAAGTCGTCAGAGGCCAGCAATGTCTCGATCTCTGCCTTTTCCTTGGACAGAGCATCATGTTCCTTGCGGATCTCGAATTCCTCGAGTTTGCGCAAATTGCGCAACCGCATGTTCAAGATGGCTTCGGCCTGGTTGTCCGTCAGCTCGAAGCGGGCAATCAGTGCGTCCTTGGCCTCGTCTTCCTCGCGGATGATGCGGATCACCTCGTCGAGATTGAGATAGGCGATCAGCAAGCCGCCGAGAATTTCCAGCCGCCGGTCGATGGCCGCCAGACGGAAGCGCGACCGGCGCACCAACACGTCCTTGCGGTGATCCAGCCATTCCAGCAGCACCTCGTTCAGCGCCATCACCTTCGGTACTTTACCTTGGGAGAGGACGTTCATGTTCAAGGGAATGCGGCTTTCCAGCTCAGACAGCTTGAATAGCGATTCCATCAGGATGGTCGGATCGACGGTACGACTCTTCGGCACCAGCACAACGCGAACGTCTTCGGCTGACTCATCGCGAATGTCTTCCAGCAACGGCAGGCGCTTGGCGATCAGCAATTCGGCGATCTTTTCGATCAACCGTGATTTCTGCACCTGGAACGGGATCTGGGTAATGACGATCTGATAGCCGCCGCGCCCGAGGTCTTCCGTCTCCCATTTGGCCCGCACTCGGAAACCGCCGCGTCCGGTGCGGTAGGTTTCCAGCATGCTTTCGCGGCTTTCGATGACAATGCCACCGGTCGGGAAATCCGGTCCCTCGATGCCGCCGCGCTGCGGATGAGCCGGATCGGCAAACAGCTCTTCGACAGAAGCGCTACGGTTCTTGATCAGATAAAGCGCCGCATCACACAGCTCATGGGCATTGTGCGGCGGTATAGAGGTTGCCATGCCGACCGCGATGCCGGAGGCGCCATTGGCGAGCAGATTGGGGAAAGCGCCGGGCAACACGACCGGCTCGTCGTCTTCCTCGTTATAGGTCGGACGAAAATCCACCGCATCCTGCTCGATACCCTCAAGCAGAAGCCCGGCAACGTCGGTCATCCGTGCTTCGGTATATCGGTAGGCAGCCGCCGAATCGCCGTCGATATTGCCGAAATTGCCCTGACCATCGACAACGGGATAGCGCTGCGAAAAATCCTGAGCGAGCCGCACCAGCGCGTCATAGACCGACTGGTCGCCATGCGGGTGAAATTTACCGATGACATCGCCGACGATACGGGCGCATTTCTTGAAGGCGGAATTGGGCCTGATGCCCATTTCGCTCATCGCATGGATAATGCGCCGATGCACCGGCTTCAGCCCATCGCGCACGTCAGGCAGCGCCCGGTGCATGATGGTCGACAGCGCATAGGCCAGGTAGCGCTCTTCCAGCGCATATTTCAGATCGATCGGTGTGACGTTATCGCCACCGTCGCCAGGCGGTATAAGACTTTTTCCCATGCCCCTTGCGTAGCCGAGAACCCCTTGCACGGCAAGGATTCCGGGGGATGCACCTGTGGATTATCCGATCAGGGCGTTTGGGGTCTATGAGACAAAATCAAACGAGTACGACAAAAAGCATGGCGGATTTCCGCACTGTCTTATAAAGGATCATGACCGCGCAATCGCGCATATCCTTTTGTTCTTAGAGGGAATTGTTATGACGACGCATAAATCCGCCGGGCCTGCCCTGCGCCGTATCCTCTCGGTCAGTGCCGCCATTCTCGTGCTTCCCTCAGCAGCTTTTGCGCTGGATGGCCAGGATTTGCTCGCCAAGATCAATAAATCCTATACCGGGGGCAATGCCGCCATTACCGCCAGTTCTATCGATATCAACGGCGATGTCGTAACGCTGCGGGGTACCAAGCTGAAGCCAGCCAAAGCGTCGGATACCGGCCCGGATGCCGCGCCAGTCTCCATAGGCGACGTGAAAATGAGCGGCGTCATCGAAAACCAGGACGGCTCCTATGAAATCGACCGGGTCGATTTCCAGCCGCTCAATCTGGTTGAAAACAACTCAACCGTCACCGCCTCCGATCTTTATCTGTCCGGCGTCACCGTTCCGGCCAAGACCGATGGCGGCGACCTCGCCTCCATGCTGTTTTACGAGAAGGCCCATAGCGGCCCGATCAGCGTCAAGGCGGATGGCAAGGAAGTGTTGTCCATGGCAGAGGCCGAGGCGACAACGGCAATCGAGGACGATGGCGCCAGCCTCGCTTTCGAAGGGACCGTCAAAGGCTTCAAGCTCGATCTGTCCACCGTCGACGATCCAAAGAGCCGCGATGCAATCGAAAAGCTCGGGATCAGCATGCTGGATGGCGGCATGACCATGAAAGGCAGCTGGGAACTGCAATCGGGAACGATTGACGTTCAAAACTACACGCTTGATTTCAAGAATGTTGGTAAGCTGACGGTGGCGCTTGGCCTGTCCGGTTATACGCTGGACCTGGTCAAGCAACTTCAGGAAACCGCCCGGGCCATGGAAACCAATGCCAAGGACCCGCAGGCGCAGCAGGCCTCCGGCATCGCCATTCTCGGCCTGATGCAGCAAATGTCCTTCCTGGGCGCCGATATCCGCTTCGACGATGCCGGCATTACCGAGCGGGCACTGGCCTATAGCGGCAGCCAACAGGGCGTCTCGGGCAAGGATATGGGCCAGATGGTCAAGGCCATGATGCCGTTGATGCTGGCCCAGGCCAAGCTTGGCGATTTCCAGAATGTCGTTACGTCAGCCGTCAATGCCTATATCGACAATCCGAAGAGCCTGACGATCTCCGCGGAACCGCAGAACCCGGTCCCCTTCCCGATGATCGTCGGCGCGGCCATGGGCGCACCGGAAACGCTGCCCAAGGTTCTGGGCGCAAAGGTAACGTCTAACGACTAAGGGTCATCGAACTCGAACATAGGTGATAAAAGCCGCCAGTCTGGCGGCTTTTTTTGTGGAATGCAGTATTGCAGATTGCGCTATTTTTCCTGCGGCCCCTGCCCTGCATCCTTGCTGGGCGTGGTCGCTGTGTCATGCAGTGTCGTCGCATTGCGAAACAGGATGAGCGCGAAGACAAGTCCGGTGGAGACGCCGATGATGACATCGAGAAAGCGCACCAGCCCACCGGTCGCAGGGCCAAGCAGGATGACCAGAAGTGCTGAGGCGCCAGCCTGGATAGGCGTGACGGGTGCCAGATTGGCCAACGCGCCCAGAAACATCGCGGCGAATATGGCCAGCGAAATCTGCACGCCGAGCACACTTATCGGCAGAAGAAAGATCAGCTCGCCGACCGCGATGCCGATGGTCACGCCAATGACAACATTGATACCTTGGCGCAGGTGATTGGGAATGCCCGGGGCCAGACAGATGATCGCGGCTATGGCGGCAAAAATCGGCTGCTGATGGCCGAACAGCCAGTGGGCACCATAAAACGCGACCGCCGCAGCTAAAGCTGCGGCGGTCGCGTGGCTGAAGGCATCCCGGATATGGCTAGCAAACCGGGACCACATCGGTTCAGTCTTTCTTAGGCGTCGGCACCACGCGCAGCGCCAATTCGCGCAGCTGGGTCGGCGTTGCCGGAGCCGGTGCGCCCATCAACAGATCCTGCGCCTGCTGGTTCATTGGGAACAGCGAGATTTCGCGCAAGTTCTTGGCACCCACCAGCAGCATGACCACGCGGTCGATACCAAATGCGCAGCCGCCATGCGGCGGTGCGCCGTATTGGAAGGCGCGGTAGAGGCCGCCGAAGCGTTCTTCCACGTCCGTCTGGCTGAGACCAACCTTCTCGAACGCCTTGACCATCAGTTCTGGCGACTGGTTACGGATCGAGCCGGAAGCGATTTCAAAGCCGTTGCAGACGGCGTCATATTGGTAAGCCTTGAGTGTCAGCGGGTCTTGGCTGTCGAAGGCTTCCAACCCGCCCTGCGGCATGGAGAACGGGTTGTGGGCGAAGTCGATCTTCTTTTCTTCCTCGCTCCATTCGTAGAACGGGAAGTCGACAATCCAGCACATTTCAAACCGGTCGCGGTCAATAAGGTTCAGCTCTTCACCTGCACGGGTGCGGGCTTCGCCAGCGAACTTGTAGAACTTGGCCGGATCACCGGCGACGAAGAAGCAGGCATCGCCCGCGCCAAGGCCAAGCTGGGCGGCAATGGCGGCTGTACGTTCTTCGCCGATGTTCTTGGCCAAGGGGCCGGAACCGGCAACCTTGCCGTCTTCTTCCTTCCAGAAGATGTAGCCAAGGCCCGGCTGGCCGGTCGATTGCGCCCAGGCATTCATGCGGTCGCAGACGGCGCGGCCAATCGCGCCGGTTGCTTCCGTGTGCTTGACCGGGATCGCCCAGACCTCAACCTTCGGGTTGGCGGCAATCATGCTTGCGAAAATCTTGAAGCCTGAATCAGCGAAATGCTCGGTCACGGCCTGCATAACAATTGGGTTACGCAGATCGGGCTTATCGGAGCCGTATTTGCGGATCGCTTCATCATAGGGAATGCGTGGCCATTGCTTCGTCACAGGCTTGCCTTCGGCAAACTGCTCGAACACCTTGGTCATCATCGGTTCCATCGTGGTCCAGACATCTTCCTGGGTCACGAAGCTCATTTCCACGTCGAGCTGGTAGAACTCGCCGGGCAGACGGTCAGCGCGCGGGTCTTCATCGCGGAAGCAGGGCGCAATCTGGAAGTAGCGGTCGAAACCAGCCACCATCAACAGCTGCTTATACTGCTGCGGAGCCTGCGGCAGGGCGAAGAACTGGCCTTCGTGGATACGGCTTGGCACCAGAAAGTCGCGCGCACCTTCGGGCGAAGAGGCGGTCAGGATGGGCGTGGTGTATTCGGCAAAGCCAAGCTCACTCATGCCGTTGCGCATGGATGAAATAATCTGGGTGCGCTTGACGATGTTCTTGTGCAGGGTTTCGCGGCGAAGGTCGATGAAGCGGTACTTCAGGCGCACATCTTCTGGATAGTCCGGCTCGCCAAACACTGGCAGCGGCAATTCCTTGGCGACGGCGAGAATTTCGATTTCCTGCGCATAAAGCTCGATTTCGCCGGTCTGCATGGCCTTGTTGACCGTCTCATCGGCACGGGCCTTGACCACGCCATCGATGCGGATCACCCACTCGCCGCGCACGGTTTCGGCCAGCTTGAAGGCCGGACTATCGGGATCGGCCACCACCTGCGTGATGCCGTAATGGTCACGAAGGTCGATGAAGAGAACGCCGCCGTGGTCGCGGACGCGATGGACCCAGCCGGAAAGGCGCACGGTGGCACCAACATCGGACTTGCGGAGAGCGGCACAGGTGTGGCTGCGATAACGATGCATTTCGAACGATCCTGGACATGTGTAAAAGGTCAGCACGGACGCAAGGAATGCGCGCTTGGCTGGCATGGAAAATCGGGCGGAAAAGCGCATGGCCGGCCCGATTTGTCAAGGCTACAGGCTTTTACGCTTTGGATTTACGCTATATCGGCATCTCCTGCCGGGGTAAACGTCGCATGCTGTTATAGCCCGACTCACCTGCATTTGAAAATCCGGCCCATCATGAACGATATACGTCCGCTTTTGCCCCTGCTCGTCACCGCCGGTATTCTGATCGGCGGCAATGGCTTGCAGGGCACGTTCATTTCGCTGCGCGCCCTCGAAGAAGGGTTCTCGACGACGATGATCGGCGTGGTCGGCACCGGCTATAATATCGGCTTTGCCATCGGCTGCATCTATGTGACGAGGCTGATCCGGGAAATCGGCCATATCCGCGCCTTTGCCGGGCTGGCGGCGATTGCTTCTGCCGCCTCCATCGCCATGCTGATCTTCATTCATCCTGCCGCGTGGTTTTCGATGCGGCTCATCCAGGGCGTCTGCTTTGCCGGGCTGTTCGCCGTGGTGGAAAGCTGGCTCAATGCCCGCGTCACCAACGAGACACGGGCGCGCACCTTGTCGATCTATCGCTTCGTCGATCTCGGCTCAGTGACGGTCGCGCAATATATCATTCCGGCGGTCGGGATTTCCGGTGTCGATCTGTTTGCGCTGATCGCCATGGCGCTGTCTCTGTCGCTGGTACCGATTTCCTTTGCCGACCGCACCAGCCCTGCCCCACCCCGGCATGTGGAGTTTAACATCAAGGCCCTGTGGGGCATTTCGCCGCTGGCGACCATCGGCTGTATTGTGGTGGGGCTGACCAATTCCAGTTTCCGGTCGCTCGGCCCCATCTATGCCGAAGGCATCGGCATGTCGGTCACGGCCATCGTCACCTTCATGAGCATCGGGATTTTTGCCGGTGTCGTGCTACAATATCCGCTCGGCCATTATTCCGACAAGCTGGATCGGCGCACCATCATTCTGGTGGCCGCCGGCGGTGCCATGCTAGCCGGGCTATTCCTGACCTTCGTGGCGGGAACGAGCGAAATCCTCAATTTTATCGGGATTTTCCTGTTCGGCGCCTTTGCCATGCCGCTTTATTCGCTGTGCTCAGCCCATGCCAATGACCATGCCGCCCCCGGCCAGCATGCGCTGGTCTCGGCAGGAACCCTGTTCTTCTGGTCCTGCGGGGCCGTGGTCGGGCCGATGTTTGCCTCCGTCCTGCTCGACCATTTCGGACCAAGGGCGCTGTTTAGCTATATGGTCGTCGTGCTGGCGCTGTTCATCCTCTACACCCTGCTGCGGATGCGGGCGCGCGAAGCGGTCCCGACGGAGGAGCGACGCTATCCCTTCCGGGCGCTGCTGCGCACCTCGGCCTTTTTCAGCAAGCTCGCTGCACCTGTGCGAACGAAGCGGAAATAGGCTCGGAGGCATACGCCTGGGATATTGCTGATTTCCACAATCAACTTTAAAAGACCAACGTCCCGTCCGACGCTGGAACCGCCCATCATGCCCATTCTCTCCCGCCGCACCCTGTTGAAAGCCTCCGCTGTTGCCACTGCCTATGGCGCAGGGCTCGGCATTGCCAGCCGCTTCCAGGGCACGCGCATGGCCTTTGCCGCCCCCAAGCCGTTGGAAATCGAGGCGCGGTTTACCTCAGCCACCCTCGACGGCAGCCATGAGACGAAAAAGCTGATGAGCTTTGCTCTGCCGGGCCAGACGGCGGCAATGCCACCCACCATCCGCATGCGCCGGGGCGAGCCTTTCGCCGCAAAACTGATAAACCATATCGATGATGCCACCACCATTCACTGGCATGGCTTGCGGATTCCAAACGCGATGGACGGCGTGCCGTTCCTGACCCAGCCCTATGTCTATCAGGGCGACAGCTTCGATTACGCCTTCACGCCGCCGGATGCCGGTACGTTCTGGTATCACCCGCATTGCAACACGCTGACCCAGATGGCGACCGGCATGACCGGAATGATCGTGGTAGAAGACCCTGACGACCCGGCCTTCGACGCGGAAATCGATCTCAATCTGCGCGACTGGCGGCTGGGCGAAGATGGCCAGTTCATCGCGCTATTTAAGCCGCGCGACACGGCCCGGGCCGGAACATTCGGCACCGTGCGCACTGCCAATTGGCAGGTGGAGCCGCGCTACGATGCGCCCAGCGGCGGTTTGACCCGGGTTCGGATCGTCAACACCGACGTAACGCGGATCTATACGCTGAAACTGGAAGGCGCAGAAACGGTGATCGTCGCGCTGGACGGCCAGCCGGTGCCAGCGATCCTGCCGATGCAGCTTGCCATCGTCGCCCCCGGCCAGCGCATGGACATCATCCTGAAAATGCCCGACAGCGAAGGCAGCGAGGCACGGCTGACCGATATTCGCCCCAGCACGCCAAAAACCGTCGTCAGCTTCCGTGCCACCGGCGCGTCCTTGAAACGCGATCTGAAGGACGTGCCGCCGCTGCGGCCCAATCCCTTCGACAAGCCAGATCTCGCATCCGCCCAGCATATTCCGCTGGTGCTCTCCGCCACGGCGGAAAACGGCGCGAAAGAGTCAATCTGCGGCACGCTCGGCTATTCCTTCTGGGCAATCAACAAGGTGACATGGCCGGGCGACACACCCGACCCGACCGCGCCGCTGGCCGAATTGAAGCTGGGCAAGAGCTACATCTTCGACCTGGTGAACGACACGCCTCACGCCCACCCCATCCATCTGCACGGCATGAATTTCCAGGTGATTGCCTCCAACAACCGTCCTGCCGTACCGCTGATCTCCGACACCTACCTGGTCATGCCCGATGAAAAGGTGCAACTCGCTTTGGTGGCCGACAATCCCGGCGACTGGGTTTTGCATTGCCACATCATCGAGCACCAGAAGACCGGCATGACCAGCTATGTCAGGGTCACATGACCGGAGGCATTCTCATTCGGCATTCGTGCTTCATGCCCAGGTAGAAAACCGACCCGAACCCGCTGCCGCCGGGGGCTTGGACAGGCACCGTGTCCTCTCGGTCACATTGGCGTCACGATCCGTTAAAAACCGGGGAGTTTTGGCCATAGACGGCCTCAAACCTTGTCATCAACTTGACAATAAGGACGCAAGGGGGAAGGAAAGAAATGAATTCGAAGAGATATGCCGGGGCCCAATGATTTCTACAACTCAAGATTTAGAAGCCGCTTGCGAAAAACTGGCCAAATCTGAATTTATCACCATTGATACTGAATTCCTGCGTGAAACCACTTTCTGGCCGGAACTGTGCCTGATCCAGATGGCCAGTCCCGATCTGGAAGTGATCGTCGATCCGCTGGCCGAGGGGCTCGACCTTGCACCCTTTTTCAAGTTGATGGCCAATGGCGATGTGATCAAGGTGTTTCACGCCGCGCGCCAGGATATTGAAATCATTTTTCACCTGGGCAATCTTATTCCCCATCCTATCTTCGACACCCAGGTGGCGGCCATGGTCTGCGGCTTTGGCGACAGCGTGTCCTATGACCAGCTGGTCCAGAAGATCAAGAATATCCATATCGACAAAAGCTCGCGCTTTACCGACTGGAGCCGCCGTCCGCTTTCGGAAAAGCAGCTGGATTATGCGCTCGCCGATGTCACCCATCTGCGCGACGTCTACCTGACTCTAAATGCAGAACTGGAACGTGAAGGCCGCGCCAGCTGGCTGAGCGAGGAAATGGCCATTCTCGAATCCCGCGACACCTATGATCTACACCCCGACGATGCCTGGCAGCGCCTGAAGATGCGGCTGAGAAAACCGCAGGAACTGATGGTGATGAAGGCCGTCACCGCCTGGCGTGAGCGTGAGGCCCGCGCCCGCAACGTCCCCCGCTCGCGGGTCATCAAGGACGACGCCATTTTCGAAATCGCCCAGCAGCAGCCCAGGGATGTCGAGGCGCTCGGACGGCTGAGGACCATTCCGAAGGGTTGGGAGCGCTCTACGCCGGGCGGCGCGATCATCGAGGCGGTCAATGCCGCCCTGGCAATTCCTAAGGCCGAATGGCCGCAGGTCCAGCGCCAGAACCATGTGCCGGAAGGCACCGCACCGGCGGTGGAACTGCTCAAGGTACTGCTGCGCCTGACCTGTGAACAGCATGGCGTCGCCGCCAAGATGATCGCCAATACCGACGACCTGGAAAAGATTGCCGTCGAGGGCGAACAGGCCGATGTGCAGGCCATGCGCGGCTGGCGGCGTGATCTGTTCGGCGAATCGGCGCTGAAGCTGATCAATGGCGGGGTTGCCCTCCGCTTCGTCGGCAAGAAGATCGAAGCCGTCGAATTTATCGAACCTTGATGGTGTCGCTGCGCGCGGCCACAGAAGGCGATATCGGGTTCATGATGTCAGCGGAGCGCCAGCCCGGTTACGACCTGCTGGTCGGCCGGTTTAGCGCGGCGGAACATCTTGCCAATCTCAATGATCCGGCGAAGGCCTATCGGATCGCCGTGTCGCCGAATGGCGAGCCGCTCGGCTTCGTGTTGTTCCGCGACATCAATGATCCGCAGGATAATCTCTATATCAAGCGCGTCGTGGTTGCCGCTCCCGAAAAGGGAACCGGCACGGCGATGATGCGGCTTGCGCTGGATTGGGCATTCACCACCACCTCCGCCTATCGGATCTGGCTAACCCACATACCGAATAACCGGCGCGCCCACGCGCTTTACAGCAAGCTCGGCTTTCAACAGGAAGGCGTGCTGCGCGGGGCCTATGGTCATCGTCAGGACCAACGCGGTGACCTCGTGCAGATGTCACTGCTGAAACCGGAATGGGACAGCGTAACGTCCGGCTGATAAGATCGCCCTCGCAGCACTGTTTCCCAATTCTTCAACCCGCCGGACCGTTACCTTGGAACTCCCCTCACCCCTGAAAAGCGCCGTTGAGCGCCTGCTGGAACATCAACCGCTTGCGCCCTTGATGAAAGCCGCCGAACGCCTGTCCCAGCGTTACCGCAAGGAAGTACGCGACGGGCAGTTGCATATCAGCGACGATCTGGCCGCACGCGCTTATCTCGCCGCTCGCCTGCCCGCCACTTTCGCCGCCGTCAGGGCGGCGATGGACATGGTGGCCGAGGTGCAGGCGGATTTCTCCCCGAAAACCTTGAGCGATTTTGGCTCCGGCCCCGGCACCGCGCTTTGGGCCGCCGCCGATTGCTGGCCGCAATTGGAACAGGCGACGCTGATCGAGGCCAGCCCTGCCATTCGCGCCATCGGTAAAAGCCTCTCGCAAGCCCTGCCCTTTGCCTGCGACTGGCAGGCGGGAGATCTCACCAAAACCCTGCCGCCTATGGTCCCTGCCGATCTGGTGACGCTGGCCTATGTGCTTGATGAGTTACCTATTGATGCGGTGGCAAGCATGACGGCAAAGCTCTGGGCCTTGACCGGCGGCACGATCATCATTGTCGAGCCCGGCACGCCAGCAGGCTGGCAGCGGATTGTCACAGCACGGCAGGCGCTTCTCGATGCGGGCGCCCATCTGCTTGCACCCTGCCCTCACCAGCAGCTCTGTCCGATCGTCAGCCCGGACTGGTGTCACTTTTCACGGCGCGTTGCCCGTTCCCGCCTGCATCGGCAGGTGAAACAAGGCGAAGTGCCGTGGGAAGACGAGAAATACATTTTCATCGCCGCCTCGCGCCAGCCTGTGACCTTATCCGGTGCGCGGGTCCTGCTGCCACCCCGGCTTGCCAGCGGCATGGTGAAGCTGAAACTGTGCCAAGGCAATGGAACGGCAGAGGAGACCACTCTCAGCCGCCGTGATGGCGCACTCTTCAAGGCGGCGCGCCGGGCCGATTGGGGTGACTTGCTGATCGCCGAGGAGGAAGCTTGATGGCCATGCCACAGAGGATTCTGGATATCGAGACGGCGAACAATTTTGCCGTGATTGCCCTTTGCCATGTCACCAAGGAATATCCCAATCACATCATGCATGTGTTCGATGGTGCTGAGACTGAAGTGACGCCCTCGGCCCTGCATCCGGTGTTCTACGGCAGTTTCGACTGGCATTCCTGCGTGCATGGCTATTGGATGCTGGCGCGGCTGCTCAGGCTTTTTCCCTCCATGCCATCCGCACCGGCCATCCGCGACCTGTTCGATACCATGCTGGTCGCGGAAAACATCGCCGGAGAATGCCGCTATTTCGACAGACCCTCATCCCGTGGCTATGAAAGGCCCTATGGCTGGGGCTGGCTTCTGGCGCTTGCAGCCGAATTGGCGGGTCACGAAAGGCCGGGTTGGGCGCTAGCCTTGCTGCCGCTCACCCAACGGATCGTCGCGCGCTTTGAGGCATTTTTGCCGCTGGTGACCTATCCGGTCCGGGTCGGCACCCATTACAATACCGCTTTTGCCCTGCGGCTGGCCGCAGACTATGGGGACGTATCGGGCAATTCCGCATTCCTGACACTTCTTGAGCAAACGGCCCGGCGCTGGTATGGCGACGACCACACTTGCACGGCCTGGGGAGAACCCTCCGGCGACGAATTCCTGTCCTCGTCGCTGATCGAGGCCGAATGCATGCGTCGGCTTCTGCCACGTGGGGAATTTTCCGGCTGGCTGTCACGTTTCCTGCCGGAGCTCGCCCGGGGCGAGCCTGCGCATCTGATGCAGCCAGCCAATGTTTCCGACCGCAGCGATGGCAAGATCGCCCATCTGGACGGGCTAAACCTCAGCCGGGCCTGGTGCTTTTATGCGCTGGCAGCGGCGCTGACGGCTCAGGATACCGCCAGCCTGGTGCTCATCCAAGCCGCTGAACGGCATCTGGATGCCGCACTCGCCCATGTCGCGGGCGAATACATGGGCGAGCACTGGCTGGCAAGTTTTGCCGTGCTGGCGCTTACACAGCCCCGCTGAAGACGTCCCAGAGCAGTTTGAGATTGAGCGCGATGATGATCGCGGCGATCACCCAGGCCAGGGCAGCCGTCCAGCGGGAAATGACGAACGAGCCCATCTTGCGCTTATCGCTGACGAATTGCACCAACGGCACGACGGCAAAGGGCAATTGCATCGACAAGATGACCTGGCTCAGCACCAGCAGTTCCGCCGTTCCCTTGTTGCCGTAAAGCCAGGTGACGATCACGACCGGAATGATCGCCAGACAGCGGGTCAGCAGGCGGCGCGCCCAATTGGGGATGGTCAGCCGCAGGAACCCTTCCATGACGATCTGTCCGGCCAGCGTTGCCGTGACGGTGGAATTGATGCCGGAGGCCAGCAGCGCCACGGCAAACAGGGTGGAGGCAAGGCCGAAGCCCAGAAGCGGCGACAACAATTGATGCGCCTGCTCGATTTCCGCCACATCGGTGCGACCATTGGCATGAAACACCACGGCGGCGATGATCAGGATCGAGGCATTGACGAACAGCGCCAGCATCAGCGCAATCGTGCTGTCCAGCGTCGCCCATTTGATCGCATCCTTACGGCCACGGTCATTGCGCTCATAGGCGCGGGTCTGGACGATGGAAGAATGCAGGTAGAGATTATGCGGCATGACCGTCGCGCCGATAATGCCGATGGCGACATAGAGCATTTCGCGATTGGTGATCACTTCGGCGGAGGGAATGAAGCCCGATAGAATCTCGGCGACCGGCGGTTGGGCGGCGATGATCTGCGCCAGGAAACACAGGGCGATAATGGTCAGCATCGAGACCACGAAGGCTTCCAGGAAACGAAAACCCTTGTTCATCAACAGCAACAGCAAAAACGTATCGAGCGCGGTGATCAGCGCGCCGCCGATCAGCGGTATGCCGAACAGCAATTGCAGGGCGATGGCCGTGCCGATCACTTCCGCCAGATCGCAGGCGATAATCGCCACTTCGCATGCCAGCCACAGACAGATGCGCACCGGCGGCGAATAATGATCGCGGCAGGCCTGGGCGAGATCCCGCCCGGTGGCAATGCCAAGCCGGGCTGACAGCGCCTGCAACAGGATCGCCATCAGGTTGGAAATCATGATGACCGACAAAAGCGTATAGCCAAATTGCGACCCGCCAGCGATATCCGTCGCCCAGTTACCGGGGTCCATATAGCCGACCGAAATCATATAGCCCGGTCCGGCAAAGGCCATCAGCTTGCGCATCCACGAGCCAATCTTCGGCACATGGACCGAGGCATGCACTTCCGGCAGACTGGCGCGGTCGTCTCCTGGCCGCGCAAAACCCCAGGCCCCTTTCGGGGCGGGACTGGTTTCCAATTTTGACATAAGTGCCCGTAGCCTGTTTTTATTGCGATTAATTCGCAACAATCTGCGCCGGTTTTTTTAATTATGCAATAGGCTATATTCTATTGCTTTGGCTTTATTCGAAGGTTCTGCCTATGGGCCGCATCCCGCAATCCCGCTGTTTTTCGAAAGCCGCCGGAGGCTGGTCATCAAGGCCAAGACTTGCTACTGCATTGTTTCGCCTGGACCAGGCCACAGCGCACGGTTGCGTCAAAAATGGTGCAAGGCGAGTACCCCACTGAATACGAGGACCAGCATTTGGCGCGCACGTCACCTTCAAAGCCCCGGACCGGTTCCCTGCCGGATGCCGACGCCCATTCTGAAGGCTTCCGGCAGGCGCGCGAGGCGCAACGCAGCGCGCTGGTGGAGGATTATGTCGAACTGATCGCAGATCTGATCGCCGAAGGTCAGGAGGCCCGTCAGGTCGATATCGCCCAACGGCTCGGCGTCGCCCAACCGACCGTGGCCAAGATGCTGGCCCGACTGACCGAGGGCGGTCTGATTTCCCGCAAGCCCTATCGCGGAGTTTTCCTGACCGAGGCCGGAGAAAAACTGGCTCAGGAAAGCCGGGAGCGGCATGAGACTGTCGAGGATTTTCTGAAAATGCTCGGCGTCTGCGAAAAGACCGCGCGGATCGACGCCGAAGGAATCGAGCACTATGTCAGCGCCGAAACGCTCGCGGCCTTTCGTAAAGCGCTGGCTGAGGGACTTGCCGGATCACGGGCAGATGAGATCAACGATCACCAATAACAACAGCAGCAATCAGCTCACTCAAACCGAAAGGCCAGCCGCTTGCCTGTCAGTTTCGACAGTTGCTGCAAACGGCCATCCAAGCGCTCGCCGGCAAAATCGTGATATTCCTTCGGTATCACGAATTCGAGGTCGAGATCCGACCGCTTCGAGCGCTCGAAGGTCAGGTGATGGACCACGCCCGGCATCGAGGCCGAAAACAGATAGACCACGCGCAGCAGCCCACCCAATAGCTTTGCCCGATCCAGCAGTCTCTGCGTGGCAATGGTGGCGAGCGGACCGGTCTGCCCATCGTCATGCAGGCCTTCGAACCGGTAGTAATTGCTGAGCGCGATAAAGGCCCGGCCCGGATGGCTGATGCCGACAAAGGAGGAGTGGGCAATCAGGTTCAGCGCCTGCAAGCCGCGATAATCGGGATGGGCGCGCCAGCTCAGATCGGCCAGAAGGCAGGCGGCCTGACGATAACGCGCCTCCTCCTCCGTCTCCACGACATCGAAAAACGGCATCATCGCGCCGGACCACTCTGCAAGCTCACGCGCATGTTCCGGCGAGCGGGCGCGCAGGATTGCCAATTCGTCGGCCGCTTCCAGCAATGGGTCCAGCGCGCGGATCTCGTCCGACAGCTTGGAATAAAGATAGCCCTCACGCACGCCTTGCGCGGAAAAGCAGACCCGGGCAGGCTGCATGGCCTCCAGCACTTCGCGAAGCGCAACCGCGCCAAAAGGAATCAATGTGCGGCGGCTCTTGGAAACAGTCTGCCAAGCCGGTGCGCGGGCGCTAACACCAGTCAGGATTTCGTCGAGAAACTGCATCATCTCGGCGGTGGACACTTCATAGCCCTGCATCATATGCAGGGGATAATTGCGGATTTCCATATGCAGCTTGGCAATATTGCGCCATGTGCCACCGACCGCATAAAAGGTCCGGCCTTGGCCATTTTTCAGAAGGCTGGCGGAGCGAACCTGTTTGCGGGTAAAACTGGCCGCCTTTTCAAGAGAGCCTTCTGATAGTTCCGATAGCCGCAAGCCGCCGAGTGGCAGGGTAATTCCCTTGCCAATCGCCTGCCCCTTGACATCGACCAGCTCGAGAGAACCGCCACCCAGATCGCCGGCAATGCCATCCGGGTCGTGAAAGCCGCTGATGATGCCATAGGCGGAATAAAGCGCCTCTTCCTCGCCGGACAGAACTTCGATTTTATGGTCGAGGATTGCTTCGGCCTCGGCGATGAATGCGGGACCGTTTTGCGCCTCGCGCGCCGCCGCCGTTGCCAGCACATGCATGGAGACCGCACGGGCCTGCTGCGACAAGGCGTGAAAACGCTTCAACGCCAAAAGTGCGCGCCTGACACCCTCTTCATCCATCCTGCCAGTCTTGGCGAGGCCCTTGCCCAAGCCGCACAGCACTTTCTCGTTAAAGAGAATGGCAGGCGCCCGCGACAGGCCTTCATAGATCACCAGACGAATGGAATTCGAGCCGATATCGACGACGGAAACAGGGGAAATTCCGGGGAGACGCCCCTGCGCTTCGGATTGGGTCATGCGTATCCAGTTTGGCGTTCACTTGCTTTGCAGGTTCGCTCCGAAAGCCGGTCACCGCCTTTCGGAAATCCTGCTTAGAGTCTGTCAGGTTCAGATTGAACCAGACAGACTCTCGCTACTCTTGTTTTCGTTTGTCTTTTCGGGAAAACTGGGTTCCACTTTTCCTAAGGCAAACTCTAGCTTTTTCGACCGGAGACAACCCCGGCGATCAGCTTCGGCGCGCTCGATTTCAAAGCTTCTCCCCGCCCGGACAGGCTGGGATTGGTCATGAAATACTGTTGCGCGTTAAAAGGTTCCTCGCCCGCACGCACATCGATGCGCCTCGACGTTCCATCGGGCAATATCTCGTAGCTCTGCTGGTTGTCAATCAGATTGCCCAGCATGATCTGTGAGAGAACCTGTTCATGCACGGTTGGGTTGACCAGCGGCACCAAGGTTTCGACACGCCGGTCGAGATTGCGCGGCATCATATCGGCCGAGCCGATATAGACCAGCGCCTTTTCGGAGGGCAGACGATGGCCGTTGCCGAAGCAGAAAATCCGGCTGTGCTCAAGGAAACGTCCGATGATCGATTTGACCCGGATATTTTCCGAGAGACCCGCCACCTGCGGCCGCAGGCAGCAAATGCCGCGAATGACCAGATCCACTTCGACCCCGGCGCGGCTGGCACGGTAAAGCGCATCGATGATCTCAGGATCGACCAGCGAGTTCATCTTCATCCAGATGCCGGACGGCTTACCGTCCTTGGCATTGCTGGTTTCTTCCTCGATATGACGCAGAATGCGCGAGCGCATCGTGTAGGGAGACACCGCCAGCTTCATGTTTTCCTCCGGCTCTCCATAGCCGGTGATGAAATTGAAGACATTGGCCATGTCGTGCGCAATCTTCGGATTGCAGGTGAAGAACGACAGGTCCGTATAGATCTTCGCGGTAATCGGGTGGTAGTTGCCGGTGCCGAGATGGCAATAGGTTCTAAGCTTGCCGTCCTCGCGGCGCACCACCATCGACATCTTGGCATGGGTCTTCAGCTCGATAAAGCCGAACACCACCTGCACGCCTGCCCGCTCCAGATCGCGTGCCCAGCGGATATTGGCCTCTTCATCAAACCGGGCCTTCAACTCCACCAGCGCCGTCACCGATTTTCCGGCATCGGCGGCATCGATCAGGGCGCGGACAATCGGGCTGTCATTGGAGGTGCGGTAAAGCGTCTGCTTGATGGCCAGCACGTCGGGATCACGAGCGGCCTGCAGCAGGAACTGCACCACGACATCGAAGCTTTCGTAAGGGTGGTGAACCACCATGTCCTTCTCGCGGATGGCCGCCAGGCAATCGCCCATATGCTCGCGGACCCGCTCCGGGAAGCGGGCATTGTAAGGCTCAAACCGCAAATCTTCGCGCGGTGCCTTGGTGATTTCGGATATGGTATTCAGCGCCAACAGCCCCGGCAGAACCGCAACGCGGTTATCAGGCACATTCAGCTCCTGCACCACGAACTGGCGCAGCGCCGCTGGCATTTCCGAATCGGTTTCGATGCGGATCACCTTGCCACGACGACGGCGTTTCAGAGCTGTTTCGAAAAACCGGACCAGATCTTCGGCTTCTTCCTCGACCTCGATATCGCTGTCGCGGATGATGCGGAACGTGCCGTAACCCTTGACGTCATAACCGGGATAGAGCCGGTGGATGAACATGCCGACCACGTCTTCGAGCGTGATGTAGCGGATGGTGTTCTTGTCGTCGGGCAGGCGAATGAAGCGGTCCAGCGCGGTCGGCAGGCGCAGCAGTGCGGTCATCGGCTCCTTGCCGTGCAGGCTTTCCAGTTGCAGGCCCATGGAAAAACCGAGATTGGGAATGAAGGGGAACGGATGGGCCGGATCGATGGACAGTGGCGTCAGGACAGGAAAGATCGACTGCTCGAATTCAGTGCCAAGCCAGGTGCGGTCTTCCTCGGAAAGAGCGGAGGGCCGGACGATCAGAATGTCTTCCTTGGCGAGATATTGCTGCAAGACGGCCAGCGATGCCTGCTGTTCCATTTGCAGATTGTCGATTTCCTTGAGGATATCTTCCAGCTGCTCAACCGGCGTGCGTCCATCAGGGCTTTTGATAACAATACCCTGGCGCACCTGGCCTTCCAGCCCGGCAACACGCACCATGAAAAACTCATCCAGGTTGGCGGCGGAAATCGACAGGAAGCGCACACGCTCCAGCAACGGATGGGCGGTGTTCAGGGTTTCCTCCAGCACCCGCCGATTGAATTGCAGCCAGGAAAATTCGCGGTTGATGAAGCGATGCGGGCTGGAGAGCAATTCCTCGCGCGCGACCTCTTCTCCCGCCAGGATAACCGTTTCCTGAGATACCGCCGATTCCGTTACCGATTCCATTGTTCCCGCCTTCGTTTTCAATGCCTTCCGGCATATAAAGGTTGGCGCATCATCCATGATGCTCCAGCCCCTTCCACCCGATAAACTACACTCCACCCTGAAACGGTTTCCGAGTCAGAGACTTGCCCAACTATACCAGCAACACGACGTTCCTGTGACAGGCTTTAGCGATCGTGCGCCACGACCGCGTCCAGAACCTCTGCCGCCAGCGCGCGCGAAATTTTTGCCCGCCGCGCCAGTGCCAACCGGTCCAATTGCTCAACCACGGCCTGGGCGGCAGCCAGCGACCGTTCCATACGCTGAACGATATAATCAACGACCCGCTCATCAATCGCCAATTGGCGGTCGGCAAACAGCTTGACGATCACCTGCGACAGCAAGGCCTCGTCCGGCTCGCCAATTTCAACCAGTGTCGCGGCCTTCAGCCGGGAACGCAGGTCCGCAAGCTTAACCGGCCAGGACAGCGGCCATGTGCGCGAAGTGATCAGCAGGCTCGTCCCATGCTGCTTGACGCTATTGATCACATGAAACAGCTCGACCTCGTCGAAATCCGCCCGGTCAGCGTCCTCAAACAGCACCGCCCCCTTGGATGCGGTCATGGAGGCATCCGCTCCCGACACAGGCAGAATATCAACAGCCCCGCTTTGCGTCCGCCAGATTTCCGCCAGATGCGATTTACCGGAGCCTTGCGGCCCCGACAAGATCACCACCGGTGACGGCCAGTTGGGCCAGGCATCGACAACAGACACGGCAGCCGCCAGCCGGCCAGAGACAAGCAGGTCGTCACGGCCCGATGCCGGCCTGTGGCCCAAGGCGAGCGGCAATTGTTCGCCCGTTTTGCCGTCATATGCTTGGCGTCGGGCCGCTGTCTTGTCGATGTCACGCATTTACGTCTCTGAAATGACGGGAGGGCGGACGTCCTTGATCACGGTCGCCTCCTCACCATAGTATAGATCGCTGTCAAGATACCGCCGCACGGCAAAGCGAACAAGCACGCCAACTGCCGCCGCGCAGGGAACGGCAACCAGAACCCCAAGAAAACCGAAGAGCGAGCCGAAGGCGAACATCGCAAACATCAGCCAAACCGGGTGCAGGCCGACGCTGGAGCCGACCAGCTTGGGCTGAAGGACATTGCCTTCCAGGAACTGGCCAGTGAAGAAGAATACGCCTGTTATGACCACCCAGAGATAGTCCGGCCAGAACTGCACCGCCGCCATGCCCAGCGCCAGAATTAGCCCGACGGATGAGCCGACATAAGGAATGAAGCTGATCATGCCGGTGAAAAACCCGATCAGCAGGCCAAAATTCAAACCGATCAGCGACAGGCCGACCGCGTAGTAAATGCCGAGGATGAGGCAGAGCGAGCCCTGGCCACGCACGAAACCGGCAATGGTCCGGTTCATTTCACGGGCGATTTCCCGCACGGCGCCGACCTGGTTGCGCGGAATGAGGCTGTCCAGCTTGGCCATCATCCGGTCCCAGTCGAGCAGAAGATAGAAGGCGACGACCGGGGTCACCACCAACAGGGAGATGATATCAAGCAGCGCCTTGCCGGAATTCCACAATTGCGACAGAAGCGTGCCGATAAAGCCTGCCCCTTCTGCCAGATAGCGAGAGAAATTGCCCTTGATCGCCGCCATCTGGGTGCTCACCTGGCCATTCAGCCATTTCGGTACCCAGGAGGCGTTGGATTTGGCAATCAGCGCCTGCAACTGGCTAACATAATCGGGGATATTGGTGATGAAGTCGTTGAGCTGGGTGACAAGGACCGGAATGATGATCACCAACGACAAGACGAAAATCACCACGAAGGACACCAGGATCAACACTGTCGCCATCATCCGTGACAGGCCCAGCCGCTCCAGCCGGTCGGCGACCGGATCGAGAAAATAGGCGAGCGCCATGCCAGCCACAAACGGCAGCAGGATGGAGCTGAAGGTCAGCAAAAAGGCGATGACCACCGCCAGCGTGCCGATGCCGAAAAGAACCTGCCGCCAGAAAACGGGGCCGCTGACGCGCTTGATCATGATTTATGTCCTTCCCGGCGGATTGCCTTTTGCAAACTGGATAGGGCGGGCCACAACAGGCCATCCTAGCATCGTGCCGATGAACATGAGATAGGATGGTGTTTCGTCAAGGGTCAAGGTGGCGCGACCGCAATTCGCATATGCAGCCACCACAGACCTTGGAAAACGACGAAAAAGCGGGAGTTTCCGGCCCTTGCGCTTGCATCGCGGCCCCACCCATGCCATGGCGGGCGAAACGTGCCAACCCTGCCAACCAGCGGAGACGAACGGATGAGCCAGTCGGGGAAAAACGGTCTGACCTATAGCGATGCAGGCGTCGATATCGATGCGGGCAATCTTCTGGTCGAAAAGATCAAGCCTGCGGTTCGCTCCACCCGCCGCCCCGGTGCCGATGGCGAGATTGGCGGCTTCGGCGGATTGTTCGACCTGAAAGCGGCAGGCTTTACCGATCCGATTTTGGTGGCGGCCAATGACGGCGTCGGCACCAAGCTGAAGATCGCTATCGACGCGGGCCTGCATGACACTGTCGGCATCGACCTCGTTGCCATGTGCGTCAACGATCTGGTGGTGCAGGGTGCCGAACCCCTGCTGTTTCTTGATTATTACGCCACCGGCAAGCTCGATCCCGATCAGGGTGCGGCCATTGTTGGCGGCATTGCGGCGGGCTGCCGCGAGGCAGGCTGCGCGCTGATCGGCGGCGAGACCGCTGAAATGCCCGGCATGTATTCCGGCGGCGATTACGATCTGGCCGGTTTTGCGGTCGGTGCCGCCGAGCGCGGACAGCTTCTGCCCGCTGGCGATATTGCCGAGGGCGATGTCATTCTGGGTCTTGCCTCATCCGGCGTCCATTCCAACGGCTTTTCGCTGGTGCGTAAGATCGTCGAGCTTTCCGGCCTTGGCTGGGACGCACCGGCACCGTTTGCAGAAGGTGCTACGCTTGGCGCGGCCCTGCTGACCCCGACCCGCATCTATGTGAAGCCGCTGTTGAAGGCGATCCGCGAGACCAAGGCCCTGAAGGCACTGGCCCATATTACCGGCGGTGGTTTTCCCGAAAATATTCCGCGCGTCCTGCCCAAGCATCTGGCCGCCGAAATCAACCTCGCGTCAATCACGGTTCCCGCCGTGTTTTCCTGGCTGTCGAAAACCGGTGGCGTCGCGCAGAATGAAATGCTGCGGACCTTCAATTGCGGCGTTGGCATGATTGTCGTGGTCGCAGCCGAAAACGCCGATGCGGTTGTTGCTGCTCTGGAAGCCGAAGGCGAAACAGTCGCCCGTCTCGGCCGGATGATTTCCCGTGAGGAAGGCGCGCCCGGTACCGTCTACAAGGGAACGCTCGGCTTATGAGTTCGGCACCTTCATCGGCGGTCGAAAGGCCATCTCACCCCAAAAAGCGTGTCGCCGTGCTGGTTTCTGGCAGCGGCTCCAATATGGTGGCGCTGGCCAAGGCCTGCGAAGCGGCGGATTACCCGGCGGAAATCGTTGCGGTATTCTCCGACAAGCCGGAGGCTGGCGGTCTGGTCAAGGCCCGCGATCTCGGCATTTTCGCTGCCGCCTTTCCCCGTAAGGACTATGCCAGCAAGGCTGACCACGAAGCCGCCATTCTGGCGGCGCTGGATCAGGTACAGCCCGACCTGATCTGTCTTGCCGGTTATATGCGGCTGCTGTCGGGCGATTTCATCCGCCGCTATCAGGGCCGTATTCTCAACATTCACCCTTCGCTTCTGCCGCTGTTTCCGGGCCTGCACACCCACCAGCGGGCGCTGGATGCCGGCATGAAGATTGCCGGTTGCACCGTGCATTTCGTCACCGAAGGCATGGATGAAGGTCCAATTGTCGCGCAGGCCGCTGTACCCGTGTTGCCAACCGATACCGCTGATGCGCTGGCGACCCGCACCCTGACGGTGGAGCATCGCATCTATCCGGTCGCCTTGCAGCTGGTGGCAGGCGGCACCGTCACCATGCTGGAAGACGGTCGCATTGAGCGCTCCGGCTTTGTCGCGGATGCTGAGGCGCGGCTGCTCAGCGCGTAATGATCGCGCCGGAGCTTTTGTAGATCACATAGAAGGCAACCAGAAAGATCATCGCCGCAAACATCCGGTTGAGGGTGTTTTTATGCGCGCCGAGCCGGGTTGCCGCCAGAGTGCCGACAATACCGCCCAGCAGACCACCCAGAATGAACTCCGCCGCCAAAGCCCAGTCCACCAGACCTGACAGTGCGTAATTCACAGCCGTCGCCAGCCCGAAGGCCGTGACGGCCATAAGCGATGTTCCGACTGCATTGATCATTGGCATGCCCGTCGCAAGGATCAGCCCCGGAACGATCAGAAAGCCGCCGCCAATCCCGAAAAAGCCGGAGGCGGCACCCGATAGCAGCGCCACAAGCGCCGTCGTCAGGCACATGCGAAGATCCACCGGCCTCGGAGCAGCAGTCACCGCCTTTCTGGGCCGTAGCATCCACACCCCGACAACAAGCATGACGATTCCGAACAGCAGCAGAAGCCTCGTGCCATCCATCGCCTTGCCAAGCGAGGACCCGGCCAACGCGCCAAGCACACCCAAAGCCGCAAACACCGCACCGCAGCGCCAGCGGACATTGCCTTTCAGGGCGTGACTGGCAAAATTGATAAGGGCATTGGCCGAGACCGCCAAAGCGCCCGTGCCGATAGCCACATGCGGTTGCGATACGCCAACCACATAGAGCAGCAGCGGCGTTGCCAAGATGGACCCGCCTCCCCCAAGCAGTCCAAGCGTGAAACCCACCAACCCGCCGGAACCGATAGCCGCAACAAGCGTGTTCATCGGGTGCGTCCCGCCAGGAAGCGATCATGCACGACCATACCGATCACCATGGCCGCGACGAAGATCAGGCTTTCACCATAGCCGAGCGGCAGAGCCGCCAGCGCCGGACCGGGGCAAAAACCGCCCAGGCCCCAACCGATCCCGAACAAGGCCGAGCCTGCCACCAGCCGCAAATCGATGCGGGTCGCGGTCGGCATGACGAAACGATCCGCCAGCACGGGACGGACCATACGGCGCACCAGCACCATGCCGGCGAAAGCCGTGACAACAGCACCGCCCAGCACGAAGATCAGGCTCGGGTCCCAAGCGCCGAAAATATCAAGAAAGCCCTGGACACGAGCCGGGTCCAGCATGCCGGACAAGGACAGGCCGAAACCGAAGAGAAGACCGGATAGGAGCGCGGCAGCAGCCTGCAAGGGGGCGGTTTTCATAGGCTGCCCCTCATGATTGTCACAGTGACAATGCCGGTGAAGAGAAAGGTGACGACCGCAACGAAGGAGCGCGGCGACAGTCTCGCCAGGCCCAGAACGCCATGGCCGCTGGTGCAGCCGGACCCCATGCGTGAACCGAAACCGACCAGCAGGCCAGCAACAACCGCCAGCGGCAGGCTGGCCGTCATCGTCACCTGCGGCCAGGCCCCAAACAGGGCGAAGAACAGGATGGGGCCAAGCATCAACCCAACGACAAATGCGCCATTGATAGCGGTGCTGGCCCCCTGGGCCAGACGTCCGACAATGCCGCTGATACCGGCGATGCGGCCTGTCATCACCAGAAACAGAATGGCGGAAGCGCCAATCATCACGCCGCCGACGAGCGAGGGAAGATAGGTCTGAATCATGCCTCATCCTCCGCACAGAAAATCGTGAACAGGGCGGCAATCAACCGCTGGGTCTTCGCCTCCGTCAGGCGGTAGAAGATCTGCTTGCCCTCACGCCGGGTCTCGACGATCCCTGCCTCGCGGAGCACGGTAAGCTGCTGCGACAGGGTCGGCTGGTGAATATCCAGCTTTTCCTCCAGCTCCCCCACCGACCATTCGCCCTCAACCAGCGTGCAGACCAGCATGAGGCGTACCGGGTGGGCGAGTGTTTTCAAGTGTCCCGCCACTTCATCGGCCCGTTCTTCCATCGCCTTCGGCGTCATGCCGGCGCGGCGCTTGATCTCAGCAAACGGATCTACCATGCGGCCCCCTCCAGAACATCAAGCGGAATTTTCAGGTAGCGGCGGCCATTGTCTTCCGGTTCCGGCAAGCGTCCGCCACGCACATTGACCTGCAAGGCATGCAGAATCAGCTTCGGCATCGGCAGTGTGCGGTCGCGAGCCTGACGCAGGGCGATGAACCCGGCCTCATCCGTAGCGGCCAGATGCGGATTGGCGGCCTTCTGCGCTGCAACAGTGCTTTCCCAACGCGGATTGCGCCCGCCCGGCTGATAGTCATGGCCGGTGAAAATCCTGGTGTCGTCAGGCAGGGCCAGAATATCCTGCATGGATTGCCACAGCATATGGGCATCGCCACCGGGAAAATCGGCCCGCGCCGTGCCGCTATCAGGCATGAACATCGTGTCATGCACGAAGGCCGCATCGCCAATGACATAGGTGACGGAGGCCAGCGTATGCCCCGGCGAAAACATCACCTTCGCATCAATGGAGCCGAGCTTGAAGGTCTCACCATGGCTGAACAGCCGGTCCCACTGCGACCCATCGGTTTTCAGTTCCGGCCAATTGTAGATGCCCTTCCACAGCCTCTGTACATCGGTGACATGCGCGCCGATTGCCGTCGGCGCGCCGGTCTTGCCCTTCAGATAGTCGGCAGCAGAAAAATGATCGGCATGGGGATGGGTGTCGAGAATCCAGGCGACCGTCAGCCCCTCGTCCTCGATATGGCGAAGGATGCGGTCGGCATTGCCGGTCGAGGTCTGGCCGGATTTCTCATCGTAATCCAGTACCGGATCGATGATGGCGCAAACCTTCGTTGCGGGGTCTGAGACCACATATTGCACACTCCAGGTGCGCGGATCAAAGAAACCCTTGACCTGCGGACGGCGCTCGGCACGGCGATTGAGCCAGACGACGGCGGCGCTCAAATCCATGCCATGGGCGGCACCGAAAGATGAGACCTCGTCCACACTCATGCAACCATCGAGGACTTCGCTCAGAACATGCAGGGTCAGCGCCCTCAGGCCGCTGCGGCAATGGGCAAAGACCTTAACCTGACCTTGAGACGCAGCCCGGAAAGCCTCCACGTCAGCCTCGGTGAAATCGGCCATCGTGACCGGGATGAAATGATAGTTCAAACCTGCCTTTTCCGCTGCCTCTCGCTCGGCTTTCGTGCCGGGCGCTCCTTCTTCGGCATCAGGGCGTAGATTGATGAGCGTGGTAAACCCATCGTCCGCCAGTGCGGCAATCTCGTCCATGGAGGGTTGGCTGGAAATGGTAAACGTATCGGAGATGCGGTTCGGCATGGTGGTTCGCCTTCTATCAATATACAATATTATATAATGTATATTGTCAGAACGCACAAGAGCCAAAAGGGCGCAGGCCACCCATCCTCAGCGTCTCAAAACCCTTGCTTGCTTGCCTTGGTCGGAACAGTTCCACCCCGACCGCGCCCCTCAGGCCAGATTGAGCGCCGCCCATTGCAGCAGCATGATGGTCTTACCATCGACGATGTCGCCCCGCTCGATCATCGAAATTGCATCAGCAAGTGGCACTTCCACCAGTTCCAGATCTTCGTGTTCAGCTTCCAGCCCGCCGCCGAGCGACAGTTTTTGCGCCTCAACGATGGGTGAGTAGAAGAAGTGGATCTTTTCCGTCACCGCTCCCGGCGACATATAGGCGGTGAACAGGAAACGTGGCGCGGCAATGTGATAGCCCGTCTCCTCCTCGACCTCGCGGGTCACGGCCTTTTCGGCGTCCTCGCCATCGGTCATGCCCGCTGGCACTTCCAGCAGAAAGGGCTTGTCACCCATCATATAGGCGGGAATGCGAAACTGCCGCACCAGCAGCAAGGTCTTCTTGGAGGGGTCATGCAGCAGGATTGCCACCGCATGGCCGCGATCAAAAACTTCCCAGCTGAGGCGCTGGGTGGTGCCATCCGGTTTCGCATAATCGAACACCATCTTGCGCAGATGGCTCCAGCCCTTCCACAGGGTCTTGTCCTCGACAATGGTAATGCTGGTCGCGTCGAACTTGCTCATGATACCCGAACCCAAACCTTGTTATCGTGAAATGCAGCCCCACCATGGGGTGCAGGCGCGTCGGCACCGGTCAGCACGTTAATGCCCTCACCGTCCAGATGTGCCTTGTTGGGCCAAAGACCTTCCGCCACCAGCACGCCGGGCTTGACCGCATCGGTGATGTTGACGTGGATATGCAAGCTTCCCCGCCGGTTGCCAATCTGCACCACATCACCATGGCCGATACCCAGTGCCGTCGCGTCAGCCGGATTGACCATCACCTCCGGTCTGCCTTCCTTATCACGCGAGGTCTTGGTCTCGGCGAATGTCGAGTTGAGAAAATTGCGGGCGGGTGACGTTGCCAGCCGGAACGGATGCTGGCTATCCGCTGTCTCGATCACATCCATCTGATCGGGGAAAACCGGAAGCGCGGCCACCGGCCCCAGCGAACCCATTGCTCGTGGCGGTTTGTTGGGCGCGGGCGTGCCTTCCCAATCCGGCCTGAAGCGGAATTTCCCATCGGGATGGGCAAAGCCTTTTAGATAATGAGCGTCTTCGAACGGCGGCTGGCAATCCAGCCACTTATCCTGCTCGAAACTGGCAAAATCCGGTTTGCCGCTGGCCGCCAGGATATGGTCGATATGCTCGCGCTCGCTGAGGCCGAAACCCGGAAGGTCCGACACACCCAACCGTTTGGCCAATTCCTCGATAACAAAGAGATTGGTGCGCACCGTGTCCGGCGGCTCGACCAGTTTTGGCCCAAGCAGGATATGGCTCTGGCCACCGCCGCGATAGAGATCGTCATGCTCAACGAACATCGTTGCCGGCAGAACCAGATCGGCAAGCTCCGATGTCTCGGTCATGAAATGCTCGTGCACGGCCACGAAAAGATCGTCGCGCAAAAAACCCTGCTTTACCAGCCGCTGTTCCGGCGCAACATTGACCGGATTGGTGTTCTGGATCAGCATCGCCGTCACCGGTCCGCGATGGCGCAGCGCCTCCGCATCGCCGGTCAGCACCCGGCCAACCTGCGACTGGTCCAGCATGCGAATGTCAGGATCGACAAACGCCGTCCCCATCAACTCGGCTTTGTTGAGCTTGAAAATATCGCTGTTGGAATGAAACGCGCCGCCGCCCTCATATTGCCAGCTGCCCAGCACGGTCGAAAGCGACAGGGCCGCATGCATGGAAACCGCGCCATTACGGCTGCGGGTAAAGCCATAGCCAAGACGGAAATAGGTTTTTTTGGTCTCGCCAACCAATTTGGCGAAGCCTTCGATCTCTTCAATTGAAAGACCGGTGATGCTGGCGGCCCATTCCGGGGTCTTGTCCTTCAGATGCGCTTCCAGCCCGGCGGGATCATCGGCAAAGTCAGCCATATACTCCCGGTCGGCATAACCATCACGAAAGGCGATATGCATGGCGGCGCAGGCCAGCGCCGCATCGGTTCCAGGGCGCAGAATCAAGCCCATATCGGCCTGTTTCATGGTCGGATTGTCGTAGATATCGATGACGACGATTTTCGCGCCGCGATTTTTGCGGGCCGCCACCGCATGGGTCATGACATTGACCTGGGTCGCCACCGCATTGGTGCCCCAGATCACCACGCAATCGGCAACCGCCATTTCGCGAGGGTCCGGGCCGCGCAGCGTGCCGGTGCCCATCACATAGCCAGTCCAGGCCAGATTGGTGCAGATCGAGCCGAAAAAGCCGGAATATTTCTTGGCGTGGCGCAGCCGCTCTATCGAATCGCGCTGCACCTGCCCCATCGTTCCGGCATAGAAATAGGGCCAGACGGCCTCGCTGCCATGCAGTTGCTCTGCTTTGACGAACGCATTGGCGATCTCGTCCAGCGCCGCATCCCAGGAAATTTCCTGCCAGCTGCCCGCCCCTTTTGCGCCTTTCCGGCGCTGCGGCACCAGCAAGCGGTCAGGGTGATAGAGCCGCTCTGTATAGCGCGCCACCTTGGCGCAGATCACGCCTGCGGTATAGCTATTGTCGCGCGCGCCGCGCATCCGGCCGATCCTGCCGTCCGGGGTCAGATCAACCTCAAGCGCGCAGGTGGATGGACAGTCATGCGGACAGGCCGTATGACCAATGGAAGTTTTCAAGGCGGGGCTGATAATGTTCATGGCAAAGTTATAGGCCAAGCCCGCAAAGCTCAAAAGCCCCATTCCAAAAAATCACCAGACCCATCGGAAAAGCGCATGAATTACCGCCACATCTACCACGCAGGCAATTTCGCGGACGTGCTGAAGCATGCCGTGCTGGCGCGGCTGGTCATTTATCTCCAGCAGAAGGACAAGGCATTCCGGGTGCTGGATACCCATGCGGGCATCGGTCTTTACGACCTATCCTCCGACGAATCGCAAAAAACCGGTGAATGGCTAGGCGGAATTGGCAAATTGCTGGACGCCGAGCTGACACCGGCAGCGGCCGAGGTGCTGAAACCCTATCTGGACGTGGTGCGGGCGCTGAACCCGGACGGCGGCCTGACCCGCTATCCCGGCTCGCCGAAGCTGGCACGCGACCTGTTTCGCCCGCAGGACCGTCTGTCGGCGATGGAACTGCATCCAGACGATTGCCGCACACTTTCCCGGCTGTTCGAAGGCGATTACCAGGCGCGGATCACCGAGCTGGATGGCTGGCTGGCGCTGGGCGCCCATCTGCCGCCCAAGGAAAAACGCGGCATCGTGCTGGTTGATCCGCCCTTCGAGCTGGACGGTGAATATGAGCGGCTGGTCGATGGATTGGCGCGGGCCTATCGCCGGTTTTCTGCCGGGGTCTATTGTCTCTGGTATCCCATCAAGAAGGGCGCGCCGATTGCCGCTTTTCACGAGGCCTTGAAAGAGACGGGCATCCCCAAAATGCTCTGCACTGAGCTTTCGGTGAAAAGCGACCGCGATTTGACCGGTCTGTCTGGTTCAGGCCTGATCATCGTCAACGCGCCCTTCACCCTCAAAGATGAATTGCATGCGCTGCTGCCCGAATTGAAGCGGGTGCTGGCGCAAGACCGCTATGCCTCGCAACGCTGCTTCTGGCTGCGCGGCGAAGAGTAAACTCCACCTGACACGCGAACAGGACCAAACCGATGAAGCTGCTTTATGCTCCCGCCTCACCCTATTCCTCCAAGGTCAGGATGGCCGCCCGCGCCACCGGCATTACCCTTGAGGAAATCAAGGTCGATACCAATGCCAACCCACCTGAATTGATCGACAACAATCCGCTGGGCAAGATCCCGACGCTGATTACCGATGAAGGCCAGTCGATTTACGATAGCCGCGCCATCATGCAGTATCTGAACCGTATCTCTGACGGTGGCCTCTATCCGAAAAAGGACGAAAAGCGCACCGAGGCCGAGGTGCTGGAAGCGCTGTGCGATGGCATCACCGATTGCCTTCTGGCGATCGTCTATGAGAAGCGCCTGCATCCGCCGGAAAAGATCCACCAGCCCTATATCGACCGGCAATGGGAAAAGGTCACACGCGGCCTGGACTATCTCGAAACCCATATGCCGAAGATGGGCAAGAAGCTGAACGGCGGCCATTTTTCCATGGCGGGCCTGCTCGGCTACCTAATGCTGCGCTTTCCCGGTGAATGGGAAAATGGTCATGTGGCGCTGACCGAATGGCCGGTGCTGTTTGCCAAGAAATTCGATGGGTATCAGTTGCTGCGACCGCAGGCCTGAAAGTGTTGCCAGGCTTTAAAAGCCTTCCCAGAATCAAGAAGCCCGGCGCAAACGCCGGGCTTCTTTCGAGATCACAATAATCGGCTGATCAGAACTTCATGCCGATACCAACCTTGACGCTCTGGTCGTCAAAGCCGCGCGATACCTTGGAACCACCGATGTTGTAGTCCTTGTTCTGGTAATCGGTGTAGCGGTATTCCACACGAGTGGTGATGTTGTTGGTCACCATGGCTTCAACGCCTGCACCGACCGTGTAGCCGAGAGCGGCCTTGCTGTCAGAACCGCCAGCACCGGAAATCTTGGTGTCAGCCGCAGCCACACCGGCTGTGCCGTAAACCATGAATGGGTTGAGGTCGTAGCCGACGCGGCCACGAATAGAGCCGTTTACGCCCTGCTTGCCGGTCAGGCCAGCGCCAGAGCGGCTACCATTGCCGTCATAACCGATGTCAGCTTCACCACCGTAAACGATCTTGTCGTTCTGCATGTTGTAGCCGCCATAGACCTGGCCGCCGAACGCACGGGCGCTGAACTTGCTGCCGTGCGAACGACCCATTGTATAGGTGCCTGCACCGCCGACATAAGCACCGGCCCAGTTGCTGACCGGAGCCGGCATATCGACGGCTGCGGGTGCTTCCGGCACCGACATGACGGCATCGGCAGCGTGAGCGCCGGTGACGAGGGAAAGACCAGCAGACGATGCCAGCAAAATCATAACGAGAGTACGCATACCAAATTCTCCTATTTATAAAACGAACCGATGGCGATCATGTCGTCTCTTGCGGTTCGAATACTTGCACGGATGTCCCTGCCCGCTTCAGTGTTGAAAATGGCCCTCAATTGCGGAATTGGAAGAGCCGAATTGTGAAATATTTTAGGCAAACACTAGGCAAAATTTAGACGTTGCTTTCGCGCAACAGGTGATTTGTTAACCCTAATAAATCGTCAACAAGATATTACTTTGCGCTCACGGCATTTTACTTTCGCAAATGCGGAGTGATACAGAGATTCAAGATGAAGAAAACGAAGATCGCTGACCTTCAATAAGTCGCGCCATGACATATATCTGGAGCGACAATAATGGTGCGCCTTGAGCGTCCGGCCTATCCATACAAAGCCGATTATAACAAAAGGTGAAGAGCATGTCCGCCCCTCGTCCAAAAGCTGTCTCAAGAACAGCACTTGTCACCGCTTCCGCCAAACGGATTGGCCGGGCCATCGCGCAGGATCTGGCAGACAATGGTTTTGCCGTTGCCATCCATACCCATGCGTCTCTTGACGAAGCTGAAACTCTGGCGCAGCAGATAAGTTCCAAGGGCGGCAAGGCGGTGGCCTTGAAAGCGGATCTTCGTGACATTGGCGAGACACAAGCGCTGATTTCAAAGGCGACGCAGGCGCTTGGTCCTCTCGGTCTGCTGGTCAACAATGCCTCGGTGTTTCTGGACGACAAGGCAGACCAGTTCGATGCGGAGCATTTCGCCGCGCATTTCGATATTCATGTCCGTGCGCCTGCCATTCTGTCCGCTGAATTTCATCGGCAGGTGCCAGAGAATGGCTCGGGCCTGATCGTCAACATCATCGATCAGCGGGTGCTGGCCCTCAAACCAACGTTCTTTTCCTATACATTGTCGAAATCCACCCTGTGGACGGCGACGAGAACTATGGCGCAAGCCTTTGCCCCACAGATCCGGGTCAATGCCATCGGCCCCGGCCCGACGCTGAAAAGCGAGCGGCAGGAGCAGAAGGATTTCCAGGCGCAGATAGACAGCCTGCCGCTGAAGCAGGGCGCGGGCCTTGAAGAATTCGGCCGCACCATCCGCTTTCTTTTTGACACGCCATCGATCACCGGCCAAATGTTTGCCCTCGATGGCGGGCAACATCTGATTTGGCCCGGCGCAAACGGCACGGAGATTGCGGAATGACCCCAGGGAAGCAGCCGGAAGGCGGCATTCTCTATGACGGCACAGAAGATGACGAGGATGACATTGCGACAGACGGCGCAATCGACCCCGCGGTCGCTGCCGTTCTGCCGCCGATCGACTGGAACGAAGGCGCCCTGCATGGCAGCGGCCTGACCGGTGCCGATCTGATTGCGGAATTCGTCAAGAAACTGCCCAACAATCCGGGCGTCTACCGGATGATGAATGGCGACGGCGATGTCCTCTATGTCGGCAAGGCCCGCAGCCTGAAGAAGCGCGTCAGCAATTACGCGCAAGGCCGCCTGCATTCCAACCGCCTGACCCGCATGGTGCGCGAAACCGCCCATATGGAATTCGTCACGACCCGCACCGAGGTCGAGGCACTGCTGCTCGAAGCCAACCTCATCAAGCGTTTGCGGCCGCGCTATAACGTGCTGTTGCGCGACGACAAGAGCTTTCCCTATATCCTGATTACCGGCGATGGCCGCGCACCCGCCATTTACAAACATCGCGGTGCGCGCGCCCGCAAGGGCGATTATTTCGGCCCCTTCGCCTCGGCAGGAGCGGTTGGGCGCACCATCAATTCGCTGCAACGGGCCTTTCTGTTGCGTACCTGCACCGACAGCGTGTTCGAGAGCCGCACGCGGCCCTGTCTTCTTTACCAGATCAAGCGCTGCTCCGGCCCCTGCACCCATGAAATCAGCGACGCCGATTACGGCGTGCTGGTGAAGGAAGCCAAGGATTTCCTGTCCGGCAAGAGCCAGAACGTCAAGGAAGCCATGGCGCGGACGATGAACGAGGCAGCGGAAACCCTGGATTTCGAACGCGCCGCCGTGTTCCGCGACCGTCTTGCGGGCCTCTCTCATGTGCAGAGCCACCAGGGCATCAACCCGGCGGGCGTCGAGGAAGCCGATATTTTCGCCATCCACCACGAGGGTGGCTTGACCTGTATCCAGGTGTTCTTTTTCAGGACCGGACAGAACTGGGGCAACCGCGCCTATTTCCCGAAGGCCGATCCGCAAATGACTGGTGCGGAAGTGTTGAGCGCCTTTCTGGCACAGTTTTACGACGACAAGCCCTGTCCCCGGCAAGTGCTGCTGTCGGAGGGGATTGACGAACAAGATTTGTTGAGTCTCGCGCTCTCCGAAAAGGCCGGTTACAAGGTGACGATCCTGGTGCCGCAGCGTGGCGAGAAGAAGGATCTGGTCGAGCATGTGCATGGCAATGCCCGCGAAGCGCATGGCCGCAAGCTGGCGGAGACGGCCTCGCAGGAGCGGCTATTGAAAGGCTTTGCCGAGACCTTCGCACTCACCTACGTGCCGCGCCGCATCGAGATCTACGACAATTCCCATATCATGGGGACCAACGCCGTGGGCGGCATGGTGGTGGCCGGGCCGGAAGGCTTCGTGCGCAACCAGTATCGCAAATTCAACATCAAATCGACCGACATCACCCCCGGCGACGATTTCGGCATGATGCGCGAAGTGATGACACGACGCTTTTCGCGTCTGCTGAAAGAAGAAGGCAAGCCGGACCGCAACACTATCACCGAGGAAGGCGCGGATGCGGTTTTCCCGGCCTGGCCCGACGTGATCCTGATCGATGGCGGCCAAGGCCAGATGACCGCCGTCAGGGCAATCCTGAAGGAACTGGACATTACCGATTGTGTCACCGCCATCGGCGTCGCCAAGGGCGTGGATCGCGATGCGGGGCGCGAGCGTTTCTTTGCTGAGGGCAAGCCGGACTTCACACTCGCTCCCCGCGATCCGGTGCTGTATTTCATCCAGCGGCTGCGCGACGAGGCACATCGATTCGCCATCGGCTCGCACCGGGCGCGGCGCAAGAAGGAAATGGTCAAGAACCCATTGGATGAAATCGGCGGCATCGGACCGACCCGCAAGCGGGCGCTGTTACAGCATTTCGGTACGGCCAAGGCGGTCTCGCGGGCTGCAATGAACGACCTGATGGCAGTGGATGGCATTTCGGAAGTCGTTGCACGACAAATTTACAATCATTTTCATGAAAATTCTGGTCATTCTCACGAAAACAGCCGGGAATAGCTACATTGGGCATAAAATGGCCGTTTCGCCCCCGGAAAAACCTTAGCACCGGCTTGACGATCGATCTTCCCAAGCGCCATCTTCCAGCGCTTCACAACAAAGACAGGGCATCATGGCTTCGCGTACCTACAGCATCCCCAACCTGTTGACATATGGCCGTATTCTGGCCGTGCCTTTGATTGTTCTGTGCTTCTATCTGGAAGGCAAGCTGCAAAGCACCGACTTTGCCCGCTGGGCGGCGCTGGCGATTTTCGTTGTCGCCTCGATTACCGATTTCTTCGATGGCTATCTGGCCCGGATCTGGAACCAGACCTCCAATATCGGCCGAATGCTCGACCCGATTGCCGACAAGCTGCTGGTCGCCACCTGCCTGTTGCTGATGGCCGCCGATACCGAAAAAACCATTGCCGGCTGGTCGCTCTGGGCCGCTATCATCATCCTCTGCCGCGAAATTCTGGTCTCCGGCCTTCGCGAATATCTGGCCGAGCTGAAGGTGAGCGTGCCGGTGACGCGGATCGCCAAGTGGAAAACCACCGTGCAAATGGTGGCACTGGCCTTTCTACTGGCCGGTCCGGCGGGCGACAAGGTCCTGCCTTACACCACCCAGATCGGCATCGGCCTGTTGTGGATCGCCGCCGCCCTGACCATGTATACCGGCTATGACTATTTCAAAGCCGGTGTGAAGCATATGGTGGACGAATGACCGTCAAGCTCGTCTATTTCGCCTGGGTGCGTGAAAAGATCGGCCTCGACGAGGAAGAGCTTGCGCTGCCCGAGCAGGTAAAGACTGGCGCCGATCTGATTGCCTATCTGACCGAGCGGGGCGAGAATTACGCCGAGGCGCTGCAATTTCCAAACGCCATTCGTATCGCTGTCAATCAGGAACATGTCGAGCACGACGAGCTTTTGGCAGGCGCCCGTGAGATCGGCCTGTTTCCGCCGATGACTGGCGGCTGAGGCCATGGTGTCGCCTGTCATCCGGGTTCAGAAGGACGATTTCGACGCTTCGGCAGAGACGGCACTCATAACGGATGGCCGCACGGATATCGGCGCTCTGGTGTCCTTCGTCGGACTTTGCCGTGATGAACAGGGCAGGCTCGATGCGCTGGAGCTGGAACATTACCCCGGCATGGCAGAGGCCGAGATGAACCGGATTGCCACGCTTGCTATCAATCGGTTCGACCTGATGGCGCTGACCGTGCTGCATCGCTATGGCAAGATCGCCGCTGGCGAACAGATCGTGCTGGTCATTGCCGCCTCAAGCCACCGGCAGGCAGCCTTCGACGGCGCCAATTTTGTGATGGATTTCCTGAAAACCGCTGCCCCCTTCTGGAAGAAGGAACATGGCAAAGACGGCACGTCAGGCACCTGGGTCGCCGCCCGCGACGCCGACGACGCGGCCCGCGACAGGTGGACATAAAAAAACCGGAGCCTCTCAGCCCCGGTCTTTTTCATTCTGAAAGTAAAAGCCTCGAAGAGGCCTAGAGTCTGTCAGGTTCAGATTGAACCAGACAGACTCTAGATTCTCTTGTTTTCGTTTGTCTTTTTGGGAAAACCGGATTCCACTTTTCCCTGACAAACTTTAGCCGACGATTTCGGTGGCTGCGAACCAGTAAGCGATTTCTTCAGCGGCAGTTTCCGGGGCGTCGGAGCCGTGAACGGAATTTTCGCCGATGGAGAGGGCGAACTGCTTGCGGATCGTGCCTTCGGCAGCCTGGGCAGGGTTGGTTGCACCCATGATTTCGCGGTTCTTGAGGATGGCGCCTTCGCCTTCCAGAACCTGAACCACGGTTGGGCCGGACGTCATGCCTTCAACCAGTTCGCCGAAGAAAGGGCGTTCTTTGTGAACGGCGTAGAAGCCTTCAGCTTCGCGCGTGCTCATCCAGACGCGCTTCGAAGCAACAACGCGCAGGCCGTTGTCTTCAAAAACCTTGGTGATCGCGCCCGTCAGGTTACGCTTGGTTGCATCCGGCTTGATCATCGAAAAGGTGCGTTCAATCGCCATCGTCTCGTCCTTTGTTTGTAGGGAAAGTGGGCGGTTTCTACCTGCCCCGATTCGCGAAAACAAGGGGGAGACGCGAATTTCACGCCACCGTCACATGACAAGGCCTTTATGCCGCGTCAGCCTGCACCAAGCCAAGGGCCGCGCAGCGCTCGAACCATTGCGCTGCCGGATCGTCTTCGGGCAGGAAGATCGAGCCTGTGACGATCTTCAACCACTGGAATGCGCCAAACACGATGTAATCAGCAAACAACGGCTTTTCCCCGCCGATAAAGGGCTGCGACCGCAGCATATGTCGCAAGGGCTGGAGTTTCGCCGGAAACGCCGCAATCGCACCGTCGCGATCCGGGAAAATCTCTTCCAACACCTTGCCGAACAGCGCTTCGCGGGTTTTGCGAAAATGCGCCTGATCGGCGGGAGAGATCATGTTGTAGATATCCATAAGGACGATGGCACTGATGGCCGGATGGATAGTGGATTGCGAATAGCCTTCCACAAACCGTGCCAGAGCCTTGCCGCCCTCGCCGCGAAACAGGCTGGGACGGTCGGGATAGGCCTCTTCCAGATAAAGCGCGATCTGGAAACTGTCCGCGACCACGGTATCGCCATCGCGCAGGATCGGCACGATTTTCGAGACCCCCTCCTCCACCGTTGGAATTTCGGTAAAGGCCAGCGGCTTTTCCTCGAAGCTCAATCCCTTGTGGCGCAGCGCCAGGATGATCTTCCAGCAATGCGGTGAAAACGGACGAGTGAGGTCCGTGCCTGCAAGTGAGTAGAGAAGTCGGGTCATCGGTGGTGGCCTCCGGTCGAAACAATTCGACTATCGGATGCCAATCGCCCCAACTATTCAAATCAAAAATGCTTATATCAGCCATCAACATCAAGACTGACGTCCTTCCCCACCCCCGCCCCCCTTGCCTTCCCGGCCATCATCGGCCAAAACGCCAGCCATGATTACCATCAATGACGTCTCCGCCCGTATTGCAGGCCGCCTGCTGATTGACCACGCCAGCATTTCGCTGCCAACAGGCACGAAAGCGGGTCTTGTCGGCCGCAATGGTGCCGGTAAATCCACCCTGTTTCGGGTGATCACCGGCGACCTGGGAGCTGAAAGCGGCTCGGTCTCCATCCCCAAGAATGCCAAGATTGGTCAGGTGGCGCAGGAAGCCCCCGGCACCGAGGACAGCCTGATCGAAATCGTCCTGGCTGCCGACAAGGAGCGCACAGCGCTGATGGCGGAGGCCGAAACGGCCACTGACCCGAACCGGATCGCCGACATCCAGATGCGGCTGGTGGATATCGATGCGCATTCGGCGGAAGCCCGCGCCTCCAGCATCCTTGCCGGTCTCGGCTTCAACCAGGAAGCACAGTTGCGCCCAGCCTCGGCCTTTTCAGGCGGCTGGCGGATGCGCGTGGCGCTGGCCTCGGTACTGTTTGCCGAGCCGGACCTGCTGCTGCTGGACGAACCGACCAACTATCTCGACCTTGAAGGTACGTTGTGGCTAGAAGACTATATCCGCCGCTACCCGCACACCGTCATCATCATCAGCCATGACCGCGACCTTCTCAACAATGCGGTCAATGCCATCGTCCATCTCGACCAGAAAAAGCTGACCTTCTATCGCGGCGGCTATGACCAGTTCGAGCGCCAGAAGGCCGAGAACGACGAATTGCAGATGAAGTCGAAGGCCAAGAGTGATGCGGCGCGCAAGCATCTTCAAGCCTTCATCGACCGGTTCAAGGCCAAGGCCTCCAAGGCCAAACAGGCCCAGAGCCGTGTGAAAGCGCTGGAGCGCATGGGCACGGTCTCCGCGGTTATTGAAGACCACGTCCAGCCGATCACCTTCCCTGAGCCGGAAAAACAGCCGGCATCGCCGATCATCGCCATCAATGGCGGTTCCGTGGGTTACGAACCCGGCAAGCCGATCCTGAAGAACCTCAACCTGCGCATCGATGCGGATGACCGCATCGCGCTGCTGGGATCGAACGGCAACGGTAAATCCACCTTCGCCAAATTCATTTCCGGTCGTCTTCCGCCCGAAAGCGGCGATCTGCGGCTGGCTCCCAGCCTGAAGATCGGCTTCTTCGCCCAGCATCAACTGGACGACCTAGTGCCGGAAGACACGCCAGTGGAACATGTGCGCAGGCTGATGCCGCAGGCACCGGAAGCCAAGGTACGCGCCCGCGTCGCCCAGATGGGGCTGGCCACCGAAAAAATGGCCACCGCTGCCAAGGATTTGTCCGGTGGTGAAAAGGCCCGGTTGCTGATGGGCCTTGCTGCCTTTCACGCCCCCAACCTGCTGATCCTCGATGAGCCGACCAACCATCTCGATATCGACAGCCGCCGCGCGCTGATCGAAGCGCTGAACGATTATGACGGCGCGGTCATCCTGATCTCCCATGATCGCCACCTGATCGAGGCAACGGTGGACCGGCTCTGGCTGGTCAATAACGGCACCGTCACCACATTCGAGGGTGACATGGAAGAATACCGCGACCTGATTGTCTCTTCGGGTAAAAAAAAAGAAGAAAAAATTGACGTAACCGTCGAGGCCGGAAAAAAAGCCGACCAGCGCAAGGCCAATGCCGAAAAGCGGGCCGCGCTGGCGCCGCTGAAGAAAAAGATCAACGAAATCGAATCTTTGACCAAAAAGCTGGAGACAGTGATTCAAGGTCTTGATGCAGAACTTGCAGATCCGGTTCTCTACGAAAAGCATCCCGCCAAGGCGGCGGAAAAGGTTAAGCAGCGTGGTGAGGCCGCCGCCAAGTTGAGCGCTGCCGAGGAGCAATGGCTGGAGCTTTCAACCGAATATGAAGAGGCGATGGCGGGTTAGGCAGCCTTTGCAATCGTAATCTATCAGAATGCTTGGAAGTCACCGATTCTATAGTTGTGATCGAAATCGCAATCAGATGCACAAAACAAAAAAACAACTTTAAATTTTAAATACTGACTATATTGAACAATGCACAATGCCGACACTTAAAGATTGCGTCGGACATAAATGCCGGAAGTCCTCTTTTCCGTTATTATTTTTGCATCGCAAACAAAAACCATTCGACTGAATGCAGCGAAGCAATTCTCTAAACCCCTGAATCTTTTAGGATAAGCCAGCAAACCCCTAAAATAGCAGGGTTAATTATCTATTAGAGATATTTTAAATATTAAGCAACATCATCCTCGCCAAGGACAGGCCAGCAAGAAACGTGCCGGTTTCCATGTCCCTCCGTCGGCTGTCAGCGCTCGCCCCCAGCGTGACTGTCGCGTCATATCTGTCAGCAGGTTCAGCCGCTCTACGGCTTTTATATATCCATTCCTCCACGGTGCTCTTCCAGCACGTGTCACATGATGAAACTCCCGGTCTTCTGCGCAATGAAGTGTGCGGAATGGTGCAAGCACGCCGTCGGACAAAGATGACCTTTGCCATGGGCTCGATTGGAACAGATCAATGCATCTGAATTTCTCGCTCAAGACATCGCTGGCCAGCGCGTTTAGCGGCCTGATGTTGCTTCTCCTCCTCCAGGGCTGCTTTGCCCTGTCGTCCATGTCTGGCGTGTTTGACAATGTAGAGGGATTGGCGAAAGACGCGGTTCCCTCGGTGGATATTACCAACCGCCTCAACATTTCACTCGCCAATGTGCGCGGCCTCGAAATGCGCCATATCCTCAGCAAAACGCCACAGGCCATTCAGGAAGCGGACGATGCCCTGAAAACGGAAATGCAGAAGCTGGACAAGCGGATGAAAACCTATGAAACGCTGATCTCGCTACCTGAAGAGCGCAAGGCCTATGACGCCTTCAAGCTGGCCATGGTTTCTTATGTGACGCTGCACAATCAGATGGTGGCCTATTCGTCCAGAGGTGAAAAGGACAAGGCTGCGGCCTTGCTGACCGGAGACATGGTCAGTGCCTATAACGCCATGGACGAACAAGCCGATATCTTCCGGGATGCCAATGTCGATGCGGCTGGCCGCATGTATGAAAATGCAGCATCGGCATTTCAACTGTCGCTGCTACTGAATGGCCTGGTTCTGGCGCTGGGTGCCATTGCCGGTATCGGGGCGATGATCTTTGTGTTTAAGGGCGTTTCCAATCCTATTGAGCGATTGACCCGCGCAATGCGGCGTCTCGCCGATGGCGACCTGAATACCCAAGTGCTCTATCTGGAACGCGGCAACGAAATCGGCGACATGGCTCGGGCGCTCGAAGTGTTCAAACAGAACGGCTTGCGGGTGCAGACGATGAATGCTCAGGAACTGCATATGCGGCAAAAATCCGATGAGTTGCGCGACAGTATCGGTGAAGTGGTCGCCGCTGCCGTGGTCGGCGATTTCAGCCAGCGGATCACCCGGGATTTCGATTTCGAAGATCTGAACGCCTTTGCCTCATCCATGAACAAATTGGTGCAGTCCATCGATACCGGCCTTGGCGAGACCCGCCGCATCGTCGCTGCCCTCTCGGATGGTGATCTGACCGATACGATGCGCGGCCAGTTCCACGGCGCGTTTGCCGAGTTGCAGCAGAATGTCAACGGGACAATGTCCGCACTGCGGGGCATTGTCGGCGAAGTGCGCTCCTCCATCGACATGATCAATTCCGGCTCCGGCGAATTGCGGTTTGCCTCGGACGATCTGGCCAAGCGCACCGAGCAACAGGCCGCCACCCTTGAAGAAACTTCCTCGGCATTGGAAGAAATCACCACGGCAGTGCATTCCTCCAATGATCGTGCCCAGCAGACCAGCCGCATGGTGGATGAGGCCCGCCGCAGTACCGAACAATCCGCCTCGGTCGTCCATGACGCCGTCTCGGCCATGGGCCGGATCGAACAAGCCTCCGGCGAAATCGGCAAGATCATCAATGTCATCGACGAGATCGCCTTCCAGACCAACCTGCTGGCGCTGAATGCCGGCGTCGAGGCGGCACGTGCCGGTGAAGCCGGCAAGGGCTTTGCGGTCGTCGCTCAGGAAGTGCGCGAATTGGCGCAACGCTCCGCAGGTGCTGCCAAGGACATCAAGTCGCTGATCACCAAATCGGGCGAGGAAGTCAATGCAGGCGTGCGGCTCGTTACCGCCACCGGCGATGCACTCTCCAAGATCCGCGATCATGTCGTGGATATCAACGCGCAGGTGCATCAGATCGCCAATGCCGCCAAGGAACAATCCTTCAAGCTGCAAGAGGTCAATTCTGCCGTCAGCCAGATGGACCAGGTCACCCAACGCAATGCCGCCATGGTGGAAGAAACCACTGCGAGCACCAACCAACTGGCCGATGACGCCCAGAACCTCGCCCGGCTGATCTCGCATTTCAAGCTGGAAGCTGGCGGCGCTCACCAAAGACAGAAACGTCAGGCGGCCTGAGCCGGAAACGCCTGCGTCCCACCAATCACATTGACGCGGGAAACCGCGTCAATGTCTCGTTTCAAGCAGTCAACAAGACATTCGAGAACCTCATATTCTCGTTTATCTTATCGGGAAAACCGAGGTCCACTTTTATCTGGCAAACTCAAGCCTTCTTTTCCCATCGGCCTTGGTTGTTCTGTTGCCAATAGGTGAGCGCGTGGCCCTCACCCTTCAGCCGTTTCCATTCACCTCTCGCCGTTTCCAACTCGCCCTGATCATGGCCGTCGAAGACGAAGACGATCCGGTCATAGACAAGCGGAAGGTCCGGCACGGCACCGTCGATATAAAAGCGCACCGTCGCCCCATTGGGATTGTCTGATGACAGGCAGAGAAGGATCGGTTGTGCCTCCGCCTGCTCGCCGGTGCTGATCCCATGCGCCAGAAAACTGTCGTCGCGAAAGGTCCATAAATGCTGATCCAGCCGGTCACACCGCTCCGGATCGCGCATTTCTACGCCAACCTTCCAGCCGCGCTCGACGCTTTTTTCCAAAAGCGCCGGAAGCGCATCCTCCAACCGGGTCTCGGTCAGGTGATAGAACAATACCTCGGTCAAGGCCGGGCTATCCCTTACGCTTCATAGGCATCGCGCACCAGTTGGTCGAGCAGGCGCACACCAAAGCCCGACGCCCAGGACTGGTTGATCTCGTCCTTCGGAGAAGCCATCGCCGTACCGGCAATGTCGAGATGCGCCCACGGCGTGTCGCCGACGAAGCGCTTCAGGAACTGCGCCGCCGTGATCGAACCACCATACCGGCCACCAGTATTTTTCATATCGGCGAATTTGCTATCGATCAGCTTGTCGTAATCCTTGCCGAGCGGCATGCGCCACAGGCGCTCATTGGTGGAGAGGCCAGCCTTCAGCAGGTTTTCGGCCAGCGTGTCATCATTCGAAAACAGCCCGGCATGCAGATTGGCAAGCGCCACCAGGATGGCGCCAGTCAGCGTCGCCAGATTGATCATAAAGGCAGGCTTGAAACGGTCGTTGCAATACCAGAGCGCGTCGCACAGCACGAGACGCCCTTCGGCATCGGTATTGATCACCTCGATGGTCTGGCCGGACATCGAGGTGACTATATCGCCGGGGCGCTGGGCATTACCATCAGGCATGTTTTCGACCAGGCCGAGAATACCGACCACATTCACCTTGGCCTTGCGGGCCGCCAGCGTATGCATCAAGCCGATGACGGCAGCAGCACCGCCCATATCGCCCTTCATATCTTCCATGCCACCCGCCGGCTTGATGGAAATGCCGCCGGTATCGAACACCACGCCCTTGCCGATGAAGGCAATGGGCTGCCCTTCAGGCGCGCCGCCCTTCCACTGCATGACCGCAAGGCGTGGCGGGCGGACCGAGCCCTGGGCCACACCCAGAATCGCGCCCATGCCGAGGCTGGCCATTTCGGTTTCGGTGAGGATTTCCACCTCGACGCCTAGCGCTTCCAGCGCCTTGGCACGGTCGGCAAATTCCACCGGACCCAAAACATTGGCCGGCAGGTTGACGAGGTTGCGCGCCAGAAGAACACCATCAACAACAGCCCTGCCCTCAGCGGCAAACAACCGTTCCGCAGCAACGGCCACAGCGGTTACCAGGGTGATCTGGACGGCGGAAGGTGCCTTATCGTCATCGTCTTTCTTCTTCGTCTTGTAATCATCGAAGGAATAGGCGCGCAGCAGCATGCCGATGGCAAAATCCCGCACGCCCTCAGCCGTTATCGTCAACCCCTCAGCATCGAGAAAGACCGTCGCGGCCTCCGAGCCTTTCAGGTTTGCCGCCGCCACCCCACCCAGACGCAGCCAGTCATGATCGACAAGATCGGCGGCCTTGCCAGTCCCGATGACAATCAGCCGATCTGCCTTCGAACCGGTGGGCGCGAGAATGTCGAGAACCGACATGGCCTTGGCCTTGAACTTCGCCGTTGCTGCGGCCTTCGCGAAAATTCCGGACGGATCGACCGTGGCCGCCCCGGCTGGCAACGTCGCTTCAGCCTCCTTCAGGCTGAGGACCAAGCCCGCCTCGATTAAGGCGGATGGGGCAAAGGAAATTTCCAGCTTCATGGACATGGCTTACTCCGGCACTGTATGTTTGATCGCAATTGTCACGATTTGCTCTGGGCGCCGATCATGTCGGTTTTGCGCATGATTGCAACAGGGCTCGCCTCCTTGTCCTCATGCCTTCTCCTCACTCCGGATCAAAGACGCGCTTTGCCAACGCCGCCCCTGTCGCCATCGATCACAAACCCACATCCCCCAACAGACCCTAATTTGGCCGTTCCCGACCCGTGAATACAGTAAAGATTTGTAATGCGTGGCCTGCCTGCAACTGGTCTTTGTCTTATAACATCTATAAGCATTCGCTATGATGCAAATCAGCACCGGGGCGAACGAAGACCGGGGCAAGCCCGAGTTGTGACGAGCCTCAAGAGTTTGACGATGAAGACCAGTGCCCGCAAACCCCAGCTGACCGTCACGGATATATTTGGACGGCACTGTCGTATTCCCGATCTCACCCGGTCCTCCTTTACGACCGCCGCCTTGCTATCCACCGTCTGGGTGATGCTGCTGGTGGTGTTCTATTCAGCGCCCGGCTTCGATATCGCGGTGTCTGAAGTGTTCTTTCGCGCCGGCAATTGCACAGCGCATGAGGCAAACACGATCTGCGGCGGCTTTCCCATTTCGCGCGAGCCAGTCCTGAAGGCGATCAGGCAAATCCTGTTCTACATGCCGCATGTAGTGGGCGTCGGCGTGCTGGTGGCGCTGATCGTCAAGCTGTGTCAGCCGCGCGCCGCCTGGCAGCAGGAACAGATCGTCAAGCTGGTTCTGTCGCTGCTGGCAACGGCCATTGGACCCTATCTGCTGGTCAATGTGTTTCTGAAGGACATGTCCGGCCGGCCACGCCCCAATCAGACCGTGTTCTTCGGCGGACCCTATGGGTTTGAACCGGCGGGCAATTTTGCCGGTGCCTGCGATCAGAACTGTTCCTTCATTTCCGGCGAAGCCGCAGGTGCGGGCTGGATCATCTGCATCGTTCCCCTGCTGCCAGCCACCTGGCGTCGGCGCGTCGGCTGGCCGCTGGTCTTCGCATCGCTTGCCTCGCCCCTGCTGCGGCTGGCCTTTGGGGCACATTACCTGTCCGACGTGGTTCTGGGCTGGCTGTCTTCGCCGGTGATCTTCGCCATTGTCTTTGCCGTGGCAAACGGCTGCGGGCTTTTGCGGGCCAGAAACCAGCCCCATCTTTAAATGAGGCACATAAATCTGCCTGTTGCCGAGAAGCATCATTAAAAAGTCCTGCACAGATGATTGAAGCATCGGCTCTTGTGTTTTGCCCTGACGATGGGCAAATAGGCGCTATTGGCAGGATCCGGCATGAAGCTTCTTGAGTCCTATATATTGCGGCGTGTCGCGCAGATGTTCCTGACGGCACTTCTGCCCGTGCTGGCGATCATCTGGACAACACAGGTCCTGGCACGCATCAATCTCGTGACCGATACCGGACAGTCGATCGGCTCTTTTGCCACGCTCGCCACCCTCATCCTGCCCACCATCATTCCCATCGTCATGCCGTTTGCGCTGGTTATTGGCATAACCCAGAGTCTGACGGCGATGAACAACGATTCCGAGCTGGCCGTCATCGACGCCGCCGGTGCGTCTCGTGCGGTTATTCTCCGGCCAATCCTGCTATTTGCGCTGGCCATCAGCGTGATAACGCTTGTTATCACCAACGAAGTGCAGCCAAAAGTGAAAGTGGCGGCGCGTCAGATGATTGCCAATGCCTATGCCGACCTTCTCTCGACGGTGATCGAGGAAAAAACCTTCCGCAAGGTGGAAGACGGCCTTTATGTGCAAATTTCCCAGCGGCTGGCGGGACGCGTGCTGAAAGGCCTGTTCGTCGCCGATTACCGCGACCCGGCCTATTCGCTGATCTATTATGCCCGCGAAGGCGCGGTGGATGAGACCGGGACCGCGTTGATCATGCATGACGGTGAGGTGCAGCGCAAAGCACCGGGTGGCACGGTTTCGATCGTACGGTTCGATTCCTATGCCTTCGACCTGTCCGACCTGACGGAAACCCGTGGCAAGGCAAAGATGCGGCCGAGCGACCGCAGCCTGAGCTTCCTGCTCAATCCGGATACGAATGACGACGATTACAAGGACCACCCAGGCGAATACCGGGCGGAACTGCATAAGCGCATGACTGAATGGCTCCTGCCCTTTGCCTTCGCGCTGATTTCACTGGCCATCGCCGGCGATGCGCGCTCCCACCGAGAGGCACGGCTGCATCCTATGGTCTCGGCATTGACCCTTGCGCTTGTTCTGCGCTGGCTGACATTCTATGCCGCCAACAAGTCCGAATCGAATGCCGCCTTCATCGTGCTGATGTATGCGACACCGCTCGCCAGCGCGGCGATTGCCACCCTGATGCTGATGCGGCAGAAGAAATCGCAATTGCCAGCACCCTTGCGTCGTATGATCGACACGACACGGTTGGCCTTTCAGCGGCGCTTTACCTCCAATAGCGCGAACGGCCAGGACAATGGAGGCAGCGCATGATGCTCAACACGCTCAGCCGCTATTTTCTCAAGCGCTATGCGATCACCGTGTTCTGGTTCGTGATCGGCGTCGCAGCGATCATTTTCCTGATCGACTTCAGCGAGGTCAGTGGCCGGTTCTCCGACAACGAACAATCCTCGCTGTTTGGCGTCTTCCTGCTGACGCTGATGCGCCTGCCGCTGCTGCTCCAGCAAACCGTACCCTTCATCGCATTGTTTTCCGGGATGGTGACCCTGATCACCCTGAACAGGCGCTCCGAATTGGTGATTGCGCGTGCCGCAGGCATTTCCGTCTGGCAGTTCATGTTCCCCTTCCTGCTGGGCGCTTTCCTGCTCGGCTGCGCCACATCCCTGCTGATCAATCCGCTTGCCGCTCTCGGACAGAAACAGGCCGCGACACTGGAGGCCGAATACAGCGACCCCGGCAAGGCCAGCAACAACAAGAACTCCGTGCCGTGGATGCGCCAGATCACCGGCAAGGAAGACACGATCATCGGCGCGACCTCGGTTCTGGAAGACGGAACGTTGCTGATGCAGGCGGTGTTCATCCACTTCGACGGCCAGGGTCGAATCACCTCCCGTCAGGATGCACGCACAGCGAAGTTGCAAGATGGTTACTGGTTGCTTAAGGATGTCGTAGAGACCAAGCCTGGCGAAACACCCAAGCGGGAGACATCGGCACAAGTTAGCACCAATTTGAAACAGGAATTTGTACAGGAGCGTCTCGCACAGCCGGATACTGTTGCTTTTTATGAACTTTCTCAGAAAATCGCAGTTGCCAAATCCTATGGCGTCTCAACGAAGAATTTGGAAACGCAGTTTCACACGCTGCTCTCCACTCCCTTCCTTTTCGTTGCGATGACTCTGATTGCTGCAACTGTTTCTCTCAAATTCAGCCGGTTCAACCAGTCACGTTCCGTGATTCTGGGTGGAATCATTTCGGGCTTCGTGCTTTATGTGGCGACAGTGCTCGTGAAGGCGTTCGGAAGCAGTGGCGTTGTGCCTCCGTTCGTTGCGACCTGGGTTCCTGTCATTGTTGCGACAGCGCTCGGGGCGACGATCCTGCTTCATCAGGAGGATGGTTAGTGGCGGCAATTGACCGCGGAAATATAAAACGGCTTTTCACAGCCCTGCTGGCAGGCGTCGCCTTTAGTGCGACCCTCGTTCCTGTGCCTTTTGCCTATGCGCAGACGGCCTCCAGCAATGGTTTGGTGTCACCGAAAATTCCCGCCGATGCGAAGCTCATGCTCGCAGCGAATGAAATGACATATGATAAGGACGCCCAGAAGGTGACTGCGGTCGGCGGCGTCCAGATCAATTACGCCGGCTACCAGATGGTATCCAAGCGCGTCGAATACGACCAGAAGACCGGCCGGATGATGGCCTATGGCAATATCGAACTGATAGAGCCTGACGGCAACCGCATCTATGCCGACAAGATGGACGTCACCGACGACTTCGCCAATGGCTTCGTCAACAGCCTGCGGGTGGAGACGACGGATAATACCCGCATCGCCGCCCAGAAGGGCGAACGCGTCAACGGCGACCAGATGATCCTCTACAAGGGTGTCTACACCGCCTGTCTGCCATGCGCGGAACAGGGCCGTGCGCCCTTCTGGCAGATCAAGGCGGAACGAGTCATCCAAAATGGCAAGACCCATACGATCCGCCTGGAAAACGCTCGCTTCCAGCTATTCGGCAAGTCGATTGCGCTGATCCCGTCAATCGAGGTTCCCGACAATACCGTCAAGCGTAAGTCGGGCTTCCTGTTTCCCGAATTCAGCACGACTCAGAAACTCGGATTTGGGGTTATTGTTCCCTATTACTGGGCCATTTCCCCGCAGACCGATGCCACGATCAAACTGGGTGGCTTTACCAGCCAGGGCGTGCTGATCGACACGGAAGTGCGTCATCAGTTCGAGGATGGATTGGCGACGCTGCGCTTTGCTGGCATCGACCAGTTAAACCCAGGCAAGTTCGACAGCGGCACCACGGATGCCGAGAAGGACTTCCGCGGCATGGTCGGCTCGACCGGCAAATTCGATATCAATCCCCGCTGGAGCTTCGGCTGGGACGTGATGCTGGAGAGCGACAACAACTTCGCACGCACCTACGATCTGGAAGGTTTCAACCAGAAAACCCATACCAATCAGGTCTATCTGACCGGTCTTGGGGATCGTAATTCCTTCGACATGCGCGCCTATTACTTCGACATCCAGGATGCCGACAGCAAGGATGTCGCCGAGCGCAAGCAGCCGATTGTCACCCCGACCATCGACTATAGCTATTATGCGCCGGAACCGTTCATGGGCGGAGAATTGTCGGCAACCGTCAACTTCACGGCCCTGACGCGTTATAACAGCGATATTCTCAACCTGAACAATGGCAACGAACGCTTCAGCGGACTGAAGGGCAATACGACCCGCCTGACCGGTGAAGTGGAATGGAAGCGCACCTTCGATACACCGCAGGGCGTGCTGCTGACACCTATCCTTGCCGCGCGTGGCGATGCCTTTGGCAATAACATGGACGCACCAGGGTCCAGCTATTCCGGCAATTACAACGACACCACCGGCGTGACCCGTTCGATGGTGACGGCTGGACTTGAGGTTCGCTATCCGTGGCTGCTCAGCGCGCCGGGCAGCACGCATGTGATCGAGCCGATTGGCCAGATCTTTGTCCGACCCGACGAGCAACAGGCCGGCCGACTTACGAATGAAGATGCGCAAAGCTTCGTCTTCGACGCCAGCAACCTGTTTGAGCGCGATAAGTTCTCCGGCTATGACCGGGTTGAAGGCGGTACGCGTGCCAATGTCGGCCTGCGCTATACCGGCTCATTCGACAGCGGTTATACATTGCGCAGTATCTTCGGGCAGTCCTACCAACTGGCCGGCAAAAACTCCTTTGCCTCCTCGGACCTGGTCTATGCCGGCAACGAATCGGGCCTGGAAACCGCGGTGTCCGATTATGTCGGCATGGTCGGGCTGGACACGCCTTACGGCATATCCACCTCGGTCAATGCGCGGTTCGATGAAAAGACCTTTGAGGTCGCACGGACGGATTCGGCCATCGGTTATCACAATGACCAACTGCAAACGAATTTCATCTACACCCAGATCGCAGCGCAGCCTAATTACGGCTATGATTACGACCGCGAAGAGATACAGAACGCCAGTTCGGTCAAGATTGGCGATTTCTGGTCGGTCTTCGGTTCGATTACTTGGGATGTGAAGAAGGACAATATCAACCGCTATGGCATCGGCGTGTCCTATGCCGACGATTGCACGATCTTCTCCATCGTTTACAAGAACAAGGACGATGACGAATCCGCCAATGACTGGTCCATCGGCGCCCGACTGACATTCCGCACCTTGGGCGATGTCAAAGTAGGCGATACCGACGTCACCGGGTTCAATTGATCTGTCTCGCCTTTTAAAAGCCCGCTGTTTTCCCTGGAAAGCAGCGGGCCACGTTCCTATTGATCCAAAATATCAATAGCACCGTGCGGAGACTGGATTCGGCACGATGCTATTGGTTTTTATTTTCACATCGGATTTTTCAAGATCCGGTTCGCGGCTTTTCGGTCTGATGCCTTAGAACAGATGTGTTTTTATAAGAAACGCTGCCGCACGATTGGTTGACACGGCGTTTCTTATGGAAAAGCCATTGTTTCGCCGCAGGGTTTGTGCAATCGATCCTGCAATAAAGCATTTTCAGCAAAAGTGCGGTGCGGCTTTGTGGTGTAAATGCCTGAAAGTAAAAAGGGAGCATTCTGCGGTTCACTTTGAAGCGGGAATTCTCCAATATGCTGTGCCTGCTGCATAATTCTTTGAATCATTGCCGATTTAAGAAATTATGCAGCAGAGTTTACCGGGAAAAAACGTGCGTGTTTTTAACGGTAGACCCTGAACACGATCATTCAGAGGGTGCCGCGCGCCATTGGATCGCTGCGGCATGGGAAAAGGACAGGTGATGACCTTGAGCAATAAAACTTTGCGCGCCGCTGTTGTTGCAACGGTGGCTTTGATTTGCGTGACAGGCTTTGCGCCAGCAACGGTCACTCCAGCTCTGGCCGATACCGGCGTGGCTGTCGTCGTCAATAAAACCGCGATTACCAATACCGATTTGGCACGGCGGATTGCCTTCCTGAAACTTCGCCACGAGACAGGTGACGTCGCTAAAAAGGCCCGTCAGGAATTGATCGACGAGCAACTGAAGCGCCAGGAAATCGCCCGGGTCGGAATGTCCGTCAGCACCATGGATGTCGACCAGGCTTTTGGGCGGTTCGCCGCTTCCAACAAACTGTCCACGCAGCAGATGGGCCAGATCCTTGATAAGGCCGGCGTCGGCGTCGAGCACTTCAAAGCCTATATTGCCGTGCAGATGAGCTGGCCGCGACTGGTAAACGCACGCTATGCGTCCCGCTCGAAGATGAGCAATCAGGACATGGTTACCCGTCTGCTTGAAAACAAACAAAAGCCAGTGACGACGGAATACACCCTGAAACAGGTTATTTTCGTTGTTCCCGTCGCCAAACGCGCCACCTTGACCGCCAAGCGCAAGGCAGAGGCCGAAGCGTCCCGCGCCAAGTTTCCCGGCTGCGACCAGGCGATGGATTTTGCTAAAAACTACCTCGATGTATCTATCCGCGACCTCGGTCGGGTGATGAAGCCTGAATTGCCTGACGACTGGAAGCCTTTGATCGAGGGCGCGAACGGCACCACCACAGGCACGCGCGTCACCGAACGCGGAATTGAATATCTGGCGATCTGCAATCAGAAGCAGGTCTCCGACGATCTAGCCGCCGAAGCGGTTTTCAAGGCCGAAGATATCGGCAAGGAAGACAAGTCCAAGGGCGATCCGAATTCCGAAAAATACCTGACCGAACTGCGCTCCAAGGCCCAGATCATCAATCGTTGAGCATCATCATGTCGGATACCAGCCAGCGTCTTCCCCTCGCCTTGACCCAAGGCGATCCAGCGGGGATCGGCCCGGATATCGCCTTGGTGGCATGGACGAAGCGCAAGGCGCTCGACCTGCCGCCATTCCTGTTTCTGGGCGATCCAGCCGTGCTGAAAAGCCGTGCAAGACTGCTGGGGCTGGACATTCCCTTCAAGGAAACCGGGGCAGAGGATGCGGCAGAGGTTTTCGAAACCGCGTTTCCGGTTCTGCCGATCCCTGTTGGTATCGATGTCGTGGCTGGCGAGCCGCATGTTGCAACCGCGCGCTCGACGATAACAGCCATTGAAATGGCGGTTGATCTTTGCCTGAAAGGTCAGGCTGGCGCGGTCGTGACCAATCCCGTCGCCAAATCCGTGCTCTATGAGGGCGGATTTGGTTTTCCAGGTCATACCGAGTTTTTGGCCGCTCTTGCCGAAAAGGCCACAGGCCACCCGGTCATGCCCGTGATGATGCTGGCCGGAGCGCAATTGCGGGCAATTCCGGTCACAATCCACATGCCGCTAAGCGCGGTGGCGCCAGCGCTGAGCGAAGACCTGATCATTCGCACCTGTCGCATCACCCATGCCGACCTGCGCGACAAATTCGGCATTGCCGAACCTCGGCTCGCCGTTGCCGGGCTCAATCCGCATGCTGGCGAAGGCGGCGCGATGGGCCGCGAAGACGAAGAGATCATCGCACCGGCTCTCAAAATCCTCCGCGCGGAAGGAATCGACGCTTTCGGGCCGCTGCCTGCCGACACCATGTTTCATGAGGAAGCGCGCCGCCGCTACGATGTCGCTGTCTGCATGTATCACGATCAGGCGCTGATACCGGTGAAGACCCTGGACTTCGACGGTTCGGTCAACGTCACCCTCGGCCTACCCTTCGTGCGCACCTCGCCCGACCATGGCACCGCGTTCGGCCTCGCCGGCCAGGGTATTGCCCGTGAAAACAGCTTGGTCGCAGCGCTACGCCTGGCGGTGGATATCAGCCGCAAGGCCGCCCTCACCCACGCATTGGCCGTCTGATGGCCGCTCTGGACGGATTGCCGCCGCTGCGCGACGTTATCCAGCGCCATGGGCTGGATGCAAAGAAAGCACTCGGCCAGAATTTTCTGCTGGACCTCAATATCACCCAAAAAGTCGCCCGCACCGCCGGTGACCTGACGAATGCGACGGTGTTCGAGGTCGGCCCAGGCCCAGGCGGCCTGACGCGCGCCTTGCTGGCGCTGGGCGCCAAGAAGGTTATCGCCATAGAGCGCGACAGCCGCTGCCTGCCGGCGCTGGCCGAGATTTCCGACCATTATCCGGGCCGCCTTGAGGTGATTGAAGGCGATGCGCTGAAGACCGATTTTGAAGCTATGGCCCCGGATGGTCCGGTGAAAATCGTCGCCAACTTGCCCTATAATGTCGGCACGCAATTGTTGATCAACTGGCTGATGCCACGCCAATGGCCGCCCTTCTGGGACTCGTTGACGCTGATGTTCCAGAAGGAAGTCGGCCAGCGGATTGTGGCGCAAGCCGATGACGACCATTATGGCCGACTCGGTGTACTCTGCGGCTGGCGGACTGAGGCCCATATGGCGTTCGACCTGTCACCACAGGCCTTCACACCACCGCCGAAAGTGACATCCACAGTGGTGCATCTGACGCCGCGCCCTGCCCCCATCCCTTGCGAGATCGCCAAGCTGGAAAAACTGACCCAGGCCGCCTTTGGTCAGCGGCGCAAGATGCTGCGTGCCAGCCTGAAGCCCCTGGGTGGTGAAGCGCTTCTGAACCGCGCCGAAATCGATCCATCGCGCCGGGCAGAAACCCTGTCGGTCGAGGAATTCTGCCGGATTGCCAATCTGCTGTAGCCACTACTCAATCAAACAAACGCGCCGATCATGCCTTCGGGACGCGCAGGGTAAACAGGGCGACCCGGCCATGACGCCGGACGTCCACATCCTGAAAATGCGCACTGAGCGTCTCCGTAAGGCCCTCCTGCGTGTCGTGGCGATTGCCGAAAACACCCTTCGCATTGTAGACCGCCATCAGTCGTCGGCCATAGTGGTTATGGCCAGCGCTCTCGCCGAGGATTGTCGCCCCGTATATCACCCCGCCGGGTTCCAGATAGGGCGACAGATGGGCGATGGAAGCTGACTTTTCCGCCATGCTGCCCGGCAAGCAGTGATAGAGATAGAACAGCGAAATTGACGAAAAACGGCAATCCGACGGCAGCGGCTGCGGTCGCCTCACGTCACCGACATAGGTGCTACACGCTCGGCCCAAAGACCGGGCCAAGCGCGCCTGCGCCGCCTTCAGGCTGTTCGGGTTGAGGTCGAGCAGGCTGACCTTCTGATGCGGGCCGATCCCCGCCTCCGCAAGGTAATAGCCCGTGCCAACGCCGACATCGAGATGATTGTCACTGAGATGCGCCTTGAAGAACGGGAGTAGCACCTTGCGCGTCGGGCATGTCCAAGCGAAGCGGTTGGAAAAACCGAGCACGACGAGATCATAAAGCTTCAGGGTTAGCGGCGAATAGATCGCCGCACCCGAGCTGCTATCGAGACCATTCTCCGCCATTGGCATCTCTCTCCTCATGCCACCAGGAACAGGCTATTTGGTTCGGACCCTCCAGTCCTGACCATATGTTAAAGCTTTGGCTCTTCCGTAATCAGGTTATTGACGAAATCGAACAGGCCCGGGCGGCGGTCGCGGCGCAGGCGCTCGGCCTTGACGATTGACTGCACGGCATCGAAGGCCGAATTCAGATCGTCATTGACGATGACATAGTCATATTCACGCCAATGCTCGATCTCGGAGCGGGAATTGGCCAGCCGCGTCTGGATCACCTCTTCGGAATCCTCGGCGCGGCGGTGCAGGCGCGATTGCAGCTCGGTCATGGTCGGTGGCAGGATGAAGACCGAAACGACATCGGCGGCCATTTTCTCCTGCAATTGCTGGGCACCCTGCCAGTCGATGTCGAACAGCATGTCACGTCCCTCTGACATCGCCACCTCCACCGGCTCGCGTGGTGTACCATAGAAATTGCCATGCACTTCCGCCCATTCCAGCAGCGCATCCGAGGCCTTGAGCCGCTCGAATTCACGCTGCGAAATGAAATGGTAATGCACGCCCTCGATTTCACTCGGACGACGCTGGCGCGTGGTGACGCTGACCGACATGCCGATCTGCTTGTCGATATCCATCAGCGTGCGTGAAATGGTCGATTTACCCGCCCCCGAGGGTGAGGAAATCACCAGCATCAGGCCGCGCCTGGGAATGGTGGCGTTTTTGGACGCTGCGATGGACATGTTTCACTCCAGATTTTGGACCTGCTCGCGGAACTGGTCGATGACGACCTTCAATTCGATCCCGGCCGCCGTAACCGCGGCGGAATTGGATTTGGAGCAGATGGTATTCGATTCGCGATTAAATTCCTGCGCCAGAAAATCGAGCTTGCGCCCGACCGGACCGCCAGCGCGCAGCAGGGTCCGAGCCGCAGCCACATGCGCCTTCAACCGGTCGATCTCCTCGCGCAGATCGGCCTTGGTGGCCATCAAGGCAGCCTCGGCGTAAAGCCTGTCCTTGTCCAAAACAGGCGCGGACGCCAGCAACGCGCTGATCTGCGTGGCGAGCCGTCGTGCGATATCGTCCGGGCTGCGGGATGGATCAGCCTCGATGACCAAGGCCAGTCGCTCGATTTCATCGATATGTGCGAGCAGGACCGCCTGCAAGGCAAGGCCCTCGTGCGACCGCATCTCAGCAAGTGCGGCGACGGCGGTTTCCAGTTCGCCCAGCAGCATTTGCCGCCGTGCGGCCAGCTGTGTGCCGTCCTCCTGGGCCTCGCGCAGATCGACAAGGCCACGGATGGACAGAAGCGTGTCGAGCGACAATGGTTCGGCAGAGACGATGCCCGGCCCCAATTGAGCACGCAACTCCAGAACGGCATCCAGCGCATCGCGGTTGACCACCGCTTCCATGCGGTTGTCGCTGGCCGTCAGGCTCAGGCCAACCTGCACATTGCCGCGAGACAGCAGCAAGGCGACCGCCGCCTTGACGTCGGTTTCCATGTCTTCCAGGCCCGGCGGCAGGCGAAGCCGCACATCCAGCCCCTTGCCATTGACCGAACGCAGCTCCCAGGCAAAACGATAGCGGCCGATCTGACCTTCATTGCGGGCGAACCCGGTCATCGATTGCAATGTCATCGTGTGTCTTCCATCGCAGCTACGTTTGACCGGTCATCCGGCCAGCCGCGTCACGTTATTTTTTCTTCGCCGGTTTCGGAGCCTGATCAGGATCCGCTTCGGGCTGGCCATCGACAGCTTGACCCGGATCTGCACCCCGATCCGCCTCCAGCTTGCGCCAGCGCCTGACATTGGCATTATGCTCATCCAGGGTCGATGCAAAGACGTGACCGCCGGTGCCATCTGCGACGAAATACAGATCGGAGGTGCGCCAGGGATTGGCAACCGCCTCCAGCGCCGCGCGGCCTGGATTGGCAATCGGTCCCGGCGGCAGGCCCTTGATCACATAGGTATTATAGGGCGTCTGCTTCTGCAGGTCCGACTGGTAGATCGGCCGGTCGGCAGGTTTGCCGTCACCGCCGAACAACCCGTAAACGATGGTCGGGTCCGATTGCAGCCGCATGCCCTTCTGCAGCCGGTTGAGGAACACCGAGGCCACATGGGCGCGCTCGTCATCCTTGCCGGTTTCCTTTTCGACAATGGAGGCCAGAACCACGAATTGCTCCTTGGTCTTCAAGGACAGGTCGGGGGAACGATTGGCCCATATCTGATCGACAAGACGTTTCTGTCCGTCGAGCATTTGGTCGACGACCTCCTGCCGCTTGGTGCCCCGGGTGAATTTATAGGTATCCGGGCGCAGGCTTCCCTCTGGCGGCAGCGCCTTGGGTAGATCGCCTTCCAGCGTCTCATCCTTGGCCAGCCGGTCGAACATCTGCTTGACCGTCAGACCCTCCGGCAGCGTCACCGAATAGAGAATGGATTTGCCCGACCGCAGCAGCTCGAGAATATCCTTCATCGAGGCGCCGGCCTTGATCTCGTATTCGCCAGCCTTCAACGTATCGCCGTCATGCAGATAGGTCGATGTCATGTAACGGAAAATCCGCGCATCGGAAATCATGCCATTGCGCTCAAGGCTGGTGGAGATCTCGGAGACGCCCGCGCCGTTGCGAACCAGAAAATTGGCGTTGGTCGGGAGCGGACCGGGGTCCTGAAACGCAGAGACCACGTAATAGAAGGCAGCAACTGCGGCAATGCAGGCAAAGACCAGCAAGGTCATCACGAAATTCAGGAACACCACCACCTGGCTGCGCGCGCGCCGTGAACGACGCGGCGGTTGCGGCACCCGCTCTGGCCTCAGGGCTTCCGAGGGCGATTTGGGGATGAAAGGCCCTTTTGCCGCCTGGTTTTGATTTTGGGGCTGCTGTTCGCCACCATTGCTGGAACGGTTGGCTTCCTGGTCGACGCGATCGCTCACCGGCACTCCTCTTCTGTTCGGTCATGGTGCTTTTGGGCAAGCATTACGGCAAAAGCGGGTTCCGGAGACATGTCTTCCGGCGTTGTAGCGACGGCAGGGGTTGAAACCAGACCTTCAAGCCCATCCTCTGCCCTTACCACGAAACAGCATCGGCCCGGCAGAGTTTCATACTCTACCCCTGCCTTTCAGAAAAGGCAGGGGATCTATTTTTCCGACTGGTCGGGATTGAGAGCATGACCAAGGCTTGAATCACAGAAGCACAAGCGTTTGGCCCGTCGCTCTCGAAGCTGCCGTTAGTCTTTTCGGGAAAACCGGTCTCCGCTTTTCCTCAGGCAAACTCTAGCCTTCGAAGCGGCGCAGCACCAGCGATGCATTGGTGCCGCCGAACCCGAAGGAATTCGACAGGGCCACCCGCACATCGCGCTTTCGGGCCTGATGCGGCACGAGGTCAATGGCACTGTCCACATCCGGCGTATCGAGGTTCAGCGTCGGTGGAACGATGCCATCCCGAATGGCAAGCGCCGAGAAGATCGCTTCGACGGCACCGGCTGCCCCCAGAAGATGTCCAATCGCCGATTTGGTCGAGGACATCGAAATCTTCGAGGCGGACGCGCCGACCAGCCGCTCGACAGCGCCAAGCTCAATCGTATCGGCCATGGTCGATGTGCCATGGGCATTGATATAGTCGATATCGGCAGCCGTCATCCCAGCGCGCTTCAGCGCCATGGTCATGCAGCGGAAGGCGCCATCGCCATCTTCCGCAGGTGCCGTGATATGGAATGCATCGCCGGACAGGCCATAGCCTACCACTTCGGCATAGATCTTGGCACCACGCGCCTTGGCATGTTCCAACTCCTCAAGCACCACGATCCCGGCGCCCTCGCCCATCACGAAACCGTCGCGGTCTCTGTCATAGGGGCGCGAAGCCTTTTGCGGATCGTCGTTATGCTGGGTGGACAGGGCCTTGCAGGCGGCAAAACCGGCCAGCGAAATCCGGCTGATCGGCGATTCAGCACCACCGGCCACCATCACGTCGGCATCGCCGAAAGCGATGAACCGGCTGGCATCGCCGATAGCATGGGCGCCCGTCGAACAGGCGGTGACCACCGAATGGTTCGGACCGCGCAGCTTGTGGCGGATCGAAACATGACCGGAGGCCAAGTTGATCAGACGGCCAGGAATGAAGAAGGGGGAAATGCGACGCGGACCTTTGTCGCGCAGCGTATAGCCGGCTTCGACAATGCCTTCAATGCCACCAATACCCGAACCGATCAGCACGCCGGTAGCAATCTGATCCTCGTCGGTCTGAGGTTTCCAGTCGGCATCGGCCAATGCCATTTCAGCAGCGGCCATCGCATAAACGATAAAAGGATCGACCTTGCGCTGTTCCTTCGGCTCCATCCAGTCATCGGCATTGAATGTGCCGTCTGTACCGTCGCCAAAGGGAAGGCGGCACGCGATCTTGGCCGGAAGATCCTCGACCTCGAATTCGGTTACCTTGCGGGCAGCGTTCTGGCCGGCAAGAAGCCGCGTCCAGGTGACGTCCGTACCGCAGCCAAGAGGAGATACCATGCCGGTACCGGTGATAACGACACGTCTCATTCGCCCGTTCACCCCACTCAAACAATCAAATGCTAACGCATGCCCCCTCAATCCGCCTCGATTGAAGGTGAAAACATGCCACGGATTAGAGATTTCCAGCCCGATTGCCCGTCATCTAGGATGCGGTACGACTGTGAAACCTGAAAACAACGTCAAAACAAACAGGACCGCAGGTGCATGATTTGCTTGCAGGTCCTTTGAAGGGGGCGGACAGGCGCCCGCCCCTCTCAGGAAGATCAAGGATCAAGCCTGAGCCTTTTCGATGAACTTGACAGCATCGCCAACCGTGAGGATGGAGTCAGCTGCATCGTCGGGGATCTCGACGCCGAATTCTTCTTCGAACGCCATGACCAGTTCGACCGTGTCGAGCGAGTCTGCACCGAGATCGTCGATGAAGCTTGCGCCTTCAACGACCTTGTCGGCTTCAACGCCCAGATGGTCAATAACAATTTTCTTTACGCGTTCTGCGATATCGCTCATGTCGGTTTCCTCGACCTCTAATATAAAAGGGAATGCCGTGATGACGTTCCCACCCTGTTTTGCGCCCGCGGGTCCGAAGACGTCGCCGGCATTTGCGTTGAACCCGCTCTGCACACGTTCGTTCCGTGCTCACGGTCAGGCGCAAGACCTTCCATTTCGTGGCCATTTTCTGGCCATTTCCGGGACGACTGCTCACAGTCCCCGCCCGATTAACATGGTTTAAGTCTGCCGGAAAGCCCGAAAATCGATGCCCTCTGGTTGTTCCCAGACCAATTAACCGGGTTTTGGCTTGTCTTCAGATCATTGCCATGCCGCCATTCACATGCAGTGTCTGGCCAGTGACATAGCTCGCTTCCGAAGAGGCCAGGTAGAGAACGGCAGACGCAATCTCGGCTCCCGTTCCCATGCGTTTCATGGGGATTGCCCCCATAATGGTGTCTTTCTGCTTATCGTTCAGCTTGCCAGTCATGGCGCTTTCGATAAAGCCCGGTGCAATACAGTTGACCGTGACGTTGCGCGCGGCAATTTCCTGGGCCAGCGACTTGGAAAAGCCGATCATGCCAGCCTTGGAGGCACAGTAATTGGCCTGGCCGGGATTGCCGGTCACGCCGACAATCGACGTGATGTTGATGATCCGGCCATAGCGGCGGCGCATCATCGGATGGGTAAGCTCGCGCGTCAGGCGGAATGTCGAGGTCAGATTGACCTCCAGCACGCTGTCCCAATCGGCATCCGACATGCGCACGAACAGGCCGTCCTTGGTGATACCGGCATTGTTGACGAGAATGTCGACGCCTTCCAGTTCTGCTTCGGCCTTTTCGCCCAGTGCCTTCACGTCATCGCGGTCGGCGAGATTGGCGGGAAAAATCTTCACACGCTCGCCGAGATCGGCGGCCAGCGCCTCCAGCTTTTCGACGCGGGTGCCATGCAGACCGACGATTGCGCCTTGCGCATGCAGCATGCGGGCGATTTCCTCGCCAATGCCGCCGGTTGCGCCGGTTACCAGGGCCTTGCGGCCGGTCAAATCGAACATGTTCAATCCTCGTTGCTTGAAACCCGGTTCCGCCCTGCGAAACGCCAGCCTCATGTTAGAAACTTCTGCATTGTGCATTCATAAGCGACCGGCATAAGCTACCAGCCCCGGCAGGCCGCAAACCAGATGGCTTAAGACATCAACGCGGTCAGGGCCGCTTCGATATCAGCTGGTGAACCGACCGCCGTGCCGGTGATATTCTTGTCGATGCGACGCACCAGGCCGCTCAGTACCTTGCCCGCGCCAATCTCATAGAGAACCGAGACGGCATTGTGGCTGAACCATTCTACCGTTTCACGCCAGCGCACCTGCCCCGTCACCTGCTCCACCAACAGGCGGCGGATCTCGTTCGGGTCGCTTACCGGAACGGCGACGACATTGGCGATCAACGGCACGACAGGTGCTTTCATCTCAACCGTCGCCAGAGCCTGGGCCATGGCATCGGCTGCCGGACCCATCAGCGTCGAATGGAATGGCGCCGAGACTGGCAGCATGATGGCGCGCTTGGCGCCTTTTTCCATCGCAAGCACTGATGCCTTTTCCACGGCAGCCTTCGCGCCGGAAATCACCAGCTGGCCGCCGCCATTGTCATTGGCGATCTGCACCGGGCCGTCGCTGCTGGCCGCCTTGCAGACCTTTTCGACGTCGCCATGCTCAAGACCCAGGATTGCCGCCATGGCCCCGGCACCGACCGGAACGGCGGCCTGCATGGCATTGCCGCGAATGCGAAGCAGGCGAGCGGTGTCGGCAAGGCTGAAGGTGCCGGCGGCACAGAGCGCCGAATATTCACCGAGCGAATGGCCCGCGACATAGGACACTTTGCCCGCTAACGAAAAACCACGCGCTTCCATGACCCGCAGCACCGCAATGGACACAGCCATCAGCGCCGGCTGGGCATTGGCCGTCAGGGTCAGATCCTCAACGGACCCGTTCCACATCACGTCCGACAGTTTCTGACCGAGTGCATCGTCAACTTCGTCAAAAACCGTGCGGGCTTCCGGAAAAGCCTCAGCCAGATCCTTGCCCATTCCGACGACCTGGCTGCCCTGGCCCGGAAATGTAAATGCGACACCCATGCGGTACTCCCTGCTAATTTCCTTCTCCAATTCACAAACTATCCTGGAGAGTCAACCCTTCGAGGCCGTATCGACGCCTCAACCCCGGTGAAGTCACAGGCTTTAGAGGTGCATTGGCGGGTCTTGCGGATCGAAAAATTCCCTCTACATTCCGCCTCGATCCCTCCCTGCTCGCAAAGAGCTTTTTGAAAACCTGGACCATAGACCATGAAATATAACAGGCTTGGCCGCACGGATATCTCCGTCTCCTCAATCTGCCTCGGCACCATGACCTGGGGAAGCCAGAACACCAAGGAAGACGCTTTCGCGCAAATGGACTATGCCCTTGATAAGGGTGTGAATTTCTTCGATACCGCCGAGCTTTATCCCACCACGCCGCTCTCTGCCGAAACCTATACGGACACCGAAAAACTGATCGGCCTGTGGTTTGAAAAAACCGGAAAACGCAAGGATGTGGTCCTGGCGACCAAGGTTGCAGGGGCCGGGCGGCCCTATATCCGGGGTGGTGCGCCGATCAATGCCGACACGATCCGCGAGGCGGTCGATGCCAGCCTGATGCGGCTGAAAACCGATTATATCGACCTCTATCAAATTCATTGGCCTAATCGCGGTCATTATCATTTCCGTGGTGTCTGGGGCTATGATCCATCCAACCAGAACCGCGCCCAGGTGCTGGCCGAAATCACCGAAAAGCTCGAAGCCTTGCAGGATTGCGTGACCGCCGGAAAGATCCGCGCCATCGGCCTGTCGAACGAAACCACCTGGGGGACGCAGAAATTTCTATCGATTGCCGAAGAAAAAGGCCTTCCTCGCGTTGCCAGCGTGCAGAACGAATATAACCTGCTTTACCGTCCGCACGATCTCGACATGGCAGAACTGTCCCACCACGAACAGGTCGGGCTTCTCTCCTATTCGCCGCTGGCTGGCGGCATCCTGAGCGGCAAATATCTTGATGGCGCAAAGCCCGCCGGATCACGCGGCTCAATCAACGGCGATATCGGTGGCCGTCTGACACCCCATCAGGAACCCGCCACCCGCGCCTATCTGGATCTGGCGAAGCAGCATGGTCTCGACCCGTCGCAAATGGCGCTGGCCTTCTGCCTGACCCGCCCGTTCATGGCCTCGGTTATTATTGGTGCGACAAGCATGGACCAGCTAAAAACCAATATCGGCGCTGCCGACGTCAACCTGTCCGACGAGGTGATGAAGGGCATTGCCGCGATTTACCGGCAATATCCCATGCCGATCTGACAGTCCGCCCAATAATCGCCGCTGGCCGTCTGTAAATGGCAATTTCTGCGCTTACCGAGCCTCACGTACGTTAAGTACGCTCCGTTCCGGTTCTCGAAATCACCATTTTCGCCAGGCCAGCAGCAATTTTTGAACAGACTGTAAGACATTAACCACGCAATTGACCCAGGGGCTGGATATTTCCGGCCCCTTTGACGTTAACGGCTTACTCACCGCGTTTTGAAGCAAGGCTGGCTTTACATTCCCTTATATATAAGTGTGCTCTTATCTTGTGGCTCGCACCGGGCACGGAGAGCGCAAATGAGCAGCATCAACAGTTTCTATCGCGACCCCAATGCCGTGGCCTATGCAAGCCAGCTGTTTTCCGGCAGCAGCCCGGCCAAACCCACAGCAACGACAAACACCGGCCATAGCCAATCTGATCGCGGCACAGTCTCCGACAGCGCCGGGCAAAGAGCATTGGCCCGCATCATCGAAATTCTCAGCCTTGGCGATGGCGGCAGCGCCGACCAGGCCGATGTCAGCGAAAGCCTTGGCTATATTACCAGCGTCACCGGCACGGAAGGCAATGACAGCCTGACTTTTACCGGTCGTGGCGTCTATCAGGTCGAGACCGGCAATGGCGATGACAGCCTGGTGGCCAAAAGCGCCGCCATGGCGGGTATCGCACTTGGCGACGGCAAGGACAGCCTGAAGGCCAGCGCCGCCCTGCTTTCGGAGATCGACGGCGGAGCCGGTGATGACGACATCCAGTTAACCGGATCGCTGATCATGGCGGTAACGGGCGGCGACGGGAACGACACGATCAAAGCCTCCGGCGACACGCTTGCCAATATCGATGGCGGGGCTGGCGATGATACGATGTATCTCGAAGGCAGTCGCATTTTCGCCTCAGGCGGCACCGGCAATGATACGGTGACCATCCACCAAAAACCCGGCAGCAATAGCGTCGCCGAATATGCCTTTGCCGCTGGCGACGGTCAGGACACCATCACCACGGATGGGCCACTCTCCCTGCAACTGGGTGGATTTCAGCAGGGCGATATCACTGTCACCACTGGCACCAATAGCCTGATCCTGACCTTTGCAGGGTCGTCCGACAAGATGACCGTGACCTTTGATGGCGCGGCGGCCAAAGGCTCAACCCCAAGCTTTGCATTTGCCAATCAGGATGGCCACCTGACCCTCCAGATCAAATCAGCCTGATCGCTTCTCCCAAAACCGCATGATGTTCTTGGCTCGTATGCAACTTTGTCTGCGAGGCATGGAACCTGCCGGTGCCTTGATCGTTTTCCCGAATAAATTTTAACGACACTTTATACTCCCCTCGGTGGAAATCTGATCAATCATGGAGGTTGCCATGTGCCGCTATTGTCAAATCATTCCCGAAAAAGTGCTGATTGCCCTATCCCGTGACCAGGATTTTCCAGCCGCCGTGCGCGAGCGGCTACAGGAAACCATGCATCACGACCATCAACTGCGCCAGTTTCGCGACAGCGCCCGCCAGCTGACCATCGCCAAACGGCCTTTCCGGGCATTTTCCGTGACCGTAGCCCAGGCACCTGATATCCCGGTCTATACCTGCAATAACGGCATGACCCTTCCCGGCGTGCAGATCGTCAATCCCGGCTCTTCAACGGATGCCCAGGTGAAGACCACATTCGATTCAACGACCGGCGTCGAGCAATTCTACAGCAGCGTTTTCAAGCGTAACTCCATCGACGGCAATGGCATGACGATCCTGTCGTCTGTGCATTACGGCAGGGATTACAACAACGCCTTCTGGAACGGCTCGCAAATGGCCTATGGCGATGGCGACGGGGAGATTTTCACCCCGTTTTGTGAGAGCGCCGATGTGGTCGGCCATGAACTGACCCATGGCATCACCCAATATACCCTGGGCCTCGACTATGAAAACCAGCCGGGTGGGCTGAATGAAAGTCTCTCGGATGTGTTCGGCAGCATGTTCAAGCAATGGACGAAAGATCAGAATGCCGATGAGGCCGACTGGCTGATCGGCAATGACATTCTCGGCCCGACGGCCCGGCAGAAATATACTTGCCTGCGCGACATGGCCAATCCTGAAGCATCCCATTGCATGGCCGAGCAGATCAGCCATTTCAGCGATTATCGCGATGGCATGGACCCACATGAGAGCAGCGGCATCGCCAACCGCGCCTTTTATCTGGCCGCCACCCGCATCGGCGGCAAAAGCTGGGACAAGGCCGGACAGATATGGTATGATGCACTCACAAAGAATGGCAGCAACCCGGACATGACCATGGCGGAATTTGCCGATGCGACCCGGGCCGGAGCTGCCAGGCTTTATCCAGGAGATGGATCGCTCGCAGAGGTGCTCGACACCGCCTGGAGCGAAGTGGGTCTGCAAAGTGCTTCGGTCTGATGCGTTTGCCAGGATCACGGCGGCATCGATCAGGGCCGTAAAGGTCAAGAACGTATGGATGAACTCATTCTTGAAAAAATGGGCGGCTTTGCTGGCTTCGGCGGAGCAAGATCGGCATTGCGCAGCGATGGGGTCTGCGCCGTCGAAAAACTGAGCGCGGCCGAAAAACAGCTGATCGAAGAGTTTTTCCGGCATTCGGTGCCACAAACAGCAGCCGTGGCGGATGGTTTTCGCTATCGAATCGTCTGGCCGTCGCGTTTCGGCGACCAGTCCGTGGACGTGCCTGAAAGCCTGGTGCCGGATGAAATCAAGGCCGCCGTCAAGGATCGGCTTAGGTAAGAGCCCCATCTTATAATATTACCTCGGCGCACAACCGTTACGTTTCCCCAGCTTTTTGCTTGCTTTCCGGCTGAAACCAGCTATAAGCCCGCTGTTCGCAACACCCGGTCTTTTGGCTGGTGGCTGAACGGAGGGCCGGCAGACTTGTTTTGCCGTCAGAAACGAAAAGCGTTTCGGCCTCCCGTGTCTCCGCTCTCGACCGTCTCGTACAACGCTTTTCTTGCCCCGGGCCTTGCCCGATCAGGAGCAGTCGTTGAGGCTTAGCGCCGATCCGGGTGATGATCACAGCAAGAAAGGCAAAGCTATCATGGCTCTTTATGAACATGTATTCCTTGCCCGGCAGGATATGTCCGCACAGCAGGTTGATGCCCTCGTAGAACAGTACAAGGGTGTTATCGAAGCAAATGGCGGCAAAGTCGGGCGCGTAGAAAACTGGGGCCTGAAGTCCCTGACCTACCGCATCAACAAGAACCGCAAGGCTCACTACGCTCTCATGGACATCGATGCACCGGCTGCTGCCGTGCACGAAGTCGAGCGTCAGATGCGCATCAACGAAGACGTTCTTCGTTACATGACCATCGCCGTTGAAGCCCACGAAGAAGGCCCGTCTGCCATGATGCAGAAGCGCGACCGCGACGACCGTCCGCGCCGCGATGGCGACCGTCCGGATCGTGGCGACCGCGGTGATCGTGGCGATCGTGGTCCCCGTGAAGGTGGCCGTGAAAGCTTTGGTGATCGTCCGCGCCGTCCGCGCGAAGATCGCGCATAAGGAGATTTGACTATGGCTGAAGTTTCCTCTTCCACGGTTCGTCGTCCGTTCCATCGCCGTCGCAAGACCTGCCCTTTCTCCGGCGCCAACGCTCCGAAGATCGACTACAAGGACGTGCGTCTGTTGCAGCGCTACATTTCCGAGCGTGGCAAGATCGTTCCTTCGCGGATCACGGCTGTTTCGCAGAAGAAGCAGCGCGAGCTGGCCAAGGCCATCAAGCGCGCCCGCTTCCTCGGCCTGCTGCCTTACGTTGTTGCTTAATCTAAGCTGACGTGACTTCGCGGCTCCCGTTTTCGGGGGCCGTCTCCCTTCCGCGATGGGCGTGGATCGGAACGGATAAATCCCATGTTGAGGTGCAGGCCGCTTGACGGTATCGCCCTCTAACTGCCAGGCGCAGGACAGCGACGTGAAACAATTGGACGGAAAATTGCTGCTGACCGGCTTTCTCGCCGGCGTGACCGCCATCTTTCTGGTGCTGGCGGCCAATGCACAACCGTCTTTTTCGTCTGTTTTCTATGCGGCATCCGCCCTGCCCGTGATGATTGTCGGCCTGCGCTGGGGCAATGTTCCCGCCATCGTCGCCATCGTCACCGCAGCCTTTGCTGGCGCGCTGGCGGTTTCGCCGCTGTTTGCCTGCGCCATGGCGGTGTTTACCCTGCTGCCAGCCGGCTGGATCAGCCATCTCGCCAATCTCGCCCGCCCGGCGTCTGAAATCGGTGGCCCGGACAAGCTGCTCGCTTGGTATCCCTTGTCGGATATCCTCATGCATCTCTGCGGGTTGGTCTGCATCGGCGTGATCTTCCTCGGCGTGATGATCGGCTATGATGCTGAACTGGTCAGCAACATGATCGATGCGCTGATGCAGTCGCTGAACGATCGCGATCCAACCGTTGCCGCCACCATGGGCAGCACCGCCGGAATCAAATCCACCATGCTGCTGACCCTGCCGATCGTGCAGGGTGGCATGTGGGTCATCATGCTGTTTGCCGCTTACTATCTGGCAAGCCGGATTGTGGCGGCATCAGGCAATGCGTTGCGTCCGCGCGAGGATATTCCCTCGGCGCTGCGCATGAACCGCAATGCGCCGTTCATCTTCCTGGCTGGCATTGTCGCCTGCTTTATCGGCGGCGTACCGGCCCTGATCGGCGCAACTGTCTGTGGCACGTTTGGGGCAGGCTTTCTGCTCGGCGGCTTCGCATCGCTGCATCAACGCACCCGTGGCAAGGAATGGCGCATCCCGGCGCTGATCCTCACCTATATGGCGTCTCTCCTCGCCTTTCCGGCCTTCTTCATCGTCATTCTCGGCCTTATCGACACACGGCGGACCGTTGCCCTCACCCCACCGAGGGTAGACGGCAAGTCCGGTACGGACAGCAAGTCCGATGACGATAACAAACCCGAAACATGAGCTTACAAACTTGAATTGCCCAACTTGAATTGAAAGGAAAATAGCATGCAAGTCATTCTTCTCGAGCGCATCGCCAAGCTTGGCCAGATGGGCGAAGTGGTCAAGGTTCGTGACGGCTTTGCCCGTAACTACCTGCTGCCAACCGGCAAGGCGCTGCGCGCCAATGCCGCCAACAAGGCCCGCTTCGACGCCGAGCGTTCCACGCTCGAAGCCCGCAACCTGGAGCGTAAGTCCGAAGCCCAGACCGTTGCTGACGTTCTGAACGGCAAGTCGTTCATCGTCGTCCGTTCGGCTGGCGAAACCGGCCAGCTCTACGGTTCGGTTGCGGCTCGCGACATCATCGAAGCTCTGGCTGCCGAAGGCTTTACCGTTTCGCGCAACCAGGTTGAGTTGAACAACCCGATCAAGACCATCGGCCTGCACAACGTGACCATGCACCTGCATGCCGAAGTTGAAATCGCTATCGAAATCAACGTTGCCCGTTCCGCTGAAGAAGCCGAGCGTCAGGCCAAGGGCGAAAGCCTCACCTCCGCCGACGCCATCTACGGCGTGGACGAAGACGCGCTGCGTCCGGAAGACTTCTTCGATCCGGATGCCGACCGCGATGGCGACGACGAATAAGATATTCGTCCTTATCGATTGAAGAGACGCCCGGATTTTCCGGGCGTTTTTTTGTGCGGATCGGGCTAAAATAGATGTTCACAGAACTGAGTCGCGCCATGCCACAGTCAATGGAAAAAGCGGGGTCAGCGTGTTTTTTTCTGCCCTGGCACATCAGGCCTGTGAACTACTGTGTTTATCGCAATCCGCCCTTTAACCGCCCCACAGGATCGATAGGAATGCAGCTTCCAGCGAGAGAGAACGGATAAAGCCCATGAACGATGTTGCGCGCAGGTTAAATCCTGCCCAGCCGGCAGAGCCCCATTACCGGGAAGCCCCGAACAATATCGAGGCCGAACAGGCTTTGCTTGGCGCCATTCTGGTCAATAACGATGCCTATTATCGTGTCTCGGATTTTCTCAAACCCCCGCATTTTCATGAGGGACTGCACCGGAAGATCTACGAGGTCGCCTCCGACATTATCCGCATGGGCAAGACCGCCAATCCGGTGACGATCAAGACCTTCCTGCCCTCGGACCAGAAGATCGGCGATTTCACCATTGCCCAATATCTGGCGCGGCTGGCGTCGGAAGCCGTGTCGATCATCAATGCCGAGGACTATGGCCGGGCGATCTACGATCTGGCCCTACGGCGCGCGCTGATCACCATCGGCGAAGACATGGTCAATATCGCCTTCGACGCACCGCTCGACATGCCGCCGCAGGCGCAGATCGAAGATACCGAGCGCCGGCTGTTCGATCTCGCCGAAAACGGCCGCTATGACGGCGGTTTCCAGTCCTTCAACGATGCGGTGGCCCAGGCCGTCGATATGGCCGGTGCTGCTTTCGAGCGTGACGGTCATTTGTCCGGCATTTCCACCGGCATCCACTCGCTTGATAGCAAAATGGGCGGTTTACAGCGCTCCGACTTGATCGTGCTGGCCGGACGTCCCGGCATGGGTAAGACCTCGCTTGCCACCAATATCGCCTGGAACATCGCCGCATCCTATGAGCCGGAAGTGCAGCCAGACGGTTCGTTCAAAGCTAAAAACGGCGGTGTGGTTGGCTTCTATTCGCTCGAAATGTCCTCCGAGCAGCTCGCCACCCGTATCATGTCCGAGCAGACCGAAGTGTCGTCTTCGAAAATCCGCCGGGGTGATATTACCGAGCAGGATTTTGAAAAGCTGGTTGGTTTTTCCCAGACCATGCAGAAAGTACCGCTGTTCATCGACCAGACCGGTGGTATTTCCATCGCCCAGCTTTCCGCTCGGGCACGCCGCCTGAAGCGCCAGCGCGGCCTCGATTGTCTTGTCGTGGACTATATTCAGCTGATGACCGGCTCGGGCAAGTCAGGGGAAAACCGCGTCCAGGAAATCACCCAGATCACCACGGGCTTGAAAGCACTTGGCAAGGAGTTGAACGTGCCAATCGTCGCGCTGTCGCAGCTGTCGCGTCAGGTGGAAAGCCGCGACGACAAGCGTCCTCAGCTCTCCGACCTTCGTGAATCAGGCTCGATCGAGCAGGACGCCGACGTGGTGATGTTCGTGTTCCGTGAGGAATATTATGTGCAGAACCTCGAACCCCGCGACCAGGGCGACCCTAAATATCCCGAATGGGAAGCCCAGATGGAAAAGGTGCGCGGCACGGCGGACGTAATCATCGCCAAGCAGCGTCACGGACCGACCGGCACCGTCAAACTGGCCTTCCAGGCGCAGTTTACCCGCTTTGCCGATCTCGCTGATCCAAGTTTCACGCCTTACGAGGAAACATGACCATGCTTTGCGCGGAGCTTGCTTAAACTTTGCGCAAATGCACACCGTCAATCCAGACAGAACCAAGAGCCGCCTTTTCCGGGCGGCTTTTTGCATAGTGGCATAGCAATTGCTTCAAGTTGTGCATCATATCAATCCGGAGCATCCTATGCATCGTCGTACCCTGCTTGCCCTTGGCCTTTCCCTTGCCACCTTTGCCGCCGTCCTGCCGGCCCATGCCGATGCGCTGGGCGACATTACCAAGCGGGGTACGCTGAAAGTGGCGGTGCCGCAGGACTTTCCACCATTTGGCAGCGTCGGCACCGACATGCAGCCCGTCGGATATGACATCGATACCGCAGCGCTGATTGCCAAGAAATTGGGCGTCAAGCTGGAACTGGTGCCGGTCACCAGCGCCAACCGCATTCCCTATTTGCAGACCAACAAGGTTGATCTGGTCATTTCAAGCCTCGGCAAGAATCCAGACCGTGAAAAGGTCGTGGACTTCTCCACCGCCTATGCGCCTTTCTATAATGGCGTGTTTGCGCCCGCAGATACCGCCATCAAGTCCGCCGCCGATCTGTCGGGCAAGTCGGTCGGCGTTACCCGTGGCGCGGTCGAGGATCTGGAACTGACCAAGGTTGCGCCGTCCGACGCTGTCATCAAGCGCTACGAGGACAATAACGGCACGATTTCCGCCTTCCTCTCCGGTCAGGTCGATGCGGTTGCCACCGGCAATGTCGTCGCTGCTGCGATCCTCGCCAAAAACCCGCCGAAGCGTCCGGAGCCAAAGTTCCTGATCAAGAACTCGCCCTGCTTCATCGGCTTCAACAAGAACGAACCGGCGCTGGCGGAAAAAATCAATGCGATTATCGCCGAGGCAAAGGCCGATGGCTCGCTGAGCAAGATTTCCGAAAAATGGCTGGGCGCACCGCTTCCCGCCGATCTGTAATCTTTGATCGGACGGTATAACCATTTCTGCACAATCACCGCAGCCGTGTGGCTGAGATGATTGTGCAGGCCAGATACGGCAGCAAAGCCGCATAAGTTCGCTTTGCCAGCAGGTTTCATCATGCATTATATTTTCGATTTCAGCTGGTTTGGCGAATATTACCCGATCATCCTCAAAGGGGTCGGGGTGACGGTTGAACTGACCCTGGTCGGTGGTGTCGTCGGCATTGCCTTCGGCATCGCCTGCGCCTGGGCGCGGGCCTTGGGACCGAAATGGGTCAAGCCACCAGTTGCCGCCTATGTGGAACTGATCCGCAATACGCCCTTCCTGATCCAGCTGTTCTTCATCTTTTTCGGCCTGCCCTCCACCGGGCTGAAGCTCTCCGAGATGGAAGCCGCCAATCTGGCAATGATTATCAATCTCGGCGCCTATAGCTGCGAAATCATCCGCGCCGGGATCGAGGCAACCCCGAAAGGCCAGTTCGAAGCCGGGACCGCGCTGGCGCTTCGGCCACTGCAAACCTTCCGGCTGATCATTTTGGTCCCAGCCCTGCAACGCATCTGGCCGGCGCTATCGTCTCAATTGGTCATCGTCATGCTCGGTTCCGCCGTCGTGTCCCAGATTGCCACTGAGGACCTGACTTTTGCCGCCAATTTCATCCAGTCGCGCACCTTCCGCGCCTTTGAAGCCTATATGATCTCCACTGCTCTCTATCTGTTGCTGGCCATCGGCCTTCGGCAATTGCTGGCGCTGCTCGGTCGGCAGATCTTCCCGAAAGGGGCGACACGATGATTGAGTTCACCCTCTGGGATATCGCTCGCAATCTGCTGCTGGCAGTCCGCTGGACCCTGGTTCTTTCCCTGGTTTCCTTCATCTGTGGCGGAGCGCTTGGATTGGCGCTGCTGATGCTGCGGATTGCCAAACAGCGCATGTCCCGGATCTTCGCGCGCGGCTTCATCGAGTTTTTCCAAGGCACGCCGCTGTTGATGCAGTTGTTCATCGCGTTTTTCGGTCTCGGCCTGTTCGGCATCGACGTTCCCGCCTGGCTCGCTGCCGGTGTGGCACTGACTTGCTGGACCGCCGCGTTTCTGACCGAGATCTGGCGCGGCTGCGTCGAAGCCGTGCCAAAAGGCCAGTGGGAAGCTGGCACCAGCCTGGCCCTCACCTATCGTCAGCAGATGCGGCTGATCATCCTGCCGCAGGCCATGCGGATCGCCATTGCCCCGACCGCCGGTTTTTCGGTTCAGGTGGTCAAAGGCACGGCCCTGACCTCGATCATCGGCTTTGTCGAGTTGTCGAAGGCCGGAACCATCGTTACCAACGCAACCTTCCAACCCTTCACCGTTTATGGATTGGTCGCGCTGTTCTATTTCGCCATCTGCTACCCACTGTCGCGCTACTCCAAATATCTGGAACGCCGGTTCGGCGCGGCACCGGTCGGGCATTGATCCCCTCAGCCTATCCCCGGCGAAATTGCGCCGGGGTCATGCCCATCCGCGCCTTGAAATTGCGGGTAAAATGCGCCTGGTCGGCAAAGCCGCAGGCAAAGGCGACGTCCGCAGGCGCAGCGTCCTTGGCCAGCATGGACTCCGCTTCTCGAATACGCCGAAGTGTCAGATAGGCGTGGGGCGTAATATGAAAGGTGGCGCGAAAGCTGCGGATCAAATGCGCGCGGCTAAATCCGACCAGTCCCGCCAGATGGTCAAGGCCGATATCCTCGGCAAAATTCGCATGGAGATAGTCTCGCACTCTCTCCATCGCCGTATCGGGGCGGGCAGCAGAGGAGGCAGGCGCAACAGCGCCATGGCGAGTGAAAAGAGCGATGAGTATGTCCAGCATCCCCTCTTCGGCACCGAGCATTCCATCTGCCTGCTCTATTTGCCTGTGCATCCGGATAAAGGCCTGCGCCAAGGCCGGATCCATGACGATCTGCTGGCGAAAGGACGGTGTTCCCCACGACGGTCTCTTGCTGGTCTCTTGCAGAACGTCGCACACCATGGCGACCGACGGATAGATCATCCGATAGCGATAGACCCCACCCGCAGGACTGCCATCGTGGATCTCCTCCGGATTTATCAGGTAGAGATCGCCCGGTCCGCAGACTTGTCTGCATCCCCTGATCGTGGCGATTTTCTGCCCCGTCTCCATGGCACCGATGCCAAAATGCTCATGGGCATGCGGGGAAAACCGATGGGTGATAAAGGTCGCACTCATGCATTTCATGCCGCCAAACCGAGCATCTCGCCAGAAGCGGGTCTGCTCACGAATGAGAGGTTGATATAAACTAGCGGGGCGAGATGAAAGCATGTGCATGGCCCGACAATACCATCGCCGCATCATTCCAGTCTTGAAGAAAAGTGATAGGGTCCGGACATCGTTCCTTTGCGAAAAGCTGTTTCATGTCTGCTTCTTCCTTTTCCATTCCCCCCTCCGATGAATTCCTGACCGCACCGCTGCGCGTCACCATCGACCTGCAAGCGCTGGCCGACAATTGGCGCGAGATGGCGAAGCGATCCGGCAAGGCGCGAGCGGGCGCCGTGGTGAAGGCCGATGGCTACGGCATCGGCATCGAGGATGCAGGCCAGACGCTTTACAATGCCGGTGCGCGGGATTTTTTCGTGGCGCTGCCATCGGAAGGCGCGACCTTGCGCACCTATGCGCCGGACGCCCGGATTTTCGTGCTGTCAGGGATCTGGGAGGGAATGGAACCGCTGTTTTTCGAGCATGATCTGGTGCCGGTGATTGCCAGTGAGGAACAGCTGGCGTTCTGGATGCGGGCCGTGACTGACCATGGCGATCATCCGTGCGCCCTGCATGTCGATACCGGCTTCAACCGGCTGGGCCTCAGCATGGACGATGCCTTGTTCCTGGCGACGGACGTTTCGCGCCCGGCCAGCTTTTCGCCGGTGTTGATTTTGAGCCATCTCGCCTGCGCAGATGATCCATCCTCGCCGATGAACCAGAAGCAATTGCAGGCTTTTCATCAGGTTAGCGCGGCTTTCGAGGGCATTGAATCAAGCCTTTCAGCCTCTGCTGGAACTTTACTCGGCCCTGATTACCATTTCGACCTCACCCGCCCCGGCATCGCGCTTTACGGTGGCGAAGCGGTCACGGGCCTGCCCAACCCGATGCGTCCAGTGGTCAAGGCCGAGGCCCGCATTCTCCAGATCCGCCAAGCCAAGAATGGAGAAACCGTCAGCTACGGCGCCACCTGCCAGTTGACGAGAGAAAGCCGTCTGGCCGTTGCCTCCGTCGGCTATGCCGATGGCTACCTGCGCAATCTCTCAGGCCACGGCACGGCGCTGCGCGATACCGGATTGCCGGGCGCCTATGGCTCTATCGCCGGATACCGAGTGCCGGTTGTTGGCCGCATCACCATGGACATGACGATCTTTGACGTCAGCGACGTGCCGGAAAAAGCAATTGCCGCTGGCGACTATATCGAGCTGTTCGGACCGAACATGCCTATCGATGACGTCGCCCGGGCGGCAGGTACGATCGGCTATGAAATGCTGACCGGGCTTGGCCTGCGCTACGAGCGGCATTATCTGGAGGCCGAATAAGTCGTTAGCCCTCTTGCATAGGCCCGGCATTTCTCTTAGGTGATAGCACGTATTCACTCTTTGTTCTCATTTCTCCATCCATATTGCGGTGGGTGGGATGGTACGATGCTCGCATGAAAGGCAATGCATGGCCAAGGCCAAGACCCAATTCATCTGCCAGAACTGCGGCACGGTTCACAGCCGCTGGGCTGGCAAATGCGATGGTTGCGCACAATGGAACACCATTGTCGAGGAAGATCCGATGGGTGGCATCGGCTCTGGTCCCGGCAAGGTGCCGAAGAAAGGCCGGGCGGTAACGCTGACCTCGCTGTCGGGCGAAATCGAGGAAGCGCCACGCATTCCCACGGGCCTGTCGGAACTGGACCGGGCGACCGGCGGCGGTTTCGTGCGCGGCTCCGCCGTGCTGATCGGCGGCGATCCGGGCATCGGTAAATCTACCCTGCTGATGCAGGCCGCCGCCGCCTTGTCGCGGCAGGGTCATCGCGTCGTCTATGTCTCGGGCGAAGAAGCAGTGGCCCAGGTGCGGCTGCGCGCCCAGCGGCTGAATGCCGCCGATACCGATGTGCTGCTGGCAGCAGAAACCAATGTCGAGGATATTCTGGCGACGATTTCCGAAGGCAAACGGCCCGATCTCGTCATCATCGATTCGATCCAGACGCTCTGGAGCGACACCGCCGATTCGGCCCCCGGCACGGTCACGCAGGTGCGCACCGGCGTGCAGGCGATGATTCGTTTCGCCAAGCAGACCGGGGCCACCATGGTTCTGGTTGGCCATGTCACCAAGGAGGGCCAGATCGCCGGTCCCCGCGTCGTCGAGCACATGGTCGATGCGGTGCTATATTTCGAGGGCGACCGGGGCCACCATTACCGCATCCTGCGCACCGTCAAAAACCGTTTCGGCCCGACGGATGAAATCGGCGTGTTTGAAATGTCGGACCGGGGCCTGCGCGAAGTCGCCAATCCCTCGGAACTGTTTCTGGGCGAGCGCAATGAAAAAGCGCCGGGCGCTGCGGTGTTTGCCGGCATGGAAGGCACACGGCCGGTGCTGGTCGAAGTGCAAGCCCTGGTGGCCGCCACAGCGCTTGGCACGCCGCGCCGAGCCGTGGTCGGCTGGGATTCCAGCCGTCTGGCGATGATTCTGGCCGTGCTGGAAGCCCATTGCGGCGTCCGGCTTGGCCAGCACGATGTCTATCTGAATGTGGCAGGCGGCTACCGAATCACCGAACCCGCCGCCGATATGGCAATTGCCTCGGCCCTGGTCTCATCGCTGGCTGGCGTCGCCCTGCCTGCTGATTGCGTCTATTTTGGTGAAATCAGCCTTTCAGGCGCGGTGCGACCGGTATCGCATACAGCGCAGCGGTTGAAGGAGGCCGAAAAGCTTGGCTTTTCCTCCGCCGTGCTGCCCGCTTCTTCTGTCGATCTGCCGAAACGCACCGGCAAATGGGGCGAAATTGAAAGCCTGCCGGATCTGGTGGCGCGCATTGCCGGATCGAAACTGAAATCGCGCCAGCAGGGCAATGAGGATTGAGGCAACCGGTTCGATAGCACCAGCCGCAAGCAGGTTGCGACCCTTGTCGCTCATAACGGTTGATTGCTTGTAGCCTGGAATTGACAGGGCCGGACCCCTTCCCCTACATGAACGGCAACGGACTGCAAGAGGACGCTATGGGAAAGACACGGACGGCATTGGTGACCGGCGGCGCTGGATTTCTCGGTTCCCACGTCTGCGCACGTTTGCTTGACGAAGGCTGTGATGTGGTCTGCCTGGACAATCTCCAGACCGGGCGGCGCAAAAATATCGAACCTCTGCTGACCAATCCCAAACTGTCCTTTATAAAAGCCGATGTCCGCGATCCCTTGCCGCAAGGCAATTATGACGAGATCTGGAATCTCGCCTGCCCCGCCTCTCCGCCGCAATATCAGATCGATCCGGTTGGCACGATGCTGATCAATGTGCTCGGCATGAAAAACGTGCTGGACCTGGCTGTCGCCTGCGGCGCGAGAGTGTTTCAGGCATCGACCAGCGAGATCTACGGCGATCCGCAGGTCCATCCCCAGACGGAAAGCTATCGTGGCGCGGTCAACACGATAGGGCCGCGGGCCTGCTATGACGAAGGCAAGCGCGCCGCCGAAACCCTGTGTTTCGATTATCACCGCCAGCACGGCGTTGAAATCAAGGTGGTTCGGATCTTCAATACCTATGGTCCCAACATGGACCCGCAGGACGGACGGGTGGTCTCCAATTTCATCGTCCGCGCCCTGGAAGAGGCTCCGCTGGAGCTTTATGGCGGCGGCACGCAGACCCGGTCCTTCTGCTATGTCGATGACCTGATCGAGGGATTTTTCCGACTGATGCGCTCCGACGCCTCGATCACCGGGCCTGTGAATATCGGCGACCCCGGCGAGTTTACGGTGCGGGAACTGGCTGACATCATTCTGGAAATGACTGGAAGCCGGTCGGTTATCATCGACAGGCCGTTGCCGAAGGACGATCCGCTGCTGCGGCGTCCCGATATCACCCTGGCCGGGCAATTGCTGGGCTGGGAGCCGAAAGTGCGGCTACGTGAAGGACTGAAGCGGTCAATCCCGTATTTCGCAGCGGAAACGGGACGCCCCGTCAACATAAGGGCTGCCAACGCTGGAACTGTCAACACCAGAGCTGCCAACATCAATCTGGATACATTGTCATGAAAAATATCCTTGTTGTCGGCGGTGCCGGCTATATCGGAAGCCATGCCTGCAAGGCCTTGTCCAAGGCGGGTTATACACCGGTTGTTTATGACAATCTGGTCCACGGCCATGCGGATTCGGTCAAGTGGGGACCGTTCGAGCAAGGCGACATTGCCGATGGCGCAAGGCTTGATGCGGTTCTCAGCAAATACAAGCCGGAATGCGTGATGCATTTCGCCGCCTTCGCCGCTGTTGGCGAATCGGTGACAGACCCGGCAAAATATTACAATAACAATATCCATGGTTCGGTCTGCCTGCTGGACGCCATGCGCCGCAACGGCGTTGACACCATCGTGTTTTCCTCGACCTGCGCCACCTATGGCGAGGTCAAAAGCCTGCCAATCGTCGAGGAAGCTCCGCAGAGCCCGGTCAATCCCTATGGATTTTCCAAGCTGGTGATCGAGCAGGCGCTGAAGGATTACGGCCATGCCTATGGGTTGAAATGGGTGGCCATGCGCTATTTCAACGCCGCCGGTCTCGATCCGGAAGGCGATCTGGGCGAACGTCACGACCCGGAAACCCATGCCATTCCGTTGGCGGTTCTGGCGGCCATGCGCCAGACCGAGTTCAACGTGTTCGGCACCGATTACGATACGCCTGACGGCACCGCCGTGCGCGACTATATCCATGTCTGCGATCTTGCCGATGCCCATGTCCTGGCTATCGATTACCTGCAAAAGGGCGGCGAAAGCGGCGCCTTCAATCTTGCGACCGGCAAGGGTACATCGGTCAAGGACTTGCTGGAAGCAGTGTCTGAGGCCGTCGGCGCGCAGGTTCCGATCAAATATGCGCCGAGGCGGGCTGGCGATGCGCCAGCTCTTTACGCCTCCGGCGACAAGGCCCGCAGCCTTTTGGGCTGGACGCCGCGCTATACCGATATCAACCTGATCGTGAAAACCGCAGCGGACTGGTTCAAGGCCCACCGCAACTAAGGCCGATATAACCAGAGATCGTCGATATGGTTTGACAGGAACCACAGGGCAATCCGGCCCATCGCACACCCCCGCCCATCCCACACCCTTTGACAGGAAAGCGGCAGAATTCATGAACGTTCGCATTACCATGGTAGGCACCGGCTATGTGGGCCTGGTCAGCGGTGCATGCTTTGCCGAGCTGGGCCATGACGTCATCTGCGTCGATAAGGACCCGCGCAAGATCGAAATGCTGCATCAAGGCAAGATGCCGATCTATGAGCCGGGTTTGGATGAACTGGTTCAGCGCAATGTGGCAGCCGGGCGCATCACCTTCACTACCGACCTTGCCGCAAGCGTCAAGGACCGCGATGCCGTGTTCATCGCCGTCGGCACGCCAACCGAGGCGGGTTCGGACCGGGCCGATCTGAAATATGTGTTTGCCGCCGCCGCCGAAATTGCCAAGGCTGTCACCGGCTTTACCGTCATTGTCACCAAATCGACGGTGCCGGTTGGCACCAACCGTCAGGTCTTCGAGATTGCCAAGGCCAATGCCGCACCGGATGTGCGGATCGCGGTTGCGTCCAATCCCGAATTTCTGCGCGAAGGCGCCGCCATCAAGGATTTTCTGGAGCCGGACCGGATCGTCGTCGGCGTCGATACCCCTCAGTCTGGCGAGGTGATGGAACGGATTTATGCGCCGCTGCTGCTAAACGGTAATGTTCCTTTCTTCAGCACAGGGATTGAGACGGCTGAACTGATCAAATATGCCGCCAATGCCTTTCTCGCGGTCAAGATCAGCTTTATCAATGAAATGGCCAATCTATGCGAGGCCGTCGGCGCCACGGTTGAGGATGTGGCGCATGGCATCGGTCTCGACAAGCGGATCGGCCGGGCCTTTCTCAATACCGGCCCTGGCTGGGGCGGCTCCTGCTTTCCCAAGGATACCCGCGCGTTGCTGGCAACCGCTGCCGATGCCGGGATCGACTCGCTCGTCGTGTCTTCGGCGGTCAATGCCAACAACCAGCGCAAGGCCGATATGGTCACCAAGGTGATTGAGGCCGCGGGCGGTGATGTCGAGGGCAAGAAAATCGCCGTGCTCGGCGTGACCTTCAAAGGCCAGACCGACGATATGCGCGAAAGCACCAGCCTGGTGATGCTGCCTGCCTTGCAGGCGAAAGGCGCAAAGGTCGCCGCTTTCGATCCGTCGAACCCGCATGACGCAGCAAGTCAGTTGCCCGGCGTTGAAATGACCAAGACAGCTAAGGAAGCCGCGACCGGCGCCGATGTGCTTGTGATCCTCACCGACTGGATGGTCTTCAAGACCTATAACTTCAAGGAAATCGCCAGTGTCATGGCCTCTCCTGTTCTTGTTGATCTGCGCAATATGTTCAATGCCAATGAAGCGCAGAAGAACGGCTTTTCTCACTATGTCTCGCTGGGACGGTGAGGTAGCTCCCAGGAACAGGCCGTTCGGAAGGATTTTTGGCGTAAAGTCACATTTGTGTAACAAACTCGGCAAGGATTGATCCTTCCACTGCGTGACATCGTGGTGTAAGGAGAGGCCGCCGGAACAGCCGGACCGGAAAGATCAAGAAACCTGGCGACCCCTTCGCGGCCTAGTCCTGGAGTTGAACGGAATGCCCATTACGATTTTCGACGGTATTGTCATCGGTGTCGTGCTGTTTTCAGCCGTGCTGGCGATGATCCGCGGCTTTTCACGCGAGATCCTGTCGATTGCCAGTTGGGTGGGCGCCATTGCGGCGGCCTATTATCTTTATCCTTTCATTCTTCCCTATGTGAAGAATTATACCAACGACCAGCGGATCGCCGTTGCCGCCTCCGCAGGCGGGGTATTCCTGCTGGCCCTGATCCTGATCTCGTTTATCACCTCGCGCATTGCCGACTTCATCATCGACAGCCGGATCGGCGCATTGGACCGTACCCTCGGCTTTCTGTTCGGAGCGGCGCGCGGCATCCTGCTGCTGGTGGTGGCCGTGGCCTTCTGGAACTGGCTGATCGATGCCAAGCAGCGGCCGGACTGGGTCAACAACGCCAAGTCGAAACCGTTCCTCGATGCGCTGGTAGTCAAGCTGGAAGCGGTGCTGCCCGACGATATCGAACCGCAACTGCGCGCCCGCATCCTCGGCAAACAACAGACAGCACCTGCTGAAGGCCAGGCGCCTGCCGACGATGCGCCTGCACAACCGCCAGCCCAGACACCAGGTCAGACACCCGCGCCAGCCAACTGATATCGTCCGCCTTCTGGACGTTGATAGCAGGCGCGCTTATATAGAGCTGGCCTGTCCGAATTGCTCAAGATCATCAGACCCTGCCAGGGATTGAGCCCAGGGATTGAGCAGAGACAAAGAATGAGCGCCACCCGTGATGGAAATCGGCGCTCCTCACTGCATTTCGTCACCCGTGCCCCGTACCGGCGCGCATGTATCGAGCAAAGGCTTGCTGCAATGAAACAGTCTATTTCCTCGACTTTCCTTGAAGACCTCGATGGCGACACGCTTCATGAAGAATGCGGCGTGTTCGGCATTCTGGGCCATCAGGATGCCGCAACCCTGACCGCTCTCGGCCTGCATGCGCTTCAGCATCGCGGCCAGGAAGCAGCCGGACTGGTGTCTTTTGACGGCAAGCAGTTTCACACCGAAAAGCATATGGGCCTGGTTGGTGACCATTATACCAATCCAGTGACGCTGGCAAAATTGCCGGGTTCCGCCGCCATCGGCCATACCCGTTATTCCACCACTGGCGAAGTGGCGTTGCGCAATGTGCAGCCACTGTTTGCCGAATTGGAGGAAGGCGGCATCGCCATTGCCCATAACGGCAATTTCACCAATGGCCTGACGCTGCGCCGCCAGATCATTGCCACCGGGGCCATCTGTCAATCGACCTCGGATACGGAAGTCGTGCTGCACCTAATCGCACGCTCCCGTCACAGCTCCACAGCCGACCGCTTCATCGATGCCATCAGGCAGATGGAAGGCGGCTATTCGATGCTGGCCATGACCCGCACCAAGCTGATCGCCGCCCGCGACCCGATCGGCATCCGGCCTCTGGTGATGGGCGATCTCGACGGCAAGCCGATTTTCTGTTCGGAAACCTGCGCACTCGACATTATCGGCGCGAAATTCGTCCGTGATGTTGAAAATGGCGAAGTGATCATCTGCGAGATCCAGCCCGACGGCTCGATCACTATCGACAGCCGCCGCCCGGCACGCCCGCAGGCCGAGCGTCCCTGCCTGTTCGAATATGTCTATTTCGCCCGCCCCGATTCGGTCGTCAGCGGTCGCAACGTCTATCAGACCCGCAAGGCCATGGGCATGAACCTGGCGAAGGAAGCCCCTTGCGATGGTGATGTCGTGGTGCCTGTTCCCGATGGTGGCACGCCGGCTGCACTGGGCTATGCCCAGGCCAGCGGCATTCCGTTCGAATACGGCATCATCCGCAATCACTATGTCGGGCGCACCTTTATCGAGCCGACGCAACAGATCCGCGCCTTCGGCGTCAAGCTGAAACATTCGGCCAACCGGGCGATGATAGAGGGCAAACGGGTTGTTCTGGTGGACGATTCCATCGTGCGCGGCACGACATCGCTGAAGATCGTCCAGATGATCCGCGATGCCGGCGCCAAGGAAGTTCATATCCGTGTTGCCAGCCCGATGATCTACCATCCGGATTTCTACGGCATCGACACGCCGGATGCCGAAAAGCTGCTCGCCAATCAATATGCGGGCGCCGAAGCCATGGCGAAATTTATCGGCGCCGATTCGCTTGCCTTCCTGTCCATCGATGGGCTGTACATGGCCGTAGGCGGCGAGGCCCGCAATGCCGCCAATCCGCAATTTACCGATCACTATTTCACCGGCGACTACCCGACCCGTCTCCTGGACAAGGAAGGCGAGAAAATGGGCGGCCGCAAGGTGTCGGTTATGTCTATCAACGGCTGAGGCCGGTTCTTGGCGTTGCATGAGATGATGAGGGGGAAGCGGACATGACGGTTGATCTCAAGGGACGGATCGCGCTTGTCACCGGCGCGTCACGCGGCATCGGCTATTTCACCGCGCTGGAACTGGCAAAGGCAGGCGCGCATGTGATTGCCTGCGCCCGTACGGTCGGGGGTCTGGAAGACCTTGATGACGCCATTACCTCAGCAGGTGGTAGCGCGACTCTGGTGCCGTTCGATCTTGCCGATATGGGCGCCATCGACGCGTTAGGTGGATCGATTTTCGAGCGCTGGGGCAAGCTGGATATTCTGGTTGCCAATGCTGGCGTGCTCGGGACGATTTCGCCCGTTGCCCATGTCGAGGCCAAGGTGTTCGAAAAGGTCATGACCATCAATGTCACCGCCACCTGGCGGCTGATCCGCTCGATCGATCCGCTGATCACCAAATCCGACCAGGGCCGCGCCCTGATCCTGTCCTCCGCCGCACCGCATAAATGCAAGCCTTTCTGGGGCCCCTATTCCGCATCCAAGGCTGCGGTTGAAGCCTTAGCCCGCACCTGGGCTGCCGAAAACCAGCGCCTACCGCTCCGCGTCCTCTCGATTGACCCCGGTGCCACCCGCACGGCGATGCGCGCCCAGGCCATGCCGGGCGAAGACCCTGATACATTGCCGCATCCCTCAGAAGTCGCCAAAGCCCTGTTGCCACTGGTCGGGCCGCAACAGACGGAAACAGGCAAGCTGTTTATCGTCCGGGAACAGAAGATCGTCGATTATCCGCCCTACGGCTGACCGCGATTGCGGACAGCCTGGACGGCTGCGATCTTCAAAAATATTGAAATAGATTTTTACGGCAATAGCGGCTCGAAAGTCGTCCCCATCAGGGCCACTTTGCTGCGAATCCGCTCGGCTCCTTCGGCTCTTTCCGCGGGATTATCGATCAAGCGGATGATTTCTGCGATCCAGGCAGCCTGATCATAGGGCAATCGAGGTTGTGCATCATCAGCCTCGGCGCCATAGGCCAGGCCTTCTGAGAACAGCCCTGCCGCACCGAGCCGGGCGACATCGATGAATTTGGTGCAGGCCCGGCTGTCATTCGCCTCGGACGGCGCCAAGGGCACCAGCATGATATCGACCTGCGCCCTTCCCGCGTAAACCAGATATTGTGGCCAGGACACTGGCGCCTTCACCGTTACGCGGTTCATGTCTTTCCAGATCGTGCGCGCCTTCTTGCCCGCGAACACTTCGAACACCGCCTGGGGGCGCTGTTCCAGCACGGTCCGGATGACCGGCTTCAGGAAGTGATGTTCCGCCACATGCACCCCCGTGGCGTGATAGGCAACCACCACCTTGTCCTGGTTGGCGGCGCTATCCGCCCTCCCATCGGCAAGTAACCGGCGCTCCCAAAGGCTGATGGGAGGAGCAGGCGGCAGGATACGGGCCTTCGGTTCGCCAATCGCCTGGAACAATTGCGGTGTGGACAGCCAGAGAATGTCGAGATGGCGGTTCAGGCGTCGCAGCGGATAAAGCGCCCTAAACCACAGGAACAGGCTATAGGCGATATCGGCGTCACGGCTGGATATGACGGCATTGATGTCGTCATCCAGCAGCAGACCGACACCGGCGAGCTTGTCAGCATGGGTTTCGATCCAGCGCAGCAAGGGCCGTGACGCATAGCGACAGATCACCACAAATGCGCCGTCGGGGTCGAGTGCGCCCCCGTCAAGCTTTCTGATATCGTGAACCTGATAGGGAGGCATGCCCTCTGCACTCAACCGGACGGGCAGATAATAGTCGAACGTGGGGTTTGGAACGCGACCGAAGACCAGAACCGACTTGACTGGGCGGCGCGGCTTTCCATCCGCTTGGTCCCGCAGCCGGGGTCGCGGCAAAACCTGCTCCAGAACCGGCCAGTACCAGCGTTTTTTCATCGGATGCGGCCACTCCTTGCCGACAGGTCACGCGGGGCCGCTTCCAGCACGAAATCACCAGCGCTCAGCGAACAATTCGGATTGTAGCAGGGATCGTTGTCGATCACCTCGGACCAGCGTTCGAACATTACCTTCTCCTCCCCGGCAAAGCGCAGCCGCTTTTCGACGGTATCGTCCCGCCCACGCGATACGGATTCACGATGAACAAGGCGTGCATGAGGCGTCCAGACGATATCGAGACCAGCGCGGCGCAGCTTCAGGCAGTAATCGACATCGTTGAAGGCGACCGGTAAATTCGCTTCGTCCATGCCACCCACCTGTAACCAATGGCTTTTGCGGGTCAAGAGGCAGGCCGCCGTGACGGCGGAAACATGGCGGCGCTGCGCAAGCAGGCCATAATCCTCGCCACCGTCAGGATCATGAAAATGGAAACTGTGGCGGGCGATGGACCCCGCCCCCAGCGTGACACCGGCATGCTGGACAAAACCATCGGGATAGAGCAACAAGGCGCCGACAGCCCCGACTTGAGGATCATCCAACTCGGCATTCATCTCACCCAGCCAGTCGCGCTCCAGCGGCTCGACATCGTTGTTGAGCAGCAGAATCCGATCATGCCGGGCCTGATCGACGCCGAGATTGCAGGCTCTGGAAAAATTGAAGGTGCCGGGCATCGGCAAGCGCCGCACATGGCCTTCCGCCTCGATCCTGTCGAGAAGTATGCGCGTCGCATCCTCCTTGCTGTCATTGTCGATGACGATAATGTCCAATTCGCCATGATCGGTTCGACCCAGCAGGCCATCAAGACAGGCTGAAAGAAGATCCGCCCGGTCCCGGGTTGGAATGATCACGGTGACAGGCGGGCGAGAGCTGCCCGGTCGCAGCAAGGGCCGCGATAGCGTGAGAGCCGGTCGCGGAGAGGATCGGTGAGCCAGAACGCGGGGCAGATGAAGAATGTCCCCCGCTGCTGCTGCCTGGATGACGAGTTGGTTCGCATCGAAACTGGTGAAATCGACAGGTTGCGGTAGGCAGGCAGGACGCAAGAGAACGCAGTCCATCGGCAGCCAGCCGGTTTGCACCAAGGGCAGATTCCAGGCCGGTTTGAACAACGGCACAGCTGGCTCACCCTTGCGGGTAGTCTGGTCCTCGTCGCAATAGACCCCCGCCGCCTGTGGGTGACGGATCAGGCAATCCGCCATCCATTGCAGCGCCAATGGCGACAAGGTGACGCCAGCCGGCACCAGCAGCCAGAACAGATCCTTCTCTGTCGCGCGGCTTGCCAGGCCACCGGCCAGGCCCTCCAGATCCACAAATTCAACTTGGCGATAAGTCTGCCGATCAAGGCTTTTGCGCGTGACGGATCGCCCCTCACCCGCTCCCATAACACTGACCAAAACGAGAGGCGCAGAGCTGCTAGAAATGGCTGGCGGCCTGTCCACCTCATCGCGCAGCCGAAGCCAATCCTGATAGCGGGGAGACGATAAGGCCTCGAAATGCCGGAGGAACCGGAACGTCGCACCCTTGACGTTTCGCGCCGCCAGCAAGCGGAGCAAGGTGCGTGCGGTATGGGGCCAGCGGATCAGCACCCGCAGGACAGCTTCGGCGATGGACAGCGTGCGGATCGTGACGGTCGGTTGCCGAACTGCGTTGACCCGGTCCTTTGCCGGTGTCGCGACGACAGCAATCGAGTCCAGATCGTCGGGCATCCATCCCAGGAAGCGGCCAGAGTTTTTCACGATCAGCGAACGCTTGAGAATGGCTGGAACCCGACCGGGACGATGAAGCAAGAGACGCGACGAAGGCCCAAGGCAGCCATCGGGATCATGGACTGAAATCATCACCGGCTTATCGGCCAGACGGCGGGCAGCCGGACCCTGTGCGGCGCATACCTGCGCCAGCTCGGTCGAATCCTGTCCATCACGCACACTGATCTTCAACGCATCACACCACCGATAAGACCATTGGATGCGCTCCACAGCCGATACAATATTTCACCGGGCCTCACTTTTGAAACGCCAACACCGACCGCAACGAGACCTCTGCCCGCGTTTTACCGCATAAACCTTAAATCAAAGTCGATTTGAGGAAAAAATTATGCAGCATATATAAACTGTTACAGCGCCACACCCTCTCAGGTGCGTGGCGCTGTATTGCAGATACGCGTCCGGTTTAAAAGCGTTAGAGCACTTTTTTCAGCAGATATTGCCCATAAGCGCTCTTGCCATATTGCAGGCCGAGCGTCTCCAACTGCTGGGCGTCGATGAAACCGAGCCGATAGGCGATCTCTTCCGGGCAGGAAATCTTGAAGCCCTGACGGCGTTCCAGCGTGGCGACGAATTCCGAGGCGTCGAGCAGACTGTCGGGCGTGCCGGTATCCAGCCACGCATAGCCGCGGCCCATCTTCACCACGTTCAGCCGACCGCGTTCTAGATAGACCCGGTTGACGTCGGTGATTTCCAGCTCGCCACGCGCCGATGGCTTCAGGTTTGCAGCGATATCAACGACATCCTTGTCGTAGAAATAAAGCCCGGTCACGGCCCAGCTCGAGCGCGGCGCCTGCGGCTTTTCCTCGATGGAGATGGCCTTCAAATCCTTGTCGAATTCGACGACGCCGTACCGCTCGGGATCATTGACGTGATAGGCAAATACGGTTGCCCCGTCATTGCCGGCAACTGCACTTCTGAACAGGTCGTTGACACCATGGCCATAGAAAATATTGTCCCCGAGGATCAAGCAGGACGGATTAGAGCCGACGAAATCCGCGCCGATAATATAGGCCTGCGCCAGGCCATCCGGCGTTGGCTGCTCGGCATAGGTCAGCGAAATCCCCCATTTCGACCCATCACCCAGCAGGCTTTGAAAGTTCGGCAGATCCTTCGGTGTCGAAATGATCAGGATATCGCGAATCCCGGCCAGCATCAGCGTCGAGAGCGGATAATAGATCATCGGCTTGTCATAGACAGGCATGAGCTGCTTGGAGGTGACTAGCGTCATGGGATGCAGGCGGGTGCCGCTGCCACCGGCTAGAATGATACCCTTCATTTATAAAACTCCTGACACGTCATTTGTGTTCGTTGTCTTTTGAGGAAAGCTGGCGACCAGTTTTCCCTAGACAAACTCTAAACTGCGGCTGGTCGGCGTAACCGGTCGATGACCAGTTGCGTCGATACGCGCCAATCGGGGATATCGATAGCATGAACTCTGGCCAGTTTGGCGCAATCCAGCCGGGAATTCGCAGGCCGTTTGGCGGGCGTCGGGTAGGCGCTGGCCGGGATTGGATTGACTTTGGCCGAAGGGCCGTTTTGCTCAGCCGACAGCCTGAAGATCTCCGTTGCAAACTCCGCCCAGCTCGCCTCTCCCGTTCCCGTCATATGGAACGTGCCGCGCAGATCGGCGGCCTTGGACGACAGCAGGTTATCAGCCACCTTCAACACCGCATCGGCAATATCGAGCGCCGAGGTCGGATTGCCAATCTGGTCGGCGACCACGCCCAGTTCATCGCGGGTTTCGGCCAGCCGCAACATGGTCAGCAGAAAGTTCTTGCCGAACGGGCTATAGACCCAGGCGGTGCGCAGGATCGCGTGGTTATCGGTTTCAGCCGCCACCCGGCGCTCGCCTTCCAGCTTGCTGCGGCCATAGACGCCAAGCGGCGCAACCGGATCGGCCTCGTTATAGGGCGAAGCCTTGCTGCCATCGAAGACATAATCGGTCGAGATATGGATGATCGGGATATCCAGCGCCTTGGCAACCCGCGCCAATTCCCCCGGCCCTTCGCCATTGACCGCAAAGGCCGCGGCCTCGTCGGTTTCGGCCTGGTCGACCGCGGTATAAGCGGCAGCCGAAATAATCAGGTCGGGTTTCGCGGCCAGCACAGCCGCTTCAATCGTCGCGGCATCGGCCAGATCAAGCTGTGGCCGACCCAGGGCGACCAAGTCGATATCCTTGCGATCACTGGCTTTCTCAAGCACCGACTGCACGACCTGTCCGGCCAGGCCCGTCACCAGATAGCGCTTCACGCCGCTCATTTGCTCGCGGCTTTCAGCAGGCCAAGACGGCTACCGTCATAGCCCTGGCGCAACGGCTCCCACCACCAGCGGTTTTCGAGATACCATTTCACGGTTTTCTCGATGCCGGTCTCGAAATTTTCCTGAGCCTTCCAGCCGAGTTCGGTTTCCAGACGTGTCGCATCAATGGCATAACGCGCATCGTGGCCGGGGCGGTCGGTCACATATTGGATCAGCTTCTCATGCGGTGTACCCGACGGATGCAATTCATCCATCAGCGCGCAGACGCGGGTGACGACGTCGATATTGCGTCGCTCATTGCGTCCGCCGACATTATAGGTTTCGCCGATCTGCCCACGCTCGGCGATGATATCAAGCGCCCTTGCATGGTCTTCGACGTAAAGCCAATCGCGGATATTGGCGCCATTACCGTAAACAGGCAGAGGCTTGCCTTCCATCGCGTTGATGATCATCAGCGGAATAAGCTTTTCCGGGAAATGGAAGGGGCCGTAATTGTTGGAGCAATTCGACACCACCACCGGCAGGCCGTAGGTGCGCGCCCAAGCCTTGGCGAGATGGTCGGACGCCGCTTTCGAGGCTGAATAAGGAGAGCTTGGATCATAGGGGGTGGTTTCGGTAAACAGACCTTCATCGCCCAGCGAACCATAGACTTCGTCGGTCGAGACATGCAGGAAGCGGAAACCGTCCTTGCTCGCACCTTCCAGCCCCTGCCAATAGGCCCGGGCGCATTCCAGCATGGTGAACGTGCCGAGCACATTGGTCTCGACGAAATCCTTGGCACCGGTAATCGAGCGATCCACATGGCTTTCGGCGGCCAGATGCATGACGCGGTCCGGCTTGAAGCTTGCAAAAGCCGAGGCAATCGCCTGGCCATCGCAGATATCGGCCTGAAGGAACCGGTAAAGCGGATTTGCCTCAACCGATTTCAGCGAGGTCAAGGTACCCGCATAGGTCAGCTTATCGACATTCAGGACGTCATAGCCTTTTTCAAGCACCAGATGGCGAACAACGGCCGATCCGATAAAGCCGGCACCGCCGGTTACAAGTACGCGCATGATTTTCGATATCCCCTAGCGTTCATAGAGCTGACAGGTAATAAGCAGAGATGCTTAAGGCCGATAGACGAAATTCGTCTCAAGCTCGCTCAGTTTCGGCTGCTTCTTGTCCTTGTCAGACAGAATGGCATTGTCCTCCGTCACCGGCCAGTCGATCGCCAGAGCCGGATCGTTCCACAACAGGCCCCGGTCATGATCCGGGCTGTAATAATCCGTCACCTTGTAGCTGATCACGGTATTGGGCTGCAATGTGCAGAAGCCATGGGCAAAACCCGGCGGCACCCAAAGCTGGCAGCCGTTTTCGGCAGTCAGTTCGGCTTTGACCATCTGGCCGTAGGTCGGCGAGCCCTGGCGAATATCGACAGCGACATCCAGCAAAGCGCCAGCCGCACAGGACACGAGCTTGCCCTGCGCCCTCGGGTTCAACTGGAAATGCAGGCCGCGCACCGTGCCGACCTCGGCCGAAAACGACTTGTTGTCCTGAACGAAGGTGAAAGATCCCACTTCGCTTTCAAACAGGCTGGCACGGAAGGTTTCCATGAAATAGCCCCGCGCGTCCCCAAACCGCTTTGGAGTGATCAGGAAAACACCCGACAGCTTCGTTTCTTCAAACTGCATTCTTATCCCTTTGAATTAAGCCCCTCGCGCAGTTAACAATCTCGATCCATCAGAGCAAGTAAAATGCTAGGTGCCCACGGTCTTAACCGGAAGATTATGACGTTATTCGGACAGTCCCTGTGACCAACTGCCACCATTGCAGGCAAGCGTTTGCCATTTACGTCTCTTTACGACACCATCCGCTCAAAACGGCGCGCCCTCTAAAAAGCTCGAGAACGGTACGAAGGCCGACGAGCAATCGAGCGGCGGAACCGGATCTTCTTCACTGGCATCCACGAGATTGACAGTTTTCACCCGGCGCGCTGGATCTGCCTTCAGAAGGTTGGCAAAGCTGACCGGACCAGGCCCCAGCGTGACATGCGCATTGAGCGGCGGATCTTTTGCCGCCGGATCGGCAGAGCCGACCAGGAGCGGTTGGGACCCGTCGAACTGAATGGTATCCAGGAAAAGGCCAAGCGGCTGATAATGCGCATCATCCCTGATGCCACGCAAAACCACATGGCCACCGCTGCCGGTCGTACTGCCTGTGTAACGCAGGTTGCGCACCGTGATGCCGGAAAAATCCGGGATACGGTCGCCGGTTTTGTCCGAGTAGCGAGTATCGAACACCAAGGGAAAGGCGACATTGCGCATGCAGACATCTTCATACAGCACATTGGTGACCTTGCCGCCGCGCGATATGTCCGACTTTATCCGCAGGCCATTTCCGTTGGGACTATCATGGCCATCCATCACCAGATCATAGACATGGATACCGTCCACGCCGGAATTGGTCTCGGAGCCGATCGACATCCCGTGGCCGTAATAGAACCGGTTATGGGCAAAGGTCATCCGCGTCGATGGTTTGTCGCCGCCCGCCTTGATCGCCACATGATCGTCGCCGGTGCTAATGGCGCTATAGGCAAGCACGACTTTCGAGGACTGGCCTGGATCAAAACCATCGGTATTCTTGACCGTATCGGGCGTGAAACAGGTGGCGGGCGTCAATTTGTCAGGCGTGGTCTCCGGCGGGCAAGCGTAATCCGGGCGAGTATAGACGGCACTGGGGCTGAGGATCTTGATCCCCCAGGCGGTCAGGCCCGTCACACCATTGCTCACCACATGAAAATTCGGGCTGTTCAACAGCGTAATCCGGTGCAGGGTAAAATTCTCGCCACCATCGATTTCCACCAGCCGGAACACATGCTGGATCAACCCCTGCTTGGATTGCCAGGCCACATCCCACCAGGACCGCTTGCCAGCATTGTCGCCCGATAGCAGCAGCGAACCGCCGCGTCCATCAATCCGCCCCTCACCGACGATGCCAGCCCCTTTGGTGTCCTTGGCGATAATCAGCGGCTTGCAGGTCTTGGCGGATGAGGTATTGGCCGTGCCGCAATCGCCAGCACCGCTGTCGTAATCCTTGGGATCGCGGGAGGCAAACAGCGTCACACCCTTGTCGATCCACAGTACGACGCCGCTCTTCAAGCTCAGCGGTCCACTCAAAAACGCATCCTGTCCCTCACCGCCGGGCACGAGCTTGACGGCACCGCCCGCGCAGCCGTCAATGGCAGCCTGCAAGCGCATCTGGTCTGGATGGGGGGCCTTGCCATCGGCATCGGCATGGTCGAGGGAGCCGTCCTTGGCCGTCAGGCCAGCCGTCAATGTCGTGCAGAGATTTGAGGGAACCTCCGGCGCGGTCACCGACCCCCATTGGGTGGCAACTGCCGGCTCCGCCGCCCAGACAGTAACCGGCGACAGGGTGCAAATGGCGACCGCGCCAAGCATCCGACCTAAAGCAGACCGTTGAAACAGGCGGGCAAAAACAGGTCCGGGCATAGGCTTATCCTTCAGCGGCGGCATGTAAAACAACAGTTCGCGCCCATCTTCAAACGGGTGAATGGCCCGAAATCAAGGCCGCAGCGTGCGCTTGTCGATGGGATAAAGCAAAAAATTTTCACCACTGCGTAAAAACCGGCAGAGACCGACCAGAAGGCGCAAAAATCCGTTGACCAAAAACCGGGGCCGGGTCATAAAGCCAGCCATGAAAACGAGCACCTGCATTATCTGCTGGATCATTATTCGCTAGCGCATTCGCTGGCCCGGCCGTTTTCGTCTCTTGTAAAAGTCCTAGATGACAAACGCTTCGGTCCAGCCGGGTTTATACACGTCTGGGAGACTGACATGGCCGAGGGCCTCAAGCTTTACAACACACTGACGCGCAGCAAGGTTGATTTCACCCCAATCGACCCCAAAAACGTGCGCATGTATGTCTGCGGCCCAACGGTTTATGATTTTGCCCATATCGGCAACGCCCGGCCCGTGATTGTGTTTGATGTGCTCTACCGGCTGCTGCGTCACATCTATGGCGAAAACCACGTCACCTATGCCCGCAACATCACCGATGTCGATGACAAGATCAATGCGCGGGCGCTCCGGGACTTTCCCGATCTGCCGCTGAATGAGGCGATTGCCAAGGTGACGCAAAAGACGGCGGATCAGTTCCACGCCGATGTGGCCGCACTGGGTAACTTGCCGCCGACCATCGAGCCGCGCGCCACCGACAATATCCAGCAGATGATTGACATCATCAAGACGCTGATTGCCAAGGGCCATGCCTATGTGGCGGAAGGTGAAGTGCTGTTTGATACAACATCCATGGCTGCTTACGGCCAGCTCTCCAAGCGCAATCTGGATGAGCAACAGGCAGGCGCACGCATCGCTGTCGAGGCCCATAAAAAGCACCCCGGCGACTTTGTGCTATGGAAGCTCTCAAGCCATAACGAACCCGGCTGGGAAAGCCACTGGGGCCGAGGCCGTCCGGGCTGGCATATCGAATGCTCGGCCATGTCAAAGCGCTATCTGGGCGAGGTTTTCGACATTCACGGTGGCGGACTGGACCTGATCTTCCCGCACCACGAAAACGAAATTGCCCAATCCTGCTGCGCCAACGACACCAGCGTGATGGCCAATGTGTGGATGCACAATGGCTTCGTGCAGGTAGAAGGCAAGAAGATGTCGAAGTCGGAAGGCAACTTTGTGACCATCAATGAGTTGCTGGATACTAAAAAATTTGGCAACCGCAAATGGCCGGGCGAAGTGCTGCGCCTGGCGATGCTGATGACGCATTACCGGCAGCCGATTGATTTCAGCATCTCACGACTGGAAGAGGCAGTCCGTATCCTTAAAAGATGGAATTTGATTGCTGGTGCATACAATCCCAACATTGAAGCAAGTGTTGATTCAGAAGCTCTGGATCTATTGTCCGACGACCTGGATACGCCAGCTGTCGTGACAAGGCTGCATGCACTTGTGAAGAACGAAGATTCTCCTGAAACCCTTGCAGCAACGCTGAAATTTTTGGGGCTTTGGTGGCCATCAAATGAATGGAGAAAATACGATCATCAAGCTGATGATACATTATCCGCCGCTATCGACGCCCTTGTCGAGATGCGCCTTGAAATGCTGAAGACCAAGAACTTTGCCGAGGCCGACAAGATCCGCGATGATCTTCTGGCCAAAGGCATCCAGCTCAAGGATGGCAAGGATAAAGACACCGGCGAGCGCGTGACCACCTGGGAGGTCAAGCGCTGATTTGCATGGTGAAGATCACTGGCATATGCTAAGGCCTATGCCAGTGATGGAGGCAAATATGAGTGTGGAGCAGGAAAGACATGTGAGGGTGTTCAAAAACGGTCGCAATCGCGCCGTTCGCATCCCCGTGGAGTTCGAGTTTCCGGGCGATGAAGTGATCATGCGCAAGGAAGGCGACCGGATCATTATTGAGCCTCTCAACGACAAGAAGCAAAATCTGATCGAGTGGCTGCGTAGTCAGCCGCCTATCGAGGAGGATTTTCCCGATTTTGATCTGATTGAACCACCGCCGAGACCAGTCGATCTATGATAACCGCGCGCTACATGCTCGACACCAATATTATCTCTGATGTGGTGCGAAATCCTATGGGCAGGGCGGCAGACGTTATGCATGGCCTCAACCGTGACGATATTTGCCTGAGTTCAATTGTTCTGTCGGAAATCCTGTTTGGCATACAGCGCAAAGGCTCCGAGCGGCTTACTCGTCTGGTTGAAGGGGTCTTGGAAAGGATCGCTGTCATTGCCTATGATGATTTGGCGGGCCGTCATTATGCTGAGATTCGCACCACCTTGGAAAAACAGGGAACACCTATCGGCGCAACCGACCTGTTCATCGCCGCCCACGCGCTGTCGCTGGATATGGTTCTGGTCACCAACAATACCCGCGAATTTGCCCGTGTATCCGGGCTGAAACTGGAAAACTGGCTCGAAACCGCAACAGAGGGACAATAGGCCATGGCAGAAACAGTTTACACCGGCGGCTGCCAATGCGGAGCCATCCGGTTTCGCGTTGAGGGCGTGCTGAAAGATAGCTCCATCTGCCATTGCCGCATGTGCCAGAAGGCGTTTGGGGCCTATTATGCGCCGTTGGTGTCTACCCGTGGCGCGCAATTGAACTGGACGCGCGGTGTGATCAAGCATTTTCAATCATCCAATATGGTCAAGCGCGGCTTTTGTGATGCCTGCGGCACGCCGCTGACCTATGATGCACCCGACGGGGTTGCGGTGTCGGCTGGGGCGTTTGATGATCCATCTATCCTGCCCCCGACTATTCAATACGGTATTGAGGGCAAGGTCGGCTTTGTCGATAAACTGCATGAATTACCAAACCGCAATACCGAAGAGGATTTGCAAAGCACTGCCTTTCTGGCGCAGTTGATCTCCTACCAGCACCCCGACCACGACACCGAAAGCTGGCCCACCACAAACGGAGCAAAGCCATGAGCGAGATTTTTTCCGGCGGCTGCCAATGTGGCGCGGTGCGGTTTCAAGCGGCCAAGCTGGGACGGCCTTCCATCTGTCATTGCCGCATGTGCCAAAAGCAATTCGGTGGGTTTTTTGGCGCTTTTGTCTCCGCTGATCAGGCGCATCTGACATGGACACGTGGCCAGCCGAAATTGTTTCGCTCTTCGAGCAAGGTCAAGCGTGGCTTTTGCGAAAAATGCGGCACACCGCTAACCTATCAGCATCCAACCGGAGTTGAGATTGCTATCGGTGCCTTTGACAATCCCGCCGCCTTTGAGCCCGCCATTCAGGTCAATCACCACAAGCGCCTGCCGTGGATCGACACGCTGTTTGAAACGCCGATCTATACCAGCCCGGAATACGAAGCCTTCTTCGACTCCATCGAATCCTGGCAGCACCCGGATTTCGACACCCAAGTCTGGCCGGTGGAGGATGAGGCATGAAAGGTCAAACCTTGCATGGCGGCTGCCAATGTGGCGCAGTGCGCTACACGGCAAAATCGCCGATTGGCAATCCGCATATCTGTCATTGTCGCATGTGCCAGAAAGCGTCGGGCAATTATTTCCTGCCGCTTGGCTCGGTCAGCCGTGACCTGTTTCAGCTGACACGCGGCGCGCCGCAGTGGTTTCAGTCCTCTGATCTGGTGCGGCGCGGCTTTTGCGCCGCCTGCGGTACGCCGCTGTTTTTCGACATTCCCGAGGCGGATTTCATCAACATAACGCTCGGTTCGCTGGATGACCCGGCCAGCGTCAAGCCCGTTGAACAGGCCAATCTGGACAGCAAAATGCCGTGGTTTGCAGCCCTCGACACCTTGCCGGTCGAGGCCAGCGAAGCCAATGCCGACTGGCTGGCGAAAGTGGCAGGCGCCACCCACCAACACCCGGACCATGACACGAGCGAGTGGCCAACCCATATGGGATCTCCCCATGACTGAGTTGCGCACCCTCTACCCTGAGATCGAACCCTTCGAGACCGGCGATCTCGATGTTGGCGATGGCCACGTCATCCATTGGGAGCGGGTCGGCACCAGGGGTGCCAAGCCTGCGGTGTTTCTGCACGGCGGACCGGGCGGCGGCATCAATCCCAGCCAGAGGCGGGTGTTCGATCCCGCTCTTTATGATGTGATCCTGTTCGATCAACGCGGTTGTGGAAAATCCACGCCGCATGCCCATCTGGACGCCAACACCACCTGGCATCTGGTCGCCGATATCGAGCGCTTGCGTGACATGATCGGCGTCGAAAAATGGCTGGTGTTTGGTGGCTCCTGGGGCTCGACGCTGGCGCTGGCCTATGCGCAGACCTATCCCGAGCGGGTCAGCGAACTGGTGCTGCGCGGCATCTACACGCTGACCAAGGCGGAGCTGGACTGGTATTATCAGTTCGGCGTCTCCGAGATGTATCCTGATCGTTGGGAGCATTTCATCGCGCCCATTCCGGTTGAAGAGCGCCATGACATGATTTCCGCCTATCATCGCCGTTTGACCGGAGAGGACAAGGAAGTGCAGCTCGCCTGCGCCCGCGCCTGGAGCCAGTGGGAAGGCGCGACGATTTCGCTGATCCCTAATATCCAGCAGATCGAAAATTTCGGCGAGGACCATTACGCCATCGCCTTTGCCCGGCTGGAAAACCATTTTTTCATGAACCGGATCTGGATGGAAGACGGGCAATTGCTGCGCGATGCCCATAAGCTCAAAGGCATTCCGGGCGTGATCGTGCATGGGCGCTATGACATGCCCTGCCCGCTGCGCTATGCATGGGAATTGTCAAAACTCTGGCCGGATGCCGATCTGCACATTGTCGAGGCCGCGGGCCACTCCATGAGCGAACCGGGTATTCTCGACCAATTGATCCGCGCCACCGACTGTTTTGCCGGAAAAATCCAGAACACATAAAAATTTGCCTTTGGGAGGCACTCATGACCCGCGAAAAAATCACCCTGTTCGATACCACGCTGCGCGATGGGCAGCAGACGCCCGGCATCGATTTTTCCGTGGAAGACAAGATTGCCATTGCCGCCATGCTGGATAATTTCGGGCTTGATTATGTCGAGGGTGGCTATCCCGGTGCCAATCCGACCGACACGGCATTTTTCTCAAAGAAACGCACCAGCCGCGCCCGCTTCACGGCGTTTGGCATGACCAAACGCGCCGGAATTTCCGCCTCCAACGATCCGGGCCTGAGCCAGCTTTTGCAATCGAAAAGCGACGCCATCTGTCTGGTGGCGAAAAGCTGGGATTACCATGTGACAGTGGCGCTTGGCTGCACCAATGAGGAAAACCTCGACTCCATCCGCGACAGTGTCAAGGCCGTGGTGGCTGCGGGCAAGGAAGCGCTGGTGGATTGCGAGCATTTCTTCGACGGCTACAAGGCCGATGCCGATTATGCCGTGGCCTGTGCCAAAACCGCCTATGACGCCGGTGCGCGCTGGGTGGTGCTGTGCGACACCAATGGCGGCACCCAGCCGCCGGAAATCCGCACGATCATCGCCAGCCTGATCGAGGCAGGTGTTCCCGGCACGTCGCTGGGCATCCATGCTCATAATGATACCGGCCAGGCCGTTGCCAATTCGCTGGCTGCCGTGGAAGCCGGTGTGCGCCAGATTCAAGGCACGCTGAACGGCATTGGCGAGCGCTGCGGCAATGCCGATCTGACCACCATCATTCCAACGCTCTGTCTGAAGAACACCTATGCCGACCGGTTCGAGACTGCCATCGATCTCGAAAAGCTGGTGGAATTGACCCGCCTCTCCCATGCCTTCGATGAGCTGTTGAATCGCTCCCCCAACCATCAGGCTCCCTATGTCGGTGCTTCCGCCTTTGCCACCAAGGCTGGCATCCATGCCTCGGCGCTGTTGAAGGACCCGAAAACCTATGAGCACGTGGAGCCGGGTCTGGTGGGCAATTTCCGCAAGGTCATGGTCTCTGACCAGGGCGGCAAGGCCAATTTCATCAACGAGTTGAAACGCCGCGGCATCACGGTTGCCAAGGACGATCCGAAGCTGGACCGGCTGATCGAGATCGTCAAGCAGCGTGAAGCGACAGGCTATGCCTATGAAGGGGCCGATGGCAGTTTCGAGCTCTTGGCGCATCGCACCCTCGGCACCGTGCCGGAGTTTTTCGCCGTCGAAAGCTTCCGTGTGATGATCGAGCGCCGGTTTGACAGCAATGGCAATTTGAAAACCGTGTCAGAAGCCGTGGTGAAAATGGTGATCGACGGGCAGACGGTGATGTCGGTCGCCGAAGGTGACGGCCCGGTCAACGCACTCGACATTGCCCTTCGCAAGGATCTCGGCAAATTCCAAAGCGAAATAAAGGATCTGGAACTGGCCGATTTCAAGGTCCGTATCCTCAATGGCGGCACCGAAGCCATTACCCGTGTTCTGATCGAATCCACCGATGCCAGCGGTGCCCGCTGGTGGACGGTGGGGGTCTCGGAAAATATCATCGACGCCTCGTTCCAGGCGCTGATGGACGCCATTGTCTACAAGCTGATGAAAAACCGCCAATTGGCCGGGCGGATTGCGGCGGAATAAACCAAAACCGTCTCGATCTGCTTTCCAGTTTTCGAACATTCCCATGGTCGCATTCACCAAACTCACTGACCCTTCAATGGAATGAATTTGCCGTTTGCGCCCTGAAGGCGTATCGGCAGGAAAAACAGCAATGGGATCGGAAACATCATGAGCGAAGTTGCAGCGCCAGCGGGCGAAAACCGCGATAGCCTGCGCGGCTTTCTTTTTGCGCTTTCGGCCTATCTGCTCTGGGGATTTCTGCCTCTTTACATGAAGGCCGTGGCGCATATTCCGCCCATGGAAGTGATCGCCCATCGGGTGCTGTGGTCCATTCCGGTGGCCGGTCTCGTTCTTCTGGTGCTGCGGCGCACCGATGACCTGAAGCGGGCACTACGCAATCCGAAAATGATCGGCATGGCGGCAATCACGGCCTGCCTGATCAGCGTCAACTGGGGTATTTATGTCTGGGCCATCGGTGCAGGCCATGCGCTGGATACGGCGCTTGGCTATTTCATCAATCCGCTGTTTTCCATTCTGCTTGGTGCTGTGCTTTTGAAGGAAAAGCTGAAGCCGGCGCAAATGGCGGCGTTGGCGCTGGTGGTGGTCGCCGTCGTCATCCTGACGGTGGATGCCGGACGCCTGCCGCTGATCGCCCTCAGCCTTACTTTTTCCTGGGGCTTCTATGCGTTTTTCCGCAAGACGCTGCCGATTGGCCCCAATCAGGGCTTTCTGCTGGAAGTGCTGTTGCTGTCACCTTTTGCCCTGGCCTATCTGATCTATCTCGGCGTGACCGGCCAGTCGCATTTTCTGGGGTCGCCGGATACCAGCATGTTCAACAATACCGTGCTACTGGCCTCGAGCGGGTTGGTCACAGCCGTGCCGCTGATCCTCTACGCCAATGGCGCCAAACTTCTGCGTCTCTCCACCATCGGCATCATGCAATATATCGCCCCGACGATGATTTTCCTGATCGCCGTCTTCCTGTTTCGCGAGGAATTCAGCACCGCCAAGGCCATTGCCTTCCCGCTGATCTGGGTAGCACTGGTCATCTATACCTTACCGATGCTGAAACGGCGCCGATCAGAGCTTTGACAACACCTCGGCATCCCCGGAGATGCGACCGAGTTCTTCCCAGCGATCGACGATTTTCGGCACGATGGCCTCGATCTCGTCAATCACCAGCGGCTGCACCTTATGGCCGGTATGGACGAAGCCCTCCTGGCGCATATGGGTGATCAGCTCCAGCATCGGGTCCCAGAAACCGTTGACATTGGCAAATACCATCGGCTTTTCATGGCGGCCAAGCTGGCCCCAGGTCATGATCTCGACGATTTCCTCCAGCGTGCCGATACCGCCCGGCAGGGTCACGAAGGCATCGGCGCGCTCGAACATCTTGTGCTTGCGCTGATGCATGTCCTGCGTAATGATCAATTCGTTCAGCTGGCCGAGAGAATGGCGTGTAGCTTCCATATCGACCAGGAATTCCGGTATGATGCCCGTCACCTGGCCACCCGCGTCCAACACGCCGCTGGCAACGGCACCCATGATGCCCTTGGTGCCGCCGCCATAGACGAGGCGCAGGCCATGAGCGGCAATTGAGTGGCCAAGTGTGCGGCCTGCAGCCATGTAATCGGGATCACGACCGGGCCGTGAGCCACAATAAACGCAGATGGATCGAATCGAAGAATGGTTTTCTGTCATACGTTTAGAATGGCCATCGCGGCCCGCTGACGTCAATAAAATTAACGAAAACTCCAGGAAGCCTATGAACAAACCGGGTTCATCGCTTGTGCAGCGATTAAGGAAACGTTACTGCATAAACTCTTAAATCCCTATGGATGTAAGAGATCGGACCAAAATGCGGGACGCGATTTTTGGAAAATCCGATGGAAATGCCAAGTCCGTAGTACCGCAGCGGTATGCGGTTTTGAGCTGGGTCATGCAGTGGGGACAAAACTTTTGGGCGTCCTTCATGGGGTATTCATACGCCATGGCGCTCTATCAGTTTCAAGGGATATGGCGGAATAATCCGCCCGGAGACGTTGGACTATGAAAAACCGTGCCGGTTGGCTGGCTCTCGGCGTGCTTGCCATTGCGACAGTATTGATGGTGTTTTTCGTGCTTCCGCAAATTGGCGGCACAAAGAAGACGGCAGAAACACCTGCTGCCCCGGCTGAACAGGCGGCAGCGCCCGAAGCGTCCGGGCCTTCCTCACCCACGCCTGCCCCCGATGGCCAGGCCGCCGCCAAGATGCAGCGTCTGACCAAGGCCGCAGAGCAATCGGTGGCCGCCTTGGAAAATCTGTTTGCCGATCAGAAAACCCCGGCACCCGAACTTTACGCCACAGCCCGTATTGCTGCATTGACAGCCCTGAAAGCCCTATCGGATGCCGATCTTCCCGCCGGGATAGAAGCAGGCCTTGTAGACAGCCTCACCAAGGCCAAGTCCTCGGCAGCCCATGCCTTGCAGTTGATCGCCAAACTGCCCGCCTCCCCGCAGGATGCCGCCGCCATGATCGCCAATATCGGTCGGGCCATGCGCGGCGAACCGGAAGTGGCTATCGATCCGGACATGCCACGTTTTGACGTGCTGCGCGTTGAAAAAGACGGCTCGACTGTTATCGCCGGCAGCGCGGCACCGGGTGCCAAGGTCGAGGTCCATGACGGCTCCAGCAATATTGCCAGTGCCACCGCCTCTCCAAACGGTGATTTCGCCATCGTGCTCGACAAGCCTCTGTCGCCCGGCGATCATTCTCTGGATTTGAAAGCCACGACCAAGGAAGGCAAGACCATCGGGTCTGAGGAGCAAGCCACGGTTTCCGTCCCGGCCGATCCATCCGGTGACGTGCTGGCCATGGTGACCAAGCCCGGCGAAGCCAGCCGGCTGATCAGTGGCCCGCAACAGGATCAAGTCTCGCCAAAGGATCAGAGCCAGCCACAGGCTCCGGAACAGATCAATGGTGTCGACAAGCAGGGCCGCGTCGCCGCTGCTACGCCCACGACGCCGTCTGGACCTGCGTCCACCCCATCCCTGTCCGCTGCCGATTTGCAGATTACCGCGGTCGAGCTTGAAGGCGACAAGATTTTCGTGGCAGGCAACGCCCAGAAGGGCCGCACCGTGACCGCCTATGCCGATGGCAAGCAGATCGGCTCGGCGGATGTCGACCAGAAGGGGCATTTCGTGGTCGAAGGCCAGATGCCGCTTTCCGTCGGCCAGCATATCATCAGCGTCGATCTGAAGGATGCCAATGGCAGGGTCACACTGCGCGCGTCGGTGCCGTTCAACCGGCCGGAAGGCGATCAGGTTGCGGTTGTCGCACCGGAAGCCCAGCCCGGCGCCGCCGGCAGCACCGTCAGCCCGGCCACCGTCGATAGCAACCTGTTTGATCGGCAGCGCGATACACTGGCCAAGTCCTTCACGCTGCTCAGCAACCTGTTTGCCGATGGCAAGACACCGACGCTGGAAAGCCTGGCGGCATCGCGCTCGGCACTGGAATTTGCCCTGAAAGCAGTTGCGGATTTCCGCCCGACCCCCAGCACGGACCAGACCGCCAGCGCCTTCATGGCGCGCATGGCAGACCAGGCTGACAAGGCACTCGTGGTCCTCAAGCAAGTGCCGACGGCGTCGGTCACGGCGATGGCTAATGCCTTGCCGACCCTCAAGTCGCTTGTCGATGCGGCGCTGGAACCCATGCCGGCCAAAATTGCCGCCGCGCAAGCCGCAGCGACGCAAAACCCGGCACCGACCTTGGCGCCAGCCGATGGTACATCGCCGCCGGTGCTGAGCCAGGCGCCGCTGACCGAAAGCAAGAATGCGGTGATCATCCGCCGGGGCGATACGCTCTGGCAGATTTCCCGCCGGGTCTATGGCCAGGGCGTGCGCTACACGACGATCTATGTCGCCAATGCCGAACAGATCAGCAATCCCGACCTGATCGAGCCCGGCCAGACCTTCACCGTGCCGGATCAATCCATGCCGGATGACGAGGCCGAAAAAATCCATCGCAAATGGATGCTGGAGCACAAGCGATAGGCTGAAATGCCGGCAAGGGCAGACGAATGTTTCCAAGTCCTTGCCTCTTTCGTCAGCATTGCCTATATCAGCACATAACAAAGGCGGCCTCAGGGCCGCCTCTTTTTTGCCGCCTCTTCCGGGCGCCTCCTTCGGGAACGGACCGCGCTTCCACCAGCCCGCGCGCAGGACATAAAGCATGCATCAGAAAGTCAAAACGGTTTCGGCCGAGAGCAGTAATCCGTGGCGCACCATCGTCAATCTCTGGCCCTATATGTGGCCAGCCGAGCGCCTCGATCTGAAAATGCGGGTGGTCTGGGCAAGCCTGTTTCTGGTGATCGCCAAGCTCGTGCTGATGCTGGTGCCCTATTATTTCAAATGGGCCACCGATGCGCTCAATGGCAAGATGGATGCGACCGGCCTGCTGCCTGCCTTCATGCTGTCGGCGGTGATGCTGGTTATCGCCTATAATCTGGCCCGCATCGTGCAGATGGGCATCAACCAGTTCCGCGACGCATTGTTTGCCAGCGTCGGCCAATATGCCGTGCGGCGGCTGGCCCATATAACCTTTCTGCACATGCATCAATTGTCGCTGCGCTTCCATCTGGAGCGCAAGACCGGCGGCCTATCACGCATCATTGAGCGCGGCACCAAGGGCATCGAGACCATCGTCCGCTTCACCATTCTCAACTCCATCCCGACGCTGATCGAATTTGCCCTGACGGCGGTGATTTTCTGGTGGGGCTACGGATTTTCCTATCTGGCGATCACCGCCGTCACCGTCGCCGTCTATGTCTGGTTCACAGTCAAGGCTTCGGACTGGCGCATCGCCATCCGCCGCTCGATGAATGACAGCGATACCGACGCCAATGTCAAAGCCATCGACTCACTGTTGAATTTCGAGACGGTCAAATATTTCGGCAACGAAGACATGGAAGCACGCCGTTTCGATGCCTCCATGGCCCGCTATGAAAAGGCCGCCACCCAGGTCTGGACCTCGCTCGGCTGGCTGAACTTCGGCCAGGGGCTGATCTTCGGTGTGGGCATGACGGTGATGCTGGTGTTTTCGGCGCTGGCCGTACAGCGCGGCGAGCAAACCATCGGCGATTTCGTCTTCGTCAACGCGCTGCTGTTGCAGCTTTCCGTGCCGCTGAATTTCATCGGCATGCTCTACCGCGAAATCCGCCAGGGGTTGACCGATATCGAGCAGATGTTCGACCTTCTGGCGGTAGAGCCGGAAGTGCGCGACGCGCCCGATGCCAAGCCGCTTACCATCGCCAAGGGCGCGATCACCTTCGAAAACGTGTATTTCGCCTATGATCCGGCAAGGCCGATCCTGAAGGGGATTTCCTTCACCGTGCCGGAGGGCAAGACCGTGGCCGTCGTCGGCCCATCCGGCGCTGGCAAGTCGACGATTTCGCGGCTGCTCTACCGGTTTTACGATGTGCAGCAGGGCGCGATCCGCATTGACGGGCAGGATGTCCGGGACATCACGCAGACCTCGCTGCGCGCCGCCATCGGCATGGTGCCGCAGGATACGGTGCTGTTCAACGACACCATTGCCTATAATATCCGTTATGGCAGGCCTGAGGCCAGCGACGCCGAAATGGAAGCCGCAGCCGACATTGCCCAGATCAGCCGCTCGATCCGTGAACTGCCGCAGGGCTACAAGACCATGGTCGGTGAGCGCGGCCTGAAACTGTCGGGCGGCGAAAAACAGCGTGTCGCCATCGCCCGCACCGTGCTCAAATCACCGCCAATCCTCATTCTCGATGAAGCAACCTCGGCGCTCGACACCACGACCGAGCAAGATATCCAGGCGGCCCTCGACATTGTATCGCAAAATCGCACCACTTTGGTTATCGCCCACCGGTTGTCCACCGTGATCGGCGCCGACGAAATCATCGTTTTGAAAGCGGGCGAAATCGCCGAGCGTGGCACACACGCGGAACTTCTCGCTCAAAACGGCCTTTACGCCTCGATGTGGAACCGGCAGCGGGAGGCGACCCAGGCAGAAGAGCATCTGCGCCAGGTGCGCGAAAGTGACGATCTCGGTGTGGTCACGCGCCTGCCGCCTGCTGTGTGATCGGCATGTATAAAAGTGGGGCGGCTTTCCCGTGAGGGGCCTCAATCAGGCCCGGCATTGCCCCTGAACACGTTTCGCGGTAGTCACGTCATCAATAGAGTTTTCAGGAGAAGTCCTACCGATGTCCTTGTTCGATACGATCCGCAATACCCTCGTCCCCGTGCATAAGGAAGGCTATATTTTTGTCGGCGCTTTCTTCGTCGGGTCGCTGGTGCTCGGATGGATCTGGGAGCCGCTGTTCTGGGTCGGCCTGCTGCTGACACTATGGTGCGCCTATTTCTTCCGCGACCCGGAGCGCCTCACCCCGCAGGATGACGATCTGGTGGTCAGCCCTGCTGATGGCCGCGTGTCGATGATCCAGATGGTCATCCCGCCGGAAGAATTGCAGCTGTCGAGCGACCCGATGTTGCGCATCTCGATCTTCATGAATGTCTTCGATGTCCATATCAATCGCGCCCCGGTACGCGGCGCAATCCGCCAGGTTGTCTACCGCGAAGGCAGTTTCCTGAATGCCGAACTGGACAAGGCCAGCACCGACAATGAGCGCAATTCGCTGGTCATCGACGGCCCGCGCGGCGCTATCGGCGTGGTGCAGATCGCAGGCCTTGTCGCCCGCCGCATCCTGTGCTGGTCGGTGCCGGGCCAGGCACTCGGCGTGGGCGAGCGTTTCGGTCTGATCCGCTTCGGTTCGCGCCTGGATGTCTACCTCCCAGCCGGCGCCGAGCCCCGCGTTGCGGTTGGCCAGCGCTCAATTGGTGGTGAAACCGTGATCGCGGAATATGGTTCGGCAAAGGGCCCGGTCATCAGCCGCCGCAGCTGAGACGATTTTTGCAAGCCATAACGGAGACAGGTCAGCCATGAACAGCGACACGCCGCAGCATCAGGCACACCCTTCGCAAGAGCATGAGGGACCGAAAACTCAGGCGGATGAGAATCAGCCGGGCCAGCAGGAGGTCAACGAGGCTTCACGCGGGCCTCGGCTGCGGGAAATCCCCCTGCGGTTGATGATTCCGAACCTGATTACCGTTTTGGCCATATGCGCCGGTCTGACTGGCGTCCGCCTGGCCTTCGAAGGACGTTTCGAGCTTGCGGTCGGCATGGTGCTGGTCGCCGCTTTTCTTGATGGCATCGACGGACGTATCGCCCGCCTGATGAAAGCCACATCGAAATTCGGCGCACAGATGGATTCGCTCGCCGATATCGTCAATTTCGGCGTGGCGCCCGGTCTGGTTCTCTATGTCTATATTCTGGATCAGGCCCGATCCTTCGGCTGGATCGCGGCGCTGATCTTTGCGATATCAGCAGGCCTGCGGCTTGCCCGTTTCAATGTCATGGACGAACGTGCCATCAAGGCCCCTTGGCAAAACGCCTATTTCGTCGGCGTTCCCGCGCCTGCTGGTGCGCTTCTGGTCATGCTGCCGATCTATCTCGGCTTTCTGGGTGTGGAAGCTACGCCAGGTTTTGCCTTTGCGTCCTCAGCCTATACGATGCTGATCGCCTTCCTGCTGATCAGCCGCTTGCCGGTCTGGTCCGGCAAATCTGAAAAGAAAGTCCGCCGCGATCTGGTTCTGCCACTGACGATCGCCGTGGTGCTTTATGTCGCCCTGCTGATGAGCTTCACCTGGGAAGTGCTGTCGGTGACGGTCATTGTCTATGTGCTCTCCCTGCCCTTCGGCGCCCACGCCTGGAAGCGGAAATACGGCACCTTGACCGTCATGGAAGACCACGACGACCATCACGGCGCCGGAATGGATCGAGGCCTTTGAAACAGGCCTTTAAAACCGGAAATTGTAAAACAGACTCACGAAAAGTAGCAGTCTTTGATTTAAATTAATTTGCATTGTTCACGAAAGTGTCATGATCTCTCAACCTGAGCAGTCAGAAAAACGACTGTTCGGGAGTTTGTCACGGGAAAAACGCAATCCGTTTTTCTCGATAAGGACAGACTGAAACAAGGGAAATGCGTGTCCCTCAGGTTGCAAGCAAACCTGACAGGCCGCAATGGAAACACTTTGGAGAACATCATGCCCGCCCCCCTGCAAGCCCCCGCCTTCCTGCAAGCAAAAGAAGCGCCGCAACCGGCCAAGCCGGAATTGAGCGACAATTACCGCCCGATCGGTCTGAAAGCGGTGATTGCCGCCGCTCTGATGTTGAAGCGAGCGCCGATCAAGAAAGTCGCTTGAGGACGTCCTTTTTCCAATACCGTTCAAAACAGCGATAGCTGTTCCGAAGGCGATTGTGTCTCGGCTTTCGGCATCGGGTTTTCGACGCGGACCTGCACATCCGGGCCGGTATTGGCGACCTTATTGACCTTGTCGGAAACCGGAATGGCTTCGAACATGTCCTCGCCTGCCGGTTTCAACAGGTCAGCCACGTGGCGTGGCTCCTGGCGCTTGCAATCCAGCCAACGCTCGAAATCCTCCGGGCCGATCACGACAGGCATGCGGTCATGGATCGCTCGAATGGAGCGATTGGCACTGGTGGTCAGGATGGCGCCGGTATCGATTTCAGATCCATCAGCGGCGGCAAAGGTTTCGACCAGACCACCGAACGCGACAATACCGCCCTGGGTGGGGCGGATCCAGTAAGCCTGCGGTTTTTCACCGCTTTCCTTTGCTGGCCGATACCATTCGTAAAAGCCGGAGGCCGGGATCAAAACACGGCGATGGCGCATGGCACCGCGAAACGACGCCTTCGTTTGCGCCGTTTCAGAGCGCGCATTGATCAGCAGTGGAAAATCACTCGGGTCTTTCACCCAGCCGGGCAGAAAACCCCAGCGCACCAGCAGCGCCCGCCTGGTCGGCAGGTTGCTGCCCACCATCGGCACCTCCCCATTGCCAACCGTCAGAATCGGCTGGGTCGGAGCAATGTTGAACCGCGGCGGAAAGGCTTCAAGTTCGTGCAGACCAAAGGCCTCCACGATCTCGTCCGGTGTCACGGTCAGGGCAAAACGTCCACACATGGTCTTGTCTTCGCAGTCACAGAGCCTATCGTCAAGCGACCTTACAACGACTGCCTGGCGCGTCAGATCAGCAAACAGAACGAGCACCGCATGACCGAGCAACCCGTCCCGGTTTTTTTCGCCCCCGCCTCCTCTGCCATCGTCATCCGCCAGGGCAAGCTGCTGCTGGTCAAGCGGTCGAAGCCGCCAGCCGCCGATCTCTACGCTTTTCCTGGCGGACGGGGCGAACCCGGCGAAACACCGGAAGAGACTGCATTGCGCGAACTGAAAGAGGAGACCGGGCTATCGGCCCATGCACCCAGTCTGTTTGCCAGCTACGACCTCTACCCGGACCCGGGCGGCCCCAGTCACCATCACTTCCGGCTTTCCGTTTTCCTCGTCACCCTGGACGATCCGGCGGCGGCAGCGGTCGCCCAAAGCGACGCCGCTGCGCTGGGCTGGTACAGCCCGGCAGAAATCCTGGATCTGCCCGCGCCACCCAGCGTGCGTGACTGCGTGGAAAAGCTGGTGGCTTGCGGTAAAGCAGCGTAAACGAAGGCGGGAATAGTGATAACGTTGACGTTAATCCCGGCGACCCCGCCACATATGCCACGGATATGCATGACCCGACCAATCCTGCTTTTTCCTGCCCTCTGTACCGTGTCCGTCCTTATGGCGGGACTTGCGGCAGCGGCAAATGTCGCACCTCCAGCAAAGCTGCCCGGCGAGGCTGCAACGCCTGCGCAACAGGCAACACCCTATGACGGACAGTTAAACCGGCTCTCGGAAATCCTGGGAACCGTGACCTATCTGCGCAATCTCTGCGCGGGCCAGCCGGAGCAGCAATGGCGGGCTGTCGCCGAAAAGCTCATCGCACTCGATGCAGGCACTGAACCGGTCCGCAAGCAGATGCTGACAGCGGCCTATAACCGTGGTTATCGGGCCTTTGCCGCAGTCCATCCCTCTTGCACTTCCGCCGCTCGGGTGGCAGAAAGCCAGTATCGTGCTGAAGGCGCAACACTTGTTCGGGAAATGACGGCGCGCTTTGGAAATTAACCAATAATTCATCCGATTTAGCATTCGCCCGTGTCGTTTTGATAAAACACTGATAGAGTCGTTAACAACTGAGTAAGTACCGCTTCGAGGACATGCAGAATGGAACCACGCCGCAACGAGATTGACGACATGATCGTTCATGAAAAGATGCAGGCTGCCCTCGAATATCAGAACGAGGCATGGGCCGATGGCATGGCTGACGGTATCGAACCGGAAATCATTGCCGATGCGGCCATTGCACTGGCCATGCGCGAAACCATCCGCATTCATGGTGAAGATGGTGCGGAAGCCATGTTGGAGTCTTTGCGTGCCCGCATGCTGGCCGGTGAGTTTTCTCCCAAGCGAAGTGTTCAGTAAGTTTCAGAGGCAATAAGATGCGCAAGGCATGCCAGACCGGAGCAAAGGCGACCGGTCTCAAGAACAATGTAAAAACAATGTTGGTCTGCGGCTGGATGGCAAGCATTGCCGTTATCGCTCTGCCGGGCAGCAGTTTCGCTCTGTCAGAATTGCAGGGCGGCGCCAAGGATGCGGCGCAGCAGGGGCAGCAACCGCAAACCGGCCAGCAGCCGGGCCTGCCAACCGACAGCACCTCCGATCCGAAGAGCGCGCCCAGCGCCGAACCACAGCAGGCAACACCCGCCGACAAGGCGAAGGGTGCGGCTGCCGAAGCGGCCCCGCACACACCTGTTGAGGTGATCTACGATATCAGCAAAGCGCCTGAACCGGTGCGCAAACTGCGCGAAAAGCTGGTGGAAGCCGCAGCCTCCGGCGATCCGGAACGGTTGCGCGCGCTTCTGGCGGGCGGCAACGATCCGACGGCGCTGGCACTTGGCAATGACAATGGCGACCCGATCCAGACGATCAAGAGCGTTTCAGGCGACCCCGACGGGCTTGAAGTCTTGGCCATCATGCTGGACGTGCTGTCGACCGGCTTCGTCCATGTCAATGCCGGCACCCCGGAGGAAGCCTATGTCTGGCCCTATTTCGCCGAAAAGCCGCTGACAACGCTGACCCCACCGGAAAAGGTGGAATTGCTGCGGCTGGTGACAGCGGGCGATTTTGAAAACATGCTGGAAGTTGGCAATTACAATTTCTTCCGCATCGGCATTGCACCCGACGGCAAATGGAAATTCTTCACGGCAGGCGATTGATGGCCGAATGTTTGCCTTAAAGTTGTCAGGGAAAAGCCCAACCCGCTTTTCCCGACAAGGCAAACGGCGTCAAGGTATCTCACCTCGCGGCAATCGATTTTGCTGAAGAGAAAAATGTGCAATCCACGGCTTCGCCCAATGCCGCCGTGGTTTCGTAAGATGTGATTGGATCGTCTCATGCCAGCCGTTTTTCTTGAAAACCGGGCTTTTCTAAAGGTCACTGGAGCCGAGGCCGCGCATTTTCTCAACAATTTGCTGACAGCGGATCTCGGCCTTATCGAACCTGGGCAAGCCGCGCCCTCGGCCTTGCTGACACCCCAGGGCAAGATCCTGTTTGACATGCTGGTCTATCCGCTGGCCGATGGCTATCTGCTGGAGGTGCCATCTGACGAGCAGGAGGCCCTGCTGCGCCGCCTAACGCTCTACAAGCTGCGCGCCGCCGTGACCCTAACTCCCGCTGAATTTTCCGGAGTAACGGTTATCTGGGACAACGCGCCGACCGGAGCTTTTCAGGATCGTCGTTTCGCTGCTGCCGGTGAAACGGTCTGGCGCGTGCCGGGTCGCGTCAACTCGGCTGTGGATGATATCAGGCTTTATACAGCGTTGCGAATCAAGGCCGGGGTGGCCGAAGCGGGGCTCGACTATCCGCTTCAGGATGCCTATCCGCACGACATATTGTTTGACCTCAATGGCGGCGTCTCCTTCAAGAAAGGCTGCTATGTCGGCCAGGAAGTGGTGTCGCGTATGCATCACCGCAAGATGGCCCGCCGCCGGATCGCCATCGTTTCTGCTGACACAGCCCTGCCCGCAACCGGCACCGAGCTTCGTGCCGATGGTAAGCCGCTTGGCACACTCGGCACGGTTTTGGACACCATCGGATTGGCGATCCTGCGTATTGACCGCACTGGCGATGCGATGGCAAACGGCACGCCTATTCTGGCCGGTGATCAAGCCGTGCGTCTGCACCTGCCCGCCTGGACCGGCCTGGATTTTCCTGCCGCGTCAGACGAGGACTGACATGCCCGCCGCCCCTCCTCCGATATCGGCGCGGGCTTGGCAGCGGATGCTGTCGGGCCGTCGCCTCGATCTTCTCGATCCATCACCGCTTGATGTCGAGCTTTCCGATATTGCCCATGGCCTGGCCCGCGTCGCCCGCTGGAATGGCCAGACGGTTGGCGACCATGCCTTTTCCGTGGCCCAGCACAGCCTTGTGGTCGAAGAGATCTTTCGCCGCTGCAATAGCAAATACAATGCCAACGACCTACAAATGGCCTTGCTGCACGATGCCCCGGAATATGTGATCGGTGACATGATCTCGCCCTTCAAGGCGGTGGTAGGCGGCGGCTATAAGCTGGTCGAAAAGCGGCTGGAGGCGGCCATCCATCTGCGGTTTGGGTTGCCCTCGCATCCCACGGCCAGCCTGAAAAGCCTGATCAAGAAAGCCGATAGCATCGCCGCCTATTTCGAGGCCACCGAGCTTGCCGGATTTACCAGCGCGGAAGCCGTGCGGATCTTCGGCCAGCCGCGCCATATAACCGCCGACATGCTGCCGCTCAGCCCTATGCCAGCCATTGAAGCGCAGCGGCAGTTTGCGGAGCGTTTCGACGCCATCGAGCGGCTGCGGGAGGCTGAAAAGCACCCCAGGTCCAGCACGGTGACGCCATGAGCTATTTCGTGGTCAGCCCGCTGGCCCGCCTTGCTGAGATGGCGGTGCGCCACAAGGCGAAAGAAATGATCAGCCTGCTGGCCAAGGGGCAGGATTTTCATCGCCCCGCAGTGATTTCACCGGACCGCCACCTGACGCTTGCGCTGAACGATATTACCTTTGCCGGTAGAGGCGATCTCATCGCCCCGCAAGATGTGCATGTGGAACAGATCATCGATTTCGTGAAGGACTGGGACCAGACTGCGCCGCTGCTGATCCATTGCTGGATGGGGGTATCACGCTCTCCAGCTGCGGCCTTGATTGCCAGTCTCGCATTGCATCCCGAACAGGACGAGGAAGCCCTGGCGCTAGGCTTGCGGGCCGCGTCGCCTTTTGCGACGCCCAATATCCGGATGGTGGAGATTGCCGATACCTTGCTTTCACGCGGAGGACGCTTCGTTGCGGCGATGAAAAAACTAGGCCGTGGCCAGGATGCCGATGGCAATGCGCCGTTTGTGCTGCCAATTCTAGCAGCCGATCCGGTCTCCAGCTCCGCTTGATACGGACAGGCGCTCGATCCGAGGGATCAGTAAATCAGCGTTGAGGTTGAGAAATAAGGGATAGATTGGTAAAGTTTGATGCGGGTTCAATCGGCATAGGCATCATGTCTCCATGCCGTTTGTTTGCAAATAGCGGCCCTTCAGGGCAGCATTCAGCCTCATGGCTGATATAATGTTCTCCCAGTCTCAGTACTAGAACGATGAGCTCCAAAGTCCTGCACCGGGATGGCCGGGTGCCGTAGCAACCCGTCAGGCAGCGGCGGTTTGTCCGGTCGTATCGGTTTCGTCGGCAGTGCCGCCAGCGGAACGATAGGCATTGATAACCGAGCTCATCTGGCTGAACACATCATCCATGGACATGCTGTCTTCACTGCCACTGCTGTCACCGGACATCATACTGCTAAGGCTCTGCATGTCGCCCATACCACCCATACCGCCCATCATCATCGGAGGAGGCATTTTAGTCTCGGACTGCAGCTGGTCTTCGGTCACATAGCCAGCATCATCCGAGTCGATGGCCTCGAACATCTTGGTCGAATCTTCTTCCGACGCACCCTCTGGACGTGCGTTGACAAATTCTTCCTTGGTTACTTTTCCATCGCTATCAGTGTCGATGGACTTGGGTGAATTCTGGTCGGTAGAAGAGCTGTCGCCACGGGCCAGAACCATGGCCATCATATCACTGGAAAGCTGCGAGGATGTGCTGTTGGCGGCACTATCGCTCAAAACGGTTGGATCCTGGGTCCGGGTAGATCCCGCGGATTGTTCTTCCGCAGAAACGACACCATCACTATTGGTGTCCAGGCTGGATGTCGAGCCGACGTTGTAAGACGACACCGACGAAAGAGACGCTGAAGAAACGCTCGTCATTGAAAACCCCTGTCTAGGTTGTTTCTATTTTTATAGCGCCATTTAAACGCGAGACAGGTCGGCGCTACGCGATGCCTATCGTGATTTGGGGTCATTCGTCAAAAGGCAATTGTTATAGGTGATAATTTGTATGGGCTGGATGATTTCCCTAGAAATCCAGGGTTTTCTGGAGGTTGAGTTGAAAAACGCTCAGCTGTTGCCGCGCGGGATCACGGAAATATGCGTCCTTGCGTACCGCTTTTCCACCCTGCGAAGGCCAGGGCAAAATCATGCGATTTTGAGGGTGGATTTATCCTTCAATCTCAGTGGATTTGGGCAATGATACAGCAGAACCAAGTGATTCCCTGCAAGAAGATGCCCCGATGATCACCACAGCCTTCGCCCCTCATGACGACCTTGCCAAATGGCTCCTGCCGCATGCCACTGAGGGCAATGACGGTTCGCATGACGCTGCCCATATTTTGCGGGTGTTCAAAAATGCCATGCGCATTCACGCCGTCGAAGGCGGCGACAGTCAGGTTCTCGCCGCTGCGGTTCTACTGCACGATTGCGTTTCCATGGAAAAGAACGCGCCCAACCGAGCGGATGCGTCCCGCCTTGCCGCAAAGAAAGCTGAAGCAATCCTGGCTGACGACAGACAATGGCCAACGAGCAGCATCCAATCGGTCTCCCACGCAATCCTCACTCATAGTTTTTCGGCCAATCTTGCGCCCGAAACGCTGGAAGCAAAAATCCTGCAAGATGCCGACCGGCTGGATGCCATCGGAGTGGTCGGGGCAGCGCGTTGTTTTTATATTGCCGGGCGGCTCGGCTCCGGCCTTTACGATCCAGCCGATCCGAAGGCTTTGCATCGCCCACTGGACGACAAGCGCTTTGCCATCGACCATTTTCAGACCAAGCTTTTCAAGCTGGCGGATGGCTTCCAGACCCCGACCGGGCAACATATGGCGCACGAGCGCCATGCCCGCCTACAGGCAATTTTCAGCGATTTTCTTGAGGAGATCTGATTCGATGTTTCTCTCCGACCTTTGCATCTATCCTTTAAAAAGCGCGCGGGGCATCGCCCTGGGCCAAGCCGACATTCGTCCCGAGGGTATCAGCCGCGACCGCCAGTTGATGCTGGTGGAGCCCTCAGGGCATTTCGTCACCCAACGAGAGCTGCCGGAACTGGCGCAGTTGGACGTTCAGCTAGATGACACATTTTTACACCTGCGACTCGATGATAGCAGCAACATCAGCATGCCCCTGGAAAATTTTAGCACCCGCAAGCCGGTCACGGTCTGGCGGTCATTGGTTGATTCGGCCTTGGCTGATCCCACCGTCAACGACACCTTGTCGCAATGGTTCGGCAGGCCGCTCGAACTGGTGTTCTTCGATGAGCGGGCCTCGCGCCTGGCCAATGCAGACTGGGCCGGACCAGACACGCCCGTCACCTTTGCCGATGGCTATCAGGTGTTGATCACCACGACAGCCTCGCTCGACGCGCTGAATGCCGATATGGAATCCCATGGGGAAGGCATGGTTGCCATGGACCGCTTCCGGCCCAATATCGTCATCGACGGCGCACTGCCCTGGGAGGAAGACCAATGGGCCAGCATCGCCATCGGCGGATTACGCTTCGATCTCGTCAAGCCCTGCGCCCGCTGTATCATGACAACACAAGATCAAAAGACCGGATCGCGGTCCGGCCCTTCGCCGCTTGCTGCCATGGGACGGCTTCGAATGTCAGGCGATAAGCGCGTTCCCGGTCCGCTGTTCGGCTGGAACGCTGTTCCCCGCGCTATCGGCACACTGCGCCTTGGCGATATTGTCGAGGTGCTGGAAAGGCGACCGGAAGGCATTGAACTTAGGAAACGCCGGTAAACGGTTCTCTTAACCGACAGATATTTTGCATAAAAATCCAATATTTCAATTTTAACGGGAATTTTTTCTGACTTTTTGCGACTGCGCAGATTTTGCCGCAATGCGAACGCTATTTTCCGAAATGGGGCATGTGGGATTCATTTTGCCATGAAACCTTCATATTCAATCGATCACAAAAATATATTTTGTTTTTGATTGGAGCGCCATTGACGGATCGACCCATTGATCTTACCTTCAACGCTGTCGACAAGGTGGCAATACACGCTACCAGGATCTGTCAATCGGACAGGACATCCATCGACACGTGTTCAATCTAGAGCCGGTTCCATAACCGGCTCCCTGGCAAGGAGGTAAAGCATATGCGCAGACTATCGCACCATGCGGCGCGCTCCTCGCATCTATGCCCGCTTGGCGTGAGAGGCGTTATGATGATGTCTTTCATTTGCTGTCGAATGTGACGCGTTCTTAAAACAAGACACCACAATTGATCGACTATTGGCCTGCGTATCAAAGCGGGCGGGGATATGACTATGGAAAAACAAGTTATTGAATATGCCGGTGTTCCGGTTGGAATCAGCGTCCCGGAAGGCAACCGGGTCAAGTTTATCGCCGTGAAATTTCCAGTCATTGATCTGGATGGCGGCGTTTATAGCAATGTCACCGAACTGCAACGCGCCATCCGCACGCATATGAAAAAATCCGACGAGAATGCCTATGGCACCCTCACCGGTTTCGGGGCAGCTCCACCCAGCACACTCTCATCCGGCGTCTCCAAGGCTTTCAGCGCCGCCTGACAGAACGCATCGCGCGCGGCTCCAGCCGTGAGCCCGCGCGGTTCATAGACATGTCTTTGTAGAAAATAACCGGTCAGCCGGAAGGCCTGTTGCAGGGCCTGCGCATCGGCTTGTTTGTCTTTGCCGACGCACGGCTCCGGTTGCAGGAAAACCGGAAGAGTAAGAAGGCGATCCGCATAGGGCAGACCGGCGGCGTGGGAAACCGCCCTTCCCGTTTTCGGCGAAACGAAAACCAGATCCTGACGCCCACCGGTGGCCGCGCAGGCTGTCAAGTCCAAGCCGAAACCAAGATCGTTCAGGATTGCCAGTTCAAAGCGGATGAACAATTCACCTGCCGACGCGGGTTCATGCAGGTGATCGAGAATAATGTTCATCGCCTCATACAGATGCCCATGCGGCTCGCGCTCCGGCAGCAGCCGCAGCAGAGACGCAAGCGCCTGCACGCCATAGACCGCCGTGGCCGAACTCATCAGATGACCAGCCCGCAATTGCAAAGGCTCGACGCGGAAATCGCCCAGATGCTCTTCCAGCCGCGCCCGCCAGGTGACTTCCACGACATTGCCCGGCTGCAACACCGGCTGCATGGTGCGTGATCGCCCGCCCCGCACCAGACCGAGATGGCGGCCCCGCGCCAATGTCATCATTTCGGCAATGACGCTGGTTTCGCCATGCCTGCGCACACCCAACACAATTGCCTGATCGGTCCATTCCATAGATTGTTTTTATACCAGAGCGATGATGTTCGCCCGTAAAAAATCGGGATATTCCCCTTGATCTGGTTCCAAGCGCGCTATTCTTATGGCCGATGGAAGCATAGCAGCCATGCGATAGTCTTCGTGCCAGAATTTCACATGGCGCTGAGAAGAAGATCGCCCTATACAAAACCCGCCCTTTTCAACCTGCGGCATGCTTCACTTCAGCGCCGTATCCCTGGTTCAGATCCCGCAAGACGGCATGACATGACCCCAATGGACACGAAAAACACCGAACCCGCCTTGGGCGATGGCCGGCTGACAGCGCTTCCATCCGCGCTCAAATGGATACTGCTGCTGCTCTTGTCGCTGCTGGTCGCCGGGGCTTTGGAATATGTCCGCTTCCCGGCAGCGCTTCTGCTTGGGCCGATGATCGCCGCTATCGTGTTTGCCACCAATGGCGCAAGACTTTCTCTCCCGCGCCCGCCCTATATCGCCGCCCAGGCTCTGGTGGGCTGCATGATCGCCGAGTCGCTGAATGGCGATATCCTGCGACGGTTCCTGGAGGATTGGCCGCTGTTTATCGGCGCGACGCTGTCGGTAATCGCGCTCAGTTCACTGCTCGGCTATATCATGGCGAAGCGCCAGGTTCTGCCGGGGACCACAGCGGTTTGGGGCAGTTCCGCCGGAGCCGCCTCGGCCATGGTGCTGATGGCGGAGGCTTACGGCGCCGACACAAGGCTGGTTGCCTTCATGCAATATCTGCGGGTGGTCTGCGTGGCCTCGGCAGCTGCGGCCATGGCGGCCTTCGTTTTCAATATCGCCGGTGCCGAGCCGCCGCCCCTGGTATTTTTTCCTGAAACTGATTGGCAAGCGCTGGCCCTGACGCTGGCGATGACCGCTGCGGCCACTGCCGCTGGTCACCATCTGAAAATCCCCGCAGGCACGATGCTGGTGCCCATGCTGGTTATGGCTGTGCTCAATTCTTTCGGGCTGGTGAAGATCGAACTGCCGCTCTGGCTGCTCGCCGTGGCCTATGCCATGGTCGGATGGCGCATCGGGCTGGCCTTCAGCCGCCGTCTTTTGCTGCATGCAGCCAAGGCGGCACCACAGGTTGCCCTGTCGATCCTGATCCTGATTTCCTTTGGCGGCTGTTTGGCTTTTCTGCTGTGGTATCTTCTCGGCGTCGATCCGCTGACCGCCTATCTCGCCACCAGCCCGGGCGGGCTGGATTCGGTGGCGATCATTGCCGCCACCACCCATGTGGACCTGCCCTTCGTGCTGGCCCTGCAAACGGCACGCTTCCTGATGATCCTGGCGCTCGGCCCGTCGATTTCAAAGTTCATCGCCAACCGGATCAAGCAATAACCCGAAAAGCGGTCAGTCCCTCGGAAATTCCAGGCCCATTTCGCGGAATCGTTCGGGATCGTTGCCCCAGTTTTCACGGACTTTCACGAACAGGAACAGGTGAACCGTCTGTTCGAGAATTTCCGACATTTCCTTGCGCGAACTGGTGGAGATCGACTTGATGGCATCGCCATTCTTGCCAAGCACGATCTTCTTCTGGCTGTCGCGCTCGACATAGATCACCTGCTCGATCCTGACCGAGCCATCCTTGCGTTCTTCCCATTTCTCGGTTTCGACATGAGAAGAATAGGGCAATTCCTGATGCAGGCGCAGGAAGAGTTTTTCACGGGTGATTTCCGCCGCCAGCTGGCGCATCGGCAGATCGGAAATCTGATCCTCGGGATAGTACCAGGGGCCTTCCGGTAGGTAATCGGCCAGATAATCCATCACGTCCTGGCAACCGGAACCGTTGGTGGCGGAGATCATGAAGGTGCGCTCGAACTTCACTGCCTCGTTGGCCGTCGAGGCCAGTTTCAGCAGATCCTCGTGACGCACCTGGTCGATCTTGTTCAGCACCAGGATTTTCGGCTGATGCACATCTTTCAATGCTTCCAGAATGGCTTCGCCATCGCCGCGCAATCCGCGTTCACTGTCGATCAGCAACAGGATCACGTCAGCATCCTTGGCCCCGCCCCAGGCGGATGTCACCATGGCGCGGTCCAGCTTGCGGCGTGGCTTGAAAATGCCGGGCGTGTCCATGAAGACGATCTGTGCATTGTTATGGATCGCAATGCCGCGCATGACGGCGCGCGTCGTCTGCACTTTGTGGCTGACGATCGACACCTTGGCACCAACAAACCGGTTCACCAGGGTCGACTTGCCGGCATTGGTGGGACCGATCAAGGCAACGAAGCCAGAATGGGTCGGCCGAACCACAGCCGCATCTTCGGCCACGGTGCCAGCGACGGTGTCTGCGATCTGGCCATCGCCAGCCGGTTGGTTTTCATGCTCGGTCATTGTCATCCAATCAATCTGAGGCGGTGGATCTCGTCCACACGCCTTCTCTTTCCAGCAACCGGGTCGCCGCCGCTTGTTCTGCGGCGCGCTTCGACCGGTCAATTCCGGTTTCCGGCTCCAGCTTGCCGATTTCAACCGTGACCGTGAAGCTGGGATCATGATCCGGTCCAGAGCGGTCCGCAACCCGATAGACGGGTGTCACGGCAAATTTTGCGTGTGCCCATTCCTGTAGCTCGGTCTTTGCGTCACGCCGACCGGCATCCTGCCGGGAGGCACGCTCAGCCCAAAACTTCAACACGAAGGCACGCGCCGCTTCCAGCCCAGCATCAAGATAAATGGCGGCAATCAGGCTTTCCACCACATCGGCCCGCACATTCAGCATATTCTTGTCTGTCAGCTTTTTGACGTCGGCACCGGTGCGGATATAGCGATGCAGCTGAATTTCATCGGCCACCGCCGCACAGGTCTCCGCGCTGACCAATTGGTTCAACCGCACCGACAACTCGCCTTCGGTGGCAGCGCGAAACACCTTGAACAAATGCTCGGCCACGCAAAGGCCAAGCACCCGGTCGCCCAGGAATTCCAGGCGCTCATAATCGCTACCTTTAGCAGGCCTGGCACTGGAATGGGTCAGCGCCTTATCCAGCCGTTCCTTGCCGATAAAGTGGTAGCCGATCACGGCCTCCACTTTTTCGCGTTCTTCAGCAGTCAGGGCCTTGGGAGCCTTCATTGAACAACCTTGAACAAACGGTCCCACCGCATATTGGACGGCCATTTCCAAATTTCACGGAAGGACGTGTTGTTGCCAAGCGAGAAGAAGATCACCGACGCACGGCCGACCAGGTTTTCAGCTGGAACCATGCCCACGTCGAAGCGACTATCAGCGGAATTATCGCGGTTGTCGCCCATCATGAAGTAATGACCGGCGGGAACGGTGAATTCACGCGTATTATCGCCAGCCGAATTCTGGATTTCATCCAGCGTGTCGTAATTGACGCCATTATCCAGCGTTTCGCGGAAGACCGGCACGTCGCGCCCGGCATCCATCCGGTAATCGGAGGTGAAGGTTCCGTCCGGCACTTTCGGTATCGGCTTGCCGTTTACCAGCAACACGCCATCGGTCACCTGGATACGGTCGCCCGGCAGGCCAACAAGGCGCTTGATATAATCGATGTCAGGATTGGGCGGAAAGCGGAAGACAACGACATCGCCGCGCTTGGGCTCACTCGCCAGAATACGGCCGGAGAACAGATCGAGGGAAAAAGGCAGCGAATATTTCGAATAGCCGTAGGAGAACTTGTTGACGAAGATATAATCACCCACCAGCAGCGTCGGCATCATCGAGCCGGACGGAATGGTGAAAGGCTGGAACAGCACGGTGCGGATCACCATGGCAAGCACCAGCGCCTGAATGATGACCTTGATGTTCTCCCAAAGGGCATTCTGCTTCTTTTCGACTTTATCCGTCACGCCGGTCTCTTTCATAATTCGTCAGTCTGACGTTTCTCTAGTCGTTTCAGGCCGAACCGGCAACGGCAAAACCGTTGCATCACGCGCTTGCGTCCCGATAACACGACAGGAGCGCACACGGATCAGACAATTATCGTTGAGAAACGAGCCTTACGAGAAAAAGGCGGCATAGGTCGGGGTCGTCGGTCTTCATCACAGTGCTGCCGATGCGCAGCCGATAAACCAAGCAATCCAAGTTAAACACCTGGCCAAGTTAAACACCTGGCTAAGTGAAACACTTGGCCAAGATATATAACGGTTACGGAGGCGAGCCTATTCCCGGAAAAACATCAGGAATAAAAAATTTGATATGAGCTGATTTGATATCAAGCAGCACCCGAACGCATCTCGTTCGTCGGCGAGACCACCCAAAGATGATGGTCCCGTATCAGGAAACACGACGTGGCTGGATTTGCCTCGTCTTTCATTCACAAGCCCCGGCAAGACCGCGACCATCTTTTTCATTACCCAATTCCGCTTCACCCGGCATAGCTGATTTCACAGGTCAGCCATGCGCCCGGCGTATAGCGATTAACGGATGCGACGGAACAGGCCACCATCGATTTCGCGCTGGCGATATTCCAGGTCAAGGCGGTCATGGGCAGCGTTCAGGTAAGCCATTTCACGTTCCTGGGCAGTCGGGACGCGCAGGGCGCGGGCAAATTTGCGAATAGGACCAAACATTGTCTTATCTCTCTGTGTTTGTTTCGATGACCTCAATATACGAGTGCACTGCACAAAGAACCAGAGACAAGGCGCGTTGCCAGCCATGCGCATAATGCATGGCATCGTTAAAAACCGCGGAATTTAGCCAGAATCTGCACGAAATTTGATCAGAAACAAGGCTCCGATGTCAAAACATTGGCAGCACCGCCGAAGCGGACAGTAAGCATTTACAGCGCCGTGCGTGTTATAAAACGCAGCGATGACGCTGTACCGCTTTGTATCGGCAGCATAATTTCAATCGAAGTTGGCAATCCAAGCCTCAGTCATAGACCCGTTTGGCGGTTGCCACGCAATCCAGCTCCTTCAGCTGCGACAAAAGCTGGTTGAGCTGTCGTAGATCCCAGACATCCAGATCGAAGGCCATTTCGGTGAAATCGGCAGCGACGCGCATCATGGACAGGAGCCGGATATTGATGTCCAGCCCGGCAATCAGTTGCGCCACCTTGGCCAGAGTACCCGGCTCGTTGATGGCATTGATCAGAATGCGGGAATGGAAGCGCGATTTGTTGGCCTCATCCAGATCCCAGCGGACGTCGATCCAGCGTTCCGGCTCATCATCGTATTTCTGCAAGGCAGACGCCTGGATCGGATAGATGATGATCCCCTTGCCGTCTTCCATGATGCCGACAATCCGGTCGCCGGGAACGGCACCGGCTGCGGAGAAATGCACTTCGAGATTACCAGCGAGCCCTCGGATCGGCAGTGGATCCAACTCCTCCGCAATACTGCCATCGGCAGGCTTTGCGGCGTCAGTTGCCTTCTTGCCTTGCGGCAGCTTGAACATCATGCCGCTGGCCGAGCGCATATTGAACCAGCCATCGTCCATGGCAGGCTTTACCGTAACACGCTCGTCCTGGTAATCAGGGAATACGGCGCGCAGCACATCAAGCGAAGACACTTCGCCGCGACCGACTGCCGCGATGGCGTCCTCGACATCCTTATGGCCCAGTCGGTGCAGAACGGGTTTCAGGATCTCGCGGGAAAAGGTCTTAGCGGCACGCTCGAACGTGCGCTCGAGGATTCGGTAGCCGAGGCCGGAATATTGCTTGCGGATCGCCATGCGGGTGGCCCGGCGGATGGCGGCGCGGGCCTTGCCGGTGACGACGATCTCTTCCCAGGCCGCCGGCGGCACCTGCACGCCGGAGCGAATGATCTCCACCTCGTCGCCATTGGCCAGACGGGTGACCAGCGGCATGATCCGGCCATTGATCTTGGCGCCAACAGTGGTATCGCCGATATTGGTATGAACGGCATAGGCAAAGTCGATCGGGGTGGCGCCGCGCGGCAGGGCGATCAACTTGCCCTTCGGAGTGAAACAGAAGACCTGGTCCTGGAACAGTTCCAGCTTGGTGTGCTCAAGAAACTCTTCCGGATTGTTGGCTTCCGCCAGAGCCTCGATGGTATGACGCAGCCAGGAATAAGCATTGCTTTCGCGCGACAGCAGCTCGCCTTCGCCCCCCCCCTCGCCATCCTTGTAGAGCGCGTGGGCGGCGATGCCGTACTCGGCGATTTCATGCATGCGGTGGGTGCGGATCTGCAACTCGATACGCTGGCGCGACGGGCCGACGATGGTGGTGTGCAGCGACCGGTAATCGTTCTGCTTCGGCGTCGAGATATAGTCCTTGAACCGGCCAGGCACCACCCGCCAGCGGGTATGGACAATGCCGAGCGCCCGATAGCAGGCCGCAACGCCATCGACCAGAATGCGAAAGCCGTAGACATCCGAAAGCTGCTCGAAGGACAGCGATTTGGACTGCATCTTGCGAAACACCGAATAGGGTTTCTTCTGGCGCCCCTTCACCGAGGCCTGGAGCAGACCATTGGCGACCAGCAGGTCGCTCAATTCGTCTTCGATCTTCTTGATCAGCCCTTCATTGCGCCGGGAAAGCTCTTCCAGCCGCTTGGTAACAGTCTCGTAAGCTTCGGGATTGATATAGCGGAAGGACAGATCCTCCAGCTCGTCGCGCATGTCCTGCATGCCCATGCGGCCGGCCAGCGGCGCATAGATTTCCATGGTTTCCTCGGAAATCCGGGCGCGCTTGTCGGGGCGCATATGCTCCAGCGTGCGCATATTGTGCAGGCGGTCAGCCAGCTTGACCAGCAGAACCCGCACATCGTCGGAAATCGCCAGCAGCAGCTTGCGCAGGTTTTCGGCCTGCTTAGCTTTCTTGGTAACAAGGTCGAGTTTCTTGAGCTTGGTCAGGCCCTCGACGAGCCGGCCGATATCCTCGCCGAACAATTCGTCGATTTCGGCCCTGGTCGCCGTGGTATCCTCGATCGTGTCATGCAGGAGGGCAACCGCGATAGTCGACTCGTCCAGATGCATTTCGGTGAGGATGGCGGCCACTTCCAGCGGATGTGAAATATAGGGATCGCCGCTGGCTCGCTTCTGCTGGCCATGTTTCTGCATGGCGTAGACATAGGCCTTGTTGAGCAATGCTTCGTTGGCGTCGGGCTTGTACTTCTGTACCCGCTCCACGAGCTCATACTGCCGCATCATGCCAAGGCTACTCCATCAATCGAAAATCAGGCCACAACAACGCTGGTCGAAGACACACTCTCAAAAGAAAAAGCGCGCCAACCTTCCGATTGACGCACAGAGAGTTTGAAAGATCGGACCACCTCAAGACCGGTACGCCGATCTTGAGACTTCGGCAATCAGTAATCGTCGCTCTTTTCCGGCGGGACAAGGCCCTCGATGCCGGCCAGCAGCTCTTCTTCCGACATCTGGTCGAAGGCTACGGTTTCCGGCATTTCGTCCTCGTCTTGCGAGCCGCTGGTCAGCTGGCCTTCGGCAATGGAGGCAGCATCCTGTTCCGGCTCGTCGACTTCGACATGCTTTTGCAGGGAATGGATCAGATCTTCCTTCAGATCATCCGGCGACAGGGTCTCATCAGCGATTTCGCGCAGGGCAACGACGGGATTCTTGTCATTGTCGCGGTCGATGGTGATCTGGGCTCCCTGGGAGATCTGACGGGCGCGATGGCTTGCCAGCAGAACCAGTTCGAAACGGTTATCGACCTTGTCGATGCAATCTTCCACGGTGACGCGTGCCATGGTCTGTCCTTCTTTTTACTATTTAGTCCTGGGGCTTTTAATATTTATTCCTGAGGGATTGACAGACCGGATACATGTATTATCGCCGGAGTTCAAGTTTTTCCTGAGCGTCGTTTCAGCCAGACTCAACCTAGAAATTGTAAAAAAAATTGGAAACTCATAAAGATTCAATCAACAGGCGGTTGGAATATGCTCTATCGCTGGATACATAATTCATATATGATTAAATCATAATACATTGAGTCGGGTTGGAACCCGAGGCTGGCCATACATGATGCCGCGCTAATGTATATAACAAAGGATGTTGAAGGATGTTTGATCCGAGAGAAAAAATAGCGCTTTTCATAGATGGCGCAAATTTATATGCGGCTTCCAAAAGCCTTGGTTTCGATATCGACTACCGCAAGCTGCTCAAAGCATTTCAGAAGCGTGGCTATCTGCTGCGCGCTTACTATTACACCGCGTTGATCGAAGACCAGGAATATTCGTCGATCCGTCCGCTGATCGATTGGCTGGACTATAACGGCTACAAGGTCATTACCAAGCCGGCCAAGGAATTCACCGATTCCATGGGCCGCCGCAAGGTCAAGGGCAACATGGATATCGAACTGGCCATCGATGCGATGGAACAGTCCGAAACTGTGGATCATCTGGTGATCTTCTCCGGCGACGGCGATTTTACCACGCTGGTCGAAGCCCTTCAGCGCAAGGGCCGCAAGGTTTCCGTGGTTTCGACTATGTCGACCCAGCCGCCGATGATTGCCGATGACCTTCGCCGCCAAGCCGATCATTTCATCGATCTCGTATCGTTGAAGGCTGAAATCGGTCGCGATCCAAGCGAACGGCCGATGCGCCAGGTCGAACCCATGCTAGCAGAGCCGCAGATCTGATCGCCGATAGCGCCGTGCCAAATGTGGCGCACTCAGCTCCGCTGTAGCGCTTTTATTTGTTGCACAATGAGACGACCCTGGGTCAGCCAGGGTCCCCTCAACCACGGTCGGGCACATGTCTTTTCCTGCATTATTCAGGGACATAAACTGATGGTTGCCACGCAACCGCCCTGCCGTTTGCTTTCTTGATAAAAAATATTCCGGCTCAAATAAGACGCGATACACGCATAACGGATCGCGACACGACTGTATCTATTGGATATTCAGCAACGTAAGCTCTATGTATTTTAAGGGTTTTCGCGATAATATCTTGGTTTACCCACTCCTGCGGATAGACGCTGGCGACCGCCTTATTATCCTATTGTTAAATTTCTGGGCGTTAACATTTCCATGCGAGGTGAGATCCCAACAGATCCACACCCGGGAGAATGATGACCGACAACACAACCATAGCGCGCTTCTAGGCTGAGTATTTTTCCTCGGATAGCGACAGAAGGCTCGAGGCGCCACCTCTTGCATCCTGTCTTCAACACCTTGGACAAAATGGGATGTAGCGGAGACCTCGCGTTATGGCAAAGCGCAGCGCCGATCTCCGTGTTGAATGGCTGACGATCGTGCATTTGTAAAACAGGATAAGTGAACCAGGGTGTTTCATGACTAATGCAACCGATGACAATGGCGAACTTCACAAGCGAATGGCTTTCCTCAAGCTGACGGCAAGCGATCTGCAGGTCGTCGCCGGCTTGCAGCCGATCATTGCCCATTCCATCGGTCCGACGCTGGACATCTTCTACCAAACCGCCAAACAGCATCCGGAAGCGGCGAAGTTCTTTTCCAGCGACAGCCATATCGAACATGCCAAACAGAAACAGATCAAGCATTGGAGCCATCTGCTTTCCGGCCATCTGGATGGCGCTTATGTTGCCTCGGCAACCACGATTGGCCGCACCCATGCAAAGCTGGGCCTTGACCCGCGCTGGTATATCGACGGCTATGGCCTGATTCTCTCAGGCCTGGTCACCGGCGTGCTGGAAGCAGAGATGCGTGGAACGCTGTTCGGCAGCCGCATGAAAGGCGCCATTCCAAAAATCTCCGCGCTGATCCGCGCCACGATGCTGGATATGGATTTCGCCATTTCCACCTATGGTGAAGCATTGAGCGAGGAGCGCAGCAAAATTGCCGCGGAGCGCGCCAGAATCGAAGAAGAACAGCAACAGGCTCTGAGCGCCCTGGACAATGCATTGGCAGCGCTCAGCAACGGCAATTTGACCGCACAGATCACCACGCCGCTTGCGCCACAATACGAGGCCTTGCGCGGCAATTTCAACAAGGCCGTGGCCACCCTGGCGGGCGCTTTCGACGAAATCAGCCACGAGGCAGGCCAGGTCAATGCCAATACCCGTGAACTGACCCGGGCGACCGACGACATGGCCAAGCGCACCGAACAACAGGCCGCCGCCCTCGAAGAGACGGCTGCGGCGCTGGAGGAAATCAGCGTGATTGCCAAGCAATCGGCGCAGCGCAGCCGCGAAGCCCAGACGGTGGCCAGCCATGCCGCAGAGGCCGCCGGCAAATCCGGCGAGATCGTCGGCAATGCGGTCGCGGCCATGAGCGCCATCGAGGACAGCTCGACCAAGATTTCCTCGATCATCAGCGTCATCGACGAAATTTCCTTCCAGACCAACCTGCTGGCGCTGAATGCCGGGGTGGAAGCCGCACGGGCGGGCGAGGCAGGCAAGGGTTTCGCAGTCGTGGCCCAGGAAGTGCGTGAACTGGCACAGCGCTCCGCCAATGCCGCCAAGGAAATCAAAACGCTGATCGACCGCTCGTCGAAAGACGTCGCCAATGGCGTGGCTCTGGTCAACCAGACCGGCGACGTCTTGCGCACCATCAGCGATCAGGTTCGTGAAGTGGACGGACATATTGCAGCCATAGCCCAGGCCGCCCAGGAACAGGCATCCGGCATGAATGAAATCAATGCTGCTATCTCGAGCATGGATCAGTTGACCCAGCAGAATGCCTCGATGGTGGAGGAAACCAACGCCTCAACCCATACGCTGCAAGGCGTATCCGACCATCTGGCATCACTGCTGGCCCGTTTCCAGACGCAAGGGACGAAGGCGCATACGCCACGGTCCGGGGCCTATCACCAGAGCTACGCGGCCTGATGAACGGATAAAAATGAACCGAGTTATTCAGCCAGAACATTTTTGAAAACGGGCATATCCATGCCCGTTTTTCGGCGGCGGAGTCCGGTGGAATGACGTAAAACCTGTTCATGCTGTTCAAACAACCTTCCGAAGATATCCTTTACGCCGCGCTGGTCGCCAAAGATGCGTCCTATGACGGCTTCGCCTATGTCTGCGTCACCTCGACACGGATTTTCTGCCGTTTCACCTGCACGGCGCGCAAACCCAAACCGGAAAATTGCCGGTTCACAGACACCATCGCCGCCTGCCTTGAAGGCGGCTTTCGCCCTTGCAAGCGCTGCCGCCCGCTTCTTGCCTATGGCCACGCCGATCCACTGGTGAAAACCCTGCTAGATCTTCTGGATGCCGATCCTGGCCGCCGCTGGCAGGAAGCAGACGTCGTTGCACTCGGTCATGATCCATCCACGGTCCGGCGCGCGTTCAAGCGTCGGTTTGGGATCAGCTTTATCGAAATGGCGCGATTGCGCCGGATCAGTCTTGGCACCGAAGTCCTCGCCGCTGGCGAGACTGTGATCGAAGCGCAGATGGAGGCTGGATATGAATCCGGCAGCGGCTTTCGTGCCGCCATCACCCAATTGCTCGGCAATGCTCCGGCAAGGATGAAGGACCTCGACCTGCTCAAGGCTGACTGGATCGACACACCGATCGGGCCGATGCTGGCGATTGCCGACGATCACGCGCTGCATCTGCTCGAGTTTGCCGACCGGCCTGCCCTGCCCACGGAACTGAACCGTCTGAAGGAACGACAAGGCTGCGGAGTAACAATTGGGCGAACCGCCGTGACCGAACAGATCGCGGCTGAACTGGCTCGCTATTTCAGCGGTGATCCCAATGGATTCGAAACTCGGGGATTCCAAACCCGGCTTGCCGGACATGGAACGCCATTCGAGCGCGATGTGTGGCAAGCGCTGCGGCACATTCCGGTGGGGGAGACCTGTAGCTATTCAAAGCTGGCCACATCCCTTGGTCGTCCAAGCGCCGTGCGGGCTGTGGCGCGGGCAAATGGAGCAAACCAGATCGCTATCGTCATACCATGCCACCGCGTCATTGGCGCGGATGGCAGCCTCACCGGCTATGGCGGAGGGCTGTGGCGCAAACAGTGGTTGCTCAATCACGAACGACGCATAAAACACAACCCATAAGCGTTGCTGATCGTTGTCATTCAAAACATTCGCTGGACGATTTGACGCATCTCGGTCATTTTTCGCGCGTCCACTGGCAGCCAGAGTATTTCCAGGAAAAGGGAAAACCTCCCTGTTTCCATGATGGATAACAAGGTTCTCGGCCTGCCACCTTTTCACCCCTCACCCATCGCTTGTCTGCGTCGTCGAGACGTAGGCTCCTGTCCTCGTGCCCGCTTGAAAGGAAAAGATCATGCGCACGACAGAACCGACGAAAAACAGTGTTGTCCTGGCCCCCAGAGGCGGTTTCACCCGTCGCTTTGCGATGGCCTATCGCTGGATCGCTTCGGGACTGGCGCGCTATGCCTTACGCCGGGGCAATGGAAAGCCGAGCAACCACATAAGTGAGTTGAATGCGCATCAATTGCGCGATATCGGCCTCGACGAAAGGGACATCTCGTCCCGGGAGGAGCAGGAGCGGCACGCCCGGCTGGCGGCCTATGCCTTCCTGATCGGGATGCACGGGCGGTAAAACTCATGCCATGCCTGCCAAAACGCCGTACGAGAGTCTGTCAGGTTCAAATTGAACCAGACAGACTCTCGATTCTTTTGTTTTCGTTTGTCTTTTCGGGAAAACCGGGTTCCACTTTTCCCTGGCAAACTCTATGCGGCGCTTTGACAACTTACACGCATCTCAGCCCGTCTTCAGCAACCGGCTTTTCTGCCGGTTCCAGTCGCGTTCCTTCTCGGTCTCGCGCTTGTCATGCAATTTTTTGCCCTTGGCCAAGGCCAGTTCCAGCTTGGCGCGGCCTTTTTCGTTGAAATAGATTTTCAACGGCACCAGCGTCATGCCTTCGCGATTGATGGCCACGCGCAGCCGGTTGATCTCGCGCTTGTTGAGCAGCAATTTGCGGCGACGGCGCGGTTCATGGTTGAAACGGTTGGCCTGAAGATATTCCGGCAGATGCGAATTGATCAGCCAGATTTCCTCACCCTCGTCCGAAGCATAGGATTCGGCAATATTGGCCTTGCCTTCACGCAGAGACTTGACCTCCGTGCCGGTCAGCATGATGCCAGCCTCGTAGGTATCGATGATCTCATAGTTAAACCGCGCCTTGCGGTTTTCCGCGACGATCTTGTTTACGGTGCGCTGGCTGCCTCTGGGTGCCATGAACTCTGTCCAATCCGACCTATGCTTTTTGTTTTTTCTTACCGCCGGCGGGTTACTGCTCCGGTCTGTCAGGCCTTATGTAATACAGCAGTACCCGTAATGGAAGAAGCCGGAGCCAATGTGTACTCCGGCCCAGCCCCCAATTGATGATCTCAGTTCATCAGTCCCGCATGCTGAAGGGCCGCGTCGATTGCGGCTTCGGTAGAGGCTTCCAGCGTCGACAGCAGCGGCAGACGGGCGGTCCGGCCCATCCGACCAAGCCGCGACAGGGCATATTTCGCCCCGCAAAGACCTGGCTCCAGGAAGATCGCCTTATGCAGCGGCATCAGCCGGTCCTGATAATCAAGCGCCTTAGCGAAATCCCCGGCCAGCGTCGCTGCCTGGAACTCGGCGCACAGGCGCGGCGCGACATTGGCCGTCACCGATATGCAGCCAACCCCACCATGGGCGTTGAAGCCCAGCGCGGTCGCGTCCTCGCCGGACAGCTGGATGAACTCACGCCCGCAGGTGATCCGCTGTTCGGAAACCCGCTCCAGCTTGCCGGTAGCGTCCTTGACGCCGACAATAGTTTTATGGGCCTGGGCCAGCTTGCCCATGGTTTCCGGGCTCATGTCGATCACCGAGCGCGGCGGAATATTGTAGATGATGATCGGCAGGGAGACCGCCTGCGCAATCGCCGAGAAATGTGCGATCAGCCCCTTTTGAGTCGGCTTGTTATAATAGGGTGTCACCACCAGCACGGCATCAGCCCCGGCCTTTTCAGCGTGCTGGGCGAGATCGATGGCTTCCATCGTATTATTGGAGCCAGCGCCGGCAATCACCGGAACCCGCTTGGCGGCCACTTCGATGCACAGTTCCACCACCCGTTTGTGCTCGGCATGGGTCAGGGTTGGCGATTCGCCTGTGGTGCCGACCGGCACCAGGCCGGAACTGCCTTCGGCGATCTGCCATTCGACATGAGCGGCAAAGGCTTTCTCGTCAATCGCCCCGGTTTCGGTAAACGGCGTGACAAGCGCGGGCATGGAACCCTGGAACATGCATAGAACTCCCAACAGCCGCCAATCCCTGGTCAGCCGTAAATGTGCAATCAAACGCGGGCACATTACTGCTAGGCCCGCACCGGTACAAGCACGGTTCGGCCGGTTTTATGACAGTTTTTCAATGCGGAATTTTCGTCGCATTGACGCCATTTCATTAAGCATTCATTAATCGGGGTCAGAGTTAATGGGAGCTATGCGCATTTTCCGGACGAGTTTGCCGATGAAACGGACCATTTTGCTCAAGCTTGCCCTGTCCATAGGTGTGACGGCGCTGGCCCCTGCCGGTGTGTCATGGTCCCAGCCGATCCTGGGTGGCGGGGATGTACCAGCACCCGCCAACCGCCCGGCAGCGCTTTCGGCCTCTTCGGCCTCTTCCGCATCCTCTGTTTCTGGCGACATTACCGGCTCCATCCCGGTTGTCACGCCCATGCCGGTCGAACGGTCGCCGCTAAAATCCGGCCTCGACGCGCTGTCGGACCGCAACGGGGCGCTGGCGCTGTCGATTCGCGATGCCATGCCCCAGGGGCTGGACCGGCATATGCTGACATGGTCGATTGCCATGTCCGGCCTTGCCGGTATCCCTTCCTCAGAAATTGCCAATGCCCAGCGCGAGCTGAAAGGCTGGCCGGGGCTTTCCGCCTTCCGCGCCAATTCGGAAAAAGCGCTGTTGCGCGAAAACCCGCCAGCCCCGGATGTATTGGCAGCCTTCGGAGAGACCAAGCCGGAAACGGCAGAAGGCACGATCATCCTGACCCGAGCCCTGGTGGCAAGCGGCAACCGCAGCCGCGCCGTTTTTATCCTGAAAGACCTGTGGCGCAGCCAGCCGCTGGAGATCGCCACCGAAGACCGCATCCTGAGCGAATTCGGCGGCCTGCTGACCCGCGCCGATCACAAGCTGCGGATGGATTATCTGATGTATCGCGGCCGCACCGCCCAGGCCAAGCGCTTCGCCTCGCTTGGCGATGCGCAGGCTCTTTATACTGCATGGATGGCGGTAAACAGCCGTTCGCCCAAGGCCGTGACGCTGGTTCAGGCCGCCAGCGCACGGTTTGGCAATGATCCCGCATTGCTTTTCGTAAAAATCGAGTATCAGCGCCGTCAGGACAATTACCAGGAAGCGGCAAAGCTGCTGGCGCTTGTGCCCAGAGACGCGTCACGATTGGTCAATCCGGGCGAATGGTGGAATGAACGGCGCATCGTGGCGCGCGGCCTTGCCGATGACGGCAAATACCGGCTGGCCTATCAGGTTGCCGCTGGCTATACCGCCACCGACCCGGTCGATATCGTCGATGCCGAGTTTCATGCGGGCTGGTATGCCCTGCGCGGCCTCAATGATCCAAAAACCGCAGCCCAGCATTTTCGCCGGATTGTCGAGGCATCGAACCGGCCCCTCTCGGCCTCGCGCGCCTATTATTGGCTGGGACGTGCCGATGAAGCGCAAGGCAATCCGACCGCAGCCAGGCAGGATTTCGTCCGGGCCGCCGATTATCCCGGCACCTTCTATGGACAATTGGCAGGCGCCCGCCTGAAGCAGACACGGCTCGACATTCGCTATCCGACACCAACGGAGGAAGACCGCCGCCGTTTCGCCAGCCGGGAAGCCATTATCGCTATCGATCGCTACAAGGCCGCCGGCCACGAATGGCGCGGCGCAAGCCTTTACCGGGCCTTGGCCGAACAATTGCAAAGCCCTGGAGAACTGGCGCTTCTCGCCTCCAAAGCCGAACGCGCTGGCAATCACCAATTGTCGTTGCAAGTGGGCAAGACCGCCTATGGCCGCGGCATAAACGTGCCTGCCCTGGCCTTTCCCATCGGCGTCATTCCGGCTTCCGCCAATATTGCCGGCTCCGGCAAGGCCCTGGCCTATGCCATTGCCCGTCAGGAAAGCGCGTTCAACCCGGCCGCCGTGTCCGCCGCCAATGCCAAAGGCTTGCTGCAATTGATGCCCGCCACGGCAAAGGCCGTCGCCAAGCGTCATGACATGGCATTTTCACCGGACCGGTTGACCCAGGACGCCGCTTATAACGCCACGCTCGGCGCCCATTATCTGGGCGAGCAGATCGATGCTTTCGGCGGCTCCTATATATTGACGTTCATTGCCTATAATGCCGGACCGAAGCGGGTGCCGGAATGGATCAACCGCTATGGCGATCCCCGTGGCATGCCAATTGATGACGTGGTCGACTGGATCGAGCGCATCCCCTTCCCCGAAACGCGCGGCTATGTGCAGCGGGTCATGGAAAACTACCAGATCTACAAGACCCGGCTGGGGCAGACCGCAGATATCGAGCACGATCTTCGTTATGGCCGCTGACGGCCGATCGCGGATCAGGTGACGACAACAGGAGTTCACGGCATGCAACACCTGGAGAATGGGACCTTTCAAGACCGGACGATTACAGCCGCCGACGGCATCCAACTGTTCGTGCGCGATTACCAAGCCAGCTGCGATTCTCATCTGGCTTCCCTGCCCCCGGTCGTCTGCCTGCCCGGCCTGACCCGCAATCACCGTGATTTCACGCAACTGGCGCAGCGGCTTGCTGCGGGCGGAAGACGGGTGATCTGCATCGATTCGCGCGGTCGTGGCGGCTCCGGGCGAGATCCGGACCCGAAGAACTACAATCTTTTGACGGAAATGGGCGATGTGGTCGCAGCGCTGGATGAGCTGGCCATCGCTCAGGCGGATTTTATCGGCACATCCAGAGGCGGGCTTCTGCTGCATTTCCTGGCCGTCATGCACTCCAGCCGTATTCGCCGAGTGATTCTCAACGATGTGGGACCGGTTCTCGAAAAAGAGGGCCTGATCGCCATCAGGGATTACTTGGGCAGTGGTGGCGGACCAAAGACCTGGGCCGATTGCCCCGCCTATCTCAAATCCGTGCATGGTGTGACGTTTCCGGTGTTGGATCAGCAGGACTGGGAAGACATGGCGCAGGCACTCTACCGGGACGAGAACGGCATTCCCGTCGCCGACTACGATCCCGCGATTGCCGCGCAAATCTCCAGCATCGATTTCAGCAAGCACATCCCGGATCTATGGGTGCAATACGAGGCGCTGGCAGCCTTCCCCCTGCTGATCATTCGCGGTGAGCATTCGCAACTGCTATCGAAGCAGGCAAGCGAATCAATGATCGCTCGCCATCCATCGGCCAGCTTGGTCATCGCCAAGGGCCAGGGCCACGCGCCCTTGCTGCACCTCATGCCGCTTGCAGACGAGATCGAGCGGTTCCTGAGCGGCAGGTAAAACAATAACGCGTTCAACGACAACAGCACGCCGTTGCGATTGTTATGACATGACTGAATGGAAGTTTGTTTGATGGCGGAGAGGATGGGATTCGAACCCACGATACCATCTCTGGTATACTCCCTTAGCAGGGGAGCGCCTTCGACCACTCGGCCACCTCTCCGGTGCGGTCTGATTATGTCGTCGTAGATTCGATTGCAAGCGCTTTTCGCCAACTTCCACGATAAAGGCGCCATTTCCTCATGACAAACAAAGCAAACCGCGCACCACTGTGCCTGCCTGGACAATTCCGGCATGCTCGTCTCGTGCGGCCACGCTGCTCTGTCTCGTTTTGATCGCCTTTAATTGCCCTTATAAGAAGACGGGCATAACTCTCCCTGTAAGAAGTGGACTCATGCGCGAACCTCGCCAGGTAAAGAGCGACACCGCGATTGGTTGAGAGAATCGCTAGGCTCTAAAATAGAATCGCTATCGATTCTGGCTGTCCTCAGTCCGATTTTGCTACACTGCCTGCCGGAGAGGCTGTTGAAAACATCGTCTCACCTTGAAGCGACTCTGCTGCAGATCGCCTCCAAATAGCACTCGTGGGCATCGAATCGCCCGAATTTGCCGCATTTCGGATGAGGTCGGAATTCAAGCCGGTTTTCAGGTGGTTGGCGTTAGCCTTTGTTTTTCAAAGCGTTTCTTAACAAAGAGTAAACAAATGCCCCGGTTCAGCCATAGCTTTGTGTCCTTTCAGCAACATCAAACGGGGAAGGCTATGGCGAAACCGCCCCGTTTGCCGTTTGTCGATTGCAAGCGCGGCAGCGTTTTGTATTTTCAAATCCAGAAGCGAGGCGGTGGATCGTCCGTTTCATACGTTAACGGGAATGGGGGCAGGAAATGCTGTCCTTCAGCCAAACAAGCCCAGACCCTAATGAAACTTGACTGGAGGTCATTATGAACATCAAGAGCCTTCTTCTCGGCTCCGCTGCGGCTCTCGCAGCAGTATCCGGCGCCCAGGCAGCAGACGCTATCGTTGCTGCTGCTCCGGAACCAGCTGAATACGTCCGCGTTTGCGACGCCTTCGGCACTGGCTACTTCTACATCCCCGGCACCGAAACCTGCCTTCGCGTTAAGGGCTATGTCCGTTTCGAAGTTCAGGGAAACAGCAATGACGGCGACTCGTCCTGGTCGGGTAACCGCGACTGGAACGCTCGTACTCGTGGCCTCGTCACTTTCGACGCCAAGAACGACTCTGAAATCGGCACGATCGGTTCCACCATCACTGTCCGCACCTGGGCTGATGAAAACGGCGGCAGCCTCGAGCTCGACGAAGCCTTCATCACTGTTGCTGGCTTCCAGGTTGGTTCGTTCTACAACTACTTCGATACGGGTCTCTCCGGCGAAACCGATGACCTCGGCTCGAACCGTCTGAACTCGATCGCTTACAACTACAAGTCCGACACCTTCTTCGCTGGCATCGCTGTCGACGAACTGACCGGCTACTACAGCCGTTCGCGTGACCTCAGCCAGGCTGATGCTTACGGCCAGAACAAGCGCGTTGGCATTGAAGGCCAGGTTGGCGGTTCTTTCGGTCCAGTAACAGCAACCCTGCTGGGTGGCTGGGACGCAGTTGCTAACGACGGCGCTGTTCGTCTGCTCGCAACCGCAAACCTCGGTCCTGGCGTCCTCGGCGTCGCTGGCCTGTACTCGACCGGCGTTTCCGCTTACTACGACAAGGCTGAGTGGACTGTTGCTGCCGAATACGCAGCAAAGATCACTGACAAGCTGACCCTGACTCCTGGCGTTCAGTACTTCGCTAACACCCAGGTTGACGGCAGCGGCGATTACACCGGCCGTGACATCTGGAAGGGTGGCTTGACGCTGGACTATAAGCTGGCTGAAGGCTTGACAACCAAGGTTTCCGCTCAGTACCAGGATCATGCCTGGAGCAACAGCGACGACGTATGGTCTGGCTTCGTTCGCTTGCAGCGTTCGTTCTAATTATCTCTTAGGAGATAAGACTAAGACTAGGCCCCGTTGGAATTCGGGGCCTAGTCAGTATGCCGGGGGGCAAACAACAAGAGCGGTTCATAGAGAGCATATCTCTATTTCCTAAACGACAAACTGGAGATCAAAAATGAATATTAAGGGCCTTCTTCTCGGCTCCGCTGCGGCTCTCGCAGCAGTATCTGGCGCACAGGCTGCTGACGCCATTGTTGCCGCTGCCCCCGAACCTGCTGAATACGTCCGCGTTTGCGATGCTTTCGGCACTGGCTACTTCTACATCCCCGGCACTGAAACCTGCTTGAAAATGAGCGGCTACGTTCGTTTTGAAGTTCAGGGCGCAAGCAACAACAGCCTGGGCGATGATCGTAACTGGAACGCTCGTACGCGTGGCCTCGTTACTTTTGATGCCAAGAACGACTCCGAACTCGGCACGATCGGCTCCACCATCACGGTCCGCACCTGGGCTGATGAAAACGGCGGCAGCCTCGAACTCGACGAAGCCTTCATCACTGTTGCTGGCTTCCAGGTTGGTTCGTTCTACAATCCTTGGGATAGCGATCTGTCCGGCGAAACCGACGATATCGGTTCGAACCGTCTGAACTCGATTGCTTACAAGTACAAGGCTGACAATTTCTTCGTATACGGTTCGGTTGACGAACTGACGGGTTACTACAGCCGTACTCCGGCTGCTGGCTCGGATCCGTACAGCAAGAACAACCGCGTTGGTCTTGAAGCTCAGATCGGCACGACCTACGGTCCGGTCACCGCAAACCTGCTCGGTTCTTGGGACTTCGCAACCAGCAACGGTGCTGTCCGCGGCTTGGCAACAGCTGAAGTTGGTCCTGGCGAATTCGGTATCGCTGCGATCTACTCGACCGGCGCAAGCACCTATTACGACCTCAGCAAGTGGACTGTTGCTGCTCAGTACGCTGCAAAGATCACTGACAAGTTGAGCCTGACTCCTGGCGTTCAGTACTGGGGCGAAACTCAGGTTGACGCCGATGGCGATTACTTCGGTCGCGACATCTGGAGAGCTGGTCTGACGGTTGACTACAAGCTGGCTGAAGGCCTGACCACTAAGGTTTCGGCTCAGTACCAGGACCACGATTGGGATGGCAACGACGACGTTTGGACGGGCTTTGTTCGTCTGGAACGCAAGTTCTGATCTGATTGTTGATCTTCAGTTGACAATTGCCTCCGGGTTTACGCCCGGAGGTTTTTTATTGCCTTGATGCGAGGCGCAATCTCGCAAGCAGTGTTGGATATAAAGCGCGATTGCGCTTATTGCCTATAATCCCCTCTTATAGGACTGGGTTCGAAGGATTGGGTTCTAGGATTGTCTGGGGTCTTTCGGCTGAACCATACAAACTCTCCCGTCTTGTGTAGTCGTTTGTCTTTTCGGGAAAACCGGGTTCACTCTTCCTGAGAGAATTTGGCTTGCCTTCTATCAAGGCGCGGATACTCACGCATTGTCGCTTTGAACGAGATGCAGATGCTTCCACGCCTCAAGGGCCTGAGGTGCTTTAAAATGGCCCCGAGAGCTATTTCGTCAGCGCTGGATCAGGCCAGCAACTGCTTTAAATCTTCCTGCGGATTACCAATGATTGCCTTATCGGCGGACCGGCCGGCTTCCAGAAGCTTCTTGGCTGTCACATAGGCCTTGGCATCATTGATGGCATCGACCGCAAGGAAACGGTCCTGGCGATAATACCAGACGGAAAGGCTACCCTCGCGCGTGCCCGGTCTTATAATCGTCTCGTCATAGCCCAAGTTAAGCCCGGCGATTTGCAGTTTCAGATCGTATTGATCCGACCAGAACCATGGTTTTGGCATGTAGGGCGTTGTCCCACCTGCGAGCACCATGGCGATGGCTTCCCCTTGATCGACGGCATTCTGAACTGATTCCAGCCGGACAGTTCCCTCACCCCAAGGAAGCAGCGCGCAATCGCCAGCAGCGAATATGTCAGGATCAGATGTCCTGGCATAGCCGTCGACAATAATGCCATTCTGCACATGCAGTCCGGCGTTGCGCGCCAATCCGTCATTGGCGGTAGCGCCGATACCGACGATCACCAGATCGACATCGAGCCTGCTGCCATCTGAAAGCTCGGCAGCGGTCACGATATCATTTGTGCCGAGAAGGCGTTTCAAGCCCATATTTTCGCGAATCATCACGCCATGGCCCTGGTGAACGGCACGAATGAAATCGGCAGTCTCCTTTGCAGCAACACGCGCAAGAATGCGGTCGGCCATTTCGATCACAGTGACCTCAAGGCCGAGATGGCGCGCCACGGCAGCAGCCTCCAGGCCAATATAGCCGCCCCCTATGATCAACAGCCGCCGCCCTGGTTTCATCACCTCAGCCAGGCGGTCAGCATCGGCCTTGTTGCGGATCGTGTAGACACCAGCAAGATTGCCGCCAATTTCCTGCGGCAATCCGCGCGGCGTCGAACCGGTGGCAAGCACGAGCGTGTCATAGGAAAGTGATGAACCGTCCTGAAGCCGAAGCAGCTTTTTCGGTCGATCAATTTCCTCCACCCAACTGGAAAGGCGCATTGTGATCGCGTTTTCATCGTACCATTGGGCGGGCCGCAACAGCAGTCGATCAAAACTCATTTCACCGATCAGATATTTTTTTGAAAGCGGTGGGCGCTGATAGGGTAATTCCGGCGCAAGGCCAATCATGGTAATCGGTCGTTGGTCGTTCAGTGCCCGTAGTTTTGACGCAACAGAAAAACCGGCCTGCCCTGCGCCGACAATCACCAATGAATTTTCCACGCCATCCCTCCAGAAAAATCGCGAATTCTTTGCCGGAAAATGCGGCGGTCAGCGCGATAACCATTCTCATCAACGGGTAAATACCGGATGCCAACCCGTCAAGTTCGGTTGCCACGCCTGGATGTAATAATGCCGGATTCAGAAGTTCGGCCATATCCTCACCTTGGACGGATCAGAAGAGAGTTCGCAGTTCGTCAGGCTCGAAAATTTTACCGACAAGATGAGGCAAACAATTAGGAAAACTGCGTTAAACTGGGATACCAAGAAGGAGAAGAAGGACTGGTGTCATGCCCCTGCAGAACATTCCCGATGCAAAAAAGGACATTCCGCGGGACCTTGTCTATAAGAAGTTCGGCATTGACCGACCTGGCAAAATCATCTTTGTCGGCCACCATCTCAGCACCAAAACCACGGTACGCTGCCTGATCCGCAAAATCTCTCTGCAAGGTGCGGAACTCGAAGTCAGCCGCATGCTACCCGTGCCGAAAAACTTCTTTCTGGAAATTCTAGGCATTCGCGACGAGATCGGCTGCACCTTGATGCGCAGGGAGCAAGAGACCGCAGTGGTGAGCTTCAACATGCTGATCGATCCCGAATTCCTTCATCACGTCGTAAAGCTCTCATTCGAATTTGGGCCGTAATGGCACAGACTAACATAGGTTGAACTTGAGATTGAGTTGCGTTTCTTGATGTATTCTCGTTTTGGTTTTAAAATTAGTCCAATCGCTCAAATTTGATGGAATAGATTCAACGCTCTGAAATGCCATTGCGGCAAACTTCTCCTGACAACAAGGACAACCGAGGAGAGATCATGCTGCAAGGAACCCATTTAGCAACCGTCACTTCTGAAATGTATGAGCGGCGCTGGGACCGTTATCAGGTCCGTCGGCCGGCTCGTATCATGGCGGTCCGCGCTGGTTTGAGCGGCGTGACCATGCGCAGCGCCACGGTGCTGGATATTTCCCGCGGTGGCGCCGGTATAGAATTGGATACCGGGATCGGCCTTGGCAGTCACTATTATCTGGAGGTTTTAGGGATTGCCACACGTATCGGCTGTGCCGAAGCTTATCGAAACGGCACAAGGGCTGGCGTCAAATTCCTGATGCCGATTTCAGAAGTCTTGTTGCAACGGATTATCCGTACCGACTTCGTCATGAGCGCCGACCGCACCAAGGACAATGCTGGAAAGACCGTTGAGCCAGGAACAGGCAGACTTGCCCGGTGAGCAGGCGCTCAAACCTCATTGCGCACCATTTATTTTCAATCAACTGCCGTCGGCTGCAATAAAGAGGGCTAGCCGCTGTTGTTTGATCTAATGCCCCTTGGCGGCTCCTTACAGCCTTTCTATTCTCAGCGACACCGATTCGCCAGGAATAGCGTTCATGTCATCCTTTTCGCGGTTTACGCCGCTTATCTCCCGCCTGCCCGCCACCGTTCCCTTTGTCGGCCCCGAGGCTATCGAGCGCCAGCGTAGTCTGCCAGTCAAGGCCAGGATCGGCGCCAATGAAAGCGGCTTCGGCCCCTCGCCCAAAGTTCACCTGGCGTTGCAGGCCGCGTCATCCGACATCTGGAAATATGCCGATCCCGAAAATTTCGATCTGAAGGCCGCCCTGGCCGCCCATTATGGCCTTGCCGCCGATAATTTTGCGGTTGGCGAAGGCGTCGATGATCTTCTAGGCCTGACCGTGCGGCTGGTGATTGAACAGGGTTTGCCAGTCGTCACTTCGCTTGGCGGTTATCCGACCTTCAATTTTCACGTCAATGGCTTTGGCGGGCGACTGGTGACGGTGCCCTATCGGCAGGACCGCGAGGATCTCGACGGTTTGCTGGAGGCCGTGCGCCGCGAAAATGCGCCGCTGGCCTATCTCGCCAATCCCGACAATCCGATGGGAAGCTGGCATGAAAGCCACGACGTGGTTGCCTTTGCCCGCGCCTTGCCGGAGACATGCCTGCTCATTCTGGACGAAGCCTATAGCGAAACTGCCCCGGTTGGCAGCATCCCTGCTGTCGATGCGCTTATCGATCTGCCGAATGTGCTGCGGATGCGGACATTTTCCAAGGCTTACGGCCTGGCCGGGGCACGGATCGGCTATGCGATCGGCACGCCTGGAACGGTGTCTGCCTTCGACAAGATCCGCAATCATTTCGGCATGGTGCGAACATCCGTCGCCGCAGCTCTTGCCGCCCTCGCCGACCAGGATTATCTGACCGCAACCGTCGCGCGGATCATCGCGGCACGGGAGAGAATTTCGTCGATTGCGCGCCAGAATGGCCTGCAACCATTGGCCTCAGCGACAAATTTCGTGGCGGTGGACTGCGGTCGCGACCCGGCCTATGCCCGCGCTATTGTCGATGGATTGATGCAGCATGGCGTGTTTATCCGCATGCCGGGCGTGGCGCCGCTCAATCGCTGTATCCGCATCAGCGCTGGCTTGCCGGAGGATCTCGATTTGCTGGAACAGGCGCTGCCAGTCGTGCTGCGCGATATCGGCTAACACGGCGACAATACCGTTTGAAAACAAAAACCGCGCCAGCCTTGTTCCTGCTGGTCGCGGTTGAGTAGTTTGGTATTACCCTGTTTCGTTGATGCCCTGTTTGGATGGCGGTGGATCAGTGGGAGGTCATCCATTCACGGGCGTCACGCAACGCTTCGGCCAACTGGCTTTTGGTCATGGTCGAGGCCAGATCGGAGCGGAGGCCGACGGAGCGGTCACAGCCTTTGATCGCGGCGATATTCAGCCATTTATGGGCAGACACCAGATCCTGCTCGCAGCCACGACCGGTGGCATACATCAGGCCCATGATCCGAAAGATATCAGCCTGGGGCTGGCCACCAATCGTGGCCATATCGTCTGCCTGCATATCGAAACGTGCCATGGTCTAGTCCCTGTCCAATTTGGTTTCGGTTGGTCTTTTTTCAGTGTCATGGCGGGTTTCCGGCTTATCATTGCGCCGGAATACCCCACCAGGCTAAGTCCCTGTTTTCATGTCTGAACCGTCAACATCTTGGCGATCTTGCGTCGCTTTTCGGTGCTTGCGGTGCGGCAGGTTTTCCCTGCTCGTTTGATGGGTTCATTATGTCGGACGGGTTTCAAAATGCGCTTAAAATGCTTGCTTAACGGGTGGCAAACGGGCTCGAAACCCTTTGTCAACTTGTCTTTCCGTTAAGCATTACAGCGGCTGGTTTACCGGCAAATAGAGGTTAATTTTACCGATCTTTTACAGTTGTGATTTTACTCTTTGTTCACCATGATCAAGAGAGGCGCAGAAATGTTTCGAAATGTCAGCCTCGTCATGGCGCCCTTCACATCGCATCAGAGCCCTATTTACGTTTACGTGCGCGTCATTTAATTTGATGGTCTTGCTACCCGAAACCATATCGGGGGCGGAGGATCGTGGAGGAACGGATGAAAACTATTCTACTCGCAGCCGGACTACTGGCCTTAAGCCTGACAAGCGTCAGCGCGGCAGAGCCGATCGAAGGCAAATGGAAGACGGCGAGCGGTGAAACTGCCGAGATCGCCAGCTGTGGCACAGCCTTTTGCATCACCCTGAAGACGGGCAAGCATGCAGGCAAGCAAATCGGCAAGCTGAGTGGCGCAAGTGCCAGCTATACCGGCGAAGTCACCGATCCGGATAATGACAAGACCTATTCCGGCTCGGCAAATGTCCAGGGCAAATCCCTCAATTTGAAGGGCTGCGTGCTGGCCGTACTGTGCAAGAGCCAGACCTGGACCAGACTGTAATATTTCGCCGCGCCGGATCATACCGGCGCGGTATTGACCATTTTTGAAGACGCCCGCTTATCGCGCCTTTTGGCCAAACAGGACTTTCTTGGCTTCCTCATCGGTGGCGACATTGCTGCGCCGCTCGGCGCCAACAGCAATACCGGCCTTGACCGCCGGGCGTTCCATCATCGCCTCAAACCAGCGCTTCAGATGGGGGAAATCGTTGAGGTCCTGTCCCTGATTGGCATGGGGTACGACCCAGCCGATGCAGGCCATGTCGGCAATGGAATAATCGCCCGCCAGAAATTCCCGATCCGCCAGCCGCTTGTTCATCACGCCATAGAGCCGATTGACTTCATTGGTATAGCGATTGATGCCGTATTCGATCTTTTCCGGCGCATATTGGCGGAAATGATGCGCTTGTCCGGCCATCGGACCGAGGCCGCCCATCTGCCAGAACAGCCATTGATCCACCTCGACGCGCGCGCGCTCGTCCTTGGGATAAAATTTGCCGGTCTTGCGTCCGAGATATTGCAGGATGGCGCCGGATTCGAACACAGATATCGGCTCCCCGCCAGGACCATCCGGATCGATGATCGCTGGCATACGGTTATTGGGCGAAATTTTCAGGAAATCCGGCGCGAATTGCTCGCCCTTGCCGATATTGATGTAGGTCACCTCATAGGGCAGGCCGAGTTCTTCCAGCATAATGGAAATCTTCCAGCCATTCGGGGTAGGCCAGTAAAAAAGCTCGATAGGCGCTGTCATGGGCTCTCTCCTTTGAAGCATCACGCAATGTCTGCCTGCCCCTGAGGTAAAGATCATGGCGCCAAGTTCAAGGGACAAACGCAAAAGCGTCAGCCAGAATTCCAGCCTCGCGATAGCTTGATCGTTTCATATCAAAACCATCAAGCTATCGGGGGATATCATGAGAGACATTACACTACGGCTGACGGCAGTGACGGTTATCATGGCGGTGTTCGCGGCGCTGTTTTCCATACTGGTAATCAATTCTAACCGGATACCGCAAAACCTGCGCACGGGCCTGACGGGAGAGCGGCTCTATTCGCTGCAAAACGGGTCGGCGCCGACCATCCAAAGCATCGCGGCGCGCAGGGGATAAATTCAGCGGAAATGCATGGCTGTCGTTTGCTTGTTATTCAGACCGATATATAACGTCTCATGAGCAATAGAATCGTCAATTCCATCCCTGGGCCTATCCCTGTCACCATCATCAGCCCACCCGCTTACGAGGCAAGGCTGTTTGCCGACGCCCGCGAGGCCGTCGATGCGATTACAGAGATTTATGAGCGCAATACGGCGTTTCTCATCGATGCGTTTACAGCCCTTGCCAATGGCGCACCGATAGAGGGCCGTTATCGGGCCTTCTATCCGCAGGTCAGTATCGAGACCAATAGTTTCGGCCATCTGGATACCCGACTTTCCTATGGCCATGTCACCTCGCCGGGCATCTATACGACGACGCTGACCAATCCGAAATTGTTTCGCCATTACCTGAAGGAACAGCTGTCTCTGCTGATGCGCAATCATCAGGTGCCGGTCAAGGTCAGTGAATCGACAACGCCGATCCCGTTGCATTTTGCCTTCGGCGAAGGCGCCCATGTCGAGGCCTCGGCCACCGGCTTTTCCGATATCCAGTTGCGCGATATTTTCGACACGCCTGATCTGTCGACCACAGACGATGAAATCGCCAATGGCGAATATGAGCCGCCAGCCGGTGAACCGTTTCCACTGGCGCCTTTCACGGCGCAGCGGATCGATTATTCGCTGGCGCGGCTGTCGCATTATACCGCGACCAGCGCCAAGCATTTTCAGAACTTCGTGCTGTTCACCAACTACCAGTTTTACGTCGATGAATTCTGCGCCTATGCCCGCACCCTGATGGCCAATGGCGGCGAAGGCTATACGGCCTTTGTCGAGCCGGGCAATATCACTACTCTGGCCGGTGAAAATGCGCCCTCCTCCGGCGCGCCGCTTGGCCGCCTGCCACAAATGCCAGCCTATCACCTGAAAATGAAGGGTCATGCTGGCATTACCATGGTCAATATCGGCGTTGGCCCGTCCAACGCCAAGACAATCACCGACCACGTGGCCGTGCTGCGCCCACATGCCTGGCTGATGCTTGGCCACTGCGCCGGTCTGCGCAACAGCCAGCGGCTGGGTGATTATGTGTTGGCCCATGCCTATATGCGCGAAGACCACGTGCTGGACGACGACCTTCCGGTCTGGGTACCGATCCCGGCGCTGGCCGAAGTGCAGCTGGCACTGGAAGATGCGGTAGAGGAAATCACCGGTTATGAGGGCTTCGAGCTGAAGCGGATTATGCGCACTGGCACGGTAGCCACCATTGATAATCGCAATTGGGAACTGCGCGACCAGCGCGGTCCGGTGAAGCGCCTGTCACAATCGCGCGCCATTGCGCTCGACATGGAATCGGCAACGATTGCCGCCAATGGCTTCCGCTTCCGCGTTCCCTACGGCACCTTGCTCTGCGTGTCCGACAAGCCGCTGCATGGTGAATTGAAACTGCCGGGCATGGCGACGGCCTTCTACAAGACCCAGGTCAGCCAGCATTTGCAGATCGGTATTCGTGCCTTGCAGAAGCTCGGTGCGATGCCGACAGAAAAGCTGCATTCGCGCAAGCTGAGAAGCTTTTTCGAGACGGCCTTCCAGTAAGGCATCTTCGATGCCTTGCCGTTGATGCCTTGCCGTTTCAGGGCTTTCGCACAGGCGACGGGAAAACCGCGTGCAGCGCCAGCGAGAGCGCTGCACTGAGCAAAGCCGAGACAATGACGATCAGATGCAGGTTGACGGCGGCCTTGGCCAATCCGTCCATATCCTGCACGGCCGCTCCCAGAGCGGCTGCACCGGCGACGATGCCAGCCGGATAGGTACCGACACCAGCGGGCGCATGAAAGGGCAGGACGGAGGAAAGCTCTCCGCCCAGTGCTCCGCCAAAAGCCGCCGATAGCGGCGTTACCTGCATCAGGCTCAACACCCAGGCAAACACCAGAACCTTTGTACCCCAGGTGATGATGGTCATGGCCCAGGCCCGGAAAAACGCCCCTTTATGCGCAGGCAGGCCTGCCTCCACGCCTTCGACAATCTTCAGCAACCTGCCGGAAAATCGCGCCTTGGCAAACAGGATTGCCGGGCGTTTCAACACAAAACCGATCAGCGGCAGAATCAGAAACAGCAGCCAAGCCATTCCCCACACTTGCGGCTGCGGCCTTCCCAGCACCAGGCCGAGACCTGCGGCAGCCAGAAGCGCATGCAGATCCAGGAGCCGCATCACCAGTAGCGCCGAGGTACCTGACAACAGCGGCACGGAAAATTCCGAGCGCATCAGCAGCGGAAAGCTGGTCTCACCACTTCGAAACGGCAAAAGGATATTGAGGAGATTATGGACCTGTGCCAGATGAAACAGCGCGGTGAACCGGCCCGAGGTTTGGCGTGGGAAATAATCGTAGATCCGCCATGCCCGCACCAGAGAGGTGGACACCAACAGCCCCAGCGCCAGACTAACCGTTGACACGCCCAACGCCTGCCACTCTTGCAGCACCATGGACCAGCCCCAGACGGCTTCGACAAAAACCACGTAAGCGGCAATGGCGATAAAGGCGATGAGGGAAACGCCATGGCGCTTTATCCACGATTTGCGGTGACTTTGATCGATTGAGGTCATTGCCCTGACAGTTCCGAATTGCGTGGCCGCGCCGGTTCCTATAACACCCGGACTTATAAAGGCCAGCAATTTTCGGAGTTCCTCCCTTGCCGACAGACCGTTTCGCCGCCGTGACCGGCCCTGCTTCCTCTGATAATGCCGCATCCGCGATCGAACTGTCGGTCGTCGTGCCCTTCATGAACGAAGAAGACAATATTGGTCGCATGATCGAGCGGGTGATGGAAGCGCTGAAGGATTTCGGCAAGCCCTGGGAACTGATCGTCATCGATGACGGCTCCACCGACCGGACATTGAGCCGGGCGCAGGCCTATATCGGTCGGGAGGGCCTGGACCTGAAAATCATCGAATTCCAGCGCAATTTCGGCCAGGCAGCGGGCCTTCAGGCCGGTTTCGACGCCGCACGCGGACGGCTGATTGCCTCGCTGGACGGCGACCTGCAAAACGATCCGCATGACATTCCCGGCATGATCGTCGAGTTGGAAAGCCGTGATCTCGACCTGCTCTGCGGCTGGCGCAAGGCAAGGCAGGATGCCCTGGTGCTGCGCAAGATCCCCTCCTGGTGCGCCAACCGGCTAATCGGCAAGGTCACCGGCGTGCGCATCCATGATTATGGCTGCGGGCTGAAGCTGTACCGCGCCCATATCATCAAACAGATCAGCATCATGGGCGGCATGCACCGCTTCATCCCGGCCTGGGTCGCCAGCGTCATTCCATCGTCACGGATCGGCGAAACTGTGGTCAATCACCACGCCCGCCAGTTCGGCACCTCGAAATACGGCATTTCCCGCACCGCCCGCGTCGTGCTCGATCTGCTGGCCGTGCTGTTCTTCATGCGGTTTCGCCAGAGGCCCGGCCATTTCTTCGGGATGATCGGCTTCTTCATCGGCACGATCAGCGCGCTGATCCTGTTCTATCTGTTCGTCATCAAGCTGATGGGCGAGGATATCGGCACGCGCCCGCTGCTGCTGGTCGGCGTCATGCTGTTCCTGGCATCGATCCAGATGATCACCACTGGCATTGTCGCGGAAATGCTGACCCGTTCCTATGACGCGCCCCGCGCCTATGTGATCCGCAAGACCTACGACCAGGCACCGGATACCAAGGATATCTGAGATGATTTTGACGCTCCGGCAGAAGCCCGCTTCGCTCTTCCTTCTCCTGGGCGTCTATTTCATCGTTCAGGTGCTGGTGCGTCTGGCCTTACCCGCGTCGCTGGAACTGGACGAAGGCCAGCAGCTCTATTATGCGCAATGGCTTTCAATCGGCTACGACAGCCAGCCGCCGTTCTACAACTGGATCCAGTATGGCGTGGTGGAGCTACTCGGCCCCAACCGGTTGGCGCTGGCGCTATTGAAAAACCTGATGCTGTTTGCCAGCTACGTGTTGATCGCGCTGGCCGCAGCACAGGTGCTGAAAAGCCGGGATCTCGTCATCATCGCCTGCCTCAGCCTGTTGACCATGCCGCAGATCAGCTTTGAGGCACAGCGAGACCTGACCCATACCGTCGCGCTGATTTTCTGTACCGCGCTGCTGCTGTTCGGGGTGTTGCGGACCCTGAAATCTCCCTGTCTCTGGAGCTATGCCCTGACCGGGGCTGCCATCGGCTGCGGGTTTATTTCCAAATACAACTTCGTCCTACTGGTCAGCGCCGCCTTCCTCGCCATCCTGGCGGAGCCGAAATTCCGTCGTCGCCTGCTGGATTGGCGCATCCTGCTGACGGCTGGCGTGGCGCTGGCCATCGTGCTGCCACATGCCCTGTGGTTTTTCCAGCATATGCAGGAAGCGACGCGCAATACGCTGGGTAAAATGACCGATGACAATATTACCAGCCTACCGCAGCAAATCTTCAAGGGGCTGACCTCGCTCAGCACTGCGGTTCTGGCCAGCGCCGCGCCCACCATGGCGCTGCTATTGATACCCTTCGCTCGGACCTTGCCCTTCCCGCATCTGCCGCGTCCAGCCGCTTCCGTTTTGTCCGCCAGCAATGAATGGACCCGGTTGCTGGGTCGGATGATGCTGCTTGTGGTCGCGGTTTTGGCGTTGATGGTGATCTTCGGCGGGGTCAGCGCCATCAAGGACCGCTGGCTTGCGCCCTGTTTTCTGATGCTGCCGCTCTATCTCTGCCTGAAAGTCGAAGCGGCTGGCCTGGGCGAAGATGGCCAGTTGCGCCGCTTTCTGGTGGTAGCGCTTACCATCATGGTGCTGGTGCCTGTCATCCTCTATGGCCGCGTGGTTGGTGCCGGCATTATCGGCCATTATCAGAAGCAGAATGTACCCTATGGCCAAGCCGTTTCCACAGCACTCGCCTCTGCGCCAAACCGCCCGGTTCTGGTGCTGACCAGCGATCAGCAGATGGCTGGCAACATTCGCCTGCATGCACCCGATATTGCTGTCACCGTTCCCCCGACCAGCGGCGTACCTGTACCAGCACGTTTCGATGCGCAGCATCCGCTGCTGGTGATTTGGCGCAATTTCGGCAGGCCCAATCCGGAAATGCCGAAGGCAATGAAGGACTGGATCGCCACCTATCCCGGCCTTCAGGCGCAATCGGTCGGCGAAATCGCCCTGCCCTTCCTGCATGGACGGCCGCATTCGCTCTATTCCTTCGGCTACGCCCTCTATTATTCCACCACACCCTGACATTTCGATTTGGCAAAAAAAATCGCAATGCCTCTTGATAGATTTTATCTAAGATATATCTTAGACCTATAAAAACTTATCGGAGATACACAATGCGGTTTTCTCATTCACACGAATACCAAGGGGAACATGGTGGCAGACATGGCGGTCGAGGGGGCCATCCACTTGCCGACCTGATGCACGCGATGCGTGGCGGTCCTTTTGGACACAAGGGACCAGGCGGCAAGCACGGACGCGATGGCGAACGCCGCCGAATGTTTGAAACCGGCGAATTGCGGCTGGTGCTGCTAAAGCTGATTTCGGAACTGCCGCGCCATGGCTATGACCTGATCCGCGAAATCGAGCGGCTGTCGGGCGGCGCCTATGCGCCCAGCCCCGGCGTGATCTATCCGACCATGACCCTGTTGTTGGATATGGGGCTGGCCGAGGAACAACAGACCGAGGGTGCCCGCAAATTGCTGGGTATTACCGAGGCTGGAAAAATCCACCTCGACGACAATGCCGAAGCGGTAGAGATTGCCATCGCCCGGCTGACCGCCCTTGCCAAATTGACCGAACGCACCGATGCCGGGCCAGTGCGCCGAGCAATCCATAATCTGCGCGCCGTGATCCATGACCGGCTCGCCCAGGACGACGTATCGCGCGAGACACAATTGGACGTCGCCCGCATTCTCGATGAAGCAGCCAGCAAAATTGAAAGGCTTTGATCATGACCAAAACCATTGCCACCGTCCCAACCGAACACGGTTGGAAATATGTCCAGCAGCTCTGCAAGCATTGGAGCCATAAACTGGAGGTCGATCTCGGCGACCAAAAAGGTACCGTCAAATTCGACAATGCCATCGCTGTGATGACTTGCGACGAAGCAGGACTGACTGTCACCATCGAAGCCGCAAGCGATGACCTGCTGGAGCGCTTCAAAGGCGTGGTCTCCAGCCATCTCGACCGCTTCGCTTTCCGCGAAGCGCCCCTGCCCTTTGATTGGAAGCCTGCGTGATACCAAGGTCATTGAAAATGACCTTGTATTCCCTTTGCAAATATCTCAAGCCGTGCAAGCATTTGAGATATTTACAACGCCTTCAAGGCGAGGATGCGTGAGCATGTCAGAGACTTGGCAATAAAGTGACCTATTCGCGATAATTGTCGCGCAGCCAGTCCAGCGCCTTGCCCAAAACCTCCACCGCCTGATCGACCTCGGCGCGGGAGATAATAAATGGCGGTGAAAACAGCATGCGGTCGCCGGTGGCGCGGACAATCACGCCACTGGCAACGCACTGATTACGCACTTGCGCGCCAACATCGTCGGGCTTGGCGAAACGACGGCGCGACGCCTTGTCCGCCGTCAATTGCACCGCGCCGATCAGGCCAAGGCTGACCACTTCGCCCACGCACGGATGATCGGCAAGCGACGCCAGCGCCGTGGCGAAATAGGGGCCGATATCGTCGCGCACCCGCTCCACCAGCTTTTCCTCTTCGAGGATACGGATGTTTTCCAATGCCGCCGCCGCACAGACCGGATGGCCGGAATAGGTATAGCCGTGATTGAAATCGCCGACTTCATTGATCAGCACCTCGGCCACCCGATCCGAGACCAGCACGCCACCAACCGGCAGATAGCCTGACGATAGGCCCTTGGCAATCGGGGCCAGATCCGGCTCGAAACCGAAATGCTGATAGCCGAACCAGCTGCCCAACCGGCCAAAGCCACAGATCACTTCGTCGGAGACCAGCAGAACGTCATAGTGCTGGCAGATCCGGACGATCTCCGGCCAATAGGTCTGCGGCGGAATGATTACGCCGCCCGCCCCTTGCACTGGCTCGGCGACAAAGGCCGCGACGTTTTCCGCACCCAATTCCAAAATTTTCGCTTCCAGCTCCTGCGCGGCCTTCAGGCCAAACTCGTCAGGTGACAGGGTGCCACCCTCGCCATACCAATAGGGCTGGTTGATGTGGTGAATACCCTCAATCGGCAGATTGCCCTGTTCATGCATGTATTTCATGCCGCCCAGCGAAGCGCCCGCAACAGTCGAGCCATGATAGCCATTCTTGCGGGCAATCACCTGGGTTTTGGTGGGATGGCCGAGTGCCTTCCAATAGACCCGCGCCAGTCGAAACCATGTATCAGTCGCTTCCGAGCCTGAATTGGTGAAGAACACATGGTTCATCTGCTGCCCGGCCAGACTTGTGACCTTCTGGGCCAAGAGTGTCGCCGGTGGCGTGGTGGAGCCGAAAAACGTGTTGTAGTAGGGTAGTTCCTGCATTTGCGCATAGGCCGCATCCGCAATCGACTTGCGGCCATAGCCGACATTGACGCACCACAACCCGCCAAACGCATCCAGATATTTCTTGCCCGTCGCATCCCAGATATGGACGCCTTCAGCACGCTCAATAATGCGCACACCTGCCTCGTTCAGCTTTTTTGTGTCGTTGAACGGGTGCAGATGATGGGCGGCATCGATGGCGGCAAGATTGGAAAGGACGGCAGGTTTCTCGTTCATGGCAGGCATCCTCAGGCGGCGGAGTCGCATTGAAAGGCGGCAATTTATCCGCTACGACCATGACGATATGCACCAGCTTTGGCAAGAACCGCCAAGGGCTGGCAGACCTCTTTCGAAAGCCCGCCATGACCCAGATTGACGCCTCCACCAGCACCGCTCTCGACCCGCAGGCCCGGATCGAAATCCTGCTGGTCGGCATGAATGGCGATCTGCGCGGCAAGATGATCCCGCTCAACGCCGAGGACAAGGTCTGGAAAAACAGCGTCCGCCTGCCCGCCTCCACCCAGTCGCTGGATATCTGGGGTGATGACAATGACGACCTGACCGGCATTTCGCTGACCTTGGGCGATCCAGATGGCCTGTGCATTCCCGACAAGCGTTCGCTGTCCGCCATGCCCTGGGCTCCATCAGGCTCCAAACAGGTGCTTGCCACTATGCATACACTTGAGGGCCAGCCGCATTTCGTCTGCCCGCGCGCCATTCTGGCCCGGGTGCTGGAGCGGTTTGCGGCCTTGGGCCTGACGCCGGTCGTGGCGACCGAGCTGGAATTTTACGTGATGGAAGATGATTGGCGCGAGACCGGAAGGCCCATGCCGCCTAGGGCGCTGACCTATCGGGGCGAGCCGAACGGTTTCCAACTGTATGACATGCGGGCAACCGGAGCGATGGAGGATTACCTCGCCACCGTGCGCGCCTATGCCGATGCCATGGGCCTGCCCGCCGATGCGACGACGGCGGAATTCGGCCCCGGCCAGTTCGAGGTCAATCTTCTGCACCGGCCCGACGCTATGGCGGCGGCGGATGACTGCATCTACCTGAAGCGCGTCGCCGAATTTGCCGCCCGTCGCCATGGGCTGAAATCCACCTGCATGGCCAAGCCCTATGGCGACCAGGCCGGTTCCGGCCTGCATGTGCATGTCAGCATTATCGATGCTGAGGGCCGCAATATTCTTGATGCCAAAGGCGGCGAACCGGTCAAACTGAAATCGGTAACGGCGGGCCTGTTGCAGACCATGCGGGAAGCGCAGCTGATTTTTGCGCCCTTTGCCAATTCCTATCGCCGTTTCCAGCCCGGCTCCTTTGCACCGGACCGGATCGACTGGGGTTTCGGCCATCGCGGCACCGCGATCCGCATTCCGGACAAGGACGGCCCGGCAGCACGGATCGAGCACCGGGTGGCGGGTGCCGACGCCAATCCGCATCTGCTGCTCGCCGCCATTCTCGGCGGCATGTTGAAGGGGTTGGAGGCCGATCTCGATCCCGGCCCTGTAACGACGCCTGATGCGCCAGCCGCCAGCCCGGACCTGCTGACCCATGACTTCCTGACCGCCGTCGATGCCTTTCGCACGTCTGATTTCATCGCCGATGTTTTCGGAAAACAATATCGCCAACTCTACGGTGATACCAAGCGCAAGGAAGCGATCACCTATCTGCGCACCGTGTCGGATTTCGATTATCGGACCTATCTGCCGCGCTTGTAAACGCGCCTGCCATGTCCAGAACTGCCGCAGCATGAGAACCGTTCAGCGGAATGCGATCCCACGGACATCGCAATTTGAATAATAAAATACTAAAATAACTCCGATAGGCAGAATGGAGCACCAACTTTCCCTGAAATCATGGGGACGCGGGACCAAACTGTGGAAAACATTTTGCCTTTTGAGCACAAAGTGCCTGTTGTCAGAAACCGACAATGTTTTTTTGAAGGCAGGGCTTGTTTTTTGGGCAGTTTTACCATTTGGTCAACACCCGAACGAATTCCTTACGGGCGCGGAGACAACAAGAATGACCCAGATGAAAATCCGATTGGCAACGGCAGTGCTGGCAGGTTCCCTGCTGTTTGGTGCAAGCAGTGCATTGGCGGAAGCGGTGCTTCGGCGCGGCAATGGCGCAGAGCCCAAGTCGCTCGATCCGGCCCATATCTCGATCGACATTGAAGGTCATATCATGCAGGACCTCTACGAAGGTCTCGTGGTGTTCGACAATGCTGGCAAGATCCAGCCAGGCGTGGCCGAAAGCTGGAAAATCTCCACGGATGGCACGGTCTACACGTTCAACCTTCGCAAGGATGCCAAGTGGTCTGATGGCACACCTCTGACGGCAGGCGACTTCGTCTTCTCCCTTCAGCGTGAGGAAAATCCGAAGACAGCCGCCGAATACGCCAATATTCTTTATCCGATCAAAAATGCCCAGAAGGTCAACAAGGGTGAATTGCCGCCCGAACAGCTTGGTGTGAAGGCTGTGGATGACCACACGCTGGAAATCACCCTGGAACAGGCAACGCCATTCTTCCTGCAATTGATGACCCATTATACGTCCTTGCCAATCAGCAAGGCCAATTATGAAAAATTCGGCGACCAATTCGTCAAGCCGGGCAATATGGTCTCCAACGGTGCCTTCAAGCTGCAAGCCCATGTGCCGAATGACAGCCTGACCGTCGTTAAAAATGAAAACTACTGGGATGCGAAAAACGTCAAGCTCGACAAGGTGATCTTCTACCCGATCGACGATCAGGCCGCTGCCCAGCGCCGCTATGAAGCCAAGGAACTGGATGTCAGCTATGGTCTGCCGCTCGACCAGTTGAAGCGCCTCAAGGCGTCCTTCGGCGCACAGGTTCACGCAACGCCTGCACTCTCGACCGAATATTACGCTTTCGACACCCGCGAAGCACCCTATAGCGACGTGCGCGTCCGTCAGGCGCTGTCCATGGCCGTTGATCGTGATTTCGTCGCCAATGACATTCGCTCCGGCGCGGTGATCCCAGCCTATAGCTTCGTGCCGCCGGGCATGGAAGGCTACGGCACCGGCCCGCAGCCTGAATTCGCCAAGCTCTCGCAGATCGACCGCGAGGACAAGGCCATTGAATTGATGAAAGAGGCCGGTTACGGCAAGGGCGCTAAGCCGCTCAACATCGAAATCCGCTATAACACCAATGCCGACCACGAACGGCTGGCGACCGCCATTGCCGACATGTGGAAGACCACCTTTGGTGCTACGGTCAAGCTGACCAATCTCGATGTGGCCTCGCATTACTCCTACTTGCAGGAAGGCGGCAAGTTCAACGTTGCCCGTGCGGCCTGGGCCGCCGACTATGCCGACCCGGAAAATTTCCTGGCGCTGCAAATCAGCGACAACAAGACCTTCAATTATCCGCATTGGAATAACCCGGAATTCGACGCCTTGATGGCGAAATCCTACAAGGAAACCGATCCGGCCAAGCGCATGGAGCTGATGAAGCAGGCTGAAGCTATTCAGGTGAAGGACCAGCCGATCATGCCGCTGTATTTCCGGTCCAATCTGTGGATGGTCTCTGAAAACGTGCAGGGCTGGGGCGACAGTGGCGTTGATTGGCACCTCTCCAAGTATCTGAGCCTGTCCAAGTAACCTCAAAGGAGAGCGACGCGCGGGGACCGAAAGGTCTGGCCGCGCGTCTGCTATTTGACCATGATCAACTTTGTTCTGCGCCGACTGATGAGCGCGATACCGACGATCTTTATCGTCGTGACCATTTCATTTTTCCTGATGCGCTTTGCGCCGGGTGGTCCGTTCAGCCTTGAACGGCCATTGCCGCCGCAAACCATGGAAAACATCATCGCGACATTCCATCTCAACGATCCCTTGTGGAAGCAATATCTGCATTACCTCGCCAATGCCTTCCAAGGGGATTTTGGTCCGAGCTTCGTCTACAAGGACAATACCGTTGCGCAGTTGATTTCGCAGGCGCTCCCCTATTCCATCAAGCTTGGCGGCACGGCGCTGATTATCGCGCTGATTTTAGGTGTCATTCTGGGGACAATCGCAGCGCTTCGGCAAAACGGTTGGATCGATTTTACCGTCATGTCGTTTGCGACAATTGGCATTACCGTGCCGAATTTCGTAGTCGGGCCGGTGTTGACGCTAATTTTTGCCTTGATGCTGTCATGGCTTCCCGCCGGTGGCTGGGGTGATGGATCGCTCTATTATCTGGCGCTGCCAATTACCGTGCTGGCCCTGCCGCAGGTCGCGATTATCGCCCGCCTCACCCGCGGCTCGATGATCGAGGCCCTGCATACTGACCATATCCGCACGGCCCGCGCCTATGGTCTGCCTTCGCGCACGGTCATCATAACCCATGCCATGCGCGGAGCGCTGCTGCCGGTTATTTCCTATCTCGCTCCAGCAGCTGCGGCTCTTTTGACCGGATCTGCCGTGGTCGAGAGCATTTTCACCATTCCAGGCGTCGGACGTTTCTTTGTCATCGGTGCCCTGAACCGGGACTATCCGCTGGTGATGGCAACCGTTTTGCTGGTTTCGATCTTCGTGATCGTCTTCAATCTGCTTGTCGATATCGCCTACGGCCTGCTCGATCCGAGGGTCCGCCATGACTGATACCACCATCACCTCCCCTTCGATTGAAGGCCGCAGCCTGGGCCAATTGGCGCTCCTGCGGTTCCGCCGGAACAAGGCAGCCATGGGCGGCTGTGTGATCCTGCTGCTCATAGCCCTGTTCTCGTTTGTCGGACCTTTGTTCAGCAGCCACAGCTATGACCAGGTGTTTTCCTCCTATGTTTCTGTGCCACCAAGCCTGAAACCCTTTCCCGACCCTGCATCACTTCAGCAGGTCGCGGAAAGCGCTGCCACACGGGCGCGGCTGAAGCTGGACAGCTTTTCGGTGGAAAACGGCACGTTTACCGTCAAGATTTCCTCCGACAAGCCCGTCGATCCCCGCAGTATTCGCTATTTCGACCGGGTCAATGAGTTTCATGACACCCGGGTCAGCGAGACCACACCCGACCAGCTTTCCATGACGTTGAGCGGTCGTGTCAGCCAAGAATATTTCTTCTTCGGCACGGACAGCAATGGCCGCGATCTGATGGTTCGCGTCATGCTGGGCGGACAGATCTCGATTGCCGTCGGTATTGCCGCCAGCCTCGTTTCTCTCGGTATCGGGGTGATCTATGGAGCAACCTCCGGCTATCTTGGCGGACGGGTCGATAATGTGATGATGCGCATCGTCGAAATCCTCTACTCGCTGCCCTTCGTGTTTCTCGTTGTGGTCATGGTGGTGTTTTTCGGCCGCTCTATCCTGTTGATGTTCCTGGTGATCGGTGCCGTACAATGGCTGGAAATGGCCCGGATCGTCCGCGGTCAGACCTTGTCGTTGAAACGGCGTGAATTCGTCGGCGCGGCAGAGGCTTTGGGCTTGACGGATTGGCAGATCATTCGCCGCCATATCATTCCCAACACCATCGGCCCGGTCATCGTCTTCGTCACCGTCGTGGTGCCGCAGGTCATCCTTACCGAAAGCTTCCTTTCCTTCCTCGGTCTTGGCGTACAGGCACCGCTGGCCAGCTGGGGAACATTGATTTCGGATGGCGCGCAAAATATTCAAAACACGCCATGGCTGCTGATCTTCCCGGCCACTTTCTTCGTCGTCACCCTGTTTTCGCTCAATTTCGTGGGCGACGGGCTGCGCGATGCGCTTGATCCCAAGGACCGATAAGCATGGACAAGACCGAAAACCAGACGGTGCTGACCGTCAAGGACCTGAAGGTCACATTCACCACGCCCGATGGCGAGGTGAATGCCGTCAAAGGCATCTCCTTCGATGTCAAGAAAGGTGAGACGCTGGCCATTGTCGGTGAATCCGGCTCCGGCAAAAGCCAAACGATGATGGGCATTATGGGGCTGCTGGCCTCGAATGGACAGGTGGCAGGCTCGGCCCGCTACGGCGAAACCGAACTGGCAGGTGCCAGCATCTCGACGCTGAACGACGTGCGCGGCTCGAAGATCACCATGATTTTTCAGGAGCCCATGACCTCGCTCGATCCGCTTTATACGGTTGGCAAGCAGATTTCCGAGCCGTTGATTTTTCACCGCCGCATGAGCCGGTCGAAGGCGCGCGCCCGCGTGCTGGAATTGCTCAAGCTGGTCGGCATCACGGAACCGGAGCGGCGGATCGACAGCTACCCGCATGAATTGTCCGGCGGCCAGCGCCAGCGCGTGATGATCGCCATGGCGCTCGCCAACGAGCCGGACCTGCTGATCGCCGACGAGCCGACCACGGCGCTGGACGTGACGATCCAGGCGCAGATCCTCGATCTTCTCGCCGATCTGCAAAAGCGCTTCGGCATGGCCATCGTACTAATCACCCACGATCTCGGCGTGGTCCGCCACGTCGCCGACCGCGTGGCAGTGATGCGGCGCGGCGAGATAGTCGAACAGGGCAGCCGGGACGATATTTTTGAGCGCCCGCAGGCCGATTACACCAAAATGCTGCTGGCCGCCGAACCATCAGGCTCCAAAGTGGCACCGCCTTCGGATGCGCCAGTCATTCTCGAAGGCCGCAATGTCGTGGTGGATTTCAACATCAGCTCCGGCATCCTGTTCAAGGGCAATCGAAAATTCCGGGCCGTCGATCATGTCAATCTGAAGCTCCGAAAGGGCCAGACCATCGGCATTGTCGGCGAATCCGGTTCGGGTAAATCGACGCTGGGACGGGCGCTGCTGAAACTGCTTTCCGCCGATGGCCGGTTCAGCTTCGAAACCACGGATATTTCCGGCCTCGACCGCGCCGGAATGCGGCCGTTCCGCCGGCAATTGCAGCTGGTGTTTCAGGACCCCTACGGCTCGCTCTCGCCACGCCAGACGGTTGGCGAGATCATCACCGAAGGGCTTTACGTGCATGAGCCTGACCTGAGCAAGGCGGAGCGCGACAAGCGCGCCATTGCCGCCTTGAAGGAAGTCGGCCTCGATCCGGCCTCGCGCAATCGCTATCCGCATGAATTTTCCGGCGGCCAGCGTCAGCGTATCGCCATCGCCCGCTCGATGATCCTCAAGCCGAAAGTGGTGATCCTCGATGAACCAACCTCGGCGCTGGACCGTTCCGTGCAGCGGCAGGTGATCGAGTTGCTACGCGACCTGCAACAGAAACACGACCTGTCCTACGTGTTCATCAGCCACGATCTGTCGGTGATCAAGGCGATTTCCGACCATGTGATCGTGATGAAGAACGGAAAGATCGTTGAAGAAGGGCCGACGGAAGACATTTTCGAAAGCCCCGCCGAGGACTATACCAAGGCCCTGATTGCGGCTGCGTTTACGCATTGAAGCTTTTAGGAAAATGTCGCAGTTTAAACGCCCGGCTCGTCCGGGCGTTTTCATGACATGCTCTATGCTGAAAGGGCGGGCGCCAAGACTTTTAATTCGCCTGGATGGATTCTGATCTCCACATCGCGCGGCATCCGCAGCAGTTCTCCATCAATCACGCAGGCAACACCGTGGCGATGTTTTGGGAAATGGAGCTTGACGATTTGTGAGGTGGCCGACGTGACGGCCTGGTTTTCCGTGAGCTTGCCGCGCAGAATATCAATCGCCAACCCTGCCAATCCGACCGAATCGAGTGGGGCTGCAAGATAAATCCCAAGTTGGCCGGTGGTAATATCATCGGCATAAAACAACGGGTTGGTTCCAACCGGGTTGTTGCAAACCGAAACGGCTGACACTTCCTTGCTATCCTGCCGCCCATCGGCGTCGATATCGAAAACGACGTCAAAGCGGGGCGGATTGAACATCACGCTGATCGCAGCGCTGGTGCTGGCCCGCATCTTGCCGAAGCGCGAAGCATAGTCCATCCGGTTGCGCAGACGGACCATCCGGGCGTGCAGGCCAGCGGAAAACTGGTGCACATAAGGCTGACCATTGGCAGTGGCGATGTCAACAGACTGGACCTGCGCCGATGCCAGCACCTCCAGAACCTGCCAGATATCGAGCGGCAGTTTCAGTGAGCGTGCAAACAGGTTCATCGTCCCGGCGGGGACGACGCCGAGCGGCAGACCGGCTTTCCAGGCAATGCCGGCGGCTGTCGATATGGTTCCATCGCCGCCACCGGCGATCAGCGCGTCATATCCCTGCTTTGCAGCGGTCTCGAGGGTCTTGACGATATCACGGCCATCAACAGCCATAGTTTCGATCTCATGACCGGCATCGCGGAAGATTTGCTCGGCACGTGCGCAATAGGCATCCATGTCGGTGGTGCGAAAGGTCCCGCCCTCCCGGTTGAAAACGGCCATGATTTTCATTCCCGCGCTGCTCCTTTTGACCGCCGCCCAGCTCCAAGCTGGTGTGCCTTACGTTGAAACCGCACGACAACGCATTTTAACGATTCACCACCGATTATGTTGCATGCGTCTGCTGCAAATCGGGTTTGCAGCCGAAAAGATCAAGATCATCATTATCATTCTACCGCAACGCACACATGCATGCTAAGGGTAACGGCATCACGTTTGACCATCCCCGTCCGCAGGTTTGCGACTTTGACTGTCTTGCCTTGCGCATGACCGCACAAGGTTAGCGGCGGCATTGTGGATGCGCCAAATGGGTTATTTCGCGATTCAGCTGCGTCGAGCAGTTTTCCCTGCTGCATTTTCTATTGAACAGCACCAGCCTTGCTACGGTGCCGGGATGATTTTATGAACGATACGATCCGCTTCGCACCCTCGCCCGTCAGACCCAGTTCAGACCGGATCGAAGCCGCCCTGTCGCCGCGCACCGTCCTGTTAATTGAATTTGCGCTGGCCGTCGGTGGGTTTGGCATCGGCACCGGCGAATTCGCCATCATGGGCCTGTTGCCGGAGGTGGCGCAGACCTATTCCGTCAGCGTACCCGAAGCGGGCCGGGTTATCAGCGCCTATGCTTTGGGCGTGGTCGTCGGAGCACCGATCATTGCCGCGCTGGCGGCAAAGCTGCCACGCAAGACATTGCTGCTGATGCTGATGGGTCTGTTTGCTCTTGGCAATATCACCAGTGCCATGGCCCCAGGCTTTCTGAGTTTCACCGTCCTGCGTTTCATCACCGGTCTGCCGCATGGCGCCTATTTTGGCGTTGCCGCCCTTGTGGCGGCATCGATGGTGGAGCCACACAAGCGGGCGCGCGCCGTTGGCCGCGTCATGCTGGGCCTGACCATTGCGACGCTGATCGGCACGCCATTTGCCACCTTCCTTGGCCAGATGATGAGCTGGCGGGCCGCCTTCATGCTCGTCGGAGCAATTGCCGCGCTGACGGCTGTGCTGATTGCGTTCAACCTGCGCAAAGACACGGTAGCAGAAGGCGCCAGCATTCGCCGCGAACTCGGCGCTTTCGGCCGGTTACAAGTGTGGTTGGCGCTTGCCGTGGCTGCGGTTGGCTTTGGAGGCATGTTCTCAATCTTCAGCTATATCGCCAAGACCACCACCGACACCGCCGGGATGCCCGCATCGATGATTGCCGTGGTGCTGGCGCTGTTCGGCATCGGCATGAATGTCGGCAATGTAGTTGGCTCCCGCATGGCCGATTACTCGCTGAACGGCACAATCGGCGGCATGCTGGCCTTCAACGTTGTGCTGATGACGATCTTTTCGCTGACTGCCGCCAATCCGGTCATGCTGTGTATCTGCGTCTTTCTGACCGGCTGCGGTTTCGCCGCCTGTCCCGCCGTGCAGACGAGACTGATGGATGTCGCAGCCGACGCCCAGACACTGGCTGCCGCTTCCAATCATTCAGCCTTCAACATTGCCAATGCGCTCGGTGCCTGGCTGGGTGGCATGGTGATTTCCGCCGGCTATGGCTATGGCGCGACGGGCTATGTCGGTGCAGTCCTGTCGCTCCTCGGCCTCGTGGTCTTCCTGATCTCGGTTGCGCTACAGCGCCGATCAGCATCCTGAGCGGTCCTTAAACAAGCAAAAAAACACGTTACCGGCCCGCGTCAGCAGCGGACCTTGAGTGTGTTTTGTATGCATGGTTAACCGACCGTGAGTGCTGCGCCCACCGTTTTGCCACCTTTCCGACCGAGAAAGTCACGGTGGAATTTATTGAGCAAGTCCTTGCATAACCTCGGAAATTTCTGCGCGCGCCGGACAACGGGATAGCAAAATAACCATCGAGATGACGCCCACATCCAGACAGAGCCGGCAATCACCGATTTGTGTAGTGCGCCGCACGCTTTCGCCCTGGTTTGAGCCACCATCCCCCTCTTGACTTTGCGCAGGCAGAAGCGCAGCTAATATGAACGGGCGGGAGATTTCCGCACGGATATCAACGGAGTCATCGATAAGATGCCAAGCGACAGTAGCAGTCGATTGTCCATGCCGTACGTGGTCGCCCTGCTCTGACGGTTCCGTCAGCTTGCCGGTCGGTTGCGCTACGGCGGATCGACGGAAAGGCAAGCACAATGAACATCCAACGCCTTCCTCTGCGGGCCGGTCATGCTGCCCGCCACCTTCTCAACGACAGCCTCAATGTCGTTACCGTTACGGACCGGATCGAACAGCTAAATGCGCTGGACACCTCCGAGGCCGCCGCCATGCTGGCAAGCCTGCCGCAGCCAAAGGCGCTGCGCGTCATTGCCCGCCCCGAACTGGTGCATGCTGCCGACATTATTGCAGCTCTTCCGGTCGATACAGCCGTGCGCCTGCTAAAAGCCACTGCCCACGACCGGGTCGCCGACATTTTCCAGGCGATGGACGACCGCTGCCGGATGGTGATTTTTTCGCGGCTCGATGCGGCCACGGCCCATGCCGTCGAACATCTGATGGCCTATCCGCAGCGCACCGCCGGATCAATCATGACGACAGAATTCGTCAGCGTTCCCGATGATTTCACCGTGGCCGAAACACTGGCCCATGTGCGGATGGTGGAAAACGCCAGTGAGACCGTCTATGCGATTTATGTGCTGGATCGTATCACCCGGACGCTTATTGCCGTGGTCACGCTGCGTCGGCTGATCACCGTGGAGCCGGAGGCCTCCATCCTGTCCGTTGCCCAATGTCATGGCGTCGTGCATGCAAGCCCGTTGATGACACAGGAAGAAGTGGCTCGCCTGATCCGCCGCAACAACCTGCTGGCCCTGCCCGTCACCAACGATACCGGTCAGATGCTGGGCATTGTCACGGTTGATGACGTGATCGACACGATGATTGCAGATACGACTGAAGACGCCCAGAAATTCGGCGGCATGGAAGCGCTCGGCAAGCCCTATATGCAGATCGGCTTTGCCGGCATGATCAAGAAGCGGGCCGGCTGGCTCGCCGCCCTGTTCCTCGGCGAAATGCTGACCGCCAGCGCCATGCAATATTTTGAAGGCGAGCTGGAGAAGGCCGTGGTGCTGACCCTGTTCATCCCGCTGATCATGAGCTCAGGCGGCAATTCCGGCTCGCAGGCGACCTCGCTGATCATCCGGGCGCTGGCAGTCGGCGAATTGAAGCTTTCCGACTGGTGGCGGGTTGCCATCCGTGAATTGCCCACGGGCATGACGCTGGGGACCATTCTCGGCCTGGTTGGTTTCGTTCGCATCGCGCTGTGGCAGCATATGGGTCTCTATAATTACGGCGACCATTGGTTGCTGGTTGGCTTCACCGTGTTTGCCGCCCTTATCGGCATCGTCACCTTCGGCTCGATGGCAGGCTCAATGCTGCCCTTCCTGCTGCAACGCCTGCGCCTCGACCCCGCCAGCGCCTCGGCTCCTGCCGTGGCGACGCTGGTGGATGTGTCAGGGCTGGTGATCTATTTTACGGTTGCGCTGGTGATCTTGAGCGGGACGCTGTTGTAAACTTGGCATCGAGTGAGTGGCGGCTTGAATGGCGCACTCGTCCCTTACACTGCTATGTCTTATGCGAAGAGTAATTTTCAATGACTCTTCGCATTCCGTTTTCGAATATCTCAAGCCCTTCATGCATTTGAAATATTCGAAATCTCTTTAAAGTGAGGATGTTTCAGCATCTTCGAGCTTTGGTATTACAGTGGACATGGCTCTGTTGCGATTGAACGGAACATGAGTTCCATGTTTCAGCATAGGGTCTCCGGCAACCTTCTGGTTTATCCCTTGCGAGGGTTGTAAAATTTCACGAAAAATGAAACCTTCCCAACGCCGGAATGTTTGGGAGGTTATCCATGCCAACAGAAAATGAAAGCAATGCTCCGATAGACGGGGGATTGGTTATCGCAGTATCTGCCGTTCAGTTGGCGGCGGTCCTTGAAGGGGAAACGGTCGAACAAGGCGGAACGCTGGGCAACAGGGTCATAGGTGGATTACGCTTGCTCGGCTGCGCTGCGGAAGGCCTGACGGCCGGAGCACTTCTTGCCACACCAGAACCGACAATGTTGACCAAGGTCGGTGGAGGAGCTTTGGCGCTTCATGCCGCAGACCAATGCGCCACGGGCGGACGACAATTATGGACCGGGCAAAACGAACGCTCCTGGACGGAGACAGGTACGTCGTCCCTCGCAAAATCTCTTGGCGCATCGCCCCAGGCGGCAGACAACATCGGCATGGCGATGGACTTTGTGGTGCCAATTGGTGGGGCTGCAATGGCTGGCGCAGTTCGTGCGGCCGCCATTAGATCCGGACGTATCTCTTTGATGCAGCATGAAGCGCAGGCGGGAAGCCGCCTTGGCGGCCATACGATAGAGAGGCATATTGCCAAGGATGAGGCATTCCTACGCCAACGGATCGCACAAACAGCAACCAATCGCGCGCCCCCTCCCGTTATCTCGTCCTTCAGCAGTCTGCGCATCGCTGAAGATCAAATTTCCAGAGCATTGAGGTTGAACCAGGCACGGATCATGCAATGGTCACAGAATGCCGCCATTGGCTCCAAGCTGGAACCACCCATTGTGTTTGATGCAGGACGGGTGATCGGACAAGGTGTGGTCCGAGCATCAGGGCAGGTTCAACAAATGACGAGGCTCCGAATTATTTTGAAGAAAGAGACTTATAATGGAATGACCCATTATATTCTCACCTCCTATCCCGTTCCGTAAGAGTAACGATTGACCATGCAATCAATGACTGACGATTTCGACGCACTTTCAGGCCTGATTGGCAGCTATCTTCATCAGGATATGGATCTGGAATATCAAAGCGTGCCCGAGGCGATTGCTGGCTATGCCCGATTGACCGAGGACATCAGAAAGCAACAATTAGTGCAGGAAATGCACGAGTTCTTGCACCGTTACCACAATGATGTCGAAGGCGAATTTTCCAAACGGTACTGGTTTGATTTTTCACCCCAGACACTGGGCCAGACAGTTCCCGAATTCTTTGATATGGTGCGCGACATCGTCACCGACCCCGATAGCTATCACCGATTCTTGCCGACAAATTGATCACCGTGCGCCTTATACGGCGGCGACATGCTTTTCGTGATCGGTCAGAATATAATCCCGAGTCAGCGGTAAGACGTTGTTTTTCTTGGCTATCTGAATCTGAAAGACCACGAGATCCTCGTGATAGAATGCGGCTTCGGCGGTTGATAGATAATAGTCCCACATCCGGCAGAAGCGCTCGTCATAGAGGGCAGCCGCCTCTGCCCAGCGGGCGGTGAAGCGGTCTCGCCAGTGGCGCAAGGTCTTGGCATAGTGGATGCGCAGCACCTCGACATCCGTGATCGTCAGGCCAGCCTTTTCGATTTCAGGAACGATTTCAGACAGCGCCGGAATATAGCCGCCTGGGAAGATATATTTGTCGAGCCAAGGCGTGGTAAAGCCCGGCGTTGCGGAACAGCCGATCGTGTGCAGCACCATCACGCCATCATCGGCCAGCAGCGCGCTGCATTTGCTGAAAAACGTCCTGTAGGCCGCAAGACCGACATGCTCGAACATGCCGACCGAGACGATGCGGTCGAATTTGCCGTCCAGACTGCGATAATCCATCAGCCGGAAATCGACATTGGCTGCTTCTGTCGCAGGCTTGCGGGGCCGCTTGACCGCGTAGGCTAGCTGCTCTTCAGACAAGGTGACGCCCACCACCTCTCCGCCAACAGCCCTATTGGCCAGATGAAGGGCGAGACCGCCCCAGCCGCAGCCAATATCCAGCACACGGTTTCCCGGCTTGAGGCGCAGCTTGGCGGCAAGATGGTCTTTCTTGGCGCGCTGTGCGTCGTCCAGGCTCTGGGTGTCATGCTCGAAATAAGCGCAGGAATACTGTCGGTCTTCATCCAGAAACAGTTCGTAAAGCCGTGCATCCAGATCATAATGGTGCGCGACATTCTGCTTGGATCTGGCGGGAAGATTGCGGTGTCGAAAGATCCTGAACCGGGTCCTCACATCGTCGATGATCCGGGCGATCAGTGGATGGGTGGCGTTTTGCGCCTCCCGCAGGACCATAGAGACGAAATCGAACATGGTTCCCTGATCGACAAAGAACCGTTCATCCATATAAAGTTCGCCCAGCCGCATATCGGCATCAATCAGAAAAGCCCATTGCGCGCGCGTATCGGCGAAGCGAACCGTGACAGGTTCGCCCGTGCGGTCACCAAATGACAGCGTCTTGCCGCTGGCAGTGACAATGTCCAGCCATCCAACGGTGACGATGCGCGACAACGCCGAGGCCAAGGCCCAATCCGAAATGGCGTTAAAAATGGATCTTGGTGGTTGTTTCAAGCGGTCTGCATTTCCGGGATGCACAGCCATGATCTTCAACAGCCCTTACAGTCTGTCGGGGAAAAGTTAATACGATTTTCCCGAAAGACGAACGAGAATAAAGGAAGCGTGAGTTTGCTTGGCTTGCAAGGGAAACCTGCGTACCTAACCAGGCAATACATAAGAACAAATTATGCGCAAAATGTGAAATTCCCAGACAACCGTAGAATGCGTAGTTTTTTATATTACACGTCAGGCAGTAAATCACGCCGAAACATAGAAAAGAAAATCATATTTACTATTGAGAATATAATTAAAAAGGCCGGGATCACTCCCGGCCTTTTGTATCAGACGCCTTCGATCCGGCGGACCCAGCCATGCGGGTCATTGCTCTTGCCGCGCTGGATATTGACCAGTTGCTCGCGGATTTTCAGGGTGGCTGGCCCGGTTTCGCTATTGCCGATCACAAAGCCACCATCGGTGAATTTGACCTCGCCGATGCCAGCCACCACAGCGGCCGTGCCGCAGGCGAAGGCTTCTTTCAGCTTGCCGCTTTTGGCATCCGCCTGCCATTCCTCGAAAGAATACGGGCGTTCATGCACTGTCATGCCTTGGTCTTTGATGAGCGAGATCAACGAATTACGGGTAATGCCCGGCAGGATGGTACCGCCTAGAGGCGGCGTCACCAGTGAACCGTCGTCCATGACGAAAAACACGTTCATGCCACCCAGCTCTTCCAGCCACTTGTGCTCGGCGGCATCCAGGAAGGCCACCTGATCGCAGCCATGCTCAACCGCTTCCTGCTGGGCAATCAGGCTTGCCGCATAATTGCCGCCGCATTTGGCGGCACCGGTGCCGCCGGGAGCGGCGCGTGTGTAGTTTTCCGAAACCCAGATCTTCACCGCCTTGGCGCCGCCCTTGAAATAGGGGCCGACCGGCGAGGCGATGACGCAGAAAATATAATCTCGTGCCGGGCGCACCCCCAGAAAAGCTTCGCTGGCAAACATGAAAGGCCGCAGGTAAAGGCTACCCTCACCGTCTGGAATCCACTTCGCATCGGCCTTGACCAATTTATCGATGGCTTCGAGAAACAGCTCCTCGGGAATTTCCGGCATCGCCATGCGTCGTGCAGACTCGTTGAAACGGCGGGCATTTTCGTCCGGGCGAAACAGCACGACGCGACCTTCCGCCGTGCGGTAAGCTTTCATCCCCTCAAAAATTTCCTGGGCGTAATGCAGCACCGCGGCTGCCGGATCGATGGCAAATGGCCCACGCGCGGTAATCTCCGCCGAATGCCAGCCCTTCACCACATTCCACTGGATCACCGCCATATGGTCGCTGAACAGCGTACCAAAGCCCAGGCTCTGGAACGCTTCGAGGCGCTCTGCTTCCGGCATGGGGTTCGCATTCGGCTTGACGATGAATTCCGGCTTTGCAGTTGCGGCAGACATGACAGGTGATCTCCTCAAATCAGTCAATAGGTCAATATTACTGACCTATTGACGTTTCGTATAGACGATCACCAGCTTTCGCAAGTCATTTCAAGTGCAAACCGGTACGGTTGATAAAAATATCCAACCAACGGCCTTATGCAGGCAGTAAGGACGTGCGGACCGCCTTACCCGAACATTACATGTTCGGATAAACCGGCCCTTCGCCTGCTCCCCTTGACGGAGGTCCGTGCGGACCGCCTTACCCGAACATTACATGTTCGGGTAAACCGGTCCTTCGCCGCTCCCCTTGACGGAGGTCCGTGCGGACCGCCCTACCCGAACATTACATGTTCGGGTAAACCGGTCCTTCGCCTCCTTGTGGCGGCACCCAGGTGATGTTCTGGTTCGGGTCCTTGATGTCGCAGGTCTTGCAGTGGACGCAGTTCTGGGCGTTGATGACGAAACTCGGCTCGCCCTCCTTCTCCACCCATTCATAAACCCCGGCGGGACAGTAGCGGCTGGAAGGTCCGGCATAGACGCCAAGCTCGGAGGACTTTTGCAGCGCCATGTCCTTGACCTTCAGATGCACCGGCTGGTCTTCCTCGTGATTGGTGTTGGACAGAAACACCGAGGACAGGCGGTCGAAGGTCAGCACGCCATCCGGCTTGGGATAATCGATCTTCTTATGCTGTGCAGCCGGTTCAAGGCTCTCAGCATCGGTCTTGCCATGTTTCAGCGTGCCTAATACGGAAAAACCGAAAAGCTGGTTGGTCCACATATCCAGCCCACCCAGCGCCACGCCGAGCACCGTGCCAAGTTTCGACCACAGCGGCTTGACGTTTCGCACCCGCCGCAAATCCGTGCCGATTTCACTGCCGCGCCAGCTGTTTTCGATCTCAACCGGCTCATCATTGGCGCGACCCGCCGCAATTGCCTCGGCAATCTTTTCCGCCGCCATCATCCCCGACAAAACGGCATTATGGCTGCCCTTGATGCGCGGCACATTGACCATGCCCGCCGAACAGCCGAGCAGCGCCCCACCGGGGAAGGACAATTTCGGCACCGACTGATAACCGCCTTCGGTAATCGCCCGCGCTCCATAGGAAATCCGCTTAGCACCCTCAAAGGTTTCACGGATCGCCGGATGGGTCTTGAAGCGCTGGAACTCCTCGAACGGATAGAGATAGGGGTTCTTGTAGTTCAGATGCACGACGAAGCCGACCGCGACCTGATTATCCTCGAGATGATAGAGGAAGGAGCCGCCACCGGTTTTCATGTCCAGTGGCCAGCCGAACGAATGCTGCACCAGGCCGGGCTTATGGTGCTCAGGCTTGACCTGCCACAGTTCCTTGATGCCGAGGCCGAATTTCTGCACATCGCTCTCGCGTGACAGATCGAATTTGGCGATTAACTGCTTGGCAAGCGAGCCACGCACGCCTTCACCGATCAGCACATATTTGCCCAACAATTCCATGCCGCGCGTGTAACTGGAACCGGGTTCGCCGTTCTTTTCGACGCCCATATCACCGGTGGCAACACCAATCACCGCGCCAGCCTCGTTATAAAGCAGTTCGGTGGCGGCAAAGCCCGGGTAGATCTCGACACCCAGCGCCTCGGCATGGCCCGCCAGCCAGCGACAGACATTGCCGAGCGAGACGATATAATTGCCGTGATTGTTCATCAGCGGCGGCATCAGCGCGTTGGGCAGGCGAATGGAGCCTGCGGGACCGAGAAACAGGAAATGGTCGGCGGTGACTTCGGTCTTGAACGGATGATCGGCTTCCTGGCGCCAATCCGGGAGAAGCTTATCGACGCCGACCGGATCGACCACAGCCCCGGAGAGGATATGGGCGCCGACTTCCGCACCCTTTTCCAGCACGACAACCGTCAGATCGGGATTGACCTGCTTGAGGCGAATGGCAGCCGATAGGCCCGCAGGCCCTGCCCCAACAATCACCACGTCAAATTCCATGCTCTCGCGCTCGGGCAGCTCTTGTTCGCTCATCGTTGTTCTCCGCTCGGCTTTTTCCCCAGATGGACCTCTTCCTTGTCAAATCAAACCGGGCTTGTCGAGCCAGGTTGCGACAGGGCAAGGCGTGAAATCCCTGCTGGGTGCTATGAGGCGCAAGAATATCTTCCGTTTACGTGCACGTCAATTACTGCAAGAGCAGGAAATGTGTAACATCCTTGATCACCGAAGCTTATCGCTTTCTGCGCCTTTGATTTTGCATCCCCGCTTGTTAGGTTCGCGTGAAAATCGCATCGTCATTCACAAAAAGGAAGTCACAATGGATCTTGGCATTTCCGGCAAGCGGGCGGTTGTTCTCGCCGCATCTCGCGGACTTGGGCAAGGCATCGCCAATGCACTGGCCGCCGAAGGCGCGCACGTGCTGATCTGCGGACGCACAAAAGACAAGCTCGAGGCCAATTGCGCTGACATCGCCAAGGCTGGCGGCAAGGCGGACTATGTGTTGGCGGATCTCTCGGATACTGATTTCGTCGCCACCCTCGTTGAAGCGATCGCCGCAAAACTCGGCGGCATCGACATCCTCGTCAACAATACGGGTGGGCCGACCCCAGGCACGGTGGAAGACATGGACGATGAAAAGCTCCACACCTTCTTTCAGTCCATGGTAGTCCGGATCATCACGCTGACCAACGCGCTGGTTCCCCAGATGAAGGCACAGGGCTTCGGACGCATTCTCACCGTTGCTTCGTCTGGCGTGATTGAGCCAATCGCCAATCTGGCACTGTCCAACACGTTGCGCGGCGCGTTGGTCGGCTGGAACAAGACGCTGTCTTCCGAAATAGCCTCCTTCGGCATCACCGCCAATCTTCTCCTGCCCGGAAGGATCCATACCGACCGGATTGATGAACTGGACGGCGCCAATGCCAAACGCCAAGGTAAAACGCTGGAAGAGGTTCGCGAAAGCTCGATCAAAACCATCCCGATAGGACGGCTTGGCAAGGTGGAAGAATTTGCCGCCGCAGGTGCTTTTCTCTGCTCGGTCCCTGCCGCATACATCACCGGCACAATGCTGCGGGTCGATGGCGGCGCCGCCAAATCTCTTTGAACACAGTAGCCCAACCGCCGTATTTAGTGACGAACGCATGTTACTGTCACTAAATACGAGTTTATTACAAGAATTTAAGGATAACTCACCGCGAGTTGATCGATAGTGTGCTTCACTGTTATTTTCGCGGTGCATTAATTCAATAATGATAGGATGAACGACCAGCTCAAGCTTTATCAGGCCCTGACACATGAAAAAATTCTGGACCGCCTCCAGCATCATCGCAATCCTTGCCGTCGGCGGGTGGATCTATCGCGACCAAATTCCTTATCTCGACAAGGTTCCGTTTCTGAGCCAAGCCAGCCAGACGGCGGGCCACAAACCGGGTGCCGAACAGGCGACGGCCCAAGCCAATGGGCAGCCAGCAGGACAGGAAGCCGGCAAACCGGCTGGCCAAGGGAGCGGCCAGGGGAACGGAAAGAGTGGTGGCCGGCGCAATGGCGGGCCAGCATCGGTCAAGACCGTTGCGGTCAGCATGGGCAATCTGCCAATGGATGCCACGGCGACTGGCTGGGCCGAAGCCGAGGATACCACGACACTGGCGGCCCTCAAGAGCGGTCTGCTTCAGGACGTGATCGCCAAGGACGGACAGGAAGTAAAGGCCGGAGATCTGATTGCCCGGCTGGATGACCGGATCGCAAAGGCGACAGTGGACAAGGACCAGGCCAATATCGTTTCCGATCAGGCCAGCCTGGCCGAATACGAGGCTGCCTTGACGCGCGCGGAAAGCTTGCTCAAGCAGAATGCGCAATCACAGCAGGCCTACGAACAGGCAAAGGCCTCGCGGGATTCGGCCGCCGCCAAGGTTGACGCCGATAAGGCCACACTGGCCTCCGATATGGTCGACCTGGAGCATATGAAAATCCGGGCACCCTTCGATGGCCGGCTCGGAAGTATCCAGCTTAGCATCGGCGCCTATGTCAGCGCCGGAACCGCCATCGTCAGCATCACCCGTTACAACCCGATCTATGTGAAGTTCCAGATGGCGGAACGCTACCTGCCGCAATTGCATCAGGCGTTTGCCGGCAAGGATGTTGTGGTCGATGTCGATCCAGCCTCGACCGGCGGCGTGCCGGTTCAAGGCAAGCTGTCCTTCTTCGACAATAGCGTGGACACCTCCTCGGGGACTATTCTCGTCAAGGCAGAGTTTCAAAACGACAAGGGCATTCTTTGGCCCGGACAGAGCGCCAATGTTACTGTTCGCTTCCAGACCGAAGACCGCAACATTATCGTGCCAACTGTCGCGGTTCGCCCCGGCGCCGAAGGCTTCTTCGTCTATACGGTCAACAGCGACAGCAAGGTCAAGGCAACCAAGGTTTCCGTCCTGCGCGCTAATGGCGATATGACGGCGATTGCCTCGGGTCTCAAGGAAGGCGATCACGTCGTGGTCGAAGGCCAGGTGCAGCTTGCCGACGGCCAGACTGTTCTGGAACAGTTTGCCAGCCAGAAAGTGGCTGAAAACGAGCCGAAGGATATCACCCGATGATCCCTGCATTTTGCATCAATCGGCCTGTTGCCACCATTCTGCTTGCCATCGGCCTGGTCCTGGCCGGATTGGCCGGTTATCGGCTTTTGCCGGTGGCCGCTCTGCCCAAGGTGGATTTTCCCACCATCAACGTGACGGCGACCCTGTCAGGCGCATCGCCGGAAACCATGGCGACGTCGGTTTCCACCCCGCTGATCAAGCAGTTCGAGACCATCCCTGGGATCAGCGAAATCAGCGCGACCAACTCGCTGGGCAATTCCTCCGTCGTTCTCCAGTTCGATCTGAACCGTGATATCGATGCCGCCGCCGCTGACGTTCAGGCGGCAATTTCCCGCGCCAGCCGTCAGTTGCCCAGCAACATGACGTCGGATCCGAGCTATCGCAAGACCAATCCAGCCGACTCGCCGGTACTGCTCCTGGCCATCAACAGCGATGAAATGCCGCGTAGTCAGGTGGATTCGATTGCCGAAAATATCATTTCCCCGCTGCTGTCGACACTGAACGGCGTGGCGCAGGTCAGTATCTATGGTTCGCAGACCTACGCGGTGCGGATCGGTGTCGATCCCGCCAAGCTGCAAGCGCGCGGGCTTGGCGTCGACACGCTGACCTCGGCGATTGCCGATGCCAATAGCCAGGTGCCAATCGGCACCTTGCAGATGGCAAATCAGTCGCTAACCATCAATGCCAATACTCAGCGCACCAATGCCGAGGAATTCAAGTCACTGGTGATCTCCACCAGCAATGGCGCCCCAATCCACCTTTCCGATGTCGCCAATGTGCGCGACAGTGTCGACAATCTCGACGCGGGCAGTTGGTTCGATGGCAAACAGGCGATCATCCTCGCCATTCAGCGACAGCCGGACGCCAATACCGTCGAGGTGGTCGACGAGATCATGGCAAAGCTGCCTGCCCTGCAAAAGCAGCTGCCGCCTTCGTTGAAGATCAATGTGATGAACGATTCGTCGAACTCGATCCGCGAGGCGATCCATGACGTTCAGTTCACGTTGTTCCTCACCATCGCCCTTGTCATCCTGGTCATCTATCTGTTCACCGGCCATCTGACCGCGACCCTTATTCCCGGTCTTGCCGTGCCACTTTCGCTGATTGCCACCTTTGGCGGCATGTACGTGCTTGGCTACAGTATTGACAATATCTCACTGCTCGGCCTGACGCTGGCGGTGGGTCTGGTGGTGGATGACGCCATCGTCATGCTGGAAAATATCCTGCGCCATGTCGAAGAAGGCATGCCGCCGCTTCAGGCCGCCCTTAAAGGCGCCGGCGAGGTCAGCTACACGATTATTTCCATGTCGATCTCACTGGTCGCGGTATTCATTCCTATTCTTTTGATGGGTGGTGTTGTCGGACGCTTGTTCAATGAGTTCGGCATGGTCGTCACCATGGCCATTCTGTCTTCCGCCCTGGTGTCCCTGACGGTCACGCCAATGCTGGCAGCCCGCATTTCCTCCCACAGCAGCCGCCCACCGCTGATCGTGCGCTGGTTCGACGCCGGTTTTGCCAAGACGCAGAGCGGCTATGACAAGTCTGTGCGCTGGTGTCTCAACCACCGTTTTGTGGTGATGATGGTCTTTGTGGCCTCCATCGCAGGCTCAGGCTGGCTGTTCCACACGCTGCCATCCAGCTTCTTCCCACAGGAAGATATTGGCCGGCTGACGGTCAGCACGCAGGCCCGTGAGGATATTTCCTATGCGGCCATGCGCGATCTTCAGCAAAAGGTCGCCGACGAATTAAAGACCAATCCGGCTGTCGATCATGTCACCTCCATCGTCGGTGGCTCAAGCCGCAGCCCGCTCAACAACGGCACGATCTTCGTCCAGCTGAAACCGAAGGACGACCGTCCGCCTCTCGCTCAAACCCTCAACGAGATGCGACAGAAGCTGTCCAAGATCGCCGGTATCCGTAGCTATATCACCCCACAGCAGAATCTGCGTTTCGGCGGCCGCAGCACCGCCAGCCAGTATCAGCTCGTCGTCCAGGCACTGAGCACGACAGCAACCGATGAATGGTCATCGAAGATCCAGGCCGCTATGCGCCAGGACCCGTTGTTTACCGATGTGACCAGCGATGCGCAGAACAATGCCATTGCTGCCGATATCAACATCGACAACGGCAAGGCCGCCGCTTTCGGCATTACCAACGACCAGCTTCGCAAGACCCTGGAAATGGCGTTCAGCGGCTATAATGCTGCCCAGATCCAGTCGACCGGCGACAGCTACGATGTCATCGTCGAGTTCGACAGGAACAAACCATGGGACGACGAGTTCCTGCGCGATATCCTGGTGCGGTCTTCTTCCACGGGAACGCTGGTGCCGCTGTCAAACTTCGCCACCGTCAAGCGTCATAACGCGCCTGTCACTGTCAACCAGACCGGCCAGCTGGTCTCGACCACGGTGTCGTTCAACCTGCCCGACGGCATATCGCTGAGCGACGCTACCGCCCGGATCGATCAGATCAAGACCGAGATTGGCGTGCCCAATGACGTCTTCACCTCCTATGGCGGTACGGCGGCGATTTTCCAGCAGTCGCAAAGCAATACCGGCCTGCTGATCCTGGCTGCCGTGCTGACGATCTATGTGGTGCTGGGCGTGTTGTATGAGAGCTTCATTCATCCGCTCACCATTCTCTCCGGCCTGCCAGCGGCGGCTTTCGGGGCGCTTCTGGCCTTGAAACTGCTGAATTTCGACATGTCGGTCATCGCACTGATCGGCCTGCTGATGCTGATCGGCATCGTCAAGAAAAATGCGATCATGATGATCGACGTGGCGGTGGAATTGATCCGCGAGCATGGCGAGACACCGGCAAAGGCCATTCACGAGGCCTGTGTGCGGCGTTTCAGGCCGATCATGATGACCACTTTCTGCGCACTTCTCGGAGCACTGCCCATTGCGCTTGGCCATGGCGCCAGTTCCGAACTCCGCCAGCCACTTGGCATCGCCGTTGTCGGCGGCCTGATCGTCTCACAATTGCTCACACTGTTCATCACACCTGTCATCTTCGTGGAAATGGACCGGTTCGGCAAATTCCTGACCCGGCTCGTTCGCCGCGACAAGGGTCACCACGCGGCAAACAGCGAAGATGGGCCATCCAAACCAGCCATGGCGGCTGAATAGCGGGAGCAAGTCAAATGATTGTCGTGCGTTGGGCTTTAACAATTGTCGGCTTGCTGGCCATCGCCATGGGCATTCTGTGGATGGCGCAGGGTGCCGGGATTTTCCCCTACCCACAATCCAGTTTCATGATCAACCAAAGCCCCTGGATCATCTGGGGGGGCTTGCTGGCCCTGTTCGGCCTTGTCCTGACCTGGGGGTCGGGCCGGATTTTGCGATAACCTCGCGCAGTTCATAATTGCCGCTTCAAAGCGCCGCGTTTGACCGAACGCGGCGCTTTCATCTGTCAAGCCGTAGACGCGCTGGCAGCGGCTCTTTCTGGAAATCGATCCTTGCATCCTGCCCCAGCCTGTGTCATCAGGCCCGCTCGTTAAGCAAAGCCCCTCTCAGGCAGAGGCGCGCCCGCAACCGTCCAATCATTCACGCCAATAGACAGGCATCAGGGAGCAGCAGCCATGGCAAACGCGCTTGGGCTTGATTTCGGCACGACCAACACGGTCCTGGCACAGAGCATCGACGAGACCACCACCCATTCGGTGCAGTTCACCTCCATGGCCGGAACCACCGACAGCATGCGCACGGCGCTGTCCTTCATGAAGGATGCCCAGCTTGGCGCACGCGCCCTGAAGGTGGAGGCCGGGCAAGCCGCCATTCGCCAGTTCATCGACAATCCCGGCGATTGCCGTTTCCTGCAATCGATCAAGACCTTTGCCGCCTCGGCACTGTTTCAGGGTACGTTGGTCCATGCGCGACGGTTTCAGTTCGAAGACCTGATGGAAGTGTTCCTGAAACGGCTGGAAGCCTATGCTGGCAATGGCTGGCCTGCGAATGCCAGCCGCATCGTCGCGGGCCGGCCCGTGCATTTCGCCGGCGCCTCCCCCGATCCCGAGCTTGCCATGCGCCGCTACAACGAAGCGCTGACCCGGCTCGGCTTTCCGGAAATCCATTATGTCTATGAGCCGGTGGCCGCGGCCTTCTATTTCGCCCAGCACCTGACGACAGATGCCACCGTGCTGGTCGCCGACTTCGGCGGCGGCACCACCGACTATTCGCTGATCCGGTTCGAGCGCAAGGCAGGCGTATTGTCGGCAGTGCCAGTCGGCTATTCCGGCGTTGGATTGGCCGGTGACCAGTTCGATGCGCGGATCATCGAGCATCTGGTCGCACCGGAAATCGGCAAGGGCAGCCAGTTCAAGAGTTTCGACAAGATCCTGGATATTCCAAGCAATTATTACACCAGCTTCTCGCGCTGGAACCAGCTGTCGGTGTTCAAGTCCTCAAAGGAATTCGCCGATCTGAAACAATTGGTACGTCAGAGCCTCGCCCCCGACAAACTGGAGCTGTTTATCGATCTGGTCGAGCATGACGAAGGCTATCCGCTCTACCAGGCGGTATCCTCCACGAAAATGGCACTGTCTGCGGCGGATGAAGCGGAGTTCAACTTCTCGCCACTTGGCGCGGCTGGCCGCAAGACCGTCAAGCGCCAGGATTTCGAGAGCTGGATTGCCGACGATCTCACACGCATCGAATCGGCACTCGATGATGTTCTCACACGGACAAACACCGAGGCAGGCGCCGTGGACAAGGTGTTTCTGACCGGCGGCACATCCTTCGTTCCGGCAGTGCGACGTATCTTCACTGAGCGCTTCAGCCAGGACAGCATCGAGAGCGGCGGCGAAATGGTATCGATTGCCCACGGACTGGCGCTGATTGGCGATCGCGACGATATTGCTCTTTGGACCGCATAACCGGGAGAAAATACGGTTTTCTGTTCCTTTCTGCCAATTGCTTGTCTAGAACAGACCAATGATTGCCGCTCAGGACATGACTGCCGCCGAACTTGCCGCCCTTCTGGCTTTTCACGCCGAAGCCGGGGTCGATTGGCTTGTGGAAGATGCGCCTGTTGATCGAATCGCACAATTTGCAGCAGAACGGCAGGCGCGGACCAGGGGTGCGCCACAACAGGCCCCAGTTCAGGCCCGGGACCAACGGACCTCAGATCAGCGGACTGCGACCGCCCCTGTCGGTTCGCAGAATGGCCCTACACTCAACCGCGACCGCCCTGCGCCTCGGCCTGCTGCATCGACACCGCTTGCCATTCCCGATGAAACGGCAATCAACGACGCCCGGTTTGCCGCCGAGAGCGCTCGTTCGCTGGCTGAGTTGAAAGCGGCTCTGGAAGGATTTTCCAGCTGCAATCTGAGGACCAGTGCCCGCTCCACCATCTTTGCAGAAGGCCCCGCTGAGGCAGGCATCATGGTGATCGGCCCCATTCCGTCAGCCGATGACGATCGCGAAGGTCTGGCCTTTTCCGGCCGGACTGGCGCGCTTCTCGACCGGATGCTTGCCGCCATTGGCCTTCGTCGCGACGCGCTGCTATTGACCACCGCCATTCCCTGGCGCGGCCCTGGTGACCGCATGCCGACCCCGGCTGAAGCCGCCATCTGCCGACCCTTCATAGAGAGACAAATCGCACTGGCTGAACCGAAAGCCGTTCTCCTGCTCGGCAATTTCACCGCCCGGTTCTTCTTCGGTGGAACGGCGACAATCCATTCGATGCGCGGAGAGTGGCGTGACGTGGCCGCAGGCGGTCACGGCGTTGCGGCCATGGCAACTTTTCATCCGCAGGAATTGCTGCAAGCCCCGGCCACCAAGGCTCTAGCCTGGCGAGATCTTCTCGCCTTCCGGCAGCGATTGGCTTGACACGCAGCTTGCGACGATTGCGGGTTGTTCGCTTTCTCAACGAACCCATGCGCAAACCGCATGGCAGTCATCATTTTAGAGCCATTGAATTTTCGATATTGCAGTGCAATATATTCACTGTTGCAGGTGTTTGTCGGACATGAATGGTCGGCAATAACCGCACAGTCTTGGGAGGACCCTTTACAGGAACCAGGACGATGAACCGGAAACGCATTACACGGCCAATCCATAGCAAGTTCGAAACGGTGCGCGGGCAAATCCGTTCGCTTAAGGGCCTGCATAGCTATTACCGCATGGGCTATGTCGCCTGCGAACAATTGGCCTCTACGGCCTGGATACGATTGGAAAGAGACATTCGATGACCCACAGTTTCGACGGGACAAAGGCCAGACGCCTCGCAATCCGCCCGATGCGGGCTATTCAACAGATCCACGCGGCGGTCAGCGCATCGCGCGATTTCAGCCGTTCCGCCCGCACCGACGGGGGTGACACCGTGCTGCAAGCAGCCATTCCATTTTAAAATGATCCCGCTTGAAAGCGGGACGGCGGTTTTCATCTGGAATGGATTTTGACTGAAACATCCTTGGTTGCGGCGTCTCGTTCAGCATCCTCTGCGTGATACCGAACGCGCTACCGCAATAGGTTCGTTTTGCGGATGTGCTTGTTCCACTCCTGCGGCCAGCATCACCTCTTTTTCAAAGACCGCATCGAGAATAGCTGATTTGCGCGCCAGCCAATCGCGATATTCCTGATAGAAGTCTGCCGCCAGCCAGATGTGGCTGGCCCGGCCCGATCCGTTACGGCGAATGCAACCGTGCTGTTCGGCCTTTCTCAAGGCTCTTTGCAGATGGGTGCGTGACATCACGAAACGTTCTGCCATGGCCGGGATGTCAATTGTCCCCAAATCGTAGAAATCATCCTCAAGGATTGCATTGGGTGTGAGGGATATGAACCTATCCATCACCAAGGCACCACTTTCCGTCCAAAGAAACAGACCGATACGCTCACCTGGCTCACGCCATTGCCGATCATCAAGGCACAGGCGCGCAAATTCCGGCTGAACCAGGAAAAGCAATTCTGGACGCTGCCGAAAGTGCTGCAATCGCTCACCACCATCGACATGATCGAGCACGGCGAGATTAACGCCAAGCCATCGCTGCATGGCGTCAATGCTGGCCTCGCTTGCCTCAAAACTGCGCGGGCGCTTGGCGCTGGCGGGGTGAAGGCGGATGAAGCGATAGGATAGCAATTGATCGACATAGGTCAGAACCGTATTGCGGCTGGCAATTTCGGTCTGGCAAATCCAGTCCACCAAGCCGCTGGCCGTCATTCCAGGACCGCTACTGCGTCCCGCCAGGTGATCCGCATAGAGCGCAAAGGCGGCTTGGGTCATCATCCAGCGCTGGTGCGAAACAAGCGCACGCGCCAATCGTGGCGTCTCATCGAACTGATCGCCGAACTGTGCCGCCATGACAGCTATCGCCTCGGCGAAGCGCCAGGAGGATGCAAGCGTTGCAACAGAAAGCGCCATGGACAATCCCAAGTTCAGCAATACATGAATAAGGAAAGCAGCAAAAGCCTACACCCAGCGAGCCATCGCCACCTACATCATTAATTTTTTATTGATCATAACAACAAAACCCGCCCTATTACCAATCAATTCTTGTGAGACCCATCACAATTGCCAGGAATACAAGGAGATGCTTAACCTAAAAATGATTGATACGGTCATGCCATTTGAAATAGTGTCATTTTTACAAAACCAACATTATCCAAGCTACGTCATCCTCATCCAAACGGCGCGTGTCCGTCGTAGAGAGGCGATATTATACCATGTCACAGTCGACTTTGGAGCATCTTTTCACTACAGCGTCCTTTATGGCTCCCTATCGCACGTATCCCAGCGTTCCGAGCAAGGACCTTTCCACGACGCGTAACACGGAAAACCACTGAAAATGGCTCTTCGTATTCCACTTTTGCGTATCTTAAGCCTTCGGTGCGTTTGAGGGATTCAAAATTCATACAAGGCGAGGATGCGTCAGCGTCTTCGATGCCTTGTTCTATAAAACATGCTGTTGCCTGTCATATCTGCGGCATAATCTTCGCCGTAAGTGGGTCCCAGTTAGAGTCGCTTCCCAGTCGCAGCCCCATTCCTGTTCGGACCATGCCATGATTGCCAGTCTCGCCTCCATCGGCGCCCTCATGCTCTCAACCCTGCTGATGATGGCTGGATTCGGGTTGATGAATTACATGCTGCCAATCCGGGCGATTGCCGAGGGATGGTCAACATTCACCATTTCAATCATTGCTACCGGTTATACATTTGGCTTTACCACATCCTGCGTCGTCACGCCTCGCCTGGTGCAGAAGGTGGGACATGTCCGGGTTTTTTCCGCCCTGATCACTCTCCTGACCATGTCTGTCCTACTCTGCGCCATCGTTGTCGACTGGCGGGCCTGGACCTTGTTCCGAGGCATTGCTGGCTTTGCCATTGCCGGCAGCTACCTGATCATCGAAAGCTGGCTGAATGAGCGCAGCAACAATGAAAACCGTGGCGGATTGTTTTCCATCTATATGATTTCCTGCCTGGTTGGCTCGATTGGCGGTCAGTATATCGTGCCGCTTGGCGATCCAAGCCAGGTGACACTGTTCGTCGTCTGCGGGCTGATTTTTTCCGCAGCCCTGTTTCCCACCGCTCTCTCCACCGCCCAATCGCCCGCACCTCTGGCCCAGGCACGGTTCGACCTGAAGAAGCTCTATATCCGCTCGCCCATTGCGTTTGTCGGTTCACTGCTGTCAGGCGCTCTATCGGGAACCTGGAGCAGTCTCGGCGCGGTTTACAGCCAGCGGGTCGGTCTTTCGACAGCGGAAGGCGCTACCTTTCTGGCAGCCGTGCTGGCCGGAGGCGCCATTGCGCAGATGCCGCTCGGGCGACTGTCCGATCGCATGGACCGCCGCCGCGTTATGGTCGGCGCTGGCTTGTTCGGGGTGTTTTGCTGCGCCGTGATGATCGTGCTGGGCGGAATTTCACCATTGGCACTCTATATCTGCGGCTTCTTTGTCGGCACCGTGCTTTATCCGGTCTATTCACTCAATGTCGCTCATGCCAATGATATGGCCGACCCCGATGAATATGTGACGATTTCCAGTGCCATCATGATTCTCTACGGCTTCGGCACCGTCACCGGTCCGCTGGTGACAGGCGCAATCATGCAGGGCGTCGGTCCCAACGGACTGCTATTTAGCCTCGCCATCAGCTTTCTTCTCTACGCAGGCTATGCAGCATGGCGGATGCGGCAGCGCAGCGCCGTCCCTGACCAGCCCGGCAAGACCGAGTTTCAGGCCTCCTCCATCCCGCTCCAGGGCACGGAAGCCGTCTCCAGCAAGATCACCGATCTCTAACCCAATGCGACTCAGGCGCCAGGCGTGGATGCTTTGCGTGCCGCACGGCGCTCCAGCCCCAATTGATGCTCGCGCAGGATGATGAAAATTCCCGCACCCGCCACGATCAGCGTGCCAACCAGGGTGTGAATGCTCGGAAGGTCGTCAAACAGCAGATAGCCGATCAACGATCCAAACAGGATGGAACTGTATTCGAACGGCGCGATTGTCGAAATATCGGCATGGCGGTAGCTTTCCGTCAGCAAAATCTGGGCGAGGCCGCCGCAGATCCCCGCAAAGGCCAGGAGACCTAGCTGGCGGGCAGAAAGATCGTTCCAGCCGAATGGCAGACTGACAAGCGATATCAGCGCCGCAATGATCGAGAAATACAACACGATCGTGGCCGTTTTTTCTTCACGAACGAGTTGGCGGACCTGCAACATCGCTGCGGCTCCAAGCGTAGCGGAGGCGAGCACGGCAAGCGTCCCCATGCCAACCTCGGAACCATAAAACCCGTCCTGCAACAGGGTCAGCTTCGGCCAGGAAATAATCACCACACCGACAAGGCCGATGGCAACCGCCGACCAGCGATAGAGCCTGACGGTCTCGCCCAGGAAAACCGCAGCAAACACCACGGCGATCAGCGGCATGGCATAACCGATGGCAATAGCATCCGGCATCGGCAGATGCACGAGGCCGTAAAAGCCGCAGGCCATGGCGGCGATGCCAATCAGCCCGCGCTTCACATGCCCGAACACATTAGCCGTCCTCAAGCCGGTCCTGATCTGTCCCAGGTAGGCAAGATAGGCCAGGATGGGGATTAGCGCGAAGGCGGAGCGATAGAAAGTGATCTGTCCTGCGGGCACGTCATCACCTGCCAGTTTAATCGCTGTCTGCATGGCAACAAAGACCGTAACAGAAGCGACCTTGAACACAATGCCTCTGATCGGGCCTCTGATCGGACCCGCCGATACTTCACTGTTCATGACGCTGGACTCACAAGGCCGGCTGATATGCGGGCCATGACATCAGGGAGACGACCGGCCATGGGGTATCAGCCAGCACGTCAGATAACTCGACCATTGCCGATTCGGACCAACCGCGCAAGAACAAGGTCAGCATTCACGAACATTACCGCCTCGCAAACATGCGAAGCGCACTGTTGTTGGACAACCAAGAATACTGTCGCAACCATGAATAAAAAATTACAAAATTATGTTTTATAAATCATACACTTAACTCAAATCGACAAAAATCATTAATCTATCCTCGACAACAAATCGCACCCAAAAACAATAGATTTTAATTTATTCTTACTTAACCAAGTCATGCGTTACTTTGTTGCAAAGCAATATATTATTTTTCTTCCCACTTTGGGTCATCGCGCCCCTGGCTTCAGGATTTATCGCCATGTCAAATTCGCCAGCACCCCTCCGCCAGAACCGGGTCGTGAACGCAACGCCTCGCTCCATGCGGCTGATCACCGAAAGCATTGGCGGTGATCTCGAAACATTCAGCATGAACAATACATTGGTGGTCAAGCAGATCCGCCTGCTGGCGATCAATGCCCTGATTGAAGCCGCGCGCGCCGGTGACACGGGCAAAGGCTTCGCGGTCGTGGCCAATGAAGTTCAGCGCCTGGCTCAAAGTGCAGCCGACATCGCCAAACAGTTCGAGGACAATGTCCTGAGCCGCATAAAGCTTGGCAGGGCCATGGCCGATGGTTTGGTTCAAGAAATGGAAGGTGTGCGGCTGACCGATCTCTGCCTGACGCTGGTGCAGTTCATCGTCCGCAATCTGTTCGAACGCACCGCCGATGTCCGTTGGTGGGCGACAGACACCGCCCTGTGGTCGGCGTTGCAAAATCCAAACATCGAAAACTTCAACCATGCCTCGGAAAGGCTGGGCGTCATCAATCGGTTCTACACGGTCTATCTCGACCTCGTGATGACGGATGCCAGTGGCCGTGTCGTCGCCTCTGCCAATCCGCGCTACCGAAACAATCTTCAAAACAAGAATTTTGCCCAGGAAACATGGGTCAAGGCAGCCGGTCAAACGAAAAGCGGCGACGACTATATCGTTGACGAGGTCAAAAAAAGCCCTCTGCATGACAACCGAGACACGCTGGTCTATGCAACCGGCATTCGGGCGGGAGGCCGTTCGGACGGCGAACTGCTGGGAATGCTTGGCGTCTATTTCGACTGGCAGGCCCAGGGTCAAGCCATTGTCGAAAAAGAAGCCAATCTGCCGCCGCATCTCGTCGACAAGACCCAGGTCATGCTGCTCGATGGTTCGATGAGGGTGATTGCCAGCTCCCATCCGAGCCGGATCTACACCCATTTCCCGCTGCACAATAGCCAAGCAAACCAAAAAGGCAGTTACTATGATGACAGCGGAAACATCATCGCCTTTGCCAAAACTCTTGGTTACGAAGACTATGACGGTCTTGGTTGGTACGGCGTGATTATTCAACAAACCGAGGCGGATAAGGATATTCGCGCAAAGCTTGATATCGGTCTGTGACCCAGGGCAATACCCCGGTGGTTCCAGCTGAGACCTGCCGGCACACCCAAAGCCAGACCGCGGCCCAGGATATTTCTCGAGCATTTCCAACAAAAGTACAATGCGGCTTTGGCAAACGGAAATCTTTGAAAACAATGAGATAGCTCATTTTTTTGTTTTCGTGAGACAGGGAAATGATCTGGTGCCATCAAGAATAGACAATAATAGATCGGATTTTAGCAATCGTTCAGAAATTGATGTCATCATACCCATGAATTGCGCTGGCCCGTTCCATCGAAACGCTTGCGTATAGTCGATTTGCAATAGGACGATCAGGATATATTGATGCGTACAGAAACGGGCCAGGTTGTCAGCCTGGCGGATTATCGCCCGACCGAGTTTGTCCTGGAGCGAGTGGACCTGACTTTCGAGCTTGATCCAACAGACACAAAGGTCGAGGCCCGCCTGATCTTCCATCGTCGTGAAGGTGCCGATGTCGCCGCACCGCTGGTGCTGGACGGCGATGATCTGGTTCTCTCCAGCGTGCTGTTCGACCAGATCGAACTGGAGCCGGAGCGCTACAGCGCCACCGCGCGCTCATTAACGATCCGCGACCTTCCTGCTGCCGAACCCTTTGAGATCACCATTACCACGCTGATCAATCCTGAGGCTAATACCCAGTTGATGGGGCTTTACCGCTCGAACGGCATCTATTGCACCCAGTGCGAGGCCGAGGGCTTCCGCCGCATCACCTATTTCCCGGATCGACCGGACGTGCTGTCGGTCTATACCGTCAATATCATCGCTGACAAGCAAGCCAATCCGCTGCTGTTGTCGAATGGTAATTTCCTGGGTGGCGCGGGCTATGGCGAGGGCAAGCATTTTGCCGCATGGTTTGATCCCCATCCCAAGCCCAGCTACCTGTTTGCACTGGTGGCAGGCGATCTCGGCCTGATCGAGGACACGTTCACCACGGTGTCGGGCCGCGAGGTAGCGTTGAAAATCTATGTGGAGCACGGTAAGGAACCATGCGCCGCCTATGCCATGGATGCGCTGAAGCGCTCGATGAAATGGGATGAGGATGTATTCGGGCGCGAATACGATCTGGATATTTTCATGATCGTCGCCGTGTCGGATTTCAACATGGGGGCCATGGAAAACAAGGGCCTGAATGTCTTCAACGATAAATATGTGCTGGCCGACCCGCAAACCGCCACCGATGCCGACTATGCCAATATCGAGGCGATCATTGCCCACGAATATTTCCATAACTGGACCGGCAACCGCATCACTTGCCGCGACTGGTTCCAACTCTGCCTGAAGGAAGGGCTGACAGTCTATCGCGATCACCAGTTTTCCGCCGATCAGCGCTCACGCGCCGTCAAGCGCATCGCCGAAGTCCGGCATTTGCGCGCCGAACAGTTTGTGGAGGATTCCGGACCGCTCGCGCATCCGGTACGCCCGAATACCTACAAGGAAATCAATAACTTCTACACAACCACCGTCTATGAAAAAGGCTCTGAAGTCACCGGGATGATCGCCACCATCCTCGGGCCGGACCTGTTCAAGGCTGGGATGGATCTCTACTTCGAGCGTCATGACGGCGATGCGGCAACGGTCGAGGATTTCGTTGCCTGTTTTGCGGAGGTCTCCGGGCGCGACCTTACCCAGTTCTCTCTCTGGTATAATCAGGCCGGTACGCCGAATGTGACGGTATCCTGCGACTACGATGCTGGCACGAGCCTGTTTACTGTCGAGTTGGAACAAGTGATCCCGCCGACACCCGGCCAGCCAAACAAGCAGCCGATGCATATTCCGCTGCGCTTTGGGCTTCTGGCGGCAGATGGCACACCACTCGATACAGCAACCGTGGACGGTGGTGAAATCAGCGGCGACGTGCTGCATCTGACCGAACGTCGGCAGGTATTCCAATTTTCAGGCGTGAAGGAACGTCCTGTCCTGTCGCTCAACCGGGGCTTTTCGGCACCCGTCATCCTGCATTTCAGCCAGGCAAGTGCGGATCTGGCGCTGATCGCCCGCCACGATAGCGACCTGTTCTCCCGCTGGCAGGCGCTGACCGACCTCGCCTTGCCGGTTCTATGCGACAACGCGCGCCAACTCTCCACCAAGAGCGGCACAGACAAGAGCGCAACCGATAAAGCATCCATCGCGGCAAGCGATGCCCTGAAACAAAGCCTGCTTGCCATCATCGCCAACGATGCGCTTGAGCCTGCCTTCCGCGCGCAGGCGCTGGCGCTACCGAGCGAAGCCGATATCGCCCGAGAACTGGGCAGCGACATCGACCCGGACGCCATCCATCAGGCACGCCAGGCGGTGCTGGCTGATATCGCCATTGAGGGCGCGGATCTATTTGCCCGCCTCTACGATAACATGGCGACTGAGACCCCCTACAGTCCGGATGCTACTGCCGCAGGCAAAAGAGCGCTGAAAAATGCCGCGCTTGGCTATCTCGTTCAGGCTAAAGGCGAGCCGGCCAAGGCCGCCGAGGCCTATGGCAAAGCCGACAATATGACCGACCTGTCGCATGCGCTCGGCGTTCTCGCCTATCACTTCGGCGATACGGAAGAGGCGCAGGCTGCACTGGCCAATTTCCAGACCCGGTTTGCCCAGAACGCATTGGTACTGGACAAGTGGTTTTCCATCCAGGCCACCATTCCGGGACACGGTGCGCTGGAACGGATTGAAGCGCTCATGCAAAATCCGCTGTTCAACGCCAGCAATCCGAACCGCGTTCGCGCGCTGATCGGCAGCTTTGCCTTTTCCAACCCGACCGGCTTCCACCGCGCCGATGGCAAGGCCTATGACTTTCTTGCCGAGGAAATTCTGGCCATCGACAAGCGCAATCCGCAGCTTGCCGCCCGCCTGCTGACCTCGATGCGCACCTGGCAAAAGCTTGAGCCCGTTCGTGCAGCCAAGGCCAGGGCGGCCCTTGCCCTTATCGAAAGCTCAAACGGCCTGTCCAACGATGTCCGAGATATTGTTGAGCGGATGCTGAAAGGCTGAATGCCTCCCGTTTTTGGTCTTCCCAAAGGGGCGGTCGCACATGCGTCCGCCCCTTTTTTCTGCGCAAGCCTGGAGTGAATGCTCATGTGCTGGCAGCGCAGGCCTGATTCGAGGCCTGATATGTGCGGCTGCAACAGTCACGCGATCATGAAAAGCTGATTCTTCGCAAGAGGTTAACAAGCGGTTAGTTTTTTCGACTGGACAGGAAGAATCCCTGATGATTCATTAGGTTAGATTTGGAGCGAGCGGCGCGCCGAATCAGGACGAGGGATCAAGGCAGGGACAATGGCAAACGTGCAGCGGGCGACCGCAGCCGATGATCGGTTGCGACCGGAATTTCCCGGATATCTGTCATTTCTGGATGCGGTCAAGAACCACGGAGGCGTTGCATACGTCGTCCGAAGCCTTTCGATTTCCAATACTGATGCGGCCCTTCGCCAAGTCATTCCTATTCTGGTGGTTGCTTTTCTGATCGTCATAGCCATGGCGCGCGGCATGGGGCTTGTCTCGGAATATGCGCGAATGGAAAGCGCCATCCGCCACTCCACCGCGATGATGGCCTCTGCGGCGGCGGCCGCCTTATCATCCGGCCCCGAGCTTCCGGCAGAACTTGGCAGGGATAAGGCCGAAGCACTGATCAAGCGCTTCTTGCCACCCAATCTTCTTGATGACGAAAGCTTCGTTCTCTTGCTCGATCCTGAAGGCAGGGTGGTCGCCAGTTCCGGCAATGGCAGCAGTTTTGTCGGCATGCAGATCATGGCGCTGTTTCCGCAAGTCGCGGTGCTCCGCAATTTCGGAGACCAGACGGGCGCGGTAGAGACCGACATCAACGGCTTTCGCCATATCGCCGTGCTGACACCAACCGGCACGGACGGCGCCCTGGTATTGGCCGCCCATTCGCTGAAATCCGCCGCCGATTACTGGCGGGCGGAACTCGCTCTCAACGTCACACTGTTTTCCGCCATCTCGCTGATCCTGATGGGCATTCTCTATGCCTATTTCGCCCAGGCAAAACGGGCGCGGGAAACCTCTGACGTGTTTGTCGATTCCAACCGCCGGGTCGAAACCGCTTTGTCGCGTGGTCGCTGCGGATTGTGGGATTTCGATCTCGCCAGCCGAAAACTGGTCTGGTCGCGCTCGATGTTTGACATTCTCGGCCTACCGCCGTCCAACGAACCGCTCGGCTTTGCCGACGCTGCCCGGCTGATGCACCCCGATGACGGCAATCTTTATGCGCTGGCCCGCACCATTGGCCGGGATGGCGACCGCCATATCGACCAGGTGTTTCGCATGCGACACGCCAATGGCCATTATGTCTGGCTGCGCGCCCGCGCCCAGGTGATCCGCACCAGTTCCGGCAGCCCGCATGTGATCGGCATCGCGATGGACGTGACGGAGCAGCACCGGCTGGCACAGCGCTATGCCGAGGCCGACCAGCGGCTGGCCGATGCCATCGAATGCACCTCGGAAGCCTTCGTGCTCTGGGACAAAAACGACCGGCTGGTGATGTGCAATGCCCATTTCCAGCATGTCTACGGCCTGCCCGATAGCGTGCTGGTGCCAGGCGTCGAGCGCGCCGTGGTCGATGCGGCGGCTGCCCGACCCATCATTCAACGGCGCATTGCCGATCCCTCAGCCAAGGGAAGCTCGCGGACTACCGAATTGCAACTGGCCGACGAGCGTTGGCTGCAAATCAACGAGCGGCGCACCCGCGATGGTGGCCTGGTCTCGGTTGGTACCGATATTACTCTGCTGAAGCGCCATCAGGAGCGGCTGCGCGAGCAAGAGCGCCGGCTGATGGCGACCATTGGCGACCTGTCTTCGTCGCAGAAAAAGCTGGAACGGCAAAAGGCGGAACTGTCGGAAGCCAACGAGAAATATCTGGCCGAAAAGCAACGCGCCGAAGCGGCCAACAAGGCCAAGTCGGAGTTCCTCGCCAATATGTCGCATGAGTTGCGCACGCCGCTCAACGCCATCCTCGGCTTTTCCGAAATCCTCTCCACCGGCATGTTCGGGCCGATCGGCTCGCCGAAATACGGCGAATATGCGCGCGATATCCACGATAGCGGCAAGCACCTTCTCAACGTCATCAACGACATTCTCGACATGTCGAAGATTGAGGCAGGCCATATGCTGCTGAGATGCGAAAATGTCGATTTCGCCTCGCTGATTGATGAGACCCTGCGGCTGACGACGATTTCCGCCAAGGACAAGAATATCGCCATTGAGCAACGCATCGCGTCGGGCCTGGCCATGACCGCCGACCGGCGCGCCCTGAAGCAAATCCTGCTCAACATCCTGTCGAACGCAGTGAAATTCACCAATGAAGGCGGACGGATTTCCGTGCGCGCCCACAAGATCGATGGTGCCGTGCGGCTTCTGGTGTCGGATACCGGCATCGGCATTCCAAAACAGGCCATCAGCAAGATCGGCCAGCCCTTCGAGCAGGTGCAGAGCCAATATGCCAAGAGCAAGGGCGGATCGGGCCTGGGTCTGGCGATTTCCCGCTCGCTGATCATGCTGCATGGCGGCAGCCTGCGGATTCGCTCACGCGAGGGCAAGGGGACGGTCGTTTCGATCAACGTGCCGGATAGCCCCTCACCACTTCCCCCCTGCCGCAAATCCGCCGCTCAGGGCCGGGTGCTGACAACCGTCTGAAAAATCCGCCGAACCGCCTTGGACAGTCGTTTCAACTCGGCCTCCAGTACTTTCAGGTCCGGGCAATCGGCAACCCGCAGGACGACATCGATCAGGCCCGCTGGCGCATCCTGCGGCCTGAATCCTCCCTCGACACAGGCCCTGATTGCCTGCGACAGTTCCGTGTAGAGCGTGAGGGCTGCAACGCAGAGATCGAGATCACCCGCATCCATCGCCCGCTCACCACCCTGCTTCAAACGCTGGGCGGTGGTGATATCCGCCTGCGAAAATCCCGGCCCGTCCTGTGTCTTCAATCCAAGGTTCGGAGCCACCAGGGCCAGATATTGGGCGAGAAATTCCAGATCCACCAATCCGCCCGGCATGAGCTTCAAGTCCCATCCGTCCTTCGGCGGTTTTTCGCTATCGATCATGCCGCGCATCTCGCTGACATCGGCAGCAATGGCGGCGCGGTCGCGTTTCAGTGCCAGAACATCGGCAATGATGGTTTCAGCCCTTGCAACCAGTGGGCCATCGCCGGTGATCAGCCGGGCGCGGGTCAGTGCCATATGCTCCCAGGTCCAGGCCTCCTCACGCTGATAGCGCTCGAACGCTCGAAGCCGCGTTGCCACTGGCCCCTTATTGCCGGAAGGACGCAGCCGCATATCCACTTCATAGAGCACACCTTCGGCGGTCGGCGCGGATAACGCGGCAATCAACCGCTGGGTCAGGCGGGTATAATAGCGCACGGGATCGAGTGGCTTTACGCCATCGCCCTCCCTGCCACTGTCTCCTGCATCCTCGTCATACTCATAAAGCACGATCAGATCGACGTCAGAGCCTGCCGTCAGCTCACCCGAGCCGAGCTTGCCCATGCCCACCAGTGCCAGTTGGCCACCTTTGATCCGGCCATGGACCCGTTCCATTTCGCGGCACACTGCGTGGAAGGCCTGCTCGATCACCAGATCGGCGAGATCGGTAAAGGCATGACCTGCCACCGTCCCGGAAATCGCCCCAGTCATCAGGCGAATGCCGATCAGGAAACGCTGTTCGGCAGCAAAGATCCGCAGGCGGTCCAGCAATTCCTCGTGGTTCGAAACACCGCCAATAAAGGCCTTGAGCCGCATGGCGAGATAATCGCGCGTCGGCAGATCGGCCATCAGACCAGGATCGAGCATGCCATCAAAAACATGCGGCCGGCTGGCAATGGTGGCTGCAAGCCGGGGCGCGGCGGCCATGATGGTAACGATCAGTTCCAGTAGTGCCGGGTTGTTGCCAAGCAGCGAAAACAGCTGGATACCGGCGGGAAGGCCCGACAGAAACGCATCGAACCGCAACAGCGCCTCATCGGCGCGACGGCTTTCGCCAAATGCCTTAAGGAGACGCGGGGTCAGTTCCGTCAACCGTTCACGCGCCTCCACCGACTGCGTGGCCCGGTAGCGTCCGTAATGCCAGGTGCGGATCACTCGCGAAATGTCTTCAGGTCGCTGAAAACCGAGCTTTTCCAGGGTCTTCAGCGTATCGGGATCATCCTTCTGACCGGTAAACACCAGATTGCCGCCGACAGAAAGATCATCTTCCTGTTCAAACAACTGACCGTAACGCCGCTCCACCAGCCGCAGCCGTTTTTCCAGGGCCTGCGAAAAGCCCGCCGGTGTGTCGAAACCGCACATCAGCGCGATGCGCTTCAACTCGGCCTCGGTGGTCGGCAGCGTATGGCTCTGCTCGTCATGCACCATCTGAATGCGATGCTCGACATCGCGCAAAAACCAATAGGCCTCCGTCAACTCATCGCGGGTAGTCGCATCGATCCAGCGGGCCTGCTCCAGCGCGGCCAGCGCTGCCTCGGTGCCGCGCACCCGCAGATCCGGCATCCGTCCACCAGCGATCAATTGCTGTGTCTGGGCGAAGAACTCGATCTCGCGAATGCCGCCGCGCCCAAGCTTGATATTGTGGCCCTTGACCGCAATCGCACCGTGGCCCCGGTGGCTATGGATCTGCCGCTTGATCGAGTGAATATCGGCAATCGCCGCATAATCGAGATATTTTCGAAACACGAAAGGTGCCAATTCCTTGAGAAAGGCCTGACCTGCGACAAGATCCCCTGCCAGCGCCCGGGCCTTGATAAAGGCGGCCCGCTCCCAGTTTTGCCCACGTCCCTCATAATAAATCAGCGCTGCCTCAACCGGCATGGCAAGCGGTGTGGCCCCCGGATCGGGCCTCAGCCTCAAATCGGTGCGGAACACATAGCCATCACCGGTGCGCTCCTGCAGAATGCGGATCAACCGGCGCATCATCCGGCCATAGGTTTCGGTTGCCTCGTCGGGCGCAACCAGGATTGCCGCATCCGGCTCGAAAAACACCACGAGATCAATGTCCGACGAATAGTTCAGCTCAAACGCGCCAAGCTTGCCCATGCCCAGCACGATCAGGCCGCTGTGTTTCGATGGCGCGTCGCGGTCGGCAAGCTGCAACTTGCCCGCCTCATGGCCCGCCAGCAGAAGATGGTCGATGGCGCAGGCGATTGCCGCATCCGCCATTCGCGACAGCCATAGCGTCGTCTGGCGGGGATGAAACAATCGGCCCAGATCGGCCAGCGCCAACAGGAAGGACAGGCCCCGCTTGGCCTGGCGCAACCGGCTCATCACCATGGCCTCCGTTGGCGGCACTCCTCCCTGCTCCGGTCGCCAGGCATGGCGCGCGTGCTCCACCAACCCATTCAGGCTCTCCTCCAAAGGGGCATGCAGCGCGCGCACAAGCAAATCAGGACGCAGCGCCGCCGTCTCACGCAGATAGGGAGACAGCGCCAAGGCAGCGATAATGAAGGATTTGAGCGGCGTCTCATCCGAAAGCAAGGCTGCGATCTCAGGCGTGTCCCTGCCAAGCTCCTTCAGCACAGCAAGGATAGCCTTGGTCTCGACCTTGTTCAGCGGTTTGACGACATCTTCGGCGACATCGCGCAGAAACACGGTTTCCGGCGAAACGGGCTGGTCCTTGGGCATGCACATCCTCCATCCCGCCTGTTTATGTCGGTCCTGCCTTTTGCAAAGCGGCCATAGCGGGTTGGGAGAAGTTTATGCGGTTACACGCGGAAAGACCATGGTGGCCGTCAGTCCGGGACACTCGGAATTGGCGGTATCGGTATCGCTCAACTCCAGTCTGCCGCCATGCAGTGCCATCACCGCCTCGACCAGCGACAGGCCAAGACCGGTGCCGGGTTTGCTGCGGCTTTCATCCAGCCGCACGAAACGCTTGACGACATCTTCCCGGCGCTCCGCCGCGATGCCGGGGCCATGGTCGCAGACGCTGAGTCGGGCCTCGCCGTTCGCTGCCTTCACCAGTTCGACGCGGATTTCGCTGCCGCCTTCACCCGCATATTTGATGGCATTGTCGAGCAGGTTGAAAATCGCCTGGCCGATCAGTTCGCGATTGCCCCGCACAGTGATGCCGGGGACAATAGCGCTTGCCAGCACATAGCCCGCCTCCTCGGCCACCGGCTCGTAAAGCTCGGCGGTATCAGCGGCAATGCCGGAGGCATCAAGATCGGAAAGCTCGGCGGCAATCGAGCCTGCCTCAACGCGAGAAATCATCAACAGCGCGTTGAACGTGCGGATCAACTGATCCGATTCGCCGATAATCCCTTCCAGCGCCTGACGGCGCAGCAGGTCATCATCCTCGGCCAGCGCATCGGCGGCCTTGTTGCGCAGCCGGGTCAGCGGCGTCTTCAGATCATGCGCTATATTGTCGGAGACTTGGCGAAGGCCCTCATTGAGCTTTTCAATCCGCTCCAGCATGTCGTTCAGTGAGCGCGACAGCCGGTCGAATTCATCGCCGGAACCGGAGACCGGCAGACGCTGGCCAAGATCGCCCGCCATGATCTTCTTGCTGGCGGCAGAGACCCGATCGATGCGCTTTAGGGCATTGCGGCCAATGGCAAACCAGATCACCAAAGCCCCTGCCCCCATGATCGCCAGCGCCACCATCAGCGCCTTGCGCACCAGAATGCGGAATTTGGTCGGCTCACCCAGATCCCGCCCGACCAGAATGCGCAGCCCATTGTCCAGCGCCAGCACATTGGCAATCGCCAGATGCGGGCGGGCAGGCCCTGTTTCGGCATAGCGGTTATAAGCGAAGGGAAAATTCGTCCAGCCCTCGCGATCCAGCACGCCCGGCTCGACGGAGCTGACATTGCCCGCCAGAAACTCGCCATTTGGCCCGGCAATGACATAGAGATTGGCACCGGGCTGGCGCATGCGCCGTTCCATCAGCCGCAGCAGATTTTCGACGCCACCTTTTTCATAAGCGCGCTCGATTTCGGTCACTTCCTGTTGCAGGCTCTCTCGCGTCTGCTGATTGAGCAGCCGTTCCGAAAGCGCCGTGACATAGATCACCAGAAGAGCGGCGCAAAGCGCGAAAAGAATGATGTAAAGCGCCGAAAGCCTGACGGCGGTAGACTTGAACAGAAATCCGGCACGCGACATCAGGGTTCGTCAGCTTTCGTCTTTGATCATATAGCCGGCACCGCGCACCGTCTTCAGCAGCGGCCGGTCGAAATCCTTTTCGATCTTGGAGCGCAGCCGCGACACATGCACGTCGATGACATTGGTCTGCGGATCGAAATGATAGTCCCAGACATGTTCCAGTAGCATGGTGCGTGTCACCACCTGCCCGGCATTCTTCATCAGATATTCCAGCAGGCGGAATTCGCGGGGCTGGAGCAGGATTTCCTTGCCCGCCCGGCGCACTTCGTGGGACAGGCGGTCCAGCTCCAGATCACCGACCCGGTAAATCATGTCCTGTTCCGGCGTCCCCTTGCGTCGCCCCAGCACTTCGACCCGGGCCAGAAGCTCGGAAAAAGCATAGGGCTTGGGCAGGTAATCGTCGCCACCAGCGCGAAGGCCGGTCACCCGGTCATCCACCTGGCCAAGCGCCGACAGGATCAGCACCGGCGTATTGATACTGCGCTTGCGCAATTCTGATATCACCGACAAGCCATCGCGGCGCGGCAGCATCCGGTCGATGATCATCACATCATAGGTATTTTCGCAACCCATGAACAGGCCCGCCTCGCCATCGCTGGCGTGGTCGGCCATGATCCCCGCCTCGCGGAAGGCCTTGGTCATGTAAGCGGCGGCTTCAAGATCGTCTTCGATCACAAGTATTTTCATGCGTGCGACATTAGTGCCCGCATTGCCCGATGCACAGCCTGTTTTACCGGTTTCCATGCTTTGTCCCGTCCCGAATGCCATGATCTGCGCCTCTTCGTTCACGAAAACACATCCTGCCGGAAGATTTGGCGGCGACTGAAATGGTCCAGCCGCCGCCAGAGGCCTGATCATCAGCCCTGGTTGATCGGCAGGGCGATGAAGCGGCTGCCATTGTCGGTTTCCACCTGGAAGAGCGCCTTGGTGCGACCGTCCTTCTTGGCCTGATCAAGGATCTTCTTGACCTCGGCGGCGCTGGAGACCTGCTGGTTGTTAACGGACGTGATCTTCTGGCCGGTCTTCAGCCCCTTGTCGGCAGCGTCGGAATCCGGATCGACATTGGTGATCGTCAGGCCTTTGCCGTCATCGGCACGCTGGACAGTGACTCCGAGATTGGCAAGCGCCTGCTCGGTGGCCGGTGCGTTCTGCTCGGGCGCGCCCTGATCCTCATCACTGCTGGCCGTATCCTTTTCAGCAGGCAAGGTGCCGAGATCGACCTTGACGGCAGTCGGCTTGCCATTGCGCCAGATAGAAATATCGACCTTGGTATTGGGCGGGAAGGCAGCAATGCGCTTGGCGAGGTCACGCGGGTCCTTGACCGGATCGCCATTCACAGCGGTAATCACGTCGCCCTGCTTGATACCGGCCTTTTCACCGGGAGAACCGGTTTGCGGCTCAGCCACCAGTGCGCCCTTGGCATCGGCCAGACCGAGCGATTCGGCGATATCCTTGGTGACGGGCTGGATCTGCACGCCAAGCCAGCCGCGCTGCACTGAGCCATGCTTGATCAATTCAGCAACGACATCCTTGGCAGTCGCCGCCGGAATAGCGAAGGCGATGCCGACGCTACCGCCCGACGGCGAGAAGATCGCCGTGTTGATCCCGACCACCTTGCCGCTGAGGTTGAAGTCCGGTCCACCCGAATTACCTCGGTTTACCGGTGCGTCGATCTGGATGTAATCGTCATAAGGACCGGAGCCGATATCGCGGCCAAAGGCCGAGACGATGCCCGAGGTCACGGTTCCGCCGAGACCGAAGGGATTGCCGACGGCCACGACCCAGTCACCAACGCGGATCTTCTCGTCTTGCGCCCATTCGACATAGGTGAATTTCTTGGTCGGCTGATCGACCTTCAAAACGGCGAGGTCAGTGCGCGGGTCCTTACCGACCAGTTTGGCATCATATTCGGTGCCGTCATTCATCACCACCGTATAGGCCTGGCCATCGGAAACCACGTGATTGTTGGTCACGACATAACCGTCCTCGGAGATGAAAAAGCCCGACCCTTGGGCAATCGGACGAAGCTTGCCATGACGCTCGGCATGCGGGCCACCCTTGGGGCTTCCTGGACCACCCGGACCGCCGGGGCCTGGCATGCCCCATTCCTTAAAGAAGCGCTTCAGCGGATCGGGAAGCTGGTCGAAGTCACGACCATTGAAGGAGAAATTGCTGCCGTCCTCGGAGGCCTGCTGCACATCCGATTTGACGCGGATGGAGACGACGGCGGGCGAAACGGCACTGACCAGATCGGCAAAGCTTGGCACCTGCGGCGCCTGAACCTCGACGGGCGCGGCCAGCGCAGGCGTTACCGTCACGGCACCCGCCAGCATCAGGGCCGCCAGCCCTGCCGCGGTACCTGCCCGCAGCCTGGAGGTAACGGAGCGATTATGGAAGGATTTCGACATGGATCTCTACCTTATCTTGTTCTGGTTGGCATCGTATCGTGCGAAGACCGGAGCGACCCGGCTTCAGGCGGTGGATGACACAGATATAGGATGGATCACGTTACAACGAACTGTCCGGAACATGAAAAGTTGGTAATGCGGAAATTTACGCGCCGGAAAGGTTTTTCAATAGGTTCGATGACGGGCGCTTGATAAAGTTTGGACGGCCTTTACTCATCCTGAGCCGATCCGGGGATTTCTATGCATCGTATTCCACTCTGTTTATTCGCGGCAATACTGACCGGCTGCGCAGCCGCCCCGCACAAGGAGATTGGCGCCATTCGTTTGGTAACAGACGCCAAAGGACGTCCCGCAAAGATCTATATGGAAAAATCAACCGGTAACGCGATAACCGATCGTCGAGTCATGCTTTTCATGCGCACAACTTTCGCCAAGCGCGTGCCAGCCCCGCTTCCCAACCATGTTTATCGTCAAGGCGTGAGTGGCGTGGCGAGCGATCACCCCACAACGATCGAGATCCCGCTTTTCTGATGGGGACATATCCTTGCGTTCTGCGGCTAAACCCTGCCGGTTTTCGTGGGAACCGCCCTAGTCTTCCAAGAGCCTCTTCAATCGCGCCTCTTCATCCGCACTCAACGGCTCTGCCGCAGCCACGCGCCTGCGGCGGCGGCTATAGGCAAAGGCTACCCCTGCGCCTACCACCAAAAGCAAGCCCGGTGCGCCCCACAGAAGCAAGGTCTCTGACGTCAATCGTGGTTTCAGCAGCACGAATTCACCATAGCGCGACACCAGATAGCGGATGACATCATCATCGCTATCGCCCTTGACGATCCGTTCACGCACCAGAATCCTGAGGTCGCGGGCCAGTTCGGCATTGCTGTCATCGATGGACTGGTTCTGGCAGACCATACAACGCAATTGCGCCGACAGGTGACGGGCGCGGGCCTCCAAGGCCGGGTCTTTCAGCATTTCATCGGGATTGACGGCAAAGGCGGGCTGGACCAACAATAGCCAGAAGCCGAGGAAGATGGCAAAAAGCTCCCTCATTCCGCCGCCTCCAGGCCCTTGACGGCACCATTGGCCGCCACTGCCTTTGCCTTGCGGTTTGGAGCACCGACGCGCAAACGCCGGTCGGAGAGCGAGACGAAGCCGCCGATCATCATCACCAGCGCCCCGCCCCAGATGCAGAGAATCCAAGGCTTCCACCAGATTCGCACCACCATGCCGCCGTCGGCCATGGCATCGCCGAGCGAGACGTAGAGCTGGCTGAAGCCGAAACTGCGGATACCCGCCTCGGTGGTCGGCATGCGTCTTGCCGTATAAAGCCGCTTCGACGACCACACATCCCCCTCGGAGACCCCACCGCGCCGGATGGTGAAATGACCACGATCCTCGGTATAATTCGGTCCCTTGGCAGAACGCAGCCCGTCATAGGTCAGGGAAAAGCCCCCGGCCTCCACGGTCTGACCGGGCTTCATCTCCACCACCATTTCACTCTCAAACGTGGTGACAGCAACAATGCCCAACACAGTGACGCCGAGGCCAAAATGCGCGAGCGCCGTGCCGAAAGCCGAGCGCGGCAGACCGATCAACCGGCGGAAGGCGACGCTTGCCGTCTGCTTGCCGAAAGCCGAACGAAAAGCAAGATCGGCCAGCGCACCGAACATCAGGAAAAAGCCTGCAGCAAGCCCCAGCACGGACAGAACCGGGCCGCCATTCTGGAGATAATAGAACACAAGTCCGGCCAGAAAGGCCAGTGCCGCTGCCAGATAGAGCCGTTGCAGCGCCCCCAGCAGATCACCGCGCTTCCAGGCCAGCATCGGCCCGAATGGAACAGCGACGAGGAGCGGGATCATCAATAGGCCGAAGGTCAGGTTAAAGAAGGGTGCGCCGACCGAGATCTTCTCACCGGTCAGGGTTTCCAGCAACAGCGGATAGAGCGTGCCGATCAGCACCGTCGCGGTAGACACTGTCAGGATCAGATTGTTCAGCACCAGCGCGCCTTCGCGCGAAATCGGTTGAAACAATCCGCCCGCCTTCAGATGCGGAGCCCGCAGCATGAACAGGAACAGCGCGCCGCCGATAAACAGGATAAGGATGGCGAGAATGAAAATTCCCCGGCTTGGATCGGTGGCAAAAGCATGCACCGAGGTCAATACGCCGGATCGCACCAGGAATGTGCCAAGCAGCGACAGCGAGAAGGTGAGGATGGCGAGCAGCACCGTCCAGATTTTCAGGGCATCACGCTTTTCCATCACCAGCGCCGAATGCAACAGCGCAGTGCCTGCCAGCCAGGGCATGAAGGAGGCGTTCTCAACCGGGTCCCAGAACCACCAGCCGCCCCAACCCAGCTCGTAATAGGCCCAGTAGGAGCCCATGGCGATGCCCGCCGTCAGGAAGGTCCAGGCCGCCAGCGTCCAGGGCCTGACCCAGCGCGCCCAGGCGGCATCGATCCGCCCGTCGATCAGGGCGGCGATGGCAAAGGAAAAACAGACGGAGAAGCCGACATAGCCGAGATAAAGCAGCGGCGGATGAATGGCGAGGCCGGGGTCCTGCAAAACCGGATTGAGATCCTGCCCCTCAGCAGGGGCCGGATTGAGGCGGATGAAGGGATTGGAGGTGATCAGGATGAACAGGATGAAGGCCGTGGAAATCCAGGCCTGAACGCCGAGCACATTGGCTTTCAGCCGGTCGGGCAGATTGCTGCCGAACAGGGCGACCAGCGCCGAAAACAGCGTCAGGATCAACAGCCACAGCATCATCGATCCCTCGTGATTGCCCCAGACCGCCGAGAAACGATAGATGGCGGGCATCAGCGAATGGGAATTCTGATAGGCATTCAGCAGCGAGAAATCCGAGACCAGATAGGCATAAGCCAGCACCCCAAAGGCAAACAGCACCAGCGCAAACAGCGCATAGGTACCGGTAACCGCCGTCTGCATCATGGCGGTATCGCCTCTGCGGGCGCCCAGCATCGGCAGGACCGAGAGCAGGAGTGCGGCGGCCAGCGCCAGCACCAGCGCATAATGGCCGATCTCAATGATCATTTCGCCTCTCCCTCGCCCTTCCAGACGCCGTCCTTCTTCATCCGGTCGGCAACTTCCTTCGGCATGTAATTCTCGTCGTGCTTGGCCAGAACCGTATCGGCATCAAACAGCGTGCCGCCAGCGCCAAACACGCCCTCCGTCACCACGCCCTGCCCTTCACGAAACAGATCCGGCAGAATGCCGGTATAGGTCACCGGCACCGTGGCCGTGCCATCGGTCACGGCAAAACTGACAGTGGAGCCGGTGTCGCGTTTGACCGAGCCTTCCGCCACCAGTCCGCCCAGCCGGATGCGGGTGCCAGGACCAACCGGCGTCTTGGCGAGATCGGAGGGCATATAGAAATAGGCGATCGACTGGCCGAAAGCGAACAGAACCAGCAACACGGCCACCATGATGAAACCGACGCCCCCGGCGATGACGGCCAGACGTTTCTGCTTGCGGGTCATTTCAGCGCCTCCTCAACCGGCAATCCCAATTGCTGCGCCATGGCGATCAGCTGCTTGCCTTGCTCCCCCTCGGCTGGGAATGTCTTTAACCCGGCTTTCAAAGCTTCGAGCGCCCGCTGGTTGTCCTTCAACACCGTATAGGAGCGCACCAGCCGCACCCAGCCTTCAAAATTATTCGGATCGGCTTTCAGCTTGGCATCCAGGCTTTCAACCATGCCCTTTATCATCGCCTGACGGTCGCCGTCCGGCAAGCCCTGGGCTGCGGCCACGGTGGCAGCATCCGGATTTCCAAGGGGTGCAGGCATTGCAGCAGCATCCGCACCATTACGGGCGATATGGCGGGCGACCAGCGGCAGCCACGGCGCATTGGGCGGGGATTGGGCCGCAATCGCCTTAAAGGCGGCCAGCGCCTCGTCGCGTTTGCCGGATTGCTCCAACGCCAGCGCCAGATAATAGGCGGCACGCGGATTGTCGCGGTTCAGCGCCACGGATTGCGAAAACAGATCGCGGGCCGCATCCGTCACCACGCCGTCGCTCTGGGCAATCAGCGCTTCGCCAAGCCCGTTGAGCCGCTCGGGGCTGGCGCCCTTCAACCGGATAGCGTTGCGAAAGGCCAGTTCCGCCTCGCCCATGCGGTTTTGTTGCAGATAGATCGGGGCCAGCACATCCCAACCCGCGCCGTCTTCAGGCTTTTGCATCAGATGGCGCTCAGCCTGGGCAATCAACAGGCTCATGTCATTGCCGGGATTTTCCAACCGGGCCTGCAAAGGCTGTGATGGCAGGCCGGGACTGCCGAGCGCAAGATAAAGCCCAAGGCCGACTGCTGGCACCAGCAGAACAACGAGGGCCTGCGCCAGACCATTGCGCGAGGTTTTGCGAGGCGCACTTTTGACCGCCTGAGTTTCATCACCCTTATCGGCGGCCAGAAGGCGGCGGGCAATCTCGGCGCGGGCATAGTCCACCTGCTCGGCGGAAATCAACCCGCCCGCCCGGTCACGCTCCAGTTCCTGCAATTGATCACGATAGACGGCCATCGCACCATCGCGGGTCTCGCGCTCGCCACGCTGCTGCGCTCGCGTCAGTGGCAACAGAAAGGCTGCCGCAACGGCAAAGGTCAGAACAGCAATTTCAACCCAGAACAGCATAAGGCTCCCTAGAGTCTTTCAGCGAAACGCTGAAATGCTCTATCTCTTTTTTGTACGCATTTCCGGACGGAAAACCGTTTTACACTTTTCCTGGAAATGCTCCGAACCCGAAGGGTTCCATGACGTTTTGGAACGCCGTCCATACTATCGTGCAACTGATGACGTTTTAAACAACCGACCTTCCATCAGCCTTGACTTAAGTCAAGGGGAAGCTGCATCGACCCGCGATGATGTGATTCAGGTCAGAGGTGTCCATGTCCCGTCTTCATTGCGGCAGGCGACGCCGCGTGCCTCCACCGTCTTGCCATCGACCGTTACCTTGTGGCGATATTGGCGGCAGTTCTGATTGCCCACCTGATAAGGGGCTGCGGCCACCACTTCGCCGGAAACATCGTCATCGCGCCATGTCACGGTCTGGCCGCCGGGGGCCACTTCCAGGGCCTGATATTCGGCCGCCAGTGCCCGCTGCTTCTGGCTGTTGTCCAGTTCAGCACCGGTCCGCGACACAATGCCGCCCTGCAGCGCGTTGAGATAGAGCGAGCTTGAAGTGGTGGATTTGCCAAGCAAGCCGGTGCTGCCACCGGTCGTCTTGCAGGAGGTCAGTGCCAAGGCGCAGCCCAGCAGGCCAAATGCAAAACCGGTGCTGATCTTCCTCATAGCCTGCAATTCCAAATTCTGTTTTTCATGACATTTTGTGGGCAAACCACACGTTGCTGTAGTTTCTTATGATAAGCCCGACACCGCACGACTTTGCAAGCCGCCATTTCGATCCCTGCCATAGAGTTTGCCAACTTGACATTTGTTAAACTGGAGCGTGTCAGGAAAAATCCGAATTCGGCTTTTCAATCCGACATCCACTGGCAGACATCATCTGGCGCCAAAGCCACCTCACGCTCCGTCCCGCGACAGGGCCGGTAAAACCAGCCTGGCCAGCAGCCCCCCATTGACGCCGCGCGACAGGCCAAGCTTGCCCTGGTATTCCGAGGTTATTTCCTTGACAATCGACAGGCCTAGCCCGGTCCCGGGCTTGCTTTCGTCCAGCCGGCGACCGCGCTTCAGCGCCTCGCCGATCTGGTCCGGGTCAAGGCCCGGGCCGTCATCCTCGACGATGATTTCCAGCCAGGCCCTACGACCCGGATCGAGCCCAACCTCGCCGGTCGGCGCGATCCGGGCCGTCACCGTAACAGTGGTTTCTGAGTGCCGGGCAGCATTTTCCAGGAGATTGCCAAGGATTTCCTCGAGATCCTGGCTTTCCATCGCCAGAACCAGGCCTTGCCCCGAGGCTTGGCTCTCCAGGTGAACCTCGAACTGCTTGTCCGGATTGAGCTTGCGCATCACCCGTACCAGGCGCTCCAGAACGGGTTCCACCTCAGCGCGAGACAGCACCGATTCGCGCTGGGCAGCAATGCGGGCACGGTTGAGATAGGTGCCGACCTGGCTCTGCATGGCGGACGCCTGAGCCTTGATGACCTCGCCATGCGGTGGATCAAGCACCCGCGCCTCATTGAGCAGCACGGCAATCGGGGTCTTCAGCGAGTGGGCGAGATTGCCGACCTGCATGCGGGCGCGCTCGACAATGCGGTGGTTGCTATCGATCAGAGCGTTGATTTCATTGGCCAATGGCTCGATTTCGCGGGGGAACTCTCCCTCGATCCGCTCAGCCTCGCCGCCCCTGATGCGCTCAAGCGCCCGACGCGCCCGATCCAGCGGCTTCAGGCCGAAGATAATGGTAACGGCATTGACCAACAGGCCGCCGACCCCGAACATCGCCAGAACGGCGTAAAGCCGGTGGGAAAATCCGGTGATTTCGTCTTCCACCACTTTCAGATTGCCCGACACCCGGAACCGCGCCGCACGGCCGGATTCGTCCAGGATAACCTCGGTCTCGGCGATCCGCAGCCGGTTGCCGAAACTGTCGGTCATGCCGTAAAAACGCTCGTAATTCTGGTCGAACGGGCTTTCCTCGAAGCTCGGCACCGGCAGATTGGTCAGCCCCAGCGAGGTGGAGGCCAGCGGCGCTGCGTTGAAGGAACCGAGCGGTTCGACCAGCCAGTACCAGCCGGTTCCGGGCTGCGAAAACCTGAGATCACCGAGCGCCGGACTGCCAGACAGGCTTTCACCATCGCCGACCGTGACGGAATTGACGACATTATAGAGCTGGGCGCGCAACAGATCGTTGAAGGAGCGCTCTGCCCCCTGTCGATACAGCGCCGAAATCACCACAGCCATGGTGACCAGCGCGATGATATACCAGAGAGTGGCTGACAGCAGGACGCGAAGGGTGAGAGAGTTGACCCGGAACACCTAGCCCTCGACGCTGTCAGGCGCTTTAATCCGGTAGCCGAGACCGCGCACGGTCTCAATCATGTCCAGACCGATCTTCTTGCGCAGCCGCCCGACAAACACTTCGATCGTGTTGGAATCGCGGTCGAAATCCTGGTCATACATATGCTCGACCAGCTCGGTGCGCGACACGACCTCCCCCATGTGATGCATGAGATAAGACAGCAGCCGGAATTCATGCGAGGTGAGTTTCAGCGCCTTGCCCGAAACGGTGACCTTGGAACTCTTGGTGTCGAGCCGCACCGGCCCGCAGGCGATTTCCGACGAGGCATGGCCGGCGGCGCGGCGAATCAGCGCCCGGATGCGCGCCAGCACCTCTTCGACGTGGAAAGGCTTGGTGACATAGTCGTCGGCACCAGCGTCGATACCGGATACCTTGTCGCTCCAGCGGTCGCGGGCCGTGAGGATCAGCACCGGCATGACACGTCCGGCAGAGCGCCACTTTTCCAGAACCGTAATGCCGTCCATGGTCGGCAGACCGATATCGAGGATCACGGCGTCATAAGGCTCGGTATCACCTAGATAATGACCTTCCTCGCCATCCATGGCCTGGTCGACCACATAGCCTGCCTCCTGAAGCGCCTCGACCAGCTGGCGGTTCAGATTGACATCGTCCTCGACGACGAGAATGCGCATTCTTCACTTCTCCGTTTTGCCATGCTGGCGCCAGCCGGGCGATCCCGCGGGCAGGTCCCGAAAACCAGACCGCATGAGAAAAAATAACCAACAGATAGAAAGCCTTACACTACCCCTTGGCTCAAAACCAGCCTCAGCGGGACACCTGGACCGTCATCTTGCGAGGCCGAGCATTGTCGCCGGTGCCCGGCACGAGGATGGTAATCACGCATTGGCCGCCCGACAGCCGCACCGAGAGCAATTGCCCGCCCGCCTGCTCAACGGCCCTGAGCGCCGCCGAACGGCAATCGACCCTGCCATTGGATTTGCTGTCGTTACTGTCGGAATTGTCGTTGTTCTGATTCTGGTTCTGCGCCTGGACGATGACAGGTGCAGACGACCCGCTGGGGCCAGACAACATCTGCGACATAGGCACGGCATCGGGGACCGGCGTTGTGGTCGCCGGTACCGTCCAGGCAATAAGCCCGGCTGCGATACTGCCTATGATCGATTTGGATGCCATCAACTGCCACTCTGCCGCATTCGGTTATCGTGGTGTCAGTGTTACCGAAGAGCGGCTGAATGGCAAATGAATGCATGGTAATCTTGGCCTGTGGCACGATCTGCATGACAGATCTGCGACAGGCCAAGCATTTCAATTTATGAGATTATTGGCAGATTAGGAGCGATATCCATTGCCGTTCAGGGTTTTTCCGGGGGCGGCCGGTTCGCCTGGGGGACGATGGCGTGGCTTGCCACCAGCCGGCCATAGAGCGCAACGAGCCCGCCCACCGATCCGGCCAGCGCCACCAGTCCATCGGTCAACTGACCCTGTTCCAGAACACCAAGCTCGAACCCGCCAAGTTGCAGGCCGGACGCCAGGATAGCGACCAGCGCACCCCAGACAGTCTTGGAGAGATACCATGGTTTGCTATCATTCATGTCGATTTCCCTTGTTTTCGGTGGAGATTTTCGGGTTGAAGATCAGAAAATGAACTGTGCTTCAGCCGCGATGCCGCTGGCATGGCGGCCAATCTGGCGGACCCGGATGGAAAGCGTCGAGGGTGCCACGCCAAAATCTGTGGCCTGCAACTCGGCGCTGTAGGCATAGGCCGCAGAGGTCAGGGTGACGCTGCGCAGCACCGCCTTTCCAGCGTCGAGAATATCGAGTTGGTAGCGTTCGCTTTCCTCATCGAGCGGAATATCGGATGGCGTCCAATTATCGGCATCGGTGCGGCCGCGCCGGACCCAGCTCAGCGCAATATCGCCGCTGGGCGCGCGGCTGGCGCGCAGATGCACCGGGGAAAGCGGCGTCAACGCCCGCACGCCGCCGGAAAAGCTGACCGGCCCCTTGGCCGCAAGGCTGGTGCCTGCGGCCTCGGCGATCCAGTTCAGCGTCAGGCCGATTTCGCTATCGGCAAGGTCAAGCGCAGTCACCGCACTGTTGAGCAGAACCACCTGCGCGCCGGAGACCGCGCCTGCGGCCATGGCGTCCTCCGTGCCATAGAGGCCGCGCAACAGGCCGGACAATTGCCAGACGCCACTTTCCACCTCCTCCGCCGTCAGAAAGCCAATCACCTCCCAGACATCATTGGCGGCCTTGATCGCAAGGCGGTTATCGCCATTCAGCACCGACAGCCGCGAACCAGAGGAAAAGCTGCCATGCGACAGAGTAACGGTCAGACGATTGGCCTTATCGAACCGGCCCGACACACCCGCAGCCAATGCCGATGACAGGCTGCCGAGGGTTGCTGGGCCATCCACCACGACACGGGTCGCATAGTTCTCGGTCTCGGCGGATGACGACAGTACGATCTTGCGCCAAGGACTGGCATAGGCAGCCGCGCGCGCAAAACTGCCGTCCTCGCCATCGTCAAGGCGTGGCAGGTCCATCAGCCGCCACAGCGGCGCAAACCCGTCCGAGGCCCGCCCGCTCTGCACCCGCCCGCTGCTGGCAACCGTAATCGCGCTGGAGACCGGCGCTGCCACTTCGGTCAGTTCCAACGACAGCGTGCTGCTGTCCTCAATGCGGGTGATCAGGAACCGGCCAGATGGCCCTTCCGGCAAGGTCAGCACGTCACCGGGCTGAAGCGCCAGTTGCGAGGGCGATAGCGACAGGGTCAGGCTGCGCCGCCCGATCCGGTGATCGCGCAATTGCGTTTCAACCACGGCCAAAGCGCTCGCCTCATCCAGCACCGCCGGCAAATCACTGGACAAAAGCTTCGCGGATGTCCCCACCACGCGGCGTGAGCGGACGCTGGCATCCTCGTAATCATTGGCGGGATCGTAAAAATCCAATACGGCCTGACCGGCATAATCGGTGCTATCGCCCCGGGTCTCGGTCCAGAACGGTTCGTCTTCGGTATCGACGAAAACCCGGGTCTCGACCGCCTTCAAACTGGCGGCCTGGCGTGAGCGGAACCGCAGCACGGCACCATCCTCGATCACGTCGATCAGGAAGGCCTCGGTCAATGGCTCGATCAGGCTGCGGGCCGAGGATATATCGCCCTGCACATAGCCCGAGAGATCGCCGGTGACGGCAGAGACATCGTAATCGGTAAAGCCGCAATCTTCCAATATCGCGGCAATCACCTCAGCCAGCGTGCCGCCGCCCAGCCGCCCGTTCAGCCAATGGCCACTGCGCCAATTGTCGCCATCAGCAAACAGATCAGTATCATAGGGAAAGGCCGGAAAGGGTCGGCTGTCCCAGGTCCAGAGAAAGATATGATCGGCATCGACCATGCCAGCGGGTGCCGCCTCCCCCTGCCAATACCCCAGATGCGCTTCAAGAAACCGCCGCTGCATGGCATCCGAACGCATGCCGGAAGAGAAATACGGCAGCGCATTTTCCGAGGATTTCGGATCGGGAAACACGTTCGGCTGGTTGGCGCCACGCTCCACCGCCGGGCAGCCCAGTTCAGTAAACCAGATCGGCTTCATCTTTGGTTCCCAGGCGCTTGGCGTGGAAAGCTCAACCCCGCCGACCCTGTTGTAATGGTGGTTTTCCCACCAGGACTGAATGTCCTTGTAGCGATAGACCCAGGGCTTGCCCGCCAAACCGTCGGTAATGGCTGCGCGCTCGCGTTTCTTGCGGGCGGCAAGGCTCGGGTAATACCAGTCATAGCCCTCCCCGGCGGCGATCTGCGCCTGCATGGCGGCACAGTCATCCGCAATGGTAAACCCATCCGGATTATCGGCGGTGAAATCCGCGTCGTTCCAGTCCGAAAGCGGCATGTAATTGTCGATGCCTACAGCGTCGATGGCCGCGCAGGCCCAGAGCGGATCAAGATGGAAGAACACATCGCCGGACCCGTCATCAGGGTGATAGCCGAAATACTCGCTCCAATCGGCCCCGTAGGTCAGCTTGGTCTGGCTCCCCAGAATGGCGCGCACATCCTCAGCCAACCGCATCAAGGCGGCAACGAAGGGAAAGCTGTTGCCCGCACCGCGCAGGGTGGTCAGGCCCTTCAGCTCCGAGCCGATCACGAAACTGTCCACCCCGCCCGCGGCCTTGGCCAGCAGCGCAGAATGCAGCACCAGACGCCGATAGCCGCTGTCACGACCGTTCTTGTTGCCGGTATAAAGGATGGTGGTGCCGAGTACGAAGAAATCATCAACCGTGGTCTTGCCCATGAAGGCCTCGATAATGCCGTCCACTGCGTCCGTGCCGTCAGGCGATCCGGTAAGATCAGGGGCCGGAAAACAGGTGATACGACCGCGCCACGGATAGGCCGCCTGTTCGGTTCCGCCATAGGGATCGGCCAAGCCGTTGCCGGAGGGAATATCCATCATCACGAAGGGATAGAGGCAGGTGGCAATGCCCCGGCTGTTGAGATCCTTGATCGCTTCGATAACGCTTTTATCACTGGGCGTGCCGCCATAGGCCGGGCCACCGCCGCTCTGGCTGACCAGCCGGGCCTGTGAGCGCCCGATGCCGGCCACGCTCCAGCCCCGACTTTCATCGCGCCGTGTCGCCACTTCGACGCCCGGCAGGACGGCACATTGATCGGCCCGCAGATCGGTGCCGAACCAGCTGACAACAAGCGCGGCACGGACGAGATTGGGACATACCGCCTGCAACTCATCCAGCGAAGCTTGCCAGTCAGTGGCGGCCACCAGCGTATTGCGGTTGATGATCCGCTCTTCGCCATCGCCGGTTTCCTCGGTAATGGCTGTGGTGGCATAGCCATGTTCGGTAGCGCCGGGAATGATGGTCACGGCCCTGACCTGGCTTTCCAGCGCGCCCAACGGGCGGATTATCTCAAATTGCAGCACGGGGAGACGGTTGCCGTAATCGTCAAGCGGCAGGCGCTCGAACACCACATAGGCGACGCCGCGATAGGCGGGCGCATTGCCCTCGCCCTGCTTGGCGGCAATCAGCGGATCGACGCCCTGATCCTCACTGCCCGGATAAAAGCGCATCTCAACCTCGGTCAGATCCACTTCCTCGCCATCGGCCCAGACCCGGCGGATGGCCGCCACCGGTCCCTCGCACAAAGCCAGCGCCAGATTGCCGTAATAATCGTAACTCTTGGTCTTGTTGCCGGTGGATTTACTGCCGGAGGTCTCGGTGGTGGTCTTTTCCTCAAACCGCGTCGCCCAGATCAGCGTGCCGCCGATGCGCACCGTGCCATAGGCCCGGTTCAGCGCCGTGCCTTCGCTGGCCCCGCCGATCCGCGCCGACGACAGATGCGAACCTGTCGTGGTGGAGCTGCCGTTGATCAGCGCCTGATCGACCATATTGCCGGCCAGCGACCCCACGGCGCGGCCCAACATGGTGCCAACAGGCCCGAATATGCTACCGATGGCCGCACCGGCTGCCTGAAAAACAAGAGTTGCCATCGATCACTTCTCCGGAAAACGATAGACGCCCGCGACACGCCGCCGCCAGGCGGGCACTAGGGCGGAGCGGACCACCGCCGCCTGCTCATAGGCGTGAATAAACTGCTGGTCCGCCGCCAAAAGCCCCAGATGCTTGGCGGCGTAATGAGCGCGAAACCGGAAGACCAGGAGATCACCGGGCAAAGCCTCGCCAAGACTGTCGATCAGGGTGAAATGCCGCCCCGCCGCCTCGATCAACCGGTCCTCTCCCGACCGCTCGGCCCAGTCAGGCGCATAGGCAGGCGTCACTTCCGGCTCCTGCCCATAAAGCTCCCGCCAGATGCCTCGGACCAAGCCAAGACAATCGCAACCGACGCCCTTGGTGGAGGCCTGATGGCGATAGGGCGTACCAATCCACCCCTCGGCCAAGGAAAGGACCTGCGTGTTGATCGAGGACATGCAATCCCCCTCACTCAAACAGCACCGACCCATCATGGGTCGTCTGGCCACTGACATAGGAATAGGCGAAATCGCTGCCGGGCATATGCGGGAAGCCGCGGAAGTTGGCGGCGTTGGCGAAGCTGTCGCGGCAGGTGGCGAAGCGTTTGTCGCAGCCGATGGCGATGCTAAGTGTGTCGCCAGGTGACAATGTCACCTCCAAGGGCAGCCACAGTGTCAGCTCCGTGCCGCCCTCTCCGGGGCGGCTGGTTTCAATCTCGGCGGTCAGGCCGGTCTCTGCCCCTGATGTGGCGGTGATCCGGCCATAGCGGAAATGATCGTCATCATAGGCATCCAGCCCCGAAACCGTGAGCCGGTCGGAGGCCGCCATCGTCACCAAAACGACGCTGACGGTGCGACCCTCAATGCTCAAATCGATACCGCAGCGGCTGTCGCCCAGGCTGGCATCGCAGCGGCGACCCAGCGTGCGGCCCTGATCCTGGGAGAGCTTGGCGGCAAAGCTGCGTAATTCGGCGGTAAACTGCCCCGTCTGGCGCTTGACCTCGCCAACATCCTGCACCTTGAGCAGAACATGCTGGTCCGGCACCTGCCAGTTGACACGGTAGACCTCAATGCGCGCACCGTCATAGCGCCCGGCAATCAGATCGGCCTCGGTGATCACCTCGCTGGAAAAACCACCGGCAACTTCGGAGGTCGGAGCCGACAAGCTGTTTTCCGCCTCACCATCGCTGGCGGAAAAACCGCTTGCGGCATGAAACAGTGTGCCGCGCAGGGTCAGGTCCCGATCATGATCGGTAAAGCCCAAAACCAGCCCATCGCTGCGGGTGACGCGCCAGCAGGTGCACAGCGTCGTGGCGTCGCCCGCCAGATGACGCGCCAAAGCGGCATCAATTGTCCTCATGGAATGATCTCCGTCAGCGAAATGGAGGGAATGCTACCCGCATTGAAGGCTTCGAGATTGATCTCGATCCGGTCAGTGTCGAAACGCACCGGCACATCGAACTGGAAGCCCGCCCGGATGACGGCACCGGAGGCAGGAATAAAATCCTGATTGAAGGACACCAGCCCGGTGGTGCTATCGCAGTTGAACCCGTTGACCGGCTCGCCATCCACCGAAATCAGCACGGTGCCATCAACTGGCTTGGCAATGCTGCGGCTCCAGCCGCCACCGGCATCGCCATAGGTCTTGACCAGTTGAAAGCTGGCGGTCACGCCATCGCCGGTGCCGATCTTTTGGTCTTCAGCACTCACGGCCCGGCCCGGCCCGGCGGAATTGGAATCCAGCGGATCTCGAAACCGGAACCCGGCCATCTGGCCGCCACGCGCCTCGAAAAACTCCAGCACCGTGTAGAGATCGGCAAGCGATTTCACCCCCGACCCGGCATCATAGCTGCGGCGCGAATTGGCCCAGCGCTGGTTGCGCACTTCGCGGCCATTCGACAGGTTGACAATATCCGTGCGCCGCACCGGCCCGCCGCTGGTTGAAAGCGACACGCGCAGCGGAAAGCGCACCTCGTGAAAGGCGGTTGCCATGGTTTCACCTCACAAATTGCGCTGACCGCGCTTGACGGAACGGGCCAGCAGGCTGGAAATCTGCGACTGGCTCTTGGTGAAGCTCGACGCATCCTGGGTAGTGACGTTGACATTGACCTGCGTGCCGGAGGAGCCGCCGCCCTGGGTGGCAACCCCCAGCGAACCATCCGAGCCGCGTTTCAGCGGCAGGATCGCCTCGCTGCCCGCCTCACCCATCAGCCCGGTATTGCCGCCATCCATGCCGAAATAGGTGGGGCTGGACACCACCCCACCAGAGGCAAAAGGCTTGATCGAGCCAGGCACGCCGCCCTTCTCAAAGGCAAACAGCGAGCTGATCCCCGATGACAGGCTGGAGGTGGCACTGGAGGCCAGCGACGACAGACTGCTTTGCAACGGTTGCAGCCCGGACGACAGGGTAATGCTGGACAATTGGCTCGCCAGCGATTTCAGCGTGTCTTCCAGATCGCCACCGCCGCTCGTGGCGGATTTCAGCGCCGATGTCAGCGCGCTGCCAAAGCTTTTCGAGCGGCTTTCCAGATCGTCGAGGGTCTTGGTCGCCCCGGAAGCGTCGAGATCAATCCCGAAGGACAGGGTTTCGTCATCGGCCATGGTCTACCTCTTCTATATTGCGGTCAGGAAGGCACGGTCGGGATAGCGGGCCATCAGCGCCTCCAGGTCGGCACGGGCAAGCTCAGTGCGAGCGGTGGCGACGGGGCGAAACGCCCCGCTCATGGCGGCGAATTCACGTGGGGTCAGCGCCCAGAAGGCCTGCGGGGTCAGCCGCAGCAGGTGAAATCCGGCATGCATCACCGCCTCCCATGGAAAGGGAGGCGGCTTTGCCGTGTCGGATCGCCCCGCTGCGGCACTCAAGGGCGGGCGAGATCACCTTCCCCTATCGAAGCGGCCTGCCCGGCTGAGGCGGACTGATCGGACGTTCCAAACGTGACGAGCAGCAATTCGCGGACAATGGCGACGCAGGCCGCAAGCCCACCCTCGACGCACATGTCGGCGACATCCTCATCGGCGCAACAATTGCCGCCGCCCCGCAAACCGACCGCCAGAATGCGGATCAGGTCGCGGCTGGAAAGCTTGCCGCTGGAAAACCGCAGGGCAAGATCCGCCAGACTGTCGGCGGCAAAGGCGGTTTCCAGTTCGGCCAGTGCGCCCAGCGTCAGGCACAGAATCCGCCGCTCGCCATCAATCACCGCTTCCACTTCGCCGCGCCTGCGGTTGGCGCGCACGCCCATACTAACATTCCCCGTCCCCCCGTTCATGCCGTCACCTCAAAGGCAATCGCCCCTGCCGATTCCAGCGCGATGTCGAATTTCAACTCGCCATCATGCTCACCGGAATAGTCCAGCGCCGTCACCTGAAACAGGCCGGTCACCGTGCCAAAAGCCGGGATCACCACCTGCCAGCTCAACACCGAACCGGCAAAAAAAGCCGCCCGGACCAGTTCATCGGAGGACTGGTCCTTGAACAGCCCGGCCCCCGATAGCGAGGCGCGTTTGGCACCGGCACCAGCCAAAAGCTCGCGCCAGCGCCCGGCGCTGTCGGCATCGGTCACATCGACGGTTTCGGTATTGAAGGCCAGTTTGCGCGAACGCAGTCCTGCAACGGTTACATAATCGCTGCCGCTGATAATCTTCAGCAGCAGGTCCTTACCCCTCTGGGCCACCATAAAAAATCTCCTTGAAAATAACTAGAAATCCGCAATCCGGCCGCCAACCACGCCAGGGCGACATCCACCCCCTCCCCGTTTTCAGGGGTCTCTCCCACGCGCGGACCCAGCCAAGCCGGCACGACCGCCCGTCCCTTTTTCAGAGAGAAAACCCAGGACGAAGGTAAGGAGACCAAGAGGCCCGCAGGGGAAGCACCAAAACTGGTGTGACCGCGAAAACTCGCGTAAAAAGACAGTAAAGGTTGTCCGCACCGGTGCTGCAAACAGATGTAAATGTCTGGACCAGACACAGCCGTGTCTTGAAACTTACACAGATGCGGCACTATGCTGATCTACCGATTAGGTTGCTTGCATGTCCGCTCTCCCCGCCGATTCTCCCAGTCCCGTTCCCCACAATGCCGCATCGCTGGCACGCTTGCGGCTGCTGAGCGTGCTGTCCATCAGCCAGATTGTCGGCTGGGGCACGAGTTTCGACCTGTTTGGCGTTCTCGGCCGCACCATCGCCACCGATATCGGCATCAGCAACGAGACCGGCTTTCTCGGCGCCACGGTGATGCTGCTGATCATGGGTTTTGCCGGACCGGCCAGCGGCCGCCTGCTGGAAAGGCACGGGGCCGCCAAGGTCATGGCGGCGGGTTCGGTTGTGTTTGCTTTCGGCCTCGCACTGCTCTCGCAAGCCCAAGGCATGGCTTCCTATTTCGCCGCCTGGTTCACCATCGGCATTGCTGGCACCCTGGCGCTCAGCGTGGCCTGCTATACGGCGGTCGTCGAGCGCGAAGGCTCGTCGGCGAAAAGCGTGATCGGCCTGCTGATGATTTTCACCGGCCTTTCAACGGCGATTTTCTGGCCGCTGCTCAGCTGGTTGAATGGCCTGTTGGGCTGGCGCGATACCTTGCTGATTGCAGCAGCCTGCCATCTTCTGGTGCTGGTTCCCCTGCATCGCTTCGCCCTGCCGCCCATCAAAGCCCGGTCGCAAACGGCGCAGGCCGCAGCAGACCGCGAACCAATGCCGCTGACGATGCGCCAGCAAAAGCAGGCGATGATCGCGCTTGCCGTCATCAGCATCGGCTTCAGCAGCGTCACTTTCGGCGTCTCGTCATCGCTGATCGAAATGCTCACACAGGCTGGCGCCACACCGGCGCTGGCCCTGCAACTGGGGTCACTGCGCTCGGTGCTCGGCATTTCCGCCCGTGCCGCCGATACCCTTGCCGGAAAACACGCCTCGCCCGTCACATCAGGCCTTGTGGCCACCGGGCTGATCGTCATCGGCTTCCTGGCACTGGCATTCGGCCATGGCTCCGTATGGATGCTCGGCCTGTTTATCGGTGCCTACGGCATCGGCTCCGGCCTGTCGGCCATTTCGCGCACCGTGCTGCCGCTCGGCTTCTTTTCCGCCAGCCGCTACGCCGGGATATCAGCCAAACTGGCACTGCCCGGCAATATCTCCCAGGCGCTGTCGCCGGTGGTGATCGCCGGTCTGCTGGATCGCGGCGGCCTGCCGCTGCTTCTAACCTTCACCCTGGCCGTCAGCGCTTTGGTGCTGGCAGCACTGATCTTTCTCGCCATGCTGGCGCGCCAGACCAAAATCATTCAATAACAGCGCGAAATTGCAGCTCGGCCAGAAACAGGCCGGTCTTTGCCTCGCGGCGGCTGACGGTCTTGATATGGCGCAAGGCGATCAGGCGGGCATGGGCCAGCGACAGCGCCGCATCCTGCAACACGGCACGCACCATCGCCGCCAGGCTTTCCGCCTCGCGGCGGCTGAGCGAGGACCAGGACTGCAAGCTGACCAGCGCTTCGATCAACCCGTCATCATCGGTGGAGATATCCGTGACCGTCACCTCGCCTACCATCAGGTAAGGCTGGGCGGAGCGCAGCAACCGCCGATCCTTCACCCCATCAGCACCGATGATCGCCGCAATGCTGGCATCGGCAAGCGCCGCCGCCGTCATTGCGGTCAGCAAGTCATTGACCGGACTGGTCATCAGCCGCCTCCCCGATACGCTCGCCCTTCGGCTCTTCGCTCGCGCTTTGCCTTTTGGCAGCCGCCCGGCTGGCGGCCTCTTCCACCCTGCGCCGCAGCGCAGCGGTAAAATCCGTCACCGCACCCTGCTGCCCATTTGTTGAAAATTGCAGGCTCATCTCACCTCCTCCTCACAATCCAGCAGCAGAAACCGCTTGGTCTCATCCGGGTCGCGCAGCGCCCGGACCGCCAGGATTCGCGTTCCCTTCACCAGCCGATGGCCGCGCGCCACATCGGTGCGAAAGCGGATGGTGACGGTCTGGTCTATGGTGGCGATTTCCGCTTCGCCTCGCTCTTCACGGGTGAAGGATTGCGGCTCGATCAGCGCCCAGAGCGTGGCAATCGCCTGCCAACCCTGGCTCACCCCGCCCTGACCGTCAGGCTCATTGACCGGCTGTTCCAGCGTGAGGCGCGCCGTCATCCGGCCCGGATCGGGCATGGTGAAGGCACCCATCACAGGCCCTTTCGGCAGAAGGGCGCGATCAGCCGCTCATAGCCGAGCGGCAGGGCAGCAGGCTGATCGGCCAGCGCCACTACACCACGAAACGCATACATGGCCGCAACATGCAGGCTCATCGCCCGGCGCAGCGTATCCGGCACATCGGTGGCCGCCGTGCCAAAGCCTGCGGTAAAATCAATCTCGATGCCGTTGAGCGGCCGTCCCGGCAAAGGCCGGTCGCGCAGCCACAGCCTTGCGGGTCGCGCTTGTCCGTCCAGCAGATGATCTTTCAGTAAAACATGAAGTTCATCGCCATTTTCATCAAAAACCGTCACGGCATCAATGGTTTGCACCGGACCTTTGGGAAGCTGAATCACCTCGCTGTCAGGCCAGTCATCCAGATAGAGCCGCAGCGATTGGCGCATCAGGCAAAGCCCGGTCTCGGCCTCCAGATGCAGGCGGGCAGCGGTGATCAGGCCGGAGAGAAGATCGTCTTCATCATCGGTATCGATCTTCAATTGCGCCTTCACATCGACAAGGGTCAGCGGCTCCGCCTGCGGCGGAGTGAGGGTGGTGATGGTCATGTGTTGGGGTCTCCGGGAGAATGTTGAAGCAAGGATCTACCCCCTCTGCCTTGCCGGACAGAGGGGGTATCTCACGGTAAAGCGCGGCTTTACCGGACCAAATTAACTGGCCGCAAACTTGATCAACTTGAGCGCTTCAAAGTTCTGCATTCCACCGCCAACCCGTTTGGTGGTGTAGAACAGCACATAGGGCTTGGCCGAATAGGGATCGCGCAGCACCCGCACGCCCATGCGATCAACCACCAGATACCCGGCCTTGAAATCGCCAAAGGCAATGGAAAAGGCGTTGGCGGCGATATCGGGCATGTCCTCAGCCTCGGCAATCGGAAAGCCCATCAGCGAGGCTTCAAGGCCAGGGCCTGCGGGCGGCAGCCAGAGGTAATTGCCGTCGGCATCCTTGAACTTGCGGATCTCGCCCTGGGTCTTGCGGTTCATCACAAACGTGCCGTTCTGGCGATGACCGGCCTTCAGCGCGTAGATGGTGTCGAGCAATACGTCGGATGGCCCGCTTGCGGCAAAGCCACCGGCAGCGCCGGTCGCCTTGAAGCCGATCTTGCCCCAGGCCCAGGCGGTGTCGGCCACCGTCTCATAGGCGAGGAAGCCCTTCGGCTTGTTGACACCATCACCCGCCACAAAGGCCGCCCCTTCCTGCTCGGCAAAGGCAATATCCACCTCGCCAGCAATCCAGGCTTCGACATCGACAGCCGCATCATCCAGCAACGACTGGGTGGCGGCGGGCATGGCGTAAATCTCCATGGTCGGAAAGCTGAGTTCCGTCAGCTGCGGCGTATCGGTCTGCGTGCGGGCCGCGGTTTCCGCCACCCAGCCGGAGGCCATGCCGCTTGGGGCAAACGGCTTTTTCAGCACGGCGCCCGATACCTGCCGGACGCTGGCCAATTGCCGGATCGGCGAGATGGAGGCGAGCCTGCGACCAATCTCGCTATCGGTCTCATCCGTCACCAGATAGCCACCATCCGCATCCGAACCAATCGCCATGGATTTGGCATCGAGATCGCGCAGCGCCGTCTCATCGCCGCGCCGGATATAGGCCTCGAAGGCCGCCTTGCGCTCCGTCGCCTCCAGGCTGCCGGAACCGCCGCGATTGCCGTTCGACCCCAGTGCCGGGCGCAGCTTTTTCAGCGCTAGCTGGTCCAGCAACCGAGATTGTTCGTCCATCGCCTTGTTGATCCGCTCCACCTTGTCGCGGGTGACGACATCGGCGGTCAGCTTCTGCTCGATTTCGCCAAGCCGCTGGTCATTGGCCTGCTTGAAGCCCTCGAAGGCTTCCATAAAGTCGTCGAAGGCGGCGGCCATGGTTTCCGGGATCGCCTTGATTTCGGGGGCTGTCATCTGATGATCGCTCATAAATCCATCCTTTATTTGAAATTGCTGTTGGCCATCGTCCGGGCTGCCCGGCGCATCGCCCGGATCAGCTCGGTATCCTTGTCGCGGTAAAACCGCTGATGCTTGACATTGGAAACCCTGGCCGAAGGGGCCATGGGAAAGGTGACGACGGAAATTTCCCAGAGATCGGCCTCCAGAATGCGGCGAATGCCGGTCTTGGCGTCCTGACGGGATTTCACCGTCTGGAAACCAATCGACAGCCCGTCCAGCGCGCCTGATTTCATCAGGGCACGCACCTCCTCGGCGCGCTTGACGCCGGGGGAAAGCCGTCCCTCGACATAAAGGCCCCGCGCGTCTTCCTTGAGCAGCGTCCAGCTGCCAATCGGCTGGTTGGGATCGTGCTGGTAAAGCATGCGGATGCCGCCTGCGCCGCGCCCCTGCAAACTGGTGCGAAACGCTCCCGGCTCGATCACATCGCGCCCCAGATCCACCTCGCCGAACACGCTGGCATAGCCGCTGAACGTGCCGTCGCCGCTGAGATCCGACAGGGTCAGATCGGCAAATTTGCGCACCAGCTTTCCTGGCCCGCGATAAGCGTGCATGAATTTCTCCTTTAATCTGGCCTTTAATCTGGAATGAGATCGACGGCTTCAGCCGTCCTTGCGCCCATAGCGGCCTGCAAACCGCGCCAGCGCACCCAGCGCCCACCAGGCCGAAAGGCTGGCAAGCGTCGCCCCGGCCAGCATGATTTCGGCACCGGACAGGCTTTGCAGAATGTCCAGCTTGCGGGCCAGCCATTGGCCGGTGGCACCGCCGAAGATCAGCCCGATGGCCAGCCCGGTGAAAAACCGGGTCGCCGCCTCGCGCCGCCCTCTTGGCAGAAGATAGACCAGCGAGATGGCGGACCCCGCCAATGCGCCCGCCAGCCGCGCACCCCATAAGGGCGTGTCGGGTGTAAAATCGGTCATTTTATTAATCTTTTCGTCTTATGATTGTGGATACAGGCGCAAATCCGCCGCAGTTCATCCGGAAATTCTAATCTTTAGAATCGCTTATGTGCGTCTGCTCAGAAACAGGGTGCAGATGTTCACACTCTGAATCACCCTCCTGCGGAACAGAGTCCGGATCAGACATCAACCGATTGAAAATGATAGCTTTTACGGGTCATATCCAACCGCCTGCCGCTTTTCCTCGTCGGTGAGGAAGCTGGCAGACCCGACCCGCGACCACAGCGCGTCACGCTCGCTGGACAGGCCCTCGACCTGATCGAGATCAGGCTTCAGGCACAAGACCTCGCCAAACCCGTCGGATAAAAAGCCTGATAGACTGGCGGCGGTACGGCGGATCAGCGGCAGCACCGTCAGCCGGTAGAAGGCTCGGTTGGCCTCCTGGTAATTGGCATAGGTATTGTCGCCGGGAATGCCCAGCAGCATCGGCGGCACGCCGAGCGAGAGCGCAATATCGCGGGCCGCGCCATTGCGGGCATCGGTAAAATCCATGTCGCGGGGGGTCAGGCTCATCGCCTTCCAGTCCAGCCCGCCCTCCAGCAGCATCGGGCGGCCCGCCTGCATTGGCCCGGAATAGCCCTGTTCCAGCTCGTCCTTCAGCCGCTGATATTGTTCCGGTGGCAGGTTACCACCCTCCTTGGGCTGATAGACCAGCGCCCCGGAGGGACGGGCGGAATTGTCGAGTAGCGCCTTGTTCCAGGTGGCGGCGGCATTGTGCAGATCCAGCGCGTTATGGGCCGAAGCGAGCGGCGCATAACCGCTGATATCGTCGAGCGGGTGAAACAGCTTGAAATGCAGGATCGGCTGCGGCTCGCCTTCGGCGGCAACCCGGCGCGTCACCCCGGCGGCACGATAATCATAAGCCACCGGCCAGCCATCGGGACCCTCGACGACGCTGACCCGGTCGGGGCGCAGCAGATGCAGTTCCATCAGCCGCCCGCCAAGCCAGAGCGGCTCCAGATAGGCATTGCCCGACAGCAGCAGATGGCCATAGAGCATTTCAAAAAAATCCGCCCCCGTTGCCCGCCCGTTGGGCCGGGCCAGAAGCGCCAGCGCCGGATGCTCGCTCAACTCGCCCGCCCCTTCCTGCGGCAGGCCCTGATAAAGCAGAAGCGGCACAGCGGCTGCTGCCTCCGACACCAGCCGCACCGCCCGATGCGCCACCGGATTGCCGAGAAAGCCAGCGCGTGACAAGGCTGCATAAGACCGCCCCGTGCCGCGCCCGGCACCGGTGGAGAGCAGCATTTCCAACCCCGCCCTGGGTCGTATCCCCGCTTTTGTCTGTGTTGGCGTCGCCGACGACACAGCAGCACGATTGGCCCGCCGAAACGGCAGGCGAAAGGAAGACAGCATAATGTTCTCCTGAAATTGAAAGGGTCCCGTCGGGCATTTGCGCAGATGTGCCCATCAACAGAGAGAAAGGCACGACACATGCGGCTCTTGCCGCTTCTCTCCATCCTCTGGAGAAAAAATTGGCCTCTGGGGAAAGTTGGCCTCTCGGGAAAATTAGCGGAGAGAATAAGGAAAGCGCCGCAGCGTTTATGGTTTCCTCTCCCCAGCGGGGAGAGGTCCGCTGAGCGTAGCGGAGGCGGGGTGAGGGGGAACCCAGCACGCAAAGCTAAAAGTGACGGGTACTATGTCGCCTTACAAAACCCATGGCGCTTTCATCCACGCTCTCAGCAAACCTCACCCCAACCCCGCAAAGATCACCCGCCCATACCCAGCGACCAGTTCCGCCCGGTCCTGCCCATTGACGATGCGCCTGGCGCCGGTCCAGTCGCTTGCCGTGGCGGTGAAGACATCGCCAAGCCTAACGCCCGAAAACAACCCGTCGCGCATGCCGACCACCAGAATATCCGCCGCCGTCGCCCTATCCAGGGCGCGGGCCGGCTCGGCGACAAGATCGACGCCCAGCGCCACCGACATCGCCTGATAATTGCGCTTATGGGTGATCTGCACAAAGCCCCGGCCAAACCAGCTCCGTCCCGCCTCGTCCGGCCGCCAGTAAGGCGCGCTTACCTGGGGCAAGCGGCCCGCTGCATAGGCGCGCTCCAACCGGTCGATGGCCTCGGCATCGGTTTTCGCCAGCGTTTCCCGCAGGGGCTGAAAACGACCCGCCGTTTCATGAAAAGCTGTGGCCAGCACATAGGCGATATGGCGGTGGTCGGTCAGACCATGGCGCGCGCAGCCCGCCAGAATGGCGTTGATGCCCTGCACCTGAGCCGTGCCGAGCCGCCCGCCACACAATTCACCGCGGATCCGGTTGAAGAGCGATTGCAAAGCTGTGGTGTTCATAAACTGCCAATTCCCCTTAAAATAGCAGGGCTCAGCCGAACGCGGCGAGATTGAACCCAAAAAATGCTGGGATTTAAATCGGTTAAACAAAATTCAATCGGTTCAGGCCATGTCACGAGATATTTACAAAGATTTAAGCTTGTGGAACTTTCCGCTCCACCGCTGGTTATGAGCGGCACAGAGCAACAAGCCCTGCCGCGCCATGACGGGCGCCGGGCGGTTAACACAGGAGACATGTGATGGACGCCAAGAGCAGCAGCCAGATCAGCAAGACGATTGCAGAGGCCAGCCGGACCATTCCTGCCCATATCGTTGAACGCCTTGAATCCGAATGGCGCCAGATGCGTCAACCTTCGGCACCGTCAGCGCCTGCGACCAAATAATTATAGCGTGCGAATGCGCGGCTCGCCCGCGCATTCCAGAAGCAGCGCGGTCAAAGCCCAGACCAGCGCATCGAGCCTATCCGGCGACCGGCCATTCGACAGGCCCTCAGGGCCGAAATCACACATTTGATCTTCCAGATCGGCAAAACGGGCTGCGTGAAAAACGCGGCCCTGTTCATAGAGAGCCGCCACAGGCTCGGCCCGCAAAAACTTGCCACGCGTCGCCCGCACCATGCGCACCGGCAGGTTGGCATCGACGCTTTTCAACAGCGCCCCAACCATTTCCCCGCCCTGATTGACCTCCGCCACCACCCGGTCCGCCTCGAACCGGCGAAAGGCCCGCACCACAGCGGTCGCCCAACTGGCCGGGCTTTCCCCCGTCACCGAACAATCAGCCAGCACCACTGCCCGGCCAAGCCGATCAAGACCGGCGACAACGATGCCGCAGACCGATTGCGCACCCGCCCCGGAGGGCGGATCGACGCCGACGACAATGCGGTGCAGCGGCTCACTGAGCCTGACCGTCAACTGCTCCAGCCGGTCGCGCCGCCACAGCGCATCCTCCCGGTCCTCTATCAGTTCACCATCCAATTCCTGACGGCCAAGCCGCGTGCCACCGTAACGGGCCTGCAAGGCCTCGATAAAGCCGGGCGCGAGATTGCAAGCATTCCCGAAGGTGGAAAGCCGGGTCAGCCGCGTGCCGGGGTCCGCCAGCAACCGTTTCAGGATCGGCACCGGACGCGGCGTGGTGGTAATCACCTGGCGTGGATCATCCCCCAACCGCAGGGAAAATTGCAGCATGTCGAAGGTCTCCTCGGCATGTTTCCATTTGGCAATCTCATCGCACCAGGCATAGTGAAACTGCGGGCCGCGCAGGCTCTCCGGGTCTTCAGCGGAAAACATCTGCGCCATCGCGCCATTCGGCCAGACCAGCCTGCGCCGGGAAATTTCCACTTCCGGGCGTTTGTGGCGGGCTATACGGGCAATGCCCGACAGTCCATCCACCATCACCTCGCGGGCATCGCCCAGGGTTTCGCCCACCAGTGCAATCCGCACAGCGGATTTTTCACCAGCCGAGGCGATCTCATGCACCCATTCGGCTCCGGCCCGGGTCTTGCCGGAACCGCGTCCGCCCATCAGAAGCCAATTGCGCCACGCCCCCTCGGGCGGTGCTTGCAACGGGTGCCGCAGCAAGGCCCAGCTACGCGCCAACCGTTGTAAGGCCGCAAGCTCCAGCCCCTGCATCATATCAACGCCGTTATTTCCATCCGCCTGACCAGCTAGAACCGGAGAATTATGGCCCTGCCGCCCGCTGATCGTCTGCGCCAGCAGCGATCCTTCATCGCCCAGCGCCGAAACCGTGTCACGCAGGTTTTGCATCTCCCGGCGCAGGGCGGATAAACCATTGTTTTCGGCCTGCGATGCCGCCAGAAGCGCGGCAACCGATATGCCCGCCGACAGCCGATCCGAACGTCCTGTCACCTGCGGCCCTCACGCTGTTGTCTGAATTGGCTGCTCGCTTGTCGCGCCCGGGGGGCCAGTTGCAGCAAGACTTTCCGCTTTCCACCGCTCAAACAGCAGGCCCGCCTTGGCCTCCGCCTGGGTTTCCACCAGCGCCAACAGCCGGGCCTGGACGACATCCAGCGTCTCGGTCTCGCCCGCCCGCTCCTCCTCGGCTTCGCGGTCACGGACCAATTGCCGTTGCAGCGCATCGATTTTTTCCAGCGTGCGGACAATCACCGACATGGCTTCGGTCGCCGCCTTCAGATCGGCACGGGCGAGCTTTGCCGCCGCCTCATCGCCCCCCTCCATCAGCGCCGCCGCCCCTTCGCGCAACAACCGGAACTGCTCGAATTGCGCCGACATTTCCCGCGTCAGCTCATTGAGCAGCCCGGCATAATGATCGCTCAGGGCAGTAAGATCCGCAGCCTTGATTTCCAGCCCGTCATTGAGGGTTAACCCATGCCGGTCGCAGGCAAAGGACAGCGCTGGTAAAGGCCAGCAGCCGTAAAGCGATATATCGAAATCATCCATGATGAATATCCTCCCGGCAGGCGAGGCTCCCATCACAAGGAAGGAAAACCGCCACAACCAGAGTTAAAACGCTGTAAATGTATGAAAGAGAACGTAAAAAATCGAACCGGAAGGACCGAAGCCGCAGATTTCCAACCGTAGACAAAACCTAACAGAACACCGTCACGGCGTCAATGCTTATTTTCCTATTTAGGTTTTTTTTCTTATTTTTAATTGTGACGAAGACAGCAGTCTTCCACAATCGGAGGCTCACTTAACGCCCAATCAGCCTATGAGAGAAGAGTGGTGAGACCCCGTCCGGTTCAATTTCACAATTGCCGGTTCTAGCGCGGTGCATTTTGTAAAATGCCAAAGGACGCTGTAACTCTTTAGAACTGCTGTGTTTATAGGCTCAGGCTGTTGAATCCGCCCCTCGTGAAGACACCACAAACCGCACAACAGAGACGCACGGGTCTGTCTGGTTCAGCATACAGCCGACTGAGGTCTTGATTGACGGCCGGTCTTGCGACCGGCCGCCCGCCCCATTCCCCCGCCCCCAGGGTTCAGGTGCGTCCGACAACGGGTCTTGTCACCCGTATTTATTCTGCCGCCAGTCAAGCACATTGCGGCAGATATAAAGCAGACAACCACAGCGGATAAGGCTTTCGTCTAACCCGTTATGCCGAGGCTCAGGCCTCTTCCATTTCCACCTTGCGGCTATTGTGCGTGGGAGAACCACCGAGCTTTTCCAGGATCGGGCAATCCGGGCGGTCGCCCTGCTCGCAGTGATCAACCAGGTTTTTCAACGTGTCGACCATGGCCTGCATGGCTTCCATCTTGTCTTCGAGTTCGCGCAGATGGTTCATGGCCACCTGGCGCACATCATCATTCTTGCGGCCAGAGTCGCTCCACAGCGCCAGCAGCCGCTCCGTTTCCTCCAGGGAAAACCCGAGGGTCCGCGCCCGCCGCACAAAGCGCAGACGGTGGACTTCATTTTCGCCATAGACCCGATAATTGCTTGAGGTGCGCCGTGCCGGCAAAACCAGCCCGATTTCCTCATAGTAGCGGATCATCTTCGCAGAAACGCCGGAGGCTGCGGCGGCTTCTCCGATATTCATGAGCTTGTCCTTCCTGGTTGCAAGCAGAAATAGTAAAATATCCAGCTCGCGACGTTTTCAAAATTGCATTCTAGCCTTTAACTATCAATATCGGCAGAAGTAAATAACCAAAAAAAGTTACATCGAACTCACACATTTTTACGTGAATGACAGCAAGAGCCCGGCGTCTGCGGCTCGAATTGCCAAACACTCCTCATGCCTGCAATTTCACCGAAAGCGTATCGCGGTCCGATACATTCGCGTGCCGGAACGATACAGGAAATAGATCAGCAAATATAAGATGACGATAGTACAGCCCGCAGTCTGCGGAACCGCTATATAACCAATCACAACCTAAGGTGCAATCCTCAACCGAGGCGATGGTGCAAAAATCCAGCGGGCGTGCCGAAGCTGAAGGGCCAGCAGAAGCAAGGCGTCAATCCGGCAATATTTCAGAGAAATCGAAATCATCGCGATAGAGATCGAAACTCGCCCTGATCCGATCCTTGACACGCTGAGGCAATTGGCTGCCCCGACCGCTGACACCCTTGTTGAACCGGGCATGACCCGTCTGGATCGTCTCGGAAAACACCTCGGACAGCTTTGCGGAATCGAGGAATTCCGACCCGACAAAGGCGGCGATCCTCTCGGCCAGACGCTGCTTGTTGCCGAGAAAATCCTCCTCGTAGGAGACCCAGAGCGGCTTGACCAGACCAAGCGCTTCGCAGCGTTTCCAGCTCATGAAGAATTGTAGATACCAGGCACATTGGCGATCCACCAGGATCAGATAGCGCGTCTCGTCGTCCAGCTCACAATAATTGGATGGCAAGCCGTCGCTGAAATAGATCGCATCCTTATCACGGGTCGCCGCCCATTCCTGCTGCTGCTTGCGCATCATGTCATCCAGACTGACCAGACTGTCATAGACATTGCGGTAGGTGACGATCGGGCGGATATTGTAAAGCTCAAGCTGCTGGCAAAGATAGGGCGTGCATCGCAAATGATGCTGCGCCACATAGCCAAGGCCATTATTGCCGTATTGGATCAACGCCAACTCGTCCGTTTCCTGCTCACGCAGGGTAATACCCATGGAAAAAGGCGTTTGCGGCGACAAGGCGGACGACATCAGCACCGCCATCGGCACATTCAATACTTTCATCAGGCTCTGACCGATGAAGGTGGAAGCCGATTTTGGCAGACACGCCACCAGAACATTCGGCTGATGCGCTCGCGAGGCCGTCAGCCGTGCCCGCATGAGAGCCTCGCCGAGTTCCGGCACAGAAATCGCCAGACTGTCGGCTGCGGCATCGCTCATCTTTGGCACATAGAACGGATGCGCCAGCGAGAACACACCCGAAATCGCAAAAGCATCGGCGGGATCGGTCCGCCGGAGGAACTCATCGAATTTCCGCGACACCCATTCCGCGTCGGGCACCGGGGCCGCTTCGCGAACAAAGCTTTTGACAAGGGACCAGTCCAGTCTCGACATAGGCTCTCCAATGCACCGAAACGGTTTCAATCGAGATGAAATTATAGTGTAAAACTTGTACGAGACTTACTCTAAGGATAGATCCTCAGATAACGGTCAAGGCGCATCCCCGGCCACTGTCAAAGGCCAATCGCAGAGATAATCCTCGAAATCCTCGACAGAAACATGCTCTTCGTTGACCGTGCGGCCCCGGGCGGAAATACCGGCCTGATGGACGGTTTCAGGGTCGCCCGAAACCAGCGGATGCCACCAGTAGAGGTCCGGCCCTCGTGGACGAGGTTGTAAGCTCCTGCCTGGCGCAAGCTTCCTCAGTCAGCTTTACACCATAACGTTTTCGCCCCTTGCGAATAACCCTTTGGTACAGACACACCCCGGTGCACCGACGCATTCACTTCAGTCATGCTCTCATGCACCAAGCTTTTGTTTATGCGTCGATATATCCAATTCGGCCAAAGCCTCCGTTTGGATAGACGCAGCAGGATAAGGACAGGTTGCAGCATGGAACATGCGGTCGGCATCCGGACGAATGACAAGGCAGGTTTGAACCTGGAAGACACGCTGGGCCAGACGCTAGCAGACATCTCCACCCTGGCGCCGCGCGAAGCACTAAGCCTGGGAATGGATTATCTGTCCTCCGTACCGCCAAACCGGGCTCTGGAAGTCGCCGCGGCCCTTTGCCATGCCAATCCGTTCTTTCTGCCCGCCGTAAGCGATGGCGACGCCCAGGGTCTGAAGCTGTCGACTTCCCAACTTGCCGAATTGACATTTCGGGCGAGATTGACGGCAAGCCGGGCCAGACAGCCGAATGTTCTGGTGGCCTGTGCGCCCAAATCGGCCTCGACGTTCATTTCGATGGCGTTGGTGCAGGCACTGGATATCCCCCTGGTCAACCTGGCACTTCCCAGCTTCACACCCGGCAGCGGCTCTGCACTGGGAGGCAATCTGCGCTCGCAGGAAACCGATGAGCTTGCGCTTATGCGGCATGGATTGAACGGCCGTGGCTATGTCGCCCAGCATCACATTCGATGCACGCCCTATCTGGCCCGCCAGATGACGCTTTACAACATCCGCCCTATCGTCACTGTCCGTAATTTCTTCGACACGCTGATCAGCCTCGATGATATGTTCCAATCCTGGCGCGCTTCCAACCGTCCGGTCGACACCATTTTTTTTGATGACGGCCTGCCAAGCAATTACCACCACCTGCCCTTCGAGGAGCGGCTTGAGATGCTGGTTGCGGCTCAAGCGATCTGGTATGCGCAGTTTCTGCTGAGTTGGCAGCGATGCGAAATGCTCAATCTGGTCAAGCCGCTATGGGTTTCCTATGAAACGGATTTCCTCGGTGACAAGGCGGTTCTGGCTGATCGGATCGCCACCTTCACCGGAGCGGACAGCCAGGCGGCTCAGAAAATCACCGAGGCGCTGGCCGACAAGCGTGACGGTGAACGCAAGCGGATCAATCAGGGCATCGCGGGCCGCGGAGCCGAGGTGCCGGAAAATATTCGTCGGCAGGCGATGGCCATTTTCGACCGCTATGCCGTCAATGGCGACCTGACACTTCTGACCGGACCGGTGGCAGCCAAGACGGCAGTCTAGTGGAATGAAATTGACATTTGATACCCCCTTGCCGCACCCTCGAGGATCAAATGTCAAAATTATACTAAGAGTGCATCGATCCAAACGAAGGCTTCAGCCGAGTTTGGAAAAAAGTCCGTCTGCTTCTGTCGTCATTTCATGCCCCTATTGGTCGCCAGATTCTTCGGCCTGCAAGAGCACCGTCATAGGCCAGTCACAGAGATAATCCTCGAAATCCTCGACAGAAACATGCTCTTCGCTGACCGTGCGGCCCCGGGCGGAAATCCCGGCCTGATGGACGGTTTCAGGGTCGCCCGAAACCAGCGGATGCCACCAGTAAAGGTCGCGCCCCTCATGCACCAGCCGGTAGCCGCAGCTGGGCGGCAGCCAGGCGATGTCCTCGACCTGATCTGGCGTCAGTTGGATACAATCGGGCACGGTGGCCTGCCGGTTGGGATAGTCCTTGCACCGACAGCTTTCCCCATCCAGCAGACGACAGGCAACGGAGGTGAAGACCACCTCACCGCTTTCCCAGTCCTCCAGCTTGTTGAGACAGCACAGGCCACAGCCGTCGCAGAGGGCTTCCCACTCCACAGTGTTCATCTCATCAAGGCGCTTGGTCTTCCAATAGGGTTCGCTGGTCATCATGCCCTTGGCCATCGGTCGGATGCGAGCACCCAATCCGCGGCAATCTTATAGATTCGTTAAAAGTTAAGTCGCATATGATCCATTGGCTGGGATATATCGCGATCAACGCAGACATGGGCGCAAGCTTGGCGCCTGTCAAGCGTTGCATGTGAAGCGTTGCATATGCCTACAGCATCCCCGGCACTCTACGCCTATGATATTGTAGCAGATCATCTTAAGGCTCGGCCCCGGAACCGCCATGCAGAAGAAAAAGCGGCATATCTTTCTCAAACTCGACGCCTGGCTGGATTCCACCTTATGGAATACCGGCTTCCAGGCCGCCGAATTCTGGGAAGAAACCACGATCTTCTTTCGCCGGTTTCGGATGCGCGGCTGGAAGAAATGGCTGTTCGAGGCCCTGGGCGAAGCGATGACGCTGGGAACCGCCGGTGCCGTGGTGATGCTGGCGCTGGCCATGCCCGCCTTTCAGGAAACGGTCAAGGATTGGCGCAATCGCGGCGATTTTGCCGTCACCTTTCTGGATCGCTACGGAAATGTCATCGGCCATCGCGGCATTATCCATGAAAATTCCGTGCCGTTCGAAGACCTGCCCGACAATCTGATCAAGGCGGTGCTGGCCACCGAAGACCGGCGGTTTTTCGATCATTTCGGCATTGATTTCATCGGCCTTGGCCGGGCGCTCAGCGAAAATGCCAGAGCTGGCGGCGTGGTCCAAGGCGGCTCGACGCTCACCCAGCAGCTCGCCAAAAACCTGTTTCTCACCAATGAGCGCTCCATCGAGCGCAAGATCAAGGAAGCCTTCCTGTCGTTATGGCTGGAGGCGAACCTGACCAAGCAGGAAATCCTGTCGCTCTATCTCGACCGCGCCTATATGGGCGGCGGCACATTTGGGGCGGCGGCGGCCTCGCAATTCTACTTCGGCAAGAGCGTGCGCGACGTCAATCTGGCCGAGGCCGCCATGCTGGCGGGCCTGTTCAAGGCACCGGCCAAATATGCGCCGCATGTCAACCTGCCCGCCGCCCGTGGCCGCGCCAATGAAGTGTTGAGCAATCTGGTGCAAAGCGGCTTCATGAGCGAGGGCCAGGTGATTGCCGCCCGGCGCAATCCGGCCACCGTGGTCGACCGGGCCGAGCGCGAGGCACCGGACTTCTTTCTCGACTGGGCGTTTGACGAGGTGCAACGCATCGCCTCCCGCTTTCCCGAACATTCGCTGATCGTGCGCACCACCATCGATCCGGGCCTGCAAAAAGTCGCCGAAACCGCTGTCAGCAATACGTTGCGCGAATATGGCGAACAATATAACGTTAAGCAGGCCGCCCTCGTGACGCTGGAAAACGGCGGGGCGGTGCGCGCCATGGTCGGCGGACGCGACTACGGCGAAAGCCAGTTCAACCGCGCCACGCGCGGCCTGCGCCAACCCGGTTCCTCCTTCAAGATCTACACCTATGCGGTGGCGATGGAAGCGGGCCTGACCCCGGAGACCACCATTGTCGATGGTCCGGTCAATTGGGGCAATTGGAGCCCGCATAATTACGGCAACAGCTATGCTGGGCGCATTACGCTGACGACCGCGCTGGCCAAATCGATCAACACCGTGCCGGTCCGCCTCGTCAAGGACCGGCTGGGCGTTGATTCCGTCATCCGCATGGCGAAAGCCATGGGCGTGGAAACGCCGATCCGCAAGGATGTCACCATTCCGCTCGGCACCTCGGAAGTCACGGCCATGGACCAGGCGACGGCCTATGCCGTGCTGCCATCCGGGGGCCTGCAATCACGCCGCCATGGCATTGTCGATGTCAGAGACTATCGCGGCCATGTGCTCTACGATTTCGACCGTGACGAACCAGCCCCGCGCCGGGTACTGACCGAGCAGGCCGATAACTACATGAACCAGATGCTGACCAAGGTCCCCTATATCGGCACCGGCCGAAAAGCCGCTCTCGATGGCATTCTCACCGCTGGCAAGAGCGGCACGACGCAAGCCTATCGCGATGCCTGGTTCGTCGGCTATACCGGCAATTTCACAACCGCTGTCTGGTTCGGCAATGACGATTACACCTCCACCAACAACATGACCGGCGGCTCGCTCCCCGCCATGACCTTCAAGACCATCATGGACTACGCCCATCAGGGCGTCGCAGTGCGGCCAATCCCTGGCGTACTGGAACCGGCGACCGTAGCCGTAAAGGCCCCAGCACCGGCCAAGGGCGAACCAAAGGGGACAGCCCCCGCCCCGCCCGAATTCGTCCGCCCGCGCACGCTGTCGGTGGAAACCACCGCCCTGCTACGCCAGATCGGCACGATGCTGACCGAGGCACAGCCGCTGGCACCGGGATTGCGGGCGGCGCTGGATTAAGGGGGCCAAGTCTGCTGCCGAAATATAAGTAAGTCCGTCTTGAGATGGTAATCGCTTAACCGTTGACCCTAAATTACGGCGCGCAATCGCGATTGCGCCTTTCTCCTGTATTGACAAAAAAAAATGCAGAAATAAAGTTATGCATAGAATCAATAATGTATCAAAACAAAATAATTTCACAACTCAATCTCAGGATCGTTAAACATGTCCTACAATTATGTTCCTGTCGGCGCTATCGTTGCAGTCCTACAGAATAGCAGCTCGCCGTCGGATAGATGGCTTTATTGCAATGGCAATACTTTCGATACAGATTTATATCCTGAGTTGGCGAGTCTTCTTGGGACAAACGTTCTTCCTAACCTGATAGGCTTAACGATCATTGGTGCTGGCATAAACACAGCAGGAACGACCTATGCTCAATCTTCCCAATACGGCAACGAAACCGTAAAACTATCACTAAGCCAGATGCCATCTCATACCCATTATGGCTGGGGAGAAAATGCGAACGCGACTACAGGCCTGGGCTTCGGTACATCGAGCAAGAATGGTTATTATGGCAACAACCAACATGATAGCGACAACTACCTGTACGCCGCTACTTTCGCTGGCGGCATTGGCACGAACAATATCCCCGTAACATATAACGATAATGGTACGGAAGTTTCCTCGACAACATCTTCAAGCTGGACCGACAACCAAGCCTTCAGCGTCATGCAGAAGTCCTACGCCATCAACTACTTCATTTTTGGTGGAGCTTGAACTTATGTTTCGTGCACAAGACCCCTATTCATATAGCGTTACAAGACCTCTTTATTTAACGGATGGTAACAGCGGTTACAAAGCAATTGGCATTATTTCTATAGATTATAAAGTATCTCTTTATAATGACGTACAGGTTCTTACACAAGATTCTTACTCACAGCCCAGAAATCAGCAATTTATTCTCACGTGTTCGCAAAGAGTTATCATTAGAAATCCTTCATTTTACTCAATGAATCCCATCCAAATACCCGTGGGTGCCTCAACCAACGCGACAGAAGAGAAGTTTGAGAACTACCCAGTCTTGATATCGGCCTCAATGAAGATTGAGGATAGTGAAGGCGGCACCCCCGACGGCATCACCGTAAATCTCGTAGACTATTCCCCGGTAACGGTGAACACCGCAGTTCAAACCACCGCATCATCGGCACAAACAAATGGAACGAATTCTGCCACATCCAGCACCACGGGTAATTCCTATGCCCAGTCAAGCACCTATGGCGTTTCCGTGACAGCAGGAATGAACTCGGGAGAGACCGCATCCTATGAGTATTCCACGACCCACACGCGCGAAAACTCGAATACGGCCAGCCTGGGAACCAGTTCCGACAAAGAAGCATCAAGCGGAGAATCGATGAGCATCAAAGACTGGGGCTCCTATGCCTTGGTCTCACCTACAACCGGTTTGCCCACTTGGATTTTCGGTCAGGAATATCCGTGGAACTCAATAGAATGCCGGTTTGGGGACACGGGCGAATATAATGAAAACAATTCCAGCCAAATAGCAATGCAAATTTCGGCTACAATGGCTTCCAATCTTTACGATGGTAGTTTTCTATATCCCCCCAGCGAACTGTCGATGTATGGCATAAACTTCGTCATGAAATCATGCTGGCGATTGTATGTCGATTACGGGGCCTCAACCACCATTAACATCGAGAACGACCTCAAATACTATTCAGCGTCGCACTATCTAGAGGGTGATGGCCCGGTCGTTTACATGGATACTCAGGCCGCAAATATATATGCCAAAAATCAAACCTCAGACGCTACCGTATCCCCCTCGATCACGACGACACTGGACCTGAATATTATGGGTCTCGACCCCATTGGCGTAAATAGTCGCGCCGCAATCGTCGGATTCATTCCCACCCGGTTTATCCCACAGGCGATATCGTCGCAGGTCACGAAAGGATTCCGGACACTCGCCACCACAAACGACCTGATGATCGATGACACCACCGAATATCCGGATGGGAGCACGTCTGGCTTTACCACATCGCAAACTTGTTTAACGATGGAATGGAGCTCATCTCAGAGCTTCGCCTATCAACTTACGCTATATTTTAAGATCATCGACACGGTCAATGAATATACCCTCTATCTAAAGCACTGGAAAACAAACAATACGGGTGTTGTTCTGTCTATCATCATTAATGGCGACAATGATAATGTCATTCGAAAATATGTCGATGCGACAGAAGCAGAAGGCGGGGAGGATAATATGCTTTCCATCGCATTGCGAAATCTCGACTTCTCTTCGGTAGAATATCACGACTATTTGCAACTTGGATTAAATTCGGTCTCGATTACGGCTCAGCCAATGGATGATGCGTGGGACGATAGCGGTTATCAGGTCAGAGCCATATCGGTGGAGAAGCGCTAGAATATCGGACCGAAAGTTAAGAATCGATTTTCGGATAAATCCGATGCGCGAACAAAAACTTAGAGCATCGTGCTGACTGTTGTTTTCTGCATGATGCTCTAGTGCATCGATCCAAACGGAGGTGACAACCGAGTTTGGAAAAATCGATGCATAAACAAAAGACTAGTGGTTTGATTGTGGCATTTGCTACCATATACAGCACCCTCGAGAGCAAATGTCACAATCATGAAAACCACTAGCAAGTCTATGATTCTAGTGGAATGAATTTGTCAAAGCCTTAATTATAAAATGACGAATTCAAAACATTTAGTACAACATAAAACCGCTACGACTATAATAATCAATAAATCGGGATAGAAATATTGTTTTTTATATTAATAAAAATCACATGACCATCAAATCAGATAATGCTACCTGCACATTTCACCAATCATAAGCGCTTTGATCAATATCAGCGGGTCAATTTGACGTTCTCTCATAGTTATTTTACTAAACCAGCATTGCCGGGGATTTAATAAATATTAGGATTTTAATTTACAATAAAATACTAGAGGACAAAATGCCTGCGAACGAAACATACGAAATAACAAGAGACAATACACTCACACCTCAACAACGATCCGCTCGATCATTTCTGCCCGTTGGACATAAAAAAGGAGAATTACGAGGTAGATCAGGAAATAAAACTATTAACGGATATAATACAGGTTTCCATGAAGGTGCAGTAACAACATCACTCTACAGAAAACTACACGAACTCCCTGACAATAGGGGAATCAATGGAAATGTCCGGCAATGGTTACTAAAACATGCAGATGGCTTCAGATCCGACACTGCCCAGACCATTTTATCTATACCAATAAACAAGGTTGTAAGCGACGTTGATGGGAAACCAATACTCGCTGCCGGACACCCTGGCTCCAATATTAAACAAAGCGGGAAAAATTTCGCCCATGAACTTCTTAACGAAAAGGTTATTGAACTTCTTAAAACTCGTGATAAAACTCCCGGGCTTACAGAGGAATCAGTTGTTACGATTATGGGCGCGATTATGCTTGCATCAATCGCACCCGGTGAGGTGGCGAGAACTCTGAATACCTCAGAGCTGACAGCTCGGCATGTGAAACAAACTTGGGAAGAGCGAAGAAACGAAGCCAAACTAGGCCTAAATAAGCAGCTCGAAGCTTTAAACCGCGCCGAAAGGGCTTTTGTTTCGTTGCATGCAGGGAGTTTTCTCGGACGCTTGGGTCGCACGCTTGCTACAAACAGGGCTAGTTCTCCGCTAAGAAACACTAGAGCGCCAGATCCGCGTGAAAACGGGGTGCAGGGCGGAGGGCTGGATAGAAATAGAAATAGAAATAGATTTAAAGATCCGAAACGCGCTCTTCCCGGAATTGAGCAATTTCCCTATTACCTTACAGAGAACTTTCGAACCGAAAAAGCGACATCTAGTGAAGAAGACGGCGCGGGCAACTCCTCTTCCCTTGGAAAGCGCTCTCGGAGCCCTACCCCAAGGGGTAACACGCGTACGAAACGCTCAAAACCGAACAACCTAGGGAGTGCCGTGCGTTCGCTCAGCCCATAACGGCAAAGAACAAATTAGCGACAGAGACCGATTATACTAAGTCTCGAAGATGCTGACGCCTCCTCGCCGTGCAGGGGCACCGAGTATCTCAAATGCATCAAGTGCTTGAGATAATCCAAAAAGGAACACCAGGAGTCATCTTCAATCCCTCTTAGTATTATATGTATTATACGCCCCTTGCTGATTACGGCTCTTGCGCATTTCAAATCGAAACAGCGCCTCTTCGACCACCCCACCGAGGGTCCAGCATCAATCCTGCACCACCCCCGCCATTTCCCTGCCCTGAATTGAGTGCTACCGCTTCTCCAACAATCAACAGGGTTCGAATCATCGCGTGCTCAGGGTTCCGCTTCTTGTCGCCATTGCGCTTGCCATTGCTTTCGGGCTTGGCATCCAGTCCACGCTGATGGCGCTGAATGCCACGGTGGGCTTTGGCGAGATCGAGATTGATGGCTGGCGGGCGTTTCCGCAGGCGCAGACCGCCGATGCTGATCCTTATGCGCGCTCGCACCGGGCCAAGGCCGGGCGGTTGTTGCTGGGCAGCGCCGAAGGGCTGAGTTTTATTGCCACGACCGATACGAACGGGCGCAAGCTGAATACACGCTGCCGCTACCGGCTGGCGGGCACGGTGCCAATGGCGCGCTACTGGACGCTTTCTGCCAGCCGCCCGGATGGAACGCTCCTGCCCGTCTCACCCGACCTGCCGGGGGCGCTGAACTCGGTTACGACGCTGAAAAATCGGGATGCCAGCATGGAGATCACCATCGGTTCGCAAGCAGCGCCCGGCAATTGGCTGGCCATTCCCGCAGGAAGCGAAGATCTGATGCTCAACCTCACTCTGCTGGACACGCCGGTCGCGGGCAATTCGGGTCTGGTGACACTGGCCATGCCGCATGTCGAACAGATCGGATGCGGCAATGCGTAAGCTGATCTACGCCATTCTTGTCGGCCTGGTCGGGGCTGTGGTTCTGCATATCGTCATCATCCTGGCGCTGCCGCATTTCACCGGCAAGGATGCCTATACCCGCGTAACCATGGAAGGCCCGCTGTTCAAATTCTATAGTCTCGACAGCCGGGCGGACCGGGCGGGGCTTGCCAATGGCGATCCCTTCCTAAAACTCGCCGCCTGCGCTTTCGATGTCAGCGAGGCGCCGGTGCATCTGACAGCAGAGGGCAGTGTTCCCTTTTGGTCGGTGGGTATTTTCGACCGCGATGCCAATGAAGTCTACAGTATGAACGACGCTACATCCGTCGAGGGCAAGCTTGACATTATTGTCGCCACCCCGGCCCAACTCGCCCGGCTGCGCGCCACGGCACCCGATGCGCTTGCCCAGACCATACTGGTGGAAATGCCGGAAACCCAGGGCTATGCCGTGTTGCGCACCCTTGTGCCTCAAGCCAGCTTCGCGCCCGATGCACAGGCTTTTCTTACAAACGCCGGTTGCGATCAGACAGCTATAGATCCATAAAGTATTTTCGCAATCGAACAAAGAGCGACAACACTTTGGCGCGCATGTTTTCTTTATAACATTCAATTAAATCTAAAATTTTCTTCTTTCCAAGCGATAAAAAATTAAAATATTCAATTATTTTGTTTTTCGACTTAAAATCTGATAATGTTATTCAGTAAATTGACTGGCATTGCTTCAGAAAGACATGTTTGCTAAACATAGCAATATTAATATGTGAGATTGCTATGCCGGAAACTATCATAGATTGCATTTACGAAGCGGCCGCTGAACCGGCGGCCTGGGAAAATGCGCTGGACCGCTTGGCGCATCTTGTCGGCGCGGAAGGCGCCCTGCTTGTCAATATCTCCGACGAGCTCATGCCCTTGATCACGACGCCAGGGGTGCGCGAGCTTTATTCTGATTTTTTCAAACAGGGCTGGACTGCCGACAATATTCGCACCAAAGCGCTGCTGAGCGCCAGCAAGTCGAAATTCATCAGCGATGTCGATCAGTTTTCGCATGAGCAGATGCGCGATGAGCCACTTTACCGGGATTTTCTCTGGCCGCGCGGCTTTGGCTTTGCCGCTGGCGTCAGCTTCGATCTTCCGCAGGAGAAAATCATTGCAATCTCGATTGAACGAAAGCGTGATAGCGGTCCCATCGAAGAAAAACATCTTGATCTTCTCAACAGTGTCGGCCGGGACCTGCGTCGCAGCCTGATCCTTGCCTCCCAGCTTGAATTCAAGGCGGTCGACAACAGTCTGCGGGCATTGCAGCTGGCGCGGCTGCCCACCGCCGCACTGACCGCCAAAGGCAAGATCCTGGGGTGCAATACGGTGTTTGAAGCAGGCAATCCAAGATACGCCATTTCGGCCTTCGACCAGTTGCGCTTTCTCCATCCCGCAGCACAGGCAAGTTTTGAAGCCAGTCTTGCCGCGGGTATGGCAGCTGGCGCCAGCCGGGACGAGATGCAGGGCGCTCAATTCGCCTGCCCCGGCCAGCCGGGCCTGCCGCCGGCGGTCGTCTATCTCATTCCCGCCGCCCGGTTGAATGTCGGATTGTTCAGCCCGGTCAGCTTTTTCATCATTCTGGTCCCCCTCAGCCGTAGCAATGGCCTGACCTCGGAGATGATCCAATCCCTGATGAATTTAACGCGCGCCGAGGCGCGTTTGACGAAACTGCTTCTGGATGGAGAGCCTCTGCGCGATGCCGCCCAGGCCCTTGGGATTCAGCTGGAAACCGCCAGAAGCCAGATAAAAACCGTACTGGCCAAAACCGATATGGCCCGGCAAACCGACCTTATTGCCGCTCTGACTTCGCTTCATTCACTGGAAGCGGATTGAGGGTCTTACATCCTCCTTTGTGCGGCTTCGACACTGGAAACCGCTTTAAAAGGACGTCGGCACTTTGTCATTCTGATTCCGCATCACCAATGCCCGGAAAAGCCCCTTCATACCTGTCACACCTCACAGGCATAGACCAGGCTCAGGCATTGTCCGCCCTCTCGGCAAGCGTCAGGTCGCGACCTGCGCACTGATCCTTTTGTGTACGACCATCACGGGAGGCTTGACTGTTTTGAAGCGTGGCAAGGCGCGCCTTCACCCGACGCATGACAAGATAGACAATCGCGATGAAATAGACGCTTTGAAGAATAATTGCCGCAACAACCGTCCTGATGATTGTGGCCGCGATGAGCCCTGTCGATTGGTAATTATAGATGGCAAAACCCAGCAAGACGACACCCATTCCTGCAAACACCCGTGGCGCATACATCATGCTGTCACGATCGGGCGTGCCCGCCAAATCCTCGTCGTAGGCTTCCCGTCGATTGTTTCGAGACAATTCTGTCTTCTTCTGGTCCAATTGTTCCGCGTGACTATATCCAAGCGCAGACTCTGTATCTTTATGCATCAAATGCCCCACTTGAAATAATGTTGTTTATTTCCAACAACGTTTATCAACCATTTTTGGGTGCTTTAAACATCCCCCAAATGGGGTAGGCGGAATTATTACTCAAATATCACGATCGCATACAAAACAATCTTTGGTAGAATTGCAAAATAAAATACATATTTTAAATTTTTGGACCATTCTTAAACAAAGCAGACATAGGCATCTCAGGGAAACTATGGTTGCACAACTATTGCGTATTCTCTTAAAGCGCGTCCGCTCCAAAAAACAAACTTACCCAACAGAATTGGCGGTATTAGCGCATCTTCTGCACAGTCGATAACGTGAAGGATGCCATAGAGCGTTCCGGGGAATGCCTGGAAAAACGGCCCGGATTTCCTGATTGCCCTGCGCGCTTCATAGAAAAGCAACCGAGCTCAGCCAATGACATTGAATCCATGTGATTGCCTCACTGGTCGCAATAGCCAACAGCCAATCGATCTCACTCCACGGGGAGGAAGAGCCGCATCACGGGAACACACGCCTTATACCAAGTCTTGAAGACGCTTACGCATCCTCGACTTGAAAATATCTCAAATGCATCAGAGGCTTGAGATATTTTCACAGGGAATACGAAGAGTCATTTTGAGCGAGTCCTCGTATTACCCCTCGTAGGGATGCATGTCCTGCGCTGGCCGCTTGCCGGTGAGCGAGGCGGCGCCGATCAGCAGAGGTTCGGTGCGGGTATAGCGCACGCCGGTAAACAGCAGGATACGGGCCTGTGTCGGTGCGGGGGTGCGGTTGACGGGCTTCTGATCCAGCCGGTCTTTCAGTTTCACGATGTCAGCCATGCTCGTCTCCATTTGGGGTAGATGAGACGGATGAAGAGATCGATTTCATCCTGCCCCGGCAAAGGGGCCAGCACATCCAGCCTTGCTGTTTTGGGCAGCAAAGACAGGCATTCTGCGCTTTTCTCCAGACATGAGGGGTAAACAGCCATCCTCATGAAAAGTTGCTTTTATACTGAAGAGCTTCCCGTTTTCCGGGAACCCTTGCTGACATTTCCGAGTAAAAGCGATGCCGCTGCAACGCTCACGCAAGGATATGCTGCTTTATCAAAGTTTCCTTATTAAACACTGTCGATGGTTAACAGCTTGCTAACGATTACCGTCTATTTTGACCGAATTGGTATTGCGTTGGGACGGGTAATGTCGTGGATCATCAATTTCGGGCGTTGGAAAATCCGAGGATCGGCCGCAAGAAGGACGTGGTTTTAATGGCCACCGTTTCCAGTTTCGAAAGCCTCGAACATCCCCGCAAGGCCGATCTCCGGCAGTTTGCCCTGCTGTTCCAGCCCTTGTTTCAATACTCCTCCGAAGAGGCCCGGCGCGACGCCGTGGCGGCGCTATCGCAATCGCCCAATGTGCCGGAAGCTGTGGCATTCTTCATCGCCAGTCAGCCGCTCGCCATTGCCGCGCCATTCCTGATCGCCTCGCCCTGTCTGTCGGATGAATTGCTCATCACCATCGCCTGCACCCAGGGCATACACCACGCCCGCACCATCGTGCGCCGCGAGGCTTTGTCGCCCGCCGTCATCGATGCACTGGCAGGCCTGCGCTTCATCGACCCTCTGCCCGAGCACGCCCAGCACGTGGACAACGAGGATATTGTCCAGGACATGATGGAAGCACCGCCCCGCCCCATTCGCCTGAGGTCCGACGCGGGTGCCGAACCCGAAAACATGCCCGCTATCGACCCTGAGGATGCGGCGGAAGAACAGACGGTGGCGCAGAATCCAGATCAGCTCTCCGTAGAGAAGCAGGAACAGGATCCGACATACAATTCTACAAGGGCACAACGCGAGGAAGCCTTGCGCCAGACCTTGAAGGCGCTGGATCGTCACCTCAACCGCCAGGAGCATGATCGCCTGGGTCGACGCAACCTCAGTTCCGTGCAGGCGGCTCTGCTGGTGCGGTTTGCCCGTGAAAACGAAGCAGGCAGCTTCGCCACGGCCTTGGCCGATGCGCTGTCTTCAAGCCGCTGGCTGGCCGAGCGTATCCTGCTCGACACCTCCGGCCAGCAGCTGGCCACGACGCTGACCGGCCTTGCCATGGCCATTCCCGACATGATTTTCATACTGACCCGCCTCTACCCGCATCTCAACCAATTGCAGCAGGGCGAACCGCGCGTCGCCAGACTGATCGCGGCGCTCGACGGCAGAGACTGCGAAAAGCGCATTGATGCATGGCTGAGGGCCGACCGCTATACCTATCAAAGCAGTCAGAGCGACGTCCAACCAGTGGCGGTGTCGGCTTCGCGTTGAGACTATGTCCGTGAAAAATGGAACCCGATTTTCCTGAAAAGACAGAGGGCAGCAATAAGCCTGGCCGCCCTTCAGCTTCTTTCGCCAACGAGCGACAAAAGACCATCCAACTGGTCGATCTCGATTTCCACCAGCCATAGATCCGGGTCAAAACGGCGCTCGCGCTCCATCAGGGCCGCAACCTCGCTGGCATCGACCCTGTCCAGGCGGCGCTCGAAACGACGGTCGCCTGACATTTCGGCATCATCGTCTTCAATCAGGCTTTGCGGGGCTGGAGCATAAAGACTTTCCAGGCCATCGCGAAACCGCTGGCGCAGGAAGATGGCGCCGGCTTGGTCCATGCCCTTACGCTCCACAGCGGCAAAGCCGCCGGCGGAAAACACACGGCGGATGATGGCGGCGACGAAAATATCGGAGCGAAGGCGCATCCCGCTTTTCTATAGACAGGATTGACGGAAAGAAAGGCATTCATCGGGGCAGTCGGGATTATTAGCCCTTGCCGCGCATCAGGGTCTGCATCACCATATCGATATGGGCTTCCATGTAGGCCTTTTGGTCAAGTGGTCTGCGTTGCGCAAACAGGATTGACCAGAGATTGAAGTGGATGACCGGCCCAATCAGAACATCGGGAGCGGAAACGGCCGGGCCTGGCAAAAATTCGCCGGCAGCGACGCCCCCCTCCACCAGCATGCAGACCGTTTTCAACAGAGGCGCAACGAATTCGTCGTAATGCCTGTCTACAATATGGGGAAAGCGGGTCCCCTCACTCACCGTCAGACGCAGGAGTTCGCTACACTTGCAATCACCAGCGATCATCTCATAGGCCATGCCGATCATCTGCCTCAATCGTTCGGCATAGCTGCCCTCCAGTGTTTCAGCAGAAGCACGCAATTGGGACAACGGCAGCGACATCTGCCGGATGCTCTCCTCGAACAACACCTCTTTTGACGGAAAATAAAGATAAACCGTGCCCTTTGTAATGCCGAGCCGCAGAGCTACATCTTCCACACGCGTCGCAGAAAAACCTTTGTCCAGAAACTCTTCAAATGCAGCTTCCAATATTTCCTGCGGGCGCCTCGCTTTCTGCTCGGCCCGGCTGATCGTTTTCAATCGCTTTGCCATGACCATTTTCCTTGAGGTTTGAGCGAGCGGACTTGCGTGAGGCGACGGAGCGAAAGCACCCGCATTACGCTTTCAATTCCTATACCGGTAACTATCGCTCCGGCAACTATATTGACTAACCGTACAGTCATTGATATCTACTCGAAACGACCCGTGAATGCAATGGTGGGGACCTCACAGTGCGGTTACAAACGACTTTATCCGGACTGGCTTGCGTCCTGCTCGCTTTGTGTCTGGCAGGCTGCAATGAAAAGACCGAGAGCCAGTCTTCACCGCGCAGTGTCACGGTGACCAAGGCCCAAACCGCGCAATACCAGCCCTCGGTGGAAATCTCCGGATCGGTGAAAGCGCGGGTGCAGTCCGACCTGTCGTTCCGTACCGCAGGCCGGGTGATCGAGCGGCATGTCGATGTCGGCGACCGGGTCAAGGCGGGCGACGTCCTGGCACTCCTCGACAATACCGAGCAGAAGGCTGATATCGCCGTTGCCCAGGCCGGGCTGGAATCGGCCCAGGCAACGATGCGCCAAAAGAAATTGGCCTTCGACCGCTACAAGGTACTGATCCAGACCAACACCATTGCCCAATCCACCTTCGACCAGGCCCGCGAGGATCTCGCCACGGCTCAAGGCTCGCTGCAAACCGCGCAGGCCAATCTGGCCACCGCCCAGGATGCGATGACCTATACGGAGTTGAAGGCCGATGCCGACGGCATCATTACCTCGCGCAGCATCGAGGTGGGACAGGTGGTTTCGGCGGCGCAGGCGGCCCTGACGCTTGCCCATGACGGACCGCGCGATGCCGTATTCGATATGTTCGAAGCGTTTTTCCTGGAAGGTGCGCCGTCCGATACCGTCGAGGTCTCGCCGATCGGCGGCCGCGCCAATCCCCAGGACGGCAAGATCCGCGAAGTCTCTCCGGCCATCGACACCAGCGCCGGCACCATCCGTATCAAGGTCGCCCTGCCCGCGGACACGCAATGGTCGCTCGGCACGACTGTCGTCGGACGGTTCCGCGCTCAGCCGCAGCAGGGCATCGTGCTCCCCTGGAGCGCCATGGCCTCGGCCAATGGCCAGCCCGCCGTCTGGGCGGTCAACACCGCCGACAGCTCCGTCAGGCTGCGCAAAATCGACATTGCCCGCTACCGCGTCGGCGATTTCGTGGTGGCATCCGGCGTCGCGCCCGGGGACATCATCGTCACCGACGGCGGCAAGTTTCTGACGGACGGCCAGGTCGTGGCCTTTAAGGAAAAGTGACATGCGCCTCTACCGTCCAATCATCACCCTTCCCTTTCTGCTTGCCCTGACGCTCGCCGCCGGTTGCAGCCAGGAGGACGACCAGCAGGCCACCGGGCCACGTCCTGTCCGCTCGATGACCGTCAAGGCCGAACGCCTGTCGGGGGTCAGCTTTGCCGGCGTGGTCCAGGCGCGGGTCGAAACCGATCTTGCCTTCCGCACGCTCGGCCGGGTGATCCTGCGCAAGGCCGAAGTCGGCGATCTCGTTCACAAGGGCGACGTGGTTGCCGAAATCGATCCGCTGGCGCTGCAATTTGCCGTCAACAGCGCCGAGGCCGACCTGCGCAATGCCCAGGCGGCCTTTGAGAATGCGCAGATCACCGAAAAGCGCCGGCGCACGCTCGCCACCATCAATGCCGGCAGCGTCGCTGATTTCGAAGTGGCCGAACAGGGCCTGAAATCGGCCCAGGCAAGTCTCGACCAGGCAAATGCCAAGCTGGACAAGGCCCGCGAGCAATTGGGGTATGCGCGGCTTCAGGCGGAATTTGACGGTGTCGTCACGTCAGTGTCCGTCGAAGTCGGCCAGACGGTGACCGCCGGGCAGACGGTGATGAAAGTCGCGCGGCTGGACCAGCGTGACGTGATCGTCGATGTCCCGGAAGGACGGATCGGCGCGCTGAAGGAAGGCACGAAGTTCAACGTGGCGCTACAGCTCGATCCCACCAAGCAGGCCATCGGCACGCTGCGCGAAATCGGCCCGGAAGCCGATGCGGAAACCCGCACCCACCGGCTGAAAATCGCCATCAACGACGCTCCCGAGGTGTTTCGTCTCGGCGCCGTGGTGACCGCGACCGCAAGCCGTGATGAAGAGGACGGCGTCATCCTGCTGCCGTTGACCGCCATCCTCAGGAAAGACGGCGCAACCGGCGTCTGGGTGATCGATCGGGCCAATGCCACGGTCGCCCTGCGCAAGGTCGTCCTTGATGACGCCACCACAGACGGCAACCGGGTGAAGGTCCTGTCCGGATTGAAGGAAGGCGAGCAGGTTGCCGTCGCCGGCGCCAACCAGCTTGCCGAGGGACAAAAGATCAAGACCGATGAGGAGCCGCGCCCGTGAAGAAATTTAACCTGTCGGACTGGGCGCTCGAACATCGTTCCCTCGTCTGGTATTTCATGATGGTGTTTTCGCTGGCCGGCGTGCTCGCTTATATCGGCCTTGGGCGTGAAGAAGACCCGTCCTTCACCATCAAGACCATGGTGATTCAGGCCCAATGGCCCGGCGCCTCCGCCCAGGAAGTCACCCAGCAGATCACCGACCGGATCGAGAAGAAGCTGCAGGAACTGGAATCGCTCGACTATACCAGGTCGATCACCACGGCGGGCCAGACCATCGTCTTCGTCAACCTGTTGGATACCACCAAGGCCCGCGACGTGCCCGCCACCTGGCTGCGCGTGCGCAACATGGTCCAGGATGTCCAGGGCGACTTTCCCTCCGGCGTCGTCGGGCCGTTTTACAACGACCGTTTTGGCGACGTTTACGGCAATATCTACGCCTTCACCAGCGATGGCCTGACCCATCGGCAATTGCGCGATCTGGTCGAGAGCGCCCGCACCAAGCTGCTGACTGTTCCCAATATCGGCAAGGTCGACATTGTCGGCACGCAGGACGAGGCGATCTACCTCGAATTTTCCACCCGCAAGATTGCTGCCCTCGGCATCGACCAATCGGCGATCATCGCCACGCTTCAGGCCCAGAACGCCGTCACCCAGTCGGGCTTCATCGATGCCGGGCCGGAGCGGATCGCGCTTCGCGTCGGCGGGCGCTTCATTTCGGAAGACAGCCTGCGGTCGATCAATCTCAAGGTCAACGACCGGTTCTTTCCGCTGACCGATGTTGCCACCATTAGCCGTGGCTATGCCGATCCGCCGACCAGCATGTTCCGGGTCAATGGCAAGCCGGCAATCGGCCTTGCGATCGGCATGAAGGCTGGTGCCAATCTGGTGAATTTCGGCAAGGCGCTGGACAAGACCATGGCTGGCGTCATCCAGGACCTGCCGGTCGGCGTTTCCGTCGATCGGGTCGCCGATCAGCCGGCGGTGGTGGAGGAAGCGGTTTCCAGCTTCACCCATGCGCTGTTCGAGGCAATCGTCATCGTGCTGGCCATAAGCTTCATCAGCCTTGGCCTGCGCGCCGGACTGGTGGTGGCGATCTCGATCCCGCTGGTTTTGGCGATCACCTTCCTGTTCATGCAATATGCAGGCATATCGCTGCAACGCATCTCGCTCGGCGCCTTGATCATCGCGCTCGGGCTTCTGGTCGACGATGCGATGATTGCCGTGGAAATGATGGTGGCGCGGCTGGAAGTGGGCGATAGCCTGCGCAAGGCCGCCACCCATGTCTATACCTCGACCGCCTTCCCGATGCTGACAGGAACGCTCGTCACCGTCGCCAGCTTCATCCCGGTCGGGCTAAACAACAGCAATGCGGGCGAATTCACCTTCTCGCTGTTCGTCGTCATCGCCGTGTCGCTGGTGGTGTCCTGGGTGGTGGCTGTGTTGTTCACGCCACTTCTGGGCGTCACCATGCTGCCGAAGACCATGAAGAAGCATGCCGACCACAAGGGCTGGTTTGCCCGGCTGTTTGCCAGCATGCTCCACTTTTGCCTGCGCTGGCGCTGGCTGACCATCGTTGCAACGATCGGCGCCTTCGCCCTGTCGCTCTATGGCATGACCCATGTGCAGCAGCAATTCTTCCCCAGCTCCGACCGCCCGGAACTGATCGTCGACTGGAACCTGCCGCAAAACAGCTCCATCGACGAGACCAACCGGCAGATGGCCAAGTTTGAACAGGAGCAATTGGCCAACAACCCGGATATCGACCATTGGTCGACCTATGTCGGTCGCGGTGCACCGCGCTTCATCCTGTCGTTCGATGTGCAGCCTGATGATATCACCTTCGGCCAGATGATCATCGTCACCAAAGGGCTGGACGTGCGCGACAAGCTGCGCCAACAGTTCCAGGCCTATCTCAGCCAAACCTTTCCCGGCACCGATGCCTATGTGAAGCTGCTGGATATCGGACCTCCGGTCGGCAAGCCGGTGCAATACCGCGTATCCGGTCCCGACATCCAGAAGGTGCGCGATTATGCGGGCAAACTGGCCGCCATTGTCGGCACCCACCCGCTACTCACCAATATCGCCTTCAACTGGTATGAGCCGGCCCGCGTGCTGAAGGTGGATGTGTTGCAGGACAAGGCCCGCCAGCTGGGCGTCACCTCCGAAGACATCGCCCAGACCCTCAACAGAGTGGTCGAAGGATCGACGGTCACCAAGGTCAGGGACGACATCTACCTGATTGATGTCGTCAGCCGTGCCGAAAAGAAGGATCGCGGTTCAGTCGAAACCTTGGTCGACCTGCAATTGCCAAGCAGCAACGGCCAGTCTATCCCGCTGTCGTCGGTCGCCACCTTCCATTACGAACTGGAGCAGCCGACCATCTGGCGGCGCGACCGCATGCCGACGATCACCATCGAAGCCGCCGTCAACGGCCCCACCCAGCCCGCGACCATCGTTACCGCGCTGAGCGGCAAGGTCACCGAATTCGCCAAGGCGCTTCCGGCAGGCTATGCCGTCAATATCGGCGGCGCCGTCGAGGAGAGCAACAAGTCGCAAGGGCCGATCATCCAGGTCGCACCCCTGATGCTGTTCATCATGGCAACGCTGCTGATGATCCAGTTGCAGAGCTTCCACCGACTGTTCCTGGTGTTTTCCGTCGCGCCGCTGGCGCTGGTCGGTGTGGTAATCGCGCTTCTCACCAGCAACGCGCCTCTTGGCTTCGTGGCGCTGCTCGGCGTGCTCGCGTTGATCGGCATCTTGATCCGAAACTCTGTCATCCTGGTGGTGCAGATCGAGGACCTGCGAAAATCGGGCGTTGCGGCCTTTGCGGCGGTGGTCGAGGCAACCGAACACCGGATGCGCCCGATCATGCTGACTGCCGCCGCCGCCACGCTGGCGCTGATCCCGATCTCGCGGCAGATCTTCTGGGGACCGATGGCCTTTGCCATGATGGGCGGCATCGTCGTCGGAACGGTGCTGACACTGCTGTTCCTGCCCGCGCTCTACATCACCTGGTTCCGGATCAAGCCGGAGAAAAACCCGGCGCACGACAAGCACGTCCCCGATGCCCATGCTCCCGATAACAATGCTATCGGAGCTGAGAAATAGGATGCCGACTCTCGGCTGGCGCAAGAGCGGGAAGCGGGAACACGCCCGCTCTCCCTTGAACCGTGGTTATGCCCTCGCGCCTTCCCCATCGGCATGCAGGCCGGCAAGGTCCAGTCCTGCTTTTGCCGCCGCGTTCCCCTTACTCATCGTTCTCGTGCTGGGTGGCTGCGCGGGCCGGCCAGAAAGCGTGCTGAAGCCCGTTCCCGTGGCCAGCGATGCCAGCCAGGTCAATATGCTGGTGTTTACCACCCGCCAAGCGGCGGATGATCCCGGTATCCTCTATTCCGGCGATCGCGGCACAGCGATCTCAGTGAATAATGTGGTCGTTTCCATCCCCCCGGAGCGCAATCGCAAGGTGGGTGAAGTGCAGTGGCCTTCCCGTGTGCCCCCCAACCCGGAACATGATTTCGCGGTGCTGAAGGCCGATAAAGTCCCGACGGAATCCGAGGCTTTGCAGTGGTTCAACGCGACCCGGAACAAGAAACGTCAGGCCGTGATCTTCGTGCATGGCTTCAACAATACGTATTCGGATGCGGTTTTCCGCTTTGCCCAGATCATCCATGATTCCGGCACGGACGCATCCCCGATCCTGTTCACATGGCCGTCGCGCGGCAGTGTGTTCGACTATCTCTACGACAAGGAAAGCACCACCTATTCCCGGCGGGCGCTGGAAGACCTGATCCTGCAAGCCGCGAAGAACCCTAATGTCGGCGATGTCACGATTATTTCCCATTCCATGGGCGCATGGTTGACCATGGAAGCGTTGCGCGGCGTGGCGATGCGCACTGGTGGGGTTCCAACCAAGGTCAACAACGTCATCCTGGCTTCGCCGGATATCGATGTCGATGTGTTTCGTCGCCAGTTGATCGAAATGGGCACGAAACGTCCACATTTCACCGTCTTCACCTCTAACAAGGACAAGGCGCTGTTCGTATCGCGGTGGCTGTCGGGCGGCGTCAGCCGGGTCGGCGGCATGAGCCAGGCCGATCTACAACCGCTGGCCGCCGACATGAAAGTGCTCGGCATCACCGCCATCGACACCAGCAGCGTCGATAGCCACGATCCGCTCGGCCACACGGCCTTTGCCGACAGTCCGGAGATCATCCGCAATCTGGGCAAGAACATCGCTGGCCAATCCATGGAAGGTGGCCAAACCACTTTGGGCGATCGGGTCGGGCTGGTGGCGATCGGCACAGCCAATCTGGCCGGTTCGGCAGCCCGTACCGTTGTCACGGCTCCCATGGCAGTGATCAGCAGCGATGCGCGTCAATCGCTCAAGCAAGAATTTTCGTCGGGGCAGAAACCGCTGATCAACGGGAAAATCGCCTATTAGAGTTTACTTTTGGAAAGTGGAAACGGGTTTTGCGTTAGGGCATACGGAAAAGCTGGAGAAAGCCGCTTACAAGGCGCCGATGGATTTCAGCTTTTTCAGCACCGCCATATTCGGCTCACCGGTTTCCGGCAGCCTGTAATGGCGCTCGAAGTGGCGGATGGCAGCCTTGGTCTTGTCGCCAGCCACCCCATCGACGCTGATATCGGTATAAGCGATATTGATAAGGCCGCGCTGGATATCCATGATCAGGCTTGCTTCCCCGCTTGCACCCGTCGCGATGGCATCATCGCCACCGGTCGAGGCAAGGCTGGTGGCGGCAACGGGCGCTTGCGGCACCGGCGCATTTGCCCTTGTGCCGGACTGGGGTTTGCCGGAAGAAACGGCGGCGGTCGACACGGGTGTTGCCGTGGGCAACCGGGCGGGCGCGGGCCGCACAGGCGCGGACTGCGCGGTGGTGACGGTCTTTTCCGCATTGCGAATGGCTGCGGCCACGGGATCGATGGCATCATCCGCTGTCGCCGTGACTTGAACTGGCCGTTCCATAGGGCGCACTGGGGGCGCACTCCCCTTGGGGGCCGCACCGGCCTTGGGGTCAGCACTCCCTTTGGGGTCAGCACTGGCGGGTGATTTCTGATCGACGCTCATCGCCGCCAGCAGGTCATCGCTGGGCGCGCCGGTAACGGACATGCCGATCCGCCGCTGATAAGCGCTGATTGCCGCATCGGTTCGGGGGCCAAGTTTGCCATCGGCGGCGCCATCGTAAAGCCCCAGCCGAATGAGCTGCGCCTGAATGCTGGCAGTCAGGGGATCGGCACCGGTATCCGAGGCCGGCACCACACCTGTTGCTGAACCACCGGCGCCGGGCGCTGTGCTGACAGGGGTGTTTTCCGCTGTCTGGCGCTGGATACGGAACGTGGTGACATCATCAGGGTCGGGTTTCAGGGAATGGTTGCTGTTCAACCCCAGCATGGCGGTGAAATCATGCGGATCTCGGGTGCGCAGGAAGGGAGATGGATGCCGTCCCGGCTGATACCAGAACGCATTGGCCGCAACGAAACCCATGACCACGACAAAGCCGACCGTGCTGGTGAACCGGGCTGGATTGCGCGCACAAAGGCGCATGGACGCTCGAGCGGCCATCATCAGAAAACCCGGCTCCTTGCGGGCCGGTTTTCTTTTATCAGGCGATTTTCGCTTTCGCGTCGTCATTCACATCCTTTTGCTGGCCCATCCTTTGGCCCGGCTGCCCGCTACCCTGCTGCTCATGCGTTTGTCCCGCACCCTCTTCAAAACAGACCTCATCCATCTGGTGCTGCCGCGACGATTGGGCAAGCCCCACCCTGTCGCTTCCCAAGGTCTCGCTCTTTGAGCCATCGAGCCTCTCGCGAGCAGGCTGCCTTTCACTGACGGGCAAGCGTGGCGGAAATTCGATCTGACGGCTTTCGCCTGTGGATTGAACCCGGGCAATGCCCGATCCGTCGATTGGCAGGGTGATGGAAACCACCGTCCCCTCCCCCTCACGGCTCGTCAACAGGAATGTGCCACCATGCAGGGCAACCAGCCCCTTGACCAGCGACAGGCCCAGGCCAACGCCGTCGAATTTCCTGTTATAATCACTGTCGACCTGGACGAAAGGCTGGCCAAGCAGAAGGATGCGATCCTGGGCGATACCGATACCCGTATCGCTGACAGAGATCACCAGATCCTTGCCGAAACGTGCCGCATCCACGGTGACAACACCACCCGGCTCGGTGAACTTAATGGCGTTACCAACAAGATTGATCAGGATCTGGCGCACAGCGCGTGGATCGGCGGTCAGCTCGCTCACATCGCGGCCAATGCGGCTGGTGAGCTTCACGCCCTTTTCCTGCGCCTGCAAGGCCAGCATGTTTTCACAATCATGAATGGCCTGCGAAAGCGAGAACGGCTCCACCAGCAATTCGTAGCGCCCGGCCTCGATGCGGCACATATCGAGCATGGTATTGACGACCGACAGAAGATGGCCGCCGGACTGGCGGATCAACCGCACATATTCCCGGTGACGCTCATCTTCCATCCGGCCAAAATAATCACCCATCAGAATGTCGGAAAAACCGAGTATGGCATTCAGCGGCGTGCGCAATTCATGGCTGACGGCAGCGAGAAAGCGAGATTTGGCTTCATTGGCCGTCTGCAAATCGGCATCGAGCTTGACCAGCCGCTGCGCCATCTGCTGTTGCTCACGGCAATCCAGCATCTGCACGAAAATCCCGGCAATGCCACCGCGCTCGTCGCGGCGCACGGCCATGTCGAGCCCAACCGCCATCAGCGTGCCATCGGCAGCCTCGTCGCTCGTGGTTTCGCCAAGCAGGTTTTCGCCGTTAGAGCCTTCAGAATGGGCATTGGTGGGGCGGGCAAGCCGCAGCTTCACACGACCGATATCCTCGCCCTGGCGCAGGGCGTCAAAGGCACGCACAAAGGCGATACGGTCGGTGACATGCACCTGATCGATGAAAGGACGGCCGAGCGGATTGCGCAGGAAAGGCAGGAAATCGCGGGCATCGCGCCCGCCGACGGTTTCTACCCGCGCCTGGGCATCCAGGGTGAAAACCATGCCGGGAAACAGCGAAAGATCGATAGAAGCACTCGTGTCCAGGGAATGGCGGATAGCCGGCTGGCGAGAAGACAGGCGCGCCAGCCACAGGGCGGCGACCACGGCAATCAGAAACAGGCCGGCAACAATGGCAACGCCGAGCGGCAGGGCAACAGCGATACCTTGAAAGAAGGAAAGGGTGAGCGGCACGAGGACCAGAGCGGGCAAGCAGGCCAGGACCACGCAACGTGCCGCCGCAACTTCGGCGCGAGACGGCGAGGCTTCCGCGCCGATGCGCGTCACCACCAGGGTCACGGCTTCGTCGAGAAGGGTCTTTGCCCGATCAGCGATTTTACTCAATACCAACACGCCAAATTTCCGCGACTTGCGGTCCTCTTTACTGACCAAACAATAGAGGTCGCCGCCTTAAGGAAAAGATAAAGGGAAAGCTGCAAAACCCGCCTAAACCGGTGTTTCCGTCTCGGAAAGGGACAGGGGTCAGAAGCTTTCGAAAACATGGTTAACGTGGCGTAAGCAACGGATTTTGCATGTTTTTCCGCATCACGTTAATATCTGTGGCATCAGGTGGAATGAAAAAGCCCGGGAACAGAAGGGTTCTGCCGCAATTATGCTTAATCTCAGTCGTTAAACTTTGACTAGAATGTGGTTCAAATGCGGAAAGATCGCATTTTATGAAAATACGCAGAAAATCCGATTATGTTTTGCAAAGCGATATTTCCGCGCGAATCATAGTCTGTTTCGCAGCAGCCCGGTCATTCGACCGGCGCAACCGACGCGACAGACGAAGAAATGTCGCAGAACGAGACGGATAAGCGGTCATGTGGTTTCTGATCAAGGGAGCATTCTGGTTTACGCTGGTATTGGTCGCCCTGTCCTATCTGGGCGGCGCGCCGCGTGACGGTTCGGCATCTGCACCGCAATTCGAGCTGGCAAACGCCGTTTCGGCCGCATCTGGCGCTTATGATTACGTTTCCGGCCTCTGCGGCGAAAAGCCCGATGTCTGCGTCAAGGGCGGCCAGACACTTCAGGCCATCGGAATCCGGGCGCGTGAAGGCGCGCTGGTCGCTTATCAATTGCTTAACCGTCAGTTCGGCACCGGAGAGGATCATCAGGCCATCAGCGTCGATGCGGCGCCAGCCCATGGCAGCGTCAAGGAAGCGGCTATCGCCACCCCTGCTGCTGCCAGCGAAGACCATATGGTCACCGGTACGGTCTCTGCTGCTGGCAATGGCGTGCCCCTGACCATCACCGTTCCGAGACCAAGGCCGAAACCCGCAGGTTGAGTGATTTTTAACGGCGCAGCCGGTTCATTTCCACATGGGAAAGGCCTATATGGCCTCAAGCGCTTCCAAAGCCATCACCGGAAGTCACCTAAAACACCCGAAAAACCGCCTGGATGACCCTCCCATGACGCCCATCGACCAGATTATCGACGACTTTGCCTATCTCGACGATTGGGAAGACCGCTACCGCTACGTGATCGAACTGGGCAAGGCCCTGCCGGACCTGCCGGAAGAGCAACGAACCGCTGACAACAAGGTCAAGGGCTGCGCCAGCCAGGTCTGGCTGGTGACGAAGGCGGGCGAAGGTTCTGACCCGATCCTGACGTTCGAAGGCGATTCCGATGCCCATATCGTCAAGGGCCTGGTCGCCATCGTGCTATCAGCCTATTCCGGCAAGACCGCCTCCGAAGTCGCAGGCTTTAACGCCCTCGACCTGTTCGGCAAGCTCGGCCTGATCGAACACCTCTCCGCCCAACGCGCCAACGGCCTTCGCTCCATGGTGGAACGGATCAGGGGCGAGGCTGTGGCGCGGGTCTGAGACAATATCGGAAGGTGCGAGACATGGGGACAGCATCGCGACTAGGGCGCATGGGGCGAAATTTCGTCGGTCTGCTGATTGCGGCGCTGATCCTTCTGATTGGATATCGCATCGCTATACCGGGTCTCAATTCCGAGCGGTTTGCCATGATGACCAGCCAATCGGCCATGGCCTCATCGCGGTTTTCCATCCTGGCTCTTGGAACGGGTCCTGTCGTCACTGCTTTCGCCTATGTTGAAATTCTGCGCCTTTTCCTCTTCAGCTTTGTCGGTTGCCGGAATTGGGTGCGCAAGAGCCGGGCCTTCGCACTCTTGCCGGCGGTGTGTGCTATAATAATATCCGGTTTTCAGGCCTATGGTGTTGCAAGCGCTCTTCAGAGCTACGCAGAGGTAACTGATAGTGTTTTCGTCCCCATCGCCATTGCTTGCCTCGTCGGCGGCACCGCGGCGGTGATCGCCTTGATAAACAGAACAGAGCGAGAGGATATCGGTGGTCTATGGCTTTTACTTGCTGTCAGCGCCCTGCCTGACTTGATACAGTCAACCTTTCAAAGTCTCGAACTGGCCTATGTCGGTGCTCTAGCCTTTTCCGATTGTTTTATACTCTTGGGCATCGCAGTCCTCGCTATAACGCTGGCCACCTTTGCGGTTCTCGCCCTATCGAAATCCATGCCAGCCAATAGACGAGAGCTGTTGTCTCGTTGGCATCTGCTACTCTGGCCGCCGATCCTTGCCAGCATAGCGGCGAATTATCTCTGGATGGTGCTGTTTTCCCTGACGCCGCAACTCATGCAGGCCACATTAACCGAAACCTATTTGGGCAGCAGCGGTCTAATAGCGATCTCCGTCACCTCCATGATGGCACTCGTCACCCTCGTCTATGCCCGAATTCTCAATCGGGACGCCCGCGACAGGAATGAACCGACTCTCTCTCCTGCCGTAGTGATAACGATCATCTTGATTCAGGCCATATTGTTCGTCGGGCTTCAAATCCTATTGCCGCTAGTCTACCCGCAAGTCGGCCTGACAGCATCGAACCTGCTGATCGTCGTGACCGTGCTGATGGTATTAAGCGGGCTTGCGAAACCAAATCGACTTCAAAGTCATTTCCCTTCAGGCTGATCCGGACCGTATCTGCTGCTACCGCCCCCACTTCAACTCAACGGTCCTATGAGATGTGCTCTACGCAACAGCACCGGCCGATGCGATTGCCAGTTCGAATTCGGCCGGCAGTACGCCGACTGCGGAACGGATGATCATTGCCAGAATATCTTTCAACGTCTGTTCCCTGCGGTCCTCAGGTTGGAGGAAGAATGCCATTGTACCCTGACCTGCCAGAACGTGCGAAATGGTGATGGAATGGGTGAAAAACAGCAGGGATGCATCCTGCCGGTGGACCAGTCCCAGGTCCATTCCTTCCAAGAGCAGCGGCACCGTCGCATCGTGGAAAGGATCGATCAGCGAGACTTTCACCTGTTCCTGACGCGGGCCTTCCTGAACCATCTCCTGGAGAATGAACAGGCCATAATCCGGCAGGTCGGCATTGAAACGGATGAAGGCAGCATAGAAATCCGCCATTCTCTGAGAATAGGCCAAAGGGGCCGCCGAAATGGCCTGCAAGGTGCTGATGCAGGGCTCAGCGCTCAACTTCATGCGTTCGAGGCATGCCTCCCATAGGGCGGCTTTTGAGCCGAAGTGATAATTTGCCAGCGCAATATTGACCCCGACCTGCCTTGCCAGTTCCCGCAAATTCACCCCGTCAAAGCCCTGGCGGCCAAAAGCATGAATGGCTTTCAAGAGAATTGCCTCGCGGCCAACCTCCGCTCCCAACCGGGGCCTGCCGACCCGGGTCGGCTTTATCTTGGCGGGTTGTTCGTCGCTCATGGTCATCTCTGCTTTATCGATGATGCCGTTGGTTGATCTTTTGCCCCGTGACCGAACAGGGCGTCAATGATGATTGCCAATAAAAAATTAAACACCCGTTGCATTATTAGGCAAATGGCGTAACGTTTGGGTGTTTCATGTCGTGAGCAGATCAGCACGATGCAGGACATGACATGGCGGTCACTGGGAGGAGGCCGGACCCTGAAGCCATGGCTTTTCATTGCCCGAAAATCGGGCCAGCAATGGGGGTCAGCAGCAGGAAGACCGGCACCATATGGAGGAAAATTATGAATATTATCAAAAATTTAGACGGTATCGACGTTATCTTCAGAAAAGCGGTGGTCGATGAGAACTCCGCCAATTATCGGGTGGATGAGCGCAGCTTCCTTCTCAAAAAGGGCAGTACCCACCGCGAAGGCGGCATGCCGCTGAAGTCGGATGTGCTGGTGGAACGGGATGTGGCCGTGACGCTGCGCGACGGCGTGACGATCCGGGCGGATCTGTATCGTCCGGTCGAAGAAGGCCAGTATCCGGCCATTATCGGCTGGAGTCCTTATGGCAAACGCGGCGGCGCCCTTAACAACGATCTCTTCGGGCATCCGACGCGCATGGATGTGCCCGTTGACTGGGAGGATGGACTCAATAAGTTCGAAGCCCCGACACCCGCCTATTGGGTGGCGCATGGCTATGTGATCATCGCGCCGGACAGCCGCGGCGCCGGTAATTCCGAGGGCGACATCCATGCCTGGGGACGCCAGGAGCCGGAAGACGAGTACGATCTGATCGAATGGGCTGGGCAGCAATCCTGGTCCAACGGTAAGATCGGCCTGACAGGCAATTCCATGCTGGCGATGTCGCAATGGTTTGTCGCCGCCCTGCGCCCCCCGCATCTGGCCGCCATTGCTCCCTGGGAGGGGGCATCCGATATCTACCGCGATACCGGTTGCCGAGGTGGCATTCCTGAATTTATTTTCTCGGAAGGCATATTCGGACGGCTATGCGGTCACGGTCTGGTGGAAGACATTCCTGCCATGACGGCAACCCATCCGCTGCTTGACGACTATTGGAAAACCAAGATCTCTGGCCTCGAAAACATTGATGTTCCCGCCTATGTGGTGGCTTCCTGGACCAATCTCCTGCACACGGGCGGCACATTTCGCGGCTGGTCATCCATTTCATCGACGGAAAAATGGTTGCGGGTCAACAATACCCATGAATGGACTGATTATTTCAACCCTGAGAATGTTGATGATCTGCGCCGCTTCTTTGATCGCTTCCTGAAAGATATCGATAATGGCTGGGAGGCCACGCCGCGCGTCCGCCTGTCTGTGATGGACCCGGGCAACCGCGATACCGTCAACCGCAGCGAGGCCGCCTTCCCGCTCGCGCGTCAGGTCACCAAAGCGCTTCACCTTGGGCTGAAGGACGGCAAACCTGTTTTGACCCACGAAAGCCAGGCTGAGGCCGCCAGCCTTTCCTACGATGTCGCGGACAAGGAAGGCGTGGCCTTCTCCATCACCTTCGACGAACTGACCGAGCTCACCGGTTTCTTCAACCTGAAGCTCTGGGTGGAAGCCGAGGGCAATGACGACATGGACCTGTTTGCCTTCGTCAGGAAGCGCGACAAGAATGGCATTGTTCAGGGATGCCACGTGGTGACGGACCGCACCCATGTCGGCCCCAATGGCCGCCTGCGCGTCTCGCTGCGGGCCACGGACCCCGAACGTTCGACCGAACTTGAGCCGTTCCTGCCTTATGATAGCCCGGGCAAGCTGAAACCGGGGGAGATCGTGCCCGTCGAAATCGGCTTCTGGCCTTACGGCATCCGCTGGCAACCGGGCGAAACACTGGAACTGGTGATGACCGGAACCGATCTGCTAATCAGGCCGGAATTCCCGCAATTGCCGCCTATTCCAACCCTCAACAAGGGCCGCCATATCATCCACTTTGGTGGAGACTACGGCTCGAAACTGCTCGTTCCCTACATTCCCGGAGCGTGACCAAAAATAGCAGCACGAAGAGTAGCAGGACGGCCCGCCAGCCGGTCCGGCAAGAAGGCGGAGCTTTTCTTTTGCCCCGCCTTCTCAATCCGTCTTCTCAATCCTTTGACAGTGCCGCCACCGGATCGAGCCTTGACGCATTGCGGGCGGGCATGAAGCCGAAAACGAGGCCGATCAGGCACGAGCAGCTGAAGGCTGCCACCATGGAGGTGGTGGAATAGACCAGCTGGAAATCCTTGACCAGCAGGCTAAAGAGAAAGCCGATCGACAGCGCAAAACCAAGACCGAGGCCGCCGCCGATCAGGCAGACCAGCACGGCCTCGATCAGGAATTGCTGGAGAATATCCTGGCGACGCGCCCCGACCGCCATGCGCACGCCGATCTCGCTGACCCGTTCGGACACCGAAACCAGCATGATATTCATCACCCCAATGCCGCCGACGATCAGCGAGATCACTGCAATCGCCGCCACCAGCAACGTCAGGGTCTGAGCAGTGCTGACAATGGTCTTGCGGATGTCGTCGGTGTTGAGGATGAAGAAGTCTTGTTCGCCGTGGCGGCCAGCGAGAAAGGTGGTAACGGCGCTTTCGGCCACGGAACTATCGACGCTGTCGTCCAACCTGACGGTAATGCTGCGCAGCGACAGATCGCCAAGGAACCGGGCCTGGACACTGCTATAGGGCAGATAGGCCTGTAGATTGGAGTTCGAACCGAAGCCGCCTTGCTGGGCCTCGATGACACCGACGATCCGCACCGGCACATCGGTCAGGAACACCGTATGGCCAAGCGCCCTGGCCGAATCGTCGCCAAACAGCGCCTTTGCGGCATTCTGGTCGATCACCGCCTCCTGGGTCATGGCGACGACACTTGCATGGTCGAACAGCCGCCCGGCCAGCAGCTTGGAACCCTTGGCGGTGAAATACTGATCGCCGACGCCGTTGACCAGCACATTGGCGACGGTGGCGCCATAGCGCACCGTGCCTGAGGTAGAAACGGTCGGGGTTACGGCAGAAACATAGGAGAGCCGGGCCAGCGCATCGGCATCCCCGACCTTCAGCGTGGTGATCTTTCCTGAACGGGTATCTCCAAACCCTTTGCCGGGGAAAATCTCCAGCGTATTGGTGCCGAGCCCGTTGATGTTGGAGAGCACTTTCTGCTGGGTGCCAGCCCCAAGCGCCACCACTGACACCACCGAGGCGATGCCGATGATAATCCCCAGCATGGTCAGGAAAGTGCGCAGCCGATGCGAGGCAAGCGCCCTGACCGCCATCATGAAGGCTTCGCCCAGCCGGTCGAGACCGGGGAAACGATGCGGCCTGGCCGTGGATGGCAGGGTATTTTCACGCACCAGCACCGGCTTGTCCTGGCGGCGGTCGGCAATGATCTCACCATCGGCAATCTCGATCACGCGTTCCGCGCGCGCAGCAACGCCCGGATCGTGGGTGACGATGATGATGGTGCGGCCCTCAGCGTGCAATTCGTCGAGAATGCGCAGCACTTCCTCGCCGCTATGCTTGTCGAGCGCGCCGGTCGGTTCATCGGCCAGGATCACCTCGCCGCCATTGATCAGCGCGCGGGCGATGGACACACGCTGCTGCTGACCGCCGGACAATTGCCCCGGCCGGTGACGCAGCCGTTCGCCCATGCCCAGCCTTTGCAGGATTTTGGTCGCCCGGCTGCGGCGGTCCGAAGGCGAAATCCCGGCATAGATCGCTGGCACTTCCACATTGCCAAGCGCCGTCAGATCCGAGAGCAGGTTATAGCGCTGGAAGATGAAGCCGAAATGCTCACGCCGAAGCGCCGACAGCGCGTCGCTGTCCAACTGGTCGGTACGCTTGCCATCGATCTCATACGTGCCGCTACTCGGCCGGTCGAGCAGGCCGAGAATATTCATCAGCGTCGATTTTCCCGACCCTGATGGCCCGATGATCGAGACCATTTCGCCGCGATTGATGCTGAGATTGACACTCTTGAGGACGGCGACATCCTCCTCCCCGGAGCGATAGATACGGGTGAGATTCTTCAGCTCAAGCAGGGCCATGAATCACATCCCCCCGGGCGGCGGCCCAAAGCCCCCAGGTGCCGATCTGGCGGAAGGATCGGCTTGGCCGATAACGATCTTCTCCCCTTCGCTCAAGCCCGATTTCACCTCGGCATTGACCCCGTCATTCAGGCCGATTTCCACCGGTCGAGTGACAATCGTATTATCGGCGCCCACGACCCGCAGACTGGCCTTGCCGGTCTTGACGCCGGAGCCGAGTGCCGAGGCCGGCACCGTCAGCACATTCTTCGCCGCGCCAAGCACGACATGCACTTCCGCCGTCATATAGGTGCGAAACCGCCCATCAGAATTATCGACGTCCAGGATGCCGTTATAATAGATGGCCGAGGACGATGTGCTGGAGGAACTGCTGGACGAGCTGGAACTGGACGAGGTCGAGACGCTGCTATCACTGGTGATCGATTCCGGCGCGGGCTCGATGGATTTCAGCACCGACTCGTTGCGGACGGAAGGTTGGCCGAGAATGTTGAAATAGACCGCCTGCCCCGGCCTGACATTGACCACATCGGCCTCGGAGATTTCCGCCCGCACGATCATCTGGTTCAGATCGCCCAGAATAACGATGGTGGGTGCCGATTGCGTGGCATTGACGGTCTGGCCCTGCTGGTTGACCACGGCCAGAACCGTGCCATCCATGGGCGCGGTGATGCGGGTATAGCCGAGATCGGCCTCGGAGGTTTCCACGGCGACTTCAGCCTTGACGATCTGCGCCTGAAGGCTGTCGATCTGCGCCCTGGTCTTGTCGCGGGTGGCAACCGCGCTTTCAAGATCGGCCTGGGTGCCGGAATTGCTGGCCCTCAGATTCTGCTGGCGCACCAGCGCCAGTTCGGCGCTGACCAGGGTCGCCTCGGCCTCTTCCTTCTGGGCCTTGATATCAGCCAGCGAGGCTTTTGAAGTGCGCAGGTCGTTGACCTGGGTGACCGAGTCGATCTCGGCGACCAGGCTGTCCTTCTTGATGGTGTCGCCAACCTTCACATGCAGGGCCGTGATACGACCGGAAACCTGGGCGCCCACCGCAACCAGCCGGGACGGCTTGAAGATGCCGGTGGCAAGCACCGTTTCCTCCACATCCCCCCGCTTAACCGCCGCCAGCAGCAGCCCATCGGTCGGATTGGCGTCGGAACGCTTGAACAGAGTGAAGCCAACGGCGGCAAGCACCAGAACGACGATGACAACGACTGCGAACAGTTTACGCGACACTATGATCCTTCCTTCAGCAGTGTGAACCGCTGGAATTTCTGTCTCCGGTCAAAACGCCTCAACCTGATTTTATCCAAATCTTCCAAAACGTTAAAAAATGTAAATCCCGTTCTGGACGACGATAAACTTATAAGTGCTGTTAAGTACCGATAATCCGAGGGATCGAAAAGTGTCAATCAGCGCAAGGATTAAACTTCGGCAACAAATGGCGAACCCAAACATGTCGGACAGGGCCCGTATCAAGGGCCGATCGCGCCAGAGCCCAGAAGGGAGAGCCCTTCCCAAGCAAAGCGAAGGCAGGGTGAGAGGGAGCCCACGCTAAATCATCGCGTCCTGTGAAATTGAACCCAGAGCTTCTCTCTTCCACAGTTTCCGATTGTATTTTATGGAAAATCAGCTTCCACGCCTCCTAAGGAAAGCTCTCAATCAAGGCAGATTTTCTCAATGCAGAGATGCGAATGATCAGCTTGGCGCAAGGCAACAGGTTATAAGTTATACCTATTCACTTGCACGGCATGACGCCGTCATGAATGCGACAGGGCTACGCCCGCTGCGCTGCATTTTGGAATGCCACCGGTCCAGGATACGGCTTTTTGCAGCAGGCGTTCCCAGTCTTGACTGATCATATCTTCACCGATCATGCGCCCAGCGCCGGCAATTATCTCCGGCCAAAGTGAGGCGGTCGCATTTTCAGTGGTTGCGTAACCGGCCATCGACCAGACCCGGTTTCAGGACAGACGCAGAATGGCACGGTCGCACACGGAGAGAGGTCCATGCAAGTTTCTAGCAGCAATGCATCACAATCTACCTATACATCGAGTTCATCAAAGCAAAAATCCAGCAGCGGCAGCGGTGGTCTGTTCGATTCTCTGTCGGGCGGCAGCAGCAGCAGCGGCAGCAGTAGCGATGACACACTGCTCAACGCGCTCTTCGGTAGCGATAGCACCGAGGAGACGGATGAGAGCGATACAAGCGAAAGCGTATCGACCGATCCCTCCACGTCGTTCGAGGCATGGCTGTCACAGCTGACCTCGGCAACAGCGGCCAACGGCGACACCACTTCGGACGAAGACAAGGACGCAGAAGTCACCGCCGGTTCTTCGGACTCGACAAGCACTGAGTCGCAATCGACCACAGCCAGCACATCGGGCACGGATGCCGCCACCGTTGAAGACGATCTCCTGTCGCAAGTGTTCGCAGTGCCGTCCGCCGGCGCTTCAACAGGCGCTAGCTCGACGCAGACCTCCACGTCATCGACCTCCTCGACAGAGGACACCGATAGCGCCACCGCATCGTCGTCCACTGACAGCAGCGATGACAGCGATACCGACATGTCGGATGAAGATCTGCTGGCCCAATTGACGAACTATGATGGCAACCTCAGCTACTTCGCTGATCAGTTCATCAATCAACTCGATCTGCCCGGCGGCGGAGCCGCTTAATAAGCCCGGTGGCGGAGCCGCTTGATAAGCCATGGAGATGCTGAGGCATCCTGGCTTTGAACACATTCCGGCTATCTCAAGTGTTTAAGGCCTTGAGATAGGCGGACGATAATCGCTTTCCCCCCAATGGCGAAGGCCGGACGCTGTCCTTGCCGGTGGTGGTGTATAGTGACGAGCCAGCGCCAGAAGTGCTGTCCGCAACATCAGTTTGGCCGAGCGGGCCGGCCATTGTCGCTCTCGCTCCACGGCTTCAAGACCCTTGGCAAAACAGCAGATATCCAGAGCGACGCCTGACAACTCCGGCCCCAAAGCCGTCAGTGCCTCACCGACCCGCAGCCGTGCGGCAAGCGCGCTGTCGGTCAGATCCGGCCCGGATGGCCGGGCGCCTTTGTGCTTTTGCGCCAGGCGCGGCTCAAAGGATGCGGTGATGCGTGGCTGTAAATGACCGCGCTCGAAATCCGCCGCCAGCCGCTCCCCGGCGGCAACCGCTTCCGGTGGCAGATAGGGCTTGCCAGTCCGGTCCCGCAGCCGGACCACCGTCGAAAACGGCTGGTCATCCAGATTGCGCCGTACGGTAGAGCGGCTGCCATCCGGCTCCACAAGGGTCTCGGTCGCCCTCTCCCCATGCTGGCCCGTAAAGATTTCGTCCTCCCGCTCGGCCATCGCCCGTTTCAGGAAGCTTTCCGCCTCGCCAGTCGCGGCGAGCGCATTGCCTTTGCGCCGAACCAGACCATCCGCCAGCGCCTTGTGCAACAGCGCATCGGGTACGCGGCCCAGCAGCACGCCATCCTGAGCCCGCAGCAGCGCGGTTTCGCCGGGACCGGCTGGCTCCAGCAACACACCCCGGCTTGCCAGCCGCAACAGCCGCAGCAACGGCTTGGTGCTGCCTGATACCGGATTTTGCGGCGAATGAGCTGCGGGCTTACGCATCGCGCCCGTCCTTGGCCACCGTCGACAGCACCGCGACGACCCGTTCCAAAACGCCGAGAAACTGGTCGAGGGCCGCATTTTCGCGTCGGTCCTCAATGACATGGCAGGCATAGGACACTGTGCTTCGGTCATAGCCGAAGGCGCGGGCGATTTCCTGTTGTGGCAGGCTCAGCACCACATGGCAGAGATACATGGCGATCTGGCGGATATGGCAGCGCTGACGGCGGCGCCCGGCATTTACGAGACCCGGGCTCTGAAAAACCACAAATATTTCCTCCGTAACCCTGGCAACGGAATGGCACAGAACCCGGCTGGAGGCTTTGACCGGGACAGGATGTTCAAGCGGCATTGCTGACATGATAACGTCTCCCTTTATAGGATTTTATTCATATCAACATCTGCAATCCCTGTGAACGTATATTCACGTCGCCAAAATTCTACCCTTTGTTTTCATTATTATTTTTATTGAAACCCACAGGCGCATTCAGGATTATTTTCCACGCTGCCGTGAGTTTTACCCTGCTAATTCAGGGGGATTTTATGGAAACAGGTGCAATATACAAACGTGCCGCGCATCCTGTTGATACGCGGCACGATCAACCATCGGTATCTTGCATAGGCGCTTTTGCTCGAACGCAATGCGCTTATGCGACATGACATTCATCTCGCAACGAATCGTGTCACAGTCTGTTCAAGAATTGCTGCTGGCCTGGCGAAAATGGTGATTTCGAGAACCGGAACGGAGCGTCCTTAACCTACGTGAGTACAAGCATTCCAGGAAAAGTGCGAAGCGGTTTTTCGTTTGGAAATGCGAATGCAGCAAACAAGCGGAGAAATTGCCATTTGCAGACGGCCAGCGGCTATTCTTGGACGGACTGTCAGGGCTTTTGCTCGAACACCATGGAATGACCATTGATGCAATAGCGCAGGCCGGTCGGCTTGGGACCATCGGGAAACACATGGCCAAGGTGACCACCGCAAGTGGCGCAGCGGATTTCGGTGCGCACCATGCCATAAGCCGTATCGCGATGTTCCGTGACGGCGTCAGGCTTGACTGGCTCGAAATAGCTCGGCCAGCCGCAACCGGCATCGAATTTGGTATCGGAGTAAAATAGCGGCGTGTCGCACCCGGCGCAGCGGTAAAGGCCCGGCTCGAAATTATCCCAGTAAGGACCGGTAAAGGCCCGCTCCGTGCCGTGTTCGCGCAGGATCCGATACTGGTCCGGCGTCAATTGTTCACGCCACTCGGCCTCGCTGCGCGCTGCTGCGGGCTTTTCACGGCTGTCGATGCTGTCCTCGCTCATGAGACCTCCTCGTTTCGCTATCCTGTTCGGAGTTGACCCTATAGATAGTGTTTTGTCCCGGTGCTGCAAGTCGGACGACCAAGTCAGACAGGCGACGATCAGACAGGCGACAATCAGACAAGGGCGAGCCAAACCGCAGGACGTGTCGCCAGCTTTTCCGACGATGGTTCATCCTGTCGTATTTGTGAATATCTCGAGCCTCAATTGAATGGGAACGTTTTGCAAGGTCTTCACGCCATGAATGCGTGAGCACCTTCCAGATCGGGTAGAAGAATGACGACGCCGATTTGGGGTGGTCGTTCCGGTTGAAATCCTTATATTCGCCAAGCAACCGCCAAATCAGGCAGAAACCGGCCAAATCAGGACAGAATCAGCGCCGTAAAAACCGGGAGGCTGCTCGTCGGTCGCAGACAACAGGAGACGAAATGATCGCTCATGCCGCCGGTGTGACGCTGCTGGCTTTGGTCCTGCCATTTCTGGCTGCCTGTCTGGCGCCCTGGCTGGTACGGCGGCTTGGAAGCCGGGCGGCGTGGGTTCTGGCGCTTCTGCCGCTATTATCCTTCGTGCATTTCCTTGGCTTCCTGCCGGAAATCACCAATGGCGAGGAAGTGACGGGCGGCTATGCCTGGGTGCCGAGCTACAATGTCAGCTTTTCCTGGTTTATCGATGGATTGTCCCTGACCTTTGCGCTGCTGATTACCGGCATCGGCACGCTGATCCTGCTCTATGCCGGCGGCTATATGAAGGGTCATCCGCAGCAGGGCCGGTTTCTGTCCTTCCTGCTGTTGTTCATGGGCGCCATGCTGGGCGTGGTGATGTCAGACAGTTTCCTGATGCTGTTCATCTATTGGGAACTGACCTCGATCACCTCCTTCCTGCTGATCGGTTTCGACCATGAACGCCCGGCTGCGCGCCGTGCCGCGCTGCAAGCGCTGGTGATCACCGGCGGCGGCGGCCTTTTGCTGCTGGCCGGTTTGATCCTGCTGTGGAACGTGTCCGGCGTCACGCAATTGTCGATGCTGATGCATAGCAACAATATGGTCACCGCCAGCCCCTTCTACCTGGCGATCCTGCTGCTGGTTCTGGGTGGGGCGTTTACCAAATCGGCGCAATTTCCCTTCCATGTCTGGCTGCCCAACGCCATGGAAGCGCCGACACCCGTCTCGGCCTATCTGCACTCCGCCACCATGGTCAAAGCCGGGGTCTACCTGCTGATGCGCTTGCAGCCGGTGCTGGGCTCCACACCGGCCTGGGAAATATTACTGCCGTTTTTCGGCGGCATCACGCTGATCGTCGGTTCCGTCATCGCCGTGCGCCAGACCGATCTGAAGCTGATGCTGGCCTATACCACAGTCGCCTCGCTGGGGTTGATGGTGATGCTGACCGGCTTCGGCTCACCGCACGCGCTGTCGGCCGCCGTGCTTTATCTGGTCGCCCATTCGCTGTTTAAAGGCGCGCTGTTCATGGTGGCCGGGATTCTCGACCACGAAGCGGGCAGCCGCGACCTGACCAGGCTTGGCGGGCTGGCACGGGCCATGCCGGTTACCTTCACGGCGGCGCTGCTGGCCGGGCTGTCCATGGCCGGACTGCCGCCGCTGTTCGGCTTTCTCGCCAAGGAAGAGATCTATGAGGCGCTGGCAGGGGGCAATCTTCGCGCCCTGCTGTTTACCGCCATCGCCGTGATCGGCAATGCGCTGATGATGGTCGTCGGGTTGGCGCTGGCCTTCAAACCGTTTCTGGGGCGCGTGGCGACCAGCCCGAAACCCGCCCATGACGGCCCGGCTCTACTGTGGCTGGGGCCGTTGGTGCTGGCCTTGGTCGGACTGGGTGCCGCAATATTTTCCGGGCTGTTTCACCAGGCGATTTCATCGCCGATGGTCAGCGCCATCACCGGCAGACCGGTGACGGTCTCCATCGGCCTTATCCCGCATATCGGCGTGCCGCTTGCCCTTTCGCTGTTAACCATCACCATCGGCTTGGTGCTGTTCATGCTGCTCGACAGGCTGCGCCGTCTGGTCGCAAGCCTGTTGGAGACGCTCGGTCCCGGCCCCGATCAGGGCTTCGACTACCTGATCGCCGGATTGGTGCGGCTCTGCTTTCGCATCACCAATGTTCTGCATGGCGGGCGGCTGGATGTCTATGTTACCGTGACACTGATTGCTATTGCCGCCGCTTTCCTGGTGCCGATGATGTTGTTTGGCGAGGCGCCGTCCTGGCCGGAGCTGCCGGAGCGGATCGAGCTGCATGAAGCTGCTTTCCTGCTGATCGCGGTGGCCGGTCTTTACGGCGTATTGCGGGCTGCCAACCGGCTGGACGCCATCGTCGCGCTCGGCATCCAGGGCTTTGCGATCTCGGTGATCTTCCTGCTGTTTGGCGCGCCGGACCTGTCCTTTACCCAGTTCATGATCGAGACGCTTTCGGTGGTGATCCTGGCGCTGGTGATGACGCGGCTGAAACTGCATCCTGCCGATCATCGGCCCCTACCCCAGATCCTGCTGGACGGCACGGTGGCGCTTGCCGCCGGAACCGGCCTGACGCTGATGCTGCTGAAGGTGACGCAAATCCCCTTCGACCCGACCCTAACGGAATTCTTCAACAGCTATTCCAAAGTCATCGCCCATGGGGCCAATGTGGTGAACGTTATCATCGTCGACTTCCGCGGCGTCGATACCATGGGCGAAATTGCCGTGGTGATGATCACCGGACTTGCCATTCTGGCGCTGATCCGGCTGCGCGCGCCCAAGCCAACGGCTTCGCCGTCCGGGGTGGGGCATGAAAGCCATGAGGTGGGAGAGCGCTCATGAACAGCTTGATCTTTCGCACCGTTGCTCCCGTCGTTACTGCGCTGATGCTGCTGTTTTCGGTTTTCGTATTGCTGCGCGGTCATAACGAGCCGGGCGGCGGCTTTATCGGCGGGTTGATTGCCGCCTCCGGCTTTGCCATCTACGCCATGGCCTTCGGCGTGCAGGCCGTGCGCCGTGCCCTTTACGTGCATCCGCTGTCGGTTGCGGGTTTCGGCCTGCTGATGGCCTGCCTGTCCGGCTTCGTCTCGGCCTTTGCCGGTGTGCCGTTCATGACCGGGCTTTGGATCACCCCGCATATCTTCGGCGTCGATGTGCCGGTCGCCACCGTCACCAGCTTCGATATCGGCGTCTATCTGGTGGTGGTCGGGGCGATCACCTCGATTGCGCTGGCGCTGGGCGAAAGGGAGAATGACTGATGGAAGCGATTTTTTCCCTGCTGGTCGGGCTGTTTGCCACGACCGCCTTCTACCTGATCATGTCACGCCATATCGTGCGGGTGCTGCTCGGCATCGTATTGCTCGGCAATGCCGTCAATCTCGGCCTGTTCACCGCCGGGCGGCTGACCCGCGAAGTGCCGCCAATCATGATGAAGGGTGAGGACGTCCTGAGCATGGCCGCCGCCAATCCGCTACCGCAGGCGCTGATCCTGACGGCCATCGTGATTTCCTTCTCGTTCTTCGCTTTCCTGCTGGTGCTGTCCTACCGCGCCTACCAGGACCTCGACACCGACGATACCGACGACATGCGGTTGGCCGAACCGAAAAATCCGCCCTTGCCGCCGCTTGATTACTGAGGATTTTCCGGCAACACCAATGCTCTGAACTGAAAGACCAGAATAACCGCATGGCCGCTTCAACCATCACTGCCGAGGCTCTCGACGCCGCTCTCAAAGCCGCTTATGTGCAGGCGCCGACCACGTTTGCGCAGTGGCTGCCCATCCTGCCGGTGGCCCTGTGTCTGGCCGGTGGGGCCGTGGCCTTGATGCTGCGTGATCGCACCCGCCTTCAGCCGATGATTGCCCTTCCCACCCTGGTCCTGCTGGTGCTGATCGATCTGGCGCTGCTGGTAAAGGTCATCAAGGATGGCCCGCTGACGGTGATGATGGGCCGCTGGATGCCGCCCTTCGGCATTGCCTTCACTGTCGATATCGTCGGGGCGCTGTTTGCCCTGACGTCTGCCATCGTCGCCTTGGCCTGCGGCGTCTATGGGCTGACGGATATCAATACCTCCGGTCGCCGCTATGGTTTCTATCCGTTTCTTCTGGTGCTGATGGCCGGGGTTTCCGGTGCCTTTCTGACCGGCGATATCTTCAACCTCTATGTCTGGTTCGAAGTGCTGCTGATCTCGTCTTTCGGCATGCTGATCCTCGGTTCCGAGCGTGAACAGATCGATGGGGCGCTGAAATATGCGGTGCTCAACCTGATCGCCACCACGCTGTTTCTGATCACCATCGGCTTTCTCTATGCCAGTTTCGGCACGCTCAACATGGCCGATATCGCCCGCAAGGCCGATGGTTTGCGCGATACCGCCCCGCTGATGACGCTGACCACGCTGTTTGCCCTGGCCTTTGCCATGAAAGCCGCTGCCTTTCCGCTGAATTTCTGGTTGCCTGCCTCCTATCACACGCCGCGCATCGTGGTGTCGGCGCTGTTTGCCGCCCTGCTGACCAAGGTCGGCATTTACAGCCTGCTGCGGGTCGTGGTGATGCTGTTTCCGATTGAGCGCGAGGCGCTGAGCCTGGTGCTGGGGGTGATTGCCGCCGCCACCATGATTCTGGGTGCCGTAGGTGCCCTCGGCCAGTCTGACATCCGCCGGCTGATGGGCTTTATCGTCATTTCCGGCATCGGCATCATGCTGGCCGGCATCGCCATTGGCGCGGTGCAAGGCATCAGCGCGACAATATTCTACGCCATGCACTCGATCATGCTGATGGCGGCGTTGTATCTGGTGGTAGGCCAGGCCGGGCGGATGACTGGCAGTTTTGCATTACAGGACATGTCTGGCCTTTACCGGGCAGCACCGGGCTTTTCCTTTCTGGCGCTGGCGCTGTTTTTCGCCGCAAGCGGCCTGCCGCCGTTTTCCGGCTTCTGGCCAAAGGTCATGCTGCTGAAGGCGGCGCTCGATATCGGCGCCTGGTGGATGGCTGGCGCAATCCTGTTGTCCGGCTTCCTGACCACGATTGCGCTGGCCCGGGTCTTCCTGCTGGCCTTCTGGCGCACCCAGCCAGCCAAGGGCGAATCAGAGGGGAACACCAACCAGGCCGGACCAGAGATCCTTACCGCGCCAACGCGCTCAGCCCTTGCCCCGATGCTGCTGCTGGCGGGCTTTATCATCTGGTTCGGGCTGTTTCCTGAAAAGCTGATTGCACTCTCGCAGGACGCAGCGGTCGGGCTTGTCGATCCATCGGCCTATATCACCTCGGTCTTTCCCACGGAGGCGCGCCCATGAGGCTGTTGATCCTCAACCTGCTGATGGCCATCATCTGGGTGGCGGTCACCGGCAGCGCCAGCCTGCATAATCTTCTGTTTGGTTTTGTGCTGTCGCTGGCGGTGGTCGGGTTGCTTCGCGAGCAGATCGGCGGCGTCTCCTATCTCAACAGAGCGTGGCGTATCCTGTCTCTGCTGCTGCTGTTTCTCAGCGAGTTGGCCAAATCCGCCTGGAAGGTAACGATCATGGTGCTTTCGCCAGGGCTCGATATCAAGCCCGGCATTTTTGCCTTTCCGCTCAGCGTCGAGCGCGATTTCGAAATCACCCTGCTGGCCAATCTCATCACGCTGACGCCCGGCACCCTGTCGGTGGATGTGTCTGAGGACCGAAAGATCCTCTATGTCCACGCACTGGATTGCAGCGATCCGGATGCGGCCCGGCGCGACATTGCCGAGGGATTCGAGCGTAAGATCCGCGAGGCGTTCCAATGACACCTTCAGACATGACAGCCGCGCAACTCCTCGTCCATCATGCCTGCAATGGCGGGCTGCTGTTGCTGGCCATCGCCTTTTTCCTGACCGTCTACCGGGTGATGCGTGGCCCGACCCTGCCCGACCGGGTGATCGCGCTGGACATGCTGGTCGGCATCGTCATCGGCTTTATTGCCGTCTTCGCGATCAAGTCGGGCTATGTGCTCTACATGGATATTGCCATTTCACTCGGCCTGGTCGGGTTTCTGACAACCATAGCTTTTGCGCGATTCATCCTTGTGCGCGGCGTGATTGGCGAAACACCGGAAACCGAGCCGGCAATTCGGGCGGCAGCCGAACAATTAGCTGTGGAAAAGTCTCGAATGGAGCGCAGGCGCAAGCGGAGTGGTACAAATAAGCACATGTCCCAAAAGGAAACAGATTAATGGAAATGGCGGCTTCGATTTTAACATCTGTATTGATTCTGGGCGGTTCTTTTTTTGCGGTGATTGCTGCAATCGGTCTTAACCGCTTGCCGGACCTGTTCACCCGCATGCATGCAGCCTCCAAGGCCGGAACGGTGGGATCGGGCCTGCTGTTACTGGCAATTGGCGTCAATTCCGCAGATTTGTCGGTTTTTGCACGCGCCTTTTGCGGGTTTTTCTTCTTTGTACTGACAGCGCCGGTCTCTGCCCATCTGCTGGCTAAAGCTGCGCGGCATGTCGGATACCCTCTGGCCCAGGCGACCGTACTCGATGAAATGAGCAACGGTATTGGCAACGGCAAGAAGGACTTAGTTAACAAATTATGAATGAGACCGTTCTAAAAGTATCATAAGAGCAGAGTGCCATTCATATTTGATCTGATCTACATTCTTTCACGCACAAGAATTAGGATAAATAGGAACTGGACATTTTTCCCGATGTTGATAATTCATTAAAAGGACTATTTGGATCACTGAACCGTTTTCAATTTCGATCTAGTTCAAAAGCAGCATGTATTTAGCCGATACAACCGCCCGGGTTGTAGACCAAAGGCGGACAATGAATTTGGAGACTAGTTTTGGGTTAATGGCGTAAATATCTAATATAACACTGCCATCCTGGCTGGCTGGCAGTGGATTTTATGTGGGGGTATCACGCAAACCAGTCGAACTGGTTTGAATTCAGTGTCGGCGGTGGGTGGCAAACGAACCGTCAGGCAGACATATGACAGGAGAAAAAAATGAGTGAAACGGCATTTGGATCGTCAGGAAACGATCTTCTGGTCGAACTGACGGCAGATATCGTTGCAGCGTATGTCAGCAACCATGTTGTACCAATCGGGGACATCAGCCACCTGATTTCGGATGTGCATACTGCATTGTCCAATACATCCTCACCGGTGCCAGTGGTATCCGTGGTCGAAAAGCAGAAGCCTGCCGTTGCCGTTCGCAAGTCGATTCAGGGCGACCAGATCATCTGCCTGGAATGTGGTGGCTCGTTCAAGTCGCTGAAGCGTCACTTGATGACCCATCACACCTTGAGCCCGGAAGAGTATCGCGAAAAGTGGGATCTTCCTGTCGATTACCCGATGGTTGCGCCCGCCTATGCGGAAGCCCGCTCGCGTCTCGCCAAGGAAATGGGCCTGGGGCAGCGCCGCCGCCGCGCCAAGTAATACCAATTCGAAGATGCGTGAGCATCTTCGAATTGGTATTCATGCCATTCGATAGTCAGACCTCAATTCCGTGGGCCTCATAAGGCTTGCGGAATTTTGCTTTGTGATTGCTGATATCAGCCCGATCCCGGCGAATAGCCTTTGGTTGGCTTTGCCTAGAGGCTTTTGTTTTCGTTTGTCTTGTCGAGAAAACCGGTTTCCACTTTTCCGTGACAAACTCTAGCGCGACTATGCACACGCTTGTGCTATCGTCTCCTGCCGTCGCCAGGCACTGGGACTTTGTCCCGTGACCCGCAGAAACTCTCGATTGAAATTGGACTTGGTCATAAAACCGGCCTCAAAGACGATGCTGGTAATCGGCTCATCGCTCTGTCGCAGCAGTTGGCAGGCCTCTGTCACGCGGTGATTATTGACATACTGCGAAACACTCATGCCATGCACCCGGTTGACGGCATTCGACACGGATCTGGCGGGAAGGCCCAGGCGACGCGCCAACCGGCCAAGGTTAAGGTCCACATCCTTGTAGAGCTGTTTTTCCACCATCATCGCCGCGAGCGCGATGGCAATCCGCGCGTCCTCCTCGCTCGCGGGTCTCGGCATCGGCTTGTCGCCAGCCCGCTCCTCTTCGCGCCCATTGTCAACTGAAGGGTCTCCCTCATCTGAAGAAGCGCCACTTTCGGCCAGTGATGCAGCAAAGCCAAGCGCCAGAAGGATCATGGTCATGAAAGCCGAAACAATAGTTGCCGCATGACGGCCACCGCCAAAGGCAAAATCGAGGCTGATGACGACATCGGCAGCCGCTGAGGCCAGCAGCGACGCTGCCATGCATTGCAGAGCGCGGTAGGACCGAAGCGCCCCGTCCAACCGCGAGGCCGTCAGCCCATCCGGCCCCAGCCGCGCCAGCCAGAGCAGCGCCAGTCCATAGGCCAGGAAGGTGAGGATGATGATGGCATCGATTGGCCCACCGCCGACGCCGTTCAGCACCAGCACGATGACAGCCGGCAGGGCATGCAGCCAATCAATATGCGAGAAACCACGATCCTGCCGATCCGCACGGCTCGAGGTCAGGCTGCGAAAGGCCAGAAAGCTCAAAGGCGGGATGACCGTTCCGAGAACCGACATGGCCGGCATGACCAGCATCATGCCATAGCCCCAGCGCAAGCCGACCAGAACCGATTGGACCGCCATCACCGCCAGCAGCAGCAGGAAAGGCCTCGCGGAGGCCGGAGCGTCCTCCTGCCGCAGCATACGGATCAATAGGGTCACAAGCAGCAGGGCGACGAAAAAGGAAATCGGCAGGAAGATCATGGGACAAAGATCATGGAACAAGGATTTTTGAGCGGGTGCGTAATGTATTTCAGTGGCACTTATACCCCCGATCATGATCGGCGACGACCCGAAACGTGTTTCAGGTCGCAGCATGACCTCCTTTGGCAAAGATTGGCGCATCGCAACCCATTGGAGTGAACCTCATGAAAAAACGTGTGATCGTGCTTGGCATTGCCGCAGGACTTGTCTGCATCGCCGCCATGGATCGGGCCATGGCGCTATGGCGGCACGATGTGCCGATTGGCACGCCACTTGACCTGTCAGCCATCTCCAAACTGCGCGTTGATGGCGCCGCCAGCCTGATTTCCGTAACCACTGATCCAGACAGGCCGCTGACGGCCACCCTGACAGGCGAGCGAGACGGCTGGGGCTCGCTCTGGCAATCTGGCTGGCATGCCCGCGACTGCTCCGACAGTGGCCGTATGCATATCGATAACGACACCCTGGTTGTCGATGTCGCCGACATGTCGCGCTATTTCGATTGGTCGGATTGCACCATAAAGCTCAAGGCCAATCTGCGTCCGCAATCTGCGGTGCTGATCCGCCAGAAGGCCGCCCGCATTGGGCTTGACGGCGATTTCTCGATCGTCAATGTGCGGGCCGATGCTGGGGATTTCACCCTGGACGGCCATGCCAGCACGCTGGATGTTTCAGGCGCGGCGCTGCGGGTGCAGGCGTTCTTCAAGACCATCAGCAAGGACGAAACCATCCTTCTGTCTGGCCGGATGATGGACGCCACCCTGCGCTTCCTCACCCCCACATCGATCAGCTATCTGGTCGAGGCCACCGCCTCCTATATCGACAGCGCCCTGCCCAATACGCCGGGCGCCCACCCCGCCATTACCATTCGCGGTGAGATGGTGCGGGCCAGGATCGAGTAGTCAACGCGCAATCATCAGTTCCATCGCCGCCAGATCCAGCCAGCGGCCGAATTTGGTGCCGACCTCGCGGTGGATGCCGACCAGGCGGAAGCCGAGCTTTTCATGCAGGGCAATCGAGGCCGCGTTTCCGGCCTCGATGGCGGCGATCATCACATGCACATTTCCGGCCTTGGCGCGCTCGATCAACGCCTGCATCAGCGCCTTGCCAAGCCCTGCACCGCGATGATCCTTGTCGATATAGACAGAGTGCTCAACCGTATGGCGATAGCCATCGAAGGCCCGCCAATCGCCATAGGACGCATAGCCCGCAACGCGGCCATCCACCTCAGCGACAAGAACCGGAAAGCCTCTGGCCCGGCGCAGTTCCAGCCAGACACGGCGATTGTCGACATCGATCAGCGCCTCGTTCCAGATGGCGGTCGTATGCTCGACGGCATGGTTATAAATCTCGACAATGGCGGCAAGATCCGCTTCGGTGCCGTCGCGGATGACGTGCTGTGTGGTCATGAAAAGCCCTGAAACAGACATAGGATACGCACAGTCCTAACGCAGAAAACCGTGCACGGAAATAGGATTTGTCGTCTTCAATGACCCCTCGTATGGCGCTCCCGACAAGGGCCTTTCCACAACGGGTCAATGCCCCAACTCGAAATGGAAGAACGGTTCAAATTCAACCTTTGGGATATGGCAGTCATTTGACTGAGCCAAAAACAATAGCCCAAGCCTTGATGTAGCTTTTGCGAAGTAAACATCGTCCTTGCGATATGGGCGGACGCTGTTGTAAAGGATCTGAGCTCGGATAAAGGCTGATATCACAGTGAAAGGTCGATCTTGCGTCGAGATTTTCCGCAATGTGGTATCGAATTTTGCAAATTTTCGCTCTTCTTCCGAAAATGTAAAGAAACGTCAAAAAACTACGCGCGTTATTCTCTTTGGAATGGTTTTTTCGGAAATGGTTAGTGTTGGCTTCCACAATGAATCGTTCGATCATGCAGCGCCGTACCAGCGAAAATTATCCTTTAGACGTTCCTAAACAGTGATAAAAATCAGTTCTAATTTTCCTCCTTGCAAGAATGTAACACATGAGCCTTTCTTCGCCCGCTAGCCGACCGCCACTCCAAATCAGAGCAACGCCTGTATGGTCGCCGCAGCGAGATGAGAACGCGGAACATATCGTCCTAAGCCCAGATGAACAGTACGAACTTGGGCGACTGGGAGAAATCATAGAGTATCGCACGGCGAAATTAGAGATATTGTCGCAAAGTGAACCCGCAGATTTCCTCTATTTGCTTATCGAGGGAGTCGTTCAGGCCTGTCACTCGCTGAAGGATGGCCAACGGCAGATCGTGGCGTTTTACTGGCCAGGCGATATCTTTGGTCTGGCGGAAAAGGGACTGTACGTTAACTCCTCAGAGGCGGTAACACCCTGCTCCGTATACCGCTTTCCGTTCCGCAAGCTGGAGAAATTCCTTCTGGAACATCCGAGGATTCAGCAGGGTTACTTCGTCAAGGCGGTCCACGAAATTCGTACCGCACAAAGACACACCATCACAATCGGACAATTGGAGCTGCCACAGCGCTTAGCTGCGTTTCTAGTAGATTGTTCGGATCATGATCGCTATTTTGACCGTGAAAGCTCGACCTTATCGCTTCCGATGTTGCGCTACGATATTGCGGACTATCTTGGGACCTCAGTAGAAGCAGTGTCACGTACTTTTGCGCTGCTGGAAAAAAACGGCCTCGTCCAGCGAAAGGGGCCAAGGAAGCTCGAGATAAGCATGAAGAAACTGATCGACTTTTCAGGTATCGGCTGAGGGACTGGCGCATTACCGAAGCGCGACGAAAGTCGCTGATCTCCGAGAGGCCAACATGATATCGCCAACTCTGACTTTCTCGGCTATACAACCGCGCCGCTTCAAGACCCGATGGCGGTAACCACGGCGGAATAATGCACGGCAGCCGCAGCCACAACGAAACCGTGCCAGATGGCATTTTGAAACCGCAGCCTCTCCCAGACGTGAAAGATCACCCCTGCGGAATAAAGAATGCCGCCAGTAAAGATCAGTACCATGGTGACAGGCGGCAGCCGCTCGGAAATCGGCTCCAGCGCCAGCACACCGCTCCATCCCATGGCCAGATACAGCAGGATGGCCAATCGGTCGTAGCGGCCAGGATAGCGGCATTTCAGGAAGATACCGGTGATCGCCGTCAGCCAGATGCCGATCAACAGACAAAGAATGGCCGGTTCATCGGCGCCGCGTTCCAGAAAAGGTGTATAGGTGGCAGCGATCAGCACGAAAATCGCCGAATGATCCAGACGCCGCAGATAGGTCTTGAAGGTCGATCGCGGCCACATATTGTAGGTGAAGGAACAGCCGAGCGCCAGCACCAGGCCAAGGCCATAGATCCAGCTGGCGGCAATCTCGCCAAAGCTGGTAAACACCGTGGCATAGAAAATCAGCGCCGTGACACCAACCAGCGCAAACACCACGCCGACACCATGCACAATGCCATCGGCCAGCAATTCGTGAAAATCATAGTGTCGCCCGAAGCGGAACTCTTCCATCGTGATGATCAACCCAAGAAATTAAAATATCTGCCGACAGCATAATCGAGAATGATTGCCAGATAATGTCGCCTGTCTCATCGTCTTCATATAAGCCTGATCAGCCTGACGATCCGGTCAAATTTATGTCTATGACGGCCACATACCGCAACCTGGAGTGATCATGATGCGTCAACTCTATCGTGTTGGCAAGACCGCCAATTGCCGCTCTTCGATCGACCATTGCAGTTTCAAGGCCTGGACTATCTGCGCCGAACACCCAGGCCGGAGCCGTCATCAACCGGGCTTAAACCGTTTGCGGATAAAGCTGTCGGACCGTTCCCGGCTTCGTCCGTGAAACCGCCGTCCTCCCACCCTGACAGGAAGCATCCATGCGCTTTACAGTCCTTGCCACGTTCATGGCGCTGATCGCCTATAACTGGTTCTTCATCAAGGTTGCCCGGGCGCGCCAGCAATTTGGGGTCAAGGCACCAAAGATGACAGGCGATGAGAATTTCGAGCGGATTTACCGGGTTCAACAGAACACCGCCGAGCAATTGGTGTTCTTCCTGCCATCGCTCTGGCTCTTCGGCTTTTACCTGTCCGACCAGTTGGCCGGGTTGCTGGGCCTGTGCTGGACAGGCGCACGGGTGCTCTATGCCGCTGAATATTATGCGGATGCCAAAAAGCGCGGTCCTGGTGCGCTGATTTCCTGGGTCATTGCCTTTCTGCTGCTGATGGGCGGCACGGTGGCAGCATTGCTGCAATAGCCGGGCCGCGCCTGTCTGCACGTCTGTTCAGGCTGGGGCGCAATCCTGGCAAAAGGGCGTGGCGGGCAAAAGGGCGAGCCGCTCGGGTGCAATTGCCGCATCGCAGGTTACGCAGCGTCCGTAGGAACCGGCCTCCATGCGGGCCAATGCCGCCTCGATGCCGCGCAGCTCGTTTTCGCCCGCCTGCCCCAGGCTTTCCAACACTTCGTCATTTTCCGATTCGATAGCACGCTCGGCGCTTTCGGCGCTGCGCTGCTCCGACAGGTCACCGGAAATTTTTCCTAACCGGCTGGAGAGTTCCAGCCGCCGTCCGAGCAGCGTCTGCCTATATCCATCCATGTCCATGATTTATCTCCTCAAAATGTGAAACGCCTCCCGGATACGATTACCGGTCGACAAGTACCGCGCATCGGGCGTGGCGCACGACGCGGTCGGCAGTCGCCCCGATCAGGTAGTTGGAAAAATCCGGGATATGCGAAGCGATAATGATCAAGTCGGCCTTTTGCTCCGCCGCGACCGCCAGAATCTCATGGGCGGGCGAACCGACCCGCAATTGCGTCGTCACGCCAGGCCCAACCGAAGCCGCCAGCGCGGCGAGTTTCGTGCGCCCCTCCTCCACCGCTCCATCAAGGATGTCATGCGGAATATCGATGGCGAGATAGGATGGCAGGTGCTCGACCACGGTCAACAACACGATCTCGCCACCAGCATCCAGCAGGCTCTGGGCTTTTCGCAGGATCTTGTCGCCTTTTTCCCATTGCGCGATGTCCACGGGAACGATGATCTTTCTGTACATTGCCCTCTATCCTCCTATTGCCAGCGTCTTCGGTCTTGAACCGCTTTGCCGACAACAACCTGCGCGCGTCTTGCCCCTCGCGCATTGATCCCAATCAAGCCTGGAAATCCGTCAGGATTGAACGATGGCAACGCCACTGTTCAGCATTATCGAACGATCTTTCGCGTATATGCGCTCTACATGAAACGAAAGGCAGGCTCTATCTAGGAAGCAAGACGTTCCCAGCGCCCTCGCGCCAACCTATCGGACCTGCCGTCATGGATGCCCATCATTCCCCAAGCTTTGCCCTGACCCGCCCGATCCATATCGGACGGGCGCATCTGGTGGTTGGCGATCTGGCCATGGTGTCCAGCTTCTACCGGCAGATCATTGGTCTCGCCGTGCTGGAAAGCACAGCCAGCGGCATGGTGTTGGGGGTGGGCACGACGCCGCTGCTGACGCTGACCACGAGGAGCGATGCGGCCATGGCGCCGCCCACGGCAGCCGGGCTGTTCCACACCGCTTTTCTTTTGCCGAGCCGCCAGGCGCTGGCGCAATGGCTGCGCCATGCTGCCCATTCCGGCGTTCAGTTGGACGGTGCTTCCGACCATCTGGTCAGTGAGGCGATCTACCTGTCCGACCCGGAAGGCAATGGCATCGAGATCTACCGCGACCGCGACCCGCAGGAATGGACCTATCAATCCGATGGCACGGTCGGCATGGCCACCCTACCCCTCAGCCTGCAAGAGCTTTACGACAGCGCCACGGATGAGGCATGGACCGGCCTGCCCGAAGGCTCCAGCATCGGCCATATGCATTTGCAGGTCGGCAACGTGCCGGAGGCAGACCGGTTTTATGAGGGTGTGCTGGGTTTGAAGAAAATGGCCACCTATCCCGGCGCCAGCTTCTTCGGCTCCGGTCAATACCACCACCATGTTGCCGCCAATATCTGGAACAGCCGGGGCGCAGGCCCTCGCCTCGCGGCAATGACCGGCCTTGCCGATTACTCCCTAACGTTTAACGATAGGGATGCGCTGCAAAAGGCCCTGGCGACGCTGGATGTGCTGGAAATTCCGGTGACCCTGGGCGCCGAAGGCCACCGACTGACCGATCCCTGGGGAATTGGTCTGACTTTGAATTCAGTGCCGTCCATATCTGGATAAATGTCAGTTGACCGGCGGGCCTTTGACCGCCTCAACCGGACCCGCCTCGCTCAAATGCACAAACACCACACCCCTTGCCTTCAGGGCCTTTAAACCGGCGACCACGCCTTCACCAGCGGCGTGGGTGGGCTGGTTGATATGGGCGATCAGCACGTCACCGTTTTTGGCGTGGGCAAATTGCTGCTCGGTCTGTTTGGCACCCAGCAGTGAGCCGGAATCACCATTGATGGAAAAGCCGCCAATCTGGTAGCCCATCGCCTTGATTTCGGCGATAGCGGAGGGGGAATACTTGGCCGTAGCATCCCGGTACCAGCGCGGCGGAGAAAATCCCGCGGCCCGCATGGCGTCCGCGCCGCCGGTCACTTCCCTGGCAACGGCTTCCGGCGATCCGGCGGCAGCGATGCCATAGACGGTCGTCGGATAATCCACCGCCGGGATGTGGTTTTCGCCGTGGTTTTCCACCTCGAACAGGTCCGGCCTGGATTTCAGCACAGCGACAGCCTGCGGATTGGACCGGATCCAGCGACCGGTGACGAAAATCGTCGCCTTGATATTGTCATCCAACAGGGTGGAGAGAATGCGCATATCGGTCTTGCCCATACAGGCATCCAGCGTCACCGCAACCTGCACCAACCCTTTCGGGGCGGCATGAATATGCAGTTTCGGCTCGATCAAACCATCCGCAGCGGCAAAAGCAGGCTGTGCTGCCCCATTCAGGAGCATCGACCCCAGTAGCAGTGATGACAGGTAAATACCGATCCGGCGGACATCCAAAACAACCATGACACTCTTCTCGCGCCTGCCAACCAGATGGCCGTGATACCAAGGCCCTCATTCCAAGGTCTGGGATGCTGCATCCTGCCTTGAAGAAAGCGTTTCGGGAAAAACGCTTCTATCGTGCTGCCGTCAAGAGAATTTTATCGATGGAGCGGCTCGCTGGCCTTCCCTCACGACCTCTGAAGGTTGAAAGCCAGCGCCTGGCTGTTGGGATCACGCGGCAGAACCGAGGGCTTGGCGCCCGGTGGGACGTAGAGGCTGGAAATCAGCTCATCATAGGACACGTCCTGAATATCGGCGCGGCTGACGGCGACCAGCGCGGCAGCGGCACCTGCCGACTGTCCTGTTTGCATCAGGCTCATTTCCATGCGGATCGCCCCGAAGGCCTCATGGGTAGCGCTGAGCGCGAAGATCGACATCAGATTGGTGCATTCCGCCCGGCGCGGCACGATGGCCGACAGCGGAATGGTGAAGATCCGGTCAGCGCCGCCAGCCTCAGCCTCGAAATTGCCCTCGTTCCAGACACTGAGCGTCGGCGTACCGAGCATGTTGACCGTGGTACGGACGATGCGCTGGGTATGGTGGCTGTCACGCTTGTAGGACCCGGTGGAAATCGTGTTGTTGTCGCGCAATTCCTGGTCGTCGGCAGCGGTCACGTCGTGGCCGGTCATCTGATGGTCAGACACCATGCGACGGGCTTCCCGCACATAGAGCTGATAGGGCCAGTGCGCCTCGTCGTTTTCGTGCGGGTCCTGATAATGCTGGCCGTCCAGTCCATAATCAAGGAACACATCGCGCAGAGCGCCCGGCATGCGCGCGTCCTTGTGGTATTGGAGCGCGTAAAACAGGCCCCGCGTCCAGCGCTCATGGGCTTTCCAGATCTTTTCACGCATGCCGTAATCGGCCTGGGGATAGCCCCAGGAGCCGCCGATATAATCAGTGGAAACGGCACCGCGATTGTTGATGTCGAAAATGCCGTTGCCAAGATCGTTATGCAGAAGAAACTGCATCTTGACGGCGTTTTCAGCATCCGCGAGCTGGCCGCGCTCGCCAAGCGCCTTGATCCAGCGGAACAGCAATTCATAACGGGTCGGATCGAAGCCCGGCGGCGGTGTCGAGGGCAGATCCACCCTGCGGGCCGGATCGCGCGTCATGGTCATGCGGAAATTATAGGCCTGCACAGCCCGGTCGCCCGCGCCAACTTCCGGGGAAGGATAATTACGGATGCCCGGCAAAAGCCCGCTGGCGGCCACACCCTCGGTGACGAAAGGATCGACGCCGACCTGACCGATCACCCGCTCGAAGCGGCGATGCAGCTGGAAATTATGATTGTCGCCCCAGGAATCCGTCCGGGTTCCGCGAAAACCGTTCAGCACATTGTCGCCGTCCTGCGGCTCGCGGCCGACAGTCCAGGAAACGCCTGACGCGGCCATCAGATCGCCTTCATAGCTGGCGTCGATGAAGACACGGCCATTGAACACCTGGCGGTCAACCGTTTCCATCGCATCGATCCGGGGTCCGGTCTTGGCGACCCGCAGCACACCACGGCTTTTAAACACCGGAATATCATATTCGCGCAGCAGTTTTTCAAACACGGTCTGGGCAAACCGGGGCTCGAAGGAGAACCGGTCGTCGGCCACCTGGGCCTCTTGATTGATCCTGGAAATCACATGGCGCGCCAGACCGCCGAAGGCGCTGCCGGCCTCGACATCGGTGCCGCCAAGCCCGCCCGACATCATCCCACCGGGATGACGTTCACGCCAGCCGCCAACAATTGCCACGGTTCTTCCCATGACTTTTGCCTGTATGGCAGCTGTAATCCCGCCGCTGGTCATTCCATAGACAATAACATCATAGGTCGCTTGCTGTGCAAAACTTGGTCTCAACGCAAAAAGACTAGCCGCTCCAGCAACAAACACTCGACGACCCATAATGAAACGCATAGTCATCCGCCTTGTACATATTATTTACTCTATCAATGTATTGGAAACCGCGCCAAAAAACACATATTTTCAGTTGCATTTTTTGTTTTTCCAACCCTAATACAAATCTTGGTTTTTACACTTTTCAGACACTTTTATTGGGTGCATCTCTATTTTTTTGGAGCAGTTACCTGCCAGTGTCAGGGTTTTTTTGTTTCGGATAGTTACAAAAACCTCCATATCTCCATGGATGCAGACTCAAAATGCCGATTTTTCGTAGACCCCTGTAATAATAGTGGATTTTACGAAAGGAGGCTGACGCTCGCGGCTGCAACCCGTGATTTAGCGCGTATATCGTGCAGAGACCCGACCTGTTCCGATCACCTGCCCCAAATTGATACAACCCTTGAATCCCGCAATTCGCACCAAAGTGGCGCAAGCAAGGCAAAATCTGGGCGGAACCACTGCCCGTTCTGCGCGTTAATTCGCGATTGCTTGTCAAAATGAGTTTTGACAGCGCTCTCGGATAGAGCATCCGACAGCTGCGCCAAATGACGACATGGCCCTCATCCTGATGGCAATCCGAAGAGATTATGTAGTAAATATAACGTGTTGCGGCTTTACACCCTCCTGGTGCCGATATGGCTGCACACAACACTGGTACCGACAGGGGCGTTAGCGGACATGATGGATGACACGGTGAAGCGGCGAATTTTACAGCCGGCAGAAACCCGGCTGGGCCGGCACCGCAAGACGGCGCTGGAACTGGCTCAGGCCTGGGCGGTGATCGGGCTCTTCCTGATTGTGGCAATTGCCGCGCTGCACTACGCAGGCACCATACTTATGCCCCTGACGCTTGCGGTTGTGGTCGGCCTTATCCTGGGTCTGGCAGCAGACCGGCTGGAGGCACTGGGTGTGCCGCCGATGATGAGCGCCGTGCTGCTGACCACGGCGCTTTTCACGCTGGTGACGATCATTGCCAACACGCTGGCAGGACCGCTGATGGAACTGGCGCAGGACATCCCCAGCATTGGCCAGACCATGATGGATCGGTTCACACCCTATTTTCAACGCTTTCACTGGCTGCATCTGGACAGGCTTGCCAGCGGCAACGGTCCTATCAACCTCGACAAGATGCTGGAAAATGGCGGCGGCATTCTCTCGACAGTGGCAAGCCAGGTGACGCCCGCCATCGTCCAGACATTGATTTTCTTTGCCGCATTGGTGCTATTTCTGGCCGGGAGGGTGTCGATCCGCAAAACTCTGATCGTCTCTTTCCGCGACCGCGCTCGCCGGCTCTCGGCCATCCGCAGCATCAATGCGATTGAAACGGCGCTGGGCTTCTACTTTGCCACCGCGTCAGTAATCTACGCGGGCGTCGGCTGCTGCGCGCTGCTGATTGCCTGGGTTGGCGGGCTGACGCTGCCGGTACTCTGGGGTTTTTTCGCCTTTCTCTCCAGCTTCGTGCCTTTTCTCGGCGTCACCGCCATGACCTTTGCGCTGGCCGTGGCCGGAATACTGACCCATAGCAGCCTGCTGTTTGGCCTGCTTCCCGCCATCGCTTTCTTCACTGTCCATGCGCTGGTCGAAAATCTGGTGACGCCAGCCGTGATGGGACGGCGTATGGAGATCAACGCCTTTGGCGTGTTCGTCGCCATCATCTTCTGGACCTGGGTCTGGGGCGCGGCGGGTGCCATGCTGGCCGTGCCTCTGGCGCTGATCGGCAAGGCGATCTTCACCGAACTGGCGCCCCATGCGGCACCGAAACCGAAACTACCGGGGTGACAGGGCAAAAAGGGTGACAGGCGTCACCCCACGGCTCATCGCTCGTCAATTATACAAGTAATATTTGCTCCAGCTTTCCTTGGGCACCTCGGCGCCCACCTGATAGCTGAAATTCTTCACGTCCAGGCGCTGGTTGCCGGTCTCGCACTGGTATTTCAGCCGATACCAGTGGCCCTTGCTGCGAAACACCGCGCCCGGCGCCTTCAGCCGGTTGCCATCGGCCTTGGTCTGGGCGAACGTATAGGCGATCACCTTGTCGGGCGAATAGGTCTTGGAGTCCTTGCCGATCCGGCTCATCGCCTCCATGTCGCAGCGCTGTTCCAGCCGCTCGGCCGGCGACAGCGACTTGAGCTGGCGGGTGGCTGCGGCGTCAAGCGCAAAGGCCGATTGCGCAAAAACCATCGCCAAACCACCCCCTAAAATCATCAATCGCATATAGAATTTCCTAACAGATACCGATTCGGCGGAATGTATTGCCTGACTTCTGGCGAAGCCAGCACTCAAAACGTGCATCCCGCATTTGTGATCGGCTTCCTCTGTCGCTGGCACCGGCCATGGCCGGGACCACCGATTTCTGCTTGATCGGTGGTGGGCGGACGCCTATCTCTCATGCAACACATCCTACGTAACACCGGCCTTATACCAAACCCCGCCTATGCCAAAAAAGCGAGATTGCTCTTGTCTTCATCCTCAAAGTCCCTGTTTGCCAACCTGCCCGCCGCCCCCACAGTCCAGAAGAAACCGCTGAGCGACACCCGCCACGGCATAACCCGCATTGACGACTACGCGTGGCTGCGGGCCGATAACTGGCAGCAGATGTTCAAGGATACCTCGATCCTCGACCCTGAGATCCGCGCAGTTCTGGAGGCCGAAAACATCTATATGGACGCGGCCATGGCCGATACCAAGCCACTGCAACAGCAGCTGTTTGCCGAGATGAAAGGCCGGATCAAGGAGGATGACAGCTCCATCCCGATGAAGGACGGTCCTTATGCTTACGGTTCGGCGTTCGTGACCGGTGGCGAGCAGCCGCGCTATTTCCGCATTCCACGCGACGGCGACCCGAAGGACGAGAGCCTGCGCGAATTGCTGCTGGATGGCGACAAGGAAGCGGCGGGCAAGGATTATTTCCGCCTGTCCGGCATCGACCATAGCAATGATCACACCCGTGGCATCTGGGGCTATGACGACAAGGGGTCGGAATATTACACGCTGCGCATCCGCGATCTCAAAACCGGCGAAGATCTGGCCGATGTGCTGGACAATACCGCTGGCGGCGGCGTCTGGGCGCCCGATGGCAAGAGCTTTTTCTATACGCTTCAGGATGAAAACCACCGTCCGTCCAAAGTCTTCCACCATATTATCGGCGAACCGCAATCCTCCGACCGGCTGGTCTATGAGGAAAAGGACCCCGGCTTCTTCATGGGTGTCGGCGGGTCGCTGCTCGATGACTTCATCTATATCGACATCCACGATCACGAGACCTCGGAATACCGGCTGCTCTCCACCAAAGATCTGACGGCAGAACCTAAGCTGGTGGCTGAGCGCGAGGAAGGCGTCGAATATTCGATGACCGAGGGCGGCGATGTGTTCTACATCCTGACCAATGCCGACGGTGCCCAGGATTTCAAAATCATGGAAGCGCCGGTTGGCGCGCCGGGCAAGGACAACTGGAAAGACCTCGTTCCCCATGTGCCGGGCCGTCTTATCCTGTCGCATATGGCCTTTGCTGGACATCTGCTGTGGCTGGAACGCCGCGATGGCCTGCCGCGCATCATGATCCGTGACCGCAAGACCGGTGAAGAACACGCTATCGATTTTGCCGAGGAAGCCTATTCGCTTGGTCTGTCAGGCGCTGCCGAATATGATGCCACCGTCATCCGCTTTTCCTATTCGTCGATGACGACGCCCAGCCAGCTCTATGACTATAACATGGTGACGCGCGAGCGGGTGCTGCTGAAAACCCAGGAAGTCCCCTCAGGTCACAAAGCCGAGGACTATGTCACCCGCCGGGTGTTTGCCAAGGCCCATGATGGCGTCGATGTGCCGGTCACGCTGCTCTATCGCAAGGACACGGCGCTTGATGGCTCCGCCCCCTGCCTGCTTTACGGCTACGGCGCTTACGGTGTGACCATTCCGGCTGGTTTCAACACCAATTGCCTGTCGCTGGCCGACCGGGGTTTCGTCTATGCCATCGCCCATATCCGCGGCGGCAAGGACAAGGGCTTTCAATGGTATGAAGACGGTAAAATGGAGAATAAGGTCAATACCTTCAAAGACTTCATCTCCGCCGCCGATCATCTGGTGAAAGAAGGCTTCACCGCCTATGACAAGATCATCGCCGAAGGCGGCTCCGCTGGCGGCATGTTGATGGGCGCCGTCGCCAATATGGCACCGGAAAAATTCGCCGGCATCATCGCCGCCGTCCCCTTTGTCGATGTGCTCAACACCATGCTTGATGATACCCTGCCGCTGACCCCGCCGGAATGGCCGGAATGGGGCAACCCGATCGAGTCAGAAGAAGAATACCGCTGGATCGCCGCCTATAGCCCCTATGACAACGTAGGCAAAAAATCCTATCCGCCTATTCTCGCCCTTTCTGGCCTCACCGACCCCCGCGTCACCTATTGGGAACCGACCAAATGGGTGGCCAAACTGCGCGAAAACGCACCCGATGCCGGGCCATATCTGCTGAAAACCAACATGTCCGCCGGCCACGGTGGCAAATCCGGGCGGTTTCAGCGGCTGGAAGAGGTGGCGTTTGAATATGCCTTTGCGGTGAAAGTGGCGGGGAAGATGTGAGAGCGATCTCAGATCACTAATAATCCGCTTCCTACAGCGCCGTTCGCCATATATGGCGCACAAAGGTTCGCTGTCAGTCCTTATATTGTTGCATAATTGCTAAACAGAATGAGCGCCCGCAGGTGAGAACAGGCGGACGCTCTATACATGTAGACTTTATTCGATTTACTGACAGCGACAGCATCGGACCGAAAAGTGGAAACCGGTTTCTGTACGATGCTCTAAATTGCGTTGCTTACAGCCGATTGTCCGACCACCGCGTTAAGTGCCGCATGTCAGTCCGAATTCCTTATTTTGCAGCATCGACGATGTGGAATTTCTCCCAGGGACCGACACCGATCTGAGCATTAACTTTTCCGGAACCTGCATCTTCGAATTTGGTGACACCCGAGCCGTCAAGGCGAAGATAGATGCCCGGGAACGCCTTTGACTGGATAGCGACGGTACCATCGGCCTGCGGAACCAGAACGAAGTGTTCATACGGGCCAGGAGCGCCTGTCTGGCCATTGACAAGACCACCGCCCTCATCTTGGCCGTAACTGACATTGCGACCATCCATCCGAAGGTAAATCTCTGGAAACTGGCTGGAACGGATAGTTACGCTGCCATCGGCGACAATATCAATATGAAAAGCCTCCCAGGGACCGGCATAGAACTGGCAATTCGCCGTACCAACGCCTTGTCCATCCGGCAAAACATGACCTTGCCCATCATAGCGTAGAAAGACGTGAGGAAATGCAGCCGAACCAATGTTTTTAAGAGTCACTTGAACCTCCAAAATCAGAAACAGCGCCTAAAGTCTGGCGCGATGCTTCGATAGCAGAGCGGTCTATGGATTTCTACTTTTAATGGATTTTTTAATACTATGCAACCAAATTTGGCCGATCATCATTCGGTGCTTTTTCAGCATCTATTGCCGTAGTGACTTCGATACAGCTGCCACCATCAATTCCCGCAGGTGGATGTTTGATCCCGGTTTCTAATGGTGCATTATTGTCCCTCTACTAAAATGAAACATTTCCGCCATCCCGAAGGACGGCGGAAACAGTTTGTCGCATCAATTCCGGTTACCAGAGCGAAGGTCTACTTACTCTCTGGTGAACTTCCGTGATGATGCGCGTTTGCCAATCCGCCCGCACCGTCAGGCAAACCGATGGAGACGTTCTGCATCATGCCCTGGTCTTCATGGTCGAGGATGTGGCAATGCAGGACGAATTCGCCGATATAGCGTTCATAACGGGTGCGGATGAAGATGCGGTAGACGCCTTGCGGCTTGGCGGCCTCGGGAGCATCGGGGATCGACTTGCTGCTGAGATCGCCGTTCAGCCAGGCGGCATCAACCGCTGTCAGCGGGTTGTTGACATTGCTTTTGATCCAGAGCGTATCCTTCCACACACCTTTCAGTCCAGCATATTGCGAATCCGAATTCTCCTTTCCGTCTGTGACCGGCCCGCTGACATCGTTGCCAGCAGGATCGAGAATGCGGACGATCTGGAAGGGATTGACGTGGATATGAAAGGGATGACTGACGAAATAGGAGCGTAACTCCCATTCCTGCGCTGTCCCCAACACCAGTTTGCGATCAACCACATTGGGATCGTAAGCCTTGGCACCGTCTGGCACATAGACGCCGACATCGTTTTGCACGACATTGAAATTATTGCCGACCTGGAAGCCGTTAGGCCCGTTGCCGCCCGCGCCGAGATTGATGAAGAACACCAGATCCTGCTTTGGTTGGCCGGCAACTTCTTCGTCGGTAACTGTCGGATGGGGAATGAATTTCGTCAGCTTCAGCTCATCGTTCAGATCAGCGACCACCGTCTTGGCGACATCAGGCGTGTAGAAGGCCTTGGCGTTGGCGATCAGCTGCTTTTTAATGTCAGCAATCGGCTCACCCGCTGCTGGCGCGCCCTTGCCCCCTTTGACCCGGACGAAGCCGAGAACTGAGCGGGCCTGCTGGGTGCGTGTGACCGAATCGGCGGCGTCGGTTGGCGGATTGACGATGCAGTAAAGACCGTCTTCCGGGAAATTTACCAGCAGATCGTTGCGATAGCCGGGTTGCAGGGTAACATCCTTGCGCACCTGACCTTGCTGCATGGTGAGCCCGTCGGAAGCCGCAACGACATACGGCACCGGCTGTCCGGTGCACAGGTCAGTGGCGAACCGGTCTTCCCCATCCGCATCGGTGCTGCGCTCCCGCTTGAAGAAATCCGTGGTGTTCATTTTGCGGAACTGGACCTGGATCGTGTTGCGCACGCCCGCATGCACCAGCCGCCAGCGCTCGGTCTTGCCAGTTTCAGCATTGGCGAACACCGGCCGCACCCGGCCATTGACCGTCGTGAACCGGCCGGAATCATCCCAGCTTGAGGGCGTGAACTGTTCGTAGGAAATCACCTCGCCCACTTCGCCCTTCTCGCAGGTCCAGTCGATGACATAGCTTCCCTTCGTCGGGTCGTTGGGATCGGGGACAAATTTCTGCTTCAGCTTGCGGTCCTTCGTCAGGCAAGCATAGGGGATCTGCTCGAACACCAGCAGCCTTTCGGGAAAAGGCTTTACCAAGGTGTCGAGGTCGCCATTGGTCTTGTCTGTCGGTGGGCGGTCGCCGCGAATGATCAGCGCGCCCGCCATGCCGCTGCCGACCTGCAAGGCGGTGGAGCCATGGCGATGCGGGTGATACCAGAATGTCCCCGCCGGATGATCGGCTGGGATATTATATTCATATTCAAACTTCATGCCCGGATTGATCGACAACAGCACATTGTCGCTATTGCCGGTCGGGCTGACCCACAGGCCGTGGCTGTGAAGATTGGTGCCGTTGAAGCAATGGGGCACATCCACCGATGTATCGCTGGATGTGCAGGACGGGTCGGGCGGCAGTTGGTTGTCCAGCCTTACCCGAACGGTGTCGCCCGGCATGGCCTCGATGGTTGGCGCGACAAAGGGATGGTCGCGATCGACATTGATGCCCTGGTAACTGCGCAGAAGGACGGTGTCGAAAGGGTTATCCGGCGGCCCACCCGGTTTGCGTATCCTGCCTTGCGTGTAGGCCACCTTAAGGTCAAGCACCTGTTCGCGCCCGGCATGGGGCAGCGGCACCGTGGATGGTGGCACCCGGTAAAGCGTACCCTTCGGCGCAACAGTCGATTGCCCCAGCACGGGCGGATTGCCGAATGCTTCTTCTGCGGCAGGGGGGCTTGCACCCTGCGGGGCATCCTGCGCCAGGGCTGGGCCTATCGGGCTAATGAAGGCGGCGGCCAAAAGGCAACGCCATCGAGCACTTTGCATGAAATCTCCTTAAGAAAAACAAGGGAATCGCGAAAAGCTACACTTTCTTTAAGTAGCAAAAAAAGCAAACACAACTTTGATGACAGAACACCAAAGCCATCGATGAACCCTGCAATGACTGATCGTCATCCCATTGTATTTATGGAGACATTTCGCAAGACGCGCCGTCCGTCCGAGACCCGGTTGACCGACCGGCCATTTTTGGGGGCAAGTGCTGCATGCCCTTTGCATTTTCTCCTTGACGTTGCGCAGTGCAGCGGTTCTTTTGCCGCGACACCCGATCTGGAGACTGAGAATGACCGTCGATACCACCCCGCGAACCCCCACCTGGACCTATGTCGATGGCGAATGGCTGTCGGGCAACCCGCCGCTGATCGGGCCGACATCGCATGCCATGTGGCTGGGCTCGACGGTGTTTGACGGGGCGCGCTGGTTCGACGGGATCGCGCCTGACCTCGACCTGCATTGCCAGCGGATCAACCGTTCGGCTTTGGCCATGCATATGCAGCCGACCATGAGTGCCGAGGAAATCGAGCGGCTGGCACGTGAAGGGGTTGCAAAGTTCGACGGTAAGACCGCAATCTATATCAAGCCGATGTATTGGGCTGAACATGGCGCGCCGGGCTCGGTCGTGGCACCCGATGCCGCCTCCACCCGCTTTGCGCTCTGCCTGTTCGAAGCGCCGATGCACACCGCCACGCCGCACACGCTGACCGTGTCTCCCTTCCGCCGCCCCTCGCCGGAATGCGCGATGACCGATGCCAAGGCCGGCAGTCTCTATCCCAATTCCGGCCGGATGATTCTTGAGGCGCGCGCCCGCGGCTTCGACAATGCTTTGGCGCTGGACATGAATGGCAATGTGGCGGAAACCGCCTCCTCCAATATCTTCATGGTCAAGGACGGCGTGGTGTTCACCCCGATCCCCAACCGCACCTTTCTGGCGGGCATCACCCGGTCACGCGTCATCACCCTGCTGCGCCAGGCGGGCTTCGATGTGCAGGAAGTCACACTCAGCGTCGCCGATTTCCTCGGTGCCGACGAAGTATTCACCAGCGGCAATTATTCGAAGATCGCCCCGGTTTCGAGGCTTGATGGCCGCGATTACCAGGAAGGCCCCGTGACCCGCAAGGCACTGGATCTGTATATGGATTGGGCGCGGTCCGGCAGCGATATGTGAGCCACGGATAGAATTGCTTCATCCGTTCTCCCCCTGGTCGAAGCGAACCAGGCGACCGCGACCTTGGCTCTTGGCGCGGTAAAGGGCAATATCGGCGGCGCGCGTCAATTGCGCCGTCTGCGTTCCATGATTGGGAAACAGGCAATAACCAAGGCTGATGCCGAGGGATAAGGACTTGCCTTCGAAGACCACTGGCTGGTCGGCGCAAGCGATCAGCTGCTGCGCAAGCCTTTCGGCGTTGGCGGCTGGCGCATCGTCATCATTGCAAAGAAAAAGAAATTCATCGCCGCCGAGCCGGGCGGCGAAATCGTTGCGGCCGAGGACGGCGCGGAAGCGGCAGGCCATTTCCTGCAACACCGCATCGCCAGCGGCGTGGCCATGGGTATCGTTAATGACCTTGAACAGATCGAGATCGCCAATCAGCACCGCAAACCGGCCCCTGCCCTCGTCCTTGATGGCCGTCAACCGATCGAGCTGGGCCTCGACGCTGGCGCGGTTAGCAAGGCCGGTGAGAATATCGTGACTGGCAAGATAGGCCAGCCGACGTGCCGCGACGATCTGCTCGGTAATATCCTGCTGCACCGAGAGGATCATCCGGTCTTCGATCATCCGGTCTTCCACCGCAATGATCCGGTCGCCGATTTCAAGCTGGTCCCGGCATAGACCGCCATTGTCGACAAGACGTTCGACCAGGGTTTGAAAATACCGGGCCGGATCGGTATTCCAATGGGCGAGCGCCCCGGACTGGACAAGATCGCTGAAGCCACCCGCCGGGGCCAGATGCGCGGCATAATCGTGCAATGTCCGAAACGGCTTGTTGGCAAACAACAGGCTCCCGTCCAAACGCATCAGGGCGACGGCCACCCCCATATTCTCCATGGCAAGCGTCATCGCCTCATAGTCTCCGATGTCGACCCACGGCGTGATGGCATTTTCTTCCATTGATAACCCTCAAGAGCAGGCGCGCATGGTAACCTCCATTCCCTAACCTTTGGTTGTTTTAGCGTGTATGAATTCCAGCAAACTCCCTCATGGCTTCCTTCTGCTTTTTTGGCCAGAAACAATTCCGCTCCTCATGCTTTTGCGCTAGAGTTTGCAGGGAAAAGTGGAAACCGGTTTTCCCGAAAAGACAAACGAAAACAAGAAAAGCGTGAGCCTGTCTGGTTCAATATGAACCTGACAGACTCTAAGACAAATCATGCTGGAAACCTCACCGCCCGAAATTTTCGATTGCCAGACCTGCGGCGCCTGTTGCGCCTATCAGGCGGATTGGCCACGCTTTTCATTGGAAAGCGATGAGCAGCTGGCGAAAATCCCTGAGACATTCGTGGCCGCAGATCTGAGTGGCATGAAATTTGAGGTCGATGCGGCTGGCAAAGGCCGCTGCGCGGCGCTGACCGGCGACCTTGGCAAGCATGTCGGCTGCGGGGTTTACGACGTCCGACCCCAGGTCTGTCGTGATTGCATGCCCGGCGATCCCGAATGCAAGATTGCCCGCAAAGCGCTCGGCTTCCCCGTCGACGACCTGCCGGAACCGGATATTTATGACTGATGACAGGCTTCGCCTGTTTGCTTTATTGTGTTTCGGTAGCGGTTAAAGCTGGTGCCATTACCATCGGTAACGGGCAAGAATCGAGGCTCTCGGGGAAGCTCCGGACAGGTCTGGAACATTATACCATCCAAGGGATTAACCGAGGAAGGAAACTTCCCTAGGGGGAGCGAATTTACCATTTCGCAGGTTGCCTCTTGTGCCCCGCAATCCTATGGTCCGCTCGCTCACGATTTCCATACTCGATGCCAAGAGGAGATTTTATCATGGCTTTCGAACTTCCCGCACTTCCCTACGCTTACGATGCACTCGGCCCCTTCATGTCGGCCGAAACGCTGGAATTCCACCACGACAAGCATCATCAGGCCTATGTCACCAACGGCAATAATCTGCTGAAGGATTCGGGTCTTGAAGGGCTTTCGCTGGAGGAAGTCGTCAAGCAGTCCTATGGCAAGAATGTCGGCCTGTTCAACAATGCCGGCCAGCACTACAACCATGTGCATTTCTGGAACTGGTTGAAGAAAGACGGCGGCGGCACCAAGCTGCCCGGCAAGCTGGAAGCAGCGATTGCCTCCGATCTCGGTGGCTACGACAAGTTCAAGGCCGATTTCATCGCCGCTGGCACCACCCAGTTCGGCTCCGGCTGGGCCTGGCTCTCCGTCAAGGACGGCAAGCTGGAAATTTCCAAGACCCCGAATGGCGAAAACCCGCTGATCCATGGCGCATCGCCCATCCTCGGCGTCGATGTCTGGGAACATTCCTACTATATCGACTACCGCAACGCCCGCCCGAAATATCTGGAAGCCTTCGTGGATAGCCTGATCAACTGGGATTACGTGGCCGAGCTTTACGAAGCCGCCACCAAGTAATCGGTAATAACAGACTACAGACGACAATAAGGCCCGGCGGCTTGATGCGCCGGGCCTTTTTCATGGAGCAGACCCTCAAGCCGTGCAGGAAAAAATGATTGAATTCACAGGGATGTCCGAGGAGGACTACAGTCGCTACCTCAATTATTTCATTGCGGATTACGCTGCCGAAATCGCCCTCAATTATAACGTCGCCGAGGGCGAGGCGTTAAAACGGGCAGAACACGAGATCGCTCAAAGCCTGCCGCACGGCCCGAAAACACCGGGTCATGCATTGCTTAACATTGTTGACAAGCAGCAGCAGGCGATCGGCTATCTCTGGTATCGCTTCGACGAGACGGCGAAATCCGTGTTCATCCTTGATTTCTATCTTTTCCCGACCCATCGCGGCAAAGGCCAGGGCAAACAAGCCCTTGATGCCCTGGAAACCCTGTTGGCGGAGGAAGGATATCGCGAGATCAGGCTGCGGGTCGCTAGCGACAATGACCGCGCCCGGCATATCTATGAATATGGTGGCTTTCGTGTCACCGGCGTCAACATGGCAAAGCAGATCAGGGCTTCCTGACGCCTTGCTTCTTTGCCGCCTTGTCGAAACTGTCGCGGGCCTTGGCAATACAAGCATAATTGTCGAAGGCCCAGTGGCCAAGCGCCTCGATCGGCTGGCGCAGCGATTGGCCGAGATCGGTCAATTCGTAATCCACCCGGGGCGGAATGGTGGGAAACACGGTGCGCTTCACCAGCCCATCCCGCTCCAGTCCGCGCAGGGTCAATGTCAGCATGCGCTGGGAAATGCTGCCGATACGCCGCTTCAACTCGTTGAAGCGTTGCGGGCCGCCAGCCAGCATCATGACGATCAGCACGCTCCATTTGTCGCCGATGCGGGTCAGGACACTGTTGACCGCCTCGCAGCTGCTGCGCTGGTTGACCGCTGCCATGGATACCTCCGGCGCGGCTGTCGGTTCGGATGTGGTTACATTGATGTGCCCGAGTTCCAACTCTGTGCCTCCTTGCGCCCGATTGGCAGTTACCATAAGTGTGTCGGTATTGATTTTATACCACAAGGAAAGGTCGATGACCATGAAACTTCTGCATCTCGATTCCAGCGTGCTTGGCCCCTATTCTGTCAGCCGCGACCTGTCGGCGTCGATTGTGAAGACCCTCAGCGAAAAGACCGCTGGCCTCGACGTGACCTACCGCGATCTGGCCGCCAATCCGCTTCCGCATCTGTCCGGCCTGACGCTGGCGGCTGCCATGGGCAATTACGATGCCAGCAATGACGAAGCCACCAAGGCCGATCTGGCGCTGGGCGGCGAAGTGCTGGAACAGTTCCTCACCTCCGACGTCGTCGTCATTGGCGTTGGCTTCTACAATTTCGGCATTCCGAGCCAGCTGAAGGCCTGGATCGATCGTATCAGCGTTGCCGGCAAGACCTTCAAATACGGCGCTACCGGTCCTGAAGGCCTGTGCGGCGGCAAGCGTGTGGTCGTTGCCATCTCGCGCGGTGGCATCTACAGCCAGGGCCCTGCGGCTCCGCTCGAACATGCTGAAACCTATCTGAAGGGCGTCTTCACCTTCCTCGGCATCACCGATCTGGAATTCGTGATCGCCGAAGGCGTCAACATGGGCGAAGAAGCCAAGGCCGCCGCCGTCAAGGGCGCCAAGGATTCGATCGCGACCCTGAAGGCCGCCTGATCAGCTTGAAATAAGGTCAAATGAAAGGCGCAGCGGCATCCCCGCTGCGCCTTTGTTTTATGGTGCCACGCTTCATTCTGACACCTTGGCCCAGCGCTCATGATCGCGCCATTCTCCGCCGATTTTCAGATAGCGCCTGGAAAAACCTTCCTTCTCAAAGCCGCACCGCGCGACAAGCGCAATCGAGCGCAGGTTTTCCGGCTGGATATTGGCCTCGACCCGGTTCAAGCCCACCTCCGTGAAGGCATGGGCAATAACCGCGCTCAGCGCCTCCGTCATCAATCCGCGCCCGGCAAAGGCAGCCATGCCGTAATAGCCGAGATAGCAGCTTCTGAAATTGCCCAGCACGATCTGACTCAGGGTAAAGACCCCGACCGCAGCGTGACTGTCTGACTCTCGGGCAATCAGGCCGATCATCGCACTGCTGATCGTCTGGTTGAGATAGGCCTCGAAACCATCGAGATCGGTGAAGGGCGCCGCCCAGGGCGCATGGTAATCGCGGCTGGCCAGATTGGCCGCCACCAGATCGGGGCCGTCAGCGCGGCAGATGCGGGAGAGTGTGATCGATGACATGAGAGCACTCCAATGAAAGTGCGCCGATGTATTCTCCCGTCATCCACAGTGCAAGCCCGCCGCCGTCATGCTGCTGTTATAGCCGGGGCATAATTCGACGATAAATGAAACCGACCGCGATGCGCACTCCCATGCCCAAACTTCGTCTCGGGCTGATCGCCGATCCGCAATATGCCGATCTGCCGCCCAACCTGACCGCCAACCGCTATTATGCCTTGAGCCTCGCCAAGATGCAGGCGGCTATCGACGTGTTCAACGAACAGACGCTGGATGCTGTGCTGCTGCTGGGCGACCTGATCGACCGGGATTTCCGCAATTTTGCCCCGGCCCTGAAAGTGCTGGAAGGTCTGCGCCATCCGCTGATCACCCTGCCCGGCAATCACGATTTCGCGGTCTCCGACGCTCAAAAGCCGATGGTGCGCGACGCGCTGGGCATGCCCGCCCCGTACTTCGACCGGGTGATCAACGGTATCAGGCTGATCTTCACCGATGGCTGTGAAATCTCCACCTTCTCGGTGGCGCGCGACGATCCCGCCAGGGAAGTGGCAGTGCGCCAGCTTCTCGCGCTGAAGGCAAAAGATGCGGCCAATGCCCAGGACTGGAACGCCGCCATCAGCCAGCCGCAGCTCGACTGGCTGGAAAGCCGCCTGACGCTAGCGCATGCCGCAGGGGAAAAGGCTATCGTTTTCGGCCATTATCCGCTCCATCCCTTCACCGACCACGCCCTTTGGAATGCGCAGGAGGTGGCCGACGTGATTGCCGCAGCACCCGCTGCTATCGCCTATATCAACGGGCATGACCACCGTGGCGGCTATGGCCTGATCGGCGATACCCATTTCATCACCCTGAAAGGCATGGTGGATGGCGAAGAGGACACCGCCTTTTCAATTCTGACCCTTGCGACAGACGCGCTTAGCCTTCAAGGCTTTGGCCGCGAGGAAGACAGGCTCTTGCCGATCAGGTGACACGGCGATTGAAAGGGTTGCTGATATGATTGTTATATCAGATATTTAACCATCGCAAACATCACTCTCTTGTGACTTTATTTGCATTTTGATTTACCATCAAAATGCGGTGACCGAAATTGAAGAGAATATCACGTGTGAAAAACGCCGCAGGTTCGGCCATCAACAGGAGAATGACGATGATATCAGGGCTTGGCATGAGGAAGCTTGCAACCATGGCCGCCATTGGGCTCTGTCTTGGCGCCGGCCTCAGCAGCGCGGTCAGCGCCGCCGATGAGCCGCAGGTGGTACGCGCCGGAATGATGAAGAAAGTCGGCGGCGCTATGGGCCAGCTGGCCGCTATCGCCAAGGGCGAAAAGCCCTATGACGCAGCCGTGGTCAAGGCTTCGCTGACCACGATGGAAGAGGTTGCCAAGGCCTTCCCGGAACAGTTCCCCAAGGGCTCCGAGACCGGCTTCAACACCGAGGCTAGCCCGAAGATCTGGGAAGACCCGGCCACGTTCAAGACCAAGGCCAAGGCGCTTGAAACTGCCGCCGCCACGCAGCTCGCCACCCTGCCCGCTGATCAGGCTGGCGTTGGCGCAGCTTTGAAGAGCATTGGCGGTACCTGTGGCGATTGTCACCAGACGTTCAGGCTGAAGAAATAATTTCATCCCATGAAGAGACCCGTCCGGGCCACCCGGGCGGGTTTGATATATAAAGAAATTGGGGATGAGCATGGCTGGAACGGCAAAATTCGGTATCGCTGCGGCACTCGTCTTGGGTGTAGCACTGGTCGGCACCTACGTATTTGCCGTGGCACCGCACCGCCAGCCCGCTACCGTCTGGGCCGCAACCACGGCACCCGACCTTACCAATGGCAAACGGATGTTTTTTGCTGGCGGCTGTTCCAGCTGCCATGCGGCACCCGGTGCAACCGGCGATGCGCGCCTGTTGCTGACCGGCGGCGTGGCGCTGAAAACCCAGTTCGGTACCTTTCACGTTCCCAATATTTCGCCGGACCCGAAGGCCGGGATCGGTCAATGGACGCTGGCCGAATTTGGCGATGCCGTCACCCGTGGCATCGGCCCTTCCGGCGAAAACCTTTATCCCGCCTTTCCCTATACATCCTATGCGCGGATGAAGCCGCAGGATGTAGCCGATCTCTATGGCTATCTGAAAACCCTGCCCGTCAGCAGCAATGTCGCGCCCCCGCATGAGCTGGGCTTTCCCTTCAATCAGCGCATCGCGCTGACCGGCTGGAAACTGCTGTTTCTAAACGATAAACCCCGCGTCACCCTGGCCTCTGCGGATGCGCAAGTCCAGCGCGGCCAATATCTGGTCGAAGGCCCCGGCCATTGCGGCGAATGTCATACGCCCCGCAACGTGATCGGCGGGCTGAAGGTGGATCAATGGCTGGCCGGTGGACCGAACCCGGAAGGCGAAGGCCGCATCCCCGATATCACCCCCGGCTCAGACAGCATGGGTAAATGGTCAAAAGACGAAATCGCCAGCTATCTGGAAACCGGCTTCACCCCCGATTTCGACAGCGTCGGCGGCTCGATGGTCGAGGTTCAGAAAAACCTCGCCGAACTGCCCGCCGAAGACCGCGCAGCGATTGCCGCCTATCTCAAGGCCATTCCGGCAAAGTGAGAAGGCGAAAAGTAGGAACAGGTTTTCCCTGACAGCCACTCTCTTTTGCCAAGCTGGGCTATTCTGTCGCGTCAGGACTGGTACCGTGTGCGCTTCGCTGATCGGCTAGGAATTGCCGTGCCCGCCGAAGGGCAACCTCCGGATCGGACCCACGGTGATAGTCCTCCAGAATGATCTGGGTGATCTGTTGCCGGATGTCGCTTCTACCCAGGTCTGCCCAGGCGGCCACGGAACTCTCTTGCGGATTGAGCAAACGGCGGGCGTCTTCCAGCCGGTGCTGAAGATTGGTGGCAGCATCGAGCAGCATAAGGTCTATCGTGTCGCCGGGTTCGGGCATATCCGCCGGTTCCGGCTGCAAGCGTGATACTGCCGAAAGAGAAGCGCTCCCGGAATGGACTGGAATGTCCGCAGTCTTCTGCCTGTAGCGCAGCAAAAGCGCCAGCACAGTCGCCGCGAAAACCGGTGGCACGACGATAACAAGGGCTTTCACCCAATCGGATGTCGATTGCCATGTATCGAAAAGATCAGCCCAGACATTGTAATCCGCCATTGTCCATTCCTCCCACGCCGGAAAACGAGCGATCACCAGAGTTTGCAAACTCTGGTGATCGGGGAGTAGAAAAGTCGCAAACAGACGACCGCCTCGACCTTTAAGCCGAAGCTCTGGACATACGCCGAGACCTCCCCGACCATAGAGATGGTGGAGAGTGGGATCATATAGACATGACCCACCGCCTCAGCCACAAACCTATGGCTGAGGGGTGTCATTTAACGACCGACACTGGCCGCTGTTTGAGAGGTTTTCTAAGCCCCAAGACCGGTTCGTTACAACCGATCCCACCCTTGTCTTAGCGCATAACGGGTGAGAAGGAAAAGAGGGAATTGGTGGTTTTTACGGGGAGGAAAACTGTCACGCTGTGCTGGGAGGACACCCCCCTCTGTCCTGCCAGCGTTCGTCATTTGAAACGATTCACTGGATCGTTTCATCGGCTTTGCCGACCACTCCTGACCCCACCTCAAGGGGGGGAGATCGGAAAGACGCTACCGCCCGAGCCAGAGGATAAAATTGCGATTTCAATCTCTTACGAAAGATAATGTGAAGCGAGCCGCCAGCTCCGGGTCGATCTCCCCCCTTGAGGGGGAGATGCCTGGCAAGGCAGAGGGGGGTGAACCACGGATAAAAAAGAAAACCTCACGTCCTGTGGTGCGCGCGACGCTGCAAGCATATCAGGACGCGCCCGACATCGCCTCTGTCAATGCTGCGAAACCGGGTTTCTCGACCATTCCTGCAACGTTGTCCTGATCAGCACCAGCGCCGCATGGCGGGCCTGATCGCGCTCGGACGGATCGACAATACCGGCAAGCCGCGCCTCAAATGCACCCACGGTTTCGCGCACCCAGCGATGTAGGGCCGGGTCGGAATACCGATCCAGCAGGCTGCGGATAGCGCTTTCTATCCGCCGGTTTTCCATGGCGAGCGTCTCAGCCCTTGTTTGGTCGGTTTTCTTGAGCATTGCCGAAGTCATGCGATATCGTCACTTTCACCTTCTTCAAGAAGGTCTAATATAGAAGGCCGGGCTTGCCCCAGGCATGCCGTTTTCGGCCTATGAATGTCGGGTAACGGATGTCAGGCCAGCGCCTGAATATAGCGCATGCCGGTCACCGGACGGGCGGAGAAGTCCATCTGCTCGTAGAAACGATGGGCGGCGAAATTGCCGGTGGCGGCGGACACCGAAAGGTAATCGCAGCCGGACTGGCGCGCCACGTCACGGGCGCGGGCAATCAGGTGCTGGCCGATGCCATTGCCCCGCTGACCGTCACGCACATAGAGATGCAGCATTTCCATGCCGCGCTTGCCTTCATTGGCCCTGTAAAGCGGCATCAGGATGGCATAGCCGATCAACTGTTCACCGCCATCGGCCACAAGTGCTGTGATCCACGGCATGGGGCCGAACAGGTCGCGTTTCAGCGTTTGCGGGGTCATGTCGGAGGCATCGCCGTGATGGGCGGCCAAGGCCGCGATCATCTCGTTCAACTCCGGCAGGTCGCCGGGCTGGGCATTGCGAATGCTGACCATTTCAGGTCTTGGCAGGGTAATGTCGCTATCTTCAGTCATGGCTGCTTCCCTCTTGAAATACCGCCGTCAGGGAAGCTTGTGCAAACAACAAGGCCGCCTGACGGCGGCCTGTTGACATGGTGATCTGTCAGGCCGCCGGCTACCGGTAGGCCCAAAAATACGTGCAGGAAATGGTTGTGCGCGTGTCGATCATGTCGCCATTAAAGCGCTTGCTTAGGGCAAATGTCAACCTTCGACCTCGTCTTCGTTCCGCAGCTGCAATGGCCACGGGCCATCAACGCCATCTCGTGCCATTCTTCTGACCTTCCAGATACACTTCTTTAGATTGCTTTATTCAATTACGCAATCTTAAATAGATTTTTGTGTTTGTATCGACTTTGCCGCTAAGCCGCTGGAGAAGTCACCCTATCTCAGACATCGAAAAGCCAAATTTGAAGAAATGTCTGTCGTAAACAGCAAGCGGATTCAATCTCTATGACAGGCTTTCAGCAAGTCATCCTCTTCCTCATGGCATCCTTTGCTGTCTATCTCCTGGTGCAGCCCTTTGTGAACAACTGGGGGCAGACGCCCCGCAAACGGGTCTGCCTGTTCAGGGACAAGTGGAGTTTTTCCTTCTATCTCAATATGTCTACGACGAAAAAAGGCAAATTGATCTATACTTTCTCTGGCATATTCGACGGCTCTTTCTCGCGTCGGATCGAGCCACAACATATGAAACTGCTGATCGAGAAGATCAGAATACTCCGCGACGACATCGAGACTGGGTCATATTACGTCAGCCGACCCTATCAAGCAAAAATTGGTGACAATAAAAGGGGAAAATTATATTTTGGACCCACATTCACTGTGTTCAAGCGGTACGGGTTCGTCAGTTACCTGAGCGAGGAAAACGAACAGAAATATCATAACGACCTATTCGATATCTTCATCTGCGATGCACCAAAGGGTCATTTCGCGGTTTTCAAACCACTGGGCGTTCCTGAAATTTCGCCGCTGATCCGGTTTTCCCTGCTGGACATGAAGAAGACCTGCGAACAGGTTCTCGAGGCCTTCGAGAAGGATTTTGCCGAATCCTGAGTGATTGCCTCGGCAACACCGATCACAGCCTCACCGCACTGCGCAGATCGCATAGCGATGCTGGGTCGCCCGCTCCAGACCCTTCAAAAACCCAAAATTGGCCCGTTGCGCCCGGTTGATGGCGCGCAAGTCTGTATCGACAGTCACGGAGGAAAAACCGGCCTCTTTCAGCAGAGCCACCACGGCATCCGCCCTGGCGCCTTGGGAAAAATACACCCGCGAGAGAATGCTCCGGTGAGTTTCCACCAGCGACGATGCCGGGCCGTGATGGGCGACGGTTTTGCCGATGCCAAGGCGTGACGCCAGCTTGGCCAGCAGGCCGGTCAATTTGGCAAGCGGGCTGGGATTGACGAAATCGCCATCAACGATCAGCAGCTTGCCGCCGGGTTTCAACACACGGTGCCATTCCCTAAAGGCTGTGAGCGGATCGACCAGCGTCCAGACCAGATGACGATTGGTGATGGCGTCGTAGCTTGCCTCCGCCTCCATGGTGTTTTCGGCGTCGCCGATCAGGAAGCGGATATTGCGGCCACGGGATTTGGCCTTGGCGCGGGCGCGTTCCAGCATCGGTTCAGCCCAATCCATGCCGGTCACTGAAAACCCGAGATCATCCAGCAGATGCGAGACGACGCCAGTGCCTGACGCCAGATCCAGCACCTTGCGACCCTCGCCAGCGCCCAGATGTTTACGGATCAGCGCATGCCAGGCGCCGCGCTCGTTTTCGGAAAAGATCTCGTGGCCCGGCTGGCTGTCGAAGGTTTCGGCGCGGGCCGACCAATAGGCCTTGATCTCGTCTTTCAGGTTGTAATTCTGTTGCATTGCCGTCTGCGTCATGCCCGCAAAACCCCTCAAAATCTCTGGAATTCTTCTAAAAGATATTTCTTGACTGTTAAAGTCATAAAAACATAAATCCACGGCGAAACACTGTGTGGGCATTGAAACAGAGATCTGGTGGGGACGCCATTCCGCTTTCGTGCTCGCACAACAGAAAATTATATTTGGAGGCAAACGTGTTCAACGTTCATGGGGTGGCTTGCGCAGCCGCATTTTCGCTCGCGCTGATGTCCGGCGTGGCAGTCGCCGGCGAGATGGTGAAGATCAAGGATATTACCGGTCGTGAGGTCGAGGTCAGCGTGCCGGTAGAGCGGGTGATCCTCGGTGAAGGACGGCAGATCTATTTCACCGCCGCCCTCGATACCGAAACACCGTTCAAGCGTATCGTTGGCTGGCGCGACGATTTTAAGAAGGCCGATCTGGACGGATACAATGCCTATCTGGAAAAATTCCCGGACATGGCAAAAATCCCGACCTTTGGCGGCATGAAAGACGGCACGTTCGATATCGAACAGGCCGTGACGCTGAAGCCTGACGTGATCATCATGAATATCGACGCCAAGTCGGCGACCGAGGAAAGCGGCTATATCGAAAAGCTTGCCAAGGTCGGCATTCCCCTCGTTTACGTCGATTTCCGCGAAAAGGCCATGGAAAATACCGACCCGTCGATGCGGCTGATTGGCAAGCTCTATGGCAAGGAAAAGCGCGCCGAAGAGTTCGTTGAGTTCCATGATGCGCAGATCAAGCGCGTCACCGAGACGCTGGCCAACGCCAAAGACCTGAAAAAGCCTGTCGTGTTCATGGAACGCGCCGGTGGCTACAGCGACGATTGCTGCATGTCGTTCGGTAACGAGAATTTCGGCAAGATGGTGCAGCTCGCCGGTGGCGTCAACATGGCCGGAACCATCATTCCCGGCACGTTCGGCACCGTCAATCCCGAGCAGATCATCGCCTCCAACCCCGATCAGGTGATCGTGACGGGCGCCAATTGGGAACTGTATGTCCCCGGCGGCAAATGGGTTGGCGTTGGCCCCGGTGCCGACAAGGCACTGGCCGAAAAGAAGCTGGCCGACCTGATGAAACGCCCCGCCTTTACCGATATCAAGGCGGTGAAGGATGGCAATGTCCATGCCATCTGGCACCAGTTCTACAACAATCCCTACCAGTTCGTCGCCGTGCAGCAGATTGCCAAATGGCTGCATCCAGAGCTGTTTGGAGATCTGGACCCGGAAGCGACTTTCAAGGAATTGCATGAGCGCTTCCTGCCAGTGCCCTACCGTTCCGGCTATTTTGTCTCGCTGAACACGGGTCTCTAGAGTTTGTCAGGGAAAAGTGGAACCCGGTTTTCCCGAAAAGACAAACGAAAACAAAGAAGTTTAGAGACTGTCTGGTTCAATCTGAACCTGACAGACTCTAATATTTTCAAAGGCTTCCGGCGGCTGGCACTTGTCGCCGGAATTTATATCAAGAGGTTTGTTGATGACTTTCAGGATGATCATGCGGGCGCTCGTCGCCCTTTTGCCGTTTATGGCCGCACCTGCGCTCGCCGCCGAGATTACCGATGTCGCTGGCCGCACGGTAACACTCGACCTGCCCGCCAAGCGGGTTCTGGTCGGCGAAGCCCGACAGATCCACACCATCGCGGCGCTGGCCGGGGACAAGACCTTCGACACCATTGTCGGCTGGCGCGACGACATGGTGAAGAAAGACCCCGACAGCTACGCCGCCTATGTCGAGCGCTTCCCTGAGATCGCCAAGCTGCCGCAATTCGGCTATCTGCCGCAGGGCGGCTTCAGCCTGGAAGCAGCGATTGCCCTGCATCCCGATGTGATGACGCTTAATCTGGAAGTGTTACAGGCGGCGCGGGAAAGCGGGCTGGAGGAAAAGGCGGCAGCGGCGGGCATTCAGGTCGTCTATGTCGATTTCCGCCTCGATCCTGACAAGAATACCGAGAAATCCATTGAAATCCTCGGCCAGATTTTTGGCGCAGAAGACAAGGCGAAAGAGCTGATCGCCTATCGCCGCCAGCAGATTGCAATTGTCACCGACCGGCTGGCCGCTGTGAAGGACCTGAAACGACCCAACGTCTTCATGGAACGCGCGCCGGGCAATGATGCGGAAGGCGGCTGCTGCCGCACCTTCGGCCCGGCCAATTTCGGCCAGATGATCGATATCGCCGGTGGGCATAATATCGCCTCCGACATCATCTCCACCACCTTTGGCGAAATCAGCATCGAACAGCTGATCGCCTCCGATCCGGCCCAGATCATCGTCACCGGCTCCAACTGGCTGGCGGAATCCAAGACCAATCGTTTCGTGCATGTCGGGCGGGGTGCCGATCCCGAAAAGGCCCGCGCCAAGCTGCAAACCCTGATCGAGCGCACCGGCTTCGACGGGCTTGCCGCCGTGCGCAATCGCCAGGTCCATGCCGCGTGGCACCAGTTCTACGGCGTACCCTATGAATTTGTTCCTATCCAGCAATTCGCCAAATGGTTCCACCCGGAGCTGTTTGCCGATCTTGACCCTGACCGGACCTTCCGGGAATTTCACCAGAAATTCCTGCCAGTCGCCTATAAGCCGGGCTATTTCGTCTCAATGAACCCGTCGGACGACGAAAAAGGATCAAACTGATGACTGTTGCCATTGAGAGCGCCGCTGAGGTGCAGGGTGAAGGAAAGGGGCGCAGCCAATATCGCGCGCTGACCGCCCGGCGCGTCACCATTCTCCTGTGCCTGCTGGCGGCTCTGGCCACAAGCGTTGCCGTTGATATGGCGCTCGGACCGGCCCGCTATACGCTATCCCAGGTGCTGTCGGCCATTTTCACCCCCGATAGCGTCTCAAACCAGATCCGGGTGGTGATCTGGGATATCCGCATGCCGATTGCGCTGATGGCGGTCACCGTCGGCGCCTGTCTGTCGCTGGCGGGAGCGCAGATGCAGACCATTCTGGCCAATCCGCTGGCAAGCCCGTTTACCCTCGGCATTTCGGCTGCCGCCGGTTTTGGGGCGGCGCTAGCATTGGTCGGCGGCATTGCCGTGTTTCCGGCCGCCATCGAATTCATGGTGCCGATCAATGCCTTCCTGATGGCGATGCTCGCCTCGCTATTCATCTATGGCGTCTCGACCATGCGCGGCGTGACGGTGGAAACCATCGTGCTGCTCGGTATTGCGCTGGTCTTCACCTTCAACGCGCTGCTATCGTTGCTGGAATATCTGGCCTCGGAACAGGCGCTGGCCGCCGTGGTGTTCTGGACCATGGGCAGCCTGACCAAAGCGACCTGGATGAAGGTTGGCGTAACGCTGGCCGTGCTGGTTATCTCGGTGCCGCTGTTTGCGCGCCGCGCCTGGGCTTTGACGGCGCTGCGGCTGGGCGATGACAAGGCAGCCAGCCTTGGCGTCAATGTCCGGGCGCTCCGGCTGGAAACTATGATGCTGGTCAGCCTGCTGGCCGCCATTCCTGTGTCCTTTGTCGGCACCATCGGTTTTGTCGGTCTGGTCGGACCGCATATCGCCCGCATGCTTGTGGGTGAAGACCAGCGGTTCTTCCTGCCCGGCTCTGTCATCTGCGGGGCCTTGCTGCTGTCTGTCACCTCGGTCGTCTCGAAAATGCTGATCCCCGGCGCCATTCTCCCCATCGGGGTGATAACCGCGCTGGTCGGCGTTCCCTTCTTCTTCTCGCTGATTTTTACCAACAGGAGGCGCGCATGGTAAGCCTGAAGCTCGACCGCGTCGGCGCCCGCTATGGCCGCGCCCAGGTGTTTGAAGACATCAGCACCGATTGGCTGACCGGCGGCGAAATGACCGCGCTGATCGGCCCGAATGCGGCGGGCAAATCCACCCTGTTCAAGCGCATTGCCGGGCTGATTTCCGGCCCCGGCGTGGTTGCCGTGGAAGATGTGCGCGAAGGCTACCGCCCGATCTGTTACATGCCACAGGATACCGGCGCCAATGCGGTGCTGACCGTCTATGAAAGCGTGCTGCTGGCCGCCAAGCAAGGCGGTGGCTGGCGGGTGGCCGATGGCGAACTCAACGATATCGACCGGATTCTGGCCGCTCTGCGCATCTCCGATCTCGCCTTCCGCGACCTCGGCGCGCTGTCGGGCGGCCAGCGGCAATTGGTGGCGATTGCCCAGGCGCTGGTGCGCAAACCCGAAGTGCTGCTGATGGACGAGCCGACCTCGGCGCTCGACCTGTTCCGGCAAATCGAAGTGCTGGACTTCATGCGCAAGATCGCCACCCGCGAAGGCATTGCCGTGCTGATCGCGCTGCATGACCTCAACCATGCGCTTCGCTATTGCAGCCGCACCCTCGTCATCGGCGGCGGCAAACTGATCGCCTCAGGCCCCACCGAAGACGTCATCACCCCCACCCTGCTTCGCGACGTCTACCGCGTCGATGCCCGCATCGAGGCATGTAGCCAGGGGCGCTTGCAGGTGATTGTCGATGGGGCTTTGGTGTGACAATTCAACCATCGGGTGGAATTATAGAGCAGATATAAAGCGCGACAGCGAATGAGGGCTGTCACGCGTTCATTCGCTGGTGGTAACCCAGCGCTCATGCATGCCTGCGACGTCTGTTATCGATCTTTTTGAGTGGCAATATCGAGGCTGAGACTTTGACCGCCCTCCCCCAAGAGCCGAGGTAGGAGCGGAAATGCAGTTTTTCACGTTAGAATGGGCGACAGGCGATCAGGATGACGGCGATCCGGTCGCAGAATACAGCCAGTTTCTGAGCACCCTGGACAAAGACAGCGCCGTTTACACATTCGCGACATCGGTCAGTTTGAATGATGCGATTATTGAACATGCCGTTTTCGAGCAGGCTTCGAAGAGGCTCAAGCTGGTTCTCCTGACCGGAGATCTTCAAATTGGTTATTGGCGGACGGAAATCCAATACACCCATGCGACAATCATGGGGCGGGAGATCCTGGTCGAGGCCCTGCATGAGCATCCCTCGGAAATATGGTATGATGAGTTCTTCTCCAATAGCGATCGGCTGTCGCATGGCTTTTTGCTGGTGCCGCGCCGTTTATCCGATGGCCTCAGCCAGGAATTCAGCGTCCAGTTCACCTCATTCAGTTACAAGCAGCATGCGGTGGCGAACAGAGAGACCACCCCTCCCGTCACTTGCTTTGAAATTCGGTAAATCCTTTGTACCGAAAGAGTGTGCCGCACTGTAGGTTCTCTGGAGCACAGTCACGTTAAATAAGCCGATTATCGAGTTGCGGCTGGCTGATCGACCGAAGTTCTATCGACTCTCATTGACATTTTGCGCAAATTACGTATTTTACACCTTTATTAAAGGAGACGGGCCATGGCAGATGCAATGCGGGTATCCGCGACCCAATTTTCCCGTCATTTTGCCCAGTATCAGGATGAGGCCCATGCTGCCGGGGTGATCGAGATCACCTCCCATGAGCGGGTGATCGGCGGTTATCTCAGCGCCCGTGAGCTGGAACATTATCGGCATTTGAAAAAAATGGAACGGCAGGTCGTCACCTTCAGCGAATTCGACGAGGACATGCTTGCGGAGCTTCGGGACACCGAATGGGGCGTCATCTCTAAGTGACCTATCCGGACCCTATTCCTGGTCTTGTCGTTCGTTACAATTACCTCTTGCGCAAAGACGAGTTGAGCGGATTTACGATTGGTGACAAGGATCGACCTTGCGCTATAATCTTGTCGTCCAAGAAAACTGGCTTGGTGACGGTTATCCCGATCACGCACTCTCCTCCCGAATCGGGAGAAGAACATCTCTCCATCGAAATCCCCTCCGATATTTGCAGGCAATGTGGCCTTGACGATAGCGGGAATTACATTCGTCTCGGTGAGACCAATCGATTTTTATGGCCTGGAATCCATCTGCGTAACCTTCCATCCGCTCCATCCAGAGTGGATTATGGAATGCTGCCGAAAGCGTTTTTTGAAGAGGTGCTGGCGCGCATCATCGATATGGTTGAAAAGCAAATGGTCAGTGTGACCAAGCGGGGCTGAACCTGCTGGGCATTTGGGAGGCTGCTACGCCTCACCCACCCCCAAACAACCGCTCATCAATCGCCCTCAGCGCATGATCCACATGCCCCTCCTGCACCAGATCGGCCTCGTCGCCAACTAGGCTGATCGGCGGGGCGCCGTCGAGGCGGACTTGCAGGGATTGGGCAAGACCCTCTTCTATGCCCTGCGCTAGCAGGTCATAATAGCGGGTGCCGGGGCCGGTGATGATGACGGGGAGCGTTTCGTGGAGGCTGAACACCCGTGACAGGCCCTGGCCCAACGCCAGCCCTGCCTGGCGGAAGGCATATTGGGCCATGCGATTGCCCTGACGCGCCGAGAGGGCGATTTTATCCATCTCGGTAATCGGCACAAACTTGGCGGGAATGGTATCGGGCCGCACTTCAAACGCCATGCGCAGAATGCCGTAGAAGCCGGCGGAGGCCTCGATACAGCCGCGCGCGCCGCAGCGGCACAACTTGCTGTCGGCGGTATTGAGCATATGGCCGAAATTCGGGGCGCTGACCGCCACCGTTCCATCCGGCATCGGCCTTGCAATACCAAGGCCGATGCTGTGGCCGAGCGACAGCGCGATCAGGCCGCGAAACGTGCCATCCTGGGCATCCATACGGCGGCTGAGACCGTGGGCCACCAGCAGGGTCTCGTTGCTGAGCAGAGCCATGGCCTTTTCGAAATCACCAAGGCCCGCCTTGAGGTCAAGCGGTTGCTGGCCGAATACTGGTGTCCAGAGCAGTCTTGCGCCGCCCGCATCGACAATGCCTTTGGAACTGACAGAGAGAACGGCGACCTTTTCCGGCTCCAGTTTCGACCGGCTGGCCAGACGGGCAAGGTTGCGGCCTAGCCCTTCGATAAAGCCTGCCGCAGACACATCAAGCGGGCGCTGCTCCTCGAAACGGTCCATCAGCTTGCCGCGAAAATCCGACAGGGTGTAATTCAGCCGGTCGGAGGAAATCCTGACCGACATCACATAAGCAAAATCCCGGCGGCGCGACAGGGCGACACGCGGTCTGCCCCGTGCGCCAGCAATCTGCTGCTCATGTCGCTCGATCACACCGGCCTGTTCCAGCTCACTGGTAATGGCGGTCACTGTTGCCGAGGCAAGACCGGTCACGGCGGCGATCTGGGTATGGGACATGGCCTGTTCCACCCGCAAGGCGGCGAGAACCAGGGCCGAATTCTGGCGGCGGATCTGTTCGGTGCTGGATTTCATCAGCATCGATGCGCCGACCTGTTCCTGTTTTCTGTCATCTCTGCCTGAACCACATGCCCCTCCCAAAGCATCTGTTTCACTGCAACACCCAAACCCTTCTGGGTCATCCTGAACCAGCAGGGTCTGATTTTTCTATGACCCATTTGTCATTTTGGGAAAAGCGCTGTTCCTTTCCCCCTGGGCAAACTCACAGGTGTTGCAGGTCCCGCCCCATGCACCCGTTTATGCTCACAACAGGCGTATTGACAGGGTGAATTTCTTCTGCCAGTTATTTTCTCGACTGTCGAGAAAAACAATCGTCTGGCTTGAAAGAGCCTGATGATTGGGGAACAGAGGCAGTTTTCTGGCAGCGTGGCGGCGGACGAGGAGGTCTGCCCGCGCTGCCTTCACCTGGGGAGGTTTACAATGAAATCCGTTTTGAAACTGATGGCAGTGGCTGCCGTCATGACGTCCGCCTATGGTCCTGTTCATGCCAAGGATCTGGTGGTTGGCGTGTCCTGGTCCAACTTCCAGGAAGAGCGCTGGAAGACCGATGAGGCCGCAATCAAGGAAGCACTGAAGGCGCATGGTGCAAAGTATATTTCCGCCGACGCCCAGACATCCGCCGCCAAGCAGCTGACCGATATCGAAAGCCTGATTGCGCAAGGCGCCAACGCACTGATCGTGCTGGCGCAGGATTCGAGCGCCATCGGCCCGGCCATCGAAAAGGCTGCGGCTGAAGGCATTCCTGTCATCGGCTACGACCGCCTGATCGAGAACCCCAACACCTATTACATCACCTTCGACAACAAGGAAGTCGGCCGCTTGCAGGCCAAGGAAGTGATGAAGGTCAAGCCCACAGGCAATTACGTGTTCATCAAGGGCGGCTCGACCGACCCGAACGCCGATTTCGTGTTCTCCGGCCAGATGGAAGTGCTGAAGGATGCCATGGCCAGCGGCAAGATCAAGAATGTCGGTGAAGCCTATACCGATGGCTGGAAGCCGGAAATTGCCCAGAAAAACATGGAGCAGTTTTTGACCGCCAACAACAACAAGGTCGATGCGGTCGTCTCGTCCAATGACGGCATGGCGGGCGGCGTTGTCGCAGCGCTGGAAGCACAGGGGCTTGCCGGTTCCGTACCGGTTTCCGGTCAGGATGGCGACAAGGCGGCGCTGAACCGCGTGGCGTTGGGCACCCAGACCGTCTCGGTGTGGAAAGACAGCCGCATGCTGGGCAAAAAGGCCGGTGATGTGGCCGTGGCATTGGCTGGCGGCAAAAAACTCACCGACATTCCTGACACCACCAAATTCAAGGGTGGTAGCAAGGGTGTGGAAATCAACTCGCAATTCCTGACACCGCAGGCCATCACCAAGGACAATCTCAACGTTGTTCTGGATGCCAAGTGGATCACCAAGAGCGAGTTGTGCCAGGGCGTGAAAGCCGGAGCCGTGGCGGTCTGCAAGTAAGGGCGATTGGGGGCCGCGCAGCGGAAACATGCGCTGCTGTGTGTGGCTTACCCCCCTCTGCCCTGCCGGGCATCTCCCCCTCATGGGGGAGATTGGATAGAGTTAAATGCTCATTTCCAATCACCCGTCGCTAAACCCAAAATGCCGAAATGAAATGAACTGCTAGGGATAAACCGCGAGTCGATCTCTCCCTTGAGGGGGAGATGTCCGGCAGGACAGAGGGGGGTACCCCGCACACCGCCCATCAAACGCATCCCATACGCGCCACCAACGCTGGCACGCAAGCGGCCCTTAGCGCAGACCCAAAGGTCATAGAGGAGTACCCGATCCATGGTGGATCACACACTTGGCGCAGCATCCAGCAGTGCGCGTCCGTCAACGGTCAGTCCCTGGCGGCGGTTTCTGAACGCTACCGAAATCGACACCCGGTTGATGGGCATGGTGGTCGCGCTGCTGCTCATCTGGTTCGGCTTCCATATTCTGTCGGATGGTCTGTTTCTGACCCCGCGCAATCTGTGGAACCTATCGGTCCAGGCGGCGTCGGTCTCGGTCATGGCCACGGGCATGGTGCTGGTTATCGTCACCCGCAATATCGATCTGTCCGTCGGATCGATCCTGGGCTTTGTCGGCATGATGATGGCCGTCACCCAAACCAAGTTTCTGCCGCAGCTGCTCGGCTACGACCATCCGCTGATGTGGGTTTTGGCACTGTCGCTCGGCATTGTCATCGGCGCAGCAATCGGGGCGTTTCAGGGCGCGATCATTGCCTTTCTCAACGTGCCGTCCTTCATCGTCACGCTCGGCGGTCTGCTGGTCTGGCGCGGCTGCGCCTGGATGGTGACGAGCGGTGCGACCGTCGCGCCGATGGATACCCGTTTTCGCCTGATGGGCGGCGGTGCGGATGGCTCGATTGGGGCCACCGCCAGCTGGGTGGTCGGGATCATCGCCTGCGTATTCATCGTGTTGTCGATCCTGCATTCCCGCCGTCAGCGCAAGCGGTTCGGCTTTCCGCTAAAGCCGATCTGGGCTGAATATTTCATGGGACTGATCGGCTGCGGTGCGGTGCTTGGCTCCGTCAGCGTGCTCAACAGCTATTACATGCCGGTCAATCTGGCCCGCAAATATGCCGAGGCCAACAATATCGCCTGGCCGGACAGCGGGCTGGACATTTCGCTGGGTATTGCCATTCCGGTGTTGATCGCGCTTGGCATTGCCATGGTCATGAACTTCATCACCAACCGCACAAGGTTTGGCCGCTATGTGTTTGCCATTGGCGGCAATCCGGAAGCTGCCGTGCTGGCGGGCATCAAGACCCGCTGGGTGACAGTGCGGATCTTTGCGTTGATGGGCGCGCTCTGCGCCATTGCCGCAGCGATTTCCACCGCCCGTCTCAATGCCGCCACCAATGCGCAGGGCACGCTGGACGAGCTTTACACCATTGCCGCAGCCGTGATTGGCGGCACATCGCTGGCCGGCGGGGCCGGCACCATTGCCGGTGCGGTATTGGGTGCCATCGTCATGCAATCGCTGAATTCGGGCATGGTGCTGCTGGGCATGGATACGCCGCTGCAAAGCATCGTCATCGGCATGGTGCTGGTCGTCGCTGTCTGGCTGGATACGGTTTACCGCGCCCGCACCCGATAAAAAGCAGGAGAAACGTTATGACACAACAGAACACGCCTCTTGTGGAAATGAAGAATATCTCCATCTCCTTCGGCGGTATTCATGCCGTCGATGATGCCTCGGTGGATCTTCACGCAGGCGAAGTCGTCGCCCTGCTCGGCCATAACGGTGCGGGCAAATCGACGCTGATCAAGATCCTGTCGGGCGCTTATAAACGCGATACCGGCGAAATCCTGATCAATGGCCAGCCAGCCGACATCAACAATCCGCGTGATGCCAAGCGCCACGGCATCGAGACCATCTACCAGACACTGGCCGTCGCCGACAATGTCGATGCCGCCGCCAATCTCTATCTGGGACGCGAGCTGCGTACCCCCTGGGGCACGCTGGATGATGTCGCTATGGAGGCCAAGGCGCGTGAGGTGATGGGGCGGCTCAATCCGAATTTCCAGCGATTCAAGGAGCCGGTGAAAGCCTTGTCAGGCGGCCAGCGGCAATCGGTGGCCATAGCCCGCGCCATCCTGTTTGATGCCCGCATCCTGATCATGGATGAGCCGACCGCAGCGCTTGGTCCTCAGGAAACCGCCCAGGTGGGCGAGCTGATCCTGCAACTGAAAAAGGAAGGCATCGGCATTTTCCTGATCAGCCATGACATTCACGATGTCTTCGATCTGGCCGACCGGGTGTTCGTGATGAAAAACGGCAAGGTGGTCGGCCATGCCCGGACGCAGGATGTCACCAAGGATGAAGTGCTGGGCATGATCATCATGGGCAAAGTGCCGCCGGGTGCCGTGCCTGGCCCCGGCGCGATGCAGGTGGTTTGAAGGCCCCGGATTACGAGGCCCAGGTTTAGGACGCCATGCCGGAGGCGGCCGCCGCCAGCAGGACCACGCCCAGAATGATCCGGTAGATCACGAATGGCCAGGTGGAGAAACGCTCCAGAAAGCGCATCAGACCCCAGATCGCGATGAGCGAGGAGATGCCACCGGCCACCAGGCCGACACCCAGCAGCGCCCAGCCATGGCTGTCCAGCGCCAGCTTGTGCAATTCCCAGACCTCCTTGAGACCAGCCAGAAGAATGGCTGGCAGGCCGAGCAGGAAGGAAAAGCGCGCTGCTTCCTCACGCTTGAAGCCCAGCGCCAGCGCCGCCGTCATCGTCGCGCCGGAACGCGACACACCGGGGATCAGCGCGCCGACCTGGGCGATGCCGACGAGAAGAATATCCAGCGGGCGGATGCTGGGCAGGTCGCGGCGATGTTTGGCCAGAAGCTCGGTGGCGGCCAACAGCCCGCCCATGACCAGACAGGCCAGCCCCACAGCCCAGAGGCTACGCAGCGGCGAACCGCAGCTGTTCAGCGTATGCGACAGCGCCAGCCCGGCGACGATGATCGGCAGCGTGGCGATCAGAATCCACAGCACCAGCTGGAAATCGAAATTCTCGAAGTCGCGGCGTTTCACGGCGCTGATCGAGCCACTGGCCAGTCCGTAAATATCGCGCCAGAAATAGCTGATCACGCCGACCAGCGCCGCCATCTGCATGGCGGCTGAAAAGGCAGCGCCCGGATCGGGCCAGCCCAGCAGCGCTGGCACCACCCGCATATGGGCCGAGGACGACACCGGCACCAGTTCCGTCACCCCCTGCACCACGCCTAGAAACGCGGTCTGGATAAAACTCAGATCGACAAAGCCCGTTGCCGAACCCACCACGCATGCATCCGCCATCTTTCTATCCCTTGCCTTGCCCGCTCATTGCCCGTTCTGGCATCAAACGTCAGGTGGTTTGAAACCGTGACCATGGCATAAGCAAGACAGTATATCGCGGGATCGTGACAGAATACCGAAAACAGTACTGCAAGTACGCGATTTGCGTTGGCTTTAGCCTCTCAAGACGAGAGCGTCTTTTGCCCTTCTATTTTTACGGGAAAATCAAAGCGTTGGCTGGGGTTTTTGACATTATTCAACATTATTAATATTTAAACCTATTTGCCATAACAATCGCGGCTGGCAATATCCCAATGGTAACCCTGCAAGAAAGCGGGCCGTGCGGCTCCGGAGATTTAAATAATGCGCATCTCTCTTGGCCAACTTCTCATATCACTGTTCGCAGTCATTCTTCTGGTCGTGGTCGGCCAGGGCATTTATGCGGTGACTTCGCTGAACACCATATCGGTTGGGACCAATCAGATCGTTGATAAGCGGGTCCCCTCCTTCATCCTCATGGGGCAGATCAATGCCGACCTGGGCGATATCCGCGTTGCGCAGAGCAATTATCGCAGCGCCGCCACACCTGAGCAACGAGCCATCTTTCTGGGATCACTGAATCAGGCCTATGACGCACTCGCGCAGTCTAGAAAGCAGTATGAGCCGCTGATCGTCGACAAAGAAGACCAGGCGCTTTACGACACCTTCTCCAAGGATTGGGCCAAGGCCGAGCAATTGTGGCAGAAGGTCAAGACATTGACGGATAGCGGCAGTGCCGATGAGGCAAAACAGCTGTTTCTGGGAGAATCCCTGGCGACCTATGCCAAGGCCGGTGACGATATCCAGGCCGCTGTTGACGATCTGGCCAGCAACGTTAAAGACGAGGGCGCCTCCAACGCTGAGCAAATTTCCCTGGCCACGACCGTGACCTATATCGCTCTTGCTCTGGCGTTCAGCATCGGCATCGGTGCGGCACTGATCAGCAGCCTGCGGGTCGTGCGTCCCTTGAAGCATATGACGGACACTATGCGGACCTTGTCTTCCGGCGATACCAGCGGCAGCGTGCCGTATATGAGCCGCAAGGATGAAATCGGCGCGATGGCCGCAGCCCTTCAGGTGTTCAAGGACGGCATTCTCCACAGCCGCGCCCTGGAAGCCGAAGCTGCCAACAACCGCCAGAAGGCCGAAGCCGACAAGCTGCGCCTTCAGCAGGAAGCCGAAGCCGCAGCACAGAAGAAGTTGCAGGAAGCCACCGCAGGTCTGGCATCCGGCCTGAAGCGCTTGGCCGCAGGCGACCTCGGGTTTGAACTGAACGAACCGTTTGCCCCGGAATTTGACGCTCTGCGCCTTGATCTGAATACCGCTGTCGCCCAATTGGGCAGCACGATTGCAACCGTTGCCACCTCTGCTAACGCTATCAGCGATGGCTCACGCGAAGTCAGCCAAAGTGCGGACGACCTTTCCAAGCGCACGGAACAGCAAGCCGCATCTCTGGAAGAGACCGCTGCCGCACTCGACCAGATCACCGTCAATGTCAGCAATTCCTCAAAGCGTGTCGAGGAAGCACGTGGCGTGGCCAAGGAAGCCAATAGCAGCGCGGTGCATTCAGGCCAGGTGGTTGGCGAAGCCATCAGCGCCATGCAGCGCATCGAGCACTCCTCCAACCAGATTTCCAATATCATCACCGTCATCGATGAGATTGCCTTCCAGACTAATCTTCTGGCCCTGAATGCAGGCGTTGAAGCCGCCCGTGCAGGCGAAGCGGGCCGTGGCTTTGCCGTGGTTGCCACCGAAGTGCGCGAACTGGCGCAAAGGTCGGCCAAGGCCGCGCGCGAAATCAAGGAACTGATCAACAAATCCACCCAGGAAGTGGAAAACGGCGTGCGTCAGGTTCAGGAAACCGGCGACGTGCTGAAAGCCATCGAGCATCACGTCACGACGATCAACGGCCTGATGGACGCCATCGCCACCTCCTCGCGTGAACAATCGGTCGGCCTGTCGGAGGTCAATACTGCCGTCAACCAGATGGACCAGGTGACCCAGCAGAACGCCGCCATGGTGGAAGAAACCAGCGCCGCCAGCGCCAACCTTGCGCAGGAGAGCGTGCGCTTGCAGCAACTGGTCTCCCGCTTCATCGTTCCCGGCGGATCGAGAGGCTTCGACAACCGTTATGCGGCGTAAGCAGGCGTGAGGGGGTTGGCTGGTTGGTGAAGGGTGGATGGCTCCTATCCTCCCTTCCTTTTTGAAAAATTGGGGGGAGAAGGTGCAGTAGGCGGATGAGGAGGCGAAGCTGGGGTGACGATTGCTGTAGGCTGGATCTCTTTGGGAAATGAGGTTGCAAGCGCCCTTATGCTCGCTTTGGGGCCGAGAGGGGGCTGACCACAATCAGTAAGACGGCGCGTAAAGCGGACCTCGTCACACAGATATGTCTCAATGTCGCTCTCAGCCTATCGTCGGCATTAGAATTGTCCCTATGCAGAGTGGCGGCATTCGCCGAAGCAGAAAATTAGGTTAAGGGTCCCGCCTCGGGTATAAGGACGTTCGATATATGCGACATTCCGGACCTTCGAATGCGTTCGTCGAATTGATGACGCGGACGGCTCCATGTCATCAGCACTACCCGAAATTGATTATCGCGACGAGTTCATCGATTGGACGGCGCTCATTAGAGTCAATTTTGGACAGCCAGCCGTGGTAAAAGCGAAGTCTTTCGTCTCTACGTGAAAATGCTAATTCCTCACAAACTTTGGTGCTAAGACCTTCACCTTTAAGCAGTGCGCCCACCGTTGCCCAGATTAGATCTTCTCCGAGATGTCCATGTGCCAAAAGATGTATGTGGGCGTTGAAATTCGCTCTAATCTCAGACGCTAATTTGTTCACCTTTTCAATGAATTCTCCGGCATTTTGGATGCCCCGAGACTCCAAAGAGTCTATCATACCATGAGCAATCTCAACACCCTCGGTGAAGATAAAGTGATCTACAGAAAATACCCCACCACATCTATTGATGATGCTTCGCTTTTTGGATTCTAGAGAAAAAGACGCAGCTAAAGATACTATTGAGGGAAACCATCGAATCAGCGCCGATTCCACTTCGTGCGAGTGAAGACCGCACCCAAAATGCTTTATATATTCAAGGATAAACTCCAACCTGAAGCCATAATTTTCTACTGAGTGTCCTAGTGTTTGAAACTGGAAATCTCCAATACGCGTATGTTCCACCCAGTTGGTTACAGATACACAATCGTCTTGTGACGTTAATCCGTCCCATTCACGATCAGTAATCATTATAATGCGGCCTGAAGACTTTATATCCGCGGCGAAGGAACTCCAGAGAGAGATAAGTTTATCTTTATTACCTAATCCCGAAAAATCATCGCCAGAGATCATGTCAGCGGTGTCGACAACTACATCCCGAGAACCGACGCAGCTTTCTATAAAAACCCGCTCTACGAGCGACTTATCGTATTTACCCTCCACAATAACCGTTTTAGGACTGCGGAGTTGGATGCTTATTTCGTAAGCATCAACGGACCAAGCACTTCCCTCACTCACTATCTCCTCCCAGCAAATCCTCATCACTCAATTCGTCGCTCGAAGCCTCGAATACAGTTGGGCGGAAGAAAAGAATGCTTTTCTTGTGATCAGCTCCAACCTCGGGCGAGTGCGTACAGGCAATAATCTGCCTATCTGGATTTTGCTTTATTAGTTCTTTTAAAATATGACGTTGCCAATCGACATGCAAAGAAAGCTCAGGTTCGTCTATAAGAAGGCTTCCTGGTGTCACGGATGAACGACTCGCGGCGAATAGAATCGTAGCGATCTGACGTTCACCGGAAGACAAGGCTCGAACGGGATATGACTTTCCTTGGTCAGGATAGATCCTTACTCGTTCCCCCCTTGAAGCCCGTCTATTAGCTGGATCTCCGTCGAATCCAACTCGAAGTTCCTTGCCGTCGAGAAAAGTATTGACTGCGGCCTCGAAGTCTACGAGTGGCTTGTAAGCTTCTTCGCGAGTTTCTTTCCTGGTTTTAAGTAGTTTACGATAGATTTCGAGGACAGAATTATATTTAGTTCCTTCGCGTCCGGCTGCCCGAGCTATGTCAAGAAGGCGGTCGTAGGTCTTGCTGGTTCGGTCTGATCGGGTTTTTAACGTCTCATCATTAAGGAGATCGCTGATGCTCGAAAGGATATCATTTTGGCTTCCTACGTCACCATCTGAAGTCAAGCTTTCGGGAGACGTCGTGTTTCTCTCTAATAGGATTGCTTCGAAAATATCGAGAAAAGCTTGTTCATACTGGTCCTGCTCCAAACGGCTTGTTCTGATATTTGCGCTGCTCCATTCTTCTGATAGGCCTTCGGCGACATCAGCGATTGATGGATATCTGATGACTGGAACCATTGCGCCAAACCATGCACGGCAACGTATCGTTTTCAAAGCAGTATTACGCGCTGCAAGATCCCGGGAATAATAGGTGTTGCTTTTTACAGCGCCTCTAGCCTGAATTAATTCCTCAATCCTGACGAGTTCATCATAGTTCGGCCCGCGAGCCTCCTCAGTACTTGCTCCATAAATCTCTCGTGATCTTTCGAGAACCGAACGAAACGCCGGCAAATAACATGACCTGCCGCCAAAAATCTTCCGAATTGTGTCGCCAACATCTCCCAGCGCCAGCTTCTGGTAGTTCGATTGCGTCGTTTCTACGTGACCTCCGTAGGAGAATACGGCATCTCCATCCAGCGAGACAGAGACGATCCCTTCATTTTTATTAAGTATTAGGATATTACCACTATTACTCTCTATTATTATTTCAGAAAAATTTAGATGGTAAAATCTATAAAGATCGCCATCTGAAATATTGGCTATGATATGTAGTAATGTAGTCTTTCCCAGACCATTCTTTCCATAAATAATATTGAGATCTGGATTCAAAGAAACATCAAATGATATTCTTCCATGAAGGCCCTTAACCGCAATTCGGCGTGTGAAATTTTCCATCCCGAAATCACCCCCCCTTAATTTTATATCTTTCTTAGCCAAGGAATTATGGCATAGCAACCATTGATTGCTTGCACTATCCACTTCTCGGGCGCCTCAGTGCATTCGATGAGCTGATTGTCGCCGAGAACCAGAACAACTTCGCGAGAAGGAAACGATGATATGCAGAGCGCGATTTGACAGAGCAGGGCAAGGTAGTGCACTTCTCTCACTCGGATTCCAGCCCTTAACAGAATTGTTGCTACATCACGATGAAAGGCCGCTTTTAGGATGCTCGATTAGGAACTAAAATTTCCGAATTGAAGGCGCAAGGCCCAAGGCGCGCCTATTCAGTGATCAAACCTCTTGCCCACTCCCACCAAACAGCACCCACCAAATACCCCACCCTACCGCTTCAAGCTCCCCAAAATCCCCCGCACCAGCGCCCGGCCGAGCTGGTTGGCGACCTGGCTGGCCAGGGAGCGGGCAGCGCTTTTCATTGCCGCTTCGATCACCGTTTGGCGTTGGCGGCCGGGGGGTGCGGTGCGGTCAGGCACTTGGCGGGTGGTGGTGGTTTTTTGCTCTGGTGCTTCATCGCCAAAGCCCGGCAATTTCCAGCGGCTGGCGGCGCTGGTGCCTTCGGCACCGTCATCGGTTCTATCGTCGGCCCCGCTGCGTCCAGCAGCTTTTTCGGCCCGTTCCGCCAGGATTTCGAAGGCCGAGTGCCGGTCTATGGTGCGATCATAGAGGTTCGCCATCGGGCTGGCGCCGATGATTGTCGCCCGTTCGCTGTCGGTCAGCGGGCCGATGCGGGCGGAGGGCGGGCGGATCAGGGTGCGCTCCACCATGGAAGGCACGCCTTTGCCCTGAAGGGTCGAGACCAGGGCCTCACCGGTGCCGAGTGCCGTAATCGCCTCTTCGCAGGAAAAGGCCGGATTGGGCCGGAAGGTTTCGGCGGCGGTCTTTACCGCCTTCTGTTCGCGGGGCGTATAGGCGCGCAGTGCGTGCTGCACCCGGTTGCCCAATTGCGCCAGAATGGTTTCAGGCACATCCAGCGGATTTTGCGTGACGAAATAGACCCCGACGCCCTTGGAGCGGATCAGCCGCACCACCTGCTCCACCCGCTCGACAAGAACTTTCGGCGCATCGCGAAACAAGAGATGCGCCTCATCGAAGAAAAATACCAGTTTGGGCTGAGCCATATCGCCAACTTCAGGCAGTTCCTCGAACAGTTCTGACAGCAGCCAGAGCAGGAACGTGGCATAAAGCCGTGGGTTCATCATCAGTCGGTCGGCGGCCAGCACCGAAATCGTCCCGCGCCCATCCGGCGCAACCCGCATGATATCCTGGATCGACAGCGCCGGTTCGCCGAAAAACTGGTCGGCACCCTGGCTTTCCAGCAGCAGCAGCGCCCGTTGCAGCGAGCCAACCGAGGACTTGGAGATCAGCCCGAATTGGCCGGACAGGGTGCTGGAATTTTCCGCCATATAGCTCAGCAGCGCCTGCAAATCCTTGAGGTCCAGCAGCGCCAGCCCGCCCTCATCGGCGATTTTGAAGGCAATGTTCAGCACGCCCTCCTGGGCTTCCGAGGCCTCCATCAGCCGGGCCAGCAGAAGCGGCCCCATTTCGGCGATGGTGGTGCGGACCCTGTGGCCCTTTTCGCCGTAGAGATCCCAGAAGGTGACCGGAAATTCCTCGAAGGGATAGGGCGAAAGCCCGATCTCCTCAGCGCGCTTGATCAGGAAATCCTTGGCCTCCCCCGGCGCGGCGATGCCCGACAGATCACCCTTGATGTCGGCGCAGAACACCGGAACACCCGCACTGGCGAACCCTTCGGCCAGGATTTGCAGCGTCACGGTCTTGCCGGTGCCTGTCGCGCCGGTAATCAGGCCGTGGCGGTTGGCAAGTTTCAGATCCAGATATTCCGGTGCGTTGAACGCATCATCCGGCTTGCGGCTGGCACCGAGAAACAATTTTCCATCTTCAAGCATCGCGTCACATCCCCTCGACACGCTTCCACAAAGCCAGCACGGCGCGTCTTATCAAACACATAAGCGCTGCATGGTCTTCTCCCTCAATCGGTTTCGACTGAAGGACGTGTACAATCGCCGAATGCCCCTTCGGTCATGCACTTGTTGTTCTTAGCAGAATATGGAACATCCTCAACTCCGTCAGCGGTTTCACACGGCTTTGAGCAGATTGAAGGCGCTTGCCGCTTGAGTTTGCGGCCTGAGTAAATTACGTTGACGTGAACGTCAAAAAACCTTTGAGGAGCATCCCATGAGCGAATTGGTCACCCGCATTTCCGACAATGTCGGCATCGCCCCGGACACGGCGGAAAAGGCGCTTGGCATGATGCTGGGCTTTTTGCAGCGCGAAGCCGATGACGGCGCGGTAGCCCGGATGATCGAAGCCATGCCCGGCGCGCCTGAACTGGTGGCCATGCACAATGGCGAAGGCAACAGCGGCGGCCTGCTGGGTGGCCTGATGAGCGCCATCGGCGGCGGCGGCATCATGGGTCTCGGCCAGCAATTGATGAGCCTCGGGCTTGGCATGGGAGAAATTTCGGCACTTGCCAAGGAAACCATGGCCATTGCCCGCGAACATGCCGGTGACGAAGTCGTGGACAAGGTCGTGGCATCCGTCCCGGGCCTTAGCCAGTTCGTCTAAGACGGACCTGTCATGCTCTCCTTGCAAATATCTCAAGCACCCGATGCGTTTGAGATATTTGCAAATCCTTCAAAGCTGGGCGCAGGTGCATCCTTGCCATCCGTGACGCTATTTCGGCAGGCTATTTGGATTTGAACACCGAACATTAGCATTTATTTAGAAAATCAAAGATATGGTTCCGCAGGCCTTACAACCAATCGGAGTCATTTGATGAAAATGCCAGTGCAATCGGTTTCAGCAAAGCTCCTGCTGGCGGCAGGAGTCGTGATAACGATCTCTCTGGGCGGCTTCTCAATTGTCGGCATATTCGCTACCAAAACGCAGCTGAGCGACAATATCGTCGCTGTGGCGACGCAAAAGGCCGAGCTTGCCTCCAGGCAGGTAACCGCAGATATTACCAATGTGGTTTCCTCAGCGACCAGCGTCGCGGCCAGCCTGTCTGGATTGATTGAAAACGGCGCAGGCAGCCGCGCCGATGTCATCGCCTCGCTGAAAAACATTCCGCCCCAATATCCAAGCATGTTTGGCGCATGGATGACCGAATTGCCTGAGGTCCCCGCGGATCTCAAGCTGCAGGGCGCTGAGGGCACCAATAAACAGGGTCTGTTCACGGCCTATTGGACCAAGGACGACAGCGGCAAGCTGGGATTTTCCACCTGGGAGATCAAAACCACCGATCAATGGTATGCCGAACCTCTGGCAACCGGCAAGAGCTTGATCACCCAGCCTTATATCTCGACCACCGGTCAGTTGCTGACATCGGTATCCTTGCCGGTAAGGGTGAATGGCAAGATTGTCGGCCTGGCGGGCGTCGATATCAAGCTGGACGATCTTGCCGCGACAATCAGCGCTTTGCGGCCCTTCGAAGATGGCCGCATCATGCTGCTGGCCGATAACGGCAAATGGCTTGTGAATGCCGACAAGTCGCTGATGATGAAGGACTATGCCGATACCGGGGCCGCCGAGGTCAAGGCGGCGCTTGCCGATGGCAAGACGCGCGTCATCCATGGTCTGCCGGATGGCGCGACACGCATTGTCTTTCCCTTTACCAGCCCCGGCATGAACAAGACCTGGGCCACCGTGCTGGACATTCCGGAAAAGACCTTCACAGGCCCGATCAAGGAACAGATCATCGCCATATCCTCCAGTTGCCTGATCATGCTGACGATCGGTCTGTGCCTGATTTATTTTGTCTCGACGCTGATCGTACGCCGGCCATTGGCAAATGTGGTGGCAGGTGTGCGTGTGATGGCCGGTGGCGATTACGATAAACCGATTGCCGGAACGGAGCGTCACGACGAATTTGGCACTTTGGCGACAGCACTCGACCAGTTCCGACGGGAACTCTCCAATGGCCTGCGCGTGCAGCAGGAGCAGGATTCCCTGCGCAAAAGCGTGGAACAGGACCGGGAACGCCAGAGCGCGCTGGAAAAGGCCAAGGCCGAAGATTTGCTGCAATTTGTCCGGCAGGTCCAGGCTGGATTCGATGCCCTGGCAGCAGGCGATCTGACCGTGCGCATGCAGGACAATGTCGCACCGGAATTCGAATCCATCCGCCAGAATTTCAACACCTCAGTGGCAAGCCTTGAAGAAGCGATCGGCGCCGTTGTTCACGCAATTGGCACGATCCGGTCCGGTCTTGGCGAAATCTCGGCCGCCTCCAACGATCTGGCGCGGCGCACCGAACAGCAGGCCGCATCGCTGGAAGAAACCATTGCAGCACTCGGCGATGTGTCACGCGCCATCGACGGCACAGCCGATGGGGCTGGCCGGGCGCAGACCGTCGTCACCGCCACCCGCGACAATGCCGCCAAGGGCGGAGACATTGTCTCCCGCGCCATAGAGGCGATGACCGCCATCCAGGGCTCATCCGAAAAGATTGGCAATATCATCGGCGTCATCGACGAAATTGCCTTCCAGACCAATCTTCTGGCCCTGAATGCCGGGGTGGAAGCGGCCCGCGCCGGGGAATCCGGCAAGGGTTTTGCCGTGGTGGCACAGGAAGTGCGCGAACTCGCCCAGCGCTCCGCCAATGCGGCCCGCGAAATCAAGACGCTGATCTCCACCTCCAGCGCCCAGGTGGAAACCGGGGTCCATCTCGTCAGCGCCTCGGGGACCTCGTTGCAACAGATTGTCGACCAGGTCGCCAATATGAGTTCGACAATCACAGACATTGCCAATTCGGCCCGCGAACAGGCTACATCGCTGCGCGAAGTGACGAATGCGGGCGATGTCATGGACAAGGTTACCCAGCAGAATGCCGCCATGGTGGAAGAAACCACCGCCGCAGCCCAGAACCTTGCCCAGGAAACCGAAAATCTTGCTCATATGGTCCGGCGTTTCCGGACCAATTCCGCCAATTCCAGCCAGCCCCAGCGCTACGCCAAGGCGTCGTGAGATTGGCATCAGGTATTCGTCCCTAAGGTAAGCAAATAGATGCCGCCGGATGACTCGGCGGCATTTCGCTTTCACGGTTTCGCGAGTGGAATAATTTTTTCACAAAAAAGGTGGGTGCGGTGCAGCAATGCAGGTCCGGCCTTAGACTTTCGTTAGAATCTCTATGCAACCTTAGCCTAAATTCGGCAAACCGAGGGGGTTGGTTGCAATGAGTATGCAGGTAAGGACTGTTTCAGGAAAACTAATGCTGGCGGCAGGCGCCGCGATGGCGGCGCTCATTGCGTCCTATACGGCATTTAGCGGCTGGGAAACCAGCAAGCGCGTAAATGACCAAGTGGTGGCGCTGGCCTCCGAAAAGGCGGCATCGGTCGCCAATCAGGTCGCCGTGCAGATCACCGATGTCGTCTCCGCCGGAACCAGTGTGGCCGGCAGCCTGTCCGGCCTGATCGAAAACGGCTCACGCAACCGCACCGACGTGATTGCGCTGTTGAAAGGCGTACCGACCCATTACAAAACCATGTTCGGTGCCTGGATGACCGAAGTGCCGGAAGCCCCGCAGGAACTGAAGCTGCAAGGCACCGAGGGCAGCAACAAGGTCGGGATTTTCGCCGCTTACTGGACCAAGGATGATAGCGGTAACCTGGAATTTTCCACCTGGGTCACCAAGACCGCCGACCAATGGTATGCGGAACCCTTGTCAACCGGCAAGGGGTTGATTACCCAACCGTATATTTCCACCACGGGCAAGCTTTTGACCTCGGTTTCAACCCCCGTCGTCGTCAAGGGCAAGATCATCGGTCTTGCTGGCGTTGACGTCCAACTGGGCGATCTTTCCGCCTCGATCAGCGCCATGACACCGTTTGACGGCGGTCGGGTGATGCTGGTGGCCGATAACGGAAACTGGCTGGTGCATCCCGACAAGGATACGCTGATGAAGCCCTATGGCGATACGGGTGCCTCCGATGTCAAGGCCGCCCTTGCCGATGGCAGGATGCGCATCCTTCACGGCCTGCCGGATGGTGCGACGCGGCTGGTCTTTCCTTTCACGGCGCCGGGCATGAACAAGACCTGGGCGGCCGTTCTCGATGTTCCCGCCAAAACCTTTTCGGAACCGGTCGTCGCCCAGGTGACCTCCACGGCCATCAGCGGGTTGATCCTGCTGGTCATTGCCCTGGTGATGATCTACGGCGTTTCCATCCTGATCGTGCGCCGGCCGCTGGGCGACGTGGTGGCCGCCGTGCGCCGCATGGGCGGTGGCGATTACCAGACGGAAGTGACCGGCAAGACCCGCAGCGACGAATTCGGCATGCTGGCCTCGGCCCTCGACAGCTTCCGCCTTGATCTCGCCAATGGCCGGTCCGTGCAGTCGGAACAGGAAAAGCTCAGGGCCAGCGTCGAGAGCGACCGCGAGCGCCAGACGGCGCTGGAACTGGCCAAGGCGGAAGATCTTCGCCATTTCGTCCAGCAGGTCCAGGCAGGCTTCGACGCGCTGGCCGCAGGCGACCTGACTGTGCGGATGAACACCCATGTCGCACCGGAATTCGAGGCGATCCGCCAGAATTTCAACACCTCGGTCGCAGCGCTTGAGGACGCGATGGGCTCGGTGGTCTCCACCGTCAGCACGATCCGCTCCGGCCTTGGCGAAATCTCCGCCGCCTCCAACGATCTGGCACGCCGCACCGAACAGCAGGCCGCCTCGCTGGAAGAAACCATTGCCGCACTGGGCGATGTGTCGCGCGGCGTCAACGGCACCGCCGAAGGCGCAGGCCGTGCGCAACATGCCGTTACCGCCGCCCGCGACAATGCCGCCAAGGGCGGCGACATTGTTGCCCGGGCCGTGGAAGCGATGACTGCCATCCAGGGCTCATCGGAAAAGATCGGCAACATCATCGGCGTCATCGATGAGATTGCCTTCCAGACCAATCTTCTGGCCCTGAATGCCGGTGTGGAAGCCGCCCGCGCCGGTGAAGCCGGTAAGGGCTTTGCGGTGGTTGCCCAGGAAGTGCGCGAACTCGCCCAGCGTTCGGCCAATGCCGCCAAGGAGATCAAGGCACTGATCTCCACCTCCAGCGCGCAAGTCGAGACCGGCGTCGGCCTCGTCACCGCATCCGGTGCCTCGCTGAAGGAAATCGTCGAGCAGGTGGTCGAGATGAGCACCACCATTACCGACATCGCCAACGCCGCCCGCGAACAGGCGACCTCGCTGCGCGAAGTCACCGCCGCTGGCGACCAGATGGACAAGGTCACCCAGCAGAACGCCGCCATGGTGGAACAAACCACCGCAGCGGCCCAGAGCCTCACCCAGGAAACCGAACACCTCGCCCAGATGGTCCAGCGCTTCCGCACCAATGCCGGAGGCTATGGCCAGCAGCAACGCTATGCGATGGCGTCTTGAGGTGAGGAATGAAGTAGGGGGGTGGCTGCGCTGCCCCCTGCCCTCTTTGCGTCGCCTCGCATAGGGTATTAAAGACAGGCTCATACACCAAGCCGGATGAGCGGAGTCCAAATGATACTCACATCGGCGAAGTCGATTTTTGGTTTATAACTTTCAACAAAAGATGTTTCTTTGCTTCCAAGCCAATTGCAGAAACGGCCTACGGCACCGTGCAGAAAACCGGCACCACTTTTCCTAAGGCAAACTCTAGGAGATGCCGACATGCAAGAACTTCTCGATGCTCAAAGGCAGATGCAGTTGGAGGCAGACGAAGTTGTTCGGGTCCTGGACCTGAACGCGCTTCTCAGAGAAATCGGCCGCCCAACCCGTGTCGGCAGTTCCGCTATGGGGCTGATGGTCCGGCGAGACATTGACATAACAGTGGCCTGCGATTGTCTGGATAATAACGCACTCGCTGCATTTGCAGGCATAGCAGCACGCCTGATGCAAATAACCGATTATGTCGTGGCCGTTCGTTTCCGAAATGACACCGGAAATTGGAACATAGAACCGGAAAAATATCCTGACGGCTTATATCTATGGCTGTCAGTCCGAATGACGGACGGGACCGATTGGACACTGGATATTTGGCTGGTTGACATGCCAGAAAAACAACCGGACCTGAACCACTTAAAAACCTTGCTACCCCGCCTGTCAGATACGGACCGCGCAGTCATTCTACAAATTAAACAGGTCCTGGCTGAGAGAGATAAAACCCTGCTGAAAATTCCAAGTGCATTGGTCTATGAGGCCGTGATGGATCATGGCGTGCGGACGTTTCAAGAATTTGAAAAATGGTACAGCGACAATCATTAAACATGAGAGCTGTGGCGATCCCAAATGGTGCAAATTCAACAACGACGGAGATCAGAGTATCGGCACTTGCCTAGAGCATTTTCAGGAAAAGTGGAAACGCTCCAGCACCCGCAAAGCTAATCTCAACATTGAACTCAAGTGATAAGGGCGCATCTATCTATCAACTTGCGCTTGTTGCATGCGCATAATCGGTGTAGCCATCCGGCATTTGCGACAGGTTTAGAGAGGCCGAAAATGACTGGAAATGCGCCCTCCCCATTGGCGGAACTCGCCAGACAAATAGCAGCCACGGCGACCCTTGAGGGCGAATTCGTGTTGCGCTCCGGCCAGGTCTCCAACCGTTACTTCGATAAATATCGCTTCGAGGGAAACCCGGTTCTCTTGAGAGAACTGGCAAAGGCCATGGCCTCCCTGCTTCCCCCCACAACCGAAATCCTTGCTGGTCTGGAACTCGGCGGTATTCCGCTTGTCACCGCGATTTCGTTGGAAACAGGACTTCCCGCCGCCTTTATCCGGAAGGAGGCAAAAGCCTATGGCACGTGCCGCGCGATAGAAGGACAGGATGTCCGGGGCCGCCGGATCACCTTCATAGAGGACGTGATCACCACAGGCGGCGCCGTCGCCGACGCGCATCGATTGGCCTTGGCAGAGCAAGCAGACATTCTTGCCGTCGTTTGCGCAATCTGGCGGGGGAACGGCAGTCCTCATATCACAAACGCGCCTGAGCTTGCGGTATTGCCGGTTTTCACCGCCGCTGATCTGGAGAAGTGATCCAGGACCTTGGACCGGTCAAGGCCCGATCCAGGCCAAGACTGACCCTCTCCGCTTTGCGGTCATGGAGGCGCCAATAAATTGCACAACCTGATGTGCCAGTTCTGGCTTGTATGAAACTGAACCGAAGCAGCAGCCGGACGATGTTTCACAACAGTCACAGCCGCACGGATGAACGAAGGGACGCAGGCATGGGCCAGCGCAATATTCTGATCGAAGGCGTTTCAGGAACCGGCAAGACCTCCGTTGCCACCGAACTGCAACGGCGCGGCTACCATGTCATCCACGGTGATCGTGAACTGGCCTACCAGGGCGACCCGCAAACCGGTGAACCGCTGGATGCGTCCACACTGGCGCAGGGTCTTGCGGATGTAGCTTTCGGACACAGGCACCACCTGTGGAATATCGACAAGGTCAAAGCGCTGATTGCCGACCACAGCCACCCGATCTCCTTCTTCTGCGGCGGCTCCCGCAATTTCCCCCGGTTTATCGAGCTTTTTGACGGAGTGTTCGTTCTCGACGTCGATCAGCACACCCTTAAAAACCGGCTGGCCAGCAGACCCGAAGACGAATTCGGCGGAAAGCCAGAAGAGCGGGATCTGATTATGCGGCTGCATGCGACGAAGGAAGACATTCCGGCGAATGCGACGATTATTTATGCAACGGTGCCGGTTGAGGCGGTGGTCGAGGCGATTTTGCTGGAGATAGAGGAAGGCTTCAGGTGATAGTGGCGTGTGGATCCTCGCTCAAAAGCAACTGTGCCATTGCCTCGGTAATGGTCAGTTCGTCGTAGGGCTTCGAGAAGAAGCGGCTTCCGCCAGGCAGCATGCTCTCCTCGAGAATGGCAGCACCGGATGCGATGATCAGCTTCACCGGCGGCCACCGATCACGGATGTAGTGGGACAATTTGATACCGTCCATCGTCCCCGGCATCTGAACATCGGTGAACACAAGGTCAATGTCGTCTCGCGATTCGAGGATGCGGATTGCCTCGTCAGCGTCGCCAGCCTCCAACACTTCGTAGCCCGCCGATAGGACAAGATCGATGGCACCCATTCTTATCAATGGACTGTCTTCTACGACCAGGATAACCGGTCTGCCGTTCTTCATTGTTCACTCGATCTATGAGGCTAGCCACAATGCTGCGGCCTTTAGAGTTTGTTTTCGGAAAAGTGGAAAGCAGTTTTCGAAAAATACGATGCGAAAACAAAATTTTATGCGTTCTACAATGCCGTTTTTCTGCACAACACCTTTAGCGTTTTGGGGAGCCGTTTTGTTCCTATGCCGCTGGCGAAAAGTCAGACTGAAGGTCCGACGCTTCCCGATGACTGATTGTAACCACCGTACCTGGCTCCGCGCTGCTCAACGTAATTTCACCGTTCATATTTTTAACGAGGGCTTCCACAATACCCGTCCCCAATCCCGCCTTGGGTGCATCGCTGCCCACCGGCATTCCTATACCGTTGTCGGTAATGGTAAGCGCCCAGTCCTTGCCCGCCGACCGATAGTCAATGACGATCATCCCGGCTCGCCCGTCTGGAAAGGCATGTTTGAGGGCATTGATCACCAGTTCGGTTACGACGAGCCCCAGACTTACGGATGCGTCTGCATCCACGGTACTATCGTCAACCGTCACCTGGATCGATAGCCTCTCGGGGTCGGCGATCATCGATGCGCCGAGGCTTTGGCACAGTTGCGTGAAGTAGGCACCGAGTTCAACGCTGCTGCCGGGGGATGCGGAAAGCTGCCGTTGCAGCGCGGCGATGGACATGATGCGTTGACGGGCATCGTGCAGATGTCCGCGTGCCTCCTCCGACTGAACGCGACGTGCGCTCTGCATCAGGACGCTGGCGATGATCTGCAAACTGTTGGCGACCCTATGCTGGACCTCCTGCAACAGGATGGCTTTGTCGCGCACCAGATCGTCTTTCAGGCGCGCTTCGGCGCGCATGTCGGTCACGTCGGTTATGGCGAGAAGCAGACGAATATGGTTGAGGTCGCCGTCATCGAGCGTTCGTGCATTGACGACCAAACGCCGCGTTTTATGGTTTGGTCGCTTCAGATCGATCTCGTAGGCATCCACGTTTACGCTGCCGGTAGCAGTCGCCATCAGCAGCGACTGAAGCCTGGGCATCGCCCATTCGCCGCTGCCAAGGTCGCCGAGGCGTTTACCGGAGGTGGACGTGGGGTCGATTTCGAACGCCCGACAGAACGATGTGCTTGCCGCAATAATTCTAAGGTCGTCCGACAGAAACAACAACGGTTCGTTGGAAGACACCACCACGGCAAGCGTGCTCGCCGCTTCAAGATGGAGTGTCGGTATCTTTGGCATGAAAAGGCCCTCTAGGGCCGAAGACTTGCGGAGCAAGCCATGACTCGGCAGGCAGCGTCGGAAAATCGATGAGGTCAAGTCCAACGCTGTCACTGTAGCACGCCAGACGCGGGGCTGTTGCATCAAATCGCCCAGCGTGAGCGCAACACTGCCAAAGGGTTAGGGATAAGCGCGCTTTTCGGTGATACAATATTGGCTGGTCCGTTGATAGGAGCCGGGCTGCGCGAGGCACGGTGTGGCCGTGTGTCAGTCATTGGCCCGAAGCGGACAAGTCAAAGCTTCTTGGGCGGATAACCCTCAGTGGCGGCCTACATATCCTTGTCAATTATCCTAACTACGCGCTGCTTGTCGAAGAAACCGTGAGCGATGCGACGCTGGGGATTGGTTCCAATCCATCTTTTTACGAAGGTTGTCTGGCTACGGTCAGCGGCATAGACAAACCCGCCGGAACCCTCAACGACCTGTTTGTTATAGTTCCTGACGACAGCATTAGGTGTCATCCTTTGAAGGTTGTTCATGGTCGGGATGTTCCGCGCGGCAAGAAAGAGCTTAGTAGGCCCGATTGCGAGCGCGATATGCCCGCCTGTCTGTTGGAGTCCGTTTGTGCGGATGACGGGTCGATCCGACGTTAGTAGCTTCTGGTTAGCGCCACTCACATCCCTTACGCACCAGCGCATCTTCTTCACAAAGTTTAGCACGTTCTGATGATTGAAGAGGTTGAGGTACGCCCGGAACATCGACTTCTCTTCTGCAGCGGGTGTCATCAGCTTGATTTTGTCAGCCAACGTCGCTGGCTCGCCCGGCTCTCTCGTCTCCTCATAGGCAAGCTCCCAATGCGCGGGCACATCCACCACATAGTTAAGCCAGTTCTCTCGCATCAGCTCTAAGTCCTCCGGACACCTGATAAGCAAGCCGACGATATACTGAGCCCACGCCTCGCGGAAGTTGTCCTTGCATATCGTGCGACCGCTGCCGAGGGCATGCATTGCCTTCTCGGCAACAGTGTCGGCTGGCGCAAAGAACTCCTTCTCGATGTCTGCTGCCTCCTCAGCTGGCACGCTATTCATGGAGTAAAGCTTACTAAGATAGCCCGTCGATTTAGGTGAACCCTCCCGGATATGCAGACCATTTTCCGTCAGCTTGTATATCGTGAGCAGGCCGTTTGTCGTCCATCGTTTCGTATAGAATTTTGGGATGTAATGGTGGGCATCGGCGGTGTTTTGAATCGGCTGGCTCATGCCAAGATTATGCACCGTTGCGTTGCAGAAGGAAGAGCCGCACCTGTTAACCCACAGCTAGATTATTAGTGCGTATTCGCCGCGATGACTGCTCTTGTCGCAAAGCGGACCTCAAGAGAGTGACACGCTTACCCCTCCCCCAAACGACGAAAGGCCGGTCCCGCCAGACCGGCCTTTCGCCTATCCTTTACCCCAGCCTTAGGCCAGCGTAGCGGATACTTCTGTTGCCGTGCGCATGGCGTGGCTGTAGGGGCAGACAATGTGGGCGGCGGCGACGAGCTTTTCACCGGTTTCGCGGTCGATGCCTGGCAGGTCAACGCTGATGGAGACTTCGATGCCGAAGCCGGTGCCGTCTTCGCGCGGGCCGATACCGACCGTGGCAGTGACCTTGGCGTCTTCAGGCACCTTGACCTTCTGCTGGCCGGCGGCAAATTTCAGCGCGCCGAGGAAGCAGGCGGAATAGCCAGCGGCAAACAGCTGCTCGGGATTGGTGCCGGTGGCGCCATTGCCGCCCAATTCCTTCGGCGTCGTCAGTGTTACATCCAGAACGCCGTTTTCGCTGACGGCGCGGCCTTCGCGACCACCGGTTGCAGATGCCTTGGTTGTGTAAAGAATAGCCATGAGAGTCTCTCCTTTTTGAAAACTGGTCGTTTTGGTTGGTTCAAGGCCGGAACATCCGTGCCAGCCGCTGCGTCTGCATTCTTGGTATCACACAATTTAATTGCACGCAATTCTTTTTTGCACATTGCATTTTTATGACAAGGCTGGGAGAATGTGTTCTCACCTGCATGAAGGATAAGGCCGATGGACAAGACGGATCTGGTGCTGGACAAGCAGCTGTGCTTTGCGCTTTACGGCGCATCGCTGGCACTGACGCGCACCTATAAGCCGCTGCTGGAGCCGCTTGGCCTGACCTATCCGCAATATCTTGTGATGATGGTGCTGTGGGAAACCGACCATCTGGCGGTCAAGGCGCTGGGTGAGCGGCTGGGGTTGGACAGCGGCACGCTGTCGCCGCTGTTGAAGCGGCTGGAACAGGCCGGCTACGTCACCCGCCAACGCCAAAGCCAGGATGAGCGACAGGTGACCGTTTCGCTCACCGCCACAGGCGCTGCCCTACAGGACAAGGCTCTCGGCGTGATGGCGGCCATCGGCTCGGCCACCGGCTGTAGCCTGGAAGAGATCGCGGCGCTGCGCGATCAATTGCAGGATTTGCGCGGCAAGCTGAATGCGGGTGTTTGTCAGTAAAAATTGGAACCTAGTTTTCCCGAAAAGACAAAGGAAAACAAGGAAATTGAGAGTCTGTCCGGCTCAATCTGAACCCGACAGACTCTCTTGATCTCTATTGCAGGACGATGATCCGCGCCTTGTTCGGAACCCGGTCATAGAGGTCGATAATGTCCTGGTTCATCAACCGCACACAGCCCGACGACATCGCCTTGCCGATCGAGTTCCATTCCGGCGAACCATGCAGGCGGTAAAGCGTGTCCTGGCCGTTCTGGAAGATGTAGAGCGCGCGCGCGCCCAGCGGGTTCATCAGGCCCGGCGCCATGCCGCCATTGGCGGAGGAATATTTGGCCAGTTGCGGTTGGCGGGCGACCATTTCATCCGGCGGCGTCCATTTCGGCCATTTCTGCCGCCACTGGATCACGCCTTCGCCCTGCCAGGCAAAGCCCTCGCGGCCAATGCCGACGCCGTAGCGCATGGCCGTGCCGCCCTGTTCCACCAGATAGAGGAAGCGGTTGGGCGTATCGACAACGATGGAGCCTGCCGGATAGCCGGTCGGATCGCTGACCCGCTGGCGATAGTAGCGCGGCGGAATCTGCTGGTATGGAATGGCCGGAATCACGAAGCCGCCATCAACCACTTCGCCATACATGGCGTCCAGTTCCGGCGTGGATGGGGCCATGGGGCCCGTGGGCTGCACCATGCCGCCCAGCGACCCCTGTTCATACACCGGAGGGCGATAGGACGAGGCGCAACTGGACAGAAGAGCTGCCGCTCCAAGGCCGGAAAAAGAAAGAAAGGCACGGCGGGAAAAATCGGGGCTTGTCATATACGGTGGTACATCCTGCTGGTCAGCAGCGCACAAACGCACGCTACGCGGTTTTGTTCCGCTAGATCCTATCTACAGGGAATTACCCGAATTTCACCGCCAATAGCGCACACACACGTTCACATTTGCGCCATTGCGTGTCGTTCCGGCAACAGGCCGATAGGCAGAGCCTCAACCGTGGCAGTCTATAGCCTTACATCACCACGATCTCGGCCTTGTCCCGCACACGGGAATAAAGATCAATCACGTCCTGATTGAACATGCGCACGCAACCAGATGACACGGCCTTGCCGACGGACTGCCAATCGGGCGTGCCATGGATACGATAGAGGGTGTCGCGGCCATTCTGGAAGATATACAGCGCCCGCGCGCCAAGCGGATTGCGCAGGCCCGGCTCCAGCCCGCCTTGCGCGGCGGCAAACTGGCGCATGTCGGGCTGACGCTCGACCATGTCGTCGCTTGGCGTCCAGCGCGGCCAGGTCTTCTTGAACTGGATGACGCCCCGGCCCTGCCAGGCAAAGCCCTGCTTGCCGAGGCCAACGCCATAGCGCATCGCCCGGCCATTGGCCTCAACCAGATAGAGATAATGCGCCTTGGTATCGACCACGATGGTGCCGGGCCGTTCCGTGGTCGGATAATCAACCTCCTGCCGCAGGAAGCGCTTGTCCACCCGGTCGAGCGGAATGGCAGTCAGTGTATGACCGTCATCGCTCATCTGCCCGTAAATCGCCTTCTGCATCGGCGTAGCAAAGGGCGAAACATAGGGCTCGGCTGCTGGCATGCCATAGGTCTGGTGGAAAGGCGTCTTGAACAGGCCGAGGAATTTATTGGGCTTTTCCGTCGGCGGCGCGGCCATCGGCTGGTTCCAGGTCGGCGCGGTCTGGGCGGCAAACACTTCCGTATTCATCCGCTGCGTATCCGTGACGAAATAGCAACCGCCGAGTACGGACAGCGACAGGCAGCCAAGCCCTGCCAACAGGGCGCGAGCGACACGGGAAAACGGGCGGACAAAAACAGTGGACGACATTGCGCAACCTGGCCTGGTTCGAGATTGCCACGAGAATGGCAGACGCGGCTGGCGCGAAGCTGGTGAAGGGGTGAGCTTTTAACAGAAACAAAAACGATGGGGCCGCCGCGCCAATCACCTTAGAGAAACATCGAAATGCAATCAAAGATAGAAAGTTACACGCAAGCCTTGATTGATAATTCGATTAAAAATTAAAGCGGAGGTCGAGTTGAGCACAACAATTTCATCCACCACGACATCGTCCAGCAGCGTTTATCAATCAAAGCAGACGCCACGGCTGCCCGACGATTTTTACGAAACCGAATACACAACGCTGGAAGATCTTCCCGCTGAAGATACCGACAGCAAACCAGCCACCGTATGGGGCGTATTGCATCTCAGCACGGGAACTGTAACGCTCTATAATGAAGGCGGCTCCAGATACAATCCGTACGAACAGGGAACCGACTTTTCGGAATGGGGTGAGGGTATCGATTGGGAAAACCTTGATACCCCGGAAGAACGCGCCGCCGCCATCATGGAAAAACACGGCGGCAAACTCACCGCAAGCGCTGTCGAAAGCGGCGACAAGAGTCTGACCAGCGAACTGATGAGCAAGATGTTCAGCAGCGATGCGCTGGTGGATCGGATGTTGATGACCAGTTCCGGTGAAAGCCTGCAAGAAGGCTTGCTGCCCTCAGACGAAGAGGCGAATGGGGCGCAAGCGAGTGCCTCGGCCACATCAGCCGCCAACACACCGCAAGTGCAATCCACAGCCGCCTGATCGAGCGCCGCATTGCGGCACCGGGGTTTTTCATTTCCATGCTCATAGGAGGGGTCCACTTGAGCACCACGATTTCATCCACGGCAGTTTATGCAAACGCCTATACTCCAAGCCGATCCGAGGGCGTCACGGCGCAGTCAACGCAAACGACATCGAGCCAAAGCGATTCAAGCAGCACGATGGCGACGAGAGTCGCGCAGAGGTGGGCGGAAATAGCTGCCGCAGAAGCAAACACGGAGTTAGACACGACGCCTCGCCAGATCTGGGCGACGCTACAAATAGGCAGCACGCCCGTCGCCATCGATACGGAAGGCGGTGTTTCCTATAGCGGCACCGAACTGGATATCGATATCGACTGGGAAAACCTCAATGCCGCCGAAGAACGCGCCGAGGCCATCATGTCCAAATACGGCGGCACGCTCACCACGAGCGCGGTCGAAAGCGGGACAGAGAGCATGACCAGCGAACTGATGAGCAAGATGTTCAGTAGCGATGCGCTGGTGGATCGGATGTTGATGACCAGCTCCGGTGAAAGTCTGCAAGAGGGCTTGCTGCCCTCAGACGAAGACGCGAATGGGGCGCAAGCGAGTGCCTCTGCCACATCAGCCACCAGCACACCGCAAGCGCAATCCACAGCCGCCTGATCGAGCGCCGCATTGCGACATCGGGGTTTTTCATGTCCATGCTCATAGGAGGAGTCACATGAGCACTACAGTTACACCCGGCATAGCGTATGCCTATGGCTATTCCTCGACCAAGGCTGCGGAGGCCGATACCGAGTTTATGGCGAGTTTGCCTGACGATAGCCAGCCCAAGACCGCCTTGCAGGTGGAAATGGAACAGATGTGGGCGGAGGCTGCGGCGGAGCAGGCCAAGATTGAAGCCGAGAGCAAACCCGCAACAATCTATTCAAAGATGGAAATCAGCATTGGAACGGTTACCATCTACAATGAGGGCGGCTGGATGTTTACTCCTTATGAGCAAGGAGAAGGAAGTGCCGATGTCATGCAGCAGTTTAGAAACAGTATCGACTGGGACAATCTCGACACGCCGGAAGAACGCACCGCTGCCATCATCGCGGAATATAGCGGCAAGCTCACCGCAGACGATTTCGAAAGCGGTGACAAGAGTCTTAAGACCGAGCTGATGAGCAGGATGTTCAGCAGCGATGCCCTGGTCAACCGCATGTTTCTAACCGATACGGGCGAAAATATTCAGGACGATTTGGCCGAGACGGATGAAGATACGGCCACGGATCAAGGCGCAGAGGCCGCGCCGTCTCCGGCCACCACCGCGGCGGCGGCCAGCGAGTTGTTGGCGGTGCAGGGTCTGGCCGCAGCCGTCTGATCGGCCTTCTCTGTCTCACCCATGACACAGATCTGCGGTTTGCTGATGCCCAACCATTGATGGTAACGGAGGATCGCCCATGGCCTTGCAGAATTATCGCTACGTTCCCGGCACGATCATCATCATCGGCAAGCAGCCGGATGGCGATTCGGTGCGGTTTCGCCCGGATGATGAAAGCCTGCTTGCCGATATCTACCGCGCTCATCTACTGCGCCCCGCCAAGGACGGCAGCCATCAACTGCGGCTGGAAGGGATCGATACGCCCGAAACCCATTACGAGAGCAAGGCGCAGCCGCGCGGCGGGGTGGCGCGGGATTATCTGCTGCGCGATCTGATCGGCTTTTCCTCGTTTTCGCTGTCGAAAGAAACCGTCACCGCTGCCGAGCCGCAAACCATCCAGGCCGGTATTCTGACGGCCTCCGCCGATGTTCATGGGCGGCCGATCTGCTATCTGACCTTTGACGGCAATCCGTTTTCCTCCGGCGAGACCGGCGCGATTTCAACCAAAACCCTGGAGGCCAGCGCCAATTACCGGTTGATTTCCAGCGGCATGGCCTATCCCATGCTCTATAGTTCCGCGCCGGTAGATCAGCGCGAGACCATTGCACAGGCCGCAAGACAGGCGCGCGATGCGGACCTCGGCGTCTGGTCGGTGGACAAGACGGAACGGTTTGCCCTCACCGACCTCAGCGATCTTGGCTGGGCGAGCGGCAGCAAGCCGGGCGCGGACGAGGAAGACGGCACCGGCAAGGCCCAATTGATTTTCCCGAAACTCTTCCGCCGTGGCTGCGATTTTCTTAAATCCGGCGAGACCGATCTGGTCGAGTGGCTGCGCAAGACGGAAAGCGAAAACGACAAGGTGATTATCGACAACCGCACCGAAGTGCCGCTCTCGCAATTGCTGCGCCGGGAAAACGACCGCTACCGTTTCGATGCCGACCTGACACAGGCGGTGTTTGTCGAAAAATAGCTTCGCTATGCCTTCGAAAATCCGCGGCAATCCATGCGGGGTGAACGCTGTATTCATCATCCTGCCCGTTGCGGATGACTGCCTGCCCGCCTACATCGGGCAGGCAATTTTTCTTCCATAATACGCAGGGTCATCGAAGATGGCATTTCGTATTTCCTTTTCGAATATCTCAAGCCTTTGCTGCATTTGAGATATTCGAATGTCTTCAAGGCGAGGATGCGTGAGCATCTTCGAGCCTTCGCATAAGGATAGTATCGTGCTGCTTGATAAGTTGAACTGGCGTTATGCCGCCAAGAAAATGGACCCGTCGAAGACTGTTGCCGAAGACAAGGTCGAGCGTATTGTCGAGGCGGCCCGGCTGGCGCCGACTTCCAGCGGCCTGCAGCCGTTTTCCGTGCTTGTCGTGACCAACAAGGAGATCCGCGAGCGGATCAAGCCGATCGCCTGGAACCAGGGCCAGATTACCGATTGCTCGCATCTGCTGGTGTTTGCCGCCTGGGACAATTACACGGCGGAACGGATCAACACGATGTTTGATCTCACCAATGCCGAGCGCAATTTCACCAATGAAGGCTGGGAAAACTATCGCAAGATGCTGCTGGATACCTATCCGCCGCGCGACGCCGAAGTGAATTTCGAACATGCCGCTCGCCAGGCCTATATCGCGCTGGGGCTGGCACTGACGGCTGCCGCCTTTGAAGAGGTTGATTCAACCCCGATGGAGGGTTTCGACCCGGCAGCGCTGGACGAAATCCTCGATCTGCGCGCCAAGGGCCTGCGCTCCGTCGCCATCCTGCCGCTGGGCTATCGTCAGCCGGAAGGCGACTGGCTGGTCAACCTGAAAAAAGTCCGCCGCGCCCGTGAGGATTTTGTCATCGAGGTGAAGTGAATCGTTTGTCGGCAGGGATATCGAACGGCCCGTGCCGACAAATTCTGTCAGCTTCAAACGCATGCAGCAGCATGGCATCAAAAATTTAGCGTCTTATTTTGCAGCAAAGCAGGCCACCAAGACGAGACATATTGCGGATAGATACTTAAATATCTTACTATCGGCACCAGAATTCTTAAGAAAAAACTCTCGCGTCAGACCGGACGTGACAACCGTTACTATATCGAAAATAAATGCGATGACCACAAATATGATGGCCAGCTGCGATGTTTGCAAGAAATATCCTTTAGACGGATCAATAAAAGCAGGAAGGAAAGCCGCGAAGAACATCGTAACTTTCGGATTAAGTAGCGAAACGATGAGACCCTGAAAAAAATAGCTTTTTTTCTGTGTTTCTGCCTCTGCTGTACGGTCGCTTCTGGAACGAATCGTTTTCCAAGCGATATAAAGAAGATAAATCGCGCCCCCATATTTGATAATATAAAGAGACGCCGAAACCGAAGCAAAAAGCAATGACAATCCAAATGCAGAAGCAAGGGCATTTCCAAGCGCACCCATAGCGACGCCAGACGCGGAAAGTACGCCCGCACCAAACCCGCCCTCCACTGTACGCGATAAAATATAGATGACAGCCGGCCCGGGGATAGCAACAATAGCAAGGCAAGCAAGAATATAAATCCAAATATCGTTCACGTTAATACATTTCCAGAATTTGCAATTTTGGCTTCAATTCCGATCAACGTTGAAACGAAAGAAACGCTCCACTGTTAATACGAAAACCGTTATCTTACATGAATCATCACGGAAAACCACATTGACTTAATAGGAAAGCATGAAGAGGTTGCTCTCAGAGCCGCCTTAAATTCATTGAAAAATCTCAAACACATCTTGTACTTGAGATTTTTTTAAAAGAAATACAATTATTCGCTGTCAAACATTCGTTGCATATATTGATCTTTGCATAACACGACACGTTCGGGAACCGCAACCCTGGATTTTCATTCCCAGGCGGATCTGGCTTGGCTTCCTTCTGCTCCAAACGACTCTTTATAAAATATTTGAAGGCATGCAAGCGTGCCCTCGCCGGGGGTATGATACGAGGTTTCATTGAAAATGGCAGTTCGTATTCCGTTTGAAAATATCTCAAGCCTCTGAAGTATTTGAGATGTTTTCAATTTTTCAAGTCGGGGGTGCGCGCACATCTTCGAGACCTGGTATGAGACGGGAACAATCATCTTTGCCTCTTCGGATTGCGCGCTACAGCGCCGTCACCAGATATGGTGACAGCGCTGTAGAACCATGCAACCTAGACAGCAAATTGCCGCTCGTGAAAGCGTAGTTCCTTCAGACGCCTGAAATCTTGGACCACATTGATCTTCTTCAACCAGCGGTCAGAGCCGTCGTAACGCGGCTGGAAAGAACGACGCCCATGAACGGCACGATGGTTATCGACGATCAGCAGCTCGCCCTGCGCGATAACGACATCGCGTTGTGCCTGTTCGATGCGCTCTACAAGACGCTCATAGGCCGCAACGGATTTATCCTGTAAATTGATAGGCTTCATGAACTGGGGGTCGATTCTGATATAGGGATCGACGGGATTGCCGAAAAGCACACTTTCAACAGGCGGATTTTCGATCATCGCCTGCATTTTGGCGTGGGCAATCCGCCCCGCTTCATGGGTTACGTGCGCGAGATGGCTGGCATGATCCGGGTCAGGCAGAAACATGAAATTTTTGTTGAATAAAAACTTTATGTCATTTTCGTCGGTTTCTGGCGGCAGACACGCGACGGTCGTTGCCACTCCTTGCGGATTGCGCATCCCGAATAAAAGGATGAAGTCTGGCCGGTGATCAGAAAATGCATCTTCGGTATGCCAAACCAGCTCCTCCTTGCTGCCTGCACCCAATTGTGAAAATTCCGCAGTCTTCATCGGCACGATATTCTGCGTCAGATGCCCATCCTGCTGGCTCGCAAAAGAAAAAGGCGTCCCCAGACAACTGGCCATCAGGGCAAGATAAATATCTTCTCGCATGATCGTGCGCGCTGGATCGGGACGGGTTGTGGCAGGCGTTAGGCCAATTGAAGCGTCATCCACGGTAAAACCGGCAATCCGCAACGTCGCACCAAGGCCTTCCGACCGATAGTCAGCCAATAGCCTACGAATGGAAAGAGGCATCTCCTCGCAAGCTGTCAGAGCCATTCGATGGAGATGGTTTTCGTCGCGTACACGGCTATTGATTGATGCGATCAGATTTTCGATGGCTCGATATTCTTCGGGATTCAAATAATAGATATCACCCATTGCAAGCCACCCGTCACTTCATGCCGGGGATATTGCGGTTGGGGCCATGATCATGCGGCTGCACAAAGTCTAGGACCGTACGCGAGCCAGAAATGAAACGAAGAAGGCGCTCGAATCCGATACCAAATCCCGCGGTCTGGATCTGACGCGTACGTTTCCATTCAGCGTGACCATGGGTTAGGCTTTCCTTGGACTCTCCCAAATTGCCAACCGACTGCGCCAGAATTGCATCACCCGTTTTTGGGCGAATTCCTCCCGTTGCCAACTCTCCGTAACCAAATGGCAACATAAGGTCGTAGGTGTCATAATTGCCTTCAGCGTTTTCGTGATAGACGGCATCACGAACACCTTTCGGATAATTGTAAATCCAGAAGGGCCGGTCGAATTTCTTGCTCAGATTTTGATCTTCATCAAAGGTGAGATCCGTTTGTCGCCCCTTTTGCGCACCGACAAGTCGAAGCGCCTCAGCAAATGTAATTCGGGGAAAGGCACCACGCTGGATAGCGGCTATGTGGTCGTGCGAGTCTACCGTATTGACATCAGTCATAACAGCGGCGTTAGAGGACAGATATGCCGCAACACCCACCAAAAGCTGTTCTGCTGTCATGAAGACATCTTCCATCGATTCCGTCTTCCACTCGACTTCGACCTGAAAGAATGTGTTCAGATGCTTGCGAGATACCGCCTCCCCCTCCTGAAGAAGACGAACACATGGGGCAAGGCAGTAAACTTTATTTAGAAACTCTGTAGCTTGCTGCTTTTCAAAATTATGACTGACAGGAAGATAATATGCTTCTTTTCCCGTCACAGTCACCTGTCGTTCAATGTCGTGAGAAGCAAGCTTCTTGACATCGGGCCGCAACCGGTCACCGATAACGGCATAGGAGTGGAACGCGCCCGGCTCAAGCTCACGCGACAGAACTGACGGGACGATTTCGTGAAACCCATAGTCCCCCATTGTCTTTCGAACAGCTGACAATGTTGCAGCGGTCCAAAAATAGGTCTGAGAACTTGAAAAACTTCTTTTTTATTCAATCACTTTTCAGCTCCACTCAAGAATGCATGGGCGCACTTTTTAGCGAGGATTCTCACGATTACAACTATAAATTATTATTATAAATCATTTCAATCTTAGATTTAAAATTCACAACTGATCGTTGATTTCCGAAATGCACACATAGACCTCCGGCTCTTTCTACGGGTACCATCGACGGCAAGAATCGGAGGACTCGCACATCGGCTCCTGCGATGTGTGTTACGGCGCCATGCGCCATATGTGGCGCACAAAAGTCCGCCGCGCCCGTGAGGATTTTGTCATCGAGGTGAAGTGAGGCCTGCCACCGGCAGGCGCGTTCCTCATTCCCGGCAATCGGCCAGCGCTGTGACCGGCGCATTGACGATCAGCACCCCGGAAGAAGGGTAGACCCGGCTGAGAACTGCGGTTACTTCGGGACTGACCACCCAAACCTCCCGGCCCTCGCCACTGCATTGCGCATGGCGGGGGCCGAAAGTGGCTTCCAGCGCCTCTTGCGCCTTGCGAGAGCCGAACAAGTCGTTTTCGCCGGTGGACAGGAAAAGGCTGGACGGTTTGCCGAACCTGGAGACGGGACAAAGGCGCAGACTGGCTGAGAATGTGCCAATGCCGCCAAGCTGCTGCTGCGGTCTGGCGATATCCAGTTGCGCCGCGCAATTGTCCGGCCTTTCAATGGCGCTTTCACCATAGGGCTTCAGCCAGGCCGCCATGGCGTCCGCGTTGGTCCATGGCGGCGGCTCACTCTTCAGCCGGGCAAACAATGCCGCCAAAGCCGCTTTGTCCACCAGCGCATTGGGCGGCGCGGAATTGATCGTGCAATTGGCATCCGGAGGGGCCGACGCAAACAGCGTCAATTGCGCGATGGTTTCCGTCTCATAGACATCGGTCCGCAAGGCAAGCGAGTGGTCCCGGTGAGCTGCCCAATAGGCGTGGGTATCATCGCTACAGGCCGGATCAGACGGACCAAAAGCCTGGGCAAGCTTTTGGCGAAAACGATCCGCCGCCGCCTTATCCGTAAAACGCATGTCGATCAGCGTGCCGCGCACCTCACCATGAATGACCGGTAGAATATAGGCCAGACCCGGGACATTGCCCGTCAACTGGTGCAGGATGGCCGTTTCTTCCGGCGGGGAGACCAGACCGGCGAAATGCCCGGCCAGAACCGCTTCATCCCCCAGCCCCTTTTCCAGATCGCCGACTTTTTCGACGATCCGCGCCGCATCCTCATCGCCCAGAAAGCCCGGATCACGGGCGGTAAAAGGCTCCTCCGCCAAAGTGGAGACGGTAAGGGAGAGGGCCAGCAAAACAGCAGCCGCAAGGGCGAAAATTATGCGGTGTACCGGGGCCATGCTCGCTATGCTACCAAAGAGTGCTTTGCTCTGTGGTAGCATAGCACCCTTATACCGGGCAAATCACTCCGCCACGGCCTCCACCGGTTTCGGGGCCCCGCCGGTCGGCAACCGGACGTTTTTCAGGCAGCAGGATGCGATGAAGCCGCAGCCAATGATCAACGCCATGCTGATGAATACCGGCCCGAACGCATGGGCATAGGTGGCCGAGACCGCTGCGCGGGCTGCCGGGTCTAGCGCCGCAATGGCCGCCGGTGTCAGGCTTTCGATATTACTGACGCCAGGGATTGCTGCACCGCCAGTCATGAAGGCCGACAGCACCGCACCATAGATGGAAATGGCGATGGAGGCACCGCCCATGCGGGTCAGCGTCACCGTGCCGGTCGCCGCCCCGACATCCTTCTGGGCCACGGCATTCTGCACGCCAATCACCGGGATTTGTTGGCCGATACCGACGCTGATGCCATGCATCAGCATCAGCACGCCAATCACCGTGATCGGCGTGCCAACAGGCAATTGACTGAACAGGATAAAGGCAATGCAGCTGCCCGCGCCGCCGATGATACCGAAAATCTTGTAGCGACCTGTCGAGGAAATCAGCCGTCCGCTGCTAAGCGAACCTATGGCGATGCCACCGGTTACCGCAATGAACAACAGACCAGCCAGCGTCGGCGACAGCCCGGTGGTGGTTTGCAGATAGAGCGCAACGTAATTGACCGAACCGATGCCGACAGCACCGCTGGCGAGTGATATGATCCACAACAGCCGGGCGGTGGAATTGCGCATCAGGCTGATCGGCACCATTGGTTCTGCGGCCCGCTTTTCCACCTGCACGAACAGCACGGCGCAGACCAGGCCGAAGGCAACGACGCCGAGGCTTCCCGGTGCCACCAGTGAACCGAAAATCTGGCCGCTATCGGCCCAGAACACCACGCTGGTCACAGCACAGGCCAGCAGCAGCGCCCCGGCATAGTCGATTTTCGGACGCCGATGCGGCTTGCGATAGGGCAGATAGAGGCCAAGACCGACCAGCACCAGAATGCCAATCGGCAGGTTGACGAGAAAGATTGACCGCCAGCCGAACAGGTCGCTCATCGTGCCGCCCAATGTGGGGCCGACCGCGCCTGATGCCATCAGCACCAGGCTGGAATAGCTCTGATAACGAGCCCGCACCCGCGGCTCGAACAGGTCGGCATTGACGGAAAAGATCGACACCATGATGCCGCCGCCGCCAAGCCCTTGCAGCACCCGTGCGGCAATCAGCGTGTTCATCGAAACGGCCGAGCCGCAAATCAGCGAGCCAACGGTAAAAATCGCGATGGCCGTCATCATCACATATTTGCGGCCAAACAGATCGCCCAGCTTGCCGTAGAGCGGCATGACCGCGCTCATGGCCAGAAGATAGGCCGACCCCACCCAGCCGAACCGCTCCAGCTGGCCAAACTCGCCAACGATGGTCGGCAATGCCGTGGAAACGATCTGATTGTCCAGCGTCGCCATGAACAGCGCCGTCATCAGGAACAGAAACAACATCATCCGTAGGCGCGGATCAGGCACCAGCGACTGGAAGGGGGGCGGCTCGACCGTCTTGGGAGCGACAGCCGGATCGGACAGGGCAGTATCCATGCGGAAATCTCTTTGGTTGCAAGGCTGAAGGAGTTGCAAAGGCTCGATTGTCTGGGGTGCTATGGTCCGAACGAGCGAAAAACGGACGGTTCATTGCTCTTGTCATATATGTGATAAAAGCATATATTGCATTTTATTGTCAATCTGCACATATATGATAAAAGCACATATTTTCGTGAACTCCGATCTGCACTGGCTTGCGCATGACCCAACCTCAAGACCGCGCCGAACACGCAACCGCCCTGGGTGCCGATCTTGTTGGTGAGCAAGCCCCTGCGGGCGTCGAAAATGCTTTGGACGGCATTTCCCAGACCATGGCCCGGCTGCGGATGATGATGGGCCGCCGCTTCATGTCGCGCATAGCGCTCAGCCGGATGAGCGAGGGCCACGGCATGGAGCTTTCGCATTTCGATGTGGTGAAGGTGGTTTCCCATGCCGCGCGTGGCCAGGAAGTGACCGTCGGGGTGATTGCCGAGCAGATGCGCATCGATCCATCGCGGGCAAGCCGCGTCGTGGCCGATCTCGTCCGGCGCGGCGCCCTACGGCGCGAGGCGTCACAGGCCGATGCCCGGCGCACCATCGTAACCCTGACGCCAATCGGCGAGGAATTGTTGCATCACTTCGACACTGTGCGCCGCGAGGTGATTGGCCAGACCGTGGAAGACTGGAGCGCTGACGACATCATAACATTCGAAACCCTGTTCGACCGCTTCATCTGTGGGCTGGAATGCCGGGGAACGATACTGGCCAAAGAGGCCGGAGATAAGATTTAATACGAAGGGGCGCCTTCCAGTCATACCTCAGATTGCCGCCGGTTTTGCATGACGTCGGGTGCGCATGAAACGATCGATCTGAAAATCGGTCTGATCTTGCCGTTGCCGTGGTTGCAAGATCCGTTATGGGTGATACCTTTCGACCTCGCTGGATGACCGTATTCTCTTTCGGCCAATATTGTGTCCCGGAAAAGGGAAATCCGATTTTTCCGAAAAGACAAACAAAAACCTGTTGTGCTCCAGAGGTCGTTTTCATGATTATGTTCCGCTCCAGATCTTGGTTGTTCCCATCATCGAGCCTGTTGACAGCGCTGGTACTGGTGCTTGCGCCGATGACATCGCTTCATGCCGCCTCGCCTGCCCCGGTCGAAGGCCGAAACGGCATGGTGGTCACGGCTCAACATCTGGCCACCGATATCGGCGTTGCGGTGCTGAAATCCGGCGGCAATGCTGTCGATGCCGCAGTGGCCGTCGGCTATGCGCTGGCGGTGACCTATCCGACCGCTGGCAATATCGGCGGCGGTGGCTTCATGACCATCCGGCTGAAAGATGGCAGTACCGATTTCATCGATTTCCGTGAAAAGGCGCCGCTGGCCGCCAAGAAGGACATGTATCTCGACGACAAGGGCGAGATCGTGCCGCGCGCCAGCCTGGATGGTTATCTGGCCGTCGGTGTGCCCGGCACCGTCAAGGGGCTGGAATTGGCGCGGGAAAAATACGGTACCAAGGACCGCGCCGCCTTGATCGGTCCGGCGATTGCGCTGGCCCGTGACGGATTCACGCTCAATCAGGGCGATGCCGCCATTCTGGCCGGTGGTGCCAAGCGGTTGGCAAAAGACCCGGCGGCGGCGAAAATCTTCCTGAAAGCCGATGGCGCGCCCTATGGCGCAGGCGAAGTGCTGAAACAGCCCGATCTGGCCCATGTGCTGGCCAGCATTGCCGAAAAAGGCCCTGACGCTTTCTACAAGGGCATGCCCGCCCAGGCGATTGCCAAGGCCAGCGCCGATGGCCGGGGCATCTTGACCGCCGCCGATTTCGAGACCTACGCGGTGCGCGAACTCAAGCCGGTCGAGTGTGATTATCGCGGCTACCATATCATCTCCTCGCCGCCGCCATCGTCGGGCGGGGTGATCATCTGCGAAATCCTCAATATTCTGGAGGCCTATCCGCTGGCTGAACAGGGCTATGGCGCAGCCTCTACAGTCCACCAGATGGTCGAGGCAATGCGCTATGCCTATGTTGATCGCAATGCGGCGCTGGGCGATCCTGACTTCGTCAACAATCCGCTGCCTAAAATGCTGGACAAGGCCTATGCCGCCGAGATCCGCGCCAAAATTACCCCCGGCAAAGCAGGTCAATCCGCCAATCTGAAACCGTTCGGGGGCAAGGAAAGCACCGAGACCACGCAATATTCAATCATCGACGGTCAGGGCAATGCGGTGTCCGTCACCTATACGCTGAACGGTTCGTTCGGGGCGGGCGTCGTGGCCCCCGGCACCGGTATTCTGCTCAACAACGAGATGGACGATTTCACCTCAAAGCCCGGTGTGGCCAATCTCTACGGGTTGGTGCAGGGCGAGGCCAATGCGATTGCCCCGAAGAAAACGCCGCTCTCCTCGATGAGCCCGACCATCGTCACCAAGGATGGCAAGCCGTTCATGGTGATTGGCAGCCCCGGCGGCTCGCGCATCATCACCATCACGTTGGAAGCGATCCTCAATGTGGTGGATTTCGGCATGGATATTTCTGCCGCCGTCAACGCGCCGCGCATTCATCATCAATGGCAGCCGGACAAGATCTATTACGAGCCTTATGCCCTGTCGCCCGATACGCTCCAGAAGCTGAAGGACATGGGCTATACGCTGGATGGCGGCAATGACGGCCCGGTCTGGGGCCAGGCCGCCGGCATTCTGGTCGGCGGCAAGAGCGTCTCTGACATTGCCAAGGCCGCAGACAAGGCATCCGGCTATTTCGGCGCCATCGACACCCGGGCCGTCGCCGGTTCCGCCAAGGGTTATTGACGCAGCTTGCCGACAAAGACGGTGGCCTGGGCCGCCGTCACAGGCCGATCAAGGCCAGGGCGTCCGACGGCGGACGCCTTTCCACCCGCCGGTAGAGGCGGCAATCCAGCGTGCGCGACAACAGCCTGTTGTTGACCATTTCCCGACGCAGCAAGACATGGTCGCCAAAGCCGTTCAGGCTTTTGAGCAACGCATTGACCTCCACTTCCGGCAGATCCCTGTCGGCGGGAAAGGCCGCCCAAAGCTTCCACAGGCTCAACCGCTGATGGCTGGTTTTCGATGGCCAGCGGATCAGCACGCCCTTGTCATCGAAGCAGCGCGCCACTGCCTCGACAAGCCGATAATCGACCGGCGGATCGGCGGCCTTTGGCAGAGCCAGCCTTGCCTGGGCCGCACGTGACGCTTTCCAGTGCTGGAAGTTGGCGTGGCCTGAGGCGCGGGCGAGCATATTGAGAAGCTCGACATGGCCGGGCGCTCCGCCATGCTTCTGGAGCTCACGGCCAAGACTGCGGGCAAGATCGGAAATATCTGTGATTTCATATGGGTAAGTCAGACGCGACATCGCTTTATCCTTCGATAGATGCGCCCATGCAATGCCGGTAACCACCGTCCTGCCAGCGGGCGCATAAAGCGTGCCGTGGATCTTAGATGATGCAGGTTTAGCTCTCCTTTGCAGGAGCGGTGATGTCTGGGTGAACTGCGGACCCTGTTAAGAGTGATAGAAGCAAATTGTTTTCAGTGTCAATCCCGTGCTTCCCAAGGCTGCATTTCAAGGATAGCCTCACCTCCAAATCACCCTTGGGAGACTCCGATGTTGAAAGTCTATGGCTGCTATAAATCCCGCGCCACGCGCGTCATATGGCTTGCGGAAGAGCTGGAACTGGCCTTCGATCATATCCCGGTTCTGCAGGCGGTGAAGCTGGACAATCCACTGGCACCGGATGCGCCGATCAACACCCAGTCGCCAGCCTTTCTGGCGATCAATCCGTTCGGGGCCATTCCGGCCATTGAAGATGACGGGTTGGTTCTGTTCGAATCGCTTGCCATCACCCTCTACCTTGCCAAGCAATATGGCGGCGAGATCGGTCCGAAGGATCTGGAGGAAGACGCGCTGATGATGCAGTGGTCGCTGTTTGCTGCCACCGAAATCGAAGGCAATGCGCTGAAAATATCCCGGATTGCCATGGATGGCCGGTTGGACAGCGAAGCCGGTCAATCGGAAGCAGCAGCAGCCGCCCGGTTGCTAAAGAGGCCGATGGCCGTGCTGGAAAAGCATTTCTCGGCCAAGGAATTCGCCGTTTCCGACCGTTTCACGGTGGCTGACATCAATCTCGCCGAAATCGTTCGCTACGCCCAGCCTTATACGCCGGTGATGGACGCCCATCCGAGCGTCAGTGCCTGGCTTGACCGCTGCCAGAGCCGCCCGGCCTTCAAGGCCATGTGGGAAAGGCGGGCTGCGGAGTAATCGATGCACCCGGCTCTGACCCTGGCGCCGCTGGCGCGAAACGACAGCGCCCGCGTGCTGCATCTGGCTTTGCCGCCGGAGCAGCAGATGTTTGCCGGGCCCATCGAAAACGTTATCGACGACGGCGATCAAACGGTGGATTTTCACATCGGCAGTGTCAGCGATGGCCCTGTCTGCTTCTTCAAGATCGACAGGGACTATAATACCCGGCTCACCGGCTTTGACTTGGCGGAGCAGGGTTTCCAGCCCGGCGATCTCGGCCTGCGGGCGCTGATCGTCGGCAGCCAATTTCAGGGAAAAGGCTATGGCAAGGCAGCCATGGCTGCGCTACCCGCCTATCTCGCCCGCCATTATCCGGCCAGACACTGTTTTCTCACTGTCAATCTGCGCAATCCGGCGGCGATCGGCCTTTACACAAAAAGCGGCTGGCAGGATACCGGCCAAACCTATCTGGGCGGCAAGGCCGGGCCGCAGATCCTGATGCGGCTGGAGCTCTGACAGGTCCGATAGTGGCTCACCAGCAGGTGGTGCCAGCCTCTACCCCTAAAAACAACCTGAAATTGCTTTTTCCGCCAATACATTCTGTGGAAAGGTTAGCTTCTAGCGCCTGAAATCGTTATTTAGTATTTTCCAATGTTCAGCTTACTGTCAGGACTGCGTGCCATGCGACCGACATAAAACTGTCATGTGGAGGATATTGCTTGAGTTATCGTGCCGGAAAAGCCAGCCTCTTCAGATCAAGACCACAGATCGGCAGCGTGACGCTGTGCGTCGTTACCACGGCCTATCTGCTGGCGGTCACCAACACCAAGTTCTGGATCAAGGCGCATAGCTATCTGGCCGATACCTCGCCATTGGCCTTCGGCCTGTTTGCGCTCGGCATTTCCGCCATGTGCCTGGCGATCCTCACGCTGTTCTCAGCAAAATACCTGGTAAAACCGGTGCTGATCTTCCTGGTGATCACCGCCTCGCTAGCCTCCTGGTTTACCGACCAGTTCGGCACGATCATCGACCGGGAAATGATCCGCAATGCGGCGGTTTCGACCGGAGCGGAGACGGCCCATCTGCTGACGCCGCGTTTTATGATGCATGTGGTTCTAACCGGTCTTTTGCCCTCGCTGCTGATCGTCTGGCTGCGGGTTCGCCACCGGCCCTTCCTCAGCAAGCTTGCCCATAATGCTGGTATCATCATCGCCTGCATCGCGGTGTTTGCCGCCTCCGCCTTTAGCGATTACCGGACCTTTGCAGGCGTTGGGCGCGCCCATAACGATATCCTCGACCGGTTGAACCCGTTCCTGCCGATTGCCAATGCCGTGCGCTATACCATCGACGCCAACCGGGATCGGAATATCGTCGCCCAACCGATTGGCACCGACGCCCACCGGATCAATACCGCCGCCCTCACCAAGCCGCGCGTCACTGTCATCGTTGCCGGGGAAACCGCACGGGCGGCGAATTTCTCGCTAGGCGGCTATCAGCGCGACACCAATCCACAGCTAAAAGCCCGGGGCGTGACCTATTTCAGCAACACGACCAGCTGCGGCACGGCAACTGCCGTCTCCATCCCCTGCATGTTCTCCGACCTCACACGGGCAAGCTATAGCCACCGCAAGGCCGCCGAGCGGCAGAACCTGCTGGACGTGCTGGGCTATGCCAAGGTCTCCGTCACCTGGCTGGACAATGACACAGGCCATTACAATGTCGCCGACCGGGTGCCCTATACGTTCCTGCCGCCGTCAGCCGATCCGCGTTTTTGCAAGGACGGCGAATGTCTGGATGGGATCCTGACCGACAAGCTGAACGGCTGGCTTGACGGGATCAAGGGCGATAGCGTGCTGGTGCTGCATCAGCTGGGCAGCCACGGCCCTGCCTACTACGCCCGCTATCCGGAGGAGTTTCGCAAGTTCCAGCCGGATTGCCGCGCCAATGATTTTGGCAAATGCAGCCCGCAGGAAATCCGCAACGCCTATGACAACACCATTCTCTATACCGACCATATCGTTGCCGAGGTGATCGACACGCTGAAACAACGGTCCGGCACGTTGGCTGGCGCCGTCGTCTATTTGTCTGACCATGGCGAGTCGCTCGGCGAAAACGGTATCTACCTGCATGGCATGCCCTATATGGTGGCGCCAACCGAACAGACCCATGTGCCGCTGCTGTTCTGGCTGGCCGACGATCTGGCCAAGGATGCCGGATACGACCGGGGCTGCCTGGCAAAAACCACAGCCGAACCGCGCTCCCATGACAATCTGTTCCACAGCGTGCTGGGCCTGATGGATGTGTCGACCAAAGTGTACAATCCCGCCCTCGATGTGTTTTCCGGCTGCCGCCGTGCGCCGGGCGCCGTGGCAACTGCCGAACCGGTCAAGTAGCCGACACCAACGCCTGCTCTCAACTATTCGTGTCCGCGCCTTGAAAGAGCAGCGGCCGCGAACAGATCTGTTAGGATATCTCGACAGGTTGCCAACCAACCCTGCCAAAGGCTCAACAGAAAGCAGCACCATGCTACGAACGACAATGGTACGATCGAAAACAACCCTCTCTCTTCTCGCAGGCGGCTTTCTGGCGCTGGGTATTGGCATGAGCGCTGAGGCGGCGGAAGCGTTGCGCATTCGCGGCACGGTCGAAAGCTTTGAGGGCAAGGTGCTGACGGTCAAGACCCGCGAGGGGGAAACCGCGAAGATTGCCCTGAAGGACGGCTGGAAAATCTCCAGCGTCGCCAAGGCTTCCGCCGAGGCGATCAAGCCCGGCGATTTCGTTGGTATTGCCTCGGCTCCCAAATCGGATGGCGGTAACAATGCGCTGGAAGTGGTGATCTTTCCCGCCGCCATGAAAGGCACCGGCGAAGGCAGCCGCCCCTGGGATCTTCAGCCCGGCAGCACGATGACCAATGCCACCGTGGCCAATGCCGTCAAAGCCGTCGATGGCCCGACCCTGACCCTGACCTATAAGGGCGGCGAAAAAACCATCTCCATTCCCGAGGGCACGCCCATCGTCACCTTCGCTCCCGCTGTCGAAGCCGACCTGAAGAGCGGCGCCACCGTGTTCGTCAACGCCGAAAAAGCCGAGGACGGCACAATTGCTTCAAGCCGCGTGGTGGTCGGCACCAAGGGCGTCGTACCGCCGATGTGATGCTACTAAGCTCTGGCTCTCGGCAGATTTCCGGTGGCCAGAGCTTACGTGCTTTTGCTGGAAATAGCTCTTTTCCCAACGCATTTCCGATTGCCAAAACCGCTTCGCACTTTTGCTAGAAATGCTTTAATAATAGCAGCCCCAAGGTCCGCAGCGACGATAGTAATGGTGCCGGTTGTCCAGGCTGGCACCAAGAACAGCCCCTCCGAGGACGCCGATTGCTGCGCCGGCAGCCACATTGCTTTCAGCCTGCTTGGCCTGCATGCGATTGCTTTGATAGGTCGCCCCGACACATTTCCGATAACGCGCCGTTCCGGGCTTCAAACCTTGCGCGCTACAGGTCATTTCCGCATTGCTGGCAGATTCCTGAGGTGTCTGGCATGAAACCAGACCTGACAAAATCACCAGACTAAAAAGCCCGTGCAAAACTCTTCTCATCAACATCTGTCCCCTATTCTCTCCACAATCCTGGCCACAATCCTGGCAGAAACTGCGATTTGATCGCTCCTGCCGGTCACCGCCGCAATCCTGCGGGGTAATGCCGGGTCATCCAGTGGCATGGGAGATAGAGGGAATCCATTAGCTCATGTGTTCTATTGGATTTGCAACTGCGCCTCCTTTATGATCACCGGCCAAAACCGGGCAAATGCCCGGCTTCGGTTCGTCTGTTCTACGAAGGTTCGCTATCGCGCCTCCTCATATTACACGACCACATCGGGCACATCCTCCAGCCGGGTCCAGACGGGAATACCCCGCTCATTGGCAATCCGCACATCGTTGTCGGCGCCTTTGGAAGCACCGGGCAGGCGCAATACACCATCGCAAAGCGCCAGCAGCCGACCCGCGACCGGGTGGAAAATCTCCTCATAGAGCGCGTCGCCGACATCCGTGCCACCGGCCGCATGCCAGATCGGCAGCGCCACCCATTCCCCGATCATCGGCACATGACCCGCCTGAAACAGCGCATAGGACGGGGCCTCCAATGCCCTCAGATTGGCCGCCATTTTCACCGGGTCGTCACCGGTCCCCGAGCGATAAGGGCCTGCAATCAAAATCAGCATTTCTCTCTCCATTAAACTGCACGAATATCCACAAATCTGCACGATTTCTCTTGAGAGTCGAGTCAAAATCGTCAATATATGTAGTTATGTGAAATTTCAGGTATTTTCGTGCAATGCTGACTCATCAACGCAAGGCTCTCATTCTCTCCCGGCTACAACGCGACGGACGGGTGATCGCCAAGGATTTCGCCGCTGAACTCGACCTGTCGGAGGACACCGTTCGCCGTGACATGCGCGACATGGCGGCAGCGGGATTGCTGGCGCGCGTGCATGGCGGTGCGCTGCCGCTTTCACCGGATCTGCCGGATTTCTCGACCCGAAAAAGCCGGGCGGGCAGCGAGAAACAGGCTTTGGCAACCCGTGCCGTAGCGCTGGTTCAGCCGGGGCAGATGATCTTTCTGGATGGCGGCACCACCAATGCTGAAATTGCCCGGCTGCTGCCGCAAAATCTCGGCCTGACGGTGATGACCCATAGCCCGACCATTGCTGTCGAGCTGGAAAGACGCAGCGATATCGAGGTCATCCTGATCGGCGGGCGGCTCTATCGGCATTCGATGGTGGCGGTGGGTGCAGTGGCGGCAGAAGCGATTGCAAGGCTGCGCCCGCATCTGTTCTTCCTGGGTGCGACATCCGTCCACCCCCAGCATGGCGCCACCACTGGCGATGCGGAGGAAGCGGCGATCAAACGGATAATCGCCTCGGTCAGTGCCGAAACCTATCTCTGCCTGACCTCGGAAAAACTGGATACACTGTCGCCCTGCCAGATTCTGCCACTGCCAGCCCTGGCGGGATTGATCGTCGGGCCCAGTGTGGAGGCGGAGCGTCTTACCCCCTATCAGGCGACAGGGATCGCGCTTTTCCAGGCATGAGCCGTCGTCAGGATATGAAATCGCGAGAGATCAGGAAAACAGCACGTCGGTCACCCTGACATCACCGACATGGCGGCCTTTCCAATTGTGCATCGGCTTGTTGGCCATGGCCAGCAGCGCCAGCCGCTCGGGACTATCCTTTTCGAAATAGCGGGCCAGCAGCGCCGTCACCATCGCTTCGGCGGCGCGCGTCGTGCCGTCATCCGCCTTGACCGCAATCGACAGGCCCTGTTGCGGCAGAACGGCGCAGAACACACCTTCAGCACCGGTCTTGGCGAAGATCTGCCCCGGTGCGACCTGCATCATCTTCGTGCAGGCGCGTGCTGTCCCCGCCACGTAATAGGGCTCCGCCATGCAGGCATCGATCAGCCGTCTGGAGGCCTTGGCGCGCAGCGGCTCCAGCCCCTGCCCCATCGCCATCCTGGCAAAACCATGGGCCAGCGCCTTCAACGGCACTGCATAGCTCGGGATGGAGCATCCGTCGGTGCCGCAATGGTCACGGTCCAGCACGGCGCCTGTCAGGCTTTCCATGGTCGCCCGGATATCGCGTTGCAGGGGGTGGTCGTATTCCACATAGCCTTCGACCTGATAGCCAGCATGTACGCAGGCGCAGACGAAACCTGCATGTTTACCGGAGCAATTGTTATGCAGCGCCTGCGGCTTTTCCAATGTGCGGGCCTGATGGATCAGGGTTTTCTGGTCGAAAGACCAATGAGCGCCGCATTCCAGCGCATCCACATCCAGCCCGGCCCTAGCCAGCATCAGCGCCGCCAGTACCACATGCTCGTCCTCGCCGGAATGAGAGGAACAGGCCAGCGCCAGTTCCTTGTCGCCGAACCCATAGGCATCAGCAGCACCACTTTCCACCAAAGGCAGGGCCTGCATGGCTTTGCAGGCCGAGCGCGGAAACACGCCCGCCTCGATATCTCCGGCGGAAAACACCACCTGGCCATCCCCATCCACCACCACGGCCACGCCATGATGGCGGCTTTCGACGCGGTTTCCACGGGTGACTTCAACGGTAATGGGATTGGTCATGATGGCGAGGCCTTACGTGTTTGGGGACCCTGTTTGATTAACGCAGAATGCGACAGGGCGCATCCCTAAACAAGCTGGCAAGAGTCTTACAGTGCTGTGCGCACTTAGAAAGACATTGACCGGATCGGCAGGGCCGGCACGTCGATATGGTCGGGCGCAAGCCCTGCCCTGGCCCGCGCCGCCATCATCTCATAGGCGCGTTCCAGATGCCGGGTGAAGCGCTCGGTGTCGAACAAAGGCTCCCTGAGGCGGTTGGCTTCGAGCTTTTGTTTCAGGGCGACGATCTTTTCCGGGTGAGCGGCGAACTCTACCGCCCTTTCGACAAACTCTTCACCGTCCCGCGCCACCAGTTCGGGCAGGCCGATAGCCGTCAGCAGGCTTTCTGACACCCTCGCAGCAAAGCTACGACCCTTTTTCGTCAGGACCGGCAGGCCGCCCCAGAGCAGATCCGAGGTCGTGGTATGGCCGTTATAGGGGAAAGTGTCGAGCGCCAGATCGGCGAGGCCCACCCGGCTGAGATGATCAGGATAATCGACCCCTTGGGCAAAGACGATACGGTCGCGGCCAATGCCGAGGCGAGCGAATTCCTCGGCGAAATTCGCCTGCAATTGCGGCCCGCTGCACAATATCCACAGCAGGCTATCCGGCACGGCGTTCATGATCGAGGCCCACAGGGTGATGCTTTGCGGACTGATCTTGGCGGGAGAATTGAAAGAGGCAAACACAAAGACCTCTTCCGGCAGCCCGTGATCGGCCCGCTTCAACGGTTTGGGGCGCGGCTTGGTCAGGCTGCAATTGCCCTGATAGGTTTCCGGCAGGCGGCAGAGTTTTTCCTCAAACCAGGGCTTGGCATCGTCGGGTGTGACGATGGGGTCTGTTATGTGATAATCCAGCCCCGCACCGTGCACCGAGCCGGGATAGCCGATCCAGCTGGCCTTGACCGGCGCATCCGAAAGAGCGACAGCGGCAAGCCGGTTGCCCGCCGTGTGTCCCTTCAGATCGATGAGAATATCGATCCCGCGCCGGCTGATATCCTGGGCGATCCCGTCATTGTCCATCTGGCCGACAGCGATAATTTCCGATTGTAGCACTGGGTCCCAGGTCTTCTGGATGGCGGCCTGCCCAGGCGGGGTATGGCAAAAGAAAGTAATGTCGAAACGGCTGCGGTCATGGGCCAGAAAGACATCGTAAAGAAGATACATGGTGGCGTGGATGGTCAGATCCGAAGAGAGATAACCGATCTTGAGTTTTTCGCCCAAAGGGCGAACCGCGCGCCGTGGCATGACAGTGCCCACATTGCGCTGAAGCATGTCGGTGCCGCCGCAAGGACCGTTGATCACCGCCTGATCGTCGCTCCAGTAGCAGCGCGATAGAGGCTGATCACGATAAAGGATCTCCGCCGTCAACGGATCTTCAGGCGTTTTCATCATGTCCAACCATTGTCTTGCCACCGGAAAGAACAGGCTGGAGCGGCAGAACATGAAATAATTCACCGCGACAAAACTGTCCCCGGGGCTTTCCGAATAGCGCTTTTCGATGATCGGCTTCAGCTTGTCCGGTTTGCGTGTCAATTGGTAATGGTTGATGACAATCTGCAAATGCCAGTTATTGGTCATATCGAGAAGCGGCACCAATTCATCCAGTGGCGGATGCATGCCCGCCCCCAGCAGCATATTGGCGATCTCGCCGACAAAACCCGCATCATCAGCATTGGCGCGCGCTGCGGCAACAGCAATGCCTTCCAGCAGATCGACGCGCCGCTCGGCCAGATAAAGCTTGGCGGCGAATTTCAGGAACTCGGCACGCTTTTCCGGCAAAGCCGCTGCCGACCGGGCAAAGGCTTGCGCGGCCTCGATCTTCTGGCCGAGCTTCAGATAGATATTGGCGGCCAGCATTTCGGCCTGTCCGGCTTTTCCGGCCCGCGCCAATTGCTTGACTGCCGCCTGCGCATGACCGAGAGCCTTTTCGAACGCGCCCTGCCGGTAGGCATTGAGCGCCAAATCCATATCCTGAGCCATGATCCGTCAAGCCACCTGCATGTTCAATCCATGCGACGGCAGGAACATGCCGCAGCATCATCTCGGATAGAGGAAAACCATTGCCCGAGGCTTGCCCGGCGGCGGCGGCGTGACGCTTATACCGACAAGGCCGGTACGTCGATCCGGGTTGGCGCTAAGCCCGCGCGGGCGCGCTCCGCCATCAGCTCATAAGCCCGCTCCAAATGCCGGGTGAAGCGAAGCGTGTTAAACAGCGGCGCGGTATCGCGGCTGGCAGCAAGATGGCTTTTCAACGCGGCGATCTTGTCCGGTTGCCGGGCCAGTTCTGCGGCCAGACTGACGAACGCCTCCTCATCATCAGCCACCAGTTGATCGAGGCCGACAGCCTTCAACAGGCTTTCCGACACCCGCCCGGCAAAACAATGCCCACGTTTGGTCAAGACCGGCAGCCCGCCCCAAAGCATATCGGAGGTCGTCGTATGGCCGTTGCAGGGGAAGGTATCGAGCGCCAGATCGGCCAGCGGCAGCCGGTGGACGTGGTCGCCATAATCCTGCTTGGCGGCAAACAGGATGCGGGCCGGATCGATGCCTTCCGCCACAAAGGCCGCCTCCAGGTTGGTTCTTGCAATGGCATCCGGGCAAAGCATCCACAACAGGCTATCGGGTGCGGCCCGCAATACTCTAGCCCACAGGGACATGGTCTGCGGCGTGATCTTGTGGACGCCGTTGAAGGACGCAAAAACGAAGGCATGCTCCGGCACCCCATGATCGGCACGCCGCGACGGCCTTGGTTGCGGACGGCTGGCAGCGCTGTTGGCCTGATAGCACTCCGGCAGGCGGCAGAATTTTTCCTGGTAAAAAGCCTCGGCACTGTCAGGCGTCACCACCGGATCGGTGATGGCATAATCCAGATCGACGCCGGACACCGGGCCGGGAAAGCCGAGATAGGTTGCTTTAACTGGCGCCGACGACAGATTGACGATGCCGAGCCTGGCACCCGGCGTATGGCCTTTCAGATCGACCAGAATATCGACCTGCCGACGGTCGATTTCGCCAGCCGCCGCCTCGTCGGAAAGATCGCGCACGCTGACAAGCTCCTGGCGTAGCTGCTCCGGCATGGCCTGCTGATCGGCGCTGTAGGTCTTTGCGGTATAGCAAAATAGCGTGATCCTGAACCGACTGCGATCATGGGCCAGCAGGCTGTCGAGAAACAGGGTCATGGTTGCATGGGCGTGAAAATCGCTGGAGAGATAGCCGATATGCAGGGGTTGTTCGCTCTTTTCCATTATCCGGCGGCCGATTTTCCGCCGCGGCGGGCGGGCGGCAAAGCTTTGCGCCAAGGCCAAATGCTCGCGCACGGGCTTGGCCTGCACACTCTGGTCTTCGCACCAGAGCACGCGCGACAGCGCCTGCTCGACCTGCAAGACAGCACGGACGTAAGGCTCGTCCGGGGCGGCCATCAATGCCTGATGACGGGCGATGGTGGCAAGATCGACCAGGTCATGGGCGCTGGCAAAGCGCAGGCCTTCGATGGCGACATCGTCAGGCACGGTTTCGCGGGCCTCATCCAGCAGCGCTTTCAGCTCCGGCAATTGCCAATTGGCGCGGTAGAAACTGGCGGTAAAAAACATCGCCGGGCCACTCGTCCGGTCAAGATAAGGGATCAGTTGTGTCACCGCCTGACGGGCCGGGTCGTCCCAAGCTGCCAGTAGGGTCTGAGCCATAACAAGCACAAAGGCCGGATCGTTGCGGTTGAGAAGGCCCGCCTCCAACCCGATCCGACGCGCCTCATCCGCCTGTCCGGCCTGGAGAAACAGTGTCGCCGCCAGCTTCAAAAACGCAGGGGCCTCGGAGCGATTGGCCTTTGCCGCCTGGGCAAATGCGGTGGCGGCAGCTGGCTTGTCGCCGCGCTTCAGCAGGATATTACCGACCAGGGCCTTCGCCATCGCATGGTTGGGCGCTTTTTTGGCAATCACGGCGTGCGCCGCACCCAGCGCCGCGTCGAAATCCCCGGCCTGATAGGCCTTTACCGCCACATCAAACGTTGCCATGGCCTGCCTCTTGCGGCGTGAAAAACGGTTGCTTGCGCGCAGGCAAGGCGGGAACATCAATATGATCGGGTTGAAGACCCGCCCGCGCCCGCTCCGCCATCATCTCGTAGCCACGCTCCAGATGGCGTGTGAAGCGCTCGGCATCAAACAGCGGCGCGGTTAAAATCTGGGTGCGCAAACGCATTCGAAGCGCCTCCAGCCGGTCTGGGTGCTCGGCGAGATCGACGGCGCGGGCGATAAAATCATCCGCATCCTGCGCCACCAGTTCCGGCAGGCCGACGGCCTTCAGCAGGCTTTCGGAAACACGACCAGCGAACGCCTTGCCTTTCTTCGTCAGGACAGGAACCCCTGCCCACAGCGCATCGGATGTGGTGGTGTGGCCGTTGTAAATAAAGGTGTCGAGCACCAGATCGGTTGCCGACATCCGGGCCAGAAACTCCGCACTCGGGCAATTATCGAAGAAGATCAATCGCCCGGCATCGATGCCCTGCTGCGCGAAGGCGGCGCGCAGATTGTCCGCCACCGCAGCGCGCGCGCAGCTTATGGAAAGGACGGCCTCAGGCACACGTTTCAGAATCTGCGCCCAGATACGGATCGCCTGACGGTCGATCTTCTGCGACCCGTTGAACGAGCCGAACACAAACCGACCAGATGGCAACCCAACCGACTCGCGGCTTGCCCTCTGCTGCCAAGTCCGGCTAGACACGCTGTTGGCCATATAGGTTTCCGGCAAGCGGCAGAGCTTTTCCTGATAATAGGGCTTGCTGCTATCGGGCGTGATGATCGGATCGGTGATCGCATAGTCCAGATCGACCCCGATCACCGCACCGGGAAATCCCATATAGGTAACTTTGACCGGCGCGTCGCAAAGGTCAACGACATCAAGCCTTGCCCGCGCCGTATGCCCATTCAGATCCACCAGGATATCCACCTCATTTTGGCGTATCCATTCGATGATGGCGGCGCTGGACAGGTCGCGAACCCGGACGACTTCGCCGCGCAATTGCTCCGGCCACGTCGATTGATAAGCCTCGCAACCGACGGGAGAATGGCACAGCAGGATAATATCGAACCGCGAACGGTCATGCTGCAACAGGGCGTCATAGATCAACGTCATCATCGGATGAAGGCGAAGATCGCTGGAAAAATAGGCGATGCGAAGTCGGCCCTGCGGGCGGATCGCCCGGCGCGCGAGAGGTTCTGCCCCTTGCGCACGGTGACGCATGACTTCGAGCGCTCCGAAAAACGGCTTTGCCGCCTCACGCTCGTCATCGGTGCGGATGATCCTTGCCAAACCCAGCTCAAAAGCCGCCAGACGCTCCCCAAAACCCGGTTCCCGCAACCTGGCCGCAAAATGATCCGTCACCGCGAAATCGCAGCGCTCATGGGCGCGTAGCGCCAGAGCGGCAAGCAGGAAAGCATTGTTGGGGTAGCGCGCAGCATTGGCCAGCAGAATGGCATATAACGCGTCCCTGTCCCTCGAGGTCGCAATGAAAGCAATGAGAAGATTGAGATGCGGACGTTTTTCACAATCCAGTGCGCCGATAATCGCATGGGCCTCGCCGAGCCGTCCAAGCGTGGACAAGGCAGTCACAACCTTGAACACCGCTGTCTGATGATCGGCAAGCCGTTTTGCCACGAGATCGACAAGCCCGGCAAGCGGCTCGAACTGGCTCTCGGAAAACATCAGATCAATGGCCAGCACCAGACAATCATTCGCCTTGGCCGATGCACTGTGTGCCACCTTCAGAAAAGCCTTGGCCGCCCCGGCCCTGTCGGCTTGCTTCAACCGGATGCCGCCGGTGAGGAAATCCAGATCAGCGATCCGATCCGGGTCCGTTTCATCGGTCGCATCGGCCAGCGCCAGCGCCTGGTCCAGATCGCCGCTTTGATAAGCCGAAAGTACCAGTTCCAGGGTGGCCACGCGATGCTCCAACAACAAACACCCGTGTCACTGGAATTATCTATTCCACAAGGCAACACCGGGTTCCAACGCCGGATACAGATGGCCCGGCCCTCTCATCCATAAAAACAAGAGTTTGCGCGGGGCTGGAGAGACATCATGGGATGAAGAGGAACGATCAACCGAACAGCAAAAAGGGCCGCTTTCGCGACCCTTTCCTCCTGGCCTTGCGGCCATGAATTTTGCATGAGTTTGGCCTGACTGAAGACCCGGCGGCACAGCTGCCGCCGAAGGAAGATGGGATCAGATCGAGGGCTGCCCCTTTCCGACCATCACCATTCCAAAGCCCTCTACGCAGACCGAAATCTCATTAGACATTGGATCACCTTCCTTTCTTTCTGTTGACGTTGATAAGAAGGTAGGCCCGATTTTGCGGAATTTCAAGCGCCGTCTTCCAAAAGGTAGAAATGGAACAAAGGTCCAACGGGCTGGGCCAGCGTTACAGTGCGGCTCAGAACTCCTCCCAATCCTTTTCGATCGCCAGGGCGGTATTACCTCGGCTGGAGGACACGGGTCGCCGCCCCGCAGGGGCAGAGGCCATTGCGGAATGGGAGGGCGCCGAGTGGGACGAGACTGGGCGGGATGGGGCCGACGCCTGCGTACCGGTGTGTACTTTGAAACGCGCCACCAGCGTGGAGAGATTACTCGCCTCGTCGGCCAGTTTATTGGTGGCGGCGGTCGATTCCTCGACCATGGCCGCATTCTGCTGTGTCGTCTGGTCCATCTGGTTGATGGCAGTATTGATCTCGCTCAGACCGGTCGATTGCTCCCTGGCGGCCTGGGCGATGGAATGGACATGTTCATTGATCTTCACGACATGGCTGCCGATGGTGCCCAGCACGTCACCCGTCTCCGTCACCAGGGCCACGCCGTCGGCCACCTCGTTGCGAGAGCGGGTGATCAGCGTCTTGATGTCCTTGGCGGCGCCCGCCGAGCGTTGTGCCAGTTCGCGCACTTCCTGGGCAACGACAGCAAAGCCCTTGCCAGCCTCGCCTGCCCGCGCCGCTTCCACGCCGGCATTCAGCGCCAGAAGATTGGTCTGGAAAGCGATTTCGTCGATGACATTGATGATGTTGCCGATCTCGTTGGAGGCCTGCTCGATGCGCTCCATGGCGGCAACCGTATTTCTGACCACGTCGCGGGACTGTTCGGTGCTTTGACGCGCCTGGGCGACCATGTCGGCGGCCTCACCCGAACGGTCAGTGGAACTCTTCACGGCGGATGTTATCTCCTCGAGTGCTGCTGCGGTTTCCTCCAAAGAGGCCGCCTGCTGCTCCGAACGCTTGGACAAATCGGAGGAGGCATGGCGCAACTCGCCCGCGCCACTCTTGATCATGTCGATAGCGCCGCGGACTTCCGTCATCACCACCCGCAGGCTCTCCATGGTCGCGTTCATGTTTGTCTGCAAATTGAGGAACACGCCCTTGAACTCGCCACGCATGGCTTCGGTCAGATCGCCTTCGGCCAGAGCCGCGACCACGCGATTGGTTTCAGCTACACCCAGATCGACAGAGGTCACCAACTGGTTGACGCTGGCAGCGAAGCGATTCAGGTCTTCGTTGTCATAGCGCTTTTGAATGCGAGCGGAAAAATCGCCCGCAACCGCCGATGACACGACGTGGGAAATATTGCTCTGCAAATCCGCATTCTGAGCCTGAAGCGCGACTTCCTGCGCATTGAGATCACGAACCTTTTCCGCATTCTGCTTGAACACCAGCACGGCGCGGGCCATGTCGCCGATCTCATCCTTGTTACTTGCATAGGGAATGGTTTTGGACAAATCGCCCTTGGCCAGGTCTGCCATGCAATCGGTGATCCGCTGGATGGGCGCCGCAATCGCCCGGCGTCCGAAGAGCGCCGAGCCGATCATCAGCGTCACCAGCAAAACCGAAAGACAAAGGGTAATCGCCGAGGCGGTATTTTGCAGATGAAGGCGCTCTTCGTTGGTCTCCTCGACCTTCTGCTTGACAGCAATCACCGTCTCATCAACAAGGGCGGCCAGTTCGTCGTTCATTTTTTTCAGAGGCGGCAGGCTGGCGGAGACATCTGCCGAAGAACGACCGATGACGGTTGCCAATTGGGTGATGGCCGCGCTGTAATTGGTCAGCAGTTCGCCAATGCGGCGAGCCCGCTCCTGATTGGCGGGCAATCGCATGTCGGCCCTGGCGATGTTTAGATATTTCTCGGCGGAACTGTGCCGTTGCTGGAAATACTCGACTGCGGCCTGTTGCTGCTGCTGGGACGTTGCCAGGCGCAGTTCACCCACGCCGATATCCATGCCGCGCAAAGACGCTTTCATGTCGATGATATTGCGGGCGATCCCGGACTGGACCTGGCCCTGGGTGACAGCCCTGTCGACCGCTTGAGACAAAAGCCATCCGGCGACCGAGATGATGAGGACAAGGACAATGCCTGCACCGGACATGACCGAGAGTTTGCTTCCTATACGTGTAATTCCAAACGCCATGAAGATTCACCCTGACAAATAAAAGAGTTGTCATGCTTTCTTCAAGGCGGACTGGGCAAATCATTTGCTGAAATAGAAAACCGCGAAAGCAAATCGAAATTATTATGCATTGATACTTTTAATAAGCACTTAAAAAACAATCATATGCGGCGCTATTGCGAATGTTTTGTGACAGCCTCATCCGAATTAATCGCTGCCAAACCACAATCTAAAGAGGCAATTTTAACCACCTGCTCGGACGCGAGCGGAAACATCTTTCAAAGCGTCAGCACAATCTTGCCGATATGCGTGCTGTCTTCCATCAGCCGATGCGCATCCGCCACCTTGTCGAACGGCAGAACGGTATGAATGACTGGCGCGACGCTGCCCTGCTCCAGAAGCGGCCAGGCGCTCGCCAAAAGGTCATCACGGATGGCGCGTTTTTCTTCCGCGGTGCGCGGGCGCATCGTTGATCCTGTCACCGTCAGGCGCTTGACCATGATCGGGCCGAGATTGACCTTTTCGGCCACGGCACCGCCGAGAAAAGCAATGATCGACAGGCAGCCATCCTTGGCCAGCGACGCAATATTCTTTTCAAAATAGGACGCGCCGATCATGTCAAGGATGATATCGACACCTTTACCATCCGTCTCGGCCTTCACCACCTCGGCGAAATCCTCACTCCGGTAATTGATGGCCCGGCGGGCGCCGAGCTTCAGGCAGGCCTCGGCCTTTTCAGCCGAGCCAACCGTGGTCAGGACATCGGCACCGAAAGCACGGGCAAGCTGGATGGCCGTGGTACCAATGCCCGACGAGCCGCCATGGATGAGGACCGTTTCGCCTTCCGTCAATCCCGCCATCTGGAACAGGTTGGCCCAGACGGTGAAGAAGGTTTCCGGCACCGCCGCCGCTTTCACCGCATCGAAGCCCCTGGGCCAGGGCAGGCTTTGGCCTTCCGGCAGGATGCAAAATTCGGCATAACCGCCGCCATTGGCCAATCCGCAGATCTTGTCGCCAATGGCAAAATCGCTCACCCCTTCGCCCAGCGCCACCACCCTGCCAGCCACTTCCAGGCCGAGAACAGGGCTTGCGCCCTTCGGCGGCGGATAGCTGCCCTGGCGTTGCGCCACATCCGGCCGGTTGACACCTGCCGCCTCGACCTTGACAAGGATTTCACCGGCTGCTGGAGCTGGCAGCGGACCATGGGCAATTGTCATGACCTCAGGCCCGCCGAAGGATGGGGTATCGACATAGCGCATGTGCGTGGGAAGCGTCATCTTTTGCCTCTGGACTAAGTGTACCTCGACCTTATCTAGAGACCGAGAGACGAAAAGAAAAGAAGACGGATCGACGCGGGGCGGCATAAGTCCTTCTAATACCGAACGAATGACCCAGAATCCCGATAGTTCAGGACCATTTGAATGCACAAAAAGCCCCTTGCCCCGCATCTCTTCACCCGTCGCAGCGTTCTTGCCGGGGCGGCTGGCCTCCTGGCTTTCGGTAACGCCACAGGCACCTTCGCGCAGCAGCGCAAAGCTGGCCCTTATTTCAAGACAAAAGACGAACTCGACCAGTCGTTGAAGACGTTCGGCGTGGGGTCCTGGGATCGAAGCAGCCTGCTGCAACAGGCCCGGCCAACGACCATTCTTAGCTCGACAGCGCTGGAGGATAAGGACATTCCTGTCGGCGCAAGTAAGATCGGCGGCGCGCCGGACATGCCTGAGAACACGGACTGGCCAATGCGCAAGCCGTCCTCGAGCGGCAAAAGAGACGTTGACGTCCTGCGCAAGCTGAATGCCGAGAACCCCAGCCCCTATTACCAGCAGATGATTGACGCCAAGCAACCGCTCGCCAACCGGGATGCTCCGCTTGCCTTCGTCCTGCAATTCGATCTTGCCGCTGCCGCCGCAGCCGGCCCTGTCGATCCCGATATTCCCACCGACGGCCGGCTTCTGGTGTTCTTCGACCTCGTGCTGCTGCCCTGGTTTGGCGAGCAGCAGGCGGAAAAATCCTTTTCCCTTCTCTATCTTCCCGCCGCGCAGAGCGAGTTGAAACGCCGTCCCGTCCCTGATCTCGGCATGGCGCTTTGGGGCGAGCGACATGAGGGAGACACCGACGAACAGGCGATGCGATTGCCATCCGCCCGGATCGATCCAACCTTTTCCTATACGCTGCCGGGCGATGGGTCCTATCCGATGCTGACCCGCTATCCCCATCCGCAGGAGCCGCCGCATCGGGCCTGGCTGGATGCGCTGACCAGCGGCCCCGGCGACGGTTGCCAACTCTACGGTTGGCCGAACTTCGTTCAATCCGACCCCGCCATCGATCTCGGTGCCGAAGACGTGAAATTCGATCTGCCGCGCAACGACGATTACATCCGCACCATAAGGGGGCTTGCGGGCCCCATCGAAAACTGGATTCCCCTGCTGACGATCACCGGCTATGCCAGCGACAGCGTCGATTTCAACGGCGGTTATTATGTGATGATCCGCCGCACGGATCTGCGCAACAAGGATTTCTCAAAGGCGGTCATTGTTTATCAGACCGATTGAGCCGAAACCCAACTCACCCGATCGGCTGCGGCGAACGGATGCCGGAGACAAAAAGGCCGCTATCGCTGTCCTTGGCGCTTTTCTTGACGCTGGCGATTTCCGACGACAGGCGGCTGACATCATCGACAACCAGCCCCTGCGGTAATTCCAGAACACCGATGGAGCAGCGCATCAGCGGAAAATCGCGGTCGATACCATGACGGTCCGTGCCACGAATACGGCCTTGCGCCCGGTCTTCCGGTGAATAGAGAGCGGCGACATCGCCGTGGAAATCCGAGAGCAGCCGGTCGAGGATCTCGACGACTTCCTCGCCAGTCCAACCGATCAGGCCGATGAAGAAATCGTCGCCGCCGACATGGCCGAGAAACACGCCATCGGCGAAGAAATAACGGCGCATCAGCGCGGCAAACAGCGAAATGGCGTGGTCGCCCAGGTGAAAGCCGTAGTGATCGTTGAAGGGTTTGAAACTGTCGAAATCACAGTAGCAGAAATGGCGCAGGTCATCGCTATCACGACCGCTGTCCTGCATGAAATCACGAATGGCGCGATTGCCCGGCAGGCCGGTCAGCGGGTTCTGCTCCTGGGCGGTCTTCAACTGCTTTTCATTGATGATGCGCACCAGCGACGCCGCCGAGACCACGCCCGCATAGCGCAGATTTTCGGTCAGCAGCACGCAATCGCTGCCCTCGGTATTGGAGAAGATCGCCATCAGCCTATCGGCATCGGCATCAAGCCCCACGACCGGAGCGTGATCAACGAATTGCGAGATCGTCCGCTCATAGACCTTGTTCTTGAGAAGATCGCGCCCGAAGGGCTGATAGATATATTCCTTCAAATGCACTTCGTGGATAATGCCGCGCGGCTCGCCATTGGCGTTTAGAACCGGAAAGAACGACTGGCGCGGATTGCGGCGAAACAGGTCGAACACGCTATCGACACTGTCGTTTTCATAGACCGTCGGCAGGCGCTCGATCTGCTTGCGGATCAGGATTTCGTCCAGCGATTGGCTGGAGCGCCGTGACTGACCGATATCCTTCAGATGCCGATAGTGGGATTTCAGCTCGGCCAGATGGGTGGTGGGCCTGGCAATATACCAGCCCTGGACGAGATCCACGCCAAGCTCGCGACAGGCGATGAACTCGCCTTCCGTCTCGATCCCCTCGGCAATGACCCGCACGCCAAGCACATGGGCGGTCTGGACGATGTTTTTCACCAGATGACGTTTGCGCGAATGACTGTCCAGACCTGAGATGAAATGTCGGTCGATTTTCAGATAGTCGATGGGGAAATCGCAGAGCAGCTTCATCTCGGCATGGCCAACACCGAAATCGTCAATGGCAATCTTGAAGCCAGCACTGCGCAGACGCACCATCAGACCGGCAAATTCCGGCACTTCGGTATTGTTGAACCGCTCCGATAATTCAAAACACACGGACGACGGCGCAATCCTGGCGGCGCGCAGATGCGCCAAAAGCCCGTCGATAATCGTCTCTCCTTGTGCAATCAGCCGCACATCGAGATTGAGAAACAGCGTATAGGCCGCATGATCGGGCAGGCTGGCAAATTTGGCCAGCGCCCTGCTTGCCACCATCTGCTCCAGCGCCAGCAATTGCCCCGTCTCATGGGCCTGATCGAGAATATCCAGCGGGGTCTCGAAACCGATCCGTTCCTGACCGCGCATCAACGTTTCATAGCCGAAGACTGCCCCGGTCTGGACCTCGACAATCGGCTGCATGGCATTTTCCATTACGACTTTCGCCAGCGTCAGCAATTGATCGCTGGCATAGCGGCGTAATACTCCGCGTTCCGTCGCAATCGCCACCATTGAAATATCCCTGCGCCCAAATTGTTTAAGTTTACGGCACGGTGACGGCAAAGCCTGAAGGAAATCTTTACCGGGGATGAAAGTTTTGTGACAGCCCCCGGAATGGCTAAGTCAGTCGGGTGTCAGCCCACGCTCGACAATCATCTGGACCTCGGACCGGCATCCCGCTGGCTGATTTTTATTGATTGATCAGTCAATCAAGAATAGATTGATGATCATCAGAAAGGATAGGCCATGCCAAAACTGGGAATGGAGCCGGTCAGACGAAAAGCCCTTGTCGATGCAGCCTTGAAAGCCATTGGCACGCATGGCTCGCTGGCTGTCACCATGTCTGAAATTGCCCGTACCGCCGGGGTTTCTCCGGCTTTGGCCCATCATTATTTCGGCTCCAAGCAGCAATTGCTGATCGAAACGATCCGCTCGCTGTTGAGACAATTGCAAGCTGATGCCGCCAGCGCGCTGACCGCGGCAACCACCCCGCGCCAGCGGATTAGCGCCGTGATCCGTATCAGCTTCCAGGCCGACCAGTTTGCGCCCGATACCGTGGCGGCCTGGCTTGCCTTCTATTCCGAAGCGCAACGCTCGGAAGCAACCCGCCGCCTGCTGGTGATCTATGCCCGGCGGTTGCGCTCCAATCTGGTCGACGCCCTGCTACACCTGACCAGCAGGTCTGACGCCGAGCGTATTGCAGAAGGCACGGCAGCAATGATCGACGGGCTCTACATTCGCCAGAGCCTGCGGGCAGCGCCGCTGTCCATTGATGCCTCTGTCACACTGGTGGAGGACTATGTCAGTGGCCAGTTACATGCCATCAACCTTGGGGAGCCCAGACCGTGACCAGAGCCAATATTCTCATCATCATGGTCGATCAGCTCAACGGCACGCTGTTTCCCAATGGCCCAGCAGACTGGATGCATGCGCCGCACCTGAAAGAGCTGGCAGCCCGTTCCGCCCGCTTTCAAAACAACTACACATCTTCGCCGCTCTGTGCCCCGGCCCGCGCCTCTTTCATGGCCGGTCAACTTCCCAGCCGCACGCAGGTCTATGACAATGCGGCGGAATATGTGTCGTCCATTCCCACCTATGCGCATCATCTACGCCGCGCAGGCTATTACACGGCGCTTTCGGGCAAGATGCATTTCGTAGGCCCCGACCAATTGCACGGCTTTGAAGAGCGGCTGACCACCGACATTTACCCCGCCGATTTCGGCTGGACACCAGATTATCGCAAACCCGGAGAGCGGATTGACTGGTGGTATCACAATCTCGGCTCGGTGACCGGCGCTGGCGTTGCCGAAATTACCAATCAGATGGAATATGATGATGAAGTGGCATTTCTGGCCAATCAGAAGCTCTATCATCTGAGCCGTGAGAATGATGATGCAGATCGCCGCCCGTGGTGCCTCACCGTCTCCTTCACCCACCCGCATGACCCTTACGTGGCCCGCAAACAATACTGGGATCTCTATGAGGATTGCGCCCATCTTCTGCCAGACGTCGGTGCGCTAGCGGACCAAGACCCGCATTCCAAACGGCTGATCCATGCCTGTGATTATGACAATTTCAATGTGACCGAGGAAGACATCCGCCGCTCGCGCCGCGCCTATTTCGCCAATATCTCCTATATTGATGACAAGGTGGGCGAGTTGATCGACACGCTGACCCGCACAAGGATGCTGGACAACACCTTCATCCTGTTCTGCTCCGACCATGGCGATATGCTGGGCGAGCGTGGCCTGTGGTTCAAGATGAATTTCTTTGAAGGCTCGGCCCGTGTGCCGCTGATGGTGGCAGGCCCCGGCGTTGCCCCCGGCCTGCATCAGGCTCCAACCTCCAATCTGGATGTGACGCCAACGCTGTGTGATCTGGCCGGAATTTCCATGGATGAGATCATGCCCTGGACCGATGGCATAAGCCTCAAGGGCATGATCAGTGGCGAGGCCCGCACCGCGCCGGTGCTGATGGAATATGCCGCCGAAGGCTCCTACGCGCCCATGGTGTGTATCCGTGAGGGGCAATGGAAATATGTGCATTGCGCCCTTGATCCCGACCAATTGTTTGACCTTGAGCGTGATCCGCTGGAGCTGACCAATCTGGCGGGCGATCCGGCTTATGCCGATGTACTGGCCGATTTCACAGCTAAGCGCGAAGCCCGCTGGGACATGGCCCGCTTTGATGCGGCGGTGCGTGAAAGCCAAGCCCGCCGCTGGGTGGTCTATGAAGCACTTCGCAACGGTGCCTATTATCCATGGGATCACCAACCGCTGCAAAAGGCATCGGAGCGCTACATGCGCAACCACATGGACCTGAATGTGCTGGAAGACAGCAAACGCTATCCGAGGGGAGAGTGACAATGCTGACGATCTGGGGCCGAAAAACATCCTCGAATGTGCAGGCGCTGATGTGGTGCGTTGGCGAACTTGGTCTCGACTATGTTCGCCATGATATCGGCCATCGCTACGGCGGCAATGACACGCCGGAATTTCTGGCCATGAACCCGAATGGCACCGTGCCGGTTTTGCAAGACGGTAATGGTGAGCCTCTGTTTGAGACGGGAGCGATCCTTCGCTACCTCGCCAGCCGTTATGCATCGTCCCCATTTTGGCCAGATGATCTGGCGGGTCGCACCCGTGTGGACATGTGGGCTGAATGGTCCAAAGTGAATATTGCGCAAGAGTTTACCTATCCCATATTCTGGCGCGTGGTGCGCACTGCGCCGAAAGATCGTGATCCCGCCGCCATTGCAAAAGCCATGGGTGTGCTGGGCGCAAAGCTGGATATTGCCGAACAGCGGTTAGCAAACCACGCCTATCTGGCGGGTGATGCGCTGACCTTGGCCGATATTCAATTCGGCCATGTGCTGTTTCGCTATTTCGATATCGACATCATGCGCCCAGAGCGCCCCGCCCTTCACCGATATTATCAAAACCTGACCACGCGCCCCGCATTTCGCGAGCATGTGATGGTGTCTTACGAAGAATTGCGAGTTCTATGATGAAAGCCCAACCCAAAGCCTCTCACTTCATTGATGGTGAATACGTTGAAGACGCAAGCGGCACGGTGATTGACAGCATCTACCCCGCCACGGGTGAGGTGATTGCCCGCCTCCATGCCGCCACGCCTGCGATTGTGGAGCGGGCCATTGCATCGGCCAAGCGGGCGCAGAAGGAGTGGGCCGCCCTTAGCCCCACCGCTCGTGGCCGCGTGTTGAAAAAGGCGGCCGCGATTATGCGCGAGCGCAACCGCGAACTGTCGGAGCTGGAAACGCTGGACACGGGCAAGCCTATACAAGAAACCATTGTGGCGGACCCGACATCGGGCGCGGATAGTTTTGAGTTTTTTGGCGGTATCGCAGCGGCAGGACTCAACGGCAGCCACATTCCGCTGGGCAATGATTTTGCCTATACCAAACGGGTTCCCCTTGGCGTCTGCGTGGGCATTGGCGCGTGGAACTATCCGCAGCAGATCGCCTGCTGGAAATCGGCCCCGGCCTTGGCGGCTGGCAATGCCATGGTGTTCAAGCCATCGGAAATGACGCCGCTGGGGGCTTTGAAGATTGCCGAAATTCTGATTGAGGCGGGCGCGCCCAAGGGCGTGTTCAATGTCATTCAGGGCGATCGGGAGACAGGGCCTCTGCTGGTCAATCATCCCGATGTGGCCAAGGTGTCTTTGACTGGCTCAGTGCCGACGGGGCGCAAGGTTGCTGCGGCGGCGGCTGGGCATTTGAAGCATGTGACCATGGAGTTGGGCGGCAAATCACCTCTGATCGTGTTTGGTGATGCCGATATCGACAGCGCCATTTCTGGGGCAATGCTGGCGAATTTTTATTCCACGGGACAGGTTTGCTCCAACGGCACGCGGGTATTTGTTCACACGACTATTAAGCAGGTCTTCCTTGAACGCTTGAAGGCCCGCACGGAAGCGATTGTGATTGGCGATCCGCAAGATGAGGCCACCCAGATGGGGCCTTTGGTGTCGATGGCGCAGCGGGAAAAAGTGCTGTCCTATATTGACAAGGGCAAAGCCGAGGGCGCGACACTGATCACGGGCGGCGGCATTCCCAACAGTGCATCGGGCACTGGTGCGTTTATTCAGCCCACCGTGTTTGCCGATGTGACTGATAGCATGACCATCGCCCGCGAAGAGATTTTTGGCCCCGTGATGTGCGTGCTAGATTTTGATGACGAGACTGACGTGATTGCTCGCGCCAATGCCTCGGAATTTGGCCTCGCGGGCGGCGTGTTTACCGCTGACATCACCCGCGCCCATCGCGTGGTGGACCAGTTGGAAGCCGGAACACTATGGATCAACACCTATAATCTCTGCCCGGTGGAAATGCCGTTTGGTGGCTCCAAACAATCCGGTTTTGGTCGCGAAAATTCGCTGGCGGCCCTGGAGCATTATTCGGAGTTGAAGACGGTTTATGTGGGCATGGGCAAGTGTGAAGCGCCGTATTGAGGGCTTCATTTCCCTGAGTAACATTTAGGGCAGAGCAAGATTTCCCCCCCTCTGTCCTGCCGGACATCTCCCCCTTAAGGGGGGAGATCAGATCAAGTTTATCCGCTCAGTCCTTCTTCAGCGGCAACGTTTACCGTAGCCCTACGTGAAGAAAGAAAATGACGGGCAAACTCTGGGTCGATCTCCCCCCTTGAGGGGGAGATGGCTGGCAAGCCAGAGGGGGGTACATCCGCACCGCACCAAATGGAAACAACCACAATGCACCAGGCAGATTTCATCATCATCGGTTCCGGCTCGGCAGGTGCGGCCATGGCCTATCGCCTGTCAGAAGATGGCAAGCACACGGTGATCGTGCTGGAATTTGGCGGATCAGACATTGGCCCCTTTGTGCAAATGCCTGCCGCCCTCGCCTTTCCGATGAATATGGACCGCTACAATTGGGGCTATGTCACCGAGCCGGAACCACACCTCAACAATCGCCGCATGATTGCGCCGCGTGGCAAGGTGGTGGGTGGCTCGTCTTCCATCAACGGCATGGTCTATGTGCGCGGCCATGCGGAGGATTTTAACCGTTGGGACGAGCTCGGAGCGACTGGTTGGTCCTATGCCGATGTGCTGCCTTACTTCAAGCGCATGGAGCATTCTCATGGCGGTGAAGAGGGCTGGCGCGGCACCGATGGTCCCCTGCATGTACGCCGGGGCGAGGTAAAAAATCTGCTATATCAGGCATTTATTGATGCCGGAGCGCAGGCCGGTTTCCCCGTGACCGAGGATTACAATGGCCGCCAACAGGAAGGCTTTGGCCTGATGGAGCAAACCAGTTGGCAAGGTCGCCGCTGGTCCACCGCCAATGCCTATCTGAAACCGGCACTGAAGCGTGACAATTGCCTGATGATCCGCTGTTTTGCCCGCAAGATCGTGCTGGAAGGCCGCCGCGCTGTGGGCGTGGAAGTGGAGATTGGCGGCAAGATCGAGGTGATCCGCGCCAACCGCGAGGTGATTGTTGCCGCCTCCGCCTTCAACTCGCCGAAAATCCTGCTGCTCTCCGGCATTGGCCCGGCGGCGCATTTGCGCGAGATGGGCATTGATGTGGTGGTGGATCGGCCCGGCGTTGGCCAGAACCTGCAAGACCATCTGGAATATTACCACCAGTTCAAATCAAAACTGCCCATCACCCTGCATTCCAAAAACAACTGGTTCTGGAAAGGCGTGGTCGGCGCGCAATGGCTGTTGTTCAAGAAAGGCCTTGGCACCTCCAACCAGTTCGAGGCTGCCGCCTTTATTCGCTCAAGCGCGGGCGTAAAATGGCCCGACCTGCAATACCACTTCCTGCCGATTGCCGTGTCCTATGATGGCAAATCGTCAGTGGAGGGCCATGGTTTTCAGGCCCATGTCGGCTATAACATGTCGAAATCGCGTGGCTCTGTGACCTTGCGCTCACCGGATGTCAAAGACGCTCCCGTATTGCGCTTCAACTATATGAGCGATGCGGAAGACTGGGTGAAATTCCGCCATGCCGTGCGGATCACCCGCGATATTTTCGCGCAAAAAGCCTTTGATCCCTATCGGGAATCCGAAATCGCACCGGGATCGAAAGTGCAAACCAATGACGAGATCGACGCCTTCCTGCGCGAACATCTGGAAGGCGCCTATCACCCCTGCGGCACAGCCAAAATGGGCAGTAAAGATGATCCAATGGCCGTGGTCGATCCCACTTGCAAGGTGATTGGCGTCGAAGGCCTACGGGTGGCGGATTCATCGATTTTCCCGCATGTCACCTATGGCAATCTCAACGGCCCCTCGATCATGACCGGCGAAAAAGCGTCCGATCATATTCTTGGTCGTGATCCATTGCCCCGCAGCAATCAGGAGCCCTGGATTAATCCAGATTGGCAGTTAAGTGATCGGTAAGACGTCACAGCCGATAGGGAATGCGGATGCCGGGATGATTGCCCGGCAAATCCTTGGTATCCCGGGTTACCAGCAGCATGTCATGGGCCAGAGCACTTGCCCAGACAATCGCGTCAGGCAGTTTCAGCCGATGCGCACGCCTCAACGCAACTGCACGCTCGGCCACGGTCTGATCGATAGCAATGCAGCGAAAACTGCGAAGAAAAGCAGCGGTCGCTTGCCCGTTCTCATCGGATGCGCCAACCATGACCTCCATCCAGGTCACCATGCTGATCGCCTTTTCCTCGTAAAGCGAAAGCTCCTGCCTGGCTGGTTCCTTGCCGTTCAGAAAATCGATCAGGATATTGGTATCGAACAGCGCTTTTACCATTCGTCGCGCAGGGCCTGCTGATAGGCAAGGCCATCCGGTTGGTTTTTCCAGAGACCAAAGCCGTGATCCAAATCAGGCTTCTGCCGTTCTTCCAGCAACGATGCCACGGCCTGCCGGATCAACGCTGCCCGGGAAATTTTTTCCTGGCGGGCAATCCGGTCCAGTTTCACCACGGCATCGTCATCAAGGTCGATCAATGTTCTCATAGCGCACCTATCATATATCGCTATATGATATACATCGACCCATGGTTACGATCAAGCAGGCGCGAGACACCGCTATCGCCGCACCAGTTTTTTGATCCCGCCGCTGATCAGCAGCGCGGTATCGACCACGGCGGGCAATGCTTGACGCCGGTCGCTGACGGCGAGGTAGCGGGGTTGCCAGTCGGGATCGAACTTAGCCTTGAAGGCGTGGACGCCTTTGAAATTATAGAGCCGCTCGCCATTCTCATAGACAAGACGGCCAAGGCGGTGCCAAAGCGGGGCGGACGCTCGGTCCGACAGGCCGGACAGCGGCGCCATGCCCATGTCAAGCTGGCGATAGCCTTCCGCTTTCAGATGCAGCATGATCTTCACGAACAGCAGGTCCATCATGCCGCGATGCGTGCCGGGCAGATGCCGCATCAGGTCGATGAAGGCGTCCTGTTTTGTCTCGGTGGTCAGAATATTGGCAAAGGCGACAATCCGGCCTTCAAGGCGAATGATGGCAACCGGATGGGCGCAGAGATAACAGCGCTGGAAGGTGCCGAGCGAAAAGCCCTTTTCTCCGGCCTTGTGATGGGCCAGCCAGACATCCGAAACGTAAGCCAGTTCATCCAGCAATCCCGCTACTTCGGCTGGCGGCACAATGGCAAATTCCAGTCCGTCGCGCTCGGCGCGGTTGATCGAGCGGCGCAGTTTCAGCCAGTCGCCACCCTTCAGGTCGAAACGGTGCAGATCGACAATCGCCTGATCGCCCAGCTTGAACAGCCGCAGGCCCGCATCCGCCGCAACAGGCAGAAAGTCCGGGGAGACCTGGTAGAAGGCAACGCGGCAGCCGCAAGCCTTTGCCTCTTTCAGCAATTTCGTCACCAGCTGCGGCCAGGCAGCCCGTGGTCCGACCGGGTCGAACAGCACGACGAACCGACGACCGCGGCGTGCATACATCAGGAAAGCATCACCCTCATTGGAAAACAGCACCTGCTTATCGCCGAGCGCCACCAGGCCTGCCGCCGCCCGGGAATTTTCCCGCACGATGCGCCCAGCCAATTGTGTATGAGCAGGTGATGCACCCGCCCGAACCGGCCTGATCTGCTGCTGAACAACACGGCCAGCCGCGATGGCACCCAGCAATGACAGCGTCGCTAAGCTCGCGCCGCCAATATCCTGATGCAGTTTGTAAACGAGGCCAAGCTCCGCCAGGGGCTCCAGCAGGAATTCAATCGACAGCAGCGACAAAGCCGCAAGGCCAAGCGCCAACACAAGGCGCAAGAGCTTGCTGGCCGCATGCCAGCCAAGACCTATCCCGGCAACCAGGAAAAATCGTCCGGGCTTGATTGAAACGTCGGTTTCCAATGCATTCACCATCAGCCCCGACGTCCTTCGCCCGAGAAATATTAGGGATTATTCACTCCGCCATGCTTATGGCAGCGCCCGGTAAACATGTCGTGAAGCGGATACATGAACAATCGGTAAAATACCAGACCCGTGCAGGCGCAAAGGCCATTGCCGCCCTTATGGTCAAGTAACGATTTTTGAAAACCTGTCGCCAATGTTGGTCCCAAATCGCTAAATCCCCAACCTTCTAAATCTCTTGGGATTTCATCGATTTCGATTTAAGGAGTGATGCAGTAGCCATCTGGGAGTTGCCTCATGCCGCGTTCCACGCCCTCGAAAATGCTGCGGCGCTCGCGCGCGCTCAGCGGTTCCTGGCGGATGTGGAAAATGCGGCTGGTCTTCTGGGCCGGTGCCGCTGCTATCGGCGTCGTTAGCGTCGGCTTTGCCTGGCTGGCAGACCGCGCCCAAGCGCTGTTTCACACGATCACCCACGCCACGCAATGGACCTTTCTCCTTCCGCTTCTGTTGACGCCGGCAGGCTTTGCGCTTTGCGCGCTTCTGGCGGCCAAGGTTTTTCCCGCATCACAAGGCTCCGGCATTCCCCAGGCGATTGCCGCCCGTCATATCGATGATCCGGCTGGGCGCAGCCGGTTGCTGTCAATGCGGATTGCTATCGGCAAGGTGCTTTTGACCGCAATCGGTCTGCTCTGCGGCGGATCGATCGGACGCGAGGGACCGACCGTGCAGGTCGGGGCCTCGATCATGCTGTTTTGCGCCCGCATTGGCGGGATGGCGCGGGCAGATGGGCTGATACTGGCCGGATCGGCGGCGGGCATTGCCGCTGCGTTCAATACGCCGCTGGCCGGAATCGTCTTTGCGATTGAGGAAATGAGCAAGACCTATCACTCCCGCGTCAATAGCCTGGTTTTGATCGCGGTGATCGTTTCAGGCCTTGCAGCCCTCGGCCTGGTCGGCAGCTATACCTATTTCGGCACCGCCAATCCCACCGTCTCCGGCTTGCGTGATTGGATGCTGGTCGGCCTCTGCGGCATTGGCGGCGGCGCCTTCGGCGCGCTGTTCAGCGCGGGGGCGCTGACCTTTATGCGCCGGATACGCCGGTGGACTCAGCTATCGGCAATGCCCTTGCGGCGCGCCGTGTTGCTCGCCGCCGTTTGCGGACTGGGCGTGGCGCTGATCGGCATCCTGACTGGAGGTGCCACCTACGGCACCGGCTATGAACAGGCGCGCGGCGCGGTGGAGGGCCAGGCCCTGCCCCTGCTGTTTTTTGCACAAAAGCTGGCGGCCTCGTTCCTGACGATGATTTCCGGCATTCCGGGCGGGATTTTCGCACCCTCCCTATCGGTTGGGGCGGGGCTCGGCAGCACCGCCGCCAGCCTGACCGGCTCCAGCATTGCGCTTGGCGCCATTCTCGGCATGGCCGGCTATTTCGCTGGCGTGGTGCAGGCGCCAATGACCGCCTTCGTGATCATCATGGAAATGACCGCCAGCCATGATAGCGCCATCGCCATCATGACCGCAGCCATGCTGGGCTATGCGACGTCGCGGCTTCTGTCACGCGAACCGCTCTATCACGGCCTGTCGCGCCCATTCCTCGCCGAAGCGATCCGCGCCAGTCGGGCGGCGGAGCGCAGCCAAAGCTGACAGTTACAACAACTGCGAGAGGGATTGCACACTGGTATTGACGATAGACAGGGATTTGATGCCGAGTTGCTCCTTGGCCTGGAGGGCTTTCAGGCGGCTCGATTCCAGGTTCATGTCGGTATCGACCATATTGCCGACGCCCTTGCTGATCGAGCCTTGCAGGTCCTTGGAAAATTCATACTGCATCTCCACCCGGTTGCTCATCGCACCCAGCGTACTCGCTACGCCATTCATCCGTTCGGCCATGGCATCGACCACCTTGATCATGTCATCGATATCGGCATTCGTGGTGCTGTCTTCCAGCCTGATCTCGTCATGGGTCGTAGAGGCCTTGGAGCCATTGAACATCACCCAGGTCTTGGCCGTGCCAAGCTCCGTCGCAAAGCCGGACCCGGTGAGAATACCCCCTTCCCCATCCAGATCGTCGATCAGGTAATTGACCTCGGACGTGCCCGGATCGCCGCCAGCATTGTAATCAATCGTGTTGATGCTGATCCGGCCTTCGCCATCACGCACGAAGGAGCCGACCAGATTGCGATTGTCCTTGTCGCTCGTGGAAGAGCGCAATAGCCAGTTTTCCTTGGAAAAGGAGGAGGATTCGGCGATGGAGCGGAACTGATCGCGGATCTCGTCCAGTTCGGTATTGATCTTGTCGCGTGAGGTGCCGCCTTCACGCGCCAGCACCAGACGCGCCTTCACATCCATCATCAGATCGGTCGACGTACTCATGCCACTTTCAGCCGTGTCCAGCACGCCAGCGGCCATGGACAAGGCATCCTGCACCGCAGACAAGGATCGATTGTCGGAGCGCATCGTCGTGGCAATCGACCAATAGGCGGCATCATCAGCCGCGGTGGCGACCCGGTAACCGGTCGTGACCCGCGCCTGACTATCATCGCGGCTGGACACTGTATGGCGCAGGCTTTGAAGCGCGGTATACGCCGCAACATTGGTGTTTTTACTCGTCATACGCTCACTCACATACTCAGTACAAAACGGGCTCAGTACAAAACAGGCTCAATACAAAACAGGCGAAACACAAGCCGTCCGCAATACTGGACAGCATGTCACCTCGCTGTCGCGAGGGCTGCAAACATCCAGTCACCCGACGACAACAGGAAACGGTTCGTGGATGCGCAGGCAACCACGTTCAACGGCTCCAAAGTCAGAATTTCCCCAAACAGACGCCCCCGCCAGACGTTCCCAAAAGACCGAATTTCGTAAAAGCGGATGGATGATTTATAGGGCCGTTAAGGTTAAGTCCTGCCCAAGGAAGATGGTGAACGGAGGATAAACAACGCGCTTTTGCGATTAACTTTCTGGATTTTGCCCTTGGTTGCAGACATCGCTGCGACGAGAGCATCGTGCGGCAAAACCGAAACAGAACGATGCTATCAACGATGAAAAAACCGCGCCCTCCGTCCTGCCCCCATTGACTTTCATGGGTGTCAATCGATATTCGACTGTAACGGCAATGGATTCTGCCGGGCACGAAGCCGAACCGCTTCCTTGATGAAGCCGATGACTCCTACTCAACACGCCAAGGCGAAGGGGTAGAGTCATGTCCAGAATTTCCAGGCTGTTTTTTCCAATTGAATTTACCGTTTCGGGAGCGTCAAAATGAGGACGATCCCAGCATTTCCTGACCTTCGTTTATTTATTGGTCTTCGTTTGCACCAGATCCGCAGCCTGACAAAATGGATCGCCGTCACGGTGCCGATGGCCGTCATGGTTGGCTCGCTCGTCGCCCTGTTTCTGTGGAGCCTGGATGAGGCAACGCGGCAGCGGTTTGCCTATCCCGATCTGATCTATGCCATGCCAATTGCCGGGTTTGCCATGGTTTGGGCCTATCAGCGCTTTGGCAAAGCGGCAGAAGGCGGTAACAACCTGATCGTCGAGCAGATCCACGAGCCGGGCGGCGGCGTGCCGTTACGCATGGCGCCGTTCATTCTGGTGAGCACGGTCTTGACCCATCTGGTCGGCGGTTCCGCGGGACGGGAAGGCACGGCGGTGCAGCTCGGCGGTAGCCTTGCCAGCGCCTTTGCAAAGCTCTTCCGGCTGGCACAAGGCGATGTCCGCATCCTGCTGATGGCCGGGATTGCCGCAGGCTTCGGCGCGGTCTTCGGCACGCCGATTGCTGGCGCGGTGTTTGCCCTGGAAGTGCTGACCATTGGCCGGATGCAATATGAGGCCCTGCTCCCGGCTCTCCTGGCTGCCGTGGTGGCCGACTGGACCTGCCAGGCCTGGGGGGCGAGCCATACCCATTACGTCATCGCCTATCTCAAGAACATGCCGGATAGCGGCGGGTTTCATCTCGACGCACTGATCATGCTCAAGGTGGTGTTTGCCGGAGCCGTATTTGGGCTGGCGGCACATGGTTTTGCCGAGATTTCGCATCTGGCAGGTGCTGCTTACAAAGCCTTGCTTCCCTCTGCACCCCTGCGTCCGGTGCTGGCCAGCGCCATTCTGCTTGCCTTGGTCTGGCTGCTCGGCACCCGCGATTATCTGGGGCTGGGCGTCTGGTCACCCAATCCGGGCGATGTCACCATTCTCAGCTTTTTCCGCCCGGATCATGTGGATGCATGGAGCTGGGCCTGGAAGGCGCTGTTTACCGTCGTTACCCTCAGTGCCGGTTTCAAGGGCGGTGAAGTCACGCCACTGTTCTTCATCGGGGCGGGACTTGGCAATGCATTGGCGGGCCTGACCGGCGCGCCGACAGACCTGTTTGCCGGCCTCGGCTTCGTCGCCGTTTTTGCCGGGGCCACCAATACACCGCTTGCCTGCATGATCATGGGCCTGGAGCTGTTCGGCGCCACCCATGCCGTCTATCTCGCTGTCGCCTGTTTCACCGCCTATCTCACCAGCGGCCATTCCAGCATCTACCTTTCGCAGCGCATCGGCGTGCCAAAGCATGCCGCCGGTCACATCCCCGCAGGTATCGCGGTGCGCCATCTGCGCGTAACGAGGTCTGCGCCAAGCCAGGAAGACAACGACAAAAGCCGCAGCAGCAAATCCCTGAGTCAGGCATGTTCCGATGATCACCAACAAGGAGGGCCAAAATGCCGGTAAAACAGCTTGTAGACCAGTACCGTGCCTATATCGATTGCCTCAACCGCCAGGCCTGGGATGAATTGGGCATCTTTGTCGATGCCGAGGTTCGCCACAACGACCGCTTGCTCAAGCTTCATGGCTACCGCGACATGTTGGTTCAAGACTTTATCGATATACCGGACCTGCGGTTCGACATTCAACGGATCGTCTGCGAGCCACAGCAGATTGCCGCGCGCCTCTGCTTTGATTGCTCTCCCAAAGGCCTGTTTCTGGGAGTGCCCGTCAATGGGCGCCGGGTGGCTTTTACCGAAAACGTCTTCTATGACTTCAACGGATCGAAAATCGCCAATGTCTGGTCGGTCATAGACAAGGTCGCCATCGAGGCTCAACTTCGGTCGCCATCTGGCACCAAGCCTTGAAGAGGCTATTGTCGACAGAGTATGACCTTACTCGTCCGGCGCGTCCGAGGGCTGGATGGCATGTACCAGTCTTTGAACGATCTCTTGCTTGACGCGGGCCTTCTTTCCTCCCGCTTCCAGAAGCTCTTTCAGGAACTCCGAAAACAGCCGCGCTCTTTGAAAGACAATCGAGTGGTTGGACGAGGCAGCCAGAAATACGTCAATCGATGCCACATGCGCGACCTTAGCCATGTGCAAATGGTCCATCCAGAAATGATTATAATACGGATTGGTAAATTCCGAGGCTGAAAAAATTGCTGCGGCCATGCCCGTCCGGGTGGAAGCCCTATACAAATCCTCGATATCGAGCAGGTGATCTGGCGTATGCTGCACCGCCAGCGAGGGTGATATTTGCAAACGGCGCTTCAACTCCGCATCGGCAAAGGTTTGCGGTGAACAGGCAAGCACGTCGTAATGGGGGCACATGGCACCAAGCGCAAGCGCCGCATAGCCGCCGGAAGACTGGCCAAACACCAGACAGGGCCGGCTCCCAATAAATTGGCGCCCGATATAGCGACGTAAAAAGGACGCAATGCCATCGATATCCGGCAGCAAGTTCGACCCGCCATACCACCAGCTGACCGTATCCTGAAAATAGAAAACCCTTGATCCGAGGCCTCGGGCCACCGACAGCATCGAAAAGCGCTCAAGATTTCCGCCGAAGATCACCAGATCGGTCTTGCTCGATCCATCTCCCTCGAAGACCACGCAGCCCAACTGTTCGGAAAACATATTGAGTTCGGAAATGAGATGCCGCAGCTCATCCAGCGTCAGGGCAGATAACGATGTCGGGGAATATTTGAAGGATATGCCATGCCCGACACTATCCTGAAAATCTACATTCACGGCCCACAACCTTCAAAGCATGCTTTTCGGCGGCATAGGTAATCGATCTGGTATGCATTGGCAAACCATGAAACAGCGATCTCTCATTGAATTTACCAGGCAGCGGCAATGGTCCAGAAACGTCATCGCCTGGTCGGGATTGGAACTCAAGTCAGCCTAGATCGTTGAAAGACCTGAAACAGTCAGTCGCGGATCGCATCTTCTATCGGCTGCTGACAATCGAAGGAGTAGAAAAATGCTGAAATTCATTGGTGGCACGATCGGGGCCATTTTCCTGATCGGTCTGATCGTCGTCGTCTTGCTGCTCAAGCTTATTTTTTGAGAGGGCGGGCTTTCAAAAGCCCGTTTCAGGCGTTCGTCCAGCAAAAGTCTCACCCGTTTTCTAAGGCAATCCACTTTTGTTTTCGACCATCAGCCTTCTGACGTCGATCTCAACGATGTGGCATCGAAGCAGTGGCTGGGGCGCCTGGATTCGAACCAGGGATGGCGGTACCAAAAACCACTGCCTTACCGCTTGGCTACGCCCCATCACAATGCACGCGGATCAATGATGCCGCGCGTTTGGCATGCCGGTCATTAGCAAAAGCGCGCACGGGCTGCAATCGCTGATTTGATATTTTTCGTGGAAAGCGTCGAGGAGTATCGTCTTTCAAAGGTTAATAAATTTCGGAACGATCCCCCGCCCCATCTGTTGTGATGATGAACCACCACGAAACAGAAAAGGACTTAGAGATGACAAAGATTAATGAAGCAAAGATCCTTATTCTTGCCACTGATGGCTATGAGCGTTCGGAATTGCGGGTTCCGCTGGATCAGTTGAAGGCCAAGGGCGCGTCCGTGACCATCGCCTCCTTGAAAAAGCAGCCGATCAAAAGCTGGGACGACAAGAACTGGGGTGACACGGTCGATGTCGACCTCACTGTCGAAGAGGCTTCTGCCAGCAATTACGATGCGCTGGTTATTCCCGGTGGCCAGATCAATCCGGATATCCTGCGGGCCGATGCCAAGGCCGTCCAACTGGTGCGCGATTTCGTCGCCTCCGGCAAAGTCGTCGCTGCTGTCTGCCATGGGCCTTGGCTGCTGGTTGAAGCTGATGCATTGCGCGGCCGTCAGGCAACGTCCTATGCATCGATCCGCACCGATGTGAAAAATGCCGGTGCCCGCTGGGTTGACCAGACCGTGGTTGCCGATCAGGGCATTATCACCTCGCGAAATCCAGGCGATCTCGATGCGTTCGTCGCGAAAATCGTCGAGGAAGTCGAAGAAGGCCGTCATGAGCGGCGCGCCGCCTGATCTGTTTTCCCATCTGAAAAATGGAGCACCCCTTCCCTGGAACGGGGTGCTTTCTTTTGGCGCGTCAACAGCTTTACTCCGCAACCAGCATGCTTATCATAGAATTTTTTCGAGACACGCTTGCAGGATAAGGATTTCGACATGCCCGGATATTCCGCTCGCCCGCCTGCCATTTCCACGCTTTTGATCGATGATGCCGTGGTGCGGGTGACGCGCTGGGATTTCGAGCCGGGGGCCGCCACCGGCCATCATGTCCATGGACTTGGCTATGTCGTGGTGCCAATGACGGATTGCGACTTCCTGATCGAGGACACAGCCGGCGAACGACGCGTCACCAGCCGGGCTGGCGAGGCTTACCGGCGCGAGGCGGGCGTGGAGCACAATGTCGTCAATGGCGGCACGCGGCCGATGAGCTTTATTGAAATCGAATATAAATGAGGGGCCTGCCATGTCTGTTCCTGGCACCGTTCGCCCTTGAGTTTTGATAGATCATGACAAGCCAGCCCCATATCAGCCAGCCACAAATAAGCACCGATTATCGTGCCGACCATGGACGCCGCGTGCCCATTATCAATGGCGTCGAACGGGTCACCGCCAATAATCCTTCCGCCATGACCTATATGGGCACGAACACCTATATCATCGGTGAAAAATCGGTCTGTGTGATCGATCCCGGCCCCGATAACCCTGCGCATTTCCATGCTTTGCAATTGGCGCTGCGCGGTCGCGAAGTCAGCCATATCATCGTCACCCATACCCACCGCGACCATTCCGGCCTTGCCCTGCGGCTGCAAGACCTGACCGGAGCAAAGCTGGTGGCCGAGGGCCGACACCGGCTGGCGCGCCCCTTGCACCCTGGCGAGACGGCGGCGTTTACCGAGAGCGGCGACCGGGATTTCGCTCCTGACATCACCCTTGGCGATACCGAGCGGCTGGAGGGGGATGGCTGGGCACTGGAAACCGTGCTGACCCCCGGCCATGCCGCCAACCATGCCGCCTTCGCGCTTGCTGGAACCGGCATCCTGTTTTCCGGCGATCATGTCATGGCCTGGGCGTCAACGGTGATTGCGCCACCCGACGGATCGATGCGCGATTACATGGCCTCGCTGGATGTTCTGCTGGCGCGCGACGATCTGGCCTATCTGCCCGGGCATGGTGGGCCGGTTCTGTCTCCCCTCGACCACGTCTCCCGGCTGAAAGGCCATCGACTGAACCGCGAAGAGACCATTCTTGGCCGCGTTCAGGCCGGAGACAGGACGATAGACGAGATGTTGGCCGCCATTTACCACAATATCAGCCCCGATCTCTATAAGCCCGCTGCCCTGTCTATTCTGGCGCATCTGGAAGATCTGGTGGCACGGGGCGCTGTCCAATGCGAAGGGCCAGCCTTGGCCGACAGCCGGTTTCACCCGGCTTGATCAGCACATGAGCTGAAGATATCACCGGTCCGATCAGCGATCACTGGCTGGCGATACCCAGCAATTCGCCATCCAACGCCGTCAGGTAGCCATTGGCGATGGCGGCGGCAAAACCGAGATCGTGGGGACCGTAGCGGCTGGAAACTCTGATATCGACCAACACCGTTTCCTCTTCTTCCCGCAACCGAATGAGAATATCGAAGGGGAAGCCAAGAATGAAATTGCGGGTGGTGGCCTGGATGCGGATCACCCCGGGCGGCTCGTTATCGGGAATGAGATCCTGGGCCTGCGGCTGTGGACGCGGGGTTGGCACCGGCACGGGTGCAGGCCCGGTTTGTGTCCCGGAGACTGTTGCCGGGGCCTGAAAATCCGGGCGGGCATAAGCGGCCCCGCGCGTGGCCGTTACGCTCCAGCGCTGGTCGGACGCCACTTTGCGCACCGCTTGATAGACCCGGTCCAACGCCCCGTCATAGCGGCGCACGGTCAGGGTCGGATAGGCCTCGGCCTGTAGACGGGCTTGAACAACGGCATCGCTCAGTGGGCGCGGCAGCCAGCTGGATTTCGACGCTGGGGACAAGATCCAGCCGGGCGGATCGGTGGGGTCGCTGACCACTTCATAAAGCTCCGGCCGGGTCTGGTAGCGCTCAGCGGCTAGCCCCAGCACCGAAAGCGGCAGAGCCGCGATGACCAACGCCCGGCTGGCAGCCAAGCCGCCCTTTGCGCCGATCGACCAGAGCCGCCACAGGCCCCAGAGAGCAAACGGCACCGATAGCGCCGCCAACCCGCCACAGAGCAGAACCACAAGCACGAAGCTCGGCATGGACAGCGGGCCGAAACGGAACCCAAGCCAGGCCACCACCAGCAACAGCAGGGACAAAAACGCCAGCCGCCAGGCCCAGCGGGCGGCGATGGAAACGGGACGAATGAAACGGATGGTCATGCGGAATGCGCCGTCTCCAGATCTTCTGCTGAACAATGTCTGAAACCGATGGCGAGTTCTGGAATTGTGCAGCAGGTATCAAAATTTCCACGATCTCAAAGGCATCAAAAACCCCGGTCGATGACCGGACAGTGTCAGCTTTCAATGCATGTACAGCCTTGCAGCTGGAAACCATAGTCTCTCTCACCCCATACCGCATAAATTCTCCGGTCGGAATCGATTTCAGGAAAGTTGCCGCAAAACATCCTTCGCGCACTTGATAAAACGCAAGGCGCTTTGCGAGGACTTGCTGCATATATGTTGTATGAATATTCGCTATAATAGCTTATTTCTGTTGTATAATTTCATCCGTAGCGCCAACCGGAACCGAGCAACACTCTCATGGAAACACAGTACGGCCAAGCTAGCTTACCGATCTTTTCTGACTGCCGCGTCCACGCCTTTAATGTAAAGGACGAGGAATTCAGCAATTTTTAGTTGCTTTACTCTTAAGTTCAGGTTGTCTTGTTCTGAAGTGCTTATTAGAATGTGTCAATATTTATCCGGTCTATTTCTTGGAAAAAACCGGTGGGTGGGAGCCTTGGGAGGGGTGCATGACATGAACCGACATAAAAGCCTTTTGCTTAAAGGTATCCAGACATGCGGCAGATTTCAGAGGATTTAAAATCCCATCAGAATCAATGGCTTCAGATATCTTCAAAGTAACGAACATGGCTCGTTTTCAATGATTTCCGACAGGAAATCAAAAGCGGAGGGCACAATCGGCGATAACGGCCTGCATGATCCTTGCCGATCCCGATAGACGGATCGTTCAGCCAAGTGAATATCCGCAGTGCTGGCAAATGAGTGGGCAAGCAAATGACCGGGGGCAGAGTGGGGAAAAAAATCAGGGCGTCGGGCAATCGCCTGACATTGAACGAAGTTGCGGAGAAAGTCGGCGTTAGCCCGATTACCATTTCAAGGGCGCTGAACAAGCCGGAAAAAGTCTCTCCAGGACTGCGCGAAACGATTCTGAAAATCGTCGAGGAACTCGGCTATGTGCCCGACTACGCCGCGCGGGCCTTGGCGAGCAGAAACAGCAATACGATCGGCGTCCTGTCCTCGTTGCTGGGCACCAATATTTTCCCCAAGGTCATGAAGGGTATCGAGGATCGGGCATGGGGCACCGGCCTGCGCATCCAATATGTGAATACGCGCTACGATCCCGATGAAGAGCTTTACCAGCTCAGACAGTTTTTCGCGCAGAAGCCGACAGGCATCATCATTGGTGGCGTGCAAGTCGATCCGCGGGTGACGGAAATGCTGCATGATGCGCCCTGCCCTGTCGTGCAGTTTATCGATATCAGCTATCCGCCGGTCGATATGGCCATCGGCATCAACAATGCCGCCGCCGCCGATGTCGCCATCCGGCATCTGCTGGATGTGGGCTATCGCCGGATCGCATTCTGCTCGACCGGTACCGATATTCCGGTGCGGATGCGGCTGGAGAGCTATCGCAACAGGCTGAGGGAAGCAGGGCTTTACAATCCTGATCTCGAAGTCAATGTGGACGCGAACGATTGCTTCGGATCAGCGGGCAAGACGCTCGACACATTGTTTGCCGCCGATCCCGAGGTCGATGCCGTCCTGTGTTGTCATGACGACCTGGCGCTTGGCCTGCTGTTTGAATGCCAGCGGCGCGGCATCAGTATTCCCGACCGGCTCGGACTGTGCAGTTTCACCGACCTCGATTATTGCGCCCACACCGTGCCAGGCCTGACCACGGTGCGCACCCCGCTCTATCAGCTCGGCTACCGCGCCACCGACATGATCATCCGCAGCCAGGACAAAATCCGCCAGAAACACACGACGGATCTCGGTTTCGAGCTGATCGCCCGAGGCTCCACCCGCCGTCCCAAACCATGAACCATACGGTGGCTCACCAGCCGCCAACCGGGGCTTGAATATCAGCCCAAAACCTGTAGACAGACCCCGAACGCGACCGCCGTTATCTATAGAACGGGGTCGGGCGGCCGATTGACGTCACGCTGCTGCCACGAGATTACGTGGCCGTTCCTTTGGTTTTCAGACAGCTATAAGGGCCTGGCCTATGTGAGCGCGACCGCCTCACAGCAATCGCAGTTGATCACTGACAGTGCTGGCTCGCTCCAATGCGAGAAGCCACTTCTTTGTTTCGATGCCGCCGCCAAATCCGGTGAGACTTCCATTCGCTCCAATGACCCTATGGCACGGAATAATAATCGGGATTGGATTGTTGCCGTTTGCAGCACCGACGGCCCGGTTCGCCGCTGGATTATCTATGCGGCGTGCCAATTCGCCATAACTAATCGTTGCGCCAAACGGAATTCGTGTCAGCTCCCGCCACACAGAAAGCTGAAAGCTGGTTCCCTGCAGATCGAGCGGCAGATCGAAATTCAGCCGTGTCCCTTCAAAATATGCCTGCAACTGGCCCTTCACGTCGCCAAAGATCTTGTCATCAGGCCTCCATTCCGGTCGCAGCGTGATGGCACCTTTCCCCTTCGGAAAACCAAGGTGAGATAGGTGGTAGCCGTCACCTGCCAGCAGCAGGCGACCAATTGGGCTGTCCATAAATGTATAACGAACTTCTTTCATCGAATGCTCATATAGTTCTGTCTGCGAAGACATCGCAACAGGCGACCGTCGATCAACAGCAGACCAACAGAAATCAAAACCATGCCAACAAAATGGTTGATCGCCAGTACCTCCCCCAGAAAAAGGCTTCCAAGAAGAATGGCGCTCACAGGAATTAGCAACGTGACAAGCGAACTGTTGATCGCGCCGCCAACAGCGAGAATGTGAAAGAAGATGATGTAGGCAAGCGCGGTCGATAATAATCCCAATCCGATAAGGGCTGCGATAACTGTACCGCTCGGCATCACCAAAAGCCACGGCGTGTCGATCAGCAGGACAATCGGTATCATGATGATCGTTGTCGCCATCGTTTGGCCAAATGCGCTTGTCGCTGGCGCGATGCCCATCCGTCGGAAGCGCCGACCAAAGACGCCCGCGAACCCATATGACAGAGCCGATGCCAGGCAGGCGAGTAGAGCCAGGAACGGAACTGCATGCGATGAAAAGGCATTTCCCGCCATGAGCAGCGCGACACCCATGAAGCCCAAGACAATGCCAGCGAGTTTATTGAGGGTCATGCGTTCATCTGTTGTGAGGAAATGTGCCACGATGATCGAGAAGATTGGCGTGGTTGCGTTGAGGATCGACGCCAGGCCGCTGGCTATCTGCGTTTGCCCCCAGAAAAGCAGGCTGAACGGGATGAGATTGTTCAAGAGGCCCATACCGAAAAATGCGACCCATGTGCCAATTGCTATTGGAATGGCCTGTCGGGTTGCGCGCAGATAGATGAACAGCGCGAACGCAGCAATGGCGACCCGCGCAAGAACGACAATGAAGGGCGGTAATTCGGCAAGGGCAACCTTGGAGAAGAAGAAGGCGCCGCCCCACAGAACGGATAGAATTATTAGGAGAGCCCAGTCGTAGATGCCCATAGTTTGTGTTTTCTGCATTGTGTAATCCTGCCTTAAAGCGTCACGACAGATTGAACCTGCTCTCTGCTGGCCGCTCGCCGGATTCGGACTCTGTCCTTCTAAGGGGCGTCGAACTCGTGTAAAATGATGCCATGAATTTGGATATTTCCATCTGCGAGCAGGCGTGGCTGGCACGCGATCCCGGTTTCGACGGTCGGTTTTTCATCGGCGTACGAACAACTGGAATCTATTGCCGTTGTGTCTGCCCGGTGCGCCTTCCCTATCGCCGCAATGTCGAGTTCTTGCCCAGCGCAGCGTCGGCGGAGCTGGCGGGCTATCGGCCTTGCCTGCGTTGTCGGCCGGAATCTGCCCCTTTCTGTCCGGCCTGGAAGGGAAGCGTTGCGACCGTTGAAAAGGCAGCCAGACTCATTCGGGAAGAAGGAGCGCTTGATATGCGCGGTGCAACTGTTGATTTGCTTGCGGAACGTGTTGGCGTTGGCGCACGCCATCTCTCGCGGCTGTTTCAAAAACATCTCGGAGCAAGCCCGATGCAGGTGGCAAAAACGGCTCGCGTGCAACGGGCAAAGCGCCTGCTGACAGAAACAGACCTACCGATAACCGACATTGCTTTGCAAGCTGGTTTTGGGAGTCTCCGGCGCTTCAATGCCGTTTTTCAGGAGGTCTACAAACGCCCACCGACTGCCATCAGGCGCACGATGGTGTCGCAAAATTCCTAGGATTTTCAAATAAAATTCCATCGCAAAACGTTTTTGCAGAAATGGATTATTCGCCGAGAGCTTTACGTCACGATCCATGACAGCCTCGCACCGAAAGCAAGCATATCCCCGCCCTCACCGAGCCTCTCATACCAATAAAGAACCCACGCGATTGATAAAAACAAAAGCCGCCATGCGTTTCTCCAACACATGACGGCTTTCACAAATCAGTTCACCGGCCAATACAGCCGATGAAAATTACCCTTTAATCCCATCCAGCAAATCCCGCGCCGCAGCTGTCGTCACGCGGCGCAGTTCCACTTCGTCGCGGCGGGCGGCCAGCAGTTCGGTGGCCATGAGTTGGTCGGCGAGGTCGGCGGGCAGCGAGAGAAGGACGCGGGCTTCGCCGGAGTTCAGGCCATCAACATCCGAGCGCTTGGCGGTGATCATGCCGCCTGCTACCGTGTTGTTGGTGTCGGGGTCGATCAGGATGAAGGCGCCGGTCGAGCGGTTCTGCTCATAGGGGTCAAACACCGCCTTTTCGTCGAAGGCCAGATGCACCTTGCCGATGGCGTTCATCGCCAGGCTTTCCGCCGGACCCCATTTGCCGTTTTTCAGATCCAGTTGCTGAACTGGCTTGACCTGGACACGCTGGCGGCGTGAGCCGCTTTTCAGCCAGTAGCGCTTATTGGGCAGAATGCCGTCCGGCTGCAAAGCCACCAGCTGCGCATCGAAGGCGAGGCCGACCTGTGGCTCGGCATCGAGCGAAACGATCATGTCGCCGCGCGATACATCCACCTGCCGGTCGAGCACCAAGGTAATGGCATCGCCAGCCACAGCCGCATTGCGCACCAGATCGAAGGTGACGATCTGCTTGACATTGGCAATGGCACCCGACGGCAGGATGGCGACGCTGTCGCCCGGCTTGACCGCGCCACCGGCCACCGTCCCCTGGTAGCCGCGAAAGCTTTCACCCGGACGCGACACGCGCTGCACCGGCAGGCGGAAACCCGTCGATTGTGCCGAACGCGAGGTGGCGCGTTCCAGCGCTTCCACCAGCGTCGGGCCGTCATACCAGGGCATCGGCTCCTGGCCGGAATAGACGACATTTTCGCCCTTCAGCGCCGACATCGGAATGGCCGTGGTCTGGCGCACGCCGAGCGTCAAGGCGATGTCCTTGAATTCCTGGACGATGGCGTCAAAGCCTGCCTTGTCGTAATTGGTCAGGTCGATCTTGTTGACGGCCAGGACGAATTGCTTGATGCCCATCAGCGAGGCAATCGTCGCATGGCGACGGGTCTGTTCCAGAATACCGGCGCGGGCATCGACCAGCAGCACGGCGAGATCGGCGGTCGAGGCACCGGTTGCCATGTTGCGGGTATATTGCTCATGGCCGGGGGTGTCGGCGACGATGAAGGAGCGCTTGTCGGTGGCGAAATAACGATAGGCGACATCGATGGTGATGCCCTGTTCGCGTTCCGCCTGAAGACCGTCGAGCAGCAGCGCGAAATCCGGCAGGCCAAGATCGTTCTGCTTGCCGCTATCGCGTCGCAGCGTTGCCGCCTGGTCTTCCTTGACCGCCTTGGTATCCCATAGCAACCGGCCGATCAGCGTCGATTTGCCGTCATCGACCGAACCGCAGGTGATGAGACGCAAGGGGCGGGAATCGCGGCCGCTATAGGCGGCCTCGGACTGAGGGACTACATTTGCCAAGGAAAGCCCCTGCGACGGTTCTTTGGAGGAAAAATCCGATGTGGACGCCAGATTGGCGGCGAGTGCGGTTGCGCTTGCGGTCATCTCAGAAATATCCTTCGCGTTTCTTCTTTTCCATCGATCCGGACTGGTCACGGTCGATAGCGCGACCCTGACGCTCGGAGACGGTGGCAATTTCCAGTTCGGCGATCACGTCATCCAGGGTCCGGGCCTCGGATCGGAGCGCGCCGGTCAGCGGGAAGCAGCCGAGCGTGCGGAAGCGGATCGAGCCATGCTGGACCTTTTCGCCCGGCAGCAGTTCCAGCCGCTCGTCTTCGGCCAGGATCATCATGCCATCGCGCTCAATGAAGGGCCGCTTTTCGGCGAAATACAGCGGCACCAGCGGAATGTTTTCCGCCTGAATATAGCGCCAGATATCGACTTCCGTCCAGTTGGACAGCGGGAAGGCCCGCACGCTTTCACCCCGACGGATCATGCCATTATAGACATTCCACAGTTCCGGGCGCTGGTTGCGCGGGTCCCATTTATGGTCGGGCGTACGGAAGGAATAGATCCGCTCCTTGGCGCGCGAGGCTTCCTCGTCGCGGCGCGCACCGCCGAAAGCAGCGTCATATTTGCCGGCGTCCAGCGCCTGACGCAGCGCCTCGGTCTTCATGATATCGGTATAAAGCGCCGAGCCATGGGAAAAGGGTGTGACACCTTCGGTCTTGCCACGCGGATTGGTATGGACGACCAGATCCAGATCATAGCGCTTCGCCATCTCATCGCGGAAGGCGATCATTTCCTTGAACTTCCAGCCGGTATCGATATGCAGCAGCGGAAACGGCACCCGGCCCGGATAAAAGGCCTTGCGCGCCAGGTGCAGCAGCACGGAGGAATCCTTGCCGATCGAATAGAGCATCACCGGATTGTCGAACTCGCCGGCCACTTCGCGGAAAATATGGATCGCCTCGTTTTCCAGCGCCTTCAAATGCGGATCGAGCGGCGCACGCGCCACGACCTCCTTGGAATGCGGATCAAACTCGGACTGGTGCAAATGCATGACTTGATTTCCAGATGCGTGCGGCCCAGATGCGGGCTGCGAGGACGGCTGCGGGGGCAGGCTCTGTACGGACATAAAACATATTCCTAGTTGCCGATGACTGGTCTTGGCTAGCCTTGAACGGGAAAAACCTCGCCAAAAACCCAGAAAGCGGCTGTTAAAGGGAACTGGAATTCAGCGATGGGATGGCAGCGTCCGGCACATGCAGGCCGCATTCGCGCTTCTCGTCGTTTTCCCACCACCAGCGGCCGGCCCGCTCGGGCTCGCCCGGCTTGATCGCACGGGTGCAGGGTTCACAGCCAATCGAGGGATAGCCACGCGCATGCAGCGGATTGATCGGCACGACCTGATTTTCCACATAGGCGTTGATATCGTCCAGCGACCAATCGGCCAGCGGGTTGACTTTGATCAGGTTACGCTCCGCATCATATTCGGCGAACGGCGTGGTGGCGCGATTGCCGGACTGGCTGCGGCGCAAGCCCGTCACCCAGACCGAAGCACCGTTCAGCGCCCGCGCCAGAGGAACCAGCTTGCGCACATGACAGCAGGCATGGCGCGCTTCGACGCTTTCGTAAAAGCCGTTCAAGCCATATTTTGCCGCATAGGCGTCAATATCGTCCTGATCGGGCGCATATTGCGTGATGGAAAGACCGAAACGCTCTTCAGTCTCGGCGATCAGATCGAGGGTTTCCTTGAACAGGCGACCGGTCTGCAAGGTTGCAACCTCAATGGAAAGGCCGGCAAGGCCGATTGCCGCCGTAATCACCTGATCCTCAAGACCGAGGCTCGTGGTGAACACCGACCGACCGCCAAGCTCCTGCACAAGACGCAGACGGGCGGTGAGATCAAGATCAGCGAGAGCCGCGTCCAGGGTGGCAACGGCCTGAGGATTGGATTGCGATGTCATTCGTTCTATTTCCTAGAGGGCGATTTCCCAGAGGGTAATTTCCTAGCGGGCCTACTCAATGTCCGACCAAGGCCCACTCCCAGTGGCTGCGCTTGGCATAACCTGGCTGCGCCCGGCATAAGCCTGTCATTTGACCAAGTATCGATGGTTTTATCGCCAAAAGACAGGAATTGCCTTTTATGCTGCCGCCAATGCGGAGCAAATATCACTCAAAGCCAAAGATATGGCGCAATTCCTGCCGCCCCTTCATTGTACCCCTGCCCCCGTTCCTCTCTTGCCTTTGTGGCTGCCGCTCCGGCTCATTCCAAACTAAAATGCCGGCCAAACTAAAATGTCGGCCAAACTAAAACGCCGGAAAGCAAGGCTTCCCGGCGTAATATCCTTGATAACAGGGGAATCTCCCCTTTGAGCGTTGCAGTTACTGCACCTGCAACTGCTCAGCAGTCTGGCAAACCATAATCTCAGAACTCTTCCCAGGACTGATCGGCAGCAGCAGCCGTCGCTGACGATTTGCCGGAAAAGGCACTGGCGATCTTGCGGCCAAGCGCACGGGCGGGTGAAGCAACCGGAGCCTGAGCGGGATGAACAGAGGCGGGACGAACCGGGGCGGCATAGGCCGATCCAGAATTGAACCCACTTTGCCCGCCGCCAGACAGCTTGAATTGCGACAGCAACTGGTTCAGCGAGGCGACTTCTCTTGCCAGGCCGTGGCTTGCAGCCGTGGATTCCTCCACCATCGCCGCGTTCTTCTGGGTGTCCTGGTCCATCTGGTTGACGGCCGTGTTGATCTGCTGGAGGCCGGACGACTGCTCATGGGCCGACTCGACGATAGCGCTGACATGCCGGTTGATTTCCTGCACTTCGGCCACCATGGTTTGCAGTGCGGTACCAGTTTCACCCACCAGCTGCACGCCGGACTGGACCTGGCTGTTGGAGGTGGTGATCAGCGCCTTGATGTCCTTTGCCGCATTGGCGGAACGCTGGGCAAGCTCGCGCACTTCCTGGGCAACGACCGCAAATCCCTTGCCTGCTTCACCGGCACGAGCCGCTTCGACACCGGCATTCAGCGCCAGAAGATTGGTCTGGAAGGCGATTTCATCGATGACGCTGATGATGTTGGAAATCTCAGCCGATGACTTTTCGATCTGTTCCATGGCGATCACGGCGCGGCGCACCACTTCACCGGATTGCTCTGCGCCGGCCTTGGTGCGCGAAACCAGGGTTCCCGCTTCCTGGGCACGACGGGTCGAATCCTTCACCGTGGTGGTGATTTGTTCCAGGGCTGCGGCCGTTTCCTCGACGGAAGCTGCCTGCTGTTCAGTCCGCTTGGCCAGATCATCAGCTGCCGACTTTATTTCATTGGCACCCGCATCGATAGCGCTAGCATTCTGGGCGACATGGGTCAGCGCTTCCTGCAATTTTTCAGCCGAGCTGTTGAAGCTGGCGCGCACGCCATCCAGATGGGCGACGAAAGGCTGGCCGATCCGATAGGAGACGTCGCCATCGGACAGATGCGAAAGCCCGTTTGCCAGATTGTCGACCGCAAATTGGATATCCGCCGCTTCCCTGGCCTTTTGCTCCTCGCGCTCCAGACGCTCTTTTTCCGAGAGGCTGCGATTGGCCGCGGTTTCCTGCTCCAGACGGGCGCGCTCGACGGCATTGTCGCGGAACACGCCGACAGCGGCAGCCATCTGACCAACCTCATCCTTGCGCGCCAGGCCTGGTATTTCCTGCTGCGTTTCACCGTTTGCCAGCGCTATCATCCGGCTGCGAAGCTTATCGATCGGACCGATAATGCCACGCGAGGTGACGAACAGAGCCAGGATGATGGCCATAAGCATAACGCTGCCGACAATGGTCAATGACGTCAGGATGGTTGAATTCGTCTGGTCGGTCAGTGCATCACTTTTTTTCAGGAGGGCCGTCGTATTGGTGTTATTCCAGTCGCGAAGATCGTCACGCCATTTGGCAATCAATGGATCCGCCTTGACGAGAAGAGCTCTGGCTTCATCGCGCTTTCCATCGGCAACCAATTGAACCGCCTTGTCGGTCAGGGCCTGAATATCGCGGGCGCGGCTGGCAAACTGGTCGATATCACCTGACAGCTCGGGCACAAGCGCCTTGGCAGCATCCAGACGCTTGAATACGGTCGAAACCGCATCTGCATAGGCTGCCTTGACGGTAGCCACATCGAGTGAACCAACGTCGTATGCGATAAGCTGATAGGCGCCGTATCCCATCGCCAGCAGAGAGGTCGTTGTCCGATACATCTGGCTTGCCGCGATACTGTCGGTTGCGATGAAATCAGAATATTCGGTATCCGTGGACTTATAACTACTGGCCGCGTAGCCCAGCCCGCCGACTCCGATCATGCAGACCGGAACGATCAGCGACAAAATTTTCGTGCGAATGCTCGCATTGGCCAAAAAAGACATTATGCCTCGCCTCTTAAAACTGATGGGGGGTGGGGAAGGAACAGAGGGAGAGGCAAGCTCTCACGAACCTGACGCTGCTTTCTTGGCTTGGCAAGAGTGCGACAGGCCACCCATCATGGGTGTTTTAACGATAGATTTCATATAGCACAATTAAGATTTAATATTTCCCTAAAATAGGTTGGGTAAATTCGAAAGGTCGAAGTCATACCCGCAACGAAAAATCCCGCCTCACCCAGACCGTGGAAATATTCGACTAACAGGTATTGAAAACCGGTCGCTGGGACGCAGTTTTGCCGCCGGCGCAAGGCCAGATTTCCAAAGAAACCCATTTTGAGCAGGTCTGTGCGTGAAAGCACGAATCTCTAAATGACGCCCCCACCAAAAAAGGCGAGGTCGCCTGACAACCTCGCCTTGGTTCATCGTTGACCTTTAGAAGACACGGTTTCGAAAACCGAACACCATCAAATGATGTTTGCGCGGCCCCTCATCACGTGGATCACCGCATTATGCGCCGCCCAGAAACTCTTCGCACCAGGTCTTGCCGCTTTCGACAGGCCTGTCGATGACAGGCTTGATCGCACGGATGACATAATCCGGAGAGACCGTGACCCGCACTTCGCAGCGCAGATATTCGGTGCGCCCGGCCTTGGTGACCTTGCCGCGCTTGCCATCGGGCGTTTGCGCATAGGTCGGAGCGACCGTGCGGGTCCTGAAGCCACCGCGCCAGCTATAGACGGTGGCACCGCCAGCCTGTTCGTCGTTGATCGGTGGTCCGAACTTGGCAAAGAAGGCACCCGCCGGCTGGCCGACCCAGCGCTCTTCTACCAGGTTTTTCTTCTGTACAGGCATGACACCCGATGTCGTGGTACATCCAGCCAGCGCCAGCGCCAAGCCAGCCGTCAGCATGATCCGAAAATTCATAATTCTGTCCCTTGGTAACCCGCTTCAAGCGGCCCGGCCGGGCAGAGCCCTGCCCCGGCCATCCCTGTGCCACTTTGTCTTTCGCCTTTATCCCCAAAACCTGAAATTGGAAATCACCAAGTTTCTCGCTCACGTCAACTTGTTTCAAAACGGCAACAGTGAAACACCACGAGCCGAAATTGACGCAAGATAATATTATTATTTAAATACAATGAATTAACTCAATCTTACTGCAACCATTCAATGCACGCAGCACCCTCTGCTTGCGGCATTCTTGCCCCTGTTGAAAAGCCATGATTTTTTTGAAGCCGCCCGCTTGTCTATTGTGAAACCCTGGTTTATACGAGCGCCACTGGTCACGGAGTGTAGCGCAGTCTGGTAGCGCACCACGTTCGGGACGTGGGGGTCGAGTGTTCGAATCACTCCACTCCGACCAGGTCAAAGGCTTCTCCCGAAGGCTGTTTCCTCCTCAATATTTAAAGCCCCTGCTTCTCGTGGTATCATCCTATACGATGTTATTTCATGACCGTTTTTAACTGGCTGCGCAGTCAAGGGCCCGAAGTTCCTGTATCCGGGACTGGCCGAAAAAATTGTAATATGCAGGATTTTTTTAAATCCTGCATGGTGGAGGGAATTGTACCTTAACGAGAAGATTGCCATAAAGACCTAAAAGGCTGAGTTGCAGACCGTGACCTCGGAAGGGTTACCAACTATCGTCATAATAATATGTTTTTTCTGCATTATTTCTAAAAACCACTCCCATTTAAGGGGGTCGGTAAAGAGGCCGGACAGGTCTCAGCCAGGGGTGGCTGTTCTGTCGGGCTCCGATTCAGGGGTTTTCAATGATCAAGAACTATTCATGAGCCGGAGTAAGACCACGCGCGGCGGCGTCGAGGAGTTACAGGCAGCCCTGGCGCGCAGCAAGGCGGGCTTCCTGTCCATTGCCCTGTTCAGTTTCTTCGTCAACCTTCTGGTCCTGACCGGACCCTTGTTCATGCTTCAGGTCTATGACCGGGTGCTGGCGGCGCGCTCTGAGGCGACGCTTCTGGTCCTGTTTCTGCTGGTCATTCTGCTCTATGCGATCATGGGCATTCTCGACCACGTCCGGTCACGCATCGCCGCCCGGATCGGGGCACGGCTCCAGAGCGAATTCGACATCAGGGTGTTTCGTGCCCTGCTCGATCGATCCGCACTGGCATCGAAGGGCGTTGCCGGTCCACGCGGCATGCGCGATCTGGACGCCCTGCAAAAAATGCTGGCGTCCTCGGCGATTTTTGCGGTTTTTGACATTCCATGGACGCCGGTTTTCCTGTTCGTGATCTTCGTTTTCCATCCCTGGATGGGCTATCTGGCGCTGGCGGGTGGGCTGGTGCTGATCGCGCTGACACTGCTGAACCAGCGCGGCACCAAGCGCATCCAGGCAAAAGCTGCGGATGCCAGCCGGATCAGCGACGAGATGACCATGGCGCTGGCTCGTGACGCCGAAACGGTCAAGGCCTTGGGCATGCGCAAGAGTGCGGCGACCCGCTGGCAGGCGACGCGCCACACGGCGCTCGCCGCCAGCATTGCCTATTCGGATGCCAATGGCTTTTACACAGCCGTGTCCAAAACCTTCCGGATCTTCCTGCAATCGGCCATTCTGGCGCTGGGTGCCTGGCTGGTGCTGCGCGGCGAAATCAAGGCTGGCGCGATGATTGCCGGATCAATCCTGATCGGCCGGGCGCTGGCACCGATTGAGACGGCCATTTCCCAATGGGGACTAATGCAGCGGGCGCAGGAAGGCTGGCGCAATCTCTCAACCCTGCTGGAGCAGATTCCCGAGGAAGACAGCCGCACCACCCTGCCGAGGCCCCGTGCCATTTTGCAGGTTCAGCAGGTTACCGCCGTACCGCCCGGCGAAAGCGTGGCGACGCTGCGGATGATGAGTTTCGAGCTTGGCCCTGGCCATGCGCTGGGCGTGATCGGCCCCAGTGGTTCCGGCAAATCGACCCTTGCCCGGCTGCTGACCGGTGTCTGGCAGCCGATGGCGGGCAAGATCCGGCTGGACGGCGCCGCTCTGGACCAATACGGCCCAGACGGGCTGGCCGACCATGTCGGCTACCTGCCGCAGGACGTGGTGCTGTTTGAAGGCACGATTGCCGAAAACATCGCCCGCCTCACCGCCGATCCCGACCCGGACAAGGTGATTGCCGCCGCTCGCAAGGCCGCAGCCCATGAGATGATCCTGAAACTGCCACAGGGCTACGACACCCCCCTGCCCGCCACCGGCCAGCGGCTTTCCGGTGGGCAGAAGCAGCGCATCGGCCTTGCCCGCGCCCTTTACGGTGATCCGGTCCTGCTTATTCTGGATGAGCCGAATTCCAATCTCGATGCGGAGGGTTCCGTGGCGCTGAACATGGCGATCCGCGGCCTCAAGGCCAAGGGCGGAGCAGCCGTGATCATGGCGCATCGCCCGGCGGCAATCGAGGAATGCGATCTGGTGCTGATCATGGACCATGGCGCCCGCGCCGCCTTCGGCCCACGCGACGAAGTGTTGCGCGCCCATCTGCGCAATGCCCAGCAAGTGGTTGGCACGAAGACAAATACGTCATGGGGGAATGCCAAACAGGAAACCACCATGACCGGTTTCGTACCCGGCGCCCCGCGCAAGCCATAGGAGAGAGACGATGAGCCTGTTTTCCCAGACATCGACGCCAGCCTCCTCTTCCCCGGCAAGCCTGCCCACATCCCCTGTGCCAAAGCGGGTGTCGTCCACCCCGGAACGCCACGTCTGGCAGGCCCGCGGTCACACGGCGCTCGGCTATGGCGCGCTGGCGGTCTTGGTGCTGGGGCTGGGTGCCTGGAGCGCACTGACCACCATCCAGGGCGCCGTGGTCGGCAGCGGCACGGTGGAGGTGGAAACCAACCGTCAGGTGGTACAACATCAGGCTGGCGGCATCGTGCAGGACTTACTGGTCAAGGAGGGCGATGTCGTCCAGCCCGGCCAGGTTCTGCTCAGAATGGATGAAAAGCTCGACCAATCCGAGCTGACGATCATTGAAAACCAGTTGTTTTCGCTGCTCGGCAATGCCGGGCGGCTGACCGCCGAACAGGATGGCAAGAGCGAGATCAGCTTCGACCCTGAGCTTGTCGAACGGGCCAAGACCGACAGCCATGTGCGCGAGATTGTCGAGGGCCAGCGCAACCTGTTGCAGGCGCGACAGGAAAACCGCGACAAACAGGTCGGGCAATTGCAGGAGCGCAAGCACCAGACCGCCCAGCAAATCGAGGGCTTGAACGCCAAGCTCAATGCGCTGCGCCAGCAAAGGCAGTTGATCAGCGAGGAACTGGCCGTGCAGCAGAAATTGCTGCGCGACGGCCTGACCCAGACCAGCAAGGTGATGACGCTGCAACGGTCCGAGGTCGAGGCAGACGGCGAGATCGCCTCGTCCATGGCCAGCATTGCCGAAAGCCGCGCCAAGATCGCCGAGATCGAAATCGCTATTCTGAATGTTAGTGGCGAGCTGCGTGAACAATCGATCACCGATCTGCGCAATGCCGAAGCGCAGATTGCCGAATTGCGTCAGAAACGGGTCTCCTCCCTGGAAACCCTTGGCCGCACCGAAGTGACCGCGCCAACCGGCGGCGTGGTGTTCGGCCTGACCGTGCATGCGTTGCGCACCGTGGTCAAAGCGGCAGAACCGATCCTCTATATCATACCGCAGAATGTCGGGCTGGTGATCACCACCAATTTGCCGCCCAATGAAATCGATCAGGTGCATGTCGGCCAGAAGGCCGATCTGGTGTTTGCCGCCTTTGATCGACGCCAGACGCCGGATATCCACGGCACGGTGATTGAGGTCTCCGCCGACGTGTTCAATGATGAAAAGACTGGAAACAGCTTCTATAAGGCGAAGATAAAGCCCGATGAACAGGAAATTGCCCGACTGGGCGATGTCCAGGTCCTGCCGGGGATGCCGGTCGAAACCTTTATCCAGACCACGGAACGCTCACCCTTCACCTACCTCACCAAACCGCTGGCCAGTTATTTCAACAAGGCATTCCGGGAGCGGTGACGCTGCTGCATAATTCCTTAAATCGGAGTCGATTTAAGGAATTATGCAGCAGATTTAAAACGTTACAGCACCGTGCGTTTTATAAAACGCACGGTGCTGTAAGGAAAACTCTAGCATGATACGTGGTCGTATATGCTGTCAGCCGAAAGCGCTCCCCAGGAAAGTCGTGGCCCTCTTTGAGGCCGATCTGCTATTGATATAAATGGCTTCATCGAGGATATCGAGGACTTCACTATAGGATGATGTAGCCCGCAGATCCGGCGCGGCCAGCAGCGTCGCCATCGAGGGCTGAAACAGCACGCCATAGGTCGCCGCACGGATCATTGAAATGTCGTTCAACGCGTCGCCCATTGCAAAATGGGCGCACCCCTCGGTATCGACGGCGTCGAAACAGAGATGTTTTCCAGCCAGCCCATTCCAGAAGTCGAAGCCGGTGACGATATCCTCGTCATTGGTCTGAAAACTGTGACAGAGGACCTGATCAGCAGCGATCTGCTCGATAAAATGCCGGTTCATCGGGCTGAAGGAATCCGAGACGATCACCACACGCCCACGCAGCTTGAGCGCTGCGAGGAATTCCACCGCCCCATTGAACAGATCGAGTTCCGCGACACTGGCGCAGATTTCGGCCAGGGTAACGTGGTGATCGGACAGGTGCTTGATCCGCTGATCCAGCAATTGACGGTAATCGGGAATTTCCCGCGTGGTCGCTTGGAGTTCGGGAATTCCGAACGACTTGGCGATATGCGGCCACATTTCCGGAACGAGAACGCCTTCGAGATCGATGAAGGAACAGATGGATGCGGTCATTGCGCGCCACTCCCCAAAGTGCCCGCGGTGAACAGAATGGCCCCCAGCGAGGCGAGCACGACCCCGATCAGGATATTGAACAGGCGCTGGCGACGCAGCACAACGGTTCGAATGGCCGGGTTGGACAGAAAGGTCGAAACGGATGCGAACCACAGCAAATGCGACAGGGAGATGAACAGGCCCCAAAGCAATTGGTGCGACAGCGGCGTGTCCTTACCGATGAATTGCGTGTAGAGACTGATCACGAAAATCGACGTCTTCGGATTGAGACCATTGGTCAGAATACCGGTCATCATTTCCCGGCCCATGGATCTGTCGCTGGGAACCAGACTGCCTTCGACATCGCGTATCTTGCTGAAGGCCGTGGCCAGGCCCGCATAGACCAGATAGGCCGCGCCGACGAATTTGATGATATCCAGAATATTGGGGAAAATATGCTGGATGATCGCAATGCCGAACATGGCATAGATCACATGAAACCAGCAGGCGATGGCAATGCCCATCGAGGCCGCCAGCCCGGATTTGCGGCCATAGAGAAAACTATTGCGCGACACCATGGCAAAATCCGCGCCGGGGCTGAGAACGGCCAGCCAGGTTATCGAAGCAATCAGAAGTATTTGTTCCATAAATATGTGGGCTCCGGATCCGGCAACAGCCGCGCGGTTCCGCGCGGCTGACATCTGCATTTATTTGCGGCGGAAGGTCAGGACCAGAACATCGCGCAGGCCCTGCTGGTCGGGATCGAGCTTGGTGATCGGCGTTACGCCATGGGCAACGCGTTCATCATTGACAATTGCAGCATCGAAGGGGTCCGTCAGCGTAAATTCCGCCAGCTTGACGCCGTCCCGATCCAGGATGGAGGTTTCGCCACCAACAATATTCTGCCGATTGATGAGAACCATCAGCACGAAATCCACACCGTCGCGGTGAACGCCTTCAGGTGTTGGCTTTCCACCGGTCTGCACGGCTTCAATGCGGAACTGATGCAACTCCATGTGCCAGGTCGAAAAAGGCGAGAGAGCGCCGAAGGTGGAAGAGGCGAAGGAGAAAATCGCCTGCATCACCGGATTTTCAATGGTCGATGCCAATACCGGCTCGAAATGGCGCTCAATGCCGCCATTCAGAGGATTGTAGGAGGTCGTTTGGAAATGTGGCTGATGCTTTTCGAGACTGACGGGCCCGCCCTTAGGCGCGCCCGTCAGGGTTGCGTACCGGCGAAGGCGATATTTGCCGCCGTCGGCCATATAGGTATCCGGTTTAAGATCATCCCAGGACGCCTGAAAATCAGCAATGTCCTGGCTGCTAAAATGGCTTTGATGAATGACATCGAGAAAATTGTTGCCTTCAAGAAACACAAAATCGAAGTCATGCAACTGTTGGCAGACATCGATATTGGTCACATTGGCCGGATCGCTGTGCTTTAAAACTGAAATATTGCCTTGCATTAAAATGGCTCCGATTTAATCGGCGTAACCCGCCGACACCGATTATCAATCATATGTTGTGTTTCGTGAAAACCGATATATTTTCGAGCAAAAGCGTGAGGTAAATTCACACATATGACCGACAGTTCCGAATTCCGATCCAGGATGGCGCGCCTGCCACAATTGGGGGCTTTGAAGGCCTTTGCGGTGGCGGCGCGGTATGAAAGTTTTGTGTTGGCGGCCCAGGAATTGCACGTCACACACGGGGCGATCAGCAAGCAGGTCAAGAATCTGGAGGAAAGTCTGGGCGAGCCGCTGTTCCTTCGCCGTAACCGGGCGGTCTTCCTGACGGAGCGCGGTCGTCAACTGGCGGCCAGGCTTGCCTCCGTGTTCCAGGATCTGGAAAATGTCGTCACGGATTTTCGCAGCAATGCCTATGCGCAACCCCTGATCGTCTCCTGCGAACCGACGCTCTGCCTGAAATTCCTCATACCAAACCTTGGCGATCTGAAAGAAAGGACCGGTCTGGATGTCAAGGTTCTCGCCGCGGGCGGAAAAATCGATTTTCGCCGCGATCACGTCGACCTTGCCGTGCGGCGCAACGATTTTGCCATCGACCCCCGCCTGCATGTGAGGGAACTGGCGCCGGAAGCGATGGGAATGGTTTGCACGCCGCAGGTGGCGGCTGATCTCAACAACGCACCTCGCCCCAGCGTACCGGCCCTGCATACCCGCTCGCGTCCCGATGCCTGGCTGAACTGGCGCAAGACCCAGCCGGGAACCCGCAAGTTCAACTCGGACATTTTTTACGAGCATTTCTATCTGGCCCTTGAGGCGGCGATGGCTGGCCAGGGTGTCGCGCTGGCATCGATCCATATGGTGACGACGGATATGGCAGCCGGACGACTGGCCGCACTCGGTGCGTTTCATCAGGATGGCACCCATTATCTCGCCGTCTCCAATAGCGATTTTGCCGCCGATGAACGACGGCTGGTATTCACCGACTGGCTGTCGCAACGCATGCGCGCCCATCTTTCACAAGCATCAAATGCACGCCCGACCGCAGAAACAAGGCATCTGCCATAAGCATTCTCATCCACCAATCTTCGGTGTTTTCAACCCCTCGAACACGGAAGGGGCATTGGGGTCAGGCTTTGGTTCCTCTTCCAGGAAATCAGGCACCTGCGTGCCATTGGAATTCATCGAGCCGTAGGCGCCCTTATCTTGCAGGGCAGAGGGGTCCTGCAGGGCAGAGGGGTCGGTCGGAGCTGTACCGGGATCCTCGCCATCGATTGACAGGTCCGGCTGGCCGAGATCGACGGGCGGCTGGGTCTTGATTGGCAGCGGCACATAGAGCGAGACGGTGACGATAATGGCAATGACCAGCAGCCAGCTGCCGAGGATACGCGAGGGAATGTTCAGCCAGGGGCCCTTGAAGCAGCGTAGCAGAAAGGCCGGGGTGAGAATGATCCACAGGGCCGAAAGCACAGAGGCAATCGCAAAAGACGGAATGCCGACGCCGAAATCGTCCAGGCCAAGAAACAACGAGAAGGAAAAACCGACAACAGCAGCGGATGCCAGCATGGCCCGATCCCGCCAGCGCCCCGAAAGCCAGAGACTGGCACCGGTGATGGCGACGGCCAGCGGTGCGATCAGGTAAAGCACCTGCCCCAGCGCGCTTTCGCGGATGGCGACGAAAATCGGGTCGAAAAATAGCAGCATGACCGATAAGACGCCGAGAAACACGCCGATGGTAATGGCGAATTGTCGGGCGCTGGGCATCATCGCACAGGCGACCGCGATGCCTAGCATGGCCAGAACCAGATCATATACCGAGAAGGTGAACAGCGCGCCCAGCTCGGTGAAACCATAATCATGCGGCAGGCTTTGCGACACGGCCAACAGGAACAGGCCGAAACCGGCCAGCAGCGCACTGGCGCGAAAACGATCCGTCTTCATAACGCGGCGGGCCTGCGCCCATTTGTCATTACCGGAGGCAGCCGCAGGACCGGCCTTGCCCTGCCCCTCGCGCTGCTGCTTGCCAGATTGTAAGCCGGGCGGCGTGGTGTCGCGGCCCTTCTGACGGCGTTTGCGGGAGGTGGGCGCCGTGGAGGATGTCCGGTGCGTGTCGTTCATCGGGCCTGGCCTTTGCGAGTGTGACGACCCGGCCTATCTCATAATCAAGGCGATTTGTCACCCGCACTGCTATTCATCCCGTCTGTCGCCGTCCTGTTCACTGCGTCAGCCGCACCGTACTGCCGATAATGTTCTTGGAGATCGCCGTATAGACATCCTTGATATTGGTGGTGGAGGCGCTGAAGTAATATTTGGTTCCGCTGGAACAGGTCTGCAAATTCTGGACATCGGCTTCCGAACTATAGGAAATCGCGTAAATCTCGATATTGTTGGATTTGATCGAGTCGCAAGTTGTCAGAAGCGCATTGGTGGCGATGTCATTGCAGGCGCTTGTGCGGGTCTTGTTGCAGATCCAGTCCAGCTTGTCAGAGTCACTGGGTCCGTATTTCACATTCATCTCACCATCGGTCATGAAAACAATAACCTTCTTGACCTTCTCGGAATAATCGGCGGGCGAGGTCCCTCCACCCCATGCCGAACGCCATTTCGGCGACAGCGTGTACCATCCCGCCAGCATACCGGCATCGAGCCGGGTGGAGCCTTCCGACGTCATGTTGGCGATGGCGCTTTGCAACGTGCTAAAGCTCGACGTCAGGGAGACGATGGGTGGCGGGCAGAAACTGGTAGAGGAACCGCTATTGGAATCCTGGGCCACGAAGGCCTCGGTGCTGGGTGGTGCGTCGCTCAGGCCATTGGTGCCGATGCTACCACTATCTTTCATTTCGACATCGGCACGTGGCTCGACGCAGCCGATCCAATAGTAATTTTTCGAGGTATAGGCGAGCGGCGTCACATTATCGATCCACTGCGTGAAACTATAGCTTGAGGACGAATAATAGGACTTGGGATCGGTCCAACGGCTAGGAACGGCAGCATTGCCACCATAAGCCTTCAGCCAATCCTTATGGGGAAGGCCGATGTTGAAACGACTGGAAAACGGCGCGATGGCGATCTTGCTGCGTTTGGCAACCGTCGCATCATTGGCAAAGGAGGTTAGAAAGCTCTTCACCGCCGTCTGCATCGGCCCGAAACGCCCTTCCTCAATCATCGAGCTGGATACGTCGAGCACCAGGGACACTTCGAGATCGATATTGCCCGGCAGCGCCGCACAGGACTTGACGGAAACATTCACCGTCTTGACCCCGGCCAGTTGCATGAAACTGGTGGGAACGCTTTCGCCGACGACGACGCAGATTTCCTTGCCATCCGCTGACAGGGTCGGGCCGCTCAACCGTTTGGGGACTGCGGCACTATCGACATCATTGGCGCCCTGATCCGCCGTATCGGAGGCGAGATAGCTATCGATCTCCGCCGCCAGGGCATCGACGCCCGAGGACGAGGAATAGCTCGAAGCCGCCGCCAGGATAGCCGAATCGGAAATCACCTGGATATCATTGCGATGGTCCCGCGACGAACTGTAGTCCAACGCTGCACCGACGGCCAAAAGCAGCGGCATCAGCAGAATGGCCGACATGATGGCAAAATTGCCATTGTCATCAGCGATGAATTTTGAAAGCAGGTCTCTAAAGCGCATTTTACCCAACCATGTGCTGAAGCGTCCGGGACACCAGTCCTGTTCTTCAATCCTTGTTGGGTAGCTGTTTTATAAAACCATTTGAAACAAAGCCGAAATTCAATTGATAAAATGCAACTGAACAGGGCATTTTGTGCCGAAACGGCGAATAAACATTAGTTGGCTTCAAACTTCCTTCGCCATGAGGCGCCTTTGCTTGATACTTGCCTGGGCGGCGGACAGCCGGGCGATCGGCACCCGGAAGGGTGAGCAGGAGACGTAATCCAGCCCGACATCCTCGCAGAAATGGATCGAGGCCGGGTCGCCGCCATGTTCGCCGCAAATACCGAGCTTCATATCGGGCCGGGTCTGGCGACCGCGCTCGGCGGCCATGCGGATCAGCTCGCCGACCCCGTCGAAATCCAGCGAGATGAATGGATCGCGCTCGATAATCCCCTTGCGCTGATAGGTCGGAAGGAAGGCGGCTGCGTCGTCGCGTGACATGCCGAACGTCGTCTGGGTCAGGTCATTGGTGCCGAAGGAGAAAAACTCCGCAGCCTCGGCAATCACATGGGCGCGGATGGCGGCGCGCGGCAACTCGATCATCGTGCCGACCAGATAGGAGATTTCCAGCTTGCCTTCCCGCATCACTTCGGAGGCAATCCGGTCGATCACGCCCTTCACATAATCCAGCTCGGAGCGCAGCCCGACCAGCGGCACCATGATCTCAGGCACGACCGGTGCACCGGTCTCAAGGCCTGCGGCAACAGCGGCTTCGAAAATCGCCCGCGCCTGCATCTCGGCAATTTCAGGATAGGAAATCGCCAACCGGCAGCCGCGATGGCCGAGCATGGGGTTGAACTCGTGCAAAGCCTCGACCCGCTGCGCCAGCGCGCGCGGCTCCATGCCCATCGCCACCGCCACCTCGGCGATTTCCTTGACGGTCTTCGGCAGGAATTCATGCAATGGCGGATCAAGCAGACGGATCGTCACCGGCAGGCCATGCATGATGGTAAACAGCTCGGTGAAGTCCGAGCGTTGCATCGGCAACAGCTTGTCGAGCGCGGCGCGTCGTCCGGCCTCGTCCTCGGCCAGGATCATTTCGCGCATCACATGGATGCGCTCACCTTCGAAAAACATATGTTCGGTGCGGCAAAGTCCGATACCCTCAGCGCCGAAAGAGCGGGCGGCCCGCGCATCGCCCGGCGTGTCGGCATTGGTGCGCACCGTCATGCGACGCGTGCGGTCGGCCCATTGCATCAGCTGGGCAAAATCCCCCGACAGTTCCGGTTGCAGCATCGGCACGGCGCCCTGCAAAACCTGGCCGGAAGAACCGTCTATGGTAATGATATCGCCCTTCTTCAGCTTGACGCCGACGCCCAGCAGCACGCCATTGCGGATATCGACCCGCATGCTGCCGGCACCGGCCACGCAGGGAATGCCCATGCCCCGCGCCACCACTGCCGCATGGCTGGTCATGCCGCCACGGGTGGTCAGGATGGCTTCGGCGGCATGCATGCCGTGAATGTCTTCCGGGCTGGTTTCCATGCGCACCAGAATGACCTTGCGGCCTTCCTCCTTGGCGCTAACCGCATCTTCGGCGGTAAAGACGATTTCGCCGGTAGCCGCCCCCGGCGACGCCGGCAGGCCTGAGCCGATCACATCCCGCGCCACGCGCGGATCGATGGTGGGATGCAAAAGCTGGTCCAGCGACGCCGGCTCGATGCGCGACACCGCCTCGTCCTCATCGATCAGCCCTTCCGCCACCATATCGACAGCGATCTTCATGGCCGCCTTGGTGGTGCGCTTGCCGGAGCGGGTCTGCAACATCCACAGCTTGCCGCGCTCAATGGTGAATTCCACATCCTGCATGTCGCGGTAATGGGTTTCAAGCTGCGCGCAGACCGCCGTAAACTCGGCAAAGGCCTTGGGCATCAGCTTTTCCATCGACGGCTTGTCGGAACCGCTTTCCAGCCGCGCCCGCTCACTCAGGGATTGCGGGGTGCGGATACCCGCTACCACGTCCTCACCTTGGGCATTGACCAGAAATTCGCCGTAAAGCTGGTTTTCGCCCGTCGACGGGTTGCGGGTAAACGCCACGCCGGTGGCCGAACTGGAGCCGAGATTGCCAAACACCATGGCCTGGATATTGACCGCCGTGCCCCAATGGCCGGGAATATTGTGCAGCTGCCGATAGGTGATGGCGCGGGCGTTCATCCAGCTGGCAAACACCGCTGCCACCGCCCCCCAGAGCTGAACCTCAGGGTCCTGCGGAAAGGGTTCGCCCAGCTCATCCTCGATCAATTGCTTGTAGAGGTCAGTCACATGCTGCCATTCGTCGGCGCTCAGTTCGGTGTCGAGTTCATGGCCAAACCGGCCCTTCTCATGCTCAAGAATTTCCTCGAACACTTCGTGATCCAACCCCAGAACGACATCGCCATACATCTGAATGAAGCGGCGGTAACTGTCCCAGGCAAAGCGAGCGTCTCCGGCGCGATGGGCAAGACCGACCACCGTCTCATCGTTCAGGCCGAGATTGAGAACCGTATCCATCATGCCCGGCATGGAGGTGCGCGCACCCGAGCGCACCGACAAAAGCAGGGGATTTTTGGCATTGCCGAACGTGCGTCCGGTCTCGGCTTCGATCAGGTCGATACCGGCCAACACCTCTGCCTTCATGTCGTCGGCCAAACTGCGACCATGGGCGTAGAAATGCGTGCAGGCATCCGTGACAATCGTCAACCCCGGCGGCACGGGCAGGCCAAGACCCGCCATTTCAGCGAGATTGGCACCTTTACCACCCAAATGTTCAACATCGCCAGCACCGCCCTCAGCCTTGCCGCCGCCGAAGCTGTAGACCCACTTCCCCATGGTCGTTTTCTTTCTCCGCCCGACTGTTCTTGTTTTCGCATCGGATTGCCCGAAAACCGGTTTCCACTTTTCCGGTCCGATGCTTTTATCTCCGCATCGGATGATCCGAAAACCGGTTTCCACTTTTCGGTCCGATGCTTTTATCCCTCAAAAGACTTAGCGCATTCGTGATCCGTTGAAAATCTCATAATATCAATCGTATCCCGCATTGCAGCATAATTGCGGCATCCCGCGCGAAAGATCCGTGTGTCGAGGCTCGACGCGGTATAGAGCGATGACTGATACCGGAACGCGGCCTACATCTGTTTCGATGGTAATTTTCTTGGTCAATCCATTGATATTTCACGAATTTGCGACGGAATGTCGCAAATTGGCTCAACCAATTGTGAAGAGAAATTAACGTCGCGGTAACCTCATGGCTGGCGGATTGGGGTAGAGAACGAACCGCGACCCACTCAACCAAAGGAGATTGCCAGATATGTCATCACTACAAACCGTTGCATTAATGCTTGCCATTCTTGGGTTTTCGGCGAGCTTTGCATCGGCAGCCCCTCGGATGGTCAAGCAGTTCGATCACTGGGGGCTGTTTTCCTACAAGGATGGCGGCAAGACCGTTTGCTATGTGCTGTCCGTGCCTTCAAAGGAAGATCCTGTGGGCATCGACCATGGCAAGAATTTCTTCCTGATCGCCCCGAAAAAGACCGGCGGCGTCAATTATTACCCCCAGGCCGTCATGGGCTACAACGTCGCTCAGGGCTCGACCATCGATGTGAACGTCGATGACAAGACGTTTCAGATGGTGCCGAAAGCCAATGTCGGCTGGACCCGGCTGGAAGCAGAGGACGCCAAGGTGATTGCCGCCATGAAGCAAGGTCGCCGGATGACCGTGAAAACCACCTCGAAGCGCGGCACCCACACCACCTATACCTATTCGCTCCAGGGCGTTTCGGCGGCGCTGAAACAGGCCCAGGCCTGCCGCTGACATGTCCAAAACCGACCATGCCTGAGAAACGCCCCCTGACCGCCAAAGGCGGTTGCATACACAGGCTCCAAGATGATGACGCATTCTCGCCGTCAACAGATTTCGACCATCTCAAATGTATCGAGGCCTTGAGACATTTGAAAAGGGAATACGGTCCGTCATGTTCAGTGGCTCCCCGTGTGAACCGCCGCGCCCTGCTGGCCACCCTGTTGCTGACCCCGTTGATCGGGGCGGCAAGCCTGCTTGCGCCCGGCACGGCTGCGGCCATGCCGATGCTGCGGCAGACGGGTCGCGTCACCGGCTATCCCCTGCCCCGATTTGCCTCGTTGAAGGCCGACAGGGTGAGGATGCGGGCTGGCCCTTCCACCGATTACCCCGTCCGCTTTATCTACGAGGCTCGGGGCCTGCCGGTGGAAATCATCGAGGAATACGACAATTGGCGGCAGGTTCGCGATAGCGACGGCACCAGCGGCTGGATGTCGGCTGTCATGCTCAGCGGCGCGCGCACCGGCCTTGTCGCCCCCTGGCGCGGCTCAAAAGGCGATCTCGTCATGCTGCGCACTCGCCCGCTTGCCACGGCTGCCATCACCGCCCAACTCCAGCCACGGGTACGGCTGAAAATCGGTGGCTGCGACGGGCATTGGTGTTCCGTCTCGGTAGAACGAGGTGGCCCTTCCGGCTTTGTCCGGCAGGGCCTGGTCTGGGGCGTTTATCCCGGAGAAACCATCGGCAGTTGAGGTTTTACAACCAGAATGCCAGACGGTTTCCCAAGCAAGATCCGCAGCCGGTCAAGGCTTGACCATGGAGGGCGTTGCATGGCCTGGCACACCCTTCGCAGTGCTATCCTGCGGCAGGTCGCGCAGCCGCGACAACAGCAGAACGGTTGCGATACCAGCGATAACAGCCACCGGCACGATCGCCATCAACACCTCGGTCGGCGAGCGCCCAGCAGCAATCAAACCACCGGCAAACAGCGGCCCGACCACCGAGCCGACCCGTCCGACGGCGACAGCAAGCCCGACACCGGTGCCACGAACATCCGGCGCATAGCATTGCGGCGCAATGCCGTAGAGCAGCGATTGAGCCGCCATGACGCTCACCCCGATCAAGGCACCGGCAATGGCATTGGCGGCAAAATTGGCCGGTGCCAGTCCCAGCAGCACAAGAGAGACCACCAAAAGAAGGAAGCAGAGCGAGCCGTTGAAGACCTTGCGCTTCCCATCAAGGAACCATCCACCCGTCAAGCCACCCACGGCCCCGGCGATATTGAAAATCACCTGAATGAGGCCAGCCTGCTGGCGATCCAGCCCGCGCGTCACCAGAAGGGTCGGCAACCAGTTGAGAAGCAGATACAGGACCATGATGCCAAAGAAAAAGCCCGTCCAGAGCAGGACGCTGCGCAGCGCCGTATCGGGGGAGAAAACCTGACGCCAGGCACCCTCCTTCTTGGTCTTTTCTGACTTTTCGACCTTGAGCTGCGGCAACATCATAAACAGCGGCAGCACGAGCAGCATCGGCATGATACCGCCTGCGATGAAAATGGTGCGCCAGTCGTCGTGCAGACCGGCCATGGCCACCACGCTTGCAATCGCCCCGCCAAACGGAATGCCAGCATACATGATCGACACCGCCCGGCCGCGCCGCTCCGGCGTGGTCGATTCGACAGCAATGGCCACTAGGTTCGGCAGCGCCCCGCCCAGGCCGACGCCGGTGAGGAACCGCATGGCGATCAGCCCTTCCACGGATGTGACTGCTGCCGTGGCGAGCGAGAAGATCCCGAAGATGAAAAGCGCCAGGCTAAGACCCAAGCGGCGTCCGAACCGGTCGGAGATCATGCCGCCGGAAACGGCGCCAAAGATCAGGCCAAACGTTGCAGAAGAAAAGAACAGCCCCATCTGGGCGGGTGTCAGCCCGAAGACCGGCGCCAGTTTCGGCGCCGCCACGCCCGCAGCCTGAAGGTCGAAACCTTCAATCATCGCCGCCAGAAAAACCAGAAAAATGATCCGGGACGAGCCCGGTCGCGATGTTGTCGACAGCATAATGCCTCCCATTGATGCCGATAACGGTTCAACCGCTCGCCTCCTCGCGCCCGGTCAGACCTTTTTGGATAATCCTACAGCGATCATGACCACGCCATAGGCGCGGCAAGATGCTGTAAAGTATGTTGAGCATACTATTGGAATTGGCATTTAGCAATCGTGGCTTGCCAGCGAGGAGAAAATACCTCCGCAAAAAGGAAAACCTCTATTTTCTATTTCAATACAAAGGATTGCAATTTTTCATCCGTTGCAGGCAGCATGATTTAAAATCGCTATTTCTCAGAGTATCAGCCGGGAGCACGCGCCAATGCGGTCTTTTCCGCCTCGCTTGGCATGCCGAGGAAGATCTCGCCTTCCGCCTGGTCCTCAATACGCATCACCGCATGCTTGCCATCGGCGGAAAACAGTACACGAACGGCGCTTTGCTCGCATCGTTTTGGCTGGCAGGCGTAGAATAATTGCATGGGCTTGGCGTCAACAGGCATTTCGACCGAAGCCAGCCCGATATAATCATCCTTGCGGACCATGTTCAGCACCCAGAGCGGAATGCCCTGCCGCCCGCGCACCAGCCCCGTCAGCGCCTCGCGATGCGGCTTGGAGGTTTTCACGGTCTGCGCAAGGAAATTGCCGGAAAGATTTTCGGCTGCTGCCGGAATCGCAAAAAGGCAGGCAAGAGCGGTCAGCAGCAGTATCCAGCGGGGCATGCAAATCTCCTGTTTATGACTGCCCGACAGGTTCACGGTGAACAAGCCAGACCGTCCTTCCCTCTGCATGTTCCTTTCGGTCCGATGCCGGTAGCCTAGGCCTGCCGTCGAAGACGGTCACACAGCCTCGCGCAATTGCTCCGCCGTCTGCAAATCCACGGACACCAGTTGCGAGACGCCCTGTTCGGCCATGGTGACGCCGAACAGCCGGTTCATGCGGGCCATGGTGATCGGGTTGTGGGTGATGATCACGAAACGGGTCTGGGTCGAGGCGGCCATTTCGTCCATCAGGTTGCAATAGCGCTCGACATTGTGGTCGTCGAGCGGGGCGTCCACTTCGTCAAGCACGCAGATCGGAGCCGGATTGGTGAGGAAGACCGCGAAAATCAGCGCCATCGCCGTCAAAGCCTGCTCGCCGCCCGATAGCAGCGTCATGGTCTGCGGCTTCTTGCCGGGCGGACGGGCGAGGATTTCGAGGCCAGCATCCAGCGGATCGTCACTTTCGATCAGCTGCAATTCCGCCGTGCCGCCGTTAAACAAGTGGGTGAACAGCCGCTGGAACTGCGCATTGACCACGTCGAACGCCGCCACCAGGCGTTCCCGGCCCTCGCGGTTCAGGCTCTGGATGGCGCCACGCAGCTTGCGGATCGCGTCGATCACGTCGTCGCGCTCCTTGATCAGCGCGGCGAGCTTGTCGGAGAGTTCCTTCTGCTCTTCATCGGCGCGCAGGTTGACGGCACCCAGCCGTTCGCGCTCGATTTTCAGGCGGTCCAGATCGCGCTCGACCTCGCGCAGATCAGGGATCGCGTCATCGGGCTTCAGCCCCGTGAGGCGGAAGGCTTCGTGCGGGCCGACATTGAGCGCTTCCTGAATGCGGGCCTCGGCATCCTTGCGCCGCTCGCGTCCAGACAACAGCCGTTCTTCCGCCCGGCCCCGGCGCTCACGGGCTTCGGCCAGCGCCGAAAGGGCGCTCGCGGCGAGCTGATCGGCCTGACGCTGGCGGGCCTCGGCCTCCACCAACCGGTCTGCTGCGGCGCGGCGGGCGCTCTCGGCCTTGTCCAGCTCGCTCATCAGCAGGCGGCGCTTTTCGTCGAATTCGTCGGGGGCAGCGTCCAGCTCGGCCATTTCGTCGCGGGCTTCCGCCTCGCGCTCCCTCAGCGTGGCGATATGCTGAGCAGCACTTGCAGCACGCTGCGCCCAGCTTTGCCGCTCCTGACGGATCGCCATGATCCGGCGCTGGCGCTGGTCGTTTTCGCGGGCAAACCCTTCATGACGGGCACGGGCTTCGGCCACCAATCCGCGACCGGTGGCAACCTCCATCTGTAATTGCCGCAATTGTTCGTCCAGCGCCGTCAGGTCGGCCTGATCGGCAAGGGCAATCTGCGCTTCTTCGGCCAGGCTTTCAGCCTCCTCGATCTGGGCGCGAAGACCGTTGACCGCCTCTTCCACCACGGCGCGACGGCGCAGCAGATCGCCGCTGGCACGCTCGGCAGCGCTTAACGCCTCGCGGGCTTCCGACAGCTGACGCAGGATCAACCGCTGGCGCTCACGCCCTTCGCCAAGACGCGCTTCGCTCGACGTTACCGCCTCGCGCGCTGCCGTCAATTGTTCTTCAGCGTCTTCCAGCCCGATGCGAGCCTCGTCAATCTCTTCTTCCAGCGCCTTTAGACGGTTCTTCTGGGCAAGGCGAAGGGCTGCCGCACTCGGCGCTTCCGAGCCGGTAACATGGCCATCCCAGCGATAGACGGCCCCTTCGCGCGTCACCAGCCGCTGGCCGGGCTTCAGATCCGGTTGCAGGCGTTGCGCGGTATCCGCATCGGTGATGCCGATCTGCTTCAGGCGACGGGACAACGCTTGCGGCGCGGAAACATGGGCTGCAAGCGCCACGATGCCAGCGGGCAAAGCCGGATCATCACCATCCGGCCCGGGCATGGCCCAATGGGCGGGAGCCTGTGCGTCGAGCGGGCTTTCCAGATCATCGCCAAGGGCGGCCCCCAGCGCCGTTTCAAAGCCGCGCTCCACCGTCAGTGCATCGGCCACCGGCGAAAACTCTCCGGCGCTGGCCGAAGAGGCCAGCATTTTGGCAATGGTTTTCGCCTCGGTTTCCAGCGCCGCCAATGCAGAGCGGGCGGCTTCCACCGGGCCACGGGCCAGCGCCTCGGCCCGACGGGCGGCGCTTAAAGCCTCTTCCGCTTGCGCAACCGTGCTTTCGGCCTCTTCCACCGCATATTCACCGGCTTCCACCGCCTCGCGCTTTTCCTCCGGGTCCGGCAGGGCGGCGAGCTTTTCGGCCACGGCGTCCAGTTCGCGGCCTGCCTCGTCGGCCTGACGCTCCAGCCGCAGCCGCTTGTCGGCGAGGTCGCGCAGCGCCCGTTCCAGCTGGTTGCGCCCGGCTGCCGCTTCGGCGCGGTCGGCGGTCGCAGCGGCAAAGCGGGCTTCGCTGTCAGCAAGGGTTGCCGATGCTTCCTCGAAAGCAATGCGCAGATCGTCGGCCTCCTGGCCGCTTTCCGTCAGCACGTCTTCCAGTTCGGATTCCTCGGCAGCGAGCCGCTCGAGAATTTCGGCATTGTCATCGACCAGCCGTTGCTCCCGGGCAATGTCTTCTTCCAACTGCAACAGCCGCCGGGTCAGTTCGTCGCGGCGTTTGAACAGCCGTCCGGCATCTTCCTCCAACTGGCTGCGGGCAATCTGCAAGCGTTGCAGGCTGGCTGCGGCCTTGACCTCTTCGTCACGCAACGCAGGCAATTGCAGGCTGGCAATGGCTTGGGCCTTGGCCGCTTCCATCTGCGCCTGCGCCCGCTCGGCCACCAGCGAGGTCGTTTCGTTGAGCGAGGCTTCCGCCTCGGCCTCGGCCTGCCGCGCTTCCGTCCAGCGGATATGCAGCAGCATGGCATCGCGGGCGCGGATATCAGCGGACAGCATCTTGAAGCGATTGGCCTGCCGGGCCTGGCGCTTCAGGCTCTCGATCTGGCTTTCCAGCTGGGCGACAATATCCTCCAGCCGCTCCAGATTGGTTTCGGCGGCTCGCAGCCGCAGTTCCGCCTCGTGGCGGCGCGAATGCAGTCCGGAAATGCCAGCGGCTTCTTCCAGCAATTGTCGGCGTGCCTGCGGTTTGGCCTGGATGAGTTCGCCAATCCGCCCCTGGCCGACCATCGACGGCGACCGCGCCCCGGTCGAGGCATCGGCAAACAGCAATTGCACATCCTTGGCGCGGGCTTCCTTGCCATTGATGCGATAGACCGAACCGTTTTCCCGCTCAATGCGGCGGCTGACCTGAATTTCGTCGCTGTCGTTGAAGGCGGCGGGCGCGGTGCGGTCTGAATTGTCGAGATAAAGCCCAACCTCCGCCGAATTGCGGGCGGGGCGATTGCCGGAGCCGGAAAAGATCACGTCATCCATGCCGGAAGCGCGCATGTTCTTATAGGAGTTTTCCCCCATCACCCAGCGCAGCGCCTCGACCAGGTTGGACTTGCCGCAGCCGTTCGGCCCGACCACGCCGGTCAATCCGCGTTCGATGATGAATTCGGTAGGCTCAACGAAGGATTTGAAGCCGACGACACGAAGCTTGGTGAACTTCATGGGCCTATCCCAACAAAGAGATCCTCAGGAGCAGCAGCCTCTGAAGCGTATTGTCTGCCAGATTGAGAAGGTTTTTGTAAGGAACAGTCAAAGGGAAGACCGTGTGGCTCCCCCTCACCCCGCCTCCGCTGCGCTCGGCGGACCTCTCCCCGCTGGGGAGAGGAGAACCGGGACGCTGCGGCTCCTGACTCTTCTCCCCTGCGGGGAGAAGGTGGCGGCAGAGGCAAGAGGTGGGCGAAGCCCAACACTGACACCGACCACAAAAAAACGGGCGCATGGCTTTCGCCACCGCCCGTCTTGATCGGATGCGCAGTGTCAGAGAAGGCTGTCGATGAGCGCCGACATGGATTCAACCGACATATCTCCAGAATAGCTTTTGCCGTTGATCAGGAAGGTCGGGGTTGCGTTGACGCCGAATTGCTTGGCGCCAAGGTCCCGCATTGCGGTTACATCACCGGCAAGCTTGGTGTTCGTCAAGCAAGCCTGGAAGCTTTCCTGTGTGAAACCAGCCATTTTCGACATTTGCAGCATCGCACCACGCACATCGCCGTTGTCAGGCGCGGCCCAGGAGCGCTGCTGCTTCAGGAACATGGTGATGAAGGGATAATATTGATCCTTCGGGGCGCAACGCGCCAGCATGAAGGCGGCGGTGGCGGCGGGATCGAAAGGAAACTCGCGGAACACGAAATAGACCTTGCCGGTATCGATGTATTTTTCCTTGATCGTATCGAAGGTCGTGGCGTGAAAATGGGCGCAATGCGGGCAAGTCATCGAGAAATATTCAACGATCTTGACTGGCGCGTCGGGCTTGCCGAGTGCCATGTCCGGCAGCGGGCCGGGTTTCATCACCTCTGCCATATCGACATCATGGTCGGGCTTGGGCATTTCGGCGGCGGCAAAGGCCGGGCTCACCATACCGGAGACGGCGAGGCCTGTGGCCGCCGTGGCGATACCGGCCAGGAGATGGCGCTTGGTCAGGGTCAGTTCTGAATTCGACATTATTTCACCCGCATAGAGTAACGATCGTGCTGTAAACCTGCGCCCGGTTATACCTGTCTCACACACCCTGACAATACATCATCTGGCAAGACATCGCTCGCAAGACTGAGTTGTCGCGAGACAGGCACACCACCGCCCCACAGCACGGATTAGACTGTATGTGAGGGTTTTGGCCTGCCAATTCAAATTACAAAGCTGTCATTTCGGCTTTTTTTGCGACAATACCGCCCGGCCCAGCCGCTCGACTGCTTTTTTGAGCTTGTCGCTCTCAATCCCCTCAGTCATTTCCGAGAGCTTTTTCGCCTGCACCGCGTCCAGACGGCCCGGCCCGCGCCGGTGCTTGGCGGTATTCGACACCGGTTTTTGCACGATGCGAATCTGCCCGATGGCCGGATAGCCGAAAAACCCGTTGATGCGGGCAATCAACTCGCCCTGCGCATGGTTGAGAAACAGCGCCCGCGCCCCTTCGCAGGCAATGGTCAGGACGCCCGCCTGATACCCGCCGGAACGACCGGCAGGCGCACTCGACTTCGGGCCGGGTTTCTGGCCCGAATCCTGTCCGGCATAGTCGCGCCTCGGCCAGACGATCTTTTCAGGCCGTGTGCAATCGGCAAAATCGGCCCCGGCAATCTCGTCCCAGGACGACAGCAGCGCCGTCGAAATCCCGGCGCGCCGTGCAATCACCGGATCGATGATACCGTTGGCCAGTTCCGAAATCTGGGCAGCGCCGCGTTTTTTGAAGGCCATGGCTGGATGGTGCCTCGTCATTGCAATCCGGAACGCTTGATATGCGCCGTGATTCGTCACCATATATATAGTATGAGCATGAAAACCCGAAAACCTGCCGAACAAACCCTTCACGAAGACGGGCTTCACCAAGATGGGCCTCACCAAGAGGGACTAAGCGCTGACGAGCTTCTCGCCTGGTATGACCGCCATCACCGTGATCTGCCCTGGCGGATCTCGCCGCCGATGGCGGCGCGCGGTATAAGGCCCGATCCCTATCACATCTGGCTGTCGGAAGTGATGCTGCAACAAACGACGGTGCAGGCGGTCAAACCCTATTTCCTGAAATTTCTGGCCCGCTGGCCGAAAGTCACCGATCTGGCTGCCGCCCCCACCGAGGACGTGATGGCGGCCTGGGCAGGCCTTGGCTATTACGCCCGCGCCCGCAACCTGAAAAAATGCGCCGAGGCCGTCGCCGATCTGCATGGCGGTATCTTTCCCGACACCCAGGACGGCCTGCAATCGCTGCCCGGAATTGGCGATTATACCTCCGCTGCCATTGCCGCCATTGCGTTTAACCGACAGGCGGCGGTGATGGACGGCAATGTCGAGCGAGTGATATCAAGGCTATACGCGATTTCCGATCCGCTGCCCGGGGCCAAACCGGCGATCAAGGCACAGGTTGCGGCGCTGACGCCCATTGAGCGGCCCGGCGATTTCGCGCAAGCGATGATGGATCTGGGCGCGACGATCTGCACGCCAAAACGGCCTGCCTGTTCGCTCTGTCCGTTCAACACCCACTGTCTGGCGCTGAAAGCCCATGATCCCGAGCATTTTCCGGTCAAGGCAGCGAAAAAGGCCAAGCCGATACGGCTTGGTGCCGCCTTCATCGCTCTTGATGACCGCAACCGCATCCTGCTGCGCAAGCGCGCCGACAAGGGGCTTCTGGGTGGCATGACGGAAGTGCCGACCACCGAATGGACGGCCCGCATCGACGGCGACGACAGCGAGGCCAGCGCGCCGATGGACGCCAATTGGCGCGCCTGCGGGGTGGTCACTCATGTGTTTACCCATTTCGAGCTGCGTCTGACGATCTTCCGGGCCGATGCGGTCAAGGGACGGCCCGACGATTACCATTGGGCCGATCACGGATGGTGGGAGCCGCTCATCAATCTTGAAGCCCAGGCCTTGCCGACGGTGATGAAAAAGGCGATCACCCAGGCTATACCCGAGGCCTTCGCAGCCAGAAAAATGGAATAGAGCATGGCAGAGATCCGGCATATCGTTTTCGACATCGGCAAGGTACTGATCCATTACGACCCCAACCTGCCCTTCAGCCGGATCATCCCGGATGCCAAGGAGCGGCAATGGTTTTTCGACAATGTCTGCACCCATGACTGGAACATCGAACAGGACCGGGGCCGTACATGGGCCGATGCCGAAGCCCTGCTGATTGCCCAATATCCCGACCGCGAAGCGCATATCCGCGCCTTTCGCCAACATTGGCGCGAAATGGTGCCGCATGCCTATGATGGCACGGTCGAGATCTTCAATGGCCTGATTAATGAGGGCCGCGATGTGACCATGCTGACCAATTTCGCCGCCGACACGTTCACTGAAGCTCGGGAGATGTTTCCCTTCCTCAACCGCCCGCGCGGCGTCACAGTGTCGGGCGAAGTCGGCCTGATCAAGCCGGATGTGGCGATTTATCACCGCCATGCCACGGACTTTGGTCTCGATCCGGCCCATTCGATTTTCATTGATGACAGCCTGCCCAATGTGGTGGGTGCCAAGGCGGCTGGTTGGCAGGCGGTGCATTTTGTCAGCCCGGAAAAGCTCAAGACGGATCTCACTAACGTCGGTGTGCTCTGATGGCCAAAGTGTTTCTCGACGGCTATATCGACGTCACAGAGGATCGGCTGGAAGCCGTGAAGGCGGCCCTGCCTGAGCATATCGCCCTGACGCGGGCAGAGCCGGGGTGCCTATCTTTCAACGTCGAAGCTTGCCCTACTGTCGCCGGGCGTTTTCTTGTTTCGGAAGTCTTTGTTGATAAGGCCTCTTTCGACGCGCATCAGCAGCGCACGAAGGCATCGAACTGGTTCACGGTGACGCAGGGCATCGCCCGGGATTATACGATCAGGGCTTGATAGCCCTGATCGCCAGCCTACTCCCTCAAAACCTTGTCATGGGAACGGCCTTGCCGGAACATCCATATGATCCGGCTCCAGCCCGGCCTTGGCGCGCTCAACCATCATCCGGTAGGCGTCTTCGAGATGGCGGGTAAAGCGGTCGGTGTCAAACAGCGGCGCGGTGTGCCGGTTGGCGGCGATCCTGTCGCGCAAGTCTTGAAGACGGTTTCTGTTGTGCGCAAGGTCTTGCGCCTGGGCAATGTAATCATCAACGGTCTCAGCCACCAGTTCCGGTACGCCAAGCGCGGTCAGCAGGCTTTCAGAAACGCGGGAGGCGAAATTCTGGCCCTTCAGCGCCAGAACGGGCACCCCGGCCCAAAGGCAATCGGAAGTGGTCGTATGGCCGCAACAGGGAAAACTGTCGAGAACAAGATCTGCTGCGGACAGCCTGGCGAGGTGATACGGATAGGCAAGTGGCGGCGTGAAGATCAATCGTTCCGCTGACAGGCCATGGCGCGCGAACAGTGTCCGGAGATTGTCCTTGGCAATGTCGTTTCTGCACAGGATCCACAGGATGCTGTCCGGCAGATCCGCCATAATCTTCAGCCATGCCTCGACAGTTTGCGGGCTGAGTTTCTTGATGCTGTTGAAGGATGCCAGAACGAACCTGTCCTGCGGCAAGCCCAAAGCTGCTCGCGGCACTGCTGGCGGCAAGGGCCGGTTGATATTGTCATTGGGTTGATAGGTTTCCGGCAAACGGCAAAACTTTTCCTGGTAAAACGGCTTGTTGGACTGAGGCGTCACAATCGGATCGCCGATGATATAGTCGCAGTCTATGCCGATGCCGCTGCCCGGAAAACCAAGCCAGGCCACCTGTATCGGCGCAAGGCCGGAATTGACCAGACCTATTCTGGCATCCTTGGTATGGCCTTTCAGATCAACAAGAATGTCCAGGTCGTCATTCTGGATCATCGTGCTGGCCGCCGCATCAGACAGGTCGCCGATTTGCTTGATCATCCCCATGCGGGCGCGCGATCCGTTGTCGCTTTCGACCAATGCCTTGTTTGAATAGCAATAGAGGATAATCTCGAAACGGCTTCTGTCATGGCGCTCAAGCACGCCCTGCAACAGGATCATCGTCGCATGAGAACTGAAAAAATCGTTGGAAAGATAGCCAATCCTGATCTTGTCACCAAACACATGCGGTTTTTGCCGGCGCATTGCGCGGATCTGCGGCGATATGTCTGGCCGGCCCTCGCCCAGGATGCGGGCTTGAATGCTCTCATCGCTGCACCAGTGGAGAATGTTGAACGGCAACTCACAGGACATGGCAAATTCATCACCCGCCAGTATTGCCGCCAATGCCGCATCATTGGCAGCTTTCAGCTCATCCAACCTTAGGAAATCGAACAAATGATGCCGGCGAAAAATAGCGGCAGCATGGTCTCTCGGCTCAACCTGCAATATGCGTTCGGCTGAGGCAAAGGCTTTTTCAGTATGCCCGGCCTTTTTATAGAGTTCGAATGCAACTTTGTTCAGCCTTATGCCATCAGTGGCAACGAGGTCCGCTGCAAGAGTATAATGATCCGCCGCCGTCTCGAAATGCCCAAGCCGATAATGGCATTGGGCAGCCATGATGATCATTCGCGGATCTTGCCTGGCAGGCGGCAAGAGTGCGGCAAATTCATCGAGCGCCTGTTGAAACAGACCCTGGGCATAAGATGAAGTGACTTTCTCGGCAGCATCAAAGGTCATGGCTTTCTGAAAACTCTACCGAGGATCAATACAGGCTCTTCCTCGACCGCTCGGGCAATTCCTGGTCATAGGCTTCGCCATCGAAGCCGTTGACGATGTTTTTCAGGATCTGGCCGGGTGATGGCAGGGTGGACCGCTCGACATAGCGGGAGGAGTCCCAGAGATTTGAGCGGAGAATGGCCTTGGCGCAGTGGAAATAGACGCTGTCGATGGCAAGCAAAATCACGCTTTTCGGCAGCTTTCCATCGACGGCAAAGCGGGCCAGCAGGTCCGGGTCGGCGCTGATCGTAGCCCGGCCATTGACCCTCAGCGTTTCGCCGACGCCGGGGATGAGAAACAGCACAGATGTCCGACCGTCTTCGATGATGTTTTTCAGGTTATCGATACGATTGTTGCCAGGGCGGTCGGGGATGGCCAGCGTCTTGCGGTCAAGAATTGCCACGAAGCCAGGCGCATCGCCCTTTGGCGAGCAATCGGTGCCATCAGCGCCGACTGTAGCGAGCAGGATGAAAGGCGAAGCGCTAACGAAGGCGGCGTAATCATCGTTCAGATGGTCGATTTCCTTGGCAAGTGACGTCTCCTTCACTGTGCCATAGAGGGCTTCCAGCTGTTGCAGCGTGGTAATGGTCATCATCCGCCTCCCGCGTTATCGCGCATTATACCATGCCAGATTGCGCGCCATAATCATCGTTTACCCTGATGATTCACCCGGATCAACCCTTGGCGGCATCCACGCAAATCGCCTCCAACGCCGCCTCGAAATCGCGGGTGAAGCGGGGCGTATCAAACAGCGGCGCGGTGTCGCGGGCTTGAAGGAGGTTCTGGCGCAGGTGAGATTGGCGGACCTCATCCTGCGCCAGTTCGACCGCCAGGCGGCCGAATTCGGTAAGATCGTTGGCGACCAGTTCGGTCAGGCCAACGGCACTCAAAAGACTTTCGCTGACGCGGCCGGCAAAATTCGTGCCTTTCCAGGTCAGAACCGGCACACCAGCCCAAAGGGCATCCGCCGTGGTCGTATGGCCGTTACAAGGCCCGGTATCAAGGGCGATATCAGCATAAGGCAACCGGCGCAAATGCTCCGAGAGCGGTTTTTTCGGTGCAAAGATCAATCTCTCCGGCGCCACTCCCAGCCGGACAGCTGCGGCGCGAAGATTGTCTCGCGTCACTGGTAGCATATCAATCAGCCAAAGCACCGACCCATCAACCGATTTCAGTATTTCCATCCAGGTTTTGAACACCTGATATCGAATTTTCACCGCTTGATTGAAAGAACAGAACACCACACCCTGTTCCGGCAAGCCGTGAAGGCTACGCGGGCCGTCGCGCATCACCTTTTCACGGCTATTGTCATTGCACTGGTAACTATTGGGCAGCCGGAAGATTTTCTCGGCATAGAACGGATCCGACGATGGCGGGGCGACAATGGAATCGGCAATGGCATAATCAATGCCAACACCAACCACGCTGCCTGGAAAGCCGAGATAGGCCACCTGCACAGGGGCCGGGCGGCGGCAGAAAATCCCCAGCCTGTTCTCGAAAGTAAATCCCTTGAGGTCGATCAGGATGTCGAGATCAAGCTGCCGTATGGCGGCAGCGGCCTGATCGTCATCCAAGTCAAGAATGTCGACATAGTGATCGATGGCCTCAAGGAAACGTTGGCGCAGCATGCCCTTGCGGTTCTTGGCTGCGGTATGGCAAATGCCGAAAATCTCAAAACGGTCGCGATCATGGTTTTCGATCACGCCGGTTAAAAGCGAGAGCGTCGCATGCTGGTATAAATCCGCTGAGACATAGCCGACCCTCAGCCTTTGCCCGGACCGGGCCTTGTAAGGCCGCCGTAGAGCAACCGTGCCTCGATGCTTCTCCCCCGTCCGGATCGCACTCAGGACATGATAGGCCTCATCGCCAGACCATTGCAGCGCCCGGAAGACGTTTTCGCGAATGTCCAGAACCGCCCCATCCGCAGCATAGGCAGCCTCAAGCTCCCCCTGTAGCCGCGTGGCCAGCTCGAAATCGCAAAGGTTCATGGCGCACCAGAACAACTCTGTCAGCGCCAGCCGTTCCGTTGGACGGGCGTTGTAGGCCGCTTTCAGCACGACAAATGCTTGTTCCGCCTGCCCTGCCCCCAGCAGCACCATGCCTGCATTCAACCAATTGTCGAAATCGCGGCCAATCGTCACCAGCTTAAGCGCATAGGGTAGCGCCTCCGGATAGCGACCCGCTTCGCGGTAGAGGCTGCAAATCGAATGATTCGCATCGACATCGTCAGGCATATAGCGGTGCAGCGCCAGCAAGGCACGTAGAGCAAGATCGTCTCGCCCGGTTTCCAGATAGTGAGAGCAGGCGCGAAAAGCGACATCACGTTTGCGCGACGGTGTAAGCGCAATCACACGCTCAAACAGTCCGGCGGCCTCAAGCCGGTTGCCAAGACGCTCATGCACGGTGGCGGCGAGAATATGGGCTTCGGCATTGCTTCGTTCGGCTTGCAACAGGCGCGAAACGGTGTTCAGGGCCGCCTCATAGGCGCCCTCCCCGTATTGCTCCAGTGCCTGCCTGTATAAAGCCGCCAAAACCCGTCTCCCATCTGTTGAAGATGGGAAATAAAGCGGCAGACTTGTCCGAACCTGTTTAGTGCTTCGAGAATAACCGCTAAGTGCTTATAACTAGATATCTAATTTATATTAGCCGCACATCTGCAACTTGAAGATACGACAACCTAGACCTATCATAAAAATTACAACCTGCGTACTTGAGGCAAGGCCAAAATGCCCGGCGCGGAAACCGTGCCGGGCATTGTCACTTTCATCGGTACTGAGTACAAAAACCGACGAAGATAGTCAGCATCGGCGCCGATGATTAAGAAATCGTAACGGCGGCAGACACTGCGCCGACCCGGCACGATAAACTCATCCCGCCAACTTGCCCATGCTGGCGCGCACCAGGCTGCGCAAGTCATCGATCGGCTTCAACTTGCCTGCGTCCTCGTAGTGCCAGAAGGTCCAGCCATTGCACGCATCCAGGCCGCGAACCTTCGCGCCAACCCGGTGGATGGAGCCGGCTTGCGTGCCGGACACCAGCGTGCCATCGGCGCGGATGATGGCGCTATGGCGACGCTTTTCGCAGCTCAGCACCTGGCCGGGCTGCAAAAGACCGCTGTCCAAAAGCGTATTGAAGGCGACGCGCGGCTCGGATTTCTTGCCGGTCAAGACCGTCAGTTCCACCTTGCCCAGCGCTTCGACCGCATCGATGCGGGCGGAAGCGGCGTCGATATAGTCCTGCTCACGCTCAATGCCGACGAAATTGCGGCCCAGACGCTTGGCAACGGCGCCAGTCGTGCCGGAGCCGAAGAATGGGTCGAGCACCACGTCGCCAGGCTTGGTCGAGGCCAGGATAACGCGGGCCAGCAGGGCTTCCGGCTTCTGGGTCGGATGGATCTTCTTGCCGTCCTCGCCCTTCAGGCGCTCGCCGCCGGAGCAGATCGGAAACAGCCAGTCGGAGCGCATCTGCACATCGTCGTTGGAGGCCTTCAGCGCATCGTAATTGAAGGTATAGCTCTTGGCCTTGGCATCGCGCGAGGCCCAGATCATCGTTTCATGGGCGTTCTGGAACCGGCGACCCTTGAAATTCGGCATCGGGTTGGTCTTGCGCCAGACAATATCATTCAAAATCCAGAAATTCAGATCCTGAAGCGTCGCGCCGACCCGGAAAATATTGTGATAGGAGCCGATAACCCAGATGGTGCCATGCGGCTTCAACACGCGCCGGCAGGCAAGCAGCCAGGCGCGTGTGAAGGCATCGTAAGCCTCGAAAGAGGCGAACTGGTCCCATGCATCGTCCACGGCGTCGACAACAGACTGGTCCGGCCGGTGGAGCATGCCCCCCAACTGCAGATTATACGGTGGATCCGCAAAGATCGCATCCACCGATTGATCCGGCAGAGCCTCCAAAGCCGCAACACAGTCGCCCTTGATGATACTGTTCATCCAGGCGAAGGGATCGTTGGAGCGACGAAGGTCGGCGAGCGGGAAAACAGAGGCCATGGAATACTCACTGGTTACGCTGACGCAGCACATATTTAACAGTGCCTATGGTTACCGAACTTGGTTACCAAATGCTGAACGGTGAGCTTAAATTTCCATGCAATTTCAGGTCGGCAGCCAGATTGCCTGTTGTCGGGTCTCAACGGCCAGGGAATTCGAGGACGGATGATCCCGAGATGGGCGATCAAGCCGCGGGCGGATTCACCAACGCTCCGCTGTAGCCCTCAGCCGCTATGCCATCACAGAGCGACGACCATTCGCAATCATGACAGGCAGACCGCACCGAGCCCGTGGCAAAGGCGGCCCGCAACCGCGCCAGCAGGGCGGCATCCGGGGTGATGACCGTGCCGGTCGCCACCGGGCGAGACAGCAACTGGGCCACGGCATCCTTGGCTTTCCGGTCGCGCTCCAGCACACTGTCACGGAAACAATGAGCCGTTTCCGAATGGGTCAAGGGCTGACAGAGATCGTCGGGGCCATCGACGATCTCAATGGTTTCGCCCTCGGTCAACCGCGCTGCGACGCGGCGATAATTGGCGACGAAATCGGCAGTATAGCCTTCGCCGACAAAGGTCAGCATGCAGAGCAGATGATGACCGCGCAACCGCACCGTCATGGCATTAATCCTTCATTCGTTGGGCTTTATAGGTTGGGCTGGGCTTTTCCGCCTGATCAACACGTTTGTCGTTTTTACCGACCGTTTTTGCGCGCTCACGCCTCATCATCCGACAATCGCAAAACGCTCCGGCTGCGGCTCACCGCGGCGCGGCGCGGGCGCCCGGCCAATCCACTGCACATGCCGTTCCAGAATGGCAGCTGCCTCACCCACGGCGTTGCGGCGCAAGGCATCCAGGATGGCACGGTGGTCATGATCGGTGCGGCGCTCCCAGCCACTTTGCCAGCCTGCCAGCAGGAAATGAGCGCTGACCGCATGCAGGTCGTCGATGGCGGTCAACAGGCGCGGCATATCGCAGGTGGAAACGATCAACCGGTGAAAGCGTCGATTGGCCGCCTCCCAATCCTCGACATTGTCGGCGCGATCACAGGCGGAGGTCGCGGCTTCCGCTTCGTCCAGCAGCGCGGGCGTCAGATGGGGAGCGGCATGCTTCAGCGCCAGCACTTCAAGTGCGGCGCGCATTTCCGCCACTTCACGCACCTGTTTCAGATCGAAACTCGCCACCCGGACCCCGCGGCGCGGCAGACTGACGACCAAGCCCTGCGCCTCCAGACGCCGGAAGGCCTCCCGCACCGGCACCTGGCTTACCGAAAATTCCTCGGCAATATGGTCCTGTGCCAGCCGAATGCCGGGCTGCAATTCTCCATGCACGATGCGTTGCGCCAACACGCGGGCAATCCTCGCGGCTATAGTGTCGTCCTTGGCTTTGCTCATGTCTTCTGATTAGGCTTAAGGGGCAAATTTGTCGAGAGATACGCAGATCGGCCCTTAACATCTGGGCCATGAACATTCGGCAGATCTGCGTAATTGTTCTTTACCGCCATATCGTGTAGTCAGGCATTTCCCCCGACAACAGGATATGATGTGCATGGCTGGCTTCGACCTCACCCTTTTCGATTGTGACGGCGTGCTCGTCGATTCCGAAATCATTGCCGCCAAAGTGGAATCCAAGCTACTGACCGAGGCAGGCTATCCGATTTCAGTCGAGGAAATGGGTGAGCGTTTTTCCGGCATGACCTGGAAAAACATCCTGATGACCATCGAGAAGGAAGTGGATATTCCGCTCTCGGCCAGCCTGATCGACAAATCGGAAGCCCTGCTGGACCAGCGGCTGGCCCGCGAGGTCAAGCTGGTGGAAGGGGTCACCTACGCCCTGTCACGTCTGCAGGGGCCGCGCTGCATCTGCTCCAATTCCTCGTCACAGCGGCTGGACATGATGCTGACCAAGGTTGGCCTCAAGGAGTTTTTCGCGCCGCATGTCTATTCCGCCAAGGATCTCGGCGCTGACCGGGTCAAGCCGAAGCCGGATATCTATCTGCATGGCGCCGCCCAGTTCAACGTCAAGCCGCAAAATTGCGTGGTGGTTGAAGACAGCGTGCATGGCATCCATGCCGCCCGCGCCGCTGGAATGCGGGTCATCGGCTTTACCGGCGCCTCCCACACCTATCCCTCCCATGCCGACCGCCTGACCGAAGCCGGGGCCGAAACCGTGATCGCCCGGATGATGGACCTGCCAGCCGTCATTGCCGCCATGGCCGAATGGGACCATGTGATCTAAAGCTCGCTTCCAGCTTTTTGAAAGCGCCTGCGCTCATTCACCCAGGCGCCACTGCTGGCGGGAGGCGAACGGTGAGCGCTTGCGGCAGAATGCTGAAGCGCAATGCGCCGGGCCTGATCACTTCGCCATCGGCCTCGGCCATGGGGATCTTGCCGTGCGGCTCGATGTCGATCACCTGGCCGCGATGGGTCTCGATCGCGGACAAATTCGCATGACTGCCATTGGCGAAAGCCGCAAAGATCTTCAGATTGCCAATGGCGCCGCAATGGCGTGCAAAGACCAGATCGAGCTGGCCATCGTCCAGCAAAGCCCGCGGCGCGGCGCGCACTCCGGCGCCAAACCAGCTGCCATTGGTAACGGCGGCCACAAGAACCGCGCCGTCATAAACGCATCTTCCATCCACCGAAATGCGCAGGGCCGCTCCCTTGTAGCGGGCGATGCGCGCCAATGACATCAGCCGGTAGCGCAGGAAAGCCGGCATACGCGAGGGTCCACGGTTTGCCTCGATCGCCGCGACGATCTCGCCCGAGACGCCGGTACTGGCGACATTGATGAAATGCGTGGTCTGCGCCTCGCCACCGCCCACATGGCTTTGCAGAACTCCGACATCGATACGGCGCGGGGCGGCCGTAGCAATCGCCTGCAATTGGCGCTCGGTTGTTGCGGGCCAATCGAAATTGCGAGAAAAATCCGCGCCCGTGCCACCCGGCAGGAAGGCAAAGGCGGTTTTCGGATAAAGCGACGTCAGCAGCCCATCCACGGCCTGGCCAACCGTGCCATCGCCACCCACCACCAGCACCAGATCGGTTTCCGGCGTGACGGCGGCACGCACCTGGGGACCCGTCATGCCCTTGACGGTTTCGACCAGCGAATAGCCGGGAAAAATCTCCGCAAGGGCACGGGCCGTGCCAGGCCATGCGTGAGCACCGCCCGCCACAGGATTGCGAATGACCGTCACCCTCATGCCGGACTCATTGATGCAAGACCCATTATTGCCGCGTCACGACAGGCTTATTTACGCTTTTTGCCGGACGGCTTGCCTGTGGTCTTGGCCGGACCTTCATCGAAGCCGACAAAGATCTGCGTCGCCGCCGTGGCATTGGCAGCCATGGTGATATCGCGGCTAAACAGGAACTGGGCCGGCTGATCGGCGCTGGCGAGGTTGGCGGTAAACGGCACCAGTTCCGAGGACACCACCGTATCGCCATCGACGACGGCAACCCGGATCGGCATGTTGATCGATCCGGCATGGCCCTGCGGACCCGCCACCAGCCGTCCGGCCACCTGGACCTTGACGGTCAGCGTGGTGTCGGACTGGGTGCAGGCGCGGGTGGTTTCGGCAAGCGAGGCCTGGAACACCACATCCTGCGGATCCTTGGAACCCGACTTGGCATAGGTGCGGTAGAAGGACGTGCCATCGCGCAGGGAGATCTTCGGGCAGACGGCCTGAACCACGGCGCCAGAAGACGCTGCCGGGGCGCCAGCCGTGGCTGCACCAGAGACCGATGTCGTGGCATTGGAGCTGAACAGGCTGCCTCCACTGGCGCCAGAACTGGAGCCGGCCCCGGAGCCGCTGGTATTGCAACCGGCCAGAAAAACCGCCAGGACCGGAACAATAACCAGAGCCGACTTATTAACCTGAGCCAAATTATTCACCTGAGATGAGGCGGACGAGCCGCGCATTATAGATTGAAACACCGGGTCACACCTTCTGCATCATGACTTCGTCTCACCGCGTGGAGAATGCGGCCTGGAAACAGGAAAATCTCCCGCAATCAGCCTTTCCTTATCGGTTGGCGATGGTCTATACCAGCGGCGTGGCAAAAAATCGATCAGCTAGCGCGTGCTTTGTTGCAATTTTCGGCAAGGCATCGGCAAGACTCTGCATCATTGTTGCGGCCATTAAATTTTAGACCGGGCGTGACCTTTAGACCGAGGATACTGGCATGGACTTTATTTCCACTCGCGGCGAGGCGCCCGCTCTCAATTTTTGCGACGCGCTTCTGGCAGGCCTCGCCCGTGACGGTGGCCTTTACCTGCCCCGCGAATGGCCGAAAATGCGCAAGCGCGACATCCGGGCGCTGCGCGGCAAGACCTACCAGGAGGTCGCGTTCGCGGTGCTGAAATCCTTTGTGGACGGCGAAATCAAGGATGATGCCCTTCAGGCGATGATCCATGACGCCTATGCCACATTCCGCCACCCTGCTGTCGCGCCTTTGGTGCAGACCGGGCCGAATTCCTATATTCTCGAACTGTTCCACGGCACGACGCTGGCCTTCAAGGATGTTGCCATGCAATTGCTTGGCCGGCTGATGGATCACGTTCTGCGCGAGCGCGGACAGCGCGCCACCATTGTCGGCGCCACCTCGGGCGATACAGGCGGGGCGGCCATCGATGCCTTTGCCGGTCTTGATAATATCGACATGTTCATTCTGTTTCCCAAGGGCAAGGTCTCACCCGTGCAGCAGCGGCAGATGACCACATCCAAGGCCGGGAATGTCCGGGCGGTGGCCATCGAGGGCAATTTCGACGATTGCCAGGATCTGGTCAAAGCCATGTTCAACCATGTCGCTTTTCGCGACAAAGTACAGCTATCCGGCGTCAATTCGATCAACTGGGCGCGAATCATGGCCCAGGTGGTCTATTACTTTACCGCTGCCCTTTCGCTGGGGGGACCGGACCGCAAAATTTCCTTCACCGTGCCGACCGGCAATTTCGGCGATATTTTCGCGGGCTATGTGGCGCGCGAAATGGGCCTGCCCATCGATAAGCTGGTGATAGCCACCAATGATAACGACATTCTGGCCCGCACGCTGAAAACCGGACGCTACGAGATGCGCGGTGTGATGGCCACCACCTCACCATCGATGGATATCCAGATCTCCTCGAATTTCGAGCGCCTGCTGTTTGAAGCCAGCGGCCGCAATGCCGGTGAGATCCGTTCGCAGATGGCGTCCCTCAAGCAATCCGGCGCTTTCGAGATCAAGCCGGATGCGCTCAAAACCATCCGCAAACTCTTCCGGGCCGGGCGCGCCACCCAACAGGACGTGGCCAAAACCATCGCCACCACTTTGGCTGAAACCGGCTATCTGCTTGATCCCCATACGGCTTGCGGCGTGGTGGTCGCATCGAAATTCGAAAAGCCGCAAAGCCCGATGGTGACGCTGGCCACAGCCCATCCCGCCAAATTTCCGGCGGCGGTAAAATCGGCATCGGGTATTGACCCCGCGCTTCCGACGTGGCTTGCTGATCTCATGGATAGGGAGGAGCGTTTCGACGTCCTTGCCGGCGAGCTCGACGTGGTGGAGGCATTCATCTCCGCTCACTCGCGCGCCGGTGCTTAAGAAACGCGGAAAGATAGACCATGAATGTTGAGTGCACCCGCCTGCCTTCGGGGCTGACGGTCGTTACCGAAAAAATGCCGCATCTGGAAAGCGTCGCGCTGGGCGTCTGGGTCAAATCCGGTTCGCGCGATGAAACCGCCGAGGAACATGGCATTGCCCATCTTCTCGAACACATGGCTTTCAAAGGCACGAAACGGCGCAGCGCTCGCCAGATTGCCGAGGAAATCGAGAATGTCGGCGGCGAGCTGAATGCCGCGACATCGACCGAGACCACCTCTTATTATGCCCGGGTTCTGAAGGACGATGTGCCGCTGGCCGTCGATATTCTTGCTGACATCCTCACTGATTCGGCCTTCGATGACGAAGAGTTGATCCGTGAAAAGCATGTGATCCTGCAGGAAATCGGCGCTGCCTTCGATACGCCTGATGACGTTGTCTTTGACCGTTTCGCCGAAACCGCCTTTCGCGACCAGACGGTCGGACGCGGCATTCTTGGCACGCCGCAAACGGTGGATGGTTTCACCAGCGACCAGATTCGCGCCTATCTTGCCCGCAACTATACCACCGACCGGATGTTCGTGGTGGCGGCTGGCGCCGTCGACCATGAAAGCTTCGTGCGCCAGGTGGAAGACCGCTTCAGCACGCTGCGCACCAAGCCCGCCGTATCGCCGATCATCACCCCTGCCCGCTATACCGGCGGCGAGGTGCGCGAAAGCCGTGACCTGATGGACACCCAGCTTTTGCTCGGTTTCGAAGGCCGTGCCTATCATGCGCGCGATTTCTATGCCTCGCAGATTCTGGCCAATATCCTCGGCGGCGGCATGTCCTCCCGGCTGTTTCAGGAAGTACGCGAGTTTCGCGGTCTCTGTTATTCGGTCTATGCCTTTCACTGGGGCTTTTCCGATACCGGCATTTTCGGCATCCATGCCGCGACCGGCGGCGAAAACCTGCCGGAACTGGTGCCTGTGATCATCGACGAACTGCGTAAATCGGCGGAACGGATCGAGCAGCAGGAAATCGACCGGTCCCGCACCCAGATCCGGGCGCAATTGCTGATGGGTCAGGAAAGCCCTGCGGCGCGCGCCGGACAGATCGCCCGTCAGATGATGCTCTATGGTCGACCGATTTCCAATCCGGAACTGATGGAACGGCTGGAAAGCATTACCGTCGACCGGCTGACGGACCTTGCCGGACGGCTGTTCTTCGATGGTAGCCCACCGACATTGTCAGCCATCGGCCCGCTCGAACAGTTGGCGCCCATGGAAGACATTCTTTCCGCCCTTTCGGGGTCGCGCGACACGGTGCTCAAGGCAGCACGCGGCTGAGGTGATTGCTCAATCTGGCCTTGGGGTTGGCCGTTGAGGTTGAGCCATATCTTTCAGCAGGTTCCCGCAATTCCTCCTGCATTCGGTGGAGTGGGAACCGCAACTGTTTGGGTGGGGGTATGACAAATGACGCGGTCTGTGTTCGGGTTTCTGTCGCGCCAGCCGGAACGGCCTGAACTGCGTGACGGAACACGTCTGCTGCGGCTGCCGCGCAATGGCGATTATAATCAATGGTACAGGCTACGGTCCGAAAGCCGGGCTTTTCTTCAGCCCTGGGAACCGCTCTGGCGTCCGGACGAGCTGACCGAAAGCGCCTTTCGATCGCGTGTCATGCGCAATGCCCAGGAATATGCCTGTGGATTGGCCGTGCCGTTTTTTCTGTTTCGCGAAAGCGACGCTGTGCTGATGGGCGGGTTGACCATCGGCCTGATCCGGCGCGGCGTCTCCCAGGCCTGTATGATCGGATATTGGATGGGCGAACGTTTCGCAGGCCAAGGCCATATGTTTGCCGCACTTCAATTGGCAAAACCATATATCTTCAAGGAACTTGAGTTGCATCGTATCGAAGCCGCCTGTATTCCTGACAATGACAAAAGCATCCGCCTGCTGGAGCGGGCCGGTTTTGAACGGGAAGGTCTGTTGCGCGGATATTTGAACATCAACGGGCAGTGGAGAGATCATGCGATCTACTCGCTTCTGGCGGAACCTGGTGCCGTTTCCGGCAAAAAACTCTATTCATGAATATATTCAGATACTCATCCGAGGCCAATTCCCGGCGATTTTTTGAGCAGAAACAGGCCCTATCCAACCCGGGCCTGTTGCGGCTTGCCGCTGGCCTTCTGGTGCTGGTCCTGGCACTGACCGGGTTTGGCGCGGGCATGGGCCATGCCGCCGAACCGGTGAAGATTTCGCGTGACGATACGGCGCTCGACCTGACCGCCACCACGGAAATCCATCTCAATCAGGGTGAGGCATTTCAGGTCTCCACTGCCGCTGGGTCCGATGGCATCCGCCGCCGCATCGAAGTGCGCGCCTCATCAGCGCAGCACCAGGGCGATTGGGCGGTGTTCGCGCTCGCCAATGTGTCCGACGAGCAGTTGGAGCGGGTGATCGTCGCGCCACATTATCGTCTCGTCAATTCCAAGGTGTTCTGGCCGGATCTCGGCTCGCAGCGGATCATTTCCATCACTCCCAGCGAGGGATTTTCGCTGGACCGAGTGCCGAGCGACGATGCCGACGTGTTTCGCATCACCCTCAATCCGGGTGCGGTGGTGACGTTCGTGGCCGAACTGGCAACGCCGAACCTGCCGCAGATCTACCTGTGGGAGCCGGATGCCTATAAGGATACGATCAACTCGTTCACGCTCTATCGCGGCATCGTGCTGGGCATTTCCGGCCTGCTGGCGGTGTTCCTGACCATTCTGTTTGTGGTGCGCGGCACCTCCATGCTGCCCGCCGCCGCCTCGCTGGCCTGGGCGGTTCTCGCCTATATCTGCGTCGATTTCGGTTTTCTTGGCAAGCTGATCAGCATCACCACCCATAGCGAGCAGATCTGGCGAGCCGGGGCCGAGGTGGGTCTGGCCTCCGGCTTCGTGATCTTTCTCTTTACCTATCTCAACCTCAATCGTTGGCATGTGAACCTCGGCTACGCGACTTTTGCCTGGATCTTGGGCCTGGTGCTGCTGTTTGGCGTGGCAATCTACGATCCGTCGATTGCCGCTGGCATTGCCCGACTGTCCTTTGCGCTGACGGCCACGGCGGGGATCGCGCTGATCGTCTATCTCGGCTTGAACCGTTATGACCGCGCCATCCTGCTGGTGCCGACCTGGACGCTGATCATCGTCTGGCTGATTGCCGGCTGGATGACGGTGACGGGACGGTTGTCGAACGACATCATCCAGCCCGCCCATGGCGGCGCGCTGGTGCTGATCGTGCTGCTGATCGGTTTTACCGTCATGCAGCACGCCTTTGCGGGCGGTGGCTATAACCAGGGCCTGTTTTCCGATCTGGAGCGGCAATCCCTGGCGCTGACTGGGGCTGGCGACATCGTCTGGGACTGGGATGTGGCCCGCGACCGGGTGGTGACCATTCCCGATATTTCCACCCGGCTCGGCCTCAGCCACGGCGCGCTGCACGGGGCGGCCCGCAACTGGATCCCCAGCCTGCACCCCGATGACCGCGACCGGTTTCGCGCCACGCTGGATGTGCTGCTGGAACACAAACGCGGGCGGCTGAACCACGAATTCCGCATCCGCGCCGATGACGGGCATTTCCACTGGCTGCATATTCGCGCCCGGCCCGTGTTGGGAGCCAACGGCGAAATCATCCGCTGCATCGGTACGATTGCCGATGTCACCGAACAGAAAAACACCGTCGACCGGCTGTTGCAGGATGCGATCAACGACAATCTCACCGGCTTGCCGAACCGGGAAGTGTTTCTGGACCGTTTGCAGACGCTTTTGACCGTGACCGCCACCGCCGATACGGTGCGCCCGACGGTCATAATCGTTGACATCGACAATTTCGGTCGGGTCAACGACATGCTCGGCATTTCCGCCGGAGACAATATCCTGATCGCGCTGACCCGGCGGCTGCGGCGGCTATTGAAACCGCAGGATACGCTGGCCCGGCTTTCGGGAGACCAATTCGGCCTGATCCTGATTTCCGAACGCGATCCGGCCAAGGTCGCCGATTTTGCCGATGCGATGAGCAAGGCGATCATGGTGCCGATCAATTTCGCCAATCGGGAGATCAACCTCACCGCCTCCATCGGCCTTGTCTCCTGGGTGGACCAGCAGGAAAGCGCTGCCGGGCTGTTGTCGGATGCCGAGCTTGCCATGTACCGCGCCAAGCGCGGTGGCGGCAACAAGGTGGAGCCGTTCCGCCCGGCCTTCCGCGGCACCGTCTCGGAAAAGCTTCAGCTGGAAACCGAACTTGCCCGCGCCGTCGAGCGCGGCGAATTGACCATGGTCTATCAGCCGATCGTGCGGCTGGATGACGAGGAGCTGGCCGGTTTCGAAGCGCTGATGCGCTGGGAACACCCCAAGCGCGGCACGATCTCCCCCTCCGAATTCATACCCCTGGCGGAAAGCTGCGACCTGATCATGCCGCTCGGCATGTTCGCGCTGGAGCGGGCGGCAACGGATCTGGTCGAATGGGAAAAACAGACAGGCGAAATGCCGATTTTCGTCTCCGTCAACCTGTCCAGCGCCCAGCTGATCAACAACACGCTCTATACCGACATCCGCAGTCTGCTCAGCCGAGTCAATTGCAATCCGGCCCGGCTGAAACTGGAGCTGACCGAATCCGTCGTCGTCGAAAATCCGGAACAGGCAAGGCTGGTGCTGGAGAAGCTTAAGGATATCGGGCTCAGTTTGGCTCTGGACGATTTCGGCACCGGCTATTCCTCGCTGTCCTATCTGACCCGCTTTCCCTTCGATACGCTGAAACTCGACCGGGAACTGGTGACCGACACCAGCGAGCGGCGCAATATCCTGCTGCGCTCGGTGATCGGAATGGCCAAGGACATGGGCATGGATGTCGTGGCGGAAGGCATTGCCAGCGAGGACGATGGGGACGAACTGGCCCAGATGGGCTGCCACTATGGCCAGAGCTTCCTCTACGGCGCTCCGGTCGGCCCGGAAGCGGTCATGCGTCTTTTGAAGGACCAGCAACAGCGGGCAAAGCGGGCTTGATCATACCGGTGGGCGGGGCTGTTCCAGGCCCCGGTCTTCTTCACGCCATCCAGTCTTCCGTAACCCCGAATTGCGCCCGAAAGCCCTGCTGTCCGGCCTGCGTGATCCGCAGCGCCCTGCCCTGCGGCTGGCGCGCCACCCAGCCCAGTTCCAGCATTCTGTCCAGCAAGGCCGCGCCCAGCCGTCCGGCCAGATGCGGGCGCCGCTCGCTCCAGTCGAGACAGGTGCGGCAGAACGGTCGTCCGCGGGGTGTGGTCGGGGAAAGATCGATGCCGAAATCACAGAAAAATTGCTGGCCGGGTGGCGTCAGCGTCACAGCCTCCTCCCCCAGCTCGATATAGGCCTTGGTCTGCAAGCCATCGGCCAGCGCCACGCCGAGACGACCGGCGATGTGATCGTAACAGCTGCGCGCCGAGCGTAGCGCCAAGTCCTTAGGGCCGACCGGATGCAGGCGCCGTGGCCCATCGGCGGCAAGCGACATCAGCGTTTCCATCGCCGCAGCGACAGCGCGTCCCGCCAAACGGTAATAGCGGTGACGGCCCTGTTTTTCGACCGATAGCAGACGGCCCTCCACCATTCTGGCCAGATGGCCACTGGCGGTCTGGGCGCTGACGCCACCATGCAGCGCCAACTCGCCCGCAGTCAACGCCTGCCCGCCCATCAGGGCGATCAGCATATTGGCGCGGGCCGGGTCCCCCATCAGGGCGGCAATTTCAGCCAGCATGTTTCCAGACGCGATGTTCGACATGGCCTCACTATAGGCCGCTGAAGACGGCCTGTCATCATGCAACACTTCGGTTATGGCCGAAGCATTGCCGCCAGCGACTGGGCTACCAAGGCGCATCAAACCATCCCGACAGAAAGTGATAGTCCATGGAAAAACCGGTCCTTTTGAAAGAACTTGCCCTGCTTTTGGCTTTGGCAACAGTTTGGGGCGCTGCCTATAGTTTCATCCGCATCGGGGTGGAGACCATTCCACCGATCACGCTGATTGCCGCCCGCACCCTGCTGGCCGGCGGGTTGTTGCTTGCCATTCTGTGGATGCGCGGCATGACACTGCCCCGCGACAGCGCCACCTGGCGGCGGTTCTTCATCCAGTCCTGCCTCAACAGCGCCCTGCCCTTCACCCTGATTGCCTGGGCGGAACTGCATGTCGAGGCAGGGCTAGCGGTGATCCTCAATGCTCTGACGCCGATCTTCACCTTCCTGATCACTGTCGCCTTCACCCGGCATGAACACGTCGGCCTGCCCAAACTGCTTGGCGTCTTGCTGGGGATTTCCGGCACCTGCCTGATCGTCGGCTTCAACGCCTTTCATTCCGCCGGAACCGATCTCCTCGCGCAATGCGCCGTCATCCTGGCATCGGTCTGCTATGCGATGGCCGCGATTTTCGGACGGAATTTTAAGGGACTAGATCCAATGATGCCTGCCACCGGCTCGCTTTTATGTGGGGCGGCCATGCTCATTCCGCTCAGTCTGGTCGTGGACAAGCCCTGGACGCTGGCGGTCTCCGCCTCTTCGCTAGCGGCCCTGCTGGCGCTCTCGGTGTTTTCCACCGCACTGGCTTTTGTGATCTATTTCCGGCTTGTCCACACGCTGGGCTCGGTCGCCACCACATCCCAGGCCTATCTGCGGGTGCCGATCGGGGTCGGCATCGGCGCGATTTTTCTTGGGGAGCGCTATAGCCCGACCGTGCTCGCCGGTCTCGTCCTGGTCGTGGCCGGTGTCATCGTCATGACCCTGCCCGCTTCGCTCAAGCTACCCCGCATCCTTCGCCCGCTGCGACGCAAACCTCAACAGCCTTGATCAGGCGTGGCCAGCCTCTGCCGACAGGGTGGCGGGGCTGATGCCGATCAGGGCCAGCGCCCGGTCATATTTGTTGTCGAGGACCGGATCGAAGATCAGGTCTTCTGAGGCCGGGCAGTTCAGCCAGCCATTATTGGCGATTTCCGCCTCCAACTGGCCCGGCCCCCAGCCTGCATAGCCAAGCAGCATCGTGGCGCGCGCCGGGCCGCGTCCATCGGAAATGGCGCGGACGATGTCGAGCGTCGCGGTCAGGGAAATATCGTCGCTGACCGGAATGCTGCTGTCGCTCAGGTAATCGTCGGAATGCAGCACAAAGCCACGGCCGGTTTCCACCGGCCCGCCGCATTGAATGGGGAAGTTGCGGGCATGATCCGGCAGCATGATCGCATCGTTCTGGTCGATCAGGTCGAGATGCAGCAGGATATCGGCGAATTTGACCGGCTGGGTGCGGTTGATGATGAAGCCCATGGCGCCAGCCGTCGTATGGGCGCAGACATAGACCACACTGCGGGTAAAATTGCCGTCCGCCATGCCGGGCATGGCGATCAGGAAATGGCCGTCGAGAAACCCACGTTCACGATCGGACTTCAAAGTGGAAAAAGCCATGCTGCCTCCGGTTTGTTCGGAACGCCGATCTATCGGAAAAGAACATCATACGCCGTCGTGCCGGGCATTCCCCTCGCATCCGCCAAGCGCCGCCCGGCATTTCATATCTGCTTCTGGCGCAAGTCATATCCTTAAGCCATGGTCTTCAAGATGGGGCATAGTTGCGCATCAATCAACCGAAAATGATAAAACCGTAAAAAGCGTGATTGGCAGCGGTGATAGGGCTGGTCTAAATAGCCGCATGATCCTTCCTTTGTTTTCCAACCGTCCGGTTTTTCCTGCGCTACCCGGCCTGCTCTTTGCGGGTCTCCTGGCGCTGACACCTCTTGGCGATGCCTGCGCCGCCACCTCCGACTGGGCAACCAGCGATGGGGGCCGGATGCGGGTGATCGTGCTGCCACCGGCTCCGGATGGAACCCGGCAGGCAGGCCTGCAGATCGAGCCGAATGACGGCTGGTTCACCTATTGGCGCGAGCCCGGCGACAGCGGAATCCCTCCGCAACTGACCGCCGCGCCGGAGGCGAAGGTCACGCCCTCGCCGCTGAGCTTTCCGGTGCCCAAGCGCATGGATATCGGCAGCGTGCGCGATGTCGGCTATGACCATGCGGTGGTGTTTCCCTTCACCCTGAAAAGCAGCGGCGAGGACTGGCAGAGCCCCCTCAAGCTAACGGCCTTCATCGGCATGTGCCGCAATATCTGCATTCCGTTTCAAGCCGACCTCAGCATCGATCTCAGCCACGAGGAAACCACTGATGTCGGCGAGGTTAAGCTGATCGACAAGGCCAAATCCAAACTGCCTGCGGCGGCTGCGGAGGATTTTTACGTCTCGGACTTCGAGATGGCCCACGATCTCTCCAGCCTCGACGTGTCGTTGGTCCTACCCGATGGCTCCAAGGACGAGCCGCGCATTCTGGTGACCGGGCCGGAAGGCTATCTGTTTACCGAATACAAGGCGGTGCAAAGCAAAGGCAATAGCCGCACCCTGCGCATCGCCCTGCCGAAGCTTCCGCGCAATTATTCGGTGAGCGGCAAGACCTGGCACATTCTGGTGGCAGCCGGCAACAAACGGACCATGGAAGCCCCGCTTGCCTTCGCAACAACCCGCCCTATAGTGCAGCCCTGACAGTCAATGGCCGCTGGCGGGCTGCGCTTTTGGAACAGACTGAGACATCAAGCACAATGAGGAGAGATTTCATGACGATTGCAATTGGCGATACGGTTCCAGCGGCAACATTCAAGGAAAAAACCGCCGACGGCCCGGTCGAGATCAGCACCGAAGACCTGTTCAAGGACAAGAAGGTCGTGCTGTTTGCCGTACCCGGTGCCTTCACCCCGACCTGCACGCTGAACCATCTGCCCGGCTATCTGGAGCACCGCGACGCACTGCTGGCCAAGGGCGTCGATGAGATCGCCGTCCTCTCCGTCAATGACTGGCATGTCATGGGCGCCTGGGCGCAGCATAGCGGCGGCATGGGCAAGATCCATTTCCTCGCCGATTGGGATGCAAGCTTCTCCAAGGCGCTCGGTCTCGACATGGACCTGTCGGCGGGCGCACTCGGCGTGCGTTCCAAGCGCTATTCCATGCTGGTGGAAAATGGCGTGGTGAAAAGCCTCGATATCGAGGAAAATCCCGGCCAGGCCACGGTTTCCTCGGCTGAAGCCATGCTGGAACGGCTGTAAGCTTTCTCTTTTCACCGGTTTTCTGGAAAGCTGTCTTTTAGCGTTCCATCAAGACAAAGACCCCGGAGGCTCATGCTTCCGGGGTTTTTTATGAAGCTTAGAGTCTGTCAGGTTCAGAGTGATACAGTAAACGACGCAACGGTTTTGCTCCTGGTCTACCCCCCTCTGTCCTGCCGGACATCTCCCCCTCAAGGGTGGAGATCGATACGCGGAAGCTACTTAACCTAAAGAAACCTCTTTATTTTCAGCATATTAAATCGCTAAAAAGGTATGCGGTCTGTGCTCATTGCCGATCTCCCCCCTTGAGGGGGAGATGCCTGGCAAGGCAGAGGGGGGTAAGCGGCACATAAAAACGTTTGCGTCGTGTACTATGTCAGATTGACCAGACAGACTCTAGATGGCCTGGGATAAGGCTTCTAAATCCGCGAAGAACACTTGCCATCGATTTGCCATTATTGTTATATCGTTACACGTAACGTTATTACATATAATTCACGATCGGAGTGCGGGCCTTGCAGGACGAAGATCCCATCTTTCCCAGTTTGCTGGCACGGTCCGCCGTTATGCGGCTGGGTTTTGCTTTGGCGCTGATTGGCCTGACCTGGCTTGCCATCCAATGGGCGGTGGCCCTGCCATGAGCAATCCTGTGATCCGGCTCACCAATCTGACCGTCGCCTATGACCGGCATCCGGCTGTACATCACGTCAACGGCGTGATCGAGACCGGCAGCCTGACGGCGATTGCCGGGCCGAACGGGGCAGGAAAATCCACCCTGCTGAAGGCGATCATTGGCGAATTGCGCCCCGCCGAAGGCACGGTGGAGCATAACCTGAAACGCACAGATTTTGGCTATCTGCCGCAGGCCGCCGACATCAATCGCCGGTTCCCGATCAGCGTATTGGACACCGTGTTGCTCGGCGCCTGGCGTAACAGTGGCGCTTTTGGCCGCATCGCCAGATCCGACATGGATAAAGCCGGCCAGGCCCTGGCAATGGTCGGGCTGGAAGGATTTGAGAAGCGCCATATCGGCGCGCTGTCCGCCGGCCAGTTCCAGCGGGTGCTGTTTGCCCGGCTGTTATTGCAGGATGCCAAGGTGATCCTGCTGGACGAGCCTTTCACCGCCATCGATGCTCGCACCACCCGCGACCTGATTGACATTATCCGCGGCTGGCACGGCGATGGCCGCACGGTGGTTGCGGTCCTGCATGATTTCGACCAGGTGCGCAGCCATTTCCCCCAGACCCTGCTGCTGGCCCGCGAACTGGTCAGTTGGGGTCCGACCCAGGATGCCCTGTCGTCTGCCAATCTGCTCAAGGCCCGCGCCATGGCCGAGCGCTGGGACGAGGATGCCGAAGTCTGCCGCCCGGCAGACCAGAAAACATCAAGGCCCGCCGCATGACCGCCTACGATCTGCTAATCGCGCCGTTTGCCGATTACGGCTTCATGCGCCGGGCGCTGGTCGCTTCGCTTTGCCTCGGCCTCGGCTCCGGCCCAATCGGGGTATTCCTGATGCTGCGGCGCATGAGCCTGGTTGGCGATGCCATGAGCCATGCGGTGCTGCCCGGAGCTGCGATCGGCTACCTGATTGCCGGGTCCCTGTCGCTAACCGCCATGGGGTTGGGCGGGCTGGTGGCCGGTCTCTCCGTGGCGCTGCTGTCGGGCTTCGTTACCCGCTCCACCGTGTTGCAGGAGGATGCCAGCTTTGCCAGTTTCTACCTGACATCCCTGGCGCTTGGCGTGCTGATCGTGTCGCTACGCGGTTCCAATATCGATCTTCTGCATGTTTTGTTCGGGACGATCCTGGCCATTGACAATGATGCGCTGGTGCAGATCGGTGCCATTGCCTCCTTCTCGCTGCTGGCACTGGCCCTCATCTATCGGCCATTGGTCACTGAATGTCTCGATCCGGGCTTCTTGCGGGCCGTCGGCGGTCGTGGACCGATCTATCATTTCCTGTTCCTGTTTCTCGTCGTGCTTAATCTGGTCGCCAGTTTCCAGGCGCTCGGCACGTTGATGGCCGTGGGGTTGATGATGCTTCCTGCCGCCATTGCCCAACTCTGGTGCCGCAGCCTGCCTGGCATGATGGTGGTGGCGGCGGCAAGCGGCATCGTGGCCAGCTATCTCGGCTTGATCGCCTCCTACCATCTGGAACTGGCCTCCGGGCCGACGATCATCCTAGTCGCGGCGCTGTTTTACGGCCTGTCCATTCTTTTTGCACCCTCCGGTGTTTTCCGGCGGTTTCTTCCCAGTTCCCATCTGAAAGCCTGATCACAGGAGATCACTATGAAAAGTAAACTGTTATTGTCCGCAGCCCTGCCGCTGTTAATGACCCTGTCCGCCGCACCGGCCTTTGCCGAAACAGTGAAGGTTGTCGCGTCCTTCACTGTGCTGGCCGATGTGGTGAAACAGGTTGGCGGCGATCATGTCACCGTCTCCAGCCTGGTTGGCCCCGATGGCGACCCCCATGAATTCGAGCCGTCGCCAGCCAATGCCAAGGCTCTGAAGGCCGCCGATGTGACATTCGTGTCCGGTGAAGGCCTGGAAGGCTGGATGGACCGGCTGATCACCGCCTCCGGCTACAAGGGCAAGCCAGTCGTCGCTTCCGAGGGCATCAACACCCGCACCATGGAAGAGGATGGCAAGACCGTAACCGATCCGCATGTGTGGAACAGCCCTGTCAATGTGAAGGTCTGGGTCGCCAATATCGAAAAGGCGCTGACCGCTGCCGATCCGGCCGATGCCGAAGTCTTCAAGGCCAATGCCAGCGCCTATACCAAAAAGCTTGAAGACATGAACGCCTATGCTCATGCCAAGTTTGACACTATCCCTGAATCCGAACGCAAGATCCTGACCAGCCACGACGCCTTCGGGTATCTCGGCCGCGAATACAAGATCAGCTTCCTGTCGCCGCTCGGTCTTTCCACCGAAAGCGAAGCCTCTGCCGCCGATGTCGCCAAGTTGATCGAGCAGATCAAGACCGAGCATGTGAAGAGCTATTTCTTCGAAAACTCCAACGATCCCCGTCTCGTCAAGCAGATCGCCAAGGCAACCGGCGCCACATCCGGCGGCGAGCTTTACGTAGAAGCCCTGTCCAAGCCCAAGGGCCCGGCTTCGACCTATGAGAAAATGTTCCGCTACAATGTCGACAAGCTGGCCGATGCCATGCGCAAATCAAGCTGATCCCTCACAATCAGCCTGATAGGGCCGCCCCGATCAACCCTACACCTGCCGGGACGGCCACTTTTTATGCCTCGAGGTCGAAGACCAGGATGCCAGACAACCCGCCATCCGTCGCGGCGACAATGCGGTCGCCGACCGCGATATGATCCGGATGCTTCAGGTAATAATCGCGCACCGTGGCATCTTCGAAACTCACGATAAACCCATCGACGAATCCGCCATTCAAACCTTCCGGCGACACATTCTGACCGGCGCGGACCTCCAGCATACCCGGCACAACCTCCTTCAATGCAATGATGGCATCATAGATCGACTGTTTCTCAGCGTCAGAGACCGCCGACTTGAACCGCAGAAAAACGCAGTGATAGATCATCGGTAACTCCTTGTGGGATTGTGCGATTATAAGATTGGCTTCGAGCCTGCACCGCCCTTTTTGAAGGGTTCCATGCCCTTGCGGGCCAGCTCATCGGCCCGTTCGTTTTCGGGATGACCGGCATGGCCCTTGACCCAGTGCCAGGTCACCTTGTGGCGCTGGTTGGCGGCGTCGAGCTGTTGCCAAAGCTCACCGTTTTTCACCGGCTTCTTGTCAGCGGTCTTCCAGCCGTTCTTCTTCCAGCCGAAGATCCATTTGGAAATACCGTCCATCACATATTTGCTGTCGGTATGCAGATCGACCTCGCATGGGGTCTTCAGCGTGTTCAGCGCGGTGATCGCTGCCAGCAGTTCCATACGGTTATTGGTGGTATCCGCCTCGCCGCCGCAGAGGTCTTTTTCCACCTCGCCATAGCGCAGCACCGCACCCCAGCCACCGGGACCGGGATTGCCGGAGCAGGCACCATCGGTGAAGATTTCAACATGTTTCATTGCGGCCACCCGTATTCGGCAGCGGTCTCGACCGCTTGGTGGAAGCGCAGCTTGCGCAGATATTCCAGCGGCTCCTTCTTCACCACCATGGCGCCTTCCGGCGTGGTCAGCCAGTCGTAAAGCCGGGTCAGCAGAAAGCGCAGCGCCGAGCCGCGGCACAGAACCGGCATGGCGGCAACCTCGGCCGGGGACAGGGAGCGAACCGCGAGATAACCGTCGATCATCGCCTTGCCCTTGGTGATATTATAGCTGCCGTCCTTTTCGAAGCACCAGGCATTCAGGCAGATCGACAGGTCATAGGCCAGAAAGTCGTTACAGGCGAAATAGAAGTCGATCAGTCCTGACAATTGGTCGCCAAGGAAGAAGACATTGTCGGGAAACAGATCGGCATGGATAACGCCTGCGGGAAGATCCTTCGGCCATTGCCCGGCCAGATGCGCCAGTTCGGCATCGATTTCCGCCTTAAGGCCGGGAGAGACCTCATCGGCGCGGGCGCGCGCCTTTGGCCACAGCGCCTGCCAGCCAGCAAGATCCAGCGCATTGTCGCGCCTCAGCGCAAATCCCTCTGCCGCAAGATGCATGGTCGCCAAGGCCTCGCCCACAGCCCGGCAATGCTGGGTTTCCGGCTTGCGAAGCCACATGCCTTCCAGAAAGGAAATCAGCGCCGCAGGGCGTCCGGACAATTCGCCCAGCAAAGCGCCATCCTTGCGTGGCAGCGGCAGCGGGCAATTGAGACCCTTGGCAGAGAGGTGATGCATCAACCCTAGGAAAAACGGCAGGTCATCTTTCTCCACGCGCTTTTCATAGAGCGTAAGGATCAACGCACCTTTGGTCGTATGCAGCAGGAAATTGGAATTTTCCACGCCCTCGGCAATGCCCTTGAAGGACAGGAGTTCGCCAGTGTCATAGTGTGCGAGGAAGTCTTTGAGGTCGACCTCGTTGATGTCGGTATAAACTGCCACAGATCGGGTCCGCATTCCGGTTGATTGGCGCACAGGGATACAATGACACGAACGCGAGAGCCAGCCCCGGCATGGATGGAGGCACAAAAAATGGTCACATATAAAAGGTGAAAAATATTTTATATAACCCATAAATTGCATTGACAGTTTTCAAATGAAATCATAATTAATCTGCAACGTATTTTTTGCTTTATTTTTGAAGCATTAAAAACAAATTGAAATCTGTAATACTGCATAAATGTAATCATCATCATCGATATATGAGATAAATACTCAGAATCAGAATTTACCCATAGAAGAGATATATTGCAATGAAATATTACTTCGCCTATGGGTCCAATCTCGATGTAGATCGCCTTGAGAAAGAGCGCCTGAATAAAGGTGGCATCTATTCCGTCTCGCGCGGACTTGGGCGTCTGGATGGATATGAATTGGTATTCAATAAGCCATCCGCCTATTTTCCGGGAGCCGGTGCCGCCAATATCCAGCCCAATACTGCGGCCCATATCTTCGGTACACTGAATCTGATGCCGCAGGCCGGTTTCGACATTCTCGATATCTATGAAAATGTTGAAACCCAACAATATGAACAGCTTGAAGTCGATGTCGTCGATATGAGCACCCATACGACGGTCAAGGCCATCACCTATATTTCCCTGAAGCATAATGTGGACGGTCTCAAACCGAGAACCGGCTATATGAACCACATCCTGGCGGGTGCCGATGTTCTGCCCGCTGCCTATATCGACTATTTGAAGTCCCTGCCTGTCATGCCCGACTAGAGCATGTCGCGCAAAAGGGTGAAGCGGTCTTCCGTCCGCATTTCTCCACCCCGTATTTTAAGTCTATCCCGTTATCGCAAACCGCTGCGCATTCTGATGCAACAGGGGTGAGGAAGATCTGTATCATGACGATAGTTGCCCGTTCCGTGTCTGAAATCCGTCCGTCGGAAACCATCACCATCAGCCAAAAAGCGCGATCGCTGAAGCTGGCCGGTGTCGATGTGATTTCCATGTCCACCGGTGAGCCGGATTTCGACACGCCTGACCATATCAAGGCAGCGGCTATTGCTGCGATCCAGCGCGGCGAGACCAAATATACCAATGTTGCCGGCATTCCTGAATTGCGCGAGGCCATCGTGCGCAAGTTTCAGCGCGAAAACCAGCTCTCCTACCGCGTTGATGAAACCATCGTCGGCACAGGTGCCAAGCATGTGATCTACAATGCGCTGCGGGCCAGCCTCAATCCCGGCGACGAAGTGATCATTCCCGCCCCCTACTGGGTCTCCTACCCGGAAATGGTCTCGCTATGCGGCGGCGTACCGGTGCGGGTTGCCACCACGCAGAAGGCGGCCTTCAAGCTGCGACCGGAGGATCTGGAACAGGCAATCACGCCACGCACCCGCTGGGTCTTGCTGAATTCGCCATCCAATCCATCGGGTGCTGCCTATACCCATGACGAGTTGAAAGCACTGACGGATGTGCTGATGCGCCATCCGCATGTCTGGCTTTTGACCGACGATATGTATGAGCATCTGGTCTACGGTGATTTTCAATATGTCACCGGCGCGCAGATCGAGCCCGGCCTGAAGGACCGCACCCTGACCGTCAATGGCGTGTCCAAGGCCTATGCCATGACTGGCTGGCGGCTGGGCTATGCCGCAGGTCCGAAAGTGCTGATCGATGCCATGGTGCTGCTGCAAGGCCAGCAAACATCCGGCACCTGCTCGATTGCCCAATGGGCCGCCGTCGCCGCCATGGATGGACCGCAGGACCATCTGGTGCAATTTCGCACCGCCTTCGACAATCGCCGTCACCTGATCACCTCCATGCTCAATCAGGCCAATGGCTTGACCTGCCTGCTGCCGGAAGGGGCCTTCTATGTGTTTCCCTCCTGCGAAAGCACCTTCGGCAAGACGACGGAAGGCGGTCGGCTGATCGAGACGGATGAAGAGTTCGTCACCGCATTGCTGGAGGAAAAAGGCGTCGCCGCCGTTCACGGCTCCGCCTTCGGGCAGGCTGGAAATTTCCGCCTGTCCTATGCCACGGATGAAGCCGCCATTACCGCAGCCTGCCACCGAATTCAGGAATTCTGCGGCAACCTGCGATAATTCGACACCCATTTTTATCGAGCACTGTAAACGCGGCTTCAGCGAAGCTCCGCGATTGGAAAAATCATGACTATTCTCGGAATTTCGTACCTGGCATTAGCCCTGTATTACTGGACAATGTCCGTCACACCCGGCCCCAACAACGTCATGCTGACGATGTCGGGCGTCAACTTCGGCTTCACGCGCACCGGCCCGCATATTCTGGGCATTGCCATGGGCTGCGCGGTACAGACATTCTTGCTGTGCGTCGGCTTTGGTATTCTGTTTGACTATTTTCCGGCGCTGCAAACCCTGCTGAAATGGGCGGGCGCTGCCTATCTGATCTATCTCTCCTTGAAGCTGATCGGTGCCAGGGTTGCCAATGCCAAATCCGCGCCACAGCCCCTGACCTTTATTGAGGCGGCGTCGTTTCAGTTCATCAACCCGAAGGCATGGGTCAAGGCGACAACAACAGCGTCGATCTTCATGCCGACCGGAACCTCCATCCTTGCTTCCGGCGTGGCGATTTTTACCGTCTGCACAGCTGTGAACATCGTCTCTTCATCGCTCTGGGCCAGTTTCGGGGTCGGCATTCGCTCGCTTCTGTCCAACCCGACCTATCTGCGCGTGTTCAATTACACCATGGCCGCGCTGCTGATCGGCACCGCGATCTATGTCGTCATGAATTGACCAATTTTCTCACCAAACCTCCGAGGCCAGCATGAATGTTCTTCTTCTTTCGCGCGTGGACAATGAGATCCTCGAGGATCTGGCCACGGATACCTTGCTCTTCCGCCATGACCTGGTCCGCAAGGGGCCTCGGCACCTGTCGCGTTTCCTGCGGCAAAATCCCGTCTCGGTGATTGTTACCGCCGACAGGGTGGACGCCGATGTGCTTGCCGAATGGTCGCGCGCCGCCAACAAGCCCGTCTATGTCGCGGTTTACGGCGAAGCGGGAACCGACAAGGCCTGGCAGCGGCAATTGGCAAACAGCCAGATCACCGTTCTCGGCCCGGCGACCAGCGTGGTTGCCGCCTTCAGGGATGCCGAACAATGCATCTGCAACGATCAGTTCGGCGGTGGCGTCCATACGGATCTGCGCGAAGAGGTGACATTCATCGGTGCCGGTATCGTCAATCTGATCACCGCCCATTACGCCATCGAGGCAGGCTATAGTGTCCGGATCATCGATGCCCGGCCTGATCCGCGCCGCAAGACCGATTGGCGATCGCTGGGATGCAGTGCGGGCGGTGGCGACGCGCGCATGTTTACCCTGTCAGAAATGGACAATTACAATTGCCGTAACATCCATGGTGACATGAACTGGCAATTTTCACGGCCCGTGACCGAGCGCGGCTGGAACGTTGCGCCATCCAGCAGCCTCAAAGAGGCCGAGCGCGACTGGATCGCCTCTTTCGAGAGTGTTCCGGGCTGGCTGGCCGAAAATTACAACGACTCGATCTTCCGCTTCAATCGGGAGAGCCATCCCCTCTGGGACGAATGGATCGCCAGGGAGCCGGAGCTGTTTGCCGCATCCGGTCTGCAACGCGACATCCTGCGGGTCTATTCGGATGCCACCCATTTTCAACGCTCCAAAAGCCGCCAGGACCGCATCGGCGCGACCTTGAGAAATGCCTCTCTGGACGAGATTGCCGCCGAGCAGCCCATCCTGCGCCGGGCCATTGAGGCTGGCGAAATTTCTGGGGGCGTCTATGTTCAGGGTTTCACCCTCAATCTGCATCGCTTCATGGCCAATTTGCTGGATCGGTATGAGGGTCGCGGGGTCATGTTTGAGTGGAATACCGAGATGACCAGCATGCCGACCCGCTTTGATGGTCAGGTAGATCATGTCGTACTCTCCACCGGCGAGCGCGTGACCGGCAATCTGGTGATCTCACCGGGGGTCTATGCAGGCGCGGCAATTGCAAAGACCGCCTCGCACCGCCAGATTTGCGGCGTGCTGGGCGCGTGGCTCTCGCTGCCCGACCCGCAAGGCCTGCTGCGCAATTCCTTGAAACTGGCGCGCAAGAACCATGTTACGGAAGATGCCAATGTCACCATCGGCTGGGGCGAACAAGGGGAACGCGCCGCCATCATCGGCTCAGGCTATGGCTTTACAGGCTTTAACCCCAATAATATCGACGAGGACCTTCTCAATACCATCTATGACGGCCTGATCGATACCGCTGCCACCTGTTTTCCTGAGCAATATCAGAGCTTGATCGAGGCAGGCAGCCTGCGTGAAACACTGAAATACTGCGTGCGGCCCTGGACACCTTCCGGTCTCGGCCTGTTCGAGACCTACAAATCCAAGGCATGCTGCGTGGTTCTGGTGGGCGGACACAATACGGGCGGCTTTGCACAAGCCCCAGCCATTGCCTCGGCCATTCTGGCCGCCATGCGCAACAATCATCACCAGATGCACATTGATTACCACACCGACCGGCTGTCTCTGATGACCCAAACAGATATGTGGATGACCTGATCACCTATTCCATGCAATCACAGGCAGCAACCAACGCAGATCATTACCAACCATAATGCTGCCGATATTTTCCGATTGCCATGGTAATCCCGCGACAATAGCGGACTTTCGTCGCAATCGAGAAGAGGAACAGGCTGTGAAATTAGGGCAAATCGCGCTGACACTGATCGCAGCCAGCTTTTTAGCGTCCACGGCGCAGGCTGGAACGATTTGCACGGTCATTGCCGATAGCAAAACCGGGAAGACCTTGGTCCAGGACGGCAATTGTGCGGAGCGTGTCACGCCCGCTTCCACCTTCAAGGTCGCCCTCAGCGTGATAGGCTATGATGCCACTTACCTGAAGGACGAGCATAATCCGACCCTGCCGTTTAAACAGGGTTATGTGGATTGGGGCGGCGACAATTGGAAACAGCCGACCGATCCGGTGCGCTGGATGAAATACTCCGTCGTCTGGTATTCCCAGCAGATCACCAGGACGCTTGGGCAAGACAAGCTTCGTGATTATGCGACGAAATTTGCCTATGGCAATGCCGATTTTTCCGGCGATCCTGGCAAAAACAATGGTCTGGAGCGGGCATGGATTGCCTCCTCCTTGAAGATTTCGCCGCTGGAACAGGTCGCCTTCCTAAGAAAGCTGGTCCAGCATCAGCTGCCCGTTCGCCCCGAAGCCATGGACAAGACACTGGCCATCGTTGAGCAACGCCAGATCGCCGATGGCTGGACCGTGCACGGTAAAACCGGCGCGGCCTTCCCTCGTCTTTCGGACACCGCGTTCGATTATAGCCGTGGATGGGGCTGGTATGTCGGCTGGGCCAGCAAAGGCAAACAGACCTATGTGTTTGCCCGTCTCATTCAGGATGAGAAAAAAGACCAGATCACCCCTGGGGGTCGGGCGCGCGACGCTTTGCTGGAAGAACTGCCAGAGTTGCTGGCCAGCAAGTGAACAGGGCCTTTCCGACTAGGCCTTGCATCACCCGTTGACGAAGGCCATGTCGTCCTGGGTCAGTTCGATGGAGCGCAATTCGCGGTTGACCAGGAAGTTTTCGTTCTCAATCGAAAATTCAGCCAGCTCGATTGTCGCGTCGAAGCGGGCCTTGAAGGCCTCGATGATTTCGTTGACCACCACTTCCGGTGCCGATGCGCCCGCCGACAGGCCAAGGCTGCGGATCTCACCGATGGCGTCCCAGTCCAACTCGCTGGCGCGCTGCACCAGGATGGAGCGCTTGGCGCCAGCTTTCAACGCCACTTCCACCAGCCGCTTGGAATTGGATGAATTGGGAGCGCCGACGGTGACGAACAGGTCGCAGCCGGGCGCTGCCTGTTTCACCGCTTCCTGCCTGTTGGTGGTGGCATAGCAAATACTGTCGGCAGCAGGCGCCTTCAGCTCTGGAAAGCGCTCCTGCAATTTGGCAATCACGCCTGCGGTATCATCCACCGACAGCGTGGTCTGGGTGACGAAGCCGAGGTTTTCGGGATCGATTGGCTGATAGACGGCGGCATCCTCAACGGTTTCCACCAGGGAAACGGTGCCTTCGGGCAATTGCCCCATGGTGCCGATTACTTCCGGGTGGCCTGCGTGACCAATCAGGATGACATGGCGGCCAAGCCGCTGGTGGCGCATGGCCTGTTTATGGACTTTCGAGACCAGCGGACAGGTGGCATCGAGATAGAAGAGATTGCGCTTCTGCGCATCTTCCGGCACGGATTTCGGCACGCCATGGGCGGAAAACACCACAGGCTGCTGGCGATGCTCGACCGGGATTTCATCCAGTTCCTCGACAAACACCGCCCCCTTGGCCTCCAGCCCCTCAACCACATAGCGGTTGTGGACGATTTCGTGACGGACATAGACCGGCGCGCCATAGCCCTTCAGCGCCAAGACGACGATCTGGATCGCCCGATCGACACCGGCGCAAAAACCGCGCGGGCCGCACAGCCGGATCGTCAATGGCGACCGGGTTACCGAGCCGGTTTCCAAAAGCGTTTTGTCCATCGCAGTCGTCATTGTTATCCAGCCAGTAAAACCAAAAACAGGGCAATCGCTGCCGGCGCGGCCTGGACGAAGAAGATCCGCCGCGACACGGTCCTCCCCCCATATAGGCCAGCAACCACCACAGCGCCAAGAAAAAATACCTTGAGCTGGAGCCCCATGGCCGGCAGCGGATGCAGAAGCGCCCAGAACAGGCCCGCAGCCAGAAATCCATTGTAAAGACCTTGATTGGCAGCCATCATCCGAGTGGTTTCAGCGCCCTGCAGGCTTTTACGGAAGATCTTCCGGGCGCGCGGTGTCGTCCAGAGAAACATTTCCAGCACCATGATGTAGATATGTTCCAGCATGACAAGAACGACCAAAACTGTCGCAATTAAGAATATCGTCATATCTCTCACCCCCGTTCGAGATTGTTGAAAGCAGTAAAATTCCGGCAATCCATATCGAAGAAAACAAAGTAAAAATGCAGATGGATTGCGCATCTATGCTTGAACCGATTGGGTTCAAGCATTTTGACAATATCCACATTATTGTTGATTCTGGAAATGACGTCAGGTTTTCTTTCTGAAAACCGAAATAACTGCGATCACCGCCAGAGCAAGCGCCAGACCGTACCAGGTCAATGCATATTGTAGGTGGCTATTGGGGAGGTCGATCATCGTGACACCGCCGATCGGCAGGCCGCCGGGCACCGGCGACGGCCCTGCATCCAGAAAAAACGGCAGAATCTTGGCCGCATCGATCCCGGTGCTGGCGGCCATGGCATCAAGATCTTTCCAATAAAACACATTCTTGGCGATATCATTGTCCGGCACCAACCGGGAGGGCTTTTCCGCCAGTTTCGCCCGCGCCAGGCCGGTGACGCGCTGGAGGCCCAGCAATTGCCCACCCATGCGTGTCGAAGGCTCCTTCTTCTGCTCCGGCACAAACCCGCGATTGACGAAGAGAATATGTCCATCGGCAAGCTGAAGCGGCGTGTAGATGTAAAAACCGGCATCGCCATCATAGGTCGCCAGGAAACGGCGTTCCTTGTCGTTGAGATAGGTGCCGGAGGCGGTCATGGCCCGGTAATCGACATCCCCGCCACTGCGTGCCAGCGTATCCATCTTCTCGACGCTGGCAGGGGGCTGGTGGCGGCGCGACTCAATATCGGCAATCAGGCCTTCCTTCCAGGCCAGACGATGCATTTGCCATGTGCCAAGCGATACCAGCAGCGCCAGGGCGACCAGCACCAGAAAGCCGCTTGCGGCAAGCCTTACACGCGTCATCGCGGCCATCCTACTCCCGGTCGATCTGGCCCGGATGGGCATTGTGCTTGTATTGCAAGGCAATCAACAGCGCCTTGATGGTACGCAGCAGCCAGAGCGACAATCCGATCGCCAAAGGTCCAAACACCAGAAAATGGACCCACAATCCCGGCGAATACGTGACCTCGGTATAAAGCGCCAGGCCAACCACCAGAAAATCGGCGATCAGAATGACGAAAATCGACGCCCCATCGCCGGGATCGATGCTGCTGTAATCGAAGCCGCAGGCGCTACAGGCGGGCTTCAGCTTGGTCAGTCCCTGAAAAAGCTTGCCCCGGCCGCAACGCGGGCAGGAAACCGAAAGGGCGGCCTGGACCGGTTCGACCGGCGGGAAATCGCTATTGCTGGCCATGGCGTCGAGGTCCTCTTTGCATTCCAGAGTTTGTGAGATTCAGTTTAAACCACACAATCTCTCGCTTTTCGTGTTTCGTCTATCTTCTCGGGAACATCCGGTTCCGTGCTCGGTACAGTCCTTAAGCCCAACTGCAAACAAGAAGGCGGCGCTCTTGACGCCGCCCTCGTTAAATCCAACTCGCTGGCGGTTAGAGCATTTCCAGACGCAAAACCGCACCGCACGTTTGCTGGAATGCTCTAGCCATGCGCCAGCGGCGCACCCCATCCGCCCCAGATATAGATAGAGAAGAACAGGAACAGCCAGACCACGTCGACGAAGTGCCAGTACCAGGCCGCCGCCTCAAAGCCAAAATGCTGTTTCGGGGTGAAATCGCCTTTCAGCGCCCGAAACAGGCAGACCAACAGGAAGATCGTGCCAACCAGCACGTGGAAACCGTGGAAGCCAGTGGCCATGAAGAAGGTCGCGCCGTAAATCGAGCTTTTGAACGCGAAAGGCGCATGCATATATTCATAGAACTGCACAAAGGAGAACAGCGCACCGAGCACCACCGTCAGCGTCAGGCCGCTGATCATGCCCTTACGGTCATTGTGCAGCATGGCATGATGCGCCCAGGTAACGCAGGTACCCGATAGCAGCAGGATGACGGTGTTATAAAGCGGCAGGTGCCAGGGATCGAGCACTTCGACACCCTTTGGCGGCCATTGCCCGCCGGTAAACTCGACCCGCGAGGCCTGGATGGCTTCATGGGGAAACAGGCTGGCATCGAAAAACGCCCAGAACCACGCGACGAAGAACATCACTTCAGACGCGATGAACATGATCATGCCATAGCGCAGATGCAGAGACACGACCCGCGTATGGTGGCCCTCATGGGCTTCCTTGATCGTATCCGCCCACCAGCCGAACATGGTGAACAGGATGATGGCAAGACCAATGTAGAACAGCCATGGATGCGCCAGTTCCATGCCGAACAGCTTGAACGAGCCACCATGCAGGTAGCGCATATAGCCGACCCCGCCGAAGGTCAGGATGAAGGCCCCGAGCGATGCCAGGATCGGCCATGGGCTCGGATCGATGATGTGATAGTCATGATGTTTCTGATGGGCGTCGGCCATGTCAGCAATCCCCGCTTGAAAACTCTCCTCAAATGATCAGCCGCCTCTCGCCGCCGATCACTCCATCCCTTACAGTTTATCCAATAATCGCCGCTGGCCGTCTGCAAATGGCAATTTTTGAACAGACTGTTAATTTCCTACCCTTGCTCCTAGTCCGCGCCCGCCGCTTTGATACAGCGGGACCCGCCCGTTAAAGCTTAGGTTGAACGGCGGCCTTGTCCTGCGCAATACCCGCCACCGGCTTTTCGCCGCCATGCGGATAGAATGTATAGGACAAGGTTACCGTTCCGATATTTTTGGTTTCCGGCTGCGCCATGATGTCAGGGTCGATATAGAAGACCACTGGCATGTCCAGCGTCTGGCCGGGCTGTAGCACCGTCTCGGTAAAGCAGAAGCACTCGATCTTATTGAAATAGACCGCCGCTTCCATTGGTGTCACGTTAAACACCGCCTGCCCCTTGGTTGGATAGGGCGAGCGATTGGTGACAGAATAATTGGCCTGAATGGTTTCGCCGATCCTTGGGGCAACGGATGCCTGCATCGGCTTGAAATCCCAGTTCAGACCGGGCGAGACATTGGCATCGAAGGTGACCGTCATCTTGCGGTCAAGAATGACAGATGACGGCTGCTCTGCCCTCTGGGTCGTACCGTTATAGCCGGTCAGCTGGCAATACATCCGATAGAACGGGGCCGCAGCAAAACTCATCGCGGTGACGCCGCCGACAAACGCCAGGCAAGCGAAAAACACGGTCAGGTCCTTGCCCTTGCCGCGCCGTTCTCCCGCTTGTGTGCCTCCCGGTTCTGCCATGGCTCGTTCCTCCCGCGCCGCTGCTTCAATGGTATGCGTATGTCAACAGTCTGTGCTTCAAAAACCCTGCTAAACGCTTCTCTCACGTCGAGCATTTCCAGTCTGCGCGTCGTCAAATGACGAGCCATGCGCAATCAGATCCTGCTCATTGTCCCATGCCGCTGATCTTCACCAGCGTCACGAGGTAAAACAACACGACAAGCCCGGCCAAGACCAGGCCCAGCGCTATATTGCGGCCGCGTCTCGATTTTCTCTGGGCTTCCGTCAGCTTGACCGTTTCCATCACAGCGCTCCCGAAGCATGAGCGATAAGGTTCGCCGCGTAGTGATCGACCAGCAGGGCTGAAAACACCGCAAACAGGTAGAAGATCGAATAGGCGAACATTTTGCGGGCCGGTGCCATGCGTTCATCGCCCTCTGGCATCCGCCAAACGGCAACGGAGCAGGCAACAAAGACGGCACTCAGCACACCAGCCACCAGCCCGTACCAGAGCGAAGCAAGCCCGGTAAAAGCCGGTGCCACGGCAAAGACCCCGGTCAGCACGGCATAGACGAACATCTGCCGCTTGGTGGAGGTTTCGCCTGCCACATTCGGCATCATCGGCACGCCGACCGAGCCGTAATCGCGCATCTTGTAGAGCGCCAGGGCCCAGAAATGTGCTGGCGTCCACAGGAAGATCACCATGAACAGTATGACGCTATCCAGCGACACGCCACCTGTCACGCAGGCCCAGCCGATCATCGGCGGGAAGGCACCCGATGCGCCACCAATAACGATATTCTGCGGGGTCGAGCGCTTCAGCCACATCGTATAGACGACAGCGTAAAACAGGATTGTGAAGGCCAGAAAGGCGGCGGCGAACCAATTGACCGCGAGGCCAAGAATCGAGACCGAAAAGACCGACAGCGTGATGCCGAAGGCCAGCGCCTCCTGCGGACGGATACGGCCTGCCGGGATGGGGCGGCGCGCCGTGCGGGTCATCACCGCATCAATATCGGCATCATACCACATATTGAGAGCGCCGGAGGCGCCAGCCCCAACCGCAATGCACAGGATGGCAATGACACCCAGAATGGGGTTGATCGTACCTGGTGCCAGCACCAGACCTGCGAAGGCCGTGAACACCACAAGCGACATCACCCGCGGCTTTAAAAGCGCGAAGAAATCCTTCGCGCCCGCTTCGGACAGACAGATCTCACTGTCCAGACCGATGATGTTGCTGTTGTCTATGGCTGCCATTATGCTGTCCTGACCTGTCATGTTCTCAACGCCGCAGCGGCTTCATCCACGGCGTTGATGGCTTTTTTTATGTCTATTTTATGCGGGGCAACTGTTCCCACTGGTGGTATGGCGGCGGCGAAGACAGCTGCCATTCCAGTGTGGTCGCACCTTCACCCCATGGGTTGTCGCCTGCCACACGCTTCCTGGCGAAAGCCTCGAACACGCCGAACAGGAAGATCAGCACCGCGACGCCTGAAAGATAGGAGCCGTAGGATGAAATCCGGTTCCAGTCGGCAAAGGCATCCGGGTAATCGATATAGCGACGCGGCATGCCAGCCAACCCGAGGAAGTGCTGCGGGAAGAACACCATGTTGACGCCGATAAACATCACCCAGAAATGCAGCTTTCCGATGAACTCGCTATACATATAGCCCGACATTTTCGGGAACCAATAATACCAGCCAGCGAAAATTGCAAACACGGCACCCAACGACAGAACATAGTGGAAATGGGCCACCACGTAATAGGTGTCATGCAGCGAACGGTCGAGACCGGCATTGGCCAGCTGCACGCCCGTTACACCGCCAACGGTGAACAGGAAGATGAAGCCGATAGCCCAGACCATAGGAGTGCGGAAAGACAGCGAGCCGCCCCACATGGTGGCAATCCACGAGAAGATCTTGATGCCGGTCGGCACTGCGATCACCATGGTTGCGAAGACGAAGTAGCGTTGGGCGGCCAGCGACAGGCCGACCGTATACATGTGATGCGCCCAGACCACGAAACCGACGGCGCCGATGGCGACCATGGCATAGGCCATGCCGAGATAGCCGAAAACCGGCTTTTTCGAGAAGGTCGAGATGATGTGGCTGACGATGCCGAAACCGGGCAGGATCAGGATATAGACTTCCGGATGTCCGAAGAACCAGAACAGGTGCTGGTAGAGGATCGGGTCACCACCGCCTTCGGGGGCAAAGAATGTCGTGCCGAAATTACGGTCGGTCAACAGCATGGTGATGCCACCGGCCAGAACCGGCAGGGACAGAAGCAACAGGAAAGCCGTGACCAGCACCGACCAGGCAAACAGCGGCATCTTGTGCAGGGTCATGCCCGGCGCGCGCATGTTGAGGATGGTGGTGATGAAGTTGATGGCGCCGAGGATCGACGAGGCACCCGACACATGCAGTGCAAAGATCGCCAGGTCGACCGCGGGGCCAGGCTGGCCGGAGGTCGACAAGGGCGGATACATCGTCCAGCCGCCGCCGACACCGTAAGCGCCCGCCGGGCCTTCGACAAACATCGACAACAGGAGCAGTACGAATGCCGGTACGATCAGCCAGAAGGAGATGTTGTTGAGACGCGGAAACGCCATATCCGGCGCGCCGATCATGATCGGGATCATCCAGTTGGCAAAACCGCCGATCAACGCTGGCATGACCATGAAGAAGATCATGATCAACGCATGTGCGGTGGTGAACACATTATACATGTGCTTGCCGCCATCGATGGCGGCATCGCCCTCAAAGCCGTAGACCATCGCAGCCAGACCGTGGAAGATCTGGATGCCAGGCTCCTGCAATTCCATGCGCATGGCAACCGACAGCGCCCCGCCGATCACGCCCGCGATAATGGCGAAGATCAGGTAGAGCGTGCCGATGTCCTTATGATTGGTCGAAAACAGCCAGCGGGCGGCAAAGCCCGGTTTGTGATCATGTGAATGTTCGGGTGCATGAGCGCCCTCGCCGGTATGTCCAGCCATTGTCCTCACTCCCCTCAGTTCGAAACGGTCATTGTGGAAACGTTCTGCGCCAGCTGATTGGCGGCCTTCGGGCCATCCGTCGCTGCCATCAGGACCTTGTTGGCCGCGCCGAGATCGCTTGCGGCCGCCGTCATCCACGCATTGTACTTGTCAGCCGAAACGACGCGGATGGCGATAGGCATGTAAGCATGATCCTTGCCGCAGAGTTCCGAGCACTGGCCGTAGAACAGGCCTTCGCGGTCGACGCGGAACCAGGTCTCATTCAACCGGCCCGGCACGGCGTCGATCTTGACGCCGAAAGACGGCATAGCGAAAGAATGGATCACGTCGGAAGGCGCTGCCGTCACCAGCATGCGAACCGTCTTGCCAACCGGCAAGACCATTTCATTGTCAACAGCCAGAAGACGCGGATAGATCTTGTGATCTTCCTTGCCAGCGCTGGCGCGGTCCTGATCCTTCAGCAGGTAGCTGTCGAAAGCCAATTGCTTTTCACCCTGATATTCATAGTTCCACTGCCACTGGGTGGCCGTCGCCTTGATGGTCAGGTCGGGCTTTTCCGGAATCGTCAATTCATAGGTGAGCAAATTGAAGGACGGGATGGCGAGAAAGAAAAGGATAAGAACCGGCCCAAGCGTCCAGACAATCTCGATCACGGTATTGTGGCTGGTGCGGGACGGCACCGGATTGGCGCTGGCCCTGAACCGCACGACCACGATGATCAACAGAGCGAGAACCAGCAGCGTCACCGGAACGATGAACCACAAGGTGTAATGGTTGAACCAGCGGATCTGCTCCATCACCGGGCTGGCATGGGGTTGCAGGTCGAGCTGCCAATCAACCGGCTGGTCCGCCATCGCACCAACGGCACTTATCAGACAGAGAACCATGGCCCTCGCCAGACCTGCCATCAGCCTTGCCGTCCCCGTGACCAAACTGGCCATCACTTTTAAAAGAGTTTTTATCACGGTTGCCTCTCCCTCCCGCGTTTGACCCAAATCAATGGCAAACGCACAATCCCTGATATGATACTAATTTAAAATCACAATTTTGCCAATTTCGCAACAACCGTACGTCCATGCCGCTGCGGCATTTTTGCTCATCCCACAGAGATCGCCATCAAGATCCAGGCCGAACTGGCGCAATTCTCGGGCCTGCGCTGCAAATGTCAGTACGCGCTTTGCGGGAAATGCCAGAGAAGATTCTCCTGAAACCTCGCCATCGCATGGACCTGAACTGGATCTGTCCCTGATCGCAACACAGGCAAACACCCCAATTATGCCGCACTCGGCTGGAAAGGAGACTGTCAATAGTCAGCCCATCTCCGGTTTTCGTCTTGTCCAGTTTTGGGCTAGGCCTTTTATCCGGTCGGGCCAATAACCGCAGATTGGATTTGTTTCGGCGATCATCGCAGGTTACAGGAAGATACAGCGCGCAAAGCGCAAGGATGTCGAAGGCCTTGGCCCTTGATCCTTTGTGCGGCGCAGGCGAGAATGACAAAATTGAACAGAATTCCAGAGGTATCCATGGGTTTCCAGAGAATGTTGCGGGCTAGACTTGTCGCGGCGGGGCTCCTTGCGGCAGGGTTTGCAACAGCATTGCAGGCGGGCGCGGCGCTGGCACAGCAGCCGCAGGCAGGCACGGTGCGCTCCAATCACGGTGCCTGGTCGATTATTTGCGATACGCCCGCCGGTACCTCGCAGGAGCAATGCGCCCTGATGCAGAATGTGATCGCCGAGGACCGCCCGGAAGTGGGACTGTCCGTAGTAGTGCTGAAGACCGCCGACCGCAAGGCCCGCATCCTGCGCATTCTGGCGCCGCTTGGCGTGCTGTTGAAGGACGGCATGGAGCTTTACGTCGATAATAACAATGTCGGCCGAGCTTTCTTCACCCGCTGTTTTGCCGAGGGCTGCTATGTGGAAGTGGAAATCGACGATCAACTGATGAAAGTGCTGCGTTCGGGCAAAAGCGCCGTGTTTGCCGTGCGCGAGTCCTCTGATCAGGACCGGGTCGGTATTCCCGTCGAGCTGAATGGCTTTGGCGAAGGCTACGACGCCCTGCCCTGAGTACGGAGCGGTCTGGCATCGGCCCTTGCCCCATCGGTCAGGTGCAATTACATGGGGCCGATGAAATGGGAACCACAAGCCAAGGAGATCCCGATGACCACCGACCTCATCAGCCTGTTCGATTGTGACGAGCACAGCCTGTCGAAAGCCGTCGCCTCGGCGCTGGAGGGATCGGATGATGGCGAATTGTATATTGAACATGCCCAGTCCGAATCACTTTCCTTCGACAATGGCCGCCTGAAGGGTGGCAGTTTCAACACCGACCAGGGTTTTGGTCTGCGCTCAGTGGCAGGCGAAGCAGTGGGCTACGCCCATTCCGGTGAATTGTCGCTATCGGCACTCAATCGCGCCGCCGATGCGGTCAAGGCCGTTACCCATGGCTATAGCGGCTCCTATGCCAGCGCTCCGCAGCGCACCAATGTCCGGCTCTATGGCGACGAAAATCCGATCGGTAGCCCGACATTCGAGGAAAAAGTAGCGCTTCTAGCTGAGATTGACGCCTATCTGCGCGCCAAAGACTCGAAGGTACGACAGGTCTCCGCCTCGATTGCCGCCAGCTGGCAGGTGGTGGAAATCCTGCGCGCCGATGGCCACCGCGTCCGCGATGTGCGCCCGATGACGCGCATGAATATCTCGGTCATCACCGGCCAGGGCGAGCGGCAGGAATCCGGCTCCTTCGGCACAGGCGGGCGGATGTCCTTCGCCGACTTCCTCAGCGACGAGAGCTGGAAGGCGGGCGCCGACGATGCGCTACGTCAGGCGCTGGTCAATCTGGAGGCCATCGAGGCCCCGGCTGGCAGCATGGACGTCGTGCTGGGCAATGGCTGGCCGGGCGTGATGCTGCACGAAGCCGTCGGCCACGGGCTGGAAGGCGATTTCAACCGCAAGAAAACCTCGGCCTTCGCAGGACTCCTGGGCGAAATGGTCGCCGCGCCCGGCGTCACCGTGGTCGATGATGGCACGATCAATAACCGGCGCGGCTCGATCACTGTCGATGACGAAGGCACGCCTTCTGCCTATAATGTACTGATCGAAAACGGTCGGCTGGTCGGCTATATGCAGGACCGCCAGAATGCCCGGTTGATGGGCATGACACCAACCGGCAATGGCCGCCGCCAGGGCTATGCCCACCAGCCGATGCCGCGCATGACCAATACCTACATGCTGTCCGGCGACAAAAGCCCGGAAGAAATCATCGCGTCGGTCAAGAAGGGCATCTACGCCGTGTCCTTCGGCGGTGGCCAGGTGGATATCACCTCGGGCAAATTCGTGTTCGGCTGCACCGAAGCCTATATGATCGAGGATGGCAAGATCGGCGCGCCGGTCAAGGGCGCCATGCTGATCGGCAACGGGCCGGAAGCGATGAAACGGGTATCGATGATCGGCAACGACATGAAACTCGACACCGGCATCGGCAATTGCGGCAAGGCTGGACAATGGGTCCCGGTCGGCGTTGGCCAGCCGCATCTGCGGATGGACCAGATCACGGTCGGCGGCACGCGGGCGTAATGGGGAATGCCCTGGTTCCGGAATTTGCAGTCACGGACTGGCATAGGAGCCAGGATTTTTACACTCGGCTGCTTGGCTTTTCCGTGCGTTACGAGCGGCCGGAAGAAGGGTTCAGCTTCCTTGAACTCGGTGACGCGCAGTTGATGATCGACCAGATCGGCCTCGGCCGCACCTTCGAAATCGAAGGCGCGCCGTTGGAGCGACCGTTCGGACGCGGCCTGAACGTGCAGATCTGCGTCGATGATGTGCAAGCCATCCTTGATCGTCTTGAAAAGGCAGCGATTGCCCTTTATCTGCCGCTTGAAGACAAATGGTATCGAAAAGATATGACCGAGGTCGGCAACCGGCAATTCGTCGTTGCTGATCCAGACGGTTATCTGCTGCGCTTTTGCCAGGACCTCGGCGAGCGCGAACTCTCATTGGACCTATAGCGACACATGCTGCCCCGCACCCCCAAAGCCGTTATTTTCGACATGGATGGTCTCATCCTCGACAGCGAAATTCTCTATCGGAAATCGGTGATTTCGGCAGGGGTGCAAGCGGGGCTGCTTGTCGGGCCATCGGTTTATGAAGGCATGCTGGGCCGCCCCTGGGACGGGATCGTGCATTTATTGAAGGACCATTATGGGCCGGATTTTGACGCCGAAGCCTTTCGGGCAGTCTGGGTGGACCATTTTGATCGGTTGACCGCCCTGGAACTGAAGCTAAAGGCGGGTGTGGTGGCCCTGCTCGATACGTTGGATACCAAGGCCATTCCACGGGCCATTTGCACCTCTTCCGCCCATTCCCAAGTGCAGCATCATCTCGCCGGCTTTGGCATTCGAGAGCGGTTCGATCACGTGGTTGCTTTAGGCGACTACGCCAGAGGCAAGCCCGCGCCGGACCCTTATCTCACTGCTGCCGAGCGGCTTGGCATTGCACCCGGCGATTGTCTGGCATTGGAAGATTCCCATAACGGCATCCGCTCGGCAGCCTCGGCGGGCATGATGGCGGTGATGGTACCCGATCTCCTGGCACCGACCGATGAAATTCGGGCGCTGGCAACATTGGTCATCGATGATCTGCACCAATGCTGCGGCTTTTTTGCATAACGCGCTTTCGGAACGCCAAATACTATAAGTTTGGTAGCGTTTCGCACTTCAGATACTCCGCATAAGCTTCAAGCCACAGACAAGCTTCTGGCCTTAGACCTACGGCATGCCATCGGGTTATCGCGCGGTGCAAACTGCGTCCGTATCTTGCCAGGAGTTCACAGGTGCACACACTCGTCATTGCCCGTTATGCGGAAGAGTTGGAATGGATCGCGCAGGTCCCCAGCAATTTCGAGATTTTCATCTATAACAAGGGCGAGGAGATCACATCGCCGCAGGTGCTTGAGCGTGCCAATCATATCATTGCACGTCCCAATGTTGGGCGGGAATCTGAGACCTACCTCCATCACATGATGGGTCAGCGCCAGCGCAATCACGATTTTACGGTCTTTGCTCAGGGTGACCCCTTCACGCACAGTCCTGACTTCCTGCAATTGCTGAACAATTGGACCGACTGGGAGAAAATCCAGACGCTCTCCTGGGCATGGGTCGAAGAGAAAAATGTACCGCCGCAGAAATTTCTGGATGCGTATCGCCCGAAGCTGCGGGGTGGTCCGCGGGTCCGAGAGGAATATTTCTCTCTCTACACCTGGGGTCCGGTCGACTTTATCGACAATGGCGCATTGGGCATGGGCACGGTCTACCGCCTGCTGAACGGCGGTATGGAAGCTTACATCAATATCGCCGCGCACATGTTGCGTCGCTGCCGCATGGACCACATTGCCGACGAAGCCGAAAAGCATTTGCTCGGGACGTTTTCCTATGGTGCAATTTTCGCGGTTCGCAACGATCTGGTCACAGCCGTTTCACCCGATAGCTATGCAAGGCTCTATGATTTCGCCACGGCGCCCGTGGTGGCGCATGGCTATATCCTGGAGCGCATGTGGCTACATTTCTTCGGTGCGCCCTTTACGCTTCGCAGACTCTGATACCAAGGCTAAGGTCTCAAATACATTGAACCTTTGAGATCTTCGCAACTGGCAACGTAAGGCGCGGGGCGGATTTTCATTCCGCTGCCGCAACCTTGGGATCGAACCGCCACTTCCGCCGGATCGCGCTTTCCAGATCGAGCCGGTGATGACGGGCAAAAAGCAGAACATGCCCGAAAAGATCGGCCGTTTCATCGGCGAGCAGTTGGCGCATTTCGTCTTCGCTCATGCCCTTTTGGCGACCGCGACCGCTGACACGGTTTGCCGCTTGAACCAGCTCCCCCGCTTCCTCCAGTAATTTCAGCAGGAACCAGGTCTCGTCCCGCTCGACACCATTGGCCGCTGCATAGGTAGCCGACGCCTTTTCAAAACGCTCCATCAGATCAGACAGCATATCGTTCTCCATTTGTTCTTGACTTTATCGCGCGATTCCGCAAGATTGTCGAGAGTGGAAAAACAGCGCGGCAAGAAAGATTGAACAGCCCAGGATTTGCACCGAAATCCGACGGAAACCTGAGCGCTCTTCGTCTTATAGCGAGGCATCGAAAATGCTGATGGAAAAAGAAGCGAAAACTATCCATTGGCTAGAAAACGAGAGTGCCGCCTATCGATGAGATAGACGGCACGAAGGATACGGATAGAAGTTGAAGGTAGAGTCGCCGGAAAGGCTTAGCCTCGCGCTGGCATCAGCACGCAATCATAACTGCTTTTCACCAGCCGCTCACAGGCGCTTTGAGCATCGTCCTTGTTGGGAAAGCCGGTGAAGCGGGCGCGATACACGGTGGCGCCATTGCGGGTGACGGCTTCGGTATAGATATCGCGGTCGGCCAGCGGCCCACCGATCTTGTCGCGGACCATTTGCAGCAGGCTCATGGCTTCCTCGGCGCTGGCGGCAGCCGCAATCTGGATTTGCCAGGTTCCGTCGCGATGCAGTGGAATGGGCTTCAGGGGACGCGGATGGGCGCCCGCAATCAGGGCTTCCGTGGCTGCAGCAGCGTTGTTGGCGCCACCACCGGCATAAGCATTGCCAAAGCGGGAGCCGAGAACCGGCGCATCAGCCTGCGCGCTGACGGAGGCGACCTGAGAAGCAACCTCTCTGCGGTCGATTGGGGCGCTGCGGTCGAGCGGCAAGGGAATGCTGCCAGTGGTCTGGGCAATGACAATCGGAGCGGTGGGAGCGGCGCTGGCGATCAGCGAATTACCGTCAGACGCCTTGCCGATATTCTTGGTGATCAGCTGCGCCATCAGATTGTCACGGCTGGCGCCGCTACGGCCGCCCATGATCACGCCGATCACCCGGCGCTTGCCATCGGCCACGGCGCTGACCAGGTTATAGCCGGATGCGTTGGTGTAACCGGTCTTGATGCCGTCCATGCCCTTGTAGCGGTACATGAGATTGTTATGGCCATTGATGGTGCGGCCACGAAAGGCAAAGCTGCGGGTGGAAAACAGCGCGTAATCGCGGGGAAAGTCGCGCAGCAGTGCTACGCCGAGGGTGGACATGTCGCGGGCGGTGGTGATCTGCCGATCGTCTGGAAGGCCGGAGGCATTGACGAATGTGGTATTGGGCATGCCGAGCTGGCGCGCCTTGGCGGTCATCATCGCCGCGAAATTCTCTTCCGTTCCGCCAAGTTTTTCGGCCATTGCGGCGGCGGCATCATTGGCCGACAGGGTCACCATGCCCAGCACCGCCTCGCGTACGGTAATTTCTTCACCTGGCTTGAGGCGAAGCTTGGTGGGCGGACGTGATGAGGCGTATTTGGAAAACGGCACGGGGCTATCCCAGCTCAACGTGCCACGGCGGATCGCATCGAAAACCATATAGATGGTCATCATTTTGGTCAGCGATGCCGGATGGTTGGGCATATCCGCATTTTCCGAGGCGATCACCCGACCGGTGCGCGCATCCAGCAGAAGCTGGGCGCTGCCTGCAAGAACCGGGCTGGCCATCATGCTGATCGACACAAACAACGATAGCGCGATCAGGGTCCTGCTCATTCGGCCTCCAGACTGGTTACACTGCAAATACTTGGGCAAATTCATCGGCAAATTCACGAAAACGACCTCGAACACTTCACGGAACCGGCACGAGGACGTGCTGGCATTAGACCCAAAATGGGGCAGGAAATTGTGCAACGCCTTCATCTTGCCCAATATTGTTAATGAAGAGTTGCCCAATTATGGCAACTCTGTGGAATCTGCAGGGTTTCCCCCTTCGTTCCTATCAGAATCGAGAAGAAATACAGCCCCCTCGCCGCGCTCGCCCGCCATATCCTGGGGATTGAAGATATTGCAATGCGTCATCGACAGGCAACCGCAGCCGATACAGCCGTCGAGATCGTTGCGCAATTTGCCGAGCATGGCGATGCGCCGGTCCAAACTGTCGGCCCAACGTGTCGCAATCCGGCGCCAGTCCTCCCGGCCCGGCGTCTGGCCTTGCGGCAGATCCGCCATGATCGCCGCGACCTCCTTCAAGGGAATGCCTAGCGCTAGCGCCGCCCGAATAATTGCCACGCGGCGTAGCACGTCCCGGTCGTAGCGCCGCTGGTTGCCGCTGGTGCGCCGGGCGCGGATCAGGCCCTTGCGCTCGTAAAAATGCAAAGCCGAAACCGCAACGCCGCTGCGCTCCGCCAATTCACCGACGCTCAAACCCTGCATCCGCATTTTTCCTCTTTACCTCAACTTAGGTTGAGGTTGTAGCGTGGCGATCATCAATTGACCAGAGCAGATGGCAAGGGCTGAAAAAATATGGAAATTCAGGAGATTAACCCCGAATCCGCAGAGGCTGATGCGACGATGCCGGAGAATGGGCATTGGCGCGATCTGTTCGCCCCGGGCCTCGGAGCAGCAACCGTCATGGTCAGCCTTGGTGTTGGACTGCATGCTTTCAACGCCTTCCTTGTTTCAACCGCCCTGCCCTCGGCCATTGGCGAGCTTGGCGGCGCGCAGTGGTTGCCCTGGACCAGCACGCTTTATCTGGCCGCATCGATTGTGGCAGGCGCAAGTTGCGCCAGCCTCAAGGCCCGGGTCGGCACGCGGGGCGCGCTCGCTATCGTCACGTTGGTATTCCTGGCGGGGACACTGACCGCCGGTCTGGCGGGATCGATGGCGGGCATCATCATCGGGCGTGTCTTGCAGGGGCTTGGGGAAGGCGCTGTCCTGGCTCTGTGCTATATGCTGATCTCGACGCTGTTCCCGCGCAGGTTGATTGCCCGCATTTTCGGTATCGAAGCCGCCGTCTGGGCGGTGTCGGCCTTTGGCGGGCCGGTGCTGGCCGGATTGTTGACTGAGGCGATTTCGTGGCGCGCAGCCTTCCTCGTCAACGTTCCCGCCGGCATCGTCTTTCTGATTTTGGCCAGGATCGCCGTTCCAAAAGGGGAGAAAAATGGCAAAAAACCGGCCAATCCGGGTGGCTTGCCGATAGGCCGACTGAGCCTGCTGCTGGTCGGGCTGGTGCTGCTGCTGGCGGCGAATCTGACGGCGCTGGACATCTCCCGTAACACCATGATCGGCATGGCGCTTGCCGCTTGTCTGCTGTTTGTCGCGCTCGACAGAAACAGTCTTCAGCCGATCCTGCCCGCCGGCGCCTTTGTGGCGTCAACACCCGTCGGGCTGGGCCTGTGGATCGTGTTGCTCATGCCACTTTCCGAAGCGGCTCTCGGTGTCTATCTCGTCTATACGCTGCAACATCTCTGGTCGATGGGACCAATGGCAGCGGGTGCGTTGAGCGCGCTGATGGCGGTCAGCTGGAGCCTAACGGCTGTGATCACCGCCAATATCTCCACCCAAAAAGCCAGAGAAAGACTGATCCTGCTGGGGATCTTCACCGAGGCTGGCGGCCTTGCCGGCACCACGCTTGCCATTGCAACCGGTCACCTACCGGGACTGATCCTGTCGCTTATCGCCGTGGGCATGGCCTTTGGCATGGCGTGGGCGGCGCTCAGCCAAACAATGATGGAGGCGAGCCCAGCTGACGACCGCGACCGGACCTCAGCACTTTTGCCCACATTGCAAACCGCCGGTTATGCCATAGGGGCCGCACTGGCCGGTCTCATTGCCAATCGCTCCGGCTTTTCCGGCACAGCATCGCCGGAGGTGCTGCGCCATGCGGTCGGCAATAGCTTCCTGTTTGGCCTGGCCTGCCTTGCTCCGGCAATCCTGCTGGCGCCCTGGATGGTGAGAAGCCTGAGGAAAACCCGATGAAGTCCAGGCTCTGCCATAGATTTTATCCTGAGAACAACAGTTTCATCGCCGGAGTCGGGCTTAAAACCGGAGCCGATGCACAATTCCTTAAATCCGTACCATTAATCTGGCATGTATTGAGACGATAACCCTTTGGGCCGGATGGGACTGCCCATTCGATTAAACCGATCCGGTCCATTCCGGACACCTGTTATAGAGCATCTTTTTTCAAAGACAGCGCAGCCGCGGCTGCCGGAAAACCACGTATGGATGGGACTATTTTCAAGCAGGGGCTGATCGCGGGCGGACTGGTCGCGGCGGGGATGGCGCGCAGGTTCGGTGCGTGGAAGGATGCGCGCGGGCTCGGCGCGATCTTCACCCTGCATCAGGTGCGCCCATATCTTCCTCTGAGACCCGACCCCAACCGGCATCTGGAAATCACTCCCAAATTCCTGGATACTGCCCTTCGCGCCCTGTGGCGGGAAAATTACGAATTCATTCGCCTGGAAGATGTGCCCGCACGGCTTGCCACAGGGCAAGGGCAAAGGCCGTTTGCGGCCTTTACTCTTGATGATGCCTATTACAGCAGCCGTGACTTCGCCCTGCCGATCTTCGAGCGGTTCGATGCGCCCTTCACGGTTTTTGTCTGCCAGGGCCTCAGCGAGCGCAGCCATGGCCTCTGGTGGGAAACCCTTGCTGCCCTGACCCGCAAGGCTGAGCAGCTGAAATGGGACTTCGACGGCAGGAGGCGCATCCTGTCCACCGACACACCATTGCGCAAAGCCGCCGCGTTCCGGCAGATCGCCAGCCAGATTACGGCGATGAACGAGGCAGACATGATCGGCAGGCTGAACCGGATGGCGGCAGAAGTCGGGATAGACAGCCGCGACATCGTTGCCAAAGCCGTCCTGCCTTCGGAGGCGCTGGCCGATTTTGCCGCCCATCCGCTGGTCAGCCTGGGCGCTCATACAGTCAGCCATCGCGGCTTGACCGGGCTTGATGATGAAACGGTGCAGCAGGAGTTGAAACTTTGCGCCGATTATCTCGAAACCCTGACCGGAACGCGACCGGTCAGTTTCGCCTATCCCTATGGCGATGGCCGTAGCGTCAATCAGCGTACCATCGATTTGGTGCGCGAGGCCGGTTTCAGTCTGGCAGTCACCACCCGGCCCGCGACACTGTTTGCAAACGACGGAGCGCGCCTGCACGCCCTGCCGCGCATTTCACTCAATGGTCATTTCCAGACGCCAGCCACGGTCCGGACGCTGGCATCGGGCATTCCCTTTCGTCTGATGTCACGCAAACCGGCTGCGTGACACAGGAGAAACACAGCCCTTGCGAGATCAAGGATACATACGCACCTTGCTCCAGGGCTGCCCCAACGCCTCGCGGCGAAACTCGATCCGGTCATGCAGCCGGAATTTACCGTCACGCCAGAATTCGATGGTCAATGGCTTGATCCGGAAACCCGACCAATGGGCTGGACGGGGAATAGACCCCAGGGCGTAACGCGCCGTATATTCGGCAACCGCTTTTTCCAACGCAAACCGGCTTTCCAGCGGCCGCGACTGTTTCGAGGCCCAGGCGCCGATCCGGCTGCCGATCGGTCTTGTCTGGTAATAGGCATCGGCCTCGGCGTCGGACACGACCTCCACTTCGCCGCGCAACCGCACCTGACGTCGCAGGGATTTCCAGTGAAAGCACATCGCGGCTTTCTTTTGGGAAAGAATCTCCGTACCCTTCTGGCTCTTGAAGTTGGTATAGAAGACGAATCCGTTTTGATCGAAATCTTTCAGCAGCACCATGCGCACATTTGGCAAGCCGCTTTCATCGACTGTCGCCAATGCGACAGCGTTGGGATCGTTGATCTCGGAGGCCTTTGCCTCCGTGAGCCACGTTTCGAACAAGCCAAAAGGTTCATGCTCCTCGGTAAAGTCACCGGTTGTTAACTCATTTTGCGACATATTATGTTAAATGCTCCGCATATGCCCGCGCCGCCAACGACGCATGAAGGACAGGACAGGTCTTGAGAGACATAGCAAAGCCGGATCGATGCAGAAAGGGACGCTGGGCGACCAGCGGTCGTTTTATGGCCATGGCGGCGCTTTGCCTCATGTTGGGCGGCTGTGTCGGTGGTGTCATGGACTTCGGAGGCGATGCGCCTAAGGTTGATCGGTCGATTTCGACCGGCACCATTCCAAACGAACCGGAAAAGCGGTCCGACCAGGATACGGTTCGCAATGCGGTTTCTTCCGCCGATCTTGAAAAACTGGGTCCGAGCCCGGTTCCCTGGGCCAATACCACAACGGGAAGCGCCGGTGTGATCAACTCGATTTCCGAGGATCGCAGCAATGGCGTGATCTGCCGGGTGTTCGTCACCAGCCGCCATGCCTATGACGGCATTGCCAAATTCTATGGCCGCACCTGCCTGGCCGGCGATGGCCAGTGGCAATTGGTGAATTTCGACAAGCAGTCCTGAGATCAGCAATTCCGTGCTGTAAAAACGCCGATTGCACCGCCTTTCCATGACTTGCTAAGGGTCATAGCCGCTGACGGCAGCACCCATTGCGTAAATTCCATTGGCATCAAAGCCGGATTCAAGGAATTATTCCCCAAGCGTAACCACTGGTTAGCATCTGCTTCCTAATATAATCATGTCCCGTGGCGAGACAGATAAAGACAATGCTTGCCACGTATGAGCGTGAATGATTCACCTTTCTGCGAAATTGCTGGGCAAAAATCTTTTGTTCTGAAATTTCCGCAACAGATTGAAAGTGTTACGGTACATCATATTTCCCCTTACGGGTGCGATGTCGTGACCCGGACAGATCTCAATTGAACCGCTCTTGTATTTGGTTGGTGGTAAAATGCGTGATCCCTACTCCATTCTCGGCGTGCAGCGCGATGCTGGTACTGACGAGATCAAGGCTGCCTGGCGCTCGAAAGCCAAGACCTCTCATCCCGATCAGAACCGGGAGGACCCAACAGCAACCCAACGGTTTGCGGAGATCGGGCAGGCCTATGATGTGCTCAAGGACCCCGCAAAACGAAGCCGCTACGACCAGCAACGCTCGAAAATGGACGCCATGAAACGCGAACAGACGATCATGCAACAACGCGAGGAAGCCCGTGCGGCCGCCGAGCGCGCCCGTCAGGCCAAGGCCAATGCGGAGCGCGTCATGGCCGATCTGGCGCGCATCGAGGCGGAAAAGGCCAAGGCTGAAAAAGCCGCCGAAATGCTGAATGTCAAGGTCGAGGCCGCCCGCGCCCGCGCGCAATCCGCCGAAGCCCAGGCCGCCAATGCGTCGGCCGACGCAACAGCAAGCGCCAACGCCTCGGCCAAAGCCCAGGCTCAAACGCAGGCTCAAGCCCAGCCCCAGGCCGCAGCAAAACCGGAAACCGCGAAAGCGGCTCCCGACACCGCCGAAACGGCGGCCTCCAGCCGCCCCGCCAGCCCGGATGCGGCAGACGATGCCGTCTCGAAGATTTTTGGCACCACCCAGACCGAGCAGCGCCAGACCGATCAGCGGCGAGGTGAAGACGAGGCGAGCGAAGACGGTAACCGGTCACGCGGCTTTGCACTTCCGGTTCTTGGCCTGATTTCGTCGCTGGTGCGACGCATCCGCAAACCGGCGCCGCCGGTTCTCGAAAAGGCCCCCGACATCATGGTCGAGGCTACCATCGCCATTGACGACCTGTTGCAACACAACACCATTTCCGTCCAGCTCAGCGATGGACGCGAGGTGAGGCTGCCGCTGGAAGCAGGGTATACCGATGGCAGCATTGCTCGGCTGTCCGGCAAGGGACTGAAAGTGCCGAGCATGTTAACAGGCGATGTGCTGGTCACGCTGAGGGTGTTGAAAAGCCCTGCCTTCAGCGTCGATGGCTATGACATTCACTGCGTGGTGCCGATCAAGCTTGAGGATGCCGTGCTGGGATGCGACACGGTGATCGAAGGGCCGCAAGGACCGCTCGACATTACCGTACCGGCCTGGACCGGCTCGGACCAGAGCATTCGCATCGAAGGCGAAGGCCTGCCCAGCGGCCCGGACGAACGGGGCGCACTGGTGGTGGAAATCAGGGTCGTGCTCTGGGAAAAACCGGACGAAAAAGTCACGGATCTGATGAAAGTGATGAAGCACGGGCTTTTCCTATAGTTTCCGCCCCCCGGAAAAATGACGGGGTAAACCGAATTTCGCTGTAATCACACAGTGATAGCCACACCCTTTGTTACGGCTCCTTACAGTATTTGTTGCCTCTCTCCCATGAAGACAGGTGTAGCACAGCTTGAACCAAGGATCGGCCTATGCGATAGGCAGGTTCGATAGAAGTCTTAGGGAGCAACGAATGGCTCAAATTTCGGGCCTCATGGCAGGCAAACGTGGCATCATCATGGGTGTTGCCAATAATCGTTCCATCGCATGGGGCATAGCGAAGGCCTGCCGGGATGCCGGCGCGGAGATTGCGCTGACATGGCAGGGCGATGCGTTGAAGAAGCGTGTCGAGCCGCTGGCCCAGGAGCTTGAGGGCTTCATGGCAGGCGATTGCGACGTGACCGATCTGGAAAGCGTCGATGCCGTGTTCAAGAATGTCGAGGACAAGTGGGGCAAGATCGACTTCGTCGTGCACGCCATCGCCTTTTCCGACAAGGACGAGTTAACCGGCCGCTATCTGGATACCAGCCGCGAAAACTTCGCCCGCACCATGGATATTTCTGTTTATTCGTTTACCGCTGTCGCCAAGCGGGCAGAAGCCATTCTCAAGGATGGCGGCGCATTGCTGACGCTGACCTATTACGGTGCGGAAAAAGTCATGCCGCATTATAATGTGATGGGTGTGGCCAAGGCAGCGCTGGAAGCCAGCGTCCGCTATCTCGCCGTCGACATGGGCAAGCGCGGCATTCGCGTCAATGCCATTTCGGCCGGTCCGATCAAGACCTTGGCAGCCTCCGGCATCGGCGATTTCCGCTATATCCTGAAGTGGAACGAATATAATTCGCCGCTGAAGCGCAATGTCACGACCGACGAAGTCGGCACATCCGGCCTCTATCTGTTGTCGGACCTGTCCAGCGGTGTGACCGGCGAAGTCCATCACGTCGACTGCGGTTACCACACGGTCGGCATGAAGGCCGTGGACGCGCCGGATATGTCGGTCGTCAAGGATTAAGACCCGGACACAAGGCCGGGAACAAGGCCAAGAACAGGGCTTGAAAGGTTCGTCTGCCGTGCTGCTTTACGTCATTCGCCACGGACAGACGGACTGGAACGCCGAAGGTCGGTTTCAGGGCCAGACGGATATTCCGCTGAACGCCACAGGCCGTGGCCAGGCGATGCGCAATGGCGAAACCCTGCGCCATGTGCTGGGCGATACAGTCGATGTCTTCGATTTCGTCGCCTCCCCTCTTGGCCGCACCCGCGAGACCATGCAGCGGGTCCGCACCGAAATGGGGCTCGACCCCGAGCGTTACCGGCTCGACGACCGGCTGAAGGAAATCTGTTTTGGCGACTGGGAAGGTCATACAACCCGCGAATTGAAAGAGCTGTACCCAGAGCGGGTCAAACAGCGGTCCCAGGGAAAATGGGACTTCATTGCCCCTGGCCAACGGGCTGAAAGTTATGAAATCCTGTCCTGGCGCACCGGTGCCTGGCTTGCCTCGGTCCGCCAGCCAACCGTGGCCGTGACCCATGGCGGCGTTATCCGCAGCCTGTTCCGGCTGATTGGGAATGTCGATGCCAACGAGGCCTGCGCCATGCCAATCCCCCAGGACAAAATTCTCCTGATCGACCTTGAAAACAATAGCCTGAATTGGCTTTGACAGATCGGCGTCAGTTCACGACCTGCAAATCGTCCACAACGCGCTTGCCATCGACCATGGTGTAATAAACCACAACCTTGACGCCGGTCGTCAGGCCGTCGAAATTGAATTCTGCTGGTACAGAATAGGTTTTGCCATCCTCCAGCGTCAGGGTCAGCTTTTCGGTGCTGATCGACTTGATGGTCGATTCCACGTCATCGCTTTGCGCAAGCGCACCCATTGGCGAAAACAGGCTGCCGGCCAGCAACAGCATAGCGATAAGGAAGCGCATGGTTTTTGCCCCTGCTTTCGGTCTAGAATCGTCACGTACTTGCAAATAAGCCTCCGAATGTGGCAGAATTTTCCCCTCGCCGGCACTTATCCCCTGCACTCATCAGGAGAGTCATTGAGGTGGCAGCTCGGATTCCGTTTTCGAATATCTCAAGTCGTTGCCGCATTTGAGATATTCGAAAATCTTGTCAAGTGAGGACGCACGAGCATCTTCGATAACTTGGTATTAAAGCGTGGTGCGATATTCCAGGATAGCATCTCACGCCCAGATTTTTTATTTTACCGCAAAGCTCTACAGCATCGCACAGAAAACTGGAATCCACTTTTCTTAAGGAAAATTCTACTGCATAATTTTTCCGAAAAGACAAACGGCAAACAACAGATCAAAAGCCATCCAGAAAGGCGGATGCAAGCATTCACACCACTGAACACAGCAGACTGTCCTGCACCAATGTTTCAGTCATGAACAGCACCATCCCCTCCCTCACGTTTTATTGACGATACCTTTTAAATCCCACTGATTTCAACTAATATAAATGCTAAATTAACAACCTTTACAATATCATATTACCTAAGATCAAAGCATAGCATCAGATGTTTCAGGCAGAATAAATGGCCGAGTACAACGTCTCTGATGTATGTGAGATATCAGAAATTCTTATCAGCCGAAGATGTGTGAGCATCTTCGATGCCTCGGTATAATGTGTATGGCAGGATAATGACAGAATTCGTAAATCCCGCCGATCTCCAAACACGCCGTTCCAGCAATGTGGCGATGGCGTTACTGGCCCTGGCGTTTGTCCTGCTGACAAGCCTGCTCGCCTATATCGGTTATCTCAATGTCACCGACTACCGCGGCCAATTGCGCAGGCAAGTCCAAGCGGACCTGCAGCGGGTCAGCGGGATGATGACCCAAAGAACCGAGGAGAATTTCTTCGCGCTTCGGCATCTTGTCCACGCATTGTCACCGCTTGAAGGCGCATTGGCCTCGCCGCAAACGGAGGGGCTTGTTCGCGGTATTCTAAGGGAACGTCCGGAATTTCGAGCTTTGGCGCTGGCCCGAGGCACTGTCATAGAACAGGTGTGGACGCAGCAAGGGCTCTCCCCCAAGACCAGCATGACGATCGGTTCGGATTCGGACACGGATATGCTATTGCTGGATGACGGGCAATTGCAACTGGATCTCACCGCCGCCGATGTGACGCCCTCCCCTATCCATGTCCGTGCCATTCTGGATACCGCCAAATTCATCCAGTCCGCTATCGCCGATGGCGCCACCGCTCCGGTCGGCAACGGACCGGCTATCGAGATTGCCGTCATGGTGCAGACCGCATCCGGTACGCGCACTGTTTTTGGTAGCCCGTCGCTCGCGGCTGAGGATTTAGCCAGGCCGGATTTGGCCAAGCAGAACATGACCGGGGAAAACCCGGAAATACTGACCATGGCGCTTCAAGGCGGGACGCTACAAGTGTATGGCCGCCCCCGGGCAGGCTGGCAGCAGAAACCGCAGGATCACAGTAATTTCGTCATGACGCTGGTTGCCGTGGATCTGGCTTTTGCAGCACCGCTTTGCGGCATAGCAATGCTTTTCATCTCCCGCGCCAAACGCCGGCGTGCGCTCCAGCAGATGGAAGACAAGTACCGGGCCTTGACCCGGCGCTTCGAACTGGCAATGGACAGTTCCAATATCGGCATGTGGGAACTTGCAACCGACAATCCGACCCTCCATCAAGACAGCCGTGCCGCACAATTGCATGGATCAGGCAGCGGCGGCGATCTCGATCAGGACATGACCCGCTGGTTGGAAACCGTGCATCCGGAAGACCGCGCCAAGGCGCAAGCCCATGTTATGGCCTGCCAGCAAGGCGAAAACAGCCAGGATTACCGTGTCGTGCTGGAGAGCGGCGTGATCCGCACCTTGCGCTCCGTCGGCAGCCATGCGGATGCCTCCGGGCATAACCGTGTGACGGGGCTCGTCTGGGACATTACTGCCGATGTCGCCATGCAAAATGACCTCCGAGCTGCCAAGGAGAGCTCAGACATCAAGAATGCGGAACTGGAACTGGCCCTGGACGAGTTGTCCATCCGAGAGCAGCAGTTGGAAAGCCTGTCCTATCGGTTTGAACTCGCGCTGGATTCCTATGGCTGCGGCGTCTGGGAACATGATTTTTCCACAGGCCACACCGTCTGGGACGAACGCATGTGCTATCTCTATAATATTCCGGCCACCAGCAGTCATATCACCGACGCATTGTGGCTGAGCAAGATCCATAAAGACGACCACGAAATGTTGATGGAGGCCGCACGCAACGCGGTAAAGCAGCATACGCGCCTCAACACCAGCCAGCGGGTATTGTTGGACCAGGGCGGCACACGCTGGGTGCGCTCCGTTGGTCAGGTACATGTCGACCGTAACGGACGCAAAAAGCTGATCGGCATCAGCTTCGATGTGACGGCCGACGTGCTGCTGACCGAAGAATTGCGCACGGCGAAGGCCGAAGCGGAAGCGCGCAATATCGAGCTTGAACTGACCAAGAACCGGATCGAATTCAATGCCTTGCATGACCCCCTGACCGGCCTTGCCAATCGACGCAAGCTGGATATCGCCCTGGATAGCCTGACGCGGCAGTCCCAGGCAAACAGAAGCCGCTTCACCATTCTGCATCTCGATCTGGATCGGTTCAAGGAAATCAACGACACGCTGGGCCACGCCGCAGGCGATGCCATGCTGGTCAATGCGGCACGGGTTCTATCGCGCCACATGAACAACGGCGATCTGGTGGCGCGGATTGGCGGAGACGAATTCGTGGTTCTGCTGCATGGACCAATCGATGCCAAGGCCGCCGCCGAGCTTGCCGAGCGCATCATCCAGGACATCAACATACCCGTGGATTTCGAGGGCTTCATCTGTCGCTGCGGCGTTTCCATCGGCATTGCCGAGGCCAAGGGACTGCGAACCGATGCCCGCAAGATCCTGATCAATGCCGATCTGGCGCTTTATGAAGCCAAGCGGCAGGGCCGCAACTGTTTCCAATTCTTCACGGACAATCTCCAGGCCAATATTGTCAGTTCGAAGCGCATTGCCGACGAATTGCTGCATGCCCTTGAAAATGACGAGATCACCGCCTGGTACCAGCCGCAATTCTGCGCCAACAGCATGGAACTGGTCGGCGCTGAGGCGCTGGTCCGCTGGCAGCATCCAACCCGCGGCATCCTGCCCAGCAACAGCTTCCTGAAAGTGGCGGAAGACCTGAACGTCATGGCGCGGATCGACCAGATCGTGCTGGAACTGGCGCTGAAGGACAAGATGCGCTGGGCCGCCATGGGGGTGAAACTGCCCAAGATTTCCGTCAATGTCTCGTCCCGCCGCCTGCATGATGCCGGGCTGATCGAGACGCTGGAAAGCCTCAGCATTTCACCCGGTGAAATTTCCTTCGAACTGGTCGAATCGATCTTTCTCGATGAAAGCGAGGATATTGCCACCACCAATATCGAGCGGATCAAGGCGCTGGGCATCGACATCGAGATCGACGACTTCGGCACGGGCCACACGTCAATCATCAGCCTTTTGAAACTGCAACCCAAGCGACTGAAGATCGACCGGCAATTGGTCATGCCCCTGCTCAATTCCAGCCGGGAACGGGCCATGGTGCGCTCGATCATCGACATTGCCCGCTCTCTTGGAGTGGCAACCGTGGCCGAGGGCGTCGAAAGCACCGCCCATGCCCAGATCCTGCGCGAATTGGGCTGCGACCTCTTGCAAGGCTACGCTTTTGCAAAACCGCTGCCCTTCGAGGAGTTCGGCCGTTTCGCCTTGCAGACAGACCGCCAGATGGCGTCATAAGCCCCAACTCACGCAAAGCTTTTCCGGTTTTTGCGCCATTGCCGCAAAGAAAGGCTTTTCACGCTCGCGGCTTTTCTACTAAGAGTGGGGCCTTGTAAAAGGCAGGGCTTATCCCCTGGCAAAGCGGACCCGGTTTCAGCATATGTCGCATAATAGTTTCGGTCACCTTTTCCGTGTCACCACCTGGGGCGAAAGCCATGGTCCAGCCCTTGGCGCAGTGGTGGACGGTTGTCCCCCCGGCCTGAAATTCACACTCGAAGACCTGCAAGTCTGGCTCGACAAGCGCAAGCCCGGCCAGTCGCGGTTCGTCACCCAGCGGCGCGAGGACGATCTGGTCAAAGTGCTCTCCGGCGTCATGCCGCAGGACGATGGCTCGATGATCACCACCGGCACGCCGATTTCGCTGATGATCGACAATACTGACCAGCGATCCAAGGATTACGGCGAAATCGCTCAGCAATATCGCCCCGGCCATGCCGATTATACCTACGATCTGAAATATGGCATTCGTGATTATCGCGGTGGTGGACGCTCCTCAGCGCGTGAAACGGCAGCGCGGGTGGCGGCGGGTGGCATTGCCCGTCTGGTTCTGCCCGGCGTCACCATTCGCGGCGCGCTGGTACAGATCGGCACCCACAAGATCGATCGCGCCAATTGGGATTGGGCCGAAGTCGGCAATAATCCGTTCTTTGCGCCGGACCCGAAGATCGTCCCCGTCTGGGAAGACTATCTCGACCAGATCCGCAAGCAGGGCTCCTCGGTTGGTGCCGTGGTGGAGGTGGTGGCCGAAGGCGTACCAGCCGGGCTGGGCGCACCGATCTATGCCAAGCTGGACCAGGATATTACCGCGCTGCTGATGTCGATCAATGCCGTCAAGGGTGTTGAAATCGGCAATGGCTTTGGTGCCGCCGAAATCACCGGCGAGGAAAACGCCGATCAGATGCGGATGGGCAATGACGGGCAGCCGATTTTCCTGTCCAACCATGCGGGCGGCATTCTCGGCGGGATTTCCACTGGCGAGCCCATTGTGGCGCGGTTTGCCATCAAGCCCACCTCGTCGATCCTCACCGAGCGCCAGTCCATCGATTCGCAAGGCCGCAATGTCGATATTCGCACCAAGGGCCGCCACGACCCCTGCGTCGGCATCCGGGCCGTGCCGGTTGGCGAGGCGATGGTGGCGTGTGCGCTGGCGGATCATTATCTGCGCGACCGTGGCCAGACCGGTCGTTTGAAGTAAGGAAATCGATCATGACCTATGAGCAGACCCGTGTCGTTGACGCTATCAGGGCTTTTGAGGCTGGCGAAATCGTCATTGTCACCGATGACGACGACCGCGAGAACGAAGGTGACCTGATCGTTGCCGCCGTGCATTGCACGTCGGAGAAGATGGCCTTCATCATCCGCCATACGTCAGGCATCGTCTGCACCCCAATGCCGAAGGAGGAAGCCAAGCGGCTGAACCTGTCGGCCATGGTCGCCGAAAACGACAGCGCCCATACGACAGCCTTTACGGTCAGCGTCGATTTCAAGCATGGAACCACGACCGGCATATCCTCTGATGACCGGACGCTGACGGTGCGCAATCTCGCCAATCCCAATGTCGGTCCCGCCGATTTCGTCCGCCCCGGCCATATTTTCCCGCTGGTGGCGCGCGAAGGTGGCGTTTTGATGCGGTCTGGCCATACGGAAGCGGCTGTCGATCTCTGCCGGCTGGCCAACCTGCCGCCGATCGGCGTGATCTCGGAAATGGTCAATGACGACGGCACGGTGATGCGTGGCCCGCAGGTCTCAGCCTTTGCCGAAAAGCACAAGCTGAAACAGATCTCGGTCGCCGACCTGATTGCCTATCGCCAGCGCAAGGAAACCCTGATCCAGCTGATGTCGACCTTTGACATCCAGACGGCTTATGGCCCGGCGAAGGCCCATGCCTATTCCCTGCCCTGGGACCCGATGCAGCATCTGGCGGTGGTGTTCGGTGACATCCGCGACGGCGTCGATATTCCAGTGCGTCTGCACCTTGAAAATGTCGGTGCCGATGTGTTCGGCGGCGCCCGCCAGATCGATAGCATGCTGAAACGGATCGCAGAAAAAGGCCGCGGCATTATCGTTTATCTGCGCGAAGGCTCCGTCGGGGTTGGCGCCTCCACGACGGCCAGGGGAGGCATGCATGACCGCGAGGCCCATCAGGAAGCCCAGACGCGCGAAAGCGAATGGCTGGAAATCGGCCTCGGCGCCCAGATCCTGAAAGATCTCGGCGTCACCTCGATCCGGCTGATGGCCTCGCGTGAACGCCATTACGTCGGCCTGGAGGGCTTCGGCATCAAGATTTCGGAAACCGAGATCGCCTGAAGCCTGGCCATACCCATGATTATACGCGCCTCATAAGGTCTCGCAGGGCAAGGTTGCGCGGAGAAATGAGTTTTTCGGGAACCCAATCCATGTCACTGAAGCTTTATCTCGCCGGTCCCGAAGTGTTTCTCGCTGATGCCCGCGAGGTGCTCGATGCCAAGGCGGCGATGACACGGGCCTATGGGTTCGAGCCGATCTGCCCCGGAGATATTTCCATTGAGCCGGCCCCGACCTTGCATGAGTTCGGGTTGAAAATCAGTGCCGTCGATGAGGATATGATGAACCGGGCCGATGGGGTGATCGCCAATCTCACCCCATTTCGTGGCATTGCCGCCGATCCCGGCACGGCTTTCGAGCTGGGCTATATGTGCGCGCAGGGCAAGCTCGTCGCTGCCTATACCAACATCACCGACAATCACTATGCCCGCACCGCCGGATTCTATCAGGGCAAGGTCACGCTCGGTCCTGGTCAGCGCAAGCGCGGGCCGGATGGTCTGTCATTGGAGGATTTCGATATGATCGAAAATCTTATGCTGCATGGCGGGATCGAACGCCGGGGCGGGCCGATTTTTACCCATCAGGCGCAAGCCGATCAGCTCTATAGCGACCTGACGGCTTTCGAGCTTTGCCTGAAGGCACTGTCGGCGAAGCTTCCCACCGTAGTATAGTTCAAGTCTTGCAGGTCTCGAGCGCCGAATATTTGTATGATTTGAGTTGATCTTTACAAATTCTAACAAAATTGGCGGGAAATTCGTATTTTCTTCAGTAGAAAATGTTGATAAAACTAGATCTAGTGCAAATGCCTACCGGCTCCACAATTTCTCGGAAAAACCGGATCTGACGCAAGCCTCGCGCAAGCTTCGTTCGTTAATAAAGGGTTAACGAAGCGAACAGAAAGGGCCTGCGATGAGGATCGACAGCAGCCTTGGCAATTCACAGTATCAGAGCCGCTACATTCATGGCGCGTCCAGCGTCGAAGATGTTGCCGTAGAGTCTGCGACCACGCCCCGCTCGCGCTCTGCCGGTGGAAATTCCACCAGCACGCTATTGTCTGCCTCCCTGGCCAACGCGCTCTGGAGCCTGGATTCGACCAAGAAAACAGCTGGTGTGAAAACCGGCGCCTCGGCGGCCATCGACGAGGCAAAAGCAGCATCTCCGATCCAGCAGGTCGAAGCGCATTATCTGGAATATATGGATACGGACGAGGAGTAGCCACGCATCTGCATGGGCTGCGCGAAAGAAGGGTGTGTGGCGGCACACCCTTTTTTGCGTTATCTCTCGGTATGGAACAACTGATAAACGGTTGAGGAAACCATGCCTGTTATCAAAGCTGAAAACGCCGCCTTGGATATTGGCACCGCCGAGGGCATCAACGCTGAACTTGGCCCCTACAGTGCACGGCGCTTAAGCGATGCGGGCGGCCTGACACAATTCGGCGCGCTCCTGGAAACATTGCCACCCGGCTCCCGTTCGTCTCACAAACACTGGCATGAGCAAGAAGACGAATTCCTCTATATGCTCAAGGGGACTGCCACCTTGCTTGAGGGCGACGTGGTCACCGAGATGATGCCGGGCGATGCCGCAACGTTCAAGGCTGGTGTTCCCCTTGGCCATTGCCTGGAAAACCGCTCCAATGCGGATTGCGTCTATCTGGTAGTCGGCACTCGCTCCGCCAACGAAATTGTCCATTACAGCGACAAAGACATGGTCATGACCAAGGTCAATTTCGTCAAAACCCTCACGGATCGCGCTGGCACGCCAATCAAGAACTGAGCCAACCATCACCATAAACGACCGCGTCCACCCCGGTAAAGCGGGCAAGTCTTGCCAGTTCCTGATCGAGCTTTTCCAGCCGTCCGGTCGATGGCCTGACACCCGGCTCCAACCATAGCCGTTTCACATCCAGCGTACCCGCCTTGCGATTGGCCTTCATATCGATCCGGCCAATCAGCCGGTCACTTTCCAGCAGCGGAAAGACGTAATAGCCATATTGCCGTTTCGGCTCCGGCACGAACACCTCGATCCGGTAGAAGAAGCCGAACAGGCGCTCGGTGCGAGCGCGATCGCGGATCAGCGGATCGAAAGGACTGAGGACGCGGATGCGGGCGGGTGGCTCTGGTGGAGTGGTCAGTGTTTCCAGCCGATCCGCCAGCGCGAAGGAAGGGCGCGGCTTTCCGCCATCGGCGGGCGCGATCTCGATCTCTTCTAGCTCAGCGCGATGGGTCTCCAGCCAGAGTTTTGCCTCCTGCGGGCTGACCAGATTCCAGAAGGCAGCGATTTCACCTGACGTGGCAAAGCCGAGCCGGATCAGCGCTTCGCTGCAGGCCCAATCGATGAAAGCGTCATGCGTCACCTCGGCCTGCAAATGGTCCGGAAGAATGCAGCGCTCCGTCAGATCATAGATCTTCTGGAAGTTCTCCCGGCCGGAAATCGACAGCTTGCCGGTACGCCAGAGAAATTCCAACGCGGTTTTCGACGGATGCCAGTTCCACCAGCCGCCGGATTTATGGTCACCTTCCTTCATGTCCCGCGACAAAGCCGGGCCGCCCTCGGTAATCCGCCGGTGGGTTTCCTCGAAAGCATCCTCGAAGCCCGGCTCGCGCCAACTGCGCCAACGCTCCAGAATCCGGCTTTCCTCGCGCCGGAACCGGTGTTTCCAATAGGGGAAAAAAGCGGAAGGCAGGATCGAGGCATCATGGGTCCAATGCTCGAACAGCAGCCGGTCCTGCTCCAGCAATGCCGTCAGATCTTCGCGCCGGTAGGTCTGATTGCGGGAAAACAGGATCTGGTGATGCGCCCGCTCCACCGTGCCGATACTATCCACCTGCACAAAGCCGAGATCGGTAATCAGCGCCAGCAGGCCCTGACGGCTCAACGCCCGTCCCGGTGGTCGGGAAAGCCCCTGCCGCTCCAAAAAAATCCGCCGTGCCGTGCTGTTGTCTATCCCTATCGCCATGGGGTGACGATAGGGTATGTTCTCTTTTTGTTCAAGATGGTTTTCTCTTGAAAAGTGCGTTCAACGCCGATCCGCCACCGCTTTCGCCATGACGCAGAGCAGTTCAAACATCATGGTGGCACCGGCCAGCGCCGTCATGCCGCCGACATCGAAGGGGGGCGCGACTTCCACCACATCGGCACCGACAATATTGACGCCCTCCAGCAGCCGCACCATGGCCTGCACTTCGCGGGTCAGGAAGCCGCCGATTTCCGGTGTGCCGGTTCCAGGCGCCATCGATGGGTCAATGCAGTCGATATCGAAGCTGACATAAGTCGGGCCATCACCGGCAATGGCGCGGGCTTCCGCCATCACGTCTGCCACGCTGCGGGCGACGAATTCCTCCATATAAATAATACGGATGCCCTGGTCCTTGGCCCATTGATGCTCGTCAACTTCGTAATTGGAGCTGCGAATGCCGATCTGCACCATGCGTTTCGGATCGAGCAGGCCCTCCTCAATGGCGCGGCGAAAGGGCGTGCCGTGGGTAAAGCGCTGGCCGCCGAAATAGCTGTCATTGGTATCGGAATGGGCATCGAAATGAATGAGCCCGACTGGCTGAGATTTCGCCACCGCCCGCAGCACCGGCAGCGTGGTCAGATGGTCGCCCCCGGCGCAGAGCGGCAGCGCACCGGCAGCGACAACTGCCGCCACGCCGTTTTCTATTTGTTGAAGCGCCAGCATCAGGTCTATGGGGTTGACGGTCACATCCCCCACATCGGCAATATTGGCCAGGCTGAATGGCTCGATTTTCGAGACATGATGCACCCGGCGCATCAGGCTGGACTGGTTGCGCACCTCGCGCGGCCCATGGCGGGCACCGGCCCGGTTGGTGGTGCCGCCATCCCAGGGAATGCCGATCAGCGCGATATCAAGCCCTTCCGCCGAGGTAACGGCAGGCAGCCGCATGAAGGTGGCATGTCCAGCAAAACGCGGCACTTCAGCGGCATCGACAGGCTGATGAAAGGATGAGGTCACGGGCGGGTCCTTCGGGAATGGGTCGGATAGCCCATCCGATCAAATCGCAAGGCGGCTGTAAATGGGAAAAACCCGGATTTGCCTTTGTCGGTCTGCGGGCTATAGAACAGGGCAGTCAACGCAGGGTAACGACATCGTGCAGATCCATTTCGATCAGGCCAGCGCCAGTTTCGACGGCCATGTGGCCCTGGAGCCGCTGACCATCACCTTCGGCGAACAGCGGATCGGGGTCATCGGCCTGAATGGATCAGGCAAATCCACCTTTGCCCGGCTGATCAATGGGCTGGTCAAGCCGAGCAGCGGCCATGTGACACTGGATGGACTGGACACGGTCAAGGACGCCAAGGCCGTGCAGGCACGCACCGGCTTCATCTTCCAGAACCCGGCCAATCAGATCATCCTGCCGCTGATCGGTGAGGATATTGCCATGGGGCCAAAGGCACGTGGGCTGAAAGGCAAGGCGCTGGACGAGGCCGTGGACAGCGTTGCCGCCCGGCTCGGCATAACCCATCTGCTGCGCCGCCGCCCGCATGAATTGTCCGGCGGCGAGCTGCAATTGGCGGCCCTGGCCGCCGTTCTGGTCACTCGGCCCGGTCTGGTGATTTTCGATGAACCGACCAACCAGCTCGATTTGAAAAACCGGGCGCTGGTGGCTGGCACCATTGCGGCGCTGGAGGAACAGGCACTGGTGATCAGCCATGATCTCGACCTGATCGCCGGGTTTTCGCGGGTGCTGGTGTTTCACCGCGCCAAGCTTGCCTTTGATGGTCCGGCCAGCGACGCCATTGCCCGCTACCGCGAGATCGCCGCATGTTGAACAGCCTACATGTCGAGGGCAATAGCTGGCTGCACCGGATGCCGGTCGGGGCGAAACTGGCCGTCCTGTTGGTGTTCGGCCTTGGCCTTGCCTTCAGCCTGTCCATGCCGCTCCAGGCCACGGCAGCCTGTGCCACCGGCGCGCTTTATTTCAGCCTGGGGCTTGGCGGGCGGGCGGCCTTGCGGCGCATCCGCCCGATGCTGATCAGCATTGCCGCGCTTGGCCTGTTCAACATCTATGCGCTGGATCTTATCACCTCGGCAACGCTGACGCTGAGGCTGCTCGCCATCCTGTTTCTCGCCTCCTCCATTACCGCCACGACCTCGCTTGGCGCCTTCATGGAGACGCTTGACCGGTTGCTGGCCCCGCTCGACCGGCTGGGATTGGTCCGGGCCGCCGATATCAGCCTGGCACTGGGGCTGACCCTGCGCTTCGTGCCTGACATCGCCGACCGCTATGAGGCGCTGAAGGCCGCGCATCAGGCGCGTGGCATCCCCGTGCGGCTGCACCGGATGCTGGGGCCGCTGTTTATTCTGGCCTTGAAAGAGGCCGATTCCATCGCCGAGGCCATTGACGCCCGCGGCATTCGTCGTCACGAAAAGAGAACAGACTGATGAGGAGATCACCATGACCACGCGAGACCTGGTTCTGATTGCGCTGTTTGCCGCCATCGTTGTTGTCCTCGGGCTTATTCCGCCCGTGCCGCTCGGCTTCATTCCGGTGCCGATCACCGCCCAATCGATGGGCGTCATGCTGGCCGGCTGCATTCTCGGCGCCAAGCGCGGAGCCTTGGCCTATGCGCTGGTCGTGCTGCTGGTGGCCATGGGCCTGCCGGTGCTGTCGGGCGGTCACGGCGGCCTGAATGCGCTGTTTGGTGCCACCGGCGGCTATATTTTCGGCTGGATTATCGGCGCTTTCGTCACCGGCCTTGCCGCTGAACGCTTTGCCCGCGCCTCCTCCACCGCCAGCGGCCAGACAATCGGCTTCTTTGCCGCCAGCATCCTCGGCGGCATCGGCGTGGTCTATGCCTGCGGCATGCCCTGGTGGAGCTTTGTGGCCGGCACCCCGATCGACAAGGTGTTGATCGGCTCGCTGGCCTTCCTGCCCGGCGACCTGATCAAGGCCGCCATCGCCGCCCTTGCCGCCCGCGCCGTGATGGTTGGCTATCCGCTGCTGCCGAAGCGGGCGTAAATTTCTGTCACGTTTCCGGCCTTTAGAATCCGCAAAGCAAAACGGCGGCCCGGGTTATGGATGACAGACTGATGATTATGGCAGCCACTGATACAGCCAATCCCGCAGCGCTTCCGATAGCGCCACCGGTTCGGCACTGTCTTTGTTCACAGCCGTCCAGGTGATCTCGACGTCAGCGGCGCGGGTTTTGCCGCTTTCGACGCCAATGGCAAAGCCGACGGATTTACCGCCGATTTTGTCCACCTGCACGGTGAAGCGCAGCGCGTCGCCCGGCCCCAGCATCTCGAAGAGCCTCGCCTCGAATTTTGTGGCGCGAAAGTCCGGCTCCTGCTCTTCTGCGGGCCGGGCCTGCCAGAAGCGGTGGAGCGCTTCTTCGCACAGCGCCAGCAGCGCGCTATTGTTCAGCCGTCCGCTGATGCCGACATCGCGCAGGCCGATCAGCGTTTCGGTTACATCAAGCCGTTCTCTTTTCGCCATTGCCCTTGCCCTCCATGCCGTGATCGCTCATGTAAAGGAAAAGAGATTGGTCGCGCAAGTTTGGCGCGGCAGGAGGATGCGTCATGACAACCCGGCTCTATGAGAACCCGATCTTTCTGGAACACAACACGCCAGAAGGCCATCCTGAACGGGCCGACCGGCTGCGCTCGCTGAATATCGCCCTGGAGCATCCGAATTTTTCCGCCCTGGAGCGCCATCAGGCGCAGCAGGCCAATGAGGATGCTGTCATGCTGGCCCATCCGGAAGAGCATTTCATCGCTGTCATGCGGCAGGTGCCGGAGGAGGACGACCGGATCAACAAGCTGGAAGCCGATACCTATGCCTCGCAGAAAAGCCTGCAATGCGCCCTGACCGCCATCGGCGGGGCGATGGCCGCTGTGGACGACGTGATGACCGGTGCTGCCGACAATGTGTTCGTGGCGGGCCGTCCGCCCGGCCATCATGCGGAAAAAACCAAGGCGATGGGCTTTTGCCTGTTCAATACCATCGCCATCGCTGCCCGCCATGCCCAGCAGGTCTATGGCGTCGAGCGGGTCGCCATCGTCGATTGGGATGTCCATCATGGCAATGGCACCCAGGATATTTTCTGGGACGATCCATCCGTGCTGTTCTGTTCCACCCACCAGATGCCGCTTTATCCCTGGACGGGCAAGAAGGATGAGGTTGGGCCGCACAATACCATCGTCAACGCGCCGCTGTCGGCCAATAGCGGCTCGGACCATTTCCGCGAGGCGTTCAAATCGCGGGTGCTGACGGCGCTCAATGATTTTTCCCCGGATCTCATCCTGATTTCCGCCGGGTTTGATGCCCATCACCGCGACCCGCTGGCGCAGATCAATCTGGTCGGTGAGGATTTTGACTGGGCAACCGGGCGGCTGATGGAAGTGGCCGACCGCTTTGCCAAAAACCGGGTCGTCAGCCTGCTGGAAGGCGGCTATGATCTGGAAGGTCTGGCCGAGTCGGCTGGCATGCATATTTCGAGATTGATGAAGGGTTGAGTATGACCGACGTTGCCGCCACCGATATTGCCGCTTATTCCTTTGAAAAGGCCGTGGCCGAGCTGGAAAGCATCGTGGCGCGGCTGGAGCGCGGTGATGTGGCGCTCGACGAATCCATCTCGATCTACGAGCGCGGCGAATTGCTGAAGAAACATTGCGAGGCGCTGCTGTCGGCAGCTGAAAACCGCATCGAGAAAATCCGGCTGGACCGGGCCGGCAAGCCTGTTGGTGCCGAGCCGCTGGACAAGAACTAGGCCTGATCCTGGCACGCCCACAGCAAGGAAGATGCGTTTGTCCCTTTGCCGAAGGGCATTTAAGTCCTATATGCATCAACAGGGCAGTTTTGCTGGATCTGCCCTATCATTGACCTGAACGTCCTGATTGACAGCGGCGCACTGCGCCTGGGAAACAAACAGGGGTCGCGGGCAAATGACATTGAATACTGTATGATTTCCCCATTCATGGACCATTCAGGCCGTGCAATGCATTCGGGAGGAAACTTGTGCAGCCGATAGACCGAGTGATGAGAAAAAGAGGCTGGAGCCTGTGACATCGAAGCCAAACACGCCGTTGCTGGATCAGGTCGTGTTTCCGTCCGACCTTCGCAAGATCGAAGACAAGGACATGCCCCAAGTGGCGCGTGAACTGCGCGACGAGATGATCGATGCCGTGTCGGTGACGGGCGGACATTTAGGCGCCGGGCTTGGCGTGGTGGAACTGACGCTCGCCATCCACAAGGTTTTCAACACCCCGGAAGACCGGCTGATCTTTGATGTCGGACACCAATGCTATCCGCACAAGATCCTGACCGGCCGGCGGGAGCGTATCCGCACGCTGCGCCAGGAACATGGGCTTTCGGGCTTCACCAAACGGGCTGAGAGCGAATACGATCCGTTCGGCGCAGCCCATTCCTCCACGTCCATTTCGGCAGGCCTTGGCATGGCCGTGGCAGCCGAGCTTGGCCAGACCGACCGCAAGGTCATCGCTGTGATCGGCGACGGGGCGATGTCAGCGGGCATGGCATTTGAGGCTCTGAACAACGCCGGCGCGCTGGACGCGCGGCTGATCGTCATTCTCAACGACAATGACATGTCGATTGCCCCACCAACCGGCGCCATGAGCGCCTATCTGGCGCGGCTTGCCTCCGGGCGCACCTATATGGGCATGCGCGAAATCGGCAAAAAACTGACTGCCTATCTCGGCAAGAATATCGACCGGGCCATTACCCGCGCCGTCGAACATGCGCGCGGCTATGTGACCGGCGGCACGATGTTTGAGGAAATGGGCTTTTACCATATCGGCCCGATTGACGGCCATTCCTTTGATCATCTCCTGCCGGTGTTGCGCAATGTGCGCGACAACGCCAAGGGGCCGGTGCTGATCCATGTGGTAACCCAGAAGGGCAAGGGTTATGCGCCTGCCGAGGCAGCCGCCGACAAATATCACGGCGTCAACACTTTCGATGTCATCACCGGTACCCAGGCCAAGGCCAAGCCGAATGCGCCGAGCTATACCGCCGTGTTTGCCGACGCGCTGGTGGAAGAAGCACGCCATGACGACAAGATCGTCGGCATTACCGCCGCCATGCCATCAGGCACCGGGCTTGATAAGCTACAAAACCTGTTCCCGGAACGGACCTTCGATGTCGGCATTGCCGAACAACATGCCGTGACCTTTGCCGCAGGCCTTGCCGCCGAGGGCTACAAGCCATTCTGCGCGCTCTATTCGACCTTCCTGCAACGCGGCTATGATCAGGTCGTGCATGACGTCGCCATCCAAGGCTTGCCAGTGCGTTTTCCCATCGACCGCGCCGGTTTTGTCGGTGCCGATGGGCCAACCCATGCCGGATCGTTCGATACCGGTTTTCTGGCCAGCCTGCCCGGTTTCGTGGTGATGGCGGCAGCTGATGAGGCGGAGCTGAAGCATATGGTGCGCACCGCCGCCGCCTATGATGAGGGTCCGATTTCCTTCCGCTATCCACGCGGCGAAGGCGTTGGCGTGCAGATGCCGGAGCGCGGCGAGATTTTGCCAATTGGCAAGGGCCGGATCATCAAGGAAGGCTCGAAAGTGGCGCTGCTGTCCTTCGGCACGCGGCTGGCTGAATGTCTTGTCGCAGCAGAAGATCTCGATGCCGCCGGCCTGCCGACGACTGTGGCCGATGCCCGGTTTGCCAAGCCGCTCGATCTCGACCTGATCCGCCAGCTTGCCCGCCACCATGCCGTTCTGATCACCGTCGAAGAAGGTGCTGTTGGCGGGTTCGGATCTCAGGTCCTGCATATGCTGGCCAATGAGGGTCTGCTTGACCACGGCCTCAAAGTCCGCAGCCTGGTTCTGCCGGATCTGTGGATGGATCAGGCCAAGCCTGACGTCATGTATGAAAAGGCCGGACTGGATGCCAAGGGCATTGTTTCAACGGTGTTCACAGCGCTGTCGCGCGATGCCTTGGCCCAGGATAGTTTGGCATAGCCGAAGGTCGCCTTTCAGCAGGCGATAATCCACACCGCCTTAAACACCAAAACCCCGCTGGCTATGGAGCAAGCGGGGTTTTGTTGACGTACAGTCACCGATGATGGTGGATAGTTCGATCAGAATTCCGCCCATTCCTGTTTCACGGCGGCGGACGATGCACCTCCGCCGAAGGCCTTGCCGATCTTGGAGGCAAGAGCACGGGCGGGTGAGGCAATTGGACGCTGCGATGCGCTGGCAACTGCCGGATGTCCGGCAAATGGCCTCCGACCCGCAAGCTGGAACTGGCTCACAAGCGTCTTCAGACGGTTGGCTTCCGTGGCAAGAGCGGCAGCGGCGGCGGTCGATTGCTCGACCATGGCCGCATTCTGCTGCGTCGTCTGGTCCATCTGGTTGACCGCCGAATTGACTTCGGCAAGACCCGTGGACTGTTCCCTTGCCGATGTGGCGATTGCTTCCATCAACTGGTTGATCTGGACCACGTGATCGCCGATCGACTTCAGGGCAACACCGGTTTCACGCACCAGCTTGACGCCGCTATCGACTTCCGCAGAGGAGTTCTGGATCAGGCCCTTGATTTCCTTGGCAGCCTGGGCAGACCGTTGCGCCAGTTCACGTACTTCCTGGGCAACCACCGCAAAGCCCTTACCGGCTTCACCGGCACGCGCTGCTTCGACACCCGCATTGAGCGCCAGAAGGTTGGTCTGGAAGGCGATTTCATCGATCACGCCGATGATGTTGGAAATCTGCTGCGAGCTTTCCTCGATCCGCTTCATGGCGTTTTCGGCCTGATTGACGACTTCCGACGACCGCACGGCGTTCTGGTTGGCGGTAATCGCCACAGAGCGGGCTTCTTCCGTGCGCTGCGAGGAATTGGTCACATTGACGGTGATCTGGTCGAGCGCCGCCGCTGTTTCTTCCAGGGCTGCTGCCTGCTGCTCGGTCCGCTTGGACAGATCATTCGTGCCATCGGCAATTTCACGGGTGCCGTTTTCCATGCCTTCGACGGTCTGGAGCACGGAGCCGAGCGTCGTTCCAAGCTGTTCCAGCGAGGCGTTGAAATCCTGGCGCAGCGATTCATATTCAGCGGCGAAGGCATCGTTGAGCTGGAAGGATACGTCGCCCTGCGCCAGGCGCTTCAAGCCCTCGCCAAGGGTCTGCGTTGCAAATCGCAGATTGGCCGCTTCCTGCTCAGCACGCTGTTGATGGGCAGCCTGGGTCTGTGCCGTTTGCTGGCGGTTGACCGTTGCCTGCTCTTCCAACTCGCGATTGGCAATGGCGTTCTTGCGGAACACTTCAACCGCATCGGCCATATGACCGACTTCGTCGCGGCGGCCAATGCCGGGGATGTCGATTGCCGTTTCACCGGTTGCAAGCGCACGCATTGAGGCGGTGATCCGGGTCAGCGGCGCAATCATGCCCTTGTTGAGGAGAAGAAGCGACAAACCGATCAGCAAGACAAGTGTACCGCTGCCCAGCAGAATATTGCGGCGGGCATCATAGGCGGCGGCGTTAGCAGCTTTCTGGCGCACGCTGAGAAGCGCGCTTTCATCATCGGCAATTTCCTTGGCCTTGGCGCGAATGCCATCCATATAGGTCTTGCCCGCACCGGAAATCTCCAACTGGCGGCCCTGATCGCGGGTCGCCGGGTCTTTCGCCAGGGCAAGCTCCTTGGCAACGACTTTCGTCTGCCAATCCTGAACCATGGCATCGAGATCGGCGAGACGCTTCTGCTGGACCTGATTGTCAGATGTCAGGCTGCGAACAGCTGCATAGGCATCAGTATAATTCTTTAAGCCAGCCTTTTGCGGATCGAGAAATTTCTCATCAGCTTCCGACAGAAGATAAGCGCGAATGCCGGTTTCCTGATTGACCATGGACGCGACGATGGCATCCATCTTTTGCAGCACTTGATAGGTATGTACAGTCCAATCAGACGATTGCTCCTGGTTGGAGAGCGAACGCCAGCTGACCGCATTCACAACAAGACTAACAGCAAGCAAGATTGCAAATGTCAGTCCAATTTTTGCTACGATCCGTATATTATCCAGAATTTTCATCGTCCAGTTCCCTCATTCGCGAACTTGAAGAGATGAATTCTTTCAAGAGGCGAGCCGTTGCTATCTCAAAACATGATTAATTCGGCGACAGTCCAGCATCATGCCGGGATAAACACAATCTTGGGAATCCCTCTCCCCTGATTGCAACTCGTCACTCGGTTTTTTGTTTTATTGTATATGCATTAAAAAATCTATAATAATATAAATACATTCGCCTCCTCACGAAGCACAACCTTTAAACATTGAAGAAAATACATGTGAAAAGACCTAGTATAAAATCTACCTAGGCGCGAATAATGGTTTTTGTTTTAATTTTTAGATATGTCGCATTTCTTATACATGAAACATATTTTCAACATCTCCAAGTTGAAACATAGAATATTATTCCTGCCTGAATATTTCTTTATGCTCATTTAGTTGCTTTCGCTTTATGCTGAATTTTTGACAAAAATCAATTTTATGATGTGCGTGTCGATGTATATTAAGCCACTTATAATTTGCATTTTTGACCAGTAAATTATTGGAATCATTTTAAAAACACTCTGGCAAATAAGAGAGTGATCCTATCTCTGCGAAATTGACGCCTCTCAAAAGATGCTTATTACAAGTATCGATGTGAAAAATGCTTACACTCCTGGACGACAGGCAAAGGCTTTTCATCGTCGAAGCCAAGGAAAAGCGCTTTCCCCTTCGCCCTCAACTCCCGACTGTAAAATGATAGCGAAGATTTCAAACCTTTAATTCTGGTGATTTTCTCGGTGGCAATTGCGGTGGCTCGACCGCATTGGCTGCGCCGCTCAACGCTGCGTTGAACCGAGCTGAAAGGAGAAAGACCCTCAGCATTTCGGACTTCCCCTCCACCTTCTCATATCAAGGCGCTGACATGCTGACGCATCCTCGCCTTGAACGCATTGCAAACATCTCAAATGCTTGCACCGCTTGAGATATTTGCAAAAGGAATACGAAGAGTCATCTTCAATGACTCTTCGTATAAGAGTAGCGAGGAGGTTGAACTCGTCATCCTCTATCTTTTGGGTTCAGTTTGTCTCTTCGGGAAACGTAGGCCCCATTTTTCCTAACAGTCTGTTCAAGAATTGCTGTTGGCGTGGCGAAAATGGTGATTTCGAGAACCGGAGCGGAGCGTACTTAACGTACGTGAGTACAAGCATTCCAGGAAAAGTGCGAAGCGGTTTTCCGTTTGGAAATGCGAATCAAGCAGGCAAGCGCAGAAATTGCCTTTTGCAGCCCGTCAGCGGCGATTGTTGAACGGACTGTAAGACAAATTCTAGAATTCCGACCATTCCTGTTTGACGGCGGCTGCCGCTGTGCCGCCCCCAAAGGCCTTGCCGAGCTTGGAAACAAGCGAGCGAGCCGGAGAGGAAACCGGACGCTGCGATGCAGCGCTGGAGACAGGATGAGCCGGACCCGCCGAGGCGGTATATTGGGCCACCCCCGGGCCATCCTCCAGCTTGAACTGGCGCAACAGATCCATCAGCGCATCGGCCTCCGTGGCGAGCGTATGGCTGGCTGCGGTCTGTTCTTCCACCATGGCGGCGTTTTGCTGTGTGCCCTTGTCCATGTCGGTGACAGCCACGTTGATCTCCGAGAGACCCGTCGATTGCTCCCGCGAGGCGGTGACGATGGCCGCGACATTTTCGCTGATGTGCTGGACGGCGGTGACGATCTGCTCCAGTTCGCGACCGGTCTCTCCGACCAGCGACACGCCTGCCCCAACCTGGGCGGAGGATGCGCTAATCAAAACCTTGATTTCCTTGGCGGCCTTGGCAGAGCGCTCGGCCAAGGCCCGCACTTCCTGTGCTACCACGGCAAATCCCTTGCCTGCCTCGCCAGCACGGGCCGCTTCCACGCCAGCATTGAGTGCCAGCAGATTGGTCTGGAAGGCAATATCCTCGATAACGCCAATGATATTGCCTATTTCGCCGGAAGATTTCTCGATCTCGGTCATGGCAGCCACGGCGTTTCTCACCACCTGGCCGGAGCGTTCAGCACCGGTGCGGGTGGTGGCCACCAGCTGGCCGACATCTTCGGCACGCCGTGCGCTGTCTTTCACCGTGCGCGTAACCTGTTCAAGGGCGGCTGCGGTTTCTTCCACCGAGGCCGCCTGCTGCTCGGTCCGCTTGGCCAGATCGTCCGCCGAGGCGCGAATTTCCGCCGCCCCAGCATTGATCGCCTGGGCATTGGCACCCACCGTCTTCAACGCCGCCTGGAGCTTGGAAAGGGATTCGTTGAAATTCACCCGTAGCCCATCCAGCCGCTCGACAAAGGGTACCGTGAGGCGGTGAGCAACATTGCCATTGGCGAGCGCCGCAAGCCCTTCCGCCAATTGCACGACGACAAACGAAATCTCGTCGGCTTCCTGTTGCTTCTGGGCCTGGGCGGCCTGCTGCTCATCCTCAGAGCGGCGGCGCATGCTATCGGTTTCCTGGGTCAGGCGCAGTTTTTCAATCGCCGCATCCTTAAAGACCAAAACGGCCTTTGCCATCCGGCCCACTTCATCGCCCCGGTTGATGGCGGGGACATCGACCCCGTGGTCGCCGGACGCCAGTTTGCTCATCGCAACAGTCATACCGGTGATCGGGTTGACGATAGAACGCGCCAGAAGCCAGATCAGCAAGACAGCCAAGCCACCGGCCAGCGCGCAACCGGCCAGCAGCGCCAGTTCAAGACGCGACTGCGCATCGCGCTGGATTCCCCTTTGCTCGTTGCCCATTGCCACCACAACGGTCTTTGCCTTGGCGGCAGCATCGCGGAACGCATCCAACTCGCCTTTCGACGCATAGACACGGGTGATCTCTTCCACCGTCTTCCCGCTCTTGCGGGCTTCCAGTTGCGGCAAGACCAATTGCGTGTGAAATCTGTCGGCCGCCGTCTTGATATCGTCCAGCATGGACTGAACGGCCTGATGACCGGCAGCGGCAGTGCGGGCATCGTCCAGGGATTTCAACATTTTGTCGCGGCTGTCGAAGACGGCCTTATAGGTGCTGTCGGACCCCAATAGCAGATAGCCCCGTTGATTGACCGCCTCTTCCAGCATCGCCTGGAGCGTCAAATCCAGCGCATAACCGACCTGTTCGATCTGAGCATGTTCCTCAAGCGCCGCCTTGACCTGCCGACCCTGGAGAAAAACGACAGCAGAAGCAATGAAGCACCCCGCCATGATCGCGACGAAGGTCAGGTAGAGTTTTTTGCTGAGGGACAAATCCTGAAAAGACATGGGGGCCTGCTTCCTATTCTCACTGCATTTGGGCGGCAGCGATTGCCACGCGCCATATGAAAGCCCGATACTCAGGTAGGAAACGTCACAAAGCCGCGAAAAAGCGATCCAAACCCATCAGGCGTGGATGTCACGATCCGGCTATTCGGCGTCGTCCTTGCCAAGACCTTTTCAGACCCCGGAGACCATCCCTGGCTTTCATTCGAGGCGAGTATTGCCGCAGTGGGTCTAAAAAAGTGTTACAGCTGTACCGTGAATAAGCACATGTACACATTTGACCACAAATTCCGAACCGAGGGCCTGTGTAGATTTGACGAGTGTCAAAACCACCTGTCCGAAAGTATGAGAGTGAGCCTCCTGCCCCTGTTCGAGCCTTGCCCAATTGCCGCAGTTTTCCTCTTATGGGACGCGCAAAGCGATGGCGGCGATCCTACGACCTAGCCTGACAAGGGCAAGAGGCTTGCAAGTCGCAGCATAAACCGGCATTGACGGGGGTATGACCCAATCGCCAAGCCCCCAATCGTTGGAACCCCAACGTCTCGACCAGTTGCTGGTTGCTCTCAATCTTTTCGCCAGCCGCTCGCGCGCCCGCGACGCCGTGCAGCGTGGCGGCGTCAAGGTGAATGGCCGCACCGTGACAAAGCCAAGCTTGACCTTCTCCCCTGATGTGACGATCGAAATCGACGATCCGGCCCAGGATTACGTGTCGCGCGCCGCGCTGAAGCTGGTGGCAGGTCTCGATCACTTCAAGCTCGACCCCAAGGACCATGTCTGTCTCGATGTCGGTGCGTCCACCGGCGGCTTTACCGAAGTGCTTCTGCATCGCGGCGCAGCGCATGTCATTGCCATTGATGTCGGCCACGAACAGTTTCATCCCCGTCTGGAAAGCGATCCCCGCACCACCAATATCGAAGGGCTGAATGCCCGCTATCTGGAGCCGGAGGATATTGGCAATCAGGAGTTTACCTTCCTGGTCTCCGACGTGTCGTTCATTTCGCTGAAACTGGCCCTGGTGCCTGCTCTCGAAATGGCCGAGCCCGGCAGCCATTGCCTGCTGCTGGTCAAGCCGCAATTTGAGGCGGGCCGCGAGGCCATCAGCAAGGCAGGCCTGCTGAAGGAGCCGGAAACCGCGCCGCTTGTGGCTGCCGAACTGGAACGCTGGTTAAGCGAAGACATGGGCTGGACAAGCCTTGGCATGATCCCCTCGCCGATTGCCGGTGGCGATGGCAATGTGGAATTCCTGCTGGCAGGGCGAAAGCCGGAAGAACAGCCTGAGGATGCAGAATGAGCACCGAGACACTGACGATCAACAGCCTCGGCGCCCAGGGCGATGGCATTGCCAATGGCGCGGACGGCCCGGTCTATGTGCCGTTTTCCCTGCCCGGCGAGCGGGTGGCGGTCGCCCGCGTCAAGGACCAGGGCACGATCATGTCGATTGCCTCTGCCTCGCCGGAGCGGATCGAACCGGTCTGTCGGCATTTCGGCCCTGACGGGGTCGGCGGCACCTGCGGCGGCTGTTCGCTCCAGCATATGGAAAAATCCGCCTATAATGAATTCAAGCGCTCGACGCTGATTGCGGCGCTAAAATCCAAGGGCATCGAGACCGAGGTGAACCCTCTGGTCGAAGCCTTTCCCGGCGAACGGCGGCGGCTGGTATTTACCGCCCGCAAACGCGAAAAGGGCCTATTGATCGGCTTCAACCAAGCCGCATCCCGCCATATCGTCGAGTTGGAGGAATGTCCCGTCACATCCGCAGGCATTCTTGCCCGGCTGGATGACCTGCGCGCCATCGGAGCGGCGATTGCCACCGGATCGGATCATTTCCGCATGACGGTGACGGAAACCACCACCGGGCTGGACGTGTCGCTTGACGGGGTGCGGGGCGGCCTGCCGGACCGCGAGCGCCGGGCGATTACCGAAGTGGTGTTGAAAATGCGCGGCGTGGCCCGCGTTTCCGTCAATGGCGAAATCGTCATTGAGCCGCATAAGCCGATGCTGGATTTCGGCGGAGCGCTGGTCGCCATGCCGCCCGGCACCTTTACCCAGGCGACCCGCCAGGCCGAAGACGCCATGACCGCCTTGGTGCTCGACCATGTCGGCAAGGCCAAGCGGGTGGCGGATCTGTTCTGCGGGATCGGCACATTTGCATTGAGACTGGCGCGTCAGGCCCAGGTTCTCGCCGTCGAATCCGATGAAAAGGCGGTGAAGGCGCTGGATCTGGCGGCCCGCAACACCAAGGGCTTAAAGCCGATCAAAGCCGAAAAGCGCGACCTGTTCCGCCGCCCGCTGATGGTTTCCGAACTGAAGGGACTGGACGCCGTGGTCTTCGACCCGCCACGGGCCGGAGCCGAGGAACAGTGCGCGGAACTCGCCCGCTCGCAGGTGAAAACCATCGTTGCCGTCAGCTGCAATGCTTTGACGCTGGCCCGCGACCTATCGATCCTGATGGCCGGCGGCTACCGCATTACCGCCGTCACACCCATCGACCAATTCCTCTGGTCGCCGCATGTCGAGGTGGTGGTGGCGCTCACCAAGGGCTGAGATTAATACTGCCGCAGCTTGCCGCTACCAACCGCGTTGGCGCAGCGGCAGCTTCCCCCGACCCGGCCCGGACTGGCCGGGCAGGAATACCGCCCCGCACCCGCATCGCTGGCCGGTGGCTTGATGATGCAGACATAGCGCGGCGGACGGACATTGCCGCCCTGCTGGGGAATATTGCGGTTGATCGTATCCGGCTGCGCCTGGGCAAGCTGGAGGAGAGGTGCCGCGGTAGAGGGTTCAGTGCCGGGTCGGTCTGCGGCATGAGCCGCTGGCGCCGCCGCGATCATCGCCATGGCAATCAATAAGCCTCGCATCTTTCCCTCCCGAGCAGATAGCCGCAAAACAGTGAAATTCTCTAGAGTTTGTCAGGGACAAGTGGAACCCGGTTTTCCCGAAAAGACAAACGAAAACAAGAAAACTTAGAGTCTGTCTGGTTCAATCTGAACCTGACAGACTCAAGAGAACTGCTGCATCAGCCCTTAACAGAAACCTATGAATATCCACTGAACGACCCGCAAGCCTGCGGCCACACTGGCACAAATAAGGTCAATCGTTCTTAAAAATATGGAAATAACGCTATATTAAAAAATTCCAGTAATACTTAAAATTATTTAACATATAATTCATGAATATTTCACAGCCATCGAAGATGGACAGCAAATAGACATCTTCAAAGTGCCGTCGTCTAAATCTTCATTGGACTGTCATGTTGTATTAAGAGAATTTTAGATCCTTCGAGACAGTTTCGAGACCAGTTGTACCCGGTGTCATTACCAATCTATTCAGGGCTTATGATGATGTGGGGTTATGTCGTGCCGGACCGCATAGTGGAAACCGGTTTTTGAACAAACGATGCAGAAACAAACGCGATAGCAACGTGCCGATCCGGCTTTGTGCACATTGCTGTAAACTCAATTTAAACTGCCGACCGCGTGGGGCGATGGGGTGTCTTCACATGCGCAATTTCGGTGTCAGGATATATTTCGGATGGCTAGAAATTTGAATCTGATGTCCAAGATTCTGATCGCCGCATGTGCGGCTGTTGTCTTGGTGCTGTGTGGATTTTCGTTCTATATTGATAATCTTCAGCGCTCGACCATTGGTAAGACTGTGGCGGACGAAATCAATTCTTCCGGCCTGCAAGCCTCTGAAAGCATTGCCAATTGGCTGAACGCCCGCGTGATGCTGACGGAATTCGCAGGTCAGGCTGCCGGCAAGATCGGCACGCCAGAGGGAATTTTGACCGAGTTTGACAATCCGGTGCTGCTGCGCGAATTCATGTCCACCTATGTCGGCCATCAGGCGGATGGCAAGTTTACCTCGGTTCCATTCCAGCCTCTGCCGGAAGGCTATGATCCCCGCATTCGTCCCTGGTATCAAGGCGCGGTCAAGGCCAATAAGGTCGTGCTGACAGAGCCATATACCGACGCATCAACAGGGCAGTTGATCCTAAGTGCGGCGGTGCCGGTGAAAAGAGAGGGCCAATTGTATGGCGTCGCTGCCAGCGATTTCTCCTTGAAAACGCTGGTGGGTCTGATCAAGGCCGTTGATATTGGCGGCAAGGGTTCGGCTTTCCTCGTCAACGGCAATGGTACGATTCTGGTTCATCCAGATCAGGCATTGGTGACAAAGACGCTTTCGGATGTCTTTCCGGCTGAAACACCGAAAATCGGTGGTGGCTTGGTGGAAAGCCAGTTCGCCGGTAAGCCGGTGCTTGTCAACTTCATGCCGATTAAGGGCCTGCCGGTCGATGGCTGGTATCTGGCGCTGGTGGTGGATGAGGCAAAGGCCTATGCCGCAATAGGCGAGTTCCGTCTTGCTGCCGTGATTGCCACGGTGATTGGCGTGATCGCCATGGTCGGCATTCTTGCACTGGTGCTTTCGACCCTGGTGGTACGTCCTGTGGTGCAGATGACCACGGCGATGAGCAAGCTGGCCGGCGGCGATGTGTCCGCCGCCATTCCCGACGTGCAGCGCGGCGATGAGATTGGCCAGATGGGTGCGGCGGTCGCTGTATTCCGTGATAACGCTATCGAGCGGGTTCGTCTGGAACGCGAGGCCGACTCCACCCGCACGATGAGTGAACAGGAACGGCGCGACCGCGAAGCCGTAAAGGCACGTGAAGCGGAACAGGTCTCCTTTGCGGTACATGCGCTGGCCGATGGACTTGGCAGGCTTGCCGATGGTGATCTGGCCCAAAGTATCGAGACCCCTTTTGCCGGTGATCTTGAGCGGCTGCGCTTCGACTTCAATGCGGCGCTGGCCAAACTACACGACGCCATGGCCGCCGTTGGCCAAAACGCCAGACAGATTGATGGCGGAGCCATGGAAATCCGCGCCTCGGCTGATAATCTTGCACGCCGTACAGAACAGCAGGCCGCCTCGGTTGAGCAGACCGCAGCGGCGCTGGAAGAGGTGACAACGACCGTCAGAGATAGTGCTCATCGCGCCGAAGAGGTTGGCCAGATCGTGACCCGCGCCCGCAGCGGGGCGGAAAAATCCGGCAAGATTGTCCAGAATGCTGTTAATGCCATGGAAGCCATCGAGACATCCGCCAACCAGATTTCCAACATTATCGGGGTGATTGACGAAATCGCCTTCCAGACCAATCTCCTGGCCTTGAACGCTGGCGTGGAAGCAGCCCGTGCTGGTGAGGCCGGCAAGGGATTTGCCGTTGTCGCCCAGGAAGTGCGCGAACTAGCCCAACGTTCGGCAACGGCCGCCAAGGAAATCAAGCAATTGATCCAGGTCTCGGGAGAGCAGGTGGCAAATGGCGTATCGCTGGTAAGCCAGACCGGTGAGGCACTGGACGGCATTATCAATGAGGTTCAGGAAATCAACAAGCATATCAATGCTATTGTTGTCGCCTCCCGTGAACAGTCACAGGGATTGCAGGAAATCAACGCCGCTGTGAATGTGATGGATCAGGGCACGCAACAAAATGCCGCCATGGTCGAAGAGCAAACAGCGGCAAGCCATGGACTGGCGCAAGAAGCGGCTGCCCTGACCGAATTGCTGGCGCAATTCAGACTGGCCCGGGAGCCTGCAAACCTTACGCAACGGCGCGCCGCCTGACGGGACTTGTTACCAAGGCGAGGATGCATAAGCATCTTCGATCCCTTTGTATAAGGTGTTATGCGATAGGCTTTAAACCGGGTGCCGTTTCCGCAATCAATATCAGGCAATCACTTTCTGGCCAGAAATGCCTCGAACGCCGCCCGTGCCTCGGCACTTTTCAGCCGGGCGGCAAAATGCGCCAGCTCTTCGTCCAGGCGGGCCAGGACCAGGCTGCGATCGCCGCGCAGCAGGTCTCTGGCGATTTTCAGGGCCTGGGGCGGCTTTTTGGCAAGGTTTGCGGCGAGCGCCAGGGTTTCGCGCTCGACCGCATCCGGCTCGACCACTTTCCAGATCAACCCGGCCTCGCGCGCTTGCTCGGCTGAAAAGCCTTCCCCCAGCGCCAACAGTGCGAAGGCGCGCTGGTGGCCCATGGCAAGCGGTGCAAGCAGGCTGGAAGCCGCTTCTGGCACCAGCGCCAGATCGACGAATGGCGTCTTGAACAGGCTGCGGCTGGAGGCAATCGTCAGGTCGCAATGCATGTTGAGGGTCGTGCCGATGCCGATGGCGAGACCATCGACGCCGGATACCAGAGGCTTTTCCGCTGCCACCAAAGCCCGCAGCACCAGGGCCGCCGCCGGAAGTTTGCTGCCGTCAGACAGGGCATAGGCGAGAAAATCCCCCATGTCATTGCCTGCGGTAAAGCAGCCTTCGGTGCCAAGGAACGCGACGACACGCACCGCGTCGTCACCCTGCGCCTCATTCAGGGCGGCGGTGATGCGGTGATACATCGCCTCGGTAATCGCATTCTTCTTATCCGGCCGGTTGAAGCGGATGACCAGCACGCCGGGATGGGTTTCAGGCCGCTCGACAAGGATATGCTCGCTCATGATTTAGGCCTCCAGCACCGCGCGGGCAGCAGCAAGACTAGCCCCACCGCCGACCACCGCCTGTTTCAGGCCGGAACTTTCGCCCAAAAGGTTTTCCGCCACAAACCGGCAAAGCGACACGCGCTTGTCGTCTTCCCCCTGCGCCAACGCCCCCTTGGCCAGATAGGCACCGGTCAGGGTCAGGCCAAACAGCCGCTGATAGGGCGTTGCGCCAGCAAGGGCTTCGGCTTGCGCGCCTTCGCCTAACCGGGCCAACAGGTATTCCGTCGCATCTTCGAGATCGCGGATCGCGGCAAGCAGCCGGGTCGCCGTTTCGCCGAATCCAGGCCGGTTGCTGGCGTCCACAGCAACGGCAAGGGCTTTCAACTCGCTGAGGAAGCCACGCACATGCGCGCCCTCGGCCAGCGGCAGCTTGCGCACCACGAGATCGATCGCCTGGATACCGTTGGTGCCTTCGTAAATCGGCGCGATGCGGGCGTCGCGCAGCAGACGGGCAGCGCCCGTCTCCTCGATAAAGCCCATGCCGCCATGCACCTGAATGCCCATCGAGGCGACATCGACGCCGATATCGGTGGCAAAGCTCTTGGCAATCGGCGTCAAAAACGCAGCACGCGCCTGCCAGTGGCGAGCCTCATCACCTTCGCTATGATGGCTCATGTCGATGGCATGGGCGCAGGAATAGCAGATCGCCCGCGCCCCTTGGGTCAGCGCCTTCATGGTCAAAAGCATGCGCGCCACATCCGGGTGCTCGATGATCGGGCTCATGCCCGCACCGGTCCAGCCGGGTGCCTTGCCCTGGGTGCGCTCTCTTGCATAGGCGGTGGCAAGCTGGGTCGCGGCTTCGGCAATCGCCACACCCTGCATGCCGACGGCCAGCCGCGCATTGTTCATCATCGTGAACATGCAGGCCAGACCCTTGTTTTCCTCACCAATCACGTAGCCAATCGCGCCCGGATCATCGCCAAACCGGCCATCGCCAAAAATCATCGTGCAGGTGGGAGAGCCGTGAATGCCCAGCTTATGCTCCAGCGAATGGCAAAACAGGTCATTGCGCGCACCAAGCGAGCCATCGTCATTCACCAGGAATTTCGGCACCAGAAACAGCGAGATGCCGCGTGTACCCGCAGGCGCATCGGGAAGCCGCGCCAGAACCAGATGGATGATATTGTCTGTGGCGTCGTGTTCGCCCCAGGTGATGTAAATCTTCTGGCCGAAAATCCGATAGGTGCCATCGTCTTGGCGCTCGGCGCGGGTTTTCATCACACCCAGATCAGAGCCTGCATGGGGTTCGGTGAGATTCATGCTGGCCATCCATTCACCGGAGACCATTCTGTGCAGGAATTTTTCCTTCAAGGCCTCGCTACCATGGGCCGTCAATGCCTCCGAAGCGCCCATGGTGAGGACTGGGCCCAGCGCAAAGCCCATGGAGCCGGAATTCCACATTTCCAGTGCTGCGACATTGAGCAGATGTGGCAGGCCCTGGCCGCCATAGCGCTCCTCTGCCACCAGCCCGTTCCAGCCGCCTTCAGACCAGCGACGATAGAGATCCGCCCAGCCATCCGGCAATTGCACCTTGCCATCCACCAGTTTCGCGCCCTGCCGGTCGCCATTTGCGGCCAGCGGCGCGATCTCGTTGGCGGCAAACCGGCCAGCCTCTTCCAGAATGGCATCGGTGAGATCCTCGGAAAGGTCGCCGAACCGGCCCTCTTCCAACGCCTGCGCCATGCCGGCAACCTGTTTCAGGGTAAAGGCAATCTCCTCCACGGGGGCCTTGTACATCGCGTTCTCCTCCGTCAAATCCCGGCTTGCAGCGGGCCACTCCCGACCCGGATAGTTCCTGATACTTCAGCTAATTGATTTTTACGTAAACGTCAATAAATCGCAAGCCCCTTCGCGTTTTGTCGGCTGTTGATCCGGGCGTCACAATCGGCGCATATAGCGTAGGCACAGCCTGTGGCCAAAAGTGTATGAGACGCGATGCGAGGAAGTTCGGTACCATGCTGACAGCGACGACCCCTATTCCCGGTCTGGTTTGGGCCTATCATATCGACGCCCGCCACCAGAGCGCCACCCGCCTGCCGATGGATGCAACACTTACGGGTCTGATGCCGGAACAAGGGTTTCTCTGGCTGCACCTCAATCTTGCCGACGTGCGAGTGCCCGGCTTTATCGAACAGTTTCCGGGCCTGAGCGAAGCGGCCCGCGCCGCCCTGATCAATCACGAACATCACGCGGCGCTCTCGGTGGACGAGCAGCTGATCTATGGGACGCTGGTGGATTTCCAGCGCGAATTTGCCGCCGCCACCCGGGACATCGGCTGGCTACATTTTGCGCTTTCGGACCGGTTCATCATCACCACACGGCTGCAACCGATCCGCTCGGTGGATATTCTGCGCGGTGCCATTGAGAAAAACCCGGCGAAATTCGCCTCCCCCATGCAGGTCTATGAAGTGCTGGTCGCGGAGTTTCAACGCGGTATCATGGCGCTGGTGCTGGAACTGATGGAAGAGATCAACCGCATCGAAGACGTCGTCTATGATGAAGACATGCGCGACGAGCGCACCCAGCTTGCCCCGCTGCGCCGGGTGATCGTGCGACTGCATCGGCATTTGCGAGGTATGCTGAGCATGATGCGGCGCGCCAATGCCGTGGACGAGGATGAAATGCCCGCCGGCTTCGAAGATGTGGCGAGCCGCCTGACCAACCGGCTGGAAGCCGCTGACCATGATGTCTACGCCCTGCATGAGCGCGCCCGGCTATTGCATGAAGAAATCGACAGCAAGCTCTCCTCCGAGACCAACCGCCATCTCTATATCCTGTCGCTGATGACGGCCTTTTTGCTACCGCCCTCGCTGGTCACAGGCTTTTTCGGAATGAATACCTCGCATTTGCCCTTTACCAGCGGGCCGGAAGGATCGGCCTATGCGATTGCCTTTATCCTCGGGTCGATTTTTCTCGCCTGGTTTATCCTGAAGCGCGCCAGAATTCTCTAAAAACGCAAGAGGCCCGGCGCAATCAGCACCGGGCGCTTCATCAATGAACAATAACGCTTTAATAGTAAGGCGAATAGCACTGCTGACGCGCACCGCTATAGGTCACGAACGTATTGCTATAGGAATCATAGCTGCGGTAGCGACCAGCGCACCAATCGTAATGGCGCGGATTGATGCCATTGCTATAGGCGGGCGCAGCGGGTGCCGGGCGTGGCTGCGAGGCGATGGCGCCACCAATCAGCGCACCGGCGGCAAAGGCTGCCAGCGGATACCAATGACCGTCATGATGACGGCGATAGCCGGGGCGCGGGCCATCGTAACCCCGGTAGCCACGGTAATAGCCACCGCCTCGTCCATAACCATCGTCATAGCCGCGCCACTGAACCTGTTCCACTGGAACAGCAGATTGCGCCGTCGGCTGTAAAGTGTTCAGAGGCATGGCGTCGGCGGATATAAAAGAGGTTGCCAGAACTGCCAATGCCGTACCGGCCACTGCAATGCGCTTGGTAAGGGTCATGATCGTCGTCTCCATATGATCAATAGAGATAGGGAGGGGAAGCTCGCCTGTCCAGATCACGTCTCATCACACTTGTTGGACACATGATACGGAACGGCAATACTTGCCCTTATTGCCCTCACCCTAGCCAGGTGCGGATGAACCGGCGATTAATACATCTGCCACTCGCCTGTCCGCTGTCAGACAAGCCTCGCGAAACGCAGCCGGCCTAAAGCTTGGGAAAGTTTCTTTTAACAAGCATCCGGTAATTTACTTGTATCCGGTCATTCACTTGGGCGACAGCCAATGCGGCAGCTCGTCATCCTTTGTGTGGAGAGTGCGTTCGATGTCCAAACTGAGATATTATGCGGCCCCCAAAACGACGGCTCTCGAAAACAAGCCTCCCAAGGCCGTCCACAGCGAATTCCTGCGGACCGGCAAGATCATCCGCGACGAGGATGACTGGCTGGCCGACGAGAAGCGCTATCTGACCCACGAGGAAGTGGCAGTGCGCACCGCACGGCGGCTGGAAGTGGCGGCAGAGACCACCCATCAGCGCATCAACGGCTTTCACAAGTCCATCCGCTTTCCCAAACTGTTGTTTCATCAGACACTTCAGGATATTCCGCATCTGGGTTACTGTCATGTCACGGCATCGAGGTCAAATTTCGCCCAATATGCCGATGTGAAATGGGCTTTCTACTTCGCCAATTTTAATGCCGAGGTCGGCGGCGAGGATAGTTTCTTCCGCAAGATCACCCCGCAATATGGCCGGATGTATTTTGCCGTGGCGCTAAAACCCGACAGGGCCAAACGCGCAATGACCGTGGATCGCTCGATCCGCGAAGACGGCCTGCTGTTTCGCACCAGCGATCCGAAAGTGGCGCTGAAAAACGTGCTGCTCTTGGGCGCGCGCACCTCGGCACTGCGCAAGATCATCGCCAGCATGTGACACAAGCGAGGCCTGATCCTTCGGATCAGACCTCGATTTCAACATCGCCTGTCGGGCGTGAACAGCAGGCAAGGATGTAACCTTCCTCGATTTCGTCATCGAGAATGCCGCCATTGTGGTTCATTTCCACGTCGCCCGACAGCTTCATCACCCGGCAGGTGCCGCAGAGGCCGGATTCGCAGGCGGCACCGATGCGCACGCCGATAGAGCGGGCAGCTTGCAGCACGGTAAAGCCCGGCTCGCACAGCGCTTCCTTGCCCGCCAGCGTGAAGGCGACCTTATGCGGCTTCACCTCGCCCGTGGGATCGGCCACCACCACCATCGGCTCTGGCGCGACCGGCTGGAAGGTTTCCTCGTGGTAGCGGCTCATATCGAAACCGGCACCGGCCAGCGATTCCCGGACCGTTGCCATGAACGGTTCCGGCCCGCAGCAAAACACCGTGCGGTCCAGAAAATCCGGTGCCAACAGGCCGATTTTCGCCTTGTCGATAAAGCCGCGCAGGCCCGACCAGAGCTGTGAGCGCTGCAATTGCTCGACAATGAAGCCAAGCTGGAAGAAGGGCAGATAACGGGCCTTATATTCCAGTTCCCAGCGGAAAATAATGTCGTCAGGCGAGCGGGCGCAGTGGATGAAGGCGATGTCGCTATCGGGCTGGCGGTCGGCCATGTCGCGGGTCATCGACATCATCGGGGTAATGCCGGAGCCTGCCGAGATGAACAAATATTTCTCGCCCGGATGCTTCACATAGGAAAAATCACCGAGCGGCCCGAAGGCCTTGATCTTCATGCCCGGCTTGAGGTTTTCAAACATCCAGCGGGTGCCGATACTGTCCTTCTGCGCCTTGACCGTGACAGCCACCGTATAGGGCCGCGACGGGCTGGAGGACAGCGTATAGGTGCGCATCACAGGCTCCGGTCCAACCGGCAGTTCCAGCGTCACGAACTGGCCAGGCAGATAGCGGAACCAATGGCCCGGCCGGTCCGGCTTGAACGTGAAGGTCATCACGTCAGGCGCTTCCGGCGTCCAGGCGACGCATTCCAGCAGATGCTCCCGGTCCGACCAGGGCCGCATCTCATCGACATGCCGATAGATCTTGTCCACCATGGTCACGCGACGACCGACAAGGGGGATTTCTGCGCGGATTTATCGCCCTGCAAGCGATCCACCATGAAATTCGCATACCATTCGACGAACTGCATCACGCCGCCCTCATGATCGGGCGAATAGGGGCCGGGCTCGTAAGCGGGAGAGCGGATGCCGAAGGCATTTTCCTCGACAATCGACCGGTCCTGGTCGTTGGTCATGTTCCATACATGGGTGAGGTCGTGGAGATTGTAATCCACGCCTTCCACCGCATCCTTATGCACCAGCCAGGTGGTGGTGACGGCGGTTTCCTCGGCACTCAAGGGCAGAACGCGGAAGGTGATAGCGTGGTCGCCAAGCAGATGGTTCCAGGTGGTCGGGTAGTGGAACATCAGCATCGTGCCGATATGGGAGATGGTCACATCATCCGACAGCGGGCGCTTGACGGCCCGCTTGCCGTCCATCGTATAGCTTTCAGCATCCTGCACCAGCGGCATTCGGGCGACACGGAACTGGCCGCTCTGATGCATGGTGAAGGCGCTGGGCAGGTTAGCCGCCTCGCAACGCTGCCAGTGCTCAGTAATCACAGGATCATCGCCCGCGCCTTGAACACCGGTGGCGCTTGGCGCTTCCGGGTAGGTGCGGCACAGTTCCGGGTGATTGCCGGCGCAATGGTAGCATTCCCGGTTGTTTTCCCAGACCAGCTTCCAATTGCCCTTTTCGACAATGGTGTTGCGATGGGCAATCTTGGCTTCGCTGAGCCGGTGCGGCTGAAGATAGGGCAAGGCTGTGGCGCGGAAGCTGGCAAAATCCTCCGGCACCTCTGCCAGACAGACGAAGATATAGCCGCCAAAGCTTTCGCAGGCGACCGGCTTCATCCCATGCTGGCTCTTGTCGAAATCCTCGCCCATCTGGCGGGCAAACACCAGCGAGCCATCCAGATCATAGGTCCACTGGTGATAGGGACAGACGAGCTTGGCCGACGCGCCACGCTCCTGCGTGCAGACCCGGTGGCCGCGGTGACGACAGGTATTATGGAACGCACGGATCACTCCATCGCGCCCGCGCACGACCACGACAGGATAATCACCGATCTGCACGGTAAAATAATTGCCCGCTCTCGGAATTTCGCAATCATGGCCCATGAACAGCCAGTCACGATACCAGATCAGCTCCATATCGAGCTTGAAGTAATCTTTGTCGATATAGAAGGGCTGTTCCAGACTATAGCCTTCGCGGCGATTTTTCAGCTGGCGCAGAACGGTGCTGTGAATATCCATGATACCCTCGTTTTCCAACCGGCGCGGGAGCATCGAAAGAAAGGGGACATACCCGCCTACCTGCGACAGCACAGCGCGACCTATGCCTCATAACCCGCCCATACCTTCAAACCTCGATTCTAACCCATCAATCAGATCAGAACCATTGTTTTTCAGAGGATTTGAGCTTTTTCCCATCTAGCCACAAGCGCGCCACCCACGCCGCCTTGGGCTACGACATCGCAGATATGGATTGCGACATGGGGTGATTTGGGTGGGGAGTGTATTGGGGGGATAGGATTGCGGCCGCCTTAACATCCGCAAGATAGACATCACGAGACCGGCAAATATCAGCAGGCTACCCGCAACGACAAGACCCGCCAATCCGATAGCATCGGATAGCGAGTCAATTGTTGCCATTTTTGGGAACGTCATCAGCGCATTATAGCGGCATCAAAAAACGCCCCGACGTTTCCGCCCTTCACACCACCCTCACGCCGCATAGGACATGCCGGAATTCCCGGCACCGCGGCCAATCTGGAACTGCCCCAGCAATTGGCGAAGCTTGTTGACCTCACCGGCCAGTGATGCACTGGCGGCAGTAGTTTCTTCGACCATGGCGGCGTTTTGTTGGGTCATCTGGTCCATATGGTTGACGGCGCTGTTGACCTGGGTGAGGCCCACGGATTGTTCCTGCGCAGAGGTCGCGATGGCATCCATGTGGCCGTTGGCGGTGGAGACGTAATCCTCGATGGTCTTGAGGACATTGCCCGTATCACGCACGAGCGTAACGCCATTGCCCACTTCGTCGGAGGAATTGCGGATCAGTTCCTTGATTTCCTTGGCGGCCTGCGCGGAGCGTTGCGCCAGTTCGCGCACTTCCTGTGCGACAACCGCAAAGCCCTTGCCCGCCTCGCCTGCACGGGCGGCTTCAACGCCGGCGTTCAGGGCCAGAAGGTTGGTCTGGAAAGCAATTTCGTCAATCACCCCGATGATGTTGGAGATCTGGCTGGAAGATGCCTCGATGCGCTGCATGGCATCGACGGCGTTGGCCACCACCTGGCCGGATTGACGCGCGGCTTTGTTGGCCTCGATCACCACGGCGCGGGCTTCTTGGGTGCGCTTGGCCGAGTTGGAGACATTCACGGTGATTTCATCCAGCGCGGCAGAGGTTTCTTCAAGGGCTGCCGCCTGCTGTTCCGTGCGTTTAGAGAGATCACCTGCGCCAGACGCAATCTCAGTGGAACCGTTATTGATGTTGCTGACAGAGTCGAGGATAGCGCCCATGGTTTCACCCAGCGTGCGCACCGATTGATTAAAGTCCTGCCGCAGGCTTTCAAACTCTTCTGAAAAGGCTTCGCGCAGCTCAACCGTCAGATCGCCGCTGGCCAAGCGCCGCAGACCTGCGGCCAGACCGGAGGTTGCAATCATCAAGCGTTCGCGGGCATCTTCCTCGGCCTTCAGCTGCGTCTGGATACGCTCCTGTTCGGCACGGCGGCGGTTGGTTTCCGCCTCTGCCTCCAGCTGGCGCTTGGCAACGGCATCTTCGCGGAAAACCTCAACGGCATCGCACATCAGGCCAATTTCATCGCCCCGTGGGCCAAAATCCGCCCTACGGCTTGTATCGCCCGAGGAGAGCCTGTTCATGGCTTCAACCAGCAATTTGATCGGTATCACCACGGTGCTGCGCAACACAAAGGCCGTTGCAATCAGCACCAGCACAATCAGGATCTGGATCGTGCCATTGATGGTCTCGGAGCGTGCTTCCGTCGCTTGAAGAGAGTTGCGGGCATCCGTCGTTACCTTGCGGGACGCCGCAACCGCGCTTTGAATGGACTCGTTGAGTTTCGAGGTGATTGGTCTGGTATATTGGTCACGGCGGGCGGTCAGCGCGATGAGGTCCTGACTTTGTTGCGCCCGCTGCTCTTTGACGAAATCCTTGATCTTGATGGAAGCCGTTGCGTAGTCGCCGAGACCTGTCGAAATGGCCTGCAACGCGCTCGGATTTTCAGCAACGCGCATCGCCTCTTTCAGACTGTTTTGACCGTTGAGGGCTGATTTATTGACCGCGGCCAGCTCGTCATCCACCTCCTTGACGGTGGGTGCGAGCATGATGTTGCGTACACCGCTCTTCATCTCCACAAATGCTTTCTCGCTGGCACTAATACCATCGAGAACCGTCTGCTCACGCGCGACAATGTCCTGCGCTGCCTTGATCGTGCTGTTCGTCCACTGCTGGTTGGCAACCATGCCCACAACCATGGCCACGCCAAGCCCCGAGGCAATGTAGATCTTCTTTGCGATGGTGATATTTGATAAAAACGACATTGTCTCTCCCCGTATAGGGCTTTCCGCCCCCACCCATGATGACAAAAGCTAGCCCCGCGACTGCGACCACAGACGAACGGTGCGATGCGTGAAAGACCCGCAAAATCAGAAAATCACAGCATAGAGATATCCGCTGGCCCCCAGCCAAACGGATCATCAAACGCACATGATGGTTCAAGGCCGATAGAGCCTCTTTGCCGATTTGCCGTTGCGGGCTGGCTCTCATTCCATCCGGACAACAGGGTGCCTGCATTGTCATAAAGCAGGCCACTCAATTTCAAGAAACGCTCAAAACGTGCAGATGCATCTGCAACAACCCAATATTGGAAACATTAACTTAAGCATCTCTTAATTTAATGCACTCAAAACAGGAGATGCTAAATTATTTTGCACTTATAACGTTATTTGCTGCGGGAGCGATGCGCAGCAAACTGAATACCCTCTGAAATGAGGACGTATCGCGATACAGAAGAAACAAGCCGCAAATATCCGGGCGAATAGAGTTTCGTCGGGAAAAATTGGCAACCGGTCTTCTCGAAAAGACAACCGAAACAAAGAAACCTAAAGTCTGTCAGGTTCAATCTGAACCTGACAGACTTTAGGTTGGCACATCGACTTTTCAGCCTGATGCTATAGGCAATTGCTCTGTTACCCGCCGTTTAAGCGGGGGTTTTACAGTCTGTTCAAGAATTGCTGCTGGCCTGGCGAAAATGGTGATTTTGAGAACCGGAACGGAGCGTACTTAACGTACGTGAGTACAAGCATTCCAGGAAAAGTGCGAAGCGGTTTTCCGTTTGGAAATGCGAATGAAGCAATCAAGCGCAGAAATTGCCATTTGCAGACGGCCAGCGGCGATTCTTGGATAGACTGTTACATCACACCACATGCGGCTTGTAGATCAGCCAATCCTTCGGCACATAGCTGTTTTCTGTCACGCCATAGAGCGTCACCGTATCGCCACCGGAGGATTTTGAGGCCGTGAGGGCGCGTTCAGAATAGCTCATCAGATCGAAGGCATTGGGGGCCTGTTCGGAAAGGCAGATGCCGAAGGACATGGTGAGTGCGGCGAGTGAGCCGTTAGAGCCGGCATTGACCACGGCGGTGGCCTTCAGCTTGACGCGGACTGCGTTGACGATGCGGCTGATTTCGTCCTGGTCGGAGGTGTAGAACAACAGGCCGAAACGGCTGCCGTCGAAGCGGCAGGCGAGGTCGTCCTTGCCGGCCACGGCCTTCACCACCTTGGCGATCTGCTTGATGAAGCGCTCGGTCACCGTCGGGCCAAGATGATCGGCAAGCTTGGCGAAATCGTCGATTTCACCGACCGCCAGACCGCACAGCGTCGGCAGGGCCGGATTGGCATAGACCTTTGCCAAGGCTTTATTAAAGGCACGGCGGCTGCCCATGCCGGTCAGCGGATCGACGAATTTCGCCTGTTCCACCTGATCGGCCTCGCGCTGCACATCGGCGAGCTGCTCGGTCTTTTCCACCACGGTTTTGACGACATTGCTGTTTTCGGCAACGCGCTGGTCGGTGGCGGCTTTCAGCGCCTGGATGGAGCGGCTCAGTTCCGGGTTGCCGAGGTCGGTGTCGGTCAGGATGCCCTTGGTGGCATCGCCAATCAGGCGGCCATAATCGGTCAGCGACAGTTTTTCCTGGTTGAGCAGACTGATGAAGCTGCTCATTTCGGCACGTACCTTGTTATTATGACGGGCCAGAAGACCGTCTTCATGGTGATGGGGCAGGTATTTGCGACCGAGCGCGTCCAGCGCATCCTGGGTCTTGACCTTGCCGAGCGCAATGAACTCGCGCACCAGATCCGGGTTGCTGCCGGAATAGGCTTCATAGACCAGTTCGTAATTGCGTGGCAGACCCTCGATCCCCATCTGATGCATGGCTGTCGCTACACGCAGCGCAATGCTGGAGGCCGGATTTTTCATAGGCTGCATCGGATGCTTCCCCACATCGAATCATTGATTGAACGCAGAGTAGCGCGACACTTCTTTCTTTCGGTTACAGCTGTATTTAAAATTTTATGGATTGGTGAAGAGACTGTGAAAAGCAGGCCTGCAAGATGGAGGCACGTTCATAAAAGTCATTTGCTCCGGGGGCCGGGTCAGGCTATTTCACCGGGGAAACAGCGGTAATCAGGCAGGCATGGCACAGCGTCTCTCCGTCATCACATCCCCCGAACCGGCCATCCGCGCCGCCCTGCCCCTGCTAGAGGCCGGGGAAGTCATCGCAATGCCGACAGAAACCGTCTATGGCCTGGCGGCGGATGCCACCAATCCGCAGGCCATCACCCGGATCTATGAGACCAAGGGCCGCCCGCAGTTCAACCCGTTGATCTGCCATGTCGCCGATCTCGCCATGGCAGAGCGCTACGGCGTCTTCGATCCCTTGTCGCGGCAATTGGCGGAGCGGTTCTGGCCGGGGCCGCTGACGCTGATCGTGCCGCTTGCCCCAGACTGCGCCATACATCCGCTGGCAACTGCCGGGCTGAACACGGTTGGCCTGCGCATGCCCCTGGGCTTTGCCGCAAGGCTGATTGCCGCCTTTGGCAAGCCGCTGGCCGCCCCCAGCGCCAATACGTCGGGCAAGATCAGCCCGACAACGGCTGACCATGTCGAGGAAGATCTGGGGGCGAAAATCCCACTGATCCTCGATGCCGAAGCGGCAGGCGTCGGGGTCGAATCCACCATCCTGAAAGTGGAAGACGGCCAGATCCGGCTGCTGCGGCCCGGCGGGCTTTCCGTTGAAGCGGTGGAAGAGGCGACAGGATTGCGGGTGATCCGCCCGCAAAAGGCGGGCGCGATCATTGAGGCGCCGGGCATGTTGGCCTCCCATTATGCCCCGGAGGCTGCTGTCCGGCTGAATGTAACCTCGGTTTATGCCGATGAGGCGGTGATCACTTTTGGCTCCGCCGTCCCGCAAGGGCTTGAAAAGGCTGCCCTCGTGCTCAATTTGAGTGCAGATGGCGACCTCACTGAAGCCGCCGCCAATCTGTTCAGCTTCATGAAACGGGCCGATGCCAGCGGCGCTGCCCGCATTGCCTTCACCGCCATTCCCACCCATGGGCTGGGAGATGCAATCAATGACCGGCTGGAGCGAGCCGCTGCACCACGATGATGGCTGCACCACGTGATGATGGTGTGCGGCGATAGAATAACAAGGACGAGACGCCATGACTGACATGCCCCTTTCCGCCGCCCTGCTCGAGCGGTTCATCGCCATTGTCGGCCCCACCAATGCCTTGACCAATCAGGCTGACATCACCCCCTATCTCACCGAAAACCGTGGCCTTTACCATGGCGCCTCACCACTGGTGCTGAAGCCCGGCTCCACTGAAGAAGTCTCCAGAATCCTGGCACTGGCCAGCGAGACGAAAAGCCCGATCGTGCCAGTCAGTGGCGGCACCGGTCTGGTTGGCGGACAGGTGCCACGCGACAATTCCAGCGATATTCTTCTGTCGCTGGAGCGGATGAACACGGTGCGCGAGGTTGATCCGGTCGGCAATGTCATCGTCGCCGATGCGGGTTGCATCCTGGCCGATATCCAGAAGGCAGCCGCCGACGTCAACCGGCTGTTTCCGCTGTCGCTCGGTTCGGAAGGCTCCTGCCGGATCGGCGGCAATCTCGCCACCAATGCCGGCGGCACCGCCGTGCTGGTCTATGGCAATATGCGCCAACTATGCCTGGGGCTTGAAGTGGTGCTGCCAACCGGCGAGATCTGGAATGGCTTGCGGCGATTGAAAAAGGACAATAGCGGCTATGACCTGCGCGACCTGTTTATCGGCGCGGAAGGCACGCTTGGGGTAATCACGGGTGCCGTGCTGAAACTCTATCCGCAACCCCTTGGCCATGAAGTCGCCTTCGTCGGGCTGAAATCGCCGGTGGAAGCTTTGGCGCTGTTTGAAAAGGCCGGTGCGCTCTGCGGTCCGGCACTGACCGGCTTCGAGCTGATCCCGCGCATCGGCATCGACTTCACCAGCCGTCATATTCCAGGCGTGCGCGATCCGCTGAGTTCTGCCCATGAGTGGTATGTGCTGATCGATATCTCCACCTCCGATGCGGCGGAGACGGCGAAAACCATACTGCATGACGTGCTGGAACAGGGCGTAGAGGCCGGGCTGATTGAAGATGCCGTGGTCGCCGGTTCGGTCGCCCAGCAAAAGGCGCTCTGGCACATGCGCGAAAGCATGTCGGATGCGCAAAAGCCGGAAGGCGGCTCGATCAAGCATGATATTTCCGTGCCAATTGCCCAGGTTCCGGCCTTCATGCGGCAAGCGGAAGAGGCGGTGCTCGCCGCCATGCCTGGCGCGCGGGTCTGCGCGTTCGGCCATCTCGGCGATGGTAATATTCACTATAATATCAGCCAGCCGGTCGGGGCAGACAAAGCGCAGTTCATCAGTCGCTGGCGCGAAATCAATAAGGTCGTGCATGATATCGTCCGCGCCCATGGCGGCTCGATTTCCGCCGAACATGGCGTCGGCCAGCTGAAACGCCAGGAATTGGCGCAGACAAGGCCGGACATCGAAACCGTATTGATGACCCGCATCAAACAGGCCTTCGACCCGGCTGGCATCATGAACCCCGGCAAGGTGGTGCCCGGCTGATGGCGGACACAGTGCCTTCCCACGACGATCCGCACCCGGCATCAGACAAGGTGCTGTTTCGGATCGATCTGGCCAATGGCGCACGGCTTGGACCGGGCAAGGTGCAATTGCTGCGGCTGATCGGCCAGCATGGATCGATCCGCTCGGCGGGGGCTGCCATGGGCATGTCCTACCGCCGCGCCTGGCTTTTGGCCGACGAAATCAACCGGATGTTTAGGGAGCCGTCCATCGCCACCCGCCACGGCGGCAAAAGCGGCGGCGGCGCTGTTCTTACACCCTTTGGTGCGGCCCTGCTGGCGCGGGCGCAAGCCATGGATGCCGCTATCCGCAACACACTGGCTGAGGACCTCGCCTGGCTGGAAGCCATGGCGGCGAAGCCTATGCCAACGTCCGGGTGATGGAGACGCATACCCGCTATCGGTCATTGCCATTTTATACCGAACAACAAAGCTACCGCAGGCAAAGTCTAAATTTTCGTCAGCGACCTCAGTCAACTGATCCAATATCTCTTCTATATTCGTTCTTTTCACTTCAATGCAATTGATTATAAATCATAACTACACTTCAATTATCAAAAACCTCACTTCACCTCGAACCATTCGAATGATAAATCATCGGACAACAGAGGGGGATTGTAATGGGCTTGCTGAGAACATTGACTGGAAAACTCCGCGATACCGAAAATATGGAAACTATCTCCCAATCGCTTCGCGATGCCGGGCGCGAGGACGAAATTAACTTTTGGCGCGAGTTTTGCCGAAGCGAGAGGTTCATCGATAACTTTTGCGTCCGTGAACCTAACCCTGAAATTGATGCGGATGTAGAGCTGTTCATCAAAGGATACGCGGTTGCACAGAATGTGCACGGTCTTGTGCCGAAGGTGCTCGACATCGGGTCAGGTCCAGTGAGCATGTTCTCGCGTAGCTTTGCCGGAGAGAAGGTCGAGTTGCACGCGGCAGACCCTCTCGCAGATGATTATATCACGCTATGGGACCCGACCAAATATACGGGGCTCGTTCTGCCGGTGGCGTGTCCTGTCGAGGAACTCAGTCAGACGTTCGGCGCTGATGAGTTCGACGTCACGCATATTCGCAATGCGCTCGATCACGTCGCCAATCCTTTCGTCGGATTGAACGAGATGTTGGCTGTGACCAAGCCCGGAGGCTTCCTGATCGTCCACGGCTTTGCCAACGAGGCAGTCGAAGAGCAATGGCAGGGTTTCCACCAATGGAACCTGTGCTGGGCGGAAGGCAACGATTTTACTGTCGGCGGAAAGGATGGTGTAACCCATAGCCTCGCGCAGTTCTTCGGCAAACGGGCAAGGATCATGCGTCCATGGATGCGTTTCCCGAAAGAGGGTAAAGCGTTGTGTGGCTTCATCGCCCAAAAGACTGCGGTCTGAAGAACAGGTTCTGGGCAAAGCTAAGAAAGCCAAGGCCGTAAAGATCACCGAGGCGCTACAAAGGGGCAAGATCGCTACCAATTCAGCGATCATTTCCCTGTGCCGCCTCACGATAAAGACCTCCGGCATCCACCGAGACCGCCTTGAACAGCACTGAAACCGGCTTGCCGGGTGCCAGATCCAGGGCGGCCAGCGAGCGGCGGGTGATTTCGGCGTCGATGACCTGGCCGGAGCAGTCGACCCTGACGACGATGCCGGGGCCTGTCTCGAAAATCGCCTTCACCCGGCCTGACAAGCGATTGAGGGTAGAGAGCTGGCCTGTCTCGCCTGTCGCCAACACCAGATCGCTGGCGGCAATGAACAGGCGGATCGGGGTGCCGACCGGTAGATCGGCATATTTCAGGTAGAGCGGACCCGCAGGGCTTGTTGCCAGCGTCAGGCCTTCCTCGCGGGCGTGGCCGCTGACCTCTGCATGCAGGAAGCTGCCGGGGCGGCTGTCGCCGAGCCTAGGGAGATGAAGCAAAGCACCCTCGCCTGCGTCCACCCTTGCTGCGCGGCCTTTGCTCATCGTGACCACCCGGCTGGCCAGCCGGGTGACTTCCTCAACCGCATGGCTGACATAGAGGATCGGCACCCCCGCCTCATCGCGAATCCGCTCGATATAAGGCAGGATCTGTGCCTTGAGGGCGGCGTCCAGCGCCGAGAGCGGTTCGTCCATCAGCAGAAGTTTCGGGCTGGCCATCAGGGCGCGGGCAATGGCCACCCGCTGCTTTTCTCCACCCGACAGCCCATTAGGCGCACGGTCCAGCAAATCGGTAATCCCGAGCAGATCGCAGATCCGGGACAAGTCTTCGCGCCGTTCGGCTTTCGGGGTGAAATACCGGCCATAGGTGAGATTGGCCCGCACGCTCAAGTGTGGGAAAAGCCGCGCCTCCTGGAAGACATAGCCGATCCGGCGGCGATGCGGTGGCAGGAAAGTGCCGTTTTGCGCATCGCTCCAGACCCTACCGTCGAAGGTGATCCTTCCGTGATCGGGGCGGATCAATCCGGCCACGGCATTGATCATCGTGGTCTTGCCCGATCCGGATGGGCCAAACAGTGCCGTCAACCCCGGCCCCAGTTGAAGATCAGCTTCAAGGTCAAACGTTCCCTGGCGGTGGCGGATATCGATTTCCAGCATCAGCCCGCCATCCGCACGGTCAACCGCCGGGTCAGCAGCTCGGAGGCAAGCAGCGCCAGCAGTGACAGGACGACAGAGACCAGCGTCAGCCGCAAAGCCCCGGCATCGCCGCCAGGCACCTGGGTATAGGTGTAAATGGCGGCGGACAGGGTCTGGGTTTCGCCGGGAATATTCGACACGAAGGTAATCGTCGCGCCAAACTCACCCATTGCCTTGGCAAAGGCCAACACGGCACCAGCCGCGATACCAGGCAGGATCAGCGGCAGGGTCACGGTGAAGAACACCATGATCGGCGATGCGCCGAGCGTGGCTGCTGCCGTTTCCAGCTTGCGGTCCACCCCGTCCAATGACAGGCGGATGGCACGCACCATCAAGGGAAAACCCATAATGCCGGAGGCGAGCGCCGCCCCTGTCCAGCGAAAGGAAAACACCAGGCCGAACCATTGATCCAGAAAGGCGCCGACCGCGCCGCGCCGCCCAAAGGTGATCAGCAGCAGATAGCCGGTGACAACAGGCGGCAGGATCAACGGTAGATGCACCAGCCCGTCCAGCAGGCTGCGGCCTAGGAAAGAGGTGCGCGACAACAACCAGGCCATGCCGATACCAAGCGGCAGCGAGACGGCAACAGCCGTCAGCGCCACTTTCAGGCTGAGCAGGATCGCGGTGATTTCATCAGCGGAGAGCGCGTCAATCATGGCTCAACGGGCCACAGGTCGACAGGATTTGTCAATTGATCTTCGCCAACACCGTAAATCCGGCAGTCCGGAACACATTCGAAGCTGTCACCGATTGCAGATAGGCGAGAAACGCCTTGGCATCGGGATTGGTGGAGACCTTCAGCACCGCGGCTGGATAGACGATGGCCGGATGGGAATTTTCCGGGAAACGGTCGAGGATCTTCACGCCTGGATCAACCCTGGCATCTGTTTCATAGACAATGCCGAGCGGCGCTTCCTGACGCGACACCAGCAGCAATGCGGCGCGGACATTATCGGCCTGTGCAACCTTGTCCTTGACGCTTTCCCAAACGCCGAGATTTTCCAGCGCCGCTTTGCCGTAGACCCCGGCTGGCACGGAGGAAACATTGCCCATGGCCAGCCGCTCATCCCCCAAAAGCCCGGCCAGATCGAAACCAGGGGCAATTTTTGTCGTCACCGTGGAAGAAGACGCCCCCACCAGCACGATCCGGTTGCCCAGCAGGTTGACACGGCTGCCGGGCACAAGTTCGCCGCCCTTGTCGAGATGGTCCATCCAGTTGAGGTCAGCGGAGATGAACAGGTCGGCGGGGGCGCCTTCATCAATCTGTTTTGCCAGCGCCGAGGAGGCGGCGAAGGACAGCTTGACCTCCCGACCGGTCTCGGCTTTCCAGTCATCGGCAATCTTGCTCATCGTTTCTTTCAGGCTGGCGGCGGCGAATACCGTCAGGCTACGGTCGGCGGCAAACGCCTGGGGAGCGACAAAGAGCATCAAAGCCGTCAAGATTACTGGCAGCCGATCCATGATTGTTGTTCTGGCTTTGGCCATCATTTCCCAACCCACTTGCATCTCATGCTCCCTTTTGCTCGATATATCTGATGGGATATATCGAGTGCGACAGACGAGAGCAAGCGGGAACGACTGTATAAATCCCCTAAATCGGAAGGATCTAGGGGATTTACATAACAGATAGCGTAGTCTTTACAGGCTGTTGACAGATTCCAGCAGGCTGGCACTGATACCGCTGGTCGAGGAGCTGCCACCCAGAATGGTCAGCGCGGCATTGGCCGAGGAACCGGTATTGTTCTCCAGATCGTACATGGCCGTAAAGCGTTGCAGGAATTTCTTCTGCTTTTCAGGATCACTCAGATCCTTCAGGTCCATTTTCTTCTCGATGACCTTTTTCTGCTGCTCGATATCCATATTGCTCATGTCGCTGGGCAGACTATAGGCGGTGCGGAACACTTCCAGCAGCGCTGTATCGCCGAGAATGTCATAGGCCGAGGTAATGGTCGACGACATGCGATCCCAGTAAAGGGCAAGGCGCACACCCTGGTCGCTTTCGCCCTGTTCGTTTTCAAGGGTCTGGTGCAGATAGAGATTTTCGGTGTTAAAGGTCTCACTACGGTTCTGCACACCATCGGCATTTTCCTGGGAAATCTTGCCGCTACTGTCAAAATTATAGGAGGCGACGAATTTCGCATAGCCCTCGTCGGCCTGGGTGTTGGCAAAGCTCTTCGGATCGGTGAGATCAGATGAAAACAACTGCTTGAGCATGTCGTCGCTGACATCTTTCGGGTCAAGCCCCTGCGCTGTCAGGGCAAAATCCACCAGTTTGCGATCCTTGAGCAAATCCGTGACGGATGACACCTTGACGATGTTTTCCTGGTAATATTTGGAATCCTCCTCCGCCGCGGTCTTGGCGTCGGTCTGCTCCTTGCCTTCGAGAAAGCGGGTCTTCTGGACGATATAATCCTTGGCCACTTCGGTAATGGTGCGCTCCGATTGGGCCAGAAGCGGCACGTCAGCGGTCCCATCCTCCTTGAAATTGAAGGCGGAAGCCAGGCTGATCAGCCGCTCATCCCGGGTCTTGTTGGCATAGCTCTTGGGATCATTCATATCGCTGGTCAGAACCTTTTTCAGGTCCGCCTTGGAAAACTCGTCCGTTTCGATACCATAGGCCTTCATCACCATATCGTAGATTTTCTCATTGCCGAGCAGGTCATCAACCTTGGTAATGGATTTCATCTGCGTGGAATAATAGGTGGTCAGGGAACTGAGATTGGCCTGGTCCTCGTCATCGTAATTGGTCATGTAGGCAGTCGCCGTCTGGGAAAGCTGGGTCTCGCTCTGGGCGTTACCCGCGGTGGCATTACCGCTGGTGTCGAAGTTAAACATCGCGGCGATCTTGGCGTACTCTCCCTTCACCTTGCCCTGGGTATTGGCATAGCTGTTGGCATCGTTGAGATCGCTGCTGACGATGTTCTCAAAGGTGGATTTCAGTGTGTTCTTGTCCATGCCAAGGGCAGTCTTCACATAGCTGAACAGCCGCGAATCCCCCGTAATATCCGAGGACTTGGTGACGGTAGCAATCTTTTCCTTGTAGTAGGCGGCTTCGCGCTCGGCCTGGTAGGCGGTCTCGGTGCTGGGGACTTCCTCCAGATAAAGATCTTCCATCGCCGTTTTCTGATCGGAGGTCTGGGCCGTGGCATTTTTCAGCGAACCGTCGGTATTGAAGGAAAATGCTTTGGCGATATTCACGTAATCCGACTTGTTGGTGGTCAGCGTATTGACGTAACTGGTACTGTCGTTGACATCGCTGGTCAGGACCTTTTTCAAATGGTCGGTGGAATAATATTTGGTGTCGAGCCCATAGGATTCGAGCACGAATTTGGTCAGGCGGCTGTTCTTCAAGAGGTCATCGACATTGGTGACCTTGTCGATGGCGGAATCGTAATATTGCACCTCTTCCTTGGCATCGTCGCCTTCGGTGACAAGCGATTGCTTGTAAAGGCCAATCACATCCTCTTCCTGCTTGTCGGTCTGAATGTCAGCGGTCTCGGCGGAAAAATTGAAGGACCGGGCAAAATCGCGATAACGGTCGTCGGCCAGTTTGTTGGCATAGCTGTTTTCGTCGGACAGATCGCTTTCCAGCACCTTTTTCATGAAGGCCTTGGCATAGGTCATGTCTTCCAGGCCGTTGGCCTTCATCGTATATTGGTAGAGCCGGTCGTCGTTCATGAAGTCGTCGACGGTTTTGACCTTGCCGATATTCTCCTGGTAATATTTCTGCTCGCGGGCCACCTCAGGCTCCTGAGACACACGCTTCAGGCTCGCTTTCATATCGCGATTGACAAGATCATAACCGATATAAGTAGACACCATGGCACTGCGTTCCTCGATAAGCTCCAAAAGCGCTGCCCGCCACGTCCCTGGCTGCAACGCCCTCAATCACCGCATGACCCTGCCCCTGACCACCCCTGGCCGGTTGCGTCATGCGGATGTCGGGTAACCCATCATGGCCTACCTGCCTTGCTCCTGGCTTTTGCCGCAAGGCAGAATGGCGTCAAGCCAGAGATACTCACAAGCCCGTCGCCCGCCGCATTCCATTCGCGGCATTCACACTACAACCTGCCAAACACAACCCGAAAGCAATTTTATGGCAGTTCTACACGTATCGTAACATTCACCGATCATACCAATAAAGGTTGGTGACCGACGCAGGTTGTCGTAGCATTATCATTCAAACATAGTAGAATACTCTTAACTAATCCTTCACAATTTTACAAAAGCCGTTCACCAAATCGAAACCGTTAGCGCTGGCAATTCGATAACCATCTGGAACGGCAAAGTTTTCTTAACCGCGATTTTTAAGCGGTCCGGAACCCGGCAAGGCTATCTTTGGCCTCAGAGGACGAAAAGTCCCAGTGAAAAGAGCAGATGCAATAACGGCTCTCAGGTAAAACAAGGGTAGTAAGATGACGAACACGGTTATGAAGCCCGTCTGGGCTGGAGCAACGTTTCGACTGGAACCATCACGGTTTCCGCAACATGTGACTTATACGTTGCGCGATGCTTCCGGCCCTGGTGCTTCCGGAAATGTCTCCGTTACACTCGACGAGCGCGGTGCCGTGCTGCGCAAGATCCTGCCGGCCAGCGGCTTGCCAATGTCCTTTGCCCTTCCGGCCCGGGCTTTCAAAGGGATTGCCGCCCGTGCCATCGACCATGGCAATGGCGAAGTGACCGTGACGCTGGAACTGCATCACGCTGATCCGGATCTGTGCATTCCGCTGCTGGTTGCCCATGATCTCTGCGATATTGCCGCCGATTGGCGCAGCTGGGCTGAAACCTTCCGCATTCCGATGCTGATGGTCGAGGCCGATGGTGTTGCCCGGCCACTGGAAGAGCATCTGGGCGAATTGCGCGCCGAACCGCCGCGCAGCCGCCGCCGCCATTCCTATTTCGCAGAGCGCCGTCCGCGCTTCCTGGTCCGCCGCACCACCGGTTCGCTGGGTGTTGCGATGAAAATTTCCGGCAAGGAAATCATCGCCCGCCGTTAATAGAACGGTTGCCGATACGTGAATATTTTAACATGGCTCGCCGGAAAAGGCGGGCCATGTTTCGTTTTGAGGCGACGCACCCCGGAAAATGTCCTCCGCCATGTCTGAACGTTGGCGGCAATTATGCCGCCTCGGCGCGCTCAACCTCGACAGTCACATGGGATAGAGCGGCAATCTGGGACAATTTTTCACGGTACCAGGCTGGAGATTGCGGCTCGCGCGCCACCAGCGAAACGATGGCGCCGTGATGACCGGGGCCCAATTGCCAGACGTGGAGATCGGCAATATCGACCCCCTCCGCTTCGATCACCCGGCGGATAGTGCCGGAGAGGTCTTCGCCATCCGAGACATGATCAAGCAAAACCATGCCGCTATCGCGCATCAGGCCGAAGGCCCAACTGCCGATGACCAGCGCACCGACCACACCGATCAGCGGATCGAGCCAGAGCCAGCCGAAAAGACTGCCAAGCAGCAATGCCGCTATCGCCATCACCGATGTCAACGCATCCGCCAGCACATGAATATAGGCGGCGCGCAAATTACGGTCGCCGCCAGCATGGCTGCCGATGGCTTCTGAATGGGCGTGATGGCCGTGCTCGTGATGCCCATGGTCATGTTTATGCCCATGTCCATGCCCGTGATGATGATCTTCCTGAAGCAGCAGCGCGCAGACCAGATTAACGGCCAGACCGATAATCGCGATGACGATGGCTTCGCTAAAGTCGATGGCGACCGGCTGAAACACCCGCCAGAGGCTTTCCCAGGCAATGATAACAGCCACGAGGCCGAGAAAGATCGCGCTGGAAAAGGCGGCCAGATCACCAAATTTGCCGGTCCCGAAGGTAAAACCACTGTTATCAGCATGGCGCCGCGCCAGGCTATAGGCCAGCGCCGACACAAAAATCGCCCCCGCATGGGTGGCCATATGCCAGCCATCCGCCGTCAGCGCCATGGAGCCGAACAGATTGCCCGCGACGATTTCCACCACCATCATCACCGTAGTCACGCCAATCACAGCCCAGGTACGACGCTCATTGCGCTGATGGTTTCGGCCTAAGAAGACATGGCTGTGGCGATTGCCCGACCCATGCGGATGAGCATGACCCTCTTGCCCGTGTGGATGGTGCTCATGAGGGTGATGCTGATGAGAATCGTGGCCGTGAGACGTCGGGTCCGGGGTCATTTCAGGTAGCTCCTGATCACGTCGATAAGTTCGTCGGCGCCTTGATGACGCTCGGATGCATCGAGATTTTCGGCAACGATATGTTCGCGGATATGCTCTTCGGCCAGTTCGGTCATCAGCCCGGTCAGGGCTCCCCGCACCGAGGCCGTCAGGTTCATGATATCGCCGCAAGGCTTTTCAGCCAGAAGCGCGGTTTCGATGGCCTCCATCTGTCCCTTCATCCGGCGGATGCGGGCGAGAAGCTTGGCCTGGTGTTTGATTGTGTGACTCATAGCATAGGGGGGTACCCTATTTTGACATGGAATGCAAGAAGGTTCTTATATTCCGCAGCCGTCGGGCCGAGTGATCAGGCGAAGGGAATAGCAGCAACCAGACCGATGAACAGGATCAGCCCGACCTTGCCATTCAGCTTGAACAGCGCATGGCATTGCAGCGGATTATGGATATCCAGCACCTTGATCTGGTAGCCGAGCAGAACCAGCGCCACAAGCAGTCCGAGATAGGCGGGGAAACCGGCACCGGCCAGCACGAAGGACAAGGCCAGCAACAGGCCCATCGCGCCGTAAAATCCGGTGAGCCAGATCTTGGTGTCCTCGGCAAACAGCCTTGCGGTGGAGCGCACACCGATCAGGGCGTCGTCCTCCTTGTCCTGATGGGCATAGATCGTGTCATAGCCAATGGTCCAGACCACGGCGGCGACATAGAGCAGCACGGCCGCCAAAGACAGCGACCCTGTCAGGCCCGCCCAGCCCATCAACCCACCCCAGGAAAAAGCCAGACCAAGGAAAAACTGCGGCCAATCGGTAAACCGCTTGGCGAAGGGATAGATCACCACGATGGCCAGCGACGCCAGCCCAAGCAGGATGGAAAAGCCGTTGAAGCAGAACAGCACGGCAGCGCCCACCACCAACTGCGCGACGATGAACAGCTTGGCTTGGCCCCGCGTCACCCGCCCGGAGGGCAAGGGACGCGAACGGGTGCGGGCCACCTCCATATCGATCTTCTCATCGACCAGATCATTATAGGTGCAGCCAGCACCGCGCATGGCAACGGCGCCAACAAAGAACAGCAGGAGGTGGGCGATGAAGGTCCAGACCGGCAGCGCGCCGTTGGAGGCAAGAAAATTAGCTGCCAGCGCCGATGACCAGAAGCATGGCCACATCAGCAATTCCCAGCCGATTGGCCTGTCCCAGCGGGCCAGCTGCGCATAGGGCCAGACCGCCCGTGGCAGCAGGCGGTAGACCCAATTATCAGAAAGCGCGTCCTGGACGCGGGCGGTGGTGTCGCTGGCGGTGCTCATGTCTGACGTGATAGCCCAAATTCGCGACCAAGAAAACTGTCCTTAAGCCTTGGCCAACAGACACCCGCTCGTTCAGAACAGCACCTTTTCCAAGGGCGCACGCAACGCTTCCACCGCCCTCAGCGCCTCTTCACGTGCGGCGATATAGTCGCGATTGTCGGGTACGCTCATCCGCTTCTTGGTGATTTGCAGTTGGAAAATGAAAAAATCCTCATGGGTGAAGGCCATTTCGGAGCCTGCGAGGTAAAACTCCCACATCCGCACGAAGCGTTCGTCATAAAGCCGCGCCGCCTCTTCGCGGCGTGCCATGAACCGGTTTCGCCAATGGCGCAGCGTATGCGCGTAATGCATCGGCAGAATTTCGCAATCGGCCACCAGCAGGCCGGATTTTTCGATGGCCGGAAGGACTTCGGCAAGCGAGGGAATATAGCCGCCGGGGAAGATATATTTCTCGAAAAACGGATTGTTGTAGAGCGCCGGATAAGGCTGGCCGATCGAATGCAGGATCATCACCCCATCATCCTGCATCAACTCGTGGACCTTGCGGAAATAATGCCGGTAATGGGTTGGGCCGACATGCTCGAACATGCCAACCGACACCAGCCGATCAAAAGGCTGAGACTTCAGTGTGCGGTAATCCTGCAAGTCGAAACGCAATCTGTCACCGAGACCGCGCTTGCGCGCCCGTTCGCGCGACACCTTCAACTGTTCTTCACTAAGCGTGATACCGCTGACATCGACCCCGCAGGTTTCCGCCAGATAGATCGCCATGCCGCCCCAACCGGAGCCGATTTCCAACACCCGCTGGCCGGGCTCGGCCATCAGCTTTGCGGCGATGTGGCGTTTCTTCGCCAGTTGCGCCTCTTCCAGCGAAATGCCCGGCGGATTGAAATAGGCGCAGGAATATTGCCAGTCTTCGTCCAGAAACAGGTCGAACAGCTTGGCGCTGAGATCGTAATGGTGGGCGACATTGCGCCGGTTGCGATTGACCGGCAAAGCCCCCCGCGCTTTCGCCGCCACCACCCGCAGCAGGCCGCGCCAGACCATCGGAAAGGTCAGGTCGGAGACCAGCGTATTGGTTTTCACCAGCGCCAACAGATCGTAAATATCGCCTTTTTCGAAGGCCATCCGGCCCTGCATGTAGATCTCGCCCAGCTTCAGCTGTGCGTCACGATAGATCTCGTCTTCCGCCTGGTCATCGAAGAAATGGATCGCAATCGGCGATCCCGAACCATCTCCGAAACGCTGCGTCTGGCCATCGGCCCCGATGACCTCCAGCGTGCCTTTTCGGATGATTCTCGTCAACATGCCACGAAGAGACGATGCCATTGACACCTCCTGAAAGGAAAGAGATTGCCTGTCCGCTAACGGCAACCCTATCCTCTCCAATGGCGCTGACAAGTATGCTTTTGTCACATAATCTTCAAAAACCCAGGGAACTTTTCCGAAAAGCAAAACACGCGTTCACCTCAGGATGTGCGCGTGTTTTGTGTTCCCGCAATAGTTTACAGTCCATCGGATCGAAAAACGGACATCGGTTTGCGGGCGAATGCTGGTGAGGCGTTATTTCTTACGCATCGCCTCGGCCAGTGCCGCACCCAAGCCACCCATCGCGGGCTTTTCATCACGGGCCGGTTTCGGGTTGGCATTGCGCATAACCGCCGGGCCGCGATTGTCGCGGGCGGATGGCGGCGGGGCTTCGCCACCATCCTTGCGCATGGTCAGGGCAATCCGCTTGCGCTTCACATCCACTTCCACCACCCGGACCTTGACCACATCACCGGCCTTGACCACCTCATGCGGGTCCTTGACGAACTTGTCGGCCAGTTGCGACACATGCACCAAGCCATCCTGATGCACGCCGATATCGACAAAGGCCCCGAAGGCCGCGACATTGGTGACAGTTCCTTCCAGCAACATGCCGGGTTTCAGGTCGGTGATTTCCTCCACCCCATCGGCAAAGGTGGCAGTCTTGAAGCTCGGGCGTGGGTCACGGCCCGGCTTTTCCAGCTCGGCCAGAATGTCCTTCACCGTGGGCAGACCGAATTGCTCATCAACGAACTGGCGCGGGTCCAGCCCTTTCAACAGACTGCTGTCACCCATTAGCGTGCGCAGATCCCGCCCGCAGGCAGCAACGATTTTCTTGGCAACCCCATAAGCTTCCGGGTGAACAGACGAAGCATCCAGCGGCTCCTTGCCATCGGAAATGCGCAGGAATCCGGCGCATTGCTCAAACGTGCGCGCACCCAGCCGGGCCACTTTCAGCAATTCCTTGCGGCTGGAAAACGGACCGGTCTGGTCACGATGCGCAACGATTGCTTCGGCTATTGAGCCGCCGAGACCCGAAACCCGCGCCAGCAGCGGAGCCGATGCGGTGTTGAGATCGACACCCACCGCATTAACCGCATCTTCAACCACGGCATCCAGCGAACGGCCTAGACGGCCCTGATCGACATCATGCTGATACTGGCCAACGCCGATGGATTTCGGATCGATTTTCACCAGTTCCGCCAATGGATCTTGCAGACGACGGGCAATGGACACGGCCCCGCGCAAGGAGACATCGAGATTGGGGAATTCCTTGGCGGCCAGTTCCGACGCCGAATAGACCGACGCCCCGGCTTCCGAGACGATGACCTTGGTGGGCTTTTTGCCAGTCGCGGGCAATTGCGTCAGCATATCGGCCACCAGCTTTTCCGTCTCGCGGCTGCCGGTGCCATTGCCGATGGAAATCAGATCAACGCCATGCTTGCGGATCAAGCCCGCCAGTTCGGCCTGCGTGCCGCGAATGTCATTCTTGGGTGGGAAAGGATAGACGGTCGTCGTCTCCAGCACCTTGCCAGTGCCATCGACCACAGCGACTTTCACGCCGGTGCGGATGCCCGGATCAAGCCCCATGGTGGGCCGCGAACCAGCAGGGGCTGCCAGCAGCAAATCCTTGAGATTGCGGGCAAAAACGTGAATGGCCTCTTCCTCGGCCCGCTCCCGCAGATCACGCATCAAATCCAGCGACAGCGACATGGACAGTTTTACGCGCCAGGTCCAGCCAGCCACCTCCATCAGCCATTGATCGGCGGGGCCTTTTTGGCCGATCTGATAAGCTGACGCAATCATCCGATGGGTGGGCTTGATCAGTGAAGTGTCGTCCTTATCCGCCTCGATGGCCAGCGTCAGAATTTCTTCGTTCCAGCCACGCAGCATGGCCAAGGCCCGGTGGCCCGGCACCGTCGCCCATCGCTCGAAATGGTCGAAATAATCGGCGAATTTCTCGCCAGACGCCTGTTTGCCATCGACCACCTTGGCATAGAGAATGGCCTTGTCTTTCAAATAATTGCGCAGGCTCTTCAACAGGTCGGCATTTTCCGCCATGGCTTCAGCCACGATATCGCGCGCGCCTTCCAGTGCCGCTTTGACGTCCGCCACTTCGCCCTTCACATAGGCCTCTGCCAGCTTGGCCGGATCGCTGGTACGATCCTCCCAAATCGCATTGGCCAGAGGCTCCAGGCCTTTTTCGCGGGCGATTTCGGCGCGGGTGCGGCGCTTGGGCTTATAGGGCAGATAGATGTCTTCCAGCTCGGCCTTGGTGGTGGTGCGGGCAATCTTGATGGCCAGTTCATCGGTCATCTTGTCTTGCGAGGTGATGCTGTCGACAATCGCCTTGCGGCGCGCACCAAGCTCCCGCAGATAGGTCAAACGCTCGGCCAGATTGCGCAATTGCGTATCATCCAGCCCACCGGTGACTTCCTTGCGGTAGCGGGCGATGAACGGAACCGTAGCACCGCCATCCAGCAAATCCACCGCAGAGATCACCTGATCGGCTCGGGCATTGATCTCGCTCGCAATCAGTGCGGCAATGGATTTGATATCGTCGGCCATGAAACTTCCTTCTTGATCGTGCGGCGCGCACTGTAGCCAGCCAATCGGGCAACACAACAGCCAAGCAGCGCGACTCCACAGGAAAGCCGCCAGAAGATCAACCTGTGGGTTAACCATTCCGTCAGGAAAACACACACCGAATAAGGTTAACCATTTATGACCATTCACTTTTTCTCCGCTGCCCCTATAGTTCGAAATGGAGCAGGCACACCCTGCCAGGAACAGGTCAGCGATGAATAAAAGCCAATATATCCAGAGTCTTGACGGGTTGCGCGGCCTTGCGGCCTTTGCCGTGGTGCTCTCGCATATGCCCTTGCTGCTTGACGTCAGCCTTCCGGCCCTAATGGTCGGCGACCCCTCAGTGGCGCTGTTCTTCTCGCTCAGTGGCTTCCTGATGGCCCATCTCTACGGCACAAAGCCCTTCACCCGCGCCAGTGTGGCCGATTATCTCGTGCATCGCTTCGTGCGGATCTATCCGGTCTATCTGGTCGCTGTGCTGCTGGTCATCCTGCTGTCGGCCATTCCGGCGCTGCACTATATCCAGCCGGTTACAGGTCTGGTGGAGATCTTCCGCCATATCGCCATGATCGGCTCCAGCGGCGTGTTCTGGTCGGTGCCACCGGAAATCCAGTTCTATCTGTTTTTCCTGCTGCTCTGGCTGTGTTTCGAAAATCCGGCCAAGCGCCCCGGCCTTTGCGCGGCCATCGCTGGTGGGTTTGCCGTCGCCATGTATCTCGGCTTTCCCGGCCCCGGCATCGTGCTGCTGTCGAAAATTCCCTATTTCCTGTTCGGCGCTCTGGCAGGCCGGGTGTTTTCCGCTGGCTATTGTCGGCCCGCAACGGCGCTGTCCGGTCTCGTGGTCCTTGGGCTGATCGCCCTGTTCTTTCTCGGCCAAAGCTTTTATGCCGCCGCCAATGCCTTCTGGGGCACGTCAACGGCGCTGATTGCCACAATCATCGTCTATCTGGCCGCCTGTGAAGCCCCGATCTCCAAAGCGGTGCTGGCCTCGGCTCCGCTGCGCTTTGCGGGGCGGATCAGCTTTTCGCTCTATCTTTTTCACATGCCGGTCAGTTTCCTGACACTCACGGCGCTACGGCATGCATTTGACACCGCCCTTCCCGGCTGGCTTGCCGCCCTTGTGATGATTTTTGCCAGCCTTGCAGCGGCAACACTCAGCTATAGCGTGATTGAAAAACCTTCCCGCCGTGTCTTTCTCGGCCTGTGGAAGGCACGTTTTCCAGCCTTGTCCTCCGCAACGGGCAAACCGGACATTCCCGCTGCCACGCACCTTTCCTCTTGACCTTTTCGGCTGCCCGCCTTAACCGCCGGGCAGGTTTTCCAGAGGGCTGTGCCATGAATATTCTGCTGATCGGTTCGGGTGGACGTGAACATGCGCTGGCTTGGAAGCTTGCCCAATCGCCGCTGATCGGTGCGTTCTACGCCGCGCCCGGCAATCCCGGCATTGCCGAACATGCCGAACTGGTCAACGTCAATATCGACGACCACAGCGCTGTCATCGCCTTCTGCAAGGACAAGGCGGTGGATTTCGTCGTGGTCGGACCGGAAGCACCCCTGGTGGCCGGGCTTGCCGATGCGCTGCGCGCCGCGGGCCTCACCGTTTTCGGCCCTTCGGCGGCAGCCGCGCAACTGGAAGGCTCCAAGGGCTTTACCAAGGATGTCTGCGCCCGCTTCAACATTCCGACCGGCGCTTACCAGCGCTTCAACAATGCCCCGAAAGCCAAGGTCTATGTGCGCCAGCAGGGCGCGCCGATCGTCATCAAGGCCGATGGTTTGGCGGCTGGCAAGGGCGTGACCGTGGCGATGACGCTGGACGAGGCGCTGTCGGCCATTGATGATTGTTTCGAAGGCGCGTTTGGGGCCGCAGGCGCCGAGGTGGTGGTAGAAGCGTTTCTGGATGGCGAGGAAGCCAGCTTCTTCTGCCTTTGCGATGGCAAGACGCTGTTGCCGCTGGCCACCGCCCAGGACCATAAGCGGGTCGGCGATGGCGATACCGGCCCCAATACCGGCGGCATGGGTGCCTATTCCCCTGCCCCTGTGATGACGCCTGACATGGTGGAGCGCACCTTGCGCGAGATCATCGAACCGACCATGCGCGGCATGGCGGAACTGGGCATGCCGTTTTCTGGCGTGTTTTTCGCAGGGCTGATGATAACCGAAAAAGGCCCCGAATTGATCGAATACAATGTCCGCTTTGGCGACCCGGAATGCCAGGTGCTGATGATGCGGCTGAAAAGCGATCTCCTGCCGCTGCTGCATGCCTGCGCGTCAGGCACGCTGGATCAGGTTTCCGCCGAGTGGCACGACGATCCGGCGCTGACTGTGGTTCTGGCCTCGAAAGGCTATCCGGGCAGTTTCACCAAGAACACCCCCATCGCCGCCATCCCTGCCGCCAGCGACGAGGCAAAGGTGTTCCATGCCGGCACCGCCGTGAAGGATGGCCAATTGATTGCCACTGGCGGACGGGTTCTGAACGCCACGGCCCGCGGCAAGACGGTGGCTGAAGCCCAGGCCAAGGCCTATGCGCTGGCCCATCAGGTGGAATGGGACAATGGTTTCAGCCGCAGCGATATCGGCTGGCAGGCGATTGCCCGCGAAAAGCCGTCGGAATCCTGATCCAAAACGAGCAATCGATAAAATTTGAACATTCCAGATTACGGCGCGACAACATCCTTTGGCTAATCTCTCCCTATGAATTTGAGGAGCCAGTCAATGCGTGCCGTGATCGCCACTCTTGCCACCCTGTTGCTGTCACAGACGGCGCAGGCCTCGTCCATCGAAATAATCCGTGGTGGCGACGTGGCGACACCCAGCATTTCGGCTATGGCCTGCACAACCTGCCCGCCCAGCGTCCCGATAAAAGCGCCGGAACAGGCCCAGGAAATCCTAGCGGAAGGCACCCAGCGGATCGAGCTTCGCGATAGCAACGGCCATAAACAGCTGGTACGCACCGAGGCCTGGCTGGGCGGCTCGCCCGTCACTTACGTCCAGAAGGCGGATGGCTGGCTGGACCATGACAATCAATTGGTGGGGCTGGCCGGAGACGGGCTCGATACGGCAACGACCACCGCTGCCGTCGGCGATGATCATCACCCTCTCGATGCAGATAGAATGCAACTACGCCTGAAATAATCCCTCCGCTACCGGCCCCTTGGTGTTGATGAGGCGACAATCTGAGACTGTGACGTTGCGTTTGCCATTTGCGACATAACGAAGACCCACAACCCACTCGTCAGCCATTGATAAAATACAACCAAAAAACTGCCAAGGGACTGTCTTTAGGCTTTTTTTAGCAAATGCCACTATACTCCTTGAAAATTGATCGGGGCTGGAAGACACCTATGAAAAATCTCAGGATTTCGCTGCAACTGTTCCTGTTGGTTGGCGGATTGATGGCGGCTTTCGCAATCGCGACATTCTTCCAGATCCGCTCCTCAGAGCAAACCATCTATACCCAACGCTATGAAATGCTGCGCACCGAGGTGGAAACCGCTATTTCGGTGATGAAGCTTTACAATGCCAAGGAAGTGGCGGGCACCCTGTCGCGGGCCGATGCGCAAAAGCAGGCCTATGAGACGATCAATGCGCTGAAATTCGACCCGGACGGCTATTTCTTCGGCTACGACTATGATGTGAACATGCTGTTTCATCCCGATCCGAAGCGCGTCGGGCAGAATTTCAAGGGCAAGGCCGACAGCAAGGGCTTTGCCTATCGCGACGAACTGGTCAAGCTTGGCCGCGAAGGCGGCGGGCGCACCGATTTCTACGGTCCAAAGCCTGGCCTGGAGGGTAATGATTTCCGCAAGAGTTCCTACGCCAAGGCCTTTGAGCCCTGGGGTGTGGTCGTCGTGACAGGTCTTTACATGGACGATCTCGATGCGGAAGTGAATGCGGCCATCTTCAAGGCCATTTCCATGGGCCTGATCGTTTTCGTCATCGGTCTTGCCGCTGCTTATGTGGTGATCCGTGGCATTTCGCGGCCGCTGACGGCCATTCACGATGCGCTGCGAGCCGTGGCCGATGAAAATGTCACGCTGACCATTCCCCATACCAATATGAGCAATGAAGTGGGCATGATGGCCAAGGCCACCAAATCCTTGCAGGAAAAGGTGCGCGAACGCCATGCCATGGTGGCCCGCCAGGAGGAACAGCAGCGCGAACTGGACAGCGAGCGCCAGCAAAATGCGGACCGGCAGGCTGAAGAAGCCCGCGCCCAGGCGCATGTGGTCGCCACCATCGGCGCCTCGCTGGAAAAGCTGGCGACCGGCGATCTGACCGTGCGCTGCGCCGATCTCGGCGCCAAATATGAGGATCTGCGCCATAATTTCAACGATGCCCTGACCCGGCTGGAGCAGGCCATGGCCCGCGTCAACCTGAAGGGCAACGATATCAGCGTCAGCAAGGAAGAAATCCGCCGCGCCTCCGGCGAGCTTGCGACCCGCACCGAGCGCCAGGCCGCCAATCTGGAGGAAACCTCGGCAGCGCTGGACGAATTGACCGTGGCGATCCGCCAGACCGCCGATGGCGCCCGCGAAGCGGCAAGCCGGGTGAAATCGGTCAGCCAGGAAGCCCAGCAGAGCGACGGCATTGTCGGCCACGCCATCGAGGCGATGAGTGGCATCGAAAAATCCTCCGAGGAAATCACCAAGATCATCGGGGTGATCGACGAAATCGCCTTCCAGACCAACCTTCTCGCCCTGAATGCCGGTGTGGAAGCCGCGCGTGCCGGTGAAAGCGGCAAGGGGTTTGCAGTCGTCGCCCAGGAAGTGCGCGAACTGGCACAACGCTCGGCGGCAGCAGCCAAGGAAATCAAGGCGCAGATCGCTCGCTCGTCGGCCCAGGTCAATGAAGGCGTGCAGCTGGTGGGACGCACCGGCGAAGCCCTGAAGCGGATCTCCACCCAGATCACCGAGGCCAACGAGGTGGTGGCGCGGATTGCCGCCAGTGCCCAGGAACAGGATACCACGCTCCGCTCGATCTCGTCCGCGCTCAACGTGCTCGACACCACCACCCAGCAGAATGCCGCCATGGCCGAGGAAACCACCGCCTCAGCCGAGGTTCTCGCCAATGACACCGGCGACCTTCTCAACCTGATCCAGGGTTTTCGCGTCAACCAGCCGGGTGATGGCGGAGCGCTCAGTGGCATGGCCCAGCAGATGCGCCGGGCTGGCTGAAACAGATCACTCCCGAGACAAAAGCCGTCGGAGCAATCCGGCGGCCAGTTTATTGGCAAATCCCGATCTCGGCATTTCGTCACCCTCGGGCCTGTCCCGAGGGTCTACTATCGCTAAATAACTCATTGACGTTGTTGGATTAAATTAACCTGCTTAGATGCTCGGCACAAGGCCGAGCATGACGTCGAGGATAAACGCGGACTTTGTCAGCAGTCTGACCGCCAGAGCGATCCGGCGGCCTTTCTGTTAAGAGCCGCTTGAAATCCCTGCCTCCAGCGCCTCGATATCCCTGTCTGAAAACACTGCAACACCCGCCTGTTTCAACAGGGCCGCAGTCACGCCGAAGCCCGGATGGCGTTTTCCCGAAAACGAGCCGTCATAGATAAAGCCGGAGCCGCAGGACGGGCTGCCATCGATCAGCAGCGCGTAACGACAGCCCTGTTCCAAGGCCACATCCACCGCCTTGCTGCCCCCGGCGATAAACTCTGCGGTGACGTCGCCGCCGGTCACTTCCAGCACCCGGGCGCGGCCATGCAGCACATCCTCACCAGTGCCGCCCTGCTCGATTTCCGCTGGCGGACGCGGCGTCGGCAAGCCACCGGCCTGTTCCGGGCAAAACGCCACCAGCCGCCCCTCGTCTTGCCAGCGGGCAATAGCAGAATGATGCAACGGCTTGCCCTTGCCATCATAGCGCACCGGGCGACCCATCAGGCAGGCGCTGATCAGGATTTTATCCATGTCTGCGCCTGCTTTCCTTACCCGGCAATTTTGGAGAAATCCGCCACCGTGCCGGTTGCCTCGCGGATGGCCTTCAACAGCGCCAGGCGATTGGCGCGGATGGCGGCGTCCTCGTCATTGACCAACACATCCTCGAAGAATGTATCGACCGGGGCGCGCAGGGTGGAAAGCGCCTGCATGGCGGAGCGGAAATCCTCTTTTGCGACGGCCTCGGCTGCGGATTGGGTGGCTTGCACGATGGCGGCGTAAAGCGCCTTTTCGGCGTCGAGTGTCAGCAGCGCCTCGGACACGCCATCGGCCACCACCGTCCCCTTCTTCTCCTCCGCCGCCAACAGCTGCGTGGCGCGCTTGGTACCGGCCAACAGGTTCTTGCCGTCTTCGGAGGTGATGAAGGCGGTGAGTGCCTCTGCGCGGCGGGCGACCATCAACAGGTCGTCGGCGGCAGAGAAAGCCCCCTCACCCTGCGCTGTCTCGCCCTGCCGAACAGCCGCGTTGCCCTCTCCCCGCTGGGGAGAGGAGGCCGACACCACATCGCCAAGCTCCCTCTTCTCCCCAGCGGGGAGAAGGTGGCCCGCAGGGCCGGATGAGGGGGCGGCGAGCACAGCGTCTATGATGTCGTGACGTGCACCTTGGTCGCGGAGGTAGACTTTGAGGCGGTCGTGGAAGAACTCAATAATCGAGACACATACGTCAGATAAAGCTGCAATATTCCACCCACCCTGGGTCCCTGTCATGATGACGGTCGCTTTTTCTGCCCGCGCTCTAAAACGCTCATGTAGAACAGCTTCGGCGTACTCTTCCCACTCGGTTTCGTGAGACGTTATGTCATGCGGAACAACACTGGAATTGAAATAGACGAAACCCTCTTCTCGTCCAACGACCCACGTTGATTTCTGGACTTGGTGAAGCGCAACATATGCTGTTGTTATAACATCCAACAACGGCAACCGCACATTCTTCTCCAACAAAATCCGCACCACACCCAACGCAGCCCGTCGCAGTGCAAACGGATCCTTCGATCCCGTCGGCTTTTCATCAATCGCCCAGAAACCAACCAGCGTATCCAGCTTGTCGGCCAGTGCCACCGTAATTGCCACCTTGTCTTCCGGCAGGCGATCCGATGGCCCTTGTGGCTTGTAGTGATCCTCGATGGCTGCGGCGACGCTTTCGTGCTCGCCCTGAAGCGTCGCATATTTGCGGCCCATCAAGCCTTGCAGTTCGGGGAATTCGCCGACCGCTTCGGTGCGCAAATCGGCCTTGGCCAGCACCACGGCGCGGTCCACCAAAGCTTCATCTGCACCGACAATCGGAGCCAGAACCTTGGCCAAAGCGCGGATGCGGGCCACACGCTCGCCCTGGCTTCCCAGCTTGGCATGGAACGTGACGTTCAGCGCATCCAGCTTGGCCATCCGCTGGTCGAGCGGCTTTTTCAGGTCGAGGCCGAATTTTGCGGCAGAGGCTTCAAGCGTTTCCAGATCCGGCAGGTTGCCCTGGTCGCGTTTCCAGAAATGCAGGGCATCGGACAGGCGGGCGCGGACCACCTTGCCATTACCATGAATGATTTCCGCGCCGCCATCATGGGCAGCGATGTTGGAGATCAGGATGAAATGGTTGGAGAGCTTTTCACTCTCGCCAATTGGCCGGGTGACGAAGCACTTCTGGTTGGTCTTGATGGTCAGCCGGATGATTTCCGAGGGGATCGACAGGTAATCGGCCTCAAACGTGCCAAGCAGGACCTGCGGATATTCCACCAGGCCGGACACTTCTTCCAGCAGGCCCTCGTCTTCCACCAGATCCAGCCCGTTGGCAAAGGCGATGTCGCGGGCGTCGTGCAGGATGATGTCCTTGCGCCGCTCGGCATCGAGGATCACCTTGGCCTTTTCCAGGCTCGACACATAATCGTCGAAGCGCCGCACGGTGATGGCATCCGGCGCGTGGAAGCGGTGGCCATAGGTCACGTTGGAAGCGGTGATCCCGTCGATTTCGAAGGGAATGATCGCCACTTCGTCATGCTCGGAGCCGAAAGTACAGAGAATGGATTGCAGCGGCCGCACCCAGCGCAGGCTTTCCGACCCCTTGCCCTCGATGCCGCCATAGCGTGAACCCTTTGGCATGGACGCCGCACCGGAGCGCATGTCAACAGGCCAAGGGAAATTGCGGATGATACGCGGCATCACCTCGGTGATGATCTCTTCGGCTGACCGGCCCGGCTTGTCGATCATCGCGACGTAGAAATCACCCTTCTTGGGATCGGTCTTGACCACGGCCTGATCGATGGAGGCAAGCCCCGCGCCGCGCAAAAAGCCCTCGATGGCCTTTTCTGGCGCCGAGACGCTCGGTCCCTTCTTTTCTTCCTTCACATCGGCGGACCGGGCCGTCAGGCCGCGAATGTCCAGCACCAAGCGGCGCGGCGTCCAATATTCCCGCGCGCCTTCATAGGTCAGGCCCGCATCGACAAGTGCATCCGTGACCAGCTTTTTCAGATCACCCGCCGCCTTGCGCTGCATGCGTGCGGGGATTTCCTCGGAGCGAAGTTCAAGCAGAAGATCGGGCATATTAACTTTCCTTGCCTCAGCAGGATGAGGCGAGCGTTTTTACAGGTAGACACCTGCTAGCAAAATTTTCCGGGGGCTTACAATGGCAAACTGCCATCTTAAGCGGATCAGTCGTTCTGATAGTCCACCCCAAGCGAGGCCAGCGCGTCCCAATAGCCGGGATAGGTTTTCGCCACGCAGCCGGGATCGAGAATGGTGATGCCGGAGATTTTCAAGCCAGCCAGCGCAAAGCTCATGGCGATGCGGTGATCGGCGAAGGTGTCGATGCTGGCTGGCAGGGTCTGTCCCACCAGCGTCGGATCGGAGGCGATGATCAGGTCGTCGCCCTCTTCCGTGGCAAGGCCGGGGCGGATGGCGTTGAGGCCGGTCGAGAGCGCCCGGATACGGTCGCACTCCTTGACACGCAGATTGGCGATGCCGACGAAACGCACCGGCGTTTCGTTGAAGGCCGCCAGCACGGCGATGGTCGGAATGGCGTCCTGCATCTGGCTGCCGTCGATCACAGCGGGCATGGTCGGGAAGGCAGAAATGACAGCATGGGCCTTGGCATCGGGCTGGGTAAACTGCCCGGCGGGCGTGCCGATATCAACCTTGCCACCGGTCAGCACTTCCGCAGCCCAGAGATAGGTGGCGGCGGAGGCATCCGGCTCGATGTGGAAATCGCTTGCCTTGTAGCCGGTCGGCTCGACCCGCCAGATTGTCTCGGACGGCTGCTCAATGCGGGCGCCAAAGGCGCGCATGGCAGCAAGTGTCAGGTCGATATAGCCGCGCGCGCCGATCTCGCTGCCGGCCAGTTCCACCTCGAATGCCGCGCCCGCCATCGGCGCGGCCATCAGCAGCGCCGAAACATATTGGCTGGAGAGACCGGCATCGATCACCACCCGGTTTTTGGTAAACGCGCCCTTGGCATCGATGGCAACCGGCGGGCAGCCGCTTGGGGCGGCAATTGCCACGCCCAGCGAGTGCAGCGCATCGACCAGCGGCTGGATCGGCCGTTTGCGCATATGCTCGTCGCCGTCGATGGTGAAACGGCCATTGGCCAGCGCCACCGCCGCCGTCAGGAAGCGGGTCGCCGTACCGGCATTGCCGAGAAACAACGCCTCCTCAGGGGCGCGCCACAGGCCTGTGCCGGTCACGACGAAGGTGGTCTCATCCGGCTCCTCGACGGTGACGCCCATGGCTCTCAGCGCATCCGCCATATAGCGGGTATCATCGCTTTTCAGCGCGCCAGTCAACCGGCTGGTGCCATTGGCCAGACCCGCCAACAGCAGAACCCGGTTGGTGATCGACTTTGAGCCGGGCGGGCTGACATGGCCGGTTAGCGGCTTTGCGGGCGGCAGGATGGTGAGGGCGTCGGCGGTCTGGGCGGTAAGGGTCATGAGCATGTCCGTGGGTTTAACCGGGCTTTTGCCTGCTGCATAATTCCTTAAATCGTTTCCGGCTTAAGGGCTTATGCAAGTAGCGCGCCGCCGTTTCCATTGCAATCTTCAATGTGCCAACCTTCAAGCTTCAGGCAGATCGCGATCCAGGAACAACCGTGCCAGCCTGGTTTCCTGGGCTTTCGCCATCGTACGGGCATAGGCATCCATGGCCAAAAGCGACAGCAGGGTCGCAACACCACCGGCAGCGGCAAGATGCAGGATGTGTTGACTATGGGCCGAGAACTGCAACCGGTCGGCCACAGCCTGCGATACGACATTCATCACCGTCAGGCTCACCAGATTGCAGACCAGAATGGATGGGACGAGCCAGTACAAATCCCGAACATTCAGAGCTGGCAGATCATGATCCGGCGCTTGTCCTTCCGGCGGAGCGTGGTCATCGCGCATGGTGATGCGGGCAATTTCCATCATCACCACCTGGGGAAATATATATTTGATGATCGGCACGAACCAGCAGATCACCGAGACCCAGGGGCCAAGTCGTGGCGGCGCATCGGGTGAAAGACGGATGGCGAAGTGAACGGCAAACCACAGCCAGGCCAACCAGAAACAGGCGCTTGCAACCCGAAAGACGACGGCGCCAACCTCGATGAAAGCCGCCCACCGGCCAACACCCTGCGCCAGCCAGCTGGTGACGCCGGTATAGGTCGCAAAGCCGGTGGCCGCCACCACATATTGAACCCAGGCGGTGTAGAGAAAAAACGGCACCAGAATGAAATAAAACACCCCGCAGAGAGCTGCGAGAATCAGCCAGCCGCGCCGCATCCATGTCATTCGCCGGAGAAGGGTGTCCAGCGTCATGCCCGTGCCCTCTCCCCAGCCGTTTCCAAGCTCTTACGCGGCCTTGCCGAAATTCGCGCCACCGGCATCGGTCTGCAAAAACGCCTCGCCGCAGGCCTTGGCCAGCGTGCGCACCCGCAGGATATAGCTCTGGCGCTCGGTGACGGAAATCACCCCGCGCGCATCAAGCAGGTTGAAGACGTGGCTTGCCTTGATGCACTGATCGTAAGCCGGAAACACGCACTTGTGCAGAACCTGATTGGCGCTTTCGCCCGGCGCACCGGCATCCAGCAGCGCCTGGCATTCCTTCTCGGCATCGGTAAAATGCCGCAGCAACATCTCGGTATTGGCATATTCGAAATTATGGCGGGAATATTCCTGCTCGGCTTGCAGGAAAACATCGCCATAGGAGATCTTTTCCTCGCCTTCGCGGCCATTGAAGTTCAGGTCATAGACATTATCGACGCCCTGCACATACATGGCCAGACGCTCCAGACCATAGGTCAGCTCGCCCGCCACCGGCGAGCATTCGATGCCGCAGACCTGCTGGAAATAGGTGAATTGCGAGACTTCCATGCCGTCGCACCAGCATTCCCAGCCAAGCCCCCAGGCGCCCAGCGTCGGGCTTTCCCAATCGTCTTCCACAAAGCGCACGTCATGCAGCAGCGGGTCGAGACCGATGGCCTTTAGCGAGCCGAGATAAAGCTCCTGCAGGTTGGAGGGGTTGGGCTTCAGGATCACCTGATATTGGTAGTAATGCTGCAAGCGATTGGGATTTTCGCCATAGCGGCCATCGGACGGACGGCGCGAGGGCTGCACGTAAGCAGCCTTCCAGGGCTTGGGGCCAAGCGCACGCAGCGTCGTTGCCGGGTGAAACGTACCAGCACCGACTTCCATGTCATAGGGTTGCAGCACGGCGCAGCCCTTGTCGGCCCAGTAATTGTGCAGCGTCAGGATCAGCGCCTGAAAGGAGCGCTTCGGGTCCATATGCGGGGCGGAAGCCGAAGGAGCGAGAGGAAGCGTCATGAGAACCTGCATTTATCATCGAAATCAAAGGGTCAGTCTGACCTGCCATGCGCGGCCTTTGCGGTCAAGAGTGGCGTCGCTTGCTAGAGCATGTCGCGCAAAAGTGTGCAGCGGTTTTGCGGTAACGACATGCGTAAAAACAAAAACTTAAAGCGTGTTGCTTGAGGCTGATAAGCCGCAACAGGCTTTAGGAGCGGCGCGGCGGGCCTTGGCCGCTCAGTGACCGGCAACCTGATCCAATTGCCCGCGCAGCAGAAACACCACGCCTTCGGGCGCAAAATCAATCTTCGCCTCGCCGCGAAACAGATCCGCCACAACGCGCTCCGTCAGCTTGGAGCCGAAGCCACGACGCTCCGGCTCAGACACCGGCGGCCCACCGCGCTCGCTCCAGCGCAGGAAAAAACGGCCATCGTCATCCTTGCCCCATTCCACTCGCACCTGACCCTCCGTCACCGATAGCGATCCATATTTTGTGGCATTGGTGGCAAGCTCATGCAGGGCCAGCGACAGGCCAAGCGCCTGACGCGAAGACGCTTGTAAAGACGGTCCAACAGCCTGAAAACGGTCAGGCCTGTCACGATGCGGCTCGATGGCATTTTCGACCACTTCGGCGATATCCGCCGAGGCCACGCTTTTGCCGGTCAACAGGTCCTGCGCCTTGGACAAGGCCTGAATGCGGGCCGAAACCAGGCTCGCCGCCTGCGGCAGCGATTGCGCGCCGCGCATGGTCTGGCCGACTATGGATTGCACCATGGCCAGCATGTTTTTCACCCGATGCGCGAGTTCGCCGTTCAGCAGGCGCAATTCCTGCTCGAATGCTTCTTTTTGACGAAGATGCTGGCGGGTTTCCTCATGGTTCGTCTCCAACGCCTGGCGGTCAAGCACGGCCTGCGTGGTCTCCGTAACGATGTTCAGCAGCCCATGCACAGCACCATCATCGCCGTAAAGCGGGCTATAGGAAAATGTCCAATAGGTCTGTTCGGCAAAACCGTTGCGGGTCATCACCAGCGGCATATTTTCTTCCCATGTCGCCTTGCCGGCCAGGGCGCTGCGCACATAGGGCAGGACCCCGTCCCAGACATCCGCCCAGATTTCGGTAAAGGGAAGGCCCAGCGCCTTGTCCTTGCGCAGGCCCAGTATCGGCTCATAGGCATCGTTATAGAATTGTAGCAGGTCCGGCCCCCACCAGAAGCACATCGGCTGGCGAGAGGCTAACACCATTCGCATGGTGATTTTCAGCGATAGCGGCCATGTGTTGATCGGACCGAGCGAGGTCGCTGCCCAGTCGAAATGACGGATCATCTCGCCAATTTTGCCGCCGCCAGCCAGAAAATCATCGGTGCTGATAGAGACATGAGAGGATGGCCAGGCGTGTTTCGCCTCCGGAAAAGACAATGCCAAGATCCCCCAGGTTCATAATATTACATCATAGGATTACAGTGGCGAGCGCTCTTCGGGCGCATTCCGGTTCACTGTAACAGTTTATAGGCTTTGTATAATCCCTGTCCTGACCCATAGGGGATCAGGCAGACGCACCGCCAAGGCAGTGAAACAGGTTTCACCAACAGGTTGTTCCCGATTATAAAATCATAATTCCAGCATGATGCAAGCGGAGCTGCACAACCGACCTGTTTTTGGCACACTTTATCTTGGTCGATAAGTATCTTGGTCGATAAGTGTCCCTGCACCAAGGTCGCCGTCAACGCACCATGTATACAGGCTGGCATTTCATACCGGTGCCCGAATAGGGGGGATCACCTTCGCCCCTTCTTGTCAGTCGTCCTGCTTCACCCGGTATTCGCCGGTCTTCGGATCCTTGACCAGAGTGGTGACCGCATCGCTGTCGCGCCCACTTCGGCGATGGGCATTAACCGCCTTGCGTTGCGCCACCGACGCCGTCCAGCGCCGGTAATACCATACGGCAAGGCCGATCAGGATGATAAAAAAGAGAATGCGCGTCATGCTGCCTGCTCGCCCACGGATTACTACGTCCGTTGGAAAACCGACAGGACATCCCTCTCCTTTATCAGGTCACCCGCATGTCCGAAAGCCCCGGCTTTCCCAAAAGACAAAGGACATCAAGGATATCTAAAGCCCATAGCGCGCCCAGAGCGCCCGATCTTCCAGCGTCTCCACAAGGCCGGCGGCGGCGGCGCTGCCGATATCACTGGGAGCAGAGAGCGCCGTATCAACCCCCGACAGACGCCTGCCGAACAGGCCGCGCGCACCCGATATCAATTCCAGCCGGGCTGTCTTGCCGTAACGCGCCTTGATCTCCTCGCGCATACTGCCCAGTCCATCGACCAGACCAAGCTCGAAACCCTTGCGGCCCGTCCAGAACAGGCCGGAAAACAGCTCCGGATTGTCGCCAAGCCTGATGCCGCGCCGTGTCTTGACCATGTCGATGAAAACATCGTGAATATCCAGCTGAAGGGTCTTGAGATACTCGATATCGCTCTGTTTTTCCGGTTGGAACGGATCGAGCATCACCTTGTTTTCGCCCGCCGTATAAACGCGCCGCTCAACGCCGATCTTCTTCAGCAACTCGGGAAAGCCGAAACCGCCGGACACGACGCCGATCGAGCCGACAATCGAGGTCGGGTCGGCAATGATTTCGTCGCCGGCAAGGGCGATCATATAGCCGCCGGAGGCTGCCACATCTTCCACGAACACCAGCACGGTCTTGCTGTGTTCATCGGCCAGTGTCCGGATGCGCTGAAAGATCATCCGCGATTGCACCGGCGAGCCGCCCGGCGAATTGAGCGACAGAACCACAGCCGGACTGTCCTTCAACTTGAAGGCTTTTTCCAGAAGTGGTGCGATAGCCGCGAGGTTCAGCGCCGGGCGAAACCGGCTGCCGCCGCTCATGATCGCGCCATGCAGCCGCACGACGGGAATGACGATTTCCTGCTTGCGAAACCGCTTCGGCACCCACCGCTTCCATAGACCCGCCATGCGTCACATCCTTTGCTGTTTCAAACCAAACAGACATGTAAGTCCTGACGGCGCAAACGCAATGGCAGGGGTATTTTTTGCCGGATGATCCCGCCGCAGCGACCTGTCACATCGCCTTGATGTCCAGCCGCGGATAGGCACCTCGGCCATTGTTGAGCGCATCGACCTGCGGCAGGAAGGCATGGCCTTCAGGCCCATGCATGATCAGCGGGCTGCGGAAGGTGAGCCGGGCACGCGAGCCTTTAATCGCCGTCAGCAGCAGGCGGATCGCACTTTCGCCCTCCCTTGGATGGATGAGGGTGATCTCGATGCCGCCAAAGCGTTTGCCGCAGGCAGCGATGATCTCGGCCACCGATTGCGGTCGGGCAATCAGCGACAATTGCCCACCGGGTTTCATGATTGCACCCGCGGTGCGCAGCCAGCGCTCAAACATATCCCCATCCATGGCATGCGCCTCGGCCTTCAGGCTGTCAGGCGTTGTCCGGTCGCGCCCGTCATTGAAGGGTGGGTTCATGATCACATGATCGAAAGCATCGTCCGGCAATCCCGCCGCCCGGCGCGCCCGCCCCGTCAGCGTTACATCCGCCGCGACCAGCTGGACCCGTCCGGCCAGATGGGTGTTCTCCGCCAGGTCGAGGGTCTTTTGTGCAAAGGACAACATGTCAGGGGAGCGCTCGACCAGCGTCACCACGGCCGTCGGCAGACGCGAGGCAACAGCCAAACCCGCGCCACCGGCGCCAGCGCCCAGATCTGCAACCGTGCCACCCTCCCCCACCAACGCTGCCAAGAGCATGGCATCCATGCCAGCGCGATGACCACGGCCTTTTGGTTGCACAAGGAAAAAGCCGCCGCGATGAAAGGCATCGACGGTTTCGTTGATGATATCGGAGGCAGTCCCCTCAAACGCCATGGGCTTCTGTCCCGATCTCGCTTATGCCGTGCCGTCGCGCAATTCTGCGCCAAGACCGGCATCGATCAGGATGCGCCGCGCTTCCTCTGCCCGGCCCGGCTCGACCAGGAAACGGCGTGGCAAAAGCCCGAGCGATCCTTCCAGAATGCTCATCGACTGGTCGGCAATCAGGCTCTCGATACCGGCATCCTTCATCAGGCTCTGGGCAAAGGACAGTAAAACGGCGTCATTGGTGCGAATGAGTTCATGCATGCGATGATGAGTCCTATCAAATCTGCGGGATAGAGAAATTCCGCTCTTGCCGGGTCGCCAACGGCTTTTTATGTTTGTTTGAGCATTATGTCTCGAATTTTCGCGCAAACACCGCTTGATGACGCGACAGTCAGGCAAAAAAACCGTAAGTTGGGTCGAAGCGACGACAATTGCCCGATCCGGTTAGGCCAAATCCGGTTGGGCTAGGCCCGGTTGGGATTGAGATGACATTGAGCCTTGGATATAAGGGGCCAACGCGGTCTTGTGGTGTGTTAATCCACACGCTATCGCAGTCCTGATACAGGAATAAACAGGAGTCCGGACAGTTGGGCGCAGTGATACCGCTTGGTGACAAGAAAAACAAACAGGCCTCGGTGCAACCCCTGGTGGACCTGACCCGCAACGGCATGGAGCGGGTCAATCAACTGATCCTGTCCAAGGCAGGCTCCGATGTCCAGATGATCCCGGAAGTCGCCAATCACCTGATTTCCTCTGGTGGCAAGCGCCTGCGCCCGATGCTGACGCTGGCCTCCGCCGCGATGTTCGGCTATGAAGGCGAAGGCCATATCAAGCTCGCCACCAGCGTCGAATTCATGCACACTGCCACGCTGCTGCACGACGACGTGGTGGATGAGAGCGACCTCAGGCGCGGCAAATCCACCGCCCGGATGATCTGGGGCAACCAGGCCAGTGTGTTGGTCGGCGATTTCCTGCTTGGCCAGGCCTTCCGGATGATGGTCGAAGTCGGCTCGCTGGAAGCGCTGGATGTCTTGTCAACGGCAGCCTCGGTGATTGCCGAGGGCGAAGTGCTTCAGCTTTCGGTCGCCAAGAATATGGAAACCACCGAGGACGACTATCAGGCGGTCATTCGTGCCAAGACGGCGGCGCTGTTTGCCGCCGCTGCCGAGGTCGGTCCTATCGTGGCGGGAACGGACAAGGCCGCGCGCAACGCGCTCAAATCCTACGGCATGAATTTGGGCCTGGCCTTCCAGCTGGTCGATGATGCCCTGGATTACGGCGGCAAGGTCGCCGATCTCGGCAAGAATACCGGTGACGATTTCCGCGAGGGCAAGATCACCCTGCCAGTCATTCTCGCCTACCGGCGCGGCAACGAGGCCGAGCGGGGTTTCTGGCGCGAAGCGCTGGAAGGCGGCAGGCATGACGATGCCAATCTGGAAAAGGCCATGGGGCTGATTACCAAATATAACGGTCTTTCCGATACAGTGGCGCGGGCCATTCACTATGGCGACGTCGCCCGCGATGCCTTGGCGCCGGTGCCTGACGGCGTCTGGAAAGATGCCCTGATGGACGTGATCGATTTCTGCATCGAACGGGTCAGTTAAAACATTTCCAGCCAGACCATGTTGCGGTTTGGCATCTGGAAATACATCCACCAAAGACACCCGGTTTTCTTGAAACGCTGAAATGCTCCGACGTTCCTCCGGAAAACCGGGAGCCATTGCCGCTAACACGTTCCGGGAGGTTTTTATGTCACTTACGCAAAAAAGCCATTCTGTTGCCATCACATTGACTGGTCACGTGGGGGCAAGGCTCTTACATATCATGTTCCGGTCTCAGCGACCTGGCTGGCAGCGAGCCTCGCAGCCTTCTGATTCGCTGGCCTGATGTTGAATTTTCCGATCCGGCCAGAATGGCCGGTGACCCTGGTTGCCCGATCCGGTCGAATGACCGGTGATCTTGGTTGAAAGGCTTCTTCATGCGGCAGATCTTTGCCAAACGCTTCCTCTCGGGCACAGCGCTCCTGCTTCTGGTGTCCTTCAGCGGGGGCGTCCTCCCGTCCTTCCTGGCTCCGCCGGTAGCGATGGCGGCAGAAACGGCAAAACAGCCGGTCGATGGCTTCGATCTTGATGAGGTCGATACTCTGTCCGGCGCGTATCTGGCGGCCCGCACGGCCAATACCGACCGCGATTTCACAACCGCCGTGACCCTTTACGAGAAGGCGCTGCGTTTCGAACCGCAGGATCTGGAAATCCGCGAAAGCCTGATGCTGTCGCTGCTGATGGCTGGCCGCTTCGAGGAAGGCGCGAAATACGCCAACGAGCTGCGCAAGGATCAGGCCGTTGAGCGCATTACTGCCATTGTCCGCGGTCTGGAGGCTATCAAAGGCAAGAAATACCGCACGGCGGAAAAAGTCCTTGCCTATAAGGGGCCGAACGATCTCGACCGGTTGACCAATGCGCTGCTGACCGCCTGGGCGAAAATGGGCGCCGGGCGTGGCAAGGAAGCCCTTGCCGATCTCGACAAGATGAAAGGCCCGGACTGGTACGGCATTTTCAAAAACTACAATGCGGGCGTGATGGCTGCCGCCATTGGCGACGAGACCAAGGCCCGCAGCTATCTGAGCGGCGTTATCACCGACCGCGAGGGCGGCGCGACCGCGCCCGACACGTTCCTGCGGGCTGTCATGGCCCTGGCGACGCTGGAAGCCAAGACCGGCAACAAGCAGAAAGCGCTCGATGCGCTGGCGGCTGGCGACGAAGTGTTGAACAATTATCCGCCCTTCAAGGCGATGCGCGAGCGGATCGAAAAGGGCGAGGTTCCCAAGCCGCAGGCGGCCACCGCCGATGAAGGAGCAGCCTCAGTGCTGTTTTCGATCGGTGGCGCCCTGAACCGCCAGGGAACCCAGGACACCGTTGCGCTCTATCTGCAATTGTCGCGGGCGCTCGATCCCGACAGTGCCGATACGCTGATCATGCTGGGTGGCATTGCCGAGGGCAACAAGCAGACTGATCTGGCCATTTCCTTCTACAAGCAGGTGCCGGCCGAATCGCCGATGCGGCGGATTTCCGAAATGCAGCTGGGTCTGGCGCTGGCCGAAACCGGCAAGGTCGAGGAATCCAAGGCCCATCTCAAATCGCTGATCGCCTCCGATCCGCAGGATATCCGCTCCTATCTGGCCTATGGCAGCGTGCTGTCGGATGCCAAGGACTACACCGAAATGGCCGCCAATTACGACAAGGCAGCGGAGATTCTTGGTTCGGCCCCCGGAAAGAACCAGTGGCCGGTGTTTTTCCAGCGCGGCATTGCCTATGAACGCCTGAAGAAATGGGACCAGGCCGAGCCAAACTTCCGCAAGGCGCTGGAGCTTAATCCCCAGCAGCCACAGGTTCTCAACTATCTCGGCTATTCCTGGGTGGATATGAACCGCAATCTCCAGGAGGGCCTGGAGATGATCAAGAAAGCCGTCGAGCTGAAACCTGATGATGGCTATATCGTCGATTCGCTCGGCTGGGCCTATTATCGGCTGGGCCGATATGACGAGGCGGTCGAGGAATTGGAGCGCGCAGTGCAGCTGAAGGCCGGTGACGCGACGATCAACGACCATCTGGGCGACGCCTATTGGCGGGTTGGCCGCAAACTGGAAGCCACCTTCCAGTGGCGTCAGGTCCTGGCGTTCAAGCCGGAACCTGAGCTGATCGCCACGGTGCAGGAAAAGCTGGAAAAGGGATTGCCTGACCTGCCCGCCGGGCCGGGGGCAGCCGAAGCCACGCCGCCGGTCGCCCCGGCGCCCGCACCCACGCCGCAGACCCCGGACCAACCTGAAAAGAAATCCTGAGTATCGCCGATACCTTGGTTTTCAAGCAGGGCGAGGCAGGAACCCCAATGACCGTATTTCGTGAAATTGCAGCGGCAAAGATCAATCTTGCCCTGCATGTTACGGGAAGGCGGGATGATGGCTACCACCTTCTCGATACGCTCGTGACATTTGCCGAACATGGCGACGTGATCACCGTTGAAACGGCCCGACAGGATGAATTTACCCTGTCGGGGCGCTTTGCAGGCCAGCTTCAGTCGGAGAATCCGGCTGGAAACCTGGTTATTCGGGCGCGGGATCTGTTGCGAACAGCCACTCTGGCCAAGGGCATGCCTGCGCCGCCCGTTGCCCTCTCCTTACAAAAAAATCTGCCAATTGCGTCCGGCATTGGTGGCGGTTCAGCCGATGCCGCAGCCACGCTGAGGGCTTTACAGCGCCTATGGGTCAGCCATCTTGAGCCAGCCGCCCTGGAGGATCTGGCCCTAAAGCTGGGAGCAGATGTGCCGATGTGCCTTGCAAGCACATCCTTGCGCGCCACAGGCATTGGCGAAGCCCTGACACCCCTGCCGGCCTTGCCACGCTTTGGCCTCCTGCTCGGCAATCCGTTGCAGGCGGTGTCCACACCAGCGATCTTCAAGGCGATGACCAGGCGCGACAATCCACCGATTGGCCCGCTGCCAACGCTGATGGACCAAGACCCATGGATAGAGACGCTCCGCCGATTGCGCAATGATCTGCAACCCGCCGCCGAAACCTTGTGTCCGCACATTGCCGAGCTTTCCCGGATGATCGAAGCAACCAGCGCGCTTGTCACCCGGATGTCCGGCTCCGGCGCCACCTGTTTTGGCCTTTACCCCACCTATGACGCTGCATTTGCCGCTGAAAAAGCGCTTCTCACGGCGCGGCCGGATTGGTATTTTCAGGCGAGCCAGACCCTATAGCCTGTCGCGTATTTCGGAATTCACCTGACATGCTATAGACTTGTGTTTTCGCATGTCTTTTCCCGAAGCCTCTGCACGCTTTCGGAAAACATGCTGTATCGGAGACCTCACATGCCCGGACTGGACGAAACACGCGCTTTTATTCCCCTCGGCTTCGCCGTTCTGACGGTGTCGGACAGCAGGACATTGACCGACGACCGCTCTGGCGATGTGCTGGTCGAGCGGATCGAGACGGCTGGGCATCAGCTCATCGACCGCGCCATCGTCCCCGACGATGCCGATCGGATCGCCAACCAAGTGCGCGCCTGGAGCCAATCGCAGGATGTCGACGTGATCATCACCACCGGTGGCACCGGTTTTACCGGTCGGGATGTCACGCCGGAGGCGGTGGAGCCGCTGTTCGACAAGCGGATGGACGGATTTTCCGCCGTGTTTCACCGAATTTCCTATGATAAAATCGGCACCTCGACCATCCAGTCGCGCGCCACAGCCGGGCTTGCCAATGGCACGTTCGTTTTCGTCCTACCCGGCTCTCCCGGTGCCTGCAAGGATGGCTGGGATGGTATTCTCGCGCAACAGTTGGACTATCGCTACCGGCCCTGCAATTTCGTGGAAATCATGCCGCGGCTGGCCGAGCATCTGAAGCGGGACAAGGCGTAAAACGAAACACTGGCTGGGCCAATATGGCAGTAGGCCCATCAACACTATCTAAGCCATAGTGAATTAAGCTGGCAATGTTAAGCCCGTGCCTGGCGGACAGCCCAAGCTGGCACCATTTCACTGGACAGCGCCCTGCCCCTCAGCCCAGCGACCAGATCAGCGAGCTTCATGCCCGTCTTGACCAGGGATTGAGCTTGGCTCTTTCGCAGCAGAAATCCATGTTCCAACGGCGGACCGCGTCGGGTGAAGCGCCGAAAAAATGGACGCTTATGATGCCGTGAGGGTGAAAACCGGGCCGGCGCGCTGTTCAGTGCCACATATTCCGCTACTTCCTCGATCCATCCAGAGGATGGCCGGGCGCCTGGCTCGACCAGGAGCAACCACTCGCCCCTGGCTGCCGCAACCACATCTCGCAAATCCCAGATCATGTGAAATCGGCAGCCCGCTGCATCGGCCAACCGCGACGTCCCATCGCTGGACCCATGATCCAGAACAACCACGTCACAAATAATACCCTGCACCGCCCCGGCGACAAGGGTGGTCAAGGTTTGCGCCAATTCGCTTTCCTGATCGCGGCATTCGATAATAACAGTCAACATGCGTTACTCATACCGCAATGCATCATGCTTTACCACGGGTGAACCGTGCTTGACTGGAATTTGATCGAGGACAGATCGGCAAGTGGATAGAGCAGGACATGCTGTTTTTTACTTCTCATTGCGACGACTTAATATATTTTTTGGTGTATTTTTTATTTTATACAATCCTTGATTACGTTTTCGAGATTGGTATTTTGTTCTTGCATTGTTCTCATTTTAACGCTAGATCTGAGCTCATGAAAGGGCCGGTTGGCTCGTCAGGAGTTCCAAATGACCGTACTGTCTGATGTCAGGCAGGCTGCCTTTCAGCCTGCCAATACGGCGGATATTGCCGACGCGCTACTGGTAACCTCGGGGCTTCGGGTGGATGGCGCACGCAGGCGTGGACGCGGCGCGGGTCTCAATCCCTCCGGGCGTTTCGAGACGCTGGAGCGGCAGTTGGAAGACGATGGCTGGGCAAGTCTCGAAGACATGCCGCCTTTCCGCACCGAAGTCCAGGTGGAGCGGCCAAAGACGGTGATTACCCGCAATGATTCGCCGGACATTCCCTTTGATCGTTCGGTCAATCCGTATCGCGGCTGTGAGCATGGTTGCATCTATTGTTTTGCCCGGCCGAGCCACAGTTATATGGGCCTGTCTCCAGGGCTTGATTTCGAAGCCCGGCTGTTTGCCAAGCCGGATGCGCCGAAGCTGTTGGAGCGCGAACTTTCCAAACCCGGCTACAAGCCCCGCACCATCGCCATCGGTACCAATACCGATCCTTACCAGCCCATCGAGCGGGAATGGCGGATCATGCGGCAATTGCTTGAGGTCTTGAAGGAGGCCAATCATCCGGTTGCCATCGTCACCAAGTCGGCAATGGTGCTACGCGACATCGATATTCTGGCCGATATGGCCGAAAAGGGCCTGGCCAAGGTCGGTATTTCAGTCACCACGCTGGACCGCAAACTGGCCCGGACCATGGAGCCCCGCGCCTCGACTCCAAGCCGTCGGCTGGAGGCGATCAAGGCCCTGAGCGAGGCTGGCATCTCGACAAGCGTCTTGGTGTCGCCGATCATTCCCGCCCTGAATGATCATGAAATTGAGCGTATCCTCGACGCTGCCAAGGCAGCCGGAGCCTCGGAGGCGAGCTATGTCCTGTTGCGCCTGCCGCTGGAGGTCAGCCCGCTGTTTCGTGACTGGCTGCTGCAACATTATCCTGACCGCTATCGCCATGTCATGTCGCTGGTGCGCTCAATGCGCGACGGCAAGGATTACGATGCGGAATTCGGCAAGCGGATGAAAGGCACCGGCCCCTATGCCTGGCAGATCAGCCGCCGTTTCGAGATAGCCACCAAACGTCTCGGCATGGGCCGTCGGAGCATGCAATTGCGCGACGATCTGTTCATCCCGCCTATGGGCAATGGTGTGCAGCTATCGCTGCTGTAACGAACCATTGTTCGGCTTGGCAGCGCGGGCGCAAGAAAGTGAAAGCTTTGGCGTCTCCGCCCCGGACCTCGGACTATCCATCCAACCCGGCACCACGCACATAAATTTCAACCTTCTCTTTCCGAGGCCACACCGCCTACCGCAAGGGCGGCCCTCGGAAATGCCGGAAGCGGTTTCCTTGACCGCTTGTCCGGCGCGGCGTCGCGTCTCGGGTAGAAGGATCGACCCCTTTCGATCCTTCTACATCAAGGCGACGCCGAAGCCTTTTACCAACAGCCATTAACAGTGGCTGTTGGTATTCTGCCGTCTTGTCCATTTGAGATAATATTACTGGCCGCCAAAGCAGGGATGCATGAGGTTCTTCCAACATTGGCAGTTGTCATAGCCTGACCCTACCTATGCTTGTTACGATCTCGGTCCGATGCAATAATGTCGCCATGGCAGGCATGGCTGTCACACTAAGACATGACGCTGTAGCTCTTTATGCCTGTTGCATAATTCTTTCAGCCGATTCTGGTTTCAAGAAGTATGCAACGGGCTTGCAAGCCAGGCGGATGATGTGCGAGGTCTGCCGCATGCCAAAACGTTCTCCATCCGACATGCCCAATCTTTTCACCCTGCCCCAGACCGGGCCGGATTTTTCGCTGGAAGAGAGTTTCAGAGCCAAAGGTTGCTGGCCAGTGGCTGGCACAGATGAGGCCGGACGCGGCCCACTGGCCGGGCCGGTGGTGGCCGCAGCAGTCATTCTCGACCCCGAGGCCATTCCTGATGGTCTCAACGATTCGAAAAAGCTTACCGCTGCCAAACGCGAGGCGCTTTTTATTCAGATCCTGGCAACGGCAACGGTCTCTATCGCCTCTTCAGGCTCCGATCATATCGACCGGCGGGATATTCGCAAAGCCAGCCTCGACGCCATGCGCCGGGCCGCAGCCGGGCTTTCACTCGCCCCCGCCCATCTGCTTTGCGATGGCCGGGACGTTCCCCCAGGCCTAATCTGCGGAGGCACTGCCGTCATCAAAGGCGATGCAAGATCGCTCTCCATTGCCGCCGCATCGATTGTCGCCAAGGTCATGCGAGACCGGATGATGACGCGCGCCGCCCTGGTCTTCCCCCAATACGGATTTGATGCCCATGCGGGCTACGGCACCAAGGTCCACCAGAAAGCCATCGCCGATCATGGTCCCTGCCCCCTTCACCGGATGAGTTTTAGTCCTCTGCGCCTACAGGATGAACGGTGAAGAAATAAGAAGATGTCCGGTACAGATTGCAATGGAGATAATTTCGTTTTTCTTTTCGAAAAACGGATTCGATTGTCGTCTGAGTAACACTGCCAACACCCGAACATAAAAAAGCCGGGCTTAACCCGGCTTTCAATTCATCCTTGATGAACAATCTCAGTTCAGACGGCTTTTCACTTCGCTTACAGACGAATTAAACAGGCCTGACTGCAACTGGGCGTCGACTTTCTGCTTCAACAGGATCTCTGCAGCCGAGATTGCAAGATCGACAGCAGCTGAGCGAACCGCATTGATGGCGTCGGTTTCGGCCTGCTTGATCTTCTGTTCCGACAGCGCATTGCGGCGCTGAACGAATTCCTCGGTCTTCTGACGGGCTTCTTCCGTCAGGGCGGCTGCTTCGCGCTCGGCGGCAGCAACGATGGCCTGAGCTTCCGCTTCAGCCTGTTTGCGCTTGGCACGATATTCCGCCAACAATTGCTGGGCTTCTTCCCGCAGGCGCTTGGCTTCCGCCAATTCGTCACGGATATTGTCTGCACGTGCATCCAGCGACTTAGCCATCATGCCCGGGACTTTGAGATAGGCAATCAGTGCCAGAAACAGCACCAGGCCAACAAAAGCGAAGAAAGTTGCATCATATTGCATCGGCTCAGCCCCTCTTGCCAGCGGCAACAGCCGATTGCGCATCTGCTACGGTGACATTTGCACCGGTCAGCTGCTCAACGATGACGGCAACGGTTTCCGTGGCAATCGTATCGACCTCGGCAAAAGCCTTGGTCTTGATTGCTGCAATGCTAGCTTCCGCCGCAGCAACCTTGCTGGACAGCTCAGCCTCGACAGCAGCGCGGTCGGCGGCAGCCTTGGCCTTGGCGGCTTCCCGCGCGGCAGAGGCGATCTGGTTGCCCTTCGCCTTAGCGGCGGTCAATTCTTTTTCATAGGTCTCGACTTCGGCATCCGCTTCCGCCTTCAGGCGGCTGGCCTCATCGATATCCTTGGCGATCCGGTCGTGACGATTTTCGAGGATACCGCCGACGCGTGGCACGATGACCCGCTGCATCAGAATGTAGAACAGGCCAAAGGTGATGACCAGCCACAACAGCTGCGATGGGAAGGTAGAATGGTCGAAGGGCGGAAATACGCCTCGTCCATGTCCGGCTTCCGCGGGAACGCCGGTTTCCGTGTGGGTCTCAGCCGTTGCCGGGACTTCCTCGGCATAGGCGGGGGTAACGAACATACTCGCCTCCAGTATCCTGCTAATACAAAAGATCACGGCCGACATCGAAGGCCGGCCGTGATCCTGAATTGCGCTGAAATCAGACAGCGAACAGGAGCAGGAGGGCTACGAGCAGCGAGAAGATGCCCAGAGCTTCCGTAACGGCGAAGCCGAATACCAGACGGCCGAACTGGCTGTCAGCGGCAGACGGGTTGCGCAGTGCGCCCGACAGGTAGCTGCCGAAAATGTTGCCAAGGCCGAGAGCCGTGCCGGCCATGCCAAAGCAAGCCAGACCTGCGCCGATGAACTTTGCTGCTTCCGCTTCCATGAGAGTACTCCTTTGAAATGGTTATTGCGGCGAATGACTGACGCTTGTTACGCCAATGTCGATATCCTTAGTGCCCACCGGGATGGATTGCGTCGTTCAGGTACATGCAAGTCAGTACCGCGAAGACGTAAGCCTGAAGGAAGGCAACCAGGAACTCCAGACCGGTCAGTGCGACGGTCATAGCGAGAGGAAGGAGCGCGCCACCGACGCCAAGGGCGCCAAGGCTGCCAAGCGAGGCAACGAAGCCCGCAAACACCTTCAATGTGATGTGGCCTGCCAGCATATTGGCAAACAACCGGATCGACAGAGAAATCGGGCGCGACAGAAACGAGATCACCTCGATCGGCACCACGAGTAACAAGAGAGCGCCAGGGACGCCAGAGGGCACGAACAAATTGAGGAAGCCAAGGCCGTGCTTATAGAAACCGTAGACCAACACCGTGCCGATCACAAAAATCGCCAACGCAAAGGTGACGACGATCTGGCTGGTAATGGTGAAGAAATAGGGCATCATGCCGAGAAGGTTCGCGGTCAACACGAACATGAAAAGCGAGAACACCATGGGGAAGAATTTCATCCCGTGGCTGCCCGCCCCTTCCCGCAGCATCGACGCCACGAATTCATAGGACATTTCCGCGACCGACTGCGCCCGACCGGGAATCAGGCCGCGATTGGATGTGGCGAAATAGAGGAAGCCAGCTGCGCAGGCCACCGTCGCCACCATGAACAGCGAGGCGTTGGTGAACGAGAAATCAATGCCGCCAATCTCGATCGGAACAATCTTGTGGATCTGGAACTGATGGGTCGGATCGTTTGACACCTGGTGATCTCTCTCGCTTTTGCCACCCTCAGGCAGCGTTCCTTACCTCGTCCGCCGGATGCCAGGCATCCGCCGTGTTATTTCCCTTTGCCGTCCGAGCTGCGATCCGCAGGATGGGGCGAAGCCACCTTTCCTGCCGCACGCAACACGTTCAGCACACCGGCGCAAAACCCCAACAGCAGGAGGACGATAAGCCCCCAAGGCGAGGTTCCCGCAAAATGATCGATCAGGAAACCCAGAATGATACCGACGATGATGGCGGAAAGGAATTCGCTGGAGAGCTTCATGGCCTGGGCATAACCTTTTCGGCTTGCCTGCGCCCGCTCGTCCTGTGCGGCCTCTTCCCCCGTCCGCAGATCCTTCGCAGCCAGCTTGGCTCCGAGATGGCTGCGACGCCGTTCCAATTCTCTTTCCTGATCGTCCATGCGCCCTCCCCGTCCGATCCCAGTCCGGCTGCTAAAGCCTTGTCCGAGTATGCAAACAGCTCGGATTTACACATGGTCCGACCGGTTCTTAATTTGGCCGCACCATAATTTTGCGAGCTTTGATAGTCAAGGCATTGCCAAGGGTTGTTTCACGACAAATTAACCGAATAAAATCAGTTCCTTAGACGAAATTTTCGAATTCCCCACAGAAAGTGGCATTAAAAAGCCGCGTTCCGGGCGGTGAATTCCCGGAATCGGTGCGGCTTTGCGGCGATGCCCGTCACGCGAAACACCGCCACAAATAACGATCAGATGATCACATGCGAGCCAAGCTCGACGACGCGATTGGCCGGAAGCCGGAAGTAATCCGAGGGGTCGGTTGCCGAATTGGCCAGCGCGATGAACAGCCTGTCCTGCCAGTTTGGCATGCCTGCCTTGGCGTCCGGCACCAGCTTGCGGCGGCCGAGATAGAAGGAGGTGGACATGATGTCGAATTTCAGCCCGCCCTTGCGCAGCTTGGCCAGCGCCTGCGAGACATTCTGCTGTTCCATATAGCCGAAGCGGATCTCTACCCGGCTGAACCGCTCCGAGAGGCTCTCGGCCACGAAGCGTTCCGCTTCGCTGGCGCGGGGCCGGTTGACGGTCTTGATGGTCAGGATGATGTTTTTCTCATGCAGAACGTGATTGTGCTTAAGATTATGCAGCAGGGCAGCAGGCGCCGTTTCCGGGTCGCTGGTCAAAAAGATTGCCGTGCCCGGCACGCAGACCGGAGCATGCTCGCTCTTGCGCTCCACCGAGGAAATGAACGAGGACAGCGGAATATCGGCATGGCGGGTCTTGGCAAACAGGATGGCCGTGCCGCGCCGCCAGGTCCACATGACGATGGTAAAGCCAGCCGCAAACAGCACCGGAATATAGCCGCCATCGTGGATCTTCAGCAGGTTGGCGCCAAGGAAAACCGTTTCCAGAGCCAGAAGCGGCACAATCACCAACAGCGCCACGAAAACCGACCATTTCCACTTCTTGCGCACGAATTCAAACGCCATGATTGTCGTGACGACCATGGCGCCGGTGACGGAAATACCATAGGCGGTCGCGAGTGCATCGGAGCTTTCAAACAGTAGCACCAGGCTGAGAACGCCGAGTAGCAGCAGCGTGTTGACGGCAGGAAGATAGATCTGTCCGGTGTTGGTTTCCGAGGTGAACAGGATTTCCATGCGCGGCAGGAAGCCGAGATGGATGGCCTGGCGCACCATGGAAAACGCCCCTGTTATCACCGCCTGGCTGGCAATGACCGTGGCCGCCGTCGCCAGGATGATGACCGGCAGGATGGCCCAGCTTGGGAACATCAGATAGAAGGGGTCCGATGCCATCGCCGGGTCCTTCAGCACCAGCGCGCCCTGGCCCAGATAGTTCAGCACCAAGGCCGGAAACACCAGCACGAACCACGCCCACTGGATCGGACGACGGCCAAAGTGGCCAAGGTCGGCATAGAGTGCTTCGGCGCCGGTGACGGTCAGGAAGACCGCGCCCAGCACGACGAAACCGAGAAACTTTTCCTGAAACAGGAAGGTCACGGCATGAATCGGATTGAAGGCCCGGAAAATCGCCGGATCGTCGAAAATATGGCCGATACCGCCTGCCGCCATCACCAGGAACCAGACCACGGTGATCGGCCCGAAGAAATTGGCAACCGCGCCCGTACCACGCGATTGGACGGCAAACAACATGATCAGGATGACCACCGAGATCGGCACGATGAAGCCGGAGGATTGCGGCGCCACCAGTTTCAAGCCTTCCACCGCCGACAGAACTGACAGCGCAGGCGTGATCATGGCATCGCCCAGAAACAGCGCTGCGCCGACCAGGCCCAACACCATCAGGACAACGGTATGACGCCCCGCCGATTTGCTGAGCAAGGCCAGCAGCGACAGGGTGCCGCCTTCGCCGTCATTGTCGGCGCGCAGCAGAAACAGCACATATTTCAGCGTGACGATGATCGTCAGCGTCCAGACGATCAGCGAAGTCAGGCCGATCACCTCAAAACGGGTAATGCCGTCATGGGCAATCGGCTTCAGCGCCTCGCGAAACGCATAGAGCGGGCTTGTGCCGATATCGCCGTAGACGACGCCGACCGAACCGAGCGCCAGCAGCATCAGACTGCGCAGGTCTTTCTTTTCAGCCGGTGCGGCGTGGGTGTTTTCCTGGGACATCAATCTTACAGGCTCTCAGAGCCAGCCTTTCGAGCGGAAGAACAGGAAGGGAATGATCGCAGACAGAACCATGACGATCAGAGCAAATGGGTAGCCAAGCAGCCACGTCAACTCCGGCATGACCTGAAAGTTCATTCCATAGATGGAAGCGACCAGCGTCGGCGGCAAAAACACCACCGATGCAATCGAGAAAATCTTGATGATCGAATTCTGTTCGACATTGATCAGGCCAAGCGAGGCATCGAGCATGAAACTGATATTGCTGGCGATGAAACCGGCATGTTCGGACAGGGATTGAATATCGTGAGAAATGACCTTGCACAGATCACGCGGCTCACCACTCGTCTTGAACGGCTCCACCGACAGCAGGAAGGACGACAACCGCGACAGGGATGCAAGACTATCGCGCGTCTTGCTGACAAGCCGGTGATGGCTGGCGATATCGAACAGCCGGTCTTCCAGGAATCGCGCCGCGCGGCGCTTGGTCCGGCTGCGATCGACGAAAACATCGCCGGACAGCGCATCGACCCGCATACCGGCAATTTCCAGGATTTCGGCGGTGCGATCGACCACCGTTTCCAAAAGTCGCGCCAGCATGACGGCGTTGGAGGTGCAATGGGCATGATTGCGGCTGAGGGCCGCAGTAAACAGGCCAAAGGCGCGGGGCTCGGCGTAGCGCACGGTAACCAGCCGGCCACCGCCCAGAATGAAGGCGACATCGGCCAGATGCGGCAGGTCCGATTCGGCCTTGCAGAGCAGCGATGCGGTCATGTAAACGCCATGATCGTCCATATACAATCGGCTGGACGGCTCGATATCCTTGAGGTCGTCACGGGTGGGAAGCGGCAGGCCCAGCAAGCGCTCGGCCAAAGCCTCCTCGGTCCTGTCAGGATTGAGAAGATCGAGCCATAGAACATCTTTGTCCAGCACCGCTGGCGCATCGCTGGGCAGGATCATATCCGCCGTCCCGTCACACCTGTAAGCTTTGATCAAACGTTCGACACCTTTGCCCGATGACGGACATCGCCGCCAGCCGCAGCACTCCCATGGACACCCATGAAAACCTGCGATGATTTACCCTTGCCGGCATGCATAAGGACCATCCCGCCGCCGCAAGACTGTTGCCTGCCCATGATCCATGCTCAGCGGGCAAGCAATAGCACCTGCCGTCAGGATGGCAAGGGCAATTGCGCGCAGGCATTTGATCCTGATCAATGCAACCTGAGGAAACATCACCTACAAAGCATCCGCCAGGGTAGCGAGATCCTGTTGCATTTCCGCCGGAACCCTACAACCGTGCGGTCCGCCGTTGCAGTATCAATCTGCAACGGCGGCTCTATCCTGTGCTGATCTCATTCAAAGGTAATGGTCGGCGCCTGTCTTGTTGAATGCCGTTCGACCTCGCGCCAGACGCGGGTGGCGATCTCACGATACACCAGCGCCTGGGGGCTCTCCGGCTCGGAAACCACGACAGGGGTTCCGGCATCGGAATGCTCGCGGATGGAAATGGTCAACGGCACTTCACCCAGGAATGGCGCACCAATGGCTTCGGCTTCGGCCTTCGCACCGCCATGACCGAAAATATCGTAACGAGCGCCGGTATCGGGAGCGATGAAATAGCTCATGTTCTCGATGACGCCGAGCACCGGCACTTCGACCTTCTTGAACATGTTGATACCCTTGCGGGCATCGATCAGCGCCAGATCCTGCGGGGTCGAGACGATCACCGCACCGCTCAACGGCACCTGCTGGGCCATGGTCAATTGCGCATCGCCCGTACCCGGCGGCATATCGACCACCAGCACGTCAAGCTCGCCCCAGGCCACTTCGCGCAACATCTGCATCAGCGCCGATTGCACCATCGGGCCGCGCCAGATCATCGCGGTGCCCTCATCCACCAGAAAGCCGATGGACATCGCCTTCAGGCCATAATTTTCCATAGGCACGATAATGCGCCCGTCGATCTGCTGCGGTCGCCCGGAAATGCCAAGCAGGCGCGGCATGGACGGACCATAGACATCGGCATCGAGAATGCCGACCTTCAGGCCATTGGCCAGCAAGGCCAGCGCCAGATTGACCGCCGTGGTGGATTTGCCGACGCCACCCTTGCCGGAAGCCACCGCGATGATGGCGCCGATGCCGGGAATACCGGCCTTGGCCGGGCGGGCCGGCTGGCTTGGGGCCGGTGCATGAGAATGCCCGTGTGAATGGGAATGCAAGTGGGAAGGATTGGGTGCCGAGGGTGCAGGTGGCGTTGACGGCGATCCGGCCTTGCGCTCGGCTGTCAGGCTGACAAGCGCTCCCTTGACGCCGGCAAGCGCCTTGACACTGCGCTCCGCCGCCTGGCGCAAAGGCTCCAACTCCCGGGCGCGCTCAGCCGGAACATTAATGGAGAGATAGACCTTGGCGTCGGAAATGAACACGTCCGATACCATGCCGAGATCGACAATATTGCCCTCGAGATCGGGGCCGCGCACGGTCTTCAAGGCTTCAAGAACAGTGTTTTTATCGAGCGTCATGGATCCGCTTCCTTGGTGAAGGCCGGGACACTCGACTGGAAATTGTCCGCGCCCGACGAAACGTGTGAGTGACGCTCAAATAAGGTTTTATCGCCTGCAACGGAAGAGCCAAAAACAAACGCCGCCAAAACCATTGCCCTGAGGCACGGTTAAGGCGGCGTTTTGTGAGGGCGATTTCCAGACCGCCCTTCTCCAAGTCCCCTCTGGACCCTGTTGCTGTATTGAAAGCACAAACCGTGCCAACTCGAAAGATTGGGCTTTTCACTCGGTAAATCCTGTCAAATCACTGGAGATGCCGCCAATTGGCTGAAGAAATCACCACAATCCAGCCGCGCCATTCCGGCAATTGCTTAAAAAACAGCCGCGCCACCGCTTTGAGCGCTCACGTCATAGGGTTTCTGTGCTGCAATCTCAATTTCTCGGAACCGCTAGTGGTCCGATTCCGACATTTGCATCCGTTTGCAGCACCCTCGAGAGCAAATGTCGGAATCGTCAGGACCACGAGCAAGTCTCTGTTTCTAGTGGAATTTAAGAATTTGACATTTGATCCTCGAGGGTGCCGCAAGGGGGATATCAAATGTCAAATTCATTCCACTAGCGAAGCGGCAAGATAATCATCAAGCCGGTCAGGGTCGAAGACCCGTCCATCGAAAAATCCGTCCGGCCCAAGCAGCAAACGGCCATTGCTGGCGCCGACATAATCGGCTGCTGCCATCGCCCCCTCCACCTTGATATTGGCGCCTGGCATGGCGGCGAAGACCGGCCTGAGGGCGCGGCGATAAAGATCCGGGCGATAGGTTTCGAGCACCGTGGCAATCCGCTCGCGGGCATGGACAACGTGACCGCCAAGCACCATCTGGCTATAAAACCACAGGGCATGGCTGGCCCAGGGGAAATTGGCGGCCTTGCGCTCCAGCACCAGAAAATCCTCAAGCGGCTGAACCTCTCCCGGCGCGGTTACCAGATCGCCGGTCAGGCCGGGTAACAAAAGCCGGCCTTCGACACCGAGATAGCGGGGGGCCGCCATGATACCGGCCAGTTCCTCGGTATTGCCGGGATTGCCGCACCATTGCGCGGCGCGGTAAAGCGCTCGGATCAGCGCATCGAGCGCGGCGGGATTGTTCTCGCCCCACTGCCTGCTAATGCCGAGAACCTTGTCCGGACCGCCGCGCCAGATAGCAGCGGTCGCAGCAACAATGCGTCCGACCTGCCGGTCCACTGCGACACTGCTCCACGGTTCCGCCGCGCAAAATCCGTCGAGCACGCCCGCGCCAAGCCCATCCGCCATCAGCGGCGATGGCAATGAGACCATTTCGACCTCACTGCCGCAGTCCAGATTGCAGGCAGCAAGCCAGTAGCGCAGATAATAGGCCTGGCTGGAATGGGTATCGCCGACGGCAATCCGCAAAGGCGGCAGGGACTTAGCGCGGCGTTCCTCCACCACTCGTTTCAGTGCAGCGCCCGCCGCCGTCGGCTCCAGAAGGTGGCTTTCCCAGCCTGCCCGTTGCATGGCTGTTGCAAGCGCATTCGACACAGTAAACGCGCCGCCACCCAAATTGAGGGCCATGGGGACCAGCAGAGCGGGGCCCAGCGGCGAAAACCCGAGATTGGCTGCCAGCGCAAAGGGGGCCGGCAGGTGCGCGCCATCGAAATGGCCGACCGTCAGGCGGTCGCGGATCTGAGCCCAGGAAGTTTCGCGCACCAGGCGCAGGGTCAGGCCTTCGTCGGAGGCAAAGCCTTTTTCCACCGCAGCCACCAGCGGGGCGCTATCGAGACATGGCATGTAGCCAAGAGTGACATGCAAAGAGATGTGCTGACCCATTGCAGCATACATGCCGCAAACCGCCGCCTCAGGCAAGTTGCACCTGCCGGAGAAGGCCGTCCTTCGGATGCATTATTCAAGACATCGAAGATGTCTCACGCATTCCTATTTGATCAGGCCTATTTGATCAGGCTCAACCGTAGCGCCTTCGCGACCGCCTGGGTGCGGTTCACGGTATCCAGCTTGCGGGTGGCGCGGTTGAGATAATGATTGATCGTATGTTCTGACAGGCCCATGATCTCAGCGATTTCAACGGAGGTCTTGCCCGCCGCCGTCCAGGTCAGACATTCGATCTCGCGCTCCGTCAGCGTTTCGGTGACCCGTGCATCCAGTTCGCGAATTTCGGCAAGTCGGTTGAACACATGCCCGGCCAGATAGTGCAGCAGCACCATGTCAACGAAGGAAAAGGCTGGCATTTCACCGCAAATATTGACAGCGCCCCGGTTGCCATGGGCATCATGAACCGGAAAACAGGCGCCGCGCGGCATGCCAAACCGCAAAAACAGGTCCGTCGCCAGCTCGACAGTCTTGGGATCGCGTTCACGGGCGACCACATGCACATCGAAAACAACAGGTATAGAGGTGTTGCGCAACCGGTTGAACATCGGGCTGGACGACAGCAGGGACGCCATGTCGTATTCGCTGAGAAAATCAGCAGGCCAGTTGGTGATGACCGAGCTGCCGGTCAAAGTTTTTGCACCAGCCGAAGGCACATTCATGACCATGAAACCCTTGGCGCCGAAAAAGTCAGTCAACCGCTTCATCAGCCTGAAAACGTCAAACTGGGTCTTATAGCCACTTAATTCGCGCACATAGCGTTCTGCCGTCGCAAATTTCGAGGCCGCATCTTCGGCAACCATTGCCATATGGACCAGATCGTCACCCATCGATAAAAAGCCTTGTTCTCTTTACATATCGCGACCGCGTCGCAACCCGTTGCAGACCTGCTATAGCCGGACATTGCGAAAATTGAATGCCGACTGCATTCCGGCAGTTACAGCCAAAAACATTGATAACTAAAAAAGCCAGTCCTGAATAATTTAACGAAGCCCTCTATCCATTCACTTATCTTCCGGCCATTCATTTATTTTCCGGTCATTTATTTAAGTCCTGCCGTAACAGAAAAAGGCTCCCGGTCTTATCGTTTGGCGATAACGATGCCCACCCGAACGCAATTGCCCATCCTATAGATCGACCATCCTGCCAATACCAAGGGCTGAAACCAGGTTTTTAGAAAATTCTATCGTCTAAGCCGCGAAATAGGCCAACGCCACAAAACAGGTTCGCACATCAAGTATTCCCTGTTTTGCTTGCGCGACGTTGACCAATACGACGGCCATGCCGGCCTGGATGTGAAACCGCCGTCATCGCACGCAGTTTATTTTGCCTGGCATTGCCATTCGTACCAAATCGGCTGTCGTGGAACCATCCGAGCGGCTCGAATCGCGTTCTCTGCGGTCTAGATGAAACGCGATTGGCAAAACCGGTTTCCACTTTCCCTGGAAGGCACTACAGCGCCGTGCGCCCTATATGGCGGCAAAGATTCGCTGTAGTGCTTTATATCCGCTGCATAATTTCTCCTTAAATCGATTCCGATTTCAAAAATTATGCAGTAGACAAGAGAGCCACAGCGATTGGATGAAGGAGACCATCTTGCAAACAGCGTATTCCAGCACCGTCCTGGTCGATACCCGCCTGCATCTGGGTGAAGGCCCGACCTATGACGTCGCGCGTGACACCGCCTGGTGGTTCGACATTCTCGGCAAGGGGCTGATCGAGCATCGGTTTGCCACGGGCGAAACGATCCGCCACGATCTGCCGATGATGGCCAGCGCGTTGGCGACAATCGATGCTGAACGCCAGATTCTGGCGACAGAACAGGGTATTTTCATCCGCGCCATTGCCAGCGGCGAACTGACTTTGCTGACCGCGCTGGAACCGGAACGGCCCGGCAATCGCTCCAATGACGGGCGGGTCCATCCTTGCGGCGCGCTATGGATCGGCACGATGGGCAAGACGGCAGCCGATGGGGCTGGTGCGATCTATCATGTGGCGGGCGACAAGGTGACCCGTCTTTATGATAGCATCAGCATTCCCAACGCTATCTGTTTTTCGCCGGATGGAAGCCTCGGTTACTATGTCGACACGCGGGTCAATACGCTGATGAAGGTCAGTCTCGATCCGGCAACCGGCCTTCCGACCGGGACGCCATCCGTCCATATCGACGGACGCGGCAAGGATGGTGGCATCGACGGTGCGGTCTGCGATGCCGAGGGCGGCTTGTGGAATGCCCGTTGGGGCGTTGGCGCCGTCGATAACTACGATAGAACAGGACAGCACCTGGCGCGCTACCGGCTTCCCGCTGCCCAAACCACCTGCCCGGCCTTTATCGGTGCCAAGGCCGACCGCCTGTTGGTCACCTCCGCCACCGAAGGGCTCGACGCCGATGGCCTGGCCGCAGATCCCCATGGTGGCAAGACCTTCGTCCTCGATATCGCGGTCAAGGGCAGACAAGAGCCAAGCTTCCGCTTGTAAAGCCCAGCCTCACACTCCTCAACCCTTGGTCTTTGAACGAGGCGCGCCCCAACTCATTTTTATGCCTAAAGTTCCGTCAATTTGCAGAAATAAAATGCAGAATATTATCGGAACTCCTGCCTCTTTCGGGCATTTCACTACCGAGCCGAGCAGAGAGCCAGTCACTCACGCTCATGAAAACACACTTTTCATGAGCGACTAGCTCTCCCTCAGTCCGACACGAAACAAAGACCGAAAGGCAGGTTTAAGATGAACAAGACCCTTAATTTTGTAGCAGCAACCGTACTCATGGGTTCCACTGTTGTCGCGCCAATGGCCTTTGCGCAGAGTGCAACGACACCAGCAACGCCCGGCACCACCACAACTGCTCCAAGCACCGGCACCGCCCCTGCAATGACCACGCCTGGCGCGTCGGCTGCCATGGATACCTATCTGACCCAGCAGGGCAGCGACCAGTTGGCCGCATCCAACTATGTCGGCCAGAACGTCTATGCTGGTGACAAGAGCATCGGTGAGATCAAGGATCTGATCATGCAGCAGAATGGCGGCCTTGTCGCAGCTGTGATCGGCGTTGGTGGCTTCTTGGGCATCGGCGAAAAGAATGTCGCCGTTCCCGTTAGCAAGATTACAGTGACCCGTGATGCGCAGAATGCAGACAAGCTGCGTCTGACAACGACGGAAACGGCTGAGACGCTGAAGTCCGCTCCGGAATTCAAGACGCTGGAAGAGCAGAAGGCCGATTCAGGCACCACTGCCTCCACGCCGGCAACCGTTACCAAGTAAGCATTTCACAGTGGCCCCACAGGCCAGCGTCAATAGAGAGAAGGCGGGACCGAAAGGCTCCCGCCTTTTTTATTGCCCACACTTTATTTGGCGCTCAGGTTTTCCGCAGTGGCGGCCCCACCTGCCAAGGGCTGCCGATGGCCGGACACATCGGCACCGGCATTCTTGTCCATGAAGATATAGGGAATGACGGCGGCCAGCGACAAAAAGGCCACGACGGCAAAGGCCACATGAAAATCGGCAAGATCCAGATGACCACCGGTCAGCATGGTGCTGATCTCCAGAACGAAGGCCGCGCAGGCAACGCCGAGCGCCAGGCTGATCTGTTGCAACACCGAGGCAATTGAGGTTGCCTGACTGGCCTCGTTATTGTCGATATTGGCATAGCCCAGCGCATTGGTGCCGGTGAAGAAAAACGAGCGGCAGAAACCAGCCATCAGCAGGAAGAACATCAGCAGCGCATGCGGGGTCTGCGGCGTGAAAAAGGCATTGAGAAAGGTGGTCGCGGCGCCGCAGACGCCCGCCACGATAAGGACGCTGCGAAAACCGGCAGCGGCAAACACCCGGCGCGCCAGGAATTTGGTGCTGATCGCCCCAATGGCGCCGACAAAGGTGGTCAGCCCGGATTCAAACGGTGTCATGCCAAAGCCCAGTTGCAGCATCAGCGGCATCAGAAAGGGAATGGCACCCGCCGAAATCCGAAACAGCGTCCCACCGATCTGGGCGGCGCGAAAGGCCGGTTTGCGAAACAGGGTGAGATCCAGAAGCGGTGCTGGATGGCGCCTGGCATGCACTATATAAAGAACGCCGCACAACAGGCCGATAACAGTTGCGGCAGTACCGACAATCGGCGGCAAGGCTGGCAGGCTCATGACCGACAGGCCGAAAACGACGCCCGCCGCCGACAGCGAGGTCAGGGCAAATCCGGTCCAGTCGATCGGCGCGGTTTCGACCCGCTCGATTTCCGGCAGGAAAATTGTCGTCAAGACGACACCCAGCACGCTGATCGGCACATTGATCAGAAAAATCCAGTGCCAGGTGAAATAGGTGGTGATAAAACCACCGACCGGCGGCCCGGCCAGCGGACCGACAAGGCCGGGAATGGTCAGCAGCGCAATGGCCGAGACCAGATCCTCGCGCTTGTTGGTGCGCAGCAGAACCAAACGGGCGACCGGCGTCATCATCGCGCCGCCCATGCCTTGCAAAAACCGGGCGGCGACGAATTCCACCAGCGAACCGGACATCGCGCAGCAAACGGACCCGACGATAAAAACCCCAATCGCCGCCCGGAAGATTTGCTTGGCCCCGAATTTATCCGCCATCCAGCCGCTGACCGGAATGAAAATGGCAAGCGCCACCATATAAGACGTCAGAGCCAGTTTCAGCGTGATCGGCCCGACGCCGAGATCGTTGGCAATGGCGGGCAGCGCGGTCGCAATCACCGTGGAGTCCATGTTTTCCATGAACAGGGCCACGGCCAGGATGAGCGGAACGATGCGATTCATGATGAGCACTCTTTAAAGATGGCAGCCATTGGAAATGAAGTTGATATCCCCTTGCGGCATCATCGAAGATCAAATGTCACAAACAGACCACCAGGCGTACATATCAAGGCCCGACGAAAAGCCTCACCCGGCGCGTCCTTCTAGTCCTCTCATCCCATACCTGACAATCGTTATCGTCCCGATAAGCCTGCCGATCACGTACACGTTACGCATTTCCACTCATCGCTTACAAGCCGTCAACTTCGTCGCAATTCATTCTGTTTGCTGGATAATTTTTCCCCGAAAATCTGGCGAGCCGGAGAAAACATCCCCGACGCCATTGAAACGGCACAGACCCGCCGCTACCTGTTGAGGCTGTAAGCGATGAAAATGGGGACGAGGAGGTTGTAATGGTTTCAATGAACAGGCGAACAATGATCGCGGGGGCTGCCTTGGGCGCCTTGTCGGCCCCAGCGCTGATGGCGCGGGCAGCTTTCGCGCAAGCGGAGACATCGATGGATATCAATCATGCCATGCCCCCGGAGACCCACAGGTTCCAGCTCGGCGGGTTTGAAGTCGTGGTCATCAAGGACGGCACGCGGGTTTCCGAAAAGCCGGGCGAGACCTTTGGCACCAACCAGAGCCCTGAAACGGTTTCGGCGCTGCTGGAGAAGAATTTCCTGCCGACCGACAAATTCGTCAACGGTTTTTCGCCGGTGCTGATCAATACCGGCTCAGATGTCATCCTGTTTGATACCGGCATGGGCGAACAGGGCCGCGCCAATGGTATGGGCAGGCTCAGTGAAGGCATGATGGCCGCGGGCTATTCGCCCGAAGATGTCACCATCGTCGTCCTCACCCATATGCATGGCGACCATATCGGTGGGTTAATGGAAAAGGGCAAACCGGCCTTTGCCAAGGCGCGCTATATCGCCGGGCAGCGCGAATATGATTTCTGGACCAATACCGCCCGGGCTGGAACACCAGCCGAAGGTGCACAAAAAGCGGTTCTGGCCAATGTGAAGCCGCTGGCTGAAAAAATTACCTTCCTCGGCGATCAAGGCGGCGATGTGGTCTCCGGCATTCGCGGCGAGGCGGCTTTCGGCCACTCTCCCGGCCATATGATTTTCCATGTCGAATCCAAGGGCAAGCGCCTGCTGCTGACCGCAGACACCGCCAACCATTTCGTGCTGTCGCTGCAACGGCCCGATTGGGAAGTGAAATTCGACATGGACAAGGCTCAGGCCGCCGCCACTCGCAAACGGGTGTTCGACATGGCAGCAACCGACAAGGTCGCCTTCCTGGGCTATCACATGCCCTTCCCCTCGGTCGGCTATGTCGAAACGCTCGATACCGGCTACCGATTCGTGCCGAAGAGCTACCAGTTCGATCTTTGATCGCTTGCGCCGCGCCGCCCGCCGCGCGCCCATTCGGGGCGCGGCGATATTTCCGTCACCGTTTGGCGGTGAAAAAATCCTTCAGCAGAGCGGCGGCCTCAGTCTCGCCGATCCCGGCATAGACATCCGGCGCATGATGGCAGGTGGGCTGGCTGTAAAAACGCGCACCATGGTCGACGCCCCCGCCCTTTTCATCGGGCGCGCCATAATAAAGACGGCGGATGCGGGCAAAGGATATCGCTGCCGCGCACATTGTACAGGGTTCCAGCGACACATAGAGATCGGCGCCTGCCAGCCGCTCATCCTCCAGAATGGCGCAGGCACGGCGGATCGCCAGGATTTCCGCATGGGCCGTCACGTCTTGCAAGGCACGGGTTTCATTGCCAGCTTGGGCAAGAATGACGCCGTCCTTGACCAGCACAGCACCAATTGGCACCTCGCCGCGCGCGCCAGCCAGCCGGGCTTCTTCCAGGGCAACATCCATGAAACGGGTTGTCAGCGTCATGATGCATGAACTTTCCACTTAACCAAGCCTTCGCGAACTGATAGGACACAGCAAACGACAGGCAAGCAAAAAATGACCGATAAAGAAAAGTTCAAGCGGCCGGGCAGCAAGCCCGCTGGCCGCCCCTTCAAGACATCTGCCGAAAAACCCGGCAAATCCGGCCCAAAAAGCTTTGGTGCCCAGAAAAAATTTGGCGAAAAGGCCGATGCGGCACCGCGTGACAAATCGGATGCGGCACCGCGCCCTAGACCTGATGCGGCTCCGCGCAAAAGCGCAACACCTGCTGCCAAGACCGGCAGCGAGGATACGTTGAAGCCGGAACGGATTTCCAAGCTGCTGGCGCGTGCCGGTATCGCTTCGCGCCGCGACGTGGAACGCATGATCATGGAAGGCCGCGTGGCCGTCAATGGCAAGGTGCTGGACAGCCCGGTGCTGAACGCCACGCTGGCCGACCGGATCGAAGTGGATGGCGAGCCCATTCGCGGCATCGAGCGCACACGGCTCTGGCTCTATCATAAGCCGTCCGGCCTGGTGACGACCAATTCGGACCCGGAAGGACGCCCGACCGTATTCGACAACCTGCCGGAGGAATTGCCCCGGGTGATGTCGATCGGACGGCTCGATATCAATACCGAAGGCCTGCTGCTGCTGACCAATGATGGCGGCTTGGCGCGGGTGCTTGAACTGCCGACCACCGGCTGGCTGCGCCGCTACCGCGTGCGCGCCTATGGCGAGATCGATCAGGCCAAGCTTGACACACTGAAGGACGGCATCGCCGTTGACGGCGTGCTCTACGGTGCCATCGACGCGGTTCTGGACCGCAGCCAGGGCCACAACGTCTGGATCACCATGGGTCTGCGCGAAGGCAAGAACCGGGAAATCAAGAATGTGCTCGGTGCGCTTGGCCTTGAGGTCAACCGGCTGATTCGCATCTCCTACGGTCCGTTCCAGCTCGGCGACCTGCCCGAATCGCAAGTGCAGGAAGTGCGTGGCCGCATGTTGCGCGACCAGCTCGGTCCGCGCCTGATCGAGGAATCCAAGGCCAATTTCGACGCGCCGCTCTATTCCAACGCCCCCGCCGAGGAAGACGATGCGCCTGCGCCGAAAGCCAAGGCGAAAGCCGAGGAAGGCAATTGGAAGAAGGACACACGGCCAGCCAAGCCGCGCGGCTTCGACAACCGGGAGGACGCCCGCGAAAAGGCTCTCAGCCGGCTCGACACCCGCCGCGACGGTGCAAAGCCTGCCTTCGGCAGCAAACCCGGATTTGGCGGCAAGCCCGGCTTCAAGGGGAAACCTGCGGCTGGCCGTGACGGTGACGATGCAGCCCGCGATGGCAAGCCGAAGCGCATGCCACTTGGCCAGAGCCGCACCGCCAATGTCTGGATGGCACCGGGCGCACGTCCAGTGTCTGAAAAGAAGACGGCAAGTGATGAGGCCCGCAAAAGCGGACCCCGCGCCCGCCCCGATGGCGCACCGCAGACCAAGCGTTATGGCCGCACCAAGGACGGCGCGCCGACCAAGAGCCTTTCGCGTCACGACCCGGATCGTGGACAGTATGCTGGCAGCGACGATAAGGATTTGCGCGTCAAGGTCAGCCGCGCCCGCGATGCCGAGGGCGAATGGATTCGCGCCGAAGGCCCCGACAGCAAACCAGCCGGACGCGGCGGACGCGCTGGCGAAGGCTTTGGCGGCAAGCGGGATGGCGCAGATCGTGGTGCCCGTCCCGCATATGGTGACAAACCTGCCTATGGTGATCGGCCAGCGCGTGGCGAGCGTGCAGCGCCCAGTGACCGGCCTTCGCGGGGCCAGTGGCCCACACGGGCAGATCGCCCGGACCGGGGCGAAAGACCTGCTCGCAGCGATGCTCCGGCCCGCAGTGATCGCCCCTATTCCGGACGTCCCACTGGAGAAAGAGCCGAGCGGCCAACCGGCGACCGGCCTTATGACGGACGGCCAAAATCCCGTTCCGCTTCCGGCGACAAGCCGTCCTTTGGTGGCAAGCCGGGCGGGAAGCCCGGTTCTGCCAGACCCGGCTCTACCAGATCAGATGCAGGGCGTGGCCCATCGCGTGGCCCTTCCTCTGGCCCCAAAGGCAAGAGGTAAGCCGACATGCGGATCGTTGGTGGAGAATTTCGGGGGCGTAGCCTTGCCACGCCCAAGACCGACGCCATCCGGCCGACCATCGACCGGACACGCGAAAGCCTGTTCAACATCCTGATGCATGCCCATCCCGAATGTCTTGATGGCACGCGGGTTCTCGACCTGTTTGCCGGAACCGGCGCCATCGGGCTGGAAGCCCTGTCGCGGGGTTGCCGTTCGGCGCTGTTTGTCGAAAACAGCGTCGAGGGTCGTGGCCTGCTGTGGGAAAATATCGACAATCTTGGCCTGCATGGCCGCGCCAAGATTTTGCGCCGCGATGCCACCGACCTCGGTTCGGTCAGCACGATGGAACCGTTCCATCTGCTGTTTGCCGACCCGCCCTATGGCAAGGGCCTGGGCGAAAAGGCCTTTGCCGCTGCCCACCAAGGCGGCTGGCTGGTGCCTGGAGCTTTGGCTCTCCTGGAAGAGCGCGCCGATGTCCTGGTCCAGGCGCCCGAAGCCTTCGCTCTGCTGGAAGAGCGGATCTTCGGCGATACAAGAATTTCATTCTTTACCTATAGACCGGGTTGAAACGGCAGCGCGATTTCTTAAATCCGCTGCGATATAGAGTTTGTCAGAGAAAAGCAGTCTCCGATGTCACAAGACGCTTCGGGCTGCTTTCTCGCATTTTTCTTGCATATCTGACAGAAAGCCAATCGATGCTTGTGTTGGAAATGCTCCAAAAGGTCCGTTTGAAATCATGCCGCAGGATGTCCAATCCCATAAATCCCTCGTTGAGGTAGGACCCAGCACGCCGACGGTTGCCGTGGCGCTGGGGGCTGGCGGCGCGCGGGGCCTTGCGCATATTCATGTGCTGGAAGCCCTTGAGGAAATGGGAATCGAACCTGTGGCGATTGCCGGTTCCTCCATTGGCGCGATTATCGGGGCTGGCAAGGCGGCAGGCATGTCGGCAGCCGAAATGCGCGACCATGCGCTGGAAACCGTCGGCAAGCGCAATGAAGTGTTCAAGCGGATCTGGGGCCTGCGCCCGCCGACCATGCGCCACGCCATCGGCGGATTCCGGTTGGGACAGTTCAATCTGGAACGTATTCTGCGCGCCTTCTTGCCATCCCGGATTCCCGATGATTTTTCGGGCCTTGGCATTCCTCTGAAAGTGATCTCCACCGATTATTACGGCCATTGCGAACAGGTCAGCGAAGACGGCGATCTCTATCAGGCGCTGGCGGCTTCCGCCGCTATTCCCGCCCTGTTCATGCCTGTCATGCTGAACGGGCGGCTGATGATCGATGGCGGCATTTTCAATCCCGTGCCTTATGAACATCTGATGGGACTTGCCGATATCGTCATCGGCATCGACATCGTCGGCGGCCCGGTCGGAGTGGACGATATCCCGAACCGCATCGACAGCCTGTTCGGCGCCTCTCAGCTGATGATGCAATCGCATCTGGCCCTGAAACTCAAGCTTGGCCCACCGGCAATTTTCCTGCGCCCGCCAGTCAATGGGTTTGGCGTGATGGATTTCATGAAGGCCAAACAGATCTTCGAGGTGTCAGCCCCTGTCAAAGACGAGGTCAAGCGGGCGCTGGAGGCGCAATTTGCGCTTCTCGCCCAGCGCTAGAGCATGTCGCGTTCAACTGGGATCAGTTGAACGATAACGTACATGCGCAAAAAAAGATAAAGCGCGGCTCTGCCGAATCCAATAAAACGCGCCGCGCTTTAGAGTCCGCCTTTTCGGGAAAACCGGGTTCCACTTTTCCGAAGGCAAACTCTAAGCAGCCGTATCCCGGTCTTTTTCCCTCTCTTTGTCCTGATCTTTCTCCGTCTCATGTCCCCGCTTGGGTTTGATCAGCGGTTCCGGCTGGACCGGCCTGTTATACAGCATATGGGCGCCGCCCTTGATGCCTTCCACCGCCTGAATGCGCAGGCGCTCATCGTCCCGGCGGCGGATATCTGCCTCGATGGCTTCTGCCATGTCCTCATCGACACCCAGCGCCTCAATGGTCTTGCGACCAAATTTCAAGCCGGATTCCACCGTTTCGCGCAGTTCATATTCGACATTGCGGGCCCGAAGCGACAGGCTGTGAACACGATCATAGGAGCGTACGAACAGCCGCGCCTGGGGAAATTCGGAGGCGACCAGATCGACGATCCGGTCGGTGACTTCACGCTTCTGGGTGCAGACCGCCACCACCTTGGCCTTTTCGATGCCAGCGGCCCTCAACATGTCCAGCCGCGTGCCATCCCCGAAATAAATGCGAAACCCGAAGGAGGCGGCCTGGCGAATACGGTCGGCGGAATCGTCGATGATCGTCACGTCCCGGCCACTGGCCAGCAAGACCTGGGCGGCGATCTGGCCAAAACGCGAAAAGCCGATCATCAACACATCCGAACCGGCACCATCGAAATCCTCGTCCAGTTCCTCGTGCTGGTCGCGCGACAACAGCCGTGAGGAGAGCGCCGCGACCACCGGCGTCAGCGCCATGGTAAGTGTGACGATGGAAATCAGCAGCGAGGACGTCGCACTGGAAAACACGCCCGCAGAAACGGCGGTGGTAAACAGCACAAACCCGAATTCACCGCCCTGCGGCAAGATGGCGGCAATACGAATGGCGTCATCATGGCGGGAGCCTGCCAATCGGCACAGGCCATAGATGCTCAACGCCTTGATCAGCATCACCACCGGAACGGCGACAGCCAGCAGCCATAGATTGGCAAAAATCACGTCAAATTGCACGGACAAGCCCACCGCCATGAAGAACAGCGCCTGGAGAATGCCGCGAAACGGCTCGATATCGGCTTCCAGCTCATGACGATAGGAGGATTCGGCCAGCATGACACCGGCCAGAAAGGCCCCCATGGCCATGGACAGGCCGACCGCCTGCATCAGCATGGCCGATCCGAGCACGATGAACAGGGCGGCGGCAATCATCACCTCGCGGGCGCCGGTACGGGCCATGACCTGGAACAGCGGATTGAGCAGGTAGCGCCCTGCCAGGATCATCGCCAGCGTCGCCGTGACGGCCACACCGATATCGATCCACAGTGAGCCGGGCGCAGGTGCCGCCTGAGCGCCGAGAATGGAAATCAGCGCCAGCAACGGCACGATCGCCAGATCCTGAAACAGCAGGACGGAAAAGGTGCGCTGGCCATATTGGCTGTTCAAATCGCTGCGATCATTGAGAATCTGCAAGGCAAACGCCGTGGAAGAGAGCGACAGGCCAAAACCGGCAATCACCGCACCACGCCAGTCAAGAAGGTCAAAGGCCAGCGCCACCCCTGTCAACAATGCACCGCCCAACACTACCTGAGCTGTGCCCAGGCCGAAAATATCGGCGCGCATTTTCCACAAGGTCGAGGGTTTCAGCTCCAACCCAATGACGAACAGCAGAAAAACGATGCCAAGCTCGGCCACCGAGAGGATTTCCTCCGCCCCGGTGATGACATGGGCGACAGGACCGATAACGGCACCTGCTGCCAGATAGCCGAGCACCGTGCCGAGGCCGAGCTTGCGGAAAATCGGTGCGGCGACCACGGCACCGCCCAAAAGTACGAGAGCCTCGGTAAACAACAGGGTCGGTGCGGTGCTCATCTTAGCCTTTCCGGTGCAAGCCTTCTATCGCAGGGTTCGACTGGTCTGCCCTTGATGCGGAAGGGAATGCAAACTATAGCGACCTCATCGCACCCTATCGAGTGCAATCAGGTCGCCATAGCACTTTATCCCTGCTGCATAATTTTCTCCTCAAACCGATTCCGGTTTACGGAATTATGCAGTAAAGGAAGGTGACGAGAAAGGCCAAGCCATGTCATCTGAAAATTCCCCCGAACATCTTTTGTCGCGCGCCCATCAACTGGTCGATCTGGCCCGCAAAGCCGGAGCAGAGCGGGCCGATGCCGTCGTGGTGCGCTCCCGCGCCCATTCGGTCAGCGTGCGCCTCGGCAAGGTCGAGCAGACCGAATCCTCGGAAAGCGACGATTTTTCGCTGCGGGTGTTTATCGGCAACCGCGTCGCCTCCGTCTCGGCCAATCCGGGCTTCGACCTGACGGCGCTGGCCGAACGCGCCGTTGCCATGGCGAGGGTTTCGCCGGAAGACCCTTTTACCGGCCTTGCCGATGAAGAGGATCTGGCCCGGACCTATCCGGATCTGCAACTTTATGACCCAACCGAAGTGTCGAGCGATGCGCTGCGCGACGCGGCCCTTGCCATGGAAGAGGCGGCTCTTGCCGTCAATGGCGTCAGCAATTCACTGGGGGCCAGCGCATCAGCAGGCATGGGCGGCTTGGTCCTCGTTACCTCGCACGGCTTTTCCGGCCACTACCAGGCCTCGCGGTTTTCCCGCTCGACCGGGGTCATCGCTGGCGAAGGCACGTCGATGGAGCGCGACCACGATTATGACAGCCGCCTCTATTTCGCCGAACTGGACAGTCCTGAAGAGATCGGCAGACGCGCAGGCGAGCGCACGGTGCGACGGATCAATCCGCGCAAGGCCGACACCGCCAAAAACCTGACGGTTGTGCTCGATCCGCGCGTCGCACGTGGCTTTGTCGGCCACATCGCCGGTGCTATCAATGGCGCTGCCGTGGCCCGTAAAACCTCCTTCCTGCGCGACCGCATGGGCCAGCAGGTGCTGAAATCCGGTCTCAGCATCACCGACGATCCGACCCGGGTGCGTGGTTCGTCCTCGCGTCCCTTCGATGGCGAAGGAGTGATGGGCAAGCCGCTGACGATGATCGAGGATGGTGTTTTGCGCCATTGGTTCCTATCGACCTCGGCGGCGCGCGAACTGGGCTTGAAAACCAATGGACGCGGCGCGCGCGGCGGCACGTCCGTCTCGCCCTCTTCCTCCAATCTGGCGCTGGAGCCTGGCGATATCACGCCGGAGGCGCTGATTTCAGGGATTTCCAGTGGATTTTACATTACCGACATGATCGGCCATGGGGTTGACATGATCACCGGCGATTACAGCCGGGGGGCCTCCGGTTTCTGGATCGAGAATGGCGAACTGACTTATCCGGTGTCGGAAGTGACGATTGCTTCCAACCTGAAGCAGATGTTCATGGCGATGACGCCAGCCAATGACATCGACCGCAAATTCGGCGTCGCGGCTCCGACCCTTGCCATCGAAGGCCTGACGATTGCAGGGAAATAACTACATCGACAAGGACCGTAAAGGGTGAGCAGCACAAGCCAAATGCCGGATCTTCAAGCCGATCTCGACCTCATTGCCGAGGCCGCACGACAGGCTGGCGAGGTGGCGCTGACCTATTTCGGGGCTGATCCGGATGTCTGGTGGAAAAACGAGGGCCAATCACCGGTCAGCGCCGCAGACTATGCCGCCAACAGCCTGCTGGAAAAAATCCTGCGCGAAGCACGCCCCTCCTATGGTTGGCTTTCGGAGGAAAATGACGACGATGAAAGCCGGCTGAGCCGCGACAGCGTCTTTGTGATTGATCCGATCGATGGCACCCGCGCCTTCCTGGCCGGTCAAAAGACTTGGTGCGTGTCCGTCGCGGTCGTTCATCGTGGCCGCCCGGTGGCCGCTGCTCTGGTCGCCCCTGCCCTTGGCGAAACCTTTCTGGCGACAGCCGAGGGGCAAGCAACCCTAAACGGCAAAGCAATCACCGTTGCCAACCGCCTGCCCCATCAAAGCCTGCGGGTCGCGACACCGGCCGAATTGCTCAAGGCCTTTCGGGACGGCGTGCGCGAACGGCTGGAACGGGTCGCCCATATTCCTTCGCTCGCCTACCGTCTGGCACTGGTGGCGGACGGCCGGATCGATGCTACGCTGGTGATGAAAAACTCCCATGACTGGGACTTGGCCGCCGCCGATCTGATTCTTGAGCGGGCGGGCGGGGCGCTGACCGACATCCACGGCAAGCCGCTGCTCTACAACCGGCCACAGGTGCGCCACGGCCATCTTCTGGCCGGATCAAACGCCGTCCTGCCGGAACTGCTGACCGCCTTTTCGGCAGGACCGGAGACTGCATCCGACAAGGGCCGATAAGATACAGGATGAACAACCCAACGCTCGGCATGGCAGGTCGGGCGGCGGCGGTTGACCTTGCGGTAAAAATCAAGCAGATGACATCTGCGGGACAATGATGATGGAAAAGATGAGATGACCGAGACAAGCGACAAGAAACAGCTTCTGCATCTGGTGTTCGGTGGTGAGTTGAGCAATCTGGCTGAGGTTCAATTCCGGGATCTGAAAGAATTGGATATCGTCGGGATCTTTCCTGACTATGCAACAGCGCTTTCCGCATGGAAAAGCAAAGCGCAGCAGACAGTCGACAATGCCCATATGCGGTATTTCATTGTGCATATGCATCGCCTGCTGACCCCTGGCGAACAATAATACCAAGGCTCGAAGCGTCATCTTCCATGGCGCTTCGGATGAAGCGTAGACTTGACTGACATTTGGTGCCGCCACGGACCATGACGGTTTGCGGATAAAAACACGCCTGATGACGGATCGCGGCCTCACAGCCATGACCCTTTGGCGTATTTGAGGTTGGAGAAGGATGAGCGCATTGGCACGCATCGCACTGACCGCCTATCGCTGGGCAGGGATCGTCGCCTTTCCGTGTGCAGGGCTTTTCCTGTCCATTCGCGCCGCCAAAGGCAAGGAAGATCGCACCCGGCGGCTGGAACGGGTCGGCTATGCTGCCGCTAACCGTCCGCGCGGACCGCTGGTCTGGGTTCATGCCGCCAGCGTCGGCGAGATGATGGCGGTGACGGCCCTGATGCGGGAACTGCGCCGCTGCGAGATTAATGTTCTGCTGACCACGGGTACGACAACCTCGGCCAAGATTGCCAGCGACCGTCTTCAGGACGGCGTCATCCATCAATATGTGCCAATCGATGCCCTGCCCGCCGTGCGACGGTTTCTCGATTATTGGCAGCCGGACATGATGATCGGCGTCGAATCCGAGATCTGGCCGATCATGCTTCAAGACCTGCATGACCGGCAGATCCCGCAGATCCTGGTCAATGCCCGGATTTCCGACCGCTCCTTTGCCCGCTGGAAGCGACACCCCGCTGTGGCGGCCTCGCTGTTTTCCAAGCTTGCCATGGTCGTGGCGCAATCGGATGTCGATGCCGAACGGTTCCGCGATCTCGGTGCCTGGCCGGTCAGCGTCTCCGGCAATATCAAGGTGGACACCGATGCTCCCCCCTGCGACAGCAGCCTCCTGACCAGCTATGAGCGGCAGATTGGCCATCGCAAGACCTGGGCGGCCATTTCCACCGCCGAGGGCGAGGAAAAGATCGCCGCCATGGTGCACCGCGCTTTGAAAGCCCATATGGGCCAGCTCAGCATCGTTGTGCCGCGCCATCCCGAACGGGCCGATGCGATTGAGGCGATGATGATCGAGCAGGGGCTGACGGTTGCCCGGCGCAGCCGCAACGATCCGATCACGCCGCAGACCGATGTGTTTCTGGGCGATACGATCGGCGAAATGGGGCTTTATCTGCGACTGACCGATATTGCCTTCGTCGGCCGCTCGATGATGAAGGAAGGCGGCGGCGGCAACCCGATGGAGCCTGCCGTGCTGGGCTGCGCGGTGCTGAGTGGCCCACATGTGGAAAATTTCCGCGAAAGCTACCAGCGCCTGGTGCGCCATGGTGCCGCCCGCGTTGTGCGCGACGCCGAAACCCTGGCGAAAGCCGTACATTTCCTGATGAATAACCACCTGGCGCGTCACAAAATGTCCGATTCCGGCATGGAAGCCGTGCAGGACATGCGCGGCGCGCTGACGGCGACCATCAAGGCGATGGAACCCTATATCAATCCCTTGACCGTCAAGGCACGCCTCGAACCGAAGACGGCAGCGGGCGAATGATAGGACGCGGCACTGTGACTGATGACCTTGCCCGATCAGCCCCTAAAATTGGCGGAATTCTGTTCGACAAGGATGGCACGCTGTTGGATTACGACGCCAGTTGGGCGCCGGTGAACCGGCAACTGGCACTGATGGCCGCCGATGGCGACCAGACGCTGGCCGATCAATTGCTCGGCGCCTGCGGCATGGACCCCGAAAGCGGTTATGTCGTCCCCGACAGCCTGCTGGCGGCGGGCAATGCCCGTGAGATCGCCGAGGGACTGGCCAAGGCGGGGTCGCCCTTCGATGCCGATTATCTCACCGAAGCGCTGGATGCGATTTTCGCCAATGCCGCCGAGCTTTCCGTGCCGGTGACCGATCTTGGTGCGCTGTTTGCAAAGCTGCGACAGCGCGGCCTGAAGCTCGGCATCGCCTCCTCAGACAACGAACGCTCGATCCGCGCCATCGTCCAGCGGTTCGGGCTTGAGCCGCATGTGGATTTCATTGCCGGTTACGATAGCGGGTTCGGCTGCAAGCCGGAGCCGGGCATGGTGCATGGCTTTTGCCAGGCGACCGGCCTTGCCCCCGCAAACGTAGCCGTGGTCGGCGACAATAATCACGACCTGTTGATGGGCCGCAATGCAGGCGCCGGGCTTTCAATCGCCGTGCTGACTGGCACCGGATCGCGTCTGACGCTGGAAGCTGGCAGCGATTTCTGCCTGAACGACATTACCGGACTTGAACAGGTCCTGGGTTGAGGGGCAGCCGATGAAGCTGCATGCACCCTCTTTTTGGTGGAAAAAGACCGACTGGTGGAAAAAAGCCGGCTTTCCTGCCCTGGCGCTGTGGCCACTGTCTTTCCTCTATGGCCGAATTGCCGCCCGGCGCATGCGCGGGTCTTCAGCCTATGCTCCCGCGTTACCGGTGATCTGTATCGGCAATGTCACGCTTGGCGGCGCTGGCAAGACGCCGACGGCCCTGGCTCTGGCCAAGGCCGCCCTTGCCATGGGCCTGAAGCCCGGCTTTCTCAGCCGTGGCTATGGTGGAACGGTCCGCCGCCCGACCTTGGTCGATCCGGGCCACCACACCGCCAAGGATGTCGGTGACGAACCGCTACTCCTCGCCTCAGTGGCGCCAACAGTGGTGGCATCGCGTCGCCGCGAAGGGGCCAAAGAATTGGAGCGCCAAGGCATGGACCTGATCATCATGGATGACGGATTTCAAAGCGCACAGATCCGCATCGATTGCGCCGTGGTGGTGACCGACAGTTACAAAGGCGACGGCAATGGTTTCGTCTTTCCCGCCGGGCCATTGCGGGCGCCGCTGGCAATCCAGTTTCAAAAGCTGGACATGCTGCTGGTGGTCGGCAAGGGCGATGCCGCCATTCCGATGGTGCGGCGAGCGGCCCGAATGGGCAAGCCAGTATTGACCGCTCAGCTTCATCCCCTGCCCGGCCCAAACCTTAGGGGTCAGCGCCTGCTGGCCTATGCAGGCATTGCCGATCCGGAAAAATTCTACCGCACCCTGCGCGAAATGGGTGGAGACATCGTCGTGGCCAAAGGGTTTGGCGATCACCAGCCCTTGTCCGCTGCAGCGATTGCCGAGCTGATCGAAGAGGCTGAGGCCAACGATCTTCTGCTGGTCACGACCGCAAAGGATCAGGCCCGGCTACGGGGCGCAAGTCAGGACCGGGCACAGGAACTTCTGGCCAAATCCACCGTGATCGAAATCGAGATGATCTTCGACGATCCGGCTGTGCCAGCACGCGTGATAGACCAGGCGCAGGATCGTTTTCGCAGGTCTCGGTAATGGCGCGGCGCTTGCCCTTACCGCTTCTGGTTCGGTAGGTTTCCGGCGCGCTTTTCCGCTTCCAGTGAGGCCGCCGCATCGACATAGGCTTCCTGACGATCGACGCTCCAGTATTTCAGCTCATCAATGGTGATCGGCCGTCCGGTGATGGCGCAGACCACGTAGGAGCCGGGAAAGGTAATCTGGAAATCCGCATCCAGATATTTCACCGTGGCCTCGCGATTTCCACGGCTTTCGAAGCGATTCATGGAGTGGTCCTAACTCTCTTCTTGTTCTTGTCGTTTTGTACTGCTTGCCGTTACGTGCCAAACCGGCGGTAGCATGCCGTCTATAAATGCACACAAACTGCCCTTGCAATCAACCGTCAACTGCGACCGAACAGCCGCTCGATATCCGACAGTTTCAGTTCAATATAGGTTGGACGCCCGTGATTGCATTGGCCTGAACCGGGCGTTTCCTCCATTTTTCGCAGCAATGCATTCATTTCCTCGACCCGCAGCAGACGACCGGAGCGTACCGATCCGTGGCAGGCCATGGTGGCGGCCACATGTTCCAGCCGGGCAAACAGGCTGCCCGCCGTTTCCCATTCGGCAATTTCATCGGCCAATTGCCGCACAAGTCCGGGCACATCCACTTCGCCCAGCATGGCAGGCGTTTCGCGCACCGCAATCGCTCCTGGCCCGAACCGCTCGATAGCAAGGCCCAACCGGTCGAGGTTTTCGGCGTGATCCATCAGACGGTCACAGTCTTCTTCCGGGAGGCCGATAATTTCGGGAATGAGTAAGCCCTGGCTGGGCAATCTGCGACCCGATAGCGCCTTGCGCATATCCTCAAACACCAGACGCTCATGGGCAGCATGCTGATCGACGATCACCAGTCCGTCCTGCGTCTGGGCAACGATATAATTGGCGTGAACCTGCGCCCGGGCCGCGCCGAGGCGAAACCTCCCGCTTTCCATCGCCATCGCCACCGGCTCGGAGATCTGCGAGGGCAAAGCATGGGCATCCGCCCGGGCCGCTGGCTGCGTCAGACCATCGAACCGGCTCTGACCGCCATCTAGCGGCCTGTGCGGAGACGTATCGACGCTCCACCCCGCAGGCTGTGGCGGCCGTGCGCCATAGGTGGGTGCATAAGAATTGTTCGCAGCCGCCTGCGCGCCTTCGGCAAAACCGCCATTTGCACCAGGGCGAAAGGCCCGCAGCATGGCACCGGCCCCCGCCGTCGATGACCGGTCGCCTTCGCGCGTCAAGGCCTGGCGGATCGCCCCGACGATCAGGCCGCGCACCAGGCCGGGATCGCGAAACCGCACATCCGATTTGGCCGGATGGACATTGACATCGACCAGAGCCGGATCGACCGTCAACGCCAGCACCGCCACCGGATAGCGGCCATGCGGCACGGTTTCGGCATAGGCGCCGCGAATGGCCGAGAGGATCAGCTTGTCCTGCACCGGACGGCCATTGACGAAGGCATATTGATGGGCGGAATTGCCACGGTTAAAGGTCGGCACACTGGCATAACCGCCCAGGTGAACGTCCTCGCGCTCGGCGTCGAGCGCAATGGCGTTATCCCGGAAATCGGGGCCGAGCACCTGGGCAATTCGGGCGAGATGATCGTCGCCGGTGGCGGGCAGTTCCAGCGTCGAGCGGTCGGAGCCGGACAGGACAAAGCGGATCTTCGGAAAGGCGATGGCCATGCGCTTGACCATTTCGGTAATCGCGGCGGCCTCGGCCCTTTCGGTTTTCAGGAATTTCAGCCGGGCTGGCGTGGCAAAAAACAGATCGCGCACCTCGACCACCGTGCCGGGATTGCCGGGTGCCGGGCGCACCTCTCCAACCTTGCCGCCTTCCACCACGATCTGGAAAGCACTGGCACTGTCTGCTCTGCGGCTGGCAATGGTCAGGCGCGCCACCGAGCCGATGGAGGGCAGCGCCTCACCGCGAAAGCCGAGGCTCTTGATGTCCATCAACGACTCATTGAGCTTGGAGGTGCAATGACGGCGAACCGCCAGCGCCAGATCCTGCCCATCCATGCCGCACCCATTGTCGGTGATGCGCAGCAGCGCCTTGCCGCCACCCGCCGTGGCGATCTCGATGCGGCTTGCCCCGGCATCGATGGCGTTTTCAATCAATTCCTTGGCGGCACTGGCCGGGCGCTCGATCACTTCGCCAGCGGCGATCTGGTTGATCAAGGTTTCCGAAAGCTGTTTGATGCTCATACGCTTATTGTCGCCAATTGTCGGCCAAGAAGAAAGCCCGGCAAGGGCGCAATTCACCGCGATCTTTCCCGACCTCTTGCCCCCGTCATTAAGGGGGCATTAATCGAATACCAATAGGCTTAATTCAACTTTAATCGTTTTTGATCGTGGTCGCCGAAGAAAACCCGCTGCTCCGGTTGGCGTGACCCACTCCTGCACTGTTTGGTATCATCGACGCACGACGAAAACGCAAGAAAGTTCTATAGGCTGCATGTTTCTACCGGGAGTCGATTCCGATCCGGCTGGCCATGCAGTAAACATAGGTTGGTAGGATAATGCGGCCGATGCTTATCTTGAACGAGATGCAACGCCTTGGAGGCGAAGATGCATAAGCAACCGGGCGACAGGCAGGCAACGGACCGGACCTGGGCAAGCGCCCTGGTTCTGGAGCATAGCCTTCTCGATGCCGTCTGCGATGCGCAGGGCAGCGCGATTCTGGTTGTCGATAGCGACGATATTATCGTCTATGCAAGCCCGCAATTGCTGAACTTCTTCGAAATTCCGGAATTCTACCTGCAAGCGGGCACCAGGCTGCGTGACTGCCTGGGCGCAATTTACGATCACTGCATCCGCGCCATCCTGTCCCCCAACCCGCCGTCAAGAGAAGAGTGGCTGGCCGAGCGGGTTGCCGCCCATTGGCGCGAGCGGTTCGAAACACTCGACAAAACCGTCAAGAAGCGCACAGTGCGCCAACTCAATCGACGGCTCGCCAATGGCTTTGGCATTTGCGCGATTTCCGATATTACCGAACAGAAAAAGCGCGAAGAACAATGGCGCACCGATCTGGAACGGGTCGAAGTCACGGAAAATATTCTCGACAGCCTGCCGCAACCGGTCATGGTCTGGGATCGCCAGCACATCGTGGTTGGCATCAACAAGGCATTCGTCGCCATGATGGGGACAAGTGAAGACGCCATTCTGGGCCGCCCTGCCGCAGATCTGCTTGAAAGCCGCTTCCTCGCCAGCTTGCAGCAGGCTGAGCAGCAAGTCGGTGTTCGCGAGCGCTTCATCCGGATTGCCGATCCCGGCTCGCAGAAAGCTTCACCCGCCGCTTATATCAACCGGATCGGCAAGACCGACCGCAGCTTTTGCGTGGTGACCTTTGCAAGCGTCGACGGCGCCGCCCATCTGCTTCGCCCGACGATCCGGGCGGAAAGCAGAAACGCACCAGGCCCGGCAGCTCACATCACCTCACCGCTATCTCCGCCGCAACAACAACCGCACCCGGCAATCGAGCCTCCACGAGAAGACAGCCTGCGGCAACGTGTGTTGATTGCCAGCAGCGATCCGATTTTCCTCGCAAATGCCGTGGGCGTACTGCCGCAACAGGCAAGCGATCGCTGCATCGTTCATAGCCCTTACGAATTGCGCGCCGTCATTGAACTTGCCAGATCGATGGCCATGTCCATTGACCTGATCATTACAGACAGAGCCATGTCTGTCAGCCGGGAGCAGCTTGCACTTGATGATATGACGCGAACCCTCGTCGCTGATCGCAACAGCGTCGCAGAGCGGCTGACCCAGCATCTTCAGCCACGGGCCGCGACGTCTGCGCGGACAGGGTCTCACCCGGCAGGCATCACCCGCGCGCCAAAGAAGACGGTGGAAATCCTTGTTGTCGAGGACAATGAAGTCAACCAGATCGTGTTTTCGCAAATCCTCGAAGGACTTGGCCGCAGCTACAAGCTGGCGGTCAACGGTGCGGATGCCTTAGCGATCTGGCAGGTCGAACGTCCCCCCATCGTGCTCATGGATATTTCGCTGCCTGACATCAATGGCATGGATCTCTGCCGCCTGATGCGGCAAAGGCAGCGGGCCGGAGATCCCCGCTCGGCCATTATCGGCGTGCTGGTGCCAGCCTTCGACCATGACCGTGGCCGGTGCCTCGACGCGGGCATGGACGATGTCATCGTCAAGCCGCTCAGCCCCGACATGATCGAACAGCTTCTGGACCGCCATCTCGAAACAAGCCGTCATGCAACGGCGTGATGGCCTCCTCGAAAGCTGAAGCGGCTGGGGAAGAGACAGGCAGTCCGCTGTGTTCGACACCAATGCTGATTATGACGAAAAGCAAACCGCATTGAGGATAGCAACCGTCTGACGGGTTTAATGTGAACCTAACGGATTCGGGCTGTATGCAGTAAATCACGGGTAAAAATCCACAGTCCTCCTCGGCTAAACGCTAGAATTTTATTAATTTTTTATGCGCATGGTAATTCCGTGATCTATGACTTTTTTTGGGATAATGAATGGGTGCGGCCAACACCATAGTGCCAGACATCGATCAGGGAGAGGCCAAGGCTTTTACCGATCCGCTGACGGGGCTTGGCAATCACCATAGGCTGCAGGAGCGAATCCGCAGCCTATCGGCGGAGCGCGCCGCCGATCCCGCACCATTTACCGTGGCTTTGGTCAATCTGGACGGTTTCAAGCCAATCAACGACCTATTCGGGTCGTTGGCGGGGGATGAAATTCTGTGCCAGGTCGCCCATCGTCTCAAAGCCTGTATTCCCGATGGCGCCATTGTTACCCGTCACGATGGCGACGAGTTTGCCGTGGTCCTGCCGCTGATTTTCGAACAGATCAGCGCCGAGCGAATCGGCAATCTGATCAAGGACGTGCTATCGGCGCCCTACGACCTCGGCGACCGCAATGTCCGGCTTTCGGCTTCGCTGGGCTTTGCAATCTTTCCCTTTGCTGGCGACGATTTCGAGACGCTGATGAAGAGTGCGGAGACGGCTCTTTATCGCTCAAAACGGCGCGGACGCGGCCAGATAACCGTCTATTCGCGAGAAATTGCCCAGGAAATGCGCCGCTCCACCCAATTGGAGCAGGCCCTGCGCAATGCGATCATCAACGATGCCGTCGATACCCATTTCCAGCCGATCGTCTCGCTTGTCGATGGCAAGGTTCTGGGTTTCGAAGCGCTCGCCCGCTGGATCGATCCAGATCTCGGCTTTGTTTCGCCAGCGATCTTCGTGCCACTGGCCGAGGATAGGGGCTTTATCGACACACTCTCGGAAACCCTGTTGCGCAAGGCTGCGGAAGCGGCGCTGACCTGGCCGCGAGAACTGTTTTTGTCGTTCAACCTTTCCTCGGTGCAATTGACCGATTCCGGCACGGCCTCACGCACGCTGTCCATCATCAACAGCGTCGGCCTCGACCCGTCGCGGCTGGAACTGGAAATTACCGAGACCGCTGTGATGAGTTCCGCCGACATGGCCGGGCGGATCATCGCCGAACTGCGTGCGGCAGGCGTGCGTATCTCGCTCGACGATTTCGGCACCGGCCAATCCAGCCTTGGGCGCTTAAGGGAATTTACTTTTGACAAGGTCAAGATCGATCGAGCCTTCGTCTCGGCGATCACCACCGACACCACCTCCGAACATATCGTCCGGGCGATCATCACCATGTGCGAAGGCCTGAAGCTGGAAGTAGTGGCCGAAGGCATAGAAACCCTAAGCGAAGCAACAAGGCTCCTGGCCCTCGGCTGCACCATGGGCCAGGGCTATTATTTCGGCAGGCCTGCCGATGCGATGGCCACGCTGCGCTATCTATCGCGCCAATATTCCGACTTCGCCGCTCGCAGGCAGACGGGGCCGTTTTCAGGCTATTGAGTCGATGGAATGATAATCAGCGGCCAATTATTCAGGCCGCTCGCAGACGGCCGATAATTTATTACCGTCGGGATCACGGACATAACAGGCATAGAAATGCGCATGAAAAGGCCGCAGGCCCGGCGCACCTTCATCTGAACCGCCATTTGCCAGTGCTGCTGCATAGAAAGCCTCGACATCCGACCGGCTTCCGGCATCCAGCGCCACCATGGAACCATTGCCGAAGCTGGCGGCCCTGCCGTCATAAGGGCTGACGAGCCAGAACCGGCACCGCACATCCGAGGACGCAGAGTATCCAACTTCGTCTTTTTCCGTCACCCGGCGGATGAAACCAAGCGCACCGAGACAGGCATCGTAAAACCGTCCGGATCGTTCCAAATCGTTGGAGCCAAGCGTGATATAGAGCACCATTGACTATCCCCGCTCAATCCAGGAACCGAGTTTCCGGTTCTCAATCCTGATCCTCGTCAGCCGTCGCATCCTCACGCGGATCATGCGGCATAGGACCATCGTCCTCCACTTCATGACCCAGCGCATTGCCGGACCGCCTGCCCTTGAAGCCCTTGGCAAGCAAGAACATTTCAACCGATTCCTGACGTGAAGACGCGGGCTTGATATGGATGACCTGCTTGAAATTCTGCTTGAGCATGTTGAGCAGGTCTTTTTCCGTGCCACCCTGGAAGGTTTTCGCCAGAAAATGCCCGCCTTCAGCGAGAACTTCCACGGCGAAATAAGCGGCCACTTCGCAGAGATGCATGGTGCGAATGTGGTCGGTCTTCTGGTGGCCGGTAGTGGGCGCCGCCATGTCGGAAATCACCACATCCGGCACGCCGCCAACCGCTTCCATCAGCAGGGCGGGCGCCTGGGGGTCGAGAAAGTCGAGTTGCAGGATCTTCACGCCCGGCAATTGGGTCATTTCCAGAAAGTCGATGGCCGCAACCCGGATGTCACTATCGGTGGACCCGGTAACATTCGCGGCAATCTGCGACCAGCTGCCGGGTGCAGCACCCAGATCGATAATGCGTCGGGCACCTTTGAGAATATTGTGCTTCTCATCGATCTCCAGCAGCTTGAAAGCCGCACGCGCGCGGTAGCCTTCCAGTTTGGCCCGCTGCACATAGGGATCGTTGATATGCCGCTCCAGCCAGCGCCGCGACGACGCTTTCAACTTGCCCTTCTTGACCTTCTGGCCCAGTTTTCGTCCGGTGCGGTTGCCGCCAATAGGTGGTTTGGTCATGCTTGCTGCTCAACTCCTGACAGCGCCCTGTGCATCCGCACTTCGATCCGCTGTAACACTTTTATGCCTCAATATTACGTCCGGTCACAAATGCGGGACACGATCCCGGCTGTTCGCTGGACGACGGGTGCGATTGCGTCGCCAGACACCATCATCGGCCATCATGTCCGTCAACAGCCCTTCTCTTAAGCCCCGGTCCGCCACCCGCATGCGGCTGGAGGGCCAACGCCTGCGGATCGCTTCCAGAATGGCGCAGCCGGCCAGAACCAGATCCGCCCGGTCCGGGCCGATACAGGGATTGGCGGCGCGGCTCTGGTAATCCCAGGACAGCAACTTGGCCTGCATGGCCGAGACCTCATCATCGCTTAGCCATAGCCCATCGACCCGGCGGCGATCATAGCGCGGCAGATCGAGATGCACGCCCGCCAGCGTCGTCACCGTGCCGGACGTGCCGATCAGGTGGAAATCGACATCGGCAGCAGAATGACCAAGCGCCTCAACCGAGGGGCAATCGAATTGATCGAGCATGCCCGACACTTCGGTAATCATCGCTTCAAAGACCGTGGGCGAGACATCGCGACCGCCATGGCGCTCCGACAGGGTGACGACCCCGACCGGCAGCGAGGTCCAATGGGTGATGTGATTGGCCAGACGGCTGGAACGGTTGTCGCCGATGCGAATCACCGCGATTTCCGAGGACCCACCGCCGATATCAAACAGCACGACAGAGCGCGTTTCGCGCCCGACCAGTGATGAACAACCTGATACCGCCAACCGCGCCTCCGTCTCGCGGTTGATGATTTCCAGCTCAAGCCCGGTCTCCGCCCGCACCCGCTCCAGAAAGGCTTCGCCATTCTCCGCGGCCCGGCAGGCCTCCGTGGCAATCAGCCGTTTGCCGCGCAGTTCCACCCCATGCAGTTTGGAGGCGCAGACCTTCAAGGCCTCAATGGCGCGGTCCATCGCCTCCTGCGAGAGGCGCCCCGTCGCAGCCAGCCCCTCGCCCAGACGCACGATGCGCGAAAAGGCATCCACCACCCGGAATTGGCCGGGCCGGGTCGGCTGAGCAATCAACAACCGGCAATTATTGGTGCCGAGATCAAGCGCCGCGTAGAAATCGGCGGGATGGTCGTCGGAAGGCCCATGGCTGGAATGATGCCCCTTATGCTGTCCGTGATGTGGGTGATGGCCCTGTCCACCATGAGCATGTCCACCATGGGAATGTCCGCCATGGCCATGGCGGCTGCGGCCATGTGGTGCCTCACCAGAGCCAGCAACCGACTTCTGGCCCTCGACAGCAGGCGGGCAATAGCTGGCAGAGGCCGGCTTGGCTTCCACGCTGCGGCCAGGCTGCAAGGGACGCACCTGGACGTTCTGCCGGCCCCGGTTCTTACGCCGCTTCCTGGTGGATTTTTTGGCCGCACCACCAGTTTCGCCAGCAAGGGCATTTCCCTGGATATGGGATTCTTTGGTATGATGCCCCTGAGCATTAGACCCTTGAGTATTGGATAAACCTGCCTCGCGAGGCGCATGCCCGGCAGAGCCCTGATCGCGGTGATGGTGCTCTGCCTGCCGTTCAGCCTGAGCCACTGTCTCTTGCGTTTCCACGCCCTGATGCGACACCGCCTGGCCCTGCCCCGGCGATGTGTTGCCGCGGCCTTTCCTGCGACGCTTTCGCTTTCGGCCCGGCGCCTGCTGGGCCGCCTGCTGATCTTGTTGTATGGGACGTCGATCCGGCTCGGCCAAAGCCGTCCGGTCTTGCGTCACGGGGTGAGCTGGCGGCCCGGATTTCCGGCCTTTCCGCTTGCCCCTACCGCGCCTCGAGGGCTTGCCCTCGGTACGGTTTGACGTTGACGCCCCGTTTTCTGGCGGAAATCCGCCATTGCCAGGGTCTACCACTGATGTCTTCCATAGCGCCGCGCAAAGTCTGATGGGAAAACCCGAGAGGAAATTCCGTTTCAGATATGCCGCTGGCGATCCTTAGATTTTCGTTGGTAAAATTGTAGCAGGCCCGGCAAGCTTCTCCAAATGCTTTTTAAGCCCCCCTCCCCGACCAACCAAGGCCGAAACCAGCTTCACTCAAAGTGCGGAACCGCTGCAAAACCGATTTGTCTGAACCGGTTCACTTTTTTGCAAAAAGACAGTTGCAATCAACCAGCTTTTGTTTATAAGCCGCATCCATCAGACGGCAACGCCGCCCCTGCTGGGGAATAGTTCAACGGTAGAACGACGGACTCTGACTCCGTTAATCTTGGTTCGAATCCAGGTTCCCCAGCCAATCTCTCTTTTATCAATGCAATCAATTACTTAGAGAAGATCTGAAAAGAGTAACCGGAACACTTTTCCGGGTCATTCTTGCGGATCAGCACGCGATATTCTTTCCCTTGCGAATCCCTTATAATCTGCGCAACTTGGCAATGGGACATTCCAGGGGGGGGCGCATGGATTTTATTTCGTGGCTGCTTACGCTAATCGGCATGGGTAGCGATCAAGCGATGCGCCGAAGCGATAAACGCGCCGAGGTATCCCGATTGAACGCCGAAGTCGCCGGTGAGGTCGGCAGAGCGCTTGATATCCTCGCAATGGCTTCACCGCGCCTCAAACGGCTGGCGTCACAGATCGCAAGCGAACACCCTGAGTTACATCTTAGCATCGTGAAATTTCTGGATGAACAGCAAGCGATTGCTTTGACAATGCTCAAGACAACCGAAGACAATAAAACGAAAATTGCTACAGCGAGTGGCTTTCCCGATTGGGACAAAGCAGTTCGCGATTTTCAGGAATGGCGCATCACTGCGTCACGCATACCCCCTTGGATACAAGGAATTGTAGACAGGTTGGACGCGGTCTTTCTTGAGAACGGGATACGATAGCACCGCCGATTAGTCGTTAAAGGTAGGCTCATGACGGAAGAAAAGTCAGCGAAGCGCAGAATAGACCGCATTCGAGAGGGTGGCGGAATGCTGATGGTTGGCGACGAGAGCGACGGCGCAGTAGTGTCCGCTGAGGGGATAGGTCACAGACTCTTTGCGATTAAAGAAGAGGCAATTTACGTTATCGCGCTTGCTGATCAGATCGATCCAGGTCGCACGAGAGAAGATATACCAAACACAGTACAGAAAATCGCTGATGTTGGTGCGAAATCCGATGTAGTTCAGAAGACGCTTCTAACAGGTCTAGAACTATTCAAGAAGGAACGGCTCATCGACTCAGTGTCACATGAGTCTGCCCTCTTGTCAGTCATCGACATTATGAATGACCTTGTTGCAGCGGATAGCGTGGCCGGAGAGATCAAGCGCGTGCTGCTGCACAACCGTGAAACGACAATTCAGCCGAAACAGGGCGCGCTTGCTCTTCCATCCTATCCAAGACTTCACGCTGAGACAAAGACGTTTATCCAGAAGATGGATCACGCAATGCAAGGCGTATTCGATCTTTGTTGTATTTTCTACAGTGAGGAGACATTGAGGAAATCTGGCAAGTGGTTTGACGGTTTACATAACCATCTCGTCAAGACGCTCCCAGAGGATGACGAATTCATTGGATTTGTGGAAGGTCTAGCTCACTTCGGCAAACTTGTGAGAAATGTCCGGCACTGTATTGAGCATCCCAAGAGGGACAGACAGATAATTGTGAACGACTATCGCCTAACCGCAAACAAAGAGCTTCTAGAGCCTGAAATCGGTGTGCTTCATGAAGCCACGCCACTCGACATAGTTAGAGCCGATGAGTTCTTTCGTTTCTTTATAGAGAGCGCATTGGTTTGGTGTGAGACTTTGATGGCATTCCTCGCCGGTCGGCACATGGCCGAGTTAGGTGGCTTTGAGATCGTGGTAGATGAAATACCCGAAGCCCAACGGCACTATGCTGGCGTCCGCTTTGGATACCTTGTAAATGTTGGGGGAAATTTTTCGAGGCTAGGTTGAGACCTACGCTACGACTTTGCATAAATGCGTTGCCATCGCCGTGATGGTATCTGGTTGCATCCTACACGAAACCTCTGAACCGCGCCGGGTTTGCCGGGGCCATTTTGTTTAAGTTATGCGGCCATGGCTGCTTCGTCCAGCATGGCGTAATATCGCTCTTCGGCTTCGGCTGGCGGTATATTCCCCATCGGCTCGAGAAGTCGTCGCTGGTTGAACCAGTCGACCCATTCAAGAGTAGCGAATTCCACTGTCTCGAAGCTCCTCCATCCGCAACCTTAATCTCGGTCTAGTCGCTACGCTTCTTAAAATTACGATATCATTTATTAATTTTATTTTTTCGCCTGCCCATCATCCCTCATCGTCTCTTTTTGAGTAATCAGGCGGGCACTATGCTGGCCGCTGAGATAAATCCACAACCAGCTCCAGGCGACCGCAAGTCTTGAGCGCGTGCCGATGAGAAAATAGATATGGGCGAGACCCCATATCCACCATGCGAGACTACCTGTTAGCTTTACCTTGCCAAAATCAACAATGGCAGCACTCTGGCCGATAGTGGCAAGGCTGCCTTGATGCCGGTAATGGAATGGTGCGGGAGCGGGTTTGCCTCTCAGTCTCGCCTTGATCACTTTGGCGACATAGGCGCCCTGTTGTTTGGCTGCAGGCGCAATACCCGGTACGGGCGTGTTATTGCCTTGCATGACCGATGCCGTATCACCGATCACAAAAACATCTGGCATTTCTGGCGCGGTAAGGTCCTTCCCTACAACCACGCGACCCGCCCTGTCGGCAGGAACACTGAGCCAGCGCGCGGCGGCTGATGCCTGAACACCAGCCGCCCAGACGATCGTCCGGCTTGGAGTGAATTGTTCACCAATCTGAACGCCCTCACTTGAGCACTGTGTAACAGGCTGTCCAAGACGAACTTCGACGCCGAGTTTTTCCAACACGCCTTGTGCATAGGCGGACAGTTCCGGTGCAAAGCTTGGCAGCACACGTTGGCCCGCCTCGACCAGGATCACCTTTGTCCTGCGGGTATCGATGGCGCGAAATTCCTTGGGGAGGGTCTTGTGCGCCAGCTCGGCGATAATACCGGCAAGTTCGACGCCTGTTGGGCCGGCCCCAACAATGGTAAATGTCAGAAGCGCCTCACGCATCACTGGGTCAGAGGTGGTTTCTGCCTGCTCGAAGGCAAGAAGAAGGCGGCGGCGAATTGTCGTGGCATCCTCAAGCGTCTTCAGGCCCGGTGCCACAGGCTCCCATTCATCGCGTCCGAAATAGGCATGGGTCGCTCCGGTGGCCAGAACAAGCGTGTCGTAGGATATGGATGCCCCACTGCGTAACATCACCTGCTTTGCAGCGACATCGACGCCACCGACTTCACCCAGCAATGTCGAAACCTCCTGCCGGTCGCTATAGAGATGGCGAATGGGCCAGGCGATTTCCGAGGTGGAGAGAATGGTTGTTGCAACCTGATAAAGAAGAGGTTGGAAAAGGTGATGGTTTCGCCGATCGATCAGCGTTATCCGTGCTCCGCTGCCTTTGAGATCATGCACCAGCTGAAGCCCGCCAAAGCCACCGCCAACAACCACGACGTGATGATCACTCATGATCGATCTTTCTCTTTCTAAACCGGATGAAATTCAGCTCAATATAATCGCAGACCATGTGCAGAAAATTACAGTTGAAATTCTGGCCGATGGTCTGGCATGCAACTCATCGCCTTTGCGTGGATGCTACAGTATTGTGTGCTTCACAAAACACACAATACTGCATTCAACGACATATATTTCCACCAGGATCCGCCGAATGCCCGCCACGGCGCGCATTCATTCTCGCGTAAGGCCAGAACTTACAGAGCCATGTCCGGCACACGCTTGATGTCTCCCGCCGGTGCGCTGACGCCTGGCTTTGTGATTGCGGACATGTCGATTGCCGGTGGTGCGAGCGTCAGTTGAAGGCGCTCTGCCGTCGCCGCCCATTCCTTGGCCAGCATATCGGGGTTTTCATTGAGGTTGACGCCATAGCTTGGCACCATGGTGCGCACCTTCTCCTGCCATTCCGGTGTCGCCAATTTCTCGGCAAACACTTTCTGGAGCAGATCCAGCATGATCGGTGCAGCCGTTGACGCGCCCGGAGAAGCGCCGAGCAGGGCGGCAATGCTGCCATCCTTGGCCGCCACAATTTCTGTTCCGAGCTTGAGAATGCCGCCCTTTTTGGCGTCTCTCTTGATGATCTGAACTCGCTGGCCTGCCTGCCAAAGGCGCCAATCCTCGGCCTTGGCATTGGGAAAATAGGCGCGCAGAGCCTCTAGCCGATCTGCGTCTGACAGCAAAAGCTGTCCGGCCAGATATTCGACCAGATCAAACTCATCATAGCCAACTTTCAGCATGGGCCAGATGTTTTCGAGCGTGATTGTCGCAGGCAGATCGAACAGCGATCCTTCCTTCAGGAATTTTGTCGAGAAGGTTGCGAAGGGGCCAAACAACAGGTGGCGCTTGCCATCAAACACGCGGGTGTCGAGATGCGGAACCGACATTGGCGGCGCACCGGTGGAAGCCTGCCCGTAGGCCTTGGCAAAATGCCGGTTTGCGATTTCCGGCTTGTCGCAGACCAGGAACGAACCGCCGACGGGGAAGCCCGCGTAGTCATCGCCTTCAGGAATGCCAGCCATCTGCAGAAGGTGCAACGCACCACCGCCCGCACCGATGAACACGAACTTCGCCTTGACGGTGGTTGACGATCCATCCTTGCGGTTCGCGTAGCTGACGTTCCATGATCCGTCTGTGTTCTTTTCAATCGCCTCCACTTCACTGGAGGTGTGCAGCGCAAAGCTCGGATGGCTCTTTAGATGCGTCACATATTGGCGGGTCACTTCGCCCCAATCGGCGTCGGTGCCAAGTGGGCTCCAAGTGGCCGCAAGCTTCTGGGCGCGATCACGCCCGTCCATCATCAGCGGCACCCATTCGGCAATCTTGTCATGATCGGTCGAAAACTGCATGCCGGAAAACAGCGGGCTGGCTTTCAACGCTTCAAACCGCTTGGCAAGAAACGCCGTATTCTCATCGCCCCAGACGAAACTCATATGCGGTGTCGAGTTGAGGAACGAGCGCGGATTTTTCAACACGCCAACATCAACCTGATGGGCCATGAACTGACGGGTGATCTGGAAGGCCGAATTGATTTCGATCGCCTTTTCGATATGGACATTGCCTTTCGCATCCATCGGCGAATAATTCAGCTCGGCCAGGGCCGAATGCCCCGTGCCGGCATTGTTCCAGCCGTTGGAGCTTTCCATGGCCACGGCGTCGAGCCGCTCGAGCATTTCAATCGTCCAATTCGGCTCAAGTTGGCTGAGCAAAACACCCAGCGTCGCACTCATGATGCCGCCACCGATCAACAGGACATCCACGGTTTTTTCCGGTGCTTGCGCCCAGCTTGGCACAGAGGTCGCACCGAGAACGACCGCCCCTGTGGCCGCCGATCCCAAAAGCTGACGGCGGCTCAAAACCGGGCCTTGAATGCCTGCGGCAATGGATGGGTTGTCTTTACGATGAACGGGCATCTGGCACCTAATTGAGGTTAAGGGCGACTGCCATGACCTTTGACGATCGCACCCTACAGCGCCGTGCGTTTTATAAAACGCACAAAGGACGCTGTAACGTTTTAAATGTGCTGCATAATCCCTGAACCGATTCCGGTTTGAGGGAGGATTATGCAGCATTGTGACAAGTCAGCACGCGACTTTCTGTCGCGCAGTTGCTGGGGTTTGACGCAGTGACATGACAAAAGCCATTAAATAGAAATTTAAGAACGGTCGTCACGGTCCCTGACGGCAAGCCTGGCTATGGCGGGCGTGCGTTGAATCACACACCGCACAATTGCGCTATTTTTTGAAAAACCGTAGGATTGAAACAGTAAATCGGCATTTGAAACGCGTGTGCTCTGGCAATAATGGATGACCTGCAACATCTATGGAGGGACCGACGCACCAAGGAATAGGCCATGGCGAAAGTTATCCTTATTGAGGATGATGAAGATACGGCACAAGATATCTGCGCTGAGCTGAAAGATTACGGATACGCCGTTGACTGGGAATCCGATGGTGCCAGGGGCCTTGAACGCGCAAGGAATGGCGGGGCTGACATCCTGATCGTTGACCGTATGCTGCCTGGTATGGATGGCCTTGCTGTGATTGATACACTGCGGCGCGAACAAGTCCGCACGCCTGTGCTTGTCATCAGTGCCCTCAGCGCCGTCAATGACCGTGTGCGCGGCCTGCGGGCCGGTGGCGACGACTATCTCACCAAGCCCTTTGCGATCCTCGAACTTGTCGCCCGCGTAGAAGCCCTTCTTCGCCGCCCCGCTGACATGTCGGCAAAAGTGCTGCGGGTTGGACCGCTTGAGCTTGACCTTCTGGAGCGCAGCGCTTGCCGCGGCGAAAGAGAGATTGAGCTTCTTCCCCGAGAATTCAAGCTGCTCGAATATATGATGCGCCATTGCGAACAGCTTCTGACGCGCGGAATGCTGTTTGAGGAAGTCTGGAAATATAAATTCGTTCCCGATTCAAACCTCATCGATGTGCATATGGGTCGGCTCAGGCGAAAAATTGATCATCCGGGAGATCACCCCATGATCTCGAATGTTCGTGGAGAAGGTTTTGTACTTCGCGCGCCCGATTGAATGGGTCCGGCAATCCCGTTTCCGCTATGTGGTGGTGTTGGTGACGGCGATAACCGTTCCCATGGTGCTGAGCTTTAGCTTTGCCTATGTCCAGACCACTGGCCGCGAGTTGATCAATCAACTGGATGAGCTGGTTTTGCAAGAAGCAAGCGTCATCACGCAAGGTGCTCTTCTGGGGCGGATGGATGCCTATGAGGAACGCGTAAGACAAGACCCGCGACGGGTGAAGCCAACGGGTATTTTCACAGCCAATGGCCACCGTGTGTCGGGAAATGTCCAGGAATTTCCGTCGGGACTGGCGCTGGATATGCCGCCCAGACAGGTCTCCATTGTTCGCACGGATCAAACACCACCGCGACAACAGCGGGCGCGCGCGGTTGCGCGACGCCTGCCAGATGGCAATATTCTGTTCGTTGGCTGGAGTACGGCCGATAATGAGCAGGCCGCATCCATGGTGGAAAGGGGCCTGCTGTTTGGCCTGGTTCCGGTGCTGACGTTTGGCCTGGCGGCGGCGGTGTTTTTTGGCTTGAACGCTCACAGGCGTGTCAACGAAATGCAAATCCGGATCGCACAGATTGTTGCGGGCGATTTGAAACAGCGCCTGCCCTACCGCAATGTGCAGGACCCCCTCGACAACCTTGCCCAAATCGTCAACGGCATGCTCGACGAGATGCAGGCCTTCATTGAGGACCTCGCAGCCGTCGGTGACGATATAGCCCACGATTTGAGAACACCTCTGGCCAGAGTGCGCCTCGGCCTGGAAAGGGCTCGGCGCAATGCGACCTCCGTTGAGGACATGCAGCTCGCCATGGATCGGGCGATTTCAGGAATTGACCACGCGATCTCCATCGTCACAGCCATTTTGCGTGTTCGAGAGATTGAACAAGCGCGCAGACTTCAGGCATTTGACAAAGTGGAACTCGCGGAGCTCGTGCTGGAAGTCGGGGACCTCTATGAGCCCATTGCTGAAGAGAAGCTGCTGACACTGACAGTGAGGGCAAATGTCGACATTGTCGTTCACGGAGATCGGGATCTGATTTTCGAGGCCGTCGCCAATCTCGTTGATAACGCTATAAAATTCACGCCCGAGGGCGGCAGGATCGATGTTTGCCTTGTCGTGGAAGACGAGCGAAAAGCGCTCCGCGTGAGCGACACTGGCCCAGGCGTGCCTGAGAGCGAGAGAAATCTCCTTGTTCAGCGCTTTTACCGCTCAGACCGAAGCCGCCACACAAGAGGGTTGGGGTTGGGATTGACCTTGGTGGCCGCGATTACCAAATTGCATGGCTTCCGGTTCGACGTGCTGCCAACCAAGGGCTTCACGACAGAGATCACCTTTCCACAAAATGCAACCGACTAGGACCAATGACGTCGCCGTCACAGGCATGCGGTCTGGCGCAGGTATGCGCCCGGGCGTCTCGAATGCAGCGCATTGTTGTGGCGGAGCGTAAACCCGATCACACGGATCGATACTGCTCGTCCGTCACCTGCTCCAGCCAGTCGACCACCTTTCCATCCAATTGCTCCTGAATGGCGATATGGGTCATGGCTGTGGTCGCGGAGGCACCATGCCAGTGCTTTTCGCCGGGTTCGAACCAGACGACGTCACCCGGATTAATGGTTTCGATCGGGCCGCCCTCGCGCTGCACGAGGCCGAGGCCGGCGGTGACGATCAGCGTCTGGCCGAGGGGATGGGTGTGCCAGGCGGTGCGTGCGCCGGGCTCGAATGTCACGCTGGCTGCGGCGGCGCGGCGGGCATTGTTGGGCGAAAACAACGGATCGATGCGGACCGTGCCGGAAAACCAGTCCGATGGACCTTTGGTAGACGGCTGGGTGCCGTTTCTTTTGATGTCCATGGACATGAGCCTTTCGATTTTCCGCTACTGCAAACTAAATGGTGTACGAACGTCAGTATAGCAATGATAATAGCGCGGTCTGTTTAGGTCAGTACTCTCAAGCCACCAATCTCCCCCACTCTTGCAATCCCCTCCTGTCTATGCTCCCTTCACCCCGACGCTGTGGAGGGCGTCGAGGAGGAGTAACCATGACCATGCATCCTTTGCTGGCGCAGCCGGAGCGTTTTGTGACGCGCAATGAGGTTGTCGGGCTGATTAGCCGGTTGACGGACAATCTGATCAACATCACGGACACCACAGGGGAATTCCTGCTGCGGCTGGACGATGGGCGGGTGATCGACACCAAGGGCTGGGCCGGGTGGGAATGGACCCATGGTATCGGGCTTTACGGCCTGTTCAAATATTGGCAGCAGACCGGCGATGCCAAGGCGATGGCTGTTATCACCGACTGGTTTTCGGCACGGCTTGCCGAGGGCACGCCGACCAAGAATATCAACACGGTCTGCCCGTTCCTGACGCTCGCCTGCCTATATGAACATGCGCCCAACCCGGCCTTTATCCCCTATCTGGAAACCTGGGCCGAGTGGGTGATGCATGAGATGCCGCGCACGCGCGAAGGCGGTTTGCAGCATATCGTCTATAACAGCGTCAACGATCAGCAAATGTGGGACGATACGCTGATGATGAGCGTCATGCCGCTCGCCAAGATCGGCCTGCTGTTGAACCGCCCGGACTATGTGGAAGAGGCGAAGTATCAGTTTCTGATCCATAGCCAATATCTCGCCGACCGCGCCTCCGGCCTGTGGTTCCATGGCTGGACCTTCGATGGCAATCATAATTTTGCCCGCGCACTCTGGGCCCGTGGCAATTCCTGGGTGACCATTGCCATTCCGGAATTCATCGATCTCTTGCAATTGCCGGAAGGCGACGCGGTGCGGCGTCATCTGCTCTCGACGCTCGACCGTCAGGCCGCAGCCCTTGCCAAATATCAGGACCCTTCCGGCCTCTGGCACACGCTGGTCGATGACGAGGGCAGCTATCTGGAAGCCTCGGCCACCGCCGGTTTTGCCTATGGACTGATGAAGGCGGTGCGCAAACGGTATATCAGCGCGGACTATCGGCACGTGGCGGAACGCGCGGTGCGCGGTGTCATTGCCAATATCGACGCCAAGGGCGAGTTGAACCAGGTGTCCTTCGGCACCGCCATGGGTTCGGATCTTGATTTCTATCGCACTATCAAGCTGACCTCGATGCCCTATGGGCAGGCGATGGCCATTCTGTGCCTTTCGGAATATCTGAGATCCTTTATTTGAAACCGGGAGTAGAGAAAGACCGAAGCACCGCAATGGCAGGATAAAAATCCTGCCATTTCAGAAAGTTTTCATTTGCGCATTTCCCAGCGCTTTTGCATGGTCGTGGCAGTCAATCCTTGACCGTGGGTCTTTTCATGTCTGTCGATGCAATTGTTCTTGGCGCCGGTATTATCGGCGTGTCCACCGCTGTTCAGCTGGCGCGGCGCGGCAAATCTGTGGTGCTGGTGGACAGGCGGGGCGCAGGCGAAGAAACCTCCTACGGCAATGCCGGGCTGATCCAGCGCGAAGGCGTCGTGCCCTACGGCTTTCCGCAGGATCTTGGCTTGATCCTGCGCTACGGTCTCAACAACCGGATCGATGCGCATTATCATCTGAAAGCCCTGCCGAAGCTTGCCGCGTTCCTCTCCTCCTATTGGTGGCATTCCAACAAGCCGCGCCATGAGGTGATCGCCAGGGCCTATGCGCCGCTGATCGAGCATTCAATCACCGAACACAAAGAGCTGATCGAGGCATCGGGGGCCGAAGCGCTGATCCGCAAGGACGGTTGGGTCGAGGCGTTTCGCACCCAGGCCGTGCGCGACAAGGAAGTGGCTGAGGCCGAACGGCTGGGGCGTGAATACGGTATTCAATTTCAAACCCTGACGGCAGCGGATCTGGCCCGCGAAGAGCCGCATCTGAGCCAGGATTTCATCGGCGGGCTGAAATGGAGCGATCCCTGGTCGGTGCTCGATCCGCTTGGGCTGACCAAGGCCTATCTCGCCACGTTCGAAAGCCTCGGCGGACGCTTCATGCACGGTGATGCCATGAGCCTGAAACAGGCAGGCAGCGGCTGGCAAGTCGCCACCGACGATGGTGTGATCGATGGCAAACAGGTCGTGGTGGCCCTCGGCCCGTGGTCGGATGGGGTGACGGCCAAGCTCGGCTACCGGTTCCTGCTCGGCGTCAAGCGCGGCTACCACATGCACTATGCCAGCACCGGCAATGCAGTGCTGAACAACTGGATGATGGACAAGGAGCGCGGCTATTTCCTAGCGCCAATGACCCAGGGCATCCGGCTGACGACCGGGGCGGAATTCGCCTTGCGTGATGCGCCGAAAACCCCGGTACAATTGGCGCGGGCCGAAAAAGTCGCCCGCACCATTTTTCCGCTGGCCGAGCGGCTGGACGCGGAACCCTGGATGGGCGCGCGGCCCTGCACGCCGGATATGATGCCGGTGATTGGCCAGGCGCCGCGCCACAAGGGCCTGTGGCTGGCTTTTGGCCATGCCCATCATGGCTTGACACTGGGTCCGGTGACGGGGCGGTTGCTGGCAGAAGCGATGAGCGGCGAAACGCCGTTTCTGGATATCTCGGCCTTTCGCCCAGAGCGGTTCAGGGCCTGATAAAGATCCCGAAAATGTGATCTGCGGACAAACCGGGCGTCACAGGAAATCGGCAGACGGGCCTTACAGTCGGGTGCTTGAAGTCAATGATTTGCTCAAGGGATCACTATGACCAGCCGCCCGCTTTCCTCCCTCGCCCTTGGTCTCATCGGCCTGCTTGCCGCCAGCGCGATTGCCCATGCCGATCCCGACGCGCTGTGGAAGATCGTTCACGACAAATGTGTTGTCGCGACAGCGCCTTGCGTCAGCGTCAATGCCGGCGAACATTACGCGCTGCTGAAGGACCAGCGCGGCGTGGCGCAACATCTGCTGATCCCGACCGACAAGATCACCGGCATCGAAAGCCCTGCCCTGCTGGATGCCAAGACGCCGAATTTCTTTGCCGATGCCTGGAACGAACGGGCCGCCGTCAATGCCAAACTGCCGCATCCCTTGGCGCGCGATATGCTCAGCCTGGCGGTCAACGCACAAAACGCCCGCTCGCAGAACCAGTTGCATATCCATATCGATTGCCTCAGCCCGGATGCCCATGCGCTTTTGACCAAGATGGCCTATGACATCGGCACCGACTGGGCGTCCCTGCCGGTCGCGGTGGCCGGACACCATTTCATCGCCATGAAGGTCGAGAGCGATACGCTGGCGGGCTACAATCCGTTTCTGGCGCTGGCCAAGATCTTGAAAGACCCGTCAACGGAGATGGCAAGCCACAATCTGGTGGTGGTTGGCGCGAGCTTTGCCAGCGGCCCTGGCTTCATGATTCTCACCGATGTTGTCCCTGCCGCGACCATCGGTTTTTCCGGCGGTGAAGATGTGCAGGATCACAGCTGCCGGATCGATCCGGTCTGATCACCGCAAATCGTTGTTATTCCAGCTCCGACAGCCCGACTGCTGCGGCCTCGACAATGGCGTCAATGCTGCGATCGATATCGACTGTCACCACACAAGGCTCATCTTTCGGGCTTTCCAGTGTCGCAAGCTGGCTTTCCAGTAGGCTGACCGGCATGAAATGTCCGGTGCGTTCACCCATGCGGCGGGTCAGCAGCTCTTTCGAGCCTTCCAGATAAATGAACGCGGTGCGATTGCCGGTCGCTTCGCGCAGCAGGTCGCGATAGCTTTTCTTCAACGACGAGCAGGAGACGATGATGGTCTGGCCCTCCTGCAAGGCGGCGGCCATTTTATCGCCGATCGCTTGCAACCAGGGCCAACGGTCTTCATCGGTCAGCGGCGTGCCCTTGGCCATTTTCTCGACATTGGCGGCTGGATGCAGGCCGTCTCCTTCCAGGAAGGGGACGTCAAGCTTTTTCGCCAGGCCCTCGCCAATCGAGCTTTTGCCGCAGCCGCTGACCCCCATGACGATGATCGCCCAAGGTCTGGTAGGAACGGTGTTGGCTGTCTGATGGGCGGTCATGCTGATCTCTCCGGGCGGATACGTCACTTACTTTCAAGTAGCGTATTGCCGTCCCTGGTCAACCGCCTCATCCCAGCCTCTCCACAAACGAAAAACGCCCGGACCGGAGGTCAGGGCGCTCTATATCACCACTTTTAAAACAAACAGGCTCAGGCAGCCGGTGCAGCTGCCAGACGGGGCAGATCCTCGATACCCAGCAGAAAATTGATCTGCGGGCGGGCCTTGACCAGATCATCGATGGAATATTCCGCCAGCACCGCAAAGAAAGCGTTGAGCGCCTTGCGCAGCGCCGAATTCAGGCCGCAGCTGTCGATCAACGGGCAATCGACCTCGCCATCGTCCTCGAAGCATTCAGCCATCGCAAAACTGTCTTCCGTCACCTTGACCACGTCAAACAGGCTGATCTTTTCAGGCGCACGGCCCAGGCGCACGCCGCCATTGCGGCCACGCACGGTTTCCACCAGACCCGCCTTGTTGAGCGGCTGAAGGATTTTGAACAGGAACAGTTCGGAGACACCATAGGCCTTGGCAATTTCCGGAATACGGCTCAGGTGGTCCTTGTTCGCCGCGCAATACATCAGAATGCGTACCGCGTAATTGGTCTGCTTCGTCAAGCGCATGCGCCACTCCTTAAGCTGGTCCAGCGAACCTTAGCCGCTTGGCGGTCCTTGGCAAAGCGCCAATTTTGTCCGTCCATATCGGCATATATAATGGCTTTTGTACTTTTGAACAATTCCAAATTAACATTTTTTGAGCGTGTTTCTCCAGAAAAGATTTTCATGCTTGGAGTGTTGATTTTGGCTTTTTATCACGAAAAAAGGCGGGCCGCTGGAGACCCGCCTTGGTGATAATTTTTGGTACGACGTCTTACGTCATCACTTCATCGTTGGCATGACGAACTCGGCACCGTCTTTGATGCCAGCCCGCGCAACCGCAGCAAACGGAGTGCCGCGAGGACGCGCAGACAGAAAAACCGCAGGCATCATTTCATCGTCGGCATAACGAATTCAGCGCCGTCCTTAATGCCGGAGGGCCAGCGGCTGGTAACGGTCTTGGTGCGGGTCCAGAACTTGATCGAGTCCGTGCCATGCTGGTTGAGGTCGCCGAAGGAAGACGCCTTCCAGCCACCGAAGGAGTGATAGGCCAGCGGCACCGGAATCGGCACATTGATGCCGACCATGCCGATATTGATGCGGCTGGCAAAATCACGGGCCGCATCGCCATCGCGGGTATAGATCGCAACGCCATTGCCATATTCATGCTTCATCGGCAGATCGAGGGCGTCCTCATAGTTTTTGGCGCGCACCACCGAAAGAACCGGTCCAAAAATCTCGGTCTTGTAGATGTCCATATCAGGGGTCACGTTGTCGAACAGGCAGCCGCCGACAAAATTGCCGTTTTCATAGCCCTGAAGCTTGAAATCTCGGCCATCGACGACCAGCTTGGCACCGGCGTCCACGCCGCCATCAATCAGGCCCAGAATACGATCGCGCGCTTCCTTGGTAATGACAGGGCCCATGTCAGCCTTGTCATCGGTATAGGGTCCGATGCGAAGGCTCTCGATCATCGGGGTCAGCTTGGCGATCAACCGGTCGGCGGTTTCATCACCAACAGGAACGGCCACGGAAATCGCCATGCAGCGTTCCCCAGCCGAGCCATAGCCTGCGCCCATCAGCGCATTGGCGGCCTGATCCAGATCGGCATCGGGCATGATGATCATGTGGTTCTTGGCGCCGCCAAAGCATTGGGCGCGCTTGCCGTTGGCTGCTGCCGTGCCATAAACGTAACGGGCAATCGGGGTGGAGCCCACGAAGGAAATTGCACCGATATCGGGATGAGTCAGCAGGCCATCGACAGCTGATTTGTCGCCATTGACGACGTTGAGAATGCCAGCAGGCAGGCCCGCTTCGATCATCAATTCGGCGAGGCGCATCGGCACGGACGGATCGCGCTCGGAAGGCTTGAGGATAAAGGCATTGCCGCAAGCGATGGCCGGGGCAAACATCCACATCGGAATCATCGCCGGGAAATTGAACGGGGTAATGCCAGCGCCGATGCCCACGGCCTGACGGATCGAATACATATCAATGTTCGGGCCTGCGCCTTCGGTAAACTCGCTCTTCGACAGATGCGGAATGCCGATGACGAATTCACAAACTTCCAGACCACGGACGATATCGCCCTTGGCGTCTTCAATGGTCTTGCCATGCTCGCGCGACAGCATTTCGGCCAGCTCATCCATATGGGTATTGAGCAATTCCACGAATTTCATGAACACGCGGGCGCGGCGCTGCGGATTGGTGGCGGCCCATTTTGGCTGGGCGGCCTTGGCATCTGCCACCGCTGCATTCAGCTCGTCTGCGCTGGCCAGAGCCACTTCGCCCTGAATATCGCCCGTGGCCGGATTGAAAATCGGCTGCTTGCGACCAGAAGTGCCAGCCACGGCCTTGCCGCCAATAAAATGCCCGATCTGATACATGGGTGATCCTCCTGAGTGTTTTTGATAGGCCACTATCGCGCTTTAATTTGCACAACGCAACGCGATGATTTACGCATCCGTTGTGCATAAATGGATGCTGCTATGAATTGGGATGACGTTCGCATTTTTCTGGCCATTGCCCGCACGGGGCAAATTCTGGCCGCCTCAAAACGGTTGGGGCTGAACCACGCCACGCTCTCACGCCGTTTGACGGCGCTGGAAGATGCGCTGAAAACACGGCTGTTCATTCGCCGCACCAATGGCTGCGAACTGACCGCCGAGGGCGAGACGTTTCTCACTTCTGCCGAGCGGATGGAAACCGAAATGCTGGAAGTCCAAGCCCGCCTTGGCCGCACCGATGCCAAGGTGGCAGGCACGGTGCGCATTGGTGCGCCGGATGGGTTTGGAGTGTTCTTTCTGGCCTCCCGGCTTGGCGGATTGATCGAGCGACACCCGGAACTGAAAATCCAGCTGGTGCCGGTGCCACGCTCGTTTTCGCTGTCGCAACGCGAGGCCGATATTGCCGTAACACTGGAGCGGCCCGATCAGGGGCGCCTCGTCTCGGCGCATCTGACCGATTACAGCTTGGCGCTTTATGCCTCCCGCCAGTATATTGAGCGCCACGGGTTGCCGGAGACGGTGGAAGCCCTCAAGGATCATCACCGCATCGGCTATGTGGAAGACCTGATCTTCACGCCATCGCTGAATTTTACCGGCGAAATCATGCGCAACTGGAACGCCAGTTTTGAGATTTCCTCCGCCATCGGCCAGACGGAAGCGGTGCTGGCAGGCGCTGGCATCGGTATTTTGCACAGCTACATCGCGCGACAGCATCGTGACCTGGTCCGCATTCTGCCCGACATCACCTTGCACCGCGCCTATTGGACCACCTATCATGAGAGCCTGCGCGATCTGGCCCGCATTCGCACCGTGGTGGATTACCTACGCGAGCGGGTCGATCAGGATCGCGGTATCTTTTTATAACCAGGATAAGCACCATGGCCGAGATCAAGATGAAAACCCGCCCGGTGGGCGCCACCGCCGTAATTGGCCGCACCGGTTTTCCGCAAATCACCTCGGCCACCGGCGGTGAGCTGGCCATCGTCACCGGCCCGTCACAACCGGGCTTCAACCCGCTGGACCTGCTCTACGCCTCGCTGGCCGGTTGCCTGACGATTAGCGCGCGCCTTGCCGCCAGCGAGATGGGGGTGATGGACAAGATTACCGGCATTACCGCCTCCGTCACCGGAGAAAAGGCAAAAGACGGCCTGTCTCGGGTTGAGCGTTTCGACATCACCCTGACCATCCAGGGCGAGATTGACGCCGAGACCCGCAAGGCGATTGCCGACCGGGCCGAGCACGAGATCTGCACCGTCAGCAACACCCTTTCCGGCAGCCCGGAATTTGTAACCACAGTGCTTGCGTAAACTGGTTATTTATAAGGGAGGACCGCAGGTCAAGGTTATCCGCTCCGGCACGACCAGCCCGGCGAAATAGGCATGGGCCGGGTTCGGCACGCGGCTGGTCCGGCACTGGCCACCATCGCCGCGAATCTGAAGCCCACCGGCCTCGGCCAGACGGAAAGCGGCGACATAGTCCTTGTCCTTGACCTCCAGATCAAGGCTTTTACCGCGCAGATCCACCGGTCCGGCCAGGCTGAAAGCAAAGGTGACAGTCACGACATTCCCATGGATCTCAGCGGTAAAGCCCACCGGCTGCAACCGCGCCGCCTGCCTGCCATCCACCGACAATTCCGTGAAAAACCGCTTGCGGCCAAGATCGGCAATCAGCTTGTCGCGCAGGGCCGAGGCCTCCTCGGCGGTAAACTGGCTGTTGCGGTCCCGGTCATAGCGATCCAGCAGAACACGGCTATAGGCCGCATCGAAGGACCAGCTTTCCCCGACCCCCGTCAACACCCCATGATGCATGTCAAAAAGCACCCTCAGCGTGATGGCGATGTCGGGATGCGCCAGCACGGGAGAAGCAGACAGCAGACTGAAAGCCAGCGTGGCTGCAAGCGCGGTCTTCCGGCGAAAGGCAAGTGGCAAACGGCTCATGGCAACCTCCCCTCACCCGCATCCGGCCCCAGCACCGGTCTCTGGGGACCATAGCGGTCCAGGGATTTGAACAGAGGCTCAAAACCTGAAAAATCATCGCTGGCCGCCGGAGGGTCCGCGAAGGGCGGCGGGGTGAGTGTGGTCTGTTTCGAGGCCATGTAAGCACCGCCGTACAGCATGCCGATGGCAAGCAACCAGCTGCCATAAACCCGCGAGGCAATCCTGGTCCAGGCAGCGGTGACGATACCAGCGACAAGACCGGACACCAGCAACAGCCAAAGCGCGGCAGACAGCGCCAAGGGCAGATAGAGCCGGTCATGCAGGCTTGGATCGGAAAAAGAGATCGCCAGCGAAAGAGCGATCCCAAGCACCGGCAACAGCGCCAGACCGGACCAGAACCGCAGCGGCAATGGTAAGACCAGAATTGCGCCCGCCAACAGACAGGCCAAGGGGCCAACCAGAAAGAAATGGCTGGGCGCTGCGGGCAAAGGCGCCAGAAGCTGCATCCACATATCGCGCCAGACAAAACCGGCGACAAAGCCTGCCGCCAGCACCAGTAGAGCCAGCGGCAATCGCCGTCTCGGCAATTGCCCCAGAATGAAGCCTGTGCCGATCAAGGGCAGCAGGCGTTCAATGGTAAACGTGGTCGATAGCAGCCACTGGTCCAGCGTCTCCTGGTCAAGCCAGGTCCACACTGCCGACGCGCCTATCCCAATTGCTCCGAGCAGCGCCACAAGGGCTAGACCCGTCGTCAGATGACCAGCAAGGGGCGTGCCCGGCTTTGCCATCAGGTCACAAGGAAATAAAGGCCGCCGATGGCGATTAGCCCGCCGGGAATACGAACCATGCGCTCGCCCAAGGCCCGCGACACACCAAGCCCAACGGCAATACCAGCCAGATGGATCAGGCCGGTGGCAATCACGAAGCCGATGGCAAAATCGGCGGGATCGGCGGCAATTGGCAATTCGGCGCCGTGGGCATAGCCGTGGCAGATGGCAAACAGGCCGATGACCGTCAGCGCCAGCCATTCCGGCGGCCGCCAGACCAGCGCAATCGCTGCGCCGAGCACGACGATGGAGAGCGCGATTCCGGTTTCAATCGCCGGCAGCGGCACGCCAGCAATGCCGAGAATGCCACCCAGGACCATGATCAGCGGAAAGGTGATTGGCAGCGCCCAGACATTGCGGCCACCCAGTTGCGCGCCCCAGAGACCGACGGAAAACATCGCCAGAAGATGATCGGCACCCGACAGGGGATGCTCGAAGCCTTGCAGGAACCCACCGGCACCGCCCTGGACGATATGCGCCTCGGCAATGCCCGGCATCAAGGCGACAAGGGCTGCGACAGCAGCAAGCCGCCCCGCCCCGACGATCTGACGTTTAAAGTTTTCTTGCATATCCGATCTCCCGAATTGAATGGCTGTGCTGCTTCAGCCCTGCCTTGGCTGCCACCTTATGCAGACTGTTTCTGCGACCAAATTGTGGTCGCGAAATGCATGGAACCTGTTTGCACCTGATCAAGCCAGAAAGAAAGCTTCGACGATAACAGCCGGACGTTGTCAGCGCTCAGGCCGTCACTTATACCCCATATTTTACAGCTACAGGCCAATCTTCCTATAAACGGGCTTCCCAAAAACGGGCTTCCAAAAAGTCTTCGAGAAAAACGGCAAGGGCAAAGCGACAATGACCCCATTTCATCCAAGGAGAATCCCGGACCATTTCCAAGGGTATTTTCTGAAACGTTCCAGCACGATCAACGGATTACCCCTGCGCCTGGCCGTCACGTTCCTGGGTTTTGCAGGCAGCGCCGCACCGGCCTTTGCCCATGTTCTGGGTGGCCCCATGGGCGGCTTCGGCAGTGGTTTTGAACATCCGCTACTGGGGGCCGATCACTTCCTGGCCATGCTGGCCGTCGGTCTCTGGGGCGCGCAAATGGGGGGACGCTCTGTCTGGACCCTGCCCGCCACCTTCCCGCTGATCATGTGCATCGGCGGCGTGATTGGTATGTTGGCCGACATTCCCGACCCGGTGATTTCTGGTGGCATAGCGCTCTCGCTACTGGCACTGGGTGCTGCCATCGCCGCCAACTGGAAAGCCCCCGAATTCGCCTCGCTTTCGATCATCGCGCTGTTTGCGCTGTTCCATGGCTATCCACATGGCAAAATGGCCCCCAACGCCACCGACCCCGCCGCCTACACTGTCGGCTTCGTCGTCGCCACCGGCATGATCCACATCCTCGGCATCGCCATCGGCTACGGGCTGGGCCGTCTCTATAACGGCATGGTGGTGCGCGCACTGGGCGGCCTTATCGTGGTCGCGGGCGTGTATTATCTGGTGACGGGACAGATGTAATATTCAAAACGAAACCGAACAAACGGTCCGCAAGCAGATGATCTGAAAATATTGTGGAAGAAATGGTACGGTTGGGGGGTCTCGAACCTCCGACCTCAGGTGCCACAAACCTGCGCTCTAACCAACTGAGCTACAACCGCACATCAAGCGCTAGCGCTTTCGAGGGGTCACATACGGGGCGTGGGAGAATTTTTCAAGCCCCTTTTTGCGCTTCCCCATTTATTTACAGATCACTGGCCGCGACGGCAATAAAAAGGGCCGGACGAACCGACCCTCTCATCTTCATCAATATGTGACCGAAAAGATCAGGAGACCTTGAAGGTGGACATTGCCTTTTCAGCGGCTTCCTTGCCGGGCTTTGCCACGGTTTCGGCAACCTTCTTGACAGTTTCCTGCATGGCCTTGGCCTGCTCGACGGTGACTTCAGCCTGCTTGCGGATGAAGGCGGTCTGCAATTCGACCAGCTCAGCAACAGACTTGACGCCCATCAGGGCTTCCATGTGCGACAGGGACAGCTCGGCATTGGTGCGCAGGGCGTCGATTGCCTTGAGGCCAAGTTCCATGCCGCCGCTCTGGGCGCTCTGCAAGGTGGCTTCAACCGTCTTGGTGGCGTCTTCGGCAGCGGTCTTCATCTTGGCATAGGCTTCCTTGGACTGAGCAGCGCCCTTCTCGGTGAAGTCGCGCAGGCTGTCGGAAATCTTTGCAGGGTCGAAGGCAGCAGCAGAGAAAGGGGTGGATTTCGAATTGGTAGCCATGATGGAACTCCTTGGAAGGGGCCGATCGTTGCAGCCCGGTGTTTTTCGATAAAGGCCATATAACAGCGTTTATTGTGCATTGCAATATTATGTTGCGATGCACAATAAAATAATTGTCGAGATTAACCCTGTTTAGCGATAGAGGCGCTCTTCGCTGGACCCGAAGGGGGTGCGAAGTTATTAAAAATCTGTTAATTCAGAACAGTGCCGGCGAAAAAGCTCGACAGGTTGACCATGCCCGCTATCCAATACCCTTTCATTGATATCGCCGTGCACAGCGCGGTCAGGGCCAGGTTTGCGCGTGGAGATGCACTTGCGCTGTTTTCACTGGATCTGGAGCGGGTGCTTTGGGCCAATGGCGCCGGAGCGGGTTTCTTCGGAACGGCTTCTGTTTACGATTTCCTCGACCAGGGGCCACCGCGCCAGGATGTCACCTTCCGGCAGATCGCCGCCATGGCCCGGCAATTGAAGACAACGGGCGAAGCGCGCCGGTTGGTGGTGCGGGCCGGTTCGGGCTTTCGTCTTGTGCCTGTCGAAGCCCAGCTGGAACGGCTCGAGATCCGCCCCGGCGAAGTGGTCATCCTGTTTTCCATGCCGGTCAGCTACCGGGACGCCTCGGCCCGCAGCGAAGCACTGCTGCGCGGCTTCGAGGACCCTGATACCCATATGGCTCTTCTGGACAGCAAGGGCGCAGTGATCCGTGCATCCGGCAATTTCGACCGGCTCGGCATTACGCCACGCACCATTGAAACCATCGTGCAGATGGCGCAAGTCCAGCCCGGCGGCCTGATGAAGCGGCCTATTCCGACAGCACGCGGCAACCTGCCCGCAGCGCTGGGCAGAATTGCCGACGACCCTGCGATGTTCCTACTGTTTGCAGTGGAAACCCTGCTGGGAACGCTGGATGCGTCGGATGGGTTTACTGAGGAGCAGCCCACCCCGGCTTCCGTAACCGCTCCACAGGTCCACGAACCGCAGGTTTCGATAGAACCAGCAGCGACCGCTGCTGAGTCTCCACAGTCAGAGACTTTTCCAGCCGCAGATACAATCGCTGTTGAGGTTGAAGAGGCGGAGCACGAGGAAGCCAAGTCCGAGGAAACAACGCCCCCAGAGACTTTCGAGGATGTGGTCGAAGCCCTGGGCAGCATCCACGAGTTGGAACCTGAGCCGGAAGACCTGTCCCAAGCGGATGCGCTGAGCCCGCAGCCGGACGATCATGCCATTGGCGAGCCCGCGCCTGAAGACGAGAACTTGCCTGAAGAACTGTCCGTTCCCGAGGAAAGCCCCGCTGACACGGAACAGCGTGACACGTCCGACGCGACATTGACCGAGGATCATCAAGCCAGCACGGATCTGCCAGATTCGGATCTAAATGCCGGTGTCGAACAGGATGAGATCGAAGCCAAGGACGATGCCCGCCTAGAGGAACCCGCAGAACCGGAGGCCATCGCCGCCGCAGCTGACCCCGCTGATCAGTCTGAGGAGAGCCAAGCCGAGACCAGCACATCCTCTTCGGACGCTTTTGAGCAGGAAGAGGGCGAGACGGACTCCGCGCCGCATTCCGAGGAAGAAACGCCCGAATTGCCGGAGACCGCCAGCGGACAGACCGCATGGCAACAGGAGAACACCCAGGAGGATTTTGCCTTCGCACCGACCATGCGGGCGGCGCGGTTCGTGTGGAAGGTCGATGCACTCGGCTGTTTCAGCGAAGTCTCGCCGGAATTTGCCAAGGCGGTCGGCCCGCGGTCGGCGGCCATCGAAGGCCAGACCTTTGCCGATCTGGCTGCCCTGTTCAATCTCGATCCCGATGGCAAAATCGTCGAATTGCTGAAAAAGCGCGATACCTGGTCCGGCAAAACGATCTACTGGCCGATTGAAGGCACCAGCTTGAAAGTGCCGGTCGATCTGGCCGCCTTGCCGACCTATACCCGCAATCGAGATTTTGATGGCTTCCGGGGCTTTGGCGTCGTGCGGCTGGCCGATTGCATCGAAGATACCGACAAGGTGGGACTGACCTTAAGCACCCCTCTCGATCAGACCGGCACGACCGAGCAAGCGGCGCAAGCCGATCCTCAGGAAAACATGCGTGACGATGCCTCGGCCGCTCCGGCAGAGGTCGAAAAGGCTGATACCATCTCTGCGCCAGAGCGGGTGGAAGAACAGGAGCCGGAACGCGAAGAGGTGCCGGCCTTGGTCATCAGCGCCCCAGCCCCCCTTCCTCAGGCGGAAAACATCGTGCAACTCAAGCCTCGCCATTTCGGCCGCGAAGGCTTGAGCCCCGCCGAACATGCGACCTTTCAGGAAATTGCCCGCAGATTGGACGCACTCGGCGCAAAATCCGCTGACGGCAGCCGCGATCTATCGTCCAAGAAGGGGCATACCGACACGGGGCGTGACGACAAAGCCACTGTCGAAGACCAAAACCCATCCCCTGTTGCCGCAGCAGATGCCGAAACGCAGACGCCGGATGCCAACGCCGACCATGCGACACCCGAAGCAACGGATACAACAGTGCCTTCGCCACGTGCCGAGCGCGACAGCCTGCCTGAGAATGACAATACAAAACCAGATCCAGACACCGATCTATCGGCATCGCAGGCCAGTGAAGAGGTCAATGCAGAGGCCAATGCGGAGGTAAGCGACGAGTCAACAAGCGCCGAAGATGGCGACCAGCCGGCTGACGTCGTTTCTGAACAGGAAGGAGACGAGCTGGATGAGACCGTCGTCGATTTCCCTGCTCCCTCTGCTGGTGATGAGGTTTTCGCCAATACAAACGATGACGCAGAGGATGTAAAAAACGCTGCGGACGAGATGATCCTGCCGTTCGCATCCGTGCCTGGCGCTCTCCTGCCACGTCCGCCACGTGATGTGGTGTTTTCGCCTGATGTGCTGGACATGCTGCCCGTGGCATTGCTTGCTCATCGCGGTGATACCCTGATCCATGCCAATCCGGAATTTCTGGCGCTGACCGGCTATGCCGATCTCGACGCATTGGCTCAGTCCGGTGGGCTGGACGCACTTTTACAGCGCGACGACAGGGTGCAGGGTGATAACCCGCAAGACGATCAGCCTGGAACGGGCGACGCGCGCCGGGATGGCAGGCTCGTCGTGGTCAGGGCCGATGATGCGCTGGTGCCGGTCTCGGCGCGGCTGCAATCGATCCGCTGGGAGGAGGCAAGCGCCTTGCTGCTGGCGCTGGTGCCGCAGGCTGCGACAAAGCCTGCCGAGGCGGTCATTGTGGATCATACGCCTCGTCCGGTTGCCGATGCGGGTGACAGCTCACAGCCTGGATTGGACCATCCGACCCGGCTTGACGCGGTGGAGCATACCGGCCTGCGCATCGAGGTGGAGGAGCTGCGCTCCATCCTGGAAACGGCAACCGATGGCGTGGTGACCATCAGCACCGATGGCGAGATCCGCACGGTGAACGGCGCGGCCAGCGCGCTGTTCAACTATGACGAAGACGATATTCGCGGTAAGCCGTTCGTGACGCTGTTTGCCCATGAGAGCCAGCGAGCGATCCTCGATTATCTGGGCGGGCTGACCGGCCATGGCGTTGCCAGCGTGCTCAACGACGGACGCGAAGTGATCGGCCGGGAATCCTCCGGCGGCTTCATTCCGCTGTTCATGACCATTGGTCGCCTCTCCTCTTCCAACGGCTTTTGCGCTGTTATCCGCGACATCACCCAATGGAAGCGCACCGAAGAGGAATTGCGCAGCGCCAAACGCGCCGCAGAAACCGCCAATGCCCATAAGACAGACTTCCTGGCACGGGTCAGCCATGAAATCCGCACGCCGCTGAATGCCATTATCGGCTTTGCCGACATCATGGCGGATGAGCGCTTCGGGCCGATTGGCCATGGTCGCTACGCCGAATATGCCGCGGATATCGGCCGTTCCGGCCGGCATGTGCTGGATATCGTCAACGATCTCCTGGATATTTCCAAGATCGAGGCGGGCGAAATGGATCTCGACTTCATCGCGGTCGGCTTGAACGAAACGGTGTCCGAAGCCGTGGCTATCGTTCAGCCGCAGGCAAATGGCCAGCGGGTGATCATCCGCACGGCGCTGTCGCAATCGGTGCCGAATGTCGTGGCCGACATGCGGTCGATCAAGCAGATCGTGCTCAACATCCTGTCGAATGCCATCCGGTTCACGCCTTCAGGTGGGCAGATCATCGTTTCCACCAATTACGAGCCAAATGGCAGCGTAACCCTGCGCATCCGCGATACCGGGATCGGCATGACGCGGGCGGAACTGGAACAGGCCATGAAGCCGTTCCGGCAAGTGTCTCCCGGCGGCGCACGGCTGCGCGGCGACGGCACCGGTCTTGGATTGCCGCTGACCAAGGCCATGGTGGATGCCAATCGCGCCAGCTTTGCCATTCAATCGACACCGAACGAGGGAACGCTGGTGGAAATCACCTTCCCATCGCCAAGAGTTCTGGCGGGATGATCAGCAAGGCATCCCAGTCCGGACATTTCCTATCCTGCGTAGCCTCCCCATGATTGCTACTCGATGATTGGCCAAGGAAATTGCCAGGCAAAGACCTTTGCTGTATCGGAACGGCGGCAGTGGACTTATTCTTCGCACCGGATGTGAAAGGCCTGATGTGACGCTCGGTTCAAAACGGAAATGGTCAGGGCCCGGGCGTTGGCGCGGTCCCCGGCTGGCCCGCACAGCGATTGCCGTCATCGCGGTTGCACTTTGCGTTTTTGTCGCATCCCGGCTGGCGGCACCCTATATCGTGTCCAGCAGCCTGGTGCGGGGCAGCATCGAAAAAGCCATCAGCCGCTGGAGCGGCCATGACGTAGAGATCGCAGGAACGCCCAGCCTGCAATTCTGGCCAGAGCCGCGCATTACCCTGCCCGATGTTACCATTACCGACCGAGATCCCGCTCAATCTGGTGGGACGGCTGGCAAGGCCAAGCGCGTTCTTGCCCATATCGACGTGCTGTCGGCTTCGTTCGGACTGGTCCATGCAGCCATGGGCAATCCGGTCTTTGACGATTTCCATCTCAGCCGGCCCCACATCTACATGCGGCGCAACACGCAAGGCCATCTCGATTGGGCGGGACAAGGCCTGCTCTCCGATGCCATTTCTCATGTCCAGGAGAGCATCAAGGGCGGACAAAGCCTGGACAAGGCCTATGATGCCCGGATCGGATCGATCACCATTGAAAACGGCCGGATCGACATCGAGGATCAACCGTTACAGCGCCGGGTGGTGATCGACAGCATCTTTTCCCATCTGTTCTGGCCAGTGATGTCGGCACCCGCGATCGGCAATGCCAATATGATCATCGGCGGTGTTGCCACCCAGCTGGATTTTGCCTCCACCCAGCCCTTGATCCTGCTGGGCGGCGGGGTTGGTCAAGCGGAGTTTTCGCTGACCGCACCGACCCTGAAGGGTAGTTTCAGCGGCAAGACAGGGCTTGCGCCCGCCCGTTTTGCCTCCGGCCAGCTCAGCTTAACGATTTCCAACGTGCCGGGGCTTCTGGCTTGGACAGGCGCGACACTACCGGGCACGGAAGCGCTGCACACAGTCTCTGTCAACGCCACAGTGACGGCAGAGACCGACAAGGTGAGGCTGGACAGCTTGTCCTTTACGGCCAACGATACCAGTGCAACCGGACTGATGGAAATGGCCCAGGCGAAAAGCGGCAAGCCGAAGCTGAGTGGCACACTGGCCTTTGAGCAGATGGATATTCCGACCTTTCTTGGTGCCTTCTCGCTCTCGGCGCCCGACACCAGTCATAATAACGGGAAAAGTGGACTGCTGGACTGGCTAGAATTCGACCTTACGCTTTCGGCCCGCAAGGCGACCTATGCGCCCTTCACCCTCACCGATATGGGTGCCAGCATTCTGGCCACCGATGGCACCGTGGTCTTCGACATTGCCGACAGCACGCTGGCCGATGGAACATTGATTGCCCATCTCGAAGGTCGCAATGGCGGCTTTGACGAAGGCGGCCATCTCGATTTGTCGCTGACCAATGCAGATCTTTCCGATATCGAGGGCAAACTGGCGCTGAATGGCCCCCTGCCGCTGGGACCAGGCTCCCTGACGGTCTCGGCCGCGACCAGTCGGGCGCTGTGGGAGACCCGTGCAGCGGATATTACCGGCACATTGGACCTCAGTGCCGGACCGGGGCGGATCACCGGCGTCAACCCGGAGGGCATCCGGCGCAAGGCGGCGGAACAGAAGTTTTTCCGATTGCAGGATGCTGGCACTGGTGAATTGCCGTTTGACAGTCTGACTGTCTCAGCAACGCTTGATGATGGCAGTATCAATATTGGCAAGGGTGATCTGCTGGGCAGTGTGCAGTCCTCCTCTTTCTCCGGTGTCATTCCCTATAATTTCAAGGGATTGGCCCTCTCGACGGAAGTCCGCCCCGGCACTGCCTATGCCAGCAGCGCCAATGATGCCGCAGGCAATTTTGCGCCACTGCGGATGTTCATCGGCGGTTCCTGGCCGGATCTGATCCTGTCGTCAGCCCGACCTTGACCTTTCGCATTCACCGCCCGGCGGCGGCAATGTGCTCATCGCGCTGGCGCTGCAACTCCCGCCGCTTGGTGCCGATGGAGGCGATGATCACACCAAGCGTCACAACGGCAATCAATATGGTGCAGACCGCGTTGATTTCCGGGGTCACACCCAGCCGCACCTGCGAATAGATCTTGATCGGCAGCGTCGTCGCGCCCGGCCCGGTGGTGAAGCTGGCAATCACCAGATCGTCCAACGACAGGGTAAAGGCCAGCATCCAGCCGGAAACGACGGCTGGCAGGATTAGCGGCAGGGTGATGCGGAAGAAGGTCTTGACCGGCGGGCAACCCAGATCGAGCGCCGCCTCTTCCAGACTGCGATCAAACGTCACCAGCCGCGATTGCACGACGATGGCCACATAGCACATGGTAAAGCTGGTATGGGCCAGCGTAATGGTCATCAAGCCGCGATCGACATTCAGCGCAACGAACAGCAAAAGCAGCGACAGGCCGGTGATGACATCGGGCATGACCAGCGGCGCATAGACCATGCCGGAAAACAGCATACGGCCACGAAACCGCCCGAACCGCACCAGCGCCAGCGCCGCCATGGTGCCAAGCACTGTGCCGAGGCTGGCCGAAATGACGCCAACCCGGAGCGTGACCCAGGCGGCATCCATCAGGCTGTCGTTCTGCCAGATCTCGCGGTACCAGCGCAGCGAAAACCCGCCCCAGACCGTCACCAGCTTCGACGCGTTGAACGAGAAGATCACCAGAATCAGGATCGGCACATAGAGAAAAGCGAAACCGAAGGTGAGAAAAACAGGATCGAAACGGCCAGATTTCATGACGGTCCCTCACACTTTGCTTTGCTGATTCTGGAAAATCACGATCGGCACCACCAGCAGGAGCAGCAGCACGATGGCAACGGCGGAGGCGACGGGCCAGTCTCGATTGCCGAAAAACTCCGTCCACATGGTCTTGCCGATCATCAACGTATCGGCACCGCCCAGCAGGTCGGGAATGACGAATTCGCCTGTGATCGGAATGAAGCAGATCATTGAACCGGCAATCACCCCCGGCAGGGACAGCGGAAAGGTAATCCGCCAAAAGGCCGTGATTGGCGGGCAACCGAGATCGCTTGCCGCTTCCAGAAGCGAGCCATCCATCTTTTCCAGAGCCGAATAGAGCGGCAGGACCATGAAGGGCAGGTAGGAATAGACGATGCCGATAAAGACGGCGATATCGGTCTGGTAGATATGCACCTGCTGGTCTGGACCGTAGATATGCAAGCTTTGCAGCAGCAGCGTCAAAAGCCCTTCCGGCTTCAAGATGCCGATCCACGCATAGACGCGGATCAGGAACGAGGTCCAAAACGGCAGGATCACCATCATCACAAGGGTTGGGCGCAGTTCCGCCTTTGCCCGTGCCATGGCCAGCGCCATCGGGTAGCCGATCAACAGCAGCAGCAGGGTGGAGATCGCCGCGATCCTCAGCGACGACAGATAGGATTCGATATAGAGCGGATCTTCACCGAGGATCTGGAAACTCTCGAAATCCAACTGCGACAGGAAATCGCCCAGCTGCGAAAAGCCCTGGAAGACCGGCGTATAGGGCGGCATGGCGCTGGCCGTATCCGACAGCGCGATCTTCACGATGATGAAGAACGGCGCCAGGAAAAACAAACCCAGCCAGAGGTAGGGGAGGACGACAATCAGCCATCGAGCCCAGCTTGCCTTGGAAAGCGCTGGGGGAAGTGCCGGAGGAACGGCTTGCGGAAGGGTTGCGGGCTCTGCCATGGCGCTACCTCGTCAACAACAGGCCGGCATCCGGCGTCCAGGAAAACCAGACCTGATCGCCGAACGTGATCGGCCGGTCTACCAGGCGCGCGACATTGGCCTGCGCTGCCCGGAAGGTGAAGCCATCCTCGCGCCGGATGATGAACACCGAAAAATCGCCGAGATAGCCGATATCCCAGACCTCACCGGAAAGCGCATTGACGCTGGTATCGGCGGGAGGATCGATGGAGATACGAACCTTTTCCGGGCGGATAGCAAAGGCAACCTCGGCGCCGTCAGCGAGATCGCAGGGCTGATCGACGATGCTGGTGAAGCCGTCACAGGCGATGGCCACAGGGCCGCCAGCGCTATCGCTTCGCAGCAACCGGCCTTCGACAATATTGATATCGCCAATGAAATCCGCCACGTAACGGCAATTCGGCGCCTCATAGATTTCGGCGGGCGTCGCCACCTGGACGATTTCGCCCTTGTCCATGACAGCGATCCGGTCCGACACCGTCATCGCCTCTTCTTGGTCATGGGTGACGATCAGGAAGGTCAGGCCAAGCTCTGTCTGGAGATCCATCAGCTCGAACTGGGTTTCCTCGCGCAGCTTGCGGTCCAGCGCGCCGAGCGGTTCATCCAGCAGCAGCACTTTCGGACGTTTGGCGAGCGACCGAGCTAGGGCGACACGCTGGCGCTGGCCGCCGGAAAGCTGATTGGGCTTTCGCCTGGCAAACTCCTCCAGCTTGACCAGTTTCAGCATTTCCTCGACCCTCGCCTTGATTTCGGCCTTGGGCAGATTGTCCTGTTCCAGACCGAAGGCGATGTTCTTTTCCACCGACATATGCGGAAACAACGCATAGGACTGGAACATCATATTGGTCGGACGACGATAGGGTGGCACACCGGCGAGATCGCGGCCCTGCAACAGGATGCGACCCTCGGTCGGCTCCTCGAAACCGGCCAGCATCCGCATCAGCGTGGTCTTGCCGCAGCCCGATGGCCCCAGAAGCGAGAAGAACTCCCGCTCGTAAATGTTCAGAGTAAGGTTATCGACCGCCGTGAACGGCCCAAAGCGTTTAGTGACATTTTCAAACCGGATGAAGGGCAATTGCCCCCGCTCCGTCCAAGGTGCGAATTTGCGTTTCACCGGCCCCAAAGTCTTCGCCATCGGTCCCCTTTCCCGCCTACCTCTTGTTTTGCAAGGTTCAGCGGTGCTTTTGCTACATCCCATCAATAGAAAACGGGGCATTTCTGCCCCGCTTCATCTCGTTTACTTGCCGGTCTTGACCTGGGTCCAGAGCCGGTTCAGGACGCGCTGCGATTTGGGATCGTAAGGTGAGATGGTGAACAGCCGCTTCATAGTCGCCTCGTCGGGATAGACGGAGGGATTGTTCAGCACATCGGCGCTGACCATTTTTTGCGAGGCCAGATTGCCATTGGCATAGGAAACGAAATCAGACGCCTTGGCGATCACCTCGGGCTTCATCAGGTAATTGATGAAGGCATGGGCTTCCTCGACATTCTTGGCATCCGCCGGGATCGCCAGGTTGTCGAACCACATATAGGTTCCTTCCTTGGGGATCACATAGGCGATTTCCACGCCATTCTTGGCCTCTTCCGCCCGCTTCTTGGCCTGGATCACGTCGCCGGACCAGCCGATGGTGGCGCAGATATCGCCATTGGCGAGATCGTTCAGGTAGGAGGAGGAGTTGAAGGTCTTGGCATTCGGCCGGATCGCCTGGTAGACCTTGGCGCCTGCTTCCAGATCGGCTGTTTTCTTGCTGTCGGCAGGCTTGCCGATATAGTTCATGGCAATCGCGAAGGTTTCATCCGAGGCATCAAGGATGTTCAAGCCGCATTGTTTCAACTTCTTGGCGTTTTCCGGCTTGAAGATGAAGTCCCAGCTATCGACCTTGACGTCATCGCCGAAGATCGCCTTGATCTTCTTGACATTGTAACCGATGCCAGTCGTGCCCCACATATAGTTGACGGCATATTGGTTGCCGGGGTCGTAATTGGCGAGCCGCTCCATAACCATCGGCCACATATTGGCAAGGTTCGGCAGTTTCGACTTGTCGAGCTTCTGGAACACGCCTGCCTGGATCTGCCGCGCCAGGAACGGACCGGTCGGCACCACCACATCATAGCCGGAACCACCGGCCAAAAGCTTGGTTTCCAACAGGTCGTTGTTGTCGAAGACGTCATAGACGACCTTGATGCCGGTTTCCTTGGTAAAATCCTCAAGAATCTGCGGATCGATATAGTCCGACCAGTTATAGACATGCACTTCCCGGTCGGCAGCACCGGCAGGCAGCGCGGCCGTCGATGCAGTGATGGACATGGCCGCAAAGGCGGCGGCAGCAAAGCGAATCCCGGTGGATGTCATCACGTCTCCTGTTTCCAGGCCGTTGGGGGACACGGCCCGACGTTCCCATTATTTTTCACCAGACTAGAAAGGAAAAATGCGGGCGACAAGCGTAATTTTCCGCAGCACAGCAAAGACTTGTTTTACTGGAAGTCGAAGGCGCTTAATCCCGCCGTCATTTCGTCCAGTCCCAGTGGCCGGGTCATTGGCGGTTCGGCCCTGGAAAGACAGGCCTGCCGCTCGCAGATCCGGCAGGCCTGGCCGATCTCCACCGGCGCCATCCGCGCCTCGCCGTAGACGGTGTCCTGTGCGTGAGCGAGATCGCAGCCGATCAGCAAGGCTGTGCGGCGGACCCGCTGTTGAAAGCCCGCCTGTGGCCCTTCCAACGTGCGCGACACGGTGAGAAAACCGGCGCCATCCGGGGCAATAACCGGCTCGACCAGAACCTGTCCCGGCTCTGAAAAGGCCGCATGAATGTTCAGCTTCGGACATTGGCCACCGAACGTGGCGCGGGGGAAACCCTGCGCCCCGGCCCGGCGGATGATATTGCCGGCGTGATCGATTTCCATCAGGAAAAAGCCGATGCCCGCAGCGCCCGGCCTCTGCAATGTGACCAGCCGCGACGCCGCCTGCTCGAATGACACCCGGAACCGGGCGCGCAGCACATCCACGTCATAACGCGCCCGCTGCGCCGCCGCCAGAAAAGCACCGTAGGGCATGATCAGCGCGTGGGCGGCGTAGCGCGCCAGTTCAAACCGGGCAATGCGGCGTGCTTCGTTGGAGGTCAGTGCCAAGGTTTCCAGCTCGGCGCGGATTTCCTCGCCCATGACAAGCAGGCAGGCTTCCATGGCCATTTCCCGCAATTGGTCGAACGGCGACAGCCGTTCCGACAGGAACAGCCGCATGGAATGGCGGTCGTAGCGGCGTCCGAGATGCGGCATGACATGCACGGGCAGCGCCCGCACGACGATGCCGTGCTGGGTGCGCAGCCAGGTTTTCAGCGCCGCTTCCAGCCCATCGCCTGGGTCGAGCGCCGCATGAAAAGCTTCCGCTGCCGCCTCGATGAGGGGAAAATGCAGGCTGCGGCGCTCCAGCACGTCGCGCACTTCATCCATCGGCAGCCGCGCCCCGGCCAGCGCCGTTTCATGCCCCTCGCGTGCCAGCAATTCCGCAAGGTCCGACAAGCGCTTCGCCTGTTCCCGGTAGGCCCGGTAAAGCTTGACCACACCGCTGGCGGCATTGGGGGCCGCCTCGGCAAATTCGATCAATTCCTGATCGCCGGGAATTTCGCCCGCCAGCAGCGGATCGGCAAACACTTCGCGCAGCGGCACCAAGCCACTGCCCGCATCGCCCTGCAATTCCTCCAGATCAACCTTGTAGACCGAGGCCAGTTTCAGCAGCAATTGCACGGTCAGCGGTCGCTGGTTGCGCTCGATCAGATTGAGGTAGGAGGGCGAAATGCCCAGCGCCTCGGCCATCGCCGTCTGGGTCAGGCCCAGGCCATTGCGCACCCTCCGCACCCGCGGCCCGGCAAAGATCTTGTGGTCGGCCATGTCAGTCCCTCCGACAGAAATTTACAAAACTTACATCTCATCGCATCAAACCGGTAATTTACAATTTTTACAATATTACATCGCTCTTTTGTAAACAACAAGACATCTTAACCTCTTTCAAGCCGTTGTTTTATCGTTTTTTCTTGGGAAATTTTGCAGCGCATTGTAAAACAAGTCACATCAGACCAGCAGGAAAGCAGCAAGAGGAGCGCGGTATTCCTGCATGAAAACGACAAGAGGAGAATGCCATGACTGATTTTTACAAACTCGTTCCCTCCGCGCCACAAGGCCGTTTCGATGGCGTTGAGCGGACCTATTCGGCAGAGGATGTCAAGCGGCTGCGTGGCTCCGTGGATATCCGCTATTCGCTGGCAGAAATGGGGGCGAACCGGTTGTGGCAGCTGATCGGCCAGGAGGATTTCGTCAATGCGCTGGGGGCGCTATCGGGCAATCAGGCCATGCAGATGGTCCGCGCCGGGTTGAAGGCCATCTACCTTTCCGGCTGGCAGGTGGCGGCGGACGCCAATACCGCGTCCTCCATGTATCCCGACCAATCGCTCTACCCCGCCAATGCGGCCCCGGAACTGGCCAAGCGGATCAACAAGACCCTGCAACGCGCCGACCAGATCGAAACCCAGGAAGGCAAGGGCCTGTCGGTCGAAACCTGGTTTGCGCCGATTGTTGCCGATGCGGAAGCCGGTTTTGGTGGGCCGCTCAACGCTTTCGAGATCATGAAGGCCTTTATCGAAGCGGGTGCGGCGGGCGTGCATTATGAGGACCAGCTAGCATCTGAGAAGAAGTGCGGCCATCTGGGCGGCAAGGTGCTGATCCCGACCGCCGCCCATATCCGCAATCTGACCGCCGCCCGGCTTGCCGCCGACGTGATGGGCACGCCAACGCTGATCATCGCCCGCACCGATGCGGAGGCCGCCAAGCTGTTGACCTCTGATATCGATGAGCGCGACCAGCCTTTTGTTGATTACGATGCGGGCCGCACCGCCGAAGGCTTCTACCAGGTACGAAATGGCATCGAGCCCTGCATTGCCCGCGCCATTTCCTATGCGCCCTATTGCGATCTGATCTGGATGGAGACCTCCAAGCCGGACCTGGAACAGGCCCGCAAATTCGCGGAGGCCGTGCATAAAGTGCATCCGGGCAAGAAGCTGGCCTATAATTGCTCGCCATCGTTCAACTGGAAGAAGAACCTCGATGACGCAACGATTGCCAAGTACCAGAAGGAACTGGGCGCCATGGGCTACAAGTTCCAGTTCATCACCCTGGCGGGCTTCCATCAGCTGAACTACGGCATGTTCGAACTGGCGCGCGGCTACAAGGACCGGCAGATGTCCGCCTATTCCGAGCTGCAACAGGCAGAATTTGCCGCAGAAGCCAATGGCTACACCGCCACCAAGCATCAGCGCGAAGTCGGCACCGGCTATTTCGACGCGGTTTCCATGGCAATTTCCGGCGGCACGTCCTCAACCACGGCCATGAAGGAGTCGACCGAACATGACCAGTTCCGCCCTGCTGCTGAATGAGTTTTGGGCCGTTGCCCTGCTGATATCCACCGCCTTGGCCAGTCGAAAATTGACGACTGCCTTTATCGCAATTCCCGCCCGGTCTCGGGCGAGGCGTCCCTTTCAAGAACCCCAGAGATAAGAGGAGAAATGCCATGACACCCCAGACCCGCGTTAAAGAACGTGCCGAAGAGCAGGCAACCGCCATGAATGCCGACCAGCAGGCGCTGATTCGGATGCTGGCCAATGATCTGCATCGGCTGAACCATTCCGTCATGAAAGCCGTCGAGGCCGGTGTTTCCGTCGAGCTGGTCCGCTCCGCCCGTCACCATGGCGGCGATGGAAACTGGGGCGATCTGCTGATCCCGGTCGTGGTTACGCAAGGGATTGCGGCTCAGGGCATCAAGGCCGCCTGATATGCAAATGACGAGCATGTTTAGCCCGGCTGGGAGGCCGGGCTAAACGGCTTTCCCGCTGGTTTTAGCCTTGAGACGCAGGCCCAGAACCAAGGGGACGCTGATAGCATAAACGGCAATGACCGCCATCCAGATGCCGCCCGGCCAATAGTCCCGGATGAGAAAGTAGACGCTTGAAAACATCAGGGGGCCGATAATGGCGGCAAGGCTGAGGGCGGAAGCCAGCACGCCCTGGAATTGGCCTTGCTTGTCCGCTTCGACCTGGGCGGTTGCGAGCGATTGCAGGGCCGGAACGCCGATGCCGCTCAGGGAAAAAACCGGCATGATCGCAAACACCATCCAGCTTTCGGTTGCAAAGGCAATGACGGTCAACGAAAAGCAGGCGCTGGAAACGCCGATCAGAATGGCGATCCGCTCGCCAAACAGCTTGACCGCCGGGCCGGGAAGAAAGGTCTGGGCAAGCGCCTGACAGATGCCGAACGCGCCGAGCGACAGGCCGATCCACAGCCCGTTCCACTGAAACGCATCGCCACCCCACAGCGCCCAGCAGGTGGCATAGGCCTCACCCGTCAAGCTGAAGATGAAAAACAGGATGACCATCGGCAGCAGATTTTTCAGCGACAACGCCCATTTCAAAGGCCGCAGCGGATTGATGGCCGCCAGATCGATCTTCTCCCGCGTCGGAATGCGGGATTCCGGCAGGACGAAAAACGCCAGCAGCAGATTGCCGCCATTCAGCACGGCAGCGGCAATGAAGGGCAGCCGCAACCAATAATCCCCAAGCGCCCCACCGATAATCGGCCCGAAGATGAAGCCCAGGCCGAACATCGCATTAAACAGCCCAAAGCGCCGCGCCCGCTGATCTTCCCGCGAAATATCCGTCACATAGGCCGTCGCCACCGACATATTGGCGCTGGTCAACCCGGTAATGGCACGCCCCAGCAGCAGCAGCCAGAGATTGTCGGCAAAGGCAAGAAACAGATAATTGACCGCCGCCCCCGCCAGCGAAATCAACAGGATCGGACGACGACCGAGCCGATCACTGAGCGATCCCAGGATCGGTGCAAAGATAAACTGAATGACAGCATGAAGCGCCACCAACAGACCAATATAGGGCGCCACATTCTGGATATGCGTCACCTCCCGCAACAAAGCCGGCAAAATGGGAAAGATAAGACCAAACCCGACCGCATCGAGAGCGACGGTGGCGAAAATGACGACGAGAGCTTTGTTCATAGCGCATTCCGGTTACAGCATTTTAGGCAGAAGTGCGATGTAGTTTTGTGACCGGAAATGTGCGTAACCGGAGAGTGAACAGGTTGATGGTTCAGAGAAGGCACTGATGGCTGGCGTCTTGACCTTATAAGGTTCGCACATGCGTTCAGGTCTCGTCCGCTATAGACCCTAAGCGTTCATTCGCCACCGCAAAAATCGGAGGCGACCCCTCAACTCACTGAGGCTCATAATGCGCTTAGTATCAGATGCGGTGAGCCATTTGACGTCTTACGGACGGAATCTCCGTTGATATCCACTGTAGCCCTTACCACTCGGCGCATGTTCGAAAAGCTGTCGAAGGTAACAGTGTCCACCGGCTCATCGAAACGGACAGAGACTGAACAGTGCGAGCCTGAGCACGACAAAGCGGTGATTTCACCCTTGAAGGGCTGCCCAAGATACCGCCCCTGCACCCTTTGGTGCAAATGGAACGGCGGGGGATCAGCCTTGGCCAATCTGGCAGACAGCGTGTTCCAGTCGCGCGCACCGTTCTGCCGGGCGACAAGCTCTAGTGCCTGGGCATGGCCCAACATGGTGCCGTCGGCGGCAAGTGCGTTTCTCAGAGATTTTGCGTGTGCCTTGGCTTCTGCAATGGTTCTGACTGTCATGACAGATTCTCCACAGCCCTGAGCCCGATACCGGCGTCTCTCCGTTCCCTCAGGGCTGCGGCAAGCACAAGAGTTGCGATGATTGCGGCCATGCCATCGGCCAGCGGAAAGGCGAACCAGATAGCGTCGGCACCCAGCAGTGCCGGAGTCACCGCGACTAGGGCAGGCAAGAGTGCAAAAGGCTTGATCATGGTCAGCAGAACCGTGCGGGCGGGTTGGCCAATGGCCTGAAAATAAAGCCCAAGTACGAGAACGGGGCCGGAGAAAAGATAGATTGCAGCCATTGGTCGAATCATGCAACCAACCTCGCCGCTAACATGTGGATCAGCGACAAAAACTGCTCCGACAACGGTGCCCTCGCTCAACAGCAAAACCTCGACAGAAAGACAGTAAAGCAGTGCTGTTGCTGCGGCGATCCGCAGGACCGCATCCGAGCGGGCGTAGAGACGCGCACCGACATTGTTGCCGACGATGGCCTGCATCGCCATCGCGATTGCCATGATTGGCAGGAAGGCAAAGCCGAAAATGCGTGTCACGATTCCGTAGGCGGCAATGGTGCTGGCGTAATCGGTGCTGCCTGCAAGACGTATGGCGAGAACCACGCTGGCGGACGAAAGCGCCATACCGATAAAGCCCAGACTGACGGGTGCGCCAAGCGCAATAATACGCTTCCAGTTGCCGGTCCATCGGTTCCGCCACAGGCTGTTGAGCGGCATCATTCCCACAAGAAACGGGCGCAGTCCGGCCAGGATCACCAGTCCCAGCGCCTGTGCCAGCACGGTGCCCATGGCTGAACCCGCAACGCCCAACTCCAGCACCACAACCAGGATGGAATTCAGCAAAATGTTGATGAGCGTGACCCCAAGCGACATGAGCGCCATCAACCCTGCCTTTCCCTCATTTCTCCAGGCATCGGCATGAACACTCAGCAAAAATTGTATCGGTGTTCCGAATAAGGTGATTGCCAGGAAGACCCAGACCATTTCGGCAACGGCACCATTGGAGCCGGCAATGTGCAGGGCGAAATTCCACCCGACCGCACAGAAGATGACGATCAGCAGTGACGTGATCGTCATCGCAAGTCCATGAGCACAAGCGAAGGTCGCTTTAGCCGCGTTGCGGTCGTTGGCGCCAAGCTGGCGGGCGAGAAGGCTTGACATTCCTCCGCTGACAAGTGTCGAAAGCGCAATCGTCAACATCAGGACTGGGAAGGCCATACCGACGGCCGCCATGGCTTGCGCACCGACGAAATGCCCAAGAAAGACGGCGTCAATAATACCCAGCATTCCGTTCATCACCATGATGGCGATCATAGGCAGTGCGGTGGAAACAAAAATCCTGCCCGGCGAGGCAGTTAGAAAACAGTTTTCGGGCGATGGTCGCAAAGACATCACTCACTCCTCCAAAGAGGCATTTCATGTGGGATGGGAGCCTGCATTGCCACCGACGAAATGCTTCGAGGGTGAGGACAATCTGTATATACCGGGCTTCACCATGACTTACGTCTGCAGGCGGCAGGTGCTCGGAACCTTCGCGGAAACAACCACTAAAGCCAAATTTTGTCAATAGAAGTGTGCGTCAGAAATCTGCAAACGTTCGGGAGAAGCCGTTCTTCCCAAAAGTCTCGTTGAAGCGACGCTGGTTTTCCCGCCTTCTGAAGCGTCTTAGATCGACCATTTGCGATGAGGCATCGTCGGCTTTTGCGCTTAACAGCCAAGCTCCCATCGTCTCTCGATTCTAAATTACTTTATGCCTTGCGAGCTACGATGCGATAGCCTTGCATGCAGCATTCAGGAAGTCCGCGTCTGACCGTGCAACCACTTTACAAAAAGCGTTGCTGGTGGATGGAGGGTTCCGTTGCCTGGATAGACCACATGGTAGTTCATTTCCGCGGAGAGACTTTCGGTGACGGCCTTGACCAATTGGCCAGAGGAGATCTCATCGACCGCAAGTATGGACCGCACCAGAGCAAAGCCTTCTCCCCGCCGACACGCCTCTAACATCTCGTCGAAAGTGGGGAAGACCACCATTTTCGCAAGATATTCGGAAATCCAATCTGCGCCTTCGATGCCGAAGAGTTCCAGCATCCAGCGTCGCCAGTCCAGCCTGGTGTGATAGGCGTCCGCATGAGTTAAAAACGGAGCGGCGGCAAAAGCGTTTCGCGGGGGAAGTCGTTCGGAAAGCGTCGGCGAACACACTGCAAATTCCTCGTCGGCGGAGAGCGCAAACCCGCCTTGACCTTGCACAGGTTGAGCCAAGCGAATCTGGACGTCTGCGCCTCCATCGGAAAAAACATCGCGTCGATAGTCTTGGCTAAGCCGAAGCGAAATTTCCGGATGCAATGCCAGGAAGGCGTCAAGCCGACGGGCAAGCCAATAGCGATAAAGCTCGGGAGCAACGACCACATGCAAATCATTATGCCGGGACTGCGGGCGGGCGGCTTCCAATGCGTCTGAGACACCGCGAAGCTGACTTTGCAGCTGGAAGGCAAGCGCTCGCGCGTTCGCCGTTGGTTTCATGGTTTTACCCGACCGCTCGAACAGTCGTTGCTCAACAAAGCCTTCCAACTGAGAAATATGGTGGCTAACGGCGCTTTGCGTCAAATGAAGCCGAGCTGCCGTCTTCGTTACACTTCCAGACTGTACGACCTCGACGAATGATAACAGGATCGACCACGATGGTATTCCACGACGCATCCATCGAAATTCATCATGATAAACATGATCAGACTTTGTTTCCATTTCCCGCAAACTCCCGTGATCATTGACGGAACCTAACAGGTTTTGGAGAAAATCATGAAGATTATCTATCGATTGATACGGCGCTGGAGAAGTCGCCGGTGCGCGGAACCTCCAATAACCCTCTATCGTGATGTCGGCCTTGAGCTTCCCTTTGAGAAGGCCCATTGGCAAAGCTTCAACCGTTGGTGACAAAATTGTACCGTCTGACATGGTTGGCCAAAATGCTTCCGCCATTGGCGCAAAGCAATCGCATTCACAGCCGGTTCAGCCCCTTTGCACCGACGGGCAAGAGTATCCCCGCATACAGTAAACGTAAGTGCCCGCTCGCCCCCTCACCCCGCTGGGGCGAGGAAACAACAGGCGCTGCGGCTCTTTCCCTCTTCTCCCCATCGGGGAGAAGGTGGCGGCAGCCGGATGAGGGGGGACGGAGCCAAAACGGCGAACGTAATCAATAACGGCTCTTGCTCTCAGATATGACGCTTATAAAAAACGCCCGGTCTCTCAACCGGGCGCCTCTCACCTCATACCATATCCATCAAGCTGCCCGATCCCAACGCCCCGGCTGCGACCCGCTTTCCAGCTTGAACTGCTGTAACAGCCCCACCAATTGATCGGCCTCGTCGGCCAGCTGGCGGCTGGCGGCGGAGGTTTCTTCGACCATGGCGGCGTTTTGCTGGGTCAGGCTGTCCATCTGGCCGACGGCGCTGTTGACTTCGCCAAGGGCTGCCGATTGGTCGCGGCTGGCGCTAGCGATGCCTTCGACATGGGTGCTGATCGTGGCGATCTGCTGGCTGATGACGGTCAGCGCCGCACCGGTTTCCTGCACCAGCCTTGCTCCGGCATTGACCTCTTCGGTGGAGGTGTTGATCAGCGTCTTGATGTCTTTTGCGGCGCGGCCAGAGCGTTGGGCCAGCTCGCGCACTTCCTGGGCAACGACGGCAAAGCCCTTGCCCGCCTCGCCCGCACGGGCGGCCTCGACACCGGCATTCAGCGCCAACAGATTGGTCTGGAAGGCGATTTCCTCGATGACGCTGATGATCTGCTCGATCTTCTTTGAGGCATCCTCGATCCGGGCCATGGCGGAGACGGCATTGCCGACCACGACAGCCGATTTCTCGGCATTCCCCCGGGTTTCGCCCACGATGTCATTGACCTCACGCGCCCTGTCAGCGGCCTGGCGAACATTGGAGGTGACTTCGTTGACGGCGGCAGCAGTTTCTTCCAACGAGGCAGCCTGGGTTTCCGTGCGGCGCGACAGGTCGTCGGTGGAATGGGCCATTTGCTGCACATTACCCTGAATGGCCGTGACATTGCCCTGGATCAGGCCGATGGTTTCCTTCAGCCGGGTCAGCGAGCGGTTGAAGTCGCTGCGCAACTGTTCCATGCGTCCGGCAAAGGGATGGTCCAGCGTGGCGGAGACATCGCCATTGGCGAGGCGCTCCAGCCCGGCCGCCAGTTCCGTCACCGCAAATTGCACGTCCTGGTCGGCCTGCTGCTTTTCAGCATCATTGCGGGCGCGCTCGGCTTCGCTTTCAGCGCGAACCCGCGCCCCCTCGGCCTCGGCGCGAATCTTTGCCTCGGCATTGTCCTTGAACACGCCAAGGGCGCGGGCCATATCGCCGATCTCATCAGGGCGCGTGCCGCCAGTAATCTCGATCTCGAGATCGCCGGATGCCAGACGCCGCATGGCAGCGGTGATCTGATTGATCGGCCCCTTGAAGGTGGCGATCAAGCCGATACCAGCGACAATGGCGATAACGACACCAGCCAGCAGAGCCAGCGCCGACATGGTATCGGCAGAGGCGCTCTGTTCATCGGCCACCTGGCGCTGGGAGGCGGCAAAATCGCTGAGTTGCGACCAGATGGTGTCGATATCGCGGGCAGCGGCCAGGAAGGCGGCGGTTTTCTGGCCATCCATGGCCACCAGCCGAGTCGCCTTATCGGCCATAGCGTCGGTCAATGGGGCGATCTGCGACAGCTTTGCCTTGATGTCGGCGCTAACATTGGGGTCCTTGGCCATGGCTGCGGCACGGCGTTTCAGGGTGCCGAGCGACGCCTGCAATTTTTGCAGGCCATCCGCCGATGCCGCCGCCATGAAGCGTGAACTGCGCAGTTCAACCCCATTGCTGATATCCACCAGCTGACGTGTGGCAGTGAGCAAAGCGGTCGATTCGGCAATCGGCTGATCAAGGGTACCAAACACTGCCGTCGCCTGCCGGGATTTGAGAGTAGACGCCCCCTGCAAGCGGATGGACACCGGCCGCATCAGGTTGATCGCCTGTTCAGTCGCACTGACTGTCGTGTCATTGATCACACCGATCTCGATCTGGGCGGCCAACTGCTGAATATTGTCTGTCAGCGATGTGCCAAGCACGGCCTGTTCCGCTGGCAGCGCGGCGGCAATATCGGCAACGGCCTTTTTCAGCTCCGGCATCCGCGTCTTGACCAGCTCCATCTTCGCCTCCGGGGCGGTGGCGCTGTTGAAATCTGTGACGAGATCGGCAATCAGGTTGGCGCCGCGCGTCAACCGGTCGGAATCGCGCAGCATGGTCTTGGCTTGGCCTTCATCCTTGGCCAGCGCCTCACGGACATGGGTGGAATAGGTGAGCAGATCGCTCTGCTGGCTGGACAATTGCTGAGTATCGGCCTCCAGGGCCGCACGCAGATCCGCCGCGCCATGATCCAGATCCCACAGGCGCTTGACCTGGCCGGCAATCGATTCCGTTCCGGCAATCGCCGCATCGACCTGGGCAGCGCCGCCCAGACCGTCAAGCGAGGTGCGCATGGCCTTCAAACTCGTCAACTGTGCATCCAGCTCCTGATCCAGCGCCGTTTTCGATGCATCCGTGGTCTTTTGCAGGAAAGCCGTCATCGCCGCATAGACATTCTTGAAACCACTCAGCGTGTTGACCACACTATTGGTGACGTCCATCTGCCCTTGCAGGATACGCGATGCGTAGTAGCCGGTCAGACCAACGGCCGAAATACTGAGAACAAACGGAACGATGAAGACCAGAACCTTGGTCTGAATCTTGCAGCGAGAAAGTAGACGATCAAATAGCATAGCCAAACCCCCGAAAACAAAGGGCGAAATTAATTAATTCGAATAAACGAATATAAATATCGCCTTTCTTTTCTTGCATGTGGGTCTGAAGAAACTCTGAATATTCTATTTCGACTTATAGTGATCCACGATCACTTCGTTCTAAAAAGCAACGGACTCTGTATAAGATTCTATTTTCGACACAAGAAAATAAACCTTAAGTTGCTTTTGTTGACGCAAACCCCTATGCGTTTATTCGAAGCATGTGGCTTGCCCTCTATCGCCGACCTGCGAAAGCATCAGAGAAGTCTCTCATCAGGGTCACCAAACGCCCGGCGCAATCGCGGATCTCGCTTCTGTGCCGGTCGTCATTATTGGTGACCAGCCATTGCCGATGGCGCAATTCGGTAATCTCATCACCGACCCGCTGAAGCTGCGGATGGCTATCACCGACAAAACACGGCAGGACCGCAAGGCCCATGCCTGAAACCGCCATATCCTTGAGGGAGCGCGGGCGGTTGACGGTGATCAAGATCTGTTCGGCCTTATGCTGATGCGGCCATTTCAAATAGGCCGAGATTGCCGTATCTTGCGCGACCGCGATCCAGGGCTGCACTTCCAGTTCGTCAGCAAGGCGGTGGCGATAGGCCGCGTAAGCAACCTCGCCGAGCGGGACCCTGGCAAGATTGCTCTCCTGCGGCTCAAAAGCCCGGATACCGATATCGGTTTCGCGATGCGCAAGGGCAGCGCGCTCTTCGGTAATATGCAGATCGAGCCGAAAGCGATCATTGCTCCGGCACAGCTTCGGCAGGTTCTGGGCGATCAGCCAGGAAATCCATGTTCCCGCTGTCACCCGCACCAGTGCTGGCTGCGACGTCTGCTGGCGCCAGAGATCAATGCCGCGCTCCGCCGCCTCAAAGGATTTCAGGTGATCGAGCAGGGCACGGCCATCCACCGTTAACGTATACCCCGTCTGGGCGCGATGAAACAGAATCCGGCCCAGCTTTTGCTCCAGCTCCACCATCCGCCGGCCAAGGGTGGCAGCACTGAGGCCGGTGGACTGGACAGCACCCGTCAGCCCGCCATTGCGCGCCACATCAATGAAGAGCTGGTAGGTATCCCAGGGCAGGTTTTTCATGAGTGAATGATATAGCGCAAACTCGGCGATATATCCATCATCCATGAAACGCTAGCCTTCTCCAGAACACTGGAGATGACGGTCATGGACTTTATCGGATTGCTTGCCTTTCAGGAGACCATACGACGAGAGGCGATCAACCGCCATGCATTGACGCCAGCCCAGCAAGAGGATGCGTTTTACACGTTTTACAGTGAGCCATCCTGGCCGCGCCTAAGCCGGATCGTTTCCAGACTGTTCGGCACGCGAAAGCGCCGCAGGTGCGCGCCGGAGGATATGGATGCGCAGGCGGAAGCGACAATCGCCGCTTTGCCGCAGGCGCCAAGGTCTGATCAGCCGATAACGCCGATCAGCATCAGGCCATAGACCATGAAGCAGGCCATCAGGCCGAGACCCGCGCTGCGAAGAATAAGCTTGTTCTGATCGTCACGCGCCTTGGCAATAGCAATGGCGCGGGCCTTCCGGATGGGTCTGTTCATTGGCAGCACTTTCCAAAAGTTAAGCGGGGAATCACCCCGACCTTGATCGTAACCCTAACCCGTCCCGAAAAACAGCAAAACAACGAGGCGGAAGATCACGATGACTGAGGTATATTAACAACTATTGAAAGATGGTGGCGGGAATGCGGCATGACGCGAGACTTGCCCCTGCAGGACACAATTGCGGTAAACAAATCGTATCGTCGCTCTTGGAAGGAAAACATTACGCCGCATGGCCCGCCGCATGGCCCGACGCCCAGGCCCACTGGAAATTATAGCCGCCCAGCCATCCCGTGACATCGACGGCCTCGCCAATAAAATAGAGACCCGGCACCGTCTTGACCTGCATGGTCTTGGAGTCCAGCACCTGGGTATCGATGCCACCAAGGGTTACTTCGGCGGTGCGATAGCCTTCCGATCCCGCCGGTTTGATCTGCCAGTTGCGCAAGGCATCAGCAATGCCCGCCAGGACCTTGTCGGACAGGTCGGCCAGCGGCTTTTCCAAACCGTGGCGCTCGGTCCAGTATTGCGCCAGCCGCTTCGGCAGATATTGGCCCAGCACCGTCTGCACCGCCTGGCGGCCATTGTCGCGGCGGGCGGTTTTCAACAGATCCAGACAGTCCAGTTCCGGTTGCAGCGAAAGAGAAATCGCATCGCCTTCGCGCCAATAGGAGGAGATTTGCAGAATGGCCGGGCCGCTCAGACCGCGATGGGTAAACAGCAGCGCCTCACGAAACTCGGTCTTGCCATGACGCACCAGCGCATCGACGGCCATGCCGGATAGCGGTGCCAGTTCCTCCAGCAGCCCCGGCTCCAGCGTCAACGGCACCAATGCCGGGCGGGTCTCGACCAGGCCAAGCCCGAATTGCTCGGCAAGCCGATAGGCAAAGCCGGTCGCACCCATTTTCGGGATGGATTTGCCGCCGGTGGCGACGATCAGCGATTGGCAGGCGATGGCACCTTCAGAAGTTTCGACCCGGAAACCGTCCAGCGTCTTCTCGACAGCCCGGATGTCGGTCTGCATATGCAGCTTTGCACCGGCGGCGCGCATCTCTTCCAGCAACATGCGGATAATGTCCTTGGCGCTGTCATCGCAGAACAATTGCCCAAGGGTCTTTTCATGCCAGCCAATCCGGTGGCGCTCGACCATGGCGATGAAATCGGCAGGGGTGAACCGGGCCAGCGCCGATTTGGCAAAATGCGGATTGGCGCTGATATAGTTCTTTGGTCCGGCATGAATATTGGTGAAATTGCAGCGCCCACCGCCGGAAATGCGGATCTTTTCGCCCGGTGCCTTGGCATGATCGAGCACGGCGACAGTCCGGCCCCGCTGGCCAGCCCGGATCGCCGCCATCATGCCGGCGGCCCCTGCCCCGATCACCACCACATCCACCCGCTTGTCCAATGTCATGTCCTCGTCATCATCGCCATGTCTGTTGTGTTTTCGATCGGCAAAGCGATGTCAATTGCATATTCACCCTCGCCAATTCCAGCGAGGCGGATATGATGGCATCATTATCAACACAGATCCGGTGAGACATGCCTGCAAAAAAGACAATGCTCAGACCCAAGGGCGCAGCGTCCAAAAAAGCAGGCATTCCCCCAGATATCAGCCCGACGCGTGGGGTCAAGACCTGGAAAGAAGCGGCCTCCTGGCTGCGCTCCCGCGGTATCGAGGATATCGAATGCATCACGCCGGATCTGGCCGGTGTGCCGCGCGGCAAGATGATGCCGAGCTCGAAATTCACCAGCAATACCTCGCTTGCCCTGCCGTCAGCGCTGTATCGCCACACGATCTCAGGCGAATATCCCGATGAAACCGGCAATTTCCGCTATGATAGCCGCGATAGCGACATCAAGCTCTTGCCGGATCTCTCCACGCTCTCGGTCGTGCCCTGGGAGACCGATCCGACCGCGCAGGTGATCTGTGATATCGTCGGCACCGAAGGCGAGGATGTCAGCTATACGCCGCGCAACGTGCTTAAAAACGTCCTCAGCCTCTACGAGAAAAAGGGCTGGAAGGCGGTTGTCGCCCCGGAAATCGAATTCTATCTGGTCGCCAAGAACGAAGACCCGGATTACCCGCTGCATCCGCCGAAAGGCCGGTCGGGCCGGTCGATCATCGGCGGCCAGGGCTATTCCATCGCCGGGATCAACGAATTCGACGAGTTGATCGACGATATCTATCATTTCTCGGCCAAGCAGGGCCTGGAAATCGACACGCTGATTCATGAGGAAGGCCCGGCCCAGCTGGAAATCAACCTGCGACACGGCGATCCGATTGAGCTTGCCGACCAGGTCTTCCTGTTCAAGCGCACCATTCGTGAAGCGGCGCTGAAGCACGGGATCTTTGCGACTTTCATGGCAAAACCGATGCAGGGCCAGCCGGGTTCTGCCATGCATATCCACCAATCGGTGGTGGATATTGAAACTGGGCGCAATATCTTTTCAAAGGCTGATGGTTCGCCGTCGTCAGAATTTTTCCACTTCATCGGCGGCATGCAGAAATACGTGCCGACTGCGCTTGTGATGATGGCGCCCTATGTCAATTCCTATCGCCGCCTGACACCCGATATGGCCTGCCCGGTCAACAATGCATGGGGCTACGACAATCGCACCACGGCCTTCCGGGTGCCGATTTCCGATGCAGCGGCGCGGCGGGTGGAAAACCGGCTGCCAAGCTCGGATGCCAATCCCTACCTGGCGCTGGCCGCCTCGCTTGGCTGCGGCTATCTCGGCATCTGCAAGGCCATCGAGCCAACCGCGCCGACAGCAGATACCGCCAATGAAGGCTCGATCGAGCTGCCACGCGGCCTGCTGGAAGCCGTCGCCCTGTTGGAGAGCGAGCCGGATTTCGAAACCGTGTTTGGCCGTGCCTTCATCGATATCTATGCAGGCGTCAAGCGCGGCGAGTTCGAGACCTTCATGCAGGTGATCAGCCCCTGGGAGCGTGAATTCCTGCTGCTGAACGTCTGATCCATACAGCTGTCATGGCGCCCACCGTTCCGGTCGGGCTGCCTTGCAGCATTCAAAAAGGAGCTTCGCATGTGGCAAAGCCCGATTGCACCCGGCCTTTCCTGGTATCAAGCCACCGTGGGCGAGCGCCCGGAATACGATCCGCTGGACGGCTCGACCACGACAGATGTCGCCATTGTCGGCGGCGGCTATACCGGCTTGCAGGCAGCCTACACGCTGGCGCGCGCCGGTGTCAGTGTAGTGCTGATTGAGGGCGGGCGGTTTGGTGATGGCGGCTCAGGGCGCAATGGCGGCCAGTTCGGCACCGGCCAGCGAGCATGGCCGGAGGAGCTGGAAGCCGAATTTGGCCTCGAGCGCGCCAAGGCGCTGTTCGATATGGCGGAGCACGCCAAGGCCTATATTCTCGACTTTGCTCGCGAACACCAGATCGACATGGAATTCATGCCCGGCCAGCTGAATGTCGAGCATAAGCGCGGCAAGGACAAGGAGTATCGCAAGAGCGTCGAGATTGCCGCGACCCGGTTCGGCTATTCGCATATGCATTTCATGGACCGCGAGGAAACGGCGGCGCGGCTTGGCTCTTCCGCCTATTACTGCGGCATCCGCGATATCGGCACCGGCCATATCCACCCGCTGAAACTGCTGGTGGGACTGGCGAAAGTGGCAAAGAACGCCGGAGCCCGCCTGCATGAAATGACCAAGGCCACATCAATTGCCCAAAGCGGCGGCAAAACCATGATCGAAACGCCGAAGGGTACGATTACCGCCCGCCATGTGCTGATCGCCACCAATGCCTATATCGGCAATCTGGAGCCGGTGACGGCGGCCCATGTCATGCCGATCCGCTCCTTCATTGGTGCCACCGTGCCGCTCAAGGATTTCCCGGACATCCTGCCGGGTTCGGAAGCAGTCGCCGACAGCCGGTTCGTGGTGCGCTATTTCCGCAAGACCCGCGACGGACAATTGCTGTTTGGCGGACGCGAAGCCTATACCGCCGACAGCCCGCGCGACATTTCCGACCATATCCGCCGCCAGATCACCGAGATCTATCCGGCCCTTGATGGCATCGAAATGACCCATGCCTGGGGCGGCTCGGTCGGCATCACCCTGAACCGCCAGCCCTTTGCCCGCGAGGTGATGCCCGGGGTGATTTCCGTCGCGGGTTATTCCGGCCATGGCGTGATGTTGTCAAACTATTGCGGTACGCTGTTTGCCAAATCGGTTCTGGGAGAAACCAGCGAGTTGGACCTGTTGAAGGAGTTAAAGGTTCCAGCTTTTCCAGGCGGGTCCCGGCTGCGCTCGCCGCTTCTGTTCCTGGCGCTCAGCTGGTATGCCCTGCGCGACCGTTTTTGAAGGAACGCTATTCACGCTTTCGTTTTAGAAGGGTCGGCCGTTTTAGAAACGCTAGGACTGGCTTTTTTAAATCGATTGAATTATAAACCGTGCCAACAGCCTTGCCCATTAGCCTAGCCGATGGCCATGAATGAGAGATGCCCGTATGAGCAGCCAGATTATTCCTGTCGAACCCTTTGACTATGTCGTCTTTGGCGGCACCGGGGATCTTGCCGAGCGCAAGCTTCTGCCGGCCCTTTATCACCGCCAGTTGGCCGGCCAGCTCACCGAGCCGACCCGGATCATCGGGGCGTCCCGCTCACCGATGACGGATGCGGAATACCGCGAATTCGCTCATAAGGCCCTGAAGGAATTTCTGAAGCCCGATGAATTGGAAGAGAGCCAGGTCAAGCGCTTTCTCGACCGGCTGCATTACGTCTCGGTCGATGCCAAGGATGACAAGGGCTGGGATACGCTGAAAAAGCTGCTGGATACCGGCAAGGACATCGTGCGCGCCTTTTATCTCGCCGTGTCCCCGTCGATTTTCGGCGATATTGCCGACAAGATCCGCGATCACAAGCTGATCACCAAATCCACCCGCATCGTGGTGGAAAAGCCGATTGGCCGCGATCTCGCCTCGGCGCAGGCGCTGAACGACACGATCGGCAAGGTGTTCAAGGAAGAGCAGATCTTCCGTATCGACCATTATCTCGGCAAGGAAACCGTGCAGAACCTGATGGCCCTGCGCTTTGCCAATGCGCTTTATGAGCCGCTGTGGAATTCCGCCCATATCGACCATGTGCAGATCACCGTGGCCGAATCCGTCGGGCTGGAAGGCCGCGTCACCTATTACGACAAGGCGGGCGCGCTGCGCGACATGGTGCAGAACCATATCCTGCAATTGCTGTGCCTCGTTGCCATGGAAGCCCCGTCCTCAATGAACTCAGAGGCTTTGCGTGATGAAAAGCTGAAAGTGCTGCGGGCACTGAAGCCAATCGACGCCTCCAATGTCGAAAAAATGACCGTTCGCGGCCAGTACAAGGCCGGTGCTTCGGCGGGTGGTGCGGTCAAGGGCTACACGGAAGAGCTGGGCGACAGTTCCGACACGGAAACCTTCGTCGCCATCAAGGCCGAGATCAACAATTGGCGCTGGGCGGGCGTGCCGTTCTATCTGCGCACCGGCAAACGGCTGGCAGGCCGCGTTTCGGAAATCGTCATCCAGTTCAAGCCGATCCCGCATTCGATTTTTGGCGATGTCGGTCGCATCGAGGCCAATCAGCTGGTCATCCGACTGCAACCGGATGAGGGCGTCAAGCAATGGTTGATGATCAAGGATCCAGGTCCGGGCGGCATGCGCCTGCGCCATGTGCCACTGGATATGAGCTTTGCCGAATCCTTCGGCGTGCGCAATCCCGACGCCTATGAGCGCCTGTTGATGGACGTGATCCGCTCCAACCAGACGCTGTTCATGCGCCGCGACGAAGTGGAAGCGGCCTGGAACTGGGTCGATCCGATCCTGAAGAGCTGGGAAGAGATCGGCCAGCGGGCACAGGGCTATACATCGGGCACCTGGGGTCCAAGCCAGGCCATCGCGCTGATCGAGCGTGACGGTCGCACCTGGCACGAGAATGACTGAGGGCAACGGCATCATGGCGCATACACTGCATAGCTTTGACAATGGCGCAGCGCTGGCAACAGCGCTGGCCGACCGGGTGGCCGCAGCGCTGACGGAGGCGATTGCTGCCTCCGGTGCTGCTTCGCTGGCCGTCTCCGGCGGGTCCACGCCCAAGGCCTTCTTCGAGGCCCTGTCGCAAAAGGAATTGGAGTGGGACAAGGTCTCGGTAACACTGGTCGATGAGCGCTTCGTGCCTGAGGATAATCCACGCTCCAACCATTTGCTGGTTGCCACGCATCTGTTGAAGAATCAGGCCGCCGAGGCCGAATTCGTGCCGCTCTATGCGCCGGAAGAGACCATCGAGGCTGCGGCTGCGGTGGCGAGCGATGCGGTGTCCGACCTTGGCACGCCGCTCGACGTGGTTATCCTCGGTATGGGAACCGATGGCCACACCGCCTCGTTCTTTCCCGGTGGCGACAATCTCGAAGACGCGCTTGACCTGACGCTCCCGCCCCGAGTGATCACCATGCAAGCGCCGGGTGCTGGCGAGCCGCGCCTGACCTTGTCTTTCTCCAGCCTCGCCGATGCCGGTCTGTTGATCGTCCATATCGAGGGCGCGGAAAAGCAGGCGGTGCTGGACAAGGCGCTGGCGGGGACGGACGAGACCGAAATGCCTGTTCGCGCCGTACTGGCCCGGGCTGAAACACCTGTCGATATTTACTGGGCGCCCTGATCTCGATCAGAACGCCCTGAGAGCCAGGCTGGTATCAAAAGCGATGCGGCCTTGACGAACGAGGCCCAATAGCGCGGGCGACCGCAGCGCTCTAGCAAGCGCCAAGGTCGCCGCCCCTGCCCTTTTCAGGAAGGATGCTTTCCATGAGTGCCGATCACCGTATCGAAGCCATCACCAAGCGCATTGTCGAGCGCTCCAAGCCAACCCGCGAAGCCTATCTGGATCGCGTTCGCCGGGCCGCTGGCAAGGGCGTCAACCGTGGCTCTTTGGCCTGTGGCAATCTCGCCCACGGCTTTGCGGTCTGTTCCCCCGGGGACAAGGCCGCACTTGCTGGCGACACCGTCCCCAATCTCGGTATCATCACCGCCTATAACGACATGCTCTCGGCGCATCAGCCGTTTGAGACCTATCCGGCCCTGATCCGTCAGGCGGCCAGCGAAGTGGGCGGCGTCGCCCAGGTGGCAGGCGGTGTACCCGCCATGTGCGATGGCGTCACGCAGGGCCAGCCCGGCATGGAGCTTTCGCTGTTTTCCCGCGATGTGATCGCCATGGCGGCTGGCATCGGCCTGTCGCATAACATGTTCGACGCGGCGGTGTTTCTCGGCGTCTGCGACAAGATCGTCCCCGGCCTGATGATTGCTGCGTTGACATTCGGTCATCTCCCTTCCGTGTTTATTCCGGCCGGGCCGATGACCACGGGCCTGCCGAATGACGAAAAGACCCGCATTCGCCAGCTCTATGCCGAGGGCAAGGTGGGCCGGGCCGAACTGCTGGAAGCTGAATCCAAATCCTATCACGGCCCCGGCACCTGTACCTTCTACGGCACGGCCAATTCCAACCAGATGCTGATGGAAATCATGGGCTTTCATATGCCCGGTGCTTCCTTCATCAATCCCGGCACGCCGCTGCGCGATGCGTTGACCCGTGAAGCCGCCAAGCGGGCGCTGGCGATTACCGCGCTTGGCAATGACTATACGCCGTCAGGCGAGATGATCGACGAGCGCTCCATCGTCAATGGCGTGGTCGGCCTGCATGCCACGGGCGGCTCCACCAATCACACCATGCATCTGATCGCCATGGCACGGGCGGCGGGCATTCTGCTCAGCTGGCAGGATATTTCCGACCTCTCCGACATCATTCCGCTTCTCGCCCGCGTCTATCCGAACGGCTCTGCGGATGTGAACCATTTTCACGCCGCCGGTGGCATGGGCTTCCTGATCAAGCAATTGCTGCGCGCCGGTTTTGTGCATGACGATGTGCGGACCGTCTATGGCCAGGGGCTTGCTGCCTACACGATCGAGCCACATCTGAACGCCGACGGCACCGTAGACCGCCAGCCCTCGCCCGAAGACAGCGCCGATCCGAAAGTGTTGTCGCGGATCGAAGCGCCGTTCCAGGCGAATGGCGGCTTGAAAATGCTGACTGGCAATATGGGCAAGGCCGTGATCAAGATCTCCGCCGTCAAGCCGGAACGCCACATTGTCGAGGCGCCTGCCATGGTGTTCCACAGCCAGCAGGACATGCAGGATGCCTTCAAGGCCGGCAAGATGAACCACGACTTCATCGCCGTGGTGCGCTTTCAAGGCCCAAAAGCCAATGGCATGCCGGAACTGCACAAATTGACCCCATCGCTCGGCGTGCTTCAGGACCGTGGCCTCAAGGTGGCACTGGTGACGGACGGACGCATGTCCGGCGCGTCGGGCAAGGTGCCAGCCGCCATTCACGTCACACCGGAAGCCGTCGACGGCGGACCAATTGCCAAGATCCGCGATGGTGACATGATCCGCCTCGATGCTGTGGCCGGAACGCTGGAAGTGCTTGTCGATGCGGCGGAATTTGCCGCACGCAGCCCTGAAGTCATCGACTTGGCGGATAATGACTTCGGCATGGGACGTGAACTGTTTGCCCCGCTGCGCCGCATTGCAGGCCCGGCAGACCAGGGCGCCAGCGTGCTGTTCTAGAATTTATCTTAGGAAAAGGGGAAACCTCGCTTTCCGAAAACAAGAGACGTTAGAGTCTGCCTGGTTCAACCTGAACCTGACAGACTCGACAGCACCGTGCACTTTATGCGCAGCAGCCATCATCGCGAATAGCATTCAGAAGCAATGACCCTGTGGGCGAACATCACGGGAGCATGATCGGCGAACTCATAGCATCATGTTCTATAGGCCGAATGACTTCACAACCCTAGGTGATTTTCATAGGCAGTCAATTCAACCAATAATGATATATGCCATGCTGCTCTTGGCAAAGAGCCATGGCAATTGCGATGCAATCGCGTCGATTAGAATGCGAGAGCGTTACTGCCACCTATATTATACGAAAGCTCGAAGATGTGCTGCATCCTCTCGTTGAAAACACTGGCTATCTCAGTTTCAAAATAGACTAGATTTTTTCGCAAATGGAATACAAAACCCGGCTTTTAATAGTGTTTGCATTACGAAAATCATTTCAATTTCATCTTCAATTTTCAATCGAAAATTGAATATAAAAATTGCAATTTTTCGTTAAGCTTCATATTTTGCTTTCCTTTTTTTATTATTCATAAATTTTTAGTTTTTTTATTAGATTATTAGAAAGAAATACAAATATTCGCCATTCGAACGGCCAGAATTGATTTCATCCCATATTCCAAGCCGGAACGGCAATGACAGTATTTCTATTTATCGGCCGGTTTTACTTGCCGATAAATCTCGATGCCTGATTGCTTCACAATTATTTAATTCATTTTTCTCTACATTAGGTTTTATTAATTTACAACCCAAAATGATGGGAAATGATCTTGAAACGAAACGAGGACACTGAGCCATGCTCGACAATATGAAACTTAACCACAAGATTTATGGTGGTTTTGGCATCATCATTGCCATACTCATTACAATTGCAGGGATGTCGGTGTACTCGAACACCGGCAATCAATCCGATTTCTCGGATTATCGCAGCATTGCCCGGCTGACCAACGAAGCGGGCCGCGTGCAGGCGAATATGCTGGAGGCCAGGCTGGCCTACCTGAAGTATCAAGACAATCATTCTGCCGATAATCTTGCCAGTTTTGAAAAGCGAATAGCAACGACCAAGGAGAGTGCTGCCAATCTTTCGTCCATGGCCCGCACCGATGCCGAAAAATCCGCGTCCGCAGGGTTCACGACAGCCGTTGCAGACTATGAAAATGGCTTCAAGGCCGTCGTTGCGGCACAGACGGAACGCGACAAACTCGTCAGTGAAAGCCTCGACCGGCTTGGACCCGGAATTCAAAAATCCACCTCACAATTGCTCGCTGATTTCGACAGCAGTGGCAATAATGTCGCAGCGTACAAAGCCACCCTGTTCCAAATCTCGACCTTCGTGATGCGCTTGTCGGCCACCAAATATCTGCTGAACAACGAGAGTAAGGATTTCGAAGCCGCGATGGCAGCGGCACAGGATGCGCTGGCCCGCAGCACAGAGGTTAGCGCCGCCATCGTCATTCCCGAGCGCGCTCAACGGTTCAACGCCACTCTGGATGATCTCAACGCCTATATCAGAGATCTCACCAAGACGCAGGCGATCATCGCCAAGCGCGATTCCATCGTCAACAATGTCATGAATGCCGTTGGCCCCAAACTGGGCAAGGAAGCCGAGGATTTGAAGCTGGTTCTGAAAAAAGAGCAGGACACGCTCGGCCCTCGCATCGATGAGACAATGCGCGATGCGATCACCACCGCCATTATTGTCGCCGCACTCGCCCTTGTCGTCGCCACCGTGCTGGCTTTCATAATCGCCCGCAGCATCAGCCGCCCGATCTTTGCGATCACCTCGGCCATGGGCAAGCTGGCCGACAACCAGCTGGAAACGGATATTCCAGGCCTCGCCTACAATAACGAGGTCGGGCTGATGGCCAAGGCCGTCAATGTCTTCAAGCAGAATGCCCTCAAAATTCGCCAGTTGGCGTCCCAGGAAGCCGCTTTGCAGCAGAAGAATGCCGATCTGCAATCCGATATTGCCACAGTCGTTTCGGCAGCAGTGGCCGGTGACTTCACCAGCCGCATCACCAAGCACTACGACAACCCGGATCTGGACGCCTTTGCCCATAACGTCAACACGCTGGTCGACTCCGTGGACAAGGGCATAGCGGAAACCAGGCGCGTTGTGTCCGCCCTTTCCAATGGCGACCTGACGGAAGCCATGAGCGGCAAGTATCAAGGTGTGTTTGCCGAGCTGCAAACCAATGTCAATGACACCATGACCAAGCTGCGGCTGCTGATGGAGCAGGTGCGCCAATCCGCCGATGTCATCAATGGCGGTGCCGATGAAATCCGCCAGGCCTCCAACGATCTGTCTCGCCGGACAGAGACCCAGGCGGCCTCGCTGGAAGAAACCTCGTCAGCCCTGGAAGAAATCACCGTGGCGGTCAAAACCTCGACCGAAAGGGCGCAGGAATCCAGCAAAATGGTCTCCGAAGCCCGTCAATTTGCCGAGCAATCCGCCAATGTCGTCCAGGACGCGACAGCCGCCATGAGCCGCATCGAGCAAGCCTCCAACGAAATCACCCAGATCATCAATGTGATTGACGAGATTGCTTTCCAGACCAACCTTCTGGCCCTCAATGCCGGGGTAGAAGCTGCCCGTGCTGGCGAGGCCGGCAAGGGATTTGCGGTCGTGGCCCAGGAAGTGCGTGAACTGGCCCAACGCTCGGCAACCGCTGCCAAGGATATCAAGGCCCTGATCACCAAGTCCTCAAATGAAGTGGAGACGGGCGTGAGACTTGTAACCGGCACCGGGGAAGCCCTGAAGGAAATCCAGCAAAAGGTGATTGGTATTTCCAGCCAGGTGACATCGATTGCCACGGCTGCAAACGAGCAATCGACCGGTCTCAGCGAGGTCAACACCGCCGTCAACCAGATGGACCAGATGACCCAGCAAAATGCCGCCATGGTCGAGGAGGCTGCTGCCAGCACATCGAAACTGGCCGAGGAAACCGTCAACCTGCTCAATCTGATCTCGCAGTTCAAGGTCCACAAGGCCGACCACGGCATGCGTCGCGCCGCCTGATCAGGAGATATGTTCAAAGGATATGCCGGGGGGACAAGCGCTCCCCGGTTATTCCGTTGGAATAAACGCCCTTCACACCTCCGGTTTTTTTTAATTTACCTTTGTGCCAGCTCCTATAAAACGGACCCCAGACGTTACAGGGTCGTGCATTTTATCAACCACACGATGCTGTAACACATTAAATTTTCTGCATAATTTTCTCCTTAAATCGATTTCGACTGAAGGAATTATGCAGTAGACAGGAGTTCATAGTGTCATCAATTTCAGATAGCGATCATCATTCAGGGTCTTCACAGACCGGTCAAAAAAACGAACGATTGCAAGATAACACGCCTCTTCAACCAGGCTCGGCCAATGGCTGGCGTGAACAATGGTGGCGGATCGTCGATATGAAGATCGGCGTCGTTCCCGTTCCAATTTATATTCTTCTCTTCGTGCTGATTGCCGCCTTCGCCGCCACCGGCAAGGTGCCCTCCGACCTGACCATGTCGATTGCCATTCTGTCCTTTGGTGGCTTCTTCTTCATGCAGCTGGGTCGCTGGCTGCCATGGCTGGGCATGATGGGGGGAGCGGCGATCCTGTGTTTTGTCGTGCCGTCTGCCATGGTTTTTTATGGCCTCATCCCGCCGCCGGTCGCTGAAGCGATCGACAGTTTCGTCAAGAGCTCCAATTTCCTCTACATGTATATTGCCGCCATCATTGTCGGCAGCATCCTCAGCATGGATCGTAGCGTGCTGATTGCCGGGTTTTTCAAGATTTTCGTGCCTTTGGCAATCAGCTCGATAACCGCCATGCTGGTTGGCACCCTGGTTGGTGTCGTCATGGGAATGACCTTCGAGCATAGCCTGTTTTTCGTCGTGCTGCCCATCATGGCCGGAGGCCTGGGCGAAGGCGCAATCCCTCTATCCATGGGCTATTCCGGCGTTCTATCTCAGCCGCAGAACGAGATTTTCGCGCAGATTATTCCCGTCGTCATGCTGGGCAGCTTCACAGCCGTGGTGATCTGTGGCCTGCTGAATGTGCTCGGCAAACGCTATCCTCACCTTACTGGTGAAGGCCGGTTGCAGGCGGGCCTGCTGAATATCGACATTAACGGCAAAAAGCCGGGTGAACAGCCGGTGGACCGCGCGATGATTGCCACGGCAGGCGTCACCATCGTCACCTTCTATCTGGTAGGTGTTCTCGCCCAGCGGCTTCTGGATTTTCCAGCCCCAATCACCATGCTGTTTCTGGTGGTGATTGCCAAACTGGGTCAATTGGTCTCGCCAAGCCTGGAAGACGGCGGACGGGAAGTTTACGCGTTTTTCTCGCGCATCGTGACCTGGCCCCTGCTGTTTGCCATGGGCATTTCCTACACGCCGTGGCAATCCTTTATCAGCGCCTTTACCCTGCAAACGGTGGTCACGGTGGTCAGCACCGTGCTGACATTGATCGGCACCGGATTTCTGTCCGCCCGGCTCGTCAAGATGTTTCCCATCGATGTCGCCGTTGTGGTCGGCTGTCACAGCGGCCAGGGCGGCACCGGCGATATCGCCATTCTGACCGCCGCCAACCGGATGAGCCTGATGCCCTTTTCACAGATTGCCACCCGCATCGGCGGCGCCATCACAGTCACCTGCGCCATCCTGGCTTTCCAGCATCTGGTTTAAACACGAAAACGCCGCGCTGTTGCCAGCGCGGCGTGATCATATCGAGATTTCTTCGTGTTACAGCTTTGCCATGTATTTCGGCAGTTCAGCCACTGTCGGCACAACGATCAGCGTCTTGATATCGCCGCGCTTGTAGGCGGCCAGGAAGCGCGGATATTCCTGGAACACCACGCAGCCACTGGAATCGCCGCGCACCCGTAGCAGGAATGTGTGGGTGAGGAAGCCATCGCGGCCATACATATTGTTGCCGCCAACCGGCGTCATGCGTAAGGCCTCGACACCATGGAACAAGCTTTCGCGCAGGGTCAGCCGATAGATATTCGGCGGAGTCGCACCACGGTTCTTGATATGGACGGAGCGTGGATTATCGCGATTTTCGCCGCGGCCGGAATGTGCCACCAGCTTTTCGCCATTGGGCATATAGACCGTGGCGCTGGAAATATCATAGACGGCAACACCGCTGCCGCGACCGGGCAATGAGGCGCGCTTGCGGAAGATCGACGGGCTTTCATCGTCGTCCATCACCTCTTGTGAGCGGGCATAGGCCATCACTGTCTTCGGCGCGGTTTTTTCCGGCGCGGATTTCAACGGAATGGTCTTCGGCTGCGGCCGGGCAGAGGTGTCTGTGTCAGCATCTGTTTCAGGCTTGGGTGCAACCAGGACTTCACGGAAAGGATCGCTCTTGGGCCGGTTGATCGGCGCTGGCACCACATCCGGCAGCATGGCCACCTGCATTGGCTTGGCGGCGGCTGGCGGTTCAGCCGAAGCAATCGTCACGGGGCCAGCTTGTGACGGAGCGACAGGATCGCGACCACGGTCTGCGACCAGGGCGGTAGCGACCGGCTGCAATTGCGCGGACAAGGGCTGGTTTATCTGGCCAAGTGGCGGCGCCGTCTTCAAGATCGCCTCAGCAACCTGCTGCGGCGGCATCGCGGTTGCTTGAACTGGCTGCGGCTTTGCCGCCACGGCCTCGGCGACCTGGCTGCCGGTGTCGTTGCTCCAGCGCTGCGCCAACGCCCGTTCGGCAATGGAGACGGCCAGTGCCTGTTCGAGGATAGCGCGTCCTGCGAGGTCAAGTGGCCTGGAAACCGGAGTGGAAAGGGCCGCGATCTCGTGGCGGACCTGCGCCATCTTTTCCTTCACCACCTGGGCAGATCGGACTTCGTCCCGCCTTACAGCCGCGACAGGCGGCTTTGGCAAGACCAGGCTGTTGCGGAATTCCGCGGCCATATCCCTCGAAAAGGGAGAGGAGACAGAGGCTTGTGAAAACCCGACACCGTGCAGAGTGCTGAATGTGACGGCGACCCAAAGACCGGCGGCAAGGCTACCGCCGACGAGCGCCGCGCCGGACATCAGCCTGGGAACCAGGACGGATTTTGCGCGCCCGGGCCTACCAGTAACGGTTCTGCCAGTGCTGGGAAAGAAATCGACCGCGAACGCCATACTCACAACTCGTACCCAAACAGCCGGTCAGCGGCTGGCGGCTCAACGCCGCAACTTTTTACCAAGGCTGGAGGATATCCAAGCATCCCCGCCTTCAAGAGAGTGCAACTGTCCCAAATGCATGCCGCGCCTGAGACAATTGCCCTGAAGATCCGGTCCAGAAGACCCAGTCCATCGGCAACAAGCGCCGACTGTCTTTAAAGGATGAAGAAACTTGGTAACCAAAGGGTTTACAAAACCCGGTTTTTATCATCGCAATGTCTCATATTCACGCGAATAGAGGAAACGCCACGGATTTACGGCATTTTTAGCACTGCGCGCAGGCGCAAGCCTTTCAGACGGAACTGCCCGAAACTACCGGATAAGGCGTAGGACCAAAACGTCAGGACGCCCAGCGCATCGACATGGACCTGCGCCTGATCTTCAATATTATCAAATATTTGCAAGATAAGAAAAGGAAGGGATACACCATCCAACGGCCCAAAGCAGCTCCCCGGCGAACAGCAAAACGGGGAGCTTGATGCTCCCCGCCAATGCGTCTGATATTTAATGTTTGGTACGCTACCGTACAAAGCGCTGGCTGGCCACAATTGCCTCGCCTGCTGTCATTACCAGGTGCGGACATCCAGAACGCGGTCACGGTGGGCCGGATGGGTGCTGAACACGAAGATCCGATCCAGTTCCTTCTGGGTCAACAACCGCAAGAAACGAATCTCGGCAGTATTGTTGGGGAAGGTCTTCATCAACAACCCGCCCACCTTGTTGATGCGGGCATCGGGAATGTCAAGATAGAATTGCTTGGGAAGGTTGAACTGCGTCAGCAGGGAAATGACGGCGCCACTCTGAGAAATACGGATGATGTCGCATCGGCGCGACGCCATATGGCTCATGCCTTTTTCGGTATATTCCAGGCGCCCGGAATTCATGGTGTCTTCCATGCGAAACCGGCCTTCCCGGTCATACATGAAGGACTCTTCCCTGCGCAGGTAATTTGATTGACCAGCTGCCGTATTCATAACGCCTACCCCATTCACGCCCTCACTGGACACAGGCTAGGGGAACGAACTTAACAGAAAATGGATAAACCGGCCTGCCCGCCCCCTTGGCGAGCCTGCCTTTTTTACCATAGTTAATGCATGGGAAATCAAACCCGATCAACGCTTGTAGCTTTGCCCCTGCGCATCAAAAAGATGTAGCTTTTCACCCTCTGCGGCAAAGCGCAGCCGTTCGCCCCTGGCAACCTTGGCAATGCCCGGCAGTTTCACCACCACCGGCTGCCCCTCGACCGGGCCGTCGACATAGAGCATTGTCACCTCGCCCAGGGCCTCGACCAGGGAAACGGTGCCTTCAAACAGCGCTGGGCCTTCGGCGGCAATGGTCAAATCCTCCGGCCTTACCCCGAAACTGGCCGCCTTGCCTGCATCTTCTGTAGGCACAGCAATCGGCACCGACAGGGTTGAGCGATCCTTGAGCGCGATGCGCGTTTCAGACCCGGCCTCGACGATAGTGGCCGGCAGGATGTTCATGGCGGGCGAACCGATGAACTGGGCAACGAACAGATTGGCGGGGCGCTCGTAAAGCTCCAGCGGCGCGCCGACCTGTTCGATCCGGCCCGCCGACAACACGACAATCCGGTCGGCCAGCGTCATCGCCTCGACCTGATCATGTGTGACATAGATCATCGTGGTATCGGACATCTGTTCGTGCAGACGGGCGATTTCAATCCGGGTTGCGACCCGCAATGCGGCATCGAGATTGGAGAGCGGTTCGTCGAACAGAAAGACTTTCGGATCACGGCAGATCGCCCGTCCGATGGCCACACGCTGGCGCTGGCCGCCCGACAGTGCCTTGGGCAGTCGGTCGAGATAGGGCTCCAATTGCAGGATAGCGGCGGCGGCGCGCACCCGCCGTTCGATTTCCTGTTTGTTTTCACCGGCGATCCGCATGCCGAAGGCCATATTGTCATAGACGGTCATATGCGGGTAGAGCGCATAGGACTGGAAGACCATGGCAATGCCGCGCTTGGAGGGCGGCACGTCATTGACGATCTGGTCGTCAATGCGCATCTCGCCGCTGGTAATGTCCTCCAGCCCGGCAATCATCCGCAAAAGCGTGGATTTACCGCAGCCGGACGGACCGACAAACACCACGAACTCGCCCTTGGCGATGTCTAGGTCGATGCCGTGCAGCACCTTGACCTGTCCATAGGCCTTGCGAATGTCTTTCAGGACCAAGCTTGCCATTGTCCTCCCCCTCCTCGTTTTTGGATCTGCCCAGCTCGCCATGAGCCGGACAGATGACCGTTTGTTAGTTTCAGCGTTTAACCGCGACCGAACCAGGCGCCCCAGGCTGGAAGGCTGATCTTGCCACCTGCGACACTCCCGGCAAAACCATGGCCCTCCAGAGCCTGCCAATTTCCATCCGGCAAAGACAGTTCTGCCGGTTCGGCAGACATGTTGAAGCCGCACAAGACTGTCTCTCCATCAAGGCGGCGGGAATAGACGAGGTCGGTCTCCGTCACCGTATGGAAGGCGATCTCGCCCTTGATCAGCGCTGGCTGCGCTCTGCGGAAATGCAGGAAACGCCGATAGTGTTCCAGCACGCTATCGTCATGCCCTTCCTGGACATGGACAGCATTGAGGCTGTGCTCGACCGGGATCGGCAACCAGGTTTTGTCGGCGGCGCTGAAACCGGACTGCTTGGCCAGCGTATCCCAGACCATCGGCGTGCGGCAACCGTCGCGCCCCTTGAATTCCGGCCAGAACTGGATGCCGTAAGGGTCCTGCAGGTCCTCAAAGGAGATATCGGCTTCGGTCAGCCCCAGTTCCTCGCCCTGATAGATGCAGACCGAGCCACGCTGGGTCATCAACAATGCGGCCATCTGCTTGGCGAAGGCGGCACGGTCGGCAACGTTGGCGCCCCAGCGGCTGACATGGCGCACAACATCATGGTTGGAAAAGGCCCAGCAAGCCCAGCCCTCAGGCGCGGCTTCCTGGAAGGCCTTCTGGGTATTGGCGACCAGCGCCGGTGTGACCGGATCGGGCGCGAGGAATTCGAAGGCATAGCACATCTGCATCTTGTCGCCGCCGGACGTGTACTGCCCGGCGATTTGCAGCCCGTATTGGCTGTCGCCGACTTCGCCAACGGCGGCAATCGCTGGAAACTCATCCAGGACGGAGCGAAAGCGCTTGAGGAATTCCAGGTTTTCCGCCTGGTTCTTGTCGTAGATATGCTCCTGGAAATTATAGGGATTGACCGCCGGTGCCGTCGCCGCATTGCGCCGTTCGGGGTCGAGCGCCGGATTGTCGCGCAAGGCCAAGTCATGAAAGTAGAAATTGATGGTGTCCAGACGGAACCCGTCCACGCCACGCTTCAGCCAGAACCGGACAGCATCCAGCACCGCCTCCTGCACATGCGGATTATGCATGTTGAGATCGGGCTGCGAGGTCAGGAAGTTGTGCAGGTAATACTGCATCCGGCTCGGGTCCCATTGCCACGCGGACCCACCGAAAATCGACAGCCAATTGTTCGGCGGCGTGCCATCCGGCTTCGGATCGGACCAGACATACCAGTCGGACCTGGCATTGAAGCGGCTGGAACGGCTTTCGAAGAACCATGCATGCTGGTCTGACGTGTGGGAGATCACCAGGTCGATCATCACCTTGATGCCGAGGCGGTGGGCTTCGGCAATCAGCGCGTCGAAATCGTTGAGCGTGCCGAACATCGGATCGACATCGACGTAATTGGACACGTCATAACCAAAGTCCTTCATCGGCGAGGTAAAGAACGGCGAAATCCAGATGGCATCGGCACCGAGGCCTGCCACATGCGGCAGGCGGGCGGTAATGCCTTTCAGGTCGCCAATACCATCGCCGTTGGAATCCTGGAAAGAGCGGGGATAAATCTGATAGATGACCGCGCCGCGCCACCAGTCCTTGTCCGGCATTGCGACACTATCGGAAGCAGCAGTCATGAATATCTGTCCTCTTGGAAATTTTGGCCTGTTGGGGATTTAGGGAGGGAGGGAAAACAAGCCGTCGAAAACGCGATCAGCCACCCTTGACGGAGCCGGCCAGCAGACCGCGCACCAGATAGCGTTGCAGCACGAAAAACACCAAAAGCGGCACGATAATGGTGATGAAGGCAGAGGCCGTGAGAATTTCCCAATTGGCGCCACGCGAGCCGAGCAGGTTGACGAGGCGGCCGGTCAGCACCAGTTCCTCGTTACCGGTCCCCAGAAACACCATGGCGACCAGCAGGTCGTTCCAGGTCCATAGAAACTGGAAGATCGCGAAGGACGCCAGCGCCGGATAGGACAGCGGCAGCACGATCTTGATGAAGATCTCGAAATCACTGGCGCCATCGACCCGCGCTGATTCCATAATTTCACGCGGCAATCCGGCGATGTAATTGCGCAAGAGATAGATGGCGAGTGGCAGGCCAAAACCCATATGCGCCAGCCAGATGCCAAGATAGGTCTTGGACGGCACCCCGAAAAACGCCCCGACATCATTATAGATCCGCAGAAGCGGGATCAGCGACATTTGCAGCGGCACAACCAGCAGGCCAACAATGCCGGCGAGCAGCAGCGAGCGCCCTGGAAACGGCATCCAGGCCAGCGCATAGGCGGCAAAGGCCGCCACAAGAATGGGAATAATTGTCGCGGGAACGGCAACCGTCAGCGAATTGAAGAAGGACTTGCCGATGCCCTCGGCATTCAACACCGTTCGGTAATTATCGAGACTGAAACGTGGCGGCTGCTGGGAGGTGAAGAAAACCCGCTGGCCGCGTGATCCCTCGAAGGACGCATTCGAGCTCAGCTTGAAGGTGCCATCTGCGGCCACAGTCAACGTTTGGCCGTCCTTGAGCTGGGCCGTCGAACCCGCTTCAAATTCCTCCGGCTTCAAGCTGGATGTGCCGAAGGCACTGACCGTGCCGGACCCGCCCTCCAGCACATTGCCGGATATCACGTAAGCTGCACCTTCCTGACGTTGCGCTTCGCCACCGGGGGCGCGAAAAATGCCTTTCTGGCTGGAACTGGTCAGCGCCGTCCACCAGCCGGAGGCGACGATCTGGTTCTTGTCGCGCAGGGACGTCACCAGCAGGCCGATGGTTGGGATGGTCCAGACCAGAACCAGCAGCAGCACCGTCGTATGAACCGCAATATTCAGCGGTGAGAGAACCCGTGTGCGCATCTCAATGGCCTCCCATTTCCCGGCGTGCATTGCGGATATTCCAGATCATGATCGGCACCACCATCAGCATGATGACAACGGCAATGGCAGCCCCTCGCCCGAAATCCCCGCCGCCTCGGAACATCCAGTCAAACATCAGGTTGGCGAGAACCTGGGTCTGCCATTGGCCATTGGTCATGGCCAGCACGATATCGAAAACCTTCAGCACCAGAATGGTAATCGTCGTCCAGACCACGGCAATCGTACCCCAGATCTGCGGCACCTTGATCTTCATGAAAATCTGCCAGGGATTGGCGCCATCGATCACCGCAGCCTCGATGGTTTCCTCGGGAATACCGCGCAGGGCCGCCGACAGCAGTACCATGGCAAAGCCGGTCTGAATCCAGATCAGGATGACCATCAGGAAGAAATTGTTCCAGAACGGCAGGGAAATCCACACCTGCGGCGTGCCACCGAACCAGACGACAATGGCGTTGAGAAGGCCGATCTGCTCGGCATTGGCATCGCGGTAATCATAGACGAATTTCCAGATGACCGAGGCGCCGACAAAGGAAATCGCCATCGGCATGAAGATCAGCGACTTGGCGATATTGCCCCACCAGATCCGGTCGGTGAGCGCGGCGATAACCAGACCGAACAGGGTGGCGCCGGTCGGCACCACGATCAACCAGAGGATATTGTTGAAGATCGATTCCCGGAATTCACGGTCGAAAATCATCCAGCGGTAATTGTCCAGACCGACGAACTGGGTGCCGGACCGGTCATAGACCGAATAGGCAATCGACGAAAACAGCGGATAGACCAGATAGATGCCGAGCGACAGAAGTGCCGGACCGAGGAACAGCCAGGGCCGGATCTGACCTGCGATCCGCAGATTACGGGAGGCGCGGGGAAGATCCGGGATATTGGCGGGAAACAGCCGGTCGAGAATGAAGTTCGACCCGAAGAAATAGGCCAGCGCCGCACCCACGCCGATAACGATGGTAATAGATGCGTATAAAAGCTGTTCCACGGACCCGGCCTCCCAACCCGTCTTATCGATATGGATGCCCAAGTATCGCAGCTGATTGAGGCTGCGATACCCGGGCGATTGCAGCGTTATTTCAGGCCGTCCCAGGATTTCTGGATGCCCTTGGCGACCTCGTCGGCGGATTTTCCACCGGCATAATCGACCATGGCGGTCCAGAACGCGCCCGCACCGATCTTGCCCGGCATCAGGTCGGAACCATCAAACCGGAACGTCGTGGCGTCGAGCAGGATCTTGCCCTGTTTCTTTAGGGGGTCGTTGGCATAGGTGTCCTGGTTGGCCGCCTTGAAGGCGGTCAGGAAGCCAGATTGCGCCATCCAGACCTCATGGGCGATCGGGGTCTTGATGAAGTCGATAAAGGCGCGCGCACCGGGCGAATCCTTGGTGATCATCGCCAGGGTGCCAGCACCCTCTACCGGATTGCCGAGTTCAGGCTTGCTGGCATAATTCGGGGTCGGAAAGAAGTCGACATCCTGACCAACGACCGTGCCCTGCGGGAAGAAGGATGGAATGAAGGATGCCTGATGATGCAGGTAGCATTTCGGCGGAGAGGTAAACAGCCCCTTCGGGCTATCGCGGAAATCGGTGGACGCCACGCCCGCTGCGCCGCCATCGACGAATTTCGGATTGCGCGAGAACCAGCCATAATCCTCGATGGCCTTCACCACTTGCGGATCGTCAAACTTGATCTCGTTCTTCACCCACTTATCGTAGACATCAGCGGGATAGAGCCGCAGCATCATGTCTTCGACCCAGTCGGTCGCAGGCCAGCCGGTCGCACCGCCGGACCCGAGCCCGATGCACCACGGCGTGCCGCCATCGGCAGCGATCTTTTCGGTCAGTGCCTTCAACTCTTCCATCGACTTGGGCACGTCATAGCCCGCATCCTCGAAATTCTCAGGCACATACCAGATCAGCGACTTGATATCGATCTTGTAGGGGAAGCCATAGATCTGCGGCTTGCCGTCCTTGCCCTTGAAGGTGGAAAGATCGACCCAGGACTGACCGGCGGAGAAATTGTCCTTCAGCCACGGCCCATTCTCCTCACCCAACGGCGTCAAAGCACCCTTGGAGGCGAGATCGGCGACCAGACCGGGCTGGGCGAGAATGGCGACATTGGGCGGGCTGCCCGCCTGGGTGTCGATAACGATCTGCTGCTCGTAATTTTCCGAGGAGGAATATTTAACGTCGGCACCGGTCGCCTGGCGGAAATACTCAAGCACGCTTTCAAACAGCGCCTGGTCTTCACCACGCCAAGGCCCGAAAATCGTAATGGTCTGGCCCTTCAATTGGTGAGACTTTGAAAACTCCTCATAGCTCTTCCAGTTGAACTTGGAATCTTCGCCGGGCTTGAACTTCAATTCGGCGCCATTTGCCACGCCTGCGATCAAGCACAGAGCGGCCACTCCCATAAGCAGATGTTTTTTCACAAAATTCCTCCCTTTATCCAATGCCTGTTTCCCGCGCTGGGGCGATCCTGCCATCACCTTTATCCAGCGTCCAAAGCGCTTTGGTGGGCAAACATCTCTATTGCTCGCGACAGAGTCAAGCCTTTTCAAAAAAGACCGAGCCATTCTGTCCCGTTAAAAATGGAGCAGCGACCGGTTTGGGAAAGGGATCAGCTTTAAAAATAGATTTTCGATTTGCACCGCCCGCCCCTGCTGATAATTTGCAAGCGCTTTGGGCGCGGGAGACCCAGGCATAGGGAGAGAGAAGCCTCGTGAATTTGAAGCAATTGTCGCAAATGCTCGGCCTGTCGCAGACGACGATCAGCCGAGCATTGAACGGCTATCCGGAGGTCAACGAAGAGACCCGCCAGCGCGTTGCCAAGGCCGCTGCTGAGACCGGCTACCGGCCAAACCGCGCAGCCCTGCGGCTGGCAACCGGCAAGGCCGGTTCGCTCGGACTGGTCATGCCGATTTCCCCGGATCGCAGCTCTGACATCCACTTCGCGGAATTCCAGAGCGGGCTTGCCGAAACCTGTCTTCAGCATGAATTTCACTTCGTGATCATTCCGGCCCATCCCCAGGCGGAAGAGCAGGCCATTCGCGGCCTGGTCGGCAGCGGCGCGGTGGATGCATTCTATCTTGCCTATCTTAGGGCCAGTGACCCTCGCATTGCCATGGCGAAATCGCTTTCGGTGCCCTTCATCATCCATGGCCGCTCTCAAGGCATTGCCGAGGACTATCCCTATCTTGATATCGACAATGAAGGCGCTTTCCGGCAGGCGACGGAGCTGATGATCGGGCTTGGCCACCGCCGATTTGCGCTTTTGAACGGCCCGGCAGACCTCGATTTCGCCCTGCGCCGATTGCAAGGCACGCAAAAGGCACTTGCAGCCGTAGGCCTTACCCTCGCGCCGGAGGCGATCTCCCATACGCTGATGACTGACGAATGGGGCTACCGGAAAATGAGCGCCCTACTCCATCAGCCAGAGCGTCCGACCGCCGTCCTCTGCGCCAGTACAGTGCTGGCGCTGGGGGCTGTGCGAGCCATCAACGATGCCGGGCTGACGGTGGGTCAGGATATTTCACTGGTCGCCCATGACGATGACCTACCGCTGCTAAAGCCGGAGCATTTCCGGGTGCCGCTCACCACGACACGCTCGTCGCTGAGGGACGCTGGAAGGCGGATGGCGCAACGGCTGATCGCCGACATTGCCCAGCCCCCGAACGGGCCGCCCCTCCAGGAAATTTGGCAGGCCGAACTGGTGATCCGGGCCTCGACCGGCCCGGCACCTGGAAAATGACTCAAAATTTCGGCGGCTGCTTGCCTGCGCTGCGATAGGCCGCAATCACCGTATTGGCCATCAGCATGGCGATGGTCATTGGTCCGACACCACCGGGAACGGGGGTGATGGCACCCGGCTTTTGTGCGCAGTCTGTAAAGGCGACATCGCCGACCAGCTTGGTCTTGCCCTCGCCTTTTTCAGGGGCTGCGACGCGGTTGATGCCGACGTCGATCACGGTCGCCCCCTCTTTCACCCAATCGGCCTTGACCATTTCAGCCCGACCGACCGCTGCCACCAGAATATCGGCCTGGCGGGCCAGGGACGCCAAATCGCGGCTGCGGGAATGGGCCATGGTCACGGTGGCATTGGCGTTGAGCAGCAATTGCCCCATCGGCTTGCCGAACAAGTTGGAACGGCCAATCACCAGCGCGTTCAGGCCGGAAAGATCAGCCCCATGGATTTGGCGCACCAGCAGCATGGCACCTGCCGGTGTGCAGGAAATCAGCCCGGTCTCGAGATCGCCGGTCGCCAGCTTGCCGGCATTGACCACATGCAGACCATCCACGTCCTTTTCCGGCAGGATGGACTGGATGACCGCCTCGCTGTCGAAATGCTTGGGCAGCGGCAATTGGACGAGGATGCCATGAATGGCGGGATAGGCATTGAGGCTCGCCACCAGATCCAGCAATTGCTGCTGGCTGGTCTCTTCCGGTAAGGTATGCTGAACCGAATTAAAACCGCATTGCTTGGCCATCCGGCCCTTGGAACCGACATAGGCGTGACTGGCCGGATCATCGCCGACGATGATCACGGCAAGACCGACCTTCTGGCCGCTGTCTCTTTCAAATGTCTCGGAACTGATCTTGACGGCCTCAATTACCGATGCCGCAACCTGTTTTCCGTCAATCACCGTTGCCACGCTGGATTTCCTCTCGCTGAAAGGCTTACGAGCCATCTCAAATCTGGCTCATGGGACAACGTTAGCTACCACTGCCATCAGCGCTTTCAAACGCAAAAACACGGGCTGGCGTTAAAAAATCATCGTGATCCGTGAAGGCGGGTTGAAGTGCAGTTATTGTTGCGCGGCCGCCTTGTCGCGGCGGGCCGACAGCTTGAAGCGTAGCACATGCAAGAGGAAGACCGGAATTCCGATTAGATAGCGGCGCCACAACCGGCTCGGCTCCCGTGTCAAACGGTAGAGCCACTCACAGCGGATCTTGCGCATCCATTGCGGTGCGCGTGGCATGGTGCCGGAGACAAAATCGAACAGAGCGCCGACGCCGAACACCACACGCGCATGCTGCGGCTTGATATGCTGGGCAATCCATTTTTCCTGCAAGGGGGTGCCCATGCCGACCAGCAGCACGTCGATCTTGGCGTCCTCAAGCCGTTCGAGAATGATCGGCAGCTCCTCGCTATCGAAAAAGCCGTCGGCCACCGGTACGAATTCGTGCCATGGCGCATGTTTGCGGAAGCGGGCGACAGCACCTGCCAGCACACCGGGCTTTGCGCCAATCAGGCCGATGCGGCGCGGCTCTTCCATATAGGTAAAGAGCGCTGGCACGAAATCCGTGCCATTCAGATTGGCCGCAAAGGGCTCGCCGTCGATGATGCTCGCCGCCAGGTCCATGCCGATCCCATCCGGCAGGACGATATGTCCTTTAAGGACATCGCGATAGGCGGAGTCCTTGAGCATGATATTGATATTATTGGCATTGAGGAAGGAGACCTGCGCATGCGCACCAGGCGTTGCCGCATATTGGGCGATCAGGCTGAGGCCTGAAACCCAGGAGAGATCAAAGATCGGCATGCCGAACAGGATCTTTTTTGGGGCAATCTGCTCTGCTGTTGAAATCAGGTTCATCGGGTGGAACTCATCATCATGATGGAGGCGACCCCAGTCTCCAGCCAGATCCTGGCGAACCCTATGAATAAGGCGCGCCGTGCTGATCTGCTCATCAGCATCTGCGACCGGGGCTTTGCGCTTGGTAACGGTGTTCATAAATATGACGAGCCAGATTGAAACCAAGCCCAAACTAGCAGGCAGGCATAAAATCCGACTTAAGTAGCCCGCTAGAAATACAGGCTTTTCGTTTATACTTCGTTTACCGTGATCGTTCCAGCCATGCCTCTCATAAGAAGGCGCAAAGATGTGAACCGCATCCTCGCCCTTCAAAGGATTTCGCATATTTCAAATGCATCAAACGCTTGAAATATTCGAAACCGGAGTACCAACCGCCTCTTCAATGGCCGTTCGCATCAATGCGCAGGCGCCGCACCTTCCGGGGCCTTCTCTCCTTCAACGATCTTGACCGCTGGCAGCAGCTTCGGCTTGCCGCCGCCACCTTCGCGGATATCGTCCTTGCCGAGGAAGTCCAGCTGCTCGATCAGCACGTCATTGATGACATCGCTGCCGAGGCGTTTGTTGATGCCGGTCTTGATGGCCTGCTTGAAACCGTCGACATCGAGCTTGGTCGATTTCGACAGATCAACCATCGAGTTGCCAACCAGCAGGGTAAACAATTGGTCCGTCATCAGCGCCGTCATCGGCATTTGCATGGCGCCAGCTTTTTCCTTGTCGACCATGAAGGAGAACCGGCCAATGAAATAGCCTTTCACCTTACCGTTCTCGAGAAATGGCACAGTGATGGCTTCTCCGCGCACCACTTCAGTCGGCGGCGCCTTGGCCTCTTCGACCGGTGGTGGCGCGGTGGCCACCTGGATGGAAAAGTAGACGGCGACGAGAGCGACGATGCAGGCCCATACGCCGGCAATGACAATCTTGACCATTAATTTTCTCTGTAGAGAAACTGTTCCTGGGAATAGGTACCATCATTATCGGCGTCCTGAACGGCGCTGCGCAGAATATCGGCCACCGCGCGCACGGCATCCAGATGCGCCTCGACCCGTCTTGCGTTCAAGGCCAGCTTTTTCTTCAGCCCATGCATCTGCTCGACATAATTGATGGCAATTTCCTTGGGATCGGTATCGCGAAACAACATTGTCAGTTCGTAAAGGCAGCGACTTTTGTGGGCGTTCGAGACCTTGAAATCAAACTGCGGATCATTGCCGATTCGATGATTTTCGTTGTCGACAATCATTTCGAGACGACCGAGAACGGTCTTGATCCGGTAGTCGTTGGACACATGTTCCATGAAAAATCTGTTCCTTGAATTCCGACCGCCAAGCGCCTGCGCTGTGGCGCTGGGGCTGATGTCACTTTTTAATCTGCGCATATTTTTATGTTGAGCCCAGTCGGTAGGCAGGCACCACAAGGGATGTGGGATAATCGTGCACTGCTACAAACTGCGTGCCTCACGGCGATAAGATCAGACTGTGGCTGCGCCGGAGAAGGGCGCCTTTACCGTGTCAGTTGCCTCTTCGGAACCCGAAAGTCCGAGTGACTTGCGCTCGATCTCGTCAAGCCGCATCTGCGCCATGTTCTGCTGAGCGGGGTCTGTCGTGGCGTTCTGGGCGCCCTTGTTGCGCAGTTTTGCCATTTCATCGGCATACATCTGCTTGGCAATGCCAACACCACCACGCTCGGAAATGGTATTGCCGATCTGCTCGGCCATCATGCTTTTCCAGATTTCACCAGCATTGCCCTTGCCAAAAACAGCTTCACTATCCTTGGGCAGCATGTTGGAAATGAAATTCTGCAACACGATACCTTCATATTGCCGGTAAGGCTTGGGAATATCGCTCGCCTTGATCGTATTGGTGGCGCGATTGGCCAGCCCCGCCTTGGTGGAAGCCCCGTCGTTCAAAGTGTTCATCGCCACTTCGAAACCGGCGCTTTTTTCGTTCAGGCTGGCAGCCTGGACACTGGCGCGTGCCGATTGCAGCCTTTGCTGGGCCTCTGCCATGGCAGACGGTTCGGCCGCCCGCACAACATCCATAACAAGATCGCTTGGAGGAGAAATAGCCACGGTGTTCGTTCCCTGAAAATCAACTGGAACCACTATCTCTCGTGAAGCTTGCTGGAGGCTGGTGTGGCAAATGTCAGGTCGATCAGATCCTGAAGCGTTTCGTCCTCGGCCTCGCGATCCTCGTGTCCGCGCGCCTCGAGCATCTTTTCTTGCAGCCGTTCCGCCTTGGTGCGCTGGCGCAAAACCTTGTTTTCCTGCACCCGCTGCACATCGGCCATGCGCCGGTCATCGCCGGAAAGCCGATCGAAGCGATCCGCATAGGATTGGGCAAACAGCCTATGCACCGGGTCCATCGACCCCAGCGCCTCGATCACCCGTTCGAGGCCAGCGGCAATTTCCTGGCGCTGGCGCGCGGTCTCGACGAGATCGTATTCGGCGATCTTTTCCAAATGCCGCTGCACGGCCACCAGCCGCTTCAATTTCTTGGATTTCTTATCGGGTCCCATGACACGGCCTCATCGAGAGCATCGCACTCATCCCTGGCTCTGTCATGTCAGTTGCCCCTCATGTCAATGCCCCAGGAAGATCGGTATGAAAGCATCGGCGAACTGACGCATCATCACCCCGATCGACCAATAAACCAGCAGCATTCCCCCGGTGATAAGATAGGGGGTGGAGATGTAGTAGACCGGGATCTGCGGTGCCAGCTTGTTGACCAGGCCGACGCCGAGATTGAACATCAGGCCATAGATGATGAAGGGGCTGGAAAGCCGCAGCATCAGCATATAGGTCCGCGAGGCGGTATCCGTCAGCGTTATCAGCATCTTCTGCGTATCGGGCACGCCGCCCATCGGCATGACGGTATAGCTGTCTATCAGCGCCCGGAAGACGACATGGTGAAAATCCATCATGAACAGCATCATCAGCCCGCAAAAGCTGATCATGTTGGTCATCTGGTTTTCGGCACCGTCTTCCAGAACATCCGCCGTGGCCGTGCTGTTGAAACCGATCATCATCGTCAAGATAGCACCGGCAAATTGCAGGCCAAGCGTGAAAAATCGGGTAATCAGCCCAAAGACGGCGCCGATCAGCGTTTCCGTAAAGATCAACGCGACAAAAATCGAACCGCCGCTGCTCACCTTGGGATACACGGTGTCCCAGACAAGCGGCGTGCAGGCCATGGAGACCGCGACCGCGAGCAACAGGCGGATCTGGGTGGGAATGCGCGAGGACGCAAAGCCCGGCATGGTCATGAAACAGGAACCGATACGGCAAAACACCAGAAACAGCGCCAGTACCGATCCTTGCGGATCAGTGATCATGAAATCGATCCCAGGATCTTGATTTCGATGCCTTTGGCCAATTCGACATGTGACAGCACCGGCAGGGTTGCAAACAAGCGTTCAATAATCATGCGCACATAAGACCGCGTTTCCGGCGACGTGACAAGCACGAAAGGCAGGCCGCGGTCCATGAATTCACGGATAACCCGACTTGCCTGCTCGCTGAACTCTTCCAGCGAACGCGGGTCGATATCGAATTCGACAACCTCACCCTTGTTGTCGCGCTTCAGGGCCTGATGGAAGACCAGATCCCATTTGCTGCCCAATCGCAGAACCCGCAGCACGCCATTGTCGGTCAGATCGCCGCACAATTGCTGAGCCATGCGCACACGCACATGTTCAACGATCTGCTCGGTCTTGCGCACATGCGGCGCCAGTTCGGCCACGGCCTCGAGGATCAGATGCAGGTTACGGATCGACACCCGTTCGGCCAACAACAGTTTCAACACGGCTTGCAAGCCTGAATAGGACATATGCGAGGAGCAGATTTCGTCTGCCAGCTTCTTATATTCAGGATCGAGCCGATCGATCAGGATTTTCACGTCCTTATAGGACAAGAGCTGAGGCAGATTGTTGCGGATAACCTCGCTCAAATGGGTTAGCACGACAGAGACATTGTCGATCGGATGAAAGCCTTCGCGCTTCAAGTCTTCGGTAAAGGCTTCCATGATCGAGACGGCTGGCATGCCAAAGGCGGGTTCGCGAATTTCGTCACCGGGAATGCGCGGCTTGCGGCCATTGCCGGTGACAACAAGCACTTCGCCAACCCGCAACAGGTTCGAGGCGATGGTCGTGCCATGGACCCGAATATGATAGGACTTGTCCGGGATGGCGATATCGTCCGTCACCTTGATTTCAGGCACGACAAAACCGTATTGGCTGGCGAATTTCTTGCGCATCTTGCCGACGCGGAAAGCCAGTTCCTGATGCGAGCCAAGCAGGCGGGTCGAAACCAGCTTGCCGAGCGCCAGCTCGATCTCGGAGGTTTTCAGCACGCTCTTGACCGAATCCTTTTCGGCTTCCTTGTTCTGAATAACCTTCTTTTCCTCGACCTGGCGCTTGGCAAGGTTCACGGCTTCCACCTGGCGGGGAATGTACCAGCTGCCGAACGCCATGATACCGCCGAGGGTCACGAAGGGCAGCAAGGGCAGGCCCGGAATGATCGCCAGAAGGAACATCAGGCCAGAAGCGACCGACAACGCACGCGGATAGCCGCTCAGCTGGTTGATGACCGCTTCGTCCGTGGACCCGGCATTGCCGCCACGGGTGACGAGCAGGCCGGCGGCGAGCGAGACGATCAGAGCGGGGATCTGCGAGACCAGGCCATCGCCCACCGAGAGCTTGACGAACACATCGGCGGCTTCGCTGATCGGCATGCCATGGCGGAAGTAACCGATGATAATGCCACCGACGATATTGATGGCGGTGATGATCAGACCAGCGACCGCATCGCCGCGCACGAATTTCGAGGCACCGTCCATGGCGCCGAAGAAGGAGCTTTCCTGCTCCAGTTCCTTGCGCCGGCGTTGAGCTTCGCTTTCCTCGATAATCCCCGCCGAGAGATCGGCATCGATCGCCATCTGCTTGCCGGGAATGGCATCCAGCGTGAAGCGGGCGCCCACTTCCGCGATACGGGTGGCACCCTTGGTGATGACGATGAAGTTGACGGTGACAAGGATCGCAAACACGATCAGACCGATCACGAAATCGCCGGACATGACCAGGTTGGCAAAGCCGGCAATGACACTGCCGGCCGCATCGTGACCCTGGTGACCATGCGACAGGATAACCCGTGTCGTCGCGATATTCAGCGACAGGCGCACCATGGTCGAAATCAGCAGAATGGTCGGGAAAGAGGAGAAATCCAGCGGCCGTTGTATCCAGAGCGATACCATCAGGATCAGAACGGAAAGGGCAATGGAAAACGCCAGCCCCATATCGATCAGGAAGGGTGGGATCGGCAGAAAGAGAATGCAGAGAATAGCGACAATGCCCATGGCAAAGCCGATTTCTCGGCCGCGATTATTGGCAATTGTCGGAAGTGAGGTCGTCGGTGCTTGCGCCATGTCCTGTTCCATCTCTTCATGAGAAGGCTGGCGGAACGAGAATCCGCCGTTATGGCGACAGGACTAGCGGACAAAGCTTGCGCGAGGATGCCCTTATCTCAAGGCGAATGTCTCACGACGAACGGTTGCACAGTGATTTAAAACCCTGACTGCACCCGGGAAAACACCAGATTGGCAAAAATCGAAATTTGAGACCCGACAAAGGGAGCGGAAATACCGATCGTCACCATGATCGCAACAATTTTTGGGACGAATGTCAGGGTCATTTCCTGGATCTGGGTCAATGCCTGGATCAAGGCGACCACGACGCCGACGATCATCGCGGCCATAACGGCTGGCCCCGAGGCAATCAGCACGGTCCATACAGCGGCGCGCATGATATCGAGGGCATCTGCTTCATTCATCGGCATTCCTCCAGCGGCATCATGCCACCTGACACGACTCAATTGATAAAGCAAAATTCCTCAAATCCCAATCGATTTGAGGAATTTCACAGTCGTTAAAGCCTTTTGCATTTTCCATCTCGACCGGTTACGGCGGAATGGAAATGACCGATCAGGAGCCGCTCGAGAAGTTGACGCCGGTCTGCAACTCTACTGTGCCACCGCTGCTGGTGGTGAGTGTCACGGCGTCGTCGGCGACCTTGACGTTGGAGACAACACCCGTCGTTTCGCCGTCCGAGCTTGTCACCGTCTTGCCGACGATATCGCCAGCCCGTGTCAAGGCTTCCGCCTGCAACATGCTGCGCAGCAAGGTATTGGTCTTAATGGATTGCTCGACCTGCGAATAGGTTGCAAGCTGAGACACCTGCTCCGTGGCAGACATCGGATCCGTCGGGTCCTGATTCTGCAACTGCGCGATCAGAAGCTGAAGGAAGCTGTTATAGTCCATGGATGCGTCTGCCGCATCCGAGTTGGCCGATGCGTTGGCGAACGGATTGGTATAAGTCGCCGAACTCGAAGAGGACGAGGAACTCGTTGATGTCGCTGAAGTCGTCGCGTCTACCGCCATGGCGCAATCTCCTTGCGGATCTGTTCGATCGTTGCCGGTGCCATTTCCTGGTTGTTCAGGATCCGATCTTCAAGCGGATAAAGACCGCGAATGGCCTTCAATGCATCGAAGGCGCGCCCCGATACGACCTGAGCGTCGATCCGCTTCAATTCAGCCAGGATCTCGTCATCCTGGAAGCAGGACAGCAACATCACGATCGACTTGCGGAACATGGTCAGCGTCTGTTCCTTGCCTTCCGGATTGATGAGGATCATCTGGGCGATAAAATAGAGCTGGCGTAGCGGGGTATTGGCGTCTTCCGGCTGGAGCACGTGGTTTTCCAGCAGAAATGTCACATCGTTCAAGAATTCCAGGGCAACCTTCCGATCGACGCGCAAAACGGCACCATTGATAAAGATTCGTTCCCCGGATTTCAGCGAGATTCGCAAGGTGCTCTTCATTTAAGTCCATCCCTGATGATGGTGGTTACATCGATTATGCCTTGGTAATTGTCGGATTCCCGCTTTCTGATGCGGTCACATTCCTTCAATATCCAAAGGGCAATTGAAATGAGATTGGCTCGAAGTTCCGTGCCAAGCTGGTTGTCCGGCTGCTTGAGATCCTCAATGAAGCGGATCCAGACGCGGCGCGTATAGTACAGAGCCTCGATGCCTTCACGACCGTATTTTCCGGCAGTCCTGGCTTGGCTCAGCAAGTCTATCGATCTGTCGAGAACCTGGCGCTCACGCTCCTTAGCGTCGGCAACCCCATCCTCCATAATCTCATTGTAGGAAAACTGGTACATCTAGATTTCCTCTACTCCACCCCACCCTTGATCATCAAAGGTAATCCACAAGGCTGAGCTTCTGCAAGCGTGCGGTCAAGGTGTATGACGTCTCGACCAAAGATTGCAGGTTGTTCAAACGGGTCGATGCTTCATAGGCATCCACACCGGTCAAATTGCTTAATTGGTTTTCAATAATGTCCTTCTGGGACGTTAAGGAATCGTTTGCATTGGTGACACGTTCTTGGGATAGGCCCAATTGTGTGCGCTCGTCATTGATACCGGAAACGGCAAGACCGGAATATTCGATCGCCTTGGAGACCATCGCATTGCGGGTTTCGGTCGAGTAATTGCCATTCAGCATTTCGCTGCCGATCACCGAAACAAGGCCCATATAGCGGAAGCCATCGGAGTTGGCGGTGGATGAGCTCTGAATAACTTCGTTTTTGCTGATCCGGCTCGACATTGTTTCATCGGTGGCCGCCGACCAATTGTCCGTCCAGTCCGCCCCGTCAAAGGATGGCTCCAGGACGTTCTCCATGAAATCGTCCATCTGGTCGGCGCTGATGCCACTGACGCCATCATCATCAGGCGACATGCCGAAATATCCGGAAAACAGATTGTCGAAATTCTGCTTGGCGTCCGTTTCATTGCCGTCGTCATCGATATAATAGTAATCGGTAATCGGCTTCACGTCGGTATTGATGCCAGAAAACAGATACTCACCGTTCGCAGAGGTATTTGCGGCGTCAATGAAACTGTCCATCGCGCTTTTCATGGTCTTTTGCGCTGAGTCCAGCGTCGTACTGTCAGTGCTGGTACCAAGACCAACCAGCGTCGACTGCATTGTCGTTGCTGCCGATGCAATCGTATCCAACGCCGTCTGAGATGCATCAAGACGGGTCGAGACGATGGAATTGGTGTCCATCAGTGACTGCAAGCGCAGAGAATCCCGATTGAGATCCACGGCCGAAGAGGTCTTGGCGCCAAGCTCTGTTCCGACATCTGCGTATTTGCCGGTCGTCACTTCTGTCTGAGCATCCGACATCTGCTTTTGCGCATCACTGATCGTGAGACGCATGGCGTTCTGGATGGTAAGACTGGATATGCTCGATGTCTTCATGGCTTATGCGATCTCCAAGAGGGATTTCAGCATCTCATCGACAGCGTTCATCAGCTTGGTCGAAGCCTTGTAGGATTGCTCGATATCAAGCATCTTCGACAATTCTTCATCGAGATTGACGCCGGTCTTGTTCTGATAGGCTTCCGTGGCCCGTTGCGACAAGGCGGATTTGGTTTCATTGGCTGAATCCGCCGTCGAACGATAGCTTTCGAGCCAGCCGACGGAGTTCGAGGCATAGTCAAGGACATTGGAGGTATCCCCGAGGCCTGCCGATGAATCGAAGTCCATTTTATCTTCGAAACCTGTGACAAAGTCGTCGAGCAGTTCCGAATAGCTGACACCTTCCGTTGTATTCCAGGTATAATTCGAGCCATTGGCGCCACCGTCGCGCAAAAGGGTCGGATCGCCATCATCCGCGGTCACGTAAGCACTGTTGACCTTGAATGATTCCGAAATACCGGAAACAAGCGTTCCATCTTCCGGCGTCGTTCCCTCTTCCCACGTGAAGAGGCCCGGCATGTCATTGTCTTTAGTCGATGGCTCCGTTTCCGAAAACATCTTGATTAGCGACCGTGAGGTCTCGTCCAACTGCTGCTGCATCTGCGGCGCAATCGAATCGCGGATCTGCAGATTGGCGGCGATCGACCCTTCCGCCGTGGTGTTCCCCCCCGTACCAGCCTTGACGGGAACGCCATCAATATAGACCGAGTTGCCCTCGGTCGAAGCACCATAAGCACCGGTGGAGTCGAATGTCACCGTTCTCGGCTGCTTATCGAACAGCACGGTGCCATCATTGGTGTAGAGCGCCATGTCGTTGTTATCGCGCTTGACCGACGAAACACCGACAATCTTCGAAATATCCGAGACGAGTTTGTCGCGCTGATCGAGGGCGTCGTTTGGATCGTTCCCTGTGGCTGTCGCCTTGACGACGGACTGATTGACGGTCTCAAACTGCGACAGAAGATCGTTGAGCTTGCTGACGTCGTCCTTGATGGCGTCGTCGGCCTGGGCCCGGACGTTACTGATGCCCTCGGCAGTATTGTTAATCGAGGTGGCTACATCCTGGGCTGCGCTGACCGCCGTTTCCGCCAGGGACAATTCGCTGGGCTGCGCGGCATAGGATTGCATCGCATCCCGAAGCTTGTTGATATAGGTCGACGGTGACGACTCGTAGTCGTTGCCGCCGAGAAGTGCCTTCAACTGGTCCAGGCCGGTATTGAGCGTATCCTGCCCTTCCGCCTGGGACTGGCCTGAAAGCATCTGCTTTTGTAAGACAGCATCTTCGGAGCGGGTCGTAACGACCTGCGCTCCTCCGGTGCTGGTCGAAATAGTGGCAGCGTCACGCTTGACGTAACCTTCCGTCTGGGAGTTGGCAATATTCTTCGACAGAACCTGCGACTGGGTGCTGGAATTGCCGAGAGAAGTTGTTGCCGTATTCATCGTTGACGAAAGAGACATGACACTGCCTTTAAAAGAATAGGATTACCGCTTCAGACTGATCAGCGTATCCAGCATATCCGCCGCAGTCTGGAACACCTTGGAATTGGCGCTATAACTGCGTTGGGACTGGATCATGTTGGTCAGTTCAGTCGCGAGATCGACATTGGAGGTTTCAAGCGTCTTAGAATTGATACTGCCGAAGCTGCCAGTATTGGCAAAACCAACCACGACCGTGCCTGCATCCGCCGTGACCTGATAGGCCGTGCCGTTAACCGATTTCATATTGTCGGGGCTGGCAACCGTTGCCAGTGCCACCTTGTAAAGATTGGCGGTCGAGCCATCCTGATAGGTAGCAACGATATTACCGCTGCTGTTGACCGTGACGGAGGATGCCGCGCTGGCGCCGTTGCCGTCGACGTCGCCTGTCGAAGAATTGGCGTCATTCAACTGGGTCATATCCGACATATCCACCTCGATCGTCTGAGGCGCATTGGTCGTGCTGTCGGTAAAGGTAAATGTCCCGCCGCTGGTGACCTTGCCATCGGAATCGAAGGTCAGGGTCGTGCTGCCGAGGACACCGTTGGTGTAAGGGAAATTGGTCTCGTCGGTTGCCTCGCTAGTGCGGAAGATATCCGCCTGCCATTCGTTGTCGGCGGTCTTGGTATAGTAGATGTCATACTGGTTGGCATTACCAAGGCTGTCATAGGCAACCATGGAGCTCTTGAAGGTCCATGTCGCGCTGGCGCTGTTGCTATCGGGCAGATCACCGGCCACGATATCAGAACCGGATTTCAGGTTACCGTCGATCAATGCATTGGTCGTGGCATTGGCCGAAATGCTGCTGTCCTGGATCTTGACGGGTTCGAGACCTTCGAAACCATTGATAACAGAGGCCGGTTCGCCATTTTCGTAGGAATAGCCCAGCAGGGTATAGCCGGCCGAATTGACCATATACCCACTGTCATCGGCTTGGAAATCACCTGCCCGTGTCAGGAAGACGCTGCCCGCTGCATCCTGAACCACGAAATAACCATCGCCCTTGATCGCCAGATCTGTGTCCGATGTGGTCGACTGATAAGAGCCTTCCTCGGAAATGCTGTTGACCGTCGTCGTCTGTACGCCACCGGAATTATAGGTGCCGCTGCCGGAAGATCCGACCACGAGGCTGGAAAATGCGGTTGATACCCGCTTGTAGCCTGTCGTATCCGAGTTTGCGACGTTGTCGCCGACCGTGCTCAGTTTGCTGGCCTGGGCCTGCAAACCGGATACGGCTGTATTCATGCTGCCTGAAAGGCTCATACCACGTCCCCATTCGATCGTCGTGTGAGAAGATTATGAAGTGGGCCTTGCGTGAAGCTGTTTGAAAAAACGCTTAAGAGCACATTTGGCTGCAAGGCCCTGAGAATCTGGCGGCGTGGCCGCCAGATTGTTATTTCCAATCAATACAATATCCAAGGAACCGCTTGGAATCGACCGGGTCGACACCAAGCTTCTTGCGCAGTTTCTTGCGCAGCTTGCTGATATGGCTTTCGACCACGTTCTCTTCGACTTCCTCATCGAAGATGCCGTAGATCGCATTGAAGATCTGAGACTTCGACACCCGCCGGCCGCGATTGGCGACTAGATATTCCAGAATGCGGCGCTCGCGGCGCGGCAAGGGGAAAATCTCTCCACCGATCTCGGGATCGCGGCCATCCGAATAAACGCGGATCGCGCCGATTTCGGTATAGTTGGCCACAGCCTTCAGGCGCCGCCGAATTGCCGCAGCTCTCGCCAGGATTTCCCGAGGGTGGACCGGCTTGCGCACCACGTCATCCACGCCACTGTCAAACAGGGCAAGTGTTGCTTCCAACGATGGCTGGTCACTGACCGCAATCACCGGAGCCGTCGTACGATCCCTGATGGCCCGTGGCAGATCGCCTGTGCGATCTCCCTGACCAAGCAGAAACGCTTCCACGGCTGCAACATCGCTATCGGCTGCCGAGGCAACCCATTCACCAAATTCGATCGGGTCAAACCCGGTCGAAGGTATTCCTTCACGTCCAAATAAAGACGTGTATCCATTCTTAACGAGCTCGCGCTCATCAACCACTACGATCATTCGTCCGCCTCCGAATCAGTGTGGTGTTTCAACACGACAATGGGTACGAATCGGGGGCTAAAACGACAACTGTAGAAAGTTAATGATAGTTATTAATAGTTGATTAAGATTTTAGGGGTGATTTGACCTACATCTTGTGTCACTGCCGTTAACCACATACTATTTTTCTGTGAAAAAGGTTAACAAAACGCTTGCAAAGCCGTGAGCACATGAAAAAATTATTCGATACTAATGTGGGCAAGATCGGGGCAGGCAATCAACCAAAGATTGTTTTTGCTGACAGAACGGCATTGTGATCTCTGACAGAGAAGCCATCATTTCCGGCGTGCCAGGTTGTTATTGCTGACAAAATTGCCGCGCATTCGCGGTCCAGTTGCCGTATCCGGTTGCAACGAGATTGGCGATGACCCTGCAAACATAGCGTTTTTGCGCTGGATCGTTGTTAGGACCTGCATGATAGCGCGCCACTGCCATTGTCCAGGTTTCGTGTCTTCCATGCAACGCGACCAGGAATTTTGCGGCGTATTCGACGTTCCGTTTCGGGTCGAACATCTCTTCGAGCGAGTGGAAGTTCTCGTGATGGAAATAGTGGTTGATCTGCATGCAACCAATATCGATCAATTTCGCGCCCTGTTGCTTGGCGAGCGCGAAGGTTTGCATGGCATCTGTCATGGAATCGGGGAACAGCGCCTTGCCCTCCACATTGAGAGCGTAAGGCTGAAGTGACCCTTTGCGTCCGGTTTCCGTCAGGCCGACCGAATAGAGGATCCCTTCAGGGATCCCGTATTTGGCCGCAGCGTTGCTAATTTCGCGCTCGCATAATCCCGCTGAAGCCGAAGCGTAGCCCTCGTTACAGGTAAAGCTGACCGCTACCGCCAGAAGCATTGCCGCCGGTGCCCACCGTCGCAGAACGTGCCGCATCATCGACTGGACCTCCGGATGTCTGTCCATAAACATCAAAAATCGGCTGCGCTTGTGAGCGGTTGCCGCCCTGGCTGGAACTGCCACCGCCCTGCTGCATGCTCTGCTGATTGCTGCTCTGGCTCTGGGAATTGGTCTGGTTGGCGTCATTACTGGGCTTTTCAGTGCTGGCTATGCTGATCTGAACGTTGTCCACGGAGAAGCCGTGGCTTTTCAGCGCCGCCACAAGACCGTTCTGGTCTTCGTTCAGCTTTCGATAAGCCGCGCTGTTTTCAACAACCAGGCTGACCGTCAATTCGCCATTCGTCAGCTTCAATGTCGCCGTGACATCTCCAAGATTTTCCGGCGTCATCTTCAGTTTGAGCGTGTTCATCGTTCGATCGGTGCTGATCTGTTCGCTGGCGCTGAGCTTATCGGAAGCATGACTGTGCATCGCCTGCGCCCAGGAACTGTCACCAGCCATGGATGCGGCAATATTGGCGCCATTGCTGGTGTTGACCGGGGCAATAATGCGTCGGCTGTCGAGCACGCTGACATTCTGCAACGGATCGATACCTGTCGTTGCTGGCTGGCTTGCGGTATCATCGGCAGGCGACGCCGCCGAGGCATCGCTGCTGGTGACCATATGCAGGGCATCCGCAACACTGCTATCTTTGACCGTTTCCTTGCTCGCCGGTGAAACGGCATCCTGCTGCCCCGACTGGACGGACTTGGCCTGCTTGGCAAAATCAACCGCTGCGGTACCCTGGCCGATCTTACCCGTCTTGTCATCCTGCGACGCAACCTGGCCGGCGACGGCAGTCAATGCCGTATCGCCGTTACTGGTGGCCGACCCGGCGGCTGTCTGGCTGCCTGCTTGACGGGCAGCGTGCTGCAATTGTCCGGCGCTCAAATCGCCCAATAATGTCAAGGCATCCTGGGCGCCCGTCGCTGCCTTTGGCTCTGCAGCAGTGTCTTTTGTATCCTCTGCGGCAGGCTTTGCCGTCTTGGAACTGTCCTTGGTCTGGGTTTTCGTAACCCCCGGCATGTCTGACTGAGCCGCCGCCGTAGCGGCTTCCTCATCGGTCGCTGTCGACTTGAGGGCTGCCAGGGCTGCGAGCAAAGGCGCACTGTTTTCCTGCCGGCCCTTGATGGCGATCTTGCCGGTATCATCTCCAGCGCCGTCAGTTTCGGCAGCGATCGCTTCCTCCGCATTTGCGCCAGCAGTAGCAGCCTCAGTCGTGGCATCATCCTGCTGGGTCAGGGCCGCAACAAGCTTTGCGAGCATCCGGCTCTCATCCGTCTTCTCCCCGGAGGAAGATGCGGTGTCTGTTTGCCCTTGTGTCTGGCCCTCAGCTTGGGTTTGAGCTTGTGTCTTGGTCTGGCTCGCCAAAGCCTTGGCAATCAAAGCAGCCGCCTTGGAATCGCCAGCAGCTATCGGCGCATTGCCGACGGTTTGCGACGGTGCTTTGCCGTCATCGCTGGTGCCAGTGGCTTCATCATCAGCCACATTACCAAGCTGCGATTGCTCCGTCTGAGCCGAACGCTCCTGATATGCTGTAGCAGATGTCGCTGTGGACGTGGTTGATTTGGCCGATGGCGACGAAGACGCAGTCGAACGGGTGTTTGTCTGGTCCTGACCGACAGGAGCATCGTCATCGTCTGCTTTTTGCTCCTGCGCTTGGCTACGGTCAGCCGTATCGGCCAGAGCGTCCAGAAACCCCTTGCCCGCGCCCTTGCCTTGGTCGGAACGGCTGCTGCTATAGGCTGGCGAAGCGGCAGAACCTGCTGTGATAGTGGCATCGATCATTTCGTTACGCCCTCCCCCTTCAACATTTTATCTATTTCTTCAAGTTTAGATCGGCCACCGCTCATGAATGTCTGGAATTCCGGATCTGGCTTCTGCTTTGCATCTGCCGAGGCCGGAGTAACCGGCGCCGTGCCAATGCCAGCATCGGGCATTGCAGTCGCCTTGGCTGGAACGCCGGGGTCCTGCTGATCGGACACATTGGCCACACTCTCTGGGGCAGTATTGTCTCCAGACGGCGGTGGTGTGCTTGGCGAAGCCGATGGGCTTTGCGGCGCGGTAGGCAGGGTAATAATCTCCTGCGCGACGGCCCGGGCAGCTTCCAGCAAGGCCTTGTCGGAAGCCGACAGTTGATCTTTTGGCAATTGCGAGATCGTGTTGAGCGCGTTTTTGACGTCGGTGGTCGAAATCAACGCCGCGCCGCCATAAAGCAGCGCCTGAGGGTCGTTTTTATCTGGCAGGCCCGCCAGGCTTTGCGCCTGGCTGGAGGCAAGAGTGGCCAAAGCCTGATTGCCGTTGATCGTCGCGCGGCGCGCGATGCGCAGATAGACTTCGCGCTGACGATCCGGATCCATGGTCGCCAATGTCGCCAGAATATCGTTCTTATCCAGCTCCGAGAAATGATCGACAACCAATTGCACCAGCAGATCGGCAAATTGGCTGGCATAGGGCGAATAGAGAAAGCGGCGGGCATAGCGATTGGCATAGGCCATGGCCCGACCATTCTGGCCGGTATCCATGGCGATCTGGAAGGACCGCCGCAGGGCCGCTTCCTCGACGATGGTGCCGGGCGCAACAAGGCGGGCGATATCGAAGAATTTAAGGGCCGCAGCCGGATCTTTCACCAGGGTGACATTCCCGGCCACCAACGCGATATAAGGCCCGACCCGACCGTTCTGATAGAGAGGTACCATCTCGCCAAGCGAGCTTGCCACCAGCACGCCTTTACCACTCAAGTATTTTCTCAACATATCGCTGACGCGGTTATCGAAATGACCATCAACGTCGCGGGCAACGAGATAGTCCAGCGTCGCCGGATTCCCCCCGCTCATCGTGTAAATCAGCGCCGCATCGACATTGCGGGGGTCTTCGAAATCCGAAGGCGCAGCCGTCCGCAGCCGCTTATCGATCCGGGTCAGAAGAAAACGTTGCATATCGGCTGCTGAATGGTCCCCGCGAACAACCGAGTCCTGCACAAATTGCAGAGAGCGCAACATCAGATAAGGCGGTAGGTTATCACTGTCGCCGCCTGCGGCAGCGCTGCCAACAGGCCCCGTTGCGCCAGCAGCAGGAACCGGAGCCGACCCGTTGCTTGCAGGGGGAGTTGGTCCTGCCGCATATGCCTGATCCGCACAGGCAACAGGGCCGCCGACAGCCAGGGTCAGCAGCACGCCATAGAAGGCGAAGCTGGAAAATCCAGATCTGGCACCCAGGGATCTGCGCGCGGTCATCACCTTACTTCTGGTCTCCCTGAACAAGGATCTCGATCCGTCGGTTTGCAGCGGCCAGCGGGTCCTCCGGCTTCAACAGCCGGCGATCGGCAAAGCCGGACACCTGGGTAATACGGTTTTGTGCGAGCCCGCCGCGCACCAGCATGTAATAGGCCGAATGGGCGCGTGACATCGACAGGCCCCAGTTGTCGTTATCAGGGCCTTTATATTGACGTGCGTCGGTATGGCCCCTGATGACCACGGCACCCTGGCGGTCCGCCAGCAACTTGCCGATCTTTTCCATCGCCAAAACCATTTCCTTGCGAGGCACCGCGGAGCCGACATCGAACATCGGAGCCTGGGATTGGTCGGTCAGTGTTATCAGCAATCCACCTTCAGCCGGCTGCACAATCAACCCCTCGGCCAATTTACCCGCGACACCGCCAATTTCAGAGGCGATCTGCTGCTTAAGCTGGTCCGCCTGCTGTGTCTGATCGCTATCAGCCGATGCATTCTGCTCTTCACGGGCAACCTGCTTGGGATCAGGTCGCGCCTTGGGAACGGCGATGGCTACCTGCTGACCGTCGATTTCGACCTGCGGCTTTGCCTCAGGCTGAGACTTCGATGGGGGAGTGCCCTGCACTACATCCGTTGCGGCTGCGGCTGCGGCTGCGGCCGCCGCCGCAGAAGCCTGCTGATCGACCGGTTTTTGCGCGAATGGATCGGGCTTTGCCGCCGCCGCCTCGGCCACGGTTTGCTGCTCGTCAGGCTTTGCTTTGCCGGGCTTGCCCTGCGCCGTCTGCATCTGCTGGCTCCAGAAATCCGGATCGAACGGGTCGCGGTAAGCCTCGCCGCCCGACGCGCCGGTGGAGGGGCCGGATTCGCTGGCACCGCCTTCACCCTTGGCGCTGACATTGGCCTGCTGGCCAACTTCCTGGGCGATCTCGGCCAAGACGGAATAGGGATTTTCGAACAGGTCCGCTTCCGAATAGACAGGCTTATCACCCGAGGTCGAGGTCATGTCCTCGCCGGTTGCCGCCGCCTTGCCGAGCGTCTCCTCTTCGGCTTTGATTTTCGAGCGTTCCTTGCTTTCCTCGCCTTCAGCCTGATCAACCGGCTTTTTCACGCCCTTCTCGGTCGGCTTTTCATCGGCCAGCTTGATCGGATTGAAATAGCTCGCAACTGAAGCGGTCGTCTTCTCATTGGCGGCGTTGACCAGCCACATAACCAGGAAGAAGGCCATCATCGCGGTCATGAAGTCGGCATAGGCAATCTTCCAGGCGCCGCCATGGGCGCCGTCGTGATCGCCGCCGCCATGCCGCTTGATAACGATGATCTCGTTCTTACCGTGATGGTGATTTTCAGCGTCGCTCATGCCAGAACTTTCTTCAGACTGGCCGTCCAGGCGGAAATCCGGGTGACCAATGCCGCGCCACCGACGTCGACCGTCAGGTCGAGATCATCGGCCTCGACATGTTTAAGCAACAGGTCTTGACCTTCCATCAGGTCGGCAAGTTGCTTGAACAGCGCGGCAGGTCCGGTCACGGTGATCTGCCCTGCGGCTCCCTCCAGGACAGCGGCCTTCAACAGGCCGGAAATATCCTCCAGGGCCTTGTCGACAAGCAGATCCGATAGAAGGGGTGCCAATGTCTCGACCGTCTGGCTGCCAACAATGCGCGACAGGTCCGAGGCGATCTGCTGAAGCCCTTCGGCAATCACCCGCGCCAGCTCGGCCTGATGCTTTTCCGTCAGTTCCTGAAGTGCTTCGGCATGGGCTTTTTCGAGAGTGCTGAACGCTTCGGCGTGACGTGCATCCGCCGCCTTGACGGCTGCGTCATGGCCTTCCGCATAAGCGTCCTGCCGCTCTTTTTCTACATCCACGGGGTCTGGCTGAGGAAGCTCAAGCATCGGCATATCCGGAAACATCAACGCGTCATCGTTGAAACTCACAGGCTCCGCCGCCATCGGCGCGGGCCGCGGTGCAGAAAAATCCTTCAGATAATGAGCGAGCGGCATCGTCATGTCATTTTCTCCCGGACCTTACGGCCCTTATCGTCGAGACCGCGCCTATGGCGTTATCGACGCACAATACCTTCGGCCGGGTAAGGCCCAAAGCTTAAATCATCAACCTGATACCCGGGATCATTTCCAGGACCCTTTCAGGACATGCAGGATGTCACAGGCGGCCCGATCTCCCGCATGACGGCAAACACAAACACCTGTTTCATGATGTCGAAGCTAGGCGGCCAAACTTGCGCGAGGATTTTCTCAAGGCGGTCAAGCATGCCGATTGGCACTCGCCCTGCATAATTTAACGAGATTGGGCAGGTTTAGGACGAAAATGCCCCGGCGGATTTTGCAGTCATATCGGCTGCATCCCCTGAAAATATGTTGGACCGCGCCAGGGCAGTTGCGCGGTCCAACGATTCCACCAGATGCCGATGACCGGCGGCACGGCAGAAAGGGAAAATTGTAACTCCGGCCCGTTGTCGAAAAACTACTTGAAGAGCGTCAGGATGTTTTCGGCATTGGTATTGGCAATCGACAGCGCCTGGATGCCAAGTTGCTGCTGCGTTTGCAGCGCCTTGATCTTGGTTGACTCCTCGTTCATATCCGCATCCACCAGACGTCCGACGCCCTTGTCGATCGTATCGCTGAGGTTTTTAACGAACGTATCCTGGGAATCGATACGACTGCTGATCGCACCCAAGGTCGAAGCAGAATCGGTCAGATCCTGAAGCATTTTATCGACGGCTGAAATCATGCCATCGAGATCGTCGTTGGACATGTCGGTGGTCAGGGTAATTTCGGTGCCAGTGGCAGGCGTCGTCGACTCCGCATCCAGCAGGTAATAGGTGCCCGTCGTGGTGGTCGTACCGTAAGCCCAGGTCGCGACCGTGGTACGTGTCAGGATGCCGTTTTCAGCATTCTGGGTATCGATCAGCGTCGATTCGGACGTGTTGAACTTCAATGTGGTGACCGATACGGTCCCGTCGCTGGCGCGGTTGAAGGAGGCAACCATTTCCTTGGTGGTGGGAGGATTGGTCGATTCGTTATACAACCAGTTTTCGCCGGAGAATGAAGCGGATTCGGCAATGGAAGCGAGCTGGTTCTTCAGCTCGTTGATTTCCTGGTTGATCTTGTCCTTGTCCACGCCCGGTTCACGCGCCGCAACCAATTTGGACTTGATCGAACTGAGCACGTCAATACTGGAGTCCAGACCTGTATAAGCGGTATCTGCTTTTGAAGCAGCAAGCCCCAGAGCATCCTGAACCGTGGAAAGCGCCTTGTTATCGGAGCGCATCGTGGTCGCAATCGACCAATAGGCGGCATTGTCTTTGGCGCTGTCGACTTTATAGCCGGACGAGATTCTGTTCTGCGTCGTCTCCATGTTCTGGTCGATGCCACGGAGAGTCTGCAGAGCCGCCATAGCGGAGGTATTGGTCATAATGCTGGTCATAGAGTGCCCCATGAAGGTGAAGGGACATGCCGGATTTATGGAAGACACCGGCAACGCTGGTCTGCTTCATGCACGTTGGCTACGCTCTTGCCCTGGTAGCCAACCCAACGTTGTTCACAGATTATTAACCCTTAATTAGTTAACAAATGGTTAACGGGGTTATCAAACTTTTAATAGAGGTAAACGAATTCCTAATTTTTTCAAGACCAAACAAAAGCACGCATGAAAAAAGCCGCAGCGGGTGCTGCGGCTTTGATAAACATCGTCGGTCCACCACATCGGGCAAGGACCATTTCTGGCCTCCCAACGGTAGTCGTCTCTGGCTTTGTGAACCCTACAAGCCATTGCTGTGGCTTGTTTTTTTCATTTTCAGGAGAAAGGCGTAAACGCCTTCGAACCCTCGTCTTATTTGAACAACGACAGAATGCTTTCGGAATTGGAATTGGCAATCGAAAGAGACTGGATACCCAGTTGCTGCTGCGTCTGCAGCGCCTTCAGCTTGGTCGATTCCTCGTTCATGTCCGCATCCACCAGACGACCCACACCCGTGTCGATCGTGTCGCTCAGGTTCTTGATGAAGGTATCCTGCAACTCCAGGCGCGAGGTCGTCGCACCGATGGTCGAGGCGGCATCCGTCATGTTGGACAGCATCTTGTCAACGGCTGAGACCATGCCATCAATCTCGTCGTCGGTGGTGGACGAGGTCAGCGTCACTTCGCTCGCACTACTGGTATTACCCGCGACAGAGGAAATCAGGTAATAGGATGCCGTCGTCGTCGTTGTACCATAGGCATAGGTTGCGACCGTTCCCTTTGTCAGAAGACCGCCGTCACCCGCCTCGTCATTGATCAGGATCGAGTTAGTCGTATCGAAGGTGATCGTCTTGATCGAGACATTGCCATCATTCCCACGAACGAAGGAGCCAACCATTTCCTGGGTCGTGCCAGTGGAATCGCTGTTGTCATACAGCCAGTTCTCGCCATTGAACGACGCGGACTTGGCAACAGAACTCAGCTGGTTCTTCAGCTCAACCAGCTCCTTGTTGATCTTTTCCTTGTCCACGCCCGGTTCGCGGGCGGCAACCAGCTTGGCCTTGATGTCGGTAACCACATCGATCGCCGATTTCATGCCGGTATAGGCCGTGTCCGTCTTGGCGGAACCAAGGCCGATGGCGTCCTCAACGGCACCGAGCGCTTTGTTGTCCGAGCGCATCGTCGTGGCAATCGACCAATAGGCCGCATTATCGGATGCATTTTCAACCTTGTAGCCGGACGAAACCCTGTTCTGTGTCGAATTCATATCGTCGGAAATCGACCGCAGGGTCGAAAGTGCTGAAATTGCAGCGGTATTTGTCATCAAGCTCGTCATAAAAGTGCCCCTTGAGGTGACTGTTTTGGAAAGGGACAGACCGGATTAAGACCGGTAACATTGGTCGGCTTCATGCCCGCCGGATCTGTATCTGCTCGTCCGGCCCAGTGCTTTCGTGAACACAGAAAACACCAGCATGGTTAACGAAACATAAATTTGAAAAAATATTAACCATACAACGAGGATGTATGCAGGCTTGCGCCTTCCATTCCCATCATAGGGAAATTTAATTTTCCTTATTTATCAACCACTTGAAATACGGTTGGATTATTCCCACGATGAATGAAACTTCGCCATTCCCTGAACCAGCACAATCGATAAGACGTCCGCCAAGGTGCTTTTTGCTAACAAGATAAAAAAATAGCCGGGCTTTCGCCCGGCTATGCATTTGGTGATTCTCGATGCCCTTAGGCTTAACGGAACAACGACAGCACGTTTTCGGAGCTGGAGTTGGCGATCGACAGAGACTGGATACCCAGCTGCTGCTGCGTCTGCAACGCCTTCAGCTTGGTCGATTCCTCGTTCATGTCCGCATCTACCAGACGGCCCACACCCGTGTCGATCGTGTCGCTCAGGTCCTTGATGAAGCTATCCTGCAACTTCAGACGTGATGTGGTCGCACCGATGGTGGCAGCCGCATCCGTCATGCTGGTCAGCATCTTGTCAACCGAGGCAACCATACCATCGATCTCATCGTCAGTGGTCGTCGAGGTCAGCGTCACTTCGCTCGCACTACTGGTATTACCCGCGACAGAGGAAATCAGGTAATAGGATGCCGTCGTCGTCGTTGTACCATAGGCATAGGTTGCGACGGTTCCCTTTGTCAGAAGACCGCCGTCACCCGCCTCGTCATTGATCAGGATCGAGTTGGTCGTATCGAAGGAGATCGTCTTGATCGAGACATTGCCATCATTCCCACGAACGAAGGAGCCAACCATTTCCTGGGTCGTTCCAGTGGAATCGCTGTTGTCATACAGCCAGTTCTCGCCGTTGAACGACGCGGACTTGGCAACAGAGCCCAGCTGGTTCTTCAGCTCGGTCAGTTCCTTGTTGATCTTGTCCTTGTCCACACCCGGTTCGCGGGCGGCAACCAGCTTGGCCTTGATATCGGAGACGACACTGATAGCCGATTCCATACCGGTATAGGCCGTGTCCGTCTTGGCTGCACCAAGGCCGATGGCGTCCTCAACGGCACCGAGCGCTTTGTTGTCCGAGCGCATCGTCGTGGCAATCGACCAATAGGCCGCATTGTCCGACGCGCTCTCGACCTTGTAACCGGACGAAATCCGGCTCTGGGTGGTCTCCATATCGGAGCTGATCGACCGCAGCGTGGAAAGTGCTGAAATCGCAGCATTGTTCGTCATAATACTCGTCATAGGCGTTGCCCCTTATGGAACTGGAAACGGAAGGGACATCCCGGGCTCCTTCCCGGCGAACGACGGCTCCGCTTCATGCCATTAATCTTTTTAAACAAGAGATTAATCCGTCGTTTTGATGTTTTTATTTAAACCCAGTTAGGTTAATTCTTGCTAAATCAGGAGAGAAAATTATTCAAAAAATTTTATGAAATGGTGATTCGTTGATCGATAACGAGCAACTTGAGTTTTATTCAAAAGGATAACCAAAACCGAAGCCGTCATGTGCTCATATGATCGGAAACGGGAGCAGTCCAGAATTGTAGAACGGCGCTGACCTTGCCCCGCTGAACTAATCCATTTTGAAGTAAGCTCTGTCCCATTGAGAGGACCAGAGAATGAAGCGCAACCGTTTCACAGACGAGCAGATTATCGGGATATTGAAGGAGCATGAGGCAGGCACGCCGGTCTCGGAGCTTTGCCGCAAGCACGGCGTCAGCGATGCCAGCATCTATAAATGGAAGGCCAAATTCGGCGGAATGGAAGTTTCCGAAGCCAAGCGGCTGAAGACGCTGGAGGACGAAAACACGAAGCTGAAAAGGCTCCTGGCAGATGCGATGCTCGACAATTCGGCTTTGAAAGACCTTTTGGGAAAGAAGTGGTGACGCCCGCAGCAAAGCGGAAAGCTGTCGCTCATCTGATGGATCACCACCAGATGAGCGAACGGCGGGCGTGTAAAGCCATCGGCTTTTGCCGGATGACGATCCGTTACGAGACCAGGCGCTGCGATGACTATGACCTTCGCGAGCGGATGAAGGCGCTGGCGCATGAACGCCGCCGCTTTGGATATCGACGACTTCATGTGCTGCTCAGGCGTGAGGGTCACCTTGTGAACCATAAGCGGCTCTTCCGGCTCTATCGGGAAGAGAAGCTGACGGTGCGCAAGCGCGGCGGTCGGAAACGGGCGATAGGCACACGAGCACCGATGCTGATCCCGCTTGCCGCCAATGACCGCTGGTCCCTCGACTTCGTGTCGGATCAGTTCACCGATGGGCGCAGGTTCCGGGTGCTGACCGTCGTCGATGATTGCACCAGAGAATGCCTTGGCCTCGTCGCCGATACGTCTCTTTCTGGCCTGCGGGTTGCCCGTGAACTGGAGCGGATCATCGAGGGACGAGGCAAGCCGAAGATGATCGTCAGTGACAATGGCAGCGAATTCACCAGCAACGCGATCCTGCAATGGACGGATCGGACGAAGGTCGATTGGCATTACATCGCACCCGGCAAACCGATCCAGAACGCCTTCATCGAAAGCTTCAATGGGCGGCTGCGCGACGAGTTCTTGAATGAAACGCTCTTCTCGTCACTGAACCATGCTCGAGCAGGGCTTTCAAACTGGCGAGGCGACTACAACGATCATCGACCACACTCTGGTCTAGGCTGGCTGACACCGGCCGAGTTCGCTCAGACCATCAACCCGCGACGTGATGCGGTGCTGCGCAGCCGAAATGGCTCCGCACCGCAACCCGCCGCTACCGCCCCGAATACAGCAACCCAAAACCACTGGAGCGAACTCAAAACTGGATAAAACTTGGGGGCAAGGTCAGCACATTCCAGATACGAAAAACAAAATAGCCGGGCTCATCACCCGGCTATAGATGTTTCGATGCTGTGGAACTTGAATGTTAGCGGAATAGCGACATAACGTTTTCGGAGCTGGAGTTGGCGATCGACAGAGACTGGATACCCAGCTGCTGCTGCGTCTGCAACGCCTTCAGCTTGGTCGATTCCTCGTTCATGTCCGCATCTACCAGACGGCCCACACCCGTGTCGATCGTGTCACTCAGGTCCTTGATGAAGCTATCCTGCAACTTCAGACGCGAGGTCGTCGCGCCGATAGTCGAGGCCGCATCCGTCATGCTGGTCAGCATCTTGTCAACCGAGGCAACCATGCCATCGATCTCATCGTCAGTGGTCGTCGAGGTCAGCGTCACTTCGCTCGCACTACTGGTATTACCCGCGACAGAGGAAATCAGGTAATAGGATGCCGTCGTCGTCGTTGTACCATAGGCATAGGTTGCGACCGTTCCCTTTGTCAGAAGACCGCCGTCACCCGCCTCGTCATTGATCAGGATCGAGTTGGTCGTATCGAAGGAGATCGTCTTGATCGAGACATTGCCATCATTCCCACGAACGAAGGAGCCAACCATTTCCTGGGTCGTGCCAGTGGAATCGCTGTTGTCATACAGCCAGTTCTGGCCATTGAACGACGCGGACTTGGCAACAGAACTCAGCTGGTTCTTGAGTTCGGCCAGTTCCTTGTTGATCTTTTCCTTGTCCACGCCTGGTTCACGGGCGGCAACCAGCTTGGCCTTGATATCGGAGACGACACTGATTGCCGATTCCATGCCGGTATAGGCCGTATCCGTCTTGGCTGCACCAAGGCCGATGGCGTCCTCAACGGCACCGAGCGCTTTGTTGTCCGAGCGCATCGTCGTGGCAATCGACCAATAGGCCGCATTGTCCGACGCGCTCTCGACCTTGTAACCGGACGAAATCCGGCTCTGGGTGGTCTCCATATCGGAGCTGATCGACCGCAGCGTGGAAAGTGCTGAAATCGCAGCAGTGTTCGTCATGATACTCGTCATAGGCCTTGCCCCTTGAATGACACATAGGAAGGGACATTCCGGGCTATTCCCCGGTGAAATTCGGCTCGCGTCATGCGATTAACATTCAATTAACAGGTTAACCTGCCGATTTCGATAGCCCGTTTTAACTCAGACACAGTTAAAAATCTCCTAATGGAGAATTACGTGATTAATTTATATAAAAATATCCATATTTTACTTGGTTAATACATTGTTAAATTAATGAAAAATTAAAAAGGCCGGACTGAATGCCCGGCCTCTTGGTTTCGTATGCCTATGTCGGCTATTAACGGAACAACGACAAAACATTCTCTGTGCTGGAATTGGCGATTGACAGCGCCTGGATGCCCAGCTGCTGCTGCGTCTGCAACGCCTTCAGCTTGGTCGATTCCTCGTTCATGTCCGCATCCACGAGCTTGCCGATGCCGACATCGATCGTATCGCTGAGGTCTTTCGCAAAGCTGGACTGAGATTCGATCCGGCTCTTAGTCGCACCGATGGTGGCAGCAGCATCCGTCATGCTGGACAACATCTTGTCAACCGAGGCAACCATGCCATCAATCTCGTCGTCGGTGGTGGACGAGGTCAGCGTCACTTCGCTCGCACTACTGGTATTACCCGCGACAGAGGAAATCAGGTAATAGGATGCCGTCGTCGTCGTTGTACCATAGGCATAGGTTGCGACCGTTCCCTTTGTCAGAAGACCGCCGTCACCCGCCTCGTCATTGATCAGGATCGAGTTGGTCGTATCGAAGGTGATCGTCTTGATCGAGACATTGCCATCATTCCCACGAACGAAGGAGCCAACCATTTCCTGGGTCGTGCCAGTGGAATCGCTGTTGTCATACAGCCAGTTCTCGCCATTGAACGACGCGGACTTGGCAACAGAACTCAGCTGGTTCTTCAGCTCGGTCAGTTCCTTGTTGATCTTGTCCTTGTCCACGCCTGGTTCACGGGCGGCAACCAGCTTGGCCTTGATGTCGGAGACGACACCGATAGCGGCTTCCATGCCGGTATAGGCCGTATCCGTCTTGGCAGCGCCGACGCCGAGTGCGTCCTGCACGGCAGACATCGCCTTGTTATCGGAGCGCATGGTCGTGGCAATCGACCAGTAAGCCGCATTATCGGATGCGTCCTTGACCTTGTAGCCTGAAGAAATGGCGCTCTGCGTGGTTTCCATCTGCGAGCTGATAGTGCGCAGCGTGGAAAGTGCCGAAATGGCCGAATTGTTGGTCATGATGCTTGTCATCAGATCTGTCCCTGTGGTTACACAATACAAAAGAGGGACATGCCGGACTATATACCGGCAGAAGCGATCGACATCATGTCAATTAACTAGAGTTTGTTTAACTCGCCTCTAATCAGCACATAACCACGCACCGCTTTAAGGTTAGCTCAACAGGAGTGGTAAAAGAACCATTAACAACGCCAAAAACGCCCAGGATGGGGCGCAAGGCGCGAACACGCTGTTCTATGGTTTATAAACCCTCTATTTCTAGGGGATAGTCTGGCTTCAGGAAAATGAGCGCACCAAACTACCGACCAGAAGGTTCCAGCCATCGATGAGCACGAAGAACAGGATCTTGAACGGCAGGGAAATCGACGTCGGCGGCAACATCATCATGCCCATGGCCATGGTGATGGTCGAGACGATCATGTCGATGACCAGAAAAGGCAGGATGATCAGGAAGCCGATTTCAAAGCCGCGCCGGATCTCTGACAGCATGAAAGCCGGGATCAATACCCGGTAATCGACCTTGCCTTCAACGACCGTCGTCTGCCCGCGCTCGTTGGCCAGATCGATGAACAGCCGGAGGTCTTTCTCGCGGGTATTGTTGGACATGAAGCCCCGGAAAGGCTCCGCAATCCTGGGAACAGCCTCGGCCTCGGTAATCTGGTTGTCCAGAAGCGGGCGCACACCGTCACGCCAGGCCTGATCCATGACCGGCGTCATGACATAAAAGGTCATGAACAGGGCAAGACTGGTCAGGATCATGTTGGACGGCGTGCTGGATAGACCCATGCCGGAGCGCAGAATGGAAAACGCGATCACGAAGCGCGGAAAGCTCGTCACCATGATCAGGATGCCGGGAGCAACCGAAAGAACTGTCAGCAGACCGAATGTGCGGATAATCCAGGCCGCGACGGATCCGTCGACCGGCGCTGTCAGGAAGTTTGACGGAAGCTGCTGCGCCTGGGCCAGTTCCGGGGCCGCTATCATCGCGGCGATCAAGATAAGGGTTCGAATCATTCGATGACAAACGTCCTAAACAAAAGCTTCGATACCCGTCCTTCAGACCGCACGTCAACTCGCTCGCGCAGATCGTCCTTCAAATAATCGAAACCGCGTGGGCCTTCGATCTGTTGCAGAGATACCGTGCGCATATAGGCCATCAGATCCTGATGGATATCCTCGGCCAGTTTTGCATCGACCGGACCGTTGAAGACCAGAGCCACTTCCAGCCGGACCCAGCTTTCGGAGGGATAGGCAAGGTTGGTGGTGACAGGATCAAGCTGGACGATACCATTGGCCTCTGCTGGCAATTTCGGCAAGCCGGTCTCTTCTTTCTCGCCTTCTTTTTTTTTGCCCCCGGCCTCTTCAGCCGCCTTTTGTTCTTCCTTCGCCACCTTGACCTTGGGCGCAATCATGGTTCCGACCAGCCAGCCGGCACCCGCGCCGACAACGGTCAGTCCCGCAAGTGCAGCAATGAGCAGAATGGGGGAAGCCTTTTTCGAAGGGCCTTCCAGCGCCGGTGCATCTGCCATGGTGGTCTCCATCCTGCAGCATCGCCCTTCGATCGCCTTGGATCTGCAGGGGCATGCAAAAAACAAATCGGCATATTTCGCCGGCCAATCGTAATCAGCCGGAACGCATCATACCAACGGCCACAGAAACAGGCCGTTGGTACAGGGCAACATCTTTGTCACATCGTCAGAATGGGGAGAACATGTCGACGACCTGCTGGCCAACCGGCGGCTGCTGCACCTCCGTCAAACGTCCCTTGCCGCCGTAAGAAATGCGGGCCTCTGCGATCTTCTCATAGGAAATGGTGTTCTTGGCATCGACATCCTGCGGGCGCACGATACCCGCGACATTCAGAATGCGGACTTCATGGTTGACGCGCACTTCCTGCGAACCGCTGATCAGCAGATTGCCGTTTTCAAGAATGCTGGTCACCACAGCCGCCACCATCAAGGTCAGCGTTTCAGACCGATCGACCGATCCCTTGCCATCGGAACTCGAATTCGAATCGGTGCTCATGTCGCCGGACGAATCTGGCGGTGTGATGCCGAACAGGTTGATCACCGTCGACCATGTCAGCGATGTCGAGTTCTTGCGGCTGCGTGATGTGTCGTTCTTGAACTTCGCCTTGTCGGCAATCGAGATATTGACCGTCAGCAGATCCCCGACATTGATGGCGCGAGAATCCTTGAAAAGCGCCGCCTGGCTGTCGTTCCACAGGGAATAGCCGTTGCTGACAGCCTTGGTCTGCTTCGGATAGCTGGCAAGCTGCGGAGCCTGATTGTAACGCAAGCCGCTGCCCACCGGGCTCATGGCCGGCGCATTGCCGACTTCTTCCAATGTCTTGTTCCCACAGCCGGTGAGGATAACGGCCATGAGAACCACAGCGCTACGCTTTATCATGTGGGTTCCTTCGAGGTATTAGGATCAGCGGCATTGGACATGATGCCGGCGACGAGCGCGGCTTTTTCGGGGTCCATCTCGCTGAGAATCAAACTGGATTGCTTGGCCGGAAGCTTCATGATGATCGCTGCGGCCAAAAGGGGATTGACCTTTTCCAGCTGCGGGGCAGCGGCATCGGGCTTCATATTCTTGTAGACATCGGTCAAACCGGCTTCTGCCTTTTGCAGAAACTCGTTTCGCCGCGCCAGCCAATCCTGATATTCGCTCTTGCGCGCTTCCAGCACGGCAATGCGGTCATTGACATCCGATTGCAGTTTTTCGAGATCCTGCTTTTGCAGCAAATACCGCTGGTCGCGGGCCGGATCGGCAATGTTGGTACAAAACCGCTGGATGTCATCGGCGCTGGTCGTGCCGGTGGAGCCGGCATTGGCAGCACGCGCCGGGGCCGCCTGCTGTGCGCTGCCTGGCAGGGCCGAAACAGCAAGAACAGAGCAAGCCAAAACCAAAGCGCCAAGACCAGAATATCTTGAAGCGGCATAGTTTGCGAGGGAGGCTGTTGATCTCATTGAAGGACAAGCTCCGCTTGAAGTGCCCCTGCCGACTTGATGCCTTGCAGGATGGCGATGATACCGTCCGGCTTCACGCCGATATTATTCAGGCCAGCCACCAGCGTGCGCAGGTCAGGTCCATCAACGATGGCAACCTTGTCACCAGTCTTCTGCGCGGAAATATCCGTCTGCGGCTGCGTCGCCGTCGTGCCACTGGAAAAGGGCTGCGGTTGAATGACCTGAGGGGTCTCATTAACCTGCACCGTCAGCGTGCCGTAGCTGACAGCAACCTTGGACACACGCACGTCAGCGCCGATGACGATGGTTCCTGTGCGCTCGTTGATCACCACCTTGGCCGGTGTGTCGGTCTCCACGACAAGGTTTTCGATATCGGCCATCAATTGGGCCAGATCCGCCGTGCGCGGTTTCTGGATCACCACTTCCTGGCTGTCGCGTGCCTCGGCAATCGGAGCGCCGTAGGTGGCGGTGGCATAATTGTTGATACGCCGGGCCATGCCGAGTGATGTCGAAAAATCCGGATTGCGCAATTGCAGCACGAGATTGACCGAATCCTTGAATTTGGACGGAAGTTCGCGCTCGATGATCGCGCCATTCGGGACGCGGCCGGAGGTGGTGACGCCTTCGGTCACCGTGGCCGCCTGACCCTGGGCAGTAAAGCCGGAAACAACCACCGACCCTTGGGCAACGGCGTAGATCTGGCCATCGGCGCCTGAAAGCGAGGTCATGATCAGCGTACCGCCGCGCAGCGATGTAGCATCTCCCAGCGAACTGACCGTGGCGTCGATACGACTGCCAGGACTGCCGAAGGGCGGAAGGGTGGCGGTAACCATAACGGCAGCGACATTCTTAGCCGAGGACTGACCGCCTTGGGTGGAAATCCCCAGATTCTGGAGCATGGCGCGCATGGACTGGTCGGTGAAAGGCGAGGAACGAAGACTGTCGCCGGTGCTTTGCAGACCGACGACGAGACCGTAACCGATCAACTGGTTATCACGGCCGGCCTGGAGGGAGGCAACGTCCTTGATGCGCGAGCCCTGCGCCAAGGCAGGACCGGCAGCCGCCAGAAGGAAGCCGGTGAAAATCGAGAAAAGCAGAACCCGGATACTCATTTTGCCATCACCTGCACAGTGCCATCGCCCATGACCGTTCCGCTGACGATCTGGCCGGAATCGAGATTACGGACGCGGATGACGTCGCCGATATTGGCATCGTCCATCGGGCTGCCCGACGCAGAAATGGTGAGATTGCCGATATTGAAGATCAGCCGCAGCTGCGACCCACGAATCACCGCATAGGGGCGTTTCAGCGTCGCCAACGGAATAGTGCGACCGGGCAGCAGTGTCTTGGTCGAGAGCATGCCGACCACATCCGCCATGTCAGAGGCAAAGCCGCCTGCAAGATTTGGATTGGTCACCTGAACCCGATCCAGTTTGTTGGACGAAATCGCTTCGCCTGGATAGATGGTGTCCGTCGGAACGATCGCATAACGATCCCGCGCCGCTGACGGGGCGGCGGCGAAAGCCACCAAGACCATGACGGCCACCCCGGTCAACCTGAACATTCTCTTCATATGGCGAAACATCATGTTTGCCCCTTTGATGTTTACTTTAGGTTTTTACTGACGATCTGTGCCATTTCGTCGGCGGTGGTGATGACCTTGGAATTCATCTCGTAGGCGCGCTGGGCCGAAATCAGGCTGGTGATTTCCGTGACCGAGTCGACGTTCGAGGACTCCAGATAGCCCTGCTTCAGATAGCCATAGCCCGCGTCGCCGGGCACGCCGTTGATCGGATTACCGGAGGAAGCCGTTTCCTGGAACAGATTGTCGCCGATAGCCTTCAAACCAGCCGGATTGACGAAAGCCGATGTTTCCAGCTGACCAAGCGTTGTATAGGTGGAGGAATCGCCCTGCAAAACCGAGACCTCGCCCGATTCGCTGATCTTCACTTCAGTCGCATCCGTTGGGATGGTGATGTTTGGAATGATCTTATAGCCTTCGGTCGTCACCAGATTGCCGTCGGAATCCTTGTTGAGAGCCCCAGCGCGGGTGTAAAACGTGGTAGCACCGTCAGGGCTCTGCACCTGGAGGTAACCGCGTCCAACGATGGCAACGTCCAGTTCGTTCGAGGTCTCCGACAATTCGCCCTGCTCGTTCATCGTCCGAACGGCTGCCGTCTGCACACCGAGACCGATATTGGCACCTTCCGGCACCGTCGATTGGTTGGCGCGGTTTGCGACGCCCACAGCCTTTTCGGTTTGATAAAGAAGGTCCGAAAACTCAGCGCGCGACTTCTTGAAACCGGTCGTATTGATATTGGCGATATTGTTGGAAATGACCTCGAGGTTGGTCTGCTGGGCATTCATGCCGGTGGAGGCAATTGCGAGAGCTCTCATGTGCTGCTATCCCTGAGGTTAAATCTGCATTTTTGTGATGTCGAGGAAGGCCGAAACCAGCTTGTCGCGCAACGCAATCGCCGTTTGCAGCGATTTCTGCGCAGACATGACGGAATCAACCACTTCGCGGGTGCTGACCTTGCCGAGCATGCCGTCGAGGGAGTTGCTTTCAGCGGTCTTCAGGTTCTGCATCGCATCGTTCATCACGCCGCCGACGACATCGCTGAAGCTCATGCCTGTTGCGGTACCCGGTGTCGCATTCTGCGCCGTGACGCCCGTCTGCGTGCTGAAGAGCGAATGGGTGCCGCCGAGCGAGGCCGTGCTGGTAGCGTCGGTGCCCTCAGTCATGCCCGATGGAACGAGAGAGCCAATTTTGCTAATGGAATCAATCATTGTGAGCTCTTCAGCAGGTCGAGGGTCGAGGTAATCAGGTCACGTGTCTGCTTGACGGACTGAAGATTGGCTTCATAGGTGCGGTTGGCTTCGCGCATGTCGGCCATTTCGATCAGCACGTTCACATTGGGCATTTTCACGTAGCCCTTGGCATCGGCAGCCGGATTGCTGGGATCGTATTCTTCCGTGAATTTCGACTTGTCGAAGCCAAGCTTCTTGACCTTGACGATTTCCGTGCCTGTGGCGCGGTCCATTTCGGACCCGAAGGTGATCGTCTTGCGACGGTAGGGATTGGCGCCGGGCGTGTCGCCGGTGCTCTGGGCGTTGGCAATATTTTCCGAAACGATCCTGAGCCGGGTGGACTGTACATCCAGTCCGCTGCCGGCAATTTTCAGGGCCGAGGTGAGAGGATCTGTCGCGGTGACGGAATCCATGGTTTACCCCTTTACAGTCATCAGCATCATGCGATTAAAACTACTGACGAGGTTAGTGTTGAGCGAGTGCTGCCGCTGGATCTCGCCCATCTTGGTCATCTCATCGGCCAGCGCGACCGAATTTCCCGAGACCTGAACGCCGATTTCGCCATTCAAAGGCGCCTCGCGGATATCGACATCCAGATCGGTATTCAGATCGCTCGAGGCCATATGCTTCGAATTGGTCCGCGCCATACCAAACTGACGCACGTCCAGGATGGCATTGAAGGGTGTGATGTCCTTCGCCATGAATTTCGGTGTATTGGCATTGGCTATGTTGCCGGCGATCACTTCCTGGCGCAGGGAAAGCCACTCGGCCTGCCGTGATGCCACATCAAAAAGCTTTATCGGTTCCATAGAGTTTTCTCCAATTTACACCCTGGAGATTAGGCCGGTAATCTTGCGTGGGACTGACCGCAAAACCGGCCTTTTCTACAATCGTTAACTTTTCCTAAGATCCAATTTAAGATTTTGAAACAATTGTATATTTATCGAGGATTGATCGCCGGGCGAGCACAATTTCAGCCCTGGCCGCCAATGCAAAAAGCCGCCCCTAGGCGGCTTTGAAAAACACACTGGATGTGGGATGAAAGCGACGGTCGGCCAAGGCTTGTGCCCGATCCCCGTCCGCACGCACAAGGCCGGGCTACTGGTTTTCGTAGATCGCGCCGGTGCTGGTGATAATCACCCATTTTCCATTGCGTTGTTCCAGTGTCGCCACCCGGCTATTGTCGGGAAGGACAGAGCCGATCTTGACCATGAACATACCGGAGGCATCCTCGATCATGGCGCGACCGTTGGAGACATGCAGCAGCCGGAAACCGCCACCGGGAAAGGGCTGTTCGATCTTCACCGGCTCACCATCGGGATCTTTCCGCCCGATATCGGACGCCGTCGCCGTGGTCAGCGGGTCGAGATTATCAGGAATTTTCTGTTCACGGTCTTCACGCGACACCAGCGCCATGGGAGACACGCTGAATACATTGCGCGCATCGACCTGCGGCAAGTCGCGGGTCCGGTCCATCGGCTCGACATGAATGCCGAATTTATCGGGATTGAAAAACACATACCACGGAAACATCGCCGCGCTGCACGCCAGCACGACGCCAACCGCCGCCAACATCCTATCCATCGATGATGCGCCCGACCGGCGGGGCGCACGAGGCCGAACCACCTCGTCGGCATCGCTGTCTAATGGATCATGCTCTTGATCTTGCATTGCTGTTTCCAGAATTATTGGCCGCCTTCAGGGCATGGGCGAGGTCGGCATAAGCATCGACGACAGCCCTGTCGGAGGGGGTTTGCTTCAGCACTTCGTAAAGGATCGGAACCTGCTTGATCGCCATATCGAGATCGGGATCGCTGCCGGCGCGATAACCGCCGATCAACCGCAAGTCGCGCGTTTCCTCGAAACGGTGGATCAGCGTCTTCAGGCGTGACACGAGCTTTTCCTGATCAGGTGTCCAGGCCTTGCGCGCCAAACGCGAAATTGAGGCCAGTGGATTGATCGGCGGATAGCGTCCTTCTTCGGCCAGGCTGCGGTCCAGCACGATGTGGCCATCGAGAATACCGCGAGTACAGTCGGCAATCGGGTCGTTGTGATTGTCACCATCGACGAGGATCGAAATGATCGCCGTGATCGTGCCTGTTCCCTCTTCGCCGGGACCGGCGCGTTCCAGAAGCTTGGGCAGCTCGGTAAACACTGAGGCGGGAAATCCACGGGCAATCGGCGGTTCGCCGGCTGCCGTCGCCACTTCGCGGATCGCATGGGCGAAACGGGTAATACTGTCGGCGATGAACAGGACATTGTCGCCCTGGTCGCGAAAATGCTCGGCAACGGTAATCGCTGTCAAAGGCGCCATCTTGCGCAGCATCGGGCTCTCGTCGCTGGTCGCCACGATCGCCACGGTCTTCGCCATGTTGTCGCCCAGCGTATCTTCGATGAATTCGCGCACTTCGCGGCCACGTTCGCCGACCAGCGCAATCACCACTTTGTCAAAGGCATCGGCCTTGGCAAGCATGGACAACAGCGTCGATTTACCGACGCCGGAACCGGCGAAAATCCCAAGCCGCTGGCCAAGGCAAAGCGGCGAGAAAATATCGACCGCCTTCACGCCGGTACGAAAACCGGTCTCTACCCGCTTGCGCCCCATGGAAGAGGGTGCGGTATTGGCAATAGAGCGGCGCACCAGGCCGGGCATCACCGGCCCCAGCCCGTCGATCGGGTCACCCAGCGCATTGAGCGTGCGGCCACACCAGCTATCCTGGGCGGCGACCCGGAAGGCGCCCTTGCGGATCACCGTGTCGCCAATGGCAATCGGCTCGCCTGGCTCGATGGGGCAAACATAGGCGAGATCAGGCTCGACCCGCACCACTTCGCCCAGGTGAATGCCGGTTGGACTGCGATGGGCAACAAAATCGCCCAGATGCAAATGGCGCGACAGACCCGTAACCGTGTAATGGCCAGCGGCAATGGTGCGGACATGCCCGCCATGGGCAACGGAATAGTCCGGCGTGGCATAGCGCTTGGCAATGGCTGCCATGGCATCCAGCTGGGTATTCCTGTCGATCCGGGGGGTGAATTCAACGGTCATGGGAAGACGATCCAGTCACCGGTCATTTGCTACCGCCCAGCGTCTTGATCGTTTCGCTCATGCTGTTTTCAGTCTGGCTCATCGATGCCGAAATGCTTTCGAAAGCGCGGCTGACCTGGATAAGTTGCGTCATCTGGCTGATGCCATTGACGTTGGATTGCTCGACATAACCCTGCATGACGCCGATTGTCGCGTCATCGACGACGGCCTGTGGCCGGTCGGTGGTGATAACGCCACTATTTTCGGTGCGCAGATAGCCTTTGGAAATATCCGCCGTGAACAGGCCGATCTGGCTGATCTGGCGGCCGTTCTGGTTAATCGTGCCGTCGGCGCCAACATGCGGCTCACCGCCATTAGGATCGAGCTGAATAGGTCCGCCACCGGCATCCAGAACAGAATAGCCGCGCACCGAGACCAACTGACCGGTGGATGTCATGGTAAAACGACCGTCACGGGTCAGGGCCGGGCCGGCCGGCGTATCGATGCTGAACCAGGCGTCGCCCTTGACGGCAAAATCCAGGGTACCGCCGGTTTGCAGCATTTCGCCGGATTGGGTATTCAGATAATCGTTGCCCTGAGACACAAATGCGATCTTGGCATTCTGATCGTTGCCGGTGCGGCTGACCACTTCGTCAAATTTCACCTCGGTGCCGCGAAAGCCGACCGTATTCACGTTCGCCATATTGTCGGCGATGGTGGTGAGACGTTTGTCGAGCGCCCGTTGCGACGACAGGGATACATACATGCCGGATTGCATTAAGAGTTACCTCCAAGCCTTGAGTTCGTAACCAAGACCAGCAGGCCTGACGTCCACCGCCATTGTTCCGTCACGCAGGATCATTCTGCTTCGGGCTACAGCGTGTTTTTTGCGGTCCGTCACGGTTGCTCGCCTTCCATCATGGAACGTGGTTTACCGTTCATTGCCCCTATTCATGCGCCCAAATGCTTGCGCGAAACTGTCTGCCAGTCCCGGGCTGGAATTCAGGACGACTGTGGCGGCCCCTGTCTCCTTCATCAGCCTCACGCAAGGCAGGCTGCCTATCGGTGGTATGCAAGAGAAACGTGCGAAATGCAGGCGCTACATGAATATTATCATCGGATTCGTCATCACAGTCGGCTGTATACTCGGTGGCTTCATGGCCATGGGCGGACACCTCAACGTGCTGGTCCAGCCTTTCGAATTGATGATCATCGGCGGCGCCGGCCTCGGTGGCTTCGTGATGGCCAACCCGATGAAAATCGTCAAGGATTCCGGCAAGGCGCTTGGAGAAGCCTTCAAGCACGCCGTGCCCAAGGAACGCGCCTATCTGGACGTGCTGGGCGTGCTCTATTCGCTGATGCGCGACCTGCGCACCAAGTCGCGTAACGAGATTGAAGCGCATATCGACAATCCCGAGGAATCGTCGATCTTCCAGACCGCGCCCAACCTGCTGAAGAACAAGGAACTGACCTCTTTCATCTGCGACTATGTCCGCCTGATCATCATCGGCAATGCCCGCAGCCATGAGATCGAGGCCTTGATGGACGAGGAAATCAACACCATCCTGCACGATAAGATGAAACCCTACCACGCCATCACCGCGATGGGAGACAGCTTCCCGGCCATCGGTATCGTCGCGGCGGTTCTCGGGGTTATCAAGGCCATGGGCAAGATCAACGAATCGCCCGAAGTTCTGGGCGGCCTGATCGGCGCTGCCCTGGTGGGCACGATGTTGGGTATCTTCTTGTCCTACTCGGTCTGCAATCCGCTGACCTCGCAAATCAAGATCGTCCGCACCAAGCAGCACCGCCTGTATATCATCGTCAAGCAGACGCTGCTTGCCTATATGAACGGTTCGGTTCCGCAGGTTGCACTTGAATATGGCCGCAAGACCATTTCCTCCTATGAGCGTCCGTCCATCGATGCCGTAGAGCAGGAAATGATGAATCCAGGCGGCGGTAACGAGAAGGCTGCATGACCATGAGTGAGACCGCCCAGCCCCAATCCCTGCCAAAACCGATGGATCACGCCTTGCTTGCTCGTCTTACCGGCGGCCTTGGCGATATGAAATCCGTCGAAAAGCTTTGCCAGGATTTCGGTCAACTCTATAGCGAGTTCCTGCCTGACGTTTTTCACAGCGAAACCAACCTGACCATCGAAGTCGGTTATCTCGGCTTTAAAAGCGGCCTGATGCGTGATCTGATTGTCAGCCTCGGTGATAATTTCGTGCTGGCCAATACCTCTCTGCGCAACTGGTCACAAAATTTCGTCATGGCCTGCGGCAACGGTTTTGTCATCACCTTGATGGAGACCCTGCTCGGCGGCATGCAGGAATTCATCGGTGAGCCGATCAAAAGGCCGCTGTCGAATATCGAACTCGACCTGGCGGTGATGGTCTTTGAACGGATCGCCAATGTGCTGCGCTCCGGCGTCAATGCGACCGGGGGCTTTGAACCGATTTTCGAGCGGCCGCACAATTGGGAAAACCGTCTCAGGCAAGATGGCGAACAGATCGAGGAGTTCGGCGCCCTGGTGCATATGAGCATCAAGCTGGGCAAGATCACCTCCGATTTCGCCCTGATCATTCCGCAGAAGACCCTTTTGAAGACCAATGTCACGGCGCCAAAATCGAAAAACCAGGTCTCCAAAGCCCGCAAGGAATGGGCAGAGCAGCTGGCGGAACAGGTGCGCAAGAGCCAGGTCACTCTGGAAGGCCGCATCAGCCTGCAATCGCTGAGCCTGTTGACGGTTTCCAAGCTTGCGGCCGGCGATGTAATTCCCTTTCTCGAAAAGGGCGATGTGACAGTCGATGTCAGCGCCAACGGGCGCGACCTTTATACCTGCGAATTCGGACGCGCCGGCGATCACTACACCGTCCGGGTGAAGTCGATGCACAGTACAGATAGTGAGCTTTTACGTCATCTCATGAGATGACGATTTTCCCTGCTGCATCCATGGCAGCAGGTTGAGGCAAGTTTCAAAGGGAATAGTATTTGCATGGCTACGAAAAAAACACCCGTAAAAGATGATGATGCCCTGGCGATGCCATTGGGCGATGCCGATCTCGATCAGGCAATCGATGACCTGCGCGGGGTCTTGAAAAGCGACAGCGATGGCGGTCTGCCGGATATCGGCGCCGACTTCGGGGGAACGGATTTCGCAGCCGCTGGCGCCAGCGACTTCGGCGATGCCGCTGGCGGCCTTTCCGACTTCGAAAGCGATTTCGGCGGCGGCGCAGCCACCGGTGCCAGTGATTTCGGCACCAGCGACTTTGGCGGCAGCGATCTCGGCGGTGGCGATTTCGGTGGCGGCGATTTTGGCGGGAGCGACTTGGGTGGCAGCGACTTCGGTGGCGGGGGCAGCTTCGATGCAGCACCGGCCCATCAGGCGCCGGGCAGCGCTCTGGACTCCAATCTCGATCTGATCATGGACATCCCGATCGATGTTCAAATCGTGCTGGGTTCCAGCCGCATGCCGGTTTCGGGCTTGATGAATCTTGAAGAGGGCGCAATCATAGCGTTAGATAAAAAGATCGGTGAACCTGTGGAGATCATGGTTAACGGTCGACGGATTGCCCGCGGAGAGATTACAGTTCTTGAGAATGACGATACGCGATTCGGTGTGAAATTGATCGAAGTTATGAGCACCAAGACGTCCTGACCCCATGAACGGGCCAGAGAGGAAAGACCATGATGGACTTTGACGATTTCGGCGGACCGGTAGCGGGCAAGCCACTGAGCCAGGCCGACAAGGCAGCCGCCGTGTTGTTGGCCATGGGCAAAGGCGTGGCGGGAAAGCTGCTGAAATATTTCACGCAGGCCGAACTGCAGATGATCATCAATTCGGCCCAGACGCTCAGAACCATTCCACCGGACGAACTGGCCGAGCTGGTTGGCGAATTCGAGGACCTGTTCACCGAAGGCGCAGGCCTGATGGACAACGCCAAGGCCATCGAGGAAATCCTCGAGGAAGGCCTGACGCCGGAAGAAGTTGACGGCTTGCTTGGCCGGCGAACAGCCTTCCAGGCGTTCGAGACCTCAATCTGGGACCGTTTGCAGGATGCAGACCCCGATTTCATTGCTCAGTTCCTCTTGCGCGAGCATCCGCAGACGGTTGCCTATATCCTGTCCATGCTGCCCTCCTCCTTCGGCGCCAAGGTGCTGATCAAGTTGCCGGACAGCCGCCGCGCCGACATCATGAACCGTACGGTCAACCTGAAGAATGTCAGCCCGCAGGCCGCTCAGATCATTGAGAACCGTGTGGTGGAACTGATCAGCGAGATCGACGCGGAACGCAATTCGGTGGGCACCGCCAAGGTGGCCGAACTGATGAACGAGTTGGAAAAGCCGCAGGTCGATACCCTGCTGGAATCGCTCGAATCGATCAGCAAGGAATCCGCCACCAAGGTCCGTCCGAAGATCTTCCTGTTCGAGGATCTGCTGGTCATGCCACAGCGCAGCAGGGTCATGTTGCTCAACGATATTTCCGGCGACATTCTCACCATGGCGTTGCGCGGCGCCTCGAACGAGATCCGCGAATGTGTGCTCTCGGCCATCAGCCCGCGCTCGCGCCGCATGATCGAATCGGATCTGCAAGCCGGAACGGTCGGAATCAATCCGCGGGAAATCGCTATCGCCAGACGTGCTGTCGCGCAGGAAGCTATCCGTCTTGCCAATTCCGGCCAGATCCAACTCAAGGAACCGGAAGGCGACAAGGATACGGCTGCCGCCTGACGCTGCACAGGCTGGCATGGAGGCGGCGTGACCATGTTTCATGGCGCAGCCTGCACGCCACTGTTGACAATACCGCGACCAGCGATCCGAATGGACTGAAAGAGTTGAAGGCCGGAATAGAGAGCGTTAAGCTTTCTGCTCCGGCCTTTGCGCGTTTTATAAAACACGCGTTGCTACAGCGCCGGAAACTGGCATGCAGACTCCCATTATAATTCCTTGAGGCATCGCATAAGGTGCTTGACGCTGTAATCAACCGACCGAGGTCCCGACATGGCAGATGATGAGGACCAGGAAAGTAAAACCGAGAGCCCGTCCGAGAAAAAAATGCGGGACGCGGCAGAACAAGGCAATTTGCCGATCTCGCGCGAGGCGCCGTTATTTGCAACGACGCTGGCCTTCTACATCTATTTTGTATTTTTCATGCCACAGGGCGTCTCCACACTTTATCAAACCCTGCGCGACCTGATGGAAAAACCGGATCAGTGGATCATCGGTACCGGAACAGACGTGATTTCCCTGTTCGTGCATCTGGGTTGGTCGATGGCCGCCATGCTTGGTCCGGCCCTGTTACTGTTCATGCTGTTTGGCCTCACCCAGTCCTTTGCCCAGCATTTGCCAAGCTTCGTTCTTGATCGCATTACCCCCAAGATGGAACGGTTATCGCTCATCGGCGGAATAGGGCGGATGTTTTCGGTCATGGGCTTTGTGGAATTCGGCAAGTCGCTGTTTAAGATCATCGTCGTCGCGATCATTATGTTCGTTTCGATGCGCGGCCAGTATTTCGGCACTTTGGATGCAATGCTGTCCGATCCGCAGATCATTTTCGTCAAGCTTTCCGATATCGTCCAGGAAATGCTGATTATCGTGCTATTTGCCACCGGCCTGCTGACGGTGATGGACCTCGGGTGGCAGCGATACAACTGGTATCAGAAACTGCGCATGACCCGGCAGGAAGTGAAGGACGAACACAAGCAATCCCAGGGCGACCCGGTCGTCAAGGCACGCCAACGTTCCGCCCAGCGCGACCAGGCCCGCAGGCGCATGATGAACAACGTGCCGCGCGCCACGATGATCATCACCAATCCCACCCATTTCGCCGTGGCCCTGCGCTATGTGCGCACCGAAATGGAAGCACCGATCGTGCTTGCCAAGGGTCAGGATCTGATTGCATTGAAGATTCGCGAAATCGCCGAGGAAAATAATATCCCGATTTTCGAGGATCCGCCGCTCGCCCGCTCCATGTTTGCGCAAGTCTCGGTGGATAGTGTCATCCCACCGATATTTTACAAGGCCGTCGCTGAGATAGTACAAAGACTATACGCTGCCGACAGCAAGAACAAGAGGCGGTTACGCTAAAGAACATGAAAAAATGCAAATATACGACTGAACGCGAAAAAATAGTTGCACAAGCTATTAGCCCCGTCGCCTCAGAACTACGGTTACTGGATGCGGCGGATCTGATATCGCTGATCCGTCTGGAGTTTTTCGGTAATATTGCTGATCTCGTGTCTTCTGCCGCTGAGCTTTACTTTCATCCCGGCACGGTCAATTTCGGTGCCGCAGGCGAATACAAGCTGGACTGGGGCGAGACGCCTGAAGTGGTTTTGGACCTCGAAATCAAACCGCGCGACATCACCATCTATGCGCAACTGACGTTGAGCCACGACCATGCCGGGTTGGAGATCAACCACATCTCCTTCAAGAACCCATCGGCCGACCCGCATGAAAACACCGCCCTTCTGGCGCAATGCATGAACGAAGCCCGCTTCGTGCCCAATCTCCCGGCACCCAGTTTTGTCATGTAAGGGATTATACCCAGAGTCATCGCTGATGACCCTGGGTATTATATATATCAATATCTAAACCCCTGGGGCCTTGAACAGGCTGTAAGATATTCGAAATTACACAGTTCCGTGCGCCTTATATGGCGCACGGAACTGAGCCAGGCATTATCTCATCCCGGCTCAACGCGCTGTCAGCCCTTGCACCCAAACTTTTCCCGGTTTCCAAAGCTTATCTCCCTCCCAAAACCTGTCTGGGCCAGAAATTGGCAGTCAGAGGCGTCGTCTTCAGGCTTGGCTGCGCATTCAGCGCGGCTCTCGTGCGCCGCTCCAGCTCTCCATCATCCTCGGGCATGAAGATAATGTTATAGCGCTCCGGCCCCATGAATTCCTTGGTGAATTTCAAAGATATGCCGAAGTGGTTGGCCTCGAAGGGTTCAAGCGAGCGCATCCGGTCGAAATCACCGGCAAAATCCGGCCAGCGACTGGCGTTGAGAATGAGATCAAGGGCAGCATCATAACGCTGCCAGATCTGCTGACTGGATTTGACCTCGATGACCTTGATCCGGATCTGGGTGATCTGGCCATCCGGTGTCCCCCGCACCACCATGAAGAATGAGGGGGCGTCACCATCAGGCTTTGTGGCTGGCAGACTGGTTTCAGCGATACAATTGAAAATCCCGGGCGAGAAAGGGTTCTGGACCCAATCGGCAGTCCCCAGTCCCGCCGCCTTGATCTGCTCACAAAGCGTCTTGCCGGAAATACGAAACTTGCGCACCGGCGCTGCAATGTCGAGCAGCGGCGGCATGTCGAAAAATCGGGCGGGTACCATCACCTGCTCGGAGGGCATCTGCGCGGACGCGAGGCGTTTTCCCCGCAACACGATCGGTTCCGGCTCCTCTCGGCTTTGCCAGGGCAGGACATCTTTGACGCTCTCGATCAGTTGATTGAGCCGGCGCTGATCGTCTGCGGTCAACACCGCGATAGCGATGCTGCAACAAAATAACAGGAAAATCACGGCGAACAGCCTCAGCCCTCGCCGCCGCATGCGGTGGGCTTCCAGGCTTCCGTCCGGCCTTTTATGGCCCGAAGGGAGGTCGCGCTGCTGCATCCATAGGTCCGGTCTTCTTCACAATAGGCTTATGCCACAAAATTCCTTGCAAAGAACTATATGTTGACGCGAACGATCACAGGAAGATTTTACTCGCGGAAAACCGGTCCCCCTTTTTCCCTATCAAATTCTAGAATTTGACACTGGCCCTCACCGTGACATTGAAGGGTTCCCCAACCTGGTTGGCGTAATTGGTCGAGCCGATTGATGAGGTATAATAGGTCTTGTCGAAAATATTCTTCAAATTCACCTGAAGCGTCAGTGGCCTCTCGAAATTGAATGTATAGGCGGCAAACAGATCGACGACCGCATAGCCGGGCAGGAAATAACTATTGCTGTTGATGCCCGCCCGCTTACCCACGGCGCGGATGCCACCACCGACCTTCAAGCTGTTGCCATCGCCGCCGATGTCACCGACATCATAGGTCACAGACAGGCTGCCGGTATGGCGGGCGACATTGGGCAATTGCTTGCCGGCATAATCCGGGTCTTCCAGAACCTTGGCATCGGTATAGCCATAGCTGACAATGGCCTGCCAATGGTCGGTCAACTGGCCGGCCACATCGACCTCAAGGCCCTGCGAGCGCACCAGTCCCGCCGTCTTGACCACGCTTTCACCACCAATATTCTCGGAATAGGCGACATTTTTCTTGCGGGCGGAAAACAGTGCGACATTTGCGCTCAAACCCTCCATCAGCTCAAATTTGCTGCCAATCTCGTAGGATGTCCCCTCTTCCGGGTCGAGATTGCCATAATAGCTTGAGATCGACGATTGCGGGCGGAAAGTCCGGGCCGCATTGGCGTAGAGCGATATCTGCGGCGTCAGCTTGTAGACGACACCGCCATTGGGAATGAGCGCATCGCCATTGCTATCAGTATTGGCATTGAAGGGCCGCCCCTTACCCGCATAGAGATCGTAATATTGGTAGCGCAGACCGCCGACCAATATCCATTGCTCGGTCAGGTGCAGGCTGTCCTGCATATAGACCGAGGCCGTCGACAATTGCTCCGTTTGATCGCTATCGGAAGCAGAAACCGTGTTGCATTGCGCCAGATTGCCGTAAACCGGATTGTTGATGTTGAAATTGCTGGAATTGGCGCAACGCAGCATGTCGGTACGCAGCGTATCGCTGTAATCGTAGGAAACGCCAAACAACAAGTCGTTCTGTAAGCCGCCGATCTCGACTTCGCCGGTCAGGTCGGCCCTGACTGCATGATTGTAGCTGGTGGAATATTGCGTGGCATCGGCGCGGCGCGTCACGGCACCGGTTGTGGAATTATAGCCGGTGACGCGGGCCTGATTATCGGAATATTCGTTGCGGCTATAGGCGTAGTTCAGGGACAGTTTCCAGTCGTCACTCAACTGTCGGTCAATCGACACCTTGGCCAGATCCGATGTGCCATCGGTAATGTTATATGTCTCGTCCAGCCGGGTGCGGCGGCTGAGGTCCACTGCATGGCCGGTGTTCAGATCGAAAATCGTGCCGCGGTCGAAGGGCACGCTGTAATCCTCATGCATATAGGAGACGGTAACCTCAGTATCCTCGCCACTCCAACTCAAGGATGGTGCAACCATCCATTTCTTGGTCTCACCGAAATTGCGCCAGTAATCGCTCTTCTGGCCTTCTGCGATGAAACGGTAGGAAAAGTCGGTGCCGGCAATCGGGCCGGTCACATCCAGACCGGAGGTCGAGCCATATTTGCCAGCGCCATATCCGGTTACACTGCTATAGACCTCGCCGGAAAACACGTCCTCCGGCTTCTTGGTGACGACATTGACCATGCCGCCGGGATCGAGAATGCCGTAAAGCGTCGAAGCCGGGCCTTTCAGCACCTCGACCCGGTCCGTCGTGGCGTTGAAGGAAAATGGCAGCGCGGTTTTCATCCCGTCAGTCAGGATAGAACCGTCGCGATTGTCGCCAAAGCCACGGCGGATTACCGCGTCCTGCGTGCCGCCCAATGTATTGGCCTGGGTAATGCCGCTGATATTGGCAAGCGCATCGTCCAGCGAGCGGGCGCCCTGGTCCTTCAATGCCTCACCGCTCACCACATTGACCGCCTGCGGCACATCCAGCAGCGGCGTATCCGTGCGGGTTGCGGTGCTGGTGGACAGGGGCTGATAACCGCGCGTCGATTTTTTGCCCGTCACGGTAATGGTCTGAAGCTCCGTCGTACCAGCCGTATCCCCGGTCTGACCGGACACATCTTCGGCATTGGCTGGCAAAGCGACGGATGCCAGCAACAGCGCCGCTATCATCCGACCACGGCTTTTGCCGTTGTCACGCATCAGTCTGGTGCCACGCATCAGTCCCACCGTTCGCCCCACCGCTTTACCCCCGAAATTTCATTGTCATCCGCTTGTTCTCTGGGCTTTTCTAATTGATGAATGTAGTAGTCAACTTTAAAACCACGTGGTAGCCGGGTAAAAAGGCCGCTAAAGCGGCGTATACACGGAAAACCGGATGGGCAGCCTGCCCTTTGCGGCAGGTATTCAAAGGTTTTGGTGGAGAAATGCCCTATCTGGACAATGAATGCGGGCGACTACTACAGGATCAGGAGCATAGCCAAGGAATGGGCAGGCAAGGCGAACGAACCGGCAAATCACGGCGCATCGACCGTTATGGCGAGCGGCTGAAAAAGCGCCGCGATCAGTTGTCGCCTGGTCTGTTGACCGTCGCCGATTATATCGATGGCCATCGCCATGCGGTGTTGAGCAAATCGGCGCTGGAAATCGCCTTTGAGACCGGCACATCTGACGCAACGGTGATCCGCGCCATTCAGGCACTGGGCTTTCGTGGCCTGATCGATCTGAAGGAAACGCTGAAAGCCTATTTGGGCGAGACCGATTCCCCTATTGAGAAAATGGCCGCCACCACCGATGACATCAGCGGCAATAGCAATGCCGCCGTGGATTTCGTGCTGGAAAACCAGCAGACTGCGCTGGCGGCGCTGGCAAGCCCGGAAAACCGCGCCGCCCTTTCCAAGGCAGCCCTGCTGATGGCCGAGGCCCGCGCTATCGGGGTTTTCGGCATCGGCGCATCCGGCATTATCGCCAGTTACGGCGCAAGGCTGTTTTCGCGCTCCGGCTTTCCCTCCTATGCGCTCAACACCACAGGAATTTCGCTGGCCGAACAATTGCTTGGGCTTGGCACCGGCCATGTGCTGGTCATGCTGCTGCATGGCCGTCCGCATCGCGAAGCCATGACAGTGATTTCCGAGGCCAAACGGCTGGACGTGCCGCTGATCCTGGTGCTGGGGCAGGCGGAAAGCGTGCTGCGCCAGCATGCCAGCGTCAGCCTCGTCGTTCCGCGCGCCAAAAGCGAGCAGGTGGCGCTGCATGCGCCCTCACTGGTGGTGATCGAAACCCTGGCGCTGGCACTCTCCGCTCTCAAACCGGAACGGACGCTGGAAACGCTGAACCGGCTGGTGGAGCTGCGCAGCGCCATTCGCCCCGACAAGCGCGGATAACGACTCGATTATGCTGCATGCAGGCCGGGCGCTTCCTGGCCGGTGCGCTCCACATATTCGGTATAACCGCCGCCATATTGATGGATGCCATCCGGCGTCAGTTCCAGGACGCGGTTAGACAAGGCGGCCAGAAAATGCCGGTCATGGCTGACGAACAGCATGGTGCCTTCATAGGCCGACAGCGCCTTGATCAACATTTCCTTGGTGTCGAGATCCAGATGGTTGGTCGGCTCGTCCAGAACCAGCAGATTTGGTGGGTCGAACAGCATGGCCGCCATCACCAACCGCGCTTTCTCGCCGCCTGACAGCACCCGGCAGCGCTTTTCGACATCGTCGCCGGAAAAGCCGAAGCAACCGGCCAATGCCCGGAGCGGGGCCTGCCCTGCCTTCGGAAAGCTTTCCTCCAGCCATTGCAGCACAGTGCTGTCGCCATCCAGCACATCCATGGCATGCTGGGCGAAATAGCCGAGCTTGACGCTGGCGCCGATGCTGACCGTGCCTTGATCCGGCTCGGTCGTGCCAGCAACCAGCTTCAGCAGCGTCGATTTTCCAGCGCCATTGATACCCATGATGCACCAGCGTTCGCGCCGGCGGACCATGAAATCCAGCCCCTGATAAATCGTCCGGCTGCCATAGGCCTTATGGACATTCTTGATATTGATGACGTCATCGCCGGAGCGCGGCGCGGGCAGGAAGTCGAACGCCACCGTCTGGCGGCGGCGCGGCGGCTCGACCCGGTCGATCTTGTCGAGTTTCTTCACCCGGCTCTGCACCTGGGCCGCATGGGAGGCACGCGCCTTGAACCGCTCGATGAACTTGATTTCCTTGGCCAGCATTGCCTGCTGACGCTCGAATTGCGCCTGCTGCTGCTTCTCGTTCTGGGCGCGCTGGCCCTCGTAAAAGCCATAGTCACCGGAATAGCTGGTCAGCGAACCGCCATCGATCTCAATGATCTTCGTGACGATCCGGTTCATGAACTCGCGGTCATGCGAGGTCATCAGCAGGGCACCATCGTAATTTTTCAGAAAACTTTCCAGCCAGATCAGGCTTTCGAGATCGAGATGGTTGCTCGGCTCGTCGAGCAGCATCACATCGGGCCGCATCAGCAGAATACGGGCCAGCGCCACGCGCATTTTCCAGCCACCCGACAGCTTGCCGACATCGCCATCCATCATCTCCTGGGAAAAGCTCAACCCATCCAGTACCTCGCGCGCGCGGCCTTCCAGAGCGTATCCATCCAGCTCTTCATAGCGCGCCTGCACCTCGCCATAGCGCTCGATGATCGCATCCATCTCATCCATCCGGTCGGGGTCCGACATGGCACCTTCCAGCTCGCGCAATTCTGCCGCCACCGTGCTGACCGGCCCTGCCCCGTCCATGACCTCGGCGACCGCCGAACGCCCGGACATTTCGCCGACATCCTGGTTGAAATAGCCGATGGTCACACCTTTTTCGGTCGCGACCTGGCCTTCGTCGGGCAATTCCTCGCCGGTGATCATCCGAAACAGCGTGGTCTTGCCAGCGCCGTTCGGCCCGACCAGGCCAATCTTCTCCCCCTTGTTCAGGGCGGCGGAGGCCTCGATGAACAACAGGCGATGGCTGTTCTGCTTGGAGATATTTTCAATACGGATCATGTCACAAGGCCTGGAAACGGTGGTTTTCGCGCCTTATGGCACGGCTTGCGCGTCCTGTCGCGCCCATTTCTCCATCAGATGCTTCGGAATGGCCGAGGCATAGCGACCTTACAGGGCCTGGGATTGTCTCAAATCCGTCAAATGCCTGAATTATCGCGTATTTGCCATGTCACTCGCAGGAAAGCCTCCTGCAAAAACCCGATATAACGGCACAGGTAGAACTCATGCTTGACTTTGGAGGGCTGGCGACGAAAAAGCTGGCATTCACTATGCTTCGACGCGACACGCTTTTCCGTGACTGGCGGAAAAGCTAAAGGAGATGGCCCTCGTGCAGTTTGCATCCGCAGCCCGGCATCTATTGTCTTTCCTCGGGTTGAAGACATCAAAGAAAACATTGATCGAGCGTCAAATCGATCATCTCAAGTCATTCGTGAGCTACGAGCCTTCCGGTGGGCGCCCTCCCCTGGACACTCTGGATATGTCCCGGTTGCGCATCACCTGGGTCATTCCGGATTTCATGCCGGGAGCGGGCGGCCATATGACGATTTTCCGGATCGCAAGCTATCTTGAACGCTTCGGTCATGACGTTCGCTTCCTGGTACAGAATCCGAAGGTTCATAAAACCGCCGCAGCCGCTTTGGAAACGATCAACACCCATTTTCAGCCGTTTTCCGGATCCCTCGATCTGTTCAAGGGTGCAACGCCGCAGGCTGAGGGCGATGCCCTGATCGCAACAGACCGCTTTACCTGCTACCCGGTCAACGCCATGCAGGGCTTTACCCGCAAATTCTATTTCGTACAGGATTACGAACCGTCCTTCTATCCGTCGGGGACGGAAGCGCTGCTGACCGAAGCCACCTACCGTTTCGATTTCGATTGCCTGTGTGCCGGTGATTGGCTGCATAAGCGCATGTCGCAGCAATATGGACGATGGGCGATGTCATGGCCGCTTGCCTATGATGCAGGTATCTACAATCTCGGCACCGGCACGAAGGAGCGCCGCAGCAAACGCATTGCCCTTTATGCCCGCTATGTCACACCACGCCGCGCTGTCGAGCTTGCCTTCATGGCCCTCGACATCTTGAGAAAGCGCAATATCGATTTTGAAGTCGATTTCTTTGGCTGGCCCTTGGGCAAACTCAACGTTGATTTTCCCTATCGCGACCTTGGCATTCTGAAAGGTCAGCAACTGGCAGAGCTTTATCGTGAGGCAACGGTTGGCGTGGTATTTTCAGCCACCAATCATTCGCTGGTGAACAAGGAAATGATGGCCTGCGGCCTTCCCGTCATCGATCTCGATCTCGATACCGTCCGCTCGATCTTTCCCGACAATGCCATGGCCTTCGCCGAGCCGACACCTGATGGCATCGCCGATCAGATGGAGCGCCTGCTCAAACAGCCTGAGGAGCGTGAGCGTCTAAGGCAAGGCGGCCTCGATTACGTGAAGGACCTGTCCTGGGAGAAATCAGCACGACTCGTTGAGGCGGCAATCCGGGAACGGGTAACCCATGGTGCGCAGCAGGGAGCGCAATCATGACGAAATACCATTGCGCCGTGGTTATTCCGACCAAGAATGCCATGGCAGTCCTGCCGAAGGTGATGGAAAAGGTGCTTCGCCAGCAAACACCCTGGCCCTATGAGATCATCGTTATCGATTCAGGCTCTCGCGATGGTACGAAAGACTATCTGCGGAGCCTGGAGCGGGTAAACCTGATCGAAATCGATCCGCGTGACTTCGGCCATGGCAAGACCCGCAATCTCGGCATTCAGACCGCAGATGCGCAGTTCGTGGCCTTTCTCACCCATGACGCGGAGCCTGTCGATGAGCATTGGCTGGCGCGCATGGTCGCGGCAGCAGAACAGGATACCCGGATCGCCGGTGTGTTCGGCCGCCATATCGCCTACGATACCGCGTCACCTTTTACCAAAAGCGATCTCGACCAACATTTCCGAGGCTTCCTGCATCATCCGCTGATCGTTCATAAGGACCTTGATCCGGCCCGCTATCAGGCCGATGAAGGCTGGCGGCAATTGCTGCATTTTTACTCTGACAATAATTCCCTGATGCGCAAGTCCGTATGGGACCGCTTTCCCTACCCCGATGTGGAGTTTGCCGAGGATCAATTATGGGCGAAAAGCATTATCGAGGCTGGCTTTTGGAAAGCCTATGCGCCGGATGCGGTGGTCTATCATTCCCATGACTACAGTTTCATCGAGCAGCTTCGCCGGGCTTTCGACGAATCCCGCAACTTCACCCGGTATTTTGGCTATCGGCTCTCACCGAACCTGGGCCAGGCTCTGGCCGGGATGGGCAAGTTTACTGTCCAGGCTTTTCGCCAGAAGATCGATCCGGCTTATGGAGCAATTACCTTTAGGGACAGGTTGAAACGGGCCACGCAGCGCATCGCCCTGGTCGCCGGGCATTGTCTTGGCGCCAATCACGAAAAACTGCCTGGTTTTCTAACGGATCGCCTGTCCCTTGATAACAGGCTGTTCAAGTCCTAAATCGTCCTGAAACGCAAATGTGACATTCCAATTTCTCTCACGCCACGTTAACGCCATATCTACCGATGATATCAGCAAAACATGATGGAATTGGCTTATGCGCGGCCATGGCTGTTGCCTGTTGAGACGAGGCAATTGAGAATATATGAGCAAAAGGGTATGACCGTTACGGACAAAGGATGTTTCCGCATCGCTTGCGCCAACAGGAACGCAATATGAGCCTTGAAGTCGGTTTTCCCGTTCATGATGCCCAAAAGACCAATCGAGGACAAACTGGCACCCCCAGCCTGTCTAAAAAAGGTATTGTCGGGACGCTGCTTGGCCTGTTTTTTACCAAGAAAAATTCTCTTATTGCTTTCGTGCTGGTGCCGAGTGTCTTTGCAGCGATCTATTATTCCCTGATTGCCAGCGGCCAGTATATTTCCGAGACCCGTATGGTTGTTCGCACCATCGGCGTCAGCGAACGTTTCGACACGTCTGAGCAACGAGAAGGCCGCTCAATCATCGGCGGCGATTCGTTGACGCAGGATTCCTATATCGTCGCCAATTATCTGAAATCGCCTCAAATCGTCAGGAAGCTGGACACCGAAATCGGGCTACGCAATTTTTTCTTGAAAGACGGTATCGACCCGCTATCACGCCTGTCCAGCGACCCCACATCCGAGGACCTTCATAAATATTGGATGCAGCATGTCGATACTTATGTCGACGGCCCGTCCGGCATTATCATTTTTACCGTTCGAGCCTTCTCGCCAGAGGATTCGGTCAGCATATCCAAGGCGGCCCTCGCTGCTGCCGATGAAATGATCAGCAAGATTTCCGACAAGGCCAAGAGCGACCTGGTTGACCGGGTCGAACACGACTTGATCGGCAGCCTTGAAGACTATCGCAAGGCGCTGGACGATCTGCGGGAATATCAGAACAAGACAGGTATTCTCGATCCGGTTTCGTCCGCAAAAATGGTCAGCACGATCATTTCGAAGCTGACTGAGCAGAAATTGAACCTGACAGTCGATCTGAAATCCCTCGAAGCCGCCAAAGCGGACAATACGGCGCGCGGAAGAGAGCTTCGCCGGTCGATCCAGGCGATCGACGATCAGATACAATTGCGCCAGAACAGCCTGGCGGGCAAGGATACCAACGATCCAACTCAGCTTTCGACCAGCATGATCGAATTTTCAAGGCTGGAAACCCGCCGGATCGTGACCCAGGCGCTTTACGAAGCGACAGTCAAAAATCTCGACACGGCAAAATCCACAGCACTGAAACGAACCACATTCGTTTCTATTTTCTCGGATTCACACGCGCCAGAAAAGTCAAAATACCCTGAACGTTTTTCCGCATGGCTCATTCTCTCTGCCGGCCTCTTCACGCTTTGGATGACAGCAACCCTGGTCTGGATGTCGATCGAGGATCATAAGGCCTGACGATGATCACCCTTGAGAACGTAACGAAATATTACAAGACAGCGGCGCATCGCCGGTTTATCCTGCGCAATCAGAGCATGCAGTTTGTTGCCGGGCGGTCCTATGGACTGCTTGGGGTGAATGGCGCCGGGAAGTCGACAACCATGCGGCTCATATCAGGCGCGGAATTGCCAAACAAAGGGCGTATTCATCGACAGGTCCGGGTTTCCTGGCCGCTCGGCTTTGCCAATGGCCTGAACCACATGTTGAGCGGAAAGGAAAACCTGAAATTCGTCGCCAGGGCCTATGGCGAGGATTTTCATCGGGTGCTGCGCTTTGTTGCCGAATTTGCCGAAATTGGCAGCTATCTGAATGAACCGTTGCGCACCTATTCGTCCGGGATGATGGCACGCTTTGCATTCGGCCTTTCCATGGCCATCGAATTCGATTGTTATCTCGTCGACGAAATCACCGCTGTCGGTGACTCGAATTTTCAGCGACGCTGCCGGGAAGCCTTCAGGGCAAGACGTACAAAATCCGATGTCATCATGATTTCTCACGACATGGACACGATTAAAGATTATTGCGATGTCGCTCTTGTTTTAATTGACGGTCATATGGTGCAATTCGATAGTGTCGAAGAGGGTATCGCCACATACATGAGACTGAATCGCTAGAGTTTGTCAGGAAAAGTGGACGACGTGTCAGAGAAAACAGTGACGGACGACAAGAAAATGCTGGAGGCGGACCTGCCTCCCGTGCTTGCGCGCAGCCAAAAACTGGCGTCCGCGCTGAGTTCCTATGCACGTGCCCTGACATTCGAAAACCGAAGCCGCCGCAATCTTTACCGGCTTGCAGGTCTAGCGCCCCGGACACGCGACCGGGTTTTTGCCGTCATCTTGATGATCTTTATCGGTGTGACATTCGTTTTGCCGATGAGTGCCAGTATCCTCTACTATGCTTTTCTTGCAAGCCCCGGATATGCTTCGGAAGTACGGTTCATCGTCCGTTCCTCCGTTCCTTATCTGTCGCGCGACCGGTATTCGAGTGATGCGGTCGAGCCAAAGATGAAAATTGTCCAGGACACCGCCATCCTCCTGAACTATCTCAGCAGCCCGGCGGTCATCCAGGATTTGCAAAAATCTGTCGATCTTCACAAAATCTATGGTCGAGACGACATTGATTGGTTTTCTCGTCTTCGAAAAGACGCCACCCAGGACGACATCCTCAAATACTGGAAAAAGCGATATAGTGCCTCGGTAAACGCGAAGAGCGGCATTGTGGAGCTGGAGGTCACCGCTTTTACCCCACAAGAAGCGCATGACCTGTCAAAATTGGTCCTGAAGCTTTCCGAGCAGCAGATCAACCAACTGAGTTCGGGAATGTGGGATGACCTTCTGGTCTCGACGCAGCGGGATGTGGACAATGCGACGAAGGAAGTCAGTGAGCTGCGTGGGAAGCTTCGCGATACGCAGAATCAAACAGGCGTTTTCGATGTGGATCTGTCGGCCACCAGCATCATTACCGTGTTGACCAATATCGAATCGAGTATTGCCGATCTGAAAAGCCGCCGCATGGCTCTCAGCCAGAGCGTTAGCGCGAGTTCTCCGCAGATGGCCGATATCGACAGGCGCATCGCGGCACTCGAGGAACAATCCAAAAGCATGCAGGCTAAAACTGCGGGCCTTTCGACAGGTGCCGATGGCAATCTCGCCGATTATTCAAGCCTGTTCAACAAGCTTAACCTTGATCTGAAAATGGCAGAAAGCCGCATGAAATCGGCAATCAGCGACTTCGAAAAAGTGAAGCTGGTCAGCTCTCTGCAACTTGTCTATCTTGACAGTTTTACCGATTCAACACTGCCTGACACCAACAAATATCCAAGTACCGGTCTGAACCTGTTCCTGAGTTTGCTGGCCTTTGGCGCTATCTGTGGCGCAGCGTGCGGAACAGTGCTGCTTGTTCGCAAGAAGCTCGACTGAATTTAGGTTTGCCGCGATATGGTATGACGTGTGCCCAATAAATTAGGCTATTGGGATTCTGAGTTTTGCACTTATGGTCTCGCAGGGCAGAGAGAAAAGTTCCCATGGAGGCCCGAGTTTAGCGGTCAGCGCCTGGGCAGGAGAAACGACTCATTTCAACTCCATAAGTCCTGCCTCGGTATGCCTGAAACCGCAATTTCGGTAAAACGAAGTCAGATGTGGTTGGAAATCGACATGCAACCACTTTGCTCCACGCCCTCGCGCCACATTTGTGGCAGCAACCACCATGCGAGTGGCGATACCCTGTCTTCGTAGCTTAGGATCGACGCAAGTATCCAGGATAAAGGCGTGCGCTCCTCCGTCCCATGCGACATTCACGAAGCCGACGAGCCGATCATCAGCATAAGCGCCTATATGCGTAAGGCTGCGCAATAGGACACTGGCGAATTCTTTTCGATCCGGGCTGCCCCAAGCCTTGAACCAAAGTAAATTCAGCTCGTCTTCGGATGGGAAGGGATCAATTCGGAGTATCACCATTTGCCCGCCATCCGCAACGCAAAGACTCTAACAATTTCAATGGGATAAAATGGTGCTGCTAGAGAGATTTGAACTCTCGGCCTCTCCCTTACCAAGGGAGTGCTCTACCCCTGAGCTATAGCAGCATCTGGCGAAGCGGACTGTGCCGCTACGGAACGAGTGGGCTATTGCCACAGGATGACGGGGCGCGCAAGCAGCAAAACGTCGTTAGGCGAATAAAATAGCAAAACCTTGCCTATCTTCCGATTTATCCACATTTGCGCTATGACGCCGCCATGACAGACGAGACCGATACATCCAAGGCCGAGCGCGTGGCAGAAGCCAAGCGGATTGCAGCGCTGAACACCCAGGCGCAGGCCGAGCGCCGGCGTGAGCGGGCGGCTCAGAAATTGCGAGAAAACCTGATGCGCCGTAAAAGCCAGGCGCGGGCGCGCCGGGCTGGCGGCGCCGATGAAACAGATGGACTGCCCGCCGCACATTTGCCCCAACCGGATGACACTGAAACCTCAAACAGCGAAACCTGACACAGCGAATTGAACGGCTGGCGGTTTTCCTCTAAACACCGCGTGCATTGCAGTGCCAATTATTGCTGTCATGGCGCGACACACTCTTCAAACCAAGAAAGGCGGGGGCAGGCCTTGCCCCCTGATCACTCTTTATGGATCGTATCAGGATTGTCGGCGGCAACGCCCTTAACGGCATCATTCCAATCTCCGGTGCAAAAAACGCCGCCCTGCCTTTGATGATCGCCTCGCTCCTGACCAGCGACACGCTGACGCTGGAAAATGTGCCGCATCTGGCCGATGTCGAGCTGCTATTGCGCATTCTGGGCAATCATGGCGTCGACATTGCCGTCAATGGGCGGCGCGAGCGCCAGTCCGGCAGCTATTCCCGCACCATCCATTTCACCTGCCGCACCATTGTCGATACCAATGCGCCCTATGAACTGGTCTCCAAGATGCGCGCCAGCTTCTGGGTGATCGGCCCGCTTCTCGCTCGTGAAGGCAAAGCCCGCGTCTCACTGCCCGGTGGCTGCGCCATCGGCACCCGCCCGGTCGATCTGTTCATCGACGGTCTGCGCGCGCTGGGCGCCACAATGGAGATCGACAGCGGCTATATCGAAGCCACGGCTCCAAAGGGCGGCTTGATTGGCGCGAGCTATACATTCCCCAAGGTTTCCGTTGGCGCCACCCACGTCATGCTGATGGCGGCATCGCTGGCACGCGGCACCACAGTGATCCACAATGCCGCGCGTGAGCCGGAAGTGGTAGATCTTGCCAATTGCCTGAACGCCATGGGCGCGAAAATTACCGGCCAAGGTACAGCCACCATCACCATCGAAGGTGTCACCAGCCTGTCCGGTGCCCGCCACCGGGTTCTGCCGGACCGGATCGAGACCGGCACCTATGCCATGGCCGTCGCCATGACCGGCGGTGACGTGACGCTGGAAGGCACCGATATCACCCTGCTCGACACCGCCGTCGAGGCGTTGCGCCGGGCTGGCGCCGAGGTTTCCGCCATCGAGGACGGTATTCGCGTCATCGGCCATGGCGATGCCATTCGCCCTGTCGATATCGTTACCGAGCCGTTTCCTGGCTTCCCGACTGACTTGCAGGCGCAATTCATGGGCCTGATGACCCGCGCCCAGGGCGTGGCACATGTGACGGAAACAATTTTCGAAAACCGCTTCATGCATGTGCAGGAACTGGCGCGGCTCGGCGCCAAGATCACCCTGAGCGGCCAGACAGCCCGTATCGAAGGCGTACAGCGCCTACGGGGCGCGCCAGTGATGGCAACCGACCTGCGCGCCTCCGTCTCGCTGGTCATCGCCGGGCTTGCCGCCGAGGGCGAAACTTTGGTCAACCGCGTCTATCATCTGGACCGCGGCTTCGAGCGGTTGGAAGAAAAGCTGACTCGTTGCGGCGCGATCGTGGAACGAATCAGCGACTAAGCACGCCTATATTTCAAGCTCTTCAAGCAAGGCTGCCCGTTGCTTAATGACGGCGGGCAACCTATCTGCAAGAGCAATTGCAATAGCGGGGCCATGCGCATGACCGATCTCAAGCTTCTATCGCTGGACGAGGAAGATCTCGCCATTCTGTCTGCCCATATGCAGGATGCGGTGTTCAAGCCAGCGGATGTGGATTATGCGGCAAAGTCCGGGGTGTTTTCCGTCGCTGTCAACCGTTTCGTCTGGGAAAAAGCCGGAAAAGGCGGCGGAATTTTTCGCCGCACCAAGAGCTTTGAGCGCCGCCGGGCCTTACTCACCATCAAACGAGTGCAGGCGGTGCGCTCCATCGGCATAAGCCAGACGGACAAGGACCAGGTGATGAACCTGCTGGCTGTGACCTTCACCGCCGCCCAAGGTGATGGCAAGGGGGATGGCCCTGAAGGCCGGGTGGAGCTGGTATGCGCGGCGGGCGCCACCATTGCTTTGGATGTTGAATGCATAGAAGTACAGCTTGCAGATACCGGCGGCGCGTGGGAAACCACATCAAGGCCCCGGCATCCCGGAGCCTGAGGAATAGGCGGGCCGGAAGAAGGAATTAGGCGCAGTGGCAGTTTGGCTTGAGCAGGCATCGGATGATTTCGAGGCGCGGTTTGCCGCATTTCTCACCACCAAGCGGGAAGTGTCCGAGGATGTAAACGCAGTCGTCAAAACCATTATCGACGATGTGCGGGCGCGCGGTGATGCCGCCTTGGCGGAGTATTCGCACAGGTTCGATGGGCTGGATTTCACAGTGACGCCCATGCGCGTCACCGAAGCTGAAATCGATGCGGCCTTTGCCGAGGTCTCGCCTGAGCTGATCGATGCGTTGCACCTTGCCGCAGAGCGTATCGAGCGCCACCACGCCCGCCAGATGCCCAAGGACGACATCTACGAAGACGCCATCGGCGTCGGCCTCGGCTCCCGCTGGACCGCCATCGATGCGGTTGGTCTCTATGTGCCGGGCGGCACGGCAAGCTATCCAAGTTCCGTACTGATGAATGCCGTTCCGGCCAGGGTTGCCGGTGTGCCGCGCGTCGTCATGGTCGTGCCTGCCTCCGGCGGCGCCATTAATCCCACGGTGCTGGCTGCGGCAAAAATTGCGGGCGTGACGGAAATCTACCGGATCGGTGGCGCTCAGGCTGTCGCCGCGCTCGCCTATGGCACGCAAACCATCGAACCGGTCGCCAAGATCGTCGGCCCCGGCAATGCCTATGTGGCCGCTGCCAAGCGCCATGTGTTCGGCACGGTCGGCATCGATATGATCGCAGGCCCATCGGAAGTGCTTGTGATCGCCGACAAGGATAATGACCCAGACTGGATTGCCGCCGATCTGCTGGCGCAGGCAGAACACGACCGGGGCGCTCAATCGATTCTGATCACCGACGATCCGGACTTTGCCAAAGCGGTTGAGACTGCCGTTGAGCGGCAATTGAAGACATTGAGCCGGGCCGAAACTGCCAGCGCCAGCTGGCAGGATTTTGGCGCGCTGGTCATTGTCCCGAACCTTGGCGCTTCCGTGCCGCTTGCCAATCGCATTGCCGCCGAGCATCTGGAACTGGCTGTTGCCGATCCCGATGCGCTGATGGCGGGCATTCGCAATGCCGGCGCGATCTTCATCGGTCGCCATACGCCGGAAGTGATCGGCGATTATGTCGGCGGCTCTAATCACGTCCTGCCAACGGCCCGTTCGGCACGGTTTTCCTCCGGCCTGTCGGTGCTGGATTTCGTCAAGCGCACCTCGATCCTGCGGCTCGGCCCGCAACAGCTTAGGCAATTGGCGCCGGCAGCAATTGCTTTGGCCAAGAGCGAGGGGCTGGATGCCCATGCACGATCCGTCGCCATCCGACTCAATCTTGAGGAATAGCTGATGGCCAAGGGCGACTTCAAGCTTTTCGATGTCGTTCTCGATGAGACGATCGGGCGCTCGACGCCCGATGTCGAGCATGAGCGGGCCGTGGCGATTTTCGATCTGATCGAGGAAAACTCTTTCGAGCCGGTCGGTCATCCAGGTGGCCCTTATCGCCTCAGCCTGTCCCTTGTGAATGCCCGGCTGGTCTTCACCATCACCACGCAGGATGGCGAGGCTGTCGCCACCCATATCCTGTCGCTGACGCCGCTAAGGCGGATCATCAAAGACTATTTCATGATCTGCGAAAGCTATTACGAGGCGATCCGCTCGTCCACGCCCAGCCAGATCGAAGCAATCGACATGGGGCGGCGCGGCATTCACAACGATGGCTCGCAAACTTTGAAAGACCGACTGAAAGACAAGATCAATCTCGATTTCGACAGTGCCCGGCGGCTCTTCACGCTGGTCTGCGTGCTGTATTGGCGCGGCTGAGGCGTCCGGCATGAGCGAACCGACCAAAGATCCCACCGGCATCGGCGCCGATCACAGCCAAGAGAGGGCCATACCTCACTCCGTGCTGTTCCTCTGCGGTATGAATGCCGTGCGCTCGCCCATGGCCGAGGCCCTTGCCAAGAGGTTACTGCCATCAGGTGTCTATGTTGCCTCGGCGGGCGTGCGGCATGGCGAGCGCGATCCTTTCGTTGATGTGGTGCTGGATGAAATCGGGCTTTCGCTGGGCAAACGTCAACCGCAGACCCTGGACGAGTTGGAGGACGACTTTTTCGACCTCGTTGTCACTCTGGCTCCCGAAGCGCATCATGCCGCCCTGGAACTGACTCGCTCCTCTTCCGTTGAGGTGGTGTATTGGCCTATGCATGACCCAACCATCGAGGCCGATACCCGCGACCAGCAACTGGCCGCCTATCGCGAGGTGCGAGACCGGCTGGCGGTGCTGATCGAGCAGCGCTTCAAACGGCCTGGAACAAGCCCGCTTGGCGGCGTTTGAAACAAATTCGAAAAGCCCGATCTACAAGGTTCACAAAAGCCCAGTGATTGTGTAGGTTCCGGCCACATTTTGACCGGGGCGGTCACCGCTCCGACGAAACACACAGAAAGACAAGGCATCAATGGCTAAAGAAGAAGTCCTCGAATTCCCCGGTGTCGTTACGGAACTGCTGCCGAACGCCACATTCCGGGTGAAGCTCGAAAACGAACATGAAATTATCGCCCATACGGCTGGCCGTATGCGCAAGAACCGCATCCGCGTGCTGGCTGGCGACAAGGTCCTGGTGGAAATGACACCCTACGACCTGACCAAGGGCCGTATCACCTATCGCTTCAAGTAACGGCGAGGAGCCGCCTATGGCCGGCAAACGCAAGCTGATCCTGGCCTCAGGCTCCCCCCGCCGCGTCGAACTGCTGCGGCAGGTGGGCCTGGAAGCCGATCGGCTGATGCCGATGGATCTCGACGAAAGCCCCTTGAAGAACGAGCAGCCACGCTCGCTGGCGCGCCGTTTGGCAACCGACAAGGCCAAAGCCGCCCTGGAGGCGAGTGCTGACGAGGCGGATTGGAAAGGCGCTTTCATCCTGGCGGCCGATACGGTGGTTGCCGTTGGCCGTCGGGTGCTGCCGAAAACCGAATATAGCGATGAAGCCATCGCCGCGCTCAATCTGGTTTCCGGCCGCAATCACTGGGTGTTTACCGGTGTCTGCCTGATTACCCCGGATCGCAAGATCCGCCAGAAGGTGGTGGAAAGCAAGGTGCGCTTCAAGCGTCTGTCGGAAGCGGACATCAATGCCTATATTCTATCCGGTGAATGGCGCGGCAAGGCTGGTGCCTATGCCATCCAGGGCATTGCTGGCAGCTTTGTGCAAAAACTGGTCGGCTCTTATTCCAACGTCGTCGGCCTGCCCCTGTATGAAACCGTGCAATTGCTGGCAGGCGAAGGCATGGATGTGCAGGCCCGCTGGTCGGAAGGGTAACAGCCCAGCAGGCAAGAGCCAGCGAGTTAAGGCTGAGGCCAAGCAAAGGATAACACATGAGTGACGAACCAGAACATACCGCCAAGGTAGAACCCTTGCGCAAACCCCTGCCCTGCCCGGAATGCGGCCATCCATCCCACCGCGAACACTACCCCTTCTGCTCCGACCGCTGCCGCACGCAGGATCTGTCGCGCTGGCTGAAAGGCTCCTATGCGATTCCCGTGGCCGAAGACGAATCCAACCCGGATGACGACGGTCGATTCTGAGTTGATCCCGTTCATTGTAATTTTAGCGTAACATACTGTTTTTAAGAGACTTTCAATCTTTTTTCATGCACCGTCAAAAAAGTGTCTTTTGGCGCTGGACATGAAAAATTTAGATGGTATAACCGCGCTGCTTCCGGGGGAAACTTTTCCCCTAACGGCAAACAGAGCTTCTATAGCATTTGTTTGGCCAGGATGCCCGGATAGCTCAGTTGGTAGAGCAGCGGATTGAAAATCCGCGTGTCGGTGGTTCAAATCCGCCTCCGGGCACCATTTTTCCAAATAAAAATCGCTAGTATTCTTTGATTGGTGTGTCCATTAACGGACTGCACCAAGGCTCGCACCAGTTTGTTCTCCTAGAGCATTTCCAGGAAACGTGGAAACCAGTTTTGCCGAAAATGGTGCCAAAGATCGTGAGATGCCAATGCCGAAGCTTTCTGTCTGTATTCCGGTAGAACCGGGCCATATCCTGCCAGTCAATCTGGTCCAGGAACTCCTGAAGAATGCGACCGCTGATCTGGAAATCATTCTCTCCGGCTTTGGCGACACCGTGCATCGCCATGGACCATTTGCGGATATAGCGGCACGCGATAGTCGTTTGCGCCTTCTGCCACCTGCACCGGAAACCCTTTCGGCAGCCCAGCTCTGGATCGGCACCTTTGCTGCGGCCGAGGGCGATTGGGTGTCGCTTGTCCATCCCGAAGACATGATCGAGCCCGATCTTCCCGAGCTGCTCTCCTCTCTGGAAAATAAACATCCCCATGTGGATGCGTTGGGATGGAGTGCATTTCAGATCTCGGCGGATGCACCGCGCCATATCAAGACCAATGTGGCGATCCCGGTGCTGCATAATATTACCGAATTTGAGAAGGCTCCGATGCTCGAGGCTTTCTTTCACTGGAAAGAGGCAAGGCAAGTGCCGCGCATGCCTTTCGGTCTTTATCATGGGGCCATCAAGCGAAGCCTGATCGACAGTGTCCTTTCGGCTTGCGGCGCACTGAGTTGGCTAACCCTGGTGCCGCAATATGAGTGGGCGGCCCGCGTGCTGCTGTTTGCCAATGCACTGGCCTTTTGCAATCGCCCGCTGTCTGCCGTGCATGCACACCCGTTCCAGCCACGTCCCGTGCCATCCGCACTCAAGGATTTTCCGTTGCATGCCGGAATAGGCCTGACGGCTGCCATTGCCGAAGTTCAGGCCCGAGTGCTGATGGAGCTTGGCAGCGAATGGGCAGGCTTTGGGGAGGATTTCGTCCGCGCCTGCATGTATGATTGCGCTTTCGAACATTCCACTGGCCCGTTTCGGACAAAATACGAAGCCTATTCCCGAGCGTTCCTGTCCATGCCGGGCGGTCAGGCATGGGTCCGGGCCTTCGCACCGCCCTTTTCCGCCACACCCCATGAAGACAGACAGCAGGGCCTGCATGGCAAGGTTCTGTTGGTAGACCGCTTCATTGGCAATGCCGTCAACGCCCAGCAGTTCTACGCCGTGGCGCGCAGCATGATGACGCCAATCAGGGTCATCGCGGAGCCAAACGCCCGCGCAAGTGCCTGACGCCAAAATCAGGATACATTGCTGTCTTCAATGCGTTGCGATAAACGAGAGTCTGTCAGGTTCTGATTGAACCAGACAGACTCTCGTTTTTCTTGTTTTCATTTGCCTTTTCGGGAAAATCGGATTCCACTTTTCCCTGACAAACGAAGGCTGAAAGTATCAACCGGCAGCCATTCCTCCTGAGGCAGGCTTGATCGCCGCAACATTGCACACGCCGACCACCGCCAGGGGATCGGTAGGATGGATCTCTGCCGTGCCGAATTCCAGCAGGTCGCGGCGGCCATAGTCATCGGCAATGCGTTCGGCCAGCGCACGAATGGTGACCGCCTTGCCGGAGCAGATATTGACCGCGCCGGTCTGTCCGGTATCGACAACGCCAGCAATCATTTTTCCCGCCTCTTTCACATCCAGAAAATCGCGCCATTGTGTGCCTTTGGAAAGCTTGGCAACGGCACCTTGCTCGAGGCGCTGCCTCAAGTAAGGCACAAGACGGGCCGGATGTTCGCCTTCTCCGTAGAGATAAAAGATCCGGCACCAGGAAAACCCCAGGCCAAGGCCTGCGAAATACCGGTCCAACATCTGGTAGGTGGAAAGCTTGGCAGCGGCATAAAGCGTCTTCGGCTCAAGGGGTGAATCCACCGTCAAATGGTCCGACGGCAAGCGATATTCGACACAGGTGCCAAGGCCGATGAAATGGGAAATGCCAGCGCGTGCAGCCCCTTGCGCCAGGGCCAAACTGCCGGTGACGCAGTGAAAATTCAGCGGCGAATCCAGGTATTTCCCCGCCTCCACATACCAGGCGGCGTGGATGACCGCGTCGCAGCCCTGGCACTGGGCCGCCCACCAATCGACCGATTGCGCGAACACATCCTCCGTCTCGATCACTCTCGCGGCACGGCCTTCTGCCGCAAAAACACTGGCGGAGTGCGGCCGGACGACAGCCACCACGCTATGCCCGGCGTCCAGCAGAGCACGGTGGATCTGCCTCCCGACAAAGCCCGTCGCTCCCGTCAACAGAATAGTCTTGCCCATCCCTTGCCACTCCAATCTTTCATCTGCGGCAAACCCCAGACCAAGGAGATTTCAGATCGATCCCGCCGATACAACGCATTGCGCGCCATATGACGCCAACCGATTTACGTCTTCAAGGGACACCCTGGCTTATTCAACCATGATTATACGCAGACACGTCAGGCTCACGCAGGTAAGGCAGCCTAGCGTCTGCGCAGGCAGGCAATAACTGAACGGACCCGCAATGACTACTGTCGAAGATTTCAAGGCTTTGGTAAGCCGTAACATCCAGTCGATCGGCGAGAGCAAGGAATTCCTCGATTTGTCCAATCGCTGGATCGAATCATGCATACCTCTGGGCTATATGTATAATTTCAGCTGGCTGGGCCGGCCCATCATCCAGATTCCGCAGGACAGCTATGCCATCCAGGAGATGATCTGGTCGGTCAAACCGGATCTGGTGATCGAAACCGGCATAGCCCATGGCGGCTCGCTGGTGATGAGCGCCTCCATGCTGGCGATGATCGATTATTGCGAGGCCGTGGAAAAAGGCGAAATGCTGGACCCCAAGTCCAGCCGCCGCAAGGTGCTCGGCATCGATATCGACATCCGCGCCCATAACCGTGCCGCCATCGAGGCCCATCCGATGAGCCACAAGATCAGCATGATAGAGGGCTCGTCCGTCGCGCCTGATATCATTGCTCAGGTCACGGATACCGCCAAGGACTACGAAAAGGTCATGGTTTTCCTCGATTCCAACCATACCCATGCGCATGTCTTGCAGGAACTGGAGCTTTACGCGCCGCTTGTCTCCAAGGGCTCCTATTGCGCGGTCTGGGATACGCTAGTGGAGGACATGCCGGAAAGCATGTATCCTGAACGGCCCTGGGGTCCAGGCGACAACCCCAGAACCGCGGTCTGGGAATATATGCGAGGCCTAGAACAGGAAGGCCGTACGGCTGCCGATGGCACGCCGCTGCACCTTGAATACGACCACGCGCTGGAGCACAAAATCGCCATCACCGTTTCACGCGATGGATTTCTGCGGCGGGTGTGACGGCTGGAAGATCTTTGATAAGCGACAACGCCATGCGTTTTATAAAACGCATGGCGTTGTCGCTTTCTATATTTGCTGCATAATTTCTCCCAAAATCGATGCCGATTTAAGGAAACGAGCAATAAATTGCCTCACCGTCAGGACGGCTGAAAAGTCACCACGACGGTGACGCACTACGGTAGGTAACTTGGTCGATCTTTGAAGACAGGAAGGCGATTAAGTTCAGCGCCGCCGGCCTCTGGTGTGTCGGTCATTGCGCATGGCGACCGGCTTGCCGGGAACTGCCTTTTCAGAACTGCCAACACGCATATTTCCTTCGAGCCGCATAAGTTCATTCGTGGCAAACTCCTCTTCGCTCTGCAGACGCAAGCCTGTCGGACGGACGAGAATATCGTCGGGAGCCACAATCATCGCCGAGACGACATCCCAAAGCTCGGCAGGGGACGTTGCCCCAGCGATATCGGCAAGCACCATCACCCCGGCAGAGGTCGCACCGCTCATGGGCGTCACGGGTATGTCGCCGCGCCACACCGGTTGGTAATGTGACAGAAACCTTCCCCCCTGCCAATTGCGGAAGGCCGTCTCGTAACCTGCGCGAATGATGTCAAAGGCCTCCCTGTCTCGATAGGTTTCGGTATTGAGTGCGCAGGCGATTGCATAGCCCTTTTCCCACCCCGTATAGTTGACATTATAAGTCTTCCGGAACCATTGCTGGGTGACGCCAATGGTCGCCGTACAGCCCAGAAAGGAGCTGAATGGGAAATCCCGCAGCGTCGGGTCTTCTTCAAAATTCTTGCCGAATTCGTCCATGAAAATTTTGGCCCGCATCTTGGTGTCTTCCAAGCGACCGATGGAAAAAGAATTGCTCTGGGGGCAGGCTCCGAGCATTGAGAATGGCCGTTGGCACACCACGAAGTCCTGCGCTTCGCAGATCACTTTCATCGCAATATCGTAGTCGACAACCGGATGCTCAAAGTAACGGTGATGATATTTGGCATAGATCCGATCCAGCAGCCTTCGCCTGATAGCGGAATGGTAAATGGAAAAGCCGGACGTTGGAACGGATGTCGACTCGTGCCAGCCAAACATCCGGCGCATCGGTTCCGCCCTGGGTAAACGCATGACGCTTCGATCAAACGGCACAACCACGGTACAGACCGCTTCTCCTTCAACCGGCCATGAATAATTCAAAATCCCCCAGGTTAATGCCTCCATAGCCGGATTAATCTCGACAATCCGCAGGATCAGTCCGGCGACGTCAGGCTCGATGAAATCGTCGTCGCCGATGAACACCACCCACTCGCCTCGGCTGGCATGAATCGTCCGCTCCCAATTGTCCATCATCGACAGGACACGATCGGTTGTAGGAAGATAGACAATACGCTTATCCGTCGCGAGGTTCGCCATGAAATCGTTCATCACGGTGGGATCGTCGGAATTGTCGGTAAAAATGAACTCGACATCGGTACGCGTGTTGCGCAACAGTCCCGCAATGGTCTTTTGGAAATAGATTTGCCGGTTGCGCGAAGGCACGCAAATCGAAAGGGTTGGCTTGTCGGTCATCGAGGGTCTCCTGGATCTACGCTCTGGTGCCAGCCACTATTTGGCGCTGATTGCATCGCCGGGACGTGGCAGCGTGTCTCTCGGCAGGATCGGCTGGCTCTCCTGCGTTATGGTGGCGTCCGCCGTTATGGATGGACTGTCAGGTTCGGCACCGCGGTCACGAATTTCCCACCCCAATCGGCGATATAGGAAAGCTGTTGTTTGATTTCTGCCGTCAGATTCCATGGGAGGATCACCAGTCTGTCAGGTTTACGGGTTTTCAGAACCTCTTCCGAAACAATCGGCACGCGGCTTCCGGGAAGGAACATGCCTTGCTTGGCCGGGTTCTTGTCGACGACGAAAGCAATCTGACCGGCTTTGAGGCCGGCGAAGTTCAACAGGGTATTGCCCTTGGCCGCTGCACCGTAGGCAGCAACAGACAGGCCTTTCCGGTTGCAGTCGATCAGGAAGGACAGGAAATCGTCGCGCACGGCTTCGGCCTCAATCTGGAAACCGTCATAGCCGGTCACGGCATCAAGACCGGCCGCACTTTCACGCGCCAGCATCGCCTCGACAGCCGGTGTGCGGACATGGGCCTTGCTGTCGGCCCGGCAGGCCAGCACCCGCAGGCTACCGCCATGCCAGGGCGTGGTTTCCACATCGAACACCATCAGGCCGTTAGCGGCGAAAATCCGGTCGACGGCCAGCAGCGACAGATAGGAATAATGCTCGTGATAGGCCGTATCGAACTGGCGCTCCGCGATCATGTTCATCAGATGCGGAAATTCAAAAGTTGCAACGCCCGCCGGTTTCAGCAGATGGGCAAAGCCTGCGACGAAATCGTTGATGTCAGGCACATGTGCCAGCACATTGTTGGCGGCGGTCAGATCGGCGGCCCAGCCGTCGGCCACCAGCTTTTTCGCCAGTTCCACGCCGAAAAACTCTTCGACGATGTCGATACCCTTGTCGCGCGCGGCGCGTCCCGTGCTGGCCGTCGGCTCCACACCCAGGCAGGCGATGCCGCGCTCACGCACATATTGCAGCAGGTAGCCGTCATTGGCGGCCACTTCCACGACCTTCGCGCCGTCGTTAAGCCCGAACCGTTTGCTCATAACCTCGACATAGGATTTGGCATGCGCCAGCCAGGACGAGGAAAACGAGGAAAAATAGGCATAGTCGTGGGAAAAGAAGGTTTCACGGGCGGCGAAATCCTCGGTCTGCACCAAAAGGCAGTCTTCGCAGACCCGGATGACCAGCGGATACCAAAGCTCCGGCTTTGCCAAATCCTCGGCCTTCACATAGGAATTGGAGGGTGGCGCGGTGCCAAGATCGAGAAAGGGTCGCATCCGAAGCGATCCGCAATGGCGGCAATTCATGCAATCAGTCCTTCAAAATCGGCCTGGATCAGCGGATGGCTCTGGTCTCGGACTGACAGCCGCTCAACCGGCAAAGGCCAGCCAATGCCGATCCTCGCATCCTGCGGGTGAAGCCCGCCTTCAGCCTCAGCACGGTAAGGCGCGGAATGGGTGTAAATCATCCGCACGGTGTCGCTCAGTGCCTGAAAGCCATGGGCAAAGCCCGGCGGGATCAGCAACGAGCGGCAATTGTCGCTCGACAGCTCGACGCAGACATGCTGGAGAAAGCTTGGGGAGCCCTTGCGCAGATCCACAGCCACGTCGAGGATAGTGCCTTCGACGCAGGTCACCAGTTTCCACTCGGCAAAAGGCGCATGTTGAAAATGCAGGCCACGCACAGTGCCTTTTTGTGCCGTGCCGGTTTCGTTGACCTGCAAGACCGGCCCCGGCCAGCCAAAAGCCGCAAGCTCTTCACCGCAAAACAACCGGCTGAGAAAACCACGCTCGTCGCCAAACCGGCTGCGGGTCAGCAGCGTCAGGCCGGGGATCGCGGTGTCTTCGGGCTGGAAACGTTGGCTCATCCCGCCTGCCTCACATCCATGCCGAGACCATGGGTATAATCGGCGATATCGGCAAGGCACAGGTCCTTTGCCGATCCACCAGCGGCGAGCCGTCGATACCAGTTCATGGTGCGCGCCACGGTTTCCTCCAGCGACCAGAGCGGCCTGTAGCCGAGTGTCATGCAAGCTTTGGAGCTGTCGAGCATCAGATAACCGGCTTCATGAGGACCATCGCTGCCATCGCCCAGCACCACCTCACCGCTGCCGAAATGCCTGACGGCCAGAGCCAGAACATCCGCAACGCAGGCCGCACTGGCGTGGTCAGGACCAAAATTTAACGCTGTCAGCGAAGCCGGATCATGCCACAGATGGTGCGCCATGGCGATGTAACCTGCCAAGGGCTCCAGAACATGCTGCCAGGGGCGGACCGCATTCGGCCGGCGCACGTCAAGCGGCACACCGAGGCTCCAGGCGCGCACCGCATCCGGGATCAACCGGTCCTCAGCCCAATCGCCACCGCCGATGACATTGCCGGCCCGCGCCGTGGCAAGACCGACGCCGCGTGCGGCAAAAAACGACGACCGGTAGCTGGAGACGATGATCTCAGCCGCCGCCTTGCTGGCGCTATAGGGATCGTGACCGCCGAGCGGATCGGTCTCGACAAAGGCCTTGCCGGTCTCGGCATTCTCATAGACCTTGTCGGTGGTGATGACGACGATGGATTTCACATCCGGGGAAATCCGAAGCGCTTCCAGCACATGCACCGTGCCTTGCACATTGGTCTCAAAGGTCGCCACGGGATCGCGGTAGCCAAGCCGCACCAGCGGCTGTGCGGCCAGATGGAAGACGATCTGCGGCTTTACCTGGGCAACGAGGGCCGCCACCGCAATACGGTCACGCAGATCGCAAATGCCGCCCTCGGCGTGATTATCATGACCGGCCAGCAGGCCGCACAGGTTGGGCGTGGTCTGTGGCGCAAGCGCCAGACCGCTGACCTGGGCGCCCATTTGCGTCAGCCAAAGCGCCAGCCAGCTGCCCTTGAAGCCGGTATGGCCGGTCAGCAGCACCCGTTTTCCGGCCCAGAACTGTCGGTCGATCATCATCACCAGCTCTTCCATGGCGGGCTACCACCGGCCCACAGATCTTCCAGATGGTTCTTGTCACGCAGCGTATCCATCGGCTGCCAGAAACCGTTATGCAGATAGGCGCAAAGCTCGCCATCTTCGGCCAGACCGGTCAGTGGTTCGGCTTCCCACGGCATGTCATCGCCAGCGATCCGGTCGATGCATTTGGGGGACAACACGAAGAAGCCGCCATTGATATAGCCCGCCTCGCCCACCGGCTTTTCCACGAAGCCACGCACCATCGGCCCGTCCATTTTCAGGGCGCCGTAGCGGGCGGGCGGCTGCACGGCGGTGACCGTGGCCAGCTTGCCATGTTCCTTGTGAAACCGCAGCGTGGCGGAAATATCCAGATCGGAGAGGCCGTCGCCATAGGTAAAGCAGAACGCTTCCTCGTCTTTCAGATAGGAAGCAACCCGCTTCAGCCGTCCCCCGGTCATCGAGCTTTCACCGGTATCGATCAGGGTCACGCGCCAGTTTTCGGCGCTCTTGCGGTGAAATTCCAGCCGGTTATCGGAGAGATCAAAGGTGATATCCGACATATGCAGACCGTAATTGGCGAAATATTCCTTGATGATATAGCCCTTGAACCCGCAGCAGATGATGAATTCACGGATGCCATGAGCGTAATAGAGCTTCATGATGTGCCAGAGGATCGGCCGCCCGCCGATCTCGATCATCGGCTTTGGCCGTAAATGGGTCTCTTCGGAAATCCGCGTGCCGAGACCGCCAGCCAGGATAACCGCCTTCATCGCCCAATCTCCATGCCGACCATTGCCTACCTGCCCACTTCACAGCCTGTCCGGTTTCAATCCAATTGCCGCCGGATACCTTTTCTCAGACGCAAAATGCCCGCGCAGGCGGGCAAGATGCGCAAACTGGAGGGCCACCGATCATGCACAACCCGGCAACCTCTCCCTGCCGGACAACCCTAGCGAGGCAAGCTGTCGTCAAACTGGAGGATGTCTACTAATTGGGGGTCGGCGTTCCGGCTAAAAAGCTCTGGCAAGTCTTTGAGCGGCATTGCGCGGCGGCTAGAGTCTGTCAGGTTCAGGTTGAACCTGACAGACTCTAGCTTCTCTTGTTTTCGTTTGTCTTTTCGGGAAAACCGGTTTCCACTTTTCCCTGACAAACTCTAAGGCCGCCTCCAGACTGCTGACAAACCCCGTATTCATCCGCGACGTCATGCTCGGCCTTGTGCCGAGCATCTAAGCACGTTCATTTAATCCAACACCATCAATGGCTTATTTAGCGGCAGCAGACCCTCGGGACAAGCCCGAGGGTGACGAAATGCCGAAATCGGGGTTTGTCAATCAACTGCTCTTTCCCATTCGAGAGAGATGCGTGCAATCGCATCTGGCGCAACGCAGCCCCTATCGTATTGAATGAGAAGCCCTCAAAGCCGGGCGATGTAATCGCTCAACCGCCCGGCAGCATCCTCGATCTGGCGTGGATCGCGCAGGAAACAGGCGCGCAGGAACGAGCTGCCACCTGCCCCGAACGCCGACCCGGGCGCCAGCGCCACGCCGGTTTTATCAACGATATCTATGGCCGCCGCCCGGCTGTCAGTCACGCCATCGATTTCCATGAAAGCATAAAGCGCGCCATCCGGCTTAACGGAACGGACCCGGTTGGTGGCGATCAGCGCATCCAGCAAGATATCGCGCGAGGTGCGCGCCCGCTGGATGTTTTCGGCGACGAATTGATCGCCGTGGTCCAAGGCCGCCACCGCGCCGCGCTGCATGAACTGCGCCACGCCAGAGGTGGAATATTGAATGAGGTTTTCCAGCACCTGACCGATTTCCGGTGGCGCCACCAGCCAGCCAACCCGCCAGCCGGTCATCGACCAATTCTTGGAAAAGGAATTGCCAAACATCACCCGGTCGCCCTCTTCCATCACATCCAGGAAGGACGGAGCACGGGAGGGACCAGCAAAATAGTAAAGCGAGTAAATTTCATCCGCCAGAATCCAAAGACCATGCTTGCGGGCAAGCGCGAGAATGGCGCGCAGATCATCGAGGCTGGCCGTCCAGCCGGTCGGGTTGGACGGCGTGTTGATGAACAGCGCCTTGGTTTTGGGCGTAATCGCCTTTTCGATCTGCCCGAGATCCAGCTGCCAGGCACCATGCTCATAGCCGATTTCCACACCGACAGCCTTTGCGCCACTGATTTCGATGGCGGCGACGATGTTGGGCCAGCAGGGGGAAAGGTAGATCATCTCGTCGCCCGGCCCGGTCATCGCCTGCACAGCAAGCTGGATGGCCTGCATGCCGGAGCCGGTCACATAGAAATGCTCGCTCGGCAGGCTGACGGAAAAATGCCGCCGGTAATAATCGGAAAGCGCCTGATGCAGTTCGGGAATGCCACGTTGCCAGGTATAGAATGTCTCGCCACCCAGGAGCGCGTCGCTTGCGGCCCGATTGATGAAATCCGGGCTCGGCAGGTCGCCTTCCCCGGCCCAGAGCGGTAGGAGATTATCGCGCCCACGCGCATAGTTGATAATCTCGACAATACCGCTTTCGGGCGCGGACGTGGCACGGTGGCTAAGGCTGGAAATCAGGGATAGACCGGCAGGCAAAGACATGGACAAGCTCCTTTAGTTATGTCGTTCATAACCGAAGCTCCAGAGAAAATCCTATGAGAAAGAGTGGCTGACCAATCGATTCTGGTGATGGCCTCGGCCCGTGGAAACCCTTGCACCAAGGACCGAGGCCATATCTACCTCATTGCAAATGCAACAGGATTTATCGGTTTCACTGCTTTTCGGTCAGCCTCATTTTCTGTCAGCACAGCAGACAGCGAACCATCAAGGCTTGCCTGGCTCAATACGTCCTGAAGACGCCTCAACCCCGTTGCTCTGCTGTGCCTTCAGCAAATCGCGGATTTCGGTGAGCAGCACGACGTCTGCCGGTGGTGGCGGTGTGGGTTTGCCCTGTTTTTCATCATGTTCCAGCTGTTTGCGCAGGACGTTGACTCCCTTGACCATCAGGAAAATGATCCAGGCCAGAATGACGAAATTGATGGCGACGGTCAGGAAGTTGCCATAGGCGAAGACTGCGCCCTGTTTGCGCGCTTCGGCCAAGGTCTGGGCCGTGACCTTGTCGCTGAGCGGCAGGAAATAATTGGAAAAATCGAACCCGCCAAACACCACGCCAACCACCGGCATGACGATATCATTGACCAACGAGGTAACGATCAAACCGAAGGCGCCACCAATGATGACACCGACGGCCAGATCCATGACATTGCCCCTGGCAATGAACGACTTGAATTCTTTGAACACACCTGTCCCCTTCATGATTTGCCTGCCTCCATTCACCTGGATGATTTCATAGATGCCTCATAAAGACGTGCCTTAGAAGCCCAAATTGCCGGTTTAAGCAGGAATGCCAAAATCCAACAGTCTTTTTAACGCGCAAATTCCGTTTCGGTTTCGACTTATTGCCAACAAGCCCCCGATTTTAAAAGGCAACGGCATGGCTTAAAGTGACAGTGCTTTATAAGAGGCACGTGAATGGGAGGGGCAAGCGATGCTTCCGGCATGGCTGATCATCACGGCATCGATTGCCTATCTGCTGCTGCTGTTTGCGGTGGCAAGCTATGGCGACAGGCGAAGCCGCCGCAATGGCGTGCCCGCCGGTGGGCGTCCGCTTGTCTACGGGCTGTCGCTGGCGGTCTATTGCACCTCATGGACCTATTTCGGCGGCGTCGGCCTGGCTGCGGACCGCGGCCTCGAATTCATGGGCATCTATATCGGCCCGATCCTGATGCTGACATTGGGCCTGCCGCTGATCCGCAGGATGATCGAGATCGCCAAGGTCGAAAAGCTGACCTCCGGCGCTGATTTCGTCGCCGCCCGCTATGGCAAGAACCCCATTGTCGGCATGCTGGTAACGGTGATTTCGCTGGCAGGCTCCATTCCCTATATCGCACTTCAACTGAAGGCCGTCTCCAATTCGGTCGGCGTCATGGTCGATCCGGCCAGCTACGGCATCGGCACCGGCAATCTCTATTTCGTCGATCTGGCGCTGATCGTTGCCCTGACGCTTGCCTGCTTTTCCGCGATTTTCGGCACCCGCCATACGGACGCCACCGAGCATCAGGACGGGTTGATCCTGGCGATCTCGATGGAATCGGTGGTCAAGCTGCTGGCCTTTTGCACGCTGGGCATCACGGTGGTGTTCTTCCTATTCGATGGACCGGCTGATCTCTGGCGCGCGGCCACCGAAAGCCCGAGGGTGATGGAGGCGCTGGCCTATGAGACACCCCTTAGCCGCTGGCTGCTGTTGATTGCGCTTTCGGCCTTCGCCATATTGATGCTGCCGCGCCAGTTCCATGTCAGCGTGGTCGAAAACCGCACGGATCGGGAACTGCGCCGGGCCGGACTGCTGCTGCCGCTTTATCTGATCGCCATCAATCTCTTCGTGCTGCCAGCTGCCATTGGCGGGCTTCTGGCTTTCAACGGCACCGGCAATGCCGATCTCTATGTGCTTTCCCTGCCGCTGACCCATGATCTGCCATTTGTCACGCTGGTCACCTTCATCGGCGGTTTTTCCGCCGCCACTGCCATGGTGATCGTCGAAACGGTGGCGCTGGCCATCATGATTTCCAACGACATCGTCCTGCCGGTTCTGCTGCGACGCGGGTTCCGGCATGGGCCTGAGGCCTCACAAAGTCTGGCCAAGACCGTGCTTCTCATTCGCCGCCTGGCGATTTTCGGGGTACTACTGCTCGGCTATGCCTATTTCCGGCTGGCCAGCGATGACAGGGGCCTTGCCTCCATCGGTCTGCTGGCCTTTGCCGCCATTGCCCAGATTGCCCCTTGCCTGCTGGGCGGGCTTATCTGGCGCAGGGCCAATGCGCGGGGCGCAATCCTTGGCCTATCGCTTGGTTTTCTCACCTGGATCTATACGCTGCTTTTGCCGAGCTTCGGGCTTGATGCCCATAAGGATCTGGCGCCGGATATCCTGTCCTTCCTGTTTCCGGGTGTCGATGCCTTCAGCCGCGCCGGGGCCGATCCGCTGCTGACGGCGACCGTTCTGTCCCTGCTGATCAACCTGTTGGCCTTCGTGCTTGGCAGTCTCAGCCGCAACCCTCGCCCGGTCGAGCGTATCCAGTCGGGCATATTCGTGCGCCGCCACCAACGTTCGCAATTTGCCACCAGGGGCTGGAAAACCCGGGTCAGCATTGGCGATCTGAAGACAGCGATTGCCCGTTATCTCGGTCAGGAGCGGATGGAACGCTCGCTGAAAAGCTATGAGCGCGATGCCGGTCGCCGGCTGGAAGACGATAGCCCCGCCGACATGGCTTTCATCCATTTCACTGAACAATTGCTAGGCAGCGCCATCGGCTCGGCCTCGGCCCGGCTGGTCCTGTCGCTGGTGCTGCAAAAGGCCGAGGATACGTCCGCCGATACCGCCTGGCTGCTCGACCAGGCAAGCGAGGCCCTGCACTATAACCAGGACATGTTGCAAACCGCGCTCTCGCAGATGGATCAGGGCATAGCGGTCTTTGACAGCAGCAGCCGATTGACCATCTGGAACCGGCGATTTCGAAGCCTTCTCGATCTGCCCGACGAAATGGGACAGGTCGGCGTGCCACTCAGCACGATAGTCCATCGGCTGACCGAGCGCGGCGCCATTGCGGCCAAGGAGGAAGCGGGCGTTCTTGCCAATTTCCACCATCTCGATGAACCCTTCCAGTTGGTATTGAGCGAAGGTGCCCAGATCATCGAGGTGCGCTGCAACGCCTTGCCCGATAAGGGGTTGGTGGCAACCTTCACCGACATCACCCCGCAGGTGGCAGCAGATCGAGCCTTGAAACAGGCCAATGAAACGCTGGAACAGCGGGTGGGCGAGCGCACGGCAGAACTGATGCGGGTCAATACAGCACTTGCCGAGGCCCGCGCCAGCGCCGATGAGGCCAATATCGGCAAGACCCGGTTCTTTGCCGCCGCCGGTCACGACATTCTCCAGCCGCTCAATGCCGCAAGGCTCTATTCCTCGGCGCTGGTGGAACGGTTGGGCCAGTCGGAAAATGCCGGACTGGTCCGCAATATCGATTCGGCACTGGAATCGGTCGAACAGATTCTTGGCGCGGTGCTGGACCTGTCCCGGCTGGATACAGGCGCAATGAAGCCGCGTTTTGCCACCGTCCCCCTGCAAGGCCTGCTGGAGCGGATCAGGACCGATTTCGAGCCGATGGCGCTGGAGAAAAACCTGAAACTGGTGGTGCTGCCGACCACGCTCAGCGTCCGCTCCGATGCCAACCTTCTGCGTCGGTTGGTGCAAAATTTAGTCTCCAACGCCATCAAATACACGCCCTCCGGCAAGGTTCTGGTTGGTGCGCGCCGCCGTGGCGGCCAGGTGATCATTCAGGTAACGGATTCGGGCATCGGCATTCCGACATCGAAATTTCGCACTGTGTTCAAGGAATTTGCCCGGCTGGATGAAGGCATCAAAACCGCCAGCGGGCTTGGGCTGGGCCTGTCGATTGTCGATCGTATCGCCCGGGTCCTCAAAGCGACGGTGGCGCTGGAATCCCGGCCGGGCCGAGGCACCAGCTTTCGCGTCACCATGCCGTTCGAAAAGAGCGCCAAGGCGCCGTTGCCCGTTGAGGATTTGGCGACCGCGACCGCGCTGCGGAGCAGTCTGAACGGCCTGCGCATCCTGTGCATCGACAATGAGCCGGATATTCTGGAAGGCATGCGGTTGCTGATCAGCGGCTGGGGCTGTGCGGTGATGACCGCAGGCTCGGTCACCGATCTCGACACGACCTTCAGCGACAATCCTGCGGCACCGGACGTCATCATCGCCGATTATCATCTGGGAGATGGCAGCGGCATCGGCGCGATCCTGCGCCTGCGCGCGCTCTACGGTCAGCCGGTACCCGGTCTGCTGATCACCGCTGACCGAACCGCCGACGTGCGGGCGGAAGCGGAACGGCAGGGCATTGCCGTCCAGCATAAGCCCGTCCGTCCAGCGGCTTTGCGGGCCTATATTACCCAGGTCTCCAGCCCCCGCCGCAGCGCTGCGGAATAGAAAATCCCGTTCCGGGATAATTCCTCAAAGTGGAATCAATTTAAGGAATTATCTATAGTATACAAATATTTAAATATAACTTTCGTGCGTCATCCATGGCGCACAGGGCTGTAGTTTTCCCAGTTTTTACTGTGCTGCCGTTGATCTGCCGCGTTTCAGGCCTACTTCTGTTAAGGCTTGCACCTTTGGGTGTGAACACTCCGATAGTCGTCATGCAACTCACGAATTTTCCGTGTGTCGGCTGAATCGCTTCCGCTACGGCCATCCGGGACGTCCCAGGAATGCCCTGGCGAAAAGGAAGCTTCAAGGAGGCAATGCTGTGCCCATTGCACCCGTGCCTCCCTTGAGACGAAAGGACATTACCATGACGCAAGCGAAAAACGGCGATACCGTACGCATCCACTACACCGGCCTGCTGCCGGATGGCACGCAATTCGATACCTCGCGCGACCGCGATCCGCTCCAGTTCGAAATTGGCTCTGGCCAGATCATTTCGGGGCTTGAACGGCAGGTGGATGGCATGGAGGTCGGGCGTAGCCAGCGGGTGACGGTGCCTGCGGAAGAGGCCTATGGCGCGCATGATCCGCAGAAAATTCAGCAGGTGGCGCGCGACCTGATCCCCGCCAATGTCAATGTGGCGCCCGGCACAAGGCTTCAAGCCCAGAGTGGCAATGGCACGCCGCTGATTGTCACCGTGACCGATGTGGCTGGCGATGTGGTGACAATCGATGCCAACCACCCACTGGCCGGGCAGGATCTGATTTTCGAGGTCGAATTAATCGATATCGTTCGCGCTGCCTAACCGACTTGCGCACAGCCTCACCAGATCACCCCTCCGCGCATCGCGCTGGAGGGGTTTTTCATGTTCCCCCACCTTCAGTCCAATGGTGCAGCCTCAACAAACTGCTTATGGTTGGCCGTACTGATGATGCGATGCCAGGGGAGGGTCGATGCGCATTGCTCTTTTGTCCGACATCCACGGCAATGCCCAGGCCTTTGACGCGGTCTTGCAGGCGACGGCGCAGGCCGGTGCCGAACGCATCGTCATTCTCGGCGATATCGTCGGCTATGGTGGCGATCCCGTTCGCTGCGTCGACAAGGTCCGCGCTTTGCAGCAGCAAGGTGCCCTGGTGGTGCGGGGCAATCACGACCAGGCGGTAAGCGATCCCGCAATTTCCCTCAATGACACGGCCCGCGCCGCCATTCACTGGACGCGGCAGGTCCTGAGCGAAGAACAGCGGACCTTTCTGGCCAATCTACCGATGATGCTGCGGGATGAAGACCGGCTCTATGTCCATGCCGAAGCCACCTCTCCCTCGGCCTTTCATTATGTAACCGACAGCGACACGGCGGCGCAGCATTTTGCCGCCTGCACGGCGCGGCTCAGTTTTTGCGGCCATGTCCATCGACCGACGCTTTATGCGCTCGCTTCCTATGGTCAGACCACCGATGGCCCTCCACCTCAAGGCAAGATCACCACCTTTGTTCCCCATTCGCAAACGGACATTCCGCTTCTGGCGCAGCGACGCTGGCTCGGCGTGATCGGCTCGGTCGGCCAGCCGCGTGATGGCGATCCGGCGGCGGCCTTTGGCCTGCTCGACACGATAAAGAACACGCTGACCTTCATCAGGGTCAACTATGACATCGACGGCGCGGCAGCGGCCATCCGTGCGGCGGGCTTGACTGAGACGCTTGCCACACGGCTCTATAGGGGACGATGACATGGCCCGCAACCGCCTTGAACCGGGCAGCGTGATCGATGGTTTCACCGTGGTGGAGCAAGCGCATAAGGGCGGCATGGCCCGGCTTTATGCCGTGACCCACCCGGATTATTTTTTCCCGCTGCTGATGAAAGTACCGGAAATGGGCGGCGGCATCGACCCGGCGATGATTGTCGGCTTTGAAATGGAGCAGATGATCCTGCCGCGCATTTCCGGCCCGCATGTGCCTCGTTTTGTTGCCAATGGCGATTTCACCCATCTGCCTTACATGGTGTTTGAACGATTGCCGGGCAAATCGCTTTATCCATTGCTGGACAGCCTGCCGCTCAGCGCAGAAGAAGTGGTAAGGATGGGTGAGCGGATCGCCACGGCGCTTGCCGACCTGCATCGCCAGCATGTGGTTCATCTCGACATCAAGCCCTCGAATATCCTGTTTCGTGACAGTGGCGAGGCAGTGCTGGTGGATTTCGGCCTGGCGCGCCATCTGGATCTGCCGGATCTGGTGAACGAGGAATTTCGCCTGCCCTATGGCACCGCACCCTATATGGCGCCCGAACAGATCCTGGGCATTCGCTCGGATTTTCGCTCCGACCTGTTTGCACTGGGCGTGCTGATGTATTTCTTTTCCACCGGAAAACGCCCCTTTGGCGATCCGCAGCGGCTGAAGGGATTGAAGCGTCGGCTGTGGCGCGATCCGGTGCCGCCAAGAGCGCTTAACCCTTCAATATCTCCCGCATTCCAGGAAGTTATCCTGCGCTGCCTGGAGGTGAACCCGGCAAGGAGGACGCCGACCGCAGCCCAACTGGCGCTGGACCTGAAGGACCTGCCTGCCGTTGCCCTGACGGCGCGGGCTGACAAGCTGAAGCAGGACGGACTGGCGGCGGTTTTGAAACGCCGCTTCAACCCCGACCCGATCGAATTGCTCAAGCCGCAAACCGCCACGGCGGCCCTGGCCAATGCACCGATCATCGTCGTTGCCCTCGATCTTGGCGAAACCTCGACGGAACTGACGGAAGCCATGCGGCTGACGGTGTCGCGCATCATGGCGCGCTCGCCCGGCACGCGGCTTGCTTGCCTGAATATTTTGAAAATCGCCCGGCTCAACCTCGACAACGACCTGGACGACGAGGGCAATAACAAGCATGTCGCCCGCCTTGGCAAGCTGCGGCAATGGGCAGCGCCGTTGAAGGACCAGCCGCAAATTACCTGCCATGTGCTGGAAAGCACCTCACCCGCCAATGCCATCCTGGATTATGCCCGCGACAACAGTGTCGACCATATCGTCATGGGCGCCCGCGCCAATTCACCAAAGCGCGCTCTGCTCGGCAGCGTATCGGCGGAAGTTGCCTCGAAAGCGCCGTGCACGGTCACGGTGGTGCGCGTGCGGGAGATGGCGCATCAAAGTAACCAATAACTTACATTTATAGGTTTTCAGGCGAACAGGCCGTTGAAGCGCACCGAATAGATCCGCTCCCGGCCCAGAAGATGCGCGACCAGCGCCTCCCTTGCGAAAAGCCCTGTGAACGCCTTGTGCTTTAAATCCAGCCCGCCCGTCGTCACCCCGAAAGCCGGCATGATCAGCCGGTCGCCATCGGCGGCAAAACAGGCGCGACGCACGGATTTCTCCCGCCGGCGCACGGTGGCTGATGGATGAAGATGGCCGGCAATCTCGCCTCTGGCGCTTTCACCGATTTGCGGTTCATGGCGAAACACCAATCCGCCATAGGAAATTTCATCGGCCACCATGCCCGCCAGGTTTTCGACCCCATCAGGATCATGGTTGCCGGTAATCCAGATCCATTCGCGGCCTCGTGACATCTGCTCAAGTGTCTGCCGGAAGGGTTCCGGCATCAGGGCAGACCCCAGCCGGTCATGAAACGTATCACCCAGGCTGACGACGATGGCCGGATCGAAACGGGCAATCACCGCTTGCAGTTTTTTCAATGTCGCAACGGTATCGTAGGGCGGCAGAAGCTGGCCACGCCGCGCAAAGGCCGCGCCCTTTTCCAAATGCAGGTCGGAGACGACGAGCAATCGCAATGCTGGCAGATACAGCGTGCCGGACAGGTCACAGATGGCCTCAACACCGCAGATCTCGATCTCGGCGCTGAGGTCCGTCTTCTCCGGGCGCATTATAGAAGCCGTCGTCAATCCAATCATATCTGGCCCGTCATGTCCTGACCATTCCATCTTATCCCATCGCTTCGGCAATGAGATCTTCCGCCGCTTCCGCCAGCACATCTTCCTGGGCTTCGCCGACCACCGTTTCCCGACCGATCTCCAGCATGACCGGCACGGCCAGCGGCGAGACATGGTCCAGTGCCTTGTGAAGAATATGGCCGTTGATTCGCTTTAGCATATCGCCAAGCCGGGCAATGTCCAAAAGACCGTTTGCCGCATCGGCGCGGGTTGCCTGCAACAGGATATGATCAGGCTCATGGGCGCGCAGCACATCATAGATCAGGTCCGCGGAAACCGTCACCTGCCTGCCGGATTTTTCCTTGCCGGGATGGCGCTTTTCAATCAGCCCGGCAATCACCGCGCAGGTGCGGAAGGTTCGCTTCAGCATATAAGAGGAGTCCAACCAGGCCTCCAGATCGTCGCCCAGCATGTCTTCCTCAAACAGGTCAGCTAGCGAAAGCTTGCCCGTGGACACCATCCAGCTGAGATCCTCCAGCCCCCAGATCGCCAGGGCGTAATCTGTCGCCACAAAGCCAAGCGGCTTGGCCCGCCACCGTTCCAGCCGCCGCGTCAGCAGCATGCCCAGCGTCTGATGGGCCAGCCGTCCCTCGAACGGATAAAGCACCATGTAGAAGCGCTTGCCGCGTGGGAAAGTCTCGACCAGCAGGTCGCCTCGCTTCGGCAGCACGGATTTGGCTTTCTGGATGTCCAGCCAGTCACGCACCTGATCCGGCAGGCTGGCGCGGCGGGCAGGATCGTCCAGCATGGCCCGCACCTGATCGGCAAGATAGGTGGAGAGCGGAAATTTTCCGCCCGCATAGGCCGGAATTTTCGGGTCCTGCGAAAAAGCATTGGACACCAGGCATTCGCTTTCGCGCAGACCTTCAAACCGCAAGACCTTGCCGGAAAACAGGAATGTGTCGCCTTGCGCCAATTGCTCGACGAAATACTCCTCCACCTTGCCAAGGGTCATGCCGCCTCGCCCGATGGAGCCGAGATGATTGCGCTTGACGAGCCGGACATTCAGCATCGGCTCTTCGACAATCGTGCCGAGATTGAGCCGATATTGCTGCGCCACCGCCGGATTGGAAATCCGCCAGCGCCCTTCTGACGTCTTGCGAATGCGGGCATAGCGGTCATAGGTCTTCAATGCATAGCCGCCGGTGGCGACGAAATCGACAATCCGCCCGAACGTGTCTCGCGGCAGTGATGCGTAAGGCATGGCCGACGTTACTTCATTGTAAAGTGCCTCCGTGTCGAAGGGTGCGGCACAGGCCATGCCCAACACATGCTGGGCCAGCACATCCAGAGGGCCTTCACCCACCGACTGGGTGTCCTGCGCACCGAGGTAGTTGGCATCCAGCGCCGCCTGGCATTCCATCACCTCGAAGCGGTTGGCGGGAACCAGAATGGCGCGGCTCGGCTCATCCATGCGGTGATTGGCCCGGCCAATCCTCTGCGCTAATCGGCTAGCGCCCTTCGGCGCGCCAACATGGATGACAAGATCGACCTCGCCCCAGTCGATGCCGAGATCCAGCGTCGAGGTGGCGACCACGGCACGCAGCCGGTTGGCCGCCATCGCCTCCTCCACCTTGCGGCGCTGGCCGACATCCAGTGAGCCGTGATGCAGGGCTATCGGCAAGCTGTCATCATTGACCGTCCACAGTTCCTGAAACAGCATTTCCGCCTGGGAGCGGGTGTTGACGAAAATGATCGTCATCGCAAACTGTTTCAGCACCGCATAAATGTCAGGAATGGCATAGCGGGCCGAATGGCCGGACCACGGAATGCGCTCCTGCGTCTTCAAAATGGTAATATTGGGCCTTGCCCCGCCCGCTACCATCACCAGCCCAGCCAAGGCCGGTTCCCCCGGTCTTTGCGCCACCAGCCACCGTTGCAGCTCCGGTGGATCGGCGACGGTGGCGGACAGTCCGATGGTTTGAAGTCCGGGTGCCAAAATCCGCAGCCGGGCCAGTCCCAGCGCCAGAAGATGGCCGCGCTTGGAGGTAACAAGCGAATGCAACTCGTCGAAGATCACATAGCGCAGATCCCGGAAAAAGCGGGACGCTTCGCCATTGGCGATCAGCAAAGCCAGCTGTTCCGGCGTGGTCAGCAGAATATCCGGCGGGTTGAGCTTCTGGCGCGCCCGCTTGGCCTGTGGCGTATCGCCGGTGCGGGTCTCGATGCTGACAGACAGGCCGATTTCCTCGACCGGCTTGACCAGATTACGCTCAATATCGACCGCCAGCGCCTTCAACGGCGAGATGTAAAGCGTATGAATGCCGGTAAAAGCCACGCCCGGTCGCTTTCGCCCGCGCCGGGTCAGATCGACCAGCGACGGCAGAAACCCGGCAAGGGTCTTGCCAGCCCCGGTCGGGGCAATCAGAAGCGTGCTTTCCCCCTGCTCGGCCCGCGCCAGCAGCTCCAACTGATGCGCACGCGGCTGCCATCCCTTCTGCGCAAACCAATGCTCGAAGGATGAGGGCAAAAGGGAAAGCGTGGATTCCGGCTCAGACACGGAGATAAGATAGGCGAAACCGGGCTAAAAAGAAGCCGCTCCTGACCATTTTGCGGTTACAGCAGGAGCTTTACTGCATCGCAGCGTCCAGCTTGGCCTTCCAGTCACCGTTTTCCAGCGCCTTGGCCATGAAGCTATCCACCGCAGCCTTGAAGGCTGGGTCCTTGCGCAGCAAATAGGCGTTTTCAAAATGGGTGAAGGGTTCCTTGACGGCAGAAGGGCAAAGCACGCCGGGATGCAACTTGGATTGCAGGTCCACTTCCACGCCGTCGGTCACCATTACATCCGCCTTATTGGCGGCAATCTGGTCGAAAATCACCTTATTATCGGGAAAAACCTCGATGGGCGCCTTGGTGAAATGCTCATGGGCAAATTTGTCGTTGGTGCCGCCGGGATTGACGATAACGCGCACCGAGGGCTGATCGATCGCCTCCAGCGTCACCAGCCTGTCCTTGTCCTCGCAACGGACGATCGGCCGTTTGCCATCCTTGACATTCGAAAGCGAAAAATCGCCCACCTCGGCCCGGGCCGGATTAACGGTAATGCCGCCCAGCACCATGTCGAATTTTCCGGCCTTGAAATCCTCCAGCATGGTTTTCCAGGTGGTCATCACAAATTCCGGCTTGACGCCGAGGTCTGTGGCCAGCGCCTTGCCCATGGAAATATCGGCCCCGACCAGTTCGCCATCGCCACCCTTGTAGCTGAAGGGTTTATAGTCCCCTGTCGTGCCGATGCGGATCACGCCCGCCTGCTTGATCGTCGCCAGCGTGCCATCCTCGGCATGGGCAAGAGAGGTCGTCAACAGCAGGGCTGTGACCAGAGCGGTGCGGAAAAACGTCATTATCTGTCTCTTTCTTGAGCATCAATCGGGGCGAGGGCCAAATTCAGCCCATTGCCATCTGAGCAGCAATTTTCATTCCAAATGACAAGACGCTCCAGTCTACATGGCGATATAGCGGTCCTTACGGTGATTGATCGCCAGCGTCAGGTTGACGACAACAGCGCCGATGATCGAGCAGGCAATGATGCCGGGCGTCGCCACGAAGAACGAGCCAATCAGCACCATGCCGTCAAAGCAAAGCTGCACAAGTCCGGCCCGCCAGCCGTAGCGATCCTGGAGATACAGCGCCAAGATACCGAAGCCGCCAAGGCTTGCCTGGTGGCGAAACAGCACCAGCATGCCAGTTCCGACCAGCAGCCCGCCGAAGATGGCCGCCACCAGCGGGTCCAACAGGGAAAAGCCGATGAATTTCGGCAGGACGGCGCTCAGCACCGAGGTCAGCAACACCGCGATGAAGGTTTTTGCCGTGAAGGCCAGACCCATCCGCCGGAAAGCGAAATAGTAAAAGGGCAGGTTGATGGCAAAGAAGATCGGGCCAAACCCCACAGCCGACACATAATGCAGCAGAAAGGCGACCCCCGCTGTGCCGCCGGAAAGCAATTTGGCATTGGACAACAAGACGACGCCCAGCGCCGCCAACATGCTGCCCGCCAACAGTCCCTGCACATCGTCCAGCAGGGAATGCTGTTCAGGACTTGAGGCCATGGGCTTGCGGGAATTGCCTGCCTGTTTGTCTGCTGCCGCCATGAATCTGTCCTGCCTTTGCCACCACCTGGGGATGTTCATCCGTAGACCTGCGGGCCGGTGTCCTCAAGCGCCGAGGCGCAACATCGCCACGGTTATCCCCGGTCGCCGGAGACCGCGCCCCAGATAGATGCAGCAATATACATATCTTCGAAATTACAAATTAACGATCATCTTCTACTCTCTGGCCCATGAAACAGGCTCGGCGAGATTTCTTGCTTTTCCTGCAATACATTGACGGGCCATGGAGGAGACGCCGGAACAGATGAACACGACCATGACGCTTATTCTGGTCAATAGTGCCCTTGTCACGCTGTTTTCCATCGTTTCGAGCAGGCTGGCCGGATGGCTGGAACAGCAGAACCATGCCTACAGGCCAATCGGGCTTGGTATTGCCGGCGGCGTCACGGCCATCGTCGCCATGCAATTTCCGATAACGATCGTACCGGGTCTTTTCATGGATCTTCGCAGTAGTGCCATTGCGGTCTGCGCACTGATGGGCGGCCCGGTTTGTGCCATTTTTGCAGCGGGCATTGCTATAACCTGGCGTGTTCTGGAAGGTGGGATCGGCGCTGGAGCCGGAGCTCTGGCTATTTTACTGGCTGCAGGCGCGGGTGTTTGGGCAGGCTGGCGCGATGAACAGGCAATCTTGAGCCTACGGCGTATCGCGACCATGGGTCTTGGTCTCCTCATTCTGCCACAGGTAACGCTCTTGGTCATTCCGTCTGAAACCTGGCCAGCCGTGTTTGCCGTCTTGCCACTGCTTTTGCCAATGCAATGTCTGGCTGCTCTGCTTGCTGCGATTGTGATCAGAAGCGAGACATTGCAACGCGCTCGATTACAGGAGGCAAAACTTTACCGGACCGTTATCGAGAGCATGCCGGAAACCCTGACGGCCAAGGATCGAGATGGCCGCTTCATCCTGACCAATCTCGCCTCGGCCACGGCCCTTGGTCTCAACGACCCCGCGCAGATGATTGGCAAAACCGATGCGGATTTTCATTCCCCCGAGCTTGCAGCCCGCTACCGTGCTGACGAAGAGGCTGTCTTTGCCGAGAGCCAGCCTGTCCATATTGAGCAAAGCTATGAAACGCCCACCGGTGCCAAGGGCTGGTATTCGACCCTGAAATACCCGATCTGCGACCAGCAGACCGGAGAGATCATCGCTCTTGCCACCCATAGCCGTGACATCAGCAAGCAGAAGGAACTGGAGCAGCAATTGGCTGAGAGCCGCCAGCAATTGGCCGATGCCCTGGCCAATATGGCCGATGGGCTTGTGATGTTCGATCGACAGGGAAAGCTGGTCTATTGCAATGAACGCTATCGCTCCATGTTTTCCAAAACCGCAGATATCAGGGTGCCTGGCGCTGATCTGCACGATATCATCGCCGCTTCGCGCGCCCGCGGCGAAGAGACGACACCTCGCGACAGCGATACTATCTTGCCAGAACAAGCCTTCGACAGTCTGCCTGTATTACCGCTGGTGCCGGGCAAGCGCGAGATCACCCTCTGGGACGGACGAAGCCTCGAAGCTCAGACAAGAAGTGTCGGCGGAGGCGGTTCGCTGATCGTCTTTACGGATATTACCAGGGCAAAACAGGCGGAAGGCTTGCTGCGTCACACCAATCGCGCCCTGGAAAAAGCGGCCTTTACCGATGGGCTCACCGGCCTTTACAACCGGCGCGCCTTTGATGTGCAACTCCGGCAAGAATTTGCACGCTCCCACCGCACCGGATCGGGCGTCAGCCTTTTGATGATCGATATCGACCATTTCAAACTGTTTAACGACCGCTACGGACACCAGGCAGGGGACCAATGCCTACGCCAGATCGCCGCGACTTTGCGTTCGGTCGCAAAACGCAGCACCGATATCGCTGCCCGCTATGGCGGCGAGGAAATGGCGCTCATTCTCTCCGATACCGACCTTGCCGGAGGCTCGACTGTGGCGGAATACTATTGCCAGGCAGTTCGCGACCTTCATATTCCCCATGGTGATAGCGAAAAGGGTATCGTTACCGTCAGCATCGGCGTGGCGGCTGTTCCGTCCGACGATATCCACTCCAGTGACGATCTGATAGCAAGCGCCGACGCGGCACTTTACCAGGCAAAACACAGCGGCCGCGACCGGTATGTCATCGCCAGCCATGCTCCCGTCCTGGACATGGGCCAGCAAAACCGCAAACCGGCTTTGGCGATCGGCAATGCCTTAAAATAATCGAGAACGTGTCTCTGCGCTCAAGGAAAATGCGCAGGCGCCATTCTGCACAGTTCCCCGCTTGAACGTCATGACGGCAGTCAGGTTCAGTTTGAACCTGACTGGCTCTCACGCCCACTGGCAGAATAAATTTGTGGCGCGACCGCCGTCATGTCCAGCTTGGGGCGGGCGATGGCGAGGAACCGGTCCAGCGGACAGGCACCGTCAACCTGTTCCTTTTCGCAGCCTGGAAGGGTGATGGTAGCCTGGAGTGGCGGGTTTTTGTCATCCAGAACCGATGCATTGCGGATCTGGTCCAGCGACGGTGCGATGAACTGTATGCGCACGAACACCTTGCCCGTGGCATCGTGCAGGCGCTCGAACGCCATGGTGCCCGTGGGTGGGGTCTCATCATCGAGATAAGGCGGGATATGCCAATGCAGGCCGAGCATGGCGCCAATTTCCGCCTGCTGCGTGTCGGAACCGGTAAACAGCAGATATTTCGCATTTGGCGGACCATCGCTGGGCGCACTATTGTTGGCCAGACCTGTTGCCGGATCGGCGGCAACCGCCAGCAAGAGCTGATTGAGAAGATTGGAACCATCGCGGGCAGCAAGATAAGGAACACGATTGCCGAGATCATATTTGATCTGGCGCAGCTGCGACAGGCGGATAATGTCCGCTTCTGTCGGCGTCTTGCCAAATCCCACCTGATCGGCAGGAAAACCATTGGCATATTGGAGCAGGAAGACCTGCACGACGGTACCTGCATCCTTCAACGGGCCGACCACTTCGACGCTGGCAGGCTTTTCCCCCTTGGCCTGCTTGACCTTGATCGACCAGGGACGGTCGGACAACGTACAGGCCGCAGACGCCTCGGCCTTTTCGCAAAGCGAAGCTGCGCAGCAGTCGAGAATACCGTCGAGTTCCTGCATCAGGCTGGCAGCGCGTGCCCGGGGCTTTTCAAGATCGCCACCCGCTGCCTCCAAAATTGCAGCCTTGGCATTGTCGGGATCGACAGCGCCAAGCTTGGTATCGGAAGGGGCATAGAGCACATCGACGCCATCCGTGGCCTCGGTATTTTTGAAGCCAACTGTCAGGCCGCAGCCGGGAAACAGGGTGGAAAGCATGACATTACCGGTATCGATGGTGCGCTTCACCGAACCATTCGCCCAGCCGAACACCGTGCCGGTCGCAGGGCAGCCGTCTTGCGGCAAAAGCCCCCGGCCCCGGAGCATAGCGCCCTCCCACCGTGCCAATTGCACTGTTGCTTCAGCGCCGTGCGGCGTCAATTGACCATCGGCGGTATCCCATTGCAGCCAGGGCTTGGACGATAGCGGGGCGATTTCCTTGGCGCTGGTTTGCGGGCGCACGCCATGGCGCATCAACGCCACATACTTATCCAGCACCATGCCGCTATCGGCAAAGGCCAGTGGGGTAAAACCCGGTGCGGAAAAGCCCACCATAGCCATGCCAAGCGCTGAGAAAACCAATGTTCGAACCGATATACCCATCGCCATGCTCCCGAAGCACCAGTCTTGAACCGAAAATGGAACAAGGACTGTGGCGGCTCATTTATCTCTGGCGGGTGACCGTTATATGACAGAACATAAAGCAGGCCATGCCGTGCTCCGTCAGGAGCGCAGCGCAGCCACTGGCGATTGGCGATAGGCAAGCCAGGCCGGCAGCGCCGAAAGCAGCCCGGCAAAGACCAGCATGGCGCAGATCTGCCAACCATCCTGGCTTGCGAATTCGACCGGCAGGTTGAAGCCATTGCTGGTCTTGACGGTTTGCGAAATGATCCTTGCCGCCGCATATCCCATAGCCACACCAAACCCGATGCCACCCAGGAACAGGCTGAAAAGCTCGCACCAGACGATCAGGAAGACCGAAGATCTGGGGGCGCCAAAGGCTCTGAGGGCGCCGATCTGCTTGCGGCGTTGGCCGATATGAACGACCGTCACCAGCAAGAGCGCGCCCGCCACCAGCGCCTGCGCGCCGATTGCCACGAAGGACAAAACCAGTTTCGCATCGCCCAGCGTCGCGTAAAGTCTGGTCAGAACCTCGCCGGGGAAAACGCCGAGTGTCCGGTCGTTGCGATAGTCCTGCCGCAGCTTATAGGCGGCGGCAATGGTTTTCGGCTTGACCAGAATGGCCGGTACGCCGGGATCATTGGCTGAAAACTGCTCTGAGAGAGCGGCATTGGGGTCGATATGGCCGTGATGATCATGCTCGTCATGATCCTCATCGTGACTGGCCTCGCCCTTGTCCGCTGCTGCCTCCTCCGCATCATGATCCTCATGCTCTTCACCGAGACCGTGAATATGCCAGACGGCCTGAACCGGAACGAGGATTGCACGATCCCAGGCCGTGCCGGTGGCTTTCAGCCTGCCAACGACATGATAGGCCAGTTCGCCATGGGTATGGCCGCCTTCGGCAGCCGTGCCATGCATCGGCTTGACCGTATCGCCGGTCTTCAGTTTCACATCAGCACCGACCACCGCCTCGCCTTCGCGCGCGAACATCTGTCCTTCGGCAAAGCCCGGCGTGGTCGCAGTGATCAGCCGTGTCGTCGTACCGACAATCGGATAGCCGGAAAAACTATCGCCAAACGCCACAGGTGCTGCCCATTCCACGCGGGGATCGGTCTGCAATGTCGCCAGAACCCCACCCGGCACCAGCGGCAAGGGCGAAGGCTGCAAAAACACTGAGGACAGGACCAACTGGGTTTCTGACCCGGCTGCGCCGATCACCAGATCGAATTTATCGGCAGCCCGGGCACTGCCCAGCCGCAAGGCCCGTTCCTGCAAGGTCACCGTCACACCAAGCGCGGTCGAGAGCGCCACCAGCAGGCAGACAACCAGCGCACCGGCCCAGAGACGGCGCAGATCGGCAAGGATGAAACGGATCATGCGTCACCTTCCCGAGGACCGGTCTGATGCCCAACAAAGTCACCTGTGTCATGGACGATTTCACCGTTTTTCAGCTCGATCCTGCGGGGCAGGCGCTCCACCAGACGGGCATCGTGGGAAACGACGATCAAGGTGCTGCCCTCACTTTTCGCCAGATCCAGAAGAAGATCGGCAACCGCAGCCCCCGCCTCGGCGTCGAGGCTTGCGGTCGGCTCGTCGGCAATGATCACGCCGGGTTTTCTCAACAGCGCCCGGGCCACCGCCACCCGCTGCATTTCGCCACGCGACATGGTTTCAATAGCCTGATCAGGACGCCCAAGGCCGAAACGCTGCATCAAATCGTGGGCGCGCTCGACGCAGGCAGGCGACGCCACTCGCGCCAGCCGGGCTGGCAGCAGGATATTGTCGATGGCCGACAGGCCGGAGAACAAATGAAATTCCTGCATGACAAGACCGATATGCGCCGCGCGGAACCGGTCGCGCGCGCCCTCTGACAGACCCGACAGGTCGGTGCCGTTCCAGCGGGCTTGGCCTTGGCGCAGGCGCTCCAACCCCGTCATCACATTAACAAGCGTGCTTTTGCCCGAACCGGAACCGCCGGTGATCGCCAGTTGAGCCCCGGCGGCAACCTCAAGCCGACCAATGTTTAAAACCGGCTTCGGCAAACCAATATAGCGGACCGCGACATCCTCGAGAGCAAGCGACATCATGGGTGATCACACCGTGCCATAAGTGGCATTTCTCAGCCGCAACAGACTAACGAAACCCGTTTCAGGGTCGGTCCAGGACCCCATTTCCAGGGTTCCAGCCACTTCGATGCGGGTTCCCGGCTGCACGAATGTCTGCTTTCTATCCAGGTAGACCACGACGATATTGTCCGGCCAGTCCGCGTCCGAGGAACAGAACGGGCAGAGCGCCATCGGAATTTCCGTCAGCACGAAAAACGCCGCTTCCGCCTTCAGCGGCGGCGCCATAAAACCGCGCATCGCCACCGGCTTTCCGGCAGCCTGTTTGACCATGTCGGAAAATTCCAGCCCGAGCACGCCAACCTTGCCATAGAGCTGGTCAAAATCGATCAGCTGCGGTGCTGCCTTTGCCGGTTTTGAGAACAGCCCAAGGGCGGCACACCCGAAAAGGGCCAAACTGTCTCGCCGCCGAAAAGCAACCCTGCTGAGATCTTTCATCGTAACGCCTCGGCACTGAACACGGCATCGCACCACGCCATGCACCCTCAAAAATAGAGCATTTCCAGGAAATGCGTAAAAACAAATGGTGGAAGTCTCAATAGAACAGGCTCCGGATGCGATATCCGCACCCGGAGCCGAGTATCATAGCAGGCTTAGTTGGCCTTTGGCGCACCAAGGGCAAAAGCGTCGGCCAATACCTTGTAGACGTCGCTTTCTTCCAAATAGCCCTTGAAGCCTTCCGAACCGGCACCCGTGGCCTGAAGCACGACATCGTCAACAGCGTGGACGGCGGTGTCGGCGGAGCGTGGCAGATTGCCTTCGCGGAAAACCGCACCCGGCACCGACTTATAGGCCTCGTTGGCGACGTATTGCTTCTTCTCGTTCTGGATGGCGGGTTCGAACGGACCGTCCATCTTAGGGCGGAAGGTCTCGTAATAGTCCGGGAAGTTGGACGAAAACACCGCCAGGCGACGCGATACATCGACCTTGTCCGGGAAGCCGTCGCCGTCCTTGTCTTCATAGTTCGGGAAGCCGGCATCGGCATAGACGCCAACCTTTTCGCGCATCTCGGTGCCGGGCTTGTCGTCGTCAATGGTTCCGATGATGGAAACGCCATGGGTGTGGTCGCCGGTGACGACGATCAGCGTATCCGGATGAGTCTTCAGGAATTCGAGGCCAAGCCCAATCGCCTGATCGAATTCGATGGTTTCATACATAGCCCGATCCCAATCCATCGGATGGGACATTTTATCGATGGAAGCGCCTTCGACCATCAGGAAGAAGCCGTCCTGGTTCTTGGAGAGCTGATCAAGAGCAACCTTGGTCATATCGACCAGGCCCGGCTGATCGGGGAATTTGTCGACGGTCCCCTTCTTCAGGAACTTGCGATCCAGAAGCGTATCCATGTTGCCGGTATGAAACAGACCGAGCAGCTTGCCGCTATTGGTGCCAGCAGCAGCGTCCAGTTCGGTCTTTGAGGTCGCCAGCGTATAGCCCGCATTCTTGAACTCGGCGATATAGTCCTTGTCGTCCTTGCGCTTCGAGCCGGGGATGGACTTGGACAGGAAATAGGCCGAACCGCCACCCAGGATGACATCCGGCTTGACGTTGAACATCATGCCGACAATTTCGGCCTTGTCGGCGCGGGCGCGGGTATGGGAGACCACGGCAGCGGGCGTTGCATCTTCGATTTCAGCCGGAGAAACAATACCAATCGACTTTTTGGTGGTGCGGCGCAGCGCCTCGGCAATGGTTTCGACCTTCGGGTCATCAAGGGTGTTCGGGGTGCGGTCGGCATAAACGCCAAGCGCGTTCACGGCGGTCTTGTGGCCGGTCATATAGGCCGACATGGTGTTGGCGCTATCGGTGGCGATGGCATTGGTCGAGGACGTGCCGATAAAGGCCATCCGGTCGAGGCTATCCATGTTGAGGTGGCCGTTAGCCTTGCCTTCGGTCATGCCCTTGGACATGATGCGGGCGCCGGTGCGGTGGGCAACCGACAGACCGTCGCCGAGGAAGAAAATGATATTCTTGGCAACAGGCTTTTGCTGGGTCGCATAGACATCCCAGGTGACGGATTTCTTTTCGTCGCCAGCCGAAACCTCGACCTTGTAGGAGCCTGCCGGAAGCTTGACATCACGCAGGATCAGGGCCGAACCCAGAACCTTGTCTTCCTTGCCTTTTTCTTCGGCGGTGAACTGTGCCTGGCTGCCGAACACGGCCTTGTAGTCCTGGCCGTTAACGGTGATTTTTACGTCTTCCGGCTTGACGACAGATTTCAGCTCGACCTTGAAATCAAAGGGAGAACCGGTGAGGATCGTGGCGCGATCAAGCGGATAGACCGTGGCGGCTTGAGCGCCACCTGCCAGAACCGTCGTGGTAAAAAGAGCTGCGAGAATGGTGCGCATAATGTTTCCCCCAATATGTGCCAGATGATTGCAGGGCGGTCTTAGGGCGCAGAGATGACAGGCAGATGACAACGCCCGATTGCGTGCCGATTGTCTAAATGCCTCTCAATCCTTGCGGAAGACAATGCTGGCCGTCCACCCGGTGATGACAGCCACCAGCACGGCGAAGATACCGTAGGACAAGGGCTGGTTATGGGCAGCATCGGTGATTGCCTGTTCGACACCGGTCTTCACCACGCGCAGGCGCAGATCCTTCTGGGCCAGGAAGACGCCGCTCTTGAACAGATAGGCATGCACGACATGCACGCCATCGGGAATACTGGCGGGCAGCCGCAGGCTGGCCCGAAACAGATTGGTGCTGACGAAACGGATACCCGTATCGCCCTCCTGATAAAGGCCGCTCGTCTGTTGCAGGCGGCGATAGGCAGCCCGGAACTCGCCCATATTGATGTCGCCAACGAAATGGCCAGTCGGCGTCAATGGCAGATAGTCGACGCCAAGCCCCAGATCGTTCAGAACCTCGCGTGGGGCAATCGCCTGCACCGGCCTGGTGCTGGCAACCGAATAGGAGGTCGGCACCCGCTCGAAGGTCAGGGATTGACGGTTGACCCAGATGCCCAGGAACCGCTCCTTGCGCCGCACGGTCGCCGCTTCGCGTGGACCTTCCAGCGTTACCACGACATCATATTGGCCGATGGCCAGCAGCAATTGATCGACATTGTTCAGCGCACCAAACACAGTGAGATCCGCCCCGCGAAAATCCGAGGTAATGGCGATTTCATTGGTGGACGTGCCGATTTCCAGCGTTTCCTTGCCGGTACTATCAGGGGTCAGAAAGGGGATCTGGGCGCTCGCCGCGCCCGCAAACAGGATTGCGCCAGAGAATGCCATCAGCGCCAGAAGCATGAACCGGCCCAGGATCATCGGCCCGTACTCCCCACCACGATCGAATAGGCATCGTCAGGGGTCATCACCAGTTCGATGGCAAGGCGCAGGCCAACGGCCATCACCAGCAGGCCCAGCAGAGCACGCAATTGTTCGCCGCGCAGTTTCTGGCCGACCCGCACCCCATATTGCGCGCCGATCACGCCAGCGATCATCAGCATGAAGGCCAGAACGATATCGACCGAATAATTGGCCTTGGCCTGGGCAATGGTGGTGAAGGCGCTGACGAAGATGATCTGGAACAGCGAGGTGCCGACCACGACATTGGTGGGGATGCGCAACAGATAGATCATCGCCGGCACCAGAATGAAGCCGCCGCCAATACCCATCGGCGTCAGCACGCCGACGAGGAAACCCAGCACCAGAATGGGGATGGCGCTGAGATAGATCTTCGATTTCTTGAAGCGCATCTTGAAGGGCAGCCGATGCACCCAATTATGATGACCGGGGCGGCGCACCGGCGCTGGCTGCTTGCGGGCCGCACGGCGCAGCGCACCGATGCTTTCCCAGAGCATCAGCGTGCCGATGGAGCCCAGCAGCACGACATAGAGGATGGAAATGAACAGGTCGATCTGGCCGAGCTTACGCAGAGCGACAAAGATCCACATGCCGAGCGACGCGCCGAACAACCCGCCAACCAGCAGCACGCCGCCAAGCTTCAAATCCAGCGAGCCACGCCGAAAATGGCTCATGGCGCCGGAAACCGAAGAGGCCACCACCTGATTGGCACCGGTGGCAACGGCAACGACGGGCGGAATATTATAGAAAATCAGCAAGGGGGTAATCAGGAACCCGCCGCCGACACCAAACATGCCCGAGAGAAAGCCAACAGCCGCGCCCATGCCGAGGATGATGAAAATATTCACCGACAGTTCCGCAATCGGCAGGTAAAGTGTCACGGCTGTCCTCGAAATGCGCCCGAAATGCCAAATTCCGCCGTCATGGCCGGAATGCCCATGACGATGCCCGTCAATCCTTACGATATCATTCGTTAAATCCCGGTAGATTTAGGGGAGCTTGCCCCAAAAATCCTCAAGCGTCACGTATTCAAAATCGTGACGCTTGCCCGGCACCCGGCAATAGTGATCACCTAAGTAGGTGTGTTTGGGCGATTGTAGGAGGAATTCGTTCGCCTGCAAGGTTAAACTCCACCACCCCGACCCAGCATCAACCGTTATGGGCCAGCAACGCCTTGACCAGTTCGTTGGAAACCTTGCCGCTTGGCTCCTGGCCCACAGACGTCTGGAAGGCCTTGATAGCGGCAACGGTGCGGGCGCCGAGTTTGCCGTCCGGCTCTCCGGCATTGAAGCCGTTCTTGTTGAGAATGGCCTGGATGTTGCGGACCGCCTTTTCCATATCGACGCTGCCGGTCTTCAGGCTCTTGCCGACCCATTCATCCGGCAGGTTGACCGTGTTGGCATCGGCATTCACAGGCATTGCCTGCCATTGCTGGACGCTCGCCTTGGCACGAGCAAGTGCAGCAGGCTGCATCGATCTTGCCACTTCTTCCTGCTTGGCAGCGGCATCCTTGTCGCCCTGGCTGGCGGCCAGCGCGAACCATTTATAGGAGGCTTCCAGATCCGGCTTCACACCCGTACCGCGCGCATAGAGCACCGCGAGATTAAACTGGCTGTCCGTCACGCCGAGGTCAGCGGCCCTGGCAAACCACTTGGCCGCCGCATCCATATCCGGCTTGCCATCGCCACCGGAGGCGTAGAGCACGGCGAGGTTATGCATGGCGCTGGCATTGCCCGCATCAGCGGCCTGGCTGTAAAGCCCTTTCGCCCGTGTCAGATCACGCTGAACGCCAGTGCCTTTTTCATAAAGCCCGGCAAGGCGATATTGAGCAGGCGCCAGCCCCAGATCGGCGGCGCGCTGGAACCAGACCGCAGCCTGTGAGACATCACCGGGCAGGCCGCGTGCTTCCATATAGCGCGAACCGATTTCGAATAGGGCAGCTGGCTCGCCCGCCTTGGCAGCCGTCACCAGGGAAGCGGGAGACAGATCGGCGGGCACCTCAAACAGCGGCTTGACCGCCTCAGTCTTCGGGGCGGTAAATCCGGCCTGGGCCGCATCCGGCATCGGCGGTTGAGCCGAGAGACCGGCGACCGTCTGGCTGCCATCCATCGGGATGGAGGAAAGGCTGGCCTGTCCTGTCGGTGACGTCACCGGAATGACCGGCGCGGAAGATAGCTCGGCCTCGGTGCTTTCCACCGCGGGCTGGGATTGCGGCGCTTCGGCCTTGATCTCGACCGCCCGAACTGGTTGTTGAGGTGCCTGCTGGATCGAAGGTGCCTCAATGGCCGCAGAGGGTGCCAGTTTGGCAGGTGCCGGTGTGGCAGGCGCTTGCGCGGCCGGAGCCGGAGCATTGCCGCCGCCAAGCGTCTTTACTGCCGAGACGGCAAGGGCCGCCAGCAAAAGCGCGCCGACCGCCATCAGGATCGGGCGACGATATCTGGAAAAGGCCGAGCCGCCAGCGACTTCGTCAGCAAGGGCTGTCCGGCTAGGGCGGCTGGCCCGATCGGTTTCCTGGGCTGCCGCCTGTGCGGCGCGGCGCGCGGCGGCAATGAAATCCATCCGGTCATCCGCTGATGCCGGTTTTACACCTGCCGCACCAAGCGCAGGTTCAGCCGGTGCAGAACCGGCCTGCTGACGCGCCCGGACCTTTTCCAGGATCTTGCGCACATCCGGTTTGCCGGAACCAGGTTCCAGCAATTCATTGGCCTCTTCCGGCGGTAGGATATCAACGGGATCGATGGAAGGCGCATCCTCGATCATCTGACGCGGCTGCGGAGCGGCGGCCTTTGCCGGAGTCGCGGTCTCGGTCTGCGCTTTCTTGATCTTCGGCTTCAGGCGCCGGCTCAAACCGGCGATCAGGCTGGGTTTCGCGGCCTTCCCATCATCGCTCTGCGGACGAGCCTCGGCATGAGCGGGCGCATCGATAGTGTCTTCAGCCTGAAGAAGGTCAACAACCGGTTCCACGTCGGTCTCAACGGACGCGGTCCGCTGCGCAGCCGCAACCGCCTTATCGGCGCGATCTTCCTCACTGTTGGCGGTGGCAGTCCGGCGGTCCATCTGGTCGAGTTTTTCAGCAATCTGCACCAGGGTCTGGTGCAAAGCCTCGACGGTACGGTGGCTGCGTTCCTCCCCGCCCCGGCTGATTTCTTCCAGGTGGCGCAGGTGATCGGCCAGAACGCCCAGTGTTTCGGCAATCTGGTCCTGTCCCGCCACCTGAACGGAGGCCGGGCTTTGGCGGGCATAATTGTCCATCACAGCTTCGGCGGCCTGGCGGGCCGCCTCGACGATATACTCGTCGCTGGTCGCCAGATAATCCTCAAGGGCCGCCATCCGGCCTTCGATACGCTCACCCTGGCCATTGTCCGTCAAGGGCGAGGCGCTGATCAGCGCCGAGAGATGGGCGATCTGCTGTTCCAACCCGGCCATGGCGGAGCCATCACCGGATGGCGAGGCGCTCGTCTCATCCAGACGGGCAGCGATGGAGTAAAGCCGGTCGTCCAGGCTGCGCAGCAGGTTTTCATCCACCGATGATACCGTCGGCTGAGCATCGATCTGATCGATTCGCCTACCGATCACGGCAATCTGCTCGGCCAGCTTGTCGCTCAGCGAAGCATGGTCCAGCGCGTCGATCTTGCGGGAGATATCAGAGAGATAGCCGGTCAGTTCGGGTTGCAGGCTTTCACGCTGCGACATTTCCAGCATACGGGTCAGATCGTCCAGCCGCTCTTCCAACCGCTGGGCGGCCTGCTGGTTGGCCAGATCCTCGATTTTCAGCGACAGCGCTTCGAGACGGCGGTCAAGATCGCCAGCCGGAAACCCAGCGGTCTGCTCGGAAATCAGTTCCAGATGATGGGCAATGGTGGCGATCCGATCTTCCAGACGCTCGATCAGGCGCGGGTCGGTGGCTTGCCCTGCATGACGGCCAGAAACGGAAATGGCACGGGAAATCTCGTCCAGACGGTGATCGAGCTGGCCGAACTGCTCCAGCATCGCCTGGCTGTTGGGCTCCAGATGCTGGCCGATATGCTCAAGCGCCTTGGCAATGGCAACCAGCTTGTCTTCCAGGAGACGCACGGAGCGCACGTCACCGATCGTGCCCAATTGCTGCTTGATCTCATCCAGCCGGTAGGCAAGCTGCAACAGGTCCTGCTGGATGCGCTCAGGCGCAATGGTGTCGAGCCGCGCTTCAAGCGCGCTCCAACGGGTTTCCATGGTCTGCGTGCCGCTATCGCGGGCAAGTCCGTCCATCAACGAGCGCAATTCCTCGAAATCGGCCCGCAATGCTTCGGTTTCGGGCGCGGCGGGATGGCCGATCCGCTCCAGGCTGTCGGCCATGCGCATGAAATCCTCACGCAGGCCAGCGGCTTCACGGCTTTCTTCAGCCATTACCCTGATATCCTGGATATCGGAGCGCAAAGCACCGATTTCACCCGCAAGGCTCTCGCTGATATCCTGGCGCAGGTCGGCGCGCAGGGTAGACAGGGCCTTATAGAAATCCGGCAAGGGCGCAGCGCTACTTCCAGCCATCAGTTGCGGGGCCAATTCCAGCACCTGGGGCGGGCGCACGACTACACTCTCCTCAGGCGCTCGGTATTTGGACTCGTTGTCGCGCAGCGACGCCCGCCCCGGAGCGGGTGGGCGTGCCGCTTCCAACGCCCGTTGCCGGGCGCGGATCTCGGCCAAAGGATCGAGCCGGTCGGCAGGAGCAGAAGAGGTCGCAGCAGGCGGCATCTCTGCCGAAGCCTGCAATGGCTTATCGGAAAAAGCACTGGTTGCCGAGCGAACATCTCTGGAGACGCCGCCGGAGATGCCATTCATCAGACCTTCGATTCGCGCCTCCAGCCCTTCGATCGTGCGGCTCAGGGCATCCAGCGACGAGGCACCGACGGGGCGAGGGTCAGCCTGACGCGTCTCCGCCTGGTGAGGCGGCATCTGGCCGGGAGCTCTATAGCTCTGCGATGGAGACCGCTGTCCGTTCATATTCCAAACTCGCTTCGCGTTTCGGGCCTGCCCCAAGACCTGCTCCCCTCCCCCAAACCCGGGATTGGAGGTTGCAATTCTCATCTTGAGGCGGCGCAAATCATTCCGCAGCAGAATCGGGGAAACGTGGTAAACAACCCGTTAAGAATGGCTGAGATTTTTAACCTTTTCGGTGTGGGCATCTTATCGTGTCGCCAAACGGGAACTCCAGCGTGATATATGCGCGACGATCATCGCCCCTTTCGTCTCCGCTGCACAAATTCCTTGTACATCTTGCCTATCCGTTGGCAGGTCGCATTCTTCAAATTCACATTTTTGCGTATTGACGTTTACGCGCACGTCAATATTTTGTAAGACAGAACATCGCCGGGGAGGACGCCGGCCGCAATCTGGAGGACATTGACCATGCCCGTCTATAAGGCACCTGTCGCCGACACGCTTTTCATTCTGAACACAGTGCTGGGCCTGGAGCGTTACAACAACCTACCCGGTTTCGAAGACGCGACACCCGACATGATCGAGGCGATTGTCGGCGAGGCCGCCAAGCTTGCCGAAGAGCAACTGTTTCCGCTCAATCTGTCCGGCGACCAGGAAGGCTGTACCCGCAATGCGGATGGCTCCGTTGCCGTGCCGAAGGGTTTCAAGGAAGCCTATGACGCCTATTGCGCCGGTGGCTGGAGCGGCCTTGCCGTCCCACCGGAATATGGCGGCCAGGGCCTGCCTTACGTGCTGCATGCCGCCGTTGGGGAATATATGTCGTCGGCCAACATGGCCTTGATGATGTATCCGGGCCTGACCCAAGGGGCGATTGCCGCCATTCTGGCGCATGGCACCGACCAGCAGAAGCAGACCTATCTGCCGAAAATGGTGGAAGGCACCTGGTCCGGCACCATGAACCTGACTGAGCCCCATTGCGGCACGGACCTTGGCCTGCTGCGCACCAAGGCCGTGCCGAATGGCGATGGCACCTATAAAATCTCCGGCCAGAAGATCTTCATCTCGGCTGGCGAGCATGGGATGAGCGAGAATATCATCCATCTGGTTCTCGCCCGTATCGAAGGCGCGCCTGAGGGCACCAAGGGCATTTCGCTGTTCATCGTCCCCAAAGTCATCGTCGGTGAAGACGGCGCACTGGGTGCAAAAAATGGTGTGTCCTGCGGTGCCATCGAGCACAAGATGGGCATTCACGGCAATGCCACCTGCGTGATGAACTATGACGAGGCCACCGGCTACCTGATCGGCGCGGAGAACAAGGGCCTCTCGGCCATGTTCGTGATGATGAACGAGGCGCGTCTGGGCGTCGGCCTGCAAGGCCTGTCGATTGCCGAAGTCGCCTATCAGAACGCCGTGACCTATGCGCGGGAGCGTATTCAGGGCCGCTCGCTGTCTGGCGCAAAGGCGCCGGATAAAAAGGCCGATCCGATCATCGTCCACCCCGATATTCGCCGCGCCCTGATGACCATCAAGGCCTTCAACGAGGCAGGCCGCGCCTTCACGCTCTGGACCGCGCTGAAATCCGACATTGCCCACCGCGCCGGTGATGCGGCTGAAAAGCAGACCGCCGATGACATTCTCGGCCTGATGACGCCAATCCTCAAGGGTGTTTTGACCGACAAGGGCTTTGACCATGCGGTTATGGCCCAGCAGGTCTATGGCGGCCATGGCTATATCGAAGAATGGGGCATGAGCCAGTATGTGCGCGATGCCCGCATTGCGATGATCTATGAAGGGGCCAATGGCATTCAGGCGCTGGATCTGGTCGGCCGCAAGCTGGGCTTGAACGGTGGCCGGGCCGTGATGGCGCTGTTCAACGAAATCGGTGCCTTCTGCGAGGAAAACCGCTCGGACGAAAAGCTGTCCTTCTTCACCAAGCAGTTGAAGAAGGGGCTTAACGACGCGCAAGGTGCGACCATGTGGTTCATGCAAAATGCCATGGCCAAGCCCGACAATGCCGGTGCTGGCTCGACTGATTACATGCATCTCTTCGGTCTGGTCGTGCTGGGCTATATGTGGGCCAAGATGGCCAAGGCCGCCCATGAGGCGCTTGAAAGCGGTGCTAGTGATGCGGATTACTACAACAATAAGCTGTTGACCGGCCGCTTCTTCATGGAAAAGATCATGCCGGAAACCGCCTTGCGCAAGTCGCGCATCGAAGCGGGTGCTGACAGCGTGATGGCGATGGCCGCCGAAGCATTTTGATTGAATTTGGCGTGTCCCCGGAGGGGATAAACCATTGAAAAAATTCAGGAGCTATGCGCTCCGGGGAGAGAGACGATGACTGAAGTCTATGTTTACGACCACGTGCGCACGCCGCGCGGCCGCGGCAAGAAGGATGGCGCACTGCATGAAGTGCCATCCGTGCGCCTTGCCGCCAAGGCGCTGGAAGCCATCCGCGACCGCAACGGTCTCGACACATCCACCGTCGATGACATCATCATGGGTTGCGTCGATCCTGTGATGGATGCTGGCGCGGTGATCCCCAAGGCTGCGGCCTTTGAGGCCGGTTATTCCACCAAGGCTCCGGGCATACAGATCTCGCGTTTCTGCGCGTCTGGTCTTGATGCCATCAATCTCGCCGCAGGCAAGATTGCCACGGGTGCGGATGATATCGTCATTGCCGGTGGCGTGGAGAGCATGTCACGTGTTGGCCTGGGCATGTCGGGCGGCGCGTGGTTCATGGACCCTTCCGTCAACTTCCCGGCTTTTTTCATGCCGCAGGGCGTGTCCGCCGATCTGATCGCCACAAAGTATGGCTTTTCCCGCGATGATGTGGATGCCTATGCGGTGGAAAGCCAGAAACGCTCCGCCCATTCCTGGGAAAAAGGCTATTTCGACAAATCGGTCGTCGCGGTAAAAGATCAGAATGGCCTGACCATTCTGGACCGCGACGAACATATGCGCCCCGGCACTGACATGCAGTCGCTGGCGGGTCTCAACCCTTCCTTCCAGATGCCCGGTGAAATGGGCGGCTTTGAAGCCGTCGGCATTCAGGCGCATCCCGAGATTGAGAAAATCAATTACGTCCACCATGCGGGCAATTCCTCCGGCATCGTCGATGGCTCCGGCGTTGTGCTGCTTGGCTCCAAGACCGGCGGCGAGAGCATGGGCTTGAAACCCCGCGCCCGCATTCGCGCCTTTGCCAATATCGGCTCCGATCCGGCTTTGATGCTGACCGGCCCTGTCGATGTAACGGAAAAGCTTTTGAAGAAAACCGGCATGACGCTGGCCGACATCGATCTGTTCGAGCTGAACGAAGCCTTTGCCGCCGTGGTTCTGCGCTTCATGCAGCATTTTGACGTGTCCCATGATGTCATGAACGTCAATGGCGGCGCGATTGCCATGGGCCACCCGCTGGGTGCTACCGGCGCGATGATCCTCGGCACCGTGCTGGATGAGCTGGAGCGGCGCGACCTGAACACCGCACTGGTGACGCTCTGCATCGGGGCTGGCATGGGCACCGCTACCGTTATTGAACGAGTCTGATCGGGAGGGATGACAATGACCTATAAGAATTTCACCGTTGAGACCGATGCAGACGGCATTGCCCTTGTCACCTGGGACATGCCCGACAAGAGCATGAATGTCTTCACCATGGAAGTGATGGACGAAATCGAAGCGATTGTGGATGCCACCGTCGCGGATGCCGCCGTCAAGGGCGTGGTCTTCACATCAGGCAAATCCGCCTTCTCCGGCGGTGCCGATCTCAGCATGATCCGCGGCATGTTTTCCATGGTGGAGGAAGAGCGCGCCAAGGACCCGGCCAATGCCGTGCAAAAACTGTTCGACTCCGCTGGCCGGATGAGCTGGCTGTGGCGCAAGATCGAGACCAATGGCAAGCCCTGGGTCTCCGCCATCAACGGCACCTGCATGGGCGGCGCGTTTGAGCTGTCGCTCTCCTGCCATGGCCGCGTGGTCTCCAACGGCAAATCGGTGAAGCTGGCGCTGCCGGAAGTCAAGGTTGGCATCTTCCCCGGCGCTGGCGGCACCCAGCGTGTGCCGCGTCTGGCCAATGCCCAGGACGCCCTGCAAATGATGACCACCGGCCAGACCCTGACGCCGCAGCGCGCCAAGGCCATGAACCTCGTGCATCAGGTGGTGGAGCCGGATCAGCTCATTTCGGCTGCAAAGCAGATGATCAAGGATGGCTTGAAGCCGGTTGCTCCCTGGGATGAAAAGGGCTTCAAGGCTCCCGGCGGCGGCATCTGGACACCGGCATCGGCCCAGCTTTGGCCAGCGGCACCGGCTGTGCTGCGCCGTGAAACCTCCGGCAATTATCCGGCCGCTCTGGCGATCCTGAAATGCGTCTATGAGGGCTTGCAGGTGCCGTTCGACACCGGCCTTCGCATCGAACAGCGCTATTTCACCGAAATCGTCCAGACCACCGAAGCCTTCTCGATGATCCGCTCGCTGTTCATCTCGCTTCAGGAGCTTGGCAAGGGCGCGCGCCGCCCGGCAGGCCAGCCGAAAAGCACCCTCAAGAAGGTTGGCGTGGTTGGCGCTGGTTTCATGGGCGCATCGATTGCCTATGTCACTGCCGCCGCCGGTCTGCCCGTAGTGCTGATCGACCGCGACATGGAGGCTGCCAACAAGGGCAGGTCCGTGGCTGAAGGCCTGGTGTCGGGTGCAATCGGCAAGGGCAAGATGAGCAAGGAAGACGGCGAAAAGCTGCTGTCTCTGATCACCCCCAGCGACGATTATTCATCGCTGTCGGATGCTGATCTGGTGATCGAAGCGGTGTTTGAAGACCGCGACGTCAAGAAGGCCGTGATCGAAAAGGTTGAGGCCGTGCTGCCGGAAGGGGCAATTTTTGCCTCCAACACCTCGACCCTGCCGATCACCGGTCTTGCCAAGAACTCCAAGCGTCCTGCTGATTTCATCGGCGTGCATTTCTTCTCGCCGGTCGAAAAGATGATGCTGACGGAAGTCATCCTCGGCAAGGAGACCGGCGACAAGGCGCTGGCGGTGGCTCTCGACTATGTGGCGGCCATCAAGAAGACGCCGATTGTCGTCAATGATACCCGTGGTTTCTTCGTCAATCGCTGCGTACTGCGCTACATGGCGGAAAGCTACGACATGCTGCTGGAAGGCGTGCCGCCGGTGATGATCGAAAATGCCGCGAAATTCGCCGGCATGCCGGTTGGTCCGCTGTCCCTCAACGATGAAGTGGCAATCGATCTGTCCTACAAGATCCTCAAGGCGACCATTGCCGATCTCGGTGAAAAGGCCGTGGACCCGCGCCATATGGAACTGGTGGCCCGCATGGTCGAGAAGGAAGAACGCTTTGGCCGCAAGAATGGCAAGGGCTTTTACGACTACCCCGCCAAGCCTGCCAAAAAGCATGTCTGGCCGGGCCTGAAGGACTTTTATCCGCAGCAAAAGCCGGATGACGTCAACGTCAAGACCCTGCAAGAGCGTTTCCTGGCGACCATCGCCCTGGAAGCGGCCCGCACCATGGAAGAAGGCATCGTGGTTGACCCCCGCGAAGCCGATGTCGGCTCTATCCTTGGCTTCGGCTTTGCCCCCTATACCGGCGGTGCGCTGTCCTACATCGACGGCATGGGCGTGAAGACATTCGTGGCACTCTGCGAACGGTTGGCCAAGGACTACGGCCCGCATTTTGCACCAACGCCGCTGCTCAAGGAGATGGCGCAGAAGGGCGAGACCTTCTACGGGCGGTTTGATCCCTATGGGGCAGCCAAGCAGGCGGCCTGATTGCCAAGCAAAATAGAACGGGGAGGCAGAAATGCCTCCCCGCTTTTATGTGGTCATAGGGTTTAAGCCTTGACCCAATCGCCCTGAATAGGCCTGGCGAAATAGGCAAGAACCGCAATCATGCAAATTTCAATCGAGACCGACCAATAGATATGGCCGAGGATCTCGCTCCAAAGCTCAAAGGCGTTGAGGTTCCACAGCCATCCTGTGGCGCCATTGGCATAAACCGGATTTCGAAAGCCGAGCAACGGGATAAGAAATCCATGCATCACCACGGTGATGATCAATCCATAAAAAGCGCCGTACCAGAGCCTGATCTTCGGCCAATAGGCGGAAGCAAAGACATAGACCAGGGCAAAGGCGAAACTGAACAGCCAGTGATACAGCGTGACAGCTCCAGGCACGGTGACGCCCTGATAGATGTAATCGAGCGAATGCGAATTGAAGCCAAATCCTCCAAGCCATGCATCGATATGAGCCCCCGGAGGTGACACTTCGCCCGGCACGCGCGGCGGCATATTGACCTCAGATCCCCATTTGACCAGTGAACTGATGAAACCACCGACAAGGGTGGTCCAGACAATAACCTGTCGATTGACCTTGTTTTCCAACATTATAAATATCCTTCTGGCGGATACCCCTAAATACCAGGGGCTTTTGCAAAAAATGCAACGGCACGAGCGTCAAATCGTGACTTATCCTCATGAATTACAACAGGAATATGCGTGTATCCATTATGACTGCCGTTGTCTGGATCATGGGAGAAAACACGTCCATCACCCTTGATCCTGATCAAGGCTGGCCTGGATTTCAGTGATGCCGGAGAGTGGAGACTTCGATTTTAAGATGCAAATGGATTTATAGAAGGCGCAAAATGCTGTGGCACTTTAAATTTGTTGGCGTCCCGTGCCCGGCATCGGCTTTGTTCTCTACCAACGCCGATCTTGCAAGCGATGGCGTACAAGGACAAGACCTTCTATGGGCGGTTTAATTTCTATGGAGTTGTGAAGACGGCAGTTTGAAACAAAGTAACTTCAAAAACGGCGCGGACTGAAATGTCAGGAGCGCCACTAACATTCTATAGATGCGCCTTAAAAAATGCGATGACCTGCCTATTAAACTCTTGATGAAATGCAGCCCGATCAAAGCCCTGTCTATCGGTGCAAAGCTCCGGCAGATTTCTAATCAGTTCTGCGGGGCAGATGGTCAAAAATGCAAAATGTTCAGAGTTTGGCACGGTATGAAAGTCAGGTTTGTCAGGCAAATTGCTAGCAACAGTCAGAAGGTTTTCTGGCGACACACCATCTCCGCCATATTGAGAGCCCCACATCTGGATGGGTGCAGTGACATTCTGCACGCTGCTTGGCGCAGAAAAAAAACTGCTGAGTGGATCGGCGATCACAAAAGCTTTGATACGCGGATCATGTTGCAAGGCCTGTTTTGGCAATGAATTCTGGTTTGCGTGATCACAGGATGCTGCATTCTGATCTTGGCACTGCGAAGGCAAGCTTCGAAAATCAGGGTTCGCCCCTGCCAGAACAAGCCCAGTATATCCGCCTCGGGAAAATCCGAAAAAGCCGATAGACTGAGGATCAATCCTGGCCGCATCCGGGGAAGAACCGAGCATGAAGTCGATGACCCGCTTCACGTCTACCGGGCGACTGATCAAAGCCTTGAGATTATGCTGTCTCTCTTTATTTGCAGCGGTATCGTCAGGGTGATTGATCGCCACAACGACAAATCCTGCGTCCGCCAATGCCTCTGCTGTGTCATGATGGCTGAGATTGGTGCCGCCAAAGCCATGGGAAATCACAATCAGTGGTCGATTTTCTCCCTCAACCGGACAGTCTCGAACTCCCGGAAGAATAAAGGGGCCAGCCTTGATCTCTCCATCTGGCTTTGCACAGGGCGACCACTCCACAGCTTTCAGCAGGGGGCCTTGCGCATCGGCAGGAATGTCGAAGGACTTCAATCCCGCACTATTCGCCTGCCCAGCGGTCAAAATAAGCACCGCAGCAAGGAGACACCTTCCAACCTTCATGGCACCCCTCCAGCGAGACCTACAACCCTGGACTGGTAGTCACGACATTTAAAGGTTGAGGTCAAGACGGAAGGCGGAAGACCGCATCGTGATTTTTAATCACCGCAACGCAATATACCGATCCGACCGATGGTTGATCAGCACGAACACATTCAGCACCACTGCCCCGATAATCGAGCAGCCAACCACCCACGGGCTGACCACGGTAAATGCGAGGGCCATGACCACGACATCAAAGGCCAATTGCACCAATCCCGCCTGGATGCCGAAACGGTCCTGGACGAAGACCGCGAGGATGCCGATGCCGCCGAGGCTGGCGCGGTGGCGGTAGAGAGCCAGCAGGCCGAAGCCGAGCAGGAGACCCGCGAGGATAGCGCCCCAGACTGGGTTGATGCTCTCGATGACGATGAAACGGCTTTCGATTTCGACGAGAAACGAGGTCAGCGCCACGGCCACGAAGGTTTTGAGGGTAAAGTCCCAGCCGACCCGTTTGATGGAGAGAATGTAGAAAGGCATGTTGAGCAGGAAGAACACCAGACCGAAGCTCCAGCCCGTCCAGTAATGGATGACGAAGGCAAGACCCGCCATGCCGCTGGTGACGAGACCAATCTTGGCAATCAGATAGAGGCCGAGCGCCGAAATCATTGTTCCGCAGATAATGCCCTGGATATCCTCGGCCCGGTTGTGACGGGTGGGATTATCGTTCCAGATGCCGAACAGATTGCTCATCAATGCCATCACCATTCTCCATCTGGACAGGCGGATTTTCCGCAGCTTTATCTATCAGGATGCCTGAAATCCGGCAGGTTTCAAGCGGGTTGCGTCAGCAAGACTGACCTATCGGCAAGATCGCAATATTCGGTCTTTCAGCCCGTCTTGGCCGCAACAAACAGAATGCCTTGAATGGGTTTTCCGCCATCCATGCGAATGACCTCCTGCTGGCTTTCGAGCAGGGTAAAGCCTTTGGCTTCCAGTTCGCAGACCACATAGGCCTCGCTATGCTGGTAGCGCAGCGATTGCGCCAGGCTGAAGCTCTCCTCACCCAGCTGTTTTTCGACGGAAAAGGCGAAATAGCCGCCCCGTTCCAGAAGATCCGCAGCAAGCGAAAAGACGCCGGACAATGCGCCGAGATACATCAGCACATCGGCTGCCGTGACCAGATCCGCCCGCCCTCTTCCCTCGCCCTTTGCGGGACCAAACAGACCGCAGGCGTCCGCATCAAGCGACAAATCCGCGATCGCCAGATCATCGTAGATCTGTTTTTCCCGTGCCTTGGTCAGCATGGCCGAGGATAGATCGTAGCCCTCAAGGTGATCGACCCATGGCCGCAGTTCCATGCCCAGCAAGCCGGTGCCACAGCCGAAATCCACAGTGCGGCGATAGCGTCGGTCCGCACCACCAATCCGTGAAATCATCGCCGCCAGCTTTTTCGGCACCCGGTAGTCCAGCTTGTCCACGAGGGCTGTGTCGAAGCGGTCGGCATAATCGTCAAACAGCGCTGCCACATAGCGGCTCGGCGGCTTTTCCGGCATGGCTTGCGCACCGATCAGCACCAGTTTCAGCCCAGCGGCAAAAATATCCTCGGGGTCGAGTGTCAGCACCTGCCGATAGGCATCCGCTGCCGTCTCGATCAAGCCCGCTTTGGCCCGGTATTCCCCCAAGAGAAACCACCCCGCCACCCAGTTCGGGGCGAGTTCCAGCGCCTGTTCCATCAGCTCTGCGGCAGCGGCGTGATCGCCGCTTTCCGAGAGCATACGGGCATAATCAGCGCGGCGGTCAGCGGTGATATCGCCGGAAGAGCGTTGTCCAGGAGAGAGAGGGCCAAAGGCGGGCTGGATGCCGTGCATGGATGTCGAACGATCCTCAAAATATGATTTCGGAGCAATGGAGCAAGCCTTGAAAAACGCAAGCGGAATCTTGTCACCACCAACAACAGCCCTCATCGCGCTTGCACCGCCATAATCCAATGCTTATGTGGGCCTATGCTCAACGGAGCGGGAAACAGGAGACTAGGCCATGACCGATGGCGTGAACAGATTTCTGGGCGATTCGATTGGCCGAACGATCATCAAACTGCTCGTCGTTTCGGTGATCGTCGGCTTTGTCATGCGGATATTCGGCATTTACCCCTATGACATTATTGAGGGTATCCGGCATTTCATCCTGGATGTCTGGCACAAGGGGTTTGCGGCACTCGGCCAGTTCGGAGACTATCTGTTGCTGGGCGCCAGTATCGTCATTCCGGTTTTCATCCTGATCCGGCTTCTCAATCTGCGGAAATAACATGCGATCCAAATCCCTCTTGATGCCCCAGGCCGTCTCAACGCCAAAGGCTGGCCGCCGCGAGCTTTTGGCGCTGGGCGGCCTTGGGCTTGCAGCCCTGCTGAGCGGTTGCGCCACGCCTGCGCTCAAGCCTTCCGCCCCGTCAGATGTTGAGGACGAGACCGCTGCCTTTCTGCCGATGGTCAACGCATTACGCCAGAAGAACGGCAAGCCGGTGCTGGTTAGCGATCCGCAGGCCGCCAAGGCCGCGATGTTCCAGGCCAATCGCATGGCCCAGGCTGAGAAAATGGCACATCTGATTGGTGTAGGCGACAGTTTCGGGGCGCGGATGCGCTCAGGCAATGTCCAGCTTCCCGCCGCTGAAAATGTCGCGATGTTGCAGCAGACGGCAGATGCCGCCATGCAGGCCTGGATCAACTCGTCCCATCATCTGGAAAATATGCTCGGCCCCTATCACGGGCTGGGTGTGGCCGTGGCGCGCATACCGTCACGCGGTAACAAGCCCTATTGGGCCATGGTTCTGTCCGGCACGCCACGTCCGGAGAGCGAAATGGGACCGCCGCCAACTGGCATTCGCTTGAGAATCGGGTGATAAAGGGCTTCGGCGGGCCGTTCCTCGCCTGCTGGAGCCTTTCATGACCATCGCCAATCCCCCCGACCGCGCTTTTCGTGTGACCCATCGCGGCGTGCTGGCCATCGCCCTTCCGATGACCATTGGCTACATCACCACACCGCTTCTGGGCATTACCGATACCGCCGTCATTGGCCGAACCGGCGAAGCGGCAGCACTTGCGGGCCTGGCAATTGGTGCCGTGCTGTTCGATCTGGTGTTTGCCAGCCTCAATTTCCTGCGCGCCTCCACCACCGCGCTGGTGGCCCAAGCGCATGGCCGTCAGGATGCACGCGATCAGGTGGCGGTGTTCTGTCGCTCCATGATCCTGTCGCTGGGCATTGGGCTGCTGTTGCTGCTGCTGTCTCCCCTACTGCTGAAGGCCGGGCTGGCGCTGATGGGGCCGCAGGGGCGGGTGGCTGAAGTGACGTCGATCTATTTTTCCACCCGCATCCTGGCCGGGCCGTTAACGCTCGCCAACTTCACCATCATGGGCTTTATCCTGGGGCGCGGCAAAGGCGCGCTGGCGCTTGGCCTGCAAATTGCGCTGAACGGCGTCAATATTCTGCTTTCAATCTACCTTGGTCTGCACCTTGGCTGGGGCGTGTCCGGCGTCGCCTGGGGTGCTGTGGCCGGGGAAGCCACCGCCACGCTGGCGGGGTTGGCGATCATTCTAGCGCGCACCGACAGGACGCTGTTTCCGTCTCTGGCCGAATTGCTGGATCGCAACAAGCTCGCCCAATTGTTCGCGCTTAACCGCGACATCCTGATCCGCAGCTTCGTCTTGCTGGCGGCCTTCACGCTATTGACCCGGATCGGCACCGGCTTTGGCGCCGTAACCCTTGCCGCCAATGCGTTGCTGATGAATTTCTTTATGATTGCCTCCTTCTATCTGGATGGCATTGCCAATGCTGCCGAGCAGATTGTCGGTCGAGCCGTCGGCGCCCGCTACCGCCCCGCTTTCGACCAGGCCGTCAGGCTCACCAGCCTCTGGTCCTTCGGACTGGCGCTCACCAGCCTGCTGTTTTTCCTGGGCGCAGGTGGGGCGATCATTGACATGATGACGACGGCTGAAGAGGTTCGCCGCGTGGCACGCGAGTTTCTGCCCTGGGCCGCCATGACCGCCATGACCGGGGCGCTGGCCTTCCAGATGGATGGGGTCTTCATCGGGGCCGCCTGGTCTAGCGATATGCGCAATATGATGCTGGCGGCCTTTGCCGGTTATCTGGTCGCGCTGGCGCTGTTCGTGCCGCTGCTAGGCAATCACGGACTATGGCTGGCGCTCAACCTGTTTCTGGCGTTTCGCGGCCTTTTCCTGGCGCTGCGGCTCAAAAGCCGCAGCGATCAGACCTTCAGCGCCCGCCAGTAATCAACCCTGCTGTCACGCAGCTGCGCAATCGAGGCAATGCCATCGCGGTCCAGCACCTGTGACAGGCCCTTGACGATGGCGGCGGGCAGTCCCGGCCCTTCATACACCATGCAGGAATAGAGCTGCACCAGATCGGCACCGGCCTTGATTTTCTCCAGCGCCGTCTGCGCCGAGGAAACACCACCGACGCCAATGATCGGCAGGGCCGGTCCAACCCGGTGGCGCATACGGGCCAGCACCGCCGTCGATTTCTCGAACAAGGGCTTGCCCGACAATCCGCCCGCCTCGCCCGCCTGCCTTGTATCCGTCAGGCCATCGCGCGACAGCGTGGTGTTAGAGACGATCAACCCGTCCAGATCGCGGCCCAGAACCACTTCGGCAATGTCATCCATGCCTTCCTCGGTCAGATCAGGGGCGATCTTCAGGAAGACCGGCACCCGGCGGCCCGCCTTGGCCGCCTCATCGGCGCGGGCGGCCAGCACCGCGTCCAGCAGATGGCCGAGACTGTCCTTTGCCTGCAAATCGCGCAGGCCCGGCGTGTTGGGCGAGGAAATATTGGCGGTGAAATAGCTGGCCAGCGGATAAAAGCGCCGAATGCCCGTGACATAATCGGCAATCCGGTCCTCGGCATCCTTATTGGCGCCAATATTGATGCCGACCACGCCCGGCCTCCCTGATCGCGCCTTCAGCCTGGCAAAGGCCGCCTCATGCCCTTCATTATTAAAACCGAGACGATTGATAACGGCCTCATCGCGAACCAACCGGAAAATCCGAGGCTTGGGATTACCGCCCTGCGGCTTTGGCGTCAGCGTTCCCACTTCGGCAAAGCCGAAGCCGAGACCCAGCAATTCGTCCGGCACTTCGGCATTCTTGTCATAGCCAGCCGCCATGCCGAGTGGGTTGGGAAAATGCAGACCAGCAACAGTCTGCGCTAACCGGGGATCGTCCGGCAAGTGGCATTTCGGCATCAGGCTGGTTTTTAGCCCGGCAATCGACAGGCCATGGGCGGTTTCGGCGTCGAACAAAAACAGGCCCGGGCGGGCGAAGCGCTTGAACGGATCAATCATGCCATGTCCTCCGGAAACTGGTGCAGGCCGTCTTTTCCAAGCGGCAGCGGTTTTTCCCACAAAACAGCGGAGAGCGGCAAGGGCGCATAAAGATGCGGAAACAGCGCGCCGCCGCGTGAGGGTTCAAAGATCAGGGCCGCTCCCAGTGCCTCCCCATCGACCGCGACCAGCAACAGGTCTTGTTGTCCGGCAAAATGCAACCTTGCGGTGTCCTTCGCCTGGATCGCAGTGGAAAAATGGATGAAACCGTCCTGGAGATCGATTGGCGCACCGGCAAACACACCATCGGCACGGGCCTTTTGCCAGAGGGCGTCTGGCACGATCTTGTAGATTGCATTTGCCATGATGTCATCCTTATCGCGATCTTGGGACACGAGCGTTGCGCCGGTTTGCCCCAACAGCAACGACTTGTCCACGCCAGACAGCATCAGACGGCGGAAATGAACCGAATTCGTCCCCTATGGCGCTGGCCATCACATAGCCCTGGAGTGACTGGCATCAATATATCAAAGCACACTCCAGGCATGATCATTTTCGTAACCGCCATTTTCGGCTTGATGTATTGTTCACCTAAAGCAATCTATGGTATTATTTAATTCCTGACCCAACCCTATGAATAGAATGCTATCTTGCATCCCTTCAGCACAGGATTAGAGCCGGGAATTGGGCGATCGGACGCCGGCCTCGGTGTTCCCGCTTGCACAAACAGCAGAACAAACGTTAAACTAACATCCCGACGCGACAGACGCGAGCGGTGCTGCACAACGAAAGCTCTTGGGAGGGGGCAGACGATGGCTGAGCAAACAATCATTATCGCGGACGATCATCCCTTGTTTCGCGGCGCGCTTCGGCAAGCCGTGAGCGGCATGGATGGCAGGCAGGACATTGTCGAAGCTGGCGATTTCGAGGCGGCCCGACTGGCGGCGGATCAGCATCCGGATGCCGATGTCCTGCTGCTTGATCTGGCCATGCCAGGCGTCAGCGGCTTTTCCGGCCTGATGGCCTTGCGTGCGGAGTTTTCCAGCCTGCCGATCATTATCTGTTCGGCCACCGACGATTGCGCCACGATCCGCCGCTCGCTGGAGCTTGGCGCTTCCGGTTTCATTTCCAAATCCTCTGGCATCGATGACATTCGCTCCGCGATCCAGACCGTGCTGAACGGCGATATCTTCACGCCTTCATCCTATGTCGAGGATCAGGAACAGGACCCTGAGCTGGCCGATATCATGGCACGGCTGCGCACACTGACCCCTCAGCAGAACCGGGTGCTCGGCATGTTGTGCGAAGGCTTGCTGAACAAGCAGATCGCCTATGAACTCAGCGTTTCGGAAGCCACGATCAAGGCGCATGTCTCCGCCATTCTGCTCAAGCTCAAGGTCGATAGCCGAACCCAGGCGGTCATCCAACTGGGGCGGCTCAATATGGCCATGGTCGCTTGAGGGCAGGACTGGCTTTCATCTTCCTCGCCTGATGCCGATCTGCCCGCTCTCCTCAGTCCGCATCGTCGTGGCATGAGGCGAGTTGGGCTTTGTGCGCAGAAACAGGAACAATCGAGGATTTTATTCCTCCAAGATCTTTACTCTCGACCGCATTTGGCCGATATATGGCGAGGTGGGTCGAAGCCGTTTGTCGACGGCTGATAAATGCCGGGGTTTGGCGGGATATGCTTTCACACGAGACAATCTGGAATGCGATTGACCGGCTTGCCGAGCAGTATCATCTGACGCCGTCCGGGCTGGCACGAAAGGCCGGCCTTGATCCAACCTCGTTCAACAAGTCCAAGCGGGTCGGGCCGGATGGACGCATGCGCTGGCCATCGACCGAATCCATCGCTAAGGTGCTGGAAGCGACAGGTGCGCGGATCGATCAATTCGTCACGCTGATCAGCAATGACAACCATCAGGTCAATGCCGTTCACGAGACATTGCCGGATGGCAATTTTCCGCCGCAGATCGGCACTATACCGCTGCTTGGCTTGGCCCAGGCGGGCTCGGGCGGTTTTTTTGACGATGGCGGTTTTCCAGCCGGACAAGGCTGGGATCTGGTGGATTTACCGACCTCCGCCAAGCCAGGCGTCTATGCCCTGGAAATTCAGGGCGACAGTATGAAGCCACTTTATCGCGATGGCGATATTCTGATCGTTGAGCCAGGTGCGCCTGTGCGCCGGGGCGACCGGGTCGTCGTCAAAACCTGCGATGGCGAGGTCATGGCCAAGGTACTGGGCCGCCAGACGGCGCGGACCGTTGATCTCATTTCGATCAATCCCGACCATCCGAACCGGGTATTGGATATGCAGGACGTCGAATGGATCGCCCGAATCATCTGGGTCAGCCAGTAGGAATTATTTGCCATTCATCGATTTTTTGCAGGGGCCTGCTGAGGCAGAATGCCAGCCTCTTGAAACGGCAGATGGCAATCGCCATTCTTCAAGGCGAACCGGTCTTCGGCCATATCCAGATGGCCCATAAGATAAGCCCAAGACGATAAAGCAAATGACAGGAACAGAATTTCCATGACCCCCCAGGTGACCCTTCAGGATGCCCTGATTTTCGCAATGGTGATGACCTCGGCCGTCGACAATGCCATGGATGACCGGGAACTTGAGCGGATCGGCAATCTGGTCTCCAGCACGCCGGTCTTTGAAGGCTTCGATAAAAGCACCGTATTGGATGTGGCCAGACGCTGCGGTGCCATGCTGGCTGGGCCGGAAGGACTGGACATCACCCTGGAAACCATCCGCGACGCGCTGCCGGAACGGCTTTACGATACGGCCTATGCGCTGGCCGTCGAAGTCGCCGCTGTCGATCATACCGTCCTGCCAGAGGAAATCCGCCTGCTGCAATTGCTGCGGGATCGTCTTGGCCTGGACAAGCTGACCTGCGCGGCCATCGAGCGCAGCGCCATTGCGCGCTATCGCAAGCCATAAAACACCTGCTTGAGATATTTCAGTAAAATCCCTCGGCAAAATACCGGCGGGACAATTCGTCCAGCCTGCCCTTGCGCGACAGGGAGACCAGCGCATAGTCAAAGGCGGCGGCCAGAAAGCCGTCTTCCTTGCGCACCATGATGGTCATGCCTTCGCCGAGAAACTGCTGCGATAGAAAAGGGCCTCCCAGGAAAGCGCAGCATTGGGCGGATGAGGCACTGGCCAGCCAAAACGAGAGCTGCAATCCATCGGCGAAGGCCGCCTGGATTTTTTTCTGTTTCAGCGCATCCATCAAGGCGGCCTGATCGGCAAAACCCACCGGCGTGATCGCCGGGAAAAATGCTTTCAGCATGGCCTCCTGCGCCGTGCCCGTGACGATACCAACCGGCTTTCCGGCCAATGCCGCAGGCGTATCGGCCTTGCCGAGATTGTCACGCGGCACAACGAAACGGGCCGGCAACATCAGATAAGGTCTGGAAAAGGCAAAATCCCGCCGCAACCCTGCCGTCACCGCCATGCCCGCCACCGCAGCATCGCCATGCTTGCTCAGCAACGCGATTTCCATATCGGAAAAGGGCACGGCCTGAACCTCGCATTTCGCCTCGACATCCAGTTCGCGGCAGATCTCTCGCACCAGGTCAATATTATAGCCGGTCAAATGGCCGGTCTGATCGAGAAAACTGAAGGGTGGAAAATCCACCGTTGTGAGAAACCGCAACCGCAGCAGCACCGATAGATCCGGCTTCGGCAACCGCGCCCGCGCATCGAACAGGACCGGCACCGATTGCTGGGACGGAAGCGCCTGTGCCTGAACAGGCAAGGGTGCGAGACCTAGGGATAGAAAAGGCAGCACACCACAGGTCAAAGCAGCCAATACAGTGATTGCCTTCATGCGCCCCTTGGTTTTCAGGGATGTAACTTTCAACCGGCTCATTATCATCGCTTTCGGGCAGGCAAATGGGGTGTGAGGTACGGTTATTGTTTAGCAAAGGAATCGCGGCGAGGAAACGCGCCGCGCCATTTTCACATATATCCTCTTTTTCATTTTCCCTTTCCGCGCCTGAACCGCCCCTGCTGCGATCCTCCGTCGATCTGGTCGACCGGTTCGGCGAGGAAGTGCTCGTGCTGAAGCAGCTTGGGCTTCCAAAGCCGCTACTGTCGCGTCTCATTCAGCAGGCGCTTGCCCATGGCACATCGATAGAGCAGGAATTTCTGGCCACTGGCGACATGGAGGCGCAGGACTATTACGCCGCCCTCGCCCGGCATCTCGACCTGCCCTTTCTGCCTGTGCTTCCGGTGGAGCAAGTTCTCTATTCCGACCACATGGACAGCCAATTGCGTAAGCCGGGCCTATTGCGGCTGCATGACAAAGTCCGCGCGCCGATCACCGTCATCGTTCCCGAGGCACGGCAATTCCATGTCTTGAAGGAGCGGCTCGCGCATGCTCCGGATTTGCGAGCATCGCTTGCCATCACCACGCCGAGAGCCCTTTCTGGCGCTATCTGGCAGGCTGGCGCCCGACACCGCGTGGAAAAAGCCACGGCACATCTGTTCGATACGGCACCACTGTCCTCGGCGCGCATGGTCTTGACGGGCAAACAAGGTTTCTGGCTAGGATCTCTGCTGACGGCGACACTCGCCGCCTGCTCCACCTTTGGCTATGACGCGCTGGCGGTGATGCATATTCTGACATCGCTGCTTTATCTTTGCATGCTCGCCTTTCGAGCCGCGACCCTGGCCTATCGAATCGGAGCGAGCGATCCCCCGCCCGCCTTGCCCGCCTCGGTGGAGCTTCCAGTCTATACCGTTCTTGTGGCGCTTTATCGGGAAAGCAGCATGATCCCGCAATTGATAGACGGGCTGCGGCGGCTGGACTGGCCGGTTTCCAGGCTGGATATCAAGCTTGTCTGCGAAGCCGACGACCTGGACACGCTGGGCGCGCTGGCGGAGGCAAACATCCCGGCCCATATCGAGATCGTCCCAACCCCGCCGATTGGGCCGCGGACCAAGCCGAAGGCACTCAGCTATGCGCTGTCAGGCGCCCGTGGCGATTTTCTGGTGCTGTATGACGCCGAGGATCGCCCGCACCCCGCCCAACTCAAGGAGGCCTATGCCCATTTCCTGTCCCGCCCACCTGAAGTGGCCTGCCTGCAAGCGCCGCTGATCATCGCCAATGGTGATGAAAGCTGGATTAGTGCCTTGTTTGCGCTCGAATACGCGGCTTTGTTTCGAGGCACCCTGCCAATGCTTGCCTATCATGGCATGCCCTTGCCGCTCGGCGGGACGTCCAACCATTTCCGTATCGAGGCCTTGAAGGATGTCGGTGCCTGGGACCCCTATAATGTTACAGAGGATGCCGATCTCGGGCTGAGACTGTTCCGGGCCGGCTACCGCTGTGAAACGATCACCCGGCAAACCCTTGAAGATGCACCCGTCAGCAGCCGCATCTGGATGGGCCAGCGCAGCCGATGGTTCAAGGGCTGGCTACAGACATGGCTGATCGTCATGCGCGAACCACGCGTCGCCTGCAAGGAAATGGGGGGATCGGCCTTTGCCGTCTTTCATCTGATGATTGGCGGCATGCTGCTATCATCGCTGAGCCATCCCGCCCTTCTGCTATTCCTGACCATGACCGTCTATAGCATGGCCAACCCGCCCGCCGATGGCATTCCCCTGCGCGACCTGACGGTGTTCTGGATCGACCTGGTCAATATTCTCGGCAGCTACCTGATTTTCCTGGCACTCGGCCGTGCCGCCATGACCGAATTCGAACGCCGCCGCATCGGCAAACGCTACCTGTTCATTCCGCTCTATTGGCTGATGACGTCCATCGCCGCCTGGCGGGCGATGATCGAGTTGAAAACCAAGCCATTTTTCTGGAACAAGACCCCGCATGTACCGAGAGGCAACGAACGAAACCGAAAAGCACAGCCGAACAAGGGTATTGTTTAGAGCATCGGACCGAAGGTTAAAAACCGGTTTTCGGATGAATCCGATGCGTAAACAAAAACGTATACGAAGAGTGATGGAAGATGGCCCTTCGTATTCCGTTTGAAAACATCTCAAGCCGTGCAAGCATTTGCGATATTTGCAATGTATTCAAGGCGAGGATGCGTGAGCATCTTCGATGCCTTGGCTTATACCAAGAGTCATAGTCAATCACTTTTGGTATCGGCTGCCGCGACAACGTATCGCGCCAGCCGACCCGGTTAAAGCCATTCATCGAAGACTGCGCGATGGCCGCTTCGCCAGAGTGGCATTGTGGCAGAGTGGCATTGTGAGAAATGCACGCTCGGTCTGGGCAGCTATGGCATCGGATCATGCGCCGCCGGTTGCTCGCCGATCATTGACGCAACGAAAACAGAGCACTTATTTTTTGCCCACCAGCACGCCGCTGCCCGGCACCTTGGTCAGTGTATTTGTGGTGATGTGCGGAAAGGTGATCTCGGTCGGCGCGTCACCAGGTTTCAGGACGATCGGGATCTTTAGCATGATGGTCTGAGAATATTGCAGCTGATCGAACTGGCCGTTACCGGTATCTTCGATCCAGTAGGTCGCGTAATATTGCGTCACATCAGCGCGTTCCTGTTCGTAGTTGATGTTGGCGACGGCACCACCACCTTGATCCGAATTGACGTCGAGTTGAACGAATTGCTTAATCGGCAGGGAGACGGCCAGCGCATCGATTAGCGGCTGATTGGGGTTCTGCGCATAGACCGGGTTGAGGTTCTGCACCGACTGGCGTGTGTAGACGCCGGTATCGATATTCCCGGCAGGCCGCACCTGCGGCGGCGGTCCAATCTTCGGGGAGCCCTGCTGTACCGGGCTCGCATCGACAGTACCGCAGGCGAGCACAGAATTACCGTGCGGCACGGAAATCTGTTTGAAGATGTTGTAAGGCAACTCGGGTGGCACCGTGCCGAATGTCTGCAGGCCCGCCGCTGACCCGTCGCCGTCGCCGTAAGGCCCGAGTTGCTGCGCCTCCGGCGTAAGAAAACCCCAAATGCCGTTTTCGAAATGCACAAGCATGTCCTTGTTCGGGCCGTCCGAAATATAAACCCGCTGCTCATAGAGCAGAGCGTGGGAGATCTGGCTGCCTGTCCCCCCACGATTCGGCGCCGTGCCGTGAATCGCCGAGAACGTTATTTCCTCATAATAAGACATGCTCTTCAGGATATAACCGAACGGCGATTGAGTAGGATCACTGGGATCGGCAGTGGGTGACTGTGGCAGCGTCATCAGATTGTAGGAGAACGGATTTTCCGGTCCGCCACGGCCGGAGGCGCCAATATTTTGGTTGGTCCAGGTGCCGATGAGATATTCGAGCGCGCCAACCGACTTGGTTTCGGCGGGTGGGTTGGCCTGGGCTGGCTCGTTGATCAACGGCAGGCTGAGCGTCGGCGGCACGACTGGCTGTAGCGGATCGACGAACTGCCCCTGCTGCCCGCCACCGATGCGCCCTGTCGTAGTTTCTACCGTGGCTTCCATCAAACAATCCTTATGGTTGAATATTATAAATAACTCTCCCATTAGTCGTATTGATCGAAACAGAACGTGTCAACGACACCAACACGCATTAATTGCTCTGACTCAATTGAATTCCATCAAAAGTTGTGGTGAGGTTTATCCAGATGGTCATGCTCAGGCCGAGCTGCAACGGTCCAGACCGTCTGGAAAACCATCATAATTCACTCCTGCAAGGCAAGCACAACCTGTTGGTATTGCACAGCTGCTCGTCATATCAAGGGTCATTGAAAATGGCAGTTGGCATTGCCTTTGCAAGCATCTCAAGCCGCGCCAAGCATTTGAGATATTTGCAATGCCTTCAAGGCGAGGATGCGGGGGCATGTCAGAGACTTCGTATAAGAAGCGTATAAACGCGAATTCGATCCTTCCACGCCCGAAAAAAGCGACATTGACTCCTCTCAAAAAATAGAACATAAAAAGAACAAACGAGAGGTCATTAATATGTCTGAAGCCGAAAAGATCATCGTCGTTCAGTTTAAAAAGAATCGTGCTGGCATCGTACCGGGCGATATGCGTCCAGCATCAAGCGTCGCTTCTGCGGAGAAAATAGCTGGCGCAATGGCCGATCGCTACATTGGCGTTGCCGCATATGCTGTCACTATTGATGAAGAAAACGGAAGCATGACGAACCCCCGCTTGCTCGTATCGCACGGACAGATCTCGGATCTTATGCCCGACTGACGTAATCGCGTCTAAAAGAAATGGCACGTTGTGTCATTAATGGCATGCCAGTCTGGCAGTCGGCCCGCAACTTTGGTGTCTGTACCAAGATCGTCCGGCGCTGAACGGATCACTTCCGGCAGGGCGACAGCGAGGCCATGGCGGATCGCTCGTCCAGGCCGCATGCAAGCCCCAGGATGACGGATCAGGCGCTGACAAGCCGCATCATCACGCTGCGCCGCCAACGCCTGACCGGAGCAAGCACATCGCCATCGAAACGGGCGTGTCACCGGCAACGGTCAGCCGCGTCATGAAGCGTGCCGAGCCCTCACGCACCAGAAATATCGACAGCGGCTCTCACCCTATATGGCGCAAAAAGGTTCGCTGTCGCGCTTTATATCTGCTGTATAATTTTCTCTTTAAGCCGGTTCCGGTTTAAGGAATTATGCAGTAGCTCCCCTGCAAACGTGTAGGCGATGGAAACGCGAGCGGGTGTAGTTTCCGAAACAGTCGATGCCACCGGCTCTATAGAGAGCCGCCCAAAATCTGGCAACACACGCCACATCAAAGATGACAAAACGCTACGCCAGAGGCGACGGATTGGAAATGAGTCGAAAAGTGTCCGTTGCCCGCGCCGAACAGCGCAAGTGGCACGGACTGACACGAGTGACACAATTATTCTGTAAGTTATTGATTTTACTGGAGCGGGTGAAGGGAATCGAACCCTCGTATTCAGCTTGGGAAGCTGCTGCTCTACCATTGAGCTACACCCGCCTGATGCCCGAGAGTTCCTACACTTGGGCGTTGATGTCAAGCATGAAAGCGCAGATCAGGCTGCGCGAAAATGCTTGGAGAGCTTCAGTCCCTGGGCTTGGTAATTGGAGCCGAGGCCTGTGCCGTAGAGACCCTGAGGATGCTCGAGCATATGTTCATAGACCAGGCGACCGATGATCTGGCCGTGTTCCAGGATATAGGGCACTTCGTGGCTGCGCACTTCCAGCACAGCGCGGCTGCCGGTACCGCCAGCCCCGGCATGGCCGAAGCCCGGATCGAAAAAGCCGGCGTAATGAACGCGGAACTCCCCGACCAGCGGGTCGTACGGAGTCATTTCCGCCGCATAGAGCGGCGGTACATGGACGGCCTCGCGTGAGACGAGAATGTAGAACTCGTCGGGATCGAGGATTAATTCGTCCCGGCCACGGCTGTAGAGCGGTTCCCAGAAGTCCAGCACGTCATGGGCAGCCTTACGGTCGACGTCGATCACCGCCGTATGATGCTTGCCGCGATAGCCGACCAGCCCGTCCGGTCCTGTCCCCTTCAGGTCGATGGACAGCGCGATGCCGCCACCCGAGACATTGGGCGTCTCGCTGGCCACCAGCGTTTCGGCCTTGTGCAGATCCAGAAGTTCGCTGTCGCTCAGCAACGCATGACCGATCCGGAAGCGGATCTGCGACAGGCGAGAGCCGCGCCGCACGATAATCGGAAACGTCCGCGGACTGATTTCCAAATAAAGCTGGCCCTTGTAGCCTGCCGGAATCTTGTCGAATTCCTGCGCGTAATCGACCATCACCCGCGTAAAGATGTCGAGGCGGCCGGTCGAGCTTTTCGGATTGGTGGAGGCCGATAGATCCGCCGGCAAATCCAGGCTCTCCATCAGCGGCACGATATAGACACAGCCGGTTTCAAGGACAGCGCCATGCTCCAGATCGATCTCATGCAGGGTCAACCGTTGCAGCTTGTCCGCCACCGTGCTGTTGGGGCCCGGCATAAAGCTGGCGCGCACCCTGAGCGCTTTGGAGCCCAACCTCAGATCAAGACTCGCCGGCTGGATCTGGTCGTGATCGAGCATGGTTTCGCTCAAAAGCGAGGCCGAGCCGAACAATTCGCCTATGGCGCGATCCGCCAATATGCCCGCATTCCGTGTCATTATATCTTCCTTGCAGCGCCGACGCCGAACAAAGCGCGCAACATGCCGCAGCCCCGTCAAACACCGGCATATAGTATATGACAAAACCAAACTCCGGGAATTGACGCAAGCAAAAGAACGGCGTAAGCAAATCTTATCCCGTGGTGATTTGGCCGGTCGGCTTGCAGCCACGTTAAACAATTGGCTAAAAAGATCGGACACGTGCAAACCGGTCCGTATTTCGCGACCGGTTTTTTTGTGTTCGAAAGGCTCATACAGCATGGCAAACAACTGGCGCCCAGCAACCAAACTCGTTCATGGCGGCACGCTGCGTTCACCTTATGGCGAAACATCAGAAGCCATCTATCTCACTCAGGGCTTCGTCTATGACAGCTCGGAAGCGGCAGAAGCCCGTTTCAAGGGCGAGACCGAAGGCTATATTTACGCCCGCTACGGCAGCCCGACCAATGACATGTTCGAAAAGCGCATGTGCCTGCTGGAAGGTGCCGAAGATGCCCGCGCTATGGCTTCCGGCATGGCCGCCGTCGCGGCCTCCATTCTCTGCCAGGTTCAGGCTGGCGATCATATTGTCGCCGCCCGCGCCCTGTTCGGCTCCTGCCGCTGGGTGATCGAGACCTTGGCGCCCAAATATGGCGTGGATTTCACCCTGGTCGATGGCCGCGACCTGAAGAATTGGGAAGACGCTATCCGCCCGAATACCAAGGTGTTTTTCCTGGAAAGTCCCACCAATCCTACCCTGGAAGTGGTGGATATTGCCGGCGTCGCCAAGCTCGCCAACCAGGTCGGCGCGACCGTGGTGGTCGACAATGTTTTCGCCACCCCGCTCTTTCAAAATCCGCTGGAACTTGGCGCCCATGTCGTTGTCTATTCGGCAACCAAGCATATCGACGGCCAGGGGCGCTGCCTGGGCGGCATCGTGCTGTCGTCCAAGCAATGGATTGAGGAAAAACTCCAGGATTACTTCCGCCATACCGGTCCGGCCATGTCCCCCTTCAACGCCTGGACCCTATTGAAAGGCGTGGAAACCCTGCCGCTGCGCGTCAAGCAGCAGACGGAAAATGCCGGTCGTATCGCCGATTTTCTGGCTGACAATAACAAGGTTGCCCGCGTTATCTATCCAGGCCGCGCCGACCATCCGCAGGCCGACATCGTCGCCAAGCAGATGAAGGGCGGCTCCACCCTGGTGGCTTTTGAAATGAAGGGCGGTAAGGCGGCGGCTTTTGCCCTGCAAAACGCCCTACAAGTGGTGAAGATCTCCAACAATCTCGGCGACGCCAAGAGCCTGATCACGCACCCGGCCACCACTACCCACAAGAACCTGACGGACGAGGCCCGTGCGACGCTTGGCATGTCCGGCGGCACATTGCGCCTGTCCTGCGGCATTGAAGATGCCGAAGACCTGGTGGAGGACTTCGCTCAGGCGCTGGATGCCGTTTCCGCCTGATGGCCGTACATGCCAAGGCCGGAGAGGCTTGAGGCGCTCTCAAGCCGTAAAATTTCAGGAGGCGTGACGCGCCTCCTGAACCGCATGAAGGTGCAGCATATATAAAATGCGACCGCGTCCTTTTTATATTCTATAGAACGCGCGGCGTTGTAGCCCCATCTGAAACACCCATATCCTTCATGGAGAAACCTGATATAGTGGCGCCAGTCTTCGCTGAAGTGTGCCGCCAGGGGTTTCTAAAACTCTAAAAAATTTTTGAATACCCTTATTTTTTACTGGAAATTAAGTCTATTAATGGTCTTTATTGTTGCAGGATTATTCCATGCGACGACATTGCCGCAAACCTTAACCTTATCGGCTTTTGCTAATGTATGCTTACCAAAGCGTCAAGAAGTCTCCTTTCATGTATCGCGCGCTGACACGGGATATAGAGGTCACAGTCGAGCCATTTTACCTGGCGGAACAGTCCGACCCGGAAGACAGTCGCTATGTCTGGGGCTACAGGGTGGTCATTGTCAATCAGTCGAATGTGGCCGTGCGGCTGATCAATCGTTACTGGCATATTACGGATCAGAATGGCCAGGTGGACGAGGTTAGCGGTCCGGGCGTGATCGGCGAACAGCCACGCCTGGCTCCGGGTGAAAGTTTTGAATATTCGTCAGGCTGTCCATTGGACACGCCATCCGGTATCATGTTCGGCCGCTACGAAATGGAAACTGACGATGCCGAAACATTCGACGTCGCCATTCCCGCCTTTTCTCTGGACACCCCGGATCTTCGCCGCGTCCTGAACTGATCAACCACGCGCTCCAGTCAAAGGCATGGCTTTTACCGCATTTTTTTGATTTCCTTGAAAACCGGGATGGTTTATGGGGAGATTCATGACGACAAAGCCGATTATCATTTTGCCTGACCCGCTGCTGCGCGAGGTCTCCCAACCCATTGAGCGGATCGATGCCGACCTTGAGCGGCTGATCGATGACATGCTCGAGACCATGTATGATGCGCCCGGTATCGGCCTCGCTGCCGTTCAGATTGCCGTGCCTCGTCGCCTTCTGGTCATCGATGTCTCGAAGGAAGGTGAAGACAAGCAACCGCTGGTCTTTATCAACCCGGAAATCATTGGCAGTTCGCAGGCCCGCTCCACCTATGAGGAAGGCTGCCTTTCCATTCCCGATTACTATGCGGAGGTGGAGCGCCCGGCAGCCGTCACGGTAAAATCACTGGATCGCCACGGCAAGGAACAGTTGATCGAGGCCGATGGCCTGCTTGCTACTTGTCTGCAACATGAAATCGACCACCTAAACGGCACGCTGTTCATCGACCATATTTCGCGGCTGAAACGTGAAATGGTGATCAAGAAATTCTCCAAGGCGGCGAAGTCAAAGGTGACGGTCTAGGGTCAGCGGGGCTCACCCTGAAACTAGCAGGTTGCAGGCCCTGTTGTTCTTGCTCGTGTTTTGGGAAAATCCGGTTCCACGTCCTCCCCGATAACCTCTAGAAGATCGGTCTTGATCCATGGCTCTTCGCATGATTTTCATGGGCACTCCGGAGTTTTCGGTGCCGATCCTGAACACGCTCCACGACGCCGGCCATCAGATTGTTGCGGTCTATAGCCAGCCGCCACGCCCGGCAGGGCGCCGGGGGCTGGATCTGACCAAATCTCCCGTCCATCAGCAGGCCGAAAAGCTCGGACTGCCGGTGCTGACGCCGCTAAATTTCAAGGTGCAGGACGATCGCGATGCCTTCGCCGCCCATCAGGCCGATGTCGCAGTGGTCGTCGCCTACGGCCTGTTGCTGCCGGAAGCCATCCTGACCGGCACGCGGCTGGGCTGTTATAACGGCCACGCCTCGCTGCTGCCCCGCTGGCGGGGTGCAGCGCCGATCCAGCGCGCCATCATGGCTGGAGATACGCAAACCGGCATGATGGTGATGAAGATGGACAAGGGACTGGACACCGGCCCGGTGGCCCTGACACGCCACCTGACCATTACCCCCGACATGACCGCCGGTGAACTACATGACGCCCTGAGCCAGATCGGTGCCGAGGCAATGGTTGAGGCCATGGCCAAACTGGAGGCAGGCGACCTGCCGCTGACAGCCCAGCCAGAACACGGTGTCGTCTACGCCGCCAAGATCGACAAGGCCGAAACCCGCATCGACTTTTCAAAGCCAGCCACGCAGGTTCACAACGGCATTCGCGGCCTGTCGCCCTTTCCAGGCGCCTGGTTCGAGGCGGACATCAACGGCAAGCCGGAACGTATCAAGGTTCTGGGCAGCCAGATGGCAGAGGTCACGGACACCGCAAACGTGCCGGGCACCGTGCTGGACGACGCCCTGACCATCGCCTGTGGCACGGGCGCGGTCCGCCTTGTCCGGCTGCAAAAGGCCGGTGGCAAACCGCTGGATGCAGCGGAATTCCTGCGCGGCACGCCCATAGGTGCAGGCACTGTATTTGCCTCGGCAAAGGCCAGAACCTGATGCCACGCTACAAGCTGACCGTGGAATATGACGGCACACCCTATGTCGGCTGGCAACGGCAGGACAATGGTCCCTCCGTGCAGGGCGCGCTCGAAGCGGCAGTGCTTGGCCTGACCGGGGAAACGGTGGCGATCCGGGGTGCGGGCCGCACCGATTCCGGCGTCCATGCCAGCGGCCAGGTGGCGCATGTCGATCTTTCGCGTCAATGGTTGCCATACAAGCTGCGCAACGCGCTGAACGCGCATCTGGCGCAGGCTGGGGAAGCAGTCTCAATACTGGCTGCAGAAGCTATCCCTGATGCCTTCGATGCGCGATTTTCCGCCCTGAAGCGGCATTATCTTTATCGGATCATATCACGCCCGTCCCGGCTGGCGCTGGAGGCCAATCGCGCCTGGTGGGTATCGAAACCGCTGGACCACGAAGCCATGCATGCGGCGGCGCAAATGCTGGTTGGCAATCACGATTTCACCACCTTCCGCTCGGTTCATTGTCAGGCCATCAGCCCGGTGCGCACGCTGGACCGGCTGGATGTCAGCTGCAACGGCGATCTCATCGAGATCCGCGCCTCCGCCCAGAGTTTTCTGCACAACCAGATTAGATCTTTTGCTGGCACCTTGAAAATGGCGGGAGAAGGCAAGATGACGCCGGAGGATGTTCGCGCCGCCCTGGAGGCCCGCGACCGCAAGGCCTGCGGCCCGGTGGCACCGCCGCAGGGCCTGTATTTTTTGCAGGTAGACTATCCGACCGATGGCAATTGGCGGCCCTATTCGAAAACCTGACCTATGATCTTGTATCGGGAAAACCGATGTTAATAGCTGGTTGCCCTCAATGCAGACCACGGGCGCTCTCGCACCAGTTGGACCATCACATTCACATAATCCGCCGGTTTGGCGATAATCCGGTCGGCGGGAATGCCGCAGGCCACGATTTCCTGAAGCGGCGAACCCGACACGACCCGGTAGGGAATGCCGGAGCGACATAGTCTTTCCACCACCGGCGTTATCTTTCCGTCCAACACCTGGAAGTCCAGGATGGCGGCGGTGATCCTGTTGGCTTCGAGGCAGATAAGCGCATCGCTGACCGTTTCCGTGGTCACGACATTGGCCCCCGCATGGGCAACGCAATCGGCCGCATCCATCGAAATGAATGCATCGTCTTCCACAATCAGGATCGTTTCAGGCTCTGGCTTCATGACATTGTCTCCTTGTCTGAGCCGCTAACGCGCCAAAGCGGTCTTTGTTCAACTTTGGGCCAAAAAGAGTAAGTCATACTTAACAAATAATTAAAATATGCAAAACTTAACGACAGTTAAAACAATTGCATCATTAAACTCCCCTTTTACTATTTCGACCAAAATAGATCAGTTGAATTCTATCGTATCAGACTTTGCGCCCCATCGATCCAGACGGGTGTACCACTGATATGGCGAGCCGCATCGGAAGCCAGAAAGCCGATCAGATCGGCCACTTCCTGGGCGGTACCCGGCGTACCATGGGTCAGCGGAATGGCTTGGCGCGGCGATGGCTGCGGGATGTCGAGCCTTTCAGTGGCCCGCTTGTTTGTATTGTCATCAATTGCCGTTTCAATCGCACCTGGGCAAACCGCATTGATACGAATGCGGTCGGGCCCCAATTCCACCGCCAATTGCTGCACCATGGCCAATTGTCCAGCCTTGGTGGCACTATAAGCTGTGGCGCCAGGAGAGGTGAAGGTGCGCGTGCCGTTGATAGAAGAGACAACGACAATACTGCCACCGCCATTGCGGCGCAGATGCGGCACTGTCAGATGCACCGTCAAATAGGTGCCACGCAGATTGATGGCCATCGTCTGGTCCCATTCCTGCGGCTGCAATTCATCGATTGGTGCCCAAACACCATTGACCCCGGCATTGGCCACCACGATGTCGAGCCGGCTACCCCATGCGATCAATGTTTCGACCCCTGCCCGCATGGAAGAGCTGTCAGCGACATCTGCGACAAGCACAATGGCCTCGCCATTCGCGTGTTGGATGTCTTCGGCAACCCGTTCCAACTCATGCTTGGTTCGCCCCAGCAACCCGACGGCGCAGCCATCCTGGGCAAGTCGCAGGGCAGCTGCTCGCCCAATGCCGGAACCCGCGCCGGTGACCAGCGCCACACGTTTACTGTCGTCCATTTTATTCTGATGCATGCAACCCTCTGTGTCATTGCGCGGCACTTGGCAGCCTCATTCACTGACCGCACCGGCAAGCCGACAGGCGTCACCGAAATGACCAATGGAAATGACGAACAGATAAAGCCGGTAAATGTTCCTGGAGGCGGCAAGGAACAAAGCCATGGCGAGGGAATTACTGTTGCACCGCAGCGACAAGCCCTGAGAGCGACCATGGACATCCAAACGACCAACTTCAAAATTCTTCCCGGCGAGTGGCAACGGCTGGGTGCCCGCTACACGGGCGAAGGGGTTAATTTTGCCCTGTTTTCCGCCCACGCCGATCGCGTCGAGCTGTGCCTCTACGATCCCAGCGGCAGCATTGAGATCGCCCGGATGGATCTGCCTGATTACACCAATGAAATCTGGCACGGGTTTGTACCGGGCCTGAAGCCGGGCGCCCTCTACGGCTTCCGTGTCCATGGACCGTTCGAGCCCGAGAACGGCCATCGCTTCAATCATAACAAGCTGCTGCTCGATCCTTATGCCCGCGAACTGGTGGGCGATATCCGGTGGTCGCCCGAAGTGTTCGGCTATCATTTCGACGATCCTGACAAGGATCTGTCCTTCAACGATCTCGACAGCGCGGCTTTCATGCCCAAATGCCGGGTCGTGGATCCCAATCAGATCGATTGGGGCAATGATCGCCGTCCTCAGGTCTCCTGGGCCGATACGATTGTCTATGAAACCCATGTCAAGGGCTTCACACAGCTCAATCCCGCCATTCCGCAGGAACTGCGCGGCACGTTCGAAGGCCTCGGTCACAAGGCGGCGGTTGATTATATCAAGAGCCTTGGCATTACCTCTGTCGAACTGCTGCCCATCCACGCCTTCCCGGATGATGGCCCGTTGCTGGACAAGGGCCTGAAAAATTACTGGGGTTATAATACCATCGGCTTTTTTGCCCCTGCGCACCGTTATTACGGCGCAAACGGCATCCAGGGCTTCCGCGACATGGTTCGCGCTTTCCATGATGGCGGCATCGAGGTCATTCTCGACGTGGTCTACAATCACACGGCGGAAGGCAATGAACTTGGCTCGACCCTATCCTTCAAGGGCATCGACAACTTTTCCTACTACCGCACCCTGCCGGATAATCACCGTTATTACATCAATGATACCGGCACCGGCAACACGGTGAACACCTCCCATCCGCGGGTTCTGCAGATGGTGATGGACTCGCTGCGCTACTGGGCCGATGACATGCATGTCGATGGCTTCCGTTTCGATCTCGGCACCATCCTGGGCCGCGAGCCCGAAGGCTTCGATGAGCGCGGCGGCTTTTTCGACGCGGTTACCCAGGACCCGACCCTTGCCGGCGTCAAGCTGATCGGCGAGCCGTGGGACATCGGTCCAGGGGGTTATCAGGTTGGCGGCTTTCCACCGGGCTGGGCGGAGTGGAATGACAAATACCGTGACAGCTGCCGCGAATATTGGCTGAACGGTGACAATTGCGCTCCGGATTTCGCGGCGCGTCTGCTGGGCTCCGGCGATCTTTACGACCAGCGCGGCCGTCGCCCCTGGGCCAGCGTCAATTTCATCACCGCCCATGACGGCTTCACGCTGAACGACCTCGTCTCCTACGATGGCAAGCATAACGAAGACAATGGCGAGGATAATAACGACGGTCACAACGACAATCGCAGCCATAATTATGGTCACGAGGGTCCGACGGATGACGAAGGCACCAATGCGGTGCGCGAGCGCCAGAAGCGCAATTTCCTGGCCACTCTGCTGTTTTCCCACGGCACGCCGATGCTGCTGGCCGGTGACGAGTTCGGGCGTTCGCAGATGGGCAATAACAATGGCTATTGCCAGGATAGCGAAATCAGCTGGCTGCATTGGGAAAATCTGCCCGACAGCGCCGATGCCCTGCGTGATTTCACCAAGCGGGTCATCTCACTGCGCAAGGAGCAGCCGTTGCTGCGGCGGGAGAACTGGCGCGATGGCATGATGATTGATTGGTACAGTGTCAGCGGCGGCCGTCAAACATCGGAAAACTGGGAAAACAGCAATGCGCTGATCACACGCCTACATCGTGAAGACCTCCAGGCCGAAGAGGGCATCTGGTCGGATATCATGATGCTGTTCAACCCGCTCGATGAAGACACCACCTTCACCATTCCCAAGGAGAGCGGTGGGGAACGGGTACTCGAACTGATCACCGGCGATCCGGAGCGCCAAGGCGAGAAGGTCAAGCAAGGCGAAACATTCAAACTGCTGCCGCGTAGCATGGCGCTTTTGCGGACGATTCAAACCTGATCTGCGATAGCGCATCACAACTGAAATGATAAAGGCCCGGGGTTTTCCCGGGCCTTTATATTTATGGAGTGGTGCCACACGCCACGTATGGAGATCCCCATCAATGGATCGTGCGCTCGACAATCTCCAGGTCGACGGAAACCTTGAAAACACCGGGAACTGAAAGAGCGACTTCAACGGCTCGGTCGACCTCGCTCTCGGAATAGACAAGGCCTCGCAAACAAATTTCATTGCCGATCGATATCACCTCGATATCAGAGGCATCGATACCGTCGGAACCGGCAAGCTGAGAGGCCACTGCCGTTTCCAACTCCGCCAGAGGCGGATTTTCCTCAACGATACCAGGGGTCTCCCCGAAAGTTTTAGCCGGTTTGAAGACCATGACACTTTCCTCCTTGTTTGCGTGAAGTCTCATAAGAGCTAACGCATCACCGGGAGGTTGGTTCAATGCGAAACTGATCGCCATGTGGTTGTTGTCGAAGGCGCCAGTGCGTGAGCATCTTCGATGCCCTGGAACAAAATGATTCCAAATTATTTTCGCTAGGGATTAATTGACGTTTACGTCAAAGTTATTATAACGTTGGACTTGCATTCCTGGAGCTCAACGCTCCATATTTGGAGTGCGTGGTCGGGCGCACTGTCATCACCTTGAGGAGGGAGGGGCAGGAAGTCGAAAAAGGGAGTGAGGAATGAATACTCTGTCCAGGCCTGAAAGCAATTTTGCGTCGCGCCGAATCTGGCTTGCATCCTATCCTGCCTCGGTGCCTGCGGAACTGCCGCCCCTTGATCACGAATCGCTGCCTGAACTGTTCGATGAAAACTGCGTGACCTATGCCTCCCGCAAGGCCTTCACCAGCATGGGCCGCTCCATGACCTTCCAGGAGCTTGGCGAGCAGGCGACGAAAATTGCCGCCTGGCTGCAAGCGGAAGGGTTCAGCAAAGGCGACCGGATCGCCGTGATGATGCCCAATGTCTTGCAAAACCCGGTTATTGTGTTTGGCATCCTCAAGGCTGGAATGATCGTCGTCAATGTCAATCCGCTCTATACTCCGCGCGAACTGGCGCATCAGCTGAAGGATTCCGGCGCGGTTGCCATTTTCGTGCTGGAGAATTTTGCCCACACGGTCCAGGCGGTGATGGACAAGGTGTCGCTACGCCGCGTGGTCGTTACCAGCATGGGCGACATGCTTGGCCTGAAGGGCCATCTGGTGAATTTCATCGTTCGCAAGGTGAAGAAGCTCGTGCCAGCCTGGTCGATTGCCAATTCCCGAAGCTTCGCATCGGTGCTCGCGGCAGGTGGAAAAGCCCGACTGCGGCCTGAAACCCTTTCGCGCAACGATATCGCCTTTCTGCAATATACAGGCGGTACGACAGGCGTGTCCAAGGGGGCGGTGCTGACCCACGGCAACCTGATCGCCAATACCATGCAGATGTCGCTGTGGTTGGGGTCCGCTTTCGATACGCGCCCAAGACCGGAAACGCTGACCTTCATCTGCGCTTTGCCGCTCTATCATATCTTTGCGCTGACCGTGAACGCCCTGATGGGCATTGCCTGCGGCGGCCACAACATTCTGATCGCCAATCCGCGTGACATTCCAGGCTTTGCCAAGGAACTGTCCCAGTATGATTTCAATGTCATCATCGGCTTGAATACGCTGTTCAATGCTCTGATGAACAATGAGGCCTTCCGCAAGCTGGACTTTTCCCATCTGCAACTGACCTTTGCCGGTGGCATGTCGGTGCAGCGGCCGATTGCCGAACGGTGGCATCAGATTACCGGCTGCCCGATCACCGAGGGTTACGGCCTGTCTGAAACATCGCCGGTGGCAACCGCCAATCGCATGAACGACAAGGACTTCAGCGGCTGCATCGGCATGCCGATTTCCTCCACCGATGTCGACATCCGTGATGAACAGGGTGAAAGCCTGGCTTTGGGAGAGGTCGGGGAAATCTGCATTCGCGGACCGCAGGTGATGGCCGGCTACTGGCAACGACCGGAAGAAACGGCGCGGGCGATGAGTGAGGACGGGTTTTTCCGCACCGGTGACATGGGCTTCATGGACGCGCGCGGCTATACCAAGATTGTCGACCGCAAGAAGGATATGATCCTGGTCTCCGGCTTCAATGTCTATCCCAACGAGATCGAGGAAGTCGCGGTCATGCATCCCGGCGTGCTGGAGGCCGCGGCTATCGGTGTGCCGGACCCGCATTCCGGTGAAGCCGTCAAACTGTTTGTGGTGCGCAAAGACCCAAGCTTGACGGAGCAGCAGGTTAAGGACCATTGCGCCACAAACCTGACCAATTACAAGCGTCCCCGCCATGTGGCCTTTCTTGAAGAGTTGCCGAAATCCAACGTCGGCAAGATTCTGCGCAAGGATCTGAGACCTTAAAGACACCGGGCAGACAGGGACGAGATGGGGCATTCTGCCCCCTCGTCGGTCCTTTCTGCCTTGCGGGGAAGAGAGGGCCGCCACCCCTTAAGCCTGCCGGATTATTTTTCTCCCTAAAACATTCCTGTTTTGGGAATTATGCAGTAGGTTCCCGTCCGTGATTGGATTGGAGTATGCGAATGCACGCTATCGTCGAACAGCTGAAGTCCACCGTCGCGGCCACCGCCGCCACTGATATTCGCGGCGCTTTTGCAAGCGATCCCAACCGTTTCGAGCGGTTTTCCAGTCGCTTTGACGACCTGCTGATGGATTACTCCAAATGCGCCGTCAATGACGAGATCATGGCCCTGCTGGAAAAGCTCTGCACGCAAGGTGGCGTGGCTGAAAAGCGCGAAGCGATGTTTAACGGTGAGGCCATCAACTTTACCGAAGGCCGCGCCGTCTTGCATACGGCACTGCGCAACCGCGCCAACACGCCTGTCGTGGTCGATGGCAAGAATGTCATGCCCGATGTCAATGCCGTGTTGCACGCCATGTCGGCTTTCGCGGAAGGCCTGCGGCAGGGTACGATCACCGGCTCGACCGGCCTCCAGATCACCGACGTGGTCAATATCGGCATTGGTGGGTCCGATCTCGGCCCCGCCATGGCAACGCTGGCGCTGGCACCGTTTCACGACGGCCCGCGCCTGCATTTCGTCTCCAATGTCGATGGCGCCCATATCGCCGATACGCTGAAACTGCTGGAGCCGGAAACCACGCTGTTCATCGTCGCCTCCAAGACCTTCACCACCATTGAGACCATGACCAATGCCGCAACGGCGCGGGCCTTCATTGCCTCAGCGCTGGGTGAAAATGCCGTCGGCGATCACTTTGCCGCCGTTTCGACCGCGCTTGAAAAAGTCGCGGCCTTCGGCATCGGTTCCGATCGGGTGTTCGGCTTCTGGGATTGGGTCGGTGGACGTTATTCCATCTGGTCGGCCATCGGCCTGCCGCTGATGATTGCCGTCGGGGCCGATAATTTCGTGGAATTCCTGGCCGGTGCTCATGCCATGGATATGCATTTCCGCACCGCGCCTTTCCGGGAAAACCTGCCGATGCTGTTGGGCGCTATCGGCTATCACCATCGCAACGTCCTGGATTACCCAACCCGCGCCATCCTGCCCTACGATCAGCGCCTGTCACGCTTCCCTGCCTATCTCCAGCAGCTTGACATGGAATCGAACGGCAAGGGCGTGACCATCGATGGCAGCCCGGTCAAGGGCAATTCCGGTCCCGTGGTCTGGGGCGAACCCGGCACCAATGGCCAGCACGCTTTCTACCAGCTGATCCACCAGGGTACGAGCGTGATCCCAGCCGAGTTTATGATCGCTGCCAAGGGCTTCGAGCCGGAATTGCGCCATCAGCACGACTTGCTGATCGCCAATTGCCTGGCCCAATCGGCAGCCCTGATGAAGGGACGCACGCTGGATGAGGCCAAGGGCCAGCTGCTGAAATCCGGTATGGACCAGGCCAAGGCCGATCATATCGCCCCGCACCGGGTCTTTACCGGCAACCGTCCGTCGATCACATTCGTCTATGAACAATTGACCCCTTTTGCGCTCGGACGGCTGATCGCGCTTTACGAACACCGGGTGTTTGTCGAAGGCGTGCTGTTCGGCATCAATTCCTTCGATCAATGGGGCGTGGAACTGGGCAAGGAACTGGCAACCGGCCTGCTGCCGGTGGTGCAGGGCAAGGCCGGGACCGATGGGCAGGATGCGTCGACGGCAGGACTGGTCGCTGCCTTGAGCAATTTGGCGTCCTGAGGCTGGCATGAGCCGGGGCAGGCTGGCGATCATCACTGGGGCCGCGCGTGGCATTGGCGCTGCGGTTGCCAGACGGCTAGCCTACGACGGCGCCATTGTCATCATCAGTGATGTCGATGGCAATGGCGCTCAAACCCTGGCTGAGGAGATTTGTGCTTCGGGCGGCAAGGCTCTGGCGCTTGCCGCCGACATTGCCGATCCCGGGACCTTTCCGCGCCTGTTCGACAAAGCCGAGGTGGTGGCTGGCCGCGCCGATATTCTGGTGAACAATGCCGGTATCATGGTGCGTCAGCCGATGGTCGATATCGACGACGCGATGTTCGAGCGTCAGATCGCCGTCAATCTGAAGGGAACTTTCTTTGGCATGCGCGAAGCGGCGCGGCGAATGCACGAGGGCGGTCGGATCGTCAATATTTCCAGCAGCGTTGCGGCGATGCGAGCGGAAAACTACAGCATCTATGCCGCCACCAAAGCAGCCATCGAAACAATGACGAGCATCCTCGCCAAGGAATTGCGCGGACGCAGCATTACCGTCAATGCCATCGCCCCTGGTGCGACGGCCACGGACCTGTTCCTGGATGGAAAAAGCCCGGTAGCCATTGAGGCCTTTGCCCGCTTGGCACCGCTTGAACGGATCGGAACGCCAGAGGAGATCGCCGCCGCCGTCGCCTTTCTTGTCGGCCCCGAGGGAGGCTGGGTCAATGGCCAGACAATCCACGCCAATGGCGGCGTGATCTAGCGTTTGTCAGGGAAAAGTAAAAAGCGGTTTCCCTGGCAGACTCTAAAGCCCGATTTCATGCGCAAAGGGCGGATTGGCGCCTGCCCGCGATACCGTCACCGCTGCGGCTTTGGAGCCGAGTGCCAAGGCCTTGGCGATCTGCTCTTCTGTCAATTTTGTCACTTGTTGCTTGGTCAGCAGGTTCTGCATTTTCAGCGAGGCGAGAACACCTGCATCGAATGTGTCGCCTGCACCAACCGTATCGACCACCGTTACCTTTTCGCTCGGCACTTCGACCTTATGATCAGCTGTATAGCCAACCGCGCCATCGGCACCGCGCGTGACGACCACCAGTTTGGCACCGTGATGCAGCCAGTGACGGGCAAGCGTGTCTTCGTCGCCGTCCAGGCCGAACCAGGCGAGATCCTCATCGGAAAACTTGACGATGTCGGAAAGCGCTGCCATGCGGCGGATACGGGCCATATGGGCAGCCTTATCCTTGATGAAGCCGGGGCGGATATTGGGATCAAGCGAGATAACCCGGGTCTTGTGTTCGCGGTTGAGCAGCGCTTCATAGGTCGAGCCGCAGGGCTCGGGGATCAGGCTGATTGCGCCGAAATGCAGCGCTTCACAGTCTTCGCCCAGGGCTGGCAGGTCCGCCTCGGTAATCATCCGTCCAGCAGTGTTTTCATCGTAGAAGGCGTAAGTAGCATGGCCATCGACCAGCTTGACGAAGGCAATGGTCGTCGGTCGCGACAAGGTGGCGCAATAGCTGAAATCCACATGGCTGGCACGCAGCGTGTCACGCAGGATATCGCCCATCATGTCGTCGGAAAGGCCGGTGAAGAAGCCGGAGGCAACGCCCAGGCGTCCAAGCGCAATGCCGGTGTTGAAGACCGCGCCGCCCGCATAGGGCGAAAAGCCCTTTTCACCCAACGTCGTTTCGCGTGGCAACATGTCAATCAGGGCTTCACCGCAACACAGGATCATTCTGGCCTCCCAAACCGGGCTTTCGGATAAACTTCAATCGATTTAAAACAGAAAGCGAAGAAATGCCAGCCACCCTGGCGGATCTTCGCAAGGCAGTCTCAACCCAGCGTGCTGACCCCGCCATTGCGACCGGACCATTCGAGTGGGGCATCCAGGAAGGATTCCACTTCCGACAAGGTTTTGTCATCAAACAGTTTCTGGTCGCGGGCCACGGCCAGAACATTGCGCCAGGTGGCGATATAATGAAGTTTGACGTTGCCGTTTTCGAAACGCTGATGGGCTTGCGGGAAGATCCCGTAGAAGAACAAAGCGATACTGTGATCCACCACACCGCCAGCGGCCCGCACGGCATCGATAAAGGTAAACATGCTGCCGCCTGCTGTCGTCAGGTCTTCGATGACAAGCACCCGGGCACCGTCAGGCATATGACCCTCGATCTGGGCGTTGCGGCCATGGCCCTTGGGCTGCTTGCGCACATAGATCATTGGCAGCGCCAGCCGATCGGCCAACAGAGCGGCAAAGGGAATGCCCGCCGTCTCGCCACCGGCAATACAGTCGAATTGCTCGAAACCGGCATTGCGCAGCAGCGTGGCAACCGCAAAGTCCATCACGGCAGAACGGACACGCGGATAGGACAGAAGCTTGCGGCAATCGATATAGACGGGGCTGCGCATGCCGGAAGCCAGCTTGTAAGGCTCAGCGGCATTGAAATGCACCGCCTTGATTTCCCAGAGCATTTTCGCCAGCAACTCCGCCATGACGGCCGGATCGGAAAAGGAAGTCTGGGTCATCGGTGCTCCTGTCTTCTGCGCAAATGGGTCAGCCGGGATGACCGCAGTCGCTCCGGCAATCACATGGCGAGGCTGCGGCGGAGTAGACATGTCCTTGCCTTTACCCGCGCGGCTTTAACGCATCCATGCCCATAGCAGGAAGCTGGAAGGCAGGCCAGAGGATATATCCGGGGATAAGCGCGCGTCATTTACAATCGAACCGCCCTTTGTTTTTGGCGGTCTTTTGTCGTTTCGGGAAACTGGTTCTGCTTTTCCTGGACATCCTTTAGGCGCTGTCGGCTTCCACTGACAGGCCACTCTCCCAGTTTGCCACTGCCGTTTCTACCCGGTTGCGACCGAGCCGTTTGGCATTGTAAAGCGCATTGTCCGCCAGGTTGAGGATCTCATCGAAGGTCAGGCCGGATACCGTGCCATAGGCAATGCCGACACTGGTCGTTGCCACGAAACTGTCTCCATCCACCACGACTTCGCGATCCTGAAGCTGGCGCCGGATCCGCTCGCCGATCCACTCGGCCCGTCCTGGCGCAGCATTTTCCAGCACGGCGGCAAACTCTTCACCTCCCAGGCGGGTGACGCTGGAAAGACCGATGGCTGTTTTCAGTTCCGCAGCAATATTACGGATCACCTCGTCGCCCACAGCATGGCCATAGCGGTCATTGATCGCTTTGAAACGGTCGATGTCAAAAACCAACATCGCCATATCCTCGTGGAAGGTTTTGGTGCCATGTGCATTGAACAGAGCCCGGCGATTGCAAAGGCCTGTCAACGCATCGGTCATTGCCTCCAGCCGGTGCCGGGCAGTGATCCGGGCCTGATGCAGGGTCAGAGACAGGGCGCCGATACCACTCATGCCAGCAATGCAGACCGCCATATTGATATCTTCCACCCATCCGCTCGGTGCCACCGCCAGCCGCCACTCGCCACGCTGGATCAAAGCCAGGGCGCAGGCGAGGAAAGAGAGGCTGGTGGCGCCATAAAGCACGGTCATGCCGGAAAGTACGCCGGGCGATTCCGCCCGTCCAAGCCAGTATTGATGGGCAATTGCCAACATCACGATGGCGGTAGCGGTGTTGAACAGCATAAAGCCAATGCCGCCATATCCTGATAGGAAGGCCGCACTCAGCGCGATGACAGCAACGCAGGAGACACCGATCAGCGTCTTGAAGGGTATAATCCCTGTGCGAAACTGCCTGGCGGCGGCATAAAGGATGAAGAAACCGGTGATGATCGAGGACATGGCCAGCGCCCCCAGACCTCGTGAAGGGGTCGAAGTGAAAAGGCCATAGGCCAGAATTCCGACCATGGTGAGGGCAAGCCCGATAACCCAGCTGAGCAGGAAGGAGTTTTCCCGCCGCGCCATCCATGTTCCCAGGAAGGTGAAAAGGAGGCACAGCGTGGAAACGCCCAGGGCGAGAAGTAAAGAACTAAAATCCACCATCATGTCTACCCTGAAACGCGTGAGTATGGGGGGATAAGGTGGAACCCGGCGCCCCCAAGGAAAAATGAAATACCCCAGATCGCGTTTCTGCCCGGACCGAGTCCAGGAATAGGTCTCTATGCCAATATTCGCCTTAAAAAGCTTCGCGGAGGATAAATTTCAGTTTTCCTTACTCCATCATGACCGTCAACTTGATGGATGATCCGCATCGGGTCAAGCCTGTATTGCGGCCTCGACGTCCCAATGGATTGGAAACATCGGGTCGAAAACGGTGACCGGTCCAGCACCCGTTTCAATCTTTGCCGGAAAGGCGACCGGTGCGTCACGTCTGACGAGGGTTATCATCTCGTCGTTTGGTTGAAGCCCATACCAGGCCGGACCGTTGAGCGAGGCAAAGGCTTCCAACCGGTCGAGGGCCTCGTCCTCCTCAAACACATGAGCAAGGCAGCTCATTGTGTTGATGGACGTATAAATACCCGCGCAGCCGCAGCCGCATTCCTTCAAAGGATCGACATGCGGGGCTGAATCCGTGCCAAGGAAAAACCGGCTGTCACCGGAGGTCGCAGCGCGGCGCAAGGCAAGGCGATGGCTTTCGCGCTTGGCAACCGGCAGGCAATAATAATGCGGCCTGATGCCACCAACCAGAATGGCATTGCGGTTGATGATCAGATGATGGGTGGTAATCGAGCCAGCCAGATTGCTATCGGCACTGAGGATATAATCGATCCCGTCGGATGTGGTGACATGTTCCATCGTCACCTTCAACTCCGGCAGACGGCGGCGCAATGGATCCAGCACGGTGTCGATAAATACCGCCTCACGATCGAAAATATCCACCTCCGGCGTCGTGACTTCACCATGGACACAAAGCGGCAATCCGATTTTCGCCATCCGCTCCAGAACCGGCATCGCCTTGTCGAGATCGCGCACGCCGCCATGAGAATTGGTGGTGGCACCGGCTGGATAGAGCTTCACCGCGGTGATCAGTCCGGTTGTTTTGCCCTCCTCAACATCATCAGGGCTGGTCTGCTCCGTCAGATACAGGGTCATCAGTGGCTCGAAGCGATCGCCCTTCGGCACGGCGGCCAGAATGCGCTGCCGATAAGCCTCTGCATCCGCTGTCGTCACCACCGGCGGCACCAGGTTCGGCATGATGATGGCGCGGGCGAAGTGCCGGCTGGTATCGCCGATCACACCTTCCAGCATGGCGCCGTCGCGGAGATGTAGATGCCAGTCATCGGGGCGGCGAATGGTAAGCGAGCGCATGGCGGATCTCCGGCGAGTATCAGGCTTGGCGGCGCTGCAAACTGCTTGCGCCCTATATCCATGCTGGAAATACCATGTTCAGCGTTGGAGGCAAGCGCGGCAATGCCGTCAGGCGATTTTGTCCAACGGCAGGGCAGCGGCCTTTCTGGCTGCTTCCTCGGCCTGTTCACGCCGGTCGGCCTCAATAATCTCATGGATTGCCGGTAGCGCCCGTTCAAATGCGGCAACGCAGGCCGGGTCGAACTGACTTCCAGCCCGCGCCAACACATGCTCCACAGTCCGTTCATAGGACCAGGCAGGCTTATAGGGGCGCTCAGTGGTCAGGGCGTCGAAATTGTCGGCAATGCAGACGATCCGGCCGGACAGGGGAATGGCGTCGCCTGCCAGGCGGTTGGGATAGCCTTGCCCATCCCAGCGCTCATGGTGGCTGGCGGCGATTTCAGCGGCAAGCTGAAGCAGCGAGGAATGAGACTGGGCGAGAATGTCACTGCCGATCTGGGCATGAGACTGCATCTGGCGATATTCGGATTCGGTCAGCCGGCCCTGCTTGAGCAAGACCGTGTCGGGCATGGCGACCTTGCCGATGTCATGCATCGGCGCTGCCAGCTTCAGATCGGTGCAGAACTGCTCTGGCAATCCCATTTCGTGGGCGATGGCCTGCGCATAGGCGGCAACCCGCAAGGTATGGCGCGACGTATCCGGGTCCTTGTAGCCGGCTGCCAGCGTCAGGCGTTCAATGATTTCCTGTTCGCGCTGCCGCAACTCGCCCACGGCCCTGTCCACTTCGCGTCGCAGCCATTCGGCCTGGTCCGCCAGCTGACGACGGGCAATCGACAGGCTGACGATATTGTGGATGCGGGCCTGGAATTCGATCGGGTTAACCGGCTTGGTCAGGAAGTCGATAGCCCCGGCATTCAACGCGGCCATCCGCGTTGTCATATCCTTGTCGGCGGTGATGAATACCACCGGCACCTGGGCATATTTCTCGAATCGCACAATCTCCGTGTAAAGCTCGACGCCATTATACACCGGCATCTGGTAATCGATGATGGCAACATCGAAATCCAGCTCCGGCAGCGCGGAGAGCACCTCCTCCGGGGTTGAAAAGGCCACGGGTTCGCAGTGGTCGATTTTCTTGACCAGGCGGGTCAGCAGTTTCAAATTGGTATTGTTATCATCAACCAGCAATATGCGCATTATAGCCTCCGCGACCGTCAGGCCACCTGTTTCAATTGTCTGCGGGGTTCAATGCGCCCCGTAGGTTTCCCCAAGCGCTCCCTCAGGGGTTGGAATGGTTCCGCCGTTTCAGGCTCCTACCAGTTTGAGCTTCATCAAATCCACCTCTTGCGTCAACCTGTGAACGGCATCCGGCGTCGGCTGCTGCACTCTTAACGCATGGGCAAAGCCTGCAATATCGTTCAAACCAACATTGACGGCAGCCCCCTTGATCGTGTGGAGCACGCGATCGATTTCGCGGGGATTGCGCTGGGCCATGGCATTGTGCAATTCGCCAAGCAGCTGGGCGGCATCGTCAAAGAACGATTCGATCAGTTCCTGGTAGATCTCTTCGCCCAGAGCCTCGACCAGTTCATCATGGCGGGCCTCGTCAAGCCCGTTAATCTCGTCAAGATGCTGTTGCAGCGTCAGTGGGCTATGGTCCAACACACTGTCTTGCTGAGGCTTGGTCTCAACTGGCTCCTCACCCGAGGCCTGTTCGCGGTCCACCGGTGCAAAACTCAGAATGAGGTCGCGCAGGCGGTTCATGGTCACGGGTTTGGATTCGAATCCCACCATGCCGGCAGCGCGGCACCGACGACGATCATCGTCAGAAGCATTTGCGGTCATGGCAACAATCGGCGTCAAGGCGGAAGCCCCGCCGCGCTCGATGATATGACGGGTTGCCTCGATACCGTCCATGACCGGCATTTGCATATCCATCAGGATCATGTCGAAGACTTCCCGCTCGGTGCGGGCGACCGCCTGGGCACCATCGCCAGCCACAACCACATCCTGACCGAGTTTCGACAGGAAACGGCTGGCAACCTGCTGGTTGACCCGGTTATCCTCCACCAGTAGGATCTTCAGACGAGGCAAATCCGCGCTGCTGTGGCGGGCATTCTGGCGGACATCGTCCTTTCCGGCTGCCATAACCGGCAGTTCGAACCAGAAGATGCTGCCAACCCCCACCGTGCTGCTCATGCCCAGTTCGCCGCCAAGCTTCTCGACAATCTGCTTGCAGATTGTCAGTCCAAGCCCGGTGCCGCCATATTTGCGGCTGATGCTGGCATCGACCTGCGAAAATGGCTTGAACAATTTGGCAAGCCCGGTCTCATCGATGCCGATGCCGGTATCTTCCACCTCAAACCGCAACATCAACGCGCTGCCGCGATAGAATTCGCGCAGCCGCAGTGTCACCACGCCGTTCTGGGTGAATTTGATGGCATTGCTGAGCAGATTGAGTAGAACCTGGCGCAGGCGGGTGGGATCGGTGCGCACATAGAGCGCATCGAGAGACACCGGAATATCCAGCACTAGCTGGTTGTCCTGATCGTCAGAGCGGCCCTGCATGATGCTGATGGTATTTTCAGCCAGGCTGGAAATATCGACGGCGCGTTCTTCCAGCTCCAGCTTGCCATGCTCGATCTTCGAGTAATCCAGGATCTCGTTGATCACTTCCAGCAGCGCTTCGCCAGACGAGCGGATGGTCTTGACGCTTTGCAGGGCATCAGACGGCAGCTGCGAATATTCCAGCAATTCGGCCATGCCCAGGATGGCATTGAGCGGTGTGCGGATTTCATGGCCCATGGTGGCCATGAACTGGGATTTGGCCCGGTTGCCGGAATCGGCAGCCTCGTAAGCATCCGACAGTTCCCTGGTCATGGTTTCCAGGCGGCGGCTGGTCTCGCGGACCGACTTGAGCTGGCGGTGTAACGTGACGACGAGAAAGATTACCGACGCCATCAACAGACCGAGCATAATTGCCGAGGTCTTTTCCATCTCGAACATGGCGCTGCGGATGGTGGAGCGTTGGCTGCCAACGTAGGAATTGGTGTAGATCAACAGGTCGTTGGTTTGCGCGCACAAGACATCCAGGTCCTGCTTAACCTCTTTAATCTGTTGAGTGTCCGGTACAACGCCGGTTTGAAATCCATCCAAAACCGGTTCTATTTTCCGGATGATGTCGCCGATGCTTTGCAAATGGCCTGATATCGTCGTGTCACTGTTGAAATAGCTACCGAATTTGGAATCATTGACCAGGTTGATCCGGGACAGGAGGATATCGTAGCGCATAGACACTTGCGCGATTGCCTTCTCGTCGCTGGCACCCTGGTTGCTGGCTTCCACCAGGACATAATCGAGGGCGCGCGCTTCCCGGTCCAATTGGTAGATCGACCAGACTGCGTTTTCCCGGATATCGTCAAACAGCAGGCGATAGCGGTCCGATACATCCTTGAACAGCAGAAGAAATGTCAGCAGCAAGACACCCGACAGGATCAACAGGATCATGGTCGTCTTTGGCTGCGTTTGACGTTTTTGCGCTGTGGCTGGAGCGAGCAGCATCACCGAACCTCGAGCGATTTGATCTGCCAAACGGAGCGCGCGAAATAGGTTTCCGTATAGAGACTGCTGTCCTCGTCGAACGGATAGATCACCATCATCGGGCCCTTGTCACGCACCGGCATGGTTTCACCGTCCATGCGTGTGGCAAGGATAATGTTGAGCCCGGTTACATCTTCTGGCGGAATGACTGCCGAATAGTCATTGAGCGCCCGTACCGTGACAGCTCCCCGTCCAGCGCCCGCGGCATCCAGAACAGCGCGCAGCAAGGGGCCGGAATAGGTGGCCGGCTTTTTCGTCCATGGGGTCTCAAGCGTCACGGTCCGTCCTGGCAAGGCGTCCAGCATGGCGAGATCGAAAATGGCCTTGTCGCCGCTGTTGGAGTGGGAAAGCTTGCCTTCGACAGTCAGGATGACGGCACCCTTGGGCTTGTCGAGCGCCTCGGCGCGCGGTACCAAGGCAAAAAGCAGGGCGATGGCGAGGACATATCCTTTCATCGGACCACAGCGCCCCGCGCTTCACCCGCAACGCTGCCGCCACGGTAATTGGCGATCAACTGGCGGAAGGCCAGGGCTTCAACCGGCTTGGTCAAAAAGTCGGTAATGCCGACCTGACGGGCGGCCTGGCGCAGTCCCGGCTCATTGTCGGCGGTGACCATAATGATCGGCACCTGGTCATAACGGCCGAGCTGGCGGAGCGTGGTGACAAATTGCAAACCGCTCATACCCGGCAGGATCTGATCGACGATCAACAGATTGAACAGTGTTTGATGACACAGAACCAGCGCCTCATTGGCATCGGCCTGCACGATGATTTCATCATCGGCGACCTTGCGTGCCAGATGTTTCAGGATCATCGCGTTGGTGGCATTGTCTTCAACGATCAGAATGCTCATGGTTTCCTCCGTTGAGGGTTTTCGCTGGGACAGCAGACCTGATGACAACACATCCGCAACGGTCGGGCGGACTGTCGCATTCGGGCAGCATCATGTCAGGATTGCATTTTCCATGCTGGACCTTGCGGGGAGCAGTCTGCATCATGCAGAACCAAGTCAGCGCTCCAAGTCTCAGCGATTACCCTTGCTTGTAGCAGGGGCACACTGAAATTGACTAAAGCAATAAGCTAAAATTTTAGTTTTTCTTGTTTTAGGGCAATTGGCGAGATCCATGAGGGACCGTCGCCTTGAATTTCGACCTAAACTATTGGGAAAAATAACAATTCATGCAAAATCGAATTGCGACAGGCGCCGCAATAACTCATGGGGTTGACGGATGACAATCGCATTACGGTTGCGTTCGATCACCCCATCCTGCACCAGACGCGACATCTCGCGTGAGACGGTTTCGCGGCGTGCGCCAACATGTTCGGCTAAAGCCGCGTGAATGATAACCGGAGAGATCGTGCGCTGCTGAGGCTTGTCCTCAGAAGGTTTCGACAATCGTAGCAAGGTTGTGTAAAGGCGGTGCCGGACATCGAGATAGGAAAACTCGCATATTCTGGCATGCAGGACGTGCATGCGCTGGACCAATACGGACAGAAGGCTCAGACAGACGGTGTGTTTTTGAGCGATAATGTCATTGAAGACGTCCACTGGCATTCGAACCAGCGTCGCATCGGTGGTGGCCATCAGACAGAGATTATAGCCTTCAGGGCGTATCGCATCCATTTCTGCCATGGTGCCGCCGGGGCCGATCATATCCAGAAATAACTCCTTTCCGGCTGAAACACGCAACGTGGCACGCAGAGCGCCGGATAGGACGACGAGCACAATTTCGGGTCTTATGCCATAATCGAGGACAATCGTGCCACCCGAAACGCTCTCAACGGTGCAGAGCTGCGACCATGCCCTATCTTCTTCCGGTGTCAGGCTGGCGAAAATATCCGCCTTGGCCAGAAACATGCCCGTATCTGTCATGTCCATATCTGCCATGCCAGTATCAGCAGTGTCTTGCGATGTCATTGCGTCCCCTTGCCGAAAGCATCATGCGCTTTGCCAATCGTCCGAAATTTGCTTTGCCACGGTGTGGCATCGTGTCCAAAACCGGTTGCTGCTGCTCTGCCCAAAACCCTAGACTTACAAAGCTTGCCTTAGGAAAATTGCCACCCGGCTTTCCTGAAAAGACAAACGAAAACAAAAGAGATGACACGATAGCCAGTTCCGTATGAAGCTGGCACACTGTAGTACGGTGCATTCAACACACTTGACAACCTTAAGAATAGATGGGTTTGTGACGCTCCCTCACGTTTTAAGATTCCCGATGTCGGGAGGCCCCCAGCCGGGCGCCATCACAGCTCTTAAATCTTGATGGTTTCGGCCGCAGCACCCCAGACATCCGTCAACACAAACCCACCCCCCAGTGGATCGAAGGCATCCAGGGCAACCTGGTGGATGCCATAGGTAAAGCCGCGCCCGGTAATGGTGGGAATGACGGCGGGGCGCCCGGCAACAGTTGTCAGGCCTTGCAGACCGACCGTGAACTGCGAACCGATGATCGAGCGCGACAGAAAGCTGTCCCCCGGCTTGACCCGGCCACGCGCATGCAATGTGGCGAGATTGGCCGAATTTCCTGTGCCACAAGGCGAACGGTCCACTCGGCCCGGCCACATGGTGGTGCAGGTCCGCACAGCGCCGTCTGGGTCTTCATCACGAAACATCACATAGGCGACGCCGGAGATGGCCGGAATATCTGGATGGACGACCTGTATGCGCTGATTAATTTCGCTCTTCAGCAGCATGCCCGCCTCCACCAGGCGGCGGGCATTGCCCGGTTCGATGGTCAGTCCGAGTTGGCGGACATCCACAAGCGCATAAAACACGCCGCCATAGGCGAGATCGAAGCGAATCTCGCCCCAACTCTCCGTGGCAATCTGCGCGTCCAGTTCGTGAACGAAGGATGGCACCATGGTCAAGGTGACGCTGTCGCAATGCCCCTCTTTGCATTGAGCCACAGCCTTGACCAGCCCGGCGGCGGTTTCCAGCATCACCACCGTTTCCGGTTCCTGCATCTCGATCATGCCGCTTTCAAGCAGGGCCGTGGTGACGCAGATCGAGTTGGAGCCGGAACTGGCATGGGCCTGATCCGGCTGAAGGATGATGAAGGCGGCATCCGCTCGGCTGTCCTTGGCCGGCAGCAGCAGATTGACCGAGCCGATTGGCGCACCGCGTGGCTCCAATACCAGAAAATGCCGCAGCTCCCGGCCCTTCGGGTCCGTATTCAGCCAATGCAACTGATCCGCCACCGTATCACCGGGAATTTTCGGAACCCCACCAATCGCCACTTTGCCGATTTCGCCTTCGCAATGCACATCGAGCAATTGCATCATCCGCTTCCATCTCATCGCGGCATCCTCCGGTTCGTGGCTGATCAGTTCCTCAAGCAAAAGGCGATCTACTGCATAATTCCTGAAACCGAAATCGATTCAAGGTGGTAATTATAGAGCAGAGATCACCGTGGCACTGTGTCACCGACAGAGTTAACCGTCGAGCCAGCGCTTTCGCCAAGCTTTTTCAGCTGATCACCATAGTTTCGGCGGGTCCGTGGGTCGAAGATCATGATCGGCGCACTGATTGCGGTGCTGGCGGCCTGGCCGATCGTGTTGGTGGCGCCGATAGTGACGGCACCGAGGGCTTCGCCGACACCGACCTGCGAATCCGTGACGGTCTGTCCGGCAATCAACCGTCCACCAATCAGCCGCACCACTTCCGGGCTTTCCGCGAATTTGCCGTGGTTCAGCCTATCACCCGTTTTCAGCTTGGTCAGATCGAGAACGGTGATACCAGCCTTTTCGAGCACGCTTCGATACGGTTCATTGGCCGGATTGATCTGTCCCAGCCGGTCGACATTGCCGGAAATGCGCCGGGAAATACTCAGCGCCCGGTCATCCTGCGAAACGAACAGCGTGAAATGTGGCGGCTTTGGCCCCAGGGCCTGAAACTGCTTGCCGAACACATCAACATCCAGATCTGGAGAGGCAAGAATGACATTGGTAATCTTGGCATTGACCCCGCCATGGCGGATGGCCATTTGCCGCAGCGCTTCAACAGCAAGCCACGACCCCATCGAATGCGCCATGACGGTCACATCTGAAACCTGTGGGTCGCTGGTCATGCGGGTCAGCATCTCTTCCAGGGCATCGCGGGAATAATTGGTGCTTTCCTTGTCGTAATTATAGTCGAAAATACTGGCGCGAGACGGCCAGGTAAACACCATTGGCACCACATCCGTGCCTGAATCGTGAACGATCTGGGCAAAGCGATAGACGGAATCCTCGTAGGTATTATTGAACCCGTGCACGAATAGCAGCACGCGGTGCTTGCCCTTTGCGTGGGTGTTCAGCCAGGCCCGGCGCTGCTGGTCGGTCTGAATGGGCTGGACGGCAACGGTCGTGAAGTCCTTGCGCGGATCCGGCGGCAGCTTCTTTGGCCATTGAACCTCGCCGATCTTGCGGTTTGCGGCGGGAGGAATCGAAATGGTGACGGCATCGATCAACAGACCCGTTCCGCGCTCGCCGCTGAACAGGATCGATTTATCTTCGGAGGGGGCGCGGGTCGTCGCAGCCAGGAGATTGACCTCGCTGGCATTGGCGGCCTTAACCGCGCCGACCGGCTTCATCACGCCCACCGCCCGCGACGCGCAGCCCACCAACAGCACGCCGAGCATGATAATAGCGAGGGGCCGGGCCGCCGAGCGCATGGACATGGAGAGACCACGCCGCCTTGAGCGGCGGGGTGGAGCTGTGATGTTCTGCTTTTCAGAAAGAGATGGGGCGGATCGGTCGGCATGCGGCTTGATCATTGTCGGGTCCGGTCTATATCCGTCCCGGGTCAGCATCATGCAGCCCGGCTCTGGTGTCGAAACCGGTTTATCGTCATTAGACGCTTGATACCAGTCAAATTTTATCGGCGCATGGTTCCTGTCTCACGCATCGATTGATGCCAGGAAAACGCCTCTTCGAGAATGTGAGGCGTATGACCGCCCCGCGCGAGCGCCCTCTGATAATAATCGGCAAGCTGGTCGCGGTAATCGGGATGCACGCAATTGTCGATCACCAGCCGCGCCCTTTCGCGCGGCGCCAGGCCCCGCAGATCGGCAAGCCCCTGTTCGGTGATGAGAATATCGACGTCGTGTTCGGTGTGATCGACATGGCTGACCATGGGAACGACAGAGGAAATCGCCCCATTCTTGGCAATCGACTTGGTGACGAAAATCGACAGATAGGCATTGCGGGCAAAATCGCCCGAACCACCGATGCCGTTCATCATCTGTGTGCCGCCGACATGGGTGGAATTCACATTGCCGTAGAGGTCGAATTCAAGCGCCGTATTGATGCAGATCAGCCCCAGCCGCCGAATGACTTCCGGATGATTGCTAATTTCCTGCGGGCGTAGCACGAGGTGATGCTTGTATTCAGCCAGTTTTGGCAGGACCTTCTGATACATCTCCGCCGACAATGTAATGGACGAGGCAGAGGCAAAAGTCATCTTGCCGGCATCGATCAATTCAAAGGTCGAATCCTGCAAGACCTCCGAATACATCTTCAAGTCATGGAACGGTGTATCGATAAAGCCATGCAGGACAGCATTGGCAATGGTGCCGATCCCGGCCTGCAACGGCTGGAGATCGTAGCCCATCCGGCCTTGGCGGACTTCGCCGAGCAAAAGCTCGATCAGGTGAGCGGCAATGGCCTTGGTATCTTCGTCCGGTGGCTGAATGGGGGCCGAGCTGTCATGTTTTTCAGAGACGACAATGGCGACAATTTTTTCAGGAGGAATGGAGATATAGGGCAGCCCGACACGGCTTTCCGGCGTCACAACGGGGATCGGCATGCGGGCCGGGCGACGCGACGGGATATAGATGTCGTGCAGACCTTCAAGCGTGATCGGCTGCGACAGGTTCAGCTCGATAATCACCTTCTTGGCGAGAATGGCAAAACTGGCAGAATTGCCAACCGATGTGGTCGGCACAATGCCACCATGCTCAGTAATGGCCACCGCCTCAATGATGGCAATATCGACCGGCGCGATCTGACCGGTGCGCAATTGCTCCACCGTTTCCGAAAGATGCTGATCTATGAACATCACCTCACCGGCATTGATCGCCTTGCGCAGCGCCGGGTCCGCCTGGAATGGCATACGCCGCGACACGACATGGGCCTCGACAAGCGTCTTATCGAGATCATTGCCCAGCGACGCACCGGTCATCAGCGTGATCTTCAAAGGATGCTTGCGAGCCCGCTCCGCCAGCGCCATCGGCACCGCCTTGGCTTCACCGGCGCGGGTAAAGCCGCTCATGCCGATGGTCATGCCGTCTTCTATCATGGCGGCGGCCTCGTCGGCCGTGACCAGCTTGTCCATCAGAGGCCTGTAGCGAATACGATCACGCAGCATCGGAAATCCATCTCCTCTATCGTCAGGCCTGTCCGGAAGGGATACTTCAGCCCACGCCAACGCTTTTCGCCCGGTCAGGCTTAATCACGTCAATTGTAACATCTTGTGTTGTTTTCATAATTTACCCCCATGGCACCAAACTCACCGGTGAATACTGGAGTAATGTCGGCGCGATAAAACGCGATTGCCGGGTGGTCGGCATTGACATATCTCAAGTGGGGACATTGCGCGCGGCGCGGTGCTTGCGCTATCAAACGTTGCCATCCATGCAAGATGGCGAGCGTCCGGACGGACGACTTAGCGTATAGGTATAAAGACCAGAATACTGTCGTTAGAGCATTTCCAGCAAAAGTGCTTAGCGGTTTGCGTCCGGAAATGCGTCAAACAAAGGGTCAGAGTATTGATGCGTTTCCTGAAAACACGGAAATGCTCTTAGGGCGCACGTTAACGTAACGGCGTATGGGCCTTAAGGCGGGCCTATGGGATCAGACGTTAATCGAAGGTGCCGAGGTCGAGATGGTCGATGATGCAGACGATGTCCCGGCAGCAATGGGCGAGGATGTCGCATTGCTTCCACTGGCGGCGAAGCCGCTGTCAGTCTTGGCGGATTTGGCTCCCGGTTGGTTTTTCGAGCTATCGCCGACATCAGGCAACGCCGTCTCCGTCGTCTCTGCCATCCGATCATAAGCGTCCTGCGCCTGGGGAAGCGGGACATCCGGGAAGACCCGGCCCGCATCCAGAAGGGCAAACAACACGAGAGCGGGAGGCCGCACAACGTTCAGAATGACCTTATCCAGAACATTGTCACCATTTTGCGCATCCAAGGCCAGATTATAGGTCTCCCGTTCGGCAAGACTTAAGGTCTCCGGCAAAACGGCTCCTTCCTGCAATGGGCTGGCCTGAAAAGGACTGGCCGTATCTTCTTTTGCCGCACCCGCAGAAGGAACCGAGGTGTTAAGTTGAACAATCATACTTGATCCTCACACTCTATCCGGGAGGAATTTATCATGGCCAAGTATGCATTCAGCTAAATCAATGATTCGATTTTTATCAACCGACCTATTTGAAACGGAGAGCCTCTGGATCTTTTTGTTGCCATTTGTCCTTTCAGGAAAACCAGCCTCTCCTTTTCCCTGACAATGGCTCCTCGTCTCAACGGGCTGCCGAGAGCGCCGAGCGACCAGTTTTCTCCAGAGTAATCGCCAGGATAGAGGCCAGCAGGCAGAAAGCTCCGGCGATGAAGAAAGCGGGCAGATAGCTCTGCAACTGCGTGCGTGACAGACCGGCACCATAGGCAGCCGTTGCAGCGCCGAGTTGGTGGCCGGTAAAGACCCAGCCGAAAACGATCCCTGCTTTTTCACGACCGAAGCGGTCGGCGGCGATCTTTACGGTGGGAGGCACGGTGGCGATCCAGTCCAGGCCGTAGAAGACCGCAAAGATCGATAGCCCGTAGAAGCTGAAATCGCTGAACGGCAGGAAGAGCAAAGACAAGCCGCGAAGGCCATAATACCAGAAGAGCAACCAACGATTGTCGAAGCGGTCGGAGAGCCAACCGGAACCGATCGTTCCGAAGAAGTCAAAAATGCCCATCACCGCAAGGACGCTGGCGGCAGCCACCGGCAGAATGCCGAAATCGCCGCAGAGCGTGACGAAATGCGTCTGGATCAGGCCATTGGTGCTCAGACCGCAGATGAAGAACGTCGCAAAAAGAATCCAGAAGGTGGATGTCTTTGAAACCTCCCTGAGCACGGAAACAGGTGTTGCCAGCATTGTCAGCAGGCCACCGGCTTGCTGAGGTGGCGGCATCACCTGTTCCTCGCCGAAAGAGGGAAGGTTGAGATCGGAGGGACGGTCACGCATAACCGCCAGCACGACGAGTGCAGCCAGCAGGATCATGCCGCAGACGAAAAAGACTGTCATTCTCCAGCCGTAGCTTTCCGTCAATTGCGCCATCAGCGGCAGGAAAACCAATTGGCCGGTGGCCGAGCTTGCCGAGAGCATCCCAACGACAAGGCCGCGATGCCTGGTGAACCAGCGGGCCGAAACGGTGGCGGCGAGCACCATGGCTGTCAGGCCTGTACCGAGGCCGACGACTACGCCCCAAAGCACCAGAAGCTGCCAGATCTCCGTCATGAACAAGGACCCAATGAAGCCGCTGGAAATCAGGATCATCGCGAAGACGATGACTTTCCGGACGCCGAAATAATTCATGAACGCTGCCGAGAACGGCCCCATCAGGCCAAACAGCACCAGCCGCACGGCAAGCGCCGAAGAAATCTGCGAGGTTTCCCAGCCAAACTCATCCTGAAGTGGCTTGATGAGCACGCCTGGGGCGCCCATGGCACCTGCCGTGACCAGCATGGTGAGGAAGGTTGCCGCGACGACGATCCAGCCATAGTGGATGTTGCGCCGTGCCAGCATGGAGGCAAGTGCATTGGAGATCATGGGGCTGTTCCAAGGTGACACAGGTTCAAGGCATTATGCGGTAGAAAGAGAATGCTGGAATTCTGCACGCAGGAACGTCGCCAATTGCCTGACTGGCAGGCGCGGTTGTTGGGGCAGAACCATTGCCAGCCGCAAGATCGGCAGTTCCGGCAGGCCATCATCACCCCCCAGCTTGCGCCAGTTCGCAGGCACTGCCGTCTCCGGCAGGACCGTCAACAGGTCTCCCGAATGAACCGCCAGCTGAATTCCAGCGATGTCCGATGACGAATAGACAATCCGCCAACGGCGATCCGCACGATCAAGCGCTGCCAGAACCTGTGGCCGGGACCGGCAGCCGTCCGGAAAAAGCGCCAGTTGAATGGTACTGCTGTGTTCCGGGTAACGGTTTGGCGCCGCGCACCAAACCTGCCGTTCCAGGCGGATCAACTCCCCCTTAGGCTCTGCCGGACTTTGCGTGATGATGGCAATATCCAGCTCCCGGCTTTCAACCATGCCTTCCAGATGGTGAGAGAAATCATATTGCAGGTCCAGATTGACCTTGGGATGCTGTGGCGCAAAACGCTGCATCAGCGCCGTGCCGAACAGCGTCAGGTAGTCATCGGGCATGCCGAGCCGGACGCGGCTTTCATTGCGGCCTTCAAGCAGCGTGGCCAGGGCTTCATCCTCGATTGCCCTTATGCGCCGCGCATAGCCAAGCAATCTTTCCCCGATCGGCGTCAAGGTGACCCGGCGATGCCCGCGATCGAACAACCGCAGATCAAGACGCTCTTCCCATTTGCCGATCGCCATGCTGACCGCGGCCTGCGTGCGTCCCAGCCGTTCTGCCGCCGCCGTGAAACTGCCCGTCTCGGCAACAGCTACAAAGCTTGCCAGTGCGTCGCTATCGAGATTGCGCATTCTGCTCCGCCATTGACCAATCGACCGTCGAAACGCTTCCTATCTCCCAAGGTGCAACCGTTTCAGAAAACGGCTGCTATCAGCGGCGCTTATGCATCAATAATAAAATTGTCATTTTCAGCCGCGCAATGACAATTATTCTCATGCTGCGTCAACACAAGAAGAACGTAAAGGGGAATTCATGTTCACTCTCAACAAAAGCAGCCGGCTGCCGGCCATCATGCTCGGCACCGTACTTGGTCTTTCCAGCCTTTGGTCCAGCACCGCCAATGCTGAAACAACATTGCGGCTGGCGCATGCTTCGGCGCCTGAAAGCCTGATCAACGAAGCAGTTCAAAAATTCGCAACAGAAGTTGGGGAGAACACCAAGGGTTCGGTCAAGGTTCAGATCTTCCCGAATGCCCAGCTTGGTGACGAAGGCCCAATCGCCGATGGCGTCGGTGCGGGTTCAATCGATATCGGTCTTGGCGGTGCGGTCGATGCCATCGATCCGCGCCTTAACGTGCTGTCGCTGCCGTTTCTGTTCAAGGACGCATCAAATGTTCACGCATTTCTTGATGGCGAACAAGGCCAGAAGATCCAACGCCTCGGCGAGGAGCGTGGCTATGTGATGCTCGGCGTGCTCGACTCCGGCTTTCGTCAGTTTGCCACCAGCAAGCCCATTGAAAAGCCTGCGGATCTGGCTGGCGTAAAAATTCGCACGCCTCCCAATCCGGTCATTCTCGCCACCATGAAGCAGCTTGGCGCCTTGGCGGAATCCATTCCTTTCGGTCAGGTCTATACAGCGCTGCAATCGCATGTCGTTGCGGCCGTCGAGCCTGAAATGCGCGATTACTGGGACTCCAAATGGTATGAAGTCGCCAAGGACCTGTCGATCTCCAATTATATCTGGACCGCCAACTGGTGGTACATGAACAAGGACAAGCTGGATTCGCTGACGCCTGACGAACAGGCCGCCGTGAAGAAGGCCGCGACAGACACCGTCGTCTGGTATCGGAGCGCCTTGGACAAGGCCTATGCCGACACCCAGAAGAAGCTCGAGGGCAAGGGTGTGAAGGTGACGAAAGTCGATACCGCACCGTTTGTCGCGCTGGTCTCGCCGGTCTACGAGCAGTTCTCGAAAGAATGGGGCAGTGATCTCGTGTCGGCAGTGAAACAAGCCGCAAGCGCGAACTGAGGCCCATCCATGGATCAGTTTTCAGAAAACCCCTCACCCGGCGGGTGGGGGTGGGTGAAGCGCATCTTCGAGTTTGCGGGTGTGCTGGCCTTCATCATTATGTTCGGATCAACGCTGCTTGGCGTGATTGCTCGCTATTTCGGTTTGGGCGGGTTCGAATGGTCTTTCGAAGTCGCAGGGATCGCTTTCATCTGGATCATCTTCATCGGGTTGATCAATGCCGAAGTGCGCGGTGAAAACGTGGCTTTCGAAGCCTTCAAGCACAGCGCCCCGCCCCGTCTGCGGGCCGTATTCGATGCCATCGCCAACCTGGCGCTGCTGACCATGGGACTGGCTTTCGTCATCAGCGGCTGGGCGGTCTGGCAGCGTTCTTGGAAGGTGCCGACATCCGTCTTGCGCATGCCGACCGGCGTGATCACGGCGACCATCCTTATTCTCGGCGTCGCAGCCGTCTGCATTGCGCTCTACCGCCTTTCCCACAGGGTTCGTCCCCTGCCCGGAAAGCCACAGGAAGGATCACTGCGATGACCGTTGCCGTCCTTATCCTCAGCTTTTCGTTTCTGCTGCTGATCGGCGTTCCCATTGCATGGTGCATGGGCGTGGCCAGCCTGCTGACAATCTATGTTGGCCATCTCGGCCTGCCCTTCGCCTGGTTTGCACAGCAGACGATCCGTGGTGCCGATGCCATTACCCTTGCGGCCATTCCTCTGTTTCTCTTTGCCGGGGAATTGATGAACCGTGGCGGCCTGACCACCCGGATCATGCGGGTCGCGGAACATGTTTTCGGTCGCATCACCGGCGGCCTTGGCCTCGTCAATGTTGCAACGGCCCTCGTCTATGGCGGCATCAGCGGCTCGGCGACCGCCGATACCGGCGCTGTCGGATCGATCATGATCCCCGCCATGGCCGAGCGTGGCTATCCGAAAGCCTTTGCCGCAGCCGTCACCGCCGCCTCGGGCACCCTTGGCATTATCGGTCCGCAGAGTGTCATTCTGATCCTCTATGGCGTGCTGACGAACACCTCCATCGGTGGTCTGCTGGTTGCAGCCCTGCTGCCAGGCCTGTTCATCGCGGTGACATTCATGGTCACATCCTACATCGTCGCTAAACGCCATAATTTTCCGCGCAACGAAACACCCGCGCAATGGGGTGAAATTGGCAGGGATGCGCTTGGCGCCCTCCCTGCCCTGCTGATGCCCGTGCTGGTGCTGGGCTCGATCATCGGCGGTATCGCCACAGCCACAGAGGCCTCGGCGCTCGCCGTTGTCTATTCATTCCTGATCGGAATCTTCGTCTATCGTGAGCTTCCGCTGCGTTCGCTCTATTCGGCGGCGTCCGCTGCCGTGGCAACGACAGGCGTAATCATGATGATCATGGCGCTCGCGACACCATTCGGATGGATTCTGACGGTCGAACAGGTGCCAGCCAATGCCGCCGCCTGGATTACCGGGCTGCATACGACACCGCTCGTCACCATCATCCTCGTGCTGGTGTTGTTGAAAGTCGTTGGCTTCTGGCTCGATCTTGGGCCAGCGCTGATCATTCTGGCGCCGATACTGGTTCCTATCGCCCTGGCAGCGGGCATGACGCCTTATCAGACCGGTATTGTCTTCACCATGACGCTCGGCATCGGCCTGTTTACCCCGCCGATCGGCACGAACATCTTCGTCGTCTGCAATGTCGCGAAAATCGACATGTGGTCGGTCTCGAAGTGGCTGGTTCCCTATTGGATTGCCAGCGTGGTTTGTGTTGCGGCGCTTGTCGCTTTCCCCATCCTGACCGAATGGCTTCCAAGCCTGTTTGGAGTTTAATGATGCAACATCTGGTTTGCGGTATATCCAGCGGCGGACGTGAAGTTCCCGATCTGGACGGGAAGAGATTTCTCGTCGCCAATGCACAGGGGCCGTATGTCTGGGACGCAGACGGTCGGCGATATGTCGATACGGCCCTTGGTTTCGGCGCGACGTTTCTCGGACATACCGATCCCGTCGTCACCGAAGCCATCCGCGAAGCCTTGAGCAAAGGCTCGATGCCCGCCTATGCTCACGCCCTTGAAGAGGAAGCGGCAGCAGCCCTTGCTGCCCATAGCCAGGATCTGACCAAGGTCATCTTTCTCAATTCGGGCAGCGAGGCCGTGCATCTGGCGTGCCGGACGGCACGTGCGCTGACCGGGCGGCAAAAAATCGTCAAGATGGCGGCCGGTTATGACGGCTGGTTCGATGACGTGGCTTTCGGCAATGCCGGAGCGCCGGAAGCGAACATGGCGACAAATGATCGGCCATCGAACGGCAATACCTTACTGCTTCGCTTCAACGATCGGCAGGATGTCGAATTGCTGTTTCAGGAATGCGATGATATCGCCGCCATCGTCCTGGAGCCGATGATGGCCAATGCAGGATGTATTCTCGCCGACCCAGGATATCTGCAACACGTCGCCTCGATCGCGCACCAGCATGGCGCGCTGGTGATCATGGACGAAGTGCTGATGGGCTTTCGGCTCTACGGTGGCCTGGCAAGCCATCTGATGGGCATCCGTCCGGATCTTGCCACGGTCGGCAAGGCAATTGGCAACGGCGTTGCTGTTGCAGCTTTGCTGGGCACGCCTGAGGTCATGGCAGCCTTCGAGGACCGCCGCATCAACCGCGCTGGCACCTATAACGGCAATCCGGTCGCCTGCGCGGCCGTGAAAGCGGCGATGAGCGTTATCGATACCGTCGATTACGGCGCACTCGAAAAAGCGGGAACCGACCTTCAGGCGCATGCGATCCATGTCTTCAGCAAAGCAGGCATCGACATCTGTGCGAGCGGCTATGGCACTGTCTTCACACTGTGGCGTGGCAAAAAACCGCCCTCGACCTACCAGGAAGCGGCACAGCTCGCTGACAAGGATTTTACCGCCAAACTTCATACCGAACTGCGGCGCAACGGTGTGATGTCGATGTATAACCAGTTCGGACGGTATTATCTTTCCGCCCGGCATGAGGAGGAAGCACTTGGTCTCTGGGCCGAGGCTTTTGAAAAAGCCGCCAGATCGGTCGCAGCCTGACGGGCCCTGTTGCAGAACTCCTTAAATCAGACTCGATTCAAGGATAAATTAGACAACACATATAAATGGTAGCAGCGCCGTTCGTCTCATGAAACGCATGGCGCTGTAACGGTCAATGAGAATGGGCATGCTGCTCATTATGTTTACGGGTCGCTGCGGCCTTCTTTGCGGAGGCAGATCGTTCCTCCTTGCTTCTTGCAGCAGAAGCCTTGCCGCCTTTACGTCCACCCTTTTCCGAGGATGCATGGCTTTCGGGGTGGCCCCGACCTGAACCTGACTTGTTGCCGCCACCGCTTTCTTTGTTCACCGTCGCCCAAGCGCGGCTTTGCGCTTCCTTTTCGGGTACGCCACGATTTTCGTAACTTTCTTCGATATGTTCGGCCTTGCGTTTTTGCTTGTCGGTGTAAGCGGATTTGTCACCACGGGGCATGAAACATCTCCTTTTGCTGATTTGAAAAAATAACCGCGCTGGATGTCGTAAAGTTCCGAAATGATGTCGACATGAGCGCAAACAGCCAAAATCCCCGTCGGAGCGATTGGAGCGGACTGGTCGCAGACCAGGCGGGCCGAGTGGCAACAGACGAAGGATGGCTATGTCTTTCAAACACACTGCCGATTTCAAGCACAGGACAAATCCGGCAATGCAAAAGCCATTTGCCTCAATGCGGTGGAGCCTGCTCTCTCAAGAGGGCGCGAACCTTTTCAATGTCTCCGGAAAGTGGCCGGTCGTCTGAATAGGGTGGGAGGTGCTCGCGAACCATGCTGTAGAGCGCATTGGTTCCCGCTGCTCGCTGCCCGGCATCTGCGAGGAAATCATGGGCCTGCGCGCCGGCCATCCATTCAATCGCCAGAATATACTCGACATTGTCGATGACCGCGAGCAGCTTGTTGGCGGCTGCCGTGGGATGGGCCAGGAAATCCTCCTGCAGGCCGGAGGTCAAACCGCCATCGGTAGAAGCTGGGGCCGCAAGGCGGCGATTGTCGCCGACAAGAGCCGCCGCCGTATATTGAGCGATCATAAAGCCGGAATGGCTTCCGGCATCGGTGGCGAGGAAGGGCGGTAAGCCACTCACCAACGGATTGACGAGCCGATCGATCCGACGTTCACTCATGGCTGCGATCTGCGCAATGGCAATCGCCAGACTATCGGCTGCCTGACCCAGCGCCGGGGCGACAGCATGGGCCTGCGATGAAATGATGGGTTGTTCTGGCGTCCCCAGGATCGCGGGATTATCCGTGGCCGAGGCAAGTTCACGATCAACGATCACCGCGCACGAATCGAAGACGTCACGCGCGGCACCGTGGGCATGTGGCACGGCCCGCAAGCTTAGGGCATCCTGGGTCCGCCTGCCGCACGCGGCAGCAATCAGTCCGCTGCCCTGAAGCCTGGCCCGAAGCGCTGCCCCGACAGCCGCGATACCCTTTGAAGGACGCAGGGCGAGAACAGCTTCATTGAAGGCATCCATCTGGCACCCAGCCGCTTCAAGCGTCAGAGCCGCGATAGCATCCGCCCAGTCGAGCAGATGCGCGGCGCGGGCCAGCGCCACACTGGACAGACCGGTTGCACATGCCGTGCCGTTGACGAGGCTCAGCCCTTCCTTGGCGCCCAGCACCAGCGGTTGAAGACCGATCTGAGCCAAAGCATCCCGCCCGCTGAGAGGACGGCCACCGACGCGCGCTTGCCCCTCACCGATCAGCACAAGCCCGGTATGGGCGTTGTGGGTCAGATAACCGGCAGACCCCCGCGACGGAACGTCGGGAATGCAATCCCGCTCTAAAAACGTCAACAGATGCGAGACGATATCGCGCCGGACACCGGAATGGCCGTGGGCGAAATTGGCGATCTGAGCCGCCATGATAGCCCGCACCTCACGCGCATCCAGCAACGGACCGATGCCACAGGCATGGCTGAGGACAATCCCGCGTGACAGCCGGCCCTGCGTAGCGCGATCGACAACCGTATCCGAGAGGGCGCCGATACCGGTCGTGATGCCATAGGCGCGGACACCGCTTTCCACGATACGCTCCAGGATCTGGCTTGCCCGATCGATGCGTCGATAGGCATTGTCGGAGAGGGAAAGTGCCTCACCCTCGCCGACACGCGCAACAGCGCGCCAATCCAGCCCGTCATCAAGAACAACGCTCATGAAATTCTCCTGAAGGGTATGGGCCGTGATGCAACGATGGACAAAGGCGTTTCTCCATTCTTGGAACCAGCCGGTCTTGAAACCAAGATGCCTTGAAATCAGTCAGAGCGCGGCATTTGGGCAGGGCCTCACGTGCTGCTGTAAAGACGATAGCGGCTGCCGGGATAGAGCAAGCGGACAGAAGAAACGATGCCCTCAGCCGACCATGTACGGCGGCGCACAAGCAGGCATGGTTCGGACTTCTGGATCGCCAAAAGCTTGCACTCCCAGGCCTGCGCATTGACCGATTCGATATGCTGCTCCGCCTTGACGATCGGCGCGACCTCCGTCAGGTAGCCATTTGGCGTGACGGCATTGAAATCCTGATACAGATAATCAGGCGCGCAGCCGGGATTGACGAAACGATCCTCGATCTGCATCGGAAGTCCATCTTCGGCATGCATGATAATCGAATGCGCCACCGGGTCTGCGGGTGATACGCCCAGAGCTTCGGCAAGTTCCTCGCCACAGGCTTCCATCTGAAGCAGGATCACCCTTGCGCTATGAATGCCACCGTTGCGACGGATCTCATCAGCAATGTTGGGCACGCTCTGAAACTGCGAAGTTCGTTTCCTGGTCGCCACAAAGGAGCCTTTGCCGCGCAGGCGCACCACAAGCCCTTCGTCCGCCAGTTCACGCAGAGCGCGATTGGCCGTCATCCGGCTCACCCCGAGAATGTCGACCAACTCGTTTTCCGATGGAACGCGCTGGCCGATCTTCCACTCACCGGTTTCGACACGGCTGCGAACATAGTCTTTCAATTTGACATAAAGCGGCGTGGCGGAGAGCAACGTGGCAGGAGGGTGGCCCTCCTGCCCGATCTCCGCATCTTTCTGGACCAGAGGCATCACGTTCCCGGAAAAATTCTGTGTCACGATCCATAACCATGAAGTCGTCGATAGGCATACATATCTGGATATCAGGCGCCCGGTCGCTGGTAGGCCCCGGGCGTTGGCAGGCAAACAGCGGATACAGCTCGCCTGCCAACCCCACATCAGTTCAGCTTGTGTTGCGCAAGCCAGTCGCCGGCGACCACATCGAAACTGTCATGATTGCCCAGACGGCCGTTCATAACAACGAGATCCTTTGTGGTCAGGGCGGCTGATACTGCATCGAGCGTCTTTGTCACGGTCTCACTGACTTTCGCAGTGGCGATCACAGGAACCACATTCTGGGCAGGAAAGAGGTTCTTGACATCTTCCAGCATGACCAGATCGTTCGTCGCGATGGCAGGATCGGTCGAAAACAGGTTTGCGGCCTGTATCTGACCATTGACGAGTGCCGACAACGTCAGCGGGCCACCGACATCAAGCGCCTTCAACGACTTGAACTCCAGCCCATAGACCTCCCTCAGGCCGATAATGCCTTCCTTGCGCGTCTTCCATTCCGGGGGACCGCCGAGCACGAATTCGGAAGCAACCGGGGCGAGATCGGCAATCGTCTTCAGTTTGTATTTCTCGGCTGTCGCGCGTGTCACCGCAACGCCGTCCGAATCCTGCGCCGCTGACGGTGTCAGCATCGACACGCCCTTCGGCAGGGCAGCCTTGAGGGCCGCCGCCACATCGTCTGGCGTATGGGCTGTGGCTTTCTTGTCGAGATAGCTCAATGCCGCGCCCGCATATTCCGGCAGGAGATCGATTGATCCGTCGAGCAAGGCTGGCATATAGACCTCGCGGCTTCCGATGTTCAATTTTGTCTCAACCTTAATCCCCTTGGCGGCTAGGGCCTTGGCGTAGAGTGTCGCCAGAAGCTGGCTCTCGGGGAAATCGGCAGAACCGATGATAATCGTCTTGGTATCGGTTCTCTCAGTAGGGGGAGCCGCCAGCGGATCGCCTGCAGCAAGCCCTGATGCGGCTGAAAGGGTCATGAGCGCGAAAGCGCTGACGGCAGTGATGATCCTGAATGCCATGCGAGCTTCTCCTGTGTTGCTTACCGAGACATAGGGTGAAAAGTCGTTATTGCATCGTCAGCGCTACCGTTTCAGGCGGCGCGTCAGTCCGGGCGAGACGGTGAACCTCGATATAACGCCGATCAAAAGATCGACCGTCAGCGCAAGCGCACCGACAAGAACGGCGCCTGCCGCCATCTGGTAATAATCGTGCTGCGCCCGGCCATCGATAATAAGACGCCCCAAGCCGCCAAGGGAGACATAAGCGGCAATCGTTGCGGTTGAGATAATCTGAAGCGTTGCACTGCGCAGGCCGGAAAAAATCAGCGGCAGCGCGCAAGGCAGCTCGACATCAAACAGGATATCAAGCGGGCGCTTACCCATGCCGCGTGCCGCATCGACCGCCGCCGGGTCCACCGCCGCGATACCGGCATAGCTGCCGGTCATGATTGGCGGTACAGCCAGAAGCACCAGCACGATGAGGCTCGGCACGATAAACGCCATGTCGGACGAGAAGACCGGGCCGAACAGGATCACCAGGAGAACAATAAGGCCAAGGCTCGGAAGGGATCGCAACGCATTGGCGAGACCGGCGATGAACACCACGCCGCGCCCGGTATGCCCCACATAAAGCCCGACGGGCAAGCCGATCAGGCAGGCCAGCAAAAGTGCGGCGCCGCTATAGGCCAGATGCTGGATGACCAGAGCAATAACGCCACCGTCTCCGGTCCAATGGGCGGGATCTGAAAACCAGTCGATCATCGCAGCCCCCTCTCCGGCTGCCATGGTGTCAAGCGATGCGCGATGAACAGCACAAGCCCATCCAGAAGCGCTGCCAGAACCACGCAGAGCACGATGCCCGCAATGATCGGGGTCAGGAATTGCAGCTGGAGGCCTTGCGTAAAGAGAAGGCCCAGCTGTGGCGTGCCGACCAGAGCGGCGACAGAAACGATGCTGACATTCGACACCACGGCAACCCGCAATCCGGCCGCGATGACCGGAACAGCCAGCGGCAATTCCACCGTCAGAAGGCGTGCTGCGCGGCGGTAGCCCATGGCATTGGCGGCCTGAAGGACATCAGGAGAAATTGAATCCAGGCCGTCGCTGACCGTGCGCACCAGAAGCGCCAAGGCATACACCGTCAACGCAACGACGACATTCAAAGGATCGAGGATCCGCGTGCCAAGCACGAGCGGCAACAGAACGAACAGCGCCAGCGACGGAATTGTATAGAGAAGTCCGGCGGCACCCAGCAGAGTGGAGCGAAACACACCGGCACGCTGGGCAAACCAGCCGAGCGGCAGAGCCAGAAGCAGGCCGATCAAAACCGGGATGACGGAAAGCGAGAGATGCCAGATGAACAGCTCGGCGATCCGCCCGGACTCATTATAGAGCCAATCGAACCTCATGGCTGCATTCCAAACTGGCCGGCACGCGCCCCCTCAATGGCCGCAACCACATTCGACAGCGTGACCGTACCGACGAGTTCGCCCGATGCACTTACAACAACGCCGCGGCCTGAAGGCGAACTGAGCGCAGCATCGAGCAAATGGCGAAGACTGCTGCCTTCGGGTGCCAGCGTCCCGCTGAGATTGAGATCACCCTCGCGCAAAGGCTGTTGAAGTCCCTGCGCATCGGCCCAGCCGATGGGTCGGTTCGCGGCATCGGTCACAAGAACCCAACGGTCCGTGGCAGCATGGCGAAGGGCTTCCGGGGTTGCGCCAAGCGCTGCCGTCGGTTCAACCCCAAGAGGGACCGTGCTGCCGAATTCGGCGAAACTCAGGAAGCGGTAGCCTCGATCCCGACCAATGAAGTCCGCCACGAAGGCATCCGCCGGTCGCGCCAGTAGTTCCTGCGGTGTTGCGATCTGCGCAAGCGTCCCCCCGGAGCGCAGCACCGCCACTTGATCCCCGAGTTTCAGGGCCTCGTCGATGTCATGGGTGACCATGATAATCGTTTTGCCGATGTCACGCTGAAGACGGAGAAACTCATCCTGCAACTGGCCGCGCACGACCGGATCGACGGCGCTGAACGGTTCGTCCATCAACATGAACTTGGGATCGGAGGCCAGCGCCCGAGCCACGCCGACACGCTGCTGCTGTCCGCCCGAAAGCTGCCAGGGATAGCGATCGGCAAAAGCGCTGGTCAAGCCAACGCGCTCCAACAGCTCATGTGCAGTCCGAAGCGCCTGCTGTTTCGGCGCACCGTTCAGACGCGCCGTGGTCGCGATGTTCTGTACAACGGTGCGATGGGGGAAGAGACCGGCATGCTGGATGACATAACCAATTCGGCGCCGCAACAAAGCAACATCCATCCGACCGGTTTGTTCGCCATCCAGCAGAATAGATCCGGACGACGGCGTAATCAGCCTGTTGATCATCCGCAGAGACGTTGTCTTGCCGCAGCCGGAAGGGCCAACCAGAATGGTCAGCTTACCAGTGGGAGCCACCAGCGAAAGACTGTTAACGGCAGTTGTTGCGTCGCCGTAATGCTTGCTGACTTGGTCGAATGTTATCATGCAATCCCCTGCGGTCAGTGGCTGCGCATTCACATCTGACGTAAGCGGTCAGTGACGAAGTTGTCTATACAATCATGGGAAAATCACTTTCGCAAGATGGCTAAAATATATTATTAGGACACCTTTACTGTAGCAGTTACTGACATAGATCAGAGGATCTGAGCTCCAATCGCCTCCACCCGGCAATCTTTTTCTGAGCGTAGTGTAGACCAGCACGCCTGGAGTCATGAGGCTGACGCACCAGGTTCGGTGCGGACACTGCCGAGGTAACGCCGCCTGTCGAAATCTCCTCAATCAATTGAAATCGAGAGACATTTAAGCAGACATAAATTCTGGGAGACCTTGGGGAGCTATCGTTTTCGACCGCAAATTCAAGTGAATTTAAGTGGTGCCGCTTGCAGGACTCGAACCTGCGACCCCATCATTACGAATGATGTGCTCTACCACCTGAGCTAAAGCGGCACGCGAGGCCGAAGATCAGCCTGCGATGTGTGCGGGTGGATACAGGCAAACATTGCAGATTTCAAGATGCCTTTTGGTATCCGTTACACTTTTCCGCAGATCCTGTCTCGGGCGGCGCGATATTCCGTGTCCAGTCGATCGACCAGCGCGGCAACGGGTTCCACGGCCTTGATGGCACCGATGCCTTGGCCGCAGCCCCAGATGTCCTTCCACGCTTTGGCGCCGGTGACGGCGCTGCCGAAATCCATCTTGCTGGGATCGGCTTCCGGCAATTTGTCCGGGTCCAGGCCCGAGGCAACAATGGATGAGCGCAGGTAATTGCCGTGAATGCCGGTAAAATAGTTAGAGTAGACGATATCGGTGGCGCTGGCCTCAACGAGAGCCTGCTTGTAGGCATCCGGCGCCCGCGCCTCTTGCGTGGCAATGAAGGGCGAACCGATATAGGCCATGTCGGCACCGGCTGCTTGAGCGGCAAGAATGGCGCCGCCGGTCGAGATCGAACCGGCAAGCAGCAGCGGCCCATCGAACCATTCGCGGATTTCCTGTAGGAGCGCGAAGGGTGATAGCGTTCCCGCATGACCACCAGCCCCAGCGGCAACCGCGATCAGGCCGTCGGCGCCCTTGCGGATCGCCGAATGGGCATGGCGATTGTTGATCACGTCATGCAGCACGATACCGCCGTAAGAATGGATCGCGGCATTCACCTCCGGCACGGCGCCCAGCGAAGAGATGACGATCGGTACCTTGTATTTGACGCACATGCCCAGGTCGTGCTCAAGCCGTTTGTTGGAGCCGTGGACGATCTGGTTGACGGCGAACGGCGCAGCCGGATGCTCGGGATGGGCGCGATCATGGGCGGCAAGCTCCTGGGTAATCTCATCCAGCCATTCGTCCAACTGCGCTTCCGGCCGGGCGTTCAACGCCGGAAAGGCGCCAACCACACCCGCCTTGCACTGCGCCAATGTCAGACGCGGATGCGAAATGATGAACAAAGGCGATGCAATCACCGGCAGTCTGAGGTGACGAGACAAGATATCTGGAAGAGCCATTTGGGCCTCGAAAAATTGACGTTCGCGTAAACGTCAAAAGATTAGCAGACCTGTCGCCGGTTGAAAAGAGCAGAGCAGTTTGTCCACCAAGCTGAGAAGACCTAGATGTTGATCCGGCTAACAGCGGCAGCCGCACTTGCTCCAGAACCATCGCAAGCCGCTCGCCAGGCTTTATAATGATGTTTTTCCACTATCGATCTGTCGGGGGATGGGCTGTGGGCTTGCGGTTTGCCTAGTCTCCGATTACCGATTCAAGGGAAGAAGAATGCCCGATACATTTCGTCGCGGGCCATGAATGTGGAAAGGTCTCGCGTGAGCGGATTGGAAACGGCCATCAGAAGCGCCCTCGACCGGTCGGAGCGATCGCGGGCTGAAGTTCGGGCCAGAATTTACCAGTCTGCGCGCCAGGCTCTGGAAGCAGGTCTCAAGAAGCAGAATGTCAACGATCCGGAGACCGTGGCCGAGCAGCGCCATCGGTTGGAAGCGACCATTCATGCGATCGAGCAGCAGGAGCGGGCACGGCTGAAAGCAGAAGCCGCCGTTGAGCCTGTGTTACGCGCTCCGGTTCCGCCGCCCACGTCGCCACCTCTCTCAACATCAACGCCGCCAAGAGGTCCCTTGCCATCGGCACCAGCCGATACAAACGTTCCCGGCGACGATTCAGCCTCGCTGTCCTTCGGCGTCGATCGAGATCACGGGCGGCCTGCCGAACCAAGCCTCGACCTTGATGATGTACGGGCCGAACGGCATGACCGGGCGGATCCGGCAGGCATGTCGAGTTTTGCTTCGTTTTCGGCCCGGCCAAAGAGTGCAGAGCCAGAGAGCGCGGAAGACGAGTATGACGAGGAGCCTGTCCGTGGCATGCGGGCGGAGCCCGTTGCAAAGCCACGCCGTCGCCGGGGCGTTCTGTCGCGCCTGCTGATTTCCGTCACCCTTCTGTCTTCCATCGGCATTGCGGCCTGGTGGGTCTATTCCACCGGCCTGTTGCTGTCTCCTGACCAGCGGCAGACGGGCGCGCCCTCACCGACGCCGACTGTGTCGTCGGAAGACTTCAATGGCGACCAGCCCACCGATCAATCCGGCGGCGAAGCGGCAAACGAGCCAAAGACAATCGATCCGCAACGCGGTTTTTCCAATGATTGGATAGAAGCCTTCCAGCCCGGCGACGCCTCGAAAATCAAGGCAAGGCCAAATGCCACGGCGGATGTAGTCGGCGCCAGCGATGGCCAGGCTGTCCATATCGTTTCACGCAGCACCGACATGGATGGGACGGCCGCCATCGAAATCGCGCCTGACCTGTTGCGTCAAATGGCTGGAGGAACCTCGACCATTGCCCTGACTGTACAGTCTTTTGGTGAAAAACCGGTTCAGTTCTCGCTGAGTTGCGCATTCGATCGTCTGGGCGACTGCGCCCGTCACAGATTCACAGCCAATCCGGAAAAAGCCGACCTGTTGTTTCGAGTGACCCTGCCGAACGGCATCGCTCCCAACGCGCCTGGGCAGCTTCTGATCAACGCCGATATCAGCGGTCAGGGCAACGGTATCAATCTTTATGCTGTGCGTGTTCTTCCCGGCAAGTGATGGCGGTGGCAGTATCGTTATCTCGAACGAAACCCGAAAAGATACTGCCGCACGCCAAATCTGCTGAATGTCCGCTTGAAAAACACCCTGCGGACAACGTCCGCCGTCAGAGAATATCCGGCGCCTCTGCGACGATCTTTTTGTCAATCTCGCCGATCGCCTTTATGTCGCGCCCTTCATAGTCAAGGGAAAGCAGCATATGCCTTATGACATTGAGGTGAGCCCGGCGCTTGTCATTGGCCTTGGCTACAATCCATGGGGCGTGCTTGGTATGGGTTTCCTTCAGCATCCGGTCGCGTTTTTCGGTATAATCGCCCCATTTATCCAGGGCGGCAATGTCCATGGGCGACAGTTTCCAGACCTTCAGCGGATCGTGACGGCGGTCATGAAATCGCTTGATCTGCATTTCCTGGCCGATATCGAGCCAGAATTTGAAGAAGTAAATGCCCTCCTGCCCGATCAGCTTTTCAAACCGTGGCGCCTGTTCCAGGAAATGCTCGTATTGGTCGGGCGTGCAAAAGCCCATGACCGGCTCCACAACTGCTCGATTGTACCATGAACGGTCGAACAACGACATGTCGCCGCCGCCCGGAAAATGGGTGATATAGCGCTGAAAATACCATTGACCGAGTTCCGTTTCTGATGGCTTGGTCAAGGCGACATTGTGGACCGATCGAGGATTCATATATTCGAGAATGGAGTGGATCGTGCCGCCTTTGCCAGCCGCATCTCGCCCCTCGAACAGGGCCATCACCCGTTTGCGGGTCGATTGCAGCCAATACTGCACCTTAACCAGTTCGATCTGGAGTTTTTTCAACTCCTCCTCATAGACCTCTCTTTTCAACTTCTTGTCATAGGGATGACCGCCAGAGCTCAGCGCTTCCTTTTCAACCCAGTCCGGCAGAACCGGATCGTCGATATCAAAGGCGCGCAATTCACCCCTGATCCGCAAAGTTACGCCACGACTGCCTGCCTGCTGCTCATCACCCATTCCATTCTCCCTGTCGCCGCACTGTCTGATTTGAGTATATTGACCATGAAACTGTCAAAATCTTCAACAACCTGTTTGAAACGTGGGAGTGCGACGCTTCGTTCCCGTCCGTGCGTTGACATTCATTCGTGCGTAGGCGGTAAAAACCTGTCATGCAACAGGAATAGGGTATCTCTCCAGCCCACCCATACCGCCGCCGGAGGTTTTCATTGAAGCAGTTATTTCCATCCTGGCGGCGCTTTGGCGAGCGATTGCGCGACCGCTGGGATTTTATCCTCCTGGCGATCCTGGTCTCCGGCTCGTCGGTGTTGGCCGGTGCCGATAGCGAGTTCGGCGTCGTCCTGCTGCTCTTTTCGCTGATGGTCATCCTGCTCTATAAGGGCGCAGAAGACAAAGATCCGCCGGTGCATTTCCCTGTGGCAGCCTCGCCTGTCTTGCCGCATGGCGAGGAAGTCGAGGGGCTTGTGCAGGCGACGATCGCGGCGATCGACCTGCCCTGCGTGGTCTTCGGCTCGGATGGAGGCGTGGTCTTCCAGAACGGCGCCGCCGAAAAGGCGTTTGGCAAACTGGAAACCGGCGTGCATATTTCTGCCCGTTGGCGGTCACCCGGCATTCTCGATATGGTGCGCGAGACCGTCGGCAATGGCTTGCCCAACCAGATCGAACATTCCGAGGTGCTGCCCTCCGAGCGGGTCTTCGCGGTGCGGGTCGCGCCCCTGTCCCTACCGCAACTGAAGCGGGATTCTGCCCTTTTCGTCATGACGTTTCGCGATATTTCGGAACTGCGCCGGATCGACAGAATGCGTTCGGATTTCGTCGCCAATGCCAGCCACGAACTGCGCACGCCGCTTGCCTCTTTACGCGGTTTCATCGAGACCCTGCTCGGCCCCGCCCGCAACGACCTGAAGGCGCAAGAGCGCTTTCTGGGCATCATGCTGGATCAGGCCAACCGGATGAGCCGGCTGGTGGACGATCTGCTGTCCCTGTCGCGGCTGGAGTTGAAAGCCCATCTGGCGCCTGACCAGAAAGTGTCGCTCCAGCCCGTTCTAAGCCATGTGCGGGACAGCCTGACCCCTCTCGCCGCAGAGCTGGATGTGGATCTGCGCCTGCATCTGCCACAGGAGAGCATCGAGGTCACGGGCGACCGCGACGAACTGATCCAGGTTTTCGAAAACCTGATCGAAAATGCCTGTAAATATGGCCAGGAAGGCAAGCAGGTGGACGTCTTTCTACGCCAGAAAACAAGCGGCGTGGAAGTCAGCGTGGTGGACAAGGGGCCGGGCGTGCCTGCCGAGGATGTCCCGCGCCTGACGGAACGCTTTTACCGTGTCAGTGTTGCCGATAGCCGCTCCAAGAAAGGAACCGGCCTGGGGCTTGCCATCGTCAAGCATATCCTGACCCGCCACCGCGCGCGGCTGATCATCCGCTCTGAACTAGGCCAGGGGACCGACTTTACCGTCCGATTTTGACAGATTTCGCGTCTCTTTTTAACTCTTGGAATATTTATATAGATATATCAAATAGTTGAACTGTCACAAATGTTTCACCCAACTGACATAAAAGCAAAGCCTGTCGGGGCTTAAGAACAAGCCGCCGGAGCACGGCGATTGTAAGCGACAGACGCTTGCATCCCACACGAAAGCTCATTCTCGGGAGAGATAAATGAATATGCTGAAATTGTCCGTAGCGGCTCTGGTCGCCTCAGTCGCCTTTGCTGGCGCCGCCGCTGCGCGTGATCAGGTCCAGATCGCTGGTTCCTCCACCGTTCTTCCCTATGCCAAGATCGTTGCTGAAACCTTTGGCGAGACCTTTACCAAGTTCAAGACCCCGGTCGTTGAATCCGGCGGCACCGGCGCTGGCCTGAAGGAATTCTGCAAGGGCGTTGGTCCGGAAACCATCGATATCGCCAATGCATCGCGTCCGATCAACAAGTCCGAAGCCGAAGCCTGTAAGGCTGCTGGCGTGACCGACATCCAGGAAGTCAAGTTCGGCTATGACGGCATCGTTTTCGCCGTCGACAGCTCCAACAAGGACCTGGCTCTGGTGCCGACCGACCTTTACAAGGGTCTGGCTGCTGAAGTCGTGGTTGACGGCAAGCTTGTTGCCAACCCCTACAAGAAGTGGTCGGAAGTCAACAAGAGCCTGCCGGACACCGATATCATGGCGTTCATTCCGGGCGAAAAGCACGGAACGCGCGAAGTGTTCGAAGTCAACGTCCTCCAGCAGGGCTGCAAGGACGCCGGTGCTCTTGACGTCATCAAGGCTGCCGTTGGCGAAAAGGATGCCCCTAAGAAGTGCATCGCCGTGCGTAAGGATGGCAAGGCTGTCGATATCGACGGCGATTACAGCGAAACGCTGGCCCGCATCGCTGCCAACAAGACCGCCATTGGCGTATTTGGCCTGTCCTTCTATGAAAACAATGCCGACAAGCTGAAGGTTGCCACCGTTTCCGGCGTCAAGCCTTCGGTTGAGACCGTTGCCACTGGCAAATACCCGGTTTCGCGTCCGTTGTTCTTCTACGTCAAGAAGGCCCATCTCGGCGTTATCCCTGGCATGAAGGAATATGTCGACTTCTTCCTGTCCGAGCAGATGATCGGCACTGACGGCCCGCTGGCCAATTACGGCCTGGTTCCGGCTCCCGACAAGGAGCGCGAAGAGTTCCGCGCCAAGTTCACCGCTGGCAAGTAAGACTTTGAGGCTGGCGCGGACACTGTCTGCGCCAGCCTCATCATGATGTTGCGGTTGATGTTTATTGATGACGTAACATGCGGCCCAGCCCTTGGCGGCAGGGCGTGGAGAGGCCGGGGATGGTAGAATGAGTACGTCAATCCTAATTTTTATCGTCATAGCTATCGGGATCATCGGCTACCTGCTGGGCTCGTCAAGGGCACAGTCGCTCGCGCAAGGCCGCGCGTCTGCCCTGCATTCCCGCTATGGCTATCATGGCAGTTTTGTTTCTATTCTGGCAGTTGTACCCGCCTTCCTGGTGCTGGGTCTCTGGATGGCGATTGCGCCATCGCTGATCGAAACGCGTGTACGCGATGCGATGCCCGATGCGGTCAAGGCACAGGCCGGAGCCACCCAGAACCTCAATTACGGCACCATCGGTGCAATCGCTCGTGGCCTGAAAAGCCTTGACGACGACCAATTGGCCAAGTTGAAAAGCGCAGATGCCACGACTGCCCGCACAATGCTGGCCGAACAAGGCGTACCGCTGGCCGGCGAGCCTGAGCCCTACATGATCGTGGCTGCCGAGGCCTTGAACGGCATGCGCGCCATCAACGACCTGGCGCTGACCATCGTGGTAATCGCCACCTCGCTCGCAGGCGCCCTGTTCGGGCTTCGGTTGATCGCGCCACGCTTTCGCGCCCGCAACCGGGTGGAGCAAGCCATTCAGGCAGCCTTGGTCATCTGCTCTTCCATCGCCATCTTGACGACAGTCGGCATCATCATGTCGATGCTGACGGAAGCCACCCACTTCTTCCGGGAGGTTCCGGCCTGGCGGTTCTTCTTCGGCACGGTCTGGGATCCTCGCTTTGCCGCTGCTGGCGCCACCGATACCGGCGGCCAGTTCGGATTGATCCCGCTTCTGCTCGGCACACTCTATATCGGCGTGGTCGCCATGCTGTTTGCCGTGCCCGTCGGTCTGTTTGCTGCCATCTACATGGCCGAATATGCCTCGCCACGGCTGCGCTCGATCACCAAGCCACTGCTGGAAGTGCTGGCCGGTATTCCGACCATCGTCTACGGCTTCTTCGCGCTGACCTCGGTCGGTCCGTTCCTGCGGGATATCTCCGCCAAGATCAACGGCATCGCCACCGGCGATTTCGTCAGCTTCATCCAGGCACAGAGCGTGCTGACGGCAGGCTTCGTGATGGGGATCATGCTGATCCCCTATGTCTCCTCCCTGTCGGACGACATCATCACCGCCGTGCCACGCTCGCTCCGGGATGGTTCGCTTGGCCTGGGCGCCACGCGGTCAGAAACGGTCAAGCGGGTGATCCTGCCGGCAGCACTTCCGGGTATTGTCGGCGCGCTGCTGATGACGGCATCGCGTGCTATCGGCGAAACCATGATCGTGGTGCTGGCCGCAGGCGTTGCCGCGCGCATCCAGCTTAATCCTTTCGAGCCGATGACAACGGTCACCGTCAAGATCGTCAATCAGTTGACCGGCGACCTTGAATTCACCTCGCCGCAAACGCTGGTAGCCTTCGCGCTGGGTATTACCCTGTTTGCCATCACGCTTTGCCTTAATATCTATGCGCTTTACATCGTGCGCAAATACCGGGAGCAGTACGAATGAGCGAGACCCTCTCCCCCGCTGCGGCAGGCCACGGCGCTGGCGCCCTTGCCCCTGTATCGCGTCCTCGCCGGGATATCGGCATCAAGCGTCGCTACGCCGCTGAGCGCCGTTTCCGGGCCTATGGCATTGTCGCCATCAGCTTCGGTTTGCTGTTCTTGCTGCTACTGCTCACGTCGGTGGTTTCCAAAGGCTACACAGCCTTCTTGCAGACAACGATCACCGTTCCGGTTGAGTTTAGCGAGAAGCTGATCGATCCCAGCAACCAGCGCGCCACCAATCCCGATGTTTTGGTTGCGGCAAATTATCCGGTTCTGGTGCGCAATGCGCTGGCGGCAAAACTGAAGATCGATACGTCAAACCGTCCGGCGATGAAGCAATTGACCGAGATGGTGTCCGACAATGTCCGCGTCCAATTGCGCAACATGGTCGTTGCCGATCCGTCGCTTGTCGGCAAGACGGTTCCGGTTTCGGTCCTGGCCAGTGCCACAATCGATACGGCCTTCAAGGGGCAATTCGACCTGACGGTCGATGAAAGCAGCCGTAAGATTTCCGACCAGCAGATCGGCTGGATGAATGCGCTGGCTGAAAGCGGCGCGCTGGCCAAGTCCTTCAATACCGGTATTTTCGTCAACGGCGCATCCAGCCGCCCGGAAGCCGCAGGTGTTGGCGTGGCCTTGATCGGTACTGCCTATATGATGCTGACCGTGTTGATCCTGGCTCTGCCGATCGGCGTGGCAACCTCGATCTATCTTGAGGAATTTGCCCCGAAGAACCGTTGGACCGACCTGATCGAGGTCAATATCAACAATCTCGCAGCCGTTCCCTCTATCGTCTTCGGCCTGCTGGGCCTGGCGGTGTTCATCAACTTCGCCGGTCTGCCGCGCTCGGCCTCGCTGGTCGGTGGCCTGGTGCTCACCTTGATGACCCTGCCGACGATCATCATCGCCACCCGCGCAGCCTTGAAAGCCGTGCCGCCGTCGATCCGCGCTGCGGCGCTCGGTCTTGGCGCATCCAAGATGCAGACCGTGTTCCATCACGTCCTGCCGCTCGCCATGCCCGGCGTGTTGACTGGCACGATTATCGGCCTTGCCCATGCATTGGGCGAGACCGCACCGCTGCTTCTGATTGGCATGGTGGCTTTCGTGGCGGATTATCCAGGCACACCGCTCGATCCGTCCACGGCGCTGCCGGTGCAGATCTATATGTGGGCCAATGAAGCCGAGCGCGCTTTCGTGGAGCGGACGTCCGGTGCCATCATCATTCTGCTGATTTTCCTGCTGATCATGAATGTTGGTGCCATCCTGCTGCGCAGGCGGTTTGAGCGGCGGTGGTAGAAACCAGCTGAACCACGGTCCTGGGCGATAACGTCCAGGAAAGTTCGTCGCGGCTTTCGCCAAGCAATTGCGAAAAGAAAGGCCGGAGGAGTAAGAATATGAACATGATGTCTGAATCAGCAGTTGAAAAGGCCTTGGATCAGAAGATGACCGAAGTGAACACCAAGATGGTCGGCAAGGATGTGTCCGTTTACTACGGTGAAAAGCGCGCCCTGTTCGACGTGAACCTGAATGTCCGCGAAAATACCGTCACGGCGCTGATCGGTCCTTCGGGTTGCGGCAAGTCTACGTTCTTGCGGACGCTGAACCGCATGAACGACACCATCGATCATTGCCGGGTCACCGGCCTTATCACCCTCGACGGCATGGATATCTACGATCCATCTATCGACGTTGTCGAGCTTCGCGCCCGCGTCGGCATGGTATTCCAGAAGCCGAACCCGTTCCCCAAGTCGATCTACGAGAACATTGCCTACGGCCCGCGCATCCATGGTCTCGCCCGCAACAAGGCAGACATGGACCAGATCGTCGAAAAGAGCCTTCAGCGCGCCGGTCTTTGGAACGAAGCAAAGGATCGCCTACAGGAGCCGGGAACGGGCCTTTCCGGCGGACAGCAGCAGCGTCTGTGCATTGCCCGCGCCATTGCCGTCAGCCCGGAAGTCATCCTGATGGACGAGCCCTGCTCGGCCCTGGACCCGATTGCGACGGCCAAGGTAGAAGAACTGATCCACGAATTGCGGGCCAATTTCACCATCGTCATCGTCACGCATTCGATGCAGCAGGCCGCTCGTGTGTCCCAGCGCACGGCAATGTTCCATCTCGGCCAGTTGGTCGAGGAAAACGATACCGACAAGATGTTCACCAACCCGGACGACCAGCGGACCCAGGACTATATCATGGGCCGGTTCGGCTGATCCGACGGTTGATTGAAAATGCATCTTTTTAAAGGATCAGAACATGACAGCGCATATCTACACCGCCTTTGACGAGGAACTGAAATATCTAATGCGCCGCATTTCGGAAATGGGCGGTCTGGCCGAGCAGATGGTGGGTGAATCCGTTCGCGCGCTGGTCAATTCCGATGCCGCCCTCGCCCAGAAGGTGATCTCCGACGACGTGATCATGGACAATGCCGAGCGCGAAGTGGGTGACAAAGCGATCGTCACCATCGCAAAACGTCAGCCCATGGCCGCCGATCTGCGCGAAATCATCGGTGCGCTCAGGATTGCCTCGGATCTGGAGCGCGTTGGCGATCTCGGCAAGAACAATGCCAAGCGGGTCATGGCCGTGCAAGGCACCGGCGTGCCGCGCAAGCTGGCCCGCGGCATCGAGCATCTTTCGGAACTGGCGATGACCCAGCTCAAGGAAGTGCTGGATGTCTACACCACCCGCTCGGCGGAAAAGGCCAAGTCGATCCGCGACCGCGATGAGGAGATTGATGCGATCTACACCTCGCTGTTTCGCGAATTGCTGACCTATATGATGGAAGATCCGCGCAACATCACCACCTGCACGCACCTTCTGTTCTGCGCCAAGAATATCGAGCGCATCGGCGACCATGCCACCAATATCGCCGAGACCATCTATTACATGGCCACTGGCGCACAGCCCGAGGGTGAGCGCCCGAAGGACGACACGACGACCGCTTTCGGGGTCGCCGATTGAGATGACAATGCGAGGATGTTGACCCATCCCCGCATTGCATGACGTGTTGATATCTCAAGGCATCAAGACCTTGAGATATCAAAGAAAAGCATACCAAGAGCCATGATCTGTGGCTGCCGGTATGAAACCATGACGGAGATTGGCATCGGACAGCTCAGCGTCTGACGCCAAATGGGGTGGGGGCTTCACCCGAAGGTTCGACCTGTGGCGACAGGCCAGCCTTCCAGTCACAGTAGAGCGCCATCATGAAGCGCAAACATGCTGTAAACATCGAAATTCTCGTATTGCCGTGTTCTTTTTCGCCAGAGCGGACAAGGAAAGGCTTGCGGGAAGACTCTCTCATTGAAGGTATGGGATCGAATGCTGCCGAAAATTGCCGTCGTTGAAGACGAAGAAGCCCTGAGCGTCCTTTTGCGTTATAATCTGGAATCGGAAGGCTATGAGGTCGAAACCATTCTGCGGGGAGACGAAGCCGAGCTTCGCCTGCAGGAACGGGTACCGGATCTGCTGATCCTCGATTGGATGTTGCCGGGTGTTTCCGGCATTGAGCTATGTCGTCGCCTGCGGATGCGGCCCGATACCGAGCGCCTGCCGATCATCATGCTGACCGCGCGTGGCGAAGAGAGCGAACGGGTGCGCGGACTTGCCACCGGTGCCGACGATTATGTCGTCAAGCCTTTCTCGACCCCGGAACTGATGGCCCGCGTCAAGGCGATGCTGCGCCGCGCCAAGCCGGAAGTTCTGTCCAGCCTGCTGCGGTGCGGCGATATCGAGCTTGATCGCGAAACCCACCGTGTCCATCGCAAGAGCCGCGAAGTGCGCCTCGGGCCAACCGAATTCCGGCTGCTGGAATTCCTGATGACCTCACCCGGCCGGGTGTTTTCCCGCTCTCAACTGCTGGATGGCGTCTGGGGCCATGACATTTATGTGGACGAGCGCACAGTCGATGTCCATGTCGGACGGCTGCGCAAGGCGCTCAACTTTTCCAATATGCAGGACGTGATCCGCACGGTGCGCGGCGCTGGCTATTCGATGGAAGCATAAGATCGCTGCTCGGTTTTTATGGACCGAAAACCCAGTGGAACGAAAAAAGCGAGCCGGGCGGCTCGCTTTTTTTATGACATCCGATCAAAGATCAACGGGCGTTGGCGGCAGCCCGGCGCCGCTCGTTTACCGGCTGGTAGGCGAGCTTCGCATGATATTTGCAATAGGGCGAATTGTCCTGGCTGTCGCAGCCACAGAAATGAAACTCATCGGTCATCGGGTCGCCAACCGGCCATTTGCAGGTCCGCTCGGTCAGATCCGTCAGCGACAGACGGCGCGAGGCTGGCAGAATGGTGGTGTTGAGAACCGGCAAGGCAGCCATGTTCTCGGTGACATCCATGTCGAGATCGTCGTTCAGCGCGGTCGCCGCAGTGGTGCGCGCGGCAGGACGCGGCGCGCTGGAAGGCGTGCGTGCAGCAAAACTCGGTGCGCGGGGCGTGGACGGTGCTGGCCGCTTGGGTGTGCGCGCTGGCGTCGCCGCAGGACCGCCTGCCTTGGCGCGTCCAGGAAGGCACAACCGATGCACCTTGCCAATCACGGCATTCCGGCTGACGCCGCCAAGCTGCGTCGCAATCTGACTTGCGCTCAGGCCTTCGGCCCATAATTTCGTGAGTCTTTCAACTCGCTCGTCCGTCCAGTTCATGCCGCAATCTCCGCCTGGTGCACGCGCTTGACGCGGAATCCATCATCCATGTCCCGGAAGGTTCCGGAACCCAACTTTCCTCGTGTTGTTGGTGACTTTTCCGCCGCATGCAGTGTAGTAATTCGTTATTAACCTAGTGTGAGCCTGACTCCGTGACAAGAGTCGCCGAATCATCGTGAATCGAATTTCAGGCTTTTCCCCAACTTGCTATCCACCGATTTTTTATCGATGCTGTTTGTTCAACAGCGCTCGCAAGGACATGTCGGAGCGATGCCTTTGCCCCGATGTTTTGTTGACAACGCTGGCGGAAGCCGGAATAGTGCAAATGCCGCCGAAAGGCGGCATTTTTGATTTTTTCCACCGGTTTTTCGGTGGTTGGCCTATAAACTCATTGAGACTTCAAAAAGCCGCTCGAAAGGATTTTCCGCCATGGCTCAGACATCAACGCCGCTGTTCAACACGTTTTCACGTGCGCCGCTGCGTTTCGAGCGAGGCGAGGGCCCGTGGCTTTATACTGAAACAGGTGAGCAATATCTCGACTTCGCTGGCGGCGTCGCCGTGACGTCCTGCGGTCATTCGCATCCGCATCTCGTCGAGGCATTGAAAAGCCAGGCGGAGAAAGTCTGGCACCTTTCGAACCTCTATGAAGTTCCCGGCCAGGAACGCTTGGCCGCAAGGCTGGTCGAGGCAACATTTGCCGACAAGGTATTTTTCACCAATTCCGGTGCCGAAGCGCTCGAATGCGCCATCAAGACGGCTCGCCGCTATCACTATAGCAAGGGCCATCCGGAGAAGTTCCATATCATCACTTTCGAGGGTGCCTTTCATGGCCGCACCATCGCCACCATCGCTGCTGGCGGCCAGGAGAAATATCTTGAAGGCTTCGGCCCCAAGGCGCCCGGCTTCGACCAGGTGCCGTTCGGCGATCTCGACGCATTGAAGGCGGCGATCACCGACAGCACGGCTGCGTTGCTGATCGAACCGATCCAGGGCGAAGGCGGTATTCGCGTCGTGGGGAGCGAGTTCCTGCGCGAATTGCGGGCAATCTGCGACGAGAAGGGCCTGCTGCTCATTCTCGACGAAGTACAGTCGGGCGTTGGCCGGACGGGCAAGTTCTTTGCCCATGAATGGGCTGGCCTCACCCCCGACATCATGGCGGTCGCCAAGGGTATTGGCGGCGGCTTCCCGTTCGGTGCCTGCCTTGCCACAGAAGAGGCTGCGTCTGGCATGACGGCTGGCGTGCACGGCACGACCTATGGCGGCAACCCGCTGGCCATGGCGGTCGGCAATGCGGTTCTCGATCTGGTTCTCGCCGATGACTTCCTGCAAAATGTCCGGGATGTGGCGCTGATCTTCCGGCAGGGTCTGGCTGGTCTGAAAGACCGTTTTCCAGGCGTGATCGAAGACGTGCGCGGCGAGGGCCTGATGCTCGGCATCAAGGCCGCAGTGCCATCCTCCGAACTGCTGCATGCGATGCGCCACGAGCATATTCTGGGCGTTCCGGCAGGCGATAACGTCATCCGCCTGCTTCCGCCTCTGACGCTGACTGCTGAACAGGCCCGAGAAGGCCTCAAGCGCATCGAACAGGCCGCCGAGGCCTTGTCCGCGCAGGCCGCCCTCAAAATCGCTCAGGCATGAACGACAGGTAACACCATGGCATCCCCGAAACACTTCCTCGATCTCTCGGCCATGACGTCCGAGGACCTTCACTCTATTCTGTCCGACGCCCATCAGCGCAAGACCAAGACCCGGGCCGGAACAGCGGACAAGCCGCTGGCCGGCAAGATGCTGGCGATGATTTTCGAAAAGCCATCGACCCGCACCCGTGTTTCCTTCGATGTCGGCATGCGTCAACTGGGCGGCGAGACGCTGTTTTTGTCCGGCACGGAAATGCAGCTTGGCCGCGCCGAGACGATTGGCGATACCGCCAAGGTCCTGTCGCGCTATGTCGATGCGATCATGATCCGCACCACTGATCACAACCGCCTGCTGGAATTGGCCGAACACGCCACCGTTCCGGTGATCAATGCGTTGACCGACCTGACCCATCCCTGCCAGATCATGGCTGACATCATGACCATCGAGGAACATCGCGGCCCGATCCGGGGCAAGACGCTGGCCTGGACGGGCGACGGCAACAATGTGCTGCATTCGCTGGTCGAAGGGGCGGCCCGCTTCGGCTACCGGATGAACATGGCTGTGCCAATGGGCTCTGAGCCGGAAGACCAGATCCTCAACTGGGCGCGCAACAATGGCGGCGAGATCATGCTGTGCCATGATGCCGACCGCGCCGTGTCCGGTGCCGATGCCGTAATCACCGATACCTGGGTATCGATGAACCTGGAGCATAAGGCACGCGGCCATAACGTATTCCAGCCTTTCCAGGTCAACCCCGCCCTGATGAAACAGGCAAAGCCCGATGCATTGTTCATGCACTGCTTGCCCGCTCATCGCGGTGAGGAAGTGACCGATGAAGTGATCGACGGGCCGCAATCAGTTGTGTTCGACGAGGCGGAAAACCGGCTACATGCCCAGAAGTCCATTCTCGCCTGGTGCCTTGGCGCAGTATGATGGTTTCAGGCTGCTGAAAGCCTTTGCAGAGTGGGGTTGCAGACTTCGCTGCCCCGCGAGATTGCGAGAGCATGGCTGATGCGCAATTTTACCGCTTGATCTTGAGGCGGTAAGATACCATTTGTCCGTCTTGTTTCGAGGCATGGGCTTTTCCTCGGTTCGGACAGGTCGCTGTGAACCCACCTTGACCAAATAATCGTCATGCAGTCATTTTAGATTGCAGCGCCGTGCGGTAGATGCATGGCGTTGCCCTGCATTCATCCAGGGATGCATTCGTGCCAGGAGTTGTGCCATGACAGACAAATTGAGCGCGTTGGGCGAGTTCGGCTTTGCCGGTGACGACCGAGTCGTACCCTTCCAGGTCGATGGTCTGGATGTGCGGGGCCGTGCGGTCCAGCTCGGGCCTTTGCTCAACACGATCCTGGATCGGCATGACTATCCCCCGGCTGTTGCCCGCCTGCTGGCCGAAGCGATTGCACTGACCGTGCTGATCGGCACCTCGCTGAAATTCGAGGGCAAGTTTATCGTCCAGACCAAAAGCGATGGCCCGGTGGATTTGCTGGTTTGCGATTTTGCCACGCCGGAAAATGTCCGTGCCTATGCCCGCTTTGACGAAGAGCGGTTGGCGCAGGCATTGGCCGACGGCAAATCGACACCAACGGACCTGCTCGGCGCGGGAATCCTGGCCTTCACCATCGATCAGGGCAATTACATGCAGCCCTATCAGGGCATCGTGCCGCTGGATGGCTCCTCGCTGGAAGACATTGCCGGTTTTTATTTTCGCCAGTCGGAGCAAATCCCGACGCGGGTGCGGCTGGCCGTGGCCGAGCTGTTTGATCGAGACAGTTCCGGCAAGCCGCGCCACAGCTGGCGCGCTGGCGGGTTGATCGCGCAATTTCTGCCGGAGGCCCCTGAACGCATGCATCAGGGCGACCTGCCGGGCGGTGATGGTGACGACAATGCGTATGACGGTCCCGATGATGACAATTGGGCGGAAGCCCGGATGCTGGTGGAAACCATCGATGGGGACGAGTTGACCGATCCGCAGATCGGCACCGAACGGCTACTGTTCCGGCTTTTCCACGAGCGCGGCGTCCGCGTTTATGAACCGCAGGCCGTCCATGATCGGTGCAGCTGTTCCCGTGACAAGATCAAGGGTGTACTGAAGGGCTTTACCGCCGAGGAAATCGCCGCCAGCGAAGAAGAAGGCGAGATTTCCGTGACCTGCGAATTCTGCTCGACCACGTATAAATACGAGGCCGATGAAGTGACGCCCGCATAATCTGCGAGCGCTCAACGGATCAGGATTGCCCTGAAATCATTGACATTGGTGCCAGTCGGGCCGGTTTCGAACAGGTCGCCCAGCGCTTCAAAGGCGCTGTAGCTGTCATGGGCATCCAGCAGGGCCGCGCCATCCAGCCCCTGTTGTTTCAATCGGACAATGCTGGTGCCATCGACAAAGGCACCGGCATTGTTTTCCGTTCCGTCGATACCATCGGTGTCGGCGGCAAGCACCTCGATATCGTGACCAGCAATGCCCAGCGCCATAGCGAGCGCGAAAGCGCCGTTGCGCCCACCGCGTCCTGCGGCCTGCGTCCCTTGGTTTTTGATGGTGACCGTGGTTTCGCCGCCGGACAGCAAGACGACTGGCTTGGGAAATGGCCGATCCTTAGCCGCGATTTCACGGGCCAGCGCCGCATGAACGCCAGCCACATCGCGCGCCTCCCCCTCGATACTGTCGGACAGGATCGCAGCGCGCACGCCAGCCGCTTCTGCGGCAAGCGCTGCTGCCTCAAGGGAGACGCTGGCTGACGCGATGACATGATGCCGGTTGCGCGCAAAGGCTGGATCGTCTGGCCGGGGCGCATCGGCGGCTGAGGAATTCAGGTGATCCAATGCCGTCTGCGGCAGGCGCAAACCATAGGCGCGAACAATCTCCAGCGCCTGATGACGGGTTGAGGCATCCGGGACCGTCGGGCCAGAGGCCACATGCGCCGGGTTGTCGCCGGGAATATCGGAAACGATCAGGCTGACGACTGGCGCTCTGGTCAAGGCCACCAACCTCCCACCCTTGATCGTCGACAGGTGTTTGCGCACCACGTTCATCGCGCTGATCGGCGCACCGCAGGCCAGCAATTGCCTGTTGAGGTCGATCTCGTCCTCCAGCGTCATCCCGGCGGGCGGTGCGGGCAGCAGCGCCGAGCCGCCGCCGCAGATCAAGGCAATCACCAGATCATCGGGACCAAGCGGGGCAACGAGGTGTTTCAGCCGTTCAGCCGCGGCGAGACCATTGGCATCGGGCACCGGATGCGCCGCTTCGAGCAATTCCAGCCGGGCAAGCGGACAGCCATAGCCGTATCGAGTAACGACAACACCTTCCAGCGGGCCATCCCACAGCGCCTCCAGGGCCGCTGCCATCTGGGCGGCCCCTTTGCCAGAACCCACAACCACCGTGCGGCCCTTTGGTCTGGCAGGCAAATGGGTTCGGATTCCATTCAGTGGATCGGCCGCCGCAACGGCAGCAGCAAACAGGGAGGTCAGAAAGGAACGGGGATCAAGCGTCAGAGGAGCCATAGCCAAACTTACGCGGCCCTCGCCTTGGCAATCGCTTCCTTCAGGGCTTTTTCATCCAGCGCGCCGGGATAGAGCGTCGTGCCGATCACGAAGGATGGCGTGCCGCGAAAATTCAGCGCTTGCGCCTGGAGCCAATTGCGATCGAGCAGGCGAGAAATCTTGTCGCTGTTTTTGTTGGCGGCAGCCTTGACGGCGGTCATGTTGACACCAACGCTTTCAAGCGCCTGGGAAACGCTATCGGGCGTCAATCCGCCCTTCATATCCAGCAGGGCATCTTGTGCCGCTTTATACTGGCCAAGGTCGGGAATGGAAAGAACAGCTTGGGCCGCGACGACCGAGGCCGGCCCAAAAACCGGCCAATCCTTCATCACCAGCCGCACATGACCGTCGTCCTTCACCACTTTGCTGACAATAGGGTGATAGGTTTTGCAGTAGCCGCATTGATAATCGAAGAATTCGGCAATGGTGACATCACCCTTTGGATTGCCCAGCACGGGAATATCCTTATCGAAGAAAATCTCCTGCGGACCGAGCTCCTTGGCCCTCAGCAAACCGGGCGTAGCAAGGCAAGCGGCAGCGGCAACCAGTGTCCGGCGTTTGATCATGATGGAATCCCCATTGTGAGTGCAAACTATCATGGGTCTTGCAGGTCGGAATAAAAATTTTCGTGTCCGGCGCAGAGCGATCAGGTGATCGCTAAGAAGCGCAAGCAAGTGCCGTGGCGGTCAGAACTGATGTCTATAGTGGCGCGACGTCCAGATAGCGTTCCAGGAATTCCGACAGTAGCGTTGTCGGCACCAGCATGACCACGGTGATGGTCGAAACCAGCAGGGTCTGGCCATCCAGGACCGCCGATGTCAGCCGGAACACGCCACCAACCAGGCCAAGCAGGAGCAATAGCCAGAGCAAGATCACCACCTGCCCTAACCCGGGCATCAGGACGGATATGGCGATCAGCAGTGCATTGGCATAGGCAATCGGCAGCGCCAGCCAGTTGGATGTCACCACCAGGGCGTTGAAGCGGTCGTCAATCGAGAAGAAACGGCAGACGAAACCAACCAAAATCAGCGGCAGCATCCAGCTGGCCAGATCGATCATTGTCATGCGCAGGAAAAACAAGGTCCGCATTTGCTGATAGACCGGAATATCCTCCAGCAATGCCTGATACCAGAACACCCATGAAAATATCATGGCCGGCAAAGACCAGGCGATGGACCAGAAGGAGCGGCTGACGCCCCGGTCTGACAGGTCGAGATAGCTGAACCCCTGGCGGTCGCCCTTTAGCAACAGCCAGATCCCGGTCAGGTAGATTTCGACCTCTTTAAACCCCGGCATGGGCAAACCAACTACTGATGAATTCACCGTAAATGCCGGTCAGCGCTTCCAGGTCAGGCACGGCGACCCGCTCATCAACCATATGCATGGTCTGGCCGACCAGGCCGAATTCCACCACAGGGCAGTAATCCTTGATGAAGCGGGCGTCGGACGTGCCACCTGTTGTCGATAGGGCTGGCGTTTTACCGGTCATTTTTTCGATGGCAGCACTCAAGGAGGAGATCAGCGCGTTGTTGCGGGTCAGGAACACCTGGCTTGGCCGGTCGGCCCAGACCAGCTCATAGGCAATCGGCGGGCGGCCTGGTCGCAGCAGCGGATCGGCGCTGGCCGTATCAAGCCGGGCAATGATTTCGGTCCGCAGCGTCTCGGCGGTCCAGGTATCGTTAAAGCGGATATTGAATTTGGCGCTGGCACGGGCCGGAATGACATTGGTGGCGGCGTTACCGACATCAATCGTCGTGACTTCCAGATTGGAAGGCTGAAAATTTTCCGTTCCCGCATCGAAGGCCGGATGCATCAGCGCTTCCGCAAGCTTGATCATACCCCGCACCGGATTGTCGGCCAGATGCGGATAGGCGGCATGGCCCTGGACGCCCTTTACGATGATCTCGCCTGACAGCGAGCCGCGCCGCCCGATCTTGATCATGTCGCCAAGCTGGTCGGGATTGGTCGGTTCGCCCACCAGGCAGGCATCCCAGCGCTCGCCTTTGGCGGCGGCCCATTCTAGCAGTTTGGTGGTGCCGTTGATCGAGGGGCCTTCCTCATCACCGGTTATCAGGAAGGAAATAGACCCCTTCGGCGCGCCTTGGCTTTCGATATGGCGGGCAATGGCGGCGACAAAGCAGGCGATGCCGCCCTTCATATCGACCGCGCCACGTCCGTAAAGTTCGCCTCCAGCGATCTCGGCGGAAAACGGCGGATAGGTCCAGTCCGCCTCATTGCCTACAGGCACCACATCTGTATGCCCGGCAAACATCAGATGCGGCCCCTCCGTGCCCAGCCGGGCATAGAGGTTCTCGACATCCGGCGTGCCCTCTTCGCGCGCCACCATCCGTTCCACGGTAAAGCCCAACGGTTCCAGCATGGCGGCCAGCGCCGACAGCGCCCCGCCCTCGGCAGGCGTCACGGAGGGGCAGCGGATCAGGGTCTGAAGATTGTCGACGGGATCGGTGGCAGATGAATTGGCTGGATGCTTTGACATATCGATCTTGAGAACGAGACAAGGGAAAAGGATGGACGCCATCAAGGCTGAAAGGGGCAGGAGCCAGCCAAGGACGCCGTGTTCCTGCCCAGAAAAGCCGCAGATCAGTCGCGTAGCAGCTCGTTGATACCGGTCTTGGAGCGGGTCTGGGCATCGACGCGCTTGACGATCACGGCGCAATAGAGGCTGGGCGCCGGCAAGCCGTTCGGCATGGTGTTGGGCGATGGCATGGAGCCTGCGACAACCACGGAATACGGCGGCACTTCACCATACATTACCTCGCCGGTGGCGCGGTCGATGATCTTGGTGGACTTGCCGATATAGACGCCCATGCCGAGCACGGCGCCTTCACGAATGATGCAGCCTTCCACGACTTCGGAGCGCGCGCCGATGAAGCAATTGTCCTCGATAATGGTCGGCCCGGCCTGCATCGGCTCCAGCACGCCGCCAATGCCGACACCACCCGACAGATGCACATGGCGACCGATCTGGGCGCAGGAGCCTACCGTCGCCCAGGTATCGACCATGGTGCCCTCGCCGACATAAGCGCCAAGATTGACGAAGGACGGCATCAGGATAGCGTTGGGGGCAATGAAGGCCGAGTGACGCACCACCGCATTGGGCACGGCGCGGAAACCGGCGGCGCGGAACTGGTTTTCACCCCATCCTTCGAATTTGGACGGCACCTTGTCCCACCAGGTCGAAGCCCCCGGCCCGCCCTTGACGACCTCCATGTCATTGAGACGGAAGGAGAGCAGCACAGCCTTTTTCAGCCATTGATGCACGGTCCATTGGCCATCCTCTCCACGGGTGGCAACCCGCACCTTGCCCTGGTCGAGCAGGGCAAGCGATTGCTCGACAGCATCGCGCACTTCGCCCTTGGTCGAGAGGGTAATGGTGTCGCGATTGTCAAAGGCAGTCTCGATGACGGTCTGTAAAGAGGAGAGGTCCATGGCGCTCATGAGGATTCCTTAAACTTCATTGGCTAACGTCAAGTCCCGATGCCATCGGTCCTGCGTTGATAAACTGGTGATTTCCTCTAACGCATTGGCTTGCCCTTGGGAACCATTCAGCGTCCTTTCGCGCGCATGTTTTCCAAGGCGGTGCCGCAGCTTTGATCACCACATGGATGCGAGACGTCCGTCGGCAGAAAGCGCCGCCGCCGTCATAAATCCCACTCGATTGACGGGATCATGCAGCAGTGCGGCAAGAGATGAAAGGTTCGAAGATGGCGAAGATGCGCAATGGAAAACGGCGAAAGACGGATGGCAGCTGGGCGCCGCTGAAGGACAACCAGACGGATCGGCAAAATGCCAGGATCGTTCCGCAGACGCCGCAGACCCTGTCGCCGTCCTATCGCCTCGCCTATGCCGATGACGATTTTTTGTGCCGGGAAGAATTGCGCCCGGTGCGTCTGCAACTGGAATTGCTGAAAACCGAAATGGTGCTTTCCGAACGGGGCATCAAATCCACCGTGGTGATGTTTGGCGGCGCACGCATTCCGGCACCCGGCCAATCCGCCTGGGCGGCGCGCAACGACATACAGCGGCGTAATCTCGAAGCCGCATCGGTATTTTATGACGAGGCCCGCGCCTTTGCCCGGCAATGCAGCCAATACGCGGCACGGTTCGACTATCAGGAATATGTGATCGTCACCGGCGGTGGGCCAGGTGTGATGGAAGCGGGAAATCGCGGCGCCGCCGACGTCGGTGCGCCATCGATCGGGTTGAACATCGTGCTGCCGCATGAACAGGCGCCCAATGCGTTCGTGACGCCGGACCTGTCCTTCAACTTCCACTATTTTGCCATCCGCAAGATGCATTTCCTGATGCGGGCCAAGGCAATCGTCGTCTTTCCCGGCGGTTTCGGCACGCTGGACGAGATGTTCGAGGCGGTGACGCTGATCCAGACCAAGCGTATGGCACCGATTCCGCTCATCCTGTTCGGTCGGGAATTCTGGCACAGGATCATTGATTTCGACAGCCTGGCGGAGTTCGGAACCATTGCACCCGACGATGTCAAGCTGTTGAGCTTTGTCGAAACCGCTGACGAGGCCTGGGATATCATCGCCCGGCGGTATGAAATCGAAACGGCTGAAACCGCGTGATCGTATGTGAAGACCTATACGGAAAAAAGGAAAAACCTGCCGTGCGGGCACACGGCAGGTTTTCCGGGAATCGCCATCGGAATGAGCGACGGCGATCAAGCGTGGCGCGCTGGTAAAGGAATGGGCCTTTCCTTTGCTCCTCTGACAGCGCCGTGCGGCATATATGGCACGCGACGCTGTAACGCCTTATATCTGCTGCATAATCTTTCCATGCGTTCAGAGAGATGACAGCCGATAGATCTGCGATCCGTTACCGGACCATGTTGATGACGGTGTCGAGCATGTCGGCTGCCGTCTGGAACACCTTGGAGTTAGCGCTATAGGCGCGCTGAGCGGCGATCATGTCCGACAGTTCAGACGCAAGGTCGACGTTTGAGCTTTCCAGCGTGCTGGATTCGATGGTGCCGAAGCTGCCTGTGCCAGCAAAGCCGACGACGACGGTACCGGAATCGGCATCCACCTTATAGGCAGTGCCGCCAACCTCCTCGAGGTTGTCAGGGCTGGCAACGGTGGCAAGCGCAATCTTGTAGGTATCTGTTGTGGTTCCGTCGGAAGATACGGTGCTGATAACGCCATCACTGCCGATCGTGTAGTCGGACGAACTGCTGGCAGCACTGCCGTTTGCGCTACCCTCTATGCTGGTGGAGGTGGCCGTCTGGGTGATATCCGAAAAATCCAGATCAATCGTAAGGCCTGTCTCGGAATCGGTGAAGGACAGGGTGCTCGTGCTGCCGTCTTCCAACTCCCCTGCGCTATCGAAGGTCAATGTTGTCGAGCCTAGTTCACCATTGTCATAGGGGAAGCTGGTTCCGTCATCATCGTCATTAGCCTCATCGTTGCGGTAGATCGAAACTTCCCACTCATCGTCATCGGTCTTGGTAAAATAAATGTCGTATTGGGTGGAGGCACCTTGTTCGTCATACGTGACGATCGAAGACTTCGCCGTGTAGGTAGCATCCGCGGAGTTCGAAGACGGTGTATCCCCAGAAACGACTTCTTTATCGCTCTCCAGGTTCCCGCTGACTTCGCCGGAGGTCGTGGCCGACGCCGTGACCTCGCTGGTGTCGATTTTCACCGGTTCAAGACCGTCGAAACCATTGATGACAGAAGCCGGTTCGCCGTTGTCGTAAGAATAGCCCAGCAGCGTATAGCCGGATGAGTTCACAAGGTAACCATCCTCGTCAATCTCGAAGTCGCCCTGACGGGTCAGGAAAACATCACCCTCATCATCCTGCACAACGAAATATCCGTCACCGTCGATCGCCAGATCCGTCTCCGACGAGGTCGACTCGAGATCACCCGACTGGGACACTGTTTGGGTGGTCGTCGAAGTCGTTCCGCCATTCACCAAACTGGAAAACGCAGTCTCCGTGCCTTTGTAGCCGGTCGTGCTCGTATTGGAAATATTATCCCCGATGGAGGTGAGTTTATTGGACTGCGCCGTCAGCCCCGATACCGATGAGTTCATTGCAGATGCAAGAGACATATAACGGTCTTTCTGTATAATTGTTGTCGTAGCGAATTGATGTCTATAAAAACTTGTGTGAGGCTTACGGCTTTTCTATTCATTTGATTTTATTTCCATATTTTAAATCCAGCCGCAGATTCACTGGGTTGAAACGACCTTGGAGAATGCTTGGCCATGCAGCTGCACGCCCTGCGAATCGAGGAAATGAAATGGAGACGGCAAAATGGGCGATGGCTGGCAGCCCTGCCCTCGCTTGGGGGCATCTGAAACAGGCGAAACCGCTGGCGTTAATGGGCGCGATAACGGCTTTTCGGTCTCTTCAACGCAGGCCTGACAACTCCAGCAATTTTGATTTTCGAAATATTTGATAGAATTCCTGGCGATGTCCTTGCCGAAAAACTGGTGGCACCACAGAATTTGTTCACGATTTGATCTAGCCTTCATCAACAAACCTGCTAGATTGCGCCTATGAACCAAATGCTTTCCGCCCTCAGCAGACCCGCACTGGCCTATGGTGAAAACCAGTTCAGCTTCGGCGCCGTGGCGCTAATCCTGGCCGTGATCGTGCTCGCTGCTCTCTGGCTGCGGCTCTGTTTAAAACTTCGACAAAAGGAAGATTTCGACCTCGGAGCCGCGATTGCCGCCGAGCGGCAGGCAAGCGAGGATCGACGTCTCGAGGCCTTGATGCAGGCGCAAGCCGAAATGCAGGGCCGGCTTGCCACCATGACGGACCTGTTCGGCGCCCGGCAATCGGAGTTCAACCGCAGCATCAACGAGCGACTGGACGGCATGACCCATCGCTTGGGAAGCACGATTACCGAACAGACGAAATCCACCCATGACAATCTGCGTATCCTGCAGGAACGGCTGGCGGTTATCGATGCCGCGCAGAACAACATCCAGTCCCTGGCAAAGGATGTGGTCGGGTTGCAGGCCATTCTGTCCAACAAGCAGACGCGCGGCGCCTTCGGTCAGGCACGGATGGAAACCATTATAGCCGATGGCCTGCCGATGGGCGCCTACGCCTTCCAGGACACGCTCTCCAACGGATCAAGGCCCGATTGCACCATCCGGATGCCGAACGGTCAGCCGCCGCTGGTGATCGACGCCAAATTTCCACTCGAAGCCTGGAACGCCATCCGCGACGGGACGACGCCAGAACAGAAAAAACTCGCTGGCCAGCAGTTTCGGCGCGATATGGAGGTGCATCTCAAGGATATTGCCGAGAAATACCTGATGCACGGTGAAACACAGGATACCGCCTTCCTGTTTGTCCCATCCGAATCGATCTTTGCGGAGATCCACGAGAATTTCGAGGGGATCGTCCAGCGCGCCCATAAGCTGCGGGTGGTGATCGTTTCGCCCTCCCTGCTGATGCTGTCGATCCAGGTCATCCAGGCCGTGTTGAAGGATCAGCGCATGCGCGAACAGGCTCATCTGATCCAGGGCGAGGTCATCCATCTGATGGAGGATCTCGGGCGGCTCGACGAGCGGACCCGCAAGCTGCAAAGCCATTTCCTGGCCGCCCAGAAAGATGTCGAGATGATCCTGACCTCGACCGACAAGCTCAATCGGCGCAGTGCCAGAATAGAGGCGATGGATTTTGCCAGCGCGCCCGATCCGACGGCAAAGCCAGCACCACAAACAGATGCTAGCGTCGAGAGCCGGACGGGTCTTCTCAAGCTGCGCCTTGTTGACGAAGACTGATCACTGCCGCAAAACAGAACCCGAATCAGTCGGACCGGTTTCCTTCAGGCCCGCATCGTTCAAGCAGCATCGTCAGGAGTGCGCCCATGATTACCGTTTTCGGCTCCATCAACATGGATCTCATCGCGACCACCAGCCGTCTGCCCAAGCCAGGTGAGACAGTGGCCGGCAACGGCTTTGCCACGGCAGCCGGCGGCAAGGGCGCCAATCAGGCGCTTGCTGCACGCCGCGCAGGCGCCCAGGTGCGGATGGCCGGTGCGGTCGGCAAGGACGGGTTCGCCGCCCCTGCACTGGCGCTTCTGGAGGAAAGCGGAACGGATCTCGACAGCGTCAAGACCGTAGCGGAGGCAACCGGAACCGCACTCATTCTCGTCGGCGGTGACGGCGAGAACATGATTGCGGTCGTTCCCGGCGCCAATGGCAGCCTGACCAGCGCCGATGCCAGCGCCGCCATCAAGACCATGACTCGCACTGACAGTCTCGTGCTGCAATTGGAAATTCCAGCCGCAGCCGTCGAAACCGCCCTGCATGAAGCAAAGGCTGCCGGGATCCGCAGCATCCTCAATATCGCCCCACTAACCGAGGAGGCCGCGCGCCTCGGACGAATGGCCGATATCGTCATTGCCAATGAAACCGAATTCGAGCGGCTGGCTGGTGAGACCAACATGGGGGCTGCGGAACGCGAAGCCGCGCTTGTCCGCCTACATGGCGAAACCGGCCAAATCCTAATCGTGACGCTGGGCGCCGAAGGCGTCATCGCCATACGCGATGGCAAGATTGAGCGTGCATCCGGCTTGACCATCGAGCCGGTCGATACTGTCGGTGCCGGGGACACCTTCTGCGGTTATCTGGCCGCTGGTCTAGACGCGGGCTTTGCCTTCGAGGAGGCGCTGCACCGCGCTGCCGTCGCCGGGTCCCTGGCCTGCCTGAAAGCTGGTGCGCAACCCGCTATTCCGCTAGCAGAAGCCGTCACGGAAAGACTCTGATGCCGGATCGGCGCCGTGCTTGATTCAGCGCGGCGCCGAAGGCCTGATTGCATAGCTTCAAGGCACGATCAGCGTACCCGCGCCATGTTCCGTGAAGATTTCCAACAGCACGGAATGCGCCGTCTTGCCGTTCAGGATGACAACACCATGCACGCCGGCATTGATCGCGTCGATGCAGGTTTCGACCTTGGGGATCATGCCACCGGAAATCGTGCCATCCTTGATCAAGGCGCGGGCCTGGGCGACCGACAATTCCTTGAATAGCTCGCCATTCTTGTCCAGTACACCAGGGACATCGGTCAGAAACAGCAGGCGGTCGGCCCGCAGAGCACCGGCAATGGCACCGGCAAAGGTATCGGCATTGATATTATAGGTATGCCCGTCCCGACCGGGGGCAACGGGGGCGATGACCGGGATCATTTCGGATTTCGCCAGGAGATCGAGCAGCGTGCGATCGACCTCGACCACTTCACCGACAAAGCCCAAGTCCAGAACCCGCTCAATATGCGAATCGGGGTCAATCACGGTCTTCTTGGCTTTTTCGGCAAATACCATATTGCCGTCCTTGCCGCAGAGCCCAATCGCCCATTCGCCGGTCTGGTTGATCAGCGCGACGATTTCCTTGTTGATCGATCCGGCCAGCACCATTTCAACGATTTCGACGGTTTTCTGGTCGGTGACGCGCAAGCCACCTTCGAATTTCGATTCGATCCCCATCTTGGTCAGCATTGCGCCGATCTGCGGGCCACCGCCATGCACAACAATCGGATTGACGCCGGACTGTTTCAGCAGCGCGATATCGGCGGCAAAGGCCCGGCCCAATTCTGCGTCGCCCATGGCATGGCCACCATATTTCACGACAATCGTCTTGTTTTCATAGCGCTGCATGAAGGGCAACGCCTGCGCAAGAAGGCGGGCCTGGGTTTGGCTTTCGGAGGCGCTCATTGAGGATCCCTTCGGTTGGTTCGGCGCCTTTTACCTCAAGAATACGGCAGATGGAATAATCCAGACGGCACTGTTGATCGAAATGATATGGGGAAACTGCAATGAACGCAGCTATCCCTGGACCATTACGCGAAGTGGATGCATGGATGAGCGATGAGATCGGGATATTGCTGGGGAAAATTGCGCTCAAGGACCGTATGGCCCTGTCGGAGCTCTATCGACGCACCAGCCCGAAACTTTTTGGCATCTGCCTCCGTCTGCTGAAAGACAGGAGCGAGGCGGAAGACGCGATGCAGGAAATCTTCGTAAAAATCTGGCAGCGAGCTCAAAGCTTCGCCGCGACAGGCCATAACGCCATGGGCTGGCTTGGCACCATCGCGCGTTACCATTGCATCGACCGCCTGCGCACGCGGACGCCAGTTTCTATAGAACTCGACGAGGCCTGGCATGTTGCCGACAGCGCACCAGACCCGGAACAGACCGCCAGCATACGCAGTGAAGGAAAGCGCATTGACAGCTGCATGGAAGCGTTGGAAGCTGATCGTGCCGCCGCCGTGCGGCAGGCCTATGTGGAGGGGCTTAGCTATCAGGAGTTGGCGGAGCAGTTCAATGTACCGTTGAACACGATGAGGACATGGCTGCGACGCAGCCTTTTGGCATTGAGAGAGTGCTTGGAAAGATGACGACACCGGATCAGAGCAAGGGGGACCGCTCCAGGGACGAGGTTCTGGCGGGGGAATATGTGCTCGGCGTGCTTTCGGCCCAAGGCCGCGTTGAGGTGGAGGCCCGGCTGAAGCGGGATAGACCCTTCGCCGCCATTGTCCAGCGCTGGGAGGAAAACCTTTCACAGTTCAATGACGACTATGGCGTGGAATTGCCGCGGCCGGAAAGTTTCCAGAAGCTGGAAGCGCGGTTGTTTATCGACCGGAGCAACGGCCCGGCTGGTCCCTGGGCGAAACTTTGGCATTCCGTGCCCTTCTGGCGCGGCCTGTCGTTGACCAGTCTGATCGCGGTCGCCAGTCTGGTCGGCGTTGAGCTTGGCATGTGGGAAAGCCGTTACGCGGTGCGTCCGCTGGTGGCAGATCTGCAAACTCAAAATGCAGATTTGTCGCTGGTTGCCAGCTATGACAGGCAAAGTGGACGGTTGCGCGTCACGCCGGTCGCGTCGCGTGCCGAAGGTCAGAAGTCGCTGGAATTATGGATGGTCGAGGCGAACAAGCCGCCGCGCTCGCTTGGCGTGCTCCCGCAAACGGGTGAGGGTGAATTCCTGGTTCCCGACAGCATGCGCACGCGTCTGAAGGATGGCGTCACGCTCGCCGTCAGCATAGAGCCTTTCGGCGGCTCGCCGACGGGGATTGCCACTGGACCGGTGATCGCTTCCGGCAAAACCCATATCCCTTAAGAGAAATAGTGCTTTAAAATCAAAATATTAAAAGTCATTTTCACTTTTCTGCTCAGACCCTGAAACTCTTTTTCCCAAACCTCCGTCTTTACCATTGTCCCCGCCTTTGCGCGGGGACGTTACAACGGCCTGCATCTGGCTACACCATCCAAGGCTGCTGTATCGGTTTTCAATCTGCTGCATGGTTTCTGGCCGATCCGGCCTGCGGCCATGCGAGCCAAAGACATAATCAACCGGGAAGAGGACCTAGACCCATGACCAAGACCACCCTTCGCCTGCTGGCCGCCGTTTCCATCATCGCGGCCGGAAGCGCCGTGGCCTTTGCCAAGAACCCGATGGTCGGTGGCGCCGCCATGTATGAAAACAAGAATATCGTTGAAAACGCCGTTAATTCCAAGGATCACACGACCCTTGTCGCCGCAGTCAAGGCGGCTGGCCTGGTCGAAACACTGGAAGGCAAAGGCCCGTTCACGGTCTTTGCACCCACCAACGAAGCCTTCGATAAATTGCCAAAAGGCACCGTGGAAACCCTGCTGAAGCCGGAAAACAAGGAAAAACTGACCAAGGTGCTGACCTGCCACGTGGTTGCCGCCGATGCCATGTCCACGGCCATCGAAAAGATGATCAAGGACGATGGTGGCGAGCATGACGTCAAGACGGTTGGCGGCTGCGTGCTGAAGGCCAAGGAATCCAAGGGCAAGATCACCCTGACGGATGAGACCGGCGGTGTTGCCCATGTGACCATCGCCGATGTGAAACAGTCGAATGGCGTTATCCACGTCATCGACAAGGTCTTGCTGCCGAAGATGTAACCCCCTCACAGTCTGATCTGGAAGAGCGGCTGGCGGGCCGCTAATCCGGTAAAGACTGGCAGTTTCGGCAGTGCCCGGCGGTAGAGTGCCACCTACCGCCGGGCTTTTTTTATAATCTCGTCAGGCACATCAAAATAAGTGCCTTAACCGACAGGCCCAGCGGTTACGCCAAGGCCGGGAGCCTCATGACATCAGCCGAAATGCCCGACGGTTTCGCAAATTGCCGCACGCAATTCTTTCAGTCCCTTGTCCTTTTCCGAGGACGTCGACAGGACAAAGGGATAGGCCGCCGGACGCTTGCGGATTTTCTCGAGGGTTTCCTCGATCAGACGCGGTACGCCCGCCTCCTTGATCTTGTCGGTCTTGGTCAGCACGATCTGGTAGGACATCGCCGCCTTGTCCAGCAGCGTCAGCACATCTTCATCATTGGCCTTGATACCATGGCGGCTGTCGATCAGCAGATAGACCCGCTTCAACGTCGCCCTTCCGCGCAGATAGTCGAAGACCAGCTTGGTCCACGCGTCCACATGGTCTTTGGGCGCCTTGGCATAACCATAGCCCGGCATATCGACCAGCGCCATCGGCGGCAGGTCATCGCCCTCGCCGCTATAGCCCTCGGGAACGAAATAATTCAGCTCCTGGGTCCGGCCCGGCGTGTTGGATGTGCGCGCCAGACCCTTCTGGCCGACGAGGGCGTTGATCAGCGATGATTTCCCCACATTGGAGCGCCCCGCGAAGGCAATCTCCAGAGGGCCTTCCGGCGGCAGAAATTTCATCGCTGGCACGCCGCGGATAAAAATCCATGGCCGGCCGAACAGCGGCTGGTCGCTCGTTGCCTTTGTTGCAGTCATCGTCTTCTCTCCTGCGGCAGATCCTGATCCACCGATCAAACAAAAACCCCGGCGCGAGGCCGGGGCTTTGCTGTCATCTGGCCTGATTATTTGGTCTTAGCGGATTTTCGCCGCAAAAGCCCCTTGAGATTGTCGAATAGCTCGATCTTTACCCCATGGCGCTTCATAATGATCGACTGCTGCAACACCGACAGCGTATTGTTCCAGGCCCAGTAAATCACCAGACCAGCCGGGAAAGACCCAAGCATGAAGGTGAAGACCAGTGGCATCCAGTTGAACAGCATGGCCTGGGTCGGGTCCGGCGGCGTCGGGTTCATACGCATCTGCACGAACATGGTGATGCCCATGATGATCGGCCAGATGCCGAGATGCAGCATGGCGGGCGACTCGAACGGCAGCAGGCCGAACAGGTTGACAAAGCTGGTTGGATCTGGAGCCGACAAGTCGTGAATCCAGCCAAAGAACGGCGCGTGACGCATTTCAATAGTGATATAAATCACTTTGTAGAGCGCAAAAAACACCGGGATCTGCAACAGCAACGGCCAGCAGCCAGCAACCGGATTGATCTTCTCGGTCTTGTAGAGCTCCATCATCGCCTGTTGCAGGGCCATGCGGTCATCGCCGTGCTTGGCCTTCAACTCTTCCATCTTCGGCTGCATGCGCTTCATATTGGCCATGGACGCATATTGCTTGCTGGCCAGCGGGAAGAACAACAGCTTGACGGCAATCGTCGTCAGCAGGATAGCCACGCCGAAATTGCCAACCTGACGGAAGAAGAAGTCCATCAGTTTGAACATCGGCTTGGTGAGGAAATAGAACCAGCCCCAATCGATCAGAAGATCGAAACGAGGAATGTCATATTGTTGTACCGTGTCTTTGGCACCGGCAAACAGATTGGTAAACGCCTGTCCGAACCAGGACTTGTCGAGCGCATAGCCATCAACAACAGGAACTTCCTTGGCGCCGGCAAACAGCAGCGTCTTCAGCGTGGTCGATTGGCCCGGTGCAATCGTCACAGGATCGTTCTTGTAATCCGCCTGGAAGCGAGCCTGACCATCGGTAAAATGCGAGAAGCGGGAATCATAAGCCAGCGATTGCGGTGGCACGAGGGTCGCTGCCCAATATTTATCGGTAATCCCGAGCCAGCCACCGGTTGCCTTGGCGTTGGTCTCGTTTTCTTTTTCGATAGCCGCATATTTTGCTTCGACCGAGGCAAACTTACCATCGCCCGAGCCCATCACGCCGATAAAGCCTTCATGCAGCACATAGGTGGAGGCAACGGCGGGCTTGTTGTAGCGGGTAACACGGCCATAGGGGGCAAGGCTGATGTCAGCACCCCCGGCATTGGCAACCGTGTCTTCGATCGTGAACATATAATGCTTGTCGACCGAGATCTTCCGGCTGAAGGTCAGGCCCGCGTCATTGGTATAGGTCAGCGTCACCGGTGTGCTTTCGGTCAGCGTCTGGCCATCCTTGACCGTCCAGACCGTCGATGGTCCTGGAACGCTGCCGGATTTCTCGCCGCCGATAAAGCCTATTTCGGCGAAATAACCGTCCTTGGTATCGGCCGGATTGAGCAGGGTAATGATCGGGCTCGTCTTGTCGACGGTCTCGTGATAGCCCTTCAGGCGAAGATCGTCGAGCCGTGCACCCGTGAGATTGATGGAGCCGGACAGCGCTTCGGTATTGATTTCAACCCGAGCCGACTTGGCGACAGCGTCTTCGCGGCTTGTCGTGGCGCTGGCCTGGGTCTGACCCGGCAGGGCGCCATTGACGGCAGCGCCCGGCGTTGCCTGAGTGGCCGGGGTCTTTGCCTGTTGGGCCTGCTCAGCCTGTCTTTGCGCCTCGATCCGCGGGTTCATGTAGAAGAACTGCCAGCCCAGGACGACCATCACCGACAGTGCAATCGCGATGAGATAATTGCGGTTGTTTTCCATCATACTTTCCTGGAACGGGCCGTATCTTGACGCCGAACATTGGATTTTTCTTGAATACGGCGCTGCAACACGTCCCGAAGCTCGCCAAAAGGAGCCGCAAGCACGTCGCGTCGCGCAACGATCACATAGTCATGTCCGGGCTGCATTGCAAAGCCCGCGCCAGTCCGCACAGCTTCTTTTAACCGGCGTCGCATACGATTGCGCTCAACAGCATTGCCATGCTTTTTCGTGACGGTGAAACCGACGCGAGGCGGCGTATCGGGTTCGGCCCGATCCAGCACTTCCAGGAGAATGTAGCGCCCCTTGCGCTTTTCGCCGACGCGAACAGCAAGAAACTGCGGGCGGCTTTTCAGCCGCCCGACAGTTATGGATGTCTTAAGTGACGTCATAAGCCCGGCGCTTTCATCGGGCCAACCCGGCCTTAAGCCGAAAGACGTGCGCGGCCGCGAGCGCGACGAGCACACAGAACCTTACGGCCACCCTTGGTTGCCATGCGAGCGCGAAAGCCGTGACGACGTGCGCGAACGAGCTTGGACGGTTGATAGGTACGCTTCATTTTTTTAAATACCGCGGTGTGCGGCCCTTCTTGGGTTTGCAACGAATTGCAAGAGCGTTAGGATTAAGGCAAGCATTACGGGCCCGCAGAACGGGAAACCTATGCAAGCCGCGCGGCTTATACGGAGGATAGAGGCGAGAGTCAATCTCGCCAGGGCTTTCCCGGGTTTAGAACCACGCCAAAATCCACCGGAACCGGGCGTTTTTTTCGCTTGTCGCCATTCAAGCATACGCCTGCCAGACCCATCAATTATCCCTCGCTTAAAATGCTAGACCGAGCCTGATTCACCATATTTGATGTATTGCGCCGGAACCGAAATCTTTGCTGCACCGCATTTTACCGGATGCATGAGGCATGGTATGCTGTGGTCGACATGATGCGGCACAGCTGGCAAACGGTACAGAAAACCAAAGTGCCACCCGGCAAAATGAGGCTAGTCGATGGGCAAGCGAAAGGCACAGGACGCAAAGCAGGCGCAGGCAGCGTCGATGCCCAGCCGGTTGCGCGGCCTTTCCGGCAAGCTGCTGGTGTTGACCGTCATTTTCGTCCTTGCGGCGCAGGTGCTGATTTTTGCGCCTTCGATTGCCACGATGCGCCTCAATTGGCTGAAAAACCACATCAACAAGGCCGCGGCCGCCGCAGTGGTGATTGATGGGCTACAGCCGCCTGAACTTCCCAAGGACGTCCAGGCCGACACCCTGCTTGCCACCGGAACCAAGGCGATTGCGCTCACCAAGGATGGCACGACGCGGCTGCTGGCCATGGCGGACATGCCACAAGAAGTGGATGGTCAATATGACATTTCCGATGTGGGGACATTGACCGCCATCAAGGACGCAGTCGACACCCTGCTATTCGGCGGCAACAGATTGATCAGCGTTTCCGGTCCGATCGGCGATACCTCGATGCGGGTGGAAGTGGTGATGTCCGATGCGCCTCTGCATCGCGGATTATTGGCTTATGCAACGCGCATTGCCGTCGTGTCGTTGATCATTTCGGTGATCACCGGCCTCCTGCTGTTCGTGACGCTGAACCGGATGCTCATCAATCCGATTCGGCGCCTGAGCCGCAATATACAGGCATTTGCCAGCGACCCGGAAAATCCTGATAGGGTCATGGAAGTGGTCAGTGGTCGCGACGAATTGACCTTTGTCGCCCGCCATCTGGCCACGATGCAGGAGGATCTGCAAAAGACCCTGAGGCAGCAGAAAAGCCTGGCCGATCTCGGCCTTGCCGTTTCCAAGATCAATCATGACATGCGCAATATCCTTGCCTCTGCCCAGTTGATGTCCGACCGGTTGGTGGATGTCGACGATCCCATGGTGAAGAGCTTTGCGCCTAAACTGGTCCGCACGATCGACCGGGCCGTGGGCTATACGAGTGAAGTGCTTGCCTATGGACAGGCTTCGGAAGCCGAGCCCCGCCGGCGCAGGTTTGTGCTCTCCACGCTCAGCCAGGAAGTGCAGGATATCCTTGCCCTGGACAAGGGCATCGACTTTGTCGATCAGATTTCACCCGAGATAGAAATCGACGCCGACAGCGAACAATTGTTCCGTGTCATTCATAATCTCTGCCGCAATGCTGCCCAGGCGCTTTCATCCGCCATGACGGAAATGACCACCGCAACACCCCGCATCTTGCTATCGGCCCACCGCATCGGCAGCGTTGTTGCAATCACCGTTGACGACAACGGCCCTGGCCTGCCGCGCAAGGCCCGCGAAAACCTGTTCACACCGTTTCGCGGCTCAGCCAGATCGGGCGGCACGGGCCTTGGCCTGGCCATCGCTCGCGAAATCGTGCTGGCGCATGGGGGAACGATCGCGCTTATGGAAAAACCCTCCTCCGGCACACAGTTCCGGATCGAAATTCCAGACAGGCCGGTGGCGCTCGATACCTTCCGGCTTCGAGCATAATGAAGCCGGCTTCAAGAATGACGGCGAAAAGACAAATTTCTTCAGGCCGTTAGAGACAAACTGGAAATCAAACCGGATTTTTTTACCGATTCTGCTTGCAATCAAACACGTCTCGCTTTAGAGGATCGGCACGCCAACGGAAACGACGGCGTCAGACGCACCCGTAGCTCAGCTGGATAGAGCACCAGACTACGAATCTGGGGGTCAGGAGTTCGAATCTCTTCGGGTGCGCCATTTTCCTCTTAAAATGATTAGTTGCTTTAACGCTCGTGTGTTTATGAGCCCTGTAAGCGCGTCTCTAGATGCTCGCTCATCTGGAGCAAAGGTGAACGGGCTCTCCGAAGCTTTTACTCAGTCTGGTAATGGGATCGATGAGGCTTTAAAATCAGCCCATCGAATTTTTGCTTTCAGTGACAATATGTCTCTCGCCGTGGCACAATCATAGGGCGTAAAATTTGCCTTCATATTCCTTATATTACCGATAACTTCATTTTTAATTTATCAATTTGGGTCAATCCTCAGGCAGCCAAATATTGGGATGCCAGCCTGGGGGGCATAGTGATGAGTTTGAGGATTTCAACGCGATTAATGGTCATGGCAGGGGCAGCACTGATGCTTGTCATCCTCCTCGGCCTGTTCAGCTACAAGCAGACGTCCGTGGTCTTTTCGGCAGCCTCCGATACACGGCAGGTGTGGATGCCACGGATGGCGAAACTGGATGGCATTCAGTTTACCATGTTGCGCTATCACACGACGACGATCCGCAAGACCATTGCCGTCGATCCCGCCGAGATCAAAGGGTTGGATGACGAATTCGTGGAAATGGATGCCTCCATTCCGAAATCCTATGCGGATTTCCGCGCAACCCTGCGCAACGATGCTGAGAAGAAATTGTGGGGCGATTTCGAAGCCAAGTGGACCCGCTATCTCGAATTTCAAAAGAAGATCATCAACGCCGTCGCCGCCAAGGATCAGGTTGCAGCAACCGCCGCAATCGCCCCAGCCCGTCAGCCGCTGGTCGACAGCTTCATTGCGCTTGGCGAAATCATCAAGCTCAACGATAGCGGTGCGGCAGCGTCAAGCACAGCTGCCGAGGCTGCCTATACGCAGTCCTCCTATGTCACCATTGGCGTCATTCTGTTCGGCGTGCTGTTGATGAGCGTCCTGACCGTCTGGATCATCCTGGGCGTGTCACGCCCTGTGACCCGCATGGCAAAGGTGATGCTGCATATTGCCGATGGCAAGCTGGATGTCACGGTACCCGACGCCGACCGCAAGGACGAAATCGGGGAAATGGCTGGCGCCGTCGAAGTCATGCGCCAGTCGGCCCTGGCCAAAGTCGCGCTGGAAGCACAGACCGAACAGAACCGGCTCAATGCGGAGCAGGAACGCAAGGATGTGCAGCGCCGCGCCGAGGAAGATGCGGAACGCCGCCTGAACGAAGCAACGGGGGCGCTGGCCGCTGGCCTGAAACGGCTGGCCTCCTGCGACCTTCTCTGCGAAATCGATCAGCAGTTTGCCGCCCAGTTCGAACCACTTCGCCACGACTTCAATGCCTCCGTCAACCAGTTGCGCTCCGCACTCGTGGCTGTGGGCCAGGTTGGCAAGGGTGTCACCAATGGCAGCGGTGAAATTTCGCAGGCTTCCGACACGCTGGCCAAGCGCACTGAACAGCAGGCCGCCTCGCTAGAGGAAACCGCCGCCGCGCTGGAGCAGATCACTTCCAACGTCCAAGCAACGTCCAAGCGGACTGGCGAAGCCCGCAATCTGGTGCGCAATGCCCGCCAGCATGCCGAACATTCGGCGACCGTGGTCAACAATGCCGTCTCCGCCATGGAGCGGATCGAGGATGCTTCGCGCAAGATCACCCAGATCATCAGCGTGATCGACGAGATCGCCTTCCAGACCAACCTTCTGGCCTTGAATGCGGGGGTCGAGGCCGCCCGCGCTGGTGAAGCAGGCAAGGGCTTTGCGGTCGTTGCCCAGGAAGTGCGCGAATTGGCGCAACGTTCCGCCAATGCCGCCAAGGAAATCAAGTCGCTGATCGGCAATTCGGAAGCGGCTGTCAGCGAAGGCGTCAAGCTGGTCAACGATACTGGCGAAGGCCTGACGACCATTTCCAAGGTGGTCGAGGACATGAACCAGCATATGGATGCCATTGCGACGGCCGCCCAGGAACAGGCCAGCGGTTTGGCGGAGGTCAATACCGCCGTCAACCATATGGATCAGGCGACTCAGCAGAATGCCGCCATGGTGGAAGAAATGAATGCCGCCGGGGCTGGTCTCAATCAGGAAAGCCGTCGCCTTTCGGATCTGCTCGCGCAATTTAGAACCGGAAACGATATCGCCCAGCCAGTGCGCTCGGCTCCGGCCTCGCCTGCGCCCAGAGCGCAGGCCCCGCGCAGAGCCCAGCAGTCTGTTCCGGTCAGCCATGGCAACGCCGCCGTCAGCCGCGACAATTGGGAGGAATTCTGATTTCCGGCAATGATGGCAGGCTGTCTTCTGCCTGGTCAATTAAACCAAAAAATCGCCGTGCGTCTCTGACGCACGGCGATTTTCATTGAGGCCTGGTTGCATACCCGCAATCGGTTACCCGATCGCAAGCAATCATGGCAGCAGCGACGGGCCCTTCGGGAAGTCATCGGCCGAAATGAACCCATCCTTATTGGTATCCAGACGGGTGAACAGCTTATCGAGCGCCGCATCGGCTTCGGCCTTACTGATCTGGCCGTTTTCATCGGTGTCGACCTTCTCCAGCAGGCGCATCGCACCCATTGGACCACCCATTGGCCCCATCGCCATCATCGGGCGATGGCCATGAGGACCACCCATTCGCTCGCCCTCAGGACCGCGTTCCTTCGCCCAACGTTCAGGCCCTGGACGATGCGGACCACAACCGGCCATGCCGTCATCAGGCGGCCCCATGGCGTCGTCTTCAGCACCCGGGCCACCTGGCGGCGGCGGTGGTGGCTGATCCGTCGCCTCGTCAGGCTTTGGCCCATTAGGATCGGCTGGCGCGGCACCCTCAGGCCCCGGAGGCTTCGGCATGTCGGCACGCATGGCCTCCATGCGTGCTTCATGGAACTTGCGCAGTTCACCTGGCGTCAGAACGCCGTCCTTGTCGGTATCGATGGCCGTAAACAGCTTGTCTTCAGCAGCCTTGGCCTCTTCCTTCGAAATCTTACCGTCCTTGTTGGTGTCGAATTGCTGGAGGGCAAAGATGAACATCGCTGCCGGTCCATGCATCATCATCGGACGGGGGCCGCAGGCGTCGCGCATTTCATCAGGCCGTGGTGGAGGTGGCGGTGGAGCCTTAACGTCTTTTGCAAATACGGCACCGGATGACGCGCTGACCAGCAGGGTAGCCGCCAGGGCAGCAATGGTCGTTTTCTTCGCACTCATGGAGTTTCCTTTCCTCGGTGCCACATCGTTTCAAGACCGGAAATCGGTTCTGTGATCGAACGATGCAGCCGTATAAACGTTGCAGAAGACCGTCGGCCTGAGGCAGGCTGTGTTCTGCAATATCGAGAGGATAGGCACTCGCCCCTGCGGCGGCCACTTAAGGTTCTGTAATGCTGGTTACTTTTTCGTAATGTTGTACTTAATAACGATCTAGCGCATCGGACCGATGCTCTAAGGCCTGTCTGGCTCACTCTGAACCTGAAACTCTCCAGCTGCCAAAATGGATGCGAGGAAGCCAGCCAGATCGTCGGTGGCATAATCGACATGCGCATGGCCTTCGTCACTATCCATCCGTTCCCAGCTTTCCAGCACCACGGCCTCCAGATTGCGCGGCACGAGCAGTACGGTTTTCATGCCCAGCGCCTTCGGCACGACGAGATTGCGCGGCAGATCCTCGAACATCGCTGCCTGCCCGGCATCGATCTGCTTCAGCCGGGTGAATATGTCATAGGTCTGGCTGGCCGGTTTCGGCAGATAGGCAGCAGCAACGATATCGAAAATGTCGTCGAAATGATCGAGAATGCCGAGCGCCCTCGCCGCTGCCTCGGCATGTTCCACCGTGCCATTGGTGAAAATAAACTTTCGCCCCGGCAGAGCCTTGATCGCCTCGCCCAGAGCCACATCCGGCAACAGGGCGGAATAATCGATGGCATGGGCCTTTTCCAGGAAATCGTTCGGATCGACGCCATGATGGGCCATCAGTCCTGCCAATGTCGTACCATGCTCATGATAGTAGCGCTTTTGCAGGATGCGCGCGTCATCCGGCTCCATCTGCAACAGATCCGCAACATAGGCGGTCATGTTGCGATCAATCTGGGCAAACAGATTGATGTGATGCGGATAAAGCGTGTTGTCGAGGTCGAAGACCCAATCACGGATATGGGTAAAATCGGCGGGCTCTGGTGACGTTTTCGGTGTGCTCATCTCTCAGATGTGCCACAGGCCCGGCCAAAAGAAAATGGCCGGGCCAAGACACCAAGAAGGATAAGGAGGATTTGCACCAGGTTTAAAGGCGCGCCAACCGTTCCGTCAGCAAGGCAAAGAAGCCGTCAGCATCGACATCGCGCATCACCTTGGCATTGGGCGTACGACCGGTCACGCGCCACCAGTCCACCACCGTCATGCCGACCGTCAGTTCAGATTCAGTTTCGATTTCCACGTTGCAATCACGCCCGGAAAACAGCTCCGGCTGGAGAAGATAGGCAATCACGCTGGGATCATGCAGCGGTCCACCATCCGAACCGTATTTCTCGATATCGAAACGCTCGAAAAACTCCAGCCAGTCCACCATGACCTTGGCCACCCGTGTACCGATGGCGCCAATGCGGGCAACCCGGGCCTTGGTGGTCAAAAGCTGGTGGGTGACGTCCAGCGGCATCATCACGATCGGGATGCCTGAACCAAACACAATCCGGGATGCCTGCGGATCGACATAGACATTGAACTCCGCCGCAGGAGTAATATTGCCGCCCTCAAAAAAGCCACCGCCCATCATCACCAGTTCACGAATACGCGGTGCAATATCCGGGGCCTTTTGCAATGCCAGGGCAATATTGGTCTGCGGTCCGAGCGTGCAGAGCGTAATGGTGCCCGCTGGTTCGCGGCGAATGGTGTCGATAATAAAATCGACCGCATGCTGGTCTTGAACCGGCATGACCGGCTCATCGACCTCGGCCCCGTCCAGCCCGGTCTTGCCATGCACATGTTCCGCCGTCACCTGGGGCCGCTCCAGAGGCTTCAGTGCGCCTTCATAGACCGGTAGGTCGGGCCGGCCCGACAGTTCGCAGACGATACGGGCATTGCGGCTGGTCATCGACAGGGGAACATTTCCTGCAACCACCGTCAGGCCGAGGACGTCCAACTGATCGGGACTGGCAAGCGCCAGCATGATGGCTGCGGCATCGTCCTGACCGGGATCGGTATCGATGATGATTTTTCTGGGCTTTTCCATGCGGGCCTATCCTTGGATTGATAGGGTTTGATGGACGGGCAGCCGGGCTATTGTCAAGATCTATCGTGCCGGTCAAACGCTTGTTTCCCGCCCTCGGGGCTCCCATATCTTAACCAAAGTACAGACATGCCGACCACCGGAAACACAATCCCGCAACGACTGGCCCGCAAGGACCGACTTGTCGTCTGGCGGGGGGCCAGACGAGGACAGAATGCGACGGACAAAATCCATCACCACACCCCTGCTGCTGGGTTTCGACATTACCGATGCCGTGTTGAGTCAGTTGGCCCGGACCAGCGACGGCTATCCGCCCTATAATATCGAGCTTGTTCGCCGCACGAGCGACCATGAAGGGGACCGGTTGAGGATTACCCTTGCCGTGGCGGGCTTTTCCGAGAGCGATCTGGAGGTTCTGGTCGAGGGAAACCAGCTCATCATTCGAGGCTCCCAGACGGAACGCCCGGATGCCGATTATTTGTTTCGCGGCATAGCTGCACGGAACTTTCAGCGCAGTTTCCTGTTAACGGACGGAATGGACGTTTCGCGCGCACGGATGCGAAACGGCCTACTGGTGGTCGAACTAATTCGTCCTGATACGCAGCAAATGGTAAGGAAAATTAATATTTCCGCCTCAGACTAGGATCATGGCGCTTTTGCACAAGTTCCTTGGACCGGGTTGGTTTGAGGACCACATCCTGCAAAAGATATAGGGTGTTACAGCAGATTTCGCGCGTCCTGGTGAAGGCTGTTGTGCCGCCCCTCCCTCAATGACGGAGATCCGGAATGTTGATTAAAGAAGCCACCTCCAAGCTCTCGAAAAATGAGCTGGCACATCTTGGCTCCGGCGAAGTGGGCTATATCCGCAAGATCCGTTACGACGAAGTGTCCCGCTGCTTTCCCGATGCTCCGGAAATTGACCCGCGCACGGATCTTTGGGCGCTATTTGCCGCTGACGGCACACCCATCCTGCTAACCGATAACCGCTCCTCCACCTTCTTCAAGGCCGCAGAAGACGAGTTGAAAACCGTCAGCCTGCACTGAGCTTTCATCGATAACGATTGACTAAAAACACCCTGCGCCATGCATTGCACAGGGTGTTTTGATTCGCACGTTGAGTGAAGATGAAAGCGTCTCCGCAGAGGCTTGAGCCTATAACAGGCCACGGCAAGACCTGCCTCAATCAAGCCTGAATATTTCAAAGCTTTTATGCAGTTGAGATACTCGAAATCTTTTCCAGTCAGGAAGACTCGCGGCTCTTCAAGAGCCTTGGATTATGTCCTGCGGAAGGTCAAATAAGCCGATGAGCGGCCTTCGCGGCGGGCTTTGGCCTCATAGCGCGTGCCTGGCCAGCCCTCGTAGGGCGTCAACCAATCGGCGGAGCTTTCGGCCAGCCAATCGAAACCGCCATGGTTGCGGCAATGCAGCAGCGTCCAGTTCACGTAGGTATCAATGTCTGAGGCAAAGCAGAAGATCGCGCCCGGCTTCAGCACACGATGAAACCGCTCCAGGTTGACCTCCGAGACGAAACGGCGCTTCCAATGTTTGCGCTTTGGCCAAGGGTCGGCGTAGAGAAGATCAATCTGGTCGATCGATGACGCTGGCAGCCAGTCCAGCAATTGCGTCGCGTCATCGTCATAGACCCGGATATTGGGAAGGCCCTCATCCTCAATCACGGCCAGCAACTTGGCCATGGAATTGACGAAGGGCTCGACGCCAATAAAGCCGGTCGTGGCATCATGTCTGGCACGGTGGGCCAGATGTTCGCCCCCACCAAAGCCGATTTCCAGGCGGATGCGCTGCACCGGCACAGGAAACAGTGTCTTCAAATCGCCAGGCACTGCCGACCCCAAGTCTAACTTGCGTTCGGGCAGGAGGTGGGTCATCCGCTCGACTTGCTGGTCGCGGAGCGGCTTTCCCTTGCGGCGACCGAAAAAGGCTTCGGTCGCCCGGCTACGGCGATCTGTGGTCATCGTGTTCAGCCCTTCAAGGCTTCCTTGAGCGGCTTGACCAGATCAAGCTTCTCCCATGCGAAGGAGCCGTCACGGCCAGCCTTGCGGCCAAAATGCCCATAGGCGGAGGTCTTCGCATAGATTGGCTTGTTGAGATCAAGATGACGGCGAATGCCGGTCGGCGACAGATCCATCACGCTGCGGATTGCCGCCTCGATCTGGTCCTCGGTGTGTTTGCCGGTGCCATGCAGATCGACATAGATCGACAATGGCTGAGCAATGCCGATCGCATAGGCGATCTGGATGGTGCAGCGCTCCGCTAAGCCGGCTGCAACCACGTTCTTGGCCAGATAACGCGCTGCATAAGCAGCCGAGCGGTCGACCTTGGTGGTATCCTTGCCGGAAAATGCGCCACCGCCATGCGGGGCCGCGCCACCATAGGTGTCGACTATGATCTTGCGACCCGTCAGGCCTGCATCACCATCGGGACCGCCGATCACGAACTTGCCGGTTGGATTGATATACCACTTGCAGTCATCGGCAACCTTCAGATCACCAAACGCCTCGAGAATATAGGGTTGAACGACCGAACGCACCTTGGCCGAATCCCAGCTTTCGTCGAGATGCTGCGTGGAAAGCACGATGGAAGCGACATCGGAAGGCTTGCCATCGACGTAACGGACAGTGACCTGGCTCTTGGCATCGGGGCCAAGCTTACCCACGTCGCCCTCGCCCTTTTTACGGGCCGCCGAGAGAAGTTGAAGGATCTTGTGGGAATAATAGATCGGAGCCGGCATCAGGTCCGGCGTTTCACCGCAGGCATAGCCGAACATAATGCCCTGGTCACCTGCGCCTTCGCCGCCTTCATGGTCGGCGGCCTTGTCGACGCCTTGGGCGATATGAGCCGACTGGGAATGCAGGAGAACGTCGATCTTGGCGGTCTTCCAATGGAAGCCGTCCTGTTCATAGCCGATGTCGCGGATTGCCTTGCGCGCCGCAGCCTTGAACTTGGCAGGGTTGATGACCTCATTGCCGTTCTTGTCGGTCTTCATCAGGCTCGGCGGCAGGCGAACCTCACCGGCGATGACAACACGATTGGTGGTCGCCAGCGTCTCGCAGGCGATGCGCACCGTCCAGGGATCCACCCCGGTCCGTGCCGCTTCACGATAGACCAGATCGACGATTTCGTCTGAAATTCGGTCGCAGACTTTGTCCGGATGACCTTCCGAAACGGACTCACTCGTAAACAGATAGTTTGAGCGCATGCGGGATTCCCCTCAATGAACCAGATGCTCCTGTGATAGAGGCTCCAAGCCTCAAAAACAAGGACACAACGACATAAATATATCTTTATGTCAGCAAGCCTTTCTCAAACGTGACCAAGACATAAAAAAAGCGGCTTAATCGCCGCTTTTTTTTCGAGCCCTGAAGGGTCCCGGTTATTCTGCGTCTGCGTCGGCGGCAAGCGCCTTGACCAGATCGACGACTTTACGGCGCACTTTCGGATCGTTGATCTTTACGAAAGCGCGGTTCAGCTGCAGGCCTTCGGAAGACGAGAGGAAGTCCACGACATAGTTGGAACTGGCCGCCTCGGAAAAGCCATTCGCGCCTGCTACAACCTGCTCACCCGGTGCATCCTCGAAAAAGAACGAGACGGGTACATTCAGAATGCTTGAAATATTCTGCAAGCGGCTGGCGCCGACACGATTTGTGCCTTTTTCGTACTTCTGAATTTGTTGAAACGTAATGCCGAGGCTTTCGCCCAGCTTTTCCTGGCTCATTCCGAGCATGGTGCGGCGAAGACGAATCCGGCTACCGACATGAATGTCGATGGGGTTAGGCTTCTTTTTGTTTTCGAGCATGTGACGATCCTGAAGACAGTTGAAATTGATCTTAACCCGTAGCGCTTGCAACTTCATATAACGTTACGTTGCACACGCCAGCGCTTCAAGCGCTGGATTACAAGCACTACCAAGCCACAGCACTATGCATTTTTAGGGGTTTTTCGTCAATTCACTCTCGATATTAAACCTAAACGAGAAATTACAGCCGCAGATAATAACAAAGCAGTTACCGCCCAAAAGTTGTATTTATTATGATTTACATTGGTTTCAGGCGCAGCTGATAGCGTAAAAGTTGCATTTTCCACGCCTTCAGCGTTCAATCGCAAACCCGAAAACACGCGTCCCCGTCCGTCAATTAAGGCAGAAATGCCATTATTGGCGGCGCGAATAATTGGCAGCCCAGTCTCGACGGCGCGTAATCTTGCCTGTTGAAAATGCTGAAATGGACCTGGCGTATCTCCAAACCAGGCATCGTTGGTGACATTGATTATGGCATTGGCCCCGGATAATCCCTTAACCATTTCGTCAGGAAAAATGACCTCGTAACAGATCAACGGATAGAGCTTCAGCCCCCCCGGAAGGGTCATAAGGGACCGTGATGCACCTGGAGAAAAGCCTCCCGGCAGGTCGATAATGTTGGTAATACCGAGCTTCGACAGGATGTCCTGCCATGGGACATATTCCCCAAATGGCACAAGATGGACCTTGTCGGCGGCGGCAAGGATCTGCCCCTGACTGTCGATTGCATAGATCGAATTATAATAGCGCGGGGCAATTCCGGCACCCTGATCTTCCGAACGGACTGTGCCGGTGATCAGCACTTGGCCCTCCTGCAACGTCCCGGCAATCTGCCGCAAGGCGTCTGGATTTTCGGTGAGGATGAAGGGAATGGTGGTTTCCGGCCAGACAATCACATCCGGGCGTGGCTGATCGACCGGTGTCGGCACCGCTGTCAGGCGAAGATGTTTCTCGAAAATCGCAACGCGGTCGGTATCGTCCATCTTCGCTGCCTGGTCTATATTCGGCTGGACCAGACGCACTGTCACCTTCCGTCCGTCCGGCTCCGGCAGAGACAGCCGGTAAGCGCCATAGCCGAGATGGCCGCAGATCAATATTCCGGCCAACGCCAGCCCGAGCTTTGCCCCACGGCGGGTTCCCAGAAGAGCCGGGGCGGCAAAGACGAAGACGGCAAGGGCCGAAACCCCGAAAAGACCCAGCACCGTAGCCGATTGCATCATCAATGGGATGGGCATGGCGCCATAGCCAATGGCATTCCAGGGAAAACCCGTGGCAACAAAGCTGCGCAGCCATTCGGTGATGCCAAACATCGCCGCCAGCGCGGCAATCCGGCCAAGGCCTTCGGACCAGAGCAGACGGGCGGCAAGGCAGGCCAAGCCATAAAACACCGCCAACACCGCCGGCAGGCCGAGCACCGCGAGCGGCAGTGCCCAGGCAAATTCATCGGCCTCCACCATCAGCGCATTGCCCAACCACCAGAGCCCGGCCACGAAATAACCGAAGCCGAACAGCCAGCCGATCCAGAAGGCGGACCGCAGTCCCCGCGACCAGCTCCTATCGGGATTGCCGCTCACACCATCGAGCAGCCAGACAAGCATGGAGAAGGAGAAAAACAGAGCCGCAAAGAACCCTACCGGCGGCAACGCCAGCGCCCCGACCGCGCCTGAGGCAATGGCAAGAAGGGCACGCCGCCATCCCGCCAGAAGCATGATCCTTGCCGCCAACCGTTCCATCTTCGCCCCCAAGACCTTGCTATTGCATAATTTCAAAGACCTCAAATGCTTGAGATACTTGAAAACGGAATACGGGCTGCCCTTTTCAAGGCCAGTTCGTATAGCACTTCAAATTTACGACAAAGGGCAAGACGCTGCCACAACCCTGCCTGCAAGAATCGAAGAGGCGGCAGTTCTTTTTACAAACTGCCGCCTCGTCTTTAACCATAGGTAATGGGCTACATGCCCGCTACTTACCCTGCCCGGATCCGACTGTCTGCAAATCGGCGCCTTCCTGCAGGCGCTTGGCAATGGGCGCCATGCGGGTGATGCGGACCTTTTTCACTCTTCGCGGATCGGCATCGAGAATATGCAGCTCGAAGCCCGCCACCGCCTGCACCACTTCACCACGCTGCGGCACCCGGCCAATCGCGGTGGAGAGCAATCCGCCCAGAGTATCGACTTCATCGATTTCCGCACTGATATCGAAATCGGGACCGATCACCTCGGCGATTTCCTCAAGTTCGATGCGGGCATCGGCCAGATAGACATCCTGTGAGACGCGGGTGACCAGCGCTTCTTCCTTGTCATGCTCATCTTCAATGTCGCCAACCACCATTTCGACGATGTCTTCATGCGAAACCAAGCCATCGGTGCCGCCATATTCGTCGATCACCAGCGCCATCTGGGTACGGGCAGCCTGCATACGCGCCAGAAGGTCAGAGGCCTGCATGGATGGTGGCACGAACAGGATGGAGCGGATGATGCCAGCCTCCTCCAGCGTCACGCCAAGATCGACGCAGGCGAGGTCGAGGCCGTTGCCGTTCAACGCCTTGAGGGTGATATAGGAGAGAAGATCGCGGATATGCACCATGCCGCGTGGATCATCCAGCGTGTCGCAATAGACCGGCATGCGCGAATGGCCGGTTTGCTGGAACAGGGTCATCAATTCGCCAATGCTGGTCTCGACATCGACAGCATGGATATCGGAGCGCGGCACCATGACATCTTCGACGCGCACTTCGCGAAAGCGCAGGATATTGTGCAACATCGCCCGCTCTTCGGCGGAAAAGGCCTCTTCAGCGGCCCTGTCGGACATCAGCGCGTCGGCGATATCCTCACGCAGGTTGCCGCCAGCGGGTTTCAAGATCCGGGCGGCACGCGCCCAGAAAGATGATTGCGGCTTGTGGGCCGCGGAACTTCGCTGCGGACTAGACCCCTCTTCGGAGGAGGAGCCGTCCTGCTCCTTCGTGGCCTCACTAGCCGATCGTGTCGAAAAATCGCTCATTTTACCGTTCTATCAAACCGGGACTTGACCCGCATAAGGATCAGATAAGCCAAGACCGGCCAAAATGCGAGTCTCCAGTCCCTCCATCTCCTCCGCCTCATCCTCGGTCATGTGATCATAACCGAAAAGGTGGAGGAATCCATGGACCATCAAATGTGTCAGATGGTCCGTAATCGTTTTCTCCAGCTCCGCCGCTTCCCGCTCCACGGTCTGGCGGGCAATGACGATATCACCCAGCATCGGTCCCGGCTTATCGCCGGGCTCTATCGGATAGGCCGGAAAGGACAGGACATTGGTCGGCTTGTCCTGTCCGCGCCATTCGCTGTTGATCGCCTGTATCTCGGTATCCCCGGTAAAGACCAGAGAGACCTCCGCCGGCATCGGTGCAAAAGGCTGGCCTTCAGCAGCAATGAAATCCGCCGCATGGTCCAAAATCCGTGTGCTCAACGCCTCGAGTTCCGCCTCATCCGGCCAGCCATCGGCCTCGATAGCGATCTGAACGTCAAGTTTCTTCATCAATCACACGTACTCAACCAAGGACACAGCAACAGGTTATTCCGGCCTCTCGCCTTCGAGAGGCTGCGTATAGTGAGGCTCAGGCTGCGCATATTGGGCATCATAGGCCCTGACGATCCGCCCGACAAGCGGGTGACGCACAACATCGACATCCTTGAAGCGCACGAAAGAGACGCCTTCCACGCCAGCCAGAATATCCAAGGCCTCAACCAGACCGGATTTGACGCCGCGCGGCAGGTCCACCTGGCTCGGGTCGCCGGTAATGATCATCCGGGAATTTTCGCCAAGCCGCGTCAGAAACATCTTCATCTGCATGGATGTGGTGTTCTGTGCTTCATCAAGAATGATAGCGGCATTGGCCAGCGTACGCCCGCGCATGAAAGCCAGCGGGGCAATTTCGATCACGCCCGCGGTAATCGCCCGCTCCACCTTGTCGCCCAGCATCATGTCATAGAGGGCATCGTAGAGCGGCCGCAGGTAAGGATCGACCTTTTCCTTCATATCGCCGGGCAGGAAGCCAAGCCGTTCACCCGCCTCGACAGCCGGGCGCGACAGGATGATCTTGTCGACGGCACCGCGTTCCAGCAATTGCGCGGCCTGCGCCACGGCCAGATAGGTCTTGCCGGTGCCAGCCGGGCCAGTACCGAACACCAGTTCGGACCGCTCCAGCGCCCGCATATAGGCATCCTGGGTCGGCGTGCGGGCAACAATGGTTTTCTTGCGGGTGGAAATCTGCGCCATGCTGAGCTTGGCCTTGCGCTCCAGCGTCGGCAAGGTCAGTTGGTCGTCAGCGGCCACCGCCATGCGGATCGCGCCTTCCACGTCGGAGGCTTCGACGCTGCCGCCGCTTTGCAGCCTGGCATAGAGGAAATCGAGCGCCCGGCGCGCCTGGTTGGTGGCCATGATGTCGCCGGAGATGGACACGGAATTGCCGCGTGCGCTTGCTTTGATATTCAGCCGCTGCTCCAGCAACTTCAGGTTTTGTTCGAACTGGCCGAAAAGCTCGCTGGCATGCCGGTTGTTCTCGAACGTCAAAATGAAGTGATTGGCGTCGGTCGCGGCGGTTTTGGTATTGCGCGAGGGTGAGGTTACCACTTCTGTTGCGTTCAAGCGATCAGGCTCCCTATCGGAATTTAGTCCCTGCCCTCACTCTAACTCTCTGCCACCTCGGCAAACAAGCTGTTTGGGCCGATATCCGTGATTCGTACCTGAATAATGTCGCCTATTTGCGAAGGTTTTGCATCAACATTCACAGACTGCAACCACGGGGACCGACCAATAATCTGCCCCGGCATCCGGCCCGGCTTTTCCAAAAGCAGATCCATGGTCTGGCCCACCAGCGAGCGGGCAAAGTCATGTTGTTGTTTTAACAACAATTCCTGCAACCGGGCCAGCCGTTCAGTCTTCACGTCCTCCGCCACATGATCGGGCATGTCGGCGCCGGGCGTGCCTGGACGTGGCGAATATTTGAACGAAAAGGCCTGTGCATAGCCGATCCGCTCGACCAGTTTGATCGTGTCTTCGAAATCCGCGTCGGTTTCGCCGGGAAAACCGACGATGAAATCGCCTGATATGGCGATGTCGGGACGCGCCTCGCGGATACGATCGACGAGGGCAATGTAATCGGCAGCTTTATGCCGACGGTTCATCGCTTTCAGGATCCGGTCGGAACCCGACTGTACCGGCAGATGCAGATAGGGCATCAACATCCGCAGATCGCGATGTGCCTCGATCAGCCGCTCGTCCATGTCACGCGGATGGCTGGTCGTATAGCGCAGACGGGCAAGGCCTGGAATTTCGGCAAGCTTGTAAAGAAGATCGCCAAGGCCCATCTCACGCCCGTCCGGCCCCTTGCCGTGCCAGGCATTGACATTCTGGCCCAGCAGAGTGATTTCGCGCACACCGCTTTCCACCAGTCTCTGCGCCTCACCCAGCAACTGCGCAAGTGGGCGGGAGACCTCGGACCCACGGGTGTATGGTACCACGCAGAAAGTGCAGAACTTGTCGCAGCCTTCCTGCACGGTCAGAAAAGCCGTGATCATCCGGCGCTTGCCAGCGATCTTCGTTGGATCGGGCAGGTGCTCGAACTTGTCTTCCACGGCATAGTCGGTATCGACGACCCGCTCCCCGCTTCGCGCTCGTCTTAGGGCCTGCGGCAGGCGGTGATAGGTCTGCGGACCGACAACGACATCGACGCCCGGCTCGCGGCGGACGATTTCCTCGCCCTCGGCCTGGGCGACGCAACCGGCCACGCCGATCATGAATTCCTCGCCTCTTGCGGCGCGAATCTTTTTCATTTCACGAAGCCGGCCCAGCGCCGAATAGACCTTGTCGGCGGCCTTTTCGCGGATATGACAGGTATTGAGCAGCACGAGGCTGGCTTCTTCCATATCCTCGGTCGATTGATAGCCTTCGGCCACCAGCGCATCGGCCATGCGGCTGCTGTCATAGACATTCATCTGACAGCCATAGGTCTTGATGAACACCTTCTTCTGCGGCGCAGGCTTTTGCTGGGCAGAGGTATTGTCAACCATGGCGGACACCGGCTCTACCGATGCTGAAAGGCTTGAAATTTCCTGGGTCATGGCGCGCTTTTATACCAATGATCGGCATTAGCAAAGAGTGCCGCCTCATCCCAATGAAAAGCGGCAGACAGTTCGTTGTTCTAGAGTCTGCTATTCGATAGTCCGGCCCAGCAGCTTTGACAGCAGCATACGGCGAATCTCCGCTTCCACCGTGGCGCTCACCCGCTTGCGATTGCTATCCTTGGTATAGGCAACCGGCGCACCGAAGCAGACATCGACATCCACCGCCGCCACCTTGAGCAGACCGGCCAGATGCGGTCCCAGCGTGACATCGCCCGGCCAACTGACCAGTGGCCGATGGAAGCGGCCCATCGGCATGCCATGGATTCCCGTATAGGCGATGGCAACCGGCTGCACATAGACGACGCCCTCAGGGGCAAGCGGCACCGCCATGGCGGCAGCCCCAAACAGCGAGGACTTGACCGGCAGCAACCGGTTGCCGTCCGACGTCGTGCCTTCGGGAAACAGCACAACGATTTCACCATCCGCCATGCGGGCCGCAATATCGTTGACCTGCTCACCGGAAGAACGCTTTTCCTCGCGGCGAATGAAAATGCTTTTTTGCAGCTTGGCCAGCGTCCCGAAAATCGGCCATTCCGACACTTCCATCTTGGCGATGAACACCACATCGGCAATGGAACTCAGCACCAGAATATCGGTCCAGGAACAGTGATTGACGGCCAGCATCAACGGCCTTTGCCGTTCCGGCAGGCCATGCACCCGCACCCGGATACCGAGAACCAGACAGGCAATCCTATGCCAGTAGCGCGGCAACAGCCGTCGTATTTTCAGATCGAACGCCAGGCCAAGCAATTGCAGCGGCAGCATAATCAGCGTGACGGCGACAAGCAGCGCCAGCATGAAGACAGTTCGGATGGTGATGATCATGGCTGCCACGAACAGCCAAAGCTTGCCCTGCTCACGGCTCGTCCTTCGCCAATGGCACGCCATAGAGTTCAAGCCGGTGATCCACCAGCCGGAAGCCATGTTCTCGAGCGATTCGCTCCTGGAGCGCCTCGATCTCGGGTGAGCGGAACTCGATGACCACGCCCGTCTTCAAATCGATCAGATGATCGTGGTGTTCTTCCGGCACGGTCTCGTAACGGGAGCGCCCATCGCGAAAATCGTGGCGCGCGATGATCCCGGCATCCTCAAACAGCTTGACGGTGCGATAGACGGTCGAGATCGAAATTTTGGCGTCTATCGCCGAGGAGCGGCGGTACAGCTCCTCGACGTCAGGATGGTCGTCGCAGCCTTCAAGAATGCGCGCGATGATCCGCCGCTGTTCGGTCATGCGCATTCCACGCTCCGCGCAGAGCTCTTCCAGCGTTTTCGGCGTCTCCGTCATGATGGTCCGGTTGCTCGTGAATTTCGATAGTCACGAGTTAGCGAAGATCGCGCCGCATGACAAGCGCTGCACTGCGACGACCGTTGGCATCGGCGTAATAAGCGGGCCGTTCGCCAGCTTTTTCAAAGCCAAGCTTGCGGTAAAGATTGATGGCGGGGTGATTGCCGTCATCCACTTCGAGGAACATGATTTCGCCGCCGCGCACCCTGGATTCGCGCATCGCGCCCTGCATCAGCCGCCAGCCAAGGCCGTTTCGTGCGCCCTTTTCATGCACGGCAATCGTCAGGATTTCCGCTTCGCCCGCTGCTTCGCGGGCCAGCACGAAACCGCTGAGCTGCGGCTTGAACATCAGCGTATTGGTCTGGCGAATCACGAAACCGAAAACATTGGGCTGCAACAGCAGGCTTTCGAATGCACCATCATTCCATGGCTGCGAAAACCGCTGGCCATGCAATTCCGACACGTCATGGCAATCGTCCAGCTCCATAGCGACGATTTCAAACTCGGCTTTACGGGCAAAAATTGTTTCAAGCATAAGACCCTCCCCAGAGTCAGGATAAAATATGTTTATTCCGACATGCTCACGGCACAGATTACCCGATAATTCCTAAGATCACCTGGGATTTATGGTGAAAATACGCAGCAGATTTAACTATATTGCGTTTATCATCTCCAAACCCACCAGCCCATTGTGCTCTAAAACAGGATCATGCCCGCGCCACGGCAAAACCTGCCTGCGGCTTGACATCCGGCCCCCGCAAGTAAAGCGGTTTTGGCTTACCCGAGGCCTGCGCAACCGCTCCAAGCCTGGCAATATCCTCCATCGGAAAGTGATCTGCCACCGCCTCCCCCTCCCCTGCCGCGTCGTTCTCTAGCAACCGGCACGCCGAACCGGTGACGCGCCCTGTGCCATGCCTGGCAAACTCAGCCGCCATATCCCGAAATGCATCCACAGGCACCACTCGAGCCTCACCCAGCGCTGCCGCGTCGGGGGCAAAACCCTGAACATAGACCTCATCGCGCTTGGCATCCATCGCAGCAAGCACCGCAACCGCGCCACCCCGTCTGCGCTCTGCCGCCGCCAGAACGCCAAGCGTTGAAATACCGACGATATCGACACTCAGCGCCAGAGCAAGGCCTCGCGCTGCCGAAAGGCCAACCCGTATGCCGGTAAAGGAACCGGGACCAATGGTGACCGCCAGCCGCTCAATGCTGGGCAACGCTATGGAGGCTTCATCGAGAACCGCGTCGATCATGCCCATCAGCTTTTCAGCATGACCACGGCCAATCGTTTCGCTTCTGGCCGCCAGCATCCGGTCAAGATCGCTGTCATACAGGCCAACAGCGCAATCAACGCCGGCGGTGTCGATTGCCAAAAGGATCATGCCTGCTCGCTTTTCATTGCCTGACGTTTCACATTTCTCGAAATCGCGACAACCTAAGGGACGCCGCGCCCAAACCGCATCAAACGGCTTCGACTTCCTGCACTTCGGGAATGAAATGGCGCAGCAGGTTCTGCACGCCATGCTTCAGCGTCGCGGTGGAGGATGGGCAACCCGCACAAGAGCCCTTCATGTTGAGAAACACCTTGCCATCGCGGAAACCACGGAAAGTGATATCGCCGCCATCCTGGGCGACGGCCGGACGCACCCGGGTTTCCAGCAGTTCCTTGATGGTGGCAACGATGGTCTCGTCACCCTCGTTGAAGAATTCTTCGTCCGACGCCTCATCTCCTGCGACAGCGCTGCCCATGATCGGCGCGCCGCTCATGAAATGCTCCATGATCGAACCGAGGATGGCCGGCTTCAGATGCGGCCATTCGGCGGTATCCTTGGTCACGGTCACAAAGTCATAGCCAAAGAACACGGAGGTGACGCCGGGTATGGCAAACAGCTTTTCAGCCAGTGGCGAGGCCATGGCCGCTTCCCGGTCGCGGAATTCAGCCGTGCCGCTTTCCATCACCACCTTGCCAGGCAGGAATTTCAACGTGGCCGGATTTGGGGTGGATTCCGTCTGAATGAACATCACAAACTCCTTGCGAACCGGTCAAGCCGGGTCCGATTTAGAATGCTTCAAAAATAAACCTTCGCAGGTCCTGCTTCAAGCACTGGCTGCAAATAAAGATCTTATACCACGGCTCGAAGATGCCGAGGCAGTCTTACCTTGAAGGCATGTCCAGCCTCACTTTTCAGCAAAGCGCGTCGATTTCTTCATTGCTCAGCGTATCCGGCAGCACGGTCACGGGAATGGGAAAGGCCTGTGCCCGCCCGGCGATCATCGAGACCAGCGGGCCAGGCCCATCCTTGGCAGAACCTGCGGCCAGAACGAGGATGGCGATATCACGATCCTCCTCGATCACCGCCTGGATCTGCTCGGCGGCGCTGCCTTCGCGGATGACGATTTCCGGCTCAAGCCCAATGGTTTCACGCACCGTCTGGGCGGATTTTGCCATAACCGCTTCGGCGGCTTCCCGGGCCTCGGCCCGCATGATTTCCTCGACACCCAGCCATTGCTGGAAATCGCCCTCGGGAATCACATAGAGCAGAACCAGCCCGCCATTGGAATTCTTGGCGCGCCTGCCGGCATAATGGACGGCGCGGGAGCATTCCGGCGTATCGTCGATGACCGTCAGAAATTTCCGTCGGTGCCCGTCAAGACGCGATAGACGTTTCGATACCATGGCCTGCCCTGTTCGTCGGGCCGGATCGACCGGCCCCGATAACCGTTACCTGATGACGCGTGACACCTGCCACGCATCATCATCAAAGCTTAGCGCACGAAACCAATAATGTCGCGGATTTCCGTCATGGTTTTTTCAGCACGGACCCGCGCCCGCTCCCCACCATCGCGCAACACGGCGTCGATATGAGCAGGATCTCCCATCAAACGGCGCATTTCGCCAGTGATCGGCGACAGAACCTCGACAGCAAGTTCGATAAGAGCAGGCTTGAATACTGAGAACTGCTGCCCGCCAAATTCCGCCAGCACCTCGGCTTTGGTCTTGTCGGCAAGGGCTGCATAAATACCAACCAGATTATCGGCCTCCGGCCGTCCGGCCAGTCCATCCGTTTCGCTTGGCAAGGCATCCGGATCGGTCTTGGCCTTGCGGATCTTCTTGGCAATCGCCTCGGCATCGTCCATCAGGTTGATGCGCGACAGGTCCGAAGGATCGGACTTCGACATTTTCTTGGTGCCATCCTTCAGGCTCATCACCCTGGGGGCCGGACCGTCGATCAGCGGTTCGACCATCGGGAAATAGGCATGCACCGGTTCGTTGCCGACAGTGATATCGATGCCAAGTCCGGTTGGGCGGATCTGCTGGGCAAAATCCAGGTTGAACTTCATGGCGATATCGCGGGTCAGTTCCAGATGCTGTTTCTGGTCATCGCCCACAGGCACATGGGTGGCGCGGTAGACCAGGATGTCGGCAGCCATCAGGCTCGGATAGGCAAACAGGCCAAGCGAAGCCTGCTCGCGGTCCTTGCCTGCCTTGTCCTTGAACTGGGTCATCCGGTTCATCCAGCCGATGCGGGCGACACAGTTGAAGATCCAGGCCAGTTCGGCATGTTGTGGCACCTGGCTCTGGTTGAAAACGATATGCTTGACGGGGTCGATACCCGCCGCGAGAAAAGCCGCCGTAATCGACCGGATCTGGCCGCGCATGTCCTCATGCACCAGCTGCGCCGTCAGCGCATGCAGGTCAACGACGCAATACATGCAATCGTTATTCTCCTGGAGCGCGACGAATTTGCGGATCGCGCCGAGGTAATTGCCAAGATGGAGATTGCCGGTGGGCTGAACGCCGGAAAAAACCAGCGGCTGAAATTCGCTCATGATTGACCTCAGCAGGCTTGTGGAGGGCCTGATACCTCGTGTGGATTTACAGCGCTTATGCACAGGCAGGCGTTCCCGATCAAGCGGGGATAAGGCTGAGGCGCGATTATAATTTTGGCTCGATCAGGTCCCAGAGATTGCCGTAGAGATCTTCGAACACGGCAACTGTGCCGTAGAGCTCGTAACGCGGCTCTTCCTGAAAGACGATGCCATCAGCGATAAACGCCGCATGATCGCGGGCAAAGTCATCCGTTTCCAGAAAAAAGGCAACCCGGCCACCGGCTTGATTGCCGATTGTCGCCAGCTGCTTTTCTCCATCTGCCTGCGCCAGAAGCAGCCCGGCACCGCCTTCAGCGGGAGAAACAACCACCCAGCGCTTGCCATCGCCCAGGTCGATATCTGCTTTGCAGGCAAAGCCCAGCTTGCCGCAATAAAAGGCCAGCGCCCGATCATAATCATCAACCACCAGCGTTACGGTGGCGATGCGTTTTACTGGCCTATTCTGCGTCATCGGCGACCTCGCTTGTCGTCGCGCGCGCCTTGCGCTTCAGATTGCGCCTGAGCATGCCGAGATCCGCACCGCCGATCAGGAAGGCCAGCGAGAAATAGATCAGCATCGCCAGACCGATCTGGATGAACAGCACCAGCACCTTGTGCAGGAAGGGTGAACCGGTGCCGATATATGGCGCGAAAAAGCCCGACAGCGCCATCAGCGCCGCGCCCATGGCCAGCGCCGCCAGCAAAAGCCGCAGCGCCCGTGACACCAACGCCCATTCCACCTGCAAATGTCCGCGCCGGACCAGCATGGTGAACAGCAGAACCGTGTTGATCGCCCCCGCCGTCGCTTCGGCAATGGCGATGCCCCGCTCCTGCAACAGCGGAAACAGCGAAATGGCCAGCGCCGAATTGACCACCACCGAAATGCCGGTGAACCGCATCGGGGTTTTTGTATCCTCGCGGGCGTAAAAACCGGGCTGCAGGGCCTTGATCATCACGAAACCGGGCAGGCCCAAGCCGTAATAGGCGAGGATTGCCCCGACAATGGCGGTGTTGTGCGCGGTAAACGCGCCGCGCTCATAAAGCACCCGGATGATATCATCCGACAGCACCCACAGCCCGACCGCCGCTGGCAGGGTCAGAAACAGCACGAATTCAATCGACCGGTTCTGAATGGTTGAAGCCTCGCGCTGATGATCAGATTTCAGCGCCCGCGCTAGCTCCGGCAAAAGCACCACGCCGACGGCAACGCCCACCACGCCCAAAGGCAATTGATAGATCCGGTCGGCATATTGCAGGGCGGCAATCGCCCCATCCTTGGAGGAGGCAATCGCCTGGCCGATCAACTGGTTGATCTGGGTAATGCCGCCAGTCACCGCCGCAGGGACGGCCAGCACCAGCAACCGTTTCACGTTGGGGGTGATCTTCGGCCATTTGAAACCGAGCCTGATCCCCGCATGGCGCACGCCGATATAGACCACCAGCAACTGTAAAATCCCCGCCACCAACACTGACCAGGAAAGATACCAGGCCGTCACGACAGGCTCGACACCATGGTAGAGCGCATAAAACAGTGCGCTGATCATCACCAGATTGAGAAAGATCGGCGCGACGGCGGCGGCGAAAAAGTGATGCAGCGAATTGAGCATGCCGCTCAGCATCGCCGTTAGCGACATGCACATCAGATAGGGAAACATCACCACGGCAAGCCGCACGGTCAGCGAAAATTTTTCCGCGTCATCGGCAAAACCCGGAGCGATGACAAACCGCACCAGCAGCGGCATGGAAAGCTCCATGGCGATGGTGATCAGCAACAGGACGGTAAAGAGGACGCCGAAGACTTCCTCGGAAAAACGCTTGGCGCCATCCAGTCCGTTCGCCTCGATTTCCTTGGAAAACAGCGGCACGAAAGCGGCGTTGAAGGCGCCTTCGGCAAACAACCGGCGAAACAGGTTGGGAAAGCGGAAAGCCGCATAAAACACATCGGCCATCGGCCCGGTGCCCAGCGCCGCCGCCATCAGGGTTTCGCGGGCAAAACCGAACAATCGGCTGCCAAGCGTGGCGCCGCCAACGGTCATGAACTTCTTGACGAGGGACATATCAGACGCGGGCTTTCTTTTCAGCAGCCGGGGATTTCGTCGCGGCGGGCGCGATAATGCCCGATGGCATCTGCTCGCGCAATTCGTCGGGTTGCTCGCTCATCACCGCTTTCAGCCGGACCGAAATGGACCCCTGCCGGTTTTCATTGGTGATCTTCTGGCCGACCAGATCGATGACGTAAAAGGTATCGATGACCTTTTCACCAAAGGTGGTGATACGGGCCGAGTGAATATCGAGCGACAGATCAGCCAGGACCGCCGTGACCTCGGCCAGCAGACCAATGCGGTCGAGGCATTCGATCTCGATCACCGTAAACTTATTGGAGAGGCTGTTGGAAATCGTCACATGCGGCTTGACGGTGAAGGTCTTGTTACGTTTGCGGCCCTTGGTGCGGGTGGCAATCACTTCCGGCAGGCGCTTCTTGCCCGCCAGCACGTCTTCGATCATCTTGCTAATCGTATTGGCCCGGCGCATCTCGTCCTCGTCAATGGGAAACTCCCTGTTGATGAGAATGGTATCGAGCGCCCGGCCGTCCGAGGTGGTAAAAATCTGCGCATCGGCAATATTGGCGCCCGCCGCCGCACAGGCACCGGCAATGATCGACAACAGACGCGGATGGTCAGGGGCAAGCACCGTGATCTCGGTGATCGCGTGGAAGGAATGGGTGCGGACCATGGTTGCCAACGCCTGATCGGCCTTGTCAGCCTGGCGGATAAAATGGGCATGGCGCACCTGATCTTCCAACGGCACCGTCAGCAGATAGGGTTGGTAATGCAGCTTGGTATAGGTTTTCTGGTCCTTCTGGCTCCAGTCCGACAGGGCCTCAGCCAATTGCTCGGCGGCCTGTTTGGCGCGCTCCTTGCGCGGGCTTTCGGAAAACCCGCCCGATAGCAGCAATTCGGTTTCATAATAGAGCGTGCGCAGCAATTGGCCTTTCCAGCCGTTCCAGACGCCCGGACCGACGGCGCGGATATCGCAGACCGTCAGCACCAGAAGCATGCGCAGCCTGTCAAGCGACTGCACCTTCTCGGCGAAATCGGTAATGGTCTTGCGGTCATGCAGATCGCGGGTCTGGGCGACCATCGACATCAGCAGATGCTGATCAATCAACCAGACCACCAATTCGGTCTGCTTGTCGTTCAAACCAAGACGCGGGCAGAGACGCCGGGCAACCTTGGCACCGGCAATCGAATGATCCTCCTGACGGCCCTTGGCGATGTCATGCAGCAGCACCGCGACAAACAGAACAGTGCGCTCCTCTATATTCGGCATCAGCTTGACGGCCAACGGATGGATGTCGGCATGCTGCCCCTGATCGACCTCGGCCAGAATGCCGACTGAGCGGATCAAATGCTCGTCCACGGTATAATGATGATACATGTTGAACTGCATCATCGAAACGATCCGCCCGAAATCCGGGATGAACTTGCCCAGAACGCCCGCTTCGTTCATCCGGGTCAGCATCAGAGCCGGGTCACGTTTGGATGTCAGGATGGAGAGGAACAGCCGGTTGGCCTCCTCGTTCTCGCGGAAATCATGATCGATCAGCGGCAGGCAGCGGGTAATCGCCTTAAGCGCATCGGGATGGAATTCCAGCCCATGCAGATCAGCGACATGAAAAAAGCGCATGATATTGATCGGATCACGCTTGAAAATATCCGGACCGGACAGAGCAATCCGGCCCCTGTCCTCGATGAACTCAGGCGTGCCGGGAATGCGCCGGGGCCGATGGGCAAAACGCCCAATGGCTGCGGTCAGTCCTGGAGCGGCCTTCGCCTGCTTGTCCTCCAGGCTGGCACAGACGATCCGGGTCAGGTCGCCGACATTCTTGGCGACATGGAAATAATGCTTCATGAAACGTTCGACCTCCGAAAGGCCGGGACGGGCATTATAGCCGAGATTGCGGGCAATTTCCGGCTGGAGATCGAAGGACAGCCGCTCTTCCGGCTTGCCGGTGGCGAAATGCATATGGCAACGCACCGCCCAGAGGAAATCGTCGGATTTCTGAAACATCCGCCATTCCTGGCGCGACAAAACACCCAGCTTGACCAGGTCGGCAGGATCGGAAATCCGGTAATAATATTTGGCGATCCAGAACAGCGTGTGCAGATCGCGCAATCCACCTTTGCCTTCCTTCACATTCGGCTCGACCAGATAACGGGTATCGCCCGCCTTGCGGTGCCGTTCATCACGTTCGGCCAGTTTGGCGGCAATGAATTCAGGCGCGGTCTTTTCAACCACCTCCGCGTCAAACCGTTTCTGCAACTCGCCGACCAGCAGCGCTTCCCCGCAGATGAAACGGGTTTCGAGAATGGCGGTCCTGATGGTCATATCGGTGCGCGACAGCCGGATGCATTCCTCAACGAGGCGGGTGGCATGACCGACCTTGAAACCCAGATCCCAGAGAATATAAAGCAGGAATTCCACCGCCTTGCGGGCATCCGCCCCGGCCTTGACTGACAGCAGGAACAGGAGATCGATGTCGGACCCGGGAGCCAGGGTGCTGCGGCCATAACCGCCGACCGCAGCCACCGCAAATTCCTGCTGGGTGGTGGGGTAGACCGCCTGAGTGACCATGCGATGCACCAGTGCTATCAGATTGTCCTGGAGATTGGAAATCATCCCGGCACATTCCAAGCCGCTGCCATTGGCGATCAGATGGCGCAGGGCCGCCTCCCGGCCATCAATGCTTGCTTTTTTCAGCAAGGGGAGAATGGCGGCCCGCGTTTCCGGCACCTTGCCATTCTGCAGCACGATGGACATGCATTCCGCCTCCAATGCCTTGAAATCGGGGAGCGTTGCGTCTGATAGGTCGTGCTTTGCCATGATCGTCCGGTTATCTGTTCCCTGCCGCTTGGAATGAGGCGGCTTTTGTCTGTCACGGGTTTAGCGTTTTTAAGGCGCTGCGGGCAACAGGATAGCCAACAATTCCTAAAATCCGTTGACTGAGCCAAAACCAGAAAGCCCAGAACCAAAAAGCAATGCGATCCTGGATCACGATTTGGCCGATCAGGATTTCGCCAGAGTGGTTTTCAGATCGTAGAGCGCATCCATCGCTTGCCTTGGCGTCAAATCATCCAGATTAAGGCTGCGCAATGCCTCTTCCACCGCCGACACCTGCGTCCCTGTCCCCGTCCGGCTCTCACGCCTCTGACTGACCTGGAACAGCGGCAGGTCGTCAATCAACTGGCTGGCCGGATTTTTGCGATCGGCATCTTCGAGCTGCGACAGCACGGCGCGGGCGCGCTCCACCACCATGCCCGGCAGCCCGGCCAGTCGCGCCACCTGGATGCCGTAGGAACGGTCAGCGGCACCGGCCCCAACCTCATGCAGGAAAATCACCTCGCCATGCCATTCCTTGACTTTCATAGTGACGTTCGACAGCCGGACAAGCTTTTCAGACAGCGCCGTCAGCTCGTGAAAATGCGTGGCAAACAACGACCGGCAGCGATTGACCTCATGCAGATGCTCGACAGTCGCCCAGGCAATCGACAGGCCGTCGAATGTCGCCGTACCACGGCCGATCTCATCGAGAATGACCAGAGACCGCTCGCCCGCCTGATTAAGAATGGCCGCCGTTTCCACCATCTCGACCATGAATGTCGATCGGCCCCGCGCCAGATCGTCGGAGGCGCCGACGCGGGAAAACAGCCGATCAACAATACCGATATGCGCCGATCCGGCGGGTACGAAAGACCCCATCTGGGCGAGAATGGCGATCAGCGCATTCTGGCGCAGAAAGGTGGATTTACCGCCCATGTTCGGACCGGTCAGCATCCAGATCGCGCCGTGCTTCTGGTCTCCTACCGGTGAAAGATCGCAATTATTGGCAATGAAAGGGCTGGCCGCCTGTTTGCGCAAGGCCTGCTCGACCACCGGATGACGCCCGGCGACAATGGAAAACATCCTGCTGTCATCAACCAGGGGTCTGCAATAGCCCTGCTCCTCGGCTAGGACGGCAAGACCGGCGGCCACATCGATCACTGCTAGCGCCCGCGCCGCCTTCTTGATGGCCTCGGCCTCGGTCACCACGGCCTGACGCATTCGCTCAAACGCCGCAAGCTCGATGTCCAGCGCCTGTCCCGCCGCATTGGCAATGCGGCTTTCGAGATCAGCCAGTTCGGTCGTGGTAAAGCGCATGGCATTGGCCATCGACTGACGATGGATAAAGCGGGCCTTGGCCTCACCCTCGATCAGCGGCCCGGCATTGCCGGCGGTGACTTCGATGAAATAGCCCAACACATTGTTATGCTTGATCTTCAGCGACTTGACGCCGGTTTCCTCGGCATATTGCAATTGCAGCCCGGCGATCACCCGGCGCGACTGGTCACGCAGCGCCCGCACCTCGTCCAGCCCCTCATCGGCGCCCTCTCTCAAAAACCCGCCATCGCGCTTCAACAATGGCAGATCTTCCGCCAGTTGCGAGGCCAGCAGATTTTCGAGCGACGGCGACAGCATTTCGAGATCAGTGAGCGCCGAGGCAAGCTCATCCGGCAGGACCGCCCCCCGCAACAACCCGGCCACATCGCCTGATGTGGACAACCCATGCCGGATCGCCGCCAGATCTCTTGGCCCGCCCCGGTCCAGCGCCAGCCGCGACAGGGCACGTGGCATATCAGAGGCGCGCTTCAAAAGGTCGCGCAACCGCTCACACAGAAAACCGTCCGTCAACAGATAGGCGACCGCATCCTGCCGCTGCGCAATCGCCACCACCTCCGTCAAGGGCGACATCAGCCGTTCGGCCATCAGCCGCGCACCGCCGCCGGTTACGGTTCGGTCGATGGTATTGAGCAGGGAGCCCTGTTTCTGGCCGGAGAGGGTCTTCACCAACTCCAGGTTGGCGCGGGTGGCCGCATCAATAAACAGGGTCGAGGACGAGGATTGCCGTTCAGGCAAGCCCAGCGGCGGACGCTCGGATATCTGGGTTTTTTCCACATAGGCAATCGCCGCCGAAGCCGCAGCCATTTCCGGTCGCGAAAACCCACCGAAACCATCGAGCGTCTTGACGTTGAAATAGCGCGTGATGCGCCCTTCCGCCGAAGCGCTATCGAACAGCACCGATGGCTGCGGCACGACCACGCGGCCAAGCACATCAAAGGCCGGCTTGAGATCCGGGTCCTGCATCAGGGTTTCTGCGACGATCACTTCACGCGGATCGATGCGGAAAATATCCGCCAGCAACCGGGTAGGATTGGTTTCGGCCAGACGGAAAACGCCAGTGGAAATATCGATCCAGGCCAGCGCCAGTTCATCGCCGCTGCCGCGCACCCGTGCCAGCGCCATCAGATAATTGGTCTCCGACGGCGACAGCAGCTTTTCCTCCGTCAACGTGCCGGGCGTGACCAGACGCACCACGTCACGCTTGACCACGGATTTGGAGCCGCGCTTCTTTGCCTCAGCCGGGTCTTCCACCTGTTCGCAAACGGCGACACGGAACCCGAGCGTGATCAGCTTTTGCAGATAATCGTCAGAGGCATGCACGGGAACGCCGCACATCGGAATGTCTTGGCCCAGATGCTGACCGCGCTTGGTCAGCGTGATGCCGAGCGCTCGCGACGCCTCGACGGCATCCTCGAAAAACAGCTCATAGAAATCCCCCATCCGGTAAAACAGCAGCGAACCGGGATTGTTCGCCTTGATTTCAATATACTGTTCCATCATCGGGGTTGCCGTTGCGCGGCTTTCTTGCGACGTCAGGGCGGCGGTGTTCAGCACATCCGGTTCGGCAGCTTTGTCGATGATCACAGGTTCACGCTTTGCAAAATTGAGGGTATCGGGACACGGGGGTCGTCCAGACAACATCTAACGATGTTCAAGCCACAATGACAACCGATGCAGCGGCAAGCCACCCGCCTGCCCACAAAAAGCTGCGGTCGCACAAAGATCAACCGCACTCGCCTTTCAGAAATGGGCCTTTCAGAAATGGGCCTTCCAAAAAAGGTTCGCCTAGAAAAGGAATTGCCTTGGCAAGGCGGGTCATATCCTCGTGAAGCTCACCGCGCAGCCACCGCTTGAAGGCATCGACCTTGTCATTGCGTGTGCGCTTTCGACAACGACGAAATTCGGCAAGCCCTGCCGCAACCGTTCGCTCAGAAGAGCGCTACCGATTGCCTTGCTGTCATCGTTTTTTTGGAAATCCAGCGTCCACTTTTCCCGCTATAATCTAGCTCGCAAACCGCCCGGCATCGGCACCGTAATAATTCACGTAGCGATCGGAAATGCTGGTGATCGGCAGGACGATCAGCACATCGGTGGTGTTGAAGGCATGGTCGACCACGGCACCGGTACCGATCATCGCGCCGAGACGCAGATAACCTTTGACCAAAGGCGGCATGGCGGACAGCGCCTTGCGGGCATTGACGATTTCAGATGGCATCAGGTCCATGGGGCAGAACAGTTCCGGGCGGGCGCGAACCGCCCATTCGCCGCGGGCTTCGGCATTCTGCGCCAGAAAGGACAGAGCCAGCGCATGCTGTTCCGGCTGCACGCCTGGAAAAGAGGCGCAGCCGATCATGGCGCTCATATTGTGGCGCAGCGCGTAGGCCCAGTTTCCTTGCCAGAGCAATTCTACCGTCCGCTTGGTGCGATAATTCGGCAGGACACAGGAGCGGCCAAGCTCCATGAAGCGCTTGTCGGGATGTCGGGCGATGAGATCGTCCAGCGCAAATTCCGAGGCGGAATAGAAGCCAAAATTGGCCAGCGCCACTTCATGACGCAGCAGCCGATAGGTGCCGACGATCTGATCTTCCGGATCACCCTCGATAGCGTGGTCCAGCACCAGAAGATGATCGCAGATCTCATCGAACGCATCGATATCGCGCTTCTGCCGCATGGCATCGGGCGGCAGCATGGCATTCATCTCTTCGACGAACACCCGGTAGCGCACCGCCTGGGCCGCATCGATCTCACGTGCATTGCGGGCGAGCCTGGTTTCCAGCGTACCGATCCGGCCCAGGACATCGCCAGCAGGGCCGGACACTGCACCGGAGGAACGCTCCGTTTCAGGTGTGACTGCACGATCAAGGAGTTCGACTGTCATGGCGGTTCATCCGGCTCTGTTCAAACAAGACCTGTTAAACACGGATATGCGACAAGATGTTGACACAGGATACGCTGATTGCGATTTTTACGGCGGTTTTTCCCGTAAAATCAATGGATACTCCAAGATAATAATAGGAAATTTTCTCGGAATCTAGCCGTACAGTCTTGTACGATGTGTTTTCATCAGCGAGGCAATTTCATTCAGCAGGCGCTCGGGATTGACAGGCTTTTGCAAGACCAGATCCGCGCCGCTGGTCAGCGCCTCCGCCCGGGCGGCATCCCTGAGATCGCCGGTTAAGACCAGGATGGGGCAGCGCGGGCGACGTTTCAATTGCTCGATCATCCGCACATACCGCAACACAGAGCTGCCATCGCCGCCGGGCATGCCGAGATCGGTAATGATCAGGTCCAGTTTTACCGCCTCTTCCAAAGCCACTTCACGGCGTAGAGCATCGAAATCATTGACCACGCCGACCATATGACCGGCTTTCTGCAAGACGGCCCGCAACAGGGTTGCATTGACGAAATCATCCTCTCCGACCAGAACATTCAGCACATCCGGGACCTGTTTGCCCGGCTCCATGCCTTCACCCGGCAGCAGGACATCTCCATGGGACACATCGGCATCCCGTGTATCGACATGAGCCGCATCCACGCCACTCATCAGCCCCCGCAGCACATCGCTCAAGGTTTGCTCACGCAGCGGACGGATCAGCCAGGCATCGAAACCGGTCAGCGGCCGTACCGGGCGTTCTTCCGGATTGACCAGATAGATGCGCCGAATTTTTCCCAGACAGGACAGCCGTCTAGCGAGATTGGCATCGTAATCGGAAATGCAGCGATGATCGACGATCAGATCCGTCAGCGTCGCATCCTGCCTCTCGACCTGATCCAAAAGGTCAAGCGCCTCTTCGGTTTTCTTTGCCCAATGGCAAAACCCGCCAAGCGTACGAATGGTCATGGACGCGCCTTCAGCCGCCGGACCGTCGGGCGCCAACAGCAGAACGCTGGACCCTGACAGCAGCGACTGCCGCTGGGCAACGGTTCGATCCTGCGCAATCGCCTTGGTTGGCAAGCGGATCTCGAAGGACGTTCCCCGTCCGCGCACGGTTTCAATAATCGACAGAGAACCACCGAGCGCCATCATCAACCGCTGGGAGATGAACAGGCCAAGGCCCGTGCCGCCACTGCGCTGCACCGGATCTCCGCCTTGCGAAAATTCGACGAACAGCCGGGTGCGTTCCTCTTCTGTCATGCCAGGACCAGTGTCGCGGACCCGCACCACCAATTCGTCGCCAATGCAGCTAGCCGACACCAGCACACCACCTTCAACGGTGAATTTCACCGCATTGCCGATGACATTGAACAACACCTGCCGCAGCCGAGCGACATCGATATCGACTTCCTCGGGAACCCCGGACTGTGTCGTCGCGGCGATCTCGATACCCTTGGCATGAGCGCGTGGCGACAACATTTCGACCACGCCTTCGATCAGACGTCTGGGGGAAACACGTTGATTATGAAGTTCGAAATGGCCAGTTTCAAGGGTCGTATAATCAAGAAGGTCGGCAATCAATTGTTGCAGGGATTCGCCCGCTTGCACGATGCCGGACAGATAATTGCGCTGCTCTGGCGACAGATCGGTCCGGCCCAGCAAATGACTCATGCCGAGAATGCCGTTCAGCGGCGTGCGCATTTCATGACTGACAGTGGCAAGCAGACGGGTGCGAACCAGTTCCGCACTCGCGATGGATGGGAGGACAGGGCTCTGCGTCTTCGATAGCATCTGCGCCTACTCCGGCAACTGTCCGGCAAAGCCTTTCGGAAGAGGAGGATGAAACCCACCTTAGTTCGGTGTTTTTTTCCATCGTCCGGTATCCGGCGCGCCCACCAAGATCACGACATTTATCTGGCCACACCACCAGGTCCCTGCAAGAAACGTCAGGTACGCTATGGTGCTTCAAATCCGCTGCATAACTCTCTCATTAAACCAAGGCCGATTTGATGAATTATGCAGTAGCAAAGCCCCGTCAACGTTTTGTTACGACCGGCACACCACGTTCAATCTCGGTAAACCGACCCTCAATGCTGCGTGAAAAAACCGCTTGGGGCGAGCGGCTCACGGCATGAAGCAATTCTGTTCCATGCCATGCTACACCTTTTGGGGAAAATTTCCATCACTAGTTCGACGTGGTCGAGCGGGAAATTTCGCCTCTACCCTTTCGAGCGGCGCAGAACCAGCAGTTCTTCCAGCAGGATGAAGCCCGCCCCTATTGTAATCAGGCTATCGGCCAGGTTGAAGACCGCAAACGACCATGTCTCGGTATGAAACAAGATATAGTCCACCACATAGCCATAGGTGAATCGGTCGATGATATTACCGAAAGCGCCGGCAATGATCAGGCAATAGCCCAGATGTGCAAACTGGTGATCGCGGCTGGTCTGGCGCCAGAGCCAGGCGACAAAAGCGACGATGGCAAGCCGCATGACGACGATGACCCAGGCATCGAGATGCGAAAGCATGGAAAAGGCCACGCCGAGATTGTGGGTGCGAAACAGGCCAAGCATCGGCACAACAGGCACGAGTTCATGCATGGGCAAGCTGACCTCGACCGCATATTTGATCGCCTGGTCCAAAATCAGCAGCGAAAGGATGAACAGGATGGCCGGAACCGGGCGACAAAACAAGGCAGCGGAACGGGTCATTTGGCCTCGTCGAGGGTGAGAAGATGGCGCCGGGCTTCAAACAGCATGACGCCGGTTGCCACAGCCAGATTAAGGGAGTCGGCCAATCCGGCCTGGGGGATGCGCGCCAGCATGTCAGCCCGGCTGGCCAATTCCTCCGGCAGGCCGGATTGCTCATTGCCCATCAGCACCACCACCGGGCGGCGCTTGTAATCCACGGTACGGTAATCCACCGCGCCAGCCAGATGGGTGGCGACGACGCTGACGCCCGCCTTGCTCTTCCAGCCGAGAAAATCGGCAACAGTGGTCTTGACCAGCGGCAGCGCGAAAATCGACCCCATCGTGGCACGCACCGTCTCCATGGCGAAGGGATCGGTGCTGTCACCAATCAGTATGACGCCAGAGGCGCCCGCCGCATCGGCGGTGCGGATAATCGTGCCGAGATTGCCGGGATCGCGCACCCGGTCGAGCGCCACCCAGGTTTCCCCCTCCGTCAGGCTGACATCCTTCAGCGCCTTCCAGCGCTGGTCGAACACGCCCGCCACCATTTGCGGATTGTCCTTGCGGGTAATGGAGGCCATGACCTTTTCGCTGACCTCCAGCACCATGCCGCCATGGGCAACGGTGCGCGCCGCGATCCGTTCCACCTGCGGCTTGCCCTTGGCAGCCTTGGAATAGATCAGGTAGCGCAGGCTCCAGCCGAGTTCCACCGCATCGATCACCAGCTTCAGGCCTTCGGCCAGAAACGTTCGCGTCTCGTCACGGGTCTTTTTCTGGGAAAGCGCCTTGATATCCTTGACGATCGGGTTGGCGAGGCTGGTGACTTCCTTCACCTGCCCGACCTTGCCCCCTGCCCCCTTATCGGCGAAGCTGGAGGCGCCGCCCTTGAAACCATTACTCATTTTGGAACCCATCTGCTGAACAGCGATGTGGACAAGGCCCGACCAGGTGTCTTGCCATCCAGACCTGCCTCGCGCAGGACCAGTTCGCCGGACTCGACCAGACCGCCCTTGCCGCGCATGGTCTCGCGCATCAATTCATGGATAGCGTAGAAACTGGCGCGGATCGAATAGGCCGTCAGCACCAGGCCTTCGGCCTTGGGCGACAGGATTTCCCGGCACAGCGACAGCATCAGCGGCAAATGCTCGAACAGATGCCAGACCTCGCCATTCGGACCTCGGCCAAATTTTGGCGGGTCGGTGAGAATAATGTCATACTGGCTGCCGCGCCGCTCTTCCCGCTGGATAAACTTCATTGCGTCATCGCAGATCCAGCGGATCGGAGCGCGGTCGAGGCGGCTGAGCGTCTGGTTTTCCCGCGCCCAACCGATTGCCTTCTTCGATGCATCCACATGGGTGACTTCGGCACCCGCCGCCGCCGCAACCAGTGAAGCCACGCCGGTATAGCCGAAAAGATTGAGCACTCTCAATGGCCGCTCTGCGTTCGCGATCTTTGCTTTCTCAACCCGGTCTTTCATCCAGGTCCAATGGGCGATCTGCTCGGGAAAGACGCCGACATGGCGAAAGGACGTGAAGCGCCCGAGAAAATCGACGCCCAGCAGCGATAATGGCCAGGTTTCGCCCAGCGCCTCGCGGGGAAAGCGCCAGCGGCCCATGCCATCCTCGTCGGTATCACCGGAAAACACCGCATCGGCTTTTTCCCAGACATGCGGAGCAAGGCCCGGCGGCCAGAGAGCCTGTGCTTCGGGACGCACGATCCGATAGGGGCCGTATTGTTCGAGTTTCAGACCATGACCACTGTCGATCAGGTGAAAATCGCCAGCCCCCATCGATTCCAGAATGAGCGGCAGGTTCTCGCGGGGCATCGGGCCTGGGCGAAGCGCCAATGGCGCATTGGCGGGTGTTGCCGAATCCTGCACAGGATCTTTTTCCATGCGGGGCGATGGTGCGGAAACCCTTGCCGTTTCCCTAGCATCTGCGCCTGTCTGGCTGCGCACCGGCTTTTGCCCGGTACCACGATAAGGGCTTCCCCCATTGCGATCGGGCTGAGACTTGGCTGGGAGAGATGCGGCGGGGCGAGAGGAGGAACGCCCCTTGCCGGCGGACGCCGTGCCGGGAGCGCTCTTGCTGGGTGGTCGGCGAGATTTGTCTTTCACAATCGGCTCGGCTTTCCGATGACAGCGCCCTGAACCCACGACGAGCTTACAATTGCACGCCCGGTTCTATGGTAACGCTTCATAACGACGGCATGGTCTCCTGGCCGTCTCCGGTTCAGGCGTGGTATTGGCTATAGTCATAATTCCTCACATCGGGTCCGATCTAAGGAATTATGCGGTAGGTTGCCCGCGCAAATTATGCTCGAAATCGAAAACATAAATCCTGCGTGGCCAAGGCAGCGGGCCTTTATCATTCAAAAGCCGCGGAGAAAAGGGTAGCGAGCAGCTTAAGTTCCGGCAACGGTCAAGGCGATGGCAACTGGCTCACGTGACCGGATGCCGCGATCTGCTCGGCTCGCTTCTTCTGTTGATCGGCCTCGCCACGCCATTTTACCGCAGCACGCGCCTCATGCCGGGCGCGCTTGCGGTGCTTGCCCTGGGTCAGCCAAGTGGCAAAACTGCCTGCCAAGGCGCCAAGCAAAAAAGTGATCAGCAGGAAGACGAAGAAGGGCGCGCCTGCCGACAGCATCTGATCATCAGGGCGGAATGGATTGAGCGCCAGCGTTACCCATTGCCGATTGGCGACACACAGCACGATCAGCACCACTGCCAGCGGCACCAGAATGACGATATTGAAAATCTTTTTGACCACCATCACGCATCTCCTGCCGGATCTTGCCGCAGCCGGGTTTTAAACGTTGCCGATTACTGTCATCACGACAAAAAACCGACAATCCTGCAACTCACAGTCCAACGGCCTCTTCACCACGAATTGCGTCATCATATGGAAAGGGGCCGGACTCATGCAAGGCCGACCCGGATAATTCACCCGATATCATTTGCAGGGTCACGACACGCCGGAATGCAACACCGAACGGCTGAAGATCCGATCAGTCGGCGTCGCCGTCATCCTCGTCATCCATGCCGGGATTGAGGCGCTCGCGCAACTCTTTGCCGGTCTTGAAAAACGGCACCCATTTTTCCTCGACGAAAACCGTATCCCCCGTGCGGGGATTGCGTCCGGTCCGCGACGGGCGGTTTTTCACCGAAAAAGCGCCGAAACCACGCAATTCGACACGATTGCCGGACGCGAGCGCATCGGTGATTTCATCCAGAACGGCGTTGACGATGTTTTCCACGTCGCGGTGATAAAGATGCGGATTGCGGGCCGCAACGATTTGCACCAGCTCGGATTTGATCACGTTAACCCCCTGTTCGGTCTAGACAGTTCACTGAAAATCAGTTCGCGGGCCCCAGCCCGCCGTAAAAGCGGCAGAGCAATGACCGCCAGCTTGTTCGGGGTGTAAAACACCATAAAAAATTGGATTAATCAATCGCTTAAGCCCACATGTCGCTGACGATTTCATATCCCCGGCTCAATGGGGGCCAATTCGGACTGCAAAATCGGCAAACACAACCGAAAAATGACGACCCTCCTATCATCCGGCATGCACGATACAGATCTTCGCAAACAGACTGCTGCGGGTCGCAGCGTTGGCAAAGACGATGGATAGCGCCACTCTCCAACAAAAGCCGCCAGCAGAAAGCTTGTAACAGACTTGAAAAAATCCATATTTCCAGCCAGTAACTGTCTTGAATGGTAGCTGGAAGCGGTTCACCCGGCAAACGGGTAACAAAATAACCGATCGGCTCTACGGATTATCGAGCATGCTCAAGCGTTTAGATAAAGGTGCCCTAGAGCCGCGCCCCCCTTCCCCCGATACCTCCTATCGCAAGGCGGTCGGCCACTCGCATCGCGTCAGGCGGCTGCGCATCGCCTTGCCGGCTTTGGCCGTCGTGCTCTCGCTCGGCTTTATTGCCGTCTCCGTCGTCAGGGCCTATCTGCCTGACAATATCAAGATCGAGGGCGCCAAGATCGAGGATGGCAAGGTGGTCATGGCCAAGCCGGCCATCTCCGGACGCAATTCCAATGGTGCGCCCTATTCGATGAATGCCGTGCGGGCGCTGCAAGATATCAAGAACCCCAACCTCATCACGCTGGAAACGATTACAGCGACCATGCCGGTCAATGATGACACCTCCGCCGATATCAAGGCACAAAGGGGCACCTATGACCGCTCTTCCGACAAGATGGTGCTGGACAGACCCTTCACGATCCATCTCTCCAGCGGTGTGGACGCAGAGTTTCAATCCGCCGATCTTGACGTGAAAGCGGGAAAGCTTAAGACAAATCAACCGGTCTCCATCAAGACGAAAGAGTCATCAATCGTTGCACAGTCGATGGATATGACCGATAAGGGACAGACAATCACGCTGACGGGCGCGGTCCGATTGAATATCGCACCGACCGCCCTTCAGAAACCGGGCAACTGAGAACAGATCATGACGCACAGCCACCGTCGCCTTTCCTTCCGCGTTGCTTGCGCCACGCTGACCGCAGGCCTTGTCGCGACCGCAGCCGCAACCGGCGCGTTTGCCCAGTCCGCTACCAGCAACATGAACAGTCTGAAACTGTCCGGCGACAAGCCGATCCAGATCGAAAGCGATGCATTGGAAGTGCATCAGCAAGAGAACAAAGCCAACTTCAACGGCAATGTGAAGGTGGTTCAGGGCACCACCACGATGCGTTCCGGCACGATGGTGGTGAAATACAAGGGCCAGGGCGCGGCTGTGACCAGCGGCGACGCCAAGATCGACACGATCGATGTGGCCGATAACGTCGTTCTCAATACCGAAACCCAGCAGGCCACGGCCGACAAGGGCCATTTCGACATGAACACCCAGATCTTTACGCTGGATGGCGACAAGGTCGTGCTGTCGGAAGGCGGCAATGTGTTCGTCGGCTGCAAGCTCACCGTCCATATGACGACGGGCGAAGCCAAGCTCGACAGTTGTGGTAAGCGCGTGCAAATCCAGCTGGATCCCAAGTCCAAGCAGAAACCCTGATTGCGAACGCAGACGTGAAAGTTCCCGGTTTGACATCCAAGCAACAGGACGCGAATGCCGCCGCGCCATCAGACGCAGCACGCGAGAAGAACAGGTACGAAGGTACGCTGATCGCCCATGGGCTGACGAAAACCTATAATACCCGCCGCGTGGTCAATGGGGCTTCGCTCGTCGTGCGCAGGGGTGAGGCTGTCGGCCTTCTCGGGCCAAATGGCGCAGGCAAGACCACCTGTTTCTACATGATCACCGGCCTCGTGCCGGTGGATATGGGCACGATCGCCATTAACGGCAATGACGTGACCTCGATGCCGATGTACCGCCGCTCCAGGCTGGGCGTCGGCTATCTACCGCAGGAAGCCTCGATTTTCCGGGGCCTGTCGGTCGAGGACAATATCCGCGCCGTTCTGGAACTGCACGAGAGCGACAAGACCAAGCGCGAGCAGAAGCTGAACGAACTGCTTGCCGAATTCAACATCGAGAAACTGCGCAAGGCGGCAGCCGTCTCCTTGTCGGGCGGCGAACGGCGGCGCCTGGAAATCGCCCGGGCGCTGGCAACCGATCCGACCTTCATGCTTCTGGATGAGCCTTTCGCCGGTGTCGACCCGATTTCCGTGTCTGATATCCAGAACCTCGTGCGGCATCTGACGGCACGCGGGATCGGTGTGCTGATCACCGATCATAACGTTCGAGAAACGCTCGGACTGATCGACCGTGCCTATATCATCCACGCCGGTGAAGTGCTGACGCACGGGCGGGCCGACGACATCGTCAACAATCCCGATGTACGACGCCTCTATCTTGGCGAGAAATTCAGCCTCTAATACGCGCAATTCGATGGGATGCCGTATTGAAAACGGCATCTGTGCCGCAAAGAGCCTCGCGTTTTCAGGTTATTTGCGTCGGAAGCCCCTCTGCGGCTTGACCAAACCTTATAAAAAAGCAATTTTTGGGCCACTTGGAACTTCGGAAAATCCAAAACAGGAACAAAAGGGGTCCGAGAGGGAATAGTAGGGGAGTTTTTCGTCCGCCATGGCCCTATCAGCCAATCTTTTCCTTCGCCAAAACCAGTCTCTGGTGATGACGCCGCAGCTGATGCAATCGATTCAGCTGCTCCAAATGACCCATTTCGAGCTTGTGCAATTCATTGCGCAAGAGGTCGAGAAGAATCCACTGCTTGAATTTGCGCCAAATGACGAAGGAACAGGCAGCAGCGACCCAGGCACGGATAGCGAAGCCCCACCAGCACCAGCCCCCTCCGATACATTGCAGAGTGACTGGTATGAACATGGTGGCGATGGCGATCTGAACGAGCGGCTGGACGCCAATTTCGGCACGGCCTTTTCCGATGATGGCGCCAACCCGAAGACCGATGCACCCGAAATGCTTGGCCAGTGGAAATCGATGCCCGGCGCCCAGGGAGATGGCGAGGGCTATGACCTGGATGATTTCGTGGCTGGCAAGGTTTCGTTGCGCGACCATCTCGGCCAGCAATTGCCTTTCGTACTCTCGTCCGCATCGGATCGGATGATTGCGCTGGCCCTGATCGACCAGCTGGACGAGGCCGGATATCTGCGTGCCGACCTGGATGAGGTCGCCATCCAGATGGGGGCTTCACGAGACGATATGGAACGGATTCTGGCAGCTCTTCAGACCATGGAGCCCGCCGGCCTGTTTGCGCGCAATCTTGGCGAATGCCTGGCCATTCAACTGCGCCAGCGCGACCGGCTGGACCCGGCCATGGCAGCCCTGATCGGCAATCTGGATTATCTGGCAAAGCGTGACTTTGCGAGCCTGAAGCGGTTATGCGGCGTGGATGAGGAAGACCTGCTCGACATGCTGGCCGAAATCCGCAAGCTTAATCCCAAGCCCGGCGCCGGTTTCGAAACCGATGCACTGGAAACAGTTGTGCCCGATATTCTGGTGGCGCCCTCGCTCGAAGGTGGCTGGCTGGTGGAATTGAATGCGGAAACCCTGCCGCGTGTGCTGGTCAACAATGCCTATTTCACCGAGATCCGCCGCAGCAGCTTGCGAGAAGGCGCCATGAAGACTGCCAATGGCCAAAACGGCAATGGCAAGACCGGGCAGAGCAAGGCCGAGGGTGAGCAGGCCTTTTTGACGGATTGCCTGCAAACCGCCAATTGGCTGACCCGCAGCCTCGATCAGCGCGCCAAAACCATCATGAAGGTGGCAACCGAAATCATTCGCCAGCAGGACGCCTTCCTGCGCCATGGGGTCGATCATCTGCGTCCGCTGAACCTGAAGACGGTGGCCGACGCCATCAAAATGCACGAGTCCACCGTCAGCCGCGTCACATCCAACAAATATATGCTGACACCACGTGGGCTGTTCGAGCTGAAATATTTCTTCAGCGTCTCCATCGGCTCGGCAGAAGGCGGTGACAGCCATTCAGCTGAGGCGGTTCGTCATCGTATCCGCATGTTGATTGCTCAAGAAAGCCCTGAGAATATCCTCTCAGACGACGATATTGTCGAAAGCCTGAAAAACGGCGGCGTCGAGCTTGCCCGCCGCACGGTTGCCAAATATCGCGAAGCAATGAACATCGCCTCCTCCGTCCAAAGGCGTCGGGAAAAGCGCGCCCTGGCGCGGAACCCGGGCTGAGATCAGCTCTTTGCAATAATCCTTAACAAAACATTGACATTGGCGCCCGCGCCAATTAGAGGATACCGCCAAAACACGGGAACGATTTTGGGATAGTGACATGTACAAAATCAGAGACTTAGTCTTATCCTGCGCATTTTTTTCACCCCAGTCCGCCCTTGACATGCGGGTTGTTCCAGGCCTGAACGGACAGACGCTCCGATTTGGCCCGGCCCGATAGGATAAATTGCCCCGGCATATGGCCGAGCTTTTATCTTGGACTATGGAAACGCTTGGATGCGCCCCGCGCTTGGCGTAAACTCCCCCTGCAAATCACGATAAGAAGGGAAACTCCATGAGTGTACGCGTAACCGGCAAACATATGGAAATCGGCGAATCTTTCCGGCAACGGATAGAAGTCCAGATCACTGACGCCGTAAGCAAATACTTTGACGGAGGGTATTCCAGTCAGGTCACGGTGACAAAATCAGCCTCGCGGTTTTCCGCAGACTGCGCCCTGCACCTCGATACCGGTATAAACCTGCATGCAACCGGCACTGCCGTCGATCCGCAAGTCGCCTTCGACACCGCCGCAGAGCGGATCGAAAAGCGCCTGCGGCGCTACAAGCGCAAGCTGAAGGATCACCATATCCCAACCAACAACTTCGAAATCAACTACACGGTCATGGACCCGGTTTCAGAAGAAGACGAGGATGTGCCGGAGGATTTTGCCCCGACCATCGTGGCCGAAAGCACCAAGAAGGTCAAAACCATGTCTGTCGCCACCGCCGTCATGGCGCTGGATATGACGGATGAGCCCATTGTACTGTTCCGTAGCCCTGGCAAGGACGAGCTGAACATTGTCTATCGCCGCAATGACGGTAATATTGGCTGGATCGATTCCGCCGCAATCAAGGGCTGACACGCCCTCGGAAAGCGGTGGCCGACCACCGCTTTCCCCTTCATGTGTCGGCGGGTATAAGGATTTTTCGAAATGGCCTTGGCAGATTTGCTACAGCAAGATGCGATATTGCCCGTCCTCAGGGTCAATTCCAAAAAACAACTTCTCCAGGAACTGGCTGCCAAAGCCTCGAAACTGATCGGTATTCCCGAACGGGAAATCTTCGACGTCATCCTGCAACGGGAAAAGCTCGGCTCCACCGGCGTCGGCAATGGCATTGCCATTCCCCATGGCAAGCTGACGAGCATTTCCACCATTCAAGGCGTTTTCGCCCGCCTGGAAACGCCAATCGATTTTGAAGCGCTGGACGAACAGCCCGTGGATCTGGTCTTCCTGCTTCTGGCACCCGAAGGGGCCGGTGCCGATCATTTGAAAGCCTTATCGCGCATCGCCCGCGTGCTTCGCGATCAGGACCTGGTTGCCAAGCTGCGCGCCAGCGACAGCGCCACTGCCATCTATACCTTCCTGAACCAGGACCAGGCCTCGAACGCCGCCTGACCGCTTTCCATTTAACGTATGGTATTACGCAAAAAGCGCCGCGCATCACTGCGCAGCGCTTTTTCTTTTTCCAGTAAAAAAGGTCAGGCTTTGCTCGAAAACCTGCCTACAGCGCTTCTCACCATATATGGCGCACAAAGGTTCGCTGTAGCGCTTTATATCTGCTGCATAATTTTCTCTTTAAACCGATCCCGGTTTAAAGAATTATGCAGTAGTTCAATTTGAACCAGACAGGCTATCTATTCTTTTGTTTTCGTTTGTCTTTTCAGGAAAACCGGCCACCAGTTTTCCCTGAAAAACTCTAGGCATCGGCAGACTGAGCGGCCTCTGCCTTCGGGCCACCCTTGGCAACGCCAACCATAGCCGGACGCAGCACCCGATCGCCAATGGTATAGCCGGGCTGCACGACCTGCACGACCGTATTGTTGGGAACTTGCGGATTGGGAATTTCGAACATCGCCTGATGGAAGTTCGGATCGAATTTCTGGCCTTCCGGCTCGATCTTGCGGACACCATGGCGCTCGAGCGTTGACAGCATCGCCCGTTCGGTCATCTCGACGCCTTCGATCAACGCCGTCAGGCCGGCTTGCGCCTCCTCCTTGGCTTCATCAGGGACAGCGTCGATGGCGCGGCGCAGATTGTCGGACACGGCCAGCATGTCACGGGCAAAAGCGGTTACCGCATAGGACTTGGCATCCTTGACATCGCGCTCGGTGCGGCGGCGCAGATTGTCCATTTCAGCCGCCAGACGCAGGAAGCGATCACGCAACTCCGCATTTTCAGCCTGCAGGGCTGCTGTCGGGTCATTATCCTGCCCGGCATCCTCACCGGTCGAATTGGTCTCTTCCTGTACCTGGGGTTCAATCTGCGCGTCTGCGGCAGCGTCAGGTCCGTTTTTAGCTGTTTCGTCGGTCATGACGTTCTCCGAAATACTGTTTCTCGTCCGGCCCCGATATCAGGGTTCGGCGGCAAAAAATCAAGGGTCGAGTGATGATCTCATGTGGTGTTGTAAAGGTCAGTGGCCGTTGCGGGTCATCTTGGCCATCACCTGGGCGGTATAATCCACCATCGGCACGATACGGGAATAGTTGAGCCGGGTCGGACCGATCACGCCGACGGCCCCGACAATCCGATCGTCGCCGTCGCGGTAGGGCGCAACGATCAGCGACGACCCTGACAGCGAGAACAGCTTGTTCTCCGAACCGATGAAAATTCTGACACCCGGCCCGCTTTCGGCCAGATTGAGGATCTCGATCAGACTTTCCTTACGCTCCAGATCATCAAACAGCAGCCGCAGCCGGTCCACATCCTCGACGCCGGCCAGACCTTCCAGCAGATTGGCGCGACCACGCACGATCAGCCGGGTCGGCTTGTCGCCCTCGCCGCCGGACCAGACCGCCAGCCCACGCTGCACGAGATCCTGGGAGAGAACATCCAGCTCGCTGGCCACCTGATCCTTCAACTGGACCAGCTGGCCGCGCACTTCATGCAGCGTCTGGCCGGACAGATGCGCATTGAGGAAATTGGCCGCCTCGGTCAATTGCGAGGCTGTGATGCCCGCCGGGAGTTCGATGATCCGGTTTTCGACCTGGTTAAACTCACCGACCAGCACTGCCAGCGCCTTGGTCGGCTCCAGTCGGATGAATTCGACGTGTTTCAGCACCGGATCGGATTTCGCCGCCACCACCAGGCCCGCACCACGCGACAGGCCAGACAGCATACGGCTGGCCTCGTTATAGAGCGTTTCCATCGGCTGGTCTTCCGAGGATCGCATCTGGCGCTCGATCGAGCCGCGATCTTGCTCCGACAAGCGACCGACCTGCATGAAAGCATCGACAAAAAAACGCAATCCCGTCTGGGTTGGCAAACGCCCAGCACTGATATGGGGGGAATAGATCAGGCCCAGCTCTTCCAGGTCGCTCATCACATTGCGCACTGAGGCGGGCGACAGCGACATCGGCAGAATACGCGACAGATTGCGCGATCCAAGCGGTTCACCGGATTCCAGATAGGTCTCGACGATTCGACGAAAGATCTCCCTGGATCGCTCATCCAGTGCCATTGACACATCGCCTGCGGTAATTGGGTTTTTCCCCATTTCGCTCATGTTTGCTGCTGCACCTATCCTTAATATAGCTGCTGATTGACCAATCACAACGGCTTTTGGTGAGGAAGCGCCGGTTTGAGCGGACCATACCGGCTTTTCCTTTGCAAAACCGTCAAACCACTCGTAGAAGGCAGCCAGTACGCCAAGCAGGACTGGAAATGCCCCGGACAGATTTCCGGGCCAGATCTGCCCAGAACGGCCCAGACGGGCATTGAAACGAAAATAAGCGGACAGAGGTTGGTGTGCCAGCCAGTGACTGCTCGACCGAGGAGACGGAAATGCGACCTTCAGGCAGAAAAACCGACCAGATGCGCAAGATATCGTTCGAGCGCAATTTTTCCAAACACGCCGAAGGCTCTTGTCTCGTCAAGTTTGGCGATACCCATGTCCTGTGCACGGCAAGCCTTGAAGACCGCACCCCGCCCTGGCTGCGCAACACAGGCAAGGGCTGGGTGACGGCGGAATACGGCATGTTGCCGCGCGCCACCGGCGAGCGGATGAAACGTGAAGCGTCCTCCGGCAAGCAGAGCGGCCGCACCCAGGAAATCCAGCGCCTGATTGGTCGTTCACTGCGCGCCGTGGTCGATCTGGAAGCCCTGGGCGAACGGCAGATCTCGCTTGATTGCGACGTGATCCAGGCCGATGGCGGCACCCGCACAGCCTCGATTACCGGCGCATGGATTGCCTTGCACGATTGCCTGAAATGGATGGAATCGCGCAACATCATCAAGGTGGACCGGGTGCTGAAGGATCATGTCGCGGCGATTTCCTGCGGTATTTTCGCCGCCCAGCCAGTGATCGACCTGGACTATCTGGAGGACTCTGCCGCCGAAACCGATGCCAATTTCGTCATGACCGGCACCGGCGGTATTGTCGAAATCCAGGGCACCGCCGAAGGCAAGCCTTTCAGCCAGGAAGAATTCCTGACCCTTCTCGGCCTTGCCCAGACAGGCATTGCCGAATTGGTGGACCTGCAAAAACAGGCGATTGCCGGATAAAGAGAGCATCATCATGGCCACAAGCATTGAAGGCATTCTGGAAACCTCACTGTATGTCGATGATCTCGACGCGGCAGAGCGTTTCTATGCCGGGCTGCTCGGCCTTGAGGTGATCATCAGCCAGCCGGGGCGTCATGTATTCCTGCGCTGCGGACCGGGCGTTCTGCTGCTGTTTAATGCAGCCGAAACCGTCAAGCCCGCAGAGCCCGACGCCCTGCCGGTACCAGCCCATGGTGCCGTCGGGCCAGGTCATGCCTGCTTTCGGATGGACGGTGCGGCAATGGATGGCATGGCGTCACGGCTGTTGAGCCATGGCGTCGCCATTGAGGCGGATTTTCTCTGGCCGAATGGTGCGCGTTCGATTTATTTCCGCGATCCAGCGGGCAATAGTCTGGAATGCGCCGAAGCCAGGCTTTGGCAGATTGAATAGGATCGGATGATGCGCAAACTCGAAACCAGAACCATTGTCGTCGCCAGCCACAATGCCGGCAAGATCGCTGAAATTGCCGACCTGATCGGCCCGTTTGGTTTTACGGCCAAATCGGCCAAGGAGCTTGGCTTCATCGAGCCGGACGAAACCGGCACGACATTCGAGGAAAACGCCGCCATCAAGGCGCTGGCTTCGGCGAAAGCCTCTGGCCTGCCAGCGCTGTCGGACGATTCCGGCCTGGTTGTCGATGCGCTGGATGGTGCGCCGGGCGTCTATACCGCCAATTGGGCCGAGCGCGAGGATGGCAGCCGCGATTTTGCCATGGCGATGGAAAAGGTCGAGCATGCCTTGCAGGAAAAAGGCGCGGTGACGCAGGAGAGCCGGACGGCGCGTTTTGTCAGCGTGCTGTGTCTGGGCTGGCCCGATGGCCATACCGAGTTTTTCCGGGGTGAAGTTGAAGGCGTGGTCGCCTGGCCGCCCCGCGGCACCTCCGGCTTCGGATACGATCCGATCTTCCAGCCAGAGGGGTTTTCGACCACGTTCGGCGAAATGACCTCGGAAGAAAAACACGGATGGAAGCCGGGCGACGCGCAAGCGCTGTCGCACCGGGCACGCGCTTTCAAGCTTTTCGTCGAAACCTGCCTGAACGCCTGAGGATTTATGGCCGAGCCAACGTCGCTTCTCCTTCCAGACACCGGCGAACCGGGCTTTGGCATCTATATTCACTGGCCGTTCTGCGCGGCCAAATGCCCCTATTGTGACTTCAACAGCCATGTTCGTCACCAGAAGATCGACCAGCCGCGCTTCACGCAAGCCTTCCTGAAGGAAATGGAGACGATGCGGGCCATGAGCGGCCCCAAAACCGTCACCAGCATTTTCCTTGGCGGCGGTACGCCTTCGCTGATGGACCCGGCCACGGTTGGCGCCATCCTGGATGGAGTAGCCCGTTACTGGACCATGCCACGCGGCATCGAGATCACCATGGAAGCCAATCCGACCAGTGTGGAAGCGGAACGGTTTCGCGGCTATCGGTCGGCGGGCGTCAACCGTGTGTCGCTTGGCGTGCAAGCACTCAATGATGCCGATCTGAAATTTCTCGGCCGGATGCATTCGGTCGAGGATGCGCTGAAAGCCGTCCGGCTGGCACGCGAGATTTTTCCGCGCATGTCCTTCGACCTGATCTATGCCCGTCCCAATCAGACGATTGCTGATTGGGATGCCGAGCTGAAGCTGGCAATCTCCTATGCGGTTGACCATCTGTCGCTCTATCAGCTGACCATTGAGGAAGGCACGCCATTCTTCGGCCTGCACAAGGCGGGCAAGATCATTACCCCGGATGAGGAACATGCGGCCCAACTCTACGAGGCAACGCAAGAGATTACCGAGCGCGAAGGCCTGCCCGCCTATGAGGTCTCCAATCATGCGCGGCCCGGTGCCGAGAGCCGTCACAACCTGACCTATTGGCGCTATGGCGATTATGCTGGCATTGGCCCTGGCGCCCACGGACGGCTGACCCGGGGCCATGATAAACTGGCCACAGCCACGGAAAAACACCCGGAAACCTGGCTTTCGGCGGTCGAACAGAACGGCCACGGCATGGTCATCCAGGACGCACTGGGTTCCGAAGAGCAGGCCGACGAATTGCTGCTGATGGGTCTCAGGCTACGCGAAGGCGTCGATCTCGCTCGCTGGCAGCAATTGTCCGGCCGCGATCCGGACCCGGTCCGCGAACAGTTTTTACTGGAACACGGATTTATCGAACGTCTCGGCAATTCCCGGCTGCGCTGCACCCCCAAAGGCATGCTGGTTCTGGATGCTGTCGTTGCGGATCTCGCCTGCTGAGGAACCATAAACAGACGCAAGGATAGAGGGAGAAGCGTCAATGCCCGTAGATGATGCCTTTGCACTGCATGACATGGCCATTTTCTATGACAGCTTCAACATTCATGGAGAAGACGGGGATTTTTACGAGACGTATCCAAAAACGCCCTGCCGAATTCTCGATATCGGCTGCGGCACAGGCTCGGTGACGCTCCGGCTGGCAAAACGCGGCCATCAGGTGACAGGGATCGATCCCGCACCAGGCATGTTGGCTCTAGCAAAAGCCAAAGACCAAGAGGGGTTGGTGCGCTGGATTGCCACTAATGCCTTCGATCTCAATCTCGATCGAGAGCAATTCGACCTGATCATCATGACCGGTCATGTCTTTCAGGTCTTTCTCGATGATGAAGAAACCCTCCTGGCGCTCACCAATGCCTGCCGCCATCTCGCGCCGGGTGGACGGATGATCATCGAGAGCCGCAATCCATTGTTGCGCGCCTGGGAAGGATGGACCGAAGCCAAAACCCGGAATGTGGCCCAGGTGCCTGGTATCGGTCCGGTCGAGGTTTTCTATCAGGTCGACAGGATTGAAGGGGAGCATGTCATCTTTGACGCGACCTTCACGCTGCTGGAGACAGGTGAACAGCGGATCAGTCGCAGTTGCCTGCGTTTCCCCGGTCGCGGCAAGGTCGAACAGCTGTTCAAGGCAGCCGGGTTCAAGAGCATCGAGACGCTTGGCTGGTGGGATGGCCGCAGCTTTGACCCGATCAGCCCGGAAATCATTGCCATCGCCAGCGCCTGAGGCGAGACGGGCCAAATGGTCAGGCAACTGCCCGCCGCCGCAGCCGACGCCATAGCCTGCCATCAATGGCGGCAAGTCCGAGCGCAATCAAGACCATGCCGACCAGATGGCGTGGGGCGACCTGATCTCCCAGCACCAAGGCGCCAAGCAGGATGGCACTGGGCGGAATAAGGATGGTAACCAGCATCAGGTTGGTGGCGCCAGCCGTCGACAATATCCGGAAAAACAGCACATAGCCGACAGCGGTGGACAGCAATGCCAGTCCCAGCAGAGCCGCAATGCTGTCGAGACCGGGAACGGGCAAGGTCCAAGGCGCGTCAACCATCAACATGATCGGCAGGAGCACCACCGTAGCCGCCGTCACCTGGCCCGCAGCGGGCAAAAGAGGGGCCAAGCCCATTGCCTTGAAGCGCCGCCCGAACAGGCCGGCAAAGGCATAGGAAACTGCCGCCAGCATCACGGCCAACTCGCCCCAGAGATCCGCACCGAGATGCCCGAGCACGGCGGGACCGATCATAACGGCCACACCGGCAACGCCGATCAGCACACCGGCCAGCCGGTTGGCAGTCAGCTTCTCATCGACGGTCAGAAAATGCGCTATGATCACGCCGAACAGTGGCGTCGTCGCGTTGAAAATCGCTGCCAGCCCGACCGGAATATGGGTCTGGCCCCAGACGATCAGAGTGAAGGGGATAACATTGTTGAGAAGGCCCATGCCGAGGAAGGCAAGCCAGACCTCGGCCCTGCGCGGAACCGGCTGGCCCGACAGACGGACGATGATCCACAGCGCCACAGCGGCAAGCGCCACACGGGCGGTGACGATGGTCAGCGGCGGCCAGACCTTCACCAGAATGCCTATGAACAGAAAGGAGCCACCCCATAGCACCGAAAGCACCAGCAGCATCGCCCATTCCTGGGCACCCATCTGTTTTTGCATAACCAGCCTCTCACCATGTCTGTTTATCGAAGATGGTTATTGCTCGTTTGGAGCGGGCCCGCCACCCGTTTCTTGCAGATTGACCACCCCGTCTCCTCTGTAAATCACAAGAAAACAGCGCCATTCGTCAGTGATGACGAACGGCGCTGCGATCTACAAGAAAGCATGGAGGAGGCCAAGCGAGGCGAGTATCTGATTACTCGTTGATCAAGCGACGCAGCAGCTCGATTTCCTGCGACAATTTCTGGTCGCCGGAAATCAGTTCCTCGATTTTGCGCACGGCATGCAGCACTGTGGTGTGATCGCGGCCACCGAAACGACGGCCGATTTCCGGGAAGGACCGCGGCGTCAGCGTCTTGGACAGATACATGGCGATCTGGCGCGGCTTGACGATGACCCGGGTACGGCGGTTGGACACCAATTCCTGACGCGAGACATTGTAATGGCGTGCAACAACACGCTGAATGTCTTCGATGCGAACCCGCTTCTGCTCGGCAGCACCGACCAGATGGGCCAGCAGCTCATCGACGCGCTCAATGGTCATATTGGCTTCGAACGAGCGGCGGAACAGCAGCTGGTTGAACGCACCTTCCAGATCACGGCCTGAACTGGCAACATTGCGGGCGACATGGGCGATGATCTCGGCTGGAATTTCCAGGCTCGGATCTTCTTTCTTAGCGAGCGACAGCCTTGTCTTCAGCATGTCGAGGCGCATGTCGTAATCAGGCGCCTCCATCTCGATGGCAACGCCGCCTTGCAGGCGCGAGCGAACGCGCTGATCAAGCGATTCCAGCTCCCAGGGCGCGCGGTCGGCGGCCACGACCACCTGCTTGGCGCTGTCGAGCAGCATGTTCAGCAAATGGCAGAATTCATGCTGGATGGTCTTGCCCTGCAGGAACTGCATGTCGTCGATGATCAGCAGATCAATGTTGCGCAGCGAGTCCTTCAAGGTCAGGGCATCGTTGTCGCGGATGGCGGTCGCAAAACGCCACATGAAATATTCCGCCGTCAGATAGACGACGCGCGGCGCCCGAGGGCTATGGATGGCGGCATTGGCGATCGCCTGGAGCAAATGCGTCTTGCCCAGACCGACCGACGAATGAATGAACAGCGGATTGAAGCGCACCGCGCCTGCACCAGCTTCCGCAATCGTCTTGGCGGCAGCAACGGCAACCCGGTTGGACGCGCCTTCGACGAAACCGTCGAACGTATAGCGGCTGTCGAGCGGCGAACCGAACAACGGTCCCTGTACGGGAGCGCGCTGCGGTGCTGCGGCATTGGCGATGGCAGGTGCCATCTGGCCAATGCTTTGCGGCGCGTGACGCTTCTGGGAAGACGACAGGGAAGGTTCAACGGCCCGGTCTTCGACAACCGGCGCCCGGCTATTGCGGCTGGCGCTGCGCACCAGGATTTCGATCTTCAGGATGCTGGCGTCTTCCGCCTGGAAAATCGAGGTAATCAGGTCGAGATAACGATTGTTGATCCAGGACTTCAGGAAGGTCGTCGGTACGCTGAGCCGGATAACGCTCTTCGAAGAGGAATGCAGTTTCAACCGACCAAACCAGCTGGCAAACACATCCGGGCCGACCTGAGCCCTCAGCCGGGCACTGAACCGCTCGAATAGCGCATCGTATCGAACTTCATCGCCTGCCACCGTATCGTCTACCACCGCATTTGGGCCGCCTGTCGCGTCAGGGCTAACGGCCTGATCGATCGTGCGCGCCTCGTCCCCACTGGCTGCCGCACTTGCCGTTACCATCTTCATCTGCAT